>OZ253480.1:1190000-5675913 GCA_965261895.1 uncultured Binatia bacterium (SeqCode) | reverse complement strand
GAGTCTCCACGTTAGGCGGTCCGTCCAGCAGTCTGGCCGCGGAAGACATGTTTTTCAAAGACAAGACCATTCGTATTGTGGTGGCATTCTCCGTGGGTGGCGGTTTCGACATCTATTCGCGTACCATAGGCCGGCACATGGGCCGCTATATTCCGGGAAATCCGCGGTTCCTGGTACAGAACATGACCGGGGCAGGGGGACTCATTTCGGCCAACTATATGTACAGAAAAGCCAAACCCGATGGCTTGACCATAGGAAATTTCCCCGGAAGCCTCTTTTGGGCCCGTCTCTACGGACAAAAGGGTATCCAGTTCGTTTCCGGCAAGTACGAGTTTCTCGGAGTCCCGGAATCGACCATCGCCGTTTGTGCGTTCACCAAGGCGAGCGGTATTACCGACATGACGAAATGGATGAACTCGCCCACTCCGGTCAAGTTGTCCGGCACGGGTCCCGGCAATGCCACGAACGACGGTCCCAGAGTGCTGCAAGCCGCGCTTGGCCTGCCCATCAAATTGATCGAGGGGTATGGAGGCGCACCCGGTATGCTTCTGGCCGCTGATCGCGGTGAGGTGGATGGTATCTGTGGACTGAGCTGGACAGCCTTGACCGCCACCTGGGGAGCAAAACTCAAGTCCGGGGACGCAGTGACGGTCCTGCAGATGTCTCCAAAGGCGCATCGCGAGCTTCCGGATGTCCCTCTGGATATCAGCTTTGCGAAGACCGAAGAGGCACGGCTTCTCATCAAGGCGGGCGTCCATGATCCCGCCAGGCTCACTCGAATTTACGCACTGCCTCCGGGCACACCCCCGGAACGCGTGAAAACGCTTCGAACGGCCTTCATGAAGACCTTGCAGGATCCGCAATTCCTGGAGGATGCCAAGAGGTCGCGCTTGAACATCGACCCTTCAGACGGCGCCGAGGTGCAAAAGGTCGTGGAGTCGCTGGACGCGCTGCCACCTGAAATGGTCCAGAAACTGAAAGGCATTCTCTTTCCGAAGAAGTAGCTTGGAGAGGGTGTAGGGTGTAGTCGGAGAAGTTGGGGCTTCACGTTTCTCCTGATCCAGGTGCGCCTCCTGCACGGTTCGGCGGTTCAGATCGAGTTTCCGGAGTTGTGAATCCAGCGGGCAAGGCTCTCCAGGGCCATGCGGCGGTGGGACAACCGGTTCTTCTCGCTGCCGAGCTCGCCGTAGGTCCTCCCGGACGCGCCCTCGGCCACAAAGATGGGATCGTAGCCCCACCCTTCTCCCCGACACGCTGGGGCAATGGTGCCGTGCACGGCGGACGGAAAGCACTCGGGCGAGCCGTCCGGCTGACAGTAGGCGAATACGGATTGAAACGTCGCGCCTCGGTCCGTCACGTCCCGCAGCAGCCGCAAGACGCGCTGGTTTCCCAGGGTCCGGAACACGTAGGCCGAGTACGGACCGGGAAAGCCATGCAGGTGGTGGATAAACAGACCGGTATCCTCCACCATGGCGGGGCCGTCGAGCCTCCGGCATGCCTCCCTGGCCTTCTCTGCGGCGATCTCCTCCAGAGCGTCCGCCTGGATCTCCCGTAGCTCCATGGGAGCCATCTCCACGGGTATCCCGTGGTCCGCGAGGATTGCCTGCACCTCGGTGAACTTGTGCTTGTTGGAGGTGGCGAATTTCAGCGGTGTTTGCACGGCGTCGGAACGGTCGCGGCTGAAATCAATGATGTTGTCGAGAACGGCCAGTGGAGAGTGTGGGGGTTGGAGCGGGTGACCGGGGTCGAACCGGCGACCTTATGCTTGGCAAGCATACGCTCTAGCCAACTGAGCTACACCCGCATCCTTCGACATTTCCTACATCATCCGCCGATCCTTGTCAATTTGTGAGACTTCATCCGGCCGCATGGCGGGACGCCTCCCCGCCACTCCTGGATTCCCGCTTTCGCGGGAATGACGGGTTGGCCTTTGCTACCCGGGAATGGCGTCTTGACACAGCCTGCTTCGCGGGAATGACGGAGGGGGCGAGGGAATGACGGATTCGAGGTGTCGCTGCTTGCCTCTACGTACGAGCAGCGCCGGAGGTCCGGGATCCGACGCGCAGGGAGCGCAGGAACCCGACATGATACTGGACCCCGGACCAGACTGCGAGCACGGTGGAAAGCCACAGGAAATACATGCCGGCGACGAAGAAATCGATTCCCAGGTAGGGGTAGTGGAGCATCAATCCCACCAGGGCGAAGGTCTGGACCAGCATCTTGTATTTGCCCAACTCGTCGGCGGAGATGATGATGCCCTCGGACAGGGCGATGCCTCGCAGCACGGTCACGGCCACCTCGCGGGCGACGATGATCACCACCAACCATGCGGGCACGTCCGCATCTCCGGGACGATCGATGGCCACCAGCATGATGAGGGCGGTTACCACCAGCAGCTTGTCCGCCAAGGGATCCAGCAGCTTGCCGAAGTCGGATACGCTCTTGTTCCGGCGCGCCAGATAGCCGTCGAGCATGTCGGTCACGGATGCGATGATGAAGATCAGCGCGGCCAGGGCGCAGGACACCGGGTCCGTGAACGCGAGCAGGTAGGCCAGGAAGGGCACCAGGAGGATACGGAAGAGACTCAGCAAGTTCGGCAGTGTCCACATGATGTTGGCTCCCTTACGGGCACGGGCGGGTTTGAAACCCACCCCTACGGCAGGTTCGGCAGCGTCCACATGACGTTGGCTCACTTACGAGGCACGGGCGGGTTTGAAACCCGTCCCCACGGCAGGTTCGGCAGTGTCCACATGACGTCGGCGGGACCCTCATGAAGCCGCGTACGACCACCTCGACCACGCGATCAGCAGCACGCCCAGCACGACCATGGAGGTAGCGACTGCCTTGCGCTGCGTTATCGGGTCCGAGTCACCCAGGATAAGTGGGGAAAGCCCCAGGGTAAAGAGCGAGAAGCAGTGCACCAGGGGGGATACCACGGCGACGTCCGCCATGCCCAGCGCCGTGAACATCAGGTAGTAGGCCACGAAGTGCACGAATCCGATCAAGGCGAAGCAGCCGAGCGTTCCCCACCTGCAAACTCTCAGACGCGTCAGGCCATTGGTCGGGAAATAGACCGCCGACATGGTAAGGAACGACGCGCTCACCGTGATCGTGGCTCCCACCATGGGCGCCGGCCCGGCAAGCAGTCCGAAACGGACCAGATTGTCGCGCAGCGCCGCGAGCAACGCTCCGGATGCCGGGAAGACCAGGTCCCGAGGGCGCCAGGATCTCGATTCGCCCTTCCACGACAAGAACACCAAGCCGCAGACGACGGCCACGGCGCCCAGGAAGTTGGCGGGGCCGGGTTGCTCACCCAGGAACACCATGGCCAGAAGCACGGCAAAGAGTGGCGCCGAATTGAGAACCGCGGTGGCGGCCGAGGCTCCCATCCGCTCGATACCCTTGAAGGCCACCAGGCGAAAGAGTCCCGGCACGACGAGGCCGGAGACCGCGAATATCAGGTTGGCGCCGGACCAGAGCTCCGAGAGATCGTGAAAAGTGAAAACGAAGAGCCACAGGCACACCCCGTTGAAGAAGAGGTCCACCACCAGGCCGCTGAAGGGATCGAGATATTGGACCCCACGATGAACCAGCGTTGCCGTGCACGCGAAGGCAAAGGAGGCCAGAAGGGCCAGGGCAACGGGGAGCAGGTCTTACTCCACCTTTCCTTCGGCGCCTTTCCGGATCTCGTCCTCGATGGACTTGCCTCTGCGCGTCTGAACCATGGAGTATACCAGGGTTCCCACCATCAGGATGAAGATGCTGACCACCGTGGGGTGCAAGAGCCACGCCGCTCCATAGGCGCTGCTGGAAATCCACAGATAGTTCTCGACGATGGTCCCCAGCACCAGGCCCAGCACGAAAGGCGGCCTCGGCCACTGGAACAGCACCATGACGTAACCCACCACACCGAAGATGACCGTGACGATCATGTCGCTGAAGTTGTTGTGGGCCGCGAAGGCGCCCAGAAAGACGAACATGAGCAGGAACGGTATCAGCAGGTGGCCCCTGACGAAGGTGAGCTTCACGAGATGATTCAGGAACAGGAAGCACGCGCCCGCGGTTATGATGTTGGCGATCACGAGGATCCACACCATGGCAAAGGTGATGTCCAGATGCTTGGTGAGCATCTCCGGACCGGGGTTGAGGCCGACGATGAGGAACGCCCCCAGCAGGATCGCCATGGCGCTGCTGCCCGGGATGCCGAAGGCCACGGTGGGGATCAGGTTGCCCCCTTCCTTCGAGTTGTTGGCGGCCCCGGGTCCCAGGACGCCGCGGACGTCGCCCTTGCCGAACCCGCTCTTGTCCTTCGACGACTGCACCGCGTGGCCGTAGGCCAGCCACTGCGAGACGCCGCCGCCGAGGCCCGGCAAGGCGCCGATAAACGCGCCGATGAAGCCGCAGCGCATGGTCAGGCCGAAGTGGCGGAAGGTGTCCTTGACCCCTTCCATGACCCCGGTGATCTTCTCCACCTTACCCTCGGCGATGCTGGTGCCCCGCACCGCCAGATCGATGATCTCCGGGATGGCGAAGAGTCCTACCACCACGGGTCCCAGACTCAGGCCATCCCAGAGATAGAGCGTGCCCAACGTGTAACGCAGGGTACCGGTTTGTGGATCGACGCCGATGGCCGCCAGCAGGAGGCCGATGCCGCCACACAGGAGTCCCTTGGTGAGTGAAGACCCGCTGAGCGAGGCGATGAAGGTGATACCCAGAATCGCCAGCATGAACAGCTCCGGAGAGCCGAAGAACAGCACCAGGGGGCGCATGATGGGAATGGCGAGGGCCAGGATGAGGGCGCCTTCAAGGCCGGCCACCAGCGAGCTCATGAGCGCGGCGCCCATGGCCCGGCCGGCCTCCCCTTTTTTGGTCATGGGGTAGCCGTCCATGATGGTGGCCGCGGCCGTGCCCTCTCCCGGGATGCCGAAGAGAATCGAGGTGAGGTCACCGGTGGTGCCGGTGATGGCGTGCATACCCAGGAGAAAGGAAAAGGCCGAGATCGGCTCCCCGATCTTGTAGGCGAAGGGGAGCATCAGGGCCAGGGTGGCCAGGCCACCCAGGCCGGGGAGAATCCCCACGATGAAACCCACCAACGCGCCCAGGAGCAGAAAGCCGAAGGCCGGCCAGGAAAGGACGTGATACAGTCCCTCTATGAAGGCGTCGAGCATCATGGCCGGTCAGCTACCTCCCCAGGATCGCCTTCACGCCGTCCACCACTTCCTGCGGCTGGTTCGACACGAACTCGGCCAACGCCTGAACCTTCTCGCCGCTGCTCGGTATTATAGGCGTCATCCGCCCCTTCTCGGCATCGGCCATCAGCCCCGGGTCCTGCAGCGCCTTGGCGTAGGCCGTACGCAATATCTTGACCCGGTCCGCCGGGACACCCGGCCCCACCCCGAGGGGGCGCCCGAAGTCGCCGCTGGCAAAGATCACCTTGGCGATGGCCCGGACGCCGGCGGGCGTATTGTATTTTTCCATCACCTCAGTGAGCGTGGGAACATCCTTCATTCGCGAATCCCGCTCGCTTCCGGTCTGTATCAGTTGCGTGATGAAGTTGGTCTTGTGCCAAGTCAGATAGGGCTCCCGGCCGAAGTGCGGCGGAATGGTCATACCGCGGCACGCGACCTCGCCTCTTTCCACCGCCAGGTCGATCTCGCTGCCCCCCTGATAGCCCATGACGAAGTTGAAGTTTGCACCCACGGCGTTCTCCAGGACCTTGCCGATGAAATAGCTGCTGCCCGAGGTCCCGGTATTGCCGAGCTTTGCCGGTTCCTTCTTGTTCTTGATCAGGTCCTCGACACTCTGGAATTTCGAGTCACGGCGGCAGAAGAGCACCGAGTGACTCACTTCCTGCGTCCCCAGCCACTGGAACTTGCCAAAGTCGAATAGCACCTCCTTCCGACCGGCCACCTGATCCAGGTACTGTCCGCCCAGCGGCGAGACGATGGCCGTACCGTCCTGCTTGGCGACTTTGTAGGTGTAGTTGGTCGCGATGAGCCCGCCCGCCCCGGGCATGTTCTGGACGATGATTTCGGGCTTCCCGGGGATATACTTGCCCATGTACCGCGCGAACAGCCGGGACCACCGGTCGTAAAACCCGCCCGGCGTGCAGCAGACCAGTATGCGTATGGTCTTGCCTTCATAGAAGTCCTTGGCCGCGGCCTGACCCGCGAAGCTCATGAACAGGAAACCCGCCAGCAACAGCACGAGAAAAGTTCGACAGATCGCTCGTTTCGTCATTGCACACCTCCGGTGTTCGGCACCCAATGTTTACGACTCGCTTGTCTCGCCCATGTATACGCGCCCGGTTACTCCATACCCAGCCAAAGGAAGACCTGTCCCTCGGGGAATGGCAGCAGCAGCGTGCGCTCGAACACCACGTAGTACACCAGCCACGCCGAGGCCGTGAGCACCAGCGACATCCTCCAGCCTTCCTTGTTTTGTATCTTCAGAAACCCAAAGGTCATGCCGGCAATGGTGATGGAGAATCCCAAGACCCATATGCCCGCCAGGAAACCCACGATCCAGGACAGCATGTTCAAGGTCCGCCGGACCGCCACGGCCGGCTCAACGGTCTGGGTAAGCTGGAAGTCCACAGGGGTGTTCGATGCCGCTTCCTTCTTCGGCCCCCTGAGCTCCTGCACGATGTTGATGACCGCCAGGGCGATCATGGGAATACCGATGGCCAAAGGGTAAAGGCGGGCCTGCAGGCGCCACCCCTGGGCTTCCCAGACCAGGTAGCCGAAAAAGACCAGGACCAGCAGGCTGAAGAGCGTCCTGGGTGTCAGTGTCAGTTTCACTCGAAAATCCCGTTGCCCGCCACTCGTCTAGTCCCAGCCGTAGAGCCCCTTGGCGTTCTCTCCCAGGAACCTGGCCTTGAAGCCGTCGGATATGTCCGTCCGTTCCTTGATGGTCTTGGTCACGTTGGGGAACATGCCGTCCCAGTGCGGGTAGTCGGAGGCGAACACGATGTTCTTCTCCCCTATCCGCTCGATGCCGTAGGGCAGGCTCTCCTCTTCCGGCTCGGCCGCGTAGTACCAGTTCCCCGCCTTCATGTACTCGCTGGGCATGGCCTTGAGCAACGGCGCTTCCGACTGCCGGTGCTCGTACTCCTCGTCCATCCGGTCCATCCAGTAGGGTACCCAGCCGACGCCGCACTCCAGGAAGGCGATGCGCAGCTTCGGGAACCGCTCCGGCACGCCGCCGTACATCAGCGCCGCGCAGTCCAGCATGGTCTCGAACGGACGGCCGATGGTATGCTTGAAGAGGAACGTATCGAAACGGTTCTCGCCCGCCGGCCCCGAACGCGAGTTGTGGATCAACAGCGGCACGTTGAGCCGCTCCAGCTCCTCGTAGATGGGCCAGAAGAGCTCCTGCCCCAGGTGCTCCTTCATGCCGAAGGTGCCCACCGTGATCCCCACCACGCCGAGCTTGGTCACCGCGCGGTTGATCTCCTCCACGGCCGCGGGCACGTCCTGGAACGGAGCCACGCCGACGCCCTTGAGCCGTTCCGGCGCTTCGCTGCACATGCTCGATATCCAGTTGTTGTAGGCGCGCGCGAAGGCTCCCGCGTAGGCCTTCTCCGGCATACGGTTGACGTGGAACGCGCCGGTGGGAAACAGCACCGACATCTCGATCCCCTCGGTGTCCATGTCGCGCAGGCGCGTGGGAACGTCGGTGATGTTCATTCCCAGCGTGCCGAACATGCTCGAGTCCCACTCGTCCGAGGGCAACAGCGAGCCCTCCCGCTTGTTCCAGGGCTCCTCCATGTGGGCGCGAATGTCCGCGTCCCGGTCCCTGACGTGTCCGTCGGCGTCAATGATCTTGGTGTCCATAAAACCTCCTTCAAACTAAATCTACCGTGTAAGTTTCCTACGAGTACCTCACCTGCGCCGGGTTCAAAGCACCGTACTTGGACTTGTTGGCAGTGATGTCCAAGGCTTCCAGCATCTTGTCGATGCCTTCCAGCTTGTGGGTGATCATGGGATCGATGTTGATGCGCTTCTGCGCCACCAGCCGCGCCGCCAGCGTCATCTCCTTGGGGTGGGCCAGTTCCGGCGGGAACATGTAGGTCACCCGCTTGGCCCGAAGGTAGTTGAAGTCCAGGGTCACGGGCTCATGGAAGTGCGGGATGCTGAGCACCTTCCCGCCAACGGCCACGCACGCCACCGCCTCCGACACGGTGGCGCCCCCGGACAGTCCCATCTGCGGGCTGCCGCTGGCGGCCTCGATGACAAGGGGAATGCCCTTGCCGTGGCTCAGCTCCATCACCGCATCGACGACGTTTTCCTTGGAGGCGTCGATGGTGACGTCGACCCCCAACTCCTTGGCCATCTCCAGAATTTCCGGTCTCATGTCGGTGCCAATGACCGTGTCGGCGCCCGCGGCCTTGGCCGCCTGGGCCGAGTTGAGCCCCATGACCCCTTGTCCCAGCACCAGCACCGTGTCCCCCAGCGTCACCCCCAGCACCTGGATGTTGTGAACGCAACTGGTCAGGGGCTGGAGCGCCGACACCTCCCAGTCGCTGATGCCCTTGGGAATCTTGGCCAGCGCGTCCAGCGGCACCGCCGCGTACTCGGAGAAGAGGCCCGGGAAGTCCCTCCCGATGGTGCCGATCTCCGTGTGGGTGGCGCCCACCCGATCGCCCACCGCCAGCCCATAGGTATTATCTTTCTCGATCTCGACGATCTCGGCGCAGAACTCGTGGCCGAACAACGGTTCGGGACCCTGGGCGAGCTTCTTCTTGACCTTGTCGTAGCTATTGGAGCGCTCGCCATAGAAGAGCTGGACCTCGGTCACCGAGGGCTGCACGACCTTGGTCTTCAGCACTGCCCAGCCGGGCCGGCCTTCCGGATCGGGCAACTCTTCCAGCCGCATGTCCTCGAACGCGTGTGTCACCCAACCCTGCATGGCGCTTTCCTCCGTTCTGAGACCGCCCCTTGTCCCGCATGACAGACCATCCCAAGTTGGCTTGGATCGGAGCGGTCGTGTCCGGTTCAGACGTAACGCAGCCAAACACATGAGGAATGGCTGCCTCCGGTGACTAATAGTGAAAGCCTCGGGATTTTGCAAGGCAAAGCGACCCGGCGCCCCGGCCATGGGGCCGCCACAGCTTGCATGTTCCCGGCCCGCGTTCTATTATGATTGGTCCCGGGCGTCAATCCTCCCGCGAGCGTTCTTCACACACACAATGGCGGTGTAGCTCAGTTGGTCAGAGCACGCGGCTCATATCCGCGTTGTCGCTGGTTCAAGTCCAGCCACCGCCACCACTCACCCCCTTCATGTCCCCCGAGAGCGCGGACTCACGACTCTTTGCGAGAAGCGGAGGGGGCGTCCACGTGGACCGTCACGATATCGGTGTCGTGATACTGCTGGTGATGCACCCTTGAGGCGATGTGACGCAGCAGCCGAAGCGAGAGTTCCTGCTCGTCCGGCACCTCCGTGGGGCCGGTGCCGAGCAGTGCGATGCGGTCCTGGATGTTGTCGGTGCCGGCCGCGGCGATGAACTCCAGCAGCGCCCCGCCGCCTTCCTTGCGGGCCGTCAGTCGCAGCCGACGCCGTTCCCGTCCCTCGTCCGTCTCGTCCTGCCGCATGAGCGTCAGCAGCGTTTCTTCGCCGGCGGCGTCGAGGCGATCGGCCATGGCCTTGTCCCAACCGCCGCGTGAAGCAAAGCCCGCGAGGAATTCCCGGATCTTCGGCAGCGCATCCACTCCGAACTCCACCTCGATGCGGCTGGGGCGGGGCGCGGTCAGCTCCACGAACAGGGTCATGAGGATGGCCACCAGCCCGCCGGCCACGCTACGGTTCCAGCCCCAGGTAGGTCGGATTAGCGCAGCGCAATCCGACACAGGGCCGCGGTGCGGTGCCGGGAGACGCCTTCGGCTAACCTCGGCCACGGGGAGGCTACACGGAAGCAGCAGGATGGACGAACTAAACCCCTCTCCCTCTGGGAGAGGGTGGCCGAAGGCCGGGTGAGGGAGCCCGAAGGCCGGGTGAGGGAGCCCGAATGACCCTGGCCGCTCCGATTTTCTGCCGCATCAAAGGGGTGCCTTCATTGGGGCACCCTCACCCCAACCCTCTCTCAGAGGGAGAGGGTTGGGGTGAGGGTGGCGTCAACGTAGGTGGGCCACCATGGAGGCGCCAAGGATGTATGTGACCAAGCGTGAAATGGTCCTGGCACGAAGGTGGACCTCACCGTTCACGTCGGACGACGCCCCGTGAATGCCATCGACGAATGCGCACCGTTACATGACTCTCTTCTCGCGACGGTATTTCAGTCTTCCGGCCACCCGGAATGGGCGGGATTCGGCGAGTTGTATCAGGAGAAAGAATGGACCTGTCTCCCGGTTTTTTGGTAGACTCCCGGCAAGGCCGTGGTCGCGAGGGGCGACGTCGCTCATGCCGTCGACGGCTGCGCTGCTCGCAGCGTTGCAGCCAAAGGGGCCATCCGGACAGAGGAGGTATTGCTTGATCGACAAGGCGCGTCTCAAGGAACGCGTGCTGGAGTTGGTGCGGATCGACAGCCTGTCCCGGAAGGAGCGGGCCATCGCGTTGCGTCTCAAGGAAATACTCGAAGCGTTGGGCGGCGTGGTTTTCATGGACGACGCCGGAAGCGCGGTAGGCGGGGAGGTGGGGAATCTCGTTGCCCATTTCGACGGCAACGTGCCGGGCGCCGAGGCGATGCTGCTTTCCGCGCACATGGACACGGTGGCCCCGGGCGAAGGGGTGGTGCCGGTGGTGGATGGCGACGTGATCCGGAGCGACGGGACGACGGTGCTGGGGGGTGACGACAAGAGCGGCCTCGCCATCATCCTGGAAGTGCTCCAGGCCGTGCGCGAGGAGAAGGTGCCCCACGGCCACATCGACGTGGTCTTCACCATATGCGAGGAAGTGGGTCTCCTGGGCGCAAAGCATCTGGACCTGGGCCTTGTGCGCGCGAAGACCGGCCTCGTGCTCGACAGCGACTCCATCGGCTTCCTCATCACCAAGGCGCCCGCGGTCAACCATCTGGAGTTCGAGGTTCACGGTCTGGAGGCCCACGCCGGGATCTGTCCCGAACGGGGAATCAGCGCGATTCAGGTGGCCGCCCGGGGTATCGCCGCCATGCGGCTCGGGCGCATCGACGAGGACACCACGGCCAACCTGGGGCTGGTGAGCGGCGGCACGGCCGTGAACATCGTGCCCAACCGGGTCATGCTCACCGGCGAAGTGCGTAGCCACGACGAGGAGAAGCTCGAACGGCAGACGCAGGCCATGGTGGCGTGTTTGCAGGACGCCGCGGCCGGGGCCACGCTGGAACTGGATGGCCGCCTGCATGAGACGCGCGTGGAGTCCCGCATCAGGCGGGAATACGACCGTATGGACGTGTCTCATGATACGGCCATCGTTCAGCGTGTCCACGAGGCGGCGCGCAACCTGGGATTCGCCGTCGACACCGTTGCCAAGGGCGGCGGTTGCGACGCCAACGTGTTGAACAAGCGGGGCCTCCAGGTGGCCAACCTCGCCAGCGGCATGCGGGACATCCACACGGTCCATGAATGGCTCGATGTCAACGACCTCGTGACCGCGGCCCGGATCATCCACGAGGTCGTGCGGCTGGAGGGATGCCGGGAGTCGTAAACGCCCATGGCGCTGCTCCCGAGCCGACCCATCGGAGCGGGCCGGGACCGTAGGCCTGGGAACTCTTTCTGCGAAGTGCAAGATGATTGGACGTGAGCTCGAAACGCTGTTGAAGGAAGACCGGGGTCAGTTTCTCGAGTTCGTCAGCGCTTACGAACAGAAGAAGCGCGGAACTCAAACGAAGCGACCCCGGGACCTGGCCCGCGAAATCGCGCGCATCCTCGACGGAATGGCCAACGCCGACGGGGGTGTGCTGCTGGTAGGGGTCGAGCCCGACAAGAGCCTCACCGGGCTCCCCTATTCCGAGCAGGAGATCCGGGAGCTCGGCGAGGTGCCTCAGAACCTGCTCAATCCACCTCTCCCATCCCTGCACGAACGAATCGACATCGGTAACCTGCTGCTGCTCCGATTCGAAATAAGCCCGGGCCTGGAGATCCGACGGGTGGCCAGCGGCAGGACGTTCTATCGAATCGCCTCGGAAAACCCGGCGTTGGCACCCGAGCAGATCCGGCTCCTGAAAGACGCGAAGTTGTCATACTCGTACGAACGGCAACACGTCCACGCCGCGACCTGGGAGGACCTGGACGAAGCCGCCCTCGAGTCCTTCGCGGAACGCATGGACGCCCGGACCGACCCCCGCTCGTTGCTGGCCCGTACGTATCATCTCGTCCGCGGCCCCGCGGACAGGCCCGAGATCTCCACGGCCGCCCTGCTTCTGTTTGCCGCGGATCCGACGAGATGGCATCCGCGTTGCGGCATCGACTTCGTCAAGTACGAGGGCACCGAAAGACGCTTTGGGGAGGCCCTGAACGTGGTCAAGCGGGTGCGCATCGACCGCCCCTTGTGGACCCTCATCGACGAGGCCGTGGGCCGCATCAAGGAGCACATCCGCGAGCGCATGGTCTTGCACGACCTGTTCTTTCGGGAGCGCCTGGAATACCCGTCCTTGGCCTGGCAGGAGGCCTTGGTGAATGCCGTCGCCCACCGCGACTACGCCATCACCGGCGCGGAGATCGAAATCTGGATGTTCGACGACCGACTGGAAGTGCGGAGCCCAGGCCCGCTGCCGGCGCCCGTCACCCTGGATCAACTGAACCGGCAACAGCGCGTTCACTTCTCGCGCAATCCCCTGTTGGTGCGTGTGCTATCGGACCTGGGCTACATGCGGGAGATCGGCGAAGGCGTGCCGCGCATGTTCCAGGAGATGGAGCACAACGCGCTTCGGCCGCCGGAGTTCTCCACCGAGGGCTTCTTCTTCACCGTGACGCTGCGCAACACCCCCATTTACGACGACGAGACCCTGCGGTGGCTCAAACGCTTCGACCGCTCCCGCCTCAGCCTTCGCCAACAGCGATTGCTGGTGTACGCACTGTCCCACGACAAGCTGCTTTCCACCGCCGACTACCAGCGCGTTGCCGAGGTCGACCGCGACACCGCCTATCGCGACATTCGCAGCCTGGTGAAAATGGGCATCCTTGCCCCCATCAAGCCCAAGAGCCGGACCTACCGGGTCGTGGAACCGATATGAGTGACGCCTTTGCCCGACTCGCGGGGATGGCAGGCGGGTACGTGGAGGCCCGGATCCTGCAGGCCGCGGTGAGACTCGGGGTGTTCGATGCGCTACGGGACGAGGAGACGGCCGACGCACCCACGGTGGCGGCCGCCATCGGCGCCGAGGCTCGCGCCACCGGTCTGCTGCTGGACGCCCTTGCGGTCGTGGGACTGGTGGACAAGGACGGCCCCCGCTACCGCCTCAACGACCTGTCGAGGACCTATCTGCTGAGCGCTTCGCCCAAGGACTTCAGTGGTATGATCCGCTTCGACGCCCTGATGTGGGAGGCTTGGGGGAAGCTGGAGGACGCCGTCCGTACCGGACGGCCCGCGCGCCTGCCGGACATGTACCAGACGGATAAAGCCGAGACCGGGATCTTCATCGAGGCCATGGACTCGCTGGTCAACGCCCGCGGCGACGCGGAGGTCACGGCCGACGCCCTGGACCTTGGCGGCGAGCGAGCGTTGTTGGACATCGGGCCCGGACCCGCCACCTATCCCATCGCCCTGTGCCGACGCAACCCGGCCCTGCGCGCAACCCTCTACGACCTGCCCGGGACTCTGCGGATCACCGAGCGCTACGTCCGCGCATCGGATGTGGCCGCGCGTATCGAGTGCATCCCCGGCGACTACCGGACGGACGCCATTCCCGGTGGCTACGACGTGGTTTTCCTGTCGAACATCATCCACAGCGAAAATGAGGCAACAAATGAGGCATTGATAGCGAAGCTCTCGAAATCACTGGTTTCGGGAGGCCGCCTCATCATCAAGGATCACATTCTGGGAGGGACCCGGGCGGAGACCGACGCGGGCACCGTCTTCAGTCTCCTGATGCTGCTGACGACAGGCGGCGGGCGCTGCTACACGCTGGACGAGATCCGCGGCTGGTTCGAACGCGCCGGGCTGGTGGAGATGGATCGAGTAGAACTGCCTCCGCCGCTTACGTCATCCCTGGTCATCGGGCGTAAACGCTGAGAGGGTCGGGCACGACTAGAGCAAGGGCGGGGGCGACGATGGTGTCCGTCCCATGGGACCGGATACCGGTGGATCGGGACTATGCCAGAACCGCCGCGGGAGAGATCTTGAAGGCATTGTCCAGCAACTTGTTACGCGCCAGCTCGGTCCTGGCTCCCTTAAACTTCACACGCAGCTTGGCCAGACTTTTCCGCCGCCTTCGCCGCCGTTTTATTTCCATTGTTCTCTGAAGAGGCATGACGAGGATGGTTAACACAGGCATGCCCGGGCCGCAAGCCCGGCGTAGTCAGACGGCTTCTCCCGCATAGATCCGCATCACCTTGTCGAGCAGCGCGAGGGCGTCGGGCTTGCTGCGCTGGAACGAGTTCCGCCCGATGATGGAGCCGAATCCGCCCCCCTGGTGGATGGCGCGTATCTCCGCCAGCAGCGCCTCGTCGGTGGTGGCGGGGCCGCCCGAAAAGATCACGATGCGCCGGCCGTCAAAGGCCGACTGCACCACGTGACGGATCCGGTCCGCGGGATCGGCGATGGGGACGCCTTCCTTCTCGTAGACCTTGCGCGCCGCGTCCTGTTCGATGTTTTCCGCGGGAAACTTCACCTTGATGATATGGGCGCCGAGCTGGGCGGCGATCTGCGCGGCGTAGGCGCACACGTCGATGGCCGCCTCCCCTGCCTTGCTGAGCCCCGAGCCCCTGGGATACGACCAGATCACCACGGCCAGCCCGTTCTGCTTGGCCTCTTGGGCGATGGCGCGGATCTGCTGGTACATCTCGAAACGGTGCTCCGAACCGGGATAGATGGTGAAGCCCACGGCCACGCAGCCGAGACGCAACGCGTCCGATACGCTGGAGGTGACCGCCTGGAGCGGGTCTGTCTCGTCGTTCAGGGAATCGTGGTTGTTGACCTTCAGGATGAGCGGGAGCTCGCCGGCGAAATCCCGGGCTCCGGCCTCGAGAAAGCCCAGCGGCGCCGCGTACGCATTGCAGCCCGCATCCAGCGCCAACTCGAAGTGATAGCGCGGGTCATAGCCCGCGGGATTGGGGGCGAAGCTCCGGCCCGGTCCGTGCTCGAAACCCTGGTCCACGGGCAGGATCACGAACTTGCCGGTACCGGCGAGCCGGCCGTGGTTGAGCATCCGGGCCAGATTCGTCAGAGTCCCGGGATTGTCACTGCCATACCAGCTCAGAACCTCTCGTACTCTCTCGGTCATCACTCATCCTCCTGGGGCGGATCAACCTTCCGCCATGAACCGTTCGTAAAGGGCGACGTTTTCGACGCTGCCGACGGCCATGGGCGTGCGCTGATGGATGGCCTCCGGCAGGACGTCCAGCAGCGGACCCCGGCCGGTGCTGGCGGCACCGCCCGCCTGCTCCGCCACGCACGCCAGCGGCGCGCACTCGTAGAGCAGGCGCAGCTTGCCGTCGGGGCGGCCGGAGTCCCCGGGATAGAAATACACCCCGCCGTCCAGCAGGCAACGGTGCAGATCGGCCACCAGCGCGCCCGTGTAGCGCAGGGAGTGGGGTCTGCCGCTGGCCTTGTCCTTGTCGGTCACGTAGTCCAGATACTTCCGCACCCCGGGGTCCCAGCCCTTGTGACGACCGACGTTGGCGCTGTACACGGTCCCTCTATCCGGACAGCGGATATCCTCGTGGGACAGCATGAACTCGCCGACGCCGCGATCCAGGGTGAATCCATGAACACCGGCGCCCACTGTGTAGACCAGCACCGTACTGGTGCCGTAGAGCACGTAGCCGGCGCACACCAGCTCCGAGCCCTTCTGCAGGAACTCCTCGGCGGAGAGCTCTCCCTGACGGCTGCGCTGAAGGATGCCGAAAATCGTCCCCAGCGGGGCGTTGACGTCGGTGTTGGACGAGCCGTCCAGGGGATCCGTGCACAGCAGATACCGGGCATCCTCCGACGTGCTCATCACCACGGCCTCGCTCAGTTCCTCCGACGCGATACCCGCCATCAGCGTGCAGCCCGCGAAGGCGTCCATCACGATGTCGTTGCTGAGGACGTCGAGCTTCTTCTGCATGTCGCCGGTAGCGTTCTGTTCGCCGGCCAGACCCAGCGTGCCGGCGAGAGCGGCCTGATCGATCTCCCGGGCGAGAATCTTTCCGGCCAGGGCGATGGGCTCCAGGAGCGAGAGCAAATCCCCTGCCCCGTGGCTGTGCCAACTCCCTTCCCCGATGACATGGCGGCTCAGTGTAGTGCGTGCAGTCACCTTCATTATCTCCGACTCCCCTTGTTTGTGATCTTTTTCGGCAGCGGATCGTCCGAATACCCGTCATGCTCTACTGCCAACAACACGATCGGGTAGTCCTTCGCTTCCCGCAGTTCCTGCTCGACGTAACGAACAGCATAACTGAAATTAGCAACGCGGTCGGTCAACAGGAACTCGAACTCATCGGATGGAACCACTATCGCACCGATATCGATATGGCTGTCTTGGAGGTTGTTGCGGATGTGAATGATGTCACGGGCAAGGAGATCGCTTCTCCCCGAAACCTGAATCTCCACGCCGATTCTGGATACAATAGTCTGGTTGTACCGGAATCGCTTCACCCAATCCACATTGCCAGACTTCGACTGGACCCAATCTTCGTACTCAGCGAATCTATGGTCGATCAGTTCGCGAACGCGGCCCGCACCGTTGGCCTGTTTTTGATTGAGCACACGGATCTCTGTCGAAACAAGGATTTCCAGAAGCTCAAGAAAGATGTGTGACAGGCCGAGGCGACACACCTTGTCCCTCGATCCTCCGTAAAACCGCATCTTGGTTATCTTCATAAGTGAACAACCCCTCGAACTCGAACCGGGGCTCTGGGGCAGGAAAGAGGGAATGGTTCTCCTTCATACGCTCCCGGATGTGGATAGAGTCATAAAGTTCGGTGCCTATCCAGTTACGGTGAAGCTTCTCTGCTGCCTGGTACGTAGATCCTCCACCACCGAAAGGGTCGAATACGATGTCTCCTGGTTTCGTCGAGATGAGGATGGCCCTCTCGGGAATGGTCATCTTCAGTTCGTTAACTCCCGGCCGGACCTTGAACTTCCGGTGGCGGTTGGGAGACGTGTCAGCCCAGAAATCCGTTAAATTCACCCCCTTGGAGTTCATCTTGTTGCGGTGCCCGCCATAGTCCCGGATTTCCTTGCCACAGTGTCGGCACGTTTCGATAGGCAAACGAAGCTTGTTGAACACCCGGGGGGCGCCCTTCGTGTAGTACAGGAGAGCATAGTGTGCAGGATAGAGCTTGTTCCCCCGTGGATAGGTGCCCTTCATGGTGAGCGCTATCCAATGTCTGAAATTCAGCCGCTGCCCCATGATCGGGGCAAATTGGACCGCAAGCTCCGGCGTAGCATAAAGGAAGAACGCCCCACCGGACTTCAGGATGCGGCAACACTCGAGTATCCAGGTCCGACACCAAGCCAAATAGTCGGATCGCGCGACCGTATCGTTGTAGCCGTTCTTGTAGTCCTTACCAAGGTTGAACGGGGGATCGGCAAAGACGGTATCGACAACCTCCGACTTGATGATACCTAGAATCTCAAGGCAATCTGAGTCGTAGAGAACTCCGTGGTGCGTGGTCAGGAAGGGTTTCTTCACCTCATGATCTCCCGCCGTGTGTCTTGCCGGCCCTCACAGTAACTTGTGACAAGGCGCGTAGAAAGTCAATGCGCCGGCGAAAGGTGGGGGGACGCGGCCGATGGCCGAGGCAGTAGCCGGTCCGGAAGCCCGAGGCGTTCCCGCCCTTGAGGCTCATGAAGTCCTTGTAAGGATCGAACCCCTCCACCCGCACCGCGCCGCTGGTAGCGGGGGAAAGCCGATTGATGCGATTGGAGCCCTGGCCAGCTCCGGTTCGGGCTATGCCTTTGCGGCTTTCATTCCGCTGGGCAGGACGCCGAAATCCCTGAGTATTCTCGCCAGGTGCTCCCTGTGGGCCTCGGTCATGACCGGCAGCGGCGGCCGCACCGGACCTCCGGCAAGACCGACCATGTCCATGCCCGCCTTGACCACCGCGGCGTGCCCGCCGGCCTTGCACAGCATCCGGTACTCCGCCAGCCGCAGGTACAGCTTCTGGGCGCCGTGCGCATCCCCGCGGACGGCGGCATCGTAGATCTCCACCACGGACTCCGGCCAGAAGGACGCCGTGGTGGCGGTGTTGCCGATCATGCCCAAGGCCAGACACGTCCAGATCATGGACTCGGCGCCGCCGATGAGCGCCATCTTGTCGCCCGCCAGTGCCACCGTCTCGTCCAGCTCCACCGCGTTCTGCGCCGCCTGCTTGATGCCGGCGATGCCCGCGACTTCCCCCAGCTCCGCGATCATGGCCGGGCGCAGGCTGTAGCCCACCCGGGGCGGTGCGTTGTAGAGAAACACCGGCACCCCCACCTCGGCAATCCTCTGGAAGTGGTCGCGGATGCTCGCGTCGTTGACGTTGTTGAAATACGGCGGCGTCGCCATGACCGCGTCGGCGCCCAGCTCTTTCGCGTAACGGGTCAGTTCGACGGCGGCCACCGTGGCGGAATGCGATACCCCCAGCATGATGGGCTTGCGGCCCTGGTTGGTCTCGACGGCGATACGCATGATCTCCAGGCGTTCTTCGTCCGTCACCGCGGCGAACTCTCCCTGGGTGCCGAGCACCACCAGCACGTGGGCCGAGCTGTCCGACGCAAAGGACACGTTCCGGGCCATTCCCTCCCTGTCGAGGGAGAGGTCCTCCTTGAACGGCGTCGTCAGGATCGTGTGAATCCCCCTCCACTTTTGGTGGTCCATGGCTCCTCCCAAGCGTATTTTTCAGGTGCTGAGCGAACGGAATTCCGTCAACGCTATATTGATTGCCGCGGGTCTGTCAATACGCGCGATGGGCGCGGTTCATGCGCACGGTGATCCTTGACAATCCAACCTCCCTTGGGTACCGAGGGACAGGTTACCGGGCAACCGAGGCCGGTTGCCTTGGGTAACGAGAATGACAGGTAGTCGAACATGGCCAGTGACAAGTACACCGTAAGGCAGGTCAGCTACCCCAGCGGCGGCATCGACGTCAACGCGCTGCTGTTCGAGCCCGCCGGTGTGACCGAAGGTGCGCCGGCCATCGTGCACCACCCGTCCCACAAGAGCCCGGCGAAGCACTACGAATGGTATCTCGGAACATTCGCCGAAGCAGGATACATCGGCCTGGGCATCGAGCAACGCGGCTATGGTTCCGGGCCGGCGGGGCAGAGCGATCGTGGCGGGCCGCTGCAGCAGGGCGACATCGCCAACGGAATCAGCTTCCTGAGCGGGCTGCCGTCGGTGGACCCCGGCCGCATCGCCGTCAGCGGACATTCCAACGGCGCGGCGCTGGCCCTGATCGTGAGCTCGAAGGACGAGCGCGTGAAGGCCTGTCTGAGCCTCGCGCCCAAGACCGACTGGATCAAGGCGTTGCGGGGGGCCCGGGAGTGGAAACCGG
Source organism: uncultured Binatia bacterium (SeqCode) (assembly GCA_965261895.1). GTDB lineage: Bacteria > Desulfobacterota > Binatia > UBA9968 > JAJDTQ01 > JAJDTQ01. Next base: position 5,656,318 of record OZ253480.1, on the reverse strand, counting down.
ACTTCTACGCGCTGACGGTCAAGGAGATGACCGGCGGAACGCCGCCGGAGATGGATCCGCAGCCGTTCCTGGAAAGATCGCCGATCCACTACGCCGGGGATATACACGTGCCGGTCCTGTTCATCGTCGGAGCCCAGGACTGGGTCAACCCGTCCCATCACTGCACCGACATGGCGGCCGCCCTCAAACGCGCCGGCAACGAGCACGTAGCCGTGGAGATCATCGACGAGGTGGAGCACTTCTTCTGCCAACGGCACTTCCTCGGGTACCGCTTCGACGCGGTCACGGAACCCGCCCTCCGCTGGCTCGACCACTACGTCAGAGGGACCGGACGGACTCCGTCAACCCGGCCCATCCGCGTACCCAAGCCAGTGTGGTGTCTCACAAATACGCTTATGAATCTGCGGGTCCTTTTGGCCGTCGGCTGCGTTGCTCTTCCTCGCGTGGTGCACGCCACTGCTCGTCCTGAGCGTAGCGCAGCGAAGTCGAAGGACGCCTTGCCGACAACCAAAATGCCCTCGCATCTTCATAACCGTATTTGTGAGACACCACACTAGGAAGGACCCTTTCCATGAGCGGCTCGCACACCCCCGAACCGATGGCACGCATCTCCCTGACCCTCAACGGCAAGGCGGTGGAGGCCGAGGTGCCGGCACGCAAGACGCTGCTGGACGCCATCCGCGAAGAGTGGCACCAGACCGGAACCCACGCGGGATGCGAGCACGGCGTGTGCGGTTGCTGCAACGTGCTGCTGGACGGCAACGTCGTACGCTCGTGCCTGTTGCTGGCGGTCCAGGCGGACGGGCACGCGGTGCAGACGGTGGAAGGCCTCGGCTCTCCCGAACGGCTGGGGCCGCTCCAGCGGGCCTTCGCCGAGAAGCACGCCATGCAGTGCGGCTACTGCACGCCGGGCATGCTCATGGCGGCGGCGGACCTGCTGGCGACCAACCCGGACCCGGACGAGTCCGAGATCCGCACCGCCCTCTCGGGCAACCTCTGCCGCTGCACCGGCTACATGGAGATCGTCGACGCGGTGAAGGACGCGGCCGGGAGAATCGCCCGGGGCGAGACCGCGGTGGAGGAGCCCCCTTCCGTCCCGGCCGGTGACGCCGGCGCCCCGTATATAGGGCGACGCATCCCGCCGGTGGAGGACCGCCGCTTCGTCGCCGGCAAGGGCACCTACATCAACGACTTCACGCTTCCGGACCTGCTTCACATGACCATGGTCCGGTCGCCTCACGCACACGCCCGCATCCTCAACATCGACACGAGCCGGGCGGAGGCCCTTCCCGGGGTGGAGGCGGTGATCGTCGGAACGATGTTGCCTGACGTCATCGATCCGGTGCCACAGAACCTCGATATCCCCAACGTCATCTGGTACCCGCTGGCGCTGGACAAGGTGCGTTACGCGGGCGAATGGGTGGCCGCCGTGGTGGCGGAAAACCGTTATATCGCCGAGGACGCGGCGGAGCTGGTGGAGGTGGAGTACGAACCGCTGGGGCCGGTGGTGGACCCGGAGGAGGCGATTCTTCCGGAGGCCCCGGTGCTGCACGAGAAGCATGGCAGCAACATCGCCTACGAGCGGGTGCTGACGTACGGACCGGTGGACGAGGCTCTGGACCAGGCCGCCCACGTCTTCGAAGAACGCTATCGCTGGAACCGCCATTCCGGCGTGCCGCTGGAGACCTTCGGAGCGGTGGCGCGGTGGGACGCCGCCCGGCAGGAGATGAACCTCTGGGCTTCGCACCAGACTCCCAACATCGAGGAGCAGCTCGCCAGGGTCCTGCGGCTGTCCTTGAACAAGCTCCGCGTCCACCAGCACCTCGACGTGGGCGGCAGCCACGGCGTCAAGCGGGGCCGCAAGCACATGTTCCTCACCGCGGCCGTGAGCCGCATGCTGGACCGGCCGGTGAAGTTCATCGAGGACCGTCTGGAGAACATGAGCTCCGGCGACGGCCACGGGCCGGACCGGGTCTACTACCTGCGCGCGGGCTGCAACGGCGACGGCCTCATCCAGGCCCTGGACATTCGTTGCATCGATGACGCCGGCGCGTATGCCGGCCGTGGCGCCATGCAGCTCATCAAGCCCATCACCGCCATCGTGGGCCCGTACCGGATTCCGGCGGTGCGCTATCACGCCATCTCTGCTTTGACCTCGAAAACGAACCAATCGCCCTACCGGGGCTTCGGCCAGGCCCCCGCGGGATACGTGCTGGAGCGCATGGTGGACCTCATGGCCAGGGAGCTGGACATCGACCGGGCGGAGATACGCTCACGGAATTTCATTCAACCCGACGAGTTCCCGTACACGATTCCCACCGGCGCCGAATACGACAGCGGCGACTACCCCGCGTGCCTGGAGAAGGCCCTTACCGTTTCCCGCGCCGACACCTGGGAACAACGGCGGCAGGAGGCCCGGGAGCGGGGCAAATGGCTGGGCTTCGGCCTCTCCACGGTCATCGAGCCCGGTGGCGGTACCGGCATGGTGTTTGCCGTCATGGGACCGCAGATGGTGAACATGGACACCAACATGGAGGGCATCCGCGTTCACGTGGACGTCACCGGGATGATCACCGTCACCATCGGCTTCCAGTCCTGCGGCCAGGGCCACGAGACCACCACGACGCAACTGGCCTGTGATTTCTTCGGGGTTTCGCCGGACCGCGTGCGCATCGCCCGCGCCGACTCCATGGAGGGCATCGTCACCCGGGCCACCTCCGGAAACCGCCTGCACCTGATGCTGCCGCTGGCGCTGTTCAGCGCCGGGCGGAAGATCACGGACAAGATGCAGGCCATCGCCGGCAACGCCCTCAAGGTCCCGGCGGAGCGCGTCGATTACGCCGCCGGCGTGTTCACCGACCGGGAGGACCCGGAGAAGACCGTGAGCTGGGACCAGGTGTGTTTTTACGCCTACCGCCGCGACACGCTGCTCTCCCCCGGCATGGAGCCCGGGCTCATGGCCAGCGCCGTCGCCAAGCATCCCCGAGGGTTCGTGCCGCCGACCCCGGACGGCAGGGTCGCCGGAGGGTTCGCCACATATACGTTCTCGGTGCACGTGCCGGTGGTGGAGGTGGACTCCGAAACCCTGGAAATCAAGCTGGTGGACTATTACGTGGTCCACGACTGCGGCAAGGCCATCAATCCGCTGATGGTGGAGAGCTTCTGCTATGGCGGAGTCAACCTCGGCATCGGCGGGGCGCTCTACGAGCAGTTCAAGTACGACGAGGACGGGCAGCTCCTGAGCCAGACCTTCATGGACTACCTCCTGCCCTCCACCATGGAGGTGCCGAACATCGTGCTGGAGGAGCACGAGACCCCGGCCCCCGGGAACCCGGTGGGAGCCAAGGCCGCCGGGGAGAGCGGCTACATGCCTGCGCCGCCCGCCATCGTGAGCGCCGTGGAGGACGCCCTGAGGCACACCAACGTGCGCATCACCGACACGCCGGTCACGCCCAACATCCTGTTCGGGCTGGTCAACGGGTGCTGAGTCTTGTTACGTTGGAAATACGATGAAGCGGTTTCGACGTACATCCTTGAATAGAGGTACCGCACCATGCCCAAGGTCCGGGACGCGATCCGTTTGTTAGAACGAGACGGATGGGCGTTGGTCCGGACAAGAGGAAGCCATCGACAGTATCGGCATCCCGACAAACCCGGCACCGTGACCGTTGCCGGTAAACCGGGTGACGACCTTCCGCGAGGGACATGGGAGAGCGTCATGAAACAAGCGGGACTCAAGGAGTAGGAAATGCAATACACTATCGTAATCGAGAAATCACCGCGGAACTACGCTGCCTACGTTCCCGACCTGCCTGGTTGCGTCGCCACTGGCGCCACGAGGGAGGAAGCTGTCAACGAGATCCGCGAGGCAATCCGCTTTCACATCGAGAGCCTGCTGGAACACGGCGAGCCGGTACCGGAACCGCAATGTACGGCGACCGTTGTCGACGTGGTCACGGCCGGCGCGTAAACGCGGCAGTTCGTGGCCGGTTATCTGGCGTGCATTGAAACGGTAGTCGTTGGATGGTCTAACCGTCAGGGCAGGACGCCAAGTCCTGAGCATCTTCGTTCGGTACACCCCTGCACATGTGGCCGCGAGCGTTCTGGAGCAATATGAGCCTTCGGTCTGATCTGGCGAGCCTCATTAAACATGAGCTCGATAACGCAGGGATTGGATATGAAGATGAAATGGATCTCCGACTATTGACGGCTCGTTATTTTGAGCTCCTGACTAGGCGGATTGTTCCGGCGTCTCGCAGGGTGTATTTTTCTAACGAACTAAACCACTCTTTGGGCAAACTCATTCGAGAGCCACGTGCCAAACAACGTCCGAATGCACAAGAAGCTCGGCGAGCCGTTTTCCGCATTCGTCAACTCCTGGCCGAAGGTCGGAACGTCACTGGTTTCTTGAGCAAACAGGTCGACAAGCTTACGTTTACCGACGGGCTGTTGTGGGACTTCGACATCCATCATTTCCACCTCAATACCACAACCGAAGCATCGGGTTTCGTCAACCGCTCAGACTATCTACTGTTTGCGATGGTCGCTGATACCGAGGCATACTACTTGGACGTTCGACCACACCATGATCCTGACGGGCTCGAGTGGGTCCGCCAGGACCTTCTCGATATTGCGTATTCCAATTGGCCCAAACTGCTTGAAAACCACGTGATTCATGGGATCTTGCCTGGTCACAACCTGACTGATGAGCAAGTCAAAGAACTACGGCGGAAGAACGTGAATCACGTTGCTAACCTCGGCGATAAGGTTGTCGCGCTTATGGGCGGCGGAATGATGACCGACGGCTCAAGCACCTTGTGTCGTCTTCGGGGAATGCAGTTGCTCGGCCAGATTGATCGACATCAAACTGTTTTTGATAGCCCACCGACGGAGCTACTTACTGGGTTGAACAGTTGCGGAATCGACATAACGGGTGGAGTAGAGTTCCGACTCCTACCGCTCGAAAGCCTGAACCCTTCGGCCGAACTGCTGGATGCGTTGAACGACAGTCGTTGCATGAGCCGGAAGCTTAGTGCGATGGGCTTGGTAGTCGTCGAAGCAACGACGAACACACCGATTGTAGTGTCGCTTGAGAAATCATCCTGATTTCCGCGACTAAACAACCGGCCGTTGCACTCGCAACACTCGACTCAGTCGACACTTGGCGAGTCTGTCGGTGACTCGTCGCCTACAAAAGAACCGCAGACAGCTTACCGATCGACTAAGGGCACCCAAATGAAACCACCGATATTCGACTACGTTGTAGCCGAGGGCCAAGAACACGCGCTGGCCGTGCTACAGGAGCACGGCGACGACGCCAAGGTGCTGGCCGGAGGCCAGAGCCTGGTGCCGTTGATGAGCTTTCGGCTGGCGAAGCCGGCGCTGCTGCTGGACATCAACCGGCTTGAAGGGCTGGGCTCCATCGAGGCGTCTGACGGGCGCATGCGGATCGGCGCACTGACGCGGCAGTGCGAGCTGCTGACACACCCACTGATCGCGGAGCATTGTCCGCTCATGCGCGCGGCCACGGAGCTCATCGGCCACCCCGCCATCCGCAACCGCGGGACGGTGGGCGGCAGCGTCGCCCACGCGGATCCCGCGGCGGAGCTGCCGATCCTGCTTCAGGTGCTCGACGCGGAGATCGAGGTGTGCGCCGCCGGGTCACAAAGGACCATCCCGGCGGACGACTTCTTCACGGGCCTGCTCATGACCGGCATGAACCCCGACGAGCTGCTCACCGGCCTGAGCTTCGCGCTGCCCGAGAAGGGCACAGGCTGGGGTTTCCACGAGGTAGCGCGCCGCCACGGCGATTTCGCGCTGGTGGCCGCGGCGGCACTGATCACGTTGGACGACCGGGGAGCGGTGGCCGACGCGGTCGTGGCCCTGGGAGGCATCGCCGACCGGCCGTTGCGGGTGGGCGCCGCCGAGGAGGCGTTGAAGGGCAACCAGCCGACGCCGGAAGCAATCGAGGCCGCATCGCATCTGGTCGACAACTCGGTCACCCCCGTGGGCGACATCCATGCCGGCGAAGCCTACCGCGCCCATCTGGGACGGGTCCTGACCAAACGCGCCGTCCACGACGCCGTGGAACGCGCCCGGGTTTCATGAACTCCACCAAACAGCCGGCCAAGGGCGGCAACCGTCATTTCGGGTTTGACCTGGATACCATGCGCCCCTTCTCTGGACCCCGGATCAGTCCGGGGTGACAGAGAGGCGGTGCGGCCCGAATCGTCATTCTGGGCTTGACCCGGAATCCAGGTATTGAAGCGCGGTCAGCGTTTTCCAGCGCCGGTTCCGACACGGCCTCCGCCAACCGGGGCGTACCCTCTTCCCCACCACGCTCCGCTGGATCCCGGATCAAGTCCGGGATGGCTTTCAGGGGGTCCGGGATGACGTGGGTTACGTCCGGGGTGGCGTTTTGAAGGGTCCAAGCGGCACGTAGCGCAACCCGAGGCCGCCGAGGATCATCCCGCCACCGATGTAGGTGGCCAGCGAGGGCAACTCTCCTACCCACAGGGCCACCCAGAGCGGATTGAGCACCGGCTCCACCAGGGAGATCAGCGATGCCTCCTGCACCGATATGTGCTCGATGCTTCTAAAGAAGAAGAAGTGGGCGAAGGCGAACTGGACGACCCCCAGACATGCCAGGGCGGCAAGCTCGGTCACGGAAACCGAAAGCGCACCGTAGGCAAGACCGAGCAGAGCGAGGGTCGCGACGAGGTTGTTGGCCAGCATCAGCGCGAACGGGTCGAAGCCCCTTAGGAAACGGAGGTTGACGAAGTAGACCCCCAGCATGAACCCGCTGCCGAGGCCCACGGACACGCCCAGGAGATCCTGCGCGCCCGCGGCCCCTCCAAATATGATCAGGATCCCGGCCATGCCGAAGATCAACGTCACCAGATTGGGCCGGGTGGGACGCTCGCGAAACAACAGGTACACCAGGACGCAGACGAAGACCGGAGCGGTATTCTGCAGCACGATGGCATTGGCCGCCGTGGTAAGCTTGGTGGCCCACACCAGCGAGCTCGTGGCCGCGGTGAACACCAGGCCCGAGAACAACAGACGTGGTCTCGGGCGCCATCGCCGGATCCCCGCGAAGGGAATGAAGAAGATCATGGCGAAGAGTGCCCGGTAGAAGGCGATGACCACCGGGTGAAGCGCCAGCGACTTGATGAAGACACCGGCGAGGCTCCAGCACAGGCCGGCGAGCAACGCGAATAGCCTGCACCGGTTGATGGACGACTGTGGTGTGGGTTCCATATCCGAAAGGGCCGACGCTGTCTGAAACGGGCTTTACGTATCTTCGTCGCGGAGGCCGGACTCCGACAGGCCCGGACGAATGACCTCGTCACGCTGGACCAGCGGCACCGTAGCGTCGATCCCTACCTTCACCACCCGGTCGTCCGAGGGATCACGAGAGGCGTCAATGCGGGATCCGAAGCCCCGCTCGATGGTGATCTGCTCGGGCCGCCCTACCCGGGTGGCCTGGGCCCACTCCACCTGCGCCGGATCCCGGATGTCGATATCGTCGTCCACGACCACCACGCGCTTCAGATATCCATAGGTGGCAAACAACGCCTCAACAAGCCGGCGCGGCATTTCGTCGTCCAGCTTGCGCAACGACGCCACCGCGTGAAAATTCCGCCCGGCAGGCGGGAAATGGACATCATAGGCGGTGCCAAAGTCGATTCCCCGCACCCGAGCCCGGCCCGCGGCCTGGAAGTCGTGCCAGAAATCGTTGTTTCTGGACTTGAAGTGCTCCCTGGAGTTGAACCCCAGCACGGTATGGTAGATAGGTTCCCGCCTCGTCGTAATCGCTGTCACCTCCACCACCGGCTGCTCGCCTGCCGAGGTGACCTGCCCGGTGATGTCGGCGAATGGGCCTTCGAACCGCCTTCGGGTGGCGCTGATCCGGCCTTCGATGACGATCTCGGCATGGGCCGGCACCTCCAGGTCCACGGTGAGGGCCGGCACCACCTGCAGCGGCTGCCCCAATAGCGCACCGGCTACACCTGTTTCGTCGGCGTGAGAACCTACCGGCCAGAAGGCGGCAATGAAGAGCGTCGGGTCCACCCCAACGGCGATGGCGACGTCGACGCTGCGTCCGGCGGCCAACGCCTCGCCCAGGATCCCGTGGCCGTCGTGAAAGCGGTTCGTCATGATGGTAAGCTCATGTGAACCATGAACCTGAATGCGGTAAACCCCGGCATTTATTCGTCTACCGTCATGGAGTATCACGACGCCCGAGGTGATGTAAGGTCCACCGTCTCCGGGAAAATGTGTCGGTATCGGAAGCCGTTCCAGTCCCATGTTGGAGGTGAAGCGCACCTCCTGGCAACTCGCAGGGCTACCGCCGGTTCGTTCCGGGGCAACGGGTCGCGCGATGGCTTGTTCCAGCCGTTCCGCGAACTCGGACATGCCGCTCATGCGCAGCCCTAGGAGATGCCGTCTAGTGCTGCCGTACAAGCCGGCGGCCACCGGGACGTCGTGGCCCTCGACCGCCCGGAACAGGAACGCCTTGTTCTCGCCCCGCTCGCTGGCATCCACGTATGCGGCCAACTCGTGGACCGGCGAAACGGGCCGGTCCAGCTCCACCAACTCACCCTCGCTCCTCAAACGGTTCAGGAACCAGCGCAGGCCTACATCCGCCATGACTCCTCCGTGACTTCTCACCTATCACATGCACATTCCCTCGGTTAACCCATCTTTAACACGAGAGTGGGGGATTTCGGCTAATTGGGGGGTAGGGAGTGAGCTAAGTTATTGATTTCATTGAGTTGACGTTCTGGGTTGCGTAATGTAGTGCCATACTTATCAAGTTTCTCTTGCATTCCCCTTCCCCCTCTGCTATCCTGCCTCCATGTTCATCCGGCGCACCAAGACGCGCAGTGCCGAGGGCGGCAAGGTCTACCACTCCTACCGACTGGTGCGTTCCGAGCGTAGCGGGGAGCGGGTGCGCCAGCGCACGCTGCTCAATCTCGGCAGTGACTTTGCGGTGGCAACGGAGCATTGGGCGGTGTTGTGCAGTCGGATCGAGCAGTTGCTGGAGCGGCAGGGGGTGCTGGTAGAGCTGGAGTGTCCGGAAGAGGTTGAACGGGAAGCGCAACGGATAGCCATGCAACTGGTGCAGCGCGGGGCTGAGGTAGCGGCGGGTGGCACGGACCTGCAAACGGTGGACGTGGAGTCGCTGGAGTTGGAGCGGCCGCGGACGGTGGGGGTGGAGCATGTGGGGTTGTGGGCGATGGAGAGGCTGGGTCTGGGGAGATTGCTGGAGGGGCTGGGGTTCAACGGCCGGCAGCGGGCGGTGGCGGTGGGGTCGATCATCGGGCGGATGGGGCAGCCGGGGTCGGAGCGGGCGAGTTGGCGCTGGCTGTGCGAGCGCAGCGGGCTGGGGGAGTTGCTGGAGGTGGACTTCGAGGCCATGAGCCTGATGCGTCTGTACCGTGTGTCGGATGCTTTGATGGCGCATCGGGAGGCCATCGAGAAGCACCTGTTCGAGCAGGTGACGGAGTTGTTCGGTCTGGGTCACACGGTGACGCTGTACGACCTCACCAACACGTTTTTCGAAGGCGAGGCCAAAGACCAGCCCAAGGCACAGCGCGGGCACTCGAAAGAGAAGCGCAGCGACTGTGCGCTGCTGACCCTGGGGCTGGTGCTGGACGGTTCGGGTTTCGTGCGCCGCTCCGAAGTGTTTGCCGGCAGGGTCGACGAAGACAAGACGCTGGAGCCGATGCTCAAGGCCCTGCACGCGCCCGGCGACGCCCTGGTGGTGATGGATGCGGGGATTGCCACCGAGGACAACGTGGCCTGGTTGCGCGACAACGGCTACCGTTATCTGGTGGTCAGCCGCCAACGCACCCGCCGTTTCGACCCCGAGCGGTCCATCGCCATCGAGACCCGGTCGCACCACAAGGTTCACCTGCACAAGGTGGTGGATGAGGACCGAGGCGAGGTGCGGCTGTACTGTTATTCCGAGGAGCGCGCCAAAAAGGAGGAAGGGATCGCCAGACGCTTCGCCGAGCGCTTCGAGAGCGAGTTGCGGAAGCTCCACGAGGGGCTGTCGCGGCCCCGCACCCGCAAGGGGCTCGACTCTGTCTGGCAGCGGATCGGGCGGATACAGGAGCGCTGCCGCGGCGCCGGGCAGCATTACACCGTGGACGTCGTCGCCGACCCGCACAGCGGCAAGGCAGTGGCCGTCACCTGGAAGCACACGCCCCTTGCCGGCACCATGCTCACCCATCCGGGTGTCTACTGTCTACGCTCCAATGTCCACGACTGGGATCCAGAGACCTTGTGGCGCACTTACACCATGCTCACCGATCTCGAAGCCGTGTTCCGCTCTCTCAAGTCCGAACTCGGCCTCCGCCCCATCTTCCACAAAACCCAGAACCGTTCCGACGGTCACCTCTTCATCACCGTCATCGCCTACCAACTGGTCCAGACCATCCGCAGGCGCCTCGCCGAGCATGGAGAGAACGCCAGTTGGACCACTCTGCGCCGTATCCTCCAAGGCCAGCACCGTGTCACCGCCTCCTTCCGCCGAAAGGACGGTCGCACTCTCCACGTCCGCAAGGCCACCCGTGCCGAGCAACCCCAACTCAAAATCTACACCGCTCTCGATCTCGACCCCGCACCCGGAGGTGTCACCAAATTGATCGTCTAAATACCTTAACTGTCGAAATGTAGTGCCACACGCTAAATTATTCCCCGCTAACCCCCCGAATTATAACCACTTTCAAAAACCCGTGTTAAAGATGGGTTAACGCCCGGGTGCCTTTCAATACCAGCCCCACGGCAGCATAATGCAACCATGGAGGAGCTTGCCTTTACCCCCGTTCACGAGCTGATCCATCTGATTCACACGCGTCAACTCTCCCCACGAGAGGTCGTCGAAGCGTTCCTCGAACGCATCGCCCGGCTCAATCCGGACCTCAAGGCCTATCTGACGGTGGCCGAAGAAGAAGCCAGGCGCGCCGCGGCGGAAGCGGAGGCCGCCGCTGCTCGAACGGATGGCCTGCCGTTGTTGTCCGGCATTCCCGTGGCGGTGAAGGACCTGGAATTCACCAAGGGACTCCGCACCACGGGCGGATCCCTGGCCTATCGGGAGTTCGTGCCACGGGAAGACTCCGTCGTGGTGGAACGACTGCGGCGCGCCGGGGCGATCATCCTCGGCAAGACCAACACACCGGAGTTCGGCTCCTACGGACAGACCTGGAACCGGCTCAGCGACGACTGCCGCACGCCGTGGGATCGGAGCCGGACCTCCGGCGGCTCCAGCGGCGGCAGCGCGGCCGCGGTGGCGGCGGGACTGGCGCCCTTCGCCACCGGCACCGACGGCGCCGGCTCGATCCGGGCTCCAGCCGCGTTCTGCGGCGTTTACGGCTTCAAGCCGAGCTTCGGACGGATTCCCATGTACGGCGGCTTCCTCGGCCTGCCGCTCCACACCTGCCCGGGCCCCTTGGCCCGCTCGGTGCGGGACGCGGCCGTCATGCTGTCGGTGCTGTGCGGCCACGACCCACGGGATCCCAACTCCATACGGCAAACGCCGCCGGATTTTGTCGGTGAGATCGAGGGTCCGTTGCCGTCTCTTCGCGTTGCCTGGAGCCCCGATCTCGGGTTTGCGCACATCGACCCCGAAGTCCGGCGCCTGGCCGAGTCGGCGGCGCGCCACTTCGAAGCCCTGGGCTGCCGCCTGGAAGCCGCGAACCCGCCCGTCGACGTCGACCTGTTCGAGGTTGCCGACCCGGTGCGGAACGCGGACAAGTACGCCGCCTGGGGACACCTGCTCAAGACCTGTCCCGACGATCTGACCCCCTACGTCCGTTCGGTGCTGGAGCGCGGCAGCCGGGTCACCGGCGAAGAATACTCCAATTCGCTTCGCGAGCTGGAACGCCTCAACGCCCGCATGACCGACTTCTTCGAGCGATACGACCTGCTGGCCACCCCCACCACCTCGGTTCCGGCCTATCCGGTGCGGCAGCCGCCGCAAACCATCAACGGCTTCGAGGTGCCGCACTACGCCAGCACGACGCTGCTCACGATCCTGTGGAACCTTACCGGCCAGCCGGCCGCTTCCCTCCCCTGCGGGTTCACCGAGAAGGGTTTGCCGGTGGGCTTGCAACTCATCGGCCGCCGCGGCGACGACCTGTGCGTGCTGCAAGCTTCGCGGGCGTTTGAAGAAGCGAGACCCTGGCCCACCGAGATGACCGTGCTCCCTAACCCTTCAGCAGCTTCTTGAGAAAGGACTGGATCTCTGGCGGCACGGTCATGGCGCGGTCCAGGATCACCTCGGCATCGGCACCGACGAACGTCTGGATGGGAGCGCCGAAGATCCTGGTGGCGTCCGCGGCGTACTTCGGATCCTGCAGCATCTTTTCAAAGGCGTTCGCCAACACCTTTATCGTCCCCTTGGGAGTTCCGGGAGGAGCGAACAGGCCCTTTTCGAAGTTGCCCCCCGACACGACCAACGACTTGAACGCTTCCCAGGCAATGCCCGAGGGGGATTTGCCGAAGATCTTGCGGTATTCCTCCTCGAAGGTAGGATACTCCGCCGCGGCGGGATCGCGTATGATGTTCCCCTGAGCGTCCAGCAAGCCCGAATGGTACAGGACGAACGCCTTGCCTTCCTTTACCAACGGACGGACCGTTGCGTTGAAGCCCGGCGGGCTCATGCCGGAAATGTCAGCCTCGCCGCGCTGCACCGCCGCCATTACGTCGGAATATCCCGGATAGCCGTAGACCTGCTTGCTGGAAATGTCTTTCAGAATGGCCTCGAAAATCACCGAACGTCTCATCGCGGTGGAAGACTCCCGAGAGGTGTCCGCCCTCACAAGCGGCCTCTGAAGTTTCAGCTTGAGCAGTTCTTCGAGGTTGCGTGCCCCCACGTGTGCTCCAACATAGGTGATGATGCTGAACCCGGCCACGGATATGATCGGCATCTTCCTGAGGTCGTACCGGGCGCCCTTATAGCCGAGTTGCTGCCGGGTCAGGGTGCCGCTGGACGACACCCCCAACGTCAAGCCGTCGGGCTTGGCGGAATGGTAGAGGAAGTTGAAAGCGATCGTGCCCCCGGCCCCGGGCATGTTCTGAACGATGACGGTGGGTTGGCCCGCGATGTATCTGCCCAGATGCCGGGCTACAACCCGACCATACACGTCCGTGCCGCCTCCAGGAGAGAACGGTATGATGAGGCGGATTCTCTTTCCCTTGGCGAACGGTGTTTTCGAGTCTGCCTGGAGAGAACCAGCAACCGAGAGCACAAAGATCGCCGCCAGGGCAGCCCATATCGTGCGGTGTCTCATGATTGTCTCCTTCGCACTGCGCCCGGCGCAGCGCCGCCCTGAAAATGCGAGAGCCGGGAAAATGCACGCATTTCCCCGGCTCCCGCTGCCATGCTCCACGCCGGACCGACGGGGTGGGAGGCCCGACCCCGGTCCGGCGCGACTCGTCGTTGAACCCGCCGGTTACGGCACGAACAGACCGTCGATGAAGGGCTCCGACTCCTTGGGGAAGATCCCCAGGGCGATGCCATCCTTCAGGTACTGTTTCTGGTTCGCCAGATTCTTCGGATTCGGCCATTTGAAATCAGGCGGGAGTAAGAAAGGCTTCACACGCTTGTATGCCAAATCCACGACATCTTTCCCCTCCAGCCCGAAGATCTTCTTGGCGTACTTCCGGAAGTGATCGGGGTCGTTCTGTACACCGGCGATCATTTCCTGCCACGCAGCGCGTATCTTCACGATAAGTTCGGGGTTCTTTTTCGCCCAGCTTTCCTGCGCCCCCACCCAGCCGAACAAATGGATGTCCTTGTTCAGGACCTTGGTGATCACGTCTCCCAGCTTCGAGAGGGAGCGATATTTTCCCGTGGCCAGCATCCGGGTCACGTGCGCTTCCCAATGCAGGGCGGCTTCCACGTCGCCCCTTTCCATCACGGCGATGATCCCCGCGGCGCCCATCTTCTTGAGCTGGAACTCCTTCTCGATCTCCACACCCTGCTTCCTCATCATGAAATCGAACAGGTTGTAAGCCGACGTCACTACCTGCGGGACGGCTATCGACTTTCCCTTAAGGTCCATGATGGTCTTGTAAGGGGAGTCCTTACGAACGAGGATGAAGTTGTGCATCGTCCTCATGTAGGGCTGTACCAGCTTGAGATGGATGCCTTTCGTGTTGGCGCGCAAGGCGGACTCTACGGTAGCCAAACCCACGGGAATGGCGTTGATGGCAATGAGACGCTCGACATTGGCCACACCGCCCCAGCGCGGCTTGGCGATGAAGCCGTGTTTGCGGTCGAGCTTCTTGTCGATCATGTACTGGCCGCCCAGGCCGAAGACACCGCCGGAGGGCAGGCCGAACTCCACCACCGGGAGGTCGGCGCTCAGGGCCGGCACGGACAGGCCCGGCGCGAACAGGAACAGGGCCGCGGCCAGGACAAGCAGACGAAACCGATTGATGCGTGTGATCTTCATGTTTCCTCCTCCACCAGATTGAGTATGGTTTCCAGAATTTCCTTCTTGAACTCGATGAACCGTATGTCGTCGGTATCCCGCTCCGACGGCTTGAGAGGATTGTCGTAGACCGCCGCGATGTGCGCCGGCCGAGCGGAAAAGATCACGATCCGGTCACCCATATACGCCGACTCCTCGACGTCGTGGGTCACCAGCAGCGCGGTCTGCTTCAGCCTGGAGCATATCTGCAGCGTGTCCTCCCGCAACTGCCGGGCCGTAAGCTGATCGAGCTTGCTGTAGGGTTCATCCATCAACAGCACCTGCGGCTCGATCACCAGCCCGCGCGCCAGACCTACCCGTTGCCGCATCCCGCCGGACAGGTAGAGGGGGTACTGCTTGCGGAAGTCCGAGAGGCCCACCAGCGCCAGGTACTTGTCCAGCCGCTCGTCCCACTCCTTGGCCGGTACTTCCATGCCCCTGAGGGCGAACTTCAGGTTGTCCTCTATCCTCTTCCAGTTGAGCAGCCTCGGGTCCTGGAACACGTAGCCCAACTGCGGGTGCGTCCCCTCCCCATCCTCATCCCCGGAAATGATCTCAACCCGCCCATGGTCGAGCCGCTCCAGACCGGTGATGATGTTCAGGAGCGTCGACTTGCCGCAGCCCGAAGGCCCCAGCAGAGCGGTTATGCCGTATTCCTTGGTGTCGAAGGATACGCCGTCCAGCACCATCATCGGCGAGCCGTCCTCGCGCGGGAAGTACTTGACCGCATCATCAATGTGTACGTACGCCAACCTAACGCCTCCAGGCCTCGACGCGCGGCCGCCAGCGGGTGACGCTGCGCTCCAGGAAACCGATCACGCCGAACTCGATAAAGATCATCACGAGCAGGAACGTGATGGCCCATGCCAGCACCGCCTTCATCGAAAAGATGTCGAACCCGTGCATGACGCGATAGCCAACGCCGTTGCTGAAGCCGAACATCTCAACCAGAACCACGACTTTCCACGCAAGGCCGAGGCCGTACCGTATGGAGGCGAGCAGGTGCGACACGAGCTGGGGCAGGATCACGTCCACCAGCTTGGAATACACGCTGGCGTGGAACGCAGTGCTCATGTCGATGAGGTCCTTGTCCAGGGACTTGGTTCCTTGCCAGATGCTGATGGTCAGCATGGGAAAGATGGTTATGGCCACCGCGCTGTAGGCGCTGAACTCCGTAAGGCCGAAGAACATGATCATCATCAGCGCCCAGATGAGTCCCGGCATGGTGAGGCCCAGGATCACCGGAGGCTCGAAGAAGCTCTCTAGGTTCCTGAGGCTGCCCATGATGATCCCCAGGGGGATGCTCACCAGCATGGCGAAGCTGAAGCCCACGAAGACGCGCCACAGGGTGCTGCCCATGTTGTCGAAGAACTCACCCGTCCTGATGATGCTGAACACCTCCACCATCGTGTCCCATGGCTTGGGCACCAGACTTGGCGGGTAGAGCAGGCTCAGCAGCCACCACACCACGAGCAGGGCCACGATGGAACTGATCCGGAGGGTCACGTCCCAGCCGGTCTCGCTCAAGATGGAAGTGCTCTCGCGCGGTCCCCTGACGGTTTCCGTGTCGGGCGCCGCCAGGGACCCGTGTCTAAGTGTCAGTTCCTCCTGTTTCGCCATAGATGGTATCTCCGTATACGACTGGATTCCGTGCGGATTCATGAACCCGGGGCTAACGTTCCGGCACGAGTGCGCCGATGGTAGTCGATCGCACCATCACTGTCAAATATCCAAAACCGGACCAGGATCTCCGGACGGTCGTATTCAGATCGGCACACGGCGGGGCCTCCTTCAGGTGACGACGAGCTCGTCGGCCGGGAGCCCGATGGCGGCCCGGGCCAGCCGGATCTGCTCTCTCGTGGTGATGGCCCGGAACGACCGGGCGGTCTTGATGGCCCAGAATGTTTCTTCCTGGATCTCCCGTGTGGTGGCGTACTTCTTGAGGATGTCCAACACCCCGCCGCCGTGGAGCTGATCCTTGGCCTGGTGGAGACCGGCGTTCATCAGGGAGCCCTCGGGGATGCCGCAGAGCTTCTCCACGCGGTTGGCGCTGGCGGCCCACGGGCCCTCGAACTCTCCCTTGTCGAGATAGCCCCGCTTGACGGCCACGCGGATGCTTTCCAGGCCGCCCACCGCGGCGTAGCCGCCCTGCCACGTCAGCGTTCGGCTCAGGTTGTCCAGCGCGTGCATGCAGGCCATGAAGATCGGGGTGGGCTCGAAGGCCTCCGCCTCCTCGCGGGTGATGCCGAGTTGCCCGGAGTCGTAGTAGAGCACCTCGATGTGGCACATCCCATCGGCGTCCGGGTCGCTTACTTCCTCGTCCCAGCAATCGTGCAGGATCTCGCGCCGGACGTCCTGGTAGGGACACTTGGCGGCGATGTTCATCAGGTAGCTGGGGAACATCTTGGCAAAGAAGCTGTGGTTCATCTGCCACACGCCGAAGTACCGCCGCGCCGTGTCTCGGTCGTTCAGAACCTCGTCGGGTATGGGCGGGTGGTTCCGAAAAGCTCTCACGGTGTCCGCCTGGACCTGCAAAAACCGCGCTTCGTACTCGTCCGGCGGAAGGGCCGCGGCATCGGACTCCGAAGGAACGTGGAAGAACGTCCTGGTGGTAATGACATCCGTTTGGGTATCCGCCATTTTACCTCTCCTTGATTCGAACCCTACCAGTGCAAACGCCTGCCCCGCCCGTATCAAAATGTCTGTAGCATTGTCAACGGAAGCGCTGGGACCCTGCCGTGTGCTTTACTCCCCGAGGGGGTATGATATATCCGCTGCCAAAACGCTGAAGGGTCCGCTGTAGTGTCCCACGATTCAGCGCCAAAACGGCCACGGGCGGGTTTGAAACCCGCCCCTACAACCGCCGCGCCGGCACGCGGCGATTGATCCGAGTTTCCCGAGACGCCACACGAGTGGACGGACAAGCAAGGAGGATAATCATGAGGAGCGCCTACGGTTTCACGATACCGGAGATAGATCCCGAGCTCACCC
The DNA here is from genome assembly GCA_965261895.1 of uncultured Binatia bacterium (SeqCode). Taxonomy (GTDB): domain Bacteria; phylum Desulfobacterota; class Binatia; order UBA9968; family JAJDTQ01; genus JAJDTQ01. The sequence continues at coordinate 5,638,841 of OZ253480.1, read as the reverse complement.
GGGTGGGGCCGGGCACGCCCTGCGGCGAGATGATGCGGCGGTACTGGCAGCCGGTGTGCCTCGGGGCCGACCTCACCGACCTGCCCAAGCGCATCCGCATCCTGGGCGAGGACCTGGTGGCGTTCCGGGACGGGCGCGGGCGCGCCGGGCTGCTGTTCTTCCGGTGCAGCCACAGGGGCACGTCACTGGAGTACGGGCGAGTGGAGGACGACGGGCTGCGGTGCTGCTATCACGGCTGGCTCTACGACGTGGAGGGCCGCATCCTCGACATGCCGCTGGAACCGCCCGAGAGCACCGTGAAGGACCATCTTTGGCACCCCGCCTACCCGGTGCAAGAGTTCGGCGGACTGGTGTTCGCCTACATGGGGCCGCTGGACAAGATGCCGCTACTGCCGCGCTACGATGTCCTGTCGGCGGAAGGCGGCACGCTGAAGCCCCGCTTCGGCCCCCGCGTGGGCGGAGCCCAGAACTGCAACTGGCTTCAGAGCGAGGAGAACCTCATGGACGCGCTCCATGCGGTGTGGCTGCATACGGTCCACAGCGGAGCCCAGTTTCCCACGCAGGCCCATTCAACGCTGCCGGAACGGCTGGTCTACGAGGAGACGGACATCGGCATGCGCTTCATCATGACTCGCAAGCTGGATGACGGGCGCTGGGCCGACGTCATCTGGGAGAACCTGATGCCGCTGAACGTGCACCTTACCTACACCGACGAGCCCGTGACCGAGAAGGTGAACCAGGTATCCTTCTGCGTTCCGGTGGACGATACCCATCAACTGGGCGCCAACATCCGATGGATACCGGACGGCGCCGACCCCTCGGAGCTGTCCGGCCGCGAGAAACTCGCGCCGGCGGGCCGGGGACCCCGGGACTACGAGTACAGCCAGCGCTATCCCGACGACAAGGAGGCCCAGGAGGGTCAGGGGGAGATCGTGGCCCACGCCATGGAACACCATGTGAGCTCGGATGAAGGCGTGCTGCTGTTCCGGAAAATCCTCAAGACCGCCATCGAGGACGTCAAGGCCGGGAGGGATCCCAAGGGCATCATCCGGGATCCCGAAAAAGCCGCGTGCGTGGCCACCACCTCCGGCGCAGTGATACGCGAGGGGCGGGCGACCGCGTAGCCCGCGAGACCGCACCCTCTCTGCCCCCGCTTACGCCCTTCCTTGCGCCCTCTTCCCGGTCTCCGGGTCCAGACCGTAGAAGCGGGCGACGTTGTCCACCAGCAGCTTCCGCTTGGTGTCCTCGCCGATGTCCGTCCGCTCCAGGAAGACCCCCACCGAGTCCACCAGCCGATCCCCGTGGGGGATATCGGAGCCGTAGAGCCAGCACTCGTCGCCGAACTCCTCGACGGCGAACGGCAAGAGTCGCTCATCCACCTCGAAGCCGAAATAGATCTGGCCGCGGCGGATATACTCCTCCGGCTTGTGTTTCGCCAGATAGCCGCGGTTGAAATCCGCTCCGGCCCGGGCGTCGCCGAGGCCGCTGTAATCCGACACCCGATCCACCACCGCGGGCACCCAGGAACAGCCCGCCTCCAGGAAGGCGATGCGAAGGTCGGGGTAACGGTCGGCGATGCCCTTGGAGATCACCCGCTGGAACGCGAACTGCACCGTTAGCCCATCTTTAACACGGGTTTTTGAAAGTGGTTATAATTCGGGGGGTTAGCGGGGAATAATTTAGCGTGTGGCACTACATTTCGACAGTTAAGGTATTTAGACGATCAATTTGGTGACCCCACCGGGTGCGGGGTGGAGATCGAGAGCGGTGTAGATTTTGAGTTGGGGTTGCTCGGCACGGGTGGCCTTGCGGACGTGGAGAGTGCGACCGTCCTTTCGGCGGAAGGAGGCGGTGACACGGTGCTGGCCTTGGAGGATACGGCGCAGAGTGGTCCAACTGGCGTTCTCTCCATGCTCGGCGAGGCGCCTGCGGATGGTCTGGACCAGTTGGTAGGCGATGACGGTGATGAAGAGGTGACCGTCGGAGCGGTTCTGGGTTTTGTGGAAGATGGGGCGGAGGCCGAGTTCGGACTTGAGAGAGCGGAACACGGCTTCGAGATCGGTGAGCATGGTGTAAGTGCGCCACAAGGTCTGCGGATCCCAGTCGTGGACATTGGAGCGGAGACAGTAGACACCGGGATGGGTGAGCATGGTGCCGGCAAGGGGCTTGTGCTTCCAGGTGACGGCCACTGCCTTGCCGCTGTGGGGGTCGGCGACGACGTCCACGGTGTAATGCTGCCCGGCGCCGCGGCAGCGCTCCTGTATCCGCCCGATCCGCTGCCAGACAGAATCGAGCCCCTTGCGGGTGCGGGGCCGCGACAGCCCCTCGTGGAGCTTCCGCAACTCGCTCTCGAAGCGCTCGGCGAAGCGTCTGGCGATCCCTTCCTCCTTTTTGGCGCGCTCCTCGGAATAACAGTACAGCCGCACCTCGCCTCGGTCCTCATCCACCACCTTGTGCAGGTGAACCTTGTGGTGCGACCGGGTCTCGATGGCGGTGGACCGTTCGGGGTCGAAACGGCGGGTGCGTTGGCGGCTGACCACCAGATAACGGTAGCCGTTGTCGCGCAACCAGGCCACGTTGTCCTCCGTGGCAATCCCCGCATCCATCACCACCAGGGCGTCGGCGGGCGCGTGCAGGGCCTTGAGCATCGGCTCCAGCGTCTTGTCTTCGTCGACCCTGCCGGCAAACACTTCGGAGCGGCGCACGAAACCCGAACCGTCCAGCACCAGCCCCAGGGTCAGCAGCGCACAGTCGCTGCGCTTCTCTTTCGAGTGCCCGCGCTGTGCCTTGGGCTGGTCTTTGGCCTCGCCTTCGAAAAACGTGTTGGTGAGGTCGTACAGCGTCACCGTGTGACCCAGACCGAACAACTCCGTCACCTGCTCGAACAGGTGCTTCTCGATGGCCTCCCGATGCGCCATCAAAGCATCCGACACACGGTAAAGACGCATCAGGCTCATGGCCTCGAAGTCCACCTCCAGCAACTCCCCCAGCCCGCTGCGCTCGCACAGCCAGCGCCAACTCGCCCTCTCCGACCCCGGCTGCCCCATCCGCCCGATGATCGACCCCACCGCCACCGCCCGCTGCCGGCCGTTGAACCCCAGACCCTCCAGCAATCTCCCCAGACCCAGCCTCTCCATCGCCCACAACCCCACATGCTCCACCCCCACCGTCCGCGGCCGGGTCAACTCCAGCGACTCCACGTCCACCGTTTGCAGATCCGTGCCACCCGCCGCTACCTCAGCCCCGCGCGGCACCAGTTGCATGGCTATCCGTTGTGCTTCCCGTTCAACCTCTTCCGGACAGTCCAGCTCTACCAGCACCCCCTGCCGCTCCAGCAACTGCTCGATCCGACTACACAACACCGCCCAATGCTCCGTTGCCACCGCAAAGTCACTGCCGAGATTGAGCAGCGTGCGCTGCCGCACCCGCTCCCCGCTACGCTCGGAACGCACCAGTCGGTAGGAGTGGTAGATCTTGCCGCCCTCGGCACTGCGCGTCTTGGTGCGCCGGATGAACATGGAGGCAGGATAGCAGAGGGGGAGGGAGAATGCAAGAGAAACTTGATAAGTATGGCACTACATTACGCAACCCAGAACGTCAACTCAATGAAATCAATAACTTAGCTCACTCCCTACCCCCCAATTAGCCGAAATCCCCCACTCTCGTGTTAAAGATGGGTTAGCCAGAAGGCCATGCTGGTCTTGTCGTGGTGCGTGTCGCACACCTCTCCCAGGGCCCGGAAGCTGTGGCCGGTGTGCACCGCCACCGGGAGTCCGGCGGCCGCGGCCGCCTCCCAAACCGGCTCCATGGAGTCATCGTCCACCCGGTGATGGCCGGTCATCCCCAGCATCATCACCCCCACCGAGCCCATCTCGCGGGTCCGCTCGACCTCCAGCGCCGACGCCCGGGGATCGATGGGGTCGATGATGGTCACCCACTTCAGCCGGTCCGGCGCCTGGGCGGTCATGTCCGCGATCCAGTTGTTGTAGGCGCGCATCATGGCCACGGAAAGCTCCCGGTCGAAGGTGATGGGATAGGAAAGGAACATGGTCGGATAGATGACCTGGATCCGGGTATTCTCCCGGTCCAGTTGCTCGAGGCGGGCCGCCACCGTGCGCAACTCGGCGCTTTCCACCGGATCCGCCGCGTTGATGCCCGGCGTGACCACCGCCGGCCGACCGTCCTTGCTCAGCGGGAAACCCGCCTGCTGGTACGGGCCGGTCCGCACCGGGAACGCCCGGGTGTCGATCAGCCAGCGCAGTGCCCGATCAGGGCCGATCTCGATCACCTCGGGCCGGCGGGACCGAAGGTCGGCATCCCAATACTTGTCGGAGAATGTAACCTCGGATTCCGAGACATGTCCGTCCGCATCCCACGCCTTGATCATCGTCTACCCTTCCCGTCGAGGAAACTCTGACAATCTGCCGTCGCCGGGCAGGACTCTCTTCGACTTCTTCGACATCTTCGACATCGCTCCGCCGGGTTCGTCCCGAGCGGGGCAGTGGCCCGGGCACGGGCGGGTTTGAAACCCGCCCCTACACTTCCTCATCGGGCCTGGGAGCGTTTACTACCATTGATCAACGTTTCCTCAAATCCAGCGAGACCCTGATCATGCCCATCACGTGCCCGGGCCTGGCCGTCGTAGGAATTCCCTCATCGAACCTGGGAGGGTCTACTACCGTTGACCCGCGTTTCCTCAATTCCAAAGGAACCCTGATCATGTGCCCGGGCGTGGCTGTCGTAGGGGCGGGTTTCAAACCCGCCCGTGCCCGTAATGGCGCTGAATCCCCGGCTGTAAGACTGCCTCCAGGACCCTTCTCGCATCGTCGAGCCCCATCTGGTACACGAGGGTCTGTCCGGGAAGCCGTGTTTCGTCCAAACCAAGTGCGGCGAATATCCCCGACTGGAAGGAGACGGTTTTGAGTAGCCCATCCATCGACGCTTCGGCCACCCAGGCCCTTCTGGCCTCGGATACCCCCTATGCCTGCATCGACGTGCGCGAACGCGGCGAGTTCGCGCGGGCGCAGATCGCCGGCACCAGCCCGGTCAACCGCGGCGCTCTGGAGATCCGGCTGCCGGTGATGGTGCCAGACCGGCGCGTTCCGGTCGTGCTGTGCTGCGATGACGGGCGCCGTAGCACTATGGCGGCGGAGACGCTGGCAAGTATGGGCTACACCGACGTCCGCATCCTCGCTGGCGGCCTCGACGAGTGGCAGCGCCAGGGTTTGCCGGTGCGCTCGGGCTGGGGCGTGCACGGAAAGGAATACGGCGAACGCGTCGCCCACGGCGGCAACGTCACCCACCTGAGCGCGGTAGAGCTGGCCGGCCGGCGCAAGGGCGGCGAGGACATGGTGGTCGTGGACGTTCGGTCGCGGGAGGAGTACCTGCGCGGCCACGTGCCGGAGACGTACCACATTCCGGGAGGCAATCTCCTGGTGGACGCGCCGCGGCTGCCGCTGGCGGAGGACACGACCCTGGTGGTTAGTTGCGCGGGCCGGACCCGCGGCATCCTCGGAGCGCAACTGCTGCACGACAACGGCTTCACCAACGTCTACGCCCTGGAGAACGGCGTCATGGGCTGGTTCATGGCCGGCGGCAACATCGCCACCGGTCCGGGGAAGGAAGTGCCCCGGCCCGTCTCGCCCGGCCAGTCCGCCCGAATCCGCGAGGCCACCGATGCGCTCGCCTCGCGCGAGCGAATCCGTCGCCGCGCGCGTGACGACTTCCGTGCCGTCTACGGGTCCGGCGAGACCGTTTACCTCCTGGACGTGCGCCTCCCCGAGGAGTACGAGACCGGCCACATACCCGGCTCCGTTTCACTGCCGCTGGGGCAGATGGCGCTGGCCCATGAGAACTTCCTCGCGGTGCGCGCGGCCCCCGTATTCGTAGTCTCCGACGACGACCTGCGGCCGGTATGGGCTGCCTCCCTGCTCCGGAATCTCGGCTTCCGCAACGTGGCGATCCTGGACGGCGGGGTGCGGGAATGGGCCAACGCCGGCCACGCGCTGGATGAAGGCGTCCCGGAGCCCGCGGTCTTCGGCTTGGAGAAGGCACGGGACCAGGCGACCCTGATCGACGCGGCGGCGCTTCGGGCCCACATCGAGTCATCCGCGCTGGCGTTGGACGTCCGCAGCATCGGGGAGTACGGCTTCGCGCACATTCCCGGCACCCGATGGCTTCCCCGCGGCCGCCTGGAGCTGGACGTCGGACGGACGGCGCCGGACAAGACCCTGCCCTTGGCTCTGGTATGCGACAACGGCGTCCGGTCCACGCTGGCGGCCGGCACCCTTCGGCAACTGGGCTACGGCGACGTCCGGGTGCTGGCGGGCGGGACCCGTTCATGGGAGAGCGGCGGAGGGGTGCTGGAGGACGGGCTCGCGGGCACCGGGGTTTCCACCGAGGACGCGCAGGCCGACTTCGGCCACAGCGTCTGGGCCGGCGCCCTGGGAAAGACCCGCGAGGACATGGAACGCTACCTGTCCTGGGAGATCGACCTGGTGAAGGACGATGAAGCGGCGTCCTGAGACGCCTACGCGGCCGTCAGGGTCCCGGCACCCGGCCGGGCAGACTATGGAAGAGCACGCCGCCCAGGAAGCCCACAAGAGGCGGCAGCACGAGACTGGCCAGGAATCGTGCCACGGTTATTTCCAAGCCCAGTATGGGAATCTCCCAAATGATGACCCGGTGGAAGCCGATAAGGGACCATGACGTCAGATAGGCAATGATGGGAGCAGCGCCGGCACCCGAGGCCATCAATGAAGCGACGATGGGAAAGTGCATCATGGGCCCGCCCGGGGTGACCGCCCCGGCGGCCGTGCCGATCATGAGCCCGCGCACCCCGGAGCCTTCCCCGATCCACTGGGAGATCAGGTCCGTTGGTAGGATGACCTGGATCAGACCCGCCACGGTAAACGCGAAAATCATCTTGGGCAGCGTGGCCATCAGGAGCTGGCCGCCGCTCGACAGGCCTGCCATGGCCCGCGGCACACCATAGGAATAGACCACGTACACGCCCACGGCGACGCTGGCCACGAACATGAACCAAAAGCCCCCGTCCATACCGAGCCTCCCTGCTATACCTTGTCTTCTCTTTCGCATACCGTGCTCAGCTTCATCGACTCACGAGCCTGCCGACACCCTTCACGAGGCATACGCAACTTGACACAAACGGAACGCCGATTGTAGTTCTTAGGCTCGGGCACAACCGGAGAACACCGAGGAAGGCATGCTGACCAAGGAAGACAACGAAATTCTGACACAGGTGGGGCCGGGCACGCCCATGGGCGAGCTGATGCGGCGCTACTGGGTGCCGGTGGTGCTTTCCGGCGAGCTGGAAGCGGGAGGCCGGACCAAGCGGGTGCGGGTGCTGGGCGAGAGCATGGTGGCCTTCCGGACCGCCCGGGGCGAGGTTGGCCTGCTGGGCGAGTACTGCTCCCATCGGCGCGTGTCCCTCTATTTCGGCCGCGTGGAGAAGGACGGCCTTCGGTGCTGCTACCACGGCTGGAAGTACGGGCTGGACGGGCGCTGCCTGGAAATGCCCAACGAGGCGCCGGAAACCGACTTCAAGCACGCCGTGAGGCATCCCGCCTACCCCTGCCGCGAGCTCGGCGGGCTGGTATGGGCGTTCATGGGCGATCCGGCCCAGCTTACCGAGCTGCCGGACTTCGAATGGCTGAACTTGCCGGACAACCAGCGGTTCATCTCCAAGTACTACCAGCACAGCAACTACTTCCAGGCCATGGAGGGCGGCATCGATTCGAGCCACATCTCGTTCCTGCACGCGCCGCTGGACACCGCCGACCGGACCTCCCTCGAAAATATCGAGAAGGCGGGGTTCGGCGTGGACACCGCGGTGGGAACCTCGGACCGGAGCCCCCGGTTCGAGGTAGTGGACACGGACTACGGCGTCATGATCGGCGCCCGCCGGAATGTCGAAGACAACCGTTACTACTGGCGCATCACGCAGTTCATCATGCCCTTCTACACCATGCCGCCGCCCCAGGACGAAGACCCGATCCTGCATTCCCACGCGTGGGTCCCGGCGGACGACGAGCACATGATCAACTGGACCATCACGTGGCACCCGACGCGGCCGTTGAAGGAAGAAGAGCTGGTGTCCCTGAAGACCGGCTTCAGCGCCCACATCACGGAGTACGGGCCGCCCGTCAACGGGCCTTACGGCGACATCCGTCCCGCCACGGGTCCGGCCGGCGACTACGGCATGGACTGGGAGGCTCACCGCACGCGCATGTTCTGCGGCATACCCGGTTTCGGCATGCAGGACCGCGCCATGACCGAAAGCCAGGGCCCGATCTTCGACCGTTCCCTCGAACGCCTGGGCACCAGTGACTCCGCCATCATCCGGGTGCGGAAATGCCTCATCGACTCCGCCAGGATGCTCCGGGAGGAGCAAGTCGACCCGCCGGGACTGGATCCGAAGCTCCATCACGTCCGTGCCACCTCCGTAAGACTTCCCAAGGACGCAGCGTGGGTCGAGGCGGTACAGGAACGGGTCCATATTGCACCGTAGGCAGCGGTGCTGGTCCCGCGCTTCCTCCGTCATTCCCGCGAAAGCGGGAATCCAGGGGTGGTGGAGGGGTTCTACAGCGGCGTTTCCCCGCTCCACCCCGCCTGGATTCCCGCTTTCCAGGCCGTGTCAAAATGCCCCCTCTCCCTCTGGGAGAGGGTTGGGGTGAGGGAACTTCGTGGCAAGCAGGCTGGTGTCAACGGCAATGAATGGGAGCGGCAGGGTTATTGGGGGCCCTCACCCGGCCTTCGGCCACCCTCTCCCAGAGGGAGAGGGGTTGGATTTGGGACGGGTCGCACCGGCCTTCGGCCACCCTCTCCCAGAGGGAGAGGGGTTTTGACACACCCTGGAAAGCGGGAATGACGATTTCGGGGGTCTGTGCCTCGCTGGGATGGTGTTTTGACACACCCTGGAAAGCCGGAATCCAGGGGAGGCGGCGCGGAGGCCGCCGGTCATCGAGGAACCATGACGTTTGAGGAATATCTGGCCGTGCCGTATGTCCTCCGCGTGGCCGCGGTGCGGGGGGCCGACGGCCGGTGGAGGCGGCGGGCGGAGTATCCGGAGTTGCCGGGATGTTTCGGCGAGGGACTCTCACCGGAAGAGGCCATGGCCGATCTCGACCGCAACCGCGAGCGCATGGTGCGCGAGCTGCTGGCCGCGGGGGCGGAAGTGCCGGTGCCCCGCCGTCCGCTCGAGAGACTGATGAGAAGGGGGGACGGGGAGTAGATTAGGCGGTTTCCGGGCACGGGCGGGTTTGAAACCCGCCCCTACAAACACCACGCCCGGACACGGCAAACGAGCAGGGTTTCCCAGGTGTAAGGACGTGCAAGTAAACCATAGGGAGGATCATACCTTGAGCTTTGGAATGAAACAGGCACGGGCGCTGGTGGATGCGGGCATCCATGCAGCCGAGGAGAAGGGCTATCTCGTGACGGTGACCGTGGTCGACGGGGCCGGCAACTTCATGTGGGCCGGGCGCATGGACGGGACCAAGTTCGTGGCGCCGGACATCGCACGCGCCAAGGCATACACCGCGGCCGCGTTCCGGCAGAGCACAGCGGTACTGGAGGAGAAGGCCAATCCGAAGCCGGTCTTCTACACCGGAGTCCAGGTGGTGCATGGGGGTCGTATCGCCATCGGCCAGGGAGGGCTGCCCATCTGGATCGGCGACGAGGTGGTGGGGGGCATCGGCGTGAGCGGCGCCGCGCCGCAGGAAGACGAGGAAGTGGCGGCCGCGGCCCTTGAGGCCGAGGGCTATTCGTTCCCGGGAGTCGACGTGGCCACGCGGGCGGCCATGGGGCATTCAAGGTAGCCGACGGATGGGCCGCCTTCAGGGAAAGGTTGCGTTCATCACCGGCGGCGGAGGCGGCATCGGCGCCGCCACCGCCATGCTCTTTGCCGAGGAAGGCGCCGGTCTGGTGCTGGTGGACCGTGACGGCACCGCCGCCGAGGCCGCGGCCTCGGAGATCCGCCGCCGGTTACCTTCGGCAGAGGTGCTGCCGGTGGCGGCCGACTTGAGCGACGAGGCGGAAACGCGCCGGGCGATGGATGCCGCGGCGGCACGCTTCGGCGGTCTGGACATCCTCGTCAACGTCGCCGGGATTCGCGTGTACGGCGCCTTGGCGGATGCCGACGCAGGCAGTTGGGAATCCATCCTGGCGGTCAATCTCATGGCCACCGTCCACTGTTGCAAGGCGGCCGTGCCCCTGCTCCGTTCACGGGGCGGCGGCAGCATCGTCAATGTGTCTTCTGTTTTCGGAGTTGCCGGGCGGGCAGGGATGGGACAGTACGACGTGACCAAGGCCGCGGTGGTGAGCCTCAGCCGCACGTTAGCCATCGAAGAGGTCGGACACGGCATCCGCGTCAACGCGGTCTGCCCTGGCCCTACCATCACGCCGTTCCACATCGCGCGGGCCAAAGCCCGTGGCGTGAGCGAAGAGGAGCTACGCCGCACGGGCGCTCAACACACGCTGATGAAACGCTGGGCCGAGCCCCGGGAGGTGGCCTCCGCCATCCTGTTCCTGGCCGGCGACGAGTCGTCTTTCGTCACCGGCACGGCATTGGTGGTGGACGGCGGCGCTTCCGCCGCCGTCGATGGTTCGTAGCCTAGTGTGGTGTCTCACAAATACGCTTACGAATCTGCGGGTCCTTTTGGCCGTCGGCTGCGTTGCTCTTCCTCGCGTGGTGCACGCCACTGGGGGGCGACCGCCGGTCGCCCCTACAGATCATCGCGCCTTGCCGACAACCAAAATGCCCTCGCATCTTCATAACCGTATTTGTGAGACACCACACTAGCCCGGATCAGTCCGCCAGCGGCACCACCGCGAAGACGTGGGGCTCGTCGCCGATGACGCGGCTCTGGTGCCCACGGCCGGTCAGGTCGTCCGCCAGCATGATGTCGCCGGCCTGGAACCGCCGCACCTCACCGCCGCCACATTCGATGTCCCAGGCTCCCGAGAGCGTGAACAGGTACTGGCGCCTGGGCGCCGGATGCCAGTCCAGCAGCGCGCCCGGCGACACCCTGCGCACGGCCACGGTCTTGGCGCCTTCCGGGGACGTGGTCTCCATCCGCCGATCCGGCTCGAACTTGAGATCGATATCCTCGAAATGCGACTCGCCGTCGTCACCGCTGTAAAGTCTCACTACTTGCATGCAACCTCCGCCTTTCTCACACGACACGGGCGCGTCGGCGCCTGCTACTTGCTCAATGACTTCTTGAAGACCTCGCCGTTGGTCTCGATCAGGTCGTAGAAACCATTGAGCATCTTGACCCAGTCGTCACCGACCACCGGCTCGATCTTGGCCTTCATCTTCGCGAACCGCTCAAGCACCTCGGGATCCTTGGCTGCTGCGTTGAAGGCATTTTGAAGGATCTCCAGCCGGTCCTTGGGCACGCCCGGGGGCGCCGTGACCACCCGGTGCGAGGCGAGCACCGACAGCTCCGGATGGCCCAGCTCCCCGATGGTGGGCACGTTGGGGAAATCCGGGGAGCGTTTATCCAGATAGACCCACATGGGGCGCAGGTCGCCATCGTGGATGAAGCGCATCTGGCCCGGGGAATCCAGGCCTATGGCCCGGCCATGGCCCTCGCCCCGGACGATGCCCATGTTGGAAGCCGGCGCGCTGGGGTAACCCAGAATGAACCGGTGTTTGATCTTCAAGACCGCCCCGGTCAGGGCCTCCGTGACCCAGGCCGTGCCGCCGACCCCGGTACCGGTAATCAACACCTCGTCCGCCTTCTGCAGGTCCTCCACGGTCTTGAAGGGCGTCTTGGCGCCGACCGCCCAGACATACGGTCCTGCCGAGATCTGACCAATCCAGGAGAACTCCTTCAGGCGGTACTTCGGCTTGGGATCGTTAAACAGTTCCGAGACGATAGCTCCGGGAATGTTGACTGTGGAAATCGTGTAGCCGTCCGGCTCGGCGGCCCAGGTGAGGTTCCAGGCGATGTTTCCGCCCGCCCCGGGCCGGTTGCGAATGATGACGTTGACGCCAAGCGCCTTCCTCATGCCCAGGATCATGGCGCGGCTGTGAAGATCGAACCCGCCCCCCGGGCCGTAGGGTATCAGCCAGGTAATCGTCTTGCTCGGGAACTTGTCCGCCGCCACCGCCACCTGCGCCGGCCCGGCAGACCCCAGGACGGCCAATAAAGAAACGATTCCGATCACGTTACGCAACACTGAACACCTCCTTGAAAATTCCAATTCCTCCCCCACTCTGCATGATACTCCGGTCTGTATCAACCGGTCCGAGCTTGCGTTCGCGCGCGCCGGCCTCTCCGACCCTCTCTCGACGTGAAGTCTCGGGAAGGTTCTCTAGCAGGCTGTGTCAAAACTCCATCCGAGAGAGGCAACGGCCCCCGAAATCGTCACTCCCGCGAAAGCGGGAATCCAGGCGGGGTGGAGTGGGGAAACGGCGCGTGGGGACCCCTCCAGGACCCCTGGATTCCCGCTTTCGCGGGAATGACGGATTGGCTTTCGTGCCCCGAAGTTAGGGTTTTGACACAGCCTGCTAGAGATTCTGCACGCGCTTCTCGCCCTCTTTCCAGACCACGGCCCCTGCCGTCGTCGGCACGCAAGCGGCCTTTTGAGGATCCCGTAAAATGCCCTTGGGATCCTTGTTGTCCTTTACCGCCTCGATGGCCGTCCGAAGTATCCTGCGGAACATCAGCACGCCTTCATCCGAGGTGACGTGATGCTCGAGCCGATGGTTGGCGATTTCGCCCAGGCCTTCCTGGGCTTCCTTGTCGTCGGGGTGGCGCTGGCGATACTCGTAGCTCGTGTCAGCCCTCCCCCCGGGCGCAAGCTTGGCGCGCCCGCTCAACAGGGTCTCGTCCTCGTCGGCCGGCATCCACCGGATGTTGGCCGACCTGACGTGCGTGTCGTCCACGGGAACGCAAAAGGAGACTTGGTTTACCTTGGTTGTCTTGAGCTCGTTCGTGTAGACCAGGTGGGCGTTCAAGGGCATGACCATTTCCCAGATCAACTCGGCCCATCTGCCGCCGTCGAGCTTCTGGACCATGACGAAGCGCATGCCCATTTCCGTCTCTTCGTACCTGAGCTCTTCCGGCAGCGAGGTGAACACCTGGGTGGGAAACTGGGAGCCGCTGTGAAGCGTATGCAGCCACACGGTGTGCAGCGCATCCATGAGGTTTTCCTCGGTCTGGAGCCAGTTGCAGTCGACGGAGCCGCCGATCCTCGGACCGAACCGGGCGTAGTACTTTCCCCCTTCGTGTATCCAGGCATCGTACTTGGGCAACTCCGGCATCTTTTCCAAAGGCCCCATGTAGGCGAAAACCAGCCCGCCGAACTCCTGCACCGGATAGCAAGGGTGCTTGAGGTGATCCTTGACGGTGCTCTCGGGTGGTTCCAGGGGCATCTCGAGGATATTGCCCTCTACGTCATACAGCCATCCGTGGTAGCAGCACCGTATCCCCTGCTCCTCGATCCGGCCGTACTCCAGAGAAGTGCCCCGGTGGCTGCAGCGGAATAAGAGCAGACCCGGCCGGCCCTCGCCGTCCCGGAAAGCCACAAGGTCCTCGCCGAGGATGCGGATCCGCTTGGGCAATTCTCCCAGATCGCGGGAGAGACACACCGGCTGCCAGTAGCGGCGCATGAGCTCGCCGCACGGCGTGCCGGGCCCCACCCGGGTCAACTCGGGATCTATCTCGGGAATCTTGAAGCCGTAAGCACTTCTCATGGTCACGGGCTGCCAGAACAAGCCGGCCGCTACTATTTCTTCTGTAGCATCCCTCTGAATTCGTCGCCGTACTCCTCGATCAAGTCATAGAAGCCGTTCAGCATGGCAACCCACTCCTGCCCTACCACAGGCTCCACCTTGGCTTTCATCTTCTTGAATCGAGCGAGCACCTCCGGATCCTTCAGCGCCGTATCAAAGGCCCTCTGCAGTATCGCCAACCGGTCCTTGGGGACGCCCGGAGGAGCCGTGACCACCCGATGAGAGGCGAGCACGCTCAACTGTGGATAGCCCAGTTCCCCGACGGTGGGGACATCGGGATACCTGGGATCGCGTTGGTCCAGGTAGACCCACAAGGGTCTCATGTCACCGTCCTCGACAAACCGCATCTGACCCGGGGAGTCCAGACCCAGTGCTCGCCCGTGGCCTTCCCCTCTGACGACACCCATGTTCGCCGCCACCGCGCCGGGATAACCCAAGATATACTTGGCATTGAACTTCATGACATTGGCGCTCAAGAAGTTCGTGACCCAACCCGTGGCGCCAACCCCGGTACCCGTGACAAGGACCTCCTTGGCATCCTGCATGTCCTTCAAGCTGTGGAAGGGGGTCTTGGTGCCTACCGCCCACACGTAGGGACCGGCTGAGATCTGGCCGAGCCAGTCGAATTCCCTCAACTTGAACGCTGGCTTGGGGCTGTTGAACAACTCGGCGACGATAGCTCCGGGGACGTTGACGGTGGAGATGGTGTAACCGTCGGGTTTGGCGGTCCATGTCAGGTTCCAGGCGATCGTACCTCCAGCTCCGGGCCGGTTCCTGAGAATGACATTGACGCCCAGGGCTTTTTTGATCCCGATGCTCAAGGCCCGGCTGTGAAGATCGAACCCACCCGCCGGAGCATAGGGGATCAGCCATGTTATCGTCTTGCTCGGGTATTTGTCCGCGGCCAGCGCATGATGCGCCGGCATGGCGATCCCGAAGACGGCCAGGAAAGCAACGATTCCAACCACTTTACTCAACATTGGACACCTCTTTGCCGGTTGCGGTCTACCCACGTTTTACTCTCCCATCTCGACATCCGCTGTCTTCCGCTACCTTTTCAGGACTGCCTTGAAGGCGGCCCCGTTGTCCTGGCACGACTACCCCCACCATCAGGACTGTGATTACGCGTTTCGTTCGCATGGTGGCCTCCGAAGTTGCTTAGAGTCGCACACGTCCAGCGCGCCTGTCAACGACAACAGGACCCAGACGGTGTCTCGGAGACTGACTGACGGGCACGCTGATGCGGGCAGGACACGCGCTTGGTGAAGGGGCTCACAAGGACCGGATCACGCGTGGTCTTTGAAGTAGTCCAGATCCCCCTGCCCTTCGCGCAGGATCTCGATGGTGTCGTTCACCAGCGAGATCACGCTGGAGGCCTGGACCGGAAGCGTGCCGCATTCCATGATGAGGTCCACCCTGTGTCCGAAGATCTGTTCCAGGTCGGCCGGGTTGGTAACCACTTCCTCGTTGCTCTCGTTGGCGCTGGTGCTGACCACGGGATTGCCGAGCTGCTCCACCAGCGCCAGCGGCACGGGGTGATCCGGGATCCGGATGCCCACGGTCTTCTGCTTGGACTGGAGCACCCGGGGGGTCTCCTTGGTGGCGGCCAGCACGAAGGTATAGGGTCCCGGAAGGAACCGCTTCAGGATGCGGTGCACGAAGTTCGACACGTGGCCGTACCGGCTCACCTGGACCAGGTCGGAGCACACGAAAGACATGGGCTTGCTGGCATCACGCCCCTTGATGCGGCGGATGCGTTCTACCGCGGCCTTGCTGGTGACGTCGCAGCCCAGGCCGTAGATGGTGTCCGTGGGGTACACGATGACACCGTCGCGCTTCAATACCTCGACGGCGCGTTCCACGTGCCGGCCCTTCAGATGCTGGGGATCGATGCTCAGAGTGGTAGCCATGGAGATCTCCCGGACCCGGTCGCCTCAGGGCGAGGAAACATCGGTGCGGCGGGTCATGAACAGGTCGGCCGGCAGCCTTGTGCCGAGGTTACGCTTCCTGGCCTGCTCCAGCACCAGGTGGCCGATGGCGGCGAACTGGACGCCCATGCCGCAGTTGTTGTTGTGATGGGTGATCTCCGAGTTGGTGGTGCGTCCGGGGATGGTGCCTATTACCAGGTCACCCAACTCGTGAATCTGCTCCCAGCCGATGATGCCTTTCCTTATCGGCGACATCAGCTCGGGTTGCTCATCGATCTCCACCTGCTCCTTGGAGTTCACCACGATGAGGTCGCAGTTCTCGATGGCGGCGTCGTCCAACTCCCGGCGCTTGTCGAACCAGTCCGGGCCGATCATGGAAACGAGATGCGTGCCGGGCTCCAACAAGTCGCCGTCGAACACCGGATCGCCGGAGTTGGTGGCGGTGACCACGATATCCGAATCGTGGACTACGTCCTCGGGGCGCCGCACAGCCCGGGCCTTGACGCCGTAGCGCTCGGTCACTTCCCTGGCGAAGCGCTGGCGGTTCTCCTCCCGCAGCGAGAACACCTTGACCTCCCGGATCTTCCGCACCGCGCAAAAGGCCGACACCTGTCCGTGGGCCTGGGTGCCGCTACCGAAAATTCCCAGCACCGAAGCGTTCTCCCGCGCCAGGTATTTCGCCGCCACCGCGCTGGTGGCCCCGACCCGGAGCGCCGACAGGTAATGGTCATGAACGATGCCCTTGAGGACCCGGTCCTTGATGCTGAACAGCAGCACGAAACCCGCGAAGTCCCCCGGAAACTCCATGCGGCTGGCGCCGCCGACGTTGCGGAACCGGATCTGCGACGAATCGAGGCGGACCGCGGCCGTATCGAAGGCCGGAACCGCCCCGGGAATGACATTCAGCCAGTACCAGGCACGCTCCTGGCCCTCCAGCGGCATGTGCAGCCGGCGCCGGGGCATCCCCTCGGCGACCTTCCGGCCGAGTTCCCGGTACGCCGTCTCCACGGCTTCCACGATCTCCTCCATGCCGAGGAGACCCTCCATGTCTTCGTTGGTGAGAACCAGCACGTCGTCGTCAGCCATCATAAACCCCTCAACCTGTTGGTGCCTACTCCAGCCGTCACCGGGTGGTCGGCCCGCCGGTTTAAGTGGACAGGTTCAATCCTCGTTGGATTCCTGGTCTTTATTCAGACGAGCTCGGAGTGCGTGGAGAAAACCTTCTCGGACCATGCTCTTCTGCGAAGAATCAAGGTCGTTGCCAAGCGCACTACGGGACTTTGCCAAGAGCTGCGCGTCAATCTCCTTCGGCCGCAATTTTGTCGCGCGGATGTTGTCGATGAGCGAGGCGATTTCACCGTCCGCCACCTCGGAAGCGACCTGCCGTGCAATGGAGTTGAGAACACCCGCGACATCCCCAGAATCGCTGGGGCCAGACGTAGAAGCCCCGGAGGACAACTCTGGCGCGGTGTCAGGACTGCACTTCAAGAAATCGTCAAGGTCAGATGCCCCCCATTCGTAAGTTGCATCGGCCTCTTGTAAGAGCAGCATGGACTGACTTCCGTGTGCGGGCTTAATTCCCAAGAGGTGAACTCGAACCCCGTGCTCTTGCGCCAGTTGGACTCCAACTCTTAGATCTTCATCCCCGGAAAGCAACACACACTCCACCATGCCCCGATTGCGGGCGAGCGTGAGCATATCAGTCACGATAAGGGAATCGACGCCTTTCTGCTGGCCAAAAGAGTTAACCAACCCGAGGCGGATCTTTACATCCGCCAAACCAGCCAATGTGATGTGCTGCGGCGTGGGTCCTTGGGAAGTCCCATCATACCAGTAGATTCTGAGGAGGGGGAGGTTTGACCGAGTTTCCGCGAATTTCTTCAGCTTGGAGATCACTGCAACTGAGTCGAGATTCATCTCGCCGCGTTTCAGCTTCTCACCGCATATCTCCAGCGACCCCTGAGCGAAGAGATAGCCTGCATCGACGAAAACGGCGACACGATCCATAACAGCCCCTCCTGACCCTCATAAAGAAAAAGGTCCCCGAAGGGACCTTTTAGTAGGTCGCCCAATTAAGTATTAGGCCGGGCGACATCCGCAAATATAGCGGTTCTCGGTATCCTCGTCAACACTATTTCTGGCTTCTGTTGGGAGTGACACACTACGGGCGGTCCCAGGCGTCGTTGATGTCGCGTTGTATCTGCGCTACAGCATCGAGGTCACGGGTCGGACGGCGTGTCGTCGTCCCGGCCGTACAGCGCGAACCAGTAGATGCCGTTCATGTAGCGCCAGCGCCGCACCGTGGCGTCGTGCACCGCGTCGATGGCCTGTTGCCGGAGTTCCGGGGTGTCGCAGTATTTCTCCACCAGCGCGAGGCCCTTGGAGCCGTGCAGCGCGTCGGCCTCGATGTGCTCCTCGAAGAAGCGGATTTCCCTTGCCCCAGGTGCATAGCCGTAGTGCTCCCTGAGGGCCGGTACGACCTTCTCGCAGATGCCGAGGAACTGGGACTCCAGGCCCACGAACATGGCTGCCAGGGCCGCCTGCCAGCGCCGCTGGTACACTACCCGCCAGCCCCAGTTCTGCAACCCCTCGGTGCTGGGCAGCACCCGGTAGTCGTCCACGCAATCCCTGGGCAGGCCGCTGGCGCCGACGTAGTCCTTCAGCATGTCGAGATGGCGGTCGTCGGGGTTCTCCTCGTCGCCCAGGTTCTCGTAGAGAAAGGCCTTGGCGTCGCGGTGCGGGACCTGGGAGGCCTCGTAGGCCATCCAGTCCAGGTAATCGCTGACGTAGTGGTAGTGCTGGGTGCAGTAGATCGCCGTCTGCTCGGGGGTCAGCTCGCCACGCGCCCATTTCTCGAAGAACGGGTGGTTCCGGCTGTGCTTCGCGTCCCGGACCGCGATCAGTTCGTCGCCAAAGCCCATGACTTCATCCTCTCTCGTGTCGTGTCGGATTACGCCTTCGGCTAATCCGACCTACGTGGCTTACACGGCTCTTTAGCTGTCTACAGTCCGGCCGCCCGTTGCAGCGCCTCGTAGAAGTCCTTGTAGGGTGTCCCGGCGATCTCCTGGGGCATTTCCCGGACGATCTCGACCGTATAGGACTGAGGCAACACCACGCCGACAACGGTGCGGACCACGAGCCTGTCGCCCGGGCCGTCGCCCTCGTGCACGATACCCACCACGTGCCTGAGCGCGTACTTGCCGCGGCCCGGTGTCAGGTCTCTCAACACCAACGGGGCCTCGACGCCGCACTTGACGTCCCCGGGCCGGCGCACGAACGTGTCCCAGCCCGGCGGCTCACTGCTTGAAGCCATACTCGCTCCAGTTCTTCAGCACCTTCTCTTGCAGCTCCTTGGAGAAGATCGAGTCCAGGGTCGCCTTCACCGGCGTCTCCCACTCCCGCGACCATTCCCCCGGCCAGGTGCAGTCGTACAACACCGTGGCGCCCTTTTGCGCCGCCCGCTCCGCCTGGCTGTAACAGGGCGTCAGCGTATTGGCGCGGCCCTCGTAGTGGATCACGTGAATGCCGTTGGCCGGATGGCACTTGGTGGAGAACGCGTGGATGACCTTTCCCATGTCGTACACGTCGGTGTCGGTATCCACCAGGAAAAGCTTCGACAAAAGCGCCCGGCGCGAGGTCAGCACCTGAAGCACCTTTTTGGCCACTTCCTGGCCGCCGTAGTCCACGCTCATGACCGCCAGATGCACGGCGCCCTCGGGCGGTATGTACACGTCCCGCACCGGCACCCCGTGGCGTTCGAGCCGGCGCTTGATGGCCAGGGCGCCGGACAGGGCCGTCACCGTCGAGCTGTCGTCCTTGTAGCCGGTGGCGTCCACCGTGAGCACGGGCTGTTCCCGGTGGGTGATGGCGGTGGTCCGAAACAGGATGCCGTTGCCCATCTCCCCGGTCCGGTAACCCGGGTACTCGCCGTAGGGACCCTCCAACCCCACCCGGTCGGGCAGCACTTCGCCCTCGATGACGATCTCGGAATGGGCCGGCACCAGAAGATCGCTGGTCTCGCACCGGACCACCTCCACCGGCCTGCCCCGGAGGCCTCCGGCCAGGCTCGCCTCGTCACCCCCCAGGGCGTAGGTGGCGGCCGCGGCGAAGTGCGAGAGCGGGTCGGTGCCGATGGCGATGGCCAGGGGCATGGGCTTTCCCTTGGCCACGTAGTGCTCCTGAAAGACCTTGCCAAGATGGCTCGTGGGCCGCGGAAAGCCCGTCAAGTGGTGCGCGTCGTAGACCATGAACCGGTACATGCCCCAGTTGACCCAGCCGCTGTCCATGTCCTTGGAGATGACCAGGTCCCAGGTGCCCAGGTAACGGCCGCCGTCGCCCTCGTGAAGCATGGGGGTGGGCAGGTCGAAGAGGTTGACCTCGGCACCCATGCGGACGACCTGCTTGCACGGCGCTTCCTTGACCTCCACCGGGTCGATGGGGTTGCCCTCGCCCTTCTCGTAGGCTTCGTAGATCTCCCGCACCGTGGCCGCGGGTTCGAGCCCCAGCGCGATGGCGATGCGGCGCCAGGTGGCCACGGGGTTGACGAACACCGAGACCTCGTCCACGTAGTCCGTCACGCGCTTGAACCACACCGCAGGACCGTCCTTCTCACACGCGAGGCGGCTGATGGCGCCGAGCTCCAGGTCCCAGGTCACCTCCTTCTCCACCTCCACAAGGTCGCCGGACTGCCGCAGGGCCTCGATAAAGCTGCGATTGTCGTCGAAAATCATGATGCAAAACGTAAGGTGCCCGTCACGCGATTGCAAGCCGCGAAGAGTAGTTCAATCAGATCGGTCCACCTCACCGCCGGAGCATTTTTGCAGACAAGCACCGAAAAATGATATAAACATTTGAAAAGTCAACGCTTCTAGGAACAAAAAATGACGCAGAAAGGCCCTTCAACGATCAGCCCGGATCACATGGACGCCGGGTCGGGACTCCTCGACCCTCTGCCGTTTGCCGATTGGCTCAAAGAACGCCGCATACGCTCCGGCATGACGCTGGAACAAGTGGCGCAAGAGGTCCGCGACAGAGGGCAGCCGATCAGTATCAACAAGTTATGGCGTATTGAGAACGGCAGAACGAAGAGCGTGGACCATGTTCTCAAGAGCGTCCTGGAAGCCTGTTTCAAGGAAACAATGGACTCCGAAGATGCGACTGCTACAGAACCTGTCGGGAGTCGGGCGACGCGCCTATGGATCGTTGCCTTAGCGATGTTTCTTCTCGTTTCAGCAGTCGTGGGCGTTATCGTCTTCTCTACGGGATCCCGCAGTGGACTTCAGGAACGAGCCGGGAAGGCCGGGGATAAGGCTCAAGCTTCGCGGGCGGCCGGAGGTTCCCACACAGGAGCGCTCGCCGGCAACATCATACAAAGCTCGTCCGGCACCGGCGGCAACACCGTGCAACGCTCGTCCGGGGATAGCCCGTCCGAGAGACAGAACGTCGCGCGTGAGTGGGTCTCCACCCGGTGCGGTGTGAAAAATTGGGACGGTCCGATGTTGAATTGCCGGAAGATTCCTCGCTGAGACGGCGTTGCCCAACTGTGGACCACTCACTTGCCTGCCGTCCGCGTCACCGTTGCAGCGCGTGCGCCAGTTCAGGATCGATCCACATGTGACTCAGGCTCAGTCCATAGGTGGGCATTGGCTCCGGAAACCCGAACTTGTTCCAGTAGACAATGCGGTGGGCCGGTGAATGCCACTGTGGAATCACATAGTGGTTCCACAACAACACTCGGTCGAGGGCCTGGACAAGGACGGTTTGACTCTGGCGGTCCGGCGCAAAAGTCACCCTGTCGACCAATGCGTCCACCACCGGATCCTTGACGCCGGCGAGATTCCATGTCCCGTACACATCGGCTGTCTGCTTCGCCCAGAAGGCCCGCAGCTCATTTCCAGGCGACATTGACGGCACTCCCAACGTACCGATCACCATATCGAAGTCGTGGCTCGCCAGAAGCTCTTGATATCGCGGGAAATCGACCACGCGGACGTCGGCCTTGACGCCGATGGCGGAAAGATTCTTGGCGAACGGCAGCACGACACGTTCCAAGCCGGGCGAGCCCAACAGGATTTCAAACCGCATCACGGCGCCGCGTTTGTTGGTCAGGTGGCCATCCTTGACGGCCCAGCCCGCGTCCTTGAGGAGTCCACTCGCCATCCGTAGATGGCTGTCGATTTTTCCGGAGCCGTCGGTCTTGGGCAACTCAAAAGCCCCTTCCAACACCTCGGGCGGGATCATGTTCTTGTAAGGCCGGAGAACCATCAACTCTTCCGGTTTCGGCTTGCCACTGGACGCAAAGCCGGAATTCGCAAAGTAGCTGTTGGTCCGGCGATAGGCCTCATGGAACAGATGGCGATTGGTCCACTCGAAGTCGAAGGCATAGCCTAGCGCCGCACGTACCTGACGGTCCTTGAAGATGTCACGCCGGGTGTTGAAGACGAACCCTTGCATGGCCTGCGGAGTCTGATGTTTGATCTCACGCTTCTTGATCAAACCGCGTTGAAGCGCCGGGATTTCGTATCCCGTGGCCCATTCCCTGGCCACGTTCTCGTGAAACAGATCGACTTTCTCTGCCTTGAAGGCTCTGCGAACCGCGTCCCGATCCTTGTAGTAGTCGTACCGCACCTTGGCAAAATTGTGCTTTCCCTGGTTAACCGGCAAGTCCTTGCCCCAATAGTCCCGATGGTACTGGTACGTGATCGAGCGCCCCGGCTCGATTCGTTGGATACGATAGGGACCGCTGCCGATCAGTGGATCAAGTGTGGCCGCGGTAAAGTCACGTTCGCGCCAATAGTGTTCGGGCAGGACAGGCAACTGCCCCGCAATGAGCGGAAGCTCGCGGTTACCGGAACCGCGGAAGATGAACTTCACCGTGCGCTCGCCCGTTTTCTTGGCCTTGTCGAGGCCGGCATAATAGGCGCGAAGGGCCGGGTGACCCTCACGCTTGAGGATTTTCAAGGACCAGATGACATCCTTGACCGTTACCGGCCTCCCATCGTGCCAACGGGCCTCCGGACGAAGCGTAAAGGCCACCCATGACCGGTCATCCGGCCACTCTATCGTTTCCGCCAGCAGACCGTATTGCGTGTATTCCTCGTCTGCCGAGGCCACGGTCAAGCTCTCGAACAGCAATTGAATGCCTGCAACGCTTTGTCCTTTCGGAATGAGCGCATTCAGGCTGTCAAAGCTGCCCTCGGCACCGAGGACAACCTGGCCGCCCTTACGAGCGTCCGGCTCCACGTAGTCGAAATGTTTGAAGTCACGGAGGTACTTGGGCTCGCGGTACATGGCGATGGCATGACTTCTATGCGACACGAATGCGTTGGCCGGCTTCCCTGGACCGGTGGACGTGAAGAGCCCGAGAACGATACCCGCCAGCACCAGCAAACGTCCCAACTCACTGTTCAATCGTCCCTCCGTCCGGTTGCCATGTAAGCGTCCCGCGCCGAAAATGCTGAAGAGTTCCAAACCCCCGTATGAAGCTGAAGCGGAGCGCCGGAGGGCGCTTCCCCCGGCGCTCCGCCCGGGCCGGGCATCCGCTACCGAGTCAAGTCCACGCCGACCCGAAACCCGCGGTTCTCGTCAGCAAGCCGTTGGAACAGGCTCACTAGGTCGCCGCGCACTGGCAACAGGTTCGGCCAAATCCCTATCAAGGGTTTGATCTTCTTGAATTCGTCGCTCTCCCAATTCCAGTCCTGTTTGGGCTGCCACGAGTCCCAGTCCGGATAGCGCCACGAGTTCAGGTTGATAGGGGGATTGGATTTGCCGAGCATCCGGGAACTCAGGGACCTTTCGAAAGGGAAGACCCGCTCCTTGTATTCCCGGTCTTTGACGACTAGGCACTGGTGCTGGCCGCCGCTTTGCTCGTCAATCCACTTACAGTATTGACGTTCCCCTTTCCAGCTCGTGTGGGCGATGTCCTCCGGCTGCATCCCGTCCGGCGCCTTGTCCACTGATGCTCCAGGGATGCCCAGCGAACCCAAGAAAACCGCCACGCTCTGTCTCGACAACGGGTCACAGGCTTCCGCGCTCACGCACAGCCGATATTGCCGGACGAGGATCTTCGGGGTGACCGCCCACCGGGCGCCGTCAGGGCCGCTCGCGTCTCGGACCACCTGAAACTCCGCGCACTGTTTGCACGGGCGAAAGCGCTTGCCCACCTCCCATTCCCGCCTCCAGGCAGCGTCCTCCCTCTCCTGGACCTCCGGCAGCGTCTTCCCCGCCAACAGGGCCCGCACCGCCTTGTTCTCGGGCTCCAGAGTGCCGTAGGCCTGTCTCGCGACCTCGACCGGCGTCTTGTCGAACAGCCCCCGGATCGAGAGGTCCGCGCCCGCGGACATCAGGAGCGTGATGATTCCGTTGTACTTCTTCTCGGCCGCGATGTGGATGGCCGCCCTCCCGTCCGGGCCGACCGCATCCGGGTCCGCTCCACGCTGCAAGAGGGTCCCGACGAGCACGAAGCAACCCCGCTCCGTCGCTATGACAAGGGCCGGCCTGCCGCGCGGCCCTGGCGCATCGATGGCGGCTCCGGCCTCGAGCGCCGCGACCACGCCACGTCCGTCGCAGCGGTCGGCGGCACGGTACAAGGCGGACCCGTCCAACCCGCTTGCCGGCGGCACGGCAACGACTTCGTCGGGAGTACCGATCGACGCCCCCGTTTCCGCACCATTGCCAAGGCCGGCAAAGAGAACAAGAACCACAATGAAGATGACTCCGAGGAACACTCGCATGATCGCGCCTCCTCTCTATTGAGTTAGAGTTGGCCGAGACGCTACCCCAGTCTTGACATCGGGTCAAGAAGTGATAGAAATGGTTTTTATAATGTTTTTCGAATTTTGTGAAAGAATCCAGGCATGAGGAGCAAACAAGGAGACAGTCAACGATGACCGCCCACCGAGAGAGGCTGATAACCGTCGCCGTGGGGTTCGTGCTACTCGTCGGTGTAGCCGTTTCACACCGTTCTGGGTCCGCACAACCGGTAACCCCCCGGAATAACGGTCTGATCGCGCGACTGCATCAGAACGCCGCCGAGTTCAAGTACGCCATCGGCAAGCCCGGCGGCCGCTTGACCTTGTCTACCATCTCCGGTCCAAAGACATTCAATCTTGCGATTTCCACCGAGACATCCTCCAGCCAGATCCTGAACTACGTGTTCGAAGGGCTTACGGACACATCCTGGCTGAACGCACGGGTGGAACCGGCATTGGCCGAACGCTGGGAACGGTCGGAAGACGGTCGCGTTTGGACTTTCCATCTCCGAAAGGACGTCAGGTGGTCAGATGGCACCCCATTTACGGCCGACGACGTCCTTTTCACGTTCCAGGAGATCATCTACAACAAGAACATCCCGGCATCCGCCAGACCCAGGATGACCATCCGTTACCTTGATGACGGGACTTGGCGGAAAGGTCGGGCCGAGGCGACAAAAATCGACCGGCACACGGTCAGCTTCACCCTGCCGGTGCCCTTCGCCCCCTTCCTCCGGAACATGGACACGCCCATCTATCCCCGACATATCCTCAAGAGGCACGTGGACGACGGCAGCTTCACGTCGACCTGGGACGTGGGCACGGACCCGCGCAAAATCATCGGCACCGGCCCCTTTGCCATCGAGCGTTACGATGTCGGTGAACGAGTCATCCTCAAGAAGAACCCTCACTACTGGCAGAAAGACGCCAAGGGGAACTCGTTGCCCTATCTCGGGCGGATCAACTACGTCATCGTGCCCAACCAAGCCACGTCGGTACTCAAGTTCCAGGCCGGCGAGACCGACGGACTCGTTGTTCCCGGAGAGCACTATCCGACCCTGAAGCCGCAGGAAACGGCGAAGGATTTCACCCTGCACCGCCAGGGGCCCGACTTTGGCACAACCTTCATCGCCTTCAACATGAACCGCGGCAAGGACTCCAGGGCCAACACGCCATTCGTGGAGCGGATCAAGCTGCGCTGGTTCAGCAATACCGCATTTCGCAAGGCGATCGCCCACGCCGTGGACAAAGACAGCATCATCGACAACGTGCTGAACGGACTCGGGTATCCGCAGTGGGCAGCCATCAGCCCGGCCGCCGGCCCCTTCCACAACCCCGATGTCACAAGGTACGAATACGACCTGGAGAAGGCGGGAGCGATCCTGGACTCGCTGGGTTGGATCGATCTCGACGGCGACGGCGTCCGCGAGGATGACGAAGGCAACCCCATTGCCTTCACGCTGGCCACCAACGCCGGGAATACGGTGCGCGAAAGACTCTGCACTCTCCTGAAACAGGACCTCGCCAGGATCGGCATTCAGGTCAACGTGCGGTTTCTGGAGTTCAATACACTGGTGTCGCAGCTTACCAGCACCTACGACTGGGAAGCCATGGTGATCGGCTTCACCGGCGGCGTCGAACCGCACGGCGGCATCAACTTCTGGCATTCCTCCGAGCGGCTCCACCTCTGGTACCCCATACAAGAAGAGCCCGCCACCGAATGGGAAGCGCGCATCGACGAGTTGTTCGTAACGGGGAGTCTCGAACTCGACCCGGACAAGCGTCATCCGGTCTATCACGAGTTCCAACGAATTGTCTCCAACCATGTCCCGGTGATCTACACCGCGCTGGCCGAGCGCATCACCGCGATTCGTAATCGGTTCGGCAACGTGCGTCCGACGCTTTACGGTCTCTACGACATCCGGCGCCTGTACGTGGATGCCGAGTAACACGGCGGGATCCCGAGAGCGCATTCCATGACGACCTACATCGTCCGCCGCCTGTTGATCACGATCCCGTCGCTCTTCGGCCTGACCTTCGTGATCTTCATGATCATCCAGATCGCGCCGGGCGACTTCTTCGACCAGTGGGCGCTCCAACCCGACCTCGACCAGCGGCAACTGCGGCAGTGGAAACGCGAATTCGGCGCCGACAAGGGGTGGGGCGTCCAGTATCTGAAATGGCTGCGGGGCGTGCTGTTCGATATCCGCTTCTCCAGGGAACGCGTCCGCATCGCCGACTTCGAACACGACGACCTCGCCGGGAACCGTGATGCCTATCAGGTCACGGGCAACGCCACGGCCATCCTCGTCAAACAGTCCGTCGACGGGACCTTCGGCTTCGGGTTCAACTTCGCTGCGCCCGGCCAGGTCGGCGCACTGAACCGGATGGACAACCCCAACCCCGGGAGCGAACGCCCGAGCAATCACTGGTCCCACAACGACTACCTTGCACTTGAAATGGAGGTGCGCAACGACCGTGTCGCCGGCGTGGACATCTTGCTGAGACTCGGCGACCACCGCGGCCGGGGGTTGGTGGAGAGGCGTTTCGTCCGTGTGGACGAGCCCGCGCAGATCACCCTTGCGGACGCCGACTACGCCCGCTTCCAGGCGGACCGGCACAGGCTCAAGGGACTCCTCCTTCGCGCGGAACAACATGGCGGAACCCCGGCCCTGCTGCAAATCTCCTGTCATGCCGGCAATACGGTGTTGACGTCGTGGCGCTACCGCCTCGATCCGACGCAACGCCGGACCCTCGTGCGCAACCATTTTCCGTCCTGGCTGCAAGACCCCGACCGCTGCGACCGGATGACCCTTGAGATCGTCCCGGAGCCGTCTCCGGAGATGACCGTCGCGGTTGCCTTCCAGGACCTGGATTCGAACGTCCACGTGACCGAAACGGCCCTGCCAGCCAACGTGACGCGAACGCTGTCCGTGGACTTCGCGGACCTGCGCGCGGCGGGTGTCGACACCACGCGCATGCGCTCCATCTCCTTCCGCAGCGACACTCCCGGCTCCCTCTTCGTGGACGAGGTCCGACTGGTGAAGGCCGGCCCGGGCTTCCACATCGGCATGCCCGATTTCGGCCGGTCCATCGCGAACCGCCAACCCGTGTGGATCACCATGTGGCCGTTCCTCAAGAACACCATGTTGTTGAACGTTCTGGCTATCATCTTCACCTGGCTGCTGTCATTGCCCATCGGCATCTATTCGGCGACCCATCCCTATTCCTGGAGTGACAAGGCTTTCGGACTCCTGGCCTACATGGGCATGGCCATCCCCGGTTTCTTCTTTGCGCTGGTGCTCCTGTATGCCGTCACCATGACATATGATTTGAGTCCAGCTCACCCGTTGTACGAACTACTCCCCATCGGGGGGCTCACATCGTCGAACTACTACGAACTCGGTACATGGGAACGCATGATGGACATGGCCACACACCTGATCCTGCCCGTGCTGGTGCTGGGAACCGGCTCCATGGCGGCATTGGTGCGCGTGTTGCGGGCGGAATTCCTCGACAAGAGCCACATGCAGTTCGTGGTGACGGCCCGGGCCAAGGGCCTCTCCCCGGCCATGGTGAACTACAAGCACATCCTGAGAAACGCCATCACCCCGTTCGTGGCGGGTTTCGGCTCCATGCTGCCAACCATCATCAGCGGCTCGGCACTGGTGGAGATCGTCTTCGGTTATCCCGGAATCGGGCAACTCATGTTAGGCGCGGTTCGTTCCCACGACATCTACGTGGTCATGGCGAGCACTCTGGCCGCCGGTCTGCTGCTGGTGGTCGGCAACCTGCTGGCCGACATCCTGCTGGCCTGGGTGGACCCCCGCATCAGTTACAGTTGATGGCCATGCCGTCCAAACCGGATACCCGCCAGGGCCAACAGGCGCCAGGGTCTCGCTCTCTGCTCCGGCGCGCCTTGGCCCGCCTGCGGTGCAACCGACTCGCCATGTCGGCCTCCTGTATCCTGGTCGTTCTCTACGGCGCCGCGATCTTCGCCGGCTTCCTGGCCCCCTATCACTACGCCGCCAGCGCCCGCAAGAAAGCCTATCATCCGCCGATGGTCACGTGGCTGCACCTCTTCGACGAGGACGGCCGTCTGACGCGGCCCTATGTCTACAACAGCACCTATGAATTCGACGAGAACCAACGCAAGGTCTACCGCGAACAGCCCGGGACCGCTTATCCCATCGGATTCCTCGTCACCGGAGACGAGTACCGTTTCCTGGGCCTGTTCAAGACCCGGCGGCACCTGTTCGGCCTGCGCGGCCTGGAACACGTGTCGGAGACCGATCCGAACCGCCCGACGCTCTTCCTGCTCGGCGCCGACAATTTCGGCCGCGATGTCCTTTCCCGCCTGCTTTACGGCGCCCGCATTTCGCTCTCGGTGGGATTGGTGGGGGTCGCCATCACCTTCACCCTGGGGATGCTCATCGGCGGCGCATCCGGTTACTTCGGCGGACGCACGGACATGGTGATCCAGCGCATCTGCGAAATGCTCATGATGGTGCCGGGCTTCTATCTCCTCCTGTCCCTGCGCGCTGCGATTCCCGCCGACTGGTCCTCGTTCGGAACCTACCTGGCCATCATCGCCATCCTGAGCTTCGTCGGCTGGGCCGGCTTGGCGCGGATCATCCGCGGTCTGGTCCTGTCCATCACCCAGATGGATTACATCGTCAGCGCCCGAGCCATGGGGGTGCCGGATCGGGCCATCATCGTGCGCCACGTGCTACCCAACACCTTTTCCTACGCCATCGTGGCCGCAACCGTGTCCATCCCGGGCTACATTCTGGGAGAATCGGGCCTGAGCATGATCGGACTCGGGATTCAGGATCCGGAAGCTTCGTGGGGCAACATGCTGGCCCTTGCGATGGACATCACTCAGATCCGGTTTCACCCGTGGGTTCTAATCCCCGGAGTCATGATTTTCATCACCATCATGGCCTTCAACTACGTGGGCGATGGTCTCCGGGACGCGTTTGACCCGCACGAAACAAGGGCCGGAAGCTAGTGTGGTGTCTCACAAATACGCTTATGAAGATGCGAGGGCATTTTGGTTGTCGGCAAGGCGCGATGACTTGTAGGGGCGACCGGCGGTCGCCCTCCAGTGGCGTGCACCACGCGAGGAAGAGCAACGCAGCCGACGGCCAAAAGGACCCGCAGATTCATAAGCGTATTTGTGAGACACCACACTAGGAGTCCGTGACGCCCTTGAATCCGATCGAAGGCGCAACCGCACGCCCGCCGTACATGTCACGACGGGCGCCTGTCCCGGATGCGCCGCACCTTGATACGGTTCTCCACGCCCAGGGACCGGACCAGTTCGCCGGGTGAAAGGAGCACCGCCTCCATGGTGAGATTGGTCGCAACCTTGAGCTCCCGCTCCAACCGCCGCTTGATCTCCGGGTCGGCGCCGCAGCCGGGCCGCATCTCCACTTCCACCGTCAACGTGTCCCGCTGTCCTACGCGGTCCACGGTGACGCGGTACTCCCGTGTAAGCTGCGGGAGACGCTCCAGCGCCGTCTCCACGGACGTGGGATAAAACGGGATGCCGCTGACCTTGACCATGTCGCCCAGGCGGCCCCTGAGCTTGGAGATGCGCCGGAAGGTGCGGCCGCAACCGCATTCGCCCTCGATGAACGTACACAGGTCCTCGATGTTGTAGCGGATCACCGGCGCCGCCTCCTTGAAGAGGCAGGTGACCACCAGCACGCCCTCGCTTCCCGGCGGAACCGGCTCGTAGGTGGCCGGATCCAGCACCTCGAAGATGTAGGCATCCTCGTTGACGTGGTAGCCGTTCCGTTCGTCGCACTCGAAGGAGGGGGCGCCGGTCTCGACGCTGCCGAAGTTGTCGTAGGCGGACACGCCCCAGCGGCTCTCGATGGCCCGCCTGGCCGGCTCGGTCATGGTCTCGGAGGTATGGATGGTGCGGCGCAGCCGAAAGTCCTTCCGGAGGTCGAATCCCTGCTGCTCGGCCACGTCGGCCAGGTGGAGCACGTAGGACGGGGTCCCCGCCAGCACGGTGACGCCCCAGTCCCGGGCGATCTTCACCTGCCGCTCGCTCGGGGTGACGCTGCCGCTGCCCGTGGGCACCACCAGCGCCCCCAGCCGCATGGCCCCCTCGGTGGCGGTGAACCCCACGATGAACAGGGTGTAGGCGAAGACGATCTGGAGGATGTCCCCTTCCCTCACCCCCTGCGCATGGAAGCGCCGGCTCCACAGCCGGGCGATGATGTCCCAGTCGTTGCGGGTGAAAAAGAACGGCTTGGGATTGCCCGAGGTGCCCGAGCTGGCCTGCACCCGCACCGCGGCGAAGTCGCCCTGATAGTCGCCGAAGGGAGGGTGAAGCCGCAGGCTGTCCTCGAAGTCGCTCTTGCGGATGACCGGGAGCTTTAGAATGTCGGCAGCCGTGCGGATGTCCCGTGGATCCAGACCGGACGCTTTCCAGCGGTGGCGGTAGAAAGGAATATGATCCCAGGACCGCTGGACCAGCGCCGCCAGGCGCTCTCCCTGGATTTGCCGGATGAGTTCTGGCGGCGCGGTTTCGATCTCATGGCTGTCCGGCGCGCTCGGGTAGAGTTCGGTCACGGCAGTATCCTTGAACTCCAGGACAGAGCTTGCCCGACCGGCTTCCGGTCCGGGTCACGTAACGATTCGTTGTCTAGCAGATGGTTCGTTGTCTAGCAGATCGACGCCCGTGCGGCCAGGAAGGCCATGCAAAAGGCGCGGATGAGACTGTCGGCGATTGAATCGCAAACGACTTGGTCCAATGCCCGGGGTGGTCAGCTAATCTTTCTCCAATGCCTCGACCGCCGAAGCCTGGGTGTCGTAAACGGCGATGATCTTCTCGAAGCCGCTGACCGTGACAGTGTTGTAGAGCATTTCGGGAAGCGCGCATGCGGCGAATTTCTTGCCCGATTCGTTGAATCTCTTGGCAAATTTCAGGCCGACTCCGAGACCTGCGCTGCTGATGAAGGTCAGATGCTCGAAGTCCAGAATCAAGGCGTTGTCCCTCGAATCGAGTCCGGCTTCCAGCATGCGTTCCAACAGATGCGCATTGCTGCTGTCGACACGACCCACGAGCATCGCAATCACGATCACGCCCTTCCGCCCCCACCTGACATCAATGTCCATTTGACTTCGACTCCTTTCCATCCAGGACAACTGGTGCTCTATGATATTCGACGCCAACCGACTACCAAGATTGCCGCAGCTTACGGGTGTATCGTCTCCAGAAACCAGTCCGTGGGAATCTCCCGGCCCAGTCCCTCCTTCTTCGCCAGCTCCAGCACCACAGACCCCACCGCGGCGAACTGGATGCCCATGCCGACGTTGTTCTTGTACACGGTGATGTCGGCCTCGCGGGTTCGGCCCGGTGCCTCGCCGATCATCAGCTTGCCCAGTTCGTGAATCTTGTCCCAGCCGAATACCCCCTCTTCGATGGGCTTCAGCAGGTCGGGATGGCCGGCATACTCGGACTGGGCGCGGGAGTTGATGATGATCACGTCGGCCCGGCGCAGCGTCACCTCGTCCAGCTCGATGCGCTTGACCGATTCGTCGCTGTTCACGATGTTGCCGACGTGGGTGCCCTCTTCCAACCATTCGCCCTTGAAAGTCGGCACGTTGGTGTTGGTGGCCGACATGACGATGTCCGAGCCCACCACGACGTCCCTGGGATGGTCCATGGCGGTTACCGGAATGCCCAAGCTCTCGCTCCAGTGCGCGGCGAAAGCCCGCCGGTGATCCGGGTTGGGGCTGAAGACCTTGACCTTCTCAAGCTTTCGGACCTTGGAGATGGCCTCGATGTGCGATCCCGCCTGGAGACCCGAGCCGAAGAGCCCCAGCACGCGAGCGTCCTCTCGGGCGAGGTATTTCACACCCAGCGCGCTGGTGGCCCCCACGCGGGTCTTCTGCAGGAATCCGTCCTGGATGATGGCCAGGGGCTCACCCGTTTCGAGGCTGTAAAGCTGGATCAGGCCCACGAACTTCTTCCCCGGAGCGGCCGGAACCTTCTCCTGCCGCACCATGCCGGAAACCGTGGGGAAGTGGACGATGTCCGAGGAGAGCCGCAACGCCATGACCCCGAAGCGGGGGACCGCGCCGTTCATGGTCTTGAGACGGTAGGAGCGCTCGGAGCTCTCCAGGGAAACGTATGTATGAGTGCGAAGCTGGTTGACCGCAATCCCACGGCCCAGATCCTGGAAGGCCTGCTCGACGGCCTCCAGGCAGACGTCCATGGTGAGTACCTTCTCGACGTCGTCGTTGTTCAGGATATGGGTCATCGCTGCGGCCTCCTCCCGTTTTCGGCTATCGTCAAGTCCCCGACGAAGGGGAGTTCACAGGCGACGGCCGCCGGTTCACGCCTGAGGCTCGATCAGCGACACCGCGCCGGTCTCCAGGTTGTAGCGCCGGCGGAGAATCCGGGTGAGGTCCGCGCTGAGGAACCGGAAGACCACGGCGGGTGATTCCGCCACCTGCGTCGAATGGATCTGGCCCGTCAGGTAAGGGTAGACGACGCCGGGCCCCAGTTTGTGGACCTCCTTGATGCGCAAATCGGCCCTGTCGGCGTTCCTGCCGTCGTCGGTGCGCTCGTAGAGGGGTATTTCAGTGATTCCCTGATAGGCGCCGTAGACCACCCAGCACGGCCCGTGGTCATGGGGCAGATTGCCGTTGCCTTCGGGATGCACGTGCCCCATCTGGACGAATCCATAGTCCGGATCCCGGTAGAGCTCTCTGGACGGGTCGGCGTCCCGGATGATCTCGGCCATCCAGGGATCATCCGGGCGGGTGGATGAGAGCATCCGCTCCATCGCGGCTTTCACCTTGAAGGGCAACTCCGCGTCTGGACCGTCGCTCCAAAGAGAGCGGAGCTCCTCAATGTAACGGTCGAACGTAGTACTCGTGGTCGCCGGGTCGAGTGCCATTTCACACCTCCTTGGTGGGTTCCTGAGTAACTATGTTGGAAGCTACGGGGCTATCGTCGGCGGATTATACTGCAACAGGGTGAGGAATCATAGAGGGCAAATATTGAAAACCATTTCTCGTGATATCCGAACCGATATCAAAACATAACCAAATGTGATCGGCATAGACATTTCTGCCTCGTCCCGTGGTGAGATCACTCATCTTGACAACTCCGGCCCGATCGGGGATCATCGGCGGGTTCCGACACAGACGAGACAAACGCCCTGGAGCCGGACCAGATACCGGGATCGCGTAACGGCCGGAATCCCTTGCCGTCACAAGGAGGACCCCATGCAGAAGACAACCTTCTCGTTGATAGCGGTCGCTCTTGGTTTTCTCTTGTTTTATCATCCGCCGGCAGCACGCTCGGCGTCGAGCTTCTACGAGGGCAAGACGATGACCTTCATCGTTTCGTTTCCACCTGGAGGCGGCTACGACATCTACGCACGTCTGCTGGCTCGGCACATGCCGAAGTATATCCCGGGGAAACCCGGGGTCCTGGTGCAGAACATGCCGGGGGCGGGCGGTGTCATTGCCTCGAACTATGTCGCGAAGGTAGCCAAGCCCGACGGGCTTACTCTGGGAATTCTGCCGCGAGACCTCTATCTGGCGCAGATCGCCGGCCGCGACGAACTGAAGGCGGACTTTACGAAAATGCATCCCGTAGGGAGCCTGACAAGCGATATCATGACCGTGTACATGCGGACCGATACCCCCTACACCAGTATTTCGGCCATTCAGGCCGCGTTGAAGGAGGGCAAGAAGCCACCGCCCGTTGGCGCCAGCGGGATCGGGGGCGGGGGCTATCTCATCGAGCGGGTGGCGGAGGAAGTCGTGGGAATGAAGCTCTTCGACATCGTCACCGGTTATCCCGGCGGCCCCCAAATCGACTTGGCCGTCCGTAAGGGAGAGCTGCTGGGAGCGGGGCGATCGCTGGCATCCGTACGCGATCGGGTCGGTGACCTCCTCGAAGCCGGAAAGATCACGATCATCGTCCAGACGGGCACCGCGGAACGAAAGAGGAGCCCACAACTGCCGGACGTGCCAACGCTGTGGGAGCTGGCTCGCACAGAGGACGGCAAGGCCCTCACCGCGAGCTATTTCCCCTCGACCGTTGCCGGAAGGCCGTTCTGGCTGCCCGCCGACGTCCCAATGGATAGGGTCAAGGTCCTGCGAAGCGCATTCGACAAAGCGGCCGCCGATCCAAGGCTTCGGGCGGAGGCCAAGAAAAGCCGCCGTCCCATAGGACCGGTGAGCGGGGATGAGATGGTCGGGCTCTATCGGGAGGGGTTTCGGGTCACTCCGGGAACGAGGGCTCTCTGGAAGAAGTTGATGGGCAAGTAGCCGCCTGGCCCCTGCCGGCTGCGGCCGATTCATAGCGAGGATGCCGATGCTCTTTCTGAACAATGACGACGTGCATGAACTGCTGGACATGAAGACGTGCCTGGAGGCCCTGGAAGTGGGCTATCAGGACCTCGCCGTGGGAAATGCGGTCCATCGGCCCAGACTGGACGTGTGGGCCCCCAGCGACGAGCAGGACGCGTTCTTCCGCTGGGGCAGCATGGAGGGCGTGTGCCGGACCTACGGCACCTTCGCCATCCGCATGAAGTCCGACATGGTACGCTGGCCGGAGGGCGCCAACGAGGAGAAGTACTGCATCGAGCCCGGCACGTTCTGCGGCCTCGTCATGCTCTTCAGCACCAACAACGGCGAGCCTCTGGCGATCATCAACGACGGGGTGATCCAGCACATGCGGGTGGGCGGCGGCGCCGGCTTGGGGGTCAAGTATCTCGCCCGGGAGGATGCCGAAGTGGTGGGCATCATCGGCTCCGGCGGCATGGCGCGCACCTATCTCCAGGCCTTCGCCGAGGTCCGCAACCTGAAGCGCGTGAAGGTCTACAGCCGGTCCCGGGAACGCCGCGAGGCGTACGCGGCGGAGATGCGGGGTCGCCTGGACATACGAGTCGACGTCCTGGACAACCCCGAAGACGTGGTCCGCGGCTCCGATATCGTCTCCACCTGCACGGACTCCATCGTACCCGTGCTCACCGACCCGGATTGGCTGGAGCCCGGCATGCACGTCACCAACCTGGACCTGCGGGAGTTCGCCGCCGAAGAGGTGTGGGACAGGTTCGACGTTACCGTCCGGCTGGGAGACCAGACCATGAGCCGCAAGCAGGCGGAGACCGACTTCCGCCCCTTCCATTTCGCCGGATACACGGCGGGCCAGCCGGAAGAGCTGGCGCGGATCCCCAAGTCCAGAGTCCACGTCGACGAAGAGCAGTACCCGAGGCTGGTGGAAGTGGTCAGGGGCGAGGCTCCGGGGCGTTCCTCTCCGGAACAGATCACCTGCTTCATCAACATCGGCACCCAAGGCCTGCAGTTCGCCTCCGTAGGCGGAAGGCTGTACCAACTCGCCAAGGAACGAGGGGTCGGCCGCGAGCTGCCCACCGAGTGGTTCGTGCAAGATATAAGGGACTGAGCTGCAAGGGACTGAATCCATGATACTCGCCATCGACAACACCCAAGCGCAGCAACTTCTCGATATGCCGATGAGCCTGACGGCCCTCGGGGAAGTCTACCGGGACCTGGGCACGGGCGCCGTCATCACCAGCCCCCGAATCGACCTCCTCACCCCGGATTCCTACGTCGACGACCACGGCAACACGCTGCCGGGAGCCCATAACCTGAAGACCATGTCCGCGTCCACGCAGAAGTACGCCATCCTTCGGTTCCTCACGGACAAGCTGTTCTGGGAAGAGCGCCATGGCAACTTTCGCCGGAACCGGACCCCGGGGACCCGGCGAGCCCACAGCGTGACACGGGGGTTGCTGCTCCTGTTCAGCGTGGAGAACGGCGACCTGCTGGCCCTCGTCAGCGAAGGGCATATCCGCAATCTCCGCGTGGGGGCCGCCGCGGGCCTGGCGGCGAGATATCTCGCGAAGCCCGGCGCCTCCACCGTGGGCGTGCTGGGCACCGGTTTCATGGCAGGCGCGCACGTGGACGCGATGCTGAATGCCGTCGAAGGGATCAAGGCGATTCGAGTCTTCAGCCCCAACCCGGAGCATCGACAGCGTTTTGCCGAGGACCCTCGGTGGGAGGCTTGTCCGGACGTGGCGGCCGTCGACAGCGCCGAGGATGCCGTGCAGGGCAGCGACATCGTCGTCATCGCGACCAATGCCCTGACACCGGTGATCCAGACCACATGGCTGGAGCCCGGGATGTACGTCTGCACCGTACGGCACTGCGAGCTCGCGCCGGAGACCTTCGGGCGCTTCGACGTTCTGGCGGTCAACTCCAAGGACAATCTGCGACCGACGGCCTTTGTCGCCAAGAACGCCAAGGGGCCGCTGCCGCAGCAGGTCCTGCTGGATATCGATACAGGGTATCCTCCGGGCAACGCCACGGAGATCGACTGGGGCAAGCTTCCCGACGTGCCGGACCTGCTGCTTGGACGCCACCCGGGACGGACGGACCCGGATCAGATCACCTGCTTCAACAACAGCGTCGGCTTCGGGCTCCAGTTCGCCGCCCTGGCGGGGAAGGTCTACGAGGCGGCCGTGAGCCGGGGAGTCGGACGCGAGATACCCGAAGACCTGTTTCCGGATCTGTTCTAGCGCTCTCCTAAGTCCCGCGGAGTTGCCACCCATCTTGACAACGCCGGACCGTTCGGGGATGAAGAGCTACTATGATACTCGCCATCGACAACGCCGAATCCCAGCAACTCCTCGACATGCGCATGAGCCTGTCCGCCCTCGAGGAAGTCTACAAGGATCTCGGGACGGGAGCCGCGATCACCAGCCCGCGAATCGACCTCCTCACACCCGATTCCTACGTGGACGAGGAAGGCAACACGTTGCCGGGCGCTCACAGCCTGAAGACCATGTCGGCCTCCACGCAGAAGTACGCGGCCATCCGATTCCTCACGGACAAGCTCTTCTGGCAGGAGCGCGCCGGCAGCTTTCGCCGCGAACGGACGCCGGGAACCCAACGGGCTCACAGCGTGACACGGGGGTTGCTGTTCCTGTTCAGCGTGGAGACCGGCGACCTGCTTGCCCTCATCAGCGAAGGACACATACGCAATCTGCGCGTGGGAGCGGCCGCGGGTCTGGCGGCGAGATATCTCGCGAAGACCGGCGCCTCCACCGTGGGTGTGCTGGGCACCGGCTTCATGGCCGGCGCGCACCTGGACGCCATGCTGACCGGGGTCGATGGGATCAAGTCGGTTCGAGTCTTCAGCCCCAACCCCGCGCATAGAGAGCGTTTCGTCGAGGACCCTCGGTGGGAGAGTTGCCCGGACGTTGCCGCCGTCGACAGCGCCGAGGAAGCCGTCCGAGGCAGCGACATCGTCGTCATCGCAACCAATGCCCTGACGCCGGTGATCCGCACCGGCTGGCTGGAACCGGGGCACTACGTCTGCTCGGTGCGCCACTGCGAGATCGCGCCGGAAACCTTCGCCCGCTTCGACGTTCTCGCGGTCAACTCCAAAGACAACCTGGGGCCGACGACCTTCGTCGCCAAGAACGCAAAGGGGCCGCTGCCGCCGCAGGTCCTGTTGGACATCGAAAAGGGTTATCCGCCCGGCGACGCGGTGAACATCGACTGGCGCAACACTCCCGATCTGCCGGACCTCCTGCTGAATCGTCACCCGGGCCGGACGGACCCTGAGCAGGTCACCTGCTTCAACAACAGCGTCGGTTTCGGGCTTCAGTTCGCCGCGTTGGCGGGGAAGGTCTACGAGGCGGCCGTGAGCCGGGGAGTCGGGCGAGAACTTCCGGAGGACTTGTTTCCCGACCTCTTCTAGCATTGTGTCTCACAAATAGGATTACAAAGATGCGCAGGATTCTTCGTTGTCGGCAAGGCGCGATGACTTGTAGGGGCGGGTTTCAAACCCGCCCGTCCGGCGTGCACCACGCGAGGAAGAGCAACGTAGCCGACGGCGAAAAAGACCAGCAGATTTGTGAACCTATTTGTGAGACACGACACTAGCGGGCCGTCAAGGCAGTCTCCACTGCGGGCCGCATAGAACAACGTGCGGGTACCCGAAGTTCGTCACTACTCCAGACGATCTGCGAAGGCAAAAACGGCCAAAATGTCCTCATGTTCCAAGTCGTCGTAGTCCGCGAGGATCTCCTGTTCCGTCATGCCTGCACTAACCCATCTTTAACACGAGAGTGGGGGATTTCGGCTAATTGGGGGGTAGGGAGTGAGCTAAGTTATTGATTTCATTGAGTTGACGTTCTGGGTTGCGTAATGTAGTGCCATACTTATCAAGTTTCTCTTGCATTCTCCCTCCCCCTCTGCTATCCTGCCTCCATGTTCATCCGGCGCACCAAGACGCGCAGTGCCGAGGGCGGCAAGATCTACCACTCCTACCGACTGGTGCGTTCCGAGCGTAGCGGGGAGCGGGTGCGGCAGCGCACGCTGCTCAATCTCGGCAGTGACTTTGCGGTGGCAACGGAGCATTGGGCGGTGTTGTGTAGTCGGATCGAGCAGTTGCTGGAGCGGCAGGGGGTGCTGGTAGAGCTGGAGTGTCCGGAAGAGGTTGAACGGGAAGCACAACGGATAGCCCTGCAACTGGTGCAGCGCGGGGCTGAGGTAGCGGTGGGAGGCCCGGATCTGCAAACGGTGGACGTGGAGTCGCTGGAGTTGGAGCGGCCGCGGACGGTGGGGGTGGAGCATGTGGGGTTGTGGGCGATGGAGAGGCTGGGTCTGGGGAGATTGCTGGAGGGGCTGGGGTTCAACGGCCGGCAGCGGGCGGTGGCGGTGGGGTCGATCATCGGGCGGATGGGGCAGCCGGGGTCGGAGAGGGCGAGTTGGCGCTGGCTGTGCGAGCGCAGCGGGCTGGGGGAGTTGCTGGAGGTGGACTTCGAGGCCATGAGCCTGATGCGTCTGTACCGTGTGTCGGATGCTTTGATGGCGCATCGGGAGGCCATCGAGAAGCACCTGTTCGAGCAGGTGACGGAGTTGTTCGGGCTGGGTCACACGGTGACGCTGTACGACCTCACCAACACGTTTTTCGAAGGCGAGGCCAAAGACCAGCCCAAGGCACAGCGCGGGCACTCGAAA
The DNA here is from genome assembly GCA_965261895.1 of uncultured Binatia bacterium (SeqCode). GTDB lineage: Bacteria > Desulfobacterota > Binatia > UBA9968 > JAJDTQ01 > JAJDTQ01. The sequence goes on along the minus strand of OZ253480.1, from coordinate 5,599,365 downwards.
GAGAAGCGCAGCGACTGTGCGCTGCTGACCCTGGGGCTGGTGCTGGACGGTTCGGGTTTCGTGCGCCGCTCCGAAGTGTTTGCCGGCAGGGTCGACGAAGACAAGACGCTGGAGCCGATGCTCAAGGCCCTGCACGCGCCCGGCGACGCCCTGGTGGTGATGGATGCGGGGATTGCCACCGAGGACAACGTGGCATGGTTGCGCGACAACGGCTACCGTTATCTGGTGGTCAGCCGCCAACGCACCCGCCGTTTCGACCCCGAGCGGTCCATCGCCATCGAGACCCGGTCGCACCACAAGGTTCACCTGCACAAGGTGGTGGATGAGGACCGAGGCGAGGTGCGGCTGTACTGTTATTCTGAGGAGCGCGCCAAAAAGGAGGAAGGGATCGCCAGACGCTTCGCCGAGCGCTTCGAGAGCGAGTTGCGCAAGCTCCACGAGGGGCTGTCCCGGCCCCGCACCCGCAAGGGGCTCGACTCTGTCTGGCAGCGGATCGGGCGCATCCAGGAGCGCTGCCGCGGCGCCGGGCAGCATTACACCGTGGACGTCGTCGCCGACCCGCACAGCGCCAAGGCAGTGGCCGTCACCTGGAAGCCCAAGCCTCTTGCCGGCACCATGCTCACCCATCCCGGTGTCTACTGTCTGCGCTCCAATGTCCACGACTGGGATCCACAGACCTTGTGGCGCACTTACACCATGCTCACCGATCTCGAAGCCGTGTTCCGCTCTCTCAAGTCCGAACTCGGCCTCCGCCCCATCTTCCACAAAACCCAGAACCGTTCCGACGGTCACCTCTTCATCACCGTCATCGCCTACCAACTGGTCCAGACCATCCGCACGCGCCTCGCCGAACAGGGAGAAAACGCGAGTTGGACCACTCTGCGCCGTATCCTCGAAGGCCAGCAGCGGGTCACCGCATCCTTCCGCCGAAAGGACGGCCGAACCCTCCACGTCCGAAAGGCCACCCGTGCCGAGCAACCACAACTCAAAATCTACACCGCTCTCGATCTCCACCCCGCACCCGGTGGGGTCACCAAATTGATCGTCTAAATACCTTAACTGTCGAAATGTAGTGCCACACGCTAAATTATTCCCCGCTAACCCCCCGAATTATAACCACTTTCAAAAACCCGTGTTAAAGATGGGCTAAGCAATTCCAAGATCATGTCCACGGGGTACCGCAAGCCACGGATGCATGGCTTCCCGTGGCAAATTGAAGAGTTCGTTGTAATGCGTTCGAGCAGTTCCGAGGATTTCATCCGCCAATGTCCTCCTCCTCGCCCGCGGTGGGCGGCGGCACCAGCGGGGTCGCGATGGGCTCGGTCCACAGGCGCGGCCCTTCCCTCTGCTTCTCGATCAGGATCCACTTGAGCCACGTCTCGTCGTCGCGGTCCGGGTAATCCTCGCGCAGGTGGCTCATGCGGCTCTCGCGGCGCAGGAGCGATGCTTCCAGCATCAGTCTGGCCGTCTCCACCATGCACTGCGTCTCCCGCAGGCGCACGAACCCGTGGACGTGGGCGGCGCGGCTCTCGTCGGCGCGCTCGGCGATGGCCTCCAGTTCCCGCAGCGCCTGCCGCATGCGGGCTTCGTGCTTCAGGATGGAAACATCGTAGGGGAAAATCAGGGTCTGGAGCGCGCGCAGGAGATCGTCGTCACTCTTCTCATCTCCGCCGCGCCAGCCCGCCGACACGTCCGCCTTCACGGATCGGGCCTTGCCTTCGGAGATCCGCGGCGGATCCAGCCGCCGGGCGTCGGCCGCGGCGCTCTTGCCGGCGATCCAGCCGGTGCCGTTGCAGGCGCCGATATGGAATCCAGCGAAATGGCTCGCACAGCTCGCCTGTGCCAATCCGGCCGCCAGCAGGCCGGCCACCGACGAGCGGCACGCGGCGTCGGTCTTGATACCCATCTTGGTCATCTGGAACAGCGGGTAGTATTCGGTCTTGCCGAACATATCGATGCGCGCCCGGTCGCCGAGCTTCCGGAAGAAATAGTCCATCCACGCCACCGAGCTCTGGAGGTACTGTCCCCGCTCCTCTTCCGGGATGAGCGACATGTCGAGGTAAAGGGGCGTTCGTCCCGCCTTCTTTTCCTGGACCATGGCCTTGCTCACCAGTTGCACGTCGGCCCAGTCCGCCCAGTCGGGCTCGTGCCGCTCCATGAACGGCTCGCCATCGGCGTTGACGAACTTGGCTCCGTCCTGGATGGCGAAGGTGATACCCTCGAAATAGAACTTGGGGGTCCCCGGACGGAGATAGCCGAACTCCGCGTTGGTGAGCACCGCGCCGGCGTCGTAGGCCAGGCGCGTGCCGGTGCCGGTGAGGTCCCGGACGAAGCCGGCCCGGAAGGTCACGCTGTTGGTGGCCAGGACGGTGGCGCCGGCCCGGACGACCACGAACTCGCCGGTGCGGCCATCGATGCCGAAGGCGCCAACCACGCGCCCGTCATCGTCCTGCGCGAGATCGGTGATGAAGACGCGCTCCACCAGTTCCACGCCCTCGGACTCCAGTGCCTTGCGTAGCCGCCAGCAGAATTCCAGCCCGCCGCCGTCCGGTTTGAGGACCTTGGTGACCTTGAGGCCACGGGTGGGACGCCGGATGAAACGGCCGTCCTCCTTCGGGAACACGAGCCCCATCTTCTCCAGCTCCAGCAACTGAAAATGGGAGAGCGACAGGACGTCGCGAATCAGCTCCTGCTCGGCGATCCACTCGTTCCCCTCCACGATGTCGCGCACGCAGGCATCAAGGTCGTCGTCGGGCGTGACCGCCACCATCCAGGCATTGGAGAAGGCCGTGTGTCCGGTGCGCCCCACCATGTGGGCGTCCAGCAGGGTGACGCGCCCGTCCGGCATGTGGCGTTTCGCGCTCAGCGCGGCCCAAAGCCCGCCGGCCCCCGCACCCACCACCAGCACCTCGGTGTCGATGAGTCTGCCGATCTTTTCGAGCATTAGGGTTACCGGCTACCAGGGAAGCGGGCGGCGTCTTGTAACGTAAGTGACAGGTGCGAAGAGACCCGCGGATGGAGTCTCATAGAAGTTTGATCAACGTGACCGTCAATCCCACGTTGGCAATCACGATTCCGATTGCGACTTTGAGCATGTCGGATTTCAACTCGGCGAGATCTGCCCGCATGGCGCTCCGGGCGGTGTCCAGATCCGCCCGCAGGGCGATCCGGGCGCCCTCCACATCCGCGCTCATAGCGATCCGGACGGCCTCCAGATCCGACTTGGTGGCCACCGCGTCCCCGCTTTGGCGAATGGTGCTGACGATGGCTTCCGCCTGCCTGGAGTCGATTCCAGCGGCTTCGAGGTCCCGAGCGGCTTTCAACGTGTCAAAGGCCGTGGCAGTCACGACGTTCTCCCCTGATCCTGAAGGCAACCATCATCATACCGCCGAACGGCATCATGGACAAGCCTAACCTGCGTCCCCGCACTCCGGCTACCAGGGCAGCGGGCGGCGTCTAACGATGGGGTGAACGTCGATGCACTGCACCGGGCAGAAGATCTCGCAGTTGAAGCAGGTGACGCAGTGTTCCACGTGCTTGAGGACCGGCACCTGCCGGCCGGCCTTCTCTTCCATGTGAATGATGTCCGCGGGGCACACGGGGTCGCAGTCCCCGCAGCTCGTGCATTTATCGAGGTCGATGTCGATGATCATGATGGAGCCGGCAAAGGGCCGCGAGGTTGCCGCCCGGCGGTCATGAATCCAGGCCCAGCAGCCCGGCCGCCGTGCCGCCCATAATCGCGTCCTTCTCGGCGTCGGTCAACGGCAAGCCCCGGATGGCGTCGATGTAATCCCGAAGAGCACTCATGCCCTTGCCCGTGTCGGTGCTGACTCCGGTGAAGTCCTGGGGGTAGTCGGTGGCGAACACCAGCCGGTCGGGCCTGATGCCCTGAAGCGCGCAGCCCAGGGCGGTAGTGCCCCCCTCGAAGCCCGCCATGTCGAAATAGAGCATGTCGAAGTAGTGCTCGAAGGGCTTGTCCAGGGTGCCGAAGCGATAGGCCTTGGCTACGAGCCGGTCCTTGACCCCGGCGATGCCGCCGCCGAAGTGGCCGATGACGAACTTGAGGCCCGGGAACCGATCCAGCACGCCGCCGGCCACGATGCGGGTGGCCGCCACGGCCAGATCCACCTCGCGTCCCAGGATACGGGCCAGATCGTAGTCCATGAGCAGCCCATAGCCCTCGGGGACCATGGCCGGATGGACGAAGATGGGCACGTCGAGAACGCTGACCTTTTCGTAGAACGGATAGAGTTGCTCCGAGTCCAGCGGCAGCCCCCGGAACTGGGAGGTGGTGGCGACGCCGTGGAGCCCCAGCTCGCCGATGGCCCGGTCGAACTCCGCCATTGCCTCCGGGCCGCCCAGGAGCGGCGCCTGGGCCAGTCCGACGAAGCGTCCCGGGAAGCGGCGCTGCAGCTCCGACAGGCTGTCGTTGATGGTGCGGTTGTCCTCAAGGGTCGCGTCCCACCCCAACAGGCACGACAGCACCGAGACGTCCACCCCGGCCTCGTCCATGTCCCGAAGTTGCATCTCGGCGTCGTAGAGCCGCGCGTGCATGGTCAACCGCGGCACGCCGGTATCCAGCTTGGCGAACAACGGCTCTTCGGAGTAAAGGCCGTGCTTCTTGGCGAGCTCTTTGGGAACGTAGTGATGCTGAAAATCGACGATCATGAAACCCTCGCGATGTTGGAGAGAACGGGCTGGCGGAAAGAGCCTCCGACTAGGACGCGGGACGCGCGCACCGCTGCCCGGCCTACGGAGAAGGCGAATAGCCCTTGTCCAGCCACTCGCCCAGGTCGGCGCCGAACCACTCGGTGGGCAGTTCGCGGCCCAGGCCCTTCTTCTTGCACTCCTCGTAGATCACCGCGCCGGCCGCGGCGAACTGGATGCCGACGCCGGTGTTGCTCTTGTAGTAGATGATTTCGTCGTTGCTCTTGCGCCCGGGGTTCTCGCCGATGAGGACCTGGCCCAGCTCGCAGATCTTGTCCCAGCCGATCTTCCCTTCGTCGATGAGATCGAGCATCTCCCGCTGCTGGTTGGTAAGCGCGGTCTCCCGGTTGTTGAGGACGATCAGATCGGCCCGGGTAAAGGTGGTGGCGTCCGCCTCGGTGCGGGCGTGGACGCCGTCGGTGTTGACGATGGTGGTGACGAACTGGCCGGGAACGAGCCAGTCCCCGTCAAACACCGGCGCGCTGGCGTTGGTGGCGCACATGACGATGTCCGCGCCCTCCACCACGGCCCTGGCATTGTCCACCGGGCGCACCTGGATGTCGAGCTTGCCGGTCATCTCCATGGCGAAACGTTCCCGGTGCTGGCGCGTGACACTGTACACGCGCACTTCCCTGACGTTCCGGACCGCGCAGATGGCGGCGAGGTTCTGCTCGGCTTCGTTGCCCGAGCCGAACAGCCCCACCACGTGGCTGTCTTCCCGGGACAGCGAGCGGACAGCGACGCCGGTGGTGGCGCCGACCCGTATGGAAGAGAGGCTGAAGTCGTGGATGATGGCCAGGGGCTCGGCGGTCTCCAGGCTGAACAGCAGCACGAAACCCCAGCTCCGGCGCGCGGGGTACGGGTAATCCATGCGCTTGAGACCGTCGACCATCCGCTCCCGGACCACCATGGAGTCGTAGCGGAGCGCGGCCACCCCGGAGCTCGGCACCGCGCCGGGGATGATGTTGGCCATGTAGCCGTCGGAATCGCGGTCCGGCGGCACCTTGTAGCGGGTCCGGGGCCTGTTGACGGCAACACCCCGCGCCTCCTCGGCAAAGGCCCGCTCCATGTCGTCGATGATGTCTTCCACCCGAAGCACCTGCTTCACGTCGGGATCTGTGATCAGCAGCATTGGCAACTCCCCTTCCGGCCTGTTCAACCCGCCGGATCAGTCCTGCGCGCCTCGACGCCGGGCCCTCGGTCGTCGAGATTTCCATTCCATGACGAACAGTCCCTGTCTATCAGATCGGAGACAGAGTGACGAGGAGGCCCCGCCCCATTCGGCTTGCCCGCCATCGCGCCCCTCTGGTACACTCGAATCAGTGACCCGTCCCGAATCGCGGCGGTCACTCCCACATTGCCACGCGCGGGCCGTTAGCTCAGTAGGTAGAGCATCTGCCTTTTAAGCAGAGGGTCGCCGGTTCGAGCCCGGCACGGCTCACCAACAAATTCAATACGTTAAGGCGGTTTAAAGGAAGGCGGAAAATAGATAAGTCAGCGATAAGTCAGCAACCCGGCCTAGTCGTCTCACCAAAGAGTCCCAAGGTCAGCCAACGGTCATCCTTCACACTAATTGTCACCTCCTCCCGAATCCCAATTCGCCCCAGACCTCTCCCGCTCCTTGTCCTCTTCCTTAACCCCCTCAACTCGTTTGAGAGTGCTCCCCCTTTTGACCTCGAAAGACTCTCCAACAATCTTGGCTCGGGAAAACTTAGTTTCCGCTTTGGTGACTTCCACCACACCCAACTCTGTCTCTTCCGAACCAAGTTTTTCACCTGTGTCAGGGTCCACAAAGACCTCTCCTAAAGAATAAACCGCCAAGCGGTCTCCAGGTCCGAAAAAGACATTTCCGTAATTGAGAATCAGAGTCCCGTCCTTCTGAACCGCAATCACCTTGACCGGAATACGAGAAGTAACAAGCGCTTCGGCAATACGGGCAGCAACCACCCGTTGAACATCAGCAAAGGGATGGGGGAAGGGTTTCGTGCCATGTTGGAGACGGCCATCATAAAGACACGCAAGATGAACGTCATGGAGCGTGAGCAAGTGGGTTCGGTTTTGAATGAGCAAGGATTGGGTCAGGTTGGATTGACCAGGAGCGGCGGCAAGGTAGGCGGTCTCACAGGCGTTGATTACAACGTTTATGGGACGATCACGAAGTTTGGTTTCAAGAAGAGCGGGTTCAATATCCAAGGGGGCACGGGTTTGACTTCTTTCCTTCCTGGACAGGTAGGAAGGGCGTTAGGCAGTGTGGGAAGCACAGAAGTCGAAACGGAGATGGCCGTAGACATCAAGATCACCGATGTTTCGACGGGCAGCATTGTTGTTGCGGAGACGGTGGGAGCGTCGATAAAGCAGGGTTCCTCGTTTACGATAGGCGGCATCAGACAAATTTCGGCCAGCGCCGCCACGGACTGAGGGAGGGATACACAATGACAACACGACGCCGACCCACGGGGGAGGAAGGTAGCGCTGGAAAGCACTGCGCGGGGACAAGACGTTCCAGGAGATCGCGGCGCGGAACAAGGTTCATCCGAACCAAGTGAGCACCTGGAAGCAGCGCACCGTGGAGGGGATGAAGGAGGTTGGTTTTCACGAAGGGGGCGGAGCGGGGACGTGGGGGACCATGAGGGGGAGAGCCGGGGACCTGCACGCGAGAAGATCGGGGAGTTGACGGTGGAGCGGGATTTTTTGGCGAAAGGGCTCAAGGGGTGAGCCGGGAGAAGCACAGGGCAATGATCCGGCGCGACCATCGCGTCATCACACCCCAGTTTGACAAATGGTAAATCGCGTTTACAATTAGCACATGCTAGTCGAGCGCGAAGTCAAGCAGACCGTCATCGACGACCTGGAGCATTTTCCCGCCGTGGCGATTCTGGGGCCGCGACAAGCAGGAAAGACGACCCTGGCGAAATCGGTGACTGCATCCTATCCGAACACACTCTACCTGGACCTCGAAAGACATTCCCACCTGTCGCAACTGCAGGACGCGGAAGCATTTCTCTCCCTGCACCGGGACAAGCTGGTCTGCATTGACCAGGTGCAAATGAGGCCGGACCTGTTCCCGCTGTTGCGCGCGTTGATCGACGACCACCCAAGGGCCGGGCGCTTTCTGATCCTGGGCTCATCGTCTCCCGACCTGCTGCGGCAATCATCCGAAACCCTGGCCGGCCGATTGTCCTACGTGTACATCACCCCGTTTCTCCAACGGGAACTGCAACGAGCGGCACAGCAACCGAAGGACTGGCGCAGCATGTTGTGGCGCGGCGGGTTTCCGAGAAGTTGGCTGGCAGCCACGGATGCGCGCAGCTTCCGCTGGCGCGAGAGCTACATTCAAGGGTTTGTCGAACGCGACCTGCGCCGGTTCGGCGTCGAACTGAATCCCCAGTACATGCGCAGGCTCTGGCTGATGTGCTGCCACCTTCACGGGCAGATGGTGAACTACTCCGCGCTCGGGCAGTCGCTGGACGTAACCCACCCGACCCTGAAGCGACACATCGACGTATTCGAAGCCGCCTTCATGATGCGCCGGCTTCCCCCGTTCGCCGTCAACACAAAGAAGCGTCTGGTGAAGTCTTCCAAGCTGTACATACGAGACTCGGGGTTGCTCACCTGCCTGCTGGACCTGGACAGTTTCGACAAACTGTACGGGCATCCGGCCTATGGCGCCTGCTGGGAGGGCTTTGCCGTGGAGAACATCCTGGCCACGCTGCAGCCGCGGGGAATGTACGGTTTTTACAGGACCCGCACCGGTGAGGAGATCGATCTCGTCATCGAGCGGCAGGGGAAACGGCTGGGGTTCGAGTTCAAGACATCATCGAGCCCACGGCTCACGAACGGCAACAAGGCTGCCGCCGCACTCCTGGACCTGGACAAATTGTTTGTCGTGGTTCCGCAGGGAGATGCCTACCCCGTCGACACCGACCGGATCTGGGTGACACCGCTGGATGAGATCGACCGCCATGTCTCATCCGAGTAGCGTCCCTCGACCGAGACAGTCAGATGAGAAGTGTACGGGCGGGTCTCAAAACCCGCCCGTACAGGTAATCGGGCCTTGTCGCGAACGCCGCGAGCCCGTGGCCCCAATCAGGTCAGCGTCCACTCCTGTCCCTCGATGGGGTCGCCGTCGACGCACACGTAGTCCATCTCGTCATCCGAGCGGGAGTTCTCCCCTGTGGCGTCGACTCGCCGGACATCTTTTCGATCCGGTTTGTAGGCGGCGAAGCGCAGCAGCGCCAACGGCGTGTCACCGGAGCTCTCGAACTGGTAGAAGTGCCCTTCCGGAAGAAGGATGCCGTCGCCCTTCCCCAGCACCGTGGCCTTCTCGTCCTTGTCGAAGAACGTCGCCTGCCCGTCGAGCACGACGAACATGTGGTCTTCGCCCGGGTGGGTGTGAAGCTTGTTCTTTCGGCCCGGCGCGTAGTAGTTGAGACCGCTCATGAGAACGTCGGTTCGCACCAGCGGCATGTGGCTTCGGCCGTCGGTAATCTGGGGAGTCTTGACCGTAAAGGTTTGTGCGTCCATTTTTCTCCTCCTTGGGAACGGTTGATCAGTCGAGGCGTTTCCTCAATGGCCTATCCCCTATTCCGATAGAAATTTCAAGGTCCATTGGCTACCATAGTCCGCATGGACGCAACCCATGTCATTGCCGTGCGGCACGGCGAGACCCATTGGAACACCGAAGGCCGGCGGCAGGGTCACCTGGACAGCGCGCTCACCGAGAAAGGGCGCGCTCAGGCGGAAGCCCTGTCCGAGCGGTTTACTCACGACAGTTGCACGGCCATCTACAGCAGCGACCTCGGCCGCGCGTTCGATACCGCACGGATCATCGCGGCGGCCACCGGCCATGAGGTCATCACCGACCAGCGCCTGCGCGAACGCCATCTCGGCATCTTCCAGGGGCTCGACGGCAACGAGATCCGCGAGCGCTACCCTGCGGAGTACCAGCAGCATCGCAACGGCGGCGCCGACCACGCGGTGCCCTCGGGAGAAAGCTTCCGGGAACAGACGAAGCGGAACATGCTGTGCCTGGAGGAGCTGGCCCAGCGGCACGCCGGAGAGATCATCATGGCGGTCACCCACGGCGGCGTGCTGAGCGCCCTGTTCCGGCACACTCTCGCCATCCCGCTGGACGCGCCCCGGCGCTTCTCCTTCAAGAACGCCAGCGTCAACGTCTTCAAACACCAGGACGGGACCTGGGGGCTGGAAACCTGGGGCGATATCAGCCACCTGAAACGGATGGGCGCCCTCGACCTGTCCTATTTCTGACCCCATTTTGTCGCGTCGTGTGGACACGGGCGGGTTTGAAACCCGCCCCTACACGTCAACCGTTTGTGTGACACAACTTGTGTGACGCAACACGGGTGAACCGGACAGGACATCAGATTGACACGCCAATCGCCATCGGATACTTGTTCTTGCGCTAGTGCGACGGGATAACGACGACATGGAAGAAGAGCGATCGGCAGGAGCCAGGTTCCGGCGCGCCGTGCGGGAAGAATCCCCGCTTCAGATCGTCGGAACCATCAACGCCTACTGTGCGTTGCTGGCGCAGCGCCAGGGCTTTCGCGCCCTCTACCTCTCCGGGGCGGGAGTCGCCAACGCCTCCTTTGCCCAGCCGGATCTCGGCATCACCACCCTGAACGACGTGCTCGAAGACGTGCGCCGGATCACCGCGGCCAGCCCTTTGCCGCTGCTGGTAGACGTGGATACCGGCTGGGGCATGGCCTTCAACATCTCCCGCACCATTCGCGAGATGATCCGGGCCCAGGCCGCGGCGGTCCATATCGAGGACCAGATCCAGGCCAAGCGGTGCGGCCATCGCCCCAACAAGCAGATCGTCTCCGCCGACGAAATGGTGGACCGCATCAAGGCCGCGGTCGACGGACGCACGGATGACGACTTCGTGATCATCGCCCGCACCGATGCCTTCGCCAACGAAGGGCGGGAAGCCGCTCTGGAACGGGTGCGGCGGTACGTGGAGGCGGGCGCGGACATGATCTTCCCGGAGGCGTTGTACACGCTGGAGGACTACCGGGCCTTCTGCGGGAACGTCGAAGTGCCGGTGCTGGCCAACATGACCGAGTTCGGCCGGACGCCGCTCTTTGGCGTGGAAGAGTTGCGGGAAGCCGGCGTCGACCTGGTGCTCTATCCGCTGTCGGCCTTTCGCGCCATGAGCCGGGCCGCCGTGGACGTCTACCGTACGATTCGCGAGGACGGCACCCAGAGCGGGTTGACGGACCGGATGCAGACCCGTGAGCAACTCTACGACGTCCTGGGTTACCACGACTACGAGCAGAAGCTGGACGCCCTGTTCAGCAAGGAATGATCCCGACACGCGGCTCCCACCATGAGCGACTCTTCCGTGCGTGACGCCCAGCGTGCCCGGCCCGACGCGATCCTCTCCGACATGGCCGCCTATGCCCTTACCGGCGGACCGTTCTCGGATGAGGCCCGGGAGACCGCCCGGCTGTGCCTCATGGACAGTCTGGGCTGCGCCCTGGCGGCGCTGGAGTTCCCGGCGTGCACCCGGTTGCTGGGACCGGTGGTGCCCGGCGCCGTCATGCCCGGGGGCGCCCGGGTGCCCGGCACCGCCTACGAGCTCGACCCGGTCCAGGCCGCCTTCAACATCGGCGCCATGATCCGCTGGCTCGACTTCAACGACACCTTTCTGGCGGCCGAGTGGGGGCACCCCTCGGACAACCTGGGCGCGATCCTGGCGGTGGCGGATTACCTCGACAGGCGCGCGGGAGAGGACGGCGCCGGCGCCGTCACCATGGCCGACGTGCTGACGGCCATGGTCAAGGCCCACGAGATCCAGGGCGTCATCGCCCTGGAAAACGCCTTCAACCGGGTCGGCCTGGACCATGTGCTGCTGGTGCGGGTGGCCAGCACCGCGGTGGTGACGGCCATGCTCGGCGGATCCGAGGCGCAGGTGGTGAACGCCCTCTCCAACGCCTGGATCGACGGTGGCGCCCTGCGCACCTACCGGCACGCGCCCAATACCGGATCGCGCAAGAGCTGGGCCGCGGGCGACGCCGCCGGCCGGGCCGTGCGGCTGGCGCTGATGGCGCTCCAGGGAGAGATGGGCTATCCGTCGGCGCTCTCCGCCAAGGGCTGGGGCTACTACGACGTGCTCTTCAAGGGCCGCCCGTTCTCGTTCAGCCAGCCCTACGGCAGCTACGTGATGGAGAATGTACTGTTCAAGATTTCCTTTCCCGCGGAGTTCCACGCCCAGACCGCGGTGGAAGCGGCGCTGGAACTGCACGGCGCGGTCAAGGACCGGCTGGAGGACATCGAGCGCATCGTCATCGAGACCCAGGAAGCCGGTTCCCGGATCATCGACAAGACCGGCCCGCTGGACAACCCCGCGGACCGGGACCACTGCATCCAGTACATGGTGGCGGTCCCCATGATCCACGGCAGGCTCACCGCGCGGGACTACGAGGACGAGATCGCCCAGGATCCGCGCATCGACGCGCTACGCGAGAAGATGGAGGTTCGCGAGAACCCGGGGTTCACCGTCGACTACATGGATCCGGACAAGCGGGCCATCGGTAACGCGGTTCAGGTCCACTTCAAGAACGGCGCCTCCACGGCCCGAGTCGAGGTGCCCTACCCCATCGGCCACCGGCGGCGGCGAAGCGAGGGAGTGCCGCTTTTGCTGGAGAAGTTCGAACGGCACATCGCCGCGCGCCTGTCGCCGGACCAGTGCGCTAGCATCCTGAAAACGTGCGCGTCGCAGGACATCCTGGAGGGGGTTCGGGTGAGCGCGTTTCTGGACGCCTGGGTGGTGGCGGACAGGGACTGATGGAGACAGCGACGGTTTGGACCCGTTATTGGTACGAAACGGTAGTGGCCTCGAAACCGCGGCGATGGCCTCGAAACCGTGGTGGTGACCTCGAAACCGTCATTCCCGCACGCCTCCCGTCATTCCCGCGAAAGCGGGAATCCAGGAGGGGGTGGGGCGGGGACAATTCAGCCGTTGCACCCCACCACCGCCCCTGGATTCCCGCTTTCGCGGGAATGACGGAGGACGGTACGGGTGCGGAGGACGGTGCCGATGACGGTGGAGGTGCGCGGATGACAGGTTCGGGTATTGCGTGCCTTTCTCACGACAAGGAGCGGTACGAATGAGATTGTGCAGATTTCAACACGACGGCAAGACGGCTTTCGGCATCCTCGATGACGCGGACGCCGTCACCGTCATCAAAGGCAGCCCCTTCGAGAACTACATCGTCACCGGCGAGATCCACGCCCTGAGCGACGTCAAGCTGCTGGCGCCCATGGTCCCGCCGACCTTCTATGCCGCGGGGGTCAACTACCGTGAGCACGTGACCTATGCCGCCAAGATACGCGGCGAGGAACCCGTATTCGCCAAGGAACCTCATGTGGGATACCGGGCCGTCAACGCTCTCGTGGCCCACGACGACCCCATCGTCATCCCGCGCGACGCTTCGGAACTGGTGCAATACGAGGGGGAGCTCGTGGCGGTCATCGGCCGGAAGTGCCGGGACGTGCCCGAGGAAGAGGCGCTGGACTACGTATTCGGCTACACCATCGGCAACGACGTGAGCGAGCGCACCTGGCAGAAGTCCGACCGTACCCTGTGGCGGGCCAAGAACACCGACACGTTCAAGCCCATGGGGCCGTGGATCGTCACCGATCTCGACCCCGACGACCTGCACGTCACCATCACCCTCAACGACCGGGTGGTGGGCGAATACGACGTCAAGACGGCCATCTTCAGCGTGGCCCGCTACATCAGCGCCATGAGCCGCTACATGACCCTGGTGCCGGGGGACGTGCTGTGGATGGGCACCGACGGCGCCACCGAGAACATGAAGGACGGCGACGTAGTAGCCGTGGAGATCAGCCAGATCGGCACGCTGCGAAATCCGGTCGTGCGGGAACAGGATCCGGCGGGTCCTTGAACCCCGGCCGGAACCAAGGCCTTACACCGGCCCGGCGCGCGCGGAACGCCGGTCCGGCGGCGCGTTGGCACCCAGTGCCCACAGCGGCGCGCGCCAGGCCCGGCCCCTGAAACCATGCCCGAACTCTTCCTCATCCTCGTGACGTTCGTCGCCTCCACTACCGCTGCGGTGGTGGGCCTCGGCGGCGGCATCCTGCTCATCTCGGTGATGCCCGGGCTCATTCCGACATTCGCCATCATCCCGGTGCACGGCATGGTGCAGATCTTCAGCAACCTCACCCGCACGCTGTTCGGACTGCGCCACATGGTATGGTCGCTCTTTGCGCCCTTTGTGGTGGGCGCGGTGCTGGGCGCGGCCGTGGGCTCGATGCTGGTGGTGGACATCCGCTCCGACTACCTGCCGGTGGTCATCGGCTGCTTCATCCTTCTCATCACCTGGGCCCCGGCCATCCGAAGCGTGCCGCAGATACCCGGCAAGTTCGGCATCATCGGCGCGGTGCAGACTTTCCTCTCGCTGTTCGTGGGCGTGGTGGGGCCCCTGAACATGCCGTTCCTGATACGCGAGGGGCTGTCCCGGGATCGGCTGGTGATCACGCACTCCACGCAGATGACCGCGGTGCACGTCATCAAGGTGTCAACTTTCTTCTTGCTTGGATTCGCCTTTGCGCCGTACCTTTACCTGATGGCGGGCATGATCCTGAGCGCGACCCTGGGTTCCTACGTGGGTACCCGCTGGCGTTCTCGTGTCCCGGAGGCCCTGTTCCGGACGATCCTCAAATGGCTCGTCACGCTGTTGGCGCTGCGGATGATCCTGCGCGTGGGGATATAGACTCGCCGGAAAGGAGGCGGTGAAGAGCCATGACAAAGGAACGTATCAAAAACCTGCTCGACAACGGCACCGCGGACACGCACGTGACCGTGGAGGGGTGGCTGCGAACCGTCCGGCACAGCAAGAACGTCTCTTTTCTCGACATCTCCGACGGGTCGTGCATGTCCGGGATCCAGGCGGTGGCCGCTCCGGAGCTGGCCAACTACGAGGCCGAGATCCGCAAGCTCACCACCGGCTGCAGCGTGCGGGTGGCGGGCCGGCTGGTGGAATCGCCGGGCAAGGGGCAACGCTACGAGATCCAGGCCGAGGCGGTGGAGGTGGTGGGTTACGCGGACGACGACTACCCGCTCCAGAAGAAGCGCCACAGCTTCGAGTTCCTGCGCACCCTCGGACACCTGCGCATGCGCACCAACACCTTCGGTGCGGTGATGCGGGTACGGAACGCCGCGACCCAGGCTATCCACGGGTTCTTTCAGGAACGGGGCTTCATCCACCTCCACTCTCCCATCATCACGCTCTCCGACTGCGAGGGCGCCGGCGAGATGTTCCGGGTCTCCACCCTGGACCCCGAGCAGGCGCCCCGCACCGCATCCGGCGCGGTGGATTATGCCCAGGACTTCTTCGGCAAGGAGGCCCGGCTTACCGTTTCCGGACAGCTCGAGGCCGAGATCGCCGCGCTGGCCCTGTCCAACGTCTACACCTTCGGGCCGACGTTCCGCTCGGAGAACTCCAACACCAGCCGGCACCTGGCGGAGTTCTGGATGGTTGAGCCGGAAATGGCCTTCTGCGACATCCAGGGGAACCAGGACCTGGCCGAGGCGTTCCTCAAGGACGTCACCAAGGGCGTGCTGGAAAGCTGTCCCGACGACATGGCCTTCTTCAACGAGCGCATCGACAAGACGGTGCTGGAGACCCTCACCGCCATCGTGGACCAGCCCTTCGAGCGCATGACCTACACCGAGGCGGTGGCCATTCTCGAACGATCCGGGCAATCCTTCGAGTATCCGGTGTCCTGGGGCGTCAACCTCCAAAGCGAGCATGAGCGATACCTCGTCGAAGAGCACGTGGGCCGTCCGGTGATGGTGATCGACTATCCCAAGGAGATCAAGGCGTTCTACATGTACCTCAACGACGACGAGCGCACCGTGGCGGCCATGGACGTGCTCGTGCCCAAGATCGGCGAGATCATCGGCGGCTCGCAACGGGAACACCGCCTGACGCAACTCCAAAAGCGGATCCGGGAATGCGGGTTACCGGAGGAGGACTACTGGTGGTACCTGGAGCTCCGGCGTTACGGCTCGGCGCCCCACGCCGGCTTCGGCCTGGGCTTCGAGCGCCTGATCCAGTTCATGACCGGCCTGGGAAACATCCGCGACGTCATCCCCTTCCCCCGGGTCCCCGGCTTCGCGGAGTTCTGAGCGACGGCATCTTGTATCCCCATGCGCCGGATTCCCTGCGACGACCGGGAGGCGGCCTGCAACCCGACACGCGCCGGGGATTCCCTTGTAGGGGCGGGTTTCAAACCCGCCCGCGCACCCGCTCAACCGGAAACCACATTTGCGACCCCCAACGCGCCTTGATATGTTCCAACCTTCCGACCACAACCCCAACCCGGAGGCACCCGGATGATCGAAGCACCGTTCCCAAAGGAAGAATACGAATCACGTCACCAGCAGATCCAGCGGCTCATGGAGCGGGACGGGCTCGACCTCGTCGTGGCTTCGGCCCGTGACAACTTCTGGTACTTCACCGGCCTCGTCAGCTACCAGTTCGACCACCTGATGCGCCCCGAGATCTGCTTCATTCCCCGGGAAGGCAAACCCTTCGCGCTGGTGTACGGCAACAACAAGACCAAGGCGGAGGCCCTGCCGTGGTTCGGCGAGGTGCGCAGCTACGTCGACGTGCCCTTTCCGCGGGAGATGCTGAGCCAGTTCCTGACCGACATGGGCTACGGTTCCGCCAAGGTGGGGTTCGAGCTGGATGACGACCAGCGGCTGGGCTTCCCCGTCAACTATCTCACCCAGCTCACCGAGGCGCTGCCCAAGGCCAAGATCGAGGACGGATCCCGGGCGCTCACCGAGCAGCGGCTGTTCAAGAGCCCGCGGGAGATGGACAACATGCGGCATGCCTGCGACATCTCCGTGCGCGCCTTCGACCGCATCCTCCCGGACCTCAAGGCCGGGGTGACCCGGCGGGAAGTGGCCGAACGCCTCTACATCGCCATGATCGAGGAAGGCGCCCACCCGCGCCATCCCGGCTTTCTCATGCTGAACGCTTCCACCAAGTACGACGAACGGCGCTACGAGAAAGGCGATCGCCTGATCGCCGACTTCGGCGCCTGTTATGAGGGCTACTACGGCGACATCACCCGCCAGGCGATCTTCGGCGCCCCGAGCGCCGACCAGACCAAGGAGCACGGCCTGGCGCTGCATCTGATCCGAGAGTGTGTCAAGGTGATGAAGCCGGGAACCCCCATCAGCGAGATCCCGCGGGTGGCCAACGCCGAGCTCAAGAAGAACGGTTACCCCGAGGTGGAGAGCCCCAAGCGCATCGGACACGGCATCGGCATGGCCCGGGCCGAACCCCCGTCCATCAGCGAAGCCGAGGTCCGGACCGTGGAGGTGGGCATGGTGCTCGCCATCGAGCCCAAGGTGCGCATCCCGGGCGCCTCCATTCACCTGGAAGAGGACGTATTCATCACGGCGGACGGAGCCGAGCCGCTGAGCGCCGGAGCCGAACGGCTCCACGTCATCGAATGACCCCACCGCCTGTCCTGAGCCCTTCGACAAGCCTGTCCTGAGCCCTTCGTCAAGCTCAGGACAGGCTTGTCGAAGGGCTCAGGACAGGCGTAGCGACGCGAGCGTCGCGAAGTCGAAGGACGGGTGCGAGGCAGGGAATTTGAGGCAAGTTTTAGAGGCAAGTTTCGGACGGATTCGAGGCTCCCGAAGACGCTTCGAGGGATAGTTATCGAAAGGACGCCATGGCCAACGGAATCCTTTATCTCTCCAACGATGACGTGAAGCGCCTGCTCGACCTGGGCGAGGCCATCGACATCGTCAAGGCCGCGCTGCAGGACCACAGCGCCGGGCGCGTGGGCTGGTCCGTACCCGAGGACCTGGCGGTCAAGCCCGAGACCGGGTGGCAGTACTGGGTCACCGGTTGCTCACTGGACGCCGCGGCCGGCTTCCGCTTCCGTGCCATCAAGGCCGCGGGCGGAAGCCGCGACCCGTCGCGCCCGCCCCAGGGCCCCCGGCGCATCCTCATCCTGAGCGATCGGCAAGGCGGCGAGGTCACCGCCATCATGGACGAAGACTGGTGCCATTCCGTGAGGACAGGCGCCGCCGCCACCGTGTCCTGCCAGGCCCTTGCACGCCAGGGCGCGGCGGTGATGGCCATGCTGGGGGTCGGCGACACCGCCCGGGCCGCCGTGCCGGTCATGGCGCGCGCCTTCGACCTCAAGGAGGTTCGCGTGTTGTCCCGCCGCCCCGAAACCCGGGAGGCCTTTGCCCGGGAGGTCGGCGAAGAGTTGGCCCTGAACGTCATCCCCTGCGACACCGCCCCCCAGGCCCTCGACGGAGCCGATCTGGTAGTCTCCGCCACCACCACCTCCGAGCCCTTCGTCAAGCAGGAATGGATCAGCCCCGGGGCCTTCGTCTACTCCATCGGCAAGCATCAGGAACTCGAAAGCGCCGCCTACAAGGACATGGGCAAGTTGGTGGTGGACAGTTGGGCTCAGTGCAAGAAGAAGTCCGACATCGACAGGATGCTGAGGGAAGGCTTCCTCACCGCTGACGACGTCTACGCCGAACTGCCCGACGTCCTGTCCGGGAAGGTTCCCGGTCGGGAAGACGACCGGGAGCGGATCTTCATGCGCGCCATCGGTCTGGTGAACCAGGACATCTCACTGGCCGCGTGGCTCTACCAGAAGGCGCTGGAGCAAGGCGCGGGGACGCGGCTGCCGTACTAGCGAAACTCCGATGATGGCGTCCTTCGACTTCGCTTCGCTACGCTCAGGACGAACGGTTGGGGAATGTTCCCAAACCGTTCGTCCTGAGCGTAGCGGAGCGCTAGCGAAGCGAAGTCGAAGGACGCCATTACGACGAATTTGATTCACCCACAGTCTCTGCCAAATCGAGGAAATACATGGACATCTTCCTTCTCATGGGCCAGTCCAACATGGCCGGCCGCGGGCTCCTAGAAGACGTGGAGCCCATCCGCCACGAGCGCATCCGCGTATACCAGGACGGCCGCTGGGCTCTCGCCGAAGAGCCCCTACACCACGACCGGCCCACCGCCGGCATCGGGCTCGCCATGAGCTTCGCTCGCACGGTGCTGGACGCCAACCCCGGCACGGATATCGGCCTAGTGCCCCGGGCCGTGGGTTCGACCCCCCTCGAACGGTGGATGCCGGGCGCCGACCTCTACGAAGGCGCCATGGCTGCCGCTCGCGAGGTCGCCCGGGACGGCACTATCAAGGCCGTGCTGTGGCACCAGGGAGAGCACGACTCCAAGTCCGAGGCCGACGCCTCCAGCTATGTCCAGCGGTTCAGCGTCATGGTGGCCACGCTGAGAGACCAGCTCGACACGCCTTCACTGCCGGTAATCGTGGGAGAGTTGGGAAGCTATCTATCCGAACGGCCCGATTTCGCGCACTACCGGATCGTGAACGCCGAACTGCGTAAGGTCCCTGACGCCGTCCCTTGCAGCGCGTTCATCAACGCCGAGGGCCTGACCGACAAGGGTGACAGCCTGCACTACGATGCACGCTCGTTGCGGATTTTCGGGGAGCGGTACGCCGCAGAGTACCTGCGGCTGCTGGACAATTCCTGACACCTTTGTGCGGGTCATGTGACCTACACGGCTTCCAATTGCGAGCGCAACTTTCCCGATCCGACGTCATGCGGTTCAGGGTCGAGCGCCGGGCTTTAGGAGACTGATCCGGGCGGCTACCTGTTGTGCGCCCGGCGCGGCGGCAAATCATACCTGAGCCGCGCGGCGACAGCCGCCAAGCTGACGGGGTCCGGCCTCACCTCTCGAAGCTTCGCCCCGTCGGGGAGGCCCGCCATGACCTGCTTCACCGTCGCGGAGATCACAACCTCCGGATCCTTCCCGGTGCGCGTAAACCCCAATCCGACAAGGCTCGATGCGCCGAGACCGACGACCGCATCGTCGCACCCAGCCTCGTAGAGGGCATCGAGAATGGCCCCCTCCTCCACCTCTTCCGGCAGCGCGCACACCAAGTCGAACTCGAATTCCGTCTCAGTCACGATCGCTGTCGTCCTTCATCACGAGCGGTCGGCCTTCGAATTCGATCAAGACTTCCACGGATCGCGGACCTCCGCGCGAGCCAACTCCTTGCGCGCTGCCGCAACATCATCGGCAAATGCCGTGGCTTCGGCCGGCGAGAGGTGGGGAAGCGTCGCCAATAACACAGGGAGTTCCGCGAGCTTCTTGCGCGGCGGTTTCGGGGGCAACTGAGTATTCATGTCGTTGGGTCCTGTTCCAGGTTTCCGTCAGTCCTAGCCTGCCCCACCCGATTCAGGGCGAGCACCAGCAGGAACCCCAGTATACACAAACCGAGCGCCAGCCAGAACGATCCGTCCAATTCTGGCAGTACGTTGACCTCCCTGAGCACCAGCACCTCGCCATCGCCCGGCACGACCGCCTTGAACGGCCAGATCTTTCTCAAAGACCCGACCATGAAGCCGATGAGGAGCGCGATGGTGATCTGGTGGTGGCGGCGGAGGAGCCAGCTCAGGATCCGCACGAACGGCAGGATGCCGCAAATGGCACCTTTGGCCAGGGGCAGGATGGCGAGGAAGTCACGGTCGCGGACGGCATCGATGACGAATTCGTACTGACCCAGGACCAGGAGGATAAAGGCGCCGGAGATGCCGGGGAGGATCATTGCGGTGACGGCGGCGGCCCCGCTGAGGAAGAGCGTCACAACATCGTGGGGCATGGCCTTGGGGACCAAGCCCACCAGCCAGTAGGCGGCTCCGGCGCCCAGCAGGAGGCAGAGTACCGCGGTCAGGGACCAGCGTAGTCGCGCGGCCACCGTCGCGATGCTCGCGAGGACGAGGCCCAGGAAGAAGGCGAACAGCGGCACCGGGTGGTGGTCCAGCAGCCAGCCGATGGGGCCGGCCAGGACCAGCAGGGAGACGGCGATGCCGGCGCCGAGGACCGCGAGGAACCGCCAGGGAACAGCGGCGACCGCATCCCGGAAGCGGAGGCGCAGCAGCATTAACAGCAGCCGCCAGTTGAAGCTCTTGAGGGCGTCCACGAGCTCCTCGTAGATGCCCATGATGAACGCCATGGTGCCGCCGGAGACGCCGGGAACGACATCGGCGGCTCCCATGGTCAGGCCGGCGAAGGCGGTGTAGAGGTAACGTTTCAGCCCGTTGGCCGGGCGCGTGGTCTCGGCCATTCTGCCGCTACAGTCCCAGCGCCGCCTGTTTCTCGTTCCACGCGGCCATCAACTCGTCCTTCTCCTCTCCCATGTGGTTGATGGCCTGCTCGACGATATCCACACCCACGAGATCGGCCCAACCCTTGAGCAGCCGCAGGGTCACGGGGCCGGGGACGTCCTGGGGAAAGCCGACGCCGTTGATGGTCTTGATGGGCACGATGGTGGGGCTGGTGCTGGTGAGGAAGGCCTCGTCCGCGTTCAGGCAGTCGTAGGGGGTCAGGTTGGCCTCCTCCACCTCCATGTCCAGGCGGTCCGACAGCTCCCCGAGCACCGCGCGGGTGATGCCGCCCAGCACGTTCTTGGAGCCCGGTGTATAGATCTTCCCGCCGACCACCGCGAAGAAGTTATGGGCGTTGCTCTCGGCGATGTTGCCGTCGAGGTCCAGCATCAGCGGGATGGCCTTGGGGTCCGCCTGCCTGGCCTCGAAGGTGGCGATGATGTGGTTCATCTTGTTGGTGATCTTGGCTTTGGACTCCAGACACTGGGGCGGAATCCGCCTTGTGGCCGGCACCACGATGGTGACGCCCTCCACATAGTGGCGGCAGAACCCGGTGAAGTCCACGTCCATGCAATAGATGGCCACGGTGGCGTTCATGTTGGTTCGGGGTCCCTTCGAGGAGCGCGCGCCCCGGCTTATGACCTGCCACACGGCGTAGTCGTCGTCCGGTCCCAGGAGGTCCTTATTGCGCTCGATCACCTCCAGCGCCGCCGCTTCCATCTCGTCCTGCGACATGCCGCAGTCGATACGCGTGTACTTCAGGGACCGGAACAGCCGGTCGTTGTGCTCCTTGAGCTTGAACGGCTTGTGCCGGAAAGTGCGGGTCACATCGTAGACGCCGTCGCCGGCGTGAAACCCCATGTCGAGAACCGACACCTTGGCCTCGCTCTCGGGCACGAAGCTGCCGTTCAGATAGACGATCTTCTCATGCATTGCGGTTCCTCCATCGCAGACTCTCAGGGAATGGAAGAATCTACTACGAAACGGACACGCGGTCCATTTGCCGATGGATTTGACAAGGGGATTCCTCGTGCCACAGTGTAAGTGTAGGGCAACAAGCCCTCACCCTGTCTTGAAGAAGAAAGGAAAGCACTCATGCTGATCAAGAGACCCGACGACATCAAGAGCAGCGAGATCACGGACAAGGAACTGTACCTGAACCGGCGACAGTTCATTCGCACCGCGTCCCTGGGAGCCGCCGGCCTGGGCTCGGGGCTGCTGGTTCCCGGCCTGCTCGGCCCCATGAGCGAGGCCCGGGGTGCCACGAAGCTCACGGGCGTGGGCAAGAGCGCCTTCTCCACGGACGAGCCGCTGACGCCGCTGAAGGACATCACGAGCTACAACAACTTCTACGAGTTCGGCACCGGCAAGTCGGACCCCCAGAGAAATTCCAAGGACTTCAAGACCCGCCCGTGGACCGTGACGGTGGAGGGCGAGGTGCACAAGCCGAAAACGTTCGGCATCGAGGAGTTGTTGAAGCTGCCGCTGGAGGAGCGGGTCTACCGCATGCGATGCGTGGAGGCGTGGTCCATGGTGATCCCGTGGATCGGCTTCGAGCTGAGTCACCTGATCAAGGCGGTGGAACCCACGGCCAAGGCCAAGTACATCCAGTTCGTCACGCTTCACGATCCCGAGCAGATGCCCGGTCAGCGCCGGGGCATCCTGGATTGGCCGTACCTCGAGGGCTTGCGCATGGATGAGGCCATGAATCCGCTGGCGATCCTCGGAGTGGGACTCTACGGCGAGGTGATGCCCAATCAGAACGGCGCGCCCATTCGCCTCGTGGTGCCGTGGAAATACGGCTTCAAGAGCATCAAGTCCATCGTCAAGGTGCGCTTCGTGGAGAAGCAGCCGGCCACCGCATGGAACGTGGCCGGGCCCCAGGAGTACGGCTTCTACTCCAACGTGAACCCCACCGTGAACCATCCTCGCTGGAGCCAGGCGAGCGAGCGGCGCATCGGCGACTTCTTCCGCCGCAAGACGCTCATGTTCAACGGCTATGAGGAGCAGGTGGCCCACCTGTACAAGGGGATGGACCTGACGAAGCTGTACTGACGGGACCCGGTGTGGCGACGGACGAGGCCGGGAGCGCCCGTGCAGACCGGCCCCGGACCGCGAACCCACGGCCTGACAGACCATCCATGAAACCATCAACCTGGACCAAGCCGTTCACCTGGATCAAGGTACTCGTCTTCGTGCTGTGCCTGATCCCGGTGGTGCGGCTCGTCGTGGGCCTGTTCACCGGCGGGCTGGGCGCCAATCCGGTGGAGTTCATCACCCACACCACCGGCACCTTCGCGCTGGTGTTCCTGATGATCACGCTGGCGGTGACGCCGCTCCGGCGGATCACCGGTTACGCCAGTCTCATCCGGCTGCGCCGCATGCTGGGGCTGTTCGCCTTCTTCTACACCTGTCTGCACCTGTCCACCTTCGTCGTGCTGGACCACTTCTTCGACCCCGCCGCCATCGTCGCGGACATCTTCAAGCGGCCGTACATCACCGCGGGGTCTGTGGGGTTCATGCTGATGCTGCCGCTGGCCGCCACCTCCACCGCCGGCATGATCCGGAGACTCGGCGGCCGCCGCTGGCAGCAGCTTCATCGCCTCATCTACTTCTGCGCCATCGCCGGGGTCGTTCATTTCCTCTGGCTGGTGAAAGCAGACCTGAGGGAGCCCCTCATCTTCGCCGGCGTGCTGGCGGTGCTGCTGGGCTACCGCATCGCCGTGTGGCGCAACGCCCCGTGGTCGAAGAAGCGTCGCAAGTGATTTGACACCAACGCGGCCTCCCCGCTATAAATTTCCCCTGTGCGATTTCAAGGCGCGGTCGGCTCATCGGCCGCGCTTTCGATTAAGGGACACCGATCAGGCCCGGAAAGCGCGGGGCACACGATCCAAACACACTGGGAGCGACCATCAGGCCATGAAACAGACGGTTCGGGTGACCGTCAACGGACGGTTGTACGAAGAGGAAGTGGAGCCGCGGCAGCTCCTTTCCTATTTTCTGCGAGAGACCATCGGCCTCACCGGCACGCACATCGGCTGCATTGTCGGAGAATGCGGCGCGTGCACCGTGGAGTTGGACGGCACGCTCGTGAAGTCCTGCCTGATGTTTGCGGTGCAGGCCAACGGCAAGGAGGTCACCACCGTCGAGGGTCTGGCGGAGGGCGACACGCTCCACCCCATTCAGGAGGCCTTCATCAAGAACTACGGCTTCCAGTGCGGATACTGCACGCCCGGAATGATCATGGCGGCCCACTCCCTGTTGAGCAAGAACCCGGACCCCAGCGAGGAGGAGATTCGCGAGGGTCTGGCCGGGAATCTGTGCATGTGCACGGGGTATATGCAGATCGTGGCGGCGGTGAAGGAAGCCGCGGAGCAGGGTAAAAATGGCTAGCTCGAATGAATATGTCGGCCTCTCCACGCGCAGCAAGGAGGGGCCGCGGCACGTAACGGGGCGGGGTCAGTACACTGACGATTTCACCGAACCCGGCATGTTGCAGGCGGTGTTCATACGGAGTCCCCACGCCCACGCGCGCATTCTCGGGGTGGACGCAGAGGCCGCCAAGAGCCGGCAGGACGTGTTCGCCGTGGTGACGCCCGAGGACATGAAGCGGGACACCAAACCGTTTCGGCCGGGCCGCTACGCCGCCGGCCTGAAGAAGCCCGTGGAGGAATACGCCGGCGCGGTGGACAAGGTCCGCTACGTGGGTGAACCCGTGGGCGCCATCGCGGCCAGGGACCGGAGCACGGCCGAAGACGTCCTGGAATCCATTACGGTGGACTACGAGATCCTGCCCGCCATCAGCGACGTCCACCAGCCCATGGCCGGCGAGAATTCTTCGCTCATCTATGAAGAATTGGGTTCCAACGTGGCCTGGCAGGGGTCCCTGGAATACGGGGATACCGAGACCGCGTTCCGGCAAGCCGACCGGGTCGTGCGGGAAAACCTGAAGATCCACCGGTACAGCTCGACGCCTCTGGAGCCGCTGGCGTGCATCGCCTCCTTCGACCGTTTCAGCAAAAAGCTCACGGTCCGCACCAACACCCAGGTGCCGGAGAACATCTACGACGCGCTACGGGACGCTTTGGGCCTGGAGGACATCCGGGTCATCATCCCGGACATCGGCGGCGGCTTCGGACAGAAGATCCATCTGATCCGGAAGTACGTGGTGATCGTGGCGCTGCTGGCCATGAAGTCCGGCCGGCCGGTAAAGTGGATCGAGGACCGCAACGAGCACATGATGGCCGCCGGCCACGCCTGCGAGCAGGAATTCGACGTCGAGGCCGCGGTGAAGAACGACGGCACCGTGACCGGGCTGCGCTTCAAGGAAATCGACGACGTGGGCGGCTCCGTGAGCACGCTCACCATCCATTTCACCAACAAGCTCAACAACCTCAGCAACACCTACAAGGTCCAGAACATCCGCATGGAAGGCTACTCGGTGGTCACCAACCGATGTCCGGTGATCCCCAACCGGGGCATCGGCAAGCCGGGCATGTGCTTCATCTGGGAACGCATCATCGACCGGGTGGCGCAGGACCTGGACATGGACCCCTCGGAGGTACGCTTCAAGAACCTGGTGCAGCCGGAGCAGATGCCCTACACCACGCCCAACGGCAACATTTACGACAGCGGCGACTATCCCGGCCTGCTCACGCGCGCGCTGGAGAAGGTGGACTACCCGGCCCTCAAGGAAGAGCAGGCCCGGGAGCGTGAGAACGGCCGCTACCTCGGCATCGGCGTGGTCATCGGCGTGGAGCCCGGCGGCCGCAACGCCGCCCGTGACATGGCCATCTTCCCCGAGATGAAGGAGACGCCGGGGGCCGGCGGCATCAACGGCGCCACCGTCAAGCTGGAGAAGAACGGCACCATCGCCCTGTACCTGGGTTCCCCCAACTGCGGGCAGGCCCACGAGACCACCACCGCCCAGGTGGCCGCTGGCATTCTCGGCGTGAGCCCCGACGTCATCAGCACCACCACGCCTTTCGACAGCGACATCGCGCCCTGGGGCGTGGCCGCCGCCAACAGCGGCAACAACTTCCACCTCTACGACATCGGTTCCATCATCGGCGCCGCCAACCAGCTCCGCGAGAAAATCCTCAAAGTGGCCGCACACATCCTGGACGCCCAGGAATCGGACCTCGACATCACCGACGGGGTGGTGAGCGTACCCGGGTTCCCGCGGCGGAAGCTCACCTTCGCCGAGCTCGGCAAGGTCGCCTATAACAACCAGTCGCTCTTGCCCGAGGGCATCGACGGCGGATTGCAGACCACCTTCTACTACACGTTTCCCCACGCGCAGCCCAACATGGTGCCGGGCAAGGACCGGAAGGTCCGGGCCCAGTTCACCTTCGGCGCCGGCGCCCACGTAGCGGTGGTGGAGGTGGACGCGCGCACCGGCAAGGTCACGGTACTGCGCTATCTCATCGTGGGCGACAACGGCACCATCATCAATCCCGACGTGGTGGACGGACAGATCTACGGATCGGCGGCCCACGGCATCGCCGTGGCCTTGGGCGAAGGATTCGTCTACGACGATGAGGGCCAGCTCCTCACCATCACCCTGACGGACTACGGCAAGTGCTCCACCGCGGAGACCCCGGTCATCGAAGTGGAGCACCGACCCTCGCCCTCGGCGTTCACGCCACTGGGACAGAAGGCCGCGGGCGAAGGCGCCGCCATCCCCTCCCCGGCCGCCATCGCCAGCGCGGTGGAAAACGCTCTGGAACCGTTCGGGGTGAAGATCCGGCATCTGCCGTTGACCCCCGAGCGGGTGTGGCGTTTGATTCAGGAGGCTCAGGCATGATCCCCGGCGCGTTCGACTACCATGCACCCTCGTCCCTGGAGGAAGCTCTGTCGCTGCTGTCCGCCAACGTGGACGATGCCAAGGTCCTGGCGGGCGGCCAGAGTCTTCTCCCGCTCATGAAGCTGCGCCTTGCCAAGCCCGAGGTGATCATCGACATCGGCGGCCTTGCCGAGCTCAACTACATCCGTGAAGAGGGAGACCACATCGCCATCGGAGCGCTGGCCACCTACACCGACGTGGCCGAGTCCGAGCTGATCCTGAGCCGCTGCCCGCTGCTGGCCCAGACCGCGGTGGTGGTGGGCGACGTCCAGGTGAGGAACCGCGGCACCATCGGCGGCGGACTGGCCCACGCCGATCCGGCCGAAGACCTGCCGGCCGCCATCCTGGCGCTCGACGCGGAGCTCAAGGCCGCCGGACCCGCCGGCCAGCGTTGGATCCCCGCCAGTGAATTCTTCATCATGATGCTGACCACCAGCCTCATGCCCGAAGAATTGCTCACCGAGATCCGCGTGCCTGCCCGCAACGGCTACAAGTCCGCATACCAGAAGGCGTCCCGACAGGCCGCCGGCTTCGCCATCGTCGGCGTCGCGGTATCCCTGAAAGAATCCGCGGACGGCATCTGCGAGGACATCGCCATCGGCGTCACCGGCCTGGGCAACGTGGCCTTCCGGGCCGAGAAGGTCGAGGCCGCCCTGCGCGGACAGAAGCTCAACGCCAACGCCATCGCAAGCGCCGCGGCGCTGGTCACCGACGGGGTCGACGCCATCGAGGACGTCAACGCCAGCCCCACCTACCGCTCGCACCTGGCGCAGGTGTACGTGGAGAGGACGATTCAGGCGGCACGGGCGGGGTGAGGTCTTCTCGCCGGGATTGCTTTCAAAGACGGTCCCTGTTCGCGTCCAGTGGGCTATCACGTCGCCAATCCGAACCTGGCGCGCACCTCCTTCACGTCCAGCGTCCGACCCGTTGCACTATCGGCGAGCCCTGTTTCAACAGCCTGACGCACGTAGATCTCATATATCAATTCATCCCAAGTCGCATTTGCCGGGAGCCTTTCGATCAGACGCTGTGCTTCCTGTTTGATATCGGTCGTGGGCATCCACTACCTCCTTGCAGGTTCTACACGCGGCCGGAAAAGACACCATGCAGGTCATTCAGGTGTCTGGCAAGCCAGTCGTGCTGACGGCGCCAGTCCGACTTGTCCTCGGGATCGACATCCCTCAGGTAACAAGCAATTCGGCAATCCCGTCGGGTCGGAAGTTCCTCCCATTCAAGGGAATAATTCAACTCCTCCTCGATTTCGCGTTTCTGATCTTTGAGGAGCCCCTGAAATCTCTTTGCATCGTTTCCCGCGATGTACAACTCCGCCCTGACGTACCTATCCAAACGATTTACACTGGCAACTAGCCGAAACCCCGTGCGACCGATGCCCCAACTCATCCGGTACTTCGGCCTAGCAGGCTGTGTCAAAACCCCATCCGAGAGAGGCAACGGCCCCCGAAATCGTCATTCCCGCGAAAGCGGGAATCCAGGCGGGGTGGAGTGGGGAAACGGCGCGTGGGGACCCCTCCAGGACCCCTGGATTCCCGCTTTCGCGGGAATGACGGAGGGGCGCGGGAATGACGGATTGGCCTTTCGTGCCCCGAAGTTAGGGTTTGACACGGCCTGCTAGGCTCCCGGTTGCCTCTCACCGGCCCACCGGCGGCATCAAGTATACCGTTGAGTGCGCCCCAGTATAGCGCAACAATATTGAATTTGGGCGCGGCCGGCGAATCACCTATGCGCCATAGCTCGATCTCCAGGCCGAAGAAGCGAAAGCTCTCGTCTGTGATACTGTTCAGCCAATCCAGCGTTGCGCGGTGTTCGTGGGACCGAGTTGCCTTGCCAATTCGGATCCATCGTAGGCCACATCGTCGAGCGAGACGGTCCTCCAGTCCTTGCGGTTCATTCCTCCGTAGACGACGAAGGCGAGACGAAGCCGGTCGCGCTGGAGATCATTCATATCAAGAGTCTGATGGCAATCGAACAGATCTCGGGCTCGCTTGTCTGCGGGACAGCAACGCGGAGAGCTTACCGGCCACGAGTTCATGCAGGTCGAGAACAGGCACACGTTTGGCTTGGAAGTCTCCGAGCGGATGAGAATCGGCGTGATGAATATCCCAAAGCGGTCGTCTGAACATGATGCTCAAATCCACGTCGAGGTTCGCCGATTGTCCGGTGAAGCTTGGGTAGTTTAGTCGCCACTTTCCACCCGCATGTTCGCTCGGCACCCTGCGGATGGCGAACCCCTCTCTGGAAAATACCGCCTGGGCCGCCTGTTCAAACTTGGGCCGATCCGCCAGCATTTCCTCGCGGTCCAGCGCGCCGATGTAGTTGAGATCGATGTCTACGGACAACCTGGGATTACTGAACACAAACAGATTCAGGGCTGTACCGCCCTTCAGAGCCCACTTCCCCTTGAGTGATGGATGGGAGTTGAGGGCGTTCAGGAGATTCAACAGATGAAGAGCCTTCTCGACCACCTGCTCGCTGAAGCCGTTGGCCCTGGCCACGGGCAGAATCTCCGACGAGGAAAATCTCACAGCACCTCCTCCCAGGATCGATTCAGGATTTCGCCTGGGATCATCAGGTTCCAGCCTTTGACCCACTTACAGTCTCTGCGGTTGTCGCGCGTCATATAGTGAGGCTGCTGGGGGCCCAACTCGCGCAGAGAATCGAGGTGGGCCTCTTCCACCATCAACGCCTCCCTGTGTTGTTCCAGGAAAAATCCCACCTTTGCCGCGGTAGTCGCGTTTTCCAACAGACGGGTGTACTCGATGACCTGCTCCAGATCGAAGAACTCCACCGATTCCAGGGACCGCCATATCTCTTCCCAGCTTCCGGTCAAGTCCGGCCGATCCAGCACATCGACCAGGGTCCTCTCATGATTGGTCACCCGGATCTCCACGCCGGAGCGATTGTGGCCGGTGACTCCGAACATCGCCTCGCCCTTCGCCAGGAGCGGCGGCGGCACCGGCGCACCCCGGAATATGTGCGATCGGAAGGTGAGTGGAACCGACTTGCTCGCCGAAACGTAGACCAGTCTCCAATGAACTGAGTAGGCCCTGCCGTGGAATTCCATAGCCGTGTGGTAGGCCAGCACTGCGTCCTCGGTCATCTTGGCCGCCACGAAATACGGATCGACTGGCGAGGAACCCGAGTCCAATCCCAAAGGGACGGTCGCATACAGGCCGCGACGGACACGGACGATCCGTCCTTGCTTTCGGTGGTGGGCCAGCAGTGACTTGCGGGTGTTTACGTTGTTGGACCCTCGGTTGGACAGAAAACGACTCAGTTCGTCCACCGTGAAAACGGCGTGCTGCGCCAGGAATTCATTGAGCTTCACGGGTCTACTAATTGGCCAATTAACTGACATAGTACCAATTAAATTGGTCCTATCTATATAATTTGTCAAGCTAGCCCGCTAGCCCAAAGCGCGCTGTCATAGAGTGGCTTATGCCCGCAGTAACCGTCGTTGAAGCAACGTCTGCATGTCACGCCGCCCATCGGCAATCACCAGCACATAGACGTTGTCTTCCATCACACGGTAGAGATGCGGTAGGGCTTGAAGACGATCTCCCGGTACTCCCGAATCCCGTCATCGGTCAACTGAACCGGGAAAGGTATCAACGACCCTGTCGCCGCTCCCGAAACCGCGCGATGACATCGGAGGCGGGTTGCACCTGACCCGCTTCGATCTGGCGGCTACCCAGCGCGAGGATTTTGAGCAGCGCAACTGTCTCCTGCATCCGTTCATAGCTGTCTATATCCTGTATTACCGCCTTGGCCTCGCCGTTCTGGGTAATGATCAAAGGTTCTTGCCGATCCCCGAGCGTGCGCACGATCTCGGCGGCGTGGGCCTTGAGGTAGCTGATGGGCTTGATCTGGCTGGACAGCTTCATGGGGCATCCTCCTGGGACCAAATATTGACCGTGAACAGGTCGATCTACAATGGCCGGGATCGACTTCGTCTTAACGCTCCAGCCCAGCCCAAGACGGCCCATACAAGTGAAAACGGCGCCGGCGGGTTCACCATGGAACCTGCCGGCGCCGTTTCGACTCTACAATGTGGAAGAGGCAGCGCCCGTGGCGTGATCAGTCGCCGCTCTATGTCCCTGAACCCTTCTGCTTGATCATATAGATGTCAGGCTGTTCGGGCCCGGAGACCGCGAGCACGCCCACGGCACCGCGGAGGATACGGAAGATGGCGTGGTCCACCAGGAGATAGTTGCCCGGCACGTCCACCTTGAACTCGACGATGGAAGCGGAGCCGCTCGGGATAAGGGTGGTCTGAACATCGCTCTCGGGATCACTCACCGATCCTTCGCGATACACGGCGTCGAAGATCTCGCCGATCACATGGAACGACGATACCTTGTTCGGGCCGATATTGCCCACGTACAGACGAACCCGCTCGCCCACGTTTGCCTTGAGCACGCCGTCCCCCATCAGGGACTGCGTGTGGCCGTTGAAGACCACGTACTCGGGGGTCTCGGCTAGACCCTTGGCCGAGGAAAAAGACTGCAGGCCTTCATCACCGGCCTCGCCTTCGGTATAGAACTCGCTCTGCATGACATAGTACTCGCGATCGACCTTCGGCATGCCCCCCGCGGGCTCCACCAGCACCACTCCGTAGAGACCGTTGGAAATGTGCGCCGGAATGGGAGGAGCGGCACAGTGGTAGACGAAGAAACCGGAGTTGATCGCCTTGAAGACCGCAACCGCGGTCTTGCCGGGGTCCGCCATCAGTGCGTTGGCCCCGCCGCCTGGACCGGTGACGGCGTGAAAGTCCACGGTGTGCGTAAGCTTGCCCTTGGAGTTGTCCAGCCGCACCTCGAAGGTGTCGCCCTGGCGCAGTCGGATGAACGGGCCGGGTGTCTTCCCGTTGTAGGTCCAAAACTCGTACTGGACCCCTTCGGACAACTCGCCGACCTTCTCCTCGGTGGCCAGGTTCACGATCACGTGGGCCGGCTCGGTGCGGGTGATGGGCGGCGGTACGTTGGGAGCGCTGACAAACTTGGCGACGATAGGCTGGGCCGCCAATGTCGTAGCGGTCAGGAGACAGACACCCGCCACGAACCCCGCGGACAGCGCAAACCTTGCGCAATTCTGAAAGATCTCATCCGTATCGTAACGATACCGCATGTGTGACTCCTTTCTCGGCTCCCTAAACGTTCACTGGAAACGAGACTACGGAACACAATAGGCCAAGTCAACAAAAAAACGCGGCTGGGAGTGTAGACCACCCCCGCGCACTGCTAACCCGACGACGTGGAAAGTTCCAGGCGGTTTCCGCTTGGGTCGATGACGTAGACCGAGTACCCCTTGCCGTCTGGGTGGCGGCGGGTTTCGGTTACCTTGGCGCCCTTGGCTTCGATCTCCTTCACGAAGTCCTCCGGCTCGCCCGGCGCGTCGATCTCGAAGGTGTGGTGGGGAACGCGGGGGTGCCGGTCTTTCGAGGCATCGAAGACGCCAAGGACGGCGCCGCCCAGATTGAGCCGGACGACATCGACGCCGGCCACCACGTGGCGCTTGCGAACGGTCGCTCCGAGGACATCCTGGTAGAAGCTCACCGTCTTGTCGAGGTCCTGGGCGTTGAAATTCCACGAACGAAATTGCGTCAGATTGGACATGATGAACCTCCTGCAAACATGTAAAAACAGCTCACTCGATGCGGTGAGGTTTGTCAGGCTCCCTCACCCGGCCTTCGGCCACCCTCTCCCGGAGGGAGAGGGGTTTTTATTCGACCTTTGCAGCTTCGAACAAAGCGTCCAGACTTTCAAGCTCGTCGAATTGCCACAGGCACTTCAACAAGGATACCTGCCGGGCCTGGGACAAGACGCCTGACGTCAGCCCCAGGAATTTCCGCTCCAGCTCTTTGTCCGTCAACGGGTTTTGGCTGTGGCCCTTGGGATAGTCCGCGGCTCGGGTCAGACGGCGCCCGGAACGCAGCTCGATCTCCATTCGCGCCCGCTGCTGCGCGGGGTAGTTACGGGTCGCCTCGGGATCCTCGCTGACCTCGATTTTGCGCATAAGCGGCCGAAGCAGCGGATCTCCGATACGCTTCTCGTCAAAGCTGGCCGACGTCAGTGCGCCGTCGGTCAGGGCGACGGCAACCACGTACGGAAGGCTGTGATCCGCGGTCTCGCGGGTCTTGGGGTCCCACTTCTGGGGCTCGCCGGCGGCGTTGCGCACGGCCACGCGATAGGTCTCGATGCGGACGCGCTCCAGGTCGTCGAGATCGAACTCATCCCTAAGCTCCAGCGCCATGGCGGCGCCGGCCTGAGTGTGGATCTGCGCCGGAAAGTACTTGATGCTCGTTTCGGTGATCTTGAACGGAACGCCCGCGCGCCCGTCACCGAATCCGTCGAGTTGCAAGGCGCCAGTGACCTGCTCGAACAGGCCGGCGCGGCCCTCGAAGGGTTCAGGCGGCCCTTCCATGCCGGCGCGGGCGAGCAGCGCGGCGAAGACGCCGTTGCGCACGGCCATGGCCGTGGCGCAGCCTTTCCACATGGACAGCTCGCCCACCCGGGTCTGGCCCAGAGGCACGTGGGACACCGCGGTCATGGAAATCGCGTGGGCGAGCCGGTCAGCCGGCAGCCCCAGGACCTTTCCCGCGGCGCAGGCGCTCGCCAGGCCGATGAAGAGGCCCTGGTCCCAACCCTTCTCGCGGGTGGCGAAGCGGTCGGCGAAGTGCCCATAGATCTCATAGGCGAGCACCAACGCCGCAATCACCGCGCGGCCCGACGCGCCGGCCACCTCGGCCGCGGCCAGCACCGCCGGCAGCATGTCGCTCGGGTGTCCCCCGCCCGCGGACACGAAGCTGTCGTTGCAATCCAGGTAGCGAATCATGGCGGTATTGGCGAAGGCGGCCATGTCCGGCGAGGTGGACTGTCCGGTTCCCAGGATTCTCGCCGCCCCGTCGCCTTCGACCGCCGGCGCCAGACTCCGAGCGATGCGGCAAGGCTCCGCGGCAAAGGCTCCCAGCGCGCAACCCGTGGAATCCAGTATCCGGCGCCGGGTCTCGTGAACGGTGTCGGGAGGCAGATCCCGGTAGTCGAGAGAGCCGGCATATGCGCTTAGGAATTGTAAGGTCGTATCCATGGTATCAAGCGGCAGAAACCCCGCGTCTTGCATCCTCGGCCGCATTCGACCGGATGGAATCGGATGCCGAGGCCGGTTTCATCCGGTCTTCTCGTTTGTGTCCGGGCCCCGCAGGGCTGCAAAGAATCGCTTCAGGATGGCGCCGCACCGCTCCCCCAGCACGCCCTCGGTGACGGCCACGCGATGGTTCAGGCGCGAATCGTCGCAGGCTCGGTAGAGCGACCTCACGGCGCCGCCCTTGGGATCCAGGCAGCCGAACACAAGCCGCTTGACCCGGGCTTGCACGATGGCTCCGGCGCACATGACGCAGGGCTCCAGGGTCACGTAAAGCGTGCAGTCTTCCAGACGCCAGGAGGCCCGCGCCCGCGCCGCTTCCCTGATGGCCAGCATCTCCGCGTGGCTCGTGGGGTCTGCCAGGGCCTCGCGCCGGTTGTGGCCCTGCCCCACCACCACACCGCCGCACACCACGATGGCTCCGACCGGAACCTCCGCTTCCCGGCGGGCGGCCTCGGCCTCGGCCAGGGCCCGCGCCATGAATGCTTCGTCTTCCTTTTGGGACGCCTCGTCTGTCACTGGACAATCCGTGCCCGGAGTCCGTTCGCCGGTTTCGGGGGAGCATGGAGTCCCCTATGCCAGCTCCGCCAAGTCATCGAGCACCTCCCGCGCGTGCTGCTCGGGTTTCACCTTCTCGTAGATCTTGGCGATCTTGCCCTTGGGGTCGATAAGAAAGGACATTCGATACGTGCCCTCGTACTCTCTTCCCATGAATTTCTTCATGCCCCACACGTCGTACAGCTTCACCACTTCCTTCTCTTCGTCCGCCAACAACGTGAAGGGAAGTTCGTGCTTCGCGGCAAACTTGGCGTGGCTCTTGACCGGATCGACGCTGACCCCCAAGACCGTGGCTTTGGCTTCATCGAACGAGGCTATGTGGTCCCGTATACTACAGGCCTCTTTCGTTCAGCCGGGGGTGGCGTCCTTGGGATAGAAGAACAACAGCACCCACTTTCCCTTGTAGCCGGAGAGCTTGTGAGGCTTGTCATCCTGGTCCATCAGCCGGAAATCCGGCGCCTTGTCCCCGGGCTTGTGCTTCATCACGTGGTTTCCTTCCCGTTCTCTTTGTCCAGACGTTTCTACAACGCTGGATAACGCATGCCAAGCGTGGCCAAGCGTAGGTCGGATTAGCCGAAGGCGTAATCCGACGCGGCACCGGGATGCCATGTCGGATTACGCCTTCGGCTAATCCGACCTACAAGGAATCCGACCTACGAGGAATGGCAGCCAGGAATCCAAGGGGACCGTCACATGGGCGTTGCCGGCCGGCTTGACACCCGCGGGTTCCCAAGAGCAGAATCCGCCATCGGCATACAGGCACGAAACCCACCGGAGGACATCCCCATGGAGACCGTACACAAACCACGGAGCTACGGCCAGCATACCGACCATTGGCTCGATTTCGAGGAAAGCCCCCGGCGTGTGCGGGTGAAATTCGGCGAGGAGACCCTGGTGGACACCCGGCGCGCCATGCTGGTGCGGGAAGCCGGCCACGTCCCGGTCTACTACTTCCCTCCGGACGATGTGCGCATGGAGTTCCTCACTCCCAACGACCACCACACCCGTTGCCCCGTCAAGGGGGAGGCTTCCTACTGGAACATGGCCGCCGGAGGCAAGACGGCCGAATCGGCTGCCTGGAGCTACCTCGACCCCACGGCGCAGTCCCGCGACATCGCCGGGTACCTCTCCTTCTACTGGAACCGGATGGACGCCTGGTACGAGGAGGAGGACGAGATCTTCGTCCATGCCCGGGACCCGTACAAGCGGGTGGACGTGTTGAACAGCTCACGCCACGTCCAGGTGACCCTCGGGGGCGAGGTGGTGGCGGATTCCACCCGGCCCCGGCTGGTGCTCGAGACCGGCCACCTGATGCGTTACTACCTGCCGCGGGAGGACGTGCGCATGGACCTGATGGCGCCCAGCGACACCCGATCGCGCTGTCCCTACAAGGGCATCGCAAACTACTGGTCGGCGAACGTGAACGGGAAGGCCTTCGAGGACACGGTCTGGAGCTACGAGGACACCATCCCCGAATGCCCCAGGATCAAAGACCTGATGTGCTTCTTCAACGAGCGGGTGGACTCGATTCACGTGGATGGGGAGCCACTGGAGACGCCGAAGACCAAGTGGTCCCGCGGCTAGTCTGAAGTTCCAGCGATATTTGTCGTTCATTTTGAGTTAAGTGTCGAGTATACAAGAGGAAAGGGGTGTTTGGGACCGTATATATGTTCCCATGTAAATGCTAAATAACAGTTGCTATCGACAGCATGATATGCTAGGGTAGTTGCCATGTACGTGGAAATCGTCCCCAACCGCAACTCCCCTCCCGCCATCCTGCTGCGCGAAGGCTGGCGCGAAGGCAAGCGCGTCCGCAAACGCACCATCGCCAACCTCTCCGACTGGCCGAAAGCCAAGATCGACACGTTCCGCCGGCTCCTCAAGGACGAACCCCTGCTCAGCCCTACCGACGCCTTCGACATCATCCGCTCCAAGCCCCACGGCCATGTCGTCGCGGTGCTCGGCACCTTGCGCAAGCTGGGGCTCGACCGCATGCTCTCGGCTCGTCCCTGTCGGGAACGCGAACGAGTGGTGGCGCTGATTGCGGCCCGTGTCCTGGGGCCGGCGTCGAAGCTGGCCACGGCCCGAGCTCTGGCCGAGGCCACCGCGCGGGACTCGCTGGCGGAAACCCTGGGACTGGGGGAGACCTCAGAGGATCAACTGTACGCGGCCATGGACTGGCTGTTGGAGCGGCAGGAGGTGGTGGAGAAGCATCTGGCCCAAAGACACCTTGGAGACGGTGCCCTGGTGCTCTACGACCTCACCTCGGTGTATCTGGAGGGGCGCTGCTGCCCGCTGGCCCGGCACGGCCATTCCCGCGACGGCAAGCGCGGCAAGCTTCAGATCGAGTTCGGGCTGTTGTGCGACCGCGAGGGCCGTCCGGTGGCGGTGGAAGTCTTTGAAGGCAACACCGCCGACCCCAGGACCCTGGGGCCTCAGGTGGACAAGCTGCGGCGGCGTTTCGGACTCTCGAAGGTCGTGCTGGTGGGCGACCGCGGCATGCTCACCGAAGCGCGTATCCGTGAAGAGGTGGCCCCTGCGGGGCTTGACTGGATCAGCGCCCTGCGTTCCTCGGCCATTCGCCAACTGGTGGAATCAGGGGCGGTGCAGATGTCCTTGTTCGATCAGACCGATCTGGTGGAGATCCGCTCCGATGTCTATCCGGGCGAGCGCCTGATGGTGTGCCGCAACCCCTTGCTGGCAACCGAACGGGCACGCAAGCGCGAAGAGTTGCTGCGCGCCACCGAGCGGCTGCTCGACCCCATCGTGGCCGCCACCGAACGTGAGAAGCGGCCACTCACCGGCCGCGAGCACATCGCCCTGCGCGTAGGCCGGGGCATGGGCAAGTACAAGATGGCCAAACACTTCCACCTCAACATCACCGACCACTCCTTCCGCTACACCCGCAACCCTGACTCCATCGCACGCGAGGCCGCCCTCGACGGCCTCTATATCGTACGCACCAGCCTGCCCCCAGGTGATCTGGATGCCCCAGCCACCGTCACCGCTTATAAAAGCCTGAGCCGGGTCGAGCGCGCCTTCCGTTGCCTCAAAACCGTCGACCTCAAGGTGCGCCCCGTTCATCACCATGCGCCCCACAGGGTCCGCGCCCACGTCTTGTTGTGCATGCTCGCCTACTACGTCGAATGGCACATGCGTCGATGCCTCGCCCCCTTGCTCTTCGACGACCATGACCCCGCTTCTGCCCAACGCTCCTCCAGCGTCGCCCCGGCAACGACCTCTCCCGCCGCTCAAAAAAAGGCTCGCACCAAGCGCACCGACGACGGCTCCCCCGTCCACAGCTTCCGCACCCTGCTCGACGACCTCGCCACCATCGCCAAAAACCGCCTCTCCCCTCGCTTGCCTGGCGCTCACCCTTTCAACCTCGTCACCCGTCCCACCCCACTGCAAGCTACAGCCTTCGATCTCCTCGGTGTCCCCCTCGAACGTTCCCAGTAGCCGCTCCACACTTTCTTCGTTTCCCCCGATGTTTCAATGACTTAGCTCGCCCTCGTTCTCAAACTTCAGGCTAGTGTCGTGTCCCGCAAATTCCTGCAATAATTTGCTGGTCTTTTTGCCGTCGGCTGCGTTGCTCTTCCTCGCGTGGTACCCGCCGCACGGGCGGGTTTGAAACCCGCCCCTACAAGTCATCGCGCCTTGCCGACAACAAAAAATCCTGCGCAACTTATCGCAGGAACTTGCGGGACACGACACTAGTGTGGTGTCTCACAAATACGCTTATGAATCTGCGGGTCCTTTTGGCCGTCGGCTGCGTTGCTCTTCTCGCGTGGTAACGGCCACTCGGGCGGGTTTGAAACCCGCCCCTACAAGTCATCGCGCCTTGCCGACAACCAAAATGCCCTCGCATCTTCGTAACCGTATTTGTGAGACACCACACTAGCAGTCTGCGCCGCAGGACGATCACGGTAGACGACCGTGTAGGGGCGGGTTTCAAACCCGCCCGAGCCCGCACGGCTGATAGAGGCTGCCGGCGAAACGTACCGGAAGGCTACGCCGCGGACGAAGAGACAGGATGAGCGCCGGCCGCTTCCGGCAACAGGCCGGCCTCGCGCAGCTTCGGTATCAACTCGCCAAGGCTCCGGATCAGCAGCTTCGGCTTGGCCGCGGCCAGCGTCTCCTCGTCGTTGTAGGAGTGTTCGGTGGCCAGGGCCACGGTGAACACCGAGAGGTCGTTGCCGGCCACCTGGGCGAACTCCAGGTTGTTGCCCGCCCGCAGGTAGCTCGCGGTTCCGGAAAGGAGAATCACTTCGAGCTTTACGTTGAGCTTCCGGAACAGGTGATAGATGCCCTGCTCCTTCCTGAAGTAGGTCTCGTCGCGGTCGATGATCTCTTCGAAGTACTCGCTGATGCCGTGCTCTTCCATGACCCGGTGCTTGTAGCGCCGGCCGCTGGTGGTGAGCACCATGTTGCTGAGGCCCGCGTCCCGGGCTCCCTTCAATGACTCCTCGACCCCCGGAATGAAGTCCGGCGGGTTGACGTCGAACCCGTGCCGCCGGGCGATCTCCAGTGCGTGACCTCGGATCTCCCGGCGGACGCCCTCATTGTAGATGATATTCGGGTCTCGCCGGTAGTCTTCCTCGAACAGGATCGGCGCCAGGAAGAAGTCGAACGGCCCGTCCGCCACTTTGCGCAGTTCTTCGAAGGACAGCTTGGCCTTGTGGTAACGCGGCAGGATCTCGTTGGCGATGGTGTGGACCC
Source organism: uncultured Binatia bacterium (SeqCode) (assembly GCA_965261895.1). Lineage (GTDB taxonomy): Bacteria > Desulfobacterota > Binatia > UBA9968 > JAJDTQ01 > JAJDTQ01. The sequence continues at coordinate 5,560,150 of OZ253480.1, read as the reverse complement.
GATGGATGTCCGTCTCGATGGTGTCGGACATGGTCCGGATCAGGCATCTCTTGACCGGCATCGGCGCATCACTCATGGCAACCCCCGTGGCGGCAGTAGAAAACTGATTCAGCATTAGCTAATCTGCCGGAACCCTGTCAACTAGTTTGAATTTCCCCCGGAAATTCAAACCGTCGAACTCCCGGAGGGAGTTCGAACCGTCGAACTTCCCAAGGGAGTTCGAACCGTCGAACTTCCCAAGGGAGTTCGAACCGCTGAACTTCCCCGAAGTTCATACCCGTGGAGACACCATGCTGAACCTGACACTGGCGTGCGGACACTATGACCGGACCGAGGCCTTGCGGGACGGACGTGTACAGCCCGACGGCATCCAACTCAACTGCCTGACGCTGAAGGTGGAGGAAACCTTCTGGCGTATGATGCAGTACCGCGAGTTCGACGTGGCCGAGACTTCTCTGGGAGGCTACGTGGTGCGCCGGGGACGCGGGGCCGACGACCTGGTGGCGATTCCCGTGTTCCCGTCGCGGTTCTTCCGGCAGTCCTGCATCTTCGTTCACGGCGGCTCCGGCATCGACACGCCGCAAGACCTCAAGGGTAAGCGCATCGGCGTACCCGAATACCAGATGACCGCGGCCGTGTGGGCGCGCGGAGCCTTGTCGGATGACTACGGTGTCCGCCCGCAAGACGTCGAATGGGTCCAGGGCGGGCTGGAAGACCCCGGGCGACTCCCCTTCGAGCCGGTGGAGCCCGCCGGCATCAGGCTGGGCTTCGCCCCGCCGGACCGTTCCCTGGCCCGGATGCTCGGAGACGGCGAGATACACGCGTTGATCACGGCCCGGACGCCGTCCACCTTCGACCCTGCCGGCTCCAGTGTGCGCCGCCTCTTCCGGGAACCCTGGAAGGTGGAGCGGGACTACTTCAACCGCACCGGCATCTTCCCCATCATGCACACGGTATCCATGAGGCGGGAGCTTCTGGATGAGCATCCGTGGGTGGCGGCGACCCTGATGAAGGCTTTTTCCGAGGCCAAGGACCTGGCCATGGCCGACCTCACGCAGACCAGCGCCCTGCCCCTTGCGCTGCCGTTCCTCACCGAGCACGCCTACGAGACGGTGGAGACCATGGGCGAGGATTTCTGGCCCTACGGCCTGGAGTCCAACCGGAAGACTCTTGAAACATTCGTGCGTTACATGCACGAACAGGGAATGATCGACCGCCGGATGCCCATCGAGGATCTGTTCGCCCCGAGCACCCGCCGCACGTTTCGGATATGACCAACTGCCCGAAATGTAAGGGCTTTACACACTTGATAAGTCTCATGCGTTCCCATAGACTCCCCTCATATCTCGGACGGAATGTATGAGAATATGTGTGAGAAAGGACGGCAAAAAGGAGGGGAACGTGGCAGGACTGACAGCGATGAAGTGCAAGAACGCCAAGCCGGGGATCCACGGAGGCGGCAACGGGCTTTATACCTGCGGGGGTAGGGATCATGAATCAATTATACTTCCCACTCTTCTTCACCTACCGTGATCGTGTCTTCGGCAAGGGCTTTATGGCTGACGTGATCTCGCACGGGCGCGTGCTTGCGGCCACCGAGGCCGACGAGCACTGGGTCTATGGCGTCCAGCCGGGGAGTTTCGCGGCGACCGGTGAGACACCCCTAGGAGCCTGCGCCGCAGGAACCGGCGATCCGATGCAGCAGCGGTGCGGTGGGATGTGACGGGCGCGCCAGGAGCCTGCGCCGCAGGAACCGGCGATCCGATGCAGCGGCGGTGCGGTGGGATGTGACGGGCGCGCCAGGAGCTTGCCCCGCAGGAACCGGACATCCGATGTAGGGGCGGGTTTCCAACCCGCCCGTGCCCGCACCGCGCTGCCGGCCGTTACAGGCCGCCAGCGCTTGCATCCGCTCGATGTTCAACGCCAGGCACACCCAGTCCCACTATTGAGCCCGCCCGGTTGGGGTCGCCAGCCCGGCGCCCATACGGTGGCTGGCGGGACGCTTGTTTCGATCCACCGCCACCTGCGCCTTGCCCTCCCCGCCCCAGGGCCACATGGCCATCGATGCCGCGCTCCTCAAGCTCCACAAGGGCTTCTTCGTTGCCGTAGCCTGCGTCGGCGAGCACCACTTCCGGCTGGACCTTGAACGTCTGTTTCATCGCGAACAGTATCATCTGCCCCTGGTCCGTGGCCTCTGGCCCCACCTGCGGCGCCACGATGATCTGCCGCTCCCCGTTCACTGCCATCTGCGCGTTCCTGCACTGCTGGAACCCTTCCGTGCTGGTCTTCATGATCCCGCTCCCGGGGTCCGTGAAGTTGCTCTGCGCCTTCGGCTCCGGTTCTCCATAGACCCGCTTGTACGGCGGTCAGCAGCCCCTCGATCTTCCCATATCCATCCCCTTCCCTTATCCGTCACACCAGAAAACCTTCCTGTGCGCAGACTCCTGGAGGAGCCTGTATCGAGCCACAGCGCGGTGCGGGCACGGGCGGGTTTGAAACCCGCCCCTACGTCGGATGTCCGGTTCCTGCGGGGCTAGCTCCTGGCACGCCGGTCACATCCCATCGCACCGCCCCTGCATCGGATGTCCGGTTCCTGCGACGCAGGCTCCTAGATGCCCTCAACGCATATCGGCAATCCTTCCGTAACGTGTTGCTCGACTTGGCTGACGAGTCAGAGTCGTCAATGGCATTCGAAGAGGCCGTCAAGGAGATGTTCTTCGACGTTAACATCGTGCGAGAGCAGGAGTGGCACTCAGCGGTGAACAAAGTCCGAGCGGGCAAAGTCACATTGGAGGTCCCGCGGGAGAACGCGGATTCTAAGAGTTACATACGGGTTGAGTTCAAGGATCTGGCGCACGTCTCGCCAGCCGACAACTACCCTGTAGAAATCGAATCCGCGCTGGCTGCCTAATTGGTGGCTAATGCGGTTGTCAAGATTGGCGATATCTGGGCCATGTTGGCGGTTTGTGCTCCGGGTTACTCGCGCCGTATGACAAAGCACTCATGATAGCAAGGTGGCTAGGATACCGATTGGCCCGCACGGGAAGAAGACGAATTCCACGATGATTGAAGCAGGGCATATACGCCACCTTGCACGACAATTGAATATCCTGGCTTGTGCTCAAGACCAACTTCCAGGGATTTTTTAGGGAGCTATCCCCCCGAAAGCGGTGGAAGTTTGAACTGCCCACCCCTGTTTCTATCCCGGCCGTGTGGTCAGGATAGCGCCCACGATGGCCCGAGGGTTCAGGGGCCGGATGGCAACACGCTGTCCGGCCCTTTTTACGTGGCGAGAAGGCCCGCCCCGCCGCACCAGCGCCCGCCCACGCCACGAACTGCCCTCCTCAAGCCCTAGCCCTAGTGTGGTGTCTCACAAATACGCTTATGAATCTGCGGGTCCTTTTGGCCGTCGGCTGCGTTGCTCTTCCTCGCGTGGTGACCGCCACACGGGCGGGTTTGAAACCCGCCCCTACAAGTCATCGCGCCTTGCCGACAACCAAAATGCCCTCGCATCTTCATAACCATATTTGTGAGACACCACACTAGAACCGGGAAAGGGCCGCCACGGCGCCGTCCGCATTTCGGCGCGGCGGTTCCAGTATCACAGCATCCAGTCGCACCTCGATCACAACGGCAGCCTCCCTTGCTTTGGCTCAAGCGGTTCGGGCCACCGCACCAGCACGAATTGCGAGCACGTCCGGCGGGCCACTCTTTCCAGTTCGAGGAGCATGGCCGGCCGACCCGCGAGCAGCGTATCCTTTTCCAGGGAATGATCGACCGCCGGATGCCCATCGAGGAGCTGTTCGCCCCGAGCACCCACCGCACGTTTCGGATATGAGTGGTCCTATTTCGGGATGAATCCGCACACGCTTTCCGGGGTCCACTCTCGGTAACGAGTCGAAAACACGCGGGAAACCGTGGTTACTCTTTGTGCAGATCGTTGAAACAGCCTTCTTTCGAGGCTCGCGGCGATCCCGGACATACCCATGTAAACAGGTTTTCCACAAGCTCGGTGGATGGTGTCAACAAATCGTCACACTCCGTCAAGGCGCCCGAAGGCCTTGTGGTTTCAGACGTAATGCTGGATCTCCTGAAGGGAGGCCGGAAAAAACAGCTCTTCTATCGCGGGGTTGTGCTTGATCATCCCCTGCTCGAACTCGTAGCGCACCGCCGCCTCGAGCGCGGGCCGGTTGGCCTCCAGGCTGTAGGGCCAGGCGTCGGGTCCGAAGATCGCATGCTGGTCCTGAAGCTCCTCCTTGGCCCAGACCAGGGCGAGGCTCCGGGGATCGCGCATGCGCTCGTAGCAGACCTCCTTGGACCGCTGAAGCGCCTGCAGAAGACTCACCGCCACCCACGGGGCACGCTCCAGGATCTCGTCCTTGATGACCACCGTGTGCATGATCGGAAAGATGCCGCTCTTGCCGTAGTACTCCACCTCGGCCTGCCTCGGATCCGGGAAGAGCAGCGCCACCTTGTCCGAGCCCGCCCGGATGGACGGCAGCACCTCGGGATAGAGCGACCCTTCGAGATCTCCCGCGCATAGCATCTCGTCGATGTTCCGGCCCCCGGGCACCCGGTGAATCTTCATCCACGAAGCCGGCTCCAGCGGCACGTCCTCTTCTTCCTGGCACCACCACTCCACCGTGGCCAGGTCCAGGCCGTAGTAGTCCTGCAGGATGCCGCGCATCCACAGACCCGCGGAGTTCTGCAGCGTATCGAGGCCGATCCGTTTGCCGTTGAGGTCGGAGGGCTTGTCGATGCCGCAACCGGTGCGCTTGACCATGTAGCTGTGGCGAAAGCGCCGGTGGGGGAACGCCGGAATGGCGGTGAAGTCCCTGCCCTGGTCGTGGGCCACCAGATAACCCACCAGGGACAGCTCGCACGCGTCGAACTCTTCGTGGCGGAGCATGCGGCCGTGGCGCTCGGGCGACGCCATGGTCATGACGTTGAGGTCGATGCCCGCGGGCTCCACCACCTTCTCCCAGAGCGGCCGCAAAAGATCGTAGCTGCCGCAGGCGAAATTCAGGTTCAACCGAGCCACTATTCACTCCTTACGTGTTTTCGGTATTCCTCGGGCGTGTCGATGTCGACGAGGATCCCTTCCTCGCCGGTCTCCAGCTCCAGGGTTTCGTCGGGATGGCCCCGCACCACCGGCTTGGCGCCGGTATCCAGGGACGCCGCCAGGAACTCGGGGAAGAGCTTGCTGGAAAACAGCACCGGATGGCCGCGCCTACCGTCGAAGCGCGGCACCACGATGAGCTTCTGCTCGGCGCGGAATCGCTCGATTATCCGGTTGACCAGGCCGCTCTCGATGAAGGGGTGATCCACCAGATGGACCAGGATCGCCTCCACCGGCTCGCCCTCCAATGCCCGGATGGCGGTGTGCAACGAGGAGAGCTGCCCACGGGCGTAGTCCGGGTTGACCACCGTGTCGACGCCCAGGTAGGCAATGGCCTCCCGCATGGCGTCTGCGTTGTGGCCCAGCACCACCAGGGTCCTGTCCACATCCGTACGCTCCAATGCACGAACGATGCGCTCGATGAAGGTGACGCCCTCCACCGGCAGCAACGCCTTGGGGCTTCCCATGCGGCTGGACGCACCCGCCGCGAGGACTACGGCAACGATCATGATTTTGTAGGGTTGACCGCTTGTTGGGGCTTCTGTTGGGGCTTCATAGGGCTATCGTGGCGCCCTCACCCGGCCTTCGGCCACCCTCTCCCAGAGGGAGAGGGGTTGGATTTGGGGCGGGTCGTACCGGCCTTCGGCCACCCTCTCCCAGGGGGAGAGGGGTTGGATTTGGGGCGGGTCGTACCGGCCTTCGGCCACCCTCTCCCAGAGGGTGAGGGGTTGGATTGGGACGGATCGAACCGGCCTTTGGGCACCCTCTCCCGGAGGGAGAAGGTTTGGCGCGTCGATGACCACGGCTACAGCCCCTCGAGCTTCTTGAGGGTCTCGGCGTAGTCCACCAGCGCCTTGTCGAGCGTATAGTCGGCCTCGAAGCCCAGTTGCTCCGACGCGCGCGAGAGGTCGGTCAAGGGCCGGTTTTCCGGATAGGCCATGGGATCGCTGGCCTTCTGAATCGAGACCCTGGACTCGGGAAACTGCCTTTTCAACTCCTCCAGGATATCGTCGCCGGTAACCATGCCGCTGCAGCCGATGTGGAAGAGCCGGTCCTTGTGCTCCGGCTTCAGCGCGGCGAGAACGGTGGCCTTGGCGGCGTCCTTGCCGTAGAGGATCTCCGTGGGCCCATAGGGCCATCTGATGGTGGCATCCTCGCGCTTCAGCGCGGCGCGGATCATATCCTGTATCCCCTGCTCGCGGGTCGCCTTCATGGTGGTGGGCGACGGGCCGTAAAGCCCTCCCACGTAGCGCACGCACACGAACTCGAACCCGTACATTTTGGCGTAGGTGTTGCCGAGGAACTCGGAGCCGCCCTTGGTGGCGGCGTAGACCGACGGCGGATTGATCGGGATGGTCTCGTCGATCTTCTCAAGTCCCTCCCCCAGCGAGCCCAGATAGACGGTGCCGGAGCTGGGAAAGGTGATCCGCGGCACGTTTTCGAGGCGAGCCGCCTCGAGCACGTTGACGGTGCCCATGAGGTTCAACCGCACGCCGGTATAAGGACGCCGCTGCACTTCCTCGCCGAGAAACGCGGCCAGGTGGATGATCTGGCCTACGTCGTGGTCCCGGACCGCGCTCACGAGCTGCGGCAGGTCGAGGATATCGCCACGCACGGTCTCCACCGACGCCGGATCGACTCCCACGGCGTTGAGCAGCCGTTCGTTGACCGCCACGTCGAAGATCACCGGGCGTTCCCCGCGCTCCTGCAGCATCCCCACCACATAGGCGCCCACGAGACCGGTACCCCCTGTCACCAGAATGCTCTTCTGTGCCATTTATTTCCTCCCGGCCCGGCAGGGCCGTGTGATTCCGCGCGACAATGGGACGCGGGCGGGTTTGAAACCCGCCCCTACAACCGCCTCACCCGGGCGCCGTCCGGAAACCCTCCCAGGCGACGATACCGAGGCGGACGATTCCCGCCCCGGCAGGATTCCCGCCAGAACCTGAAGACTATGGAAACATGTACTCCACCGGCGGCGATTCGAAGTCCGTCTCCACCGAGTCGGTCCCGAGCACCTCCTTGGCCACCGAGACGATCTCTTCCTGCAGCGCGGGCTGGGTCAGGATCCCGGAAACGTACACCACGCCACCCTCCGCCCGCACGCGCACGTTCAGATTCCGCGTCTTGGGCGACACGATCAGCGCCGCCTGAACCCGCGACGTCAGGGACAGATCCACAAACTCCCGCTCGGACTCCGCGGTCTTCTGATACTCGGCGCTCCCGGCCGCATCCTCGATCAACCGCGCCAAGGTGTCGACGGTCATCTGCCCGACGTTCAAAACCAGGTCGTAGCGCGACGCATCGCGCCAGTCCGCGCCGAAGATGGCTTCCATGCGCCGGGAACGCGCTTTGTTGACGCCTTCGACATAACGGCGGCCGGCGGCCTCGTCGAGATCTTCCCGCTCCCGTACCTTTTCGACCTGGTAATCCAGCGGTGCGGTCAACAGGACCTTGAGGACATGTGCGACGCCGGGCAGGAGCTCCTGCCCCATGTGGCCGTGGTAGACGATCTTGCCGTCCCGGGCCATCTCGCACATGGCGGCCTGGAGCGTGATGCGATACAACCGGAGACTCTCGCGCCAGCGCTCCCACCAGTGCGGTCCCGATTCCAGCACCTCCTCGTATTTGGCCTCGGGAATACCGTAGCGGTTGCTCGCCTCGATCAGCACCTCACGGTCCACGCACGGATAGCCTAGATCCTCGGCAACCCGCTCGGCAACCTCCGGACCCGCGCCAAACGCGCCACGAATGATCGTGATAATCGGCATGGGCTTCCCTCCTGTGGCTCTGTTGTTAACCCCGGCCAAGCCGCGGCCTTTCCCGTTGTTAAACTAAACCGTCTCGTATGACGTTGCAAGATCAAACAGGCTGATTCAGGCCCTTTGCACGGACGCGGACACGAATGTTTGTGCCGCAAACCGGCTTTTGCTACACGTTCACTACCCAACAGGCTTCCCGCATGACTCCCAAGGAAAAACTGCTGGCGCTTCGGGACGAGTTGCGACAGACGTTTCTGGAACGCGGCGAACTCATCGACGGCGCCCTCGCGGCTTTGCTCTCGGCCCAGAATCTGCTGATCATCGGCCCGCCGGGGACGGCCAAGTCCATGCTCGCCGACGAGCTGTGCCGCCGTATCGAGGGCGCCAACTACTTCCAGTGGCTGCTGACCCGGTTCACCGCTCCGGAAGAGCTTTTCGGCGCGGTCAGCCTGAAAGGGCTGGAGCAGGACGATTACCGGCGCGTCACCACCCGCAAGCTCCCGGAGGCCCACATCGCGTTTCTGGACGAGGTGTTCAAGGCCAACTCCTCGATTCTCAACTCGATCCTGTCCGTCATCAACGAGCGCCGGTTCCACAACGGCCAACACGTCCACGACGTACCGCTCATCACCCTGTTCGGCGCCAGCAACGAGCTTCCCGAGGACGACGAGCTCACGGCGTTGTACGACCGCTTCCTGCTCCGGTTCGTGGTGGGCTACATTGAGGAGGATTATCGTTTCCTGCGCATGCTGGAGGCGACTCCACAGGAGGCCCGGGTCTGTCTCACCCTCGAAGACCTCCACCAGATGCAGCGCGAGGCTGACGCGCAGCCGGTCCCCGGCCACGTTCACCGGACCATGGCCGAGATCCGCCGGCAGCTCGGCAAGAAGCAGATCGTCGCCTCCGACCGGCGTTACCGCCAATCCCTGGCGCTGATGAAGGCGCACTCGTATCTGGCGGGCGACGCGCAGGTCTCGGACCCGAGCCTCCTGTTCCTGGAACACGTCCTGTGGCGGGAGCCGTCCGAGCGCGCCGACGTCGGCGCCACCATCCGTGAGATCGTCCTCGGTTACGAGCAGGAGGTCCAGGAACTCCTTTTCCAATCCCGGGAGATCGGGGAATACGTGCAACGCCCGTGGGAGACCGGGGAGTTGCGCTCCCAGGCCCTCATCGAGGGACACACCAAGCTCCGCAACATCCTCGGCCGCGTCGAGCAGATCATCGAGAAGGCATCCGATTCGGACCGTCCGCTGGCCCGGGTGGAGGGCATGCGGGACGAGATCCAAACCCTTCAGAAGCGCCTGCTGGAGGACTTGTAGTGGCCCGCCGGACCCCGAAGAAGAAGTCTTCTCCGCCTCCCGGTCTGCCCGAGAACACCCACTGGATCGAGAGCGACCGCTACGACCGGCACGCCTACGGGCAGCTTCGCCGGGACGCCGCCTCGCTGCAAGAGCTCGAGCGCGCCGGCCAGGCGCTCGTGCCCCACTTCCCCTCGCTCCTGCAAGACGTCTTCTGCCTGCTGTTCAAGTACAACATCGTGTTCGCCGACGAATCCGACGTGCTGCCCAGCGCGGCGATCAACCGGACTCTGCTGACCGCGCTGCACGACGGCGAAGTGGGCCGCATCATGCGGGAGATCACCCGGCTCGACGAGGCCAAGGCCGGCCTGTGCACGCTGCTCGTCGGAGAAGGGCTCCTGGAGATGCTCAAGTCGGAGAAGCCGTGGACGCGCCACGACATGATGGACACCTGGAAGCTGCGGCAGCAGGAAGAGGATTTCCAGAAGACCCGGGAGACGCTGGAGCACGCGGGCGAGTTGGGCGAGCAGGAGGACGCCGCCGGCAAGGAAGATGCGCTGGCCAAGATCGAGGAGCGGCTGAAGAGCAAGCTCCGCGGCGACGCGGCCTCCATCCGGCAAAAGCAGCAGCAGTTGACGGAGGATATGGGCCGGGTCGAGAGCGAGGCCCGGGCGCGGGTGCAGGCCTCGGCCATTCGCGCCGCCCAGCAGCTCGACGAGGCCGCGGAAGAAGCGGAACGCTGGGGCTCCGCCCTGGGGTCCGGGGGGCGCCTTCCCGCCGACCGGAGACTCGAACTGGGCCGGCGGCTGGCCGGCAACGAGAAGCTCAAGAAGCTCATCCGCATGGTGGGCAGGATGAAGTCCCACGCCCTGGCGTTGCGCAAGCGCACCTTCGAGCGGGCCAACGAGGAGCTCTATTCGGTGGAGCAGGGAGGCACCCTGGAGCACCTGCTGCCGCAAGAACTGGTGACGCTGCACCACCCGCTGCTGCACCGGGACTTTCAGCGACGGCTGCTGGAGAACCAACTGTTGCAATACTCGCTGCGGGGCATGGAGGAGAAACGCAAGGGTCCGGTGGTGGTGTGCCTCGACGGCAGCTCCTCCATGGCGGGCGACAAGGAGCTCTGGTCCAAGGCCGTCACCCTGACCCTGCTGGAGCTGACGCGGCGCCAGCGCCGGCCGTTCCGCTCCATCTGCTTCTCCTCCAGGGACACCGCCCTGCACGTCCTCGACATGACCACCCGCCGGGGCGCCGACGTCGAGCCGGACAAGCTCATGGATCTGGCCGAGCACTTTCCCGGCGGCGGCACCGACTTCGAGACGCCGCTGGACGCGGCCCTGGAGTGCCTCAAGAAATCACGATATAAGAAGGGGGATATCGTGTTCATCACGGATGGAGAATGCCAGGTGTCGCCCGAGTGGTCCGAGCGGTTCCTCAAGGAGAAGGACCGGCTGAGCTTTTCGCTGTTCTCCATCCTCATCGACGTCGGCCACAGCTCCGTTGGGACCCTGAAGGAATTCAGCGACCGCATCACCACCATCACCCAACTCACCAACGAGGGCACCAACGACCTGTTCATACGCTTTTGACGGCCCCGAAACCCGCCAGCGCGGGCCATTTCAAATCATCGGGAGAACCAAATGACCAGCAAGCTCAGCTTCGGCATCCTGTTACCGACCCGGGGGGTCATCCTGGCCAAGACCGCGGTCCCGGACTTGAGCCCCGTCTTCAACCTCGCCGACGCGGTCGAGAAGGCCGGCTACGACTCGGTGTGGATCGGAGACAGCGTCACCGCCAAGTCCCGGCTGGAGGTCATCAGCACCCTGGGGGCGCTGGCGGTCAAGACCGAGCGGGTCAAGATCGGCACCGCGGTGCTGCTGGCGGCCATGCGCAACCCGGTGGTCCTGGCCCAGGCCCTGGCCAGCGTCGACGTGTTGTGCGGCGGGCGCCTGATCGCGGGCGTGGGCGTGTCACGCAACGACAAGATGTTCGAGGAGGAGTACACGGCCTGCGGCGTCCCCTTCAACCAGAAGGCCGGCCGCTTGAGCCAGGTGCTCAAGATCATGAAGCTCCTGTGGGCCGGGGACGACGTCACCCACGCCAACAAGTACTACACCATCGAGAACCTCTCGCTGCTGCCCAAGCCGGTGCAGCGGCCCGGCGTCCCTGTCTGGGTGTCGAGCAACGACGTGGACAGCGGGCTCAAGCGGGCCGCCCTCTACGGCGATGCCTGGATCACCAACATTCCGTCGCTCACGGTTTTCAAGGAGTCGCAAAAGAAGCTCGAAGACTTCGCCAGCGACGCCGGGCGCAACCCCGCCGACATCCACCGTTGCCTGTACCTCACCATCCACATCGACCCGGACTCCGACAAGGCGCGCCGGGAAGGCGGTGCGTTCCTGGAGGCGTACTACCACAAGACCTACGAGGAAGTGTCCGCGCAACTCGTGGTCAAGGCCGGCGGCACCAACGAGGTGGTCGACTTCATCAACGAGTACGCCGAAGCCGGCATCCAGACCTTCATCGTCCGTTTCGCCGCCAAGGACCAGTTCCAGCACCTCGACGTCTGCAACGAGCACGTCATGCCGCACTTCCGGTAGGCGCAGCCGTGAGCTCCATTGGGGAGACTCCGATAACCGGCCGTCGTGCGGCATGGTCTCTTTCGGCATCGGCTGGCCCTCACAGCCGGCCATTCAGCGCGATCACGGGCACGGGCGGGTTTGAAACCCGCCCCTACAAGGGCCGCGGCCATCGCGGGCAGGTGACATGAGCACCGATCGCGTGCTGGTGGCGGGTGCCGGACCCGTGGGGCTCGTGGTGGCGCTGCACCTGGCTCAACACAACGTGCCGGTGACCGTACTGGAAGCGGAACCGGCGCTGCCGGAAACGCTGCGGGCCTCCACCTTCCATCCGCCCACCCTCGACATGCTGGCCCCCACCGGGGTGCTGGACGATTTTCTGGCCATGGGGCTCAAGGCCCCCACCCTTCAGTACCGGGAGCGCGCGGGCTGCATCGCCGAGTTCGACTTCGGACGCATCGCCGACGTCACGGCGCACCCCTACCGGCTCCAGTGCGAGCAGTTCAAGCTCAACCGGCTGCTGTACGAGAAGCTGGCGGGCATGGCCGGGGCGGAAGTGCTCTTCTCCAGCGAAGTGACCGGCGTGGAAGAAGACACGGCGGACGTCACCGCGGTGGTGACCCAGGACGGCGGCGCCACCCGGCGCTTCCAGGGCCGTTTCCTGGTGGGCGCCGACGGCGCCCGCAGCAACGTCCGAAAGTCCCTGGACATCCCCTTCGACGGGTTCACGTGGCCGGAGCGGTTTCTGGTGTTGAGCACGCCCTTTCCGTTCGAGGACCACTTTGCCGGGCTCGCGCCGGTGAGCTACTTCGCCGACCCGGAGGAGTGGTTCTTCCTGCTGCGGGTCCCGGGACTCTGGCGGGTGATGTTTCCTACCCGGCCGGAAGAGAGCGACGCCTCGGTGCTGAGCGACGCCAGCGTCGAGCAGCGGCTCCAGCGGGTGCTCGGAACCGGGCGCCCCTACCCGGTCCGGCACCGGACGCTCTACCCCGTGCACCAGCGCGTGGCCGCGCGCTACCGCCAGGGGCGGGCATTCCTCGCCGGCGACGCGGCCCACATCAACAATCCCCTGGGCGGCATGGGCATGAACGGCGGCATCCACGACGGCTACAACCTCGCGGAAATCCTCGTGCGCGTGTGGCACGGGGAGGTCCCCGACTCGGAGCTCGACCGCTACGAGCGTCAGCGCCGCCCCATCGCGCTGGAATACGCCAACGTCCACTCCACCCGCAACAAACTGAACCTGGAGGCCCGCGATCCGGAACGGCAGCAGCGCTTCCGCCGCACCATGCGCGAGACCGCCGCCGACCCGAAGAAGGCTTACGAGTACCTGCTCCAGGTCTCAATGATCACCAGTCTCAGGCAGGCCGCGGGGCTGTAGGGAGTCCGAGTCCGGGCTCGGGAAACCTTCTCCGGGCGTGCTTGACAGGCGGCGTGGCCGGCGTCAGATTAGGAAAACTCTCATTAATCGGATTGAGTCCTTCGACTTCGCTCGCCCTTCGACAGGCTCAGGACTCGCTACGCTCAGGACGAACGGAGAGAAACCGTTCTCACAACCGTTCGTCCTGAGCGTAGCGAGTCCTGAGCCTGTCGAAGGGCGAGCGAAGTCGAAGGACCACATCGACGGAGACCGGAATGCCCAAGATACTGACGCAGGAACAAGTGGACGCCTATCATCGCGAAGGATTTCTGTTCCCGGTCCGGGTGATGGACAGGGAATCCGCGGGCGAACTCAGACGAAAGCTCGAGGAGGTAGAGGAGACCATCGGCGGAGAGGTCCAGGAACGGTACCGGATCAAGGCCCACCTCCCCTTCCCCTGGCTGAACCAGTTGATTCGCCATCCGCGCATGCTCGACGCGGTAGAGGACATCATCGGCCCGAACATCCTCTGCTGGGGTTCCAGCTTCTTCACCAAGAACGCCCACGACCCCCGGTTCGTCTCCTGGCATCAGGACACCACCTACTACGGCCTGGAGCCCCGGGAGACCCTGACCGCCTGGTTCGCCTTCACCGACAGCACCGTCAAGAGCGGCTGCATGCGGGTGCTGCCCGGCTCCCACGCCCAGGGCCCCCGCCGGCACGTGGAGACCTTCGCGCAGGACAACCTCCTCTCCAGGGGTCAGACCGTGGCCGATGTGGACGAGTCCCGGGCGGTGGACGTGGTGCTGAAGGCCGGCGAGATCTCCTTCCACAGCGAGACCACGATCCACGGGTCCAATCCCAATGACTCGGACGACCGGCGGCTGGGCTACTCCATTCATTTCATCGCGCCGCACGTGCACCAGACATTGTTCGACCATGCCAGCGCGGCGTTGCTGCGAGGCACGGATACCCATGGCCACTGGGGAGCCGAACCGGTGGCGCAGCGGGACTTCGATCCGGAATGTCTGGCCGCTCTCGACCTCAACCACCAGCAGTACAAGGCCAACAAGCAGGAGGCGTGATCGGGTGCGTTCTTCGCTTCACAGCCCTCCGACCCCCTCTCCCTCTGGGAGAGGGTTGGGGTGAGGGCCACACCCACGGCCCAGGCCGCCATCGACCCCCTCTCCCTCTGGGAGAGGGTTGGGGTGAGGGTCACACCCACGGCCCAGGCCGCCATCGACCCCCTCTCCCTCTGGGAGAGGGTTGGGGTGAGGGTCACACCCACGGCCCAGGCCGCCATCGACCCCCTCTCCCTCTGGGAGAGGGTTGGGGTGAGGGTCACACCCACGGCCCAGGCCGCCATCGACCCCCTCTCCCTCTGGGAGAGGGTTGGGGTGAGGGTCCCCCAACCAGTAGCGCTTTCTGTGTTTCGGGCCATAGAGAAAGGAACACCGTGAAATGCCGGACAAGCCGTTAAGCAACAAGGTCGTCATCATCACCGGGGGCGCCGGCGGCATGGGCACCGTCATGACGCTGGCGCTGCTCGAGGACGGCGCCCGGGTGGCGGTGGTGGACAACCAGGAGGAACGGGTCCAGGCCATGGCCCGCAGCACCGCGGGCGTAGCCGATGAAGGAGCGCTCATCACCCTCACCGCGGACATCACCAAGGCGGACGACTGCGAGCGGGTGGCCAACGCGGTGGTGGACCGGTTCGGGCGCGTGGACGCGCTGGTCAATGCCGCCGGCATCGGCATGCAGACGGTGCGCGCCAACTACATGAGCGAGCCGGTGCGCTTCTGGGAAGTGGAGCCCGACCGCTGGCAATCGGTCATGGACGTCAACTGGAAAGGCGCCTTCCTCATGGCCCGGGCGATCACCCCGCATCTGGTGAAGCAGGGATCCGGACGCATCGTCAACGTGACCACGAGCCTCGACACCATGTTCCGGGGCGCCTACACCCCCTACGGCATGTCCAAGGCCGCGCTGGAAGCCGCCACCGCCAGTTGGGCCAAGGACCTGGAAGACACCGGCGTCACCGTCAACGTGCTGGTTCCCGGCGGCCCCACCAACACGAGCTTCATCCCCGAAAGCGCACCCTTCGACCGGAGCAAGCTGGTGCAACCCGAGGTCATGGCCGCTCCTATCCGGTGGCTCGTGTCGGACGCGTCCCAGAGCATCACCGGCTGCCGCTTCGTGGGCAACGACTGGGATACCGCCCTGGAGGCCGATGAAGCCGCGAAGGCCACCTGCCACCCCGCGGCTTGGCAGGACCTGGCCTCGCAGGCGGCCTGGCCGGACCGGGAATAGCCTTCGCTTCGAGTATTCCCGCCCCCTCTCCGTCATTCCCGCTCCCGCGGGAATGACGGTTGCCCGCTCGCTGCCCTTCGTAACAAGACCGCTACCCCAGTCCCTCAACGCATCCTCGACAGCCTCCTCACGCGGCGCCGTCCCGTTTCTTGTTGCCGTCCCCCGCCGCTTTTGATAAGGGTCGGCTCTCGGGTGTGGTGGCCCGCGCCCTCTTTGAGTTTGGGTTGCTGACGAATTCGAGGGCTTGGCGAGTCAACGTTCAGAACAGGAGGAATGACCGATGGCGGAATCGACGGAAACCAAGGGAACAGAGACGAAAGAAGCGAAAGGCGGCGGAATCAACCGGCGCGCCTTCATCGGCGGCAGCGTGGCGGCCGGCGCGATGATATTGGGCGCACCGTACATCGCATCGAAAGCCCGGGCCAAGACGAAAACGATTTACATCAACACCTGGGGCGGCAGTTGGGGCAAAGCGGAGGCCGAGGCCTACTACAAGCCCTATGAAAAGGCCACCGGCGTTTCCGTGAAGCCGATCACGCCGATCGCCTTCGCCAAGATGAAAGCACAGGTCCAGAGCGGCCACTACGAGTGGAGCGTGCTCGGCATCGGGCGGTCCGACTCCATCCGGGCGCTGAACGACAACCTGCTGGAGCATATCCACTACGATATCATCCGCCTGACCGACTATCCGTCCGGTACCATCGGGTACAACGGCATCTCGCGTCATTCCGTCTCCACCAACCTGGTCTACAACAAGAAGAAGTTCCCCAACGGCGGCCCCCAGTCCTGGGCCGACTACTGGAACGTGGAGAAGTTTCCCGGCAACCGGGGGGCCTACAGCGACGTTGCCCGGATGGCTCCCTTCGCGCTGCTGGCCGACGGCGTGCCCAAGGACAAGCTCTATCCGCTGGACGTCGACCGGGCCTTCAAGAAGCTCGATGAGCTCAAGCCTCACGTCAAGGTGTGGTGGAAACGCGGCTCCCAGTCGGTGCAGCTCATGCGCGACGGTGAAGTCGACCTGATGCCCATGTGGAACACGCGCGCCGGCGTCGCGGTGGAGCAGGGAGTGCCCCTCGAGGTGGTCTGGAACCAAGCCCACGCGCGCCGGTCCAACTGGGTGGTGGCGCGCGGCGCCCCCAACGCGGCGGAGGCCTGGCGCTTCGCCCAGTTCTGCCTCCAGCCTCAGTACCTTGGCGTGTTCTGCCGCCTGATGAACACCGGCCCGTGGCTCACCGCGGCCTACGAGCACATCGACGAGAAGAAGGCGCGGATGATGCCCACGTGGAAGGATAACCTGCCGCTCACCTACCAGCCTGATCCGCTCTGGGTGGGCACGAACCTGAGCGCGCTGACCAAACGCTTCAACCAGTGGTTGGCCACCTGAGATCGGAGGCCGGGCGGCAGTATCGCTTGACAGCGCGGTGCGGGCGCGGGCGGGTTTGAAACCCGCCCCTACCCCCGGTCTACCCATGGCGCACGCACCCGGGACCGACTTGCGCGGATGAATGCGACTTCCGTAAGGCCGTTAGACACTCGCGCCGGCAAGAGAGCGTTCAGGCCGTTGCGCTCGCGCGCGAACCTCTCGGCCTGGATGCTTTCCGCGCCGGCCATCCTGTTCATTGCCGTCCTGTTCGTCTACCCGCTGCTGGACGTCATCGTCATCAGCTTCACCGACCCGACGCTGTCGCTGGCCAACTACCGGGAGTTCTTCTCGTCGTCGCTCTACTCCAGGGTGCTCGGAAACACCTTCTGGTTCGCTCTTGTCGTGACCCTGATCTGCCTGGCCCTCGGCTATCCGCTGGCCTACGTCATCGTCCGGTACGGCGGCACGCTGGGTTTCGTCCTGCTGCTGGTGGTGGCCATGAGCTTCTGGACCAGCTTTCTCGTCCGCACCTACTCGTGGCTGGTGATCCTGGGCAACAAGGGGCCGGTGACCAAGCTGCTGACATGGGTGGGCTTCGACCCGGTGCCGCAGATCCTCTTCAACAGCTTCGCCACCACCCTCGGCATGGTGCACATCCTGATCCCCTACATGATCCTTTCCATCTACGCCGCCATGCAGAAGATCGACCCCAACCACCTGCGCGCGGCGGCGAGCCTGGGGGCCACGCCGTTCCAGGGTTTCCGGACGGTGTTCTTCCCCTTGAGCCTGCCGGGCGTGGTGAACGGTTGCACGCTGGTCTTCATCATCTGCCTGGGGTTCTACGTGACGCCGGTGCTGCTGGGCGGACCGCGGGACCAGATGATCGCGGGGCTCATCGGCCAGCAGATCGAGGAGCTTCTCGAATGGGGCTTCGCCTCGGCCATGGCGGGAGTGCTGCTGGCCACGACCATGGTGCTGCTGGCCATCTACAACCGGCTGGTGGGGCTGGACAAGCTATGGGGATGAGTGGGCCATGATGTTCATGAAAGCCCTCGCGATTGCCATCGGCGCCTTCATCGCCGCGCCGATGTTCATCGTCATTCCCATGTCGCTCAGCGACTCGCCCTCTTTCGCCTTCCCGCCCACCGGCTACTGGCTCGGGTACTACAGGGCATACTTCGCCAACGAGCTGTGGACGACTCCCACGATCAACAGCGCCATCATCGCCACCGCCACCATGTTCGTCACCATGGCGCTGGTCATTCCGGCGGCCTTCGCCCTGGTGCGCTTTCGGTTCCCGGGGCGCGGACTGGTTAACTTCCTGCTCATCATGCCGCTCATGGTGCCGCACATCGTGCTGGCACTGGGCTACTACGCTTTCTTCAGTCCCGTGGGCCTGACCAACAGCTACTTCGGGGTCATCATCGCCCACACCTGCGTGTCGGTGCCGGTGGCGTTCCTGATCGTGTCCGCGACGCTCAAGGGATTCGACCGGAATCTCGAACGCGCCGCCATGAGCGCCGGGGCGGGTCCGCTCCGGACCTTCTTCCACGTCACCCTGCCGGTGCTACGGCCGGGCTTTCTGGTGGCATCGCTCTTCGCGTTCATCCACTCCTTCGACGAGACCGTCATCGCCATCTTCATCGCCGGGCGCGACGCGTCCACCCTGCCCCGGAAGATGTACGAGAGCGTGCGGCTGGAAGCCGACCCGGTGCTGGCGGTGGTCTCGACCCTGTTGTTCACCCTGGTGCTGATCGGCACGGCCATCGCCGCGGCCACGCGCAGGAGGCCGGTGCATGTCACTTAAGCGGCTTCTCAAGCCGGGCTCCATCGCGGTCTATGGCGCCAGCGAGAACCGTGGCCCGGGCCGGCGGATTCTGGAGATGCTCGACAAGATGGGATACGGCGGTACCGTCTATCCCATCAATCCGCGATACGAGACGGTGCTGGGAAAACGCTGTTACCACGGTCTCGAAGAAATCCCGGAGGGCATCGACGCCATCGTCTTCTGCGTCAATCACAGGCTCGTGACGGAGCCTTTCAAAGCGGCCGCGGCCCGGGGCTACGGGGGTGCGGTGGTGCTGGACAGCGGCTTCGCCGAGCTGGGCGAGGAAGGCCGGAAGCGTCAGGAAGAGCTGGAGGAGGCCGCGCGCGGCGCCGGCATGGCGGTATGCGGCCCGAACTGCATGGGCGTGCTGAGCCCGCACCACCGCACCAGCCTCTACACCTCGAATCTGCTGCAACCCGAGAAGCTGCTTGGCAACGTCGCCATCGTCACCCAGAGCGGCTCCATCGCCATCGGGCTCCTGACCGACTGCCGGCGGTTCGGCTTCAGCCACGTGGTCTCCACCGGGAACGAGGCGGTGACCACCACCGCCGAGTTCATCGAGTACCTGGCCGACGACCCCCACACCCGGGTGATCGCGACCTTCACCGAGACCATCCGCGACCCGGAACGCTACGTCGCCGCCCTGGACCAGGCGGCGGACCGCGGCAAGCCGGTGGTGGTGCTCAAGGTCGGCCGCAACGACCGGACGCGCCGGGCCATCACCAGCCATACCGGCGGTCTCGCCGGCGGGGCCCGGGTCTTCTCGGAGGTCCTCAAGCGGCACCGGGCCATCGAGGTCAGCGACATGGACGAGCTGACCGAGGTGCTGGCGTGCTGCCAGGGCGAGCGCTGGCCCACCGGACGGAAACTCGGCCTGATTACGGGGTCCGGCGGGCAGGCGGAGCTGATCCTGGACGTGGCCGGCGCCGCCGGGCTGTCCCTGCCGCCCTTGTCCGAAGCCGGGCGCCGGGAGGTGAAACGCGTCATCGGGTCGCTGACCGGCGACGGCAACCCGTTGGATGCCTGGGGCGACGGCAGGTTCGACGTGAACATGCCCCACGGACTCAAGGTGCTGGCGGACGAGCCCGACGTGGACTCCATCGTCATGGTGAGCGACAGCCGCGACGATTCGCCGATGGTCCCCACCCAGTACTCGCAGTATCTGGCGGAGGCCGCCCAACAAACCACCAAGCCGTGTTACTTCATGAACACCCGGCCGGGTCTCTTCCGGCAGGAGTTCGCCGACGCCCTGCGCGCGTCAGGCATTCCCACCATCGGCGGGACGCGCCAGGGTCTGGGCGCCGTCGACCGGCTGGCGCGCTGGTCCATGCCGCGGCCGGAATTTTTGCCGGAGCCGCCGTCGACCGCCCGCGTCGCCGCCTATCTGGGCAAACGGAACCGGCAACGTTCACACATCAACGAGGCGGATTCCAAGAAACTGCTGGGCGAGGCTGGGCTGCCGGTGATTCAGGAAACGGTCGCGACCTCCCGAGAGGAGGCACTGCATGCCGCCCGGGGCATCGGCTATCCGGTGGTGCTCAAGGTGGCGTCCGATGACATTCCGCACAAGTCCGATCTGGGGCTGGTGGCCGCGGGCCTCCCGGACGAGGCGGCGCTGGCCGTCGCCTTCGATGACATGGCGGACAAACTGGAGCGGCTCTCGTCCCCACCCGCCGATGCCGTGTTCATCGTTCAGCCCATGATCCGGGATACGGTGGAGCTGTTCATGGGCGTGAGCCGGGACCCCGACTTCGGGCCGGTGCTGGCATACGGACTGGGCGGCGTTCTGGTGGAGATCCTGGACGACGTGGCATTTCGCCCGCTGCCGCTGTGCGACGGCGACGCCAATGCCATGATCGCGGAGACCCGCGGCCGGCGACTTCTGGGAGGCGTGCGGGGCCAGGCGCCGCGCGACGTCCAGGCGGTGCGCCTTTGCCTGACCGCCCTCGGGGACTTCGCCTGGGCCGAGCGGGACTCCATCGCCGAGATCGACCTGAACCCGGTGATGGCGCTTCCCCGGGGCCAGGGGTGCATCATTGTGGACGCGCTGATCATCCCACGGGAGAAGACCACATGACGGAAACGGATCAGGTGCTGACCTACCGGAAGGACAGCGACATCGCCGTCATCTCGCTGAACCGGCCGGAGAAGCGCAACGCCCTCAACCGGGCGTTGTCGCGGGCGCTGCTGGAAGCCCTCGAAACCGCCGACCAGGATCGGGATGTCACCGTGATCATTCTGCGCGGCGAGGGCAAGAGCTTCTGCGCTGGCCACGACGTGGAGCGTAGTGATCCCGAGCGGGAAAAGGACCGCCACCACGCCATCCACACGCACCACCGGCTGAGCCGCGGGCTCAGGCTGGCCACCGCCATCTGGGAGCTGCACACGCCCATCATCGCCTCGGTGCAGGGACACGCCCTGGGCGAGGGCTGCGTCATGACCATGCTCTGCGACCTGACCATCGCCGCCGAGGACGCCTTGTTCGGCGAGCCGGAGATCCGCTTCGCCGGACCCGCCACCGCCATGATGATGCCCTGGGTCATCGGCCTGAAGCGCGCCCGGGAGCTGATCTACATGGGCGACATGATCGGGGCGGCGGAGGCCCGGGAGATCGGCATGGTCAACCGCGTGGTGCCCGCCGATGAGCTCGAAGAAGCTACCCTCAAATACGCCCGGCGGTTGGCGTTGATCGGACCGGAAGCGCTCTTCTGCGCCCGCACCAGCATCAACCGGATTCTCGAAGCGCAAGGCATCCGCATGGCCTTCAACAGCTCCGTGGATCTCATCGCGCCCACCTACGCCACCGAGTCGCAGGTGCACCGGGACTTTCAGGCCAAGGTCGACGAGCTCGGACTTGCAGGCGCGTTCAAATGGCGCCGGGACCAGTTCAAGGAATGACGATGGCGTCCTTCGACTTCGCTCGGCGGACCTCGCTACGCTCAGGACGAACGGGACCACCAACACCGTTCGTCCTGAGCGTAGCGAGGTCCGCCGAGCGAAGTCGAAGGACGCCATGCTAGCGAGAGCTTCCGTAAATTGACCAGAACGGACACCAAGCCATGAGCGACTCGTACCTATGCCTGAGAGACGTGGTCAAGTCCTACGACGGCCGGGTCAACGCCGTGGACGGCATCTCCATCGACGTGCGCCGGGGAGAGTTCCTGACGCTCCTGGGTCCCAGCGGATCGGGCAAGACCACCACGCTCCTGATGATCGCCGGGTTCGAGGAGCTCACCGCCGGCACGCTGGAGCTGGAGGGCCGTTCGCTGGCCAATGTCCGGCCCTACCGGCGCAACATCGGCATGGTGTTTCAGAACTACGCGCTGTTCCCGCACATGACCACGGAGACCAACGTCGCCTTCCCGCTCAAGATGCGGAAGTTTCCTCGTGAACAGATCCGGCCGCGGGTGGAAAAGGCGCTGGAGTTGGTGGGGCTGGCGGAGTTCGCCATCAAATACCCGCGAGAGCTGTCCGGCGGTCAGCAACAGCGGGTAGCGCTGGCCCGCGCGCTGGTGTTCGAGCCCGACGTGCTACTGCTCGACGAGCCCCTGGGCGCCCTGGACAAGAACCTGCGGGAGCAGATGCAGGTGGAGATCAAACGCATTCACGGCGAGGTGGGCATCACCACGATCTACGTCACCCACGACCAGACCGAAGCCATGACCATGTCGGACCGGGTCGCCGTCTTCAACGACGGCAAGATCGAGCAGGTCGCGCCGCCGTTGGAGATGTACCACCGGCCCGCCACCTACTTCGTGGGGAACTTCATCGGCGACAGCAACTTCTTCGATGCCGCCGTGGTCGACGCGAACGCGGGCACGCTGACGGTGGACTCCCTGGGAGAAATGGCCGTGGCGCGCGGTATCGTCAGCGGCCGCGTCCATGCACTCGTGCGCCCGGAAGATGTCCGACTCGTCGGCGAGAACGAATACACCAAGGGGCTCAACGTGTTCGATATGGCCGTGGAAGGCTCCGTGCACTATGGCGACAGCGTGCTGGTCATCGGCCGCATCGGGGAGTTGTCCCTGCGAATCCGTGTTCCCGGCGCCCAGGCCGCCTCCGTGGTCCGTCACGGTCAACTGCGGGTGGGCTGGCGGCCGGAGGATGTACACCTGATTCCGCGGGAGTAGCCGGCCGGGACCCTTTATCGACCGATGGTGCGATGCGGGCGCGGGCGGGTTTGAAACCCGCCCCTACACCGGCTGGACTACCGGCTGCTGGCGCAGTTTCGATTTGACAACCCCATGGGGATTTGTCATGGAGGCCACTAGTGTGGTCTCTCACAAATACGGTTATGAAGATGCGAGGGCATTTTGGTTGTCGGCAAGGCGCGATGACTTGTGGACCCGCAGATTCGTAAGCGTATTTGTGAGACACCACACTAGTGTCCTGCGCCACAGAAAGATGAGGGTGTAGGGGCGGGTTTCAAACCCGCCCGCGCCCGCATCGCCGCGTAGGCCGATACACGCTTCTACTTCTAACCCACCCACAGGAGGTCATCATGGCTTACAGCGCAAAAGGTCGTACCAAGGATTTTCCCGTTTTCGACTGCGACAGCCACATCTACGAGCCTCCGGAGGTGTGGGACAAGTACATTCCCGAGCGCCATCGCGAGCTCGCCAAGACGCACTTCTACCGGGACGCCGACCGGCTCGTGCTGGTGCGGAACTCGCGCATCAGCTTCCGGAGCCCCAACGAGTGGAAATATCCCGCGGAGACCTGGCATCCCGGCCTGACCAAGAAAGAGATCGGCAGCGTCCAGCCCGGCACCAAGGAATGGGACGAGACGGTTGGCCGCAACGCCAGCGCCCGGGACCCCCACGTCCGGCTCAAGGACATGGACGCATCCGGCATCGACCAGGTGATGATCTTCCCCTCGACCTTCGTCTACCTGCCCCTCGTTGAGAACGCCGAGGCCGCCCACCTGTGCGCCAGGGCCTATAACGACTGGGTCTACGACTACTGCGGCGCCGACCGGAAGCGGATGTACCCGGCCGCGGTGCTGCCGTTGCAGGACGTGGACCGGGCCATCGACGAGCTGCGGCGGGTGGCCAAGCGGGGCTTCAAGTCGGCGCTGGTGCGGCCCATCATCGCGCTCAACCGCTACCCCACCTTCCCGGAATTCGATCCGTTGTGGAAGGAGTTCGAAGAGCTCGGCATGGTGCTGGGCATGCACACCTTCCCGTCCCGCGGCGAGCCTTTGTCTGCGGGTCTCGAAGAGCGCATGGGCCGGGACAGAAAGCGCCTTTTCGCCGACGAGGACAACGTGCTGGTCTACTCGCCCGGCCAGTTCGTCGCCAACATCATGCAGGCCATGGGCTCGAAGCAGGCCGGCGACGCCGCCTACGGCTTCATCGCCGAGGCCATGACCTGGACCGGCGTGGTGCTGATGACGGGTTGGCTAGAAAAGTTCCCACGCCTCAAGGTGGCCATCCTGGAGTCCAACTCGAGTTGGCTGCCGCTGGTGCTGGAAAAGGCCGAAGGCTACCTGGAGCTCTACAGGCACACCAACGAGAACATCGGCGACCCCAAGGAGGTCTTCTACAAGAACTGCTTCATCGCCTTCGAGGGCGACGAGGAGATCACCTTCCGGCTCTGGGACCTGTACGAGGACATCGGCCTGTGGTCCTCCGACATGCCCCATCTCGACGCCGCCGACGTCTGGGAAGCCATCGACAACATGACCAAGCACAACGTCCCGAAAAGCGCCCAGGAGAAGATGCTGGGCGGCAATGCCCGCCGCCTCTACGGCATCGAGCCCGAGCTCGTGGTCACCCAGGCCCCGGATGAGTACACGCCGGTCACCATGTCGCGGTTCGCGTCGTGAGGCGGGGGATCTAGTTCAGCCGCGTTCGGCCCGCCTTCCGCTCGGCGGGCCGCGCGTGACTCCTGACGCCATGCTCTACGTCGCGTTCGTTCACAGAGACGATAGGCCGGGCTTCGGCATCAGCTTTCCCGACTTTCCGGGATGCGTATCGGACGGCAACACCATCGACGAGACCATCGGGCGCGGCGCCACTGCACTCGCCTTCCATATCGAGGGCATGATCCAGGACGGAGAGGAAATCCCGGAGCCGCGGTCGCTTCAGGATGTGGAAGCTGATGATAGCCTTGCAGAATGGCGGGACGGAGCCGTTATCTGTTTCGTCCCCGTGGTCCTGGACGAAGAATCACCTGCATCCGTCCCTGGAAACCTGCAATAGACGCAGTGAGCGGTAGCCGAGATCAAGCGCCCGCTAGCAGGCTGTGTCAAAAGCCACCCCAGTGAAGCACAGGCCCCCGAAATCGTCATTCCCGCGAAAGCGGGAATCCAGGCGGGGTGGAGCGGGGAAACGCCGCGTAGGGACCCCTCCAGGACCCCTGGATTCCCGCTTTCGCGGGAATGACGGAGTAGAACGGGAATGACGGATTGGCCTTTCGTGCCCCGAAGTTAGGGTTTTGACACGGCCTGTTTCGCGGTAATGACGGGAGGGATGCGGGAATGACGGATTGGCCTTTCGCACCTCGAAGTTGGCGTTTTGACACAGCCCGCTAGGCCCTATACAGGGATGCTTGGTTGATTCAATCGCCATTTCGGTATACTATAGTATACAATCGCCATGCCGACCATACCGTACAAGACCAGTGATTACCTCAAGAGTCCGCAAGCGATCGCCGAATACCTGAACGTGGTGCTTGACGACCCGGAAAGCGACCACGAAGACCTGTTGATCGCCCTCCGGAATGTTGCTGAGGCGGTTGGCGGCGTATCGGAGTTGTCGCGCAGAACCGGATTGAACCGATCGGGTTTGTCACGCGCCCTGACAAACAAGAACATCCCGAGGATCGACACCGTCCACAAGATTGTCAAAGCCTGTGGAGTACGGCTTCAGTTCACTGCATTTGCATGAAACGTCTGCGGCCTCGAATCAACTGCTGACCACCGGACCCACAGGGTCATTTCACGCTGGCTGTCGTGGCTGGACAATCGGGGCGAGGACCTGGGAGCGAGGGCGTCCCGCCCTCGGCGAGGGCAAGATGCCCTCGCTCCTGGGGTGAGCCCTCGCCAAGTGTAGGCTGTCGCCGGCCCTCTCCGGTTTCCTTGGCATCTTGCCGCTAGCGTGAAATGTCCCTGACCGGACCCAGGTCCGGCATTTCGGACAGCAACCGGCCGTAGCCGGGGATGGGCTGGCGGAAGCCCAGGCGTAGCTGGGTTTCCCAGCTCCGGGCGGTGAGCGCATAAACCACCGGCACTCCCAGACTGTCCTCGATGTCTTCGATAACGTCCAGGACCTTCCAGGCCGAGCCCAGCAGGTACAGGGCCTCGGCGCCGGAATGACGGCGGAACGACTGCTTGAGGTGCTCGGCGATGTCCGTGGCCGGGATGTGCGGCACTTCGTGGAACGGCGCGTCCATGCCTTCCATGGCGATGACGTCGAAGCCGGCTTCCCGCAGGTACTGAGCGAAAATGTTGTTGAGGTTGTCGGGCAGGTAGGTGGCGCCGAGGAACCGCTTGACCCCGAGCGCCCGGAGGGCGCGCACGTGGTTCTGCCCGGAGGTGAACATGGGCACGTCGTACTTCTGCTCCCAGCCTCGAATGACTTGGCTCTCGCCGTCGAATCCCAGGATCATGAAGGGCGGGGCGCCGAGCACACGGATGAGATCGGGCTTCTGCTCCATCAGCCCCGCGGCCTTGGCCTCGTAACCCGGTATGGAGCGGGCGAACTCCTCCTCGGTTCCTTCCTGAAAGTCCATGGTGACGTGGACGAGCTTGATGCCCGGCGGCAGCCGACCGTCGAGCTCGGTGTCGCCGAGGATCCCCGAGCGGTTGGTCGGCCATACCGAGCCCACCAGAAACTCACGATCTTGTTGGGTCATCCTCGCTCAGTCCTCGTACGGGAGATGGGATTCGTCAGTCGCAGCCCAACCGGCGCGGCTCTCCCAGTAACGGTGTGCCGAGGGCTGCTCGCCGGGCTCGTCATCAAGGCTGCCCGCGGGAACGGTGTACCGTTGGCCGTCCCGGGTCAGCCGCGGCACCGGGCAGTTGCACTTGGTGCAGATGGCGATGGCGAAGGCGCGCGCCTCGGGCATGTCCCACCGGGAAATCGCGTCCTCGCCGGAGATCCAGCGGAACTGCTCCGGCGGCACCGAGATGTTGCTGGACTTCACCCCGCCCGTGGCCTTACGGCACCGCATGCAGTAACAGTGGGTGAACCGGATGAACGGGGGACTTATCTCGTAGCGGACAGCCTTGCAAAGACAACTGCCCTGTAGCATCGCATCTGCCATCTTCTCCTCCGTGATGTGGACAGCCCGTTGTAGGGGCGGGTTTCAAACCCGCCCGTGCCCGATCTCTCTGCCCAATATGGACAAGCACCTAGAACCCGTAGAGCCGCGCGGGATTTCCCTCCAGAATCGCGTTCTTCCCCGACTCACTCACGTCGCCCCGCTCCAGCAGCGTCTTGGCCGCGAAGCGCTCCCGGTCCGAGTGGGGCATGTCGGAGCCGAAGACGATCTGCCCCTCCCCCACCAGGTCCATGACCTGGGGCAGCATCCCGTCCTCCACCTCCGCGCTCCAGTACAGGTTGCCGCGCTTGAGGTATTCATTCGGCTCGGCGGCGGCGTTGACGGTGATCTGCGGATAGAGGTTCGCCAGCCGTTGGGCGTGCGAAAAGCGGTGGTTCAGACGGTCGATGACGAAGGGAATCCACAGGCAGCCCGCTTCCAGGAAGACCACCCTGAGGTTCGGGAACCGGTCCAGCACGCCGCCGGTCATGAAGGAGACGAACCCCATCAGCACCGGCATGAGGAACGCGGTGAGCCACGAGGGGTAGAGCTCGCTGTAGAGATTGTTCAGCGACGGGCACGCCCAGCCCACGTGCACCCCCAGGGTCAGGTCGGTCTCAGCCATGGCCTCGTAGAACGGCAGGAACATGGGTTTGTCGAGCGTGTGGTCGCCCGCGGTGCCCAGCACCATGATGCCCGAAGCCCCGAGGCTCTTGGCCTCGTACACGCCTTGCACGGCCGCGGGGACGTCTTCCAGATTGACCACGCCGGCCCACTTGAGGCGGTCGCTCCCCGCCAAGGTGTCGCCCATCCAGCGGTTGTAAGACGAGCACAGGGCGGTCATGAGCGGAGCTTCGGAGGTCAGCGGATAGGCCAGAAAGAGCGTCGGATAGATCACCTGGACGTCGATGTCCTCGGCGTCCAGCGCTTCGATGCGGGCGTTCAGGTCCGTCAGCTCCTGGCTGTCGAGGGTGTCCAGGTTCCGGCCCTCGATCAGCGCGCCGTGCCTGGTGGGCTTGCCGTCGATGCGGGCCGGGGTGCTGAAATTGTTGCAGCCCAGGCCCGAGCGCCGCGGGAAGACCTGCTCGCCGATCATCCAGTAATACAGCCCTCCCGAACCCACGATGGCAGGCCGCCGGTCCCGGAACGCCGGGTCCAGATACTTGTCGTCAAACGTCGCGGGGCACTCGTTCACATGACCGTCTGCATCAATGACTCGCATAGCCGTAGCCTTTGCCGATTTCAGCAATCAAGTCAAGCCGACGTCGGGGGGACTTACGACGCGTAGCCCTTCAAGTATGCTCCAAGGCCATTGAAGTTGGTCATATAGTTAAGCTATAAGCAGTACATGATCCGGGTCAACATAGCCGACGCCAAGGCCAATCTCTCCCGGTATCTTGCCAGCGTGGAGGATGGGGAAACCATCCTCCTCTGCCGCCGCAATATGCCGGTGGCAGAGATCCGGCCGGTCACCAAACCACTGGCGGAACCGAGACCAGTGGGGATCGATCGAGGAATGACGCTCCCGTCCAACTTCTTCGAGCCGCTGCCCGACGACCTGCTCGACGCGTTCGAAGGAAAGCAGAAGGCCTAGCAGGCTGTGTCAAACCCCATCCGAGAGAGGCAACGGCCCCCGAAATCGTCATTCCCGCGAAAGCGGGAATCCAGGCGGGGTGGAGCGGGGAAACGCCGCGTAGGGACCCCTCCAGGACCCCTGGATTCCCGCTTTCGCGGGAGTATCTGTGTTGGAAGTCAAGGGTCTAAGAGGGTGCTGGGTTAAGAGAAGGCACCCACGGGGTACCGCGGCGTGCGATGGCATGGAGGAGTAACAACAACTTGCGCATGACCGCCACCAGGGCCACCTTGCCGAGCTTACCGCGGCGCCTCAAACGACGATAGAAGCCCTTCAGTTCCTGGTTGAACCGTATGGCTGACAGCGCGGCCATGTACAAGGCCCGACGGACGGTTCCACGACCTCCCCGGATGGCGCGGTGTCCCTGACGCTGACCGCTGTCGTGGGACCACGGCGCCAAGCCCGCCAAGGCGGTCAAGCCCTTGCCGCAACCTTGGCCCAGTTCGGGCAAGTACGCCAGCAAGGTCGCGGCGGTCAGCTCTCCCACGCCGCTCACGCTCTGATACAAGGTCCCGCGTTGGCTCAACCTCGGGTGACGCCGCACCAGTGCCTGCAAGGCCTTGTCCAGCCGCGCGATCTCCTTGTCGAGCCAGGCCACATGCCGCTCACAGGACTTCTTGTTCACTCCCTTAGGCCCCTTCTCCAGCCGATTGAGTTCCTGCACACGCTGCTGCACCAACTGCTGCCTTCGACCCACCACCCCCCGCAACTCCCGACTGGCGCTGTCCTGCTCAGACTGCCCCTCCACCTCGAACACCCCGCCGTACAGCGCCAGCACCTGCGCGTCCAACGGATCGGTCTTCGCCCCTTGTCCCAGGGCTTGCGCAAAACTCCGCACCCGCGGCGGATGCGCTACATGCACCGCCATCCCCCCCGCCCCCAAACGCTCTACTACCTGCTCCTCGTACCCCCCCGTCGCCTCACACACCACCTGCGTCACCCCCTCTGCCCGAAGCCAGTTCCGTAAAACCCTGATGCCCCCGGCCTGGTTCCCAAAGCGCCGTACCGCCCCGCCCGACACCGAGACCACCAACTCCCGCTTGCCTACATCAATCCCTGCTACTACTTTCATGCCCGCCTCCTGTTCTGCTACGATGTCGCTGTCCTCCACACTTGCTTATACGGGGCTTACCCCCCTGTATCTGTTCGGAGCGACAACTGGCATGCGGGGTGTCCTACTCCCGCCCGGTGCAGTACTGCCCCAAGGCAATGCTCACCCTATGACGAGCGACTCGCCCCGCATGCCTCCCCCCCAAATTGGCCGATCTGAGAGGAACTCTCAACATACAAATGACGGAGAGGCCTTTCGTGCCCCGAAGTTAGGGTTTTGACACGGCCTGCTAGGTGAAGTTACTCCTCGACACCTGCACCTTCCTTTGGCTGGCGGCCGATGCACCGGAGTTGACGCCCGGTGTGCGCCAGAGTTGCAGGGACCCTGGAAACGAGGTCTATCTGAGCGCCCTCTCGGCTTGGGAAATCGCCATCAAACACCGGCTCGGCCGACTGCCGTTGCCGGAGCCCCCGAACCGTTACGTCGCCAGCCGGCGACGATGGCTGCAGATAGAGGCTCTGCCTTTCGACGAAACGTGTGCCGCACACGATGCGCTCCTCCCTCCATTTCACCGGGACCCGTTCGACCGAGGCTTGATCTCGCAGGCTATCCTGAACGGCATGACCATCGTGACCCCAGACGAGGTCATCGCTCGCTATCCGGCGCCCATTCTCTGGTAGCAGGTGCGCCCCTTCATACTCTTTCCGGTGTCACGGGATCATGTTACGCTCCCCGCCATCAACACCAGCCGGGAGGACCCATGCAGCTCATCGAGCGCAGACTCAACACTCAGGACCACGGCGTCGCCGGTTTCCTCGTGCATCCTCAAAGGACGGATCCCGGGCCCGCCTTGCTGCTCATCCACCCAAAGGGTGGGTTGACGGACTACATCAAGATCGAGGCGCGCAAGTTCGCCGCCCTAGGCTACAGCACCTTTGCCGCCAACGTCTTCGAGCAGGTCGGATATCCCGCGGCCACGCACATCGTGACCGGCTCCGAGATCCAGGCCAAGACTTCCGACGACCAGTTTGACCGTGCGCTCACCGAGAGCTGGCGCTTCCTGCTCTCCCAACCCCACGTGGATAACGCGCGGGTAGCGGTATGCGGCTACTGCATGGGCGGGCGGATCGCCATCAACTTCGTGGCGGCAACGCCGGAGGTGCGGGCCTTCGTCGGTTACTATCCCACGGTTCGGGATGAGCCCCCCACGGACATGCGGCCCATCCCTCCCTGGGAAAAGGCCAAGCGCATCCGCTGTCCTTCCATCAACCTCTACGGTGCGGACGACGTGGTCACCAACACCGCCGTCCAGGACCGGATGATGTACGCGTTCCGGGAGAACGGCCAGCCGCTGGAATGGCATTTTTATCCGTTCGGCGGGCACGGATTCGTGGACCCGGGCGCGGTGGGCTATCACGCCCATGCCGCCGACCTGGCCTGGCCCATGGTGGTGGACTTCATGGAGCGCGAGCTTCAGTGGGCTCCCGTGCCCTGAAAGACCGCACGGGGAGCCTGCGGATTCGCGTCAGGATTCGAAAGTGTAGGGGCGGGTTTCAAACCCGCCCGTAGCCGCACCCGCAGAGAAGAACCACTCAAGAACCAGTAACCGCAGGAAAGGAAGCCCCATGGCCCGGTTCGTATCCGACAACCTTCCCGATGATGCACTGGCGCTCCTGCGGCCCGGCAACCTTGAAGGGAAGCAGAATCGCGTAGTCCAGATCATCACCGTGGACGAAGAAGGATGGGCCAACGCCGGCATGCTGAGCTACGCCGACATCATCGCCAAGGATGGCGGGAACCTCAATCTCGCAACCTGGGGCGACGGGGAATGCGCCAGCGATCTCAGACGGAACGGCCGCATCACGCTGCTGGTCATCGACGACGACATGGCCTACTACGTAAAGGGCCGGGCTCGGGAGGTCGAGGTCTCGGGGGATGCGCTCACCGACGTCAACGATGACGGCGGCCACTCCACCCTGGCCTACTTCCACATCACCGTGCAGGGGGTATTCGAGGACCGAATTCCCACCGCCAAGGTGCTGGGAGGCGTCATCTTCGAAGGCTCCGAATCCGAGCAGATCGCACACGACGCCATCCTGAAGAAGCTCGCGTCCATCTAGTGTCTGATTCATGTCTCGGCGAGTATCCTTTGGTGTGACCCCGATACAGACCGGGGTCGATTTCGACCATATCCGCGAAGTGGCGCTCCGTGCGGAGGAGTTGGGCTACGACTCGGTATGGCTGAACGACCACTTTTTCACCTCCAGGCTGTTTCATCCGCTGCCGCCGCCAACCGCCCCCTTCTACGAGTCCTGGGTGACCCTCTCGGCCTTGGCGGCCCTGACCCGGCGCGTTCGCATCGGGACACTCTGTTCCAACGTGTCGTTCCGGAATCCCGCGCTGCTGGCAAAGATGAGCGCGTGTCTGGACGTCATCAGCGGAGGACGGTTGGAGCTCGGCCTCGGCGCCGGCTGGTTCGAGGAGGAGCACACGGCCTACGGATTCGCTTTTCCGGGCATGGGGCAGCGGGCGCAGCAATTGACCGAAGCCGTGGCCATCATCAAACGCATGTGGGCCGAGGAGACGGTCACCTTCCGCGGCAAGTGGTTCCGTACAGAGAACGCCTATTGCAGCCCGAAGCCGATGCAGTCACCCCGCCCGCCCATCACCATCGGCGCCCGGGGGTCACGGACGATGCTCAAGGTGGCGGCACGGTGCGCCGACCGTTGGAACATCCAGACGCCCATCAGCCCGGCCCAGTATCGGAGAAAACTCGCCTTCCTCGAAGGGTACTGTAAAGATGCGGACCGCGACCCACGGGAGATCGGGCGTTCACTGTGGGCCGGCACGATCATTGGCCGGGACCGGGAAGAATACGACCGTGCCGCCAAGGCGTTGAAGTTGCCGCATACCGCGTATCTGGACGCTCGAATCGCAGGGACCCCCGAAGAGTGTATTCAGCGTATAAAGGCATTCGTGGACCTTGGTGTCACCGAGTTCATCCATTACTTTACATATGAGGAGCTCCGTAGCGTCGAGCTCTTTGCAACCCAGGTCATACCGGCATTCAGATGACCTGCACGATCGCGGTCATCAAGGATAGGGAGAAATAGCAGATGGCGCAGGAATCAACCGAATTGCAGCCGAACCCGGAAGTCTCGGCGGATGTGGTCATCATCGGATCGGGAGCCACGGGCCTGCCCGCGGCCATCGTGGCCGCGGAGGCCGGGGCGTCCGTGCTGGTGGTGGAAACCAACTATGACGTGGGCGGCCACGCCATCCTGAGCGGCGGCAACGTGCCGCTGGGAGGCGGCAACAGCGCCCAGCGCAAGTACGGCATCGAGGACTCGCCCGACACGGTCTTCGCCGACCTCACGGACTGGTCGGTGGTGCAGGTCAACGGCTTCCCGGACTACCGCTACAGCGACCGCGCCGTGATCCGCGCTTTCGCCGACAATTGCGCGGAAACCTATGAATTCCTGGTGGCCAACGGTGTGAAATTCAAGGAGATTGCACCCGACAGCCGGGGCGCCCATTCCACCGGCAACTCGGCGCACCGGGAAAACCATACCTATTGGGACCACGGCGCCGGCCTGGCCAGTCCCAACGGCAGGCCCGGCACCGGCATGGTGCGGCCCCTGGAAGCCAGCGCCCGGGAGAAGGGCGTGAAGTTCCTGCTGAACTACAAGATGTCCGGCATCATCCGCGAGGGCGCGCCGGGCCAGCCTTCAGGGCGGATCCTCGGGATCACCGCCGAATACACGCCCACGGTGCTGCCCGGAAGCACGACCCCGCTCCGAAGCTACCGCTCCGACGGCAACGTCGACCGCACCGATCCCAACCTCACCATCCGCGCCCACAAGGCGGTCATCGTCGCCACCGGCGGCAGCACCAGCAACGTCAACTTCCGGCGCATGTTCGACCCGCGGCTCACCGAGGTCTACCAGGTCGCCGGCGAGCCCTACACGTACCAGGACGCCAGCGGCGAGCTCGCCGCCATGGCCGTCGGCGCCTCCCTCTGGGGCCTGGCCAACCAGATCCTGGAGAACGGCGACAACATCCGGGTAAAGCGCGCGCTGGGCACCCGCTGGAACTATTTCGCCTGGGAACTGGAAAGCCCCATCTTCCCGCTCGTGGGCGCCGCGGGCCTCGCCGTCAAGGACTGGCACGACCTGATCCTGGTGAACCAGGTGGGCGAACGGTTCTACGACGAGACCCAGGGGGACTACCCCGAAGGCAACAAGCACAAGGACATCGACCCGTACACGCCCGGAGACCACCGCAATACCCACATCGAATACGACCCCCACCACTCCAACTTCTTCAACGCCGCGGTGGCCATGAACGCGGGCTCCAAGGCTCCCGATTACTCGGGCGGGCCGGTATGGGCCATCTTCGACTCCGACGCGGTGGAGCGCGAGGGCTGGAAGGTCACCCTGCCGTACGTCGACCCGGACGGCTACTTCTTCACCGCCGACACTCTGGCGGAGCTGGCCGCCGCCATCCAGAACCCCTGGCAGGCCGTGCCCATGAGCGGCGCCGCCCTGGAAACCGCGGTGCGCCGCTACAACTCATTCGTGGATTCCGGCACCGACGAGGACTTCGGCAAGCCCTCCCCCAAGTACAAGATCCAGACGCCGCCCTTCCACGCCGCCTGGGGCACCCCCCTGATCCACGACAGCCGTGCCGGGCTGCGCATCGACGAGAAGTGCCAAGTGCTGGACATGGACGGCCAGGTCATCCCCGGCCTCTACTGCGGCGGCGAGTCCGCGGGCGGCTTCAACCAGCACGGCATGGGGCGCTGCACGGTGCAGGGCTACATCGCCGGGAAGCAGGCCGCGGCGGAGCGTTAACGCAGCCTCAACCTTCAGTCCTCATAGGTACGTCTTGATTTGCGCGTGCCGATTCTATTGCCACAGAAAAAGGATTTCTCTTTGGAGCGGAAACTGCACCTAATTGAACCTGTTCGCACGTCGCTTCGAACACACCTTGAGAAAGACGCATGACAAGTTTCCTGGAGAGGCTGTTTAGGTACCGGACGACCGAAGGGAGATCACCGTAGGAGGACTTTTTCCGTCGGCGGCGAGGAAGGGCGACCCCGGACAACGATGGACTCGGTTTTTCGTGGTCGTTTGAAGTCCAAGACCCGTTTCGGCGTATGAAGACCCCGCTGCGAAGTAAAGAACCTGTTGCATCGTTCTTCGCGACTGCATATGGTTACAGTCACGGTTGATCCGTCGACACTGCTGGACAAGGCAACCAGGAATCCCAAGGGGTTGCGCTTTAACGAATTTGAGAACTTGCTCAAACAGAGCGGCTGGACTTTTGACCGACAACGTAGCTCGCATCGAATCTGGTATTCGCCGAAGGGAGCACGACTATCGATACAGCCCAAGGGCAACCTGGCCAAAGCCTATCAGATCAGGCAATTCTTGCAGCGGTACGAAGAGGAACTGAGCGATGAAGGATAGCTTCGACGGCTTCTCGGTCAATCTCTTTCAGGATGAAGACGGCGATTGGTTGGCGCACTTGGTGGAAATGCCTGGCATCTCGGCCTTTGCCGACACGCCGAACCAAGCGTTGGCGGAGTTGGCCGAGGCTTGGGAGGGGGCCAAGGAAAGCTACCGCGCGCACAACGAGCCAATCCCGGCAGCTCCCGCCCGAAAAGAATACAGCGGTCAATTTAACGTCCGCATCGACAAACGGCTGCACCGGCGGCTGGCGATGGAGGCCGGGCGGGCCGGCATCAGCATGAACGCACTGGTCGCCCAAAAACTGGCGCGGGAAACCGGCACATCTACAGACTAGTTAAAGGAGGAACCGTCATGGAACAAGCCATCATCTCTGCAGACTCGCATGTGATCGAGGTCCCCGACCTCTGGGAGAAAGGGTTGCCGTCGTCCCTGCGGGACCGGGCGCCCAAGGCCTATTTTGACGAGGGACGCGACGCCTGGATGTTCGGATCGGCGGACGTGGTACCACAGGCCGTGGGCGGGTTGTTCATGGCCGGCCAGCGGCCGGAACAGGTGGAGGAGTTCCGCCGGGCGGGCTTCTCGGTAGCGCGGCCCGGTGGCTGGGACCCGGTGGAACGCATCAAGGACATGGCCCAGGACGGCGTGTCGGGTGAGGTTCTCTACCCCAGTCTGGGGCTCGGTTTTTTCTGTGTCGAGGACCCGGTGTTCCAGGAAAGCCTGTTTCGTACCTACAACGACTGGCTTATCCAGTACTGCAAGGGCGCGCCGGACCGGCTGTTCGGCGTCGCCCTGATCTCGGCCTTCGATATCGACCACGCCCTCGCCGAGATGGAACGCTGCAAGAAGGAAGGGATGGTCGGCACCCTGATCTGGCAGGTGCCCCACAAGGACCTGCCGTTCACCTCCGACCACTACGAGCGATTCTGGGCGGCTTCACAGGATCTGGACATGCCGGTGCACCTGCACATCCTCACGGGCTTCGGTGACAGCATGCACCGCCAGACGGCCATGGGCATGAAGCGCTACCGCATCGGCGTCGAGCAGATTCGGGAGATCGAGGACGCGCTGTTCGACATCATCTTCTCCGGCGTGCTCGAGCGCTACCCCAGGCTCAAGGTCGTCTCGGTGGAGAACGAGATCGGCTGGATCCCCTTCTGGCTCGGCCAGTGCGACAAGAACTTTCGGCGTCACCGCCACTCGCATCCGCTGCCCATCGACAAGCCGCCGAGCGAATACTTCGCCCGTCAGGTCTACGCCACCTTCTTCAACGACCACATCGGCGGGCGGCTGTTTTCCTGGTTTGGCGCGGACAACTGCATGTGGTCCAACGACTACCCGCACCAGAACTCGACCTGGCCCCACTCGCAAGACGTCATCGCCCGGGACCTCGGCCCACTCGACGCCGGCGACCGCGCGAAGCTGCTCAACACCAACGTGGCGAGGCTGTATAACCTGAACGTGTCGCCGCTCATGATCGCGGCCTGAGATCCTATGCGCACCGGGCGAACCAACGCCCGGTGCGTCCCCGAAGATGCCGGAAACGCCTTATCCACCATTAGAAAACAAGGTCCGGACCTCTTTGCGGGAGAACGCGAAGAAGCCCGAGGACTTCATCGATCACCTGCTCGCCAGGACTACGAAACCATCGGTGCCCGGACAATTTGAGAGTAGAGCCATGGATATTGCACCGATCAAGACCAAGCGAGACTACCATCGGATGCTCGAGGACATCGAGGGTCTGATGACCGCGAAGCGAAACACGCCGGAGGGCGACCGTCTCGATGTTCTGGTAACCCTCGTGGAGGCCTGGGAAGCCAAACACTACCCTCTCGATCTTCCGCCTACTCGTCCCGCAGACTGAATTGACACCCCGTTCTCACGGTGTTAGCTAGGGGCCCTGTCCGAAAACATCAACGTGGACGTGGAAGCGAGTTCCGCGCCCGCTTCCGCCAAGGAGGACACATGAAGACCACTTTACGTTCGGCTCTCTTGTTTACGGTGGGAATCCTGATCTTCGCAGGGCCCCTGAACGCCCAGACGGCCGTGTCTCTGGGCACCTCGACGCTGGGATCCCGTTTCCACATCCTGGCGGTAGGGATCGGCGATACCGTCAGCCGCAACTCCGACGTCAGCGTCACCGTGGAGCCCATCGGCGGCAGCGATGCCAACGTACGGGCGCTGGCGGCCAAGCGCATCGAGCTGGCGCTGTTGAACTCGTTGGCCGGCACCCATGGCTACCACGGCATCGGCTCCTTCAAGAAGGACGGCAAGATCCCGCTCCGGCTGATGTTCCAGGGCGGCTTGGGAGGTCGCGCCATCGTCGCGCGCGCCGACCGGGGGATCAACACGCCGGCGGACCTCAAGGGCAAGACGGTGCAGGCGAAACGCAAGTCACTGGCGGATCTGGAGGCCTTCACGCGGGCGCTGATGCGCGTCTACGGCATCCCGGAATCGGAGGTGAAGATCCTGCAGCATGGCAACACCAACGAACAGCTCGAATCCCTCAAGCTGGGGGCGGCGGACGCCGTTGTGATGCCCTACGGGAGCCCCAAGACATCCTCGCCGCCGCTCCGGCGTCTGGCCCACACCATCCCCCTCAAGGTCATCGCCATACCCGCGGACAAGGCCGCGGAGATTCTCAAGGACCCGCGCCTCAAGGGCTACCGGCAGGCCAAGATCAGCAAGGGCTCCATCAAGGGCCTGGACGCCGACGTGAACTCCGTGGCCGTGGGCACGTTCGCGGCCACCCGCGCGGACTTTTCGGAGGATGTCATCTACGCCGTGACCAAGGCCTTCTTCGAGAACCTGAAGCAGTTCTATCCGGTCCACGCCTCGGCGAAGGATTACACGCTCAAGGGGAGCCTGGCCGGCCCCACCATCCCCTTTCATCCCGGCGCCATCCGCTACTACAAGGAGATCGGGGCCTGGACGGAAGCGTTGGCGAAGACCCAGCAGGCGCTGCTCGACAGTCAGTGACCCGCCGGTGCGCGCGCCCGTGCCAATGACGCGAACGAAGGCACCGCTGTCCCGCCCCCGAACTTCGACAACCGGGACAGCGGATGGCTGACGCCGAATCCCCACAGCCGGACTCGACCCGGGACGCCGCCGCGTCCTGGGATCGAGCCATTGATCTCCTCGCCTTTCTGACCGCCGTCTATCACTTGGTGGTGGTCGGAAGGACGTTCATCTACATGGGGGTCTTCTACCCGACCCCCTTCCACCGGGCCGTGAGCCTCACCTGTGCGCTCCTCATCGCCTATCTCATCCACATGCGGGGGCGCGGCAACCGAGGCGCCGGCTTCTGGGCCGACATGGCGCTCCTGCTCATGGCCATGGCCCCCCTGGGCTACATCATCCTCTTCTACGACCGCGTCACCGACTACGACGAATACGGTTTTCTCGACCTGGCGGGGATGATCCTGGCCTTCTCCCTGGCCATCTCGCTGCTCGTGGCGCTCAAGCGGGCGGTGGGCTGGGTGCTGGTGACCATCGTCTGCGTGTTCCTGACGGTGGCGCGGTTCCAGAACATCCTCCCGGGGCTGCTGTTCGGCAAGGGCTATGCCTGGGACCGGCTGACCTACGCGGTGTACGTGCCCGGAGAGGGCATCTTCGGAGTGCCCCTGGGAGTCGCCTCCACCATCGTCATCGTGTTCCTCATGTTCGCCCACCTGTTGCAAAAGGCCGGCGTGGGCGAGTGGTTCAGCGAGCTGGCCATGGCCATCGCGGGCTGGACACGGGGCGGCGCGGCCAAGACGGCGGTGCTGGCATCCGCGT
This sequence comes from uncultured Binatia bacterium (SeqCode), assembly GCA_965261895.1. Taxonomy (GTDB): domain Bacteria; phylum Desulfobacterota; class Binatia; order UBA9968; family JAJDTQ01; genus JAJDTQ01. Next base: position 5,521,334 of record OZ253480.1, on the reverse strand, counting down.
TCTTCGGCACCATCTCGGGCTCCCCTTCGGCCAACGCGGCCACTACAGGCGCGGTGACCATCCCGCTCATGATCCGGGCCGGATACAGTCCCGCCTTCGCCGGCGCCGTGGAGGCGGCATCGTCCGCGGGCGGCCAGATCCTGCCGCCGGTCATGGGCGCCATCGCCTTCGTGATGGCCGACTTTCTCGGCGCGCCCTATTACCAGATTGCGCTGGCGGCGACGCTGCCGGCGTTGCTCTATTTCGTCATCGTGTTCATGGGAGTGGACTTCGAGGCCGCCCGGCAGGGGCTCGCGGGACTGCCCCGAAACGAGCTGCCGGCCCTGGGGGCGACCTTCCGGAAGGGCTGGTTCTTCCTGGTGCCCATCGGGCTGATGATCTATCTGATGCTGGTGGAGAAGTTCGATCCGGACATGGCCGGCATCTTCAGCCTGCCGCTGCTGGTGGCGGTGAGCTTCCTGTCCAGGGACCGGAGCAAGCGGCTGTATCCCAAGGACATCCATGGCGCGCTGGTGTCGGCGGTGAAGGCCTGGATCCCGTTGGCCATCCTCACCGCGGCGGTGGGCATGCTGGTGGCGGCGCTGGGGCTCAGCGGCCTGGGCACGAAATTCTCCCGCGCGTTGGTGGATTTGAGCGGCGGCAACCTGCCCGTCGCCCTGGCCATGGTGGGGGTCTCCAGCCTGATCCTGGGCATGGGCATGGACTCCCTGCCCGCCTACATCACCGTGGCCACCCTGTGCGCCCCCGCCTTGGTGCTCATGGGCGTCCCGGACATCGCCGCGCACCTGTTCGTGGTCTACTGGGGGTTGGCGTCCCACATCACGCCGCCGGTGTGCGTGACCGTCTTCGTCACCTGTAGCATCAGCGGCGCGGGGATATGGGAAACCGGCCGGCACGCCGTGCGTCTGGCCATCGGCAAGTACCTGCTGCCGTTTTCCTTCGCGCTCCACCCGGCGCTGCTGCTGCAGGGCACCTGGGACTCGGTCGTACTGGCGGCCCTCTCGGCCCTGCTCGGGGCCGTGAGCCTTTCTGCCGGCACCATCGGCTATGGTCTCCGGGTGTTGACCTGGCCCGAACGGGTGGTGCTGATCGCCGGCGGAGTGCTGCTCATCCTCCCGGGCTGGAACATGCTGGGAATGGGGTCGGCCCTGGTGGCGGCCGGCATCCTGCTGCAGTTCCGCAGACCCCGGGCCGCGATTTAGCGACACAACGGGCACGGGCGGGTTTGAAACCCGCCCCTACAATAGCCACGCCGGACGCCGTCATGGATTAATTAAGGATTCCCTACACCATCTCCTCCAGCAACCGCCCGTATCCCATCACCGACTCGTTCACGTGGAGCCGCTTCTGGATCGCCCAGACCCGGGCCGGAACCGGATGCACTACCGGCACCTGCAGGTCCTGCTCCAGGAGCTCGATGATGTCCAGCGTGCGCCAGCCGGAGCCCAGCATGTAGATGGCGTCCGCGCCCCGGTGCTTCAGAAACGCGTTGCGGATATGGGCGTAGACTTCCTGTCCGGCGAGCTTGCCCACGTCCTCGAACTCCACCGGGATGCCCTCCATGGCCAGAACCTCGAACCCCGCCTCCACGAAATACCGCGCGAAGGTGTCGTTGATCTTGCCGGTGAAGTAGGTAACCCCGAGGATCTTCTTGGCCTTGAGCGCCTTCAGGGCCTCGATCTGGGTCATGCCCGCGGTGACCATGGGAACCTTGTACTTGCGTTCCCAGGCGCGGATGATGCGCCTCTCACCCTTCACCCCCTGAAACATGAAGGGTGGCGCCCCTTCCGGGTGGATCAGATCGACGCCGTAGCCGGCCAACTCGGCCACCCGCTCCTCGTAGGCCTTCATGGCCTGCTGGAACTCATCCGCGGTGCCGCGCTGAAAGCCGATGAAGAGCGGTATGATGCCGATGCCCTCGGGCATCATGCGGATGAACTCCTCCAGCGACCCGGGCCGCATGGTGGGCTTCACCACGCCGACGGTTCCGCGCCAACTCGTATACGCCATTAACGACTCCTTCTTGGTGGGGAAATGGGATTTCTCGGACGCTAACCGAAGCTCCGGGGTTTTTCAACACTCAAACCGTTCGAACCCGAGTGCCGCCTGGCCCCGTCTGTGCCCTTCACTCCCGGCGCCGTCGGGGACATCAAGGACCTTCCACCCTTTGTTTCCGCCTCGTCAGCGCCCGCCGGTTGTTGCGCGCATCCTCGAAATCGGGATCGATGGAGAGCGCCCGGTCGAAGCTCGCCAGCGCTTCGTCGGTCCTGCCCAGGTGGTAGAGCACCGCGCCCAGATTGGAATGCGCCGCCGCGTTGCCGGGGAGGATCTTGACCACCGTTTCGAAGGTCTCCAGCGCCTCGCCATAGCGCTTCTGCTGCGCATGTCCGACGGCTTGGCTGAACAAGGCGTGCGCGTGACCGGGGGCGACTTCGGCAACCCGCGCGTAGTGTTCGGCGGCCTCGGTGTGCCTCCCCAGCCTCGCCGCGGCCTTGGCCGTCATCACGAGCAGCGACGGCGCGCCGGGCAGGTCGGGCGCCAGCTTGACGGCCCGCTTCAAGGCATTGATGGCCGCGTCGTGGCGGCCGAGGTGGAACAGTACGTGGCCCATGGCGGCATGGGCCAGAGCCAGTTCCGGCCGGACCTCGATAGCGGCCTGGTACCACTTGAGGGCGTCTTCGTACCGCCCCTGCTTGCGTATGGACTCCGCCAGATTCTGGACGACGACGTCCCGCGGATTGATCTCATGGGCGCGCCGCCAATGTCTCTCGGCCTCGGCATGGCGATTCAGGCCGGAAAGCAACCCGGCAAGGGCCTGGTGCGGGCCGAAAACGTTCGGCCGCAGCTTGAGCCACTTCCTCGCGGTCGCCAGACCTTCCTCATGCCGTCCAATCAACCTGAACAGCTCACTCGCGTTCTGGAGGGCGCTCTGGTTGTGGGGTTCGAGTTCCAGGGCGCGGCGCAGATGTGTTTCGGCGTCGTCCAGCCGCTTGAGGCGTATCAGCGCCGCGCCGAGCCCCGCATGGCAGTCGCTGCAATCCGGATACTGCCGTACCGCAACACGGGCGTGCTCCAGCGCCTCCTCCGTACGCCCGAGGACGAACAACTCCGCGGCCAGATTCCGGTGCGCGTCCCGGGCGCGGGGATTGTGGGCGATGATGTGGCGATTGAAGACGAGCTCGTCCTGGTAGATGCCCGACTGCTGCCACGTCTGCATTCCCAGCGGCAACAGCAGGAGTCCCGGGGACAGCACCGCGGCCAGGGGAAGACCGGCCCGACCCCACCGCTCCGAGAGCCTCGAAACGGACACCGAGGCCACAGCCGCCGCCAACGCCATGAGCCCGATGCCTGCCAGGTATTGGAAACGGTCGGCGACGAATGAGAACTGCATGTAGCTGAAGTCCACGAACCCCAGCGTCGGCGACAGGGTGACGGCGAAGAACGCCGCACCGGCCAGCGGGCCGCGCCCGACCCGGCGGCGCATGAACCACAGCGTCGATGCCAGCGCGAGGGCCGCCGCCGGGTAGAGCCATGCCCGGGGGTCGTTGACGCGGATGTCCCAGAGCGGGTAGATGACGGCGAGATCGGTGGGCCACGCCAGCTTCCCGGCGTAGAACCACAACGCTCGGGACGCGATGAGGAGCCGCTCGGCCCACGAATAGTCCAGGGAACCCAAGCCTCCCCTCGATTCGTAGAACGAGAGATCGCCCGCCGTGATGAGGACGCCCACCAGAAAGAACGGCGCCACGCGCAGCAGGTCCCGCCCGGTGGTGCGGCCCTCCTTCCACCACTGTACGATCAGCAGGGCCGCCGGCAGCGTGACGACGATGGACTTGCTCAACAGACCCGCCACGAACAGCAACAGTGCGAAACCGTAGCTCCGCAGTCGCGGCCGTTCCAGGAAACGCAGCCAGACCAGCACCGCGCTCAGGTAGAACAGCGCGGAAAGCACGTCCTTCCGCTCGATGATCCAGGCCACTGATTCCACGTGCAGCGGGTGCACGGCGAACACCGCGGCGGCGAGCGCGGCTCCCGGCACCGCCAGCCGCCTGAGGACTTGCCACAGCAGCAGCGTGTTGGCAGTGTGCAGAATGACGTTGACGATGTGATAACCGGCCGGTGCCAGCCCCCACACCTTGTGTTCCAGCCAGAAGGTCGTGTACACGAGCGGCCAGTAGTGCGCCTCGTCCTCGATGAGCGACGGCGAGAACCAGATGGCGCCGAGGCCGGACCATTCGAGAACCGCCGGGGCCCGGGACCAGATGCGGTCATCCCAGATCAAGCCGCCCCAAAGCATCGCCGGCAGGTAGCAGCCCAACGGCAACAGCACGAGGCCTGCCGCGATCATGCCGCGCCCGCGCGCGCCGTCGAACCAGGAACAAACCCGCGCGGAAGCGTTCTGCGAGCCCGCAGCCGCAGCGCCTTCCCGCCCTTTCGCCGGTCGGCCCTCTTTCTTCCCTTGACCCGTCACCATGCTGTCCCGTGCACCGTCCGCATCAGTCTACACCGCGCCCGTTCGTTGACAAGGGAACGGAATCCGAGTACCAACGACCCCGTCTACCTTCATGCTGCCGCGTTGCCGGGGCTCGCCGGTGTCCTGTCCCGATCGCGGCGCGGCCCATCGTTGCCTGCCCCTTCGGAGTACACTGGAGAACCCGACCTGACCCGTGGACAGTCTGCATATTCCGCTGCTGGCTCTGGGAGCCGCCCTGTGCTTTTCCTCGGGCCAGATCTGCTCCCGGCTGGGCCTCAACTACGGCACGCCCACGGGCGCCATCTCCTTCTCGCTCTTCACCTCCACCGTCATCCTCCTGCTGGTGCTGGGGCCGTTGGTTTCCTGGGATAACGCGGCGCCGGCCGGGCTGCTGCTGTTCACCGGGGCCGGGGTGTTGTCACCCTTCTGCTCGCAGATCCTGCTGTTCGTCTCGGCCAACAAGGTGGGCATCTCCCGTGCCTCGCCGCTCCGCAACACGACTCCCCTCTTCGCCGGCGTGGTGGCGGTGATGTGGCTGGGGGAAACCGTGACCGTCGCCATCGCCGCCGGCACCCTGCTCATCATCATTGGCGCGAGCCTGCTGGGCATGAGGGATTCCGAGGCAACCGCCCCGTACCAACCCATCTACCTGCTGCTACCCGTGCTGGCGGCGTTTCTGGGCGGCTTCTCGAGCCCCATGCGCAAGTTCGGCTACAGCATGATCGACTCCGTGCCGCTGGCGATCTGTGTGGTTCAGGGAGGCGCTTTCGTGGCCCTGTTGATCTACCTTCTGACGACCAGGAAATACCGTGAACTGATCGTCCGGCGGGAGACGCTGCTGTGGTTCGGCCTGTCGGGGGCGCTCAACAGCGTTGCCGTTTCCCTCAATATGACCGCGCTGGAAATGGGGAACGTCGTCCTGGTCTCGCCGCTCATCTCCACTACCCCGCTCTTCACCGTGCTCCTGAGCACCATCTTCCTGCGCTCCTTCGAGAAGGTGACGCCCAAGGTCCTGTTCGGGGCGGCGTCCATCTGTCTGGGGGGAATCGTGCTCACCGCGTTCTAGAATCGTGCTCACCGCGTTCCCGTAGGGGCGGGTTTCAAACCCGCCCGCAAATGGCGCTGTGCGAACGCGGGCGGGTTTGAAACCCGCCCCTACACGGTCCTCCATGGCGCAGGGTGCTGGTCCCTGTACACGGGACGGCTTACTTCAGCAGCCTCCCGTATCCGGGCAGGGATGTCTTCAGACCCAATCCTCGCAACGCCTCCCAGATCCACGCCTGGGTGTTGGTGATGACGGGCTTGCCCAGGTCCGCCTCCAGCCGCTCGATGACGGAAGACACGCGCCACTTGTTGCACGGCATGTAGATACCGTCCACGTTGGGGCACTCTGCCAGGACCGCAGCGGCCAGATCGTAACCGGTCTCGGGCGGCAACTCCCAGATCTCCTGGGTGTTGTCGTAGCCCAGGCCGCGGTTGGCGGCCACTTCGATGTTGTAGTGATCGAGGAACCGGATGAGGTTTTCGTCCTGATCGTGGGGGAACGGGGAGGCCATGACCACGCGGTAGACGTCCAGGGACTTCAACGCGCGCACGACTGCCGTGAGCACCGTCGAGGCGCTCACCGGCGTGATCTCCCGCACGGAGTCCAGCACCAGCCGGTCCGAGCCCGGGCCACGGTAGGAAAGGAACAGCTCACCGGTGATCATGAGGAAATCCAGGTGTTCCCTGGTGAGGTCGCGGACGACGTCGCCGAACGCCTCCTCCACCTTGGCGAAGTCCTCGTCCGTGAACGCGCCGACCTTGAGGGGCCGGCCCTTTATCTCAATGCCTTCCGGCAGAATGCTGTAGTACTCCTGAATGGTCGGATCATCCAGATTGGGTGAGATCAGACCCAAAGTCTTCATCAAGTCCTCCATGAGGCGCGGCATTGCTGAGTCTCCGGCCGCACCGCACCTCCCGTAAACGGCAGGTGCCGTCAAATAAAAACCAGCGCACAAAAAAACCAGCGCACCCTCTTGGCGTGGCCAAGCGGCGGCTGGTTCGTCTCGGGTATTGTCTAGCCAATCATCTCGCTTGCGTTGCCGGTGCCGGACACCGTTCAACCCGCACTGCCCGTTCGGCTGTAGGACGCCTACCAGAGCCGCCTATCGGTGTCAAGAACCCCCACGGCGAGGTTTCTCCGGGTCTCGGGCGGCCACCCTACCCGCCTCCTCCCTGTTCTTCTCCCTTGACTTTAGTCGGCGGACCCTCTTGAATCCTTACCCAACGCGACCCATGGGGGCGAGATGAAGCTGCTCACGTTGTTAGCCAAGAGCTTTCGCTGGAAGCCCTACGCCAAGGCTCTGGCCGAGGCCGCCGACCCGCCGCGGGAGACGGCCGCGGTCACCGAGACCGTGGTGGTCCTGGTGGAAGTGGAGAACGCCGACCAGGACAACCCGTCCGCGCTTCGGCAGGCGCTGAAGCACATCAAGTGGCTGGCCAACAAGAAACGGATGAAGAACGTCGTGCTGCATTCGTTTGCTCATCTCGGCGGCGCCAGCGCCGCTCCGGCCCAGGCCCAGCGGGTACTCGACGAGGTGGCACGGCGCTTGCGCGAATCAGGGTACCAGGTCTGGACGACCCCTTTCGGCTACTTTTGCGAGTGGGACATCAGCGTCTACGGCGAGAGCCTGGCCAAGGTCTGGAAAGAAATCTGACGGCAACGAGGTAAACCAATGACGAACAACAGGATCGTAGGCACGCCGGCCCCGCGCGGCGAAGGCGAGGACAAGGTTTCAGGCCGGGCTCGCTACACCGCGGACATGCAGGTCCCGAACGTGCTCTGGACCAAGGTGCTCCGGAGCCCCATCGCCCACGGACGCATCAAGCGCATCGACACCGGCAAGGCGCTGACGGTGCCCGGCGTCAGGGCCGTGGTGACCGGGGCGGACCTCGCGGGCGCGCGCATCGGCAAGAAGATCATCGACATGCCGCTGCTGGCGGACGGGGTGGTGCGCTACATCGGTGAGAAGGTGGCGGCGGTGGCCGCGGACAGCGAAGCCGCCGCCCTGGCCGCCGTGGCCCTCATCGAGGCGGAATACGAGGAGGTCGAGGCGGTGGTGGACCCGGTGGAAGCCGCCAGGGCATCCGCCCCGCTGATCCACCCGGAGGTGGCCACCTACGCCGGGCTGCTGCACCCGATAGACACGCCCAGCAACGTCTTCGTCCGGCTCGAATGGCGCAAGGGAGACGTCGCCGCGGCGTTCAAGGAAGCCGACCTGGTGGTGGAGAACACCTTCACCACGCCGTTGATCCACCACGGCTACATCGAGCCCCACTGTTGCATCGTGGAAGCCAAGGGAGAGGGGGCCGACGTGTGGGCCTCCACAAAGAGCCTCTTCGCCCTGCGGGACCACATGGCCGGCGCCCTGGGCATTCCGGCCCACAAGATCGTCGCCCATCCCGGCTACATCGGCGGGGACTTCGGCGGCAAGGGCGACGCCAACGACATCGCAGTCTGCTACGTGCTTTCCAAGAGGACCGGGCGCCCGGTCAAGTACCTGATGGAATATACCGAAGAGCTGACCTCGGGAAACCCGCGCCACGCCTCCGTCACCACCGTCAAGACCGGCGTCAGAAAGAACGGCCTCATCGTCGCCCAGCACATGAGCCTGCTGTTCGACAGCGGCGCCTACGGCTCCTACCGCCCCCAGGGTTATCTCGTGGGCGCCCACTCCTCCGGAGGGCCGTACAAGATACCGCATTTCCTGATGGAGGAGAGCTACGTCTACACCAACAAGGTACCGTGCGGTTACATGCGCGCTCCCGGCCACCCGCAGGGGTTCTTCGCCAACGAGAGCCAGCTTGACATTGTGGCGCGCCGGTTGGGCATGGACCCCACCGAGTTGCGCCGGATCAACTTCCTGCACGACGGCGACCTGGACCCCACGGGGACGCCGGTGGGACACATCCAGCCGGACGAGACCCTGGACAGCGCCATAAGGACCTCCGGCTACGACGCGCCGAAGAAAAAGAACGTCGGCCGCGGCATCGCCCTGGCGCAGTGGATGTCCAAGGGCGGCGAATCGTACCTCGGCCTCCGGGTGGAAGCCGACGGCACGGCGACCCTGGGCGCATCACTGGTGGACGTCGGCCCCGGCGCCTACACGATGATGCAGCAGGTGGTCGCCCAGGAGCTGGACATGCCCCTGGAAGACGTGCACATCGAGAGCGTGGACACCACCCAGGTGGCCAAGGACACCGGGGTGCGGGGCAGCAGCAGCACCCGGGTCCACGGTAGCGCGGCCTGGGACGCCGCGGACAAGGCGCGGACCGAGCTGCTGGGCATCGCCGCCGAACACATGAACGTTCCCGCCGAGGAGTTGAACATCGTGAACCGCGGCATCACCCACCTGCGGTCCGAGAGACGCATGACCTTCGCCGAGCTGGTGCAGGCCGCGGGCAGGCCGGTAAACGTCACCGGCCACTACGCCAACCTCTCGGACGGTCCTGAAACCTCCATGGTGGCGCAGGTGGCGGAGGTGGAGGTGGATCCGGAAACGGGCCAGTTCGAGGTACGTCAGATCACCACCGCCCACAACACGGGCACGGTGCTGAACCCCCTGGGCCATCAGGGGCAGATCGACGGCGCGGTGGTCATGGGATTGGGGTTTGCCACGTCCGAGGACATCGTCACCGACTCCGGCAGGGTGGTGACGGCCAACCTCGGGGACTACAAGCTGCTCAGTATCAAGGACATTCCGCCGCTGCGGACAGACGTGACGGAGGCGGCGGTGGGGAGCGGCCCCTACGGCAGCATGAGCATCGGCGAGACCGCCGTCATTCCCACGGCCGCGGCCGTGGCCAACGCGGTGCACGACGCCGTGGGCGTGCGGGTCACTACCCTGCCGGTCACCGCCGAGAAGGTCCTCGAGGCCCTCCAGGCCAAGGGCCGATAGGAGCGGCACCCCGGTTCGAACGCGTACGGCGGAGGGGTCGGGCGCCGGCCGGATCTTGACGTGATCCCTGGCCACTGTTATCTGAAAAAGATGGGCCGCAGCGCCGGGACCAGGCGGTGCGGCTCCGCCAAATACAGCAACGCGGGTTCGGAACCCGGGAGGGCTTTGAGTCCATGTCCACCATGATAACCAGCGAGTGCATCAACTGCGGCGCGTGCGAGCCGGAATGCCCCAACAACGCCATTACGCAAGCCGACGAGATCTATATCATCGATCCGTTGCTGTGCACCGAATGCGTGGGCTTTCACGACTACGAGGCGTGCGCCGCGGTGTGTCCCGTGGACTGCTGTGTGACGGACCCCAACAACGTGGAGACGGAGGACGCCCTCATCGGCCGGGCGCGCACGATCCACGCCGATACGGACTTTGGCGACAGCTTCGAATCACGCTTCCAGGAGGGTGAGGGCGCCGGCGGAGCGGCGCAGCCCGCCGAGGCCACGGCTGCGGCACCGGCGCCGGCCGCCGCGCCCCAGGCAGCACCACAGGCCGCGGGCGCACCGGGCGCCGTGTTCGCCGACAACTCCCAGCCTTCGATCTCCGTGCCGGCCCCGGATCAATGGCCCGTGTCGCTCCACTGCTTTGCCTGCGACACCGTCTACGAAGTCGAGACCGGCCGCCTGATCATCGGCAACGTGCTTTTCTGCCCCAACTGCTACCAGTCGATGGTGGTCAAGGACGACCTCAACTACCTCATCCGCACCACTGTGCAACGGTTCCACAACGAGTGGGACCGCGACATGGCAGAGTTCCAGGAACGCCGGCAACGGGAGCTGGAACAGTTTCAGGAACGGCGCCAAAAAGAGCTGCGGGCCTTCGAGAAGGACCAGCAGAAGCGGAAGGACGAGTTCGGCAAGCGCATGGCCCGGCTCACCGAGGACTACCAGGCCCCCGGAAAACGCATCGGCAAGCGGGCATTGCTGAGCTGGCGGTCCAAGGCCGCCGGCTACTAATAAGTGTCCGCCGACTTCCACATAATCTCCCTCACCCTTCATATCGGACTCGTGGTCGCCCTGTGGCGCATTCTGCTGCCGGTGCTCCGGCACGAATCCGTGCGGGAGAGGCGAGTGGAATTGCTGGTACGCGTACTCCGGTTTTACAACCCGGCACAGATCGGGCTACTCGGCATACTGACCCTCACCGGGGCGTCTCGAGTCACGGATTTCAAGGCGCTGCTCGGCGCCTCCTACGCACAGGAATTCGGCGCCGCCCTGGCCATCAAGCTGATGCTGGCGTTCTTCGTCATCATGCTGGGCACCTGGCAGTGCATGGGCATCGCCCATCGTTTCGTCCGGGTCCATGAATCCCCCGAAGGGGTCACGGCCGAGGGCACCGACGCGGTGCTGCGCAAGCTGGACCGGTCGTCGGTGATAATGCTCGTGTTCCTGGCGGCCACGGTTTGGTCCGGCCTCTCCCTGTAAGGACCAAAAATCGTCGTCCTTGCGGCCCCGGGAGCCTTCCCGTTTGACAACCGCGGGACGAACCGTTATTGCTCATGGGCACCACGGCATGACACTAGCCAAAGACAACACGGAAAAGCCTACGGCCACGCCCACTACGGCCACGGCCAAGAAGGCGGTTCGCAGCACACAGGGCAAGGGACAGTCGAAAAGCGGGGTCAAAGACCCCGGCACGGACTATGTCGACGATCAGGATCTGCCGGGTGACGCGGCCGGGCGGTTGAAGATCAAGCGCCAATATGAAGAACTCTTGGGAATCCGCATCGAGAAACTCAAGGGGCGGGTGCTCAACCGGGAGAAGATCAACAAGACCATCGAGGGCATCTACTACATCTGCCTCGAGTGCAAGAGAATCTGCCACAACCTGGACGAGGGCTTGATCCAGGACCCCGAGTCCCACATCTGTTACTGCCAGAATTGCCGCAAGAAGAAGTAACCGGCGGTACCGACCGATAGGGCGGTGCGTGCACGAGCGGGTTTGAAACCCGCCCCTACGCCCCTGCTCCTACGCGTCTTCTACCCGCGGCACAGGCTGCTGGCGCCGCTCGATTCGCCGCGCGGCGATGACGAATCCGGTATGCGCCACCATTCGGTGCTGCGGCCTGACGCTCATGTCCTTGACGTGCCAGTAACGCACCAGAGTTTCCATGGTGTCGATACAGGCGAACCCGCCGTGCTCCTTCAACGAGTCCACGAAGCCCTTCACCTGCAAAACCGTCGGCACGTAGCCCACGAATACCCCTCCGGGCCGTAACGCCCGCCACGCGAGTTCGGTCTGCCGCCAGGGCTCCGGCAGATCGAGAAAAATCCGGTCCGCGTCGACATTCCGAAGGCCCTCGGAGACGTCGCCGATCTCCAGGGTCCACTGAGGCGCCTCCCCGAAATACCGGGCGACGTTCCGTTCGGCGGCCCGGGCGTGGTCCTCGCGTATCTCGAACGAGATCACCCGCCCCTGCGGCCCCACCGCCCTCAGCAGCGCCAGCGTGAGCGCCCCCGGACCGACGCCCGCCTCCACCACCGTGGCTCCCGGAAACACGTCTCCCCACATCAGGATGTGCGCCAGGTCCTTGGGATAGATCACCTGGGCCTTCCGCGGCAGGTTCGGGATCAGGCGCTCAAGCGTGGGCCGCAGCACCACGAACCATTCCTTCAGCGAGGACCGGACGCTGACGCCGTCCGGTTTGCCCAGAAGGTCGTCCACTGCAATGGTCCCACCCCTGATGGAGATGGTCTCGCCGGTCCGAAGCGTCTTCAGGTACTCCCGGTCTTTCCGGTCGAAGAGAACGACCGAGTCGCCGTCGCGGAGCGGCTGCCCCGTGGTCCGAAGGCCATTGAATGTCGCTGAATTGGAAATGACTGCCTCCCTGGTGCTGGATTGCCGGCAGGATTGCGCGCCGAACCTGTCTAGCAGATCCGCCACTGTGGCGCGAGCAAACACCCTCCACAGTGGAGCTGGCAACGGACAATGGCAATTGCAACGTCCGGTAGATTGCCGTACATTGAACCCGGATTCGAGGAGACGACAACCATGCTGTATTTCCGAGACGCTGCGGCTGCCATCGACGAGCCCAAGACGGCACGCATGGAACAGCGCACCAAACCGCACGTCAAACAGCAAATCCAACAAGCCGCAGCCTTGCTGGGTGTCGACGAGACGACTTTCGTGACCAGCGTCGCACTGGAGCGCGCCCGGCTCACCATTGCCGAGCATGAGCGCACGGTCCTTTCAGCCGAAGACCGCGAGGCGATCCTTGCCGCCCTCGATGTACCTGCCGAACCGACCGATGCACTACGGGAGGCCATGGCCCTGCACGGGGCACGGGTGGCGCGTGGCGCCTGACACCACGCCCGGTCCACCAGCGATATCCATTGAGCCGCTCGACCCGGAAAAACACCATCGGGCGGGTTTCTCTTGCGGCACCGACCGGCTCGACAACTTCCTCAAACGTACTGCAAGAAAACACCAGGCGGGTGACTTCACCCGTGTCTGGGTTGCCACGGCGGGTGGGCAACCCGAAATTCTCGGGTACTACGCGCTAAACGCGCATTCCCTCGAAGGGGCCGACCTCCCGGCCAATCTTACGAAGGACGCGCCTCGGCATGGCGGTATTCCAGCCGTCTACATCTCGATGATCGCCGTAGACCGCCGCCATCAGCGCCAAGGCTTGGGGCGTATTCTTCTGGCGGACGCATTGAAGCGTGCCGTAGCGGCTGCGGATCAGGTCGGAGTGAAGGCCGTATTACTCGATGTCATCGAGGATGGAGGCCCGGAGGTCACGGAAAAACGCCGCGCCTTTTATGCCGCCGTGGGGTTCCAGTCGTTGTCGGCGCGGCCCTTGAGAATGTTCATCAGCATCGAGACGGTGCGCCATGCCGGGCCTTGATGGGCACCATTAGGACACTTCTGCTTCCGTCGCCAACAGTTCTGGAATGCTGTCTAATATTTCGAAAACAGCACTAAATCCTTGAAAATCGGACGCCGTACCGTTCTCACAAAGCCATTCGCAGAGTCTTTTCTTCTCATCCTTGTTGATCGTCCACACTTCGGGGGTTACAACTTCCTTACCCCGCATCAGCTTCACTCGCCCTGGATCAATGTCAATGAAGGCGAGATTAAAGTCCTTTGCCTTCTCAATCGTCGCCTTACCGAACAGATTCTCAACTCCTCGTTTTATAGGGCCTTCCTGCAACAGGGAAATTTTCCTACGGAACACGGTCCCCTTCTCTCCGTCTTCTACGTCGCTGTCACAGTCGTGCAGAATCACCACTTTGTGCCGAACTAGACCAAACTGCCCCGACGTATCCAAAGCCTTCCAAACTCGTTTCAGGTTACCGTCGCCGCCGCCGTCCCGTAACTCAACCTTTGACAATTTGTCGTCGAAATTCAGGAGTTCGGCAGCCCTCTGAAGATACAAAATATCTGTCCCCCCATCCACGAAAACGACTGGCTTCTGCGCGCTCTGAATCGCCAACCGGACGTCGGCGTCGTACGTCGCCGTGCCTTTGAAGACGTTATAGGCATTGCCGAATTCCTCGAACTCTTCCGCATCGATCTGGTTCCCTTCCGGCATCCGGTACAACGCTAGGCCTTCTTTGCCCAAGGAATTCTGCAAACCCAACACAAGCAACGGAGAATGATAACATTCGCTCCCGACCCTGATGTACGAAGGGCTTCGAAGCTTGTACACCTTTCCTTCGTCTACCTCAGGTGCTTCAGGGAAGGCTACGCACTGAGCCGCAACAAGTGCATTTGCGATGTGCGAGAGGAGGATGCTCTTGCCGGTACCGTTCTCGCCGACCAGTACGATTGGTCGCGGCCTGTCACCGTTGAAAGGTAACCTAATGTCTAGTCGCCGAATCGGACCGTTGTTGTTCAGTTGAATTCTGTTCAGGTACACGGACTATTGATCCTTCACCGCTACGATGCAGTCGTAGACCCACTAGAACCGAAGCACCGTGACGTCAAGGCCGTGGACGGAGTGATAGCTGTAGGCCATGGCCTCCGCGGCCTTCTTGGAGCCGGCATACGGCGAGAGAGGCCGGCGGGCGTCAGCGTCCTCCCGCAAAGGCGTCGACGTTTCGCCGCCGGAGAGGCGGTGGTCGACACCAGCACGAACCTCGCGATCTCCAGCTCCCAGCACCACTCGAGCAGGTTCCGGTTTCCCGTTATATTGGTGGTCAGATAGGGCCATGGAGCGTCGCCGCCGCCCGTGGTGCGAAGGCCGTTAAACATGGTCGAGGTGGAGATGGTGTCCTCCCCGGGTCCAGATGGTATTGTCATGTCGTTACCGGCGTTCAACGGTCAGATCTGGGGGTAACCGCCAAACCAAGGAAAACGACCACAGCCTGGTTCAACCTGACGATGTCCTGGTCGTCGAGCCTGCCGATTCGCTCGCCGATCTTTTCTTTCGACACGGTGGTGATCTTGTCCACCATTAGCTGGGACAACGACCGCAATCGATTTCCCTCGTTGGGTTCGATCGGAAGCCGGAACAGCGGCGCCTCGGTTGGGTCTGTCGTAAAAGCACAGATGGTAATCGAGGCAGTACCATCAAAGTTATCGTCTTGGAGAATGACGGCAGGCCGCGCCTTGCCCGCGTAATCCCCGCCACCGGCGACCGTCCAGATCTCACCGCGCCTCATTCGTTACCACTGTCGGTGATTGTGTCGATGAAACCCTGATCTTCTTGCTCCCGAGCACTGGCTGCGACGGCGAGTGATTGACGGTGGGCTTCCGCCTTGAAGCCGGACGCACGGGTATCGGGCACCCATATCTGGATCGGGCGTAGGCCTTGACGGCGCAGGCGCGCGCGATGTGCGCGCACTCTGTCGCGGGATGTTGTGGATTGAATCGGGTCGGCCATGGCAAAAACTTGTCGCTAAGTTACATGTAACCTAGCATCATATTGTCGGACTTTCCAGGGCGAACTGAGCAGGGACGACATGCGAAATGGTTCCCTCCCTGTATCCGATCAGGCGTTGGCGACCTTCGATTTTGCGGCGGCATGCCAGATCGTCACGAGCACAGTGAAGAGCAGCATCGGCATGGCGCCGATATTCACCCAGTTCCAGCCCAGGAAATGGATGAACGCGCCGGATGACAGCGACCCGATGGCGACTACCGTGTAGATGATCTGATTCATCATGCCCTGTGTCTTATTGCGTTCGGCCGGGCTGTAGGCCGTCGTCATCAGGGTGGTCGCGGCCGTGTAGGTGAAGTTCCAGCCAAGCCCGAGCAGGACCATCGCCAGCCAGAAATTGAACACCTCGATGCCCAACAGGGCGACGCCGATACAGGCGCCCTGGAGGGTGAGGCCGGCCACAATCATCGGTATCTCCCCGAACCGCTTGACCAGCGAACCGGTAAAGAAGCCGGGCGCGAACATCGACACCGAGTGCGAAGAGATCACGGTGGCTACGGAACCGAAACCGTGGCCGCCGTGGGCGATCATGGCCACCGGCGTCGCCGTCATCAGAAAGTTCATCACGGTTTGAGCGACCGTCGCGGAGACGGCGGAGACAATGAACGCCGGCTGTTTCACGATCTCGAGCAAAGGCCGTTGGGCACCTTCCAATTGCGCCTTGGTCAGGTTCGGGATGTTGAGGAACAGTAGCGTAATCGCCGCCAGCAACCCGGTCCCGACCATGAACAGGAATGCGCCGGCAAAAAGGTGGCTATCCAAGAGCCCTTTTCCCCAGTTCGCCAGATTCGGGCCCGCGAACCCGGCAAACACGCCGCCGGCAAGCACCAGGGAAATAGCCTTGGGGCGGAACTCCTTCGAGGCCGCGTCCGCGACCGCGAACCGATAGAGCTGGGAGAAACTGGAAAACAACCCATACAGAAAACCGCCCAGCGCTAGCAGCCAGAAATTCCCGTAGATGACGGCGGCGGTGCAGGATACCCCGCTGGCTGCAGCTAGGACGGTGCCGCAGAGGAAACCGGTTTTCCGTCCGAACCGGCGCGTGAACAGCGAGGTAGGCATGGCGGCGAGGGCGGCGCCGACCACGATCATTCCGGTGGGCAGGGTGACGAGCGCCGGATGCGGTGTAATCAAAAGCGCGACGGCGGGGGATGTCACCATAAAGAGCCCACGCCCCGTGCCGGACAGCATTTGACAGGTTCCGAGAACAAAGACGTTTTTATGATCGGATTGCATGGCTCTCCTTGTCCCGAAAAGCAGTCGTCTTCCCGTAAGCCAAGGTCCTACCTGAAATGTCTGTGATATCAACGAGTTGGCTGGCGGAGAGGAGGACTGCGAACCGCTAGTCCGCACCCTTCCGCACTAGTCCATACTGTCTTGATATCATTGGGCTTTTAGTCTTGACGGTTCCGAGCCGTTCCGGTATGTTCCATTCCGTTTGTGGGACAGAATGGGGAATCATCGGGCTGGAACTGCTTCCCGTTCTTCCCGTGAGCGCAGCTTGTTCAAGTTTGCCATGGACACCATGGACAGCCACATTAACCTCTCGGAAATACAGCGAAATAGCGTCCATAGCAAACAAAATTCCCTATGGACAGTGCCATGGACACCATGGACGGCGGAGCGAAACGCAGCCACCCAGGAAGTGCCAAATCCTCGACAAATCGAATACTTGCATTTCCGGTCAAACACCCATTTTGTCCCACAAAGGAAGGAGACGCACCATGAAGCGAAAATCCGGACGGCACCCAGAGAAGCAGTTGACGGCCCGCCGTGTCGCCACCTTATCTGAGCCCGGCAAGTACCAGGACGGCCACGGACTGTTCCTGCGTGTGACGGACACGGGCGCGAAACAATGGGTTCAACGCCTGGTCATCCAGGGCCGCCGGCGAGACATCGGCCACGGCTCCTTCCCTCTCGTCTCCCTCGCCGAAGCCAGAGAGAAGGCGTTTGCATTCAGGAAGGCGGCGCGCGAAGGCCAAGATCCCTACGCGGACCGGCGCAAGGATTCGGCCATCCCTACTTTCGCCGAAGCCACCGCCGCGGTCATCGAGTTGAACCGCCCGACATGGTCGAACTCGAAGCACGCAGCGCAGTGGGAATCGACGCTCAAGACCTACGTGTTTCCTCGCCTGGGCATGCGCCGGGTGGACACCCTCACCAGCGCCGATGTCCTGGCCGCCCTCACACCTATCTGGAATGAGAAGCCCGAGACCGCCAAGCGCGTTCGCCAGCGTATCGGCGCGGTCATGGACTGGGCCGTGGGGAAAGGCTACCGCCAGGACAACCCCGCCGGCGCCGCGCTTGCGAAGGTGCTACCCAAACGGGCCGCCAAGCGTGAGAATATAAAGGCCCTGCCCTATGACGAGGTCGCGGCCGCCATTGCCACCATCCGGGCTTCCGGCGCGCACAAGGCCACGGTGCTCGCCTTTGAGTTCCTGGTCCTCACTGCAGCGCGCTCAGGCGAAATCCGTGGCGCAACGTGGAGCGAGATCGACCTTGAGGCCGCCACCTGGACGGTGCCAACCGCCAGGATGAAGGCCGAACGGGAACACCGTGTTCCGCTCTCGAAACCCGCGCTGGACATCCTGGCCGAAGCGGCTGCGTTCAGGACGGGCCAGGACAGCCTTGTGTTTCCCTCTTCACGTGGAACGCCGCTCTCGGACAGCACGATTTCCAAATTATGCCGGGAGAACGGCATCAGCGCAGTGCCGCACGGTTTCCGAAGCAGTTTTCGCGACTGGGGCAGCGAGAAGACCAGCGCGCCGCACGCGGTCATGGAAGCGGCCTTGGCCCACACCATCTCCAACGCGGTGGAACGCGCCTACCATCGGACGGACCTGTTCGACCGGCGCCGGACTTTGATGCAGCAGTGGGCCGACTTCCTCAATCCGAAGCCAGGAAAAATCGTCCGGATAGGAGCTTGACAAATTTACCATTAACCTCTAAAGATAACATCAAGCTTATCATAACGGAGGTTTTCAATGGTTCGACCCCTCAAAGATGAAAAGGAACTGACTACCGGCATTCGCGTATCCAGGCACGCGCAGGAACAGCTTGACCGGGAAGTCATCAACCGCTGGCAAGAATCCGTCGCGGGCGACAGGCTGGCCGGGAAACCCATTCCCTACGAGATGCCGGCCTACCTGCTGGCGAAGGAACGACGGCTGTTCCTGGAGCGGCTCATAGAAGACGCTTGCGGCCCCAAGGCCGGGGCGCCCGTCCGGATCAACGTCACGGTCATGGGCAGCGCGAAAGACTACCGGGAGGCCGCCGACTGGGTAGAAGCGCAGGAAGAGAGGCTCTTGGCCGAGGCGCCGGCCGGAATTCGCCGCGCCTATGAACTGCGCACGGCGATGCGCGCGGCAGTAATGGGAGAACACGATGAGCACGACACCGACGCCTGAACGATTCTTGCGTCGGCGAGAAGTTGAGACACGGGTCGGCCTCGGGAAATCGACCATCTACGCAGCGATGGCGCGCGGCGAGTTCCCGAAACCTGTCCGCACGGGTCGGCAATCCGTAGCCTGGCGGGAGTCAGACATTGAACAATGGCAGCGCACACGCCCTACAGTCGGCGAAGACATCGCCCAGTAGGGACCGGCTCTCCGAACGGCCGTGGCCTCCCCCGGGCGACGCCATGGCAACCGCTCGCCGCGTGCTCGACGAAGAGTTCCCGGACGGCCTCCTGTGCCATGCCGACGACTTCTACGTGTGGAGCGGCGCGGTTTGGGAACCGATAACGAGCCGGGATGTCGAGGCAACCTGCTATCTCGCCCTCGAAGGCGCGCGCTTCGACGGCAAGGACGGCAACCTGGAACCGTGGCGCCCCAACCGCAAGAAGGTCGCCGACGTGCTCGAAGCCCTCCAGGCAATTACCCACCTGCCGGACGACAGGCAACCGCCCTGCTGGCTCTCCGACGCCCCCGGACTCCCGCCCGTGCGAGACCTGATTCCGCTGAAGAACGGTCTCCTGAACGTCGCCACGCGGGAGCTAGTGCCCCACAACAAGCGGTTCTTCTCAACTCATCTTCTGCCCTACGACTTCCAGCCCGATGCGGAAGCTCCCCTCTGGAGAACCTTCCTCGAAGATCTCTGGCCGGATGATCCCGACTCCATCGCGGCGCTGGCGGAGATCTTCGGCTATCTCGTGTCGGGCCGGACGGACTTGCAAAAAATCTTCCTCATCATAGGCCCGCCTCGATCCGGAAAGGGAGTCCTTCTCCGCACCCTGGACGGCCTGCTCGGACCGCGCAACACGGTTGCCCCAAGCCTTGCGAGTTTGACAACGAATTTCGGTATGGGGTCGTTGATTCAGAAATCCGCGGCGCTCATCGGCGACGCACGATTCGCCGGCAGCCGTAGTGAAACCCACACGCTCACCGAAAGGCTCTTGTCCATCTCCGGCGAGGACTCGGTGACGATAGACCGCAAGCACCGGGAGCACTGGACGGGCCAGTTGCCGACGCGATTCGTAATCTGTAGCAATGAGGCTCCGAGGCTGACGGATGCTTCGGGAGCTTTGGCATCCCGCTTCGTTGCCTTCCGGCTGACCCGATCCTTCCTCGGCCGCGAGGACCTGAGGTTGACGGACAAGCTCCGGCAGGCACTGCCCGGAATCCTGAATTGGAGCTTGGCGGGTCTGGACCGTCTGAACGAACGTGGACACTTCGCACCGCCGGAATCCGGGCTCGGCATCGTCGAGCAGGTCGAAGATGTGGCCAGCCCGGTGGGAGCTTTCGTCCGGGAACGCTGCGTCATGGGAGAGGCTTTCTCTGTCCCTGTGGATGCGCTGTGGGACGCTTGGGTTGAATGGTGCCAAGGAGAACACCGCCGCGAAGGGACCAAGGCGGAGTTTGGTCGCCAACTCAAGGCCGTTCTTCCCGAGATCCGCAAGGCACGCAGCCGTGCCGTGGACCGTGGTGCCATTTACCTGGGGATCGGCCTTCAGACGGAGAGCGCGCCGGAAGCCTTCCCGGAGACCGAGTTCATGGGAACCGGGTCACCACCTGATACAGTTTCCGAAACCGGGTCAACTGACTTGGTTTTGGAACCGCCGCCCTCCAGGCCAGACACCGCCAGACCGGAAGACGTGCAAGCGGTGTTCGGCGGCGAGATTCGAGACTGTTTCGACTGCAAGGGATGAGGGCGACTTAGGACACTTGGCCACTGCCCGTCTTGAAATCATACCACGCCCAACTGATAAAGTGGGCAGTAAACTGCTGCAACCGGCCTACCGTTACATATTCATCTGGGTCAATGCCTTCAGCGCGACACACCTCATTGTGGGCAAGCACGTTAACCCATCTTTAACACGAGAGTGGGGGATTTCGGCTAATTGGGGGGTAGGGAGTGAGCTAAGTTATTGATTTCATTGAGTTGACGTTCTGGGTTGCGTAATGTAGTGCCATACTTATCAAGTTTCTCTTGCATTCTCCCTCCCCCTCTGCTATCCTGCCTCCATGTTCATCCGGCGCACCAAGACGCGCAGTGCCGAGGGCGGCAAGATCTACCACTCCTACCGACTGGTGCGTTCCGAGCGTAGCGGGGAGCGGGTGCGGCAGCGCACGCTGCTCAATCTCGGCAGTGACTTTGCGGTGGCAACGGAGCATTGGGCGGTGTTGTGTAGTCGGATCGAGCAGTTGCTGGAGCGGCAGGGGGTGCTGGTAGAGCTGGACTGTCCGGAAGAGGTTGAACGGGAAGCACAACGGATAGCCATGCAACTGGTGCCGCGCGGGGCTGAGGTAGCGGCGGGTGGCACGGATCTGCAAACGGTGGACGTGGAGTCGCTGGAGTTGACCCGGCCGCGGACGGTGGGGGTGGAGCATGTGGGGTTGTGGGCGATGGAGAGGCTGGGTCTGGGGAGATTGCTGGAGGGTCTGGGGTTCAACGGCCGGCAGCGGGCGGTGGCGGTGGGGTCGATCATCGGGCGGATGGGGCAGCCGGGGTCGGAGAGGGCGAGTTGGCGCTGGCTGTGCGAGCGCAGCGGGCTGGGGGAGTTGCTGGAGGTGGACTTCGAGGCCATGAGCCTGATGCGTCTTTACCGTGTGTCGGATGCTTTGATGGCGCATCGGGAGGCCATCGAGAAGCACCTGTTCGAGCAGGTGACGGAGTTGTTCGGTCTGGGTCACACGGTGACGCTGTACGACCTCACCAACACGTTTTTCGAAGGCGAGGCCAAAGACCAGCCCAAGGCACAGCGGGGGCACTCGAAAGAGAAGCGCAGCGACTGTGCGCTGCTGACCCTGGGGCTGGTGCTGGACGGTTCGGGTTTCGTGCGCCGCTCCGAAGTGTTTGCCGGCAGGGTCGACGAAGACAAGACGCTGGAGCCGATGCTCAAGGCCCTGCACGCGCCCGGCGACGCCCTGGTGGTGATGGATGCGGGGATTGCCACCGAGGACAACGTGGCCTGGTTGCGCGACAACGGCTACCGCTATCTGGTGGTCAGCCGCCAACGAACCCGCCGCTTCGACCCCGAGCGGTCCATCGCCATCGAGACCCGGTCGCACCACAAGGTTCACCTGCACAAGGTGGTGGATGAGGATCGAGGCGAGGTGCGGCTGTACTGTTATTCCGAGGAGCGCGCCAAAAAGGAGGAAGGGATCGCCAGACGGTTCGCCGAGCGCTTCGAGAGCGAGTTGCGGAAGCTCCACGAGGGGCTGTCGCGGCCCCGCACCCGCAAGGGGCTCGACTCTGTCTGGCAGCGGATCGGGCGGATCCAGGAGCGCTGCCGCGGCGCCGGGCAGCATTACACCGTGGACGTCGTCGCCGACCCCCACAGCGCCAAGGCAGTGGCGGTCACCTGGAAGCCCAAGCCCCTTGCCGGCACCATGCTCACCCATCCCGGTGTCTACTGTCTCCGCTCCAATGTCCACGACTGGGATCCGCAGACCTTGTGGCGCACTTACACCATGCTCACCGATCTCGAAGCCGTGTTCCGCTCTCTCAAGTCCGAACTCGGCCTCCGCCCCATCTTCCACAAAACCCAGAACCGCTCCGACGGTCACCTCTTCATCACCGTCATCGCCTACCAACTGGTCCAGACCATCCGCAGACGCCTCGCCGAGCATGGAGAGAACGCCAGTTGGACCACTCTGCGCCGTATCCTCCAAGGCCAGCACCGTGTCACCGCCTCCTTCCGCCGAAAGGACGGTCGCACCCTCCACGTCCGCAAGGCCACCCGTGCCGAGCAACCCCAACTCAAAATCTACACCGCTCTCGATCTCCACCCCGCACCCGGTGGGGTCACCAAATTGATCGTCTAAATACCTTAACTGTCGAAATGTAGTGCCACACGCTAAATTATTCCCCGCTAACCCCCCGAATTATAACCACTTTCAAAAACCCGTGTTAAAGATGGGTTAACGGCGTGCATCACTGGCGGTTCCGTCCCTCCCAAGTGCAAGTAGGTCTGCTGGACCTGCCCGATATTCGCTTCGGAGCCATCCGCAGTCAAACTTTGCTCTAGTCGAGTGAACTCTGTGACGAACTGCTTGTGCTCAACGACCCTTACTCCGGGACGATAAACCAGTGCCACGCTCGACAAAATGGCTACCATCACGCCGACAATGAGTACCAACCACGTATACACTTGCGGGTTCTCGAACGCACCAGATCCGAGCACGACCAGCAACATCGACGACAAAATCAGCAACAGAGACGATACTTTGTCAACCGCTCCGAAGAAGGCCTCTCGCCTTGAATTGTAACGGATAGAGCGTCTGATGTGGAACATCAGATCATCGCGCTCCTTCTCGACATCCACGATTCTACTCTTACTCCTTCTTGGAAGGACGCGAGGGCGCGGGCACTGTAGGCGCAGTTCTCTTTCTCTCTGTGTCTGTGAAAGGACTATCCCTCCCGGGTACTCTCACGGGGCTTGGCTGAGGTGTTTTCGTGGGCGCCGGCTGAGGTGTTTTCGTGGGCGCTGGCTGAGGTGTTTTCGTGGGCGCTGGCTGAGGTGTTTTCGTGGGCGCTGGCTGAGGTGTTTTCGTGGGCGCTGGCTGAGGTGTTTTCGTGGGCGCTGGCTGAGGTGTTTTCGTGGGCGCTGCTTGGCGTGGGGCAGATACCGTATGCCGGGTTGCAGCTCTTCTTCTCGTCATATCTTCATTTCCCTTTCCCATCCGCTCGGACCAATTTCAGACCAAAGCGTATCCAGACCCAGATCGCCTGTCAAGATGACTCAGGGTGGCTTGCCAACCTATGGTAGCCCTACACCCGCACGCAGTCTAGTGTACTGTCTCAAATAAAACGTGGTGAATATGCTGGTCCTTTTCGCCGTCGGCTGCGTTGCTCTTCCTCGCGTGGTGCACGCCACTGCTCGTCATCGCGCCTTGCCGACAACAAAAATTCCTGCGCATATTCACCACGTTTTATTTGAGCAGTACACTAGTTCCAGGTAACTGGCCGCTCGCCCGTCGCCGCGCCGCCGCGGCGCACCGATCACCGAATACGACACCCCGCCGTCCACGACGATGGTTCGCTCATCGACGCCGGCCCGCTCGCGGATCACGTAGACGCTGAAGCGCTGCTCCACCAGAACGCCGGCCGTCACTGCCCACGTCCAGCACCGAAGGACCGCCCGGCGCTGTCCTCGTAGTCATCGGGAGCGATATCGGCCAGGGTGATAACCTTCTTGTCTCGCAACGGCCCGTAGGGTCCTCGGTACATCGTTCCGTCCTTTCTACAAGCCCGCCAACCGCCGCGCCTCGCCGTCCTCTATCCCGGCTTCCTTCAGCACCTTGAAGGCTTGCGCCCGGCGCATGACCGCCCGGCTTCGTCCGTCTTCGTCGCCGGCGCGCAGGGCCTCGAGGCCCACCACCGCGGACGAATCCAGCTTGAGCCGCAACTCCGCTTCGATCAGCGCCGCCAGCGGCTGAACCGTCCCGAGCCAGTATCTTCGCCAACTCTCTCGCTGCCCTGCTCCATCGCCACGTTCGGCGAACAGCGCCGGCGAGATCCCGAAGGCGTTTACGATGTCGCGGCCGGTGTCGCTGCGGAGAAGCTCCATGACGCTGTTGGGTTCGGGGTCGTAGGTCTGAGGCTTGAGCCTCGATGCAGGCTCCTGTCCGTCAGGCCCAGGGACCGCGCCGCTTGTCGCCCCGGTGATGGTCAACCCGCCCCGGATCAGTTCCCGACCGTAGTCTTCAACTTGCCGCGGGACGCCGGCGTAGGTGGCGATCCGCCCGATAGGCAACCGCGCCTCGCTGGTCAACGAGGATTCGACCGCGCCAGCCAGCGCCGCCGTACCCGATGACCGGCGCAAGGGCGCAACCCCGCGCCACGGTGCTTCAGCGCTCGCCCCAGCCTGGAAGTGAACCACGCCGGCCGCGTCCACGATGACGATCTCGGTCGATGATGGTCCGGGCAGATTCAGCCGATAGCGCCACGATGCCGGATCGGATGAACCGGTGATGTCGAAGTCGGCCACCGGGGTCAACGCCACGGACGCACCCTCCACCGAGATTCGGCAGACGAGGTTCCCGGTGGTGGCTAGGCTCCGCCCTACCAGCGCCAACAGCTTCGGGGTCAGCCCGGCAAGGCGGTTACTCACGGGCTCGATGGTGGCCGATGCCAATGAGCGCGACCATAGACCCACGCACGCCTCGACCACGGCCAGGGAGCCGGCATCAACCGAGACGCCATGTGCTTGACGCAACAGCACGCCGACCACTGCGTCAGTGTACGACGCCTCGCGCTTCTCGATTCGATTGAAGGGCCACATTTATGCGAACACCCAAAGCGGCACGGGCCCGGCAACGCCGGGGATGTCGTGACGCACGGAAAGCCCCGTCTGATAGGCTCCCGTGTCCACCACGGCCAGCCCGTAGACGGTGGCCGCCTCGATCACGCGCACGCCGCCCGTGAAGCGCTCGCGCTTGGCGACGAATTCCACGGACAACCCTCTCAGCACCTTCGACTTTATCAGCGTCAAGGTGTCGTCGGCCTCGCGGGTTTCCGGCAGCACCGCCCGCATGAGGAGACCGGAGTCCGTTACCACGAAGGTAAGGGTTTCGGGTTCCCGCGCTAGTGCCCGCCCACGGTCGTGCTGCACGTTCAGGATGGCTTGTCCGGACGACTGGACGGAGCCGCCAGCGAAGCGCTCGCGCCCGGTGCCGACCCGCGCTTCGATCTCGAACGGCAGCGCCACGCCGATGAGCGTGCGCCCTTCGACTTCGACCAGGTCTGCGAATCGTCTCTCCAACTTCATGCCCGACCCTCCAGGGTGGTTGGTTGTTGGGTTCCCGCAGCACCGGGGTACAAATCCGGCGCTGCGGGTAGCTGCTCCCCCGCCAGGACGCGGGCAGCAGCAGGACGGGGGAGATATCTCCCGCCAACCCAAGGAGCTCTTAGGCGTGCTGACTCTCAGACTTGAAGAAACCGCCCGCCCTGAGAATCTTGACCGCGTGAAGCATGATAGCCGTCACCACGATTTGACCGGTCCCGGCCTTGGTCACTTCGTCCGGGATCAAGGTGATTCCGTTCCAAATCGGTGCCACCATGTCGCGCCGCATACCGAGCCGCACCACGGCGTTTTGCTTGTTGCCGCTGACATCCGGCACGTGGGCCGACACTCGAACCCCGCCGGCCGCCTGCATCAGCACGTCCAGGGCGCTGTAGTTGTTCTCGGTGGCCCGGTACTGGCCGGCCGCATGGGCATAGGTGCCCGCACCGACCACGAGCCGGATGTCACCGGCCCCGGCGGCATAGACGCCATCCACCCGGCCGTAAAGGAGCTGGCTCTTGTAGTTGGCGAAGCTGGTAACCCCGCCGGCCGCATGGTTCGCGAGATTTGCGCCGGCCAGAAGCCCGTTGGTACCCGACAGGATCTGATCGTCCAGGCCATCGGACAGGGCCATGCTCAGGTTCTCCCTCAGCGCCATGTCCATGCCGGCGAAGCGTGCCCGATCTTCCCTGGAGTAGAAGAACGACGCCTGCAACCTGGACGGGGAGAGCACGTCCGCGCTGAACGTGCCCGTGGTCTCGGCCGCCGCCGCGTTCTCGGCCGGGGTCTTGACCTCGGCGTTCTTGGTCAGCACCGGGAATACGGCCTCGCCGACGCCCACGGTCGGCATGTCCACGGCCAGGAACGCGGCGACGCTGTCCGGGAACACGCCGGGAATGATGGTGGCCTGGTTCTGTCCCACGTTCGCCGGCGCCGGCGTCACGGCCCGATGCTCCAACAGGTCGATGGGGATCTGATTGAACCCGAGACCCAAGCCCTCTTGCAGCTCGCGAACCGCGCCCTCGGTGGCCCGGTGTTCCAGGGTCGCCGCGAAGATGGCTCCGAGACTGGCACGACCCACCAGCGCCCGGTGCTCGGCACCTTCGCCGTCGCCCGGATTCCGGAGCCGCGTGTCCGCGTCCTCGGCCGCAATGGCAGCCTGCAGGCGGGGCTCCGACTCCCGGAGCTCCGTCATGAGCCCGGACTGTTCGGTGGCCACTGCGTCGGTTCTCGCGTCGCCCTCGAGGCCGGCAATGGCGCCAAGCCTCTCGCGGATCTCGCTGCGCCTCAGTTCGATTTCTTGTCGCTTCGTCATGCTGCCCTCCCGTCAAAGCCCGGCTGCTCCGGGCGGAAAAAGTACGTCTCCATTTGCAAATCGACACGAGCACCCGCGCCCACGGCCAGCACCGAGGCACTGAGGCAATCAATCCGTCCCCGCGAACGCCCCCGCTCCAACGAGCAATTGTTGTTCTTGTCTTCGACCACGGCCGCCTCGGCTATGGCGCTTTCCAGGAACAACGTGTCACCCGGACGTAGCCGGACCTCCATCACCTCGCGCCGAAACGCCGTGATGTCCTGCGTCCCGTCCGGCCCCTTGCCCATCGCCCGCCACGTCACAGTCCACGGCGACTCCGCAGCTATCATCGCCTCAAGAACCTCCTTGTGCCGGTAGCGGTCGGCCAGGACCTCCTTGACATCGGCATCGCCTACCCACTCCATGACGTGGAGCATGAACGCCGCGGCATCGGCCCACTGCTCGCCTACGAGTACCAGTTCACCAAGCTCATGCATCCGCTCGTAGCGGTCGCCAACGCCGTCCATGAGCCCGCGCTCGTGGAGGTCCGGATGCTTCGGCCAAGCCCCGGTGACTCGCAAAAGCCCCGTCTCCGGGAAGTAGAGAGCCGCAGCACAAGCGGACACCGAGCCGCCGATGTCCAGCCCGAGATAAGCCGGGCCTACCTCGCCAGCGGGGATCCCCGCGACGGCCGCCCATTCTTCCATGGTGACGATGGAATCCGCCGTGGGGTCGACCGGCATGTTCATTTCCTCGGACAAGAACGTCCGCTTGTAGCTGCGGTCAGCCCGCGCCTTCCGACACATGGTCTGCATGTGCACCATGTCCTTGATGGTGCCGAGTCCGGGATTGCCCCGGCGCCACTGCGCTTCGTCATCGATGCGGGCGCCCTTGTCCGGCTGGTACAGGTGCACGACAACCGCATCGTCATCCGCCCGGTCCACCAGCGGCTTGGTGAAAATCCCGTTTCCGTAGATGGTGAGGTACACCGCACGGCCGCCACGAGCCGCAAGAGCACCGAGACAGGTCTCCACAAGGCCCCGGTGCTTCTCCGTCATCTTCCCGGCCTCGTCTACAAGCACCAGGTCAAAGCCGCCCGCCGTCCCGGCTTCCACGCCGGCCAGGATAGTGAGCTCGCTTCCGTCATCGGTCTCCACCTTGCCGCCCGGCGCCGGGCTTCGAAGGAACTTCAGCCCCCGGAGATGGGACGCTACCGCGATGTCCTGAACCGCCTTCTTCGTCTCCGATGCCTTGTCCCGCGACAAGCTCACCACCGCGATACGCTGCCCCGGCCGCTTGAAGGGTGCCCCCTCGGCAAGATGCGCCAACGCGAGCATGGCAATCCCGCCGGTCTTGCTGTTCTTCCGCGCCGTACAGAGCAAGGCTTCCTTGACTCCGGGCCCCATGACATCGCGCACGAACGCCACCAGGAAAGGTGGTGCCACCATCGGTTGATCGGCAAGAGGATGTCCTGCCGGGGTCACCAGCTCACGGCTCCACTCCTCGAAGGCGTCACCGGGGTCAACGGGCCAGGACCTCGCGGGGGCAGGCTCACGAGGGGGCAACGCCAGTTTGTTCCCACGACGTCGTCGGGCACTCTCCCTCGCGGCTTGGCGCTGTCTATCGGGGTCCTTGTAGGGCATCGGTTCAACGAGGTTCAACAGCGGAAAAATGAAATGTTGCGTTAACCCATCTTTAACACGAGAGTGGGGGATTTCGGCTAATTGGGGGGTAGGGAGTGAGCTAAGTTATTGATTTCATTGAGTTGACGTTCTGGGTTGCGTAATGTAGTGCCATACTTATCAAGTTTCTCTTGCATTCTCCCTCCCCCTCTGCTATCCTGCCTCCATGTTCATCCGGCGCACCAAGACGCGCAGTGCCGAGGGCGGCAAGATCTACCACTCCTACCGACTGGTGCGTTCCGAGCGTAGCGGGGAGCGGGTGCGGCAGCGCACGCTGCTCAATCTCGGCAGTGACTTTGCGGTGGCAACGGAGCATTGGGCGGTGTTGTGTAGTCGGATCGAGCAGTTGCTGGAGCGGCAGGGGGTGCTGGTAGAGCTGGACTGTCCGGAAGAGGTTGAACGGGAAGCACAACGGATAGCCATGCAACTGGTGCCGCGCGGGGCTGAGGTAGCGGCGGGTGGCACGGATCTGCAAACGGTGGACGTGGAGTCGCTGGAGTTGACCCGGCCGCGGACGGTGGGGGTGGAGCATGTGGGGTTGTGGGCGATGGAGAGGCTGGGTCTGGGGAGATTGCTGGAGGGTCTGGGGTTCAACGGCCGGCAGCGGGCGGTGGCGGTGGGGTCGATCATCGGGCGGATGGGGCAGCCGGGGTCGGAGAGGGCGAGTTGGCGCTGGCTGTGCGAGCGCAGCGGGCTGGGGGAGTTGCTGGAGGTGGACTTCGAGGCCATGAGCCTGATGCGTCTTTACCGTGTGTCGGATGCTTTGATGGCGCATCGGGAGGCCATCGAGAAGCACCTGTTCGAGCAGGTGACGGAGTTGTTCGGTCTGGGTCACACGGTGACGCTGTACGACCTCACCAACACGTTTTTCGAAGGCGAGGCCAAAGACCAGCCCAAGGCACAGCGGGGGCACTCGAAAGAGAAGCGCAGCGACTGTGCGCTGCTGACCCTGGGGCTGGTGCTGGACGGTTCGGGTTTCGTGCGCCGCTCCGAAGTGTTTGCCGGCAGGGTCGACGAAGACAAGACGCTGGAGCCGATGCTCAAGGCCCTGCACGCGCCCGGCGACGCCCTGGTGGTGATGGATGCGGGGATTGCCACCGAGGACAACGTGGCCTGGTTGCGCGACAACGGCTACCGCTATCTGGTGGTCAGCCGCCAACGAACCCGCCGCTTCGACCCCGAGCGGTCCATCGCCATCGAGACCCGGTCGCACCACAAGGTTCACCTGCACAAGGTGGTGGATGAGGATCGAGGCGAGGTGCGGCTGTACTGTTATTCCGAGGAGCGCGCCAAAAAGGAGGAAGGGATCGCCAGACGGTTCGCCGAGCGCTTCGAGAGCGAGTTGCGGAAGCTCCACGAGGGGCTGTCGCGGCCCCGCACCCGCAAGGGGCTCGACTCTGTCTGGCAGCGGATCGGGCGGATCCAGGAGCGCTGCCGCGGCGCCGGGCAGCATTACACCGTGGACGTCGTCGCCGACCCCCACAGCGCCAAGGCAGTGGCGGTCACCTGGAAGCCCAGGGCTAATCAAAAGTCGTTTTTAGAGAGGCATTAAGGGCGGGGAGGCTGATTGGGGACTGGCCAAGCAAAAGTCGCCGTGGTATAGAGGGGGGGATGGGGAGGCGAGAGAGCAAGGGTGAGGGGGTAAGGCTGGGTGAGGTGAGGGTTCGTCCGGTGCGGGACGCGGAGGAACGGCGGCGCTGGGATGAGTTGGTGGCGCGTGATCATTATCTGCCGTTCAAGGGGCTGTTCGGCAAGGGGTTGCGACATGTGGCGGAGCAGGGAGAGGATTGGCTTGCGCTGGTGGGGTGGCAGGCGGGAGCGTTCAAGATAGGGGTTCGGGACAAGTGGATCGGGTGGACGGCAGAGCAACAGTTTCAGCGTCTGCATCTGATAGCGAACAACGCACGATTCACGGTGCTGGAGGGCGGGCGGGTAGCGAATCTGGCATCGCGGGTTCTGGGGCTGAGCCTGCGCCGGGTGGCGGGCGACATGCAGGCGCTGCATGGCTATCGGGTGCTTTTGGCGGAGACAATGGTGGACCCGTCGCGCTTTGCGGGGACCTGCTACCGCGCCAGCAACTGGCAGTCTTTGGGGTTGACGCGGGGGTTTTCGCGCGCGCCCGGCGGCTCGGCGCGCTGGCGGCGGCACGGTCAACCGAAGGAGGTGTTGGTGTTTCCCCTTGCCAAGCATGCGCGTGAGGCGCTGTGTGCCGACGAGACGCCGGAGGAGGGGCAGGTGGGGGAGAAAGCCGAACCGATGGCGGCGGCGGAGTTGCACAGTCTGTACCGGTTCCTCGACGACATGCCCGACTTTCGCAAACCCCGCGGCGTGCGTTACGGGCTCGCCTGTTACCTCGCGATCATGATCGCCGCCCGTCTTGCGGGTTATCGCGGCATCACCGCTTTCGGCCAGTTCGCCAAACAACTCGACCCGGAGCAACTCAAGGCGGTGGGAGCGTTTTGGAGTCCGACCTGCCAGCGCTACACGGCGCCTGCGGCCTCCACCTTCCACTATATTCTCTCCTCTGTGCCGGGCGACACCCTGGAGCGGGCGCTCCGTGACTGGAGCCGCCAGCACAGCGACCCGGCACGGCCGGTGGCGATGGACGGCAAGGACATCCGCGGCGCCTCGAAGCAACTCAACGATGAACGCCGGATCATGGTGGCTGCGGTGGAGCACGGCAGCGGCCTGGTGCTGGGCCAGACCCAGGTGGCTGACAAGAGCAACGAGATCCCGGCCGTGCGCCAACTCTCGCGCAGCTTGGCGCTGAGCGGGCGCCTCATCACCCTCGATGCGATGCATGTGCAGCAGGAGACGGCACGCTGCCTGCTCGACGACTGCGGCGCCGATTATCTGGTCACCGCGGTGAAGCAGAACCAGCCAAGCCTGCTCGAAGACCTCAAGGTGATGGACTGGCGAGAAGCACGCGGCTACGAGACGCCTTGGGAGAAGGCCCATGGGCGCATCGAACAGCGCCGCTGCGCCGTGATCGATGTCACCGACCCCCTATGGGACGGCACCTGCATGCTCTACGGACGCAGGCAGGCGCTACGCATCGAGCGCCAGCGCCACGTCCTCAAGTCGGGCAAGACCAGCGCCGAAACCGTCTATTGCCTCACCTCCCTCGGCCCTGAGAAGGCCGGCCCCAAGGAACTGCTCGCCCTCGTCCGGGACCACTGGCAGGTTGAGAATCGGCTGCATTACGTGCGCGACGTGACCTATGACGAAGACCGCTGCCGTGCCCGGGTCGGCAACCTGCCGCGTAACCTCGCCGCCCTCACCAACGCCGCCATCTCCATCGTGCGCTGCGGCCACACCTTCGACTACATGCCCAACGCCAATCGCTACTTTGCGGCACGGACGCAGCACGCTCTTGACACGATCCTGAACCCGCACCTGCGTTGATCACCCCACCGCGCCCCCCTTCCCCGTCCGCGCCACCCTGCCTCTGCCCACGCACACCGCCACTCCGCTCTATACCAAATCCTCACGCCCCCAAACCCCTTCCAGGCCGCCTCGGCATCGTCGCCCCCTCGAACCGCAGACCAACCACCCGCCCCAATCATCCCCGAAGAGACCCGAGTACTTACTTTTGAATATGCCTGCCTGGAAGCCCAAGCCCCTTGCCGGCACCATGCTCACCCATCCCGGTGTCTACTGTCTGCGCTCCAATGTCCACGACTGGGATCCGCAGACCTTGTGGCGCACTTACACCATGCTCACCGATCTCGAAGCCGTCTTCCGCTCTCTCAAGTCCGAACTCGGCCTCCGCCCCATCTTCCACAAAACCCAGAACCGCTCCGACGGTCACCTCTTCATCACCGTCATCGCCTACCAACTGGTCCAGACCATCCGCAGACGCCTCGCCGAGCATGGAGAGAACGCCAGTTGGACCACTCTGCGCCGTATCCTCCAAGGCCAGCACCGTGTCACCGCCTCCTTCCGCCGAAAGGACGGTCGCACCCTCCACGTCCGCAAGGCCACCCGTGCCGAGCAACCCCAACTCAAAATCTACACCGCTCTCGATCTCGACCCCGCACCCGGTGGGGTCACCAAATTGATCGTCTAAATACCTTAACTGTCGAAATGTAGTGCCACACGCTAAATTATTCCCCGCTAACCCCCCGAATTATAACCACTTTCAAAAACCCGTGTTAAAGATGGGTTAACGGTATCCAAACCGCAGCATCAACACCGGACAGGGTCCCACGGCCATGCTGTCCATGGTGTCCACGGTGGACAGCCTATTGTAGCCCGTACTTTGGCGTACCTGTCCGCGCGGTCCATGTCTCCATGATACCACGAAATGGGGATTGGAAGTGGGATGAATTATAGCGAGCCTGAAGAAAGACCCGCTATTTCAGTGGGTTAACTAAGGAGTGTGGCGGAGAGGAGGGGATTCGAACCCCTGGTACCCTTTTGGGGTACACACGATTTCCAGTCGTGCACCTTAAGCCGTACTCGGTCACCTCTCCGGTGTGCAAGGGGATCGGGCTGCGGGAGTCGCCCGGTCCGGGCGGGAACGGGTCCTCCGAGAACGATTCTCCATTGAGTTTCTAGCATTACGGGGAGAAATTGGCGACTCCGGCGCGCCACGCCGGCGAAAATTCAGCGGCGCGAACAGGCCATAAGCCCGTCGACGCCTTCAGGTCGCGATATCCCTGGCCCAGTCGCGGTTACGTCGATACCAGTCCACCAGCTCCCCCACGCCCGTGGCGAAGTCCGTCTCGGGCTGCCAGCCGAGCAACCTCCGGGCCTTGGAGATGTCCGCCCAGGTGGCGTCGACGTCCGCGGGGTGGCGCTCCTGGTACCGGATCGACGCGTCCCGCTCGAGAAGCTGCTCGATCAACCGGATGGCGTCGTTGAGAACAACGGGCCGGTCCGAACCGAGATTGACGACCTGATAGCCCGAGCCGGCGGTCAACGCGGCCAGGACGCCGTTGGCGACGTCGGCGACGTAGGTGAAATCCCGCTGCTGGCGGCCGTCGCCGAAAACCGTCACCTCCCTGCCCTCGCTGATCCACTGGACGAACCGGAAGAGGCTCATGTCGGGACGGCCCGCCGGCCCATACACGGTAAAGAAGCGAAGCACCGTCACGTCGAAGCCGTGGAGGGCATGATAGGTGTAGCTCATGGCCTCGGCGGCCTTCTTCGAGGCGGCATACGGGGACAGCGGCCTGTCGGTGTCGGCGTCCTCCCGGAAGGGCCGCGGGGTGCCCTGGCCGTAGAGGCTTGACGTGGAGGCCAGCACGAACCGGCCGATCCCCAGCTCCCGGCAGAGCTCGAGCAGATTCAGGTTCCCGGTTACGTTCGTGTCCAGATACGTCCACGGGTCCGCCACCGAGTTGCGCACCCCGGCCCGGGCCGCGAGATTGATCACCGCGTCGACCCGGCCTTTCGTTGCCATGGAGCGCCCGAAGGACCGCAGGGCCTCCCGGTCGCTGATGTCCAGGCGGCTGAACGCGAATCCCGGTCGCCGTTCGAGCTGTGCCAAGCGCCAGTCCTTGAGACGCACGTCATAGGCGTCGTTAAGGTTGTCGACGGCGATCACGGAATCACCATTGGCCAGGAGCTTCTCGCACACTTGCCAGCCGATGAAGCCGCAGGCGCCGGTAACGAGGACGGTTCTCATGGGCTGCGATCCTGGTGCGCCGGCGGCGCCGCGGTTGGACGTTTCGCCGGCCGGGTGGTTACGATGGTTGATCGGCAATGGCCGGGAGGGGTGAGACACACTTGAATAATCGTCACGCTGTTGTTAGTCGGAACGCTGATCGGAAGTCAAGGATGACGGGCCGCCCATCCTTCCCTTCGAGCCGGCAACCCGGCCATCATGAGAATCCTGCTACAGAGAGTTGAACGGGCCGACGTGAACGTCGACGGGAAGACGGTATCGGCCATCGGACCCGGTCTCTGCGTCTTTCTCGGGGTCGGCAAGGGGGATTCCGAGAAGGACGGCGCCTTTCTGGCGGACAAGCTGCTCAACCTCCGCATCTTTCCCGATGAATCTGGCAGGTTCGACCGTTCCATCATCGACACACGGGGTGAGGTCCTCGTGGTCTCCCAGTTCACCCTTTACGGCGACTGCCGCAAGGGGCGGCGTCCCTCGCTGACGAACGCCGCCGCCCCGGAAGAAGCGGACCGGCTGTACCGGGACTTCGTGGACAGGCTCAGCCTCCCGGGTGGACCCAGGGTATGCACCGGAACCTTTCAAGCCCACATGAAGGTGTCCCTCGTCAACGACGGTCCGGTAACCTTCATGATCGACAGCACTCAACCGCGGAGCAAATGATGAACCGCGCGGCCCTCGGAGCGAAATATCCATGAACGTCGTGCTCTTCGAACCGGAGATACCCCCGAACACGGGCTCGGTGGCGCGCTTGTGCGCCGCCACCGGCAGCCCGCTGCACTTGATCGAGCCACTGGGGTTCAAAATCGACGACAAGCACCTCAAGCGTGCCGGTCTGGACTACTGGCCCCACGTGGACCTTCGGCGGCACGGCTCGTGGCCGGCGTTCATCGGCCTCCACGGCGGCGCACGATTGCACTTCTTCTCCAAGAAGGCGGCTAAATCCTATATTTCCGCTCGGTTTCGCGAGGACGATTTCCTCGTATTCGGGCCCGAGACCCGGGGCCTGCCGGAGGACCTCCTCGACGCCAACGAGGCGGACAGCTACGTCATTCCCATGATGAGCCCCGCGGTCAGGAGCCTGAACCTCGCCAATGCCGTCTCCATCGTGCTCTACGAAAGCCTTCGTCAGCTCGAAAAGCTGTAACAATTCCCTTCCGGCGGCGAGCGGGTTTGACTCCCGTGTCCCACGTGCTTAACTATAGCGACAATCCACATCCTGGAGGTTTGGTTTATGAGGATTAGCAAGGCTCATCTTGTCTGGCTGTTGCTAGCGGCTCTGGTGGTCTTTTGGCCGCTGTCCGGCACAGGCACATCGCACGAGACCCCGGAGGGCGCGACGGCGCAATCGGAAATACCGGACGATCAAAAGGAACCGTTCGAATTGGTCATGGCCTATACGAACATCACCGTCGGGCCGGGGCAGGAATTCGAGATGGATGCCGAGGTCGTCAACCCGAGAAAGGCGAGCGTGCGGGTGGCGGTGGAGGCAACCTCGCTGCCTGAAGGGTGGACCGCCGCGTTCCATTCCCGGTATCCGAGCTATCCGGTGGGCGGCGTCATGGTTCAGGGGACGAAATCCACCACCCTTGAACTGAAGATCAAGCTTCCCGACGACGTGGAGCCGGGCGACTATGAGGTGGCGGTGACCGCCAAGGACAGCAAGGGCGAAAAGACGGAAAACGCCAAGATCGCCTTTCGCGTGTCCGCCAAGAAGGTCGACACCGGCGGGCTCAAGATGGAAAGCCAGTATCCGGTCCTGAGCGGAAACAGCGGCCAGATCTTCAAATTCAGCATCGACCTCAAGAACGAGACCGACAACCCGGTGACCACCGCCCTGGCGGCCCAGGTGCCTCCGGGCTGGGTCGTCAGGATCAAGCCTCAGTTCGAAGACACCCAGATTTCCTCCATTGCGCTCAAGAAGGATTCGACCGAAACCCTGAGCGTAGAGATTCAACCGCCGTTGCTCGGGGAGCCTGGGGAGTATCCCGTGGTCGTCAAGGCGGGCTCGGCTGGTCTCTCCGCGCAGGCGAACCTCAAGATCTCGCTCTCCGGCACCCAGGAGTTGAACATGGGTACCGCCACCGGCCGGCTCAATGCGTCGGTGACCGCCGGGGATAAGTCCCAGGTCGATTTCCTCGTGGCAAACGCGGGCACGGGCCCGCTCACCAATCTTGCCTTCATCTCGTCGAAACCCGAGCAGTGGGAAGTCAATTTCCGGCCTGACAAGGTCGACTCCCTGAACCCCGGAGAGGTCCGCGAGGTGAAGATGGAGATCACCGCTCCGGACCGCGCCGTGTCGGGCGACTACATGCTGAACGTGACCACCAACAGCCCCGACACCAACAAGTCCATCGATTTCAGGGTCACCGTGTCGACTCCGACCATCTGGGGTTGGATCGGCGCATTCATCGTGGCCATGGTCGTGCTCGGACTCGCGGCGGTCTTTATCCGGCTGGGACGGCGATGAGCGACTACATCATCGAAACCGAGGGGCTGACCAAGCGCTACCGGGACATGATCGCCGTAAGCGACCTTGCTCTGCAGATCCCCCGGGGTGAGGTCTTCGGATTTCTCGGCCCCAACGGCGCGGGCAAGACCACGACAATACTGATGCTGCTGGGGCTGACCGAGCCCACGTCCGGTACGGCGTCGGTGTGCGGTTTCAATCCCAAGACCCAGCCGTTGGAGGTCAAGCGGCGTGTCGGCTACCTGCCGGAAAATCCCGGTTTTTATGAGGACCTGACGGCGCGTCAGAACCTGGCCTATATCGCCCGGCTCAACCGGATCGGCGAGGACAGGATCGACGACCTGCTGCACCAGGGGCTCGACCAGGTAGGCCTCGCCGACGACGCCAACCGGCCGGTGCGGGAGTTCTCCCGCGGCATGAAGCAGCGGCTGGGGATCGCCGAGGTGCTGGTGAAGGAGCCCGAGGTCATAATCCTCGATGAACCCACCCTGGGGATCGATCCCGACGGGGTGACGCGGCTTCTCGATCTGATCAGCGATCTCAGGCGCGATCGCGGCCTCACCGTGCTGCTGTGCTCCCACCTGTTGCATCAGGTGCAGCGGGTATGCCAACGCATCGGCATCATCGTCCGCAGCCGGATAATCGTGCAGGGGAGTCCCGACGATTTGGGCAAGGCCATCCTGAAGGAGCACCAGTGGAACTTCCTCGTGGAGGTTGGCGGCGACCCGCCCCTGGAGGAAGCCCTGAGCGCACTGCCGGGGGTGGGCCAGTGCGAACGGCGAGACGCCGGATGGTTCATCCGCTGTACCCGCGACGTGAGATCGGATCTGATGACGTTGATCCGGGACCAGGGGCTCGACCTGAGGCAACTCCGCGCCGAGGACCCCACGCTTGAAGAGATCTATCTAAAGTATTTCAGGGAGGCGTAGCAATGCCCGTCGTCTATTGGAAAGAGCTCTCGGATCATTTCAGCAGTTTCCGCTTCATGATCCTTCTCGCTCTGATCATGCTGCCGGGGATCCTGGCGGTCTACATTGCGGGGCAGGCGATCCAGCAGACGGTTCAGAGCAACCCCACGGAGCACGCGTTCCTCGCGCTCCTGACCACCGAGTCCCTCTTCTTTTCCCTTGCCACTTTCCTGGGGTTCTTTGGTCCACTGGTAGGCATTACCCTGGGTTTCGACAGCATCAGCGGCGAATACGGACGGGGGACGCTGAGCCGGGTGCTCTCGCAACCCATCTATCGGGACAGCCTGATCAACGGCAAATTCCTCGCCGGTTTGACCACCCTGGCGATCCTGTGGGTGTCGATCCTGCTGGTGGTGATCGGTCTCGGCATCAACCTCATCGGCTTTTTCCCCAACGCCGAAGAGCTGTGGCGGATGCTCTTCTTCGCCATCATCGGCATCACGTACACCGGCTTCTGGCTGGCCCTCGCCATGCTCCTGTCCATGCTGCTCCAGAAAACCGTCACCGCGGCGCTGGCCGCCATCGCCATCTGGCTCTTCCTGGGGATCTTTATCGGCGTCCTCGCCAGTTTCGTGGCCGGACTGATCATCCCGAATCCGGGAACGGCGGAGGAAGCGACCCGGCTCGCGACCATCGAAACAGTCCTGGGACGCATGTCGCCGAGCCTTCTCTACAGCGAATCGGTGCGCCTGCTGTTGGACCCGGTGGCACGGAGCCTTGTTCCCTTCCGGCCGGACCAGATCGGCCAACTCCAAGGTCTGCTCGTCACACCGTTGAACCTGGGCCAGAGTCTGCGGTTGATCTGGCCGATGTTCCTGACGCTGGTGGCGCTCGTGGCCGTGTGCTTCGGCATCTCCTACATCAAGTTCATGCGGACCGAAATCCGCGCCTGATGCGCCGCTAATCCGACCTACATTCATCCGCAAATAAAAAGGGCAGGTGTCTTTTGACACCTGCCCTTTCCACGTCCGTGTGTTTGAAAACCGCGAAGTCTACAAAGGATCAGGGGGCGTCCGCGCCGCCCTTCCCCACCGCCATGATGGACTCGACGATCTTCTTGTAGCCGGTGCAACGGCAGATGTTGCCGTTCATGTACTCGATGACCTCTTCTTCCGTGGGATTCGGATTCTCGTCGAGCAGGGTCTTGGCGGTAAGGATCATACCGGGAGTGCAGAAACCGCACTGGAAGCCGCCGTACTCGATGAAGGCCTCCTGAATCGGGTGCAGCTTGCCGTCCTTGGCCATTCCCTCGATGGTGAGCACGTCCTTGTCCCTGGCCTCGAAGGCCGGCAAGGTGCACGAGCTCACGGGGCGCCCGTTCAGCAGGACCGTGCACGCGCCGCACACCTGCACGTCACAAGAACGCTTCGAGCCGGTGAGGCCCAGACGTTTGCGAATCACGTCCAGGAGGAGTTCGTGCGGCTCCACCTCGATGTCGTAGCGACTCCCGTTCACGTTAAAGGATAGGGGGAGGGTCTGCCGTCCTCTGTCCGTCATAGCTGCTGCCTCCGCTCAGTTGGTGCGAGCCGCGATCAACCCGCCAACTCGGCGCGAATGTCGTTGAAGGCCCGGGTCAAAAGGACCTTGACGA
Source organism: uncultured Binatia bacterium (SeqCode) (assembly GCA_965261895.1). Classification (GTDB taxonomy): domain Bacteria; phylum Desulfobacterota; class Binatia; order UBA9968; family JAJDTQ01; genus JAJDTQ01. The sequence goes on along the minus strand of OZ253480.1, from coordinate 5,482,126 downwards.
TGTGTTCCTTGTACTCGGCCGATCCGTGGAGATCGCTGATGGCGTCCCCCGCGCGTCCGGCGATGTCGCCGGCCTCGGCCATCAGGTGCGCCGCCTCGTCCAGGCTCTTCCCCCGCAGCACCGCCTCCGCCTCCTCCACGCGCATCGACTTGGGCCCCACGCACCCTACCGCGATGCGCACGTCCGACACCGACTCCCGCGCCTCATCTGCCATCACGTGCAGCGCCAGTCCCGCGCTCGGACGTTCCAGATATCCGAACTTGCGGTAGCGTACCGCGGCGTTGCCCGCGGGCACCGGGACCACGATCTCGGTCAGGATCTCATCCTCTTCCAGGGCCGCCTCATACGCATCCACGAAAAACTCGCTCATGGGAATCTCTCGGGACCCGCCCGCCTTTTGGGCCACCACCGTGGCATCCAGGGCCAACAGCAGGGTCCCCGGATCCGCGTGGGGCTCGGCAAAGGTCAGATTGCCGGCGATGGTCCCCACCTCGCGCACGCGCAGGTTGGCCACGTTCCGTTCCATCTCCACCAGAACCGGCAGCTTCTGCTGCAACGTCTCGGAACGTTCGAGCTGCCGGTGGGTGCTCAGCCCCCCCAGCCGCACGCTGCCGTTGTCGTGCGTGATCTGGTCCAGGCCGGGTATCTTCTTGACGTTGATGAGGCAATCGAAGTGAACGAGCCCTTCCTTCATCGCCAGCAGCAGCTCGGTACCTCCGGCGTAGACCTTGGCCGAGTCGCCATACCGGGCCAGGGATTCGGACGCTTCCTTGACGCTCTCCGGCTCTTCCAGACGAAACTGACGCAGCATATCAGGCTCCTCCCTCGAGTTCCTTCTTCACCGCATCCGCAAACTTCACCATGTCGTTGTCGGCCTTGCGCTTGATGATGCTGTGTCCCAGGGTCGCCAGCTTGCCGAGAACATCCACCGAAGCCACGAAGGACAACTGCGTCGCATCCCCCTTGTCCTCCAGGGAGACGTCGAGTTCGACCTTCAGGTGGCTGCCGATCTTGTTGTCGCTGCCGGACGCCCGGGCCTTGATCCGCTTCTTCGGTTCGTTCTCCATCACTTCGATCTTGATGGGGAAAGTGACCTTGAACGGACCCACACGGGCCACCATCTTGGCGTTGTAGAGCTTGCCGGCCTCGACGGTCGAGGCCTCCTCGCAACCGGGGACGCAGGCGATCAGCCGGTCCACGTCCCACAGGAAGTCCCAGGTGGTGTCTCTGGGGACGCCGATTTCAATGCTGTTCTCAAAATTCATAACCGGATTCTTAGCAGAATCTCGACCGCTACATCAAGCCCGCTCGTTGAAGCCCTCGAGCATCTCGAACTCCTGCGACAGGTAACTCTTGAGCTTTTTCTTGACCCGATGCTCGATCTGGCGAACCCGCTCCCGGCTGATGCTGTATCGCTCGCCGATCTCACGCAACGTCAACGGCTCTTCCGCCATCAGCCGCTCCCGGAAAACCACGAGCTCCTTGTCCTTGAGACCCTCGCCAAAGGTCTTCAGCCGCTCCTTGATGGCCTGTTGGTACTCATCCTCCACCAGACGCTCTTCCGGCGTGGGACTGTTGTCCGTGAGGGTGTTCAGCAGGGTGGCGGTCTCGCCCTCGACCATGGGCGCGTCGGTGGACAGGTCCCGGCCCGAGAGCCGTTGATCCATCTCGATCACCTCGGACTCTTTCACGTCCAGCCGCTGTGCGATGAGCTTGGCGCCGGGCACGAAGCCCTCGGCTTCGAGCTTTTCCTTTTCCTTCTGCAGGTTGAAGAACAGCCGGCGCTGGGCCTGGGTCGTGCCCAGCTTGACCATGCGCCAGTTGTTCATGAGGTAGCGAATGATGTAGGCGCGAATCCACCAGACGGCATAGGACGGGAACCGCACGCCCCGGTAGGGATCGAAGTTCTTGAGGCTCTCCATCAGCCCGATATTGCCCTCCTGTATCAGATCCAGGAGGTTGCGGAATGCCCGCTCGTATTCCCGGGCGATCATCACCACGAGGCGGAGATTCGACCTGACCAGCTTGTAGGCGGCCTCGATATCGCCGAACTGCTTGTACTGAACGGCAAGGTCGTGCTCTTCCTCGCGCGTGAGCACCGGATAACGGCGGATCTCGGACAGATAACGTTGCAGCGCGTCGAAGGGAACCAGCGCGCTGGAGGACTCCTCCGCCTGCTCGGCGTCGTCCTCGACCTCCTCGACCTCGTCCAGCAACACCGCTTCAGCCGTCGCTTCCGGGGCCAGGGCGTCGCTCTCCTCGACTACTTCTATGGGCGGGTAAACAGCCATATCGCAACGGTGAATCTACCGTTTTCGCGCCGTTTTTTCAAGAACATGCGGCGATCTTGACAGCATGCACGGGGGGTCCTATCCTAAGGTCGATCATGGCACTGTCAGAGACCATCACGGCTTGGTTCGAGCGCAACCGGGCGAGACGGGGGGACCGCACGACCCGCACCGTGCTGGCCGACGACTACCGGGAGCTTGCCCGGCTGGCCAACCAGCTCAAGCTGCACGCGGAAAAGGCGCCTTACCCCTTCGTGGGCGAGCGGCTGAGTCAGATGGCCGCTGAAAAGGAAAAGAGTATCACGCTTCTGTTCGAGGGGATCGAGCAACTCGGCGCCAGGGTCGCCAAGTTCGATTCGAGCATACCCCCCGGAAGGAACCACTGGGAACGGATGCACCAGGACGTGGAGGATCAGAAGCGGGTCGAAGCGAGGCTCACGGACGACGTCTCCCACCTGGCGCTCGAAGCGCCCGACTACAGCCAACTGCTGCGGAAACTCGTGGAGGTCGAGCACCGCCACAAGGCGACGCTGTTGGACCTGTTGGTCCGAGCCGACCCTCAGGCCGAACAAACCTGATCGTGGCCGGCCCCGACACCGCGAGGCCGGCTACCCACCCGGACCAGACTATTGTTCAAGACGCGGACGCCTCCGGCCGTCCGAGAAGGCTACCTCCAGGGCGATTCCGGCGGCAATCGCGTCCCAGGCCTGCTTTTCCGACAAGCCCGCGGAACGGAAGCACTGCCACAGGCCGATGATCTCTGTCTCGCTGGGCGGGTCGAAGGAGTCCGGGGAATCCAGGCCACCCTTGCCAGTCATCTCTGTGCGGTACATCTGCATACGACTCCCCATGGCGGTGGTTGTCGTGGAAACGCTGCGGGGGCGGGAGCGGAGTGCCGCTTCACGCCCTCCCGCTACCCCCCGGCCATCAGTCGATACAAGCCAGGCCGGACACCTCGACCATGCAATCCGGGTTGTAGAGTCCTGTTACCTGAACCAGGGTAATCGCGGGGAAATGCTTTCCGAAGATCTCCCGGTAGGAAGCACCAATCTCTTTGCGGTTGTCGTGGTAGGCCTTGACGTCGGTCACGTACATCGTCAGCGTCGCGTAGTCCTGGGGCCGGCCGCCGGCGCCCTCGATGGCCGTCCGCAGGTTCTCCCACACCTGCCGGAACTGGGCCGCGAAATCGCCCTTGCCGACCACCTCGCCGTCGGCGTTGAACGGAGCCTGTCCCGCCACCAGCACCAGCCTGCCGGAAGAAATCCTGGCCAGGTGCGAGTACCCCACGGGATTTTCAAGCCCGTTCGGATTGATCAGATCGAATGCGATGACGCACCTCCTTTATACGGATTCTCCAGGCTTCCATGAGCCTTGACTCTGAATTAAGCACCGTCCAAAGCATGGTCAAGTGACACTCGGCGAGATTTCCGACCGTCCCGCCTCACCGGCGTCCGAACGCCTGAATGAACTCCCGGATCTCCGTCACCACGTCGTCGGTACACGGAACATACGGCAGGATCACGCGTGTGGCACCGGCCTCGCCGTAAGCCTTCACCTGCTCCAGGACCTCCGCCACCGATTCCCCCGCCACCAGGGGCAATCCGTCCAACAGCCGATCGGTAATCTGTCCGGAGGCGGCGTGGAACCCCGACGCGCGCCAGGTCTCGCGGATCGCCGCCACCTCCTCGCCGAACCCCATGCGCGTCAACAGATCGCGGTAGTAGTCGGCCAGCGCATAGTAGGTCAGGATGCGCCCCAGCGCCCGGCGCGCCGCCCCCCTGTCCCCGGCCACGCAGCAACGGACCTTGCAGATGATCTCCAGCGCGTCCGGATCCTTGCCGGCCAGCCGCGCGCCCTCCCGTGCGTTGTCGGCGATCCGCCGTATCTCCCGCGGGTTGGCCATGTTGATCAACACGCCATCGCTCAGCCGGCCCGCCAGCCGGCTCATCTGCGGCCCGAAAGCCGCCAGGTAGACGGGGACGTTCCGGTCCGAGGGCTTGAAGGCCAGCTTGAAGCCCCGGGCCTGGTAGAACCTGCCCTGGTAGTCCAGCTTGTCACCCCGGAGGGCGCTCCTGACGATCTCCAGGTATTCCCGAATACGCCCCAACGGATGGTCGAACTCCACCCCGTGCCAGTTGGCGATGGTGGGGTTGGAGATGCCGAGCCCGAACAAAAAGCGCCCGCCCGACAGCTCGTCGAGGCCGGCGGCGTGAAGGGCCATGCTCACGGGTGTCCGGCCCAGCATATGATAGACGGCCGTGCCCAGTTTGAGCCGTGTCGTCACCGCGCCCACCGCGGCCAGCATCACCGTCGGGTCCTTGTTGTTGGCCTCCCCTCCCCAGGCACAGTCGAAGCCGCTGTCCTCCGCAGCCCGGGCCAGCGCGGGTATGGCGTCCATGGGGAGTTGGGCGCCCGAGTTGAATTCGATGTCGAGTTTCATGGGAGATGCCGAGTAGCGGTTAACACCGAGGTTTAGACCTAGGCCCTGAACATGCAGGACCACGATACTTCGGTCTCAAACGTCAACGGCCAGCTCAGCCCTTTGCTGGATTGTGTGGACCAAAAGGATCTCCGTCATCCTGTCGGCAACATCAGGGCCAGCACGTCGCCTCGGTGGGAACTCGTCTTGAAAAACAGGCTCCGGCGTAATGCAGCCACTATCAATGGTGTGAAGTCCTGCTTGAAAGGCAGCATCCAACAACTCCCGATCACTGCCTTCTGTACGCGTATCGACAAAACGCCTCGTGAGACCAGCGAGGACGTCACAAAACTGGACGGGGATGCAACTCTTGGAATCCACCCCTGTGGTGGAAACTATGCGCAGCGGAAATTGGTAGGTCGTCCCTTGGGCCGTAGGGACAAGCTGAGTGGGAACGTTCGGGTTCGTCGCCCTGTTCCAAAGGTCGCGAGAACCGAAAAAGTTTGATGATTCGTCGTGGACAACTTCAAAATCTTCCGAGTAACGGTCGCGCCAGTGCCCCACCATCGCCAGCATAACCGTCAACTGCAGATCGTCGGAGTGCCTAAACGAATCCAGACCCGAATGGAGTGCGAAAATGTCTGCACCAAGAGCCATCTGTTCGAGAAATACCCGCACCGGTTCTTTGGAACTCCCCACCATAACCCTCAATCTTACCTGCAAGTTACGGAGACCCTGCGGCGTTGGGTCGCGACTAAACTGTTGATAAGCTCTCAAGAGGCTATCCAGGAATGCACCTTCAGCGAACTGAGTCAGTCCAAAGTGGATAAAGTTCGTGTATTTGAGACTGAATCCGTCAGCGTAGAAGTCGTAACCAGTAGTTGAGAACAAGGGTTCTATCAAGAAATCAACGATTTTGGTCAAAACCGCGAAGCGTTTGTCGACCCACCAAACCAAAAGGTGTTCCTGCGACGAGCTCATTCTACGGCAGAATTCAGGAAGATTGGCCCTGTTCCTCCTTGAACGCCATATGTTGGAGAACTTAAACTCATTGCCGCCATACCGCGGAAACGTCTCGCGCAAAATCACCTCGGCGACCTCTGGCTCTAGATCGGTGCTGGCAATAGCGAAAATGGGCTGCGTGCTGTCAAGAAGATTGTCTCCGGTAAAGCCAGACTCGTCAAAGTAGAGGGTTCTTGCCACCATACGACCGAACTCCGACTCCAGTTTCTCAAACCTCTCCTCGTCGCGCGTTGTCGCGCCGCGGCCTGGGAAAACCGCTCCTCAAAGCGTCGATGTGTTCGAAGAGATCAGGGGGGATATCCTGCCAGAGCGGATCGAGCACGAACTGTACACCTTCCCGCCGCGCGAGCTTCGCCGCCGGAACAAAGTCCGCGTCGCCGGAAACGAGAATGATCGTCTTCGCCTGACGTTTCAGTGTGATAGTGGCGATGTCGAGCCCAATTCTCATGTCGACGCCTTTCTGTCTCAAGGCGGGCGCAAAGTCATCATCCGTGAGCTCGTCGACCGCAATACTACCGCTCAATAGACTCTTCTGCGGCTGCGCTTTCAGAACCCAGGATCGGCCACCGTCCTTCCGGACCTCGCCCAACCGCACAGCGAGATTCGGATGGCCGCGCAGAACCTCGAAGAACCTCTTTCGAAAGAGTGCTTGACGTGTCACGGCATAGTCAATTGAGCGGTTGCCAACTGGTGTGTGTCCTTTCTTGTCGTAGGGTCGGGCGTCATAGTAGAACGTACGATACAAGAGTTGAAGAGGATTCGGGAGTTGGTACACTTGGTTCAACTGGTTCAGGTGGCCTCGAACCAACTGGTTAACCGATTGCGCCACCGCGTCGGCGTCGGTCGCGTCGACATCCGGCCGCACCGCGGGCAAACGTTTCAAGAGGTAGCCGCCGTCAATGAGAATGGCTGTCTTGGTCATCCTCAGTCTCCCGCGATGGACGGAAACAAAAAAAGCCCCAAGGGATCGGCCCCGCTCGTGATCACCGATCCTGCGTACAGGACGGAAGCGAGGCGTACTGCCAAGGGGCGAATGAAGTCAGTATAATCCTTCATCACGCACGGGGCAAGAACTGGGAACCCTTGAGTTAGGGCCAAACCAAGGGTGTTGTCCCGGCCATCCAAGTCCACCCTCGGGCTTGAAACTCCGGGGACGATCCAGTAGTTAGCTCTCCATGATCATCGACGCTCATGCCCATCTGGTGCCCCAAGACTGGTACCACCCCAAGTCGCCGCAAGCCATCTTCGATATCCCGCGTTTGCGAGACGAGCAGCAACGCGCCGGGGTGGACCTGACGATCTTCGGCAACAACTGGATCCGCACGCCCGCGGGCAAAGACCCCTACGACATTGTGACGGAGTTCAACGCGTTCGCGGCCGAAACCACCGCGCGGCACCCCGACTTCCTGCTGGGACTGGCGTGCGCGGTGCCGTTCGGCGGGGACAAGTTCCTCAAGGAGACCGAGCGCGCGGTGCGCGAATACGGCCTCAAGGGGATCATGATCAACTCGAGCGTCGCCGGAGAGTACCTGGACTCGCCCAACGCCGTGCCGTTCTTCGAGCTGGTGACCGACCTCGACGTGCCCCTGTTCGTGCACCCGCCGCGGGTGACCATCGGGGCGGAACACATGGAGATCTTCCGGCTGCCCGAAATGGTCGGACGGCCCTTCGACACCACCCTGTCCCTCGCGCGCTTCATCCTCACCGGCGGCTTCGAGCGGTTCCCGGACCTCGTGATGATCTGTTCCCACGTGGGCGGCGCCCTGCCCATGCTGCCCGGACGCCTGGACTTCGGCTACGAGCTGCGCAAGGACGACAGCTTCGGTCCCTGGGAACCCGACGTGCTGCCGCGGGCGCCGAGCACCTACATCGAGCAGCTCTACTACGACACCGTGAGCCTGCATGCCCCGGCCGTCATGTGCGCCGTGGAAACCGCGGGCGCGGACCACGTGCTGTTCGGCAGCGACTTCCCGCCGGTGCCGATTTCCCTCGAGCGCTCGGTGGACGCGGTGCGGGACGTCCGCCTGTCCGACTCGGACAAGCAGAAGATCCTCGGCGACAACGCCGTGAGGCTGCTGCGGCTGGGACAATAGCGCGGGACGGTGAATGGCCCGACTTTCCTTGAGGGAACCACCGAGTGCGGACGCTACCGGCCTGTAACGTTTGATTCGGCAGCGACAGGACTTGGCGGCAAGGCCCGCTGAACTTGTAGGGGCGGGTTTCAAACCCGCCCGTGCGCCGGGCGCCACGCGAGGAAGAGGAACACAGCGGACAGTAAAACGAACCAGCAAATCACTAGCGATTTGTATGTTGCGGGCCTCCGGGCCGTCAGCCCCACAGAAAGAACAAACAAAGGTGGCTCGCCAGGTTGGCATAGATCCCGGCCGCGACATCGTCCAGCATCACGTACCAGGGTCCCTGGCGGCGGTCGAAGAACGACACGGGTGGAGGCTTCCACACATCGAAGAGGCGGAACAGCAGGAACGCCGTCAGGATGAACTCCCAGCGGCCGGAGTAAACGAGGCTCACGAGCGCGATCCACTGCCCCGCCACCTCATCGCAAACGACATGCGACGGGTCCTTGGGTCCGCCGCCTCGCCGCAACACGACGCCCACGCTGGCCCCGCCCAGGACGAACACGGCGACGATCGCCGGCGCCAGCACCGGGACCTGCTGGAGCGGCCCGACCAGCACATAGACCAGCACCGCGAAGGCGCTGGCCACCGTGCCGGGGGCTACCGGAAAGAACCCCAGGTAACCGACGCTGGAGACGGCTGTCGCCCAGCCGTATGTGGCATTCCGTTCCATGAACCTGCTGGCATCCCTGCTCACGCCGCTGCTCCGCTTCGCGGCGCGTAAGAACCTCCCGAAACGCCGGGGCACCGTTCACTTGCCGGGCCTCGGCAAGGACGTCCGGGTCCGCTGGGACCCGTTCGCCATACCGTACATCTCCGCCCACAACGAAGCCGACCTGTTCTTCGCCCAGGGATACCTGCACGCCCAGGACCGGCTGTGGCAGATGGACCTCAACCGGCGCGTCTTCAGCGGGCGGCTGGCCGAGATCCTTGGCGACCGGCCAATCCCCCGCGGGGACTTCTCACGGCACCTCCGATCCGGCAACCTGACCGGCGTCGACCACTTCATGCGCGTGATCGGCCTCCGCCACACCGCGGCGCTCTCCCTGCCCCTGCTGTCGGAGCGATCCGCCCAAGCCGTGGAAGCCTATTGCGGCGGCGTCAACGCCTACATCGCGGCGCACCAGCGCCGCCTGCCGGTGGAGTTCCGCGTGCTGCGCTGCGAACCCGCCCCGTGGCAGCCGGTGGACTGCCTCACCCTGGCCAAGGGGTTCGCCCTGTTCCTGTCGTCCGCCCTGATGACGCGGCTCACCTTTCTAGCACTCCATGCACGTTTGGAGAACGACCCCGACAAGCTTGGCTCCCTGGCCCCGCGTTACCCATCCTGGGGCGCCCCCGTCACCCGCGCCGTCAGCGACCACGGCGCCGCGCTGCTGCGCTTCATCAACGGCAGCTTCGCCGACGCCCCCTGGCATCCCAGAGGCCAGGGCAGCAACGGCTGGGCGGTGGACGCCCGGCACTCAAAGGAGGACCATGCGATCCTGTGCAACGACATGCACCTCCGCATGACACTGCCCGGCATCTGGTATCTGAACCACCTGCGGACGGGCGACGGTGGGGGCGGGGCACCGACCTTCGAGGCCGCCGGCGTGTCGCTGCCGGGATCTCCCCTCGTCTACGTCGGGCACAACCGGGACATGGCCTGGGGATTCGTCGCCGCCCTGTGCGATGACGGCGACTTTTACCGGGAACGGATTCATCCCGAGGAGCCGGGCCTTTACCGTACACCCGACGGCTGGGCGGAGTTCGAGTCCCGGCGCGAAACCATCGCCGTCCGCGGCCGCCGCCCGATGGAAGTGGTGGTGCGGCACACCCGCCACGGGCCGGTCCTGTCGGACATCCTGGCGGCGACGCCGCACGATTCGGACCTGCCGGACCGCGAGGTCCTGTCGTTCCAGTGGGTCGCGCACACGCCGGGAAACGAGCTCGGGCTGCTGGACGGCGTCAACCGGGCGCGGGACTGGAGCGAGTTCCTCTCGGGCATGGCGCATCACGTCGCACCCTCGCTCAACTGCGTGTATGCCGACACCCGGGGCAACATCGGCTACGCCCTGGCGGGAAGAGTTCCCCTGCGCCCGCGGCAGGAGCCCTCGTGGCTGCCCCTGGAGGGCTGGAACGCGGCCCACGACTGGACCGGCACCATCCCGTTCGAAGAGTTGCCGCGCCTGTACAACCCACCCGAAGGCATGGTCGCCACCGCCAACAACCGCATCGCCGACCCCGGCTACCCCTACTACCTATCCGACCTGTTCGAGCCCCCCTACCGCATCGAGCGCATCCGCCACCTGCTCACCCGCGACGCCCGCCTCGGTATGGAGGACATGGCCCGGATCCAGCTCGACACCCGTTCGGTTCAGGCCGAGCGGCTGTTGACCGCCCTGCGTCTGGAGCTAGGTGAGATTGCGCGGGAGGAGCCGTCGCTACGGCATTGCGTGGAGCTGCTCGACGAATGGGATTACGGATGCGGCACGGAGTCCGCCGGCGCCGCCCTCTTCCATGTCCTCTATCACCGGCTCATGTGGAACATCTGGGGGAAGGACCTCGGCGAGGACCTTTTCACGAGCTATGCGGAGATCCTGAACCAGGCGGTGGCGCCCCTGGACGGCATCCTCATGGACCCCGTGTCGATCTGGTTCCGTGGCATCCCGCGCAAGGAAGTGCTGGCAGCAAGCCTCCGGGAAGCCCAGGCGGAGCTGACGAAACGGCAGGGCTCCAACCCCGCCGACTGGTCCTGGGGCCGCCTCCACACCCTCACCCTCGCGCACGCCCTCGGAAACAACAAATGGCTGGCCCCGTTCTTCTCCCTCGGCCCCTTCCCCGTCGACGGCGACGGCGTCACCGTCAGCAACTCCTACTACCGACACTCCCGCCCCTACGACCAGGTCGTCGGCGCATCGATGCGAATGCTGGTGACCCTGAGCGACCCCATCCGCTCCCGCTTCGTCATCGTTCCGGGGCAGGCGGGCAATCCGGCGTCACCGCACTACCGTGACCAGGTCGAACCGTGGCGGAGCGGCGGTACGATCAGGTTCGCTGAGTCGGAAGATGAGATGAAGGACTGCCCGCTGCTGATCCTGGCGCACGTCCCGGAGGATAGGACCTGGACCACAGCAACGATGTCTTCAGTATTCTAGTTGCCCTCTTCCGAGCAGGCCTTCCACCTTTGGGCTCCTTTTTGTAGGTCTGAAAATTCGGACGGCCCGCCCCAGCGAACCGCCCACGCCTCGAAGCGCGACCTCAACCACCGCAAGCGTATCCCGGAGTTAGGCTTCTAGCAGTCCGTGGTGAAAGTCGTTGATCATAGTGATGTCAACCCAAAGCTAAAATGTCCCCTTTGAGCAAAGCCAAAATGTCCCCTTTGTGGGAGGGGGAGTAGCCGTTGCTCACAGCGGGTCAAGGCGCTACGCGCCTCCACCGCTTCGCTTCGGCGCTGGGGGTGACACGCTGCACGGCGTCGGCTGGGAGGCCCCTATGGCCGGAAGGGGACATCCGGCCAAGCCTTACTGGCGGATGGAACCGAGGGGGGGTCGGCTAGAGGGGGACGAGGCGGGTGTGGCTATGGGGCAGGGGTGGAAGGGGCTGGGTGGAGGCGAGCCCAGCGGTTCCAGGGGTGGTCTGGGGAGGGTTTGTAGCGAGGGCGTTTGCGCTGGAGGGAGCGGGCCTTGTCGACGGTACGGCAGAGGCTTTTTTCGTCGTCTGTGGGGATGGGCGGCTGGCCTTGAGCGAGCACTCGGTAGTCGAGGGTCTTGCCTTGGCAGAGGAGCGAGATGGGGCCGTCGAAGCTCTCACAGACGGTGACGGTGGAGCCACGGAGGCGGTAGCCGTGGCCCTGGCCTTGTATCTGGTACTCGCGGCTGCGGTCGGTGGTCTCGGCCTCGGCAGAACGCAGCGCCATCAGCCGACTGGTGGCGTCGTCGATGAACACGATCAACGTGCAGCGCGGCCCCCGATCCTCGAACCACGCGTGGGGGGAACCGTCGATCTGCACCAACTCGCCCAGCGCCGGCCGTCTGGGTCGGCTCTGGTGAACCCGCGCCCCCGGGCGCTTCTTCGACCGCCATAGCCCCTCTGCCACCATCCACTTGCGCAACGTCTCCACCGATACCCCATACCCGTGCACCTCCGTCAACTTCTCCCACGCCAGCGTCGGTGCAAAGTCCTCGTAGCGCTCCCGCACCACCCCAACGATCTCCCGCCTCAACTCCGGCGCTATCCCATTGCTCGCCCGTCTCCCCCGCCTCCTCGATCGCAGCCCCCTCGCCCCCTCTTCCCGGTACCGCCGCACCAGCCGCTTCACCTGCCGCACGCAGATCCCCAGCCGCTCCGATGCCTCCCCCTGCCGCAATCGCCTCCCCAATACCTCCCGTATCACCTCCACTCGGTCCACCTCTCTCATGCTCAGCCCCTCTTCGTTCTTTGACAATTCCGTGCCCCCCCCTCCGCTTTCCTAGGAGGCTGTGTCAAAACCCCATCCGAGAGGGGCAACGGCCCCCCAAATCGTCATTCCCGCGAAAGCGGGAATCCAGGTTGGGGTGGAGTGGGGAAACGCCGCGTAGGGACCCCTCCAGGACCCCTGGATTCCCGCTTTCGCGGGAATGACGGATTGGCCTTTCGTGCCCCGAAGTTAGGGTTTTGACACAGCCTGCTAGGGGGACATCTTAGCTTTGCTCAAAAGGGGACATTATCGCTTTGCGCTAACACGAAATTGGTCGCCTTGCATCGACGCTGGCACGGCGGTATGATGTCCGCGAACCTGGAGGCTATCTGGGGAATGTCGGTTTCGGTGACTCCAGAAGCAGCCCAAAGAGGTGCCTTGGAACCAGAGACGGCTCCCGACCTTCACTATGTCAGTCGTTCGGGCTGTCCTCAGTGCGCAATAGTACGGATGGTTCGCCATCCGGGAAATATCGGTTCAATCAAATAGTGGAATTGGGAGAAATTACAATGAAGATGTCAGCATCGGTAAAACCCGCCATTTGGGGCGCGATCGGCGGCGCGATCGCTGCAATGATCGTCGGTTTCGCCTGGGGTGGCTGGGTGACGGGCGGGACGGCCGGACAGATGGCCTCGGAAGGCGCCGAGTCGGCTATCGTCTTAGCGTTTGCGCCACTCTGCGTTGCCAAGGCGGAGCTGCAGCCAGAACAGACCGCGCGCCTGAAGGAGGAGAGTTACTGGCAACGCAACGAATTTGTCGTCAAGGCCGGCTGGGTTGCCAACGTGAGCGAAAAATACCGCTCCGCAGTCGCGGAGGCGTGCGCGTTGACCGTCGTTGAAGCCTTGGAAGCGGCGGCGGCGCCAAAATGACGCCTTCGTGGTCGCCGCCCAAATCGACCTTAGCAGGGCGGAAACGGGGGGCAGACAGGCGCCATGCCTCTAACATACAAAGTGTGTGGATGAGCGATCAGGCGGTGCCGGTCTGCGGTCGTTGATCATCTCCAGGATGCGGCGAAACAGGTCGAGCGGTGCCGCCACCTCGGCCATCCAGGGAATGCGAGATTAACTGGTTTGGACATGCGATGCGCACCGTACAAGCTACAGAAGCCAAGGCACGCTTGGCTGAACTCCTCCGGACGGTCGAGCACGGAGAGAGCGTGGCGATTACTCGACATGGCGAAACGATAGCGCATGTGATTCCGGCGCGCGCGGACGAGCATACCGACCACAAGTAAGTCGTTGCCCGCTTTCGCCGCCGCGGTGACGAATGGCAACCCGTTGCCATGTCCATCGACGATATTCTCCTAGCACGCCATCACGGCCATCGCCTGTGAGCCTCTTCGTCCTCGATGCATCGGTCGCCGTTGCCTGGTTGTTGGGTGAGGATACGGCGTCGAGGGCCGACTTGGCGCTGGTGCGTCTGGAAGACGATGAAGCACTGGTTCCGAATCTATGGCATTTGGAACTGCGCAACGGCCTCCTTGTCGCGGTCCGACGAGGCCGATTTACCGCCGACGGACCGGCGGAGCGACTGAACGCTTTGTATGACCTGCCCATTCGTACCGATACGGAGCCCGATCTGGACATCGCATTCGCCCTGGCCGAGAGACACGGTTTGTCGTTCTACGACGCCATCTATCTGGAATTGGCTGCCGTCTCAATCGATCGATGCAACACAAGCATTAAATCTCTCTGCCGGTGTCTCGAACCCCAATGTTTTGCGAGGCCGCTCGTTCAGCTGCCGCGCCACGTTGTTGAGATGTGCCTGCGAGTATACCGACAAGTCTGTTCCTTTGGGGGAAGTACTGTCTCAGCAGTCCATTGGTGTTCTCATTGGATCCGCGTTGCCACGGGCTCTGCGGATCGCAGAAGTAAACATCGATATCGGTCGCCAAGCTAAATCGTCGATGATCAGCAAGCTCCTTTCCCCGGTCCCAGGGATTTGTAGAGTTCCGTCGGCAGCTTCTTCGCTTGTTTGATGAGGGCCGAAACGACCGTATTGGTCTCCTTATTGGCTACCTTCACCAACATCACGTAACCTGTATGACGTTCGACCAGGGTCGCAATATGGCTGTTCTTCGACCCTGACAGGAGGTCACCTTCCCAATGACCCGGCACCGCCCGATCTTCAACCGAAGCTGGTCGCTCCCTGATCGAGATGGTGTCCTTGATCTGCCCATGGACACCGCCTTTCTGAGTTGCCTGTTTAGACCGGCGGATGGCGTTTGATTCAAAGTGTTTGCCAATCGTTTGCCAAACTGCCGCCCTGCTCCCTGCTCCACGTCGCCGGCCACAATCTATCGTTACTGATGCGCCAGCTCATCGGCGCCGGCACCCCGCGGGAGGCCGTGGCGGGCGGATATGGCGGTATTTTCGTTCTGCTCACGCCCACCGGGGCCATGCTGGTGGCACGGGGGGTCTCGCAAAGCGGCCAGACGGCTTTCGCCGCCGCATTCCTCCTCTGGGAGTGAGAGCCGGAAAAAGCCACTTAATCAACGGACTGCTATGCCCGCCGCATCGTCGGCTGGCGGGTGAGCCGGACAGCCCATGCCGCCTATAGTGTCACCTTGTAACCGGCTGCCTTCAATTCTCGGATGATATTATCCCAGAAACACCCGCTGCACGGTAGGCAGGCGCTCACGCGCCCGCTCGAAGCCCAGACCTTTCAGTTCCTGTATCAACCGGGCATCGTCCATTGCGTAGGCCCCGCACCTCACCGCGTGGTCAATCCGGTGGATGGCCTCACGCTCATGCTCGTCGCCTGTGAGCAATTTCGCCATGCCCATGGCGCCAAGAGCTTGGCCGTCCATGAGCAGTTTGATCAATTTCGTGTTGAAAGTGCCCCATCCGCCGGCGCGGGGAAGAGTGTAGACCTCGTCTAGGCAGCCGAGGCTCAACACGTGCAGGCTTTGCGGCGCCCATCCGAGCAAGGTGACCGCCTCCACCACGGCGATTGCGATCGGGTTGTTGGCCCATACGCCGCCATCGACTAGACCCACGCCGTCTTCGGTAGTGTGCCACGGGAAATAGGTCGGAGCCGATGCCGTCGCGATCGCCGCATCTACGGCCTTGGCCTGATAATCGACGTGGAGGCGCGGGTGATGTGCTGTCTTGTAAATGCGGATAGAGAGATCGGCTGTTCGCTGACCTGCTTTGCGCCACTTCCCGGTCGCTGAGGGGCGTTCGCCCTGCATGGCACGTAGAGGTCGAGACTGGGCCGGAAGGCGGGCTGTTGTTCGGCGTGGAACCTTGGGTCTGTCGCAAATTTGGTGCAGTCATAGGCTTCTTGACGCCAGATGCCAGCAAAGGAAGGCAGATCGGCGATCTGAAGGCCCTTCAGCGCCTAGTGTACGGTCGCGCCGACCGCGATGTACACCGAGTTCACCCCGTGGTTACGGCCTGAAGCAGGCCATCATCGAGATTGAGTCAGACCCAAATTTCCGCGCCGAATAACAACCTGATGGAGAAATGCCGAAACCAGCCTACAATCAGTTAACTTGACAAAGCCAATGTTAGTGTGACGGCACCGGTTTACGGCCTGTAGACTCCCACGCCGAAGATATGGCCGTCATGCGCCACGATCCAGCTTGACTTCTGCTCGATCGCCCCGCTGACTGGGTTCTTCCACTTGTAGTCGACCCAAGCCCCCTCCGCCGAGGCCATCAAACCTATCTCCTCGCCGAACTCCTTGCCGTCGGCATCGACGTAGCTCGCCAGGGCAACTCCCAGAACCGAGGAGTCGACGCCGTGGGCGACGACGGTTCCTTCGGGTCCGCTAACGAAGATGTAGAGATCGCGGTCCAGGAACTCCGGAGCCGGGTCGGCGTTGAACCTCGCCACCGCCGCCTCGGCCCCCCTCTCGTCGTAGTAGGCGATCGCGCGCGCAACCATGTCCTGAGCCTCTTCGGCCGAGCCGCGGTTGTCGCCTGCCGCGGCGGGCGCCGCGAGCGCCAGGACCAGCACGGCAACAAGGGCGGCGACTCCCGACGAAAAAAGAGTTGGATGATTTGTGTCTGTATTGGACTGTTCGCCCATGATGAACCCTCCGAACCGACATTCCCCAGATGACATCCAAATTCGCGGAAATTGTACCACGGCCCCATCTCCAAGGCAACTCTGTTCCCATTGCAGCCATCCGATGACATGATTTTGGTAATTGGCCAGCGCGTGGAAGGCCATTTGGTCGTTTCTCTTGCCATCCAGACACACCTCTCGTGTCGCAATCTCCTTGCCGTCGATTCCCTCGGCCTACGCCGGAGCGGGTCTTCGTCGTAGATCATCAATCAGGCTCAAGATTTTCTGGAACAAGCTTCTTGGGACTGCAACCTCGGCCAATTGAAATGTGACGTACCGGCCATGGCTGACAACTTTCGCACCGATCTTGACCAGCTTCTCCCTCAGCGTCGTCAGCGACCATTGCTCCACGGCATCGGGCAACGCCAGGGTACGCATGAAGTTGCCGAGGTTATAGGCGAGTGCATGCAGCTGGAGCCGGACGGCATTGTTGCGTAACGAACGGCATGACAGCCGCGTCCACTTGATGGCGTTCTTGCCTTCCTTGATCCATTGCTCGGCAGTGCCGCGCTGATTGTAGAACGCAACAACCCGCTCGGCAGGACGGCTCAGGTTGGTGACGATGAAGCCGACGCGGGGA
Source organism: uncultured Binatia bacterium (SeqCode) (assembly GCA_965261895.1). GTDB lineage: Bacteria > Desulfobacterota > Binatia > UBA9968 > JAJDTQ01 > JAJDTQ01. The sequence goes on along the minus strand of OZ253480.1, from coordinate 5,465,173 downwards.
TACAGTTCCCCTGAGTGCCACTCCACCTTGGCGACGACCCGGCGGGGCTCCGTCCAGCTACCGGCCCGATAGCTGAAGTTCGCGTAATACCGACGAACTTCCTTCGGCGGCCGACCGACCGGGCGCTTGAGCAGGTGCGCGATGCTGTCGTGCAGCACCTTGTTGGCCGGAAGCCGGATGGCGTACTTGAAGCCTTCCGCTTCCAGAAACTCATAAACCTCGGGCGAGGCGAAGGCGGCGTCACCACGGAAATAACGCCGGAGTGTCTTGTTCCGGTATCGAGCGACCACCGGGTTCAACACATCGCGCCATTCATGGGCGCTGTGCACGTTGCCCGGACGCAGGGCGCAACGCTCCAGATCGCCGAACTGGTTGAACACGAACAGCGGGTGATAGCACGTGCAGCCGAAGTGACCGTTGTAGGCCGTGCCCTCCTGGTCACCGTAGGTCGGGCTGACGGAGCTGTCCATGTCGAGCACGATAATCTTCGGCGGCTTGCGCTCGTTAACCTGGTCGATCCAGATGCCCAAAAGGTCAGCGAGCGCGGCGAGGTTGTCATTGGTGGCGAGTAACTCCGTCTCGAACCGGCCCATCTGGCTGGTCGATGCGCCGCCGCGCTCGACAGCCCTGCCGCCGACGATCCACCGCATCGCAGGATCGCGCCCCAGCCGGTCGGCGTCGTTCACGTCCTCGTACCCGGCGAGACGACCATAGACGGATTGGCGAAGGAGACCGATGATGCCGTGCCAACCGTTCTTGCCGGTCCGGCTGTCAGCAATAACGTCACCGGCCAGCGTGGTCAGGCCGAGGGCTTCGTCCAGTTCACGATAGGCGAGCAGACCAGCGGGCACCTCTAAAAATGCCATTTTCGCGCACCGTCGGTTTAGAATCGGGTTGATGATTTGTTGACATCGGGAGGGGTGTTCATGGGTCAGATAGGATTTTTTGATCTTTCGAAGCGGTATACCGGGCTGGACGCCAAGAACGAGCCTCTGGCGAAGATCGCCGAGGTTGTTCCGTGGGAAGACTTCCGTGGGTGTTTGGATGCGGTGTGTCGGCGTTCGGACAAGGCGCGCAAGTCGCGGGCGGGACGCAAGCCGTGGGACGCGGTGGTGATGTTCAAGACGATCATTCTGAGCGCACTCTACAATCTGTCGGACGATCAGGTTGAGCATCAGATCCGGGATCGCCTGTCGTTCATGCGGTTTTTGGGGTTGGGTCTGGAGGACCGGGTTCCCGATGCCAAGACAGTGTGGCTGTACCGCGAACAGTTGACGCAAGCTGGGGTGATCGAGACCTTATTCGAGACGTTCGATGGCCACCTGAAGGATCAGGGCTATCTGGCGATGGGCGGCCAGATCATCGACGCCTCGATCGTGGCGGTGCCCAAACAGCGCAACAGCCGCAAGGAGAACGCGGGGATAAAGGCTGGCGAGACGCCGGAATGCTGGCAGGATAAGCCGGCAAAGCGGCGCCAAAAGGATGTCGAGGCGCGGTGGACCAAGAAGCACGGCAGGAGCCATTACGGCTACAAAAACCATGTCAACGTGGACCGTCGGCACAAGCTGGTGCGGCGCTATCAGGTGAGCGACGCGGCGACGCACGACAGTAAGGTTCTCGACGATATCCTGGATGGGGACAACACGGCCTTGGGCGTATGGGCGGACAGCGCTTATCGCTCGGCGGAGATCGAGGCGGCGCTGAAGAAGAAGGGGTTGAGGAGCCGGATCCATCGCAAAGCCCGCCGCAACAAGCCGCTGAGCGAGCGCCAGAAGCAAGGCAACAAGACCCGTTCGTCCGTTCGGGTCCGCGTCGAGCATGTTTTCGGGGCCCAGAGCAACGACATGGGCGGGACGCTGCTGCGTAGTGTCGGGCTGGCGCGGGCAAAGGCTCGGATAGGGCTGAAGAACCTCGCCTACAACATGCGCCGTCTGGTCCAACTGGACCGCCCCGCCGCGGCGGTGTGACAATACTCCGAGTAGGAGATCGCCTGGGCACGGTCTTGAAGCGGAGATAGCTCAATTGGAGCGCGGAAAACTCCCGGAAATCCCGGTGCCAGCATGGCCGCAGACGGCCACAGCCCGTTTAACCAATCATCCTCTGTCAAATCGCGAATTCTTAGAGGTGCCCTTATATACGAAAGTGACCAGCAGGCAGTCTCGTTCTCTACTTGCAAGCGTCTTCGTTCACGCGCAGGTATTCGTCGATGAACACATCAATCTGCTGAGAGACCTGAGAAAGGATAAAAGTAGTCTTACCATTGTGAGAACCTGTGCCCATTAGAGACCAAGTTGGAGCCCCATACTGTAGATTTGTCATAATGTCTAAAACAGATTTATTGAACCCTGTGGCAATGCTGAAGGAATTACCTGACACGATTACACTTACGGACAGCCAATGCCCGGCATTTTCTCTGTAGATTCTGGCAGCTCGTAGTCTGCTCCGAACAGCAACCTCTATTGCTTCCTTGGTGAGGCCAGCAGAGATCCCGTCATCAGAGATATCCCCAACCCATAAGTGCATTTGATCGCAGCCGCTCCATAACTGAAAACGGTCATAGTCGCTCACCACACCGGCTGACGCCGATGCCGCAACGAACAGGCACGCAGCCGCGAGCCATAGGCAGGTATGTCGTCTCATTGCCGAGCCTTGATTCACTTGTCCTTTTTCGGCTCCCGGCGGAGTAGCGCCGAACTCGATAGGCGGCGCTCCTTGAGGTAGTCCCAATCCTTTTCGCCCTTGGGCGGTGTGGTCAGGAGCGCCCGCGCCAGGTTGTGTCTCGAAAGTGGTGGAAATTGGTTTTGGCGCCTCTCCGAGCGGGTTGAGTTTTGCGGCGGTCAGGCCGCGCGGTCAAGGGTTTCGTCGGCGATTAGCTGATCGAGGGTTTCCCATCCATCGACTTTGCGCATCTGGATTTGGCCGGAAGCGAGGAGCGCCCAGAGGAGCATCGGCACTGTTTCGGGACACGGCAGCACGGTCTGTGTTTTGATCCGGCGCTTGAACTCCTCGTTGAGACGCTCAATGGCGTTGGTCGTTCGGGCTGATTTCCATTGGCTCTTGGACAGGCGTGTGAAGGTAAAGAGCTTGTCGCCCGCTTCTGCGAGGCTGTCCGCGACGGCCCTGCATTTCAGCCGCCACTTGCGGACAAACGCCTTGCGGCGGGTTTCCACCTCGGAGGCAGTGTCGGCATAGATCATATCGCGGTAATCTTCGCTCAGCTCGTCATGCATGTGTTTGGGAGCATGACCCAGAAGGTTGCGGTGCTCCCGCAGCCGGTCCTCGAGCGGATCATAGCCGGCGTCATTGGCCAGTAGCGAAAGCGCGGAAGTCTCGGTAGTGTTCTTCATGGCGTGATCTCCTTGGCGGTGCTAGCCGCCGGTTGGGTGGTTGATCTTCGCTCAGCTCGTCATGCATGTGTTTGGGAGCATGACCCAGAAGGTTGCGGTGCTCCCGCAGCCGGTCCTCGAGCGGATCATAGCCGGCGTCATTGGCCAGTAGCGAAAGCGCGGAAGTCTCGGTAGTGTTCTTCATGGCGTGATCTCCTTGGCGGTGCTAGCCGCCGGTTGGGTGGTTGTCTTGTCACCCGGAGATTACGCCATCCTCAAATTTCCACCACTTTCGAGACACAGCCGGGTGTTACGCGCCGTCGGGGCACACTGAGAAGTCCGGGTTGAAGAGCGTGCTGCGTCATCGGCTTCTCCGTCGATCGCCCGCGCGCGGATGCAATTCGGTTTGGCGATGGCATCCAGGGTGGGTGCAGGATTGCTTGATCGAGAGTGCAGAGATGAAAGGTCCAGGGCTTCTCGCGCGGGCCGGGGACGCTCTCCAGTCCAATCTCCTGGTCATCTGGGTCGGTCCGTGAAGTCCTGCAACATGCAGGTGCTCCGAGAGGTGAATCACTCGATTCCCACTCGGTTCCCTGCTTCGTTGAAGAAATACTGGCCCAGCACGAGGTTCACTCCACGCTGGATGAATTTTCTCTCCCCACCTTCATCTCGTCTTCCTGCCGCGGCAGAGAGATAGAATCGATACTGCCCGATATCGAACCTCCAACGGTAGGCTGTTTTCGGTGTAGCCCAACCCGCATGAACGGCTTGCAGTTCGGTTATCGCCATGACCAGGGAGACAGGGTTGCCGTCCGCCCGCCGCCACAGATTATCGTCACCCAGGAACGAAGTTCTGTCGCAGTCGGAGAACTCCCAGCCATCGTTGTCAATCAGCTCCCGGCGAGAGTCGTATGGATGGGTATGGAAATCCCCCAGCAAGGAGAGGTGCGGCGACCAGTGCTTGACGATATCGTCCTGCAAAGCGATCAAGTCGGAGAACACGGTCGCGCGGTCGTTGGCGACCTGCGCCGACACGCATACGCTTATCCGGTCGACATGCACATGTTCGATCTCGCCGTCCGGGCTAACCGGCGGAACCCCCACAGGTGAGCGTATGTCTCTACCGCTTCGCGGCCATTATCCTTGCCGAATACGTAAGATTCGCATGCGGCCAGTACCATGCTTTCCAGCGCGCGCTCGAATATCGTCATCTCGATGGTCATGGGTCCGATGTCCGCATGAAACTGCATTCGAAGAGGCGGTGTGCGCCCGAGCCGTAACCTGTCATGCCATTGGTGGGGCAGTCGTAATATCGGGTCGGACCGAACGGTTACACTCAGACCGAAATACCCTGCGGTCTTCGGCGGATGCATACGACAGACATGCGCTTTGATTGTATTCCGCGTGATTCCCAATAGATTCCCAACATGCTATTCTCGCATTGTTGGTGGAATCATAACCCCCCGGAAATGTAAGCTTTTCCGGGGGGTTATGCTGGTTGCGGGGGTGGATTTAAACCAACGACCTTCAGGTTATGAGCCTGACTGCGGGGATGCCTCCCTTGCGCCCCCTCTCTGAGAGAACCAATACGTGATCACCCCTGTTCCTATGGGGAGTATGAGTGCCAAATTTCTTTGGCTTCATCATACTTGGAGTTCCAGAGCATCCAAGCGATGATCACAAAGCCACCTGCGAAAACGAAGAGAGATGCCGAGTGAGTTACCCACACTCTCACTCGACTCCTCCTAGCAGTCCGTGGCAGAAGGGGCTCTAAGGGTCAGTCACGGATCGCGTGTTCATAGTGATGTGTGAGGGGTCTTCCCCCGACGGAACGGGCCGATCATGGCGCTCCGGGGCCCAGGATGGCGGCACACGCCCCCAACATCGGCACAGGATGCCGATCAGCGCGTCCAGAAGCGCGGTCGCGCGGCCCTGGAGGCTCCGCGGCGTACCGACGCCCGTCAGTTGCCGCATGAGCAACCCCAGATTGAAGCCGCAGACGTGCACGAGCAGCCGTTTCAAGATGTTGGAATGCCCGCGCAGATGCACGCGGCGCATGCCGCCGGTGTCATAGAGATGGGCATTGGGCCGTTCCAGCAGTTCGCCCCGCTGCCGCAGCAGCCGTTTCGCGCGCGCGCCTCGGATCCGCCGCCGATTGGCATACACCGCGTCCCGTGCCGCGGTCTTGCCCTTCCACCGACGCCGGCCGCGGTCCGGCTCCGAGACGTAGCTGCGTACGCGGCTGACCGCAAACCCGACCATCGTCTCGTTGCTGTGATACCCCTTGTCGGCCACGACCTCCACGATCCCCCGTGAGCCCACCGCCTCAACCTGCTCAGCGGCCGTGATGAGCGTCTCGGCCAGGGTCGTGGTGTCGCCCGCACTCGCGTCCTGCACCGTCACCCCCACGATGGCGCCCGTCTCCAGGTCCACCGCATGCTCGGCGGTGTGCGCCAGATGCGTGCGGCCGTCCTTCATCTTCGCGATCTTCGCGTCCGGATCGTGCGGGTGAGTCCAGTCCGCATTCGAGCCCTTCTTCTTCCGGGTCCGGTCGAACCGCCCCAACTCGGCGCGGGTCGGTGTTGACAGACCGGACGCCTCGGCCAACCGGGTCAGAAACGCGTCGTCGCTCTCCCCCGTGTCCCGCCGCACGATACTCCGCATCGCCGCATTGGCTTCCAGCGTTGTGGCATCGATCCCCACCGTCCGCCCCAACACCAGCTTGGCATCGGCCAGTCGCTGCAATACCCACGTGAACACCGCCCGGTGCGTCTCGACGTCTATCAGCCGACGAGTGCGCGACAGCGTCGAGTGGTCCGGCGGGGCCTCGTCCAGAGCGAAGTCCAGAAACGTCCGGATGCTCAGCGAGTCCGCCGCCCGCCACGCAATCGCCTGTTCCGAGTCCAGCCCTTCGAAGTAGCCCAGCAGCAGCAACCGAAAATACCGCCCCGGCGCCAGACTCGGCCGGCCGATCCCGTCCGCGTAGTACGACGCGCACTGCGCTTCCACGAACGCATCGAACCCCGCATCGTCCAGCACCCGATTCAGCCGCTCGTAAAACGGGTGCCCAGCGCTCTTTGGCAGATCCGCCGTCGGCACCCACATCGTCCCTTGCCGCCCCCGGCCGCCACGTGTCCCCATCGCCATGCTCAACAGTCTAGTACCCGAGCCATTTCGTGTCGATCACTATGATCAACGACTTTCACCACGGACTGCTAGAGCGCCATTGCCAAGTGGCTCAACTTCTATAACACCACGAGGCCTCATTCTGCCCTCGCTGGCGCCACCCCAGCCGAGGCCTACGAAAAAGCACTGCCGCTACAGTTGCAGCACAAGCCCCACCGCTTGTCTGCCCCTCTGCCGGCTCAACCAGAACACAAAGTCATGATAAACAGGACTCGGGCGGCATGATCGGACGTCCGGAATGCACCTTAACTCTGCCGCCCCCCTGTCCAACCAACCGGGACCACCTCACACTGAGACCGGAGCTTCTGGACGAGTTGCTGACGGATTACGAGAAGCCGGAGGACCTGCTGGGAGAGGAGAGGTTGTTCAAGGAGTTGAAGAAAGCGCTGTTGGAGCGAGCGCTGGGCGCGGAGTTGAGTGACCATCTGGCCTACGAGAAGGGGTGTCCGGCCGGGCGAGATACGGGCAACCGCCGCAACGGACATTCTGACAAGAGGGTTCTGACCGAAGACGGCGAGGTGAACCTGGCGGTGCCTCGGGACCGCAACGGCACGTTCGACCCGGTGATGGTGCCCAAGGGGGGGCAGTTCAGTTGTCCTGTAGTTTGTCCTCGGCCGTCCTGATGACGCTGTCAAGCGGGCCAACCAGTTCCGCGTGCAATATGGTTTCGCACCGACTCACCGCGTAGTCCGCCAACCAGTTCTTAACGGCGATCTTTGTATCGTCGTCCCAGGGTTTACCCGCCTCCGAGAACAGCGCCTCCATTACCTTCGACCACTTCCACTTCCGTTTCCCCTTGTCCCTCGGCTTCTTCTTTGGGTCAACACCAAACTCCTTCAGAAAATCGGGTCCATACACGTTCTTGTCGTAGAGATCCTCCATCTCCGACTCCGAAAGGTGCGGTACCACACATAAATTTGCGTCACGAATGTGAAGCACCTTCTCTTCAGTAGCTCTTTTTCTCGCGGCGATTCCCGCGTTGTCGTTATCGATAAAGCATTGCACCATGCACGCAGCAGCTTGGTAAAAAGACGCTTTTTGACGGAGGCCGCTCGCTCCACCTAGGTCATCCATGGCCACCGTTCCACTTTCCATCGCCCTTCTCAACTTTTCACTTCTCCAAGAAATGATCGCCTTCAATGCCTTGACGTCATCCCTGCCCTCCACCAACAGTACCAGTCTCGCATTCTGTAGGTTATCCGAAAAACGGACCCCCCAACGCCTCCCTTACGTCCAAGATACGTGACGCACACATCGCCCTGCTACCGTTGACGATGATGGTATTCTCTAGTTTGTCAGGGTTGACGAACAAGGGGGAGTGACTTGTCAAGACAACCTGGTTGTTTCTTGACAACGCGTCAATCACTGTTTTTAGTTCATGAACTGCTCGTGGATGTAAATGTGATTCAGGCTCTTCAATAGCTATAACGTTGCTCAATCCCGTTGTGTTGTGTTGCGATGCGTGCCGCATCATAGCCAATGCGACTAGACTTTGAACCCCATCACCTTTGCGCTCCAGCGTGGTTTGCTGGCCATCGTCGATCACGACCTCCACATCCCGCCTAGGTCCGTGATACCTCTCGTCACGACGACTGTTCAATTGGACCGACTTAACACTCGGAAGGAAGCCGGACACCGTACTCTTGATCGTCCCCGCCAACGATTCGAGGACCGGCTTTTCCAACTCATCGATCTTAGCGAGCGCAGTCTTATACTCGTCATTGTCTTCGAGACGAGACAACGCTCCGTCTACAAGTTGCGCTATGATGCGACTTGCAGATTCTGCGGTTCTAATAGCCGGTATATATTCAAAACGAATACGTCTAGCGACAAAGTCCGCAATCCTACTACTTTTTTTCGTCAGCGACTTTCCTCCGCGACCTTGCTTTTTCACAGAAACCTCAACCGACGTCTGTGTGAACGAAATCGACAACGGCAGAGCGCCGTTGAGATGGCTTCCAATCTCCTCTCTGAATTGTTGTACTTCATCGTCATTTAGCACGAACTCCAAAACAATGGTCGTTCCGCTCTTCGGATTGGCGGTCTTTTTTTTGCCGACAGGGAAGTCGGTATCCCAGTCATAGTCACTTCGTCGGTAACGTCCGAGCGCATATCGCCATGGCGTTCGACTGACCGACTGCCCACCAGTGTCGTGTATTTGACGTCGGCGCTGAACCAACTCTTTCATTGCGAGACTCAAAGCGTGAAGGATGTTCGACTTTCCCTCGTTATTCGCGCCGACCAATAGAGAATAATCAGAGAGAGGAATTTTGCTGGCAGTGGTGATACTACGATAATTTGTTACCGAGAAAGATTCTAACTTCAACGTGTTTCTCCTCCACGGAACGAGAAGGCTACAAGGCGGGAATATCCGTCCTCACCCATAAAGACACACCCGACCCACGCCAACGGCCGAGACGAAAATGATTTGTTAAGACGTCTGATTTGGGACAAAAGGCGTTACGAGCACCCACTCACCGACCCGCAGTTCATGCACTTGTAGCAGGCGCCGCTGCGGACCATGATGGCGCCGCAGTCGGAGCAGGAGGGGGCGTCCTGCTGGTAGAAGCCTTGGACCATGTTGTATCCGGTGCCGGAGCTCTCTACCGGCCTTGGCGACGGCGCGGGGGCCTCGGCCAGCTCTTCGGTGTCCCGCGAGATGACGCCTACCTCGGTCTGGGCCTTGCCGTCGAGGAACTTGGTGGCGAGCCAGCGGAAGAGGTAGTCCATGATGGACTTGGCCATGGGGATTTCCGCGTTCCGGGTGAAACCCGAGGGCTCGAAGCGCATGTGGCTGAACTTGTCCACCAGCACCCTGAGGGGCACGCCGTACTGCATGGCCATGGAGATGGCGGTGGCAAAGGAATCCATGAGCCCGGAGATGGTGGAGCCTTCCTTGGACATGGTGATGAAGATCTCGCCCGGCTTACCGTCCTCGTACATGCCGGCGGTGATGTAGCCCTCGTGTCCGGCGATGTCGAACTTGTGGGTGATGGACCGGCGCTCGTCGGGCAGCTTGTGGCGCATTGGCCGCCAGTCGGCCTTCTCGGCCGGCGCATCGCTCTTGCCGCTGGTGCTCAGCGGCTGGGTGCGCTTGGACCCGTCCCGGTAGATGGCCACGGCCTTGACGCCGAGCTTCCAGGACTCGACGTACGCCTTGGCGATCTCGTCCACCGAGGCGTCGGCGGGCATGTTGATGGTCTTGGAGATGGCGCCCGAGATGAACGGCTGGGTGGCGCCCATCATCCGGATGTGTCCCATGTAGTGGATGGAGCGGCTGCCGTTGGCGGGCTTGAACGCGCAGTCGAACACCGGCAGGTCGTCTTCGCCAAGGTGCGGCGCCCCTTCGATGGTGCCCTGCTCGTCGATGTACTCCACGATGGCCTGGATCTGCCTGTCATCGTAGCCAAGCCGCTTTAACGAACGCGGCACGGTGTGGTTGACGATGGTGAGCATGCCGCCGCCCACGAGCCTCTTGTACTTCACCAGGGCGATGTCGGGCTCCACCCCGGTGGTGTCGCAGTCCATCATGAAGGCGATGGTGCCGGTGGGCGCCAGCACCGAGATCTGCGAGTTCCGCACCCCGTGCTCCTCCCCTGCCTCGCATACCGTGTCCCACACGTCCCGCACCGCGGTGAGCATATCCAGCGGCACGTGCGACGAGGGGATCTTGTGCGCGTGGGCACGGTGCATATCGAGCACCTTGAGCATGGGTTCCCGATTGACCGGATAGCCCCCGAAGGGTTCCAGCCGGTCCGCTACGCGGGTGGACTGGAGGTATCCCTCGCCCGTGAGCAGCGCGGTCACCGCCGCGGCGTACGACCTGCCGGCATCGGAGTCGTAGGGCAGCCCCAGGGACATGAGCAGCGCCCCCAGATTGGCGTAGCCCAGCCCCAGCTCGCGGAAGTCGTGCGCGTTCCGGGTGATCTCCTCGGTGGGGTAGGACGAGTTGTCTATCAGGATGTCCTGGGCCGTGATCATGATGTCCACGGTGTGGCGAAAGGACTCGGTATCGAAGCCGCCGTCGTCGCGCAGGAACTTGAGCAGGTTCAGCGACGCCAGGTTGCAGGCCGAGTTGTCCAGGTGCATGTACTCCGAGCACGGGTTGGAGCCGCTGATGCGGCCGGTGTTGGAGCACGTGTGCCAGTTGTTGATGGTGGTGTCGAACTGCATGCCCGGGTCGCCGCACAGATGGGTCGCCTCCGCGATCATCCGCAGGATATCCTTGGCGCGAAAGGTCTCCGACACGTCGCCCGTGGTGACGAAACGCGTATCCCATTCGCCGTTGTCCAGCACCCGTTCCATGAACTCGTCGGGCACCCGCACCGAGTTGTTGGCGTTCTGAAAGAACACGCTGCCGTACGCCGGACCGTCCAGGCTGGCGTCGTATCCCGCCTCGATGAGGGTCCAGGCCTTCTTCTCCTCCTCCACCTTGCAGTTGATGAACTCCATGATGTCCGGGTGATCCGCGTCGAGGATGACCATCTTGGCCGCGCGCCGGGTCTTGCCGCCGGACTTGATGACTCCCGCGGACGCGTCCGCGGCCCGCATGAAGGAAACCGGACCCGACGCCGTGCCGCCGCCCGTCAACTGTTCCTTCGCCGAGCGGATCCTGGAGAGGTTGACGCCGGAGCCCGAGCCGCCCTTGAAGATCACTCCCTCCTTGCGATACCAGTCGAGGATCGACTCCATGGTGTCATCCACCGAGAGGATGAAGCAGGCCGAGCACTGGGGCTTTTCCTCGATGCCGCAATTGAACCACACCGGGCTGTTGAAGCAGGCTTTCTGATGCACGAGGATGTGGGTGAGCTCGTCCGAAAAGGCGCGCGCGTCGTCCTCGCCCGCGAAGTAGCCGTCCGCCCGGCCCCAGGCCGTAACCGTGTCCACCACGCGGCTGATGAGCTGCCGGACCGTGCGCTCCCGCTGGGGCGTTCCCAGCGAGCCACGAAAATACTTCGAGCTCACCACGTTGGTGGCCATCTGCGACCAGGCCTTGGGCACCTCCACGTTGTTCTGCTCGAATACGATTTTGCCGCTTTCGTTCTGGATGGTCGCCGAGCGGATCTCCCATTCGAGCTCGTCATAAGGATTGGTCCCGGCCTTGGTGAAATACCGCCGGACGCGAATGCCCTGTGCCTTGTCCTGGCCCTTGCCGGCATCCTCGGCGCGCGGCGCGGCCGATGTGGTCGTCGTGATCGCAGCCATGGTTCCCCCCTGCTGTTCCCTTTGTTTGTGGCACCCTGCCCTAGTATGGAGTCGGCCGTATCTAGTGCAGAATCCCCACAATACCACAACATATGGTATTGGTGTCAAGGCCAATCTTCCCTTCTATTCCGCCGTTGGCGCTTGATGTCCAACCTCACGGACGGCTATGCTGGACACACCCAGCCATGGCCGCGGGCGGCAAGAGCGGCGGCAGGCGGCGGAACATGGAACGACTCGGTGACATTATCGACCGCACGGTGAAGCGGCTGCCGCTCAGGCGGAAGCTCGACGACTATGCACTCTGGGGAATCTGGGACGACACCGTGGGCCCGACCGTCGCCCGCAACGCCCAGCCCGAGAAGATCCGCAACGGCACCCTGTTCATCAGGGTCCGCGCCGCCACGTGGATGCAGCAACTCCAGTACATGAAGGACATCCTCATGGAGAAGCTCAACCAGCGGCTGGAGCGCGAGGTGGTCACCAACGTCTTCTTCGTCATGGGGGAATTTCCTTCGGAGCCACCGCCGGAAGCCCCCGACGCCACCGTGCCGGCGGTGGACGCGACACGGCTCCCGGAGGGGGAGCTGGGTCGTATCGAGGATCCCGAGCTCCGGAACTCCTTGCGACAACTGTTGCTGAACCAACTGAGGAAACGGGGTTAGGGTCCTGTATCGGCCGGCGTTACGATCCGGACACGGGCGGGTTTGAAACCCGCCCCTACACCGGATGTCCGGTTGCCGCGGCGCAGCCTCCAAGCAACCCGGCCATCTCGTCCGTGTATTCGTCCTCGCGCCGGTAAATCACCAGCGGCGGCAGCACCGTCAGGCCCGTCCGCGAGCCCTTGACGCCCTCGGCCAGGATCAGGGTCGCGGCCGCACCGGCAAAGGAATGCACAAACCGGACGCGCCTGGGCTCCAGGCCCTGCTGCCGCATGACCGAGAACAACTCGACCGCGCGTTCCGACGGGTACACCAGGCACATCCGGCCCCGGTGCCGCAACAGATACACCCCGGCGCGGACGAAGTCCGCCAGGCCGCCTTCCACCTCGTGGCGGGCCAGCAACCGTTCACGGTCGGGATTGACCCGGCCGCTCCGGAGGGGCCGGTACGGTGGGTTGCTGACCGCGGCGTCGAAGCTCTTTGTGGCAAAATCCGTCTCCACGCAGCGCACGTCCCCCCGGACCATGCGGAACCGTTCCCCAAGGGCGTTCAGCGCCGCACCCCGCTCCGCCCGGTCCACCATGGCCTCCTGCAACTCCACCCCTGTCACCTCCACCCCGCGGTTCAGCACTCCCAGGGACAGAGCGATGACTCCGTTTCCCGCCCCCAGGTCGACGATCCGCTCCCGCCCTCGCAACTCCACGAAGCGTGCCAGCAGCAGCGAGTCCAGCGCGAACCGGAAGCCGTGGCGCCGCTGAATGACGGCTACGCGGCCGTCGAACACCCTGTCGATGGTCTCATGTGTGCTCACGGCAAGATCCCGGTCACCCGGGCCGAGCCCCGGTTCCCTCATCAGACTCTCTGCCCGGAGTATGTGTCGGGACGACCAACCGGGTGACACTAACGGATGGCTTGGCGGGCGGATACATCTCGTCTAAGATCAGAGGATACATGTTTGTTGCGGATTCCTTCTTCCAGGAGGTTCGAGAATGAGCGGGATACTCAAGACTGCTTGAAATGATCGCACTACTCGCAAACATCGGCGGACGGACGCTGGGATTCGTGGCCGGCATGGGCGCGGGCGTGATTTTCCTCGGTTCGGCCCTGGCCTGGGCCCTGCGGCCTCCCGCCAAGTTTCGCCTCATCATACAACAAATCCGCGCCATCGGGGTGGACTCGCTGCTGGTGGTGCTGCTCTCCGGCCTCTTCACCGGCATGGTGCTGGGGCTTCAGGGCTACTACAGCTTGCGGAAGTTCAATGCCGAGAGCTTCCTGGGCGCAGTGGTGGCTCTGAGCCTCCTGCGGGAGCTCGGGCCGGTGCTGTCGGCCTTCATGGTCACCGGCAGGACCGGGTCGGCCATGGCGGCGGAGCTCGCCTCCATGAGGGTCACCGAACAGATCGACGCCATGCACGCCATGGCCATCAATCCCGTCAAGTATCTGGTGTCTCCCCGCATCATCGCGGGCGTCATCGCCATGCCGCTGCTGACCTGCATGTTCAACGTCATCGGCATCTGGGGCGCCTACCTCGTGGGTGTCGGCCTGCTGGACCTGGGTTCGGGCAGCTATATCTCCGGGATGGAGCAGGCGGTGCAGCTTCGGGACGTGGTCGAAGGGCTGATCAAGTCCGCGACCTTCGGACTCATCATCAGCTCGGTATGCTGCTACAAGGGGTTCCACGCGCTCCCCATGGCCACGGGCGTGGGCCGCGCCACGACCGAGGCCGTGGTGCTCTCGTTCGTCCTGATCCTGCTGTCGGACTACGTCCTCACCTCGGTGATGCTCTAGTGTGGTGTCTCACAAATAAGTTTAATTAACGTTGGGTGGTCATAGCGATCCTGGCTCGGTGGATCTTGTCCAGAATGTCTCTTCCGGCAGCCTTCCATTTGTAGGGCTTGGGATGTTCGTTTCTATCAGCAAGATAGGACTCGATGTCCTGGACCAAGTGCCGGACACTGCGGAAGCTTCCTTCGCGCACGACATCGCGTGTGAGGTCGGCGAAGAACCGCTCCACCAGGTTCAACCAGGAACTCGACGTGGGCGTAAAATGCATGTGAAAACGCGGGTGACGCTGCATCCACGCACGGACGTTGGCGTGTTTGTGAGTGCCGTAGTTGTCCGCGATCATGTGGATTTCCAGGTCCTTGGGGGTCTCCCGATCGATTTGCTTGAGAAAGCGCAACCACTCCACATGGGTATGTTTCGCCTCGGTACGACTGATGATCTTCCCTTCCAGGTAGTTCAAGGCCGCAAACAGGGTAATGGTGCCATGGCGGATGTAGTCATGGGTCGCTGTCCGAATGTGCCCAACCCCCAGCGGCAAGCCGGGTTGCGTACGCTCCAACGCTTGGCACTGACTCTTCTCGTCGCAGCACAAGATCAGCGCTTTCTCCGGTGGATCGAGGTACAAACCGATGACGTCCCAGAATTTCTCTTCGAACTGCTTGTCATTGGAGAGCTTGAAAGTTTGCCTCAAATGCGGTTTGAGAGCGTGCCGACGCCAAATGCGCTGCACGCTGGCCGCTGACACCCCGGCCTCCGACGCCATGGTCCGCGTGCTCCAGCGCCGCCGCCCTTGCCGCGCCTGCCCCACCTGCGTGATCACCTGTTCCACCGTCTCCAGCGGTATCGTCCCCCGTCGCCCCCGTCCCCGTTTGTCCCGCAACCCTTCAAGTCCTTCCCGCTCAAATCTCTGCGACCACTTGTTCACGCAGACGATGCTCACGCCCAGTGCCCCTGCCACATCTTGCTGTCTCATCTCCCGCGCTCGTAGGAGTATGATCCTCGCCCGCAGATGGTCTCGTCGCGTTGTCGTACTCGCCTGCACCCGCCGGTGCAGCTCTTGCGATTCTTGCGTCGTCAACTCTATGATGCTTACTGGTCGCGCCATGATACTTCCTCCCAAAGTCGTTGTCCGCTGGGAATGTACCATGAAACGTTAATTAATGCTATTTGTGAGACACCACACTAGTGTGGTGTCTCACAAATACGCTTACGAATCTGCGGGTCCTTTTGGCCGTCGGCTGCGTTGCTCTTCCTCGCGTGGTAACGGCCACACGGGCGGGTTTGAAACCCGCCCCTACAAGTCATCGCGCCTTGCCGACAACCAAAATGCCCTCGCATCTTCATAACCGTATTTGTGAGACACCACACTAGTGGCCTGTAACGATTCGGTCCGGAGCCTTCCATGATTCAAGCCATCGACGTCTACAAGAACTTCGGCCACCAGGCGGTGCTCAAGGGCACCAACCTGACCATCGAAGAGGGCGGGATCACCACCATCATCGGCGGCAGCGGCTCCGGCAAGACCGTGCTGCTGAAGACCATGATCGCCCTGCTGCTTCCTGACCGCGGACAGATCCTGGTAGACGGAACGGACATTACCCGGCTGGGACAGAAACCCCTGAACCAGATCCGGGAACGGTTCGGCTTTCTGTTCCAGGGCGCCGCGCTGCTGGATTCCATGACCATCTTCGACAACGTGGCCTTCCCGCTGCGCGAAAGGACGCGCCTCGGGGAGGACGCCATCGGCCGCAAGGTGCGGGAACGGCTCGATCAGGTGGGCCTCAAGGACATGGGCTACAAGTACCCGGCGGAGGTGAGCGGCGGCATGAAGAAACGGGCCGGGTTCGCCCGGGCGCTGGTGACGGACCCGCGGATCGTGCTGTTCGACGAACCCACCACCGGCCTCGATCCCCTGCTGGGGCAGAGCATCCATCAACTCATCGCCGCCATGCAGAGCCGCCACGGCTTCACCGGCGTAATCGTGAGCCACGATATTCCCGAAGTCTTTACAATATCCCACCGCGTGGCTATGTTGGCCGACGGAGTGATCGCCGACCATGGCCCCACCGCGGAGTTCCTCAAGTCACCGAATCCGGCGGTACGGCGGTTCCTGAACTTGGAGGCAGCGGACACGGCATGAACCACAGAGTGACCGAGATCGTCGTCGGCGCCTTCGTGGTGGCCGGCCTCCTCTGCCTTGGCTACCTCGCCATCCGGCTCGGCAAGCTCGAAGCCTTCGGCAATTCCGGATACGTGGTGTACGCCGACTTTGCCAACGTGGCCGGGGTTCGCCTCGGGGACTCGGTGGAAATCGCCGGCGTAAAGGTCGGCCGGGTGGACTCCATGAGCCTCGTCGACGACCGCGCGCGGCTGAGCTTGCGCATCGACCCGGGCGTGGCCATTCAGGAAGACGCCATCGCCTCCGCCCGGGCCAGGGGGCTTATAGGCGACAAGTACATCGCCATCTCCCCCGGGGCATCCGACCGGCTCGTTCCTTCCGGCGGCCGGATACGCGAGACCGAGTCGCCGCCGGACATCACCGACCTCATCGGCAAGATGATCGGCGGGAACGTGGCGGGAGGCGCACCTTAGCAGTTAGCCCGGGGGACTACGAATCCTTCCCGGCAAGCGGGGCACAACACGTGCGGTCATTCCCGCCGTCGCACATTGCGAGGAGGCGTCTGCGGCCACGGCACGAGCATCGAACCGCATCGACTCTCGCAATCGGCGTTACATGGGCAAAACAAACCTGATCCAAACCTGCCGGAACCAGTTTTCCTTCTACGGCTGGCGAATGGTGCTGGTGGGCTGTCTCTTCCGGTTTCTCGGCGGGGGCTTCCACTTCTACGGCTTTACGGTCTTCGTCCTGCCGTTGGGCAAGGACCTGGGCATCAATCGCGCGGCCACGGGCCTGGTGTTCGGCCTGGCCCGGGCCGAAGGCGCTCTCGAAGGCCCTTTGGCGGGATATCTGATCGACCGTTTCGGGCCGCGGCCCATCATGATGATAGCCGTCCTGCTCACCGGGTTGGGCTACATCATGCTCTACTGGGTCGAGTCCTTCTGGACCCTTCTCATCATCTACCTGGGGGTGGTTTCCCTCGCCTTCGGCGCCGGCTTCATGCATTGCCCGATGGTGCTGGCCAATAGCTGGTTCATCCGCTGGCGCGCCAGGGCCATGGCGCTGGTGAGCTGTGCCATCGGAGTCGGCGGCGCCATCCTGGCGCCGGTCCTGGCCTACGTGGTGCACCAATACGGCTGGCGGTGGGGGATGGTGCTCACCGGAACCGTCTTCCTCGTGCTGGGGACACCGCTGGCAGCCCTGGTCCGCCGCTCGCCGGAGGACATGGGCCTGCTGCCGGACGGAGACAGTCCTGCAGGCATGCCTCCTGTCGCCGGTCAGCCGGCAGGCGGCGGCGCGGCGACGCCCGAGGCCGACATCGGCGTTTGGGAGGCGCTTCGCGGCAGCCCCTTCTGGCTTCTCGTGTCCTCCACCCTTTTCCGCGTATTGGGTCTCAGCACGATCATTCAGGCCTTTGTGCCGATTCTCGTCTGGAAGGGCGTGGGAGAGCTGGCGGCAGCCCGGTTCCTCGGCGTATTTGCGGCCCTGTCCTTTCCAACGCACATCGTCGTGGGTTGGCTGGCGGACCGGCTCAACAAGGCCCGGGTCATGGCTGTCTGCATGTTGGTGGCGGCGAGTGGCCTATTGTTGCTGACGTATGCTCAGAACACCCTGTTGATCTGGCTCTTTCTTCCCCTGTTCTCTTTGGTGGAAGCCGCGTTTCCGGTGACCTGGGCCTTGGTCGGAGAGCTTTATGGGCGCCGCCACTTCGCCAAGGTGCGCGGCAACATGGGCTTCTTCTACCAATGGGGCGGCCTGATCGGACCCTTCCTGGCCGGCGCCATCTTCGACGCAACCCAGAGTTACAAACCCACGCTCTTGGGTATCGCCTTCCTGTACGTGATTTCAGCCTGCCTCTACCTGCAACTGGGCAGACACCGGCTTGTCCGGGAGAACGCATCCCGGATGACTTCATAGTGTGGCGTCTCACAAATACGGTTATGAAGATGCGAGGGCATTGTGGTTGTCGGCAAGGCGCGATGACTTGTAGGGGCGGGTTTCAAACCCGCCCGTGCGGCGTGCACCACGCGAGGAAGAGCAACGCAGCCGACGGCAAAAAAGACCCGCAGATTCATAAGCGTATTTGTGAGACACCACACTAGTGTCGTGTCCCGCAAATTCCTGCGATAAGTTGCGCAGGATTTTTTGTTGTCGGCAAGGCGCGATGACTTGTAGGGGCGGGTTTCAAACCCGCCCGTGCGGCGGGTACCACGCGAGGAAGAGCAACGCAGCCGACGGCAAAAAGACCAGCAAATTATTGCAGGAATTTGCGGGACACGACACTAGGAGTCTGCGCCGCAGGAAGAGTTGGCGGCGAGATCGGGTAAGCGATACGACGGCAGATTCAGTATGACGGCTTGTAAACGGAGTTCGGATATCATCGGGCTTCGACATGGACTGTTCGATACAGAAACCAGAGGTGATCCGTCGGCGTTTGGTTCGCCATCGTCACGGTTTTTCATACTCAGCCCTTGGAAAATACCTCCGGTGCGGCCCCTCAGCACGCTGCCAGGGCCGGCAGCCGCTTGATGTTCAAGGCCAGGCACACCAAGTCCCACTCGCCCCGCACCTTCTCCAACCCCCGAAGACTGAACCGCCGGAACCCCAGCACCTCCTTGATCCACCCGTTGGGCGCCTCCGACAGCCACTTGCGCTTGGCATAACACGCCCGGCCCTCGGGGCTCGCCAGCTTGGCTCCCATGCGATGGGTCGCAGGAAGCGTCTCGGGATTCACCTCGGCCTGCACCTTGCCCTCCCGTCCCAGAGCCACATGGCCGTCGATGCTGCGCAACTCCAGTTCAACCAGATCCTCCTCGTTGCAATACCCCGCATCCGCTAGCACCACCGCCGGCACCGCCTTGTGGGTCGTTTTTACCTGGTCCAGCAACGGGATCATCTGACCCTGGTCCGTGGCCTCCGCTCCCACATGCGTTTCGACGATGATCTGGTGTTCGCCATCCACCACCACCTGCGCGTTGTAACACTGCTGGAATCCTTCCGTGCTGGTCTTCATGATCCCGCTCTCGGGATCGGTAAAGTTGCTCTGCGCCTTCGGCTTCGGCTCCCCATACCCACGCTTGTAGGGCCTACCCCCCTTGGGGTTGCACGCCTGACCCGGCTCACGCCCCCGCGCATCATCCGCCCCCCGTTGTGCCGCTTCCAGCCGCTCCTTCGCCGCCTCAATCGCCGCCAGCCGCGCTTCCCGCCGTCTCAACTCCTTCGGCATCTCGTCCCCGCGTATCTCTGCCCCGTACTCCCCGTCCTCCGCTTCATCCACCGCCTCCGCCTGCTCTACCAGCCCACGGATCTCCTCCTTCAACCGTCCCATTTCCTTCTCCATCCGCTCATAGCTCATCGCCTTGCGCTTGCTCGCATTCGCTCGTACCTTCGTCCCGTCCACCGATAGCGTCCCAAACTTCACCACCCCCATCTCCCGCGCCAACCGAACCACCGCCACAAACAACCTCCGAAACTCCTCCCTATGCCGCCGCCGAAACTCACAGATCGTCCGGTGCTGTGGATAATTCCCTGCCGCCAACATCCGAAACGCCACATCCTCTTCCACTTTCTTCGCTATCTTCCGCGACGAAAATACCCCCGTCGCGTACCCATAAATCAGTACCTTCACCATCATCGTTGGATCATACGGCGAGTTGCGCCGCCCGTCCCCCTCATACCGCTCGTAAAACCCTCTCAAATCCAGCGCCTCTACCATGTCGCTGACGTGATGCGCCAAGTGCCCCTCCCGCACCCACTCCCGCAGGTCCGGCGGCATTAACAACTGCTGCCCTCGATGGTACGGGCGAAACCTCGTCGGCATACAAACATCCTCCCCACAATATGTTGTGCCCTTGCTCTCCTCTACATACTTCATACCACAACTAAACGGTCCCCCCCTATAATCCCTCCCGTTCCTGCGGCGCAGACTCCTAGAACCGCCTCTCCCCTCACCCCCCCAGGGAGATGGCCGCGGTGCCCGCGATCACACAAATCGCGCCGACGATGGTCTGGAGCCGGATCTGCTCCAGATCTCGCAGAAAGATCACCGCGCCCAACATGGTCCAAAGCGGGCTGATGCCCACCAGCGGCGAGACCGTGATCACGCTGCCGATGCCCAGGGCGGTGATCACCAACAGGATGCCGCAGGTCTCGGCGGCGCCGGCCGCCAGGAACGGCAGCATCGCCCTCCGGTCCCAGACCAGGGGCTCGCGGCTGAACGGCATGTAGGCTAGGAAGCACAGGAGGGAGACGATTCCCACCAGCGCGGCAAAAAACAGCGGCTCGTGGGAGATCGAGAGGGCGAAGCGGCGCATGGGATGGACGATGCCCGCCAGCAGGGCGGCGGTGAGCGGGAACAGGAACTCCCACCAGTGAAACGACCGCACCTCCGAGGCCCGTTTCCAGGTGATGAGCACGATGCCGCACACCACCGAAACCACTCCCGCAAGCGTCCCCAGGGTGGCGGTCTCGCCCAGCACGGTGATGGCCACGCACACGCCGAACATGGGATGGGTCGATCGTATGGGCGCGCTGCGGGCGGCCCCGACCCTGTGCACCCCGGTATAGGTGCACAGCCGTATGATGGGCTGGAGCATGCCCGCGACGATGAAGACGTACACGGCCGCGGCATCCACCCGGGGAATCCCGCCGGTGAGCAAGACCGCGGTCCACAGGCTGACCGTGTGGACGATCAGGGAGACCAGCGTCACCGTCTTGGGCGTCGAGAACTGCATGCCCCGGCGCGAGGTCACCAGCACGCAGGCGTAGGAAAGCGAGGCGCAGAGCGCGATGACCTGGGGTGGTATGGACATGGTGTGGTGTTCCCTCCCGCGGCTAGCGGGAGGTCCGGGAGTCAGGCGAGGGCTCGCCCGGCCGCGACAGACGCGGCATGCGCAACTCGGGGGCGGCGCCGCCCTTGTCGCGCCACGCTTCGATGACGGCCAGATCCGCTTCGACGTCCGACAAGAACTCCGTTACCTGGACGCCGAGACAGACAGGCCGGTAGGGTTCGAGCTTCCGTATGGCCGAGCGGAACAGCTTGACAGCGCCCTGCGGCACCTCCTGCTCCCACTTGAAGTAGCCGGCCGCCACTTGGATAATCCCCTGATAGAACTCGCGCTCGGGACCGTGGTCCTCGAGCCAGAGTTCCTCCAGGGTCTCGTGGGCCTCGTAGAAGAGTCCCCGATCGAACTCATCAATGGCCGTGAGGAAACGCGGATCGTATTCCATGACGTGACGGCAGCCTCCCTACCGCGCGGCGACGCGCCGCGTGAACCTTCAATACGTAGCCTATATCAAGGACTTGTCAAAGCATCACCTGATAACGTCGGTAATGCCCCGTCTCTGCGTGTCGTCCGGGAGCCACCCAGTGTACCCGATGTCACGGTAGTATTTTTGACACGCCTCCATCATCTACCCTGAGGTATGCAAAAAGAAATCCGAACTGAATCCGGCATCAGGAGAGGGAGCAAAAGGGCCAAACGTGAGAAGAAGACTGCTGATGACGTACTTGTCCAATCCACAGCACCGGGACCGTACAAAGGGAAAATCTCAATGGACAATCACCCTCAAGGACGAAATCGCATGTTTTAACGTGGCATGTGCCAAACACTGGACGGACAAGGGTAATGGTTGGGGATTGCACTATTCAGGGGAAGTGCTAGCCTACCTTGGAGTGGCTCAAGACCACCAAACGCGGGTTTTCATTGCAAAATTCGTTGAGAACGAGGGTATTTGGCATGGCTATCCCGCCGACCATCAAACCAACCGACAAGATGTCCCGGCCGAACCCATTCTCGCCATCTGGATGAAGACGGAAGTCTTGCGTCCGGCGAAGATTCGGAAGATCATGAGAGGCCAACCATGTCGCCCTTGAAATTGACAATTCCGGGTCAGTACTGGGACGCTCAAATCTACCGTGGCCGCCTGTACCTCGTGGACAGAAGGGGTGGGATTCTGACCGTCGACTGGGATAGGCTCATCGAGAATCTGGGGGTTGACAACGATCTGAAGCTCGCCGCCGTCTGTGCATTCAAGCGAAGTGACTACCTGTACCGTGTGGCCGCGACAGGAATTTTCCACGATGAACAATTCAAGACGATATTGAATGAGCGCTTTTCAAGATTGGCGGAGACCCCTCTTGTCGTAGATGAAGAGCAGGTCAAAACAGCAACCTTGGGACAACAGGACAATCCCTTTCCGTTTCCTCATACGGACTCCACGATTTACGGTCGGCGGCTGTATGTCTCTTCGCAGAGCGGGGTCTTTTCAGCAAACTGTAGCGGTCGCACCAAGTATCCGGTCAGCACTTCGGTTAAGAAGCTGTGGGATGCCCCTGTTTTCGCGCTCGGGGCGTCCTATGGTTCTTTGGCCCTTGCTGCAGGAGAAGCAGGCTTGTGGGAATTTACCCTCGACGAAGGCTTCTCTGAACTTTTCGATTTAGAAGCTCTTCCTGAAGATCCTCCTCGAAACTTGACAGAACAGCATTGCACCGATTGCCAGTGGGCCTTTCACAGTATCTATGGTTCCTCCTTGAAGGGTCCAGGGGTCCTGGCGGCCTATCACAAAAGGCGCACCGAATCCGATGCGGCCTACAAGCGTAGGGAATTTGATCGGTTGATATCGGACGAAGAGATCTTTTTCGGATTCGAAGAGCCTGCGGGAAGGTATTCCTGGGCGGCTCAGGATAAGATCTGCCAAGCAGCCAACGGGTCGATACGGGTCGCCAGATATCAACCTTGGAAAGAAGAAAAACCCATTGAACGCCTTGGGTCACTGTCTCTTGAACACCATGGTGAAGCTCTCGTGTCTGCCAAGGTCGCACTGTTTGGAACTGTCGTTGAGTTGGATTCCAGCCTAGTTGTTTTGACTAGTAACGACGATAGCCACGCCATCACCGGCGAACCCGTATCATGGCGAGTGTTCCCACGATCCCGTCACTATGAGAATCATCTGCATGTAATTTACGATGACCGCTTGGATATTCTTTCCTTCAACCACGACTATCTAATTGACCAGCGGATAAAACTCTCGGGGATATCAGGCTGGTTCGGAGATAGTCGGAAGTCTTTCGATTCGTTAGGACTCCACTGAACAACCTTCCAGAGCTCAAGAAGATTGCCGAGCGGTGGTCGCCCCCCAGTACTGGGCATCGACCTACACCTGAAGTTCTCTATGCTGGAACGCTCGGACGAGTTCGATGACGAACCTCGAATCACTGACCATCGACTCCCTTACCCATGGCCCCTGGGGGCTCGGAAGAGACCACGGCAAGGTCGTCCTGGTTCCCCTGACGGTTCCCGGCGATCAGGTGGCCGCCGAGGTCGTGGAGGAGCACAAGCAATACTCGGTAGCCCGGACGGTGTCGCTGCTGCAAGCGTCGCCGGCGCGCCGGGAAGCGCCGTGCCCGTACGCCGGCGCCTGCGGCGGCTGCTCATGGCAGCAGGTGTCCTACGACGCGCAGCTTCACGCCAAGCAGCAAAACGTCGCCGACGCCCTGGCCCGGGTCGGCGGCCTCAGCGGATTCGAGCTCCTTCCCATCCTGCCCGCATCCTCCGAGTTTCACTACCGCCGGCGCATCGGCCTTCACGTGGATGGTGGCCGGAGGCTCGGGTTCCGTCGCGCGTTTTCCCGGGACCTGGTGGAGGTCGCCAACTGCCTCATTGCAGACCCGGATGCGGACCGGGGCATCGGCGTGGCCGCGGAATGGGTTCAACGCCTTGGAACGCGGGTCTCCCGGGTCGAGATCCTGAGCGCCGACCAACCCGGTCAGATCATACTTTCGGCCGTGACCCGGCACCCGTTGCGTGGCGCCGACGCCCGGGCCTGCAAGGAGACCGTGACCGGACCGGTGGCCGGCATCGTGATGGCGGGTCCTGGCTGGCGCCGCCAGTGGGGCAACATCACCCTCTCCTTCGTGGTGGATGGGGA
This sequence comes from uncultured Binatia bacterium (SeqCode), assembly GCA_965261895.1. Lineage (GTDB taxonomy): Bacteria > Desulfobacterota > Binatia > UBA9968 > JAJDTQ01 > JAJDTQ01. Next base: position 5,440,964 of record OZ253480.1, on the reverse strand, counting down.
TCTGACGTTGAGGCACGACGCGGACACCTTCGGGCAGGTCAACCCGGACGGCAACCAGAGGCTGGTGGATGAGCTGCTTTCCTGGGGCGCCTTTGGACCGCGGGACCGCGTTCTCGAGCTCTACGCGGGCGCGGGCAACCTCACGCTTCCGATGGCCCGCCGGGTACAGCAGGTGACGGCGGTGGAAGCCAGTCGGCAACTCGTTCAAAACGGCAAGCGCAACGCTGAAGACAACGGCATTCACAACATCCGGTGGCGCCGGCAGGATGCCGCCAGGGAGGTGGAGGACCTCATCCGCCAGGGCCGGCGCTTCAGCACGCTGGTTCTGAATCCTCCCCGTACCGGGGCCAAGGAGGCGACCCCGAGACTGGCCGCCCTCGGCGCCCGGCGGATTCTCTATGTCTCGTGCAACCCGGCGACGCTGGCGCGGGACCTGCGCCAACTCGCGGCCCAGGGCTATACCCTGCGGCGCGTCCGGCCGGTGGATCTCTTTCCACAGACGTTTCACGTGGAAGCGTTGGCCGAACTGATCCTTGCCAACCCCGATACGCCAGTGAAATCGGACGATTAACTCGTCTTTACAAGAAGTTATAGATCTGGTTCTGTTTCCTTGCTTGCAATGTGCCGACGACCGGGAAATGCCGTTGCCGGGTCCTTTCAGGGTTGAGCTACGGCCTCCAACTGGTGTAGAGTGCTCCGGGGAGGAAGAAATGAACCAGCCGAAGAAGGTAACTCCGAAGGTCACCATCATCGACAGCAGCGGCGCCAGCCAGACCATCAACTACCTGCTCGAAGACCGGGACGAGCTCGACTGGCTGATGGCGGTGGGACGCAACAAGAACGGTGACATCTTCTTTTACGACACCGGCGGCGACATTCTCCACGACCTCGGAGCGCTGGAGTACGTGAAAGAGCGGATCCTCAGAGACTACTTCGGCGAAATGGACGAATAAACACCCATGCGGACGGTTGAGGCGGGTCCTAGTGTGGTGTCTCACAAATACGGTTATGAATCTGCGGGTCCTTTTGGCCGTCGGCTGCGTTGCTCTTCCTCGCGTGGTGCACGCCACTGAGGGGCGACCGCAGGTCGCCCCTACACGTCCTGAGCGTAGCGAAGCGAAGTCGAAGGACGCCTTGCCGACAACCAAAATCCCCTCGCATCTTCATAACCGTATTTGTAAGACACCACACTAGCGGGCCGGCCTCGCTGAACGCCGGAGGCGTATCCAGAAGAACCCCGCGGCCGCCGCGATCATCACCGCGCTGAGATATTGCCCCCGGGACAATCCCCACGCAAGCCCCAGATGGGCGTCGGGTTCACGGAAGAACTCGACCGCGAACCGGATGACGCCGTAGCCGCCGATAAAGGCCCAGGTCAGGACGCCGTCCATGCGCACCCGCGTCCCCAGCCACAGCAGCACCGCCAGCAAGACGCCGCCTTCGAGAAACGCCTCGTAGAGCTGGGAGGGATGGCGCGGCAACGGACCGCCCCCCGGAAAGACCATGCCCCACGCCACATCCGTGGTGCGGCCGTACAGTTCGCCGTTCATGAAGTTACCCAGCCGGCCGAGGCCGAGGCCCAGGGGCGTCGCGGCAAAGATGCAGTCCGCCGCGGGATAGAACCGCAAGCCCTTGTGGTGCACGTACCACCATCCCGCGAGTGCCGCCCCCAGCATGCCGCCGTGAAACGACATGCCGCCCTGCCAGACGGCAAAGAGTTGCAGCGGATACGCCAGATAATACGAAAGATTGTAGAAAATGACGTAGCCCAGCCGGCCGCCGAGAACCACGCCGATAGCCACGTAGCTGATGAGCTCCATCAACTCCTCGTTCCCGAGCCCCAAGCCTCTCTTGCGGCCCAGCCACCGGACCACGAAGTAGCCGCCGACGAACCCGAACAGGTACATCAGGCCGTACCATCGCACCGCCAGAGGCCCCACCTGGAACGCGATGGGATCGATGTCAGGAAAAGACCACATTTCCTGTCTCCATACCGGCCACGCGGCCGTTCAACCCACCGCACCACGGGCGCGGCGGCCGCGTCTGATCCGGAACGCCACCAACCCGGCCAGGACCAGGACGGCGGCAGCCACCGCAACCGTGGCACCGTAGTCACTCGACGGCGGCACTTCCACCACTTCCACCGGGGCTCCCGCTCCGGTGACGCTCCGCCCTGCCTTCCCGTCAGCGAGCAGGTCGGCCACAAGCTCCCGCACGTCCTCCTTGTACCATTCCTTGTATCCGATGGTCTTGGCGATGAGCTCGCCCTCGCGCCCGATCAGGACCGTTTCCGGCAACCGCATCACGCCGTACTGCTCCGCGATCTCGGCCCGGCTGTCCAGCAGCATCGGATAGGTCAACTTCTGCTCCTCGGCGAACGCCTGCACCAACTCCCGCGATTCCATGAAGTTGACGGCGACGATCTCAAGTCCCTTCCCGCGGAATTCCTGGTACAGCCGCTCCATGGCGGGCATCTCCAGACGGCAGGGGGGGCACCACGTCGCCCAGAAATTCAGCACCACCACCTTGCCGCGGAACGACGTGGAGTCGACACGATTCCCGGTCGCGTCCTCGGTGGTGAAGCCGGGAGATTCCACCAGACCTTCCTGGACCATGAAGCCGAGCTTCCTGAAACGATCGTCTCCGGCGGCGCCCAAGAGCACGGGGCACAGGAGGATGAGGAACAAGGCAACCAGATGGCGTTTCATGAGTCCGTACGCTATGAGGCGGAGCGCCCCGGTCCCGGGGCCAGCCCCCCGTCCGCGCTTGCGGCGTTCACCGCGTCGTCCTCGGCAATGAGCCTGCGGGCCACCAGCACCAGAATGGGAATGATGTACATGTGCCCGCTGACCCACATGATGCCGCCGCCCAGAGCCTGATCCTGGATGGGGCTCAGCGCCTCCAACCCGGGAACGGCGCCGTAGAACGGGTACAGGATCCGCTCGGGCAGGGAAATCGCCATGCCGAGAAGGGTGTTCTGAAGCGTCGCCGCCAACAGGTACGCGATTCTTGACCCCAGCGGGCGCCCGGGCCGGAACAACGGCGCCGCGTTGACGATGGGCCACCAGAAGAGCACGGCGGTGGCGAAGAACAGCCAGTGCTCGATGTCGTGGAGCCACCAGTGACGCAGCGCCGCCTGATACAGCGCGGGGTGGTGCCAGGCCCAGAGATTGACCACGTAGAGCGTCCAGGCCACCGGCATGAACGTCAGGCCGGACAGGGCGGACCGCACCGGGGCGCCCTCACGAAACAGCCCGGCAAAGCGCTCCCGGATGCCGGCGGGGAGCCCCCAGACCACGGCCGCGAAGGGGTTGGCCAGGAGAATCCCCAGGGGCGCAACCATCAGCAGCAGGATGTGCTGCACCATGTGCATGCTGAGGCGCTCGGCGGCGAGACGGTCCACCGGAGAGACAAGCGCGGTCAGGAGCGCGGCGATGCCGCCGAGGTAGAGAGCCAGGCCGGACAGGGTGGCGGCGCCCGCGGCCTGGCGCCGCAGGCGAATCCACCCGCGAAGATAGACGCCCGCGGCCAGTGCCAGCACCAGGACGATGTCCACGCGGAAGGTCCAGTTGATCATTCCGAACACCGTGACCAGCGCATCGAACGGCAACGGCTCATGCCCCACCCCGCCGTGACCGTACAACGGCTGAGGCCACGAGGCCGCCGCCAACGCCAGGCCAGCGGCCTTCCACGCGGCCCGCGCGGATCGGCTCCGGGGCCTTGGGCCTGCGATCCCCGCCGGCAGGCCGTCGTGGGCCGGCGCCCGCATCGACGGGGTCATCGCTCCGCGCCTCACGACACCCTCCAGAGAATGAGCCCCCAGGAAGGCAGTAGCGCAACGGTGCCCAGGAACCAGTACAAGACCCCGGGGGCGGTTGCCGCCTGCGTCTTCAGCCATCTCACGCAGAACTCGGTGGCGATGACGCCCAACAGTCCGGCGGAGGACGCCGCTACCAGAAAGGCCTTCAGAGTCTTGTCCGGATTGTCTCCGGACAAACCGTCCAGCAACGCTGTGAGGGCGATGATCCAGGCCGGCGCCGTGGCCGCAAGGGCCACGAGCCAGTACCGCTCGGGCTTCCCGAGACGATCCCGAAAGCACCCCGATACCAGCGCCCCCGCGAGCACCCCGAAGACTCCAACCCAGATCGATAGCGTCACTATCCTGCTTCCTCCGGCAGTGTCGGAACACGGGTTTGCGTCAACCCACCTATCCAGTGGTGTCCGAACGCGGGCGGGTTTGAAACCCGCCCCTACACGGAAATCTAACAGCCGGGACCGTGACTTGAAAGCGTGGGCCTTGCCGGGCGTGCCTTACGTGCGTAAGACGGTAACATCAAGGCCCGACATGCGCTTTTCCCTCACCTCCCTGTTCGATCTCGGCGAGCTTCCCGCGGACCTGCGGCGATCCCTCGGCCTGGTTTACGCGTCCAGCCTGCTGGTGATCATGGGGGTGAACATCGTTCAACAGGTTCTGCCTGCCATGATCGAGCCGCTGGGCATCACCGACGCGGACGTGGGACTGGTCATCGCCGTCTACACCGCCCCGGCCATCGTGCTGGCGCCGCTCATCGGAGTCGCCGCCGACCGCTACGGCCGGCGGCCGCTGTTGGCCGGTGGATTGCTCCTGTTCGGCGTCGCGGGAACCGCCGTCGCCTTCGCCCCAAACTTTGGCTGGGTGCTGGCGCTGCGCGTGGTTCAAGGGGTCGGCTTCAGCGCCGTCATCCCCCTGACCATCGTGCTCATCGGCGACCTGCTGGAGGGTCACCGGGAGGTTTCGGGCCAGGGGTTGAAGGTCTTCATCGACCGGGTCGGAGAGCTGGTGCTGCCGCCCCTCGGCGGCGCCCTGGCCCTTGTCGGATGGCGCTGGCCGTTCCTGTCCTATGCCGCCGCCGTCCCGCTGGGACTCCTGGTGGTAGCCTGGATGCCGGAGACCCGGGGGACAACCATGGCTTCGCCGGGACGCTACCTCAGGGATGTGGCGCGGGTGGTCAGGAACCCGCGGCTCTTGCTGGCCTTTGCCGCCGGCTTCCTGCGATTCTTCCTGGACTACGGCTTCTTCACCTATCTGCCGCTGTTCCTGGTCCGGACCCACGGTCTGTCCACCGCGGGGGCGGGACTGCTGAGGTCTTTCCACGCCCTGGGCGCCATGGTCACCTCGAGTCAGGCGGGCCGTCTGGCGGCTTCCTGGGACAAGGGCAGCCTGGTCCTCTGCGCCTTCATCGTGAGCGGGCTCGCCCTTCTGGCCGTGTCCTTCGCCCCCGGAACGGGCACCATCGCTCCGGTGCTGATCCTCTACGGGTTGGCCAACGGGGTGATCTCTCCGATGCAGAAGAGCCTGCTGACACAAAACGCCCCCCTGGAGTTGCGCGGCGGCGTCATCTCCCTGGACCGCCTCACCCAACAGGTCGCCAAGACCGCCGGGGTGTCCGGCATCGGCCTGCTGCTGGGGGTCATGGAAATGCCCACCCTCTTTCGGATCATGGCCGTCCTGTCATTCGTAAGCGTGGGTCTCATGGCCCCTCTGGCCTTGAGCGCCAGGGACAGGAACCGCAGGCCGTAACGCCGGGAGAGCCCGTTGATGTTGCCCTGCGTGGCCTGTACGATACGGAGCGCCAGCAAGGCAGGATTCTGGAAACCGGCAGGACGCGACGACGAGGTGTAGGGGCGGGTTTCAAACCCGCCCGCGCCTTGGCACGCAAGGAGGACACCCATGCCCAAGTACACTCAGGATCACATCCATCTCAGGAGCCGGGACCCCGAGGCCACGGCGCGGTACTACCACGACATGTTCGACGGAAAGATCGTCGAGTCCATCCAGACGGACGGCCGTCCCCGGGTCGATGTCGACATCGACGGCCTGACCATCTGCATCGCCAAGGCCCAGCCGGACCACGACAACGCGCCGGACCGGCCATACGTGGGCCTCGACCACTTCGGGTTGCAGGTGGAGGACCTCGACGAGGCCGCGGCGGACCTGAGGAAGCGCGGCGCCGAGTTCTTCTCGGAGCCCCGCCTGCTCCGCCCCGACCTCAAGATCGCCTTCGTGCGCGCCCCGGACGACGTCCGGATCGAGATCGTCGAAAGGAAGAACGGCGCGACGTAGGGGCGGCCCCGGGAGACGCAGCGCCTCCGACCCCCTCTCCCTCTGGGAGAGGGTTGGGGTGAGGGTGCCCTAATCACCTGCCCCGCCGGGTAGGGCACGGGATGAGGCAGGCAGGGTTGTTGGGGCGCCCTCACCCGGCCCCCTCACCCGGCCTTCGGCCACCCTCTCCCAGAGGGAGAGGGGTTGGATTTGGGACGGAACGAGGCCACCCTCTCCCAGAGGGAGAGGGGTTGAGTTTGGGACGGAACGAGGCCACCCTCTCCCAGAGGGAAAGGGGGTCGAAGTGGCGGCCCAGGGCCGCGGTCGGTGGTTACGCTTCCCGGTACTCGGCGCCGTCGATGGGGAGCTCGGTACCCCGCCCCTGCTCCACCGCGCGGCGGTAGAGCAGCTCGCCGATGACCTGGTCGCCCACGCCCCAGAAGGCGTTGTTCTTGTAGAAGCTGATCTGCTCCTCCGACGTCCGGCCCGGCACCTGTCCGGCGAGGACCTCGCCCAGATCCCACACGTCGTCCCAGGTGATGACGCCCTGCTGGACCGGGTCCCACAGCACCCCGGGCTCGTCCAGGATCTCCTGCTCCTTCGAATTGCAGACGATGATGTCGCAGCGCTGCAGCGTCTTGTCGTCCACCTCGCGCCGCTTCTGCTGGATGAAGCCGCCGCGCTTGAGGCCGATGTTGCTGGAGACGATGGAGCACAGGTGCACTCCCGGCTCCAGCCAGTCGCCGTCGAAGGTGGGTACGTTGGAGTTGGTCACCGACAGCAGCACGTCCACGCCCTGCACCGCTTCGCGATTGGTGGCCACCGGGCGCACCTCCATGTCCAGCAGCTCGGTCATCTTGGCGGCGAACCGGGTGCGGTTCTCCGGGTTGGGGCTGTAGACCTTGGCCTCCTGGAGGCCGGGGATGACCGCCTTGCACGCGGTCAACTGGCACTCCGCCTGGCCCCGGGACCCCAACACCCCCACCACCTTGGAGCTCTGGCGCGCCAGGTGCTTGATCCCCACCGCCGTGGAGCAGGCGGTCTGGACGTTGACGACGTTGTTGGCGTCGGGCAATTCCTTGACCCGGACTTCCCCTATGGTGATGGCCTTGAGCTCGGCGTTGTTGCCGTCGAACATCACCCGCACCGGGCGCCCCCGGGTCTGGTAGGTCTGGATGCCGTTGTCGTGGATCATCACGTGCTCGCAGTGGGTGAGGATTCCCGTGACCCCGGCGGAATTCGGCGCCCCCTGGTGCACCGTCACCCGGGCGTTGGCAACCGAGTGGACGCGGCGCCGCACCGCCGCCAGCTCCCGGTTCCGGGCCCAGTCCATGTACCCCTGCTCCATGGCCTCCACCGCCTCTTTCATGGTGATCAACCCGTTCATGTCTTCCGGGCCCAACAATAGTACCGATGCCATCGCAACCTCCCTGATATGGATTCGTTCCCCGGCGCCGTTCAATTGAGCGGTGCCGCTCCGCGCTTCATCACGAGATAAAGCCTTCCCGTGCTTTTCATGTATCCCGCCTCCGCTCCCGCCGCATCACCCGTCCCGAAGTAGAGATCCACCCGCGCCGGACCCCGGATGGCCGCGCCCGTGTCCTGATTCAGGACAAAACGCCACACCGGCCGCGAGCCCGCCAGTTCGCCGTGCCCGCCCACCACCGGTGTCCGGGTCTCGATGAACAGGAGCGCGCCCTTGGGGTAGACCCCTTGGTCGGTGGCGGCCGAGCGTCCCGCCGTCAGCGGAACCCCGAGGCTTCCCAGCGGCCCGGTGTCCCCCAACCGGAAGAAGATGTACCGCTCGTTCCGGGAAAACAGCGCCTCGCGCTCGCCCGGAAACTCGGCCAGGTAGGCACGGATGCGTTGCATCGACATGGACTCCCGGTCCAGCTTGCCCCGGTCGATGAGAACCTTGCCGATACTGGTGTAGCGCCTGCCGTTGGAGGCCGCGAAGTTGAGCGGCACCTCGCGCCCGTCGGTCATCCGCAGCAGCCCCGAGCCCTGGATGTGCAGGAAGAAGCGATCCACCGGATCCCGGAGCCAGGCGATCTCGTAACCCTTGCCTTCGAGGCTCCCCAGGACGTCGATGTCGTGGCGGGAGTTTCCGGCCCCCCGCTTCCCCCGTGCTCGACGGGTACGCAACTCGTCCGGCACCCGGTAGACGGGATAGCGGTAGTCGGCGGTCTCCACCGGGCTGGCGTCGATCACCGGCTGATAGTAGCCGGTGAAAAGGACGTCGCCCAGTGTCGTGCTGAACGGCGCGGGAAAGAAGTCGAACCGCTCCGCCACCCGATGCGGCCAGCCCTCGCCCGATCCCACCGGCTGGTTCACAAGCCCCAGAAATTCCGTCAGCGACGACCGGACCTCCGCCGCCGTCACCCTGCGGGGCCACTCGCCCAGAACCCTCTCACCGGGCACGGCATCGAGGAACCGCAGGCTTTCCGCCACGGCCGCCCGGAGCGACCCCACGCCGTAGTCATCCCGGACCTCCTCCGGCACCACCGGCACCGAAACCACCGGCGCCGGGACCACCGGCACGTCCGGTGCCTCCGACGCGAGCCCGCAGCCGCCGAGCAGTTGCACCACGGCAAAGACCCCGACCAGGGCACGCACCGCGGACATGCCACGGGCGGGTCCGAACAGACCAGGGGCGGCGAGTGAACGGGAAAGGACCGGCATACGGTCAGGCTGCTAGTCCCGGATGTCCTGGGTGAACCATTCCGTGGGAAGCTCGCGGCCCATGCCCTTCTCTTTCGCCATCTGGTAGACCCGCCCGGCGCAGGCCGCGAACTGGAGCCCCTGGGTTCCCGCATTGATGAAGAAGGTGGTCTGGTCGGGACTCGTCCGCCCCGGCTTTCGCCCCATCTTCACGTCCATGAAAAAGTCGAAGTAGTCGCCGGTGTAGTTGTCCACGGTGGGGTTCGGGATACGCGCGATCTCCTCGGGTTGTCCGGCCACGTAACCCACGTTCCCGTGGAGCCGCACCATGCCCTCGTCGAGGGTCACCATGGTGTTCCGCCCGAGCTTGACGGAAACGTCGCAGGCCTTCACCGCCCGGGGGCCGATCTCGCAGGCGCGGACGCAGGTGATGTGGGCGCCGCGCTTGAGCCACTCGGGGTTGTCGAACACCACCCGGGTGGAGTCCGTGCAGGCGGAGATGATGTCCGCCCCCCGCACCACGTCCTCGGGCCGGTCCATCGCCGTGACCTTGAGGCCCAGGGTCTCGCTCATCTCGGCCGCGTAGGCGTCCCGGTTCGCCTTGGTGGGGCTGTACACCCTGACCTCTTCGAGGTTCCGGACCTCTTTGAACGCCATGAGGTACGTCTTCGCCATGCCGCCGGACCCGAACATGCCCACCACCGAGGCGTCCTCCCGGGCGAGTTGCTTGGCCCCCAATCCGGCGCAGCCACCCACCCGCATGTGCTGGAGCACGCCGTCGTTCACCATGGCCAGGGGCTCGCCGTTGGCGATGCTGAACACCATGATGAGACCGCAGTAGTTGCCCGGCTCCATGCAGTACTTTTCCTCGGTGTCGCCACCGGGCCAATAGACCACGTCCGACTTCATCCGGATGGCGAACGTGCCGATCGTGCGGCTGGCCCCTTCCATCGTGCCCCAACGGTAGTAGCCGTCCGGACGCTCGCAGGGCACCCATACGTCGAGCCGCGGCCGGTACACCGCGTCGTTCCGGGCGAGGTCGTCATAGCCCGTCTCCAGCGCCTCGAGACATGCCTTCATGTCCATTAACTGTTCCACTTCCTGGTTGTTGATGAGCAGCATGGTGTGTTCCTTCCGGTAGATGGATTGATCCGTGGACAGCAACAGGCCTAGTTGTACCGATCGAGTTGGGCACGGCCTCCAATGCCCTTTGCCGCCTTGTGAAGCCTGCAAAGCCCGCCACCCGATTTCCTATACGATGGCCGCCGCTTTGAAAAGGGCTATAAGAAAGCCATGAAATGCGCCGCAGGCCATGTTACAAACACAGAAGTAATGATCCCCATCGACAATACTATACTGTGCGGACGAGAAGACGCTCTGGGTAGAGTCAAAACCCGGCTGTCGGTTTCTGAGATCCACGATGTGTTCAAGCTGGCGCGGCTAACGGCGAGCTTCCCCAATCTAGTCTATATTGTGGCCTCGGCCGCCTCCAGGTGGAAAAGGCACTCAGTGAGGAGAGAATATCGGGACACCACTATTTGGAAAAGATCATTCAATTACCCTTCAATTTGTCCGAAGCTCCGACCGAACTGATTGAGAAACAACTCGGAGCTGCTATGACACCGTTATCCGTGATACCGAAAATCCTGGGCCGTTCGACGAGCAGGCATGGGATAACTCTTGATGAGGCCGAACACGTGCTCAAGCTTGCAACCGATTATCTTAACGAATAGCGCCACCTCACGGGACTGGGAATCCACCAGCCCTGCTCTTACGCACGGCCGGAAGAGGCACCGATTCTTCCATTCCGGAACAGTTCAAAGTGTCAGCATCCCCATTCAAGCTTCTTTACGAAACGACCAGCCCAACTTGAGGGGTCGATTTCTAAAGGATTGTCCGTTGAGTTCCGCGAATGTCTTGAGGCTTGTTGCCGAGTCAACCATCCGTACGAAAGCGTAACCGCGGCTTCGGCCGGTCAAATAGTCCTTCGGTATAGTCACGCTCACGACTCTGCCGGCCCTTTCGAACACACTTTGGAGATCGCTCTCGGTGGCTTCGTAGTCGAGATTGCCGACGTAGATGTCCTTCGCCGGGGTCAGCGAAGTCGTGATCGGCTCTGCTACAACGCCGGGCTTGGATATATTCGGACTACTGGGCGGGTCCTCGCCGCCGACCCGCATGCCGCCAAGCCGCTCGGTCGGCTTGCCACCCGAGTCAACCAGTTCCAGCCAATGGAGAAGTTGCCGGATCTTGACAGTGCCGCGGTATATGTTCTGATCACTCAGCTTCTCACGTATCCGTTCATAATGTGCGTTCCTGACTTGAGTCAACGGCCCAACGGAAATGAGGGCGTCGACGACTTCGAGTTGGTCCCTCCGGGCGACATCCGGCGTCCGTATGGCAAATCTTGGCACTTCCCGAGGTGAAATGCCCTGCCGACGTGCCATATTTCCTGCGACCCTTCTTGTGATCTGCGAGGACAGCAGGCCCTTGGTCTGAAGCGACTCTATGATCTGCCTGTAGTCCTCCGTATCGACGAGATCGAGGGTCTCCCATATTTGACTTGTGGATATTGATTTGTCGCCCCGCCCCAGCAGTACGATCAACTTCTCCTCACGGCTGAGATTGAATTCTCCGAATGCATCCAGCCACGTCTGTTCTGAAGGACTGAAGATATTCCTCTGAGAAAAGGTGATTGAAAAACTGTGATCTATCGAATCGATTTCGGGAGGGGCCAGTTCATGCCCATTCATCAAAGCGCCGATTCTGCGGATACCCTCACCCATCTCCTGCATATAGCCGAGCTCTCTGAGAACACGGGCGATATAGGTGTTGCGCGAATCGTGGACTCCCGCTCCCTTCCTCAGCTCGGAAAGCTTGACAGTTGACAGCAGCCTGCCCGGATTCCTGATTTCGAGCCTGTCGTTGAACACCAGGATTTCAATGGAACGCCCCTCGATACTGTAATCTCTGTGGGCAACGGCGTTCACGAACGCTTCGCGGCACACATCTTCGGGATAGGCCGCCTGGACCTGAAAGGTCCCTCCCGTCAGCCGCTTCTGAACCAGGAACTGCCTGATTTGCTCCCAGCCCTCGCTGAGCAGTTGAAGCACGTTTCCTGAGTGTGTCTCGTCCTGCAGAACGTTATAGTCAACGCCGGTCAGCAATTCAGTGCCCGCTATTCGCAAAAACCTGATCTCGGACCTCGGATGCCATTTGCGTATGTCAGTCGAAAACAGTAACAGGGCGGCAGCCCTCAACCTTAGTGACCCCGCAACGAATTCGGCGAGACCGAGAGACTGCAAGCACTTTTCCAGCGACAGGCCGGGCGAAACTGTTTCGGCCACGCGGGCCAGAACATCCTGACTGAGATCGGCCATGGTCGCGCCGTCAGTCCACTGGCGATCATATTCCCTTGACAACTGCTCATGGCGTTCGAATTGAATCTGCTCTGAAGCTACGGGGACCGTGCTGGTGTCCTTTCGTTGCAAACACCGGCCATCACTGGTGAGATGGATGTATCGAGTCCCCTTCTGTACTTCAAAGACCATGACGGTCTTGTCTTGAATCGGCACCACGTGGGTTCTGACCCCAGGCAGAGGGGTATCCAAGTGGACATGGGTCTTCGGCGCTTTTCGGAGCACTTCGATATCATCTTCGGCGTATGTGATACCGGATATAATGCCATCGTCCTCGGCCCCAACGATCAGCGTTCCTCCATCCGCATTCGCAAATGCCACAAGAGTTTCGCCAATGTCCTTAGCCACCAGACTCACCTTGCGCCGGCGCTTGCGTTCACTTCCTTCAACCGCGCTCTTAAACTCGCGGAAGTGACTCTCACCGAGCGTGAGGTCATTGTCCAGGCGTTCCTGAATCAACAATATTCGGGGGTCGCTACTCACTCAGACAATCCTCCAGTTCTCGACTTTCAACGGTAGCCATCGCACCTATTGTAACCTTGCGTGTCAGTTCGGACGTGAGAACGAGGTCTGCGGCGGCGATTTCACGCTGCGCCTCGCCTCCATGGTCCTCACCGAGCAGCCATGCCAGCACGGCACTGGACTCGGCGTAGAGATTCACCGGTCGCCCCGCTCCTTATCGAGCAACCGCTTGGCGGCGCCTGGAGCCGGGAACGGCTTCATGGACGGATACAGCTCACGCCGGTTGGGCGCGCCTATGCGTGCCTTGCCGGCGCGGGCGTGTCGTACCAGACCCGGGTAGGTGGCGGTTCCAGGTACACTGACGGGCTGACGCAACTCAGCCACGACTTCGCCCCGATCCGTGACCAGAATCTCTTCGCCGCGGCGAACCATCTGAATATGCTCACTCAGGCGATCCTTCAACTCCCGAATACCCACAGTTATCATAACGCCTAGCAGGCTGTGTCAAAACGCCAACTTCGGGCCACGAAGGGCCAATCCGTCATTCCCGCGAAAGCGGGAATCCAGGGGTCCTGGAGGGGTCCCTACGCGGTGTTTCCCCACTCCACCCCGCCTGGATTCCCGCTTTCGCGGGAATGACGATTTCGGGGGTCGTTGCCTCCTTCGGATGGAGTTTTGACACAGGCTCCTAGTGTCGCCTCCGTGGCTACAAACGGCAAGTGTTTCCACCAGCAGCCGGACCCATCACGACGTTCGCTCGATCAGTGCGACTACTTGCTATCGGAGCACCGTGAAGGTTTCCCGAGTGAGGCCGCAGTCCGTTTCGACCAGGGCAACGAGGAAGGATGGTCCAAATCCGGGCCGTTGATGATCCCAGGCCTGACTTGTATGCTTCCAAGCCGACGAGGGATGCCTGATAGATCCCCTTTGGAGCGTGAAACGCCATGGACGCCGACATCATTGCAAAACAGCGGACTGTGATGAAGGAGCGGGGCCTCGACGCCCTCATCGCCAGCTCACCCGAGAACCTGGCCTACACCACGGGTTTCGTGGTGCCCTCCCAACTCCTCATGCGCTGGCGTCACGCCATGTGCATCGTCGACCGGTCCGGCCACGCCACCATGGTGACCATCGACATGGAGGAGACCACGGTCAAGGCCCATGCCGCCTTCGACGAGATCCGCGTCTATCGGGAGTTCACCGACGATCCCATCCGGGAAGTGGCCGAAGCCCTGAAGGACCGGGGGCTGGCCGGGGCCAGGGTGGGCGTGGAGATGGAGTATCTTCCGGCTGGAGACTTCGCCACGCTCCGCAACCTCCTGCCCGAGGCGGACCTCGTTGCGGCGGACGGGATCTTTCGGGATATCCGTCAGGTCAAGACCGCCAGGGAGATCGATCTCCTGCGCTCCCTGAGCCGCATCACGGACCGGGCCATCGGCGAAACCCTGGCGCACGCGCGTCCGGGCATGACCGAGCTGGACATGGCCGGTGAGCTCACCGGGCGGATCTTCACCGGCGGCGCGCAGCACTTCAAGCTCATGATCATCGCCTCCGGAGAGCGGAGCCAGTTCCCCAACGTGGGGCCCACCGACCGGGCGCTCCGCGAGGGGGACCTGATCCGCATGGAGATCTTCGGCGTCGTGGACGGGTACCACGCCGGGGTGTGCCGCACCGCGGTGGTGGGCTCGCCCACCGAGGAGCAGGCGCGCATCTGGGACAACCTGATCGAGTGCAAGTACCTGGTCATGGACCTCATCAAGCCCGGCGCCCATGCCAGGACGGTCTATCAACGGTTCCTCGAGAAATTCGACGAGCTGGGGCTGGAGCCCATCAGCTTCGTGGGCCACGGCATCGGCGTGTTCCTGCACGAAGAGCCCTACCTGGGCCGGTACGGCGAGGAGGTGCTGGAGGAAGGCATGGTGGTGGCCATCGAGCCGCTGGTGTACATCCCGGGCCGCATGGGGCTTCAGAACAAGGACATGCTGCTGGTGACCCGTGACGGCTGCGAGCTGCTGTCGAACGCCACCGACACCGACAGGCTGATTCGCATCGGCTAGTGTGGTGTCTCACAAATACGGTTATGAAGCTGCGAGGGCATTTTGGTCGTCGGCAAGGCGCGATGACTTGTAGGGGCGGGTTTCAAACCCGCCCGTGTGGGGGGCACCACGCGAGGAAGAGCAACGCAGCCGACGGCCAAAAGGACCCGCAGATTCGTAACCGTATTTGTGAGACACCACACTAGTGGCCTGCCCCGAAACGGACTGGTGCAGGGCGACATTCACCCATCGGAGCGAAGATGAAGATCCAATCCATCGAGACCATTCCCGTCAGGCTTCCCACGCGCAGGGTCCACCAGTGGGCCAATCTCAAGACCCCCATCGGGGTCTACTTGCTGGTCAAGCTCACCACCGACGACGGCTGGACCGGCCTGGGCGAAGCCCCGGCGCTCAAGGACTGGGGCGGCGACCACATGCGCTACTACGGCGAGACACCCGCTTCCGTGGCCGCGGTGATCCGGGACATCCTGGCGCCGAGCATTGAGGGCGAGGATCCGCGCCGCATCGAGTGGATCCATACCCTCATGGACCAGGCCGTCAAGGGGTATCCCTATTCCAAGGCGGCCATCGACATGGCCCTCTACGATGTGGCGGGAAAGGCGGCGGGGGTGCCCGCCTACCAGCTTCTGGGCGGGCTGTACCAGGAATCGGTGCCCATCTCCCACAGCATCGGCCTCATGGACATGGACGAGGCGGTGGCCGAGGTCCAGCGGGTCAAGGCGGAAGGCGTCAAGACCATCAAGCTCAAGGGCGGGGTGGAGCCGAAACGGGACGTCGAGCTCTTGCGCCGCGTCCGTGAGGCCCTGGGACCGGACATGAACCTCACGGTGGACGCCAACAACGGCTACAAGTCGGCCAAGGAGGCGGTGCGGGTGACAAAGGCCATGGAGCCCTACAACATCCTCTATATGGAACAGCCCGTGGAGGGCCTCGACGCCATGGCCGAGGTGACCCGGCGGGTGGACACGCCGATCATGGCCGACGAGAGCGCCTGGACCACCTGGGACATCCTGGAGATCATCGAGAAGAAGGCGGCGGACATCATCTCCATCTACACAACCAAGCCCGGCGGCCTGCTCAAGGCCAAGAAGGTCGCCGCCATTGCCGAGGCCGCGGGGTTTCCGTGCAACGTCAACGGCTCCGTGGAGATGGGCGTAGGCAACGCCGCCAACGTCCATCTGGCGGCGTCCACCGCGGCGGTGAATCTGGCCTGCGTCATCCCGGTCACCACCCCGGATGCCGAGGCTACCGGACGCATCGCCGGGATCTACTACAAGGACGACATCGTCACCGAGCCCTTCGAGTTCGCCGACGGCGCCGTCAAGGTCTCGCACCGCCCGGGCCTGGGCATCGAGCTGGATGAGGAGAAGGTGGAGCGGTACCGCTTGGACAAGTGAAGACTCATGATTGGCATCCTTCGACTCCGCTCCGCTGACGCTTCGCTACGCTCAGGACGAACGGGGAATGGTGCGCACACACCGTTCGTCCTGAGCGTAGCGAAGCGAAGTCGAAGGAAGCGTAGCGAAGCGAAGTCGAAGGGCGCTAACCCCTCCGACAACACGAGACCCAGGCTCAGCGGACGAGCCCTCGGTAAAACAATTGGGGACCCGGGGCGGCGATGAGCATTAGGACGGTAGCCGTCCTCGGAGCAGGCAACGGCGGGTGCGCCACGGCGGCGGATCTCGCCATCCGTGGCTTCGAGACCCGGCTCTATTCCCGTTCGGAAAAAACCCTGGAGCCGCTCTTGCGGCGCGGCGGCATCGAGTTGGCGGAGCACGGGCAGGAGACCTTCGGACGGCCCCACCTCATCACGCCGTCGCTGGACGAAGCCGTGGCCGGGGCGGATCTCGTCACCATCGCCGTTCCCGCCGTGGCCCACGGGTTCATGGCACGTGCCCTCGCGCCGCTCCTGACCGGGCACCAGATCGTACACCTGAACCCCGGGCAGACCGGTGGCAGCCTGCACTTCGTGCACGAGCTGCGGCAGGCGGGGTGCCGCAGTCCGGTGCGGTGCTGCGAGACCGTGACCCTCACTTCCATCTGCCGCATGGCCGGGCCGGCGCGGGTGGAGGTCTACCGGCGCACGGCCAACCTCGGGTGCGCGGCATTCCCGGCGGAGTCGGGACCGGATATCCTGCCCGAGATCGCTACGGTATTCCCCAACATCGTGCCCGCGGAGAACGTGCTGGAGACGGGCCTGTCCAACATCAATGCCATCATGCACCCCGCCGGGATGGTGGGGAATGCCGGCTGGATCGAGCAACACGGCGGGGAGCTCCTTTTCTACCGGCAGGCCCTCTCACCCGCAGTGGCGCGCATGATCGAGGGAGTGGACCGGGAACGGCTGGCCCTCGTGCGCGCGCTGGGGCTCCGGCCGCGCACCTTCGTGGAAATCTTTCACGCCGCCGGGCTCACCTCCGACGCCGCCCTCGAAAGCGGTTCGGTGTTCCAGGCCACCCAGGAGAGCGAGCCCAACAAGACCATCGCGGCGCCCAGGACCCATGACCACCGCTACGTGCATGAGGACGTGGGCTACGGCTTGGTGCCAATGGCCGCGCTGGCCGCACTGTTGGACATCAGCACCCCGGTCATCCAGGCCCTCATCACCCTGGCCTCCGAGATGAACCGCACCGACTACCGCCGCGACGGCTTGACCCTGGCTGGAATGGGGCTGGAGGGTGCGGACGCCGCCACGCTGCAAGAAGTCCTGCAAACCGGGTTTCCCTAGCAGGCTGTGTCAAAACCCTTACTTCGGGGCACGAAAGGCCAATCCGTCATTCCCGCGCCCCTCCGTCATTCCCGCGCCCCTCCGTCATTCCCGCGCCCCTCCGTCATTCCCGCGCCTCTCCGTCATTCCCGCGCCTCTCCGTCATTCCCGCGCCTCTCCGTCATTCCCGCGCCTCTCCGTCATTCCCGCGCCTCTCCGTCATTCCCGCGCCTCTCCGTCATTCCCGCGCCTCTCCGTCATTCCCGCGCCTCTCCGTCATTCCCGCGAAAGCGGGAATCCAGGGGTCCTGGAGGGGTCCCCACGCGCCGTTTCCCCACTCCACCCCGCCTGGATTCCCGCTTTCGCGGGAATGACGATTTCGGGGGCCGTTGCCTCTCTCGGATGCGGTTTTGACACAGCCTGCTAGCCTGCCGGGGCGTCAAACCCCTCTCCCTCTGGGAGAGGGTGGCCTCGTTCCGTCCCAAATCCAACCCCTCTCCCTCTGGGAGAGGGTGGCCGAAGGCCGGGTGAGGGCACCCCAACAACCCTGCCTGTGCCATTCCGTGCCGTACCCGGCGGGGCAGTTGATTTGGGAAACCCTCACCCCGACCCTCTCCCAGAGGGAGAGGGGGTCGGAGGGGTCCGGCCACGGTCCGTCGTCTTTTATTCCCCTCCCCTTTGATTTAACCTGTGGAGCCATGCATGCAGGTTTATGTTTCGACGGCTTCTACTCGATCCAGGAGATGATCGAGCTGGCGCAGATGGCCGACGACATCGGCATGGACTCCATCTGGATGTCCGACCACATCTGCTTCCGGGACTCCATCGCCTCGGCCATGGCGTTCCTCGCCAAGACCCCGCGGATCAAGGTCAACCCGGCGCCGCTGAGCCCCTACACCCGGCATCCCATGGTGACGGCCATGGCGCTGGCGACCATGGAAGAGTTCGCCCCCGGACGGGTGGCGGCCACCGCGGGCACCGCCAACCCCACCGCGCTCCGGGAGATCGGCATCGAGGCCGACCGGATGCTCAGGACCATGCGCGAGTACATGACGTTGCTGCGCAAGCTTCTGGCCGGCGAGACAGTGGAATTCCAGGGTGAGGTGTTCACCATGAACGGCGCCAGCATGGGGCTCACGCCCCGGACCGAGATCCCCATCTACATGACCGCGGTCCGGCCCCGCATGCTGCGGCTGGCCGGTGAGACCGCTGACGGCGTGCTCTTGTCCGCGGGCTGCACGCCGGCCTACATCCGGCGCTGCGTCGAGGAGGTGGAAGCGGGCGCGGCCCGGGCCGGGAAGCCGGCCAAGGGCGACGTGGCCGGCTTCATCGCAGCCTCGGTGTCGGACGATCCACGGGAGGCCATGGACGCCACCAAAACCTTCCTGGCGTACATCTTCCGCAACAAGCATCACGCCGAGAACCTTCGCCTCGGCGGCGGCGCGGTGGACCAGGACCGGCTGGCCGACGCCATCGGCCGGCGGGCATGGGACGAGGCCAAGGAGCTCATCAGCGACGAGGTGGTCCACGCCCACTCGGTGACCGGAACCCCTGAGGAATGCCGGCGGCGCCTCGATGAATTCGTCGACGGCGGCCTGGATCTCCCCCTGCTCATGCCCCTGGGCACCCAGGAACAACGAAAACGCGTCGTGGAGATCGCCCGGGAGGACTAGTGTGGTGTCTCACAAATACGCTTACGAATCTGCGGGTCCTTTTGGCCGTCGGCTGCGTTGCTCTTCCTCGCGTGGTGCACGCCACACGGGCGGGTTTGAAACCCGCCCCTACAAGTCATCGCGCCTTGCCGACGACCAAAATGCCCTCGCATCTTCATAACCGTATTTGTGAGACACCACACTAGTGGCCCTCCCGGTGAAAGTCCCTTTCACATCGACAAGAGGCATCCAATGTCCCGAACGGCAACCAGGCTTATCGTCGCTGCAATCATTGCGTGGGTCTTTTCGTGGGCCGCTGTCCACGAGTCTTTCGCCAAGAAGAGCGACGATACCCTGGTGGTAGCCATAGCGACACGGTCGGTGGACAGGCTCTATACAGGACCTCGCGAGGGGCTGATCCTGGCACAGCTCACGGACGACGGACTCTTCTACGTCGACCCTGAGACCCTCGACTACACCCCCCTGGCCGCCAAGTCGTACAAATGGGTGGACGACAAGACGCTGGACGTCACGATACGCGCCAACGTGACCTTTCACGACGGCAGCCCCCTAACCGCGGACGACGTGGTTGAGCGCGAAGACCCGGGACTGCAAGGCAGGTTAGAACCATGATTCACCAAGCCGAGACGCCATCCGCAATGACCGACCTCCCCAAACGCAAGGTGGTCAAGCTCGCCCGCGGCGCCCTCTCCTACCGGGAGGCGGGTTCGGGACCGAGCCTTCTGCTGCTCCATGGAATGAGCGGAGGATCCGCAAGCTGGGTCCGCCAGTTCCAGGCGCTGACGGACCGGTACCGCGTGATCTCGTGGGACGCCCCCGGCTTCGGGGACTCTGAGCCCGTCGAAGGCGGAGCCGACGCGTTCGCCGCACAGGCGTTGGCGCTCATGGAAGCGCTGGGATGCGGCCCGTCCACCGTGGTGGGCCATTCGATGGGCGGCATCGTCGCGGTGCGCCTGGCGGCCAATCACCCGGACCATGTGACCGGCCTGGTGCTGTCGTGCACCCATCCGGGGTACGGTGAACCGCCCGGCAGCCCCCTGATGGCGCGTTTTACCGGTCGCATCGAGGAGTACGAATCTCTCGGACCACGGGATTACGGGCTGTTGCGCGCGCGCATGATGCTGCCGCCCAACGCCTCTCCCGAGGTGGTCGAGCTGGCTGCGTGCATCGCATTGGACATGCGCCCGGAGGGACAGCTCTGTGCCGGAGCCATGATGCTGGAGGCGGACAACGGGCCACTACTGCCCAAGGTGACGGCGCCCGTGCTGGTGATCACCGCAGAGCTGGATCCGGTGGTCAAAGAGGAGCGTTGGAAAGCGCTGGTGGGGCTTCCGCCCGACGCCCGCCACGTGCAAATGACCGGTGTGGGACACGCCCCCTATCTGGAGGATCCCGCGCGCTACGCCGAGCTCATCGAAGAGTTCCTGACCCGCTGACCCGTCCCCTGTCCCCGTTGCTTCCCCCCCGGTTCGGGGTTATGAAAGCCCCATGGCCGAGAACATCGTTGAACACCTGAAAGAGCTTACCCGGCAATCGGAGCGCAAGCTGTCGGGCATGACCGACATCCGGCGCAGCCTGCACCGCCACCCGGAGGCCGGCTGGACCGAGTTCCGCACCACCGGCATCGTGGTGAACCGGCTGCGGGAGTTGGGATATCGGGTGGAAACCGGTTCCGATTGCGTTCAACCGGACGCGGTACGGGGATGGCCCGCGGACGCCGTGGTCAACGAGAGCCGGGCCCAGGCGGGCGATCTGGCCCGGGGTATCGAGGTCCCGGGAGCCGTGGGCATTCTGGAGCGTGGCGACGGCCCCACCGTGGCTCTCCGCTTCGACATGGACGCCACCGAGGTGTCCGAGTCCACCGATGCGGCGCACCCGCCGGTGGCCCAGGGTTTCGCATCCGGGAAGTCCGCGGTCATGCATGCCTGCGGACACGACGCTCACGTCGCCATCGGCCTGGGCGCCGCCGAGCTGCTGGCCGAGGACCCGGACTGGCGCGGCCGCGTCAAGCTCTTGTTCCAGCCGGCGGAGGAAGGCGGCCGCGGCGCCCATCCCATGGTCGAGGCGGGGGTGGTGGACGACGCCGACTACTTCGCCTGCCTGCACATGGGCGGGCCGACGCTGCCGTTGGGGGAAGTGGCGCTGGAGGCCACCCACTTCCTTTCGTCCGTCAAGATGGAGGCGCGCTTCCGCGGCGTGGCCTCCCACGCCGGCGGCGCCCCGGAACGGGGACGCAACGCGCTGCTGGCGGCGTGCCAGGCCACCCTGGCGCTTCACGCCCTGCCCCGCAACGGCCAGGGCGCTACCTTCGTCAACGTCGGCGTGCTGAACGCCGGCACCGGCACCAACGTGGTGCCGTCCGACGCCCTCATGAAGTACGAGGTGCGGGGCGGCACGGACGAGATCTGCGAACTCATGGAGGAAGGCGCGCGGCGCTGCCTGTCGGGCGCGGCCACGCTCCAGGGAGTCGATGTCAGCACCGAGATCACCGGCCGCACCATCGGCGTCAAGTCGGACGGCGAGATGAAGGACCACCTGGCCTGGGTAGCCGGGTCGTCGCCGGTGGATTTCCGCATCCACGACGCCCGGCCCCTGGGCGGCGGCGAGGACGCCACCTACTTCATGCGGCGGGTCCAGGAACGCGGCGGCAAGTCCCTCTATTTCCTGCTGGGCGGCAGCACCCCCACGGGCCACCACACGTCCACCTTCGACGTGGACGAAAAGGCCCTGGCCCACGGCGCCATGCTCATGGCCGGCATGGTGCTGCGCCTGACCGGATCCGGCGCGGGTGGATGATCGGCAGGATCACCCGAGAACCCCCTGCCCCTCCGAGTGGCGTCCTTCGACTTCGCTTCGCTACGCTCAGGACGAACGGGAAAGGCATCCATAAACCGTTCGTCCTGAGCGTAGCGAGTCCTGAGCTTGTCGAAGGGCTCGGGACGAACGGGAACGGCATCCACAAACCGTTCGTCCTGAGCGTAGCGAAGCGAAGTCGAAGGACGCCATTCGCGATTGAACGGACGTACTCATGACCACGCCCGAAATCACGGTGGACGAGGCAGGGCTCCTCGAACTCGCCGCCGAGCTGATCAAGATACCGAGCTTCTGCCCCGACGAGACCCCGGTAGCGCTCTTCCTCCGCGACTACCTCTCCACACGCGGCTACGAGGTCGAGCTTCAGGAAGTGGAGCCCGGACGCCACCAGACCATCGCCACCCTCAAGGGCGCTGGCGGCGGCCCGAGCCTGATGTTCAACGGGCACATCGACATCAACTCCCTCACTCGGGGCAGCAAACGGGACCCCTGGACGCCGGTAGTGGAAGGCGACCGCCTCTACGGCCACGGGGTGCAGAACATGAAGGGCGGGGTCGCCTCCATGATCGCAGCGGCCGAGGCCGTCCGGCAAGCGGGGGTGAGGCTGCGCGGCGATCTGGTCCTAGCCTGCGTGGTCGGCGAGACCCAGGGCGGCGAGGGCACGCACTTTCTCATGGAAAGCGGCTTTCGCACCGACATGGCGGTGCTGCCCGAGCCCTTCGGCCTGGGGAATCTCGTGACCGTGCACGGCGGCATCGTCCATTTTGCCGTCCACACCCATGGCGTCACCGGTCACGTGAGCAAGATCGAGGAGACGGTGAACGCCGTGGGGCAGATGACCCGGGTCATCGCGGCCCTGCGCGAGGTCGAGTTCAACTACACGCCCAGGGCGGACCTGCCCGCCCTGCCCCGCCTGAACGTCGGCAGCATCATCGGCGGCCGCGGCGAGGGCTACGTGCTGACGGAGCCGCCCTACGTGCCCGACCTTTGCACCATCATCGTGGACGTTCACTTTGTGCCGGGACAGAGCGCGGACTCGGTCATCGCCGACGTCAGGCGCGCGCTGGATCCCCTGAAGGACACCGACTCGCACTTCGAATACGCCATCGAGATCCCGCCGCCAGCCTTCTTCAAGGGTTGCCGGCGGCTGGTGATGGACCCTCTGGACGTGCCGGCGGACGCGGCCATCGTCCGGGCGGTGGCCAGGAACCACGAGAAGGTCACCGGGTCTCCGCCCAACCTCATCGGCGCCCACCTGCCCATGTCCTACTCCGCCGGCGATAGCTGCTGGCTCTGGAAGCACGGCATCCCCTGCCTCCACTACGGCCCGGGCGGCGGTTTCCTGGACCCCGGCCCCGACGGCAGCTACATCTTCATCAGCGAGATGGTGGCGTGCGCCGAGGTGCTGGCCCACACCGCCATGGACGTCTGCGGCACGGCGTGAGGGAACAGGGAACCTTGCGCCAATGCCCGCACGAGGCCGGAAGACGCGCCCCCGAGAACTAGTGTGGTGTCTCACAAATACGCTTACGAATCTGCGGGTCCTTTTGGCTCCGCGCATCCTGAGCGTAGCGAAGCGAAGTCGAAGGGCGGCTGCGTTGCTCTTCCTCGCGTGGTGACCGCCCTGGGGCGACCGCAGGTCGCCCCTACAAGTCATCGCGCCTTGCCGACGACCAAAATGCCATCGCAGCTTCATAACCGTATTTGTGAGACACCACACCAGGTTATCTTCAAGGAGATATTCGGCGATTCGTAGTGCCGGACCGGAACTTGGCGAGCAAAGGCGCCGGGAGCGGGAAGCTTCCGGCGCCTTTTTGGTTTGAGCGGGCGCCGTTGTTGACACGAAGACCGGCGGCTCCTTATAATGCGCGGTCCATGGCGGTGAGCCTGGATGATGAAGCGTTTGGCACGTCGTAGCGGGCGGGGCCTCACGGAGGAGTTCCGGATATCGGTAACACGCTTGGGAGGTGACAATGCAGGCGATATTGGGTTTTGTGCTGCTCGTACTATTCGTGATCGGAACGGGATCGGCAGGGGCGGCGGACGACTTCTACAAGGGGAAAAAGCTCCGGATGATCGTTTCCTCTTCGCCGGGAGGCGGTAATGACACCTACACGCGGCTGATCGCGCGCCACATCAAGAAACATATTCCCGGGAATCCGACGCTGATCGTGCAGAACATGCCGGGTGCGGGAGGCCTTCTGGCGACGCACTATCTCTACAGCAAGGCGCCGCGCAACGGCACGGTGATGGAGCAGATCAGTTGGGGCGTGTGGAACTGGCAGGTCATCGGCGACAAGCGGGCAAGGTTCGACTTCAACAAGATGAACGCCATCGGCGTCGCCGCCATCGAGAACTGTATCATCTACAGCAGGAAGGACCGTTTCAAGACGCTGGACGACATCAAGAAGTCCGGCAGACGCGCCACGGTGGGGGTCAGCGGTCCTCAGGCCACGGGCAACGTGATGGGGAACATTCTCGAGGTGCTGAGAGGTGAAAAGCTCTTCGATTACGTGTTCGGCTATCCCGGCGCGCGCCAGTTCAGCCTTGCCTTTCGGCAGGGAGAGGTAGACGTCTCCGGCAACTCGCATTCGTCGTTCATGGACCAGCTCGGGGACATGTGGAAGGCCGGAGAGATCATCATACTCGCGCAAACCGGCGCGGGGGATGGCAAGAAGAGCGCGGAATTTGCCGAAGCTCCCTTGCTTGAGGAGTTGGCCAAAACGCCGCAGCAGAAAAAACTGGTACGAGCCACATTTCTTCTCTCGCGCTACGGACGTCCCTACGCCATGCCGCCGGGAGTGCCCGCGGACCGCGTCGAGATCATGCGCGCCGCGTTCGACAAAACCATGAAGGATCCGGCGTTTCTGGCTGAGGCCAAGAAGCTCAATCGGCCTATTCTCCCCGCCACCGGCGCAGACCTTCAGAAGATGTGGAAGGACTCTCTCTCGGCTTCTCCGGAAGACATTGCCATCATGAAGCGGATCTTCGGCGGGCAGAAGTAGTCTGGGTCCAGCATCCGCCGCGTGCGAAAAGGGCGCCGGGGGGACATGCCCTCGGCGCCCTTTTTTTCGACGGCGCTGCCAATGGGATGCGCAGGGCACCCGTGTCAAGCCCGGGTTGACGGAGAGAGGGTGTCCGGAATGACGGAAACGAGTCTCCCATGAGCGATCCTGAAAGCGCTGGCGAATACGACATCACCGGGGCGGTGGACCTGCACGTTCATTGCGGACCCGAAGGGATCCCGCGTCGCTTCGACGCGGTGTCGCTGGCCCGGCACGTGGGGCAGTCGGGGCTGGCCGGAGCCGTGCTCAAGTCGCACATGGCCGCAACCACGAGCTGGGCCCAGATGGCTCACGAACTCACCGGCATCCGGCTCCACGGCTCGGTGGTGCTCAACCACTACGTCGGCGGCATCAATCCCGCCGCGGTGCGCGGCGCCCTGGGGCCGTCGGCAGACGGCGAACCCTACCTCAAAGTGGTGTGGCTGCCCACCGTCCACGCCGCCGCCCATCTCGCGGCGCGGCACCACGAAGGGGAGCAATACGACATCCCGCCGGAGTGGTGCGGCGGCGCCGTCTCCAGCCTGGCCCAACCCATTCATGAGGTGGAGCCCATCAACGTGCTGGCCACCGGACTGCGGCCGCCGTTGGATGAGGTCCTCCGGTTGGCGGCCGCCCACGACCTGGTGCTGGCCACCGGACACGCGGGGCGGGACGAGGTGTTCTACGTGATGGAGCGGGCACGCGCGCTTGGAGTCAAGAAGGTCATCGTCACCCACCCCTGCTATGATCCTCCGGCCCTGAGCCTTGCAGAGCTGAAAGAGCTGGCCGCCGCCGGGGCCTACATCGAGCTGAGCTTCATCCTCGTGGACATGGGCCTGGTGTCGTTGGCGGAGACCGCGGCGATCTTCAGGGCGGTGGGAGCGAGCCGCACGATATTATCCACCGACGTGGGGCAGGTGGACCGGGTGAGTCCCGCGGAAGGATTGCGCAAGCTGGCCGTGGGGCTCGTCGCCCAGGGGATTTCGCGCGAGGACATCGATACCGCGATGAAGCGTAACCCCCGGCTGCTGGTGTCCGGGTGATGCCCTTTACCAAGAGTAACTATAGACGACAATGCCCAATCCGGTTCTGACCGCCATGCCCCGCCGTAGCGTTACCACCGGCAACTGACCGGGTACTGCTGGATAGCCTTCCAGCAGATAGTGGGTCAAAGCCCCCATTCCTGTAGCTGATCTTCCGTGAGCGGCTGGAACGCGTCGTCAGCGTACTGCACGGGAGGCGAGGTTCGCGCACCGACTTTCGGGCGCCGTACCGCCTGTGGCTCGATGGCCGTCAATTTAGCCACCGGCGTAGCGCCGTTGAGTATGATGATGGTCTCACCCCCCTGAATCTCCTTCAACAACCGGGAAAGGTGGGTCTTGGTCTGATGGATGGTGGCGGTTTTCATGCCCTGAGAATGGGACTTAGGCAAGACCAAGTCAATAAGGTTATTGCAGGCCAGGAGCCATCA
This sequence comes from uncultured Binatia bacterium (SeqCode), assembly GCA_965261895.1. GTDB lineage: Bacteria > Desulfobacterota > Binatia > UBA9968 > JAJDTQ01 > JAJDTQ01. The sequence goes on along the minus strand of OZ253480.1, from coordinate 5,414,574 downwards.
CCCCGTGCCGACTTTGGGCAGGCGACCTCCTACCAGGCCATCTCCAGGCACTCCAGCACCTGGGACGCCGAGTGGATCTTCTTGGGGTTGTTGTGTGTGCTGATATCGTCCAGGGCCGCCTCGGCCAGGGACGGCAGTGCGTCCCGGGGGATCTCCAGGTCTCGGAGCCGTAGCGGCAGACCCATCTTCACGTTCATACCGTAGACCACCTCCGGCGCCTCGGCCGCGGCCTTGACCTCGTCCGGCTCGATGACCCCCATGGCCCGGGCGATGCGTGCCATGGCCGCGGTCGTGCCGTCCAGGTTCCAGCGCATGGCGTAGGGCAGCATCAGCGCATGGATGTTGGCGTGGGGCACGGTGAACCGGCCGCCGATGACATGGACCATGCCGTGGTGGATGCCGGTCCAGGCGCTGTAGACCCCCATGCTGGAGAGTGTGGCGGCCACCTGCATCTCGCCGATGGCGTCGAGGTCGTTCATGTCCGCCACCAGCCGCGGCAGGTAGGTGGCGATGGGTCCTATGGCGGCCATGCAATAGGCCTGGCTCAGGATCTGGGTCTGGGTCGAGTAGACCGCCTCCACGCAGTGGGCCAGGGCGTTCATGCCGGACGCTGCCAGGAGCTTGGCCGGGGCGGTCTGCGCGGCTTCCGGGTCCAGCAGCACCACCCGCGGCGACAGCTTGGCATCGGCCAGGATGAGCTTGAAGCCCCCCTCCGCCAGCCCGGCCGAATAGCTGTATTCGCCGCCGGAGAACGTCGTCGGGATGGCGATGTGCGGCATCTTGGGCGCCGGCATGGGCGGCACCTCCTTCTTGTCGGGCGGGATGAAGTGGGTGGCCAGATCCTTCAGCGGACGGCCCTCGGCCAGGAGCGCGGCCATGCCCTTGGCGGTATCGATGGAGCTGCCGCCGCCCACGCTCACGAACACGTCCGCGCCGGCATCGGCGGCCTGCTTCGCCGCCACGCCAATGGAGTCCGTGGGCGAGTGCGGCTTCACGGTATCGTAGACCCCCACGCAGAGGTCGCCCAGGGCGGACCGCACCGCATCCAGCAGATACGTCTTGGCGATGGACGGCGACGTCACCACGAACACGCGCGAGGCGCCCAGTTGCCGGGCCTCGTCCGCCAACTGCTTCACCACCCCACGGCCGAAAACGATACGCTCCACGCGCGGATTACTGTACTCGAACGCTGAAACCGCCATCCGTCACCTCCTCGATGATCCGTAAGATGTGGGATACCGTGCCGGGTTTGTCAACGCCGGAGAATCGGACCCAGGCGTCGGCCCGGCCTCTGGCGTCAGCATCCCGCCGCCCATCGCGAAGCTCCGCGAGCCGTCCAGGACGAGCCGCATCCGCCTCGCATCCGCCTCGCTCTCCTCCAGGCCCTTGACCTTGTCCGAGGTCATGCGCACCAGGAAGGCATCCAGCTTGATGCCGAGCGCAAAGCCTCCCGCCGCCGGCGTCGAGCCATGCCGTCACCGCCTCCACCACCTGGGTCCCCACCGTCCGGCCGAAGCGCGCCAGCCACGCCCGCGGCATCGGGTCGGTATTCCCGATGGCGCCTGTCGCCTCGCCGTCGGCAATCGCCGTCCCCGAGGCACGACGGCGATTCACGGGGGAGTTCAAGGCGAAGGTGGCGTCGGAGGCGCTGCGCGGGGACAAGACGATCCAGGAGATCGCTGTGCGGCACAAGGTTCGTCCGAACCAGGTGAGCGCGTTGAAGCAGCGGGCGGTGGAGGGCGTGAAAGAGGTCTTCTCGAAGGGCGCGGAGCGGAGTCGTGGGGACCACGAGGGGGAGGCTGCGTACGTCACCCCGGGCTTGACCCCGGGGTCTTCCTCGGGTGGTGCCCGCCACACGGGCGGGTTTGAAACCCGCCCGTACAAGTCATCGCGCCTTGCCGACCACAAGAAATCCTGCGCATCCTCGTAAAGAATTATGTGGGACAGGACACCAGGTTAGCCGGGAGGGGTAAACCTCATGAAGTGGGTTCCACCATGGAATCCTCATTATATTCCCGCTCCGGATACACCAGACCCTTTCGCCGCTCGAAAACCGAAAAGACATCAACTCGTCCAATTCATTCTCTTCTATTTCCCGAAGCCGCTTCTGTGCTTTCAGACTCAGGCGATCAAGCCGAATTAGATGACTCCCCCGAATGGGCGGAGTCATGTTTTCGAGATTTTGAAGTTGCTCAATGACCCGTCTGTGGTCGGCCGGAACGGTGAGGTCCGTCCATGCCCGTGTGGGCCGGCTCACTTGGCTAAAGTTTTTCCCGGCGCGGCCGAATATAACAGGCAGGTAGTGAACGCAACTGGATCACCTCGCGCCGATGCGCCGATGGTGGCGGGTGCGCGCGCATGGCGCGGCGCGGTTCGGTGCGCGCCTGGGTTCGGGAGGAGGAGACTTTGGCTGAAGAATTCGAACGCCCTCATGACAAGCTGTTTCGCGCGGTGTTTTCGGAGGCACGGGAAGCGGCCGGGCTGTTGCGCACGGCGTTGCCCCCAAGGCTTCGGGAGGGCATGGACTGGCAGAGCCTGAAGCTTCTGGAGGGGAACTTTCTGGACGATGCCCTGCGGGAGAGCGAATCGGATCTGCTGTACGAGGTGGCGCAAGGGGACAAGGGCGAGCGGGTGTGGTTGTACCTGCTGCTGGAACATCAATCGACCCCGGACGCGTGGATGCGGTTCCGTTTGCTGAAGTACTGTTGCCGGATCTGGGAGGCGGGGATACGGGACCGGGATGGGGAGAGGGAGTTGCGGCCGATCATGCCGCTGGTGTTCTACCAGGGGAGCCGTGGCTGGACGCACTCGACGGAGTTCGCGGATCTGTTTCCGGAGGCGGCGCGCAGGTGGCCGTGGGTGCCCCGGTTCGAGCACGTGCTGCTGGACCAGACGGACCTGGAGCCGGGTGCGGTGGCAGGGGAAGTGAAGGGGCGGATTGCACAGTTGTTGATGATGGCGGCGTGCGGGCGGCACGGCGGGTCGGCGGTAGAGATGGCGGCACAACTGTCCGTGAGCTTGCACCCCGGAGGGGGGTTGGACTATTTTCGTCTATTCGTGAGATATGTCATGGCAACGCAGGATGAAGCCGGGACGAAGGCATTCGGAGAGGCATTGCGGCGCCACGGCCGCGAGCAGGGAGGAGAGATCATGTCATACGCCCAACAACTCCTGGAAGAGGGCGAACAACGAGGCCGGGCAGAAGGTCGGGAAGAAGGTCGGGAAGAAGGTCGGGAAGAAGGCGAACAGCGCGGCAAGCTGAAGGCGGTCGAAGGCATGTTGCGGGCCGGCGTAACCTGGGACGTGATAGAGGAGGCGACGGGCCTGAACGAATCCGGGTTCCAGGCTCTCAAGGAACAGTTGTCGGCGCCCGAAGGGCGTGTCCAGGGCGAAGAAGCTTAGTGAACCGTCAGACGTCTGCGCCCGGGGCATGTCGGAATTTCTGTGTAAGCGGCGCCGTGGGCATTGCGGTTTCCGCCTTAGCGAGTTGAGGGAGGGATACGCAATGAGCACACGACGGCGATTCACGAGGGAGTTCAAGGCGAAGGTGGCGTCGGAGGCGCTGCACCGGGACAAGACGAACCAGGAGATCGCTGTGCGACACAAGGTTCATCCGAACCAGGTGGGCGCGTTGAAGCAGCGGGCGGTGGAGAGCGTGAAAGAGGTCTTCTCGAAGGGCGCGGCAGTGGCGCATCTGCTCCCGATTGCAGCCGCTCAGCCGCCGTGGCTGAGCACCCATACCCCGGCGACAATGAGGACCGCGGCCAGCCCGTCCCGCAGGGTCACGGCCTCCAGGGCCTTGAGGGTGAAATGGGACATCACGAACGTGATCAACGGCGAGATGCGCCAGATGGGCGCCACCAGGACCGCGGGCGCCAGCAGCAGCGCCTTGTAGGTGCAGAGCGACGCGATGGCCTCGGTGATGCCGGAGATGCCGAAGAGCACCGCGCTCTTGAGCGGTACCCTCTCCTGCCGCCAGGAATGGATGCCCAGCGAAGGGCCGGCGGTGAAGAGCATCACCGTGGCGGTAAGATGGTTGACCAGCGTCCCAAGAGCCGGCACCGCCGCGGCCACCAGTCCCCATTTCTTGAAGATGGGATTGATCCCGAAGGTCAACGAGGACAGCAGCGGATACATGAAATAGACCAGCCGGTTGGGGGGCTCCGCCCCTTCGAGCGGGCTCACCGTCAGCAACAGCACACCGCCCACGATCACCACCACCCCGGCGCTGATCTCCCAGCCCACCTGCTCGCCCAGGACCGCCCATCCGAGCAGCACGGTGATGAGCGGCGAGGAGTTCTTCACCGTCACCGACTTCGACGCCCCCACGCTGTCTATGCCCAGGTTGAGAAAGACCTTCCCCAGACAGGCCGCCACGCCCGTAAGCACGAAAGAGATCAAGGGAGGCCAGTCCAGCATCACGAACTCTCCGCGCCAGGCCGTCGCCACCACCAGCGTCGCCAGGGACCAGTACTGGGTCATGAGCGTGGCCATGGTGACGCTCGAGCCCGCCATGCCCTTCTTGAGCAGGGTCGGGACGACGCCCCAGATGATGCCGGCGGCGAGGGCGTAGAGGATGGCTTCGGTGGTGTCGTCGATCATGGGGTCGCGCGCTTTGGTTGTTTCATGATGCCAACCGCTGGCTCAGGAAACGCTCGGAGGAAAGTATCGAGGAGAACCTTCACGTTGACTCGGATCACCCAAGGAATCGTACCGAGTTTGCTGCATTAACCTAGCCGCGTCCCTCGAACGCACGCACTAGAGATCCTCATGTACCGACTCGTCGAAATCGTCGGGGACAACGAAGCGCCCCTCGTCTACGCCGAAGATAGGATGGCCCCCATGGATCGGCACGAGACGAGCGACCGGTCGTCCCCACCGGGTGATGACCACGTCTTGCCCTCCGGCTATCGCACGCAATAGACGGGATAGATGAGTCTTCGCTTCGTGAACGGTGACTTGACGCATGATCCCACTAACTGGACTAGGTGATGTCACTCAGCATCGCGCCATCGGGCACGACACCCTCGTCCGACATGTTCGCTATCTTCGACGCAACAACCGAATGCCGACAGGAAAATGGTCCGACACTCCACGGTGGCTCACCGGGTCAAAGCGGCGCGGTTCGATGAAACCGCGATTTTTTTGGTCCGTCTTTACCTGCTCCTGGCTTACGACTAAGGTGCTGAAACTGCCAAGATCGGCGAACCAATTCTTCTCGGAAGGCCGTGCTGCGTAGAGCCCCGCCGAGACGAGTATTTGATCAAGGAACGACCACGTGTGATCGTAGTGCTTGTGCGATCCCGGCGTTTTGCACCCGCTTCTGACCAATGGAGACGCATACCACCCTCCGCTGCGCAGTAGACATCCGAACTCGTCGTATTGTGCTTCTTTACAGTTGAAGTTGAAATCCCCTGCCGCCACCGCAACACTGCCCGGTGACAAACTGTGCGCAAACTCATTGAGTCTCTGAAAGGCGCGGACGCGGCAACAGAAAGGGCTGCCCGCCGATGGGAAATGAACACCAAACACGTAAAGAGTCTCACCGTCGGGAAGCGCCAAGCCAACGCGGACGATGTCCCGCGTTTTCTTGCAGTTACACTTGTCGGCATCGAAGGTCACCACAAATACTTCCGGTCCCTCAACCACGGGGAGTTTGGTAAGGATTCCTACGTCAATGCCTCGGCTTTCCGGCTCATCAGTGGTGTCAAGCTGAATGATACGAAAATTCTCAGCGCTCAAATGCCGCGTGGTCAGGTCCTCCAACACCCTCTTGTTCTCGGTTTCTGGAATCACGAGAACGTCCGGCATCTGTGGCATGGCTTTGAGCACGTCGGCGTAGCGTTGCAACTTCATCCCATACGCTTCGTCGTCCCAGTTCAAACTCTTGCATTGTTTCCGATAGAATCCCGGTTTGTTGTATCGTGCGCAACGTTCGTCATAATCCTTTCCTTTTTGCTTCTTGACAGATAGCGGCAAGTACGTGTCGTCGCGGGGATTGTTAGGGTCGTCAACGGTGTCGAAAAGGTTTTCCGCATTGAAGGCCACGATCAAGATCGGCGCGGCGTATGAGACTGACCAAGTCGACAGCCCGAGGACGATTGCCAACGCGAGTTTTCCCATATCCTTCACCTCCGGCATTTGATTTCGTCCCCTTTTTGTGGAGTGATGTTAAAGAGACTAGCCGCCGGTTGAGTGAATACAATGTACATTGACTCCATCGAAATGAAGAACTTCCGGACTTTCAAGCGGGTTCGGACCAGTTTTCTTCATCCGGGCACGAATTCGTTGCCCAAGGCCGAGCGTCCGGACCTCATCAACATGAACCTGGTGCTGGGAGGAAACGGCTCTGGAAAGACGACCCTGCTCAAGGGCATTGCCATCGCGGCGCTGGGGCCGGCAGCGCCGGTCTCCGGCCTTTTCCCTTACCACCTCGTTCGGCGTGAGCTCGGCCAGACGGGCATGCGCACCGCATTGATTAAAGCAAACTTTACGCCCAACCTCCAGGATCGGGAAGATGGTTCCCGCGGTGATGTCGACCGTATCCAATCCAGCATAAAAATCCAGTGCCGTGGCGATCTGGAGCAATTCGTATGGATGAGGCCCGACGACAATCTCTGGCAACCGATCTTCAGCGGAGCTTCGGACGCGTTCTTTTTCGTAGGCTACGGCGCCAGCCGCCGGGTGGAGAAAACGGGACGCGTCGACGAAGGAAGCCGGCGGGCCTCGGCTTTCGTGCGAGCGAGACGAATCACAAGCCTCTTCGAGGAGACGTACTCCCTCATACCGCTGAGTCACTGGCTGCCGCGGTATGAAGCGGCCAATCCCGGGCGTTTCGTGCAGGTGCGAGATCTCATCAACCGTCTGCTCGGACCCGGCAGGTATCAGTTTACCGGTGAAATGGCCGCGGGAGAGTACGTCTTCAAGCACAAGAATGCACGCGTGCCTTTCCCTGCACTGTCGGATGGGTACCGAGCCCTCATCGGGTGGATCGGCGACCTGCTGTATTACATCTGTGAGACGTGTCCCGCCGAAAGGAAGTTGACGGACAATCAAGGCATCGTCATGATCGACGAGGTGGACCTGCACATCCACCCGGAATGGCAGATGCGGCTATTGCCGCGACTTGCGAAGCAGCTCCCGAAGGTTCAGTTCATCGTGACTTCCCACAGTCCCCTCCTGGTCGGTTCTCTGAATTGGCGAAACATCATCGTCGCGCGGCAACGAAGGGACGGCAGCAGCTTCCTGGAACAAATGGAAGTGGGCGTATCGAAGATGGACGCCGATCAGATCCTATTGACCGAGCTGTTCGGACTCGAATCCACACGCTCCGGGAATCAGACTCGCAAGATACGGACGCTCATCGAAAGAGCGCGCGACGGTGACGACCAGGCTGCCCAGGCGCTGATGGCCGAACTGTCAGGATCCCGGTCTTGATCCGCTATGCCATCGCGCCCACGGCGCTCCGTGCACGTGTCGAGCAGTGTGCGCCGGGATGGAATGCCAGAGCACGGAAGCGAGCCACAGGCTTCGGCAAAATACGACGGTACAACGAAAAGAGTTCGATATGGGGTGAGGTGAAGCCGGTATTCATGGAACTGCAAAACGGCAAGTTATCCCGTGGGTTCCCTGGACGTCGATCCGGAAATAGTGATCGGCTTCCGTGGGATTTGGCCCAAGAGCGTGCACCGCGACCCAACCTTGCTGAAACGCGGAGTGGCCACCATTACCTTCTTTCAACTGGATGACGTCACCGCACGCAAGACCCTCCTGCTGCAGCGGGCCTGGTTGGTAGTTGCACTCCATGGCCAGCTTGTGCAGGGACAGAAACCGAAGGCGGTCGCATCGGTCAGCAAAATGCTCGCCTCGGGTTCGCCGCATACCAACTGCGCTCGGAGCTTCGAACGCCTGTTCCGTGCCAATCAGGCGGAAGCCGCTGTCGTTGCCGCCGAAGCCCATGATTTCCTGATTTCACGATCCTGAGTTGGCCTTCCGACGTCCCGTCGTGATCGGGGGTGCCTCCACTCGCTCCAGGCAAAGGCTTGGGGCGCCAGCGAATTTGACACCTCCCTACTCCTCCGGGCATGATTCTCCGTATTCACCTCCTTCACTTTCCACCGGGAGTCAAACCATGAGCGACGTTCGTTTCATCGACACCACCGTGCGCGACGGCAACCAGAGCCTTTGGGCGCTGAACATGCGCACCGATCACATGCTGGCGGTGGCGGAGCGTATCGACGAGGCCGGTTTCGAGTCGGTCGAGTTCTTCGTCACGGTGATGTTCAAGAAGCTGGTGCGGGAGCAGAAGGAGAACGCCTGGGACTGGTTCCGGCTGGGCACCCAGCGTTTCAAGAAGACGCCGCTACGGCTTCACGGCGGGCTCAAGCTCATCGAAAAGATCCCGGTCTGCGTGTTCGAGCTGATGATCCAGCGGATCATGGACTACGGCATCACCCTCACCCGCACCTCCAACTCCTGGAACAACTACGACGAGTTCAACGAAGAAAAGATCGGGCTCAAGAAGCTCGGCATGGACACGGTGGTGAACCTGATCTACTCGGTGTCGCCGCGCCATACCGACGAGTACTACGCCCGGAAGGCCCGGGAGGCCGCGGCCATCGATCCGGTGCGGATCTGCTTCAAGGACGTGGGCGGCCTGCTGACCCTGGAGCGGGCCCGCACGCTGATCCCCATCGTGCTGGAGAACATCGGCGACACGCCGGTGGAGTTCCACGCCCACTGCAACAACGGTCTGGCGCCGCTCTGCTATCTGGAGGCCGTGGACATGGGGCTGACCACGCTCCACACCTCGATCCCGCCGCTGGCCAACGGGTCGGGACAGCCGTCGATCTTCAACGTGGCGCGGAATCTCCGGGCCATGGGGCACAACCCGCTCATCGACGAGGAAGTGCTCAGGCCGGTGACGGAGACGCTCAACTACATCGCCAGGCGGGACCACCTGCCGGTGGGCCGGGTGGTGGAGTTCGACGAGTCGCAATACACGCACCAGGTGCCCGGGGGCATGATCTCCAACTTCCGCCACCAGCTCGAGCTCATCGACATGCGCGACAAGCTCGACGCGATCCTCGAGGAATGCGTCGAGGTGCGGAAGGAGTTCGGCTATCCCATCATGGTGACGCCGCTGTCGCAGTTCGTGGGCACCCAGGCGGCCATCAACGTCATCGTCGGCGAGCGCTACAAGGAAGTGACGGACCAGGCCATCCAGTACGCCCTGGGCTACTGGGGCCGGGAGGGCGCGGAGTATATGGACCCCGAGGTCAAGGACAAGATCCTCGGGCGCCCGCGGGCCAAGGAATGGGAGCACTGGGAGCTGCCCACGCCGACCATCCAGGAGGTGCGGCAACAGCTCGGCGCCACCCACGTATCCGACGAGGAGCTGCTACTGTGGGTCTTTGCCGGCGAGGAGGCGGTGAAAGCCTTGCCGGACGGCGGCGCGCCGCGAGAGTACCTGAGCGCCGGCACGCCCCTGGTGCGGCTGGTGGGGGAGCTCACCCGCCAGGACAAGGCCAACCACATCTACATCCGCAAGCCGGACTTCTCGCTGACGCTCGGGCGCGGCTGACGATTTAAGGAGAATCAGACATTTTGCCATGGTGCGGCTTCGCGTCGCCGGCGCTCACAGCCGGCGATTCAGCGCGATGGCGGGGACGGGCGGGTTTGAAACCCGCCCCTACAACAGCCACACCCGGACGCGGCAAACGATCAAGATGTCTTAATCCGCAAGCCGGACTTCTCGCTGACCCTCGGGCGCGGCTGACGATTTAAGGAGAATCAGACATTTTGCCATGGTGCGGCTTCGCGTCGCCGGCGCTCACAGCCGGCGGTTCAGCGCGATGGCGGGGACGGGCGGGTTTGAAACCCGCCCCTACAACAGCCACACCCGGACGCGGCAAACGATCAAGATGTCTTAGTTGGTCGGTGTTGGGGAGTCTTGAATCAGGTGAAGAACGCTTTGACCACTAGACTAACCACGCCGGCGAGGATGAGAGCCACCATGACCTCCACCCGGACAAGACGATACTCGATCATGGCCATGTGTCGATTATAGCGCCTCACTCGGGACTTGCAAAAGGAAATGCCCTGTACAGCAGCACACGAGCCCGAGGGTATTCGAGCAAGATTGACATGGTAGCGGCGATCGGATAATCCCGAAAGACGGGATCCACCGCCCGCGACCGCTGCATACCATTTCCAAGGGGGACACGAAGTGACTTCAGCCAATCCTCAACGGATCATCGACGGCGACGGACACGTTGTCGAGGACATCGCGGCCATCCTCAAGCACATGCCGAAGGAGTACGTGGGCCGGAGCTTCTCCGAGGCCCGCGGCAAGAGCCCGTTTCCTCCCATCGACCACCTGCACTCGGCCAACCGCCACTACACGCCGGAGGGCGCCTTCGCGGTGGTGGGGCCCGAGGGTTGGGAGGAGTTCCTCAAGGACGTCCGCATCGACGCCACCGTGCTCTACACCAGCGCCGGATTGGCCTTCGGCAAGATCGTGAGCCGGGACTGGGCCGTCGAGCTGGCGCGGGCCTACAACAACTGGATCCACGAGACGTATGTGGCCAAGAGTCCGCGTTTCCAGGCCGTGGGGCTCATTCCGCTGCAGGACCCCAAGGCCGCGGCGGAAGAGTTGCGCCGGATGGTGGAGGAGCTGGGGCTGTGCGGCGGCATGCTGCCGTCCACCGGCGCCAACATGCCCCATCTCGGCTCCGAGCGTTTCTGGCCCATCTACAAGGAGGCGGAGCGGCTGGGCTGCGCCATCGGCATCCACGGCGGCGCCCACGAGGGCATGCTGATGGACGACCTGACGCCTTACGCGCCGGTGAACGCCCTTGGCCACCCCATGGGCCAGATGATCGGTTTCGCCGGCATCATCTTCAACGGCGTCCTGGACAAGTTTCCGGGACTGCGCATCGGCTTTCTGGAAGCGGGCTGCGCCTGGCTGCTCACCTGCCTCGAACGCTTCACCGGTTCCTGGGCCAGCCACGTGCAGTACGACCCGCGCGGCCGTTTCCTCAAGCTCGACGACAACATGAACATGACCGACTACATCTGCCGGCACATCGACGAGGACCGGATCTTCGTGGGCGTGGAGGGCGACGAGCTCTCCATCGCCGAGGCCGTGCGGGTGGTGGGCAACAAGCCGTTCCTGTTCTCCTCCGACTATCCCCACGAGGTGGACGCCGCCACCTGCAAGCACGAGCTTCAGGAGTTGCAGGAAAACGACGAGCTGACCGACGACGACAAGGACGCCATCCTTTTCCGCAACGCCCAGCGGTTCTACCGGCTGGGCGAGGGTTCGGCGCAGGGAGCGCGGGCGTAGAGAGACTCTGATCATGCCCGAAACGGCGCCCTTCGACTTCGCTCGCCCTTCGACAAGCTCAGGACTCGCTACGCTCAGGACGAACGGTGAAACGATCTCCACAACCGCTCGTCCTGAGCGTAGCGAGGCGCAGCCGAGCGAAGTCGAAGGGCCTGTCCTGAGCTTGCCGAAGGGGTCGGAACGAGCGGAAACACGACTTCGGCCGGGCGCATTGCTGTATTCGGGGTAAGGAATGAACGGGAGGCCAACCGTGAGCACGTTACAAGGACCACCGGTCGTCGACGGCGACGGCCACGTGGTGGAAGACCACGAAGCCATCTGGAAGCGCATGCCCGAGGACTACCGCGTGGGCAACTGGACCATGCGCAGTCCCTTCGCCCCCAACGATCACCTGCACGCCGCCAACCGGCATTTCCTGCCCGAAGGGGCGTTTGCCAAGGTGGGACCCGAGGGGTGGCTGGAGTTCCTGGAGGACGTGGGGGTCGAGAGCACGGTGCTCTACCCTTCCAACGGCCTCGCGTTCGGCCGGGTGGTGAGCCGCGACTGGGCCATCGAGCTGGCGCGGGCCTACAACAACTGGATCCATGACGAGTACACCGGCCGGAACCCGCGTTTCCAGGCCGTGGGACTCATCCCTCTCCACGAGCCCGAGGAAGCGGTGGCGGAGTTGCGGCGCATCGTCGAGGAGCTTCACTTCGCCGGCGCCATGCTGCCGGGAACCGGCGCGAAACAGCTCCAGAACCATCTGGGCGACGAGCGCTACTGGCCCATCTACGAGGAAGCGGACCGGCTCGGATGCGCCCTGGGCGTCCACGGCGGCGTCCACGACAACATGGGGCTGGACGACATGAGCCCCTACGCGCCAGTGAACGCGCTGGGACATCCCTTCGGACAGATGGTCAACTTCGCCGGCATTGTGTTCAACGGCGTGCTCGACCGCTACCCCAACGCCCGCTTCGGCTTTCTGGAGGCCGGTGCCGCGTGGTTCGTGAACTGCCTCGAACGCTTCGAGCGGTCCTGGAGCAGCCACATCCAGTATGACCCCAACGGCCGTTTTCTCAGGCTCGGAGAAAAGGAATCCGTCACCGACTATATCTTGAAGCACGTGGACGAAGGCCGGATATTCGTGGGCGTGGAGGGCGACGAGCTCACCCTCCCCTTCGCCGTCCGCATCGCCGGCAACAAGCCGTTCCTCTTCTCTTCCGATTTCCCCCACGAGGTGAACAACGCCACCGCCAAGGAAGAGATCCACGAGCTGCGGGAGAATCCCAGGCTCACCGATGATGACAAGGCGGCGATCCTGCACGCCAACGCCCGGCGTTTCTACCAGCTTGGTTAGGGAGTCGCCGGGCAACTTGTGGTGACGCGGCGCCAACCTCCCCTCTCGGTACCCTTCTTCTACGGCTGGATCGTCGTGGCGCTGACTTTCTGCGTCAACCTCACCGCCGCCGGCACCCGCTCCGCCGCAACCCTGCTGATCAAGCCGCTGGAAGCCGAATTCGGCTGGAACCGCGCCATGGCGTCCGGGCCCGGAGGCCTGAACCTCCTCCTGTTCGGCGTCGGTGCGCCGGCGGCGGGCTGGCTGGTGGACCGCTATGGCGTCCGCCGGGTGGTGATGGTTGCGTTGGCAATGGTCACCGCGGGCCTGGTGGGTACGGCCATCAGTCAGCAGTGGTGGCACCTCCTGCTGTTCTGGGGCCTGGTGGTAGGCTTTGGCACCAGCGCCACACCCGTGCTCGCGGCAGCGGTGGCCAACCGCTGGTTCGTGAAGCACCGGGGCATCACCATCGGCTTGCTGACCAACGGCAACGCCGCCGGGCAGATGCTCTTCCTGCCCCTGCTTTCGGCCGTCATCATCGCCACCGGCTGGCGAGGCAGCATGCTGTTCATGAGCGCCGTCGCCTTTGGCCTGATGGTGCTGGTGTCGCTCTGGATGCGCGACGAGCCGGAACACGTGGGCCTCAAACCCTACGGCCAGGAAGAGCTCGCCGCCGCTTCCGGGGGCGTCCGGCCCGAGCCGGCGGTATCCGCCACGCCCATCCGCGACGCCTTTCGCAGCCCCACCTTCTGGCTCTTGAGCTCGGGGTTCTTCGTCTGCGGGCTGACCGCCAACGGACTCATCGGCCTGCACCTGATACCGCACGTGGTCGAAGAACTCGGCATCGGCATGGTCGTTGCCAGCATGATCTTCGGTCTCATGGGCGGTATCAGCTTCATCGGCACCCTCGCCGCCGGCTGGCTGGTGGACCGGGTGGACCCGCGCAAGGTCCTGGCCCTGGCCTATTTTCTGCGCGGCTGCTCCCTGGTTCTGCTGCCCTTCGTCGACACCGTGGCCGGGCTGGTGCTGTTCGCCATGGTGTACGGCATCGACTGGTACGCCACCGGCCCGTCAACCGTGGCCATCGCCGCGGACACCTTCGGCAGGCACGCGGTGGCGCGCATCTTCGGCTGGATCTTCCTGGCGCATCAACTCGGAGCCACGGTGGCGGGATACGGCGCCGGGGTCGTCTACGATACGTTCGGCGAGTACCAGTACGCGTTCCTGGCCGGCGCCATCATGGCGCTCATCGCCGCGGCCCTGGTGATGCAGATTTCGCCGCGGGCGCCGCGGTTGACCCCGGCGCCGAGCGCCGCGTAACGCCTCCCAGGCATCCACACCGATTGAATCAATCACGGAGGTTCATCCATGCAACTACCGCCCATCGCCGCCACCACCATTGGCAGCTTTCCGCGACCCAAGTGGCTGGCCAATGCCACGCGCAGCCAAACGACGTTCAATCTGGAGGGTGACCGGCTCCGCGAAGGCCTTGACGACGCCACCAGCGTGGCCATCCGCGACCAGGAGCTGGCGGGCCTGGACCTCGTCACCGACGGCGAGCAGCGGCGGCCGCACTTCATCGACCACATCCTGAACTCGCTGGAAGGCGTGGACACGGTGAACCGGGTCCCCAAGGGGATGTACCGGCGGCGCGACGATGTGCACCAGGTGCCCCACGTGTACGGCGCCCTCAAGCGGCGGACGCCCGCCGTGGTGGAGGACCTCCAATTTGCCAAGGGGCGCACGGACCGGCCGGTGAAGATGGCGGTGCCCGGACCCATGACCGTGGTGGACAGCACCCTGGACGACCACTACGGCGACGAGGCGGCCATGGCCATGGACGTGGCCGCGGCCCTCAACCAGGAACTGCGGGATCTCCAGGCCGCCGGCGCCGACGTTGTCCAGATCGACGAGCCCGCCATGACCCGCTACCACGAGAAGGTGGCCGCCTACGGCGCCCGGGCCCTCGACCGGTGTATCGAGGGGATCACCATCCCCACCATCGTCCACCTCTGCTACGGCTATCCCGGCGGCAAGGACCTGCAGCACGAGTACGAGTACCCGGAGCTGTTCCCGCTCCTGCTCGAGACCAACATCAGCGGCTTCGCGGTGGAGTTCGCCCGCAGCAACTACGATCCGGCCATCCTGGAAGTGTGCAAGGAGCGGCTGGTTCTGTTCGGCTGCGTCGACCCCAGCGACACGCCGGTGCCGCCGTTGGAATCGGTGGTGGCGCGGGTCCGCGACGTCCTCCGCTACCTCGACCCGGAGAAGCTGCTGCTGGCGCCGGACTGCGGCCTCATGACCGTAAGCCGGGAGCTGGCCTTCGCCAAGGCCAGGCTGCTGGCCGACACCGCGGCCGAGCTGCGCCGGACGCTGTGATCCGTTGCCGGCAAGACGCAAGGACACGTAAGGGGGGTTTCAAAACCGCCCGTGGTTATGCCACGCCGGGAAGGATACCGAGAACAGCCGTAAGAAAGGACTGACAGATTGCTACCGATTTGCATGTCACAGGCCAACAGGCGGGGCTTGCCCTGATGTACCGGACCGTGGAACTTTCCGAGGGCGTGGCGGGCCGCCTGTATCTGGGCAGCATGCCGGGACGTTACGAGGTGTTCAAAGAGGCGTGGCGCGCCCTCATAGAACATGGGGTCTCGCGGGTGATCTGTCTGGTTCCCCTCGATGAGTTGCAGGACAAGTCGCCGCTGTACGCCCGCGCACTGAAAGAAGCGAAGAGGCCTTGGGTGTACGAGAGCTTCCCCGTCGAGGACCTGGAGGCGCCGGCGGACAGGGAAGCGTTCTGGGAACTGGCCCGGAAAGCGGCCCGGCTCCTCACCGAAGGAGAGACCATCCTCGTGCACTGCGCCGCCGGCATCGGCCGCACCGGCACCTTTTCCGTATGCGTGCTCCTGGCCCTGGGCATGGCCCCGGCCCCGGCGCGGGAAGCGGTCAGGCGGGCCGGCGCCGGGCCCCAGAACACAGTCCAGGACGACGTGGTTCACTGGGCCGAAGGCATAAGCGGCTGACCGACGGTGCTTCCCCGCCCCGCCTCCCCGGATTCCGGGTCAACCCGGAATGATCTCGTCACCCCCTGAGCATTCTTCCCTACCAGCCGGCGTCATGGTACAAGAAGAAACCGTTCAGGCTTCCGAGGAACTGCGGGATCGAGATTCAAGGGAGGAACCGAAGATGAGCCGCATCACACCGCCTCTCAATTTCGCCAAGTGGATCGACGAGCACCGTCATCTGCTCAAGCCGCCGGTGGGCAACCAGGTGGTCTACAAGGACACGGAGTTCACGGTCATGGTGGTGGGCGGACCCAACACGCGCAAGGACTACCACGTGGACGAGGGCGAGGAGTTCTTCTACCAGCTCGAAGGCGACATGACGCTTAGAATCATGGAGGACAGCGCGCCCCGGGACGTCCCCATCCGGGCGGGCGAAATCTTCCTGCTTCCCCCCAAGGTGCCTCATTCGCCGCAGCGGCGCCCGGAGACCGTGGGCCTCGTCATCGAGCGCCAGCGGCGCGAGGGCGAGCTCGACCTGTTCCAGTGGTACTGCGACGACTGCCACGCCAAGATCTACGAGGAATCGGTGCAACTCACCGACATCGTGGCCCAGCTCCCCCCCATCTTCGAACGCTTCTGGCGCGACGAGGACAACCGGAAATGTGACGGCTGCGGAGCGGTCATGGAGCCCGTGAACTGAGCCGCGGGTCGCCCGCACCCGTTTCCACCTTCTACCGCGGGCTGGCCAACGGCCTGACCCTAGGGCGCTTTGCCGTCCCCGTCCCGTTCATTTACCTCATGCTTGAAACCCACGGGGGAGCCTCCGGCTCCCCCGGTGCGCTGCTGTTTCTCCTATACCTGCTGACCGCGTTCTCGGACATCCTGGACGGATACTTCGCCCGCAAGGCCGGAGATGGCAGTGCCAAGTGGGGACGGCTGGATGCGCTGGCGGACGTGCTGTTCAACACGTCGAGCCTGCTGGCCGCCGCATGGCTCGGAGCGGTGGGCTACTGGGTGCCGATGGGGGTGGTGGCGCTGGCGGCCCAGTTCCTGTACCGGAACCGTACCGTCGGGCCCGAACAGCGGTCGCGGCTCCGAGAGGATCTTCCGGGGAAGGCGGCGGGTGTCGTCTACTACCTGCTGGTGGGAGCGGTGGCTCTTGGAATCTGGCTCGACGGTTCGCCGGTGTGGATCAACTGGGCGGGCAACACCGTGTTCGTATACACGGCGTTGGTTTTCACACGGAATGTCTGGCGGAGCGCAAACCCCGAACCATCTTCGACCCGGTTGTAGCCGAGCACCCTCCGGCACGGCTTGTGCGTATCAAATCCTTGCAGGTCCGCTACCTTGATGTGTCGACCAACAGCATTCTCTGCCCGTTGCGGCTGAAACTTGCGGGATGAACGGTTAAACCGTACACTGGGTCTCACATGGTCATACGTTCCGTTCGCCATCGGGGACTGCGCTGGCTACTGGAGCAACTGGCGGATCACTTTAGAAGAAACATCCGGTAGCATTGGCCGCCTCAACCTGGAGGACTACCACTAATGGACAACGACGGCATCAAGGTCAAGATGACCCCCACCCATCCCGGCGAGTTCATCCGCGCGGAGGTGTTGGAACCGTTGAATCTGAACGTGACGCGGGCGGCAGAGATTCTGGGGGTGCGTCGCGCGACGCTTTCGGACCTGTTGAACGGCCGCGCTGCGCTATCACCCGAAATGGCGCTACGCATCGAAAAAGCGTTCGACGTGAGCATGGACCTGTTGCTCCGGATGCAGGCTTGGCACGATGCCGCCCGGATGCGCGCCCATGCGGATGACATCTCCATCCAGCGTTACCAACCGGCCTGAGCGTCAACAAGGTCGCATTCCAACTCGGCTAGCCAGCCGCGGCGTGCATGTTCCTCAATCGTTCTGATCTGCTATGCAGCGGGCTCAGCGGGAAGCGAACAGCTTCTCCGACTCTTCGCTCGTCCAGGACCGCCTCAGAGACCCTTTGACGCGGCCAACTCCTCGCGGAAATGCTCGGCGTTCCCAATGAGCCGCTCTTGGATTCATTCTTCCCGGCGTCAAATGCCTTCATCGTGTTGGCATCAGATTCCCGATGATGGGCAGGCTTCGGTTATCTCACCACAGTGCCTTCAGTTGCACCATCGGCGATACGAAGTATTGTGTCCCTGTTTTCCTAGCGGTTTCCCTGGTAGAGCTTCAGCGGCGCAAGACAGGCCGCCGCGAGGAGAACGAAGACTCCCGCCAGGACGAACGCGGAGCCGTAACCGTAGAGGTCCGCCAGATACCCGGCGACAATCGGTGTCGGCAGCACGGCCACCTGCGCGATGACGGTGGTGAGTCCCTGGGACGAAGCCTGCACGTTGGGGCCGGCCACATCCGAGATCACCGCCGTAATCACGTTCATCAACGTGTAGAAGAACGTGCCGATGGCGATGATGACGAGGGACAGAGCCACTACGGGCGGAGCCACGGCCAGGAGCATGTAGAGAAACCCCAGCACGATCATCGACGGAAGCAGCACCGGTTTTCGTCCGTAGCGATCGGAGAGATAGCCCAAGGGGGTCTGGGAGAAGATTCCCACCACGTGGAGCAAAGTGAAGTAGACGCCCGCGGTCGTGATCGAGAAGCCCAATTCCTCAACCAGATAGATCGGCAGAAATGTCACTATCACCACGCGCCCCATGGTGAGAAGACCCCTGGAGGCCGATATGGCCACGAACGAGCGGTCGCCGAGCAATGCAATCATTGCACGGAGCTGCGTGGTGCGGGACGGAATCTTCTTGTCCTGCCTGAACGCCCCGAACAGACCGGACAAGACGAGGGCGCCGAAGGCCACTCCCGGCACGATGTGCCACCAGAGAAGGTTCTCCCAGGGCAGCGCGGCCAGTAGTGCTCCCTGCGCCCACGGCGCCAGGGTGTCGGCCAAGGTCGCGCCGGTGCCGTGGACCGAAATGGCCGTGCCCCGGCGCTCCGGGAACTTGGCGGCGAGCGTAGCCGCGGCCGTGGGATGCCACAGCGCCGTGCCGAAACCGAGGAGCACACTGGCCGCGAAAGCCACCCCGAAAGCGCCGCTGCTGCCGAAGAGCATATAGGCCACGCCCATCATGACCAATGACGAGGCCAGGATCACATCCCGATGCCGGTGCAACTTGTCGGCCATCATGCCCACCGGCAGATTGAGGGTTCCCTGCCCGAACTGCCGCGCCATCGACAGGGTTCCCGCCTGGGCCGCGCTGAGACCCATGCCGGCCTTGATGGGCTGCAGGGCCAAGGGGAACAACTGCTGGAACCAGTGGATCGCGATGTGTCCGCCGGTGATAATGCTCAGCAGCCGGAGGCGTTCCTGTCCCAGGTCCCGGGCCGCGGCCACGAGACGCTGGGCGCGGGAGCCCAAAAAAGTGGTGCTTGGAGAAGGTGTCATGGACATGTCGCTGCCGGACTCATCCCTTCCACGGATTCAGCAACTCCACGCCGGTGGCGACAAAGTCGGCTTCGTTGCGGGTGACGACGATAAGACGATGCCGTAGCGCGGTAGCGGCGATCAGACCGTCCACCGCGGGAATCCTTTCGGGACCGGCCATGAGGCGGCCCCACGTATCCGCTACCTCCGCATCGACCGGCAGAATGCGGTCTTCCGCCCACGCCGGCAACTCCGTTTCCAACCACACGTTGAGCCGTGTCCGACGACGGCCTTCCTCAAGCATCATGGTCCCCTTTCGGATCTCGCCCAAGGTCAGGACGCTCAGGAACATGGAGGTTTGTGGCGTCTCCAGGAACCACTCGGAGACCCGTCGCGAAGGTCTCGGCTTGAGTAGTTCCGACAGCGCGCAGGTATCGATCAGAAAGCTCACGGATCGATGGCGCGCGGCAATGACTTGTCACGCTCGATGTTCAGCTCCACGGCCACTCGAGCGGAACTCCGCAGAAACTCGGCCATCGAGGGTTGCGGACGCTTGAGACGGTCATAGTCGTCCGCGGACAGCACCACCGCCGCACGGCGCCCGCGCACCGTGATGGTCTGCGGACCCGACTCCGCGGCATCGCGCACCAACTCACTGAAACGCGCCTTGGCTTCCTGTACTTGCCAGCTTTGTGTCATGGCTTGCTCCTGACCATTCTGACCAGATAGCATCCGGTATTCCAAAGCTCAACGGCTGACCTCCCCCATTCTTCTCGAAAACAGATCGGCGTAGAACTGTGCTTGACGAAACCAGTCCCTCATGCGTCGGTCCCTGAACCGACTTGGTCGGCAAAACCAGGCGTACCTATGTGGCAAATGAGTACGTGGGAATACTTGGCCGATGCCTTGTCCGCGAACCTGCGGTCTGCCGTGACCAGCGCCGATCCGGCAGCTTCGGCGCAAGCGAGGTACAAACAGTCATAGATCGGATGATCAAGCTCGCTTGAAATCGACGCCGCCCGATCGACAAGCTCTGCGATACGATACAGTGCGACAATGTCTCCCAGCTCCCGCAACTCGGCAAAGTGCGGTCCAGGGTCGGCAATCTCTCCCCGCCGTGCCTTCTTCCAAATCACGTTGGCAAATTCGGCAAGCAAGATCTCTGGTGCATACAGGTCGTGGCGGTGGGTCAGTACTAAACGAGCTTGCTGGAACAGCGGCTCCTGCACGAACCATTTCACGACGACGCTGGCGTCGACCGTCAGCTTCATCGATTCCGATCTTCGCGCAGGAGCACGACGCTGTCCGTCTGCGGAATGACCGCCGACGCATCCCCAATGCGTCGGGTCCGCTCTCGGAACTCGGCGATTCTGGTACGGCGGCTAGCCTGTTGCGTCAACAGGAACCGAACCTCCGCCTCCAGGGAGCGTTGGTTCTCCTTCGCCTGGGTCTTCAACGTCTGCACCACGTCATCGTCCAGGTTTCTTATCGTCAGAGTACTCATTGCCTTCTCCACCAAGCCCGACTGCGTACTGCTAGCATATTGCCAGCATCGGGACCAATCTACAACTCAAAGGGGCATTTGGTAGTGGGTCAGTTTGAAATCCTTTTCTTGTACGGGCCACGCGTCCGGTCCCGGTTCGTTTCCCGCGCTTCGATCAACTCCACGATGTCCGACATCTCCCACAAAAACGATCAGTTACGCCAGCCGCCATTGCGGGCGTGACGCGCAGCGTCTTGTGAATCCTCACGAAGTTGTAGTGCATGAAGTGAAGGGCCACGGCGTGCGCGTGATTCTCAACCTTCTTCGAGAAGGCGTTGGTGAGGCGCGTGAACCGGCGCATGGACATCCGCATGGTGAGGTTCTGGCGCTCCACGTAGCTGGTACTGACGTGCTTCGGGTCCGGGTCGCCGGTCACTGTGTTGAGTCGGATACCCGTGCACTCTGCCGGGCTGTAGCGCTTTTCGCCTTCGGGTGAAGCGCCGTAGAGTTTGATCAACTGGGCATAGTCTACATCCGCGCCGAATGCGCTCTCTATGGCTTCGAGGTAGGCCCTGTGACCGTCTGTGGTGAGTTGCACCCGGTTAGACAGCCGTTCTGCCACGTCGTTCATGAACTCGGTGGCGTAACCCGCGTCACGTCCGCCCACCAGCCACGACACGGCCAGTTTGGAGTCCGCATCAATGGCTGTCCATGTCCACACGTCACCCGCGTCCGTCGGTGCTGCCTTGGCGCTCGCCACGTTCTTTTGCTTCGCGTAGCAGAAGGACCAGATTTCATCGCACTGGACGCGGCGGCTGTTGAGGTTGCGGACGTGGACGTCGTGGTAGGCTTGGTAGGCTGCCCCTGCGTCAACCACGAGCTTCGCCACCGTGTTCTTGCTGACGCCCGTGACGCGGACGATGGAGCGAATCGCCATGCCCTCGCACAGGAGCTGCAGAATGTGTGCCCGTTCTTGGGAAGACAGCTTGTTCATGGTCTTGAATGTAACGCATTCGGGTGCCTATGTCAAGCATAAGAGTTAATTTGAACATATTTGCGTTGACAGCAGATTCCTGTCCGAAATGTGATAAAGGGTTCGGATGCTTGGTCGAGCGACCGCTGAGGAGGTCATACGCCAGTCGAAAATAGGCCGCACGAGGCCCGTGCTGATGCGCTGCGAAACCGGCATGGGCACTTCCCTTGAGGTATATTGCAAATTCTCAGGTGGATGCGATGATGGCGAGAAGAGTTTGGCCCGGATGATCGGTTGCTGGAATACCGGAATGCCATCCCGACAGAATGGGCTGCGGCTCTTCCGAAAGTCGATGACGCGCTGCATCGGATTCGATCTGCAAGAGACAATCTCAACGGGGTGATCGCTGAGATAAGGCGGGTGCTCCAATGACAAAGAAACAAGCTTACAGCTATACGGTGCTACGCTACGTCCATGACGTGGTGTCAGGAGAGTCGCTTAACGTCGGCGTTGTCATGCATGCGCCTGGGGCAAGGTTCCTCAAGGCTCAGACGCGTAAAACCATCGGTCGACTAAAGCAGGTCTTTCCCGATCTCGACCGCCAAGCCTTCATCTCCGCCATGCAGGCGGTCGACCGCGGGGTTACGGCCCTTGCGAGACACGTCGCAAAGGAAGCGTTGTTTGATGGTCACGCCACCGCGGAAAGTTATGCTCGTAAGGTGGTCCCTAGTGACGACAGCGCCCTACAGTGGTCACCTCTAGGGACCGGGCTGGCGACTGATCTAGATTCGGCATTTAAACGTCTCTACACGCGCTATGTGGCACAATATGATGTCAGGTCAGGTAGGCGTAGAAACAACAATGATGTCTGGAGGCCTGTTCAGGAGAAGCTCGTAGAGCGCGGAATCCACGTCCCGTTTGAGTCTAGGACGGTGGTGGGTGCACAGGACCAGATCGAGTTCAAGAAGGCGTGGAAGAATGGTCGATGGCACGCCTATGAACCGCTCTCATTGGATTTGGCCGATGCCGATAACATCAAAGACAAGGCCCGTAAATGGCGCGGCCATCTCGCTGCGGTTGTCGAGGGGGCGGCGGACGTAGGGAACATCGATTTGCACTTCCTATTGGGTCGTCCAGAAAACCCGTCGCTTATGGACGCGTACGACAGCGCCAAGAAGATCCTTGAACGTGCGCATCTAACGAAAGAAGTCGTCGACGAAAACGACGCCGACCTCTTGGTTGCATCCATAGAGAACGCATACTACGCCGATAAGCGGGGGTAGACCCCTCGGTAATTCCCCTACCCTTTCTTCCACCGAGCACTTGCCGCATGGCGGGCTATGTCGGTTCTCTGCTCAGACGTGAGCTTGGCCGCACGGGCTGGCCCACCATGCTTCCCGGCGTTCCTGGCCCGCACAGCCTGCGGGGTTTCTTCGGGCTCTTGAACGTCGCCGGTGGCGATGTCCACCATCAGCTTGGCGAGTTGGTTGGGATCGCGTGGGCGTTTCACCTTTGGCATAGCCCGAGTGTGCCCATGGCCCCACCTGATGTCAATAGGATTCAGATTCAAACTGACCCACTACCGGACATTTCAACCGTTGTGGGTCGCGCCGCCAACCGCTCATTCGACTCTGTCATCAAGGACTTGAGCCGTTCCTTCTCAAGAACAGATCGGTGTAGACCCGGGGCAGAAAGATCAGGCCGAAGGAGCCGTTGGCCAGCATGAACGTCAGGTGCGCCGCCAGGCTGTAGGCGAGCAGGTCGGCTTCGGCGGCGTAGCTGCCGAAGAAGAAGATCCAGGCGGCCTGGGAGGTGCCCAGATGGGCCACGGTGACCGGTAGCGCGGCCACCAGATAGACGATGGGCAGGAACGCCAGCAGCGGCAGCAGCGGTATATCGATGCCGAAGAACGTCAGCGCCTTCGCGTGGACCAGGAGCGACAGGAAGAACACCGAGCCCTTGAGCGTGAGAATCGCCAGGCCCTGGCGTAACCTGACTCTGCGGAACGTGGACAAAAGGACGTTGCCCCCCACCCGCCGCCCCAGCGCTCCGAACCCGCCGCGGGCGATGCCGACGGCGGCGATCCAGACCAGCACCACCACGGCGGGCAGTGCGAAGAAGACCGCCGGTGTACCTCCGGGAAAAGCCGCCGAGCCCACGGTGGCGAAGAATATCAGGTTGGTGGCTTCCAACAGAATGAGCAGCACCACCGTGCTGGTGATCTCCCCCAAGGGCGTCCTGAACCGCCGGTTGAGGTAGAGAGCCAGCGCGGCCTGGGCGAGTTGCGTGTTGATGATGGAAACGATGTACGTGGACGCCCGCACCGGCAGCAGCTCCCGGTAGCGGATCGGTCCGTGGAACCACCGGATCAACGCGGTGAGCACCGCAGAGTCGGCCAGGAAGAAGCACAGCGAGAACGAGCCCATGAGCGCGAAGAACGGCAGCAGCCGCGCGCCGGAGACCGCCTGCCAGAAGGCGTCGAAGGGAATGCGCCAGAAGATGACGCCGAAGACCACCACGGTGAGAACCACCGGAATCAGCCGCACCCAGATGTTTGCTTCCTTCGGCGGAGCCGGTTCTTCATGAGTGGCTGAGTCGTTCATGGTCATCGGGCCAAGAGGCCATCCAACAGGTCGTCCACCGGCGTCAGCGGAAACGGCAGCAGCTCTCGTGTTTCCGTGGCGTCTCCAAGGTGCTCGTTGAACAGCGTATCGAAGAGCGTCCAGTTCCAACCCCACCCCAACCGCCCTGCGACAACAGCCGTTCCCTCCGCCAACCACCCGGGCACGCCCAGGATCAACGGCCGGCGGCCCATGCGCGCCGCGGTCCGGCGCAGCAACCCGGCGTATGTCAACGTGTCCGGACCCACCAGATCCAGGGTGTGAACCGGGGTACTCTCCACCTGAAGCGCCCACAAAACGGCGCCGATCACGTCCGCCAACGCCACCGGTTGGATGCGCACCCTGCCCCACTTCACCAGCGGCGCCACCCTCCTCCCGGCCAGATGAAGAAGAGTCCGCGTGGAAGGCGTCTCCGCTCCCAACACCATGGGGACACGGAAGACCACCGCCTCGAATCCGGCCCGGCGTATGGCCGATTCGGCCAGGGCCTTGGAGCGCAGGTACTCGTTGGGTGAAGCCAGCTCCGCGCCCGGCGCGCTCAAGTAAACGAACCGCCGGACGCCGGCTGCCTTGGCGGCCAAGACCACGCTCCGGGTGGTCCCGGCGTTGGCTTCGTGAAGCTGCTCCCCACCCCGCGGCTGAAGCGCGCCCGCCAGATGCACGACAGCCGCGGCGCCTTTGAGCGCACTGGCCAACGACCCGGGGTCGCCGTAGTCGACCTGCACGACCTCGACCGGAAGACCGTCGAGGACCGCGGCCTGCGCGGGTCCTCGCACCAGGGCGCACACGGCTGAATGCCGGGTTTCCGCGAGACGGCGGATCAGCGCCTTCCCCAACACACCGTTGGCCCCGGTAACTATGGTATCGATGACAACACTCCCAAGGGGAAAGGATCGGCTTGGCGTCCCAAGAACGTCATTCCTGCTTTCCAGGCTGTGTCAAAACGCCACCCCAGCGAGGCACAGACCCCCGAACCCGTCATTGCCGCGAAACAGGCCGTGTCAAACTGCCCCCTCTCCCTCTGGGAGAGGGTTGGGGTGAGGGCCACACCCACGGCCCAGGCCGCCATCGACCCCCTCTCCCTCTGGGAGAGGGTCGGGGTGAGGGCCACACCCACGGCCCAGGCCGCCATCGACCCCCTCTCCCTCTGGGAGAGGGTTGGGGTGAGAGCCACACCCACGGCCCAGGCCGCCATCGACCCCCTCTCCCTCTGGGAGAGGGTTGGGGTGAGAGCCACACCCACGGCCAGGCCGCCATCGACCCCCTCTCCCTCTGGGAGAGGGTTGGGGTGAGAGCCACACCCACGGCCAGGCCGCCATCGACCCCCTCTCCCTCTGGGAGAGGGTTGGGGTGAGGGCCACACCCACGGCCCAGGCCGCCATCGACCCCCTCTCCCTCTGGGAGAGGGTTGGGGTGAGGGAACCTCGTGGCAAGCAGGCCGGTGTCAACGGCAAAGAATGGGAGCGGCAGGGTTATTGGGGACCCTCACCCGGCCTTCGGCCACCCTCTCCCAGAGGGAGAGGGGTTGGATTTGGGACGGGTCGCACCGGCCTTCGGCCACCCTCTCCCAGGGGGAGAGGGGTTTTGACTCAGCCTGTTTCGCGGGAATGACGGTTTCGGGGTCCATTGCCATTTCGCACCAATGACCGTTGGGGGGCGTCTCGCAGATCAGACCCGTCAACTCAGCATCCGGTGCGTGGGACCCGTGAGCTTTTCCACCGGAAGCCCGTAGGTGCACGAGCCGGCGCAGGCCTGGGTCGGGCAGGTGAGGCAGGCCGCGGCGCCGTCCCCCAGGGCTGCGTACTCGCTCCGCGCCAGCTTCTCGTCCTGGTAGTCCCGGGCGTACATGCGCGTCCTCAGCACGTCGGCGATGGGGACGCCGTAGGGACAGGCGTTCTCGCAGTCGTTGCAGGCGTGGCGGCAGTAGGAGGCGCCGTTCATGCGCGCGTAGCCCTTGAGCAGCTCGAAGTCGCCGCGGGCGGCGGTGGTCCAGCCCGAGGCCCCCAGGTACTCCCGGATTCCCCCCGAATCGGTCATGGAGATGATCAGCGCGTGCACGTCGGGATTGGCCAGCACCCAGCGGAACGCCGCCTGGGCATAGGTGGCGCCGTCCTTCTCGAACGGCCGCATGTCGTTGAGACGGGCGCCCATGAGGGTCTTCATGGCGATGACGCCCACGTTCCTCGCCTTGGCCTTCTTGAGGACACGCGGGAGATCGGGCTGACGCGCGATGAAATCAAACCCCTGGGTGAAACGCTCGTAGAAAGCCGGGTCCTGGCCGAAGTTGTAGGCCACGAGGGTGACGTCCACCATGTCCCGGTCCAGGGCGTAGTCCAGGCACTGGATGAGGCGTCCCGCGTGACCGGACAGGCCCGAGAAGCGGATCTTCCCCTGCTTCTTGGCCTCCCCCACGAATTCGTGCCACTGGGGGTTTTCGAGCCGCCCGACGCTGTTCACGGCGTGGGTGAAGTAGACATCCACGTAGTCCGTCTGCAACCGCCTCAGGCTGGCCTCCAGGGATTGCATCATCGAGTCACTCGTCTCGGTGGCGCTGGTGTGGGTCTTGGAGGCGATGAAGACCTTGTCCCGCTTGCCCCGCAGGGCGTTGCCGATGGTGATCTCGGAATCGCCGCCCCGGTAGCTCTCGGCCGTGTCGAAGTAGTTGATACCGCGCTCCAGGGCATCCAGGACCAGGCGTTCCTCACCCGCGTCGAGCCGGCTGGAGCCGAACGAGATGTCGGATATCTCGAAGCCGGTGCGGCCCAGGGGGACGTAGCGCTTGACCGTGGCTTGCGCCTCGGCCCGTGCCGCGCGGCCTCCGGTGAAGGGCAGCAGCCCCGCGGCGACCCCTGCCAATGCGCCTCGGCGCAACAACTCCCGGCGGCCCAGCTTGTCACTGTCGTCGGATCTCTTCATGGCGCCTCCTCTGTCCTTGCGGCCGTTGAACGGAAATGGACGGGGACCCACTCGGTTCCATTCAGTACACAGGAAAGAAAATGAAATGTCCAACGGGCCACGCCCGCCCCGCTCCCGTCATCCCGGATCAAGTCCGGGATGACGGGAAGCCGCCTGAACCTCGGGAAGCTGCGTCTTCGGCCGCCGTCCGGTCGAGTTGAAATCGGAAGAATTCGCGTAGGATTCGCGTAGAATCCCGTAAAAAGACACTATTATCACGCCATTCAGCTACCAACGAAGCGGGCCGATGTATTACACTTGCTGTTCAACTTTTTCTACAATCAGGAGATTCGTCTCCATGCATAGTCCCCTCAACCCATCGAGAACACATGCGACACATGTTGCGAACAACTTGCGAACAACCACAACTTGCGAACAACCAAAGAGAGGTTCGATATGGTCGTCCCCGTGATCGGACGTCCGAACAGTGGGCCCGCTACCAAGGTCTTGACTCTTGACATTACCGATTTCTCACCACGAGAGAGCCGAGAGCCGACGGGGTGCGTCATGTCTCGGCTGAGCGCAAGCGGACCGCACCGGTCCTCCCTGTGGCGGCGGCTCCGCCCGCGTGATAACGCCGCAACCCTGCTGCGTGGCGCGCGGGCCTGTCTGGCTCTGCTGGCCGCCGCCGCGCTGCTGGCCCTGGCCGCGCCCGCGCCCGCGCCCGCGCAGGCCCAGACCGAGGTCTGGACCGCCACCCTCACCACCGGCGACCTCAGCTCCGGCATCCTCGGCTGCAGCAACGGCGTCGACACCGCGCGATGCAGCAGCACCTCCGTCCTCTCCGAAGACAGCTTCAACTACGACTCCACCGACTACAACATCACCGGGCTCTTCGTCCGCTCCAGCGGACAGCTCGAATTCATCGTCGACGCCGACCTCACCACCACCACCGTCGCCGACCTCACCCTCGTGGTCGGCAGCACGTCCCTCGTCCTCAGCGGGGGCACCGCCATCGGCACCGTCAAGTTGACCTTTAGCAGCTCTGGCGTCTCCCTGACCGCCGGCACCGACATCGCGGTCAAGCTCACCGCCCCCAGCACCCCCAACGCCGCCCCGACGGTAGCGAACCCGATCGATGACCAGACGGCGACGGCGGGCACGGCGCTCAACTATGCGTTTCCGGCCAACACGTTCGCCGACACGGACGCCGGCGACACGCTGACCTACACGGCCACGAAATCCGACGATTCCGCGCTGCCCTCGTGGCTGGGCTTCGCCCCCCTCACGCGCACCTTCTCGGGCACGCCGCAAACCGCGGACGTGGAGACGCTCTCGGTAACGGTGACGGCGAGCGACGGCACCGAGTCGGTCAGCGACACCTTCGACATCGTGGTCTCGGCAGACACCACCACCTCTGTGTCTGGTGTGCTGGTCAGCAACATCGGGCAGACCGATGGCGGAGACTGGTTTTCAAACAGAGAGATTGCCTCGAGCTTCACAACCGGCGGCGCCGCGACCCTGACAAGTATCGAGATCAGGTTCGGCAGCAGCGTGGCCGCGGTGACACCGACCGTGAAGGTCTTCACCGGGAGTGTGACGGGCAGTAATTTGACCCTGGGCACAGAAGTCGCGGCCCTGACCGGTCCGGCGAGCATCCCGATCGGCACGGGGAACTATACCTTCACCCCGCAGACGAGCACCGCGCTAGCCGCCTCGACCACCTACTATGTGTTAATACAAGGGCTCGGCAGCGGTTTGATTGGACGTGGAACGGATACCTCGGACAACGTAGACAGCAGCAGCATGAGCGGGTGGGGCATACCGGATTCCTATTATTCCCGGAATTCGGGGTCAACCGGCACTCTCGCCAGGCAGTCGAGTTCTGGCCGGGTGATGTTCCGCGTCAACGGAACGGTGGGCGGCACCAACACCGCCCCGACCGCCGCCGACAACACGGTGACGGCGGGCGTGGGCGCGGCGTACACCTTCGAGGCGGACCACTTCGGCTTCGCCGACGCGAATACCGGCGACACGCTGGCAAGAGTGAAGATCGTGACCCTGCCGGCGGCGGGCACGCTGGCGCTCGACGGCACGCCGATGCTGGCGAACGCCGTCGTCACCAAGGCCCAGATCGACGGAGGCATGCTCACGTTCACGCCCGTGGCCGGTGCGAGCGGTATCGGCTATGCGAGCTTCACCTTCAAGGTGAACGACGGCACGGACGACAGCGCCGACGCCTACACAATGACCATCGACGTGGCGGAACTCCCGGCGATCACCATCGCGGCGGACCGGCCGACGGCGACGGGTAAGATGGACTGGATTCACTATACCCTGAACCGCGAGGGCGACACGGCGGCCGAGCTGACGGTGACGGTGATCCTCGCGGGCCCCGCGGGCAACGACTGGGGCCTCGACCCTACGGGCAGCGCCAAGCGGGAGGTCACCTTCGCGGCCGACAGCGCGACGGCGGAGCAGAGCATCAGATTGACCGGTAGTGGCTTCGGCCAGATCGGCTTCTCCACTTCGGCGACCATGAGCGGGGCGCTGACCGCGCGGCTCGGTGCGACGACGGGCTACGACACGAGCGACACCGACGAGGTGGTGGTGGTGGTGACCAGCGGTCCGGCCTGGGTCATCAAGCTGGCCGAGGACCACTACCGCTTCGACGAGGACGGCGGCGACCAGGACATCGAGCTGGTGGCGACGGCCACCTCCGCCGACATGCCGGCGCCGTCGCTGGATCCAAGCGACAACTCCGTTCTCGTGTACTCGTTAGTTACCCATGGCGACACGGCGCTCGCGCCCGTGGACTATACAGATTTCTCAGTAAACCCCAATTTCCCGTCCTCGACGTGCAGCGCGGACCCCGACGCCGACAACGTGCAGGTCTGCCGGTCGAACGTGACCTTCACCCCGGTGGACGATGCCGAAGCGGAGCCGGACGAGACGCTGGAATTGTCCTTGTCCCAGAGCCTTGGCGCCCCGCCATCAATTCACTTCCAGGGCCCGGGCCCGGACCGCACGGTGAGCGCTTCGATCAAGACCTACACCGTCACCATCGTCGACGACGAGTTCGGAGTAACGGGGGTCGCGGTGACCTCGACGCCGCGGCTGGCGATGGACACCTACGGGGCGCGGGAGCACATCGAGCTCTCGGTCTCGTTCAACAAGCCGGTGACGGTGACCGGCGCGCCGACCTTCACCTTCGACCTTGGCGGCACGACAACGCCGGCGGCCTACCAGGGGGGCTCGGGCACCGGGACGCTGGTGTTTTCCTACCAGGTCATGCCGGACGACACCGACACCAACGGCATCGCCTGGGCTGCGAACGCGCTCGCGCTCGCCGGTGGCACAATCGTGGAGATGGGCGGGTCGGCGGCGCCGACCCTGACCGTCGCCGTCCAGTCGGCGCTCTCCGATCACAAGGTGAACGGGGCGCTGACCGCGCCCCCGGCCATCACCATCGCGGCGGACCGGCCGACGGCGACGGGCAAGATGGACTGGATTCACTACACCCTGAGCCGCGAGTGCGACCCGGCGGCCGAGCTGACGGTGACGGTGACCTTCGCGGGCCCCGCGGACAACGACTGGAGCCTCGACCCTACGGGCAGCGCCAAGCGGGAGGTCACCTTCGCGGCCGACAGCGCGACGGCGGAGCAGAGCATTTTGCTGAGCGGGGGCTCCTTCGGTATCGGCTTCTCCACTTCGGCGACCATGAGCGGGACGCTGACCGCGCGGCTCGGCGCGAAGACGGGCTACGACACGAGCGACACCGACGAGGTGGCGGTGGCGGTGACCAGCGGCCCGGCCTGGGTCATCAAGCTGGCCGAGGACGCCTATAGCTTCGACGAGGACGGCGGCGCCCAGGACATCGAGCTGGTGGCTACGGCCGCCTCCGCCGACATGCCGGCGCCGTCGCTGGATCGCTCCAGCAACTCCGTTCTCGCTGTCGGCGTCCTTACCACAAGCGGCACGGCCGAAGGCGGCGATGCGGACAATCCGCGGGACTTTTTAAGCTTCTCAGCAACCCACTATTTCCCGTCCTCGACGTGCAGCGCCGACTCCGACGCCGGCAACGTGCAGGTCTGCGGTTGAACGTGACCTTCACCCCGGAGGACGACGGCGAGGAGGAGCCGGACGAGACGCTGAAGTTGGCCTTGTCGGAGGCCACCGGCGCCTCGCCCGCGATTCACTTCCAGGGCCCGGGCCCGGACCGCACGGTGAGCTCTTTGCCGAAGTTCTACCCCATCACCATCGTCGACAACGACTTCAGAGTGATGGGGGCGGCGACGATCTCTGGCGCGCCGCAGGTGGGCCAGACGCTGACGGCGGTCACCACCGGCATCAGGGATCCCGACGGGCTGACCACCGCCAATTACATGTACCAGTGGATCGGGGTGGACGGCGGCACGGAGGCCGACATTTCGGGCGCGAATTCGAGCACCTACACCCTGCTCGCCGCCGACCTGGGCAAGACCATCAAGGTGCGGGTGACCTTCACCGACGACGCCAGCAATGCCGAGACGCGCACCAGCGTGGCGACGGCGACGGTGATCGCGGCCTCGCCGTCCACCTGCGGGATGCCCGACTTCGGGTCGCGGAGCAATATCTGGACAGGCGCGCTGACGGTGGAGGCTTATAGCGTTAGTGGCATTCTCGTCGCTCACGGATTCGATTCCTTTCTTTCCGTGGGTGCACTGGCCCCCACGACGTTCCACATCGGCCTGAACGGCTATACCGTCGATGGCGTTGGCGTCCCCGCTGGTGGCACCTTTGACGGCGACCTGCAATTCGGTCTGACCAGCGACCTGACGGCCGCGGAAGTGGCCGCGCTGCGGCTGCATGTCTGCGATACGACCTACGACTTCAGCGCGGCGAACCACGTCGCCTCTAACTCTACCTACACCTGGGCCGATGACCTCGACTGGTCCGGCGAAACCACCCTCACGCTGTATCTGAGCCTGCCCCCGGCCATCACCATCGCGGCGGACCGGGACAAGGCGACGGGCAAGATTGACTGGGTTCACTACACCCTGAACCGCGAGGGCGACACGGCGGCCGAGCTGACGGTGACGGTGACCTTCGCGGGCTCCGCGGGCAACGACTGGAGCCTCGACCCAACGAACAAAGCCAAGCGGGAGGTCACCTTCGCGGCCGACAGCGCGACGGCGGAGCAGAGCATTTTGCTGAGCGGGGGCTCCTTCGGTATCGGCTTCTCCACTTCGGCGACCATGAGCGGGACGCTGACCGCGCGGCTCGGCGCGAAGACGGGCTACGACACGAGCGACACCGACGAGGTGGCGGTGGCGGTGACCAGCGGCCCGGCCTGGGTCATCAAGCTGGCCGAGGACGCCTATAGCTTCGACGAGGACGGCGGCGCCCAGGACATCGAGCTGGTGGCTACGGCCGCCTCCGCCGACATGCCGGCGCCGTCGCTGGATCGCTCCAGCAACTCCGTTCTCGCTGTCGGCGTCCTTACCACAAGCGGCACGGCCGAAGGCGGCGATGCGGACAATCCGCGGGACTTTTTAAGCTTCTCAGCAACCCACTATTTCCCGTCCTCGACGTGCAGCGCCGACTCCGACGCCGGCAACGTGCAGGTCTGCCGGTTGAACGTGACCTTCACCCCGGAGGACGACGGCGAGGAGGAGCCGGACGAGACGCTGAAGTTGGCCTTGTCGGAGGCCACCGGCGCCTCGCCCGCGATTCACTTCCAGGGCCCGGGCCCGGACCGCACGGTGAGCTCTTTGCCGAAGTTCTACCCCATCACCATCGTCGACAACGACTTCAGAGTGATGGGGGCGGCGACGATCTCTGGCGCGCCGCAGGTGGGCCAGACGCTGACGGCGGTCACCACCGGCATCAGGGATCCCGACGGGCTGACCACCGCCAATTACATGTACCAGTGGATCGGGGTGGACGGCGGCACGGAGGCCGACATTTCGGGCGCGAATTCGAGCACCTACACCCTGCTCGCCGCCGACCTGGGCAAGACCATCAAGGTGCGGGTGACCTTCACCGACGACGCCAGCAATGCCGAGACGCGCACCAGCGTGGCGACGGCGACGGTGATCGCGGCCTCGCCGTCCACCTGCGGGGTGCCCGACTTCGGGTCGCGGCGCAATATCTGGACAGGCGCGCTGACGGTGGAGGCTTATAGCGTTAGTGGCGTTCTCGTCGCTCACGGATTCGATTCCTTTGTTTCCGTGGGTGCACTGGCCCCCACGACGTTCCACATCGGCCTGAACGGCTATACCGTCGATGGCGTTGGCGTCCCCGCTGGTGGCACCTTTGACGGCGACCTGCAATTCGGTCTGACCAGCGACCTGACGGCCGCGGAAGTGGCCGCGCTGCGGCTGCATGTCTGCGATACGGCCTACGACTTCAGCGCGGCGAACCACGTCGCCTCTAACTCTACCTACACCTGGGCCGATGACCTCGACTGGTCCGGCGAAACCACCCTCACGCTGTATCTGAGCCTGCCGGCGAACAACCCGGCAACGGGAACGCCGACGATCACCGGGACGACCACGGTCGGGCAGGAGCTGACCGCCGACGCGAGCCCCATCATGGACATCGACGGGCTGACCGGCGTCGATTTCACCTACCAGTGGATCCGGGTGGACGCGGACGGCACGTCCAACGAGGAGGATATTTTCGGCGAGATCGCCGCGACCTACACCCTGTCCGACGAGGACGTGGGCAAGAAGGTCAAGGTGAAGGTGAGTTTCACCGACGAGCTGAGCGGCGAGGAGGAGCGCACCAGCGCGGCGTTTCCCTCGTCCGTCACCGTCGCAGGCGTCACCGACGTGGACGAGCCGCCCGACGCGCCGGCGACGCCCGCAGTCACGGCAGTGTCCGGGAGTACCACCAGCCTGACGGTCTCCTGGGCCGCCCCGGCCAACGCTGGCAGGCCCGACATCGACAACTACGACGTGCAGTATCGAGCGGGCACCTCCGGGACCTGGACCCGCGGCCCGCAGAATGTCACGACCACGACCACGACTGTTACCGGCCTCGTCGCGAACACGCTCTATCAGGCGCGGGTTCGCGCCACCAACGCGGAAGGCAACTCCGGATGGTCGAGCCCGCCTGGCGCCGGCCGGACCAACGCGCTCGGTGTAGCGCAGACGGGGGTGCTGGTCTCCAACACCGGCCAGTTAAATTCCGGTCATCGGGTTGTGGGTGCTGACGAATATGCACAGCCCTTCGACACCGGAAACAATTCGGACGGTTACAGCCTGACCGGCATTGTTCTGGATTTGCAGGCTGCGCCGACCGGGTCCGGGACGTTGACGATCACGGTGCGGGAGGACTCGTCGGGCAAGCCGGTCAGGGCCGCGCTGTACACGCTGGCCAACCCGGCGCTTGCGGCCGGTTTGAACGAATTCCTGGCGCCGGAAAATGCGGAACTGCATGCCAATACGACCTATTGGGTCGTGGCTACCTACAGCGCCGATACTGGCGGGCCCGCCTGGTATCGGACGGTGCGAACCTATGGCTTGGACGCGGGCGCTGCGGCGGGATGGGCCATAGACGCTCCGTACAAGATAGACGGGAGGGTGGCCCAGGATGGTTGGGTTGTGCACTCGTTACCTCGAACGTTGCAGATCGCCGTCAAGGGCACCGTGATCGGCGGCGCCAACACCCCGCCGACGGCCGCCGACAACACGGTGGCGACGGCCGTGGACACGGCGTACACCTTCACGGCGGACGATTTCGGCTTCACCGACACGGACCCCGGCGACATGCTGGCGAGCGTGCGGATCGTGACCGTGCCAACGCCGGGCACCCTGGCGCTCGACGGCACGGCGGTTCTGGCGGACGCCGTCGTCACCAAGGCCCAGATCGACGGAGACATGCTCACCTTCACGCCCGTGGCCGGTGCGACCGGCGCCCCCTATACGACCTTCACCTTCAAGGTAAACGACGGCACGGACGACAGCGTCAACGCCTACACGATGACCATCGACGTGACGGCCTTTGCGGCGGAGCCCCCCGGCGCGCCCGGAAATCTTCGCACCACCCCGGGCGACGGGCGGATGACGCTGGCCTGGATGGCGCCGGCGAACACCGGCGGCGCGGCCATCTCGAAGTACCAGTACCGGGCCCAGCGGACGGGGACGACCGCCTGGACCCCCGACTGGACCGATGTGCCCGACGGTTCGGATCCCGGCGGCAGCGCCGCCGACGAGACCCGGGTCGTCGTGTCCGGCCTGACCAACGGCACGCGCTACCGCTTCGAGGTGCGTGCGGTGAACAGCATCGGCGAGGGTCCAGCGGCGACCATCGGGGCCGCGCCGGCGGCCGGTGCGGTGAGACGGCTACCGGGCGCGGTGGTCGGGCTGACGGCGACGGCGGATAAGTACGCGGATGATCGGAGGGGCAGGCACTACGGCAGGGTCACGCTGAGCTGGAGCCCGTCCGCTGGCGATGACAACCTGGTGCTCGTACGCTTCGAGCACCGCTACGCGGAAGACGATTCGGTGCTGCCCGCCGAGTGGACGCACGGGCCCAGTGACAGGCTGAGCCAGACCATCGACCGGCTGAAGCTCGATACGCTCTACATTTTCGAGGTGCGCGCGGTGAGCATCGGGGGGCCGGGACCGGCGGTTCAGCGGTCGAGTCGGACGCCGGAGCGTCCGGCGGGGATGAGCCTTTTCGCGCCGCGACAGACCGCGACCGAGGGCGAGACGGTGACGTTCGAGGTGCGCCGCGCGACCAATACGGACCGCGAGACCTTCGTCATGGTGGGTGTGGCCGACAGCGCGTTCCCCGACATCCCGGCGCTGGGGGGGCCGCACGGCAGCTGCGGAGCGGGCTGCGGAGCGGGCGGGCGCATCGTCAAGTTTCAGCCGGACGCGACGTCCGCCACCGGCACGATAACGGTGGAGTTCGACGGGGCGCGGCCTACCTCGCGCAGCCTGACGGTCACATTGGCGTCCGTCGAAGGGCCTTACTACTTCTTCGGCACTCCGACGACGCTCAGCATTGCGGTGACTGACCACGACGCCGGCCTGAGGGTGCGCGACGCCAGGGTACGCGAAGGTCCCGGGGCGATGCTGGCGTTTTCCGTGACGCTGGACCGCCGGCGCGACCGGGAAGTGATGGTGAACTACGCCACCAGCAATGGCACCGCGACGCAGGGCGAGGACTACACGCACACCGCCGGGACCTTGGTCTTTTCGCCGGGCGAGACCTCCAAGACCGTGTCGGTGCCCGTGCTCGACGATGACCATGACGAAGATTCCGAGACGCTGACACTCACCCTGTCCAACGCCAACGGCGCGGTCATCGACGATGCGACGGCGGTGGGAACGATCGTCAACAGCGACCCGATGCCCGATGCGTGGCTGTCGCGATTCGGCAGGGCGGCCTCGGATCAGGTCGTTGAGTCCATCGGCCGGCGGCTGGAAGGCGGCGCGCGCGAATCGCATCTGACCGTCATGGGTTGGCGGGCGGACACGCTGTTCGAGTCGTCACACTCCTCAAGGGACGGCCGCGAGCCCCGGGCGGACGCCACGGGACGGCAGCCCGAAGGAAGCGTCCGGGCGCCGGAGGGCCGGACCGGCGGTGCAACGCGAGGGTTCGGCGCAATGTCCGGCCCGGGCGCTGCCAGGCCGGCGTTCGACGGCGCCATGACGCAGGGCTTCCCGCCGATGCAGGGCGGGACGCTGCAAAGCCCGGCGCGCGCAGTGGGCGCCAGCGACAATCGCTGGCTCGACCTGCTGGGGCGGCTGTTCATGGCCCTTGGTCCGAACGGCGGCGAGGCGCTGGCAACGCCCGGGCTGCGGGACATGGTGATGGGTAGTTCCTTTTATTACGGCTACTCCCCGGACGCCGGGACGCTGCGCGGCATGAACCGGCTGACGGCCTGGGGCGAGAGCGCCGCGACCCGCTTCAGCGGCGCCGAGGGCAAGCTGTCCCTCGATGGCGAGGTCAATACCGCCATCCTTGGCGCGGACGGCGAGTGGGGCCGCTGGCTCGCCGGTCTGGCCCTGTCCTACAGCGAGGGCGAGGGGGGCTATCGCCGGGTTTCGGCAAAAGGCGGTGCGGTGAGCAGCACACTCACCGGGATCAACCCCTACGCCCGCTACCGTCTCGATGAACGCACCTCTTTCTGGGCTACGCTGGGCTACGGCAGCGGGCGACTGACCCTGACCCCGGACGGGGCGGAGTCGGCCCTGGAGACCGACATGACGAACGCCATGGCGGCCTTCGGGGGCCGTGGCGTGCTGTCGATGCGCGCGGGCAAAACCGGCCAGTTCGAACTGGCCCTGCGCTCGGACGCGATGCTCACCGATACCGCCTCCATGGCCGTGGCCGGGCTGTCGGCCGGTGCAGGCGCCACCAGCCGAATCCGGCTCATCCTGGAAGGTTCGGGCTCCCTGCCCGCCTTCGGCGGCGTTCTGGCGCCCAGGGTGGAAGCGGGGCTGCGTTATGACGGCGGCGACGCCGAAACCGGCGCGGGATTGGAAGTCGGGGGCGGCCTGGCCTATGACATTGCCCGCCTCACGGTACAGGTTGACGGGCGCGTGCTCCTGACCCATCGGGATCGGGACTACGAGGAATGGGGATACAGCCTGTCGTTCGAGTACCAGCCCGCCAGCGATGGGCGCGGGTTGCGCTATCAGGCGGGATCCCAGTGGGGCGCGACCCAGAGTGGCGTGCAATCGCTCTGGTCGTTGCAGAACGCGGGCGGCCTAGCGAACGGCGCACGCACAGGCAACGGGCAGCGCTACACGGCTGAACTCGGTTATGGCTTCGGCGTGGGGCGGCTCTGGTATCCGTATGTCGCCACTGAGAGCGGGGGCGCCTCGTCACAGGCGCTGCGTTTCGGCCTGAAGCTCAACGCCGGTTCCGCTCTGGAGGCAGGACTTGAGATCGGCTGGCGCGCGCACCTGTCCGGCCAAATCGAGAACGAGATTCGGCTGCAGTGGCGGGCACGCTGGTAATGGCATTGATTTTTTACATGGTCATATCGTGGATATTCATCTTCTTGTTTAGTTTTCCGCCAGCGAGAGCCGGGCGGCGGACGCCACCAACGAGCTGAGGATCCGTGCGGCGCTACGGTTCTGACCCGCGCCGGCCCGGGGCCGACGCCGGCGGCGAGTTCACGATGACGCCGGAGATCGGGCTCGGGGTCTCGGATACGGGGCGCGACTAGTGTGGTGTCTCACAAATACGCTTATGAAGCTGCGAGGGCATTTTGGTTGTCGGCAAGGCGCGATGACTTGTAGGGGCGACCGGCGATCGCCCCTCAGTGGCGTGCACCACGCGAGGAAGAGCAACGCAGCCGACGGCCAAAAGGACCCGCAGATTCGTAAGCGTATTTGTGAGACACCACACTAGAGCCTCGGCTGGTGCGTGGCGGGTCCGGGGCGCGGGACGGCGGCTCGTTCGAACTCTCCCTCGAGGGGCGCCGCCTCGAAGGTCGACGAGCTTCTGCCCTGGGCTCATACCCCCGCTTCCCGTTGCTCCCATAGTGCGCGCAGGCACCTGCGGCCCCCCTTGAGATCGTCGTCGCCGGGCGTCCGGCCTCGTATCTCGACCAGCATCTGCACCGAGCCCCTACCTCCACTCCGGCTCGACGTCGAG
Source organism: uncultured Binatia bacterium (SeqCode) (assembly GCA_965261895.1). Classification (GTDB taxonomy): domain Bacteria; phylum Desulfobacterota; class Binatia; order UBA9968; family JAJDTQ01; genus JAJDTQ01. Next base: position 5,375,914 of record OZ253480.1, on the reverse strand, counting down.
GTGGTGCGCCCGCAACGCTTACGCAATTACCCTGAGTTCACTTTATTCTCTCCCGGCACCGAGGGACGCGGGGCGGCGTCACTCCCCCACCACCCCCACCAGCGAATTGAGGAGCGCCTCGTCGGTTGCCAGTGCCGCGCTGGGGCCATCGTAGGCGATGCGGCCGCGGTTCATGACCACCGTGCGCTCGGAGAACTCCAGGGCAATACCGGCGTGCTGCTCCACCAGGATGATGGTGAGGCCTTCCTGCGAGCGCAACGTGTGCATGGCCTCCACCAGTTGCTCGATGATGACCGGCGCCAGGCCCTCGGTGGGCTCGTCCATGAGCAGGACCGCCGGGTTGCCCGCCAGCGCCCGGGCGATGGCCAGCATCTGCTGCTCGCCGCCGGAGAGCTGGCTCCCCTTGTGGGTGCGGCGGGCCGCCAGTTGCGGGAACAGCTCGTAGACGCGGTCCAGGGTCCAGCCGCCGGCCCTTTGGGCCACGGCCAGGTTCTCGTACACGCTCAGGGATGGAAACACCTCGCGTTCCTGGGGGACGTGCCCCAGGCCCGCGCGCACCCGGTCGTAGGTCCTCATGCCGGCGATATCCCGGCCCGCCAGCTCGATGCGTCCCGAGTGCAGCGTCGTGTAACCCATGACGGTTCCCAGCAACGTGGTCTTCCCCACTCCGTTTCGGCCGATGATGCTCAGCCGCTCGCCACGCTCCAGGACCAGGTCGATATCCTCGAGCACGACGGTCCTGCCGTAGCCGGCATGGACCGCGGCAAGGTTCAGCGCCTTGTCGGCGGGGGCGCTCAATGGCGTCCTCCATGCAGCTCGGCGTTCTTGCCAAGGTAGACCTCCTGCACCCTGGGGTCGGCGCCCACCTCGGCGGGAATGCCCTCGGTGAGGATCGCGCCGGACACCAGCACCGTCACCCGATGGGCAAAGCGGAAGACGATGTCCATGTCGTGCTCGATCATGAGCACGGCCATGGACTCGGGCAACGCCTCCACCGCCTCCAGCAGCACGTGGCTCTCCGCCGACGGCACCCCCGCGGCGGGCTCGTCCAGCAGCAGCACCTTGGGGCGAAGGCCCAGCGCGATGGCGAGCTCCACCAGCCGCTGCCGGCCGTAGGGAAGCTCCCGCACCAGCCGTTGGGCATCGCCGTCGAGCTTCATGGACTCGAGCAGCGCCATACCCTCGCCGATGACGTCACCGCGGGCATCCGCGCGCCGCCAGAGCCTGGCCGAGAGAGCACGCCGCTCGCTGACCGCCATGCAGATATTTTCGAGCACGCTCAAGCCGCGAAACAGCGTGTTGATCTGGAAGGTCCGTGCCAGCCCGTGCTTGACCCTGCGCGCCTGGGGCCAGCGCGTCACATCGTCACCGTCCAGCAGGACGGCGCCGCCCGAGGGCTCGACGGTGCCGGCGATGAGGTTCACCAGTGTAGTCTTCCCCGCGCCGTTGGGACCGATGAGAGCGTGTCTGGCGCCGGGCCGCAGCGCCAACGACACGCCGTCCGCCACCACCAGGGCGCCGAAGCTCTTGGACAGGTCGCGAACCTCCAGCAGGGGGACGTGCTGATCCATTATTTTTGCGTCCTTCGACTTCGCTTCGCTACGCTCAGGACGAACGGGAATCATCGTCCTTTCACTCGTAGACGAACCGGAATCATCGTCCTTTTCACCCGTGGACCAGCGAGAATTGTCGTCCTCTTCACCCGTTCGTCCTGAGCGTAGCGAAGCGAAGTCGAAGGACGCCATCTCGCTCGGCAGCCATCGATCAAAGTTCCCGTAGCCTCTCGGACGCATGCTCGCAATGTGGTCAAGGTGAACGGTGACACGAGTGTCTTGCTCACGAATCCTCCCGCGTCGCCCACGCACGCCAGCGCTCCGTCAGCCCCAGCATGCCCTCGGGGGCGTACAGGATGGTCGCCACCAGCAGCGCGCCGATACCGAAGAGCCAGTACTCCGGGCTGAGCCTGGCGAGATTGTCCTGCAGGATCATATACAGAGGCGCCCCGATGAACGCGCCGTACAGACGGCCGGTGCCTCCCAGGATCAACATGATCATCACGTCACCGGAGCGCTCGAAGCTGAGCACGTCCAGCGCCACGAACTCGGTGGTCTGGGCCAGCAAGGCACCGGCGATGCCGGCCATGACCGCGGCGATGGTGTAGGCGCGCAACATCTGGCGGTATACCGGACAGCCGACGGCATGCATGCGCCGTTCGTTCTCCCGGATGCCGCGCAACGATTGGCCGAAGGACGAGTTCACGATGGCGCGGGCGGCGATGAACACCACGAACAGCACCGCCAGCGCGTACAGGTATGCGGTCTGGCCGTAGAGGTCGAACTCGAAAAGGCCCAACACCGGCTGCATCACCACGCCCTGCAATCCGTCGTCGCCGCCGGTCCAGTGGTCCTGCTCGTTGGCGAGTTCCTGCAGCAGGATGGTGACGGCCAGCGTGAGCATCAACAGGGTGAGTCCGCGGGTGTAAAGGATAACCGCGCCACACACGAAGCCCACGACGCCGGCCGCCAGACCCGCGATGAGCAGCCCGCTAATGGGCTCGCTCCAGCCCAGATGCGCCGACAGGATACCGGCTGCGTACGCCCCGGTGCCGAACAGCGCCGCATGTCCGAGGGACACGATCCCCGCGTAGCCCAGGATCAGGTCCAGGGACATGGCGAAGAGCACCATGATGAGGATCTGGGACCCTAGTTGAAGGTAGTCGGGGAACAGGAAGAATCCCAGGACCGCGGCCAGCCAGGGCAGCAGCTCCGCGGGGCGGATGGCCGCGGTTCGGAGCGGATTGCGATACGCCGGCTGTTCCATACTATCGGGCGAATAACCCCTGCGGCCGCCACAGCAGCAGGATGATGGTCACCGCGAAGATGAAGAATGCGCCAAAGGCGGGCAGGTAGTATTTCCCCGCGGTGTCCACGACCCCGAGGATCAAGGCGGCGGCGAAGGCCCCACGAAGACTCCCGAGGCCGCCCACGGCCACCACGATGAGAAAATAGACCAGGTATTCCAACGCATACGTGGGGGTCAGTCCGAGGATCTCGGTGCCCAGCGCCCCACCCAGCGCCGCCAGCGCGCTCCCCAGCGCGAACGTCAGCGTGAACAACCGCCGGATGTTGATGCCGACGGTCTCGGCCATGCGCCGGTTGTCCACCGCGGCGCGGATCTTGGCCCCCAGCAGCGTACGCTCGAACCCGTACCAGAGGCCGACGATCAACGCGAAGCTTACCAGGACGATGAAGGTGCGGTAGGTGGGAAACCGGCGGAACCCCAGGTCCACCTGGCCCTTGAGATAGGCCGGCACGTCGAGCTGGACGTTCAGCGGACCCCAGATGAAGGTGCACACGGCGATGCCCATGAAAACCAGGCCGATGGTCAGAAGCACCTGTTGCAACTCGTCGGCGCCGTAGAGGCGGCGGTACAGAGCGCGCTCCAACACGATGCTTACCAGCGCCACGACGACGCAGGCCAATAGCACCGCCGGCACAAACGGCACCGCCCAGCCCCGGATGAAGGACACCGCGATGTAGCCGCCGAGCATGGCGAACAGCCCGTGGGCCAGGTTCACGAACCCCATGAGGCCCATGGTCACCGACAACCCCACCGAGATGATGAAAAGGATCATTGCGAACGCGAGACCGTCGAACGCAATGCTGACGAGGGAATTGATCACGGAGGGTGTCTTGGAAGGCCCGCCTGTGCTGTGGGTGCGCCGCCCCGTGCCTTTACGGGGCGGCGCGGTCTATTGGCGAACCCGTTACTTCTTTTTCTGCAGTTCTTTCCAGGGGTCCTTCACCATCTCGAGGGTCTCGACCTCGATGTTGGCGAGCCCGTCCCCACGCTTCTCGACCTTGCGCAGGTACTGGTTCTGGACGATATCCCGGGTCTCGGGATCGATCATGATGGGACCCCGCGGGCTGTTGAACTTCCATCCCTTCCACACGGCCAGAGCCTTGTCGGCGTCGATCTTGCCGTTGAGGCGCCGCACCGCCTCGTGGATGGCGGCCATGCCGTCCCAGCCCTGGACGCTGAAGAAGTCCGGGATGCTGTCGGCGCCGTAGGCTTCCTTCCACGCCTTCACGAAAGCCTTGTTCTCCGGCCTGTCGCCGGCGGCGGAGTAGTGGTGCATGGTGATGACGCCCAGGGGAACCTGTCCCATGTTGGGCAGCTCCGAGTCCTGGGTGATGTCACCCGGGCCGATAAGCTCGATGCCGGCCGCCCTCATGCCGAGATCGTCATAGGTTTTCATGACGCCGGTGGCCCACTTCCCGGCCGGGATGAATACGTACAGCGCATCGGGCTTGGCATCCTTGACGGACTGCAGGAACGGCGTGAAGTCCGGGATCTTCGGGAACGGGAACGGGATGTCGGCCACGACCTTGCCGCCCGCGGCGGTAAACGCGGTGGTGAAAGCGGTCTTGCTGTCCTTTCCCGGCGAGTAGTTGGCGTAGGCCACGGCCACGGTGCGGATCTTCATCTTGTCGTAGGCGTGCTTGCCCAAGGGGTAGGCCGCCTGCCACATGGTGAACGACACCCGGGCGGTGTAGGGAGACCTCGTGGTAATCGCCGAGGTTCCGGCATTCATGATAAGAAACGGCACCTTCGCCTTTTTCGTCACGTCCGAGATGGCAAAGGCGTTGTTGGAGTAGACCACGCCCGCCAGGATGTCCACCTTGTCGCGGGTGATGAGCTCGGTGGCCAGCCGCTTGGCCACGTCCGGCTTGGGGCCGGTGCTGTCCCGCTTGATGATCTCGATCTTGTGTCCGCCCGTCTCGTTGCCGTGCAGCTTCCGGTAGAGCTCGAAGCCCCGGTCCACCTGCTGCCCCAGTTGCGCGTTGGGACCCGAGTAGGGAAGGATCACGCCCACCTTGACGGTCTCCGCCCACACCGTCCCGGTTACGGTCAGCAAAGCCAGCAAAGACGCGGCCAGAAGCCTGGAAATCTTCATGTGGTAACCTCCTGCAAGTTTGGCGCTGTTCGGTTGGCCCCGTTTGGCACAGGCGTGGATCATATCACTCCTGTCGTTGGAACGGCAACGGCCCGTTGGTTTCCGGTACGCTGAAGTGACATGACCGTACCGCCCCGCCCCAGCCAACCCCAATATCCCTTGTAGGTCGGATTATCCCTTGTAGGTCGGATTAGCCGAAGGCGTAATCCGACACGCCGCGGATGGTGTCGGATTACGCCTTCGGCTAATCCGACCTACAGGGGAGGACGCCGGTCCGTCGGCCGGTCCCGCCCCGAATTGGCTTTCTCGCCGCAAAGGCTTTACCTTAGGCGCGTGGCCCGGTTAAACAAATCCTCACAGGAGGCACCCGCATGAACAACACGACCCTGTCGGCTGACGAGTTCGTCGACCAACTCAAGCAAGAGATCGCCGTCTTTCACAAGCTCCGCATCAACCACCCGTTCGTGAAGGCCGTGCGTGAAGGCACCGCTTCCATGGACCACCTTCGCACCTGGGCGGTGCAGGACTACCAGTTCCGCGCCGCGGTGCCGCGCATCGCGCTGCTTCGCTACGTGGCTTGCAGCGATCCCGAGTTCGCGCCCAAGCTGTTCGAGGTAGCGGAGGAGGAGACCCGCGGCCTCCTGCCCGGGGCCTCCGGCCATCCGGACATGTTCGTGGAGTTCGCCGAGTCCATCGGGCTCACGCGCGCGGACCTGGAGAACCCCACGCTGCTGCCGGCCACGGCCGCGCACCTCTATTTCGCCGAGCTGGTGATCCATACGCACCCGTGGTTCGTGGTGATGGCGGCCCAGGTGGGGGCCGAGGGGACGTTCGGGCCGGCCGCGGCAGCGCTGGGAAAGGGGTTCATGGAGAGCTACGGCATGACCCCCGAATCAGTCCGGTTCTTCACCGTCCACGTGGAGGCGGACGAGGAGCACGGAACCCTGGCGGAGGACATCGGACGCCGCTACCTCACCGCGCCCGCCTTGCAGCAACAGACCCGGGAGGTGATGTTCCGGCGCATGGAGCTGCTCTACGATATATGGACCATTAACGATTGAGGGTCCTTCGACTTCGCTACGCTACGCTCAGGACGAACGGATAAGGGTCCTGCCACCGTTCGTCCTGAGCGTAGCGAAGCGGAGTCGAAGGACCTGCCACGATTTGGGCAAGATGCGGATCGGAATGAGGCCATGAAGGATCAGGGCGCCAGGCGTTACATGGGGCGAAGCGTCCTCATGCGCGAGGCGGAACCGCTGCTGCGGGGACGGGGGACCTACGTCGGCGACCTGCGGTTCCCCGGGATGCTCCACGCCGCGGTGCTCCGCAGCCCACACGCTCATGCGAGGATCTCAAGCATTGACGTGAGCGAGGCGCTGGCGATGCCGGGAGTGGTGCGGGTCCTTACCGGAGAGGACGTCAGGGACGCCATCGCACCCTTCCCTTCGAGCTTCGAGTTCCACCCGCCGCCCTGGCTCGACGCGGTGAAACCCGTGCTCAAGGGCCCGCGGGCGCGGGTGCTGGCCCTCGGCAAGGTTCACTACGTGGGCGAGCCCGTGGCCATGGTGGTGGCCGAGGACCGGTACCGGGCCGAGGACGCCCTGGACGGCATCGCCGTGGACTACGAGGCGCTTACGCCGGTGGTGGACCCGGAAGCGGCCCTGGAGCCGGATGCGGTGAAGGTTCACGAGGACGCCGACGACAACGTGGTGTTCCACTTCGAAATCGCCAAGGGCAACGTGGACCGGGCCTTCGAGACCGCGCCCCACCGCATCGAGGAGCGCCTTCACCACCGGCGCCACGGCGGCATCCCCATGGAGGGACGGGGCGTCGTGGCCGTGGCGGAGGTCAAGCCGCGGGGTTTGACGGTGTGGTCATCCACCCAGGTGCCCCACAGCGTGCGCCGGCAGATCGCCACCCAACTGGGCCTGGCCGAGGAGACCCTTCGGGTGGTGGCGCCCCACGTGGGCGGCGGGTTCGGACCCAAGGTGGTGGTGTACCCCGAGGAAATTCTGGTGCCCTACCTGGCCCTCGAATTGGGCCGGCCGGTTCAGTGGATCGAGGACCGCAGGGAACACTTCATCAGCACCGCCCACGCCCGGGACCAGATCCACTACGTGGAGGTGGCGTTCGACGGCGACGGCAGGATCCTGGCCCTGAGGGACCGTTTCCTGCTGGACAACGGCGCCTACAACCCCATGGGCCTCACCGACGCCTACAACACCTCGGCCCACCTGCAGGGGCCGTACCGGATCCCCAACCTCGCCGTCACCGGCACCTGCGTGACCACCAACAAGGTGCCCAACGCCCCCTACCGCGGCGCCGGCCGGCCGGAGGCGGTGTTCGTCATGGAGCGCTGCATCGACCGCATCGCCGGGGAGCTCGGCCTCGACCCGGCCGAGGTGCGCTTCCGGAACTTCGTGCAGCCCGAGGAGATTCCCTACGACGCCGGCATCCTCTACCGGGATGGCCAGCCCGTGTGCTACGACAACGGCGACTTTCCCGCCACCCTCACCAAGGCCATGGAGGCGTGCCGCTACCACGACGTGCGCGCGCGGCAGAAGGAGGCCCAACGGACCGGCCGCTACATCGGCGTCGGCATCGGCTTCTACACGGAGGGGACCGGAGTGGGTTCCTTCGAGGGCGCCCGTGTGGAGGTGGACTCCTCCGGCAAGCTCCGGGTGTCGGTGGGGGCCAGCGGCCACGGCCAGGGACACGAGACCGTGTTCTCGCAGCTCACCGCCGACCTCTGGGGCGTGACGCCCGAAGACGTCACGGTGGTGGGGGGCGACACCGCCGCCATTCGCTACGGCTGCGGCACTTTCGCCAGCCGCAGCACGGTCAATGCCGGGACCGCCATCCACGAAGCCACCCAACGCCTCAAGGCCAAGGTGTTCGAGCTGGCCGGCCATCTGCTGGAAGCCAACCCCGACGACCTCACCACCCGAGACGGCCGGGTCTTCGTGGAGGAGCGGCCCGACCATGGAGTCTCCCTGGCCGAGCTGGCCGCCGCCGCAGTACCCGGTTGGGCCTCGCGAATGCCCGAGGGCATGGAGCCCAACCTGGAGGCCACTTACTACTACGTGCCGCAGACCGTGACCTGGGCCAACGCCGCCCACGTGGCGGTGGTGGAAGTGGACACGGGCACCGGTGAGGTCAAGCTCCTGGACTACGCGGTAGCGCACGACTCGGGACCGGCCATCAACCCGCTGTTCGTCGAAGGCCAGGTGCGCGGCGGCGTGGCCCAGGGCATCGGCGGCGCGCTCTACGAGGAGTTCGTCTACGACGAACAGGGCCAGCTCCTCACCGGCACCTTCCTCGACTACCTGATGCCCACTTGCGGCGAGGTCCCGAACATACGGCAGGTGCACCTCGAAACCCCCTCCCCGCTCAACCCGCTGGGTCTCAAGGGCATCGGCGAAGGCGGCGCCATCGCCCCGCCGGTGGCCGTGGCCAACGCGGTGGTGGACGCGCTGCGGCCCCTTGGCAGCATAGAGATATCCGAGACCCCGGTGACGCCCGAGCGGGTGCTGGCGCTGATACGGCGGCACCGGGCCGGGTAGAGGGTTGGGTCGTATCGGGACGCACAGGGTTATTGGGCACCCTCACCCGCCCTTCGGGCACCCTCTCCCAGAGGGAGAGGGGATTCTCACCTGCACTTCCGGCAGCCTCTGCCTGAGGGAGAGGGAATGTGGTTCGTGACCTTCGACCCCATGGGGAAAGGGCTCGAACTTGCGACGACAAACTCTGCATGATAAGCGTCCGTTCACTATGACAACGTCGACTAACAGCATGGGACAGACCCTCGGCGACGCCATCGCCTTTCTCGAGGCCAACTATCCGGACGAGGTCATCCGGGTCACTCGCGAAGTGGATCCGATCTTTGAGGTGACGGGGATACTGGCGAAACTGGAGCGGCAGCAGCAGTTCCCTTGCGTGATCTTCGAGAACGTCAAGGGGTCCTCCATCCCTCTGGTCACCAACATGCACGCCAGCTTCCCGCGGCTGGCCATGGCCATCGGGCTGCCCTACGATGCCACGCCCGCGGATTTCATCCACGAGTACGGCCGGCGCGAGGCCAATCCGGTGCCGCCGGTGGACGTGGACAGCGGCCCGTGCCAGGAGGTGGTCCTCACCGGCGACGACGTGGACGTCACCATACTGCCGATCCTCCAGTACCATGAGCTGGACGCGGGCCGTTACATCACACTGGCCTTCAACGTCATGAAGGAGCCGGACACCGGCATCCGCAACGCCGGCATCTACCGGCTGCAACTGAAGGGCCGGAATCGCTTCGGCATCCAGATCTCCGAGACCGCCCACGGCCACTACATCCTCAAGAAGAACAAGTCCCGGGGCCTGCCCACGCAGATGGCCGCGGTCATCGGCGGCCATCCGGCCATGAACATCGGCAACCTGAGCTTCACCTCCATCGACACCGACGAGTTCAGCATCGCCGGCGCCATGCTGAGCAAGCCGGTGGAGCTGGTGAAGTGCAAGACCATCGACGTGGAGGTGCCGGCCAGCGCCGAGATCGTGCTGGAGTGCGAGATCCACCCCACCGAGATGGAGGAGGAAGCCCCCTTCGGCGAGTATCCGGGGACCTACGGACCTCAGCGCATCAACCCCGTGGTGTACGTCAAGGCCATCACCATGAAGAAGAACGCGCTCTACCAGAGCTCGTTCGTGGGACACGCGGACAACCTGCTTTTGTCGGGGGTGACGCGGAACAGCTACATCTACCACACCTGCCGCATCGCCAGCGCCGGCGTCAAAGCGGTGTACGTGCCGCCCTGCGGGCGCTCCCGCTACATCTGCTACATCCAGATGGACTCCATGATCGACGGCGATGCCAAGAACGCCGCCATGGCCGCCTTCGCCGCCGACCCGTTCCTGAAGTTCGTCATCTGCGTGGACGAGGACGTGGACATCGGCAACGACAGCGACGTGATGCACGCCATCGCCACCCGGGTCCGCGCGGACCGCGACGTGTTCATGGTCACCTACTCCAGGGGCTCCCCGCTGGACCCGGCCTCCTACGACCCGGCCGGCGGATCGCATCTGGTCACCAAGGTGGGCGTGGACGCCACCCGCAAGTCCAATTACCCGCTGGAGATCAAGGTTCCGGGGACGGACGGCATCGACTTGTCGAAGTACTTCGGCGACCGCTTCAGGTAGGCCGGCGCCGCAGGCCCTGTAGGGGCCACCGGCCGGTCGCCCCTGCCTATGCACCGAGCCCGTCATGCTGATCGACGCCCACGCCCATCTCGACCACTACGATGAGCCCCAGGAAGCGCTGGCGCGCATCGAGCGCCGGCGCATCCTGACGCTGGCCAACTCCATGGACCCCGCCTCGTACGAACGGAACCTCGCGCTGGCGGAAGGGTGTCCCTTCGTGCTCCCCTCCTTCGGCATTCATCCGCGGCGGGCGGCAGAGCACGCCGACCATCTCGCGGAGTTGCGTCCCCTGGTAGAGCGGAGCCCCATGCTCGGCGAGTTGGGGCTCGATTTCCACTGGGTCCGGGACACCGGCACGTATCCGCACCAGATACGGGTGTTCGAGTTCCTCGTCCGCGAGGCGGCTGAGCACGACAAGATCGTCAACCTCCATACCAAGGGCGCGGAACAGCGCATCCTCGACACCCTGCGCACTTTCGGCGTGACGAGGGCGATCATCCACTGGTACTCCGGTCCCCTGGACGTGCTCGACGAAATGATCGCCGAGGGTTACCTCTTCACCGTGGGGGTGGAGGTGTTGTATTCGGAGAAGATCCAGGCCATCGCGCGGGCTGTCCCGACCCGTCAACTGCTGTCCGAGACGGACAATCCCGGCGGCAACCGCTGGCTCGCCGGGGAAGTGGCGCCGCCGGACATCATCGCGGACGTGGTGGGCGCGGTGGCAGAGCTCAAGGGCCTGCCGCCGGAGAAGCTCGAAGCGCTGATACAGGCCAACTTCCTGCGGCTCGTAGGCAACGATCCCAGGCTGGCCGGCGTCCGGAAGCTCCTGGAAAGAGAGGCGGGAACGGGATAACAACGGGTGACGCCAGCGTAAACGACACCCTTCGAAACGTGGCCGGACACGGGCGGGTTTGAAACCCGCCCCTACATGTCGTAGTGCTGTGCCGTCGGCAGGGTTTATCGGGAATTGCCGTCAAATGTATCTGTCGCACCAACCATAGCGCACAAGGAGAAGTCATGCTGTTTCTGACCAATGAGCACATCCAGGAAGTCCTGGACATGAAGACCTGCCTCGCGGCGATGGAGGATGCTTACCGCGATCTCTCCAAGAACGAGGCGGCATACCGGCCGCGCATCGACTTCTACGTGCCCCGGGAGCCTCACTACTATCGTTGGGGTACCATGGAGGGCGCCAGCCGGACGCTGGGCTACATGGCCATCCGCATGAAGTCGGACATGCTGGTGTGGGAGAAGGACGGGGAGTTCGAGACCGAGGACAAGTATTGCATCGAGCCGGGCACCTACTGCGGGCTCATCTTCCTGTTGAGCGTGCGCAACGGCGAGCCGCTGGCGCTGATGAACGACGGTTACCTGCAGCACATGCGGGTGGGGGCCTGCGCCGGACTCGGGGTCAAATACCTCTCGCGCCAGAACTCCAAGGTGTTGGGTATGCTGGGCTCGGGCGGCATGGCGCGGACCTACACCGAGGCCATCCACGAGGTGCGGGACATCGAGCTGCTGCGGGTGTTCAGCCCCACCAAGGCCAACCGTGAAACCTTCGCGGCGGAAATGCGCGAGCAACTGGGGCTCAACGTCGAGACCTGCGACAACGCCCAGGAGGCCTGCCGCGGCGCCGACATCGTCGCCCTGACCACCGACTCCCTGGTCCAGGTGATGAAGCCGGAATGGATCGAGCCCGGCATGCACATCACCAACGTCCGCTCCAACGAGGCCGGCCCCGATATCCTGGCCAAATGCGACCTGCAGGCGCGCCTGGGAGCCTCCACCCTGGTGCTGGACAATCCGCCGCCGGGAACCATCCACGGCAGCGACGGCATGTTCGCCTACATCGCCGGCACCGACGAGGAGAAGACCAAGATCCCGCCCTCGCCCATCCGCGAGATCGACAACGCGGACATCGGCACCATACCCGACCTCATGGCCGGCACGTGGCCCGGCAGGACAAGCGACCAGCAGGTGACCTTCCTCAACAATCAGGGCACCCAGGGTCTTCAGTTCGCCGCGGTGGGAGGCACCGCGTTCGAGCTCGCCAAGGCCAAGGGCCTGGGGCACCCGTTGCCGAGAGAGTGGTTCCTGCAGAACATCCGGGACTAGCCGAGCTTCGGCGCGACGACGGGGACGGGCGGGTTTGAAACCCGCCCCTACAAAGGCCACGCCCGGACACATGATCAGCAGACGTAGGTCGGACTAGCGTGGTGTCTCACAAATACGGTTATGAAGCTGCGAGGGCATTTTGGTTGTCGGCAAGGCGCGATGACTTGTAGGGGCGGGTTTGAAACCCGCCCGTGTGGCGAGCACCACGCGAGGAAGAGCAACGCAGCCGACGGCCAAAAGGACCCGCAGATTCGTAAGCGTATTTGTGAGACACCACACTAGCGAAGCGTAATTCGACAAGGGCTGAGGCGCTAGACGTCGGATTAGCGAAGCGTAATCCGACGGAGTACAGGGTCGGGTTACGCCTTCGGCTAACCCGACCTACGAGGGAGACCGCGGGCCAGGGACCACATGCAGGCAATGCCGGATACCCGTCATTCATCCAGGGTCCGGGCGCGGATGCGCGCCGCGCTGCTGCGCTGGTACGAGCGCAACAAGCGTGATCTGCCGTGGCGCGGGACCCGCGACCCCTATGCCATCTGGGTCTCGGAGACCATGTTGCAGCAGACCCAGGTGGCGACGGTGCTGCCCTACTATCACCGCTTCATGGAGGCGTTCCCGTCGGTGGAAGCGCTGGACCGGGCCTCTCTGGATGCCGTTCGGAGCGTCTGGAGCGGCCTGGGCTATTACCGCCGGGCCGCGAACCTGAAGGAGGCGGCGCACCTTCTGGTGAGCCGCCACGACGGCAGGCTTCCGGCGGACTACCAGGCGTTGCTGCGCCTGCCGGGCATCGGGCGGTATACCGCGGGCGCGGTCATGAGCATCGCCTTCGACCGGCCCTACGCCGCGCCGGACGGCAACGTGCGGCGCGTCTACGCGCGCCTGCTGGGACTGACGGAACCCAAGCCGATAGACCAGGCGGCGGAGCAGATGGTGTCCCGATCCCGTCCCGGGGACTTCAATCAGGCCGTCATGGAGTTGGGCGCCACCGTCTGCCTTCCCGCGGCGCCGCTGTGCGAGCGTTGTCCTCTGGCTCACTGGTGTCACGCTCGGGCTTCCAACACCTTCGACGTGCCGCGCCGACAACCCATGCGGACCAAGGCGGTGCAGTGGCCGCTGGTCTTCGTGGAGTCAAGGTCGAGGGTCCTGCTCCACCGCCGCCCCGACAACGGCCTGCTGGCAGGCCTGTGGGAGCTACCCACCCCGGAGTCCCTGCCGGCCCGGAACCTTGACGAAACGCTTCAACGATCCGGGCCGGTAGCCGTGATCCGCCACGCGATCACCGACATGCGCATCACTGCCCCGGTCTACGTGCTGCGGCGGAAGCTACCGGTGAAGGGATCGGCATGGCGTTGGGTCGAACTCACCGACCTCCACTCCCATCCCCTATCCTCCCTCAGCACCAAGGCCGTCCGCGCTGCCTGCCGCAATCTCGGCGTATCTTGGGATTGACGCGAGTGTTCGGCGAAGGTATGATCCAGTCATACCAGAGGTTTCGCAAATGACTGTCAAAACCACTCTCAGTTTCACTGACCGCCACCATCGTTTCCTGATGCAGAGCATCAAGGACGGCGTCTTCGCCACCCAGAGCGCTGCTGTGGCGGCGGCCCTTGAGCAGATGATCCAGGATGAGAACGAACGGGAAGTGGCGCTAACGGCGCTGGCGCAGGAGATCCGCGCACGCACGCAAACACCGCGTCCCGAGTTCGTCGATCAGGACAATGCCTTCTCGGCGGCCCGCGCCGCCATTGAGACGGCTCGCAAGACGTGAACTATAGTCTACGTTTCCATCCGTTGGTGGGACAGGATCTCGAAACCATCGTCCGATGGATCATCGACCACGCGGGGAGCGAGGCGGCCGGCCAGCGGCTCGAGGAGATCGAGCAGGCTATCGTGGGTCTGGCTCACATGCCGCACAAGGGATCGGTCCGGGATGAGATCGCCCACGGGCTGCGGGCGATCCCCGCTGGACGGAAAGCCGTCATCGTATTCACCGTCGACGACGCGGCCAAGGAGGTCTTCATTCAGGCCGTGTCTTACGGCGGAGCCGACTGGCCGGCCCGCAGCCGTTCCCGGAACCGCTAGTGTGGTGTCTCACAAATACGGTTATGAAGATGCGAGGGCATTTTGGTTGTCGGCAAGGCGCGATGACTTGTAGGGGCGACCGGCGGTCGCCCCCGTGGCCGGCACCACGCGAGGAAGAGCAACGCAGCCGACGGCGAAAAGGACCAGCATATTCACCACGTTTTATTTGAGACAGTACACTAGACCCCCTGACTACTCTGCGTCGGCCGGATGTGGCCACCGGCGCATCCACGCGCGAGTTCTTGGGCGCCTGGCGCGCAACTCACGAGAGCCCTCAAGGTCCCGCCGGAGCCGTTCCATGTCCTTCGCCACGTCGACGTCGTAGGTGCCGGGCACCGTCTCTGCCCGAAGCTCCAGCTCGCGCGCCTTGGCCAGGGTCTGCTCCAGCACCGACGCGGTGCTCCAGGCAATGCCGCTGAAGAGCCTTTGCTCGGGCCGGTTGAGGCCGATCAGGTAATAGCCGCCGTCGTCCGCCGGCCCGAGGACCAAGTCGCCCCGGTGCTGTTCCAGGACTTCGCACGCCCTTTCGACCGAAGCGGCCTTCAGGGTGGGAATGTCGCTGCCGACAAGAACCACCTGCCGGTAGCCCGCGTGGCAAAGGTCCACGAACACGGCGTGCATGCGTTCGCCCAGCGAATCGCCCCGCTGCGGCAGCAGCGCCATGCCGCGTTCCGGAAGTTGCAGGAAATAGTCCCGGCTGCGCTCGGCGTACGCCACCCATGTATCCCACCGTTCCGAAGGCGCCAGATCGCCCAGCACGTCCCGCAGCACGCATTCGTAGAACTCCGCCGCTTGCTCCGGGTTGAGCGGCGGACACAGCCGGGTCTTGACCTTCCCCGGTCTCGGCGCCCGTGCCATGACGGCCAATGCCGGCTTGAGGGGGCCGGGAGAACCCCCGGGAGACCGAGCTTTCCGGACACGCGCGGACCGCTGATGGATCGATTCGTCGCTCACTGAATTTACCTGTGACAGCAAATCAACTATAAGAGACTCCTGCATACCGTTATGAGCACGAAATGAGCAACAATTCCCCTCTCCGTCACTACAATGAAAACAGCCGGGAAATTTCCGGTATCTCGTTGGTGGGGAATGGCGGCGAAGCCCCAAACCGTCATTTCCGCAAAACAGGCTGTGTCAAAACGCCACCCCAGCGAGGCACAGACCCCCGAAATCGTCATTCCCGCGAAAGCGGGAATCCAGGGGTGGTGGAGCGGGGAAACGCCGCTGTAGCACCCCTCCACCACCCCTGGATTCCCGCTTTCGCGGGAATGACGGAGGGGACGGGAATGACGGATTGGCCTATCGCACGTCGAAGTCGGCGTTTTGACACAGCCTGGAAAGCGGGATTCCAGGCGGAGTGGAGCCCTACACCTCCGGAAGATACACTCCATGCGTAATTCGTGGATGCTCGCGTTGGCTGTGGCGCTGGCATGCTGCCTGGTAGGCAACTCGGCGCTGGCGGCGCCCGAGGCCGAATTGTGGCCGCGGTGGCAGAAACATGACGCCGCCAGTACGCGGACCATCGACCATTCCCCGTGGCTTGCGTTTCTCGGGACGTATGTAGCCGCGGAGCACCCGTCCGGGGTGAACCGGTTTCGCTACGGCGACGTCACCAAGACGGACAAGGGCGCCCTGGACGGCTACATCGCGCGGTTGGAGAAGCTGCCCATATCGGACCACGGCCGCAACGCTCAGAAGGCCTACTGGATCAATCTCTACAACGCCCTGACCGTCAAGGTGGTGTTGGACCATTTCCCGGTGAACTCCATCAAGGACATCAGCCTGTCGTCGGGACTGTTCGGGGGGCTCTTCGGCGGCGGACCCTGGAAGGCCAAGCTGGCCACGGTCGAAGGCGAGAAAGTGTCACTGGACGACATCGAGCATCGAATCCTTCGGCCCATCTGGCGGGACAACCGGGTCCACTACGCGGTGAACTGCGCCAGCATCGGGTGCCCCAACCTCCAGGCCGAGCCCTTCACCGCGGAGAACCTGGAACGGCTCCTGGACCGGGGCGCCCTGGAGTACGTCAACCACCCCAGGGGAGTTGCGTTCGCCGACGGGGGCTTGCGAGTATCCAGCATCTATGACTGGTTCCAGGCCGATTTCGGCGGCGGAACAAAGACCGTTGTGCAGCACCTGCGGGAATACGCGGGACCGGCGTTGCGGAAACGACTGGACGGATATGACGGCGGCCTCGACTATCACTACGACTGGAGCCTGAACGCCGACCGGTGACGGCGCCGGTACCCTGAAGCACTTGAGGAGACCTCGTTCATGAACCAAAGGATCGTCAAGATAGCGCTGGTGGTGCTGGTGGCAGCCCTCATCGCATGCTTTTTCATCTTCGACTTGGCCAAGTACTTCAACCTGGAGTTCATCAAGGCTCAGCGCGACGCCTATCAGGGGTACTACCTTGAGAACCCATCCATCACCATCGCGGCCTACGCGGCAATCTATATCGCGGTGACGGCGCTTTCACTTCCGGGCGCCGCGATCATGACCCTGCTGGGCGGCGCGCTGTTCGGGGTGGTCACGGGCACCATCATCGTTTCCGTCTGCAGCACCATCGGCGCCACCCTGGCGTTCCTGGTGGCGCGCTTTCTGCTGCGGGACAGCATTCAGGGCAAGTTCGGTGACAGGCTGGAGACCATCAACAACGGCATTGCCAAAGAGGGCATGTTCTACCTCTTCACGATGCGGCTGATTCCGGTCATCCCCTTCTTCGTCATCAATCTGGTCATGGGGCTGACACCCATCCGCACGGTGCAGTTCTTCTTCGTGAGCCAACTGGGAATGTTCCCGGGCACCATTGTCTTCGTCAACGCCGGCACCCAACTGGCCCAGATCGACTCTCTGGCCGGCATCCTCTCGCCCGCCCTGCTGTTGTCCTTCGTGCTGCTCGGGGTGTTCCCGCTCATCGCCAAGAAGTTCATCGCACTGGTCAACAAGAGGAAGCAGGCAAAGGTATCGTAACGCGCCGGGCCGCGAGCGCTGCCACACCGATTCGGAAAGACTGGAGAAACGGACTCATGCGTAACATTCCACAACTGTCACCGCTGGATGAATACAACCAGGTATTGGGATCCAATACACACCCGGCGGACTGGACCAATCCTGCTCCGGCCGACCGCTACAACCTGGTGGTGATCGGAGCCGGCACGGCCGGACTGGTGACCGCTGCGGGGGCCGCCGGTCTCGGCGCCAAGGTGGCCTTGATCGAGCGCCACTACCTCGGCGGGGACTGCCTGAACGTCGGGTGCGTGCCATCCAAGTGCATCATCCGTTCGTCACGGGTGGTGGCGGAGATCCGCGATGCCAGCCTGTTCGGCATCGGCCGGCCGGAGGAGGTGGAGGTGGACTTCGCCGCGGTCATGGAACGCATGCGCCGGATCCGCTCCCACATCAGCCACCACGACTCGGTGAAGCGTTTCAGCGAGTTGGGGGTGGACATCTTCCTCGGGGAGGCCCGGTTCTCCGGCCCGGAGACCGTGGAGGTGGATGGCCAGGCACTCTATTTCAAGAAGGCCGTCATCGCCTCCGGTGCCCGGGCGGTGGCGCCGCATCCGTCCATCGAGGGCATCGAGGAAGCCGGTTATCTCACCAACGAGACCGTATTCTCGCTCACCCAGCGGCCGGAACGGCTGGCGGTGATCGGCGCCGGCCCCATCGGCTGCGAGCTGGCGCAGACGTTCCAACGCCTGGGTTGCCAGGTGGTGCTGTTCCACAACGGCGACCACATCCTCAACCGTGAGGACGCCGACGCCGCGGCCATCGTCCAGGACGAGTTCCTGCGGGAGGGCATTCAACTGGTGCTCAACAGCGCCATCAAGCGCGTGGCCACGGAGAACGGCCGGAAAGTGCTCCACTTCGAGTCCAACGGAAACCCCGACTCGGTGACGGTGGACGAGATCCTGGTGGGGGCCGGCCGCGCGCCCAACGTGGACGGCCTGAACCTCGAAGGCGTCGGCGTCGAGTTCCACCCGTTCCGCGGCGTCGTGGTCAACGACTACCTGCAGACCACCAATCCGCGCATCTTCGCCGGCGGCGACGTCTGTATGGACTGGAAGTTCACCCACGCGGCCGACGCGGCCGCCCGCATCATCATCCAGAACGCCCTTTTCTACAAAAGCAAGAAACTGAGCTCCCTGATCATGCCCTGGGCCACCTACACGGACCCGGAGATCGCCCACGTGGGCATGTACGAACGCGACGCCGAGAGCCAAGGGGTTGCCATCAACACCTACATGCGGGAGCTGAAGGAAGTCGACCGTGCGCTGGCGGACGGCGAGGAGAACGGCTTCGTCAAGATCCACGTCAAGAAGGGCACCGACAAGATCGTCGGCGGCACCATCGTCGCCCGCCACGCAGGCGAGATGATCAGCGAGATCACCCTGGCCATGGCGGGAAAGGTCGGCCTCGGCACCGTCGCCAACGTCATCCACCCCTACCCCACCCAGGCCGAAGCCATCAAGCAGACCGCCGACGCCTTCAACCGCACCCGGCTGACGCCCCTGGTGAAGAAAGTCTTCGGGCGCTGGCTGGCCTGGAACCGGCGCTAGGACGTCCCCTCCCCGTCATTCCCGCGAAAGCGGCTGTGTCAAAACGCCATCCCAGCGAGGCACAGACTCCCGGAATCGTCATTCCCGCGAAAGCGGGAATCCAGGCGGGGTGGAGTGGGGAAACGCCGCTGTAGCACCCCTCCACCACCCCTGGATTCCCGCTTTCGCGGGAATGACGGAGGGGGCGGGAATGACGGATTGGCCTTTCGCACCTCGAAGTTGGCCTTTTGACACAGCCTGTTTCGCGGGCTACTTCTTCAGCCGCCGGCCCAGCGCGATCAGGAACATGACGCTCTTGCCGGCGGCGTGGGGCGAGAAGAAGGCGGTCACGTCGTCGTCGAAGAAGGTCAGTCCCGAGGCGCCGAACCCCTGGGCGTAGGCCGCCAGGTAGAGGCGGCCGGCCTCGATGCTGGCTTGCATCCCGGCGATACGGTAGCCGCGGTTGCCGTAGCGCCGGAGCACCGGATCGAGGTCGGCCATGAAGTAGACGTTGACGCTGGCGTCGGCGGGGATCTCCTGCCCCAGTCCGAGAAAGCCGGCATCCTTCCGGAACTCCCCTTCCTTCAGAAGCTGCAGGCACCCTCGGCCGCGGTCCAATACGTATGCGCCGGGGGCGGCGCCCTCCACATTGTTGACGATGAGGTAGAGCTGGCTGAGCGCCCGTGAACCGCCGGGATCGACGTCCATGGCGAGGCCGCGAGTGGCGTAGTGAAGGGCGTTGGACAACTGGGCGAAGGTGATGGACTCGTGGGAGAAGCGTCGGGTCGAGCCCCGGCGCAGGATCACCTGCTCGAGGTTGCCGGCGGGAAGTGCGGCGGCAGCATCGACCTCCAGCGGCAGCTCCCGGATCGGCGTAACCGCAGCGGTCTTGTCCGCCGTGTCGTCGGCCGCCGCCCCACGGATACCCGCGGCGCCGGACTCTCCCTCGCGCCAGCCCCGCACCTCGGCACCGCTCTCCAGACTCGACGCCGCGTGTATCTCCCGAATGGGAGGGTAGTCCACCTCGTGGTCGGACAGCGGCCGCGTGGCGAGATCCAGGGCCGGCGCCGCCTCGCCGGACGGCGCCGTGGCCGCCGCCGAGCGGCCCACCGGCACGAGGCACAGTGCCGCCTCCTTGTCCGGGTCGAGACCCAGCAGATGGTGGACCGACGCGTCGGCGAAGCCCATCACCGTACGAGCCGGGATGCCCCGGGCCGTGGCCGCCGCCAGACAGTTGGCCAGGATGGTGCCGCCGTCCCAGAAGCAGTGACGGTAGGCGCGGTCCCGATACTTCCAGCTATTGCGCCAGAATGTGGAGGTCAGCACCAGGATGGCCGGGGCATGGGCCAGCGACGCCTCACCGCCGCCGGCTTCCACCACCGTGCCACGGTGATCGCCCGTCCGCAGGGGCGTCAGGGCGAAACGGTCCGGAGCGAAGTGATAGACACCCGCATCAAGGTCCGCCAGCGGACCCGCGACGACGTAGACGTCGATATGGTACAGCGCGCCGGTGCACGCGGCCGCCCGGAAGAGCATTTCGCCGCCGAAATAGCGCCGGCGGCGGGTGACGCCGGCACAGAGGAACAAGAGCTCGCCGAGCTCCTGCCGCGTGACCTCGCGTTCGCCTTCCGGCGCAGACCCCGAAAGGGCCTGGAGCGCGGGCACGTCGGACGACGCCAGGTGCTCCGCCAGCGGCAAGGAATCCAGGTTTTCGTAGACCTTGAACGGACGCGGCTGATTGTCCCAGTCCAGGTAATGCGGATCGCTGCGGATGCTCACGGGAGAGTGTTTGGTCCTCTCGTGATAGTCCCACGCGGACGTGATGTCTCGATTTCCCATGGCGCCTCACGGATCCTTGCGGAGACCGGTCCTGGCCGTCACACGGAGATCTGCCAAACGTGCTTGACCAGGGTCCCCAGACCGTAGGTCACGGCCACGGCCGCCGCCACGAGCAGAAGGTTCTGGAGCACCCGAGACCGGACTTCCATGCCGGACATGAAAGACAGCAGCATGGTCACGAGGGCTACCATGCCGCCGCCCACGATAATCGACCACAGCGGGCTGGCCGCGCCGAGGAGTACCGGAAAGATGGGAAACAGCGCGCCCAGAAAGTAGGAAACGGCCACGGCTATGGCGGCGGACAACGGACGGGCCTCCTGCGTCGCTTCCGCCTCGGGGTCGAAGAAGCTGCGTTTGGCATTCTCGATCCGCTGCACCTCGCGTTGGGATCGCGACGATGCCAACACCCCCGCCGCCATGGAGATGGAGCCGGCCACCGCCACCGTCAGGCCGGCCACGAGGACGATGACAGGGTCGCCGAACGAAGCATAGAAGCCGCTGACGCTGCCCAGCACCTCCACCAGGCCGTCGTTCAGGCCCAGGAAAATGTCGCGGATTCGCTCGGCGTTAAGCCGCCTGCCGGTAAGATTGGCGACGATCTCGTCTTCGTGGCCAAACTCATCCCGAAGGATGTTTTGGATCCTCGGCCCGTGCGGCGTGTCCTTGTACTGCTCCCAGAGAACCCAGTACTTCTTGACCCCATAGATCTCGATGGCTTCGAGCATGAGAAACGTCGTGCCGACGCCGAAGATTCTCCGGAAAAGGATGAGAATGCTTAGCCTGAAACGCTGAACCCGATCCAGGGACAAGTCCTTCATACCGGCAAGCTCGGCCCAGAAGGCGACGTGTCCCCGTTCCACGGTGACGAGCCGCGTCAGGACGTTACGGACGTCACCGGTCTCGATCTCCCGAAGGCGGACGTACAGGGCCATGTCGAAGGCCTCGTCCCGGGCCACCCTCCTGACGCGCCTGTCGTCCTGCGGTTCGATCATGATGGGGGTGGCCCAAGGGCCTTGCGTCGGGCTTCAGCGGGGTCGCAGTCCGAGCCCCGGTCACGGGTGATGAGTGAACGCAGGCTCTCGGTGTGATTCAGCCAGGCCGTGCGCACGGCCTGGGGGACCTGATACTCGTCGAGGGTGTCTCCAAGAATCTGCAGCCTGCGCGCAAACTGTCCGCCCATGATGGGATGCGGCGCGTGGGCCTGTTCGAGGGGACGTCCCTCGTATTCGATGTCTGCGCCGAGGACACGCGCGGTGAACTGGAACTCCATCTCCTTGATCCGCTGGCGATCGGCGTTGCGGAAGAAGAAGCCGATCATCATGTCATCGAAGATCCGGTCCACGAAGACGTCGATGACCTCACGCAGGCGCTCCGGTCCTATCTCTTCATACAATGAAGCCATAGGATCCTCTCCTGTGGTTCGCCCATGCCGGGGCGCGGTGCCGCGCCGTGGCGACTTGAGTCCACGGGCAGCAGGGAAGACTATCGGCGTGGCGCACGGGATACGGCCGGCGGTAAACACACTCCGGCCGCGGCATCGGGCGCTACTCCTCGGAGGCGGGCTTGAGCATCGAGGCCAACTCGCCGCGCTCGTGCAGCTCGTGAACGATGTCGCAGCCGCCCACGAACTTGCCGTCGATGTAGACCTGCGGAATGGTGGGCCAGTTCGAGTACCGCTTGACGCCGTCTCTGACAGCCGGATCCGCCAGCACGTCGCAGCTTTCGAACTCGGCATCGTGGGCGCGCAGGATCTCCACCGTGTGGGCGGAGAAGCCGCACTGCGGAAAGTTCGGGGTGCCCTTCATGAAGACCATCACCCGGTTGTTCTTCACCTGCTCCTCGATCTTGCTGAGAACGTCATCCGCCATGGCTTCGCTCCTTTAGTGGTTTCGCGTCGGCGTCCGCTTCAACGGCACGGCCAACACGTCAAATCTCGACCTCGATATCGGACCCTGTCACGCGGACGTTGAATCTCTCGACTCCGACGTCTGCCGGAGGTCCGGACGCCTCGCCCGTGGTGATGTCGAACATCGCACCGTGCCACGGGCACTGGATATCCTTGCCCATGACTTCGCCCTCGGACAGCGGCGCACCGCGATGCGTGCAGAAGTCGTCGATGGCGTAGAAGTTCCCGTCCAGATTGAACAGCGCGACCCTCCGGCCGATTACCTCCACCAACTTGGGTTGGCCCGGCGCCACCTCATCCGTGGTCGCAACCTTGACGTACTCTGCCATGAAACTCTCCCCTCCGAATATCTCGACCTTCTGCAAGATCGGTGCACTGCCGCTCCCAACCGGTCGATGTGTTTTGGACAAAACCGCGGCGAAGGTGCAACGGCCGCGGCGGTTCGTTGTATCAGCCGACGGCGACCGAGTCCTTTGCCGATCCCTTCACCAGCCAGCGTTCGCGCATGATCTTGTCCTGAATCCGCAGCAGTCCTTCTGTCAGCGCCTCGGGGCGCGGCGGACACCCGGGGACATACACGTCCACCGGCACGATCTTGTCGACTCCCTTGCACACCGAATAGGCCATCTGGAACAGGCCGCCGCAGTTCGAGCAGCTCCCCATGGAGATCACGTACTTCGGATCGGGCATCTGGTCATAGAGCAGCCGCGTGCGCTTGGCCATCTTGTAGGTCAACGTTCCGGCTACGATCATCAGATCCGACTGGCGCGGCGTCGCCCGGGGCACGCAACCGAACCGGTCCAGGTCCGCCCGCGGCCCGCCCGTCTGCATGAGCTCGATGGCGCAACAGGCCAGTCCGAACAGCATGTACCACTGGGACGACGCCCTGCCCCAGTTCAACAGATCGTCGACCCGGGTGGTGAAGACCGTCTCGGGAAGACTGTTGGTAATCGGCATCGAAACCTCCTGACTGAAACCGCCGCGGAATCGCCAACCTGATGCCCTGCAACATGCAGGGCGCTTGTAAAGATAGACCACCACGATGCGCCTTTCAAGTCCGCGCCCGGTTGGCCAACCGGGTTCCATTGCAATATCCTGGCCGGTCTCCTATGACGGGAGCATGCGTATCTGCACCCTCCTGCCGAGCGCGACGGAGATCGCCTTCGCCCTGGGCCTGGGCGACTCGGTGGTGGCTGTCAGTCATGAGTGCAATTTCCCTCCCGGGGCCCGGGAGAAGCCCGTCGTGGTCCGCGGACGCATCAACTCGGAGACCTCTACCAGCCGGGAGATCGACTCCCTGGTACAGCGGCACTTGAGCCAAGGCGAGAGCCTCTACGGTCTGGACCTGGAGCTGCTGCAGCGCATCAACCCCGACCTCATCATCACCCAGGGCCTGTGCGACGTCTGCGCCGTGGGTTACAACGACGTCATGGCCGCCGCCGGCGCATTGAGGCCGCCGGCCCGGGTGCTCTCGCTGTCGCCGGGCTCCCTTGGCGAAGTGTTACGAGACATCGCGCGGGTGGGCAACGCCACCGGCACCTCGGAACGGGCGGAAACCCTGGTCGGGACCCTCGAGGAACGCGTGGCACGCGTCGCCGCCCGGGTGCGGGACGCCGACCTCAAGCCGCGGGTGGCCTGTCTCGAGTGGCTGGATCCACTGTACAGCGCCGGTCACTGGGTGCCGGAAATGGTGGAGCTGGCCGGTGGAACGGACGTACTGGCCGTGAAGCACGAGCCCTCGGCCCGGCTATCGATGGAGGCTTTGGCGGAAGCGGCGCCGGAGGTGATGGTGCTCATGCCCTGCGGCTTCGACGAACGCCGGACCCTGAAGGAGTGGGAGCCGCTGAAGGACCTGCCCGCGTGGCAGGCCATTCCCGCGGTGGCCAACGGCCGCGTTTCCGCCGTGGACGGCTCCAGTTTCTTCAACCGCCCCGGCCCCCGGCTGGTGGACGGCCTGGAGCTCCTGGCGCGGCTGATCCATCCCACGCTGTTCGAATAGGGAGTCGACCCTCCCAATACCCGCATCACCGGGAAGCCCTCACGGTGTCAACACTGCCCCGCCCACTCCACCAAGACAAACTCCGCGAGCACCCCGTCCAGCCACTTCTTCGTGTAGTGACGTTTGAGGGCGATCCTCAACCGATGACCCACGCCGTCGAGCAACTCTTCGAGAGACACGAGCCGTTCCCGGAACCCGAGCCTCACTCCGCAGCGCAGACTAGCTTTATCGGGGCCGCACAGGAACCAGCCGTCATCCCGCCCTAGCGCGTGCGCCCAGAGCGCCTCCTCACCCCTGTCCAACGCGATGCCCTGTATCCGAACCGCCAGTTCGGCGCGTTCCCTGTCGCCAACATGATGCTCGGCCGACAGCGAGGCCCGTAGCTCGCTGGCAACAATCGACTGCTCCGGCCGTCGCAACTGGAAGCCCGTCTGCGTCTCCGTCACGCAGTCTTCAACGGTTTCCACCCGATAACCACCGGCCAGCGCCTGCCACGCGCCCGTCCGATGGGACTCGATGATCGTATTTGTGTCCACGAGCACCGCCGTCTCGTGGTCGACCCTTCTGCTCACAGCTCAATCGCCTGATCGACGCCATGGGCCGCAAACAGCTTCTCCAGGTCCTCGATCGGGAGTCCGACCAGCGCCGCCGCACGCCGAACCGAAACATGGCCCTGGTCGATGGCCTTCGCCATCACCTCCACGAATGGCCGCGAGAACAAAGGCGGAGGCTCCGAGGAGTCCTCGCGGCCGTTGTTCCGCAACGCGGCTTCCGTAATTGCTCGCGCCTTCCCCTTGGTCAACTCCCGAAGGGCGACCAAACGCCACCTGAGGGCCGAGGAGGTCACACCCAATTCGTCTGCCGTAACGTTTAGTCGAGCGATCAAGCCATCCATGTCCAGCCGCGCCCAATCGCCAAAGGATTCAAGCGCCGCCCTCGGCATCAGCACGGCGGCCGCGAAGTTGTTGGCGAGTTGCTCCACCCGATTGCCGCCGAAATCGCTGTCATCTTCCGCGTGCTCGGGCGGCATCGCGTCCCAGGTAAGGATGTGAAACAGCTCATGCGCCAAGTCGAAGTTCCGGCGCCCCGCCACTTCCCCTCGTGCGATCAGCACCGCGTCGAACTCAGGCAGACGGCATGCCGCTCCAGAAATACCTCGGTAAGCGTCCACCATAAGCACGAGTATCCCGAACTGGTCTTGCATCGCCGCCGCGAGACGTTGCGCCGGCACAACCCCGAGTTCGAATTCGGCAACAAACCGCTCGCCAGCATCCACCGCGTCCTCGAATCTCGACAGCTTGGTCAGCCCAAGGGCCCGCCGCATCAACGGCGCCCGTTGACCGACCTGCTCGGCCAGGGCCCGGTACGCACCGACCCAGCGGCTGGCCGCCCGCTCATACTCGCCAAGCTCCAACCGCCCGACGCCCCTCTGCCGCCAGGAGAACAGCGCCTCGCCGTCCAGCCGAAAGGGATCGGTGAAATAGTCGAGCGGCACACGCAGCTTCTCCACGGCGAGCAACAGTTCCTCCGCAGTCACACGCCGCACGCCGGTCTCTATTGCCGACACGGT
The DNA here is from genome assembly GCA_965261895.1 of uncultured Binatia bacterium (SeqCode). Classification (GTDB taxonomy): domain Bacteria; phylum Desulfobacterota; class Binatia; order UBA9968; family JAJDTQ01; genus JAJDTQ01. The sequence goes on along the minus strand of OZ253480.1, from coordinate 5,349,727 downwards.
CTGCCGATCCTTGAATCCGAACAAGCGCGCCATCCCGTCCTGTGAGAGAGAGCGCTCCCGCCTCAACGCCTTGAGCCGCGTACCGATGATCTGACCGGCCACTGGACCTCCTTCACTCAAAGTTATCTTGCACTTAATGTATTGCAAGAAATATAAGCGAATATCGATTCGCGTACAAGCAGCGTCTCCGATCCGATCCCTGGCTCCCTCCCGTTCCTGGATGTCGAAGACCCGTTGCGTTAACATGGGTTCATGTTCGCGCGACTCCTACTGCTGTTCACCGTCGTTCCCCTGGTCGAGCTGTACCTGCTGATCGAAGTGGGCTCGGTCATCGGCGGACTCAACACCATCCTGCTGGTGCTCGGCACCGGTGCGCTGGGAGCGTTTCTGGCCCGGCTGGAGGGGCTTCGGACCCTGGGCCAGATCCAGCGGAACCTCAACCAGGGTATCGTCCCGGCCGAAGAGTTGGTGGACGGAGTGATCATCCTGGTGGCGGGACTGCTGCTGATCACGCCGGGCATCCTCACGGACGCCTGTGGCTTCCTGATGCTCATTCCGACCACGCGGAATGCGTTCAAACGCTGGCTGCGCCGCCGCTTCGACCGCGCCACCGCCAACGTCCGTATCTACCATCAAGGCGGTCCGCGCAATTTCTAATTCGGCTACGTCTGGACCCTCGGCCTCGGACGGCCGGGACCTGCTGCGACTGGCTATTCCGGCCGCTCTGGCCATTGCCAGCGAACCCGTCCTGAACATCGCCGACACGGCCATGATCGGCCACCTGGGGGTGGAGCCGCTGGCGGCCAAGGCCATCGCCACGAGCCTCATCGGCGCGGTGAGCTGGATCTTCGCGTTCCTCATCTTCGGCACCACGAGCCTGGTGGCGAGCCAATACGGATCACGCAACTACCCGCTGTGCGGCGAGATCTTCCGGCACGCGCTGGCGGTGGCGGTGGCCGGCGGATCGCTGGTGGCATTCCTCCTTTTCCTGTTCGCGCCCCAACTCTACGCGGTGATGGGCGCCGGCCCGGACGTGGCGGAGCAAGGCGTCCCCTACTTCCGCATCCGCTGCGCCACCATCCCGATGCTCTTCTCCATCTACGCGGCGGTGGGCTTCCTGCGCGGCATACAGAACACCGTCTCCCCCATGCTGGTGGCATTCCTCATGAGCGGCACCAACATAGTGCTGGACTACGCGCTGATCTACGGCGGCCTCGGGTTCCCGGTCTTGGGCATGCGCGGCGCGGCGGTGGCCGCGGTGGTAGCCCATGCCCTGGGCGTCGCGGTGTACCTGCGGCTGCTGTTGTTCTCGGAATTCACGGGCCGGTATCAACTGAACAGCGGACAACTGCGGCTGCAGCGGTTCCGCAACCTGTCCAGGATCGCGGGACATCTGGCGTTGCGGACCGCCGGCCTGCGCATGTCGCTGGTGTTCGCCACGGCCATGGTGGCGCGCATGGGGCCGGTGTATCTCGCGGCCTACGAGATCGTCTTTCAGCTCTTCATCTTCTGCTCCGACACCATCGACGGTCTGGCGGTGGCCGGGCAGACCCTGGTGGCGCGGCACCTGGGCGCCGGCGACGGCCGCCGGGCGCAACGCCTCGGCTGGATGCTGGTGGGCTGGGGCTGCGCCGGCGGCGCGGTCTTCGGCGCGGCCTACCTGACGCTCCAGCAGCCCCTCCTGGGGCTCCTTACCTCGTCCACGGCGGTGACCGATCTGGTCCGGACCGAGGCTATCCTGCTGCTGGTGGCGTTCCAGCCCCTGAACGGCATCGTGTTCGCCCTGGACGGCTTTCTCCTGGGCGCCCACGACACTCGCTTCCTCATGTGGGCGATGCTGGCGGGCGGTCTGCTGCTGTTCGTCCCTTTCACCGGCGCCGCCTTTCACCTGGGGTGGGGCCTGTTCGGGGTCTGGGCGGGCTTCAGCCTGTTCATGATCCAGCGCCTCACGGCCAATCTGTGGCGCCTGTCCAGCCGAAGGTGGGAAGGCGCCTTTGCCGCCTACCACGCGTCCCGGAGCGGTTGAGCGACGCTGTTGCCTGGCTTGCTTTTCCGCGCCCGCCGGGATATGGATCGGCTGGCTGTCGGCCCCCTCGGCTGCATTGTTGCCGTCCGGGTATTTCGGGGCACGGGCGGGTTTGAAACCCGCCCCTACATCAGATACGGAGCCCGAGGGCCGGGACAAGACAGCGGTCCCTTCCAGGGCAATCAGGAATGTTGACAAGGAGGAGCACACCAACATGGCGGAAGTCGCAATCGTAACCGGAGGGGCGGGCGGCCTGGGATCGTCAATCTGCGCCGCGCTCGCCGAGGACGGGATTCAGGTCGTGGTCGCCGATTTCAGGAAGGATGACGCGGAGGCCCTCGCCGCCAAGCTGAAGTCCGAAGGCAAGGAAGCGTTGGCTGTAGGGGTGGACGTGGGCGACAAGCAAAGCGTCGCCGCCATGGTGCAAAGCGCCTTGGACGCCTATGGGCAGCTTGATCACCAGATCAATTTCGCGGGCCTGATGAGCCGCTTTCCCATCGCGGAGATGGCCGTGGAGGAGTGGGACCGGGTGATCCGGGTGAACCTGCGCGGCGTCTTTCTCTGTTCCCAGGCGGCCGCCGCGGCCATGCGGCCGCGCAAGAGCGGGCGCATCATCAACGTCGCCTCCGGCCGCGGCATCGCCGGCGCCCCCCAATCGGCCCACTACGCCGCCTCCAAGGGCGGCGTCATCGCCTTCACCAAATCGATGGCCGTGGAGGTCGCCCCGGACAACATCCTCGTAAACAACATCTGTCCGGGACGGACGGGGACCCCCATGGCGCGAGCCGGATACACGGAAGAGCAATGGCAGGCCATCGAGGCGATGGATCCCATGCAGGGCGGACTCACCCAGAAGGACGAGATCGCCGGGCTGGTCCGTTATCTGGTGTCCGACGCCACACGCTTCGTTACCGGCCAGACGTTCCTGCTGCGGACGCCGTAACGCCGAGCCTTGACGAATGCGTCCTTCGACTTCGCTTCGCTACGCTCAGGACGAACGGAGAAAGAGCTTTCCCCAACCGTTCGTCCTGAGCGTAGCGAAGCGAAGTCGAAGGACGCTGCTCCTGGTTCCGGCTCCGCCGGGTTGGGAACACAAAGCTCTACTCCCTGAACTTCAGGAGGTGAGATGTCACAGGTGGTAGTCGTAACCGGAGGCGCGGGCGGCATCGGGTCGGCCGTCTGCCGGGCGCTGGGCGAAGACGGGCACAACGTCGTGGTGGCGGACTTCAACGAGGCCGCGGCGCAAAAGCTGGCCGGGGACATCGGCAAGGACGGAGGCCAGGCTCTGGCCGTGGGCGTGGACGTCGGCGACAAGGCCAGCGTGGACGGCATGATCGCGGCAGCCATCGACAAGTACGGCCACATCGACGTGCAGCTCAACGCCGCGGGGGTCATCAAACGCTGCCCGGTGCTGGAGATGCCTGCGGAGGAATGGGAGCGGGTGATCCGGATTAACCTGACCGGGCTCTTCCTGTGCTCGCAGGCAGCCGCAATACACATGGCGGAGCGCAAGGCCGGCCGGATCATCAACGTGGCCTCGGGGCGGGGCGTCACCGGACAGGCCCTTGGCTCCCACTATGCCGCGTCCAAGGGCGGTGTCATCACCTTTACCAAGACCCTCGCCATCGAGCTGGCGCCCTACAACGTCACCGCCAACGCCATCGGACCCGGCGCCACCGACACCGACATGGCCAGGGCAGGCATGTCGGACGAACAATGGAGAAGAAAACAGGCCGCGTCTCCGCTCTTGGGAGGGTTCACGCAAAAGGACGAGATCACCGGCCTGATCCGTTACCTGATATCCGACGCGGCGCGCTACATCTCGGGCCAGCTCTTTCTCCTGCGCACCGCGTAACGCCGGCGCGCCGCCGGTCTTGAAGGCGGGCGGCCGGTACGTTTCAACGCTCCGGGTTCGCGGTTCCGGGCAGGACGGCTTGGGACCGCGACCGGAGCGCACAACGGAGACCGGAGGCCATGCACACCGAGAACGCCCTGAGGGCCGTATACACCATCCTGATGGTGATCATCGGCTTCGTCATTCTGGTTCCGGTGCTGGCCCTCATCTTCGGCAGCTTCTGGTCGGCCTCGCCGGTGGCCGCCGGGCACGTCACCTTGGCCAACTGGGCCCGGGCCCTCGCCATCCGCATCCCCGCGGACCTCCCCACACTGGTCTTCAACTCGCTGGTCTTCGCCTTCTCGATGGCGGCCATCTCCGTGGTGCTGGGCGTCACCATGGCGTTTCTGGTGGTTCGCACGGACATGCCCTACGGGCGCGTGTTCGCCAAGCTGGGGATCGTGCCGCGAGCCTTTCCCATCATCATAGCGGCGCTGGCATGGATCCTGTTGCTGAGCCCGCGCATCGGCGTGCTCAACGTCATGTTCCGGGAGACCTTCGGCACCAACCTGTTCAATATCTATTCGTTCCCCGGAATGATCTTCCTCATGGTGCTCTACGAGTCTCCCATCGTGTTCCTCATCGCCATGAACGCCTTCCGGCTCATGGATCCATCGCTGGAAGAACAGTCCATCGCCTGCGGCAACACGGTCATGGGAACGCTTCGCCGGGTGACCCTGCCGGTGCTACGGCCGCTGATCCTCTCCGCTTTCCTGCTGGTCTTCGTCATCGGCCTGATCACGCTGGAGGTGCCCATCCTCATCGGCGCCCCCGGCGGCATCTTCGTCTTCACCTCCGCCATCTTCAACCTCATCGCCTCGGACTACCAGTCGCTGATCTACTACAACACCGCCGCGGCGCTGGCCATGATGGTGATCCCCGTGAGTCTGCTCTCGCTGCTCCTGTACCGCCATCTCGTGCGGCGCGTGGAAAGTTTCGTCACCGTCACCGGCAAGGCCCGGCCCGAGAACGTCCACCGCCTGGGGCAATGGCGCTACGTGGCCTTCACCTGCTGCTCGCTCTACTTCGGCGTGGTGATCGTGCTGCCGGCGCTGGTGATCCTGCTGCTTTCCTTCTCCCAGTTCGTGGCGACCCCGAGCCTCGACCTGCTGACCCAGCTCACTCTCAGGCACTGGATCTCCGCCCTGGAGGACGTCGTGTTCTGGCGCGCGCTGAGCAATACGCTGATCCTCTGCGTCACCGCCGCCACGGCCACGGTCCTCATCTCACTGGGCATCGGCTATCTCCTGGTCCGTAGCGGCGTCAAGCTCAAGGGATCCATCGAGGCCGCCACCATGCTGCCGCTGGCCTTCCCCGGCACCATCCTGGCCGTGGGCTTCGTGTGGGCCTACATCAAGACTCCGGTCTACGGCACCCTGTGGATCCTGCTGCTCTACTTCATCGGCAACTATCTCCCGTTCGCGCTGCGCACCCTGAGCCCGTTCCTGTTCCAGTTCCACAAGGAGTTCGAGGAAGCGTCCTGGACCTCGGGCGCCAGCGGCTTCAAGACCATCGTACGCATCGTCATCCCGTTCCTGCGGAGCGGACTGTTTTCCGTGTGGATCCTGCTGTTCCAGACCTATCTGCGGGAGTTCGCCGGCGCCGTCATCCTGTTCACCTACGGCAACGAGGTGCTCTCCACCCTGCTCTTCCAGCGCGCCTTCGACGAAGGCTCCTTCGGCATCGGCGCCGTCATCGGCGTGCTGATGCTGGTGATGTCGCTGGGGCTGCATCTGCTGGTGTCGCGGCGGGAGGGGTAGGGCATCAAACTTGCAAGCTGTGTGAATCCGGCCTATTTGTTTTTCAGACTACCCGCCGGCAGCGTGCTGTCGGCTCAGGGGCCGCTCGCCCGAGCGGCCCCTGCTTTATCAGCACACCCACGACCCAGGCGGAAGAATTTTCCTTTTGACTCTGAAAAACTCATGAGTATTTTAGGGTATGGCAGAAAATACTCATGGACGCACCACCAGAACCGGCAGGATGCGGCCACGCTACGTCAGGAACAATATCGAAGCCGATCTCGCGGACCGTATGGTCTTCATCGGCGGACCGCGCCAGGTCGGCAAGACAACGTTGGCCCTTTCTTTACTGGACCCGGATCAGGACGAGTCGTCGCCGGCCTGTCTGAATTGGGATGTCCTTGCCGACCGGGAAAACATTCTTGCGGAACGGCTGCCCTCGGGCCAGCCGCGCGTCATCTTCGACGAGATCCACAAGTACGCGCGCTGGCGAAATCTGTTGAAGGGCCTGTATGACAAGAACAAAAGCGCCAACTCCTTCATCGTGACCGGCTCGGCGCGACTTGACTACTATCGCAAAGGGGGCGACTCCCTTCAGGGGCGGTATCACTACTACCGGCTGCATCCGTTCACGGTCACGGAATACGGCAAGGCCGCCGATCCGGCACTCGTGGAGCAGCTACTCCGATTCGGCGGTTTCCCCGAGCCCTTCCTCAGAGGGGAGGCGCGCTTCCATCGCCGGTAGCTGCGCGAACACTCCGCAAGAGTCCTCTATGAAGACCTCCGCGACCTGGAGAATGTGCGGGAGGTATCCGCGCTGGAACTGCTGCTGTCGCACTTGCCGGCGTGCGTGGGCTCCCCTCTCTCGGTCAACAGCCTCAGCCAACTGCTGCAGGTGGCGCATGAAACCATCGAGCGCTGGTTGGCGATTTTCGAGCGGCTGTACCTTTGCTACCGTATCCCGCCGTTCGGAGCCGGGAGGATCCGCGCCGTCCGCAAGGAGAAGAAACTGTATTTCTGGGATTGGTCCCGCGTCGAGGACCGCGGCACCCGGTTCGAGAACATGGTCGCCGGCCACCTGTTGAAGTACTGCCACTATGTCGAGGACACCGAAGGGCACGACATGGAGCTGCGCTTCATTCGCGACACCGACAAGCGCGAGGTGGATTTTGTCGTTCTACGCGACGGCACAGCGGAGTTCGCGGTCGAGTGCAAGAGCGGCGACCGCCGCGCCGCGCCCGCCTGTGGCTATTTCAGGGAGAGGACAGATATTCCGCGGTTCTACCAAGTCCACCTGGGCACCAGGGACTTTGGCGATGCCGTCGCCAACACCCGGGTCCTGCCCTTCTGGAACTTCTGCCGTGAGGTAGCCGTGCCTTGAACCCAGGCATCGCAGGCTACCGCGACCAGGGCGGCACGAGTGGCCCCAGCCGAAGCTTGACTTGCAAGGGTACCTACCTCGTCGTAAGCTAGTTGAAGCTACCCGCTGGCAGCGTGCTGTCGGCTCAAGGGCCGCTCTTCTGGAGTGGCTCTTGCTTTATTGGATGTCCGTAGGCACGCGGACCGCTTCTGACTTCAGTTTTGCGCTGGCGTGTATCGCGGGAGGCGGGTTACCTAGTGTGGTGTCTCACAAATACGCTTATGAAGCTGCGAGGGCATTTTGGTTGTCGGCAAGGCGCGATGACTTGTAGGGGCGGGTTTCAAACCCGCCCGTGTGGCGTGCACCACGCGAGGAAGAGCAACGCAGCCGACGGCCAAAAGGACCCGCAGATTCGTAACCGTATTTGTGAGACACCACACTAGCTGGGCGTCGGGCGCAACCGCCCCTGGGATTGTGGAACTCGGAGGGACAAGGACTATGTTGAGAGAAGAGATAGATGACGCCAAACGGACGGTCAATACCGATCGTGTGCAGATCACCATTGGCGAAGTCGCTACCATGTATTCGGAAGGGGAACTCAACATTTTGCCTGACTTTCAAAGGCTTCATCGGTGGAGCCTGGCGAAGAAATCCAATTTTGTTGAGTCCGTCCTGATCGGGATACCCATTCCGTCCCTGTTTGTGTTCGAAACTGCTGACGGCGTCTGGGAACTCGTTGACGGTCTCCAACGCGTGTCTACGATTCTCGAGTTCATGGGCATCTTGAAGGATGTCGACCGACCTGACCAAGCCAAGCGCTCCGTGCTGATCGGGGCAAAGTATCTTCCCGGCCTGGAATGCGTAGCTTGGAACGCTCAATCGGAGGGCGAGAAATCGCTGGACAAATCACTCCAACTGTTTTTCAGACGTGCGCGCCTCGATTTCGAGATACTGAAACACCCAAGCGACCCCACAACCAAGTATGACCTCTTTCAGCGTCTGAATAGGGGTGGGGCATATGCCAATGAGCAAGAAATCAGGACCTGTTCGATGGTACTGGCCGATGCTGACTTCACCAAAGATCTACGCGCCTTCGCGAGCAGTCATGTCTTTCAAAGCCTATTCAAAGTCACTGACGAACAACACAAGAGTCAAGGGGATCTGGAGTACGTAGTCCGCCTAATCGTGCATTCACAGGTTGACTATACCGGCAGGATGGACGTTCAAGAGTTCCTGAGCAGCGGTATCTTGACCATCATAGAACGGAATCAGCAAGCCGAGACTCTCGCCGTTGCGGGGTGGGTTGTGGAGACCCTTAGCCGCGTCGGCGGCGTAGATGCACTATTGCCTGCAGAGAAACGCGTCGACGGCATCGGTGACAAACGGTTCTCTCTTCGAGCACTTGAGGTAATCGCCGTTGGCCTCGCAAGGAACAAGCTCTTGATCGAGCGACGGGCCGACATCGACGAGTTTGTTCGTAAAAGGATCGCAGCTTTCTGGATGAATCCGATAATTGCTGAACTCAGCAAAGCAGGAATGCGAGGCACGGCCAGAATACAAAAGAGCATTCCCTTCGGCGAAAATTGGTTCAAGCCAAATGGCCACAATTGAAGACTACTTTGACGAGATCGACTCTTCCAGAATACACAGGATTCGCGAACTTTCAGAGCTCAAGAGAATATTCAGTACCACGACAGAAACTGACCCTTTGGGGGTAGGTTCCAAAGCTCTTGTAGTTCTCACCTATGCGGCATGGGAGGGTTTCTACAATGACTGCGTCGAGACCTATTGCCGCTTTCTCGTGGACATAGGGAAAAAGGTAAAGGATGCAGGGTGGAACATGCTCGTCGGGTCCCTAAGCCGGGAGTTCGAAAGCCTTCGCGCTAGAAACCATTCACCCGTGGCTCAGCGTGAGTTCGTGGAGAGCCTCAAAACTAGGCTCAGTAGCGACTTTGCCGACTTCGACAAGTCCGTTGTGAAGGCGAGGTCGAACCTCGACTTCAAGAAACTGGATCAGAATTTTCGAATACTCGCCTTTGATATTTCACCCATACTGCGACATCAAAACAGGATCGACAAGGAACTGGTCGGCTGGCGGCACAGTGTTGCGCATGGGGACTCACCAACGCTCGTTGTGATTGACGCCACACGACACATCTGGTTGGTGGAGGAGGTAATGGCTCTCATCGCAGACACTTTCCAGGAAGCGATTCTCCGTCATGCTTAACGAGACAGACGAAGCTCACACCCTCGCCGCCACCCAGTCGTGCATGAACGGGAAGATCTCGGCGTGGTTGTCGTAGGAGCAGTGGACGGCGCCGGGCTCTCCGGAGCGGAGGAAGCGTAGTTCCTTCTCGCACTTGGCTTCGTCGTAGGTCTGGCGGGCGCAGCGTGGGTCGGTGATGATGTCGTCCTCGCCGTGGAGTATCAGCAGCGGGCATTCGACCTTCTCGATGCTGCCGGCGAGGGTGAACTGGCTCAGGCGTTGCCGCACCTCGTCTTCGGTGCTTGACCCGGTGATCCAGCGGAACTGTTCCCTCAGGGGCGCGTAGAACTCGTAGATGTCCCGGTAGCAGTCGTAGGGGCCGAAATGGGACACGCACGCCTTGACGCGCTTCTCGTAGGCGGCAGCGCGGGTTACGTAGTAGCCGCCCATGCTCATTCCCATGAGGGCGATGCGTTTTGCGTCTACGTCGGCGCGGGCTTCGAGGTAGTCCACCATGGCGGATACCGGCCGCTCGAAGTCGGGGATCGCCAGACTGTTGCGTAGCCTGAGCATCCCGCCCCGGCCGGGTCCGTCGACGATGAGGCAGGCGAGGCCCCGCCTGGCGGCCTCGGGTCCGCCGACGAAGTACACCTCCTCGGCGGTGGAGTCGGCGCCGCCGGTGTAGATCAGCACCGGCGGTTTTTCGGCGGCGCCGGCGGCGTGAAAGAGATAGCCGGGCATGGAGGTATCCTCGTAGGGCACCTCCACCCGCTCGATGTCGGGTGAGTGCTCCACGGCGACCTGGAAGCTCTCGGCGGACTTGCGATAGGTGGGAACCTTTCTGTCGTCAATGAATGGTAGGACGAACTCGGCGACCCGGTAGTAGTTGGCGGCGCGGAAGAAGGCCTTGCGCGCGCTCTCCGGCCGGCCGGCAGCCTGTTGCTCGTGGGCGTGGGCGGCAACGCGATCAGCGGTGTCACGCCACTCGGCGTGCCAACTCTCGGTATCGCCGGGCTTGATGCGCTGCGTCGTCCGGTGGATCTCGTTGAACTCGCCGCCGCCGTAATAGCTCTCGGCCAGCAGCCGGATGCACGCGAAGGACCAACTCCTGTTGCCCGGGAAGAATTCGAACATGGTGCTCCGCGTTCGTGCGAGACGGGCAGGGTTGTTTGGGGCTCCCTCACCCGGCCTTCGGCCCCCCTCTCCCAGAGGGAGAGGGGGCTGATTCGTCGTTAACCGCTCCCATGGGGAGACGGTGCTACTGGTAGAGTTTCTGGATGCGCGCCTTCCACTTCTCGCCGTTCTGGCTCACCTCGCGGGCGATGATCTGCGGCGCCGGGTCGAACAACTTGACGCCCATCAACTCCTTCTGGAGCGAGTCCCTGGCCGCCACGTTCTTGTCGGCGGGGAGCAGGCCTTCGTCCCTGAAGATGTTCTGGCCCTCGGCGCTCACCAGGAAGTCGACGAAGAGCTTGGCCGCGTTGGGATGGGGCGCGTTCTTGTGGATGGCCGCCATGTTGGGCCACCAGATGGCCGGCTCCCGGAAGGTGGAGTAGCCCAGGTCGGGATAGCTTCGGCCGAAGGTGAAAGGTGTGTAGGGCAGCGTGAAGATGCCCAGGGAGAACTCCTTGAGACCCACCGCCGCGTGGAGCTGCCCCCACTTGGGCTCGTACCGCCCGACGTTGGCCTTGAACTTGGTCCAATAGTCGGTCCACTTCTCTTCGTTCTCACCGAACCAGGAGTAGAAGGACGCGATGTGCACGAGATAGTTGGAGCCAAGCCACGGCGTGCGCGAGATGATTCTCCCCTTGTACTCGGGCTTGAGCAGATCCTGGATGCTCCGGGGGGCCTTCTCCGGCGGGACCAGCTTCTTGTTGTAGGATGCCCCCACCACGTGATTGAACAGCGGCACCTGGTTCCACTCCTTGGGGAGCGTCTTCATGACGTGGGCCACTTTCTCGAACCCGGCGGGCTTGTAAGGCATGGTCCAGTCGTTGAGCCCGCTCAGCGGCCCAGGCGAGGTGGCGAAGACGTCGATGGCGAATATACCCGCCTGGGTTTCCTGGCTCACCTTGCGGAGAATATCCGGGGCGCCGACGTAGGCGCCCTCCACCCTGATGCCGTACTTCTTCTCGAAGACCTCGGCCGCCTTCTTGTAGCTGGAGAAGATGATCACCCGCAGCTTGCCTTCCTTCTTGGCTGCGGCTACCAACTCGGCGCTGGACGCCAGCGCCATGCCGGAAAGGCACACGGCCAACGCCAGTGACAACACCATTACCTTTGCAATCAAGCTTCGCATCGGAACCTCCCTTGATCTGTCAGAAATCGTGATACGCGGCCCACACTATCCGGCTGTGCCATGAGCGTCAAGACCGGGCGTTTGACTTTCCGTATATTGATTGGACCGACCCGCCCGGCTTCTTTTCGGTCATCGCCAACAGTCGAGGCCTCAGACATCATTCGGGGCAACCGGCAAGGCTTGAGAGCTACATCGCCGTCACTCGTCTCCAAACAACATTGGATGCAAGGCTTGTTCCGGCGTCAGCGGTTCCATATGTGCCAGCTTGTTGCGTACTCGGCGAAGCCTCTGTGTTCGTGCCCTCAATCGCGGCGGGACTTCATCCCGATCGAGATGCCAGGCAAGCTTACCTAGATCGAGATCCAGAGGGTCCTCTATCTGTTGGCCACCTCCGCTTTCAATGGGCACCCGAATGTACCGGCCCTCACGCTCTACCAGACCGACGCGCCTTTGCTCGACCAACGGCAAAAGGACCGCAGCTTGCGCCGCCCAGAGCCTCTGTCGCACCACGCGCGACGATCCCGACACCTCCAGCAGCGCTGAATGCACGATGGGCTGTTGAACAGGCCCGTCGACCGTCCCCGCCTCCCACGTCCTTGTGGTTTCCGATGTCCACCCTCGACGCTGCGCATATCTCTTCAATATGCTGCATGGATTCAACGCCTCCACGAGCGGTAACGCAAGAAGTTCCTCCGCTAGCAAACTGTCCCACTGCGCCACCTGGGCCACCGTGTGTGCCAGAAGCAAACGATGTTCACGGCACGCGACGCTCAAGCGGGCTTTCCAAAGAGTGAAGGCGAACAAATCTGACACATCCACGTCGTCGCGAAAGTCACGACACACCAGAGCCACTTCCCGCCGCAACTCGTTGGCCGCTGCTTCGCCCGACAATATCACGACAAACACGCTCCGGCTCAGAAGGTCTACGTTTCGACACGCATCCGAGTAGTTGCTAAGGGCCTCGGCCCAATAGGGCCAAGCGGTGCCGTCGATATTCTCTAACCACAAAAGCCTGCCTTGAAACGACTCCGCCACAGCCAATTCTGCGACGTTGCCAACCTCGAACGGAGACACATCGGGACACACTTGTTGCCGCAAGGAACCGACTGGGTCCGACGTGTCCCGCGAGGCATCGATGGATGTCCATTCAAAAACTGAGTGCAGGCGTTCCCGCAGGTCTCTCTCCAACCCATCGGGAACTCCGCCCGGAAACCGAGCAACCACGTTCACGCCGTCTCTGACGGCCCCCTCCACGTCGTCCACAAACGACGAGGGTCCGGGAAGACTCCAGAAATTCACCCACTAGTCTCCGGCTCGATGCAATACCCGCGCGACGACCGAATCCATCTGCCACGCGTCCATGCCCGTCCGACGTACGACATGAAGGAGTTCCCCCCACCGGAGGCTCCTCCTTAACGAATCACCACCTATCCCCGATTCGGCCGCAAGCCCTTGGAGATCGCTCCATGTCGCTTCTCCTCCGGCAAGCCACTTCAGCGCATTGAATATCTCGGGGTTATCGAGGCCGAACCATAAACGCTGTTGCAAGGCGTCCTTGCCGTCGAGAACCCTGTCCAGTTTCTCCAGGCTTTCATCCAGATTGCCTGTCTCCTGGTGTAGCTGATGCAACCGCTCGAGAAGCAACTTCCATCCCCCCGTCCCTTCCACGATCTTCTTCTGGGCCAACGGAGAGTCCGTAAAACCCACATCAACCATCCACTGCCTTAGAAACGTACTACGCCATGGCCGCAGCGACACCCACTGAAGTTCTGGTCCTTCAGCCAATCTCCCTTCCGACAACAACTGCCACAGTTGGCCTGGCTCGGCCATGAAGACTATCTGCATGAACTTGCCCTTCGCCGTCAGTTTCGCCACCCGCCGTAGCGCTGTCTGCACCCACTCCTCACTCCACGGGAGGTTGGGCGGTGTCACGCAAATCGTTGTACTTGCCGCGCGTTGGCGTTCGTGTTGTTCGATAGCCGCCTCAAAATCCCTGCCGTTCATCAAGCCCCCCAGCTCAACGACCGTATCACTCGCTCCTCTCCCCTTGAGGCACCGCACCACGTCTCCGAGACCCGAAGCCTCCAAACCACACACGAGGGACACACCGTTTTTCTCACTCCGCAGCAGATCCTCCTGCTGAAACGTCATTGGGCTACGAGATGGACCATCAGGGTCCTGCGGATCACGGGCTCTGAACACCTCTCTTTCGAATTCCGGTGGCGTTTGACGATCCCTGAGAAGGTTATCCTCGATCTCTTCGCTAGTGCCCATAAACAACAAAACGTTCGGATTGCGAAGTGTGTATCGGTCTTTGTCTTCACCGACGCTACGCAAGACTCCCAGTCCCACCATTTCGTCGAGAAGCGACCTGAAGCGATCGGTGTGGGGCTCGATGTCATTGAACCCCTCGGCCCACCACCCTCTGGCTACATCGTCGATACGTCGAAAAGCGAGCCCGGTTCCCAGCAGCCCCTCATGTTGGACACACTCATGGGCGATCGAGTACGCGATCACCTCGTAACGTGGGTCCAGTTGAAGGGTAAGGTGAAACCTTGACCGAATCACGTCACGAAGGCTTGTATTCTGGTAAGTCTCCTCCAACATCGATTCGTCAATCTCATACAGAGGGCTACCCTTAATGCGTCCCGCGCACATCCCCTTGATAAGCGCCGCACCGTAGAGCTGGATCAGGCTCGGATAGTAGTTGGTCTGAGCCAGGATCCTAGTCACGAGATTCTCGTCCCTGAATCGGTACCCAGCCGCAAGTAGGGGTTCCCGAACCAATGCCTCCGCCGCGCGCCATCCCCCGTCAGCCAACAACGGACCCACCTCAATAGGGGTGCCCAAGTGCCCGAGAGGATGATTTGCCGCTTGGACTGTGCGCAACACATTGTGCAGACCCGCGAACACTACCTTAACCGATCGCTCCGTCGCATCCATCAATCCCTTAAGACGAGACAACTCACCATAACCAGTTGCCGTTCCCGCGCGCTCTCGCCCATCTATCTCAAGGAACTTGTCAGCTTCGTCCAATAACAAAAGCAGCGTGTTTCCCGCCGACCGGTTGAAGTGTTCCTTAAGATACTCCACGAATGCGTCGACACGGCCCCGGATGTTCGGATTGGGCTCCTTTACCCCCTTGATCTCCTCGGGAATGGCGCTGGTCCTTCGTAATGCGCGCCAAATCGCAAGCCAAATTTCCCCGGCGTCACGATCATACCCTATTCTCTCGTCCTTCAGGTCAATCCAGACTGAATATCTGCCCTGTTGCGGCCGGTGCGACATCCTCTCAACGGCTCGGAGAAGTGCGGTCTTGCCCAACTGCCGTCCGCCATAAATAAACGAGGCTCCTTCCGGATCCGTAATCTCACGCATTTCTTCCTCGCGTCCGAAAAACATCTCCGGTGGAACCACGCTGGCCGTCGTGACGTAGGGTTGAACGAATGTAAACGGGATGGCACAGCCAAACAAAACCGGCATGCGTGAACCGCGTTGCCCACAAAGAAACACGAGCAGCAATTCATCCAAAACCAACAACGTCCTGGACCGTGCACGCGCCATGCGGGCAAAGGCGCCTCTCCTGGCTTCGGTAAGTCGTCCGAGATAGACCACGATGGTAGCCGCCCTGCCTGGAAGGGCATCGGCGTGTTGCAGCATATCCTCCTCCGTTGGACGACCCCAAAGAAACACTAACCGGTAGTGACCATCGGCCAAGGAACCGAATCCCGGGATCGGACAACGTTCGCGCGTCTGTATCGGATCCGTTTCGATACGAGCTTCCCCAAAATTCCGCTCCGAGCGACTCACCGCGACCTTACGGACAATGAACCCCAGACTTGAAAGGAGCGTCGTGATATCTTCCTCCGCACCATTTCCCAGCCGTCCAGCGCGTTTAAGTCTGAACCATGCTTCGAGCATCTCCCTTGCGGACTTGCGCTGAGCGCCAGGGATGTCTTTCAACGCGATCCCTGCGAACTCGTTGCCGGACCTCAACTGTTCCAGTATTCGCCGACCGTCACGTTCCTCCAACGCCTGGTCGATTGATCGAGCACCTTCGGGATAAAACTCCCGGAACGACTCCCTGTAGTTGCTCGATTGCTCCTGCCACGCATCCGGTTCGTTGTGACGCATTCGGTCGATGAGTTCATTAGCGGTGACTAGGTCGCCATCTTCTACCAACTGCTCAAACCTCTGACGGGCACGGTCATCCACCGATAGCGAAATTTCAGCGAACGCGGCTTCCACATCCATTTTCTTCGCTCTCAAGCTCTCGCCGATCGTCTCCGAGATCCTCTCAACTTTGGCTCTTTCCACATCGAATCGCTGGACCTGCGACGCCGCTAGTCGCCGGTCGAGTTCGACGATTTCGGCATCATAGCGGGACCGTTCCGAGTCTCCTATGTGACCTCCCACCGCAGCCTTCGCTATTCGGGTGCTGGTCTCGGCGATTTGTTGCCGTAACGCTCGCGTAAGAACCGTGCGCGCCTCATGCAACTGGATTTGCAACTCATCCGCGTCGCCCGAGCCCTCCCAAGCGATCCACTCGACAATCCGCCACGCCGTACTCAGGTCCCCTGCCTCCAAGCGATCGGCCACTGCTGATGAAAGTGAAGTCGCCTCGTTGGGCGAGACGATGGACTCAAGTATGGTTCGCGCGTCGCCCGTTGGTGTCCCCGCCTCATCGATTGCCACACGCGGAAAGGCGAATAGCCCGGACGCCAGCAACTCACTCGGCTCGGGTTCCTGTTGTGGAATCACGTCCTCGGAATTCACGAACTGTCGAAAGCGGACAAGTGCTTGCTTAGCGGTGTTGGCGACGGCGCTGAGCAGCGACCTTTCCCCTGCGGCGAGCTCGTCCAACTCTGTCAATGCCGGCGGCGACAGGTGCTCCACGTTTGCGCGCAGATCCCCCAACGTCCTGGTAAGAAAATCCGATTGTGCTGGCCTGGAATCGTTAACCTGCTGGTAGCGACGGGCGACTTCCACTACTTCCAGTGCGAGAGCGCGGAGTTGATTCAATGCTCCCGCGTGGATATCGTCGCCTTTGCGACGACCGATTTCCACGCGATCTGTCCGTTTAACCAACGCCTCGAATGATTGCTGGTGCTCCAATTCGTCTTTGATCTTCTTTAGAGAGACCATGTCCGGGCTTCGAGCACCCGTGATCAATTGGATCAAACGGTTTATGAAACCGCCTGCCTTGAGCCACGTCTGCCATACCTTCGTGGCCGGTTGATACTTGATCGTCTTGTAATGCGCCTGCGCCTCCCACGTCTTTGCCTCAGAGACCAACGCGTCACGCTCAGCTTCCCAAGCCGCCTCGGAATCGACGCATCGCAAGACGGTGGGATCGATTCGGACCCCCTGAAGCTTCCAACTCTGCTCGGCAACCGCGCTGGCTAGGCAGTATACATTGGCGAGTCGCTCGCTGGGCTTCAAGGCACTCAAAAAGGCTGCTGCACCCGCTTCCGGCACGAGCAATGCCGGGCGCAGGGTACCGCAAAGGGCGAGCAGTACGTAGAGGTCACGGTCAGGACCCGTCGAGAACCGGTCTGGGTCTGGAAACTGCTCTAGGACGCGCCTCAACCCGGCGGCCACGGCTCCATCAGGCAACATGAGGTGATCGGACAACATGGCCGCCTCGAAGATCGTTGCCGGCGGCAAGCCGGAAGTGGGAGCCACCTCATTGAGGAGTCGGACGATCTGAAACGAGTAAGCAACTCGCGGCGGCGTCTCGGATAGCGCTTCGACTATCCCAGTCTTGGCACGGTACAGCAATTGACCGGCAGAATCACCGGCTTCGTCCTCTGCGGTTTCTTCCGTCTCGTAGTCCGGGCTAGGTCCCGTGTCACTCCCGCCCACCGGTTTCTGCCCGCGCTCCCCTTCACTGATTGAACGTTCCTCTACGTTGTTCTCGTCCTCGGGTTTATCATCCCGAAAGGGCCGCTGATCGTCACCGCTGGACTGTTCCGCACTTCCTATGGAAACTGGTTCCTCCACGGGCGCTTCGGTTGCTCCATGGCCCCCTAAATTGGATAGCAAAGGGGGATCCGCTTCTTCAGCGGCTTCTGGCTCGTGTCGAGGAACATCCTCACTCGCGTCATCTTCCAAAGATTTGCGCTGCTCTGAAACCAAGTAATCCTGCGACGGTGAGAGTGCGCTGCGCAGGTCCTTGCGCGCTTGGCGTTGCTCTCGTCGTAATGACAGGGTTTTCCCTTCCAATTCGTCGCACTTCTCCTCCCAATCGTCCCACTGCGCAGCATCCAGCGGCTTGGCTTTGCGGAGGTCGTCGAGTTGGTGCTGAGCCTCCGAAATGTCCTTCGCCAAAACGCGAGCATTTGCCACTGCGATACGAGCATCCGCGTACAACCGTTGAACATCATTCCCTGTCTGGTCGTTGGACGGGGAATCGCACAATGTGTTCCAGCTTTCCAGAATTTCCGCCCGAGCCTTGTCATCAAGCCAGAAAAAGATCGGGTCTCCATCCAGATCTGCGAGGATTTCCTGCACCGGCGCGATCAGAGATTCAACCGTATCCCTAGCAAGGCGTTCTCGCACTGACGGCCCGATCTCCTGGAGTTGGCGCACAATGTCCGCGAACCTGGTCAAGGCGTCTACTTTGGGAGGGGGACCAGCAGCCTCGTTGATGGTGTTGACTGCCAAGCCACAGAGTTCGTCCCATCGGACAAGCGCGTCGGTTGCTAGGCGACCGCCTGTGATTTCGGACGTGTCGTTCGACGAGAGAATTTCAGTGAACTCATCCTTCATCTCAGGCACGGTCCGAATTGCAGCGTGCAGAATCCTATCGTCATCGACAATCGTTGCCACGGCAAAAGCGGCTAGAGTTGTCTGTTCCCGCTTCTCATCATCAAGCGTTTTCCATTCGTCGAGGCGCTTTCGCACATGGGCCCACGCGCCCGCCGCCAAAGAGGCCCACGGGACATGTTTCTCCAGTTGTTGCGCAAGATCAGGCCACTCGGCGAAAACCTGGGCAATCTGTTCCAAACCACCGTCCACGGACTCGCCGTCGGGAACGGATTTGAGCAGAATCAGGTGCTCCAGTGACGGAAACAGATTCTCCAATTTCCCAGGCGTGGACTTGTCCTGGCCATGATGGCTCCGTGCATAAGCCTCTTTCCAGAGTTTGCGGCGGAAGTTAGGGTCACAGTAGTCGAAAAGCGGCCCATGCTCCAAGTCTTTAGTCGTTGATGACGGTTCGCCCGGTCCACGGTCACCAAGCTTTCGCATCACCCTGCGGCGGTTCCGGTCGAGCCCCAACTCCTTCTTGAGTCGTTCAAATCCTTCGGAGCCACTTCCAAGACAACGGGGAAGACCCGAACCAATTCGGTGTTCTTTCTTGTGTTCTGCCAACGGAAATCTCCTGAGTCGGTGTCAACAAACTGACGTGCAGTAAAGTTTTACCTTGGATGCTGGTTTCCCGCCACCGCGGCGCATGGTGAGCCCAAGTGGCGCTCGGTCCCGGTCAGTCTACGCTGATCGTGCGGGCACGGGTGCGCCTACGTGGACGCCCCTCATCCAACAAGAGAGGTGGTTGAGCGGCCACGTCCCGTAACGCCCAGACGTGCCGCTACATTGCTAGAAAGTAGCGCCGGAATGGCAAGTTGTGTGGATTGGAGTCCTGTGGCTTCGGACGCACCGACACTTCCGAGGTGCGGTTGCAAGCCTAGGAGCGTGGGAGGGATGTAAAACCGCTCAACGGCCAGTATACACCAGCCGACTGGCGTTATTTCATAGCCAAAGTGCAAACCATTTTGGCTTGCACAGAAGGGCGGGTGAGCGTGTCCCGTTTGTCATGCCCAATCCCATCCTTGCCGTCGATGCGACGCTGCTGCTCCGGGTTCCCTGACCCCTACCCTCCCCACATGTGAGGGGGAATAAAGTGGGACCAACACAGTGGAAGAACCTAGCGGGGTCGGAGCGTCAAGACCCAGCCGATGCCCTCGTGGATTCCGGCACCGTAGGCGGCGGAACAACGGTATCCGGGGTCTTGTTTCCCTTTCCGCCGCCGCAGCGCGAGCCGCTTACGAAACAAACGCCGTCGACAGATCCACCCGCCCTTCCAGCCGCCCGGTCTCGATCAGCATCTCCATGGTGGCTTCCGCCTCCCGGCGCTCGGTGTCGGTGAAGGTGAACTCGATCTTGGGGTAACCGGCGGAGGACAGGATGTCCTGCTTGTCGCCGCCGTACTTTGCGATGAAGCGATCGGCCACTTCGTCGAGGTGGGCGTCGCTGTAGGCGATGGACTTCCGGCAGGCGTCGAGGATCTGGCCGGCGAACTCGGGATGTTCCTGCAACAGATCCTCGCGGGTAGCGAGCATGTGCTTGATGATCTCCGGAAGTCCGTGGAGGCCGCGCCAGGCGTCGCCGTCGGTGTAGAGGCAGCGGACGTCGGGGTCTTTCTCGCCGTGCCAGAAGACTTGGTCGATGAGCGTCACGGCGTCGGCTTTGCCCTCCTTGAGGATCGCCAGGAGTTCTTCCTGGGGATGGGACTCCCAGCGGATGGTGGAGTCGTCCACCTTGTAGTGCTTGCGTAGAAGAAAGCAGTGCATGGCGTGGGGGTCGGAGTGGTGGCTGGCGATGAGGCGCCCCTCCAGGTCCTTGGGGGTCTGCACCGGTCCGTCCTTGAGCACGAAGATGCCGTTGCCCTTGGAGGTGGACTTCCACTCCGTGGACAGACCCACAATGGGGGCGCCGCCGAGCTTGCGCTTGAGAAAGTTCGGCAGATAGACGTTGGCGAACTGTACGTCGCCCCGGATCAGCACCTCTTCCAGCTCGTGGCTCGGCGGGTCGGCGACCTCGATGATCTTCAGGTCGAAGCCCTCGGGCTTCACCAGCCCTTCCGCAAGGGCGTAGTAGGTGCGGAACATGCAGAAACGATTGCGGTAGTGTGCGAGTGTCAGCTCCATGAGGGCTCCTCGGGGCGGCGCTTCGGCGCACCGCCGGCTCCAACGGCAGCGGGCGGCCAAGGCATGGAGCCCGGCCGCCCGCCCGTGTAATACGGGTGTCCGGGAACGGGAGTCCGTTTACGAACCCCGGTTCCGGGACACGGGAAGGGTCAGTCCAGGTTCAGCTCCGCGCGGGTCTTGCTGCAGATGTCCAGGGCGGCCAGCGCGTAGACGCTGCTGCAACGCTCCATGTTCTTGATGCCCACGCCCCGGCGGGTGCCGGAAGGCCGGTCCCATTCCGCGCCCGTCTCCTGCTCGTCCGGGTCCACCAGGTGGGTGCCGAAACCGGCGCCGTAGGTGATCACCGACACGCCGTACTGGTTGATGCGCGAGCCGTCGCTGGTGATGCCGTAGCGCACCGGCTCCGAGAACTCCATGTCGCTGCCGTTGACATCATTGTGCGCCCCTCCCATGGCCTGGACCACGTAGTCGGTCTCGGGGATCTCGTAGCCGTCGGTGGTGAGGTAGAGCTTCACCCGGGTGGTGATGTCCCCTTCCTTGACAGCAACGGCCGAGGCGACCTTCTCCAGCTCCCGCTGGATCTTCATGGTGGGCACATGGGGCAGCGTCTTGACGATGACATATATCTTGGTCACCGGGTTGGTGCCGGGCTTGAAGGGATTGCCGCCGTCAATGGCGCCGATCTGGACGGTGGGAAGCATGAACGGGTGCGGGAACATCTTCTGGTAGTCGGCCTCCCACGCCTGTATCGCCTTGGCTACCTCGGCGGCCTTCAGGACAAATGTCTTGGCCGGACCTTCCACGGTGACCTCGGCCCACGCCAGCCCGGCGTTGCCGATCTGCATGCGCAGGCCGGTGGGCTCGCCGATGATGCACATGTCCGCGGTGACCCCGTGGTCCATCAGGTAACGCGCGCCGACGCCCGCGCCCCGGTAGCTCTTGCCGTGGAAGCGGTTGACCTGGGCCTTCTCGATCTCGCCCACCACGCCGGAGATGATGATATCCCCTTTGAGCTCCGCCTTGGCCTTGACCAGCATGTCCACCGCGGTGATGTAACAGGGAAACGCGCACTTCATGTTGACGAGGCCGCGCCCGTAGACCCGGTCATCCGTGACCCGGGTGGGCTCGGGATTGTCAAAGTGGTCCATGTGGCCGTTGAACATCAGCACCGGCCCCTCACCGGAGCCTCTCAGCGTGCCGATGACGTTGAGCCGTCCCTCCTCCACCTCCTGGTACTCTACGTCCATACCCAGGCGCTCGAACTCGCGGCCCAGGTATTCCGCCACCGGCTGTTCCTCACCCGTAATCGTAACGATGTCCGCGAGATCCCGCGTCATCTCCACGAGATGCGCGCGGTCGAGCTGATCCAGTACCTGCTTGCTATCCATGCGATCGAACCTCCCTGGTTGCTTCCAGTGCCTCCCACCCGCAGAGTCGCGTGGTATGGGCACGGGCGGGTCTAAAACCCGCCCCTACAATTCGTCGAGTCGTCGAGACCTCGACGGCCAATCAATCCTTTTGATGCTTTAAAGATGCGGAATTGATGCAATACCTTAGATATGTCGGCGCCGGCCCATCGTCGAATACATGCCCCAGGTGGGCGTCACAGCCGCTGCAGAGCACCTCCACCCGGCGCATGCCGAAGGCACGGTCCTCCTCGGTGGCCACGTTCTCCTCGTTCACCGGCGCCCAGAAGCTCGGCCATCCGGTACCCGATTCGAACTTGGTAGCGGCGTCGAACAACTCCGTTCCACAGCAGACGCACCGGTAGACCCCAGCCTCCTTGGAGGCGTGGTACTCACCCGTGAACGGCCTCTCGGTGGCCTTCTTGCGCGCGACCTGGAACTGCTCGTCGGTGAGCTGTTGGCGCCACTCTTCGTCAGTCTTGATGACTTTGTCCTTCATCTAACGTGCTCCTCCTGCGACGATGACCGTCCTGCGGTCAGGCTCCCAACGATATAGGACTTTGACGGCAAGAATGCGAATCCGCGCGGGCTTTTCGACTGGCCGCGCCGGCGCTCGTGGTGGGTGGTTCGGCGCGATAACGGGCGCGGGCGGGTTTGAAACCCGCCCCTACAACAGCCACGGCCGGCCAGCCGCAGGCACCACCCGTTCCCCGTAGGGGCGGGTTTCAAACCCGCCCGTGCCCGCCTACATGCCTCATTTCAGGATGAGCAGAGCCGTGCCGAACACGATCGTAAGGGCGCCGACGGTGACCTTCCAGTTAACCAACTCGTGGGCCTGCAGAAAGATCCAGGACATCAGCAGCACGAAGAGGGGCCGCGCCTGCGCGATGGGCTGCACCACCACCAGCGGCGCGTACTTGAGGGCGAAATAGCCACTGGTGGTGCCGATGGCGGACACCAGGCCCACCAGCCAGATGTACCGCCAGTGGCGGGACGACCAGTCGGCGACGCTGCGCAGCGGCCGGTTGGAGATGGCGGGCAGGAAGCTCGGCAGCGCGATGGCGCTGGCATAGAAGTTGGCCCCGAGGGGCGACGAGAACTCCTGCACCACCATCCGGGTCAGGGCGGCGGACAGGGCCATGGCAAGGGCGCTGCCGAGGGCCAAGGCCATGCCGGCCGCGTATCGAGTCCAGATCTCCGTGGCCACGCCCTGGGCGCGGCTCATGGCCACCACGACGCAGCCGGCCACCACCAGAACCGCGCCGCTCGTCAGCAGCAACGTCAGATTCTCCTCCAGGAAGAACACACCCAGAAACATGGCGAAGAACACGTTGGTGGCGCTGAAGCTGCTCGCACGGGCCGCGCCGATGTACTGGATGGCGGTGAACAGCGTGGTCCGGCCCACGGTGATGCGGAGGATCCCGGCCAGCCCGATAATGAACAGCGGCCATCCCCAGCCCGGCCAGCCCGCCTGAAGGTCGCCGTTCAGGAAGGCGGCGAACGTCAGCACCACCAGACCGGTAAACGCCGTGGCCGCCGTGCCCAGCACCGGATCGATGTCGTGCGTGGCCATGCGGCCGAAGATGTCCCTGAACGCCAGGAAGAACGCCGTGCCCAGGGCATAGACGATGGCGATGTCCATAACGGTTAGATTTAGCACGCCGGACGGGATTCGTAACCCGCCGATGGCGTCCTTCGACTTCGCTCCGCTGGCGCTCCGCTACGCTCAGGACGAACGGGGAAAGGGCCACAACCGCTACGCTCAGGACGAACGGGGAAAAGGGCCACAACCGCTACGCTCAGGACGAACGGGGAAAAGGGCCACAACCGTTCGTCCTGAGCGTAGCGGAGCGAAGTCGAAGGACGCCATGCCGGAGACGGCCGGTAGTCGGGTTTCCGCTCGGTTGAACGAGGCAACTGAAACCGCTATACCGCTCCCAACTCAACGTTGCAGACCAGGCCCGGAGCCGCCATGAATTTCGAAGGTACTATTACCGTAGAACATCCGAGAGACGCCGTGTGGGACTTCGTGCTGGATATTCAGAAGTTCTCGTCCTGCATGCCGGGACTCGCTTCCATCGACCAGATCGACGAGACCACCTTCGACGGCACCATCAGCGCCAAGGTGGGGCCCATGTCGGGCAAGTTCAGCTTTCGCTCCACCATCACCGACAGCGATCCCAAGGAATCCCTCACCGTCAAAATCGAGGGGACCGACTCCGTCACCAAGAGCACGGTAATCGCCGGCGTGGATGCCCGGATGGAAGAGCCCCGGGAGAACTGCACCGAGCTCAAGTACAAGGCGCGGGTCGATATCAAGGGACGCCTGGCCATCGTCGGCGACATGATTCTGCGGGCCACCACGTCGCTCATCCTGGAAGAGTTCAGAAAGCGCCTGACCAAGGCGTTGGACGACGAGGCCGCCAAGGCCTAGTGTCCTGGAACGCGCTGGACAAGGCGGAGGCGCTGGACCGCCCGGACGAGGCATGTAGGGGCGACCGGCCGGTCGCCCTTACCGGATATCGTCGCGCCGACATTTTCTGTGGTGCAGGCTTGCCGGAGCGGCACGGCCGCACCGCGAAAGGATAGGAATTATGGCCGAACAATACGACGTCATCATCATCGGCGGAGGCTCGGCGGGTTGCGCCGCGGCCAGCCGCCTCTCCGAGGACCCCAGGCGCAAGGTGCTGCTGCTGGAAGCGGGGCCGGACCCCCGGCCCCTTCCCGAGATGGTGGCCGACGCCAAGAACCAGATCCGCCTGCTGATGGAGACCGACTACCTCATGATGTACCCGAGCCCCCGGGACCTCGACGGCAGCATCTGCTACAAGCTGGCCGGCAGGATCATGGGCGGCGGCTCGTCGGTGAACGTCATGGCCGCGCCCCGGCCCATGAGGGCCGACATGGACAACTGGGTGGCCGCCGGCAACCCGGACTGGTCCTGGGAGAAGGTCCTGCCGATCCTGAAACGGCTGGAATCGGACCAGGACTTCCCGGACAGCCCCATCCACGGCAACGACGGACCGCTCTACGTGAAGCGCCCCTTCACCTTCGAGACCCCCGGCACCGCCGACCCGGTCCAGGCCTTCATCGAGGCCGGCCAGCAGAAGGGCCTGCCGCTGCTGGAGGACACCAACATCCCCGATCCCGAGGGCGTCGGGCACCCGCCCTTCAGCATCAAGGACGGCAAGCGGCAGTCCACGGTGGTGGCCTACCTGGACCCGGCCCGGGACCGGGCCAACCTCACCATCGTGTCCGAGGCCCAGGTCACCGGCCTCGACGTCTCCGGCAACCGGGTGAACGCGGTGCGCTACGAGAAGGACGGCCGGCAGGAAACCGCTTCCGGCGGGCACGTGGTGGTGAGCGCGGGGGTTTATCACACGGCCCAGATCCTCATGCTGTCCGGCATCGGCCGCGCCGCGGACCTTCAGAAAGTCGGCATACAGGTGGTCAAGGACATGCCCGGCTTGGGTCAGAACTACCAGGACCACGCGGTGGTGTTCATGACCTTCGAGTGCAAGGAGGAGTTCGACGCGGACTGGATCATTCCGCGCATCCGGTACATCTACAAGAGTCACGCGGACCGGGACTGCTCCAACTTCCACATCTCGCTACGGCCGCCGACCCAGATAGAAGGCATCAAGCCCACCATCCCGCTGTCGGCGTCCATGCTGGAACAGATGAGCCGGGGCCGCATCTACCTCCAAAGCAGTGATCCCCGGGAACTGCCCGTCATCGAGTCCGCCATGCTGGAGGACCAACAGGACATCGACTCCATGACCACGGCCATGGCGTTCATCAAGGAGATCACCGAGACCCCGGCCATGAGAGAGCTCTACGGCGAGTTGCTCACGCCCACCCCCAGCGAGGACTGGGTGCAGTACGCCCGGGCCACCTACGACAGCTACCACCACGGCGTCGGCACCTGCCTGATGGGCCCGGCATCCAACAGCGACGCGGTGGTGGATCAGACGCTCCGGGTGCACGGCATGGACAACCTCTGGGTGGCCGACGCCTCCATCATGCCCACGGTGGTGCACGCCAACACCAACGTCACCTGCATCATGATCGGGGAAAGGTTATCGGATTTCGTGAAGGCAGCGGGGGGCTGAGCCGAACCTGCCGGCCGCGTCGGGCCTGCCCAGCGGTATGAACGCGGGCGGGTTTGAAACCCGCCCCTACACCTCATCCTCGCCGGTGATAGCCTTCCCGGAGCCGCTTCACACGTGGTGAAGGACACCCGTAGGTATCGTCGCCCTACCGTTCGGTCCGTGGCAGGACGCGACGACCGATTGTAGGGGCGGGTTTCAAACCCGCCCGTGCCGCGATTCGGCTCAATCCCACGATCCGGCTCAATCCCTCGGCTCAATCCCTCGTCATTCTCCGGTAGCGCATGCGGTGGGGCTGGTCGGCTGCCTTGCCGAGGCGCCGCCGCCGATCCGCCTCGTAGTCGCTGTAGTTCCCCTCGAACCAGACCACCTGGCTGTCGCCCTCGAAGGCCAGGATGTGGGTGGCGATGCGGTCCAGGAACCAGCGGTCGTGAGTGACCACGACGCACGATCCCCCGAACTCCACCAGACCGTCCTCCAGCGCCCTCATGGTGTTGACGTCGAGGTCGTTGGTGGGCTCGTCCAGTAACAGCAGATTCGCTTCCTCCTTCAACATGCAGGCCAGGTGAACGCGGTTGCGCTCGCCGCCCGAGAGGTCGCCCACCTTCTTCTGCTGGTCCTGACCCGAGAAGTTGAACCGGCCCACGTAGGCCCGGGAGTTGACCTCGCGCTTTCCCAGCACGATCTGGTCCTGCCCGTCGGATATGGCCTCCCACACCGTGTGCTCGTCGTTCAGGGTGCGGTCCTGGTCCACGTAGCCGACCTGAACGGTTTCTCCGATGCGGAACGAGCCGGACTGGCACTCGACGCCGCCGGTGACGATCCGCAAGAGCGTGGTCTTGCCGGAGCCGTTGGGGCCGATGACGCCGACGATGGCACCCGGTGGCATGATAAAGCTCAGATCCTCGAACAGCAGCCGGTCGCCGAACGCGTGGGTGAGGCCGTCGGCCTGAAGCACCACGTCGCCCAGGCGCGGCCCCGGCGGGATGTAGATCTCCAGATCCTCCTGAACGCCCTCGTGCTCCTGGCCCAGCAACTGCTCGTAGCGAGTGAGCCGGGCCTTGCCCTTGGCCTGGCGCGCCCTGGGAGAGAGGCGGATCCACTCCAGCTCCCGCTCCAGGGTCTTGCGCCGCCGGGATACGGTTTTCTCTTCCTTTTCCAGGCGCGCCTGCTTCTGTTCCAGCCAGGAGGAGTAGTTCCCCTCGAAGGGAATGCCCTGACCCCGGTCGAGTTCCAGGATCCAGCCGGCGACGTTGTCCAGAAAATAGCGATCGTGGGTCACGGCGATGACCGTGCCCTCGTAGCGCTTGAGGTGCTGCTCCAGCCACTGCACCGACTCCGCATCCAGGTGGTTGGTGGGTTCGTCCAGCAGCAGGATGTCGGGCTCCTGGATCAACAACCGGCACAGGGCCACCCGCCGGCGCTCGCCTCCCGAGAGCACGTCGACCTTCGTCTCCGGCGGCGGGCAGCGGAGCGCGTCCATCGCCACCTCCAACTGGCTCTCGAGCTCCCAGCCATTGCCGGCCTCGATCTCGTCCTGCAGTTTCGCCTGCTGCTCCAGCAGCGCATCCATTTCGTCCGCGCTCAGTTCCTCCGCGAACCTGCCGCTGACGGCCTCATATTCGGCCAGGAGCCCCATCATCCGGGCGCAGCCCTCCTCCACCACCTCCTTGACGGTCTTCTCCGGATCCATCTGCGGCTCCTGCTCCAGCAGCCCCACGGAGTACCCCTTGGAAAACGTGATCTCTCCCAGATGGTCCTGCTCCACCCCCGCGATGATCCTGAGCAAGGTGCTCTTGCCCGAGCCGTTGAGGCCGAGGACCCCGATCTTGGCGCCGTAGAAGAATGACAGGTAGATATCCTTCAGCACCTGCCGCTTGGGGGGATGGACCTTTCCCACCCCGATCAGCGAGAATATCACCTGTCGATCGTCGTTGCTCATGAACCCTCCCGCGGTCGCGTTTGTAAACCTCGAACGGCAACCCTACTATATTGAGAAATCCCGATTAATTGGAATGCGTCCTTCGACTTCGCTCGCCCTTCGACAGGCTCAGGACTCGCTACGCCTGTCCTGAGCCTTGTCGAAGGGCTCAGGACGAACGGGTACAGTCGTCGAAACCGTTCGTCCTGAGCGTAGCGAAGCGAAGTCGAAGGGCGCCATTGCAAGACCACCGGACCGCCACATGATCACCCATCCGCTGCCACCGCACGCGTTCGCCCGCATGGACGAATCCGCCGACGAGGAGTTCTACCGGGAACCCCGGCTAGTGACCCACATCGACGACCGCGCCATCGCCGCGGTCACCCAACTATACCGGGAGACCCTCCCGGCCGGCGGCGCGATCCTCGATGTCATGAGCAGTTGGATCAGCCACCTGCCCCCGGAGATGGCCTTCGGGAAAGTCGTGGGGCTGGGCATGAACGAGCAGGAGCTCCAGGCCAACCCCCGCCTCCACGCAAATACGGTCCACAACCTCAACGACCACCCCGCCCTGCCCTTCGCCGACGGTGAGTTCGACGCCGCTTGCATCTGCGTCTCGGTGGACTACCTCGTCAAGCCGATGGAGGTGATCCGCGACATCGGGCGGGTGGTGACCCCCGGCGGACCGCTCGTCATCACCTTCTCCAACCGCTGTTTCCCCACCAAGGCGGTGGCCATCTGGCACCACCTGACCGGGTCGGGACAGCAGCATCTCGTGGAATCCTACTTCACCGAAGCCGGCAACTGGGAACGCGTGCGATCATTGACGCCCATCCCCGAAGGCGGCCCCGGAGACCCGCTCTACGCCGTCCTGGGAAACCGCCGCGACGATGGACGTCCCTGAAGCTCCCTTTCGCTTCCTGAACCGCGCCTGAGGGCGCTAACGCCGGTGGCGGCGGTGCGGCCGGTTATCGCGGTTCGCCCGATGGTGGCCGAGCGGGCGGTGGCGGCGGTGAGGCCGGTAATGGCGTGGAGGCCGGTGATGGCGTGCAGGCCGGTAGTGGCGTGCAGGCCGGTAGTGGCGTGCAGGCCGGTGATGTCCAATCCCGTAGAACAGGTGGAGGGACACCGGCGGGTAGTACGGATAGGCACGAAAATAGGGGTAGCGAGGCTGAGGGTAGTCGTGCCCGCGGGTGTACACCGGCCTTGGCGCCAACGGCTGGAGCCAAGTGCCGGCCACCGTGCGGCAGCGCGTGCCCCAAGCCTCGGCCAGCCTGCCGTCGATCGTGAGCTGGCGTTCGAACTTGCGGCAATCCTGGCCCGCCAAATCGCGGTAGGTGAGCGTCGGTGTGACGCGGCCGCGGTAGCCGGTCGCCTCGTTCTCCCAGGACTCGGCCTCGCCGGTTCTGTTGAACTCAAGCGCATTCTGAATCGCCTGTTCCTGGTACCGCCGGTCGGCATCGGACAACAGCGCATCGGGTGAAGCCGCGCCCGCCCGCACCGGGGTCATCCACATGACCAAAACCGCAAACGCGATGACTACCCGTTTCATGAGACCACCCCCATACAGCGTACCGTGACTGCGTAGAAGTACTGCGTAGAAGTATACTACCAAGAGGAAAGGCCCGCAATCAGCCTGGCCCTGGCTTAACGTTAGCGCGCCTCCCGCTCCATCGCCACCAGCCGCTCGCGCGCCCTGGCCGCGAACGGGCTGTCCGGATGATCGCGCTGGATGCGGTTGTAGAGCTTGCGCGCATGCTCCTGGTTGTTCTGCACCTCCTCGAACTGCGCTGTCTCAAACATCTCCTCCGCCCCGTCGCCGCACCCTGCCAGAGGCAGCGTCAACATCAGGACCAACGCCAGTCGTGGAAACATCACGCGAACCGCTTCAAGATTCGACGCCATCGAATGCCCCCCTTGTTAAAATAGGATCCTGCTCACCCTTCCCCGCGCCACCCCTCCTGGATCCCGGATCGAGTCCGGAATGACGGGAGTCGCTAGTGTCCTGACATCGAATTACGCATATGAAGATGCGCAGGAATTTTTGTTGTCGGCAAGGCGTCCTTCGACTTCGCTGCGCGAAGCCTGTCCTGAGCCTTGTCGAAGGGCTCAGGACGAGCAGTGGCGGGCACCACGCGAGGAAGAGCAACGCAGCCGACGACAAAAAGGACCAGCAGATTCATATGCGTAATTCGATGTCAGGACACTAGGCTCACGGCCGGGGCTTCAGCGCGACACCGGGCACGGGCGGGTTTGAAACCCGCCCCTACAACAACCACGCTCGGACACGGCAAGGGAGCCGATTTCCCTAATTTGACAGGAACCCGCGATTGTGGCGAACTGAACGCCACATCGCGCATCCATACGTGCCAGGCCTGCAAGCCGGAGGAAACCATGCCGATTATCGACGCCGACGCCCATGTAGTGGAAATAGACGAGACCTGGGACTACCTCGCGCCTTCGGAGCGGGAGTACAAACCGGGCGTGGTCTACGAAAGGCTGGAGAACGGGGAGACGCTCAAATACTGGGTCATCGGCGACAACAAGATAGGGACGCCGTGGCCGGGAGGCGGAACCCGGAGCGACGCCATCACCGGCACCTTCATCGGCAACGTCCCGCTGGACGTCAAGGCCAAGTACATGTTGGACGTGGATGCCCGGGTGGCCCACATGGACGAGCTCGGCACCGACACACAGGTGCTCTACCCGACCATGTGGGTGCATCCCCTCACGGACCGGCCGGCGGTGGAAACCGCTCTCTGCCGCAGCTACAACCGCTGGATGGCGGACATCCACTCCCAAGGCGGCGGCAGGTTCCGCTGGGTCGCGGTGGTGCCCATGAGCGACATCCCGGAAGCGCGGCGGGAGATACGCATCGCCAGAGACCACGGCGCGGTGGCGGTGAACATAACGGGGCTCGACTACCGCAACCGGTTGATCAACGACCCCGACTTCTTCCCGCTCTACGAGGAAGCCAGCGACCTGGACATGCCCGTATGCATCCACTCGGGCACCAACAGCCCGGACATGGACCGGATCTGGGGAAGGCCCCTGTGCGGCTACCAGAGAAACAAGTTCATCGGGCTCGCAGCGTTCCACCTGCTGATCATGTCCAACCTGCCCGACCGCTTCCCGAAGCTCCGCTGGGGCATCATCGAGCTGAGCGCGGGATGGCTGCCCTACCTCATTAACGACCTTCGGCGCCGGGTGGAACGCCGCGACATCAAGTTCAAGGAACGCATCCTCGCCGACAACAACATCTGGGTCGCCTGCCAGATGAACGACGACCTGGAACACATCATTAAATACGTGGGCGACGATCGGCTGGTGATGGGGACGGACTACGGCCACGCCGACTCCTCCACCGAGATTCACGCGCTTCAATTGCTGCAACAGCACGAGTTCCTCTCTCCCGAGAGCGTCTCGCGCATTCTCTATGACAACCCGGTGGGGCTGTACGCACTGTAGCCAAGCGTAACGGGACCTAAGGAGCCGTTGAGTCCATTGCTCAAGCCGGCGTCCTTCGACTTCGCTCCGCTACGCCTGTCCTGAGCCTTGTCGAAGGGCTCAGGACGAACGGAAAATAGCCGCACAACCGTTCGCCCTGAGCGTAGCGAGCCGCAGGCGAGCGAAGTCGAAGGGCGCCACGACGCCGGCGTCCTTCGACTCCGCTCCGCTACGCCTGTCCTGAGCCTTGTCGAAGGGCTCAGGACGAACGGGAAATAGCCACACTACCGTTCGCCCTGAGCGTAGCGAGCCGCAGGCGAGCGAAGTCGAAGGGCGCCACGACGCTTGATTCGTGTCTCCCTAGTCTGAGGCACACAGGAGTTCATCACATGGCAGACACGAGCGAGCTGGATCCCGTCAAGTACGAGATGTTTCTGCACCGCCTCTGGGCCATCGGCGAGGAGGGACGATCATCCATCCAGAAGGTGACGGCTTCCCCCATCGTCGCCCAGGGGGGCGAGTGCATGGCGTCGTTCTATACCGCCGAAGGCGTGATGATCCTGGCGTGTTCGGGGCACCTGCGGTTCGCCGCCGCCACCTCGGACGCCATCAAGAAGGTCATCGAGTGGTACGACCAGAGCCCGGGGTTCTTCGACGGCGATCAGCTCTTCTTCAACGATCCCTACATCGCCGGCGCCCACACCTATGACATGCTGATCATGAAGCCCGTCTTCCATGACGGCGTGCTCACCAACTGGATCGCCTCGAGCATCCACACCGCCGACACCGGCGGCTCGCTGCGGGGGGTGGCCACGGAGATCTACCACGAGGGCATCCGCATCCAGGGCGCCAAGATCGTGGAGAAGGGGGAGTTCCGCGAGGACACTTTCCGGTGCCTGACACAACAGTGCCGGGACCCGGAGTACGTCGGTCAGGACATCCGGTCGCAGATCGCTTCCAACAACGTATGCGCCAGGGGATTCCTGGAGTTGGTAGAGAAGTTCGGCCTCGACTTTATCGAACTGGCCGGGAAGAAGGTCATCGAGGACTCGGAGCGCATGGCCCGGGCCAGGCTGCGAAGCCTGCCGGACGGCATCTGGACATCGGTGATTCCGGGCACCGCCTGGGACCGGACGGGCGGCGGCGTGAAACCCTATCACGTGGTCTGCCGGCTGGAGAAAAAGGCCGAAGATCTCCATCTCGACTTCAGCGGCACCAGCGATCAGATGAACGACATGTCCAACTCCACGCTGGCCGGCACCATGGCCCAGTTGGCGGTGGCGCTGACGGACTTCCTGTTCTGGGACGTTCCCTGGAGTGACGGCAAGTTCAAGCCCATCGCCGTCACCATCCCCAAGGGCAGCATCCTCAACTGCCGGTTCCCGGCGGCCTGCGGCAACGCGCCGGCGGTGGGGGTCACGGCCAAGGTGGCGCTGAGCGACTGCATCGCGCGCATGCTCTACAGCGGCGGCAGCGACGACATCAACGCCGCCTGGCAGGGCATCTGGTACAGCGGCGGGCCGCTGGCCTTCTACGGCGGCCACAACCGCGAGGGGCTCGTGACCGCCCAGGGCCTCTACGACGGCCACGGCGCCGGGCTCGGCGCCACGCCCCTGCGGGACGGGGTGCCCTGCGGCGGCAACATGAACATTCCGGGCGGCGGCATCAGCGACATCGAGCGCATCGAGATGCAGTACCCGTTCATCTACTTCACCCGGAACCAT
Organism: uncultured Binatia bacterium (SeqCode); assembly: GCA_965261895.1. Classification (GTDB taxonomy): domain Bacteria; phylum Desulfobacterota; class Binatia; order UBA9968; family JAJDTQ01; genus JAJDTQ01. Next base: position 5,316,666 of record OZ253480.1, on the reverse strand, counting down.
CACGTGGATGGCGGCGGAGCCGGCAAGAACACCGGCGGCGCCGGCAGCTACCGCATCTACATGATCTACGGCACCCAGGACTGCACCGTGAACTATCCGCCGTACGGCTGCCTGCCCGAGGGCGCCGGCCTGTTCGGCGGCTTTCCCACCGGCATCGGCGGCACCCGGGCGGTGTTCCACACCGACGGCGCGGCCCTGATGGAACGATTGCATGCCGGGGAGTACCCCACCCAGCCCGCGCAACTGGAGCGCGAGGGTTGGGGTGCCCTGGCCCATCCGGCCCAGATCCAGGGGCGGGTGCCGCTGCCGGAGTACAGCATCGTGGCCGATTTCGTGGGCGGCGGCGGAGGCTTTGGCGATCCGGTGGAACGGGATCCGGAAAAGGTCCGGCGCGACATCGGGGTGGGGGTCACGTCAAGCCGCATCGCCGAAGAGATTTTCGGGGTCGTCGTGACGGCCGACGGAGCGGTGGATGCCGACGCCACCATGGGCCGGCGGCAAGCGATTCACGCGGAGCGGATGGCCCAGGGCGCGCCCCTGGCCGGCGCCACCAGCGCCCTGCCCAACGGATCCTCAACCCCGCCCGCGGGCGAAGAGGTGCTGCGGTTCCATCCAAGCCTGGCCATCGCCAGGGAGGGCGACCGCCAGGTCATTCGCTGCACGCGATGCGGCCACCGCTATTGCGAGGCCCAGGACAACTACAAGCGTTATGCCCTCAGACGGAAGCGTGACCTCGAGGAGTTGTCCGGGCAGAAGATGCCCTCCGAAGAGCCCTACATCGCCTGCTTCTTCGAATACTATTGCCCCGGTTGCGCATCGCTGCTTCAGGTCGACACCTTCTGTCCGGAGTTAAGCGACGAGAGCGAGCCGGTACGGGATTTCGGGCTGGAGGCGTAGGCCCGCCCTATCGCGTTGGGCGGGCGCGGGCGGGTTTGAAACCCGCCCCTACACGGCGACGTGTCCAAAGGGCCGCGTCAGCCCGAAGCCTCCTTCAGAAAATCGACGGCCTTGCGGTCGTAGACCTCGCCCGCGTCCCACATGAGCATGTGGCAGGCCTTGTCGATGATCTCCAGCCGAAGCTCGGGCATCTGCTCCTTCAACACGGCGCACTTCTCGGCCGCCTGGTTGCGGTCCTGCTTGCCGTAGAGCAGGAGCATGGGTGCGCGCACTTCCCCAAGCCGCTCCCACAGGCGGGGGCCGGTGCGCTTGGGCTCCACCACCCGCGTCCGCTCCAGGAACCTCTCGAGGTTCCTGCCCAGGCTCAGGCTGTGCCGCTTCTCCAACACCTCGGGCGTGATGAGCGCCTTGTTGTAGAGGTTCGACTCCAGGAGCTTCCGGCTATCCTCCAGGGTCGGTGGCGCGTCGCTGCCCTCGCTTGCGCCGTGCCCACCCGGCTGGTCGAAGCCCGGCAGTCCCTGCAGCAGGCTACCGCTGCACACCACCAACACCTTGGCCACGCGGTCGGGGTGGTCCAGGGCGGTCTCCACCACGATGCCGCCGGCCTGGGAGTGCCCGATCAGTGCGGCCTGCTCGGCGCCGATGGCGCTCATGAATTGCGGCAGGAACCGTGTCCGGTAGGCGAGCGTGTAGTCCTCCGGCGCGTCGGAGAGACCGAAACCCGGCTGGTCGTACGCCACGGCGCGGAACCCTGCGTCCGACAACGGGCCCATGTGCCGTTCGAACACGTCCGCGGACGAGCCCAGGGACGCGCCGTGCAGCATGATCACCGGCATCCCCGACCCCTCCTCCAAATAACGAATCTTGAGACCCTCGACAGTGACTTCGCGCTCCATATGGTTTTCCTCCATCGACAATGAACCAGAATACAGTAGCCTGTACCATACTGACGATGGTACAGGCCACCGGTCTGTCCCGCGCTGCGATTGCGGCTCGGAGCCTTACCAGCTCGCCTCGCCGCTCATCATGATCTCGCGCTCGCCCCTGGCGCCATCGTCGGCGTGCTCACGGGTCGTCAGCTCGAGCTTCACGGCGGTCGTCACGGCCTCACCCCGCTCCAGGGTCGGCCGGTAGCCCATCCGGTGCTCCCACCTACCGCCCGACAACCCGAAGCCGAGGTAGGGAGTGCCGATGAAGCGCCCATCCGCAATGGGAAATCCGCAACCGGCTTCCACCTCCGGCCGGCCGCCTCGCGAACCATCCTCATCGCCCACGAGCGCGGCCAGGGTCTCAGGTCCAAGAATTTCGATGATCACATCAACCTGTCGTTCGCACCTCCTCTCGTACGCATTTCGTTCTTATTCCATTCTTGGTTTGCAACGGCGCGGCCGCAATAGTTCCATTCGCAAACCGCGCGCCCCCTTCGTCAAAAACGCGGCCGCTTCGCCGATCACGCATCGTGCGCGCGAACTCGCCCGGGAAACCCGCCGTTCAGCAAGATCGCGCACCGTCGCCGAGTACCGCCGAAGGCGCGTACACGCGGCGCCGGAGCGTCCCCATGAATCACAACCCTGCCGGCGACCTTGACACCGGGCGTGTCGCGCGTTAGCTTTTAGTTAGAGTGATAAGTTGACACTAAACGGTCGCACCGAAGCACGCGCTTCGCAGAAACGGAGGAGAGAAGTGGAACGCGAGGTTAGTTCAGAAGGAAAGCCCGACGACCGTACGGAGCACCAGGAACCCCCACCATATCAGGCACCGCTCAAATCGCCCATCGTTCGACGCGCCCTCATATCAGTCGTCGCCTACGTCCTGCTTCTCACGCTCATCGGCATCATCTACAAGAACGAACTTTCGGGGTCGCGCCGGACAGCCTACCTGGTCGTCTGTGCGCTTTTGTGCGTTCCCATCTGTATCTTCTACGGAATACTGACGGACCATCTTTCGCGGCTTCGTGCCCGTGTAGCGGGCATTCTCTCCTTGGTGGGGTCGGCGCTCCTCTCGGCGAGCTCGGCCACGGTGCTCGTCTACGGAGTGGACCGGCTGTTTCGGGCGGGATTCATGCCCAACAGGATGCGGGACCCGTACGTGCTGGCGCTGGCCGGGTTGCTGGTATTTGCATCGGTGGCCCAGTACGCCATGGTTCGACGCCAGAGATGGGAAGATATGTTGCCTCGGGTGGAGGAGGCCAGATTCGGAGGGGAACCCCAGGCGGGTGAGGGACCGACGGGGAAGGTTGAAGAGCAGCCGGAAGCACCGGGGAGCCACTTCTTCAGACGGCTACCGAGTGCGCTGGGCCGGGACCTCGTCTACCTGAAGATGAGCGACCACTACGTGGATGTCTTCACCACCGCGGGTCACACGGTACTGCTGATGCGGCTCGGTGACGCGGTGGCGGAACTCGAGGGGCTGGGAATGCGCGTACACCGATCCTACTGGGTCGGAAACGGCCATTTGGAACGGTTGGTGCGACGGGGCCGGCGCAGGCTTCTACGGCTCACCGGAGGCCATGAAGTGTCGGTAAGCCGTACCTACCTGGCTGCCGTCGAGGCAGCTCTCGAAACAGACACGAGGCACAGTTGACGCTAGTGTGGTGTCTCACAAATACGGTCACGAAGCTACGAGGGCATTTTGGTTGTCGGCAAGGCGCGATGACGAGCAGTGGGGGGCACCACGCGAGGAAGAGCAACGCCGCCGACGGCCAAAAGGACCCGCAGATTCGTAACCGTATTTGTGTGACACCACACTAGGATGGTCAACGATTCGTCGGTTCCGTCGATAACTGTCAAGTCACCCACACCCGCACCGGCTCACCCGGCAACAGGGCATCGCACATGGCGGCATCCAGGCCGCAGGCCCGGCCCAAGACGGACAGCACCAGGTCCGCGACCACACGCTCCTCGCCGCCCCGGGTCCGGGCGTTCTTCTCCAGCGTCACCGAACTGACTTCGACAGACTCGCCGCGGCACACCGCCACGTGAGCGCGATGCTCCCCCTTGCGGGGGCGATCCGTCACCAACGCCGCGGTGCAGGCGATTCCCAACACCGCCACGTCCGGTCCCGGCCTCAGCGCCAACGCCCTTTCGTGGGCCTTTCGCGCCAACGCCGCGGCGGTCTCCGCCGACACCGCTTGCCCCGGTCGGTGCCCCAGAAACTCGTCCATCGACCGGTCGCTGTACGGCACCAGGGCCTCGAGCACCGTGCGTGACGCCCCCGGCACCGCGAACAGGTCCGCCATTGCCTGGGCGCCGCCCCCCGTCACCACCACGGCCATGGAGGGGCTCCGGTGTATCTCGGCGACGAAATCGGTGAGTGACAGAGATGCCATGCCGGCCAACGGAGGTGTTCGGAAAGGGCTGGTGTCCTCTAGTCTGAAGTTCCAGCGATATTTGTCGTTCATTTTGAGTTAAGTGTCGAGTATACAAGAGGAAAGGGGTGTTTGGGACCGTATATATGTTCCCATGTAAATGCTAAATAACAGTTGCTATCGACAGCATGATATGCTAGGGTAGTTGCCATGTACGTGGAAATCGTCCCCAACCGCAACTCCCCTCCCGCCATCCTGCTGCGCGAAGGCTGGCGCGAAGGCAAGCGCGTCCGCAAACGCACCATCGCCAACCTCTCCGACTGGCCGAAAGCCAAGATCGACACGTTCCGCCGGCTCCTCAAGGACGAACCCCTGCTCAGCCCTACCGACGCCTTCGACATCATCCGCTCCAAGCCCCACGGCCATGTCGCCGCCGTGCTCGGCACCTTGCGCAAGCTGGGGCTCGACCGCATGCTCTCGGCTCGTCCCTGTCGGGAACGCGAACGAGTGGTGGCGCTGATTGCGGCCCGTGTCCTGGGGCCGGCGTCGAAGCTGGCCACGGCCCGAGCTCTGGCCGAGGCCACCGCGCGGGACTCGCTGGCGGAAACCCTGGGACTGGGGGAGACCTCAGAGGATCAACTGTACGCGGCCATGGACTGGCTGTTGGAGCGGCAGGAGGTGGTGGAGAAGCATCTGGCCCAAAGACACCTTGGAGACGGTGCCCTGGTGCTCTACGACCTCACCTCGGTGTATCTGGAGGGGCGCTGCTGCCCGCTGGCCCGGCACGGCCATTCCCGCGACGGCAAGCGCGGCAAGCTTCAGATCGAGTTCGGGCTGTTGTGCGACCGCGAGGGCCGTCCGGTGGCGGTGGAAGTCTTTGAAGGCAACACCGCCGACCCCAGGACCCTGGGGCCTCAGGTGGACAAGCTGCGGCGGCGTTTCGGACTCTCGAAGGTCGTGCTGGTGGGCGACCGCGGCATGCTCACCGAAGCGCGTATCCGTGAAGAGGTGGCCCCTGCGGGGCTTGACTGGATCAGCGCCCTGCGTTCCTCGGCCATTCGCCAACTGGTGGAATCAGGGGCGGTGCAGATGTCCTTGTTCGATCAGACCGATCTGGTGGAGATCCGCTCCGATGCCTATCCGGGCGAGCGCCTGGTGGTGTGTCGCAACCCCTTGCTGGCAACCGAACGGGCGCGCAAGCGCGAAGAGTTGCTGCGCGCCACCGAGCGGCTGCTCGACCCCATCGTGGCCGCCACCGAACGTGAGAAGCGGCCACTCACCGGCCGCGAGCACATCGCCCTGCGGGTAGGCCGGGGCATGGGCAAGTACAAGATGGCCAAACACTTCCACCTCAACATCACCGACCACTCCTTCCGCTACACCCGCAACCCTGACTCCATCGCACGCGAGGCCGCCCTCGACGGCCTCTATATCGTACGCACCAGCCTGCCCCCAGGTGATCTGGATGCCCCAGGCACCGTCACCGCTTACAAAAGCCTGAGCCGGGTCGAGCGCGCCTTCCGTTGCCTCAAAACCGTCGACCTCAAGGTGCGCCCCGTTCATCACCATGCCCCCCACAGGGTCCGCGCCCACGTCTTGTTGTGCATGCTCGCCTACTACGTCGAATGGCACATGCGTCGATGCCTCGCCCCCTTGCTCTTCGACGACCATGACCCCGCTTCTGCCCAACGCTCCTCCAGCGTCGCCCCGGCAACGACCTCTCCCGCCGCTCAAAAAAAGGCTCGCACCAAGCGCACCGACGACGGCTCCCCCGTCCACAGCTTCCGCACCCTGCTCGACGACCTCGCCACCATCGCCAAAAACCGCCTCTCCCCTCGCTTGCCTGGCGCTCACCCTTTCAACCTCGTCACCCGTCCCACCCCACTGCAAGCTACAGCCTTCGATCTCCTCGGTGTCCCCCTCGAACGTTCCCAGTAGCCGCTCCACACTTTCTTCGTTTCCCCCGATGTTTCAATGACTTAGCTCGCCCTCGTTCTCAAACTTCAGGCTAGTGTGGTGTCTCACAAATACGGTTATGAAGATGCGAGGGCATTTTGGTTGTCGGCAAGGCGCGATGACTTGTAGGGGCGGGTTTCAAACCCGCCCCTGTGGCGTGCACCACGCGAGGAAGAGCAACGCAGCCGACGGCCAAAAGGACCCGCAGATTCATAAGCGTATTTGTGAGACACCACACTAGATCACGCCACGGTCCCGAAGGTTCCGGATCGCTTCGTGGTCGTAACCCAGCCGCTGCAATACCTCGTCGGTGTTCTCCCCCACCAGCGGCGCCGGCCGTACGAATCGCGCCGGCGTGGCCGACAGGTTCACGCTGCTGCCGATGAGCCGGGTGGTGCCGCGCTCGGGGTGGTGTATTTCCCGTGGAAGCCCCAGGTGCCTGACCTGGGGGTCTTCGAAGACCTCCTCCGCGGCGTAGATGGGCGCATGGCTCAGGTCCTCCCGGCCCAGGCGCTCAAGCCAAACCGCCCGGGACGCACTGCCGAAAACCTCGCGCAGGAGGGCCATCAGGTCGTCGTGGTGGGCGACCCGGTCCTCGTACGTGGCGAAGCGCGGATCGTCCAGGAGCTCGGGACGCTCGATGACACGGGTCAGGGCCTCCCAGGATCGGCGGTGGGTGGCGAGGTGCACCAGCAGCGGACGTCCGTCCCCGGCCGGCAGGCAGAACAGCCGCCCCCGTTGAAAGTTCTTCGGGGTCACGGCCTCGCCGCCGTTCAGGAACTCGGCGAAGTGCGACTCGATGAAACCCATGCTCGCCTGCAGCAGCGATGCGTCGACGAACTGCCCGGCACCGGTCCGCTCGCGCGCCGCCAACGCCGCCAGGATGCCGTAGGCGGCGAAGACGCCAGTCACGTGGGCGGTGATGGACAGGCCGCCCATCTTCGGATCGCCTAGATCCGTGAGCAGGCTTAGCATGCCGCTCACCGCCTGGCCGATGGACTCGAAGCCCGGACGCCCCTCGTACGGCCCGCTCTGGCCGAAGGCCGTGACCGAACACTGGATGAGCCGGGGGTTACGCTGCCGCAATTCCTCGTAGTCGAGCCCCAGCGACCTGCGCGTCTCCGGCCGGAAGCTTTCGATCAGGACGTCCGCCGATTCCAGCATCCGACAAAGGATGTCCCGAGCGTCGGCTTCGCGCAGGTTGAGCGTCACGCTCTTCTTGTTGCGGTTGAGCACCCGGAAGACCGGGCTGTAGCTGTCCCGGCCCCGGGCCGGATCTCCGGTCCCCGGAAGCTCCACCTTGATGACGTCGCAGCCCAGGTCGCCCAGAAGGCTCCCCGCATAGGGGCCGGCCACGTGCCCGCTCGCGTCGATGGCAACCGTTCCGTCCAATGCTCCGATCACGCCGCGCCCTCCATCACAACTCCGTCAGGAACCGGTGTTCCAACAACCATGGCACCGAATCCCCACTCCATCATTGCGGCGGAGTTCCCGTACGAGGCCGCCGTCACCTGCCCCCGCCGAATGGGATCGCGGTGCAAGACGACGCATTTCAAAAATATCTGCCGAGGAAGGGCTTCCCCTCCCGCACCCGGAAGATGCCTACGAAGCCCAGCAGCCCGCCGATGAAGCCGCCGAGAAAGATGACGGTGGCGACGAAGTCGGTCATGGGTCCCGGCGCCATGACAGCGTACACCACCACCCGGGCCAGCAGTCCGACGACGACCGCCACGGCCAGACCCACGGCGGTGAGGGTCCTGTATCTCATGGGTGAGCGTCCTCCGTGTCCTGTCCAGGACAATGTTGACAGCGGTTGCAGGATTGCATACTGTCCTTAGCCGTTGCAAGGAACTCTCACGCGATGGAGGAAGCCTGAACATGGAAGACCACAAGCCCAACGCCCTGGAGCGATTCATCGAGAAGACCCGCGCGCTGTTTGCGGCGGAAACCGACATGGACAAGCGCTGGACCGCGCTGACGCCGATCCTGGCCGAGATGCTCGCCGACCCGGACGTGCGGGAGGCCTCCAAGTCTTGGCCCGACTGCGTCCCGCGGGACGGACGCGCCGAGAACCTGCTGTTCTACGAGGATGCGGATTTCGGCTTCGCCATCAACGGCTTGACCAAGGGAACCGCCCGAGACGGCGTCCGCGCGCGCATTCACGATCACGCCCACATCTATACCCTCTACGGGGTCCTGGACGGCCACGAACAAATCGAACGGTACGATCGCCTGGACGACCGCTCGAAGCCCGACTATGCCGAGATCCGGCTGGCCAACGACAAGCACGTGGGGCCGGGCGAGATCGACCTGGTACGGCCCTACGAAGTGCACACCGAAAATACCGTGGGGGAGAGAACCGTGGCCATCATCGTCCGGAGCCAGAAGGGCGGCAGCTTCAACCAGGGCCGCTACAACCCCGAGACCAACGAATACTACGAGAGCCTGGGGCCGCGGCAGACGCCGGTGGACATGCTGTCTGGTACCGGCCGTTAGTACGTCACGCATGGACGCCATCAAGCTCGAGGTCATCTACAACGCCACCAACCAGATCGCGTACGAGTTGACGCAAAAGCTCATGCGCAACGGCTACTCGTCCATCGTCAAGGAGAGCCAGGACCTGGCCCTGAGCATCTGCGACAGCCAGGGACGCAACGTCGGACAGTACTCGCCCAACCCGGTGGGGCTGGGGGTGGTGGGGTCCCAACTCAAGGGAATCCTCCAGGACTTCGCCATCGGCGAGGGCGACACCTTCATCCTGAACCACCCCTACCACTACTGCCAGAACCACCCCAGCGACGTCACGCTCATCTCTCCGGTTTTCCATGAGGGGGAGATCATCGCCTTTGTCGGCAACACCGCGCACAAGCCGGACATCGGAGGCAAGGTGCCGGGCACCAACGCCGGCGACGCCACCGAGGTGTTCCAGGAAGGGCTGCTGATACCACCCCTGAAACTCTACGAGGCGGGGGTTCTCAACGAAGCCATACAGCAACTCATCTGCGCCAACACCCGCACCCCGGAGGTCACCTGGGGCGACATTCGCGCGCAGGTGACCTCGAACCTCCACGGCATCGACCGGCTCACCGCGTTGGTGGACCGCTTCGGCCTCGACGACGTGCTCGCCTGCTGGGAGGAACGCATCGCCATCACCGAGCGGGAGCTCCGCTCGCGCATCGCGGCCATGCCGCCAGGCACCTACGGCCCGGTCACCGACTATATCGACGACGACGGCGTGGAATTGGACAAACCCCTGGAGGTCACGGCGACGCTGCACGTCCACGGCGACGAGCTGGAGTTCGAGTTTACCTCGTCGAAACAATCGCGGGGTCCGCTGAACCTCCGGCCCTGCGTGGTGCGGGCGGTGGCGGAGTACTGCGTGCAGGCCGCCATCGGGCCGGACCTGCCCAAGAACCAGGGCTGCTCCGCACCCATCCGCATCACCCTCCCCGCCCCCGGACACCTGCTGAACCCCGAGTTTCCCGCTCCGGTGAACATGTACGCCACCACCTGCCACCGCCTGGCGCCGGTGATCATGTCGGTGCTGGCCCAGGCCCTGCCGGAGCGTGTGGCCGCGCCCCAGAGCAGCTCTGGCGGCGCCGTCTCCTTCAACGGCCGCGAGCCGGGCAGCCGGCGGCCCTACTCCCATTACGAGATTCTCTGGGGTGGATATGGCGCGCGTCCCACCAAAGACGGCGTCAGCGGCTCCGCCGCCGACATCAGCAACGTCATGAGCACGCCCGTGGAGGCGCTGGAGAACGAGTTCCCGGTAAGGATGCAGTGTTTCGAGGTCAACCCGGACTCGGCCGGGGCGGGCAAATACCGCGGCGGCCTGGGGATCCGGCGCAGTTGGCAGGTGTTGAATGACGACGTGACCCTCAACCTGCGGCTGGACCGCTTCAAGTTCTCCTCCCCCGGCCTGTTCGGCGCCCGTCCCAGCGCGCTGGCGCGCTGCATCCTCCATCCCGGCGACGGCGACCCGCGGCCGCTCCGTTCCAAGGAGGCCAATATCCGGCTGGCCACGGGCGACACCCTGCTGCTGGAACTCGGCGGCGGCGGCGGCTGGGGCGATCCCCTGACCCGGGAGCCGGAGCGCGTGCTCGACGACGTGCGCAACGGATACGTGTCTCCGGAGGCGGCGCGGGAGGTTTACGGCGTGGTCATCGATCCCGACGCCATGACCGTCGATCCCGAGGCCACGGAGCGGCAACGCAGGGAAGCAGGCAGTTAACCGTGCTGCGCATCGGCATTGACACCGGCGGCACGTTCACCGACCTGAGCGTGTTCGACGAGGACGACGGGCGCGTCTGCCTCACCTGGAAGCTGCCCTCCCGGCCCCAGAATCCCACCGAGGCCATCGCCGCCGGCCTTCGCGAGATCACCGCCCGGCTTTCGGAAAAGGCCCGCTACGTCCTGCACGGCACCACCATCGGGCTGAACACGCTATTGGAGGGACGCGAACCGGCGCCGGGGCTCCTGGTCACCGAAGGCTTCCGCGACATCCTGGAGCTGGACCGTCAATGGCGCGGCGATCAGGTGTACAACCTGTTCTTCGACCGCCCGCGGCAACTCGTGCCCCGGCATCTGATCCGGCCGGTACGGGAGCGCGTGGACTCCCGGGGCCGCGAAGTGCTTCCGCTGGACGCGGAACAGGCCCGCGCCGGCGTGCGGGAGCTCCTGGACTCGGGAGTGCGTTCCGTGGCCGTGAGCCTGCTCTTCTCCTTCGCCAACCCCGACCACGAACAACAGCTCCGGGCGATTCTGGAAGAGCTGGCCCCGGACGTGTACGTGACGCTGTCGTCGGAGGTGGACCCGCAGTTCCGGGAGTTCGAGCGCACCAGCACCGCGGTAGTCAACGCGTTCATCGGCCCCCGGGTCAGCAGCTACGTGGGGACCATCGAAGCGGCCATCAACGAGGTGCTGGAAGGCGCGCGGGTGCTGATCATGCAATCCAACGGCGGCGTGGCCACCCCCGGGATGATCGCCCGGGCGCCGGTGCAGACGCTCATGTCGGGCCCCGTGGCCGGCGTCGTCGGAACCCAGCGGCTGTGCCGGGAGATCGGCCGCGAGAACGCCATCTCCCTGGACGTCGGCGGTACGAGCTGTGACATGTCGGTGATCCCCGGCGAGCTTCTGACCGCGCCCCAGAGCAAGGTGGCGGGCTACACCGTGCGGGCCGCCACCGTCGACATCGAGACCATCGGCAGCGGCGGCGGCAGCATCGCCCGGGTCGAGTCCGGCCGCATCCTGAAGGTGGGGCCGCAGAGCGCCGGCGCCGTGCCCGGCCCCGCCTGCTACGGCGCCGGCGATGAGCCGACCCTTACCGACGCGCTGGTGGTGATGGGACACCTCAACCGGGAAGCGCTGCTGAACGGCGCCATGCCCATCGAGGCCGCGGCCGCTCACCGGGCCATTGCCGACGCCATCGCCGGTCCCCTGGACATGACACCGGAGCGGGCGGCCGCGGGCATCGTCGAGGTGCTGGCGGCCCAGGTGGCCATGTCCATGCGCTCGGTCACCATCGAGAAGGGCTACGACCCCAGGGACTTCATCCTGGTGGCCTACGGCGGCGCCGGGCCCACGGTGGCCTGCCCCATCGCCGCGGAGTTGGAGATCCCGGAGATCTGCATTCCGCAGGACCCCGGCAACTTCTGCGCCGCGGGGATGCTGCTCACCGACCTGATACGCAGCTACTCCCTCACCCGCATCAGCGCCCTGGACGAAACCCCGGCCAACGCCATCCGCGAGGCCCTGCAGGAGCTCCGGGACAAGGGCGTGCAGGAACTGCAAGAGCAAGGCGTGACCCCGGATTCCATCGACACCGAAGATTTCCTGGACATGCGCTATCCCGGCCAATCCTATGAGGTCACGGTGCCGGCCCGGGAGACGCGCAAGGAAGAGCTGACCCGGCTCTTCCACGAGGCCCACGGGCGGCTCTTCGGCCATACCGCCGAGGAAGAGTCCATGGAGATCGTCAACTACCGGGTCCGCTGCACCGGCCGCCTGCCCAAGATGACCTTCGCCGCCGCGCCCGCGGGCAACGGTCCGGCGCAACCCCAGGACCAGCGATCCGCGCTGTTTCCGGGACAAACGACGCCGATCCCGGTTCCCGTGTACCTGCGCACGGATCTCCACGCCGGCTGCCGCATCCCCGGCCCGGCCATCATCGAGGAATACAGCTCCACCACCGTCGTCTACCCCTCCTTCGACCTGTCCGTAGACGCCCACGGCAATCTCCGGCTGCAAAGCACGGCGTAGACGGCGTCAGTAGTGATAACGGCACTGTGCGATCATCACGGACTCGCCTTCCACCTTGTAGACGAAGCGATGTTCGTCATTGATGCGGCGTGACCAGTAGCCGGCCAAGCCGTGCTTCAGAGGTTCGGGTTTGCCGATTCCTTCAAAAGGTGAGCTGAGAATTTCGCGGATCAGCAGGTTGATCCGGTTGAGCAGCCTTCGGTCGGTCTTCTGCCAATGGAGATAGTCGTCCCAAGCCTCCCGGGAGAAGATCAGCCTCACTCGATCAACTCTCGATCCGTACCCGCACCGGATTCGAGCTCGGCGATGGCTTTCAAAAGACGGCGTGCATTTCTCGGGCTGTGGAGAAGGTAGGCGGTCTCCTCCAACGCGTGGTAGTCCTCGAGGGACATCATCACCACGGAACGGTTGTTGTTCCGAGTGATCACCACCGGCGCATGGTCGTCGCAGACCTTCTCCATGGTCTTGGCCAGCCGTGCCCTGGCATCAGAGTATGTCATGGTTTCCATGCGGTTGCGCTCCTACAGATTGTACAGGATATAGTACAATCATAGCGAGCCGATGACAAGTTGGGGTTTCGCCAGGCCGGCGTCACAACTCGGCGAAAGGGAGCGCGTTCACGCCTTCCCCGAGGGGCAGCCGCATGTCGCCGGGATGTACCACGTATCCCGGCATGGTCCGCTCTCCGAAGTCTTTGTGAAACCTGCGGATCGGGCCAGCCATGGCCGGCCGGGGCGTGGCGGAGAGCTTCACCTCGATGGGCACCAGCCTACCCTGAGTCTCCACGACGATGTCGACCTCCGCGCCGGCGGTGGTGCGCCAGAAGAAGATCTGTGGATCCATCCCCCGGTGGGTTAGCGTCTTCACGATTTCGCCAACGACGGCGGTTTCCATGATGGCACCCCCCAGGGGGCCGGATGCCGCGTGTTCAGGGTCCCGGAGTCCGGCCAAGTAACACAGCGTCCCCACGTCTGTGAAATACACCTTGGGTGTCTTGACCAGGCGCTTACCGATATTGGCGTAGTAGGGGCGCAGCAACAGCACCTGGCAGGTGGCCTCCAGCACCGACAGCCAAGCCTTGACGGTATTCAATGCCACGCCGAGGTCGCGGGCGACGTCCGCCAGATTCAACAACTGGCCGCTACGCGCGGCCAGCACCCGGAGCAGATTCTGGAACTGGGTCAGGTCCCCGACCTGCCTGATGCTCCGCACGTCGCGCTCCAGGTAGGTCTGGATGTAGCTGGCATACCACAACGCCACGTCGCGTTCCGGCTGCGTCACAGGCTCCGGATAGCCGCCCCGCAGGAAGTCGTACCAGAGGCTGCCGAACGAGGAGCCGCTGGACGCATGCAATGATTCGCCCTCTTCCCAGGGGAGTGCCCGCTGCGGTGTTCCCGCCACCTCTCGTCTGGCGAGTGGCAACAGCCGTAACATCGCCACGCGGCCCGCCAAAGACTCGGTCACTCGCTCGGTGAGCAAAAGGTTCTGCGACCCGCTGAGCAGGAACTGCCCTTTCCTGCGGCGGTTCGTATCGATGGCTTCTTTGATGTACGGCAACAAGCCAGGGGCGGATTGCAACTCGTCGAAGATGACTGGCGGCGGGTAACGTTTGAGAAACCCGCGGGGGTCGGCGGCGGCGGCCGCGCGCACATCCGGCAGATCCAGGGAAACATACCCGTGGCTGTTGCCGAAGAGCCGTGTCAGCAGAGTGGTCTTCCCGGACTGGCGTGGTCCGCTCACCACCACGGCCGGGAATTCCTGTGCCGCTCGCCTTACGACCGGCTCCAGCGACCTCTGGATGTAATCCTGCATTGCCAATACCGGACATTATGCATTTTTAGTGCATAATGTCCAGGAAATAACGCTTGCCCACGTGCTCGGCTCCAGACGCTCGCTGCTCTGCAAGCGGCTGGACGCTCACCGGAACTACGTGAACTCGATCATGTCGAGCCGGGTGAACCGCATGCGGCCGCCGGCGCCGGCCGGGAGGATGCTGAGCTGGTGGATGGCGTACTCGTGCTCGTAGGTGCTCTTGGCGTTGACGCCGTCCAACGGGATGATGACGTTGTAGCGATGCACCCGGGCGGCGGAGGTGGAGGTGTAGAGCACGGCGACGTTGGTGAGGGAGCCTACGACGATGAGGTTCTCGGTGCCCGCGGCACTCAGGATCGCCTGAAGCTCGCCGCCGGCGAATTTGTCGAAGGCATCGGGATGGAGCACGGGCTCGGTATCCCGGCGCTTGAGGGGCGCCGCCGCCTCGCCGAGGGGCGTGCCCCTGAACTGCAACGAGATGGTGAACACCACGGGGACGGAGGCCTCCCGGACCCGCTCCAGGAACCCGCCCAGCGGCTCCATCAACTGCGAGCAGACCTCCTCGGGGTCATGGCACCGGGCGTTGAGGTCGAGCACCACCACGGCGGTTTTCGCCGCGTCGAGCGAGACGTTCTTGGGTTCGGGCCGGTTCGGGCCGGTGACTTCGGTCATCGGTTTTCTCCTTCAAGCTTGCCGGGAGCGGGGCAGTGGCTCGGGCACGGGCGGGTTTGAAACCCGCCCCTACAGTTTTTCGAACCGGCCATCGCGTAAACTCGCGCGCAACTGCCGGGTGGCGGCCTCGTCGAGGTTCGAGGTACCCTCTTCCATGACGACACCGTAGATGTCCTCGGCGGCGGCCCTGGAGATGCGGCCGTTCAGCAGGCTTTCGGCCACCGCCTCCGGGTCCCGGTCCAGCGGGTCGCCGTATCCGCCGCCGCTTCCCAGCCGCAGGTAGAGCACGTCGTCCTTGCCGAGATCGAACTCGCAGTAGGGCAATAGCCGCGGCTCGCCCTCCAGAACGGGGAGGTCGTCGATGCACTGGTGGGCCGCCAGCAACTCGTTCACGCGGGTCCCTTCGAGCAGCGTCAGCAGGCTGGGGGCGCCGGGGTAGCCGCCGAATATGCCGACGCCGGAATTTCTCAGACCCGCCACCCCAAAGGCCACGCCCTTGATCTTCTCCTCCGGCGCGTCGTGCAATTTCACCGTGGCCTCCACGCCCACGCCGCCGGCGAACTTGCCGGCGCCACCGCCGTCCTGGACGTGGCGCCGGAACAGATACATGAGCGGGAAGTTCAGCTCGAGCCACTCGACGTTGTGACAAGTCATGTAACCGCCGGAGTCGATGCCGTCGCCGTGGGGACTGGCGCCGGAGCCGCTCAGCTCCAGCAGCGTGGAGACGTAGAACCGGCCGTACTGGTTGACGCCGGCGTGGCGCACGACGCGGAAACCCAGGGTCAACGCCGTCACCTCGTCCTTCCAGTTCTCGCTACCCGCCAGCATCTGCGCCAACGTCGAGGCGGCCACGTAGGAAACAGTCTTGAGCCCCGAGGTGGTGTTCATGGACACGGGCCCGGGATACTGCACGTTCACCACCGTCCCCTCCGGGGCGATGACCTCGATGGGGCCGAAGGCGCCGTAGTTCTTGGGCAGGTCGTAGCCCAGGGCGGTGAGCACCGCCTCGAAGCACCCGCCGAAGGTGGCGTGGTAAGGCAGATTGATGCCCTGCCGCGCCTGGGGGTCGCTGCCGGTGAAGTCGAACACCAGTTGATCGCCGCGCTTGCGGAGCTCTACGCACACCCGGCGGGTCTCGTTGGCCGCGATGGTGCCGCTGTCCTGCCAAGTGCCGTCGGGTATCTCCCTGAGCCGCCTCCTGAGCACCGCGCCCGAGTAGCGGATCATTTCCGACGAGACCGCGGTGATGAGTTCCGAGCCGTACTGCGCGAACATCTCCTCCATGCGCGACCGGGCCACGTTGTTGGCCGCCAATTCGCACTTGAGATCCAGCCCCACCAGCACCGGCTGCCGCGTCATGTTGATCAGCGTGTCGAAGACATCCTGCCGGATCCGGCCCCGCTCCACCAGCTTGAGGCCCGGGATCCGCAATCCCTCGTGGCAGATCTCGGTGGCGCCGGGTGAATTGCCGCCCGGCGACATGGCGCCGATGTCCATGACGTGGACGAAGGTCGCGCTCCAGGCCATGAGCCGGTCCTGATAGTGGATCGGCGCGATCATGTAGATATCGGACTGATGGATGGCGGCCAGGTAGGGATCGTTGAGCAGGAAGACGTCGCCGGGATAGATGCCGCCGTTTCCCTCGAACCGCTCGATGATCCGCTTCACCGCAAACCCGGCGCACGCGGCGTGCCGGATCATCGACTCCCCAACGGACAGCACATCGCCGTTGGCCATGTAGAGGGACGCCATGTAGTCGTGAAGCTGGGTGGTGTTGACCGTGCCCCCCACGCGCTCCAGGGTGGCGCCCATCTCCCGCGTGATCTCGTGGAGCCGGTGCGAGAGGATTTCGAAGGTGACCGGGTCCACCTGCTTGCCGGTCGAGTCCATCGGAGTCAAGTCCATGATCCTATTACCTGCCGTCGCCCGCCCGAAGCGGCGATTGTAGGGGCGGGTTTCAAACCCGCCCGCGCCCGCACAGCACATTCGGTCAATACATGCGGCCGACGCCCACCGCGGTCAGCGACCGGCGCCGTTGTTCCCCACGAAGATCCGGATGTTGCGGAACCCGTCGATCTCGGCGCGGTCCCGGGGATTCACCACCACCGTGGTCACCGGCGTCTCGATGACCGCCGGGCCTGACAGGTCCATGCCCGGCTGCATCCGCTCGAAATCATAGATGGCCGTGGGAGTGAATTCCCCCAGCTCCTCGAAGAAGACCCTTCGCGGCGGCTTCAGCGCATCGTCCGCGGCTGCCTTGCAGAGCGGCGCCTCCTTGATGCGGGGCTTGTTCAGCAGCCCCACCGCGGTGACGCGAAAGGTCAGGATCTCCTTGCCGGCTTCCCGATAGCCCGAGCCCTTGCCGTAGGCCTTCTCGTAGGCATCGTCAAAGCTCAAGTAGAGCTGCTCCAGCTCCACGTCCGTGAGGGCCGCCGTTCCCGGGGACAGCGGGACGTTGAGCTCGTGGTAGCGGTAGCGCATGTCGACGCTGCGCGTGACGGCCATGTCGGCCGGGCCGAACCCGGCGGCGCCCAGGTCCGCCTCCGCCCTCCGGATGAGCTCCGCGAAATCCTCGTTGACACGTCCGGCGTCCGCCAGCACCTGCAGGTGGTCCGACTTGCCGTACTCGTGCACCACGTCGGAGCTGATGAGCCCGGTGGCGCCGTGCACCGAAGCCGTGAGCGGGATCACCACCTGGCGGACGCCGAGGTCCGCGGCGTAACGGCCGGCGTGCACCGGGCCGGCGCCGCCGAAGGCGAACAGCACGAAGGCCCTCGGGTCGTGGCCTTTCTCCACCGTGGCCCGGCGGATGAGGTCGCTCATGTGCGCGTTGGAGATGCGGTAAATGCCCAGGGCAGCCTCGGACTCGCTCATCCCGAGGGGCCCCGCGATCCTTCGCTTCAAACCGTTGCCACCAACAGCCGGTGGAGGTTTCGTTCGAGCGGATGCGTGCGGTGGCACTGTCGGAACGCCGCCAAAATCGCTTCCTGCGATAGAGCGCGGGTACGCGCCGGACGCGGCCGGGAGAGACGTGACCCGCGTCCGCCGCGTATGCTATATTCCACAACCCGGTTCGCGGGGCATCAGCGGCGGCCCAGAGTCCGGATCGGGGGTATCCGTTCAGCCGTGCGGTGGCGGAGTTGGTGATAGCAGCGGCGGAGCCAATCTTGGTCGGGAAATACCCAGAAACACCTCCGGCCCTGGCGCTTATGTCACCGCACGACCGAACGCTTACCGATCGGCGCTGTCGGCCTGGGGCGATGCAGGTTTGTGGTCGGGTACGCGGTGTTGTCTTTGTGTTGATTGTGCCTGTATGGAACAACCGGGTTCCATGGATGAAACAGTTTTATAAGGGTTATGGATCTTAAATCGTAGGCGGCACGCAACATGAACAAGTTTCAAACCCGCTCGAGTCCGGATCGTAATACCGGCCGATACAGGCTCCTATGGCTGGCATGATGCAAGGTTATTTGGCACAATCATGAGCCGTAGGTGATCCTGGCGAATCGAAACGGATAGCTGGAGGAAGTCCAAGCATGGTCGAGCGGATAAGGGCAACCAGTATTGGGCCGGTCGCCGAAGCGGATATCCGCTTCGGCGATGTCACAATATTCGTAGGGCCGCAGGCGACCGGGAAAAGTATCTTCCTACAACTTCTTAAACTGCTTTTAGACAGACCTGCGATTCACAAAACCATGCAGCGCTTCGGCTTAGCGCAGCGGGGTTTTGCGGGCAGCTTCTTCGATTTGTATTTCGGCGAAGGAATGGCGTCCATTTGGTCGAAGGAGGACAGCAGATTGATTCTGGGCCAGGCCCGTAAGCCGACCGATCTGTTGGCCTATACGCGTCCAGGCCGATCCGACGCTTCGGAGAAACTGTTTTACATTCCCGCGCAACGGGTCATGAGCTTGCGCGACGGGATGACCCGTCCATTCACGGAGTACCGGGCAGGCGACCCGTTCGTCCTGCGGGATTTCAGCGAAAAGCTCCATGGAATCGTGCAAAATGAAATAGGTCACAACGAAAATGTCTTTCCGCGTCAGCAACGTTTGGCGGCAACCCTGCGAGAGCCATTGGACAGACACATCTTCGGCGGTTTTGGGCTGCGCACCGATACGTCGGGGCGCCAAGGTCGGCTGGTTCTGAATCCAAGTGTTGGTGGCGCTCTGCCGTACCTCGTGTGGTCGGCCGGGCAACGTGAATTTGTGCCGCTGTTACTCGGGCTGTATTGGCTCTTGCCGTCGTCGAAAGTGTCGAGACGCGACGACCTTAAGTGGGTTGTGATCGAGGAACCCGAAATGGGGCTGCATCCGAACGGAATTGGCGCTGTCCTCAACCTTGTCATGGAGCTGCGGTTACGTGGATATCGCATTTGCATCTCCACCCATTCGCCCCATGTCCTTGATATCGTTTGGGCACTGCGCTTCTTTCAGGGGAATGGCGGACAGCCAGGGGATGTGCTGAAGCTGTTTGGCCTTGCTGCCAACAAGAAGACACGGGATCTGGCTGAGACTGCTCTAGAGAGCGAGTTCAGAACCTACTATTTCAAACGCGACGGCATCGTTGACGACATCTCCGACCTCGATCCTGGATCGGATGACATCGCTGAAGGAGGATGGGGTGGACTCACCGAATTCTCCAGCAAAGTGGGGGATGTAGTCGCCGAAGTCGCAAACCGCACATCGACTGAAACGTCATGACCTTCAAGGAGGCCGTTGAGATGGCACCGCCCCCGGTGAACAGGGCGTATCGTGCCGGGAAAAAGGCTTTGGCCAACCAGTACCGCAGCCGTGTGACATGCCCAGATTCGCGACGGTTGACGGGGAGTATCGATCTGGATTCGGCACTCCAGAAGACGCCAGGCCACGCCGACAAACCGCGGTGGGACTACGGTCTCGGCTATAGGCCGGCGAACGGAAAGGAGCAGGCAATTTGGGTCGAAGTGCATTCGGCGACGACGAAGGAAGTTTCTGCAGTTCTCAAGAAGCTGCAATGGCTACGAGACTGGTTGAATAGCGGAGCGCAGGAACTCAGACAGTTCACAGATTTCGCCAGCGACAATTGCCGTTTCGTGTGGATTGCCAGTTCGAGTGTCAAAATTTCCCGGAATTCCCCTCAAGCCCGGCGACTCAGCCAAAGCGGTCTACCGAATGTGCAGCGGCACCTCCGGTTGCCTTGATTACCCTCCCTGCTCGATTGATGCCTGAAGGCCGGCAAGCCGTTGACCAAGCGCGAGCCGCTGCTGAGCCTGGAAAAGACCACCGCCCCACTCAGCACGGAGCCCAGCCAAGAGCTGTTCCGGTTGTTGGGACGGTTCAGCCCCGAGTGTCGAGAACGCTAGCAGTCCGTGGCAGAAGGGGCTATGGGTCCGTCGGGGATCGCGTGTTCATAGTGATGTGTGAGGGGTCTTCCGCAGGACGGAACCGGCCGATCATGGTGCTTCCGGGTCCAGGATGGCGACACACGCCCCCAACATGGGCACAGGAGGCCGATCAGCGCGTCCAGAAGCGCCGTCGCGCGGCCCTGGAGGCTCCGCGGCGTACCGACCCCGTCAGTTGCCGCCGCGCTCCGAACGACTTTGGGTGGCCAAACGCCGAGCTGGCGACATCTCGACGTCGAGCCGGCATGTACCGAGTACTACAAGGGGCGGGGAGGATCGCTGGACCACATGGTCGCTGAGGTGGTCCTGGTTTCTTGGACAGGATGGCGGCCGGGTTAAGGTGTATTCGGTTGGTTGGTCCTGCCGCCAGGGTCCTGTTTAACACGGTTTCCTGTTCCGGTTGAGCGGGCAGAGCGGCGGGCGAGCGGTGGGCCTCAGCCTGCACCTCCAGCATCATTCCTTTCTCGTAGGCCTCGGCCGGGGTGGAGTCGGAAAGGGCGGAGTGAGGCCTTTGGGTGTTGTAGAACTCCATCCATCGGGCGATGACCCGTTGGGCCTGGAAGCCGTCCGAGAGTTCGTGCAGGTAGACGGCCTCATACTTGAGCGAGCGCCAGAGGCGCTCGATGAAGATGTTGTCCATACACCGGCCCCTGCCGTCCATGGAGATGGCAACACCGGCGTCTTTGAGGGTGTCGGTGAACTGGAGGCTGGTGAACTGGCTGCCCTGGTCGGTGTTGAAGATCTCAGGCCGGCCGTAGCGCTCCAGAGCGTCGGTGAGGGCCTCTGTGCAGAAGCGGGCATCGAGGGTGTTGGACAGCCGCCAAGAGAGCACGCAGCGCGTGGCCCAGTCCATGACGGCCACCAGGTACAGGAAGCCGCGCTGGAAGGGGATATAGGTGATGTCCGCGGTCCAGACCTGATTGGGCCGCTCGATGGCGAGCCCCTTGAGAAGGTAAGGGTACACCCGGTGTTTGGGGATGCCGTGTGGTGGTTCGGGGCGCCTGATAGATGGCCTGTAGCCCCATCACCCGCATCAGACGCCGAGCCCGGTGGCGACCCACGCGGACTCCTTCCCGCCACAAATGGCGGACCATCTGGCGGCTGCCGTAGAACGGGTACTTCAAAACATATCATCGATCCGCCGCATCAACTCAAGGTTCTGTGCACTCTCGCCCTGGGGCGCGTGGTACAGTGAAGATCGGCTGATGGACAGCAAGCGGCACTGACGGCTCAAGCTGAGCTCGGGATGGTCGCGCCGGATCATGGCCCTGCGCCTCTCCCGGCTCACCACTTGAGCCCTTTGGCCAAAAAATCCCGCTCCACCGCCAACTCCCCGATCTTCGCGTGCAGGTCCCGGATTTCCCCCTCATGGTCCCCACGACTCCGCTCCGCCCCCTTCGTGAAGACCTCCTTCATCCCCTCCACCGCCCGCTGCTTCCAGGTGCTCACTTGGTTCGGATGAACCCTGTGTCGCACAGCGATCTCCTGGATCGTCTTGTCCCCGCGCAGTGCCTCCAGCGCTACCTTCGCCTTGAACTCCCCCGTGAATCGCCTTTGGGTGGGCATCGCGTATCCCTCCTTCAGTCGGCGGAATACACCTTAGCGACCTGTCCAATTTTCCGGGACCACCTCAGTCCCAGCCGAGCCCGCAATTCCCTACCCAGCGGTGGTAACGGTACTGACGGGAGTATGGGTAAGTCCGGCAGCCCGGGGACAAGGGGCTCTACGACTATTACTCAGGCTCAGTGAACATGCATTCCAATTGCATGATGCCGACTTCAGCCCCCTGAACCAAAGCTCCGGCGATGGGCTGAGGTTACACGAACTCGATCATGTCAAGCCGGGTGAACCGCATGAGGTCGCCGGCGCCGGCGGGAAGCACGCTGAGCTGGTGGATGGCGTACTCGTGCTCGTAGGTGCTCTTGGCGTTGACGCCGTCCAGCGGGATGATGACGTTGTAGCGATGCACCCGGGCGGCGGCGGTGGAGGTGTAGAGCACGGCGACGTTGGTGAGGGAGCCTACGACGATGAGATTCTCGGTGCGGGCCGCACTCAGGATCGCCTGGAGCTCGCCGCCGGCGAATTTGTCGAAGGCGTCGGGATATAGCACGGGCTCGGTATCCCGGCGCTTGAGGGGCGCCGCCGCCTCGCCGAGGGGCGTGCCCCTGAACTGCAACGAGATGGTGAACACCACGGGGACGGCGGCCTCCCGGACCCGCTCCAGGAACCCGCCCAGCGGCTCCATCAGCCGGTGGCAGACCTCCTCGGGGTCGTGGCACCGGGCGTTGAGGTCGAGCACCACCACGGCGGTTTTCGCCGCGTCGAGCGAGACGTTCTTGGGTTCGGGCCGGTTCGGGCCGGTGACTTCGGTCATCGGTTTTCTCCTTCAAGCTTGCCGGGAGCGGGGCAGTGGCTCGGGCACGGGCGGGTTTGAAACCCGCCCCTACAGTTTTTCGAACCGGCCATCGCGTAAACTCGCGCGCAACTGCCGGGTGGCGGCCTCGTCGAGGTTCGAGGTACCCTCTTCCATGACGACACCGTAGATGTCCTCGGCGGCGGCCCTGGAGATGCGGCCGTTCAGCAGGCTTTCGGCCACCGCCTCCGGGTCCCGGTCCAGCGGGTCGCCGTATCCGCCGCCGCTTCCCAGCCGCAGGTAGAGCACGTCGTCCTTGCCGAGATCGAACTCGCAGTAGGGCAATAGCCGCGGCTCGCCCTCCAGAACGGGGAGGTCGTCGATGCACTGGTGGGCCGCCAGCAACTCGTTCACGCGGGTCCCTTCGAGCAGCGTCAGCAGGCTGGGGGCGCCGGGGTAGCCGCCGAACATGCCGACGCCGGAATTTCTCAGACCCGCCACCCCAAAGGCCACGCCCTTGATCTTCTCCTCCGGCGCGTCGTGCAATTTCACCGTGGCCTCCACGCCCACGCCGCCGGCGAACTTGCCGGCGCCACCGCCGTCCTGGACGTGGCGCCGGAACAGATACATGAGCGGGAAGTTCAGCTCGAGCCACTCGACGTTGTGACAAGTCATGTAACCGCCGGAGTCGATGCCGTCGCCGTGGGGACTGGCGCCGGAGCCGCTCAGCTCCAGCAGCGTGGAGACGTAGAACCGGCCGTACTGGTTGACGCCGGCGTGGCGCACGACGCGGAAACCCAGGGTCAACGCCGTCACCTCGTCCTTCCAAGTCTCGCTACCCGCCAGCATCTGCGCCAACGTCGAGGCGGCCACGTAGGAAACAGTCTTGAGCCCCGAGGTGGTGTTCATGGACACGGGCCCGGGATACTGCACGTTCACCACCGTCCCCTCCGGGGCGATGACCTCGATGGGGCCGAAGGCGCCGTAGTTCTTGGGCAGGTCGTAGCCCAGGGCGGTGAGCACCGCCTCGAAGCACCCGCCGAAGGTGGCGTGGTAAGGCAGATTGATGCCCTGCCGCGCCTGGGGGTCGCTGCCGGTGAAGTCGAACACCAGTTGATCGCCGCGCTTGCGGAGCTCTACGCACACCCGGCGGGTCTCGTTGGCCGCGATGGTGCCGCTGTCCTGCCAAGTGCCGTCGGGTATCTCCCTGAGCCGCCTCCTGAGCACCGCGCCCGAGTAGCGGATCATTTCCGACGAGACCGCGGTGATGAGTTCCGAGCCGTACTGCGCGAACATCTCCTCCATGCGCGACCGGGCCACGTTGTTGGCCGCCAATTCGCACTTGAGATCCAGCCCCACCAGCACCGGCTGCCGCGTCATGTTGATCAGCGTGTCGAAGACATCCTGCCGGATCCGGCCCCGCTCCACCAGCTTGAGGCCCGGGATCCGCAATCCCTCGTGGCAGATCTCGGTGGCGCCGGGTGAATTGCCGCCCGGCGACATGGCGCCGATGTCCATGACGTGGACGAAGGTCGCGCTCCAGGCCATGAGCCGGTCCTGATAGTGGATCGGCGCGATCATGTAGATATCGGACTGATGGATGGCGGCCAGGTAGGGATCGTTGAGCAGGAAGACGTCGCCGGGATAGATGCCGCCGTTTCCCTCGAACCGCTCGATGATCCGCTTCACCGCAAACCCGGCGCACGCGGCGTGCCGGATCATCGACTCCCCAACGGACAGCACATCGCCGTTGGCCATGTAGAGGGACGCCATGTAGTCGTGAAGCTGGGTGGTGTTGACCGTGCCCCCCACGCGCTCCAGGGTGGCGCCCATCTCCCGCGTGATCTCGTGGAGCCGGTGCGAGAGGATTTCGAAGGTGACCGGGTCCACCTGCTTGCTCGCGCCGTTAGCCGCGTCCATTGCGTCCATTGAAGTCATCGCAAACCCGAATCCTCACTCCCCAAGCGCCTCGACTGCGTCCCAGAACCGGACGACTTGTGGCTTGGCCCGATAGTCTCTGCTCAAACCCTTCATAATCTCATCCGGGGCGAACAGCCGACGAAAAAAGTTCTTGACAGGTCCCCGGGCAGCACGGGTCTCTACTTTCACAATCCCAAACTCAACGAGGCGTTCTCGTAGGGTGACCCACTTCGGATGCCCGAAAATACCCCCCAGTCTATCATCTCCATCGCAGACGATATTGGCCCTTTCGTAAGCACGCATGAGGCGTTCAACCAAACCCACCAACTCGCTAGACACATTTCGAATGCGCGTTTCTTCCGCCACTCCGACGTCCACCCCACATTCTCGCAAGAGCGCCGCCGCCTCTTGCGGCGCATACACAACCCTGTTGCCCTCGTCCCCGACCTGCCGCAACCCGTACACGTCCTCCGGCACGCGAAGTCCCTTGAGCTCCAAACGGGTCGATCCGGCCTTGATTTGAGGTTCAAACAACAGCAAGTCATGCGCGATACAGCCGTCAAAAGTCGTGGTCACAAGATCGGTTCGACGGATTTCCGTATTCACGAACGTGCAGTTGCGCAACGTCACATTCCGCAAATGGCTTCCCGGAAAAATCACCGTGTCCACCGTACGGTCCCTGATGACTTGATCCACGCCCCCGTTGTTTGCCGAAAATTCGCGCAACAGTGCTAGCACGATGAGGCCCGCATTCTCGCGTACCTGTGTCGTCCGCCGCCACCGGGTCTTCGACGCCTGCGACAGCCGATCAAAGATCTTCTGCATGTCGAGCAACGATGAAAGTTGGCCCCCCTTGCGCAACTCGAACGCCAGTCTCTCCGTGACGAATTCGGGTAAGGGCGACCGACTCAGGACCACGCGCATCTCCTTGTCTTCGGCAAACTGGTTCGCGAGAGCGCGCGCGAGAAAGTGGAAGAAAAAGACCTCGTGTTCGAACTGCACGCTTTCGTGCTTCTCGCTGGGCGCAAGGAATGCGAGCGTAGGCATGCGTTCGACAGCAATCTGCCGCGATGATTCGGAGACATCTCTGTCTTCCAAGACAAATTTCGCAATTTCACGAACCGACGCATAGTCCAATTCGTGCGTCTCCTGGTTCCACATTTCCTCGGCCAGTTCCTGAAGCAGCAGTTCGAGATGGTTTTCCCCCAACAAGGGGCGATGTTGCCGATCGAGCAACTTCTCCTTTTGTTCCCGTTCAAGCAGTCTGCCGGACAGCGTGTCCAAGAGATCGTCGCCGCCGGCAAACTCTGAATCCTCCAACAGCAGATCCACCGTCCGTGCAAAGAACAATGGCTTCGCTCCCAGCTCACCGCTCCCCTTGAAAACCTCACGTACCCTTTGCGTCAACCGCTCTTTCTCTTCTGCCGGGAGGGCCTCACGCTCCGCCAACTCATCCAGGTAATTGGTTTGGTCCCCGGTCTGCCAGGGCAATAATTTGACCGGTATGTGAGACCACGCCTGCCCTCCTCCAGTCGAAACGTCACCGGCCCGGCTCAGGAACTCCTCCTCGTAGTAGACGGACCGAGCCGAGGCGACCAGCCGCCCTTGACCCGTCAACTGATTGAGAAACGCACCCAGTGAATTGAACGCATCGTCGTATCCGCTTATGCCCAACAACTCATCGAAGCCGTCGATCACCGGGATAAGCAAACTCACACGCGCCAACGTGGCAATGGAATGGTAAGTCAGATTGACCCTCAGGTCCTGCAACTCTGTAGCAAGCGCTTCGTTCAAGCGGGCCAACGCCCGACCCTGGGCGTTGACGTAGAGCAACAGGCGTTCCGTCTCCCCTCTCAAATACCTTTCCGCTTGACGTGTCACCAATTCCCGCAAAACTTTCGTCTTGCCGGCTCCCGCCTCTCCGGTAATCATTATGATCTGCGTGCTGTCTGCTTCCTCGTCGTCCAACAGACCCCCCAACAGAGTTGTGGCGGACGTTGGGACCGCGTCCTCCACATCGGCCCGTTGCGCTCGTGTGGGAACAAAGATCTCCCGCGTCGCCGTTTGTCCGATCATCTGCGCTATCCGGCGCAGGTCCGCCATTTCCGTACTCGCCAGGAACACGCGGTAAGCCTGGTGTTCCTTACCCCTGAAAACGTTGATGCCGTGATCGGGCGAGACAACGAAGCGCGCCTCTCGCACCTCACTCCGCATTCGCCACTCGGCGGCGAAGCTGCGGGTGCCGTCGCCCAACCTCACGCTGCCAGGATCGGCAAAGGAAGATAAATCGGTGCCGATGCGCTTCTTCGTCTCCTCGTGATAACTTTCAACCATCGTCAACCCACCTGCTCATGTCATGAATTCGTAAGCCTTTTTCGAGCAATACCCGGTCATTGAGCGCAGACCCCGCGGGCCTTGCGCGAATCCACGCCAGCACCTCCCCATTGATGTCATGAGCCGTCACCGCCGCCGGAAGGAGGTCGTCATCGTTCGTCACAATTCCCAGACAGGTCATGCCCTCGCTCGCCATGTACATGGCGTCAACCCCCATCATTGCATCCACCATTTTCTGCCGCCTGTTTCGTCCCTGACCTCTAAGTGTACCGCGTAGCAGGAACTCGGGAAACCGGATCATCGCCGTGGCAAGGGACGGACGGACGATAACGCCGTGCCGCCGCCCTCGAAGAGCCGGCAACAGTTGAAGTAGCCAAGCTGCATCGGCCGTTGGCGAACCGGATTCATCGGTCCAGCCTCCGTATAACCGAACATCCAACTCCGCGGTACCGGGAAAGACGTGACCGAAAGCCCCGACTACCTCGTCGAGCACGGTCTCCGTCTCCAGTTCCAAATCGGCCCTTGACTTCGCCTCTGGTGTTCTGAAGTTGTAGTAGTCAATCAGTGCCAAGCCTGGTGCGGGCATTTGTCCTCACCTTTTCGGTGTTCGTTCGGTGTTCCGTATAGTCGGCGCTCCGTTGGTCGCTGAAGCGAGAAACCTTTCCTGCCAGAGACCCCCGCCTGTTTCAAACCGATTGATTGATAATGACGAACATAATGACGAACCCGGCCGGACTTCCGCCAGTCGGAGCCAGGTGCACTGACAACAATTTGTGTTGAGGGAGTCCGCTGCCCGTCAGGAGGTGTCAGCGTTGTCGCCCACGAAGATCCGGATGTTGCGGAACCCGTCGATCTCGGCGCGGTCCCGGGGATTCACCACCACCGTGGTCACGGGCGTCTCGATGACCGCCGGGCCGGACAGATCCATGCCCGGCTGCATTCGCTCGAAATCATAGATGGCCGTGGGAGTGAATTCCCCCAGCTCCTCGAAGAAGACCTTGCGAGGCGGCTTCAACGCATCGTCCGCGGCCGCCTTGCGCACCGGCGCCTCCTTGATGCGGGGCTTGTTCAGCAGCCCCACCGCGGTGACGCGAAAGGTCAGGATCTCCTTGCCGGCTTCCCGATAGCCCGAGCCCTTGCCGTAGGCCTTCTCGTAGGCCTCGTCGAAGCTCAAGTAGAGCTGCTCCAGCTCCGCGTCCGTGAGGGCCGCCGTTCCCGTGGACAGCGGCACGTTGAGCTCGTGGACCTGGTAGCGGTAGCGCATGTCGACGCTGCGCGTGACGGCCATGCCGGCCGGGCCGAACCCGGCGGCGCCCAGATCCGCCTCCGCCCTCCGGATGAGCTCCGCGAAATCCTCGTTGACACGTCCGGCGTCCGCCGGCACCTGCAGGTGGTCCGACTTGCCGTACTCGTGAACAACGTCGGAACTGATGAGCCCGGTGGCGCCGTGCACCGAAGCCGTGAGCGGGATCACCACCTGGCGGACGCCGAGGTCCGCGGCGTAACGGCCGGCGTGCACCGGGCCGGCGCCGCCGAAGGCGAACAGCACGAAGGCCCTCGGGTCGTGGCCTTTCTCCACCGTGGCCCGGCGGATGAGGTCGCTCATGTGCGCGTTGGAGATGCGGTAGATGCCCAAGGCAGCCTCGGACTCGCTCATCCCGAGGGGCTCCGCGATCCTTCGCTTCACCGCCTGCAGCGCGGCTTCCCGGTCGAGCCGCATCCGGCCGCCGAGGAAGTAGTCCTGGTTGAGATAGCCGAGAATGAGGTCGGCGTCAGAGACGGTGGGCTCGGTGCCGCCGAGGCCGTAGCACACCGGTCCCGGACTGGCGCCGGCTCCTTCGGGCCCCACTTTGAGCAGGCCGGTCTCTTCCTCGATCCAGGCAACGCTGCCGCCCCCGGCGCCCACGGACTGCACCCAGATCTTGGGCGCCAGCACCCGGTGGCGCAGCACCACCGGCGTGTAGTCCCGCTCGATGCGACCCTCCCGCACCACGCCCACCTTGAACGTGGTGCCGCCCATGTCCGTGGCCAGGATGTTGTCCTCGCCGATCAGCTCGCCCAGGAACCGGGTCCCCACCACACCCGAGGCCGGACCCGACTCGATGGTCCCCACGGCGTTGCGGCAAGTGGCCTCGATGTCCAGCACGCCGCCGTAGGACTGCATGATCATCGGCGGCTTAACCAGTCCCTTGCTCCGGAGCACCTGCTCGAGATTCACCAGATAGCTGGAGATACGGGGGCCGATGTAGGCGTTGAAGACCGTGGTGGCGGTGCGCTCGTACTCGCCGACAAAGGGGACCGCCGCGCTCGAAAGAGTCACGTAAACGCCCGGATGACGCCGCCGCAGTATTTCCGCCACGGCCTTCTCGTGGACGTCGTTGGCCACGGACCAGAGCAGGCACACGGCAACGGACTCCACGCCGCGCGCCACCAGGGCGTCCAGGGCCGCCGCGGCCTGATCCTCGTCGAGCCGCACGGTCACCGCGCCCTTGTAGTCCACGCGCTCGTTCACCTCGGCGACAAGCGAACGGGGCACGAAGGGCTCGGGCTTCTGGAGCCAGGCCAGCCGGCCGGCCTCGGCCTCGGTGAGGCCGTCGGTGACCTTCCCCCGCATCATCAGCAGGGTATCGGGGAAACCCCGGGTGGTCACGAGGCCGGTCCTGGGACCCGATCGGGTGATCAGGGTGTTCTCGCCGATGGTGCAGGCGTGAAAGAAGAGCGTAGTCTGCCGGAGCAGCTCCTCCTCGCCGCCGAGGCCGATGGTCCGGGCCGCGTCCCGGACCGCGTCGGCGGCGCCGACGGAGAAGTCCGGCGGGGTGGAAAGCGATTTTCCCACCACCATCTCGCCCTGGTCGTTGACCACGACGCAGTCGGTAAAGGTGCCGCCGATATCGACTCCAACGATGTAGTTCATGGCATACGAGATCCGGTCAGTTAATGGACCACTCATCTTAGCATGTTGCCGGCCGTTGTGCAGAAGCCTAATCGTCTTTATCCGATACGCTGTGCCGAAGCCCCATGGGAAGCCGTCCATGGTCGCCGTTTGCGGGTCTTGCTTATGGCTCTTGTGCACGTGTAAAAGGATTGTGCACGTGTAAAAGGAACGTGATGGCCACGATACCAGCTAACCAAAGGAGGTCGAAAAATGGGGAATCCATACAAACCTGTCCGTGTGCTTGCTGCCGCTGCGTTGACTGTGTTGCTTGCGACGGGGACCGCGTCCGCGGCCGACATGACGATCACGGTCTGGGCGGGCGGCTCCAGCGCCAATGACATCTACCGGGTCGATGCCATCGAGATGGCCGCCGACATTCTCCAGCGCGAAGCCGAGATCAATGGCGAGTCGATCAATATCACGGTCGACAAGAAGCTCTACGATGGCTGGGACGACTTCAAGCAGGCCGTGACGCTGGCCGCCGAGTCCGGCAACGCGCCTCACATCGTCGTCACCGGGCACGAAGACATCGCTCCCTGGGCGAATGCCGGCATCATTCGCAAGATGGAAGACCTGATCGACATGGAGGCCTGGCCGGTCAACGATATCTTTCCCAATCTGATCAAAATCGCCTCCTACGAGGGTGCCGTCTACGGTCTGCCCCAAGATGCGGAATCGCGCCCGTTCTTCGCATGGATTCCGCATATGAAGGCGATCGGTTACTCCGATGCGGAACTCGCCGCGCTGCCGGAACGGGTCGCCAGTGGGGACTACACGCTGTACGACGTTCTCGAGGACGCCAAGGAGATGCAGGACAAGGGCGTGGTGCAACCAGGTTACGGCTTCTACCCGCGCGTCTCCAATGGTCCCGACTACTGGCAGTTCTACCAGTCTTTCGGTGGTGAGATGCAGGATGCCGCCTCGGGCAAGCTGATCTATGACCAGGGTGCAATGACGCGGTTCTACAAGTTCTTTGCCGACGCAGTCGCCGCAGGCGTTACCCGCAAGAACCATATCGGCACGCCGTGGGATCAGTGGTACGCGGAGGTCGCGTCGGGCAAGGCGGGCCTCTGGCACGGCGGCACCTGGCACTACGCACGCTACACCGGCAAGGAGGGCCTGAGCGACTTTTTCGACAAGATCCAGTTCACGCTGATCCCGGCGGGCGATGCCAACGGCCGGCCGAACACGATCACCCATCCGCTCGTCTACCTGGTGACCAACCGGGGCACGGACGACGATGCATTCATTGCCGCCAAGCTCGTGACGATCGCGTCCGAGCCGCGTATCAACACCCTGCACGCCATCAAGTCGGCGCACCTGGGCATCACCAGGTCGCAGACCTCGATCGGGCTCTACAGCAACGACCGCTGGGCCAGCGAAGCGACCGAACGGCTGCTGTCCAGTGCCAGCGCCATGCCCAACAATGTCGATTTCGGCGTCTACTGGACCGCTATGTGGAAGGGGCTCGAATCCGCCTGGACCGGGCAGAAGCGCCCCGACCAGGCCGCGGAGGATGCTGCTGCCCAGTTGCGTAACGCGCTTGGCGATCGCATCATCATGCGCTGAGCGGTAGAGCGGTGGAGCCGGCCGCGCCGGGCGGACCCCGGCGCGGTTGCTTAGTGTCCTGTCCCCTGAATACGTTGATGAAGATACGCAGGACTTTTTGTTGTCGGCAAGGCGCGATGACTTGTAGGGGCGGGTTTCAAACCCGCCCGTGTGGCGGGCACCACGCGAGGAAGAGCAACGCAGCCGACAGCAAAAAGGACCAGCAGATTCGTCAACGTATTCAGGAGACAGGACACTTGGTATGCTCCTCCGCAGCCGAAAACTGCGTGTCATGATTCCCGGCAAATGGCTCGGCGTCCTGTTCCTGACACCGGCTACGCTCTTCGTCGTGGTGTTCTTCGTCGCACCGGTGCTGCTCACCGCGGTGTTCGCGTTCACCAGCATGAGCACCGCCACCGGTATCGGCGGAGGTGGATACCTGATCACGCCGTCCACGCTCAGCCGCCTCGCCGGACGCGGTATGGACCGCTCCGTGGTCGAGTTGCTCGGCGCGACCAGTTACCTCGTCAATCCGGAAACGCTGGCCAGGGCACGCGCTGCCGGTGTCGCCGCCGGGACCCTCGATGAACTCGAGCAACGTCACGCCGGCAAGCCCTTCGACAGTCGCCGCAACTTCGAACGGGCGCTGAAGTCACTGAACAAGCGCCCGCGCTCGGTGCGCGCGCTGAAGCAGACCGCCCGGCATTTCGAGACGAGCGTTGTCAATCGTACGTTCAGACAGCGTGCCGACCTGCTGACCGCGCTGGCTGCAAGCGGAGTGCAGTTGAGTGACGAAGATCGCGAACGCCTGGTGCGCGCGAGCTACACCGGCTGGGCCTGGACCACGGACAACCTGCGGCGCATGTTCGGCACCGCGGACACCGCGCAGGTGCTCGCCAATACCCTGATCTATGTCTTCGTCACGCTGATTCTCTTCAACACGGGTTTTGCGCTCGTACTCGCCGTCACGACGTTCTACCTGCCCGCCACCCCGGCGGCGGTTTTCCGCGGCATCTGGTTTCTTCCACGCATCACGCCGCCGGTGCTCTATGTGCTGCTCTGGAAATGGTTGGCCTGGGACACCGGATTTCTCAGCACGGTGCTCGTCTGGTTTGGCGTCGCCTCACGCAACTGGATGCTCGACACTGCGTTCAATGCCTGGGTCTTCGTCGTGCTCATCAATGGATTCGTCGGCGCCTCCATGGGCATGATCATTTTTTCCAGCGCCATTCGCGCGATCCCCAAAAACCTGTTCTGGGCCAGTGAGGTCGACGGCGCTTCGCGCTGGCAGCAGGTGAGGCGCATCATCCTGCCGCAACTGCGCTGGCCGATCCTGTTCGTGACGAGTTACCAGACGCTGTCGCTGCTGACCTCGTTTGAGTACATCCTGCTGGCCACCGACGGCGGGCCGGGCTCGGCGACCGAGGTCTGGTCGCTCGCCGCCTATCACACGGCGCTCAACAACTATGCCGGAAACCTGCAGTACGGCTACGGCGCGACGCTCGCGCTGGTGCTGGTGATCATCGGCGTGGCGTTCTCACTCCTCTACCTGAAGATCTTCAACTTCGACGCCCTCGTCGCGCGTCCGCGCATCGAAACGTAGCAGGCCACGACGATGCTGGACACACGCAGGAGCGGAATCATCGTTGCACTACTGGCGGCTGCATCCGCGCCGCTGGTGCTCATGTACCTCTTCCTCGTTATCGAGACAGTGGGTGAGGCGCCGCCCGGGCAACTGCTGCCGGACGGTTTCACGCTGGAGAACTGGCACTTCCTGTGGGAGGACCTGCCCGGCCGGGCCAATATCTGGGCCGTCACGCTGAATACGTTCATCTTTGCCGCTTCAACCGCGGTCATCGTGCTGTCGGTGTCATCCACCGCGGGCTATGCGCTGTCGCGAATCAATCTGCCGTTCCGGGCGTATTTCCTCGCCGGGGTTCTGGTGCTGCACGCCTTCCCGACCGTGACCCTGATCATCGCCATCTTCCTCGTGCTGCAGATGATCGGGCTCTACAACACGCTCACCGGGGTCATCCTGGTCAAGGCCTCGCTCGAGCTGCCGCTGGGCATCTGGATCATGAAGGGTTTCTACGACACCGTGCCGTGGGAGATCGAAATGGCCGGCGTGCAGGATGGTGCGAGTCGCTTCACGGTGTGGCGGCGCCTGATACTGCCGCAGGTCACGCCCGGTATCCTGGCGCTGGGCGTGTTCTCGTTTCTGGCCGGCTGGAGCGAATTCATACTGCCGCAGGTGCTGGCGCCGGACAACAAGGTGCAGGTGCTGTCGGTCTACCTCGCCGGGCTCATCGCAGACGACTCGGACCTGAACTTCGCCCTGTTCAAGAGCATCGGACTGTTCTACGTGATCCCGGTTGTCATCCTCTACCTGTTTTTCCAGGACAAGCTGATGAACATCTACGGCGGGGGAACCAAGGGCTGATGCGCATTCTGATCGAAAACTTCACCAAGCGCTTCGGCGAAGACACCGTCATCAATGCGATGAATCTCGAAGTCGAGGACGGCGAGATGCTCGCGCTGCTCGGTCCTTCGGGCTGCGGCAAAACGACGACGCTGCTCGCCGTGTGCGGGCTGCACGTCATCGATGGCGGGCGGATACTCTTCGGCGACGAAGACGTCACCGGCTGGTCGCCGCAGCGGCGCAACGTCGGCGTCGTGTTCCAGTCCTACGCTCTGTATCCACACATGAACGTGTTCAACAACGTCGCCTTCCCGCTCCAGGTAAAGGGAGAACCGAGCGCAGCCATTCGCAGCCGGGTGGACGAAATCACGGCCATGCTCGAGATCGATCACCTGCTGGAGCGTCTGCCCGCGCACCTTTCCGGTGGTCAGCAGCAGCGCGTGGCGCTGGCGCGGGCCTTGATCCGTCGCCCAAGCGTGCTCCTGCTGGACGAACCGCTGGCCAACCTGGACGCGCGGCTGCGCCTCGACATGCGCTCGGAGATTCGCCGGCTGCAAAAGGAGACCGGCATCACGGCCATCCTCGTCACGCACGATCAGGTCGAGGCGATGAGCATGTGCGACCGGATCGCGATCATGGATCGCGGCCAAATTCACCAAGTCGCCTCGCCCGCCGAAATGTACCACAACCCTGTCAGCACCTTCGTAGCCGGCTTCCTGGGCAACCCGCCGATCGCCTTCATGTCGGGCCAAGTCCGCGGCGGTCGTTTCTGCCTGAACGATTCGACGGCGGGCATCGACGTGCCGAGCGGCTACGAGGGCCTCGAGGACGGATGCGAGATTCAGCTCGGCGTTCGCCCCGAGCACGTGCGGCTCGCCGACTCGGGCCCGCTCTCGGGTAAGGTCAGTTTCGTCGAGACCCAGGGACGGGAAAACCTCTACGACGTGACGCTGAGCGACGGCAACGTGCTGCGTTCGATCCAGCCGGTGCGCAGCGACATTGCGCCGGGTCAGACCGTGCACTGTCAGCTCGACACGGAAAAGCTGCTGGTATTCGACCGTGAGGGCGGGCGTTTGTGAGTGCCGGACAGCGCGTCCTGCGCCATCCAGAACTCCTTGACAACGGTTCCCGACTTTAATAGAGGTCAGCATCTGACGGTTTGAAGGGGGACATCAACCAATTGGGGCCAAGAGAGCCCCGACAAAGGAGGGTACACGGATGAAAAAAACCACACTTGGGGCGGTCGTTGCGATGACGTTCGCTCTACTTGTTCTGGCCGCATCCGCACAGGCCGAGGTCACGTTGCGGTTCAGCACCTGTCTGGCCAAGACCCACGACCAGGTGGAAACCTACTTTCAGGGCTTTTACGAGCCTTTCAACAAGATGGCCAAGGGCGAGGCCAAGCTCCACTACTTGGGCGGGCCGGAAGTGACGCCGCGACAGAAGCAGGCTGTCATGCTCAAGCGCGGCCTGGTGGACATGATCTTCTGCCCCATGGGCTATTTCGAGGGGACGGTGGCGGAAGCCGGCCTGACCTCGGTGACCAACCTGCCCACCAAGGTGCTTCGTGAGAACGGAGCCATCGACCAGCTTCAGCCGGCGTGGAACGCCAAACTGAACGGCAGGATCCTGGGCTGGTGCTGCTACGGCGTGGACTTCCACATCTATACCACGTTCGTGCCGAAACAGAGCACCAAGACGGGCCTCGACCTCACGGGCCACAAGATGCGCTCCACTGCCACGTATAATCCATTCTTCAAGGCCATGGGCGCCATCCCCATCAACATGTCGCCATCGGAGATGCAAACGGGTCTCAGCCGGGGTGTGGCCGAAGGAATCGCATGGCCCGAGGGCGCGCTGGTGAAGTACGGCGTCCAGAAGATCCTCAAGTATCGCGTCTACCCCGGATTCTATCGCAGCGGCTCCATGGTCGTGGTCAACCTCGACAAGTGGAAGACGCTTCCCAAGTCCGTGCAGGACATGCTCAACAAGCAGGGACTGGCGTTCGAGGAGAACAGCATAACCATCCTCCGCAAGAAGGCGGACATCGACAACGCAAAACTGTGGGCCGCGGGCATGCAGAAGATCGAGCTCAAGGGCGAAGTCCGGAAGGCTTATCTGCGGACCGTATACGAGCTTGCCTGGGAGGCCCGGAAGAACGCCAAATATACCGTGCCGTTCGCAAAGCTCAGGGAGAAGATGTATCGCGAGCCCTGAGGTCTGCACCATCGAACTCGTTAGAAGCCCCCGATCCGCAGCCGGATCGGGGGCTTTTGTTTACCACGAGAACAACAGGCGCGGCCCGAACGCCTTCCTCATTCCATGAGATCGGGAAGATACAGGGCAAGCTCGGGGTAGACGATCAGGATGACTATCAGGATCATATCGCAGATCAGAAACGGGAACGCTGCATTGGCCACCTGCAGCAGCGTGGTCCCCCGGGGCGCTACGCCTAGCATGACGTAGAGCAGCAACCCGAAAGGAGGCGTGGTCCCGGCCATCTCCAGGGTCATCAACACGAACAATCCGAACCAGATCAAGTCGAAACCCAGGGACTGAGCCAGAGGAAAGAAGATCGGTACGGTGATCAGCATGATGGAGGTGCCGTCCATGAACATCCCCAGCACGATGAGAACCAGGAACATGACCCCAAGCACCACGAGACGGGACACCTCGAAGCTCGTGGCCCATTCCAACATGCCGGCCGTCGCTCCCGAGTAGGCCAGGAGCTGACTGAACACCGTGGAATTCATGATGATGAAGAACACCATGCCGGCGACCCGCACCGTGCCCGACAACGAGGTGCGAATGGCCCCCCATTTCAGCACGCGGAAGGCCACTGCCAGGATGGCGACGCCCAATACGCCGCAGGCGGCGGCCTCCGTAGGCGTGGCAATGCCGAGGATGATGAACCCGATGACCATGAAGATCACGAGACTCACCGGCAGTATATTGAAGCAGACAAGCTTGATCTTGCGGCCCCAGCCCGACGGCGGTACGTCATAGGCGGGCGCGCCCGCGGGGTTGATGAGGATCTGGAGGTACAACATGATGACATACAGGCCCGCCAGCACCACGCCGGGCAGAAACCCCGCGATCAACAGACGGCCCACGTCGATGTTGGCAATGCTCGCCAGCAGCACCGCCAGCGCCGACGGCGGTATGATCATGGCCAGTCCGCCGGTACCCAGGATCGGCCCCATGGACATACGCCAGTTGTAGCCCCGCCGCTGCATCTCCGGGACGAGGAGCGATCCCAGCATGGCCGTGTTGGCCATGGACGAGCCCGTGAGGGTGGAGAAGATCGTGCCGCCGGCCACCGTCAGATAGCAGAGCCGGCCCCGCAGCTTGCCGAACAACGTGTCGAGCCCGTCGAAAACGCGGATCGCCAGGCCCGTGTGGAAGAAAAGCGCGCCCATGAGAATGAACATGGGCACCGGACCCAGCGTAAACCGGGTGATCAGAACGGTGGAATTATCCACCACCTGGATGAGACC
This sequence comes from uncultured Binatia bacterium (SeqCode), assembly GCA_965261895.1. Taxonomy (GTDB): domain Bacteria; phylum Desulfobacterota; class Binatia; order UBA9968; family JAJDTQ01; genus JAJDTQ01. The sequence goes on along the minus strand of OZ253480.1, from coordinate 5,279,378 downwards.
GTGACTGCCGGCGAAGATGACGATGCCGATGAGGTTCGTGGTGATGAAGGCGAAGGCCACCGGAACCCGATGGCCATCAGGCTGACGACCATGCCTATCAGGAGAGCGAATGCCCAGTACCATTCCATCAGACGTTCTCCCGGACCTCGGTACGCGAGGTGTACATGGTGTCGACGCCTGTGAGGTATCGAACGAACTCGACAGCCACCATGAGGAAGGACACCGGCATGGGCACGAGAAGAAGCCAGAGAGGCTGCGCTTCACCGCGGATATCCATCTGCCCCGACATGATGGCTTCGACGGTAAGATCCAGGGAAAAGTAGACGAAGAAGAGCGCGCCGCCGATGCAGATGAGATAGACTATCCTGGCCAGAACAAGCTGCGCCCTCCGGGGCAGGAGCCCGACCAGGGAGTCGACGAAGACGTGGCCCTTCATGCGCACCAGCCACGGCGCCCCCAGCATGGTAAACCACAGGAAGCAATACTCGACCACGCCGAGAGTGTAGGTGGACGGTTGGAGGCCCGCTAAACGGATGAACACATCCGTGGTGATGAGGAAGAAGATGAGGAATACGACTATCTCCGCGCCGATCTTGAAGGCGTTGAGGAGTTGTTCGTAGGCCAAGGCTATGCGTTGCATCCTGCCTCCGTAAAAGTTCGCCGTCGCACCGGAAGTTCAGCGGCCGGTGCCCGAAGTTTCCTGCTTTTACCGTCTCGGCACCCTCCTGTCAAAGCACTTTGTCGGGAAATGCTCATTTCTTGACGGGGAACCGGAGCAGTGTTACCACCTTGGGGGCAAGCGCCGTATCCAATGAACAAATGCGTTCAGGAGGTTCACTGTGAGGATCCTGGTCACCGGAGGATTGGGCAAGATCGGCCAGTCGGTGGTGGACGAACTGCTGCACGGCGGCCATGAAGTGACGGTGCTGGACCGCCTGCCGGGGCCCCGGGACGGCGGCGTGAAGCACCTGATGGGGGAAATCCAGGACCTCGGCCAGGTCATGGAGGCGGCCGCGGGGACCGATGCCATCATCCATCTGGCGGCGATCCACAATCCCCACGTCGCGCCCACCGGCGTCGTCTTCGAAACCAACGTCAACGGCACGTTCAACGTGCACCACGCCGCGTACCGGCTGGGCATCCCGCGGGTGGTCTCCACCAGCAGCAACGCCGCGGTGGGATGGGCCTACAGCGACGGCGCGTTCATGCCCGACTACCTGCCCATCGACGAGGAGCACCCGTTGAGGCCCATCGACCCCTACGGCCTGTCGAAGCAGATCGGCGAGACCATCGCCCACTCGTACAGCCGCAAGGGCGTGGAGACCGTAGTCATCCGCCCCAGCGGCGTGGTGACGCCGGAGGCGCTGGACGAGATCCGCCGCACCGGCGGCCGGGAGCCCGAGGGTTGGCGCGAGTACAGCTACATCGACGTGCGGGACCTGGCCGTGGCCTTCCGGCTCGCCGTGGAGCGGCCCGTACCCGGCGGCACCGTCATGTTCGTGGTGGCCGATGACAGCACCGTGGCCGAGCCCCTGTGCGATCTGCTGCCGCGCCTCAACCCCGCCATCGGCGACCGCGCCCGGGGGCTCACCGGCACCCGGGGCGTCTTCTCGAACGCACGGGCGAAGGATATCCTGGGATGGAAGCCGCTGCACTCATGGCGTTAGTGTGTCTCACAAATACGTTTACAAAGATGCACAGGAATTCTTGTTGTCAGCAATGCGCGACGACGAGGTGTAGGGGCGGGTTTCAAACCCGCCCGCGCCTCAGTCAGGCGGGGAGATGGAACCGAAGGCAGCACTGACCGCGGCGGACCTCGCCCAGGTGGGACCAGGCACCGCCGCCGGCGAGTGGTTCAGGCACTACTGGATGGTGGCGGGCCGAAACGACGACCTGCGGGTCATTCCGATCCGGGTCCGTATCCTCGGTGAGGACCTGGTGCTGTTTCGGGACGGCCAGGGCCGCCTGGGCCTCTTGGGCCTTCACTGCCCCCACCGCGGCACCTCCCTGGAGTACGGTGACTGCGAGCCGTCGGGGCTGCGCTGTCCATACCACGGATGGCTGTTCGATATCGCGGGCGCCTGCCTGGAACAGCCGGCGGAGCCGCCAGGGAGCGTGTTCCACGAGAAGGTCCGCCACCTCTCCTACCCGGTGCGGGAGCTGGGCGGCCTGATCTTCGCCTATCTCGGGCCGCCCGACCAGGAGCCGCCGTTGCCGCAATACGCTCCCCTGGCGGAGCCCGGCGGGCAGCGGCGCATCGAGGCGGCGCGCCACTACGACTACAACTGGTACAACTTCATCGAGAACGGCGCCGACCCCGCCCACTTCTCCACTCTGCACCGGTCCGATCCCGATGACGGCACCTGGCGAAGCTGGTTCTTCAATGCGAAGGACGTGCCTCCGTTCGATGCGGTGGAGACGGATTACGGCATGAAGGTGGTGTCGCGGAAGCCTGCCCCCAAGCCGGGTATGAGCTACGTGGACGAGAAGAGCTACGCGCTGCCCAGCGTCATGCAGATCGGTGACACCGAGTTCACCCATTTCAAGGAGCCCAGGGAGGCCCTGGCCCGGGGCTCCCGCAACGCCCACTGGATGTTCCTGACTCCGAACGACGACGACCACTTCACGCTCTACACGGTGGATCACTACACCGGCCCCGACCCGGATTTCATGACCAGGCTCGCCCCCTCCCGGCGGCCCGTCTCCACCGGTGAAAAAGCCGAGTACGACCACCGGCCGCTGTCGCCGTTCCGGGGAAGCGTCCGCCTCGAGGACATCATGACCCAGTCCACCCAGGGCAACGTGGCCGGCCGCCAGGAGCGCCTGGCGGCGTCCGACAAGGGCGTCATCCTGCAACGCCGGATCATCCTGACCGCCATCGACCGGGTCCGGCGGGGCCTCCGGCCCAAGGGCGTCCTGTCCCCGAGGGATGCCGACGGGCTGGTACGAATGGATTCCTACACGGGTATCCGCGCCTACCCGCAGAAACCGGATGCCGAAACCGGCGGATAGCCAAAACCGAGAGGCCACCGCATGAGAGTCGTCGTCACCGGAAGCGCCGGCCGGCTGGGACAACGGGTGACGGAACTGCTGTCACGGAGGGGCCACGAGGTCGTACCCCTGGATCTCGCGGCGGGGAACGCCGGCGGGGCGGTGGACCTCACCGACCCCGACGCGGCGCGGCGGGCGTTGGAAGGCGCGGAGGCGGTGATCCACCTGGCCCGGGAACGATTCCCCTACACCGAGCAGGGCCTGTTCGACCGCACCTCCCAGACCTGGCAGACCCCCGACGTGGCCGGCGACAGCCGGATATTTCAGCGCAATGTCGCCATGACGTACAATGTCCTGGCGGTGGGAACGTCCCTGGGTATTCGGAGGCTTATCATGGGCTCCAGCCTGGCCGTGTACGGCCTCTACTATCCCCTGCGTCCCGCGCTTCCCGACTACCTTCCCATCGACGAGGCCCATCCCCGGCGGCCCCAGGACCCCTACGGACTGTCCAAGCTCGCGGGAGAGGAGCTCTGCGAGGCCTTCGCCCGGCGCAGTGACGCAAGCATCGCCAGCCTGCGCTTTGCCGGCATCGCCGACGCCAACGTGTACCAGCGCCTGGCGAAACGGCGCAACGACCCGATGATTCGCGGCTTGGGAAGCTTCTGGAGCTACATCGACGTACGCGACGCGGCCACGGCCTGCGCCCTGGCCCTGCAGGCGGCCTTCGAAGGCCACCAGACCTTCAACATATGCGCGCCCACGACCTATCTGACGGTTCCCACCCGCACCCTGCTACAACGGCACCTCCCGGAGGTGCGGCAGGTAGCTTTCGAGACGGATGAGAACTATTGTTGTTATGCCTCGGACAAGGCACGGGAAGCCCTCGGGTTCAGCGCCCAACACGGAGCCGACACTTGAAAGGAGCCGTCATGTTTCCACACCTCACCCGCTTCAATCTGAAAAACTGGATCGACGAGAACCGCGGCGACTGGGGGAGGCGAAGAGTCATCTGGGAAGACTCGGACTTCATCATCTTCGTGACACGGGGCCCCAACGACCGGACGGATTTCCACATCAATCCCGGCGACGAGGTCTTCTACCAGCTCGAAGGCGAGCTGAACCTCCACTACCTCACCCCCGACCACAAACCGGAGGTGGCGGTCCTCAAGGAAGGCGAGATGTTCCTGCTGCCCGCCCTGGTGCCCCATTCGCCGCGCCGGGCCGACGGCTCCTACACCCTGGTGGTGGAACGGGTACGCCGGCCGGACGAGACCGACCGCTTCGAGTGGGTGTGCGGGAACTGCACCCACACGCTCTACGAGACCACCGTCCAGTTCAACGACCCCGCGGACGCGGTGCAGCGGGCCTACGCGGCCATGGCCGCGGACGAGTCCCTGCGCCACTGCACCCAATGCGGCCAGACCGAGGCTCCGGTCCGGAGTGAAGGGCCGGCGTTCGTCTGGAAGGGGTAATGGCTGCATCCATGAAAGGATGCCGCGTGGAATGGACAGGACCGACATCGCCCGCAAGGCCCGAACAGCTACTCGTTTAGGGCGAGGTGAGTCTCAACGAGATCAGCAATCGTCGTGATACTCCGATCAAAACCCTCCTCGAATGCTTGATTACTGGCCCGACCAACCAGTCCTGCATCATCCTGTCCACATGTACATATAGTGATGAGTCCACAAAAGTACGGCGGGCGCCAAATGAAGGTCTCGCAGGGGAACGATGCGATGAGCCTGGAGGCCCCGTCGATGACAACGCCAAGGCGCTGTACGGATTTTAGGTAGGCGTGTGGGGCAGGACCTTCTGATCCGGTCAGATCATTGGTCTAATCTCATCACGATCCAGGAAGTCGTTGTTTACAAGCACCGATCTCACAACATGAGAGGAGATGTCGAATCGTTCGGCCGCTTCTTCCCGGGCACCGTCCGAGAAGTCGTTCCCCAGAACGTCCAGCAAATTTACAAGAGGGCAAAGAAGCTCCGCCGCAAATGCACGCTGCATTTTTTGCCGATAAGTCGATGCGCCGGTCGCGGGACGGAGACTCTCTTCGGTCTCTACCAGCAGGCGGTCAGCAAGCAAGCGCGCCACCTCAAAGCGTCGTCCTGTGCGCCATTTCGAGCGCAGCACAACACGACTCCCCAAACCGTTCGCGTGGAGAGCAAAAGCCATCTTCCCACCAATACCCCGTTCATCCAACGCCCGTTCATCAACGCCGCACAAACCGGCGAGTCGATCATCGGGCACAGTATCCGCGCTCAACTTTTCTCGGACCCGGAGCCTAACCGCCGCGTCTGCGCCGACTCTCCAGGGAGCAATGCTTCCCATACCATTCCAAGAGCCGGTCAAGGGATCGGTCCCTCCGCCAGGATCCGAAACGAAACCCAACTCCTTCGCCGCCGCGTAGAACTCCTCTACGGAGAGAAACTGGTCCGCCGCGACCTCGGAAATGGCGTTGGTCCCGAGCGTGTTGCCACCGACAATGATCTGCTCGATCTGCCGTGGGTCAGCTTGATCGACATCAAAACCCAGCCGAGCCTCAATTGTTCGGTACATGGTCGATTCAGGATCGTTTCGCTCAGCGGCAAGCTCCCTCCACGCGGTACAGAGGTCGGAATCGGGAAGCGACCTTCGGTCAAGCCGCTCCAGAACACGTTCTACCAAGTCATCGACCCCGGCCTCGAACGCGTCGGCAGACATCACCCTCCTCTTGTCCGACATGTAACGCAACCGCTCTGTACATGTCTCCGATGAGGGTCTGGCATCGAGCTCAACACGAAGACCATCGGACCTTATCGTAACGTTTGGCCACAGCCACCCTCGACCGATACCAGCCATCTCGTGCGCCTGCCGCCAATCCACGCTCCGATCGCGTTGAGCGTTCTGGTGTGCGGGCTCCCAGCGAAGGCGCCACCAGTTCCATGTCAACCATTCAGCCAATCGATATGCCGAAAGATTGGCGCCGTTGCGCACCTGCCGCGTTTCGAGATCCCATACCTGGGTGAGAATCGTATCCTCTGCCTCGATACGAATCTCGCTCAGGGTTGCCTCATCCTCCACCGGTTCCGGTCTTCCGATGATCCCCTCCCCAAGCCCCCGGCACCAAGAGGTTGCGATATTGAGCGTCATGCCCCGCGTTTCTCCCACTCTTTACCGACAAAGCCGGCGAAGCTGTCACCCTGCTTCATCGGACATCCGTGGTATTCGCCAAGTCCCGAGTTGCTGAGTTGAGCCTCGTAGACGATGCCGTCAGCATCGACCGCCCAAACGTTCTGGGGCCAGCCGTTGCGCCTTTGTTCGCTCACCATGCCTCGACGAAATCCCAACCTCAGTAGATCCGTTGCCTTGCGTGACGCAGGCATGTCACAGACGGTCTTGTCCGGACGAAACACCATAGTCGACTCCGGTCCCGAACAAAGCGCGGCAAACCTGTGGTAAGAGCTCGAACGATATCGGGCATCCCGCTCCATTCTCTCCAGCTCACTCTGGTTGAATTGTAGTAAGAACACACCCAATATCAAGGCTGGCCGCCGACCGCTCCATCGCCCTAACGAAGGCCTCCGCTCAAACCCTGACCCCCCTCGGTTAAGAAGACCATCTGGAATTGGTTTGACGGCGCTCCCTGCCTTGACATCCCTGTGCCCTCGTCATAGGGGTTCTCCGAGGGGGTACGCCATGGCCGTCATCGATGCCGATTGCCACGTTATTGAGTGCGAAGAGACCTGGGAGTACATGGAGGGCGAGGATCGGCGCCACAAGCCGCGCATCCTGGAGGCCGCGGATCAAGCGGACCCCCTGCGCAGAAACGATTTCTGGCTTTTCGACAGCAACCTGGAGCCCAAACGGGCCTTCCCGGCCGCCAGCTCCGGAACGACTCCGGAGTCCTCCGAGCTGCGGGACGTGGAGGCGCGCCTGCGCCACATGGACGAACTCGGCACCGACGTCCAGGTGCTCTACCCCACGACCCTCCTGGGTCTCGCCACCCTGAGCCGCCCCCGGACCCAGGTCGCCATGTGCCGTGCCTACAACCGCTGGATGGCCGACATATGGCGCCAGGGCAAGGGGCGCCTGCGCTGGGTGGCGACGCTGCCGCTGCTGACCATGGACGTGGCGTTGGAGGAGCTGCGCTTCAGCCGCGACAACGGCGCCTGCGGCTTCCTGCTACAGGGGCTCATGGGCGAACGCGTACCCATCGACGAGGACTACTTCCCGGTCTACGCGGAGGCCAGCCGCCTCGACATGGCGGTGTGCATTCACTCCGGGCTGGTGAACCACGCGCTCAGCGGCCTCTTCCACTCCCGCGCCACCGCGTTGTGGATGGCCAAGGTGCCCATCATCACCGCCTTCCACTCCCTGGTGCTAAGCCGCGTCCCGGATCGCTTCCCCGACCTCCGCTGGGGCTTTCTCGAAGCCGCCGCCTCCTGGGTCCCCTACCTCATCACCGACCTCGGCGCCCGTCTCGACCGCACGGGCACCCGAAAGCTGGACGAAAAAGCAAACGTGCTGCGCCGCAACCGCTTCTACGTCGCCTGCCAGACCGAAGAGGACCTGCCCTACATCCTGCAATACGCCGGCGAGGACCACATCGTCATCGGCTCCGACTACGGCCACGCCGATACCTCCAGCCAGCTCGAAGCGCTGAAGATTCTGCAGGGGAACGAAGCAGTCAGCCCGGAAGCGCGCCGCAAGATCGTCGACGACAACGCTCGGGCGCTGTACGGGTTTTAGCCGAGCGGCCGCGCATCGGGGCGGGGTAAACACATCCTGGAGTTTCGCATGAGTACAACCGATCGGTGATACGCCATCTCCTGGTAGTACGTGGTGCCATGACGTACATCTTTGGAGCCGAATGTCGGGCCTTCCAAGGTTGAACCCTCGATCACAGTCAACTGCAGTGCATTCACGCATTACTGTTCGGGAGGTTAATATTTCGACCCACCAGTCTTCTGTACCCTGAACGCGTGGGACGAAACATGTCCAACGAATAGCCCCTTCTTGTTCTCTCCACGGGCTACTTGAACGGCTCGTTCAACGTCGACATCCCGGGTGTTCGCCCCGCCGTAGATTTCCCTTATTGCCTCCGGGGGAGGCTCTATTACCCTGATAGGCCAACCGTTCGCGTCCTCCTTACCAATATCGCGCGCCTGCTTCAGATCGACCAGAAGCCGGACTTCTTTCTCATACGCCCACGACATGCCTTTCACCAGCAACAGCCGAGCCAACGACTTCCAGCTGGCTCCAAACTCTGCGAGTTCTGTACTTACAAGGATCGGGATCCCTTCTCTTTTCTGCCCTGCTCTCAATTCACGTTCCATGTCCTCGCGATTGACAAAATCCAGCCGGATGCCGTCGCCTTCCTGAGGTCGGTACATGGGGGCCAACTCCGAATAAATCACCAGTCTCAACTCAAAGCCGAGAGCGCTCAGTGCCTCGGAGTCGTAACCCACGACTATGCCGGTATTCCGGGCGTAATGCGCCCACATCGTGGGAACAAGTATGTCCGTGCTGAAGGAGACCACCCCCACCCGCGGATTCAAGTATTCCTGGATGAATGTGGACAGCCTCACATCGGCGTAGCGGAGCGACCGTGTCAGCAGTTCTTCCCATGGCACCGCAATACCCAAGTGCCCTTCCAGTTTCGATTGCACCATAGCCAGAAAAGCGAGCGTATCCTCCTGCCGGTGGCTCTTCATCGTTATGACATTGCATTCCATATCGTCGTTCAGGGCCAACAATTGAGTCGCCCGCAGATTGCGCGGTGGTCCCTCGCCGATGAGTTTTGTGGGGATGTACTTGTATAGGATGTCGGGGATATCCGCATCACCCCACACGGACCTCTGCGCGCACTCCTCCGATTGAAGGATTTGAAGCCAGTGCGCGGCGATGTCGCCCATTTTCGACGTCGCAACCGCGCGGTTTGCCTCATCCAAAGTCGACATTTGTGCGTAAGCCGCGGTCAGGCGCGCCATCGTTTTCCGTATGGCCTGCTCGTCGTATGGGTGATGCCTCTCGTGGATCGAGCAATACAACCCCCGGGCAACCATTCGGTTGACTGCGTCGACCGCAACAGCCGGCGGACCAGTTATACCCCTCTGCTCTCCGCCTCGCTCTTCAGGCTTCGCCTCGAAAAGGACCTCGCCCCGGGGCGGTGATCGCCGCTCTCTTTCGAGCCTCTCCTCCCTTCGGGATTCGTCGAGGCCAGCAATCCTCTCCTCCATCGATTGGATATACTGGCGGTGCCTGACGTTGTCGGACTTTCTAGCGCGCTTAGCCTTCTCATCGTGCAAGCCAAAGTCAGAACAATAGGTCGCGTCCAGCCTCCCTTTCCCTCCGTGGCAGTCGCAGTCATCCGACAACCTTTCGCACCATGGATAGGGAGTCCCCACAATGTGGAATTCGTCGTCATCCCAACCCGCCGGGAGCCGGTCCACAATTGACGCCCAATTGGCAATGTAATTGGATCTTTGCGAGAGCCTGAAAGGGGTGACAGGGCGGTGTCCGTTCACGACATAATCGGTTCCGTTGAAACGAGCCTCGAAGAATGCCGCCGATTGTTCAGACGACGAACACGAAGCCTCCACCTTCAGCCACACCCGTGAATTGCTGATAACGACTTCATAGAGATGCGACACTCTCGTCCTTCCTTCTCAGTCAGTCCCGACGGAGCAGAGGTATTTGCCGAACAGCGATGACGGCCTACGCGGCAGCGATTCTTCTTACCTTTATTTTCTGTTCCAGGTGCCGCGACCGTGCGAGGTCGAAGGCCAACTGCATGGCGAGCCAGGTTTCGGGGGTTGAGCCAAACGCCTTCGACAGACGGTAGGCCATTTCAATCGAGACGGACGACTTTTCGTTGACCAGATTGGAAAGGGTCTGACGTCCGATACCGAGCCGCTTCGCGCCTTCCGTCACGGACAAACCCAGTGGTTTCAGGCAGTCTTCGCGCACGATAGCGCCAGGATGTACAGGATTGTTCATTGCCACGGGGAAACCTCCTAGTGGTAATCCAGATAGTCGACATCCACGGCGTGGCCATCTTCGAACCGAAACGTCACCCGCCAGTTGCCCGAGACGGTCACCGCATGGTGCCTCCGCATGCGACCCTTGAGAGGGTGCAATCGAAAGCCCGGAATATCCATTCCCTCAGGACCACGCGGATTGACGCGGTTGTTGTACTCAAACCGCTTGCGATGGCTTACGGTGTTAGCAGCGGCTGAAAGAATTATAGAGAAAATGTCGATAATTCAAATGGTTACATGAGTCCTGACGGACCGGCCGGCATTCGTATCGACCGGATACACCCCAACCCCTAAAAGGCCGGGCCACGCGGTGGACTGGTGTCGCGTGGAGACAAATCCCCATCCTCAAGCGGAGCGGAGAGTAGCAGGCGGCCAAACGATGGCACGCTACGGAGACGATCCCACTCCTCAATCCCGAGAAGGACAGCCCGTGGTTTGCCATGACGGGTGATCATGGCGGGCTCCCCTTCCGCCGCCCCCTCCACCAGGGCGGAAAGCCTGGCCTTCGCGTCTCGCAACTGAATCTGCCGCATGGCGCTCCTCCAAAAAGAACTACAATAGTCAATATCAGCCGACAGCCAACCGGATGCAATGGGATGGTGCCGATGCGACGGGGCGGCCGAAGACATCTGCGACCGAAACGTCCGACAGGGAGAAGCAACCCAAAGGAAGGAAGTGAAGGCAGAGGAGCCTATTGGGGAAGCTAAGGCACTTGCAGCAGCCGACAGGCGTTGCCGCTGAGAACTGCCTCGAGCTCCGGTTCCGGCCAGGACCGATCGCGTAGCGCCGCCAACACGGCCTTGCTGGCGTTGGGTACATGGCGCTCGTCGGTGCCGTAGACGAGCCGATCGGCGCCGAAGGTGGCGCGGGCGCAGGCTGGACGAAAAGGTAAACGTGCGCCGCAACCGCTTCTCCGTCGCCTGCCAGACCGAGGAGGTGACCTGCCCCACATCCTCCAATATGCCGGCGTGGACCGTATCGTCATTGGCTCCGACTACGGCCACGCGGATACCTCCAGCCAACTGGAGGCACTGAGGGTTCTACAGGGGAACGAAGCAGTCAGCCCGGAAGCGCGCCGCAAGATCGTCGACGACAACGCTCAGGCACTGTACGGAATTTAGTGGACACGAGAACCTGACGACCTGCCCTCAACAACGGATGCCCGAGGTATCGACAATCGGTACGCAAAGTCGTGCTCGACCCTGGGCCGTGGCGGTGCTGGTCGAAAAGCGGTTGTTTCTCGAGGACGGATTGACGACGTCACCCCCTCATGCAATGGACCCACATGACGATCCGTGAAAGCCGCGCGCAGGCTGTCGGTCAGCCCCGTAAACAGTTCTGTCTTGGACAACTTGGCACCCCCGATGCGAATTACGATCGTTGCGTCGTCGGCCATTAGTGTAGTCAAACCTGACCAGGACTCCTCCAGAAACGCCCAATATTCGCCGGTTTGAGTATGCCGGTCATCTCGGTTCCGGCGCAGCTCAGGACGAGGCTTGCCCCCGAGGAACCACAAACGCAGCCATTGATCCTCCGCGTAGTCCGTGGTGTCGAGGTATGGGGGCGACGTGACAACGAGACTTACCTGACCGGCAAACTCCCTGAACGTCGCTGAAGCGGCCCGTGCATCCGCCTCCCGAACGACACCCTTGCATACCGCGGGAGGAACTCGATAACGAAACGTAGTCGCCTTTCGCAGCGTATCGAACGCTGGGCGCCTTGGCGGCATGAGGTTTCGTTCATTCCACCACCGTATCGAGTAGTCTGGTTTGGTGCTGATTGTTCGAGGCATTCTGTTGCTGAGACAGTAACTCGACCGATGTGACTCGCCGTGCAGGATACCGAGCATCACTGCCGCAATGAAGCAGTCAATCGCGTTGGCACGCCAATCCAATGCTTGCCGTAGAAACAGTATTTCTGCGAGGGTTCTTCGCTCAAAGCACACCTCGAAGAACGAAGTGGGAACACCCCTATCCGTTGAATCGCTCTGAAACTGGTCTTCCAGAGCATCAATCCTGGCGGCAATGTCCAGAAAATTCGGCGCCGCCGCTTTTGCCGCGGAGATACACACCGCGACGGAATTGATGTCGGAGCCCGCTGCGCGACGACCCTTCAACAAGCTTTCGAACACCGTGGTTCCTCTCCCGCAGAAAGGATCGAAGACCAGTTCACCAGGAGAAGTGAAGCTTAAGAGCTGCTGTTCCACGAACTGTTCGGGGAACATCGCAAAGTACGGACATATGGAGTGAAAGGGATGCCGTTTGTTCACGCTGAAGCCCTCGCCACGGTAAGCGCAGCCGTAATCCAATCTCCCACGGTTGCAAGAATATCTTCTTCCTCCGCTTCCCCCGAACTGCTGAGGTGCTGCGCCGCAGCGCCAACGATCCGCAGGCGGTCGATGACAAGCCCGAACTGCTGCTCCCTGCGCCAAGCTTCGGCAGCTGCGACACTCTCAAATGCCTCGTCGCGACGACCGGCACAGTCGTGATGCTGCGGGAATGGAATGAATATCGCCGGGATGAAATGTTTTGTCGGCTGCTGGGAGAACCAACTCAGGAAGTGTGAAGTATCATTCTTTACCGTCTTCTCGGTCCAATCATTGCCGGAAGCGACCTGGCCAAAAAGCACCAGTTTTCCTGGCCGTTTGTCGGCAAAATCTCGCCACGCAATGACGTCAATGCCTGAATCCTTCTCTTGACCTTTTGACCAGAGCGGGACGTTGTCAAGCGGCTTGCCTAGTTGTAGCCGTCGGCTCACGTCCCTCAACGCCGGCTGAAACGCCGATCCACCGGGTCTGGGCCATCCGAACGAAATTACGTCCCCTCCAAGCACTCCCGCAGCCGCCTTAGCCGAGATCGCTTGAAACAGCCTTGGTATTGCCGGTCTCAACGCGACCGCGTCGTCACCCTGTAGCCTGTCATCACGGATTGCACTAGTCAGAAGACAAAAGAGATACGAACATCGTCCCGCCTCGGTCTCTGAATCACGGGTTTCCGGAGCTGGCAACAGGCGCCAACTCTGACCTTTTACATCAAGCTCAAACGGATAGTGACCTCTCAGTACATCCGCTCGATATTCCAACTCGTCAAACACCTCATCAGCGGATGTGGAACGCGCACCCTCTAGTATCTCGGGTTCCAAGCTCTCTCCGGTTTCCGAGTCGAACTCAACGGAACGGTCATCGTCATCAAGAAGATCGTATAGGGCAAGAAAATCCGCCCGCGTGGCCACCTGCCGGGATTTTGTGAGGCTTCGAATCTCAAGCCAATCGGCGAGTCGACTGCGAGTGTCATTGGTCGGCGGGCTATTGACCGGCATCGCCTGCGTCCCCTTCTTGGATACGCTCCCTTGCCGCCTTCATTGCACCATGAAGTGACAACACCGTACGACGAAGATTGTCACCCGCACTCATGAGATCCGCTCGACCGTCATAGTTTCCAACAAGCTTCAACGTGTCCTCGGCATGTGCAATAGTCAGCATCAACGTGTGACCAAACCGGAGGGTCTTGTCCTCTGCTTCACCATATGCGGCGACTAAATCGCGCTTGGCTTCGAGCATCGTTCGTGCAGCCTCGTTGCCAAGCACGTCTACGAGGCGGTTCAAGTCTGGATTTTGACTTGTGATCACGGCGGGCTCGTTCTTCTGACCGTATAGCCAGGACATCAAGCACCGTAGGTTCTCGACTTCACCGATCGGCACAGGGTCTTTGGAAAAAACCGCTGATTGGTCACCCTCGGGCAACCGTAGGTAGCGACGAACGTTGGGCCGAGCGAGGGCGGTATAGAGATGCGAGAAGGGAAACGATCGTTTCGTGGTTTCGGATCGATCGAAGCCCGCGACATAGCTCTGACGCAATACACGCCAACCGTTCACCAACCGAACTACCGTATTGTGATTGTCGCCCAAACGGCGGCTGATCTGCTTGATATCAGCGCCTTCGTCCAGCCACTCGGCGGCGTACTTCGCTTTTGCCAAGGCATCCCATTTGAACGGTCCGTTGATATGCTTAAAGCCGATAAAGTCGCGAGCCTCGCTCCGTGATTTGACGTGATGCACACGGATGAATTGCGGCAGCGCTTCCGGGCCGGGTTCCGCGGGAAGGTTGATCTTCAGCTTCTCCCGTAAATCTCGATCACAGAGAATCCGGAGGGCGGCTAGCCGGCGATTCCCCTCCAACACGACATTGTCGCCTTCCAGGACAATCAATGGTTCGTAGTCCAGCCATCCCGAACTCAGAATCGACTGGATCAATTCGTCCACGTCCACGTGATCGATCAGATACTCCTGAACGTCCTCTTCATTCTCGAAATCAGCATCCGTAATGCGTGGATTCCTCAAATCCAGACGGAGATCGGTGGGTTTGACGAACCTATCGGCGTTCCCGGTCCTCCCGGCGGCATCGATCATTGTCTCTTCCTCCGCTGGTCACACGGCGCGACCTCTTGTGCCACGGTCCAAGATGAGCTGTTGGCCCGAACCCATACGCCCAGCAACACCCCCGACACGAAAGCCCTTTCTCCCAACGCCATTCATACAGGGTCAAATCGGATACGAAGTCGGGTGCCAGTGGCTTGGGCGATTCTTTCCAATGTTCGGGTGGATGGACGCACGCGACCGCTCTCAAGCCGGGCCACGGCCGACTGCGTGGTGTTCATACGTGCGGCCAGTTCCGCCTGGGTAAGTCTAGCGTTAGTACGGGCCTCTACAAGTGAGCGAGACAGTTCGAACTCCGAACCAAACCGATGATAGGCATCGCGATAGTCCCGTTCCCGGCTCCACTCCTTATGTAAATCCGCTACGTTGCTCATCCGGTTGCCTCCCGGGCACGCTGTAACACCAATCGATCTCCCGGCACGGCCGCCTGCCAAGTCTTCGTGAGGAATACGCTTGCCATCACAACATGCCAAGCACCTCACTCTATAGCATCCTTGCTATGCCCTCAACTCAGTCAGGCGCCTAATGATTTCCTTCCGTTTTCTAGTTGGCTTCCAGCAGCCGGCGGGCAGTCCCAATGAGGATCGCCTCAATCTCCGCTTCCGGCCAAGGGCGGCTTCGTAGGGCGGCCAACACGGCCTTGCTGGCGTCGGGTACGTGGGGCTCGTCGGTGCCGTAGACGAGGCGGTCGGCGCCGAAGGTGGCGCGGGCGCAGTCGAGGGCGGGGCCGGACAGGGTGACGGTGTCGTAGTAGCATTGGCGCAGGTACTCGCTCGGGGGGCGCAGGCACTTCTCGTAGCGGCGGTAGCCCCGGTCGATGCGGTCCAGCACCATGCACAGGCCGCCGCCGCAGTGGGACCAGACGACGCGGGCGTCGGGGCATTCCTCAAGCACACCGCCCAAGGTGAGCTTGGCGGCGGCCATGGCGGTCTCGCCGAGGTAGCCGACGGAGAGGTACTCGCCGCGGTCGTTGGCCGGACCGTCGAGGGGGAAGGTCGGGTGTACCAGCACCAGCAGGCGGCGCCGGTGGGCCTCGCGCCAGAATTCGCGGAGCTCGGGGGCGTCGAGCGTGTGATCGGCAATGGTGGTGGTGATGCCGGCTCCCACGGCGCCCAGACCCATGGCCCGGTCGAGCTCGTCCATGAGCGCGGCGGTGCCGGTCCACGGCAGCGCGGCGACGAAGCGGAAACGGTCCGGGTGCTGGCGGCACACCTCGGCCAGGCCGTCGTTGACGAGCCGGGCGGTGGCCGGGCCGGCCCATCCGGTGTTGAGGGCGCCGACGGACAGCACCTCAACCTTGACGCCGGCGTCGTCCATGGTCCGCAGCCGGGCGTCCAGATCGGTCCCCATGGGCGCGGACATGGTATGGCTGCCGCGGCAGGTGAGCGACAGGCCGCGCTCCGAACGGGCCATGGCGAACTCCGGCCGGGCCTTCAGCACCTCGTCGAAGCAACCGTCCGGGTAGACGTGCGCGTGCATGTCGACGATCTCACCCGATGCAATACGGGACTCTTCCATGGCCCTGTCCTCCGTTGAGACGCGTGTCCTTGTCCGATTGGTTCGTATGTGGAGTTACGCACGATTTATGCACGATTCGGGCCGGCGGGGCGATGGCTTTGTAGGGGCGGGTTTCTAACCCGCCCGTCCCCGTTGTCGCCCTGAATCGCCGGCCGTGAGCGCCGGCGTTGCGGAGCCGGACGATAGCAAACATTCAGAGTCTCCCTATAGCGTTCGGTATCGGCCAACAGCAGGATCCACACACGGGCGGGTTTGAAACCCGCCCCTACATAGATGCTTGGTTCCAGCAACACAGTCTTCTCGACGACCGGCAACCGCACGACGATGATGATCCTACATCCGATGCCCGGTTCCAGCGACACAGACTCCCAGGGACATCCTGATCAATTGCTGCGTCCGGGCCTGGCTGTTGTAGGGGCGGGTTTCTAACCCGCCCGTCCCCGTTGTCGCCCTGAATCGCCGACCGTGAGCGCCGGCGTTGCGGAGCCGGACGATAGCAAACATTCAGAGTCTCCCTACAGCGTTCGGTATCGGCCAACAGCAGTATCCGCACACAGGCGGGTTTGAAACCCGCCCCTACATAGATGCTTGGTTCCAGCAACACAGTCTTCTCGACGACCGGCAACCGCACGACGATGATGATCCTACATCGGATGCCCGGTGCCAGCGACACAGACTCCCAGGGACATTCTGATCAATTGCTGCGTCCGGGCCTCGCTGTTGTAGGGGCGGGTTTCCAACCCGCCCGTCCCCGTTGTCGCCCTGAATCGCCGGCCGTGAGCGCCGGCGTTGCGGAGCCGGACGATAGCAAACATTCAGAGTCTCCCTATAGCGTTCGGTATCGGCCGACAGCAGGATCCGCACAGGGGCGGGTTTGAAACCCGCCCCTACATAGATGCTTGGTTCCAGCAACACAGTCTCCTCGACGACCGGCAACCGCACGACGATGATGATCCTACATCGGATGCCCGGTTCCAGCGACACAGACTCCCAGGGACATTCTGATCAATTGCTGCGTCCGGGCCTCGCTGTTGTAGGGGCGGGTTTCCAACCCGCCCGTCCCCGTTGTCGCCCTGAATCGCCGGCCGTGAGCGCCGGCGTTGCGGAGCCGGACGATAGCAAACGTTCAGAGTCTCCCTATAGCGTTCGGTATCGGCCAACAGCAGGATCCACACACGGGCGGGTTTGAAACCCGCCCCTACATAGATGCTTGGTTCCAGCAACACAGTCTTCTCGACGACCGGCAACCGCACGACGATGATGATCCTACATCGGATGCCCGGTTCCAGCGACACAGACTCCCAGGGACATTCTGATCAATTGCTGCGTCCGGGCCTCGCTGTTGTAGGGGCGGGTTTCTAACCCGCCCATGTGGCGGCCGCCACTGCTATCGCGGCGGCGTCCGGCAGCCCCCGGGCGTAAGGATTCCGGGCAGCGGCGTTCAGCCCTTCTCCGCGGCGTCCATGAGCTCCAGCAGGTAGCCGGGCTTGAGCGGCAGCCGGGTGACCTCCACGCCCAGGGCGTTGGAGACGGCGTTGGCCAAAGCCGCGCCGGCGGCGGTGATGCCGCCCTCCCCCGCTCCCTTGACCCCCAGCGGGTTGTGCGGCGACGGGAAGTCCTCGGTGGAGATGAACTGTCCTTCGGGCACGTCCATGGCCGTGGGCATCAGGTAGTCCATGAAGCTGGTGGACTGGGGCTGACCGTCCTCGTCGTAGACGAATTCCTCCAAGAGCGCGCCGCCGATGCCCTGGGCCAGGCCGCCGGCCATCTGCCCCTCGATGATCATGGGATTGATCTTGCGGCCCACGTCCTCCATCACGAGGTAGTCGAGGATCTCGATCATGCCCGTCTCCCGGTCCACCTCCACCAGCGTCACGTGGACGCCGTAGGGGAACGGCCGCTTGTCGGTGGCGAAGAAGTCCTCTTCGGAGATGCCGGGGGTGAAGCCCTGGGCCAGCGCCGGCCCCGGCAGCGCCAGTCGGGCCAGGGCGGCGAAGTCCAGGCTCCGCTCCGGCGCTCCCTTGGCGCTGATGCGGCCGTCCGCAAGTTCCAGGTCGCCGGCGTCGATCTCCAGTTCCGCGGACGCGAGCTGCAGGAGCTTCTCCTTGACTTTGCGCGACGCCCCCACCGCGGCGCTCCCCGCCATGACGGTGGAGCGGCTGGCGTTGCTGCCGTTGCCGTAGGGCACCTGGGCGGTATCGCCGTGCACCACCCGGACGTTGTCGATGGAGACGCACATCTCGTCGGCGACGATCTGGCTCAAGGCCGTGGCGATGCCCTGTCCTACAGAGTTGATTCCCGTGTACAACACCACGCCGCCGCTGTTGTCCACCTCCACCCGGGCGTACTCCCAGGGTCCGATGCCGCTGGTCTCCACGAAGCAGCCGATGCCCACGCCCAGGGCCCGGCCTTCGGCCCGGGCGGCCGCGCACCGCTGCTGAAGCTCCTCGTAGTCCATGTGGCGCAACGCCGCATCGAGCTGGCCGGGTAGATCGCCGCTGTCGTACACCGTGTAATGGTACGGGGTCTTGCCGTGGTCGTAGGGCATCTCCTCCGGACGGATGAGGTTGCGCCGGCGCAGCTCCGCGGGATCGAGCCCGAGCCGGCGCGCCGCCATGTCCAGCAGCCGCTCGCGGACGAAGTTGGCCTCGTAGCGGCCGGGGCTCCGGTAGGTGCCCACCGGGGTCTTGTTGGTGAGCACGCAGTAAACCTGACAGTGGTAGTTCTTGATGCGCAGCGGGCCCCGCAACATGGCCGATGACGCGACGATCGGCACGCCGCCGTGGGTGCGCGTGTAGCCGCCCATGTCGAACAGGATCTCGGCCTCCATGGCCAGGACCGTGCCGTCCTTGCGCAGACCCAGCCGCATCCGGTAGGACTGCTGCCGCGACTGGTTCATGGACTTGAGGTTCTCCGAGCGGTCCTCGATCCAGCACACGGGCCGGCGGAAGTGCTTCGCGGCAAATGGGATCAGGAAGTCCTCGGGATAGAACTCGCCGCGGCCGCCGAACCCTCCCCCCACCGCCGGCTCGAGAAAGTGGATGGCGCTCTGGGGAATGCCGCTCAGCTCCGAAAGGATGCGCCAGTTCGTGTGGGTCATCTTGGTGGGACCCCACACCGTGAGCATGTCGCGGCCCTCGTCGAACTCCGCCACCAGGCCACGGGTTTCCAGCGGCACCGCACCGTGGCGCTGGGTCTCGAAAGCTTCCTCCACCACCAGGTCGCACTCGGCGAACGCGCGCTTGACGTCGCCCGTTTCCACCTGAAACTCGGCGGGCACGTTGTCCGGCACCGCGTCGTGGAGCCGGGGCGCCTCCGGTGCCATGGCCGCGCGGGCGTCCGTCACCACGGGAAGCTCCTCGTAGGTCACTTCCACCAGCTCCAGGGCGTCCTCGGCGACGTAGCGGTCCACAGCCACCACCACGGCCACGGGCTCGCCCACGTAGCGCACCCGGTCCGTGGCGATGGGGGTCTGCTGGGAACGCTCAAGTCCGGCGATCTGGCCGGTGCGCATGGGAATGGTCTTGAGCCCGGGCATGTCCGCGGCCGTGAGCACGCCCACGACCCCGGGCAGCTCCAGCGCCGCGGCGGCGTCGATGGCGGTGATGCGCGCGTGCGCGCGGCTGCTCCGCAGCACCGCGGCGTGCACCATCCCCGGCCGGCGGATGTCGCCCACGTACTTGCCGATGCCCCGCAGCAGCGGCACATCCTCTTTGCGCTTCACGCTTGAACCGATGTAGGGCATGGGCGTTCCTCTACCTCGCACGCGGGCGGGTTTAAAACCCGCCCCTACAAGTCATCGCGGCTTGTCGACGGCACGCATTCCCGAAATCGTCATTCCCGCGAAAGCGGGAATCCAGGAGGGGTGGAGCGGGGAAACACCGCTGTAGCACCCCTCCACCACCCCTGGATTCCCGCTTTCGCGGGAATGACGGATTGGCCTTTCGTACCCCGAAATCGGCCTTTTGACGCAGCCTGGCACGCTACCTTTCCGACATCTCTTCCGCGGCCTCGCGAATAGCCGTCACGATGTTCCGGTAGCCCGTGCAGCGGCACAGGTTGCCGCTGATCCACTTGCGGATCTCGGTGTCGTCGGGAGCGGGGTTCTCACGCAACAGCGCCCGGGCCGTCAGCAGGATGCCCGGCGTGCAGAAGCCGCACTGCAGGCCGTGCCGCTCCTGGAACTTTTGCTGGAGCGGATGCAGCGTGCTCGCATCCGGCGCCAACCCCTCCACGGTGTCGATCCCGGCGCCGTCGGCCTGCACCGCGAACATCAGGCAGGACCGCACCGGATCGCCGTCCAGGAGAATCGTGCAGGCCCCGCACACGCCGTGCTCACAGCCCACGTGGGTGCCGGTGAGGCCGAGGTTGTCGCGGATGAAGTCGCTCAGCAGCCTGCGGGGCTCGGCCTCGCCGGTATGCTCGACGCCGTTGACCCTTACCGTTATCTTTCGTGTGCTCATACGTATCGTTCCGCCCCGGTGACCCGCATTGCGAGGTCGCGGCGCGGGCGGGTTTGAAACCCGCCCCTACAGCCGTTTGTTCCGCCCTCCGGCGACAAATTACCCTCGCGTCTTCTTCAATACACCTGTGACGCCACACTAGTGTCCAGTCCGGTTCATTCGCATGGTAATCTGCTGGTCTTTTTCGCCGTCGGCTGCGTTGCTCTTCCTCGCGTGGTGCCCGCCACTGAGGGAGGGCGACTGCCAGTCGCCCCTACAAGTCATCGCGCGTTGCCGACGACGAAAAATCCTGCGCATCTTACCATGCGAATGAACCGGACAGGACACTAGTGTGGTGTCTCACAAATACGCTTATGAATCTGCGGGTCCTTTTGGCCGTCGGCTGCATTGCTCTTCCTCGCGTGGTGACCGCCACTCGGGCGGGTTTGAAACCCGCCCCTACAAGTCATCGCGCCTTGCCGACAACCAAAATGCCCTCGCATCTTCATAACCGTATTTGTGAGACACCACACTAGCGGGATGCCGCGGCCCGTTGCGCGGCTTGCACCAACGCGCGGCGGGCCAGTACCTCGCAGGCGCGGCGGCGGTAGTCCGCGGTGGCGTGCATGTCGGAGTCCTGCTCGATGCCGGCCACGGCGCGGCGGGCGACATCACGGAACAGTGCCTCCGAGGGCTTCTCCCCCAACATGGCGTTTTCGGCGGCATGGGCCCGGATCGGCGCGGAGCCGGTGAGGGTCAAACGGCCGCTTGCCACGGCGCCGTCCCGGTCCAGGGTCACCAGCGCCGCCGCTCCCGCCAGTGCGAAGTCGCCGTACCGGCGGCTCACTTCCTGGAACGACGTGCCGCTCAGGGGCGCGATTGCGGGAACCCGCACCTCGGAGAGCAGCTCGCCCGGCTCCAGGGCGGTGGTCATGACGCCGAGGAAGAACTCCTCCGCCGCAACGGCGCGGTCTCCGTCCTCCCTTCGCACCACCAAAGCCGCGTCCAGCGTGACCATGACCATCGGCAGCTCGGCGGACGGAAACGCGTGGGCCAGACTGCCGCCCACCGTGCCGCGGTTGCGTATCTGGACGTGGCCGATATATCCGGCGGCCTCGCGCAGCAGCGGCCAGCCGGCGCCGACATCGCGGAAATGCTCCAGCGCCCGCTGCCGCGTCATGGCGCCAATGCGCAACTCGCCGTTGGCCACGGACAGGAAGTCCAGTTCGGCCACGCGGTTCAGGTCCACCAGATGCGCGGGACGGGCCAGACGGAAGTTCATGAGCGGGACCAGGCTTTGACCGCCCGCCAGCACCCGCGCCTCCTCCCCCAGCCGGGCCAGCAGGGACACGGTCTCGGACACGCTCGTTGGATCGGAATATTCGAAAACAGCGGGTTTCATGATCTCTTCGTCGTCTCAGGAGAACAGCGTCGGCGGAAACAGCACCGCCACCGGCGCCTGCATGGCATTCATGGATTCGACCGCGCCGACGATGGCGGGTTCCAGGTCCCGGGTCTCCCTCACCGTGCTGTACCGGATGCGAAGACTGTCAAGCAGCGGCTCGGTGGCCCAGCCGAAGGGTACCGAGAACCAGCGCTGGTCGCCGAAGCCGCCACGATAGCTGATGAGCAGGAGCATGGGAATCCCGAAGGCCGCCGGCCCCCGCAGCAGCGCGTAGCATGACAGGGCGAAGCCCGTGTTCTCCATCAGCAGGGCCGGGCGCGCTCCGCCCAACCACGCGCCCATGCAGATACCCACGCCGTCGCTCTCGTTGGCCACCTGGACGTAGCGGATCCCGGAATCCGCCTCCAGCCTCTGATAGAGCTCGAGAAACGCTGAATCGGGCATGCAGGCCACGAAGTCGATACCCGCTTCCGTCAGGCATCGATGCGCTTCAGCCGCAACCTCGTCCTTCACTCCCTGTCACCCTCCCTGACCGGTCTGGGTATCGGATCGCGCTTCGCCAATCCGACCTGCAACGATTCAAACGCCCCTGCGTGCCGGCCCGGGCGCGGGCGGGTTTGAAACCCGCCCCTGCAACGGCCCCGGCATGCGTATCCGGGGTGGCCGTCGGTCACGGCTTGGCCGGCGCCAGTATCGGGCGTTGGCGTATCGAAGCACCGGCCCGGGCGCGGGCGGGTTTGAAACCCGCCCCTACAACGGCCCCGGCGTGCGGATCCGGGGTGGCCGTCGGTCACGGCTTGGCCGGCGTCAGTATCGGGCGTTGGCGTATGGCCTCGATGCGCCGCACCAGCCGGTATTTGTTCTCCTGCCCGTCCATGCTGGGGCCCTCGACCCTCTCCCCCATCTCGATCTTGGCGGTCAGGAGGGCGGGGCCCGGCTGTGAAAAGAGCCGAGCCAGTGCCGGTCCCACGCCGTCGTCATCGGCCACCGTGTCGGCGCGCCGGATGCCCGCGGCCCGCGCCATGGCGGTGAGATCGGCGCCCGCCGCAGTCTGGCTGGGCGCGCCGCCGCGGCTGCCGAAGAGCTGCTCGTTGTCGAAGACGATGATGCGGAGATTCTCCGCTCCGGATGCGGCCACCACCGACAGGATGCTCGGGGCCAACAGCAGGCTCCCGTCGGTGTCGAGGGAGACCACCTTCGAGTCGGGCAGCGTCAGGGCCAGTCCGAGGCTCACCTGGGTGACCATGCCGAGCCCCACGAGATAGAGATTCTCGGGCCGGTGGGCCACCTGATAGGTATCCGCCGTGGTACCGGCCAGGGCCGCCACCACGATGTCGCTCTCGGTGAGGTGGTCCCGAAGCCGCTCCAGTACTTCACGCCGCTGCACCTTCATGACGCGTGATTGTAGTACCGGTTACCGGGAAATGCCAGTCACCGGACATCGGGTGCCATACGGAGACAGGGCGGGCAGGGGCGACCGGCCGGTCGCCCCTACGGGAGTGTTTACGTAGGCAGGCGCAACCGGTGGTAGCCGGGTAGAGGCGACCGGTGGTAGCCGGGTAGGATCGACCGGCGGTAGGCCGGGTAGGATCGACCGGCGGTAGGCCGGGTAGGATCGACCGGCGGTAGGCCGGGTAGGATCGACCGGTGATAGGCCGGGTAGGATCGACCGGCGGTAGGCCGGGTAGGATCGACCGGTGATAGGCCGGGTAGGATCGACCGGTGATAGGCCGGGTAGGATCGACCGGTGATAGGCCGGGTAGGATCGACCGGTGATAGGCCGGGTAGGGGCGACCGGCGGTCGCCCCTGGGGTTAACGCAATTGGTTGTTTGAGGACATGCTCTATTCAGGGTATCTTCCAACCTGTTAGCCGGAGGCGTAGATGGACAACACACACTCCAAACACGTTCAAACGTCCCTCCACTGGGGCGCTTACCAGGTCGAGGTTCAGGCCGGGCGCATCGTGGCCGCGCACCCGTTTGCCGATGACCCGGATCCGTCGCCAATCGGGCAGTCGATTCCCGGCGTGGTGCACCATGCCTGCCGGGTCGCGCAGCCTATGGTCCGCAAGGGTTGGCTGGAGCGAGGACCCGGGCATCAGCGCGGGGGCCGTGGTACGGAGCCCTTCATTCCCGTGAGCTGGGACGAGGCGCTTGACCTGGTGGCCGGCGAGCTGCGGCGTGTACGGGAGTCCTTCGGGAACTCGGGAATCTTCGGCGGCTCCTACGGCTGGGCCTCCGCGGGTCGTTTCCACCACGCGCAGAGCCAGCTCCACCGCTTCCTGAACCAATTGGGCGGCTATGTCCGGTCGGTGAACACCTACAGCTTTGCGGCGGGGGAAGTCATCGTCCCCCATGTCTTTGGATACGGCTGGGCGTCCATCCGCGGCGGAGCCACCTCGTGGCCGGTGATCGCCAGGCATACGGAGCTTGTGGTGAGTTTCGGAGGACTTCCGCTCAAGAATACTCAGGTCAGCGCCGGGGGCCTGGGCAAGCATGCCACACGCGGTTGGCTCCAACGTTGCAAGGAGAACGGCGTCGAGTTCGTGAACATCAGCCCCATAAAGGACGACGCCGCGGACTTTCTCGAGGCGGAATGGTTGGCGCCGCACCCCAACACCGACACCGCACTGATGTTGGGTCTGGCCCACACGCTGTTTCACGAGGGTCTCCACGACCCAACATTCCTGGACAAGTATTGTATCGGGTTCGACGCCTTCCGCGCCTACCTCATGGGTGAACAGGACGGTCAACCCAAAGACCCGGAATGGGCGGCGGCCATATGCGGCATCCCCGCGAACACCATCCGCAAGCTAGCCCGACGCATGGCCGCGAAGCGGACCCTCGTTACGGCGAGCTGGTCGCTGCAGCGTGCCGACCATGGTGAACAGCCCTACTGGATGGCGGCGGTCCTCGCCGCCATGCTGGGCGAGATCGGGCTTCCCGGAGGCGGCATCGGCTACGGCTATGGCTCCACCGGCTCCATCGGCAATCCCGTGAGGTCCGTCGGCGGGATGGCACTGCCGCAAGGTGTGAACCCCGTAAAATCCTTTATCCCGGTGGCGCGGATTTCGGACATGCTCCTCAACCCCGGAGAACCGTTCGACTACAACGGCCAGCGACTGCGGTATCCCGACATCCGTCTCGTTTACTGGTGCGGCGGCAACCCCTTTCATCACCACCAGGACCTCAACCGGCTGGTGGAGGCATGGCAGCGTCCCGAAACGATCATCGTCCACGAGCCCTGGTGGAACCCTCAAGCGCGGTATGCCGACATCGTGCTGCCGGCCACCACCTCCCTGGAACGCAACGACATCGGCTGGCAGGCGGCCGATCCCATCGTATTCGCCATGGCACAGGCCATCCCGCCGGTGGGTGAGGCACGGAACGACTACGACATCTTTTCGGGCCTTGCCGATCGATTGGGGTTCAAGGACGGCTTCACCGAGGGCCGGCTGGAGACAGACTGGCTGCAGCACCTCTACGATTCGTTTCGCAGTCAGTTTGTCCGCCAAGGTATCGAGTTGCCACCATTCGATGCATTCTGGCGTGCCGGTCATATCACCCTGCCGACGGAGGGCGAGGAGAAAGTGCTGCTCGCCCGATTCCGAGAGGATCCCGTCGCGCACCCATTGCCCACGCCGTCCGGGCGCATCGAGATCTTTTCGGAAACCATTGCGGGCTTCGGCTACGACGACTGCCCCGGGCATCCAGCCTGGATCGAGCCGGCGGAGTGGCTGGGCGGAGAGACGGCCGGCCGTTTCCCTCTCCACCTTATCTCCAATCAGCCCACCACGAGACTTCACAGTCAACACGACCCGGGAGCCGTGAGCGTGGCCAACAAGGTGCAGGGCCGCGAGCCGATCCTGATCCACCCCGACACCGCGGCCGCAAGGGGGATCGAGGACGGCACCGTCGTGCGCGTGTACAATGATCGCGGAGCCTGCCTCGCCGGTGCCCGCATCACCGAGAACGTATCGCCCAACGTCGTCGTGCTCGCCACCGGAGCATGGTTCGACCCCGTGGCACCAGGCGGTTTGGAACGACACGGCAATCCCAACGTTCTGACTCTGGACAAGGGGACCTCACGCCTCGCGCAAGGTCCGATCTCCCAGACGACGCTGGTCGAGGTTCAGACGTTTGAGGAGGACCTTCCTGAAGTACAGGCTTTCACCCCGCCCGACCTTGTGCGCCGCGCGGCGGAAACGTGAGCTCCCTGGGTGGGTTGCCGCGGTGTCGCTTTGCCAATTCACCATGGATTGTCTAGTGTAGTGGCGACACTAGTGGCCTGTGTCGGGCGGCAGCGCCGTGCGGGCGCGGGCGGGTTTGAAACCCGCCCCTACATCGGATGTCCGGTTTCTGCGGCGCAGGCTCCTAGTCCCTCATTTACCCAAACGAATCCATGCTTCTCCGGAGAAGGAAGGTGCCCGGTGGTGCCGCTGGTCTTCAAAACCAGTCTGAGGGCCGTAAGGTTCTCGGAGGGTTCGACTCCCTCCCTTCTCCGCCACCGCCAGGGCTGACTCCCGGAACGCCGGCGGGGCATCCGCGGTGAACGCTTCATCCGACCCTTCCGCATCTGCCGCTGCCGCGCCCGAGCCGACGCGAGGCCGCATCCTGACGCTGTTGGCGGCGGGCCACGGCATCACCCATTGGTTCCAGGGCATCCTGACGGTGTCTTTGCCGCTAATCACCCAAGACTTCGGCATCACATACACCCAGCTCGGCGCGCTTCGCTCGGTTCAACGCGTGTCGCACATGATCAGTATCACCGTCGGCGGCTTGGCAACGGACTTCTTGAAGGATCGCAAGGGCATCCTGCTGTTGTCCGTGGTGTGGCCCTCGCTGTTCTTCTCGCTTCAGGGGTTCTCCACCACGTTCCTGATATTCGGGGCGCTCCTTTGCATCCAGGCGCTGCTGGGGGGGTTCCTGTGGCACGCGCCGGCGCGTGCGGTCATCGGCGACGAGTTCCCGGACCGCATGGGATTCGCCCTGGGAGTCCATGCCATGGGGGGCAATCTTGCCGCCGCCGCCGGGCCCGCCATCATGGGCGTGG
The DNA here is from genome assembly GCA_965261895.1 of uncultured Binatia bacterium (SeqCode). GTDB lineage: Bacteria > Desulfobacterota > Binatia > UBA9968 > JAJDTQ01 > JAJDTQ01. The sequence goes on along the minus strand of OZ253480.1, from coordinate 5,252,512 downwards.
TGCTGGCCTGGGTGACCTGGCGCACGGTTTTCACTTTCCAGTTCCTGCCCGGCATCGCCACCGCGGTCTTTCTCTGGCTCTTGCTGCCGCGCCTGGGACGCGCGCCGCGGGAGGGGCAGAGCGGATCCTATGGCCGCGCGCTACGCAGCGACGTCCTCACCAATCTCCCCTTGATCGGCGTGACCGTTGTGGCCGCTCTGCGATCCATCGGCGAAAATCTCATTCCGACCTTTCTGCCCCTCTACCTTTCGGTGGAGATGAAAATGGGAACGGCCGCCATCGGCCTCTATCTGGGGTGCCTGGCGCTGGTGGGGACGATTTTCGCCCCCATCGTGGGGCACCTGTCGGACCGGTGGGGGCGCAAGAGCACGATCTTCATCTCGCTTCTCACGGGCGGGCTGCTGATCGGCTCGATCCCGCTGTTTCCGTCCGGCTGGCTGCTGCTGCCCGTGGTGTCGCTGGGCGGGATGGCGCTCTTCGCGGTGGGACCCATCATCCAGGCCAGCGGCCTGGAGCACGCACCCAAGGAGATCTGGGGCGCGGCCCAAACCTTCATGGACATCGGCCGGTCCTCACTGTCGCTGGTCTTCCCGCTGATTGTCGGCGCCATCGCCGACCACTACGGCCTGAGCTACACCTTCTATCTGTTCGGGGCCGTCAATCTTCTCGCCGCGGTCACGGTTCTGGCAATCCCCAGGGCGAGGACTCCCATAAAGACCTGAACCCGCGTGTCGGGCGCAACCTCAGTGTCGCATCCCGCAAATTCCTGCAATAATTTGCTGGTCTTTTTTGCCGTCGGCTGCGTTGCTCTTCCTCGCGTGGTACCCGCCACACGGGCGGGTTTGAAACCCGCCCCTACAAGTCATCGCGCCTTGCCGACAACAAAAAATCCTGCGCAACTTATCGCAGGAATTTACGGGATGCGACACTAGGAGGAAACATGACAACGGGCCAACCGGTTCGAATCGGCGTTATCGGCGGCGGCTTCGGTATCCAGCATCTACAGGGCTTCGGCGCCACCGAGGACGCCGAGGTGGTGGCCTTCTGCCAGCGAACGAAGGACAAGGCGGAGGCGACCGCCGGGAAGTTCGGCGTGCGCCACGTGTACACGGACTACCGCGCGCTGCTGGCCCACCAGGGGCTCGATGCCGTGTGCATCGTCGCGCCGCCGCATGTCCATGCGGAGATCGTCGCCGCGGCCGTGCGGGAGGGGCTCCACCTGCTGTGCGAGAAGCCCCTGGCCATGAACGCGGCGGAGGCGGAGGCCATGCTGAAGCAGGCGGAGGACGCCGGGCGGGTGCACATGACCGCTTTCAACCACCGCCACATTCCCGCCCTGGCCTACATGAAGGAGCTCCTGGACGACGGTTACGTGGGCGAGCGGGTGCTCCACGTGGAGAGCCGCTGGTTCAGCGAGAACCGCGCGGCCCCGGGCCAGACCCACTACTGGCGCCACCGCCGGGAGCTGGCCGGCTTCGGGGTGCTGGGCGACATCGGCGTGCACGTGGTGGACCGGGTCCGCTGGCTCATCGGCGAGTTCGAGAGCGTCTGGGGGTACGCCGACACTTTCATACCCGAGCTGCCGGACGACCGCGGCGTGTCCCAGCCAGTGACGGTGGACGACAGTTTCACCCTCATGGGACGCCTCGGCGGCGGCGCCTCGGCGTGCATCCGCGTGAGCGCGGTGGCGCGGAAAAGCAACTACCAGAATCTGGAGATATACGGCGATGCCGGGATGCTGCGGTTCACGTTCGACCGCAACGTGGAGGGCGGGGTTCGCGGCCAGCTCTGGGGCGCCCGCGGCGACACCCGCTCGCCGGAGCCGCTGGAGATCCCGGAACGCTACACGGAGGGGCTCGACGCCGTGAACCCCCAGCGCGCCCAGGGGGAGTTCATCTTCGCCAAGCTCACGCGTGACTTCGTGGAGGCGATCCAAAACGGCACGGCGGCCTCGCCCAGCTTCGCTGACGGGCTGGCCGCTCAGCGGGTGCTCGACGCCGCACTGCGCTCGTCCGAGGAGCAACGCTGGATCACCGTGTAAGGCACCGCAACTCCAAGGGACGTCTGATACAATGGGCCTCGTCATTTTGGAGACGCGATGAATTGAGCCGCTTGGTCAAGGTTAGCCGTGATTTGGGCGGCAAAGGAAAGCCCTGATGCGCAAGTTCAAGCCCCTCTCGAAGGCAGTGGAGAGTCATCTCAATCGCTGGTTGTTCGTCCTCGCTCTCACCTTTTCGTTGGGTCTGGGGGGTTGCGACAAGCGTGACGACCAGCCGGACAAACCAAGACTCGCTCATCAGCAACAACTTGAACCCCTCTCCGCTCGATTGGGTGCGGCCGAGAACGCCGTTCAGCAGCAGAAAAGCGCCATTCAGCGGCAGTCGGCCGTCCTGCAACAGATACTTGACAACGTCTCCCCGGTCAGGATGCCGCCGGAGTGGGAAAGCCGCCTTACGCAACTCGAAGATCAGGTGAGCAATGTCAGCCTGTGGCCAAAGGAGGCCGGCGAGGCCGGGCGCTTCCTCGAACAGGCATCTGAACTCGTTACCGGCCTGCCGGCTCGGGCCGAGCCGCAATACCTCCCGCGGCTCTCGCCGGTCCGATGGGCCGCGATGGCATTCGTCAGTCTCAACCACCCACCGGATACCGGCCAGACACCTGACCGGCTCGATCAACTTGTCGACGAACTGCGCGCCTTGGCTGACGCCAGACCGGCGGGCGACGCTGAGGCATTGGTTCCGGTACTGCGGGAGCGCGCCGCCGAACTGGCCGGCGAGGCTGCCCGGCGGCGAGTCACAGAAGCTGTTGAGCAGGCGGAGCGATACGTGGAAGGCAGCCCAGGCGCCGAGACAGATATTGCCAGGCTCTACGATTCCCTGAGATTTTACGAGACCGGCCATGAGCGGGACGGGGTCGATGTCGACATCCCGGCCTTGCGACAGAGGCTGTACAAGGAAATGCTGCGACGCCAAGCTGTTGAGCAGGCAGCCACCCTGAGCGACCAGTGGACGACCGCACGAGGATTGGCGCGTGATCAACCCGCAGTCTATGAAGCAGCCGCCAGGATGCTGCTTCAACAGGTGGTATCGGCACGGGTCGCACTTGTTCTGGAAGGCGTCAGGGCCCCGGTCCATGACGGGTTGGATAACGAACTGCGTCGTGCTGTGAAGACGTTTGAAATCGAAGCGGCCCAACGGGCCGAAACGCGCCGAGCCAAAGCCGTGCGGTCGTACCAGGGCTGGGCGCTTTCGGAGATCAAGCAGTTCGAGGATGCAGTTCAAGGGATCTCCAACAAGGCCGCTGAGGCCAAATCGTTGCTGGATGCTGCTAACCCTCTTCGGTGGGATAAGCCCGACTACCTGGAAAACCGGCAGTACACCGAGGCCGGGCAGTATCGAGAAGTCCGGCAAGCCATGATCGACCATCTCCTGCCCATCAACCTCGCGTTGCTGGACCTGCCCGTTCATGAACGCTACCAGCAGGCATTTCAAACAGGCTGGAAGAAGTTGGACGGGCGCGACGATCAGACAGACGTGGCGAAAGCCTCGGCGGTGGCCGAGAAGAAATCGCTGCGGGCATTTCTGGAGGATGGTTCGTGAGCAACCGTCAATTTGCGGGGCTTGCGAGTACGACAGTGGCTTCCAACGTCGTGTCGGCTCGCGCCGTTGCTTCGTCTCCGAACGTGCCCCTGACGCCGCTGGAACAGGCCGCACGGCTTCAGGGGTTGGCCGGTCCGGAAATGGCGCGAAAGCTCTTTCCGTCCACCGCAGATTCGATCGCGGCAAAGCTCCTTTATGAACCCGACTATCAACGCGAACATCGCGGTGCATTGCCGTATGGTCTGAACGGTCGAACAGCGCGGACGAGCACGCGGAAACTGGCCGTTCGGCGGCGTCGACCTGGTGCGACTGCAACAAGGACTTTCCGACTCGGGGATAAGCCAGGCGAGTTCGCACCGGACGGTGAACGGAAAAACCAAACGTCACAAGGCTGGGCGGTTGTTGACGTTGCAGCAAGACTGGAATCGGGTTGGGATGCGGTCCAACGGGCTCAGGCTGCGTGGTCGATGTTCCATGATCCTACCTGGACTGAGTTGATTCAGTCCCATGTGCAGACAGGCATGACGTTTGTCCAGCAATTCTTGCCGGGAGCCCGCAACGAACCGTTCATTGATACACTGGGACATCACGTTGCACAGGCCCTGCCGGTTGTCGGCCTTGGGGGAGCGTTGCTCTTGGGTTGGGAAACGTACCGAGAGGCTCTCGCTGCGTCGTCGATGTTCGACGACCCTGCCTTAAAAGGGCGTGTTCTGCCCTACATGCAGGCGGGTATGGCGCTCGGCAGGGCGGCACAGACAGGGACTGTGGGCGTGACTTCACTTGCTCAACTGAATATTCTGACCTTTTCCGCATGGGAAGGACTTGCCCGGGCTGCCGAGGGAGCATTTCTACCTGTCGTACTCGGTGGGGAGGCATTGCGCGTGGCCATCGCATACCACCAATACCGTTTGGGCCGTGTCAGCCTACGTGATTTCCACCGTAGCAGCGCGGGACTGGGAATTTTGGTCGTGTTCGTGGCCGGCGGCGCCGCAGTTGGCGCATTTGCCGGATTTCTGCTTGGCGGGGTGCTTACAGTGCCCGGCGTCATGGTTTTCGCCAAAACCGGCGGCCTTGCGGCCATACCCTTTCAATTTTTCGGGGAGCGCATAGTCGACAACTGGTACAGGTGGCGCGACCGGAAGTTTAATGAAGAACAGCGTCGACTCGTCGACGCGGCAGTTGAAACGTTCTACCGTCTTGAAGACCGCCACGACACGGCTCAACATTAACGGTTGGCGGCGTTCCACGACAGAGGGCCTCCAAGCGGGCCGGTGCCGTATCCGTATCAAGAGACTTTCTGCAGCCGGGAGATTCTATGTTCAAGATGTTCGAGCGCCTTTTCTGTGTCGGGCACAATCAGCAACTTGAAGCCCTTCCCGCTCGATTGGCTGCGTTTGAGAACGCCGTCCAGCAGCAGGAAAGCGCCATTCAGCGGCAGTCGACGGTTCTGCAACAGATACTCGACAACGTCTCCCCGGCCGGGATGCCGCCAGAGTGGGAAAGCCGCCTTACGCACCTCGAAGATCAGGTGAGCAACGTCAGCCTGTGGCCAAAGGACGATGGCGAGGCCGTGCGCTTCCTCGAACAGGCATCCGAACTCGTTACCGGCCTGCCGGCTCGGGCCGAGCCGCAATACCTCCCGCGGCTCTCGCCGGTCCGATGGGCCGCGATGGCATTCGTCAGTCTCAACCACCCACCGGATACCGGCCAGACACCTGACCGGCTCGATCAACTCGTCGACGAACTGCGCACCTTGGCTGACGCGAGGCCGGAGGGCGGCGCTGAGGCATTGGTTCAGGCATTGGGGGAGCGCGCCGCGGAACTCGCCGGCGAGGCTGCCGGGTGGCGGGGCACCGAGGCTGTTGGGCAGGCGGAGCGATACGTGGAAGGCAGCCCGGGCGCCGCGGCAGATATTGCCAGGCTCTACGAGTTTCTGAGGTTTTACGAGACCGGCCATAAGCGGGACGGGGTCGATGTCGATATCCCGGCCCTGCGACAGAGGCTGTACAAGGAAATGCTGCGACGCCAAGCCGTTGAGCAGACAGCCACCCTGCACGACCGATGGAAGACCGCACGGAAATTGGAGCACCATCAACCCGCAATCTATGAAGCATCAGCCAGGATGCTGCTGCAACAGGTGGTGTCGGCACGGGTCGCGCTCATTCTGGAAGGCGTCACCACCCCGGTCCATGACGGATTGGAGAGGGAACTACGTGGTGCTGTGGCGACGATTGAAACCGAAACGGCCCAACGGGCCGAAAAGCGCCAAGGCCGCGCCGTACGGTCGTATCAGCTCTGGGCGCTTTCAGCGATCAAGGCGTTCGAGACCGAGTTCAAGGGGATCTCCAACAAGGTCGCTGAGGTCAAGTCGTGGCTGGACCCTGCCAAGCCTTGGCGGTGGGATGACCCCGACTACCAGGAACACCGGCAGTACACGGGAACCGGGCAGTACCGAGAAGTCCGGCAAGCCATGATCAACCATCTCCTGCCCATCAACCTCGCGTTGCTGGACCTGCCCGTTCACGAACGCTACCAACAGGCATTTCAAACAGGCTGGCAGAGTCTGGCCGGGCGCGACGATCAGACAGCCGTAGCGACGTCCTCGGCGGTGACCGCGAAGAAATCGCTAGGAGAATTTCTGGAGGATGGATCGTGAGAATCCGCCGGATGATAGGTATAGCCGTGTTCGCGTCGGCCGCGACGGCCTTCAATGCCGTGCCAGCCCGTTCCGCTGTCTCGTCCTTGGACCTGCCCCTGACGCCGAGGGAACAGGCTGCACGGCTTTGGGTGCTGGCCACGCCAGAGACGGCGCCAAAGCTTTTTCCGTCTACGGCAGCCGAACCCAAGTTCTATTTTCAACGCGACTATCGACGCGAATATCGTAGCGCACTGCTGAATAATAGAATACGTCTGGCGGAGAGACTGGGGGAACAGGGTCGCGCCAGGTTTGCTGCGGAGCACGGTTGGATAAAGCTGCTCGGATCGAGGGACCGCGGCATCCGCCAGGGACCAGACTCCGTGTATTGGGACCGTCAGTCAGGTCTCGTCCGTGTGCTTGAAGCGAAAGGAGGCAACGCCCAGCCCGGGCTCTTCTACGGTTCCCCGCAGAATACGAACCAATATACGATCCGGTCGGCCCAACGTGTCCTCAAATCGCCAATCGCAACCGGACCAGCCAAGGTCGCGTCGGCCCGCGTCATCGTGGCCGCGCAAAAGCGTCGCCTTGTCACAGGCGTCGTAAGGACTTCTCATATGGGGGGCAAGCCATCCGAGCCCAGGCTTGAGGGCCGGTGGAATCGCGCCAACGTGAGGAGGGAAGCACTCGCGATCGAACGAGCGTTGATCCAAGAGAATTCCGGTGTTCGACAAATCTTCCGGGAAGCCCGAAGGGAGCAGTCCACCGCGATGCTGAAATACCGAGGCGCACAGAGCGTGGCGATCCTCGGCCTTGCGGGGGCGGCGGGATTGGGTTGGGACGCATACCGGCAGTCCAGGGCTGCCTGGTCGATGTTCGACGACCCTTCCTTGGAAGGAAGTATTCTGCCCCATATGCAGACAAGCGTGGCAATCGGCAGGATCGCCCAGGCAACGACCCTAGGCGTGAGTTCGCTGGCTCGACCGGAGATTTTCAAGCTGTCCGCAAGGACGGGATTGGTCGGGGCTGCCGGCGCCACGTTGCTGCCTCTCACGTTTGGAGTAGAGGGAATACGGTTGGCTACGGCGTATTACGAGTACGGTTTGGGCCGTATCAGCCAACGTGATCTCTACCGTCACACCACCGGTTCGTCCATCGTCGCGGCATTCACGGCCAGCGGCGCCATTGCTGGCGGAATCATTGGTTTTCACGCCGGAGGGGTGGGTGCGGTACCGGGCGCCGCAACCGGCGCGAAAATCGCCGTCCTCGTAGCGATACCAGTTCAGTTTGCCGCGGATCATCTATTGCGGTCGTACTATCGAGACTTCGATGCCAGTCAGCGTCAACGCGTGAACGCGGCCGTCGACAGGTTCTATGGCCTTGCGGCCGGCAACGAAGCGGACCCGCGCTGACGCCTGGAGCGGGACACTTCGTAGCCGGTTCGGGCTTGCCCGTACCGGCTGCTACAGCGGCGGTATGAAGGCGCCGAACAGGAGCCCGTCGAAGAGGTCGACGTTCAGGGTTTCCTGGAAGATGAAGTAGAAGAAGCCCAGCGCCAGGGCGGTGATGAAGACCGAGCCGGGCCAGCCGATGCCGCCCTGCAAACGCGTGAACGACAAAGCAAACACCACGGTGGAAATGTAGAACCCGGTGATGAAGACGAGCACCCCGAAGAGGGCGAACCACCCGAACATTCGGGTGATGAGGCCCATGTCGCCGGCCTTGGGCCGTGCCTGCGCCCCCGGAACCTCAACCTTCACTTCAGCCGCCGAGGTCAGGACATCTTCCAGGCTCACCTCGAAGACTTTCAGGATGCCGGGATAGCGCTCGCCGGCCAGGCACACGACCGCCAGCGCCACCGTCGGTATCGACAGCACCAGCGGCACGAAGCCCGCCATGCCGCGGTAGGAGAACGACCACCCGAAGAACAGCAGGGAGGTGGCCACCAGGATCACACCGAGAAGCGTGGACCCCTTCATGACGACGCCTTCGCTTTTCGGCTCGACAACCACGGCAGACACAGCAGCAGGATGCTCAGCAACATCAGCACGACGGTGACGGGTCGATTGAAGAAGATGGCGTAGCTGCCGGCGGAGATCTGCAGCGACTGCACGAAGGACAGCTCCGCCCGAACCCCCAGCAGAAAACCGATGACCAGCGTGACCAGCGAGAAACCGAACCGGTTGAACGCGAAACCGAGAATGCCCGCCACGATGGCGATGCCGATATCCCAGACGTTCTCCCGGGCGGCGTAGGCGCCGCCGATGGACAGCAGGAAGGCGGCGGGGACCACGTATCCCACGCGCAGCGTGGTGACCCGGGCGAGAATGTCGGCGCCGAACATGGCCATGAGACTGGCGAGGAAGTTGGCGATCACGAAGCCGAAGATCAGCACGAACACGATGTCCATGTGCTCCCGGATGAAGAAGAAACCGGGCTGGAGCCCATGGAGGATAAAGGCGCCCAGAAGCACGGCCATGCCGGCGCTGCCGGGGATGCCGAAGATGATGGTGGGCAGCAGGGCGCCGCCGTCCTTGGCGTCATTGGAGGCCTCGGAGGCGATGATGCCCTCGGGAATGCCGGTGCCGAACTTCTCCGGGTTCTTGGAGAACTGCACGGCCATGGAATAGGCAAGGAAGTTCGCCAGCACCCCGCCGATGCCCGGGATGATGCCCGCGAGAATTCCGATGGCCGAGCTCCGTACCAGCGTGGTCTTGTAGCGGAAGACCTCCAGAAATCCATTGAAGGCGCCGAACACGCCCACCCTGATGCTGGCGCCGCCCTCGGCGATGGTATCGCCGCGCAGCACGTGGTTGACCAGCTCGGCGATGGCGAACAGCCCGATGAAGAAAGGCACCAGCGGGATCCCGTCCCACAGGTAGTTGTCGCTGCCGAAGTTGAACCGCAGCACCCCGTGCACCGGGCTGAAGCCGATGAGGGACAGCAACACGCCGATGCCGGCGGACACGAGCCCCTTGAGCATGTTGCCGCGGGCGGCGTAGGCCACCGTCAGGAGGCCGAAGACCACCAGCATGAAGAACTCGGGGGGACCGAAGGACAGCACGATGATCTTCACGAAGGGGAGCAGGATCATCAGGAAGCACATGCCCACCACGGCGCCGAGGAAGGACGAGGCCGCCGCAAGCCCAACGGCCCGGCCCGCCTCGCCGCGGCGGGCCATGGGATGGCCGTCAAAGCAGGTGGCGGCGTTGGGCGCCTCCCCCGGAATGTTGAGCAGGATCGCGGGAACCGACCCCCCTTCGGTGGCCGCCCCCATCATCCCCGCCATCAGGAACATGGCGGTTCCGGGCTCCCACCCGAAGGTGAAGGTCATACCGATGGTCAGGCCCGCCAGGAACAGCCCGGGGAGCGCCCCAAGGATCAGGCCGGCCACGGCGCCGACGGCGAGCACCAGCAGGTTCGCCGGCTCGCTGAGTTGACCCAACGCTTGCACCAAAGGTTCCCACATGGCTTCGATCCTCGAACGTGGCGCTTACGGGTTCCGGGTGTTGTGCTAATGGCCCGCGCCCCAAAGGAGCACGGGCGGGTTTGAAACCTGCCCCTACTTGGCTTTTGAGGCGGCCCGCATCTCCTTGAGATTCGCCGCGAACAGGTTCTCGTAGTACTTCAGATCCTGGGATACGCTGGCGCCCGACCCCTCCACCAACTGGATGGACGACTGCTTCTTCCAGTCGGTGTAGAGCTTGTCCGTCATGGACCTGAGGAGCAGGTCCTCAAGGATCTTCGCCCGGTCCGCGGGGATTCCCGGCGGGCCGCCGAAGGCGCGCAGGTCGCTGAAGGACAGGTCATAGCCCATCTCATAGGAGGTTTGCACGTCGGGGGCGTTGACCGCCCGCTTCCTGTCCAGTTGCACCACCGGGCGCAGGTCCGTCCCGAGATAGGAGGTGACGGAGGGGTGGTCGATGGGCTGGGCCCAGACGTCGAAGTCGCCGCGCAGGAGCGCCGGCAGCGACTCGCCCGTGCCACCGTAGCCGGCCACCACGTGAAAATCGATGCCGAAGGCCTTGGCGGCCAGGAACGAGCCTAACCACCGTCCTACGCCGATGCCCTCGACCCCCCAGGTGACGCGCTTGACCTTCTGCAGATCCGCGATGGACTTGTGGGGGCCCTTGGCCGATACGTGCAGGCCGAAGGCGTCCGCGCCGACGCGGGCGAGCCACGTGAACTTGCTGGTCTCGAAGCCGACGGGCGTTTCCGACAGCATCTGATCCCCGAGCATCCCGGAAGCCTGGAAGTGGGCGATGGTGTAGCCGTTGGGCTTGGCGCGGTACATGAACACCGAGGCGCGTCGGCCGGCGGCGCCGGTGACGTTCTTGACGATGACGTTCACGCCCTTGGGCAGGTACTGCTTCATGCTCCTGGCCGTGGCGCGGGCGATGGCGTCGTAACCGCCGCCGGGCGAGAACGGTACGATCAGGTTGATGTTGCGGTCGGGAAAGGCGGCGGCGGCCTGGGACAGCGGCAAGCTCGCTGCCAGACAAAGCGCGGCGGCGCCCAACAGTATTCTGCTCGTCAGATTGCGCATGTGGTTCCTCCCGTCATTTGGCTGAGATGCGTTTGAGGTCCGTTTCGGTCGTTGCAATGGCCAAAGCTCTAAAGATTTGTCGGTGGCTGCCGATCTGAAAAAGAGGGAAACAAAGATGTCCTTTTATGAGTGTCCCCCGGACTTGTCAAGGGTCCTGGGCAAATTGTCTGTTGAAAGTTGCCGGAAACAAAAGGTTTCGAGGGTCCTCGGGGTTCGAGGGCCTCGCCTATTCGTCGCGGGACCGCGGCAAGGTCCCTCGGAAAGTTCGTAATTGACTAAGGACGGCGCAAGCGATAAGGTCGCCGTCGAAACCATTAGTGTGAGGTCCATATGTCGGTGAACATCGCAATTGTCGTAGGGAATCTTGGCAACGACCCGGAGGTCCGCTTCACGCAGAGCGGCCGCGCGGTAGCCAATTTCTCCGTCGCCACCTCCGAGTCCTGGACCGGACAGGACGGCAACCCACAGGAGCGCACCGAGTGGCACAAGATCGTCGTGTGGGGCAAGCAGGCCGAGTCGTGCGGCCAGTACCTGGCCAAGGGACGGCAGGTATTCGTCCAGGGCCGGATACAGAGCCGCTCGTACGAGGACAAGACCGGCAACACGCGCTACATCACCGAGATCATCGCCCAGCGGGTCCAGTTCCTCGGCGGCGCGGGCGGCACCAGAGCCTCACAGGAGCCGCAGGACCAAGGCATCGGTGACCCTTCGCCGTCGTTCCAGTCGCCGTCCATCGACGACGACATTCCTTTTTAGGCTCGCCCTAGTGTCGTGTCCCGCAAATGCCTGCAATAATTTGCTGGTCTTTTTTGCCGTCGGCGGCGTTGCTCTTCCTCGCGTGGTGCACGCCACACGGGCGGGTTTGAAACTCGCCCCTACAAGTCATCGCGCCTTGCCGACAACCAAAAATCCAGCGCAACTTATCGCAGGAATTTGCGGGACACGACACTAGCACTTTCCCACGCATGACGCGGAGATAGCTGCCGCGCCCGACTTCCATGCGCCGGTGCATGGGCGACTACGCTACGTTCCCCGGTATCGAATCAAAGTGCGACCATTCCGTACCCGCCACGCTTTCCGGCCGGCTTCGGTCCCCGGGAAAGTTACGGCGCTCGTGAAACCAATCGTTCCGAAAACTCGAACTCTGTCAGCATTGACGGTTGGGTCCAATGCCCACCGTGAATTCGACCACCGCAATTCACTACGAAAACAAATATGAAGGCGCTTTTTGACGCACGGCGGAAGAATGCTCATCTGCGCATATTTTGCCCTATTGGAAAGCTGCCATGCGCAAAAAGGAGACCCCGCTGCTTTCGAGCCGTCCAACAAGGCAGATCAGGGATTTCATCGACGATGAGAAATCCCTGGGGCGGGCAACCAAGAGCCAGATCGCGGCGGCCATCGGCATTCAACCCAGCCATTTCTCCAACCTGCTGAACGGGCGCAATGAGTGGAAGCTCAACCAACTGGAGAAACTGGCGGATTTTCTGGGTGTGCCGATCACGCGGCTGTTCGAGGAACGCGGCAAGGACACCGCGGTCAGTCCTTCGGAGCATAGCGGGCAGGGCCCCTCGGAGGACAGGATCATCCGCGCGCTGAGGATCGCGGCCCGATCCCTGAGAAGCGGACTTCGGGCCGACCTCGATGCTCTCTTGCGCGAGCGCGCCACCGACCCGCAAATGGTCCGGACCGAAGACTACGCGCGGGACGACACGCCGGCGGCGTTCCCCGACGCACCGTTCAACCTTCCTGGGGCTCTTCCCATAGAGATCCGCGATCTGGACGCCCTCTACGACGAATCGCTGACGGACCCCGCGTCGGGATCCCTCTGGTTCAAGCGCGATTGGTTGCGCCGCCACGGGCTCGACTACTCCCAGTGCCTGATCGTAAGAGTGCAGGGCGAGTCCATGGAGACGGCGCTGCCCGACGGCTGTTCCGTGCTGGTGAACCGCGGCGAGCGGCAGCGGCGCGTGGGGCGCATCTACGCCCTGCGCACCGAGGCGGGCCTGGTGGTCAGGCGTGCGGGCAGAGACAACGACGGGCGGTGGCTGCTGGAGGCCGATCACCCCGACTGGGAGCCGGTGCCATGGCCCGACGAAGCCGAGGTCATCGGCCAGGTGTGCTGGATGGCGCGGACGCTCTGACCCGCGGCCCGGAAAGATGCCTCACCCGAAACGCACGTTCACCAGGATCGCCCCGCCGACGGTCAGCACCGCTCCCGCCGGAACCCGCCAGGTAATTCCCTCCGCCCGCCGCAGCACCACCAGGGAGAGCAGCACCACGAAGAGCGGCGAGGTCTGGATCACCGGCAGCACTCGGTAGACCTCCCCGAGTTGAAGGGCGCTGGCGTACAGGAACTTGCCGAAGCCTTCGGTGGCGCCGGCCACGATGAAGAACTTCCAGCTCGCCTGGACGCTCGGCCGGATCTGGTTCCGCCGCACCGCCAGGGTGTAGCCCGCGATCACCACCAGGGCGGCGAAGATCGCAACCGCCGCGCCGGCCACGGTGTCCGGAAACGCCTGGATACCGGTGCGCCAGCACAGAGCCGCGACGGCGCCCGCCACCGCCGCGGCCAAGGGCCAGAGCATGTCCACCCGACGCCAGTGCCCCGTCGGGGCTCCGGACGAGATCACCGCGATGCCGCCCACCACCAGCAGGATGCCGGCGAGGTTGTACCAGGACGGCTCCTCTCCCAGAAAGACCATGGCCAGCAAGGCCGCGAAAATGGCCGAGCTTCCCTTGATGGGCGCGGCCCGGGAGACGCCTATCTTCGATATGCCGGTGAAGAACAGGACGAAGAAAAGACCCGGGTTGAAGGCCCCTCCCGCGATCATCCAGAGGTAGTGGACGCCGAAGGCCGGAAACCGGGCGCCGGTGGCGGGAATGACCAGCAGGAACAGCATCACCGAGGCGGTGAGGGCCATCATTGCGCCCACCAACGGGTCGGCCCGCTGCAGGCCGAAACGCGCGGTGACGTCGGCGAATGCGTAGGCCAGGGCCGTACCCAGGGCGAACAGCAGTGCCGCGTCGATCAGCATGGGCGTCCGCCATGCGTATCAGATTGACGCGCGGGAAGGAAAGGCAACGTCCTGTCCGTGTCTGAGAACTCGACCTTGACCCCCGCCCGTGCCGGTTGTAAGAAAAAAGGCCTGAGCCAACGATCCCGCCGCATGCCGGTCCCGGACAGGCTCACATCCCCGTGGCTCGAAAGGAGAGCGAAACCATGGCTGAATTGGTCAAGATAAACGTGGAAAGCGCCGAGGCAGTGCTCGGTCTGCACTGGTTCGTGGCCCAGGAAGAGGGGCTTTTCGAAGAGGAAGGCATGGAGGTCGAGATCTTCCTGCCCGGCGTCCGCGAAACCAAGTTCGCGGACGACGATCCGCGCCGCACCGACCATACGCTGGTGAAGTCCACCAACTACCAGTTCCTGTACGAGCAGAAGAAGGTGGACATCTTCCGGGCCTGCTCATGGGGACAGGTGCGGCGGGCCTACGACAGCGAGCGCGGGGCCCCCATCTGGACCAAGCGCCCGGCAGTGGTGTGCCAGGGCATCTACGTCCTGCCCGACTCCCCGGTCAACGCGCCCATGCAACTCGCCAACAAGAGTGTCGGCGTCCAGTACCACCAGGGCTCCCACTACCACACCCTGTCCCTACTCGAGGGCTTCGTCGCCCGGGACGAGATGAACGTGGTGCACGCCGGCACGGTCCACGAGCGCTTCGAGGCGCTGGAGAGCGGCGTGGTGGACGCCGCCACCCTGATGGAGCCGTGGATCTCCCTGGCCGAGAAGCGCGGCTACAAGAAGATCACCGAGGGCCATTACCTGGGGGTGGAGAACGGACCCACCGACATGGACCCCGAGTTGCTCAAGGGCATGCTGCGGGCCATCAAGAAGTCCGTCACCTACATCAACAAAAACCCGAAGAAATACATCAAGCACATGCTGGCGGAGATCCCCGAACACTACGCCAACGAGCTCACGGCCGACGACTTCTACCTGCCGCGGCTGCGCTACGTGGATCCCGAGCCCTACACCGAGGAAGAGTTCGGGCGCCAGTACAGGTGGATGCTGACCTGGAACCTGATTCCCGAGGATGCGGAATACACCGAGCTGGTGTGCAACGTGACGGTGTAGCAGGCTGTGTCAAAACTCCGGCCGCGAGGGGGCGCCGACGCCCCGTACCGTCATTCCCGCGAAACAGGCTGTGTCAAAACCCCATCCGAGAGAGGCAACGGCCCCCGAAATCGTCATTCCCGCGAAAGCGGGAATCCAGGCGGGGTGCGGTGGGGGAACGCCGCTGTAGCGCCCCTCCGCCGCCCCTGGATTCCCGCTTTCGCGGGAATGACGGAGGGGGACGGGAATGACGGATTGGCCTTTGCTACCCAGGGATGGCGTTTTGACACGGCCTGCTAGGAGCCTGTATCAGCCGACAGCGCGATCCGCACACGGGCGGGTTTGAAACCCGCCCCTACATCGGATGTCCAGCGACGCAGACTGCCGGGAGCAGACGATGACGAGGGCCCGCTATTCACGGATTCGCCGGCCGTGAAGCGCGGGCCTTTTCGATTTCCTCCCACACCCGCTCGGGCGTGAGCGGAAGATGATCGAACGCGCAGCCCAGGGGTTGCAGCGCGTTCTCCACCGCGTTGCAGATGGCCGCCGGCGCGGGAATGGCGCCGCCCTCCCCCACTCCCTTCATCCCCAGAGGCGTATACGGCGAAGGCGTTACCAGATGGTCCATCCGCACGTCGGGGATCTCCACCGCGGTGGGCTTGAGGTAGTCCACGAAGGTGGTGGCCTTCAGGTTCCCCTGCTCATCGTAGTCGAACTCTTCGTACAGCGCCGCGCCGATGCCGTGGGCGGTAGCCCCCTGCACCAGCCCCTCCACGATGGAAGGATTGAGCACGGTGCCGCAGTCGTGCACCACGCCGTACTTGAGGATGGTGATGCCGCCGGTGTCCGGGTCCACTTCCACGATGACCCCGTGGGCGGCGTTGCTGGCGAAGAGCTGGTTCCTCACCCGGCGGTTCTCGTCGGGCACATTGGCGATGTCCGGCTTGTAATAGAACCGGCCCTCGAGGCCGGGCTCCATGTCCGGCGGCAGCGACAGCAGGTCGCGGTAGGCCACGAAGGCCAGCTCGCCCAGGGTCTTCCGGTGCTCATGACGGTCCCGGGAGCGCACACAGCCTTCGGCCAGTTCCAGATTCTCCGCCGGTTCCTGCAACAGGTAGGCTGCCAGCTCCAGCAGCTTGCTGCGCACCTTGCGCGCGGCGCCGAGGATGGCGCCCACGTCGGTGCCGGCGAACTTGTTGGAGTAGTTGCCGGTGGCGTAGAGCCAGGGCGTTACCGCGGAGTCGAAGAACGGCGACACCCGGACTGCGTCCATGGTCACTCCCAGCTCGTCGGCGATGATCTGTGCGGCGGCGGTCTCATGCCCCTGCCCGCTGCCCACGTCGCCCAGGAGCACCAGGATGCTGCCGTCGTGCTCCACCCGCACCATGGCCGCCTCCGCCGCGCCCGAGGCGCTCCGCCGGCCGGACGAGAGAATGTACGCCGACGCGTTGGAGGTGCTGGGCTCCAGCCCGATGGCGATGCCGATGCCGAGGTACCGTCCCTGTGCACGGGCCTCTTGTTGCTCCTGGAGAAACGCCTCGTAGTCGATGAGCGGCAACAGCTTGTCCAGGGTGCCGCCGAAGTCGCCGCTGTCGATCAACGCCCCGCTGGGGCCGGTGTAAGGCATGGCGTCCGGCGGCACCAGGTTCTTCCGCCGCAGTTCGATACGGTCCATGCCGAGTTGTCCGGCCAGGTAATCCATCATCCGCTCCATGGCCAGGCACATGAACGGCTTGCCGATGCCCCTGTTGGCGCCCGAAGGGCACTTGTTGGTCATCACCGAGTTGACCTCGTAGCGCACCACCGGGATTCGGTAGCAGTTGGTCAGGTTCCCGAGCTTCAGGATCGAGTGGACGGTGGGGTTCAGGACATTGGCCCCCTCGTCGGCGATGTCCCGCACCTTCATTCCCAGGATATGCCCTTCGCCGTCCAGCGCCGCCTCGATATCCATCACGCCGTTGCAGGCGTGGATGAGCGCCATCAGGTTCTCGCGGCGGTCCTCCAGGTACTGCACCGGCTTGCCGCCGCTCAGCTTCGACAACAGGGCGGCGATGATCAGGTACTGGGGCTTCCGCTTGTTGCCGAAGCCGCCCCCGACGTCCAGGGTGACGAAACGGATCTGGGCATGGGTGAGGCCGAGGCTGTGGGCGACGATGGGCATGGCCTGTCCGGGCCGCTGGTCGTTGGACCAGATGGTGAGCTGCTCCCGGCGATGGTCGTAGACGGCGGTGCAGCCGAAGGTCTCCAGGGCGGTGGACGAGTACCGCTGGATGTAGAAGCGCTTCTTCAAGACGTGCGCCGCCCGGCCGAAGGCCTCGTCCACGTCGCCGTACTCGAAGCGGTCATGCCACATGACGTTGGTGCCCATGGACTCGAACAGCAGCGGCGCCCCCGGCTCCATGGCCGCCTCGGGGTCCACCGCCGCGGGCAGCGGCTCGTACTCCACCCGGATCTTCTCCAGCGCGTCTTCCGCCAGGTAACGGCTGGTGGCCAGGATGGCGGCCACCGGCTCGCCCACGTGGGTCACCTTCCCATAGGCCAGGCAATAGGCGTCGAGCTGAACGGGAATGGGGATGAGGGAGCGAAGCGGCTCGGACATGCGCCCCGCCTCCTCTCCGGTGAGGCCGCACACCACGCCGGGCATCTCGAGCGCCTCGCTCAAGTCCACCCGCAGGATGCGCGCGTGGGCGTGGACGCTCCGCAGCAACGCGACATGGTGCATGTCGGGGAACTTCATGTCGTTGATGTACATGCCCCGGCCGGTGGAGAATCTCAGATCCTCGCGCAGCGGAACCGCCTGGCCCTTCCATTGCGTGGATGAAGCTTCCATGGAGAACGGTCAGCCTTTCGTCAGCCCTTCATGAGCGGCGCGGCGGCGCGCACCGCCCGGATGATGCCGGTGTAGCCGGTGCACATGCAGAGGTTGCCGGACAGGGCCTCGCGGACCTGGGTCTCGGTGGGGTCGGGGCAGTGCTTCAGCAGGTCCACGGCGGCCAGCAGCATGCCCGGGGTGCAAAAACCGCACTGGAGCGCGTGGTGGTCCACGAAGGCCTGCTGCAACGGACTCAGCTCATCCTCGCTGCCGAGGCCCTCGACGGTCGTGATCTCGTGGCCGTCCGCCTGCACGGCGAAGAGGATGCACGACCGGATCACCTCGCCGTCCATCAGTACGGAACAGGCGCCGCAGACGCCGTGCTCGCAGCCCACGTGGACGCCGGTAAAGCCCGCGTCCTCCCGCAAGAAATCGGCGAGGGTCTTGCGCACGTCCACCTCGCCCTGGCAGCGCGTTCCGTTGACCGTCACCGAGATGGTGCGCCTGTCCGTCGATTCATCCGTCAATTTCGGCTCCATCGCTCCAGCGCCGCTGCCACGGCGCGCTTCACCAGCACCGCGGCCAGCCGGCGCTGGTACGCCGTGGCGTCGGCGTGGGTTTCCAGCGCCGCCACCGCGGCCTCCGCCGTCCGACCCACCTCTTCCACCAACTCGCGCTGCGTCACGCTGTCCGTTCTTGTCACCCCGGCCGCAGCCACGAGCCCCTCGACGGGCTCGAGCCGGGACGGCGTCCACGCCGGACCGGCCGCCACCACCCGCGCGCCGGTACAGGTTCCGTCACCTTCCAGCACCACCGCCGCCTCCGCCAGGGCGAAATCGCCGTGGCGGCGGCTGAACTCCAGGAAGCTCGCGGCCGGATGCGCTTGAGCCAGCGGAATCCTCACCTCCACCAGGATCTCTCCCGGCGACAACGCGGTTTCGTAGGGCCCCAGGAAGAAGTCGCTCGCGTCCACCACCCGCTCGCCACCCGGGCTCGCCACGACGAACTCCGCATCCAGCGCCGTCATCACACAGGGCAACTCGGCCACGGGATCGGCGTGTGCCAGACTGCCCCCGATGGTGCCGCGGTTACGGATGGCGGGATGACCAACCTGGGTCAGCGCCTCAACCACGAGCGGGCAACGCTCCGCCAGCAGCTCCGAGAACTCCGCCTCGCGCTGGCGGGTCATGGCGCCGATGCGAAGCCGCCTCCCGTCGTCACGAATATAGGACAGGCCCTCCACCTGATTCAGGTCGACGAGGGACTCGGGATAGGCCAACCGCAGGTTGAGCAGCGGCACCAGACTCTGGCCGCCGGCCAGGACCCGCGCCTCTCCGGGCAGATCTCGCAGAAGATCCAACGCTTCGGGCAGAGACCGGGGCGTATAATAACGGAACGGTGGTGGTTTCATGGCGGGATGCTGATGGTTTGGAACCGGACGCGCAGTGGCCTGTACCGTAGCGGTTCGCTGCAACGCCCGTCAAGCGGTGCGCGTGACCCGAAGGCGGTCTCGTCGACGCCAAGCGCCCGTTCCATCCACCAAGCCCATGGAGCAGATGCTGTGGGACGCCGCCTGCTCGATCCGAGGCGCGAAGGATGCGGCCAAGTTCAAGGACTACCTGCTGCCGCTCCTCTTCCTCAAGCGCCTCTCCGATGTCTTCGATGACGAAATCGACCGGCTGGCCGACGAGTACGGAGACCGGGCGGTCGCACAGGAGATTGCGGAGAGCGACCACGAGTTGCTGCGCTTCTACCTGCCGCCGGAAGCGCGTTGGGGAGTCGTCAGCGGCCGGGAGACGTATGACTGGCCCCTCGACGACCGCGGACAGAGCATCCGGCCGAGGGACATCGGCGAGCACTTGACGAGGGCGGTACGTGCGGTCGTCCGCCACAACCCCACCCTCTCCGGCGTGATCGACCTGGTGGACTTCGCATCCGAGCGCAACGGCGAGCGCGACATCAACCCGGCCCGGCTCGCCGACGTGGTGGAGACGTTCTCCTATCCTCGATACCGGCTCGGCCTCGCCGACGTGCAACCCGACTTCCTGGGCCGCGCCTATGAGTACCTGCTCCGCAAGTTCGCGGAAGGCTCCGGCCAGAGCGCGGGCGAGTTCTTCACGCCCACCGAAGTCGGCTTCCTCATGGCCCACATCATG
Organism: uncultured Binatia bacterium (SeqCode); assembly: GCA_965261895.1. Taxonomy (GTDB): domain Bacteria; phylum Desulfobacterota; class Binatia; order UBA9968; family JAJDTQ01; genus JAJDTQ01. The sequence continues at coordinate 5,232,650 of OZ253480.1, read as the reverse complement.
CGCCCAAGACCTGGCGAGGACTGCCACGACTACGCCTGCGGCTCGGCCGGGCTGCTCATCAAGCTGCAGCTCGTTGCCCGCGAGACCGACCCCACCAGCCGCGTTCCCCTCAAGCTATACGGCCAGGAGCTGCAAGTCGACAGCTACGCCGTCGCCCACATGAATGCCATCATCCACGACATGGAGGTCCAGATCGAGCGCGGCGACACCATGATCAACCCGAAATTCAAAAACGCCGCAGGCCGCATCGCCACCCACGACATAGTGGTCGCCAATCCGATGTGGAACCAGGACTTCAACCCGGACATCTTCGAGAACGACCCGTTCGACCGCTTCCGCACCGCCGGCGGCGTCACCACCGGCAAGGGCGATTGGGCCTGGCTCCAGCACACCCTTGTCTGCCTGAACGACCGCGGACGGGCGGTGGTGGTGCTGGACACCGGCGCCGTGACGCGCGGCTCCGGCAGCAGGAACGAGGACAGGGAGCGCAACATCCGTAAGTGGTTCGTCGACCGGGATTTGATCGATGGCGTGATCCTGCTCCCCGACAATCTCTTCTACAACACCAACGCCGCCGGCATCATCGTGGTGCTGTCGAAACGCAAGCCGGAGGCTCGCAAGGACAAGATCGTGCTTGTCAACGCCAGCCGGCGCGTGGGCAAAGGACGGCCCAAGAACTTTATTCCCGAGGACGACATCCGTCCGCTGGCGGCAATGTTCCTGAAAGGCGAGCCGGTAGAGGGCGAGGTCGTCATCATCACGCGGGAGCAAGCGGCGGAGACCGACTACAACCTGAGTCCGAGCCGATGGGTGGGGCAGGCGGCAAGCGGCGATGAAGCCGACTTGCAAGACATCATGGTGAGGTTCGAGGCCATCGTCACAAAGGAGGCAACGGTCTCAGTAGACCTTCAGGCAGCACTCCAACGGCTGAGGACATTGGCATGACGGCTGCTGCGACTGTCCGGCTTTCGGAACTGTGCAACTTGATCTCTGAACCGGTCAAGCCTAGTGCCCGACCGGACGCGCTCTATCTTGGCCTTGAGCATCTCGCCTCGGGTCGGCTGGTTCGCATCGGCGGCGGACAAGCGTCGATTTCCTCGATCGCCGGTTCCTGCCGCGCCGGGCGAACCGGTTGGAAGTCTATAACTGATTGATTTATATAAGAAAATCTTGATCACAAACGAGCGGGTGACAGGCTTGGAGTCCTACGCGAACTCTTCGGTTCAACACTGTTGCAACACCGATGCCGGGACTCATAACCCGGCGCAACCGTGTCCCTCGATGGCGCGGAATCGCGATCCTCGATGCCTTTTGCGGGAGCCCAGTCCGTGCATGAAAACGGCAGATGGCGCCAGGAATGTTCGCCGGCAGGAACCGGTTACCGGTAGCCTCACACTGCTGGCTGCGGCCGGTATCGTTGGGCATGGATCCGGTCCTGGTCCTTGCGTGCCTGCACGAGATCGTAGGTAGTCTGGCGTCGCAGCCAGAACTCGGCATTCGACCAGCCCGCCTTCTCTAGCCGGAGCGCCATCTCCGGAGAGATTGCCGCGTGGCCGTTGAGAACCCGAGACAAGGTGTGCCGGGCGACGCCCAGCACCCGCGCCGCTTCGGTCACGCTCAAACCGAGCGGTTCCAGACAGTTCTCGCGGATGCTGCGTCCGGGATGCGGAGGATCGATCATCGCCATACTCAAGCCTCCCATTAGTGGTAGTCGGTCAGGTCGACGTCGTACGCGTCGCCGTCCTCAATGCGAAATGTCACTCGCCAGTTTCCAGAGATCGAGATGCTCCAGTACCCCTCGAGATCGCCTTTCAGCGGGTGAAGTCGGTAGCCAGGCAGATCAAGGTCCGAAGGCTTGCGGGCATCGTCGAGATCGGCCAGCGCCAGAAGGCTTTGCTTCCAGCGGTGCCGCCTAACTCAGTGCTGAGGGCGACAGCCTTGAACTGTCCACGAAAGCGAAGTAACTCCATTCCATGGCGATCATTATCCCAAATCTTAGACTGGGCCACGCGAAAGCTACCCCCGGCGAACAGCGCTTAGCGCATCGCTTGGAGTCTCTGCTCGACGACGACTGGTTGTGCTTCTACAACGTACCGGTGGGAAAGCGGCGGCGATATCCGGACTTCATCCTCGTGCATCCTCAGCGCGGCTTGCTGTTCCTGGAAGTCAAGGACTGGAAGCTGAGCTCGATCAACCGCATCGACCACGACAGAGTTGAACTGGAGACCGCCAGCGGCTTGAAAGCCACGGTCAATCCCGTCAAACAGGCGCGCGAAGGTGCCTTGCATACCATAGACATGCTCCAATGCGATCCGCATTTGAAGGAGAAACAAGGCCAGTACAAGGGGAAGTTGATCTGCCCTTATGGGTATGGCGCGGTACTGACGAACATTACCCGCAAGCAGATCCAGTCTGTGGCGCAGGATGACGAATCCGAACGGGTGCTGCCAGGTCGCCTGCTGATCTGCCAGGACGAGATGCTGGAGGACACCGAGCCGGAAGAGTTCCAGGGACGCCTTTGGGGCATGTTCGAGTACCGATTCAAAAAGCCGCTGACCCTGCCCGACCTGAACCGCATCCGCTGGCACCTGTACCCGGAAATCCGCATCGACAACCTGGAGCTTTTCCCGCAGCAGAAGGCGCCCGGACAGGTTTCCGTCCCGGATGTCGTCAAGGTGATGGACATCCATCAGGAACAACTGGCCCGCGGCCTCGGCGACGGGCATCGCGTCATTCACGGTGTGGCGGGTTCCGGGAAGACCCTGATTCTGGAATTCCGCTCCGAGGTTCTGGCGGAATTGCTCAACAAGCCGATCCTCGTCCTATGTTTCAACATCACCCTGGCGGCGCAGCTCAGGAGTCACATGCGCAGCAAGGGCATCGCCGACAAGGTGCATGTCTACCATTTTCACGACTGGTGCGGAGAACAACTGAGAACCCACCAAGTGGACGTCGTTGCAGGCGATAAGCCACCTTGGGAACGGCAGGTGGACAGCGTGATCGCCGGCGTCGAAAAGGGACAGATCCCGCGCGAGCAATACGGCGCGTTATTGATCGACGAGGGTCACGATTTCGAAGAGAGCTGGCTACGACTCGTCGTCCAGATGATCGACCGGAATACGAACTCGCTGTTGCTGTTGTACGATGACGCCCAGTCCATCTACCGTCGAAGCGGCCTGAGTTTCTCCTTGTCGAGCGTGGGCGTGCAGGCACGCGGCCGCACGAAGATTCTCAAGCTCAATTATCGCAACACGCGCCAAATCCTGAACTTCGCCTACGAGTTCGCCAAGGAGTTGCTTCAGGAGAAGAGTTCCGGCGACGACCAAGTGCCGTTGATCAAGCCGCAAGCTGCGGGGGTGGACGGCCCCATGCCGATATTCAAGCAATTGGGTTCGTTCGAAGAAGAAGCCAGTTTCGCCGCCGACTGCGTTGCAAGGTGGCACGACGACGGTGTGCCGTGGGGGGAAGTGGCGATCATTTACGACGCGCGCTGGATGGGCGAAACCGTGGCGAAGAGGTTCCAGCAGCGAGGCATTCCCTTCCAGTTGCTCCACACGTCTGCAAGGAGGAAGCGCTACAATCCACAGGCCGATGAGGTGGTGCTGCTGACACGACATAGCAGCAAGGGGCTGGAGTTTTCGGGCGTGATTATCGTCGGCTTGGGACAACTACGGGCCGAGCCGGAGAACGTCGCCGACGAAAGCCGCCTGCTATATGTCGCGATGACACGCGCGCGCGAATGCCTGTTGATAACGGCAAGTGAGACCAACGTCTACACGCAGAAGATTGAATCCATCACGGCTGGACCAAGTGCCGGACACTGCGGAAGCTTCCTTCGCGCACGACATCGCGTGTGAGGTCGGCGAAGAACCGCTCCACCAGGTTCAACCAGGAACTCGACGTGGGCGTAAAATGCATGTGAAAACGCGGGTGACGCTGCATCCACGCGCGGACGTTGGCGTGTTTGTGAGTGCCGTAGTTGTCCGCGATCATGTGGATTTCCAGGTCCTTGGGGGTCTCGCCAGTCAATCCAAGGGGAAGGTCCAAGGCGAACTTCTTTCTTGGGTCGGGTTCCATACAGATTGCTGGGAGAGGCTGGCGAAGGCATTGGAAGTACAGGCGGCATCCTATGACGTAGCCAGGGTGGTGGAGACGTCGTACGGCCCGCGTTATCATGTGGAAGGCCCCATCCAGACCCCCGACGGTCGAAATCCGGAGGTCAGGACTGTCTGGCAGGTGGACCTTGGGAGTACCAATCCCAGGTTGATCACAGCGCATCCGCTCAAGAGGTGAGACATGTTCAAAGAGCATGAACAGATAGTACTTACGGTAGGAGTCGTTGGCGATGAGGGGGAAGATTTGAAGCCCGGCGACGTGGGCACCGTGGTACACCTTCATCCCGGTGGAGAGGCCTTTGTGGTGGAGTTCATGTCGCTGAGCGGTGACACGGTGGCAATAGCGACGGTGTTGCCGCGGCAGGCCCGGTCGGTAACAGGTTCGGATCTGACCCATGCACGAACCATCCCCGCTTCCGCGGCTCCTTAACCAGGACATGGCCCCCTTGGGAGTTCTAAAGGGGGCCTATGGGGGCGCATAGGGGCGCAATGGGGCGTGATCGGGGCGCGATCAGGGCGCGATGTGCAAGCTGGCTTGGCCCTCACGGTATTTCCAGCAAAAGACAGGCATGACTGAACCCAACTTTACCGAAGCCGGCACCGTTCAGTTCCCCATGGTCCGCCACGCCGCGGAAGTCGGCTGGACTCCCCTACCCCCAAAGGACGCCCTTCCCATGCGGGGCGGCGAAGCTGGTCTTCTGTTTCAAGATGAGCTCGGGCGCGCGCTTCGCCGTTTCAACCCCTGGATGCCCGACAACGCCATCCGCTCCGTGGTCGAAAACCTCCAGGCGCTACCGCCGACGATAGAAGGCAACCGCCAGATGCTGGCCTGGTTGCGCAAGTTCGAGGGCATCGAGAAGGACGCCAGCCTCCGCGACAACGTCTTCGTGTTCATCGACGAGGCGCATCGCTCGGTAGCCAGGGAGCTGGGCACGTACCTCATGGCCGCGCTACCGAATTCGACCATTGTCGGATTCACGGGCACGCCTATCGCGCGAACGGAGCATGGCGAAGGAACCTTCAAGATATTCGGCGCCGACGACGATCAGGGATACATGGACAAGTACTCGATAGCCGAGTCGATTGAGGACGAGACGACGGTGCCGATCCGCCACATGATGGCCCCAAGCGAGATGACGGTGCCGGCGGTGCCATTTCACGCTTGGTCACATCCTGGCGCCTCCATGGTGGCCCACCTACGTCGACGCCACCCTCACCCCAACCCTCTCCCAGAGGGAGAGGGGTTTAGTCCGTCCTATCCTGCTGCTTCCGTGTAGCCTCCCCATGGCCGAGGTTAGCCGAAGGCGTCTCCCGGCACCGCACCGCGGCCCTGTGTCGGATTGCGCTGCGCTAATCCGACCTACCCGGGGCTGGAACCGTAGCGTGAAATGACCGTGCGGTGCCGGCGGAACAGCTCGACAGGGAGTTCTTCGCCTTGGCCGAGATGGATGACGTAACGGATGTTGACGAGCTGAACCGTGCCCTGGACAGGGCCGTGGGGCTCCGGACCTTTCTTACCGCTGACGACCGGATCGAGAAGGTTGCCGCATTCGTCGCCAACCATTTCACGGAGAACGTGGCACCGCTCGGATATGGATGCAGCAGAGTTCGCGCAAGAAGTCCAAGCACTTGTGACTCGCTTCCCCAACGCCGCCGTCAACGTCGGCGAGCAACGGCGACTGAGAGCCTCTCTGTATCAACCACTCCTGGGCGTAAAGGGTAGCGAGCGGGGGCGCATTGTAGACTGTGCCCTTCATCTCCTGTTAGGCGGAGACGCCGATGCCGACTCATGACGACAGGTACGACCCCATTCGCCAACGTGTTGCGTACTGGTCCAAACGTCTGCACGTCCTTAGCCCACGCGTGCGCATACGGGACATGACGCGCAAGTGGGGCTCGTGCTCGACATCCGGGACCATCACTCTCGCAACCGACTTGAGCCATCAGGAAGTTGGGTTCCAGGACTTCGTAATCGCACACGAATTGCTCCACCTGCGAGTGCCGAACCACGGGAAGTTGTTCAAAGCGTTAATGAGTGCTCATGTCCCCAACTGGAGGCGATACCACGTAGGAAAACGGAACAGACCCCTGGGCACCTCCACAGGCTAACCACAGACCCCTCATTTGCCTAACCCGGCCGTATCGGCTAGACGGGAAGCTGCATGCGCCCTGAAATCGTCCCCATCATCTCCGCCATGGGTTGGGCCGTGGACTCCATCATGGTGCGTCGGGGCGCGCGCACGTCGAGCGTTCTCAGCGCCGCTTATCTTAGCTACCTGGTGACCACCATCCTGACGTGGTCCTACGTGGCATTGAACTTCCCCTTGTCCATCGTCCGCTCCCCCGCGGCCTTCTACTTCATGGCCAGCGGCACGCTCCAGCCTCTGCTGGCGCGGATTTTCCTCTACATCGGCATCGAGCGCCTCGGAGTCGCCCGGGCCATGCCCCTTCGGGGCACCGGACCGATCTTTTCCGTGGCCATCGCGGTGCTCGTCCTGCAAGAACGTCCCTCGGTCATGGTCTATCTGGGAGGCCTTTTCGTCGTCGCCGGGGGTTGGATGGTGCTCTACCGGAGGGGCCACCAGGCCAAGGGCGATTGGCGGCTTGTGGACGCCCTCTATCCGCTGGCGGCCGGACTTCTCGCCGGCATCTCCCAGAATTTTCGCCGGGCAGGCCTGCTCATCCTGCCGAACCCTTTCGTCGCCGGCGCGGTGACCACCGGGACATCCCTCACCATCTTCACCATCTACCTCTGGATCAAGGGCCAATTCTCCGTCGTGAAGCCGAGCCGGGAGAGCGTCCCCTACTTCGTACCCACGGCCTTCGTCTCGGCCGTCTCGCAGCTCCTGGTGTTCGTCTCGCTGAACCTCGGCGAGGTGTCGGTGATGATCCCGCTGCTCAACACCACCCCGCTCTTTTCGCTCATCTTCAGCGTGATCTTCCTCAGGGATCTCGAGAAAATCACGCTCAACGTCGTCATGGGTGCCCTGTCCCTGCTCGGTGGTGCGATCCTGATCACGAGCCGGTAGAGGCCCGGACACTAGCCGTCTGTCGAACTGAGGTTCGGGAGAAGGGGTATGGACAAGTGGAGAGGTGAAGTTGTCCTACTTTGATTGTGAGTCGTGAGGACACGGAATCGGGCGGAGTTGTCAGGCGGACTGCAAGGCGAAGATCCGTTTCATGTTCCTTGGCGGCATGATCGATCATCCGGACTACACCTTATCTCTGCCGCCCTCCTGTCCAAGAAACCAGGGCCACCTCAGAGACGCAACTACCCAGAATGATTGAACATCGGTCGGTAACAGTGGCCGCAGCAGCGATCCTTGGAAGACAGCGTCAAGGGCCACGATTCTTAAAATAATTGACACTCCCACGACGATAGTCTTCGGTCGCGTCATCACGGCCAAAGACGAGCCGCTTCGCTAGGGCAGCACATTGCCTCTCTCGCTTGACGCTGGCTGGCACGCTGACAAGCCTCTCCAGTTCCAGCAACTCGACTGGTCGGAGCACGATTCGGGCTTTCTCGGCACCGTCCACCGGCTCATTTAGGACAATCGTCTGGTCGATGGCGTCGCCCGTCAATGTTGGATACAGGATTACCGCCTGCCGATCCGGGCCGCTGCGACTTAAAGCGTACATCGCTAGCTGATACAGCATCTCTCGCGGCAAGCTGTGGAGCCAGAGATCGCGATACTTCGCGTCCAATACGGACGCGATCCTATTGCCACTGAGAACCACGAAGTCCGGTCTCGGCGTGGGAGCACGACGCTGCCTCGGGTTTCCACCAGGCGCAAACGTAAACATACCCTTCAGCCTGTGCTCGTCCCGAACCGAGTATCCGCGCATGTTATCGCCAAGGAATCTGGACAGAAGAGCTTGGAAGAAGCGGTTCATGTCGAACAGGAAACCCGGAAGTCGCAAGGCCTCAGCGCCGTCACTCAGCGAGATCCCAAAGCCCTCCATGAGCAAGCAGATCAAGCTCAGAGCAGGCTCGTAGGCTCGCGTGCGGCGGTTGATCGATCTCCGCGACCTGTCAAGTACATCCCAATTCAGCCTTGGCGGTGGCCCGTCGATATCCAAGGCCCTGCCCAGTCGTCGCAGCTGCCCTCGCAGCTCGACATCATCGGTTGCGCGAGCCGCCAGTAACGTTCCCGCCAGGAGCACGCGGTTGAGTTTTGTCTCGCGAGTACGAGGATGATGAGCACACGGGAGCGACGCGCGACCTCCGCCAGCCGCCATCACGTACCGCTGAAAGTCGATCCGCCCACTCGGCACACCGAGATCCGCCGTCTCGCGCCTATAGTCTCGATGCAGGCCCCGCGCGATGAGTTCCTCGACCTCAGAGGCCAGCTGCCGAGCAACGAGGTCTTGAAACGTCCCCCGTTCCCGGCCGTATAGGGCTTGATCCTTTACGGAAAGCTGCCTGAGACCGTAAGCGTAACGTAGAAGATGCAGGAACGGAGCACCTGGAATCTTGGGCTGGATGGTGACTGTCAGTTCCCCCAGCTCGACCCTGCCAACCCAAGAAGACGCCCGGAGTTCCAAGCCCCGGACGAGTTCCACGACCACAAGCTGTCTTCTCCGCCTCAGTTCCTCAGCAATATCCCGCCCCTCGGAGAGGTCCTTGCCCCAGAGTGGCGAGCCCTGCTCCGGCTCACGCGTCTCCCACTCGGTGAGCTGGATTGCCGAACGGGTCATCCGCCGGCACCATCGTCCTCATCCTCTTCCTCCGGTTCTTCGTCTTCCTCCTGTGTCTGGGCCACTATCTCTTGCGACGTCCCAAGCTCGGGGGATGGCTCCAACAGCGCCTGTATGAGATCTTCACGTCTGCTCCGCTCCAACAGTTCGTAGCGGATCCGCTGCCTTGACTCGTCGACGAGCGCTCCTCCGAGGATTCTAGCCAGTGCGGCATAGTCCTCGTAGCAATACTCTTCAAGCAAGGGAAGAATGTCTTCAGCAAAAACTCGAACAAACTCAGCAAAATCTGTTATTGGCTGTCCACCCTTCATCAGATACGAATGACCGACTTGGAGATTGCGCGCGTCGCGTCCGATGTGCTCACGAATCCGATCGTTCAGAGCAGCGAGCCACCCACTAAGCGGGATACTGTTCGCAACTACAGCATCCCTAAGAAGCGCCGGGTTCGGCATCAGCTCCACAAAACCGAACCGCCGCCGCAGCGCCGTATCCAGCAGCGCGATCGACCGGTCAGCTGTATTCATGGTGCCGATGATTTGGACGTTTCCGGGAACGCTGAATCGCTCCCCGGAAACTGGTAAGTAAACCGCCTTACCTCGCTTGTCCCGCTCCAGCAACGTCAACAGTTCACCGAAGATTCTCGGAATATCCCCCCGGTTGATCTCATCGATGAGTAGATAGAACTGCAGCTTGGGTTCGTCCTCGGCATCAGAACAGATCTGCTTGAATATCCCGTCGGTCAGGCTGAAGACTAGAGCCCTGTCTCGACCCTCTGCCGGACGGTAACCCTCGATGAAGTCTTCATATCCGTAAGCGGGATGAAAAGTGCACATTCGGAACAGGCCACGTTGAGCCCCACTGCCCTCGACTCTGGCTTGGCCGTTTGCATCCAGGTTCTCAAAACTTTGTCCGAGGGCACTGAGTGCGGCCAAGTCCAGCCCTGCACGGCGAGCCCAGAATGTCTTCCCTGTCCCGGGCGGCCCGTACAGGATGACCTGCCCCTTCCGTTCCAGAATTGACTGAACGCGGCCTGAGATACCATCCAACCGTACGATGCGTTCGGGTCGACGGGTCCCCTGCACCGATGACGAGGGTGCATCAAGGAGCCGCCTTTCCGCGTCTATGAGGTTGTCGAACGATTTCCTGAGCGAATAGACCGTTGTCCGCAGCCCTTCTCGATTCGGTAGCCGGAACTCCTCGGTCGACTTCCACTCTACGCTGCGTTGATGCGGAGCATTCTCGTGGGTTTGCGGGTCGAATCGATAGGGTCCCGCAATACGCCCGAGACCCAAGATCCGCTCGCCGCTTGCGGCCAGAACAGGCTCACCGTCTGTCATGACGGCAGCGAAATTCAGCATCTCGCCGGCCTTCCTACTGGCCACGCTCGCAGACAATTCATAGTGCTCTCTGAGGAGCTGGGCGATCTGCGTCTTGGACTCCTGGTTGTGTTCGAATTCGGATAGGTCCCCCACCTTCGGCCATCCGATGGCCACACAATCGTTGTCTCGCATCATCGGCCAAATCGTGTTGGACTCAGTCTCTCCCAAGCTAGTTCCTACCCGCCACGTCCGATATGGTCGCCCGTTAACCTGATTGAGAACCGATGAAAGATGGTTCAGGGGCCATTCGAGTTCCCGCGCAAGGCGAACGAACATTCCAGCAGCGAGGTACCGCCCCACGCCTTCCGGGGGCCGTTTAAGCAACTTCACCAAGTGAAATCTTTGGTACTCCCCTGCATGGTAGTCGTCGAGCTTGGTCGGGAACAGAAGGCTGAAATACTTGTGGCCCCACGCAGTATTGCTTATGTCGGGCGCCCTGCGGTCCATCTCATTCTGTAGAGACGAGTACTCCTTGTCCTCAGCCTGATACGACAACTTGGAAATGATCTCTGATCCCGCAACCAGCTGATCTCGATGACGGCGCGCAATTTCTATAGCGTCGCTGACGCTTAACTCCTCCTGTTTCTGCGGGCTTCCAGTCATCCATATGCCCGTATCCCTCTTCCTGTATATGCCGAATTTGAGTGCGCTACCCCCCGCGATACTGCCAAACTTTCCAGGAAATTCCTCGTCGTTCTTGAACTCGAGCCAATAAACAAGGCTGTCTTTCCCAAATGTGTGCATGGTGTCCAGCAACTGCTCCCCATCCACTTGACGCAGTGCATCTGGACCGAACCGATTTCGGAACAATGAATAACATTCGTCAAGACGTCGCGACGGCAGTAACTCTCCAGCTGTCTGCATTCGTGCGTACGCCTCACGGAGTTTTTCCTTCAACCGATCATCAAGCATTTCTTCAAACATTCATCTGTTCCATGTAGGTGATCTTCACCTCTCCATACCCCCTTCTTCCGAATCTCAGTCCGACAGACTACTAGTCCACCCGGTTCCGCCGCTCGCCCTGCCGAAACGCCTGAACGTTCTCGAAGACTTCGTCCATCAGCCGTTGGCGCGTCTCCCTCGCGGCCCAGGCACAATGTGGGGTAATCAGGAGGTTGTCCAACCGGGCCGCCGCATCCATCATTGGGTGGCCTTCATCCGGCGGTTCCTGCGAGATGACGTCCAGGGCCGCACCCGCGATCCACTCCTGTTCCAGCGCCTCGATCAACGCACCTTCCTCGACGAGGCCGCCTCGCGCGGTATTCACCAGGTAGGCGGTGGGCTTCATCAATGACAGGGTGTGCGGGTTGATGAACCCTTCGGTGAGGGGCGTCAGCGGACAATGGAGGCTAACGAAATCGGCCTGCCGCAGCACCTCCTCCACCGGCAGCCGGTCCGGCTGCTGCCGGTCCTCTCCCACGTGGCCGGCCACGATGACGCGCAGTCCGAAGACGCGGGCCATCTCCGCCACCTTGCGGCCGATGTTGCCGTAGCCGACGATGCCCAGCACCCGCCCCTGAAGCTCGAAGCTCGGGTAGTCGTGCCGCGTGAAGATCGTGCTCTCCTGCCAGTGGCCCATGCGCGTCCCCTGGGCGTACCGGGCCGCCTGGGTCGCCAGTTCCAGGATCAGCGCCAAGGTGTACTGGGCCACCGCGGAGGTGGCGTAACCCGGGACGTTGCACACGGCGATCCCGCGTTCCCTGGCGCACGCGACATCGACGTTGTCGGTGCCCGTGGCCCCCACGGCGACGAGCCGGAGCTGTGCGGCCGAAGGATGCTCCAACCGCGGGCGATCGAGAACGAACTTGTTCACCACCGCGCACTGGCAGCCTCCGAGCCTCTCGGGCAGCTCGTCCGCCTCCGTCAGCTCGTGCACGGCGCACTCACCGGCTTCCTCGAACCGGGCCAGAGAAATCACGCCGAAGGTCGCAGCGTCCAGAAACGCCACGCGGAATGCGCTCACGGCCGTTCCTTCACCTCGGGGCCGGTCTCGTCCTGGAAGTACGGCACCACGGTCCCCTTCTTGTAGATGCCGCGAAACGGTTTTTGACCGGACGCGCCGGGGCCGGCGTAAACGCCCACCTTGTCGGAGTCGGGATAGTGGACGATGTCCGGATACTGCATGGTGCTTACGCACAGGTAGCGCAGGTCCGCCTCAGACGTATTGACCAGTTGGTGGGTCAACTCCGGACCTCCGGGGCAGGCGATGAACATCCCCGCGCGCACCGCCACGGTTTCGGCGCCGAACCGAAGCGTTCCCTCGCCATCCAGAATATAAATCAGCTCCTCGTTCAGGGTGTGTGCGTGAAGCGGAAAGGCGGCCTTGCCGGGGGAAACGGTAAACAGCCCGTACCCCAGCTTCTGAGCGCCCACGGCGACGCCGACGCGCTGCCGCAACCCGCCGAAAGACGTGCCGTCCGGAGCCGGCAGGGGCTCGGAAGGGACGTCGGAGATGTGGACGATATGTTTGTGGCTCATCGGTGGTCCTCCCTGTTCATGTCCGTTTTGGTTTGACGCCTAGCGTTGTTACGTTTTCCGCCATGGGTCTCTTGTTGGCTTATGCGATGGGATTCTCGGTCGCCTCCATGCCGGGTCCCATCCTGGCGCTCATCGCCACCGAAACGCTCCGCAGGGGCGCTTGGCCGGGCGCGCAGACGGCCCTGGCGCCCATGTGCGTGGACGCCTGCGTCATGCTGCCGCTGGTGATGGTGCTCCAGTCCTCCATCCCGTCGGGCACCGGCGCCATGGCCATGGGACTTGCAGGCGGCGTGTTCCTGCTCTGGCTCGGGCTCCAGTCCTTCCGCGCCGGATCCGTGGCCGTCGCTCCGGGCAGCGAGCGCGGCTCAAGAAGGCTTCCTCCCTTCCTCAAGGGCGTTCTCACCCAGCTCATGAATCCCTATGCCTATATCTTCTGGGGTACGGTAGGACTCGCGTTCGTGCGCGAGGGATTCGCCGCGCAGGGCCTGAAAGGGGCGCTGTCGTTTCCAGCGGGTTTCTGGCTCGGGGCCGGCACCATGAATCTCCTGGTCGTGTATCTCGTGAGCCGCGGGAGGCGTTTCCTGCCGGCCCGCATGGAGCCCTACGTGCACGCCCTGTCGGGAGTCCTGTTGGCCGGGGCCGGCGCCTTCCTCATCTGGGCCGTCTTCAGGGATCATCTCTAGTGTGGTGTCTCACAAATACGGTTACGAATCCGCGGGGCATTTTGGTCGTCGGCTGCGTTGCTCTTCCTCGCGTGGTGCACGCCACTGCTCGTCATCGCGCCTTGCCGACGGCCCGTAGGGGCGACCGGCGGTCGCCCCCCAGTCATAGCGGGTCCTCTACGTCCCTTCCCCGCTTTCTCCGAGGGCCTTGGCCTGCTCCCACAGTTCATCCATCTCCTCGAACGATGCCTCGCCCACGGTCTTGCCCCGGGCCGCAAGTTCCCGCTCGACATGGCCGTAGCGCTTCTGGAACCGCTCGATGGTACCCGTCAGCGCCTCCTCGGACTGGACCTTCAAAAACCGGCTCAGGTTGACCACCGAGAACAGCAGGTCCCCGAGTTCCGCCTCCACGCGATCCGCCCGGCCCGTCCCGACCGCCTCCTTGAGCTCCTGCAGCTCTTCCTCCACCTTGCGCCAGACGGGCTCCACGTCCGGCCAGTCGAAGCCGATGCTGGAAGCCTTGTCGCCGATGCGCTGGGCCCGGGCCAGGGCCGGCATGGCCCGGGGCACCGAGGTGAAGAGGGAGTGCTCCTGCGCGCCGCCCTTCGGCTTCTCCAACGCTTTGACCTTCTCCCAGTTCCGCAGCACCGCGTCCGCGTCCGCCGCAGTTTCGTCGCCGAAGACATGGGGATGCCGCCGCACGAGCTTGTCCCGCAGACCGGCCATCACCTCCTCGATGGCGAACCGGCGATCCTCGCTGGCCATCTGGGCATGGAACAGCACCTGCAGTAACACGTCGCCGAGCTCATCCCGGATGGCCCCGTCGTCGCCCTGGTCGATGGCTTCCAGGAGCTCGTAGGTTTCCTCCAGGGCATACCGTTTCAACGACGTATGGGTCTGCTCCCGATCCCAGGGGCACCCGTCCCTGCCCCGCAAACGGGCCATCACCCCCACGAGCTCCTCGAACAGCTCGCCCGCGTTCTTCTCCTTGCCGTCATTCACGAGAGAGCCGTCTAATCCTCACGGGGCGCCCCGACCCATCCGGTGTCGGACACGTCGATCTCCTGCTCGTCCGGGCCGGTGACCTTGACCTCGAAGTACGACTGGGGCTGGGACGGATCCGTGGGATTCACCCGGGCGAGATCCGTGAGCTGCTCGCCGCCCAACTCGGAGACCCGCCCCACGGCCTTCTCCAGATCGTCCACCTGGAAACCGAAGTGGTCCACGCCCGCGGGCGACGTGGGCGTCTGCAGGTTGAGGATCGCGAGGTTGATGTGGCCGTCAGAGAGGTAGACGCCGCTGCGGCCCTTGCCCACCTCCTGCAGGTCGAACGCATCCTTGTAGAACGCCGCCGTCTTCGCCACGTCCCCGGTCCTTATCGCAATGTGCTTGAGTCGTGCCATTTCATCCCTCCCATGAACAGATTTGCTGCGTCACAATCTATAGCACAACGGATCAACTTTCATTCCTTGTCCGATGTCGACCGGGAGCGTGTATCGGCCGGTGCGGGCCGTGTGGGCGCGGGCGACCTCCCTGCCTAGCAATCGTACCGGTACATAACCTTGAATTTGACTGAAGAATCGGCTGTCAACCCAAAGCTCAAATGTCCCCTTTGAGCAAAGCTAAAATGTCCCCTTTTGTGGGAGGGGGGTAGCCTTTGCTCACAGCGAGTCAAGACGCTACGCGCCTTCTCCGCTACGCTGCGGCCCTACGGGTGACAGGCTGCAGGGCGTCGGCTGGGAGGCACCTATGGCCGGAGGGGACATCCGGCCAGGTCTTACTGGCCGGATGAACCAGGGGAGGTCGGATAGAGCGGGACGAGGCGGGGGTGGCTATGGGGTAGGGGTGGAAGGGGCTGGGTGGAGGCGAGTCCAGCGGTTCCAGGGGTGGTCTGGGGAGGGTTTGTAGCGAGGGCGTTTACGCTGGAGGGAGCGGGCCTTGTCGACGGTACGGCAGAGGCTTTTTTCGTCGTCTGTGGGGATGGGCGGCTGGCCTTGAGCGAGCACTCGGTAGTCGAGGGTCTTGCCTTGGCACAGGAGGGAGATGGGGCCGTCGAAGCTTTCACAGACGGTGACGGTGGAGCCACGGAGGCGGTAGCCGCGGCCCTGGCCTTGGATCTGGTACTGGCGGCTGCGGTAACGGCAGGTGAGATTGCGGCTGAGCTTTCTGGGGGTATGGAGGGAGAGGATGAGGTTGAGGGCGACTGAGTCATGGAGCAGGTTGCGGTGGGCGTTCTGGGAGGTTCGGTGGTCTCGGCCTCGGCAAAACGCAGCGCCATCAGCCGACTGGTGGCGTCGTCGATGAACACGATCAACGTGCAGCGCTGCCCCCGATCCTCGAACCACGCGTGGGGGGGAACCGTCGATCTGCACCAACTCGCCCAGAGCCGGCCGTCTGGGCCGGCTCTGGTGAACCCGCGCCCCCGGGCGCTTCTTCGACCGCCATAGCCCCTCTGCCACCATCCACTTGCGCAACGTCTCCACCGATACCCCATACCCGTGCACCTCCGTCAACTTCTCCCACGCCAGCGTCGGTGCAAAGTCCTCGTAGCGCTCCCGCACCACCCCAACGATCTCCCGCCTCAACTCCGGCGCTATCGCGTTGCTCGCCCGTCTCCCCCGCCGCCTCGACCTCAGCCCCCTCGCCCCCTCTTCCCGGTACCGCCGCACCAACCGCTTCACCTGCCGCACGCAAATCCCCAGCCGCTCCGATGCCTCCCCCTGCCGCAATCGCCTCCCCAATACCTCCCATATCACACCCACTCGGTCCACCTCTCTCATGCTCAGCCCGTCTTCATAGTTCAACAATTCCGTGCCCCCTCTCCCGCTTTTCCTAAGGGGACATCTTAGCTTTGCTCAAAAGGGGACATTATCGCTTTGCGCTAACACGGTCGCACCGTTTTCTTGACACGCTGGCCATGACTGAGTACCCTTCCCGCAGGGAGGTGTCCACTCATGAATGGACCCGTCTGTGTTTCCGTGATAAACATGAAGGGCGGTGTCGGTAAGACCACCATCGTTGCCCTGCTCGCGGAATACGCCTCAGCGGATCTCGGTCTGGAGGTGCTTGCAGTTGACCTGGATCCTCAGGCAAATTTATCCCAGGCCCTGATGCGGGATTACCAAGAATTCCTCGATGAGAAGCGTCCGTCGATTGTCGAACTATTTGCCGGCTACTCGCCGCCCCGTCCCAACAAGTCCTCGCCTTCATCGTTGAACCTGGATGACGTCCTTGTCCCAGCGAGGTCGTTTGGGGGTTCCCGTCTTTCGCTAATTCCATCGCGGTTCGACTTCTCCGACAATCTAATCGAGTCTGTCAAGCCGGACGCTCAAGTCCTTGCCACCCTTATCGCGAATGAATTCCAAGATCGTGACTTGGTCATTATCGACTGCGCACCTACGGAATCCATCTTCACCCAAGCCGCTTATCACGCTTCTCGTTACGTGTTGGTTCCCGTTAAACCGGAGTACTTCGCAACCATCGGCTTCCCTTTGTTGAAAGACTCCTTGGACAACTTCCGAGCTCACAATCGCGGACATTCAATAGATGTAGCGGGGATCGTGATCAACAACTCGACGTACCATTACAGCGGGAATGGCGGCCCGGAACGGGCAAGGGCAATTATCGAACTCGAAAGAGAAGCAAAGCGAAACCACTGGCGCATCTTTGATCGCCAGATTCCTCTTTCTCGTGGCTTTCCAAAAATGATGCGCGGGGATTTCACGTATCGTGGCGATGCTATTCAGTTCGATTATTTTGCGGAAGAGTTCTTTGAGCAAATCCTGGGTGAATCGACTCACGATGGAAAACAACGAGAAACTTGAGAACACCCTGCGCACCATAGTTTCCCGGTACGGCATGGAAAGCGTCCAGGATACACTGCGTCAAATTAATGGATCCGTTCGTGCTCGTAGGAAGGAAAAAGAACTTTCGACTCGAGACATGGTGCACAGGGCGAACGGAGTTGGCCCACTACGTCTCCGAAATCCGGCGCAGGCTTATGTGTCCAAACTAGAGTTGCCCGTTAGGGTCCACGGAGCCCTAGTGGAACTCGCACAGAAGTTCGACGACAAAACCTTCTTGCCTACTTTCGGGGATATCAGGAATTTTTGCCGGTTTTATGGCATCGACCTGCCAGTATCGCCGTCCCGCGGATCGGCCATACCGAGGATTTTTAAGCATCTCTCGCAATTGCCACCAGTAGATCTGTGGGCGATACTTCGCACAGGCGCTTTTTCCGGCCCGTCGCAACTTGCACCCATTGCTGACGCCATTCGACGTAGATCCAGGAGGGAGGAGAAGGTGAAACGTGATCCGGAATTGTTGAGATCACTACTGTTCGAAATGGAGAATTCGCACGCCCATATTACGGCAGTGACTATGGATAGGAGTGCGGAGGAGTACCACCACTTTCAACTGCTGTGCGATGAAGGGCTTGTGGAGCAGACTGGTCAGGCCACTTTTCGCCTGACGAGTTCTGGTCACGACTTCCTTGATGCCATTCGTGACGATTCTCGATGGCAGAAGGTGATGGGCCACATCAAGCAAAATGGCGGCGATTGGACCTTGGGCATTCTCAAGGAGTTGGCTTCCCAGCTTCTCAGAGACACCTTGCTTCGCTGACACCTCGGAGAGATGTCAACCCAAAGCTCAAATGTCCCCTTTGAGCAAAGCTAAAATGTCCCCTTTTGTGGGAGGGGGGTAGCCTTTGCTCACAGCGAGTCAAGGCGCTACGCGGCTCCTCGGCTTAGATGGTGCACGGACCCGCCGCGTCGGGCAATCAAAGCAGCGGGGCATGGAGTCAGCCAACGGATTCGCCATACGCGTCGGGCTCCCGGCGGGGCGTCTCACAAATACGTTCATGAACAGCTAGACTCGGCTCCATGAACTTCGGGCGCCAAGGCTTCTCCATATCGCTGTTCTGGTTCGCCTTCTTCGGCGCCCTGGGTATTTTCTTCCCCTACTACAGCCTCTACCTGAAGGAGAACGCCGGCCTGACCGGCACCCAATTGGGCCTGGTCCTCTCCGTCATGCCCCTGGTGGGCATCGTCGCGCAACCGTTCTGGGGGCAGGTGGCGGATCGCACCGGCGCCCGGGGCCGGGTCGTGGCCTTCCTCTCCATGGTGTCCGCGGCGGGGTTCGTGCTGCTGGGGCTGGCGCAGGGGTTCGTGCTCATTCTTCTGGCGGCCGTCTTCCTGGCCTGCTTCTCGACCCCGGTGATCCCCCTTTCGGTATCCGTCGCGCTGGCGGCGTTCCGCCGGTCCGGACCCCACGCCTACGGCTTCGCCCGTGCCTGGGGAACCGTGGGATTTCTCGCCTCGGTGCTGATATTTCCGGCGGCGCTGGACCGGGTACAGCAATGGCAGGGGCTGAGCCCGGTGTCGGGCGGCCCCTCGGAGCCGGGCCTGGGGGTCATGTTCCTGGGCACCGCCGCCATCGTGCTGCTGGCCTCGGCCATCGGCCTCGCCCTCCCCAAGGAGGGCCTCGCGTCGCTGCGGGCAGCTCGTGGGGAGTGGCGCACCCTGCTTCGCCGGGGCCCCATGCGCCGCATGCTCGTCTTTGCCTTCTGCGCCTATCTGTTCGTCACCGGACCCATGGGGCTGTTGCCGGTCTATGTCCGCGCACACGGCGGCACTCTGGAAACGGTGCAGAACATGTGGATCCTGATGCTCATCGTGGAGATCCCTCTCATCCTTTGCACCGGCATGGGCCTCCAGCGCATCGGCGCCCGGGGCCTGCTGGCCGCCGGAGTGCTGGCCGGCGGCGTCCGCTGGACGGTGTGCGGCCTCACCGCCAACCCCTACTGGATCTATCCCGTGCAGATGCTGCACGGCGTGATGGTGACCGGCTTGATGATGGGCGGGCCGCTGTACGTGGACAGGGTGGCCCCCGGGCGTTTGCGCTCCACCGCCCAGGGGCTGGTGGCCATGGCGGGGCTCGGGATCGGCGGCATCGCCTCCAACACCGCGGCCGGCTGGCTCCTCGACAACGTCAGCGCCAACGCGCCCTACCTCATCGGCGGCGTCGGCGCGCTGGTGGTAGGGTTGGCCATTCCCTGGATCCTGCCCTCGGTCGCGCACGAGGACGAGGCGCCGGCGTAGCGCGACAATGCATCGGTCTTTGTCGGATTACGCCTTCGGCTAATCCGACCTACGCTTCCCGCTGCGTCGTTCTCCTCGCAGGGGCCCGGTCACGGAGGGCGACCGCCGGTCGCCCCTACCCGTCGTCACACCGTGGCGCTCCGTGTAGGGGCGGGTTTCAAACCCGCCCGTGCCCGCACGGCGCCATACGCCGACCTAGGTCGAACTAGCGAAACGTAATCCGACACGCTGTACTGCCCCCGGTCGCGCACGAGGACGAGGCGCCGGCGTAGCGCGACAATGCATCGGTCTTTGTCGGATTACGCCTTCGGCTAATCCGACCTACGCTTCCCGCTGCGTCGTTCTCCTCGCAGGGGCCCCGGTCACGGAGGGCGACCGCCGGTCGCCCCTACCCTCGTCACACCGTGGCGCTCCGTGTAGGGGCGGGTTTCAAACCCGCCCGTGCCCGCACGGCGCCATACGCCGACGTAGGTCGAACTAGCGAAGCCTAATCCGACACGCTGTACTGCCCCGGGTCGCGCACAAGGACGAGGCGCCGGCGTAGCGCGACAATGCATCGGTCTTTGTCGAATTACGCCTTCCGTTAGCCCATCTTTAACACAAGAGTGGGGAATTTTGGTAAATTGGGGGGTGGGGAGTGGGCTAAGGTATTGATTTCATTGAGTTGACGTTTTAGATATCGTAATGTAGTGCCATACTTATTAACTTTCTCTTGCATTCCTCCTCCCACTCTGCTATCCTCCCTCCATGTTCATCCGGCGCACCAAGACGCGCAGTGCCGAAGGCGGCAAGGTCTACCACTCCTACCGACTGGTGCGTTCCGAGCGTAGCGGGGAGCGGGTGCGTCAGCGCACGCTGCTCAATCTCGGCAGTGACTTTGCGGTGGCAACGGAGCATTGGGCGGTGTTGTGCAGTCGGATCGAGCAGTTGCTGGAGCGGCAGGGGGTGCTGGTAGAGCTGGAGTGTCCGGAAGAGGTTGAACGGGAAGCACAACGGATAGCCCTGCAACTGGTGCAGCGCGGGGCTGAGGTAGCGGTGGGAGGCCCGGATCTGCAAACGGTGGACGTGGAGTCGCTGGAGTTGGAGCGGCCGCGGACGGTGGGGGTGGAGCATGTGGGGTTGTGGGCGATGGAGAGGCTGGGTCTGGGGAGATTGCTGGAGGGGCTGGGGTTCAACGGCCGGCAGCGGGCGGTGGCGGTGGGGTCGATCATCGGGCGGATGGGGCAGCCGGGGTCGGAGAGGGCGAGTTGGCGCTGGCTGTGCGAGCGCAGCGGGCTGGGGGAGTTGCTGGAGGTGGACTTCGAGGCCATGAGCCTGATGCGTCTGTACCGTGTGTCGGATGCTTTGATGGCGCATCGGGAGGCCATCGAGAAGCATCTGTTCGAGCAGGTGACGGAGTTGTTTGGTCTGGGTCACACGGTGACGCTGTACGACCTCACCAACACGTTTTTCGAAGGCGAGGCCAAAGACCAGCCCAAGGCACAGCGCGGGCACTCGAAAGAGAAGCGCAGCGACTGTGCGCTGCTGACCCTGGGGCTGGTGCTGGACGGTTCGGGTTTCGTGCGCCGCTCCGAAGTGTTTGCCGGCAGGGTCGACGAAGACAAGACGCTGGAGCCGATGCTCAAGGCCCTGCACGCCCCCGCCGACGCCCTGGTGGTGATGGATGCGGGGATTGCCACCGAGGACAACGTGGCCTGGTTGCGCGACAACGGCTACCGTTATCTGGTGGTCAGCCGCCAACGCACCCGCCGCTTCGACCCCGAGCGGTCCATCGCCATCGAGACCCGGTCGCACCACAAGGTTCACCTGCACAAGGTGGTGGATGAGGACCGAGGCGAGGTGCGGCTGTACTGTTATTCCGAGGAGCGCGCCAAGAAGGAGGAAGGGATCGCCAGACGCTTCGCCGAGCGCTTCGAGAGCGAGTTGCGCAAGCTCCACGAGGGGCTGTCCCGGCCCCGCACCCGCAAGGGGCTCGACTCTGTCTGGCAGCGGATCGGGCGCATCCAGGAGCGCTGCCGCGGCGCCGGGCAGCATTACACCGTGGACGTCGTCGCCGACCCGCACAGCGCCAAGGCAGTGGCCGTCACCTGGAAGCCCAAGCCTCTTGCCGGCACCATGCTCACCCATCCCGGTGTCTACTGTCTGCGCTCCAATGTCCACGACTGGGATCCACAGACCTTGTGGCGCACTTACACCATGCTCACCGATCTCGAAGCCGTGTTCCGCTCTCTCAAGTCCGAACTCGGCCTCCGCCCCATCTTCCACAAAACCCAGAACCGTTCCGACGGTCACCTCTTCATCACCGTCATCGCCTACCAACTGGTCCAGACCATCCGCACGCGCCTCGCCGAACAGGGAGAAAACGCGAGTTGGACCACTCTGCGCCGTATCCTCGAAGGCCAGCAGCGGGTCACCGCATCCTTCCGCCGAAAGGACGGCCGAACCCTCCACGTCCGAAAGGCCACCCGTGCCGAGCAACCACAACTCAAAATCTACACCGCTCTCGATCTCCACCCCGCCCCCGGAGGTGTCACCAAATTGATCGCTTGAATACCTTAACTGTCGAAATGTAGTGCCACACGCCAAATTATTTCCCGCTAACCCCCCGAATAATAACTAGTTTCAAAAACCCGTGTTAAAGATGGGCTAATCCGACCTACGCTTCCCGCTGCGTCGTTCTCCTCGCACGGGCCCGGTCACCGAGGGCGACCGCCGGTCGCCCCTACCCTCGTCACACCGTGGCTGTAGGGGGACATAATAAACTGGAAACGGCCAAGGGTCCGGAAGTTCCCGGGAAGAAGCCGGAAGTGCCCGGACGGAAAGGTGTTTCTGTTTTGGAGGAACCACCTTCCGTGGGACAAATTAAATTGTGGAAAACTGTTGATAACCCGTTTTTGAGGGGCGTTTTACGAGGGGTTTTTTGATGGTTTTAGAGGCCAGTTGTTGGTAACCTTCAGCATTGACGCCCGAGCCAATTTTCGCCAACCCAGGCTGCGGCCTCGCGAGGGGTGTTGCGACCCTCCGGGCGTCCCCCCGGTTACCTGCCGATAGGCGAATACTTTCACGTCAAGCGTTTGAGTTCACGGGGATGTATCCGGTGGAGACTGGATAGATAGGTTTCACGGCGGTCGCGTGTAGTCTTGATCGCCGCCATCCAGACTTGGCCGTCCTCCTCTTCCAAAACCCCAATCGCCTTACGTTCCGATTGCTGCCGGATCTCGCCGCGGTCGAGGAGACGTTGGACACGGGAGTAGTCGGTCGGCGCGACGTCCGGGTGGCCGGGGTTGTAGTGCCCCCGTCCGGCTTGTTTGTCCGCCGTCCATTTGGAAAGCCTAACAGTGGCGCTCCGTGTAGGGGCGGGTTTCAAACCCGCCCGTGCCCGCACGGCGCCATACGCCGATATAGGCTCCTACCGACAAACGCCGGTCAGGCCAGCTTGACAAGCTTCTGCAGGCTGCGCATCTCCCGCGGCGGTTCCAGCCGCCGTCCCATGATTGTCCAGGACACCTCGGCCACGTAGAGGTTCCGGTTCGAATCCAGACAGAGGCCATGAGGGGCGATGAACTGTCCCGGACCCTCCCCCATGACGGGATCGCCGAAGCGCGCCAGCTCCACGCCCTCGCCGTCGCGGATGACGATGCGGTGCCCGATGTTCGGATAGGCGGCGTTCTGGGAAGTGCCGGGGCCCAGTTCGCCGATGTAACACACCGGATTGGCGCCGTTGTCCATGTTCTCCATGTACAGCGCGCAGGGCCTGTGCAGATTGTCGCACCACTGGGTCTCGAACCGGCCCTTGCCGTCGAACACCTGGATGCGGTGGTTTTCCCGGTCGGCCACGTAGACCCAGCCGTCGCGATCGGTGCAGATGTTGTGCACCAGGTTGAACTGGCCCGGGTCGGTGCCGGGCTCGCCCCAGGAAAACAGCAGCTTGCCGTCCGGCGAGTACTTGTGCACCCGCGAGTTGCCGTAGCCGTCCGAGACGTAGATGTCACCCTGCGGCGAGAACGCCACGTGGGTGCAGCGGTTGAAGGGATCCCCTTCCTGGAAGGCCGCGGCCTTGCCCGGCACTCCCAGGGTCATCAGCACCTTGCCGTCCAGCGTGCACTTGCGCACCGTGTGGTCGCCGTCATCGGTACAAAAGATCGTGTCGTCCTGACCCATGGTGACGCCGTGGGCGCGGGCGAACACCCCCTCGCCCCAGGTGCGCAGGAACCGCCCGTCCTTGTCCAAGACGATCATCGGGTGCTCGCCCCGGGTAAAACAGTAGACATTGTCGGCCTTGTCCACGCCCACCGCCGCCACTTCCTTGAAGTTCATCCCGTCAGGCAGTTCCGCCCAGCCGTCCTGAACCTCGTAACGAAACTCGCCGCTTCCCAAGATCGTGCTCACGACAATCCTCCTCATTTTTCCAGCGCCCCATCCGCGCCATTTCCCTGTGCCCGCAGTCCTTCCCGCTATCCCGAAGCTAATGACGGAGCAGTCCCGCCTCGCGAGTCATTTCGCTACGGACGTTGCAATATTCGGGTTTAGCGGGTTGACGATGACCTCTCGTGTCCTGGGCACGACCACGAGATCCATGTCTTCCATTGGGATTGCTCCCAGCAAAGGCGTATCTCCCATGACGAGAGCGCCGGTGAAACCTACGCGGTTCCTGTACCGCAACTCAATGGGACCGACGTATGGTACAAGTTTGCGGCTTCCATCCGCCAAGGTCACTTCCTTGGCGTCGGCTTCGTCCAGTCGCAACTGCATCTGTATGTGCAGGGGAATGCACAGATGGATCGCACCGGTATCCGCGAGCCCGTCGACCTCCACGGCGGCCAATTCGGGACGCCTCGGGTTGCGCAGTAGAATCCTCGCGTTCGTCAGACCCATCTCGTGCTCCTCGCTCGGGTCAATTTGCAGAGCCGGATATAATCGTCGACTGCATCGCGGAATGCGCGCTCCAGGCTCGCCGTGTTCGCGCCCTCGTAGGTCACGAGGGCACGGATGAACTTCAAGCGGCCGTGGAAGGTCTCGTCCTCCTCACTATGGAGGATCGACCCCAGGTGGCCGCGGTACTCCAGCAATTCGTTCATTTGATTTCTTCCTACGTATACAGCGCAAGACCTCTTTGAAGGTAGGTGCTTCGACCGCAAACAGCAACTCATTGCGGTTACCGCCGAGAAATAAGCAACGCGGCGGCCAACACACGGTTGCCGCTACGCCATGAACAAACCTCCCCCATTCTCGCTCGGCCAATTCGGGACCTGTAGTACCGAAACCTGTGCCCAATAAATGTCACTGAAACGACGGACGGTGCGACGGAGTCTGACAGTCCAACGAATACCAAAAAGATCGTTCCGGTGGATCGCCCCGGCGATGTCAAACAACAATTCCATCGGCAACGTCGTCGTCACCAGAGTCGGTGGACGCCATAACGGTCAAATACCGTATCGACCGACACCGTCACCAAGTCGTGCGCCAGGGCCTGGGCGATGAGCATTCGATCAAACGGGTCACGATGAGGGCCGGGCAATCGTCCCGCGCGTTGGGTATCCGCGACACTGATCGTCAGTTCCTCGAATCCTTGGCCTGCAATGCTGCCGACAATATCGACGGCAACGACTTCACCCTCCGGCAATCTGCCAAGCCTGTACTTCGTGGCGATCTCCCAGGCGGACGCCGCGCTGACGACGATGTCGTTGGCCTCATCGGCAATTGCGCGGTATGCGGTTCGGGACAAACGCTTGCTGTCTGCAATCCACCAGAGAAACGCGTGAGTGTCCAACAGCGCCCGCACCGCTATTTACCTTCCCACGCCCGCAGTTCCTCCTCCGGCAAAGCATCGAAGAAGCTGTCGGGAATTGTGATCTTCCCCTTGAGGACATCGGGCTGCCGCTTGCTTCGGGGCTTACAGCCGACGAGCCGCACGACAGGCTCACCCCGGCGGGCGATCACGACTTCCTCGCCCGCCTCGACTTTGGCCAACAGTTGGGAGAGTTGGGTCTTGGCTTGGTGGACGTTTACGACGAACATGGCTCTCTCCTCTTCGGCTCGTAGGTAAACTAGCTAACATAATGGCTAGATTCGTCGAAGAGGTCAAGACTGAGAATTGCCTACCCCTGAAATACCCAAAAAGAAATCGCCGTCTCAAAAGAAGAACGCACCGAGAAGGAACAAAATCCGAGGGCTCGCCGGCCGTCGTCGGGAAGCGCAGGTACTTTGACTTCAAACAGCAACCAGCTCCGGTGACTGTCACGGGACCATTTCACGCTTGGTCACATCCTTGGCGCCTCCATGGTGGCCCACCTACGTTGACGCCACCCTCACCCCAACCCTCTCCCTCTGGGAGAGGGGTTTAGTTCGTCCATCCTGCTGCTTCCGTGTAGCCTCCCCGTGGCCGAGGTTAACCGAAGGCGTCTCCCGGCACCGCACCGCGGCCCTGTGTCGGATTGCGCTGCGCTAATCCAACCTACGTGGGGCTGGAACCGTAGCGTGAAATGACCGTGGTGACTGTCACGGGACCCTTGGATGCCGCGCCTTGAACAATCACCCGGCCCTGTCTAAGATCGCCCGATGGCTGTTCGGCTGGAAACGGATGTGCTGGTCATCGGCGGCGGCATCGCCGGGGCCTTCGCGGCCTATCGGGCGCGGGAGGCGGGGGCGCGGGTGCTGCTGGTGGACCGGTCGTACTTCGGCCGCAGCGGTTGCAGCGCGCTGGCTTCCGGGGTCTACCCGTCCTACATGCCGGGCGACGACGTGAAGGCCTGGGGCCGGGCTTTCGGCGGGCCGCTGGTGAACCAGCCCCTGGTGGCCAGGTCGCTCCCGGTCATGTACGAGCACCTGATGCTCATGGACGGCTGGGGCGTCAAGTGGATCAAGGAGGGGCGCAAGATCGTCCGCATGGGCGCCCCCGGGCGCGCCTTTGCCAACGGCGCATGGATGTCCGAAGGCGGCCCGCAGATGATGATGGCGGTGCGCTCGGGGGTGATCGGAAGCGGCGTCGAGGTGCTGAACCGCGTGGCCCTGACCGAGCTCTTGACGTCGGACGGGCAGTTGCCCACGGGCGGGCGGGTGGTCGGCGCGTGCGGCTTCCATACCCGCACTGGGGAGGTCCACGAGATCCTCGCCAAGGCCACCGTGGTGTGCACCGGCCCCTACAAGTTCCCCTACCCGTGGCCCGGGAGCACCCTGGGCTACATGCCCGTCGACCTTTCCGGCGACGGCATCGCGATGATGATGCGCGCCGGCGCGGAGCTCTCGCGGCTGGAGCTGGGCGGCATCAACCTGAACCCCGACAACGCATTGTCCGCGCCGGGCCTGGAGTCATTGATGCCGTCGGGCGCCAAGTGGGTGGACAAGGACGGCCGGCGGTTCCTGGAAGACTACGACCCCAAGCGGATGGAGATGACCAGCCGGGCGCTGCTCTACTTCGCCATCGCCCATCAGAAGGAAAAGGGCAACGCCCCGGCCATGGACCTGCGCGACGTGCCGCCGGAACGGATGGAGATCATCAAGCGCGTGATCCCCATCGTCGTGTCGAACCAGGAGGCCGTGGCCGGCGACTTGACGGAGAACCCGATTCCCTACACCTACCAGGTGGCCGGCACCAGCGGCATCTTCGGCGCCGGGGCCCGGGTCAGCGAGCGCGGCGAGACTACCGTGCCGGGGCTCTACGCCGCCGGCACCTGCACCGACATGACCTACCTGCCGGGCGGCAACCTCCCCTTCTGCTCCGTCACCGGCGACTGGACGGGCCGGGCCGCGGGGGCGGACGTTGGGTCCACGAGTTCTCCGCAACCGGCGCCCGAACAGATCGAGCAGGTGACCCGAGCGATCGGCGAGCCGCTCCTGCGCCGGGACGGCGTGGGCTTTTCCACGGTCCATCGCCGGCTTGGCGAGTTGCTGATGGACAAGATCGGGCTGGTGCTCCGGGGCGACCGCATCGACGCGGCGCTGGACGAGCTGTGCGACATGCGTGAACGCGACGTGCCCCGGCTCACGGCGCGGGACCCCCACGAGCTCGCCAAGGTATGGGGACTCACGCAGTACGTGCAAGTGCTGGAAGCGACCCTGCGCGCGTACCGGTACCGGACCGAGAGCCGGGTGGCCTTCATCCGCGAAGACTATCCGGTCATCGACAACGTCAACTGGGTCAAGATGGTGGTGGTCAAGCAGGAAAACGGCGCTCTCCGGCTGTGGGACGAGCCCCTGCCCGAGTCCTGGCACGATCCCTTTCCGGTGCGGCCGACGCAGAACCTGCATCTGGTGTTTCGCAACCAGGAGGCCCCTCGTGCCTAGCGTTGAAGTGAACGACAGGGCGTGCACCGGCTGCGGCGTCTGCGTCGAGACCTGCCCCACCGACGTCCTGCGCCTGAACCCGAACCAGAAGGCCGTGATGGCCTACCCCGAGGACTGCCAGGGATGCTTCGTGTGCCAGTGGGACTGCGCCTACGGGGCCATCCGCGTGCACGTCAACGGATAGCAGGCTGTGTCAAAACCCATCCGAGAGAGGCAACGGCCCCCGAAATCGTCATTCCCGCGAAAGCGGGAATCCAGGCGGGGTGGAGTGGGGAAACGCCGCGTAGGGCCCCCTCCAGGACCCCTGGATTCCCGCTTTCGCGGGAATGACGGAGGGGGACGGGAATGACGGATTGGCCTTTCGTGCCCCGAAGTTAGGGTTTTGACACGGCCTGATAGGGTTGTGTCTCACAAATAGGTTTACAAAGATGCGCAGGATTTTTCGTTGTCGGCAAGGCGCGATGACTTGTAGGGGCGGGTTTCAAACCCGCCCGTGTGGCGTGCCCCACGCGAGGAAGAGCAACGCAGCCGACGGCGAAAAAGACCACAGATTTGTAAACGTATTTGTGAGACACAACACTAGGGTGCCGTCCAGGAGCCCGTATCGGCCCACGGCTCGGTGCGGGCGCGGGCGGGTTTGAAACCCGCCCCTACGGGGGAAGGCTCTCCCTGAGCGCCCGCTTGTCCACCTTGTCCCCGACGCAACCTTGGGGAAGCCGTCCATCAACTCCAGTTTGAAACCCGCCCCTACGGGGGAAGGCGCTCCCTGAGCGCCCGCTTGTCCACCTTGTCCCCCGACGCAACCTTGGGGAAGCCGTCCGTCAACTCCAGTTTGAAACCCGCCCCTACGGGGGGGAAGGCTCTCCCTGAGCGCCCGCTTGTCCACCTTGTCCCCGACGCAACCTTGGGGAAGCCGTCCGTCAACTCCAGTTTGAAACCCGCCCCTACGGGGGAAGGCGCTCCCTGAGCGCCCGCTTGTCCACCTTGTCCCCCGACGCAACCTTGGGGAAGCCGTCCATCAACTCCAGTTTGAAACCCGCCCCTACGGGGGAAGGCTCTCCCTGAGCGCTCGCTTGTCCACCTTGTCCCCCGACGCGACCTTGGGGAAGCCGTCCATCAACTCCAGTTTGAAACCCGCCCCTACGAAGGAAGGCGCTCCCTGAGCGCCCGCTTGTCCACCTTGTCCCCCGACCAACCTTGGGGAAGCCGTCCATCAACTCCAGTTTGAAACCCGCCCCTACGGGGGGAAGGCTCTCTCCCTGAGCGCCCGCTTGTCCACCTTGTCCCCCGACGCAACCTTGGGGAAGCCGTCCATCAACTCCAGTTTGAAACCCGCCCCTACGAAGGAAGGCTCTGCCTGAGCGCCCGCTTGTCCACCTTGTCCCCCGACGCGACCTTGGGGAAGCCGTCCATCAACTCCAGTTTGAAACCCGCCCCTACGAAGGAAGGCTCTCCCTGAGCGCCCGCTTGTCCACCTTGTCCCCCGACGCGACCTTGGGGAAGCCGTCCATAAGCTCCAGCCGGTCGGGCCGCTTGAAAGAGGCCAGGCCTTGGTCCCGGAGAAACTCCGTCAACTCGTCCAGGGTCAATGAGGCGCCGTCCTCGGGGATGACGCAGGCGGCGATGCGCTCGCCCATTTCCGCATCGGCATAGCCCACCACGGCCGCCTCCCGCACCTTGGGGTGGCGAACCAGCAGGTTCTCG
Organism: uncultured Binatia bacterium (SeqCode); assembly: GCA_965261895.1. Taxonomy (GTDB): domain Bacteria; phylum Desulfobacterota; class Binatia; order UBA9968; family JAJDTQ01; genus JAJDTQ01. Next base: position 5,203,230 of record OZ253480.1, on the reverse strand, counting down.
AGGTCGGCGGGGAAGATGTTCTGTCCGCCGCGGATGATCAGGTCCTGATCCCGGCCCATGAGATAGATGTTGCCGTGCTCGTCCATGCGGCCCCATTCCTGCAGGTCCAGGAAGCCGTCGGCGCGCCGGCGGGCGTTGAGCTCCGGGTTGTCGAGAAAGCGCGCGTCCGAGGGCAGGCCCCGGACCCACAGCCGTCCGGTATCGCCGCGGGGGACCTCGTTGCCGTCCCCGTCCATGATCCGCATCTCGTTGCCCTCCAGGGGCCGGCCCACGGAGCCGATGCGGACGTCGGGCGGATCCTCCCAGGAGGTGGCGCACAGGCCGCCGCAGTCCACGCTGCCGTAGCCCTGCATGATCCGGCAACCCAGCCGCGCCTCCGCCTCGTGCCCGACGCCGTGGGGCAGCGGCGAGCCGTGGCTCACGACAATGCGCAGCGAGCCGAGGTCGTGATCGCCCAGACCGGGCAGCGCCAGCAGCCGGGAGATCATGGTGGGAACCATGGGCAGGACGTTCACCCGCTCCCGGGCCACGGCCTCGCAGGTGTGCCGCGGGTCGAAGTGATCCATCAGCACCACCCGCGCGCCGGCCTGACAGACGCCGTTGTAGACCAGCCCGTCCGCCACCCCCGAGATGATGGCGGTGACCGCGCCCAGTGTGTCTTCGGCGCCCACCGCGAACCGCCGGAGATGCATCCAGGCGGTAAGGAGCCGCGTGTAAAGGGGCACCGCCGCGCACTTGGGCACGCCGGTGGAGCCGCTGGTGGTGGCGAGCTGGCAGACGTCCTCGACCCCGTAGCGCGTGGCGGCCAGGAGCCGCCGCCGCTCCTCGGGAACGGCGCCCGAGAGAATTGCCTCCAGGGAGAGACATCCGGCCGGGACCTCGTCCCAGGCCGCCAGGACATGGCGCAGCTCGGGGACGCGAACCTGCTCCAGCAGCTCGATGTGAGCGAACCCGCGGTACGTCGCCGGGACGATGGCCACCTCGGGACGGGTGAAGCGCACGATGGGCTCGAGCTCCGCCCGGCGCAGGCTCGGGGCGACGGTCACGAGTCGCAGCCCGGCCTTCTCGCACGCCAGCCGCGCCAGAAAGAGCTCGGCGGAGTTGGGCATCTGAATGAGCACGCGGGCGTCGCGCTCCAGCCCCAGATCCAGCAGCCCCAGCGCCAGGGCATCGGAAAGCTCCCCCATCTGCCCCCAGGTGAGGCGCCGCCGGGCGTCCACCAGCGCTTCCTTCCCGGCGACGCGGCCTGCGTTGTCATCGCAGAAGTCCGCCGCCGTCTTGAGCGGCATGTAACGCGAGACCGCATCCCTTAGCGTGGCGCGCTGGTCCGACATAGAGTGTTCTCCGGCCGTGGATCGCGCCGCGGGTCGCTGCGCGGCGACGACCGTGCCCGTTGCCGTCTTTCTACTTGATGCGCCCGCGCCACATCAAACAGGCCGCCGGAGAGTCCCGTGTCGTCACTCCGGCTTCTATCCTCCATTTCACCGCCTCCGGCCTCCAGTTTGCCGACCGGGAGCCGGGCGGACATGGTCCCTCCATCTGTTCCATAGTAGATTGGTCCGAAAACGAGCGGCGACTCGCCCCCTCCGTCATTCCCGCCTCCCCTCCGTCATTCCCGCTTCCCCCTCCGTCATTCCCGCGAAAGCGGGAATCCAGGTGGGGCGGGAGGGGCAACACGTTCGTTTTGCCCCTCCCCGCCCCTGGATTCTCCCGCAACTCCCGACTGGCGCTGTCCTGCTCAGACTGCCCTTCCACCTCGAACACCTCGCCGTAGAGGCCAGCACCTGCGCGTCCAAGGGATCGGTTTTGGTCCCTTGTCCCAGGGCTTGCGCAAAACTCCGCACCCGGCTCGGATGCGCCACGTGTTCTCACCCTATGACGAGCGACTCGCCCCGCATACCTGCCTCTCGAATTGGCCGATCCGAGAGGTTCTCCCAACGTACAAATGACGGTTTCGGGGTCCATTGCCATTTCGCACCAATGACCGTTGGGGGGCGTCTCGCAGATCAGACCCGTCAACTCAGCATCCGGTGCGTGGGAGCCGTGAGCTTTTCCACCGGGAGTCCGTAGGTGCAGGAACCGGCGCAGGGCCTGAGTCGGGCAGGTAAGGCAGGCGGCGGCGTCCCCAAGGGCGGCGTATTCGCTCCACGCCAGCTTCGAGGCCTGTGCCTGGTGGCGTCGAAATCGAAAAGAATTTTATTATTTACCAATGAGTGGTCATTATGTTAATTATGGTACGATTTTCTATAATCAGGGGCGGTCGTCTCCATGCATAATCCCCTCTAGAACACACGCGACACACGTTGCGAACAACCCGCGAACAACCAAAGGGAGGTTCGAGATGATCGTCTCCGTGATCGGATGTCCGAACAGTGGGCTCGCTACCAAGGTTTTGACATTACCGATTTCTCACCAAATTAGAGCCGAGAGCCGAGAGCCGGAATTATACCACCCGCCGGGGTGCATCAGACCCTGGCTGAGCGCATCCCGGGCATCCGGACCGGACCGGACCGGCCGCCTGAGCGTTCCCGGCGCCCCCGGGGCGCATCCCCGTGCCAGAACCGTCCTGCCTCGTCTCCGGCCGATGGGGGCGCGTCCCTTTCCCCGGACCCTGCTTCCCCGGCCGCATCGGCCCCGCGCCGTTCCTTCCTCCGGCGGCGGCTCCGGTCCCTCGGCCGCCATGCGAGGGCGGCGGCGCTGGCGCTGGCCGCCCTCGCCGCCCTGGCGTTCGGCGTGCCGGGAGAGGCCCAAGCCGATGTGCTGGTGAGCAACATCGCACAGACGGCAACCCCCGATTCTGGCGCGATTCAGTCTCAGCCTTTCACGACTGGCAGCCATGCAGAAGGCTATCTGCTCGAGAGCGTGCAAATTCCAATCGGAAGCCGACAATCCATATTCTCCTCGCGACCGGTCGCCGCTGGCGTTCTCATACGAATCGCGCCCAACACCACCGACAATAGACCGGATCTGGACGATGCAGACGACATCATTACACTGACCGATCCGAGCACGATTACAGAGGACGCAACCAACACGTTCGACGCGCCGCAAGGCAGCATACTTGCCGCATCAACGACCTACCACGTCGTCATTACCGGCCTCGACGGACGGAGCCGTCCCGGGAACAAAGTCGGACGAACGACGTCGCACAACCAGCACGGGGCTCCAGAGTGGGATATCGGAAATTTCAACGTCTGGAAGCACCAGTATTCCGATAGCTGGAGCGTCATCACAGGATTTCTCAGCCGAATCGGCGTCAACGGCACGGCGTATACCAACACCGCGCCGACGGCCGCCGACAAGACGGTGACGGCGATCGCGGGCACGGCGTACGCCTTCACGGCGGCGGACTTCGGCTTCGCCGACGCGGACGGCAACATGCTGGCGAGCGTGAAGATCGAGAGCTTGCCGACGGTGGGCACGCTGGCGCTCGACGGCACGGATGTGACGCTCAACCAGGTCGTCACCAGGGCGCAAATCGACGGGGACATGCTCACCTTCACGCCGGCGTCCGATGCGAGCGGCACCGGCTATGCGAGATTCACCTTCAAGGTGAACGACGGCACGGACGACAGCGCCGTCGCCTACACGATGACCATCGACGTGTCGTCCTGCTCCACCGCCCCCGACCTGTCGGGCCGGAACACGGTGTGGAGCGCCACGCTGACAGGCGAGCGGCTTCACATTAGCAACCCTGTTGTCGGCGATGAGACCTATGGCTACGGATTTGACCGGAGGCTCGGTTTGGGCGCCCTGAGCGACGGGGATTTCGCGATCGATTCCACCACTTACCGCGTCGGGCTCGCCATGCTGTATACGGATGGGGATGACGATCCCACTAACGATGAAAGAGCGGATCACGGCCTGAGCCTTTTCATCTACAGCACCGGCCATCTGGTGTTCAGCCTGGATCGGGAGTTGTCCGCGGCGGCTAAAACGAACCTCCGCCTGCACATTTGCGACACTGCCTTCAACCTCGACGATGCCACAGCCCTGCAATACGACGCCGAGTATGACTACTATTGGTCCACTGCTCTGGATTGGTCGTCGACCACCGAACTCGGGCTTTACCTCAGCCTGCCGGCGGGAATGGGGAATGCCATGGCCGCGGCCACCGTCGAGGGCCCCCCGGTGCTGAGCGAGGCGGACGCCGGCCCCTGGACGTCGGGCGACACGGTAGAGGTGAAGCTCACCTTCAGCCGCGAGGTGGTGGTGGGCACCACGGGCGGGACGCCGTCGATCGGCCTGCGGCTGAGCGGCACCCAGGCGCAGCAGGCGCTCTACGTGAGCGGCAGCGGCACGACGGTGCTGGTGTTCGGATACACGCTGAGCGACGCCGACGGCTCGCACGACTCGCTGGTGGTGCCGCGTGACAGCCTGGCGTTGAACGGCGGCACCATCCGCGATCGGCTTGCCGGGGACGCGGCGCTCGCTCACGACGGAGTGGGCAAGGCGGCGCTGCCGGCGCCGCCGTCGGCAACGCGGGCAGCGACGCGCGCGGTGGCGGACGGGCCGACGGCGAGCTTCAGCGACCTGCCGGCGACGCATGACGGAAAAAAGCCGTTCACGGTGAAGCTCAGCTTCAGCGCCAAGCCCCGGGGGTTGAGCTACAAGACGGTGCGCGACTCGCTGCTCGAGGTGACCGGCGGGACGGTGACCGGCGCATCGCGGGTGACGAAAGGCAGCAACCTCGACTGGTGGGTGACGGTCGAGCCCTCGCAAGCCTATGCCATCACGCTCACGCTGCCCCCGCGCGCGTGCAGCGAGACGGCCGCGGTGTGCGTCGGCGGGCGGCCGCTCGCGCGACCGGCATCGGCGACGATCCCGGGCACCCCGCTTACCGCGACCCTCAGCGGTCCGGCCGAGCACGACGGGAGCGAGAGCTTCGAGGTGCGGCTCACGTTCAGCATGGAACCGGACGTGAGCTACAAGACGGTGCGCGACACGATGTTCACGGAGAAGGGCGGCGGCATCAGCGGGGCGCGCAGGGTCAAGCCGCCGCATGACAAGGAGTTCGACATCGTCGTGAACCCGGGCGGCAACGCCGCGGTGAGCCTCACGCTGGCCTCGCTACTGCCGGCCTGCGGGGAGCCGGGCGCGGTGTGCACCGCGGGCGGACGGATGCTCGAAGGGGCGGTGAGCGCGACGATCCCGGGGCCGGTGGCAATCTCGGTGGCGGACGCAACCGTGCGCGAGGGAGCCGGGGCGGCGCTCGCCTTCTTGGTGACGCTCGATCGGGCGCGTAGCGAGGCGGTGACGGTGGACTATGCCACCGTGCCGGGGAGCGGCGCCGGCGCCGCCACCGAGGGCTCCGACTACACCGCGACGAGCGGCACGCTCACCTTTGCGCCGGACGACACGGAGGAGACGGTGTCGGTGCCGGTGCTGGTCGACGCGCATGACGAGGGCTCGGAGACCATGACGCTGACGCTTACCAATCCGTCGCCGTCGGATTATGTACGGATCGCGGACGGCACCGCGACCGGGACCATCACCAACACCGGCCCGATGCCCGGCGCCTGGCTGGCGCGCTTCGGCCGCACGGTGGGCAGCCAGGTGCTGGAGGCGGTGAGCGCCCGCGTGGACGGCCGCCCGAACTCGCACCTCAGGGTCGGCGGCGTCAGGGTCGGCGGCAACACCCTCGGCGGCGTCAGCCTCGGCGGCAACACCCCCCTCGATGCCGCCGCGCCCCTGGCGCCGCGGGACCGGCTGGCCGCGCACCTGGCGCAAGGGCCGGACGCACGCCGCCCGGAGGAGCGCGCCCTGAGCGGGCGCGAGTTGCTGCTCGGCAGCTCGTTCCACCTCGTGTCGCAGGCCGAAGCGGGCAGCGCCCCGGCGTTCTCGGCCTGGGGCCGGGTGAGCACCGGCGGCTTCCGGGCCGACGTGGACGACCTGACGCTGGACGGCGACGTGACCACCGGCTTGCTGGGCTTCGACGCCGAGTGGAAGCAGTTGTTGGCCGGGCTTGTGCTGGCGCACAGCGAGGGCGACGGCGGCTACAACCCGAGTGGCGGCGAGCGCGGCAGCATCGAGAGCTCCCTCAACGGCATCTACCCCTACGCGCGGCTGCGGTTGAACGATCGGGTATCGCTGTGGGGCCTGGCGGGGGCCGGCAGCGGCGACCTGACCCTGGTCTGGCCGGACGAGGCCATCGACACCGGGCTGGGCATGCGGCTGGGGGCCATTGGCGTCAAGGGGACGCTGCCGGCGGGCGGCGGCTTCGACCTCGCGGTCAAGTCCGACGCCCTGTGGGTGCGCACCGACAGCGACGCCGCCGCGGGGCTGGCGGCCTCAACCGCGCAAGTGAGCCGGCTGCGGCTCATCCTTGAGGCCAGGCGCACGTTCGCGCTGGCTTCGGGCGCGGTGCTGGCGCCCACGGCGCAGGTCGGCCTGCGCCACGACGGCGGCGACGCCGAGACCGGCACGGGTGTCGAGGTGGGCGCCGGAATTCGCTACACCGCGGGCATGCTGACCCTTGAGGGTCAGGTGCGCACGCTGCTGGCGCACGAGGCGGGCGGCTACGAGGAGTGGGGCGCCAGCGGGGCGATTCGCCTGTCGCCGGACGCCTCGGGCCTGGGTCCGTCGCTGGCGCTGCTGCCGGCCTGGGGCGCGTCAGGCAGCGCCATGGCGAGACTATGGTCGCACCCGGACGCTTCGGCCCTGGTTCAAGGCAGCACCGCGGCGCCTGCGCCCGGTCGCCTCGACGCCGAGTTCGGCTGGGGCCTGCCGGCCCTGCGCGGCCGGGGCGTGCTGACCCCTTATGCGCGGGTGGCCCTGGCAGAGGGCGACAATCAAAGCTGGCGCCTCGGTGCCCGCCTGGCCCTCGCCAAGTCGCTCAACCTCAGCCTGGAGGGCAGCCGCCGCCGCACCGGCCGCGACACCGTGCACGACCTGACGCTCCGCGCCTCAATGCCGTGGTGACCCCGGGCGTGGGCAGCCCTTCGTATCTGATTGCATGGGGTTGCACTGCGATGAGTTCCCCCCACCGGCTCGCCTGCGGCCTGCGCCCTTGTGCTCGATCATGAGCTACCTCACCGCACCCGCCTTGCAGCAACAGACGCGGGAGGCGATGTTCCGGCGCATGGAGCTGCTCTACGATATCTGGACCATCTAGTGTACTGTCTCAAATAAAACACGGTGAATATGCTGGTCCTTTTCGCCGTCGGCTGCGTTGCTCTTCCTCGCGTGGTGCACGCCACTGCTCGTCATCGCGCCTTGCCGACAACCACGATTTCTTCGCATATTCACCACGTTTTATTTGAGACAGTACACCAGGGCCCCTCAACCGATGCCTGCGAAAAGGGAATGCTGCCGGAGATGCAGACCAAGCGCCGCGCCTTGCCTGCCCCCTCTGCCGGCTCAACCCAAGCAGCGAGACGTGTTAAACAGGACCTTGGCGGCATGATCGATTACCGCGGAATACACCTTAACTCCGTCGCCATCCTGTCCAACCAACCGAGACCACCTCACGGTGCGGGTATATGATGACCACCGACGGGTGTGTTGTGGTGTCGGACGCGAACGATCAAATAGGGTGGGTCGACCCACGTGGGGCCGCCGGGTGGCGAACACGGTGGTGTGGGCGCCCCGTGGGAGATAGTGGCGGGCCGTTAGGGCCGATATACCCACTCCCCGCCTTCACAGACCATCGGGCCAATACGCGTGCCTTCGCGAACGCGTTGACCGTTGAAATAACAGTCCGCGAGTGCCAAGCTAGGCAGCAAAAGCGCCACGAGAATCACAACACCGAGTATACGCGTCATGGTTGGGTCTCCTTGGAGAGTGGTTCGAGATACCCAGGAAGGGGTGTGGCGAGGTGCCGAGGATACACGATAAATTGAGCTTCTTGAGGAGAACCGTCTGTCACATCCGGGTACAGAATATTATAGAGTTTCTGGCTTAACCAAAACCGGATGGGGGCCTTTTTGGTCAACAGCTTTTTGGCGGAGACGACATCGGTATCACAGTCCGCGACCAACTTCAGATTATCGGGATGTTGATCGAGCTTGCCGCGCACGAATGTAGTCCTCGTCAGAATATCGACGATGTAGTCACTACTGAGCGCCCCGCCAGGGCACGCAAAAATCTTCAACGAGTTAGGAACATCCGGCTTTAATATGACCATCGCGGGAAATCTACGCTGCACGAAAATACCCTCACGAGCGAGACTTTTTTGCCACAACATGACGAGGACGACATTTGTACTCACGTCGGTGGGGTTGAGTGTCGAGAAAGCCTCACGCAGGCGCCCCGAGTCAACCTTAAAATAGCTGTGCTTCGCCAGGACTGCGGCGACTCGATCAGGGCTCTCTTTCAGCGCCGTCTTGAATACATCGTCCAGAGATTGGTCTTGCTTGACGGTAATTTTGAAGCCCTCGTCCACATCAATCATAATTGTGCCGCTAAATCCCCAGTGGGCTAGATACCCAATTGAGGCCGCGATGAGTAACGTGACGCCGAAAGCCATCGAGTTGGTGGAGACTGTCATCGGATACCTCCATTGACTTCAGTGGAACAGTCTGCATGGGCCATCCTCCAATTAAGCCATGTTGTCGCTTGTGAGATCAGCGACCGGGTATCGTGTCAACCATTATAGGGAAAATGGAGTATTTAGGCAATAAAATTTCCCTATGAAAAATATGGAGTTCTCCCCATTACGAGAATGAAAGGGGGACAAGGAGTGGCGAAGGGAGAAGAGGGACTGAGCATGAAGGAAGTGGACCGTCTGGACGGTGATACCGTGGGGAGGCGCTGGGGCAGCGGGAGGCAGGGGAGCGATTGGGGCCGTGCGTGCGGAGGTGAGGCGGCTGGTTTGGGGTACCGGGATTTTGGGCCAAGGAGTTGCGATCGGGGCAGCCGCGAGAGGCGGGCGCTGAATGCGATATTGCCGGAGGTGACGGAGGTGAGGTGGTCCCGGTTGGTTGGACAGGTTGGCGGCAGAGATAAGGTGTATTCCGCGGTAATCGATCATGCCGCCAAGGTCCTGTTTAACAGGTCTTGCTGTTCTGGTTGAACCAGCAGAGGGGCAGGCAAACCGCGGTGCTTGTTCTGAATCTCCGGAAGCATTCCCTCTTACGCGGCGCCCGACTATGGAAGAATGGCAGGCGTGCGGGGAACTGGATGGTCGCTGACCGGGAGAACGTTGCGTTCTTTACCCGCGCAGCGTAACGGAGCCCGGTCCCGCTGTCGGCGGGCCTATTCCGCCATACGCTTGAGCCCGCTCAGCGGCTGAACCTTGACCGCCCGCGAAGCGGGCTTCGCGGCCACCGTGATTTCCTGGCCGGTGAAGGGCGACATCATCTTGCGCGACTTTGTTGCCGGCTTGCGCACCGCCTTGATTTTCAGCAGGCCCGGAAGCGTGAACGTTCCCACCGCACGTCTCTTGATGTGACGCTCGATGAGCACTCCGAGAGTTCGTCGAGCACCAAGGCCACATCCTTCTTCTGAAGCCCCATCGATTCGGATAGTGCGTTCAAGAGCTGGGTCTTGGTCATCGCCTCCTTGAGCGCCTTGTTGCTGCGGTTTCCGGTTGTCGCCATCTCATATCTCCTTGCGTGGCTTGCGGCCGCTGAGGAAAGCGGTGTCTTGCGGTAGTCGAAGGACCGTCGAAAAGCGAATCGTGTCGATCCGCATCCAGCCCCCGTTTCGGCAGCCGCGATTACAGATGTGCAAAGAGACGGCATAGGGCGAGCGCGCCATGGCGGTTCGTGGATTCCAACGCACGCATCGGAGGGGACGAGACGCTTGGCGGGTAGATTTGGTTCGAATGGCGAGGAAGCGGCGCGGGCACCCTCCGGGCGCCCGGCCTCGCCCCGGTTCGATCACCGCTCCGCTCTCGGCGGTTCGGAGCCCGCGACGGGGCGGCACGCCGTCTGCGGCGGAACGGCGGTCATCTGGTCTGAGGAACGGAGCCCGGACCGTCGGCGGCGGCCAGTCGGCCGACACGGATGCGGCCGAGCCAAGCACCGGCGCGGGCGCCCGGGTCGCCGTCGCGAAGCTGCTGGCGGAGCTCCATCCAGAGGCGTCCGAGGACGTTGTTGCCCTGGTAGCGCTCGGTGATGGGGCGCGCGCCCCACCAGGTGTCGCGCGTCGAGACCTCGACGATGGGCCGGCCCCCGGTCGCAGCCAGCAACGCGTCGATCTCGGCCGCGTTCGCTTCGCGCTTCATGCGCAGGACCCAACGCATGACGTCGACGCGCGGGGTATTCCAGCCGGGGTCGATGCCGAGACCGGGCGTACGGCCGATGGCGGCCGCCTCCCTCGCGGTCGGCACTTCGGCGATCCGTTGCTGGACGTCCGGGCGCGCCGCGAATTTCGCGGCCTGGTACAGGGCCTCGGACGAGAGGAAGACCCAAGGGCCGGCCACGATCAGCACGGCCAGGGGCTGGAAGTTGCTGAACGCGCCCCACACGGCGCGCGAAAAGCGGAAGCTGCAGACTTGGTCTTTCGCGTAGATGCCAGTCGGTCGGGGCGCGGGGAACTCGCTTCCGCGCCGCGGGCTTCGATCCTCACGGGCCGGACTCCGCCTTTCGCCGTCGCCAGATGACGGATGCGTCGCGGAGGGTTTCGGAAGGGGCGGCAGGCCGCCCGGCTTCGGCGGGAACGAAGGCGTTACGGGCCGAGGGAAGTGATGGCGTTACGCTTGATCGGGCTGGCACCATAGCAGAACAACTTCTCGGTAGGCCGACAAACTAGCCACGTGTGGGCTCAAATGACTTGTCCGTAAGGGTCCGGCCTGCGTGGTCGTGTGCTTGGCACAAGTGCGCTGCAGTTCGGCCGTCGGATGAAAATGACGGTCACCAGATTGTCTGCTAGATTGATCGGCATCGTTGGGAATTAGCTCCGGCGCCGGTTGACAACTGGCGAAGATCTCTTTTGAGATGGAAAGCGCCATACAGAAGTGCTTGGGATTTAGATTGGTTTGGGAGAATTTGGTGGACAGAGCCACGCTGTAGCGCGCACAGATTGGAGCAAATCCGCTTACGGTATGCTGACGGTGAAAGCGACATATATGAAAATTCAACAGTTCGTCATCCCAATAAATACAGTAAGATCACATAGTTATGAGTAATTCACGAGTTCGCTATATGGTCGGCGTCGACGTAGGCGGCACCTTCATCCCGATCCGCTTGTCGGACCGCAGTTGGTAATCATCGATTCTGAGCACTCCAACTCCCGAGCCAGCTCCCCTGGCGTACCCGCTCGGCGAACTAGTTCCACCATCTGCTGCGGTTACTCCGCCGCATACGACGGATATTTCTTCGACATCCGGACACCTCCCGCGCACAGTTTGGGTGTCCACCAAGGCGGGTCAACTCCAGTTCAGCTCGGACTCGCACGACAACATAGTGGGCGCGTCGCGCCGTCTCGTGAGAGTCTACACGCCGCGAAGGTACTATGCCGGACCTCCTTGTCGTGAGGCTGGCCCTGGTGGTATCGCTGAATTGAAAATAGACCAAGGAGGGGAGCCGAGAAGTGGGTGATCGAGCGTCTGGGCTCTGCAGTGCCTATAGTTTAATGGGATTTATCGGCCGGATTGGCGAGATGTGGGCAATCGCTTCTTTTTCATGGGAGTTCCCGATGAACTCTACCGCAAAGAATTCACGATGACGCTGCTGCATTTCTTTCAGTCATTGCCCGCAGTTCTAGGAGTCACAGTATTCTTTGTTTTTTTGTGGGTCGGACAATCGCGACGTTGGGGAAATAACTTCCAGGACATAATCTCCCGCCTCCGGAATAACCCGACTTTGGACGTTGCCTCTTATAAGAAACTGTCACCACTAACGGCGTTGTACGTTCTTAGTAAAGATGCCGAAGTCAAAGCTGAAGTAAACAATCAGGACTATAAACTCCTGAAGCTTCTGTCGGTTTTTCAAGCAGCGCTAATTGTTCTTGTGTTCGTGATTTGCGCTGGCATGGTGCTTTATAGCGTATCGGTCTTCCGGGAGGATATGTTTAGACCTAAACCGCTTGTCATTGAAGGAATAGAATTTAAGGCAATCGAAGCCCAGGCAGATGGCCTTTTGGTGGATCTTGATCCTATCCGAGTGGTATGGGAGTCCAGAGGCGAAGAAATGGAAGTATCGGTATTGTTGGAGAATATTGATACCAAGTCACGGACGCGAAGGAAGATCACCATCAGTTCTCGGCGATTCGTGGACTTTGAACCGAAAGACCTGAGAAATATACTTCACAATAGGAACTACAAGGGAAAGAATCGAATCAGGGCGCTGCTGGAAACGAGCAACGATACGTTTGACTCTGGAATCGTATCGATATTTGTTGGACTCCAGGTTAAACTAGTGGTACAATTTTTGTTGGTTCAACCGGGAAAAGATGATAGAAGAATCAATTTATTGAACGCAAGCATCAATGGATGGACCCAAAAACTTCTAAGTTCAAGACCAAATGGTATTCTCGAGCAATACTGTCTAAAGGGTATCTTCTTTTCCAAACAGAAGTCCGGTGCTGAAATGGCACAAACGGTTGATTCATGCAAAAAGATGTCTGACATAAGAGGAGAGGTAACACTAAATTGGATTGATCGCATTGATTGGAGAAAACCCTATAGATTTGAGTATCACGGACCCGATGACCCTCGTCTGGTGCGGACCCAAGTGTACAGGTAGGGCGCTACATCCGCGACAGCTTCTTCTACGGCCGGGAGTTCCTGAACGACGAGGACCTGAACGAGCAGGCGCTCTTGTGGCTTGAGGGAACGGCCAACGTGCGCCGGCACGCCACCACCGGGGAGCGCCCGGTGGAGCGCTTCGAGCGTGACGAGCGCGGGGCGCTGCTGCCGCTGGCGAGCCATCCGTACCGGCGCCTTGGCGCCCCCAGGCTCCCACAACCGGCCCGGCGCCTCCTGCCCGTCACCGTGGACGTCGAGCGCCGCTCGCTCAGCGTCTATGCGGAGTTGGTGCAATGAGGGCGCTGCCCGGCAACCGGCGCGACCGGCTACGGGCCATGCTGGCGGACCTGAAGATGCCGGGCGCACTCGAGGCGGTGGACGGCATCCTGGCCCAGGCAGACAGCGGGGCAGCGACCGCCGGCGAGGCCATCGAGCAGTTGCTCGACGCCCAGATCGCGCTACGCAACAACCGTCGCCTCAGCCTGACCATCGCCGCCGCCGAATCTGGACGCCGCGTCTACTACGGCACCCTGGCCGGATTGATCGAGTCACTGGTGGATGCCAAGGTCGCAGGCCAGCTCCCCCGAAGGCTGCGTGTGCTGACCTATCCTGCCCTGCTCGTCGTCGACGAGATCGGCTACCTCCCGGTCAGCCAGGATGGTGCTGTGCTCTTCTTCCAACTCATCAACGCCCGGCACGAGCGCGCCTCAACGGTGCTCACCTCCAACAAGGGCTTCGAGGAATGGGGCAGCGTGCTGGGCGACGAAATCATGGCAGCCGCCCTCATCGACCGTCTGCTGCACCACTGCCACATCGTCAACATCCGCGGCAACAGCTACCGGATGCGCGAGCACCAGAACCTCATGCGCCCAGCGCACGAGCACGAGGGAGCGGTGCCTTGATGGCGGTGCCTTACCAACCTGCCTTGCGTGAGGGGCTAGACTCCGGTCGCTACGCTCCCTCCGTCCACCCCCTCACGCCCCGCCGGTACCAACCGGAGAGCGTCCGTTCAGCACCGACGCCCTCCTCAGAAGTGGGACATTTTCGATTGCCACAAATGAGACATGAGCTACGCTTAGATCTGGTGTACGGGGGATTTGAAGGAAGCGGCGCATTCCTGCTGAAATGGGTTTAGCGAGACCTAGTTTCAGCGAGAGAGGAGATGCGCCACCATGAGGAAGGATAGAGCTGTTTCGTTTTGGAGTCCAGCGTTCCGGGATGAGTTGAGCGATCTGGTACGTGAGGGGGCACAGCGGCTGATACGGCGAGCAGTGGAAGCGGAGTTGAAGACGTTTTGGACGAGCACGAGTGTGAGCGGGACGGGGATGGGCGGCGAGCGGTGGTACGCAACGGCTACCAACCTGAGCGGGAGGTATTGACGGGGATCGGGCCGGTGAGGGTTCAGGTACCGAAGACGCGGGACCGGAGGAGAGAGGGGCGATGTTTTCGCTCGGAGTTGTTGCCGCCGTACCTGAAGAAGGCGAGGCGGGTAGAGGCGGTGCTGCCGTGGCTTTACCTGAAGGGAGTGTCGACGAACGATTTTGACGAAGCGCTACGGGCGCTGTTCGGAGAGTCGGTGAAGGGGTTGTCTGCGGCGACGATCACGGGGTCAAAGCAGGGCTTGGAGGTGGAGTACGCGGAATGGCGCGAACGAGACTGGCACGGGCACAAGTTTGTGTACCTGTGGGCGGACGAGATCTACGTGAACGTGCGCAGCGATCAACGGCGGTGCCTTTTGGTGGGTGGGCTGCGATGTCCACGGGGCGCAAGCATTTTCTGGCCATTGAGGCGGGTTTCAGAGAATCCGCGGAGAGTTGGAGGGCGGTGCTGCTGAGCTTGCGGGACCGCGGGGTGGGTGCACCGAAGCTGGCGGTAGGAGACGGCGCGCTGGGTCTATGGTCGGCCCTGGCCGAAGTGTACTCCGAAACCCGTGCTCAGCGTTGCTGGGTCCACAAGACGGTCAACGTCCTCGACAAGCTGCCCAAGAGCCTGCAGGGCGCCGCCAAGTCCATGCTGCACGAGATCCGGCAGGCCGATACTCGAAAGAGCGCGGACAAGGCGTTGGATCGCTTCGTGGCCACCTACGAAGCAAAGTATCCCAAGGCGGTCGATTGCCTGGTCAGGGACCGTGAGATGTTGTTCGCCTTCTACGACTTCCCGGCCCCTCACTGGCAACATCTCCGTACCACCAATCCCATCGAGTCCTCCTTCGCCACCATTCGGCTGCGCACGGTGAAGACCAGAAACTGTGTGAGCGCCAACAGCGGCCTGAGCCTCGTGCATCAACTCGCCATGAGCGCCCAGAAACGCTGGCGACGCCTGCGCGGCTTCGGTCAACTCCCCGACGTTGTTGTCTACGGACTGCCACCGATGGTGTTTGCAGCCCGATCGAGTTCGGACAAGAGGAAACACCGCTAGGCCGGCTTCGTCGGTTTGGTACTAGTGTACTGTCTCAAATAAAACGTGGTGAATATGCTGGTCCTTTTCGCCGTCGGCTGCGTTGCTCTTCATCGCGTGGTGCACGCCCTGGGGCGACCGCAGGTCGCCCCTACGAGTCATCGCGCCTTGCCGAGGACCAAAATGCCCTCCACCTTCATAACCGTATTTGTGAGACACCACACTAGTGGTGTGTCCCACGCTCCTCTCCGCCATTCCCGGCCCCACTCCGTCATTTCCGAGAAACAGGCTGTGTCAAAACTCCCTCTCAGGGTACGAAACGGGCGACGACACCTCAAGAACGTCATTCCCGCGAAAGCGGGAATCCAGGTGGGGCGGGGCCGGGAAACACAGCCGCCGCACCTCTCCGCCACCCCTGGATTCCCGCTTTCGCGGGAGTATCTGTGTTGGAAGTCAAGGGTCCAAGGGGGACCTGGGTTATGAGAAGGCAGCCACGGGGAACCGCGCCTCCGGCCTCCAGTTTGCCGACCGGGAGCCGGGCGGACATGGACCCCCCATCTGTTCCATAGTAGATTGGTCCGAAGACGAGCGCCGACTCGTCCGAATCCGTCATTCCCGCGAAAGCGGGAATCCAGGGGTGGAGGGGGGCGCGACGCCGTGCCTGACCGGCCCCACCCACCTGGATTCCCGCTTTCGCGGGAATGACGGATTCGGGGGCTTGGCGGTAGATCGCCAGATCGATGCCGCGCAAGATCTGACCGAGCTGAAGACGAAGGAGCGAGATTCATGGTGATGATCATCAACGAAGAGGAAGGCAAGGACCTGCTCACCATGGGTGAGTGCATCGACCTGATGGAGGATGTGTTCCGGGAGTTCGGGCGGGGGAACGGAGTCAACCCGCCGCGGCTGCGCTACGCCTGTCCGACCCCCGACCCGAAGGCGAACTACTTCGCCAACATCCACGCCGGAGCGCTGCCCAAGTACGGCGTGGCGGCGGTACGGCTGAACTCCCGGCTCACCGAGGAAAAGGACGACGAGACCCGCCGGGTGGAGTTCAAGCACCCTACCCGGCGCTACTGGGGCCATTTCCTCATCTACAGCCTGGAGACCGCCGAGCTTCTGGGCATCATCGTGGACGGCAGCATCTCGCCCCTGCGGGTGGGCGCCACCAGCGGCGCGGCCGTCCGCCTGCTGGCCCGGCCGGACTCCCGCGTCGCCGGGCTCTTCGGCACCGGACACCAGGCGGAGTTGCACGCCCGGGCGCTGGCGGCCGCCCTCCCCCTGCAACGCATGAAGGTGTACAGCCCCTCGCGGGCCCACCGGGACGATTTCTGCGCGCGATTCGGCGATGAACTGAGGATCCCGGTGACCATCGCAACCGATCCGAGCGAAGTGGTGAAGGGATCCGACGTGATCTGCTGCGCCACCAGTTCGTCGGCTCCGGTGTTCGACGGCCGGGACCTGGAGCCGGGGCAGACGGTGGTGTCCATCGTCAACAGCGACGTGGTGTTCCAACGCCACGAGGTGGACCGGGAGACCATCACGCGCAGCGATCTGATCGTGGTCAACGGCCGCGAGAGCGTTCACGCCAACCGCCAGCAGGAACTGCTGGATCCCATCGACGCCGGCGAGACCTCCTGGGACAAGGTGGCGGAGCTGGGCGAGATCGTGAACCAGACCGTGCCCGGCCGCCGGGACCCCGCGGACATCGTCTACTACAAGAACAACTCCGGCATGGCGATCCAGTTCGCCGCGGTGGGCAAGGCGATGCTGGACAAGGCCAGGAAAACCGGCGTGGGACGAGAGCTTCCCGGCGACTTGTTCTCCGCGGACCTCGAACCGTGGTTCGCCAGGGGATACTCCCCGGCGTCGTAGGGGCTGTGTTGACCGGCGGAGCGATGCAGGCGCGGGCGGGTTTGAAACCCGCCCCTACAACGTATTCCTGCTGCAGCGCGGGCTCCCGGGAGGATGTGGCGCAATGACCGAGACCGACCTCGCCGGGCTGGCCGAGCGCATCAAGGCGTGGGGCCGGGAGCTGGGGTTCCAGCAGGTGGGCATCGCCGGCATCGACCTGGCCGCGGACGAGGCGCTGCTGGCGCGGTGGCTGGCCGAGGGACGGCACGGCGAGATGGCCTACATGGAACGGCACGGGTCCCGGCGCTCACGGCCGGCCGAGCTGGTGCCGGGCACGGCCCGGGTGATCTCCGTCCGCATGGATTACCTTCCCGAGACCGGGACCGACCCCTGGCAGGTCCTCGACGACCCTGGCCTCGGTTACGTCTCCCGCTACGCGCTCGGCCGGGACTACCACCGGCTGCTGCGAAAGCGGCTGCAGGCCCTGGCGGATCGCATCGCCGCGTCCGCGGGTCCCTTCGGCTACCGTGTGTTCACCGACAGCGCGCCGGTGCTGGAGAAGCCGCTGGCGCGGAACGCCGGCCTGGGCTGGATCGGCAAGCACACCAACCTCATCAACACCGGCGCCGGCTCGTGGTTCTTCCTGGGCGAGATCTATACCGACATGGCGTTGCCCACGGACCGCGCCGCCGAGG
Organism: uncultured Binatia bacterium (SeqCode); assembly: GCA_965261895.1. Taxonomy (GTDB): domain Bacteria; phylum Desulfobacterota; class Binatia; order UBA9968; family JAJDTQ01; genus JAJDTQ01. Next base: position 5,185,653 of record OZ253480.1, on the reverse strand, counting down.
ACCGTTGCGGCACCTGCCGCGCGTGCATCGACGTGTGCCCCACCGGCGCCATCACCGGGCCGTACCAACTGGACGCGCGCCGGTGCATCTCCTACCTCACCATCGAGCTTCGCGGCTCCATCCCGGAGGAGCTCAGGCCGCTCATGGGAAATCGCATTTACGGCTGCGACGACTGCCAGCTCGTCTGCCCCTGGAACCGCTACGCCCGTTTCACCGGCGAGGCGGGCTTCCTGCCACGGCACGAGCTGGACGCGCCGGCGCTGCTGGAGCTCTTTCGCTGGAGCGAGGCGGATTTCCTGCGCATCATGAGCGGCAGCGCCATCCGCCGCATCGGCCACGCCTGCTGGCTGCGGAACGTCGCCGTGGCGCTGGGAAACGCGCCCTACGATCCGGTGATCGTCGAGGGGTTGCGGGAGCGGAGCGACGATCCGTCCCCGCTGGTGCGGGAGCACGTGGCTTGGGCGCTGGAACAGCAACGCCGCGAACGGATGCACTCACAGGACTCGTTGCGGTCGACAAGGCGCAATGCCGACATGTAGGAACCGGTTTCACCAAATCGCGACGCCAACAAGCTCCGTTGACATGCCCTTGTGTTGGATATAAAATATTTGACATATTAAGGGCGTTGTCCGATTGGTGAGGGGGCGGGAAAGATGGCTCAAGCGGCTAGGAACAGGATCACGAATTGGCTCAAGGAGCATGCTGGACTGTGGACGTTCGGCATACTCGTAGTAGCGATTCTGGGTCTATTGGGAGGCATAGGCGCATGGGGTCTTCAGTCGCAAGATGAGAAACTTACGGCCGTTCTTAAAGCCGAAGCCCAAAGACTTGACACCAAGATTGACGGCAACAAGGAGATTCTTGACACCAAGATTGACCGCAACGAGAAGATTCTTCAACGCATCGAGAAGAATATCGGTGACTTGGGGAAACGCATGGAGCGGAAAATCGACAATTTGAGCGATCGCATTGACAAAATCTTGGAAAGGCTCCCACAAAAATAAGGTTATATCTCTGGTAAAGAGGCCCCTCTTCGATTCCACCTTCTTCTATCTCTGCAATCAATTTGCACAACAGCCGCCCCGCTACACCAGCCACCACCTGAGACGTCTGACCGCTGGTTGGTTTCAAATCCGCGGGACTCCACCTCTACCAATTCGTGCGTGGCAGTCCGCCGGGCACCTGAAAGATCTCTCCGTCGTCGAGGCGAAGGGCGGTCAACGGTCCGCCCCACACGCAGCCGCTGTCCAGGCAAACCGTGCCGTTCTCGCGGTGGAACCCCATAGCCGCCCAGTGCCCGTACAGAACCGTCTCCTCCCCGCTCTCGCGGCGCCACGTGAACCAGGGGCTGTACCCCTCCGGCGCGTCCGCCGGCGGCCCCGAGAACGACAGCGCCATGCGGCCGTCGGACGCGCAGCACCGGAGCCGCGTGAACGCGCCGGTGATGCAGCTCCAGCGCGCCGTTCCGGTCAGATCATCGGACCACGCGCTGACCGACTGACCCGTCTGGCAACGCAGAAAATCCCTGTAATCGGCGGCGCGCATGCGCGCTTCGACCTCCCCCGCCAACTCCACCGCCTCATGGCTGGTCCATTGCGGCAACAGACCGGCGTGGGAGAGGACATATCCGTCCTCGTGATGAATCAGCGGAAGACGGCGCAGCCAGTCGATGAGCTCGTCGCGGTCGGCGGCGCCGAGGACGCCGTCCAGGGTGTCCTGGCGCTTGGCGGAGGAGATGCCCTCCGCCCGGCAGATGAGGTGGAGGTCATGGTTGCCGAGAACGGCGACCGCGGACGTGCCGAGCCCCTTGACGAAACGCAGCACCGAGAGGGAGTCCGGACCGCGGTTCACCAGGTCGCCGGCGAACCAGAGCCGGTCGCCCGCCGGATCGAAGCCGGTGACGTCCAGCAGCCGTCTGAGCGGCTCGTAGCAGCCCTGTACGTCGCCGATGGCGTAGGTTGCCACGAGCCTACCGCCCGGACCCGCCGAAGCTCAGCGGACCGCCGCCCCGGAATGCGATATACAGGAACACGACGCAGAAGAGCACAGCGAGTTCCCCCTGGTTCTCGATAGGCCAGGAACCTCGGCCCGCGTGTTCTATGAGATAAGCCGCGGCCATGAGGCCGCTGCAAAGAAAGGCCGCAACGCGCGTGAGAATTCCCACCGCCACCAGCAGACCGCCGCCGAGCTCGATGGCGCCCGCAGCCCCCATGAGCGAGAGCATCTCCACCGACGCGCCGCTTCCGTCCATGCCGCCGAAGAGGCCGAACAGCTTCTGCGCGCCGTGCTGCGCGAACGCGAGCCCAACGACGATTCGCATGAGCGCATAGACGTAACGCGAACCCCCTAGAGACCAGCCTTCCGTCATTGCTTTTTCCTCCCCCGTCCTGGATGCGCGACGCTTCGTGCCGCCGGCCCGCCCAAGAGGACGACGGCGCGGTGCCTGAAACACTGCGCCAAGTGATCGTTCACCATCCCCATCGCCTGCATGAAAGCATAGCAGATGGTCGGTCCGACGAACCGAAACCCGCGGCCGGAAAGGTCACGGCTCATGGCTTCCGACTCCGGCGTCCGCGCCGGAACGTCCTCACCGGCGCGCCAGTGATTGACCCGCGGAAGTCCGCCGACAAACCGCCAGATGTAGCGGTCGAAGGTCCCGTGCTCCTTCGTCACCCGGAGAAACGCCTGGGCATTGGTGACGGCGGCTCCGATCTTGAGACGATTCCGGACAAGCCCCGCGTCCTGCAGAAGCTCGCTCTGTTTCCGTTCATCGTAGCGGGCCACCGCGTCCGGGTCGAAGCCGTCGAAAGCATGGCCGTAGCGATACCTCTTTCTGAGGATCGTCTCCCAGCTCAAGCCGGCCTGCGCTCCCTCGAGGATCAGGAACTCGAACAGCTTCCGGTCGTCGTGGCACGGTACGCCCCACTCCGTGTCGTGATACGCCGTGGATAGTTCCGTCCTGGCCCATCCGCAACGGATGTGCGAATCCTCCCGTGAACGCGTGGACGCGGTAGACACTCCGGACCGCCGATCTCTTGGGGCGACGCCGCCGGGCGGCCGCCTACTCGTGCGTCTTGAGGTAGGTGATCATGGAAATCGTGGCGCCTTGGGGATCCCGGATGACGCAAAAACGCCCTACCCCCGGAATATCCGTGAGCGGCACGACGACGTCGCCGCCGAGCTCCCCGGCCTTGCCGGCCGCCGCATCCACGTCGTCCACCGTCACGTAGGTACCCCAGCACGGCGGCATCCCCGGAGCATGGGGCGGCACCGCCATGATACCCCCGATCTCCGTTCCGTCCACCTTCACCAGATTGTACTGCATCCCCTCGTCGGCCTCGTGGGTCACGGGCTCCATGGTCCACCCGAAGAGCTGGGAATAAAAGGCCTTTGCGGCCTCGACGTCCGTGGTGATCAACTCACACCAACTGAACGTCCCGTGTCGGCATTCATCCATTAACAGCCCCTTTCTCGAATGGCTGTATGAAACCTATTCAGACTCACGGCGGCTGTCAAACCTCCCGCGGATCTGCCGGATGGCAATTTTCACGCGAGACCGCTAACTTCGGTCGGACGGTCCTATCCCCAACCGCCAACCTGCCGGAGGTGTTTTTCGTGCTGAAACTATACCATTGGTGGAGCTCCACCTGCTCACGCCGCGTACGGATCGCCCTGGCGAGGAAACAACTCTCCTGGGAGAGCGTCTACGTCAATCTGGCGAAGTTCGAGAATCTCGAGCCGTCCTACGTCAAGCTGAATCCCAACGGCGTCGTGCCTACCCTGGTGCACGACGGCCGGATCATCATCGAGTCCAACTTCATTCTGGAGTACCTCGACGACGTGTGGCCGGAGGTGCCGATGAGGCCCGACGACCCCTACGAGCGGGCGCGGATGCGTGTCTGGATGGACCGGTTCGAGCATGAGCTGCACCGCAACGTCAACGTCATCTCCTTCATCAAGCAGGGCCGCATCAAGCGCTACGAGCACATGTCCGAGGAAGAGCGGCAGGCCGCCGTCATGCAGCAGCCCACGGAACCGAAACGGGCGCTCCTGGCGGACCGGCTCAGGAACGGAATCTCCGAGGAGCAGATGGCATACGCGGAGGCGCGGCTCGCAGAGATCCTCGACGAGATGGAACAGACCCTGCAGGACCGGCCGTGGCTCAACGGCGACAGAATGTCACTGGCGGACTGCTCCGTCGCCCCCTTCATCGAGCGGTTCGAGTCGAACAAGCTGGAGCGGCTGGTGGACTGGAAGGCACGGCCGGGGCTGGGGGCGTGGTGGGCGCGGATGCAGGCCACGGAGGCCTACCGCACCGCCCATTCCTTCAAGGCGCCCTAGTGTGGTGTCCCGCAAATTCCTGCGATAAGTTGCGCAGGATTTTTGTTGTCGGCAAGGCGCAATGACTTGTAGGGGCGGGTTTCAAACCCGCCCGTGTGGCGTGCACCACGCGAGGAAGAGCAACGCAGCCGACGGCCAAAAAGACCCGCAGATTCGTAAGCGTATTTGTGAGACACCACACTAGTGTCCTGTCCGGTTAATTCGCATGGTAAGACGCGCAGGATTTTTCGTCGTCGGGAAGGCGCGATGACGTGTAGGGGCGACCGGCGGTCGCCCCCGTGGCGCGCACCGCACGAGATGTAGGGGCGGGTTTCAAACCCGCCCGTGCCCGCATGGCTCGGAGCGCGGAAGGGTGCGCCCCTACTCGTAGCGCAGTGCTTCGATGGGGTTGAGCCGTGCGGCCCGGCTGGCCGGCTGGAAGCCGAAGAACACACCGATGGCTGCGGAGAAGGCGAAGGCCAGCAAGACCGAGCCGGCGGAAATGACGATCTGCCAACCGCCCATGTAGGATAGCCCCAGGGAGGCGGCGGCGCCGGCGAGGATACCCGCGGTGCCGCCCAGCAGGCTCAGGACCATGGCCTCGGTCAGGAACTGGCCTCGGATATCCCGCTTTCTCGCTCCCACCGCCAGCCGCACGCCGATCTCGCGGGTGCGCTCGGTCACCGATACCAGCATGATGTTCATGATGCCGATGCCGCCGACGATGAGCGCTACCCCGGCGATGCCCGCGAGCAGGTAGCCCAGGGTGCTGGCGGCCTCGTTGGCCGCCTCGACGATGTCGGTGCGGTTGCGGACCCTGAAGTCGTCCAGCTTGGTACCGGTGATCTTGTGGCGCACTCGCAGGAGCTCGGTGACGCCGTCCTGCACGTCCCCGGTGGCCTCCTTGCTCTCCGCGCTCACCTCGATGCCGCGCACGTAACGGATCCCCAGCAACTTCCGCTGCGCCGTGTGGAGCGGGACGACAACGACGTCGTCGAGGTCGCCTGCGAAAGAAGACGTTCCCCGCTCCCTGAGCACCCCCACCACCTCGAACGGGACATGCTTGATCCGGACCGTCTGACCCAGCGGATACTCGTCGCCGAAGAGCTCCTTGCTCACGGTCTGCCCGAGCAGAGCCACCTTCCGGTTCAGGAGCATGTCCTCATCGGTGAAGTTCGACCCTGACTCCACACCCCAGTTCATGATGTGGAGATAGTCCGGGGTGGTGCCGGTGAAGGCCGGGTGCCAGTTCTTGTTGCCGTAAACCACCTGGGCTGAACCCCGGACCTGGGGCGCCACCCGGCTCACCCCGGGCACCTCCGCGAGGATGGCCTTGGCGTCCGCCTCGGTGAGCGTCGTGATCCGCGCGCCTCTCACGCGCCGGCCGCCCCGGGTCACCGCGCCGGGAAAGACCGAGATGCGGTTGCTGCCGAGGCGCTCCATCTGCTTGGCGACCCTGGCCTTCGCCCCTTCGCCGATGGCCACCATGGCGATGACCGCGCCGACGCCGATGATGACCCCCAGCATGGTCAAGGCGGACCGAAGCTTGTTCACCCGGATGGCCCGCAACGCGATGCGGACGTTGGCCCGGACGCCGGTCCCCAGGCTCCTTCTGCCGCGCGCCCCTCCATCGCCGTTGCGGGCGCCGCCGTTATCGTCGCCGGCTCCGCCACCCTCGCCGGCAGCGTCGGCGACGCCCTCGGAAGACGGCCCCGGCGCGGCGGATCGCGCGCCCCCGCCGACTTCCTCTTTCTCCACGAGACCATCCTTGAAATGAATGATGCGCTGCCCGTGGGACGCCACCTCGGGATCATGGGTTACGAAGACGACGGTGATCCCCTTCTCCCGGTTGAGTGTCTTGAAGAGCTCGATGATCTCCGCGCCCGTTTGGGTATCGAGGTTCCCGGTGGGCTCGTCCGCCAGGATGATCCGGGGATCGTTGAGCAGTGCCCGGGCGATGGCCACCCGCTGCTGCTGGCCTCCGGACAACTGCGTGGGCCGGTGCGTCTCCCGGTCCGCCAGACCCACCAGCGCGAGCATCTCCCGCGCCTTGCGGCGGCCCGCCGCCGACGGTACCCCGTTGTAGAGGGACGGCAGCTCAGCGTTCTCCAGGGAGGTGGTGCGGGCCAGGAGGTTGTAGTTCTGGAAGACGAAGCCGATCTCGTGGTTGCGCACATCGGCCATATCGTCCGATGACAGGCTGCCCACATCCTTGCCGTCCAGGCGATACTGACCCGAAGTGGGCCGGTCCAGTAAACCCAGGAGGTTCATGAGGGTGGACTTGCCGGAACCGGAGGGCCCCATGAGGGCGACGATCTCGCCCGCGAAGATCCGCAACGAGACGCCCTTCAGGGCTTCCACCTTCTGCTCGCCAAGATCGTAGACCTTGGTGAGGTCCTCGACCTCAATGACGGGGGAGGTTTCCACGCGGAGCTCGTCTTTCTCAGAGACCCCCGAGAATTCGTGAGCGCACGCGGGAGGTGGCGCGGTTGCCCGTGTCGGCCACGCGCTTCATGGCCGCGGAGCGAATTCCCACGATGACCTGATCGTCCACCTCGAGCCCGGAGACGATCTCCATATTCTTGGCGTCGGTGGCGCCGAAGCGGATCCGCGCCCGGGCGGGTTTGCCGTCCCGGAAGACCCACACCGCGCCCCGGCCTTCCAGCAGTCGCCGGCGCCTTTGCTCGGCGCTGGGCCGGCGGCCCCCGCGCCCTCTTCGCGTAGGCATGTCGGGGTATAGCTTGCGTATGTCCCGGCCGTTGATCCTCAGGGCGGTGCCGGGAACGATGAGGACATCTTCCCTCCTGGCCAGGACGATGGTCACGTTGGCGGTCATGCCGGGCATGAGGGCCAGATCGTCATTCCCTACCCGAATCTCGGTGTCATAGGTGACGACATTGTCCTTGATCTCCGGCGTTGGAAAGATGCGCACCACCTTGCCCCGGAAGACGCGGCCGGGATACGAGTCGACCTGGAAGTCCACATGCTGCCCGACCTTGACCTTGCCGATGTCCGCTTCGTCCACCCAGGCGTCCACCTTCATTTCCGCGAGCTCGGCGATCTTCACCAGCGGCGGCGACGACAGGCTGGCCGCCACCGTCTGACCCGCTTCCACGGTCTTCTGGATAATCACGCCGGAAATGGGCGCCCGTATGACGCTGCGGTTGAGACGTATCCGCGCCATCTCCAGCTCGGCCTCGGCCTGCTGCACCTCCGCGCGGAGGCCGGCGATGACCGCCCGCTTGACCTTGACCTCGTCGACCCGGGCGGACTCCTCGCGGAAGCGGGCCGCGGCCAAATCGTAACCCGCCTTGATGGACTCGTACTGTTCGCGCGAGATGAGGTTGCGGCCCACGAGGTCCTTGTTGCGCCGATGCTTCTCCCCCAGGTTCTCGAAGGCCGTCCGGGTACCCTCGATGCTCGCCGCGACACGGGATTTCAGCATCTCGACGCCGGCGCGCTCCTTGGCGAGGTTGGCCTTCGCCTTGGCGACACGGGCCTGGGCCTGAAGCACCTCGGCCCGAAACAGGTCCTGGTCCAGCCGCGCGATGATGTCGCCCTTCTCGACCCGGTCGGGCACGTCCACCGGAAGATCCTTGATGGTGCCGGATACCTGGGTGGAGACGGTGACAGACGAGACCGGATTCACAGTACCGGTCGTGGTGATGCGGGAGTAGATCTCGCCCTTCTCGACCTTCGCGAGCCGGAACGGAAGGGCCTCTTTTTCCTCCGAGGAAATCAGCTTGCTTGTCAGCGAGGAGAGTCGCCCGCCGAACACCGCTCCGACCTTGCTTTCCACCAGCGCCGGACGGTACCAGAGCAGTCCCGCGCCTCCGGCCCCCGCGAGGACCAGGACCAGGGCAAAGATCCACAAAAACCGCTTCATCCCTGTCGCTCCGGTTCTTTCACGATAGTTGAGCCCCTTCTATTAGACTGCGCATGGTTTCATTGCGCCATACGCGGGGTTCGGCTGCCATTCCGGATGTTACATTGTACGGCACATGGCGGGCAACAAGGAATCAGGCACACGGCCGGGAATCCGACACCTTGCGGAATGGCGAACATACTTTACATACTGGACATGGTGAGCTACGATGCTCTCTGTAAACGAACCGGTAGCGGGAATCATATGGCTAAGTCCACCGGACCGATAAGTGAGGCGATGAAGTTCCTGGAGGAAGGATTGCCGGCCTTGTCGCGCAGCGCCAGAGAATTTGTCCGCCATCGCCCTCGGGAAGCCCGTATGGCCGTCGCCGTCGCCCTGGAAACGGCGGCCGCGCAATGCGAGGCAGAGGACGGACGCGCTGCCGCTGACGTGCCGAAAAGGCTGCGGCCGTTCATCATACGCCGCGTCGGCGCAGAGGACATTGTCGGGGTTTCAGAAGCCGCCTCGCGGCTCGAGGTGTCGCGCACTACGGTCTATGACTGGGTGGAAAGGAGAACGCTACTCGCCTGGAGGTCGACGAAACGCGGACTGAGCATTCCCGCCGCGCAGATTCTCGGTCCCGGACAGGTCGTTCCGGGTATGGCGGATGTCGTTGATGTTATCGGAGAACCCGAGCTGGCTTGGGCTTTCCTCACCCAGGAGTGGCCGTTCGAAGACGCGGCGCGGGCGCCTCTCGAATTGCTGAAGGCTGGCCGCATGGACGACGTGCTCGGCGCAGCGCCCGGATACGGCGCCACCTTCACGTGAGTGGAGCGGGCTATCCCCGTGACCGTATCGAATCCGTACTGCTGAAGGCGAGGTTTCCCGACAGCTACCGGATCATGCCGGGACACTATCGGACGTCGCCTCTGGGAACCGCCCCGGCGGATTCCCGTTTCTCCTCGCGGGATGCCGGATACACCGTCCTTTACGCGGCGCCGGATTTCGCCACCGCTTTCATCGAAACGGTAGTCAGGGACCGGTTCACGCGGCAGCGGCAACGCGAAGTCACGTTGAGAGAAGTAACGGAGCGCGTCTGGGCGCGTATCTCAACACAACCGGGAGCGATGCTGAACCTGCTCGACCTTCGCGCAGACGGGTGTACCCGGATAGGTGCGCCGACCGATGTCGTGCACGCCAGGAATCATGCTGCGGGGAGGGCATTGGCAAGGACAATCCACGCGACGCATGACGACGTCGACGGCCTGCTCTACGAATCGCGCCTCACCGGAGAGGATGTCTATGCTGTGTTCGACCGCGGCATCGTGAAGCTCGATTGTCCTGGAACGGAAACGCTGAGCGATCATCCTGATCTGCCGGATGTGTTGGTGCGGTACCGCATCGGCCTCTTGTGGTAGACGACATTGGGACGGTTTCTCGGTTCGTGGTCGCACTAAGGCGCGGCTCGACCATCCCGATGGCGGCGAAGCGAACACATGGAATCTCTGAAGGCACTGCTGACAGCGATCGTCGACGAGGCCGCCTTCGACCTCAATCGACCCGAGATCAGTCCCGACGGCAGTTACAGACCGCCAACGAGCCAACGTATATCCGCGGAGCAGCTTCGCGAAATCTACTTCCGGGAGGAGGAGCAGGCCGTCGAGAAGCGGGGGAAGTTACACGCGCCAGAGAACCTGATGTCACAATGGGTCGATTCTCTCCGAGGCGTCCTTGAAGAGTTCATCGACCCGGAAACCGACAAGATCGGGCTTGGATTTCCCACTCAGGGAGGCAACTGTACCCGTACGACCATCCGAGCCGATGGGTTTACCGATAAGGACTTCGAATCATCGCTGCAAGGCTTTGCAGAAGCGCTTGTCCAAGCGGCGGCAATCATCGGCGTCGGAAAGACAGTGCAGTTGCTGGCGGAATGGAAACGTAGTGAACCGATCCGGTTCCAGATGTGCACTGTTCTGAACGGTTTGTCGATCAGTGCTCCCGTGTCACCGCGCGACGATATCCGGGTCGTCCCGTTGGCCTTGACTACGACCCAGCTTCCACACCTGCCGATGATGAACGGTGCTTCTCCAAAGGACTACTTGGGTCTTACTCTGTTGACTGTGGAGTTCTCTGCTTCCCGGGCATTTTTTCGCCCGCACCCAGAGAGACACGAACATGCTGTGAAGTCCAGCTCCGTCGACGGCACGAATTTCGACCTTGTGTGCGAAGCACTGTCGTTGCAAGGCAATTGCCACGTGTCCTGGAGCACCGTTTGGGAAGACTACCTGGACGCTGCACCATTGTGCCTGCCAATTCGCAGAACTTGGTCACGGGGTAAATCTCGACCTAAGCGTCTGCGGTCGAAGGTGGAACAGCATGATTTCGAGACTGGCGCGGTGACGATCACCCCGTCGGACGATGTGGTGTTTCAGTGTCTGGATCCGAACGAACTCCGTCGGACGTTGGAGGCGTTGCGGGTCGCCGACAAGCCACTCCGCATTGCCGCTGATCGCTGGAGACGCTCGAAGCGGTCCGACGGCTCTGACCGGTTGGTGGACCAGTACATCGACCTCCGACTCGCTCTGGAGTCGCTGTACCTCAAAGACTTCGTAAACGAGCACAGCCAGGAGATGCGATTCCGGTTGGCCCTGTTCGGGGCCTGGCATCTGGGCGGCAGTCTCGACGAGCGGCGATCGATCCGCAAGACCCTGCGCTATGCATACGACACGGCATCGAAGGCCGTGCATCTCGGTGAGGTCCCGGAGGAGGCGCAAGCACCTCTGTTACTCGCACAGGACCTTTGCCGGCAGGGGATACTCAAACTTCTCCACGAAGGCGGTCCGCGGGACTGGGGCGATCTCGTTCTGGGTGCCGAAGTTTCGTAGAGGTGTCGTCAAGTTCGAGTCCAGAAACTGGATGACGGCCTCGGATGTGGGCACGCCTTGCCCCTCCAACTTCTCAAGGAGATCGTCCAGGGACTTCGCAACCACGATGTCTCCGCTATGCAGCCCGACCCACTGGTCCGGGTAGTTCCTTGTCAGCCGTTCCTTCTGTGATTCCAGGCGGTCTACACGGGAACGGAACGCGCGGAGCTTCGCAAGGATCTCAGCACCGTCGGCTGGCTCTGGGGCCACGCCCTTTCCCGGGAGCTTCTCGGCCATGGCAGTCCTCCTGTCGGCGTCTGGCTGAACGCAGTATGCTCTTTTGAACAACATACCGTGCCGGTGACCGGAATCAAGAACCGCCGTCCCGTGCGAACAGCGGACGCCAACCCGCCCTCGCCACCCGCGGTGGGATCTGGTAGACCACACACACGGACAACCGTACAACACCCGCGGAGGCAACGCCGATGTTCAGCACACGTTACGACTATAGTCCGATCATCCACCGGCCGCGGCTGGAATGGCCGGGGGGAGCGCGAGTGGCGCTTTGGCTCGGCCCCAACATCGAGTGCTTTCACATTGACAAGACCCTGCCGAGGATCCCGGAGCCGCCGCCGGACGTGCAGTCCTATTCGTTGAGAGACTACGGATCCCGCGTGGGGGTGTTCCGCATGATGGAGGTGTTCGACCGCTACGGCATGCGCGCCAGCGTGCTGCTCAACGCGGAGGTGTGCGCGGCGCAACCCGCCATCATCGAAGAGGGCAACAAGCGTTCCTGGGAGTGGCTGGGCCACGGCATGAACAACAACACGCGGATGAATTCGTACGGCGCCAAGAAGCAACGCAAGGTCATACGCAAGGTCCGCGACATCATCGCCCACGCCACCGGCAGGGCGCCCAAGGGCTGGCTGGGACCGGGACTTTCGGAGACTTACGACACGCCGGACTACCTGGCCGCGGAGGGGTTCGAGTACTTGTGCGACTGGGGCCACGACGATCAGCCCACACCCATGCGCGTGGAGGCCGGCCGCATGATCACGGTGCCGTATCAGCAGGGAATCAACGACATCTCCATGTTCGTCCACGCCAACCACACGCCGGCGGACTACTACCGGATCGTCTGCGACCAGTTCGACACCCTCTACCGGGAGAGCGAGAACAGCGGACGGGTCATGGCCATTCCGCTGCACCCCTACGTCACGGCCATGCCCTTCCGCATCGGCGCCCTGGACCGCGCGCTGGATTACATCTGCTCCCACGACGGCGTCTGGAAGACCACCGCGGGCGAGATCGCCGACTGGTACTATCAGCACTACTACAAGGCTCCGAGCCGCCTGGCGGACCCGGGGGCTGATTGACCTGTTCGCGGTGCGGGTCCGGGCGGGTTTGAAACCCGCCCCCTACACCAAGCCGGGAGGATACGGAAATGGCGAAGGAGTGGTCGACGCTGGTGCTGGAACGGCCCGCCGACGGCGTGGTGCGGCTCAACTTCAACCGGCCCGAGAAGCGCAACGCCCTTAACCGCGTGCTGACCGGCGAGATCCTCGACGCCCTCGAAACGGTCCGGGCCGACCCCGACGTCCGGGTCGTCATCACCCGGGGCAACGGCCCGTGCTACAGCGCCGGCGCGGACCTGCATGACCTGCGCACCCTCCACAACGAACCGCCGCGGGACTGGGACCGTTCCCATCCCAACCTCATGTTCTACGAGAGTTTCCGGAACTACCCCAAGGTCACCATCGCCCAGGTGCACGGCCACTGCCTGGGCGGCGGCATGGCGCTCATGACCGCCCACGACATCGCCCTGGCGGCCGACACCGCCAAGATCGGCATGCCCGAGATCCTGCGCGGCAGCTTCGGCCAGATGGCCCTGAGCTCCCTCTATCACACCGGCATAACGGCCAAGAAGGCGGCCCTGATGCACTTCAGCGGACGCAACTTCTCGGGCGCCGATGCGGACCGCTTCGGGCTGGTGTCGGCCGCGGTGCCGGAGGCCGAGCTCGACCAGGTGACCCTCGAGCTCGCCGCCGAGATCGGCACGCGCCACCCCGCCGCCCTGGCCTGCGCCAAGATCGCCGTCCAGGTGGGCAAGGACCTCCCGCTGTCCCAGGCCCTACGCACGGATCAACTCGTGGCCGCGCGCCAGCAACTGATGATGGATACGTTCTCGGACGTGGACGGCTACCTGCGTTCCCAGAGCGGCGGCACCAACACCACCTACCGGCGCGAAGACACCTGACCCCGCATCACCATGGCCGGAACGCGCGACCGGCGGGTTTCCTTTCAGCGCGACTTCGTCTGGGACCCTCGCGAGGGCCGGTTCTCGGACTTGGGGCGAGGTCGTAGACGTGGACCTGATCGACTACCACTGATCCGAAGGGAGAGCCGACCATGAACGATATTGCAAGTGATCGCGTCGGCCCGATGCTCAACCCGCCGCACCTGGGCGAACTGGTCCGCCCTTCATGCCCTGCACCGCACGCTGCTTCCACGTGCTTACCTGGTTCGGATGGATCTTGTGCCGCGCCGCGATCTCCTGGATCGTCTTGTCCCCGCGTAGCGCCTCCAAGGCCACCTTCGCCTTGAAGTCCCCGCTGAACCGTCGTCGTGTGCTCATCGCGTATCCCTCCCTCAGTCGGTGGAATACACCTTAGTTAGCAACCTGTCCGTTTTCCGGGACCACCTCAAACCAGTACCGGGACGAAGCCGATGTAGGCGAACTCGGTGCGCTCTTCCCTTGCCAGCAGGACCAGCAGGGCCGAGACCAGGACCACAGTCCATCCCTTCATGCGGAACGAGTCGGCAGCGAGGCGGTTGATCACGCCCTGGATGAATTCGAGATGTTTAAGCTTCGCTTCCATGAGTACGGCCTCCGGCGGCGGGCTCATTCGATGAGTCATGGTTGCGCGGAGGAGCCGAAACCAGCGCCTCCCGCGCACGGTCGATTTCGGATGCCAGAAGTTCCTCGTCAGGCAGGGTAGTCCGGTACTCGGCAGCCAATACCTTGTTCGTCAAGCCTTCGAGGGCATACCGGGCAACGGCTTCATCCTTCTGAGCACAGAGAATCAACCCAACCGGCGGGTTCTCACCTTCGTGGCGCCAATGCTCCCGCGCATAGTTGAGATAGAGGTGCATTTGTCCGGCGTCGGCATGAGTGAATCTGCCGATCTTCAAGTCGATCACCACAAGACATCGCAGACGTCGGTGAAAAAACAGCAGATCTACTCGATACCATTCGTTACCGATGCGCAGCCGCCTTTGCCTGCCCATGAAACAGAAGTCTCTGCCCAGTTCTAGGAGGAAGGTCTCCAGACGGCGGATCAACGCTTCTTCCAGATCGCTTTCGGAATACTCATCCTTGAGGTCCAGGAATTCGAGGACGAATGGGTCCTTGATTTCCTCCTCGGGAAGAACGTGATCTTCAGAGCGTGCCCTCCGCCCCCTAGCTAACATGGCGGCCTTGTTCTTTGAGAGAGCGGTGCGCTCGTAGAACTGTGAATTGATCTGTCGGTCAAGCTGGCGAACCGACCATCCTCCGCGAAGAGCCTCGGCTTCGTAGAATTCACGGGCACGTATGTTCTTGACCGAAAGCAGCCGCACATAGGCGGACCAGGGGAGTGGAAAGCGTGAGGCGACGCTGGTCAGCGAAGATTCTGCAGACAGTGTCTGCAGAATTCCTCCGCCTTCCAATTCTGCAGACGGTGTCTGCGGAATTGGCCATGCGAGGTAGAACGCCTTCATTTGCCAGATATTGCGGAGCGAATATCCTCGACCGTAACGGGCAGAAAGTTTAGCGGCAAGCTGCTCAATAGTCTCCTCCCCATAGTCGGCACGCTTCTTCCCTTCCTGCTCGAACTCAACGATGTGCCGCCCGATCAACCAATACGCACCAGCCATGACGGCATTCACCGAACGAGCGGCCGAATGCCTCGCGGCGTCAA
Source organism: uncultured Binatia bacterium (SeqCode) (assembly GCA_965261895.1). Classification (GTDB taxonomy): domain Bacteria; phylum Desulfobacterota; class Binatia; order UBA9968; family JAJDTQ01; genus JAJDTQ01. The sequence goes on along the minus strand of OZ253480.1, from coordinate 5,170,645 downwards.
TGATTCTGGTCACCTCGCCGAAGATGGACTGGTGCGGAGCATCAAGCTTACTGGATTTGGCTATTGGCTTTTTCATGGCTCGCCGTCGCCCAGCTTCCCCGCGTAGTAGTCCCGCGGCACACGCTCCACGTGGGCAGAGGGCAGGACCTCGCCAACAACGTTGAACACCGCGTCGTCATCGAGTGTGCCGCCCGTTACCGCCCACTCGGATATCCCTGAGATCCTCCTCGCCGCCCAGGGCCGGACAGTACACGTCCACCTGAAGCAAGGTGGCGCAGCCGGGGCACGCGTACAGGTGGAAACGGCCGAGGTAGTCCTCATCTGACGGGAGCCTCGTGCCCGACAATTCCTCCGGGCTTACCACCAGCCTCACGCTGTGCTTCTTGTAGTTCTCCTCCGGGCCGCAGAACAGGTAGCCGCAGGAGATGCAGCGGACGGCGCGGTCGCCAGACGCCCCGGGCGCCGTATCCAAGGCAATTTCCAGGTACTCGTGGAAGCGCAGGGACGATTGCCAGTTGCGGTTGCCGTTGCCGAGCCCGGATGGGGCCAGCAGCGTTCCGTCCGCAAGGCGCGCGGCGCGTATCTGCCGTCGCTTGTCGGCGGTGGCGGCCGCGTCCACGGACAGCTCTCCGCCGTCGAGGACCACCCCGTAGACCGCCTCGGCCATGCGTTTCGACACCGCGTGGATCCTCACGTCCCGGGCCACCCGTTGCGGCTCCCGCTCCAGGGGATCGCCGAAGCCGCCGCCGCAGGCGGTGAAGTCGGACATCAGGCTGAACTCCGGCACCGACAGCCGCTCCGGAGTGCCCTCGGGAATGCGTACCTCGCCCCAGCCTTCCGCCACCACCTGGGCCGGGTGGGTGGGATAGTCGCCGGCCTTCATGCGCTCCCACACGTCCTCAGCCGGGTTGAAGATGGCCCGGAACGCGCCGCTGCCCACGGGGTAACCGCCGAACAGGCCGAAGGCCTTCTGGGGGATGCCGCCGTAGGGCTTGTAGTCGTTGGTGAAGTCCTGGGAGCCGTACACCATGGTGAGGCGGAAGCTGCCGAGGCCGCCGCGGTACTTGCCCGCGCCCGGCCCGTCCATGTTGTGGTTGCGGGTGAAGTAGAGCAGCGGGTACTGCATCTCGATGCGCTCCACGTCGCTGATGCCGCCGGACGGGATGTTCATGTGGCCGCCGGTGTTGACCCCGTCCCGGTGCGGCGCGGCGCCCAGGCCGCCGCCGTGGATGTCGTAGATGCCCTGGGCGGTGCGGATGCCCTCGCGGTTGGTGCCGCCGGGGAAGTACCCCGGCCCGCCCGCGGTCCACATGCTGTTCCAGCTCGCGTTGACGTCCTCCGGCCGGCCGGCGGCATAGAGTATCTTGGCCATGCACTCCACCACCGCGGCCACGAGCTTCTCGCCGATCCAGGGTGCGAAGCCGCATGCGGCCGGGAACACGCAGTTGAGCACCGTGCCCTCGGGCACGGACACCTCCACCGGCGCCAGCTTGCCGTCGCTCCAGGGCACGTCCCAGAACAGCGTGTTGGTGAGGGCCACGCCCACGTGGGCCATGGTGCTGGGGAGCGTGGAGTTGGCGTCGTTGGCCATCTGGGGGCTGCTGCCGGCGAAGTCCAGCTTCAGCCGCTCGCCCTCCTTGGTGGCGGTGCACACGATCTGGATGGGCATGGCCGTGTTGGTCTGCTTGTTGAGGGCCGTGCTGTAGAGGCGCGACACCCACTGGCCGTCGGGCAGGGAGCGGAGCTTGGCGCGGGCCATCTCCTCCGAGTCTGCGATGGTCTTCTGACCGGCGGCGTCCAGGAACTCCGGACCGAACTTCTCCACCAGCTCCAGATAGCGCTTGCCGCACACGTTGTTGCCGGCGATCATGGCCTTCACGTCCAGGCCCACGTACTGCGGGTCCCGGCACTGCTCGGTGAGGGTCCTGAAGATGTCCTCGCGAAACTCGCCCTTCTCCACCACCTTGACGCCGAGGATGCGGATGCCCTCGTGGAAGATCTCCGAGGCGGCGCCCCGGAGCAGACCGCCGGTGTCGGCGGTGTGGGTGCTGGTGGCGGTCCAGGCGATCAGCTCGCCGCGGTGGAAGATGGGCTTGACCACCATCATGTCGTAGGTGTGGGAGCCGGCCACGTAGGGGTCGTTGAAGAAGATCTGGTCGCCATCGAAGAAGCCCGGCGACTTGCCGTACCATTCGATGAGGTACTTGATGGCGTCGGAGGTGGCGCCGGCGAAGCGCAGGTGGCCCGAGCAGGCCAGCACCATCTTGCCCTCGATATCGTAAAACGAGCTCATGACCTCGCCGCCCTGGGCCACGATGGGCGAGGCCGTCACCCGCTGGAGCGTCTGACGCCCTTCCTCGCCGATGGCCCACAGCCGATGCAGAAACACTTCATACTTGACGGGATCGATATCCATGACCTGTCCTCGCGTTGCGTTGTTTGCGTTCAGTCACCCACCGCCAGGGAAGCCCCCCTCTTCAAGACCTCCACGGCCTGCCGGACCATGCCCTCCACGATCTCGGCGGCGGGCCGCACGTCCTGCTCGCCCAGCAACCCGGCGATCTGTCCGCCCGGGACGCTCATCATGTCCACCCGGCCGCCGCTCTCCGCGGACACCCGGAACTGATCGTTGAGCACCCCCTGAAACGGCATCTCCAACGCCTCCAGGCCCGACGCCTCCCACTTCCGGATCACCGGACTGCGGTAGTGGCGGCTGGGCTTGCCGCTGGGGAAGCGGTCGAGCACGAAGTCCTCGGTGCGCCCCTGGATGAGCTGGCTCTTGTAGTCGGCGTGGATCTCGCTTTCCGCGCTGGCCAGGAAGACCGTGCCGCACCATACCCCCACGGCCCCGAGACTCAGTGCGGCGGCCAGGCCGCGGCCGTCGGCAATGCCGCCGGCCACCACCACCGGCGTCGGCCGCACCGCGTCCACCACCTGGGGTATCAACGGGAAGTTGGCGATCCTTCCGGTGTGGCCGCCGGCCTCGTAGCCCTGGGCGATGACCACGTCCACGCCGTTGGCCGCGTGGCCCACGGCCTGCTTGACGTTGCCGCAGAGGGCCAGGACCTTTATGCCCCGCTCGTGGGCCAGGGGCACTACCTGCGCGGTATCGCCGAGCCCCACGGCCAGCACCTGGACGCCCTCCTCCAGGATCACGTCCAACTGCCGCTGCACCATGTCCGGCGTCTTCACCTTGGACCAGGGATCCGGGCCCTGGGTCTCCAGTCCGAACTCCTCGATGGCCTCGTGCACGAAGCTCACGTGATCGGGATGGGTCCGCTCCAGGAACTCCCGGACGTTGCCCACGTCCGCGAAGGGCGTCTGGGCGAGCCGCGGCAGGGTGATGTCCACGCCGAAGGGCCGGTCCGTCAGCTCCCGGGTCGCGCGGATGCGCTCCCGGATGAACTCCGGCTGCAGCGGGCTGCCGCCGATGACGCCGAGGCCGCCGGCGTTGGACACCGCCGCCACCAACCTGGGCGGCGTCGTGGACCCACGGCTGTCCCAGCCCATGCCCGCCTGGATGATCGGGTGCTCGATGCCGAGCATGTCGCACAAGGGTGTCTTCAGTTTCGTCATGGTGCACTCCGCTACCTGTCCGGGTGTCTAATCCTCTAACTCGAACCGTTATACATTGCCAATGGGGGCGATGAACCGGCGCCGTGGACAGCCGCGACCCAACCGTGGTAGGGCCTGTCCCAACGGACAGGGACGGACTGCCGGACGACACATCGGGATTCACGAGGGAATGAAATGGAGAACCGCCGCTACGACTATCAGCCCATCACCACACGGCGAAAACTCAGGTGGCCCAATGACGCCAGGGTCGCCCTGTGGGTGAGTCCCAACATCGAGTACTTTCATATCGACCAGACCATCCCCAATTTCGGGATGTCCCGGGTGCCGGACGTCCGCGGCTACTCGCAGCGCGACTACGGCGCGCGGGTGGGCGTATTCAGGCTCATGGAGGTGCTCGACAAATACGGCATCCGGGCCAGCGCCCAATTGAATTCCGAGGTCTGCACCCACCAGCAGGAGATCATCGAGGAGGGCATCAAGCGGAACTGGGAATGGCTGGGGCACGGCATCACCAACAATATGCCCTTGACCGCCTATCCCGCCGCCGACGAGCGCACCGTCATACGGCAGGTCCGGGACGAGATCGCCGCGGCCACCGGAAAGGCGCCGCGGGGCTGGCTCGGCCCCGCCCTGGCGGAAACCTTCGACACCCCGGACCACCTGGCCGCCGTGGGCTTCGACTACCTGTGCGACTGGGGCTTCGACGACCAGCCCATTCCCATGCGCGTGAAGAGCGGCCGCATGATCGTCGTGCCCTACGAGCAGGGCCTCAACGACATCAACTTCTTCCTGCGCTCCAACTACACTCCCAGGGAATACCTCCAGCAGGTCTGCGACCAGTTCGATGTCCTCTACCGCGAGGGCGAACGCAGCGGCACCGTCCTGTGCATCCCGCTCCACCCCTTCATCATCGGCGTCCCCCTCCGCATCAAGTACCTCGACCTCGCGCTGGAGTACATCTGCTCGCACGACGACGTCTGGCTCACCACCGGGGGAGAGATCGCGGAGTGGTACTATGAGAACTACTACGAGGACCCGGGGCGGGAGTAGCTCATGCGCGTGGATATGCGTGACTCGCCGGCCTCTGTCACGCGTCACCAACGAAGCGGGTACCCCGCACAGCATCGCAAACCATGACGCACTCGTTCGAGATCACCCCGCGGGCGCCCTACTCGTTTGACCTGACCGCGGCGCGCTTCATGCGCTTTGCCACCGAGAACGTCGACCTCGTGGAGGGCGGTCGGTACTGTCGCCTGCTCGCGGCCGGCCGCCAGATCGCACTGGCCACGGTGACCAACGAGGGTGCGGTGACACGGCCAAGGCTGGCCGTGACACTGCACAGTCCGTCCAGAGCGCCTCTCAGGGTGGCCGATTTCGAGGCGCAGCTCCGGCATATCCTTTGCACCGACCTCGATCTGGGACCCTTCTACCGCCTGGCGCGCAAGGACGGGATGCTGACGCCGCTGGTGAGCCGGTTTCGTGGGCTCCGCATCACCTCCAGTCCAACGCTGTTCGAGGCGCTGGTGACGGCCGTCCTCTCCCAACAGGTCAACCTCAGTTTCGCGAACTCGATCAAACACGCGCTGGTCGATAGCTTCGGCCGCAAGTGGCGTCACCAGGGCCGGACCTATTTCGCGTTTCCGGAGCCGCGGCGGTTCGCCGCGCAAACCATGGAGGCCATGCGTGGGTTCCGGCTGAGCAGCGCCAAGGCGGGCACGCTGATCCGGCTGGGTGAGACCTTTGCCTCGCACACGCCGTTCCCGGCCGCCGGAACCGAGTTGGCCGGGCTTCCCGACGACGAGGTGGTAGAGCGCTTGACCGCGATCAAGGGCATCGGCCGCTGGTCGGCGGAAACCGCGCTGATGCGGGGCTTGGCCCGCCACGATACATTTCCGGCCGGGGACCTGGCGGTGGTCAAGTACGTGGCCCAGGGTCTGCTGGGCAAGACCGAAAAGGCCACCGAGGCCGAGATGCGCTCCTTTGCCGAACGCTGGCGCCCGTATCGCGGACTGGCCCTGGCCTACTGCTACGCCGAACTGGCGACGCGCCGCGGCGCGAGCACCCCGGGTGTTGCTCGACAGAGACGGCAATGAACCCGCGGTTTCCGGCGGCGCGGGCAATGTCGACTTTCCCGAGATGCACTCGCGGTTGCCAAAAGACGCAATCTGTCCAATAAATGAAAAACTCACCGGTTTCCGACCAAACCGTCCAGCGCCGGTGCCGGGCGGCCAGGGCGTGAATGACCGCGGATGGCAACGGTCGAGGTCCACAAGAGCACTATGCTGAAAGCGCACCCAGACCCGGAGAGCGCGGGCCAGACGCTCTCTATCATCGTGCCGACGTTCCGCGAGACGGACAACATTGCGCCGTTGGCGGAGCGCATTGACGCGGCCCTGTCCGGCACCGGCATCGAGTGGGAGTTGTTGCTGGTGGACGACGATTCCAACGACGGCAGCGAGGCCGTGGCCGCGGAGCTGGCACGGCGCCTTCCCGTGCGCATGGTGACCCGCCGGGAGACGCCCCGGGACTTGTCGCTGGCGGTGATCGAGGGCATCCGGCTGAGCCGCTTCGACCGCCTGGTGGTGATGGATGCGGACCTGTCGCATCCACCCGAGCGCATCGTCGACTTGCTGGCCGCCCTGGACGGCGACTGCGACATCGTCATCGGCAGCCGCTACACCTCGGGCGGTGTCGTCGACCGCTCCTGGAGTCTGTACCGCGTCCTGAATTCGCGCCTGGCCACCTGGCTGGCGCGGCCGCTGGTGAGGTGCTCGGATCCCATGGCCGGTTTCTTCGCCACGCGCCGCAGCCGGCTGCCGGAGCTGCGGACCCTGCGGCCCATGGGCTACAAAATCGCCCTGGAGCTCATGGTGCGCGGGCACCTGCGGGTACGGGAGGTTCCCATCGACTTCCGCGACCGGAGCATAGGCTTCAGCAAGATGAACTGGCGCCAGCAGATCCGCTTCCTGCGCCATCTCTCCCGATTGTACAACTACAAGTTCGGCAGCCTGGCCCGGATTCCGTTGTTCAGCGTAGTGGGCGCCAGCGGCCTGATCGTCGACCTCGCCTTCTATCTCGGCCTCCAGTGGGCCGGCGTCGAGCACCGCTTGGCCCGCTTCCTGTCCTTCTGGCCCGCGGTGAGCTGGAACTGGGCCCTCAATCGAGGCCTGACGTTCAGCGAACGCGCGCGGCAGCCGCGTGTGGGCCAGTGGGCCAGGTTCATGGCCAGCAGCCTCATCGGACTGGGCGTGAACGTCGGCAGCTACACGCTGCTGACGAGCTACGTGGAGGTCTTTGACCGCCACCGCCTGCTGGCCTTCTTTTGCGGCGTCGGCCTGGGCAGCCTCGTCAACTTCGTGGTTGCCGATCTGTACGTCTACAGACGGCGCCCCCAAGCCAGTGACTGACCCGCACTCCGTCCCCACACCGCACCGGGCTTGGCCCGACGGCTTGTCAAGACGGGACGCCCTGACCGTACTGATCCTGGGGGTTCTGGTCGGCGTCAGCTACTTCCCCGCGTTGCAGGGCGGCTTCGTCTGGGACGACATCATTTTCGCCGAGGAGCCGGTGATCCACCGGTGGTCGGGGCTCTGGAACATCTGGTTCTCACCCGCCGATATCAAGAACGAGGGGCACTACTGGCCCATCGTCCATACGACCTTCTGGCTGGACCACAAGCTGTGGGGCCTGGCGCCTTTGGGCTACCACCTCGTCAATCTGCTGCTGCACTGGGTCAACAGCCTGCTGGTGTGGCGCCTGCTCCGGCGTCTGGCGGTGCCCGGCGCCTGGGCCGTAGCAGCGGTGTTCGCGGTTCATCCCCTCCACGTCGAGTCCGTGGCCTGGATCATAGAGCGCAAGGACCTGCTGTCGGCACTGTTCTACCTGACCGCCGCGTTGACGTGGATCCGGTTCGTGGAAGGTCCCGGGTGGGGGCGCTACGGCCTGGCCCTGGCGCTCTTCACCGCGGGGCTGCTGTCCAAGTCCGTGGTGGTCACCTTCCCTGCGGCGCTGCTGATCTGGCACTGGTGGCGACGGGAACGGGTGACCTCCACCGATCTGTTCCGCCTGGCACCGTTCTTCGTGGTGGGGCTCGCGGTCACCCTGGCCGACCTCTCGTTCTACACCTCCCGGGAGCCGCTGTCCCTGGGCTACTCGTTGATCGAGCGCGTGCTCATTGCGTCCCGGGCCCTGTGGTTCTATGTCGGCAAGCTGCTGTGGCCCACGGATCTGGCGGTGATCTACCCGCTGTGGGACATCCGGGCCGGCGATCCCTTGGCCTGGGCATACCTCGCCGCCGCCGTGGCGGTGGCGGTGCTGCTGTGGCTGGGCCGGCGTCCTCTTCTACGCGGTGACGCTGTCGCCGGTGCTGGGCTTCGTGGACTACGGCTACATGCAGTTCGCCTTGGTCGCCGACCGGTTTCAGTATCTGGCGGGTATCGGGGTGATGGCGATCCTCATCGGCGGCGGCGCCTACGCCGCGGGCCGGCTGCCGAATCCTGCAAGAATGACGGCCCACGGACTGCTCGCCGCGGCCCTGGCTCTCCTCGGGACGCTCACCTGGATTCAGGCCCGGATCTACCGGAACGAGGTCTCCTTCTTCAGCTACATCGTCTCCCACAATCCCGCGGCCCGGGACGTCTACCTCAATCTCGGCAGCGCGCTGTTCGAATCGGACCGTGACGAGGAGGGGCTCGCGGCCAGCCGCCTCGCGGTCAAACACCGGCCGGATTCGGCGGACGCGCTCTCCAACGTGGGGCGGGGCCTGTTGAAACTGGGACAGATCGACGAGGCGGAGCAACACTTGCGGCGGGCACTGAAGATCGACCCGCGCAGCACCACGGCCCGTCAGAACCTGGCCGAGATCCTGCGAAAGACGAAGCGCTACGGCGAAGCCCTCGAAGCGTATCGCGCCGTGCTCCGGAAAGACCCCGAGGACGCGATGGCGTATGCCGGCATGGGGACGGCCCTGTTCGAGATGAAGCGATACGACGAGGCCGTGGCCGCCATGAAAAAGGCGCTGTCGTTGAACCCCGGTCGCGCCGCGGCCGTTTCGTTGAATCTGTTCGCGGGCCGGGCATTGGAGGCCCAGGGCCGGCTCGACGCGGCGGAGGAGCATTTTCTCGGCGCGGCGGAGCTGGACCCGCGCAACCCGACGCCGCTGGTGGATCTGGCCGACCTGCGGATGGCGCAGCAACGCTTCGAGGAAGCCGACGGGCACATGCGCCGGGTTCGGGAGCTGTCGCGCGACCCCGCGATCCTCCACACCATGGCCGAGGCGCTCCGGCTACGGGGCCGCCGGGACAAGGCCATGGAGTCGTATCGCGCGGCCCTCGAGCTGGACGCCGATTTCGCGCCGGCGCGTGCCGGGTTGGGCATTGCGCTGTTCCAGTCGGGCCGGCACGCGGAGGCGATCAAGGCCATGGCGCGCGCGCTCCGGTTGCAGCCCGACCTGCCGGTGGCGAGCGCGCTGCACGTTTTCATGGGCCGCGCGTACCAGTCCCTGGGGCGAACCGAGGCGGCGTTGCAGAGCTATGAGCGCGCGGTGGAGATCGACCCGCGCGACACGGAAGCCCTCGATCGTCTGGCCATGGCGCATTTCGGGCGGAAGCGTTACGAAGCGGCTCTGGGACTCTATCGGAGGCTGGCGAAGATCGCCCCCTCGGGAGCCCAGACCCACGCCAACCTCGCCGCCACCCTCTACCACCTGGGGCGGCCCGCCGAGGCGCTACGGAGCTTTGAACAGGCGCTTTCCCTCGACCCGGACCTGCAGATGGCCAGGACCGGAGCGCAGCACATGCGGCAAATCATGGGGCAGCCATGAAGCGATACGAAGAGGCCCTGGCCTCGCTGACCCGGTCCCTCGCCCTCGAACCGGACTCGCTCTCGGCCGCCGCCCGTCACGTGCTGGCGGGCCAGGCGGCGCGCGCCATGAACCATGTCCAGGCGGCGCCGGATCACTTCAACCGAGCCAGGACCCTGGACCCGCAGAACACCCACGCGATGGACCACCTGGCCATGTTGCGTTTCGGACAACAACGATACCAGGAGGCTCTGGTCCTGTACCGGAAGATGCTCGAGGTCAACCCCGACGACGCGCAGACCCATTCCAACGCTGGCGCCACCTTGTACCACCTCGGCCGACCCGAGGAAGCGCGCCGGCGTTTCAAACGCGTGCTCGCCCTGAAACCCGACCTGGCGGCGGCCCAAACCGGCCTGAAGGCGGCGCGAAAAATGCTGGAGCAATCAGGAAAGTAGCAGGTTCACGGGAATGGCGCGGAAGCGAAGCAGGAACGACGACGGCGTGCGAGGAACCGGATCTCCGGCCGGGCTCTCACGGCGGGACGGTTGGGCGGCCCTGGCCCTCTGCTTGCTGGTCGTGGTCAGCTACTTCCCGGCAATCCGTCTCGGATTCGTCTGGGATGACGTTGTCATCACCACGCTGAAGGCGGTTCGGGACTGGAGCGGGATCTGGGATCTATGGTTGGCCCCGGGCAGCGCGTACCGGCAGGGCGCCGTCGGGGAGGACCACTACTGGCCGCTCCTCTATACGACCTTCTGGCTCGAGCACAAGCTCTGGGGGTTCGCGCCGGCCGGCTACCATGCGGTCAATGTGGCGCTTCACTTCATCAACACGGCCTTGCTGTGGCGGCTGCTGCAGCGGCTGCAGGTCCGCGGCGCGTGGTGGATCGCCGCCGTGTTCGCCGTACACCCCCTGCACGTGGAGTCCGTCACCTGGGTGATCGCCCGAAAGGATCTGCTTTCGGCCCTGTTCTATCTTGCCGCCTTCACCGCCTGGTTGCGGTTCACGGAAGCGCCGCGCCCGGGGCGCTATGTCATGACGTTGGCGCTGTTTGCGGCCGGCATGTTGTGCAAGACCATCGTCGTGACCTTCCCGGCTGCCCTGGTGATCTGGCACTGGTGGAAGCAGGATCGCGTGACCGGAACGGACCTGCTGCGCCTGCTCCCGTTTTTCCTCGTAGGGCTCATCCTCGCCGGCGTCGACATGGCCATCTACCAGAAGGGGAACCTGTCCTTCGACTACACCCTGGCCGAGCGGACACTCATCGCCGCGCACTCCTTCTGGTTCTATGTGTGGAAGCTGTTGTGGCCGGCTGACCTCGCGTTGCTCTACGCGCGATGGGACATCGACGTGACCGACGCACTGGCCTGGGGAACCGTCGCCGCCGCCGTCGGCGTGTTCACGGCGCTCTGGTTCCTGCGCCACCGGATCGGTCGGGGGCCGTTGGCATGCGCCCTGTTCTTCGCCCTCACGCTCTCGCCCGTGCTGGGCTTCGTCGACTACGGTTACATGAACGTCTCCTTTGTCGCCGACCGCTATCAATACCTGGCCGGCATGGGCGTCCTGACCCTGCTGATCGGCGGCGCCGCGTGGGGCGTCGACAGACTGCCGCAACCCGCGAAAATGGGCATGGCCGGCGTCGGCGGCGCGGTGCTGCTCTTGCTGGGGGCGGCGACCTGGATTCAGTCGGGTGTCTACCGGGACGATCTGACCCTCTTCAGCCACAGCGCGGCCATCAACCCCGAGTCCTGGGCCGCCCACCACTATGCCGGCAATGAGTTCTTCAAGCAGCGTCGTGACCGAGAGGCCGAGCATCATTTCCGCCGCTCGCTGGAGCTCCGGCCCCGAGACGAAGACAGCCGGCAACGTCGGAATACGCTTCAGAACATCGGCGAGACCCGGCGCCGGCGGGGGCAATACGAGGAAGCGCTCGAGTCCTACCGTGCCGCGCTCAAGATCGACCCCCGATACGCCCTCGCCCATGCCGCCATGGGTAGCGCCCTGTTCGAGCTCCGCCGATACGCGGAGGCGGCCACCGCCCTGGAACGGTCGCTTTCTCTGGGGCTCGACGCGCCCTTGACGGGATCGGTTCATCTCCTCCTGGGACAGGCGTTGCAGGAGCTCGGCCGGCGCCAGGCGGCGGCGACCCACTTTGCCCGCGCCATGGCACTCGACCGGAGCCACCGGGGGGTGGTGGATCGTCTGGCTGCATCACGATTCCGTCAGAAGCGTTACCTGGAGGCGCTTGATCTGCATCGAGCCATGGCTGGGGTCGATCCGGACAACGCGCAGAACCACTCCAACATGGGCACCTGCCTGTACAACCTGGGCCGGCTGGATGAGGCGCTCCGGAGCTTTCAAACCGCGCTCGCCCTGAAACCGGATCTGGCCATGGCCCGGGCCGGCCTCGAGCAGGTGCGGAGACGCCTGCGGCCAGGCAGTCCGTAGCGCACGCTGGAACATGGCCGCCAGTAAAAAGAAAGGTCCCCGGGAGCGCCTTGGTGCCCCACCGCCGGTACAGCCCGTAGAGGCGGCTCTCGATTTCGTTCTGCACGCGCAGGCCCCCAACGAACGACCCTGGAAATACCTGCCGTGGGTGCTCCCCTCGCCTTCGCGACGCGCGTAGCCGTGGCCCTGTCCGGCGACTTCGTGCTGCATCCCGACGAGATCATGCAGTACCTGGAGCCGGCCCATCGCCTGGTCTTCGACAACGGCGTCCGGTACTGGGAGTACTTCTACGGCGCGCGCTCCTGGCTGGTCCCCGGCGCCGTGGCCGGCGTCCTGAAGCTGTTCGACGTCATCGGACTGGGCCAGCCGTGGTGGTACGTCGGCGGAATCAACGTGGCGTTCTGCGCCCTCTCCCTGCTGATCCCGGCGGGCATGTACGTCTTCGCCCGGCGGCACTTCGGCGACACCACGGCAAGGGCCGCCCTGGTGGCCGGCGCCTTCTGGTACGAGATGGCCGGGTTCGCGCACAAGCCCATGACGGAGTTCGTCGCCGCCGTCCCCTTGATGGGGTTGCTCACCCTCAGCCTGCGGCCTTCGGTGGACGATAACCGGACGATCTGGCTGGCGGCCATGCTCTCCGTTCTGACCGTGGCCATACGGATGCAGTACGCGCCAATGGCGCTGGTGCTGCTGGGGGTCGTGTTCCTGCGCACCACGAAGAGGGTCCAGCTCACGCTGGTGGCTGCCGGGCTCACGTTGGCCGTGGGGGTCTTCGACGCCGTCACCTGGGATGGCGGCCTGTTCCAGTCCTACATCCTCAACCTTCGGTACAACCTCTTCGTCGGGCCCTATCGCGCGAGCGAGAGTCCGCCCTACCAATTCCTGCTGTGGCTGGTGCTCGCCGGCGGCGGGCTGAGCGCCGTCTGCCTGGTGGCCTCGCTACGCAACCCGCGGCGCTACGGTTTCGTGCTTGCGCTGATCGCACTGATCCTGCTCGTCCATTCCCTCCAAAGCCACAAGGAATACCGATTCGTGTTCGCGGCGATTCCTCTCTGGCTCCTGATCGGCGCCGACCTCACGGCGAGGCTCGCGGCGCGGGCCGGCCGGTGGGTGGCGGCATTGGCGGCCGCGGCATTCGCCGTGGTCTCACTGGCCGGAATCCTGAACTCGCTGCCGTACCAGCAGCGGGTGTATCAGGACCTGGTCGGGGGAGACCGGGTACACCGGCTTCGTGCGCAGGCAGGACCCGGCGTTCGCCGCCTACCGCTATCTCGCCCGCGCTCCCGGCGTGAAGTCGGTGTGGCACGTTGACCGGCTCTACCTCAACACCCCGGGCTACTACTACCTGCACCGGCAGATACCGTTCTATGACTCGCGCACCGGGCGTAGCGTCATCCCGGACATGGCGGCGCTGTACGCGTCGGTCAGCCACATCGTGTCCGCGAACCCGAAGATCTCGGTTCGCGGCTATTCGCTGGAACGGGAATTCGGTCGCCTCCGCATCCTGCGGCGCGACAAGAACGAGCCGCGGGTCCGCGAATGGAACTCCTACTCACCCATCATCGTGAACAAAACCCAGAGATATGTCCTGCCCCGGATAGACCCGGCGGCCCCCATGCCGCCGGCGAACGCGGGCATCCGCTTCACGAGCCCCGCGCCGGCGCCCGGCGGACCGAAGATCAAATGAGCATGCTGCCATTTGTCCCCGCGCCCTCTCCGAAAGACGTGGCCCGGAGACTAGTCTTTCCCATGCGGTTCGTCGGGGTCCGAGCGGCCGTAGGCATCCTCGTAGCGGACGATATCGTCCTCTTCGAGATAGGAACCGGACTGGACCTCCACCACCTCCAACGGCAGCTTGCCCGGATTCGACAGCCGGTGCCTGGTTCCGAGGGGGATGTAGGTGGATTGATTCTCCGACAACGCGAACGTCTCATCCCCCCGGGTCACCTGCGCGGTCCCGCGTATGACGATCCAGTGCTCGGCGCGGTGTCGATGCGATTGCAGCGAGAGGGCTTGCCCGGGATTCACGACGATGTGCTTCACCTTGAAGCCTTCGCCGCCGTGCAGATCATTGAAGGTGCCCCAGGGACGATGGACCTCCCGGTGGACCCGATGTTCGTGCCGGCCCTCCGATCTCAGCCTTGCCACCACCTTCCCCATGTCCTGAGCCGCATGCTTGGCCGCCACCATGACCGCATCGGCCGTGTCCACGATCACCAGATCGGTCACCCCCACCGCCGCCACCAACCGTTCTCCGGCGTGGATGTAGGTATTGCGGACCCCTTCCAGGATGGTATCGCCCCGGGCCACGTTTCCGGCCCCATCCTTTTTGCCCAGCTCGGCCAGTGACGCCCACGAGCCGACATCGGACCAGTCGGCTTCGAGCGGAATCATCACGGCACTCGACGTATGCTCCATGACCGCATGGTCCACCGAGATGGCGGGAGACCGGGAGAAGGACGCCGCGTCCAGCCGCAGGAACCCGAGGTCCTTCACCGCCTTGCGATGAGCCGCCGCCACCGCGTTGCGGACCGACTTTGCATGGGCCCGGAGCTCGCCCAGGTAGCGGCACGCCGAGAACACGAACATGCCGCTGTTCCAGTAGTAACCGCCCGCTCGCACATAGCGCGCGGCAGCCGCCGCGCCCGGCTTCTCCACGAACCGTTCCACCCGGCGGCCCTCGTCGCTCACGCCGGTGGGGCCGGCCGCCTTGATGTATCCGTAGCCGGTCTCCGCGTACGCGGGCACGACGCCGAACGTTACCAGATGCCCGGACGCCGCTTCCCGGACCGCGGCCCGGACCGCGCTGGCGAACCGCGTTTCGTCCCCGATGAGGTGGTCCGCCGGCAGCACCAGCAGAATGGGGTCTTCGCCGTCGTTGGCGAGTGCCAGGGCCTCCAATGCCGCCGCCGCGATGGCCGGCGCGGTGTTGCGCCCCACCGGCTCCAGCAGCACGGCGGACGTTTCTACATCGACGGCGGCGAGCTGCTCGGCCACCATGAACCGGTGGCTTTCGTTGCAAACCACCATGGGCGGCCGCACCTCGTCGAGAGGGGCCAGCCGCCGGGCCGTGGCCTGCAGCAACGTGCGCTCCTCCAACAAGGGAATGAACTGCTTGGGATGGAGTTCCCGTGACAGGGGCCAGAGCCGGGTACCGGCGCCACCCGAAAGAATCACGGGAAACAGGACGTGGCTCATGTCGGCGAACTCGAGTCTCGGGATTGAAGCGATCTCGTCAAGGCTTCCCGACTATACCAGAGACGGGATACGGACAAACAGGCTTGCCGGCGGCGTCCTGCATTGACATTGCGGCGGGGCGGCGACGGCCTTGCGGCGTCACTGCCTGGTGGAACCGTGAAGCCGATCCGTGTCACGCGTCACCCGCCGGTTCCACCACACGATCAGCGGGGTCATGAGGACGGTGGGGAGAATCCATGCCAACCATACCGGCTCGGTGTCGACGTTCACCACCAACGCGGCGGTGACGGTGGCGATGGTCCCCGCCAGCATGTTGGTGAGATGCCGGGCGATGCGTTGCCGCGCGGACCGGCGCGGCGCGCGGTGATATCCAAGGTCCACGGCGCTCAGCGCCACCGCGATGGCGCCGAACAGGACCATGGTGACCCACTGGGAGTCACCCCGCAGACCGAGCGTGGCGCCGTAGCCCCACATGCCCAACCCGGTGAGCCCCAGCACCACCGCCGCGGTCCAGTCCACCGCCTGCGGGCCTCCGCTCCGGTTTCGGGCAAAGCGCCAGCCGGCGAACACGAGATAGAAGCTGAACACGGCGATCAGCAGCAGCACGATGTCGAACCCGAGCAGGGCCAACGGCAGCGCGGTCACGCAGACCAGCCCCATGGCCGCGGCATAGACCCGTCCGGCCCTTACGTGATGCACCCCGCCCTTTGCCGTCAGCAGGGCGATGGCCGCCATAGTCAACGCCACCGAACCGGCGGCGATGTGGAAAGCAAGGAGGATGGTACCAGCCATGTCGATTCCCGGCGACGCTGCGAATCCCTTGTCGACGTTACAGGTCGAACCGGCGAATGATCGCGAGGCGCAGTATCACCAGATGGTTCTCGACCCGCTAGCGGCAGGCCTCTCGGGGGCCGCCGGGACCGCAAGGGTTGTTTCCGGAACGGTTGACGCGATGCGTGCTCCGTCCGAATCCCAGATACGAACCGTCCAGGCGCCACCTCCAGGCATCCCCGAGCGGGGCCTCGATGCCGAGGCCGAGGACCAGCCGATTCGCGTGGATCGGTCATGGAACGAGTCGTCGGGGTCCTTCCGTGGCGGCATGTCCCGAAAGAAGTCGATATCGGTCACCGAGTTCTCAATGCCCGCCACCGCCACGCCACCATTGAAGAGGACCGTCACCGGACCTTCCGTGCGCTCCACGCCGACCCGCGCGGTGGTCGCCCACCGAAGCGACGCTCTCGCCGTCTCGTCCCGATCCTGCGGATCCACCCGGTCGGTCTGCGCGGACATGTCGCCGAAGACGCCATCGAGCTCGACCCTGAAGCGCGCACTGTTCAGGGTGAATTCCCGTCCCAGCAGCAAGCCGCCCGCCAGGTCCGTGCCGTCGTAGTCGGTGGCCCAACCGTGTCTGCCCCAGTGCGCGAATCCCTGGGGGTCGATGATGCGGTTCTCGGTCCGGCCGGCGCCGACGAACACGCCCCCGTAGGCCTCCCCCCAGGACACCTCCGCACGTGCGCCGCGGACACCGGCAAGCAACACGAGCGGCAGCAACCCAAGAATGAAGAGGCACCAAGTCCCGGGCCTCCCGCCGGCATGGGTTCTGTGACCGGACATGGATATGGTTCTTAGCATGAACATCGACTGGTACAAAAGACTGAGTCGAAGGGTGGTTTCCAACATAAACTCAAGTTAATCCGGATGTTACAAGCAGGCACGGGAGCGTTGACGGACGGCGGCGGAGCGAATATAGTCTCCGGAACCGAAAGGCCCTTGGATCTCCAGGGGCCTTGTTGCTTGGGCCAGCGGCGCCGTTCCGGGTACGGGCGCGGCGTCATACCGGGAGCACCATGGGGACCGTCCACGAGATCTATATCGCGCCGGAAGGCAGCGCACGCATGCGGAAGGTGGAGGAGGCCGAGGCCGTGGCCAGCATGGGCCTCAAGGACGACCGCTACTGCGAGCGGGTGGGCTACTACAGCGGCTGGGACGAGTGCCAGGTGACCCTCATCGAAGCCGAGGAACTCGAGGGCATCGCCGCCGACTCGGGCCTCCAGGTTCTGAACGGCGAGCACCGGCGCAACATCGTCACCCGCGGCATCCGCCTTGCCGAGCTCGTGGGACACGCCTTTCGTGCCGGAGACGCGGTGCTGGCCTTCGACCGGCCGCGCCCGCCGTGCGCCTATATCCAGTCCATTACCGAACCGGGCATGACCCGGGCCCTCGCCGGCAAGAGCGGCATCTGCGCGCTGGTGGTGAAGGGCGGCGTCATCCGGCCCGGCGACGAGATCGCCGTGCTTTAGTGTCGTGTCCAGGACACTAGTGTTGTGTCTCACAAATAGGTTTGCAAAGATGCGCAGGATTTTTTGTTGTCGGCAAGGCGCGATGACGAGCAGTGGCCGTTACCACGCGAGGAAGAGCAACGCAGCCGACGGCGAAAAAGACCAGCAGATTTGTAGACCTATTTGTGAGACACAACACTAGCCACGGCTGTGGAAACCACCCGACCCCACCCCGACCCGCCCGGTTCATCCTCCACGTTCTTCTACGGCTGGATCATCCTCCTGGGAGGCTTTCTCATCCTCGTCGTTGACGGCGGCGTGCGCTTTTCCTTCGGCGTGCTGGTGAAGCCGCTGGCGGCCGAGTTCGGATGGGAACGGGGCGCCATTACCTTCGCCTACACCCTGAACATGCTGGTGTTCGGCTTCGGGCAGATGATGGCCGGACGGCTATTGGACCGCTACGGGCCGCGGCTGCTGTTCTCGGTCTCGGCGCTGGTGGCTTCGGCGGGTCTTTTCCTGACATCCCGAACCAGCTCGATCCCGGAGCTCTACTTCTACTACGGCGTCGTCACCGCGGTGGGGGTCTCGGGAATCACCATCGGCGTGGTGTCGTCCACCGTCTCCCGGTGGTTCAGGAGTCTGCGCGGCCTGATCGGCGGCATCGCCGTCACCGGCACGGCCTTCGGACACTTCGCGATCATCCCCGGCCTGGCCTACTCGCTCGCGCGCTTTGGCTGGCGCGCCTCGTGGATGGGCCTGGGGGTCCTGGTCTCCGCGGTGGTCGTCCCGGTCGCCATCGCGGTCATGAAGAAGGAGCCCGCGGACATCGGCCAGTCACCGTACGAGATTGGGGTCAAGATCGGAACCCGTAGCGCCCCTCCCGCCCCGGACTACTCACCCCGGGAAGCCTTCCTCTCCCGGAGCTTCCTTTTCGTCGCGGCGGCGTACGGTCTCTGCGGCTTTCAGGACTTCTTCTTCGTCACCCAGTTCATCCCCTTTGCCACCGACGCCGGCCTCACCAGCCAGCACGCCTCGAACGTCCAGGGCCTGGCCGGACTGTTGAGCCTGGTGGGCGTTCTCGCCTTCCCGGCGCTGACCGAGAAAGCCGGCCACGGCGTTCCCCTGTCCTTCATGTTCGTCTTGCGGGTAGTCTGCTTCGGGTTGCTGCTGTTCTCGTCCGCGAAAACGGCCATCTTCGCGGCCGCCCTGTTGATGGGGTTCACGCTGATGGCCACGGCGCCGCTTGCGGCAGCCATGACCGGGGACTACTTCGGCGTGAGGAACATCGGTCTGATCACCGGTGCGATTCTCTGGGTTCACCACACCGGCGGCGCCCTGGGCGCCCTCCTGGGAGGCGTGGTACACGACGCCACGGGGTCCTATGCCGGGATGTTTCTGGCCTGTCTGCTGATGGCATTGGCCGGCGCCGCCGTGTGTCTGGGAATTCGGCCGCCCGGCGGACCCCTGGTGCCGCGGTGGCGCAAGGGGTCCGCCTGAGGGTCCGCCCCCGCCACCGGATCAACCGGTGAGAAGACCGCTGGCGGCCTGCCGCGCCTCGTGCAGCGTCTTCACGATACGTCCCTCGGGCACACGTTCCAGGATGCCGAGGGCGTTCAGCGTGTCCGCGACCGGGCCCGCGAGACCCATTACGATGAACTCGGTCCGCTCTTCCGTGGCAACGTCCATGAGCTGCCTGATGACCATGGCGGCGCTGTCGTCGAGGTAGGTGGCGCCGGAGAAGTCGAAGATCACCACCTCGTGATCCTTGATGTCCGAGCTGATCACCTCCACCAGCTTCTTCGAAGACGCTACGGTGAAGCTCCCCTTGAGCGCCACGAGACCGACGCGCGCCAGGTACGGGTCGGTGGCGGGAGCGTCCGCCTGGTGGGAGAAAAAGGTCTGGTCCAGCATTGGAACGGACACCACACTGTCCAGCTCCAGGCGCTCCAACTGTCGCGCGCGGGCCATTCCCGCGGCGATCAGCCCGATGGCGATGCCGACGAGGAGATCGACGAACACGGTGAGGCCCAGCGTGATCAGCATGACCACCAGGTGCTCGCGCGGGATACGGTGGACGCGGGTGAGCAGTCGCCAGTCGATGATGTCCCAGCCGACCTTCATCAGAAGGCCGGCGAAGACGGCGCGCGGGACCGGTTCGAGGTATTGGCCGAGGCCCAGCAGAAACACCAGCAGAACGACCGCGGACAAGGCGCCCGACGCCCGGGTCCGTGCGCCGGCGCGTATGTTGATGGCGGTGCCCATGGTGGCCCCGGCCGCCGGCAGGCCGCCAATGAGCCCCGCGACCATGTTGCCGATGCCCTGCCCTATCAGTTCCCGGTCGGGGTTGTGGCGGGCGCCGGTGAGGGAATCCGCGACCAGGGACGTGAGCAGACTGTTCACCGAACCGAGCAGGGCGAGGATCAGGGCCGGCTGCACCGACTGCACCAGGAAGCCGGCGGACGGCAGTTCCAGCCGCACTTCCGGCAGGCCCGCCGGCACGTGCCCGATGACCGGTGCTTCACTCAACCACAACACGCCCAGCAGCGTGCCCGCCGCCAGCGCCGCCACCGGGGCCGGCACGAGTCGCCCCAGGCGCCGAGGCCACATCGAGGCCAGGGCGAGCGTCGCGGAGGCGATGGCGAAGGCATGGTAGTTGACATGCCCCACCGCCTCCGGCAACGCCCGGAATGCCCCCAGCGCCGCACCCGGCGCCGCGGGCATTCCGAGGAACGGCAGGCATTGAATCACGATCATGATGATGCCGATGCCAGACATGAACCCGGAGACGACCACGTAAGGCGTGTAGGCCACGAAGCGGCCGATCCTGGACAGGCCCATGAGCATCTGCAGCAGACCGCCCATGATGACGACGGTCATGGCCTCCGCGAGGCTGGATGAGTGGCTGGTGAGGATCACCGCCATGGCGACGGTCGTGGGCGCCGTGGGGGCGGAGATCTGACACCGTGTGCCGCCGAACACCGCCGCGAAGAAACCCGCCGCGATGGCGCCGTACAGACCGGCAGCCGCTCCCAGGCCCGACGCCACGCCGAAGGCCAGCGCCACCGGCAGGATCACCACCGCGGAAATGAGGCCGGCACAGAGATCCCCCCGGAGCTGGTCGATGTCGTAGTGGGCCGCGTCGGGGTCATTTCACGCTGGCTGTCGTGGCTGGACAATCGGGGCGAGGACCTGGGAGCGAGGGCGTCCCGCCCTCGGCGAGGGCAAGATGCCCTCGCTCCTGGGGTGAGCCCTCGCCAAGTGTAGGCTGTCGCCGGCCCTCTCCGGTTTCCTTGGCATCTTGCCGCTAGCGTGAAATGGCCCTGTGGGCCGCGTGGGGTCGTCTGGACATTTCACGGATACTATGCAAAGAATTCCCGTCTTGCCACTCGTGTCATTTCGTCCCGTTCACCACTCTTCACCACCGGAGGCACCATGATCAACGCATACTCCTGGCGCACCAGCAACGGCCGCAAGCTGCATATCATGCTGGAGGAGCTGGGCCTTGAATACCGCATCCACCCCATCGACATCCGCAAGGGCCACCAGTTCGAGCCCGACTTCCTGAAGATCAGCCCCAACAACAAGATCCCGGCCATCGTCGACCAGGACGGCCCCGGCGGAAAGCCCTACGCGGTGTTCGAGTCGGGCGCCATCCTCATGTATCTCGCCGAAAAGACCGGACAGTTCATGCCCCAGGACGTGGAGCGCCGCTACGTGGTGATCCAGTGGCTCATGTTCCAGATGGGCGGCATCGGCCCCATGCTGGGGCAGGCCAACCACTTCCGCGGCCAGGCGCCGGACAACGAGTACGGGGTCCGGCGCTACACCAACGAGGCCAGCCGCCTCTACGGAGTCGTGGAAAAGCGCCTGGCGGACCACGAGTATCTGGCGGACGAGTACTCCATCGCGGACATCGCCTGCTATCCCTGGCTGCAAGGCCACGAGAAGCAGGGGCAGGACCTGAACGAGCTCCCGAACGTCAAACGCTGGTTCGAAGCCGTCACCGCCCGTCCGGGCGTGCAACGCGGCCTCCAGGTCATGGCCGACGTGCCCTTGACCCCCATGGACGACAAGGCGCGGGAGATCATGTACGGGGCGAAACAGTATGAACGGAGGTAACGAGGCATTGTCGGATGCCAGTACACTGGAGAGTCGAACCGATCGCTGGCAAAGGCGTTGCTCATGGTATAATTGACTTGGACCAATGGAGATCCAACTACAGAAGCCGGAACGAGAGAATCTCTCGATAAGCTTTGATCTTTCTCCGTTCATCACCGACTGGGTCTCGGCACGAACCGCCTTTATGGCGTCAGTAGCCCGGGAACTCGGAGACTTTCTCAACGTTCGGCCACACGATTTCTATACCAACGATTCGACGGAACTTGGGGAATCCCGGTGCACATACCGGATATTTGGAGGAGCTAGCACAATTGTGCTCAGCCCAGGAACCCTGGCATTGAATTTCGGTAGCCTGACGGGAAGCGACTATCCTACCGTCATGGAAATCTTCCGAAGGTCGGTGGACATCCTATCACGAGATATCGGCTGCTATACGAGGGACCAAGTCTCGGTCACCTTCAACCGGCACGTCAGTACAGTCGAGAACGGGGGAGCCGACAAGTACCTTGCTCAGTTCACATGGAAGGAGCCGGCCGACACGGCAGCAGCGGCTGTGGAGATCGAATACAATCCGGCCGTAAAAATTCTATTTGCGGACAAACAGGGACGCTGGTCTCTACATCGGACGGTCGAGAAGTCCGCGCTTCTGACAGATGGTCTTTTTGTGACGACGATAATATTCATCAGATCGCTACAGTTGACATCCTTGGACGAACAACAACAATTGTTGGAACGAATTTACAACTTGGCAGACCAAGCGGTGGGACACACCTATCTCGGAGGCAACCGTAATGGCCCGGTCTGTTAGCAGCTTGGCACATGATATCCGGACGTTCAGTCGTGAGCGGGCGGACAGAGAATACTTCCGTAAGACGCAGCGGGGCTCCGTAGCGATGCAGTCACCGTCCTTCCGCTACAACGCGTCGGTATCCGCGATGTTTCTGAGGGCATATGAGTTAGGCGGTAGGCCGGTCGATCCCGGGCGACCGTTCCCAGAGACCCACGAGCCAGCACAGAGCAGAGAGTGGTTCAACGCGGCGCTGGCAGAACTGAACGACATAGACGAAGAAGTGATCGAGGAAAACCTGCCCGAGATTCTTCCCCATACGAAGGACCGGGCCAGGAGCATTATCGTCGCGTTGGCCACCCAGTCTATCGCGCCAACCGTGTACCCTACCGAAGACGGCGAGATCGCCCTCTATTTCAAGTCACCCGTTGCAAAGTCTTCCGTCTTGATCTTAGTGGGAAACGATGGACAGGGTGCCTGTTTCTCCTACGTCAAGGGGAAAAACCGTCGCGCCCGGTACGACGATGCCTCCGAACTTCCCGACGTATTTGTAAGGGCTCAACTGCAGCGACTGTCAGACGGCTGAGCATGCCTCTTCCAGAACTCCGAGATTCCGAGAACCTTGGTCGGAGCGTATTCTCGAGCCGAAGGGCAAAACGGGCCAGAAGCGGACGAGTCGTCCATACCGTCTTTCTTGAGAGCCAGGAAGCCGACTCGATCTCAGTGGATCGGATGGACCACACCGAGCCAACCGTTCTTGCGGAATTGTCGAAAAATACGGGACAAAGCAGGAATCAGGAGTTTTATGGTTGGGCAACTCTCGAGGTAAGGGAGGCCGCCTCAAACGGACGATCTGTCAAGGCGACGCCCGACAAGGACAACCCATACCACGCCGACATCTTCCTAAACCTGCCTCATGGCGACGAACGGCGAGACGTACAGAAACAACACGCGAACGAGTTGGCGGCACTCTCCAAATGGCTTGACGCGCCTTGACGGGAGGCCAACGGCCGATCTGTGCGAACGACCAACAAGTCCCGTTCGACCATCTCAGGAGCCCGCTCGATCAACTTGGAGGGTGTAAGCGTTAGCCGCGGGTGACACGGAACCGCGCCATGAAACGGCTGTCCAGGTAGTCCTTGAGCCGCCAGCACCAGCGGGCGTGGGCGGTCCATCCCTTGTAATCCATCACCGCCTTGCCGTCGCCGGTGTTGAGGAGTCGCAGGAAGTCATGTTGCGGCTCATAGCGGGACAGCGGCTCGCCACGCAGCAGCGCGCAGATGTTGTTCCACAGGACCGGACCCTGGCGGACAGCGTAGACCCCGGCTTTGGGTGTGCCGGCGTTTGCCACGGTGCCGCTGTCCCCTACCGCGAAGACATTCGCCGGGCCGGTGGACTGGAGTGTATCCCGGGTGAGCAGGAAACCCCTGGGGTCCTTCGGCAGGGCCATGCCATCCACCACCGGCGGCGGAGCGGCGCCCGCGGCCAACACCACGAGGTCGGCGGGGATTTGACGGCCGTCGGCGCACACGACGGCCCCGTCCTCAACACGTGCCACCCGGGTGCCCGTGACGACCTCTATGCCACGGGCTGCCACGACGGACTCCACCTTGTGCCGGGCCCGAGGGGATAATCCCCCGCCGATGCGCTCTCCCGCGTCGACGATGCTGATGGCGTGGGGTGTCCCGCCCGCGACCCGGCCCAGGTACGAGGGCAGGCACAGGCTGATCTCGATACCGCCCACCCCGCCGCCTATGATCACCACCCGGATGGCGCCGAGCCCGTTCCCGCGCAGCTCCTGCAAGCGTTCGTACAGCCGCATGAGAAAGGTCTGCATGGGCTTGATGTGGACCCAGGCGCCGTCGGACGCGTCAATGCCCGCACGGTTGGGCACCGACCCGGCGCCGACGGACAGGACGTCGAAGGGTACCGGCTCGTGGTCCTCGAAGCGGACGGTTTGCGTGTCCATGTCCATGTCCTGGGCCGGCTCCACCACGAGCTCGGCCCTGGCCGCGTGGGCGAGGCTCCGGAGGTCGATCTCCAGCCTCCCCGGCGGGTACTGGCCGGACAGGGTCCCGGGCAGCATGCCGGAGTAGCTGGCTGCGGCAAAGCTTGAAACGCACACGAGGCGGGCGCCCGGAAGGGGGGCGCGCCGCCACATGTCCAGGACGTGGGCGTTGGTGTGGCCGATGCCGAGGAGGACGATCTGCGGCCGGGAGCTGTTCACCTGCCTGGCCGGCGACGGGAGATCCTGGGCATCTTGGCGAACGTATTCGCGAGACGGCTACAGGATCGCACGGACGGACGGACGCGTCTTCATGCGCTCGTACCACGCCTGCAGTAGCGGCAGGCTCGGGTCCGGCAGGACACCCCATTCCACGTGGCGCATGATCCGCGGCACATGGGCCGCGTCGAGCAACGAAAACTCACCGGCCATGTAGTCGCGGCCTTCGAGCTCGCGCTCCAGGGGTTGCAGTTGCTCTACGAACAGCGCCTTGGCCGCTGCCAGTGCATCGGCGTCCCGCTCGCCCTCGGGCTTACTCACTTCCGCGCGGATGGCCTGATGGCCCGAATTGGTTTGGTTGACGCCGTAGTCGATGAGAATCCGGATCCTGGCACGCAATGAGGGATCCGCGGGCAGCAGCGGCGGATCGGGGTATTTCTCCTCCAGGTACTCGTTGATGATGCACGATTCGTAGAGCACCGTGTCCCCGTCGACCATGGCCGGCACCTTGCCGTAGGGGTTCAACGCGAGGTACTCGGGAGTCTTCTGCTCCTGCTTGCGAAGGTCCACGGAAACCGTTTCGTACGCCAGTCCCTTCTCTTCCAGAACCACCTTCACCCTCTGGCAGTTGGGGGAGCTCTTGAAATCGTAAAGCTTGATGGAATCGCTCATATCAGGTTCCTTTTCCGTGAATGCAGCGGCGGCCGCGGGATACCCGCTCGAATGGCTCCGCCCTGCGGCCCTATTGCCGGTGCCCCCGTACCACCCGGTCCAACTCGTCTTTCCACTTGCCGGACACTTGGTCGTGGGTTTTCTTGTCGATCTGGCTGACCGCCGGAAACTGGTCCTTCCACTCGAAGGGCCGGGTGGCGTCGATGATGGCGCGGGAATTCAAACCCTTCTTGTCCCGCGGGATGATGGGATCCAGCGGCCCGCTCCAGGTGCGGCGGATGATGTCGATGGACTCCTCGGGGTTGGAGCGTGTGCACATGGCCCAGACCACCTCGTTCAGGTTGGTGATGTCCACGTCGTCGTCCACCACCACCACGTAGCGGCCTAGATACGCCCCCGCGTGACACTGGGCGGCCATGATCGCGGCCTGCTTGGCATGACCGGGGTAACGTTGCTTGATGGAGATGACGATCATGAAACGCTGGGCCGGCGGCGGCACGTAGACGCCGCAAACGTCCGGCACCCCGCCCTGCACGACCCCGTTCCAGATCATCGCCGAGCGCAGCATGGAGCGGTACATACCGTGAATCGTGGGCCTGAACGGCGGCGCGGCGGTCAGTATCGGATTGTCCCGGTGATAGAGGGCCTTCAACTGCACCACCGGCTCGGACCGGCGCGCGCTGGCATAGTAGCCGGTCCACTCGCCAAAGGGACCCTCAGGACGGGTGTCGCCGGGAATGATCTCCCCTTCCACGACGATCTCCGCGGCCGCGGGCACCCTCAGTCCGGTGAGCGGGGCCTCGATGACGGTGAGGGGTTGCTCCACCAAGCCGCCGGCCCAGGCGTACTCGCTCAGGCCCGGGGGCACCGCCTGTGACGCGGCCACGAACATCAGCGGGTGCTGACCGAAGGCCATAGCCACCTGCACCGGCTTGCCGGCCTGGAGCGTCTTCTCCATGTGCATGCGTCCGTGCTTGCCCGGGGAAATGTAGAGCGCCAGCTTGTCCGATTCGTGGACCATGACGCGGTAGCAGCCGACGTTCTCCAAGCCGGTCTCGGGATCCCGCGTGACCACCAGGTGCGCGGTGCCGAGGTAGCGCCCGCCATCGCCGGAGTGCCAGCGCGGCACCGGTATTTCCAGGATGTTGATATCCTTGCCGGTCTTGCGGTTCTCCATTACCGGACCCGTGGGCACCACACGAGGCTCTACGGGAACCAGGTTTCCCAATCTCGTGCGCAGCCGGTCGATGACCTCCATGGTGCTCAGACCCAGAGGCAGGTTGAGGGTGAGAGCGGTCCGCTCCATGGTCTCCATCATGTTGGCCAGCACGCGCCCCTCGCCATGGTGGCCGGCGACGTTCTCGAACAGCAGCGCGGGCGGCGCCGGCAGCCGCTCGCAGATGATCTCGTTGAGCGCGCCCACCTCCAGATCCCAGTGCGCCCCGGAGATGCGCTCCAACTGGCCGATCTCCTCCACCTGCCCGAGCCACGTGCGAAGATCGTCAAACGGTGTCAACTCGGGGTCCTGTTTGCGTTGCGGTCTTGCCATCTTTCACCTCTCAATGGATACCCTGCCTGCCAGTGCCTTAACGGCCACGGCGACGGTATGGGGCGCGGGCGGGTTTGAAACCCGCCCCTACACGGCCGTGCCGTGGGGCGTCATTCCTGCTCCATCAACTCCCAGGTCTCGGGCGCGAACAACTCCTCGGGCGAGAGGTTGCGCTCGCAGATGCCCTGGGCCTCGCAGTATTCGATGAACGTGTTGAGTACGTCGCGGTTGGCGTCCAGCCCGAACGGACACGGGTCGCCGCCGAACACCGCGCGTTCCTGCTCCAGGGCATGCTGCCGCCACGCCATCACCATGCTTGGCATGTCGCCGTACCATTGCCGCGCCTGGCGCTTCGCCTGGCTGAACAGCTCGAAGAGGGCGGCCGCGACTTCCGGGTTTTGCTCCAGCACCGCCTTCCGCACCGCGAGCACGTGCATGATGGGGAAGATCCGGGTCTTCTTGAAGTACTCCGCCTCGACGTCCCGGTAGTCCGCGAACAGCCGCTTGAGCCCCGCGTCGGCCAGCAGCGGCGGCAGTTGCGTTTCCGTCACCCCCAGCATGTCCAGGCGCCCCTCCCGGAGCGCCGCCATCGCCCGCTCGGCGGCGCTTCCCTCGCCCTGGAGCACCTCGATGACGGCGCCGCCGGGGATCTTCACCGAGGTTTCGGTCGCGCCGTCGTCCCAGTGGTGCAACGAGGCCGCGTACCACTCGGAGTTGGTCGGCGTCACGCCGTACTCGTCGATCAGCATCCCCCGGATCCACACCGCCGCGGTCTGGACCCAGCGCAGGAAACCGAGCCTCTTGCCCATGAGATCCGCCGGCGTCTCGATGCCGGCGTCCCGCCGGACGACGATGAAACCGTGCCGGAACATGCGCGACGGGAAAACCGGAACGCCGATGAAATCGCTCTTGTTCCGTGACGTGTAGTAGATGAGCTCTGCCAGCGACATCTCGGACACGTCGAACTCACCCCGGTACATGGCCGCGAACATGCCCTGCACGCTCACCTGCTCCAGCGGTTCCAACTCGATTCCCGGAACGTCGAGGACGCCCCGTAGAATGGCGTTGGTGCCGTCGTAGTTGCGGCAGGCGAGACGGAGGTGACAGGAGTCGGACATCGGAACCTTTCGGGTAATTGTGAACTTGCGTCCTTCGACTTCGCTCGGCTACGCCTCGCTACGCTCAGGACGAACGGTATCGGGGCTACGCAACCGTTCGTCCTGAGCCCTTCGTACCGTTCGTCCTGAGCCCTTCGACCAGGCTCAGGACAGGCGTAGCAAAGCGAAGTCGAAGGACGCCATTGCAAATCACCGTTCGTCCTGAGCCCTTCGACCAGGCTCAGGACAGGCGTAGCGGAGCGAAGTCGAAGGACGCCATTGCAAATCGGGCCGTCAGCCCGGCTTCACCCGGCGCTTGGCGAGCTTGGCGCCGGTCTGGAGATAGTCGCTCTTTACCGCGAGCTGAGCCTCTTCCTCCCACTCGTCGTTCCACTGGCCCAGGGAATAGCCGTACCACGGCGCCTGGGGATTCAAGGGCGGGAGCTCCAGCCGGTTCCAGAGCTCTCGGGCGTGCTCCATGAACTCGCGCTTGGGCAGCGAGATGGGCGGGAACGGCTCCTTGAGGATGGCGTTGATCAGCATGCCCGAATCGGTGGCCGGCTGGTAGAAGAGCTCCTTGGCCGTGATCAGGTGGCCCTCGTCCTCGAACGGCGGCGCGTGGCCCTTGACCCGTCCCGGCAGAATGAGCACGTCCTGGTGCGGCTTGGACCGGTAGCAGATGGCCCACCAGACGGCGTCCAGATTGTGGGGATCGATGTCGTCGTCCACGGCGATGGAGATCTTGCCGACGCCGTGCTGATAGTTGGCGATGCTGTTGAGGGCGCGCCAGACGTCCCCTTCCGCGGGTTTGTGCATCTGGACGATGACGAGCTTGCGAAGGTTGGTGAGGGGCTCGTGCATGGCCACCTGGGTGACGCTCTTGATGCCGATGGTGTCCCGCAGGTAGCGCCGGAGCAACGGTTCGTAGCCCACCTTCTTGATGACGCTGGACTCGCTGGGGGTCACCTGGCTGATGAACGAACACAGCACCGGCTTGCGCTTCATGGTGATGGCGGTCACCTCCATGAACGGCGACACGGTGCGCGGATGCAGGTAGCCGTGGGATTCACCGAAGGGGCCCTCGGGCTCTATGAAATCCGTGTTGATGAGCCCCTCGATGACGATCTCCGCGTTGGCCGGCACCTCGATGTCCACGGTCTTGCACCGCACAAGCTGGATGGGCTCACCGGCCAGACCGCCGGCGATGCCCATCTCGTCCACCCCCGGCGGCACTTTCTGCACGGTGCCGTAGGAGACCACCGGCGGCGCCCCTACCACCAGCGCCGCCTGCAGCGGCACGCCCCGCTCCCGGCACTTGTCCCAGTGCGGGAAGATGTGCTGGTGCATTCCGGCGTACATGCCCACGCGCTTCTGCGCCTTGATCTGTCCGCGGTAGTTGCCCTGGTTGCGGACGCCCGTATCCGGGTCCTTGGTGAACCAGTGGGAGCAGGTCGTATAGGGCGCGTTGTCGAAACCCGGGGTGGAGATGGGGACCGGGAGCTGGAGCAGCCCGCCGCCCTCGACGTCGAGGTCCGCCCCTTGCAGCACCACCTCGTGGACCGGCCCGGAATCGACGATGGCCGGTTCGATGGGATGGGCCAGCGCGTGGGCCCAGAGGTCGGGAATCTCGTCCACCGGGCGCTGCAGCCCAATGGAGTACACCTGTGGCGACGCCGCCAGCGCGGCCACCGCCACCGGCATGTCGTAGCTGCGGCCGTGACTGTCGGTCACGTTCTCGAACAGGAAGGCCTTGCGTTCGGCCTCGGGGAGGCCGCCGCGGAACTGCCAGCGCACCAGCGGGTGCATTTCCGTGTCCTTGTTGATGGGATGGCGGATGCGCAGCAACAGTCCGGCGGACTCCAGGTTCGACAGATGTTCTTGAAGGTCGGGATAGGACATGGTTGGCTCGTGCGATCTGTCAGAGTGCGCCGTTACCGCCGGGACGTTGCTCCTCCCGGTAGAGCTCCAGCGCTTCCAGCACCGGCCGATCGTTCATGGAGAAGATCACCGCCTCCTCCTCGAAGGGGTTCTCGTGGCGGTGCCACTGCCAGTTGGGGATCATGAACGAGTCGCCCTGCTCCCATTCCAGGAAGCCCTCGCCCACGGCCGTCCGCCCGCGGCCCCGGAACACGTGGTACAGCGCGGTGCTGGTGTGCCGGTGGGTGCCGGTGACCCAGCCCGGTTTCAGCAGTTGCGCCTCGCAGGACAGCGTCGCCAGCGTGTAGCCGCCGGTGACCGGGTTGATGTACCGAATCAGGTGCCCGTCGAAGGGATCCGCCTCGGCATCGGCGATGTTGTGGAGGGAGGCGTCGGTGTCCTCCCAGCGGTAGCGGAACGGCAAACCCCGGGCCGGTGAAGGGGTGTCGGCCGGCGGCCGGGCGAAGCCGAAGCGCATCTGCGCGTCGCCGTCGGCCCGGGTTACGCCCTGGGTGTCCTTGTCGTAGTTGTCGAAGAAGAGCACGTTCAGCGCGTTGATGAGCGGGCCGTCCAGGCCGTCGAGCCAGACGATGGGCTGGTCGGACTCGTTGTGGTGCTCGTGCCAGGTCCAGTTGGGCGTGAGGATCAGGTCGCCCTCGTGCATGGGGAACCGCTCCCCCTCCACCAGCGTAAAGGCGCCGCTCCCCTTCACCACGAACCGGATGGCCGCCATGTTGTGACGGTGCGGCCGCGCGATCTCGCCGGGGTTCACCACCGAGAAGGTGAACAGCAGCGTCCGTGAAGTGGACCGGGTCGGGTTCTGGGGATTCACCAGCCGTATGGCCCTGCGTTCCGCCAGCTCCAGTCCCACGGACTCCCTGGCGTCCATGAGGCACGGGTAGACCTCCCGCCACTTCCACAGGTAGGGCGCCTCGTCCTGGTGCTCCGGCGTACGTGTGTTCCAGAAGCCCGAGAGGTCATGCTCGGCCAGTGAGTCGTTGAGGTCGTTGAGTTCCATCTTCATCGCGAAGTGCCTCTAGGAAGTTTGTGTTCATCCTTCGACTGTGCCTGTCCTGAGCCTCGTCGAAGGGCTCAGGACGAACGGAGCGAGAGGCCTACGGCCCCGCACCACCGTTCGTCCTGAGCGTAGCGAGGCGCAGCCGAGCGAAGTCGAAGGACGCCATTTCCAAGACCGGACCGTGCTACGGCAGACGCCCCATGGCCGCGGCCATGCCGCCGAAATAGGCCCGGTGGATTTCCATGGACTCCCGGGCGGTGTTCAGCACACCCTCCACCGCGCCCTCGGGGACGAAGCGTTCGAAGATGTCCAGGAACATCTCCGAGTGTTTCTCGTCCGCGGCACGATGGGCGGTGAAGTTGGGCATCTGCTCGTCGGTGAAGTTCAGGTCACGGCTCCAGCTCTCGTACAGCCGGCCGCAGTTGCCGCCGCCCAAGTCCCCCAGCAGGCGGTCGTCGTTGGTCCACTCCGCGATGGTGGACGCGGCCAGCGCCTCCTGCCACGGCTTGGTCCGGGCGATCCACCACCAGCCGTAGATGGCCGCCCGGGTGGTGGGCAACAGTTCGGCGTCCAGCACCTCCTGCTCGCTGAGACCCACCTCCCTGCCCTGCCGGAAAATCAGGTCCAGATGGCCGCGGTCCGAAAAGTCGTCCTCCACCAACTCCTCGTACTCGTGGGACATGATGCGCTGCTTCACTACGAACTCCGGACAGTTGGCCGCCACCTGGGGCCAGTAGTGCCTGCGTTGCCGGACGTAGATGCCCAGTTGCGACAGGTAGAGCCTCGCCCGCTCCAGGGAGATCCGGGTGTCGTAGAACTGTCCCATTTCCGGGGAGCGGAAGAATTCCCTGACGACCTCGCCAAGCTCGTTGCGCCATTCCTTCGGATTCATGACTCTCCTCCTTGTGTGCCCCTTGATTCGCTTTGCCGCGCCTGTCCCAAGCCAGGCAGTGGCCCGGACACGGGCGGGTTTGAAACCCGCCCCTACATTTCTCATCACGCCTCAGAAGGTCTACGACCCTTGAGCATTCCCTAGTCGCGCGCCGCGGGCTCCCTCATCGCGCTCCAGAGGGTCTGCGACCATTGAGCAGATGCTCTCTAGTCCCGGGCCGTTGCCAGCGCGTTCCTCAGCCTGCCTGACTGCTCGCTGCTCAGGTCCTTGGTAGGCCATCTCGGGAAGTCCACGACCGGAAGATCCCGCAGCTTGAGCGAGTCCCTCAACACCGAGCGGCCCGCGGTCCGCTGGAGGTCGCTGATGACGGCGGTGAACTCGATCACGCGCCGCTGCAACTCCACCGCCTCCTGAAGCTTGCCCGTCACCGTGGCTTCCCAAAGGTTCACCAGGAGCTCGGGAATCGCCACGGTCAACGGATGAATGGATCCGGCGATGCCCCACAGCACCCCCGGCATGATCAGCGTGGCAGAACCCGAGAACACCGCACAGCTCGCGGGCAGCGCACGCACGAAGGCCAGTTGCTGGTCCGGGGGGATGAACGACATCTTGATGCCGCACGCCTCCGGGACCTCGCTACACAGCCGGGCGGTCCACGGCGCGGTCATGCGGTAGCCGCTGTTCACGGCGTTGTTGTAGATGAACATCGGATACTGGATGGCCTCGTACACCGCGACGTAATGCCCCAATACCTCATCGTCCAGATGATCGAAGTAGTACGGCGGCACCACGCCCACCACGTCGGCGCCCTTGTCCTTGGCGTCTTTGGCCAGATCAACGGTGGTCGGGGTGTCCGCGGTGCCCGCGTGGATCACCACGGGAATGCGGCCCGCGACCCGATCGATGACGATCTTCGCCGTGCGCTTGCGTTCGTCCGGCGTCAACGCCGGTCCCTGGCCGAAGGTGCCGAGCACGAACAGGCCGTGCACGCCGGCTTCCACGTAGAAGTCCGTCAGCGCCAGGACCGCATCCTCGTCCACCGCGCCGGTGTCCGTAAAGGGCGTCGGCAGCGGGATGTAAATTCCTTTCAAACGTTCCATGCGTCACTCCTTCTAAACATGGGTACGAGGCAGGGGCTTTGTTCGTGACGAGGCCGTCACTTGCCGGCCACCACTCCCAGCACCTTCTTCTTTTCGTCCGCGGGCATCTCCAGAAACTCGCGCACATACGACTGCAGGTCCGTGCCCTTGATGGGGCTGATCTTGAGCCGTCCCTTCTTCGCCTCCGCCAGAAAGGCAGGGTCGGTCATGGTGTCATTGAACGCCTTGCGGATCTCGGCCACGCGCTCCTTGGATACCTTGGGCCCCACGAGGAAGGAGCGCGCGTACTGATAGGGCACCGTGGTGGTGAGACGTACCAGCCGCCGCTGCGCATCGGTCTTGGCGAGCTGCGAGATGGAAGGGACGTCACCGAGCTCTTTGATGGGCTCCGGGCTCACCTGTATCAGCACCTTGTACTCTCCGCTTTGGAGCTTGTCATGGCTCGTGGCATTCAGCGACGCCCAGCCATTGAACATGCCGTCGACCTCGCCTCCGTCCATGGCCAGCCGGATCCGCGACGTACCCTGATACCCCGTCACCAGACGAACCTTCCCGCCGAGCACGTCCCGCAACAGGATCGCCGCCACGTCATTGGGGGATCCCGTGCTGATGCCGCCAAGCGAGACTTCCTTCCCGTTAGGGCCGAGGATCTCATCGAGGCTGGTGATGCCGGAGTTCTTGGTTACCACCAGCACGGTGGCCTCGGCGTAGGGCGCGCCGATGTACTGAAACTGTCTGGCGTCGAACCTGACCTGGGAGATGCCGGTGAGCTGCTTGATCACGGAGGAGCCGCCGATGTGCAATATCTCCGTGCCGTCCTGGCGTGAGGAATGATAGATGTAATTTCCCGCCACAAGACCGCCGGCCCCCGGCCGGTTCTCCACGATCATCCTCGGAGCCCCCGGAAGATGTCTGTGAAGGTGTCTGGCGATGTAGCGCGCGTAGGTGTCGTAACCGCCGCCGGGGGAAGAGGAGACCACCATGCGGACGGTCTTGCCCTTGTAGAAGTCCGCGGCGCCCGCGCTATTCCATGCCGCAAGCACGAGGACAAAGGCCGCAAGAATCGTTATTCGCACAAGGCTTCTGCTCGTCATCGGAACCCCCTCAGGTTGGAAAGGCATTGCTGTCAGCACGATATCGGGCAAGCCGGAAGGCCGATAAACGGTTAATAGGGCAATGGCGGGTGGCTGTCAACGGAGGATCGTGTCTCCCATACGGCAAGGAGCCTGAACCACGGCACGTGGCTGAAGTCACAGGCGAATCGGCCATGTCTCGATACCTCTGCCTAGCGGCAAAGACGATGAGATGGGGTATAATCTGTTTTGCAGCCACCTTTCTCGAAAGCAACAGGGCATGAAACCATCAACGCTGAATGGAGGCAGTCCGCGATGAAAACCGACCTTTCCGCCCTGATGGCATCCATTCAAGCCGGGGAAGACACCGGACTCGAACTCAAGGAGGTGGTCTTCCGTGGCAATCGCATGATGCTCGGTGGCGAAGAGCGGCGTCCCGCCGCGCGGCTGGCCGAGGTGTTTGCGAGCATGGCGAATACCGACGGCGGGACGGTTGTTTTGGGCGTGCGGGATGATGGCGTTCCCGTTGGCATAGACCGGGACAAGCGGGAACTGGTGGAACAACTAGTCATCAACGCTGCGACTGAAAACTGCCGACCGATGATTGCTCCGAAGCTGTATTGGGAAGGTCTGCCTGGGCCGGACGGCAGCCCCAAACTTTGCCTCATTATCGAGGTCCCTGAGTCAGAAGCCGAAGTGCACCAAACGACCGACGGGCGGTATTTGCAACGAATCGGCAGCCACAGCCGACCGATTTCGGCGGCACGACTGGCGCGGTTGTTGAGTGGCCGCCGTATGGCGACACCCATGGAAGAGCGGCCCATGCTTGGCGCCAAGTTGGAGGACTTGGACGAGTTTCGCCTGAGAAAATACTTTGGGAATCGATTTCGCGACTGGGAGGCCCCGACTGATTGGCAATCGACCCTGATCGCCCACAAGCTCGCGGTTGAGTCGGAAGGCGTCGTTTATCCCACCTGCCTCGCTGTGCTGCTATTCGCCGATGAACCCGACCGTTTCCATTACGGGGCTTACGTCGATCTCGCCTTCTACACGCATGACATTCCACACGGGAAAACGGCGGACAGTAAGCGCGTCACCGGTCCGTTACCGGAACAGATAGGGCAGGCCATTTCCTGGTTGCGCATATCGCCACTGAACCCCAAGGTATCCATCAAGGACGGCGATGGCCGTCACGACTACTTCACCTATGATGACGCCGCGCTTCAGGAGGCCGTCGTCAACGCGGTAACGCATCGTGACTACGAAGTGACAGGCTCCCAGGTCATCATTCGCATGTTTCCGGATCGGATCGAGTTCCAGAACCCCGGCGAACTCTACAACACGCTCACCGTAGAGAACATTTACGCAGGCTGCCAACCCGTGCGGCGCAATCAACTCCTGTCGGGGTTTCTTCGGGAGTACAAGAGTCCCGTCACCGGAGGCGCGTACATGGAGGCGCGAGGCGATGGGTTTCTGAGAATGGTTCGCAGGAGTGAACAGTTGTCTGGGCGTCGTCCGCTTCTTGAACACATCGGGGGCGGAATGAAGCTAACCATCTATGCTGCGCGGCAGGAGCATCGTCTGTGAGCGACTGCAGCCATACCCACCGGTTGCTCGGAACTGGTTCCCTGACGATGAGAAGGGCTAACGCTGCGCCGTGACCTCGATCTCGATCAGCTTGCCCTGGGCGGAATAGCCTTCCACGAACGCGCACTCGGTGCGTCCGGGACGGGGCTCCACGGCCTGCTCGAAGGCGGCCTTGAGCACCCCCGGATCTTCCGCGTGGTGGAGAAAGAACGACACCAGCACGACCTGCTCCCACGAGACCCCGGCGTGGGCCAGCGACCCCCCTATCAACCCGCAGATCTCGCCCACCTGCGCAGGAAGGTCTCCCGTTGTGGTTGTGACGCCGGAGAGGAAGACCAGGGAATCGATATCGAGATAGCGCAGCGGCACGATGGGCGGTTCGTATTCTACGAGCTTCTTCTCGCCGCCGGAGCGCATGGCGAGGAAGTCCAGCGCCACACTCCCCTCGGAATCGATGTGCGCCGGCGCGATGTAGCTCGAGCTCGCGGAGCGCGCCCTGCCGCTCATGCGCCGGGACCGGGCCTGACTGCCGAGATTGCGACTTTCCCGGTCCCGCGCCCACAGGCGCGTCCTCACCGTTTCGTCCAGGGAAAAGCCCAGTCTCCCGATCCCCTCCGCGATGCGGTCGAGAATTCCGTCCACTCCCTTGTCGCCAGCCGCGCCGGCGGCACCCTCGCAAGAGACCGCGACGCATTCGCGGCCGAGCCACTCAAAGGATTTCATGCGCATGGCGTCACTCCTTTTGCCGGGGCCGATCGTATGCGGGTCACGATGCCGGGGCGTCGAAGAATGCCAGCGTGCGCACCTCGATGCTCTCCCGCGCTGGAGCATCCGGCGGGCACGTGGGGTCGTCGAAGGAGGTGTGGGCGGTAAACCGCGCGCGTCCGTCCTTCTCGGAGTCGAACACCTTGAAGACGATGGCCTCGTTACGGGCCATGGCCGGGAAGTACAACCAGCGATGCTCCGGGCTGTACTTGATCTGATAAGTCTCGCCGATGCGCCCGGGGTAACTGCGCTGCGACGGTATCAGCTCCTCGGTCTGCAGGCTACGGGCATCGGCGATGGCCAGCGGATTGGTGCGCACCGGGTTGCGGGTGGGGCGCCACACCTGGATGATGGCGAACCGTCCCTGGAGCAGCGCCTCGGCCTCGTCCGCGGGCAACAGGTCCCGCACCCGCTTGGGCGCCGACCACTCGGTGTAATCGTTGTGCACCGACCGGTTGGGCTCCCGGACCTTCCGTTCGGCGCGGATGCCTTCGTCCTGGGCCCGGAGGGTGTGATCGAAGATGACCACCCGGGAAGCGCCGGTTTGTTGTTTCACCAAGGCCTCGATCTCCGGGTAGTACACGGACCGGAGCTCGTCCTCGTCGTAGAAGTCGGTCACACGAGTATCGTGCGGGACGAAGACGAACCCTTCGCGGTCCATCGAGAGATCCCGCGCCATGGGGCGCCCGTTGAGAATTGTGGCCCGGTGCGCCTCATGTTTTCCGGTGCGCAATGCCGGCGTGCTGTTGAGCACCGCCGTATGCGTCACCGGCTTCTCGCCCGTGTCCACGGCATAATTGAGAACGGCCTCCACCGCGTCCAGCGGGGCCTCGACCGCCTGGGTTCCAGTCATAGTGCACCTCCGGCAAATAGCTTCTACCCTCACCACGGATAGTACCAGCCCGAGGACCGTTCAACAATATCGAACCGGCGGGCAGTGGCCCGGACCCACCCACACCAGCCGGGGGGACGCATTGACACGACCGCGGGCTATTGGCTAACGTGCCGGTGAGGATGCGGTGCCTCGCCGCGGAGGGCGACCGCCGGTCGCCCCTACCGGTGGCGGCACCGGCAACAAGAAAACCCTGCCCATCCCGGTGCGTGGTACCGGCCAGCGGGCCAGCGGAAGGAGCCGGAAATGGGACGTGAGTACAATGTCATATCGGCCGACGGCCACATCGATTTGAACCCCGACATCTGGCGCGACCGGGTGGCCGCGTCCATGCGCGAGCGCGCGCCCAAACGTGTGAAGATGCCCAACGGCTCGGATGCGGTGGTGGTGGACGGGGGGGAGCCCAACACCATCGGCGTCACCCGGAGCGTCCGGGTGAACAAGGAAGACATGGCCACCCAGGTCCCCACCTTCGAGACCTGCGCGGGCACGGGGCCGCCGGAGCAGCGCCTGCAGGAGCAGGATCGGGACGGCATCGAGGCGGAGGTGGTGTTCTCGCAGATCTCCTTCGTGCTCGAGCAGGCCAAGGACCGCAGCCTCTATTGCGAGCTGGTGCGGGCCTACAACGAGTTCCTGGCCGAGGAATACATGGCGCCGGCCCCGGACCGCATCATTCCCATCGGCGTCATCCCCACCAGCGGCACCGACGATGCGGTCACGGAGATCGAGCATTGCACCCGGCTGGGCCTCAAGGGGGTCAAGCTCGACAAGTTTCCCAGCGGCCGGGGCCACCCCACGGCCGAGGACGACCGGTTCTGGGCCGCCGCCCTCGATCTGGGCATCGCGTTGACCAATCACAACACCGGGAACATGGGATCCGGCAAGGGCGGCGCGCCCGCGTTCACCTACGAGCGCAAACCCGGCCCCGACGTCCACGTCAAGGAGCCCATGAACTACTTTTTCCGCTTCACCAACGATGCCATGGTGGGTGCCGTCCAGATGGCATTTGCAGGCGTGTGGGACCGCTTCCCGAAGCTGGAGATGTACTGGGCCGAGACCATGATCGGATGGTTCGAGTACGGCCTGTGGCAGATCGACGACCACTACGAGCGCTACATGCCGATGATCCACCAGTTCTGGGGACTCCACTACCTGGAGCGCAAGCCCAGCGAGTATCTGCGGGAGCACAACTACTGGGGCTTCCTGCACGACCCCATCGGCATCAAGCGGCGTGAGTGCATCGGCTACGACAAGCTCATGTGGGGCACGGACTTCGCCCACGCGGCCAGCGAGTATCCCAACTCCATCCCGATCATGGAAAAGGATTTCGAGGGCGTACCCGCCCACGAGAAGCGGGCCATCCTGGTGGACAACTGCGTGCAATATTTTCGCCTGGACCAATGAACATCCGGAAGCCCGTGTCGCCCGACACCGCAGTGCGAGCGCGGGCGGGTTTGAAACCCGCCCCTACACCTTCGTCGTCCTGCGGCGCAGGGGCTCGGGAGTCTATCGGCCAAGCGCATGGAGGGCTCGTTAGATGAGCGACGTCGGCACCACCCACGAAGACCTCGAGCAGTTCCTGGCCGGGCACCACCTGACAGGCGCCGGGCTGCGGCGCGAGGGCATGGCGCCGCCGCGGACCGGAGCCACCGGCGCCCATTGGCGCTGGGAAGGCATTTACCAGGGCCTCATGCGCTCCGGCGAGATCGTCACCGTGGGGCCCAACGGCATGACCGGCATGCGCTCGGTCACCGGCATCGAGGCGACGCATTTCCCCATCTGGATGAACGTCCAGATCCTCATGCCCGGCGAGCGCACCCAGGGCCACCGCAACATGAGGAACGAAACGCGGCTGGTGTGCCAGGCACCCGAGGAGGCCGTGTTCGTCTGCGAGTTCGAGGCTTTTCCCATGGAGCGCGGCGACGTCATCATCAGCCCGTCCTGGACGTACCATGACCACTGGAACCAGGGCTCGACGCCCGCGCTGTATGTGGACGGCTACGACAACGGCTACAACGGCGGGGTGAACCTGAACGAAAGGCTCCCGGTAGAACACCCCTATCAGGAAATCCACAAGCCCGACGGCTACGGCGTCCGCACCCGGGGGCATGCACGGCCCATAGCGCACGGCCGGCCCTTCCCACTACCGCCCATGCGCTATCCGTGGGCCGAGACCCGGGCGGCCCTGAGCGCTCTCCAAGAGGCCGGCGAGGAAGACCCTTGCGAAGGAATTCACCTGATGCTGGCGAGCCCGGTGGACGGCGGCCCCACGCTGCCCACCATTGCCTGGCACGCGCAGCTCCTCCGGGCGGGGCAGATAACCCTCGGCCACCGGCACAACAGCAACACCTTCTACCACGCGTTCGAAGGCGAGGGGGCCATCGTCATCGAGGACGAGCGGCTCGAGTGGCGTCAGGGGGACATTTTTGCGGTGCCGGCATGGAAGTGGCACCATCACGAGAACGGGCACCACGGCGACTCCATCCTGTTCTCCATCGACGACTGGCCGGCGCAGACCAAGCTTGGCTTTTTCATGCAGGAGACCGCGGAGGCGGATCGCGAGGACGGGTAACCGGACCAGGCAACCAGACCGGCACAGGAGAGACAGACCCATGGCGAATCCCAAGCTTCGGCTCGGCTTCAGGGAGCCCGAGGTAGACACCAACCGACCCTTCGTGGACGGCACCGTCACCGTCGACGGGTTCGATCTCGAGATCAGCGACTTTCACGGCCCGGACACCATCGACGCCTGGGACGCCAGCTTCGGCGGGCTCATGCGCACCAAGGGCAAGGGCGACCACCCCTACGTCTCGATTCCGGCCTATCCCAACCGGAAGTTCCGGCTCGCCTACATCTTCGTAAACACCTCCTCCGGCATCGAATCGCCCAAGGACCTGGAGGGGAAGCGCGTGTTCGTCAGCAGCACCGCGGGGGTGTGGTCGCGGGCCGCGCTCCAGAACCACTACGGCGTGGACCTCACGCGCATCCGCTGGTGCATGCCCGGCCCCGAGGCGGAGAGCTGGGCCGCGGACGTCGAGGTCGAGGCGCTGGCGCACATATCCGGGCCGACGGACGCCAAGCCGCTGGACGACATGCTGCTGGCAGGGGAAGTGGATGCGGTCATCGAGCCCAACGTGCTGCCGTCCATCAGCCGCAAGGACCCGCGGGTGCACCGGTTGTTCCGCGACTACAAGACCGAGGAGCTTAACTACTACAAGGCCACGGGCATCTTCCCCATCAGCCACATGGTCACCCTCAAGCAGGATTTCGTGGGCAAGCACCCGGACGCGCCGGTGACGCTGCTGAAGGCGTACCGCCAGGCCCGCGACGTGGCGTTGGACCGGCTCTACGGCTCCGATCCCGAAATTCTCATCACGTCATGGGTGGCCGCGGCCATCGACGAACAGCGGGCCGTCATGGGGGAGAACTACTGGTCCTACAACATCACGGACAACGTTCGTTCCCTGGAAGCCATGATGACGTTCGCGCACCAGTTCGGCCTGACGCGGGAGAAGCTGGACTATGAGAGCTTCTTTCATCCGGAGGCGGCGGCGCTGGAGGGGGTGTAGGGAGAGCGCACTCTCCGTCATTGGTACGAATCCGTCATTGGTACGAATAATGAGCGACGGCACCCTGAATCCGTCATTCCCGCGAAAGCGGGAATCCAGGGGTGGTGGCGGGGCCGTTACGCGGCGTTTCCCCCGCTCCACCCCGCCTGGATTCCCGCTTTCGCGGGAATGACGGAGAGAAAACCCCCGTGCGGGGTACTGAGTCGGGCGTCGGATTACGCTTCGCTAATCCGACCTACGGGGTAGCCCCACGGCAACGGGATCTCCGTAGGTCGGATTAGCGAAGCGTAACCCGACACTTGAACACGACAAAGGAGACAATCATGAGTGAAGCCGTTAATACCGACGATCCGCGGCTCGAAGAACTGCACCGCATCATGGCGGAGAACTCCCTGGCGGGCCACTGGCAGCCGCGCCAGCCCACGCCCGCACTGCAACCTCACCTGTGGCGCTGGCCAGTGGTCTATTCCTGCCTCATGGAGTCCGGCGAGGTGGTCAAGCTGGGGCATATCGACGAGGCCGCCAAGCGGCGAACGGTGCAACT
Source organism: uncultured Binatia bacterium (SeqCode) (assembly GCA_965261895.1). Classification (GTDB taxonomy): domain Bacteria; phylum Desulfobacterota; class Binatia; order UBA9968; family JAJDTQ01; genus JAJDTQ01. The sequence continues at coordinate 5,129,539 of OZ253480.1, read as the reverse complement.
GGTGAACCCCGGCCTCACGGCGTTCAAGTCCACCACCCGGACCATCCAGATGTCCGTGCAGCTCGTGAAGCCGGGGGAGCGGGCCGAGTGCCACCGGCACACGGCGGCGGCGCTGCGCTTCGTGGTGGAGGGGGACGGCAGCGGGTACACCACGGTAGAGGGAGAAGAGATGCACATGGAGCCCGGCGACCTGGTGCTGACGCCGAGCTGGACCTGGCATGACCACTACAACCAGGGTGACGGCAACATCGTATGGCTGGACGTGCTCGACGTGCATCTGATGAACCAACTGGACGCCAACTTCCACGAGAACTACGGCGAGGGGCCGGCCCAGCCCGTGACCAAGTCCGAGGGCTACAGCCGCCACCGCCTCGGCACGGTACGCCCGCTGACCGAGAGCCCCGGCACCCGGGCGCTACCCTACACCTACAAGTGGCGCGACACGCTTCCCGTCCTGGAGGAACTGGCCGCATCCGCGGACGGCGACCCCCATGACGGCATCCTCCTGCAATACGCCAACCCGGTCACCGGCGGACCCACCATGCCCACCATCGACTGCCGCGTGCAGTGGCTGCGTCCCGGCGAAGCGACCCAGACCCACCGCCACACCAGCAGCACCATCTACCACGTGATGCAGGGCGCGGGGACCACCGTCGCAAGCAAAGACAAGGAGAACGGCGGGGCCATGAGCTGGACCGCCCAGGACTGCTTCGTGGTTCCGTCGTGGCACTGGCACCACTTCCGCAACGATTCCCAGACCGAGCCCGCGATCCTGTTCTCGGTCACCGACCGCCCGGTGCTGGAGAGCCTGAACCTGTACAGCGAAGAGGACTAGGCAAACTCTGGTCGATTGCATGACATCCTTCGACTTCGCTCGCCCTTCGACAAGCTCAGGACTCGCTACCCTCAGGACGAACGGTGGTGGGACCCATGTTTCCGTTCGTACTGATCGTAGCGAGCGAAGTCGAAGGACGCTTCCTGACAGCCCGTGACGCAAATTGCCGCGCTGAGAGCCGGGTGGGGGGCGTCCCGGAAATCTGTTGACGGCGGGCGGACGTGACGCCGATCAACGACGCGATTCGCGCGAGGAAGTTGGGCGGACTACCAGCAGTACCGTCTTCTGATTTCCGGGACGCCCCCCACGCGGCTCCGGACGAGGCAGCTTGTATGGCATTCCAAAAATTGGACCGTTTTCTGATATTTCTCTGATCTTCTTCTGATTTCCGAAACGCCCCACGCACTACCCCAGCACGGACCCCTCAATGCTCGACGCCATAGCGCAGGCCAGCCTTCAGATCCTCGTACCGGCGCATCTTATCATGCTCCTGGCCGGGACCTTTCTCGGTCTCATGCTCGGGGTGATCCCGGGGGTGGGCGGCGTCACGGGCCTGGCGCTCCTGCTCCCCTTCACCTTTGACATGGATCCCATTTCCGCCTTCGCCTTCATCATCGGCATGCTGGCGGTGACCACCACCTCCGACACCATTCCATCCGTGCTCTTCGCCGTGCCGGGGACGGTGGGCTCCCAGGCCACCATCATTGACGGCCATGCCATGGCCAAGCGCGGCGAGGCCGGGCGCGCCTTCGGCGCCGCGTTCACGGTGTCCGCCATGGGCGGCATCTTCGGCGCCCTGGTGCTCACCCTGTCCATCCCCATCCTCAGCCCGCTGGTGCTCACCTTCGGCTCCCCCGAGTTCTTCATGATGGCCGTGCTGGGGGTGTGCATGGTGGCCAGCCTGAGCGGGTCCGCGTTGATGAAGGGCATCATAGTCGGCGGCTCCGGACTCATCCTGGCCACGGTGGGCACCGATCCCATGCTCAGCGTGGAACGCTGGACCTTCGGTCAGGTCTACCTGTGGGACGGGTTTCACGTGGTTCCCTTGTCCCTCGGGCTGTTCGGCCTGGCGGAGACCACGGACCTGCTGGTATCGGGCAAGAGCATCGACTCCGGCTCCCTGGGCCGGCTGAAAGGCCGTTGGGAAGGGGTCCATGACGCTTTCCGGCACTGGTGGCTGGTGATTCGCTCCAGCGCGCTGGGGGTGTGGATCGGCATCATCCCGGGCCTCGGGAGCCTGGTGGTGGACTGGTTCGCCTACGGACACGCCCTGCATACGGAAAAGAACCCGGAAACCTTCGGCACCGGCGACGTCCGCGGCGTCATCGCCCCCGAAAGCGCCAACAACGCCAAGGACGGCGGCGGCCTGATACCGACCCTTGCCTTCGGCATACCTGGAAGCACGAGCATGGCGCTGTTTCTGGGAGCCATGGAGATACAGGGGCTGACCCCGGGTCCGGAAATGCTGACCGGGCACCTCGACGTGATCTTCACCATCGCCTGGAGCCTGGCCCTGGCCAACATCATCGGCACCGGCACCTGCTTCCTGTTCACCGACCACCTGGCGCGCATCGCCGCCATCCGGGCGCAGCTCCTGGCCCCGGTGCTCCTGGTGATCATGTTCCTCGGCGCCTTCATGGCGCGGCGGCACGTGGCCGACATCCTCTGCTTCCTCTTCTTCGGGCTGCTGGGCTGGACCATGAAACGGCAGGGCTGGCCGCGCCCGCCCCTCATCATCGGCTTCGTGTTGGGCTCCACGGTGGAGAAGTACCTCTACATCTCGATCCTGACCTACGGCTGGTCCTGGTTGTGGCGCCCCTGGGTCATCGTGCTGCTCCTCCTGATCCTGGCCGCTCTGGCCGCGCCGGCCGTCCAGCAATACCGGAGCCGGAACGCCGTGGCGAAGCCCTGAGTCCAAGACCAAGTCTCCCATGCAAAAGGCCATCTCCCTGCTGTTCGACGCGTTCTTCCTGGTGCTGCTGGCCGCGGCCGTTGCCACCGCGTGGCAGTGGCCCTTTGCCACCGGGCTCTTTCCCCTGACCGTGGCCGTGCCGGTGCTGGTGGTGGCTCTGGCGCAACTGGTAATGGACGCCTTCCTGAAGGGTGACGCCGACGAGGGTGGCAAACAGCGCGAGCGCATCCGCGACATTGAGGTGGACCGCTCCGTGCCCGCGAGGCTGGTGGCAAGACGGGCCGGCGGCTTCTATCTGTCTGCGCTGGGGTTCCTGGCCACGATCCTGCTGATCGGGTTCAAGCCCACCGTCCCCCTGTTCCTGGTCCTCTACCTGCGCCTTGTCAGTCAGGCCGGATGGATCGTCACGCTGGCCCTGACCGGCCTGCTGACGGGGCTGGTGCTCGGGCTCTTCGACGCCATCCTGCATGTTCCGTGGCCGGATCCTCTGCTGGGACCCGTCATCGAGAGCCTGCTCCCTTAACCCATTCATTGACATTCTCCACCCCGTCGAAATAGAAAGGAAACCACCATGACAGCAACGAAACCGATGACTGTACGAACGATGACTGTACGAACCAGGAGGGTCACCATGAGGATCGCATGGGTGATGTTTGCGTGCATCGCTTTCCTCTTCACCGAGGTGAGCGCGGCAGACAAAGTCGCGGATTTCTACAAGGGCAAGCGCATCACCATGCTGGTGCAGTATTCGCCCGGCGGTACGTTCGACATTCGCGCCCGTTGGATGGCGCGGCACATGCCAGCCGTTACCGGAGCCAGGACCATCGTTCGCAACCTCCCGGGCGGCGGCGGCGTGGCCGGGTACAACCGGCTTTCCCGACTGCCCCCGGACGGCCTCTCGCTGCTCACCGCCCACACCAAGCTCGTGGCCTTCGACCTCTTCCGCAACAAAGGCGTGAGGTACGACTACGAAAAGTTCGGGTATCTGGGGCGGGTCATTCGCACCAACACGACGCTGCTGGTGCGCAAGGATCTGCCGTCGGACATCGAGGGCCTGCGCAAGCTCAAGCGGATTCGCATCGGCGCCTCCTCCCCCTTCAATGAAGGCATGATCGCGGAGATGTTCGGCCTGCCCATCACCATCGTGCCCGGTTACGGCGGTTCCGCCGAACGGATGGCGGCGATCATGCGCGGCGAACTGGATGCCACCACCGCGGCCGTGGCCACGGGGTTGAAATTCAAGAAGGCGGTCAACATCGCGTTTACGTTCGTCAAGGACAAGCGCACACCGGATGTGCCTTCCCTGGCGGAACTGGACGCCAAGGAGCCCTGGCGGAGCTATGCGCTTTCGTTCTCCGAAATCTTCGGCACCGTCGTCACCTCTCCGGGCGTGCCCGAGGCCAAGAGGCAGTTCCTGAGCGCGGCCCTCAAGAAGATCACCGGCATCAAGGCGGCTCAAAAGGAGGCCGACAAGCTGAGGCTGGTGGTGGAGTGGACGAGTCCGGAGGACCTCAAGAAGACCCTGAAGCCGTTTCTGGCGCTCAATGCCGAGACCACGAAGCAACTCAAGCACGTCATCGAACGCAAGTACGTAGGCAAGCTCAGGTAGCGCATACGGAGTGAATACATGGAGATCAAGTTCGGTCTGATCAGCGCGGATTCCCACTGCGGCTTCGATCGGGACGCGTTTACCTCACGCATGTCGGCGGACAAATGGGGCGAGCGCATCCCGCAGGTGAAGGAAGTGGAAGAGGACGGACGCAAGGTGCACCGCTGGTGCGTCTACGGCAAGCCCCGGGGCGACAACGTGGGCAACTGTCCGGCGCTCATGGGCGATCCGTTTCCGACCTACCCGCAACGCTGGGAGGATGTGCCCGCGTTGGGATATGACCCGCACCAGCGGCTCAAGGCGCTGGACGAGGACGGCATCGACGCCGAGGTGTTGTTCCCCAATCCCCCGGGCGGCACGTTCTTCGAGTTGGACGACCCGGAGTTCGAGCTGGACGTAGTGCGGGCCTACAACGACGCCCTGGCGGAATGGACCAGGGTCAGCGACCGTTACTTCCCGGTAACCATCATTCCGTTCCTGAGCGACCCCATGACCATCCGGCGCGAGATCGAACGGGCCACCACGGCCGGTCACCGGGGCATCAATCTGCAAGGCGAGACCCCCGGCTCGTTGCCCCACCTCACCGATCCCTACTGGGATCCGGTGTGGGACGCGTGCCAGAGCCTGGAAGTGCCGGTGCATTTCCACGGCTCCTGCGGCGTCATGGCGGGCCGGTCCACCCGCTTCTGGAGCGGCTACTCTCCGCGGCAGGCCCACTCGGCCATGACCAGCACCTCCGCGACGACGCCGGCCCAAATCATACCGCATCTCATCTTCGCCGGCATCACCGAACGCTTCCCGCGGCTCAAGTTCGTGTTCGCTGAGGCGGGCATCGGCGGCCTCAACTACATCCTCGCCGCCTGCGACCACGAGTGGGAGAGCCGCCACCTGTGGACCGAGGGGTTGAGCACCCGCCCCAGCGAGGCCGTGCGGCGGCAGATGTTCACCAACTTCTGGTTCGAGACCGAAGGCATCAAGCTGCGCCACGACATCGGCATCGACAACCTCATGTGGGAATCGGACTTCCCCCACGTCGCCTCCTTCTACCCGCGTTCGTGGCAAGCGGTGGAACACGTGCTGGAGGGGGTATCCGCGGAGGACCGCCGCAAGCTGCTCTACCAGAACGCCATGAAGGTCTACGGCATGGACGCCGTGGTGCACGAAGCGGCGCCCCGGGAAGCGCGGGCATGAGCCCGGCCCAGGGTTTCGTCAGCGCCGACGACCACGTTCAGGAACCTCCCGACCTGTGGACCGAACGGCTGTCGAGGAGCCGTTTCGGGGACCGCATTCCCCACCTGGAACGGAACGCCGACGGGGCCGAGCACTGGACGGTGGACGGCCAACCGCTACTCGGCGGGAACGTCGCGGCGGCCGGGGCGCTGATGCCGGACCGGAACCGGGAGCCACGGTGCTGGGAGGAAGTGCCCGCCGCGGCCTACTCCCCCGCCGAGCGGCTGAAAGCCATGGATGCCGCTGGCATCGCCTATTCGGTGCTGTTCCCCACCGTCGCCGGCGTCGCCGGAGAAGCCTTCGGACGGCTCGACGACCCGGAGCTCGAGACCGCCTGCGTCCAGGCCTATAACGACTGGCTGCTGGAGGAGTGGGCCGCGGCCAGCCCGCGGTTCATCCCCCAGTGCATCGTGCCCATCTGGCCGCCGGAGGCCGCGGCCGCGGAGATGCAGCGCGCCGTGGGCAAGGGACACCGGGGCATCGTCTTCCCGGCCCTGCCCATGCACCTGCGGGACGTCCCCCACGTGAGCGGCCCCGAGTACGATCCGGTGTGGAGCGCATGCGAGGAGCTGGACGTGCCGGTGTCGCTGCACGCCGGGGCCTCGCCGCAGTTGCTGTACCCGGCGTTCTCCGGGCTCGCGCCGGCCCTGTCCGAAGCCGTGGACGCGGTGACGCGGCCGATGTCCAGTGTCTACGTGCTCTCGCTCCTGTCCTTCTCGCGGGTGCTGCTGCGCCACCCGCGGCTGCGGCTGGTGTTGGCGGAGAGCGCCCTGAGCTGGGCCATGCTGTATTTGGAATGGGCCGACCACCAGTTCGAGCACGACGGGCTGGCCCGCGAAGGATACGAGCTCAAGCCGTCCGAGATGTTCCACCGCCAGTGCTACCTGACCGCGTGGTTCGACGAGATCGCACCGTTTGTGGGTTACGTGGGAGAAGACCGCATCCTCTGGTCCACGAATCTGCCGCTGGCCACGTCCACGTGGCCGCGTACCCGCGAGACCGTGGAACGCTGCTTCCGCGGCGTCACGGACACCGTCCGCGAGAAGATCCTGTGGAACAACGCCGCCGGGCTTTACGGCATCGAGGCGGCCGCCAACTCGTAAACACTTGGGTCAACTGTGTTGATGCGCCATTGCCAAGCCGGCGTCCTTCGACTTCGCGCCGCTGACGCGGCGCTACGCTCAGGACGAACGGAGAATGTCGCTCCGCGAAGCCTGTCCTGGGCCCTTCGACGAGCTCAGGACAGGCTTGTCGAAGGGCCCAGGACGAACGGAGAACATCACACCACGACTGTTCGGCACGTCACCGTTGGCTACACCGTTCGTCCTGAGCGTAGCGCCGCGTCAGCGGCGCGAAGTCGAAGGACGCCAACCAGTGGGAGTGTCCCCGCCCGCCTATCCACGCGATTGATGGACGGGCCTCATTGTGGGTATAGTTGGTTCCACTAACGCAGGATTCAACACAACCCTATTCAGTCGAGGAGGTGACTCATGTTGACCGCAAAGGACATCGGCGGAGCCATGGGCATGATGCCCGCATTCGCCACCGACGACGCCGTGGACATACAGGCGACCCAGACCGTCGCCGTTGACAACCTGGCCGCGGGAGTGGACCGGATCATCAAGGACGGCATCGACGTCATCTCCACCACCGGCACCTACGGCGAGTGCTACAACCTGCTGTGGGAAGAGTTCCAGACCATCACCACCGCGGCCGTGGACACGGTCAAGAAACGGGTGCCGCTGTTCATCGGCGTCACCAGCCCCAACTCGCGGGAGGTGGTGCGGAAGATGAACTTCGTCAAGGACACGGACGCGGACGGGGTGCTGCTGGGTGTCCCCTACTACGAGACGCTCCCCCTGCCCGATGCCGTCCGTTTCTTCCATGACATCGCGGACCTGTTCCCGACGCTCAACATCCTGATCTACCACAACCCGGGGAACCACAAGTTCACGCTGCCGGTGGGGGCGTTCAAGGAGCTGGTGAAGAAACCCTCCATCATCGGCATGAAGGACAGCCACCGCACCACCAGCCAGTTCCTGAACCTTCAGCGGATCACCCAGGGCAGGATCAGCGTGTTCGTGAACCAGACCCAGCTCTTGCCCTACTACAGCATGGGCGCCGCCGGCTGCTGGTCCACCGAGGTCTGGATGGGCCCCTGGCCGATCCTCCATCTCCGGAACCTGGTGCGGCGCGGCGAGAACGACAAGGCGGCCGAGGTCATTGCCGACATCATGACCGCCAGCCAGGGCAAGCCCGTCCCCGGCGAGGGCTTCAAGCGGCCCGCCGAGTACGCGGACTACTGCAAGGTGGGACCCACACGGGTGCCCTTCCTCAATTTCCCGGACGTCCAGATCGACCGGGCGAAGAAGCGCGCGGCCCACTGGATGGAGATGAACGAGCGCTACCGTCCTCTGGTGGAAGCCGAAAGCGGCCGTAGCGCCGCCTAGGAGCCTGTATCGGCCGGCAGCGCCGTGCGGGCACGGGCGGGTTTGAAACCCGCCCCTACATCGGATGCCGGGTTCCTGCGGCGCAGGCTCCTAGGCAACTTTGGAGCTTGCCGGATTTGGCGGGACCTACCGGGTCCGGCAGGCTCCAAACCTACCTTTGAGCCCGCATCGACCCCCCTCGTCAGACTTCTCGGCGGCTCGTCTTCCGGAACCGATAAAGTTCGCGGTAAGGCGACCGGACAAATCAGGCAAGCGTACGGCAAAGAGGGATGAGGTAGTTCATGGAAACGGATATTCGGTTGACGTTGGCCGAACGGGACCGCAGGTACGCCGCCATTCGGGAGCGTCTGCGGTTACGCTCCGTCGACTGCGTAATTGCCGTCGGCAGTAACCTGTTCTATCTGACCAACGGACTTCCCGGCGAAAGATTCGGGCTGCTTCCGACAGCGGAAGGGACGTTTCTGACGGCCGTCATCCACCGACGCTATTTTGTGGACCTGTCGCCACAAGTACTCGCTGATGCACAGGACTGGGTCAAGGACCTGCGGTCCGGGATCGATGCCACGCCTCTGGTCGCGCGGATCAGGGAGTTGGGGATCGAGAACGGGACGATTGGGGTCACCGGCGCAAGAGTGGGCCATGGCGGCTTGAGTCATGGGTTCTACGAACAGCTAGCCACGGATCTTCCGGCCGCTGATATCGTCGACGTATCGGATGTGTTTGCAGACGTTCGAACCCTCAAGAGCGAGGAAGAAATCCGTATGATCGAGGCGGCAAACCGGATATTTGACGCAGCCATCGAACGGGTCCATGAGGTCGCCAGGCCGGGTATGACAGGAGCCGAGGTGGTGCAGGAGGGCGTCAAGGCCATGTGGGCGGCAGGCGGTGATACGGATTCAACTTTCTTCTTCACCTTCGGCCCCGTGCCTCTGCAAAATCCCGTACTTGCCCACCTCGCGTTGCACCGGCGGATTCAACCGGGCGACATGGGAACGCTGACGGCGCATTCCGAATACGGACATTACGCCGGGCACAGCGATCAGGAGATCTCCTTCGGGAAGCCCAAGGCACTTCACCGGGAGATGTTCGGGGGCGTACAACATATCAGGGATGCCGTGCTCAAAAAGGTGAGGGACGGCGTCACCCAGCGCGAGTTGATCGATACCTACGAGATCGCCTGTAGCCACACGGGGTTCAACGCGTCACCGCATTCGCAGATTCATCAGTACGGCATCGATGTACCGGAGTTTCCCGGGCCGGCATTCAAAGTTGCAGACCCCCGGGGCGGCAAGAATTTGGGGGGCGGTGGCAACTTTGTCTTGAGGAGCGGCATGATCTACAGCATCTCACCGACGCTTGTTGCAAAAAACGGCGCCGATACGCTACTCGGGGGGACGAGCCTCGTGGTCACCGATGAGGGCTACCGCGAGTTGAGCGCTCGGAAGGTCGAACTGCTCGTGTCGGATGGCTGAAACCGGGGTGCACGGTGATCTACAACACGCCCGAGGAAGTGGACGTCGAGACAGCTAGAAAGGCCCGTATCGTCGTCGGCGTCAAGGAGGAAATCGTGGGACACCTGCCTCCCTACGACGCCATCGAGTCCCTGCTGGCGTCCGGCGACCTCACCGAAGCCGACGTTTCCTGCGAGATCACGGATATCCTCTTGGGCAGGAGGAAAGGCAGAGAGTCCGCTGAAGATGTCATCGCATACCTGAATCCCGGTTGCGGCATCTACGACACCGCGGTCGCCTCCTACATCCACCGCAAGGCCGTGGAACAGGGGATCGGCACGCTGCTACCCGTCTAGTGTTGCGTTCCACAAATACGCTGACGTATATGCTGGTCCTTCTCGCCGTCGGCTGCGTTGCTCCTCCTCGCGTGGGTTTGGCCACTGGGGGGCGACCGCCGGTCGCCCCTACAGGTCGTCGCGCCTTGCCGACGGCAAGAATTCCTGCGCATCTTCGTCAGCATATTTGTGGAACGCAACACTAGTGTCCGGTGCGCTCGAAAAACTGACAGCGAAGCTGAAACCGGCCCGCGGCGCACTGGTCCATCGTGACTTCGGCCTGCTGTGTCTGGCCATCCTGGCCACGTCCTTCGGTTTCTACATCCAGCGAACCCTGGAGCTGTGGCTCATCTACGAGTTGACGGGCTCGGCCCTGCACCTGGGACTCACCGGACTGGTGCGCGGGATTCCCGTCTTCGTCCTCTCGCCGTTCGGCGGCGTCCTCGCCGACCGCGTCGACCGCCGCCGGTTGGTGATACTGGTGCAGACCTGCAACGGGGCCGTGAACGCCGGGCTGGCGTTCCTGGCGGTCACGGGCCTGGTTGAAATCTGGCACATCTATGTCTCGGGCTTCATGAACGCGTCGTTGAACGCCCTCGGCGCACCCGCCCGCAACGTCATGGTGCCGGGGCTGGTGCCACGGGAGATGCTGCTCAACGCCCTCTCGCTCACGGCCATGAGCCGGAAGATGTCCCAGCTTACGGCGCCGGTCCTGACCGGCTTGCTCATCCTCTGGCTCGGCTCCGGTCCGGCCTATGCTCTCAACGGCTGCGTCTACTTCTCGGCGGCCTTCCTGGTCGTCGCGATCCACTACGTGTCGGACGTGTCCGGCATCCGCGAGTCTCCCTTCCGGAGCCTGATGGAGGGTTTCGAATTCGTTCGCCGGGAAGCCACGGTGTGGGTCTTTCTCGCCATGGAGCTCATCACCGTCTACGTTGGGAGCTACCGGGCCTTGCTGCCGATCTTCGTGGCCGCCCTCGGCGCCGGCGCCGGAGGCTTTGGCCTGCTTCTGGGCGCCGCCGCCGGGGGCGCCATCCTCGGCGTCGCCGTGATCATGTCCCTGGGGAACCTCCGGTACAAGGGGCTTTGGGTGGCGTTCGGGCTCTTCGCCTATGCCGTCCCTCTCGCGGTGCTGGCGCTGTCGGGCTGGTTTCTGCTGGCGATGGCCGCGGTGTTCCTGCTGGGCTTCTTCGAAGCCGTTCAGATGGTGCTCTGCAACGCCATCATCCAGACCATCACTCCGGACAGGCTGAGAGGACGGGTCCTGAGCTTCCAGCGGATGCTGGGCGTAGGCGGCACGAGCATCGGGGAGGCGCAGTCGGGCTTCGTCGCGGCCTTCATCGGCGCGCCCCTGACGCTCATGGTGGGCGCCGCCATCTGCGTCGCCACCACCCTGGGCCTTACGACCTTCAGGAGGGAGATCCGCAAGGCGGACCTGTGAGCGGCGTCGGATCAGCCCGGAATCCCAACCAGTGACAAGATACGTGAACGAAAGTCACGGAACTCGTCGCCCTTGCCCTCTTTGAGTTCGGAGATGCGATAGAAGCGATTGGTTGACGGAGATTCTCTCCGCGCCATCTCCAAGTCGATCCTGTCAACATTGACAATGGTCCAGCACTCGACGAAGCCCGCCTGTTTGGCCTTCTGGTGACTCTTCTCGGCCTCGCCGATTCTGTTGTGGATATTGGAGAAGTCCGTACCCGACTTGACCTCTATGGCAATGACATTGCGGTGCTTACCGGGGGCCATTTCCTCCACAATGACGATGTCCGGGTCGGCGGCGAACTGGATAGTGACGTTCCGGCCGGAGGCGTTGTTGATGTCGAGTCGCCTGCTGCTCTGCGTTTGGATGTTGTCCTTGACCACTTCCCGGATAGCGTCAAAGACGACCACGATCCCCGCGCTGCCCTTTCTGACGTTCGCCCCTCCCCGCAGTTGCGGTCCCAAGGTCAACAACGTGAGGTCGTCCAGGAACTGAGGCTCAATGTCTTCCTCGTCAAGGGCCGCAACCAACCGGGAAGCACAACGAACCATCCCCACACAGAGATCAGTTAGCGACTCGTCCTGTCGCGCCGAAAGAGTACCGCTGTCCTCCATGCTCTTGAAGACCCCCGCACGACCGCTGCTGCCGTAGAAGGCCTTCTGACTGAAACCCAGCAGCAACCTGTAGTAGCCAAGAAGTCGAGGGTTCGCACGAAGCAGACAGGGTACTGGAAACAGCAACTCACCCCGGAGGCCATGCGCGGCGAGACGCTTGAGGTCCTCTTCGCTCACGTATTCACGGAGCTGTGCGTCAATCTCCTGGAGAGACGAATACCGGACGGTTGACAGGAGCGCTTGCTGCAAGAGTTGGCTTCTGATCGTCTTCAGTGACCTGGAGAAGTCAATCTGCAGTTCGGGCGCGGGGAGATCGATCATCGTGGACTTTCAGGTTGAGCTCGAGTTGCCGTTCGTGCTTTGACAGACGACCCGCGGCCAGTTCGACATATTCGGGATGGAGTTCGATTCCTATGTATTTTCTGCCGGTCTTCTGGCAGACGAGACCCACCGTACCCGTACCGAAGAATGGGTCCAGCACGTAGTCACCGGGACGGCTTCCCGCAAGGATACAGGGTTCGATCAATTTGGGCGGAAATGTCGCAAAATGGGCGTCCTTGGTGGGCTCTGTATTCACGTCCCAGACCGAACGGCGATTACGCTTGCGGGCGTTGTTGCCGCCCGGCTCCTTGATGGCTTCGTAGTCGTAGTAGTAACGCTCGCTTCTGGTGAAAAGAAAGATGTACTCATGGGCTCGCGTTGGCCGATCCTTGACGCTTTCCGGCATCGCGTTGGGCTTGTGCCAGACGATGTCGCTGCGCAGGTACCAACCGTCTTCCTGGAGCGCGAGTGCCAGACGCCAGGGAACTCCGATCAAGTCCTTTGGCTTGAGACCTTCCGGGGTCTCAGGGCGTACGGACATCGCACGCGCACGATTCTTCTTGTCGGGCGCCCGCCAAGTTCTGTTTCCACTGGTGTAGCCGTCCCCGACGTTCAACCAGAACGTTCCACCCTGCTTCAGAACCCGCTTGACTTCCCGGAAAACGGCAATAAGGCGGTTGATGAACTGAGGTAAAGTCGGCTCCAGTCCGATCTGGTCTTCAATATCGTAATCTCGGAGACCCCAGTAAGGGGGCGAAGTCACCACACACTGGACAGATTCGCGGGGCAGACGAGAGAGCACATGTTGGGCATCCCCGTGGAGGATCATCGACTCGGAGAGTCCGATGTCGACCGAATAGCTTGATATTCTTTCACTTACAATGAATGTCATCTAATCCCTGATCGACCTGCCTGATTCGGGGAGTCGAGCCATATGGGACCGTGACACCGATTCATCTCGCCCCATCCAAGCCAACCACTTTTCCAACGACAACCTATCACCTGTCCCCGTAACCGCAAGAACTTCGGAACCACTTTGCGCTCCGGCCGGCGCGAGCAGCGCGTCACCCTAAGGGCTGAAGCGGAGGAGGCGAGGAGACCCCTCAACCTTGTTGCTGGTGTACTTCCTGTGGCACATTGGCGACGGAAAGGCTTGGAACCGCACCGATGAGCGTCTTTCTTTCAAGTTGACCAAGAAGGAGATACGGCCATGATGGTTTGTCCCTACGATGACGAACGCCTGTTACTGATCCTCCAGGTCGACCACTCCCGGGTCACCGGCTGGCTGGCGGCCCATTGGGGCAACGACGAGTTCGCGCGCCCTGCGCCCTACGCGGCAATGGTCCTGGCGGCCCAGGAGCACGATACCGGATGGTGGGATTGGGAGATCAAGCCGCAACTCAACGAAGAGGGCCGGCCGCCCGACTACATCGGCAGCATCAAGCACCTGGGGCTCGGGGTCTGGTTGTCGTTCTACCGGCACGGCATTACGCGGCTGGCGGAGCAGGATGCCTACGCGGGTTACATCGTTTCGTTGCACGCGGAGGCGTTGCTGACCCAGGGGAAAGGCCTGCTGTCCTACATGCCCGACTATACGGTCCATGCTGAGGTTCGCGAGTTTGTGCGGGAGCAGGAGGCCTATCGCGAGGCCCTGATGGTGCGGCTCCGGGAGTCACCCGAGTACCGCGACTACGTGACCGACGACCAACTTTGGACGAACTTCAAGCTCATGGAGATCTATGATCAGATGGGTCAGTTCATCTGCAACCGCTACCCATTCAACTCGACCCAACGCAAGAACGGCCCCAGCCCCACCCTGAGCGGCATCGCCGCACCGGTGAATTCCGGCCGTGAGGACACCATCCTGACGTTCGACATCCGGGACAAAGGGGGGGCCGTCGTGACGCCCTACCCTTTCGATGTCGATCCGTTGCCGGTGTCGTTCCAGGCGCGTCTGGTTCCGGACCGCCGCTATGAGAGCCAAGCCCAGTTCCTGAGTGAGTATTACGGAGCGGAACGTCTGCCGGTGAGCTACACCCTGCATTCGAGCTAGGGAAAAGTCATATCATTGACCGACGTCTGGAAATGGCGTCCTTCGACTTCGCAAGGCTACGCTCAGGACGAACGGGGACAGAAGGCTACCCCAACCGTTCGTCCTAACCGTTCGTCCTGAGCGTAGCGTAGCGAAGTCGAAGGACGCCATTTCCAGACGGTGACAACCGATCCGAGTCTTTCCGGAGTATGCTTCAGCGCGCAAGCTCCGCCACCCGCTCGCGCGTGTAGACGTCGTCCCACTGGCGGAACGACTGTTCCCAACTGTACGGTTTGACTTCCGGCATCGGAGCCAAGTCGACCGCCTCACCGCTGAGATAGACGTGGGTGATGTTCTCTGAACGCATGAGGCTGGAGATATTCTCCAACGGGTTCTCGGCCACCACGGTCAGATCCGCGAATGCGCCGGCGGCAATACGGCCGACGGCGTCGCCTTCCCGCAGCAGTCCCGAATTGGCGCTGGTGGTGGCTCTGAGCGCTTCCGCGGCCGTGAAGCCGAGATGTTCGACCATGATCTCCAGTTCGCGGGCATGCCATTCGCCGTAGGGCGTGACCGCGAACCCGGTGTCGGTCCCCACCATGAAGGGAACGCCTGCCTCTCTGGCCTTGACCAGCATCCGGGAAGCGACCTCGACGTCGCCGCGGTTCATGTTGGGACGCCACTTGTAACAGGGGTCGCCGGGACGGGTGAATTCCACGGTGTTGACCAGGAAGGTCAGGGCGGGCGAGAGCACGCAGCCGTTGCGAACGATCTCATCAAGGCCTTCGTCATCCATCTCGAACCCGTGGAAGATGACATCGACGCCGGCCCGGGCCGAGTAGAGCACGGCTTCACGCCCGCGCGCATGGGTGACGGTCTTGACGCCGAGCCGATGACACTCCTCCACCATTGCGCTCAGCTCTGCCTGATTGAAGCCGGACATGAGCTCGCCGGCGCGGTTGCGCTGCAGACCGTCGACGGCGAACTTGATGATGTCCATACGATCCTTGACCTGAGTGCGAATCTCCTCGATGGCTTCGTCGAGGCTGCGCACGAGTACGCCGACGGAGCTCTCGGGCACGCCGATCCAGGTCGGGTACCAGTCGCCCAGCCCCTGCCGTGCCGTCACCTGACGCCCTGCGCAGGTAATCCGGGGCCCCTGAAACATCCCGGCGTGGATGGCGTCACGGACCGAAGCCGCAACCCGGTTGGTGGACGCCGGATCGGCTAGCGACGTGTATCCCGCATTGAGAACCTTTCTGGCGGCATGCATGGCCCGCAACGCCCGGAACTCCGGCGGCGCGAACATGTCCACGTCTTCGTTGGCCTGCGCATTGCCGTAGCTCAGGTGGACGTGGATATCGATAAGGCCGGGCAATACCCACTCCCCGGAGTGGTCCATGACCGGGTCGCCGGCACGAGCCTGCGGCGCCTCTGCCGTGGGTCCGACATAGGCGATCACCCCCTCCTCGATGACAACAGTCTGATCGGCTTTCAGCTCGTTGCTCAAGCCGTCGAACAGATATCCGCACCTCAGAAACTCACGCATGGTATCAGCCTCTCCGGTTGATGAAGGAATCCTCCTGGCGGGTTCCTCATACATCGGCGCGAGAAATCGTGTCAATGCAGCGCGGCGAACCAGTTCCGGACATCCTGCCGATCGATCTCGGCGATCTGCCGTCCGGCGCGTGGAGTATCTTTGGGCCGCCGTCAACAATCAGTCCTTTACCGGGCGGATGCCTGGAAAGGTCGAGATCGACGACATAATCTCGGAGCTCTTGCAGGCGGATGAACCGCTTTCCGAACCGGTTCTTTGATCTGATCGTCGCCATCCTGATCCTCCGGCTGTTCTCTCCTTCTGCCCAGCCGTTGCGCTTCGGGCGCTCGAATCTCGACTGCGGGAGCAATGCAACGGCGTTTGAGCCCAACTTCTTCAACCCACCTCGTCTCCGAGGTGCGCTCGTCTACTGGCCCGACGTCAGGTTCAATCTGACGGTCTTCCCGATCCGTGTCACATCGCGGGGCGCGACCCCCGCTGCTTCAGCGTGTTTACCCCAGTCCCGAACGGAAGCGCTTACTTTGTCCAATATTTCCAGCGCTCTGCGCTTTCTCACGCCGATGGAGGCGGCGAACTGAAGAATATCGTCACGCTCAAAGCCGTTCCGGCGCCCAGCCAAACTCATCTGGTGGTCGCGGGTCCATGTGCCGCTTGGATTGTAGGCGTAGGCGACGTCATAAGCCGGGGACAGGGACCATTTCCCGGACCGGTCCATCAAGAACGAGATGTTCTTCACGTGGTCATCCTGGTTGCGCGCCATGACGTTGAAGACCGCCCGACGAAATTGCTCCTCGACTGCAACCATCCCGAGATCCAGGTCCCGGATCGTCATGACGGCTTGTTCGTAAGAATAGGCCGATGGGTCGTTGAAGTCGAAGTGCTGCATCGCCCCGAGTGACTGCATATGGAACTTGCGGCCGGTATCGTCCCGGTCGAATCGTTTCGTCATGAAGTGACTGCGGCCGCCCTCGTGGTGGAGCCGACACTCCGACATCGTGATGCCGGCTGCACGCGCCATGCTTGCGTAGGCGTATTCGATCTTGCCGAAACCTTCGGGATCGGCCAGCTCCTTGTCCCTGTTGTTCGAAATACCGTCGAACTTCAGGAGCCAGTGCTCGAATCCCGCATCGGCATCAAGTTGTCCGGATCGGAATTCGCCGGTTTTCGGGTTCCAGGCGAGAACGGCTTTCGCCCGCGCGCCACCTGCCGACGTGCCAACGCTCAGAATGTCCTCGAGAGCCTCTGCATCGTTCTCTCCATCGAGTCGCCCGGCAAGGTTTGCGCGTTCGTCGAGCACCCGATTCGCCAAGTCGACGAGTCGGGCGACTTCCAGTTTCTTCGCTCTCGTCTGTTTCCGAAGCGCCGGCTCGAACTCGAGGGCACCGATGCCGCGGAGGCCAATGTAGCAGAGCCGATCGACCGGGTTGAAGGCCTCCGGGCTCTTGCCAGTTTCCGCCAGCCATGCGTCGATGAGCCGGTTGCCGAACCTGTCCGGCAGCGCATCTGCAAGCATTCCCGGTAGACCCTTGAAGGTTTCCCTGTTGAGAGCCGGGAACTCATAGGGTGTTTCTCTGGCGCGCATCGTCAGAGGCGCAACCTCGATGCCGGCGCTGACGAAAGCCGGGTCGTATTGGAAGACCCCAAGGGAGCGCGTCTCGTCCCAGGACACCGCCCCGATGCGTCGGCCCCAGAGGATGACGTTCGCGTCAGTCATCCGAGTCGTCACCCCATGTCCAGGTCGGGTCCCCGTCTTCCTTTGGTTGCGGACGTGCCCGCCGGCGCTCGGAACCGATCCGCGAGACGCGCTCGATTGGGCGGATTTGACCCGTCGGTATCGCGCCGAGGATCGCATCGCCCAGGTCCAGCGCCAGGGCGACACGCAGGAAGGTGTCGAGGGTCGATGGTTCGCCGGCCTCGAGACGCCGCAACGTGCGCACACCGATCCCGGCGTCTTCTGCCAACGTGGATTGTGTCACGTTGCGGGACAGTCGCAATCGTGCCAGACGGGATCCGATCTCGGTTTCGATTTGTCGGGATGTCTTCATATAGCCCTCAAAAGGCAATGTGTGACCTTTTATCTCAGAAAATCGCATATTGAAGGTCATATATGGCCCATACATCGAATCTCTGTCAAGAGGCGATAATCGGCCTCTAACCAACCAGAATCGGCCCAGAAGGCCGCATGTGGCCTTTTAAATGTCGTCGGCTGCGTTGCTCCTCCTCGCGGGATTCCCGGCGGGTAGCTCACACAGGTGGCCGACGGGGCTTCTTCTTGCGCGCAGCCTTCTTCACCGTAGCCTTCTTCACCGCAGGCTTCTTCACGGCGGCCTTCTTCACCGCAGGCTTCTTCACCGCAGGCTTCTGCCCGCTCCCGCGGCGCGGGGCCGACGCCACAGGTGCCTCTCCCGAAGCCCCGGTCATGTCGATGTCGACGCCGAAGACCGATGACAGATCCCCGGACGCCAGAACCCTTTTTCTCCGTGATTGGCGAGACGCGGGCGGCTGCCGGACCGCGGCCTCGATCATTTCCGCGGGATCGACGGCCCTCAAGGTGAAGAGCTTCTCGGGCTCGCGGTCCAGGCGGGAGCCGACCCCGTAGAGCACGGCCGCTACGTGCTTGCACAGGGTGGCCCAGTCCGGGCACGAGCACTCGAGGGTGATCTCTCTCGGCGACGGGAAAAGGCCCTCACCCTTGAGGGTCACGATCTCCATCACACCCTTGGACAGGGACCCGCGCAGCAACTCCACGAGGGAATCGATCCGGCCGGCGCACAGACCCTTTACCTTTTCCCAGCGCCGCTTTGCGATGGGCTTCACTTCGACCTCCACCTCGTAGAGATCCGAGCCCATGACCAGTCCCTGTACATGCCCGGGTGCGATGCTCATATGCATGACCGATCCGTTTCGCACATAGGTCCGGCCCCGGGGCAGACGGTTGGCGTAGTCGCTGTAGGCCTCCAGGTTCTTGCACCAGGCTTCGCCCCAGAAGGTCTTCGCGATCCTGCGCCCGGCGATCTCCACCGGCGAGATCTCGCGGCCGGCCTTTTTCATGGCCGCGATCTCCTGTAGAGCCCGGATGCGGCGCTCGGCCACGGACACGTAGGGAAACCATTCATCCGTATACCAGTTCATCACTACCCCGCACTTTCCAATGCGCCGGCGAGGTCGAGGGAGACCACCGACATCAGTTCCTCGTTGCTCATCTCCGTCAGCGACGACTCGGCGCCGCCCGACAGGATCTCGTCGGAGAGACCCTGTTTGGCGGCCATGAGTTCATGGATGCGTTCCTCTACGGTGCCGCGGCACACGAACTTGTGGACCAGCACGTTCTTCTTCTGGCCGATGCGAAACGCGCGGTCGGTGGCCTGATTCTCCACCGCCGGATTCCACCAGCGGTCGAAGTGGATCACGTGGGAGGCCGCGGTCAGGTTGAGTCCGGTACCGCCGGCCTTGAGCGAGAGCACCATGAACGGTATCCGGTCGTCTTCCTGGAAACGCTTGACGAGATCCTGGCGCCGGCGCACCGGCGTGCCGCCGTGCAGCACCAGACCGCCGCATCCGAAGACCTCCGCGAGATAGCCCGAGAGCGGTGCGGTCATCTCGCGAAACTGGGTGAACACCAGCACCTTGTCCTGGCGCGCGGCGATGGACTCGCACAACTCACCGAGCCGCGCGAACTTGCCGCTGTCGGCGTGGTCGAAACGCCCGTCGCCCAACCAGTGGGACGGATGGTTGCAGATCTGCTTGAAACGCACCAGGAAGGCCAGGACCATACCGCGCCGCTGGATGCCGTCCAGCGTCTCGATGGCCTTTTTCATCTCCTCCACCGACTGCTGGTACAGGGCCGCCTGGCGCCGGCTCAGCAGACACCAGGCGTTGATCTCGGTCTTGTCCGGGAGATCGTCAATGACGGTCTTGTCGGTCTTGAGCCGGCGCAGGATGTACGGCGCCACGAGCCGGCGCAGCGGCGCGTAACCCCCTCCCTCGCCCGATGCCATGGACTTGGCCAGCCGGTTGAATGCCTTTGCCGATCCCAGAAGTCCGGGGTTCAGAAAATCGAAAATCGACCACAGATCGCCAAGCCGGTTCTCCACCGGCGTCCCGGTCAGCACCAGACGCCACTTCGAGGGCAGGGCCTTGACCGCCCGGGTCTGCTTGGCAGCCGGGTTCTTGATGGCCTGGGCCTCGTCCAGCACCACGGTCCGCCACGGATACTTCTTCATCCACTCGGTCCGGAGGACGGTGCCGTAGGTGGTGATCACCGCATGGTGGGCTTTCACCCGCCCGGGTGAGAGTTCCTTCAACTCTGCGGAGGGGATGTAAGACGGATGCGCGACCAATACCTTCAGGAACGGTGCGTGGCGTTGAATCTCCTGGCTCCAGTTGTCGATGAGCGAGGCGGGCAGCACCAGCAGGTCGGTTTCCTTCTCCCCGGTCTTCAGGGTGAGGGAGAGCACGGCCAGCACCTGGAGTGTCTTGCCCAAGCCCATGTCGTCGGCCAGGCAGCCGCCGAGCTGCAGGCCGCGCAACGTCCACAGCCACTGCACCCCGCGCTTCTGATAGGGGCGCAACTCGGCCGTCAGGCCGGCTCCGGCGTCGATGTCGGCCTGCAACCCCGGTGAACGGAGCGTGTCGAGCTTGCCGGAAAGCCATTTGCCGGCAAGGACCTCCGACCACTCCGGCCGATGGTCCTCCTCCGTCTCCGGGTCTTCGAGCCCCACGCCGGCCAACAAACGCATGGCCTCGCCGAAGCCGACGCCGGCCAGGCGCGCCCGGTCCTGAACCTCGCGCCACTGCGCGAGCACGGACGAGAGCTTGTCTCGATCCACCTCGACCCACTTGCCCCGAATCAGCGCCAGACCCTCGGTGGAAGCCAGCAATGCCCGGATCTCTTTCTGAGAGAGGGTCTTGCCGTCCACGGTCAACGCCACGTCGAAGTCCAGCAACCCCTTCATCCCGAGCATTGACGGCGCGTGGTCTCCCACCGTCACCGAGACTCGCGGACGGGGCCGGTTCCTGGCGCTCCACCAGTCGGGGGTGCGCACGACCAGCCCGGCCCGCTCGTAGAGCGCAACCTCCTGCAGGAAACGATGCGCTTCCGCGGGCGTCCAGGGCAACGGGTGATAGACGTCGCCCGAGTCCACCAGCTCGCGGATGAACTCACTGTCCTCCGCCGCCCGGGACAGGGGCGCCAGCAACGCGAGCAGCTTGCCCCGGTTGCGGGCCCCGGCGTATTGCTCGAGTGCCCGGCCCAGGGGCAAATGCGAGGGCGCGGCCCGCCGGGAAACTTCGCGTACGTAGGTGGCAATGAAGGCAAAGGGATAGTCCGGATCGCGCCGGTTCTCCGCCAGATGCAGGCAGACCCGGCCGACCACGTTCCAGATCGGGCTCTGGGCCTTGAGATAAGCCTGAACGCCGTCCTTGGACTCCACCGCCCGGGCTGCCAGGGCCTCGCCGACTTCCAACCACAAGGCATTCAGGAGCTCCGGCGTGATCGACTCCGCGCCCGGCATGGGCGGCGCGGCCTGGACGGCGGCAGCGATCTCCAGCGGATCCGGGTCGGGGACGGCCACGGACGCGGTGTCCGTGGGGTCGAGGGCGCCGCAAACACGGACCACCAAGGAGCGCCCGAAGTCGCGCCAATACCCCAGCGAAGGATGCAGCTCGGCGCCCGGCAAGGCCGCGCCCAGGTACAGCACGCCGTGCCCGCGCCCGACCTCGAAAGCATCGAGAATACGCCGCGCCGCCGCCGGTGGGACCCGCGGCCCGTCCTCGGAGGAAGCGGCACGCACATGGATACGCCCGCGCGGCGTCAATCCACAGACGAGGGTGTCGTTGGCCCCCGAGGCATCATCGAAGGGAAGGCTTGTCATAGGACGAAATACTGCCGAGATATACCCCGTTCTCTTCCGGGTCAATCACCGGCTCCTGCCCATCGAAACACGCCGTGAACCGGCAAGGGACGTGAACCTTGTTGTTGGTGTGCGCCCTGTGGCACATTGGCGGTGGATGACACGCTGCATTGGAGCCAACGCCGATAGAGCTCCCCTACTTCGAAGGAGGTCCTGACCATGTGGTATCTCGTGCTCTCCCGTTCCCTGCCCGAAAACGCAGAGATGCAGCAACGCAATTACGACGACCACCGGGATTGGCTGGAGGAACAGCACCGGGCGGGGCGGCTGCTCTTTTCGGGCCCGACATCGGACCGCGCCTACGGCATCTATGTCATGCTGGCGTCGAGCCTGAGCGAGGCCCAGGCCCTCGCCGCCCAGGACCCGCATCACGCCAGGGACATTCGGACCATGGAAGTCCTGGAGTGGAGCCCGCGCCGGGCCTTTCGAATGGACGGCACCACCATCGACGACGTCGCGGGGATGGCGAAGAGGGATGAACCTTCTCAGAGCCGGCCGTAACAGGCCGCGACACTTTCCACGGGAGGACAGCAGGATGGTTCGGAAAACGCGTTCTCTGACACTTTGCCTCAGTCTCATTTGGGCCGTCGCCCTTGTCGGACCGGCATATTCACAGTCCAGCGATCCCTTCTACCAGGGAAAGACGCTGCGTTTCATCGTAGGGGCTTCAGCCGGCGGGGGATTCGACACCTACACGCGCCTCGTGGCGCGTCATGTGGGGAAGCACATCCCCGGCAACCCCTCTACCATCGTGGCCAACATGCCGGGCGCGGGGCATCTCATAGCGGCCAACTACATGTACGCCAAAGCCAAGCCGGACGGACTGACCATCGGCAACTGGGTTGGTGGACTGGTGTTCAAGCAGGTAGCGGGGCAAGGCCACGGCATCCGTTTCGACGCCCGCAAGTTCGAGTGGGTTGGGCTTCCCGTCTCCGACAGCATAGTCTGCCTCCTGAGCCGGAAAACGGGCATCCGCAGTCTCAAGGATTGGGCCTCATCGGGGTCTCCCGTCAAGATCGGGGCACTTCGTCCCGGCTCCCTCACGTACGATTTTCCGAAGATTCTGAAGCACACCCTGAAGCTTCCCTTGCGGGTGGTGGGTGGCTATCGCGGCTCCGCGGGTATCCGTCTGGCCATGGCGAAGGGAGAAGTGGATGGCGCGTGCGTATCCTGGGAATCCATCAAGTCCACGTGGAGGACGCAACTGCAAGAAAACGCCATCGAGATACTCGTTCAAGGGCTCCCCAAGAGACATCCCGAGCTTCCCAACGTGCCCACGGCCCGGGAGTCCGCGAACACGCCGCTGGCCCGGACACTGCTCAAGATCGGGGTCGAGGACCGGAGCATCATTCTCCGTCCCTACATGCTGCCGCCCGGCACGCCCAAGGAACGGGTGGGAGTCATTCGCGATGCCTTCATGGCCACGATGAAGGATCCGGAGTTCCTGGCGGAAGCCCAAAGGTCGAAGCTCGACATCAACCCGCTTCCGGGTCACCGAATCGAAGCCGTCGTCGGGGACATGTTCCGACAGGACGGGAAGGTGGTGGCGGAGCTGAACAGAATCCTCACGGCCAAGGACCAGTAACCCGGCGTTCAGGTCTTACAGTCTGGAAAGACGCGGCATGACCTGTTCGTCATGCCGCGTCCAGATGGAAGAAGCGCACCGCGTTGCCGGCGAGTATCAGTTCCTTCTCATCGTCGGGCACGCCCGCGAACTGCTGTTCCATGAACTCCAGGGACCGGGGCCAGTGGGTGACGATGTGGGGAAAATCCGTGGACCACATGATCTTGTCCACGCCCACGTGGTGACGGAGCTCCACGCCGATGGGATCATCGAAGAAGCCCCACAGCGCATGCTCCCGGAGATACTCGCTGGGAAGGCGGGACAGCCGTTTGAGCCCCAGGAGCCGTTCGGCCCATGAGGCGCTGACTTTGTAGGCCTGATCCATCTGCTGGTAGAAGTAGGGGATCCAGCCGATGTTGTTCTCTGCCCAATAGATCCGGAGCTTGGGGAAGCGGTCGAAGACCCCGTCCAGAATGAGTTGCGAGGCCTCCACCGCGCCGCAATGGTAGATGCCGTGGCGGGCGATGCGCTGGAGGAAATCGGGTGGCCGCTCCTCCCCTTGCGGCTCCCTGGGATACTTCAAGTGATAGACGTCGCGCCCACGGGTCTGTTGCGGGAACGACGTGTGGATCGTGAGCGGCATGTCCAAGTCCAACGCCGCCGCCCAGAAGCGGTCGTCCTCGGGCGTGGGATGGGGCTTCCCGCTGGGATAGGTGTGCAGGCGGGCCGTCTTGAATCCCATGTCCGCACAGCGCTTCAACTCCGCGATGTCTTCGTCGACGCCGACGTTGGGCAGCACGGCAGCGCCGATGAGACGATCCGGCGCCAGCCCGCAAAACTCTTCGATAAAGTAATCGTTGAACGCCCGCACGATGGCCAGGAACGCGTCCCTGTCCCGGATGGCGGTGTTGCGCGCTTCGGTGGCGTAGAGCACCTCGGCGTCGATGCCGTCGGCGTCCTGCTCCTTCAGCCGCTCTTCCGGCGATCCCGCGCCGCGGGCGTTGTCGAAATCGAGGCCCACGGGGCTGAACTCCTCGGGAGACTTGCCCGCGAACTGGTTCGTGCCGCTGACCTCGAGCGGCCGGCCTTCCTCGACGATGGCGTCCATGCCGTTGGACAGCTTGATGCGCCGGGGCGCCCGGTCCCGATACTTCGCCGGCACCCGATGCGTCCACATGTCCGGGGGCGACTCGAAGTGGCTGTCCGCTGAAACGTAACGATACCTCCGGGCCATGGGGTGATCCTCCGCGTCAAAGTCCGGGATGTAATACTTTGCGGCCTGTATCGGCCGACTGCACGATCCGTACACGGGCGGGTTTGAAACCCGCCCCTACATCGGATGTCGGGTTCCCGCGGCGCAGGCTCCCGGGTCTCCTGAGCCCTTCGACTAGCTCAGGACAGGCTTGTCGAAGGGCTCGGGACGAACGGTTTCAACGCGGCGCTCCGTTGTAGGGGCGGGTTTCAAACCCGCCCGTGTACGCACCACCTGAAAGCCGGGAAAGGTCCTACGTTGCGCGCACCGTTGGAGCGTCAACGCGGCGCCTGAAGCCAGCGCTCCGGTTCCAACCCCGGCCGGTCGGGATACTTCTCCGCGACGGCGCGCACCGCCGGGTGGTCGGCCGCGGTCGGTCGGCCGTCCTTGTAGATGTAGTTGTCTGCCACCTTCAGGGTTCCCCCCCGCATCTCCCCGGAAATGTGCATGAGGTAGGGAAAGCTCTTGGTGGTCCGGCTGTTCCCCATGTGGAAGTGGAAGCTGCTCCAGTGGTGATGCTCGATGAAATGCCGGTAAGGCGCATTGGGACACTGGTGCGGCTCCAGCATGGCCGAGGGGTGCACCCCGCCGTGAAAACCGCGCACCTCGTAGGCGGCCTCGCCCAGGTATTTGGACATGAACTTGTAGAAGCGCGTGAAGGTTTCGGCCTCCTCCCCGCCCTCGAACTTCGTCATGTATCCCTTCTCGATGTGGACCCGCACCGGCTCCTTGAAGGGACAGGGCACGCCGATGTGCCGAGCCCAGATGACGCCGATCTCGTTGATGATCCCGATGCCCTCGGCATCACGCGATCGAATGGACGGGAAGACTCCCTCGGGGAACGGGCGGTACAGACCCACGGTCCGGTAGTCGGCATAATGCTCGGCTCCCAGCGGCTTCTCGACGATGCCTTCGATGTAGGAGCCGTTGGGATGCTCCATGACCCACTTGGCGCCCGGCGTCACCAACGCGGCGGTCTGGAGGCGGATCTCGGCCACGAGCTCGTACGGCGTCAGACCCCAGTTGCTGGCGAGCAGCGATGCCGTGGTGGCCATGTTGCGGGCCAGGGGAATGTCGCGCTCCTCCAGGATCTCCGGGATCTCCCTCAGCTCTTCCTCATAGGTGAAGTCGACGCCGTAGCTGATGAGCACGTCCGCGCCAAGAATCGCATTGCGCACCACCCGGGGCACCCGCCACGCCTTGCCTGGGTCAACTCCGTCACCCCAGAGCACGGTGGGCCGCACCGGCGTATCCGTCCAAAGGACATAGGCATCGGCGCCGCGCTGCTGTACGGCCGCCTGCACCCACGCCACCGCATCCTCGTCCACGAGATTGATGCCGCCGTAACTTCCGTCATGTACAGCCAGAATCAGCACTTGCATGCCCGGCTGGACATTGGCGCAGTTGTCCACGAGATCGCTCACCGCAATGGCGGCCTGCTTGGGAATCATCGAACCCATGAAAAGATCCTCCTGGCGAAAGTGAGAATATATCGTCCGAGGCGTGAACCCGGATACATCGGGTGTATACATCCGCCCGAGAAGCCCTGTCAATGTGGCCTGCCTCGTGCGGCAGGGTCATTTCACGCTGGCTGTCGTGGCTGGACAATCGGGGCGAGGACCTGGGAGCGAGGGCGTCCCGCCCTCGCCGAGGGCAAGATGCCCTCGCTCCTGGGGTGAGCCCTCGCCAAGTGTAGGCTGTCGCCGGCCCTCTCCGGTTTCCTTGGCATCTTGCCGCTAGCGTGAAATGGCCCTGCTCGTGCGGCGAGCCCATGTTGACAGCCCCACAGGGACTTGGTAGTGTCGCCGCCGAG
This sequence comes from uncultured Binatia bacterium (SeqCode), assembly GCA_965261895.1. GTDB lineage: Bacteria > Desulfobacterota > Binatia > UBA9968 > JAJDTQ01 > JAJDTQ01. Next base: position 5,103,168 of record OZ253480.1, on the reverse strand, counting down.
CAGGGTGGTTCACGCTCGGGACGACAGCAGCCGTAACCCTTGCTCGCAACCCACTACCCGCCCGAAGAAGGGAGCAGCCATGATCCAAGCCAGCGATATCCATGGTGTGATGGCCATGATGCCGTCGTTTGCCACCGACGATGCCAACTCGATACACGCGAAAGATACGGTCAACGTTCCCGAGCTTGAGAGGAGCGTGGACCGTGCAGTGCGAGACGGCATCAACGTCATTACCACCACCGGCACTTTCGGTGAGTGCCACACCCTGCTCTGGGAGGAGTTCACCACCCTGGCGGACGCCACCGTCGCGACGGTGGACAAACGCATCCCGGTGGTCATCGGCTGCACCAGCCTGCACACGCGGGAAGTGCTGCTGAAGATGGACTATGCCGCCAAGGCCGGCGCCGACGCCGTGCTGGTGGGCGTACCGTTCTACTTCAAATCCAGCGTCGAGAACGCCGTGCAGTTCTACTTCGACCTCGCGGACGAGCACCCCGAGCTGGGCATCGTCATCTACCACAACCCGCGCAACCACCACATTCACATTCCCGTGTCCGCGTTCAAGGAGCTTGTCACCAAGCCCAATATCGTCGGCATGAAGGACAGCCACCGGACTCCCATGCAGTTCATGCAACTGATGGACATCGTCCGGGGCAAGATCAGCGTCATGACCAACCAGAATCAGATGTATCCCTACATGATGATGGGGGCCGCCGGATGCTGGTCCATCAACGCATGGATGGGCCCCTCCCCGGTAATCCGGGCCTATCAGGCCGGGCGCGAGGGACGGTGGGACGAGGTCAGAGACATCTGTATGGCCATGGCCCGTGTGGGCGGACGGGATCCGAGCCTGACCGATCCGGTGGAAGGCAAGATCTCCATCAACGAAGCGGGCTACTGCTACGCGGGACCCGGCAGGCCGCCGTTCCGGGTGACCTCGGACCAAACCCGGGCCGAAGCCAAGGCCATCGCGCAACGGTGGCGCAAGCTGTGCGAGACCTACCCGCTCCCGGAGGAAGCCGCGGCCTGACGCGCCGCAGGTTCGTTCGGGAACAAGGGCGCAGGAGTCCGCGCCGCAAGGCAACGCGGCGACATGTAGGGGCGGGTTTCAAACCCGCCCGTGGCCCGCGCCGGCACACAGGCCGGGCGGGCTGTCGTAAGGTTCCGTCCGTCTGTACGCGAGCGTGCAGACCAGACCCAAGAGGAACACCACCATGGCCAAGGTCGCAACCGATCATCAGCAGAGGCTGGACGAGCTGCACGAAAAATTTGCCGCGCTCGGGCTTGTCGGGTACTGGCAGCGCCAGCGCCAGCATCACAACGTCGAGCCCCGGCTCTGGCGCTGGGACGAGGTCCACCCCGCGTTGATGCAGGCCGCGGACGTGGTGAGCATCGGACCGGAGGCTTTCCGGCGGAACATCGGACTCGAGACCGAGAGCCACACCATCATCATGGGCTTTCAGATCGTGCTGCCCGGGGAGGCCGCGCCCGCCCACCGGCACACCAACACCGCCTTGCGGTTCGTGGTCAAGGGCGGCGGCGCCTACACCACGTCCAACGGCGAGCCCATGACCATGCAGCCGGGAGACCTGCTGATCCAACCCAACTGGGTGTGGCACGACCACGTCAACAATTCCAAGGAGCCCATCATCTGGATCGATGCCCTCGACGTCGGGGTCGTCAATTTCCTCGGCGCCTCCCGGTTTCGGGAAGAGTGGTCCGAAGGAGTCCAGCAGCCCCTGACACGGAAGGAAGGGGCGTCACGCCGCCTCTACGGCCCGATCCGGGAGCCGGAAGTGACGTACGAGGGGGCCGGCGTGCCGTACCACTACAAATGGGACGAAACTCTCGAGGCCCTGAATGAGGTCGCGGACGCCGGGGGCGGCGACCCCTACGACGGCGTGCTGCTCGAATACAAGAACCCCGTCACCGGCGGGCACACCTTCCTGACCATGACCTGCCACATCCAGATGCTGTTGCCGGGCCAGGCCACCCGGCCCCACCGGCACACGGGCACCACCCACTATCACGCCGTCCAGGGACAGGGCGTCACCATCGTGGACCGCGACGAGCCCATCGAGCTCGAGTGGGACGTGAACGACAGCTTCACCCTGCCGCCGTGGCGTTGGCACCAGTTCCGCAACGCCTCCGAAACGGAACCGGCCATCCTGTTCTCCGTGACGGACCGGCCGATGCTCGAAATGACCGGGCTCGATCGGGAAGAACGGGGATAGCCTCACTCCGCCACGCGAAGAGCATCGACGCACCCGACGGCAAGACGGCAGACGCCGTTTTCGATTCAGAGGGCGGCGTTCGACCCCGGGGGCGGCGTCGAGGTTTGATCGCGGTGGAACTCGACCTTCGCACGCCGCTGCTGCGGGGCACGGGTCTGTGGCCGACCGTTGCGGTCGATTCCAAAATCCCGGCGGCGGATCCCGCGCCGTCGCCACCGGATCGCGATCCGGAACATGACGCCGTGCTCGTCGTCATCGGCCGTCTCACGGCGCGTGCCCTCCAGGCCCAGCGTCACGTCGGAGCCCAGCGTCCAGCGCACGCCGAGGTGCCAGGTCCGCGCGTCTTCCCCAGCGAGCCCGCACCCGGCATAGGGCGTCACAGTGCCCTCCACCCGGGCCGGCCCCGCCAACCCGTAGCCGGCCTCCGCCTCCAGCCGGCCCGACGGATCGGCCTTGTCGTTCGCTGGCGCCATCTCCGCGGCGTCTCGGAAGGACCACACGGCCTCCGACCATGGGCCGTCGCCCTCATCGCTCTTCGCGCGTACGTGCACAGAGTAGAGCGTCGGCGAGCGGGACTTGCCATCTGCGCACCCTCACCGGACTGGTCTTGCGGGCCGTCCGTCCAGTTATCGATCACATAGCGCTTGTACTGCAGGTCGTAACCGGTGATCGGCTGCACCGAGTGCGGCGCCGTCCAAGAAACCTTCACCCAGCCCGGTGCCTTGCCCGCCGTCACAGCCGGGGCCTCCGGCTTCGTCGGCCCCTCATCGTTCGCCAGCGCGACCGTCACCTCGATGCTGTCCGTGAGGCCGCTGGGGTCCCTCGCCGTCACCGTCACATAGTAGAGTCTCTTCGTCTCGAAATCGTAGGTCACACCCGACTTCGTGTGCAATGGAGCCCCTTCAGTAGGCGTCTTCGAGCAGTCCAGGTAGTCGTCCGGGTTCGTGGGGGAGAACTCCGTCACGGGATCGAAAGAGGCGGCGGCGGTGCCGACTGTGAACGCCATGTCCTATCGCTCTGCAACCCGTCGTGGCTTGGACTCCGCTCGTTCCGTTCCCTCCCCCCAAGCCATGACGCATGGGCGGAACCAACCGGAGAGCGTCACATCCGCACCGACGTTCTGCCCAGAGGGGTGCAATTTTCGATTGCCATTGACAAGGCTCGGGGTTGGACTTGATTTTCGAACGGGAACCGGCAAAATCAAAGACCTCCGTGGCCGTCACGGGAAGGATAGAAGTTCCGGTGCCGATGTGCCCTTGAGAGTGGGAATAGGTTACGTTACGCCGTCTGAAAACGAAAACCGCGTCGGCCGAGTTCGAAGAAGGAGAGCGCGCCATGTCCAAACAAACATTCGATGAATTCGTCAAGAAACAGGTAGATCAGGCGAAAGCCAATCAGGCAACAAACGAAATTGACTGGAACAAGACACGTGAGGACTGGCTGCGCGAGTTGTGTGATTTGTATTCTAGAATGGAAAGGTATTTGAAAAAGTACACGGACAAGGATCAGATTCGAATACGACGTGACCAAGTCCACTTGTCGGAAGATCATCTCGGAACATATGAGGCCGAAACACTTACATTTCTGATCGGAAACGAAAAAGTTGTCGCCAAGCCAATTGGAACCTTGCTGATTGGAGCATGGGGCCGCGTGGATCTGGTTGGAGCACGAGGTAGTCTCAGGATCGTATTACTCGAAAAGGGTGGGCCGACAATCAGGACTCGGATAGAAATTGGAGGAAAACCGGAAGAAGACGTTGGTCGATCAATGTTGCCGGGCAGTGTTGCAGACCAGAGAGGGTGGTATATCGCGACCTTGCCACCCAACGTTACGACAACCGCGCTGAGCGCGGACGCATTTAGGGACGCAATCATGGAACTGGCGGATGTATAGCCGTGTTACGCTCACCGGAAATCATCCGACGTCCGTTGATATTGCCGAGCAATATGACGTTTCTGTGAAGTCCATGATTCTGTATTATTCGAAAGTGAACCCGGGGTTTTCAACTCAATTCAGATTTTTTACATACGACGAAGTGGAACGCGAGAGAGAGGACAGGCTTGAGGAAACCGATACGGCATTGGCGTTAACGCTCCTGGCATCAATCGAAGCCTCATTTCGTGTCGACTATTTGCGACGCTGCTATCGCAGAAAGAAGGATTCCCTTTCAAGGAATTTTCGAGAACTTTACAAGAGGAAGCGTCGAAGGGTTTCTCTGGAAGACGATCTTCTTGAGGCATGGAAAAGGCACGCCCCTGTGCCGTCATCATTGGTGGGAGACATCAAAGGGGCATTCAAGTACCGGCACTGGTTGGCACACGGCAGATACTGGGTACAAAAACTGGGGCGGCGTTATGACTTTTCGAATATTTACGAATTGGCTTGTACGGTGGAGAAGGTGTTTCCGTTTGAAGCTCCGTAGTACAGCCGGGCAGAGAGCCTGATTGCGATGCGCTTACGGGTATGGTTAACGGGTGAAAGAGTACCAGAGAAAACGTCGTAAATTCAAGGGGTTACTTTTGTCCTGACAGACCGTATCCCATTGGTGTCGCGGTTCATGCGAGGTCTTCGGGGGAGAGTGTCTCGAACTCCTCCTCGATTACACTGAGGACGCGACGGGTCTCGTCGGAAAGATCGGATAGCGCGCCGAAGCCGGTCATCCATGGCGGCTCGGCCTTGCCGGTGCGGTTCTCGCTTGTGCAGTGCCGGAGTTGTTCCTCAAGCGCTTCGGTGAAGAACCTCTCGAGGGTAACCCCGCGGGCAGCGGCAAGCGCCTTGGCTTGCTGGAACAAGACGTCGGGAAGCTCAATTGTCGTCTTCATGAAACCATATTCCCACAAAAGTGGGCGCTATCAACCGCGCCCTGTCGCCACGCCGCCTGTGACTAGTGTTGTGTCTCACAAATAGGTTTACAAAGAGACACAACACTAGTGCGCGGCGCTTCGCTGAAGCTCCGAGGTGGAGCCCATCATCCCAGCCGCCAGTTCGAAGGACCGCAGCCGCTTGGCGTGATCATGGATGTTCGAGGTGATCATGATCTCATCGGCACTGGTTTGTTCAACGAAGGCGGCGATCTCGCGTTCGACCGTGTCAGGCGCGCCGACGGCGGAGCACGACATAGCCGCCTCCATCATCGCACGCTCGTGCGGAAACACTTGATCTTCAAAGTCGGCCACCGGCGGCGGCAGCTTGCCCCGCATGCCGCGGCGCCGGTTGACGAAGTGCTGCAGGATCGACGTTCTGAGAAAGTGGGCTTCCTCTTCGGTATCGGCGGCGACGACGGTCATACCTACCATGACATAGGGCTTATCGAGTTGCGCCGACGGTTCGAAGCGTTGGCGGTAGACGGCGATGGCTTGCATCAAGGCCGCCGGCGCAAAGTGCGAGGCAAAGGCATAGGGGAGCCCAAGGGCAGCAGCGAGCTGGGCGCCGTAGAGGCTGGAGCCCAGGATCCAAATCGGCACGTTCAGGCCGGCACCCGGCACGGCACGCACGAATTGGTCCGGGGCCGGTTCCTTGAAATAATGCTGCAGCTCCAGCACGTCTTGCGGGAAGTCATCAAGGTTACCGACCAGGGTGCGGCGCAGGGCACGGGCGGTGTGTTGGTCGGTGCCGGGTGCGCGCCCTATACCCAGATCGATCCGGCCCGAAAAAAGGGCCGCGAGGGTACCGAACTGCTCGGCGATGACGAGCGGGGCATGGTTGGACAGCATGACGCCGCCGGCGCCGACCCGGATGGTTGCTGTTGCCTGGGCGACCTGGCCGATCACCACCGCCGTCGCCGCACTGGCGATACCGGACATGTTATGATGCTCGGCCAGCCAATAGCGCGTGTAGCCCCATACGTCGGCATGGCGCGCCAGGTCGATGGTATTGAGCAACGCCTGGCGGGCGTCGCCGCCCTCGACAATCGGCGACAGATCAAGAACGGAGAGCGGTGTGTCTATCATCAGAACACTATAGGCCATCGTCGGCGAAGGGCCAACGCGGCGAACTTTGGACTAGTGTCCCGTCCGGTTAATTCGCATGGTAAGGTGCGCAGGATTTTTCGTCGTCGGCAAGGCGCGATGACGTGTAGGGGCGACCGGCGGTCGCCCCCGTGGCGGGCACCACGTGAACCGGACAGGACACTAGGCCGCGATGGACTTTCCGATGAATTTTCTCCCGGCGATAACCAGGATCAGGTTGAACGTGATCAGCACTACGAGCATGGCCGCGGATTCATTGAAGTGCCCGCCGATGAAGGACTCGTAGATAAGATTCGCCACCAGCGCGCTGCCCGCGGACGCCAGCAATAGCGCGACGGAGAAGTCTTTGGCGGCGTGCACCAGAACCCAAAGCCAGCCACTGAGAAAGGCCGGCGTCAGCAAACGCAGCGTAATGCGGCAGAATGTCTGCAGGCTGCCTGCTCCGCTGGCATGTGAGGCCTCTTCCAGCTCCTGATGGAGTTGCAGCATGGCCGAATGCATGAGCCGGGTACCGAAGGCCAGATAGCGCGCTATGAATGCCAGGGTGAGGAGAATCAGCGTGCCGTAGAGTGGCGTACCGAGGAACATGAGAAAAAGCGCCAGGGTCGAGATGACTCCGGGGATGGCCAGCGGCATGAAGGCGACCACGTTGATCAGGTCGGTGAGTCGTGAAGGACGCCGCACCACGAGCCAGCCGATGAAGCTGACCAACAGCATCGTCAAGGTGGCGGCCTCTACGGCTACAATCAACGTATTGATGAAGTAACTGCCGAAGAAGCGGTAGTCAAAAAGCCGCGAGTAATGCAGTAAGGTCCAGCGCATGTCGGCAGCGTATTCGAGGACCGGCGGCACATAGAAGCGAAGAAAACTCGCGTACAGGAGAATGGCGAACGGGAGGACCACCTTCACCAGGATGAACAGTCCCATCGCACCCAGAGCCGCGTACTTCCACCGGCCCAGCGGGATGAGCCTGGGGCGATAGCCCTTGCCCGTGATCACCGCGAACTGGGAAGTCTGGCGCACCATACGAATGTAGATCAGGCTGCCCAGTATCCCCATGGCCAGCCCGAGCATGCCGAACGCGGCCGGGATGCCGTAGTTCACGCCCAGGTCGGCCGAGGGCAGCAGGCTGAAGAATATCTTGGTGGAAAGGAGCTCGATCCCCGCCGTGGGTCCCAGGGCCAGCGGCAACTCCAGGGACTCGAGCCCGGTGATGAAGAAATAGATCCCCACCGCCGCCACGCCAGGACGCATGAGCGGCGCCGTTACGGTCCGGAGCACCTGCCAGCGAGAGGCCCCGGAGGAGGAGGCGGCCTCCTCCAGGGCCGGGTCCATCTGCCGCAGCACGGCGGTGAGAAACAGCCACATGGTCGGTATGATGCCGAGCACGTGGACGAAGACGAGCCCGGTCATGCTGAAGATATTGAAGGGCCCGTCGCCCCCTTCCATTCCGAGCAGCGTGCGCAGGTACACGTTGATGGTGCCGCCCCGTGGTCCCAGGAGCAGCACCCAGCCCAGCGCGGTTGCGAACACCGGCGTGCTCATGGGGATGAACATGAGCACGTACATGGAGTTCCTGAGCGGCATGTCGGTGCGTTCGGTGAGGAACGCGAATGCGAATGCGATGGGCAGCGCGAACAACACCCCCAACCCGGCGTACAAGAGCGTGTCGCGTATGATGGGCGTGAAATCGGCGCCGGTGTAGGCCTCAATGTAGGGAGCGATGGTGAAGGGGCCGGGCTCCAGGGGCAGCATGCCCTCGGGGCGGAAGCTCGCGAGCACCATGAAGAACAGCGGCACGATGACCAGCACCACCAGCACCACGAGCACGGACAAGGAGCCGGTCTGCCGGAACTGCCGCAGCCGGGACCATCCCGGCTGCGAATTCGGGCCTGCGGTGCTTCCCATGGCTGCTACACGGGGCCGCCCGACCTATTCCGCTATCTTCTTCTTGCTCTTTATCCCGGCCTTCAGGGCGTTGATGCCGGTCTTCCGGTACTTGCCGGCCAGTTTTGCCTGTTCTTCCGTCTTGGGTCCGGCAATCTGTTCGACCGACTTGACTCCGTGCCGGCGCGCCAGCGCCACCAGGGGCAGGCGGTCCGCCTCCTCGTCGTACATGCGGAACACCCCGCCGCCGGTAATCGCGGCTTCCGCGTAGTTGCCGTCGAAGTGGTTCCAGCCCCAGTAGAGCGCCGCCATGTTCGGATCGTTGACCCCGGGCTGGATGAGACAGGAGACGGTCAGGTTGCCCAGCACCATGCCCGCGAAGGCGAGCTCCAGCGGCGCGCCCAGCGTCTTCTGTTGAACGACCTGGGTCATGGCCGCGACCCCGATGTCTCCCTCACCCTGAATCAGCGCCTGCAACACGCCCGAGGTTCCGCCCGAAACCAGCTTGGTGCCGTTGGCGCCGAGGTTGTGGGCGTACACCCGCATCCGCTCCTCGTTCCAGCCCGGCGCGAACGGCAGCGCGTACAGGCCCAGGGCGCGTACGTCCCAGACCACCCGGTTGCGCCATTTCTCGTCCGTCAGATCCTCATACTTGATCCCCTTCAACTCCTCCGCCTTCACCCGTCGGGTGTTGTACACGAGGGTCCAGGTTCCCATCTGATGGTGCAGGCAGTGGTCGCGCAACGACGCCCCGCCGGCGCTCTTGATGGCCGGGACGGTGGCGCGCAGCTTGCGCGCCAGCGGCCAGCCCTCGTAGATGGCGTCCCAGGGCGGCTGCCGCGTGTGGCCGGCCTTGAACATCCTCAGAACCAACGGCAGTCCACCGTCCCACATGTCCACCACGCCGCGGCCGGTCTTGGCCGCCTGCATGATCTTCACGGGGGCCTTGCGGTGATGTCCGGGCTCGGTCTCCAGCCGGAGGCTGAAGCCGAAGCGTTCCTCGAAGGCTTTTTCCTTGGCTCTGATAATCTCGGGCGGGACACTTTCCAGCGTCATGGTCACCACGTGGTTGGACGCCTTGGCCTTGGCCACCAGATCTTCGAGGGGGGACGCTCCGGCCGCTGCTCCTGGCAACGTCCCAAGGAGCAGAAAGACTACCGCTGAGATAACGGAAAATGGACGCATGGGGTTGTCCTCCTGTTTCCGAGGCACTCGGCCCGGTGGTTTGGGGCTGGGCGCGCCAGCCGCTTTGGGATCAATGGGTCCCAAACAAGGGCACATTAGGGAAACTCTGATGAATTTCCGCCGGGCACAATGGCGCCCTTCGACTTCGCTTCGCTACGCTCAGGGCGAACGGGGGATTTCGCTACGCGCAGCCTGTCCTGAGCTCGTCGAAGGGCGCCAGCACAATTGATCAGAGTCTCCTCAGAGTGTCCTCCCTCACGTTCCGGTCTCTTTTGCCACGGCCCCGGCTTCCCGCTCCAGGTCCAGGGCGGCATCGAGGTGGAAGAATTCGATGGCGTTCCCGGCCAGTATGGCCTGGCGTTCCTCTCCCGCCACGTCCACGAAGGTCTCGTCGATGACGTCCTGCGAATGCGGCCAGTTGCCGGTGGCGTGGGCGAAGTCGCTGCCCCACAGGAGGATGTTCACGCCGATCTCCTCCCGGCACTTGACCGCCCAGGGGTCGCGCATGAAACCCCACAGGCAGTTGTCGCGCAGGTATTCGCTGGGCCGCCGGGCGGTGGGCTTGATGCCGAAGTCCCGCTCGCCCCAGTAACGATTGCGTTCGTAGTTGTCGTCGATCTGGTCGTAGCTGTACGGGAGCCAGCCGGCCTGGCTCTCGGCCCAGTAGACATGCAGCTCCGGCCGCCGGTCGAAGACCCCGGCCATGGCCATCTGCAACGGCGCCATGGGCTGCTCCCCGGCGAAACGAAACAGCAACGTGACCGGATCTCGCTCGGTCTTGGACACGGAGTTGCCGGGGTACATGAAAATAGGCCCCTTGTTGCCGAGCCGGGTGGTGCCGCCGAACGTGTGGGAGGCGATGGGCATCTTCATGTCCATGGCCGCGTCCCAGAACCGGTCGTCGTCAGGGACGACGTAGGACCGGCCGCTGGGGAAGCGATGGAGGTTCACACCCTTCAAACCCGCTTTGGCGCAGTATTCCATCTCCTCGACCGCGTCGTTCACGTTGGTGTCGGGGATGACCCCCATGGCGATGAGCCGGTTGGGACTGTAGGCGCAGTACTCCTCGGCGAGCCATTCGTTGTAGGCCCGGATCATCGACTTGTAGGCCTCGTCATCGGAGATGCCACGCCAGAACATGGGATAGGAGCCGTGGGTGAACAGCACCTCGGCATCGACCCCGTCCTGGTCCTGCTCCCACAGCCGCTGCTCCGGCGCGCCCGTGCCCGGCCCCACGAACCAGTATTTCTGCAGACCGTGCTGTTCGTAGGGAATCCCGGTGATGGTGGTGGCTCCGGGGCTCCGGGGCGGGCGGTTCTCCACGAGGATCCCCTCGTCTCCGTTGGCAAGCGTCACGGTCCTCGGCGCCCGCTCGCGCCAACGTTTCGGCACCCGGTCGGTCCAGCGTTCCGGCCGGATGTCCAGGTGGGAATCGGCCGAGATGCACTGGTAGTGTCGCGCCATGGCTATCTTCCTTCCTCGAAGAAATCGTTGAACATGCCGTCAACCCTCTTCGCGGTAGAGCCCGATACTATCGAGAAGCGGGCGATCGTTGACCGAGAACAGGATGACGGGCTCGGTGGAGGACTCGTTGCGGAACCGGTGCCAGTACCACGAGGGGATGACGAAGCAGTCCCGTTCACCCCAGTCGAGCACCTCCTCCTCGGTCTTGCTCTTTCCGATCTTCGTGTGACCCGAACCCCGGACCACGTGGTAGATGGCGTTCCCGGTATGCCGGTGACTGACCGTCTCTTCACCCGGGCGCAGCATCTGCACCCGGCAGCCGAGAGTCGCTGTCGTGGGCCCGCCGTCCAGCGGGTTGGCGTAGTCCAGCACCACCGCGTCGTGGGGATCACCCTCGCCCGCGGCCGCCAACTCCTCCAACGTTTCCAGAGTGTCCCGCCAAGGATATTTGACGGGGAAGGGACCCTCGCCTTCCAGAGCCGCACTGGGGCGCAAGCCTCCCATTCGCCTGAGATGGTAGCCGTCCGCTTTCGTGAAGGGCTGTACCCTCTCGCCGGGATATTTCTCGCGGAACCAGGCGCCCAGGTAGTCGGCGAGACTGATGTCCATCGCCGTCAACCAGAGGGCCGGGGTCTTGCCGTCGTTTTGCGACCCGTGCCACGTCCAATTGGGCTGCACCAGGAGGTCGCCGGGCTCCATGAATTGTTGCTCGCCTTCGGCGGTGGTATAGACGCCGCCGCCCTGGATGGCGAAATAGATGGAGGCGGGCGTGTGACGGTGCGATTCCGTCGTTTCCCCGGGGTTGAGGTGCTGAATCGTGACTCCGAAGGTTCGGGTCGTGCCGAAAGGCAGGACCTGCGAGGGATTCACCAGGGCTATCGTCCGCATCCGCATGACATCGTCGATGGGAACGATTTCACCGGCCTCGGTGATGCTGGGGAGGATGTCTTTCCAGGGCCAGACCCAAGGGCTTACGCCGGGTTCCCGGGCCCGGCCCGCGCGCTGCCAGGCGCCTCTAAGGGATGCCTTCCTTACGTTGTCGTTCAGTTCAGCCAGCCGCTGCTGGACATCGCTGCGGTTGCCGTCCGACATCGGATCCACTCCTCACCCCGGTGTCAGTGACCCGTGAACCGGGGACATGCCTCCACGTGTGCCACCCATACATTTCAACCACCGTCCCTGTCAAGAACGCGGCAGTCCGTCCCTGGAGCCCGCTCGAAAGATACAAACCTTTTCCCGGGGAATATGAACAGCAACCCCGCCATTCAGCCTCACCGAAGCAAGCGTCCTCACCACCAGCGGATGATCGCCGATGTTCACGGTGTAGACCCGATGGTCCCCCAGGAACACCTCCGAGACGACCCGGCCCGAAAACCGATTGTCCCCTGCCGCTTCTGCTCCGGTTCCCGGTGTGAGCTCGATATCCTCCGGCCGAACGGCGAGGATCACAGCGTCGCCCGTGTCCGGGATACTTGACTCACTGACAGTGAGCCAGCCGATGACGGTCTCCACTGCATCCTTCTCCCGGAGTGTGCCGTCAAGCCAGTTCGTCGAGCCGAAGAACTGCGCAACCTTCGGGTCCGCCGGGCGGCAATAGAGCTCTTCGGGCGATCCCTGCTGCAGGATGTTTCCGTCGTGCATGACGGCAATGCGGTCGGCCAGCTCCATGGCCTCCACCTGGTCGTGGGTGACGTACAGAATGGTGATGTCCAGCCGGGTGGCCAGGCTGCGGATCTCCGTCCGCACCTCCTCCCGGAGCCGGGCGTCGAGGTTGCTCAGGGGCTCGTCCATCAACAGCACCACCGGCTCGGTAGCGAGGGAGCGGGCCAACGCCACCCGCTGCTGCTGGCCGCCGCTCAGGAGCGGCGTCGGGCGGCGCTCCATGCCCTCGAGACCCACCAGGGAAAGCGCCTGGCGCACCCGTTCGCGTATCTCGGCCTTGGTGAGCCTGGGCCGCTTCTGGGTCAGCGGCAGCGCGACGTTCTCGAAGATGGTCATGTGCGGCCAGATGGCGTAGGACTGGAACACCATGCCCAGTCCGCGCCGCTCCGGCGGCACCAGGATGCGCTTCGCCTTGGAATAGACGGTCACACCGTCCAGGACGATCTCCCCCCGGTCCGGCACCGCCAGGCCGGCCACGCTCCGAAGCAGCGTGGTCTTGCCGGAGCCGCTGGGTCCGAGCAGGACGAAGAACTCTCCCCGTTCCACCTTCAGGTCGACGGTTCGGAGCGCGTGGACGACGGACTCCCCGGCCCGTTGAAAGTCTTTTCCCAAGCCGTGGATTTCGATCATCGGCTACCGGTCCCCCGCGACGTCACTGAATCACACCGATGTGCCTCCTGCCGAACACGTAGTACAGCACGATCAACGGCGTCATCAAACCCACGAACACCAGGGCTACGGCCGCCGCCTGGTTGAGCCGCCCGGCGGTCCACATGGACCAGATGATCACCGGCAGGGTGAGATTGTCCCTGCTGGCGAGAAAGGCCGCCATTGTCAGCTCCCGGAATGCCAGCAGCGCCATCCACAGCCACGAGTACAACAAGGTGGGCGACAGCAAGGGGACGAGAATCTTGCGGATGACGCCCATGGGTCCCAGTCCGGCCACGTAACCGGCCTCGTCCAATTCCTCGTGGATCTGCACCAGGCCGCTGTTGAGCATACGGGTGGCGAAGCTGATGCGGGTCACCACGTACACGAGAATGATGATCCCGATACCCCGCTCGAACAGTCCCAACTGAGGCGGGAACCACACGATCACCAGCAGGAACGCGCCTACGGCGAAGATCAGGTTGGGGATCACGTGGGGCAGAAAGGCGAGGACATCCAGGGTCCGGGCGACGCGCCAATTCGAGCGGATCACCAGCCAGGAGATGGCCATTCCCGCCACCAGGCTCAGGGTCGGCACCGTGAGCAGCAGGATGACGCTGTTGCGCAGGCCGGCCATGAGGTTCGTCCACGGCACCGCGCGGAAGTTGTCCAGCGACAGGGTCCGGAACGCCGCCGCCGAGGGGACCTGAAGAAACGGGATGAGGGAGACCCAGGTCAGCGCCAGCAGCGGCAGCACGACGTTGAACACGATCACCGCCCCGACGATGGCCCAGCCCAGGACGGCCCAACGGCCCAGGTCCACGAGATTCGCGCGGTAATCCTTGCCCCGCACCACCGCGTACCGGTGCGATTCGCCGATGACGATCATGTACCGCCAGGTGAGGAGCAGGCCGATGACCAGCATCACGGCGCTTGAGGCGCCGATGAGCCCGTAGTTGGGGACTTCCTCCAGAGGCAGGGCCGTGGTGTAGACGAAGGTGCTGAAGGTGTGGATCCGGTTGGACAGCCCGATGATCGCGGGAATATCGAAGGCGGCGATGGTGATGGCCGCCACGTAGAGCACAGCCCCGAGGATGCCCGGCGTCAGCAACGGCAAGGTGATCCGCCGCAACCGGGTGACAAAGGAGATGCCGTGTACCCGGGCGCTCTCTTCCAGCGTGGGATCCATGGCCCGGAAGGACGCGGCGATCATGATGAAGGCCAGCGGCACCAGCGCGATGCCCTCCACCCAGCCCATGCCGACCAGGCTGACGACGTTGAACGGCGCCTGCTCGATGGACAGGAGCTGCATCAGCGCCTTGTTGGCGATGCCGATGCGCGGATGAAACAGAATGACCCAGCCCATGGCGGTGAAGAAGCTGGGCACCAGCAGGGTCACGGTGAGGAGCGGGAAGATGAGGCCCCTGCCCGGCAGCGTCGTGCGCTCCGCCAGCCAGGCGATGGGAATGGCGAACACGAAGGCCACCACCAGCGCCACTCCCGCGAACACCGCGGTGTTGAGGAACGCCTTGGCGGTGAAGGGGTCGGTGTAGAGCAGCCGGAAGTTCTCGATGCCGTAGACCGTACTGCCGGCCTCGTCCTGGACCTGGAACGACACCTGGACGATGACCAGGAGAAAGACGATGACCACCCCGAGGGTGGCAAAGGCAATGAGCGGAAGCGGCAGGCGCTCCGCTGCGTGGGCGAGCCGTGACCGGGCCGCCTCTAGAGCCATGTCAGCGAAGCTCTTGCTGCCCCGTTCCCTTGCGTGATTCACCGCCGGACCTCGCCGCCGTTCCGTGTTTTGGAATGTGGTCCCAAGAGCCTATATCGGCCAACAGGCGGTCCGGGCACGGGCGGGTTTGAAACCCGCCCCTACATCGGATATCGGTTTCCTGCGGCGCAGACTCCCAGTGTCGTGTCCCACATAAAAGTTGACAAAGATGCGCAGGATTTGTCGTTGTCGGCAAGGCGCGATGACTTGTAGGGGCGGGTTTCAAACCCGCCCGTGTGGCCATTACCACGCGAGGAAGAGCAATGCAGCCGACGACGAAAAAGACCAGCAGATTTGTCAACTTTCATGTGGGACACGACACTACGGCCGCCCCTACCGGTTCAGGAGCTTCCGGTACTTGGCGTTCTGGGTGCGGTAGACCTGCGGGTTGTTCTTGATGACGTCCGCGGTCTCCAGCAGCAGCGGCTTGCCGGTGGCCTTGCGCTGGGCAAGGTATTTCTTCATGGCCGTGCCCCGGTAGTGGGAGTCCCGGTCGGTGTGCTTGAAGAAAATCGCCTGGCCCTCGGGCGTCATCAGGAACAGGCTCGCGAGCTGCGCCAGGTTCGGACTGCGGCTCGCCTTGGGCACGCTCACGTAGGTGAGGAACGCGGCGTTGATCTCGCCCCCCAGATCGGTCCAGTCCATGGGCGCCCCTTTCGCCTTGAGGTTCTCCACCTCCACCAGGTTCCCCTGGAACAGGTACATGCCGAACTCCCCGGAGGCGACGCGCTGCAGGTCCCCGTTGATGTTGCCGGCCAGGTTGCCGTTGGTGGCGATGGTCTGGAGCACCTTGTGCACCTTCTCGGCTCCCAGGTTCAGGGTGATCTGGGGCCAACCGGAGCCGTACGTCGTTGCCGCGATGAGCCCCTTGAACTTCGAATCGGTGACGTCCTCCAGAGACCGGGGAACGTCCTTCGGCTTGATGACGTCGGTGTTGTAGGCCGCCACGATCAAGCCCACCCCCGCGAGCAGGCCGGTGCCGCCGGTGGCAATCTCCTGGTCGTCGAGGTCCGGGAGGTATTTGCGCCAGTCCACCTCCATGAGGGCGCCCGCGCCGGCCAGCTTCAGTTGGTTCCGTCCAGAGGCGACCATGATGTCGGTCGAGGCGGGGGAGCGGCCCTGCTTGTGCTCCTGCAGCAACCTCGACGTCACCTGGGACATGTTGGGGCCTCCTGCCGTACCCTGGAGATCCACCTTGATGCCGTACTTCGCGTTCATGGCGGCTTCCAATTCCTCCCACAGCTCGGTGTTGCCGTAGGTGCCGCCCTGGAGCATGGTGAGCTGCTTCTCGGCCTTGGCCGCCTCGATGAGCCCGGCAAGCGCCTTCTTGGAGGCCTGCGCCGTCGCCGGTGCCGCGGACAGCAGGAAGGCTCCCAGCAGGGCGCCGGCAGCCAAAAGCCCGCGACTCAACCCGCCCGTGTGAACCTTTGCCGCCTGGGGATCAATGCGCTTCCCGGCAAAACCGCCGTTGGAATGATATTTCATGGCTCGCTCCTTTTCCTTTGTCCTGGGTGGCACGACGTGCAGAATGTCGCGGTTTATTCGAACCTGATTCGCGACAATTCCGTAAAATGGATCCGGCCCGCCGCCCCGGACGGCAGGATGGTCATCTGGTGGAAGCTGTACTCCTGTTCATACCGGGTGGCCGCCAGGACGCCGTCCATGGGCACCACCACCTCATACCGGTGGACCCGGGCCGCCGTGGTGACGGTGTAAAGGACCGCGAAGGTGGTTGCCGCCCCCACCACGATGAGGCGTTCGACTCCGTTGGACTGAAGGTAACCGTGAAGCTCGCCGCCGATGAACTTGTCGAAGCTGTCCGGGTAGATGACGGGCTCCGTCTCCGCGCGCTTCAAGGGTCCGGCGATACGGTCGTGAGGTCCGCCCTTGGCCACCAGGGAGACCGTGTAGATGATCGGGACATGGCTCTGCCGCGCGCGGTCCAGGAACGGCTCGAGCCCCGACAACAGCTTGTTGGCCATGGTACCGGGCTCCTCGGCCCGGGCGCTCATGTCCAGCACCGCGATGCCCGTGGCGGCAGCCTTCAGGGTCATGTCCGCGGGCTCGGGCCGGTTGGGCGCGCCCGCTTCCAGCGTGTCCAGCAGGCTCATGGCTGCACCTCCACGATCTCGGATTGGAGCAGGGTCTTGCATTCCGGGCAGAAGAGCTGCTCCAGGAGGAACTGGCCCTCCAGATCCTTCATCAGCGGACCTCCCGCAGTCGGAGGCAGCAACTTCCTGTGACTGTGTTGCCTCCACTCATCCTCGCCGCCGAACGCGAAGCCACACCTGGTGCAAAGGACTTGCGGCGTCGCGGAATCATCGTCCAACTCAAGGTTCTCTCTCAAGGGTCTCTTCATCTCGCTGGCTTCTTTCGTTAGCGCTGTCCCCGGATGCCGGCCCGAAGCTCTTCCGTGGCCGATATGTCCACCGCCGTTTCCGAATGCTCGAAGGCGACGCCATAGATGTCCCGGGCCACGTCCCGTGAAACGAGGCCGTTCACCACGTCCCGCAGCACTGCTTCGGGTTCCCGGTCCAGCGGGTCACCATAGCCGCCGCCGCTGGACATTCGCATATACAGGACACCTCCATCGCCCAGGTCGAAGTCGCAATAGGGCAGCATCTCCGAGGTGCCCCCCATGGCTTCCACGTCCACCGGGTGCCGGTTCTGCCGCACCGAGTCCCAGATGTCAGTCCCCTCCTTCAGCACGAGGAGGCTGGGGGCTCCGGAGAGACCGCCGAAGATACCCTGCCCGGAGTTCCGCAGACCCGCTACCCCCAACGCCACCCCCCTGATGCTGCCTTCGGGGGCATCGTAAACCGTGAGGGCGGTTTCCGCACCCACGCCGCCCCGGAATTGCCCGGCTCCCGCTCCGTCCCTCACATGGCGCCGGAAAAGATACAGGATGGGAAAATTCTGCTCCACCCACTCGATGTTCTGACACGACGTCCAGCCCCTGCCGCCTGAATCCACACCGTCCTTGGTCGCGCGGGCGCCGTGGCCGTCGATGGCCCCTTCCGAAAGACTGGACACATAGTATCTGCCGTACTGGTTGACCCCCGCGTGACGGGCGAAACGATGACCGGCGTCGGAGGCCATCACCTCCTTGCGCCAGTGCTCGTTGGTGGCGAGCATCTGCATCATCACCGCGGGCGCCAGGTAGCGGGCGGTGGCGGCGCCGGAGGTCGTATTCAACGAC
Source organism: uncultured Binatia bacterium (SeqCode) (assembly GCA_965261895.1). Lineage (GTDB taxonomy): Bacteria > Desulfobacterota > Binatia > UBA9968 > JAJDTQ01 > JAJDTQ01. The sequence goes on along the minus strand of OZ253480.1, from coordinate 5,085,147 downwards.
ACGGGGCCGGGGTACTGCACATTGGCGACGGTCCCCAGCGGAGCGATCACCTCAACGGGTCCGAAGGCGCCGTGGTTCTTGGGGATGTCGAAGCCGATGGTGGCGAGGACTGCCGCAAAGCAGGTCCCGAAGGTTGCATGATAGGGCAGGTTGATCCCGGTCCTGGCCTGTTTGTCGCTTCCGGTGAAATCGAAGATCAAGCGGTCGTCCCGCTTGGTGAGGGTGAGGTGCATTTTCCAGGTCTCGTCGCCCTGAATGAGCGCCGTATCGCTCCAGGAGCCGTCGGCGAACTCCCGGATGCGTTCCCGCAACACGGACTCGGTGAAACGGATGATCGCCCCCGATACCGTCTCCAGCAACTCGGGGCCGTACTGCTCCACGAGTTCCTGCACTCTGGCTTTGGCTATGTTGTTGGCGGCGATCTCGCACTTCAGGTCCAATCCCACCATAATGGGCTGACGCGTCATGGTCACGATGGCGTCGAAAACGTCGCTTCGGAGCTTCCCCCGGTCCACCAGCTTGATGCCCGGAATGCGCACGCCCTCTTGGCATATGTCCGTTGCCCCGGGGGAGTTGCCGCCCGGGGACATGGCGCCGATGTCCATGACGTGGACAAAAGTGGCGCTCCAGGCGATGCGACGGTCCTCATGGTGTATGGGGGCAAGCACGTAGACGTCGGACTGGTGGATGGCCGCCACATACGGATCGTTCAGCAGGAAGACGTCATCGGGGTAGATACCCTCCCCGTGTTCGAACCGCTCGATGATCTTCTTCACCGCGAACCCGGCGCAGGCCACGTGCTGGCCCAGGGACTCGCCCGCCGACAGCACGTCTCCGGTGGCCGTATAGAGGGCCGCCATATAATCGTGCTGCTGCGTGGTGTTGACCGTGCCCCCCACCCGTTCGAGGGTAATCCCCATCTCCCGGGCGATCTGGTGCAGCCGGTGCGACAGGATCTCCATGGTGATGGGATCGACATCGCTGCCGTTGCCCTTTGCAGTCATGATCTCCTCCCAATGTGGAGCACGATGTTGCGGAACTCGTCCATCTCCGCATGGTCGTTCGGGTTCACGACGATGGTGGTCACCGGTGTCTCGATGATGGCCGGCCCGGTAATGTTCGCGCCGGCGGACAGGCGTCCGAAATCGTAGATATCGGTAGCCGTGAAGTCTCCATATTCCTCGAAGTACACTGCTCGCCCCTCTTTGAGGGCCTCCCGGACATCACCCGGCTCGACGGCGTTCTTGTGAACGGTCGGCTTCGCCAGCTTCCCTATGGCCGTGACCCTCAGTGACAACATCTCCTTACCCGCTTCCGGATACCCGGACCCTTTTCCGTACGATTGCTCGTACAGCTCGTCGAACCGGCTGTAGAGCTGCTCCAGCTCGGCTTCCCGCAACGGACCGGAAGCGGAAACGGGTACGTTCAGCTCATTGACCTGGTAACGGTACCGCATGTCGACGCTCCGGAGAATGACCGTGTCATCTGTTTGGAAACCGGCGTTTCCCAGGTCTTCCGCGGCACGGGAGCAAAGCTGATCGAAGCCCGCGTTGAGACGGGCCGGGTCCAGCGGGACCACCGCGTGGTCCGACATGCCGTACTCGTAGGTGACGTCCGCGGAGATCAGCCCGGTCGCCGCATGAACCGAAGCCGTGAGGGGAATGACCACCTTGCGGACCCCGAGCTGTAGAGCGCAGCGCGCGGCATGAACGGGAGCCGATCCGCCGATGGCCACCATGGCAAATTCCCGGGGGTCGTGCCCGCGCTCCACCGTGCAGCGGCGGATGAGGTCGCTCATATGGGCGTTGATGATGCGAAAGACCCCGCCGGCGGCCTGGACGGTCGTCATGTCCAGCGGCTTGGCGATCCGCTCTTCGATGGCGGCCGTGGCCGCATCCTTGTCCAGGGTCATACGGCCCCCCAGGAAGTACCCGGGGTTCAAATAGCCCAGGGCCACATCGGCGTCGCACACGGTGGGCTCGGTTCCGCCGAGGCCGTAGGCTACCGGGCCCGGAGCGGCGCCTGCTCCCCGGGGGCCCACCTTCAGCAGGCCGGATTTGTCGTCGATCCAGGCGATACTCCCGCCTCCGGCACCGATGGACGCCACCCAGATCTTCGGCGCCAGGATGCTGTAACGCTCGAACACCGGCTGGTAGTCGCGCTCGATCAGGCCCCCCCGGACCAGGCTGACCTTGAAGGTGGTGCCGCCCATGTCGGTGGCCAGGACGTTCGGCTCACCGATCAGGTCCGCGATGAACTTGCTGCCGACGACTCCCGCCGCGGGCCCGGATTCCAGCGTTCCGATGGCCTTTTGAGACGTCGCCTCGATGCTCAACATGCCGCCATAAGCCTGCATCACAAGCGGAGCGCTCCGGAGCCCGTTGGCGGCGAGTATCCCCTGAAGGTTCCGCATGTAGGCGACGATCTTGGGGCCGATGTAGGCGCTGAAGATCGTCGTCGCCGTGCGCTCGTATTCCCCCAGGAACGGGGCGACGTCGCTGGAGCAGCTTACGTGGACCTCGGGATGCTTCCGGCGAACCGCGTCCGCCACGGCCTTCTCGTGGGCGTTGTTGGCGATGGACCAAAGCAGACAGACGGCAACGGACTCCACCCCCTTGCCGACCAGCCGGTCAACGACCTCCTCGATCTGACGGACGTCGGTGTCGATGAGGACCGATCCCTTGTAGTCGATGCGCCCCGGCACTTCTTCCGTGAGCCCTTGCGGAACCAGCGGCTCGGGCTTGTCCAGGGCCGCCAGATGCGAGGCCTCGGATTCCGTCAGACCATGGGTCACATCGCCTCGCATCATCAGGAAAGTGTCCGGGAAACCCTTGGTGACCACCAGCCCGGTGACGGCGCCGGCCCGGGTGATGAGAGTGTTGTCCGCTACGGTGCAGGCGTGGAAGAAGAGGTGCGTCGAGCGCAAGAGATCGCCGATGCTCGGCAGCCCCAGGTTTTCGGTGGCATTTTGGATAGAGTCCACCACACCCACGGAAAAATCGTGGGGGGTCGACAGGGCCTTCCCGATGGTCAGCTTGCCGTCGCTGTCGAGGATAACGCAGTCCGTAAAGGTGCCGCCGATGTCGACGCCGATGATGTATTCCATGGGCACACTCCCGCAATACACACTGCCACGCCGCGTCGTGACAAATCAAGATACCGGCGCAAGTTGCTCAGGGTCATTTCACGCTGGCTGTCGTGGCTGGACAATCGGGGCGAGGACCTGGGAGCGAGGGCGTCCCGCCCTCGGCGAGGGCAAGATGCCCTCGCTCCTGGGGTGAGCCCTCGCCAAGTGTAGGCTGTCGCCGGCCCTCTCCGGTTTCCTTGGCATCTTGCCGCTAGCGTGAAATGGCCCTGTGCAAGTTGCCGCGCCGCCGGCCTGTCGAACGCGACCATGCCGTCGACGGGCCGGGCGCTGATATGTTCCGGGATCGGCATGCGCGTGTCGCGATCTTGCTGGCCGAAAAAGACACCCTCGGTGCGCAGACCGGAGTGCAGAAAACGGAAATCACCGATGATCGACGACATACGGGTACGCACCATGATCGGCGCTCGGCAGATCGAGCCTTTGTCCGGAATGAAGCAGGGTCTTCCTTCTCGTGGGCGTCGTTGGCGATGGACTACAGCAGGCACACGGCCACCGACTCAACGCCCTTGGCCACCAGCCGTTCCACATCCCCCTCGATCTGCCCGTCATCGGCCTCAATCAGCACCGATCCCTTGTAGTCGATATTGGCTAAAGTTTTTCCCGGCGCAGCCGAATATAGCAGGCAGGTGCTGAACGCAACCGGATCACCCCGCGCCGATGCGTAGATGGTGACGGGTGCGCGCGCATCGCGCGACGCGGTTCGTTGCGCGATTGGGTTCGGGAGGAGGAGACCTTGGCTCACGAGTTCGAACGCCCTCATGACAAGCTGTTTCGCGCGGTGTTTTCGGAAGCGCGGGAAGCTGCCGGCCTGTTGCGCACGGCGTTGCCGGCAAGGCTTCGGGAGGGCATGGACTGGAAGAGCCTGAAGCTACTGGAGGGGAACTTTCTGGACGATGCCCTGCGGGAGAGCGAATCGGATCTGCTGTACGAGGTGGCGCATGGGGACAACGGCGAGCGGGTGTGGTTGTACTTGCTGCTGGAACATCAATCGACCCCGGACACGTGGATGCGGTTCCGTTTGCTGAAGTACTGTTGCCGGATCTGGGAGACGGAGATACGGGACAGGGATGGGGAGAGGGAGCTGCGGCCCATCGTGCCGCTGGTGTTCTACCAGGGGAGCCGTGGTTGGACGCACTCGACGGAGTTCGCGGATCTGTTTCCGGAGGCGGCGCGCAAGTGGCCGTGGGTGCCTCGGTTCGAGCACGTGCTGCTGGACCAGACGAACGTGGAGCCCGGTGAGGTGGAAGGGGAAGTGAAGGGGCGGATTGCACAGTTGTTGATGATGGCGGCGTGCGGGCGGCACGGCGGGTTGGCGGTAGAGATGGCGGCACAATTGTTCGTGAGGTTGCACCCCGGTGGCGGGCTGAACTATTTTCGTTTAGTTGTGAGGTATGTCATGGCGACGCAGGATGAAGCGGGGACAGAGGCATTCGACGAGGCGTTGCGGCGCCACGGGCGCGAGCAGGGAGGAGAGATCATGTCATACGCTCAGCAACTCATGGAAGAGGGCCGGGCAGCGGGGCGGGAAGAAGGTCGTGAAGAAGGCGAACAGCGCGGCAAACTGAAGGCTGTCGAAGGCATGTTACGGATCGGCGTCACCTGGGATGTGATAGAGGAGGCGACGGGCCTGAACGAATCCGGGTTCCAGGCTCTCAAGGAACAGTTGTCGGCGCCGGATGGCTTCACTCTTCCTCGATCGCGTTGATGTGCACAATGATATTGGGGTTGCGGCCCTCCCGGTAGATGAAGTCTTTGAGGTCGACAATGATGTCAGCGTTGGCGCGAAAGCGTCTGACCGCCGCGAGTCGATCACTGCACGCCACGAAATCAAGGTTGCGCTCCTCGGCCAGTTCCAGCGTGCGCAGAAGCTCTTGTGCAGCGGTGTCCTCGTCGGGATCGAGGAACTCCGGGCGCACTTTGCGGTGGCGAAGCAACGCGGCGAGCATGAGCAGCGCGGTCTTGAACAACTTCTTGTAGGCTGTGTCGATGTCTTTCTCGAACTCGCCTGTGATCGTCCGTACAGTCGCCTCCACGACGCGATCGGCGAGGGCGCCGTTCAGGACAACGGCCGCTTCGTCGGAGGTTCCCAGGACGCGCGCGAGGCCCGCATATTCGGCGGTTGAGATCCGGTCCTTTCCTTTCAGACGCCGCTCCAAAGCCTTGAAATAGCGCCTCAGTTGATCCGGCGTCGAGACGACACGAGCCACGCCTTCGCACAGAAGGGTGTGATTGATGTCATGGGAATACTCGCCTTCGTAGACACCCAAGAATACATCGGCGATGCCCGGCGGGCAGCGCCAGAAACACCAACTGGCGAAAGCCAGAATGTCGCCGAGAACGCGCCGCTCGATCCGTTGGCCGAACCTGTACTGCAGATCAGCCAGATCCTTTTCAAGTTTGGAAAGAGTCTGATCGAGTTGTGCGGCTGCATCCTTCGCCCTGACCCCAGAACCCGTCATCGAATCCGACACGCTTCCGTCGCTGTTGAGCGCGCGGGAGCTGAACCGCCGGCGGAGGATACCCAGCAACTCCCGTCCATCAGGGTCGATGCGGACATGGCGCAACAACGGCCCGGCGCGATACGACGCCAACAGAGCGATGAGGTCACCCCTGGAGTTTCTCTTCAACCACGGGGAGGCGTTGCCCTGCTGCACGGCGGTATTGGGCCAGCGAAGCCTGATGGAGGACGAGCTTCGCAACACCTCCAGAATCTCTTCGCGTGTCCGGTCGATCTCCTTCATGCGTCCCCATGTAAGTGTGATGGGAGAGCGGCGGAGCGCGTCGAACTCGGACGAGGAAATATGCACCTCCGCAAAACCTTGGCCGGGCGTCTGCTCGACGGATACGGACAGGGGATATCTCCGGTCCGGTGTCACCGTAAGCTCGACCTCAGCCTTGCGGCCGCGCTCGAAATCGTCCTTGAAAAGCCACAAGGTGAGCAGCGTTGCGCCTTTGTCCACGACGTATGTACCAGGCGCGTCGGCGTGGAAGGACTGACCGCCGGGGCAGCGCGCGCCGCGCGCGATGAGGTCAACGAATTGTGGGGCTTCACCCACCATCGCGTTGATCTGGAGTTGCGGCAAGAAGTCAAAATAGATCGGTTGGTGCAACCGGAGGCAACCACGAGCGACGGCTTTGCCGTCCAACGGTGCAACCCGCCGGGGTAGCTGCGTGCGTGCTTTCAAGGCTGCCAACACCTCACTGCGCCATGCAAGATTGCTCGAGAACGGTCCTTCCACCAGCAGGACGGTCGCGGCGCCAAGTCCTTCAAGGACATCATCCTCCAAATCACCGGCGTCCGGCTGCGGGCCAACGTAATCGAGTCGCGGTAGCTTCTTCCAGCCGCGGTTGCTACGCAGACGAACAAGCTCCTGGGGCGTCTGCGCCCCGACCGCGAACCGCCAGGGCGACATCGCGCCGGATTCAACCACCTCAGCAGACAGGCCGGATTCCTGGACGAGCCGGCGCTGCACAATTTCCACCAAGGCTTGGCCTTGGAACGACGCGCCGATCCGTTGCCCCGGCTTGCTGCGCTCGGGAACGAGCAGCCAGTCACTGCCATGGCGTTCCTTCTCCAGTGACAGGACGGCAAGGTGAATCCCATCCGCCATGAGCGAAAGAATGGCCACACGACAGCCGGCACATGCTTCCGGCGGGTCGGCGGCAATCCAGCCCAAGAGCGCCGCGACCGGTCGCCACAGCAACAGTGGGCGCAGGCCACCCACCCTCTTGAGAAGGCCCAGATAGCGATCGCGGAAGGCCTCGCCATGTGCCGGCGTGTCCGGAACCGCGAATACCGCGAGGTCGGTGTTGCCCACGAGCTCGGACAACGCGGAAGTCAGGGCTTGCCGGATCGTATCGTCGGGGTCGGACTCTTGGATTGCCTCCAACACCCTCAAGGTATCGATTCGGTTGCGCGAGGCGCCGATCGTCCCCCAACCAGGTCCGCGGCCATGTGGCGCCAACTCCGCCTGTGCGCCACCCAACCACCGACCTTCACCGGACTGCAGACGGATAAAACCGCTACGAATGCCCATATCGATGAACTCCCGATCATCGGGATCATCCGTTCCCTCGCGCCTTGCCAGCGTGTCGCGAATACCGTTCAGGTCGATTCCCGTCAATGACCCCACAGTCAATCCTGGATACTGGACTCTATGTGTCTGCCCAGAAGCTGTTTGCCCAAGAGATCCAACGCCTCGGGTAGTTGGTTGTCATGCGGACCAAACGCGCAGCCGGAAACGAACTCCGCGCGTTCTGTTCTCGTGTTCGCCGACGGGTCAACTTGCGAGACCAGAACGACGCCTCCGCCGAGTCGGTCTCGGTCGCGCAGCATACGGAACGCCATATTGGCCGAGGCCACCAATCCGCGCAGGTCCGACTCCTCCCCGGTGCCATGGACGGTCCATACAGGGATATAGGTGTAGTCCCCTCCGTCCAAATCGGCGCAACGCAGCCAAAACGACGCGCACAGCTCGCGGTGCTTCTCAGAAACGTCGCAGGAATTGCCGGACAGCAGTTCCACGACCCAGCCCCTCTCCCAGTTCGCGACAACGATCATGGGGTCATCGTGGACCAGCCAGTGTCCACGATGGTGCTCTCTTGGAACGAAAAGAGGAGATGCGAAGCACCGTTCAACCCCGTCCAGCCAAATCAGGCTGGCGGCCACCGTGACCTTGCAGAATTCCGCCCAAGACCGGCGTTGCCAACGCCACAAGTCGTCCATCGCCCGTTCGCGCCGGATGATCTCTTGCCGTGCGGTCCAGACACGGCGATAGCGCTGGTCGTAGAGCAGGACGTAGTTGGGCGGAACCGGATCGGCTTGGCGCAGCACGCCCTGACGGGCCATATCCACCTCAATGCGACGGCATTCTCGCATGTATGCCTCGACCCACTGAAGCCGCAGCCTGCGCGGAGAGTGCGTGCGTCCCGTCCGGCCCTGATTCATGGCAAGGTAGTCCCGCGCTGCCGCGACGCTGCGGGCCATCAGGTCCAGAAAAATGCGGTTCTCCAGAATATTGCGGTTCTCGTAGCGGGCAAACGCCATGATGCGCTGCCGGCCGCCGGCGCGCTCCGCCAGTGTCTCGCCGGGCTGGCGCGACAACCACTGCATACATTGTACGTCCAGCTCTTGCACGCGTGACAGTGCCACGAGTTCGCGCCTGCCGTTGAGTAGCCGCCTTGGGTGCTCTGCGATGTCGCCCCAGGTAGCGCGATGCTCGCGCGCGTGCTGCACGAGGATGTCCATGGTGGGATCACGCGGGATCTGTGGGTCTAGCCAAAGCTCGGGCACGTGATCCCACGGGTCCAGCCCGTCCGACAGAACCGTTTCAAAGTCCTGCATGCGCGCGCGAAGGGTACGCAGGAAACGATAGACGCGTGTCCCTGGCTCTTCTTGATCTTCCTCATCTTCTTCACCCGAGCGGGTGGTCGGCGGGCGATCGATACCGTGCGGCCAAGCGAACGTCGCCTCGCGCTCCCATGAATGGAAACGCAGGCTCTGCGATTCGCTACCGTGCAATGGGACCGGGATGTCCCACACCCGCTGGGTCTCATCAAGACGTGTCCGGAATTCGGCGAATAGTTCCGGTAGGCGATCATCGCCGCCAAGCAGAACCGGCTTGTCGTCACGGCTGAACAGGAGGGGAGCGATACAGCCGCCGGCATCCAATCCATCTCGGGGAACCGGGATGTCCAGTCGTGTCTTGGAAAGCCCGATCAGCCCCCAGGGTAGGCGCAAAAGGATAAGGTCCGCCGTCGCCATGACCAGTTTGTCACTCCCTGGTGAGGCCGCGCCAAGCGAACAGGCCGTCGCGCTCGTGCGACCGCTGGGCGGTGCTGTCGATCTCGTCACCAAGTGCCTCATCCTCCAGCGACTTCGCAACGCGCGCCAAGTCGTCCAAGTGGCGGCGCTGCTCATCCACGAGTACACCGTGAAGCCTCGGGAGGATTCTCATCTCGATCTGGTCAGCGAGCGCGTTGTTGATCGCATCCGAATTGGCGGTATGGCTCGGATCGGAGGGGTAGTTCGCGCAATAGTGCAATATCGCTTGGCCCATGCGATGACCGAACGGCCGTCCCATTTCGTCCATGATGGCATTGATCTCCGACACCCTGTGCGCGACCCTGTCATGGGCGGTGTTGTCCATCTCCGTCACACTGCGCGTCCAGTCTTGCGTCCAGCGTGCCTTAGTGAGATGCCCCCCCGCCTTGTGCGGTCCGCCCACTGTGAGAAGGTCCCACCTCAGATCCTTCGGTTTCGGAAAGCGCAACACATTGGCCCGGTCTAGCACCTTGTCCGACAAAGACAAGGTCGATTCATCTTCATTCATCGTACCGACGAACAGAATATTCTGACCAGCATAGACGCGTTTGGTCTGACCCCTTCGGCTAACGTCAATCTCGATTTCTGCAGGACGTCGGACATCCTTGTTACCGGCATCTTTATCGAGCGGGCGGCCCTCCAGGCGGCTAAGGAACTCCGAAAAATAGTGTTCCACGCGCGCCAAGTTCATCTCGTCCAAGAGGACGAGCAGCACGCGGTCTTCAAACATCTTCGCTTCGTCGGGCCAGTTATAGGGGTCCAGATGAACCAAGGCGCGGGCTAGGTCCGTCGCCCGGTAACGCTTCTCGATGTAGTTGTAGAAGCCGAACAGATCCTGTGGACCGTCCCAGCGCGGTTGGACCGGAATCTTCAGGAAATGAAAACCCATTGCGTCAGCGTAGAAACGCGGCAACTGGCTCTTGCCCGTGCCACTGACACCTGCCAACACGGTGAGGGGGGATATGACTGCAGTTTTCAGACTCGTATGAAAGGCGTTGATCACGCGTCGGCTGAAGACCAGACCGCATTCCTCCAAGTGCTCGTGGACCCGTTGCAGCGCCTCCATCTCCTGTTCGGCGGGCTGCCTGTCCGGCAGGACGGCGATGTAACCGTTGTCGTCGTCCCCGCTTGCGAGGCAGGTTGGGGGCATGAGGAGGTCGTCGAGCGAAGAGTCAGACGAGCCCACTCCATTGCTTTCTCCATTCAGGTTGTCAAGTTCGTCCCGACGGCGCGCGATCTGGGCATTGAGCCACGCCTCCTCGGATTCAACGCGCGACAGCGTTTCGCGTTTTTCTCTCAGGTCGCGTTCGGCCAATTGCAACGACTCTCGGACCTCGGCCAGAACTTGTTGGGCAGGCACCAGCCCATCCAATTCAGCCTTGACAGCTTCCAGCCGCTCTTCGTCGCGACCGAGCTCAGCAAGGAGCAATTGCCGCTGGGCCTCAAGCGATTCCACTTCGCGTTCGATTCTAGTCAATCGGTCCTGGCCCCGCTCCAGTGCCTCAAGCACGTCTTTATACTCGGCCTTCTTGGAGGTTAGCCTGGTTTCCAGCTCCGCCACCGTTTGGACCAACTCCTGATGCGTCTCGCGCAGGCGGCCCTCCTCGTGGGCTACCTCGACGAGGCGGCGCTCCGCGTCGGCCACGCGCATGCGCGCATCCTCCCACTCGCCCTTGGCCTCCCGGGCTTGTCTTTCCGCATCGGCCAGACTCTCCATTTCCTGGCGAAAGGTTTCGCGCACCTCCTCAATCTCAGCCCGTAACGCACTGAGCCCGGCATACTCGGCCTTGATAGCCTCGATCTGGGATTTCCAGTACTCCGCCTCAGCTTCCAACTTGTCACGTTCCAACAGCTTGGATTCACGGTCGCGGATCTGTTCGTTCAGTCGCTCCAACCGCTGTTCCTTGTCGAGAAGCTCGGCCTCGCGCTGCATGACCAGCGTCGCCAACTCCGCATCGCGGGCGGCCGCCGGCAACTGCGCCCACGCAAGGCGATGGTGCACGCCATAGGCGAAAGCAAGCCCAAGCACGCCGACCATGGCCAGGATAGCGAGCATGATCGAGAGCACCTCAGGATATAGGACCCAATTCATCGTCTATTCCTCTCCAATCTCACGTCGCAGTTTCTGCGGAACCAACGCAGGGGCAGCCGTTGAGGACTGCCGACTTTGGAGTTCGGCCCCTTGTCGTTGCAGATCAGCAACGGCCTTGCTCAAGGCATCACGCTGCTTTTCCAACTCCTGAATCTCTCCCCTCAAGGCCGGGAGCCGCGCGGCCAGAGTCCGGGCTTGGCTGGCCTGCTGGCGCGCCTCCGCCAGATCGCCCCGTACCGACCGCAACTCTTCGTAGGTATTCGCGCGATCCTGCTCCATCTCGGCAAGGTTCTTTCGGACCGGATCGAGACGCGACTGCCGGGCCTTAAGGTCTCGGACGCGACCCGACAGCGTTTGCTCTTCGACACGCGTCGCTTCCAAGCGCGCCTCAATCAGATGTAGACGCTCCCGGGTAGAGTCGTACTCGGCCCGCACGGCTGTCAGTTCCGTCCGGGTCTGATCCACGGCCTCCCGGTCGCGTTTCAATCCCGCGATTTCCTGCTCCAGTGAAGATTTCCGGGAATCAAGTTGCGCAACTTCGCCCGCCAATGCCTCGCGCTGGAGCCGCACGGTTTCCAGTGCAACGGTTTCGCGACCTGCGTGCGCGCTGGCCGTTTCGACCTGCGTGCGCAGGCTATTCAACTTCGCTTCGAGCGCACCGATGTCCTTTCGGCGGTTGTCAAGCTCCTCCAACACGGCAGCGAGGCGCGGCCGTGCTTCCTTGACCTGCGCTTGCAGTCCGGCCAGTTGGCTTTGGGCTCCGGCCCGTATTTCGCTGGCCTGCCCGTGTGCCTCCGCCAAATCGCGCCGTACCGCATGCAACTCTTCGCGGGCATTCGCGAGGTCCTGCGTCGTCGCGGTAAGGTCTTTGCGGACCGGCTCAAGGCGCGAGTGCTGGGCTTCCAGGTCGCGGACGCGACCCACCAGCGTCTGTTCCTTGACACGCATCGCTGCCAAGCGCGCCTCAATCAAGTTTAGCGTTTCCTGGGCAGAGGTGAACTCGGCCCGCGCGGCGATAATCTCCTTCCGGACCGGACCTACGGCGTCTCGGTCGCGTTCCAGCCCGGCGACTTCTTGCTCCAGAGTGGATTTGCGAGAGTCGAGCTGCGCGACCTCACCCGCCAGTGCCTCCCGTCGACGCCTCACCGCTTCCAGAGCCTCGGTTTCACGACCCGCGTCTCGACCGGCCGCTTCGGTCTGAGCGCGCAGGCCATCCAACTGCGATTCGAGCGCGCCGAGGTCCTTTCCGCCGTGGTTGAGTTGCTCCGACACGGCATTGAGACGCCGCCGCGCGTCCTTGATCTCCGCCCGCAGCCCAGCCAATTCGCTTTGCGCTCCCGCCCGCTCTTCTTCCACCTGTTGGCGCTCCGCGCGAAGGGCTTGGAGATCGTTGCGAATAGTCTTCAGACGATCGGATTCGCCGTCGTTGGCTGCCTTGATGTCGTCCCTGCGCTGCCCTTCGGAGGCGATCTGGTTGACAAGTTGTTTGCGGTCCCTCTCCAGCATCCTCAGGTTGCGCCGCCGCTCGGCCACCGCGCGGTCAAGCTCGTCCTGCTGGCCTCTTGCGGCCTCAGCTCTTTCGATGACCATTTGCAGCCCTGCCACGGCGCGATCCAGGGTCTCCTTGCGGACGGCAAGCATCTCCACGGCCCGCTGCAATTCGCCACGGGCGCCTTGCATTGTTTCCAACTCGGTCTCGATATCGGTCACAGTAGTCCGTAAGGTATCGCGTGTCGCCGAAAGCGCCTTGATCTCGGCCCGTTTCGCCGCGCGGCTGACCACGCTTTCCATCACCGCGAAGGCAAGCCACACAACGGCGCCCAGCCCAATCAATGTCACCGCCCCGAGCGGCAGCAGACTCGGACGCACCTTTGCCCACCGCTCGGTCGACGCTGCAAATGCCGGAGTCTCAGCCTCCGATGGCTTCGTCAACTCGCTCAAGACACCCCTCCATGTTGTCCCTCAACTCGTAGACCCAGAAACGCAGGATCTTCCAGCCTAGTCCCCGCAACTGATGATCCCGCCACAGATCCGTCTGGAGGCGGTTTCCGTCGTCGTCGGTGTGGAAAGCGACGCCGTCCACCTCTATATCCAGGAGCACGGGCGGCCTGCGCGTCTCGTCCATGACCGCCAGATCCAGGAAGCGACCCCCCACCGGATGCTGCGGTATCGGGTTTATGCCGCGGTCCACAAGTTCCTCATAGAGTCGCTTTTCCCAAGGGCTGTCGAAGCGGTCGTCAAACTTATCACCGGGCGGCACAGGTCCCACATTCACCCGGCGGACCAGCGTTTCGATATGCGGGATGCCGCAGGACGCCGCGAAAGTCTTGTTGCCGAAGACGTGACAAACCGCACGCGCCCGACTTATCGCGACGTTCATGAGACGCTTTTCCCGCGTCAGGAATTGGCGCGCACCGGTGGGCATGTCCGGCGACAGACAAAGCGACAACAACATTACGTCGCGTTCATCGCCCTGGAATTTGTTGGCGGTGAAGACCTTGACGTTCAGGCGATTGAGCTTGTCGGCCCCGATCTCACGCACGGCCCGCTCATTGATCCGCCTGGCCTGAGGCGCGAAGAAGGTAACGACACCCACCGTGCCCTCAAAGCCCAGCACCACCAACGCTTTCAGCATTTCTACGACAGCTTCTGCCTCTGCGTCCGAATAGGCGGAGCCCTCCATCCCGATATCACGGCCTGTGGACACGGAGCCTTGTACATCCGTCCAGTGAAGGCCCGGTTTGAATCCCCTGGGAACATGCAATTGACTCGTGTCGGTCAAGGCGGTTAGCCGGCGGCCGTAGAACGCTTCGTTGAAGTAGGCCGCTATCTCCGGATGGCAGCGGTAGTGTTCGTTCAGCAAGAAGGGCGCGCCTTGGATGGCGGAAGCGGCGAGCTGGAAGATGTCTGTCTGTCCTTGCGCAAAACGTCCGATGCCGGGCCGCAACAGGTCATGGCGGCTCAGCATCAATCCCTCCTCGCGCGGGTCCAGATTGCTGATCATGCCAAGCTGCATCGGATCACCCACGATCACCGCCGCTTTCGCCCTGAACAGGAGAGGGAGAGCGGATGCGATGTCTGTCACTCCAGCCTCGTCGAACACGACATAGTCGAACAGCCCGGCCTCGAGAGGGATTCGGCTGCCCGCAGCCAAAGTCGTCACCGCCCAGAGCGGCATGTACTTCAATACAAGCCGGTAGGCAGTTGCGTCGACGCCCTGGCGCCCCATGATCCCGGCATCACCCGCGATGACGGTCAAGGCTTGGCGATCATCCTGAGTCACGGCATCCAGCCGGTCGAGTAGTGGCTCCATGATTTCGGCGCCAAGTACCTGCACCTTGGCCCCCAAGCTGACCGGGGATTCCACCTGTCCCTCCAGTTCGTCTCTCAACGCCCGGATGCGATCTTCCACCTCGCGAAGGGTAGCCTTGAGCCGGGTTTCCTCACGGTCGAAGTGCGCATGGCGGAAATCCGCACCCAGAAGCATACGTGGGCGAACGGAAAACCGGAGAACCCGTGCCACCGCGCGCAGAAGCTGCAGAAAGAAATGCAGTGGGGTGGGCGCGGTCTCCGGGGAAGCGGCCGTGCCGGACAGCTTCGCCCGGTCGGCTGCCATATTGTCCAACTCCGCCAGCACCCGGCCTTCCTTCTCACCCATGGCCGCAAGGCGGCGCCATTTCTCCAGCAGGTCCCACCGCTTCGTATCCGTCTGGGCCACTTCGATCAAACGCCGGTCGAAACGCCGAACCGCGTCCTGGTCGCCCGCACGGGCCTGGAGGGCACGTAACCCATCGGCGAATGTGAACCTCGCGAACCCCTCGGACTCGTTTGCCCGTACGAGCAGGACTCTGTCTTCGGTCAGGGACTCCAAGCGCTCCTGCACTGCGTCAATCGCGCGATGCTGGCGTGCCGCCAGCAGAACGGAACGCCCACTAGCCGCAGCGCTGAGCATGATGGCGGCTATGACCTGGGACTTCCCCGTTCCCGGCGGGCCGGTGATCACGGTAAGCGGTCTAGACAGAGCAGCCCGGGTCGCCAACAATTGGGCTTCTCCGAGGGGGAATGGATGCAGTATGGTTGGGGCGGCCGAAGCAGGCGTCGGCGCACCGAACAGTGCGCCAATCGCGCTGCCCTCCAGCCGTTCCCTGGGCTCCTGGCAAAGACGATCATAGTCTTTGATTGCCGAGCGGACATAGTTCCCGACGACTTCCGGGAACAACGCAAGCCCGTTGTAGAAGCCGGTGGCGCATCTGCGGGGCACGCGGCTGGCCACCGCGTCTGGAAGAAACCTCTCGTGCTGCGCCTTGCCGGCAGCCGATTCCAAACGAGCGGCGAAAGTAGGGATCTCCAGAAAGTCCGGGGCGTCGGCCTCGTCTTCAGTGTCCAGGCCGGCCGTTTCATCCTCGATCAGCAGCCAACTCAACAGACGCGACGCCCTCCAACCACCATACCGGGTTTGGTCGCGGAGCCAGTCGCGGACAATCGTGGGTCGAGCCACTGGAACCTTGATACGGATGTGAGTATCTGTCTGCTCATAGCGGCAACGAAAGACCGAAACAGGGCGGATGAAGACATCGGTTTCGTCGTTGCGCGGCGCCACGACGTGTAGTGGATACCCCAACAACAGATGCCGGCTGTGTTGTTTCGCCAGGCGGGATCGGATCTCTTGTGGAAGCCGTAGGAGTGGAACGACCAGCGTGCGCCCCTGTTCAGCATTGGGCCACCAGGGCTTGTCTGGTTCCAACAGGACGAAACTCTCTCCATATTGGTTCGCGAAGGCTTGAGGCTGGCCGCTGTCGCCGTGCCGCAGTGCCTCTTGATAGTACGGTAGGAGTTGCTTCAGGAGACCGATGCTCGGGTCAATCCGCCCGCTTTGCACCTCCGGTCCAACCACAGCCCCATCACCCGCCATCGCCTGGCAAGGGATTGCAACAAAGTATTCGTCCGGCCTGCTCGAAACCGTAGATGAGCTCTTGTCCGTCCTCGCCGAGTGCTGGCGCACATGCCAGCGCCGCGCTGCGCCAAACTGAACCAGTTGGCGTTGGTTCATTTGCGCAAGGGCTCGCACGATCTCGTCCTTACGGACAGTTGCGCCAGCCTCCGCCAATTGGGTGCGAATGCGTTCCACGGTCAGGCCGCGCGGCGCGGCTTCCAGAACCCTGAATATGGTGTCTTGAAACAGCGGACCGGGGTCCTTCATGCTTGGCGATCCTTCCGTTCCCGCAATGTTTCGGCCGTCGATCCCATCTCCACACGAAAGCGTTTGAACCAACGTCAGGTCACTTTATCGAGGAAAGCGCGCGGTGACAAAACCTTGACGGAGCCGTACCGTGGTCGGATAAGATCGCGGCTGTTCCCGGTAATCAGAATCGCGCCGCCAGACGTTGCGCTTGCCAGACAGACTTCATCACCTGGGTCCCTCAGGCCAAATGCGCTTGGCGCGTTCGGCGACGGCTGTGTATTCGGCAAGAACTGCGTCCGAAAGTACGAGGCTATGCCACCGAACTACATTGTCGATAACCTTCCGGCGAACGCCGTCAATCCGAGCTATCGACACCAGGACGTTGCAATCGATGACAACGTTCATGTCCCACGGTTGCGGCGCTCTCGGCGAGAGTCGGCAATTTCGGCGATGGTCCCCCCATGATCTCGTCCTCGGTGCGGCCGATGTCTACCGACGACGGCTCCGCCGCCGAGAAATGGGCGGCGATATGATCGGCGGCCGTATTTCGGTCCACCACATCCATGGGACGAAAGAGGATGCCGTCTCCCACGACAGTGGCCTCCAAGATGTCGCCCTCACGCAGATGGATTCCTTTGCGCAAGAATGATCTCGATCATACGATTCTTTTCGGGGACGCGCACGACCCCGAGGGTCTATGCCGGCGGTCCCTGCGGCCTTAGCTCGCGTATGCCACGGCTGGTGGCGGCGGTGACCCCGACCACGGCGAGCATGGCAACGCCGCTGAGAAACACGGCTGACGGCGCGCCGGCAAGGCCGCCAAGCACCGGGGACAAATGGTCCCGAGACAGGCCTGCCACGGTGCCCATCTGCAGTTGCCCCAGGGGGAGAGCCACGCTGTAGTTCATGCCCCAGATGGCCATGACCCGCCCGCGGAATTCGTCGGGCACGAAGGTCTGCACCGTGGTCTGGGTGCTCACCATGAAGATGGAAAGGCCGATACCGGCCATGAACAACAGGCACAACGCCAGCGCATAGATGCCGGAAAACCCGAACAGCGTCAGGAAGGAAGCCTGTATCCCGGCGCCCAGGAGAATCAGCCAACCTCGCTTGGGAAAGTATCCCAGGTTGGCGGTCACCAGGGCGCCGACCATACTGCCGATGCCGCTGACCACGTAGAGGGAGCCCAGCGTCGAGCCGTCGCCCCGAAACACGACGTCGGCAAACACGGGCAGCAGCGAGGTGTGAGACGCCAGCAAGAAAATATCCAGGTAGTTCAGGGCGATCAGGGAGCGGAACAGTTTTTGTTTCCAGACGAACGAAAGCCCTCCCATAATCGTCCGGATGACGTTGCCGCTCCTGGTTCGAACAATGTCCGGCACCTGCACGGGAAGCAGCGCCAAGCCGAACACCAGAAAAGCCGCGGACGCCACGTAGAACGCGGCCCCTGCGCCGGACAACGGGGCGCCGGTGAAGCCTCCGACCCGGTCGATGATGAACCCTCCCAGGGCGGGCCCGAATATACGAGTGCCCGGCCAGATCATGGAATTGAGGCTCACCGCGTTCATCAGGTGCGAGCGCTCCAGCAGGTGCGGGAAGAGGGCCTGGCGGGCAGGATGATCGAACGCTTGTATGGCGCCGTGGATGAAGGCGACCGCGAACAGGTGCCAGATCTGCACCAACTCCGTGGTCACCAGCGTGGCCAGCGTGAACAGCACCAGCGCGGTGACGAACTGAAGCTTCATGAGGAGGCGGCGGAGTTCCACCTTGTCGGCGGCCGCGCCGCCGAACAGGGTCAACGCCACCGCGGGAGCGGCTGCCACCAGCCCCAGCGCGCCCAGCACGTACTCCGACCGGGTCATCTCCCAAGCCAGCCACCCCTGCGCCAGGATGACCATCTGATGGCCGGACACCGCGGTGAGGTGTCCCAGCCAGTACAGGCGGAAGCTGCGGTACCGCAGGACGCTGAATACGTCCAGCTTTTTCCCGATGCGTGCGAAGCTATAGGTCATGGCGAACGGTGACTCTGCGGCGGTCCCGTCAAAAAGAAAGCCCCTCCTTTTGGAGGAGGGGCTTTCGTAACTCTCGGACGCCCGGTCTGGCTACAGCTTGACCAGATCCGAGTAGGCGGCCTGGGAATCCGGCTTGAGGCCGTAGCCAGCCATCCAGTTCCTTGCCCGGTTGAATTCCTCTTCGGTGTAGTCTTCCGGGTAAACGTAATCCAGCCGGTTGAGGTTGAGATCCTCCGGCTTGAAATTACCGATCAGGTCTTCCGGGATGTCCCGCAATAGAAGCGCCGCATATTTCTTGAGATCCGAATTGATTTCATCCACGGAACGCCGGAGTGCCCGAAAGATGGCTTCCCGGGTGCCCTCGGCGTCGTCGCTGTTGACGAACAGCAGCCCCCAGTACTTGGACTCCGCCAGGACGCGGCAGC
The DNA here is from genome assembly GCA_965261895.1 of uncultured Binatia bacterium (SeqCode). Lineage (GTDB taxonomy): Bacteria > Desulfobacterota > Binatia > UBA9968 > JAJDTQ01 > JAJDTQ01. Next base: position 5,066,464 of record OZ253480.1, on the reverse strand, counting down.
CGCGGCTCTCGGCCAGGCTGATGAACGGCTCCATGAGGGTCGCCGCCTCCACCTCGCCGTTGAGCAGCAGACGGGTGCGGATGGCCGGTCCGCCGTCGTGTCGCAACTGGACCCGGTCCTTGTCGCAATGCCCCTCGAGCATCTTGAACGTCATGTAATGGGAACCGGTCTGGTCCTGAATGGAGACGGGTACGTCCGCGAGGTCGTCCAGCCTGTGATAGGAGGAATCGCCCCTGACGATGATGGCCATGGTGGCCACGCTCTCCCGCCGCCCGAGTATCCAGCCGTCGCGCTCGCCGTCGGCCGCGCGCTTGATCACGCCCCACTCGCACTTGTTGTAGCCTTCGAGGTCCCCGCACTCATAATCCGAGGCGATGGGCCGCTCGAACACGTCGGCGGGCTGGAGCTGGGAGTCGGGTGTCACCACCTCGGCGTCGATGCCCTCCGCCGCCATGAAGCCCTTCTTCACGCCCACGTCCCAGGGCAGCGTCCACACGGTTCCTTCGCTCGTGACTCTTATCTTCCGAGACATGATCACCTGACCTCCGGTATAGACTGACTGAGTGCGGCCCGTTCGAGGCCGCGGTCAAAAAACTACCACAACCGATCCGATGATGTAACTGACCCGCCGATCCGCACACCGGCCGTCAGCGTCTTGGCAAGGATACCCGGCGCCCACCTCGAACCGACGTGCGATAATGCGTTGCAGCATCTGGAGGCGGTGGGAATTACTGGCGTTCCCGGACGACAGGTTAGGCTTGTCAAGGTTTCCTGTCATACCCCTGAAGATGCCCATCGAGAGACCACACCGAAACCCCGGCACCTGGAAAGTCGTCGCAAGTCTGTTTCCATGCTTTCAGGATCGAGTGGTCGCCGATGCCAACGCCGCGCCCGGCTGAATCAGGAAAGTCGTCCAACCATGAGACAAGCGTTTCGGTATCGGGAAGGGGCGCCAAAGCCCAGGGAATGGAATCCGTCACCGCTGTTCTGACCATCTCTACAAATCTCAGCGCACATTGGCGCTTCTGGTTTCCATCGCCATTCTGAGCGATGTGGTTGTCGGTTTCCAGCACCGTCGCAATCGGCAGAAATAGCTGATCGTCCTTACGGATATGGTCATTCAATCGTTCCGCAACTTCGGCCCGTTGATCGTTCTTGAGCGGCACATTGAGTATGTTTAGAAGAATCGACGTATCGACAATGACAATGTTCGCCATCCGGTGCCCTCACACGTCGCGCAGGTGTTCTTCAACCCAGGCAAGAGCCCGCCGCTTCTGTTCGTCAGTAGAGGGCCGATGCTTCACGAAACTGTCAAGCGCACGAGTCGTCAGTAGCCGCCCCAGCGGGCCCTGTATCACCAGCTTCGGATAGTCCGGGATGTCTTCCAGCCGGATCAGGCGACTCGACCCAAACTTCTCGTCCCTGTAACAGAACGCCACCTGTGGGACGGCAGCCCTGGGCAGCGCGTCCAGCAACGCGGGATTGTGGGTGGTGATCAATATCTGCAACCGCCGGTCTTTCGCTACCTGGGCAATTCGTTCAAGGAGCATCTCGACGCGGCTGGGGTGAACGCCGTTGTCGATTTCTTCCACCACCACCATGCCGCTCTCCGGCGCCGACAGTACGGCACTAGCGACTGCCAGTATCCGCAATGTTCCGTCCGACAACTGCGAGGCGTCGTATACCGTCGCGCTTCCGCCGAAGGTCTCCATCAGCGCTACCATCACCTCGCCGCGCGGTGTTTCGATGAAGCGAATGTCCTCGATGTTTTGTTCCGGCAAATCCCTTACGAACTCCAGCACCCTTTCCTTCATTTCATTCGTACGGCAAAGGTTGTAGAGCACGCCAGAGAGATTATTCCCGTATTCCGAAAGCGAATCTTCGTTGTGGAAACTGTAGCCGCGCATCTCCTTGGGCCGAGGATCCAGAAAGGTGATGTTTTCGAGCAGCTTCTGGTAGCGGCGCGTGAACTCGGTGACGGTCTTCTGGGCCTTCCTGTGGGTGGCCGGGAAACGCGCCGGGCTTTGCAGTTGCGCCAATACCGACATCTGATCGGTACAGCGGACTCGCGGCTTTTTGCCGCCGCGCGCAAAGTTGTCGTAGGCGACCTCGATGTCGCTGGTGACGCCGCTTGCGGGGGACACCACCTCGAAGAGCGGCACTTTGCTGGCGCCTTCAATGCGTTCGTCTTGAATATGGAGTCTGTCTCCATCCCGCAGCTCCAAAGTGATTCCATAACGGCCGTAATCCTCGAAATCCGTCCAACAGTGGAATAAAAAATCCCGACTGCCGCCAAATCCAAGCCCAGGCAGATTGCCTCGGAGGCTGGCGCCCTCCTGACCCGGGCGGATGGTATCGAGTCGCGCGCCACCGGCGATGGTGGACAGCAGGCGGAGGCCTTCAATGAGATTGCTCTTGCCGGAGGCATTTGCACCGATGAGGACGGTCAAGGGCGACGCCCGGCCGAACGCCAAAACCGCTTCGCCGTCGTAGCTCTTGAAGTGGCCGATACCGAATCGAGTCAACATCCGTCGTCTTCCTTTCAACCCGCTACCGGGTTGGTCCGACAGGGCCGCCAGCTTCGCCGCCAGTGCGTCGTAGTCTGCACGTGATTGGAACGGACACTCTTGCACACGTTTTTCGCGAACTCCGCCGCGGGAAACGCCTCCGCCACCCGCAACACCACCCCTTCGCGCTCACCACCCAACACTGACGGCTTCGAATGCGCCGACACGATGAACCTCCGTATCGCAGCAACAGACTGAAAACGCCCCTGGAAAAGCACAGGCACTACTGGAATGGCCCGCTCCTGCGCATACCGCTCAAGATCCGCGAAGGATGCGAACTCATCCTTTCCGTTCCGAAGCGCAAAGGCATAGAACGTCCTGTCTTCGGCAACAGGCTCATACTCGATGCTATGCACGGCATAGATGTCTTCCCCGTACAGAAAGACATCCGGTTCCTGTATCTTCCAGGCATGATGCTTCTTTACCATGGCCATCCACTTGCCATCGGACGGCTCGGAGACGCTCCGTGAGTAAACCTGCCCACCGTGGAGCAGCGTATTGCCGCCGTCCAGCTTCTCGGTAATTACGACCTCGCGGTCCACGAAACGGCTTGTTTGTGCGGCAGCCGTGCCCTCACCGGGTGTGGGTGAGTAGGGCCAATATGGTGTGCTCGGGTATTTCTTCGTCATGGTGCAGGAGGCGGTGCGCCTGTGAGCGTGTCTATCGTGACACCGACTGCCTTCGCTCCGCACCCGAGACTCTACCACGAGATCCCGGCGAATGTGGAAAGCAAGGGTCATTCCCGGCACACCGTACCGCCAGAACCCCTGCAAACACGGCGCCACGTGACGCCGTATTGTTTGATCCCGGCTCGAACCTCTGTGATAGTTGACGGTCCGGGCCGCCATCCTGCATGTTCCCGGATCGGAAACCTGAGTCGAGGAGAAACCAGCCAATGCATACCTGTGCCATCGACATTCATCACCACTACATGCCTCCGGGCCTGATCGAGGAGCTGAAGGCCCACGGCAAGGCCGTGGGTACGGAGGTGGGCAGCACCCCGGAAGGCCTCAACACCGTCACCATCGGCGGCGGTCCGAGCTTCGTGGTGCCGCCTCCCCTCATGGACGTGGAGAAGCGGCTGGAGAACATGGACAAGGGCAAGATCGCCATGGCGACCCTGGAGCCCCACACGGCCTGTCTCGGCTACCGCCTCAACCCGGAGCAGGGGGAGGCGTGGTGCAACCTGTACAACGAGGGCTTGATGGAGCTGCGAACGCGGCATCCGGACCGTTTCACCGCCCTGGCGGCGGTGCCGCTGCAGGATCCCAAACGGGCCGCCCGGGTGCTGGAACGCGGCATCGTCGAGCACAAGCTGGCCGGGGCCTACATCGGCACCAACGTCAACGGCGAGTACTTCCGCAGCCACGAGTACGACGCCTTCTGGGGCAAGGCGCAGGAACTCGACGCGCTGATCGTCATGCATCCCGAGGACATCGCGGGTCTCGACCGCATGGCGCCCTATGCCCTGTTCCTCATCTGCGGCAACCCCGCGGACACGGCCCTTTCACTGGGGTTCATGACCTACAGCGGTGTGTTCGACCGCTTCCCCGATCTCAAGCTCTGCACGCTCCACGGCGGCGGCTTCTTCCCCTACCACCTGGGTCGTTTCGACCAGGGCTTCGGCGTGCGGCCGGGGGCGGCTGATGCCGAGGCCAAGGACAAGCCCAGCGCGTACCTGAAGAACCTGTATTCCGACGCGCTGGTGTACCGGGTGGACACGCTGGAGTATCTCAAGAGCCTGCTGGGATGGGAGCACCTGATGATCGGGACCGACTATCCCTACCCGCTGGGCGACTGGAGCGCGGTGGAGAAGGTGGAGGCATTGGACTGCCCGGACGAGCAGAAGCTGGCGATCCTGGAGGGGAATGCGCGGCGGCTGCTGAAGCTGTAGACGGGCGACGGCCGTGTTTCCCCGCCCCACCCCCCCTGGATTCCCGCTCGGGAATGACGGAGGGGGGCGGGAATTACAGTCTCCAGACGAGCAGCGTCCTTCGACTTCGCTTCGCTAACCCATCTTTAACACGAGAGTGGGGGATTTCGGCTAATTGGGGGGTAGGGAGTGAGCTAAGTTATTGATTTCATTGAGTTGACGTTCTGGGTTGCGTAATGTAGTGCCATACTTATCAAGTTTCTCTTGCATTCTCCCTCCCCCTCTGCTATCCTGCCTCCATGTTCATCCGGCGCACCAAGACGCGCAGTGCCGAGGGCGGCAAGGTCTACCACTCCTACCGACTGGTGCGTTCCGAGCGTAGCGGGGAGCGGGTGCGCCAGCGCACGCTGCTCAATCTCGGCAGTGACTTTGCGGTGGCAACGGAGCATTGGGCGGTGTTGTGTAGTCGGATCGAGCAGTTGCTGGAGCGGCAGGGGGTGCTGGTAGAGCTGGACTGTCCGGAAGAGGTTGAACGGGAAGCACAACGGATAGCCATGCAACTGGTGCCGCGCGGGGCTGAGGTAGCGGCGGGTGGCACGGATCTGCAAACGGTGGACGTGGAGTCGCTGGAGTTGACCCGGCCGCGGACGGTGGGGGTGGAGCATGTGGGGTTGTGGGCGATGGAGAGGCTGGGTCTGGGGAGATTGCTGGAGGGTCTGGGGTTCAACGGCCGGCAGCGGGCGGTGGCGGTGGGGTCGATCATCGGGCGGATGGGGCAGCCGGGGTCGGAGAGGGCGAGTTGGCGCTGGCTGTGCGAGCGCAGCGGGCTGGGGGAGTTGCTGGAGGTGGACTTCGACGCCATGAGCCTGATGCGTCTTTACCGTGTGTCGGATGCTTTGATGGCGCATCGGGAGGCCATCGAGAAGCACCTGTTCGAGCAGGTGACGGAGTTGTTCGGTCTGGGTCACACGGTGACGCTGTACGACCTCACCAACACGTTTTTCGAAGGCGAGGCCAAAGACCAGCCCAAGGCACAGCGCGGGCACTCGAAAGAGAAGCGCAGCGACTGTGCGCTGCTGACCCTGGGGCTGGTGCTGGACGGTTCGGGTTTCGTGCGCCGCTCCGAAGTGTTTGCCGGCAGGGTCGACGAAGACAAGACGCTGGAGCCGATGCTCAAGGCCCTGCACGCGCCCGCCGACGCCCTGGTGGTGATGGATGCGGGGATTGCCACGGAGGACAACGTGGCCTGGTTGCGCGACAACGGCTACCGTTATCTGGTGGTCAGCCGCCAACGCACCCGCCGTTTCGACCCCGAACGGTCCACCGCCATCGAGACCCGGTCGCACCACAAGGTTCACCTGCACAAGGTGGTGGATGAGGACCGAGGCGAGGTGCGGCTGTACTGTTATTCCGAGGAGCGCGCCAAAAAGGAGGAAGGGATCGCCAGACGCTTCGCCGAGCGCTTCGAGAGCGAGTTGCGGAAGCTCCACGAGGGGCTGTCGCGGCCCCGCACCCGCAAGGGGCTCGATTCTGTCTGGCAGCGGATCGGGCGGATACAGGAGCGCTGCCGCGGCGCCGGGCAGCATTACACCGTGGACGTCGTCGCCGACCCGCACAGCGGCAAGGCAGTGGCCGTCACCTGGAAGCACACGCCCCTTGCCGGCACCATGCTCACCCATCCCGGTGTCTACTGTCTCCGCTCCAATGTCCACGACTGGGATCCGCAGACCTTGTGGCGCACTTACACCATGCTCACCGATCTCGAAGCCGTGTTCCGCTCTCTCAAGTCCGAACTCGGCCTCCGCCCCATCTTCCACAAAACCCAGAACCGCTCCGACGGTCACCTCTTCATCACCGTCATCGCCTACCAACTGGTCCAGACCATCCGCAGACGCCTCGCCGAGCATGGAGAGAACGCCAGTTGGACCACTCTGCGCCGTATCCTCCAAGGCCAGCACCGTGTCACCGCCTCCTTCCGCCGAAAGGACGGTCGCACCCTCCACGTCCGCAAGGCCACCCGTGCCGAGCAACCCCAACTCAAAATCTACACCGCTCTCGATCTCCACCCCGCACCCGGTGGGGTCACCAAATTGATCGTCTAAATACCTTAACTGTCGAAATGTAGTGCCACACGCTAAATTATTCCCCGCTAACCCCCCGAATTATAACCACTTTCAAAAACCCGTGTTAAAGATGGGCTAACGCTACGCTCAGGGCGAACGGTCACAGATGTGTTCGTATTATCCGTTCGTCCTGAGCGTAGCGTAGCGGAGTCGAAGGACGCCTTACTCAACCGGCCACAGCGGTCCCAGGAGCGGCTCGGGCCAGACGATGTGGACGCCCCAGTCGTAGAAGCCCACGATCAAGGCCAGGAACGCCAGGGCGAGGCCCGCGGACCACAACCATCCCGCCTTGCCGTAGTACATCAGGTAGAGAAACAGCATGCCCGGCAGGGCGATGTGCACGCCCAGGACCCAGATGGCGGCATACATCAGCCCGGTGAAACCGAAGATGCGCACGAACCGGCGGCCCTCGGTCCGGGGATCGTCCCCGAGGATAAACCCCGTGTCCATGATGCCGCCTTCCTCGGCGCGCTTCTCCGAGGTCCCGCGCAAAACGGTGACTGCGCGAATGAGCCAGAACGGGGTCCCCACGAGCACGGCGATCCTCGGCATGAGCGTGGCGCCCTCCGGCCAGTTGAAGGAATCGATGAACATGTAGACGAAGAACGCGCCCACCGCGAGGAGGAGGACCATCTCTCCGGCCACCTCGAGGGAGAGGTGGAACTTCCGGGGCGCGGCCTCGGTGCTCTCGTCGGTTGCCTGCGACCCCACCGCCTCGGGCTGACCGGTCGCGTCATCCCGGCCCGCTGGAACACCGCTCGTCTCCGGAACGCTGCCCTCGTCGCTGCTTCCCTCGTCGGTTCCGCGTCCGCCGATCACAGCTCCGTCCGTCCCGCGTCCGGTTCTCTCGCTCTCGGTCATGGAACGCATGACCCGACTGGCGCCGCGTTGCGCGCGCAGGCTGAAGAGGGTGACCACGATCATGAAGGCCAGGATGGCCAGGAACTGGGGCCGCAGCAGCATGCCGAAGCCATAGTTACTGACGGAGATCCAGAGAAACCGCTCCAGGATATCGGCCAGCGCCACCGCTATCAGGATCGGCGGTCTCGGCCAGCCGTAGCGCTTCATGAAGACGCCCAACAGACCGAAGGCCAGCACCGCCACCAGATCCCCCAGCGAGCCGCCCGCCGCCAGCGCGGCCAGGGAGACGATGGCCACCACCACCGGCGCCAGGATGTTGGGCGGGATCACCGCGATGCGGCACAGGGTGGGGGCAAAGGCCAGCATGATGGGCACCACGATGATGTTCGCGAAGGCGATGGTATAGACCATGCTAATGGTGAGGTCGAGGTGCCGCGTGAGCATACCCGGGCCCGGCGTTATCCCGGTGAGGATCAGGATGGCGAGCACGATGGCCATGCCGCCGCTGCCGGGTATGCCGAAGACCACGGTAGGGATGAGCACGCCGCCGTCCACAGAGTTGTTGGCGGCATCGGATGCGATGACGCCGCGAATGTCGCCTTTGCCAAAGGTCTCTGTACCGCCCTTCTCGGTCTGGCGCGCCTGGGCGTAGGCAATCCAGTGGGCGGCGCTGCCGCCGACCCCCGGCATGATGCCCACGAACACGCCGATGAGGGAGGATCGGACCATCAGCCACTTGTGGTTCCAGGCCTCCCACATACCGCGCCACACGTCCGACTTGGCGTCGCGCAGCAGGGTGTCCAGCCGCTCCCGGGCGATGGTGGTGTCCCCCACCACCAGGGCGATTGCCTCGGGCAGCGCGAAAAGACCCACCACCACGGGCACGAGCCCGAACCCGTCCCACAGGTAGAAGTCGAACCCCATGGCGGCGCGCACGTTGCCGCCCAGGTCCGCGTAGCCCACCATGGCGATGGCGAGGCCGAAGGCCGCGGTGAGGATGCCCTTGACGAAGGCGCCGGCGCTGACCACGGCCACGGCCAGCACCCCCATCAGCGTCAGCAGAAAGAACTCGGCCGAACCGAACCACTCCAGTAGCTGCCGGCTCACCGGCAGCGCCAACAGCAGCGCGATGGCGCCGATGACTCCGCCCACGAGGGTGGTGGTGTAGCTCGCCCCCAGGGCTACCCCAGCCAGACCCTGCTGGGCCATGGGATAGCCGTCGAGCACGGTGGCCTGAGCCGAGCGGGCGCCGGGCACCCCGAAGAGGATTGCGGGAATGGGCTCGGTAATGTCGCTGGCCGCCATGTGGAACACCACGATGGTGATGGCGACCCAGGGATCGAGGTGGACGGCAAGGCTCAGGACGATGACGGATACCGGCAGGCCGCCTCCGGGCATGAGCCCGGAGAACAGCGCCACCGGCAGCACCAGGAGCATCGCCAGGAGCGGCCCCGGCGAGAAGAGGTGGAAAAACGCGTCAACCGAAGCTTCAAGCATGAAGCCCCTTGGTGAAGGACCAGGAGCCTGTGCCGCAGGACAACGAGGGTGTAGGGGCGGGTTTCAACCCCGCCCGCGCCCACACCGCGCTGCCGCCCGATAGGACTCCTGGCACCTCAACTCCTGAACCCTAGCGTTTCTCGCCCATCAGCTTCTGGAAGAACAGCGCGCCGTCCGGCGGCAAGTCATTGATGGTGGCGAGCTGCTTCTCGTACTCCTCGGGCGAGCCGTACCCCACGTCGTAGTTGGCGACCTGGGCGGCCTTCACGAACTCGGGATCCTCGATGGTCGCCTTGAACGCCTTGCGCCAGGTGTCCACGATGGGCTGGGGCGTCTTGGGCGGCAGCATGAAGGCCCTCAGGTGCTGGTGGATGTTCATGGCCGTGTTGAATGCCACCTTCTGGGACTCGGTGATCTTGAGGCCGGGCAGCTTGAGGATGTTGCGCGGCTTCCCACCGCCCAACCGCTCCAGCCACTTGTCGCTAGCCGGCGCGTTCCACCAGAAGATCGGTAGCAGCCGCTTCTTCTGGACAAGCTCCGGGTACATGCGTGGCAAGCGGCGCTCCAGGCAGGTCACCACCTCGGTCTCGCCCCGGGCGAACGCCGCCAACTCCTCGCCGGTGGACTTGTAGCCGTAGATGAGCTTCATGGGACCGCCCACAAGCTGCACGAATTCGCCGCCCATGGGCACCCGGCCGATGCCGGGACGCTGGGAGGCCATGCGCAGCGGCCGACCCATCTTGAGCATGTCTTCCCACGACTTGACGACGTTGCGGTCGGCGCAGATGAGATAGTTGTCGTCCACCAGCGTGGGCGCGCCCAGGAGGATGAGGTCCTTCACGTTGAAGCCGGGCACGTCTACCCCCGCCAGCTCCTTCATCACCAGACTGGTGAAATGGGGACCCACGGTGAGGCCGTCCGGTTTGCTGCGGTTCATGTACTGGGTTCCCTTGAGGCCGGCGCCGCCGGGGACGTTGCGCACGATGAACCGGGGACTTCCCGGCAGGTGCTTGGGAGCGTACCTGGCGAAAATACGGGCGATGATGTCGTAACCGCCGCCCGCGGAGGTGCCGACGACGAGGTTGATGGTCTTGCCCTTGAACTGTTTCTCCATGTCCTGCGCGGCAACCTGGCCGGCAAGCAAGAGGACGAACAAAACGGCGATGGCAAAGCACATGCGTTTCATGGCGGTTTCCTTTCTCTGTTTCTCTACGGATTAAACCGATATTCTGCTGTTTTCTCCCGTTGCAGAAACTCCCTACACCCTTGGACAAAGCGCGTCCACCATCCGGCGCTTGTGATAGTCCGGCGTGCCCAGATATTGGTACAGCGTGTGCGCCAGCACGCTGTGCACCATCAGCGGGTGCAGGTAGTCGGTGCCCGGGCCGGCGTGCACCATGTGCGAATAGCTGCACGCCTGGTGGTAGCCTTCGCTGGCCGCGGCCTTGGACTCGTGGATGCCGGCTTCGGCCGGCATCCCCTCGTCGAGCGCCCACAACGTCTCGTAGGTGGCCATCCGGGCCGCGTCCATGTGCACCGACAACTCCACGCAGTGGTCCTGGACCCTCTGAAACCGGCCGATGAGCTGGCCGAAGGCCCGGCGCTCGTTGGTGTACCGGACGGTGAATTCATAGATTTCCTGGCACGCCCCCACCTTGTAGGCGCACAGTATCGGGATGGCCTTCTCCGCCGCCTTGTCCAGCAGGTCCCAACCGGTGCCCGCCTCACCGATGACGTTTGCGGCCGGCGCCTCGACGCCGTCGAAGGCGACCTCGCTCACCGACACCATGAAGCCCGTGTACGGCGTCACCGTGACACCCGGCGCGTTCCGGTCCACCAGCACCACCGCAACCCCGCCGTCGTCGGTCCGGGCCGCGCACAGGAAAGCCGTGGCTCCCTCGGCATCATAGACGTGGCGCTTGGTCCCCTGAAGGGTCAGCGTATCGCCGGATGGCGAAAGCGTGGTGGTGACCGTTTCCGGTCCCCAATGAACGCCGTGGTCTCCGATGGCCGGGATGACGATGGCGTCGCCGCCGCAGATGGCCGGCAGCAGGGCTTCCTTCTGAGCGTCGGAGCCGCCGTCGTGGATGATCTGGGCCGCCAGCACGCCGGACGAGAACACCGGTCCGGGCACCGGAGCCCGCCCGAGTTCCTCGAACACCACGCCGCAATCCAGATAGGACAGCCCGGCGCCGCCGTACTGCTCGGGCATGAGCATCCCGAGCCAGCCCAGCCCCGCGATCTTGGCATAGAGATCGGGAAGGAAGGTTTCCTTCTTGAGGAACTGCTGGGTCAGCATGGTGGTCGGCGCCTCCGCCTGAACGAAGTCGGCGGCCACCTTCTTGAACATTTCCTGATCTTCGTTGAGTCTCAAATCCATGATTACTCCGAGTCTATTTCGCGTTTCGATTGTAGGGGCGGGTTTCAAACCCGCCCGTCCGCAAGGCGCTAACAGTCGGTCAGCACGGTTCTAAACGGTATCCGGCGCCTTCTCCTTGGTCACCCGGCCGATGCCGGCCCGGCGGGCGAAGATGAGGCGGTCGGTATCCAGGGTGCCGCCGCCGTGAAGCTGGCCGGGGCCGCTCCGGATGACGTACTCGAAGTCCACCACCTCGTGGACGCTGTTATCCGGGATTAGCGCGTCGGCCCCCATGATCTTCTGTAGCCGTTCGCCGTTCCGCAGCCGCACCATGCGCTGGTAGTAGCGGAACTGGGCGCCGCCGTAGGCGTGCGGCTCCTTCACGAAACGGTGCCAGAAGATGCGGCGCGCCATGCGGTTCACCGTGTTGATCTCCATGATCATGTCGGCGATGGTATCGCGCACGTGAGGATCCTCGATGAGCGGCTTGCCGCCCACGTCGTGGTTCTGGCAGTACTCCACCACCCGGTCCACCACCGGGTCGTTGCCCACCCGGCCGTCGCCGCCGTGCTCCAGCTCGAGGTGGGTGTCCGCCACCTTCCAGCCGTTGTTCTCGCCGCCGATGAGATACTTGGCGGGCACCCGCACATTGTCGAAGAACACCGCGTTCTTGATGCCCATCATGAGATGCATGTGCTGGATGGTGATGCCCGGCAGGTTCGCGGGAATGTGCAGCCAGCTCAGGTTCTCGTGCCGCTTGCCATCGGGGTCGGTGCACACCAGCGCCCACAGCGCGTCCGGCGGCAGATGGTGGCCCACCATGACTTTCTGTCCGTTGACGATGTAGTCGTCACCATCGCGAATGGCCTTGGTCTGGCAGTTGGCCACGTCACTGCCGCTCTGGGGCTCGGTCAACACCTGCCACACCACGATCTCTCCCCGTGCGATGGGCGGAAGAAACTCCTTCTTCTGCTCCTCGGTGCCCCAGTGAATCAGCACCGGGGCCACGATCCGGGCGAGGGTGTAGAATACGTGGGTGAGGCCGAGACCGTAGCGGTGAAGCTCGGTCTCCAGCACGAACTGATGCTCCACGGACAGGCCGGCGCCGCCGTACTCCTCGGGGAACATGGGGAACAGCCAGCCCTTCTTGCCCAGCTTCTCTCCGAGCCCACGGCGGAAGCTGTACTCCTCGTCATTCTCCCGGGTGGACCACGAGGCTGACCAGCGCAGGTGCTCCGCGCCCTTCATGTTCTCTTCCATCCAGGCGCGGACTTCCTCGCGGAACTCGCTCATCTCCTGTGAGTCTTCTTGCAAATTGAAATCCATGGACACTCCTCGTCTCTAGATAATCTAATCCGTGATCCCCGGCCCCTATCCCGTCATTCCCGCGGAACAGGCTGTGTCAAACCCCTCTCCCTCTGGGAGAGGGTGGCCGAAGGCCGGAGCGACCCGCCCCAAACTCAACCCCTCTCCCTGTGGGAGAGGGTGGCCGAAGGCCGGGTGAGGGACCCCAATAACCCTGCCACTCCCATCCGTTGCCGTTGACACCCGCCTGCTTGCCACGAGGTCCCCTCACCCCAACCCTCTCCCAGAGGGAGAGGGGGTGGTTTTGACGCAGCCTGTTCCGCGGGAACGACGGAAAAGGCGAACCCGTCAGGCCGTCCGTATCGGTTTGGTCACGGCCAGCGTGTTCCGGCCCGTCCACATGGGCAGCAGCACGCAGTGCCGGTGCTTGCCGCCGGTCACGATCACCATGATGTCGTCGGGCCGCGTGGCCAAGTGCACGATCCCGTCGGGGGTGACGTTGGGAGACTCCCGCAGCAACTCCTCGTCGTTCTTGGTCCCCTTGCGGCGGTCCGGGATGCTGGCGAAGGTGATGGTGGAATGCTCCCAGAGGTACTCGCGGATGTCGGCCCGGGATATGCCGTCCCGCGCCATGATCTCGGCGTCCTCGGTGCACAGGGCCACCAGCGGCGTTCCGCCACCGAAGCTGCCCACGTCCAGGTGGCTCCCGCCGTGATGCATGGCGATGACCTCGGCCAGCGACGACAGCGCTTCCTCCCCGGAGCTCCCGGCCGTGTGCATGGGGATGAAACCGTTGATGCCGCACACGGTCACGGTGCTCTGTTCGGGCTTGTAGCCGCGGCTCACGTGGTAGGGCTCCCAGGGGCTCTTCTCCTCGTTCTCGCCGAAGCAGAAGCTGTACTTGCCCGGCCAGCCGAAGGTGGCGCGGTCCGTGTCGCCGGGATAGCCGCCGCCGACGGTGATGAGGATCAGGCGGATGGCCCGACCGATGGTCGCGTTGGCGCGGTAGCCGGGACCGAACACGCCGGCGTCGCAGTTGATGCCCAACTCGTTCCGGACGGGACCGTTCACCAGCAGCGCCGGACCCGCGTACCCGGTGGTGGCCTGAACCCCGTAGAGGTTGAAACGGGGCTCCATGATGCCCTCGACCGCGGCGATGACCACCGGCAGGTACTCCGGCAGGCAACCCGCCATCACGCAGTTGACGGCAATCTTCTCCACCGTGGCAGGCGCCCACTTGGGCGGCACCTGCCCGATGATCTCCTGCGGGTCGCGGTGGGTACCCGTGAGCATGCGTTCCACGCGCTCACGGGTGGGGGGAACGATGGGCAGGCCGTCGCTGAGCTTCTGGTCGCAGAACCAGTCGTTGGCGGCCTCCAGCGAGTCTTCCACCTCGATGACTTCGGAAACGAGCTTCACTTCAGAACTCGGCTTGCCCTGTGAGGTGTCGGTCGCCATAAGCCAGGGATCAGTGGAATGCGGGTAACTCGCGCGCGATGCGTCATTTCGCCGCCAGAGCCTCAGCCCCCGAAGCGCCGGCCCGCGCGGGCTCGCCGGCCTCGGCATCCGTCAGGGTCTCTCGAACCGGACCGATGGCGATCTCCGCGTCCTGGCGGTGCTCACCCGGCCGCGCGCCGCCGCTCGGGTGGTGCGGGATCTGAATCAGCGGCAGTTGCGGAATGCCGAAGAACACCGCTTCCTTCCGGCCCAGCTCCATGAAGATGGTCTGGCACAGGGTTACGGTGGGCTTGCCGCGCTTCTGTATCTCGATGGCGTCGTGGACACTCCACGACGTGCACGAGCCTCAAGCACCGAGGCCGGTGATGATCGCGTCACACCGGCTCAGCATCTCCTCAATCAGTTCCCCCGGCGCCCCCTGCATGTGGCTGGGTTTCTTCCGCAGCAACACCTCCGCCGCGCCGGTCTGCTCCCCGATAAGCTGTGCCAACTCCTCGAACATCGGGCTCGAGTTGGCCTGGCCGTTATCGAGGATACCCACCACCTTCCCCGCCAGATCATCCAGCCCGGGTACAGGCGGATGATTCTCCAGCAGGACATCGGCCCTCGGATCGAGCATCTGAAGCTTTCCCATTAGGCCCTCCATTGCACGAGTGATTTACCTGCGCGACCTTACCCAACGCGGGTTTGTGTTGTCAACGGTTTGCGCAGATTACGAAGGACTGCAGAGACACGATGGGCGGTCAGTCGAGGCAGCCCGATTACTTCTTCTCCGCGAGCACCCGCACCACGTGGACTGCCTGCCGGTTACATCCGCTCACGTTTTGTGTCCCATGGGCTTTTGTGCCATGCATTCCGATCATGGTTAACATGCATCACCGAGTTGTGAGGTGTCCAGGATGAATGTGTCGATAAAGTCTTTCGACGTAAAAATGGAAGTCAAGAACAAAGGGGTGGAATTCGAAGTCCGCGATACCCAGGGCAAATTCTTGGGGGATTGCATCGTCACGAAGACGGGGTTAACTTGGTGCCAAGGCAAGATTCAGCCAGCAAACGGCAAGAAGGTGTCATGGAACAAGCTCATCGAATGGATTCAGTCGGACTGAGGCTTGGTGGGAGTGCTGGATAAGACGACCCTGACACTTTCAATCCGTTCACCCGACCACATTAGAGCAAGACTATGCAAGCTACACGCAGAAAACCTGCGCACCAAGGTGTCGAGAGGTCCAGGCACGATCACTCCTGGCCTGAGCCCCATACCCTGTGGAAGTCGTTTCTGGCTGGCATCGCAGATCTGACCCTATTTGCTCACCCAGCCGAACGAATACCCTTCCCGCATGCTGATGAAGCAGACGCCTTGAGGAGCGACTGGATAAAAATTGGCCAGGACATGGGACGGGTCTTCGAACGCCAGCAACATGCGTCCACCAAGGAAGAAGCATAACCGTCCACCTGCGCCCACCGGGCCAGCGAGCAGCGAAACGGTCGTATCGATAAAAGCGTGCAAGGCCCGCTACCAGCTCCACACACATTGGAAGAGTTTGAGCTCATCGTTCCTGTATCCGCCAAGGCGATTATCGACGAGTGGAAGACAGAAGCCGCTCACCGCCGAAAATATGAACAACGTGCTCTCTCGTTTCAGGGTCTTGAGCAGATCGGCGGACGTCTGCTCGGTTTCGTATTCGCCATCGTTGCCCTCGGTGTTACCGTCTATCTGGCGCAAATCGGAGCTGAATGGGCGGCCAGCATCGTCGGTGCCGGAACCATCGGCAGTGTCGTTTTGGCCCTGATCTCGGGTCGGCCAAATAGCCTTGGCACCCCACGTCTGTACCAGATCAACGCAACAAACGTCCCCGTGCGCGGCGCGTCGGGAAACGGGGCCGTACTACAAGAGCTGAGACAGGAAGGTTCTGGCCGGCACGACCAGGGGCGGTCCCGGCCTCGCGAAACAGTCGGCGTCGACAAAGTCGGCATCGACGACGACCTGAAACGCGAACGGCGCCTTGAGTTGATCCTGAAAATACTTCAGCGTCCGGCTCATGGACTCGTCACGGTACTTCACCTCGACGAGGAACCAGGGCCGTCCCTCGCGGGCCACCAGGAAGTCCACCTCGCGCTTTTCCCGGTCGCGCAGATAGCCGAGCTCGAACCGGCCCAGACCCATATCGTTCCAGCCGTCGACCGCCTTGAGGAGATGGCACGCGACGAAGGTTTCCGCCTTTTCACCCACGTCCTCGATGTCCGCCCAGTCCCTGAGGTACCACTTGGGCTCCTTGCGCAATGATCGCGAGACGTTGCGGAACCACGGCCTGACGAGAAAGCCCAGGTGGAAGTCACACAAGGCGGCGACCCACCGGCGGATGGTGTCCGCCGAAACGCGTACTTCCCGTGCGAGGTTGCCGTACACCAGTTGACGCCCGGACTGACGGCTCAACCGCTGGACCAGCACCTCCATCTGGTCGATCTGCTGAACCTGCGTCAGATCGCGGATGTCTTCCCGGACCAGTTGCGTGAGGCGTAGCGACCGCCATCTTCGGCTGAACCGGACGTCGCGCCTGAGGAACGGCTCCGGATACCCCCCATGATTCCAAAGCGCTTCGAAATCGCCCTCATCGATCCTGTCTGGTGGCCGAACGATCCGCTCCGCATCCGGAAGCTCCCGGCTCACCGTCTCCGCCACGGAGAACGGATGCATCCGATAGGCGAAGTAGCGCCCCATGAGGCTGTCGCCGCCGCGGCGGTAAACGTCCAGACGGCTGCTGCCGGTGACGATGATGCGAAGCCGGTCGCTGTAGGTGTCGAACAAGCCTTTCAGGAAAGGCTTCCAGCCCGGGAACTTGTGCAGTTCATCGAATAGCGCCACTGGAGTGATGCGGGAGAGCCGGTCCGCTCCCATGGCCGCAGCCAAGCTGGCTGGACCCGCCAGGACCAACTCCCGGTCATCGAGGTTGTCCCAGTTGCAATAGTTGTCCGCGTGACCCCGGCAGGTGGTGGTCTTGCCTACCTGCCTCGGGCCGCTGACAAACGCCATTTGCCGGTTGGCCGCCAAGTGCTCGGCCAGCAGGGCGTCGTAGATGCGGGATGCCGTCTCCATCCCTGACTATTATCCATAGTATCGTATTTTAGTCAAGACAATCCGGCGAAGGGTCGTATTTTGGTCGGCAGGTTGTTCGGACGTTTCCGTCATGCCAACACGCTTCCAGGCATCCTGAGCCGCCGGCCCTCTTCGCCGGCGATATCGGGATCCAGGAAGGCGTTACAGGCGTCGAGTTGGCCGCGGGTCTCCTCGACCGAGCGCCAGTCGACGGCCGCCGTCCATCTCTGCGCATAGTCCAGCATGCGGATCAGCGGCTCCGGCCGGCCGGTCTGCGACAGGGCTTTCAGCGCCGAGAGATAATTCGAGCGGTACACGGTCGGCACGACGATGCGCTCCTCGCCGGCGGCCACCAACTCTGCGTTCATCATAGTCCGTGCCGTCCGACCGTTGCCGTCGGCGAAGGGGTGCACCTCAGCGATGAGAAACTTCATGAACACCGCGCGCTGGAACGGCGTCTCCAGGCTGCGGCAAAGGCCGAATCCCTGGGCCAATGTACCGGCTACAAGGTCCGGCGCCACGAACACGGTGGCGCCGGCGCGGTTTTCCGCCTGCTTGAAAGCGCCGGGCCGCCTGTCAGGGCGACCCTCCATAATCGCCGCGTGGCGAGCCTTGAGCAGTGCTTCCAGCGCGGAGGCATCCGCCGGTGTCCGATGCATCTCCCGGTCGTCGGAGACGATGTGCCAAGTGCCCAGAATGTCGTGCGCATCCTCAAGCCGCTCGTTGGGAATGACACCGCGGAAGACGATGTCGGCGGCTTCACCGACAGCGAACTCAGTTCCCTCGATAAAGTTCGAGAAGTAGGCCTCGAAGAAGGCGAGCGTTGAATTGCCCTCCGGCCCGCGGTCGGGCGCCATGCGGGAGAGCGGTGGATAATCGCGGAGCGCTGCGTGCAGGACCTGGAACATGGCAAGACGGTCGGGATCGTAGGGATGCCCCTGACGACGAGCGACCGCAGCAGGCGCTGTCAACTCGGCATCGCGGGTGCCGAGCAGTGTTCCGATCATCGCATCGAGTGCTGCTGCTTCCCGCCTGAGCTCAAGAGCGGACCCCACGGCGCGGATCTCGTCACGAAGCCGGTTGGCGGCCTCTTCGCCTGAACGGCGGATCAGGGTGTCGAGCCGTTCCTCGATCCCGGCTCGGCCGAGCGTGCGGCCTACGAGTCCGCTACGCGCACGCGATGGACGCATGTTTTCCAGATAGGCGCGCGCCGTCGAACTCAGGAAGAGATCACCGAGAAATGGCTGGTCGGTGGGGAGCGGCCCCACACCACGGCGAGGCCGGAGCGTGTGACCCGGCAGGCTGATGTCCCGGCCGCTCACGGTCACCAGGCAGACAGAGCCGTCGCTCGCCGGGAGGTTCTCGAAGGCCGTCCGGTCGGCGATCAGCGCGCCAGGGAAATATCCGGCGACGATGGTCCACAGGTTGCGCGCAACAACTGCCTCGGGCGGGTCGGCCATGTTGCGGGTGTAAAGCCGCGAGGACAACTTGCGCAGCTTGCCGGTCTTGACCGCCCGCGACACCTCGCGAGTGATCGACTTGTCAGACACAAACACCTCGGGCATCCGGTCAAGTGATCTCCTGGTGGATATTTCCGGCATTAGTGATCCTTCCGACACCAGAATAAGGACTTTTGGAAGGATAAGGAATGGGATTCGAGATTTTTATCTAATTAAGCTCTGTAGGTGGGACCCATCAGAATGCTTCATCAGGCGAAGCGATCCAACACCCCGGCCGCGCTCCTTCGAGTCCCGCCTGCCGGAATCAGCTTCCATACTCGTGAGGATTCCTGGTGTTTTATCTCACCCCCACAGCCGCTGGCTCGCCAGCCGCGCGCCCTCCGACATGGCCTGGAACTTGGCCCAGACGATGTCGGGATGGATCTCCGGCACTTCCATGGCCTGGGTGCCGAAGCCGCAGTCGCTGCCGGCGATGACGTTCTCGCGGCCGACCACGCCGGCGAAGCGTTCGAGGCGCTGGGCGATGAGCTCCGGGTGCTCCACCACCACCGATGACTGGGTGATGACGCCGGGGATGACGAGCTTGCCCTCGGGCAGCTTCACGTCCTCCCAGATGCGCCACTCGTGCTCATGGCGCGGGTTGGAGGCCTCGAAGGAGAAGGCGCCGGCGCGGATCTTGAGCACGATGTCGAGGTAGTCCTTCATCTCCATGTCGTGGACCCGCGGCCCCATGTTGATGCCGTAGCAGGTGTGGTAGCGCACCCGGTCCTCGGGGATGCCCCGCAGCGCGTGGTTGATGGCCTCGATCTGTCCTTCCGCCCAGGCGCGGCACTGGGCGACGTCCAGGCCCGGGTTCTTGACGTAGTAGTTGATGAGCCGCGGGTCGTCGATCTGGAGCAGGAAGCCGGCGTCGACGATGGCCTGGTACTCCACCCTCTGGGCGTCGGCGATGGCGAACAGGAACTCTTCGTCGGTCTTGTAGTACTGGTTTTCGAGATTGCCGGCCACGTCGCAGGGGGAGATGGCGGGCACGAAGGACTCCACCGGCCCGGCGTCGTCCACCGCGGCCCTAAGGTTCGCCAGATCCTGCATCAACCGGTCCTGAGCCCTGTAGGTGATGGGGCCGGTGCAGGCCATCTGCATGTTGCTGGGGTTCGGCTTGCCTGCCACCGGCCTGGTCGCGGCGTAGAATTCCGGGAACGCCTGCGACTCCCGTGAGTTGTCCCAAGGCGAGATCCGCACCCGGCCGGTGGCGGTGAGGCCGCCGAGCCGTTGGTGCGCGTAGACCGCGAATCCGCGCTTGCTGAGCTCGCCGTCGTCGACGATGTCGACCCCGAGGTCCATCTGCCGGCGCACGATGTCGTGGACCGAGCGCAGGAGCCTCTCTTCGTAGTCGGCCGGGTCCAACGCTCTGCCCTCGTTCTCCGCCAGCATTGCTTCGATGAGCTCCCGCGGGCGGGGCAGGCTTCCGGTGTGGGTGACGAGAATGCGTTCGGTGCTGTGCAGCATGGGTTCCTCCGGTGGGGGCGTGTTTCGTTGGGTGATCCGGGCACGGGCGGGTTTGAAACCCGCCCCTACATCGGCCCGGTCCCTTTGGTTGTTTCTTGTCGGCCTCCGGGACGGCTGGCTGTTCGCATTGCGATCCTACGTCAGCCCGGTCCCACTCGGTGTTTCTTGTCGGCCTCCGGGACGGCTGGCTGTTCGCATTGCGATCCTACATCAGCCCGGTCCCTTTCGGTGTTTCTTGTCGGCCTCCGGGACGGCTGGCTGTTCGCATTGCGATCCTACATCAGCCCGGTCCCATTCGGTGTTTCTTGTCGACCTCCGGGACGGCTGGCTGTTCGCACTGCGATCCTACGTCGGCCCGGTCCCATTCGGTGTTTCTTGTCGACCTCCGGGACGGCTGGCTGTTCGCATTGCGATCCTACATCAGCCCGGTCCCATTCGGTATTTCTTGTCGACCTCCGGGACGGCTGGCTGTTCGCATTGCGATCCTACGTCAGCCCGGTCCCATTCGGTGTTTCTTGTTGGCCGTAGCGCGCGATGAGAATGCCTGCGGGTTTCAAACCCGTCCCCGGATCACGCGCATTAAGCGTCGTTCACAGGCTTGAACTTGTACAGGGTCCGGTCTTCGGTGACTTCCTCGAACACCACCTCCACGGGCATGTCGCAGCTCAGCTCGTCGGGCTTGCAGCCCACCACGTTGGTGGTGAGCCGCGGGCCTTCGTCCAGCTCCACCACCACCAGGGCGTAGGGCAACTCGTCGGCGAAGCCCTTGTGATAAGCCCGGTGGTAGACGCCGAAGGAATAGATCTTTCCCTTGCCGCTCACCCGGGTCCAGGTCCATTCCGTGCTCCAGCATTTGGGGCAGGTGGCGGTGGGCGGGAACCAGTGGTTCGAACAGGCGTCGCAACGCGGCACCACCAGCTCGTGACGCCTGCAGCCGTCCCAGAAGGGCTCGGATTCCACGGTGGGCGGCGGCAGCGGCTTGTTGTACTCGCTCATCCCGCTTCCCTCCCCAGAATCAGCGCCGACTGGCACACAGTGTTGCCGCCGTGGCCGGACACGAAGGCGATGTTGCAATCCTTCACCTGGCGGTCGGGGGTGTGCTCACGGCGGACCTGACGCGCTCCTTCCAGCACCTGGAGCATGCCCTCGATGTGCCCTTCGGACAACTGGCCGCCGGAGGTGTTGGTGGGCAGGACGCCGTCGAATTCCAACGCCCCGGAGGCGACGAAAGGCCCCCCCTCGCCCTTGGCACAGAAGCCGTAGTCCTCGAGCTGCAGCAGCACCATGTGGGTGAAGCAGTCGTAGATCTGGGCGGTGTCCACGTCCTTGGGGCCGATGCCTGCCATCTTGTAGGCCGCCTCCCCCGCTTCCTTGGCCCCGGTGGTGATCATGTTGTCGTCGGCGTACCACCCGCTCAGGCGGTTGCCGAAACCGAAGCCGCGGACATAGGCGGGCGGCTGCCGGAGATCCCGGGCGCGCTCCGCGGTGGTCACCACCACCGCCCCGGCACCGTCGATGAACACACTGCAATCGAAGAGGCAGAGCGGGTCCACGATGAGCCGGGCGCCCAGGTACTCGTCCAGGGTCAACGGCTTCTGCATGAACGCGTGAGGGTTCTTGCGGGCATGGTTACGGAACGCCACCGCGATGGCGCCGAGCTGCGCCTTGGTGGTGCCGAAACGCTCCATGTGGCGCCGGGCCGAAACCGCGTAGTTCACCGGCGCGCCGAACCGGCCAAACTCGGAACCGAACTCCGAGTAGGTCCGCGGGCTGGAAGCCACCGCCTGCTTGGCGTCGGCGTTGCGATGGGTCCGCGACCAGGTGTCGCGGCCGTAACCCACCACCACGGTGTTGCAAACGCCGGCCTCGATGGCCATGCACGCCATCGCCACGGCCATGGTCTGGCTGGCGCCGCCGTTGGCGGTGGAGGTGCTGAAGGTGACGTTCAATCCCAACGCTTCTCCCACGCGCTGGTGGTGGCAATAGACGTCGTCCGGTCCGCGGGTGATGAGGCCGTCCACGTCCTCCTTCTTCAGGCCGGCGTCCTCGATGGCGTTCTTGGCCGCCACCGCGAAGAGTCCGATGGGGCCGAGCTCGGGCACCTTGCCCAGGGGGCTCTGACCCACGCCGACGATGGCGTATTTTCCGCTCAGGTTCGTGCTCATGTTTCCTCCTGTGTCCCGTTGGTCTGACGAAATCTCATGCCGGCGCGCCTGCGGTCACCATCCCGTCATTCCCGCGGAAGCGAGAATCCAGGGGCGGTGGAGCGGCCCGGCGGCCGTGCTTCCCCCGCCCCGCCCCTCCTGGATTCCCGCTTCCGCGGGAATGACGGAGACGGGTGCGGGTGTGACGTTTTCTGGGACGTCGCGCGGCCTTCCCTGCAACCTTCCTCTACCGCGCCTTCCACACGGCCGGGCGCTTTTCCGCAAAGGCGCGGGAGCCTTCCTTCTGGTCCTCGGTGGTCGCCAGTGCCAGGCCCAGCTCGCTCTCGAGCTTCAGGCCCTGTTCCAGGGAAAGCTGCATCCCCTTGGTGATGGCCTCCTTGATGGCGATGACCGAGAGCGGCGCGCCGAGACAGATCTTGGCCGCGATCTCCCGGGCCGCGTCCATGTAGCCGTCCACCGGCGCCACCTTGTTCACGAGACCGAGGCGCAACGCCTCCTCGGCGCCCACGGCCTCGCCCGTCAGGCTTAGCTCCAGGGCCTTGGCTAGGCCGATGAGCCGCGGCAGGCGCTGAGTGCCGCCGCCGCCTCCCAGACGGCCGCGCCGGACCTCGAACATGCCGAGCTTGGCGTCCTCCGCGGCCACGCGGATGTCACAGGCCAGCGCCAGCTCCAGACCGCCGCCCACTGCGTATCCCCGAATCGCCGCGATGGTGGGCTTCTCCAGCGTGGCCACCGCCTGGTTCTGGGAATGGATGCTCGGGCGGTTGCGCACCCGGCGTTTCTCGAAAAAGGTCGAATCATCCACTTCCCGCGCCCGCTCCTTGAGGTCGAGCCCGGTGCAAAAGGCCCGCTCGCCCGCGCCGGTGATGATGCACACCCAGACGTCGGGGTCCGCGGAGACCTGGCCGCACGCGTCGACAAGCTCATCCCGGGTCTTGTAGCTGATGGCGTTCATCGACTCCGGGCGGTTGAGGGTGATGGTGGCCACATGGTCGGTCACATCATAGAGGATGTTTTGGTAGGTCATTGAAGCTCCTTGTTCTCGTTCCCTGTCCCTCGCCTGCCGGGCCGGGGCCGCGAATTCCGCGCCGCGGGCAGGTTTGAAACGAGCCCGTGGATCTCGCGCGGCATTGGCCACGGAGGGCGACCGCCGGTCGCCCCTACCGGCGTTGCACCTTGCCGCCGGTCGCCCCTGCCGGGCGTTGCAGGTTGCCGGCAGTCGCCCCTACCCGGCGTTGCAGGTTGCCGGCAGTCGCCCCTGCCGGGCGTTGCAGGTTGCCGGCAGTCGCCCCTGCCGGGCGTTGCAGGTTGCCGGCAGTCGCCCCTACCGGCGTTGCAGGTTGCCGGCGGTGGCCCCTACCCGGCGTTGCAGGTTGCCGGCGGTCGCCCCTACCGGGCGTTGCGGTTGCCGGCGGTGGCCCCTGCCGGGTGTTGCGGGTTGCCGGCGGTGGCCTCCGCCTACCCCGACTCGGTGGACACCGTGATCAGTGCGTCCGCCACCGCCACGCCCTGGCCCTGGGGACGCACCATCACAGGGTTCATCTCCACGGCGGTGAAACGGCCGGCGTTGTGGGCCACGAAGTCGCCGAAGCGGACCACGCACTGCACCAGGGCGTCCACGTCCCGGGGCTCCCTGCCCCGCAGACCGCTCAGCAGCGCGCTGCCCCGCAGCTCCGCCAGCATCTCGCGCACGTCTTCCTCGTCCAGCGGCGGCAGCCGGAAGGCGGCGTCCTTGAACACTTCCACGTAGATGCCGCCCAGCCCCAGCATCACCAGCGGGCCGAACTGCGGGTCGTGCACCATGCCGACGATGACCTCCAGGCCGTCGGAAACCATCTCCTGCACCAGGACGCCGTCGATGCGGGCGTCGGGGTGGACCGCCTTGACGTTCCGGATGACGCGGAGGTACGCCGTCTCCACTTCCTCCGCGGTTGAGGCGCCAAGATGGACGCCGCCGGCATCCGACTTGTGAGGCACGTCGGGTGACTGGACCTTCAGCGCCACCGGACAGCCGAAGCTCCCGGCGATCTCGACGGCCTGTTCGGGCGTCTCGGCGAGCTCTTCCCGCGTCATGGTGATACCCGTACGCGCGAGTATCTTCTTGCTGTCATACTCGGTAAGGGCGCCCGCGCCGTCCGGCGGGCGGAAATCCACGGACGCCTCCGGTTTCCGGGCCGGCTTCTCCCTGCGGCGGAACGCCGCGTAGTCGACGAGCTTGCGCACCGCCTTCATCCCCCCGGCCACGTCCTCCAACAGGGGGACGCCCGTCTGCTCGGAAAACGTCCGGTAATCATGGGTGAGACTGTTGGAGGCCAGCGACAGCACAAAGATGGGCTTCGGCGTCGTCCGGGCGCGCGCCACCAACTGATCCAGAAGGTTCTCCGAACCCGGCCCGGTCTCGCGTTTCATGCTGAGGGCCATTCCCACGACATCGATTTCGTCATCGTTCAAGAGCGTATCGAGCACCGCCGTAAGATTCGTCCCCCGCGCGGCGCGCGGCATCCCCACCGTATCAATGGGATTGCCGAACGGGCGGTCCACATCCAGGATCTCCTGAAGCCTCGAGTTCGTCGCCGCGCTCAAGGCCTGGCACTGGAGGCCCACGACCCCGTTCACGTCGCTGATGAGCGCCGTGGCCCCGCCGGAGATGGTAAGAAAAACCACCCCTCTGCCGGCGGGAAGAGGCGCGTGGATGAAGAGTCCCGCGGTCTCCACGAGCTCGTCGATGCTGTCCACCAGCGCCACGCCGGTCTCGTGAAACAACGCCGCGTAGGCCTCTTGCTGGCCGGCCAGGGTGCCGGTGTGGGCCACCGTGGCCCTTCGCCCCGACTCGGTGCGGCCGAGCTTCAGCACCACCACGGGTTTCTTCCGGGTGGTGGATGCGAGAACCCGGCGCAGCTTCGGCCCGTCCTTGGCCCCCTCCATGATGCAGGCGATGACCTGGGTCTTGGGGTCGTCGGCGAAATACTCGATATAGTCGGCCATCTCCACCACGGCCTCATTGCCGCTCGACACGATGTAATTGAAACCAACGTTGCGGCTGGCGCCGAGCTCGGTGACGGCACTGGTCAAACCGCCGCTCTGGCAAACCAGGGAGACGCCGCCCGGGACGGCGTCCTCGGGGATGGAGAAATAGGAATTGGCGAAACCGTATTGCAGGCTGGCAACGCCCATGCAGCACGGCCCGTTGATGGCCATGTCATTGGTAGCCGCAAGGCGTTGGAGCTCGAGTTGCCGGCAGCGGCCTGCCGCGGTATCGCCGTCCGCGAAACCTTCGGCGACCACGATCCCCGAAGGCACGCCGGCGGCGGCGGCTTCTTCGATCACGCGCAGCACGCCGGTGGCGGGCAACGCCACCACCACGCAATCCGGCACCTCGGGGAGCTCGTTGAGCGACGGGTAACACGGCTTGCCCCTCATCTCCGTGTAATTCGGATTGACGGGATAGACAGCCCCCGGGAAACCGGAAGACAGGAGGTTTTCCAATAGTCGTCCACCGGTGCTGGCTTTGGGAGATGCGCCGACGACGGCTACGGATCTCGGCCGAAGCAGTGCCTGGAGGTTCGCGTTTTGACTCATTGTCTTTGGGAATCAGTCACTTAGCGGTGACCTGGTCCGGTGTGCGCCGGGTGAGCGGGTTCCCCAATGCCTGAGCACCCACGGAGCCCAATCCTCGCAACTGCCCGAATTTATCGGAAAAACCGGTGCGCGGAAATTGTGCAATCCGTTGAATCCCGGATGAACAGGACGGTTTTCCCCGCATTCCAGCGTTATACACAGGCTTTTCCACAGAGGCTGTTACCAAAATGACACACTGCCGTAACTTTGACACTCCTGCACCCAGGGGCGGGCGGGTTTGAAACCCGCCCCTACACGTCGTCGCACCCGCTGACAATAAAGTCCTGCGCATCTTGCCGGCGATTTCCATAATACAGGCCACTAGCAGCCTGTCGGACTTAATATTCCGTAGATTGCTAACCTATTGATTTTATTGACGAAATCGATTTCTGCGGGAAATGTTGATATACGGTAAACTTCAATGTTTTCAGCTAGTTACAGATTCCCTGCACTTCAAGTCCGACAGGCTCCTAGACGGTCGGGACGCCGGGATCGGCTGGTTCGAGACTATCGTGTTCCCGCACGTGGTCGTATTGCCGCGCGAACCAGCGCATGTACTCGCCGTACGTGGTCGGCTCGTAGCGGGGCGGGTTGTCCGGTCCCTGACACGTGGGCAGGCACGCCATGGGGAAGTCGTGAGTCGCGTCGAAGAAGAACGGGATGGCGTAACGATCCCGGCCGGCGTTGCGGTTCACCACCCGGTGCGGCGTGGACAGGAAGCGATGGTTGGTCCACCGGCGCAGCATATCCCCCGAATTGACCAGAAAGGTGCCGGGCACTACCGACGCGTCCGTCCACTCCCCCGAGGGCATGCAGATGGACAGTCCGGGCAGCTCCGACTGCGGCAGCATGGTGAGAAAGCTCGAATCCGTATGCGGCGCCAGTCCGTACTGGTCGCCGTCACCCTGCTCCCCGGGCGGATAGTGCGACATCCGCAAGGTGTACTGGGGCTCCGCGAAAGCGTCGCGGAAGTAGTCCGGGTCGAGGTCCAGTGCGGCTGCGTAGAGCGGCAGCATGTGCTTGCAGAGATGCTCCATGGCGTCCAGGTAGGCCGCCACCGTCTCCCGGAACCCCGGCAGTGCGTCCGCCTCGGGCCACGGATTGGCGCAGCGGTAGCGCACCCCCGCCACCACGTCCGGATGATCGGGAGGAAGATCCCGCTTGAGAAAGAACGCCTCCACGAAGTTGGGGCGCGTCGCTTTCTCCACCCGGGAGCTGCGGGACACGTACCCGTTCACCGGCATGTATCCGACGTTGTGCTCGTTGCCGCGAATCGCCATCTTCTCGGCCAGCGGCCGCGCGTGGAAACGGGCGCACTGGGCGAAGACGTCGTCGATGAGTGCCTGGGATACGCCGTGTCCGTGGATGTAATAGAAGCCCACCTGCTCCAGCGCCTGACGCAACTCGGCCGCCAGGCGCTCCCGCGCGCCGGGAACGCCGGCGAGAAAATCAGCCACTTCCAGGATGGGGATGCCGCTCTTCGCCGCAACGTCGAGCTCGGGTTCACGGTACGCGATGGACACGATGTTCACCCGGTGGGAAGGATCGGCATGCCTTCGGGCGCTGCGATCTCGAAGGCGTTCAGGGAGCAGGCAAGGCCGACGTACCCGCCGACGATGCCGGTCAGCTCCGCCAGCCGATGATCCCCGAGCCGTTGCCGCAGCGCTTGAAAGGTCGGTTCGGTGACGCGGTGCGGAGGCCGCAGAAGCTCCTGGACGTACCGGACAAAGGGCGCTTCGTCATCGTTGAGCCCTTCGGGCGCCCTGCCGTCGCGGATGGCCGCCACCGTCTCCTCCGGCACCCCGGCGTTCAGGGCATGGCCAGAGTGGGCGGCCCACTCGTAGACGCAGTCCATCTCCCGGGCCACCGTGCAGATCACCAGCTCCTTCTCTTTCAGGGAAAAGTCCGAGGTGTGCAGCGAATATCCCACCAGGTGCGCCGTGCGGGCAGCCAGGTCCGGGCAGTGGAGCAGGTTGGCATAGGGCGCGCCGATACGCTTCCGGCTGGCCATGATGGAGTCGTAGTGCTGGCGCTGATCCTCGGGAATCGCCTCTCTTTCCGTGAGCTCCGGTATCCGGGGCATGTGCGATTTTCTCCTTGATTCAATGTCCTTGCATGACCCGAACACGGGCGGGTTTGAAACCCGCCCCTACACCGTTGTCGTGGCGTTCCACGTCACAGCGCGGGCCACCGTTGTCGTCACGCGCCGGTTCACAGTGCCGGCCACCGTTGTCGTCACGCGCCGGTTCACAGTGCCGGCCACCGTTGTCGTCACGCGCCGGTTCACAGTGCCGGCGTGGTGGCCGGCGTCTTGCGGTGATGCGTGGCCTGCTCATAGGCGTAGGCGAACTTGATCATCCGGCCGTCGTCGTAGGGCCGTCCGAGAAAGGTGATCCCGGCCGGCAGGTCGTCCCGGGTGAAGCCCCCGGGCACCACCACCGACGACACGAATATCAGGAACGTGTTGATGTGGGGCACCCCCCTCATGTTGACCCAGGGCGGCTTCACACCCTCGGTGATGAGCGTGGGCTGGTGCTCCACCGACTTGTGTACGATGGCGTCGAGCCGGTGGTCGGCCATGACCTTCAACAAGTTGCCCATGAGCGTTTCGCGCGCCAGCAGGTACTCGTAGTGCTTGTCCGCGTCCAAGGGCGCCTTCCACCGGTTCTGGGCGTTGTAGTGGACCTTGGCGAACTCCGGTGACGCCATGGCCTCCTGCTTCGACTCGAACGGCCGCTTGGCGCTCCGGCCGTAGTACAGCTTGAAGGCCTTGTCGGCGTTGGTGGGGTTCCACGACCGCTTGGCCAGCAGCTCGTTGAGCTGTGGTATCTCTACCGGATCCACCACCTCGGCGCCGGCGGCCTGAAGGTCCGCCACCGCCTTGTCGAACACCTCGGTGATCTGCCGGAAGTCGTCGGTGTCCGGCTCCGCCATGAAGCCCATGGGCTCCCGCAGGATCCCCAGGCGCGCGCCACGCAGGCCGCCGGCGTCCAGGAAGTCGGTGTAGCTCGGGGGCACGTGGCCGACGCCGCGGGCGGTCACCGGATCCTCGGGATCGTAGCCCACCATCCCGTCCAGCAGTCGCGCCATGTCCCCGACCGTGCGCGACATGGGGCCCAGCGAGCCGGTCATGTCCGGCCAGCCGTCGTACACGCCGCCCCGGCTCACCAGCCCGGGCGTGGGCCGCATGCCGGCGACGCAGTTCCAGGTGGCGGGCCGGCGGATGGAGGCGTAGCCCTCCTGTCCCACGGCCACGGTGGCGAAGTTGGCGGCCACGGCGCCGCCGGACCCGCCGGAGGAGCCGCCCACCGTGCGCTCGACGTCGTAGGGATTACGGCTCGACCCGAACAGCGAGCCATGGGTATCTCCCCCGCCCAGCTCCCCCAGGGTGGCCTTGGCCAGGATAATGGCGCCGGCCTTCTTGAGCTGCTCCACCACGAAACAGTCGCGGTCGGGATAGTAGTCCTTGAACAGCACGCTGCCCAGGGTGGTGGGCATCCCCTTGGCATCGCCCTGATCCTTGAAGACGATCGGAATGCCGTGGAGCGGCCCGGTCAGGGGCGAGGCGCCGAGCCGGTCGGCCTCCTCCAGGGCGTTGGGATTGACCGTGATGACGCAGTTGAGGGCCGGTCCCTTCTTGTCGTAGGCCTCGATCCGGTCGATGTACGCCTGTACCAGCTCGCGGGGGGTCAACTGTCCCGATTGGAAGGCATTGTGAACGGCCTCTATGGTGGTTTCCACTACGTCGAAATTGCTCATGGATGCCTCCTGGGAGTCTGTCGGAATTTGTCGTCCTTCGACTTCGCTTCGCGTAGCCTGTCCTGAGCCTTGTCGAAGGGCTCAGGACGAACGGTCCTGAGACAACCAAGCCGTTCGTCCTGAGCGTAGCGAAGCGAAGTCGAAGGACGCAAGTCAAGGGCGCCGGACGTGAGAGATATCCCTAGAAGAAAGCCAAGGTGCGCATCTCGATGCTCTCCCGGTGCGGGGCATCGGGCGGGGTGTCGGGGTCCTCGAAGGCGCAGTGCAGGGTCCACCGGGCGCGTCCGTCGCGCTCGGACTCGAAGGTCTTGAACACCACGGCCTCGTTGCGCTCCATATGCGGGAAGTAGTACCAGCGATGCTTCGGGTTGAAGGTGTAGTGCAGCGTCTCGCCGCGCCGGTCCG
This sequence comes from uncultured Binatia bacterium (SeqCode), assembly GCA_965261895.1. GTDB lineage: Bacteria > Desulfobacterota > Binatia > UBA9968 > JAJDTQ01 > JAJDTQ01. Next base: position 5,036,411 of record OZ253480.1, on the reverse strand, counting down.
GGTAGATGCGGGCGGTGGGGATGGCCCCTTCCATGTCCGTGCTTTGGGCGTCGGCGATGGCCAGGGGGTCCCGTATGACGGGGCGGTTGATGGGCCGCCAGGTCTGCACCACGGCGAAACGCCCCTTGAGCAGTTCCTCGGCCTCGTCCGGCAGGATGTCGCGCACCCGTTGCGGCCCGGACCAGTCCGTGTAGTCGTTGTGGGCGCTGCGCACCGGGCCGCCGACCTGCTTGGCCTCGCGCATCGCTTCGTCCCCTGAACGAACCGTGTGGTCGAAGACCACCACGCGTTTGGCCCCGGCGGTCTTCTTGACGAGCTCTTCGGTCTCCTTGTAGTAGACCGCGCGGATATCGTCTTCGTTATAGAAGTCCTTCATTTGGGTCTCGTGGGGCACCAGAACGAACCCTTGCCGCTCCAGCGACAGCGTATCCGCCACGAGCCGCGCGTTCCGGATCGTCATCGTGTGCCCTTCGTACTTGCCCCGGCGCTTGCGGTCGGCCTCCGCCTGGCTCATGCCGCCGTAGCTCGCGGGGGCGTCCGTGTCCTTGCTGAGGTAGTTGAGCACGCCTTCGATGGACTCCGGCGTTGCTGTCACCGTTTGCGGTCTCGCCATGGCACCCTCCTTCAAATGAAAAATTTCAGTGTGCAAACCCGTAAAAACGCGCGCAGTTGTCCCAGAGGATCTTGCGCTTCACCTCGTCGGACAGGTCGAGCTCAAGAAAGCCTTCGACCGCGTGCGGGTATTTGGAATCGCCGTGGGGGTAGTCGGTGGAGAACACGAGCTGTTCGCAGCCGATCTCCTCGATGGTGTAGCGCGCCGGCGTTTCGTCCGGCTCGACCGAGACCCAGCACTGGCGACGGAAGTATTCACTGGGCTTCTCCCGCAGGTCGGTCATAAAGATGTCGCCCTCGCGCTCGTAGCCCTCGTCCAGGCGCCAGAGCAGCCACGGCAGCCACGAACAGTTGGCTTCCAGAAACGCCACCTTGAGCCTCGGGTGCCGCGCCAGCACGCCGCCGCCGAGAAAGCTCCCGAGTCCCATCATCTGCTCGAAGGGCTGGGCGTAGACGCGCCGCAGGCCGAAGTTGGGCTCGAACTGCTCGCCGCTCTGGGGCGCGCTCGAGCCGGACGCTTCGTGAAAACCCATGGGGAGGCCGAGCTCCTCCAAAGTATCCCACAGAGGCTCGTAGTAGGGGTCGTGCAGCGGCTTGCCGATGACGATGTTGGACCGCAGGAAGACCGACCGAAAGCCGTACTCGCCGGCCACCCGGCGGGTCTCGTCGACGGCGTCGTCCATGTCGTACACGGAAATCATCCCGGCGCCGAACAGCCGCTCCGGGTCGGCCCGGCAGAAGTCATGGAGCCAGTCGTTATAGGCCCGTGCAAGAGCCGCGGCGAAAGCGGGCGGGTGTTCCGGATAGGTGAGCACGCCCAGGCCCCGGCTGGGGAACAGCACGGCCGCGTCGATGCCCTCGGTGTCCATGGCCTCGAGCTGGACCTCGCCGGTCCAGCCCCGCTCTGAGTGATCGAGGTAGATGCCCTGGTTCTTGTCGTAGTTGCGGCCCCGGCGCGGGGTGCCCGTGGTGTGTCTGGCCTTGGGCTGCTCCTCGGGGAAGATCAGGCCCAGGTCACGAACGTTCTCGGAGGTGCGGCCATGGGGAGCCCGGGAGCGGAACTCCGCGGCCATGTAGCGTGGCCACAGATCCGGGGGCTCCATGATGTGCATGTCGCTGTCGAATACCTTGAAGCCGTCCCTGGCCATCAGTCTGCCCCTTCACGCCGGACACGCTTGCCGTGGCCTGCCCACCGTGCCGCGTGCCGCATTCCCGCCGGAAAAGGAAAGCCGCCCGAGACGGGCGGCTTTCGTGTTCTTTCGAGCTATTGCACGGAATCGGGAACGTCGAGATGGTAGAGTTTCCTGACGTTGGTATAGACCAGCTTCTTCCGTATGTCCGCCGGCAGGTGACCCAGGTCGCGGTCGATGTACTTCTTGGAGTCCGGCCAAGTCGAGTTGGCGTGCGGGTAGTCGTTGGACCACATGCAGTTGTCCTGGCCCCACCACTCGAAGTTGTGCCCGGCAACCGTGTCACGGAAGAACGTGCCGTAGAACTGGTCCTTGAAGTACTCGCTGGGGTTCTTGTTGATGGAGATGGGGTTCTCCCCCTTGAACCGGTTCCAGTAGTAGTCCCACTGCTGCAGCATGAACGGCATCCAGCCGATCTCGTTCTCGACGCACACGAACTTGAGGCTGGGATGGCGATCCATGATGCCGTAGAAGATGAAATCGAAGACGGCGTTGATAATCTCCTGGAGCTTCAGGTTGACGCTGCCACGGTACGGCTCGACGCCGATACGTTTGTTACCGAACACCGTCTGCTTGTGATAGCCGTGGCCGGTGAGGATGTGCAGATGCACCGGCATCTGGAGATCCTCGGACGCCGCCCAGAACTTCTCGTAGTGGTCGGACCTGAACGGCAGATCCGCGTGCGGCGCCTGCCAGATGAGCGAGCCCTTGAGCCCCGCCTTGGCGCCGCGCTCCAGTTCCTTGATCGCCTCGTCGATGTCGTACATGGAGATGGCCGCCACCCCCACCAGCCGGTTGGGCGCCACCGCGCAATAGTCCATCACCCAGTCGTTGTAGGCGCGAAACGACACCTGCTGAAGCTTGGCGTCGTCCATGGCGAAATGCGGCAGCAGATAGGTCGGGAAGAGGACCTCCGCGCTGACACCGTCGGTCTCCATCTCGGTGATGCGCTTCGACGGATCCGATCCGCCCGGCTGGGTCTGGAAGCTCGTTCCCACCTCCAACTGGGGAAAACGCGGCACCTGATCCTTGAAACCCGCGGGGGCCCTTTCCACCAGAGTTTCCGACGGCTCTATGACGTGCGAGTCCGACGAGATAATGACTTCACAGCCCGGCAATGTTCCGTTATCGGCCATTTGATTTACCCCCTTGTGAACGTTTTGCGTACTTCGCCCTCTTGACACAGGCTGTAGCACTACCGGCGTTACGCCGTCAAACATTTGGACCAGTTCATCCGACGCCGCCCGCCGTAGCCGTCTCGCCGCAGGTCGGGTTGGCCGAAGGCCTGACCCGAGCCGCGGCGTCGTGTCGGATTACGCTTCGCCAATCCGACCTACGTCGTACCACCGGCGTTACGCCGCCAACAACCGGCGGTCACCACTCCGCTTCATTCATGGCCCATCGATCCAGGCTGCCAAGGTACTCCCGCATCAGCACCAGGCGCATGGCCACGGCCCGGCGGGTGGCGTCCTGGCACTCGGGGGTGGTGGCGTAGCGTTCCAGGATCTCCTCGGGACCGCTGCCGTGGCCCTCTTCGTCGGCCAGGATGCGTTTGTACGGAGCCTTGATCCAGTCGGGAACCGAGGGCGCGGCCAGACACTTCTCAATGAGGTAGTTGGCCACCCCTTCCCCGCCCATGGAGAAGCCCGCCAGCCGCTGGCAACTGTCCCTGAGCCCCTCCATGGCGTTGAACATGGACATCTGCGCCGGCAGCGGGCGGTAATCGAACGGGTCCGCTCCGAGTTCCCGGATGCGCGCCGACAGAAGGCCGGCGTGCACCATTTCCTCGGCGGCGGAACGCGCCATCATGGTCTTGACCTCGATCTCCGGAGTGGTCTTGAGCCAACCGCCGAAGAGGTCCGCGGCGCGGAGCTCGTTCCACAGCCGGCTCTTCATGACCCGGACCCGCTCCTCGTCGGTCTTGAGGGGAACGTAGCTGTAGGCCGGCGGCCGGTCGTCCAGCGTGGCGCAGAACGCGCTGACCTTGTTTCTCAACTCCTGAACGAATTCCTTGCTCGTCATGGATTGCCTCCTCTGGCTAACGGTGCGCGAGGTGTGCGAGCACGGGCGGGTTTGAAACCCGCCCCTACACGCTCGTCTTCCTGCGGCACAGAGCCGGCGGCGCGATTACGTCACGCCGTCGTCCCGCAACTCCGCCAGCGCCGCCTCGTCGTAGCCCAGCCCCCGCAGGATCTCGTCGGTGTTCTCGCCCAACAACGGTGCGGCGCGGTGAAACCGCGCGGGCGTGTCGGACAACCCGATGGCGTTGCCGATAAGGTTGCTGGACCCCATCTTGGGATGCCGGATCTCCTGCGGCAGGCCCAATTCCTTCACCTGCGGGTCGTCCAGCACCTCGTCGATCTTGTAGATCGGCGCGTTGGGCACGCTGACCGCGTCCAGGGCCTCGAGCCAGTGGTCCCGCGGCTTCTTCTCGAACTCCGCCTGCAGGATCGGGACGATATCGTAGTGATTTTCCCAGCGGTCCTTTCGCGTGGCGAAACGAGGTTCATCCAGCAGGTCCGGGCGCCCCACCGCGGTCACCAGCGCCTCCCAGGCCGTCTGGTGTGCGGAAAGATGGATCACCAGGGCTTTCTTGTCGCTGGGGACGAAGCAATAGATGCGTCCCCGCGGAAAGTTTTCCCGGGTGATAGCCTCGCCTCCGTTCAGGTAATCCGCCATGTGAGACTCGATGAATGCCAGGCTGATGCGCAGCAGCGACGCGTCCACGAACTGGCCGCGGCCGGTGTGGTGGCGCGCCAGCAGGGCCGCGAGGATGCCGTAGGCGGCGAACACCCCGGTGGAATGATCGGTGACGGAGACCCCCACCACCTTGGGCTTGTCGAAGTCGGTCATGAGGCTCAACATGCCGCTCAGGGCCTGGCCGATGGTATCGAAACCCGGCTTGTCGCGGTAGGGGCCCTCCTGCCCGTATCCGGTGATGGAGCAGTGGATCAGCCTCGGGTTGAGCTTGGACAGGCGCTCGTAATCAAGGCCGAGCTTCATCCGCGTCTCCGGACGGAAGTTCTCCAGCAGGATGTCGACTTTCTCCAACAGCTTGAGAAGGACCTCCTTGCCCCGGGGCTTCCGCAGGTCCAGGGTCAGGCTGCGCTTGTTGCGATTGAGCGCCCGGAAGCTCGGGCCGTAGCCCTCGTACAGCGGATTCCGCCCGCGGTGGGTGTCACCCCCGTCCGGCAACTCCACCTTGATCACGTCGCACCCGAGGTCGCCCAGGAGACTCCCGGCAAAAGGCCCGGCCACGTGGCCGCTGAGATCCAGCGCCATGGTTCCCTGCAATGCCGCACTCATGATTCAACCTTCTTTTCGTTTGGAAAGTGGACGAACCCGCACCGTTCGTTCGATAGTTCCCGCATCGGGATTCTCGGGCATGACAAGCTCCAGGAGGATCTGCAACCTCTGTTCCCCAGAGAGCTCCCGGTAGTAAGCGTATTCGGCTTCTTCCTCCTCGGCGAAGGAGGTGTATTTGCGAACGACCTTTTCCATGACGGGCTGCCGCCGCTTCACAGTATAGACGATATCGCCAATAGTAGGGAATGGGAGACAGGCACCACAAGCCAAAGGCATGAGGCAATCATCCTTTCGCGGAGGTTCAGTGAAGGACGAACTCAAGGTCGGACTCGAAGGAGAGTGGGTCGTGGAAACGACCCGGGAGATGGCGGCGGCGCACATCGCCGACGAGGGCATCCTGGTCTATTCGACGCCGGCCATGGTGGGGCACATGGAACGCGCGGCCGTGGAGGCCGTCGCCCCTTGCCTGAATGACGACGAGATTTCCCTCGGAGTCCGTGTGGAGATTTCCCACATCGCCGGCACCCGGATCGGCGAGACCGTCCACACCGCGGCCAGGCTCATGGACGTCGAAGGACGGCGGCTTACCTTTACCGTGGAGGCATACAACGAACGTGAGAAGATCGGCGAGGGTCGCCACCAGCGCGTCGTTGTGAAGAGGGATCGCCTGCCCGCAAAGGAGTGATGCTCACCGGCCTGCATCCGCGCCGCGGCGCGGCGCTTGACAGCCTCCGCGAGAGCGTGATGATATCGCCGGGCCTGCATTCGCCCGATGCATGGAGCGCGGACACGCCGGCGGGCCTTGGAAAGGAGTCGGAACATGGCAGACACGGGGTCACTGCGCGAGCGGCTCGAAGCCGCGGTGCTGGAACGGCATTGCGCCAATCATCCGCTCACCGAGAAGTGGGCCGCGGGCAAGCTCAGCCGCAACGCCATGGCGGGTTGGGCCATCGAGCAGTACCACTGGATCAGCAACATCTACCGCGGAGAGCTCTACAAGGCCGCCAACACACCCCTCGCCGTGCAACGGCTGCTGCTGGGCAACTATCTGGAGGAAAGCGACCCGGACCGGCCGCACCTGGACATCATTCTGCGGTTCGCCACTGCCAACGGCGGCGACGCCGAGGCCGCCAAGCGCGGCCGCGGCCTGCCCACCACCGAGGCCTGGGCGAGCTGGTTCAATGGCGTGTGCAAGGACGAGTCCTTCATCGCCAGCGTGGCCGCCACCAACGTCGGCACCGAGTCCCAGTCGCCGATGCTTTACACCAAGGTGCTGCCCGCCCTGCGCGACGTCTACCACTTCGACGAAGCGGATATCGAACATTTCTGGCTCCATGCCGAGGTGGATACGGAGCACGGCGGCCGGGGCTTCGAGATCCTCGAACGGTACTGTACCACCCCCGAGCTCCAGGAGATGGCCATCGGCTACGCGCGGGAAAGCGCCAGGATGCGCTGGTTCTTCTTCGACGGCATCTACATCCACTACGAGATGGGCTACGAGCTGCGCTAGGTAGCGTCCTTCGACTTCGCTTCGCGTAGCCTGTCCTGAGCCTTGTCGAAGGGCTCAGGACAGGCTACGCGAAGCGAAGTCGAAGGACGCAAAAATCGGACAGGCTCCTAGGAACCCCGGCAAGCTCCGGGGCGCGCTGACATCGAGGGCTACCGTATGAAAACCGAAACGCAGGATCTGACGGATCTGGACAACTTCCTGGCCGACCGCTGGCTGTCGGGCCTGTGGAAACTCGACCGGCACGAGCGCACGCCCGACCCCAAGACCAAGGTGGTGCCCCACCTCTGGAAGTGGAACGACGTCTACGAAAGCCTTCTCCAGACCCGGGACCGCATCGGCATCGAGAAGGGGCGTACCGAGCGCCGCACCATCCGGCTCGTCAACCCGGGAATGCAGCACATCGAGATGACGAGCCACACCATGCTGCTGGCCTGCCAGTTGATCCAGCCCGGGGAGGTGGCGCCCGCCCATCGCCACACCATGGCCGCCATTCGCTTCATCGTCCAGGGCGAAGGCGCCTATACCGTGGTCAACGGCGAGAAGCTGACGATGGCGGAGGGGGACCTCATCCTCACGCCCCAGTGGACCTGGCATGACCACGGCCACGAGGGGAGCGCGCCCATGGTCTGGCTGGACGGTCTCGACGTGCCGCTGATCCAGGCGCTGCAGGTGATCTCGTACGAGCCCTATCCGGATGAGAAACAGGCCACCTATCCGAGCGCCCAGGAACCGTCCCATTTCGGCATGACCCGCCCGGTGCGGTCCGGCGAGCAGCCGGCGCCGATGCCGCTCCACTACCGCTGGGAAGACACCTACCGTGCGCTCCAGGCGCTGGCGGAGACGCCGGCCGACCCCTACGACGGCGTCGCCCTCGAATACGTCAACCCGATCACCGGCGGCAGGACGCTGCCGACCCTGTCGTGCTGGGCCCAGATGCTGCGACCCGGCGAGCGCACCCGCGCGCACCGCCACAACAGCACCAGCATCTATCACGCGTTCCGGGGCAGCGGCGCCACGGTGATCAACGGCGAGACGCTCGAGTGGAGCAAGGGAGACACCTTCATCGTGCCGCTGTGGAGCTGGCACGAACACGCCAACCGGTCGGCCGACGAGGAAGCGCTGCTCTTCTCCATGCACGACATCCCGGTGCTGGAAGCCTTCGGGCTTCACCGCCAGGAGGGCATGGGGCCGGACGCCATGGGATTGTAGCCACGCCGGCGCCACAACTTGTTGACAGCGTTCCGGGAACCTATTACGTAAGACGGTCCAGCGAAGGAGGACAAGACGATGATACGAACTCGTGCAACCGCCATCGTTACGGTGCTTGCCGCCATCGCATTGCTGGCGGCCGCGGCGCCGGCAGCAGACTACTACGAAGGTAAGACCATCACCATCCTCGTTTCTTCCAGTCCGGGCGGCGGCACCGACACCACCGCGAGGCTGGTATCCCGCTATCTGCCGAAGTTCATCCCCGGCAACCCCAAGACCATCGTGCGGAACATGCCGGGCGGCGGCGGCACCGTGGCCAACAACTACTTCACGCGCCGCGCCAAGCCGGACGGCATGACCATGTCACAGGATTCGTCATCGGCGCTGAGCACCTACGTGCGCGGCGGCAAGCGGATCAAGTACAACCCCAGGGAGTACAACTACATCGGCTCCGTCATGAGGGGCGGCAGCATCCTCATGGTGCGAAAGGACGCCCAACAGCGCCTCGCCGACCCCAAGGCCGAACCCGTGGTGGTGGGCGATTCCGACGGCATCCGCACGTGGGTCGCCATGACCGTGTGGGGGGCCAAGTACCTGGGATGGAACAACCGCTGGATCTTCGGCTACGCCGGCACCGGCGAGATGGTCCTGGCGTTGCGGCAAGGCGAGATCGAGATGTGGGGCACGGCCAACGCCAAGCTCATCCGGGACCTCCAGAAGGACGGCGTGGTGGAACCGCTCGTGTTGCTCACGGACAAACGCCGCAAGGACTTCCCCGACGTTCCCACCTTTGTGGAAGCGCTCGGCGACAAGAAGCCTTCCGGCGTCGCCTGGCAGGCCTACCGGGTGTGGACGAGGCCCTCCGACGTGGACAAGTTCCTGTCCGTGCCCAAGGGAACGCCGGACAACGTCGTGAAGATCCTGCGCGACGCCTGGGGCAAAATGGTGGAGGATCCCAAGTTCCAGGCCGACGCCACCAAGTTCTTCGGCGAGGCATGGCTACAGCGCGACGGGCCGACCACCGCAAAGCTCGTGCTGGAGGCCACCAACGCCACCCAGGAGGTCAAGGACTTCCTGTTGAAAATCCGCAAGGAATACGGTCTGCCCACGGGCAAGAAAAAGAAATAGCGTCCGGCAGGAAGTGCTTCTCGCTGAGCCCCGACCGCCGGCAGTCCCACTCACGCCATGCTCGAAGCCGCCGTTGACGGCCTGCTCGGCATTCTGACCCTGCAATCTCTGGGCATGATGGCCCTGGGAGTGCTGATCGGGAGCCTGGTGGGATTCCTGCCGGGGATCGGGGGTCCCACCACCCTGGCCATCATGCTCCCCTTCGTGATGACCATGAAGGACCCCTATCCGGTCATCGCGCTGCTGGTGGGCCTGGACGCCGTGGGCAACACGGCCAGCGCCTTCCCTTCGATCCTCATCTCCATACCGGGCAGTTCGGGGTCCCAGGCCACCATCCTGGACGGCTATCCACTGGCCAAAAAGGGGGAGGCCGCCCGTGCCCTGAGCGCCTCCTTTGCGGCATCGCTCCTGGGCGGGTTCGTGGGGGCATTCGTCCTCGTGGCGTCCCTGCCCGTGCTGCGGCCGCTGGTGCTCACCTTCGGCTCGCCCGAGTTTTTCGTACTGACACTCTGGGGCCTGACCATGGTCGCCGTGCTGAGCGGCAACGCGCCGGTCAAGGGCATTCTCGCCGGCATCATCGGCGTGCTCATCGCCACCGTGGGCGTGGACGCAAAATCGGGAATCCCCCGGTTCGACTTCGACTTCGACTATCTCTGGGACGGCATCAGCCTGATCATCGTCGCCCTGGGCCTGTTCGGAATACCCGAGATCATCGACCTGGCAAGCTGCAAGACCAGCATCGCCGAGCACGAGGAACTGGGAAGCGGCTTTCTCGAGGGCATCAAGGACGTCTTCCGCCACTGGTGGCTGATGGTGCGGTCCTCGGCCATCGGCGCATGGGTGGGTTTCCTGCCCGGTCTGGGAAGCTCCGTGGCCGACTGGTTCGCCTATGCCCACGCGGTGCAGACGGAAAAAAACACCGAGGGCTTCGGCAAGGGCGACATCCGCGGCGTCATCGCCCCGGAAGCGTCCAACAACGCCAAGGAGGGCGGCGGCTACATCCCGACCCTGGCCTTCGGCATTCCGGGCAGCACCTCGACCGCGTTGATCCTCACCGCTTTCGTCGCCGTGGGCATCAAACCCGGCCCGGACATGCTGACCACCCAGCTCGACCTCACTTTCGCGGTGATCTGGACCCTGGTCATCGGCAACGTCCTCGCCGTGGCCCTGTGCGCCGCCCTCACCAAGCCCATGGCCAGAGCCTGCTTCATGCCCTTCCACAGCATCGTGCCGATGGTGGCGGTGTTCGTCTTCATCGGCGCCTTCTCCGCCAACTTCAGCGTCAACGACCTGCGCGCGCTGCTGGTGTTCTCGCTGCTGGGCTTCATGATGCGGCGCCACGGCTGGCCGCGGCCGCCGCTGCTGCTGGGGGTGGTGCTGGGCACGAAGATGGAGACCTACCTGTGGCTTTCCTACACCCGCTACGGGTTCGAATGGCTGCTGCGCCCGGCGGTCATCATCCTGCTGATCCTGGTGGCGGCGTCGCTCTGCTACCCCCTGCTCAGGGGACGGCAGGAGCGCCAACAGAGCGCCGCGGGCGGGACAGGAAACCAGACATGAACGGAGACAACGGAGACAGACGACTACGCTACGAAGGCGCTCTCTTCACCGTGGTCATCGGGCTGGTGCTCCTCTGGGCGCTCCGCGTGGCCGACGGCTGGGACGAGCTGCGGGCATCCATCATCGTGTTCCTGCTCGGTGGCATCGGCGTTTGCCTGGCGGCGGTTCAGCTCGTCATGGACCTGCGCTCCGGCCACGGAGGACCGAAAAAAGAGGGCATTCACTTCGACGCACCCGCCCTGCGGTCGGGGAGCCGCTGGGGCAACTTCGAGATCTGGGGCTGGATCCTGGGCTTCTACTTCGCCATCCGGCTCATCGGGTTCCCCACCGCGGTACCGCTGTTCGTCTTCGGCTATGCCAAGACCTACGGCGCGGGCTGGTTCCTCTCCTGCCTGCTGGCCACCGTGGCCTGGGCCTTCATCTACGGCGTGTTCGAGCACATCCTCCACGTGCCCTGGCCGGAGCCTTTTCTGGCGGAATTCTTTTGAAACGAGCCCGCGAGCGTGGCCGGAGACGGGCGGGTTTGAAACCCGCCCCTACACCAGACCCATGCACACCGGGGGCATGCATGTAGGCATGTAAGGGGCGACCGGCCGGTCGCCCCTACGGACCCCTGCACGCGGGTGTGGCGATGTTGCGGCGACGCCGGTGTCAAGACCGACGTGACCCCGTCGCCCCGCGTCGTGGCGATGTTGCGGCTACGCTGGTGTCAGGACCGACGTGACCCCGCGGCCGGCGTCGGTGTGGATCACCTCGCCGGTCATGATGCGGGACTGGGACGAAGCCAGCATCACGTAGGCCGCGGCGTGGTCCTCCGGGACGACGGAGACGCCGAGGAGATTCTTGCCCATCCCGGCGGGCGGCCGGGGCGCGCCGAAGACGTCGTCCCCCCCGGCGCCGGCCGCCAGGGACGGCGCCGCGCGCAGGCCGGTGGACGTGCCTGACGGCGCCACGCCGTTCACTCGGATGGTGGGCGCCAGCTCGTTGGCCAACTGGCGCACCATGCCCAGGGCCGCGTGCTTGGAGGCCACGTAGAGGGTCCCCCCGCTCACGTAGTAGGACGAGGTGGAAAGCGTGAACACCATGTTCCCATGGGTCTTCATCAACTCGGGAATGGCCGCCTTGGCGCCCAGGAAATAGCCCTTGACGTTCACCCCGAGGACCTCGTCGTAGCCCTGCTCCAGCTCCTCGTCCGAGAGGTCCTTCAGCGCCCGCCGGGCGTCGTGGATGCCGGCGTTGCCCACGAACACCGTGAGCCGGCCGAACTCCGACACCGCGGCAGCCACCGCGCGCCGGTTGTCGGCCAGGCTCCTCACGTCGCCGCGCACGACGGCCACGCCGTCGCCGATGTCGTCCTTCAGGGCCGCCAGCCGTTGTTCCGAAAGGTCGAAGGCCACCACCTTCGCGCCTTCTTCGACAAAGCGGGTAACCACCGCCCTGCCGATGCCCGATCCGGCCCCGGTCACTACCGCCACCTCGTTCTCCAACCATTGCATGAACGTTACCTCCTCACTTGTCATCAATGCCGACGGACTCGGTCGCGCCCTCGGCCGCTGTTTCATCCGCGACAGGCTATCGACTATGAGACGGGAAAGCGAGCCCCCGGCCAGGGTCCCTTCGCAACGATTCCGGAATGGTCGCCTCACCGTAGGTCGGATTAGCCGAAGGCGTAATCCGACACACACGACGCCGCCCCATGTCGGATTACGCCTTCGGCTAATCCGACCTACTCGGTGGCGCAAAGCAGGGCCGGGAAACCTTGACACTTCCGAGGGCGGAGGGATAGAGTCGCCTTCAGTAGCCGGCTTTCCGGCGGTATTTCCATGACGGTACGATTTCCCACAACCGGCGCCATCGCGGGCGATCTCTACGGCATGGTGTTGCGCGAGCTCACCTTGTGCAAGACCACGTCCGAGGAGACCGTCGTCATTTTCACCGACACCCGCACCAACACCAACTATGCCGCGGCCTTCCTGGCCGCCGCCAAGGAAGTGGCCGCCACCGCGTTCGAGATCAAGATCCCCCTGCTGCCCCGCACCGCAGGGGGCGACACCGACGTGGCCCCGGTGGTGGAGATCCTGAAGACCGCCCAGCTCGTGGTGGATCTCACCACCGCCGGCGTCCTCTACCTCTACGGCAAGGGTCTCGCAGACGTGCTGTCCGGCGGCACCCGGGTGCTCCAGGTGCGAGGCACCGAGGATCAGCTCAAGCGCTGCTTTCCGGATGAGGCGGTGCGGCAACGGACCCTGAACGGCGGCCAGCGGCTGGAGCAGGCCGGGGAGATACGCGTCACCACCGACACCGGCACCGACCTCTCCATGCGCAAGGACGGCCGGCGTGGCGTCACCCAATACGGCATCAGCGACGTGCCCGGACGCTGGGACAGTTGGCCCTCGGGTTTCCTCTACTGCGCGCCGCTGGAGGACAGCGCCAACGGCACGCTGATGCTGGACCCCGGGGATCTGCTGGTGATGCTGGGCCGTTACGTGCAGCAACCCGTGCGCATCGACGTGAAGGACGGGCGCATCACCGGCGTCGAGGGCGGCGTGGACGCCATCCTGCTCCAGGAGCACCTGGACCAGTCGGGAGATTCCGAGGCCTTCATCATCTCGCACATCGGCTGGGGCACGGACCCGCGGGCGCGTTGGGTGGAGGTGGCGCAACGTGGCACCGAAGAAGGCGCCCGGGACGCCCGCTCCACCTACGGCAACGTGCAGATCGCCTTCGGCGCCAACTACGCCCTGGGCGGGAAGAACACCACCATGGCCCACGAGGACCTGATCCTGCGCCGGGCCGCTTTCCATCTCGACGGAGAGATGATCGTAGACGACGGCAGGATCATCCCCGAAGAGTTGCGATGACGATATGCGGCACGGAGGGGACGCCAGGACCGGACGTAACCGAGATATTCCAGGACGCAGTTTTCAGGAGGTGAATCCATGAGCTTGAGCATCAAACCCGCATCCCCGGTCATCGGCGCCGAAATCGAGGGCCTCGACCTCCGGGAGCCGTTGGACCGTGAAACCCGAGGGCAGATCCTGGACGCGTTTCACGAGAACATATTGCTGCTGTTCAGGGGGCAGGATTTGACCGAGGATCAGCAGACGGCTTTTGCCACGACCTTTGGCGAGCTTGGCAAGCGCACGGTCGGAGCCCGGTTCGTCAAGTCCCCGAAGGATGCCTACGCCAGCCCGGTGATGATGGTCACCAACCGCAACGACGAGGGTCCGACGGGCGGCACCGCCTCCTTCGGCGACGGCGACATGTGGTTTCACCACGACACCTGTTTCTACCCGGTACCCAACATCGTCACCATGCTGTACGGTATCGCGGTCACCACGCGTGGGGGTCTCACGCGCATCTCGAACATGTACCGGGCCTACGACAACATCCCCGGTGAGCTTCGCGACCGGCTGGAGGGACGCACGGTCCTCCAGGTGTACGACTACAACCGCTACCGGATCGACCCGAACGTCGCTCTGGAGGACGTCCGCAAGCACTCCCAGCCCATCTTCGTGCACCATCCGGTCACCGGCAAGAAGGCCCTTTACGTGAACCGCACCATGACCGCATCCATCGAAGGCATGGACAAGACGGAGAGCGACGCGATCCTCGACACGCTGTTCGACATCGCCGAGGATGAGAGCATCGTCTATGATCACGAATGGCGGGTCGGCGACCTCCTCATGTGGGACAATCGCTGCTCCACCCACGCGCGCACGGATTTCCCCAGCGAGGAGGCCCGCATCCTGCGGCGATGCACGGTGGCCGGCACCGAGCCCGTCCACGCGTGAACCCGTAGGCGTTTATCGGAGGAGAATACCATGAGCTTGACGACACAACCGCTTTCACCGGCGCTCGGGGTGGAGATTCTGGGACTGGACGTGAGCGAGCCGCTGGATGAGAAGACCCGGAACGAGATTCTGGCCGAGTTCTACGAGCACGTCGCGCTGCTCTTCCGCGGTCAGGACATGACCGTCGAGCAGCAGAACCGCTTTACCACCACCTTCGGCGACATCGGCAAGCGCACCGTGGGACCGCGGTTACGAAAATCGGCGGACGACATCTACACGACGCCCATCATGGTGGTGAGCAACATCCGCGAAAACGGCAAACCGCTGGAGGGGGCGTCGGCCAACGGCGATGCCGAGATGGGATTTCATCAGGACACCGCGTTTCACGAGGTACCCGATGCCGTCACTATCCTCTACGGCATCGAGGTGTCGGCCCACGGCGGCCATACCATGGTGACGAACCAGTGCAAGGCCTATGACAATGTCCCCGGAGACCTCAAGGAAAAGCTCGAGGGGTGCAGGGTGCTGCAGGTCTACGACTACCAGCGGCACACGGTGGACGCCGACATCGACCTCAGCGGCGCCCGCTACTACGCGCAACCGATCTTCATTGCCCACCCCGTGACGGGTCGCAAGGCGTTGTACGTGAACCGGATGATGTCCATCCGCATTGAGGGCATGGACCAGGCGGAAAGCGACGCCATACTCCATACGCTGTTCGACATCGCCGAAGACCCGAGCTGCACGTACGAGCACACGTGGGAGGTGGGGGACCTGCTGATGTGGGACAACTTCTGCTCGATCCACGCACGCACGTTCTACCCCGACAACGAGCGCCGGCTGCTGCGGCGCACCACCGTCGCCGGCACGGGCCAACTGCACGCGTAAGGGGGGCGCTCTGCCCATCGTCCGCTGCGCCTGTCCCGGGTGGGGCGGTGGCACGGGCAGGGGCGGGTTTGAAACCCGCCCCTACATTTCTCATCGGCCCTCGAAGGGTGCCCTGTCCGTGGATCAGTGAAGGAGCTTGGCAGACTGCACCGTAGGACGATCACGGTAGACGACCGTGTAGGGGCGGGTTTCAAACCCGCCCGCGCCCGCACAGCGTTGCCGGCTGATGGGGGCTCCTAGATCAGTCCCGTCTTGACCTCGATCTGGTTGCCGTCCGGATCGAGAATGTACTGCGAGTCGCTGCGTCCGGTGGCGCCCGTCCGCGGCATCACCCCGCCTTCGAGTCTCACGCCCATGGCTTTGGTGCGGTCCAGGATCTCCCGGAACTCGGGGTCGGTGAAGGTCAGGCAGAAATGGTCGACACCGCCGTGCTCCTCCGCGCTACGCGCGCGGAACGACGACTCGTGCAGTAGAAAGATGATGCTTCCACCCACCTCCATCGCCGCCGCCTCGACGTTGCTGTTGCCGAGCATGCGGCGGTCCACCATCTCGAAGCCGAAGAGATCGCTGTAGAACCGAATGGAGCGGTCGAGATCGGTGACCTTGACTCCCACGTGGTCGAGTAGCGCCATCGCGCACCTCCTTTTCAGATAAGGGATCTATACCCCGAAGAAGGCGCGAAGGGTATGGGCGGCCGCCACGGCTTCATGACCGGCCGCGGATCAGGTACACTGGTTCCCCGTCCGGTTTATTCGCCTTCCAAGGCGCCCAGGACTCCTCGTCGCCAACGTATGATGAAGAGATGTAGGGGCGGGTTTCAAACCCGCCCGCGCCCCAAGAACCCTGGAAAGCCCCAAACAAGCACATGAGCAAGACACAAAAACCCGACAGCACCGGCCGCAGGCGCGAGCCGCCGCTGGATTTCATTCGCACCATCATCCGGGACGATCTGGCCAACGGCAAGCATCCCAAGGTGGTGACGCGTTTCCCGCCCGAGCCTAACGGCTTTCTCCACATCGGCCACGCCAAGTCCATCTGCCTCAACTTCGGTGTGGCCCGTGAGTTCGGCGGGCAGTGTAACCTGCGCTTTGACGACACCGACCCGGCCAAGGAGGACACCCTCTACGTCGAGGCCATCAAGGACAACATCCGGTGGCTGGGGTTCGACTGGGGCCAGGGCCTGTACAACGCCTCCGACTACTTCGATGAGCTGTACCGCTTCGCCCTACAGCTCATCGAGCGCGGGGGCGCCTACATTTGCAGCTTGAGCGAGGCGGAGATCCGCGAGACCCGGGGCACGGTAACGGAGCCGGGCCGGGAGAGCCCGTACCGGAGCCGCGGCGTGGACGAGAACCTGGACCTCTTCGCCCGCATGCGGAACGGCGAGTTCCCGGACGGCGCCCACGTCCTGCGCGCCAGGATCGACATGGCGGCGCCGAACATGAAGATGCGCGATCCGGTGATCTACCGCATCCGCCACGTTACCCACCACCACACCGGCGACGCCTGGCCCATCTATCCCATGTATGACTTCGCCCATCCGCTGTCGGACGCGCTGGAGGGGGTGACCCACTCGCTCTGCACCCTGGAGTTCGAGAACAACCGCGAGTTCTACGACTGGATTCTCGAGCAGGTGGACGTCCCCTCCAACCCCCGGCAGATCGAGTTCGCCCGGCTGAACCTCGACTATACCGTCATGAGCAAGCGGCGGCTCCTGGAGCTGGTGGAGGAGAAGCACGTGACCGGCTGGGACGATCCGCGCATGCCCACCCTGGCGGGACTCAGGCGGCGCGGCTACACGCCCGAGGCCATACGCAACTTCTGCCACAGCGTGGGCATCGCCAAGAGCGACAACACGGTGGAGATGGGCCAGCTCGAGTACTTCATCCGCGACGACCTGAACCCAAAGGCGCCGCGGGTGCTGGCCGTGGAACATCCGCTCAAGGTAGTCATCACCAACTATCCGGAGGGTCGGGTGGAGGAGCTGGAGGCGCCCTACTATCCGCATGACGTGCCCAAGGAGGGGTCGCGCATGGTCCCCTTCTCCCGGGAGCTCTACATCGAGCGGGACGACTTCCTCGAAGAGCCGCCCAAGGGCTACCACCGGTTGGCGCCGGGACGCGAGGTGAGGCTGCGCTACGCCTACATCATCCAGTGCGACGAGGTCGTCAAGGACCCGGCCAACGGGTCGGTGCTGGAGCTGCGCTGCTCCTACGACCCGGACACGCGCAGCGGCTCCGACAGAACCGACAAGAAGGTCCAGGGAACCATTCAATGGGTGTCCGCCGCCCATGCCCTCGAAGCCGAGCTCCGGCTCTACGACCGGTTGTTCTCGGTGGCAGACCCCCAGGGCAACGCGGATCGGGACTACCGGGAACTGCTGAATCCCAAGTCCCTGGAGACCATCAAGGGCCGCGTGGAGCCGAGCCTCGGCGCCGCACGACCCGGCGACCGGTTCCAGTTCGAGCGGCTCGGATACTTTTGCGTGGACCCGGACGCCACCGAGGACGCGCTCGTCTTCAATCGCATCGTCACGCTCCGGGACTCTTGGCTCAAACTCGTGAAACGAGAGGGCGCCGGCGAGCCCAGGCATCCGCGACGGCGGACGGCCGCTTCAAAGACCGCGGCCTCCGCACCGGCGGAGAGAAAGGCCCCCTCCCCTACGGAACTGGCGCCGGCCCAAAGGTCCAGAATGGAGGACTACCGCCATCGCCTCGGGCTCGCCGCCGACGACGCCTTCCTGCTGGCCTCGGACGACAGTCTGGCCGGGTTCTTCGAGGAGGCGGTCCGCAGCCACGACAATCCGAGGGCTGTCGCCAACTGGGTCATCAACGAGCTGCGCTCCGCATTGAAGGACAAGCCGCTGGAGTCGTTGCCGCTGACGCCATCCGCGCTCGCGCAGTTGGTGGCCCTCATCGACGGCCAGACCATATCGGGCAAGGCCGCCAAGCAGGTCTTCGCCGCCATGGTGGAAGATGGAGGAAGTCCGGCGGACATCGTCGAGCGACTTGGGCTCCAGCAGGTGGCCGACGCCGGCCAGCTTGAGCCCGTTGTCGACGCCGTCATCGCGGCCAATCCGGAAAACGTCACCCTCTATCGCGAGGGCAAGACCAATCTCTTGGGATTCTTCGTGGGCCAGGTGATGAAGTCCACCAACGGCAAGGCCAACCCCCGCCTCGTCAACGACTTGCTGCGGTCGAAACTGGCTTGACGGCGGGGCCGTCGAAAGGCGGCCGCTTCTTGACGATGCCGGTGGCTCCCCGGTGCGCATACACCGTGCCGGAAGCCAGGACAAGCACCAGGGCGGCCACCGTCAGCCACGGACGCCATGCTACGGTCACCATCTCAAGTCCTCAAAAGATTCCCTTGGCCCGCTGCAGGGCACGCACGTAACGAATGACTTCCTTGACCTCGGTGTCGGAGAGGCCGGGAACGGGCGCCATGTTGCCGAAGCGCCAATGGTGCGCCCGAACGCCCCTTCTCACCGCCAGCAGGAACGACATGTCCGAATGGTGGCCGGGTTCGTAGTACCGGTGGACCAGCGGCGGCCCCTGGGGAGAGCCGGCCGCTTGCCGGCCGTGGCACACCGCGCACTTTTGATTGAACAGCGCTTCGCCGGGCATGCCGGCGGTGGAAGACGCCGACACCATAGGCGGCGTTCCACCGCCGGAACGAGTCCTGTCACCATCACGCGGCCACAGCGCCCATGCCGCCACGGCGACGACCACGACCGCCGCCGCCGCGCCGATAACGAGCTTCACCCGCTCTTGCCCAGCGTCACCAGCAGGCTCGCCAGGTCGTCGGCGTGCTCTTCTTCCATCTTGAGGATGTCCTCGATGGTCCTGCGGGTCGTGGATCGTCGTTGGCGAGCCAGCGGATAATCTCGGAATAGGTCTCGATGGCCACGCGCTCGGCCACCAGGTCCTCCTTGATCATCGCCTCCAGGGTGTCGCCTTCCTCGTATGCGGCGTGGGATCGGGTCGCCAACCCCTCGGGGTTGAAGTTGGGCGAACCGCCGAGCTGGGTGATGCGCTGGGCCACCCAGTCCGCGTGCATCTGCTCTTCGTTGGCGTGTTGCAGGAACTCGGCCGCCACCGGCCCGGCGTTGATCCCGCTGGCCATGAAGTAGTGGTTCTTGTACCGCAGGATGCACACGATCTCGGTGGCCAGCACCTCGTTCAGCACCGATAGCACCTGCTCGCGATCAGCCAGATAGGCGCCGGTGACGGCGCCCTGCTCCATCTTTTCGCGAGCCCGCTTCTGGATCGCATCGAGGTCCGTCTTGAAGGGTTCTTTCATTTCACCTTCCTCGTTCAAAGTGTATTTGCGTGAGCGTCCCTTGCGGGCATCTTTTTCCTATAAACCATTGTAGCTGAAGTAGCGCATCTGACAACCGGATTCCCGCGCCACGGTGACATGGCTGCTCCCGAGCTGCCAGCGGAAAGCTGCCTCGCTTGCAATTCACGCTGCCCGCCTACGGCCCGCCCACTGCCTGCGCCGTGATCAGCTCCAGGATCTCCTGGCTGGTGACGGCCCCCACGAACGCGTCCGACTCCCGATCCTTTACGGGGATCACGGTCAGAGAGTGCTCCGTCATCCGTTGGAGGGCGTCTTCCACCGCCTCGTCGGGCCAGGTGTTGGGCGTGGTCTGGCGCACAATCTTGGCCAAGGGCGTGCCGGACCATGCGTGCCTGGGCAAATACCTGAGCATGGCCAGGGACACGATCCCACCAGCTCGCCCTTTTCCGCCACCACGTAGTCCTGCTGGTGGGGCACGATCCACTGCTCGGCGAAGTCCCGCACCGACATCTCGGGGCCGGGATACGAGTGCTCCCGGGCGATGAGGTCGCCGACGGTGACGTTGTCCAGAACGAAGCGGACGAGGCTCGGCGGAAGGTCTTCGACCGGGACGCTCTGCCCTGAGGGCTTGGCGCGGCTTACCGCCGCCGCAATGATCGGCGGCGCGAAAAGGATGTAGGCCAGCATGATGAGAACGAACAGCGAGAAGACAGCCTGTCCGATGATATCGTGTTCCAGCAGCACCAGCAGGATGGCGATCTCGGCTACGCCCTTCGCCATCAGCCCCGTGGCGATGGTGAGGGGCAAATCGAGCCGCGCCAGCAGCGCGCCCAAGGCCGCGCCGGCGAACTTCCCGACCAGGGGAACCACCACCAACGCCGCGATGGTCCACGGCGGCAGCTCGGTGAACGACAGGGTCAGATGCAACCCCGCCGAGGCGAAGAAGAGGGGCACGAAAAACCCGTCGGCCAAGCTCTTCAATCCGGGGATGATGTCCCGTTGCACCTGATGAGGCAGTCGCGACAGGGCGACCCCCAGGAACAGCGCGCCCAGGGAGCCGTGCAGGCCGAACCGCTCGGCGGTCACGACCAGGATGAACAGAAGACCCACTATCAGCCCGAACGACAGTTGGGGGACGCGAAGCACGCGCTCCAGCAGCTCGATGAGCGGCGGCACGATGCGGCCGGCCAGCACCCAGGTTACCACGATGAAGCCGGCGATCTGTCCCAGCAGGAGAAGCACCCCGCCCAGGCCCACGTCGTGGGAGTGGTCGCCGATGGTGAGTCCCACCAGCAGCAGCACCAGCAACTCGGCGATGAGCGCGGTGGTGAACATCTCGATTCCCACGGGTTCCTTCAGGCGGTCGGCGTCGATGAGGACCTTGGCGACGACGCCCAGACTGGTGAGGGAGAGAACCCCTGCCAGGGCCAGCGAGCCGTCGAAATCAAGGCCCAGGCCGGAGTCGAAAAACACGTCGAAGGTGACCGCCAGCGAAGCCACGAGCGGTATGACGACGGAGATCACCGCCGCAACGAAGAAGCGGCCGCGGATGGCCCCCATGAAACCGGAGACGTCGATTTCGCCCAGGCCGATGAGGAAGAAATAGATGAAGATCCCGATGCTCAGGAGGACGTGGATGTGGCTGGAGAGCTCGACCAGGCCGGTAACCGGTCCGAGGAGGATGCCGGTAGCCGTGTAGGCGACGATAGCGTTCAGCCGGAAGCGTCGGAGAACGCCTTCGGCCAGCTTGGCGACGAGGATGAGCAATCCGGCGGAAAGAAGCGCATCTTCAAGCATGTCGAATCCCCTACCGCCCGTCTCACGCGGGCGTCAAGCCGAGGCGTTCGTCGCGCCGGCGCAGCCAGACGATGAACGGCAAGGCGAGCACAACCATCCAGGACTTCCCGATGACCTGGCCCAGCAGGAAATCGAGGCTCCCGAACGCCACGTACAGGAACAGGATGCTGTCGACGACGAGGCCCACGACGCTGCTGGCGAAGACGGCCAGCAGCAGCTGGCGCCGTTGCAACGGTGTGTAGACGGCGAGGTCGGCCGTCTCCGAGAACAGGTAGGCCATGCCGGACGCCACCACCAGCGCCGGCGGGGCGAAAAACGCCGAAAGGCCGGCGCCCAGGACGACGGCCACCGCCGCCCACTTGACGCCAATCCGGCGCTGCACCAGATCGCGGAGAACGAACGCCAGCCCGATGGTCACGACCCCGCTTGGCGCCATGATCCCCGGCGCAACCGGGATCAGGCACGGCGAGTTCGGCGGACACACGGTTCCCGCGTTGCCGATGAGCCAGTTGGCGGCCGGGATGCAGGCTCCGAACGCGACAAGAAAAATGATTCCCTCTCTGCGCCTGCGACGTTCATTCCCGGACACGACCCATACCTCCAAGAGTGAACCTTCTACCGGGTTCACCCGGCATTGTGCAAGGTCGCGGTATCACCACACCGGCCGAACCGGTGTACGCCGTCACCCCTGCCACATGACCGCGCGCCGTCCGAGAGCAAAGTAGACGATGATCAAGGGAACCACGAGGAGCAGCGCAACGAGTGAGATGGCCGCGGCCTGGTTCAACTCTCCGTCCCCCCAGATGGCCCAGATGTAGACCGGCAGGGTGACGTTGTCGCGGGTCACCAGCAGCGCTGCCATGGTCAGCTCGCTGTAGGCGAGGAGCGCCATCCAGAGCCAGGCGTAGAGCAGGGTGGGGCCCAGGAGCGGCCGCACGATACGCCAGAAGACGGTCATGGGCTCAAGGCCGGAAACATAGCCCGCCTCGTCGAGCTCCTTGTGGATCTGCAACAGGGACGAATTGTACATCCTGGTGGCGAAGGGAATCCGGGCGACGACATTCACCAGAAGGATGATGAAGATGGTGCCGTAGAAGGGAACGTAAGTGGGCAACCAGAACAGGGCGATGAACAGGGCGCCGACGGCGAAGATCATGTTCGGGATCACGTGCGGCAGGAACGAAACGACGTCGAACAGCCCGGAGAGACGGCTCTTCGACTTGATGATGTTCCAGGAAAGAGCCACCCCCACCACCGTGGCCAGGGTCGGCACCGCCAGCGTCAGGACCGCGGAGTTCCGGAGCGCGAACCAGAACGTCTCCCACGAGATGCTCTCGAAGTTGGACAGCGTCACCATCCGAAACGCCGACCGTGAGGGCGCCATGAGGAACGGGATGAGCGATGCCCAGACCAGCGTCAACAGCGGCAGCAGCAGGTTGAGCGTTATCACCAACCCGATGAACAGCCATCCGGCGATCCACCACCGCCCCAACTCCATGAGCCGCGGGCGGTAGGCCTTGCCCGAGATCACCTGGTATCGTTCACCGTGGCGGATGGTCCGCAGGTACCACCAGCTTATGAGCAGCGCCAGGGCCATCATGAACACGCTGATGGCGCCGACGATGCCGTAGTCGGGGGGCGCGTCGAGGGGCTGCGCGCGGACGTAGAGAAACGTGCTCAGGGTGTAGGTCCGGTTTCCCATTCCGAGGAACGCCGGGACGTCGAAAGTCGTTATTCCCAACGCCATCACGTAGAGGCCCGCCGCCAGAATGCTCGGCCACATCAGCGGCAGGGTCACGCACCAAAGCCGATCCAGGAACCGGGCGCCGTGAACCTGGGCGCTCTCCTCGAGGGAGGGGTCCATGTTGCGGAAGGCCGGTGCGATCATGATGAAGGCGAGCCCCACGAAGTTGAGACCCTGGACGAAACCCATCCCCGGCACGGTACCGATGTTGAAAGGCGCCGCTTCGAGGGACAGCTTTGCCATCAGCCACTGGTTCAACATGCCGATTCGGGGGTGCAGGAGGAACTGCCAGCCCATGGCCGGGAAAAAGGCCGGAACCGCCAGGGTCATGGTGAGGAGTGAAACCACCACGCCGCGCCCCGGCAGGTCGGTGCGCTCCACCAGAAATGCCATGGGCACCGCCAACGCCAGCGAGGTGACCACGACGACGAGCGTGAACCAGAACGTGTTGACGGCTGCCCGGAAGGCCGAGTCGTCACGGAACAACTCGTGGAAGTTGCCGAGGGTCCAGATGCCGTCGGCGATCCGTCCATCCTCGAGGAACGCCACCTGAACCACCACCACCAGCAGCAAGGCGATGACGGCCAGCGCCACCAGGCTCATCGAGACGAAGGGCGGCGTGCCCATCCAGAGTCGCCGCCACTTCACCCGGTGCCCTCCCCGCCCTCAGCCGCGGCTAGACTCCTAGCGGAAGTCGATGGCGGCGAGCCTGGAGAAGCGGAACTTGTCGGCGACCCGGGGCAGGACCGTGAACTGGTGCAGCGTGTATTCCATCTCATAGTCGGAATGGGCGTAGATCCCGTCGAGGGGAACCACCACCGTGTAACCGTACGTGCGTGCGGCCGTGGTCGCGGTGTAGAGCAACGCAAAATTCGCCGCGCCGCCAAGAAACACCAGCGTCCTTGTCCCGCGGCTTTCCAGTAATTCCGGCAGTTCCCCGCCAAGGAACTTGTCGTAGCCGTTGGGATAGAGGATCGGTTCGTCGTCTCGCCGGGCCAAAGCGTTGGCAACCGCGCCATCCGGCGTGTCCTTCTCCCAAACCACCACGGTGAAGACCACCGGCACCGACGCCACCCGGGCCTTGTCGAGGAACACGCCGGCCGGCCGGATGAGCGGTTGAGCCGGCTGGGACGCGTTTTCGGCCTTGGTATTGAGGTCGAGCACGACCACCGCAGCGCTCGCCGCATCCAGGACAAGCGGTTCCGGCGCCACCCGGTTCGGCGCGGCTCGCTGCACCGGGCGCTCCTCGTTCACGATCACCGTGGCATCCAGCGACACGCCGCAGCCGGGGCAGTAGCGCTCCTCCAGCACGGCGCGACCCTCCATGATCTCGTGGAACGGTCCCATGCGCCCGGGCGGCAGCAGCCGGATCACGCAGGCTTCGCGCCAGTCCTCGCCGGCGCCGCAGAGCCGGTGGCCGCAGGCGGCGCACTGGACCCATTCGTTGCCCTGCCCCTCCACCACCTCGAGATTTTCCCGGAGCGGCCGGCTCACGACCCGGCCCCCCTGTTCTCCAGCAGGCGCTGCCGCCGGACATCTTTGGTCGCCTGAATGTCGACGGTAAGCGAGTCCGGGTCGATGATCACGCCGTAGACGCTGCGAGCGGTCTCCACCGACACCAGCTCGCTCTCCACATCCTTCAACACGGCCGCGGGGTCGCGGCCCAGCGGGCTGCCGTAGCCGCCGCCCATGCCGAGGGTGTAGTAGAGGACGTCGTCCCGCTTCAGCTCGAAGCTCACGTAGGACAGCACGCGCGGCGTGCCGCCGAGTTCGTCGAGGCCCTGCGGAACCTGGTCGGCGCTGAGCATCTCCCCCAGCGCGGTCCCCTCCAGGTGGACCAGGATGCTCGGTGCGCCGGGGTAGCCCCCGAAGATGCCGCGCCCGCCGTTGATGAGGCCGGCCACGCCGAATGCGACCCCCTCGATCTTGCCCTCGGGCGCCTTGTGCACCGAGAACGCCATCTCCGCTCCGGTGCCGCCGCGAAACCGGCCCGCTCCCTGCTGGTCCTTCGCTTGGCGCCGGAACAGGAACAGCATCGGGCAATTCGCCTCCAGCCACTCTACGTTGGGACAGGTCATGAAGTCGAGCTTGGTGGTGTCGACCCCGTCCATGGTGGCACGGGCGCCGCTGCCGCTGAGCGGCGACATGGCCAGGCTCGTCGAATAGAACATGCCGTGCTGGTTCATGCCCGAGGTCCGGACCCGGCGCCCGCCCCAGATACGCACCATGATCTCGTCGCGCCACGCCGCGCTGCCCGCCAGCATGCCGTTCAGCACCGACACCACGAGGTATTTCGCGGTAGCGCCGCCCGAGGTGGTGTTGAGCGAGACCGGGGCCGGGGGGCTGACGTTCACCAAGGTCCCCGGCGGGGCGATGGTCTCGATGGGCCGGAACAGTCCGTGATTGCGGGGGAAATCGTAGGCCACGGTTTCCACGAGCCCTTCGAAACAGGTGCCGAACGTCGCGTGATAGGGCAGGTTGACGCCGACGCTCGCCTGGGGGTCGGTGCCGGTGAAGTCGAAGACCATGCGGCTGCCCTGTTTCTTCAAGGTCAGCCTGACGGTCCACGAGCCCTCCCTGGACTCGATGGCGGCGCTGTCGCTCCACTCGCCGTCGGGGAGTTCCTCCAGGCGCTTGCGCAGCGCCCGCTCGGAATAGTCGATCATCTGCTCGGCGACGGCGTCCATGAGGTCGACGCCGTGGAGGGTATAGAACTGCTGCATGCGCGACTTGGCCACGCTGTGGCCGGCAAGCTGGCAGTTGATGTCGAGGGCCACCATGTCGGGACGCCGGGTCATGTTGATCAGGGTGTCGAACACGTCCTTGCGCAGGTTGCCCCGGTCCACCAGCTTGATGCCCGGAATGCGCAGGCCCTCGTGACAGATCTCCTTGGCCTCGGGGGAATCGCCGCCCGGCGACATGGCGCCGATGTCCATCACATGGACGAATGACGCGCTCCAACCGATCAGGCGGCCTTCCACGTGGATGGGCGAGATCAGGTAGACGTCCGATTGATGGACGGCCGACACGTAGGGATCGTTCAGGAGGAAGACATCGTCCTCGTTCACCCCGTCATATTCGGCAAAGCGCTCCTTGATCCATTTGACCGTGAATCCGGCGCAGGCCACGTGCCAGGGCATGGACTCACCGGTGGCCAGAATCTCGCCGTCGGCACGGTAGAGCGAGGCCATGTAGTCGTGCATCTGGGTCGTGTTGACCGTTCCGCCCACCCGCTCGATGGTCGTGCCCATCTCCTTGGCGATGCGCTGGAGCCGGTGCGAGAGGATCTCGAAGGTCACCGGATCCACGGTCCGGCCGTTACCCCGTTGCTCCATTGTCCTCCCCCCTGGAAAGGGCCGCATCGTCCCTGGAAAGGGCCGCATCTCCCCTGGAAAGGGCCGCGTCGCCCCTGGAAAGGGTCGCATCTCCCCTGGAAAGGGTCGCGCGTGAGCCCACCGTGATGCGAATGTTGCCCAACTCGTCCATCACCGCCCGGTCGCCCGGGTTGATCAGGATCGTCGTGATGGGCGTCTCGATGATGCCCGGCTCGGCGATGATCATACCCGGCCGCATCCTGGCGACATCATACAAGGCAGTGGGCACGAAATCGCCGAATTCCTGGAAGTAGACGGACCGGGTGCCCTTTTGGGCCGCCGACACCTGGCCGCCGCCCTCCAGAGGCCGCAGCGCGGGCTTGGGCAACGCCCCCGATCCGGTGACCCGCAGGGTGACGATCTCCTTGCCCGCTGCCCGGTAGGCGGAGCCCTTGCCGTAGGCCGCCTCGTAGAGCCGGTCGAACCGGGCATACACGGCATCGAGGTCCTCGTCGGTGAGGACCGCCTCACCCGGCGGGATCGGGACGTTGATCTCGTGGACCTGGTAGCGGTAGCGCATGTCCACGCTCCGCGCGAGGGCGATGTCTTCGCCGCCGAAGCCCGCGTCTTCCAGACTACGGCGGACCTTGGACAGGATCGGCGAGAAGGACGCGTTGACGCGGCCGGCGGGCACCGGCACCGGGGAACGGTCGGAGACCCCCTCCTCGTACACCACGTCCGAGGACACCAGACCCACCGCGCCGTGGACCGAGGCGGTCACGGGGATCACCACCTGCTTGATTCCCAGCTCGGCCGCGAACCGGCCGGCATGCACCGGACCGGCACCGCCAAAGGCGAACATCGTGTCGTTCCGGGGGTCGTGCCCGCGCTGGATGGTGGCGTTGCGGATCAGGTCGCTCATCTGGGCGTTGACGATGCGGTGGATGGCGCTGGCCGCCTCGGTGACGCTCATGCCAAGGGGCTCCGCCACCCTTTCCTCCACCGCCCGGCGCGCGGTTTCCACGTCGAGGGCTATCTGCCCGCCGAGGAAATACCCGGGGTTCAGGTACCCGAGGATCAGGCTCGCGTCGGTGACCGTGGGCTCGGTGCCGCCGCGGTTGTAGCACACCGGCCCGGGATGGGCTCCGGCGCCCCGGGGGCCGACCTTCAGGAGCCCCGTACCCTCCTCGATCCAGGCGATGCTGCCGCCGCCGGCGCCGATGGATTCCACCCAGATCTTGGGGGACAGCAGCCGGTAACGGAGGAAGATCGGCTGGTAGTCCCGCTCCATGGCGGCGTCGCGGATGATGCCGACCTTGAAAGTGGTGCCGCCCATGTCCGCGGCCACGATGTTGTCGATGCCGCTCAGCCGGCCCATGAAGTGGCAGGCCGCGACCCCGGCCGCCGGCCCGGACTCGATGGTGCCCACCGCCTTCCGCACCGAGTCGTCGACTCCCAGCACGCCGCCGTAGGCCTGCATGATCAGCGGTTCGCGCCGCAGGCCCCGTTCCCGCAGGATCGCGCGCAGGTCGTTCAAGTACGAGCCGATCCTGGGGCCGATGTAGGCGTTGAAGACCGTCGTCGCGGTGCGTTCGTATTCGCCCTGGAAGGGGGCCGCCTCGCTGGATAGGGTCACGAACAGGTCCGGGTAGCGCTGTCGCAGCAACTCGCCGATCATTCGTTCATGGCGGTCGTTGGCGATGGACCAGAGGAGCGAGACCGCTACCGACTCGACGCCGCGGTCCACGAGCTTTCGGATCGCGCACTCGGCTTCCGCTTCGTCCAGCTCCGCCAGCACCTCCCCTTCGAAATCAATGCGCTCGTTGACCTCGGCGATAAGCCGCTTGGGAACGAGGGGTTCCGGCTTGGTGAGGGCCGCCATATGGTGGGCCTCGGATTCGGGCAATCCGGCCACCACGCCTCCGCGCATCATCAGGATGGTGTCGCCGAACCCGGCCGTGGCGATGAGGCCGGTGCGCGCGCCGCTGCGCGTGATCAGCGTGTTATCGCCGATGGTGCAGGCGTGGTAGAAGAGCCGCGTGGCACTCAACAGCCCGCGCTCGTCGGCCATGCCGAGGTTGCGCGCCGCATCCCGCACCGCGTCGAGCACGCCCAGGGCGAAGTTGTGCGGCGTCGAGGAAGCCTTGCCCAGGGTCATGGTCCCCTCGCCGCTCACCGCGACGCAATCAGTGAAGGTACCCCCGATGTCGACGCCGACGATGTAGGTGTCGCTCACGCTCGTGTCCCGGTGACGGAGTCGCGCCGCGGAATATTGTAGGGGCGGGTTTCAAACCCGCCCGCGCCCGCATCGCACCGTTGGGTCGGACAGGACACTAGTTCCCGCGCAGTTTCTTGGCAAGCTTCCGGGAGACCTTGCGGTAGAAGTACGCGTTCTTCACCACGTTCTGATCGGTGCCGAAATAGATCTTGGCGCCGGAGGCGCGCTTGCTCTCCACCAGCTTGTTGAGCTGCGAGCCGTCGCGAAACGGCGAATCGCGTCCAATCACCTTCCAGATGGTATCCTGGCCCTGTTTGGTCAGCATGTAGACGGACAGGAGCTTGGCCAGATTGGGATGCGCGCTGGTCTTGGGCACGCTGACCTCGCTCGCGGTCCCCGACATGAAATCGTCCATGGTGGCGAAGTCCACCGGCGCCCCCTTGGCCTTGAGCCGCGAGTAGGCCACCGGCTTGGTGTCGAAGGCGAATATCGGGAACTCGCCGGTGGCCACCTGGTTGTGGACGCCCGTGCGGGTAGTGCCGATGATGGTGCCGTTGGCAACCATGGCATCGACGATGCGGGTGGCCTCTTCTTCACCCAGATGGATCGCCGCCTCGACCCAACCCACGGCAAAGACGGTGGTGCCGATCTTCCCCTTGTACTTGGGGTCGGTGAAGTCCTTGTAGGATTTCGGCAGGTCCTTGGCTTTCACGAGGTTCGTGTTGTAGCCGATGATGTGGACGGCGGCGCCGACGACGACGGCGGCACCGTTGATGCCGATCTCCTCGTCCTTGAGGCCGGGCATCAGCTTCTTCCAGTCGACCCGTTCGAGCGCACCTGCCTGATCCGAGGGGATCTGCTGACGCGAGGGGGCAAAGAAGACGTCGGTGCTCGCGACCCGCCCGGTCTTGGCCTCGTCAATCAGCCGCGGCATCAACTTCGACGCGCTTGGGCCGGGGGTGGTCTTGAGCCGGACGTTGATCCCGTAAGCCTTGTTGAGCCCCTTCTCGAGGGCCGACATGAGCTTGGGCGAGTGCCAGTCTCCGGACCCGAAGACGTTGAGCTCACCCTCGCGTTGCGCGGCGGCGACCAGTTGCTTGAGCGCCTCGTTGCCCGTCTGGGCGGACGCCGGCCCCGCCATTCCGGCAACTGACGCCAGCACCACGCCGGCCGCCATGGCTGCGATTGCGGTGCGCCGCGCGCACCGCACCAGAAAACTCATGTCCAACCGCCCGGGAAGAACCATCATCATCGTTACCTCCGAGAGTCGTTGCGGCCTTCTTTTGCTTCGAGGAACTGCGCTATCCATATTTTGGGCGAGGTGGATTGTCAAGACTGAGAGCTGGCCGAACACCGTCATATAATGATATTTCATAAGTATTGCCCATTTATAATCAAAACTCACCTAATGTAAGTGAAAGTCCATCAATTGCATGGTATCTAATCGTATTACGAGCCGGACTCTACTACAGACCGAGTTTTCATGGATTGTGCTATGTTATATCGTTTTTCGGGACCCGTAACCGTATTTCACGAAAGTCGGCTTCCTGTAAAGGCGACTCCTGCCGGCTACAGTGCGCTGATCGATGCGTATGGGCTTGCTGTCCCCCTGCCGCGTACGCTTTCTGCCACCGGCGAGCGGCACAGGATTGTGCGGCAGGGAGGGTGGCGTATCCTCACACCGCGCCACGCGCCGCGCCCGACCTTGGAAGGCCACCTTACCTTCGCCTTGAAATACGAAGGGCTCGACCTTGCCGTTCTCAAGCGGCTCTTCCTCGCGGTTGGCCCGGACGAAATCGCTACGTTGGTGAAGGCCAAGCCCACCGGGACCTACACGCGCCGTCTATGGTTTCTCCATGAGTGGCTCCTCGCCGAGCGGCTGGACCTCGCCGATGCCAGCTCCGGGCGTTATGTACCGGTTGTCGAACCGGAGCGGCAATGGACCAAGACTGCCGTGAACTCACGCCGTCACCGGGTCAAGGACAACCTGCCAGGCACGCCCGCATTTTGTCCACTGGTCTTTCGGACCGAGCTGCTCGACCGGTTGGCATCACTGAATCTGGCACAGCGGGCACAGGAGATCGTTGGCGACCTGCCGCGTGACATCCTCGCGCGCGCCGCCGCGTTCTTGCTGTTGCAGGATTCCCGATCGAGTTACGCCATCGAGGGAGAGCGGCCGCCCCAGGATCGTATCCAGCGATGGGGGCGCGCCATCGGAGCGGCCGGGCGTCGGGCGCTCGACCTCGAAGAGTTGCTGCGCCTGCAAGGGATCGTCATTGGGGATGCCCGTTTCGTGAAACTCGGGCTTCGCGATGAAGACGGATTCGTGGGCGTGCATGAACGCGGGACCCATATGCCCCTGCCTGACCATATCAGCGCGCGTGCCGAAGACCTGCCCGGACTGATCGACGGGATGGTGGCGTTCGACAGCGGTGCAGCGAATGAGCTGGACCCGGTCATCGCGGCCGCGATCCTGGCGTTCGGTTTCGTGTATACCCATCCCTTCAACGATGGCAACGGACGTATTCACCGTTATCTCGTTCATCACGTGCTGGCGCAGCGCGGATTCAATCCGCCCGGCGTTGTTTTCCCTGTCTCGGCCGCGATCCTGGCGCGGATCCACGAATACCGCCGGGTTCTGGAGAGCTATTCGTCCCGTCTCCTGCCCCTGATCGAATGGCAGCCGACAGAGCTCTTCAATGTAAGGATCGTAAACGATACCGGCGACTTCTACCGATTCTTCGATGCCACCCCGCAGGCAGAGTTTCTCTACACCTGTGTGCACAAGACCATCGAAGAAGACCTGCCGAACGAGGCCGATTTCCTACAGCGCTACGACTCGTTCCGCCAGCAGACCACGGACTTGGTGGATATGCCCGATCGCACCATGAATCTCCTGTTCCGCTTCCTGCACCAGAACGGAGGCCGGCTGTCGAACCGGGCACGCGAGCGGGAGTTCGCCGCGCTGACCGATGAGGAAGTTCAGCGCATCGAACAAACCTTTCAGGAAGCCTTTGACGGGGCTACCAAGGTTCAGGGTGGCGAAGGACCCTAGTGTGGTGTCTCACAAATACGCTTACGAATCTGCGGGTCCTTTTGGCGTTGCGACCCGTCCCAAACCCAACCCCTCTCCCTCTGGGAGAGGGTGGCCGAAGGCCGGTGCGACCCGTCCCAAATCCAACCCCTCTCCCTCTGGGAGAGGGTGGCCGAAGGCCGGGTGAGGGCCCCCAATAACCCTGCCGCTCCCGTTCATTGCCGTTGACACCGGCCTGCTTGCCACGAGGTTCCCTCACCCCAACCCTCTCCCAGAGGGAGAGGGGGCAGTTTTGACACGGCCTGGTAAGCGGGAATCCAGGCGGGGTGGAGTGGGGAAACGGCGCGTGGGGACCCCTCCAGGACCCCTGGATTCCCGCTTTCGCGGGAATGACGGATTGGCCTTTCGTACCTGGGAACTGGCGTTTTGACACAGCCTGTTTCGCAGGTGGCCGAAGGCCGGTGCGACCCGTCCCAAATCCAACCCCTCTCCCTCTGGGAGAGGGTGGCCGAAGGCCGGGTGAGGGCCCCCAATAACCCTGCCGCTCCCATTCTTTGCCGTTGACACCGGCCTGCTTGCCACGAGGTTCCCTCACCCCAACCCTCTCCCAGAGGGAGAGGGGGTCGATGGCGGCCTGGGCCGTGGGTGTGGCTCTCACCCCAACCCTCTCCCAGAGGGAGAGGGGGTCGATGGCGGCCTGGGCCGTGGGTGTGACCCTCACCCCAACCCTCTCCCAGAGGGAGAGGGGGCAGTTTTGACACGGCCTGGAAAACGGGAATCCAGGCGGGGTGGAGTGGGGAAACGGCGCGTGGGGACCCCTCCAGGACCCCTGGATTCCCGCTTTCGCGGGAATGACGGATTGGCCTTTCGTATCTGGGAACTGGCGTTTTGACACAGCCTGCTAGGCATCGGAGCGGGTGGCGTCCTGGATGGCCGCTTCCATTGCAGCGATCTCGGAGTCATCCAGCTCCGGGAATTGCCCGCGCTTGGTAGCCGAGAGCCGTCCGTCGTTTTGCATGCATAACCGCACGAACAGCGATGCCCGGCGATCCGGCATGTCGACAATCTCGCGCGCTGCTTGGAACGCCCTGTCGAAGGTGGCAATGAAACCAAGCTCGTCTTTGAGGTCACGGCGGACCGTGTCGGCTATGCGATCGTAGAGGTATTCGACAAACGCGGTCGCGTCAAAGTAACGGTAGAGGTCGCTGGTGTCGTTCTCGACGGCGACCCCCCGCTCTGCCGTCCATCTCCACTGAATGAATTCAAAGAGCGGACGCGAGAAGGCTTCGAGCACCTCATCGTAGCTGCGGCGGTCACGCAGGATGGCCGCTGAGACGGGAAAGATGACGTCGGGCGGACTATAGCCGCGTTTTGCAAGGACGTGGTGCATCAGGAAGCGGTGGATGCGTCCATTGCCGTCTTCGAAGGGGTGGATGAGGACGAAGGCGAAAGCAGAGACCGCTGCCGCTACGACGGGATCGACGCCGCCTTCTACGATTCGCCGCGTCGACGCCATCCAGGCGTCCATGAGTCCGGGCACATCTTCGGGCCGCGGACATATGAAATGCACCTCTTCGCGATACCCGCGGACGGTCGAGCCCACGAAGTTCTGGAACTTGCGCCAATCGGCGGCCGCGTAGCGTGGATCGACAATGTCCCCCTGCAGGCGAACTAACGCCATCTTGTCGCTCGGATCGAACTCAGACGCCGCTTTCAGGGCAGCGACGAACCGCTCGGTGCGCTTCGCGCTCGGCGTCTCGCCCTCGATGGCGAATGAGGACCGCGTTTCTTTCGTGTAGAGATAATTCACGGCGCGGGCGAGGATCTCCGGAGCATAGCTCTCAAGAAGCGCTCGCGCTTCGTCGTCCACCCTTAGATTCATCTGCTCGACCAGTCGCGGCGTGCGCCGCACGGTTGGACAGAGATCGGGTCCGCCAAGGAGATTGTTGATAACACGGTGGCGCGGGGAATCACGTCGTTCCGTAACGATATGTTTGTTGGGGTCGAGAGCCGCGACGTAGTTGCCGGTGCGGACGTCGTCAACATCCAGCGTTCTCCCCGTGAAGGTCTCATAAAAGAACCACGTCCGGCGGCTGAAGGCTCCCGTCGGCTCTGCCCGCACCCAGGCTTCCAACTCGGCAGGCTCAATGACCTTGAGGGCCGCGACCATCACCCCGAGATCCACGGGTTCGTGGCGCAGCGCGAATCGGATGTGATGCACCGCGGACCCTGCCAGCGCATAGGATCGGGGGTACAGTTCGATGGTTCGCGGGCCGTGCACCTCGGTTCGCCGGGCGCCGGCCACCGCGTAGCTCTCCGTTGCCGGCGGCGGCACGGCCAAAGCCATCTCTCGTCTGAGCCAAGCATGGCCGATGGGAATCTGTTCCTGATTACTCACGTTATTTTGCGTGCGAAATCGATTACGAGCGTGTGAAGAAGCTTAGATTAAGCTACTCCCATTTGAAAACGATTACAATTGGGACAGATCACACCTCGTCCCACCTCAACCCGGACAAAGAACCGGCAGGGGAACCCGCTCCGGGCTTTATCCTTATCATTGGGCTTCAACGTGCAGAATCGATTATTCAGGTACAAAAACGATTAGAATTCCGTATCTTTGTCCAGAATCGATTACGGTGCTCAAGACTGATAACGTTTGGGCGGTTGGAGGTTGTTGGCGGGATTGGTGTCGTGCTTCGCCATCGCCGTCACCACCGCGCCGTCCAGCAGAGGCTTCAAGTCCGCCTCCAAGGCATCGGCCTTTGCCTTGGAATAGACTTCGTCTCCGTCCACGTAGATGGTGAAGGACTTGATGTACTTTGCCTTCTTGGCGGGATCTTCGATGGTGGCCTTGGTCCAGGCGTAGAGGGGGTATTGGTCGACGCCCTCATGCTCCGCTTCGGCGCAATAGCCGGCGAAAGCATCGTATTGGCATTTCAGCGTCGCGTTGTGCCGGCCGAGTATGTCGCTGAGTGGCTTGATGCCGGGATGGCCGCTCCCGCGCCGCGCACCCTCGGCGAATTCATCCGCCAGTTCGATGCGTAGCTGGTATTGCCATGGCCCGGTCATCCCGCCTCGGTTCGCCGCGATCGATGTCTCGCGTCAGGTCGCTGTCAAATCAAACCGGCGGCCACAAGGCCGCCGGTTTTCCACCCGTTGGAATAGTGGCCGATCGATTACGACAGATGCTTCTTGAAGAAGGCCACCGTCCGCTCCCACGCAAGCTTCGCCGCGGCTTCGTCGTAGCGCGGCGTCGAATTGTTGTGAAAGCCGTGGCGCGTTCCGGGATAGGTATGCGCCTCGTGCGTTACGCCGTTGGCCTTCAGAGCCGCGAGGTAGCCGGGAGACTGTTTGTTGATGCGCGGATCGTTTCCCGCGTAATTGATCAGGAGCGCCGCCTTGATCTTGGCAACGTCTTCCGCCGCCTTTGGGGCAGAGCCGTAGAACGGCACGCCGGCATTCAGATCGCTTCCCATCTGGACCGCAAGGAAATTGACCACGCCGCCGCCAAAGCAGAAGCCGGTAGCCCCCAGTTTCCCGTTCGATAGCGGGTGGGCTTTGACATGCTTGGCGCTGTTGAGAAGATCGGTGCGCAGCTTGCCTCTATCGAGGCTCCGCTGCATCGTCTTGCCCTCGTCGTCATTGCCGGGATAGCCACCGATCGGCGCGAGACCGTCGGGCGCCAAGGCGAGGAACCCCGCGACCGCGGCGCGCCGCGCGACATCTTCGATATGCGGATTGAGGCCGCGGTTCTCGTGAATGACAACGACGGCGGGAAACGGGCCCGAGCCGGCCGGCTGGACCAGATAACCCCGCATCTTGCCGGAGTTGCCGCCAGGGGAATCGTACTCGACATAGCGCGCCTTGATGCGCGTGTCGGTGAAGGAAATCATCTGCGCCGCGGCGTAGTCCGGCAACAGTGCCCGGGCCATCAACAGCCCCGACCCGCCGACGACGGCCAAGGCAGCGGCGCGCCTGAAAAACTCACGGCGGTCCATCATGCTATGGCAGTACTCGTCGTAGAGATCGTAAACCTGTGGATCAATCAGATCCTTGTCCGTCACCTTGTCCATCGGGAACCTCCCATCTTGTAGAGTAAAATAGAGTAAACTTACACCCGGTTGGATTTGAACCAATGACCTTCAAGTCAAGTTATAAGCCGGAATAATCTTATCTCCATTCTCCGCTCTTACCTCCGCCGGTACCCGCATCCACTGCGCGAAGGTGCGCTCACGGTAGAGCCTCGCGGAGTTTTTTGTCAAACAGTTTTCAACGACGTGGTCAACTTCGACGCGCTGGCTAACTACCGTGCATCGTACCGTACATCGACCTGCCGGTCGCACGTGCCCTCACTTCCGCACCAGCGTCTCCTTCGCCACCAACGCCAGCGCCGCGGCCGCGCCGAGCAGAACCGGCGCATAGAAGAGGAACGTCCTGCCGGCGCTGACCAGACCGACGAGCCAGCCGCCCAGCAGCGGGCCCATGACCGCGCCGGACTCGCCCACGGTCCGCCGGAGTCCTTGAAGCCGCCCGCGCGCCGAGTCCGGTATCACGTCGTAGGTGGACACCGCCAGGGCGCCGAGGGACATGCCCTGGGCGAGACCGATGAGGATCATGATCATCACGAGCTGCGGCAGGGTGGAGGCAAACGGCAAGGCGAGGAACGCGATGCCGGGCAACGCGGTGCTGGGAACGCTGGCGTACTTGCGGCCGACGCGATCGGTGATGAAGCCGGCGGGCAGGATCATGAGCAGCACGAACAGGCCGGATACGCCGAACAGGCTGCCCACTTGCGCCGCCGAAAAGCCCAGCTCCACGCCCGCGTAGAGCGGCAACATGCCTTGCAGGGTGGTGCGGTACATCTGCATGCTGAAGGTGGCGAACACCAGCATTACGAACGTGGCCCGGAGGTCCGGGAGGACATCCGACACCTTTCCCCACCAGGCGATCTTGCCGACGTGGCCCCGGACCGCCTCTTTTCGGGCCAGGAGCGAGGTCACAAACACGACCAGGGCGGCGGCGGTGTAGACCACGAACACCATCCTGAACCCCACCCATTGGGCAATGATGCCGCCGGCCACCGGGCCGATGGCCATGCCCGCCGACTTGACCCCCATGAAACCGCTCAGCAGACGCCCACGCTGTTGCGGTTCCACCATCTCGACGCCGGACACCTCGCGCCCCATGGTCCAGACACTGTCACCGACGCCGGCGAAAAACTGCCCGAGGAACAGCAACCCGAAGAAGGGGGTGACGGCGGTCACGAAAGCGCCGCACAGCACCAGAGCGCTTCCCGCCAGCATGGCGGTCTTGGCTCCGTATCGGTCGAGGAGCAGGCCTGCCGGGATCAGAATGATCGTGCGGCCCAGGGCATGGGCGGTCACCACCTGCACGGCGAGCCCGGCCGAGACCTCGAATGACGACGCCAGCATCGGGATGGTGGGAAACACCATGCCCTGCCCCAGGCTCATGAGCAGGACCGTGCTGTACAGCAGTGCGAAGTTGCCGGCCCGTGCACCCGTCATCGAGAGAGGACCCTTTCAGTTTCAGGACACGAGTCGAGTGATCGGCCGTGGCCGAAGGCTACACGCGGGGAAGGAATGGCTTCCGGCCGGCGAGCCCGTCGGAGCCTTTTCCGCGACGGAGCGGGGGCGGCAGGGATCAGGGCTTGGAGCCGCCGTAGAGGGAGAGTCCGGAGCCCTTCTCGTGGCACACCACATCGCGGAACCTGGCGCTTCCGAACCAACCGAGTTGATCGTCCACCGATGCCGCGCCGCGGTCGAGGTTGAAGAATCGGCCGCCGGACCGCAGGCGTCCGTGGATCTCCTCATAGATGGCCTTGATGACCTCACCGGCCCGGACGTTGTGGATGGCGTTGCACGAGACCACGAGATCGAACTCGCCGCCGGCCACCTGGCTCCAGTCCTTCTTGCTGAAATCCGAGACTACGTACTCGAACCGCCCTTCGAGCTCGTTCATGCGTTCGGCACCGAGCTTGGCCATGGCGGCGGAGCCATCGTGGCACACGGCCGTGGCATGGGGGAATGATTCCAGGAGGAACTTGCTGAGCGCCCCGTAACCGCACCCCACGTCCATGAACCGGAAAACGGCTTCGCTCTCGAACGGGACCAGGTCAGCCATCAGCGCAAACTGCCGGGCGCGCAACGTCTCGTTGCGCCTTTGGCGCTGGGCCCAATTTTCGACGTATTCCTTCGAGTTCCAGTCGTGTTGCCGTAGCGGGTCGATGATCTGTACCATTTCTGCTTCTCCACGTGCTCTGGGATGGCCGGTGGTCGTGCTTGAACCGGCGCGTATCTCTGGGATTTAGACAAAAACTCCGCGGATGTCCAGGTTGACAGTCAGTGGCCGGTGCCATAGAAATCGGTAACGAGGCTAGTGTGGTGTCTCACAAATACGCTTATGAAGCTGCGAGGGCATTTTGGTTGTCGGCAAGGCGCGATGACTTGTAGGGGCGGGTTTCAAACCCGCCCGTGTGGCCAACACCACGCGAGGAAGAGCACACGCAGCCGACGGCCAAAAGGACCCGCAGATTCATAAGCGTATTTGTGAGACACCACACTAGTGTCCTGTCCGGTTAATTCGCATGATAAGCTGCGCAGGATTTTTCGTCGTCGGCAAGGCGCGCTGACGTGTAGGGGCGACCGGCGGTCGCCCCGTGGCGTGCACCACGCGAGGAAGACCCCGGGTCAAGCCCGGGGTGACGTACGCAGCCGACGGCGAAAAAGACCAGCAGATTGTCATGCGAATTAACCGGACAGGACACTAGACCCTTCGGGCCTATGCTATGGATGGCCATGGATCGACGGTCCGACCCGAAACAACGGCGAGGTGTCAACCCGGCCCCCGGAGAGGATGCATGGTGAGCCAGCCAAGGGACGTTGAAGCAGCTCTCAATCTGCGAACTTTCATCGACCGGCTCAAGCAGGCCGGAAAGCTCAAGGAACTCAGGAACGCCCACTGGGACCTGGAGATCGGCGCGATCACCGAGATCACGGCGGAAGCCGAGGAGCGCTCGGCCCTGCTCTTCGACTCCATCCCGGACTACCCGGAAGGCTACCGCGTCCTGAGCAATGTCCTCCGGTCCCCGGAATCCGACGCCCTGGCCCTGGGCATCCCGCCGGAGATCCGAGGCCTGGACGTGGTCCAGACCCTCAAGAGCCGCCTCCAGAACCTGAAGCCCATTCCTCCGACGGAGATCGGCGAGTCGCCGCTGCTGGAGAACGTCTCCTTCGGCAGCGACGTCAACGTGCTCAAGTTCCCCACGCCCAAATGGCACGCGGATGACGGCGGCCGCTACATCGGCACGTTCACCGCCACGGTGTGCCGCGATCCGGACACCGGCTACATCAACGTCGGCACCTATCGCGTCCAGGTCCACGACGAGAACACCGTGGGCGTGTGGATGATCCCCGGCAAGCACGGCGACCTCATCACCCGGAAGTACTGGGCCCGCGGGGAACCATGCCCGGTGGCCGTCGTCTGCGGCCTGCCCCCGGGCCTGATGATGGCGAGCGCCGTGGGCATCCCCTGGAACGTCAGCGAGTATGACTTCCTGGGAGGCCTGCTCGAGGCCCCGGTGCCGGTCATCAAGGGGCAGAAGACGGGGCTGCCGGTGCCCGCCTTCGCCGACATCGTCCTCGAAGGATACATCCCGCCCCCCGAGCAGGAGACCCGCGAGGAAGGGCCGTTCGGCGAGTGGCCGGGATACTACGCCTCGGGCTCGCGCCACGCCCCGGTGGTGAAGGTGGAAGCCGTCTATCACCGCAACGACCCCATCATCACCGGCGACCCGCCGCTCCGGACCTTCCTCAACAGCGAAGCGCACAAGTACATCCGCTCCGCCAACATCTGGTCGGCCATGGAGCGTGCCGGCATCCCGGACGTGCGCGGCGTGTGGTTCCCGAGGCAGGGACGCTTCATCGTCACCGTGGCCGTCGAGCAGCGTTACTCCGGCCATGCCAAGCAGGCCGGGTACGGCGTGCTCGCCACCCGGGACGGCGGCCGCGACGTGCGCATGGTCATCGTGGTGGACGAGGACGTGGACATCACCAACATGGGCGAGGTGCTCTGGGCCATGTCCACCCGCTGGGATCCCAAGACCGACTCCGAGATCCTCGACGTGGCCGCGAGCATCCTGAACCCCAGGCTTTCACCCGAGGACAAGAAACGCGGGGAGCTCACCACCTCCTGCATGGTGGTGGACGCGTGCCGGCCCTACAGTTGGAAGGATGATTTTCCGAACATTTCGGG
The DNA here is from genome assembly GCA_965261895.1 of uncultured Binatia bacterium (SeqCode). Classification (GTDB taxonomy): domain Bacteria; phylum Desulfobacterota; class Binatia; order UBA9968; family JAJDTQ01; genus JAJDTQ01. Next base: position 4,996,537 of record OZ253480.1, on the reverse strand, counting down.
CGTGAGCCCCGAATACAAGGCCGAGATCCGCGCGAAATGGGCGGACAGACTCTGACTCAGGCGAAGGAGATGCCGATGAAACACCAGTTCCGATATGCACTGGCAGCCCTGTCCTTGCTCCTGTGCGTCGTCCTCCCGGCGACGGTAGGGGCCGACGTGGCCGGGTTCTACAAGGGGAAGACGATGCGGCTCGTGGTCGGGGCGCCCCCGGGCGGCGGCTTCGACGCCTACACCCGGGTCATCGCCCGGAGCATCACGAAACACGTCCCCGGCAAGCCGCGGATCTTCGTCCAGAACATGCCCGGCGCGAGCTTCGCCATCTCCATGAACTACCTCTACAACATCGCCAAGCGCGACGGCTCGGTCATCGCCGGCACCAACAGCGGGCTGGTGATGAAGCAGGTCGTCGGCGTCAAGGGGTTCAAGTTCGACGTGCGCAAGTTCGGCTGGCTCGGCAGCGCGGGCAAGGCCACACCCACATGCATGGTGATGACGAGGACCGGTGTGACCGACCTGAAGGGTCTGATGAATGCGCCGAAACCGGTCAATTTCGGCTCCGCCGGCACCCTGACCCGCGAGGCGCCGCTGATCCTGCGGGACTTCGTCGGCGCCAACATCAATATCGTGGAGGGCTATCAGGGTACGGCCCAGATACGCGCCGCCATTCAACGGAAAGAGGTGGACGGATACTGCTCTTCCTGGGAATCGGTGCGGGTCCGGGCCGGGGAGCTGCTCAAGGGCAAGGGGGGCGACAGGCTGGTTCCCGTGATCACGAGCGGCGACAAGACCGAACCGGTTCTCAAGAACGTGCCGGAGTTCGCGGCCAACATCAAGAAAGAGGAAGACCGCACGGCCTTCCAGGCTTGGCTCGCCCCCTACAAGTTCTTCCGCTCTTACGTGACGCCGCCGGGCCTCCCGAAGGACCGGCTCCAGGCACTGCAGACCGCCTTCAGAGGCACCCTCGACGACCCGGACTTCAAGGCGGCGTCCGGAAAGATCGGCATCGAGATATCGTACCTGTCCGGCCCGGAGATCCAGGGGCTGCTGAAACAGGTCTTCTCCATCGGCCCCGGGGCCAAAGGACGGTTGCAGCGGTTGATCCTGGGCAAGTAGACTCTCCAAGGGGAACGGCGGGCGGGAGTCTGTCCGCGTGTTTCCTGCGGCACAGGATGACAAGGGGAACAACCATGGAAACCAACGTCGCGGAACGGAACGGCGTGGAAAGCGTCTGGCAGGAACTGGTGGAGCTTGTCAACCAGCAGTTCGAGACCCCGCCCTTCCGCCGGCTGCTCGGAATCTCCTTTTCCAACGAGCGCGCCCAGGCTCTCTCCATCCAGATGAAGCACTACGTCGCCAACCGGCGGGATTGCTGGGGGTTCGTCGCCGGCGCATCGCCGCTGAGCGTCAAGCGGCTCATCTGGGAGCACGAGGGCGAGGAGCTCATGGGCGACAAGGCCGCGGGCAAAGTGGATCACATCACCCTGGCAGTCCAGGAGGGCAAGATCTTCGGCCTGTCCCCCGAGGCCTACGAGCGGGTGCGGCCGCTGGACAGCGCCATGGCGTGCTTCTACGCGTGGATCCACCTGGCCAAGGACCGTCCGTGGCGCGAGGCGATAGCCGCGTCCTCGGTGCTGGAGATGCGCAATTCCGACGATCTGGTGCGCGGCGGATCGCTTTCGTACCGCGTCGGCAAGAACCTCGAACGGGACCTGGGAATACCGCTCCGACACCAGATCAACAACGCCGAGCACGTCACCGCCGACGTGGAGCACGGCCAGCTCCTGCTGGGGGTGGCGCGGGAACACTGCCGGACCGAGGAAGAGCGGCAAGCGCTGCTCCGAGGCGCCCGGGAAAGCCTCATGATCGACCGCGCCTACCGTGAGCAGCTCGTCAACATGATGGACGCGCTCGACTGAATCGCAAGTGTTGTGTCTCACAAATAGGTTTGCAAAGATGCGCAGGATTTTTCGTTGTCGGCAAGGCGCGATGACTTGTAGGGGCGACCTGCGGTCGCCCCAGGGCATGCACCACGCGAGGAAGAGCAACGCAGCCGACGGCGAAAAAGACCAGCAGATTTGTAAACCTATTTGTGAGACACAACACTAGGAACCGGCGTCCGACGCGCCGGAGAGGAGTCCGAGACCATGCCCGATATCGCGCAACTGAAGAGCACCCTGAACGAGATGTGCAACCACCAGTACGAGACGGACGAGTTCCAGGACCTGCTGTCGCTGCCCTGGACCATGGAACGGGGGCGCTACTACGTCGTGCAGAACGCGCTCTACACGAAGAATCGCCGGGACTGCTGGGCTTACGTGCAGGCCGCGGCGCCCCTGGACGTCAAGGCGCTGGTATGGCACCACGAGAGCGACGAGTTGATCAACGACCCGCGCTGCGACATGGATCACTACACCCTCACGGTCAAGCAGGGGGAAGTCATCGGCCTGGAGCTGGAGGACTTCGAGACAGCGGAACTGCCGCCCATGGCGCAAGCGGCATTCATGGCCTGGCACCACATCGCCATGAAGGGCCCGTGGCTGGCCTCGTTCACCTCCTCCCAGATGCTGGAGCGCCGCAACAACCCGGAGATCATCGTCGACGGAGGAATGTCCTACCGCATCGGCAAGAAGTTCGAGAACGAGCTGGGCATCAGCCTGAAGCGGATGATATCCTTGAACGTGCACTCCACCGCGGACACCGAGCACTCGGACATGATGGACGGCGTCTACGACAAGCACGTGCGAACGCGAGAGGACTACGACACGGTGCTTCGGGCCGCCAAACAGTGCGCGGCCATCGACCGGGCCTACCGCGGCGGGCTGGCCTACGTCATGCGGCGCATCGAAGGCTAGGAGCCTGTATCGGCCGGTGGCGCGATGCGGGCGCGGGCGGGTTTGAAACCCGCCCCTACATCGGACGCGCGATTTCGGCGGCGCAAGACAATGTGTGGTGGGCAAGACATATAGGGGCCTGTGTCAAAACTCCATCCGAAGGAGGCAACGACCCCCGAAATCGTCATTCCCGCGAAAGCGGGAATCCAGGCGGGGTGGAGTGGGGAAACACCGCGTGGGGACCCCTCCAGGACCCCTGGATTCCCGCTTTCGCGGGAATGACGGAGGGGCGCGGGAACGACGGATTGGCCTTTCGTGCCCCGAAGTTAGGGTTTTGACACGGCCTGATAGGGGCGGGTTTCAAACCCGCCCCTATATCGGACGCGCGATTTCGGCGGCGCAAGATGGTATGTGGTGGGCAAGACGTGTAGGGGCGGGTTTCAAACCCGCCCGCGTGGCGGGCACCCCGCGAGGAGACGATCATGAACCTCGAAGACCTTAACAAGGACCTGGCCACCAAGCAGTTGGCGGGTTTCTGGGCCTCCAACATCACGGGCAACGAGGGGGAAGTCCTCGAACCGAAGACCACCGTGGTCCCCTACCTGTGGAAGTGGAACGACATCTACAACGGGCTCATGGAGGCCGGGGAGCTGGTCAGCCTCGAGCAGTCGGAGCGGCGGACCATCCGCCTCCTCAATCCCGGCGTGCCGGGCGTCACCGGCGCCACCAACACGGTGCACACCTCCGTCCAACTGGTCAAGCCCGGAGAGATCGCCAAGGCCCACCGCCATACCCTGACCGCGCTGCGCTTCGTCCTCAAGGGCGGCGGCGCCTTCACCACCGTCGAGGGAGAGCGGTTCACCATGTACCCCGGCGACCTGATCCTCACGCCGCAGTGGACTTGGCACGACCACTACAACGGCACCGGCGAGAACATCGTCTGGTTGGACGGCCACGACGGCCCCCTGCTCAAGGCCCTGGAGGTCATGGCGGTGGAGCCCTTCAGCCAGAAGCAGCAACAGGTGGAGGCCATGCCCGACTTCAGCCTGCACCGGTTCGGCTGGGCGCGGCCGCCCGAGCCGCTTTCGGAGTTCCCCGATCCCCCTTTCCGCTATCCGTGGGAGACCACCTACGAATCGCTGAAGGCGCTGGCCTCGAGCCCGGGCGACGAGTGCGACGGCGTGCTGCTGCGCTACGTCAACCCGCGGAACGGCGGCTTCACGCTGCGCACCATCGGCTGTGAGATCCAGATGATCCGGCCCGACGAGAAGACGCGCTCGCACCGCCATACCAGCACGACCATCTATCACGTGTTTCGCGGCAGCGGCGCCACCATGATCGATGACCGGCGCATCGAATGGAGCCAGGGCGACTTCTTCACCGTGCCGTTGTGGTCGTGGCACCAGCACGAGAACAGCCTCAAGGACGAAGCGATCCTGTTCTCGGTCAACGACCGCCCGGTGAAGGAGGCCTTCGGGCTGTATCGGGAGGAGCGCCGTTAGAACTCGCGTAGGGGGTCCTTCGACTTCGCTTCGCTACGCTCAGGACGAACGGAGATAAGGCGCTTACAACCGTCGCCGTTAGAACTCGCGTAGGGTCCTTCGACTTCGCTTCGCTACGCTCAGGACGAACGGAGATAAGGCGCTTACAACCGTTCGTCCTGAGCGTAGCGAAGCGAAGTCGAAGGACCCCCTACCATTGCACCAGGAAAGAAAAGGAGTCTTTACCATGAGCAAGCCTGCCACCACCGACATCGGCAACGGGTCGGAACCGGACCTCAACGAGGCCTCCGCCTTCGCCCCCACGAGCCCCTACGAGATATACCAGCAGTGGGAAAGCGTCCCCGTCTACAAGGGCTTCATCATCGACGATCTCCTGGAGCTCGAGCTCGGCGACTGGGCGCGCACCGGCGGCAAGGGAGCGTTCGTCAACCTCGACGGCGCCGGCGGCACCTGCGACACGGTGATACAGGAGATCGCGCCGGGCGGGGAACTCCGTCCGCAGCGCCACCTGTTCGAGGAGGCGGTGTTCATCCTTTCCGGCCAGGGCGCCACCACCCTTTGGAACGAGGGTGGCAGGAAGCACACGCTGGAATGGCAGAGGGGAAGCCTGTTCTCCATCCCGCTCAACACATGGTTCCAGCACTTCAACGCCCAGGGGCGGGAGCCGGTGCGGATGATCTCGCTGACCGACGCCAACGTCATCATCAACCGCTACCGGAACCTCGACTACATCTTCAACAACCCGTTCACCTTCGGTGACCGCTACCAAGGCGACGCCAACGAGTGGGGGCAGCCCGGACGTTATCTCGAAGGCGTGAAGAAGGGCCGGGTGTGGGAGTCCAACTTCATCGCGGACCTGTGGCAGTTTCAGCCCAAGGACTACAAGGAGCGCGGCGGCGGCAACCGCACCACCCTGTTCGAGTTCGTCGACAACACCATGAGCGCGCACCTTTCGGAGTTCCCCGTGGGCAAGTACAAGAAGGCCCACCGCCACGGCGCCGGCGCCCACATCGTCATGCTGACCGGGTCCGGCTACTCCTTCCTGTGGGAGGAAGGCGCCCAAAGGAAACGAGTGGACTGGGGCCGCATGAGCATGTTCGTGCCGCCCATCCAGTGGTGGCACCAGCACTTCAACAACGGCGCCGAGCCGGCCCGGTACCTTGCGCTCAAGCCCTGGGGCTTCAAGTACAAGGTGGAAGAACTCAAGGACACCGGCGAGGACGTCAAGAATGGCGGCGCGCAGATCGAGTACCAGGATCAGGGCGCCGAGATCCATCGAATCTTCGAGGACGAGTGCCGCAAGAGCGGCGCCACGGTCGACATGGCGCAGTTCGGGTTCTGAGGGGCGGGGGGGCCTCCCCTGCCCGTATTCCCGTAGGTCGGATTAGCGAAGCGTAATCCGACGTGCCGTGGCATATCGAACGTAGGTCGGATTACGCCTTCGGCTAATCCGACCTACGCCTCTCGTCATCGATCCAGCAGCGCCCCGAGCCCGGCAATCCCATGCTCTCCGTCATTCCCGCGAAACAGAGTGTGTCAAACTCCGCCTAGCAGGCTATGTCAAAACCCCATCCGAGAGAGGCAACGGCCCCCCAAATCGTCATTCCCGCACCTCCTCCGTCATTCCCGCGAAAGCGGGAATCCAGGCGGGGTGGAGTGGGGAAACGCCGCGTGGGGACCCCTCCAGGACCCCTGGATTCCCGCTTTCGCGGGAATGACGGAGGGGCGCGGGAATGACGGATTGGCCTTTCGTGCCCCGAAGCTAGGGTTTTGACACAGCCTGCTAGGTACGGAATGGCGCCGACCCCCCGAATCGTCATTCCCGCGAAAGCGGGAATCCAGGGGTGGCGGTTGGGCGGCCGGCCGTTGCTCCCCCGCCCAACCGCCCCTGGATTCCCGCTTTCGCGGGAATGACGGAGAGGGCCGGGAGGCACATGAACAGGCCGGGAGGCACATGAGCAGGCCGGATCAGTGTTCTTCCGATACCATGTGGGACTTGAGCAGGGCCTTGCAGGACGGGCAGTAGAGCTTCTCGAACACATAGCGACCCTTCAGGTCACCCATGAGCGGCCCTGCTTCGGTGGGCGGGAAAGTACGTTTCTCCCAGGCGTTCCCCTGGCCGGATCCCGTGAGTGCCGTGACAGGCCCACAGCGGGGGCAAGACGAGTCCGGGTTCTCCTCCACCCCGCTCGCGGTCCGGCGCTCTTCGCGTAACCTTCCGTTGCCACCTCCGAGGCGCCGCCGCAACGCACCGGTGGCTTCCGGGTCCACATCCCGGGTCTCGGAATTCAACGCCACGCCATAGATCTCCCGGGCCGCATCCTCGGAAACCACGCCGTCCACCACATCCGCCCGCACCCTCCCGGGCTCCCGTGTCAGCGGATCGCCGTAGCCGCCGCCGCTGGCCACCCGCATGTAGAGGACGTCCCCCTCCTTGAACTCGAAGTTGCAGTACGGGAGTGCCTGTTCCTGTCCCCCTACCTCGTCGAGATCCACTGCACACCGGTCCCGCTCCATGACCTCGCGCGCCCGGGTGCCTTCCCTGAGCACGATGACGCTGGGAGCCCCGGGGTAGCCGCCGTACATGCCGTGGCCGGAGTTCCGGAGCCCGGCCACGCCGTAGGCCACGCCCCCCAGCTTCCCCTCGGGCGCGTCATGAGGGATGTGGGCGGTCTCCACCGCCAATCCGCCGCGGAACCTCCCCGGACCCGCGGAATCCACCGCGTGGCGGCGGAACAGGTAGAGCACCGGGAAATTGAGCTCGAACCATTCCGCGTTGGGACAGTTCATGTAGTTGCCGCCGGAGTCGATGCCGTCGGCGTGAGCGCGGGCGCCGTTGCCGTCCATGGCTCCGTGGGCGAGGTTGAACACAACATAGCGGCCGTACTGGTTCACCCCGGAGTGCTTGCCGTTCCGGTGGCTGGCGTTGGGCGTGACGATCTCTTCCTTCCAGTGCTCGTGGGTGCCCAGCATCTGCATCAGCACGGAGCTGGCCAGGAACCCGACGCTGAAACCGCAGGAGGTGGTGTTCATCGACACCGGGCCGGGATAGGTGACGTTCACCAACGTCCCTTCCGGGGCGATGACCTCCAGCGGCCGGAGCACCCCATGGTTCTTCGGCAGGTCGTAGACCAGCGTGGTCAGCACCGCGGCAAAGCAGAAACCGAAAGTGCCGTGGAACGGCAGGTTGACCCCCTTCACCGCCTGGGGGTCGGTGCCGGTGAAGTCGAAGACCAGCCGGTCCCCGCGTTTGCGCAGCGCCACCTTCATGCGCCAGGTATCCTGCGCCTCCAGCGCCAGCTCCTCGGTCCACTCGCCGTCCCCGAACGACTCGATCCGCTCCCGGAGGATCGCTTCGGTGTAGCGGATCATTTCGTTGGCTACCGACTCCAGCAGCTCCGAGCCGTACTGTTCGTACATCTCCCCCAGCCTGGTCTTGGCCACGTTGTTGGCGGCGATCTCGCACTTGAGGTCCAGCCCCACCATGCCCGGCTGGCGGGTCATGTTGGTCAAGGTGTCGAACACGTCCTGGCGCAGCTCGCCGCGTTCCACCAGCTTGATGCCCGGAACCCGCAACCCCTCGTGGAAGATCTCGGTGGCGTCGGGAGAGTCTCCCCCGGGCGACATGGCGCCGACGTCGTTCACGTGGACGAACGTGGCGCTCCAGGCCACCAGCCGCCCGCGGTGGTGAATCGGCGCGATGACGTAGATGTCGGACTGGTGAATGGCGGCGAGGTACGGGTCGTTCAACAGGAAGACGTCGTGCTCGAAGATCTCGTCCGGCGGAAAGCGCTCGATGATCCGCTTCACCGCGTAGCTGGCGCAGACCACGTGCTGTCCCAGGGTGGCGCCGGCGGACAGGATGTCGCCGTCCGGGCGATAGAGCGAGGCCATGTAGTCCCGCTGCTGGGTGGTGTTGACGGTGCCGCCGGTGCGCTCCAGGGTGATGCCCATCTCACGGGTGACTTGGTGCAGCCGGTGGGACAGGATCTCGAAGGTCACGGGATCGATGCCGCGGATTCGCGTGTCCATGGTGTTCCCTCTCAGTCGCCGATCAAAAGCCTGACGTTGCGGTACGCGTCCATGGCGGCCCGGTGGCCGGGGTTGACCACGATGGTGGTCACCGGCGTCTCGATGATGGCGGGTCCAACCAGCTCGTTCCCCGGACGCAACGCCTCGAAGCCATACACCGGCGTCTCGCGCAGCTCCTCGAACTCCTCGAAGAAGACCTTCCGGCGTGCCGTGACGGCACCGCTCGCGTCGCTCGACGACAACGGATACTTCTGCAATCGGGGCTTGTCCAGCACCCCGGTGGCGGTAAGGCGGAAGTTCATGATCTCCTTCCCCGCCTCGCGGTAGCCGGAGCCGCGGCCGTAAGTTCTTTCGTAGAGGTCATCGAAACGTTCGTAGACCCGGCCCAGCTCCTGCTCGGACAGCGCCGCGTCGCCCTCGGGCATGGCGACGTTCAATTCATGCACCTGGTAACGATATCGCATGTCGAGGCTTCGCTCGATGCGGATGCCTGCGCCCTCGAAACCGGCGGCGGACAGGTCCGCGCGGGCACGCCGTACCAGCTCGTCGAAGTTCCGGTTGACACGCTCGTGGTCCGCCGGCACCAGCAACCGGTCCGATTTGCCGTACTGGTAGACGATGTCCGAGCTGACCAGGCCGGTAGCGCTGTGCACCGACGCCGTCAGCGGCACCACCACCTGTTTGATGCCCAGCTCCGCCGCGTACCGGGCCGCGTGCACAGGCCCGGCGCCGCCGAAGGCGAACAGGGTGAAATCCCGGGGATCGTAGCCGCGCTCCACGGTGGCGCGCCGGATGAGGTCGCTCATGTGCGCGTTGATGATGCGGTAGATGCCGCCGGCGGCCGCCTCCACGGACAGGCCCAGGGGCTTCGCGACCCTTTGCTCGATGGCGGTCCACGCCCGCTCCCGGTCCAGTGATATGCGTCCACCCAGGAAGTAATCGGGATTGAGGAAACCGAGCACGAGGTCGGCGTCCGACACCGTGGGCTCGGTCCCGCCGAGACCGTAGCATGCGGGTCCGGGCTGGGCGCCGGCACCTTCCGGCCCCACCTTGAGCAAACCCGTGCGGTCATCCGTCCACGCGATGCTGCCCCCGCCCGCGCCGATGGACTCCACCCAGATCTTGGTGGAGTAGATCTGATGGCGCAGCATCACCGGCTTGTAGTCCATCTCGACGACGCCGTCCCGGATCACGCTGACCTTGAAGGTAGTGCCGCCCATGTCCGTGGCCAGGATGTCGGGCACGTCCATGAGCCGGCCGAGCCAGGCGCTGCCGGTGACCCCGGCGGCGGGGCCGGACTCTATGGTGCCGATGGCGTTGGCGGCGGTGGCCTCCACCCCCAGAACCCCGCCGTAGGACTGCATGATGAGCGGCTCACCCGCTAGACCCTGCTCCCGGAGCCGGCCTCCCAGCCGCTTGATGTAGGCGGAGATCCGCGGCCCGATGCAGGCGTTGAACACGGTGGTGGCCGTGCGTTCGTACTCGCCCAGGTAGGGCGCCACCTCGCTGGAGAGGCTGAGAAACACGCCGGGGTGCTCTTTGGCGATGACGGCGGCGATGGCCCGCTCGTGGCTGTCGTTGGCCACGGACCAGATGAGGCACACGGCGATGGCCTCCACACCCCCTGAAACCAGCTCCGCCACGGCCTTCTCCACCTGGGCCGGGTCGAGCCGCACCAGAACAGCCCCCTTGTAGTCCACCCGCTCGTCCACCTCCTTGATGAGCGGGCGCGGCACCATGGGCTCGGGCTTGTCGAGGACGGACAGGTGGAAGATCTCGGACTCGGGGACGCCGTCGGTGAAACGGCCGCGCATGATGCCCAGGGTGTCGGCAAACCCCTTGGTGGTGATCAGGCCGGTCACGGCCCCGGAGCCTGTGATCAGGGCATTGTCGCCGATGGTGCAGGCGTGGAAGAACAGCCGGGTGGAGGCGAGAAGCTCGGCCTCGTCCGCCAGCCCCAGGCTCTCGGCGGCTTGCCGCACCGCGTTCAGTGTGCCGACGGAGTAGTCCTCGGGGGTGGAGAGGGCTTTGCCCACGGTGACCGTGCCCTGGGCGTCCATGGTAACGCAGTCGGTAAAGGTGCCGCCGATGTCGACACCGATCCGGTATCGACTTGGTGATTCACTCATAACTAGCTGCTTATACTAGTTTTTTAGGATATCAACGGCGGTTCCTTTAGCCATCCCAACCTTCGCCGTCAGCATACCGTAAGCGGATTTGCTCCAATCTGTGCGCGCTACAGCGTGGCTCTGTCCGACCAATCTTCCAACCGAGCTACCCCAGCACGTGGTTGTCCAAAGGCGCCTTGATGGAAGTTACTCGACGAACAGCGCCTCGCCCGAAGCAAACTATGCACGGATAGCCGGGCGTAGTCACCTCCAAACCCGGCGCTCCGGCCGACCTCCAGAACACCAATCGCGCGTAGGTCGCCCCGCCTACATTGAGACGGTAATCACCCGACAGTCCTACCTTCGGCGCGTGATGGCAAGAGCCAGCGCGTCGGTGGCGGCCGACCGCTCCTGGGGTCAAACACTAACTTCCAGGTGTGGACATTCAAGGGGGGCAGGTCAGTTCGCCTCTTATGATCGGGGGAGGCCACACTCTGCCTCGGCAGAGCGAATCGAACTCTTAGAGTCTCCTTCGTCCGTGTTTTCCGCTGCTAGCCTCAACAATCTTGTGTCCGACGCCCGGGACTTCCAAATCGGTAGTTCGCCAGAACTCTAGCAGCTAGACGAAACCTTCACCCTCCCACCGATGAACCGTGGTTGCCGCCGATGTCGACGCCGATGATGTAGTCCATGCACGCGCTCCCGGTTGGGCTCTGAAACCGTGCCTCTTGCGCGCGTCAGTACCTAAAGATGCGGCCCGATGTAGACCACGCGAAGCCGCTCAGAAGGCCGTTCGATCGGCCATTCGAAATGAACGCGCAACGAACCTGTCGACACCTTTCCGTGCCAGTAGCAAACTAAGGTTCCGCCGCCGTCGGGATCCGGAAAAGTAAAGGTCTGTTTCTTCTTTTTGCGGGTGGCCGATTCGTCGGTAAACCACGCCCTTTCACCAACAAAATACTTCTCGCGGATTTGCACTCCTAGCGCAGAGAGGCCACTAGAAGCATCCAGTTCCGTCATCAACAGTTGCAGCACCTCAAACAACTCCCGGATCTTACGCCCTGCGGACGCACTGTACGGATGGCGCAAAATGACCCGTTCGCAATAGGAACCGATGTTAAGCTGATCGAAGTCTTCCCTGCACAAGGCTAGTAGGCCTGTCCACGTTCTCGGCAAAGGGCGCGTGCCACTCAGTTTTGTCGCCAAGGCTACAGCGTCCGTATAGTTGGGGACGTCGACAACGTTGAGGGGATCGTCGGGAAGCCCCTGAATGACCCGCAACAAATCTCCTGCGAACCGTGATGTCGTGCCACCAATGGTGCTGAGCGTCACGGCCTGTTTGGAAGCGAGGATACGGCGCGCTGCCTCACCTATCCCCAGATCAGTTACATCATCTTGGCCAAACACAAACACGTCGTCGCTGTCTATCGGTTCAATCGGTTGTCTATCGTTTTCAATAAACGGCCCTTTGTTGACTAGCCACTGAAAAGCCAAACTGACCTTATCCCGAGGCAATCTTCGAACAATGTCAGCAAGGGTCCGACCGCCTCTGACTGCCGTATTGGGAAGGCCCCTCGCACAGTACAACGCTTGCCCGAGAACAGGATAACGCTGACGCGTCTCAAGCAACGTTTCTAGAAGTTCATGTGAAGCCGGATCTGTCGCGCAAGCTTCTGCTAGTGCCACCTCGTTGACAAACGCACGCATGATTCACTACGCCCAACCGGCCAGTGCTGCCAAGTCAGTCTCCATTTGATCAAAAAAACCGTCAGGCCAATCGTTGACGGCACCAGTTCGATCGATCGAAATCGTCGTCACGTTCCCGACCCCGTCACCAGCGCCGAAGAAATGAATCGCAGCATCCTCCGGGGCCAACAGCCCCTGCCGAACTGCCAGTCTAACGCCGTTGAGAAGATGATCGCTGTGCGACTCCAGGAATACCTGCAGCCCCGCGTTCGCCATTTGGGCCAGCAATCGACCCACAGCCGACTGAGCTCGCGGATGCAGATGTGCCTCCGCACTGTCCACCACTACGACGGACCCCTTTTTCGCGGTGAGAGCAGCCACCAGCATTGGGAACGCATAGTTTAACCCGAAACCTACATTCGCTGGTTTGGACCATGGGCTCGTCCTGCTCGTGCTAAAAGTCAATTGTACCGGCGAATCCGCCGCCAAACGGTCTGCGTTGACTCGTGCCCCTGGAAACAGTTCGTTCAGCCACGCGTCAACTTGCGACCTCACTGTCTCTCTATCGTCCGATGGGTGCCGTCTCGACACCTCCACCTCATCATCCGCACACTCAAGGTACCAATATGCACCGTACTCCCCTTCTCCCCCCACATCTCCTGAGTTTTCCAGGGGCGTCTTCGGTACGGGGAACGTCTCCCGCTGCCGTCCTCGCACCGCCCCAAGCCAAATTACATCCCGCAAAGCCACAGCCATTGGCGCGCGCAACAAATCCGCCGGCAGCATTTCAGCACTCCACCGTCTAGTTGTTCCCTTTGTCACATGCTCTGCATCGACCAGCCGCAGAAGCCCGCGGGGCGACAGATCCTTCTCACTAGCGAACTGCCATGTGATACACTCATCGGCGGTCGACACCGCCAACCTTATCACCTGCTCCAAAGAATCATGACGGACCACATCACTACCACTGCCAAGTACCACGAGGTCTCCATTCAACGGGAGCAACGTGGCGTGTGGCGCCATTCGGAGACCCTGCGCCAGTACCAGAACCGCCTGAAGAACCGTCGACTTACCCGCAGCATTGTATCCTGTCAGGAGGGTAAGCGGCGCACACGGAACATCGAGCGCATCAAAACACTTGAAGTTCTCTACTGTGACTTTAGTAATAGTCAACGCTACGTCTCCACTTCCTGGAACTGCGAGAGGGCCGCCTCCATCATCTGAAACCGCGTCTTAACCTGTCTTGTGCTATTCGTCGAATAAGTAATTGCATGTTCGAACGTCTGATCTAATACCAAGTCAACCACGCACTCCCGTATTTCTGCTCCCCGTTCCTCAACCACGCGATGGGGGATGGTTGCCAGTCCGCACGACAGTACGTCGAAAAGTGATATGTTTATGATGGAGCGATCATTGCCGTGCTTCGCTAGTGACTTACGGAACGCGTGAGACTCGAATAGCTCATAGTTATTCTGCATCGACACGACGAACCTAGTCTCCAGTTGGCCATGGGCTTCCTCATCCATTTCGTTGAGTCGTTCGATCGCTCGTGCCAAGTAGGCATCCATATCACCTTTGTCATAGTTGTGCCGCCCAAGAATCTCGAATGCGACATACCGGTTAACCGCCTCCCGGTCCCGCATTGTCTTCGCATTCAAAGATTCCCCCGTCGACTGAATGAATACAGGGCGAGTTGACATCTGGTATAGCCAACGAGTGCCGGGGCCGTTGTATATCGCATTACGCATCTGCTGGCGTGTGAGTATGGATCCACTGTTAACGCGCTCAAATATGTCCAACCTCGCACGTTGAGGCGCCTGTTTGTCCAAGATATAAAGCGTCAACTGCATGTCCTCGACTCGTTCCCGCAAATGAATGGGAAGTTGCGAATACGACTTCCCATTCAATGGGTGTTTCGCACCCAATCCCGTCAAGGTCAGCTCATCGGAAAGAAAACGGACAAAGGTGGTAAGGCGCTGGAGTCCATCCACCACCACAATGCGGCCGTCTTTTCCCTCAGCGACATACAGAACGGGAAGCGGGATTCGCATGATACAACTTTCGATCAGCTTAGATTGCTTCGGTAATTCCCACACGAAATCGCGCTGAAAGTCGGGCGCCATAAAAAACCGGTTGGCCTTTATCCGCTTCACGACCTCCGCGACGGTACGCGTCTCCGGTCGAACCATAATGTCGTGGAGCGGGTAGTCGCCTCCGTCGACATCATTGACAGGATCACCGAGACCTTCAATGTTTTCGTCTTCCGTCGGTCTTTTGTCCACGCTCATCGTTTGCTTACGCTGCTTGGTAGTCATAATCTCACCTTGGGCCGCCTCACCCGGACTTTAGGAAGCTGCAGGAGTGACGAGGTGGGCCGCGCTGGATAATTTATATCAAAACTCACCGTTCCGGGGAAGCGTCGAACGACCTGGGTACGAATTTTGCGCGGTCCGATTGGGCCATGCCTTCTCAACCCTCATAAAAGCCAACGGTCTCCTCTATCCCACCGGCCTCTCCGGCCCCAACTCCCGCACTCCACGGTTGGCAAACGCCATGATCCCCACCACCCCAGGCATGACGAGCCCGCCTAGGATCACGGCGGACGGGGGCCGGCGAGGCTCCCGAGGAACGGCGACAGGTGGTCCCGGGACAGGCCGGCGACGGCGCCCATCTCCAGTTGCCCCAAGGGGAAAACGACGCTGTAGTACATGCCCCAGATGGCCATGACCCGGCCGCGGAACTCGTCGGGCACGCGTGTCTGCACCGAGGTCTGGGTGCCGCCGATGTCGACGCCGATCCGGTATTGGGCTCGCGAATCAGTCATAACGATTTATCCTCTGCGAAAAACTACCGGAACGCTCGTGGCGCCTGTATACAACGGTAATATCATTGCCCATGCCTATGGAACGAGGATCATTCGGTCAAGGCCGCCGCTGCCGATTCCAAACGGGAGTTGCTGGGAGGAAGAATGAACGGAAAGGCCATCGGACCCGCCCTTCGTCCCGGCGAGTTCGTTTCCCTCGTCGCCCTTTTGATATCGCTCGTCGCGCTTTCGACCGACGGGATGCTTCCGGCGCTGCCCGCCATCGGTCACGACCTCGGGGCGTCCCGTCCGAACGACGTCCAGTTCGTCGTTACGGCTCTGTTCCTTGGCTTAGGCCTCGGTCAGATCGTTTTCGGCCCGCTCTCCGACAGCATCGGACGCAAGCCCGCTGTCTATGCGGGCCTCGTCCTGTTCATGACCGGATGTCTCATGAGCATCTTCGCACCCACCTTCGAGGTGATGATCGCGGGCCGTATCCTGCAGGGCTTCGGCGTCGCGGGCCCGCGTGTCGTGACCATGGCCCTGGTGCGCGATCAGTACGAAGGACGCCAAATGGCTCGTCTCATGTCCTTCGCCATGGCCATATTCATCCTCGTTCCCACCATCGCCCCGGCCCTTGGACAGGGGATCCTGTGGCTGGGCGGCTGGCGCGCGATATTCACCACCTTCTTCGCCATCGCCGCCATCGCATTCGCATGGTTTGCGCTGCGCCAGCCGGAAACCCTGCCCGTTGATCGTCGGCGGCCCCTTTCCCCGAGGGCCATCGGCGGGGCCGTCCTGGAAGTCCTGAGGATTCGGACCGCGCTCGGATATACACTGGCCACCGGATTCGTGCACGCGCCGTTCATCGCCTACCTGAGCTCTGCCCAGCAAATATTCCAGGAGACCTACGGCACCGGCGCGCTGTTCCCGGTCTATTTCGGAACGCTGGCGCTTGCCATCGGCGGCGCCTCGCTCGTGAACAGCCGCCTCGTGTTGAAGCATGGCATGCGCCGGCTCTCGAGGGCGGCTGCAGTGTCCATCACACTGGGCTCGGCGGTTGCGTGGACGCTGGCCTTCGCCTTCGAAGGGCTTCCTCCGTTGTGGCTGTTCATGGCCTACCTGCTCTCCGTCTTCCTCTGCATCGGACTCCTCTTCGGAAATCTCAACGCCCTCGCCATGGAGCCCCTCGGCCACCTCGCCGGAGTGGGAGCAGCAGTGGTTACTTCGCTCTCCATCTTCATCTCGTTACCGCTCGGAGCGCTCGTGGGGCAAAGCTTCGATGGGACCATGTACGCCCAGATCGCCGCCTTCGCGGTCTTCGGAGCAGCGTCCCTCGCTGCAATGAAATGGGCCGAGGGAGGTGGGGGCGCACTTGGAGATCCCGTCGCCCGATCGTGAGCAGTACGAACTGGTTCAAGTAGACAGGGAGACCGGCGCCGAGATCCGCCATCTGCCGACCAGGGCAGGCATTTCGGGAAAGAGCGTCGGGCCGACTATCGATTCACTGAAGGGCTCGCCCGCCTATCCCCCATACATCTCCGTTATGATCCGCCGAAGTTGCGCTGCTTCCTCGGCAGACAACCGGTCCAGCAGCCTCCCAATACGCTGCTTGCTGATCGCACGTATCTGGTCGACGGCAATTTCCGCTTCTTTCCCCGCACACTGAACCTGTAAACGGCTTCGCCACTTGGGGTGCAGTGCCGTGGTGAGAGGACAAGCCACCACGGTGTCCAGGTACTGATTCATCTCGTCTTGGCTAACAACCACGACCGGCCGGACCTTGCGGATCTCTCCACCCACCCTGGGATCGAGGTCGGCCATGTGGACGGCGTATCGCCTGGAAAAGGTGGCCACTAGTCCACGCCATCGGCAACGGTCACGTCGAAATCACTCCAATCCTCCCTCTCGGCGACCATGGCGCGGTAGGTCTCCTGCCAGGATAGCTTGGCCGTCTCCTGACGGTAGAGAAAAACCCCCTCCTCCAATTCTTCCAGTACGAGGGAATCGCTCCACCCGTACTTCTGCAAGAGAACTTTGGGAAGACGGATCCCCTTGGAATTGCCCACTGGAACCAGCTTGACATCTCTCTTGACCGTTGGCTCGCCTCTCTTGACCGTTTCGTCGCGCATCATCGAACGCCTCCCTACTTTCAGTAATTACTGTAATTACTACCAGGCCTTTTCCAGCACCGCCAAGACTTCCTCCGGATCCGTCACCGGCCTCGGGTTGTAGATGATGTTCGGCGACACGATGACTTTTTTCGCGATGTCCGGAAGATCCTCGCGGGGGACGCCCACGTCGCGCAGCCGGGAGGGCAGGTCCAGATCCCGGACCAGGCCGGCCACGGCGGCCTGCGCGGATTTCGCCAGCTCGTCGTCCGTGGCGCCCTCGCCGCCCAGAGCCCGGCCGAGAGCGGCCTGGGCGGACAGGCTGACGGAACGGTTGAACTCCATGACGTGGGGCAGCATGACGCAGGACGTGTGGCCGTGGGACACGCCGTAGGCGCCGAGCTGCCAGCCGATGACCTGGGACAGCCCCTTGTGCACGCCGCGGCCGTGGAAGCCGACCCCCACCAGCGCCACGTGGCACTGCGTGAAGGCTTCCAGGTCCTCCGGGTTGTCCTTGCAGCGCGGCAGGTGGCGGTAGAGCAGTTCCCCGGCCGCGAGGCACATGTTGTCCACCACGGGATTGCGGTCCACCGTGTAGAGCTTCTCCACCACGTGCTCCATGGCCTTGAGGCCGGTGGCGCACCACAGACCCGCCGGGGTGGACGACGCGATGGCGGCGTCCAGGATCACCGCCCTGGGCACGAGGTCGGGATGTCGTACGTGGTCCTTGAACTTGCGCTCGGGCCGGTTGATGGTCACCGACCACGTCGCCTCCGACGCCGACAGGGTGGTGGGAATCGCCACCTGGGGGATCGGCGGGCGGGGCAGCGCGGCCAGCCGCTGGTTGTCCGGCGAGGCCACGTAGTCGTCCAGCTCAGAGACCGATTCGAGGCCCTGGGCGAGGATGAACGCCACCGCCTTGCCCCAGTCCGCGACGCTGCCGCCGCCCACGGTGACGACGACGTCGGGCTCCACCTCCCGCGCCTGCCGGGCGGTGTCGAAGCACAGCCAGTCCGGGGTGAACTCCGCGCTGTCGCTACGGACCGCCGCCACCAGGCCGCCCAACGCCTCCTCGATCCGATCCACCCACGGGGTGTGCTTCTTCAAGGAACCGCTGGTCAGCAGCAGCGCCCGGCTGCAGCCGAGTCCTTCAAGCACCGAACGCAGGCGCTGGTGGGAACCGGGGCCCCAGATCACGTGATCCGGTATCGCGCAGCGGTCGCGCCACTCCCCCTGAAGATCGTTGATCGCGGTGGTCATGGATCGCCCTCCTCTCCCGTTTGGGATGTTTGCACGGCCGACCGGTGGCGTCAAATCAGGTGGCGTTGACAACCGTGATGGCGACATTGCCCGAATCGGCCACGGGTGCGAAACGGCAATGAGGTCCCAAGTTCCGTCATTCCCGCGGAAGCGGGAATCCAGGTGGGGTGGGCGGGGAAGCAATGCCGTAGCGCCCAACCCCCCACCCCTGGATTCCCGCTTTCCAGGCCGTGTCAATACTGCCCCCTCTCCCTCTGGGAGAGGGTTGGGGTGAGAGCCACACCCACGGCCCAGGCCGCCATCGACCCCCTCTCCCTCTGGGAGAGGGTTGGGGTGAGGGAACCTCGTGGCAAACAGGCCGGTGTCAACGGCAATGAATGGGAGCGGCAGGGTTATTGGGGGCCCTCACCCGGCCTTCGGCCACCCTCTCCCAGAGGGAGAGGGGTTGGATTTGGGACGGGTCGCACCGGCCTTCGGCCACCCTCTCCCAGAGGGAGAGGGGTTGGATTTGGGACGGGTCGTACCGGCCTTCGGCCACCCTCTCCCAGAGGGAGAGGGGCTTTGACACAGCCTGTTCCGCGGGAATGACGGAGGAGGGGGGCGGGCATGGCGAAAACGGCCCGGGCATAACCGGGACGGGACTCCTTGGTATAGGGTGGTC
Organism: uncultured Binatia bacterium (SeqCode); assembly: GCA_965261895.1. GTDB lineage: Bacteria > Desulfobacterota > Binatia > UBA9968 > JAJDTQ01 > JAJDTQ01. Next base: position 4,977,543 of record OZ253480.1, on the reverse strand, counting down.
GGGCTTGCCAGGTCGGGGAGACTGTGAGAGAAGTGAGGGCCGGAGGGAACGATCATGAGCGACCGAATCATCTCTGCTGACGGACACATGGATCTCTTCTATCTGGACGAGGATACCTTCAGGTCCCGCGTTCCCGCGAACCTGAAGGACCGCGTCCCCAACGTGCACACGGTGGACGGCAAGCCCACGTGGGTCGGCGACGGCGCGGTGATGGGCGGGCACCGGGCCTGGATGGGCCGGCAGCCCATGACCAACCACCGGGGCCGGAGGATGCGCGAGGCCGGGTGGGAACCCACGCACCCGTCGGATCCCAAGCTGCGAGCCAAGGACCTGGACATCGACGACATCGCGGCCGAGGTCATCTACGGCATCCGCTTCGTGGAAGACAGCATCAAGGACCCGGACGTGATTACCGCAACCTACCGGGCCTACAACGACTTCATCGCCGAGTTCTGCGAATACGACCCCAACCGCTTCATCGGCATCGCCGACATCCCCGCCCATTCCCCCGACGCCGCGGCCGCGGAGGTCCGCCGCATGGGCAAGAACGGCCTCGGGCTCAAGGGCGCGCTGTTCGACTTCTTCAACGGCCCCGCCCCCATCTGGCACGAGATGTGGGAACCCATGTGGGCCGCGGCCGAGGAGGAGGAAGTGGCGCTGTCGTTCCACATCGGCGCGGGCCACGGCACCACCACGGTGGGACCCCGAAACGCCGAGGAAAAGCTCAGAAGGGATATCCCGAAGGTTTCCCAGGAAGCCCACATAGCGGTGGTGGCCATGCAGGCCGACGAGTGTCTCGTGTCGATCATCCTGTGCGGCGCCCTTGAGCGCCATCCCGCCCTCAAGGTGGTCATGGCCGAAAGCCACATCGGCTGGATCCCCTACGTGCTGGAGCGGCTCGACACCAAGTTCCGGGAAGGCGAGTACGAGGGCATGATCAGCACCCCGCCGAGCGCGCTGTTCCGGCGCCAGATGTGGGCGACCTTCCAGGACGACAAGGTCGGCGCTCAACTGGCGGAAGAATACGCCCCGGAAAACTTCTGCTGGGCCTCGGACTATCCCCACCGGGACGGAATCTGGCCCGACTCCCAGGAGTTCATCGATCAGACCATGGGCGGGTTGAGCGACAAGATGCGCCGGCGGCTGACCTTGGACAACGTGACGCGGCTGTACAACATCCAGTAGGTTCGACAACCGACCCCGGGAATCCGACATCCGATGTAAGGGCGGGTTTCAAACCCGCCCTTTGTCCGGGACCGTGCTGCCGGCCGATACGGACGCCTACAGGATCTGGATCCTGGAGCGATTGTAGGCGGCCACCGACGCCGTGGACGCAGGGCTGCCGGGGTAGTCCGCGGAATCCAGGCTCCACACCATGGTGTCCCGCAAGCGTCCCGCCGCATCGGTCTTGTTGCCGTAAAGCGTCGAACGGTGGGTGAAGCCGAGCTTCTCGGCCACCCGGGCGCTGGCCCGGTTGCGCGGGTCGCAGCGTATCTCGATGCGCTCCACGCGGTTCACCTCGAAGGCCACGCGCGTCAGCGCCGCCGCCGACTCGGTGGCTAGCCCGTTGTTGGCGTACGGCTGGCTGATCCAGTAGCCGATCTCCCGGGCATCCTTGCTCTCCCGTGTATGGAGGCCGGTGCCGCCGATGATGCGGACGCCGCCGGCGCCGAAAATACCGTAGACGAAATCGCGCCGCGAGAGGAAGTCGTCCCGGAACCGGCGCAGTCGTTCCGTCTTCATCTCCAGGGACTCCGGCTCCTGACGCGCCCAGTCCATCCACGGACGCAGATAGTCCAGATTGTCGTTGATCGCCCGCTGCAGCAGATTGGCATCCGTCGGATGCCAGCAACGGAGGATCAGACGAGGCGTGTGAATGCTGTATGCCAGTCCCGAGGGGCGAGCCATCTACGTGTCGTCCTGCCTCAAGGCCCGCCCCTCGTTCCCGAAATGCGGTGTCCGCTACTTCTTGGGAGCAAAGGTCTTCTTGATGGTCGCCATCAACTCGGCCGGCAGGTTGGCGATCCCGCCCAAGAGCCCTTCGACTTCCTCGCCGGAGACTGCGCTGATGGCGAACTTGGCCTTCTTCGCCTCGGCCAGAAGCTCGGGGTCCTTCATGGATGCGTCGAAGGCCCGGCGCAGGATCATCACCCGGTCCTTGGGCGTCCCCGGCGGCACCGAATAAGGCCGGTTGAGGGAACCGCCGATGTCGTGGATCACGGCCTTCATCACCTGCCGTCCCTCGGCCGTCTTCATGACGTCGTTGGTGAGAGGCACACCGGCGAGGGCCGGGTGGGGCTTGTCCACGAACTGCATCAGCACACGCACGTCACCCTTGGCCAGCGCCGACGCCCAGGGGTTCTTGAGTCCTTCCCAACTCGCGCACACGCCGGCCACCTCACCCCTCTCCGCCGCCAGCCGCACCGGCGCGGTGCCGCCGTAGCCCTCGATGAGCCTGGTGGGAAGGTCCGTGTGGCCGATCAGGATCCGCGGGATGTCCCACAGGGTGGAGCCGGGCTGGCTGCCGCCGAACTTCACCGGCTCCTTGGCCGCGCGCCATGTTGCCAGGTCGACGATACCGCTGCGCTTGTGGGTCATGCACACATTGGTGATCCGTACCGGCGCGCCGATCCACCCGAACTTGGCCGCGTCGAAGCGCACGCCCTTGTTCCCCAGGTGCTGTTGCAGGATCAGCCCGCCGATCCAGTTGCCGATGGTGAGGCCGTCGGGTTTGGCCTTGTTGTAGAGATAGTTGGCGGCGATGAGGCCGCCGGCCCCGGGCCGGTTCTGGACCACCACCGTGGGGTTGCCCGGTATGTGCTTGGGCATGTGCCGCGCGAGGAGTCGCGAGTAGGCGTCGAAACCGCCGCCGGGCGAATAGGCGACGATGATGCGGACGGTCTTGCCGGCATAGAAATTGTCGGTTGCGGCGTAGGCCGTCACCGCGAACAGGGCCAAGGCCGTGCAGAGAGTCAGCGACAAAAGCACGTGTTTCCTGATCATCATGTCCTCCATGTCGTCGAACGCTTGACGGGGTGTTAGAAACAACAGGGCCAGCCTATTGTGGCCCGGACGGTTAGTCAACCGGCTCTTTGGGCGTGCCTGCCCCGGAAAAACTACCCGTGGGAGCCAACAGGCTGCACGAATGAAGATGATGACCATGCGCACCCCCTATTGGACTCCCGCATCGGTTGACAGGACCGCCGCGAGCCTTGCCCTCGCGGTCCTCCTGGCAGCCACCGCAGCGTGCGCTCCCGCGAGGCCCGCGGACACCGAGCCGTCCCGCCGGCTCATCTACCTGGACGACGGCGGGAAGCTGGTCTACGTGCCCGACGAGAAGGGCAACGTCATCCCGGACTTCTCCAACGCCGGCTATGGCGGCGGCGGCGCGCCGATTCCCCACGTACCGGTCAAGGCCGTGGTCGAGCCGGGTCCCGGCGACGACGCCGAACGCATCCAGGCGGCCATCGACCGGGTGTCACGGATGAAGCCCGACGCCAACGGACACCGGGGCGCCGTGCTGCTCCGGAAAGGCCAATACCAGATAGCCGGAACGCTTCGAATATCGGCGGGCGGCGTGGTGCTGCGCGGGGAAGGACGGGAGCGCGACGGCACGGTGATCATGGCCACCGGCACCGGCCGCCGCACCCTCATCGAGGTCAACGCGGTTCTCTGGCGCCTGGAAGAGCACCGGTCAGTGCGCGTGAGCCGGGCCAAGGCATGGCAGGAGGTGCCGGGCACCCGCCGGGCCATCACCGACGCCTACGTACCCGTGGGAGCGCGGACGTTCCACGTCGAATCGACACGGGGCCTGGCCGCGGGCGACCGCATCATCGTCCACCGTCCCAGCACCAGCGCCTGGATCAGCGCCATCGGCATGGACCGCATCCCGTCGCGCCCCGGAAGGGTGACCCGGCAGTGGCAGGCCGGCCAGTACGACCTGCGCTTCGACCGCGTCATCACCCGTATCCGCGACACCGAGGTCATGATCGATGCGCCCCTGGTGAACGCGATCGAACAGGAGTTCGGCGGCGGCTGGATCTACGAGTATACGTTTCCGGAACGCATCGCCCAGGTGGGCGTCGAGAACCTGCGGGCGGAGTCCCATTTCAACGGCCGGCCGGACGACGAGGACCATGCCTGGAACTTCATCCTTCTCGACGCGGTGGAGAACGCCTGGGTCCGAAACGTCACCGGCGTCCACTTCGCCTACAGTTGTGTCTACGTGGAGCGTCACGGCAAATGGATCACGGTGGAAGACGCGGCCTGTCTCGACCCGGTATCGAAAATAGCCAGCCCGCGCCGGTACCCCTTCGCGCTCCGGGGGCAGCTCACCCTGGTCCGGCGCGCCGTCTCGAACGACGGACGGCACGACTTCGTCATGCACTCGCGGGTGCCCGGCCCCAACGTCTTTCTCGACTGCCGCTCCCGCAACGCCCACAACGACAGCGGCCCCCATCACCGATGGGCCACCGGCACGCTGTACGACAACGTTCACGTGCAGGGCGACGCCCTCAACGTGCGCGACCGCGGCAACATGGGCACCGGCCACGGATGGGCCGGCGCCCAGATGATGTTCTGGAACTCCTCCGCCGACAGCATCATCTGCGAGAGCCCCCCCACCGCCCGGAACTGGGCCATCGGATCGAGCGCGGGCAGCTACAGCGGGGACTGTTACTGGTATTCGGTAGGGAAACCGGTGGAGCCGCGGAGTTTGTATCTCAAGCAGTTGGAGGAGCGATTGGGGAGACACCCCACCAGCCGCCTGTCCGAGTAATCGAGTCTGGTCCCCCGCTTGTACCGCGGATGTGTATGCGCTTCAGGATGTTGGCTTCTCCGATGGCCGTAGAGGCATGAGCCGCACGGCCGGCAGCTTCTTCAGTTGCCGGTTGAGCGGATCGACTTCAATCCCCAGGGACTCCAGAGCCGTTACCCCGAGTAACGGCTCTGTGTTTGCATCTCCAAAAAGGACCGTGCCCCCGACGACCTCTCCCATGAGTTCGATTCGCGCAACCGCGACGTCCATCTCCACTTCACTGCCGTTCGCTAGCAGGTATTTCCGCTGCGCTTCGGGCTCGATACCGATAGCTTCCAGATGTTGCCTCGGGACGACGCTGTCGGTTGCGCCCGTGTCCACCACGAAAAGCCCTTCCCAAGCCTTGTCGCGATCGGCCGGGTTCCTGATGACTACCTTGGCATTGACGACGCCCATCTTCATTCTCCGTTCAGGTTTGCTCCCATGGCCTCAATCAACAATCTCTTTCGTTTTCATGTGGCCCCCAACATAGACAAGATCATCATAGACCCGTCGTTGAACTTGTCCATCTTCTCCGTGCGACTATCGAAGGACCGCACGAGGACGGCGCAGGCATTTGATCCGTATACGGAGTTCATCTCAAGCCAGTTTCAGCTTGTCGGACACCTCGGAGAGCAACTCGTTGATCTTTTCCACCGTCTTGGGGTCCGGAGCGGTTTCTCCACCGAACTCGACCCGGATGTTGAACCGGAGGTTGTTGCCTACCGCTGCCTTGGCGATATCGGGAACCTGATCCGCGAGATCCTGTATCCCGTTCGCCTCCAGGACGGCTTCCGCAACAAGCAGCCCTGGCGGCTTCGGAGTGATGGGCGGGTCAACCCTGCCGTGTCCCGCGGACGGAACCCGAAAAACCACGTGCCGGGCGCTGGAGAGGTCGCACGGCCACGAGGCGCCGCCGTCGCTGAGCTCGATCCACCTCGCCCGGATTCCGTCCTCTATCACCGCCTGCACCGTGGACCAAGGCAGGTTCATTCCGCGCTTGGCCGACAAGGCGGTGGCGATGGCAAGAGCGTTGGTCTCACCGTCCTTCCATGCGTCAGGAATTGACGATGCCGTCAATTCGTCGACGGCAAACCGTTCCGGGGGCGGCCGCAATGTCGCGGACGCGCTGAGCACTCCAGAGGGCACGCTCTCCTTCAGGATCGAAGCCGGTCCGTTGGTCAACCACACGAGGCCCTGCTCCACGGCTTGCGATATCGCAGCCTCCACGTTTGCCGGCTCGCACTTTGGCAAGGTGACAGCCTCATCGTAGCCATCCCGTTGCACGGTCACGGTGTGGCCGCCGGCAAAATAGTCGTACACGTCTTGGACGCTGATTCCTCCGTCGCGCCACAGTCCCGGCAGCTTTTCCGGTTCGAGCAGATCGGCCGTGAGTTCACTGAGTGTCGCAGCTTCGGGCAAGAAGACCTCCAGACCCGAGTCCTTGAGCGCGGGTTCGTCGATGGCAGTACGCCAGAATGTCCTGGCGGTCCTGTCAGGACGCAACAGCCGTGCCACCCAGATCCCCTGGCGAACACCCTGCGCGACAGTATCGAGAATCTCCCTGGTCCGCAGCATCTTGGGCAGTTTCGGAAACTCGGCGAACGCTCCGACCAGATCCTTCACGCGACGGGAGTCCTCCCCTTCCCACCACAAATTGTACGGGCCGCCCGGCAGCATCGCCTCCGAGTTGATGGCCGTCTCCTGGATGCGGGATCGTCTGTCCGCCTTGATGATCGTGAACAGGGGTTCATCCGTCACCACGACCTTGAAAGCATGGACCTCGTCGCTTTCGTTGACCGTCACGACTATCGAGTATGCCTGCGTGACGGCGTCCGGAATGCGCTTCCTCGCGGCATCCAGCTCCCTGGCGAGCATCTGCTCCCGGATGAGGTCGATGGACTGATCCTTGAGTTGATCGCGAACCTCCACCCAGCCAAGATACTCGCGCACGCGTGTGCGCGCCGCTTCGAGGCCGTCCCGCGAAGGAACGGCGAGGACGACAGCGTTGCGGCAAGCTCGGGGCTTGTCGGTATCGGTCGTCTCGTCGATGAACCGCCTGGCCTCCGCGCTGGGCTTGCCGGATTCCGCGGCCGCCTTTGGTCCGAGTACACCGTAGTGAAAGTCGCCGTCATCCGCGATGTCGCGCGGCCGCTCCGGCAGGTTGTGCACCTTTGCGCCTGCCGCGGCCGCACCCGATGTAAGCGTCTTTCGCTTCTCAATGGCATCGATGAGCTGCGATTCGACGAGCTCGGGCGGCACACGGGTACTGCAGGCGTCGTGATGCATCTGGCGCAGGTTGGGACGGTTGCCCAGCCGCCATGCCTTGGGCAAGTGCGGGGCGCCGTCCGGGCCGATGCCGCCCGTGGCGACTTCCACCTCGTCCAGAAACCAGGACAGTTCCGTCCAGCGCCGGAGGGCTTTCTCCAATTCGATCTTGTCCGGACCGCCGGCGCCCAACAGCACCATCAACTCCGGCGTCAAAGCCTTGTGCCCGACGGGCTGAGAGCTGAGGAACACCGAAATCACCGCCTGCTCGATCTCCCTGTGGCGCAAACCCGCGGACTCGGATTGAATCACACGTGCCTTGGCAAGCTCGCCTTCTACGATGGGCCGCCACTCCTGGCCCCCGGCCGCTCCGTCCACGCTGGCGAAAGACGCCAACTCGCTCGCCGCTTCCGCGAGGTCGCTCCTTTCCGGCTCGGCAAGCAGCACGTTGGGACCGACCAGCGGACTGGCGTCCCATTTCTCCGCATCCCGCAGGGCAATCGCAAAGGTCCGCAGGATTCCTCGCGTGCGTTGGAAGCCGTCGAGCTGGGTCCAGCGGGTGTAGAAGATCTCCGTGAGCTCCGGGTGAAAGGGATAGCTGTCGAGGTAGCGCTTCTCCGTGGCTTCCCTCTCCTTGCGGGTGCGCTCGTCGAGCGCGGCAATGCTGCCCACCACCGAGGCCACGTGAGGACGAAAGGCGTCCGGATCGCGAATGGATTCGGCTTTGAAGAAGCGGCGCCGGAGCACCTCTGCCACGTCGTCCTTGCTCACCGGGCTTGCGTCTTCCTCCATTTGGCGACCGAAGATCTCCGACACGTCCCGCAGCAACTCGTTGCCGAAGTCGTCGTGTTTCCGGGGGTCGGAGGCCAACAGAGACGCCACCATGGCGCAACGGTCCACCTTGACCACGGCCTGTGTCAGGTACTGGAAGAAGCCCATAAGGCGACCGCGCCAAGCGGGATCGGTTTCGATCCGGGCGCGCACGTACATCAACACCTCATCCAGCAACACCAGGGTCGAAAGTCCCTCCTTCTGCGGACTCGACAACAGCTCGGCTACCAGCGGCTCCGCCGGCGGGGTGTCGCGTTCCTCGTCCCTGCCTTCGGCGTGAATGAGCCTGAGACCGTCCGCTCCGGCAAGCTGAAACGCGAGGATGCTCCATGGATGCCTGAGCATCCTCACCGTTTCGTCAGAAGCTCGGGTCTCGACGCCCTTCTCCAGGTCGATCTTGTCGAAGCACAGGGCCGCCACCCGCGCCCTTGGCGACCGAAAACCGATGTGCGCCTCGAACTCCCGCACGGCCGGCAGATCGGGCAGCGCCGTCGGGTCGTGCACCAGGTGTCTGAGAGCGATGAGCGTATGGGTCTTGCCGCCGCCGTAGTTGACAGAGAGCTTCCGGTACGCCTTGTCACTCTTGCCGGCCAGTCGAACACACACGTCCTTGACCAGTTCACGCAAATTGTAAGTCGGGTACGTCAGAGCGAAGAACTCCGCTGGATCCTCGTATACCGGCCGCCGGCCCTTCTGCATGGCCACGTCATACAGATCGGCGGCGAATACGGCCAACGAAAGCTCCCCGGTCTTGAGATCGTCGCGCAACTGCACGACTTGGTGCCAGGGCTTCCGGGAAGGTTGGGTTGTCATGTTGTCCTCATTCGCCTGACTCCGTGCCCGATGCTCCGTACCAAGGAATCAACCGTCCTCGTCGCCCGACGCGGACCTCTACTATCTCACAACCAAGTCCATTTGGGCACGACGTTACGTTCTATTGCCTATCACGTCGTTGATTGTTTCTGAATGTCAGACGGCGACCGCCTTGGTGCACTCCACCTGAAGGAAGAGTAAGCGTATAGCGGCAATGTCAGCTATGTGTTCGCTTTCCTCCCCAGCAATTGCCAGATGGGGAGTCATGCATAAGGGTTCTTCAACCGCCCGCCCGGCTTTCAAGGTTTCGAACTCGTCAACGAGCCGATTCCAGTTTCGATCAAGATATTCAAGCGCGAGCTCGCAGTGCTCCGTCTCCGCTTGATCTGCTGCGTTCGCAATGGTCTCGCGATTGTGATTGAAAGTGTCCAACGCCTTTGAAAGAACTGCGTCCTCCTCGGGATGCAGGTCTTGTACACCTCGACAATTGATTATCGCAGAAATTTGCATGCAAGCGTCCAGCGCCTCGTCAAGTTTCTCCGAAAGGACGGATGAATACATTGGTAGGTCGATGAAATCGGACCATTCCCGGGCGAATATCTGGTCGGGAAGTGGCATGTGTGATGAAGGAACCAATGCCAGTGGTGCTAGAATCTGACCGTTCATGACGGGAACCGTTCTGAACGGCCAGTCGTTTTCAAGGTGCTTTGTTCCGAGCAAAAGAAATTCTTCTACATTCGGTACCCATTGCGCCGCTAAATCCTCGATCTCCAGCAGAATCGCAACCTCTCGCGCCGGCCAATAGGGGCTGTCGTTTTCGTTGATTGGTCGGGAAAAGCACCGGGCCCTCCAGCCTCGAGTGGCGAACCCATTCTCGAGTTCGCGCAACCGGCCGTCGAAGCGACGCTCGGCGAGCACGCGGCAATGTCGTGCGGCCGCGCGGACAGCATTGCCCAAGCTAGCCTTTCGTGTCGTCTTAACGATACGTTGTATGGCATCCGATCCAATGTCATGCGCCATCTCATGCAGGATGCACGACACGTCGCCGAGGCGATCCGAAAGCTTGTCGAGGTCCTTCAGCGGAGGCTCAGACATGGTCCGCCATATGTCGGACTGATGATGCTTGCGCGCCTGACCGTGCAAGCTTCCCGCAAACGTTGCAGCGGCTTTGGCTGTATCGAGTTTGGACAGCCGTCCAACAAGGTTTCCAAGCACGCCCGTCAACAACGCGCCGAGGGTGTCATCGGTGCCGGCACGAGAAGGTTCTGTCATTGTGGAAGGGGCTTTTTCGGGTGCGGCGTAGGCCAGCGCGCTGACGGCATCGACGATCCTATCGATCTCGGAAGCCAGTGCGTCGGCGTTTGAGATGCGTTTGCTTTTGATCCATTTCTCGGTGAACGAGCGAAAGACCTTCTCCGTACGCCGAACGAGCAGCGCGATTTGGCTTGTATAATCGGTCAGGCTGTAAGCTGCGGATCTGGCAAACAGAATCTGACGAAAGGCAACGTTCCACGCAACGCGGGCCTTGGAGGGCAGATTTGCTCTGGGGATGTTCTTGGCCCAAGGCCTGAAGTTACCGACCGCAATGGTACGTCCCGTGGGGTCGACCGCATCCGAAGCTGCCGCGTCAGACCGTGGCGACAGCGCGATCAACGTGTCGGAGATTTCACAGACCATCTCATGAGGGTCAAGCTGGTGTTGTTCAGAAACTTGATGCCAATTTGATCGCACCGTACGGCCGTGTTCGCCGTCGGGTTCAATTTCCGGTGGCGTTGTCCATGGCGTCTGGGAGGAAAACAGATCAAACAGGATCTGTTCGCCTCCAAGAGACTCCACGAGACTTTGGGCTAGTTCTGGATCGATCAGGTACGCAGTGGAAAGCAGACGTGCAATCTGGCGAATATCCGGGTCGCGACGAGCAAGGAAGTCATCGCGGAGAGCAATTCGTATGGGATCGCCGCCACAAATCGGGACAAGGCTGGAGAGCAGCTTGTTCGCTTGCGATATGCTATCGGTGTGAGGCGCTACACTTCCGGCAGGGAGCTGAGCCAGACAGGCGGAACGCAAATCATGTTTCGGCAAGGCACGAAACGCCAAAACAGCTTTACGCAGGTTTGTCCATTGGCCAGACGCCTGCAGGTCGGGTATTTCGAGTAGAGGATCGGCAAACGAGGAAGCTAACGACCAGTGGGCGCGCTGCAGCCCGTGTCGCTCAAGAATGGACAGAAATGAACGGACATGGCGATCAAGGGTTGCCAGTCCCAATCCAGTCAGAATGGCCGTCCACTGATCGATATCGCGACTGTTCCCGAGCATTTCGGCCAGTTTTCGAAGCGATTGAAGTTCGTGGTCGGCCCCCAAATCAGCCACAACGGCCTGCACAACTCTTGGAAGCGTTTCGCAGGTGGTAGCTGGCAGGCTCCTCCACAGAGTGTCCGCGGCCAAGAATACCGTCCCGTCGTGTGATGCCTCCACTAGGGCGTTCGAGCGGAGAATGTGAAGCCCGCCGAGTATGCCCGGACGGCTCTCGCGTACAAGGTGTTCGTCGATCAGCCTCCTCAATGCGCGGTTGGCAGCGTCAGGTTCGAGGTCCAGCAACTCGAACAGGCTGCCGGCCGTGACCTCGCCTCCCCGGGCGCAAAGAACGGCGGTGCTTCTTATTATCCTGAGTTCGTCATCGCGGCCCTCGTGTTCCCTTTGGCGAATTTGATCTCCGATGACCGCGGCGATGCGCTGTCCTTGGGTCAACAGGTGGACATACTCGAGCATCAAGCCTTCAGATTGTTCGAAGGGTTCACGCCAGTGGGTCCGGTTCGTATCGTTTCGTGCTGCTAGCTTTTCCCAAACAGCGCGAGCCAGATCCTCGCCGAGAACTACCGGAACGAAAACGGTGTCGGATTGATTGGCGATAAGGTTCACGTCCTCCTGACGCACTGACCCGAGCAAATACAGGGAGGGGATTCCCCTCAGCTCCCGGACGAGCACATCCCAAAGAGCGCTGTTCTCCGAAGCGACTTCGTCGAATACCAAGCCAACCGGAGAAATCTCGCCAGGTCGGCGGGCTCGGACAAACCTGACAATGGCCTCCGCATCGGCTGCGGTTGCCATTCCCGTGATCTGGTACCATCGCAACTGACCGGCAACAGATGTGGTCGCCAACCATACCAGTGCCGATTTCCCCGCTCCCGACGGGCCGAAAACAAGCACATGTCGCCGCCGCCAGAGTGTGTCGAGGACCCTCTTCACGTCACTCGGACGGTCGAGAACGAGGTTGGCGGCGACATGCCCCGGCTTAACCTTCACGCCCCGATAGAAGTCCGGTTCGTTCAATGGAGTGGCGAAATTGACAGGTTCCAGCGCCCCTGAAAGAAGGGCATGATCGATCGCCGACGGATCTTCAGCTTCCAGGCGTTCGAATATGCGTCGGTCCACCTCAGTTGTTGATATTCTGCGACGTTCGTCGAAAGACAAAGAGGAGTTTTGCGCAGAGGCGTCCGCTACGAGCTTGTACAAGTCACTGGCCAGTCCCTGGGCAATTACTTCCGCCACTTCCAACTTGGTCAAGAGCAGTCGGACGACTTCTTCGTCTGGCCTCCGGCAAATGAAGACGCGCCCAGCCTCATCGTCAAAAATTTGAGCGATGTGGGCTTCGACTTTGTTGGTACGAGGCTGCTCAAGGATCACAGTCGACCGGATGTCCGAGCCGTTGGGGAGTCTCGCGGCCCGTCCATCAACGGCATTGAGTATTCCACGGACTTCGGCCTCCCGGAAAGTGGCGTCCTTGCGAGACTTGATCTGAAGCCAGATTCGCCGATCCGATAGTTCGATTACGCAATCGTCGAAACCTTCCGGCACCAGATAACCGGGGGGCGCCAGTCCGGCCCACTGCCGGACAAGTATCAGTGCGGAAACCATGTGCTGATGGAGAAAGCCCCGGCCAGCCCACGCGCCCGAACGGGATTCCTCCCAGGATTCCAATTCGGGAGCCGAGTCGCGCGGTGGTGAGTTCGAGTTCTCGTTCATGGTACTGCTAACAGGTTGTACGGGGCTGGCGAAGAAACGCTGGTTTCGGCGTCCACGTATTGGCCGAAACATTCTATGTTGGTTCCGGCAATTCCGGGTCTCCATCTGGAGCCTTCCATCTTGACCCCTATACGCTGAGATTGCTTCTCTCGGACGGGAACCAATTGCTCAGAATACTCTTGAGTTCCAGAAATGCGGCATCGGTGCATCGACGCAAGGAGACCTTCTCCGCAATCTGCTGGTACAGGGAAGCACTCCGTGGCTTTCGCGCTTCACGCAAGGCTGCTTCGAATGCCTCTTTGGGCCGCCCCGGCTTAGCCTCGCCCTCTCGTAAGTAATTCTGCTCGATGAGCCAGCGGCGGAGTCTAGGATCGCGGTTTCCCCAGCCCATTACAACATCAACATGTGGAGAATCACTCCAGATCCATGTTTCCAACTCTGGCGACAGCACGACCGCCCTAGCCCGTTCGCCCCAGCCCGAGTTGCCAAGCGCCTGGTTGAGGCTTGTCTGTAAATCTTTAGGTGTCGTCGCCTCCTTTCCACTTCCCTTGTGGTCGAATATGAGCAACCCGTGGCCATATTGTCCCGAGAGATTGGCAAGGAAATCAACGCCGCGCAATGCACAGGCGGGGTCGTGTTCCGGCTCGACAAACACGTCGGCTTCGACCCGTCGGATACCCAGCGCTTCCGGTCTTGCAAGCAATCCTTTCAGGGTGTGTTCCAAGTCTTTGTCGGCGGCGAGAATGACGAGATCGTTCATCCCAAGACCCCTGATGCGAGCAGCATGCCGAGCTTGGCTTCTTCATGCCACTGCCGGAGCCTGGGATGCTCGGAACCGAGTACGATGTCCGTTGCTCCCATCTCGTCCTTGGCGAAGCACAGTACGTCGTGTATTCCCGCGGCGTTCAATACCACCGGCGAATGCGTTGCCAGCAGCACTTGCGCTCCGTACACGGACGAGAGGGAATCGTACGCGGTCGCTATGGCTCTGGGATGGATCCCGTTCTCCGGTTCTTCGATCAGATAGATACCACGGAGATCGTTGAGATAGGCGGGCAAGGTGAGCGCCGTCAATCGAAGCGTGCCGTCAGAGACCATCCAGGACGGCACTTTCAGTCCGCCCTTGTACTCGTAGACCATATAGCAATGTCTGTCGTCCTTTCGTTCAACAGTGGTAATCTCCTGCAGATCGGTCAGCGCCGTACGGAGGTGCGCAATCCAATCCCGGTACCGGTCCCCGGCTTCTCCCCGCAACCGCTCAACGACCCACGGCAAATTCGATCCGTTGGACAAAAAACCTGTAACTCGTGTTGGCGGACTGGCTTGCCTGATCGCAAGGCTGTTGAGAACAAACTTCTGCACCCCGGTGCTTACGTACTCTCGAAACCACGTGGCCACGGGGAGGGAATTGATGTCCGCAGGGAGATTGCCGAGGGCCGACTTTTGCGGTCCCAGCTTGAACGACGGCGCCCAGCCCTTTCCCCCACGGGGATAGGTTTCACTGTAAAAGTTGTCATTCCCTCCCGGCACCTTGTTGACCACGGTCTTGTAGTTCCGGCCCTTGGTCAGCAACGACGCCGGCGCGTCGGGCGGCATGGGAAACAGTGAGCGCTGAAGCGGCTCCGCTCCATTGTCTTTCTTCAGCAGGAACTTCTCTGCCTTGAACTCGAACTGCCGTTGTGTCTCATCGAAACCGATGGCCACTTCATACCGCGCCGTGTCCAGCTCCGGCCTCGCCGTCCGCTTCCGCAACTCATCCGGGATACGAGCTTCGATAGCCAGTTCCAGCCTGTCGCCCTGACGCCGAAACAGGAGTTCTTGCGGATTGTTGGTTCGGCCAGACAGCGCTGCGTCCAAACCCTCCGACAAAAGGTCCTGAAGAAAGCCCACGACATCGAGAAACGTCGTCTTGCCGGACGCGTTCGGTCCGACCAGGACGTGAAACGGGTGAAGGGGCCTCGACACGTACCGCAAACATCGGTAATTCAGCGCTTCAACCAGTGTGATCATCTCTGCGCTCCATCCGGTTTCGTATGCTCAGAGGGGCTCATCGTGCAAGCTCTCGGAGATTCCTTCGAAAGTACCGGAAGCTAGGCGATGCGTTGTTCTCCACATCCATCAGTGGAGCGATTCTCTCCGACCATTCCGACTTCTCCCTCCCTACTGCCTGCCATCCTCCCGATTTCAGCGCACCTGAACCGCCTGTGAATACAGCGTCAGCCAGGACCTCCCACGTGCCGCAAATGGAGTCGTTTTTGTAGCGTTTGAGGACATCGAGCTTGGCATTGGGATAAGCTGTCTCGATCGCCGGAACATCGCCAAGCAACCACGCTTCACCTTCTTCAATGGCAATACAAAATCGAGTCTCCGGCTTCGGACTGCAGGCGTTCAGCACGGCGAAGAGTTCCTGGCGAAAGGATTTCAGACACCTGTCATCGAGGTCGCAAACCAGAACCACCGCCGCTGGATAGTCGGCCGAGTAACCGGCAAACGCCTTTCCATAGCCCTTGAGCAAGCGTGGGAGTTGGTTAAGCAAAAGGCGATTGCGGGCGTCGGTACTGCTTTTGAGGTTCCTGGGAATACGGCCGATTCCTCGGTATTCGGTCACCTTGACAGTATGCCGATCGCCAACTATCTTCGGAAACAGTATGCCAAGCGCCCTCTTTCCGGACGCGTCTTCGACCAGTACCTCAAAGTGCATCCGATCACCTAGTGTCGAGATAGTCGCTGTACCAGAGGCCGCCCAACGGCAATCCCTCCGCCACCATGCTCCTCACGATCGGATCGTCGCTTGCCCGCCGTATCGTCGAAGAGCCGTCCGCACCCTTCTCCAGAATCCAGACTTCGTTGGGCTCCAGCGCATCCACGAAGTAAGGTTGATGCGTCGTCACAAAAACCTGTGAGCCGCCGTGGACTCCGCTTGCGTGCTCGCGGAATTCTTTGGCCAGTGTTTCCAGGAGCTTGTGGTACAGGCCGTTCTCCGGCTCTTCGATGCAGAGGAACGGGGGGGGCGTCGGATCTTCGAGCAACAACAGATAAGCGAACACCTTGAGCGTCCCGTCGGACATCTGTTGCACGTAGAAGGGGTCCTGAAAGCCCTTGTCGTTGAACCTCAGCAGCAACCTGCCGTCATTGGTTTTTTCGGTGTCGATCTTGTCGATGCCCGGAATCTTGTCGGCAATGCTTTTTAAAATAGCCTGGAAGCCCTGCGGATGTTCGCGCTCCATGAATTGCACGACGTTGCCGAGGTTGTCGCCGTGGATGCTGAGATGCTTCTGAGGGCCGGCCAGCGGCAGGTGGCGGGCCGCATCCGGCATGAAATAACTGAGATACCATCCTTCGATGAAGCGGCGAAAAGCGGAGATTCGCGGATGCTGTTTCAAGGCGCCTAGCGTGGCGATGCCGAGTTTGCGTCGGTCCTCCAGCTCGATGAATTCAGCATCTTCCGACTCCTTCCCTGCTTCGACCTGTTCAGCAAACTTCGTAAAATCGAAACCCCCGGCTGTATCGTCCATTTCGCCGCCCGTCAGACTCCCCTTCCATGCCACTCCGCGTCCCTTGTCGAGAAACAGGAAAAGAGACGACGAAAAGTCTACCCGGTCTTCGTACATCTTCTCTTCCGACACATAGGGACGTCCAGTCTCGTCGACTTCGATAGCGACTTCGTAAGTGATGGGGAGAGAATCTTCATGTCGTCGGTAATGCACCTCGAACTCCATGCGGTCCCTTTCCCCTTGCGTCCGCAACTTGTCGAACCCACCGCGTCCGCGTGCGTCGCAAGCCTCTTCGACGCCGGATTTCAGCGCATCGGCGAGAAACCCGAAAGCATCGAACAACGCGCTCTTTCCCACGCCGTTCTTGCCGATTACCGCCGTCATCGCAGTCAAGGGTTGTCCGTCCTGTCTGCGCCACAGGCGACTGAAGAGACCCAAGCGACCCAATGTCACTTCCTTGAGCACCTTGAAGTTTCGTACTCTGAAGCCTTCGATTCTCTCCATTTTACGGTCCTTGCTTGATGCGCGAGGAGCCACGCGTCGGTCATGAGTTGAGCACGGCGGCTTCGAGACGCCGGGCAAGCGCATCGAAATCGTCAGGGCATTTCCTTCTGATCGCATCGATGCGGCGCGACGCCTCATTTCCCAAAACCTTCCGACCACCACCGGGCGAGTCCGACAGTTTGCGCTGAACAACAAGTGGCTCGAAGTAGGTTTCCTTGACGTGTACTTCTGCCCGAACATCCTTCCAGTTCCACTCCGCAGGTAGCTCCGCCAGGCCGGCGAGAACCCATGTTTCAAGCTCCTCCCAGGCATTCTCAGCGAGAAAGACTTGTTCCTGCTCGAATTCCGACTTGATGCGGTCGAGGCGCTTCCGCCGATTTACGTCCCCGTCGCGGTCGATGCACAGGATAAAAATATCGGTCATTCCGGCGTGCTTTCTGATGACCTCGGACATCCGCTCTGACTTCAGGGCTTCCTCGACGCCGCCTAGCAGAGGATCCTGACAAATCCCGACTTTAGCCCGTGGCTTGCCGATGTCTCGAAGGAGCCTTGTGAACAGGGGCTTCAGAATGTATTGATCTTTGCGAAAATCTTCAGGGACAATCAGCACGTTCATTCCCCATCCTCGTCTGCTTCGTCGCTGTTCTCGGTGAACGCGAGTGCCGTTTCCATCCAGCCTTCGCTGAGGAGCCGGCCAAGCCCGCCCCGAGATCTTCTGAGTTCCTTGGCGTTGGGTAATTCGGCGATCGGGCGGATGATGGCGTCGTGCGAGTCTTCGAGACGGCACACGACCGACATGTTCTCGAACGTGCTGTCGTTGGCAAAAGTCAACAGGTCCGGTGCATGAGTCGTAGTCACCACCTGGACGTTGCCTTTTGCAGTCTGTCTTTCGATCAGTTCAAGCAACAGCGCTAGCCGTGCAGGGTGGATGCCGGTGTCGATTTCTTCCAGGAAATACACAGCCGGGGTTTCTGCGCCGAGCAGCGCCGCCAACATAGCCAGAAACCGAAGCGTTCCGTCCGACACGCTGTAGGCCGACACCGGCACCCCGTTGGCCTCAAGGATTCGGAGACTGACCCGATCATTGGATTCACGCGGAAACTCGAAATTCGCTACGTCCATCGGCGTCAACTCGTGCAACCAGTCCGCCAGAATCGTCCTCCGCTCGTTGTCGGCACAGACTGCTTGAAGCACCGTCGGCAGATTCTCTCCGTAATCACCCAATGTCGTCGCTCCGGGAAATGACGGTTCGCGCATCCGTAACGGGTCCAATTCCAGAAAACGCATCCCTTGAAGCACATGCAATACCTCCAACTCGGACGCCTCAAACCATGCGGACGGTTCCTTCCAATAAAAAGTTTGGCTCAAGATGGGCTTGGAGCGACTGAGGTCTTCCGGTAACAGGCCGGCTCCTCCAAACGACAACTCGTGATCACCCTTTCTCTTCGCCCGGTAGACTGTCGTCGTCTCGGTCCTCAGTTCCTCTTCCGACACGAGGAACCTCTCTGGAGTGGCTGGATTGGACTCGACCGTGACGGAGTACCATGTCTTTCCGCATTTAAGGTCCATTTCGACATGAAGGGAAAACTCCGATTGTTCCGAGCGAGGATAGCGAGGGCCGAACCGCGTGATCTCGTTTGGCGCGCCGCGTATCGGCTCCCATTCGAGTTGGCCGCCAACGCCATGCTTTCCACCCAAGATTTCCGCCAGCGTATAGCCTCGGGAGATTCCGTGAAGAAAGCGGAAAGCGTCGCGGATATTGCTCTTGCCGCTCGCGTTCGCGCCCACGATTACCGTGAACGGTCCTACCCGCAACGTCTCGTCAGCAAAATTCTTGAAGTTCACGAGGCGAATCGAGGTGATCATCGGCCTTCCTCCGGTTGACGGTTCATGCCCCAGGGGAACCGAGTTGAAACCGCCTCTGGCGCGGCTCCTGAACGCCATCGCGCCCGGCCACGTGATTGCTCAAGGCTTCGAGGATCGCCCGCTCGTCGGCGCCGGCATCGGCCAGCTCGATCAGCGTTTGGAGGATCTGATTGAACAAGGGGTTCCGCTGGAGGCCGCGGGCGTCGAGATAGTCGTCTACCTTGACCTGATCCCCGGCTCGCCACAGGTGCATGAGCCTGTGCACCTGGTCGATCAAGGGCACCGGCCGCCCGCCAGGCGCTTCGAGACCGCGATTGCGGCCACGACGACGATGCCAGGGTTTGAGCCTTACCTTGGCGCCGCCTCCGGACTCCTCAACGTCCTCCGCCGAGTCGGTCGCCCTTTGCGATGGCACCGTGTCCTCTTCGTCCTCGTCGGCCGCCCTGCCCTTCCCTGTTTGGACCATGAGATCGTAATGACCAACCAGGGCGGAGTCGGACAGGTTGCACGACAGCGCATACAGGATGCAGGCCCCGACCGGCGCATCACCCATGCCGAAGTCATGGCGATGGAGCAGGTAATAAGTCGTCACGTCGTCCAATCCGGTGGCCACCTCTTGTCCGTTCTCCGACACGGGAGCACCGTCATGGATCAGCACGCGGCCAACCACGAAGTCCACCACCATGCGGCGAACCTCGCGCAGGAACTCCGAGACCGTCATTCGCTGGTCCCGGTCGTTTGCCTTCTTGACCGTTGGGTGTCTGCTGAAAGCCTCGAGCGCCGGTCCAGTGGCCGCCCACACGAAATCCGGCCCGCGAATGCCGGAATCCCAGAAATCATGTAACTGCCGCGTGATGTTCTCGCGCATTTCACCCATGACCATGTTGTCCCAACCGGGACGGGAAGCTTGTCGTTTTTTGCAGACAAGCCACACCGAAGATGAAAGCGCCGCGGAGGCAATGGCCCGATTGCGGTTCCCCATCTCCGTTTGGATGGGCCAGGACCCATCGACGACGAATCCGGCCCGGATCAGGGCGGCCACCAGCGTCTCCCAGGCATCGGGGTGCTTGTTGGCGAACACCACTACCAGGCGGCCGTCAGGCCGCAACGCCCGGTGACAGGCTCCGAACGACCGAGCCATGCCGTCTTCGTAATTCTGCTTCGACCGCTCCTTGTCGCCATCGAACCGGCTCGCGTCGTCTATGAGCTCACCGTCGCCGCTGCCGTGGTCCCATTTCGGCCCCAACGGCTCGCCAAACGCCGCATCCATTTCTTCTGACAAGCCATGTGTGGACCGCCTGAGCCAGACATGGAAGAAATCCATCAGGCCCGAATACGGGATCGCGTCGTAATAAGGCGGATCGGTGACGATGGCGTCATATTCTCCTTCCGAGTCCATGGCGCTTCGTCTGTAAGCGGTGGGCTTCACAGAGAAAGCCGATGCTCTCGCCCCGTGTTCCAGATAGCGGGCGACCCATTCGAGTTGTCCGGAATAGGAACCTGACGTTTCCCCCAGGACCGCCGTTTCGCAGAAATCCCAACTGATCGGCAGGCGAAACCCCGCAAAGGTATTCGCCACCGTCTCGCGGCCGACATCCCAGTGAGCGATCGTGCTGCTGCGGTCGGCGATACGGTCGGTCACGACCGCCAGACTTGCGCCCACTGCTTCGCGCCATTCCGTCGGCGTAATGTCGCCGCCATCGAACCTCCGCCGCGTGACCGCCACAAATGTGCCGAGGCACAGCAGTTGCCGGTTCGTGAACAGCTTCCGCCATGTGTCGAGACCGTAGCCGTCTACGGAGAAAGCACGTGATGCCCCGCTTCCTGCCTTCGGTGTTTGTTCCTCCGGCAACCCGAAAGGAATATCGGCATAGAGGACTTGAAGTTGTTCTTCGGATACGTGAGCCACTACACGCTCATGCTCCGTAGGCAGGCGGTACTCCTTCCCCTTCGAGCCATCGACAACCACGGCGGTCATCACCGCATCCAGCCGGCCCGCGCGACCCTCAAAACGGATATCCTCCATCGTCATGATCGCACCACAGCATGGGCAGGTGGCTCCGGTGCGGGACATGGTGCCGGCGCCGGTGCGCTTGTCGTGCTCCCGCCGTTGCGCCGCGTTGCCGCCGTTCTGCGGGACTCCGCTCTGCACTCCGAAGACTACCCCTGTCCCGCCAGAGTTCCGCTCCATGGTCAGCAAGACACGTTTGCGGTCCTTCTTGCACAACCAGCGCGTCTTGAGCAGCGGCAGCGTGGCCCGGCACCGCTTGCACGTCACGGTACGCGCCCAGAGATAGGCGACCGTGGGCTTGGCGATCCAGCGCGGGTTGCGCGGGTCCTTGAGGTAGGCGGCGTCGAATTCCGCGTTGAGCGAGTCGAGTTGCGGCAACCCCTCATGGTCAACCTCCAGGAGATGCATCGGGCGTACTTCGAATTCCTTGCCCGCCGCCAGCGGCTCGAACTCGGCATACGTCGGGTAGTGCGATGCCAACTCCTTGCGTGCCCTTGCCAGCACCCACCGCCCCCAGGCGCGCACGTGCCACGCCAAGTCTGCTTCCATGGTCGGGTCGTCGTGGGCCAATGCATCGAGTTGGATCTCACCCCCGTCACCGTGGCCGAGACGTTCCAGATGAGTCCGCAGGCTCGCGCCCTTGAACCCTTTCGCCTTCAGGAACGCTTCCATGAACTCCCGGTCATCCAGGGCGAAACCCGGCAGCGGGCGCGTCTGACCAGCGAGCTTCTGAGGATATTCGAGCGTGCACTTGAGGATGAACCAAGCCACCGGGTTGATGTCCATGGCGGTTACTTCACAGCCCAAGCGCATGGCTTCGAGGGGAATGGCGCCGCCGCCCGCGAACGGGTCCAGCACCCTGGGCACCCGGCCTCCATAGGCCTTCCGGATCTCGTCGCGGAACCACGCAAGACCCGGCCCATTCTCACGGCCCCAGTGGAGGATGCCGCCGACCGTCTCCTCTTTCACCGTCTCGACCATGCGGCCGTTCAACCGCTTGCGCTCGATCTTCTCCGTGACCCGGCCTGCCATACGCTCAAGGATCGCCTTGCGCTTGTCGGGGTCACCCGGGTCCGGAAGCAGAGTCGCTATCAACGCCGCCCGCGAGGCCGCCAGCGGCCGACGCGCCGGCCAGATATGCAGCGTTGAGATGTGCCCGTGCCGCACATTCTTCTCGTGCACGGAGTCGAGGGACACCTGCTTGAGCGGAAAGGCTGCTTCGATGAGGCGTTTGTCGTGCATGTCGACGATCATCCATCAGGAGGGGTTGTCTGTCGGACTTGCTACACCCGCATATCCTACGGCGCGTTCCAGGTTCATCCGGCACCCCTCAGTGGACCGTCTCCTATGACCGCGGCAATCCGGTTCTTCAATCGTTCACGGAGATCTTCCGGCGTCTTCCGAGTAATGTGGTTAAATTGTCTCGTATCGAAATGGACGTACTCAATGTGATCTTCACGGCACGTCCATATCACCGGGATGCCCAATCCTTGAGCGAAACCTGCCTCATAATAGACGCCCCCGCGGGGAACTGCCGTTTGCGTACGCTCGTTTTCGACCAATTCGCAGGTAAAATCGCACACAATAAATCGCGAGCGACGTATTTCCGCCATGATTTCATCGTCGATTTTGCCGTTGTGTTCCTTCTTGTCGATCCGCAAAGGCCTGTAGCCGGAATTTCTGATAGCGGGTTCAATTCCGTCTTCGTAGGTGCCACCCAGCGAGTCATGGAACCACATTGCGACAAACGCCTGCGCCGAATCTACGAGCTTGGTTTCCATTTCTTCCAAGCGTTTCACCCCTGTCGGCGTTAAACGTATGTGCTCAATATGCTTTGGACTGTCTCGATATCTTCTCAGCCAACCACTCTCTACGGCCGCCGAAATCAGCCAGTTAAGCTCCTTCGACCTGTAACGATAACCGGCAGAGCACTCCGTGGCGGCCTGGATGATCTGAGATTCGTCGGAGGCGTCCACCCCGATGAGGCCAATTGCCGACAACCCTTCTGAGATCTCTGACGGAATAGTGGCGAAGCATTGGAGCAGCTTTCCCAGACGTTGGTCAATCTTCAGACGCTCCTGTTTGTCAATTCGCTCAATCTCATCGCTGGTCAAGCAGCTTATTTCACCAAGCTGGTTCTTGTCATACACCCAGCGGGAGAGCTTGATCCGCGTTCCTTTCGAGTCGTGCTTCCGGGACGAGAAGAAACGATAGTCCTCAATGTCTTCACCACGAAATACCCCTCCTGCTCGTGGAGAGTAATATAGGTCACGTCGCGTTCCCCAATCCCGCCTGCGCCGCGCTTGAGGAGCTTGCCAAACGGGGCACGGCACACGTTCTCCCTGCTGCACCAACAGTTCCCTGCATTCTGCAATTTTCTCGTCCATCTTTCCGGTCCTTCGTCTACCAACCTACTGATTTCTGAGGCTCATCTCCATGACTTTCGGCTATGCCTGATGAGTCCATGCTCCGAGACGCTCGCCGGATTTCTCCCAGGATTGCCCTGTGTGGCAGGGTTGGCAGCCTGTTCCGCCCGCCGGCGCGCGTCTCGAGCCGCCCTGTGCATGGCTGCCTCCGCACCGACAAGGTCTGGATCGCGAGGCGTTGCCACTGGCTTCTCATTCCTTGAGATCATCGTCGGATCTCCTCTGCCAGCAGTTTCGGAACGTCGTTCGGCATTGTCATACAAGGCCCACTCATCTACGAGACCTCGATAGAGCTGTTGGAAGTTGCGCCAACCTGCATGGAAGCGACGGCGAATCGCAGGCTCCGGAACGTCATGCCCTCCCTCCAAGACTCGCTGCGCAACACGTCTGATCGCCGCATCCAATGTCGGCAACCGCAAGAAAAACAGCTTTACCCGGTATCCCCGCTCCTGCCAGCGAGGAATCCAATGTGCATAACTGCGTCCGCTCAATGTCGTCTCGAACGCAAAGCTGTTTCCGTTCCGTGCGTGCTCGTGGACTTCTTCCAGCATGACTCTCCCAGCACGAACAGCGACCAAGTCCATACGAAGGGGACTTAGGCCGGCCGCGATGAGGTCGGCGTTGACGAAGATGGGACAATCCGCTTCGTTGGGCAGGAATTGCGCGGCAAACGTCGTTTTCCCCGCGCCGTTCGGTCCTGCAATCATGAGTATCTTCTTGTCTGCTGTGTCTTTCAAAGTCAGTCTGTTCCTGTCCAGCTACGTGAAAAAATCGGAATTGACAAAGCGCATTTCCAGAATCCGGCGGAAGGGCGTTATCTCACGCATCGAAGTCTTCCCTCAGAATACGCGCCGACACCGGGGAGCCTTTCCTGCTCGTCGGAAAGCGCCTTGCCGACACCGTCACGTCGCCACACGGGTCCCAGGTCCGGAAGGATCGATATGGGTCCGACGGCTCAACCGGCGCACGGTAAACAGGGAATCGTCTGCAACCAGATCGGGCAGGATCGGCGAGTGCGTCGTGACGATGTATTGGGTCCGTTTGAGGGTTTCCTGAGTCTTTAAGAACTCCGCGATCAGCGGGATACGGCGTGGGTGAACACCGTTCTCCGGCTCTTCGAAACCAACCAGCGCCGGAGCCTCGTCTGCCCCCGTGAGCGCCAGCAGTCCGAGCATCCGCAGCGTGCCTTCCGAGAGCACACGGGCCGGCATCGCAACGCCGCCTTCCTTGAGACGAAGCTCGACCTCGCCGAGATCGCTCACCTCAACGTCGATGCCGTCGATGTTTGGCATCAACATGTGCAGCGCCTTCTCGACACCTTTGAACTGCTTCGGGTCGGTCGCCTTCAAGGTGTTGAGAAACGACGCCAACTCTTCGCCCATCAAGCCGATATGGCGCACCTCCTTTACGGGACTGGCTGCACGCATGCGTTCGCGCGGCTCGAAGTAGAAGAACAGCCAACTCTCCAGTTCACGCCGTGCCGCCACCAAGTGGGGGTAATGTGGCGGGTAGTGCGGCATCGAAAGGATGCTGTGATCGAGGTATCGGTCGAAGTAGGTGGGGTGTGCTTGCCCTTCGTGTCGGAGGTGAATTCTTTCGTTTTGCCTTTCGAGAAAGGGTTTGCGGCTGCCCGTTGGCTGACCCTTGCTGTTCAGGGCACTCAGGTATTCGTCGGCGACGCGGAGGATGCCGGATCTGGGGAACATTTCCACCTCGATGCGGTAGCGCAAGTCGCGTTCACGGACCCGTGCAGGCACCTTGTTGCTCTCCTTGTATCCGGCTTCGCCGTTCGGACGACGCATCTCTTGTATCTGGCGATTGACGCTCGCCACCACCGCGTCCGACAGGCTCAAGTCGGCCTCTATCGAGAACCACAACCTCTCCTGTTCGAGAAGGCCCTTGATTCCTCCTTGGCCGATGGTGAAGGACTCCAGTGGCTTGCCACGATAGGGCGGTTCGAAAGCCTCGTTGAGAGTGCGGCTGGTACCCAGCTTCGACAGGAGCTGCAACGCATCGAGCAGATTGCTCTTACCGGAAGCGTTCGGTCCGAAAAGGACGACAAGCTGGGACAACCGAACCTCTACATCTTCAAGAGACTTATACCCTTGTATTTTTATACGCCTGAGCATTTTCGACTCCTCTGCTTCCCTTCAACTCCGGCAGAAGCCACCACGGTCCAACGGTGGGATCATCTAAGCCCTCTTAACGGCTGAATTCGGTCAGGAGAAACTGCTCTACAAATCCAATGACGCTACTGACCTCCGGTTCGGTCACCTTTCCCCACTCCGCGTGCATTGCGGAGTTTCGGAACCGAGGCATGGCCTCCAACAGTGACCTTCTCGCTCCGGACACCAATCCCTTCGACTTCATTCCCCCGATTACCTCCTGCATTGTCGCATCGCCGACTTTAAGCCCATTCGCCTTGGCGTAACGCTTCAGTGCGTCTTCAAGAGCAGCGGCAGCCAGCACCGCAGCGACATCCTTCTGTCCCTCGCCGAGAGCCTGCTTTGCCAACACCACGAAATCACCGAATATCTCTCCTGAGACCGTAAGCTCCACGTCAAAGACATAGCCGCCCTCAAACGCCTCCTTTGCACTCTGAAAGATGCCCTGTAATGCCTCAATCTGACTTACATGTCCTCCGCAATGCTCTAACTCCCTGGCAAAATTCACGTAGTGCGGCGATTCGCTGCCGAACACGGCTTTGAGCAAGCTCTCGACACTCGTAGCCCATTTTTTCCAACTACCGTCTGGCGCGTATTGGCCTACAGATTCACTGTAAACGATCGGAATAGAATCTGATTCGTCATTCAGTTCGGAGAATCGCTTTAGAAACAAATCCTTCAGCATGGAAGATCTCCTACCACTGGTCGACTTGTGTGGTCAGACTGGGTCATCCTACACAGACGTTGCCATTCCGTCGGTGCTGCCTCAGCCCGACTCCGCCGCCTCCATCACCGCACCCGCCGTGATGGTAAACGCTAGCGACTCCCGTCCCTTGACCAACAGCTTCGCAAACGGATCCCGCACCCTCACCAAGCGCGGATGTGCGGTGGCGCAGTCGAAGACGACGTACAGCCAGTACCGGTCACGAAGATTGCAGGCTCTGGCCCACTCGTTTTCTTGCATCTGGACACTACCGGTGCGAGCCCGGCCCTTTACCTCGATGGCTCGCTCTTCCCCGGGACGACGGGATCTCAAGTCGAAGCCCGGCCAATCGGTCAGGCCGGCGCGGCGTGCGAGCTCGGGTCGGGATACGTCCGCCACGTCGGCGCCGAACCGCTCCTCGTAGGCGGTGGCCACCTGCACTGCAACAGTCTCCACGTCGGCGTCGTAACGCTCGATCTCGTCGGAATCCTGCACAGGCACTACCAGTGCATGGGCAAGAAACTCCACTTCGCCGGCCTGGATGAGGTCCGGTTCAGCCTCCAACGTTGCCAAAGTGCGACCGCGTTGGGTTGTCAGATCCCGTTGCCGTTCCTTGACTCTCGCGAGCTCGGCGCTGGCATGCTGATCGCCAGCGCGCGCCTTCTCTCCGAGACGCGCGCGGACCGCCGTAAGCTCAGCAGCCCGGAAGTCGAACCCGCGCTTGACGAAATCGATCCGAGCGGGCAGGTCTTCAATTCGACGCTGCCGGTGTGACTGGACGAGCCGATCCACCACAACCTCCCGTGCATGCGTGACAGCATCGTCGACCATGCCGCGAGCCAAGGTCGCGAGGGGTACTCGGCTCGGCGCGAAGTCCCGGGCGCCTCTGAGCAACAGCAGGTGCTCCACGGGGCACTCCTCTACGACTCCGTCGTTCGATTGGCGCAGCCCTATCAGCCGCGATTCAAGCGTCTTTCGGGCGGACTCGCCGTCAAGCAACACGCTCCACAAATCGGGTTGCCGGTCCGCGCGGTCATGCTGTTCCACAGTCGCCCGTACAACGTGAAACAGATACGGCTCGGTTGCATACGGGTCGATGAAGACGGCCCCCCGCAAGCCGTCCCGACTGACACGGCCGAGCACCGCAATCGACAGAGCGTCGAACACGGGCTCGCCGGGATGCAACCAAATCGCGTCTTCCCGGGTTGCCGGCTTGTAAACGGTAAGCGACTGTCGCGCGTGTTCTGTGTACCGTTCGATGGCAGACAACAGCGGATCGCCCGCGCCGGGACGGTCGGGAACGAGCGCAAAGGTCGTTTCCAGGTCTCCCTCGATGCGCAGGTCTATCAGCGGTCCGGCCTTTGCCACGAAACGCCGGACGTAGCCAGGAAGAAGCCGCCGGTAGTTCTCCTGCTCTGCTTCATTGTTGAGGTCATCGAGTCGCCCGCGCACTTCCCCGCCCTGCCCGAAGAGCACGTGTTCCCTTTGCTCCAGAGCCCGGATTTGCTCCTCGGTCAGCGTTCCCTCCAATTGTCTCACAACGGTCTCGACATCATCCGTGACTGCCTGCTCAAGGTACTCCTTCATGGACACACCCTCGAACAGGCGGCCCACCACATCGAACACCTTGTCGGATTGGAGTTGCCGGCGCATCGCCTCGAGCTTGTCGAGCAGCGTCTTGAGCACCTTCCCCTCGCGCGTGTTGCCTGAAACCAGATTGACGATGACCACGGGATCGTGTTTCTGGCCATAGCGATGAATCCGGCCCATCCGCTGCTCAAGCCGTGCCGGGTTCCAGGGGATGTCGTAGTTCACCATGAGCCAGCAGAACTGAAGATTGATCCCCTCGCCCGCGGCATCGGTGGCGACCAGGTAGCTGGCTCCGTCTTCGGCCGTGGACCGGCGGAAGAACTCCACCTGCCGCTCTCGCTCCTGGTACGGCAGGCCACCGTGAATGAGCGCGACTCGACCTGTGAAGCCGAGACCTTCGAGTCGACGTACCAGGAATTCCGCCGTGTCGCGGTGCTCGGTGAAGACGATGAACTTCTCATCGAGATACTCCGGATCACGGAGGACCTCGCGCAGCTTCTCGAACTTGGATTCCTCGCCGGCCGCAAAGAGTCTTCGCGACTTGTCGAGCAGCTCTTCGACCTTGCGACGCTCGGCCTCCAACTCACTGAGATTCACCGCGATCGTGCCTCCCAGAGCCTCATCCTCGAACTCCTCATGTTGCTCGCCCTGTTCCTCACCTGCCGCGTCCTCGTCCGCAGTCCGACTGTCGAAGAGATCCTCAAGATCATCGAGGTTCCGTTGATGGCGCGCGAGAGCTTCCTCTGTAAGTCGCCCATTCCTAATGTCGTCGATGAGCCCTTCGATCTTCCCCACTCGACGCTCGAACGACCGCATGAGGGAGTATGTGGAACTGGCTAGACGCCGTTGGAAGACGCTCATGGCCAAACGGGCAGCGGACCGGTTCAATGCCCGAGCCCGGTTGTAGTGGAACCGCAGGTAGTCGGTCGTCTCGTCGTAGAGTTCCTGTTCGCTCCCTCGGCCTTGAGACAGATCGTAGCTCAGCGTGTCGCAGTTCCGTTGCGGATAGAGCGCGGAGCCATCGAAGTGGACCATTTCTTCCTTGGTCCGGCGGATGAAGTGCCTTTGCCGAGACTCGCGAGGGAACGCGTTGAAAGCGTCACTGGTCGAGAGCGTATCGGGAAGCAGCAGCCGCCAAAGGAAGTAATAGGGGTGGTCTTTTCCCATATGCGGCGTAGCCGTCAGCAGCAAGAGATGTTGAGCCGACCAGGGAAGTCTCCACCGATCACCGTCCACCTCGGCACCCGCCAACGCCTCCGCCAGCCTGTAACGGTCGGTCTTCCGCACACGGAAATCCGGCTGGCGGTCCGCCGAGAGCTTGTGGGCTTCGTCGAAAACCACCAGATCGTAAGGCTGTGTCGCCGGATCCTTGAGGCAACCGAACAGCCTTTCCCCGGCTAGGGTGTCGATGCTGACGATCACATGGTCACTTTCGGGACCGAGAAAAGGATTGCCGGTTCGCGCATCCGCACCGCTGACGATGCGGAACGGCAGGCGAAACAGCGTACGCATCTCCCGCTCCCAGTTGCCCACCAAGCCGGCGGGCGGCAC
Organism: uncultured Binatia bacterium (SeqCode); assembly: GCA_965261895.1. Classification (GTDB taxonomy): domain Bacteria; phylum Desulfobacterota; class Binatia; order UBA9968; family JAJDTQ01; genus JAJDTQ01. The sequence goes on along the minus strand of OZ253480.1, from coordinate 4,948,503 downwards.
GATGAGCACGCGACGGATGAGCCGCCGGGACAGCATCTCGCGCACGTACAGGCCCGTCATGATCGTCTTGCCCGCCCCTGCGTCGTCGGCGAGCAGGAATCGCAGGGGGGCTTGTTGGAGCATCTGCTCGTAAACAGCGATTCGCTGATGGGGGAGCGGGTCGATCAGCGACGTCTCGGTCGCGAAAGCCGGGTTGAAAAGGTGACCGTAAGCAAGGCGATGCGCCTCAGCGACGGCTGAGACGGCTGCAGGGTCGGCAGAGAAGTCGAGGCTGGGCGGATTCGTTGAGCCGGCATCATATTCGGCAGCCGCCCCTTCCATCACGTGGTTCGACTGTGCCTCGATCTCGGCAATTCGCCGCCACGCCAGTTTGTTCGGACGGGCCTGCCCATTCTCCCAACGATTGACAGTCACATAGGAGACGCCGACAAGCTCCGCGAACTGTGTTTGGGTGAGACCTTGGATGCCGCGCACGCGCTTGATTCGTTGCGGAAAGTCCTCGGCCAAGTCGGGCGATATGATAGGCGACATATGACTATTGCACCAGTGATTGAGACCACCGTATCAAGACTCGGTCTCGCGTGCAATAGTTTTCGTCATATATCAGACGTTATAGTCGATATTTTGACACACCTACAACAGCCAAGAAGCAAGCGTGAGTCTCAAGACTCAGCATCGACACCCCAACGAACACCAGTCGCAAGGATATCTCCGCGAATCTCGATCTTGTTTCGCAAGCTCCCGATTAGGTCGGCGCATGGCTGGTGGTAGGGAATCATCCGCGCCACGGGTTCGCCCCGCTTGGTGATGATCAATCCCTCCGCGTCGAGGTTGTCGAGTAGCGCCAGACATTGCTGTCTGAACTCCGTTGCTCCAATCGTCTTGACGGCGTTCCTCCCCCTCACTTTTCCTTCCTCGGCGGCGCATAGAGCTGCAGCAGGTTGCCGTCGGGGTCGAAGAAGTAGAAGCCGCGGCCGGACCTGCGTTCCACCACCGGGACCTCGTGGATGCGGACGCCGGCGGCGCGTATTCTTTCCTCGGCGGTGTCGAAGTCGTCGCTGTCCACGAAAAAGGCCTGGTGTGTGACGCCGTCCTCGGCCAGGGCGTCCCGTTCGATGGGGTTGGGGCGCTGGAACAGCACCACGATGCTGCTGCCGGACCGGAGGTCGGCCCGGCCGAGGCCTTTCAGGTCGTCGCGGGCGACGTTGGCCACGTCCATGCCCAGGACGTCGCGGTAGAACTCGATGGCCCGGTCGAGGTCATTGACGGGAATACCACTGTGATAGAGTCCTTTGGTCTTGATCATGTCCTGCCTCCCGGCCCGTTGGGGCCTGTCCATTTTTGTCGAATCCACAGCGAGAACGTGTTACTACGAACTTTCCGCCATCACCAATCCAAGCAAGAGGACAACACCGATGAACGACCTGTGCCGACTATCCGCCAGCGAAGCCGTCGACCGCATCAACCAGGGCAAGCTGACCTCCGAGGCGCTGGTCCAGGCGTGCCTGGAGCGGATCGAAGAGCGGGAGCCCGAGGTGGAAGCCTGGATGCACCTGGATGCCGAATACTCGCTGGCCCAGGCGCGGGAGCGCGACCACGCATCGAACCGCGGCCCCGTGCACGGCCTTCCGTTCGCGGTCAAGGATATCATGGACACGGCCGACATGCCCACGGGCTACGGCTCACCCATCTACGAAGGACACCGGCCCCGGGCCGACGCCGCCTGCGTGGCCATGACCCGGGCCGCGGGCGGCGTTCTCCTGGGCAAGACCGTCACCACGGAGTTCGCCAGCCGGCATCCCGGCAAGACCAGAAACCCGCACGACCCAACGCACACGCCGGGCGGTTCCTCCAGCGGTTCCGCCGCGGCAGTGGGCGATTTCATGGCGTTCATGGCCTTCGGCACCCAGACCCTCGGATCGGTGATTCGCCCTGCGTCGTTCTGCGGCTGCGTGGGTTACAAGCCGAGCTACGGCGAGATCAGTACGGAGGGGATCAAGGAGAACACCGGCTCGTTCGACACGGTAGGGCTGTTCGGCCGCGCCGTGGAAGACCTCCCGCTGTTCCGGGCGGCGGTCACCGGCGAGCCGGTCCGGCCCCTGGGCGCGGTCTCGGTCAAGGGCCTCCGGGTAGGCCTGTGCCGCACGCCGTTTTGGGACCGGGCCCAGGACTACACCAAGGCCCTGGTGGAAGACGCGGCCGCGCAACTCGCCAAGGCCGGGGCCGCGGTATCGGATCTCGACCTCGGCGGGCCGTTCGCCGACTTCGAGCCCATGGGACGCCGGGTCAGCGACTACGAGATCGCGCGCGCGTTGTCGTGGGAAAGAACTCACCACTTCGAACTGCTGAGCGAGTTCCAGCAGGGCAAGATGAAGGACTGGCCGGTGGTCTCCTACGACGAATACCGGGAGGCCGAGGGGGTCATGGCGGCGTGCCGGGGGTATCTGGACGAGGCCTCGAAGGCGTTCGACGTACTGCTGACCCCCAGCGCCACCGGCGAGGCGCCCGAAGGGCTCGACAACACCGGCGATACGTCCTTCAACATCCTCCCCACCTGGACCTACGTGCCGTGCGTCACGCTTCCCATATTCAGAGGACCCGCGGGCCTTCCCGTGGGACTGCAACTGGTGGGGCACCGTTGCCAGGACCACCGGCTATTCGAGATGAGCCGCGCCGTGCTGGCAGCGTTGTCGGACTGAAGACCTGGTCCGTGCGCTAACTCGGGGGAGGGAATACCATGGACCGCTTGAACTCATTCATCGACTCGGTAAACGCCTTTGCCTGGGGTCCGCCCATGCTCGGCATGCTGGGGGTGACCGGCGTGCTCTTGACGCTCGGGCTGGTGTTCATGCCTTGGCGCAAGGTCGGTTACGGCTTCACGCTGCTGTTCGACAAGAGCGACGGCGGCGGCGAGGGCGAGGTCAAACCCTTCAACGCGCTGATGACGGCGCTGTCGGCCACGGTAGGTACCGGGAACATCGCCGGCGTGGCCACGGCCATCGCCTTGGGCGGGCCCGGCGCGATCTTCTACATGTGGCTCATCGCGCTGTTCGGTATGGCCACCAAATACGCCGAGGCGGTATGCGCGGTGACCTACCGCGAGGTGGACGCCAACGGCATGCACGTGGGCGGCCCCATGTACTATCTGCGCAACGGCGTGGGCGCGTTCGCCCCCGAGCTGGGCAAGTGGCTGGGGTTGGGGTTCGCCGTGTTCGGCGCGGTGGCGGCCTTCGGCATCGGCAACGCGGTGCAGGTCAACTCCATGGCCACGGCGCTGGCGGGCAGCTTCGGCGTTCCCACCTGGATCACCGGGCTGATCGTCGCGGCGCTGGTAGGGGTCGTGATCATCGGCGGCATCCAGCGCATCGGCGAGGTGGCCGGCAAGCTGGTGCCGGCCATGATCGTGCTCTACATCGCGGCGGCCCTGATCGTCATCATCATCAACATCACCGCGGTGCCGGCAGCCATCGCCCTGATCTTCACCTACGCCTTCACGCCGGCGGCCGCGGCCGGGGGCTTCGCCGGGGCGGCGGTGGCGGCAGCCATCCGCTTCGGAGTGGCGCGCGGTGTATTCTCCAACGAGTCCGGCCTGGGATCGGCCGCCATCGCCCATGCGGCGGCGCAGACCAACAGCCCGGTGCGGCAGGGGATCATCGCCATGCTGGGGACCTTCATCGACACCCTCGTGGTCTGCACCATGACGGCGCTGGTGATCCTGACGTCGGGGGCGTGGACCCTGACCGGTGCGGACGGCGGCGGCCTCACCGGCGTCGTGCTGACCTCCGCGGCCTTCCAGAGCTCCATGCCCGGCGGCCAGTATATCGTCACGGTGGCGCTGGCGGTGTTCGCCTTCACCACCATCCTCGGGTGGTCCTACTACGGCGAGCGGTGCTGGCAGTACCTGTTCAGCGAGAACAGCCTGATGATCTATCGCGGGCTCTGGGTGCTGGCGGCGCTGACCTTCGCCAACGTCAAGGTGTCGTTCGTGTGGAACCTGTCGGACACGCTCAACGGATTGATGGCGGTGCCCAACCTCATCGGTCTGCTCTTGCTGGCGCCGATGGTCTTCAAGGTGACGCGGGAGTACTTCGACAAGGCGGAGAACCGTTAACGTCCAAACATGGCGTCCTTCGACTTCGCATCGCTTGCCCTCCGCTACGCTTGGGATGAACGGGAAAATGGTTCCACAACCGTTCGTCCTGAGCGTAGCGAAGCGAAGTCGAAGGACGCCACGCCAATCGATCAGAGCTCGCTTAGAAGCCGATACGGACGCCCGCCCGAAAGACGTGGTTGCCTGCGTCTGATTTCACCGCGGCGCCGGACATCCAGGTGAGCTTGGGGTCCCCTGCGCCCATGTACCGGTAGCCCACGTGAACGACGAGGGATTCCATCACGCGATACCCCACCCCGGCGCCGACCTGATAGGCAAGCACCCAATCGCCATCGTCGCCGCCGAGGCCGCTGAGGACGTTCGCCGCGCCGGACGGAAGGCCGGGTATGCGTAGCGGATCCAGCGGAAGGTCGACGTCATACCGGACATACTGGACTCCGAGACCGCCGCCGAAATAGGGCGTGAACCCCACGCCGACGTCCAGGTCGTACCAGGCGTTGGCCATGAGATCCAGCGTCGAGCGCGTCCCCTTTACCTTGATGTTGTCATTGAGGGCGGCGATGGCGGCGGGCGGGAGCGTGTACCCGGGCACGGTAAACTGATCGTACTCAATGTCATCGATGTCGGTCCGCCGCCAGGAGGCTTCGGCCTCCATACGGAGAGCGCTCCAGCCGAGGCCGACGGCCACGCTGTATCCCAGCCCGGAATCGAAGTCGGTTTGGCCCCTGGTGACGGCCGACTCGAACTCCGAGGTGGAGCCCAGGGCCATGCCAAGGTCCGCGGCCAGGTATAGTCCGCTCCCCCGGGCGGCGTAAGCCTCGGGCGAGAAAACGAACGGTGCCAGCCACAGCAGCGCCACGGCACACACTATCTTCCTGATACCCTCGAGGCCCGGCATGTTACGCATTCGTCAACTCCTTTCTGCTGCTGGTTACGGTCCAACAGCCTGGGACGCTGTATCGATCGACAACCCGGTGCGGCCGCGGGCGGGTTTAAAACCCGCCCCCTACACCCTCGTCTTTCCATGGCGCAGGCTTCCGGGAGCCTGTCAGGTACCGCCGCCGGCCGAATCTCTCTCGGGGTGAAACAACTCCGTCGCGTCGAGCCTGCGCTGAAACTCCAGGTACTCTTCCTTCGTCATCCGGGGCCTGTCCTCCCGCAGGATCCGGTGCGCCGCGGCAGCGTCGTCGTGGAGCAGGTCGATGGCGGTCATGGCCAGGAGCTTGGCGGATTTCACGTAGACCGAATCATGGTCCACGAGCAGATAGCCGCTGGTATGACCGCCCCCGGCGGCGCCGGCGACATAGGGCTGCATCGCCGGCATGATGTGCGCCAGATCGCCCAAGTCCGTGCTGCTGGCGCGGTGCTCCGTTCCGTGTTCGAACTGGCCCGCACCGAACACCCGGCCGACGTTCTCGCCCCATAGACGGACCATGGTCTCGTTGTTGGTCTGGGGCAGATAACCCGGCACCGTGGTGATCTCCACCGACGCGCCCACCGCCATGGCTGCTCCCCGGAGGGCGTTGTCCACCTTGCGGTTGGCATCGAGGATACCCTCCAGGGTCTTGCCGCGAATGAACGTCTCGATGGTGACCTCCGCCGGCACCACGCTCACCGCGTCGCCGCCCCGAGTGATGATCGGGTGGACGCGGATGGTGTCCTCGTCGTAGAAGGTCTCCCGCTGATAGGCGATGGCGGTCATGGCCAGGGAGGCCGCGTTGAGGGCGTTGATGCCCTTCTGGGGGCTCCCGCCCGCGTGGGCGGCTTTGCCGATGAAGCGGATCTTCTTGATAATGGCGCCGTTGGACGACCGGGCCACGTGGGAGGCAAGCGTGTCGGTCTTGGTGTGGAACATCATCGCCAGGTCCACGTCGTCGAAATGGCCGAGCCGAATGAGCTCCGCCTTGCCGGCGAGGAACTCGATCTCGTTGCGCGCCTTGCGCTGCATGCGCTCGTCGACGTCGATCATCTCTTCGGCCGGAACCGCGAAGAACACCAGCGAACCGCGGAGCTCCGGCAACACCACGGCGGACAGAAGCCCCATGGCGGCGCCCACCATCCCGGCCACCTGCGCGTTGTGGCCGCAGGCGTGGGCCGCGCCGGTGCGGGGATCGGCATGGGGGTGGTCCGACACCCGGAGCGAGTCCAGCTCGCCCAGAATGGCCAGGGTGGGGCCGGAACCGCCGCAGTCCTTCCGGCCCTTGACGCCGGTGACGGCCAGACCCTGTTGAGGATCGAGCCCGAGCTCCCGGAGCCGCGCGGCCACGAGCTCCGCGGTCCCGACCTCGTTGAACCCTGTCTCCGGGTTGCGCAGAATCGTTTCGCCGAGATCGATGATTTCCCGCCTGCGGGCATCGATGACCCGGCAGGCTTCGGCCTTGAGTTCCTCCCTGGAGGTCATGGTTTGCCTCTCATCGCCGACTCTTCCTCTCGCGGTGCGGTCCGTGCCATCCGTGCTTGAAGGCCGCCGGCAGACCTATCGGCCGTCCGCAACCGTATTAGCCGGCGGCGACCGCACCGGCCGGCGGCAACCGTATCGGCCGCCGGCAACCGTATCGGCCGCCGGCGCGGTTGCGGGCACGGGCGGGTTTAAAACCCGCCCCTACACGGCCCGTACCGCATCTTCCAGGAGCGTCAGGGCGGCCTGGGTGAAGGCCCACATGTTGGCTTCCCGATCCGCTTGGCCGGTCTCGATGGTGATGGCCTTCTCCACCGGTCCGACGATGGCCATGCAACTGTGTCCGGAGGCGTCGCCGTAGCGGTTCCCCGAAGGACCGGTGGCGCCGCTTTCCGCCAGGCCCCATGTCGTGTTCAACCGTTCACGGATCAGTCGCGCCATGTTCAACGCGTAGGATTCCGTGCTGCCGCGAACCGCCACCTCGCTCTCGGGCATCATCAGCAGGCCCGCCCGGGCGTGCCGGGTGTAGATCACACCCCCGCCGACGAAGTACGCCGAGGCACCGGGCAGCGACAGCAGCGCGGCGGAGATCAACCCGCCGGTGGAGGATTCGGCAACCGCCACGGTCTGCCCGCTCTCCTTGAGCAACTCGCCGACGGAACGTCCAAGGGTTATCAGATCCGGCATGCGTTCTCCTTTCTGCGGGCGTGCCCGCGCACGCTGTGTGGGGCCCCCGGGCAAGACGGTCGAAGGATCCGTGGCCGCGGCGTACCCGCGCGCGCCTTGTAGGGGCGGGTTTCAAACCCGCCCGTGCCCGCACCGGCGCCGCCGGCCGGTGCAGGCTCCTAGACCCCACTCTTCTGCAACGACAGCGAAAGACCGGGGCGCCGCACCTGGATCCCCGCGTACCGGTTCCTGCTGGTGAGCCGCTCCATCAGCGCCACCATGGGCAACCTTGCGTTCAGGTACTCCGTGGGCGGGCCGGCGGCGCGCATGACGGCGATCTCCTCCTCGCTCAGCATCCATCGCAGCAGTAGCTCTTCATCCGTCACCCCCGGGCCGCCGAGCTTGCGCCGCACCTCTTCGATGGTCAGGTCCGGCGGCACCCAGCGGGCCATCTCCTTGCCCCGGGGGCGGTCCAGGATCTTGTGCTTGACGTCGGGGTCCATGGTATCGGCGCCTTCCCGGCCCCAGAGGCCGAGTGCGTACTGGATGATCTGATCGGTGACCTCCGCGTAGCGCTCGCCCACGATCACGTTGATGGCAGCCTGGCTTCCCACGAACTGCGATAGCGGCGTCACCATGATGGGATAGCCGAGGTCCGCCCGTACCCGCACCACCTCTTCCAGGGCCTCCTCCGCCTTGGCTTCCAGACCGACCTTCTGCAGTTGATGGCGCAGGTTCGAGATCATTCCGCCGGGCACCTGGTGCTGGTACTGGGCGTAGTCGTATTCCACCGGGGCGCCCATGGGAAAACCTTCCCGCCGGGCCACGGCCGTGAAATGCTCCGACACTACCGCCAGGGCGTCCGTATCCACGGCGCAGGCATAACCCAGGGCGCGGAGGTTGGCGGCGACACTGAACACGGACGGGTTCGAGGAGGCGTTGGCCAGCGGCGGAACCGCCGTGTTCACCGTGCGGATGCCGAGTTTCACCGCTTCCAGACAGCACAACGGCCCCAGTCCGGTGGTGCAATGGGTGTGCAGCTCCACCGGGATGCCGCCGGCGTTCTCGAAAATCATCGGCACCAGGGTGCGGGTGCGTTCGGGGGTCAGCAGGCCGCCGGGATCCTTGAGGCAGAGAAACGGCACGTCCAGGGATGCGGCTTCGCGGGTTTTCCGGGCGTAGTACTCGTCGGTGTGCTTCGGCGACACCGAGTAGATGAGGTTGACGATGGGCTGAAGGCCGTTCTTCCGGGCGATGCCGACCTTGCGCTGCCAGCCTTCGAGCTCGTTCCACTCCTCGGAGATGCGCGCCTGGCGGATGCCGTTGGCCGCCATCCGCTCGATGAAGAGCTCGTACACCGACACCGGGGTGATCTCGAACGCGTTGACCCTGCCCGCCATCAGCCGCAACGGCGTCCGGGTGATGCGCTCCGCCACCATCCGCACCCGGTCCCAGGGATCCTCCTTGAGCTCGCGCACGCACTTCTTGAGATGGGAAGCCGACATCAGCTCGATGGCATCGAACCCGGCCTCGTCCATGGTACGGGCCACCGGAAGCATCATGCCGGTGGTCATGCGCTCGGCCCAGAGGCTCTGGTGCCCATCCCGCAACGTGGTGTCTACAAATCGAATTTCGTCCATCTATCGCTCGCGTCAGCGGCGGCCGACGCCGGCCGCACGAAATCTTCACGGGAAGGCGCGGGCCTTCCCGTAGGGGCGACCCGCCGGTCGCCCTTACCCGGACAGGCTCCTAATCCAGGATACGGGAGCCGAACAGCGTGACCGCGTTGTCCCAGAGGATCTTGCCCTTGGCCTCGTCCGATATCTGCTGCGCGTCCAGATCCGGCAAGGCCTTCTCCGGCTGGGGCGCATCCGGATGCGGATAATCGGTGTTCCAGGCGATGTTGTCGCCGTTCAGGTGCTCCACCGCGTAGGACAGGGCGCTCTCGTCGCTGTCGCAAGTCACCGTGATCTGGCGCTTGAAATACTCGCTGGGCAGCATCGGCAGGCGCTCCACCGCGTTGCCCATGACGCTGTTGCGGCCGTGGGTGTGCTCGTCCATCCGGCCGAGCCAGAACGGCACCCAGCCGACGTTGGACTCGAGGATGCCCAGCCGCAATTCAGGGAAACGGTCCAGGATGCCCGTGAAGATGAAGTGCCCCATGGTGGCCATGTTGTCACACGGGAAGCCCAGGGCATGATCGAGCCCCCGCAGGGCGAGCTGCTGCATGTCGCGGTCGTCGACGTTGCCGCGGTTGCCGCCGGCAAAGGGGTGGAAGCGGCGCTGGCGGTATTCACCGTGAACCGAGATGGGGAAGTCGAGCTCGCAGGCCAACCGCCAGATGGCGTCGTATTCCGGCTCGTGCAGCCACCTGCCCTCGGGCAGGAACGGGTTCCGCACGGACACCGCGCCCAACTCCTCCACCGCCCGCCGCGCCTCCACCAGCATGGCCTCCGTATCCGATCCCGGGAGCACCGCGACGAACTTTAGGCGCTTGGGGTCCGCGTCACAGTAGTCCCGGCACCAGTTGTTGTAGGCCCGGCACATGGCGGCGCCCAGCTTGGCGTCCTTGAGGGCTACCCGGTAGGCGAAGTTGCCGTTGTTGCCCGTGGGCAGCAGCACCTGGATGTCCCAGCCGTGCGTGTCCATGTCCTTGAGCCGCGTTTCCGCGGACCACCACGTGCGGTATGCCTCGCCGTACTTTGCGTCCATGTCGGCCCACGCGGTGGCCGGCAGCTTCGGCTGCTTCTCGGTCTTGGGAATGATTCGCCCATCCGGCTCGTAGACCATGAAGGCCCCGTCCATGAACGCCACCTTGGGCACCTGATCCCGGTAGGCGGGCTCGACGTACCGCTCCCACAGGTACTGCGGCTCGTGCATGTGGGCGTCTGCATCGATGACCTTGAATCCCTTCCACATGATGGCACTCCTTTCGGTCGTGGCCCATGAGACTGTCCCGGCACCATAGCCTGTTACTATTCCCTGTTTCGCGTTTTGCTTCAACCGGATGCGGTGCGGTGTCGGGTTTCGCCTTCGGCTAACCCGACCTACGGGGCAGATCGCCATCACAAGGGAGATGCGGCGGCCCTTGACATCGTCGCAACGATTCTTTTAGGGTCGCGGGCGGCAGCGACGGGCGCCCGTCGCTGGACGGAAGCATATGGTGAGGAGCAATCCTCACCCGGGGGGCCATCACCATGACATCTCAATCCTTCGTAGCCTCGGTAGTGGAGGACATCATCCGTCCCGGAGTCGAGCGGCTGATGGAGAGAAGGTATTTTTCCGACCTGCGCGACGGCACCCTATCGAATCGAAGGCTCCAGGGCTTCGCGCTGCAGCACTACCTCCTGAACGTCGCCATCAACAAGGGGTTCGTCTTGTGCATGGCCAAGAACGCCCACAACCAGGAACTCTACGACCTGTTCCTCCACGCCTTCACGGAGGAACAAACGCACCCGGACCTCATGAAACGATTCGGTCTCGCCATGGGCCTGACCGACGAAGACTTCGCCGAGGCCCTGCCGATCTTCGAATGCCAGGCCCATGCCGCGGCCATACTCAGGGGCATGTTTCTGGGCTCGCCGGCTGAAAGCCGCACGAGCGCGCTGGTGAACGAAAGCATGGTGGGCCGTTACGCGGCGGAATTCGACACCTGCCTGGCCGAAAGATACCGGGTCAACGACCACGACCGGGAGTTCTTCACGGTGCACGCGGTGGCGGACCAGGAGCACACCGCGCTGGCGGCGCGGGTCGTCGAACGCTACTGCGAGTCCGAGCGCGAACGCAGGGTCGTGGCCCATGCCGCGCGGAACATGGTCCGTTTCAAGCTGGCCAAGTTCGACGGGATCTACGACGCCTACGGTTGACGGCTGTCCGAGGGGCTCTATAATCAATGAGGGAGGTCAGCATGGAAGACAAAACCGAATCCGTCTCGTTACCCGAAATTCTCTCCGTCTTTCCGCTCACGGGAGTGCTGCTCTTGCCCGGCACAAGGCTGCCGCTGCATATCTTCGAGCCCCGCTATCGGAATCTGGTGCAGGACGCGCTCGAGGCGGAGGGCGTTTTCGGCATGATCCAGCCCTTTGTTCCCCAGAGGGACGATCTCCCCCGGCCCGGAGCCGATCATGCCCCGCCCAATCTCTACGACGTCGGCTGCGCCGGACACATCGAACGATGGGAAAAATCCTCGGACGGCCGCTACATGGTTCAACTTCGCGGTATCAGCCGGTTCCGCATCAAGGAGGAACTGTCCCTCGAACGCGGCTATCGGCGCGTGCGACCGGACTACGGCTCCTTCGGGGACCTTCAGGACGCGGACCCGGGGGCCGTCGACCGCGCGCGCCTGACCCGGGCGCTGGACCACTACGCGCAGACCCGAGGCCTCGCCATCGACATGAGCCAACTCGACCCCATATCCGACGCCGATCTGGTGAACTTCCTGGGAGTCGCCATGCCCTTCCACCCATCGGAAAAACAGGCGGTTCTGGAGTCGGGATCCATCGAGGAACGGGAGAAGGTGCTCGTCAGCCTCCTGGAGCTGGGCGGCGACACGGCAACCACCCCGTCCGGCTCGGGCTCACGCACCCTCAACTAGACGTACCGGCTGTCAGTGCGATGCGAGCGCGGGCGGGTTTGAAACCCGCCCCTACACGTACGCGCCCAGGTGCGGCGTCGAGTTGACCAGTAACTCGATGGTCCTGCCGAAGGTCTCCTGAAAGAGGCGGCCCTTCTCATCCAGGTGCCAGCGTTCCAGCAGACACGGTCCCATGGACTGCAGATCGATGGTCATCGAACGGCGATGGATGCCAACCGTCAGATCGTCCTGGAGCTGGGCGGCGACACCCCGGCGGTGCCTTCCGGCTCCGGCTCACGTACTCTCAACTAGTGTGGTGTCTCACAAATACGGTTATGAAGATGCGAGGGCATTTTGGTCGTCGGCAAGGCGCGATGACTTGTAGGGGCGACCTGCGGTCGCCCCAGGGCGGGCACCACGCGAGGAAGAGCAACGCAGCCGACGGCCAAAAGGACCCGCAGATTCGTAAGCGTATTTGTGAGACACCACACTTGACGTACCCGCTGTCAGTGCCGTGCGAGCGCGGGCGGGTTTGAAACCCGCCCCTACACGTATGCGTCCAGGCGCGGAGTCCCGTTGACCAGTAACTCGATGGTCCTGCCGAAGGTCTCCTGAAAGAGGCGGCCCTTCTCGTCCAGGTGCCAGCGTTCCAGCAGACACCGTCCCATGGACTGCAGATCGATGGTTACCGAACGGCGATGGATGCTGACCTTCAGGTCGTCCACCACGGAACGGTGCTCGTGGTCCAGGGCGTCGGCGACGCGCAGAATCGCGGCGAGCTTGACCACCCACTCCCGCTCGGAGTCGGAAAGCACGCGAAAGTTTTCGTGCTTCTGGGCGTTGGGGAACGCCTTGCGATGGTAGCGCGCAACGTTGGCGATGAGTTCCAACTGTCGTGACCCGAGGCCCACGATCTCCGAGTTGCGGATGAGATAGAAGGAATGCTTGTGATGTGCCGAGAGATTGACGAAATCCCCCACGTCGTGCAGCGTGGCGGCCAGGCGAAGAAGCATGCGCGCCTCGCCGGGAAGACCGTGCAACGGCGCCAGTTGGTCGAATAGCAATTCCACCAGGTAACGCACCTGCCGGGCATGTCCCAGATGAAAGTGATACTTCTGACCCAGGGTCGCGGCCGCCTTGATGATCTCCGTCTCCTCCGACATCGAATCCCAGGAATGCTTGAAGCGGTCGATGATCTCTACCAGCACGCCGTCCTTTAGCCCCACGTCCGGAGAATACAGGCCGTGTGAGCCCAGGACCTTGCTCACCACCTCGCTCAGCACGATGGCGGCCGGCAGCACCACGTCCGCGCGGTCCGGCTTCATGCCGTATTTTTTCATGCGCTCGGAAACACTCAGCCGGGAGAGTTCCTTGAGCATGGTCTGGAGACTGCGGAGCGGAATGAACCGCACGTCTTTCGGAATGCCCTCGGCCTCTCGTTTGGAGTCGGTGCCGATGAGGGCGGCGAGGTCTTCGACGTTGCCGCCGGTGCAGACGATCAGGTCGATCTCGTGCTCGTTCACCGCGTTCAGGGTGGCCTCCACCAACTGGTCCATGTAGGCCCGCACCAGCAGCACCTGGATGTCGGAGACGCGTTCGCTCCGAAGGAACGTCTCGTGCATCCTCACCGCGCCCAGGCGCAGGCTGTTGGAGTAGACGATGGAGCCGTGGTCGATGATGTCGAACTCCACGCTGCCGCCGCCGATATCGATGACGAGCACCGTTTTGTCACGGACGTTCAGCTTGCGGGATACGGCGAGTTGAACCAGGCGCGCCCTCCTCCGCGCCGGTAATCCGCTCCAGGTGGATACCGGTGTGGTTGAACACACGCTGGACCAGCACGTCGCCGTTGATGGCTTCCCGCGTGGCGCTGGTGGCGATGGCGCGGGTCGAGCGCACCTTCCACTTGTCGATGGCTTCGCGGAACTCGCCGAAGGCGTCCACGGCCTTCTGTATCAGATCTTCGTTGAGGAAACCGGTGAGAAAGACCTCGTGACCCAGACGGACCGGCGCCCGTTGCTGGAACAGGCTCTTGATGGAGCCGTCCGGTTCCAGCCCGACGATCTTCAGCCGCATGGCGTTGGAACCGACGTCGATGGCCGCAAAAGTGGCCGGCTCCGTTCCGTTCTTCATCCTGCCTCCCCGCGGATATTGTACAACAGCGTTGTTACGAACGCGTTAAGGCCCTCGCATGTGCCCCCCGCCTGGATTCCCGCTTTCCAGGCTGTGTCAAAACCCCAACTTCGAGGTGCGAAAGGCCAATCCGTCATTCCCGCGAAACAGGCCGTGTCAAAACTGCCCCCTCTCCCTCTGGGAGAGGGTTGGGGTGAGAGCCACACCCACGGCCCAGGCCGCCATCGACCCCCTCTCCCTCTGGGAGAGGGTTGGGGTGAGGGAACCTCGTGGCAAGCAGGCCGGTGTCAACGGCAATGAATGGGAGCGGCAGGGTTATTGGGGGCCCTCACCCGGCCTTCGGCCACCCTCTCCCAGAGGGAGAGGGGTTGGATTTGGGACGGGTCGCACCGGCCTTCGGCCACCCTCTCCCAGAGGAAGAGGGGTTTTGACACGGCCTGTTTCGCGGGAATGACGGATTTGGGGCCTCGCCACAATTTTTCATACCAACGATGGGGATGGGACGTCATTGCAGGTTTCAGTGCAATGACGAGTTGACGCAACGAAAGGGGCGACTATCGGGCGAGGCAGCAGCGCTTGTACTTGCGGCCGCTGCCGCAGGGACAGGGGTCGTTGCGGCCGGCTTCGGGCCGGGCGGCGGCGTCCGCCTCGCGCACCAGGCGCATGACCTTCTCCATGGGTTCGCCGGCCTGCCAGAGCCCCGCCATGGTGTTCAGGTGCTCCCGGCTGTGGATGAAGAACTTCTTGTAGCCGGCGCAGAGATAGTTGAGACCGTCCTCTCCGTCCGGGGTCTTGATGAACCGGTCCTTGGGGCAGCCGCCGTTGCACTGGGCGCGGACCTCGCACTCGCGGCAGTAGCGCGGCAGCGAGGTCCACTTGTCGCGGCCGAACTGCCGCTGGGCGTCGCTGTCGATCATTTGCGCCAGCGGCGTCTCGCGGATGTTGCCGACCCGGTAGGCCGGGTCCACGTAATGGTCGCAGGAGTAGAAGTCTCCGTTGTGCTCCAGCGCCGGCACGTCACCGCAGGTTTCCCGGAAGATGCACAGCGCGTGGTCGATGCCGAGGCCGGTGCGGGCCGCTTCGTCGAAGATCTGGATGGTGACCCGGCCCACGTCGGCGCGGATCCATTCGTCGAAGATGGCGCACAGGAACGTGCCGAAGGCCTCCGCCGGCACGCTGCGGGGGCTCACCGCGGCATCCCCGGGCACGGGCTCCACCAGCGGGATGAACTGCTGGTGGTCGGCGCCGATGCTCTTGAAGTAGCGGTAGACCGTGGTGGGGTGGCCGACGTTGCCGGCGTGGACCACGCACAGCACGTCACAGGGCACCTTGTAGGCCTTGAGCCGCTTGAAGGCCTGCACCACCTTGCGCTGGGTGGGCTGCTGCCCCTTGGTGACGCGGTACTCGTCGTGGAGCTTCTCGGGGCCGTCGATGCTCAAGCCGATGGAGAAGCCCTCCTCGGCGAAGAAACGGCACCACTCGTCATCGAGCAGGACTCCGTTGGTCTGCATGCCGTTCCGGACCTTGCGGTCCGGGGGGCAGTGCTTGCGTTGCAGCGCGACGATATCCCGGAAGTAGTCGATCCCCAGGATGGTGGGCTCGCCGCCGTGCCAGGCGAAGTCGACGACCGGGTCCGGACAGGCCTCGATGTGCTGCGCGATGTAGTCCTCCAGCACGTCGCGTTCCATGCGGAAAGACTTGGCCTCCGGATAGAGGTCTTCCTTCTTGAGATAGTAGCAGTAGACGCAGTCCAGATTGCAGATGGCGCCGGTGGGCTTCGCCATGATCTGGAAGCCGTGGGAGGCGGGTGGCGGAACGGGCTTGGTCAGTTCGATCGACATTTCGGAACACTCTACCCTGTCCGCTGTACCAGAGGGGAACGCTGATCAATAGTACCGACGGTCCTTCGACTTCGCTCGGCTTCGCCGAGCTACGCTCAGGACGAACGGCTACCGTAACCTTTCCGTTCGCCCTGAGCGTAGCGGAGCGAAGTCGAAGGGCGCCGGGCCTTATTCCATGCCGAAGAACTTCTTGGCGTTGTCCAGCATGAGCTTCTGCTTGACCTCGGGCTTGATGCTGATCTTCGCGAAGTCGTCCAGCCAACGCTCCACGCCGATGGCCGGCCAGTCGGAGCCAAACATGGCCTTGTCCTGCAGGATCGAGTTCACCTGCTGGATCAGCTCGGCGGCGAAGTACTTGGGCGACCAGCCCGACAGATCGATGTAGAAGTTGCTCTTGTGCCGGGCAATGGCGAGACTCTCGGCCGTCCAGGGCCACGACGGGTGGGCGCAGATGATCTTCAACTCGGGGAAGTCCGCGGCCACGTCATCGAGGTGAATCGGCTGGGTGAACTTGAGCTTGTTGCCCATTCCCCCGGGGGTGCCGGCGCCTGCGCCGGCCATGCCGCTGTGGAACAGGATCGGCAATTCGAGCTTCTGGCATTCCGCCCACAGGGGATAGAAGCGGGTGTCGTTGGGAAAGAACTGCTGCCTCGCGGGGTTGATCTCGCCTACGCCGTGCAGCCCGAGGTCCTTGATGCGCTGGATTTCCTGCAGCGCCACCTTCTGCTGCCACGGATCGATGACGCCGAAGCCCAGGAACACGTCGGAGTTCCGCTTCACGCCGTCGGCTACGTGTTTGTTGGGAACCGGGGTAAACCCCGTGATGGTTTCGTCGGTGGTGTTCTGAATCACCGCCATCATGTTGCGCTCGCGGTACTGGTCCGCCATCTCGTCGATGGAGACGGCCTTGCGTTCCCGCCCGAAGTACTGCGCCATCTGCTTCGGGCGATCGCCCTTGGAGCTCAGGGACAGCTCGTCGCAAAGGTGTACGTGCACGTCAATGGCGATAGGGTCCGTAATCAAGTCCATAGATCGATCCTCCTGGGTGTTTCTCGTCCTTCGACTTCGCTCGCCCTTCGACAAGCCTGTCCTGAGCTCGTCGAAGGGCTCAGGACTCGCTACGCCTGTCCTGAGCTTGTCGAAGGGCGAGCGAAGTCGAAGGACGCATTCGACATGATCAGAATTTCCCTAGCACGATCCGCGATGGCCTGCCAGCGCCCCAAACGTCAGGCCGAAGCAACGTCGGAATACCCGGAACCGGCCTACGTCTCCCAGGGCGCGGCCGTCAACGCTTCGCAGGTCCTCTCGAGCATCTGTTGCATGAACCCCGCATTGCGGCTCTGATCCGACTCGTAGCGTACGCCGGTGACGATGGTGACCCCCGATTCCTGGTCCTCCAGGACCGTGTGGAGTTCCACCTGAAACAGCGCGAAGGGGGTGTTCGCCAGTTGCTCCTGCGTCCGTCTGGCGTCGCCCTTGAGATAAAAGTTCATGCCGTGGTCGGTGACCACCAGGGTCAGGGCGCCGGTGCGCACGAGGTTCCGTTCCGTGGTGCTGTTCTTGCCCACCGCCAGATGGATGCGTCCCGGGCTCTTGGCCACCAATTCATAGTAAGATCCCATGGCCGGGTGGGCCCAGCCCTTCTCGTCCATCGTGGCCATGATGAACACCTTGCCCGCCTCGACGGCCTTGCCGCTCATGAGCGAGAACAGCTCGTCCGGCATTTCCTTTCCCACTAGTCGTGACACGATGCGATCCTCCCTGGTTCGATGCGGCCCCGGGCGCCGCGGCCTTCCGGTCCGGCGGCGTCAACCCTTGCCCAGGACCATCTCCTGCCTCTTGCCGAACCCTTGTTGGTTATCGATGTAGTACAGCGTCTCCGGAGTCACACGGTAAAACTTCACCTTCAGAAACGCACGGTGATACACGCCGCTCGTGGGATCCGTAAACAGCTTGATGACCCCGGGATACTTTCGCGCGTAGACCGCCAGGGCCTTGGCCTTGGCCATCACCGAGTCGATGAGCTCCACGGTTCCCTCGAGCTGGATCCCCTTGATCGCGCGCCAGTCCTCGTAGTCCTCCTGGACCGTCACCGCCACCCGCGGGTTGGCCGTGAGGTTGGTGCAGTGGCGTGAGTCGGGCGCGGAGAAGAAATAGAGCTGGAATTTGTCGCTGGCATAGAAGACGGTAGCGTTCCACGGCAACCCGTCCCGGCAGGTGCCGAGGGTCATGGTATTGTGGGTCCGGAGGTAATCGAGAATCTGTTCTTCAAGTTCGGCCATATGAGCCAATGCGCGGGCAGGCGTCGTTTCCGGGGGGCTAACGTCCTGTCCGGTTCATTCCTTCTCTCCCGGAAAGCGGCTCAGGGATTCTTCGTTCCACCGGCTGAACATGTCGGTCTCGATCTCGAACTGGTCCAGGATCCGGGCCACGGTCTGATTGATCACGTCGTCCAGGGTCTTGGGCCGGTGGTAGAAGGCGGGCACCGGCGGAAAGATCACCGCGCCCATGCGGGTGAGCTGCGCCATGCTTTCGAGGTGGCCCAGGTGGAGCGGGGTCTCGCGCACCACCAGCACCAGCTTCTTGCGCTCCTTGAGGATGACGTCGGAGGCGCGCACCAGCAGGTCGCCGCCCACCGACAGGACGATGCCGCCCATGGACTTCATGGAGCACGGCGCGATGACCATGCCGGCGGTGCGGAAGGAACCGCTGGCGATGCTGGCGCCGATATTGTTGATATCGTGCACCACGTCGGCCATGTCCTCCACGTCCTTCGCCGAGTGCGGCGTCTCCACCTGAAGGGTCATCTTGGCGGCCTTGCTCATGACCAGGTGGGTCTCGATGTCCGGGATCGGTTGCAGGACCTGGAGAATGCGGATCCCGAAAATCGATCCGGTGGCTCCTGACAACCCTACGATGAGACGGCGCATTCCAACTTACCTCCTCTAGCGAGCCTGTTTCCTGTCATGGGCCTTGAACCGGCTCCGCCTCGAACACCACGGTCAACTCGTCGCCGTCCCGCACCGAGCGGGTCTGCTTCAACGAGACCGCGGCGATGATCTCCAACTTGTCGGCGGGGTATTCCTTTACCTCCGGAACCACCACCGCGATCCTTTCACGCGATCCCGATTGAGACTCCCATCCTTCGAGGGAACCCGTGAACAGAAAGGCGTTGCAGAAGGCCGGATCCGGCGACGGCAGGACGATCTTCCCGCCGTGCCGCCGAACCTGCTCCCACCGGGTCAGGTCGGCGCCCCGCGCCCGCACATTCAATGTGCCGGGATAAGGATCGAACCCGACTCGTTCCTTGATGGCGTCCCGCACCCAGCCGAGCCCAAGGAACGCCCCGGCCTGGCCCAGGTCCGAGAACACAACCCCTTTCACGAGAATGTCGCGGGAACCGCTCACTTGTTGCGGGAGAGGGACTGTGCCTTGCCGCCGCGCCGGATCTTGATGATCTCGCCCAGGATTCCCACCGCGATCTCCTCCGGCGTCTCCGTACCGATGTCGAGGCCGATGGGAGCGTACACCCGGGAGATGAGTTCCTCGGAGACGTGCTCCTCCTCCTTGAACCGCTCGAAGCACGCCTTGATGCGCCGCTTGCTGCCGATCATGCCGATGTACTTGGCCGGCCGGTCCAGCAACTCGCGCAGGCACGGCTCGTCGTACTTGTGGCCCCGGGTGATGAGCACCACATAGGTGGTGGGCGTAATGTCCAGCTCCTTCACGGTCTCGGCCATGTCCCCCACCACCACTTCGTCCGCCCCCGGGAATCGTTCACGATTGGCGAAGAGGATACGGTCGTCGATGACCACCACGTAGTAGTCCATGAGCTTGGCGATCTTCACCAGCGGCACGGCGATGTGGCCGGCGCCGACGACGATGAGCTTGGGCGGTGACGGCAGCGCCTCGAAGAAGACGTCCGCCTGTCCTCCCGATGCGGTCTCCACGGACACCAGCCGGGAGCGCTCCTCCGAAAGCCGCTCGGCCGCCTCCCGGAGCAACGTCTGCTCCAGTTCCGCGTCGTTCACCGCCCCCAGAACGATGCGGCCGTCCCGGATCAGGCACTTGGCGCCGCTGTCGAGCCCGTCGATGCCCTGGGACTCCACCACGGTGATGAGCACCGCGCCCGCGCCCTCATCCTTGACCTTGATCAGCTCTTGAACCAGTTCGTCCATTCATTCCTTACCCTGGGCAACCCCTAGGAATCGATCGGAGCCACTCTTGTCCCCGCATGGCGGGAAGCCGTGAGCACGGACCGTCAGTCTCCCTCTTTGTCCTTCCACCAGGGATCGATGAAGACGTTCATGATGCCGCCGCACACCGCCGGGCTGTCGGACGAGATGTCGTCCAGCAGGTCCACGCGCACGGTGCGGGGCTTGCGGGTCCGCACCACCTCGATGGCCTCGCGCCGGACGTCGGCCTCGCCGCATCCGCCGCCGATGGTGCCGAGGATCTCGCCCCACGCCGTCACCACCATCTTGGCCCCCACCTCCCGGGGCGTCGAGCCCTTGGTGGAGACGATGGTCGCCACCGCCACGGTCTCGCCCTTGTCGAGGAACTCCTTGACGTCATCGTAAATGGATTCCATGGATGCCTCCTTGTCGCACCGGCCGGCCAGCGCGTAGACGAACAGCCGGACCGTTCGCCTCGGGATCCGCTACGGCTCCGGTGTCCTGTGGCACGGGCGGGTTTGAAACCCGCCCCTACACCGCGTTGCCGGGCCTCGCCGGCGATAGGAAATCCTTTGCGCCCTCGCACGCATGGGCGTGGTCCCGCCCCTACGCCACCAGCTTGCGCATGGTATGGCCCAGATGGACCAGGCTGTTGGCGTTGTGGGCCGAAAGAAACAGGTCCAGGTACGGCAGCGCCGCCTGCATGCCCTTGCACAGGGGCTCGTAGTTCTCACTGGCCAGCAAGGGGTTCAGCCAGATCATCTTGCCGCAGCGCCGCTTGAGAGCCTGCATCTGCCGTTCCAGCACGCCCACGTCGCCCCGGTCCCAGCCGTCGCTGATGATCACCACGACGGTGCGGTGGGTGACGGTGCTGGCCGCGAAGTCGCGGTTGAAGATCTCCAACGACCGTCCGATGTTGGTGCCGCCGGACCACCCCAGCACGCTCTTGGATATCTTGTCGAGGGCGTTGCCGATGTTCTTGGTGCGGATCAGGTGCGTGATGCGGCTCAGGGTGGTGCTGAAGACGAAAGTCTCCACGCCCCAGAGCTCGTTCTGAAGGCCGTACATGAACTGGATGAGAAAGCGGCTGTAACAGTCCATGGAGCCGCTCACGTCGCACAGCAGCACCACCCGGGTCTTCTTGATGCGCCGCTTCCGCGCCACCAGCTCTATCACCTCGCCGCCGTACTTGATGTTGCGGCGCATGGTGCCCCGGGGATCGATCTCGGTGCCCCGCCGCGCCCGCTTCTTCCGCCGGCTCACCTGGGTGGCGATCTTGGAGGCGATGAGGAGGATGGCCTGGGTCACGGCCCGGCTCTCCTCGATGCCCATCTCGCTGAAGTCCTTCTCGTTCAGTTGCTCGTTGGGGCTGTAGGTGGGCACCATCAGCGGATCCGGGTCCGTGGAGCTGTCGTCGCTGGCGCCCTCCCGCTCGGCCACCGTCTCTTCCATGTTGCCGCCGCTGTCGTCCGATGACTCCAGCGCCTCGTCCGGGCTCTCGGCGGGAACCTCCATGGTCTCGATGCCGGGCTCGATCTCCATGTCGCCCTGCCAGAAGGCCTCGAACACCTGGTCGAAGAGCCCGATGTCCTCGTGGTCCTGGAGCAGATTGGCCGCCAGCGTGCGATGGAAATCCACGCGGCTCCTGATATCGATCAACGGCATGCAGCGGTTGGCGTCGATGACCTGGCTCAGCCCCAGCCGGAACCCCAGGTCCTTGAGCACCCGGCCGAACATGAGCGTGTTCGCCTGGGTGCCCCGGCCGCGCAGGGGCTTGTAGTGCTCCACCGCGCGGATGATCTCTTCGTCTGTCAGCTCTCTGGCCATGGTGAGATCCCAGCCTATCGCCGGCTCATGGAGTGCCCCCGCCTACCAGTGTAGCGGGCTCCTTGAGGATCCGGTTCATGTCCAGCTTGTCGCCGGAAAGCTCTTCCTCCAGATGGTGCAGGTCCTCCCGATACTTGAACACGCAGCCCACAGTCTCCCTCACGATCTCGGGATCCAGCTCGGCGCGGTTCAGCAGCAGCAACGCCGACGCCCAGTCCAGGGTCTCGGCCACTCCCGGCCGTTTGTAGAAGTTCATCTGCCGTACCTGCTGCATGAACGCGCAGATCTGCTCGGCCATGAGCTTCTGGACCTCCGGATACTTGGTCATGATGATCTCGTACTCCTTTTCGAACGTGGGGTACTCGATCCAGTGATAGAGGCACCGGCGCTTGAGGGCGTCGTGGATCTCCCGGGTCCGATTGGAGGTCAGGAAGACATACGGCCGCTTCTCTGCCCGGATGGTGCCTATCTCCGGAATACTGATCTGGAAGTCCGACAGCACTTCGAGAAGAAACGCCTCGAACTCCATGTCGGCGCGGTCGATCTCGTCGATGAGCAGGACCGGGGGTTCGGCGCCGTTGGTGCGGATGGCGTCGAGCAGCGGACGGCTGATGAGGTAGTCCTCGGAAAAGATCTCGGTCTCCACCGACTCGCGGTCCCGGGAGCCGATCTCCTCCAGCTTGATCCGCAGCATCTGCTTGGGGTAGTTCCACTCGTAGAGCGCCGTGTTGGAGTCCAGCCCCTCGTAGCACTGGAGCCGGATCAGACGGGTCCCGAGAACATCCGCCAGCACCTTGGCGATCTCGGTCTTGCCCACACCCGCCTCGCCTTCCAGCAGAATCGGCTTGCCCAGCCTGACCGAGAGATAGACCACCGTGGCGAGGCTTCGGTCGCAGATGTACTGCCGCTCTCTCAGAGAATCCCGGATCGAATCGACGGTAATGCTCTCCAGATTCATGCGTATCCCTTCTTCGCGGACGGGCGCGTGAGTTTGTGAATGCGGATCGTGCACGCCGCCGGCCGTACGGACCGCGTACGCGGCGGC
The DNA here is from genome assembly GCA_965261895.1 of uncultured Binatia bacterium (SeqCode). Taxonomy (GTDB): domain Bacteria; phylum Desulfobacterota; class Binatia; order UBA9968; family JAJDTQ01; genus JAJDTQ01. The sequence goes on along the minus strand of OZ253480.1, from coordinate 4,925,734 downwards.
TACTTGTTCTCGGCGAGCTGCCGTTTCCACCCCAGGGTCCTGGCCCTGGCGCCGACGGCTTCGGCCTCGTCGATCATCCCCTTGCGCTGATAGAAGATGGAAAGGCTCGTGTAAGCCAGCTCATCGTCGGGGGTCGCCTCGATCAGGCGCTTGCCCACCTCGATGGCCTCGTCCAGGCGGTCCAGATTCGCGTACGCCATTGCCAGGGCGTGCAGGGCGTCACCGTAGCCGGGGTCCTCGGCCAGAGCCTTCTCGTACGACTCGATGGCCTCCTCCACCCGATCGTCGGCATACGATTCCATGCCCTCGATGTAATAGTCGTCTTTCGTCATGATCAACCCTCCCCGTTCGCCCTGAGCCCTTCGACAAGCTCAGGACAGGCCTAGCGAGTCCTGAGCCTGTCGAAGGGCGAGCGAAGTCGAAGGGTACCTGATGGACTTATTCTGTATTACGAAATCGTGATATTCTCAACCGAATGCCGGCTCGGTGTCCGGGCCGGCATTCCGACACCGAAGACCGCACTCGCATTCTCACTTTGAGCCACACCAACCTGGAGGACTCCATCATGGCGGCAGCCGCAACTCTCGACGAAATCAAGGACCGCATACGTAAACGCGTGGGCAGGCGCAGCCCGTTCCATCTCATGGATCCCGCCGAAGCCGGCGAAGTGCTGGACGGGCTGGACAGTCTCGAACCCGATGCCTGGGCCGAGGCCTGGAGCAAGCCCGGCGCGCGCTGGGAGAACACCGCCAGGGAGGCGGAGGAAAAGGGACAGGCGGACGAGGCCAAGGAGGCCTACTTCCAGGCCGCCGCCTACTATGGCGCCGGGCGCCACCCCTTTCCCAGCTCACCCGGCAAACAGGAGGCCTACCGCAAGACCATCGAAACCTACCTCGCCGCCGCGCGCTACTTCGACCCGCCGCTGGAGCGCATCGCCCTCCCCCTGCGCGACAAGGAGGTGGTGGGCTACCTGCGCCTTCCGGCCAAACGGCCGGCACCGGTGATCATGCACTGGGGCGGCATCGACAACTGGAAGGAGGAGCGGCACAGCTTCGTGGAATCCATGCTCGCCGAGGGGTGGGGCTGCTTCATCATGGACAGCCCCGGCACCGGCGAGTCCCCGGTGCTGGCATCCGATACCGCCCACGAGGTCTACAGCGTCGCCCTGGACCATCTCGTCACCCGGCCGGAAGTGGACCCGGGCCGCATCGCCGTCCTGGGCGCCAGCTTCGGCGGCTACTGGTCCACCAAGATGGCCCACGTGGAGCCGGAACGGCTGCGGGCCGCGGTCAACTGGGGCGGCGGCATCCACGGTTTCTTCCAGCCCGGCTGGCAGCAGCGCTCCCGCAACGCCTCGTCCTATCTCTTCGACCTCATCGAGGCCCGCGCCCGGCTCTTCGGCAAGAAGACCTTCGAGGAACTCATCGAGGTCATGCCCATCCTGTCCCTCAAAGACCAGGGCCTGCTCGACAAACCCTGCGCCCCCATGCTCCTGGTCAACGGCAAGGACGACCTCCAGGTCCCCATCGAGGACTTCTTCATGCTGCTGGAGTGCGGCAGCCCCAAGGCCATGCGCCTCTTCCCCGGCGGCCACATGGGGGAATCGCCGGATGTGTTTCCGACGATCCTGCGGTGGCTGCACCGGGAGCTGGATGACTAGTTTATCGATCACCAAATACGTCGGCTTATCGCGTGCTTCGACTAATCAGGTCCGAATCGGGGGAGCAAGGGAAATGAGGAAAGAAATGAATTTTAAGCGATTTCTGACCGATAGAGTCACTTTGTTGCGAAGGGACGGTACGGCTTATGAAAACGTCGATGCGAGTGTCCAGGAAAAATTTATCTTCATTGCCGACGTGTCCTTGCCCGTCGAGTGCGACGACAAGATCAAGCGGCGTTTGCCGAGTGGTGTTGAGGAGATCTTCGTTATTACCGATCCCGGGTTTCAACAAGCGTTTGGTTCAATCGCAGCGCATTACCAAGCCCGGTACCAGCGCGAGGGAACGGCTAAACCGGCTGAGCCCACAGCGCCACGTGGCAACGTCACCTATAATGTCTCCGGCTCTCATTCTCGCATAAATGTCAATTCGTTGGACAAGTCCATCAACATAAGTGATACCGCAGTCCAGACGACTCTTGACCAAGTACGGACTCTCTTGCAAGACCACGTAGCTGACGCCGAAGAACGCGAGCGCTTGTTGGCCAAAGTAGAAGAGCTTCAGCAGGTACACGGCACGGAAAAATTCGTAGAGACATACAGGGAGTTCATGCAGATGGCGGCGGACCATATGACCGTGATCGCCCCTCTCGTGCCAGCATTGACTGCACTGCTTTGATTGAGGTGGTCCCAGCAAATAGAAAGGGTTGCTGAGGTGTAGCCCTCCTATTGCCGTTGGCAGCGAAGGGCCGCCGAAACGATCAGATCCAGGAAGCTCTGGGAGTTTCCAAACCGGTGGTCATCAAGTGCCGCCGACGGTTTACCGAGTCCGGTTTGAGCGGGCTGGTAGTCAACTTATGTGCACAACCCAACACTAGTGATGAAACTGCACTACTACCCCGAAACCGACAGTCTATACGTCGAGCTCAAACCCGGACCGGGTGCTGGGACACGCGAAGTTGCGACGGGACTCAACGTGGATCTCGACGCCAACGGGGAAGTTGTCGGCTTTGACATCGACCAGGCTTCCAAGCGCCTCGGCCTTTCCACGTAGGAAACGGGCTACACACGGGGCTAGGCAGCCGCACCCGATGATTGCGCCAGCAAATCATCCAGGAACTCTGACGCAGGTTCCACCCCGGTGATGATCAGGTGGTCCCGAGCCCGCGTGCAGGCCACGTAAAGCAGGTGTCTTTCCGTGTCGTAGACCTCCTCAAGGTCGGCATCGTCGGCTACGTTCTCGATCCGTTCCTGGAACGGGAGGACTTCATCATCACATGCCATGACTGCGACGGCGCGAAACTCCAATCCCTTGGCCAGATGCATGGTGCTTATCGACACACGGTCACCACCCGTGCCGCCTCGTTCATCCAGGACCCAAAAAGAGAGTCCCGCACCAGTTACTGCTTTGCGAGCCCGGTCTAGCTGATCCGCTGACCGTACGAATACCCCCAACTCACGGGTACCGACACCCTCGTCGCGGCATTGCTTTAGCCATTTCGCGACTCCCCCGGCCTCTTGCTCCGGCGTTCCGAACAAGTGCACTACTGGATCGGGGCCATTGAAGGCCGAAACGGCACCCCGCCGCTCCTCGACATTGCCGTCGACATCCGCGACTTCCGGACCCAGCAAACGATCAGCCTTCACCCTGATCTGGTGGGATGTGCGGTAGTTGAGCTTGAGAATCTGGGATCTTCCGCGGATCTCGACGCCCATGGCCTTCCAGGAAAAGGGCGTTTGGAAAATGCGTTGTCCGAGATCACCCGCGAAAAACAGGCCGTTCGCGCGCTGCCCTCCCAATGCCGCCAGGAAACGTAGTTGGGCGACCCCGATGTCTTGCGCCTCATCTACGATCGCGAAGTCAAAGGGCGGATTAGGTCGGTCCTTGAGATTCTGGGCCAGCGAGCCGAACATGCCGGCCCTGGTCACCAGCCCTTGGTTCTGGAGTTCTTCCCTGACCCGCTCGAAAATGGACCAGAGCGCCAACCGTCTCTCGGAAGGAAGCCGTGTTTTCCGACCGAGCCGTCGCACATCGCGGTAGGCTTCCCAGCTATCCAACTGCCATGCATCGACTACGTTTTCCCATTCACTCAGCAAGAATCGAGCGCTGAAGTCACTGCGTTCTACACGGCCAACCCCATTGAAGAGTAACGCCTCGATCTGTTCCCGCGTTGCGATCCTTGGGGAACCAAAATGTCCTCGATACAGCCGTTCACCGATTGCATCGATGGCCTCAACCTCCACGCGTTCCGCGAGTCGTGGCTGGTTGTGGATCAATCGCGTAAGTTTGGTCCGAAGAGCATCAGCCAAGGTGTCCGAGAAGGTCGTCAGCAAGACCCTGGCATCGGGGTTGGCACGGGCGAGATGCGCGGCTCGGTGGACTGCCACCACAGTCTTGCCAGTGCCGGCTGTGCCGAACACACGGGCGGGACCGCCGAAGTGCTTCTCCACGACTTGGCGTTGCACCGGATGAAGGAACACTGCCCACTTCTCCCAAGGATAGCTGAGCGCGCGCTCCAACTCTGCGACGTCGTGCATGACACGGAAGCGACGTTGGGCGTCCGGGTGCTCGAAAGGATCAGGCACCGGGGCTCCTGCATATTCCGTAGCGGGTTCGGCTACCATCTGGATGTCGGGATGTTCGAAGACCGGCGGCGTGGCTAAAGCCTGCACCGTTTGAGGCGTACGACCGACCGCTAATTCCAGCAGCGCCTCTGCCGCTTCGCTCGGCAGATGATCGATCAAATCCAATAGGCTGTCTTCGTTGGCGCTACGTACGTCGTTCAACCATTCATCCGGAACGCCGTAGCCTAGGAGATCGCTGTCGGCTATGTCGGTGAACAGCGACGGCCTTGGCTGGGCCTCCTGTCCTGTTCCCACAACTCTTGGCACAGTGATTTCCCGAACCGTCTCCCGCACCTCAACCAGTTGCGCCGCGCCGGTCTTCGGGTGGACCTCCAACTTGCGGCGTTCGGCCCACTTGTAAGCGTCATCGTGGTGATCCGCGTAACAGAAGACTGTGCTGTCGGGACTCTTATGCACGATTATCCGAACATCGAGATTCACGCGCACGGACCAAAAATTCGGGTCCTTCGAGTTGTCAACTCTGTGGAACTTGAGCCCCGGCTGAGAGGGATTGGTCTGAAGGTCGAAGGCCGTGGTCTTGGCCGCCTTCTGTTCGTCAGCGGTCAGCTTGCAGAGGCTCTCCGTGAAAGTGTTCGCGATGAGGAAGCGCATCTCAGGTCTCGACTTGGACCTTCGCCGCAATCAGATTTGCGACCTCGCTATAGAGGTCCACATCGACCCCTGGGGTCTTGATGCTGACTACCAAGGCATAGCGGGCCGCTTTGTCGTAACGTTCCAGCACGGGCCGCGTCTTCCACCAACCCGTTGTAGGAAACACCGCTATGGCGCCCCGACTCGCGAGGTCCGCTGTGGTTCCCTGCCAGACGTCTCCGTGCAACGAACCTCGATGGCGCGTTTGGCCCCCTATCAGCCATGACGGATCATCGCCGCCCTGGCCTCGTCCCGCCTCTTCGTCCCTTGCCGCCAAGTTGATTCTGTGGCGGAAGTCATCTGTCGATTCGAGCGCGCGCTTGACGTCAAAGCGGAGGCCGTGGGATTCATATCGGTACCGCGACCGGACACCCCGTTGGGATGGGTTGGGCTCGATGAAATACGACAGTGTGACCCGCAACTCGACCTGCGTATCGCTCAGGCTCTCCAGCACATCGCGTGGCCAAGGTAGGCTGTGGAGATGCATGTCGCGTAAGGTCACCCGCCCGGCCGGTGCGCGCTTGAACGGATGCAGGGTTTCCTGAACGACCATTGTTAACGAGTTCTGAACGCTCCAAAGCGCTCTGTCGATGTCCGGGACACCGAAACCACACCGGCGAAGCAGATTCCCATAGTCCCGCTTTTTCGGATGCTCCCGAACCGGCAGAAACATATGCTTCATGGCATCGGTCCATTCTGCGGAATGCACCATCAACGCGCGCACCGTCTCCGGCCATAGTCGAGGATAGGCGCCCATGACTTGTGCCGCCAATCTGGACGCAAGCGCCGTAGCGGCGCTAGTCGCGTTCGTAGTCGTGAAGAGGCGATCCGCTGGACGATAATGCGTTGTCAAGAGGCTGAGGCTGGGCAAGGGTACTGCGCTCAGCGAGTCCTTCGCGGCGTTGCCGCCTTCAAGCACGATGTCCGGCTTGTTCGGCCAGATGCGGTCCCACGTCAGAGAGGTGGTACTGAACGGACTCAGGGCTCCGGCCTGGGCAATTGCCGAATACTCGCCCGCATCTGGATCGGTAATCTGCGTGAGGTCTGTACAGGCGCCGACGGTGACGGCGTTCCACGCCTGAGCGGGATCATGGACCCCGTCCGTGTCGTTGCTGTCAGGATAGAGCGACCATGCCTTGGGGTCGGTGACGTTCCCTGCTGACACGACGATCAGCCGCGGATTGGCGCCGTATCCGTCGAGGTCCGCCGCCTCCGAATCAACCGCCGCAGACCAGGCGGACGGGCGCCCGCGATCCCGACTATCACGGGCGGTGACGGCCATTCCAAAGACTCGAATCCGCGACGGAGCCGTGACTTCGGGGCGCGACACGGCTTCGACCGTCAGATACGCATGGTGATGGGGATCCGTTCCGGTCGCGCCGTCCTTGGGCAGTAGCTTGACGGATTCGAGTCGATGACCGATTTCGACCGGGTCCCCACTCTCCACGATTTCCGTTAAGTTGCCCGCCAAAGCGACACCCGCCATCTCCGTTCCGTGGCCGTGAGTATCGTCAGTGCCCCACCCAGGTTCGACAGTATGCAAATCGCGATCAGTAACCGCTGGGGCAAGCAACGGGTGCGCCCTATTGACACCCGTATCGAGCAGACAAACGTAGGGCGTTTGTTCCGTCTCCTCAGCAAACTCTGTTCGTGCAAGGAGTTCGTCAAGCCACGCACGCTGTTCGTCACTGTGCAGGGAATCAAAGAACTCCGCCGTCTCCTTCGCCCGTCGCAGCTCGGCAATGCTGTTGAGCGTAACCATCGAGCGTTGCATGTCTTCGAGGGTTGCTTGGACCAACAAGACGGTACGCTCGGGAAATCGCGCCTCACCTGGCGCCGCCCGCATTCCCTGGGCTTCGGCTCTCCCCCGGAACGCGTCGGGAAGCAGCGACTTATCCGCAGCGTCGGCATCGGCCGCACGACGTTGCCGCGGCAACCATACCTCCCACCACAACAGGCCTTCCCGGGCGGTCGGAAACGCCTCGTCGTCGTCAGTCCAAAGCGCCCGAACGCTTGCCACCCGGATCTGCTGAATGGCGTCGATCAAACGCCGGTTGTCACGCGGGCGGCCGGCGCGGTCCCGTTTTTCCTCCAGATAGTCGCGGATAAGGCGTTCAAAATGACCCAGCTTGCCGTCGGGGACGAATACGGTAGCGAGCGTGCGATTTTCGCCATGGCGCACATTCAGCAATTCGATGCCCTGGCGATCTCGCGCCAAGCTCTCGAAAGCCAACTCGACGTCGGGGAAACTTTCGAATTCGACCTGGAGGCCAAGACCCTCCTCAAACCCGACGCTCCGCTGGACCTCTCGGGCGGCGTCAGCGGCGTCTTGGCACTCTTCTATCTGGCCTAGCAGTGCTCTGCTATGCTCCGTCCGGTCCTGTTCGGGAACCGAGATGCGTTGGCCGCCGCCTCCCGGGCGGCGGTACGCCTCAGTCTCGGTGACGCCCTCAAGAATGAAGTGTCGATGTCGATCCGCCCTCGCCTCCGCCATCTGGTGCCCCTGCCCCTCCCCTATTCCGCTTGCGTGGAGAACCGATCAGCGACGCGTTTGCGTTCGGTGAGCGTGGCCCGAATATCCTCTGGACGGATACTGTCACGATCTTGGATCAGCGCGTCCTTCAAAGCCTCGTTGGCGGCGCGGGTGACCTCTGCATAGCTCAATCCCTGCGCCAAATTCGCCAAGTCCTCCCACCGGAACCTCTTGGCAGCCGATCCGGCAAGCCGCCTCTTCAACAGCGCCACTATGTGTGCCCTGTCCGGCAAGTCATAGTGCAAGATGTCGTCAAAGCGACGGAACAGCGCGGGATCGAGTATTCGTGGATGATTGGTCGCCGCGAGCACTAGACTGTGAGAATCATCTTGCTCGATCATCTGCAAGAAGCTGTTCAGTACCCGCCGGATCTCACCCACATCATTGGCAAGACCCCGCTGGGAGCCGATGGCGTCGAACTCATCGAAGAAGTAGATGCCCCGGTTCCGACTCGTCGCGTCAAATATCTGCCGTAGCTTGGCCGACGTCTCACCCATGAACTTGGTGATCAGCCCGTCCAGTCTCACTTGAAAGAGCGGAAGGCGGAGTTCTCCCGCCAAAACCGTAGCCGTCAACGTTTTGCCCGTGCCGGGAGGCCCTATCAACAGCAACTTCCGCCTCGGCGAAAGACCAAAGGACAGAATCCGCCCGGCATGGCGCTGCTCGCGAATAACCCGCCCGATCTGATCGGCAAGAGCATCGCTGAGAATTATCTCCCCTAGCCGGGCCTTTGGGTATGAGGCTTCCAGAAGGCTCGCGAGTTCCCCGCGCGGGCGGCCGATAGGCACGGGCCGAACCGTCCCAACCCGGCCCTTGGCCTCGTCGACCATGGCGCGCAACTCTTCGGCCAGCCTGCCATGGCCTAGCCGTGCCTCGTGGGCCGCCACCTGCATGGCGACGGCAAAGAAGCGGTCGTCATCACCCTCAAGGTGGGACTTCAGCAGTGCCTTGATTTGATCACCGCTAGCCATGAGGAACCCTCCGAGATCGCAAGGGAAGCATCACACTCGGAATACTTTCATGACTTCATCCCCGAGGTGGTTGATCACCTTAACCGCAATGCGGCCGGAGCTCGGCTTGTCGAAAGGCCGGGACGTATCGCTGTGAAGGGTTTCCCAGGCTTCCTCGTTGATCTCGGCCTTGAGGGTTGTCTTCAGGGCCTTGTACGGGTCGTTGGCGCCGAGGAAGTAGGCGTGGCGGACGAAAAAGCTCTCCTCATTGTAGTCGGTATCGATGAACCAGCAGGCGATTCCGTCGGCGCCGTCGCTACGAATCTCGCCGGTGTTGGGATGAAACACGTCGACGCCGTTGATCTTGACCTGGATTTGGCCATCGTCCGTGTCGAGGATGTCGATGTCCGGCTCACCGAAGATGACGAAAAGGTTGCCCTTGCCGGTGTTCTTGAGGTCGCCGGCCATATGAAGGTCGGCGTTCATGCGTGCCTTGAGCACCGGAACCCGACCCAGCTTGTCGAAATCTGTCGAGTGGGCGTCGTAGTTGAAGGCGCAGGTAATCAGGATGTCAAAGTTGGCGTCGGCAGCCTCACGGGCTGCTTCGACAAGGTCGGGACGGGAGACAGTGCCGAACTCGGGGCCGATGAAGATCGCGGCACGTTTCTCCGCGGGTAGGTCCCCTCCCCCCTCCGTGGAGGGCGTAGCGTCGCCGTCCACTTGTCGGAACCTGCCTTCGGCACAGACGAGGTCACCCGGCCACGGATTGATCGCGGAGAACACGATCCGGTCCTCTTTGTGCGCCTGTTGCACGCCGGACGTCTTGAGGTGTTCAAGGATCATGTCGGCGAAGTCCTGTCCATCGCCGTACCCGAGCTTGGCTTCGGCAACGTTCTCGATCAGTTCGTCGTTCTCGTCCACCGCTAGAACACGGTGCGGCAACAGGCTCTCTACGGTGAAGGGTCCTGCGACTCGGACCTTACTGTTGTCCTCGTAGGGCTTGTCATAAAGGTATTCGTACTCGGCATTTGCGGCGATGGAGACGTCTATCTCTCGCTGGCGCGCGATACGCTCGGCCCACCATTCTTCGTGAACCTTCTTGGCCACACTTGGCCAAGTGTCCCGGGCCTCACGGGGAATTTGCCACTCCTCCCAAAAAGTACCCGCCACTTCATTTAGCCGTTGGCGTAGAGCTTCCAACCTCTCCCTAAAATTCTCCCAGATCACATCGACCTCCGCGTTGTCGGCGATGGTTTTGAGCGTGATGTGTGGCACCTGGTGGTATACGAAACCCTGACGGATGTCATTAGCGGTCGGCGTTTCGGACAGCGACCTACTGGCGATCTCGGCTTCCTTTAGTTTTAGTTGTCCGTCTTGGCTATCGGAAAGCAGATAATAGGGATACCGAGCGCTCATGATGCGAGCGCGAGCGAGCGCGAGCGCAACGCGGGACGTGTCGATTGTGATCCAGCGGCGACCCCACTGCTCAGCGACGTAGGCAGTCGTCCCTGAACCACAAGTGGGGTCAAAGACCAGGTCGCCTGGGTCGGTGGCCATGAGAACGCAGCGTTGCACGATCCCCCTATTCGTCTGGACAACGTAAATCGGATCGGATTCGCCATGAAAATTCCAAATATTGTTGATCGGTTCCTGTCCGAAATCACTCAGGTACACCACACCGCGTACGGTATTTGTGGTTGGTCTGAGCCTGTTCGCCCGTTCTAACCGCCTCATTCCTCCCACTGGATCGAGCGTCCAATGTCGGTTCCTTCCTGGATATTTCTTCTGTTCATGGATGCAATAAGGTCCTACCCGACCCTCTTGTGGATCCTGACTCACCATCGGGTAGTCATCGTTCAGCAACCGATTCCGAGGGTCGAGCACTTCCTCGGGTTTGCTATCATTCACGGGAATTCTCGTAAGGTCTGGTCTCTCGATCTTCTTGAATCGATTCTTCTCGGAGGTTGGGTCTTTGGGCTCTGTTAGGTTCCTAGTCTTCAGGGCCTCGCGCTTCTTGCACGCCCATAGCACAAAGTCGTTAACCGGCTCAGTGACAACAGAGACGGATTTCTTCTTGACCACAATGCTCTGAATAAAGTTCTCCTCCCCAAACACCTCGTCCATCACCGTCCTAACCCGGTGGACATTCTCATCCCCAATCTGCACGAACACCGACCCGCTCTCCGTGAGCAGGTCCCGAGCCACGGTCAGCCGATCCCGCAAATACGTCAGATAGGAGTGAATGCCGTCCCGCCAAGTGTCCCTAAACGCCCTCACCTGCTCCGGTTCGCGCGTAATGTGACCTGCGTTGCCATCCTTGACGTCTCGACTGGTAGTCGACCACTGAAAGTTGGAGTTGAACTTGATGCCGTAAGGCGGGTCGATGTAGATGCACTGCACCTTCCCGCGCAGTCCTTCCCGTTCAGCCAGAGACGCCATGACCTGCAGGCTGTCTCCCAGGATCATACGGTTCGACCAGTTGGCGTCGTGCTGGTAGAACTCTGTCTTGGCGTCCTCAGAAGGAAGGCCGTTGAAATCGGCGAACAGGTCAGCCGAGAAGCCGGGTTCCTCAGCCGCCTTCTCGACCTGTGCCTTCTTGCTATAGCGGAGTAGATCGTCTATCAGAGCTTTCGGATGCACCTTCTCCTGAATGAAAAGCGGCGGCGCCTGAACGACGAGGTCGGACCAGTCCTGCACGTCCTTGCCGCGCCAGACGAGTTGCGGGTCGAGGTCGCGGTTACGCCGCTCGTACGCGACCTGAACCGGGTTCTGATCGTCCTTCTTCAACAGAGGCTGATGCTCGGCGGTGGGGATGTTCTTTCGCGATGCCCTTCGGTGCGTGAGACTCTCGACAGTCTTCTTCCGTGACTTACGACCGCCAGCCATTGATCACCACCCTTCCCGACTGTCGCGTTGTTGCTTCGATTCGCATCGACATCGGCTCACCTTGGAGATTGGACAGCAAAGAACGGCTCGCCGAGTGTTTCGTCGTTTCTCACGTTCGTTATGCCGCGACACGCCGGAGAAGCTTACGATTAAAATCGTCGTGAGATTCCAACGAGGAGATCATGTCCCCACCGACGTCGGAGAGCCTGGCGAGGTCCAATCGGGGGATCTCGGTCTGGTTCTCGAAAACGAGGATGGACTCGAACTTGACGCCGTAACGGTGGAAATGCGACAGCATGATCGTCGTCAGCCGCGCTTTGTCTCGGTTGGGCACACCGTACAGAAACAACGGGATGTTGTCCCGGCCCTCGATGCGGTAGTCCACGGGGTAAGCCTGCGCATTCGGCACTTCCGGTTCGTAGTCTCTCTGGATTTTCGTTTCGTCTACGAAACGAAAAAGCAAACTAGCGAGATCGTCGTAGAACGTGGAGCCGACGTTTGAACGGGATAGGAGTGTCAGATCGAAGACCCGTGTCAGCGCCTGTCCGAACTGGAAGACTGCTTCTGGCAACCGCTCGGGTGTAGTGTCGAAACAGAAAGCACCGGCGTCCCATTGCAGTCCGCTCTCGCCCATTATGCGTTCAAGCAGCATTCCTCGGGTTCCGTCCATGAATGAATCAACGTCGTGGTCATAGCTGATGTGCATGAGCGTATGACCCCGGTCCGATATCCTGAGACCGCCGGTCGGCGCCTCAACAAGGTGAAGCGGGTAAGCGTCTCCGTCAGGGAACATGAAGTGGGTCCGGAGCATCAACGCCCCGTCCGGGCGACGCTCGACCTTCACGTCTTCGCAAAGGCGCTCACACAAAAGACTTCGCAGTGCGTCAGGATCAAGAATCATAGCAACCTCGGCTGATCAGGTTGGGCATCAAGTCCACTGAGGCTGAAATCCTCTATAAGACAGGCCAATGCGCCTTCAAGCGTGCTGAATCGATCAGTCTCCTCCGCTTCCGACTCAGGTCTTCTCCCCGCCGCCATAGCCTGCTCCGAAGCGCGGTGGATATGCGGAAGATAAGTAATTTCTCCGTGCGGGTGGCTCGGACCATTGTAGCGTGCCAGTGTCAACGGCGGTCTCCCGTGTGGGAGATAGGCAATTCCACAGGAAAAGTCATACTCGTCCGTCAGGTTCTGGCGTTGATAGACCTCAAAACGAGCTTCTTCCTCTTGTGGTCCAGACACGTGGTAGCCACGTTGGCGGTGCGCCGGACGTGCCTTGGGCTTCTCCAACCACCGCGCCCCCGGATTGGTCACTCGCTTTGGCATGGACCGGAGCCGGGTCAGTTCCTCTTCTGTGTAGATCCGCGTCTGCATTAGGCCTCCCGCGGATTGAGATCAAGTGCTTCGGCAAGGGCTTCAGCAAGGCTTTGGCGCAGTTCCTCGTGAGTGCGTTCCTGGCAATTGACGCCCGGAACCTCCTCGATCCAGCCGATCCACCATCCGTCGGCATGCTTTACAACCGCCGTGTATTCCACATCCCTTCCTCTTATCGTCTATGGCGTGGCTGCGCCCACGACGACCTTCTTGATCATGCCGTTGAACGCCTCCTCCACCTTAGCCTCAAAGTCCGACTGAATCTCGTAGACGTCCGTAAACTCGGCAAACGCCCAGCGGCCGTAGCAGCCGTGGTGGTTGACCCCCGGCACCCAGTAGGTGTCCGTGGTGGCTTTCTTTTCCTTGGCGTCCTCCCCGCGATAGCCCTTGATTTCGACGACAAGGTGCAAGAGGTCGTCGTCTCCGCGGCCGTCGTCCACCAGAACAATGAAGTCCGGGAGATAGGTCCGTGCCTCGGAGACGTAGCGGTAGGGAACCTCCAAACCGAGACTATGGTTCTTGACGTAAGCCTTGACCCGAGGATGGGCTTCAGCTACCCGGCAGAACTCCGCCTCCCAGTCGCTGTCGAGGACGACCCAGTTGATGTGGCAGCGGCCGGAGTCGGTCTCCCAGCGTTTTGTCTTTGAGGTGGTGAAGTTGACGTGAACCGTGGAGCCCACCGGATTGTACGGATCCAGCACCGCCTTGACGGGCCGACTGCCGATTTCCGCCCGCGTGATGGCGGAGGTGATACGTTCGCAGGCGATGTCGGCCAACTCCTGGTACATGAGCTGGGCCGGATAAGTGCCCCCCTTGCAGACGAGGTAACCGTCGAGCCACTGTTTGGTCAGCCGCTTGAGCTGCCCGAAGAGATGGAGCTTGGGCTCTTCGCCCGGATCACGCCACTTCGTGTAGAGCAGCCGCTGCGTCAGGTGAAACAGCAGCGTCGAGGGCCGCAGGTCTCCGGTATGAACCAGATTCAGATCAACCCCCTCGCCGATAATGCCCTGGTTTCTGGTAATGGACGGCCCCACGAGGTCGGGGGTGAGATCCAGCACCGAGTCGTCGTTGAAATCAGCAGTAAGCCTCTCTTGGGGTAACTCGACGCGGTATCCCGCGACGCGCGGGAAACAAATTTCAAGCGCGTCGCGTTCTGGCCGCACTGCCTTGACTTGAACCGTCTCTCGCGGCGGTCTTGGCGGGACCACCACGGGCTTGGCGGTAAAGTCGAACGGTATGCCCAATACATCCGCGTACTCGACATCGAAGAGGCCGCTGTCATTGAGGTCATACGATTGCCGGCGCAGCGCGCGCCCAACGACCTGTTCGCAGAGCAACTGGGTCCCAAAGGCACGGACACCGAGCACGTGGCTGACCGTGTTTGCGTCCCATCCTTCGGTGAGCATGGACACGGACACGACGCAGCGAATCGAGTCTCCCAGGCGCCCCGGTTTGCCGACCGTGTTCATGACCTCCCGGAGAAGGTCCTGGTCACTGATGTTCTCCGCCTTTTGACGGTCGCCGGTGCGCTCGGTGATCTCGCGCCGGAAGCGGTCGATCTCGTCCGCGGCCATCTTGCGAAAATCCTTGTCGAGGGTGTCGCCGGACTCCAGTTGCTCGCTGTCTATCAACAGCGTGTGCGGCCGTGGGTACCGGTTGCCATAATCGTCAAAGTTGCGGAACAGCTCCAGGCTTCCATTCTGGAACGTGGTGGAGCCATCTGTGTTCTCGCGATGGAAACCTGAGATGTAGTCGTAGACCAGCTTGGAGGTGGAGGTGTTGTTGCAGACCACGATAAAGCACGGGGGCACTGCAATGCGTGCCTTCTCCATCAACTCGAAGGTCTGCTTGTAATGTCCGTACAGGGCCTCCAGAGCCGTTTTGAGAAGGGTCGGCAGATTCAGGGGGTCGAGATTTGTGGCCTTGCCCCGCCCCTTCTTCGGCATTTGGCCGCGGATATGTTCCCAAAGAACACGAAATTTCGGCATCTCGTCGCCAGGGACATTGTCGGCCACCGGCACGCGGGGGAGCTTGACGATACCGCATTCGATGGCGTCCATCAGCGAGAAATCGTTCATTGTCCAGGGGAACAACGTTCCCTCGGCGTAGCCTGAGCCGCGCAGGAAGAACGGCGTGGCAGAGAGATCGATCACCCGGTTTACGCCAAGCTTTCGCGTCACCGATTCGAGCCCGGATATCCATAACCGGGCGGCCTCGGTGTTCTTTTCCGCTTCTTTCCTGTCGTCGCCCTTGAGTGCGTCTTCCTCTCTCTCACCCGGCTTTTCCCGGTAGCAGTGGTGGGCCTCGTCATTGAGCACCAGAATGTTCTTGACGCCCATGAGCTCGGGCATGACCCGCTGAAGCATCTGCCCTTCCGTCTCCAGGGTCGCGAGCACCTCACCCCGCCCCTGGAGCAGGGAGCGCCCGCCCTTGGAAAGCTCCATACGGTCACGCAGCTTGAACGCGTGGAAGTTCGTGATGACGATTCTTGCCTTCTGAAGGTCCGGGAGCATGTCGCTGGGCACCAACTCGCGGCTCTGATAGTAGCTGTCCGGATCGTTGGGCTGGAGCACCCTCAGGCGGTCCTTGATGGTAATGCCGGGGGTCACTACCAGAAAACCGCGCGTGAACCGACGGCTCTGGGGGTGCCGAACCGCATTGACGGTCTGCCACGCGATCAGCATCGCCATGACCGTAGTCTTGCCAGCACCGGTGGCCAGCTTGACAGCCAGCCTTTGCAACTCCGGATTGGCATCGTGGTTGGCGTTCGCCAAGTGGTCGAGGAATCCCTTGCCCGCGCGGCCGGTCTGCGGCGCCACCTCGCTGAGCCAGATCACCGTCTCGGCCGCCTCGACCTGGCAAAAAAAGGGCCGAATGCCGCTGAAGCGGTGGTGGCGCCAGTGCTGGAGCAGCCGAGCCGTTTCCGGGGTCACCTGCCACTGGTTCGGGTTCGATATGCTGCGCCACCGGTCGACCTGTTGGCGTAAACTGTCGATGACCGCTGTGTGCTCATACTGCTGTTTCTCGGTGGAGATGTCTTTCCCCTCGCCGAACACCAACGTGGTCTGATCCGAGGAGGAACCCTTCCGCTTCTTTGGTTTCGGGATGGGCGTAATGAACTGCGGCGCCCTTCGGCGTTCGATGATCGTCTGAGTCGGCTGGCCGGTTTCATCCAGTTCCCAATGCCGGCGCGGGTAGTCGTAGGGCGAGTTCAGGACGGGCTGCTCAAAGAATGGATTCGTCATCGCGGTTCACCCCGATTCGGCCACGGATCGAAGGTATTGTTCTCCGAGAGCGTCAGCCTGTCAAACTCGACAAGCCCTCAAGCGGCTGCACCGGGAGCTGGACGGGGAGTGAGGCGGACCGGCCCTACCCCACCTTCTCCCGCGCTTCCATGATCTTCTGGACCACAACCTCGACATCCGCTTCGTCCACGAACGGGGACAGGATGTAGGACTTGAGGGCGTAGATGGGTTCGCCGTAGGCGGTGCGGCGGTAGCAGTCGGTGTTGGAGATGAAGACGCCGCGGCCGGCCATGGCTTCGGAGTGGACGTACTGGGTGATCTTCCGGTTGTAGTCGTTGTTGGCCAGCAGGGTGTCGCGGAAGGCGGGGTCGTCGAACTCCTGGCGCTTGATGGCGAAGGTGTCCACGCCCGGCGGATAGGCGCGGAACAGGGTCACGGTGCCAAAGTTGTCGCGGTTGAGCACGGTGGTGCCTTCGCGTCCTTCGAGGTGTTCGCGCAGGAGTTGCGCCATCTCCACGATGTGGCCCAGCACCACCTGCAGGCCTTGGCGCCCGAACAGGCGGTAATTGGCCATGGCGGCGAGCGGGCCGGTGCCGGCTCGGGACGTTTCCAGCGTGTACATGCCGGGCCGGTATTCCCCGGAGTGGTAGAGGTAGGGCATCTGTTCCGGGTCCCGCGCGACCCGCAGCAGGTCCGTCCGGTCCTTCACCAGCACCACGCTGGAGATGTACGGCGCGAAGCCGGTCTTGTGGAAGTCCACGCCCACGGAATCCGCCAGCGACAGGTGGCGGATGCGGCGGCACGCCCCGGCCAGGGCGCGCAGGGTGCGCGGCCGGAAGCCCAAGGGGTTGCCCTCGAAATCGTAGTCGTTGAACACCGACCACGCCCAGCCGATGACCGCGTCGGCGTGGATGTGCGGGCGGTAGGCGAGCTGGAACTCATCCGCCAGCGCATCCCGCATCGCCGCGATGGCCTGGAGGTCGTCGATGCCAAAGGAATCGGTGGTGCCCATGGTGGCGATGATGGCGGCGATCTTCCTGCCCTCCGTCAGCGCCTTTCGGGCAGCCTCCTCCAGCCGGACCAGGTCAATCTCGTTGTCGTCGGTGGTGGGCACCGTCACCAGGTTCCGGGTGCCGATGCCGAGCCAGCCGGCGATGTTGGCGGCGCAGTAGTGCCCGGTGTCGGACACCAGGATGACGGCATCTCCGGACACGCCGTTGTGGATGGCATCCGGACAGGCCTTCTCCAGCCCCAACTTCACTCCGTAGAGAGACGTGCCGGTGCCGCCGAACGTGAACACGCCGCCGGCCCGTTCCGGGTCGTAGCCGATGAGCCCCGCGGTCATGCCCACGGCCTCTACTTCGGCCAGGGCCACCAGCCGGCTGTATTCGTCCCAGGCGATGTTGGGATTGTACAACGCGGCCAGCAAGACCCCGATGACGCTGGGAATGGTGGGCGGCGGGACGACGTTCTGCTGGGTGCGGGGGTGGCCGAAGAGGGTCATGCCCCGCAGGTAGCCCACGAGGTCGGAGGTCACTGCCTCCACCGACGACGGGCCCGCCGGCAACGTCGCCTTCCGCGCCTCCTCGAAGTCACCTGCCGTCAGATCACCGAGTGTCGGCAACTCCGTCTTCAACGCATCCACCTGGTCCAGGGCACGCATAATGGAGTGGATGAAGTACGAATCGTGGATGGGATCGGATACCGGCTGGGGAAACGCCAGCCGCACCTTGTCCAGAATGTCGCGATAGGGTGTAGCCATAAACAGGGTCCTCAGATGAAACAGGGTGCTCGGAGGCAAATGCATCCCTGTTATAAAGTCTACAGGAAATCGGTAGACTCGCCACAAATCACGCAGACAAAAGGGCAGACGACAATGATCACACTCTACAGCAAAGCGACATCCAACGGCCGCAAAGCGTCCATCATGCTGGAGGAATCGGGGCTGGACTACCGGATCCGGCCCATGGACCTCGACGCAGGGGAACAGAAGGAAGACTGGTACCTGGCCATCAACCCCAACGGCCGGATCCCCTGCATCGTGGATGACGACGGCCCCGACGGCGGAGCCGTCACCGTGTTCGAGTCAGGGGCCATCCTGATCTACCTGGCGGAGAAGTCGGGGCGGCTCCTGCCCGAAGACCCGGCCGCCCGCATGGAAGTCCTGAACTGGCTGTTCTTCGCCTCCGGCCACATCACCCATACGGGTCTCGGCCTGCACTGGCAGATACGCTGCCGCGACGCCGGCGAGGAGCACGCCCACCTGGGAATCTCGCAAACGGAAAACAACCGCGTCTATGGAGTGCTCAACCGGGGCCTGGAAGGACGGGACTACCTGGCGGGCGACTACTCCATCGCTGACGTGTCGGCCTACCCCTGGATCTACCGCTGGGAGATGCAGGAGATCGACCTCGAGCGCTATCCTAATGTGCGAGAGTGGCTGGCCCGTGTCGGCGCCCGGCCGGCGGTGCAAAGGGGCATGCAAATTCCGCCGAGGGATGACGGGCTATGATCGTATCGATGAAGCATTCAACGCTCATTCATCTCGTCCCGCGTCAACTTGCGCCCGACTCGCAGCCGTCCTTGCAACTCGCGGACCGTTTGCATGGCTCGGGCGGCTTGCCGTTCTCGACCAACGTAGTCCGCGAGCCACAGCCGAAACTCAGCGTTCAACGTCGTACGCTGAGCCGCAGCGCGGCGACGCGCCGCTTCGATCAGGTTCTCGTCCGCGCTCAAGGTAATATTTCGCATGATCGCCTCCTGGAACTCCCAGGGTCGCACTAGATCAATGTGCACGACTATAGTGCCAGTGCAATTATAGACGCCCCGGCTACCCGAACAGCCGCAGCACTATCGTGACGACGAGTTATACTTCCCAAAAACCCGCCTCGTGCAGCTTGTCCCAAGGTATCAGACTCCCCTCCGCGCGGTGCGGCGAACTTGGCTTCGACAAACGTGATGCGGGACGGGTGTTCAATGATGAGAAATCAGGCTGTTTCAAGTTCTGAATTTGAAACAGCCTGATTTAATGCGTCATCCCAAGTAGCTGGCGACGGGTCGCGAGGCAATTTATAGCAAGGTTACCCCAGTTTATGGAAAACCGATAACTTGGCTAATTTCAGTATAGTCGCGCTTCTTTCTCCCCCTGAATCGCTATTCTCAACACCGTTGTGGCGACGAAAAAGGTGACGTCTCGCTACCCGAACAACCTCAGCAACGCATCCACGGCAGTGCGAGTGTCCGAGAAGTCAGCCACAAGACCGTCGGGTTGCAGCTCCCGGAGCTCTTTGGGGTGGTAACGGCCGGTGGCCACGAGGAGGCATTTCATGCCGTTGGCTCGGGCGGCTTCCAGGTCTCTGGGGGTATCGCCGACGATGACGCAGTGCTCGGGCTCCACCGGGAGATTCAGGTGGCTGCGCCAGCGTTCCATGGCGATCCTGGGGAGGTCGTTGCGTTGGGCGGAGTCGCTGCCGAAGGCGCCGGGGCCGATGTGCTCGCCCACGCCCGCGGCCTGGAGCTTCAAGCGGGCGGTGACCTCCATGTTGCCGGTGACGACGCCGAGGTGGAGGTCCGGCAGGCGACTCAGCTCGCGCACCAGCTCCGGGACGCCGGGCAGCGCCCGCACCTGGGTGGAACCCTCCGAAATGGCGGTTTTGTAGCACTCTTCTAGATGTTGGCTGAAGGTCTGCCAGTCCGCCGGTCCCCACTCCACCTTGTGGCCCGCCACGTCGAAGATCTCCTGCAGTATCAGGGGATCGGTCTTGCCGTCGGGCCGGATGGTGCGAATGTCGCCGGGAAAGCCGAAGGTCTTGAGGATCGCCTGGTTGAAGGCGACGTGGCCGTCCTGGGAACGGAGCAGAGTTCCGTCGAGATCGAGGAAGACAATCTTGCGCGCCGTGTTCATGAGGATTTGGGAATTTATACGTTCACGCCGCGCATGGAAAGGGACGCTGCCGCGCCGCCCCTCGCCTCCTGGACCCCGGATCAAGTCCGGGGTGACGGTTTCGGGGGTCCGGGGGTGACGGTTTCGGGGGTCCGGCTGACGGATTCGGCGATCGGGCCGGCGGAATTGACAAAACCGCGCGGTCAAGCTACCAATAAGTTCGCACAACTGGCGTGTACGTGGATTGAACCACGGGGGAGTGCTTACTGCTGGACGGCCGTACGCCTGGGTCTCTTAGCCGAAGAGGTTCAGGCTTTTTTGTGCGCAAATCCTGTTGACGGGACGACTCACGCGCCCTCGGATGGTGCCCCATGATCAAGCAATATCTCCTTTCTCCCGGGCCGACGCCCATTCCCAACGAAGTGCAGTTGGCCATGGCCCAGACCATGATCCATCACCGGACGCCGGCGTTCGCGGTGGTTCTGGAAGAGGCACGGCAAGGGTTGAAGACCCTGTTCGGCACGAAGAACGACGTGATCATCCTGGCTTCTTCCGGCACCGGCGCCATGGAGGCGGCGGTGACCAACCTCTTCTCGCCGGAAGACAAGGTCATCGTGGTCAACGGCGGCAAGTTCGGCGAACGGTGGCTGCGCATTTGCCGGGCCTTCGGCCTCGACGTGGTGGAGATCAAGGTGGAATGGGGCACGGCGGTGGAGGTCAGCGCCGTAGAACAGGCACTCCAGGCGCACCCCGACGCCAAGGGCGTGCTCATCCAGGCCAGCGAGACCTCCACCACGACGCTTCATCCGGTGCCGGAGATCGCGGGCCTCACGCGGGACGGCGGACCGCTGCTGTTGGTGGACGGCGTCACCGCGGTGGGCGTGCTGTCGGTACCGATGGACGATTGGGGCATCGACGTGCTGGTGACAGGCTCCCAGAAAGCCATGATGCTGCCGCCGGGGCTGGCCTTCATCGGCCTCAGCGACCGCGCCTGGCAACGGACCGGGGAAGCCGCGTCCCCGCGCTTCTACTTCGACCTGCAGAGCGAACGGAAAGGCCAGGCCAAGGGCTCCACCGCCTATACCCCGGCGGTGTCGCTGGTATTCGGGCTGTGCGCCGCCCTCAAGCTGATGCGCGAGGAGGGGCTGGATCGGGTCTATGCACGGCACGACCGCATGGCCCGCGCCACCCGCGCCGCGGCCACGGCCATGGGGCTCGAGCTGCTGTCGCCGGACAACCCCAGTCCCGCGGCCACGGGCTTCTACGTACCCGAGGGCACCGACGGGGACGTGTTGCTCGATTACCTGCGGGCGCGCATGGGCATCACCTTCGCGGAGGGACAGGACCATCTCCAGGGAAAGGTCATCCGCATCGCCCATGTGGGCCACATGGGGGCGTTCGACGTGATCGTGGCGATCAGCGCACTGGAAATGGCCTTCCGGAAGTTCGACCTTCCGGTCCATCTCGGCCGGGGCGTGGCGGCGGCTCAGGAGATCCTGCTGGAGGCATTGGACTGACCGATGGACTTGATCGACCATCACGACGCGTCCGTCAGCGGGGCGAACGCAACGGAGAGCAGAGGTGAGAGCGACATGATGAAGGTGCTGGTTTCGGACCCGCTTCCCGACGTGGGGCTCGAGGTGCTGAACGAGGCGGAGCACATCGACGTCGACGTGCGGACGGGGCTCAAGCCCGAAGAGCTCAAGGAGATCATCGGCGGCTACGACGGACTGATTCTTCGCAGCGGCACCAAGGTGACCGCTGAGGTCATCGAGGCTGCGGACCGGCTCAAGATCATCGGCCGGGCGGGCGTGGGCGTGGAGAATATCGACGTGGACGCCGCCAGCAAGAAGGGCATCGTGGTGATGAACACGCCGGGCGGCAACAACGTCACCACCGGCGAGCACACCATCTCGCTGATGCTGGCCCTGGCCCGGCACATCCCCCAGGCAGTGGCATCCCTCAAGAGCGGCAAATGGAACCGGCAGAAATTCACCGGCGTGGAGGTCTGCAACAAGACCCTGGGGGTCATCGGCCTGGGCAACGTGGGGCGCATCGTGGCCGAGCGTGCCCTGGGACTGCGGATGAAGGTGCTGGGATACGATCCCTTCATCCCGCCCGAGGCCGCCGCGCGCATGGGCGTGGAATCCGTCAGCCTGGACGAGATCTACCGCCGATCGGACTTCATCACGGTCCACGTGCCGCTGATCGACGAAACGCGGGGGCTCATCAACCGCGAGACCATCGCCAAGATGAAAACCGGCGTGCGGATCATCAACTGTGCCCGGGGCGGCATCGTGGACGAAAACGACCTCGCCGAGGCCCTGAAGGAGGGCAAGGTGGCCGGGGCCGCGCTGGACGTGTACGTGGACGAGCCGCCGGGGCCGGATCATCCCCTGGTGCAACTGGACCAGGTAGTAACCACCCCGCACCTCGGCGCCTCCACCGACGAAGCCCAGCTCAACGTGTCCATCGCGGTGGCGGAGCAGGTCCGGGACTTCCTCGTGGACGGCGTGATCCGTTATGCGGTCAACGCCCCCAGCGTCAGCCAGGACCTGTTGCGGGAGCTGCAACCGTACCTCACGCTGGGCGAGAAGCTCGGCAGCCTGCACGTGCAGTTGCTGGGTAAGTTCCCGGACGAGATCCAGATCGAGGGCGGCGGCGAGGTGGCGCAATACGACATCGCACCCATCGCTTTGGCGGTCCTGAAGGGCGTTCTCAGCTTCGCCCTGGGCGATGCGGTCAACTACGTGAACGCGCCGTTCATCGCGCAGGAGCGCGGTATCCAGGTGATCCAGTCCAAGAGCGAGAGCGCCCGGGACTTCGCCAGCTACATCAAGGTCCGCACCCGCGCGAAAGACCAGGAGACCGAGATCGAAGGGGCGCTCTTCGGTGCCCGCAATCCCCGGATCGTCCGGATCAACGACTTCTACTTCGAGGCCGTCCCCGACGGCGACATCCTGGTCTCGTACAATCACGATGTTCCGGGAGTGGTGGGAGCCATGGGTTCACTGCTCGGCGACAACGGCATCAACATCGCCGGGCTGGAACTGGGGCGGGAGAAGGTCGGCGGCCGCGCCATATCCTTCATCCGGGTGGACAAACCGGTGCCCAAAGAGGTGCTGGACAAGTTCCGGGCACTGCCCGAGGTCATCTCCACGACAGCCGTAAGGCTCTGAGACACGTACGTGGCCAACGTTGCAGTCATAGGCGCCCAGTGGGGCGACGAGGGAAAAGGCAAGATCGTCGATCTCCTGGCCCAGCAGTCGGACGTGGTGGTGCGGTTTCAGGGCGGCAACAACGCCGGCCACACCCTGGTGGTCAACGGCCAGAAGACCATCCTGCACGTGATCCCGTCGGGAGCGCTCCACCGGGACAAGGTCTGCGTCATCGGCAACGGCGTGGTGCTGGACGCCGAGGTGCTGCTGCACGAGCTCCAGGAACTGCGGCAGCAGGGTCACCTGCAAAACGACTCCCAGCTCCGGATCAGCGAGCAGGCACACCTGATCATGCCCTACCACAGGGCCATCGACCAGGCCCGGGAGCGGATGCGCGGCGCCGGCAAGATCGGCACCACCGGCCGGGGCATTGGACCCACCTACGAGGACAAGGCCGCCAGGGTCGGCATACGGGTCATCGACCTGCTGGAAGAAGACACCTTTCGCGAGAAACTCGAGCACAATATCGCGGAGAAGAACGTCTACCTGAGAGCGATTCTGAAGGAACAGGCGCTGGACTTCGAGGAGATTCACCGCACCTACAGCGGCTACCGCGAGAAGCTCGCGCCGTACGTCACCGACACCGGCGTGCTGCTGGATGAGATGTTCCGGGACGGGAAAAACGTGCTGTTCGAAGGCGCCCAGGGGACCCTGCTCGACCTCGACCACGGCACCTACCCCTTCGTCACCTCGTCCAACACGGTGATCGGCGGCGTGTGCTCCGGCGCGGGCGTCGGGCCGCGGCACCTCCACGAGGTCATGGGCATTTCCAAGGCCTATACCACGCGGGTCGGCAGCGGGCCGTTCCCCACCGAGCTCACCGGCCCCGAGGGCGAAAAGCTGCGCCAGGACGGCGACGAGTACGGCGCCACCACCGGACGGCCGCGCCGTTGCGGATGGTTCGACGCCGTGGCGGTACGGCACGCCGTGCGTCTCAACGGCTTGACCGGCATCGCCTTGACCAAGCTGGACGTGCTTACCGGCTTGCCGAAGATCCGCGTGTGCACGGCGTACCAGGCGGGAGCCAGGCTGCTGCGCCACTTTCCCGCAAGCCTGAAGGTGATGGAGTCCCTGGAACCCGTGTGGGAGGAATTCGAGGGTTGGCAGGAACCGGTCTCCGGCGCCCGAAGCGTTGCGGATCTGCCCGCCAATGCGCGGCGTTACATGGAGCGGTTGGAAGAGCTGGTGGAAACGGAGATCGTCATCGCCTCCATCGGACCGGACCGCGACCAGACCATCCTCATCAAAAACCCCTTCGACGCCCCCTGAAGAGCGGCACGGCAGGACCCGGGATTCTCGTTCAGGGCGCCGCGCCCGTCCCGCGCGGATCCGAGGCTCCGGTGATGCTCTTGCCTTCCACGCGAATGGCTTGAACCGTACCCAGGTGCCGCCGGCGCCGAACCGTGTGACCCTTCCCTTCCAGCGCAACCACCGCGTCGTCGCTCACGGCCTGCTCCACCTCCACGACATGCGGCAACTCCGCCGGAACGTGGATGCGCGCCGCAGCCACCGCCTCGGTCAGCGGCAAGCGGAAATCCAGAACATTGAGGACCGTCTGGAGCGCCGTCTCCGGGCCTCCGGAAGCGCCGATGATCAGCACCGGCCGGTCATCCCGGAGGAGGATCGCCGGGGCCAAGCCGTTCACCGGCCGCGTTCGCGGCTTGAGCATGTTGTGGGCGTTGTCGGCGGACCCCTCCGGACTGCCCGTGAGCGAGAATTTCCGCATCTGGTTGTTGAGGATGACGCCGGTTTCACGCACCAGCACCTTGGCGCCGAAAGGGCTGCCGATGGCGAGGCACATGGAGACCGCGTTGCCGTCGCCGTCCAGCACGCCTACATGGCTGAGGCCGCTTTTCTCTCCAGGCGGGGCCGTTGGCAGGGCGGCGTCCCGGCGCGCCGCCACGTCCATGGAGATCTGCTTGCGCACCGCGGAAGCGCGCTCCCTGGAGGTTATCGGCTGAACCGGGATCTCGTTGGAATCGAGGTCTCCCAGGTATTCCAACAAGTCCGCCGTGCCCGCTTTCGTCGTTTCCGCGACCAGGTGCAGGTAGGCCCCGGAGTTGTGGCGGAACTGGTCCGGGCCGTAGCCCTCCATGACGTTCAGCAGCCCCACCAGGGCCACGCCCCCCACGCTCGGCGGCGGCACCGTGATCACCTTCCGTTCCCGGTAGCTGCCGATGAGCGGGCGGCGCCACACGGGCTTGTAGCTGTTGAGGTCGTCCAGGGTCACGTTCTTGATCCGTGCGGCGATGGCCTGACCGACGGCGCCCTCGTAAAAGCCCGCGGCGCCCTCCCTGGCGATGGTCTTCAGGGTTTCCGCAAGCTCCGGTTGGCGGATCATTTCTCCCACATCATGGGGCGCCCCCGAAGCCGTGAGGAAGATACGTGAGAAATTGGCGCGTTGCCGTAGCGCGGGCAGGTTATCCTCGATGACCCGGCGGAGCCGGCGGGTTACCGGAAAACCCGCCGCGGCATGGCGGATGGCCGGCGCCAACACCGTTTCCAACGGCAAACTCCCGAACCTTTTCAGGGCCTCGGTCAACCCGGCAACGGTTCCGGGAACCGCCACGGCCAGGGCGCCGGCCTCCAGGAGGTCCTGGCGGATACCGTCTTCCTTGCGATAGAGCCCGGGGCCCGCTGCCGCAGGCGACACTTCCGTGAAATCCAACGCGTGGGCCTTCTTCTCCTTCGACTGGTAGATCACCATGACCCCGCCCCCGCCCAAGCCCGACGATGCCGGCTCCACCACCGCCAGGGCAAACGCCGTCGCGACGGCGGCGTCAACGGCGTTGCCGCCCTGCTCCAGAATCCCCATGCCCGCCCTGATCGCTGCATCGTGATCCGAGACCACAACGCCGTCGAGGCGGGTCTGGGCAAAGGAAGCCGACGAACCTGAAAGGAGCAAAAACCCGAAAACCAGGGTTGCGAACAAGCGATGGATTCGGACTGCAACGGTCATGACTCTAGTGTCCCGCGTTACCATGAATCCCACGCTTGTTTAGTTCTTTGTCGGCTGGTTTGCAACAACAAATCTTTGCGGGGAACGCGGGTTGTGTTAACCTTGTCCTGCTTCGGCAAACCGCCGGCGCCGGCCACCGGCGCGAACCGTCCGGCAACCATCCTGGAGAAACCTGGAGAAACGTTTGGCGCGCAAATACGTCCTCAAGAACATCAACCCCACTGCGTCCCCTCCCGCATCCGCCATCGCCTACGAGCACGAGCTCAACGAGGCGCAGCGTGAAGCCGCGATGTTCCTGGAAGGTCCTTTGCTGGTGGTGGCCGGGGCTGGTACGGGAAAGACCCGGACGCTCGTGTATCGGGTCGCCCGCTTGATCGAACGGGGCATCGATCCCGGATCGATTTTGCTGCTCACCTTCACCCGCCGGGCGGCGGAGGAGATGCTGCAGCGCGCGAGCCTGTTGACCGACGCCCGTTGCGAGCGCATCGCCGGCGGCACCTTCCACTCCTTCGGCAACATGGTGCTGCGGCAATACGGCCAGCTCATGGGACTGGCGCCGGGCTTCACCATCATGGACCGTTCCGACAGCCAGGACGTGATCCAGATCTTGCGCGCACAGATGGGCCTCGACGTCCGGGAGAAGCGCTTTCCCAGAAAGCAGACCATCTCGGAGATCCAGAGCCTGGCGCGCAACAAGCAGGTGCCCCTCCCCGAGCTGGTCGAACGCGAGTACTCGCACCTCGCGGATTTCCTGGAGGAGTTGGTGACCATCGCCGAGCGCTACCAGGTCTACAAACGCGAGAAGTCGCTGCTGGACTACGACGATCTGCTCACCTGCCTCAAGGATCTTCTGGACTCGCAGGAGGACCTGCGGCACCGGTTGTCGGAGCGCTTTCGCTTCATCATGGTGGACGAGTACCAGGACACCAACCGCCTGCAGTCCGACATCATCCGCGGCCTGGCCTGTACCCACGACAACGTCATGGCCGTGGGCGACGACGCCCAGAGCATCTACTCGTTCCGCGGCGCCAACTTCCGGAACATCATGGACTTCCCGAACCAGTTTCCGGGAACGACGATCATTCCCCTGGAGGAGAACTACCGCAGCACCCAACCGATTCTGCGACTCACCAACGAGATCATCACCCGGGCGGCGGAGCGCTACGAGAAGAACCTCTACAGCCGCAAGAGCGAAGGTGGGACACCGCTCCTGGTACAAGCGGAGAGCGAGCACACCCAGTCTCGCTTCGTGTGCCAGCGCGTACTGGAGCTGCGGGAGGAGGGCGTTCCCCTGTGGGACATGGCGGTGCTGTTCCGCTCGAGCTTCCACTCCTTCGATCTCGAGATCGAGCTGACGCGGCACGACATCCCTTTCGTGAAGCGCGGCGGCTTCCAGTTCATGGAAACGACCCATATCAAGGACCTGCTGGCGCATCTGCGGGTCATCAGCAATCCCAAGGACGCGGTGTCCTGGAGCCGGGTGCTGATGTTGCTGGAGGGTGTCGGCCCCCAGATGAGCCGCAAGCTCATCGAGCAACTCCTGGACGACGAGAACCCAGGCGAAACCTTGAGGGGGGTCGAATCACGCGGCAGGGCGAAACAGGGGCTCAAGACGCTGGGACAGGTGATCGGTGAGTGTTCGGAGCGGACCCGGCCCGCGGATATGGCGCACTACCTGATGCAGTACTATCTCCCCATCCTCAAGCGAAAACACGCCGACGACTACCCCAAGCGGCTGCGGGACCTGGAGCACTTCCAGGGCCTGACCGAACGATACCAGAGCATCGAGCGCCTGTTGAGCGACATGGCGCTGGACCCTCCCTCCGCCAGCGTGGACGAAGCCCTCCCGGTGGACCCCGACGAGGGTCCCCTGGTGCTGTCCACCGTTCATTCCGCCAAGGGCCTGGAATGGCATTCCGTGTTCATTATCTGGGCGCTGGAGGGGCGGTTTCCTTCGTACTACAACACCAACAGCCTCGAGGAGCTGGAAGAGGAACGGCGACTGTTGTACGTGGCGGCCACACGTGCCAAGGAGAACCTGTTCTTTGCCTATCCCTCGCGCGTGTACGATCGTTCCCTGGGAATGGTATTCTCGCGGCCGTCCCAGTTCATCGACGGGATCTCGGAGGATCTCCTGGAGCCCATATCGCTGGTCAATGAAGACTGGTACTACAGTCAACTGTAGCGACACCGGACACGGAAACCCATGCGGCGTTTGGTAGCCTGGCTGGCAGACCGTGGCAGGCAATCATTGACAGTGTCACCGAAAGCCATCATGTCGGCAATGCTGGCGCCCTTGGGGCGCGGTTGGGCCAAGACCCTGTACGAAAAGGACACCGGTTACCACCGCATCCGCGTGGAAGAGACCCGGGAACGCCGATACCTGTACTTCGACGGAACGCTGCAGAGCTCCATGGACCGGCGCGACCCCACCTCGTTGGAGTTGCTCTACTCCCGCTTCACCTCCCTGGGGCTGGTGCTGAGGCCGGACGCGGCCAAGGCCCTGATCATCGGACTGGGCGGCGGATCCATGGCCAAGAAATACCACCAGGAGTTCCCGGAGATCGAGATCGACTCCATCGAGATAGATCCGGATGTGGTCGAGGTGGCCCGCAAGTTCTTCCATTTTCAGGAGGACTCCTGTCAGCGGGTTCACGGCGGCGACGGCCGCGAGTTCCTCGCGCGGGCCGATGACCGTTTCGACCTGATCCTGCTGGACGCCTACTACGCGGACAACATGCCCTTCCACCTGGTCACCCGCGAGTTCTTCGGCACCGCCCGGCGGAAGATGACGCCCGAAGGCGTGCTGGTGATCAATCTCATCGGATCGTTGCGGGGACCGGACAGCACGATGATCCGGGCCGCCATCAAGACGCTGAGCAGCGTGTTCCCCCAAGTCTACATTTTTCCCACGTTCGGCAATCGTGGCCCCGTGCTGACCGAGATCCAGAACGTCGTGGTCCTGGCCAGCAACGCGTTGGAGCGCATGAGCATGAAGGAGATGGAGCGGCGGGCCATTGGTCTCGGCCGCGACCTCTTCCCCGACCCGGTCAGCAAGATTCGAAGTTCCTACTACAACGGCCCGCTGGAGCAGGATGACGTTGAACTCCTCACCGATGATGCTGCGCCTCTTGATAATCTGGTCCGTCTTTAGCGGCCTCGTGCTGGTGGGTTGCAGCGCCGGCCACTGGGGCAAAAAGTTCGCGCCGGAGCGGGTGGTGAGGGTCAAGCTCGTGGCCGACCCGGCGTTGCGACGGGGGGACCCGCGGTGGCGCGACACCGCCGGGGCCCTGCTGCGGGCGGCATCGGACTATTACGAGGAGCGCTTCGGCATCCAGCTCGCACATCAGGCCACCGAGCCCTGGCACGTCGTCGGGACCACCACGTCGTCGGTCATCTTGATGAAACACCTCAAGCGCTCCTATCCGCGGGCGGGCGGCAACGAGCCCCACGATGTCGTCATCGGCCTGACCCAACAGCCGCTTAATTTTTACAAGGGGGGACGCGCACGCGCAGACCGTTTCGGGAACTGCACGCAGGGGCTGGGAAACTACATCGTGAGCCACGTCGGCGATTCCTTCGCGTACGAGGACCGCGAGTTGACACACGACACGGTGGCGCTGATCCACGAGATGGGACACCTTTTCGGCGCCGTCCACACTGACGATCCTGAATCGGTGATGCACCGGGACTTCGACTTGAGAATCGGATTCGACGCGCCCAACCGGGCCATCGTCATGAAAAACCGCCTCTGCCCCTTCGCCGAACCACACAATGGTATCGAAGAACGGCACAGGCAGCGAACATCCGGACTTGGGATGGCTCCCGGGAGATGAAGGATGACGCCCCTCTGGTCACCCACGGAACGGCAGATCCGGGAATCTCACCTGTATCGATTCCGGGAACGGCTACGTACCGCCCATGAAATTCCCGGCGATTCGTTCTCCGCGCTGCACCACTGGAGTGTGTCGCGACTGGAGGAATTCTGGGAAGCGGCGTGGATAGACGCCACCGGCCAGATCCCGTCAGGCCCGGTGCTGGCGGATGACGCCATGCCTCCAGCCCAGCGGCTCGGCCGCGAAGTCTGGTTCCCCGGCACCGGCTTCAACTTCGCCCGCCAACTCCTGCGGCACCGCGACGACCGGGCCGCCCTCATCGAGGAGAACGAACTCGGGCAATGCCGCACGGTGACGTTCCGGGAGCTCCATGCGCTCACGGGCCGCTGCCAGGCCGCCCTTCGGCGCATCGGGGTCGGACCGGGAGACCGTGTCGCGGGGTATCTTCCCAACGTCGTGGAGACCGTCGTGGCCATGCTGGCGACAACCTCCCTGGGCGCCGTGTGGAGCGCCACCTCCCCGGATTTCGGCTTCCAGGGGGTGTTCGACCGCTTCAGCCAGATCCACCCCAAGGTTCTGCTGTCGTGCGACAGTTACTTCTACAACGGGAAGCTCCACGACTGCACGGAGAAGGCCCGCAGGCTGGCGGATTCGCTTCCCGGCCTGGAACGGTGGGTGGTGGTCCCGGGCACGGAACAGAGCCTGCCCGGCGGCGCCGTTCCGTGGGAGTCCTTTCTTGACCCCGAGGGCCCGGAGCCGACGTTTGCCGACTTTCCCTTCGACCACCCGGTCTACATCCTCTACACGTCCGGGACCACGGGACTGCCCAAGTGCATCGTGCACGGCGCCGGCGGCACCGCTCTCAAGCACCACGTGGAGCACAGGCTCCATACCGATGTCGACCGTGACGATGCGGTTTTCTTCTTCACCACCTGCGGCTGGATGATGTGGCACTGGCTGGTGAGCGGACTGGCCCAGGGAGCGACGGTGGTCTTGTACGACGGCAGCCCCGCCTACCCGCGGGAGGACCGGCTGTTCCGGCTCGCGGAAGACCACGGCATCACCGTTTTCGGCACCAGCCCGAAGCTTCTCGCCACCTTGGAGAAGGCCGGGTTCCGGGCCGCCGGGAAGTACCGGCTCGGCGGACTGCGGACCCTCCTCTCCACCGGAGCGCCGCTGGAGGCCTCCCAGTTCCACTACGTCCACCAGGCCATCAAGCCGGACACGCAGGTCTGCTCGATTTCGGGAGGTACCGACATCATCGGCTGCTTCGTGCTCGGCAACCCGATCTCGCCGGTGTACCCGGGGCAGATCCAGGGACCGGCTCTGGGGGTGGACGTCGCCGTGTTTGACGAGGATGGCCGGCCGCTGGTGGGCCAGGAAGGCGAGCTGGTCTGCCGGAAACCGTTTCCCTCCATGCCCCTGGGCTTCTGGAACGACCCCGGCGATGCCCGGTACCGCGACACCTATTTCGCCGCCTACCCGGGGGTGTGGCGCCACGGCGACTACATGGCCAGCACGCCGGAGCAGGGTTTCGTGATCCACGGCCGCAGCGACACGACGCTCAACCCCGCGGGAATCCGGTTCGGCACCGCCGAGATCTATCGCATCGTCGACCGGCTGCCCTTCGTCCAGGACAGCATCGTCGCCGGCTACCGGCGCGAGGGCGAAACCAGGGTTGCGTTGTTCGTGGTGCTGAACGAGCCCCTGGACCCGGAGATGGCCGAGGCCATCCGCTCGGCCATCCGCGCCCAGGCCACGCCGCGCCACGTCCCCGCCATGGTGCAAGGGATCAGCCAGGTGCCGGTGACGCGAAACGGCAAGAAGGTGGAAAACGCCGTGTCAGCCATCCTGAACGGTGAGCCCGTGCGAAACCGGGAGGCCCTGGCCAACCCGGAGGTCCTCGACGAGATCGCAGGCCTGATCTAGTGTCCTGTCCGGTTCATTCGCATGGCAATCTGCTGGTCTTTTTCGCCGTCGGCTGCGTTGCTCCTCCTCGCGTGGTGCACGCCATAGGGGCGACCGCCGGTCGCCCCTACACGTCATCGCGCCTTGCCGGCAAACGAAAAATCCTGCGCATCTTACCATGCGAATTGACCGGACAGGACACTAGTGTGGTGTCTCACAAATACGGTTATGAAGCTGCGAGGGCATTTTGGCCGTCGGCAAGGCGCGATGATCTGTAGGGGCGACCGGCGGTCGCCCCCCAGTGGCGGTCACCACGCCAGGAAGAGCAACGCAGCCGACGGCCAAAATGCCCTCGCAGCTTCATAACCGTATTTGTGAGACACCACACTAGAATGTAAGGGTGGCGACGACCTGTTATACCGTCGCCGGTACGCCGGCTTGTCCAAGGGTATGCCAATGAAAATCAGCTCTCGCGGTACCTACGGGATTCTTGCTCTCGAGGAACTGGCGCGTCGGTGGGACGCGAAGACACCTATTCAAGTGAAGGAGATCGCAGAGAGAAAGGGGATTCCCGTGGAGTTCCTCGGCCAGATCATGATCTCCCTGAAACAGGCGGATATTTGCCGCGCCAACCGGGGACCCGGCGGCGGATACTACCTCACGCGGCCACCGGACCAGATTCCGCTAAGGGAAGTGTTGGAGGTTCTGAGCGGGCCGGTGACCGGACCGGAGGAAAGCCTGCGGAAATACACGGCCGACTCGGTGGCGGCCCGAAAGGTACTGGAGACCTGGAGGCAGGCGACCGCGGCCATGGAGGAAGTCATCGACGGCGTCACCCTCGCCGACGTTTGCGAGCCGGACGAGCGGCCGCACATGTACTATATCTGACGCCCGACCCGTTTCCCGCGAGTAGGACTTCGACGCTCGTGAAGGGCGCCACCCGGCAGCGTTCCGCGCGATTCGAACAGTTTGGAGGTATGACGAATGGAAGCGATCAAGCGGGGTGAGCGGGTGAAGGGCAAGGTGGCGCTAGTGTGGTGTCTCACAAATACGCTTACGAATCTGCGGGTCCTTTTGGCCGTCGGCTGCGTTGCTCTTCCTCGCGTGGTAACCGCCACTGCTCGTCATCGCGCCTTGCCGACGACCAAAATGCCCTCGCATCTTCATAAGCGTATTTGTGAGACACCACACTAGTGTCCGGCGCCGGGTCCATCGAGCCCGGGTGGGGCAACGGCAAGGCCGCCGCCGTCCTATACGCACGGGAGGGGGCGAAGGTGTTCGCGGTGGACTATCGGCTGGAGGCGGCGGAGGAAACCAGGGCGATCATTGAGGCCGAGGGGGGCGTGTGCGCGACCTTTGCCGCGGACGTCACCTCGGAAGCGGAAGTCAAGGCCATGGTCGACGCGTGCATGGATGCCTTCGGACGGGTCGACATCTTGCACAACAACGTGGGCGGCCAGGGACCGGGACGGTGGGTGCTGGATATCGAGCGGGACGACTGGGATGCCGTGCTGGCCCGTAACGTGACCTCCGTGCTGCTCACCTGCAAAGCGGTCATTCCCATCATGATCCGTCAAGGCGGCGGCGCCATCGTCAACATCTCGTCCATCGCCAGCATACGCCACGTCAACGTACCCACGGCCTCCTACTCCGCGGCCAAGGGTGCGGTCAACCAGCTCACCCAGAACCTGGCGCTGCAATACGCCGACAAGCACATTCGCGCCAACTGCGTGCTGCCGGGCTACATTGACACGCCGTTCACACGCCGTCTCGTGGCCGGAAAGCCCAGCTATGAGTACAAGGGGTACACCTCGGCCGAAGAATATCGCCGAGCCCGTGACGGCATCGTCCCGCTGGGCCGGGGCGGCACGGCCTGGGACGTGGCGCAGGCAGCGCTGTTCCTGGCCTCGGACGACGCCGATTACATCACCGGGGTGATGCTGCCGGTGGACGGCGGCATCACCGCCACCTGCCCCGGCGTCTGATCGGTGTCTGACGCGAAGGATGGTCGCTTGGCGTCGCCAAGACGCGATGACGGCCTGTAGGGGCGGGTTTCAAACCCGCCCGTGCCAATGCCACGGGCAGCCCGCCAGGACCCGTGGCCGGTCTACAGGGTGCCTGCGAACTCGCCAAGGAATTGCAGGGTCCGCTGCCGGCACGCGTCCGGGTCCCTGCCGGCGGGCAGCACGCTGACCATGATCTCCCCGGCGCCGAAGGCGAACAGTTCCTGCAACCGCCGCTCCGCTTCCGCTTCGTCACCGGAAACCACCAGCGACCGCAGCATCGGCGTGCTCCAGGCGCGCTGCTCCGCTTCGGTGAAGCCGGCCATGCGGTACATCTCGACGTAAGGGTCCCGCCGCATGTACGAGTCGAAGCGTTCTCTTGCCACCGTTTCGACCTCGTCCCAGTCCTCGTGGAGGCTCAGCGCCACATGGGCGATGAGCGGCGGCGTGGGCTGCCCGGCCTTCTCCGCGCCGGCGACCATGGCCGGCAACGCGAAGTCCCGCAGATAGGCACCGGGACACAGCCAGCTTATGGCGCCGTCGGTGCACGTTCCGGCCAACTCGAAGGACTTCGGGCGCACGGCCGAGATCAGCACGGGAACATCCACCGGTTCGTTGTCGGCGGTCTGCGCGCGGTAGTAGCGTCCGGTGAAATCAACCGCGCCCTGCCGTAATACCGCCCTCAGAATCTGCACGTACTCGGTGAGGTGACCCAGCGGGCGCTCGAACGCGAATCCGTAGGTTCGCTCGATGGGAGCCTTGTTGCCCGGCCCCACGCCGAGACGGAACCGGCCCGGAGCGAGCTGCGCCATGGCCTCACAGTATTCGACATAGGAGAGCGGGTGGCGGGGCCACGTCAGCACGATGGCCGTGCCCAGTTGAATCGTTCGTGTGCACATGGCCGCGGCCGCCAGGATGCTCGGGGTGTCCCGGCGAATGTTGTTGTCCGCGGTCCTGGGTCCACCGGTAGTCAGCCACACCGCCTGGATACCCAAATCTTCGGCATGGCGTATGTCGCCCAGCACCTCGTGGACGTCGGACCCGGGGACTTCAAGGCCGACTCGTCGTTCCGCCATCACGTACCTCAAGTTTCCTGCCGGCGGGCAACCCCGCGGCCATCGAGTACCTTCGTGAGGAATACCGACTAGTGTGGTGTCTCACAAATACGGTTATGAAGATGCGAGGGCATTTTGGTCGTCGGCAAGGCGCGATGACTTGTAGGGGCGACCTGCGGTCGCCCCAGGGCGGGCACCACGCGAGGAAGAGCAACGCAGCCGACGGCCAAAAGGACCCGCAGATTCGTAACCGTATTTGTGAGACACCACACTAGAACCCGACTGCCATGCGGGCAGTGACCCCATGATCCGTGGCCGCGCGGCGCTCACGGCGTTCGGCCTCCAGATTCAAGGTCGCCGACCGGCCGGTGGCCAAGCGCAGTCCCAACCTGTAGCCGCGCCCGTTTCCGCGATCCAGGCTCATGACCCCGTACGGGGTCATGACACCCCCGCCGCGAAGCGCTCCGAAGCCGTAGGCGAACCGCGCTTCAAGAGATCTCGCCGTTGTGTCATTCAGAAGCGAATCCGTTGCGCCGCGGTCCCACATCCGCTGCACGCCACTTGCGGGGTCGCCCCAAATCGAACCCAGGGTCACCGACGGACCAAGGCCGCCGACTCCTGGAGCGAAGCGCACCAGCGCACGGAACCCCCCCCTCGCGTTCCAGCCCGCCCGCATGCGTCGCAAGCCACCGGCCGTGCCCCTCCGCGGTCCACCCCGTCGCCGGATTCCGATAGCGCAGGCCGCCACCGAGTTCTACGCCGGCGCCGGTGTCTCCGTCGCCACCGTCGTGGCGCACGCCCAACTCGCCCCACGGAGTGAGCGAACCACCGGCCGGGAACGCATAGTCGCGACTAGCCTGAAGACTCATCCGCAGACGCCCCAGGTCTATCCCCGACCCGAACGCTCCGCCGCCGCGCCCCACATCCAGCCGTGCAAGCGCGGCCTCGCCCTTCAGGTTCAGTTTCGTCGTCCCGCGCGGGAGGAGTCGGGCACTGATCCCCACCGCACCCGAGTCCAGCTTCGCGTCGTTCTTGCGGAGGTCCCCGATGACGTCGTCCGTACGCCCAAGCTTGCCCCAGGCCGCTCCCACTGTAGCCCACACGTGGACGTCAGGCGAGATCGACCAGCCCAGGTAGGGATGCACCCCGGTCAGTTGCAGCTCGTACCGGCCGCTGTTCCCACCTCTCG
The DNA here is from genome assembly GCA_965261895.1 of uncultured Binatia bacterium (SeqCode). Lineage (GTDB taxonomy): Bacteria > Desulfobacterota > Binatia > UBA9968 > JAJDTQ01 > JAJDTQ01. The sequence continues at coordinate 4,889,765 of OZ253480.1, read as the reverse complement.
CGTCGTAGTCGAAAGATGCCGTCGACTGGGATATGGACAATCCCGCCAGTCCCTTTGAACCGAAAGAAACGCCCGATCGGGATCCGGCCCATCCCGCCAGTCCCGTAGTATCCAGCCTCACCTCGACTCCGAACTGCCCGCTGAAGACCTCGCCGTCCCACGCGACCGCGTGGTCTTTGCCGCCACCAGCGAGACTGCGGTAGTCGCCGCAACCCCACACCGTGACACCGCTCTTCGACGGCACCAGGAACGAAGCGCCGTCCAGCGCCTGCGCCAGCGTCAGGGGCTTGGCGCCAGCCGCGGTCCACCCCACGGAGGCTGGCGCGGGAGCTGCCGGCAGCCTGACGAAGGGCTGGGCCGCACCGTTGGCAAGGTCCGAGAACGCCTGATCGATGCGGCACCTGACGGAAGTGAAAGCCAGCGCCCGTCCCATCTCCGGGAGAAGGGCCCGGTTGACCGGATCGAAGACCTGCTCCAGATCGTCGGTGATCTTGCCTACTCCGGTACCGTCGCCTACGGTCGCCCCCGCCGCGGCACTCAGCTCCACCGTGAATCGCTCGTCTCCCTCAACCCGTTCATCCGTCAGCGTCTTCACGCTCAACTTGCGGGTAGTCGTTCCCGCGTCGAAGTGCAGCGTCCCCGATGCCGCCGTATAGTCCGTACCCGCCTCTGCCGTCCCGTCCACTGTCCGGTAGGACACGGTGACCGGGGTGGCGCTGCGGGCGCTCAAACGTACCACGAACTTTGCCGTACCCCCCTCGAGTACGGTCGTGTCCGCGATATCCAGCAGTCGTGGCAGGGGAGGGAGAGCCTCCCCATCGTCGTCAAGGATCGTGCCCGTACCGATGTGGTCGCGCAGCGTCGCGCCATTCGCTGAGGTCAACACCACCGTGAATGTCTCGTCGGGCTCCGCCAACGTGTCCTGCCGGGTCATGACCCTGACGACCTGTCGCCTGCTCCCCACCTTGAAGGCCAGAGTACCCACGATCGGCGTGTAGTCTGAACCAGCCTGCGCGGTACCGTCCATCGTCCGGTACGATACCGTCAGCGCGCCCTGACTCGCCCGGCTAAGCGTCACCGCCAGCTTCGCCGTACCGCCCTCTTCCACTGTCGCATCCGCTATCGATACCTCGATCGGCGTGTCCTCGGTGCCCGTCCCACCGTCGTCGTCAATGATCGTCCCCGTACCCGCTCCGTCACCCAATATCGCCCCGCTCGCCCCACTCAACTCCACCCTGAATGTCTCGTCAGCTTCCCCCTCCTGGTCCTCGATCGTCGCTACCTCGATCACCTCCCGCCTGCTCCCCGCCAAAAACGTCAGCGTCCCCGTCGCCGCCGTGTAATCCACTCCCTCCTCCGCCGTTACCCCCACCGTCCGGTACCCCACCGTCACCGCCTCCTCACTCGCCTTGCTCAGCGTTACCGCCAACTCCACCGTCCCGCCCTCTTCCGCTGAAGCGTCCGCTATCGACATCTCCGGCAACGTCTCCTCCGTGCCCGTATCCGTGTCATCGTCGATGATCGTCCCCTCACCCGTGTCATCGCCCAGTGTCGCGCCGCTCGCCGCACTCAGCTTCACCGTGAACGTCTCGTCCACCTCACCCGACTGGTCCTTGATCGTCGCTACCTCGATCACCTCCCGCTGGCTCCCAGCCATAAACGTCAGCGTCCCCGTCGCCGCCGTGTAATCCACTCCCTCCGACGCCGTTACACTCACCGTCCGGTACGTCACCGTCACCACGTCCTCGCTCGCCTTGTCCAGCGTTACCGCCAACTCCACCACCTCACCCTCTTCCGCTGAAGCGTCCGCTATCGACATCTCCGGCAACGTCTCCTCCGGCGGCGTCACCGGACCACCGTCGTCGTCGATGATCGTCCCCTCACCCGCACCGTCGCCCAGAACCGCCCCACTCGCCCCGCTCAACTCCACCGTAAATGTCTTGTCAGGCTCCCCCTCCTGGTCCTCGATCGTCGCTACCTCGATCACCTCCCGCCTGCTCCCCGCCAAAAACGTCAGCGTCCCCGCCGCCGCCGTGTAGTCCGACCTCGCCACCGCCGTCCCATCCACCGTCCGGTACTCCACCGTCACCGTCTCGTCACTCGCCTTGCCCAGCGTCACCGCCAACTCCACCGTCTCGCCCTCTTCCGCCGTCGCATCCGCTATCGACAACTCCGGCAACGCGTCCCCCGTGCCCGTACCCGTGTCGTCACGCAACGTCGCCCCACTCGGTGCCCTCAACTCCACCGTGAACGCCTCGTCCGACTCCGCCAACTCGTCCTCCGTCGTCTCTACCTCGATCACCTCCCGCCTGCTCCCGCCAAAAACGTCAGCGTCCCCGTCGCCGCCGTGTAGTCCGACCCCGCCAACGCTGTCCCCCCTACCGTCCAGTACATCGCCGTCACCACGTCCGCACTCGCCTTGCTCAGCGTCACCGCCAACTCTATCGTCTCGCCCTCTTCCGCCGTCGCATCCGCTATCGACAACTCCGGCAATGTGTCCCCCGTGCCCGTGCCCGTGTCGTCGCGCAACGTCGCCCCACTCGGTGCCCTCAACTCTACCGTGAACCCCTCGTCCGACTCCGCCAACTCGTCCTCCGTCGTCTCTACCTCGATCACCTCCCGCCTGCTCCCCGCCAAAAACGTCAGCGTCCCCGTCGCCGCCGTGTAGTCCGACCCCGCCACCGCTGTCCCCGCCACCGTCCCGTACTCCACCGTCACCGCCTGATCACTCGCCCCGCTCAGCGTTACCTCGAACTCCGCCGTCCCCCCCTCCTCCACTCTCGCGTCCCCGATCGATACTTCCGGCGCAGCCTCGTCGTCTACAATCGTCCCTACCCCCGTTCCGTCCCCCAGCACCGCCCCGCTCAGGCCACTCAATTCCACCGTGAAGACTTCGTCCAACTCGTCCAACTCGTCCTCGATCGTCCCTACCTCGATCGTCGCCCGCCTCTCCCCCGCCAAAAACGTCAGCGTCTCCGTCGCCGCCGTGTAGTCCAACCCCGCCTCCGCTGTCCCTCCAACCGTCCGGTACTCCACCGTCACCGCCCGATCACTCGCCCCGCTTAACGTTACCTCGAACTCCGCCGTCCCTCCCTCGTCCACTCTCGCATCCCCGATCGATACTTCCGGCGCTGCCTCATCGTCCACAATCGTCCCTACCCCCGTCCTTTCCCTCAGAACCGCCCCGCTCGGGCCACTCAACTCCATCGTGAATACTTCGTCCAACTCATCCAACTCGTCCTCGATCGTCTCTACCTCGATCGTCGCCCGCCTCTCCCCCGCCAAAAACGTCAGCGTCCCCATCGCCGCCGTGTAGTCCAACCCCGCCACCGCTGTCCCTCCAACCGTCCGGTACTCCACCGTCACCGCCCGATCACTCGCCCCGCTCAGCGTTACCTCGAACTCCGCCGTCCCCCCCTCCTCCACTCTCGCATCACCGATCGATACTTCCGGCGCAGTCTCGTCGTCTGCAATCGTCCCTACCCCTGTGCCCTCCCCCAGCACCGCCCCACTCGGGCCACTCAACTCTACCGTGAATACTTCGTCCAACTCGTCCAACTCGTCCTCGATCGTCTCTACCTCAATCGTCGCCCGCCTCTCCCCCGCCAAAAACGTCAGCGTCCCCGTCGCCGCCGTGTAGTCCACTCCCTCCTCCGCCGTCCCCGCCACCGTCCGGTACTCCACCGTCACCGCCTCATCACTCGCCTTGCTCAGCGTCACCGCCAACTCTACCGTCTCGCCCTCTTCCGCCGTCGCATCCGCTATCGACAACTCCGGCAACGCGTCCCCCGTGCCCGTATCCGTGTCGTCGTCAATGATCGTCCCCGTACCCGTGTCGTCCCGCAACGTCGCCCCACTCGGTGCCCTCAACTCCACCGTGAACGCCTCGTCCGACTCCGCCAACTCGTCCTCCGTCGTCTCTACCTCGATCACCTCCCGCCTGCTCCCCGCCAAAAACGTCAGCGTCCCCGTCGCCGCCGTGTAGTCCAACCCCGCCACCGCTGTCCCCCCTACCGTCCAGTACATCACCGTCACCACGTCCGCACTCGCCTTGCTCAGCGTCACCGCCAACTCCACTGTCTCGCCCTCTGCCGCCGTCGCATCCGCTATCGACAACTCCGGCAACGTGTCTCCCGTGCCCGTATCCGTGTCGTCGTCGATGATCGTCCCCGTACCCGTGTCGTCCCGCAACGTCGCCCCATTCGGTGCCCTCAACTCCACCGTGAACGCCTCGTCCGACTCCGCCAACTCGTCCTCGATCGTCGCTACCTCGATCACCTCCCGCCGGCTCCCCGCCAAAAACGTCAGCGTCCCCGTCGCCGCCGTGTAGTCCGTCCCCGCCAACGCTGTCCCCGCCAATGTCCGGTATTCCACCGTCACCGCCCGATCACTCGCCCCGCTCAGCGTTGCCTCGAACTCCCCCGTCCCCCCCTCGTCCACTCTCGCATCCCCGATCGATACCTCCGGCGCTGCCTCGTCGTCCGCAATCGTCCCTACCCCCGTCCTGTCCCCCAGCACCACCCCGCTCGGGCCACTCAACTCCACCGTGAATACTTCGTCCAACTCGTCCAGCTCGTCCTCCGTCGTCCGCACCTCCACCGTCTTCACCGTCGCCCCCGCATCGAACGTCAACGTCCCCTCCGCCGCCTCATAGTCCGTCCCCGCCAACGCCGTCCCGTCCTTCGTCGCGTACCCAACCGTCACGGCCTGAGCACTCGGCACGCTCAGTGTTACCTCGAACTCCGCCGTCCCCCCTTCGTCCACCCTCGCATCCCCGATCGATACCTCCGGCGCTGCCTCGTCGTCCGCAATCGTTCCTACCCCCGTCCTGTCCCCCAGCACCGCCCCGTTCGGGCCACTCAACTCCACCGTGAACGTCTCGTCCGACTCCGCCAACTCGTCCTCGATCGTCGCTACCTCGATCACCTCCCGCCGGCTCCCCGCCAAAAACGTCAGCGTCCCCGTCGCCGCCGTGTAGTCCGTCCCCGCCAACGCTGTCCCCGCCAATGTCCGGTACTCCACCGTCACCGCGTCCGCACTCGCCTTGCTCAGCGTCACCGCCAACTCCACCGTCTCGCCCTCTTCCGCCGTCGCGTCCGCTATCGACAACTCCGGCAACGCGTCCCCCGTGCCCGTATCCGTGTCGTCGTCAATGATCGTCCCCGTACCCGTGTCGTCCCGCAATGTCGCCCCATTCGGTGCCCTCAACTCCACCGTGAACCCCTCGTCCGACTCCGCCAACTCGTCCTCCGTCGTCCGCACCTCGATCACCTCCCGCCTGCTCCCTGCCAAAAACGTCAGCGTCCCCGTCGCCGCCGTGTAGTCCGTCCCCGCCAACGCTGTCCCCCCTACCGTCCAGTACATCACCGTCACCGCGTCCGCACTCGCCTTGCTCAGCGTCACCGCCAACTCCACCGTCTCGCCCTCTTCCGCCGTCGCGTCCGCTATCGACAACTCCGGCAACGTGTCCCCCGTGCCCGTATCCGTGTCGTCGTCGATGATCGTCCCCGTACCCGTGTCGTCCCGCAATGTCGCCCCATTCGGTGCCCTCAACTCCACCGTGAACGCCTCGTCCGACTCCGCCAACTCGTCCTCGATCGTCGCTACCTCGATCACCTCCCGCCGGCTCCCCGCCAAAAACGTCAGCGTCCCCGTCGCCGCCGTGTAGTCCGTCCCCGCCAACGCTGTCCCCGCCAATGTCCGGTATTCCACCGTCACCGCCCGATCACTCGCCCCGCTCAGCGTTGCCTCGAACTCCCCCGTCCCCCCCTCGTCCACTCTCGCATCCCCGATCGATACCTCCGGCGCTGCCTCGTCGTCCGCAATCGTCCCTACCCCCGTCCTGTCCCCCAGCACCGCCCCGCTCGGGCCACTCAACTCCACCGTGAATACTTCGTCCAACTCGTCCAGCTCGTCCTCCGTCGTCCGCACCTCCACCGTCTTCACCGTCGCCCCCGCATCGAACGTCAACGTCCCCCCCGCCGCCTCATAGTCCGTCCCCGCCAACGCCGTCCCGTCCTTCGTCGCGTACCCAACCGACACCGCCTGGGTACTCGCCACGCTCAGCCTCACCTCGAACTCCGCTACCTCTCCCTCGTCCACCCGCGCATCCCTAATCGATACTTCCGGCGTCGGTGGTGGTGGTGGTGGTGGTGGTGGCGGAGGAGGTGATGGTGGTGGTGGTGGTGGTGGCGGAGGAGGTGGTGGTGGTGCGCCGTCGTTGTCCGTGATCGTTCCCGTGCCGGTACCGGTCTGCACCGTTGCTTTCTCCGGCCCGCTCAACACAACCGTGAACCTCTCGGTGGATTCCTGCTCGGTATCATTCGTCGTCTGGACCGTCACCGTCCTCGCCGTCGTACCCGCCGTAAACGTCAGCGTCCCGCTCGACCCCGTGTAGTCCGACCCCTCCTCCGCCGTCCCACCCGACGTCGCGTAGTCCACCCTCACCGTCTCACTGCTCGACGCGCTCAGCGTTACCTCAAACTCCGCCACGTCTCCTTCTTCCACCGTCGCATCCTCGATCGACAACGTCGGCAACGTCGGCGGTGGCGGTGGCGGCGCGCCGTCGTTGTCCGTGATCGTCCCCGTGCCGGTCCCGGTCTGCACCGTCGCATTCTCCGGCCCGCTCAACACAACCGTGAACCCCTCGGGGGATTCCTGCTCGGTATCATCCGTCGTCTGGACCGTCACCGTCCTCGCCGTCGTACCCCTCGGAAAAATCAGCCTCCCGCTCGACCGCGTGTAGTCCGACCCCTCCGCCGCCGTCCCACCCATCGTCGCGTAGGCCACCCTCACCGTCTCACTGCTCGACGCGCTCAGCGTTACCTCAAACTCCGCATCCTCTCCTTCTTCCACCGTCGCATCCCCGATCGACAACGGCGGCGGTGGTGGCGGTGGTGCGCCGTCGTTGTCCGTGATCGTCCCCGTGCCGGTCCCGGTCTGCACCGTCGCATTCTCCGGCCCGCTCAACACAACCGTGAACCTCTCGCTCGACTCCCCCTCGGCGTCATCCGTCGTCCGGACCGTCACCGTCCTCGCCGTCGTACCCCTCGGAAAAATCAGCCTCCCGCTCGACCGCGTGTAGTCCGACCCCTCCGCCCCCGTCCCACCCATCGTCGCGTAGTCCACCCACACCGTCTCACTGCTCGACGCGCTCAGCGTTACCTCAAACTCCGCCACCTCTCCTTCTTCCACCGTCGCATCCCCGATCGACAATGTCGGCAACGGCGGCGCTGCAACTACATTCACCCTCACGTCGCCCACTTCGTGCACCGGACAGTTGCTTTGGTGGTCCCACACATCGTGGTTAAGCAACACCGACGAACCAACCTCCACGTCGTCAGCCACCCTTATCCTGACTGTTCGCCATCGACTCCAGTTGTGCTGATCGAACCAGTGGTCCTGATCGAACTCCCAGCCCACCGACGGAACCCAATCGAATCCTTTGTGATTGCCGTCTATTCGAACCACGCCGTCGACGAACACCCTGACCCACCAACCGTCGCCGGTGGGTTTCACGCCCCTAAGCCTCAACTGATAGCTTTGTGTCTGGCCCGGTTGAAGGTTCAGAGTGCTCGGCATCACCTCCACCGTGCCGTCCCAGTTGTTATTTTGGGCCTGCACCGTCGCGATACCGGAGAGGAGGACGGACAACGCGATAGCAAAAACGATTAGACGCCTGTGAAGAAATCCTGGACGCGGACGCGGCTGGAAAGACACCGTCAGCAGGCTCCCTCGACCGAGTCCCCTGGAAATGTCGGGGACGCGGTGGCATGGCGAGCGACCGCGCATTCTCCGAGGTCACCGGGAAGGACAGAAGCGACTTCGTCGAATATCCGGATGGGCTGCATGAATGCTGTATCCCCTACATATGCGACAAACACCGCGCTACGCCTACTACATGTACCACAGTCTGCACATTCCTGTCACACGTCTCCATAATCGGCGGTCTTGCGGACCATTGACCGGCAGGTTGCCGCCCCACCCCAGGCCACGGTTGTTTCACGCTACCGACGGCAAGCAACGGGTTGACGGATGAAGAGGGAAGTAGAGGGGTTGAGTTGAGGAGTTGGGGATGACGGCAGGGGAAAACCAGGGAGAAGGAGGAGAGGGAGCTCAGGAGGGGGAGAGGATGGCGTCGAGGGCCTCAAGGGGTCGCATGAGGAAGTGGAGGTTGGCCTCGGGGAGGTGGCGGAAGCCGCGGTGAAAGACGATGGCGAGGGCGATGTTGTTAAGGGTGGCGTTGTTGGCGGGGGCGTGGCGGGCGCGGATGCGGCTTTTGTCCTCGCCGAGGCTGGCATCGCGGCGGTAATGGTTGCGGTTCTCGATGGCCCAGTGGCCACGGTTCCAGGCGAGCAGTTGTTCGGGGTCAGCGCGGTGTTCGGGGACGGAGGTGATGCCATAGGCGATCTCCTCGCTGGTTTCGCCGGTCTTGAGGTCGGTGCGCTGGCGGGTGACGCGGAAGGCTTGGCGCGCCTTATCGAAGATCAAAAGACGTTTGGGCAACGTGAGGACATCGATGCGGCGGGCGTCAATGCGCCCGTGGCCCTTCTCCGGCTCAGCGGTGTAATGGCAGGCGGGCGGGGTGTTCCAGTCGAAGGTGGCCAGCGTCGTGAGGGTGTCGGGGCAATTGCCCTTGACCGTGAACAGGTAGTCGGCGCCGTGGGTTTCGACGATGGCCCGTTCGGTGTCGCGGGTGGTGTGCAGCGCGTCGAGGGTAATCACGCAGCCTTGCACGTCCACGTCTTCGAGCAGCGCCCGGGCTGCGGCGATCTCGCCTCCCTTGTCGTGGCAGCAGCGGCTGGCCAGCGGGCGCCCGGCGTGGGTCACCAGGGTCACCGTCTCGAAGTACACGCCCTCGTCGGTATGGCGGTTGGCGCCGCGGATGCGTTTGCCGTCCGCGGCCAGCGCCGGCTGGGGGCCGGTCGCTCCCGCCCGAGGCGCCGCCCATTGGCTCAACACGTCCTGCAAGGCGTCCGGGTCGGTGTCCGCCACCACCCGGCACAAAGTCGAGTCCGACGGCGCCACCCACCGGCCCGCCTTGGGGTCCCGCCACGCCCCCAGCGCCCGCAACTCCTCCTGGCTCAGGTGTTTCGCGAACCGTTCCGTCGCCGCCGGCCCGCTCAACCCCGACAACCGCGCCAAGGCGCAGATCGCCAGCACCGTCGCCAGCCGGTGCTTGCGCCCCTGACCACGGCGGCAATCCGGCATCTGCGCAAACAACTCCCGCAACGACCGCAACTCCTCCCTCGTGTAACACACCTTCGTCCCCCGACAGTTCCACTCCGGGCGGTCCGCCGGGTCCGCCAACCGCTCCCGCGCCCCACGCCTCAGTGCCCGAACGAACATCTCCTTCGGCTCCTCGTGCGCGTCCGTATACGCCCCGTTGTGCCGCGCAAACCCCTTCGTCCGCCCCACCCGCACCCAGTTCGTGGCGTCGTACACCCCGCCGTGAAATCGCGCCGGGTCCACAAACGTCTCCGCCAACTCCAACCCATGCCCGTGCGCCGCCTCCCAGTCCCCACTCACTCGCCGCAGGCTCCGCCCCAATACCCGAGACCCCAAGTTCGCTATCCCCTCTGCCTCCGGCAATATCAAAAACCGCGTGTTGTTCCCGATCAGGTGCAACCGCCGAAACTGCACCGACCGGTGCCACCCCAACCACCGATCCCGTACCCCGCACTTGAACGCCCCTGACTGCCACCCCACCAGCGCCAACCACTGCCCGCGCCACTCCGCCACCTGCCGCAACCCTCGCCCCGCAAACTGCCGAAACCCCAAGTAGTGGTGCCGCTCCATCAACTCGTCCCACCGCCGCCGCTCCTCCCCTCGTACCAGCCGCACCTCTACCTCCCTCACCACTACCTGCCCCTTGTCCAACCCTTCCGCCATCTACCCCTTATAGCCGAAGTGTTCCCAAATAGCCAGCCCCGCCCCTCACCCTTCATGAACTCACTCCCTTGCCGCTAGCGTGAAATAGCCCTGCACCCCAGGCGCTCCGGGATTGACGCGCGCGCACCATTCCAATAGACGAGAGAAGTCGATCCGACCTGTTTTCGGGTCACTCGGACGGAGGTGATGATGGAATCGGGAATGCGCCCCCTCGAAGAACTGAAGCCGGAGATCCTGCGGCGTGCCGGCCGCGCCAACCCCTTCGAGTGGGTCAAGCGGGAGGATGCCGAAGAGGTGGTCTCGTGGCTCGAGTCCACCGAAGACGACCACTGGGCGGAGGTGTGGGGCCGGATGGGCGAACGGTACGAGGCGCGGGGTGAAGAACAGGAGAAGAACGGCGAGCCCTGCGGCGAATCCTTCTATCTCGCCTACGACTACTATCGCATCGGCCGCTATCCGGTGGCCTCGACCCCCGGCAAGAAGGCCTGTTACGAGGCGTCACTACGAAACTTCCTGAGGGCGTCCCGCCACATGGATCCCCCGGTGGAGCGGGTGGAGATACCCTTCGAAGGGAAGTCGGTGATCTGTTACCTACAGATCCCGCGCGACGTGGACCCGCCTCCCGTAGTGCTTCACTGGGGTGGCGTCGACGGCTGGAAAGAGGATCGGCGCAGGCCCAGTGAGGCGTTCCACCGGCTGGGCCTTGCGACCATGACCATCGACATGCCCGGGGTCGGCGAAAGTCCCGTTCTCGGCTCGGATCCCAAGGCTGAGCGGACCTTTTCCGCGGCCCTGGACCACCTGGAGACCCGCGAGGACGTGGACGGCTCCCGCCTGGGCGTCATGGGAGGAAGCTTCGGTGGATATTGGGCTGCCAAGGTGGCCCATGTGGAAGCGAAGCGGCTCAAGGGGGCGGTGGACTGGGGCGGCGGCGTGCACCTGACCTTTCAGGAAGAGTGGCTGCGGCCGGCCTTGACCACCCGGGCGGAGCAGTATCTCATGGGACCGGCGAGCCTGCTGGACGCGCGCGGCTACATCTTCCGCACGCGGGATCTTGATGAGATCCTGAAGCTGGCGCCGCAACTCTCACTGGTAACCCAGGGCCTGATCGATAGTCCCTGCGCCCCGCTGCTGCTCATCAACGGCAAGCTCGACGACCAGCACCCCATCGATGACTTCTACCTGCTGCTGGAGCACGGCGACCCCAAGGAAGTCTGCATCTTCCCGGACGGGGGACACATGGGACGCGTGCCCGGCAAAGCCAACGAGCCGGCGCTCAACACGCTGGTGCAGTGGCTGCACGGCAAGCTCACCGGGTAACGAGCAATCCCGCAGGTTTCTAGTGTGGTGTCTCACGAATACGGCTACGAATCTGCGGGTCCTTTTGGCCGTCGGCTGCGTTGCTCTTCCTCGCGTGGTGCCCGCCACTGGGGGGCGACCGCCGGTCGCCCCTACAGATCATCGCGCCTTGCCGACGACCAAAATGCCCTCGCATCTTCGTAACCGTATTTGTGAGACACCACACTAGTGTGGTGTCTCACAAATAAGTTTAATTAACGTTGGGTGGTCATAGCGATCCTGGCTCGGTGGATCTTGTCCAGAATGTCTCTTCCGGCAGCCTTCCATTTGTAGGGCTTGGGATGTTCGTTTCTATCAGCAAGATAGGACTCGATGTCCTGGACCAAGTGCCGGACACTGCGGAAGCTTCCTTCGCGCACGACATCGCGTGTGAGGTCGGCGAAGAACCGCTCCACCAGGTTCAACCAGGAACTCGACGTGGGCGTAAAATGCATGTGAAAACGCGGGTGACGCTGCATCCACGCACGGACGTTGGCGTGTTTGTGAGTGCCGTAGTTGTCCGCGATCATGTGGATTTCCAGGTCCTTGGGGGTCTCCCGATCGATTTGCTTGAGAAAGCGCAACCACTCCACATGGGTATGTTTCGCCTCGGTACGACTGATGATCTTCCCTTCCAGGTAGTTCAAGGCCGCAAACAGGGTAATGGTGCCATGGCGGATGTAGTCATGGGTCGCTGTCCGAATGTGCCCAACCCCCAGCGGCAAGCCGGGTTGCGTACGCTCCAACGCTTGGCACTGACTCTTCTCGTCGCAGCACAAGATCAGCGCTTTCTCCGGTGGATCGAGGTACAAACCGATGACGTCCCAGAATTTCTCTTCGAACTGCTTGTCATTGGAGAGCTTGAAAGTTTGCCTCAAATGCGGTTTGAGAGCGTGCCGACGCCAAATGCGCTGCACGCTGGCCGCTGACACCCCGGCCTCCGACGCCATGGTCCGCGTGCTCCAGCGCCGCCGCCCTTGCCGCGCCTGCCCCACCTGCGTGATCACCTGTTCCACCGTCTCCAGCGGTATCGTCCCCCGTCGCCCCCGTCCCCGTTTGTCCCGCAACCCTTCAAGTCCTTCCCGCTCAAATCTCTGCGACCACTTGTTCACGCAGACGATGCTCACGCCCAGTGCCCCTGCCACATCTTGCTGTCTCATCTCCCGCGCTCGTAGGAGTATGATCCTCGCCCGCAGATGGTCTCGTCGCGTTGTCGTACTCGCCTGCACCCGCCGGTGCAGCTCTTGCGATTCTTGCGTCGTCAACTCTATGATGCTTACTGGTCGCGCCATGATACTTCCTCCCAAAGTCGTTGTCCGCTGGGAATGTACCATGAAACGTTAATTAATGCTATTTGTGAGACACCACACTAGTCGTCGAAATATCCTTCCTTCGCCGCCCACAACCACAGGTGCGCGATTTTTTCATTGTGCAGCTCGGCGTAACCCACGTGGCCGTACCGTGGGATCAGGACCACGTGGCTGCCCCGGGCCGCCTCGGCGTATTTGGCGGCCATGAACATCTCGCGCTTGTCCTCCAGCCGGTCTCCCCTGACCCAGTGCCCTTTGTCGTTCTCGCCCACCACCAGTAGCACCCCGATGCCCTTCAACCATTCGGTATCCGGGTCCTGCAGATGATCGTAGTACTCCTCCCGTGGCAGGCCGGTAAGCTCCACGTAACGGTCGAGGATCCCGACGGCGCCGTTGTGCTGGTTGTCGCACAGGCTGGTCTTCATCTGGGACCGCATCGGATTGGCCCACGCCATGTACTCGTCGGGGCCGCCCCAGGGGGTCAGGTCCTCCGGGTCCTCATACCGGGCCGCACGGAAACTCTCGGGCGAGCGGCGGGAAATCTGCTCCACCGGCACCTCGCTGTACTCCTCGGCGCCGGTCCAGTCGCGCCATTCCTTGCGCCAGCCATCGGGTCCGCCGGAACCGAACCCCAGAAGCCCCGTCACGCGGGCGCGCTGCACGAAGCGATACAGGTGGGCCGCCATGGGTCCGCCGGTGGAATGGCCGAAGGCCAGCACGTCACGGTCCGCCAGGTGCTCGTCGGTGAGGAGGCCGGCTCCCTGCAGAATGGTGTTGAACGTGCACTTGAGATTCCGGTCCAGGATTTCCCTCACGGGGAGCTCCCGGTCGAGGAGGTACACCGGCATACGCTCCGGCACCGGTTCCGTCCACACGCCGCCCGGCGGGTAATGGCCCGGGTAGGTGACGGCCAGCGTCACGAATCCCTGCGAGGCCAGAACCCGCGCCAGTCCGGGGCGGCCGTCGGGGGTCAAGTCCATGATGCGCTCGCTGCCGGCGCCGCCGTGGAACACCACCACGGCACGGCCGGGCTCCGCCTCCCGGTCCGGCGTGTAGAGGGTGCCGTGAATGTCCCACTCATAGCCGTTCCGCTCGTACCGTGCCGTCACCTCCCGGGTGGTGAACGCTACTTCGCCGTAGGGTGCGGGCATGGCCAGCCACCCTTCCCAATCCATCTTCAGCAGGAGCTCGCTCGACCCCAGCCCTGCCAACAGGCTCTCAATGCTTCCGTTTTGTGTACTCATAAGATGCCGGGATACTATAGGGTGAGTCGCGGGGTCAACGCGGGCGGGCAGGACAAGGGGATGCCCGCGTAGGGGCGGGTTTCAAACCCGCCCGTGGTGTCCCGCGAGGTGCGGCAGCACCCATCACCGACAGACTGGTGTGTTCACTCACCAGCCGTTTCATAGTAGAGTCCTCCTCCCATGAAGGCAGTTACATTGCGAGAATTCGGCAGCGCGGACGTGCTGCGCATGGAGGATCTCCCCACCCCGTCTCCCGCGTCCGGCGAGGTCTTGATCCGGGTTCATTCCGTTTCGGTCAACCAGACTCTGGACCTGAAGGTGCGGGAAGGAAGCTACCGCACCGACCTCAGCTTCCCCGTGGTGCTTGGGGCCGACCCCGCGGGGGTGATCGTGGACACCGGCGCGGGAGTGCCGGGAGACCGTTGCGGCGAGCGGGTGTCGGTGGTGGCCTCCATACGCTGCGGCGAGTGCCGGTTCTGCCGCATGGGCCGGGAGGACTCGTGCTCCCGCAGCAAGCATCTGGGGCTCGATCGCTGGGGCGGCTACGCGGAGTACGTCACCGTGCCGGTGGAGAACGTGTTCACCATCTCGGACAACCTTTCCTTCGCGGAAGCTTCGGTAATCACCCGTCACTTTCCCACCGCCATCAACCTGCTGCTCAACCACGCGAACCTGGAAGCGAACGAGTGGGTGCTGATCATGGGCGCCGCGGGCGCGCTCGGGAGCTGCGGCGTCCAGATTGCCCGGCACCGGGGCGCCAGGGTCATCGCCGCGGCCGGCTCCGATTCGAGGGCCGAAACCGCCAGGGACTACGGCGCCGAGTTTACCGTCAACTACCGCCGGCAGGATCTGGCGCGGGAAGTGCTTGGCATCACGGACGGCCACGGCGCCGACGTCGTGTTCGAGAACATCGCCGATCCCACGCTGTGGCCGGGAGCCTTCAACAGCCTGGCCTTCGCGGGCCGGCTGGTGACCGCGGGCGCCCATGGCGGCGGCACCGTGCCGTTGGACGTGAAGCGCCTTTACCTCAAGCGCATCCGCATCATCGGCCAGCCCGGAGCGAGCCGGAGCGACGTGGAGCTCGCCCTGTCCCTGGCCGCCCGTGGCTCGATCCGAGCCATCATCGACCGGATCCTGCCGCTTGGGGAAATAAAGGAAGCGCATGGCCTGCTGGAGCAGGGGCAGATCATCGGCAAGATCATCCTGGACCCCACCCTGGGCTAGGCGTCCGTAGCGGCCGACGGCGCGGTGCGGATACGGGCGGGTTTGAAACCCGCCCCTACATCGGATGTCGGGTTCCTGCCGCACAGGCTCCTCTCCCCTGGCCGCGTTCCCAGCCCGAATTGCCACGAACACAGCCGGCTGTTAGGGTCCTGTATCTGCATTCTCCCAACGCTTCGCTGACGAGGTGATATTCCAAACGAGAGGAAACGAACGATGGCGCAACTCGTCACCATGCTCGGCATCACCCACAACCCGTTCATGCCCAAGCTGTTCAAGCAGGCGCAGCAACCGCCGGGGGCGGCCAAGGTCCAGGAACGGATCGCGATGATGCGGGCCAAGCTGGCGCGCCACAAGCCGGACGTGCTGATCACCATCGGCAACGACCACCTGCACCAGTTCTTCATGGACAACATGCCGGCCTTCATGATCGGGAAGATGGACCGGTTTCACGGCACCTTCTACGACGAGGTGCGGGAGTTCGGCCTGCCGGAGTGCGACCTCGCCGGCGACCTGGACCTCTGCAATCGGCTGCTGGAAGGCGCGTTTGAGCGCGGCGTGGACTTCGCCTATTCGAGCGAGCTCACCGTCGACCACTCCATCGTGGTTCCCATGCTGTTCGTCCGGCCGGAGATGGATATCCCCATCGTCCCCATCCTGACCAACTGCATCGCGCCGCCGCTTCCCACCGCCCGGCGCTTCTACGAGGTGGGACAGGCCATCCGCTCGGTCATCGACAGCCTCCCGGACGGCAAGCGCGTCGGCGTCCTGGTGAGCGGCCACCTGTCGCTGGAGGTGGGCGGGCCCAGGCAGTTCGAGCGGCGGCTGATGGACCCGGACTTCGACGCCCGGGCCGTGGGGTGGATCACCACCGGCGACATCGACGCGGCGGCGCAGGCCTGCACCTTCGAGAAGATGATCCCGTCCGGCAACATGACGCTGGGGTTTCTCAACTTCCTGATGGCCATGGGCGTGGCCAGTGGGGCGTCTCCCACCCATGCCGAGGGGCTCGATGTGGGATTTCCCGCGGTACCGTTCTTCGCCTGGGAACGGGAGGAGGAAGGAGCGAGCCTGTGAGCAAGTATCTGGTGGACAAGTTCATGCACGTGGTGAACATGAACGAAGCCGCAGAGGACGCCTACGTGGAGAACCCGCCGGGCTTCGTCGCCCAATGGGAGAAGGCGGAACGGCTGGAGTTCACTCCGGAAGAGCGGCGCGCCCTGGAGCGGCGCGACTACGGCAGCCTTTACGCCATGGGAGCGCACCCGTTCCTGCTGTGGAGCTTCACCGAGGCTATCTGGCGCAGGGAGATGGACCGGGAAGAGTTGGTCAAGGACTACAAAGCCAAGGCGGCTGAGGTGGACTATCCGGATTTCGAGACGTAACGGCCGCTCGAAACCCGGCGCCTATTCGGCCTTTTTCCGGAGCCAGTCGGTCCATGCCAGCCACGGGAACCGTCGCCGGTAGCGGCGCACCAATTCCCTGCCGCCGATGGCGCACCCGATCCAGAAGATCGCCTGACCGATGAAGTAGATACCGGCCGCCACCACCACCCGGTTGTGCTCGATGTCCATGAAGGGCAACAGCAGAATGCTGGCGGTGACCACCCAGGAGCCGACCATCAACGCGACGGCGATCTTTTCGACAACTGTCATGTCGTCAAGCGAGTGATGGAGTCGAATCTACCGACCGCGACGAATGCACCGTTGGGCCGGCGCCGGCGGGCAATCCTCCACTGCTTCAAGGTCGAAGACGAAATGATGCCCCGGAAGGGCCGTGGCCAGGGCCTCGCTCCGGGGAACTACCGGTGTCTGACGAGTCTTACATCCACAGCCGCCACTCCAGCGCCCGCCTCCTTGACGATCAACGGATTGACCTCCAGGTCGCTCAGATGGGCGCGATGCGCGGCGAACAGATCCGAAATGCCGGTGATGGCCCGAACCAGCGCATCCACGTCCCGGGGCTTCTGTCCGCGGACTCCCTCAAGGATCTTGTAGCCCTTGAGCTCCCGGAGCATGGCGTGCGCATCCTCGGTGGTGACCGGCAGGAGACGCAACGCCACGTCCTTCAGCACCTCCACGAAGATGCCGCCCAGACCCACCATGACAAAGGGGCCGTATTGCGGGTCGACCCGGGCTCCGAGGATGACCTCGGTGCCGCCGACCATTTCCTGCACCAGCAGCTTTGACCCGGCAGGTCCCTTGGCCAGCAGTTCCACCCCGGCCTGCTCCACCCGGTCGGCCGAATCCAGCCCCAGCACCACGCCACCCACTTCGGTCTTGTGCACGACCTCCGGCGACTGGATCTTCAGCACCACCGGGAAGCCCATCTCCCCGGCCCTGGCGGCGGCGTCCGCCGGGGTGTCGGCCACGGCTTCCTGCGGCGGCGTCAGGCCGCAGGCGGCCAACTGCCGCTGCCAGGCGGCCCCTTCCAGGTCTTCCGGCTTGCCGTCGGCAGCGGGAACCCCGGGAATGCCCACGCGCCGGCGATGCCCGTAGGCGCCCAGTCCATTGAGCGCCCGTAACGTGGCCTTGATGCCCTGCAGATGCGGTATCTCCGAAGCCTCCTGGAAGACGCGGCTCTCCTCCATCAGGCTGTAGGTGGAACGGGCGTGGGCCACGACGGGTTTGTCGATGCTTCGAGAGATGTTCTTCAGGAGATCGGGATTGCGCTTCTCACCGAAGCGGGGCAACTCGCCATGAATGGCCAGCAGGTCCACGCCGTCATCCTCGGCGTGAATGCGCACGATCTCGGCAAAGGTGTTCTCGTTGCCGAAGCCGGCCACGCCGCACTCCAGCGGGTTCTCCACCACCAGGTCGTCGGGGATGAGGGGTCGCAGGGCGGCGTTGGACGCGTCGCTCAGGGTGGCCAGTTCGATGCCCACCTCCTCGATGTGGTCCAGCAGGATCCCCTTCATGCCGCCTGAGTTGACCACGATGGCCGCACGCCCGCCCCGGGGCCGCCGGCCCGGCAGGAATGCCAGCGTCATCTCCGTGAGGTCCTCCAGGCTGTGGCAGCGCACCATGCCGTAGCGGTCGCACGCCGCGGAAAAGACCTCGTCGTCGCCCGCCAGGGAGCCGGTGTGCGAAATGGCCTGGCGCTTGCCCATCTCCGAACGGCCGAGCTTCACCACGATGATGGGCTTGTCCTTCTCCAGCGCCCGGGCGGCGGTCTCCAGGAACATCTTCGGGCGCCGTATACCCTCCACCATGAGCACGATGATTTTCGTGTCGGCATCGTCGATGAGAAAGAACATGTAGTCGACCACGTCCAGGCTCACCTCGTTGCCGCTGGAAATCGCGTAGCTGAAACCGACGCCGCGCTCCGCCGCGCCCTTCATCCAGTTGCCCAGGGAGCCGCCGCTCTGGAATACGGTACCCACGGGACCGGGCCTGAGCAGCGGCTGGCGCTGGGCGTAGGTCATCATGCGCTGGTTCACGGACGCGGCGCCCATGCAGTTGGGGCCGCAGCAGACGATGCCGCTCTCCTCGCAGAACTCGGCCAGCTCCCGGCCGCGCTCGTGGCTCGTGGGATCGGTGCCCTCGCCAAAGCCCGCGCTGTAGATGGTCGCCGCCTTGGCACCCAACGGCACGGCCTGCTTGAGGGTGGAGATCACCGCCCGGGTGGGCACCAGCATCAGCAGGTGATCTGCCGGCTCCGGCAGCGCCTCCAGGCTCGGATAGCAGGGCGCGCCCCAGATCTCCTCGTAGTTGGGGTTGATCAGGAAAACGTTGCCGGGAAACTCCGCCTCCTTCAGGCTGTGAAAGAGAAGGTTGGGCCAGTTGCCCTTGGGCGAGGCGCCGACGATGGCCAGGCTCTTGGCGTGCAGCAGGTTGGCTGCCGGGCGAATGGTGGTTCTTTCCGTCGCTTCGGTCATGTCGTTTCTTCTTTCGATGACGGTGCCGGCGGCGGGTGGGTCCGGCCGCGCGGGTCACGTCTTGGTTGGTTTGCGGAGTGTTCTTGGCGAGTGGTTTCTTTCTAGAACAGCTCGATGCCCAGGAAACGGAACAGCTCTCCCTCGTACCACGAAGCGTGGATGACCTGATCGAACACCACATACAGGAAGGCGGCCACGCACGCGGTAAGCCCCAGGGACAGGAACCATCCTTCGTCCGATCCCACCTTCAGGTAGAGAAAGACGAACGACGGCAACGCGATGAGCTGTCCGAGAAGCCAGGTGCCCGCGAATATTCCGATCAGCCAAAAACAGATGATGAAGGTACGTTTCAGGGCCGCGCCGCTGCGGAGGTTCACGTCGAGAAAAATGTCCGCCGCGCCCCCCGGACCGTCGGGAACCTTCTCCTCCCCGCCCCGGATCCCCGTCCACAGCGCAAGAATCACGGCGATGACGCAGCCCGCAACCCCGATGAGCGTGGGGAACAGGGAGCTCTTCAAGGGCCACTCCCGGGCCGTGACCACGCCGGCGGCGAACATGACCGCCAGGGCGAGTATGCAAAGGCTCTCGATGTAGTGCTCGCGGATACGTCGTACCATCACAAACCTCGACAGGTTCTCGATTCGCCGATACTCATACGGTACATGTCATGCTTGGCGGCGCATCTGGGCTCGCGTCGCATAGTAGAGCGTCGCCAGGGTTATCAGGATCAGGACGATGGCGATGGGCCGCTCCCACAACCAGGACCAGCCGTAACGGCTGACGCTGATGTCGAGGTAGCGCTCCATGATGGGACCCAGGACGATACCCAGAGCGATGGGCGGGCGCGGCCAACCCCAACGCTTCATGAGGTACCCGAGTCCTCCCAGGCTCAGCAACACGAGCCAGTCACCCAGTTCCTGGGTCGCCATCCAGGACCCCATGAAGACCAGCACCAGGATGATGGGGATCAACAGGCTGCCTCGCAGGGTAGTGACCTTGGCCAACTGGTTCGTGCAACCCATCAACAGGAAGGCGGTCAGGACGTTGGCGATGACCAGCGCCCAAATCACCGAGAAAGTGACGTCAAGCCGCGTGGTGAGAAGCTCGGGACCCGGGTAGATGCCGTGGATCAGGAAAGCGCCCAGAAGGATGGCCATGGTGGCGCTTCCGGGGATCCCGAAGGCGATGGTGGGGATCAGCGATCCGCCCTTCATGGCATTGTTGGCGGCCTCCGGCGCGATGACCCCGCGTATCTCGCCCTTGCCGAATTCCGCATTGGGATCCTTGTTGGACTGAACCGCATGGCCGTAGGCCACCCAGTCCACGATGCTGGCTCCCAGACCCGGGATGAAGCCGATGTAGGCGCCGATGACCGCGCACCGAAGCGCAAGCCACCAGTTTCGGAACGCGTCACGCACCCCGTCCATGAGACCACTTCCCATCTCCGGCACCTCGGACAGGGAGCCTCGGCGCACCGCCAGCTCGATGACCTCGGGAAGCGAGAAAAGACCCAGCACGCATGGGACGATGGGAAGCCCATCCAAAAGATACGGCGCGCCGAACCAGAAGCGCGGGATGCCGTCCTGCGGCGAATAGCCGATCATGGAAAGCTGCAAGGCCAGCAGGCCCACCAGAATGCCCTTGGCCGGGGCGTTGCCGCTCAAGGCACCTACCATGGCCATGCCCAGGACCCCCAGGAGGAAGAACTCCGGGGCGCCGAAAGAAAGCACCAGGGGGCTCAGGATCGGGATCGAACACACCAGCAGGATGGCGCCGATGACGCCGCCGAAGGCCGACACCGTGTAGGCGGCGCCGAACGCCCGGGCCGCCTCACCCTTCTTCGCCAAGGGATAACCGTCCATGATGGTGGCCTGCGAGCCGGCAGTGCCGGGAATTCCCAGTAGAACCGAAGAGATGGTGTCGGAAGTCGAGGTAATGGCGTACATACCCATGAGCAGGGCCATGGCCTCGTAGGGTTGGAGATCGAATGTGAAAGGCAGCAGGATGGCCATCCCGGAGAGTCCGGAGAGGCCCGGGACCATGCCGAAGAAGACACCCAGACCGATACCCAGCAGCAGAAAGCCGAAGGCCGGCCACGAGAGGATACCCTGAAGTCCCAGTTGGGCTGCTTCTAGCATTGTCGAGGAGGGGTCAGATCCCTTACTTTTGCGGAGATCCCGTTGCCGGCCCTTGAGGCTTGCGGCCGGCAACGGGACACGGTTGATGGCCTATCTCTTGGCCGCAAGCTTGCGCCCTTCTTCTATGTACTTCGCGCGGAACTGTCTCAACTCTTCGCCCGCCGTCTTCCACGGCACCATGGCTTTCTCGATGTCCTTGGGCGTGGTCAACATCCCCGGCTCGATACCGACGTTTTTCTTGTACTCGGCCCGAAACGCGGGGTCGTTGTTGACGGCAACGAACGCCGAGCGCACCGCATCCACGGCGGCCTTGGGGACCCCCGGCGGCGCCAGAATCTGGCGGTAGCTGGTGTGGACCTGAAAGAGCTGCCACAGCGGCCCGGAAGGTTCCTTGCCCGAAAGCCGCTTGACGAACTCACGCGCGGGCACGCCCGGCGCGATGGCGGGAATCTCTTTGTCACCGCCGTACCAGAGGGGAATGGCCTTCCCCGTGTCCACAGCGATGGGTTTCACCCGGGGAATGTAGAACGGCGTGCTCCCGTCAATATAGTCGAGCTCCTTGCGGAGGAACGCCGCCAGCAGGTCCGACGACCCCTGATATCCGGTGACGTAATTGAACTTCACCCCTGCCAGTTCGAACAAGGTGCGGAACTTGAGGTCCTTGGAGCCGTCGGCGCGGAATCCGCCCACGTTGAAGCTCTTGACCTTCTTGAGGTCTTCCAGCTTGTTGAGCGGCGGGTCAAGGTCCTTCCTCGCCACTCCGACGCTGTACACGGGCGTGAACATGACCGGAATGATCTCCTCCATGTTTGCCCGGAGACCCGCCTTCTTGGGGTCGCCCACGAACCATTCCGTGTAGCGGCCGCTGGCGGTCTGGCAACCCATCACGGTACCGTTTCGGCGCGCACGCTCGTAAATCCAATTCATGGCCAGGGTGCCGCCGCCGCCCGCACGGTTCTGGATGACGATGGTGGGGTTGCCCTTCAGGAACTTTTTCAGATGACGGGCGTAGATCCGGCACTCGATGTCCGTGGGTCCGCCCGCCGAATAGTCGACGATGAGCTTCAGCGTCTTCCCCTGATAAAAGGGCTTTTCCGCGGCGGACGCCTGGGCTCCGAACAAGAGCGCGAACACGAACACGGCACAAGTGGAAAGCACGGCTTTCTGTACTATGGACTTCATCGCTTGCTCCCTCCTTGGGTCAGTGATTGCCGTCGTCCGGCTTTTGGGGGATCGATCCGGGACCACCCGGGCCGATGCCCCGCCACATGACTGTCACCCTTGCCGTCGTACCGGCTAGGAAGCCTTGTTGACCCGGGCCATGGGACCCAGACCGGGCTTGTAGGTCTTGTCGTCGATGAACTGCTTGATTCCCTGGTCGTAGCCGCCCTCCCGGTCCTGCATCTTGATCTGGGCGCCCTTGGCCGCCAGATAGTCCTCGGCCTGGGAGTAGTCCATGTTGCGCACCAGCTTGTAGGCCTGCTTGGTGGCCCGCAGCGCCCAGGGATTCTTTTCCATGAGCTTCTTGGCCAGCTTCACGGTCTCCGCACGGAGCTGGTCCGCCGGCACCGCATAGTTGACGAGCCTCATCTCCGACGCCTTCTTCCCGTCGAACGGTTCGCCGGTCATGGCATGGTACAGACCGTCGCGCAGGCTCATCATGTCGGTGACCACCCTGCTCACGAGACCGCCGGGCAGGATGCCCCAGTTGACTTCGGACAGCCCGAAGAGCGCGTCCTCGGAGGCAATGGCAAAGTCACAGGCCACCAGCGGAGTGAAGGCGCCGCCGAAGCAAAAGCCGTTCACCATGGCGATGGTGGGCTTGGGGAAGGTGAAGAGCTTCCGCCAACGCCACTCCTGGCTGCACCAGCTCGCCTGCCTGCGAAGCGCCTGATCCTTGTCGCCCTCGCGGAAATACTCCTTGAGATCCTGGCCGGCGCACCAGCTACTGCCGGCGCCGGTGATGATCATGACCTGGGTTTCCGGGTCCCCCTCGCATTCCGTCACCGCGTCATACATGTCGAAGTGGAGTTGCGGACTCATGGCGTTCCGCTTTTCCGGACGGTTGAGGATGACCCAGGTGATGCCGTCCTCCTTCTCCACCAATACTGTCTTGTATTCCTTCGTTGCCATTAAAACGATACCTCCTTGAAACGTTCACATGATTGATCGTCCTGCCAACTCTATGCAGTCGGGTCCCCAGAGTCAAGGCACAATCGCCTAGGAATCCTTGTTGACCCGGGCCATGGGACCCAGACCCGGCTTGTACGTCTTGTCGTCGATGAACTGCTTGATCCCTTCGTCGTAGCCGCTCTCCCGATCCTGCATCTTGATCTGGGCGACCTTGGCCGCCAGATAATCCTCGGCCTGGGAATAGTCCATGTTGCGCACCAGCTTGTAGGCCTGCTTGGTGGCCCGCAGCGCCCAAGGGTTCTTTTCCATGAGCTTCTTCGCCAGCTTCACGGTCTCGGCCCGGAGCTGATCCGCGGGCACCGCATAGTTGACAAGCCTCATCTCCGCCGCCTTCTTGCCGTCGAACGGATCGCCGGTCATGGCATGGTACAGGCCGTCCCGCAGAGTCATCACGTCGGTGACCACCCGGCTCACGAGACCGCCGGGCAGGATGCCCCAGTTGACTTCGGACAGTCCGAAGAGCGCGTCCTCGGCCGCGATGGCGAAGTCACAGGCGATCATCGGGGTGAAGGCGCCGCCGAAGCAGAAGCCGTTCACCATGGCGATGGTGGGCTTGGGGAAGGTGAAGAGCTTGCGCCAGCGCCACTCCTGGCTGGCCCAGCCCACCTTCCGCTGAAACTCGGGGTTCTGGTCGCCCTCGCGGAAGAATTCCTTGAGATCCATGCCGGCGCACCAACTGCTGCCCGCTCCGGTGATGACCATCACCTGGGTTTCCGGGTCTCCCTCGGCTTCGGTCACCGCGTCGTACATGTCGAAGTGGAGCTGCGGGCTCATGGCGTTCCGCTTCTCCGGACGGTTGAAAATGACCCAGGTGATGCCGTCCTCTTTCTCCACCAATACTGTCTTGTATTCTTTGGTTGCCATTGACGTGCCTCCTTGAATCGCTCACATGATCGACAATCCCGCCAGCCAACGCAGTCGGGTTCGCGGAGTCAAGACACAACTTCCGCGCTCCCGCGTCTTCGGGGAACCGCCGACGGTTCTCCACCCGGATGGGCGGTTCCTTACCCCTTCAGATGCCTGCCCAGGAACGCCAAGGTCTTGGGCCAGACGTCCTTGGCCGACGCCTCGTGATAGCTCGGGCGGTCGTCGCAGAAGAACGCGTGGCCCGCCTCCTCGTAGAGGTGCCACTCGTAGTCCACGCCGTTGGCCTTGAGCGTCCCCTCGATGGTGTCCCGGGCCTCCTGCGGGATGCCCTGGTCCTGCCCGCCCCAGACGCACTGCATCGGTATCTTGATGTTGTTTCCCTGGGTCACGGGCTCCACCGGACTCTTCTCACCCCGCTGGCCGCCGGCAATCTGGCCGCCGTAGTACAGGCTGCTTGCCGCGAGACCCGGGCAGTTGCACGCCGCCATCCACGATACCCTTCCACCAAAGCAATAGCCGATGATGCCGACTCGGTCGGGGTCCACGTCCGCCCGCCCCTTGGCGTAGGCAATGGCGCGGTTCAGGTCTTCCACCACCTTGGTGTCGTAGAGCGTGCCGCGGGCGGCAAAGGCGCCGTCGCGGTCGGTGTTGGGGATGATCCGCTCGTCCAGCCGATGGTAGAGATCCGGGGAAATGGCCACGTAGCCCTCGTTGGCGAAACGTTCGGTGACGTCCTTCATGTGGGCGTTCACGCCGAAGATCTCCATGATCACGAGTAGCGCGGGTTTTTTGCCGTCGCCGTCCGGGGCGGCCACGTAGAGGCCCATGGACTTGCCGTCTTCGGCGGCGATATCCACCGTAGCGGTATTGATGCTCATATCTCTCCTCCTGTCGAATTCCTGCCGCCCATCAGGATGTCTCTCTCCCCGACGATACCAGAGAACTCCCATCTTTCTCGGACCCGGACGATCCTTCCTCTTCGGTCTGCTTACCAAGCGAAGGGCCACGTTGTGGCCATATGAATTCCGGCGGGGCTGGGCGCTCTTTGATCCGGGACTTAGGGTCAGGATTTATGCCGCCCTTTTGAACATAACTCCCGATATGACGGCGGCCCTCGGACCGCTTAGAGGAACTTTCCGGTGTGTTCGCCATTGCCTTACTCCTATCCTTCGTCGCCTCGTTCCTGTGATGGAAACTCGATGTGAATATCAGTTTTATCCCGCGCGATATAAAGCCACGGCACTTCAGTTTGTTGATCTGTTTCGTAGTATACGATGGCGTCCCTGAGCAAAATTTCCCGCAGCTTCTCCGTTTCTGAAAATGCACTCACCCAGCCAGCATATATGATCCTTTTGTCGAAGTCTCGGACGTGCACATACTCGGTCTCCACTTCATGTGAGTTAAATGTCAGATCCCAAACATCCTCATCTCCATATTTTTTCGTCGCTCGTATTTTATGCAGAAGCCGCGTCAGCCACTTATATGTGTCCGCGTATAGCCAAACCACAGCCAAGGCGAATGACAACGGGATGGAAGTCAAAATTTCGTCAGAAAAGTCGGCCGTAAGAAATTTTGTTGAAGCTGAATCGCTGATCTCGGGTATGGAAAAATCCCGCCCTAACCATCCATAGCCCAAGTAGACTCCCAAGTATGTCACCAGACCGAACATAAACGCCCGAACAAGAAACTCAGCCGGGCCAGGCTTCTTTTTCATTGCGTATCGGGCGTCGAGTTGTGCCCAAATCAGGCCCGGGAGAAACACGATAGCGAGCTGAAAAAGGAGACTGTCTATCTTCATTCCTTAAACCCTGTGCCACTATAGCAAGGGACCATACCCCCGGCAAACGTGGATTTGAGAAAGTCTGACGACACTAGGCACAGGTTTGAGTTTTTCGTATAGGTCTCGTGTAGGTGGTAGCGTGGACGGGTAAGGCTGTAACGCCGTGCATTCAGTGTTTCCCAACACGCCCCCCGGCATGCTACGTTATTTGTTTCGACTTCCAAATGCCTGTTGCCAGTAGTCCGGCATCCTACAGAGGCTTCGGACCTTCACGGGATGTGGCGATAGGGACTTATCGATATCATGCAAATCTGCTGTCTAGACCTGGAGGGCGTCCTCCTGCCGGAAATCTGGATCGCGGTCGCCGAACATTTCCACAACGACGACCTCAGGCTGACCACACGGGACATCTCCGACTACGACCAGTTGATGCAACACCGGCTGAAGATCCTCCGGAAAAACCGGATCCGGCTGGCCGACATCCAGGGCGTCATCGCCGGCATGCAGCCGCTCCCCGGCGCCAAGGCTTTCCTGGACGACCTCCGTGCACATTTCCCGGTGGTCGTGCTGCTGTCGGATACCTACTACGAGTTCGCCATGCCGCTGATCCGGAAGCTCGAGAACCCGACGCTGCTGTGCAACTGGCTGACGGTAAGCCGAACGGGGTACATCTCGGGCTACATGCTGCGCCAGCCGGACGGCAAGCGTAAGGCGGTGAAGGCGTTCAAGGGAATCGGTTTCGGCGTGGTGGCGGCGGGAGACTCCTACAACGACCTGAGCATGCTGCGCACCGCCGACCGGGGAGTGCTGTTCAATCCACCGGACGCCATCACCAAACGCTACCCCGCCTTTCCGGTGGCGCGGGACTACCCGACGCTGGGTCGGTTGCTGAAACAATAGGGAAAAACTAATCAATGGCGTCCTTCGACTTCGCTTCGCTACGCCTGTCCTGAGCCGGTCGAAGGGCTCAGGACGAACGGCAAAAGGGAACTCTTCCCGCTCGTCCTGAGCGTAGCGGAGCGTGAGCGGAGCGAAGTCGAAGGGCCGCAGGAAACCACCAAGGAGAATTTCCATGCTCGACGTGCTGATTTCCAATGCCGAGATTATCAATGCCAACGGCCGCTACCGGGGATCCGTCGGCATCCAGGACGGCACCATCGCCGGGATCTATCAGCCCGGCGCCGCGCCCGAGGCCGCCGAGGTGGTGGACGCGTCGAATCTGGCGCTGATCCCCGGCGCGGTGGACATGCATTCGCACCACCGCGAGGGCGGCGAGCCCGGCGGATACGCCTACAAGGAGAACATCCACACCGCCACCATGCAGTGCGCGGCAGGCGGGGTCACCACCTCCGTGGCCATGCCCAACGTGGTGCCGCCGCCCAACACGGTACCGCGCCTCGAGCAGTTGTTCGGGGTCTATGAGCGGGAGTCCATCATCGACTACAACGTCAACCCGGCCGGAACCATCCCCGACGAGATTCCCAAGCTGGCGGAGAAGGGCATCGCCGCGTTCAAGGTGTTCATGGTGGTGGACACGGGCCGGGACTACCCCCACATGCCGGGCATCGGCGTCCACGATCACGGCAAGCTCATGGAGATCATGGAGGCGTGCGCCGCGGCCAACGTGCCGCTGATGGTGCACCCCCATGACCAGGCGCTGATGGACCACATCGAGAAGAAGTTCTGGGACCGCGGGGAGCGCGACTGCCTGGCCTACGCCAAGGCCTACGCCGCCAATGACGGTGTCATCTGGGAAACCGCCATCCAGCTCCTCATCCGCCTGCAAGCCGCCACCGGCGTCCACCTCCACCTGCTCCACATCCAGACCGAGGGCAGCGTCGAGATGATCCGCCGGGCCAAGGCCAACGGCCAGCGGGTGAGCGCGGAAATCAACCCGTGGGCGCTGTTCCTGGGACCGGACTGGAGCGAGATCGAGCGGCTCGGCTCCTATGCCCTTTCCTACTGGGTGCCGGAGGTGAACTCACCCGCCCTGTGGGGCGGCCTGGGCGACGGCACCATCGACATCGTCGCCACCGACCACGCCCCGCACACGCGCGAAGAAAAGGAGATCGGCTGGGAGGACGGCTGGAAGGCCCACACCGGGACGCCGTCGACACAGTATTACCTGAGCCTTCTGTTCGATGCCGCATCCAAGGGCAAGATCTCCCAGGAGCGCGTGGTGGAAGCCACCTCCACCGGACCCGCGCGGATCTTCGGGGTGCAGAACAAGGGACGCATCGAGGTAGGCTACGACGCCGACTTGGTGCTGGTGGACCTGAACGCCGAGAAGGAAATCCGCGACGAGGACGTTCTCAGCCTCATCGGCTGGACGCCCTACGCCGGCCGCAAGGTGCGGGGCGTTCCCGTGCGCACCTTCGTGCGCGGGACCACCGTGTACCGGGACGGCAAGGTGGTGGGACAGAAGGGCCACGGCCGCCAGGCGCGGGCCAAGTACCCCGGCTAGCCAGGACCTACGCTGCGGTTGATCCCCGTAGGGGCGACCGGCCGGTCGCCCCCACGCTACGATTCGACTACCGGACAGGCGCTCCTGGAACCCCGTGGGCCTCGCCCGCGGGTTGCCGGTTCCGGCGCCGTCACGCGATGAACACCCGGCCGCCGTCCACGTTGATCACCTGCCCGCTGATCATGTCGCTGTCGTCCGAGGCCAGAAAGGCCACGACGCCGTCGAGATCGGCGGGCAAGAGATGCCGCTCGATGCAGCGCTGGCGCAGCATGTGCTCCGACGGCGTCTCCGGCGCTTCCCGGGCCTGTGAGGTGTCGACCCCGCCCGGCGTAATGGCGTTGACGTTGATGTTGAAGGGACCGAGGTCCGCTGCCAGTGCCCGGGTCAGGCCGATGACCCCCATCTTGGACGACACGTACTCATGACTCAGGGTGCGGCCGTGGAGCGCCACGCTCGAGCTGATGTTGATGATCTTCCCCTTGCTCGACCGTTTCATGTAGGGCACCACCGCCCGGGCGGCAAGAAACGTCCCGGTGAGGTTGACCGCGATGATCCGGTGCCAGTCGGCCACGTCGGTCTCCTCGATGGGAACCCGCGGCGTGTTGCGCACGATGCCGGCGTTGTTCACCAGGATGTCGATGCTGCCGAAGTGGTCGAAGGCCTTCTTCGCTCCCTCCAGGGTCTGCTCCTCCGAGGTCACGTCCATCTCCACCGCCAGCGCCTTGCGCCCCTCCGCCGCCACCAGCCGGGCGGTCTTCTGGACGCCGGCGAAGTTCACGTCGGCGGCGCAGACGTGTGCCCCTTCCGCCGCCAGCCGCACCGCATACGCCCGGCCCAGGCCCGTGGCCGCGCCGGTAACCAGGGCAACGCGATTCTCAAGTCTCATAGCTCTGCTCCCTCTGCGCCGCTGAACAGGTCCGGGACCACGCCGGCCGCAAGGCTTCCTGGTGAGCGCTCCGCGTTCATGCTTCGCCGTTCCAGCTCTATCAGGAACCTCTTGACGTCCAGCCCGCCGCCGTAGCCCGTCAACCTCCCGTCGCCGCCAAGGACCCGATGACACGGAATGACGATGGCGATGGGGTTGCGGCCGTTGGCCGCTCCCACCGCGCGCACCGCCCGCGGCTCTCCCATGGCCCACGCCTGCTCGCCGTAAGAGCGGGTAGCGCCGTAAGGGATGTCCTGAAGCGCCTTCCACGCGCGCAACTGAAAGGGGGTGCCGAACGGTGCCAGGGGCAGGTCGAACCACCTTCGCCGCCCCTGAAAATATTCGTCGAGCTGTCGTTTCGCCTCCGCCACCACCGACCCGCCCCGGCGCCAGCCTTCCGCGACCTTGCCGGGATGCCGGCCCTCCCGGAAGCCGATCATCCTGACCGCGGTCTCATCCGCAACGATCAAAAGATCCCCCACCGAACTCTCCATCCAATCGTAGTTCATGGTCTCCCTGAGCCCTCCCCCTATGACTTGTCTAAATTCAGATACTTGCGCGTGCAGCCAATTCATGTTATTTAATCAAGCATGAAGGCACCGTCCGAACAGCAAGCAATCCGCCAGATCGCTGAACGTCTCACTGAACTGGTCGATTCGGACTGCCGCGCCCTTCGGGTGGGGGAAGCACCAACGAACCTGCAAGTGGACGCCGTGTTGCGTGCCGGGCGCTATCTTTTCCTGGTGGCGTGGAAGAGTTTCGGGACGGTCGCATCGGTCGGTGCTGTCATCCGGCAGGTTCGCGACGACGTGCGAGATGTCAAGCGAGCAGGAAATCTCGATGGGCATGTGATCCCCCTAGTAACCGTCCCTTTCATGGGCCCGACCGGTCGCGAGCGGTGTGCTGAATACGGAATATCATGGCTGGATCTGTCCGGCAATGCGCGGATCGTGGCACCGGGGCTCACAGTCCTGATCGAGGGAAAGCCAAACCGGTACAAGCGTAGAGGGCGCCCGTCCACGGCGTTTGCTCCCAGAAGCTCTCGCATCGCGCGGTGGTTGCTCATACACCCCGCCGATCCGCTCACCCAGCGCGAGCTCGCCAACGCGACAGGTACGGACGAAGGTTATACAAGCCGAGTGGTGGCGAAGCTCGAGGATGAAGGACTGATCGTCCGTGACAAGACCGGGGCGATCCGGCCCCGAGACCCCGATCTGCTGCTCGACGCCTGGCTGGAGACCTACGACTTCAACAAGCACGACGTGCTGCGTGGCCACGTCGCGGCCCGTTCCGGTGATACACTGCTACGACAATTGAGTGACGGATTGAACCAGACATCCGTTCCGCATGCGTTCACCGGCCTCGCCGCGGCCTGGAGCCTCGGTCCCTTCGCTGGATTCAGGACTACAAGCGTATTTCTTCGGCAGGAACCCTCATCCAACCTGCTTGCGACGCTGTCGTTTCGAGAGGACGATCGTGGCGCCAACGTCTGGCTCATCGTCCCTAACGATGAAGGAGTGTTTCACGGTGCATCGACGCAGAATGGCATTCACTGCGTCCACCCGGTGCAAGCGTATCTCGACCTCCACGCCCATCCCGAACGGGCTAAAGATGTGGCTCGTGAGCTTAGAAGCGAACATCTAAGCTGGAGGACCCGTGACTAACAAACCGACCACTGCCGATGGCTACGACCCGCAGTACACCGAGTTGGTGCGCGCGACTTGCCTGTACATTGCCACCAAGCTAGGCGACATCATGGATGAGTTGGTCGTAGTCGGCGGCTTGGCCCCGTCACTGCTCATCAACCAGGAGGAACTACCGGCTGGGGCCCACCCACACGTGGGGACCCTGGATCTCGACGTGGGAATCACCCTCAAGCTGCTCGATGACGGTCGCTACTCTACCTTGACGGAGCGGCTGCGTAGCGCCGGGTTTGAACCGGACATCAGCGGTCAAGGCAACCCAAGCCGGCAACGCTGGAAGATCGATTGCGGGGAGAAGATCACGATCGATTTTCTGATCCCGCCGAGCCTTCCTAGCGACCGAGGCGGAGACCTACGCGATATCGAACCGGATTTCGCCGCCTTCATCGCACCCGGACTGCAACTCGCCTTCCAGAATCGTAAGCAGGTCCATCTCACGGGCCGGACTATACGTGGAGAACAGGCCATGAGACCGGTGTGGATATGCGGGCCAGGCGCCTACGTAGTGCTCAAGTCCCTCGCATTCGGGGATCGTGGAGAGAACAAAGACGCGTATGATCTATACTACGTCATTCGCAACTATGGGAGAACCGTCGATGATGTTGGTTCTCCCATGAGGTCATTGCTGCACAATGCTTCGGCCAAAAAGGCCATCGGGATCTTGGAACAAGACTTCAGTGAGCACGACGGTGTCGGGCCACGTCGGGTGGCCGAGTTCCTCATAAGACGTCCCGACGACGAGATCCAAGCCGATGTCGTGGGTTTCGTAAGGCAACTTCTCGAACATTGTCACTGATCGGGAAAAGTGCATGCAGCTAGCAACGGCGACTATTATTACCTTCAAACCAGCAACGAATTAACGCTTCGGGGACAGACCCCCTGCACCCGTCAATCCCCGACTGCCACCATCCAGCCATGCCGATCCGGCAGGCGGGCGCGCTGGATGTCCGACAGGATGTCGTACAGGCGCTGCGCCATTGGACCCACCTCGCCGTCGTGGACCCGGATCCGCTCGCCCTTGTAGCCCAGCTCGCCTACCGGCGAGATGACCGCCGCGGTGCCGGTGCCGAAGACCTCGCGCAACGTGCCGTTCCGCGCCGCGGCCATGACTTCCGCAATGGTCACCGGCCGCTCGGCGACCTGCATGCCGTAATCCCTGGCAAGCTGCAACACGGAGTCGCGTGTCACGCCTTCGAGCAAGGTGCCGGTAAGCGGCGGCGTGACCAGTTCGTCGCCGATCACGAAGGCGATGTTCATGGACCCCACTTCCTCGATGTATTCCTGATGTAGGCCGTCCAGCCACAGGACCTGGGCAAAGCCGGCCTCTTGGGCTTCTTCTCCGGCCAGCAGGCTGCCGGCATAGTTCCCGGCCGTCTTGGCCGCGCCGGTGCCGCCCCGTACCGACCGGACGTAACGGTCCTCCACGCGAATCCGCAGCGGCTTGAAGCCTTCGGTATAGTAGGCAGCCACCGGCGAGAGGATGATGAAGAACCGGTAGGTGCGCGAGGGCCGCACGTGCAGGTCGGGGTCGCTCGCGAACGCCACCGGACGGATGTACAACGAGGTCCCCGGCGCCCGCGGCACCCAGTCTCGGTCCGTGGCCACAAGCTGCTTGAGAGCCGCCAGAAACAGCTCCGGGTCGATGGACGGCATGCACAGCCGCGCCGCCGAGCGATTGAATCGGGCGATGTTCCGGTCTGGCCGGAACAGCCGGACGGCGTCATCCTGTCCGCGGTAGGCCTTGAGCCCTTCGAAAACGCTCTGCGCGTAGTGCAGCGCCACGGTGGCCGGTTCCAGCGCCAGCGGGCCGTAGGGTACGATGCGCGGGTTGGACCAACCCGCGTCCACCGCCCCGTCCATGAGGAACATGTGATCGGTGAACACTTGACCGAAGCCGAGTTGGGCGTCCTCCGGCCTGGGCTTTTGCCGTTGAACGCGTGTGACGGGAATTTCGATACGCATCGTTGTCAACCCCTCTTTGTGCCGCCAAGTGAATCCTGGTGTCCTGTCCCGCAAATACTTTGGCGAAGATACGCAGGATTTCTTGTCGGCGGCAGGCACAACGACGAGCGGTGGCCAACACCACGCGAAGAGGAGCAACGCAGCCGACGGGGACCAGCCTACTCGTCAAAGTATTTGCGGGACAGGACACTGAGGACTTTCCGGCTCTTGAACCAGGCCCTCGAATCATGATTGACAGTGTAACATTTCCCCAACATAATCGGTGCGGGGTGGACCCTCGGTTGCCCCGGCGCAACCACCGGCCCGCAATTGCAAGCCCACGAGGAATTGAACCAGGAGGAACGAAGACCATGTTTATCACGAGAAAGACTTTCGGCATCCTGACAGCGGTTCTGGCGCTGGCCGTGGCGGCAGCACCGTTCACCGCCGGCGCGGTGGAGGACAAGCTCGTTATCGTAACATCCTACCCGCCGGACACCACCACCACCGTCAAGGCAGCCTTCGAGAAGAAGCACCCCGGGGTCAAGGTCGAGATGCTGCGGAAGGGTACGTCGTCCGGCATCAAGTATCTGCAAGAGACCGCCGGGAACAACCGGTCCGACATGTTCTGGGCCTCCGCGCCCGATGCCTTCGAGGTGCTCAAGGGGGATGGCCTGCTGCAGAAGTACGAGGTCAAGGTCAAGGGCATTCCCGAGAAGGTGGGCGCCTTCCCGGTCAACGACCCCGAGGGCTATTACAAGGGCTTTGCCGCGTCGGGCTACGGCATCATGTGGAACACCCGCTACATCAAGGCCAAGAAGCTGCCGGTGCCGAAGACCTGGGCCGATCTGGCCAAACCCGTCTACCACGGCCATGTGGGCATGAGCGCGCCGTCGCGCTCCGGCACCACCCACCTGACCGTCGAGACCCTGCTTCAGGGCAAGGGCTGGGCCGAGGGCTGGGCCGAGTGGAAGGCCATCGCGGGCAACTTCAAGACCGTCACCGAGCGCAGCTTCGGCGTGCCCGACGGCGTCAACTCGGGCCAGTTCGGCTTCGGCATCGTGATCGACTTCTTTGGGCTGTCGTCCCAGGCTTCGGGTTTTCCGGTGGAGTTCCTCTACCCGCCGGTGACGACCCTGGTGCCGGCGAACATCGCCATCGTCAAGAACGCGCTGCACCCGAAAGCGGCGGCCGCCTTCATCGAGTTTCTCCTGTCAACCGAGGGCCAGGAGGTGCTGCTCGACCCGAAGATCCGGCGCCTGCCCGTAAACCCCGCGACCTACGCCAAGGCGCCCGCCGACTTCCCCAACCCGTTCAAGGACAAGTCCATCGGCGCGGCGGTCAAGTTTGACCTGGGGCTCTCGAAGAACCGCTACAACGTGATCAACTCTCTGTTCGACGTGATGGTCACCTACCGGCTCGACGACCTGCGCGCGGCCACCAAGGCGATCCAGGACGCCGAGGCGAAGATGGCCGGCAAATCCAACGCCGCGGCACGGAAGCTCATCGACGAAGCCAAGGCGCTGGTCGCCGTAGTGCCCATCGACGCCGCCCAGGCGGGCCAGAAGGACTTCAACAAGATTTTCAAGAAAAGGCGCAAGAAGGCAACCACCAAGGTGACCGGCCGCCAAGCCGAAGTCGAGCAGGGCTGGGACGCCCAGGTCAAGGCGAACTACGCCAAGGCCAGGACCCTGGCCGAGGAGGCGGCGTCCATGCTCTAACCGTCATGCGGGCGTAGGCCCGGCGGTGGAGTCATAGGTGGAATAACGTCCGTGTACGCGGCAATGCGTGGGCAGTGGGGGCCGGCGGCGGTGGTGGTCGTCGTCGGCCTGTTCTTGTTCGTGTTCCTGGTGGTCCCGGTAGTCAACGTGATCTACGTCGCGTTCCAGGACCCCAACACGGGCGCGCTGACCCTGATCAACTTCGTCGACTTCTTCCGCACCAGCCTGTTCCGGGACTCCTCCGTCAACTCGCTCTACGTGGCGGTGATGGCGGTGGTCATGTCGTCGTGCTTCGCCCTGCCGCTGGCCTATTTCACCACCCGCTTCAACTTCAGGGGCGCCATGCTGATTCAGACCCTCGGCGTGGTCCCGCTGATCATGCCGCCTTTCGTCGGCGCGGTGGCGATGCTGTTGCTGCTCGGCGAGAACGGATCCGTCAACCTGCTGCTGGACGAGTGGTTCGGCTTCACCATCCCGTTCATGGAGGGGCTGAACGGCGTGATCCTGGTGGAAAGCATCCACTACTTCCCGTTCATCCTCATCAATCTCTCCGCCGCGCTCAACAACATCGACCGGTCCATGGAAGAGTCGGCGCAGAACCTGGGCGCCAGCGGCATGCGCCTGTTCCGCCGCATCGTGTTCCCGCTGGCCATGCCCGGATACGTGGCCGGCGCGTCGCTGGTGTTCCTCAAGGTGTTCGACGACATCGGCACGCCGCTGCTGCTGAACGTCAACACCATGTTGGCGCCTCAGGCCTACCTGCGCATCTCCTCCATCGGCATTTCCGACCCCATGGGCTACGTGATCTCGGTAATCCTGGTGGTATTCTCCCTGCTGGCGCTGTGGACCGCGTTTCTGGCGTTGCGCGGCAAGGACTACGCCACTGTGCAGAAGGGCGGCGGCGGGTTGATGAAACGCGACCTCAGGCCTTGGGAGAACGCGGCCTGCCACGGCGTCGTCATCCTCATCCTGCTGCTCGTGCTGACGCCGCACTTCGGCCTCGCCATCCTATCCTTCGGCACCGTGTGGTCGTTCAGCCCGCTGCCCGACGGCTACACCGTCGCGCACTATCTGCGGGTGCTCTCGAGCTCGTTCCAGTTCGTCACCAATACGCTTCTCTACGCCGGCCTCGCCGCGGCCATCGACGTGGTCTTCGGCACCGCCATTGCCTATGTCGTCTGGCGCACCCGGCTCATCGGCCGGCAATGGCTGGACTACGCCGCCATGGGGGCGGTGGCCATTCCCGGCGTGGTGCTGGGCATCGGCTATCTGCGTACCTTCTACGAGTTCAACGTGCCCATCATCGACAAGCCCCTGGCGTCCTGGTGGGTGATCATCGTCGTTGCCCTGGCCATCCGGCGGCTGCCCTACGCGCTGCGCGCCTGCACCGCCGCGCTGCAGCAGATCAGCGTCATGCTCGAAGAGGCCGCCGAGAACCTGGGCGCCACCAAGGCCCGCACGGTCCGCCGCATCGTCGTGCCGCTGATGTCGGGCGGCATCGTCGCCGGCTTCGTCACCAGCTTCGCCACCGCATCGGTGGAGCTGTCCACCACCATCATGCTGGTATCCCAGGAATCGGACGCGCCACTCGCCTTCGGCATCTACGAGTTCATGCAGTCGGCGGCCGGGCGCGGTCCCGGCGCGGCCCTCGGGATCATCGCCGTGGTCATCGTCGGGATCACCACCTACGTCTCGCACCGTATCATCCGGCGCAAGGAAACCCAGCGAACGCCCGGTGTGACGGTGGTCGCGGGAGTGTGAGCATGGCATCGGAAAACGCCGACAGCGTCGTCATCGACGGACTCAGCCTGGCCTACGATACCACCGACGTCTTGAAGGGCATCGACCTGCGCATCGAACCGGGGGAGCTGTTCACCTTCCTGGGGCCGTCGGGGTCGGGCAAGTCGACGCTGTTGCGCTGCGTTGCCGGCTTCGGCCCGACGCCCCGCGGGCGCATCCTGATCGGCGACCACGAGGTGACGCATCTGCCGCCGTGGCGGCGAAACGTCGGCATGGTCTTTCAGTCATACGCGCTGTGGCCCCACATGACCGTGTACCGGAACGTCGCCTTCGGGCTCGAGGAACGCAGGGTGCCGTCGGCCGAGATCCCCAGACGGGTGGAGGCCGCGTTGGACATGGTGGGACTCTGGGAGCTGGCGGACCGGCGGCCCTCACAGCTTTCCGGCGGCCAGCAGCAACGAGTGGCCCTTGCCCGCACCATCATCGTCGAGCCCCGGGTCCTGCTGCTGGACGAGCCGCTGTCGAATCTTGACGCCAACCTGCGCGTTCAAATGCGGCGTGAGATTCTCGAGCTGCAGCGGAAGCTGAAGCTGACCACTATCTTCGTGACTCACGACCAGGAGGAAGCCAACACCATCTCGGATCGGATCGCCGTGCTCGACGAGGGGATTCTGCAGCAGGTGGGATCGCCCATGGACCTTTACGACAGCCCCGTCAATCGTTTCGTTGCCGACTTCCTCGGCACCGCCAACCTCCTGGATGGAGACGTGGAGGTTACTGGCGAAGGCACACGCTTCGTCGCCGCCGGCGGCCTGCTCTTGCCGCTGGGCGGTGAGGGTCATGCGCCCGGAGACGGCCGGATCGCGATGTTCCGTCCCCAGGACGCCACCATCTCCGCGGCGGACCCTGCCATGGCCGCAACGGCCTTTGCCGGCCGTGTCGGACATCGCGAGTTCCTCGGCAACCTGATCAGATATACCGTCGCGGTCGACGAAGACACGTCCCTGCTGGTGGACGACACCCACCAGCCCGGCCGCCGGGCCTTCTCCGTCGGCGACAAGGTGACCGTCAACGTCGACATGGGACACGTGCAGATACTGACCGGCTGAGGGGGCGCGAACACAGCGCCGTGCGGACGCGGGCGGGTTTGAAACCCGCCCCTACACGCCGGTTCTCGCGGGGCGCAGGCTTCTATCCCTTTGCGGCCGCCGCCTTCCGCGCCTCAAGCTCCGCCGCCTCCGCCGCGGTCCTGCCCCAGAGGGGCGGGTCCTTGAGGTACTGTTCCTCTTCCGGGGTGTTCGGGCGTCCAATGACCGCGTTGCGATGGGGGAAACGGCCGAAGCGCTTGACGGCGTCGTGATGCCCGACGGCGGCCCGCATGGAATCCTCGTTGCCGAGGCTCCGGTAGAGGATCAGCGCCCGCTCCTGGTCGGCCAGCAGCTCGCTGTGCTCGAACGGCAGGTAGATGAAAGTCCTCGGCCAGCGGGCGAAGCCCCGATCATAACCCTGCTCCAGGGCATACACGGCGACCTCGCGGGCCTTGGCATCGGCGGCGAAGGCCCGGGGAGTGCCGCGATAGATGTTTCGCGGGAACTGGTCCAGGGCCATGATCAGGGTCAGACAGTCTTCCGGCGTCTGCCTGAAGTGATCGAGCTCACCGGCGGCCGCCCGCTCGTGGACCTCGGTATAGTGATCGACAAGATACCGGTCGAACTCCGGAGTCGCCCGAAACCACACCTGGCGCTTCTCCATCTCCACGCTCAAGTCCAACGACTCGAACCAGAAAGTCAGTATTTCTCTCGATAGAGGATCCACGTTCCCTCCGTTCATCCGGTGTCACGAGCGACTTGGAGACAACCATGGTTCAATGGCTGGAGTCTTGACTCGCGGAAGACTCCCGAAACCCGGCCGAAGAAAATTCCCTGCGGCCGAAGAAAATTCGCTGCAAGTCTTGACCAGGAAAGACCCAATTGCAACACTGCCCGAGGCTGGTCGAAGGACGGGCCAAATCGTTCCCCGGAGGTTGTCACGGTAAACTTCGACGACAAGGTCAGCGCAAGCGGTCGTTCCCTTCACAAGCAAGAGTTGCAGGTGCTCCAGGTCAACATGGGGAAATACTGCAACCAGTCGTGCTTTCACTGCCACGTGGAGGCCGGTCCGGGCCGCAAGGAAATGATGGAACGGACCACCGTGGACGACGTTTTGCGGTTCCTTGACAACTCCGACATCCCCACGGTGGACATCACCGGGGGCGCACCTGAACTGAATCCCCACTTCGACTACCTGGTGGAGTCCTGCAAGGGACTGGGACGTCACGTGATGGACCGTTGCAACCTGACGGTCTTCTACGAGGAAGGCAAGGAGTACCTGCCCGAGTTCTTCAAGCGTCACGGGGTCGAGGTGGTCTGCTCGCTGCCCTGCTACACCAAGGAGAACGTGGACAGCCAGCGCGGCAACGGCACTTTCGAGTTGAGCGTGCGCGGGCTGCAGGAACTCAACCGTCTGGGCTACGGCCAACCCGATTCAGGGCTGGATCTCAATCTCGTCTACAACCCCATGGGCAATTACCTG
The DNA here is from genome assembly GCA_965261895.1 of uncultured Binatia bacterium (SeqCode). Lineage (GTDB taxonomy): Bacteria > Desulfobacterota > Binatia > UBA9968 > JAJDTQ01 > JAJDTQ01. The sequence goes on along the minus strand of OZ253480.1, from coordinate 4,850,841 downwards.
CCGCCGCCGCAGGAGGAGCTCGAGGGTGACTACCGGCGCATGCTGGGCGACGACTTCGGGATCGTGTTCAACCATCTCTATTGCCTGACCAACATGCCCATCACCCGCTTCAGGAAGTTCCTCAAGCAGCGGGAACAATACGACGACTACCTGCAGCTCCTGGAGGACAACTTCAACGCCGAAACGGTGGACAAGGTCATGTGCCGGGACCTGCTGAGCGTGGCCTGGGACGGCTCGGTGTACGACTGCGACTTCAACCAGATGATCGACATGCCCCTGGGCCGGGTGAACGGGAAGCGGCCGCACATCCGGGAGTTCTCGGCGGCGGATTTCACGGACCAGCCCATCCTCACGGGGAACCATTGCTTTGCCTGCACCGCCGGCACCGGCAGCAGTTGCGGCGGCGCGTTGATCTGACGGACGCGTTGCCGACGACAAGCATTCCTGCGAAGTCTCATAAACTGATTCGTGAGACACGACACTAGCCCGCGGACAACCCGTCCATGCGGCTTTCCATCATCATTCCCGTCCTGAACGAAGAGCGTACCATCGCCGGCACCGTCGACAACCTTGGGTGCGTCGAACCCTGCGAGATCATCGTCGCGGACGGCGGCAGCACGGACCGTACCGCGGAAGTCGTACGGGACGGCCCCGCCCGCCTGGTGGTCGCGGCCAAGGGCCGCGCCGCGCAGATGAACCAGGGCGCGCGGCACGCCGCCGGTGACGTGCTGCTGTTCCTCCACGCGGACACCCGGCTGCCCGCCACCGCGGGGGCCGACGTGGAAGGCTCCATGGCCGACCCCGGTTGCGTCGGCGGCCGGTTCGACATCCGTCTGGACAGCCCGCGTCCGCTGCTCCGGGTCGTCGGGCACATGATCAGCCTGCGTTCCCGCCTGACCCGTGTGGCCACCGGAGATCAGGCCATCTTCGTACGGCGAACCGTCTTCGAAGGCCTCGGTGGTTTTCCCGAAATACCCATCATGGAGGATGTGGCGTTCTGCCGCGCGCTGAAGAGGCAGGGCCGCATCGCCTGCCTCCGCTCACGGGTGGTGAGCTCGGCCCGCCGGTGGGAGCAGAACGGTCCGGTACGGACCATTCTGCTCATGTGGGCCTTGAAGCTCCTCTACCTGGCCGGCGTAGCGCCGGCCAGGTTGAAGCGGCTGTATAGCGAGGCCCGTTAGGGGGTGTCGGATTACGCTTCGCTAATCCGACCTACGGGACCGCCCGAGTAATGGAATTGTAGGGGCGACCGGCCGGTCGCCCCTACGGGGTCCACCGTAACGCAGGCTGCCGGCGGTCCGCCGGCCGGTGAAACACCGTCCGCGCGAAAGGCCGGCAACTTTGACCGTTTCCCCGGCTTTGTGCTAGGTTGGCGTTCCCGATGAGTCAAATGGAACCGAATAAACAGCAGGAGATTCTGGCCAAGCACAAGGAGTACCTGTTCTCCTGCGTCGCCAACTACTATGAAGAGCCCTTGGTAGTGGACCGGGCCAAGGACTCCCTGATCTACGACGTGGAGGGGCGGGAGTACCTGGACTTCTTCGGCGGCATCGTAACCATCAGCGTCGGCCACTGCAACGACAAGGTGGTGGCGGCCATCCAGGAACAGACGCGCAAGGTCCAGCACACCTCGACCCTCTACCCCAACGAGCCGCACGTCCGTCTGGCCGAGAAGCTCGCGGCCATCACCCCCGGGGCGCTGAAGCAGTCCTTCTTCACCAACAGCGGCACCGAGGCCAATGAGACCGCGGTGCTGGTGGCGCAGCTCTACACCCGGTCCCAGGACGTCATCGCCCTGCGCCACGGCTACAGCGGCCGTTCTCAACTGGCCATGAGCCTCACCGGGCACTATACGTGGCGGCTCAATCCCACCGCGAGCCCGAACATCCATCACATTCCCAATGCCTATTGCTACCGCTGCCCGTTCGGGCTCACCTATCCCAGTTGCGACCTCAAGTGCGCCAAGGATCTGGAAGGCGCGATCCAGACCGCCACATCGGGAAGGATCGCCGCGTTCATTGCCGAGCCGATCCAGGGCGTGGGCGGGTTCATCACCCCGCCCAAGGAGTACTTCCGGGAGGTCGCCGACATCGTGCACAAGTACGGCGGCCTGTTCATCTGTGACGAGGTCCAGACCGCATGGGGCAGGACCGGCGGCAAGATGTTCGGCATCGAGCAGTGGGACGTGGAACCGGACATCATGACCTTCGCCAAGGGCATGGCCAACGGCGTGCCCGTCGGAGGCACCATCACCCGGCCGGAGATCGCCGACAGCCTCAAGGGACTGTCGATCTCCACCTTCGGCGGCAACCCGGTGACCAGCGCCGCCGCCCTCGCCACCCTGGAAGTCATCGAGAGCGAAGGGCTGGTGACCAACGCGGCCGATCGGGGACGACAGCTCCGGGAGGGATTGGAAGGGCTCAAGGACAAGTATCCCCTTATAGGCGATGTCCGCGGTATGGGTCTGATGCAGGCCATCGAGATGGTCGGGCCGGACAAGACCCCGAGCCCGGAAGCCGTCGCACGGTTGTTCGAGCTGACCAAACAAAACGGGCTGCTGATCGGCAAGGGCGGACTCATGGGCAACGTGATCCGCATCACCCCGGCGCTCAACGTCACCCGGGACCATGTGGACGAGGCGCTCGAGCGGCTTGACCGGTCGCTGGCGCAGATGGGACTGTAACTTCGAATGATTCGTCGCAGGATTATAGGGGCCATACCCGTATTGATCGGGATGTCCTTTCTGGTCTTCTTCCTGATGCAGCTCGCGCCGGGAGACCCGGTGACGCTTCTGCTCGGGGAGGACGCAGAGCCCCACGAGATCGAGGAGATCACCCGCGAGTGGGGGCTCGACCAGCCCATCATCGTCCAGTACTGGCAGTTCGTGTCGAAGGCGGTCCAGGGAGACTTCGGCGAGTCCATGCGTTACGGAGAGCCGGTACTAGAGCTCGTACTGGAGCGCTTGCCGGCTACCGTGGAGCTGGCGCTGGCGAGTCTCCTGGTCGCCATCGTCATCGCGCTCCCCATCGGGGTCTACTCCGCCATCAAGCACAATTCCCTGTGGGATCATTCGGGCATGACCCTGGCGCTGGTGGGCCTATCCGTGCCCAACTTCTGGCTCGGCATCATGCTCATCTTCTTCCTGGGCGGCCAGTGGAATCTGTTTCCGGTGGCGGGACGGCTGTCCTACGGCGTGAACGTCACGCCGGTGACCCAACTCATGCTGTTGGACGCCTTGATCGCGGGCGACCTCCCGGCTTTCTGGGACGCGTTCAAGCACATCCTGCTGCCCGCCATCACACTGGGAACGAGCTTCGCCGCCATCATCACGCGCATCTCCCGTTCCAGCGTGCTGGAGGTCATCCGGCAGGACTACATCACCACCGCCCGGGCCAAGGGATTGAGTGAGCGCACGGTCATCTGGAAGCACACGCTCAGGAACGCCCTCATCACCATCATCACCATTCTCGGACTCCAGCTCGGCGCTCTCCTGAGCGGCTCGGTCATCACCGAGACGGTGTTCTCCTGGCCCGGCATCGGCAGCCTTCTGATCCAGGCCATCACCACCCGTGATTACAAGCTGGCCCAGGGCGTCATCCTCTTCTTCGCCATGGTCTATTTCTTCATCAACCTGACGGTGGACCTGCTGTACACGTGGGTCGATCCGAGGATACGGCTGTGATCGGCTGGCGTCGCTACGCGAAGGTCATGGCCGGCGGGGCCATCGTGCTCCTGCTGTGCATCTGCGGGCTGGGGGCCCCCTGGCTGGCGCCCTTCGATCCCCAGGAGCAGGCCCTGGAGCAGCGGCTTCGCCCGCCCTCGATGGACCTGGCCGAGAACCCCCACGTCATGGGCACCGACAACCTCGGCCGGGACCTCCTGAGCCGGGTCATCTACGGCTCGCGCATCTCGCTGATGGTGGGAGCCGCCACGGTATTCCTGGCGGGCATCCTGGGCTGCTTTCTCGGAGCGGTGGCGGGATACTTCGGCGAGATGATCGACGAGGTCATCAACAAAACCACGGAGATCTTTCTCGCCTTCCCATTCCTGCTGCTGGCCATCGCCATCATGGCCTTCCTCGGACAGGGCCTGGTGAACCTCGTCATTGCCTTGGTGCTCAGCCGCTGGGTGCAGTATTGCAGGGTGGTCCGGGGGGAAGTGCTGTCACTCAAGGAACGCGAGTTCGTCCAGGCCGCCCGGGCGCTGGGGGCCAGCAACCGCTACATCATCCTGCGCCACGTGATTCCCAACACGCTGCCAAGCGTCATGGTCATCGCCACCTTCGCCATGGCCATAGTCATCATCACCGAGGCGAGCCTGAGCTTCCTGGGGCTGGGCGTTCCCCCAAGCATCCCCACCTGGGGCTCCATGCTAAGCGAGGGCCGCAGCTACATGTACCGGGCCCCGTGGCTCACCATCTTCCCCGGCATCGCCATCTTCATCACCGTCCTCGGCATCAATCTGCTGGGAGACGGCCTGCGCGACATCATCGATCCGAAACTCACGCGCAGCCGATAAGACAAAAAAACCCCTCTCCCACGGAGGGAGAGGGGTTCGCAGGGATGCAAAAGCGTCAGCGAAACGACGCCGTCACTTGGGATACATGCCGGGGTCCGTCCGGCCCAGCAGAGCCTGCCCGACCTTGTTGACGTGCATCTTCGGGGCGTCCTCCATGATCTTGTCCTTGCCCGAGCCCGGATAGTGCGCGCAGAACGGGCTCGACGGATCCGCCATGATGCCGTCACCCGCGGCGACCCGCATCAGACGGCAATCGAGGGATTCCCACCACGCACCCACGCTGTCGAATCCACCCTCTCCGTAGATGGTCTTCGCCGCGGCGTCCACGAGCTTCTTCGTGTCGGCGTCCAGGCCAGCGTACATCTTCTTCGCCGCCATCGCCTGAGCCTCCGTGGCCTTGTCTCCGTGCAACGCCGCCACCATCTGCTCCGGGGTCAGCGTGTTCCACCACCGCATGGCCATATCCGACTCCGCCAGCGCGGAGGGAATGACCACCAGCGACACGGCCACGGCCGTGACCAGCGCAGCCAGGCCGACCCGCATGCTGTTCTTGATCCGATTCATCATCAACTTTCTCCTTTTGTCGTCTGCCGTTGTCCTGATCCAATCTGTTTCCAAACGTATACGGTAACATCCCGCCCGACCCTGTTCAAATCTTGACATACCGCGTGACGTGGCTGGCGATTTTCGGTGGCCAATGTCCCTTCCACAGCGTGCGCATGGTGTCCTGTCCGGTTAATTCGGATGATCATATGCGGAGGAATTTTTGTTGTCGGCAAGGCGCGATGACTTGTAGGGGCGGGTTTCAAACCCGCCCGTGTGGCGGGCACCACGCGAGGAAGAGCAACGCAGCCGACGGCAAAAAGACCCGCAGATTATCATCCGAATTAACCGGACAGGACACTAGTGTGGTGTCTCACAAATACGCTTACGAATCTGCGGGTCCTTTTGGCCGTCGGCTGCGTTGCTCTTCCTCGCGTGGTAACGGCCCTGGGGCGACCGCAGGTCGCCCCTACTCGTCCTGAGCGTAGCGCAGCGAAGTCGAAGGACGCCTTGCCGACAACCAAAATGCCCTCGCAGATTCATAAGCGTATTTGTGAGACACCACACTAGCTCCCGGACTCCGCGGTCAGCCGGCGTCCGCAAGGACACTCTCGATAGCGGCCAGAAACGGCGTTGCGAAAGCCTTGAGCTTGGCGGCGCCCACCCCGTTTACCTCGGCGAACTCTTCCTCCGTCCGCGGCCGGCGGCGCGCCATGTCGATCAAGGTGCGATCGGGGAACACGACATACGCCGGCACCCCACGCTCCTTCGCCAGCCGGAGCCGCAGCGCCTTGAGCGCGTCCAAAAGCGCCGTATCGGGACCACTCAGCGGGCCGTCCTGGGGCTCCTTCCGGCGCCGCCCCCCTGAGTCACGCACCGGCTCGGATGAACGGACCGGCGCCGTGTCCCGGCGATACAAGAACACGCTCTCGCCCTGTAGCAGACCGCCACCCTTGCCGGTGATGGAGAGGCCGCCATAGCCCCCGATGTCGAGCCGGAGCAAACCGGTGGCTACCATCTGGCGGATCAGCGAGCGCCACTCGTTCTTGCCCCGGGCAGCGCCCATCCCGAAGGTGGGCAGCCGGTCATGGCCGGCGCGTTCGACCTTCTCCGTCGCGGTGCCGCGCAGGACGTCGATGACGTGCGCCGCGCCGAACCGTTCGCCGGTCCGATAGACCGCGGCAAGGATCTTTTGCGCATCCTCGGTGCCGTCGATGCGCTCGGCCGGGTCGAGGCAGACGTCGCAATTGCCGCAGGGCTCGTTCTGTTCCCCGAAATACTCCAGTAGCGTCACCCGCCGGCAAGCGGGAGCCTCACAGTAGCCGAGCAACGCGTCGAGGCGCTTGTGCTCGCGGCGCCGCCGCTCCGCCCCGGCGTCCTCCTCCTCGATGAACTGCCGCCGCATGCGGATGTCCGCCAGGCCATACAGCATGTGCGCTTCCGCCGCCTGGCCGTCACGCCCGGCCCGGCCGATCTCCTGGTAGTAGGCCTCGACGCTGCCGGGCAGATCCGTGTGCAGAACGTAACGCACGTCGGCCTTGTCGATGCCCATGCCGAAAGCGATGGTAGCCACCACCACCACCCCGGGATCGGTCATGAAGACGTTCTGGTGGGCCTCCCGGTCCTCCTTGTCCATGCCCGCGTGGTAGGGAAGCGCCCTCACGCCGTCGGCCGCCAGGAGCGCGGCGGTCTCCTCCGTCTTCTTTCGCGACAGGCAATAGACGATGCCGCTTTCGCCTCGATGACCTGCGACGAAGCCCCGGCACTGGCGCTTCCAGTCGCGCTTCATTTCCACCGCCAGCCGGATGTTGGGGCGGTCGAAGCCCAGGACGAAAGAGTCCACCTCGCCGCCGAACAACCGCTCGGCAATGTCCTCGCGGGTAATGGCATCCGCGGTGGCGGTCAGCGCCGCGATGGGGACGCCGGGGAACAGATGCCGCAGGCGGCACAGATCTTCGTATTCGGGGCGGAAGGACGGACCCCATTGCGAGATGCAGTGGGCCTCGTCGACGGCGAACAGACTCAGGGGCAGCCGGCCCAGGGCCTCGAGCATGCGCTCGGTCATGAGCCGTTCCGGCGCCATGTACAGAAGCCGCGTCTCGCCGGCGGCAACCCGGCGCCAGGCGGCGACGTTCTCCCCTCGCGTGTTGGCTGAGTTGATGGCGTCCGCGGCGACGCCGGCGAGCCTCAATGCCGCCACTTGGTCCTGCATCAGCGCCACCAGCGGGGACACCACTACGGTGAGGCCCCCCAGGGCCAGGGCCGGGACCTGGAAGCACAGCGACTTGCCCGACCCCGTGGGCATCACGGTAAGCACGTGCCGCCCGGCCAGCAACGTTTCCATGGCCGCCTCCTGGCCCGGACGGAATGAGTCGAACCCGAAGACGTCCTTCAGCACCCGGCGCGCGTCGGTCATCGGTAGTCGCTCCGATATTCCGCCCAACCGGTCCGACCGGCGGAAGTTCCGTCGGTCATGGGGAGTGTCCTGTCCGGTCAATTCGCATGATAATCTGCTGGTCTTTTTCGCCGTCGGCTGCGTTGCTCTTCCTCGCGTGGTAACCGCCACTGAGGGGCGACCGCCGGTCGCCCCTACAAGTCATCGCGCCTTGCCGACGACCAAAATGCCCTCGCATCTTCATAAGCGTATTTGTGAGACACCACACTAGCGGCGCCGGACGCGGAGCGCCGACCGTTCGACACCGGTCAGGGTATTCATGGTGCAACACGAGCATGGCAAGCGCCAAAAGTGACAGGCTCCATCGGCATACGATGGACTCCGTCCAAAGATGTACAACATACAGCAATAAGCGGGCCATGCCGGCTCGGCCGCTATCGCGTCCACCGTAGCGCGCAATGGGAGGCAGACACGCCTCAGTGGATGAGGTCGCCCTTTCGCGCTTCCGCCACCATGTAGTCGCATACGCGGAAGGCGTTGGCCTCGATGGTGAGGGTGGGGTTGAGGCCGGCGGCGGTCACGAACACGCTGGCGTCGACGATGAAGAGATTGGACACGTCGTGGGAACGGCACCACTTGTCCACCACCGACGACTCGGGGGCGTTGCCCATCCGGCAACTCCCCATCTGGTGGTTGTGGAGCTTGCGGGTCTCGGGCTTGGGCACGATGATCCGGGTCGCTCCCGCGGCTTCGTAGATCTCGCGTGAACGCTCTCCGAGGTAGGTGGCCAGCCGGACGTCGTTCTCGTGGCTGGTATAGGTGATGCGCGCCACCGGCAGCCCGTAGCAGTCCGTGACCTCGGGGTCGAGGTCCACGGCGTTGCTCTCCACCGGAAGGCTCTCGCCGGTGCAGTGGCTGTGCAGGTAGTGGCGCCAGGTCTCACGCATGGAGTCCTTGTGCTCTTTGCCCCAACGCTTGCCGTGGATGGGCCTCAGCGCCAGCTCGATGGGATCGCCGCCGTGAGCCCGCGGGTGCATGAAGCCGCCGCGGATGAATCCCCGTTTGGTGTCGGTCTCGTAGAAGTCCTGGAGCACCCGGGTGCTGGAGGTCCCCTTGTGGCCGTCCAGCGGCTCGGGGAACGTCGCCACCAGCGTCACGCCCGGGGAATGGAACATGAGGTTTTTGCCCACCAGGCCGCTGCGATTGGACAGCCCCTGGGGGAACCGCGCGGACTCGGACATGAGCAGGAGCCGGGCCGTCTCCACGCCGCCGGCCGCCATCACCACCAGGCGGGCCGGCTGGTGCTCCTCCTCGCCCTCGCCGTTGAAATAGGTGACGCCGGAGGCCCTGCCCTGCCGGTCGAGGGTGATCTCCCGCGCCAGGCAGAGGGGGCGGATCTCCAGGCGGCCGGTGGCCAGGGCCTTGGGCAGCATCGACTCCAGGGTGCTGGACTTGGCCCCCACCGGGCAGCCGTAGGACGAGCACATCCCCTTGCCGATGCAGCCCGGACGGCCGTCGTAGTCGCCGGTGAGAATGGCCAGGGGGGTGGGAAAGGGATGCAGCCCGAGCTTGCGGGCTCCCCTTTCCAGGGCCGCTCCGGGGCTGTTGCGGGCCGCCGGCCCCACCGGGTAGTCACGCTTGCGCGGCGGATCGAAGGGGTTCGACCAGCCCTTCCCCGAGATGCCGACGGTCCACTCCGCCTTTTCGTAGAAGGGCTCCATGTCGTCGTAGGAGATGGGCCAGTCCTCGATGGAGGTGCCCGCCACCGGACCGTCCTCGGACTTCACGCGGAAGTCCGACTCGTGGAAGCGCCAGGAAAGCCCGCTGTAGTGGATGGTCCCGCCGCCCACGCACATGGCGTTGGAGAAGGTCTGGGTCTTGGTGGACAGGATCTCGGCCGGCGTGTCGGCGTTGGGCCGCCACGTGCGCGGCTCGAGCTCCACCGTGGGCCAGAAGAAGTTGCGCCGCTTGTAGGTGAGCTCGTCCCCCAGGGCGAAGTCCTCGCGCTTGTACCAGGGGCCCCGCTCCAGCACGCACACGGTCATGCCCGCCTCGGTGAGCTCCTTGGCCGCCACCAGCCCCGAAGCCCCGCCCCCTATGATGCAGACGTCCACCGTCTCGTGCTTTGCCATCTGTTTCCTCCGCGCCGCAATTCCCTCACCCCGACCCTCTCCCAGAGGGAGAGGGGGCAGGATGTCAGGACGGCCGCTCCTTCCTGTCCTTCGCGAACTCGTCGGGCTCGTTGGCGTCGTACCAGCCGTAAGGGGTTTCGTTGCCGTGCGGAAAGCTCGGGCCGGGGTATCCCAGGGCCTGCCATCCCACCCCGTCCTTGTTGCCGCCGTGCCGCGGGTGCCCGTAGAACCCCTCCATGGTGTGGGTGAGAAGAAGCGCGAAGAACGGGTCTTTCCGCTCGTCCAGGACGGTCAGAACCTGGTCCCGCCCCGCATCGTCCAGCCCGCAAAAGTCCTTCCCCGACCCCAGTTCCGCGGCCACGCGGTCCAGCTCCGCCACCCCGTCCCGGTATGCCTGCCGGTGCCGGCTGCCCAGACCGTTGAGCTTGAACAGCGTCGCCTGCTGCTCCTCGGTGCGGCCCCCCATGCTTCCGAGCACGAAGTTGGCGTACTCCTTTTTCTCCCGGGGACTGATGTCCGTGTCCACGTCATCCGTCGCCAGAAGCCCCTCGATGAAATCGATGACGCCGGCCTCGCGCGCGCCGGCGTCCTCGTCCGAGGGGACGATGCGCGCCGCCGCCGCCTCGATGGTGGCCCGCTCGTGGTCTGAGAGAACGCCGCCTGTTTCCGTATTGCTCATGACGAACCTGCTTCCATGGTGGATCGCCCCGCAGGAGCGTGGCGGGCCGTTGGGATGGGACATCATACAACAGAGACGGAGAAGTGAGAAGTTTGCCAAGTTTGCCTAGTGTCCTGGACATGAGTAAACGTGAAGTGAGAAATTGAAGGTGTGAGAAGCGGATCTGCTTTCGCTCTTCGCCCTTCTTTTCCATGACTACCGGGAAGAACCCCTGAGAATCCACGATATGGCCGAAAAGCCGCCATACACGATCACGCCGGATATCCTTTCCCGCGTTGAACAAATCGGCGAAATGATCGGCCGCGCGGAGACGATGTGGATCTCGCGGGATCTGCGTCTGCGGCGAATCAATCGCATCCGCACGATTCACGGCTCGCTGGCCATCGAAGGCAACATCCTCAGCGAGGAGGAGATCGCTACGATCCTCGACGGCAAGCCCGTTGCCGCGCCGCCGAGAGACATTGAGGAAGCCCGCAATGCCATCCGGGCCTACGATCAATTCCAGCAGTGGGATCCGGCCAACGAGGCCGACCTGCTGTTCGCTCACAAGATTCTGATGGCCAGCCTGCTGGACGCCCCCGGGCGCTATCGCCACGGTAAGGTTGCCGTAGCGGGTCGAGACGAGATTCACCACATCGGCCCGCCTGCCGAACGCGTGCCACGGCTCATGACGAACCTGCTGGCATGGCTGAGTAGCACCGATGAGCATCCACTGATCGCCAGCTCGATCTTCCATTACGAGTTCGAGTTCATTCATCCTTTTGACGATGGCAACGGACGGATGGGGCGGCTCTGGCAGACCCTCATCCTGACCCGCTGGAAAGAGCTGTTTGCCTATATCCCCGTGGAGAGCCTGGTTCATGCCCGCCAGGCCGACTACTACGAGGCCATCAGGCAGAGCTCGACGCAGGGCGAGAGCACGAAGTTTATTGCGTTTATGCTGGAAATCATTATCGAGGCGCTTCGGATTCCGCCAGCAAGCGACCAAGATACCGACCAGGTTAGCGACCAAGTAGCACGGCTACTCGCGGCCCTGCGCAAGGGCCCGAAAACCGCAGCCGAACTGATGGCGGAATTGGGTTTGTCGCATCGTCCCACCTTCCGCAAGAACTACATTCGTCCGGCGATATCCGCAGGGCTCGTGGAGATGACTCGCCCCCAGTCGCCTACGGCGAGAAACCAGAAGTACCGGCTCACCGCGCCCGGGCGAGAGCCGGGGGCACCGGCGGAGCGGGAAAGCGCACGACGACTCGCCGAATTGGGTGGCAGTCGACCTGACCTCCAATCCACTCCACGACGCAGACCCTGGAAGTTTGAAGTTTGACCCTTGACAGGGCATGGCTATCCTTCCAGACTTAGTGGGACTTAGCTAAGCCCGGAGGACGCCATGAAGGTCAATATGCACGAGGCCAAATCACAGCTCTCGCGACTCGGTAAGCTGGCCTGGGAGGGCGAGGAAATCGTGATCGCCAAGGCCGGCGAACCCTATCTGCGGCTGGAGCCGTATCGGGAGCGTCTGGGAAAGCGAAAACTCGGCGGTTTGGAAGGGCAAATCTGGATTGCTCCGGATTTTGACGAGACACCCCAGGAAGTGATCGATTCGTTCTATAACTCGAAACTGTTCCCGACTGACGAGAAGGATTAGTGCGCTTACTGCTGGACACCCATATTCTCTTATGGTCGCTCACTGAACCGCAGAGGTTGAGCGCGCTTGCTCGTAGAGCCTTGGAGGACGCGCGCAACGAAGTCTTCGTCAGCCCCGTCAGTGTTTGGGAGATCGCCATCAAGCGTGCACTGGGAAAGTTGAAGGCCCCGGACATACTGGAGACGGACGTCATGGAGCAGGGTTTCACGCCTTTATCCCTGACCTTCTTTCATGCGGAACAAGCGGGCAAACTGCCGCAGCACCACCGCGACCCGTTCGACCGAATGCTGGTGGCCCAAGCCCAGGCTGAAGGGCTTGTCCTCGTCACCAGAGACGCCCGCATCCCGCTCTACGGCATCCGCACGATGGCGGGGTAAGCGAAACCAGAGACCCATTCTGCCCTCCATCGTAGACACACCCGTCGGATAAACTGCCGGACAGAGTAGCCTCCGGTTCGATCGACCCGTTGCCGGCCGTCGATTGACATAAATATGATCTAATCATATGTTTTTATGCATGCGGACGACGATTCATATTGATGACCATCTGTTCGCCGAGTTGAAGGGAATTGCTGCCGACACCGGGAGGACCTTGGCAGCGGTCATTCAAGACGCTCTTCGCGAGTCTCTTTCGCGACGGCGCGCAACGGAGCGGCCCGCCGTCGAACTACCTCTGTTCCATGGAACGGGCGTCATGCCCGGGGTGGACCTGAGTGACTCGGCCGCTCTGCTTGATCTCATGGAAGGGAGTCATGGTCCTGCCCGACGTTAATGTCCTGGTGGCGGCGTATCGTGACGACGCTTCGGAACACCCATCCTGCCGTCCCTGGCTCGAGGCCGTGCTTGGCGGGGACGAGGCTTTCGCCATCTCGGATCTGGTGTTGAGCGGATTTCTCCGCATCGTTACCCATCCTCGCATTTTCCGCCGACCGAGCCCGCCGGACGAGGCACTGAGTTTCGCGAACGTGATCAGGAAGCAGCCCCACTGTATTCCCGTCAGCCCAGGACCCCGGCATTGGGAGATATTCACCCGTCTTTATCGGGATGCCGACACACGGGGGAGCCTGATAACGGACGCGTATTTCGCCGCCTTGGCCATCGAGTTCGGCTGTGAATGGATCACTTTCGATGGGGATTTCGCGCGCTTCGAGGGCTTGCGATGGAGCCGCCCCAGGCCGAGTGCGCCAAACCCGTCTCCTCATAGAGCAGGATGAACAGGCCCGCATCCTCCGCGCCCGCACACCACGCCACGTCAACGGCTGAGTGGTCGCTCGTCCTCCATCGGGTCAGCCAGACTTCGGTGGAGGTTTGGGTCGGCACGTTGTTTCCCGCCTTGAAAATGCCGGAGCGCGCCCGCGTGCGGCTCTTCCAGGAAGGCCGCGAGCTCCGGTCGAGGGTCATTCGCAAACCGGACTGGCGGCGGCCTTTCAGGGGCATGAGGCAGCGTTTTTTCACCGTGGTGACATTCCGGGGACTCAGGGCCGGGAGCGACTACCGCGTGGAGTTCGAACGCCGCGTCGAGGCGAATCCGGCGGCCGGCATTGCCCGCGGCTGGCAGCCGCTTCGTTCCGGCGCCTTTCGCACGCTGCCGCCGCGCCTGCCGCGCAAGGGCGACGGCGCGTTCACCATTGGCCTCGGGAGCTGCTTCTACGACCATCGCGACGGCGGCCGGGCAGCGGCGTCCTACCGCGCGCTCTATGAGCGCGGCAACGAAACGGTTCGGCCGGACATCACCGCGCTGTCGGGAGACCAGGTCTACCTGGACATCGGCTTCGATTCGCTGTCGCTGATACCCCGGGAGATCCGTGAACGCATTGCCGACGACTACGCCCGTCACTGGCAGGCCCTCGGCAGCATCCTGAGCCGGGGCGGAACATGGATGTTGCCCGACGATCACGAGTACTGGAACGACTACCCCTTTCACGACTCCCCGATCCCTGCCCTTCTGGCCCTGAAGCTCGCGCACGTACGCGACTCCTGGCAGAGGGCGGCTCGGGACGCCGTAAGGAACATCCAGCGCTCTCCCGTGGTCGAGTCATTTTCGCTCGGGAAGGACCTGTCCGTCTGCTTTGCCGACCTGCGCTCGTACCGTACGGCCGACGAATTTCTCCCCGACGTATCGTTCAGGAGACTGCTCGATTGGGCGCGCCGCCGTTCCTGTCCCGGAGTCCTGGTCGTACCGCAGCCGTTGATCGTGAAGCGGAACCGCGTGGAGCGGAACCTCCGCAGTTACCGGGAACAGTACGCGGAACTGCTGGACGCCCTGGCCTCCGTTCCTCACGATGTCGTCGTCCTTAGCGGCGACGTGCACTTCGGACGCATCGCCGGCGTCCCCATCGGAAACCAGGGAGCGCGGCTCATCGAGATCGTGTCGTCACCGATGTCGAACCTGACCGGCCTCAACGGAGTGGCCACCGGCGTGGCAACGGACCGGCCCGAGAACTTTCCTCCCGTCACTGCCGCCCGTGACCTGGGCTGGCCGCGCCGAAAAGTGAACTATTACAAGGATCGCATGGGCCGGGGGCGCTTCTTCGTCCAGTCCCGAAAGGGATGGTTGTTGTCCGACTACCCCAGGGAGCGGGCACGAGAACACTTCATGACGGTGAGCTTCTGCCGCACGGATGCGGAAGGGATCGAGTTGAAGGCGGACGCGTGGCTGGTGCGTGAGAGAAGAGGACCCGGGAACCTGCCTGCCAGGAGCTTCAAGCGATCATTCCGCACCATCCTGCGATGACGGAGGTCAAAGCGGCTTGACCACCTTGCCCACCGTCGCCACCAGGGCGGTGGCGGCCTTCAGGTACGTCTCGATCCGGTGGAGTCTCTCCCCTGCCCGCTCAAGACCGCGGATACCCCGTTCAAGTTCCTTTTCGTTGTCGGCGAGTTGCCGCCCGATGGCCGCGACGCCCGCGTTTTCGAGCCGCCGGATGGCCAGGCAGACGTCCAGCAGCGCGGTCGCCGCCGTGGTGCGATCGGCCTCGGAGAGATCCTCCACTCCCGCGAGCCATTCGGCGGCCATCATGTTCTTCCGCGCCCGGCGCAACTCCGACAGGGTCTTGCCTCGCACCTTTCCCGACGTCATCGAACCACCCTCCCTGCTTCCGCGCCGAGTCGCGATACCAGCTCGACGAAACCCTCGACGGTGGTGGCCAGCTCGGCTGCCCGGGTGGAATCCAGGCGTCCCTCCAGCGCCGCCACGTACGCCTGCCGCAAGGAACGGATGGCCTGTTCCGCGGCCCGCGCCGCTTCCAGATCGCCGCTGTCCCGCAGGCTCCGTAGCCGCTTTGCTGGCCAGGTCCTGGGTAATCGGGCCGCGCTCACGTACGGTTCCATCACCTCGTCGTTCCGAAAACGCGCCGACAGGGCCTCCCGGTCCGCGCGAACCTGCTGCGCGAGGGCGGTGATCAGAGCTTCCTGAACGGCCAACTCCCGCTCAATGGTCGCGCCGCGGGCTTCGAGCTCACGGCGCAGCGCTGCGGACCGGAATGACGCCACCGCAATCTCCGTCGCCGGCTCGACGAGACCGCCCACCGACACATCGCCCATGCGCGCCTTCTTGAGCCTTGGCGACAGCTTGCCCAACTCCGCCGTGAGCCGTTTCGCGGCATTGCCGATGCCCTTCCGCCCTTCAGGCTCCACCAGGGTCTGCAACGCAAGGAAGTAGGATCTCAACAAGTCGTTGTGGCCTTTGGCCGCTACGTATCGCTCCAGGCGTTCAGCCATGGCCGCGTTGAACTCCCGCAGCGCTTCCCGGCGTTGCTCCGCCGAAAGCCCCGGCCGCGCCTCCACCAACGCGTCCGAATCCACCGCCGCCGCCAGGTCGAATGCCCGATCGAGCAAACGCGGCACCTTGTCAGCATAGGCGATGCCCACCTTGGCGACCTCGTCGAGGCCGGCCGTATCCGCGGACAAGGCGCAGCCCGCAGCCGCGAGCCCCAAGACCAACACCGGCACCAGGCGGATGCGACGGGCGTGAATATGAAAGGTTCTCAAACCCCGTGTCTTCATAATGAGGTCCCTCACACTCGTGAAGTCGCAACGGCGGCGGCGAAGGGCCGTCCCACACCGCCGCCCCCCATCTTATGAATCGATCGGTCCTTATTGCACGGAACGACCGGAAAGTCTAAGGGCTTGCAAGGAGCCGGAGACGAAACCATGGAGCATAACCAGTCGGAGAGAAGCTCACTCAACACGTCTGTCCACGACGACAAGATCGTGGTCTGGCCCGTTGTGCGCCTGTCCTTCTCGGTGCTCTTCCGACATGTGGTGCCGTTCGTCGTTCTGGTGTCCATTGTCGGGTGGACGGTGGGAATCGTGTTGTTCCTCACCGGGCTTGCCCCCTTTCTTGTCCTGGGGAACCTTGTCCTGAGGAACCCCGATTTTGCCACCTTGTATTACAGACAGATCGCTTCCATCACCTTGCGTGCCGCGTCGAGAGTTGCGGCGGAAGCGGTGATCGCCATGGCGGTTTGGCGCGACCTGAGCGGCCGCCGGTTGACGTTGAAAGACTCCGTGATCACCGTTGCAAGAGCGATTCCGGGCATCCTGCATCGTCCGTTCTACCTGTTCGTCTCAAGAGTGTCCGCGGTCGCAATCCTGCGCGCCCTTCTCTACCTTCCGCACCAGGCGGCGGCTGTCCTGGTCGTCACTTCGGAGTTGGAAATGGGCCCGAAAGGAGCACTCCTTGCCCTGTCGGTGGCGGGCATCGTATTCAATGTTCTCGTCGACAGCAGGCTGCTCGTGCTATTGCCGATAGCAGCCATCGAACGCAGGGGAGTTCTCGATAGTTTCAAACGATGCTGGCAACTGACCTCGCGTCATTGGACCCGCATACTCGGTGTTCTGCTGTTGGTAGGGTGCTTCGCGGGAGCGTTGGAGTATGCATCGAACACCCTGCTCAAAGGCGTGGCCGGCTACCTTCGAGAGCACGACCTCGCTGCGTTGCTGGCTGTGGCGATCCTTTTGGTGAAAGGACTGGTCAGAGCCTGCTGGGCGGTCGTCGCCACCGTCTCCTACCGGCACATACGCGTGGCCAACGGAGAGATCGCTCCTGAACAGGCGGGCGTCCCGCCGGCGGCGTGACGTGGCAACGGTATGAACACGGGAACCGATCCATCGCACCTCGAGACGACCCGCGCGGATGGGTCCGACGGAAGGATCCGCGTGTGGCGCATCGTAGGCCAGTCGTTTCCGGTGCTCTTCCGGAATATCCTGCCGTTTCTCGCCCTGGTGGTGGGGACGTGGACCGCCGCAAGTTGGGTTATCACCGCTTTCTTCCGACTCTTCCGGCCAGTCGTTGCCGCCGTCTGCTACAGGTACATACGCGTCGCCGACGGAGAGATTGCCTCGGATTGACCGTGCGCCGGCACTTGCTGTAGTGTCGTCTTTGAGCAGGACTACCAACATTCCGGAAGGACGTGACCGGTGTATCCCCGACCTGCTCCAACAAGGAGGAACGAAATGAAAGACGGCCTGCGTTTCGTGGACAGCGACATGCACATTCAGGAACCGGGAAATCTTCTGAAGAAATACCTGGATCCCGAATTCAAGAACCGTGTGACCTGGGCGGTGGACGGCAAGGGGAAGATCAGCCGCCGCACCTGGACCATCGACGGCCTGCCCACCGGCGCGGATTCCGAGATGCAGCAGCACCGCAAGAAGGCCGCTTCATCCAAGGCCACGGGGCCGGTCATCGGGGCTGCCACCGGGGTGTTGTCGGCCTCCCGGATCGCGGACACGGGCCGCATGGACTTCGCCATCGAGCGGGGATACGACGAGGAAGCACAGGTCATGGGGATGGAGATGGAGGGCATCGACATCGCCGTGCTTTTCCCCACCGGCGGACTGGGCCTGCTGGCGCGGGACAACATGGACCCGCGGCTTTCGCTGGCCCTGAGCCAGGCCTACAACAACTGGATCCACGACTTCTGCCAGTACAGCCCGGAGCGCATGAAGTTCGCCGCCATGCTGCCGCTGCACGACGTGAACTTGGCGTGCCACGAGCTGAAGCGGGCGGTGGAGGAGCTCGGGGCGGTGGCCTCGTTCATCCGGCCCAACCTGGTTGACGGTCACTTCTGGCACTCCAACTACTGGGATCCGCTCTACAGCCTGCACGAGGAGTTGAACGTATCCTGGTGCTTCCATGAGGGCACCGGCGCGTGGAACTCGCATATGAACGAGTTGTACGGCGAGAACCGCTTCTACCGCCACGTGGCCAGCCACTGGATCGAGATGCAGCAGGCCCTCATCGCCATGATCATCGGCGGCGTCTTCGAGTTCCATCCCAAGCTGCGGGTGGGTTACCTGGAAGCGCAAAACTCCTGGGTGCCCGGCATATTGACGCGCATCGAGTGGGACTACGCCAACTATCGCGAGTCCCACGCGCCCTACCTGTCGCTGACGCCCAAGGAATACTTTCAGCGCAACTGCTGGGCCGCGGTGGAAGGCAGCGAGCCCGAGATCGCCGGCACCGCGGAACTCATCGGCGCGAACCGGATGTGCATCTCCACCGACTATCCGCACTTCGACTCGAACTTCCCCAACGTCTCCACCAACCTGCTCAACAACGTGTCCCGGGAAACCGCCGCGTCCATCTTCATGGGCGGCGCCGGACTCTACAACTTCGACGAAGAAGACTTCCAGAAAGCCCACGCGGCCGCGGAGGCGAGTCAGAAGCGGCAAGCCGCGGTCAATGAAGGGTAAGTGAAAGCACCGGGCTCAACCACGACACAGTGGTGATGGGTAGTCTAAAGTCTTGCGGGCCCTTCCACTTCAGCAGTCTTGGCGCCTTCAGCATGGTGCGGGAGCATTGCGCTCCCGTAGCCTGTAACTTAGGCTTGAAGCAAGACCCCGACCGGTCTGTGTGAGCGACTGACAGGAGAGAGTCAGGGCATGAAACTCTTGCCTGCGCGAGACACTCTTGAAATTGAAGTGACGGACTTCGGGCCGATCGTCGAGGCCAAGGTGGACTTACGTCCGCTTACCGTGTTCATCGGGCCGAGCAACACAGGCAAATCCTATTTGGCGATCCTAATATATGCCCTGCATCGGTATTTCAGCAACGACGAGCCGCACAATGAACAGTTGTTTGAGCCGTTCTGGGCAGGGAGCCAAGAATGGAGGTCGAAAAACACTGAGGATCTTGCCGCATTCGTGAAGTTGAACCTGGGTGAAATGGATGAGGCGACCGTCAAGGAGAGCATTGCTCTAACGCCTCCACTCGCAGATGAGATCCGTTCCGTATTTGATGACCAGGGCACGGCCATAAGCAACGAAATCAGCCGATGTTTTGGCAATGGGCGCGCCGGAGTGCTGATCCGTAAAGGGGCACGCGCTCGTGCGAACGTCATCTTGCGAAGACATTGCGGGAATGACTTGGCACCTTTCGCCCACGAGGTGACGGTCGACACGCGAAAAACCACGTTCCGCGCGACGGTCCCGGCAGAGACGTCGATGCGAATCAATACACGACAGGCCAGAACGCTGCACATGCTTTGCAAAACTTGGGCCGAGATAACTTCAACAACCGACCAAGCTGATTACCAGCGGTCTTCTTTCCTACTGTTTAGACTCTTGGGCGAGATTGCCCGGCACCACGTTGTTGGTCCGTTGCATTTCCCGGCATTCTATCTTCCCGCAGACCGGACAGGAGTAATGCACGCGCACAGCGCTGTCGTCAGTGCCATGATCAAGAACGCGCCCATGACCGGTTTACGCCCAACTGTGCACACGCCCATGCTCTCTGGTGTTTTGGCGGATTTCCTCCAACAGTTGATCGAGCTTGCTCGTCCGTCGCATCAGCAGCCTGAAAGGTCCAGACATGACCTTGGCGAGAAGATCGAGAAAGCCATTCTACAGGGATCAGTACACGTCCACTGGTCGGATATTTCCGGCTATCCGAGCTTCACCTATCGACCGGAGGGTTGGAAGAACGCCCTTCCATTGATGAACACCTCATCCATAGTGTCTGAACTGGCGCCCGTGGTGCTGTATCTCCGCCACACGGTCAGACCCGACAACCTTCTGATCGTCGAAGAGCCAGAATCCCACCTACATCCGGCCATGCAGGTCGAATTTACCCGGCAGCTCGCGTCCTTGGTTCGTTCAGGCGTCAGGGTGATCGTCACGACACACAGCGAATGGGTGTTGGAAGAACTCGCCAATATCGTGCGACGATCCTCGCTTTCCGATCCGAGTCGCAGGGAGCCTGCCAGCGCTGACGTTGCACTGTGGCCTGAAGAAGTTGGAGCATGGCTGTTCAAGCCGAAGCGCGGCCCGAAGGGTTCCGTAGTGGAAGAGGTGATGCTCGACGAGGAAACAGGGATCTATCCGACCGACTACGATGCTGTCAGTGAGGCGCTGTACAACGAGAGCGCAAACATTTTCAATCGCATCCAGGACAGCAAAACTCAATGACCGGAACGGTTGCAGCGGTCGCCAACCGTGTTCCCGGTTGCTGTCATGCGATGCACTACAATAGAGACAGATGTCGAGACAGCGCCGTCACGAAACCTTTAGAGTTCTCTCCTTAGTGCCACATTTCACTTCGGCATCGGTCCCACGAGCAGCGCGGCGTCGAGGCGACGGCCGAACAGGTTGATGCGCCAGTCGAGATGGGCGCCGGTGGAGCGGCCGGTGGACCCGACCTCGGCGATGGGCTGTCCTTGCGCCACCCGCTGGCCCTTCTTGACCAGGATGCGCGACAGGTGGAGGAACGCCGACGACAGGCCGTGGCCGTGATCGACGATCATGGTACCGCCGGAAAAGAACATGTCGGGGTGCACGAGGGTGACCACGCCGGCGGCGGGCGCCACCACTTTGGTTCCCTTGGGCGCGGCGATGTCGATGCCGAAGTGGGGCCGCCGCGGCTCGCCGTTCAGGATGCGCTGGGAGCCGTAGACGCCGCTGATCCGGCCCTTGACCGGCCACCGGAACGTACCCAGGAAGTCGGTGCGTGAGTCGTCGACGGTACGCGCCCGCTTGACCATGGCAACCTCTCTGCGAATGCGCGCGAGGTCTTCCTTGCTACGTGGCGTCACCTTGCCCGGAGGCAGCCCGTCGATGCGCTGGATGCGGTACTCGCGGGACTTCACCGCGAGGCCGTATCGCTGGCGGCGCCCGTCCGGAGAGGCCACCGACAGCACGGCTTTGGGCGGCGCGTCGCGTCCGAACCCGATGAGGAACCAGCCGTCCGTGGAGACGCGCACCCGCTCCCCCTCGAACTCCACGGTGGAACCCGGCGCCACGCGCCCGCGCACCAAGCCGCCCTGCACTCGCGGGCCGTCGAGGTGAATGCCGGGCTCCGCCGCCAGCGTAAAGGCCGACGGCAGCAACGCGAAGAACACCGAAAGGCAAAGAGCCGCCCTCGTAACCGCCCACAGACTCAGCAACTCCCGCGCAATCACAAAACGCATGGCAGCTTCCTCATATGTGCGGCCGCCCCCCCACCGCCGCCCCTGGATTCCCGCATTCCAGGCTTTGTCAAACGCCAACTTCGAGGTGCGAAAGGCCAATCCGTCATTCCCGCGAAAGCGGGAATCCAGGGGTCGTGGAGGGGTGCTACGACGGCGTTTCCCCGCTCCACCCCGCCTGGATTCCCGCTTTCGCGGGAGTATCTGTGTTGGAAGTCAAGGGTCTAAGAGGGTGCTGGGTTAAGAGAAGGCACCCACGGGGTACCGCGGCGTGCGATGGCATGGAGGAGTAACAACAACTTGCGCATGACCGCCACCAGGGCCACCTTGCCGAGCTTACCGCGGCGCCTCAAACGACGATAGAAGCCCTTCAGTTCCTGGTTGAACCGTATGGCTGACAGCGCGGCCATGTACAAGGCCCGACGGACGGTTCCACGACCTCCCCGGATGGCGCGGTGTCCCTGACGCTGACCGCTGTCGTGGGACCACGGCGCCAAGCCCGCCAAGGCGGTCAAGCCCTTGCCGCAACCTTGGCCCAGTTCGGGCAAGTACGCCAGCAAGGTCGCGGCGGTCAGCTCTCCCACGCCGCTCACGCTCTGATACAAGGTCCCGCGTTGGCTCAACCTCGGGTGACGCCGCACCAGTGCCTGCAAGGCCTTGTCCAGCCGCGCGATCTCCTTGTCGAGCCAGGCCACATGCCGCTCACAGGACTTCTTGTTCACTCCCTTAGGCCCCTTCTCCAGCCGATTGAGTTCCTGCACCAACTGCTGCCTTCGACCCACCACCCCCCGCAACTCCCGACTGGCGCTGTCCTGCTCAGACTGCCCCTCCACCTCGAACACCCCGCCGTACAGCGCCAGCACCTGCGCGTCCAACGGATCGGTCTTCGCCCCTTGTCCCAGGGCTTGCGCAAAACTCCGCACCCGCGGCGGATGCGCTACATGCACCGCCATCCCCCCCGCCCCCAAACGCTCTACTACCTGCTCCTCGTACCCCCCCGTCGCCTCACACACCACCTGCGTCACCCCCTCTGCCCGAAGCCAGTTCCGTAAAACCCTGATGCCCCCGGCCTGGTTCCCAAAGCGCCGTACCGCCCCGCCCGACACCGAGACCACCAACTCCCGCTTGCCTACATCAATCCCTGCTACTACTTTCATGCCCGCCTCCTGTTCTGCTACGATGTCGCTGTCCTCCACACTTGCTTATACGGGGCTTACCCCCCTGTATCTGTTCGGAGCGACAACTGGCATGCGGGGTGTCCTACTCCCGCCCGGTGCAGTACTGCCCCAAGGCAATGCTCACCCTATGACGAGCGACTCGCCCCGCATGCCTCCCCCCCAAATTGGCCGATCTGAGAGGAACTCTCAACATACAAATGACGATTTCGGGGGTCTGTGCCTCGCTGGGACGGCGTTTGGACACAGCCTGTTTTGCGGGAATGACGGTTTGGGGGCTCCGTTCCATTGCCCCTGACGCGATACCGGAATTCGCGAGCTATTTTCATGGTAAACCCATCCGGGTGTCGCCCCGTTGCTTCACGGCTTGGTGCCCACGGCCGAGTGAAACGGCTGTGAGATGAAGAACTGATTCCCGGCGGCGGCAATGGCGTCACGCCACTCCACGGCTTCCTCGGGACTCAATCGCGCGGCCATGCGTTCCTGCTGTTGTTGCAGCCGCTCCCCGGACCCGTAGGAGGCCAACTGCGGCAACATGACCACGTCCTTGAGTCCGGTCCGCTCCATGCGCTCGTACAGGCTCGCATCCGCGCAGCCGCCCTGCACCACGTCGCCATAGCCGGTCTGCGCCTTGTGCTTGAGGTCGGGCCGCAGCGGTAGATTGACCCACCAGGGCATATCCAGGGAACGGACAATCACCGCAACCTTGCCGCCGGGCCGGGTGACCCGCGCGCACTGGGCCAGCATCGCGTCCGCGTCCCCCTCTTCCATGACCGTAAACGCCATTGTAGCGTCGAACCGGCCGTCGGCGAAGGGCAACTCCTCGCCGTTGCCGCTTTCCCACTCGATGACGTCGCCCAGGCCTTCGCTTACGGCCAGCCTCCCGGCCTCGCGCAGCAGGTAGGGATTGATATCCGCCCCCACGATGGGATTGCGCTTGCCGGTGTAGCGGGCCAGCCAGCGCGCCACCGTGCCGGCGCCGCAGCCCACCTCCAGCACACGCTGACCGGGCTGAAGCCCGACCTCGTCCACCACGCCCCGCACCACCCGAAGGTAGCCCGGGCCCCGGGTCTCCAGGAATGCCACCATGCCGAGATACGGGCCGCCCAGGGTAATCGTCGTGTAACCCTCGCTCAGGGCCGGCAGCAACGGCTCCCATTGCGAGGCCGCAAGCCCCAGCGGAAACAGCAGCAGCGGCGGCCCCGAACCTCTCACGGTGTAAGAGATGCCGGCCTCCTCGCCCGCTCCCGCCGGGAGCCGCACGGGCGGAAGCGGACTCTCCTTTTCCCGAAGCGAGAGAAACTCCGACATCGCCGCCGTCACCTCGCCGGTGCGATCCGCCATGACGTCGGCCCACATGGGGCTGAAGTAGTCGCGCAGCATCGTCACCGTGGCGCCCGGCAGGTCGTGGACCGCGCGCATCAGGTCCGCCACGGTATTGCCGCCGTCGCCCGACACGATCAGCAGCCGGCCGGCATGGGGCCGGACCACCTCGGTCTTCATGCCCCGTGGACAGATGAGCGTCAGCGACGCCACCGCCGACGGGTGCCGCTCCAGCAACCCGCCCCAGTCCCCGGGCAGGTAGGCGGCCACATGGGCTTTCTCGATGCCGAGGCACCGGAGCAGTCCAACGATGCGTTCCTCTACCGGCCGAGCTTCCTGTGCAACCACCGCATTCCTCCCGTGCATGTTGAAAGGTCTCGTTAGTGGATTTGCCGCCCTGTATCAAGTCCGAGACACGACACCCCCTCCACCCCTGGATTCCCGCTTTCGCGGGAATGACGGTTGCGGGGGACGTCGTTTCTTTCGTGGCCGGCGTTTTGACACAGCCTGTTTCGCGGGGATGACATCTTTGGGGCCTCAGCAATCTCGTACCAATGACGGGTTCTAGCCTGGGCACCATTTCCGCACCAATGACGATTCGGACATTTTAAGCCGCCTTGACCCGTTTCCGCATTCACGCCACTATGAGCAGTCAACACCGGCTAGCACCGGCTAGCATGGAACAGCACACCAGTTTCATTCGGGAGACCCCATGAGCGATATCCGATTCATCGACACCACCCTGCGGGACGGCAACCAGAGCCTTTGGGCGCTCAACATGAAGACGGCGGCCATGGTGGAGATCGCCGAGCAGATGGACCAGGCGGGCTTCGAGTCCATGGAGTTCTTCGTCACCAACATGTTCAAGAAGTACGTGCGGGAGCACAAGGAGAACCCGTGGGACTGGCTGCGGGAGGGCACCAAGCGGCTGCGCAAGACGGAGCTGCGGCTTCACGGCGGCCTCAAGGGAGGGCTCGAGAAGAAGCCGTCATCCATCCTCAAACTCATCATCCAGAAGGTGGTGGACAGCGGCATCACGCTGACGCGCACCTCGAACTCCTGGAACGACTACGAGGTGTTCGGCGAGGAGGTGAAGGGGCTGCGCGAGCTCGGCATGGAATGCGTCGTCAACCTGATCTACTCGGTGTCGCCCAGGCACACCGACGAGTACTATGCGCAGAAGGCGCGGGAAGCCGCGGCCATCAAGCCCTACGGCATCTGCTTCAAGGACGTGGGCGGCCTGCTCACTCCCGAACGCACCCGGGCGCTGGTGCCCATCGTCCTCGACAACATCGGCGATACGCCGGTGGAGTTCCACGCCCACTGCAACAACGGCCTGGCGCCGCTCAACTACCTGGAAGCCATCAAGCTCGGCATGACCACCATCCACACCAGCGTACCGCCGCTGGCCAACGCCTCGGCCCAGCCTTCCATCTTCAACATGGTGCGGAACATCCGCGCCATGGGGCACACGCCGCTGGTGGACGAGGAGGTGCTCCGGCCGGTGGAGGATCACTTCACCTACGTGGCCAGGCGTGACGGGCTCCCCATCGGCAAGCCCCTGGAGTACAACCACTCGCAGTACCTGCACCAGGTGCCCGGGGGCATGATTTCCAACTTCGTGCACCAGCTCCGTCTCGTGGGCATGGAGGACAAGCTGCCGGCGGCGCTGGAGGAAGCCGCCCGGGTGCGCGCCGAGTGGGGCTACCCCATCATGGTCACGCCGCTGTCGCAGTTCGTGGGCACCCAGGCGGCCTTCAACGTCATCCTTGGTGAGCGCTACAAGGAGGTCGCCGATCAGTCCATCCAGTACGCCTTGGGCATCTGGGGCCGGGAGGGCGCCGAGCTCATGGATCCCGACGTCAAGGACAAGATCCTCGGCAGGCCCCGGGCCAAGGCCTGGGAGGGCTGGGAGCAGCCGGAACCGTCGCTGGCGGAGCTCCGGTCGCAGCTCGGCGGCCCTTCGGTGTCCGACGAGGAACTGGTGCTGCGGGTCTACGCCGGCGTGGACGAGGTCAAGACCATGATGGAATCCGGCCGGCCGCGGGAGTACCTGAGCGCCCGCCAGCCGCTGGTGCGGCTCATCAACGAGCTGACGAAACAACAGGAATACACCCAGGTGTACATCCGCAAGCCGGGTTTCTCCCTCACCCTGGGGCGGAACGCCGGCGGAGACGCGGCCAACGGAAACGGGGCCGGCGAGACCGCGGCCTTGTAGGGGCGGGTTTCAAACCCGCCCGCGCCACCGGCAGATCGCTACCGATGGGCGGGTACAGGCCGCTGAGGAGACCGATGAGCGACGTCACATTCGTGGACACCACGCTGCGCGACGGCAACCAGAGCCTGTGGGCCTACAACATGAAGACCGCGGCCATGCTCGAGGCCATCGAGCACATGGACCAGGCGGGCTTCGAGTCCATGGAGTTCTTCAGCGCCACCATGATCAAGAAGTACGTGCGCGAGCACAAGGAGAACCCGTGGCACTGGCTGCGGGAGGGCTCCCGGCGCGCGCGCAATACCCCCCTCAGGCTCCACGGGAGCATCCGGGGCGGGCTTGAGAAAAAGCCCACGTCGGTGGCCAAGCTCCTGATCCGGCACATCGTGGACAGCGGCATCCGCCTCACCCGCAACTCCAATCCCTGGAACGACTATGCCGTGTTCAAACAGGATGTGGACGAGTTGCGCGAGCTCGGCATGGACACCGTGGTCAACCTGATCTACTCGGTATCGCCGCGGCACACCGACGAGTACTACGCGGAGAAGGCCCGGGAAGCCGCCGCCCTGAAGCCCCACCGCATCTGCTTCAAGGACGTGGGCGGCCTGCTCACTCCGGAGCGCACCCGCACGCTGGTGCCCATCGTGCTGGAGAACATCGGCGACACCCCCGTGGAGTTCCACGCCCACTGCAACAACGGCCTGGCGCCGCTCAACTACCTGGAAGCCATCAAGCTGGGCATGACCACCATTCACACCAGCGTGCCGCCCCTGGCCAACGGCTCGGCCCAGCCCTCGGTTTTCAACATGCTCAAGAACGTGCGCGCCATGGGCCACACGGTGTCGGTGGACGAGGAGGCGTTGAAACCGGTGCGGCAGCATTTCACGTTCGTCGCCAAACGGGACGGGCTGCCGGTGGGCGCGCCGTCGACCTTCGACCAGTCCGTATACAACCACCAGGTGCCCGGCGGCATGATCTCCAACTTCGTGCACCAGCTCCGCCTCGTGGGCATGGAGGACAAGCTGCCGGCGGCGCTGGAGGAGGCCGCCCGGGTGCGCGCCGAGTGGGGCTACCCCATCATGGTCACGCCGCTGTCCCAGTTCGTGGGGACCCAGGCCGCCTTCAACATCATCCTGGGCGAACGCTACAAGCAGGTCTCGGACCAGTCCATCCAGTACGCCCTGGGCATCTGGGGCTGGCAAGGCGCCGAATACATGGACCCCGATGTGAAGGATCGTATCCTGGGGCGGCCGCGCGCCAAGGCCTGGGAGAACTGGGAGCAGCCGGACCCGTCGCTGAAGGAGGTCCGGGCGCAACTCGGCGGGCCCTCCCTGTCGGACGAGGAGCTGATCATGCGGGTCTACGCGGGGGACGAGGCGGTGGAGGCGCTGCAGAACGCCGGCCGGCCGCGGGAGTACCTGAGCGCCAGCCAGCCCTTTGTGCGGCTCATCAACGAGCTCACCCGGCAGCAGGAATACACCCAGGTCTACATCCGCAAGCCGGGGTTCTCCCTCACCCTGGGACGGAACGCCAACGGAGACGAAGCCGGCGGAAACGGGGCCAACCGGGCCGCGGACCTGTAGGGGCGGGTTTCAAACCCGCCCGCGGCTCCAGGACATCGCCGGCCATCGGTAGGATACTAGTGTTGCGTTCCACAAATACGTTGACGAATATGCTGGTCCTTCTCGCCGTCGGCTGCGTTGCTCCTCCTCGCGTGGTATTGGCCACTGCTCGTCGTCGCGCCTTGCCGACGGCAAGAATTCCTGCGCATCTTCGTCAACGTATTTGTGGAACGCAACACTAGCCGCTGAGGAACACCCATGAGCGACGTAAAATTCGTGGACACCACGCTGCGTGACGGCAACCAGAGCCTTTGGGCCTTCAACATGAAGACCGCGGCCATGCTCGAGGCCATCGAGCGCATGGACGAGGCGGGCTTCGAGTCCATGGAGTTCTTCAGCGCCACCATGATCAAGAAGTACGTGCGCGAGCACAAGGAGAACCCCTGGCACTGGCTGCGGGAGGGCGCCCGGCGCGCGCGCAAGACACCGCTCCGGCTTCACGGGGGCGTGAAGGGCGGCCTGGAGAAGAAGCCGACGGCGGTGGCGCGGCTCGTGGTCCAGCACGTCGTGGACAGCGGCATCCGGCTGACCCGCACCTCGAACCCCTGGAACGACTATTCCGTGTTCAAGGAGGACGTGGACGAACTGGGCAGGCTGGGCGTGGACGCCGTCGTGAACCTGATCTACTCGGTGTCGCCGAGGCACACCGACGAATACTACGCGCGGAAGGCCCGTGAGGCCGCGGCCATGAAGCCCTACCGCATCTGCTTCAAGGACGTGGGCGGCCTGCTCACTCCCGAGCGTACACGGACGCTGGTGCCCATCGTGCTGGAGAACGTCGGTGACACGCCCGTGGAATTCCACGCCCACTGCAACAACGGACTGGCGCCGCTCAACTATATCGAGGCCATCCAGCTTGGCATGACCACCATCCACACCGGCGTGCCGCCCCTGGCCAACGGGTCGGCCCAACCGTCGGTCTTCAACATGGCGCAGAACCTCCGCACCCTGGGCCACACGGTGTCGGTGAACGAGGAGGTGCTGAAGCCCGTACAAGAGCACTTCACCTTCGTGGCCAAGAGGGATGGCTTGCCGATGGGCGCGCCCGCGGCCTTCGACCAGTCCGTCTACAACCACCAGGTGCCCGGCGGCATGATCTCCAACTTCGTGCACCAGCTCCGTCTGGTGGGTATGGAGGACAAGCTGCCCGCGGCGCTGGAGGAGGCCGCGCGGATACGCGCGGAGTGGGGCTATCCCATCATGGTGACGCCGCTGTCCCAGTTCGTGGGGACCCAGGCCGCCTTCAACATCATCCTCGGGGAACGCTACAAGCAGGTCTCGGACCAGTCCATCCAGTACGCCCTGGGCATCTGGGGCCGGGAAGGCGCCGAGCTCATGGACCCCGACGTCAAGGACCGCATCCTCGGGCGGCCCCGGGCCAAGGCCTGGGAAGGCTGGGTGCAGCCGGACCCGTCGCTGAAGGAGGTCCGGACACAGCTCGGCGGGCCCTCCATCTCCGACGAGGAGCTGGTGATGCGGGTCTACGCCGGGGACGAGGCGGTGGAGGCGCTCCAGACCGCCGGCCGGCCGCGGGAGTACCTGAGCGCGAGCCAGCCGCTGGTGCGGCTCATCAACGAGCTGACCAGACAGAAGGAATACACCCAAGTGTACATCCGCAAGCCGGGGTTCTCCCTCACCCTGGGGCGGAACGCCAACGGAGACGCGGCGGACGAGGCCGCCGCCTGAAAAGACCGATGAGCGACGTCCCCTTGGTGCACACCACACTGCATGACGGCAACCAGAGCGTGCCGCCCCTGGCCGACGGCACGGTGCAGCCGTCCATCTTCCACATGCCGCCATAGGCGGTGGCCTCGTCCGTGTAGACCTTGGCACCCTCGGCGGCGCCGTCCGCCAAGAAAGCCCGTAGCGAGCTGCCCTGCGGTGGGTCGCAGGGGGCTCCCGTCAGCGCGGCGTGAGGCGCTCCAGCCCTTTCTCGCCGGTGTCGGTGGTCACGCTTTCCCTCTTCCATCTTCAGATCGGGACTTCTCTCAGTTCACCGGGGCGTATTTCGTCAAGGACAGTGCGAATCTCTTCTATCCGCGGCCGGACATAGGGCCATGCCGTGGACAGCAGGACGACAATCGCCAGCCGCCTATCTGTGAGATTTTGCTGGTATCGGCATATTCTGGTCAGTGGTGATGAGGACTTCGTAGCCTTCCTGCTCGGCCTCCTCAATCAGGTCTCCATTCCCGAGTCCTGACCATCCTTGCTCCGCTGCCGTATCCACCGAGTGTCCGTGCAGATGCCCTCGAAGCGGCCTAGGCGTTCCCTGGTCGAATAGAATCTTCACGGTTCTACGGAAACTTTGAGGGACTTCGCCGCGTGTTCGAGAACGGCTCTGACCTTCCACTCCTCCACGCCCTCGAACCAATCAAGAAACTGTTCTATCGTGGCGCCGCTCTCAAGGTTCTCAAAAAGAGCGGATACTGGCACTCTGGTTCCGGTGAACACCCAGGCCCCACTCAGCCTACCGGGCACGCTTTCGACTGCCGGGCACTTCTCCCAGTCTGTCATGTGATAACCTCGCTTTCCGTTGCCGGCTCTTCGCGACGATGGCGTGTTGTTCAGGGAGGGGCGGATCTAAGCTGATCCGTTGATCGGCATCCTCTCGGTTGAGCCCGGAAACTGCGAAATCCCTTGAAACCGCGTCCAATTGCAGCCATCCGAGCATGTAGTAAAGCCATCGCATGTTGGCTCCGGTGTATCTGCTGTCAACCAAATATGTCGTGTCGATAGCAAACACAGACTCCGGTGAGAATCGGCGCTGAAGGACGTCCCTTCCCTCCAAGCCGCTGGGGTGAGCACGATGGAGTTCGCAGAAGAGGCCCAGGCGCTTATGGACCGCTTTCCCAACGCCGCCGTCAACGCCGACGAGCAACGACGGCTTAGGACTTCACTGTACAACCCATTGCTGAGGGTCGAAAGCACCGAACGGAGCCGGATTGTAGACCGAACCTTGGCGATACTGCCGGGCGGAGACGCCGATGCCGGCATCTGACGACAGGCACGAAGCTCTCCGCCAGCGCGTCGAGCAGTGGCCTGCACCACACGAGGAAGAGCAACGCAGCCGACGGCGAAAAAGACCAGCAGATTACCATACGAATTAACCGGACAGGAGGCGAGAACCGCGATGCCGAGCACGGCGTCGGCTTCCGGCTGAGCGCCCGCTTCTAGGCGGAGGGGGTCGGAGCCACGATAGCCAGTCCCGCTTGTTCCCTGCCGGAGTCAACGGGAGTGCCGGGACCGGGCACCCTCACCCCTACCCTCTCCCAGAGGGAGAGGGGGTCGGAGCGCACCTTCCCCGGAGAGAGACGCGGGAAGTACTACGCCTCCGCGGCCATGGGCGCGGGCACCGGCATGTTGTAGAGCCGGGCGACGTTGTCCCGCAGCAGCTTGGTGCGTACGTCGTCGGGCAGGTGGCCCAGATCCCGGGCCACGACCTCTCGCGAGTGCGGCCAGGTGGAGTTGGCGTGGGGGAAGTCGTTGGACCACATGCAGTTGTCGTGCCCCCACCAGGTCAGGTTGCGGGCGCCGACGGCGTCGTTGAAGAAGGTGGCGAAGACCTGCCGGTTGAAGTACTCGGTGGGCAGCTTGTCGATGGTCAGCGGGTCGGTGGGGCGGTGGCGGTCGAAGTAGTAGTCCCACTGCTCCAGGACGTAGGGCAGCCAGCCGATCTCGTTCTCCACCAGCACGATCTTGAGCCGCGGAAAACGCTCCAGCACGCCCGAGAAGATGATGTCCATGAGGCTGTCGATGATCTCCCCCAGCTTCAGGTTGACGCTGCCCCGGTAGCGCTCCAGGCCCTTGCGCTCGTAGCGGGTCTTGACGTAGCCGAAGCCCGTGAGGATGTGGACGCTGACGGGCATCTCCATCTCCTGGGCCGCGGCCCAGAAACGCTCGTAGTGGTCCGTAGCGAAGGACAGCTCCTTCGGCGGCACCTGCCAGATCAGCGCTCCCCGAAGCCCCGCCTTCTTGCAGCGTTCCAACTCCGCCACCGCGTGGTCCATGTCGTAGGTGGCGATCATCGGCACCCCCACCAGCCGGTCCAGGTCCACCTGGCAGTATTCGATGAGCCAGTCGTTGTAGGCCCGGCAGGACGCCTCATGAAGCGCGGCGTCCTCATCCGAGAACAGGCCCAGCGCGTAGGTGGGATACAGCACCTCGGCGCTGACCCCGTCCGCCGCCATCTCCTTGAGCCGGGCGTTGGGATCGGACCCTCCGGGATGGGTCTGGAATCCCTCTCCAACCTTCAGCTCGGGAAAGCGCGGGGCGCGGTCCCGCATGGCCTGCGGCACGCGGCTCACGATGGTGTCCGCGGGCTCCATCACGTGGGAATCCGAGGAGAACAGCACTTCGTCCCTGAAGACTCCGCCCGTCGTCTCCCTGAAGGTGCGGCGATAAAGGCCCGTATCGATGCTCATGGTTTGACTCCTTTCTGCCAATACGTCATTTCGTCGCCAGCGTTGTTCCTCTATACGTCGCGGGCGCGGGCGGGTTTGAAACCCGCCCCTACATTTCTTTGCCACGGGCTCTTCGTGGCCGGCAAGGCGCGTTGACAAGGTGTAGGGGCGGGTTTCAAACCCGCCCGCGCCCGGACAACAAGAAGCCTCTCCGATTTGTATAACAAAGGCCCCCGGCTCACACGCGGTCCCGGTTGGCGATCTCCAGGGCGGCGAACGCGTACATGCGCGCGGCAGCCAGAAGGTCGTCCACCTTCTGCATCTCGTTGGTGGCCGGCTTGGAGTCGGCGGCTTCCGGAGCCGGCCCGCACTTGATGGCCGGGATGCCCACCTCCGCGAACACGGTGAGGTCCGCGTAAGTGCTGGTGAACGCGCTGCGGATAGGCTCCACCTTGCGGCCC
Source organism: uncultured Binatia bacterium (SeqCode) (assembly GCA_965261895.1). Taxonomy (GTDB): domain Bacteria; phylum Desulfobacterota; class Binatia; order UBA9968; family JAJDTQ01; genus JAJDTQ01. The sequence goes on along the minus strand of OZ253480.1, from coordinate 4,818,327 downwards.
CGGACGTACTCGTGGGCTTCCTCCATGGCGGCCACCAGCGGCTCGGCGCCCTTGGATTCATAGCCGTTGACCGACAGGAACAGCGAGCACTTGGCCTCGATGTCGGTATCCCCGATGACCGCCTTGACCTCCCGGAGCACGTCGATGGCGCGCTGCGCCGGCGACATGAAGGCCTCGACGTAGAGGTTGCAGATGGCCGGGGAGAAGTTGGGCTTGAACGGAGCGCCTCCGAAGATGGAGCCGATGTTGACCTTGGGAACCATGGTGCCGGCCCCGAACTCATAGCGGTGTTCCTGCTCATACCGTCGCGCCCATTCCTCCAGCGCCGGGATGATGGACGCCATGCGTACAACGGCGTTCTTGCTTTCCTTCGCGGACACAGGATGGTCGACGAACGGCCCGTACATGGGTTCGCCGTAGGTGGTGATCTTGATGAAAACGGCGCCGCACTGGGCCCAGGTGATACGGAACTGCGAGGGCTCCACCACGATGCAGTAGTCGCCCACCACGCCGTGGGTCACCAGGTAACGCGCGCCGTGCCCTTTGCCGCGGTAGGCGGGCCCCTGGTAGTGGTCGACCGGCGCGCGGCCGATCTCCCCCGCCACGCCGGTGACGATAACGTCGCCCTTGAGCTTGACGCCGCTCTCCTTGAGCGCCTTGGCCATGGCCAGGGTGCAGGTGAGCGGCCCCTTGTCATTAACGATGCCGCTGCCGTAGATGACGTCGTCCTCCCGCCGCGCCAGCGCCTGCCATTCGGGCCGGGTGCTGCCGGTGATCCAGAGATCCTCCGGGCCGCCCGACAGGGCGGTGTCCATGTGTCCGTTGAAGAGCAGCGTGGGCCCCTGGCCCGTGCCCGGGATCACTCCCACCACATTGGCCCGACCGGGCTCGGTGTGCTGAAGAAAAGTCTCGATGCCCTGCTTCTGCAGCCAGTCGTGGATGAACCGCGCCACCTCCTCCTCGCTCCCGGTGGGCGTGGGGAAATTGACGACGTCCATGGCCAACTGGGCCAGCTCCTCCCGGTCGATGTGGGAGAAGACCTTCTCCAACGTGGCTTCATCGGTGTGCATAAGTGGTACTCCGTGTTTGGATTGCAGACCGGAGGCTATCCGGCACGGTACTCCAGGAATCGCTTTACTATCGGATGCCAAGCAGCGGGTTGAAATCCCTTCCACGAGGGATGGTAGATAGCCAGAACCACGCTCCGCCCTTGAGGATGGCAGTAGAAGCCCAAACTACGATAGTACGGCGACCTGCTGTATTTCGGGAATTTTTCAGAGTCCAACCAGCGAATCAGTCTTTTTGACGGCGGCTTCCAGAACCCTTCAGACTCCGGCATGTTGTCCCATAACCTCATTCCGCACACAAGTATGTGCGTTGGGCGCAAGAACTCCAACGTCGCACGAAACGGGGCCGCTGCCTCATTCCACATCTCTGCAGTCGGGCGTGCATCGTGAGTGTCGCCAACTATTCGCTGGACATAGTTGTAGAAGGCAATGGACTTGAAGAACCCCGCTTTCTTTTCGGACGTGTCCAGTTCCAGGACCGTGTGAACGATCTTGGTAAAGAGAGGCTGTCCACCTTGTTCGAGATAGGCCTGGACTACGCTTCTCGTGGGGTCGGGGTCACTGGTCAGGTTGTGAAGTTTGTCGTAGTGGGATTCACCGAGAATCAAGAGGTTGTTGGGCAGGCCGACGAAGTCGTTTACCTTGCCGTAGCCTTCTCCCTTCCAGGGATGGAATTTCGGTTGATGCCTCGCCATTAGCCAGCTTGTCAGGGAAGTCGTGCTCTCCCCGGATCGATTGCCCGCCAGCAAACCCTCAACACTTATGTCTTCGTCAAGGTCTTCCCAGTGTATCCCGTGACCTCTGCCGATGATTCTCCAGTTGGCCCTCTCTTGCTTCGTGGCATAGGCAAGCCTCGGATACTGTTCCACGGGAATAGAGACCGTCCTGCCATCGCTCAACTTGACGCTCAGCGCCTTCCCGGACATTTCTACACTGATGGCGTTCGGTGTTTTCGTCTCAACTGCGGAAATACTCATTGTAGGCATCTGCCGTCCCGTGATGGACCTATGCCGTCCACCCTACCGCTTTCGCCAAGTTCACTCAAGCCGCCCTACAACGCTTGCAAAAATGGTGCCCGAACACTCCGGAGTCGTCCCTTATCAACCGTCGGAAAACCGCCGAGGCGGTGAATTTGACAGGGTCCAACGGCATCGGCTATTTACATGGTTCGCGCCGAAGCCATCCGATTCTCTCCTACTAGTGTTGTGTCTCACAAATAGGTTTGCAAAGATGCGCAAGATTTTCGTCGTCGGCAAGGCGCGATGACTTGTAGGGGCGGGTTTCAAACCCGCCCGTGTGGCGGGCACCACCCGAAGACCACGGGTCAAGCCCGGGGTGACGCACGCAGCCGACGGTAAACCTATTGTGAGACACAACAATAGAGGGGCCCGTCTCCGCGGACAGCGCGGGGCGGGCGGGTTTCAAACCCGCCCCTACATCGGATGTCCGATTCCTGCGGTGCAGGCTCCTATTGAGAGCCGCATAATATCGTGACACCCGAGCACACCGGCCCGTCATCAGAAGGCGGTAACGAGAACGGAAAGGCGTCACTATATTGTGCGATGGCCATGGTGTTGTGTCTCACAACTAGGTTTGCAAAGATGCGCAGGATTTTCGTCGTCGGCAAGGCGCGATGACTTTGTAGGGGCGGGTTTCAAACCCGCCCGTGTGGCGGGCACCACCCGAAGACCACGGGTCAAGCCCGGGGTGACGCACGCAGCCGACGGCGAAAATGACCAGCAGATTTGTAAACCTATTTGTGAGACACAACACTAGCTCACGTATTGGTAGGAGGACAGGACGCTAGCGCCCCGATTTTCGGGTTTTGCCACACGGGGCTGCGGGGACTCACCGCGACATCGCTCGACAGATTGACTTAAACAGGAGGCAGTCCATGGGTTATGCAGACCTACATGAGCATCTGAGGCAGCTCGAAGAGGCGGGGCACCTGCGCCGCATCAATCAGACCATCAACAAGGACACCGAGCTGCATCCGCTGGTGCGCTGGCAGTACCGGGGCGGCATTTCCGATGAGGACCGCAAGGCGTGGTACTTCCCGAACGTCACGGACGCCCGGGGACGCCGTTTCAAGTTCCCGGTGGTGGTGGGCGCCCTGGCCGGCAGCAAGGCCATCTACTTTCTCGGCATGGGCTGCAACAGCGCCGAGGAGATGGACAAGAAGTGGAAGGACGCTCTCTCCAATCCGATCACCCCCGTGCTGGTGGACAACCCGGTGTGCCAGGAAGAGAGCATCACCGGCGAAGCCCTGGAGAAGGAAGGCCTGGACTCGTTTCCGATCCCCATCTCGACGCCGGGCTGGGACAACGGCCCCTACACCACCTGTTCCCACTGGATCACCAAGGATCCCGAGACCGGCATCGCCAACATCGGCAACTACCGCGGCCAGATCAAGTCCCCCACCCGCGTCGGGGTGTTCCCGTCGGGGCTCGGCCAGGACATCTATCTTCACTGGAAGAACGCCCAGAAGCGCGGTGAGCCGCTTCCCGCGGCCCTGGTCATCGGCGCCCCGCCGGTGGTCTCCTACGTCTCCGTCCAGAAGCTAGACTACGGCGTGGACGAGATGTCCGTCGCCGGCGGCTTCGTGGGCGAGCCCATCCGTATGGCCCAGTGCAAGACCGTGGACCTGCAGGTGCCGGCCGAGTCGGAGATCGTCATCGAAGGCCACCTCAACACCGAGTTCGTGGAGCCCGAGGGGCCGTTCGGCGAGTCCCACGGGTACATGCATCCGCGGCAGTTGAACCCGTTCATGGACGTCACGGCGATCACGCACCGGAAAGACGCCATCTACGTCTCCTGGCTCAGCCAGGTCACCCCAAGCGAGTCGTCGGTCATCCGCAAGATCGGCTACGACCGGCTCATGCTGGTGCACCTGAGGGACCACTGCCGCATCACCAGCGTCATCCGGGTGGAGATGCACGAGCCCCTGACCAATACCTACAAGCTCGTCATCGTGCAGATGAAGCGCCCCAAGGAGGCCGAGGTGTGGCGTGCGCTCCACGCCGCGTCGTCTTTCCACCCCGGCGTCGGCAAGATCGTCATCGCGGTGGACGAGGACATCGACCCGTCGGACGAGGCCGCGGTGTTCTGGGCCATGTGCTATCGCATGAAACCGCACAAGGACGTGCAAATCATTGGCGGCATGGAGAAGGGCCACGCGCCGCCGTTCCTCTACAAGGACGAGAACAAGGGCACGGACGTGGTGTCATATCATCTCCCGGCGGACGAATCGGGAATGCTGTGCAACGCCATCCAGAAGGAGCCCTTCCCGCCGGTGTCCCTGCCCAAGCGGGAGTACATGGAGCACGCCCGGGAGATCTGGGAAGAGCTCATGCTGCCGCCCCTGAAGCCCAAGATGCCGTGGTACGGCTACTCGCTGGGCCAGTGGGACGACGAACTGGACGAGGAAGCCAAACTGGCGGTGGAGGGCCGTCACTTCGAGACCGGCGAGAAGCTCAAGTCCCGGCGCGTCAAGGCCAGCGATGTCGAGGAGGACGACCACTAAAGGGCGTCGAGGACCTCCTTGACCTCGGGGCCGGGGTCGGTGCGGTCCTTGAACGGCGCCAGCCGGCGGTAGAGGTCGGCCGCGGCCTCGTGAAAGCCCGTGGGCAGTCCCGCGGCACCGAAGCTGGCGGCGATCTCCTCCATCTCGCCCACGTAGCGCCAACCCTTGGGCGCGGCCACCGAGGCCGCGCGCTCGCTCTTGGGGCCGAGGTTGGGCTGGGACCGCGCCCATTCCCCCAGCAGAGCCTCGTCCACCCCTTCCCTGACCGCCAGTGCGCGGATAGCGAGGATCAGCGCGTCGCTTCCCTTGGTCCACGCGGCATAGGTCATCTTGAGGGCCGAGGCCGCTCCCGGATCGCCCTCGATCACCTTGGCATCGAGCATGCTTCCAGAGAACAATTCGGCCACCACCTCAGCCCCGGCCCCGGAAAGATAGAGGCGCGTCCTTCCCGGCTTGGTCACGGGAGGTCCGATGATGGCGCCGTCGACGAACCGCGCTCCGGACTTGCCAACAGCCGTTCCCACGCGTTGCGCGGTGGCCCGGGAGACGGCGTTGGCATCGACGTAAAGGCCGGCAAAGCCCACGTCGGCAACGCTTCGGGCCACCTCCTCCGCGGCGTGGGGCGGGCACACCGAAAGAACCGCGTCGCTCTCGCGGACGGCCTCGGTCAGCGACCCCACTTCGACCAGCCCGGCCTCTTGGGCCCTCTGGCGGGTTCCTTCGCTTCGTCCGTTCGAAACCCACAGCACTCGGGCGCCGGTCACCGCGGCACCGATGGTGGCGCCCATATTGCCGGGATTCAACAGCGCGACGGTCTTGATCTGCATAGGTTCTCCGTTCCCTTATCGTGGTGTCAGGACGGCATAAAGCGCCCACACGGCGATGCCGGCCCAGATGGCCATGGACGGCCACAACCGGCCGAACCCCTCGCCGGCCATCTCCTTGCCGAGCCTCAGTATCGTCCGGGAATAGGGACCCAGCCCCACCCCCAACAGAAGCGACGTGAGCAACATCACCGATACCACTTCGACGATGTCCATCCGAGCGAAGACATGTATCCCACCACCGCCGCGAGCGCGGCGTAGACCCACGTGCAGGCCCGGGGATATTTCAGCATCGCCCCGGCCGTATTCATCCATGACACCGGAGAAATCAGCAAGGCCGCGAACTTGACGAGGACCATTACGGCAAAGAGGACCGCGAATATTTCGAGCGCATCCATGGCGTAACCCTTTTGCGTCCGCCCCCGGGCCAAAGCCCCTCAGACCACCGACACCGCCGAGAGCCGCTCCGGCCTTTCATGGTACCACTCCAATTCGCATGCCTAACACCAGCCATGGGCACTGTCAAAGCTGCCGGTGGTGAGCCCGCCGGGAACGGGGTATGATGAGCCCCATGTCCACGCCAAAGGGGGCCGCCCTCGTCACCGGCGGAGCCAGACGCATCGGCGCGGCCATCGCCCTCGCACTGGCGCGGGACGGTTACGACGTCGCGCTTCACTACCTGACCTCCACGGAGTCGGCCGCACGCACCGAGAGAGAGATCCGGGGACTGGGCCGCGAGTGCCGGCTGTTCCGTTGCGACCTCAACGATCATCAGGAGACGGCCGCCCTCATCCCCAGCGTGCGGGAACATTTTTCCCACCTCGACGTCCTCATCAACAACGCGTCCATCTTCGAACGCGGGACCCTCCGGGAAACCAGCCGCGACCTGTTCGAGCGCCATTTCAACATCAACTTCAAGGCGCCTTTCTTTCTGACCCAGGCGTTTGCCGAAGGCTGCGCCCACGGCCAGATCATCAACATCCTGGACACGCGTGTCAGCCGGTCCGACCCACACCACGCCGCCTACACGCTGTCGAAAAAGGCGCTTCTCGATCTCACCAAGATGGCCGCCCGCGAGATGGGACCCGCCATCCGGGTCAACGGCGTATCCCCGGGCATGATACTGCCGCCGCCGGGCGGAGTGGTGGACGACCTTGAGCGGCGGAGCGCCGCCCTGCCCTTGAAACGCATCGGCGACACGGCTAACTTGGTCGCCGCGGTGCGGTTCCTGTTGGACAACCCTTTCGTCACGGGGGAATGCATCTATGTCGACGGCGGAGAGCACCTCTAGTGTGGTGTCTCACAAATACGGTTATGAAGATGCGAGGGCATTTTGGTCGTCGGCAAGGCGCGATGACTTGTAGGGGCGACCGGCGGTCGCCCCTCAGTGGCCGTTACCACGCGAGGAAGAGCAACGCAGCCGACGGCCAAAAGGACCCGCAGATTCGTAAGCGTATTTGTGAGACACCACACTAGGACCTACGACACCAAGTCCCATGATCCAGCGAAATCCGGTCAAAATCACGATCGAGAACCTGCGGCTCCGGACCATCATCGGCATCAACGGCTGGGAGCGCGAAACGAAGCAGGACGTCGTCATCAACGTCGAGCTGGAGTTGGCGCCCGGCACGGTCTTCACCCGCGACGCCATCGACGAGACCGTGGACTACAAGAGTCTCAACAAACGGATCATCGCTGAAGTGGAGCGGTCGTCGTTCTTTCTCGTCGAGAAGCTTTGCGACCACCTGCTGATGATGGTCATGGAAGACAGCCGGGTCCAACGCGCACGGATTCGGGTAGCCAAGCCCACCGCGCTCCGCTTCACCGACTCGGTGTCCGTGGAATGCTCGGCGGAAAGGACAAGTGCCCTGTAACGGCATGAACCGGGCCGTCATCGGCGTCGGCTCCAACATCGAGCCCGAGGTCCATGTTCCCAGGGCGCGGGAGCGGATCGCCGAACGGCACAGGATCGTCGCCGAATCGCCGCTGGTGGAGACGAGCCCCGTGGGCTACGTCCACCAGCCGGATTTCACCAACGGCGCCCTTTTGCTGGAGACCCGCGTCGACCGGCAACGGCTAAGAGCCGACCTCAAGGCCATCGAGGCGTTGCTCGGACGTCAACCCGGAGAGAACCGCTACGGCCCCCGGACCATCGATCTCGACATCGTCGTGTGGAACGGCGAGGTCATCGACCAGGATCTCTACACACGGGCCTATCTGCGCGAGGCCGTGCTGGCGGTTTGGCCGGACCTGAAGCTGTGATGGATCCGAGCCCGAACGCGCGGCGGTTTCGCCCGGCGTGCGCGTTGGCCTGCGCGCTGGCGGCGCTGTTGGCCCTGGCCGGCGGCGGCCCTGCCGGGGAGATCGAGGTCAAGGCGGTGCCGGTGGAGTTGAACCCGGAAAGGCCGGGCGTCAAGACGGTCGGAAGGCTCGTGTTCATGCGCGGTTTCGAGCTGACGTCGGACCACGGGCGGTTCGGCGGACTCTCGGGTCTGGACGTCAGCCCGGACGGCAGGCGGTTACGGGCCATCTCCGACCGCGGCACCTGGTTCGCCGCGACCCTCACCCACGACTCCGCGGGGCGTCTCGTCACCGTCGACTCGTGGCGCGCCGCGCCCATGCTGACTCCCGCCGGCAAGCCGGTCCGGGGCTACCAGCGGGACGCAGAGGGTCTGGCACGGACCTCCCGCGGGACTTATCTGGTTTCGTTCGAAAGGCGCCACCGGATCTGGCGATATCCAATGGCCCTCGATGCTCCCCCGCAACCGGTGGCGACACCTCGCGACCTGAACGACGCACCCGTCAACGGGGGCCTGGAAGGCATCACCGTGCTGTCCGACGGCGCGGTCCTGGGCGTCACCGAACGACACGCCAACAAGGACGGCAGCGTCAAGGGATGGCTCATGAAGAACGGCACCGCCCGTGAGATCGCTTACGTCCCCGCGGCCGGCTTCAGCCCGACGGACCTGGCCGCCCTGCCCAACGGCGACGTGCTGCTGCTCGAACGGAGCTTCGAGCTGTCGGGGATACGCGCGCGAATCGTCCGTCTGGCGAAGGACCGTTTGCGGGAAGCCCGCCGGCGCGCCAACACCAAGGTCCACGGAGAGACCCTGGCCCGGCTCGAGCATCCGCTGTCGGTGGACAACTTCGAGGGAATCGCGCTAAGGCGGGACCGTGCGGGACGGACGCTGCTGTATGTCGTCTCCGACAACAACTTCCTGCCGTTCCAAAGGACCCTGTTGCTCCAGTTCCGAATGATTGATGATTTGTGATTTTGGATTTAGGATCTGCACTCCATCTTTAGGGGGAAACCATGAGCCTTCAACTGCTTGAACAGAAACCGCTTGAGCAACTGAGCCTGGACGAACTCCATACGCTGTTCCGCTACCGGGTCAGGCCCGAGTCCATCGAGCACGTCATGGGAGCCGCCGAGAGCCAGTCCACCCTGAAGCGGAACCGCACCGCGTTGGACCGGCTGCTCTTCCGCCAGCGGATCTTTCACGACGTCACCGACCCGGATACCTCCATCGAGCTGTTCGGCCGCAGGCTGCCCTCGCCGGCGCTGATCAGCCCGGTGGGCAGCTTCCGGCTGCTGCGCAAGAACGGCGAGCACGAGGTGGCGGAAGGCGGCAGCCTGTTCGGGACCATGGTGTTCATCAGCGGCGCCACCCAGTCCACCGTGGACCAGTGGGCGGAAGGGATTTCCTCGCCCCTGGTGTACATGGCCTACCTCAGCAAGGGACGGGACAAGGTGCTGAGCGCGGTCCGCCGGGCGGACGAGATCGGGTACGCCGCGGTGGGCCTCACCATGGATACGCTGCAGCCCACGAAGCTGCGGGACCGGGTGCCCACGTCTTCGGACGGCAAGCCCCGCACCGTGCACCTTTCCTCGCCGGATGACGTGACGTGGCTCAAGCGTGAAGTGTCCGTTCCCGTGGTGGTGAAAGGAATCATGAATCCCGACGACGCGCGCATCGCCATCGATGCCGGGGCGGACTGCCTGGTGGTGTCCAATCACGGCGGCCGCATCCTCGACTTCAATCGCGCCGCCATCGAGGTGCTGCCGGAAATCGTGGACGCGGCCGACAACCGGGTTCCGGTGCTGCTCGACAGCGGCGCGCGCAGGGGCGGCGACATCGCCAAGGCGCTGGCTCTGGGCGCCAAGGCGGTTCTGCTCGGGCGGCCCATCTGCTGGGGTCTCGGCGCCGCCGGGCCCGAGGGGGTGGCCCGGGTGCTGTCGATCTTCACGGACGAGTTGAAGCGCGTCATGATCATGACGGGCACTCCCGCCATAGCGGACATCACGCCGGCGCTTCTCAGCCTGGCCCCGAACAACGTCTGGTTCAGAGGAATGTAGGGGTCTCAGCCCCGGAAGTCGGACGCCCGATGCAGGGGCGGGTTTCAAACCCGCCGGCGCCCGCACCGCGCCGTCGATCGGTACAGGCTCAGGGCGCACTAACTTTCTTGAGGAGATCCACATGAGCGCGGAAGAACGTTTGAAAGAGTTGAATCTCAGCCTGCCGCCCCTGCCCAGGCCCATGGCCAACTATGTCAGCGCCGTGAGAACGGGCTCGCTGCTCTATCTCGCCGGCCACGGCCCCCTGGGCGACGACGGGAAACCCATCTCCCGCGGCAAGCTGGGCCGCGACCTGACCGTGGAAGAAGGCTACCAGGCGGCGCGCCAGACGGCGCTGAACGCCCTGGTCACCCTGAAAGCGGAGCTCGGAAGCCTCGACCGCGTCCGCCGCATCGTCAAGGTGCTGGGCATGGTGAACGCCGACCCGGAGTTTCAAAAGACCCCGCAGGTCATCAACGGCTTTTCGGACCTGATGGTGGAAGTGTTCGGCGAGAGCATCGGCAGGCACGCCCGCTCCGCGGTGGGGATGGCGACGCTGCCCAACGCAATTCCGGTGGAAATCGAGTCCATCTTCGAGGTCGAATGACACGCCGCCCGAGGGGAGAGCCCAGCAGCCCCCTGCCGGCCGACATCGGCGTGGGCCGGTTCGACGGAATGGTCGACGTCGTTCGACCCTTTGGGCGTGACGGCGCCCGCGGAAGCCGGGCAAATAGCGGCATTTACCCCAGAAAACGCGACGTTCTTGCGGCGATGGACCTTGGCACGGAACATGCTTCTTAAAGGGTCACCGATAGGGTCACCGATTTTCACAGGGAGGTAACTCAATGTTCCGTAAACCATCTTCTTCGACAAGCCTGAAGGCGTTGGGCGTCTGCGCCCTGCTGCTTGCTCTGTTCGCCCTTTTCTCGGGGTTCAACCAAAAGCCCCTCGATGCATCGACCGAGACCGCCGTTACCGGCGAACGGCCGGTCAACGGCATCGTAAAACTCGTCAAGGCCGTCACCCCGGCCGTGGTCAACATCACCACCAGGGGGGAAACCCAACCGGCGGCATCGTCTCAGCGGTTCGGCCATTCTCTGCCGGAGGCATGGCGTAAATTCTTCGAAACACCGCCGTTCTCCATGCCCGGCCCCTTCGGAATGCCCGGTACGCCCCCCGGTCCCCGCAGGACCCAGGCATTCGGGTCCGGCGTGATCATCGATTCCAAAGGGCTTATCCTCACGAACCATCACGTGGTCGGGGGCCGCAAGAACGCCACCATTGCCGTCACCCTTCCCGACGGGAACGAGTTCGAGGGAACGATCATCGGCATGGACGAAAAGACCGACATTGCCCTGATCCAGATCAATGCCGGGTATCCACTTCCGACGGTCCCGCTGGGGGATTCCGACAGCCTGGAGATCGGCGAAGGGGTGCTGGCCATCGGCAATCCGTTCGGTCTCGACGGTACGGTCACATCCGGAATCGTCAGCGCCAAGGGACGCCGTATCGGCGCCGGGCCCTACGACAACTTCATCCAGACCGACGCATCCATCAACCCGGGCAATTCCGGCGGCCCGCTCGTCAATCATCGGGGCCAGGTGGTGGGAGTGAATACCGCCATCTACAGCCGGGGCGGTGGCAACGTCGGCATCGGCTTCGCCATCCCCATCAACATCGTCAAGGAATTGCTGCCGCAGCTCCGAAACGACGGCCGGGTCACGCGCGGCTGGTTGGGGGTGTCCTTTCAGAAGATGACGCCCTTGCTGGCCGAATCTCTGGGCGTTGGCGAATCGCGAGGCGCGCTGGTCGCCGAAGTGTTGCCCGACACCCCTGCACACCGAGGCGGGCTCAAGGCTGGAGACGTCATCGTCGAGTTCGACAAGAACCCGATAAAGGACTCCGGCGACCTCCCGATGATCGTGGCTCGAACCCCGGTCGGGAAGGAAGTAGGCGTGAAAGTGTTGCGCGGCGGCAGCGAACAGACGCTGACGGTGCGGATCGGCACGCTCAAGGACGAGTCCGCGGCGACAGTGGAGCAACGCTCCGACCTTGGGCTCACCGTACGGGAACTCACTCCGGAGATCGCCAAGAAGCTCTCCATGAAGCGCACGGAAGGGGTTCTCGTCACGGGCGTGGAGCCGGGGAGCACGGCGGAAGAGGCCGGGCTGCGCCGGGGAGACGTGATCCTGGAGGTCAACCGAACCCCGGTCACGACGCTGGCGGCCTACGACCGGGCACTGAAGCAGGTGGAGAAGGGCCAGAATGCGCTGCTCCTGGTCCAGCGCGGCGAGAGGACGCGGTTTTTCGTCGCGAAGAGTTAACGCGGATTGTCATGAAACGAGCTTCGCTGGTTCCCTACTTCCTGGCCTCGGTCCTGCTGCTTCTGGGCCTCTTCTCGCTCTATGTCTTCTACGAGAGCCGGTGGCTGGAAGAAGAGCTCGTGCACCAGGTAGAGGTCAAGGCGCTGGCCCTGACCAAGACCATGGAAACCAGCGCGAAGAAGTCCATCAAGGGGAACGCGCTGATCGAGGGGCTGGTCCGGCAGCGCCTGCTGGACAACGCGCGCCTTATCGACCGGCTGCTGACCGCCAACTCGCCCGAGCGATTGGTGCAGCGCGTCAGCGCCATCAACGATCTCTACAAGGTCGAGCTCCTGGACCGTCAGGGGCGCCCCTGGGTCTCGCACACCGGAGCCGAGCCGGCCCAGGTAGGCGGCCTTCTGGCTGAATTGCGGGAACGGTGGTCCGGCCGCAAGGCGGCGGTTCACATTTGGGGCAAGCTCTGGTCGCAGTTTCCGGGACAAGTGCCGGCGCTTCCCCAGCACAAGTTCTGGGAAGACAGCGTCTTCGGCGTGGCCCTGGAAGCCCGCAGCTTCCCCGGATTCATCGCCGTCCACGCGGACGCGGCCTACATGCTCAAGCTACAGCGCGAGATCGGCGTTGAGCGCCAGATCCAGGACCTGGGGCGACAGGATGATATTCACCACCTCGCGCTGCTGGACAACGACCTCACCGTGCTCGCCCACACCGACCCCCGGCTCACCGGGACCCGGATGGCGGACGACCTGACCGTCAGGTCCCGGTCTACCGAACGCTCGGCGCGCCGCATCGTGGAGACGGACAGCGGAGGCCGGCGGTACGAGATGGTCAAGCCCATCACACTGGATGATGATCCCATGGGTTTCCTGCGGATCGGCCTGTCCATGGACTCGGTGGACGCCGCATGGTGGCGGAGCCTCTGGTCCATGGTGGGTCTCGGGTGCGGCATCCTGGGCCTGGGCATGCTCGGGTTTGCGTCGATCCTGTACAACCAACGGTTCCACATGCAGGAGATCAAGGCCCTGGAAGCGGAGGTCGATCGCCGGGAGCACCTCTCGATGATGGGCCATCTCGCGGCCACCGTCGCCCATGAAGTCCGCAATCCGCTCAACGCCATCTCCATGGGATTGCAACGTCTCAAGGCGGAGTTCCAGCCGACCCAGGACGAGGGCGAGTACAGTCGCTTCATCGAGTTGATGCGCGGAGAGGTCCACCGCTTGAATGCCATCGTGGAGGAGTTCCTGACCCTGGCGCGGCCGTTGACCATGAAACCCGGCCTGGTCAAGGTCGACCAGTTGCTGACCGAGCTGACGACCTTGACCGACAGCGACGCGGCCGCATCCGGGGTCGAGATCAACGTGGTCAACCACGAGCCTCGGCCGGTGGTGAAAGCCGACCCCAACTACCTCAAGCAAGTGTTGCTGAACCTCATTCTGAACGGTCTTCAGGCCATGCCCGAGGGCGGCACGCTGACCATCGAGACCACGGTCCGAGACGGCAAGATGCGGCTCTCGGTCAGCGACACGGGGGTGGGCATCGAACCGGAGAACCTGGCGCGCATTTTCGAGCCCTACTTCACCACCAAGACGGACGGTTCCGGACTGGGGCTGGCGATTGCGCGCAGGATCGTCGAGGGCCACGGCGGAACCATTGACGTGACCAGCAGGGCGGGCAACGGCAGCCGATTCGAGATCGTGCTCCCCTTGGACCACGCCTTCGCGTAGACGGACGCCGGCACGAACCCCAAAGCCCGAGGGCGACGAACACGACATGGCGGAACAGGCATATCGAGAAGCTCCCGGCGTACGGCCGCCCAGCCACCTGACAGCCACACGGGGCGACCGCTTCCACGTCATGGTGGTGGACGACGAACGCACCCAGCTCGAATTCGTCGGCGGATTTCTGGGCAAGGCCGGCTTCGAGGTCGTGCTGATGGAGAACTCCGTGCGAGCGCTGGAGCGATTTCGCAAAGAACCCTTCGACTTGGTTTTGACCGACCAGCGCATGCCGGAAATGTCGGGCGTCGATCTGCTGAAACAGTGCCGCGCGGCGGATCCCGAGGTGGCCGTCATCATCATGACCGCTTACGGCAGCATCGAGACCGCGGTATCCGCGATGAAGGAGGGGGCCACCGATTACCTCACCAAGCCGCTCAATCTGGAGGAACTCCTGCTGCGCATCGAGCGGGTCAAGCGCAGCCACCAGCTCGTCCGGGAGAACACCGAGCTCCGGGAGGCGCTGCAGGAACGCCATCGTATCGAAGGCGTCATCGGCGAGAGCGGCGAGATGCAGGAAGTCCTGGACCTCGTGCGGCGGGTGGCTCCCAGCGACGCCACCGTCCTGCTGCGCGGCGAGAGCGGTACCGGCAAGGAACTGATCGCCAAGGCCATCCACTACGCGAGCGCCCGGAAGAACGGCCCCCTCGTCAAGGTGAACTGCGCCGCGTTGCCGGAAACGCTTTTGGAATCCGAGCTGTTCGGACACGAGAAAGGAGCCTTTACGGGCGCCTTCGCCATGCGCAAGGGCCGGTTCGAGATCGCCGACAAGGGCACCCTGTTCCTGGACGAGATCGGCGATCTTCCCGCCCACCTGCAGGCCAAGCTGCTGCGCGTCCTTCAGGAGAAGGAATTCGAGCGGGTGGGCTCGAACCGCACCATCAACAGCGACGTACGCATCATCACGGCAACCCACGGGGACCTCGAGCAACTCATGCGGGACGGAAGCTTTCGCGAGGACCTTTACTATCGCCTCAACGTGGTCACCATCATCCTGCCCCCCTTGCGGGAGCGCCGGCAGGACCTGTCCGCGCTCATCGATTACTTCCTGCGGAAGTTTGCCGAGAAGAACGGCAAGACGATCCAGGGGTTCTCCCGCGAGGCCCGTGACGCACTGTTGCGCTACGACTATCCCGGCAATGTTCGCGAGTTGGAGAATCTCGTGGAGCGCGCTATCGTGCTGACCCGGGACGACGTGATCCGACTGGGTGAGTTACCGCTCACCATCAAGGAAACGCGCGCCGGCACTGACGACCAGACCAATCTCTCGGCGGTGGTGGAAGGGATGGAGCGGCGCATGATCGTCGACGCCCTGCACGCCGTCGGCGGCGTGCAGACGAAGGCGGCTGAAAGTCTCGGCATCAGCGAGCGGGCGCTCCGGTACAAACTCCGAAAATACGGCCTCCGGGACGACAAATGACACCGCGTCGGGCCCGTAACTTGGTGCTTGACAAGGAATAATTTCAGTGATAACGTAGGTTGTTGCTGAGTTCTGTCAAGGACCGCTGTTCAGTCTTGGGTCCACGGGGACTCTCCCAACGCACAACTACAGAATCGTACCCGTTCCGCAACTCCTCCGGTAATGCTCCACGAGCGTCAACGGTTTTGCGAGGGTTGCAGACTTTTTCAGCTATAGGATTGTTGGATGGCCGGGTGGTTCAAGGGAGCTACGCCCTTTGAGCGACGGCGTGATGAATCATTGTGGAAGCCGAAACGATGGAGCGAGCCTTGAACATCGAAGACACCGAGGAAGCGATGGACGACTCAATCGACGAGATTGACGATGTCGCCATAGCGGAAGTCGAGGAAGAAGAGCAGGCCTCATCCTTTTCGGAGGAGTCCCCGCCGAGTCAGGTCCCTGTGGAAAGCGAACGGGTGGACGAAAAGACCGACCCGGTGTCGCTGTATCTTCGGGACATCGGCTCGACTCCGCTGCTGACGAGAGAACGCGAGGTCCAACTCGGCATGCAGATGGAGCAGGGGCAGGAAGAGTACATTGACAGCGTCATCGCGTCACCTTTTGCCGTTCGGCGGGTGCTCGATCTCGCCGAGGCGATCAAGAGAAACGAGACGCCGTTGGATCGCGTGCTGATGGCCGGCGATGA
This sequence comes from uncultured Binatia bacterium (SeqCode), assembly GCA_965261895.1. Classification (GTDB taxonomy): domain Bacteria; phylum Desulfobacterota; class Binatia; order UBA9968; family JAJDTQ01; genus JAJDTQ01. Next base: position 4,802,376 of record OZ253480.1, on the reverse strand, counting down.
CAAGGAAGCGTTCGACGAGACTATCGAACGCCGCCGGTTTCTCAAGGGAGTCACGGTACTGCGCGGCCTTGTCAAGGAACAGCAGCGCATAGCGGGAGAACTCGCCCTCAAAAGGACCTCCCAGAAACGCCGGGGCACGCTGGAAGCCGATCTGACCAAGAAGCAGACGCGCATCATCGACGCGGTGAAGGCGCTGCACCTCTCAAGGGAGTGGATCGACGACATCGGGACCAACCTCAAGGAGTCGCACCGCACCATGGTCAGGTTGCAGGCGGAGGCCCGCAGCCACACGCGCGGCAACGCGGCCAGGCAGATCGCCGCCGAGATGGCGGCCATCGAGGAAGCCCGTGAATCTTCCGCCGCCGACCTCGCGCGCCAGGTGGCGGCCATTGCCGCGGCCGAGTTCAAGGCCTCGTCGGCAAAGAAGATCCTGATCGAGGCGAACCTGCGCCTGGTGGTGAGTCTGGCGAAGAAGTACGGCAATCGCGGCTTGCAGTTCCTCGACCTGATTCAGGAAGGGAACGTCGGCCTCATGCGCGCGGCGGAAAAGTTCGACTATCGGCTGGGCTATCGGTTTTCGACCTACGCGGGCTGGTGGATTCGACAAAGCATCACCCGCGGCATCATCGACTCGGCGCCGACCATACGCATCCCGGTCCATATGATCGAAACCCGCAACAAGCTCATTCGCGCGCACCGCTCACTCCACCGCAAACTCGGGAGAGATCCGCAGCCGGATGAAGTGGCCGCCGAGATGGGGTTGACCACGGACGAGATCCGCAGGCTGATGCGCATCGTGAAGGAGCCCGTCTCCCTGGAAACTCCCATGGGTGACGACGAGGAGAGCAGGCTTGGCGACTTCGTCGAGGACAAGCACATCGCCAAGCCTCTGGAGCAGACCATTCACGCCAACCTGCGCGACAAGGTCAAGAGGGTTCTGGCCACGCTGCCGCCTCGGGAGGAAGCCGTATTGAGGTTCCGCTTCGGCATCGGAGAGGTGCGGGACTACACCCTGGAGGAGTTGGGCGAGCGGTTCTCGCTCACAAGAGAACGCATTCGCCAAATCGAGCAGCGCGCCCTGAGGAAGCTCCGGAGCGCGGTAGCGGGACTGAACATTCAGGACTAGCGCCCTCTACGCTGCAAACGAAAGATGCCCACACATGAAAAGGGCCGTCCATGCGACGGCCCTTTTTTCATGAAGCCGATCCGGACACCAGATGCACCGTGCTGGCCTGAGGACCCTGCTCGCCCTCCTCTTCGGTGAAGTGAACCCGCGTTCCCAGCGTCAACCGTTCAAACCCCTCCACGACGCTGTTCTCGTGGAAATAGATCTCACGACCGTCGCTGGTTTCGATGAAACCGTAACCCTTGGCGGAGAACAGCTTGCTCACCCGCGCCGACGGCTCCGCCGCATGGGTCTTCACGTCGCCGCGTTGGCGGCGCGCGTAGTCCTGCACCCGCCGCCTGGCGGCATCGAATGCGTCGCGGATGGCCACGTGGACGTCATGGTGCGCCGCGGCCTGGCTATTGTCACGGTTCACCACCAGCTCTCCGCCGGGCACCGTCAAATCGATGCGGACATTGTAGAGCCTGCCCTTTTGGTGGTGACGATGCGGCGCCGCCACCACCGCCCGGCAACTCGTGATGCGATCATAGAACTGTTCGAGCTTGGCCGCCTTCTCGCGAATAGCCTGCTCAATGCCGCGAGAGGGTTCCATGTCGCGGAAGGTCACTTGCAGTTCGAGTTTCATCGGCTCCCTCCTTGTGATCTCTTTTTCTTTCTATAGTCTTCGGCGATACTGCGTCAATTACAAGCGTAGCCATTCCCTGAAATACCGTCTTCGCGGGCAAGACCTAATGACTGGGCGTATTCTGACAGGATTCTCACCCTCCGAGCGGCGCCGGCTGAAGCGTCTGGCTCAATCGGCACCGTCTCCTCACAGGGCTCTGGTGCAGCTCGGCCGCCTCGTGGAAACCGGGGGCCGCAAGCCGTTGGCCGATCTCGCGCCCCGGGACGTGCGGATTCTGCTCCAACTCCTCGGCGGCAGCGCCTACCTGAGCGACATCCTGATCGGTCACGGAGACTCGTGGGCCGACACCCTCCTCCAGGCGATCCATACCGAGCCGAAGCCGCTCTCACGGCACGCCGCCGATTTCGGCGATTTCGTCCGCGGGGAAGCCCCGGAACAGTTCCACGCAAGACTGCGGCGTCACAAACAGCGAGAGTTCCTGCGCATCGGCGCCCGAGACCTCGGCTCGCTGGCTTCGGTGGAAGAGACCATGGGCGAGGTGACGGCCCTGGCGGACTTCGCGCTGCAAGCGGCTTACCGGTTCTGCCGGGCGGACCTGGAACGGCGACACGGCCGCCTGCTGGTCCCCGGCACCTCGCGGGACAACCGCTTCGTCATTCTGGGCATGGGCAAGCTCGGCGGGAAGGAACTCAACTTCAGCTCGGATATCGACCTCATCTACCTCTACGAAACCGATGGGCCGGCGAACCGCCGCGCCATCCCGCCGCCGGAATTCTTCAGCCGGCTCGCGGAACGCCTGACCGACGCCATGGGCAAGATCACCGAGGACGGGCTGGTGTTCCGCACCGACCTGCGGCTTCGGCCCATGGGGAGCCAGGGGCCCAGCGCGCAACCCGTGGCCGCCGCCCTGCTCTACTACGAGTCCTGGGGCCTGTGCTGGGAGCGGTCGGCGCTGATCAAGGCCAGACCCGCGGCCGGGGACGTGGAGCTGGGCGAGGCATTTCTCGACGACGTCAGGCCGTTCGTCTACCGCCGTTACCTGGACTTCTCCACGGTGGAGGAGTTGCGCGACATGAAGGCGCGCATCGAACGGCAACAGCTACCCGGCCACGACGCCAGGGAGCGGAACCTCAAGCTCGGGTACGGCGGCATCCGCGAGGTCGAATTCTTCACTCAGGCCCTGCAGCTCGTGAATGGCGGGTACGACGCCGGCATCCGGAAACGAAACACGCTCGAGGCGATCGCCGAGTTGGCCCGCCGCGGCTACGTCCCGGGGACGGAGAGCAAGGCCCTGAGCAGCGCCTACCGGTTCCTTCGCGACGTCGAGCACAAGATCCAGATATTCGCCCACGAGCAATCCCACGAGATCCCCAAGGGCGCGGACCGCGAGCGCGCCCTGGCGCGCCGGCTGAACTATGGCGGTGAACCCGGCGGTGAAACCGCTGCCTTCTGGAAGGACTACCGCAAGCATACCGGAGTGATACACGCGGCTTTCGACCGGCTTTTCTACAGCGCCCGGAAGGAGATCTCCGCTCACAGGGACCAACCGGAGGCGGAGGTCTGGCAAGACCTGGAACAGCAGGAATGGGTCGTCCGGGAGCTCCGGAAACGCGGGTTCCCGGATCCGGACAAGGCCTACCGGGACCTGCTCGCGGTGCGGGACGGCAGCGGCGCCTCGCCCCCCAGCCCCAGGCGCCTCAAGGTCATGCGGGACCTCATGCCGGCTCTGATGAAGACGATCCTCGACTCGGGGGAGCCGCAACAGGCCTTGCACCACATGGCCGAGTTCGGCCGCCGCATCGGTGCCCGCACCGGCTTTCTCACCCTGCTGGCGGAGAACCCCAAGACCACGCGCCTGCTCATCGATCTGTTCGCCAACAGCCAATTTCTGTCGGACCTCTTCGTGAACCGGCCCGAGCTGCTGGACAGCCTGATCCGGGTGGATCTCACCCGGATCGCCAAAACCCGCGTAGAGATGCGGGAGGAAGTGAACGCCTCCGTCGGGGAAGCCCTCGATATCGAAGACAAGCTCGACCGCCTGAGACGCTACCGCGTCGAGGAGTTCATACGGCTCGGCCTCCACGACCTCGGCGGCGAGCTGAGTTTCGACGAGGCCATCGCACAATTGACCGGCCTGGCGGAGGCCTGCCTCGATGCCGCTCTGACGCTGGCCCGGGGTGAGCTGGACCGCCGGTACGCCCCCCGGCGATGGGGCGCTTCGCCGTACTGGCCATGGGGAAGCTGGGTGAAGCGCAGCTCGACTACCATTCCGACCTGGACCTGGTTTTTCTCTACGACAGTCCCGAGGCCACCGAGACCCGGAGCGGCCCCGGGGGCAGGGTCGGCGCCCACGAATACTACGTGAAGCTCGGGCAACGGGTCATCGCCTATCTCTCGGCGCCCACCCGCGAAGGCATCGCGTACCAGCTCGACATGCGGCTGAGGCCTTCGGGACGGTCGGGGCCGCTGGTTTCCTCCCTCGAAGCGTTCCACCGCTACCACGAGGCCGGCTCCCAGTTGTGGGAACGGCAGGTGCTGATCCGGGCTCGTTTCGTCGGCGGCGACCCGCGGCTCGGCGCGGAGGCCGAGGCCATCGCCGAGCGTTTCGCCTATCAAGGCAACTTCAGGCTGGAGGATCTGAGCGAGATCGACGGGCTGCGCATGCGCATGGAGCGGGAGCTGGCGCGGGAGGACGGTTCCCGTTTCGACGTGAAGAGCGGGCGCGGCGGGTTGATCGACGTGGAATTCCTGGTGCAGATGCTGCAACTGCGTTTCGGGGGCGAACACGCCGGGTTGCGCCAAAAAGACACGCTCGGCGCGGCGGCCGCGCTCCGGGAGCTGCGTCTCCTCGGGGCCAGGGACTATCGGATACTGGTGGAGGGTTATACGTTCCTGCGGCGGCTGGGACACCGCCTGCGGCTCCAGCGCGACCCCGAATCCCACGTCCTGGAACGTGAGCCCGGCCGGCTTCGGGCCGTGGCCCTGGCCCTGGCGCTGGGCTATGAGGAGAGGGGCCGCCGATCTCCCGGCGCGGCCTTGCTGCGGGACTATGAGAAACGCCGGGAGCGCATCCGCGCCTGCTATGAGAGGTTCTTTTCGGAAGCCGGACGACGGCCGTCCCGGTCGGTGTTTCCGCGCGGCAGCGGACGCGGGCGGGTTTGAAACCCGCCCCTACAACAGACGTGTCCGACCGGCCGCTGGAAAGATCCCCGTGCCGGGATGGCGATACCTGGCTGTTTTCCTGCCGGGAAGGCCCGATGAACCGATCCCGGTTGTTTCCCGCCGGGAAGGCCCGATGAACCGATCCCGGTTGTTTCCCGCCGGGAAGGCCCGACGAACCGATCCCGGTTGTTTCCCGCCGGGAAGGCCCGACGAACCGATGTAGGGGCGGGTTTCAAACCCGCCCGCGTCCGCCCGCGGCACCGGGCCACTATTCGTCCAGCATCTCCGCCAGGTCGGCCACCACGATGTCGGCGCCGTTCTCGAGAAGGGCGTCCGCGTCGCCATGGCGGTCGACGCCGATCACCAGCCCGAAGCCGCCTCGGCGACCGGCCTGCACACCCGAGAGCGCATCCTCCACCACCACTGCCCGCTCGGGACTCACGCCCAACTCCTCGGCGGCCTTGAGATAGGTGTCGGGCGCGGGCTTGCCGGGGATGTTCAGCCGCTGGGCGATCTCTCCATCCACCCGCGTGTCGAACAGGTCCCCGATGGCCGCGGCCTCCATGATGGTCTTGCAGTTCTTGCTGGACGACACCACCGCGGTCTTGAAGCCCCGGCCGCGAAGATCCCGGGCCCAGCGGATGGTGCCCTCGTACGCCTCCGCTCCTTCCACCTTCAGCACCTCGCTGAACAGCCGGTCCTTGCGGTTGCCCAGGCCACACGCGCTCAACGCGCCCGGAGGGTCGCCGGGATCGCCGTGGGGCAACTCGATTCCCCTGGACTCCAGGAAGCTACGAACCCCGTCGTAACGGGGCTTGCCGTCCACGTAACGCTTGTAGTCGCCGTCCATGTCGAAGGGCACGAACGTCCCGCCGGTGTCCGCCGCGTGCCGCTCCAGAAACGCGTCGAACATCTTCTTCCAGCACACGGAGTGGACCCGGGCCGTCGAGGTCAGGACGCCGTCGAGATCGAACAGCACGGCGTCGAAGTTGTCCGTGGTCACGCGAGGATGAGGGCTCACGGAGCCACCTCGTTCAGTTTCGCCAGGAGCGTATCCCGCACGTCCTCGACCCGGCCGACCCCTGACACCTTGATGTACCGCGGCGCCGCATCCCCCTCGCCCTGACACTGCATGTAGTAGTCCACCAGCGGGGCAGTCTGCTCGCTGTAGACCTCCAGCCGCCGGCGCACCGTCTCCTCCCTGTCATCGTCCCGCTGCACGAGATCCTCGCCGGTGACATCGTCCTTTCCCTCGGCGTTCGGCGGATTGAAAACCACGTGATAACTGCGCCCCGACGCCGGGTGCACGCGCCGGCCGCCGAGCCTTACGATCACTTCCTCGGGAGGCACATCGATCTCCACCACGTGGGTCACCGGGATGTCGTGGTCCCGCAACGCCTCCGCCTGGGCCAGCGTCCTCGGGAAGCCGTCGAAGAGAAACCCGTCGCGGCAATCCGGGTCCTGTATCCGCTCCTTGATGAGCTCCACGATGACGTCGTCAGACACGAGCCTGCCCGCCTCCATCACGGCCTTGACGCGCAACCCCAGCGGCGTGCCTTCCTTGACCGCCGCCCGCAGCATGTCGCCCGTGGATATCTGCGGTATGCCGAACGCCTCGACGATGGAACCCGCTTGCGTTCCCTTACCCGCTCCTGGAGGACCCAATACGATGATACGCATGAACGCGCTCTCCAATCGCCGCTCGCGCCGGGCGATTCCCTGACCCCCTCGGCCGAACGGCCGCACATGGACGGAATTTCCGGAGGCTCTCGCTGGTGGGTGAAAACCTGCCAAAAACGAAGAAAACCAGTAACATGAAACCCCCCGGCCATCAAGGCGAACGGGCTCCGAGCGCCTTTGGGAAGGGCCAGAAAGGGGAAACTGGCAACCGCCCGGCAAATGGCGTAAAATATGATCGGGGATACGCTCTGAAAGCGGCGAGCCACTGCCCCCCATGACGCCAGAGACACCCGGAGACATCCATGCCCAACCCAGGAACCGACAACAATCCGCTCAGAGTGGCCATCATAGGTTCGGGGCCAGCGGGCTTCTACGTGGTCGAGCGATTGTTTCGCGAGCAGGGCTTGCACGTCGAGATCGACATGTTCGACGAGCTGGCGACCCCCTTCGGGCTCGTGCGGGGAGGTGTCGCTCCCGACCATCAGAAGATCAAGTCGGTGATACGGGTCTATGACCGGGTCGCCCGGCAACCCAACTTCCGTTTCTACGGCAACGTGCGCTACGGCCGGGATATCCACCTGAGCGACCTCAAGGCCCACTACCACCAGGTGTGCTTCACCACCGGCGCCCAGACCGACCGCAGCCTCGGCATTCCCGGTGAGGATCTTCAGGGCAGTCACGCGGCCACCGAGTTCGTCGCGTGGTACAACGGCCACCCGGACTACCGGGATTGCCACTTTGACCTGTCCGGGGAATCCGCCGCGGTCATCGGCGTGGGCAACGTCGCCATCGACGTGGCCCGCATCCTGTGCCGGAGCTACGAAGAGCTGGCCGTCACCGATATCGCGGACTACGCGCTGGAGGCGCTGCGCCGGAGCAGGATCCGGAACGTCTACCTCATCGGGCGCCGGGGTCCGGCCCAGGCCGCTTTCACCAATCCCGAAATCAAGGAGATGGGAGAACTGGCCGACGCCGACGTGGAGGTGCTCTCCGAGGAGGCCCGCCTCGACGCCCTCAGCCAGGCCCACGTCGATGCCCACCCGGACAAGGGGCTGATCCGGAAGATCGAGATCCTGCAGCGCTACGCAGGTAGCCCGCCCACCGGCAAGCCGCGCCGGCTCAGCATCCGCTTCCTGCTGTCGCCGACGGAGATCATCGGTGACGCCCAAGGCAGGGTACACGCCGTCCGTCTGGCCAGGAACGAGCTCTATGCCGACAACGGCGCCTTGCGGCCTCGCGCCAACGGGGAGCACGAGACCATCCCCGCGGACATCGTCTTCCGCTCCGTCGGCTACCTCGGCGTGCCCCTGCCCGAGGTCCCCTTCGACGACCGCCGGGGCGTGATCCCCAACGACCGGGGCCGGGTGCTGGCCGGTGAGGGACAAGAGCCGGTTGTCGGCTTCTACGCCTCCGGATGGATCAAACGCGGACCCAGCGGCGTCATCGGCACCAACAAGCCCGACGCCGTGGAAACCGTCGAACGCATGCTGGAGGACCTGCCGGCCGGCGCGGTCATGGACCCCGCCCACCCCGACGTGGCCGGCGCGGAGCGGCTGGTCAGGGAGCGACAACCCGACTACGTCTCCTACGAGGACTGGCTCCGTCTCGACGACCTCGAGACCGCCCGCGGCAAACAGAGCGGGCGCCCGCGGGTCAAGCTCACGCGCACCGAGGACATGATCGCGGCGCTGAGGGATGAAGCGGGCAAACGCGCAGCCGATTCGGCGTAGCGCTGACACCGTCTTTTAGGGCCTGCCCGATTCATTCGTACACCCATTTCCCGGTGATTCTCCGGCGGCGATGTGGCCCGCGCACGGGCGGGTTTGAAACCCGCCCCTACGGCTGCCACGTTCCGATGTAGGGGCGGGTTTCAAACCCGCCCGCCCCCCGCGGCCGCACGATCGGCCATCACTACCGCGGCGTGGGACGCGACCCGGCCGGCGGGAATGGCGGCATCGCCGTCGCGCAGCCGCAACAACATCTCCCGCTTGTCGTCACCGGTCACCACCCAGAGAATCTGCCGGGCGTTGTCGAGGACTGGAAAAGTCAGGGTCATGCGTCGCCGTCCCTGGTAGACGCCGGTGACGGCCACCGGCACATCGCGGACTTCCAGCGCCGGCGCGCCCGGGACCAACGACGCTGTGTGACCATCAGGCCCCAGGCCGAGATGAACGAGGTCCAGCCGGCCCGACGGCCCGGTCAACTGATGGAGCGTTTCAGCGTATCCGCGGGCCGCGGCCGCGAGATCGTCCGCATCCACCGGCATGGCATGGATCTGCCCGGGCTTGAGCGGCGCGTGCTCCAGCAGAGTTTCCCGCAAGTGCGTCAGGTTCCGGTCCGGGTGCCCCTCGGGGGCCGCCCGCTCGTCCACCTGTACGATCTCCACCGCCTCCCAGGGCACGTCTTCCTGAACCAGCGCGCGCAGCATGACCCAGGGCGTGCGGCCGCCGCTCACCGCAAAGACGAACCGGCCTCGGTCGCTGGCGGCCGAGCGGGCCGTGGCGGCGATGAACGCCGCGGCTCGCCGGGCCACGGCGTCCGCGTCCGGAAGCACCTCGATGTTCATGGGCCCGCTACCTAATCCTTGTCCGGCAGCTCCTCGTGGCCGCCGAACTGGAAGCGCATGGCCGACAGCAGCTTGTCGCCGAAGTCCGCCTCCCCGCGGGAGCTGAACCGCTCGAAGAGGGCCGCGGTGAGGACATGCGCGGGCACCGCCTCGTCCACGGCCGCGTGGATGGTCCAGCGGCCTTCCCCGGAATCGGACACCCGGCCCGCGAACCCCCCCAACTCCGAGTCCTCCAGCAACGCGTTGGCGGTGAGGTCCAGCAGCCAGGAGGTGACCACGCTGCCGCGCCGCCACAACTCGGCCACCTCTCCCAGATCGATGTCGTACTGGTAGTGCTCGGGATCTCTCAACGGTGTCTGTTCCGCGCTGGCCGCCCGTCCCTGCTTGCCGATATTGGCGTGCTTCAGGATGTTGAAACCCTCGGCGTAGGCCGCCATGAGACCGTACTCGATGCCGTTATGAACCATCTTGACGAAATGGCCGGCGCCGTTGGGGCCGCAGTGGAGATAGCCGTGCTCCGCGGTACCCTTGCCCGGCTCCCGGCCCGGGGTGCGCGGAGCCGTGTCGATGCTGGGCGCCAAAGCCGAAAAGATCGGATCGAGATGCTTCACCACGCCCGGCTCGCCGCCGATCATCTGGCAGTAGCCCCGGTCGAGACCCCAGACCCCGCCGCTGGTGCCCACGTCCACGTAGTGGATCCCCTTGGTCTCAAGCTCACGAGCACGCCGGATGTCGTCGACGTAGTTGGAGTTGCCGCCATCGATGAGGATGTCGCCTTCCTCCAGATGCTCCACAAAGGCGCCGATAGTCTGATCCACCACGGCCGCCGGCACCATCATCCACACCGCCCGGGGTTTCTCCAGCTTCGCCACCAGCTCCGCCAGCGAAGCACTCCCCACCGCGCCCTCCCCGGCCATTCCCTGGACCGCCTCGGCGTGCATGTCGAAGACCACCATCTCATGTCCGGCCTTGATCAGGCGTCTTGCCATGTTGGCGCCCATCCGTCCCAAACCAATCATGCCCAACTGCATAGGAACCTCCCTGGATAAAGTGCTTTTTTCCCGGTGGCACGCAAGGACTGGCGAATCGCCAGCGCTTTGTATGGCACAGGCCAACAGGTCCTTTTGCACCGGATCTGTCGTTCTCGACACCGTCGTCTACTCTAGTGTGGTGTCCCACGTAATCGTATACAAATCTGCTGGTCTTTCTTGCCGTCGGCTGCGTTGCTCTTCCTCGCGTGGTAACGGCCACACGGGCGGGTTTGAAACCCGCCCCTACAAGTCATCGCGCCCTGCCGACAACAAGAAATCCTGCGCATCTTTGTATACGATTACGTGGGACACCACACTGGCGAATCTTAGCACACGAACCGGCCCGACCGGACACGGGCGCGCGGTTCGAGCTCGATAGAATTACCGGTCAGGATACGATAGAGTCTCCGCGACATGTATTCTCCCATCGAAAACTACGGCGTCATCGGCGACCTTCACACCGTCGCCCTGGTGGGCAACAACGGCTCCATCGACTGGTTCTGTTATCCGCGCTTCGATTCGCCCAGCGTCTTCGGCGCCGTGCTCGACGACGCGAAGGGCGGACGCTTCGTGATCGGGCCGGACGTGGACAACGTCACCTGCCGGCAATTGTACCTGCCTGACACCAACATCCTGATCACGCGCTTCATGACCGAGGAAGGCGTCAGCGAGGTAATGGACTTCATGCCGCCGGGCCCCGCCGACGAGGGCTACCACGGGCGCCTTATCCGCATCGCCAAGGTGGTGCGCGGCACCATGTCCCTCAAGCTCCAATGCACCCCGGCGTTCGACTACGGGCGAGCGGACCACACCGTGGAGGTGCGCGACAACCGGGCGGTGTTCCAGAGCGACGGGCTCGGCTGCATGCTGAAAGTGTCCCAGAGCGGCCACCGGAACGTGGTGTCCGTACGCCCGGACGGCAACGGCGGCGTGGTCGCCAGCGGGACCCTGCGGGAGAACAGCGTGCTGGCGGCGGTGTTCCAGGCTGTCGACGACCGCGGCATCGACTGCGACTGTCCGGAGGTGGAGGGCTGTCTCGAACTGCTGGAGGACACCGAACGGTACTGGCATCAGTGGCTCCGGCAGTCCCGCTACAGCGGCCGCTGGCGCGAGCGCGTAGACCGCTCGGCGCTGATGCTGAAGCTCCTGTGCTACGAGCCCTCCGGGGCCATCGTGGCGGCCCCCACCTGCAGCCTGCCGGAAAACATCGGCGGAGGGCGCAATTGGGACTACCGCTACACCTGGATCCGCGACGCCAGCTTCAGCCTGTACGGCCTCATGCGGCTGGGCTTCACACACGAGGCCGGCCGGTTCATGGACTGGCTCAAGGAGCGCTGCGGCGACCTGAAACCCGACGGCTCGCTGCAGATCATGTACGGCATCCGCGGCGAGAAGAACATCCCCGAGTCCACCCTCGACCACTGGGAGGGCTATCGGAAGTCCGCTCCCGTGCGCATCGGCAACGCCGCCGCCGACCAGCTCCAGCTCGACATCTACGGCGAGATGATGGACTCGGTCTACCTCTTCAACAAGTACGGCACTCCCATCGACTCGGAGCTGTGGACCAACCTGTCGCGCCTGATGGAGTGGGTCTGCGACCACTGGAACCAGCCGGACGAAGGCATCTGGGAGGTCCGGGGCGGGCGTCAGCACTTCGTCTACTCCAAGCTCATGTGCTGGGTCGCGCTGGACCGGGGCGTGCGCCTGGCGGAGAAGCGCTCCTTCCCGGCCAACCGCGAGCGCTGGCTCAAGAACCGGGACGCCATCTACCACCAGATCATGGCCGAGGGGTTCAACCGGAAACGGAACGCCTTCGTGCAGGCCTTCGGCAGCGATACGCTGGACGCCAGCAACCTGCTCATGCCGCTAGTGTTCTTCGTGTCCCCCACCGACCCCAAGATGCTATCCACCCTGGAGGCCATCAACTGCCCGCCTCACGAGGGCGGTCTGGTGTCGGACAGCCTGGTCTACCGCTACGACGTGGCCCAGACGGCCGACGGGGTCGCCGGGGAGGAAGGCACCTTCAGCATGTGCACCTTCTGGCTGGTGGAGGCCCTGACCCGGGCCGGACGGCTCGGCAACGCCCGCTTCATCTTCGAGAAGATGCTCAGCTACGCCAACCACCTGGGACTCTATTCCGAGGAGACCGGCCCCCGGGGCGAGGCCCTGGGCAACTTTCCACAGGCATTCACCCACCTGGGACTCATCAGCGCGGCCTTCAACCTCGACCGCAAGATAGGGAACAAGGACTGACGGCCCTCCCCGTCCTGGATCCCGGGTCAAGCCCGGGATGACGATTCGGGGGCCGGGATGACGATTCGGGGCTCGTCCTGGCAGATTCGGGATCTTGTCGCCGCCCCGTACCCCTTCCGTACCCATCGGCAAAGCTTCCCGGTATGAAGCGCCGTGCCTTCGGTCGGACAGGGTTGCGGCGGGCAGGAGATTCACGTAAACAGCACCCCCTGAATCGGGTCCGTGAACCGCACGGTCCCCAACACCTATCCAATGATCGGAGGAACCCTCATGCTTTCACGAGTGCTCATGGTTTTGGCCGTGCTCGGCCTGTGCGTGCCCGCTTTCGCTGAAGAGAAGATCTCGCCGGCGCTTCAAAAGGTCATCGACGGCGCCAAGAAGGAAGGCACGTTGAAGATCCAGTGGACGGCCGGGCGGCTCGGCGGGGACGCCGGCGTCCGGAAGATGGTCACCGCCATGAACAAACGGTACGGGACCGATCTCAAAATGCGTTTTACGCCCGGGCCCAGCTTCCCGCGCATGACCGCCAAGCTGCTGCAGGAACACGCCGCCGGCCAGCCCTCCAGCAGCGACATCCTCCTGGGCAGCTCCAATCACATCTCCCAGGGGACGGCCAAAGGCATGCTCATGCTGTTGGACTGGGAGGGGCTCCTGGAACGCCCCAACCCCAAGGACGCCAACATCAACCGGACGGCCCCCAAGGGCGCGGGGGTGGGTATCGCCTCGCGCGTGGTGGGCATCTCGTACAACTCGCGGCTGGTGAAGGAAGCCGACGTTCCCAAGAGCATGGAAGACGTCTTCAATCCCAAGTTCAAGGGCAAGATCGCATCCACGCCCTACGCCACCGGCCTCTATCAGTTCGCCGCCGCCGACATGCTCGGGCGCGAACGCATGACCGACTACACCAAACGCCTCGCCGGACATATCGGCGGACTGATGGGCTGCAACTCCATGGATCGCGTCGCCAGCGGCGAGTTCCTCATGTTGGTGTTCGACTGCGGCCACGACGACGCCATACGAATGACGCGCAAGGGCGCGCCGGTGAAACAGGCAACCATCAAGGAGATCTCGCGGGTCAACGTCATCTACTTCGGCGTGCCCAAGCACGCGGAGCACCCCAACGCCGCCATCCTGTTCGCCAACTTCATGCACACGGCGGAGGGACAGAAACTCCAGTGGGACCTGGGCGGTCATGACCTGCACATCTACCCGGAGGCCAACACGCGCAAGCCGGTCCAGAGTATTCTCGCCGGCGGCGGCCTGCTTTTCATCGATACGGTGGAACGCAACAACAGCCACGACCCCAAGGCACTCCGGGCGATCCAGGCGGAGTACCGCAAGATCCTCAAGGATGGCGGAAAATAGTGACTCCGGAGACGGCGACCCGGGAGACCGCTGGTCTCCCGGGGGTTCGCCCGGGTCCTGAGAAAGGCCCCTAGCCTTGCACCTGCCGCGTCTCCACGGCCAGGTTTCTCCCCTGCTGCCCGTCGCGCTGCTCCCCATGGCACTCGTGGCGGTGTTCATTCTGGTGATCGTTTGGGTGAGTGTCCAGAGCGGCACCCTGGGCACCGCCCACTCCACCTACACCCTGGAGAACTACCGAGACGTCCTGGGGGACTCCGAGATCTATGGCGTGCTTTGGAACACGCTGTGGTTCGCGTGCTCCACCGTGTTCTTCGCGCTGATTATCGGGCTTCCCATCGCCTGGCTGACCGAGCGCACCACCATCCCCGCGAAGCCCGCCATTTACGTCATCATGACGCTGGGGCTCCTGATCCCCGGCATCTTCGTGGCCATCGGCTGGACGTTCATCGCCCATCCGCGCATCGGCTTCCTCAATCGCTGGCTGGTGGACCTCCTGGCACTGGAGGACGGCCCCATCAACATCGCCACGCCCCTGGGCATGGGCTTTGTGCAGGGTTTGAACCTGGCGCCACTGGCGTTCATCCTCACCACCCAGATGTTCCGGGCCATGAACCCCATGCTGGAAGAGGCGGCGCGCACCGCCGGCATGAGCGCCTTCTCCACCCTACGCCGGGTAACCGTGCCCCTGGCCATGCCCGCCATCCTGGCCGCGGTCATCTACATCTTCATCGTCGGCATCGCCACCTTCGACGTGCCCGCGGTCCTGGGCCTGGGGAACCGCGTCTACCTCTTCAGCACCTACCTGTTCACGTTGACGTTCCCCGAGGATATGGAGCCGCGCTACGGCATCACCGGCGCGGTGGGCGTGTTCATGATCGTGGTGGCTCTGGGGCTCACCGCCTGGTACGGCCGGATGCTGCAGCGCGGCAACCGCTACCAGGTCATCACCGGCAAGGGCTACCGCCCCAAGTTGTTGGACCTGGGCCGGTGGAACATGGCCGCCTGGGCCATGATCCTGTTCTACGCGCTCATCTCGAAGCTCGTGCCCATGGCGCTCATCGGCTTCATCGCGTTCGCGCCCTACGTAGCGCCGCCGTCTCTGGAGATGTGGGGCCAGCTCTCCCTTGCAAACTTCTACAGCGTTAACTGGGAGCTGGTGTGGCGCGGGACGAAGCACACGCTGATTCTCATGTTCGTGGTGCCCCTGTTCGTGATGGTGTGCGCCTTCGCCATCTCCTGGCTGGTGGTGCGGACCCGGAGCCGCTGGCGCTACGTCCTGGAGTTCGGCGCGTTTCTGCCCCACACCGTGCCCGAGTTGCTCTTCGCCATCGGCGCCCTGCTGGTGGCGCTGTTCGTGCTGAAGGATTACGTGCCGCTGTACGGCACCGTCTGGCTCATCGCGCTGGTGTACGTCGTGACCCGGCTACCCTTCGCCACCCGCGCCCTCAACGGCGCGCTGCTGCAGGTCCACAAGGAGCTGGAGGAGGCCGCCTACGTGTCCGGACTGACCATGCTGCGGGCCAGCCGGCGGGTGTTGCTGCCGCTGCTGCGGCCCACGCTGATGTCCGTTTGGGTGTGGACCGCCCTGCTGGTATACCGCGAGGTGACCGTCGCCGTGTTTCTCGCCACCGAGAACAACATCACCCTCACCGCGGTGGTGTGGAGCTACTGGGCCGCCGCCGGCATGACCGAGGCCTCCGTGGTGACGACCCTGATGATCCTGTTCTTCACGCCGCTGCTGTTGCTGTTTTGGATCTTCGGCCGGCGCAGCGCCTTGTCCGCGTAGTGAGTACAATGGCGTCCTTCGACTTCGCTTCGCTACGCTCAGGACGAACGGTTATGGCTCATCCCGTTGGTCCCGAGTCACAACCGTTCGTCCCGAGTCACAACCGTTGGTCCCGAGTCACAACCGTTCGTCCCGAGTCACAACCGTTGGTCCCGAGTCACAACCGTTCGTCCCGAGTCACAACCGTTCGTCCCGAGTCACAACCGTTCGTCCTGAGTCACAACCGTTCGTCCTGAGTCACAACCGTTCGTCCTGAGTCACAACCGTTCGTCCTGAGTCACAACCGTTCGTCCTGAGTCACAACCGTTCGTCCTGAGCGGAGCGTTAGCGAAGCGAAGTCGAAGGGCGCCAACTTCGAGCTACGCGGCTGTTGGAGACCCCGCATATGATCAGCATTCGCAAGCTGGAAAAAATATTCGACTCCTCCCGGGGGCCGGTGCGCGCCGTCCGCGGCATGGACCTGGAGGTGGTTCAGGGCGAATTCATGGTTTTGCTGGGGCCCAGCGGCTGCGGCAAGACCACCACCCTGCGCTGCGTGGCCGGGCTGGAACGGCCGGACGGCGGCTCCATCGAGATCGACGGCGAGCTGGTGGACAGCGCCGAGGGCGGGACCTACGTGCCGCCGGAGCTGCGCGACATCGGCATGGTGTTCCAGAGCTACGCAGTCTGGCCCCACCTGAGCGTGTACCAGAATATCGTGCTGCCGCTCACCGACGGGCAGCGGCGGATTCCGCGCTCGGAGGTCCGGGAGCGCGCGATGGACGCGCTGCGGCTGGTGCGCATGGACGGCCTCGAGGAGCGCCCGGTCACCGACCTGAGCGGCGGACAGCAGCAGCGCGTGGCCCTGGCCCGGGCGGTGGTGACCCGGCCCAAGGTGCTGCTCATGGACGAACCCCTGAGCAACCTCGACGCGCGTCTGCGGGACCAGATGCGCGACGAGCTGCGCCGCATCGCCGAATCCGTCAACGTCACCTCCCTGTACGTGACCCACGATCAGGCCGAGGCCCTGAGCCTGGGCGACCGGGTTTGCGTGATGGACGAGGGCGAGATCCTGCAACTGGGCACGCCGAAACAGGTCTACTCCGAGCCCCCCAACCTCTTTGTGGCCCGTTTCGTGGGTGAGATGAACTTCGTCCCGGGCAAGGTGGTGGATGTCGGACACGTGGAGTCCGGCTTGGGGACCATCGCATGCGCGGTGCCGCCCGCCTGCGGCGCGGGGGCGGCGGTGGTGCTCGGCATTCGCCCCGAGCACGTCGTCATCGGACCGGGCGACGCGCCGGCCTCCCTGCGCGGGCAGGTCCTGCGGCAAACCTACCTGGGCGACACGCTCCACTGCCAGATCCAGGTCGGCGAGGTCGAGCTGACCGTCAAGGCCATGGGCGACGCGGACTACGCCAGAGGCGATACCGTCGCGGTGTCGCTGGCCGAGAGGGGCTGGCAGGTGTTCCCGGAAACGTGACCGGACATTTCGCACCGTTGCTTGCGTCCTTCGACTTCGCTCGGCTGGCGCCTCGCTACGCTCAGGACGAACGGTGTGGAGTCTTCAGAGCCGTTCGTCCTGAGCCCTTCGACAGGCTCAGGACAGGCTAGCGAAGCGAAGTCGAAGGACGCAAGAATGAGCGGACACCACAGGAGAAAGGACACCACATGGCCTTGATCATCAGCGCGGAGCAGACCCGCGAGCTCATCGACATGGCGACGGCCATCCGGCTGCTCGACAAGATGTTCCGTGACCGGGCCGCGGGGAAGATGCGGAACGTCCCGCGCCGAAGGCTCAAAGGGAGCGGCAAGCAGCTCAACGTGATGGCGGCGTGGCACGAGAGCTCGGATCTGATCGCGCTGAGAAGCTATGTCGCCAAGGCCAACACCATCAGCCTTTACGACGGCGGTTCCGGCGGCCTCAAGGCCATCATGAGCGCAGCCTATCTCAGCAGCCTGCGCACCGGGGCCGCCACCGGGGTCGCGGCGAAATACCTGGCGCCGGCCAAGCCATCGGTGCTGGGTCTCATCGGGCCGGGGTGGCAGGGCACGTTCCAGGTGGAAGCCGTGGTCAAGGCCTGCAGGCCGAAGCAGGTGCTGGTGTTCGGCCGCAACGCCGAGCGGCGCCAGGGCTTCATCGAGACCATGAGCAAGGTGGTGCGTACGCCCTTCAAGGTGGCCGGCTCCCTGGACGAGGTCGAAAGCGAGTCCGACATCCTGGTGATATCCACCGACTCCACCACCCCCATCGTCGACGGCCGGCGCCTCAAGGACGACGTTCTCGTGGCCACCATCGGCGCCAATCAGGCGGTGAAGCACGAGGTGTCCGGGAGGCTCATCAAATCCATGGACCTGGTGGTCACCGACGACGTCGCTACCGCGCAGACCGACAGCGGCGACTTGATCGATGCCTGCGCCAGCAAGCGGTTGCGCTGGCGGGACGTGGTGCCGCTGGAGACCATCGTCGCCGACGGGACCCAAGGCGAACCCCGCAAGGTCCTGTTCCAGTCCAACGGCATCCCGGACGAGGACTTGGCGGTGGGGAGCTACGTGCTGCGGCAGGCGCTACGAAAGAAACTGCCTCTAAGGGAGATTTCGGAATTCTGAGGGGACCATACTGGATAGGGGGTGGATACGGAACCCGGAATCATCCGAGAGCAGGGTATGTTCTCCCGTAGGTCGGGTTAGGCCGAAGGTGTAACCCGACACGGTACAGCGTGTCGGGTTACGCTTCGCTAATCCGACCTACGGTTTGCCATGGCCCCGTTACCCGTTCGAAAAAGCGAACTAGCTCATCACCCCGTACAGCCGCTTGGCCGAGTCCGCCAGCAGCCATTGCTTGTCCTCGGGGGACAGGTCCTCTCGCCTTCCCAAGTGGTCGATGTTCTCGGGGTACTCCATGTCCCAGTGCGGGTAGTCGGACGCGTAGTAGAGCACGTCCGGGCTCAGGAACCTGGCGGTCTCGCCGATGAAGGGCTCGTAGTCCTCGGCGTGGAAGTAGACGTTGCCGTTACGCACGTATTCGCTGGGTTTCTTCTTGCACAGCGGCGCCTCCGCCTTACCGCGCTTCTCCCATTCCTCGTCCATGCGTCCCGCCCAGTAGGGCGCCCATGAGCAGCCCGCCTCCATGAAGGCCACCCGAAGATTCGGAAACCGGTCCAGCACGCCCCGGAAGATCATGCTGGTCATCTGCATCATCTGGGCGAAGGCATGGGACAGGGTGTGGACCTCGATGAACTGGTCGAAGCCGTCCGCGCCGAAATACTGGGGTCCCCGCACCGTGGCGTGGACGCCCACCATGCAGTTGAGCTTCTCCGCCTCTTCGTAGATGGGCCAGTAGTCCTGATGCCCCAGCGGCAAACGGAGGCCGACGGCCGGCAACATGAGCCCGGTGAGCTTGAGATCCTGGACCGCCCGGCGCAGTTCCTTGACCGCCTCGGGCACGTCCTGAAAGGACACCAGCGCCACCCCCTTGAGCCTGGGGCTGACCTTCTGGAACTCCTCGGAAACGAAATCGTTCCAGGCCTTGCACAGGGCCACCGCCAGGTCCGTCTCGCGGATCCAGCCGATGCCCAGACCGCCCGTGGGATAGAGGTACGCGGTGGTGAGCCCGCCCTCGTCCATGGCATTGAGCCACGTCTTCGCGTCACCCGCCGTCGTCCCCAGGGTCCCTCCGATTGAACGGTCCCAGTTGTCTATCGGGTAGAGGGTCGCCGTCCGGTCCACCCACGGCGTCTCCATGTACTGCTTGAGCTGCTCGTCGCTCTCGGTGATATGTCCGTCCGCATCGATGACTTCGACGTCTCTTGCCATGATTTCCTCCTCGATTGGTTTGGTCGCCGACAAGGCCCTCAGCGGGGCGATGGAGAAGAACCCGGTGTGATTTCCCGTCACGCATCGGAATGCGTCCCGTGCCGCGCAAGCGCCCGTGCCTGACACGCCGACTCTATGGCCATCGCGCGTGCGTTGTCAAGCTCGGGAGGGCCTTCAGGAAGCGTCCTCATCATCCAATAGGTGTCTTGTAGCGTCCATGCTCTGATCCGACGTCGGCCGCGGCCTTTCGCGAAAGCCTATAGACGGCCATCGGCCCGAAGCCGAGCTTCGACTTCCTCCATGACCTGCGGCACGGTCTTTTCGCTTATGCCACTGTCCAGTCCTTCCTGAATCGCAGCTCTAAGCGCCTGAATTCTGGTGCTGTACCGCTGGTCACGGCGAATCAGGTCGCGAATGTATTCGCTGTCGTCGGTAAAGTCGCCGGCCGTGATCTGGGCCTCGACCCACCGGTCTTGCCGATCGGTCAGCGTGATGGTTCTGCGCACAGTTCCCATATCGACTCCAAGAGTTCACGTAGTGTCTCATACTATTGATAACTACAATGTTGTCCACAATCTCTCCCTGGAGGAAAGGATAAGAAAAGGGGAAGAGCAGGAATGACTCTCGGAACAGGGGCAGCGCCGAACTCGGCTTGACATGCGATCCCCACGTGAATAAACATGGCATCCCTGAACGAGGCTCGGGAATCGGGCCACTGCGCACGGTTACCGACAATAATCGCCAAAAAAAAGGGGGCACTCATGAATTACTCGTCACGCGCCACTATGATCGGCTTCGCGGCTCTGTTGCTTTTCAGCACCGGGGCCCACGCGGAGTTCCCGGAGCGGAACCTCACCAGCGTCGTTACGTTCTCGCCGGGAGGAGGATTCGATACCGTCTCCCGCGCGATCTCCCGCAGCATCGGAAAGTATCTTCCCAAGGGTATCAAGACCATCGTCAAGAACGTCACCGGGGCCGGAGGCATCACCGGCACCGTCTATCTGTACCGCGCCAAGCCCGACGGCTATACCATCGGGCAGATGTACGGCGGAATGATACCCGTGCCTTTCCTCAGGGGAGCCAAGAAAGCAGGCTTCGACTTCGAGAAGTTCACTTGGCTGGCGAGGATCGGGGGCGAGCCCCAGGGCCTTCTACTGCGCGCCGACTCTCGTTTCCGTTCGCTGGAGGAATTGCAGAAGGCGGAACGCGTCACTTGGGGGGTAGAATCCATTGGGGCCGGACGATGGTTTGACGCCTTTATCGCGGCCAAGGAATTGGGCATCCCCTTCCAGGTCGTCTCCGGCTACCGCGGCACCGGCGAAACCCTTCCCGGCCTGCTACGCGGCGACTACGACGTCTTTTTCCAGCCCATCGACCATCCTTCCATCGCGCCGTACCTGAAAACCGGCGAGATTCGGCCGGTGCTACATCTCGGGGAGACCAGGACTTTGAACGCCCCGGACATTCGTACGGCCAAGGATGCGGGTTACGATTTTACGATATCCTCGTCCCGGCACATGGCAGCCCCCCCGGGAACCCCGGCGAAGCAGGCGAAGATCCTGGAGCAGGCGTTGCTGAAAGCCATGGCAGACAAGGAGTACAACGCATTCATAAAGAAGTCGGGCCTGGTGCTGGACGCGGGAGACGCCAAACGCGCCAACAAGGATGTCGCGGATCTGGTGGCACTCTATAGGAAGTACATGCCCGCGATACGCAAGACCCTGGGCAGGTAGCTGAAGATACCTCGCCGAGAGAGCGGCCCGCGGCAGGCGGCAAGGGACTGCGCCCCGAACCGCGCCGCCCGCCGCGCGGGTTTCCCTTCCAGCGTTTTCTGTCGATCGCATAGACGGAGAAGTAATTGACAAGGTGGCTACTGGTGGCTACCTTGTCAACCATGCGATCGGTGGGCATGAAAGTACTTAACAACCGGCTGAGCGAATACATCCGGCTGGCTGCATCCGGCGAAACTGTCCTGGTAACGGACCGGGACCGCGTCGTAGCGGAAATCGGTCCTCCAAGAGACACGCGGAGCCCGATTCTAGCCGACGCCCTGCTGGCAGAGGCCGTACGTGCGGGTTGTTTGACACCACCGGTGCTGCCGGCCACCGGAGAACCTCCGACATCAAAACCAGTGGCACCGCTGAGCGACCTTCTCGGTGAGCTGGACGACGATAGAAGCGACCGGTGATCTACGTCGATACCTAGTTGCGCTTGCCCAACTCCTGGCCGAAGACCGGCGTCCGCCTGCCACGCTGTGGAGCGAAACCCTGGTGGCCAGCCGGTTGATGGAGTACGAAATCTGGACCCGCCTGCACGCGCGCAAGCTCGCCGAGTCGCATGGCGACGCGGCCCGCGGAATCATCGGACGGATCGCCATGCTGGAGCTTTCTCTCCCGGTGCTCGCCCGCGCCCTGGAAGCGTTTCCCCTGCCGGTACGCACGCTCGACGCGCTACACTTGGCGTCATGCGAGTACTTGCGCAGCCAAGGCCAGCCGGTTGCGCTGGCCAGCTACGACCCACGGATGACGGCCGTCGCCCGTGCCATGGAAGTGCCCGTTTTCGAGTTGTAACCGCTGCGCGTCTTTCGCCGGGCCAACGACCACCCTGCCCTCCGATGCGATCATGCGTTCCATTTGCTGCGCGCCCTCACTCTACCGGCTTTTGCAATGCGGGCGCGGCTGGACCCAGGGAGGCGTTGGCGAAGCAAAGGAACGGATGCCAGGCACTCTTGACATCACCGATCAGCTTAACTAGACAGATAGCTAGTTTGTTAAGTTGGGACGGAATATGAGAGAAGTCGGCACATTCGAAGCGAAAACCCATCTCTCCGCACTTCTTGATGAGGTGGCTCGCGGTGAAACCATCATCATCACCAAACGCGGACGCGCGGTGGCCCGACTGACACCGCCGGAAGCACCGGACCGTGGAGCTGCTGTTGCTGCTGCCGGGGCGCTCCGCGACCTGCGCGAGCGGATCGGGTGGGCCACGACCCAGGACATCCTCCGGATGCGCGACGAAGGACGGCGTTGAAGGCACCGGTTCTGGACAGTTCCATCACCATCGCATGGGTGCTCGGGGATGAGCGATCGACACAGGCCGACGCCATCCTGGAGCAGGTGACGGAAATCGGAGGTGTCGCTCCGACGCTGTGGTGGGTGGAAGTACGGAACGTGCTGGTGATCGCCGAGCGAAGAGGGCGTTTGACGCGCGAAGATACCGCGACAGCGTTGCAGGCCATTGACGCTCTGGGCATTCAGTTGGACCATGCGCCCGACAATGCATCCCTTTTCAGGCTGGCCAGGACACACGGTCTGACGGCGTATGACGCGATGTATCTGGAATTGGCGGTCCGGCAACAGCGGCCGCTGGCTACCCTCGACCGCAAGCTCAGCCTGGCCACGCGGGCCGAAGGCATCACACCGGCGGTGTGAGCAGTGCCCCCCAGCATCCGCTGGCTACAGCGGCCCCCTCTCCGTCACCCCGAGTCAAGCCCCGGGTGACGGAGAGGGGCGGCTCTCCCTCACACCCCGTTCCGCAGCACCTTCCCGGAGCGTTCCCCAGTGGGCGCGCCGTCCTCCAGTGCCACCTGCCCGTTGACGAGGACGGTGTGGATGCCGTCCGCATACTGCGCCAGGCGGGCGGCGCCGCCGGGGAAGTCGTGCAACAGCTCGGGCTCCCGGGGCGCCACGGTGGCGGGGTCGAACACGACCACGTCCGCGGCCATGCCGGGCTGGAGCAGGCCGCGGTCGGTGATGCCGCAGATCTCGGCCTGCATGGACGTGAGCTTCCGGACCCCCTCTTCCAGGGTGAGGTCGCCGCGTTCCCGTACGTACTTGGCCAGCAGCAGGGTGCAGTAGCCGAAGCCCGCGTCGATGGCCACGTGGGCGCCGGCGTCGGACTGCCCCAGCACGGTGTAGGGATTCGATACGATGGCCCCCACGGCATCGGCGTCGCCGTTGGTGTGGGCGGTCTGGAAACCCGTCTCCAGGTTTTCTTCCAGGCACAGGTCCATGAACGCGTCGAAGACGTCCTTGCCCTGGGAGCGGGCGTAATCGGCCACGTTGGCGCCCTTGAGATGGGCGTTCTTCTCGGTCGCCGGCTTGACGATGTAGACCAACTCCCAGCGCCTGTGGAAGGCGGCGGGCGCGGTGTCCTCCAGCACTTCCCAGCGGAGCTTCTTGCGCACTTCCGGGTCCTGGAACGCGACCCGGCGCTCCTCGATGGGGCTGAACATGAGCCCGCGCCAGGTGGGAAACTCGTCGAACTCCTGGCCGTCGATGAGGTTGAAGCGGTTGTTGAAGGGCCGGACGTTGGTGTTGGCCCAGGCCCGGGCGCCGCGCTCGAATCCCGCCGCCGTGGCGTCCAGCAGCTCACGCCATTCGTCGGGTTTGGACCACCGGTGCAGGATGGAGTTCCACACCACCGGGCGGCCGGTACGGAGCGAGAAGTCCGCCAGGGACGCCACCCGTTCGGCATTCTGGCCCGCCGAGCTCATCTGGATCACGCCCCGATCGAGGTCCGCGAGAACCTGCCCCAGGGCTTCCAACTCCTCCCACTCCGCCAGCCGGCTGGGCAGCGGTTCGCCGTCCTCGCGGAAGTGGCGCTCGTTGCGGTTGGTGGAGAAGCCCAGCAGTCCGGAATTGAGCGCCTCACGCAGGAGCGCCTGCATGGCCGCGATCTCGTCCGCGGTGGCGGCGCGCTTGATGGCGTCCTCCCCCATGACGTACTGGCGCAGCGGACAGTGGCCCACCAGCATGCCGACGTTCAGCGCCGGCCGCATGGCCTCCACCGCGTTCATGTAACCGGCCATGTCGGTCCAGGTCCATTCCACCGCGCGCCGCAGGAGCTCGATGTCCATGCCCTCGACGTGCGAGAAGGTCTGAAGCAGGATGTCCCGGTCCTCGGGCTTGCACGGCGCGAGACTCAGGCCGCAGTTGCCCGTGACGATGCTGGTGACGCCGTGATAGCAGGAGCTGGTCACCTGGGGGTCCCACAGCAACTGGGCGTCCATGTGCGTGTGGCCGTCGACGAAGCCCGGCGCCGCCACCAGCCCGTCGCCGTCCACCTCGCGCCGGGCGGAGCCGGCCTTGCCGCCCACCTGCCTGAGCGTTCCTCCCTCGATGGCCACGTCCCCGGTGTAACGGGGCTTCCCCGAACCGTCACAGATCGTCGCTCCGCGAATCACTATATCGTATGCCATGACAAATCCTCCTGACTGCGTTTAGGGAAACTTGGTTCTTGGTCACCGTGCAACATGGCGTCCTTCGACTTCGCTCGGCTGCGCCTCGCTACGCTCAGGACGAACGGTTTTGGAAAGCCTTTCCGCCGTCCCCGAAACAACCTTCCCCCGTTCGTCCTGAGCCCTTCGACAAGCTCAGGACAGGCGTAGCGAGTCCTGAGCCCGTCGAAGGGCGAGCGAAGTCGAAGGACGCCATTCAATTCCTCAGATCGCCTGTATGATCACATCCAACAGAGCCGGCTTGCGCTCTTCCTTGACCACCGCCAGCGCCCGCCTGACCGCGGCCTGAATGTCCGCCGGGTCCTCGATGGGGCCCTCGCTGTACACGCCGAAGGACTTGGCCAGAGTGGCGAAGTCCACCGGCGGGGTTTCCATGCGCATGCCGATGCCCTTGTTCTCCACCGGGCGGTTGCGGGCCACCGCGACCCGTTCCTGGTGCTCCTCGTCGTTGTAGTAGGTGCGGTTGTTGGTCATGATCATGAGCAGCGGCACGCTGTAGCTGGCGGCGGTCCACAGAGCGCTGTTGGTGAACAGCAGGTCGCCGTCGCGCTGCAGGTCGATGCACACGGTGCCGGTGTCCTTGAGTCCCAGGGCCGCGCCGATGGACGCTCCGGGGGCATAGCCCAGTCCGCCGCCGCCGTAGCCGCCGAGGAACGCGTTGGGCTTCTCCCAGTCCCACAGCCGTCGGGGCCAGCCGCGGAAGGAGCCGGCCACCAGCGTCCAGTCCTCGTTCTTGATGACCTCCCAGATCTCCTGCGACATGCGCGGCGGCGAGATGGGGCGCTCGTCCCAGCGCTTCCGCAGCATGGCCTGGCTCTCCTCGCGAATCTCCCGGTGGCGCTGCTCCAGCGCGCGGCAGCGATCGTCCTTCACCCCCTGCTCGGGTCCGCCCAGGCGCCGGACCGCCTCGGTGAGGGCCGGTACGAACACGCTGGTGTCGGCCAGGATCGGCAGGTCCACGGGCGACAGCTCCATGTATTCGGTGGACCAGCTCTTGATGGCGAAGTCCGCCAGCGTCACGTTGATGATGCGGCAGCCGGGCTGGAACGCGGGCTGGGACGTCTGGGTCTTGGCGTCGTGCCGGTGCAGCGCGCCGTAGAGGTCCATGACGTCCAGCCCCAGGATCACGTCGGCCTCGGCCACCAGTTCCTTCTCCCTGCCGCTCAAGTCCAGGGGATGGGTGTTAGGGAAGTTGTGGCGCGCGCCCCGGTCCACCACCGGCGCTCCCAGGGCCTCGGCCAGCTCCACCAGCGAGAGCATGGACTGGGGATTCCGGCCCATGTAGTCGGCGATGATCAGCGGGTGCTGGGCTCCGCACAACCAGGCCGCGGCCTCCTCGATGGCTTCCTGCTCGGCCTGGAGCGGCCGCGGCGGCCGGAAGCGGTCCGGCGCCGGCACCCCCGTGGCCATGGCCTCCGGCAGCCTGGACTCCTGCAGGTCGAGGTCGAAGCACAGGTACACCGGCCCCTTGGGCTCGGTCATGGCCACCCGGTAGCCGCGCAGAATGGAGTTGGACAACGCTCCCAGGCTCATGGGCTGGTCGTCCAGCTTGACGATGTCGCGCACGAAGTTGCCCTGCACCAACGCGGTGTGGATCCAGTCGATCCAGGGCCGCCGCTTGGTGGTGTCCATGGGTCCGGTGCCGCCCAGCACCAGCACCGGCGCCTTGTCGCACCAAGCGTTGTAGATGGCCATGGAGGCGTGCTGGAGACCCACCACGTCGTGGACGATGGCGGCCATGGGCTCGCCCGTGGCCTTGGCGTAGCCGTGGGCCACGGACACGGCGATCTCCTCGTGGCAGCACACGATGATCTCCGGATTGGTGTTGTTGTTGTAGTTCACCAGGGAGTCATGGATGCCGCGAAAGCTCGCCCCGGGGTTCAGAGCCGCGTACTTGATGCCCAGGCTCTTGAGCATGTCCACGATTAGATCGGAGCCGTATTCCGCCATTTCATCTCCTGTCTTTGAGACCAAGGTTGCCTGCGCTGTCCTTCGACTTCGCTTCGCTACGCCTGTCCTGAGCCTTGTCGAAGGGCTCAGGACGAACGGTGGAGTGACCCCCCAATCTCCGTTCGTCCTGAGCGTAGCTTCGCGTTAGCGGAGCGAAGTCGAAGGGCGGTCACTGACCGCGCCATTGGGGCGGCCGCTTCTCGACGAAGGCCCGGGCCCCTTCCTTGATGTCCTCGGTGGTTCTCAGCAGCGCCGACAGGTCGGTCTCCAGGCGCAGGCCGTCGTCCAGGGACATCTCGTAGCCCTCGCGCACCGCCTCCTTGGCGAACACCACGGCCACCGGCGCCTTGGTGGCGATGGCCTGGGCGTACTCCTCGGCCGCGGCCATCAGCTCGTCCCGGGGCACCACCTTGTTCACCAGGCCGATGCGGCAGGCTTCCTGGGCGTCGATGACGCTGCCGGTGAGGATCAGCTCCAGCGCCTTGCCGAGCCCCACCACCCGCGACAGGCGCTGGGTGCCGCCGCTCCCCGGGATCATCCCGCGGGAAACCTCCGGCAGGCCCACCTTGGCGCCTTCCACCGCCACACGGATATCACACGCCAGCGCCAGCTCGCAGCCGCCGCCCAGGGCGAAGCCGTTGATGGCCGCGATCACCGGCTTGTTGAGCCGGGCGATCATCTCGGTGTCGCTGATCTCCATCTTCGCCTGCCGGGCCGCCACCACGCCGACCTTCTCCTGGGCCGCCTCCTTGAGATCTCTGCCGGCCGAAAAAGACCGCTCTCCCGCGCCGGTGAGGATCACCACCCGCACCTCCGGATCCGCCCGGATGGCCGTCACCGCATCGATGAGCTCCTCGCGCATCTGGCGGTTGCGGGCGTTCAGCACTTCCGGCCGGTTCAGGGTCAGATATGCAATGCCGTCTTTGCGCTCGAATATGATCGCTCGATAGTCCATTCGCTTCCTTTACTCCTTTCGTTAACGTGAGAACAGCCCGCCGGTGCTCGGGTCGTCGCCCCGGACGGCCCGGTGTCACCCTGAACGCCCGAATCGTCACCGGGGACGCCCAAAATCGTCATCCCGGACGTCCCGATCGTCACCCCGAACTTGATCCGGGGTCCAGGCGGGATGGCTGAACCGTTCGGCCTGTCTCCCCCTCCCAGCCCCTGGATCCCGGGTCAAGCCCGGGATGACGGGGAGGGGCGCCCCGAGATGATGGGAAAGGCGCCCCGGATGACGGTTTCAGGGCCTCGCTGCGCTTCCGGAGCCTCGCTGCCTGTTCCACGGTGTAACGGTGTAACAGAGAGGCCGCCGCTGGACTCCGCGTCAGTCCAGAACGACCCGGTAGCACGTCTACGCCCGGTCAAAACGCCCCGGCGGCCTCCAGGCCGCGTATCTCCTC
Organism: uncultured Binatia bacterium (SeqCode); assembly: GCA_965261895.1. Taxonomy (GTDB): domain Bacteria; phylum Desulfobacterota; class Binatia; order UBA9968; family JAJDTQ01; genus JAJDTQ01. The sequence continues at coordinate 4,774,401 of OZ253480.1, read as the reverse complement.
GTCGGTCAGTCCGAGCAGTCCGGTCAGGACGGCGTGGGTGTCCTGACCGAGCAGGGGTGCATGGCGGCGTATCTCCCCCGGTGTCTCGGAAAACTTCATCACGATGCCCGGCAGCGTGAGCCGGCCCTGGCGCGGATGCTCGTGCTCGACGACGGAGCCGCGGGAACGCAGATGCGGGTCGGTGACGAGCGTGGTGCCGTCGGACACCATCCCGGCGGTCACGCCACTTGCTTGAAGCCTCTCCATGACCTCACGGGGGCTCCGCTCGCGCGTCCACTCGGACACCAGTGCGTCCAGGGCCGCGGCGTTGGCCAGACGCCGGTCCGCGGTGGCGAACCGTTCGTCCCCGAGCGCCGCGGCATGGCCCGTGGCCACGCAGAAACGCCGCCACTCCTCGTCGTCGCCCACGGAGACGGCGCACCACGCGTCGTCGCCCCGGCACGGGTAACAGCCGTGGGGTGCGCGCCGGCGGCTGCCGTTTCCCAAGGGCTTGGCAACGCGTCCGTTGACCAACCCGTCCAGCAGCGCCGGCCCGATCAGCGACGCGGTGACCTCGCCCTGGGCGATGTCGATGAACTGCCCCTCGCCCGTGTTGGCCCGATGGCGCAGCGCCGCCATGAGCACGAAGGCCATGTGAATGGAGACGATGTAGTCGGGATAGGAGGTCTGCGATCCCACCGGCGCGCCGCCGTCGGGGTGGTTCCACAGCCAGCTCATGCCGGAAAACGGCATCAGGCTGGGGCCCCAGGTCACGTAGTTCTTCCGGGGGCCGGTGGTGCCGAGTCCCTGAAGCCGGATCATGATGATGTCCGGCTTCACCGCCTTGAGCTCCTCGTAGCCCAGGCCCAGGCGATCCATGACCCCGACGCTGAAGTTCTCCACCACCACGTCGCTCATGGCGATGATGCGGCGTGCCACGTCTCTGCCCTCTTCGGTCTTGAGGTTGGCAGTGACGGACAGCTTGTTGCGGTTGTGGTCGGCAAAGGGCAGCGACGCTTCCACGTCCTTGTTGCCCTCGCGGATGCGCCAGGTGTCCGGCCGGGCGAGCGATTCGATCTTGATCACCTCGGCGCCGAAATAGGCTAGCTGCATCGTGCCGTAGGGCCCCGCCACCATGTGGGTGAAATCGGCCACGCGAACCCCGGCCAAGGGCGGTGCGCCCGGCGCCTCACCGTTCCCCGCTGCAAGGGCGGCGCGGGAGCTCGTGTCCGGCCCGGCGGCTTTGGCCGTGGCATCCCGCGGCGACGGACCCGGCTCTACGGGACCGGCCGGACCCATTCGATGCCGGTGTTCAGGCCCCGGGCGCGCTTCATCGATCAACCTGGCCAACTCCCGGTCATGCTCCCCCACCGCGGGAGCGTGATGCCGGAACCGCCAGGACTCGGTCTTGTAGGCCCGCCCCGGGAACTCCATGGGACCGTGTTGCGGATGCATTGTATCGATGACGAAGCCACGGGACTCGATGTGGCGGTCGCGCACGAACTCCAGCGGCGTGTTCACCGGGGCGCAGGGGATGTGGCGGGCTTGCAGCTCCTCGTAGACCTTTTCCCTGGGGAGTTCCGCCAGGATCTCCAATACGACCCGGTCCACCTCCGCCACGTGGGCGCGACGGTAGACCGGGTGGTTGAACTCGTGGCCGGCCAACGCCTCCGGCCGCCCCAGCCAGCCCACGAACCGGTCCCACGCCCCCGGCTGGGAGTTGGTCACGAAGATGTGCACGAAGCCGTCCCGGCAGCGGTAGATGGTCCCCGGGGTGGCGAAGCGGTGCTGCGTGCCGTCCCGGCGCGGATGCACCCCCGTCGAAGCGGAACGCGACACCATGTTCTCCATGGCCGCCAGGCAGTCCATCATCGAGACGTCGATCTGCTGCCCCGCGCCGCCCTGCCGCACGTGCCACAGGGCTATGAGAATGGCCAGGGCGGCGTGGGCCGAGCCCACCAGGAACGCCTGCGCACCCGGCGCGTTCACCGGCGGCGACGACGGCTTGCCGCTCACGTACATGAGGCCGCCCATGGCGAAGGCCACCAGCTCGGACCAGCGGTACCCGCTGTAGGGCCCGGTCTGGCCGAAAGCCGTGATGGACGCGTAGACCAGCCGCGGGTTGGCCGCCCGCAAATCCGCGTGCCCCAGTCCCATGGCCGCCAGGGTCCCGGGCGCGGCGCTCTCCACCACCACGTCCGCGTTCCGGGCCAGGCGCCGGACGCGCTCCCGCCCCGCCTCGGTATCGAGGTCCGCGGTGATGCTTTTCTTGTTGGCGTTCAAGTAGAGGAAAGAAAGGCTACGGTCGGGTCCCGGCCGGTCGTCCTTGAACGGCGGCTCGCCGCGGGAAGGACTGCCCCCGGGCGGCTCCACCTTGATCACCTCGGCGCCGAAGTCCGCCAGGAGCTTGCCGCAGTACTCGCCCTCGGCGCCCGCCAGTTCCAGGACCCTCACGCCATCCAGCGCTTGTGGTGCGGTTTGCGGCTCCGCCATGGGTTCGACACTTACAGGCTAACCGCGTCCTTCGACTTCGCTCGGCGAACCTCGCTACGCCTGTCCTGAGCGTTGTCGAAGGGCTCAGGACGAACGGGAGTTGATTCCACAGCCATTCATTCCGAGGCGGGTTCAGCCCCTCTGCCGCGCCGGTCCAGCGGCTGGAACGCGAGCCCCTCCGGGCCGACGTACCGGGAGTTGGGCCGGAACAGGCGGTTGTTGTCGATCTGCTCAATGATGTGTGCCGACCAGCCCACGACGCGGCTCATGGCGAAGATGGGCGTGTTGAGGCTTATGGGAATCTTCATCATGTGGTAGATGGGCGCGGCGTAGAAATCCACGTTGGGGCACAGGTTCTTTTCCCGGCGCATGACCTCCTCGACGGTGGTGCAGATGTCGCTCAGCCGGGTGTCGTCGAGTTGCTTGCCCAACAGGCCGCCCCACTTCTTGGCCACCTCCACCCGGGAATCCGCGGTCTTGTAGATGCGATGGCCGAAGCCCATGACGCGCTTCTTCTGCCGCAGGCTCTCCTCCACCCATGCCTCGGCGCGGGCCGGCTCGCCGATCTCCAGGATGACGTCCATGGCCTTCTCGTTGGCGCCGCCGTGGAGCGGCCCCTTCAGGGCGGCGATGGCGCCCACCACCGCGCCGTAAAGGTCCGACAGCGTGGACGCGATGACCCGGGCGGCAAACGTGGAGGCATTGAACTCGTGCTCCAGGTACAGGATCAGCGTCACCTCCAGCACCCTGGCCTCGAACTCGTCAGGCCGCCGGCCGCGCAGCATGTGAAGAAAGTTCGCCGCGTGATTGAGCTCGGGGTCCGGCGCCACCACGTCCAGCCCCTGGGAGAGCCGGTGCTGGACCGCTACCAGCGTGGCCATACGCGCCAACAGCCGGGTCGCCTTCCTCAGGTTCGCGTCGTGGGAGTCGTCCCCGGCATCGGGGTCGTAGAGCGCCAGCGTCGATACCGCGGTACGCAGGGCGTCCATGGGGACGGCATCCGAAGGGAGCAACTCGAGGCTCTCGACCACACCCGGCGGCAGCGCCCGGTTGGACCGGAGCTCCGCTTCGAAGGCTTCAAGCTCGGCTTTGGTGGGGAGCCGGCCGAAGAGCACGAGGTAGGCCACCTCTTCGAAGGTCGCCTGCTCGGCCAGGTCGTGCACGTCGTAGCCGCGGTAGATCAACTCACCTTCCGGGCGCACCGAGCAGATGGCCGTTTCACCGGCCACCACCCCTTCCAGCCCTGGCTTTACCTCTGACATCGAGTGTCTCCTCCAACCGCGTCGTTCCTGCGCCCTGAATCCCTTCCACAGGGGAGCTACCGGACAATTACTCCAATCAGGAACCATGTTCAACCGGGTGTCCTGCATCTCGGAGTTCATGTCGTGGGGCGGAATACGACACCGACAGGCCGGTCTGGCGGAAGCTCGATATAGAGCAGACTTGTAGGTCGGATTAGCGAAGCGTAATCCGACAGCCTCCACCGCAATGGCGTCGGGTTACGCCTTCGGCTAACCCGACCTACAAGTCTACGGAAAGGATATCGTCATATGGCCTTGGCCTTGCGCAGCTCCCGGACTTCCGCGGCAGTATAGCCGAGGCCCTTGAGGACGGCGCCAGTGTGCTGGCCGACGCGGCAGATCCTCCCGCCGGGCTTCCGGGCGCCGGCGAACCAGAACGGCGGCGTGAACTCCACGGCGCCGGTGTCCTTCCGCCGGGCAAGGGTCTTCCGGAAACGCACGTGGGGATCCTCCAGCACCTCCTCGGGTTCGTACACCGGCGCCGCCGACAGGCCGTACTCGTTCCTGAGGAGCTGCACCCAGTGATCCCGGGGCCGGGTCTTGAAAATGCGCCGCATCGCCGCCTTGATCCGCGGCATCTTCTCCGGGTCGAAGGCCGCGTCGGTGTAGCGTTCCAGGCCCAGAGCCTTGCACAAGAGACCCCACTGCTTCGGTCCCAGGGCCGCCAGCGACACGAACCCTCCGTCCCCCGCCTCGTAGGTGTCGTAACAGGCCGCGGAGCCGGCCAGGGTGGCGTGCTCGCGCTTGAGCACCGGGCGGGAACGCCGGGGCGGCGGCTCCAGCATCAGGTAGCGCGCCACCATGAGCAGGGTCCAGTCGAACATGGAGATGTCGATGTAGCGGCCCTCCCCTTCCCGCAGAACCGCGATGTAGGCGGCGAGGATCGCGCTCAGGGCCGGGTAACCGCCCCCGGCCACGTCGGCCACCTGAGCCGCCGGCGGCAACGGTCTCCGGCCGGCCTCCCGGCCGATGCCGAGCATACCGCTAAGCGCCAGGAAGTTGATGTCGTGGGCCGAGTACGACACCGACGGTCCGGTCTGGCCGAAGCTCGATATCGAGCAGTAGACCAGCTTGGGATTGAGTTGCCGGAGCGTCTCGTAGTCCACCCGGAGCCGGCGCGCCACGCCGGGCCGGAAGCCTTCGAGCACAATGTCGGACGCCTTCGCCAAGCCATGCAGGACCTTGAGTCCCGCGTCGGACTTGAGGTTCAGCGTGATGCTCTTCTTGCCCTGGTTGAGGAAGGGCGCCCCGGAACGCACGGCCCCGGGCTCCTCCACCTTGAGGATCTCCGCCCCCAGGGCCGCCAGCAGCCACGTGCACAAAGTGCCCGGGTACATGTGGCTCAGGTCCAGCACCTTGACGCCGTGTAGAATCGGTTTCGACATGCTGCCTCCTGAAGTCTCGACAGGCTCCGATAGAATCACGGGCAGCGGTGTTAGACAAGTAGGGGACAGGTTCCGGGACCGTCATTCCCGCGAAAGCGGGAATCCAGGCGGGGTGGAGCGGGGAAACGCCGCGTAGGGACCCCTCCAGGACCCCTGGATTCCCGTTTCGCGGGAATGACGGAGGGGCCTTTCGTGCCCCGAAGTCAGGATTTTGACACGGCCTGTTTCGCGGGAGTATCTGTGTTGGAAGTCAAGGGTCTAAGAGGGTGCTGGGTTAAGAGAAGGCACCCACGGGGTACCGCGGCGTGCGATGGCATGGAGGAGTAACAACAACTTGCGCATGACCGCCACCAGGGCCACCTTGCCGAGCTTACCGCGGCGCCTCAAACGACGATAGAAGCCCTTCAGTTCCTGGTTGAACCGTATGGCTGACAGCGCGGCCATGTACAAGGCCCGACGGACGGTTCCACGACCTCCCCGGATGGCGCGGTGTCCCTGACGCTGACCGCTGTCGTGGGACCACGGCGCCAAGCCCGCCAAGGCGGTCAAGCCCTTGCCGCAACCTTGGCCCAGTTCGGGCAAGTACGCCAGCAAGGTCGCGGCGGTCAGCTCTCCCACGCCGCTCACGCTCTGATACAAGGTCCCGCGTTGGCTCAACCTCGGGTGACGCCGCACCAGTGCCTGCAAGGCCTTGTCCAGCCGCGCGATCTCCTTGTCGAGCCAGGCCACATGCCGCTCACAGGACTTCTTGTTCACTCCCTTAGGCCCCTTCTCCAGCCGATTGAGTTCCTGCACACGCTGCTGCACCAACTGCTGCCTTCGACCCACCACCCCCCGCAACTCCCGACTGGCGCTGTCCTGCTCAGACTGCCCCTCCACCTCGAACACCCCGCCGTACAGCGCCAGCACCTGCGCGTCCAACGGATCGGTCTTCGCCCCTTGTCCCAGGGCTTGCGCAAAACTCCGCACCCGCGGCGGATGCGCTACATGCACCGCCATCCCCCCCGCCCCCAAACGCTCTACTACCTGCTCCTCGTACCCCCCCGTCGCCTCACACACCACCTGCGTCACCCCCTCTGCCCGAAGCCAGTTCCGTAAAACCCTGATGCCCCCGGCCTGGTTCCCAAAGCGCCGTACCGCCCCGCCCGACACCGAGACCACCAACTCCCGCTTGCCTACATCAATCCCTGCTACTACTTTCATGCCCGCCTCCTGTTCTGCTACGATGTCGCTGTCCTCCACACTTGCTTATACGGGGCTTACCCCCCTGTATCTGTTCGGAGCGACAACTGGCATGCGGGGTGTCCTACTCCCGCCCGGTGCAGTACTGCCCCAAGGCAATGCTCACCCTATGACGAGCGACTCGCCCCGCATGCCTCCCCCCCAAATTGGCCGATCTGAGAGGAACTCTCAACATACAAATGACGGTCCCGGGCATCCGCGGGCCATTTGCATGGAATGACGGGTTCGGCCATTGGCCAAGTTGTTCTCGCGCGGGAGAGCACCATACACCATAGCCTCCACGATTCTCCAACCGGCTTCGTTGTTGAAAAGGCCCGTCGGCTGGTTTATCGTAACCCGGTGCGAATCAATAGAGAGCTCTTTACCCCAACAAGGAGAACTATCATGTTTCGACGAATGGCATGGATCGGACTCATTTCGGCGGTGCTTCTGGCTTGCGGAAGCGTTGCCGGAGCGGAATCGTTCTACGAAGGCAAGACGGTCAAGATCATCTCGGTGCATGCACCGGGGGGCGGATACGACACCTACTCCCGCCTTTTCGCGCGTCACTTGGGTAAACACATACCTGGGAACCCCAAAGCGATCGTCATCAACATCCCCGGCGGCAGCGGCCTCATCGGCACGAACTACGTATACAACGTGACGAAGCCCGACGGCCTTTCCCTCGTCCAGCCGAGCTGGAATCTGGCGCAGGCGCAGTTCCTGAACTTCCCCGGGATCAAGTACGACATCAACAAGTTCATCTGGCTGGGACTGGCCAATTCCGGTGCCGTCACCGCGGTGGTACGCAAAGGATCCCCGATCCAGACCATGGACGAGTGGCTGGATCCGAACACAAAGACGCTGATCTTCGGCTGTACGTCACGCAACAGCCCGACCTGCAGTATCCCCCTGGCCATGAATGACATCTTCGGCCCGAAGACATCCAAGATCGTCTCGGGCTACAGGGGCACGGCGCCGGTCCGAGCGGCGCTGTTGCAGAAGGAGGTGGACGGCCTTACCGGCTGGAGCTGGGACTCGGTGAAGTCCACCGGCATGTCCATGATCGACGACGGCGAAGCCAAGATCATCGCCTACATCGGCGAGGAACGTAACCCGGAGCTGGAGGAGCGAAAGGTACCGTACCTGAACCCCAGGGTCACCAAGCCGGCCGACATTGCCTTCATGAAGGTCCTGATGCTGCCGGCGGCCATGTTGCGGCCCTGGGCCCTGCCCCCGGGTACCCCGAAGGACAAGGTCCAGATCCTGCAGAGCGCGTTCGACGCCACTCTCAAGGACCCGGCATTTCTGGCGGACGCCGCGCGGGCCCGGTTGGACATCAATCCCAAGAGCGGCAAGTACCTCGTGGATCTCATGAATAACATGAAAAAGCAGATGACGCCGGAGATCATCAGCCGCGCGCGGAAGATCATCGGCCTGGACAAGTAGTCCATAGGTCGGGAGGGGCGATCGGTTATCCAAGTGTGGTGTCTCACAAATACGCTTACGAATCTGCGGGTCCTTTTGGCCGTCGGCTGCGTTGCTCTTCCTCGCGTGGTGACCGCCACACGGGCGGGTTTGAAACCCGCCCCTACAAGTCATCGCGCCTTGCCGACAACCAAAAGGCCCTCGCAGCTTCATAACCGTATTTGTGAGACACCACACTAGAGGAGCAACCGGTCATTCACGGTATGAAGTCGACTTGGAGTACGACGACAGGGAGGGAGAACGCTATCATGTTCCTGCGATTGGCATTCATCGGGCTCATCATGACGGTGGTGGTGGCGGCGGGCGGAAGTGCTGCCGCGGCAGAGTCTTTCTACGAGGGCAAGACGGTCAAGGTGATCACGCCGCATCAACCCGGCGGCGGTTACGACACCTACGCCCGCCTTTTCGGGCGGCACATGGGGAAACACATCCCGGGAAAGCCCAAAGTGATCGTCATCAACATCCCCGGCGGCAGCGGCCTCATTGGAACCAACTACATGTACAACGTGGCCAAGCCCGACGGCCTCTCCTTCGTCCAGTTGAGTTGGGATTCCGCGCAGGCACAGTACCTCAACTACCCCAACATCCGGTACGACGTGAGCAAGTTCATCTGGCTGGGGCTGGCGAACTCCGGCCCCATCACCGTGGTGGTGCGCAAGGGTTCCCCCATCCAGAACATGGAGCAGTGGCTCGACCCGAAGACGACGCCGCTGATCTTCGGCTGCACCTCGCGGAACAGCCTGACCTGTAGCATTCCCCTGGCCATGAACGACATCTTCGGCCCCACGTCCAAGATCGTGGCGGGCTACAAGGGTACCGCGCCGGTGCGCGCGGCCTTGCTGCAGAAGGAAGTGGACGGGTTGACCGGGTGGAGCTGGGACTCGGTGAAGTCCACCGGCATGTCCATGATCGACGACGGCTCGATCAAGCTCATCGCCTACCTCGGCGACGAACGTCACGCCGAGTTGGAAGACCGCAAGGTCTCGTACCTCAATGACAAGATCACCAAGCCCGCGGACATCGCCTTCATGAAGGTCCTGCTCCTGCCGGCGGCCATGCTGCGGCCCTGGGCGGCGCTGCCGAAGACGGCGCCCGACAAGGTCGCGATCCTGCGCAAGGCCTTTGAGACCACTCTCAAGGACCCGGCATTTCTGGCGGACGCCAAGCGGGCGCGCCTGGACATCAATCCCAAGAGCGGCGAGTATATCTCGGACCTCATCGCCAACATGAAGAAACAGATGACCCCGGAGGTGATCAGCCGGGCGCGGCGGATTGTCGGCCTGGAAAAATAGCATCCCTTCGAAAAGGGACAAGGAGCAGAGTCATGTCAAACCTATCGGGCAAATACGCCATCGTCGGCGTTGGCGAGACCAAGGTGGGCAAGCGGCCCGAAGCCACCACCAACTCGTTGCATCTCGAAGCGATCCGCGCCTGCCTGGAGGACGCGGGAATCGACGCGTCCCAGGTGGACGGGTTTCTGACCAACCAGCCGCTGACCGACGCCCACCGGAGCTACGCGGTGCGTCTGGCGCACATGGCGGGCATCGATCCCAGCTACGCCACGGACCTGGCGCTGGGGGGCGCCACCCCCATCGCCATGATCCAGAACGCGGTGATGGCCATCGAGGCCGGCATGGCCAACTACGTGGTGTGCGTGCACGCGCGCAAGCGGGCGACGCCGGAGCCCACGCCGGGCTATCCCATCCGCAGCGGCGATGAGCACTGGGAACAGCCCTGGGGCCATTTCTCCGCGGTGGCCAACCACGCGTTCGCGGCCACGCGCCACATGCACGAGTTCGGCACCACCAGCGAGGACCTGGGCCAGATCGCGGTGTCCACGCGAAAGCACGCGTGCATGAACAAGAACGCCACCATGCAGAAGCCCATGACCCTGTCGGATCATCAGGCGTCGCGCCTGATCGTAGAGCCGCTGCACCTGTTCGACTGCTCGCTGGAGTCGGACGGCGGCGCCGCGCTGCTGGTGACCAGCATGGAGCGAGCCAGGGACCTGCCCAAGAAACCGGTGGCGGTGTTGGGCATGGGGCAGCACCACCCGCACTCCAGCGTCATGGACGCGCCCACCCTCACCACCCTGGGGAGCCGGAAGTCGTCCGAGGCAGCTTACAAGATGGCCGGGCTCGGACCCAAGGACATGGCCTTCGCCCAGATCTACGACTGCTTCACCATCACCACGTTGATCACCATTGAGGACTACGGTTTTTGCGGCAAGGGAGAGGGCAAGGACTTCGTCAAGGACGGCCGCATCGAGGTGGGCGGCGAGATCCCGGTGAACACCCACGGCGGGCTGCTTTCCCAGGCGCATCTCGAGGGGATCATGCACGTCACCGAGGGCGTCAAGCAGTTACGCGGCAACGAGGTGGAACCGGAGCGGCAGGTGCAGGGTGCCCAAGCGGGCATCATCAGCGGCCACGGCGGCAGCCTTTGCATGCACGCATCACTCGTATTGGGGGTACAATGAGCAAGTCAGAAGACGCACATGACAAGCGCGGGCGCGCGGCGCCGCGCAACCAACCTTTCCTGGCGGAAGTGGAGGCCAAGCCCTTCTGGGACAACCTCAAGGAGCACAAACTGACGGTGCAGCGGTGCAACGCGTGCCAGGCGTACTTCACCTTTCCGCCCCAGGCGCTCTGCGCCAAGTGTCTCTCGTCGGACAACGAATGGGTTCCGGCGAGCGGCAAGGGCACCATCTACTCCCACGTCACCTACCACCGGGCGTGGCATCCGGCCTACCAGGACCAGATTCCCTACAACGTCTCCCTGGTGGACCTCGACGAAGGGCCGCGGCTGGTGAGCAACGTCGTCGACATCCCGCCGGCGGACGTGAAGGTGGGGATGGCGGTGGAGGTAGTATTCGAAGACCACGACGAGTACACGCTGCCGAAGTTCAAGCCGAGCGCATAGGAGCCTGCCCGTAGGGGCGGGTTTCCAACCCGCCCGTGCCCCGGACCCGGCACATGGGTGTAGGGGCGGTTTTAAACCCGCCCGCGCCCGGACGCGGCACACAGGCCCGAGGATGCGTGTAGGGGCGGGCACCAAAACCGCCCTTGTCCATACCGCGTGTAGGGTGGGCTCCAAACCCGCCCGCGCACATACCGGCACAAGGAGTCGATCATGGCCTATTCGGCACAAGGGCGCACCAAGGACTTCCCGGTCTTCGACTGCGACAGTCACATCCACGAACCCCGGGAAGTCTGGGACGAGTACATTCCGGAGAAGCAGCGGGCATTCGCCAAGCAGCACTTCTACCGCGACATGGACCGGCTCGTCATGGTCGTGAACGGCCACGTGAGCTACGGCAACCCCAACACATACACGTATCCGGGACAGGGCTGGCACCCGGGAATGAACAAGAAGATCCTGGGCTCCATCCCGCCCAGCGATCCCCGATGGGACGAGGAGATCGGCCGCAACGCCAGCCAGCGCGACCCCCATGTCCGCCTGAAGGACATGGACGCGTCGGGCATCGACCAGGTGATGGTGTTCCCGTCCACCTTCGTGCGCATGCCGCTGGTCAAGAACGCCGACGCCGCCCGGATCTGCGCCACCGCCTACAACGACTGGGTCAACGACTATTGCGCCGCCGACCGCAAGCGGCTCTATCCCTGCGCCGTGCTGCCGGTCCAGGACGTGGACTATTCGGTGCAGGAGCTCCGGCGGGTGGCCAAGCTGGGCTTCAAGTCCGCGGTGGTCCGCCCGGTCATCGTCAACGACCGCTACCCCACGTTCCCCGAGTTCGACCCCCTGTGGAGGGAGTTCGAGGAGCTAGGCCTGGCCCTGGGCATGCACACCTTTCCGTCCGGCGGCGAGGCGGTGACCGAGGCCATGGCCGAACGGATGTCCACCGGCACCCAGGGCAAGAGCGGCGCCCAGCGCTCGCCCTTCACCGCCCACAACGTGTACGTGTACTCGCCGGGACAGTTCGTGGAAAACATCATGCGGAGCATGGGCTCGGTGCAGCCCGGTTCCGAGTCCCTGAGCTTCATCAGCGAAGCCCAGACCTGGATGATGGTGGTGCTGCTCACCGGCTGGCTCGAGAAGTTTCCCCGGCTCAGGGTCGCCATCCTGGAATCCAACTCGAGCTGGCTGCCGCTGATCCTGGAAAAGGCCGAGACCTACCTCGACCTCTACCGTTTCGTGCGCGAGCAGGCCGTCCCGCCGCAGAACGTCTCCGACCCGCGGGAGACTTTCGCGCGGCAATGCTTCATCGCCTTCGAGAGCGACGAGGACATCACGCTCAGGCTCTGGGACATCTTCGAAAACATCGCCCTGTGGTCGTCCGACATGCCGCACCACGACGCCTCCGACACCTGGGAAGCCGTGGACAACATGACCAAGTTCGGCGTGCCCCGGGAGGTGCAGGAAAAGCTGCTAGGCGGCAACGCCCGAAGGCTGTACGGCATCGAGCCCGAGCTGTTCGTGACCGAGGCGCCGGCGGAGTACACGCCGGTGAACATCGTGCCGCGTTACGCGGGTTAGCCAACTGCGCCGCGGGAAGACAAGGTGTAGAGGCGGGCTTCAAACCAACTGCGTCGCAGGGAGACAACGTGTAGGGGCGGGTTTCAAACCCGCCCGCGCCCGCACCGCGCGGTCGGCCGATACTGTAGGGGCGACCGGCGGTCGCCCTCCGCATTCCGGCCATGTCCGCCGGGACACTGGCTCGGCACCGGCCTGGGGAGAACAGCATCATGACCGAACTGGACAACGTCACGTCGTCGAGCGAGACGGAATACCTCGAGTGGCACCTGCGCAACTACGAGGACATGCCGCGAGAGGTGATCCTCAAGATGGACCTCCTGCGCGTCGGCCACTGGTTCACGGACGCCGCCCTGGAGCTGGCCTCCGACGCCCTGGTCAAATCCTATCGCCTGTTCTCCTACGATCTGATGTCCATGAAGGACATGAAGCGGAAGGAGTACCGCAGAGCGCCCGAGTGGTTCACCATCCGCGACGGCCACCTGGACCTCCGCCCCGTCATCGTCCAGACCACCCTGAACCCGGATTCGCCTTACGTCATCGACATCGTCGACGGACAGGCCCCGCTGCTGCTGGACGGGCGGGAGCTCTGTGACGTCAGCTTTCCCAAACCGCTCAAATACTACACGCGGTCATTCGAGGACGGCACCAAGTACCACGAGATCATCGCCTACGGCTATTTCGCCACGGTGTTCCGCAACTGCCAGTACTGGGGGCCGGACGAGGAATGCCGCTTCTGCGACATCAACGTCAACGTGCGCCAGATGAAAGAGTCCCGGGACTTCACCTTCAACACGCCGGTGAAGCCGGTGGCCTACGTGGCCGAGGTGGCCCGTTCCATCGAGCAGGACGCCATTGACGAGGTGGGCTACGCTCCCGCCATCGACTTCCTGATCTCGGGCGGCACCATCCTGAAGAAACTGCACGGCAAGCAGGAGGACGACTTCTACCTTGCGTACGCCTCGGCCCTCAAGTGGGGCGGCCACCGCCGCTACATCAACATCCAGACCAACGCCAAGGACAAGGAGACCATGAAGCGCTACCGCGCCGAGGGCATCGACTGCCACCACGCCAACATGGAGGTCTGGGACAAGCGGCTGTTCGAGTGGATCAATCCGGGCAAGAACCGCCGCATCGGCTGGGACAACTGGGTCAAATGGATGATCGAGTCCGTGGAAGTGCTGGGCGAAGGCAACGCCCGGCCCAATTTCGTCTGCGGCGTGGAGTTGGCCCGGCCTTACGGGTTCGACAACATCAGCGACGCGGTGAAGTCCACCGGCGACGGCGTCGACTTCATGATGCGGCACGGCGTGTTCCCGCGATTCAACCAATGGCGCCGGGAGCCGGGATCCAATCTCGTCTCACAACACGAGCAGCCCGCCATCCCCCTGGAGTTCTACATCCAGATCATGCGCCGCTACTACGAGAGCTGGAAGAAGTACCGGCTCCCCTTCCCCCATCACGACTCCGTACACCCCGAGCGCCGCTGGGGCTCCGGCCACGCCACCTACGACGACATGCTCTTCCTGAACGACTGGCCCAACTACGAAGAGGAATGGAGCCGGGGCTCGCAGGAAGGGTTGAAGGCCTGCGTGACCAGCGAGTAGGGCCTGTATCCGCAGCCAATTCCCGCCTCGGACTTTCAATCGGTCAGACCCAGACTTTCAATTGGTCGGCCTCAGACTTTCAATCAGTCGGACGCATAGCCAATAAACTCAACTACTTAGAGCGACGCGGGCGTGTATCCTCGTTTCGTGGAAAGACGCATCAAGCGTTACACACTCTTCATAATTCCAGGGCGGGCCGCCGCGGGGCTCAACCAGCATACGGTACCGGCTTGGAACTCCCCCCAGGGAACTGTCCGAACCAGTGGCCAGCCAGAACCTCCTCGTTTCAGCCTCCCAGGGCGAGTGCCTCGACCCACCAACGGCCGCCGGCATCGTCAAGTTGCGCTGGCTCTCCTTCAAGAGCAAAGCCAAATGGTCCAGGACGGCGGTGACCCCATGAACACGTTCCTCGGCCCGGAAGAGAGCCGATCATTCGCCTATCCATGGAAGACCGCGCCAGTATGGCGGACTGAGTTTCGACCTGCTTCAACTGCAACGGGGAGTGGGTTACAATACGAAGAAACTTTTTCTTATAGATAGCATTTAGCCTGTTTAGAAAACATTTAGTCATCCGCAGTCCATCCGGTGGAGACTCATGCAATTTACGCCAAGCGAGGCCATTGAACATCTTAAGGAATCGATAGCGAGCTACATCGAATCGCAGTATCGAATTTCTCATCCCGTCGTGTTCGATGAGAGAGCACAACTGCTCAGGGAGCAGGGTGTCCTAGCTCAAGACCCCTTCATCGAAGCCACCCCAGCTTTCGCCACCGCCCGGTTCCTGCGGGACCTTGAGCAACTATATCCACGCATCATCCCGTCCGGTCTTTCAAACTTGATGGAACACGGGATCCCCATGGACCGATTTCCTCTGTACACGCACCAGGAAAAGGCTCTCCTCTCCAGCTTTGGCGACGCCGGAAATCTCCTTGTCGCCACCGGGACGGGTTCCGGCAAAACCGAGGCGTTCGTGTTGCCCATTTTGGCTCGAATCCTGAGCGAAGCCTACACGTGGTCCCGACCCACGGGAGCCCCTGACAAAGGGTATTTTGACATTGGCGACAACGTGTGGCGACACTCCCGACGTCACGAGACACGGGAAGCAGCCGTCCGAGCGATCGTCCTCTACCCCATGAATGCACTGGTCAACGACCAAATGTCACGGTTGCGCCGTATCCTGGCCTTGAGTGGCTCCGCGGACTGGCAACTCCGCAACTTGAAGGGCAATCTTATCCACTTCGGCATGTACACCAGCCTGACCCAACCAACGAGGGGACCGGAACAACAGCGAAAACGCCAGCAGTTCGACCTGTACCTACAAAACCTCCATGAGGAATGGGCTGGCCTGACCGAGGAACTCCGGAACACCGGCAACTGGCCTGTGATAGGCGGTTCAGAAATGCTTTGCCGGTGGGACATGCAAGTTGCTCCCCCAGACATCTTGGTCACGAACTACTCCATGCTGGAATA
Organism: uncultured Binatia bacterium (SeqCode); assembly: GCA_965261895.1. GTDB lineage: Bacteria > Desulfobacterota > Binatia > UBA9968 > JAJDTQ01 > JAJDTQ01. Next base: position 4,758,963 of record OZ253480.1, on the reverse strand, counting down.
CATGCTAGTCCGGCCCATCGAGAGCCCCATTTTCGACGCCACCCGAGTTTGGCTGGCTGGGGCGGATGACCGCGTCGTTACGTTGGTCTTAGACGAGGCCCATACGTACACCGGCGCCAAAGGGACAGAAGTTGCCCACCTGGTACGCCGCTTGAAGGAACGGTTGGGAATAGCATCGGGTTCCAACCAATTCAGAGCGATCGCCACCAGCGCCTCGATACCGGCAATAAAGGGGGCGGAAAGCGACCTCGTTAGGTTCACTTCGGACCTTTTTGGCGAGCCTGACGAAAGCTTCACTCTGATCCATGCCGGTATCACTGACGAAGCGCCCCCGGCAAGGAGCGCCAAGCCGGAATCACTAGCTGCGTTCGCTCTTTTCCACGACACATTTGAGACGGCCGCTCCTTGGCGTGGAATAAGAGAACTGGCCCAATCACTTGACCTTGCAGAACCCGATGACGGCCAGGACGCACAGGTAGCCCTGCATCAACTTCTGTCGGATAACGAAGACTTGAAGTGGGTGAGAGCCAGGACTGCCCGGAACGCGACCCGGTTATCCGAACTGACACAAGAGTGCTGGCCCAACTCCGCCAATCTCTCCGACCAAGAGCGCGCTACTGCCGGTCTTCTGGCTGCAGGCAGTTTCGCACGCCCCACGGCGTTACCAGATACCCCGCCTATCCTCTCCATGCGGGTCCACGCTTTCTTCCGAGGTGTTCCCGGGTTCTGGGCTTGCCTGAACCCGGGCTGCCCGGAAGTGCCAGACCTTTATCGCGGCGAACGTCCGGTAGGGAGAATATACACTGACCCCCGCCCCTGGTGTTCTGACCGATGCGGCGGTCGAGTGCTCGAACTATTCTCATGCCGCAAGTGCGGACTGCTCTTCGTCGGGGGCATCCCGGACAGCCACGCCGGTAGCCTCTGGCCCTGGAGCGACGACTTCAGCGGAGAGGGCCGGGACCCCGGCTCCTTCAGGATATTCGGCGTGGAACGTCCCCATGACGACGACACCATTCAGTACCGGTCCATCAAAACCACCCTTCAGTGTGAGTCAAACAACGACCATGCCCGCCCGGCGTTTGAAATTGCACCAGCCACCGACTGGGAAAGCCGAGAGGAGATAAGTCCTTTCCCGAGCCAATGTCCTCGATGTCAAAACTACCGCAGTCCGCAGGGTGAGAGGGAGATCATCGAGCCCCTGAGGACGAGGGGGCCACGGTCTATCTCAGTGGTGATAGAAGACACATTGCGTGTGCAATCCGACATTGCCGGCCCGACGAGTACCGGGGGACGTAAGGCCCTTGTCTTTTCCGACTCACGGCAAGACGCGGCTCAGTTGGCCGCCGACCTCAGAAATGACCACCAAAACGACTTGTTCCGTCAGTTGTTGTTCCGTGTCTTGCACAGTTGCTCCGGGTGCGGCGGCGGTGGAGTCGTCAGAGAAGACCAGGCGTACCGGATTGGTCACGAATCCAGTGGGTCGGAAACAACTTGCGAAGCTTGCCAAGGTAGCGGGTACGTCGGTCTGCCCTCTCCCCTCCCTTACCCGGAACTACGCAGAAGGGTGATCGACCTCCAGATAGAGCGCGAGATTGACCCGACTGCCGGCTATCTGTCCGACCCCTTTCAGAAGCTGAACAAAGAGCACGGCGAGGTCTATCGTGAGGCAATGACGGCCTTCGACATCGCCGCGCGACGAGAAATTTCCCAGGAAGACTTCGGGCTTGAGCCTCTGGGTCTGGCCACTTGGTCGGTGGTTTTACCTGAACAAACCGGCCAGTTGGAGCCCTTGACCCAAGGGGAAACCCAGGCCCTATTACGGACCGTCGCCCGGATTCTGTCCACGGAGAACATCCTGCTACCCCCTGAACCGGCCAAGCCCTGGGAGTGGCCATTCGACGACCGGATGCACTCATACGAGAGGCAAAGAATAATCCCTGGGAATAGACGGGACGGCGCAAATATCCCGTACAATTTGCACCCATACCGTAAACTGGGCCGGTATGTGGGTGCAGTGGCCCAGGTATTGGCAAATGAAGGCCGAATTGCTGACGCAAAGCAATGGTTGATGGACCTGCGCTGGCCCTTGTGGAACGCTTTAAGGGGTTTCAGAATTCTTGTCCCAGCCGGACGTCGGGTCAATGACCAGACGCCCCACGGCATCCGCATCGACTCATTTGAACTGTATCCGATGGGGGAGACCGTATTCCGTTGTAGTGCCTGCCGTTACATCATGGGCGAGGTACTCCTCGGAGTTTGTTACCGTTGCGGGCAAACCGCCGTGCAAGTGGACTCATCCACTATCCGGAACTACTTCCGCCGGTCGGCACTGTTTGCCAAACCGGGCGCTGGATTTCCGGACCCCTATCCGGTCCAGGCCACTGAGCATACCGCCGCTATTTCGCGCAACGAGGCCCGGAACATAGAAAGGTGGTTCCAGAACCTGTTTCGATCGTCAGAGCAGCCGGAAGACCACCGGATAGACGTCCTCTCAGTAACCACCACGATGGAAATGGGCATCGACATAGGGAGCCTGTTGAGTGTCGGTCTGCGCAACGTCGCCCCCAGCGTGGCCAACTACCAACAGCGGGCGGGCCGCGCCGGACGCAGGGGGAGTGCTGTAGCCACCGTGGTGACCTATGCGTTGGACCGCAGCCACGACCAGTATTACTTCCACAAGCCAAAAGAAATCGTATCGGAACCTCCTCGTGTTCCCACCCTTTATTTGTCGAATGAAACAATCGCCCGACGGCATGTCCGGTCCCTGGTTCTCGGCGGATTTTTCCCACCGTGGCTGGCAATGGGGTCGTCTGCCGGTTTGTTTGGCGCGTGGGGGACAGTCAACCGTTTCCTGGATGGCGGAGGACTCGCCGCTTTGGAGAAACAGGTTAAAGACAAACAGCGAATGCTGCTCAAGCGCGCCGGTGCAGTGGTGGATGCGTCTTTGAAGGAACGGCTTGATGATTGGATAGCGGAACTCCCGCAAGAAGTGGAGGTCGTCGCCCGAGCGGCCAACGCCAACGGAGACTTGCTCGAAGCGTTGCTGTCGGGCGGCCTGCTGCCCAAGTACGCCTTCCCAGTGGACGTGGTCAAGCTGTCCATCCCAGAGGATGAAGGAGAGGAGGATACCTATGAGTCACAGGATTTCTTCTCTGGGATCTCGCGCGACCTGCGCATCGCGTTGACGGAGTATGCCCCGGGAGCCGAAATCATCCGGGGAAGATTTCCGAAGACCTACATCTACCGGATAGCCGGAGTTTTTAACCCGGCGGACCGACAGCCGGAATACAAGCCGGCAGAGAAACTGAGTGAATGTCGCCGCTGCCGCGCCGTCACGTTGTCACCCATCGGACAGGCAACACCGGCGGTCTGTATCGAGTGCGATTCTTCCGACTTGCTGACGGTGCCCTACCTGAGACCACCGGGGTTTACGGTAGATGCGGCCTTTCCAGACGGGGGAAGGAGGGAATACCGTTCCGGCGGGCGGGAGCGCGCTGGATTCGGGTTGCCTGCCCAACTCCTGGTAGGCGGAAATGCTCTAGTTACTGGACAGAGTAATTCTTCGTTTGCGCCCCGGCTCCATTCCTCGGCACATGTGGGTGACCTGTTCATGCGCAACATGGGGCCGGACCAGAACAGGCCGGGGTTCCTGCTGTGTTCAACCTGTGGCCGACTGCTTGACCGTGAAAACCCGGCGCCACATACCTATCCAGCGGACGTTCCCCCTCATAGGGGTCGGAATATCGGGCCCCGCGCAGGCACCCCATGTCCCAATGCGAAAGACTACGGTCCTAACGTGGCCTTGGGGCACCGGTTTAGGTCCGAGGTTGTTCTGCTCGCGGTCGATATGCCGGACTTCCTGGATGCCCCGTTTATGGAGCCTTCAGGACGAGCCGTCTGGCACTCGTTCGGTACGTTGATGGGCGAAGCGGCTGCCAGAGTCTTGCAAATTTCCCCGGACGAAATTCAGGTTGGCGTTCGCCCGATGAGAGATTCCTTGGGCCGCATTCAAGGCGAAGTCTTCATATACGACGACGTTCCAGGCGGCGCCGGATACGCCCGGGCCATCCACGACAACTTGAAGGAGGTCACCGAGTTGGCTCTGAACATGGGGACGCACTGCCCCAACAAAGATTGCGCTAGCGCTTGCTACCACTGTCTACTCGGGTACAAGAATCAACGAATTCATAGCCTCCTGGACCGCAACCTTGGCGTCGCGGTTCTGAATTACGTGCTGCTAAATCAGCATCCTGATCTGCGGGAAAGCCAAAAAGCTGGCCTGCTGGGAGGACTAAACGAGTATCTTCGGGCCGGTTGGAAGTTGATGGACACCCGCCAATCTCCAGAATTTTTCAGCGCGGTGTTCAAAACTGACGGTAGAGAACCAGTGGGTATCCATCCGGTGCATCCTCTCTCTGCCCGACCGGACGAAAGCATGCTGAGGCAACTTCTTCAGGTCACCCGCATTCTCCCGAAGATCTACACCAGCTTCGACCTGTTGCGCCGTCCGTTTTGGGTAGCCAACAACCTGTTCCAGTCTTCCACACGGCGATAGGCGACTATGGAACGAAATGCTACAGGGTCGGCTGGGGAAAGACCGGAGCCTCTCCAATTCGCGGCGGACGGCACACTGCCCGAATCTACGTTCCACGTTCCCGGTTCTGTGGGTAAAGAGGCGCTTCGCAGGGACATCGTGAGCCATCTCCAGTCCATCTGCCTCAACGGAAACCGGCCTAGTGGAGCACTATCCAAAGACCAGATACGATACATGCACCGCCTTCAACGAGAGGCCACCAGGGAACGAATCCGTCGGGCATTGGGGAGCAAGCTTGACCGGTTTGTCGAGGAAATCGCTAACGGTAACGAGGTACATCCGGAGAACATACGGCCCTACTTGGTAGAGGCCAGATCTGGAACAAAAAATGGCGACCTCTTCAGGTTCGCCACCCTCCTGTGGTCGATTCCCGTTTCCCAAGGATATGGCCGCAGGTTGAGGTTCTTGGTAAAGGACATGGCGAACGGCAAGCTGATAGGGATTATCGCCCTAGGTGACCCCGTCTTCAACCTCCGCGCCCGCGATGCTTGGATAGGTTGGGACCAAGCCGACCGGCGAGAGAAACTGGTGAATTTGATGGATGCCTACGCCGTCGGCGCCGTTCCTCCTTATTCCAATCTCCTCGGCGGGAAGTTGGTAACCTCTCTAATTGCTTCGAAGGAAGTTGCCGACGTTTTCGAAGAACGCTACGGAGACCGCAAGGGAATCATCAGTGGAAGTCGTAAGACGGCGCGCCTTGCGCTTGTCGTCGTAACCTCTGCCCTGGGGCGGTCTTCAATGTACAACCGGTTGAAGCTCTTTCCGAATAACGATGGACGCGGGGGAAAACCGCCTGTGGTGGAACTCCGAAGAATCGGCACCACCACGGGGTACGGTCACTTCCAGATTTCCGACGAGTTGTTCTCCCGGCTGAGAGAGTTCCTCAGGGAAACTGAGCATCCCTACGTCGATGGTCATCAGTTCGGCAACGGTCCCAACTGGCGAATAAGGTTGCTAAGAGTTGGGTTGGGCGCGATTGGGCTAAACGCTGACCACACTCTCAAACACGGGATCCAACGTGAGGTCTACGCTATGCCAATCGCGAGCAACGCGCGTGACTTTCTGGCGGGAAAGGACGGGGAGTTGGCGTTCAACCACCGAAGCGTTGAGGAAATCTCTAACCTTGCGAAAGGACGCTGGGTTGTGTCGAGAGGATGTCGCAATCCGGCCTACCGGGAATTCCGAAGAGAAGGACTCCTAGACCCCGCGGAGATCGGGGAGTTAGCGGTGGAGCGGACTTCTTAGCCAGAGGGCTCAAGTGGTGAGCCGGGAGAGACAGGACGATGATCGGGCGCGACCATCCTGGGCTCAGCTTGAGCCGTCAATATCGGTTGCTTTCCCTAAGCCGATCCTCGCTGTACCGGGCGCCCCAGTCTCAAATCGACATCAAATTGCCCCCCACGGCCAGCAACTTCCCCTTCAACGAAGACCAGGATAAGATTTCGGAGCAAACTATATGATCTGAAAACAGACCCTGTCCAGGGCGTCGGTTTTCAGCGGACACAGCCGGAAAGAAGGGACGATAGCGAACATGCAAGCGAATGTCAGGCCCACCATCGTCGATATCCTGCGGCACAACCCGGAACCGCTCCCCGAGTGGCTGGCCGGCGACAGACCGCCGCGGTTCGACCGCAAGACTTTCTTCGGCTCTCGCACGGTCTATTATCCGGGGAGCGGAGACGACGGGCAACCGGTGAAACTCTGCGCGCTGTCCCACGCCGCGCACACGTTCGTTTACGTCGACCAGGGAGTCGAGCAGGAAACGCTCGCGGAACGGCTGCACGACCGGGGGCAGCGCTTTCGCGAATATACGATCGCCCATCAGGAGCCAGTATCCGAGGATGTTTTGCGGCCGGGCGGGTGGATGCCGCACGTTTCCGCTGAGGAAGCCAGGAACGCCCGTAGTTTCCAGGACAGTTTTGCGGAACCGTTCGGATGGTTTGTTGTACTGGACCGACAGGGCTGCGGCGAGGACCATGGGCCGAGGCGCCTCGTGATCCTGTTCATCGGCGGTGACGGTATTGCCAGCTACGATGCACTGTACTGCCAGGGAGACGGGACTCCGCCGCCATTTCTCGCGGTTATCCAGGACCACGGCTGGGACGGCAATTATGACCGCTTCGACCAGGGAGGGCTTCTGGAGCTCATCGCCCAGAGAAGCGGCGTCCGGCCAGAGTACTTGTTGGTTGGGGAGCACTCCAACGAGTGGCAGTGCTATGCAGACACCGGAGCCCTCGCAGAGCCCGGTGGCAGCGGCGCGAATCCAAGACGTCTTTTCCGCCGCTGAGGCGGTTCCCGGAAATTGGACAGGTTGCCAAAGTGTGTCCTGCGGCGCCGCCTCGGATTTCTACGGGTGGACGTCCTGGAGGAATAACTCGTCAGGGATCTCGAAGCCGATTCCCTTTTTGGCGGGCGCGCCGGTAGGCGACCCAGGCCGGTATGTATTGCAGCCCGAGGCCGCTTGAGAGTCCGGTGCCAACGCCTCCGAAGAGGGAGATATTGTCGTCGCCGGTGCGGCCGGCGCCAAAATCGGCGAAGGTCGGCTCCAGCACATCGAGGGTGACCAGCCGTCTGGGAGCAAACCATACCCCCTTCCGTTCGACAACGGCTATACTCTGGATACGTTGGATATCCGCGAGGAGGCAGACCAGTGCTGACCAAGGTTCTGAAATGGGGGAATAGCCAAGGGCTTCGGCTCACGAAGGCTCTACTGAACGAAGCCGGTATTCATGTGGGCGACGAGGTAAACGTGTCCGTGCAAAGGGGGCGGATTGTCGTTGAAGCCCTATCAAGAGTCCGAAGCAGATACGACTTGAATGCCTTATTGTCCGAAATGCCCAAGGAGTACCAGCCAGAGGAACTCGACTGGGGACCGCCGGCCGGAAAGGAAGTCTGGTAGACGCCCTAGCAGCCTTTGGCGGCCAACTCTGCGGTGCGGGGACGGGCGGGTTTGAAACCCGCCCCTACACCCGTCTTCTTACGGCGGAGCATCCTACCGCTTACCAAGCTCGTTTGCCTACTCCGGGGCGTCGAACACCGCGGCCACGTCGGCGGTGAATCCTTCGAGCAACGGCGAGGTGGCGATGGCGCCACGGCGGAACACGCCGTGCTCGACGTATGCGCCGCCCTCAAGGGTGAGGACCGTGATGGTGTCGTCGCGGGGGTCCACGATCCAGTACTCGGGAATACCGCCCTCGGCGTAGTCGGCGCGCTTCTCCACCAAGTCCCGTTGCGGATCGTCGGGGCTCACGACCTCGGCCACCAGATCCGCGCCCAGCCAGTAGCGGTCCTGGTAGCGTGGGTCCGAACGATGGCGCAGAAGGAGGATGTCCGGTTCGCGAAACTTGCCTTCGCGAATGCGCATGCGCAGTGCGGAGACCATCGCGACGCCGCCGAGCGGCCTGAGGTAGTCGCGGAACAGTTCATAGAGAAAGGCGAGGATGGCTTGGTGCGTGGAGGTGGGTGCGGGCAGTTCCTCAATGTAGCCGTCGGTGAACTCGATCAGCCGGCGGCTGTAGTCCGTGAGCCACAGGTAGCTCTCGTCGTTCCAGGCGCCCTGTCGCGGCAGGGTTTCGCAGAGCAGCGCATTCAGCGCTTCCTGCGAGGCGTTCGCCGGGCCGGTCATCCGGGTCATGCCCTCATCCCTTCATGCTGCATGGGTCCACAAGGCAATCCTACACCAGCACCCCCTCCTCTTTCCACTTCGCGATGGCGTCGTCGTCGTAGCCGAGCACCTCGCGCATGACCTGCTCGGTGTGCTCGCCCAGGAGGGGGGTCAGCGGGATGTCCCCTTCCGGCATGTCCTTGAAGAGCAGGCCGCCGCGGGGCACTTCGAAGGGGCCGATGGGGGAATCGTCGTATTTCTGGAAATAGTCCCGGTGCCGGAGCTGGGGGTCCTCGCAGAGGTCGATGCCGTTCTGCACCACACCGGCGGGGACTTTGGCGGCTTGCAGCCGGTGGGCGACATCCTCGACGGTTTGTGTGGCCAGCCACTCGGCCATGATGGCGTCGAGCTCGTCGGAATGGCGGCGCCGCTCGACGCAGGTGGCGAAGCGGCTGTCGTCCGCCAGCGCCTCGTTGCCCATGACGCCGCACAGGCGCCGCCACTCGTCGTCGCTCCTGACTGACACCACACACCAGCGCTCCTCGCCCTGACAGCGATAACAGCCGTGGGGCGCCGCCGTGAGGCTGCGGTTGCCTTGGGGCTCGGGATCCACGCCGTTGACGCTTGATTCCAGGTAGCTGGCCCCCAGGGTATAGGCGGTCACCTCGCCCTGGGACACGTCGATGGAGGCGCCCTTGCCGGTGAGGCGCTGCCGCAGCAGCGCGGCCATCATGATCGTGGGCGCGGAGATGAAGCCGAGATGATCGGGATAGACGCCCTGGCTGCCGATGGGGCGGTCCTGTCCGGGATGGTTCCAAAGATAGGTCATGCCGCTGAAGGCGTTCAGGTTGAACCCCCAGGTGCCGTACCAGTTCTTGGGTCCGGTCTCGCCCAGCCCCGGCAGCTTGAGGATGATGATGGAGGGGTTGGCCTTGCGCAGCTCGTCGTCGCCGAGCCCGAGCCGGCCGAGCACCTGGGGCCGGAAGTTCACCAGCACGGCGTTGGACTTGGCCGCCAACTCCTTGATGATGCGTTTCCCGGCGTCGTGCTTGATGTTGACGGTCATGGAGCGGATGGCCAAGTTGCACTCGATGAAGCGCGGCGCGACATTGACGTCGCTGTCCCGGCCGTAGTGCCGGAAGGTGTCGAGCCCGCCGGGGCTGGATTCCACCTTGATGACCTCCGCGCCGTACTGCGCCAGCAGCCGGGCGGCGTATGGGCCGGCGTATCCCGTGGTGAACGAGATGATCCGGACGCCCTCGAGAATCTTGTAGGGACTGGCCATCAGATGACTCCCTCCGCCGACAGCACCCCGAGGTCGGCCGCGCTCAACCCGAGCTCATCGCCGAGAACGTCCGCGTTGTGCTGGCCCAGCATGGGAGCGGGCCGGGGACCGGAGCGCTCACCGTCCAGCAGGAACGGCACGCCCGGTTGGGAAAAGGTGCCGAGCACCGGGTGCGACACCGTGCCGAAGAAGCCCCGCTCCACGATGTGCGGGTCTTCCATGAAGTCCCGCGGCGAGTTCACCGGCAGCGCCGGCAGGCCGTGCTTCTGGAACAGCACGGACAACTCCTCCTTGCCGTATTGGGACGTGAATGATGCCACCATGGGGTTGAGCCAGGGCGCGGCCGCACGCCGCTTGGCGTTGTCGAGCAGCTCCGGATCGTCCAGCTCGGTCGGATGCCCCTCCCACATGTCTAGGAAGATGGGCCAGTGGCGCTGGGTGGCGAAGAACGAGATCCAGCCGTCCTTGCACGGGAACAGGTTGGCCGGGGCCACGTGCTGGTGCTGGCTGCCGGCGCGCTTCATGAGCCGCCCCTCGGACGACCAGGTGAAGGCCACGTGCTCGTGGAGCGCCATGCTGGCCTGCACCGAGGCGTCGATGTGGGCTCCGAGGCCCGTGTTCTCGCGCTGCCAGAGGGCCAGCAGGGTGCCGAAGGCGGAGTAGAGACTGGTGTAAACGTAGGACTGGCCGCCGGGAGGAACACACGGCGCCATGCCGGGGTCTCCGCTGATGAACAGCAGCCCGCCCATGGCGTTGGCCACCAGATCCGGCGCCACGTAGTCGCGGTAGGGACCGTCCTGTCCGAAGGCCGAGATGGACACCAGGACGAGCTTGGGGCGGCGCGCCACCATCTCCCCGTAACCGAGCCCCAGGTCCTCCAGGTAGCCGGGCTCATGGCTGTCGATCACGACATCCGCCTTCTCAACCAGGTCCAGCAGGATGTTCCGGCCCGTCTCTCGGGATAGATCCAGGGTGATGCCGCGCTTGCCGGAGTTGAAGTAGGCGAACCGGAGACTGCCCTCGCGGTTGTTATGGCCTTTGGCGAACGGTGGCTCGGTCCTGAGGTCGTCCCCCGACGGCGGCTCGACCTTGACCACGTCCATGCCGAGGTCCGCCAGCACCTTGCCGCAGAAGGCGCCCATGGAGGTGCTGAGGTCCAGCACCCTGAAGCCGGAAAGCAGCGACTCTCCGCTCATTACTTGTTCTTGGCGCGGGCGCGCAGCAGGTTCTGGGCCATGCGCCAGCGCAGCACCTCGGTGGCGCCCTCGGTGATGCGGATGCTGCGCAACTGGCGGTACCACCACTCCAGCGGCAGCTCCTTGGTCAGGCCGATGCCGCCGTGGACCTGGATGGAGCGGTCCACTACCCGGCTGGCCATCTCCGTGCATACGCACTTGACCATGTAGGCCAGGTTGCGCACGTCCTCGCCGCGGTCGTGGCGCCAGGCGCATTCGTAGACCAGGTTGCGCGCCATGTGCAGCTCCATGACCGAGTCGGCGATCATGAATTGGACGGCCTGCCGTTCCGACAGCGGCTGGCCGAAGGTGACGCGGATCTGCGAGTAGTCCATCATCATGTCCAGGGCTCGCTCGGCGATGCCGATGCAGCGGGCGCCGTGGCCCTTGACGCGTCCCTCCTGGAGCCACCCCTGGGCCAGCCTGAAGCCCTGCCCCACCTCGCCCGCGACGTTGCCTGCCGGCACCCGGGCGTTCTCGAAGAGGATCTGGAACGGCGCGTCGCCCATCATGGTGGGCCAGCGGCGCTCAATGGTGACGCCCGGGGTGTCCATGTCCACCAGGAAGGTGGTGATGCCGCCGCGGGCGCGCTTCTCGGGATCGGTGACCGCCATGACCTGGGCGAAGTCGGAGAAGCCCGCGTTGCTGATAAAGCGCTTGGTGCCGTTCAGCACCCAGTGGTCGCCGTCCAGCACCGCCCGGGTCTTCATGCCCGCGGGGTCGCCGCCGGCGTCGGGCTCGGTCTGGGCGAAGCAGGCGGTCTTCTCGCCCCGGAGCACCGGGTAGAGATAGCGCTCCTTCTGCTCGTCGTTGAGCTCGAACAGGATGCCGCGCGCCTCCGGGCCAAAGATCGGGTTGTTGCGGAAGGGGATGGAGATGGTCCGGGATACCTCCTGCTGGATCACGCAGCGCGTCAACAGGTCGAGCCCGGCGCCGCCGTACTCGACGGGCACGTCGAGCATCCAGAACCCCAGGGCCCGGGTCTTTTCCTGGAGCGGCTTGTAGAGCTCCTCGGGCATCTCCTCGCCCTCCGGGCGAAATTCCCGCTCCAGCGGGATCAACTCCCGGTCCACGAAATCGCGCATGGTGTTCTTGATGATCTGTATCTCTTCGGGAAGCTCGAAATCCATTCCTCTCCTCCTGTCTGGCGTAGGTCCGGCTGAAAGATGGCTCGTAACATAAGCCCGAGCCCGGTCGCAGGTCAAGTTCAACCCCACAAGCCCGGACTCTCCTCCAGATCCCTTGACTGTCGCCGTCTGGCACCTCTCATCATCCGATTGCCTCACCTCCTTTAAGAATACCCCTTTTACTTGTACATGCTCACCGCGATATACTTGCGATTGTACGGAACCGCGGACTTCCGCTTCCTGGCGCGCTTGGCCCGTAATTTTTTTGCACGCAACCAAGAACCCCAGCCGCAAGAGCCGTGTTTGACAACCGCATGGCCAGTGATTAAGTTCTCGTTAACCTACCCGCGAGAGGCCAACGTATGCCCATCTATGAGTACCAGTGTCCGGAATGCGATGTGTTCGAAGTGACACAGAGGATCACGGCGGATCCGCTGGAGGACTGTCCGACTTGTCAGAGCAAGGTCCGGAAGCTCATCTCGAACACGTCATTTCAACTCAAAGGCACCGGTTGGTACATCACCGATTACGGACGCGGAAAGGGTGCTAACGAAGAGAAGGGTGCTAACGAAGAGAACCGGGAAACCAACGGCGGCAAGGATTCCTCCGACTCCGACAAGGCCACCGAGAGCAAATCCACCGAGACTAAATCCACCGAGAGCAAAAAGCCCGAGAAGTCATCGTCCGGTGACAACGCGACCAGCACCGCCTAGGAGCCTGCGCCGCAGGAACCCGGCATCCGATGTAGGGGCGGGTTTCAAACCCGCCCGTGCCCGCACGGCACTGCCGGCCGATAAAGGCGCCTAGTGGCCGGTAACACGCTCGCCCGTCTCCGACTTGTCCGCCGCGTCCCCTGCGATTTCCAGGCGCGGCTTTCCACCCGACACGCCGAGTCCCCCGGAACTCCATGACAGGTACCCGATGAAGACGAAACCACTGGGCGGCACCGGGATCCAGGTACCCGAGATCGGCTTGGGGGTGTGGCAATACCGGGGCGGCGTCGCTCCCCTCCGGCACGGCGTCGAGTTGGGCGCCAACCTGATCGACACGGCCGAGATGTATCGGACCGAGGACGTTGTGGGCGAGGCCGTGCGTGGCATGCGCGAGCGGGTGTTTATCGCAAGCAAGGTTTCCGGCGACCATCTGGGATACGACCAGGTGCTGCGGGCCGCGGAGGCCAGTCTCCGGCGGCTGGACGTCGACGTCATCGACCTCTACCAGATTCACTGGCCGAGCCGCAGCACTCCCATCGAAGAGACCATGCGGGCCATGGAGGCCCTGGTGGATTCGGGCCAGATCCGCCACATCGGCGTGAGCAACTTCTCCACCAAGGAGCTGGCCGAGGCACGGACCGCCATGAACCACCATCCCATCGTGTCGAATCAGGTCCTGTACAACCTCCGCCGGCGCGACATCGAGCGCACCCTGATGCCGTACTGCGAGCGTCACGCGGTCACCATCATCGCCTACACGCCGTTGGACAGCGGCAAGCTGGCGGGTGGGCCGGGCCTGTTTTCGTCCCGCAGCACGAAGGTGCTCCACGAGATCGCCGAACAACACGGGAAGACACCCGCTCAGGTGGCGCTGAACTGGTGTATCTCCCATGACAACGTCATCACCATCCCGAAATCCAACAGCGTCTCCCGGACCGCCGAGAACTGCGGCGCGTCCGACTGGCGTCTGTCCGCTGATGACATGGCCCAACTGGACCACGCTTTCGCCTGACCGAGCCATGTGGCAGCATGGGAAAGGCCGGCGCCTTTCGGGCGCGGTCGAGAACTGAGGCAATCGATGGATTTTCCCGCACTGACCCGAACCGGAGCCTTGGAATTCTTCTCCGAGTTCGGGAAAACGATCTACAACCCCCAAGGGATCCTGTACTGGACCCGCAAGGCCAAGGCCAAGGCCCGGATCAACGCCACCATCGGGTCCGCCCGGGGACCGGAGGGAGCGGTGTACCCGGAGGGCGGAAAGCGCGAGATCACGCTTTGCGCGCCGCTGATCCACTCGTTCTTTCAGGGGCTGGAGACCGAGGAGATCTTCCCGTACACGCCGGAAACGGGCACCCCCGCTTTCCGCTCGGCATGGAGAAAGTGGATCCTGGCGCGCGCGGGCGATGAGTCCGAGCGGCTCGAAAGACAACTGCATCAACCGATCCTCACCCCGGGGATCACTGCCGCAATCAGCATCAGCGCGCGAATGTTCGTGGACCCGGGCCGGCCCATCATCCTGGCCGACCGGCGCTGGGAGAACTACGATCACGTGCTCGGGAAAATCCTCGGCCTCGCCATCGTCGACTTCCCGCTGCTCCACGACGGCGATCTCAACGTGGCCGGGCTGCTCTCGGCAATTCAACGGGTGTGGCTCGAACAGGACAACGCCGTGGCGCTGCTCAACTTTCCCAACAACCCCACGGGCTTTTGCCCGTCCGTGGAAGCCGGCCGCCGGCTGGTAGAGTCGCTGGAACAACTCGCGGAGGGCACCACGAAGCGGCTGGTGCTGCTGTTCGACGACGCCTACGAAAGTTACGTCTACGATCCCGCGGCCATGCAGTCGTCGCTGTTCTACCTGTGCCGCCCGCGGCCGAACCTTCTCCCGGTGAAGCTGGACGGGGTGACCAAAGAGCTTCTCTGGTACGGCGCGCGCGCGGGCACCATCACCCCGGCCTGTCCCGACGAGTGGCTGAACGGGGACGACGCGGAGACGCTGGCGGCGGAACTGGACAACAAGTTCGGCGGCGTCAACCGGGGCCTGTTCTCCAGCAACTCGACAGTGACCCAATCCGTGGCCACCAAGGCCATGGCGCAGATGGACCGGCTGCTGGACGAACGCCGCAGGACCTTCGAGCTGCTGAAACGACGGTACGAGACCCTGAAACACGAGCTCGAGAAGATGGATACCGACCTCGTCACCGTGGAACCGTTTCACGGCGGCTTCTTTAGCTTCGTGAACCTGCGGCCGGAGTCCGGCCTCCGAGCCACGGACGTTGCCAACCACCTGCTCGACGAACACGGCGTCGGCACCGTGCCCTTCGAAGGGGATACCATGAACGGGCTTCGGATCGCGTACTGCGGCGTGGAGTGCGAGGACCTGCCGGAACTGTGCCGGAGCCTGGCGGCCACGGTGAACGAGATGGCGCGTGCCGGGAAGGAAGCGCATGGGCAGGCTTGACGGAAGGGTCGCCATCATCACCGGAGCCAGCCGCGGCATCGGCCGGGCGGTGGCGCTGGCGTTCGCCCGCGAGGGCGCGGCCCTCGCCATCGTGGGCGTGCGGGACCGGGAAGCCCTGGAGGGGGTGCAGCAGGAACTGCTGGCCCTGGGTGCCGAGAGCATCTCGCGGATGGTGGACGTCGGGCGGCGCCCCGAGGTGGACGCGTTGGTGAAGGAAGTCGGGGACCGCTGGGGCCGCATCGACATCCTCGTCAACAACGCCGGGATCCTCAGAATGGCGCGGTTCGAGGACATCACCGAGGAGCAGTGGGACGAGACCATGCGGGTCCATCTCAAGGGCACCTTCAACGGCACCCAGGCCGTCCTGCCCATGATGAAACAGCAACGGTCCGGCAAGATCATCAATCTGATCGGGCCGGCCGCGTTGCGGCCGTCCAACGGCGTATCGGACTACGCCAGCGCCAAGGGCGGCATCATCACCCTGACCTCCAACGTCGCCAACGAGATGAAACCCCACAACATCCAGATCAACTGCATCTCGCCGGTGGCGGACACGCGGATGACCGACGCCATCGCCGAGTACCGCGAGCGCGAGGGAATTCCCGGGGCCCGGCCGAGCCCGGTCCCCCCCGAGGCCGTGGCGCCGGCGTTCGTCTTCTTCGCGTCGAGCGACAGCGATTACATCACCGGAGAGATCCTGGGGTTCAGCCGGAAGTGAGGGGTGTCTCCTGTCTCGCCTCGCCCAGGGACGCGGACAGATGAGCAGACGGACCGGTGGCCGCGTGCATACGGAGCCGCGCAGGTTCATGCCTTACTCTGGAACGGCCCCGAGCGCTCACAACGCTGTCGTTCGAAACGCAGGCCAAAGGACCGTCCGAGATTCATCCGCCCACCCGCGCCGCGAGTACGGATCCCTCTGGAGCATCTGGCTGAAGACTGCCCGGAACGGGTGTAACAGGTACGTAGGGTCCCGGCGGCAACGCAGACGATAGTCGCGATTGATGTCTGTTGGAACCCGTTTGTGGGCCAGCGAAGCGCCTCGGGTGCGCCGGCACCGCGCGCGTCAGAACAGTACCTTGCGATGGCGCTTCAGTTTTTCAGTAGACGCTCACCGAATTTGCCTGTAGAGACTGGGCCCGACCCCACTCCCAGTGTAGCCGACTGCCGTAACACTCCATCGATTCCGTTGGAGTTGCGGGAGAGCAGACGATGTTTACCATCACCATGCGCGTCGAATTCAGATACCACGGTTTCGGCAAGAGGTCGGCGTACCGACGACGGATCGACACCAGCCCGTATCGCCGCAATCACGCCAACCGCCTCCCAGTAATTGTTTACTTGATGGAACTGGCCCGGCTTCCACGGCAGCCGGCACAGATCATTCATCATCAGATTCCGGTTCTCCTGCACCGCAATTACCGAAATACCTTGCTCCAAGGCTGCCAACGTAGGCAGGCCCAAACACCCGATGGGAATCACCAAGCAGGAAATATCCTTCACTGTCAGCACTTCCCCACGACTCATCGCCGCCTGATCGGTTACGATACGAGGGCTCCGCTGCAAACCCTTCAGTGTACACTGCAAGAAGGTGGTTGACACCGCTTCAGCAGCCATCCGAGGATCGACGATACCTGGATCCATATTGGCGACCTGACGCGACTCAAACATGGGTGAGTGTGCAGTAGGAACGTCATACATGCTCGACAGCGCGTGCGTCAGCATCGCTTCAACACCACCCCAGGGATTTACCATGTCGCCCCTTGCATCAAAGTAGCCCTGGTGTAAATGGTACGGGACATCAATGACCGACGAAACCGCCACCGCATCATACTGTCCATCGCGGTCGTCCAGGAGACGACACAGGCCTTCCAGCTCTTCCACATGACCGGCAGCCCTGCCACCCGACGTATGTTGCGAAATGAGCCGTACTCCCGGGGTGAGGCACACCACCTCTGGGCATGACAAGCCGTAGGCGGCACGCCCACCGCTGACAGCGTTCACCGCGGCGTTGACGAAGAACTCGTCATCGTGAGAGTCGACAACTACCAGCACGCGGTTTGAACGAACCGGCAGAAGTCCAATTGTACCCATCAAAAGCCGTGTAATTACGCTCCCTTCGACGTAAAGGGCATTCTCGGGCATCTCATTCAGATCGGAAGCATTGACCACGTTGGGATGGAGGACGAGTGTGTCTGCCACTTCCCCGAGCAGCCGCGCAACCGGCCCTGCATCACCTGCGTGTCCGCCGATTTCCGCTCCGATTCCGGTGGGCACAAGCAGCGCTACGTTAAACCGTTCCGCGTTCGCCGTCGTCCGCCGACGGAATTCGAAAATGGACTGAATCCGCCGTGGAGATATTCGTTCCGAATGACTGAGAACGCCAAATTCGCATCGGTAGCGCGACGCGGAGGCTTCCGTGACGACAAACCTGATGGGAACATCCGTAGCCGGCAAATACGTCCGACACGACTTCTCAAAATGACTCAACAACTCCGCGTTGTCTCCGACAACCGGAATCTCCATTTCTTCCTCAAACAGCCGCGCTCTCATCGCATCTACCGTTGACACTTGTGCCTTTTCACTAATTCCTTGACAATACGTGGGTGGTCCAGGCCGAGGCCTCGAACCACCTTGTTATGAACTGTGTCGCCGCACCAACGTCGAATTCCTTGCATGAAAAGAGATTGATGTAGACTGCGCCTAACAAATCCAGTGTATGAATGACGATCGTGCTAGTCAGGATGAATTGCACGGCACTGGTGCCCTTAGTCTTGGGATCAGTCTGTTGTTCAGCTTTCGGCACTCCCAGGTCGTCCCAGAAATGCAAGTCGCACCGTTCCATCTCGATCAATTCGCAGAGCTCCTTGCAGAAGGTCTCGATGCTCGAACGCGTAAACAAGCTGGTATCACAGCCATGCAAATCGAGAATGAGTTCCTTTCCATATATTTCCCGTGAAGGCATGGATGAACCTAAGGACTATTTAGCGTTCCCTGACCAGTTACACACCGAAGTCGGCCGAATGACTCTCGACGTATCGCGCGACGGCTGCGTATGCGCTCTCATCTGCCTTGAGACGATTGTCCAGGTACGCTTGCAGCATTCTCCGAGTAGCAGCAGAGCATTCGGCACTCGAAATCAACTTCAAGAGTTCCAAGACGGACCTCAGTATCATCAAGCGCGCGTCCTTGAGACGCCTGCGCGACAAATGGAAAACGTCGATCGTCGTCTTACCGACGCGGTTGCTGTCGATCGCAAAAACCTGGCCGGTGATGTCATATCCCAAACGGTCTTCGGGATTGTCTGAGCATGTGTCGATCAGAAGACGGGTTTCGTCGCCGACATTGTCGGTCGGCGACATTGCGCGACTGTCTTCATTGCTCAAAGGGAACCGGTAGGCTTTGCCCCCGGCCGGGAGCGCGACTGGATCTGCCCAACGCGGCCGGTCCGTTCGGCGTTGATTGCAGTGTTTGCACGAGGCGTAGAGATTCTCCCAGGAGTAAGCGAGCCAGTAGTACCCTGGGTGTTCAGTACGTTCGGCCACTCTTCCCTTTGGACGGAAGTGCTCCACCTCCCATTCCTCTGGCAGCCTGCTTTCGCAGTAACCGCATTTGTCGTGGAAAAGCTTTTCCAAGGCGCTTTTCACCTCGGTGTCAGCGTAAACGGACTTCTTGGCCTCGTGTGGCGGTCCTTCCTTGACAGCCGCGGTGGTCGCTCCTGCGGCAAGCTGGAACCACTTGTCACTGGGTTTGATGGCACGGCCGGTTTCGTCTACGGCATTGCGGTTGATGTGGATCATGTGGACGCCGTATCTACAAGTCGTGTTCTTGCAAGATAGCCTGGAGCTCGGCCAAGGCTGGGTTGGACGTCATCCCTGGTATCTGCTGCGCCGCCAGTTCGGATCTCAGCCGACCCAATTCCTTCTTCTCTGAAGGTGAACGTTTCGAGGCGGACTTCCTCGCGATCCCGCGATAACGCCGAAGTTTGTCGGCAACCTCCGGCTTGTAGACGTCGGAATCGAACAGTAGAGGATCAGAAAGCATGTCTTCGACAGAATACCCGTCAAAATCGCGAACAAATGTCCTTGCGGTCACTTGTTGGCCTCTTCTCGTGAGGACGACGAGTTCTTCGGGCTCTGCTCCCAATGCGACGAGAGGGCTGTGAGTTGTCGCAATAATCTGGGCGCCAGGCAACAATTTCGAGAGGCGGGAAGGAAGCTTGGTTTGCATGGACGGATGAAGGTGCTGTTCCAACTCATCGACCAGAATGACTCCGTTGACGTCGCCGGTTTCGGTAATACAGTCCGCGCGCATCGCCCATGCATAGAGGTCGAGAATCCAGGCCAGGGTCTTCCGGTACCCATCCGCCCACCCCTCCAGCGGGATATCGATCCCGATCTTGGGCCCGGAGATCCTTACGCCGCCACTCCTCGCCAAGCTTATCGTGTCTGTAGGTCCGAGTCCCAGCGCCTGCTTGATCTTACCCAGTACGCGCTCGTATTTGTCGTGACCCAGGAAGTCTTCCAACCGTCGAAGTGTCAATTCCGTTTGAACCAGTGTCTGTTCGTACTGGAACAAGGAATACACCGAGTCGATGACCCGATAGGGTCGTCCCGTTTCCGGGCCTTCATTCACGCGACTAATACCGTAGCCGCACACCAAATGATTGGCACCGGCCGGGTCAGGTCCCTTTTCCTCCAAGACGTCTTGCCGTCCCTCACTCCTGATGGTGGTTTTCAAGGTTTTTTTGCTTGCCGCCGAGTCGTCTGCTTGAACGTCTATGGTGATAGTGGCTTTGCCTTCCTTCTGGCTAACGATCTGGCCAATTGGTTCGGCAAGGAGTCCACTGGTATCCTTCTCGTCGGCAAGACCCAGTGCGATGGCCCGTAGTAGGGTCGTTTTGCCGGTACCATTGGCCCCTATCACAATCGTTCTCAGACGCGGGCGTTCAGCACCTGCCCCCGATACTGCGGTCAAATCGAGGTCAAGTTTCTTGAACGACCGTACATGCCGGAAAGAAATGCGTGAGATATACATGGCTGCAGGCCCTAGCTCTTACCATCGACCATTTAAGTGACTTCACGGTCTCGCGCAGGCTTCATCCGACAATGGACCGAAGCCTCTACGGAACGTGTCCACATCCTTGAGCGTACATGGGGATCCGGGGCGCTTGCCCTGTCGATGGGACATGTCGGTCCATGACAAATCCCCATTGGGTTGTCAAATGAAAATGCTCCGTTGTCAGAGACGTTCCGGCCCGCAGGAAGACCCAATCGGTTATCGCACGGTGCTCCGTGTCGGAGGCTCCCGGCTTTGTGAAGGGCCGGCACGTGGAGTGTTTTGGGCGTGTTTTGCAATGCGGACCTTCAGTTTCTTGTCTCATTGGGCAAGACTTCAGGTTTTATTGCGTCTTGCAGGCTGCTAACCTTTCCTTAAGAAGGAGGTGAATCCATGCTCCGTAAATCAGCGACGGCCTGGTTGGCCGCCACCGTGCTGACCGCTCTGGCGGCGGCCGCCCACGCGGCTCCGCCCATCGGTTTCCAGGCGGTGCCGCGGGACGCGTTCCCGGTCTTCGACGACCCTGAGATGCTGAGCGCCGCGGAGGCGGAGAAGCAGGAGGTCATCTTCGACCGGGACGTGATCATCGGCGTGGCCCACAACGGCGAGGCCAAGGCGTACCCCATTACCATCATGGGCGTCCACGAGCTCGGCAACGACACCATCGGAGGGGTGCCCATCGCCGTCTCCTGGTGACCCCTGTGCCAAACGTCTATCGTGTATAGACGCACACTCGACGACAAAGTGCTGAGCTTCGGACACGCGGGCATTCTCTACGAGCAATCGTTCATCATGTACGACCGGCAAACGGAATCGCTTTGGGTCCACGTAACCGGGGAGGCGGTGCACGGACCGCTCAAGGGGAAGCGGCTGGAGTTCATGCCGTCCACGGTAACGAGCTGGGCCAACTGGAAGAAGAACTATCCCCTTACCGAGGTGCTGCCGGGGTACCGGCGTGGCGGGTTCATGGGGACCTACGTCGGCCCCTTCCGGAGCGACATCCTCGGGCTCGTGGTGGTCGTCAAGCTCAAAGGAAAGCTCTACCCCTACCAGGTGCTCGAGGGGCAGAACGTGGTCAACGACGAGTTCAACGGGGCGAAGGTCGTGGTGTACTACTCGCCCGGCGATGTCACCGCGACGGCCTGGCGCCGGGAGCTCGACGATCGCGCATTGACCTTTGCGCAATCCGACCGCAAGGATGCGCAGGGCAACGTGCTGCTACGCGACAAGGAGACCGGAAGCCTGTGGTCGTGGCTGCGCGGAGAAGCCGTGGAGGGGCCCCTCAAGGGGCGGAAACTTCGGCAGCTCCTCTACAACCCGATCCTGAACGACCGCTTTGTCGCCTTCTATCCGGGAGCGCCGGTGTTCGATATCGTAAACTAGTTTTATGTACCCGAGATTCGTTATATCCGTTGGACGGGCCGGTCGATCGAGGCCGTGAGACAGCAAGATGCAGGATGAGGTTACTCCAACATCCGTGATCGGGACTGCCGACTATATTCGAGAAGTGCGCGAGCAAAGGGGGCTCACCCTCCAACAGGTGGCGGAGGCCACGCGCATTCCGCACTACTACCTCGAGATCCTGGAGGGCGGGGGCGACGACCGTCTCGTTTCGGATCGTCTCTACATGGTGCATTTCCTCCGCAGCTATGCCGCTTTTCTGGAAGTCGAGGGGGATACGCTCGCGGCCCAGTTCGTTCGTGAGAACCGTGGACCGGCACACGTGCAAATCGTTCCCATCCAGGCACACCGGTCCTGGAAAGCCATCGCCACGGCCACGCTGACCGTTTTGCTGATGATCGGCGGCGGCGTCTATGTCTACGACCCGACGCTCGTCGGAACCGTCGTTGGACCGGCAGAGCGAGTCCCCACGACATCCACTCCCGCCCCAACGCAGCCGGAAGCGCCCGGACAACGGCCGTCGTCGATTCCCGCTACACCGCCCGGAGCTGACGACACCGGAAGCTCCGTCCTGCAACCCGAAGCCAATGAAACGGATCCATCGAATCCCAGGCTGGCGGCGACCCCGCCCGCGCCCGAAGCCGTTTCCGCGCCGTCAGCCGCGCAGGACACTCCCACACCACAGGCCGGGGAAACCGCGACGGAGACGTCCGATTCCGGCGAACCGCCGCAGCAGACACCCGACCGCGGCGGGGACGCCACAGACGATCCCAACCCCTCGGGACCACCTGTGTTGGCGGCCGTATCGGACCCGCCGGAAACCGCCGCTGCCGACGCTCAGGCGCAACATAGCCTGACCATCACGGCCGACCAGGAGGCTTGGCTGCGGGTCTGGGTCGATGGCGGGCAACCACGGGACATGCTGCTGGCCGTGGGCACGTCCAGGACACTGTCCGCGCAAACGGGTTTCGTCATCACGTTCGGCAACGCCGGAGGGGTGCGCCTCACGTTGAACGGGGATGAGCTTCCCCCCGCGGGTAAATCCGGACAGGTGGTGCGCGGATTCAAGCTCCCGCGCGACCCGTAGAAACACCAGCATGATCGATCTACGTTCCGACACCGTGACCACGCCGACGCCGGAGATGCTCCGGGCGATGACCGCCGCCGAAGTGGGCGATGACGTCTACGGCGAAGACCCCAGCATCAACCGGCTCGAGGAAGAGGTGGCCGGCCTGCTGGGCAAGGAAGCGGCGGTGTTCACCCCGTCCGGATCCATGGCGAACCAGATCGCGATCCGGCTCCATACCAGGCCGGGCGACTCGGTGCTGTGCGAGGAGGGGTCCCACACCTTCGCCTACGAGGCCGGCGCCGGAGCCGCCCTCTCGGGAGTGCAATTCGACCTCATTCCGTTCAGCGAGAAACTGTCCGATGAAGCGATCCAGGGCAGGTTTCGGGCCGACGGCCTACACGAATCGCCTTCCACCCTCATCCTGGTGGAGAACACCCACAACCGGGGCCGCGGGCGGGCTCTGGCGCGACAGGATACTCAACGAATCGTTGCCACCGCGCGGAGCCTGGGGCTCAAGACGCACTGCGACGGCGCCAGGCTATGGAACGCCGCCGCCGCCACCGGCGACTCCGAACGCGATCTCGCCGCGGGGTTCGACACGGTGGCGGTCTGTTTCTCGAAAGGCCTGGGGGCGCCGGTGGGCTCCGCCCTGGCCGGGAGCCGCGAGGATGCCGCGCGGGCGCGAAAGATCCGCAAGCTCATGGGCGGCGGCATGCGTCAGGCGGGGTTCCTGGCCGCGGCGGCGCTCCATGGCCTGCGGCAACATCGCGGGCGCCTTCCGGAGGACCACCGGCGCGCCGTGGCACTGGCCCAGGGTCTGGAGGAACTCGTCCATGACGGACGTCCACTGGAGGTGGACATTCCGGATCCGCCCACGAACATGGTCTACTGGCGCGTCACCAACGGACCGGAGGTGGTGGAACAGTTGCGGCACAAGGGCGTGCTCATGAACCACGTGGGGAACGGCTGGCTCCGGGCGGTCACCCACCTCCAGATCTCGGACCCGGATATCCACGACGCGGTCCTCCAGATCCGCGAGGTGCTGTTGGTGTCCGGGAGCTGAAGTTGGTGGAGAAAGGTCCCGGACACTGACATGCGACCCGAAGCGGCACGATACGCCATCATAGGCGCGGGGTTCGCCGGCGCCGCCACCGCCTGCCACCTGGCCCTCCAGGGCGCCCGTCAGATCGTGATCGTGGAGCAGGAAGCGGTGGCCGGGTTCCATTCCTCGGGCCGGAACGCGGGGTTCATACGCCAAGTCCTGGCCGAGCCCTCCGTGGCAGACCTGGCCGCGCAGTCAGCCGAGTTCATTCGCAAGCCCCCGCCCGGCTGGCCCGTCCCCGTCTCTTACAACGCCATCGGCTGTCTGATACTCGGACGCGGCGAACAGTGGGACGGCCTGCAGCAAGACGCGGAACTCGCGCGCCGGCGGGGCCTCGATGTCGAGTGCTGGTCGCCGGAAAAGACCCGGGCAGCCATGCCGCTCATCGAAGGCGCCGCCCTGGACGGCGCCGTGTGGTGCGCCTCGGACGGCGTCATCGACATCAACGCGCTGCTGTCGGGCTACCTCAAGATGGCCCAGAGCGGCGGCGCTGCCATTCGATACCGCGCGGCGGTGGAGGAAGTGCGGGTACGCAACGGGCGCGTGCAGGGCATTGCCACGAGTCAGGGCTTTGTCGAGGCCGACGTCGTCGTCAATGCCGCCGGACCCTGGGCCGGACCCGTGGGAGCCATGGCAGGGGCCGCGTCCATCGCCTATCACCCGCGCCGCCGGCACCTGTTCGTGACCCCGCCTCTGGACTGGGTCAAGCCCGACTGGCCCTTCGTCCTCAACGTCTCCGACGAGGTCTATTTCCAGCCGAGCTCCGGCGGGCTGATGCTGTGCCCGTGCGACGAGGACGATGTCCCGCCCGGCGACCCTCCGACGGACATCCGGGCCGTGGAGCTCCTGGCGGAGCGGCTGGCGGGGGCCTACCCCAATTTCCCCGACGTTCCCATCGCGCGTTACTGGGCCGGGATCCGAACGTTCACGGATGACAACCGGTTCGTCATCGGCTGGGATCCCGGGATCGAGGGGTTTTTCTGGGTCGCGGGGCTCGGGGGCCACGGCGTCACCACCAGCGCCGCCGTGGGTTCCCTGGCCGCCCGGATACTCTTCGGAGCGGACGCGGACCCGAACTTCTCGCCCGCGCGTTTCGGCTGAGGCCCTAGTGTGGTGTCCCGCAAATATATGAGCAAAGACGTTGGACTTTGGCAAGGATAGAATCAGGGGTGGCGGTCCACATGAAGGGGGAGGCGTTGTGGTTGTAGTTTTGGACGAAGAATTGGATTTTTTGGACGAGTTGGGAGACGCTGGAGAAGGAGCCGCGGCGTATGGCCATTTGGGAGATGAGGCCGAACCAGCGTTCGACTTGAACTCTAGTGTGGTGTCTCACAAATACGCTTATGAAACTGCGAGGGCATTTTGGTTGTCGGCAAGGCGCGATGACTTGTAGGGGCGACCGGCGGTCGCCCCTCAGTGGGGGGCACCACGCGAGGAAGAGCAACGCAGCCGACGGCCAAAAGGACCCGCAGATTCATAACCGTATTTGTGAGACACCACACTAGACTACGCCGAGGCCCTGCGCTGGTATCGCATGGCGGCCAGGCAGGGACACGGCAGGGCCCAGAATGAGGTCGGCGTCATGTATTCCAGGGGCCAGGGAGTGATTCAGGACTACGCCGAGGCCCTGCGCTGGTTTCGCCGGGCTGCCGAGGGAGGAGACGCCTTGGCACAGCTCAATCTGGCCGTCATCCATCAACGGGGCCTCGGCGTACCGCAGGACTATGCGGAGGCGGTGAAATGGTACCGCATGGCGGCCAGGCAGGGACTCGCAAAGGCGCAGCTTGATCTGGGGGCCATGTATTATCACGGCCACGGAGTGCCTCAGGACCATGCCAAGACAACGCATTGGTACCGCATGGCGGCGGATCAAGGGCACGCCGGCGCCCAGGCCTTGATGGGCGTCATGTATGTCAGAGGTGAAGGAGTGGTCAAAGACTACGTGCGCGCCTATATAGTAGGGTTCGACTTGGCCGCTTCCGCCGGGGCAGCGCCCGCGGGCAAGGCGCGGGACCAGTTCAGCAAGATCCTGACCCCGAACCAAATCGCCGAGGCGGAGCGCATGGCACGTGAACGGTCCGAGAAGCATCGGAAGGGCAAATAGTTGGTCGAGGGTTAGGAGGCCGCCCTTTGGGTTGGAGGAACACTATGCGAAGGATCATCACGTCGAGATCAAACACCATCCTGCCGCCCATCCACCATGACCCCGCGCACGGTGGCGCCACCATTGCTGAAAGGCAGGCTCGTGACGGCGCTCATCAGAACTCGTGCTCCTTGTGAGACCGGCGCGCGCATGATGCCTCCGATGAACGCCGCCGGGTCGACCTGGGCCGTGGTCTCGATGGCGGAATCGTAATTCCATCGCAAGAACCTGTAAATCGGCGTATCCCGCCGTTGGCTCGAATCACCGCCCGCGGCCGGCACCATGGTGCGCCGGTCGAGTGGCATCGAGGTTCGTATAACTCGTTTCGGCGGGCGGCGGCGCGGCCGCTAATGCTTCGGCGCCATAGACGATTCGATGTCTCGAATGCGACGGGAAGCCGCCTTCACGACATCCCGGCAGATCAACTCCATCTTGCGGACTTGTTCGATACGTCCGGCGGCACTCTGCAGCTCCTGGCTGGAAAGCAGGCCTTCAAAGATGCCGCATGCGTCCGAAAGGGAAATGATGACGATGTCGCGCACATCCGGAATCTCGTCGCTGAACAGCACCCCCATGATCCGCAGCTTTACCTCCCGGATGGTCCGGTCGTCGATGATCGGATAGCGCCGCGTCTGGAACACCCACAGGAAACGGTCATCCTCCTGGCGCAGAATGCCGCGCTCGATGAGACGGGCGAGGGAGCACTCGCGGATTGCGCTGGCATATCTGATCGTTTCCTCGACCCAGTAGTAGATATCGCGCGTCTCCGTCGATCGCACGATGCGGGCGAGCACCGGGTCGAGCAGATCGTCCCCGAGGGGTGACGGATCGATCACGACGAGTTGTTTCGGATCGGTATCGATCCGGCGTTCCAGAGCCAAGTCCGTCAGAACCGCGCCGGCAAGCGCGTAGTGGAGCCACAGCCTGGGCACGTCCGCGAACTTCCCGCCCTTGTCATCGAGCATGAGCAGCATGATCTCTTCGGCGAATCTCAGCATGGGCGCAAACCTCCCGACACTTGAAGCCATTACAAACGGCACGCCAGCCCCGCAAGTCGACCAACTCTTTTCAAACCGACGTCGACTTAAACCTCCGTTGGGCGCGCTTATCGCTTTTCCACCCTCTGAGGTGGTCCTACATTGTTGGACAGGTGGGCGGCTGAGTTAAGGTGTATTCCGTTGGTAAATCATGCCGCCAGAATCCTGTTTATCACATCCTGCGGTTGTGGTGCCCCTGATTCCATCCTTGCCAAAGTCCAACGTCTTTGCTCATATATTTGCGGGACACCACACTAGCCGGACTCCCGCTTTACCAGGATCTCGTCGATGATGTGATATTCCAGGGCCATGGGCGCGGTCATGAACCGGTCCCGCTGAGTGTCGTGTTCGATGGTCTCGATGGTCTGCCCGGTGTGCTTCACCAGAATGCCGTTGACCTCTTCGCGTACCCGAAGGATCTCCCTGGCATGGATGTCGATGTCCGCCGCCGACCCGCGATAACCCCCCAGGGGCTGGTGGATCATGACCCGCGCATGGGGCAACGCGAACCGCTTCCCGGACTGGCCCGCGGCCAGCAGCAAGGCCCCCGTGCTGGCGGCCTCGCCGACGCACACCGTGGCAACCTCGGGCTGAATGTATTGCATGGTGTCGTAGACGGCCATGCCCGCGGTCACCGCTCCGCCCGGTGAGTTGATGTATAGATAAATGTCCTGCTCCGGGTCGTCGGACTCGAGGTAGAGAAGCTGGGCCGCGATGGTGTTTGCCATCGGGTCGTCGATCTCGCCCACAAGGAACACGATGCGGTCCCGGAGCATGCGGGAGAAAAGGTCGTAGGCGCGCTCGCCACGGCCGGTATCCTCGACTACCATAGGTATTTCCATGCCACCACAATACCTGTGCGGCTTGCCACTTGTCCAGATTTGCAACTACACTGGCCCTTGGAGGGAATAGGCGATGGAAGAAAAACATGAACTGAACGGTTTGCCGGAAGCCATGCGCGAGCCGCTCCGGCGCTACGCCGAGACCCTCAAGGAACTTGCCGGCGACAATGCCCGGTCGCTGACGCTGTTCGGCGCCGTCGCCGCCGGCACCTTCAATCCCCGGTCCCACACGGCGCGGAGCGTCTTCGTGGTGGGCGCCGTGGACCTGGAGATGCTGCGACAGTTGGCAAAGCAGGGTCCAAGGCTTGGAAAGGCGCGCATCGCGGCGCCCCTGATCATGACGCCCGAGTACATCGACGCATCCCTGGATACCTTCCCGCTGGAGTTCCTCGAAATCGCCCAGCACCGCATCTGCGTGTTCGGGGAGGACTATTTCCAGGAGCTGTCCCTGCAGGCCGCGGACGTGCGACACCAATGCGAGCGCGAGATCAAGACCGTCCAGCTCGGCATGAGGCAGGCGCTGCTGGCCGCGGCGGGGCGGGACAAGACCCTCACCACGGTGGAGGTGGACGTGGGCGAGCGCCTGCTGCGATCGCTGCGGGGACTGCTGTGGCTCCACGGGGACACCGAGCCCAGAGCGGCGCTGGACACGGTGGTAGCCGTCGAGGACGGCATCCACCGTTCATTGCCCGGGGTACGGAGCGCGGTCGATGACCGCAGCGATCACGGCTGGGAAGAGTTCAAGACCCTTTACGCGGACGTGGACGCTTTGAGGACCCATATCAATGCGTGGTAGCACGAGCCGATTCCTTCCGGGGCTGGCGTTGGTCCTGTCGCTTGCCGCGCCGGCTTTGCTCGCTCCGGCGGCCGGCGCCGCCGTGACGGTCAAGGATCCGGGTACGTACGTCGTGGACACGGCCGGCCTCATCGACGCCGGCACCGAACGCAGGGTGGAGGGCTGGCTGCGCGAGCTGGAGCAGAAGACCACGGCCCAGGTCAAGATCCTCACCGTTCCCACCACGGATGGGGAGGACATCGTCGGCTTCGCGCAGCGCCACGCGGAGGCCTGGAAGCTGGGCCGCAAGGGCAAGGACAACGGCGCCCTCATCGCCCTGACCCTCAAGGAGCGAAAGGTTCGTATCCACACGGGTTACGGCCTGGAGGGGGTGCTGCCCGACTCCTGGGCCGGCACGGCTTCCCGACGGGTGGCCGCCGACTTCTTCAGCAAGGGCAAATACGCCGAAGGGTTGCTGGCTCTCACCGTGGCCACGGCCAACCGGGTGGCGGACGGGGCGCGCGTGAAGCTTACCGGCGCTCCCGACTACCGGATCCGCGGCGGCCGGCGGCGTGTGACCGGCACCGGCATCGGCGGTTCGCTCATGCCGGTGCTGCTGGGGCTGTTCTTCCTGAGCTCGCTACGCCGGCGGCGTCACCGAACCGCCTGGGGCGGCCGGGGCGCGGCTTCCGGCCTTCTGATGGGAGCGGTTCTCGGGAGCCTCCTCGGAGGAGGCGGGCGCGCCTGGGGTGGCTCGGGTGGAGGTCTCGGAGGAGGCTTCGGGGGCGGCCTCGGTGGTTCTTTCGGCGGCGGCGGGGGCTTTGGCGGGGGCGGGGGCGGAGCCGGGTGGTGAATACCTGATACGTGGAAGGGAGAAACGGCTTGAGCGCATCGAAAATTCTCTTGGTGGTGCTGGCGGTGATCGTCGGCATGGTCCTGTTGGCGGGCGGGTGTGTGTTGAGCGGCTACAACCGCGCCATCGCCCTGGATGAAGGGGTCAAGAACCAGTGGGCGCAGGTGGAGAACCAGCTTCAGCGGCGCTTCGAACTGATCCCCAACCTGCTGGAAACCGTGAAGGGCGTGGCCAAGCAGGAGGAGAAGATCTTCCTGGGTGTGGCCAACGCGCGCAAGGCCTATTTCCAGGCCGGCACGGTGAACCAGAAGGCACAGGCCGCCGCCGGCTTCGAACGGGCGCTGTCCCGGCTGCTGGTGCTGCGGGAGCAGTACCCGCAGCTCAAGTCCAACCAGTCTTTCCTGAAGCTTCAGGATCAGCTCGAAGGAACCGAGAACCGCCTGGCGGTGGAACGCAAGCGCTTCAACGACCGCGTCACCGCGGTCAACACGTTCGTGCGCAAGCTGCCGGGGCGCTTCTACGCGGACATGGCGGGGGTGGAGAAGGCCGAGTACTTCCGGGTGGAGGAAGCGGCGAAAGCGACACCGAAGGTCAGCTTCTGAAGATGGTTCCGGACCGAACGCTCGCCTCTTGGTGACGGTAACGTTAGTTCTCTTTCAATAAATTCGAATAAATGAACGCCTGATCCAGCTGGGCTACTTGAAAAAAAGCCCTTCAACTGCTTAAATTGTCAAGAGACAACACGGGTTGTCCGCCGTCTGAACTCCCGGTCGCGGGAGTCCGATTCAACCAGCTTTGCAACCACTGTTCCTGTGCTCGCAACTTCGGTACTTCCACGGACCGGAGAACCGTTCTTGCTTATCCAGGTTCATAAGTTTGACTAACTGAACATTTTTTGTTAGGCTAACTCCTTGAAAGGAGGTTAACTTGGAAGTCTGGCTCGTCATAGTCTTCTCCATCGCCGTCAGCCTCGCCATCGCCGCATTGCTGGAGTACTGATCCGTAGGTCTCCCCGCCGAGATCGTCCCCACCGAGTCCGGTCGGCGGATTGTCACAGCATTTGCCTCAGCAGAAAGGCGATGTCGCTGGCAGTATCTTCGTTGGACAACCAGTTTGCGCCGCGTGCGACGAGCAACATTGGTTGCAGTCGATCCAAAAGAGAGGTGCCCTTCAGTTCTGCCCGTACCATGTCTGGGGAGAGTCGCCCGATGGTGGCCAACAGCCAGTTCTTGCGTTCGTCGCCCGTGTTCACGGTGGCGACCAACGATTCCAGCACAGCCACGCTGCCGATGACGCGCAGGGCCTCAGACGCCGCCGCCGCTTTGCGGTCATCACCGCCTATGAGAACGGCCACCAACGCGTCGACAACGGCTTTTGGCGTATCCGGCCCGAAGGCGACGATAGCATGGAGGGCTGCGTTCTCTTCCTCATCTGCGATAAATGGCACTAGTTCACTGTAAGAACTCAGGCCGGCTTTGCCGAGACCCCAGATTGCGGCCTGCCGCCGTTCGTCCCCACGGAACTGTGCATCACCCGCCGCACGACGGAGCTGTTCTCGGGCAAATTCGTTCTTCAGCTCCGTAAGGATCAGAATTGCCTCCATGCTCATCTCGCCAGCATCGCGGTCAGCCCACAACATCTCTACGATTCGTTCCTCGCCCATGCTCGAGCCCAATGCTGCCGCACTGGCAGCGGCTTCGAGTTCCACGCGAATTTCCTGTTCCGTGTTGAGCATTTTCTCAAGCGCCGGGACGGCCTCTCCGTGCAGGTCAGCGCGAAAGCGTAGCGCCTTCACTGCGGCGTAACGGTCCATAGGACTCTCTGCGGCGATATCGCCAAGCGGGTCGTAGCGAACGCTTAGGTACCGATTCAGGGCGGCGAGTGATTCGGGGGCACCAGCGAGCATGGTGGTGTTTGCGGCGAACCGCTCACCGGGCACCATATAGGCATGTTTCTGTCCCAATCTGTACGTCTGCCTGCGCGGCGGCCCGCTGTCGCCCTCCATCATTACGACGAGCTTGTCCTCATCCACGGACAGCACGTGGCCAGGCCGTTTCGGTACCGTAGACGGCCAAATGCGGTCGCGTTCAGCTCCTTCCGAGGCGGATTTTGGCGGTCCGAGCTTCGAAAGCGATATCGAATCACGTAGCGTATGCACTGAAAAATATACCGCGCTGTCTGCCGCCTTGGGGCCGTCGGGACCATCCGTGCAGGCAATCAGCGCCACGACATCTTCGTCACGCAACCCTGCATCCCATGCCCGGTCCGGGTTGTTCGGCGCGTCGCTCATACGGATCTTGAGATCACTCTTGGCGCGAACTTCGACCCGTATGCCCGTCTTTACACAAAGCAGGTCAGGAAGGCGGAGCCGCTTGACTTTGGTCGCCCAGATCTTGTTCGACGTGCAATAGCGTTCGAGTTCGATTGGCTCGAATCCCCAGCCCTTGAGCTCGACTACGGCGCGGCGCACACCTAGCGCACCCATAGTCAGAAACCGCAGGAAGCTGGAATTTACCTTGAATCCCATTGGCGGTCATGCCTGCTTGAGCAGGTCCCCTGGTTCTACCCCGAGGGCTTCAGCAAGAAGAAATATGTTCTCAAGGGAGACGTTGCGCCGCCCGCGCTCGATGGAGCTAATGTAGGTCCTGTGAAGGCCAGCCCTGTCTGCCAGCGCTTCCTGGGAAAATCCTGTTGCGACTCTGAAGCGGCGAAGATTGGTGGCAAATATGGTTTTTGGTCTGATTTCCGTCACATCACGGGCCTCGGCAGAGTTGCAGGAAGGCTAGGGATATGTCAACTATAAGTCTACAGACTTTAAGTCACCCATCTGTACTGTGACGACGGGAGAAGAGATATGGTACCCACTCTCGATTCGCTGCCAGAATCCATCACAGCACCGCGCACGGACGCCATCTACAACTGTCACGCTTACCTCACCAAGGTGCCCGTGGCCGCCGTCCGGCCTTTCATAGCAGCACTCTCCGCCCCTGGAGACACGATTGTCGACTTCTTCGCCGGCTCGGGCATGACGGGGCTGGCTGCCCTGATGACGGGGCGCAAGGCTGTTCTGAGTGACATCTCGGTGCTCGGACAGCACATTGCGAAGGGCTATTTAGCGGAAGTCTCGCCGTCCGCGTACCGCCATGCAGCCGATTCGGTGACAAAGACGGCGCGCGCCGCTCTGGGCGATCTGTACAAGACGCGGCGCGCCACCGACGGCGCCATTGCGGAAATCGTCCGTACCGTGTGGTCCTTCACCTATGTTTGCCCTGTATGCAGCAATGAACTTGTCTATTTTGAACACCTCTCCCCGCTCGGCGCGGCCCCGGGCCAATGCCCGTCCTGTGACGGGCCGTTCAGGCGTCGAAACTGGTCTCGCGGCGAAGATGTGCCGGTTGATGTCGTGGTAGCCGGAGAAACGGGCAAGCTCGTCTCACAAAATGTCTCTGCCCTCGACAGGGAAACGATCGCGACAGCCGCCTCCGACCCCCGTCAAGAGGATGTGCCGTCACTGCCTATCCATGAGCATCGTGAAATGTACAGCCGGTCGGGCCTCGGAAAAGCAGGACTTACCGAAACAGCGCGGTTTTTTGCGCCGCGAAATGCGATTGCGCTCCTCGAGTTGTGGCGTGCCATTAACGCCTGGGAAGACGCGGACCTGAGACGGAAGCTCAGCTTCGCCTTTACCGCGATCCTCCCGCGGGCCTCCCGGCGCTATCAGTGGAGCGCCAAACGCCCGCTCAACGCTCAGAACCAGACCTACTACATCGCCCCGGTCTACTACGAATGGAACGTCTTCGAGCTATTCCACCGCAAAATCGAGGCGGTCTTGCGTGCCGATCAGGTACTACTCGGCGGAGACGGGGAGCCGCTCTTCCGCCGCCCGAAGGTGGAGGATGTCTCGTACGACCTCACGTCAGCGGACCGG
Source organism: uncultured Binatia bacterium (SeqCode) (assembly GCA_965261895.1). Lineage (GTDB taxonomy): Bacteria > Desulfobacterota > Binatia > UBA9968 > JAJDTQ01 > JAJDTQ01. Next base: position 4,725,742 of record OZ253480.1, on the reverse strand, counting down.
CTCTCACACTTGAGGGACCAGTCCGTGGATTACATCTTCACAGACCCACCCTTCGGCAGCAATATATTTTACAGCGATATGAGCCTGTTCCATGAGGCTTGGCTAGATCGCACCACGGACAACGAGGACGAAGCCGTCGTCCACACCACGGGCAAGCGCAAGAATGGAGCCGTTGAGCGCTACGAAAGGCTCCTGCGTGGCGCGTTTACCGAGGCTTTCCGCGTACTCAAACCCGGCCGCTACATGTCCGTGGTGTTCGGAAACAGTAGCGGGCGAATTTGGGGCCTCGTACAGCGAGCCCTGCGCGACGGCGGATTCAAGACAGCGCCCGTTCACGTCGCGATTCTGGACAAGGGCCAACGATCCGTGAAGGGCCTCAATTCCGGCTCCGAGAGCGTTGTCACCGTCGATCTTATCCTTACGGTCCAAAAGCCTACTTGTGCCGAGTCGGCGGACAATGCCCGGCCCCTGTCAAACGGCGATACAGCCGCGCTGATCCGTGAAACTTTGGCCGATTTGCCTGTCGAGCATGCGCGCAACCCGAGCTACGTGTACGTCCACATCTTGGCCAAGGCGATCCAGCAGCACCGAATACTTGACGACCTGCATCTTGGCGACGTGTTGGTCGCACTGCGGCGCGCAGGCTATGCGATTGACCGGAAGACGGGCATGCTGCACCGCGATGATACCAGGGTAGCGGCAGCATGAGCGCTTGCAGCAATCAGACACATGACTGCTTGTTCTCAATCGCGGGAGCCGTCTACTGTGCCAAACTCGATGCAGGGTGGGGTTGAGCCATCAGGACGAGCTTGGGAAAATACGCTTTCTAAACGAGAACGCGAACGTGGAAAACGAGCAATCGCGCCCTGTCCTCAATTTCCTGAACATGACATACGATGCATGAAGTTGTGTGTGCTCTTGAACTCACCGCATCTGTCACGGCACAGTCAGAAGTCCGGCAAGCTGTACGCAACCTGAGGCACGCTATGGACAATTCCGCGCCGTGGAAAAGTGCCTGAAGCCGAATACGCCTTAAACAACCGGAGCATCCTGGCCACGAGCAACTACGCTACGCCCCGACATCGCTCGTGGCACCGTCAGCCCTCTCAACTCGCGCGGCGCAGAACTTGTACTCCGGGATCTTGCCATAGGGATCCAGCGCCGGGTTGGTCAACAGATTGACCGCCGCCTCGGCAAAACAGAACGGAACGAAGACGCATCCGTCCGGGACGGCGCTGTCGGCCCGCGAGTTGATCTCGATGACGCCGCGGCGGGTGGACACGCGCACCGGCTGCCCCGGAGACACGCCAAGCCGGCGCAGCTCCTTGGGGGACAGGCTGGCAACGGCTTCGGGTTCGAGCTCGTCCAGCACGCTGGCCCGCCTCGTGATGGCGCCGGTGTGCCAGTGCTCAAGCTGCCGGCCGGTGGTGAGAATCATCGGAAACGCGTCGTCGGGCTGTTCGTCGGGCGGGATGATGTCCACGGGCACGAGCCTGCCCCGCCCGGTGTCGGTGGGAAAGCCTTCGCCGAAGACGACGTCGGTACCCGGCAGATCTGGGCCCGGGCACGGATAGGTCACCGAGCTTTCACGCTCCACCCGATCCCAGGTGATATGGTCCAGGGACGGCATGACTCGCTTCATCTCCGCGAAGACGTCGGCCGGCCCGGTGTAGTTCCAATCGAGGCCCATGCGCCGCGCCAGCTCCTGGATGATCCACCAGTCCTGGCGGACTCCGGCCGGGGGCTGCAACGCCGCCCGCCCCATCTGTACCTGACGGTTGCTGTTGGTGACGGTGCCGTTCTTTTCCGGCCACGCCGAGGCCGGCAGCACCACGTCGGCGTGAAACGCCGTCTCGGTGAGGAAAATCTCCTGCACCACCAGGTGCTCGAGCTTGGCCAGCCCCTCCCGCGCGTGCTGAACGTCGGGGTCGGACATGGCCGGGTTCTCGCCCATGATGTAAATGCCCTTGATCTGCCCGGCGTGCACCGCGTCCATGATCTCCATCACGGTGAGTCCCCGCCGCTGATCCAGGGCCATGTCCCAGACGTCTTCGAAACGCCGGCGCGTCTCCGACTCGTCCACCGCCCGGTAGTCGGGATAGAACATGGGAACGAGGCCGGCGTCGGACGCCCCCTGTACGTTGTTCTGTCCGCGCAACGGGTGGAGCCCGGTGCCGGGACGCCCCACCTGGCCGGTGACGAGTGAGAGCGCGATGAGACAGCGGGCGTTGTCGGTTCCGTGAACGTGTTGCGAGATGCCCATGCCCCAGAAGATGATGGCCGCCTTGGCGCGGGCGTAGAGACGCGCCACCGCGCGGAGGGTCTCCGCGTCGATGCCGCAGATCTCCGACATGGCCTCGGGCGTGAAGTCCGCCACATGGCGCTTCAATTCCTCGAAACCCTCGGTGTGGGTGGCCACGTAGGCGCGGTCGTAGAGATCCTCCCCCACGATGACGTTGAGCAGGGCGTTGAGCAGCGCCACGTCGGCGCCGGGCTTGAACTGCAGCATCCAGGAGGCGTGCCGCCTCAATGCCTGGCCCCGGGGATCCATCACGATGAGCTGCGCCCCGCGTTTGGCCGCCTGCTTGAAATAGGTTGCCGCCACCGGATGGTTCTCCGTCGGGTTGGCTCCGATGACGATGATGACGTCCGAGTCCTCGCAGGCAGTGAAGGGCGCGGTCACGGCGGCGGAGCCGATGCCCTCCATCAGCGCCGCCACGGACGACGCGTGGCAAAGCCGGGTGCAATGGTCCACGTTGTTGTTGCCGAAGCCCGTGCGCACGAGCTTCTGGACGAGGTAGGCCTCCTCGTTGGAACCCTTCGCGGAGCCGTAACCCGCCAGGGCGTCGTCGCCGTCGCGGTCTCGTATCTTCTGGAGTCCGGCGGCCGCCGCTTCCAACGCCTCCTCCCAGGTGGCCTCGCGGAAATGGCTGTAGGGATTGGCCGGATCGACATCGGCCGAAGCATCCTTGGGCGCGTCGTCGCGGCGTATGAGCGGCACGGTGAGCCGGTGCGGGTGGCTGACGTAGTCAAACCCGAACCGGCCCTTGACGCACAGGCGGCCGCGATTGGACGGCCCGTTGCGGCCCCGGACCGCCACGAGGGCGTTGTCCTTGACCTGATAGTCGATCTGGCAGCCCACGCCGCAATACGGGCACACGCTGGGCACCTCGGTGAGGGCCTCACGCTTGTCCACGCCCGCGGCATCCACCAGCGACGCCGCCGTCAAGGCGCCGGTGGGACAGGCCTGCACGCATTCGCCGCAGGCCACGCAAGTGCTGTCGCCCATGGGGTCGTCAAAGTCGAAGACGATCTTGGCGTCGCCGCCGCGGTAGGCCATGCCGATGACGTCGTTCACCTGCACCTCGCGGCAGGCCCGGACGCACAGGGTGCAGTGGATGCAGGCGTCGAGCGCCACCCGCATGGCCGGATGGCTAGTGTCGGGAGCGGGGGCGTCGCGGGCCGGGAACCGGCTGTCCGTCACCTTCATCTGCTCGGCCCAGTGCCACAGCCGCGACCGGGAATCGTGGGCGGCCTCCCGCGGCGGCTGATCCGCCATCAACAGCTCCAGCACCATCCGGCGCGCGCTCCGGGCCCGTTCGCTGTCCGTGCGCACCGTCATGCCGGGGGTCGGACGCCGGATGCACGAAGCGGCCAACACCCGCTCCCCCTCCACTTCCACCATGCACGCGCGGCAGTTGCCGTCGGGCCGGTAGCCGGGTTGCGGGTCGTAGCACAGGTGCGGGATCACCGTGCCCTGCCGCTCGGCCACCTGCCAGAGGGTCTCCCCGGCCGCCGCCTCTACCTCCCGGTCGTCGAGAATGAAATGGACGGGCTCGCTCACGACAGATCCTCCCGGAAGTAACGGAACGCGCAACGCACCGAGTTGGGGGCCGCCTGTCCGAGGCCGCAGATGGAGGCGTCCACCATGGCGGCGCTGAGCTGCTCCAGCAACGGCTCATCCCACGAAGGCCGCTCCAGGAGCCCCACCGCCTTTTCCGTCCCCACGCGGCACGGCGTGCATTGTCCGCAGCTCTCGTGCTTGAAGAAGCGCATCAGGTTGCGCACCACCGCCTTCACGTCGTCCTGGTCGCTCAACACCACCACCCCGTGGGAGCCCACGAGACAGCCGTGGGGCTCCAGGGACCCGAACTTGAGCGGAAGGTCGGCCATGGAGGCCGGCAGCATGCCGCCCGAAGCGCCGCCGGGAAGGTAGCCCTTGAACCGGTGGCCCGGCTGCATGCCGCCGCAATGCTCGTCGATCAGCTCGCGCGCGGTGATGCCGGTGGGGGCGATCTTCACCCCCGGCCGCGCCACCCGCCCCGAGACCGAATAGGCGTGCAGGCCGGCGCCGCCGTTGAGGCCCTGGCCCGTGAACCACTCCGGCCCCTTCTCGGCGATGTCCCGTATCCAGTAAAGGGTCTCGACGTTCTGCACCAGGGTGGGCCGGCCGAACAGGCCGGTCTCCGCGACATACGGCGGCCGGTGACGAGGCAGCCCGCGCTTGCCCTCGATGCTCTCGATCATGGCCGATTCCTCGCCGCAGATATACGCCCCGGCACCGCGCCGCAGGTGCAACTCCACCTGGGGGGCCAGGCCGGCTTCCCGGAGCCTGGGCAGCTCCCGTGACAGGATCTCCCGGACCTCGGCGTACTCGTCTCGCAGATAGATGTAGGCGGCCTCCGCCTCCACGGCCCAGGCCGCGACCAAGAGCCCTTCGAGGAACCGATGCGGGTCGGTCTCCATGAAGTGGCGGTCCTTGAAGGTGCCGGGTTCCCCCTCGTCCGCGTTCACGGCCATGAGCCGCGGACCGGGATAGCCGCGCACGATCTGCCATTTGCGGCCGGTGGGAAAGCCCGCGCCGCCCAGGCCCTGGAGCCCGGACGCCGACACCTTCTCCACCACGTCCTCCCGGGTCAGACCGCCCCCGAGGCACTCCTTCAGGAGCGTGTAGCCGCCGTCCGCGACGTACTCCCCGTAGTCCTTGTAGCGCGGCATGTCCGGCTCGATCTCCCGGCGCCGGACCGACGCCGACACCGTGTCCACGGTGGCCCGGGCCACGGTGCGGCGCTCCACCTTGGCCACCGGGGCGTTGTCGCAGCCGCCCATGCACGGCCCCGGCATCACTCGAACGCCGTTCCCCAGCGCCGCCGGCAGGTTCTCCAGGAGCCCCCGCGCGCCCATCATCTCACACACCAGCCCGTCGCACACCCGCACGGTGACGTCCGAGGGCGGAGCCGCCCCTTCCCTGGCCACGTCGAAGTGGGCGTAGAACGTCGCCACCTCATAGACTTCGGCCAGGGCCAGGCGCATCTCGTCGGCCAGCGCCACAAGATGTGCCGCGGACAGGACATGGTAGCGATCCTGGATGCAATGCAGGTACTCGATCAGGAGATCCCGGCGCCGCGGCCGGTCCCCCAACAACGCCTGCACCTGCTCCAGCGCCTCCGGGTCCACCTGCCGCCCACGGGGACGGTTCCGGCCACGGCCGCGCCCCGAGCCGGGGTGCCCGCGCTTCGGCGTCGTCGGCTGCTTCTCCGCCACGTTCTCAGACTCCCCGGTCCAGGGTCCGCAAGGTGTGAACTCGGTTTCCGCTCACGCGCTTCCTCCCTCGAGCCCTTCGATGAATGCCGTGACCTCGTCCAGGCGCTGCCGGGCCTCGGCCGCGGACCGGGCGACCTGGTCGGCGGCAGCCCCTTCGCGCACCGCGTCCTCCAGCGCGGTCACGGCCATCCCGAAAACCTTGAGCAAACGGCGCGCTTCATCGCTCGGCATCTTGTCCCCTTTCATACGAAATCGCTCCACCGTCCTCGACCCCCGACAATCCCAGCTCCCTCAGTCTGGCCTCGGGGACGCGGCCGTCCTGGTCCCACCGCCGGGCGCCGTAGTAATCCCGGATCATCTCCCGGAGCTCCTCTCGGGTGAGGCGCGTGCCCTGGGCGACACCCGTGGCCAGGGCCTCCGTGAGCACCCGCGGCGGCAATCCGTCATCCTCCGGGCGCCAGCCTTCGCGCTGGTTGAAGCAGCGTTTGAGCGTGTGGATCCGCTCCGCGGTCTGGCGCAACTCGGCCGCGTCGTAATCCCAGCCCGTGACCTTCGCCAGGAGGTCCGCGGCTTCGGCATAGAAGTCGTCGAAGCAGCGGCGCAGGAACTTGCACACAATGAGGGAATCCAACGCCGCGGCAAAGTCTTCCGAGGCGGCCACCAGCGCGCCGCGGCCCGGCTCGGAGGTCAGACGGTCCACTTGGCCGGAAAAGTCCGCCTCGTAGGCGCCGGAGCGATTGTGGCAGGCGCCCCGGGGGCTCACGGCCAGACCCAGGGCCATGGTCTTGAGGCTCCGGGGCTCGTATCCGGGCAGTTCCAGCCCCTTGACCTGCATGGCCCAGTCCAGGGAGCCGTGGCCCACCGCCAACGCCGCGCGCCGGGATCCCTCGGCCAGGAGATCGCCCACCCCCCGGCGTTCCGCGATGGCCGGTATGGCGGCCAGCACCGTCTCCGCCGAGCCGAAGCGCAGATCACCCGCCTCCGGCAAGAGCCCCCGCTCCGCGCACTCCATGGCCCAGGCCAGGGTGCCGCCGGTGCTGATGCTGTCGAGGCCGTAGGCGTCGCAGAGGCGAGCGGCCTCCAGCACCGCCTCGGGATCTTCGATGCCGCACAGGGGACCCAGGGCGAAGAGCGTCTCGTACTCCATGCGCTGTTCGTTCCCGGACTGCGACTTGAACAGCCTTTCGCAACGGATGGTGCAGGAGGCGCACCCGTGCCGCCGGCTGAAGCTGTTCTCGGTGAGGCTCTCGCCGCTGAGGCCGTCGGCGCCGGCAAAAGTCGGCTGCTGGAAGTTGCGCGTGGGCAGCGCGCCGAGCCGGTCGAACACCGCCAGGTTCGCCACCGTGCCGATCTCCCGGTACTTGGCGGTGTGCTCGCCCAGGCTCCGCTGCCGCAGGGTCGCGGCAATCGCGGCCACCCCGTCGGCGTCCGCCACCGAGACCCTGGCGTTGCCGGACAACGCGATGGCCTTCAGATTCTTGGAGCCCATGACCGCGCCGACGCCGCCGCGGCCCGCGTGCCGCCCCTCGTTGCTGATGGTGGCGAAGCGCACCCGGTTCTCCCCGGCCGTGCCCACCGAAGCCACCCTCGCCGTCGGATTGCCGAGCTCCGCGCGGACCGCGGTCTCGGTGTCGGCGGCGCTTCCTCCCCACAGATGGCGGGCGTCCCGCAGCTCCACGCCGCGGTTGTCGATGAACAGATACACCGGGGCCGCGGCCCGGCCGGTGACCACCACGGCATCGACGCCCACCGCCTTGAGCTCCAGCGCAAAGAAGCTCGACGAAAGCGAGTCGGCGATGAAGCCTGTGAGGGGCGATTTCGTCACCACCGCGTACTTGGCGGTGGTGGTGAGGCCGGTGCCCGCCAACGGCGCACTGGCGAAGATCAGGGGATTCTCGGGCGCCAGGGGCTCGACCCCCGGCGGGGCGAAATCGTAGAGCAAGCTCGTGCCGAGGCCGATGCCCCCGAGAAAGGCCCGAAGGCGGTCCGCCCCCGTCTCCTGCCAACGGTGACGGCCGGTGCCCAGATCCACGTGCAGCAACCTGTTGTGAAACCCGTGCACCATCATCCTCCGGCGTCGCTGGACATGATGAGAAGCCGGTCCCCGGGCGCCACCGGGCGGCTTGCATCCCGCACGAAGTCGCGCCCGTTAAAGTTGCACACGTGGCCCGCGGTGAGGCCGTCCCCCGCCGTGGTGATGACCGGACCCACCAGCGCCGGAAGCTTGAGGGCCAGCGCCGACAACACCTGCGCCAGCGTGGCGGACTCGGACAACTCCACCGAGATACGGCTCGTCCGCGCCCGCAGCCGGGCCACGCCGAAGAGCTCGACCTCGCAGCAGGCAGCCGGCGTGCTCATGGCGTCTCCTGCCAGCGGGCCAGGGCGTCCGTGTAGTCTTCCGGAGTGTTCATGTTGAAGAAACTCGACCCGTCCGGATCGACGGCGCGGATCTCGTCCTCCTCCACCTTCAAGGTACGGACCTTGTCGTAGAGAAAGACCGGGCGCAATTCACCGCGCTGAAGCTGCTGCTCCAGCAAAGGCAACACCGAGCGGCGGTACACCGCGTGCAACGGCTGGAAGCGCCCTTCCCAATACGGCACCACCACGTCATGATCCGGCAGTCGGGAAGCCAGGTAAGAGACCAGGGGAAGACTGAGAAACGGGACGTCACAGGAGGTCACGAACCCGGCGGCGCTGTGGCATGCCCTGAGTCCGTAGCAGATTCCACCCACCGGACCCTGATAGGCCACCTCGTCGCGCACCACCGTGGCGGACAACGCCGGCAACTCCTGGTCGGGGGCCGCCACCACCACGATGTCCGGAAACAGCACCGCGAGCCTCCGGATCACCTGGGTGATCAAAGGCTCTCCGCCGAAGGGAAGCATGGCCTTGGGCCGGCCCATGCGCCGGCTCTTGCCGCCGGCCAAAACAACGGCCGAGCCAACCTTGTCCGTATCACCGCTCATTCACCTTCCCGCCTCGAAGCCCGATGCGCAACCCCCACCCTGCGGACCTCAACTGAATGATTCCACGACGGTTGCACCAGCACAAGCGGATATGACGTCCCGATGGCGTCCTTCGACTTCGCTTCGCTACGCTCAGGACGAGCGGGAATAGGGCTCCTAGCCTGGGAACACATTTCAAAACCGTTCGTCCTGAGCGTAGCGGAGCGTTAGCGAAGCGAAGTCGAAGGACGCCATGCCAATCAAAACCGTTCGTCCCGAGCGTAGCGGAGCGTTAGCGAAGCGAAGTCGAAGGACGCCATGCCAATCAAAACCGTTCGTCCCGAGCGTAGCGGAGCGTTAGCGAAGCGAAGTCGAAGGACGCCATGCCAATCAAAACCGTTCGTCCCGAGCGTAGCGGAGCGTTAGCCCATCTTTAACACGGGTTTTTGAAAGTGGTTATAATTCGGGGGGTTAGCGGGGAATAATTTAGCGTGTGGCACTACATTTCGACAGTTAAGGTATTTAGACGATCAATTTGGTGACACCTCCGGGTGCGGGGTCGAGATCGAGAGCGGTGTAGATTTTGAGTTGGGGTTGCTCGGCACGGGTGGCCTTGCGGACGTGGAGAGTGCGACCGTCCTTTCGGCGGAAGGAGGCGGTGACACGGTGCTGGCCTTGGAGGATACGGCGCAGAGTGGTCCAACTGGCGTTCTCTCCATGCTCGGCGAGGCGCCTGCGGATGGTCTGGACCAGTTGGTAGGCGATGACGGTGATGAAGAGGTGACCGTCGGAGCGGTTCTGGGTTTTGTGGAAGATGGGGCGGAGGCCGAGTTCGGACTTGAGAGAGCGGAACACGGCTTCGAGATCGGTGAGCATGGTGTAAGTGCGCCACAAGGTCTGCGGATCCCAGTCGTGGACATTGGAGCGGAGACAGTAGACACCGGGATGGGTGAGCATGGTGCCGGCAAGGGGCTTGTGCTTCCAGGTGACGGCCACTGCCTTGCCGCTGTGGGGGTCGGCGACGACGTCCACGGTGTAATGCTGCCCGGCGCCGCGGCAGCGCTCCTGTATCCGCCCGATCCGCTGCCAGACAGAATCGAGCCCCTTGCGGGTGCGGGGCCGCGACAGCCCCTCGTGGAGCTTGCGCAACTCGCTCTCGAAGCGCTCGGCGAAGCGTCTGGCTATCCCCTCCTCCTTTTTGGCGCGCTCCTCAGAATAACAGTACAGCCGCACCTCGCCTCGGTCCTCATCCACCACCTTGTGCAGGTGAACCTTGTGGTGCGACCGGGTCTCGATGGCGATGGACCGCTCGGGGTCGAAACGGCGGGTGCGTTGGCGGCTGACCACCAGATAACGGTAGCCGTTGTCGCGCAACCATGCCACGTTGTCCTCGGTGGCAATCCCCGCATCCATCACCACCAGGGCGTCGCCGGGCGCGTGCAGGGCCTTGAGCATCGGCTCCAGCGTCTTGTCTTCGTCGACCCTGCCGGCAAACACTTCGGAGCGGCGCACGAAACCCGAACCGTCCAGCACCAGCCCCAGGGTCAGCAGCGCACAGTCGCTGCGCTTCTCTTTCGAGTGCCCGCGCTGTGCCTTGGGCTGGTCTTTGGCCTCGCCTTCGAAAAACGTGTTGGTGAGGTCGTACAGCGTCACCGTGTGACCCAGACCGAACAACTCCGTCACCTGCTCGAACAGGTGCTTCTCGATGGCCTCCCGATGCGCCATCAAAGCATCCGACACACGGTAAAGACGCATCAGGCTCATGGCCTCGAAGTCCACCTCCAGCAACTCCCCCAGCCCGCTGCGCTCGCACAGCCAGCGCCAACTCGCCCTCTCCGACCCCGGCTGCCCCATCCGCCCGATGATCGACCCCACCGCCACCGCCCGCTGCCGGCCGTTGAACCCCAGCCCCTCCAGCAATCTCCCCAGTCCCAGCCTCTCCATCGCCCACAACCCCACATGCTCCACCCCCACCGTCCGCGGCCGCTCCAACTCCAGCGACTCCACGTCCACCGTTTGCAGATCCGTGCCACCCGCCGCTACCTCAGCCCCGCGCTGCACCAGTTGCATGGCTATCCGTTGCGCTTCCCGTTCAACCTCTTCCGGACACTCCAGCTCTACCAGCACCCCCTGCCGCTCCAGCAACTGCTCGATCCGACTGCACAACACCGCCCAATGCTCCGTTGCCACCGCAAAGTCACTGCCGAGATTGAGCAGCGTGCGCTGGCGCACCCGCTCCCCGCTACGCTCGGAACGCACCAGTCGGTAGGAGTGGTAGACCTTGCCGCCCTCGGCACTGCGCGTCTTGGTGCGCCGGATGAACATGGAGGCAGGATAGCAGAGGGGGAGGGAGAATGCAAGAGAAACTTGATAAGTATGGCACTACATTACGCAACCCAGAACGTCAACTCAATGAAATCAATAACTTAGCTCACTCCCTACCCCCCAATTAGCCGAAATCCCCCACTCTCGTGTTAAAGATGGGCTAGCCAAAGCGAAGTCGAAGGACGCCATGCCAATCAAAACCGTTCGTCCCGAGCGTAGCGGAGCGTTAGCGAAGCGAAGTCGAAGGACGCCATGCCAATCAAAACCGTTCGTCCCGAGCGTAGCGGAGCGTTAGCGAAGCGAAGTCGAAGGACGCCATGCCAATCAAAACCGTTCGTCCCGAGCGTAGCGGAGCGTTAGCCCATCTTTAACACGGGTTTTTGAAAGTGGTTATAATTCGGGGGGTTAGCGGGGAATAATTTAGCGTGTGGCACTACATTTCGACAGTTAAGGTATTTAGACGATCAATTTGGTGACCCCACCGGGTGCGGGGTGGAGATCGAGAGCGGTGTAGATTTTGAGTTGTGGTTGCTCGGCACGGGTGGCCTTTCGGACGTGGAGGGTTCGGCCGTCCTTTCGGCGGAAGGATGCGGTGACCCGCTGCTGGCCTTCGAGGATACGGCGCAGAGTGGTCCAACTCGCGTTTTCTCCCTGTTCGGCGAGGCGCGTGCGGATGGTCTGGACCAGTTGGTAGGCGATGACGGTGATGAAGAGGTGACCGTCGGAACGGTTCTGGGTTTTGTGGAAGATGGGGCGGAGGCCGAGTTCGGACTTGAGAGAGCGGAACACGGCTTCGAGATCGGTGAGCATGGTGTAAGTGCGCCACAAGGTCTGTGGATCCCAGTCGTGGACATTGGAGCGCAGACAGTAGACACCGGGATGGGTGAGCATGGTGCCGGCAAGAGGCTTGGGCTTCCAGGTGACGGCCACTGCCTTGGCGCTGTGCGGGTCGGCGACGACGTCCACGGTGTAATGCTGCCCGGCGCCGCGGCAGCGCTCCTGGATGCGCCCGATCCGCTGCCAGACAGAGTCGAGCCCCTTGCGGGTGCGGGGCCGGGACAGCCCCTCGTGGAGCTTGCGCAACTCGCTCTCGAAGCGCTCGGCGAAGCGTCTGGCGATCCCTTCCTCCTTTTTGGCGCGCTCCTCAGAATAACAGTACAGCCGCACCTCGCCTCGGTCCTCATCCACCACCTTGTGCAGGTGAACCTTGTGGTGCGACCGGGTCTCGATGGCGATGGACCGCTCGGGGTCGAAACGGCGGGTGCGTTGGCGGCTGACCACCAGATAACGGTAGCCGTTGTCGCGCAACCATGCCACGTTGTCCTCGGTGGCAATCCCCGCATCCATCACCACCAGGGCGTCGCCGGGCGCGTGCAGGGCCTTGAGCATCGGCTCCAGCGTCTTGTCTTCGTCGACCCTGCCGGCAAACACTTCGGAGCGGCGCACGAAACCCGAACCGTCCAGCACCAGCCCCAGGGTCAGCAGCGCACAGTCGCTGCGCTTCTCTTTCGAGTGCCCGCGCTGTGCCTTGGGCTGGTCTTTGGCCTCGCCTTCGAAAAACGTGTTGGTGAGGTCGTACAGCGTCACCGTGTGACCCAGACCGAACAACTCCGTCACCTGCTCGAACAGGTGCTTCTCGATGGCCTCCCGATGCGCCATCAAAGCATCCGACACACGGTAAAGACGCATCAGGCTCATGGCCTCGAAGTCCACCTCCAGCAACTCCCCCAGCCCGCTGCGCTCGCACAGCCAGCGCCAACTCGCCCTCTCCGACCCCGGCTGCCCCATCCGCCCGATGATCGACCCCACCGCCACCGCCCGCTGCCGGCCGTTGAACCCCAGCCCCTCCAGCAATCTCCCCAGACCCAGCCTCTCCATCGCCCACAACCCCACATGCTCCACCCCCACCGTCCGCGGCCGCTCCAACTCCAGCGACTCCACGTCCACCGTTTGCAGATCCGGGCCTCCCACCGCTACCTCAGCCCCGCGCTGCACCAGTTGCAGGGCTATCCGTTGTGCTTCCCGTTCAACCTCTTCCGGACACTCCAGCTCTACCAGCACCCCCTGCCGCTCCAGCAACTGCTCGATCCGACTACACAACACCGCCCAATGCTCCGTTGCCACCGCAAAGTCACTGCCGAGATTGAGCAGCGTGCGCTGCCGCACCCGCTCCCCGCTACGCTCGGAACGCACCAGTCGGTAGGAGTGGTAGATCTTGCCGCCCTCGGCACTGCGCGTCTTGGTGCGCCGGATGAACATGGAGGCAGGATAGCAGAGGGGGAGGGAGAATGCAAGAGAAACTTGATAAGTATGGCACTACATTACGCAACCCAGAACGTCAACTCAATGAAATCAATAACTTAGCTCACTCCCTACCCCCCAATTAGCCGAAATCCCCCACTCTCGTGTTAAAGATGGGTTAGCGAAGCGAAGTCGAAGGACGCCATGCCAATCAAAACCGTTCGTCCCGAGCGTAGCGGAGCGTTAGCGAAGCGAAGTCGAAGGACGCCATGCCAAAACGCAGGACCGGCGCGGCGTCATCAGGAGCACAGCCTCTGCCGCAGCTCCCGGAGAGCCTGATGGAAGAGCTCGGGGTCTTTGGACAGAGCGGTCTTGTACAGGGCATAGCGTTCGTGTGCCGCCCAGCTCCCCCACTCGGCGGGGGTCACGCCTACGCCCTCCCCTTCGCTTCGCAGGGACACCGGCTCGGGCACGGCGGCAGCGGCCCATGCATCCGCGTCCAGCGCCGGACAACGCTCGACTTCGACGCCGGCCCGGGCCTGCGCCAGCGCCGCAAGGAACGAGGCGAACACTTCCCTCTCCTCGTCCGTGCCGGCCGGGAGATGGCACAGCGCCCGGCGCTCCTCCAGGCCGAACGCACGCCAAGTGTTCAGCGACAGCCGGATACCCGCCACGTCGAGCTTCATCCTGACGTGGAACGGAACACGTTCCAGAGTCGGATAGAATGCCGCCTCGAATTCGAACCGGTAAAACATCCGCGATCACCGGCGCCGATTCATTTGAACGCGTGATCCCTGCTGCCTTTCAGAAACCGTATGCCCCACACCATCAGTATGGAGACCACGAAGTTCCCGAACGCGATCATGAACGGGATCGTATGTTCGAGGGCGTCAACCGTTCGCTTGGTGAGCGTGGTACGAATTTTCGGTGCTCGTTGTCCGGGGGTCATCGTCATGGGCCGGTTATGGCCAGCATTCGCCCCTATGTCAGCCCATACGCCGAGCGGAGAAGGTCGACAGCCGCATCCCGGCTGAACGGCACATCAAACGCGTTGGGGTCCAACGATTCGTCGGCTTGAGCCAAGTCGACAAAGCTTTGGAGGTCCTGGCGGATGGGTTTTGGCAGTTTGAAAGATGCGTCCTGAGGTAGGAGCTGCACCAAACGGAACACATCGTTGCGGTGTTTCTTGATGTTCCTCCGGTCAACGTTCTCGCCAGCCTTCGAACGCTTTGTCAGGTCGAGGACTGCGCGCGCCTTGAACGGAATGAGCAGCGCCTCGTCGATGATCGTGACGCCGTCGGCATTCTTCTTGTTTGCTTGGAGGGCTGCGTAGTAGGCGTCGTCCAACAGGATCGCCGAAAGGCTGATTACATCCTCATCTACGGGTATCCGCGTCCGCACCGCGTCTTCGGGCAGGTCCAGACCTCCGGGCCGTCGCGAAAAAAGCTCGATCATGAAAGGAAAACTCTGGTTGGTCGGTCGGTGGAAGCGATAGAACTGATGTGCTGAGCGATCTCGATAGAAGTGGAGCGAGAATCCCACTGAACGGGCACGACCACCATGTATGCAGAGTTTGTTGACGAATAACCCGTCAAACATAGTGAAAGAACGTTTCCCCTGCACTCCTCAGGCACGGCCTGCGTAGCGGGAATCTTTTTGAGTGCCTCCTCAACCCTTGTTTTCAGGTTCCCTTCTGGTTCCCACCCCGTGATCGGATGTCGTTTCGCCCTTCTTGAGGATGACATCGTTCTTCTGAATCAGGTCGTCCACGTCGACGTCAAGCGCGGTCGCTAGCTTGTAAAGGGTGTGGACGGACCCAGTGCTACGGCCCGCCTCAATCTCGACGATTTGCACACGGTTGACGCCAGAAGCCTGAGCGAGCGCAACTTGCGTAAGCTGCCGGTACTCGCGCCAGACGCGCAGAGGCGCCTCGGCGGCGAGGAGCCGGTCGACAACAACAGAGGGAATAAGCTCTTCTTCGCCGCTCGCAATCTTTGCTTCAATAGCCAGTGCTGATTCAATTTCCGCGAACTCTTCGTCCAAGGCGCGCAAGCGCTCGTACTCGGTTTTGGGAATAGTCACAGTCTCGGTCATGGTAGTCACTCCTTACCTTAATAGGCGCTGCCTCGGCTACTCACCTTCAAAATCAACAAGACGGTGCTGTCACGCATGATGACGCGCCAGTCGCCCACCCGAAGGCGCATCAGGTTATCCTGCCCCTTCAACTTCTTGACGTTGTTGGCATGAGCCGCAGGGTCTTCGGCGTAGGCTGCAATCTTGTCCCGGATGAGTATTGCCCAGTTTCCGGGCATCCGAGCGAGCGCCTTTTGCGCCGAGCGGCTATATACGATTGCCTTCACGGAAGGAGTGTAGTGAATAATTACAGGTGGGTCAACGGTAGGGGCTGGGTACCGGTTAAACGTGCCGAAGCGCCTAGTAAGATATTGGATGCAAACCGGTTCAGCACGCCGGATCGGCGCGGCGTCATCGGGAGCACAGCCTCTGCCGCAGCTCCCGGAGAGCAAGTTGGAAGAGCTCAGGGTCTTTGGACAGAGCCGTCTTGTACAGGGCATGTGGCGTCCTTCGACTTCGCTTCGCTACGCTCAGGACGAGCGGGAATAGGGCTCCCAACCTAGGAACACAGGACGAGCGAGAATAGGGCTCCCAACCTGGGAACACATTTCAAACCGTTCGTCCTGAGCGTAGTGGAGCGTTAGCGAAGCGAAGTCGAAGGACGCCATGCCGAATTCAAAACCGTTCGTCCTGAGCGTAGCGAAGCGAAGTCGAAGGACGCCATGCCAAAACGCAGGACCGGCGCGGCGTCATCAGGAGCACAGCCTCTGCCGCAGCTCCCGGAGAGCAAGATGGAAGAGCTCGGGGTCTTTGGACAGAGCCGTCTTGTACAGGGCATGTGGGGTCCTTCGACTTCGCTTCGCTACGCCTGTCCTGAGCTTGCCGAAGGGCTCAGGACGAGCGGGAATAGGGCTCCCAACCTGGGAACACATTTTAAAACCGTTCGTCCTGAGCGTAGCGGAGCGTTAGCGAAGCGAAGTCGAAGGACGCCACATGCCAAACAAAACCGTTCGTCCTGAGCGCAGCGGAGCGTTAGCGAAGCGAAGTCGAAGGACGCCATGCCAATCAAAACCGTTCGTCCTGAGCGTAGCGGAGCGTTAGCGAAGCGAAGTCGAAGGACGCCATGCGAATCAAAACCGTTCGTCCTGAGCGTAGCGGAGCGAAGTCGAAGGACGCCATGCCAAAACGCAGCATCGGCGCGGCGTCATCAGGAGCACAGCCTCTGCCGCAGCTCCCGGAGAGCCTGATGGAAGAGCTCGGGGTCTTTGGACAGGGCGGTCTTGTACAGGGCATAGCGTTCGTGTGCCGCCCAGCTCCCCCACTCGGCGGGGGTCACGCATGCGCCCTCCCCTTGGCTTCGCAGGGACACCGGCTCGGGCACGGCGGCAGCGGCCCATGCATCCGCGTCCAGCGCCGGACAACGCTCGGCTTCGACGCCGGCCCGGGCCTGCGCCAGCGCCGCAAGGAACGCGGCGAACACTTCCCTCTCCTCGTCCGTGCCGGCCGGGAGATGGCACAGCGCCCGGCGCTCTTCCAGGGCGAACGCGCGCCAGGTGTTCAGCGACAGCCGGATACCCGCCACGTCGAGCTTCATCCTGACGTGGAACGGAACACGTTCCAGAGTCGGATAGAATGCCGCCTCGAATTCGAACCGGTAAAACATCCGCGATCACCGGCGCCGATTCATTTGAACGCGTGATCCCTGCTGCCTTTCAGAAACCGTATGCCCCACACCATCAGTATGGAGACCACGAAGTTCCCGAACGCGATCATGAACGGGATCGTATAGTTGCCGTAGACATCGTGCAGGAAGCCCCCCAGCCATATCCCCACCGCGCCGCCGAATCCGATGCTCATGGTGAAGTAGCCATAGATGGCGCCGAAGTTACGGCCGAGGAAGACATCGGCGGAGATGGCCGAAAGCACCAGCGCCCTGGACCCCTGACCGAGGCCGTAACAGGCGGCATAGGTATAGAGCAGAATGGGGTAGTCCGTACTGTCGGCCGCCACCAGTGCCAGGATCCCCAACGAGGAAACCGCCTGGACCAGCGTATACACCATTTGATGGCTCAACACGTCCGTCAGGTAGCCGAAGAAAACCCGGCCGAAGATGCTGAACAACCCCATGAGGCCCAGCATTAAGGCGGCAAAGAACGGCGTGTAGCCGATATCCACCGTGTGCGCCACCTGATGGTTGGTGACGATCTGATTGCCCATGCTGGCGACCACGCGCGAGAGGAACAGCAGCCAGAACATGGTGCTGGTCAGCGCCTCCCAGACGGTCCACTCCCCGGCCTCTGCCGCGGTTGACTCCGCCGTCTTCGGGGGCGCGGGCTTGTCCCGGGGCATGAGGACGCCCGAAGGCAGCACGACGAAGATGAAGGCCAGAAGCCCCAAACCCACGTAGGCCAGCCGCCAACCCCAGAGGTCCACCATATACTGCGCCACGGGCAGCAGGACGGCGATGCCAAGGCCGCCGCCGGCCCAGGCCAGCCCCATGGCCAAGCCCCGGCGCCGGGTGAACTGCCGCGCGATGATGGCCACGTGGGGCACCATGCCCATGAGGCCGAGACCCAGCGCCGTGACCACCCCGAGCCAGATGTAGACTTGCCACAGCGATGTAACCGTGCTGCTGAATGCCAGTCCCACCGCGAGCAGCAGGCCCCCCAGCACCAGGGTCTTGCGCGACCCCCAGCGATCCACCAGGGAGCCGGCGACAGGCATGGAAAGCCCTTCCACCAGCACCGAAATGGACAGCGCCGTGGCGGTGACCCCACGGGACCATCCGAAGGTCCGGAACAGGGAGACGTAGAACACCGCGTAGGTACCGCGAATCCCGCGATTGAAGCCCATGTGCAGAAAGCCCAGGGCGACCTGACTGATCCGCTGCGCCCTGGTGGCTGTTGAATCTTGAATGTGGATTTACCTCCTGGTCAGGAATCGGATGCAGCGGAGCAGCCTCCATGCTCCGCCCGAGCCGTGCGTTCACGGGCGGGTTTGAAACCCGCCCCTACGTCCGTGTCCACGACTATACCGGTGCGCGCGAACCCTAGGGTGGTGTCTCACAAATACGCTTATGAATCTGCGGGTCCTTTTGGCCGTCGGCTGCGTTGCTCTTCCTCGCGTGGTGACCGCCACTCGGGCGGGTTTGAAACCCGCCCCTACAAGTCATCGCGCCTTGCCGACAACCAAAATGCCCTCGCATCTTCATAAGCGTATTTGTGAGACACCACCCTAGCAGGCTGTGTCAAAACCCTAACTTCGGGGCACGAAAGGCCAATCCGTCATTCCCGCGCCCCTCCGTCATTCCCGCGAAAGCGGGAATCCAGGGGTCCGGGAGGGGTCCCCACGCGCCGTTTCCCCACTCCACCCCGCCTGGATTCCCGCTTTCGCGGGAATGACGATTTCGGGGGCCGTTGCCTCTCTCGGATGGGGTTTTGACACAGCCTGCTAGAGAAACTCGTCCGTCCAGGCGTCGTATTGCTGCCGGCCCAGCGCGAGGTCCATCAATTCCGGGGACGCGGCCTGCTCCTTGAGCTCGGCGGGCGGGCGGCCCTCCCGCAGGTGTGCGTACGACGCCTGGAGCGCGCGTACGGCGACCTGGAACGGCATATGGCCCTGGAGCGCGATGCGGACACCGTTGGCGGCGAGGAACTCGCGGTCGTGTAGCTCCGGGGGGGTGGAGCCCAGCACCACCGGCAGGCGGGTCATGGCATGAATGGCTTGGACCTGGTCCCGTGACTTCACGCCGGTGAAAAAGACGCCGTCGGCGCCGGCCCCCTCGCACGCCTTGACGCGTGCCGCCAAGGCGTCCATACCCTGAGTCGAGAGCACGCCGGTCCGGCCCAGGACCACGAGCTCACGATCCGATCGCGCCGCCACGGCCGCCCTCACCTTCCCGGCGAATTCCTGCTCTGAAATGAACTCGTCCCGGTCCTGCCCGAAGCCTCTCGGCAGACGGGTGTCCTCGATGGTCAGCGCCGAGACCCCCGCCGCCTCCAACTCCGCCACGGTCCTCATGACGCTCAAGGCATTGCCGTAACCGTGGTCCGCGTCCACCATCAGCGGCAGGCGGCCGGCCCGGGCGATGCGGCGCGCCTGTTCCGCGAACTCCGTCAGGGTCAGCACGACGATGTCCGGCGCCCCCAGCACCGTGGCCGAGGCCATGGAACCCGCCAGCATGCCGATCTCGAAACCCGCCGCTTCCGCAAGCCGGGCCGACACCGGATCGAAAATCGACGCCGGATACAAACAACCCGCGCCCTGGAGGAATTGGCGATACTGTCGGCGGCGTTCGGTAAAGGTCACGGTTTCTCCTCGAGGCGGGCGGGGTTCCGGTCATGCTCAGCCGGACCCCGAAACACGGCCGCAGCTCAATGGCTTGGATTCAATCGCAGGTAGTCGTAGCGGTTGCCGGACACGACGCGGATCTCGTCGACCTGAACGCCCTTGAGAATGTTGAGCGGTACGGTCACTCCGGGGGCACCCAAGGCCCAGATCTTGCGGTACACGTCCGCGAGTCCTCCCACGGCAACTCCACCCACCCCCGCGACGAGGTCGCCCGCCTCCAGCCCGGAACGCGCCGCCGGCCCACCCCTGGATACACGACGAACTACCACGTGTCCACCCGCCTCTCCCATCTGGGCGCCGAGCCAGGGCCTCGGCCTGGCGCCGGACCTCCCCTTCAGGGTGAGGTCCGAGAGGATCGGCTTCAGCAGGTCGATGGGGACGAACATGTTGCCCGGCACGGGTTGGCCGGGTATCGCCTCCGGGACCTGAAGCGAGCCGATACCCAGCAGGCTGCCGCCCCGATCGATCAACGCTGCCCCGCCAAACGAGGCGTGGTGCGGCGCGGTGAAGATCGCCCGGTCGAGCAGGTATTCCCAGTAGCCCGCGAACTCCCGGCGCGACACCACGTAAGCCCCCTGCCCCGACGGCCCGTTCCCCGAGTAGCTCAGGATCAACACCTCCGCACCGCGGTCCAGTTTCTCCGACAACCCCAGCGGCAGGGGCCGGGCGCCCCCCAGGTTGGACCGGGCCCGGAGCAGGCCGAAACCCGTGGCGTGATCGTAACCCAGGAACCTGGCCGGCACCGTCCTTCCGGAGGAATCGGTGACCTGGATCCGCGACGCCTCGAGGATCAGGTAACCGATGGTCAGGACCAGGCCGTTGGAATCGATGACGACCCCGGTCCCTTCCCGTAGCGGCCCGAGGGAAGCCGCCGTGCGCGCGTCCGCCGGCACCTCCGCCCGCACCTTGACCACGGCATCGAGGGTTTCGGCGGAAAACTCCTGGCTCCGGACGTGAGCGGGAGCCACCAGAACAAGAGCGAGAATGACGAGGAGACTTCTCTTTTTCACAAGACACCTCCAGGCCCTGACGTCGGGCTGGCTCTGCCGCGGCGGCCGGACAGGCTCGGTTGCGCGGGCGCCAACTCTCTTCATCTTACCGCTTATTGGACTTGCTGCGAAGCGTGTACCGGCTCGCCGGCAGCCCGGCCCTTCCTGATTCCGGTATTCCCGCGGCACTGTTCCACCAACTCCTGTGGTAGGATACACGAGTGCGGGACGCCTTCCCACGAACATTCCCGGCAAGGGATGGTCATCCACCCTGCCGGCCAGACTTCGCGGCCGGGCAAAGAACTCCAACAACAAACACTTCCTGCGCACGACCATGGAACAAGGTGTCCAGTCCCCCAGACTCCGCATCGGTGTGAGCAGTTGCCTCCTGGGTCACCTGGTCCGTTACGACGGCGGCCACAAACGGCACCGGACCGTCACCGATACGTTGTCGCGCCTGTTCGAGATCGTCGCCGTCTGTCCGGAGATGGAAGTGGGGATGGGGGTGCCGCGGGAGCCTGTGAACCTCGTGGGAGACCCCCGGGCGCCCCGCATGCTCGCGGAAGGCTCCGGCAAGGACTGGAGCGCGATCATGCGGCGTTACGGGCGTCAGCGCGCGGCCGAAATCGAGGAGCTGGAGTTATCCGGGTTCATCCTGAAGAAGGGTTCCCCGAGCTGCGGGCCGGACCGCGTTCCGGTTCACGCGGGGTCCGGTAACGCGAGCCACACCGGCAGTGGCCTCTTCGCCGGGGCGCTGGTGGAAGCCCTCCCGCTGCTACCCGTCGAAACGGAAGACCGGCTTGACGATGTATCGCTGTGCGAGAACTTCATCGAGCGCGTTCACGCGTATCGGGAATGGCGCGCCTGCACTGACGGGGGGACGTCATTGACAGGACTCATGGACTTCCATGCATCCCACAAATTCACGCTTCTGGCCCACAGCGAGAGACACCTGCGGCTTCTGGGGCGGCTGTTGGCGGAAGCCCGGAACGATTCCCGGGAGGCCGTCACGGCCCGATACGGCAGCGTCTTCATGGAGGCGCTGAAACAGCCGGCGACGCGGAGAACCAACACCAACGCGCTGCAGCACCTGGCGGGCTTTCTCTCCGCCCGACTCGACCCCGAAAGCCGGCGACAGCTCGCCGCACGGATAGACGACTATCGCCTCGGACATGTGCCCCTGTCCACACCCCTGGCCCTCATGCGCCGCCACGCCATCGAACATCAGGCCGACTACGTGCTGCGCCAGAGCTTCCTCCAGGGACACCCCATACCGCGCCCTCCCACTGCATGACCCTTCCCCGCCCTCCGACCCCCTCTCCCTCTGGGAGAGGGTTGGGGTGAGGGTCCCCGCATGAAGGCAGCCTGCCGGACACGGCACGTACTGGGATGAGGAGGGTCATTGGGCGCCCTCCGACCCCCTCTCCCTCTGGGAGAGGGTTGGGGTGAGGGTCCCGCATGAAGGCAGCCTGTCGGACACGGCACGTACTGGGATGGGGAGGGCCATTGGGGCGCCCTCCGACCCCCTCTCCCTCTGGGAGAGGGTTGGGGTGAGGGTCCCGCATGAAGGCAGCCTGTCGGACACGGCACGTACTGGGATGAGGAGGGTCATTGGGGCGCCCTCCGACCCCCTCTCCCTCTGGGAGAGGGTTGGGGTGAGGGTCCCGCATGAAGGCAGCCTGCCGGACACGGCACGTACTGGGATGTGCAGGGTTATTGGGGCGCCCTCACCCGGCCTTCGGCCACCCTCTCCCAGAGGGAGAGGGGTTGGATTTGGGACGGAACGAGGCCACCCTCTCCCAGAGGGAGAGGGTTTGGGACGGGTCGCTCCGGCCTTCGGCCGGCTAACGGACGAGCAGGACGGGACAGGCGACGGATTCAAGGACTTCGGCCCGGTGAGGTCCGTCGATGGCGGCGCAATCAGCGGCCATCACCAGCACCCCGGCACCGGATTCGCCGGCGAGCCGGCACACCTCGTGGGCGAGCGGACGGGCGCCGTAGAGGAACCTGGGACGGACGCCCGAGGACGCCAACCGTTCCTCCACCCGCCGGCGCAGGCTCTCCGCGGTGGCCAGGTCATCGGCGAGGATGAGCACGGCGAGTCTCCCCTCGTGGACGCCAAAGATGAAGAGCCCGGCCTCGATGGCGCGCCGGGAGCCGCCGCTCCCGTCATAGCACACCAGCGGGACGCCGGCGGACCGCGCCCCCGGCTTCGATATCAGAACGGACTGAGGGGCTCGTTCGGCCGCGGCCCGGGCCGTGTGGCCAAGCCGGATCCTGCCCCCCGGGGAGCGGCTCCCGATACCGAGAATCAACAGGTCGCCGTTGCCCGCCGCGCTGATGACTTCCACGTCCACCTGACCCCGTGCGACCCGGAACGCGTAGGTCACGCGGGCGCGGGCCGCGGCCGCGGCAATGGCCTTCCGTACGGCGAACTCCTGCGCCCGGGACTCGGCTTCCAGTGCGTCGGCGGTGAAATCCCGGCCCTTGCCGGTCAGGAAATGAATCTCCCGCCCCACGGGCAGCCCGGCCAGCCGCACCAGGTTGATATCCTGGACATAGACCCCTTCCAGTTCCGCGTGAAGCCGCGCCGCGAGGCCCGCGGCCGCCTCCAGGGCACTGCCGGCATCGGTCGAGTTGTCGAAGGCCACCACGATCCGGCGGATGTCGAAACCCGGTTCCGACCGGCTCATGGCACCGTCTCCCGACCCGGACCGCCGCCCGCGAAATCCCGGGCGTTTCGGGCAAACTCCAGCAGCGTCCCCTGCGCCAGGCCGTTGACGGTGCCGGCGGGAAAGTCCCCCTGCGGGTCCGGCTCACCCGCGGGCACCCCGGTCAGGAGCTCGATCCCCTGGTCGATGGTCTCCAGCGGATAGACGTGGAACTTCCCCTGGGCGGCAGCATCCACCACGTCCCGGCGCAGCATCAGGTGCTTTACGTTGGACGAGGGAATCAGCACCCCCTGGCGCCCGGTGAGCCCCCGGGCCGCGCAGATATCGAAGAAACCCTCGATCTTCTCGTTGACGCCGCCGATGGCCTGAACCTGGCCGAGCTGGTTGACCGATCCGGTGACCGCCAGGGACTGGCGGATGGGGACCCCGGACAGGGCCGACAGGAGCGCGTAGAGCTCGGTGGAGGACGCGCTGTCGCCGTCCACTCCGCCGTAGGACTGCTCGAACACCAGGCTGGCCGACAGTGCCAGCGGATGGCGGCGGGCGAACCGCGCGCCGAGGAAGCCCGAGAGGATCAGCACGCCCTTGGAATGAAGCGGCCCGCCCAGCTCGATCTCCCGCTCGATGTCGAGCACCTCGCCCCGGCCCAGCCGTACCCGGGCGGTGATCCGGCTGGGCTTGCCGAAGGCGAACTCGCTGAGCTGCAGCACCGAGAGCCCGTTGACCTGGCCCACCGTCTCGCCGTCGGTGTCGATGAGCATGGTCTCCCGCAGGATCTGCTCCTGGCTGCGTTCGCGGATGCGATCGGCCCGGCGGACCTGCGCGTCAATGGCCCGCTGCAC
The DNA here is from genome assembly GCA_965261895.1 of uncultured Binatia bacterium (SeqCode). Lineage (GTDB taxonomy): Bacteria > Desulfobacterota > Binatia > UBA9968 > JAJDTQ01 > JAJDTQ01. The sequence continues at coordinate 4,701,761 of OZ253480.1, read as the reverse complement.
GTGTTGCGCGGCGATTTCCCCGCTGCCTTCCACACCAGCCCAGTAGTCCGCCTCGTAGAGAAGATCGTCGATGGAACGAAGGCGAAGAGTGAGCCGCTCCGAGTCGGCGGCGATCCGGGCCGCCTGCTCGATGACCCGCGCGGTGGCGTCCCTCGAGAGCGGCCGCAACCCCTCGCGACGGGCCGTGTCGGCGATCATCTGGCCGTAGCGCGTAGTGTTGCCGTGATTTCTCGGCAACTGATCGTCGAAGTCCGCGGCCACCTTGAAGAGCTCAGGGAAGTCCGGGTCGGAACGGCTCAGCAGATAGTAGATGGTGGGATCGCCCAGCAGCACCACCTTCACGTCGAGCGGGATGGGCTGCGGCTGCAACGTGACGGTGTTGGCGAAGCCCAGGGCCTCCGTCAGCCCGTGGATGCGGATCTCGTTGGCCTGGAGCGCGCGCTTGATCTCCTCCCAGATGATGGGCTGCATGAAGAGCTTGCGCGCATCCACCATCAGATAGCCGCCGTTGGCGGCATGCAGCGCGCCCGGCTTGATGAGACCGAAGTCGGTGGTGAGGGTGCCGAACTGCGCCATCTGCTCGATGCGGCCGATGATGTTGCCGTGGGTGGGCAGATCCTCGTAGACCACGGGCGCGCCCTCGCGTCTTCCGTTGTCCACGATGACGTTGACCTGGTAGCGGCGAAAGGACGGCTCCCGCGGCCCACCCCGTGCGGCCTGCTGCGGCTCCGTCGGCTCCGGCCCCCGAAATTCCTCCCCGTTCTCCAGCAGGTCTGCGCGCACCTGCTCGATGTAGTCGATGACATCGGGAAGGTCGTCGTAGTCCTTGCTCAGCTCCTCGATCAACTGTCCCACCGCTTGGCTGACCACTTCCTGGTTCAGGCCCCGCAACTGCTCGCGCCGCTCGCGGTCCCACTGGGGCAGCTTCTTGAGAATCTCCTGCAGCTCCTTCTCCAACTCCGCGATGTCGGACCGGATCTTCTCCTGCATCTCCTCGGGCCACTGGCGAAAGGCCTCGGGGTTGACGACCTCGCCCTTGGAGGTGGGCGCAAGGGCCAGCCCCGAGGGGGTGCGGATCAGGCCGACGTTCAGGGCCTTGGCGCGCTCCTGCAGCTCGTTGAACGCGGCTTCCTGCCGCTGGCTGAACTGGGACTGAAGGGACTGGGCCCGGGCCTGGTAGTCCTCGCTCTCGAAGGCCGCGGGAATGGTGGCGCGGAGCTCCCGAATGAGCGTCTCCATGTCGCCCCGCAGCCGGCAGCCCCGGCCGGCCGGGAGTTGCAGTGCCCGCGGTTTGTGGGTTTCCTGGAAGTTGTGAACGTAGCACCAGTCGGGCGGCACCGGCATGGCGGCCGCCGCCTGCTCGATCTGCCGCCGGGCGAGGGGGTACTTGCCGGTGCCCGGGGGGCCGTAGACGAAGATGTTGTAGCCGTGGCGCCGGATGCCGATGCCGAACCGGACCGCGTCAAGAGCGCGTTCCTGGCCGAGGTCGTCCGATACGTCGTCGGTCTCGCCGGACCGCGGCAGGGCCTCGGGATCACACTTCGTGTAAAGCTGATCCGGCGTCAGAGGTTCCAATATCCGCATCACGTATTCCGCTAGTGTCCTGCGTCACAAATACGCTTATGAAGATGCGAGGACATTTTGGTTGTCGGCAAGGCGCGATGACTTGTAGGGGCGACCGGCGGTCGCCCCCCAGTGGCCAACACCACGCGAGGAAGAGCAACGCAGCCGACGGCCAAAAGGACCCGCAGATTCATAACCGTATTTGTGACGCAGGACACTGGGCTCAACTGGGGCGGCTAGGGCGCTCCGTGACTCATGATCCCGAAGTGGTACAGCTTCAACTGGGGGATGTCCGCCGGAAAGTCGGGCGCCACCTGCCTGCCGAAGTCCAGCAGGTTACCGAACTCGACCTCCTTCAGGCCGGTGCGCTCCCCGACAACGGACAAATCGTCGAAACCGGCCAACCATTTCACCTTCAGGGTGTTCTCGAACGCGTCGGTGGCGGCGGTAATCTGCTCGTCGCCGGTGGTGCGGTCGATGACGCTCCTGGCGAAGAAGTCGAAGGCGATCTTGAACGAGCGAATTCGGCTGCTCAGCCGGCCGAGGAAGTCGTAGATCAATGCCTCCGGGAGGTACATGGTGTTGCCTTCCCAGATGAACAGAATCGGCGCGTCGAGATCGAGGCCCGCCTCATCGAGCTTCGCGGGCAGGTCCACCTCCAAATAGTTGCACGGTATGCCGACGCAGGGAGTCACGCCGTGGCTCTCCAGCACCTTGCCCTTGAACGCCAGCACCGCGGGCTGGTCCACGTCGCAGAACCGCACGCCCTCGGTCTCGAACACCAGCGGCCGCATGTCGAACCCGGAGCCGAGAATCACGATCTGCCGTATCCCGTTGCCGATCTCGCGCCGGGTGATGTCGTCGAACAGACAGGAGCGGTACCGGACCAGTTCCATCCCTTCCGGCAGAACCGCCAAGACCTGGCGGACCTTCTCCCGGATGTCGTCGTTGACGAACCACTGCGCATAGGGGTCGTTGAACAGGGGATGTTCCCGGTCCTTTTCCTGCTCCCGTATCCCGGCGATGAAGAACGCGGTGGCGCCCACCTCATTGATGTCCGACATGACGAACCCTCCTCGACTCTGATGATAAACGGATATCTCTACAGTGCAACCATCGGCGAGGCTTCCCCTCGTAGGCGGAAGATACCGTCAACTTCATTCATATCCCGGCGGCGGGATGAATTTTCGATAGCCTTGCTCCAGCAGCCGCGCAAAATGAATGCAACTCAGGTCACCGTATTGCGGGCCGATGATCTGGATACCGACCGGAAGGCCCTCGCCGTCGAGTCCGATGGGCGCGACGGACGACGGCAGGAAGGCGAGGTTGGCGTAGCCCGGCAGGGAGACCTGGTTCATGAACGGCTGCATGGCACCGTCCACCGGCACCGAGCGTGCATACGGCGGCGTGTGGTCGTGGCCCATGGCCGCCGATACGGTGATGGGCGCCAGCAGGAGGTCGTAGCGCTGGAAGAAATCGTGCCACTGCCAGCGGATCCGGTGCCGCGCCTCGTCGAGCCGGAGCCAGTCCCGGTGCGACAACGTCACACCGCGAAGCATGCGCGCCCGCTTGCCGTCGGCTCCAGGGGCCAACTCTTCTCGCGTCTTCACGTTGGCGGCGAAGTCCTCGTCCGTCTGGCGGCCGGAGGTCGCAGCCCGAAGCAGCACGTCGAACACGCGGTGCGAGTCGGCCGCGTCGAACCCGGGACGGGCGCCGATGCCCACCTTGACCCTGCTGCTACGGAGAAAACGGGCGAGGGCCGCGTGGAGGGCGCGGATGTCGCGTGACGTGGGCACGGTTTCATCATCCAGCAAAAGCGATACACGGTACTCATCGAGCCGCTTCTTGCGGGGCCGGGGGAGCGTGAGCCTGAAGCCGGCGGCATCGATCTCGTCCGGCCCGGCGATCACCGAGAGCAGCAGCGACAGATCGGCGGCGCTCCGCGCCAGCGGGCCGATGACGAGCATGTCCAGGGGTGCGCGGTTGCCGTCCAGCGCGTGCCCGTCCGTGGGACAGATGCCCATGGTCGGCTTATGGGCGAACAGCCCGCACCAGGCCGCGGGGTTGCGCACGGAGCCGGCGATGTCGCTCCCCAACTCCAGGCCCGTCATGCCCGCCGCCAGCGCCGCTGCCGCGCCGCCCGAAGAGCCCCCGGGCGAACGGTCCGGGTCCCATGGATTCCGCGTGGTGCCGTAGATGTCGTTGAAGCTCTGGGCGTCGGCGAGCCAGATGGGGACGTTGGTCTTGCCGAAGATGACAGCGCCCGCGTCACGCAGGCGCTTCACCGACAACGCGTCAGTGCGGGCGATATGGTTCCGATGCGCGGGCGACCCCCACGTGGTCGGCAACCCGGCCACGTGGAAAGAATCCTTCACCGTCATGGGCACGCCGTGCAACGGCCCCCACCGGTCGCCCCGGGCGAGAACCCGGTCCGCCTCCCGCGCCCGCCGGCGCGCACTCGGGATGTCGGTGGCGATGATCGCGTTCAGGGCCGGGTTGAAACGCTCCACCCGCGCCAGATAGTGGTCCAGCAGCTCGAGACAGCCGACCTTGCGGCGGCGGATGAGACTTGCCAGACGTGTCGCGGGAAGCCAGGCCGGGTCGGTCATGGGCGTTCTCCCGTTGCGTTTGAATTGCCGCTATCCACTGCGCACCTCCCGGACTCGGGCTTCACAATGAGCCGAATTGAAAACACCGCATCATCTGTCAAACTTTATTCAGGAAGAATTGGAATCATAACGAAGCCGTTTGTCTTTTGACAGAAGGAGGCAAGAACGATGATGGAGAACGGACGGTTCGGAAACCTGGCGGTTCGAACGAAGTGTTCCATCATCGCCATTGCCGTCACCGTGCTGTTTCTCGCGGCGAACGACCCTGCCACCGCCGCCTGCGAAAAGGGCAAAAGGATCCGCCACAATGACTCCGAGTGTCTCACCGCCTCGTGGACCAACAGGAGCTGGCCGTCGTTGAGCCGGGTCACCGTCAGGAACGAATGTTCGGGCTACGGCATGGTCGTGGCGAAAATTGATATCAAGAACGCCGCCGACCGGACATGGCACCTCCATGGCGGCGACGAGAGAACGGCAAGTGGTCAATTCACCGTCCGTCAAGTCAGTTGTTGTTCCGACATGAGCGACCTCTGCAGCCTGTCCGGTATGGTGACGGACGACTCATGTCTGAACCGGTTTCACACCAGTTCCGCCAACGAGACAAGTGTGCATCCTACGGCAAGGTAGTTGTAAAAATTGATTTGAAAAACGCCACCGACTTGACCTGGCACCTAGAAGTCCTACACGCTGGGCGCGGCGGAGATCGACGTCCTGCGGCGGGTCAATCTCGAGATTCGGGAAGGCGACCTGATGTCCATCACGGGACCCTCGGGGAGCGGCAAAACGACCCTGATGAACGTCCTGGGTTTGCTCAGCCGGCCCACGGCCGGGACCTATCTGCTGCGCGGGCAGGATGTATCCTCGATGGACGACGACACGCTGTCGGAATGCCGCAACGCGCACATCGGCTTCGTGTTCCAGTCCTTCAACCTGACGCCGCACCTGACGGCCCTGGAGAACATCGGCCTGCCGCTGGTCTACCGCGGCCTGGGGCCCGGTGAGATCGCCCGTCGATCGCGCGCCATGCTGGAGAAGGTCGGCATAAAGGGAAGGAGCCGCCACCTGCCAAGCCAACTGTCGGGCGGACAAAGGCAGCGGGTTGCCATCGCCCGGGCGCTCGGGGCCCGCCGCCGCGACATTCGCAACCAGTTCCTGGTGGAGTCCGTCATCCTGTCCGTGATCGGCGGCACACTCGGCATCGCCGCGGGCGCCGCCGGCACCTGGGCCATCTGCCAGTTCACCGGATGGGACTTCTCCATCTCGGCTACCGCCGCGGTGAGCGGCATCGCGGTCTCGTCCCTCGCCGGAATCTTCTTCGGCCTCCACCCAGCCCGCCGCGCAGCCCGGGTGGACCCCATCGTGGCGCTACAGGCGGAATAGCGGACGTTGGGGTGCACGAACGGCGCCAAGCCCGATCCGTCATTCCCTTGCCCCCTTCCGTCATTCTCGCGAAAGCGGGAATCCAGGGGTGGCGGAAGGGTGCGGCGGCGTGCTTCCCCGACCCCACCCCGCCTGGATTCCCGCTTTCGCGGGAATGACGATTTGGGGGGTCTGTGCCTCGCTGGGGTGGCGTTTTGACACAGCCTGTTTCGCGGGAATGACCATTGGGAGGGTCCGTGCCTCGCTGGGATGGAACTCCGTCATTCCCGCCCCCCTCCGTCATTCCCGCGAAAGCGGGAATCCAGGGGTGCGGAGGGGTGCTACAGCGACGCTTCCCCGCTCCACCCCGCCTGAATTCCCGCTTTGGCGGGAATGACGATTTGGGGGATCTGTGCCTCGATGGGATGGCGTTTTGACACGGCCTGGAAAGCGGGGATCCGGGACGGGGACGGCAACAAGGCAGGGTTACAACCGCACCGCATCTCACATGGGCGGCCGGCTGTTCTCGCCATAACCCGTCAACTCCACGTACCCCTGCCCGATGCGCGCTCCGCTCCTGGACTCGACCCGGACGGAGCCTTCCCAATAGAACAGGTTCGGGATCAGCGCGCTGCGGTTTTCCTGGTCCGCGAGCTTGGGAGTGATGACCGTGCGGACGCCGGCGCTTGGGATCTCAAGGGTCCATCCGGCGGGATAGGGGGCGGCTGTGACGGGGCTCGTCCATTGGCCGGTGACGTTCAGTGTCCATTCCCCGGGGCGCAGGTAGCGGACGCCTCCCTTGGGGTCCACCAGGGTGGCGCCGGCGTAGCGGGTTTCGCCGTTACGGCTGCGAAGCAGATAGAGCATGACCTCGCGGCCGTCATCGAGCTGGAGACTGAACCAGTCCCAGCCGTTGGTATCCTCGCCGAGATGGTTGGAGCCGAACTCCTTGTCCATCCAGCTCGTTCCACTGACGGCCAGCTCCTTGCCGTCCAGGCGGACCGTGCCGGTGGCGGCCATGCGGGTGAAGCTGTAGTAGTGGGTCGCCTCGGTGGCGCCCTCCCCTTTCCGGCTCAGGCCGCCGGGGCCCTGGAACACCAGGGGTTTCAGCGGGCGGGCGGACAGGCTCAAGCCGAAGGACTTCCCGGCGTCGTTCATGGAGAAGTCGAAGCCGTTGCCGTTCCAGTGAAGCTGCCACGGCTCCGGCGTTCCCGGCGGGCCGACGCTCCAGGCAAGGCGCGGGTCCGGATGGCGGCCGAAGCCGGCCAAGAGCGGGGCCGCCCGCACCAATACCTCGCTGAACCGATGCCGGCCGGTTTCCAGGTCCGTCAGCGCGGCGTGGCCCATGATGACATCCGTGGCGGCCCAGGCCGAGCCGGACCGCGGCGCGTCCTGCGACACCCCAATCCTGAAGAACGTGAACTGGTACCCGAAGCGCCGCGCGGGCTCGTCGACGGTGCGCAGGTGCCCAGTGAAGTACCACCACTCGGTCTTGTAGCCCTCGCGCGCCCAGTGGTCCCGTGGGAACGACCAGAGGTAGCCGGGCTTGGCCGGGGTCCATGCGCGGGCGGCCGGTCTTCGGGCTTCCGCCGGAATGACGGCATGAGTCTGTCCCATAGACTGAGCGCCTGCATGGAAGATTCCGGCGCTTCCAATGAGGACGCACGCCAGCAGGCTGACGAGCCAAGCCCCATTCTTCTCACGTGTCCGCATGAAACAACTCGGGGGCCGGCGAGAGCCAACTCAGCGGGATTGACCACAGCAAGCCGGAACAATTTCCGGGCCAACCGATGTTTACCAGCGGCTAGCTCAGTAGTGGCGACGGCCGCCGCGAGTTCGGAGACTTGAAACGGTGGCCGGAATGGTCATCTTCACGGCGTCTTCTCCAAGTAAACGCGTTCGAGCCTGTCGCTGAAGCATGGGCTACTCTACTAGATTGTATTATCACCAGTTTCCACTGTGGATAGAGATATCTCTTAGAATAGAGGAAACTGTGGTGTGTATTTGCAAGTAAATAGTCGCACAACTTATTGATATAATGTTGATTCCCACTTTGAAGATTGATTTCGTCCAAGGAAGGGGAAACCCAGATGCGTGTGTCAACTAGTGTGGTGTCTCACAAATACGCTTACGAATCTGCGGGTCCTTTTGGCCGTCGGCTGCGTTGCTCTTCCTCGCGTGGTGCACGCCACTGAGGGGCGACCGCCGGTCGCCCCTACAAGTCATCGCGCCTTGCCGACGACCAACAATGCCCTCGCATCTTCATAACCGTATTTGTGAGACACCACACTAGTGCGGACTGAGTAGTCGGCCCACCTGGCACCCCGTTGCCGTTCCAGCGAAGTTCCCGCGGCTCCGGGGTGCCAGGAGGGCCGACGCTCCAGGCGAGGCAAGGATCCGGATGGCGGCCGAAGCCCGCCAGGAGGGGGGCCGCCCGCACCAGCACCTCCGGCGGCCGGCTGGCCCTCCGACCCTCCTAGGTCAGCGCCTCGGCTCCGGCCTTGGCCACGACTTCGTCGCCATCGGCGACGCCCGACACGCCAACGCCGCCGACGCACTGCCCTTCGTAGAACAGCGGCACGCCGCCGGTCACGGCGATGGCGTTGGGATAGGTCAGGAAGCCCGGCCTCTCCTTCACGCGGGCTTCGAGACTCGAGCTCGGGCGTTCGCGAAAAGCTGCCGTTCGCGCCTTGCCGGTGGCCATGTCGACGCTGTTGGCGGGCTGATCGTCCGGCCGCTCCAGGTACATGAGCACACCGGAGCCATCCACGACGGCGATGGTCGCGGCACGGGCGACTCTGTCGGCTTCGCGCCGGCATGCGGCGACGATTTTGTGCACGTCCTCGAGTGTCAGGCTGAACTTGCTGCGCATGTTCTCTTCCTCCTTTCCGCGGTGCTTTGCCTGGGAGCCTGCGCCGCGGAAGATGTCGGCCGGACCATCTCCGGTAGGGGCGACCCGCCGGTCGCCCCTGCATGCCTCGTCCGGGCAGTCCAGTGCCTCCACCTTGTCCACCGCGTGCCAGTCACCTAGTGTCCCGTCCGGCTAATTCGCATGACAATTTGCGGGTCTTTTTGCCGTCGGCTGCGTTGCTCTTCCTCGCGTGGTGCCCGCCCTGGGGCGACCGCAGGTCGCCCTACAAGTCATCGCGCCTTGCCGACGACAAAAATCTTCCGCACCCTATCATGCGAATTAACCGGACAGGACACTAGTGTGGTGTCTCACAAATACGCTTACGAATCTGCGGGTCCTTTTGGCCGTCGGCTGCGTTGCTCTTCCTCGCGTGGTGCACGCCACTGAGGGGCGACCGCAGGTCGCCCCTACAAGTCATCGCGCCTTGCCGACAACCAAAATCCCCTCGCATCTTCATAACCGTATTTGTGAGACACCACACTAGCAGGCTGTGTCAAAATGCCATCCGACAGCGGCAACGAACCCCGAAATCGTCATTCCCGCGAAAGCGGGAATCCAGGCGGGGTGGAGCGGGGAAACGCCGCGTAGGGACCCCTCCAGGACCCCTGGATTCCCGCTTTCGCGGGAATGACGGAGAGGCCTTTCGTACCCCGAAGTGGGCGTTTTGACACAGCCGGCCAGGCGCACATTCGTTACGGCGTGCTCTTTGCCGTGGCTAGCCGTGCCCGCAGTTTCACTTTCTCCACCTTTCCGTTGGGCAGTTTGGGCAGGTTGTCGACAAAGCGGATTTCCCTGGGCCTCTTGTAGGGCGCGATCATCCGGCGGCAGTGGTCGATCAATGACTCTTCGGTCACACCGGCGGCGGCGCGCCGCACGACGAAGGCGAGCACCGATTCACCCCAGCGCGCATCCGGACGGCCGATGACCGCGGCCTCGATGACGGCGGGATGGCTCGCCAGCGCGTCCTCCACCTCGCGGGAGTAGATGTTCTCCCCTCCCGAGATGATCATGTCCTTGAGCCGGTCGATGACAAAGATGAACCCTTCCTCGTCTTCCGTGCCGACGTCACCGGTATGGAGCCAGCCCTGGCGGATGGTCTCCGCCGTGGCCGTTGGGTTCCGCCAGTATCCGGTCATGACCGAGGGGCTCCGGATGACGATCTCGCCGGACTCTCCCACCGGGCGGGGGACGCCGTCCGGATCAACGACCTGTACGTCGCAGCCGATCATGGGCTGGCCGGCGGAGCGCAGCCGCCGCACGACATGCTCGGGTCCATCGAGCACGTGCTGATGGGCGTGGAGGACGCATCCCGGGCCGGCGGATTCGGTCATCCCGTAATACTGCGTGAAGATCGGCCCGAACGCCTCCATGCCGCGGCGCAACAGGGCTTCCGGCATCGGCGCCGCCGAATAGAACAGCCTGGCCAGCGCCGGCAGCGACTCCCGGTCGGCCGGCGTGGTTTCCAGTAGATCGCCCAGCATGGTCGGCGCCAGCAGCGTCGCGGTCACGTGGTTCGCGCGCAGGGACTCGAAGAACGCCTGCGGCCGGAAATTCCGGTGAAGGACCATCGTGCAGCCGTGCAGCGCATACGACAGAGAGGTCAGCCGCCCGCCGATATGATAGAGCGGCATGGCGAGCGCGAAGCGGTCGACCGGCTGGGCTACCTTCTCCAGAGCGGTGATGCGCGCAGCCTCCATCATACCGCGGTGGCTCAGCATCACGCCCTTGGGCCGCCCGGTGGTGCCGCTGGTGTAGATCAGGTAGGCGCAGTCGTCCGGTTCCGGCCCGGCCGGCGGCGGCTCGGGCTGTTCCGCCGCCAGCGCCGCCTCATACGACACGTCGGACGATGCATCGCCGACAACGAGAACATGCTCGAGCCGGCTTGATGCCTCCGGGCTCAGCCGGTCGAGGAACTCGGCGCCGACGATGATGGCCCTGGGTTCGCTGTCGGAGAGGATGGTATCGATCTCGGGAGCCGCAAGCCGGTAGTTGACCGTCACACTCGTCCAGCCGCCGAGCTCCCCAGCGGCGTAGGATTCGAGATATTCGGGACAGTTCTCCGCCAGGATGGCAACCCGGTCGCCGCGCGCCACGCCCCGGCGCCGGAGCGCGGCGGCAAGCCGAAAGGCGCGTTCGGCAAAGGCGCGGTGCGTGATCGTCCGTCCCTCGAACAGGATGGCCGGGGCCTCGGGCCTCAGCCGCAAGTTCCGCAGGGTCAAGGTACCGAGCATGATTCTCCGCTCCCGGGATTCAGCCGATGCCCGCTACACGGGCGGGTTTGAAACCCGCCCCTACAAGTCAGCACGCCTTGCCGGCGGCAACAATGCCCTCGCATCGCCAACCGCCGTTTACGGGACCGGACTCGGGTTCCGCGCCGGATGTTCACGTCAGACATCGAACGAACGGGATTTGGGCCAGCGTCTGCGGCTTTGATGCAAGCCGAGATCCGCAAAGGTCGCGGCGATGCGGATGGGTGCGCCGATACCTTCCGATACCGGAACGCCGAGTTCCTTCATCAACCACTTGGGGTCGATGTGGACCGGGCATTGGGTGATGCCGGTGGGGATGATCACGTCGGCGCCGTTCTCGTCAATGAGCTTCCGGGCCGCTGCGACAAAGTTCTCGACCATGGTGTCGTGGTTGGCCGCGATATCCGGCAGGTCGAAGCCCGAGCCCGCCCAGCCGACGATCTTGTGCTCCATCCCGTAGCGTCGAACGAGGGCCTGCAGCACCGGGAAATGAACCTCGCTGTAGGCGATGCAGCCGAAGCGGTCGCCCATCAGGGCGGCGACGTGAAGCGCCGTCTCGAAGGGCGCGAGAATGGGAATGTCCACGGCCGACCGCCCGCCATCCACTCCCAGGTCAAGAAACCCCAGCGGCACCGCGGCGTCATACCCCTGCGCCTCGGCTTCCCGAAAGGCCTGAATCAGCGCGGGCGACACCATGGTGATCTCGGCCGCGGTCATGCCGTGGAAATAGGGAGTGACCGGCGCGGACACGATGCCGACCTCCACCTCCGCCGTCGCGTAGGACAGCGCCACCTTTTCGCGCCGGCTGCGCTCCTCCGAGGGGTAGTCGCCAATAACGAAGGCAACACGGGCCATGGCTTGTTCTCCTTTCCGTCTTCCCGAGATGGCACGGACGCGCGGCCCGCGCCAGCGGTGCTCCAGGACCTGCGCCGCAGAAAACGTCGGCGGGACGATCTCCCGTAGGGGCGGCCGGCGGTCGCCCCTATATGGCTCATCCGGGCAATCCAGAGTCTGCACCCGCCGCGTTCCAGCCACCCGGGACGCGTGCGACAGGAACACAGGTGTAGGGGCGGGTTTCAAACCCGCCCACGTCCGCATCGCGTCGCAGGCCGATAAAGGCTCCTGGCCGGCGCTACGACTCACCCTGCCGTCGGCGGGACGATCTCCCGTAGGGGCGGCCGGCGGTCGCCCCCACATGTCTCATCCGGGCAATCCAGGGCCTACACCCGCCGCGTTCCAGCCGCCCAGGAGGCGTGCCGCAGGAACACAGGTGTAGGGGCGGGTTTCAAACCCGCCCGCGTCCGCATCGCGTCGCAGGCCGATAGAGGCTCCTCGCCGGCGCTACGACTCACCCTGCCGTCGGCGGGACGATCTCCCGTAGGGGCGACCGGCGGTCGCCCCTGTCTCATCCGGCCAATCCAGGGCCTGCACCCGCCACGTTCCAGTTACCCAGGAGGCGTGCCGCAGGAACACAGGTGTAGGGGCGGGTTTCAAACCCGCCCGCGTCCGCATCGCGTCGCAGGCCGATAAAGGCTCCTGGCCGGCGCTACGGCCCACCCTGCGGCGCAAGCCACGTCCGCCCCGCCAGACGCGCACCCTGCGGAGTTGTTGCCACGTAGACCTCCCTGAAACCGGGGGTTGCCCCGTCATTCCCTCGCTGCCTGCCGACTGTACGTGAACGGGCAAACGAATTTCAAGAATATTTGGATAGCGCCGGAAGCGCGGCTTCTTGACCCTACGCACCCAAATACGCTGCCGAAGCCGCGTGACGCATGAGGAATGCAGCGAGGTCCTCAATCACATCGGCCAGATCCCCGGGATCGAGGGCAACATCCTCGACGAAGACGCGCCACTGCCGCTGTTTCTGCTCATCCAACGCAAAGACGATGTTCTTGATCATTTCAGCCATTGGCGGTCAAGGCTTCGAGATAGGGCCGGATCACGGTAGCAACCCCTCCGCGCTCCGCCTGATGGGCAATCTCGGCTGGCGTGGCCTTGCGCTGGCGCAATGCCTCCTGGAGTCCCTCAATCGCAACCGACAGACCGACCTTGCTTCGGTGCCTGAAGCAATCCGCGACGGTCTTGGCGACGCCGAACACCTTGACGGGAACACTTTCGATCATGTGGGTCTCGACGCTCTCGGCGAGCAGCCTTTCGGTAAAGCGAGCCACCCGAATAGGCATGCCATCGGATCTCGGAGCCCAGTCTTTTTTCCCGATGGCCAGCCAGACCTTTTTCGGAAGCTGATCTGTCAAGCCATGAAATGCGAGAGCCGAGACGAGGCAAACGATCCCCTTGGGCAGACGCTTAGCCGCTTCTGCCAAGCTATGGTCCGTCTCCAACGGGGCATCGGAAATCTGATAGAGTCCCCGCGCGAGCCGGATGACCTCGCCATCCCGCTCCATACGGCTGACCGTTGCGGCGGTTACACCGACACCGCGCAGTTCCGCCAGACGCACGATTCCGTGCGCTTGGAGAAAGTCGCGGGCAATCTGGCGCTGGGAATAGGGCTCGGTCACTGATACAAATACTCGTAATAAGGACTCTATAGTCCGAGTAGTTGTATCATACAGAGACGCCGAAGGATAGTTCTGTCCCTCATCTCAGACGGAATGTAGAATAGCACGCCACTCGGCCAGCGTGGCGACTCCCGGCATTCAGGCGGCGGGACGCTAGATTCTCAGGCGTTCCGCGCCGGATGTTCACATCTGACATCGAACGAGCGAGATTTCGGCCCGCGTCTGCGGCTGTGGTGCGAGCCGAGATCCGCGAAGGTCGCGGCGAGGCGGATGGGGCGCCGATACTTTCCGATACGGGAACGCCGAGTTCCTTCATCAACCACCACACGCCGCAGGAAACGTCGGCGGGACGATCTCCCGTAGGGGCGACCGGCGGTCGCCCCTACATGTCTCATCCGGGCAATCCAGGGCCTGCACCCGCCACGTTCCAGTTACCCAGGAGGCGTGCCGCAGGAACACAGGTGTAGGGGCGGGTTTCAAACCCGCCCGCGTCCGCATCGCGTCGCAGGCCGATAAACGCTCCTGGCCGGCGTTACGACTCACCCTGCCGTCGGCGGGACGATCTCCCGTAGGGGCGACCGGCGGTCGCCCCTCCATGTCTCATCCGGGCAATCCAGGGCCTGCACCCGCCGCGTTCCAGTCGCCCAGGACGCGTGCCGCAGGAACACAGGTGTAGGGGCGGGTTTCAAACCCGCCCGCGTCCGCATCGCGTCGCAGGCCGATAAACGCTCCTGGCCGGCGCTACGGCTCACCCTGCCGCGCAAGCCACGTCCGCGCTTCGGCGAGCAGCGCCTCCAGCGTCTGCTCCACCGGACCGGGCCCTGCCAGCTTTTCCTCCGCCGCGGCGACCTCGTTGCCGAACTCCGTCCACAACGCCTTCAGCCCGTCGAAGTCGAACGTGGTGGGCCACAGCCGGCGGCCCAGCACGATGTCCATGATCTCGTCCTGGTCCACGTCGATATCGCGGCCGGTCTCCTCCAACAGCGCCTGCTTGAGGTCGATCCGCTCCTCGCCCAGATAGTGTGCCCGGACCATGGCGCCGAGGAGCCGGTGGCCGGTCCGGAACGGCACGCCATAATCGTACACCAGCCGGTCATGGGCTTCGCTCGAGCCCGCGTAGTCGGTGGTGGATTTCCGTTTGAGCTCTTCCAGGTCGAACCGGCCGTGCTCGATCACCTCGGCCATGTAGCCGGTCCGGGCGACGATATCCGCCGCGGCTTCGTACAGGCTGCCGGAATGGTAGATCGGCTCGGACCCTTCCGACGGCCCCGCGGCGGCGGCCGACATCTCGCCGGCCAGGCGATTCGCCGCCAGGATGGCGCCGCCGATGACCGCCTGGAAGCCGAACGGCACCTTGGCGTGGGGCAAGGCGCTGCTTCCGCCCGAATGCTCGTCCGCGGGCACGAAGAAGCCGAACTCCGGCGTCATCCAGATGCGCATGTCCTGCGCCATGCGGGCGACGTCCACCGCCACCAGGGACAGCGCGAAGAACGGCTCCGTGAACTGGCTGTGGACCCAGATGCCGTCGCGACGCAGCCAGGCGCGCCGCGAAAAACCCAGCCGCCGGCTCACCTTGTCATACAGCGCGTGCACCTCCTTGCGCGCACCGATGACCGACGGGCCATAGTCCAGACGCCGCTCCACCTGCTCCAGCCGTTCCAGATGGGGCAGGAACACCGGCACCCACGAGAGCAGGTACTCGCCCAGCGTGCCAAAGCCGGAATGTTGAAGATGATGGTAGTTGGGCGCCACCGCCTCGAGTACGGGCCCCGCCTTCTCGACGAGCACCCGCAGCATGCCCGCCACCGTACGGCGCTGCTCATACAGCACGTGCCGGAAATAGAGCCGCGGCAAATACGCCCGCAGGCTCTCGCCGCGGTTGCGTCCCAAATGGAGCCAGGCCGCGTGCTGCGCGCCGACTTTCTCGCGCATCCACGCCTCGCGCTGCGCCACGATGTCGCCGGCCGGCGTGGTCGTGTCGATGGCGTCCAGGTCGTCGATCAACGCCAGCAACGCTTCCAGCAGCGGTTTCGCCGACTCCGCCGGAGTCAGGTTCATCTCCGCCGCCGTCAGCACGTAGGCAACATCGCTGGTCAGCATGTAGCGCGCCGTATAACCGCTCGACCGAGCTTCAACTTCATTGACCGCCCGAACGTAGCTCGGCGCCTTGGCACCGGCCAGACGCGCGCCCTGCGGAGTTGTTGCCACGTGGACCTCCCTGATCCCGGGTCGCCCCGTTATTGCTCTGCTTCCTGCCGACTGTACGTGAACGGGCAAACGAATTTCAACGAATATCTGGACCCGCGGCCTGCTGTTCTCGCCGTGCTTCCCAAACCCGGCATCAACACAACACTTCTGTTGACATCAACACTTCTGTTGCGTAATCTAAGATAGATGAACGCCAACGAGTTCCGGCGCTGGCTTAGGAGACAAGGCTGCACGTTTCATACGCACAAGGGCGGCAGTGGTCATGTCACAGTCCGACTCGGGGTTCGCACGACTCAGTTGCCTATGCACGGTGGTAGCAAGGAATTGGGCCAAAAGCTGGTGGCCAAGATCAAGAAAGACCTGGGGTTGAATTGATGCTGACCTATTCCATTGCACTCGAAGACGACGATGGCACCCTGCTCGCTACGTCACCGGACTTTCCAGAACTCACTACCTTTGGAATTGACAGAGAAGACGCGCTCGCACGGGCGGCTGACGCGCTGGAGGAGGCGATAGCGGCCCGTATCCACGACGGCCGGGACATTCCGTCACCCTCACAGGGACGGCAGGTGGCTGTGCTGCCTACGCTCACCGCCGTCAAGGTGATGCTTTATCAGGGGATGCGGGAGCAGAGCATCGGCAAGGCAGAGCTGGCGCGCCGCCTCGGCTGGCACCTGCCGCAGGTGGATCGGATATTGGACGTTCACCACAACTCGCGAATGGATCAGGTGGACGCAGCAATGGGAGCCATAGGCCGCCACCTGCACGTCAAGGTTTCGGCCCGACCTTAGCTTAAAATGTAGAGGGGATCTTGTCACGCAAGACTGACCCGCCCCGACCTGTAGCTTCTCGTCTGCCTGAGACTCCATCAGCAGCTTTCCTTCTTCCGGCGTTGGCGGGAACCAAAATCGACGGCGTGCCCGTAAACTCAAACCGGGGAACAGTCTTGATAACATTCCATTTATGGAATACAAAGACGGATGACACGCGACGTCGAATACACCGACGGATTGATCGAATGAGTGGACGCAACGCATTTTACGATTTGACAAAGGACTTCACGCCGCAGCGCCGCGCGCGTGTGGACGCCAAGAAGGCAAAGCTTCGGGCGGCCATGCCGCTCCATGAGCTCCGCCAAGCGCGCGCAATGACGCAGAAGGCGATTGGCGAGGCGTTGAACGTAAACCAGCCCGCCGTCGCCAAGCTCGAGCGGAGGGCGGATATGTATGTTTCAAACCTCCGCGCCTATATCGAAGCGATGGACGGGAAACTGAACATCGTTGCCGAGTTTCCGCAAGGTGATGTCACAATCACGAATTTTGCTGACCCTACCCCGGATGCACCGACAGACTGACTTGTGCAACCTGGGTGACAGCGCCTTTCCGCGCACGACTACACCTTAGCTACGTGTCTGATTTTCCCGACCACTCAATCCCGACGCCCGGGTGGCGGGTACCATTCGACGGAACTGATGACAACAAATCTGTTGACATCTGCATCGTCGACGCGGCACCACCACACCGCCGCGGTTGTGACCATACCCCGCTTGATTGCCGTCGGTGCTTCTGAGCACGACCTTGTCGAGATCTGTCGAACGACCCGACAAAATCCGATGCGTTGATGCCGCTCACTATTGCGCTGCGCCAGCGCATGGGCGTGGAGGTACGCGCACCAACCGAGATGCTGGAAGTCGCGGAGGATATCCGTAAACAAATCGATAAGATAACGGCAACGGGCGCGCCGGCGGCCCAAGCTTCGTCTTCCTCGGGCACGTAGCGATCAAGGATTTCCCAGACTGCGCGCGCGGCCAATGAAGATCGCTCACGACAGCATTTCGATTATGGCGTTTTTAGATGTCTTCTAACCATGTAACTGGACGAAATCTAAAATACAGATTGGCTTGGTTTTGAATGAGTGTGCCTGCGCGTGCCTGCTGGCAGAACCGTCGCGACCAAGGCCCGGATGGGAGGTATTCGAGGGGGTTCCGGTTTGCCGATACCCGGCAATGGGTCGCAGGGCACGGCCCCGTGGCTGACGCAGGGCGGCAGCAGTCATGTTACAGTCCGACTCGGGGATCGCACGCCCAACGTTAGCTTGAAATACAGAGGCCATCGTGCCACGCCACGATGGCCGACCCGCCTATGCCGGATTTGCGCCCGATCATGTACTCGAGCATTTGGACGGTTTACTAAACGACATTCAGACGATATAGTGATAGGCAAATGGACGCCAACAGGTCCCTGTTCCCCCGTTTGCTCGCGCCGGTTATTCAGGAAGCGTTGACCGATACGCCGGTGGTCTGCGTGCTGGGTCCCCGGCAAACCGGCAAGACGACGCTCGTGCAGCAACTGGCGCCGGGCCGCGCCTATATCAGTCTGGACGAGAACAACTACCATCGAACGGCTGTCGAGGATCCCGAGGGGTTCATCGCAAGCCTGCCGGATGCCGTAACCCTGGACGAGGTGCAACGGGCTCCGGCATTGCTGCCCGCCATCAAGCGCGCGGTGGACCGGGACCGCCGCCCCGGCCGGTTTCTGCTCACCGGATCGGCCAATCTGTTGCTTGTGCCGAAAGTCACCGAATCCCTGGCGGGACGCATGGAGATCGCACAGTTGCAGCCGCTCACGGAAGCGGAAAAGGAGCGCAAGCCCGGCGAGTTCCTGCGCGCCCTGCTGGAAGGTTCCCTGAAGCCTGCCATCAAGGGCGGAACCGTTGCGGCCGAACCGGGATTGGCCGAAAGGCTGGTGGCGGGCGGCTATCCCGAAGCCCTCGTCCGAGGGCCTCGGCGCGCCCGGCAATGGCACCGGCAATACCTGCGCGGCATCGTCGAGCGTGACGTTCAGGACGTTGCGCGGGTGAAGGATGCGCAGGAACTGGCCCGCCTCCTGGAATTGCTTGCCCTACGAGGCGCGCAGTTGTTGAACGCAAGCCGGCTTGCAAACGATCTCGGCCTGCACAGGGAGACCGTGGACCATTACCTGGCCGTGCTCGAACGGCTCTTCCTGGTGAGACGCCTGCCCGCTTGGCACCGCAACACCGCCAAACGACTGGTCAAATCGCCAAAGACACATCTGCTCGACAGCGGGCTCGGGGCGGCCCTCGGCGACCTGACCGCCACCGACTGGCTCGACCGGCGGGACCACATGGGGCATCTGCTGGAGTCATTCGTGGTTCAGCAGCTTATCGCCCAGGCTGCCTGGACGGACCCGGACCTGCGTTTCTGGCATTACCGCGACAAGGATCAGGTCGAGGTCGACATCGTCATGACACGGGGGCCGAAGACCTGGGGTGTCGAAGTCAAGGCCGCCGCCTCGTTGACGCACCGGGACGGGCAAGGGCTCGCGCGGCTGGCGGAACGCTGCGGCAAGGACTTCCAACTCGGGATACTGCTCTATGCCGGCCAGGACCTCTTGCCCTTGGCCGACAAACGCATGCTCGCCGTGCCGCTGAACGAACTGTGGACGCGATAGGCGGGTATGGCACCTCGCTATGCAAAGATACCGAGACCTGGAATGACCCAGAGAACCCAACCAGACGGATGTGTGTACCTCCGGGAAGAGGAGGCGAATCTTCCCCAATCGCCCCCCAAGATCCTCCTCCCCAACACTAGCTGAATTCCGCCCGAAGTTTATCGGACAGCAGTTGTCGCCGGCCCGCCTTACTTACCCCAATCCTCGTGCGTGAGCGGGCTGGTATTGAGCAGTTCTCGATACTGCCGCCACTGCGGCATGAATTGATCCATCAGCGCGGTAAAGTGGTCGTTGTCCGTCTTTTCGAGTAGGTGCGTCAGCTCGTGCACCAGGATGTACTCAAGGTAATGTAGCGGCTTCTTGGCCCAGTCGGTGATGGGACGAATGCTACGTCCATCGGGATTGCAAGTTTCCCACTTGGTTTTCATTTTTTGTACGAAAACACGCTCAGCGTTTACGCCCAAGACGGGCTCCCACTTTGCAAGCAGCTCTGGAATAGCCGTCTTCAGTTGCTCGCGGTACCACTTGGAGACAATGGCCCCTCTGGCGTCGGCTCTTGCGCCGGCGCGGAGCCTCAGAATCATGCTCCCGGCCTTCAATTCCACCGCCGGCGCGCCGTCCACTTCGACAATCCCGAGCAGGTAGCGCTTTCCCCAAACATAGTGACTTTCCTGATCGAGATACTCTCGACAGGTCTCGCGCTCCTGCCGGAACGACCTTCCGCCTTGCCGTCTGCCATGAGTCTTCTCCAGACGACCTTTTCGTCAAGGGTGACGACGCGGCCCGCGAACAAAGCCGATAGAGCCTCCAGACCCGCAAACCGCGCTTCAAGCTCATCGCGCTTGCGGCCAGGAGCCTGCTCCCGCACGCCGCGCCGACTTTCCGCGATGTTGAGCGAGGAAATGAGGACCTCTCCGTCGACTTGCTCAACCATCCAGGCAAGCAGGAACTCCGACGGCGCACGCCACGTAACATTGCTGGTGACGTCCGTGTCGAGACGATACCGCCTCACAGATCAACCATACGACCTGGCTTGAATGGACCGCGGGAAACGGCATCAGCACCCACGAGCGGCGATCGCCGTCACGTTTCGCGGGTTCCATTTTTCCGTGGCCCCCGGACCGGAATATCTTGACTCTGTGCCGAAGCTCCGCCACCAACTAGCGGCGTGAGTTTCTCGCGTCGTTCTCCCGGCGGGCCTCGTCGGCCCGGAACCAACGTACCTCCGAGTCGAGAACCTGGGTAGGGGATCTGGAAAGTCCGGCAGAGCACCTTGATTTGCTCAAATCAGCCAACCTTACGGACAGAGGTCTGTCTTGAGAAGATGCCTATGTTCCTTGGTTTGGTAAACGCTCCCCCCAATAATTTGCTTGAAATCAGCGTGTAGACGCTTATCGCCTGAGACCAACAAGCTGACCTCGGAGACACGCGCCAGCGCCACGATGTCCGGGTCATCCGAGCGCAACTTCGGCAATCCTTTCTTCTCCCGTTCAACGGCCTCTACCGCCACATTTTTGAGCTTTCCGGCTCTGCGGTATTGCTCAAACCGACTTCTCATCCTAGGGTGCTTCCCTAGTTCTGTTTTCATTTTGCCGACTGGTGAATAGACAATCTTACCGTTCTTGTCTACCCAATCCCGCACTGGTTTCATGTCTTCATTGTCGCGCGCGAGAAACAGGTCGTACTCATTGGTGTCCAGGATCAAGCACATGGTTCTACCCTTAGTCAATGCCTAATAATTTGTCTGACTCTTTAAGGAAAAACTCCCGATAGCCGCTTGGCATGCCCAACAGATTCGCTTGTCCATCGAAGCAAATATTGTGCACTCTCACGCTGTTGCCCACAGATTCCAGATAGATAAGCGAAACGTCCTCCGGCTTTATTCTTCCGCGCATGATTTCAATTCGTGCACGATCAATCATGCATTCGCTATGCGTCTCGATAACAAAACCAACTTCTCTTTGTTGAACGATATCTACAAACAGTGAAGACAGTTCCGCTTGGCCTTTTGGATGCAAATGCACCTCCGGTTGCTGCATCAAAAAAACTGTCTTCTCATGCGTATTAAGAATGCGCACCAGAATGGGAAGCACCTGATTCACGCCGTATCCCACGTCTATCAGATTGGCCTTGGGACCTTTGACTTTGATTTGCAATTGAAACGGGTCGCCCATAGACTTCCCAAGTCTTCTAACATTGATGTCCGTAAATAACCCGGACGTTTTGCCAAATTCAACCAATCGCTCTTTGAGTTTTCTCCACGTTTCTTCGTCCGCCTTCGACAGGTTCATCAGTAACATGGGCATATCACTGCCTTCGGGGCTAACGCCTTCTTTCAAAGGGTTATAGGTGCGCTGCGGTTTAGAGCGGATTGGCGCGAAACTGGATACATCCTCCACAAACATCTCCAGAACTGACGGCACGGGAGGCTCTTTGTCCGTAGGACGATTTTTTAAGAACTGATAGAGTTCCTTGTTCTTCAGTGACGAATTCCTCCCGTCCTCTCTTTCAACAGTGAACAACAGGTTCCTCAACAACCACCAAAAGTTTAGGTTGACAAGATGTGAATTGACAATAAATTTCTTTTTCCCCCCTTCTTGAATAATATCAACAACCTGGAGACCATAGCGGAAATCCGCCTGCTTATCGGACACGTCGGTTTCCGGTTTCGCTTCTTCCGTAAAGACTATCTCGCCGTCGGTGAAAATAATCCTCTGTTCCTGAACGATAGGCTCGGAGCCCTGTTCTCTTTCTGCAAGGGTTAAAAGATATTCAATGGTTTCTTCCTGGTATCCCATCTGACATTTAAGGCCCATCTGAAAACTCGTTTTCCCGGGTCTTGACTTTCTTACGATATCAGTGAATGCTCCCATCTGATAAGGCTCAACATTGAAATCCGGGCTAATGTGCCAACCTCTTAGAAAATCGGCTAGTATTTGAAAACAGCCTAGAGCGGTAGACTTTCCCGTGCTGTTTTCACCCACCAAAAAAGTCACGGGGCGTATGTTGAAGTCTTGTCTGCCCGCGAAACAACGGACATCTTCAATTACCAGTTTGCGGATATTCATAACCCCACCTCACAATCTTTATGGCGTCGTTGCCGAAGATGTCCGCGACTTTGACAGCGAGTCCGTGGCGCCCCGTGTCACTTCGTTCGCCACTCTCTTAAGTTCCAGCGAACAGTCCTTTTTGATGCGAAAGTTCTGCCATCCGTTGTTCGTCCAGCCCTTGAGATGTCTTCCCCGCTGGTCAAACATCGCGACACTTGGACTTCGGCATCCTCCGACTCTTTCGCGCGCGGCCCGTCCACGTGCCTCGATGGTCTGGAACGGCAGGGCAGCGCTGCAGGCTTCGTTGGTCTTCCGGTACCAGACGAGTTCGATCCCGCGTTGGTCCTCGAACAGCAGAAAGCGATACTTCTCCGACGGCGGCTGGTCTGGCTCCAGATACCGGACGACTCCCTGGTTTCCCTGATCTGCTGGCTTCAGCACTTTGTTTCCTTCCAGCTGGCAGCTCAAAAGCACAACGTCCCGCGCGGGAGTACGTCGACGATCCTTCGCGACGGACTACGTGAAGAGGACCTTAAAGCCTGCCATGGGCTTGGGGGTCGGTCAGCAACTCTTCATATGAAAGCGTCGGTTCGGACTCCCGTTCTTCAAGCGCGGCTAAGTCTTCCTGATCCTCCCGAACCGCTTGATTCACCAACGCTGACAGTGACTGGTTGGTCGTCGCGGCTTTGTAGCGTAACGCTTGATGAAAGTCAGGTTCGAAAAAAATGGTCGGACATTCTGCTTCTTGACTCATTCGCTGACACCTTCAGGCCCATCCCTAACATAATTACGTCATGTTGTTAACGCGTCGTCCTTCGAATGGCGGTGGGATTTCGACGCCCTGGAGTGAGGTGGTGCCGGTTCGTTGGACAGGGGGCGGCAGCAATATGGCGTATTCCGGATGTCCTATCATGCCGCTAGAGGTCCTGTTTCTCACGTCTCTCTGTTCTGGTTGAACCGGCAGAGGGGCGGGTACGCGCCGCCCCCGTCCGGCGCTTCCTGAACTCAACATCCACACAACACTTCTGGTGACGTCAACACTACTGTTGTCTAATCTAAGAAGAACGCCAACGAGTTCCGGCGCTGGCTCAAGAGACGAGGCCGCACGTTTCATAAGCGCAAGGGCGGCAGTGGTCATGTCATAGTCCGACGCGGGGATCGCACGACTCAGTTGCCTATACACGGTGGTAGTAAGGAGTTGGGTCAATAGCTGGCGGCCAAAATCAAGAAAGATCTGGGGTTGAACTGATGCTGACCTATTCCATTGCACTTGAAGACGACGATGGCACCCTGCTCGCGACATGCCCGGACTTTCCGGAGCTCACCACCTTTGGAACTGACAGAGAAGATGCGCTCGCACAGGCGGCTGACGCGCTAGAGGAGGCGATAGCGGCCCGTATCCACGACGGCCGGGACATTCCGTCACCCTCACAGGGACGGCAGGTGGCTGTGCTGCCTACGCTCACCGCCGTCAAGGTGATGCTGTATCAGGGGATGCGGGAGCAGGGCATCGGCAAGGCAGAGCTGGCGCGCCGCCTCGGCTGGCACCTGCCGCAGGTGGTCGGATATTGGACGTTCACCACAACTCGCGAATGGATCAGGTGGACGCAGCAATGGGAGCCATAGGCCGCCACCTGCACGTCAAGGTTTCAGCCCGACCTTAGCTTGCAATGTAGAGGGCATCTTGTCACGCCACAACGGCTGACCCGCCCCGACCTGTAGCTTCTCGTCTGCCTGAGACTCCATCAGCAGCTTTCCTTCCTCCGGCGTTGGCGGGAACCAAAATCGACGGCGTGCCCGTAAACTCAACCGGGGAACAGGCTTGACAACATTCCATGTATGGAATACGTAGACGGATGACACGCGACGTCGAATACACCGACGAGTTCGGTGCGTGGTGGGCCGATCTCACCGAGGACGAGCAGGACGACATAGTCGCCGTGGTAGAGTTGTTGATGGAGCATGGACCAAATTTGCCGTTTCCATACTCATCGGGCGTGCAAGGTTCTCGCCATGGGCACATGCGGGAACTTCGCGTCCAAAGCGGAGGCAACGCAATCCGCATCTTCTACGCCTTCGACCCGAGAAGATCGGCGATCCTGCTGATCGGCGGCGACAAGACGGGAAACGACCGGTTCTACAAGCGGTATGTGCTGCTCGCCGACAAGCTCTATGACAAGCACCTGGAAGAGTTGAGACAGGAAGGATTGATCGAATGAGTGGACGCAACGCTTTTCACGACCTGACAAAGGATTTCACGCCGGGGCGCCGCGCGCGTGTGGACGCCAGGAAGGCAGAGCTTCGGGCCGCCATGCCGCTTCATGAGCTCCGCCAAGCGCGCGCGATGACGCAGAAGGCAATTGGCGAGGCGTTGAACGTAAACCAGCCCGCCGTCGCCAAGCTTGAGCGGAGGGCGGATATGTATGTTTCAAACCTCCGCGCCTATATCGAAGCGATGGGTGGGAAACTGAACATCGTTGCCGAGTTTCCACAAGGTGACGTCACAATCACCAATTTTGCTGACCCGACCCCGGATGCACCGACCGAGTGATTTGACAACAAATCGGTTGATATCTGCATCGTCGACGCGGCACCACCACACCGCCGCGCGCTTCGGCGACAGCGACACCCAGGAGATACAGGAGCGGGCCGCGACGGCGTTGTTTACCAAGGGCATGGCGCTGGCAAAGCTTGGCGATTACGCGGCGGCGATTGCGGCTTTCGACGAGGTGATCGCGCGCTTCGGCGGTGGCAATGTCCCGGAGATGCTGGAGTGGGTCGTGTCGTGGGCTTGGGTCGCCAAGGGCGCAGCGCAAGAAGAGCTTGGAGAGCTTGGCGATCATGTACTCCAGCATTTGGCCGGTTTACCAAACGGCTATTGGACGATATCATCGCAAGCCTGCCGGATGCTCGCCGTGCCGCTGAACGAACTGTGGATGCGATAGGCGGGTATGGTTCCTCGCTATGTCCCTAAGGGGAGTATGTACTGGAAATTTGGCTTGGTTGTCCCATACCTTCCGCCCGCAAACTCGCTGCTCGCCGACAAGCTCTATGACAAGCACCTGAAAAAGTTGAAACAGGAAGGTCGTCATTCGATGAAGCATATGACAACGGATTTGTTGACAACTGAATCGGCGACGTTTATATTGATATATACGACAATCTTGTTGAATGAGGTTCGACTATGCAATCCTCCACCGGCCGCTGGGTCAGCGGCAACGATTTTTTCGATCGCGAGCCCGAACTGCAGATACTCGAAACGCGGGTTCGCAATGGCAACCACACCCTCTTGACTGGACAGCGGCGCATGGGAAAGACCAGCATCGCCAGGGAACTCGGGCAGCGGCTCGAAGCCGATGGATGGGTCTTCCTCTTTACCGATGTAGAGGGGGCAACCGACCCGGAGGACGCGGTCGCCGGCATCGCCCAGGCGGCTCACCCGGTTCGCCCAATCTCGTCGCGTTTCGCCGCGGGAATGCGCCAGTGGATCGGCGACAATATCGAGGAGATCGGCGCACTCGACTTTCAGGTCAAGATCCGGGCCGGATTGAATGCGGAAAGCTGGCGGCGTCACGGGGAACGGTTGATCCGCGATTGCGCCGAGCATCACCAACCGGTTCTCCTTGTCATCGACGAACTGCCGATTTTCCTCAACCGGATGTACCGCGCCGACGGTAACGCAAAACGAGTCGAGGAATTCCTGAGTTGGCTGCGGGGCGCGGTGCTGAACATCGAAGGCGGCTCGCTGGTCCTCATGGTCTCCGGCAGTATCGGGCTCGCGCCGCTCGTCAAGAGGCTCGGCATACCCGACCGCATCAACCATCTCGATCCCTTTCGCCTCGGGCCGTGGAGCCGCGAGGCGAGTGTCGCGTGTTTCGAGCGTCTCGTGGAGAGTCACGGGCTGTCCTGTCGGTCGAGGACGGCGTGGCAAACGCCGTTTACGATGCGCTCGGTATCGGCATTCCCCACCATGTCCAGTCCTTTTTCGCGCGCCTGCGTGAGTTCGCCATCATGCAGGACCGGGAGCAAGTGACGATGGTGGATGTCCCCGAAGTCTATCGCACCGGGCTTCTCGGTGCTTCGGGGCAGAACGATCTCGCGCATTATGAGACGCGTCTCAGGGATGGGCTGGACGATGAGAGCTACCCCATCGCCATGCAGATTCTCGCCGAGGCGGCCACCCAGGAGGTCTTCGCTCCGGATGCGCGGCGCCACCTCGAAAGCATGTATTCCACGATGGTGGACGACGCGGCCGGACGTATCGCCGATGCCCTCGATGTCCTGGTGCACGACGGCTATCTCGACACTGGCGACGACGGCTATCGCTTCCAGTCGAATTTGCTGAAGGATCGGTGGTCGGCGCGCTTCCGCGACCACCACCGACCTCTTGTCGAACCCGAATCGAGGACAGCCCGATGAACTCCTCACCCGAGCGCCAGATTCGCAAGTTCAATCCGGGGACCTTCCAGTCCGACGAGGAGGTGATCGCGCAATTCGTGGTTCGGAACCGCGAGCTTGGCGTCGTGCTCGAGGTTGTCCGCGGGAACATCGATTCGCCGTCGTGCCAGCACATCCTGGTTGTCGCCCCGCGTGGCCGGGGGAAATCCATGCTGCTGGCGCGCGTCGCCGCGGAACTCCGCGCCGACGCCGCGCTTTCCGAAACGCTGTTGCCGGTCCGGTTCATGGAGGAAAGCCAGGAGGTCTTCAATCTGGCGGATTTCTGGCTCGAAACGCTGTTCCATCTCGCCAGGGAATGCGCCGCAAGCCATCCCGAACTCACGCGGGAACTGCGGGCGACGCATGCCGACCTGAGCGGCCGGTGGCGCGAACGGATGCTCGCGGATCACGCCCGCGCCGCCGTCCTCGACGCCGCGGATCGGCTGGGCAGGAAGCTCGTGCTCATGGTGGAGAACCTGCAGTCCCTGACCGGGGATGTGGAAGAAGGTTTCGGCTGGAAACTCCGTGGGGAGCTGCAAATGGAACCCCGGATCATGCTGCTCGCCACCGCCACCAGCCGGTTCGACCGTCTGGACGATGTAAACGAGCCATATTTCGAACTGTTCCGGATCCTCAATCTGGAGCCGTTGGCGACCGACGACTGTCGCCGTCTGTGGGAGCAAGTCAGCGGCGACCAGGTAAGCACACGCGAGATGAGGCCGCTTGAAATCCTCACCGGCGGCAGCCCCCGCCTCCTCGTCATCGTCGCCGTATTCGCGCGGCACAGGTCGCTGCGCCAGTTGATGGAAGAGCTGGTCACCTTGGTCGACGAACACACCGAGTATTTTCGCGGTCATCTGGAGGCTCTGGCCAAAACCGAACGCCGTGTCTATCTCGCGGTGATCGACCTTTGGCAACCGTCGGCCGCCGGAGAGATCGCAGCGCGTTCTCGCCTGGATGTACGCACTGTCTCGACCATGCTCGGGCGACTCGCCGACCGGGGCGCGGTGATCGCGGAAGGAACCGGTCGGAAGCGCCGATACGCGGCGGCGGAGCGCCTCTACAGCATTTACTACAAGCTGCGCCGCGAACGCGACGAAGCGGCCGTCGTCCAAAGTCTGATCCATTTCATGGCGGCGATCTACAGCAAGGCCGAACTGGCTGGCATCACCTCGGGGCTGCGTCTGGAGATGGCAGAGTCGACGGTTATTCACGTGCAGGAAGAGCCTGGCGATTATGCGGCGGCGATTGCGCCCTACGACGAGGCTATCGCGCGCTTCGGCGACAGCGACGCGCCGG
This sequence comes from uncultured Binatia bacterium (SeqCode), assembly GCA_965261895.1. Taxonomy (GTDB): domain Bacteria; phylum Desulfobacterota; class Binatia; order UBA9968; family JAJDTQ01; genus JAJDTQ01. The sequence goes on along the minus strand of OZ253480.1, from coordinate 4,674,087 downwards.
AGATGCAGGCGAGGGTCGCGTGGGCATTGAGTTGCAAGGGCCTCGTCCAAACGGCGATTGGTCGGGGGGATGAGAGCTTGCGTGTATGCGCGGAGCTGGACCGAAGACTTGCCGCCTTGACCGGCGGCGGGAGAACCTTGTTGGCGTGGCGGGCGAAGTGGCTGCGGGCGGCGGCGCTACTGATGCAAGGAAAACGTCCGGCAGCCATGGAAGCCTTCCGCTCCGCCTATGCGGGATTTGCACCCGAGAATGTAACTATGATGCGGGAGATAGCGGATGTGACCATACCCCGCTTGATTGCCGTCGGTGCTTCCGAGCACGACCTTGTCGACATCCTATGCAACGACGAGACAAAATCCGGTGCGTTGACGCCGCTCATTATTGCTCTGCACCAGCGCATGGGCGTGGAGGTACGCGCACCAACCGAGATGCTGGAAGTCGCGGAGGATATCCGCAAACAAATCGAGGAGATCACGGCAATGAGTGCGCCGGCGGCCCAAGCTTCCCACATCGCGAAGGAGGACGGGTAGGCCTGCGCGTGCCTGCTGGCACAACCGTCGCGACCAAGTCCCGGATGGGAGGTATTTGAGGGGGTTCCGGTTTGCCGATACCCGACAATGGGTCGCGGGGCACGGTTTCATGGCTGGCGCAGGGCGGCACGCGCCTTTCCCCTTCCGGCGCTTCCTGGACTCAGGATCTACGCAACACTTCTGTTGACATCAACACTTCTGTTGCGTAATCTAAGATAGATGAACGCCAACGAGTTTCGACGCTGGCTCAGGAGACAAGGCTGCACGTTTCATACACACAAGGGCGGCAGTGGTCATGTCACAGTCCGACTCGGGGATCGCACGACTCAGTTGCCTATGCACGGTGGTAGCAAGGAATTGGGCCAAAAGCTGGTAGCCAAGATCAAGAAAGACCTGGGGTTGAATTGATGCTGACCTATTCCATTGCACTCGAAGACGACGATGGCACCCTGCTCGCTACGTCCCCGGACTTTCCGGAGCTCACTACCTTTGGAATTCACAGAGAAGATGCGCTTGCACGGGCGGCTGACGCGCTAGAGGAGGCGATAGCGGCCCGTATCCACGACGGCCGGGACATTCCGTCACCGTCAAAGGGACGGCAGGTGGCTGTGCTGCCGACGCTCACCGCCGTCAAGGTGATGCTGTATCAGGGGATGCGGGAGCAGGGCATCGGCAAGGCAGAGCTGGCGCGCCGCCTCGGCTGGCATCTGCCGCAGGTGGATCGGATATTGGACGTTCGCCACAACTCGCGAATGGATCAGGTGGACGCAGCAATGGGAGCCATAGGCCGCCACCTGCACGTTAAGGCTTCAGCCCGACCTTAGCTTGAAATGTAGAGGGCATCCTGTCACGCGACAACGGCTGACCCGCCTTACTTGCCCCAATCCTCGTGGGTGAGCGGGCTGGTGTTGAGTAGTTCCCGATACTGCCGCCACTGCGGCATGAATTGATCCATCAGCGCGGTAAAGCGGTCGTTGTGTGTCTTTTCGAGTAGGTGCGTCAGTTCGTGCACCAGGATGTACTCAAGGTAATGTGGCGGCTTCTTGGCCAAGTCCGTGTTGAGACGGATGCTACGTCTTACGGGATTGCAAGTCCCCCACTTCGTTTTCATTTTTTGTACGAAAACGCGCTCAGCATGTACGCCCAGGATGGGCTCCCACTTTGCAAGCAGGTCTGAAATAGCCGTCTTCAGTTGCTCGCGGTACCACTTGGAAACAATGGCCCCTCTGGCGTCGGCGCTTGCGCCGGGGCGAACCCTCAGAATCATGCTCCCGGCCTTCAATTCCACCGCCGGCGCGCCGTCCACTTCGACGATCCTGAGCAGGTAGCGCTTTCCCCAAACATAGTGACTTTCCCGATCGAGATATTCTCGACAAGTCTCGCGCTCCTGCTCTCGAAGTTTTTTCTGTTGTTTTTGGATCCAGGCAAGTTTGGAAACAGCGAACACGCGGATGGTGTCGAGGTTCATATGTTCAGGGGCAGCAATACGTACCCGGCCACTGGGAGGGTGAACACTGAGATGGACGTTCTTGATGTCCTTCAGGACCACATCCACCGGGATGTCACCCAGCTTGATCTGCGACACCATCAGTACTCGCGCTGTGCCTTGATGATCAGAAAGATCCGCTCCACTTCGGCCTCATCCTGCAGATTCTCATACAAGGCAGCCTTGATGACTTGTTCGCGGGCCTGGACTCCACGCCATTCGTCCGGCCGGACATGTTTCACCCTGGCGTCGATCTTTTTCGCCTTCTCCAGTACGGGGTCGACGGAGGCGTCGTACTCCTCTGGCGCCTCGGCCACACGATCCGCCCGTGCCGTCGTCCCTCCAGCCATCTTCAGGTTGTTGTACAGCGCCCGAAGCGCCGGACTATTCTTCAACTCCTCCGGTGTATCCTCCGCAAGCCCTTCCTCTACCTCTCGCGCCAGTCTCGCGATGCGCCGGAGGTATTCTTCATACTTGATGGCCTCGGCTTTGCGGTCCGCGATGATCTCGTCGAGTAGGGCCGACATCTTTTCGTAGTAGCTCGGGTCGGTCAGGTGTTCCTTCAGGATCTTGCTGCGGACATTGTTTTCTATGGTCTCGGCAACGGCGTTCTTGTTTTCCTTGAACCCACCGAGCTGCGTGTTGATCGCATTGTAGATGCCGGTCTTCACGATCAACTCCAGAAGGCTCATGCCATCGAAGGGCGAAATCTTTCGCGGCTCGTCCGCCTCGATATAGGTGTCGATGAGGTGCCGCATGTCGGCCTCGTAGGCCTTGAGGTCGAGCGTCTCGCCACTGGCTTTGCGGATAATCTCCCGAACTTTCAGATAGTGATCGACTTGCTCCTTGATGCGGTGGATCTCTGAAGTGCTGTAGCCGGCCGTGTCCAGTTCGTCGGCGATGTTGGCGTAAGCACGGACGAGGGCCACAGTGGCTTGATATAGCGCGGTCCGCCGCGGTTCCCGTTCCTTCAGGTCGGATGCGATCTCGGTGTTGCCGCAGAAATAGTGCATGTGCTGCAGCTCACACTTGGGCGGCTCCACCGGCTCACAGAGCAGGGCAAGCGATTCGATGGCCGTGTCGAGGCGTTCCTTGCCCATTTTCAAACGGTCCTGAAGCAGCACCTCCGGGTCGCATCCACCCGCGCTGCGGTCCAGCTCGGCGGTATAGACCGCGATGGCATTCTCCACTTTCTTGAACAGGTCCTTGTAGTCGACGATGTAGCCGAAATCCTTGTCCTCACCGTCGAGCCGGTTCGTGCGGCAGATGGCCTGAAACAGGCCGTGGTCCTGCATGGATTTGTCAATGTAGAGATAGGTGCAGGGCGGCGCATCGAAGCCGGTGAGCAGCTTGTCCACCACGACAAGCAGCTTCATGTTTGCCGGCTCTTTGGTGAACAGCGCCTTGGCCCACTCCTCGTAGGTCTCGGTCTTGGTCATGCCGGACTTTGCGTCAACGTCCTTCAGCAAGTCGGTATAGGTGTTGTAGATGAACTGCTTGTCGGTCTCGGTGTTCGCGCCGGTTTCCTCCAGCGTCACATCCCCGGCCAGCGGGTTGTAGGACGTCACCACGGCGCACTGGCCTTTGAACGGGGTATCCTGGAACAGCGAGAAGTACTTGCAGGCATCGTAGATGCTCGAGGCCACAAGAATGGCGTTGCCGCGGAGGCCAGAGAGACGTGGCTTGACGCTGAAGTCGAAGACGATGTCCCTTACCACCCGCTCCATGCGTGACCTGGAGCTGAGCACCATCTGCTTCGTACCCCATTGTTTTTTCAGCTCATCTTTCTGCCAGTCGTTCAGCCCCTTGGTCTTGGCCTCGAACCAGGCGTCGATCTTGTCTTCGGAGCCAAGGCGCTGATCGATGTCCCGCGCCTCATAGACCAGGTCCAGCACCACCTTGTCCTCGACGCCCTCGCTGAACTTGTAGGTGTGGATGTAACCGCCGAACACTTCCAGACTGGTCTGCGCGTCCTTCCTGAGCAGGGGCGTGCCGGTGAAACCGACAAATACGGCATCCGGCATCATCGCCTTCATCACGCGGTGCAGCTTGCCGCTCTGGGTACGGTGGCACTCGTCGACGAACACAAACACGTCGCCGACGGTCAGGCTGGGCCGGCCTTCCAACTCCTTGATATAGGCGTCGAAGTCGTCCACGTCCTTGGGGCCGAACTTTTGCACCAGCGAGCACAACAGGCGTGGCGTCGCCCGACCGAGCTGGGTCATCAGGTCGCGGCCGCTCTTGCTTCTGGCGATATCGATGCCCGCACTCGTGAACACGCCCTGGATCTGTTTGTCCAACTCGTCGCGGTCCGTGACGATGGCGACACGGCCGTTGGGGTTGTTCTCCAGAATCCATTTCGCCAGCAACACCATCACGATGCTCTTGCCGCTGCCCTGCGTGTGCCAAATGATTCCGCCCTTCTTTCGGCGCACCTCAGCCTGCGCTGCCTTGACGCCAAAATACTGGTGCGCCCGGGGCAACTTCTTCACCCCGCCGTCGAAGAGCACAAAGTCGTGCATCAGCTCTATCAGCCGGTCCTTGCGGCACATCGTGAGCAGGTACTTGTCGAGCTTGAGGCGGCTGTTGTCGTCCTCATCCTCCTTCCACTGGAGGAAGAACTTTTCCGGCGTGCCGATGGCACCGTACCGCAAACCCTCGGAGTCGTTGCCGGCAAAAATGAACTGAACCGTGCTGAAGAACCAGGCGTTGAACTCCGGTTGCTGATTCGAGAGGTTCTGACGGATACCGTCGCCGATGCTCACGCGGCTGTTCTTCAACTCCAAAACAGCGACGGCGATGCCATTCACATACAGCACGACGTCGGGCCGCCGCTCCTGGTTCCCCTTGAGCGTCACTTCCTCGGCAATGGCGAAATCGTTCTGCTCCAGTTCCTGCCAATTGATGAGGTGGACGGTTTCCGTCGCCTTGCCTGCCTCGGTCTTCACAGGCACGCCGTAGCGCAGCAGGTTGTAGACGGCGTGGTTGTTGCCGTAGAGCCCGCGGCTGTGGTTATCCGCTTCGGTGCGGAGTTTGTGGAGAGCCGCACTGATCTGCGCCGGCGTGTAATCGCACTTGGTCAGCCATGCCGAGAGCAGACCGTCTTCGATGTTGCTGTTGCCGTCGCGGTCAATCCAGTCGCCGAGATAGCGGTAGTCCAGTTGGTCGCGGAACAGGGCGATCACCCGATTCTGGGTGGCGCGTTCGGGTTGACCGACATCGCCCATGCCGGTCATTTCAGTACTTCCCAGTGGCCGCCCTTTCGGGGGCCGACACGCCGAAGCCGCCCTTCATTGGTCAATCTGGCGCTTGCCCGCTCAACGGTCGAGACCGACCTGCCGATTCGAGCGGCGACCTCAACCAAGGTCAGTTGCGGGTGTGCCCGCAGCAGTTCGATGATCCTGTCCCGCGCTTCTACCCGCGCTTCTACCCGCGTTTCTACCCGCGCTTCTACCCGCGCTTCTCCGATCTTTTCATCCAGGGCAGGTTTTGTCCCAGCCTCGCCGAGCCCTTCGATCAAGTGTTCTGGGTTCGCACGGAAGGTCAGCATCAGACCGGACATGCTGCTGTCATACAGGGGTGGATCAATGCCATGCCCACGGCACTCGCGATTGATCTTCTCGATGCCGCGACCCCAGGCTTCGATGTAACCGGCGCGAAAGAAGGCGCCGGCGATGAGTGGGTTGTAGGGAGCTGACGGATGTTTGCCCAAGAGTCGTTCAAGCGTCCAATCCTGCGGTAGCTGCCCGGAATTCCACAGCACTATCTTGTCATCGTACACACTGATCTGGATCGGTATCCCGCTACTGTAGTCTTTATGGACCACGGCATTGAGCAGCGCTTCACGCACGGCCGGATAAGGGAACAGGAACTTCTCCAGCCGCTGGAGACCTTCATAGCTGATGTACGCTTTCAGGTACTTGGAGAACATGAGATCAAGCGTTTTCTCAGCCTGCATGAAAAGGTTGCCGTGGATCTCGTCTTGATACCGCAAATCATCATCGGTCACGAAAAAACCGATCTTGATGTAGGCGCCGCTGACATGGCGTTCCGGGTTCTCGGAGAAGAGCAAGGCCGCCGCCCGCTTGAAGTACTGCCCGTCTCTGAGTTGCAGGTTTGCCAGCAAGGACTCATTCTCGTCCCGCAGCGCCTCTTCACTCACGCGCCGACTTTCCGTGGCCCTGGTCCTGAACAACTGGAATGCGTCCTGACTGCAATCCGCGGCGTCGAACCCAGGCACAGGCGCGTCATCCCAATGCCGCCCCTGCCTACGCATCAGGAAACGCTGGAGCGCTGCTCCCTTCAATACCTGCTTGGTGCTGCCGCTGCGATAATGGTATTCGCCTTTGTAACTGATCGGACTCGGATAGGGCTCGACGCGGATTTCAACCAACTCCTTGCCCGCTTCCGTCACCAGGGTCACAGCGACCACAATGCCGAGGAGATCCCGTACCTTGTTGGGCAGTTCCTCCAGCAGTCTCCCGGCATCATTCACGCCGACGGCCACTCCCTTGTCATTGCGCCCAATGATCAGCACACCTCCCTCGGCATTGGCAAAGCCGCAGATCCAGCGCAGATACTCGTCGCGCCAACTCTGTTTCCATTCGGTGTGCTGGGCTTCCTTCATACAAGCCGGGTCCTTCCGGTGAGCAGTTCCTGCATCATGCCCCGCTTGATCTGGCGGGCCTTGGAGAGCCTGGCTTCCAGTGCGGTGATTTCTGCGTCGATGTCGGAGAGGACGGTGGCGATAGCGGTTTGTTCCGTTCTCTCATCGGGCTGCCAAACGGCTATCTTGTTCATCTCAGACTGATTCAGTTTCGTCCTGGTCCCGCTCGCCAGAAAGCTCAAATGTTTTTGTGAACCAGCGAGTAAAATAGAAAATCCTGATCAAACGCGGGCTTCGACTTCAGGATATGGACATGATTGTTCACCCAAAACCTCCCGGACATTCGATATGCGATGGGACGGGTCATATACTCGTCGAAATAGCCGCCATCTTCCGCAATCAAAACAACAGCGTCCTCCACGCAATGCCTGTCGATATGGTCGAGAACACCGTTTGCGCCACAATATGGATAGCCTCCCTTCATCTTGGAGCGTTGCGCATCGTTCAATGGAATGCGGAGATTGTCGAGGCAATCGGCGATTTCCGATATGCACTTCACCTGCCACTCTCCGCTGAAACCCGGCAGGCGCTTCTTACCGGTGAGCAATTTCTGCATGGCGCCTATTTTGATCTGGCGCTTCTTGGTGAGGAGTCGCTCCAGGGATTCGATGAGGGCGTCCGCGTCCCCCAACGCCTCGGCGATGGCCTCTTGCTCGGCTTTGGTGGGCGGTACCGGGATTGGAACAGTTTCGAATTTGTCCTTCGGCAGGTGAGCGATGCTGGTCTGCGTGACAAAGTTCAGTAGGAAGCCAGAGAATTTTGTGTTTGCGGCGCGAGTGATCTTCAAGCGTGGCACCCTCCGCCCACTTGTGATGCTTCTCGACCATTCATTCCCCATCCTCGTTTCGTAGTCGAGCTACATCGCTGCGGGCGTCGCCGGCATCTCGTCCCAGGTCTTTCCACGGTATTCGATCTCGGCCATCCGTTCAGGGCGTTTCGTTAAAATTTGATAGTTGTGGCGGGGCGTGTCGCGCATGACCTGCCAAACATCCATTATGTGTGTATCGCTGACTTGTTCATGAAAGAGATCGCTCATCGAATTGACAAATATCTTGCGTGGCTTCCTCCACCCAAGGGGCAGCGCAAGCGCGTCGCGATCCTCTTTAACGACTCCATTCCAGACGGTGCGCTTGCCGCTCCGGCGCGTTAAGCCTGCGTATTTCTCGACCCCCATGGCCTCCAGGCGCTTCGCCATTTCCATCGCGTAGCAATGGGTGCAGCCGGTCGTTACGATGGAGCAACCGGCGACGGGGTTCCAAGTCGCGTCTGTCCACTCGATGTGGGTCTCCGCCATCTTAATTCTCCTCCCCGGTATCTCGGCATAACGGACTGAACCACTAGTGTCCTGGGAAACTCATTCAGACCTACCGTAACACACTGATTGTTATAGGGAAATCCGAGTCTTGCACTGCCGCATCCCGAGCCTGACGAACGTGAACTGGTAGCCGGAACCCCGCACGGACGCGTCGACGGAACGCAAGCGCGGCATCCGCATGACACAATTGGCTCGCCGACATCCGACTCGCCTCGATAGCCGACGACTCGATCCCGTTCGCGGTTAGTGAAGATCGCTCACAGCAATATTTCGATTATGGTCATATTAGAGGGCTTTTAACCATTTAGTTAGAAGAAGGCTAAAACAGATCTTGACACACTTTTGAAACTGTGTGATTTTGATGGTTGTGGTCCACCAAAGAAGACCAAGGCTACAATCGCTTCTGGATAGAGTCCCGCCGGGCTTTATGGCCGACACATCGTGGCTCAAGAGTCAGGGTATCGACCCCAAGTCGATCCACGGCTACGTGGCCAATGGTTGGCTGGAGCGCGTTGTCCGGGGGGTATACCGTCGCCCCGTCCCGACAGGCGTGCGTGAGGATCCTGATATTGCATGGCAGGCTCCTCTGCTGTCTTTGCAGTGGATCATGAACTATGACGTCCATCTGGGTGGCGAGAGCGCCCTCGAACTAGCGGGCTTTTCCCACTACCTCGCTCTTGGCCACAATACCCGCGTTCACACCTATGGCGCCGTGCCGTCCTGGCTGAGGCGCCTCCCGATCCACACACAATTCGTCGTACATCGCCGGCCGTTATTCGGCGATGACCTCACCGGGATCATCGAGGCGGACCGTGATCCCCAATCAGAAAGTTCAGCGGCGACAGCCATGCCGACGATTGGCATCTGGCGCTGGCCAATCAAGGCATCGTCGCCGGAGCGAGCCATTCTTGAGGCGTTGGATGAATTGCCGAACCACGCGAGTTTTCACAACCTCGACATGATATTCCAAGGCTTGGTCTCGCTACGGCCCAGGCAGCTAACCGCACTGCTGTCCACATGCCGAAGCGTGAAGGTGCGCCGGCTGTTCTTCGTCTTCGCTGACCGTCACCGGCATGCATGGCGCAAGCACATAGAGACGTCGCAGATCGACTTCGGCTCCGGTCCTCGGGCTCTCGTCGAGGGCGGAAAACTTCATCCTACCTATAGGATCTACGTGCCAACCGACTTTGTCCTCGCACCGGACGCCGGGGAAGATTCCGATGCTTGATCGCTACATTGACCAGGTACGCCTGATTGTTGATGTGCTGCCACACATCGCCAAAGAGGACGTGTTCGCGTTGAAAGGCGGCACGGCGATCGTCACACCGATAAATCCGATATTATCCGCAGGGTCACTACCCACGACCGGCACGGGTTCGCCGATCGGCCTGCCATAGCTCCACCGCTTATCCAAGGCTTCAGGATATGCGAGGATGAAACCTTGTCTATCAGCCACGGGCTCGAAACTGAGCCTGTTCCGCAGGCCCTGGTCCCCTGGACGGAGCCTGCCCCGCCGGTTGCCTGAACACAGCCCGTGCGGTAACCAGAAACGATGGGTGCGCTCGGCTTTATTGCTTCGGTTATAGATTCGCTCGCTTGGCCGGCAGCGATGGTAATCCTGGTGCTGGCTCTTCAAGCACCCCTTGGCAAGCTTCTGTCGGAGCTGAAGCGGTTCCGCTACGGCGAAGTCGAGATCGATTTCGGACGAGAGGTCCGTGAACTCGAAGACCGCGCCAGGACCGCAGGATTGCATGTGCCGCAAAGGCCTGCTTCGACAATAGCGGAAGCACGAGAGCCAACGGAGATTATCAACGATGCCGCGCGGCTTGCGGCGGACTTTCCAGAACCAGCCGTACTGCTGGCCTAGACCGCAGTGGAACATGAAATAGCGCAGGCTGTGATCCGGCTGGGCGTCGCGGCGGACGACCGGCGATACGGAGCGCCGGCAAGGAGTATCGCGCTCCTGCATGAGCGGGGCTACTTGGACAAAGAGACGCATGGGCTGCTGAATCGCATGCGCAATCTCAGAAATGCCGCCGCTCACCCCTCGCGGGATAGGGTGCAGATATTGCCCGATGAAGCGCGAGAGTTTATCGCCTTGAGCGAGGCGGTGAGCGAGAAGTTGCGAGACCTGAAGGGATAGGCAATGGAACTCCGAAAGTTCAGTCTCGAACGATATAAGGGCTATGCCGAGCCGGCCGAGGTGGAACTTGCTCCTCTGACCATCCTAGTGGGAGCCAATAACGCGGGTAAGACGGCGTTGGCTCAAGCGATTCAGTTGCTGGCGGGCGGCTTGGCCTCTTCAGAGAAGGACACATCAGAGCCGCTTCCGCTGGAGTCTGGTGGAATCCACCACGGGCAGACTTTCGAGGATTTGGTGACCGGGCGTCCGGTGCATGGTTCGTTGCGCTTGTCCGCCACCCTGGCGGACAAGCGCAACGAGTTTTTGCTCTCGGCCACCGTGAGGAATGTGGTAGCGCCGAACCGGCCGTCCGAACGCCAGATTTCCGCCTGGAGCCTCAGGAGTGATGGCCATGAGGTTGTTGTGGAAAGGCAAGGGTTCGATAAACGATCCCCCTACAAGGTCAATGTCTCGGGCAAGGCGCAGGGATCGCAGGAAATCGATTGGCGAGGACTGATCCCCGAGCAGCCGAATTATCTTGCGGACTGGATCGCGGACAACGCCAAGACTCTCAAAGCTTGGGCGCTCGGCGTCCGCCATTTACGGTGCCCACGTAGCCTACTCGCATCGCCGTTCACGATGGTAGAACACTCGCCTGTGGATCTTGGACCGAATGGGCAGAATACGCCTTTGGCTCTGGCTGCGGACGACCAGTTGAGGGAATCGGTTCGCGAGTGGTATCGCGGGGTGTTCGGAGTGAGTATCGATGTTGTGGCGCAAGGCAGCTACTCTGAACTAGAGGTCCGTGCGCCGGCCCGCGGCGCCAACGTACGACTCGTGCAATCCGGGCGGGGTCTTTCGCATGTTCTCCCAGTCGTGGTAACGGCACTCACGGCCGCCAAGGCGCCGCCGGGTGTCGACATCATCGAGCATCCGGAGGCCGAACTCCATCCAGCAGCCCACGCAGATATCGCGGAACTCTTGCTCAATAACCTCGCAGGACCCGCGCGGCCCATGGTTGTCGAGACTCATTCGGAGATGATCCTGCTCCGCGCGAGACGCTGGGTCGCGGAGGGGCGACTGCCGGCCGAGAATGTCCTTGTGTACTGGGTTCACGCGGAGCCAGGGCGTGGATCCATTCTGCGGAAAATCAAAATAAACGGGAGCGGTGAGATGGATAGCTGGCCGGACGGCGTCTTCATCGAAGACTATGAAGAAATCCTGGCCATCCGGCGCGCCGCCCGGCTGAAGGGATAAGGCCGGTGCGCATCGAGATCGACTCCAGCGCGGCGAACGACCCGGATGCCCACCGGTGGTTGGACCGCATTCTATACAAGATCGAGGATGGGTGGCACGTGTGGGACACAGCCAGTCAGCCGGATCCCAACGCCATCGAGGCCACTACCTGGATTTGTGACCGCGGACATCAAGGCAACTGGGTGCGCCAATTGCTCGTCGCGTCGATTCAGCGCGGCGCATGGACTTTGGCACCCCACGAAAGACGCGTGCGAGTGACGGCGTGTCCGGGTGCGGCGGATGAACTAAAGCCCGAGAACGCTACCCGTTTTGCCGAGGAACCGTTCGTGATCCTCGTCGAGAATCGGGACAGTGACGGTGCGTTCGTAAAACGCGTCGTGAGAGAACTCGACAAATCCCTTCATAGACTTTGGCGTCGGCCGGGAGATCCGATCCGGTTTGACAGCTTGGGCGGCGCGGGACAAATGCCGGAAGAGGTCGAGCGCCGGACGCAGGGAAAACCGTATCGTCCGCGGTTGGTCGCCATTATCGATAGCGACAGGAAGGGTCCGAACGACACGGACAGTCCTGCGGCTCGGGCGCTACGTCGTCAATGTGAGAAGCGGAGTGTTCCCTGCTGGGTCCTCGCCAAACGGGAAGCCGAGAATTACCTGCCTCGCATCCTCCTCGAAGAGCGGCAAGACGTAGGCGCAGAACATGCTCGGTTGGTTGAAGCATGGGACAGACTCAACGACGATCAGAAGGATTTCTTCGACATGAAGAATGGCTTGCCGGCAGCGCCCTCTGTGATCGAGCGGGCACTTTTCGATGGACTGTCGCGGACCGACCGGACGATTCTTTCTCGTGGGTTTGGGCCGAACGTGTACACCTGCTGGACTCTCTGGAACGTGCAAGCCGAAACAGAACTGCTTCGCCGCGGACAAGGCGACCTTGAACGCGGCATCGAGCTGATTCAAAGGGAGGTTTAGATGTCCGACGGCAGTCGCGGTCGCACCGAGGTCGTCCCAGAGGTTGTTTTTCTGGGAAAACTCGTGGAACGCATAGCGGCTGGAAAAATCCGTGTGCCGAGGTTCCAACGTGCTTTCGTATGGAAACAGGCAGACTTGCACGCTTTGCTCGACAGCGTTTTGCGCGGTTTTCCGATCGGTTCCATCCTCGTCTGGGACACGGAGGAAACTATCGAGACCACGCAGCATGTCGGGCCGGTCGAAGTCAGTCCACGACCGACCGGGCTGGTTGGCTACCTCCTCGACGGTCAGCAGCGCGTGTCGACCCTTGTCGGCACGCTGCAGTTACCCGACGGGGCGAAATCGATAGTGGATCAAGTCGACTGGTGCGTGTACTGCGACCTCGACAACCGGGAGTTCCTCCGAGCACCAGCGGAAGGGGTCGGACCACAGCATTTCCCGGTGCGGAGCCTGCTTAACACGGCCGGATTCTTTACCGCGTGCCGCCGCATCGAATCAGAAGTTGATGACGAGATTGTGACCCAACGATGGCTCGACGAGGCAGATCGCCTAGCGAACGCGTTCCGAGACTATCAGCTCCCACTTATTCATATCCGCGAGGCGGACCTCGACAGCGCCGTGACGGTCTTCGCGCGACTCAATCGTACGGGGCGCAAGATGACGGCCGACGAGATGGTCTCCGCGCTAACCTACCGGGAAGGGCAGTTCCATCTTGCCAAGAAGTTGGACGAGTTCCAGGACGAGCTCCACGGAAAGGGGTTTGGAAATCTCAATCGCGTCCTCCTTCTCAGAGGAGTGCTTGCAGCCCTCGACCGGGACATCTACGCCAAGGATTGGGCGGACCTCATGGTCAAGGAGGAGGTACGGGCAAGGCTACCAGACGTCTTCAACTTGGCGGCGGACGGAATCAGGGGTGCCTTGGGTTTCCTCAAGGATCTGGGCGTTACGTCTGATCGATTGCTGCCCTATGGGCTCCAGCTTGTGCTGCTCGGTGAGTTCTTTCGGCTGTGCCCACAGCCTTCAGCCGCAGTGGTCGAGTTGCTGAACCGCTGGTTTTGGGTGACCTCTTTCACCGGCTGGTTTGGCGGAGTCAACACCACGCAAGCCACTCGCGCGCTGGGCGAAATCCGCGACCTTGCCGGGGGCACGGGGACTGGCTTCGGCGTCGTTGATCTTGACGCACCGGCTCAGCCGTTTCCCGAGCGCTTCGATGGCAGAAGCGCCCGCGTACGTGCCTTTCTGCTCTATCTCGCGTCGCTTCAGCCTCATTCGTTTCGAGGTGTGGACAACCTCGATCCTGGTCAATTGCTCGCTACTAGCGGAACCAGGGCAGTGGGCTACGTATTTTCCAACCCAGGGCTACTCGCGGAGCTTTTCAGCAGCCCCGCGAACCGTATGTTCCTCGGCATCGAACAAGTCGGCCAGGCGTTCGACCACTTGGTTGGCTTGACTGACGACGTGCTGATGGAGTTGCTACCGACGCACGGCTTCCCGGGAGACTCGATCCGCCGGTTACGCGAAGGCGACCGCGTTGGTCTGGTCAAGACGCGATTGGATACACTGATAGCCGGCGAGCGGAAGTTTATGGAAGAACGCCACGTAACCCTGCCGACGACACGGACAGCACCTACCATAGCTGACAGCGAAACGTCAGACGAGGAATAGTGGATGAGGTTTCCGGAAGGCGTCTGGCGCTGGGAATAGGGCTCGGTGATTGATACAGATGCTCGTGACAGAGACTCTATTGTCCGAGGAATTGTATCATATAGAGGTGCCGAAGGAACGTCGTGCCTCATCTCAGACGGGACGGTGGAACGGGGCCACTCAGCTTCTCGATCATTGTCTCAAAGCGTTCTCCTAGTTCGAACGACGCTGAAGTCCACCCGACGATGATGTCGTCTGCTGCTTCAAGCGCCAAAAGGAGTATTTCGCGGGCGCGCTCGCGTCGCACTTCAGTTGCCGGCGCACGAACGCCGGTATGATCAGCGTGGACATACAGCACCGTCTCTCGCAACTCCTTGAAACGGCCAGATGTAGCTTCCCCCGCCAAACGCTCACAGGCCGCATTGCCGAGTATTCCGGGCAATCTGCCCATCATGGTCGTAGGGCGCACCGCGATCTTGCGTTTATGCTTATGATCCCGCATCGGGTCGGGTCCCTTCTGTGGCTCACTTGAAGCCTGACGCGCCCGAAAGCCGAGTAGTTCAGCTTTTGCAGTCTCTTCGATCGCTGTGATTGCAAGAAATACGCATGTTCCGAACGAATGGCGCTCAAACGCGCTGAATGCATCCTCCAGAAGTGTTCCGACGTGTTCCGCAGCGATGTTGAACGCGTCTGAGAGTTTCATTGGTCCGACCGATCCACCGTAACGAATGGCCTTCTCTACGGCTTCGAAAAAGGTTTTATCCCAATCGTCTATCATGCCGACGAAATCTCCTTTGCTCAGCCGAGTTTAGGTATTGTCGTCAAAGGTTGCCAAGCGACATCCGTGTCCATCACGCATCCGCATGACACAACTCATTCGCCGGCGTGCGGCTGGCCCTGAACGCCGGGTACAGGCTCGCCAGCACGGCGGCGCACACAATGGCGATGGCCTCCCCGGCCAGGGGTAGCCAGGGCCAGGTCCACTCGATGCTCCAGCCGAAGTAGCTCTTTTGAATGACGAAGATCAGGATGACGCCGAGGGCGATGCCGGCGGCATAGCCCATGGCCAGGCCCAGGAATGCCATGGCGGTTCCCTTGCTCACGAACAGCAGGAACACCTGCCGGCGGTAGGCGCCCAGGGTGCGGTAGAGGGCGATTTCGCTGGCCTTCTCCTGGGCCACCACCAGCAGCGTGAGGGTGATGGCGCAGGCGGCGATGATCAGGCTCATGACCTGGAGAATCCGCGTGACCGCGAAGGTCTGGTCGAAAACGTGGAGCACGTCGTCCTTGAGGCGTTGGTTGCTGCGGACCCTGAGGGAAGCTCGAGGGTGCCGGCTCTCGATGCCGGCCGCCACGGCTTCCGCATCGGCGCCGGGCCTCAGGTGAAGCGCGATGCTGGTGAGGCCCCCGGCCCCGAGTTTTTCCGCCATGAGGCCGAGGTCCATGGTGACCGAGCCGCCCTCCGTGTAGTCGCGGTAGATGCCCGACACCGGCAGCCGCACCGGCCCCTCCGGGCCTTCAATCTCCACCCGGTCCCCTACCTTTAACGACGCGCTCCGGGACAACGGCTCGCCGATGAGGACGCCGCGGTCCCGGACCGCGCGCCCCACGGCATCGCCGCCCGACAGCAGCCCCAGGCGCCGTTGCTCCGCCGGACGGCTCAGGTCCACCCCCACCACCGCCACGCGCCGGCCGCCCACGGGCAGGAACAGGCGGCGCAGAGGATCGACGCCCTTCACCTCGGGCTCGCGGGCCAGCCGTTCCACGAGCGGCGCGCTCAGAGTAGCGCCCGGCCCGGGCCTCGCCGCGACGGTGGCGGTCACGTAGACGTCGGCTCGCAACGAGCGGTCTACCCAGCGCACCAGGGTCTCGCGGAAGCTCTCCACCAAGAGCGTAATTCCCACCAGCAGGCACACGGCCATGGCCAGCGACGATACCGAGAAGGAGGTGTTGGCCAGGGTCGCCCCGAGGCTCCGGACGCCGTACCGGAAACCGAAGTCCGGCACCCGGACCCAACCGGTCAGGCGCTGCACCAGCCAGGGGGCGAGCAGCGGCAGGCACAGCATCATGGCGGTGGCAAGGATGAAACCCGACGGCCGCCAGCGCCAACCCAGCAGCCAGTACCAGGCCAGGGCGCCGGCCACCAGCACGAGGCCGAGACGGAAGAGATTGCGGGCGGCCGCGATTCCCGTGGACTGCGTCGGGAAGGTATCCAGCAGCGTCCGGGTGTCCCTGCGCCACACGTCCAGGGCCGGCAGCAGCGTGCCGCTCAGGGCGCCCCCCAGGCCCGCGAAGACCGCCAGCGCCAGGGTGCCGCCCGAGACCTCCAGCGACTCGATCTCCTGGAGCATGTAGACATTGGTCAGGGTCGAGCTCACCGCATCCAGGTTCCAGATGGCGGTCCAGTAGCCCGCGAAGATGCCGATGACCACCCCCATGACGCCGAGCAGCGCCGCCTCGCCCAGGATGAGCGCCAGCACCTGGGCCGGAGTGGAGCCCAGGGACCGCAGCACCCCAAACTCCCTTCGCTGCCACACGAGACAGGCGCGCATGCTGCTGAACACCAGGAACGTACCCACCAGCAGGCTGACCATGCTCAAGGCGGTGAGGTTCAACCGGAAGGCTCCGAGTAGCTGCTGCGCCTGCCCGGTGCGCTCCGACGGGGTGACGGCGTCCACGCGGCCGCCGAGCCCGTCTTCGATGCGTGCCGCCAGAGCCGCGAGGTCGACGCCCTCGGCGGCCTTGACGCCGATGCGGTGGAGGGTCCCGGAGCCGCCGAACAGGGACTGGGCTTCGGCGATGTCCGTCACCAGGGCGCGGCGGGTGCCCGACGCCCCCCATCGCTGGAAGTCGATGAAGGCCCCGACCCGGAGCGTGCGCGCACGGGCGCCGTCACGGACCTGGAACCGGTCTCCCACCTTCCATCCCATTTCCGTGGCCAGTTCCGGGGTCACCGCCACCCAACCGCGGCCGCGCACCGCCGCCCCGGTCTCCGCTCTCGGCGGGAGTCCCGAGAGCGCCTCCCAGAAGTCCTGAGCGGGCGCCAGCAAATCGACGCCCAGCAGCCGCACGAACGTCTCGGGCTTTTCCTCCACCGCCACCGTGGTCTCGAAGACCGGCCAGGCCGCGGCCACCCCCGGAGTGCCCCGGACCCGTGGGAAGAACTCGTCCGGCAGGGTCCCGCCCTTGCCGGTGACGACGACATCGGCGACGCCGCCGATGGTGCGGACTCCCGCGGCGAACGATGCGATGGCGCTCTGGTTGAGGATGCGGATGCTGATGACCGAGGCCACCCCCAGGGCCACCCCGAGGACGGTCAGGCCGTAGAGCACCGGGTTGGTGCGCCAGTGCGCCGACACCGTTCTGTAGAAGTAGCGCAGCATCACCCGAGGCCCGCGCCCGATTCCTCTTCCAGTATCCCGCTGTGGAGCCGCAGGGTTCCGTCGGCCATGGCCGCCAGCTCGCGGCTGTGGGTGGCATAGATCAGCGTCGCCCCCTCCTCCGCCACCATCTGCAGCATGAGATCCATCACCACCTGGCCGCTGGCGTCGTCCAGGCTTCCGGTGGGCTCATCCGCGAGCAACAGGCGGGGCCGCCGCAGCAAGGCCCGGCAGATGGCCACCCGCTGCATCTCGCCGCCGCTGAGCCCGGCCACCGGGTCGTCCGCCCGGTCCGGCAGGCCGACCCGCTCAAGCAGCGCCGCCACCCGCTCGCGGTAGGTGCGCTCCCGGGCGCCAGCGATGAGCTCCGGCAGAGCCACGTTGTCCCGCACCGTCAGATGAGGAAGCAGGTGGAAAAGCTGGAAGACGAAACCGATCTCGCTCCGGCGGAGCCGGGTCCGCGCGGTCTCGTTGAGACCTTCGAGGGGCGTGCCCCGGACCGCCACCGACCCACGGGTGGGCACGTCGATGCCGGCGGCCAGGTGCAGCAGCGTGGACTTGCCGCTGCCGCTACGGCCGACGATGGCTACCGTCTTGCCCGAGGCGATGTCGAAGGAGACATCGCGCAACGCGTAGCGCTCCGCGGAGCCCGCCCCGTCGTACACCTTCGACACACCAACGAACGTAAGCGCGGCCTGTTCCATTCACATCCGTTCCTTGGGGGAAATACCTATCGCGCCATGCGCGGGGAAGCGACGCCGAATGGCGCCCAACTCTTGTCTCACACAGCGCCGAGGACGTGGCGCAACCCCTCTTCCAGCGACCCATGGCGGAAGACGTACCCGGAGCCCAGCAGGTTGACAGGCTTCACCCGGGTGCTTGCCAACAGCAGCTCGTCGGCCATCTCGCCGAACACCGCGCGGGCGACGAATCCGGGAAGGGGGAACACGGTAGGACGCCGCAGCACGCGGCCCAGGGTCTTGGTGAACTCGCGGTTAGTCACGGGTGCCGACGCCACCAGGTTCACCGGCCCGGAGACGGTTTCCGTGGCCAGCAGATGAGCCAGGGCCGCGGCGGTGTCGTCCAGAGTGATCCAGCTCATGTACTGCCGTCCATTGCCGACGATGCCGCCCGCGCCCAGCTTGAAGGGGGTCAGCATCTTGGCCAGGGCGCCGCCGTCCTGGCTGAGCACGACCCCCAGCCGCGCATGGACGACGCGGATGTCCTTCCCCGCCGCCGCTTCGGTGGCCGCCTCCCACTCGCGGCACACCTCGGAAAGGAAGCCGGAGCCCGCCGGACTCTCCTCGGTGAGTTCCTCGTCGCCGCGGTCGCCGTAGAAACCGACGGCCGAGGCCGACACCAACACCCCTGGCGGCCGCTCCAGGCCCGCCAGGGTCTCGGCCAGCAACCGCGTGCCGCGCACGCGGCTCTCCTTGATGCGGCGTTTCTTGGCCGCGTTCCAACGCCCGGAAGCGATGTTCTCGCCGGCCAGGTGAACGACACCGTCGAATCCCTCCAGCGCCGCCGTATCGAGCACGCCGGCGTCCGGGTCCCAGCGGATGTCGCCTGTCCCAGGCGCGGACCGCACCAGCCGCGCGACTTCGTGGCCGTCGGCGGCCAAGAGCGGGATCAATGCGCTGCCCACCAGCCCCGTCGCTCCGGTCACCAGTATCTTCATCAACGGGCTTCCCTTTCGTTTACGAGGATTTCGTCCACCGAGCCCAGGCCGCAAGTTCTCTTGTCATTGTCCATATAGTACACTATATAGCACCCGCGAATCCTTTGCCGACTCAATCAAGGGAGTCGGCGCCGAGCGTACGGGAAGTAAATGGTTGCTACCAAGGAAAACCCTTACAGGCTCCACTCGGTGAGCGTCGTGGTCACAGCAGAGTTCCACAATCCATCGGTTCTCAACCGAGATTTCCTGGTGTCGAGGAGAATAGTGCCCGAGGATTGGGAGGTCACCGAGGGGTTTACCACTCCAGGGTTATCAGTCTTGAGCTACAACAATGGGATCCATTGGACTTTGGACCAGTCGAAACTGGCGGTCACCGAGAGCTGCGACTCTTCCTTTCGGGATGAGTACCGCGTGTATTCGCTTGTAGCTGCATACTTGGAAGTGCTCCCGGATGTCCCCTATCGAAGCCTCGGGCTAAACTATTCCATATCCAGGAAACAGGAGAATCCTGAACGATGGTTGACCCAGCGGTTCCTGAAGCCCGGCACTTGGCTTAGAGGTCAACCCAATATACTCCGCATGGTGCCAAATTTTACGTTGGATGCAGATGAAGCGGTGTGCAACATTTCTTTCAGTGCCGGTCAAGTTCCATCGCCGCAGAGCGAACCTCACAACGCCGTAATTGTGAACGGAAACATGCACCATGCGGGACCCCTGGATGCAACCGGTCTTCGGGCGGCCATTGGACGATGGCCTAGTCGGCAGGCCTTTGTGATTTCTGCACTGCACAAACTTCTGAGGAAACCGCAGAGATGAGTGGACTGATTGAGATCTCCGACACGGCATCCGACCTCACCCCGGACATCCGGGGAGACTCTGAACCGCTGCCGACCACCATCACTACTCAGTCGTACATGGTCATGAGCGACTGGCCTTCCAGCCACAAGGAGACGCTGTGCCATTGGTTACAAAGTGAACCCGACGAGCTGCAAAGGGCCACCGGCTTCAACTCCAATGTGAGTGCGTTTGAAAACGCCTGGACAAAGCACGAGTTATGGCCTGTCGCCGTACAAAAGGCGGTCCGACCCTGTTTCGCTTGGCCGGAGATCGATCCCCAGAGTGCACACGAGGCAATCATTGCCGTCCTTAGATGGTGGGGACGAGGGACCATCGCCGATCGCCTAGTCTACCTCCGCGGCTTGGCCAGGGAGGATCCCGAAGAGTCTCCCATAGATCTCGATTCATTACGGGCGATGGCTCATCTCCTAATGAATGAACGACAACTGCCCGATCCGCGGACCAGCGTCACGTCAGATGGATTCGTCCATATTGAGTGGCGTTTCCCGTCCAACGGTATCCTTGCCATGGTGTTCCTACCCTCCGGCCTAATTCGGTTTGCAGCCGTCTCTGTCCCGGCTAGCAAGGGGATCGAGCAACTGACCGTGAATGGTTCGCTGCCTAGGGACAAAGCTCTTGCAGCCGTCCGGCAGTTCACCTCGTACCTGTAGTTCCGATGCGAAACGAGCCGCTTCCCGATGAGCACCATGTCGCACGGTACTGTAAACCATCAAGTGTTGAGGACGGACTACCGTCGGCAGAGGCCTTCACGCTGAAACAGGACGAGGAGTACCTCTCGGTCAACTGGCTCGAATACTTCAACGCGTCGGACCTGACCGCGGCTGTGGAGAGCGTTCGAGAGGCTTTCCGCAACAAACGCTACCAAGTGCGGCTGAAAGCCCGGTTTGCGGTACTCAACGTCGAGGCCGCCAAGCACGCTGTCCACAAGGTTACGGAAGCCATGCCCGCGATCAAACATTTGCCCACTCGGAATGACCCGTCCCACACTGGTATTTTCGGAGGCACGGCGGAAAACTTTGCCATCGCCGTACAACTTGCCGCGCTGGTGACTCCCGAGAACATGCACGCCGCAGTACTTGACGAAACCGGCACGAGGTCAGAGTAAGTCTTCGGAAGCACCAAGGTGATGGAATGAAACTGGAAGACACCCTCTCACCATGCTGGAAAATCTGCTGAAAGACGTAGAACAGCGCACCGGCTACTTCGGCGCCTACGGCGGCGCGTTCACGCCCGAGATCCTGCGCACCACCCTGGACGAGCTGATCGTCGCGTTCGAAGCCGCGCGGAAGGACCCGTCGTTCTGGGAAGAGTTCCTGGCGGTGATGCAGTCCTACTCGTGCCGGCCGACCCCCATCACCCCTCTCAAGAACCTGAGCGACATCCTGGGCGGGCCGCGGATCTATATGAAGCGGGAAGATCTCAACCAGACCGGCTCGCACAAGATCAACAACGTCATGGGCCAGGGGCTGCTGGTGGCGCGCATGGGCAAGAAACGCGTCATCGCCGAGACCGGCGCTGGGCAGCACGGCGTCGCCACCGCCACCATGGCGGCGCGGCTGGGGCTCGCATGCACCATCTACATGGGCGCCGTGGACGTGGAGCGGCAACGGCCCAACGTGTTCTGGATGGAGCAGCTCGGGGCGAAGGTGGTTTCAGTGGAGGACGGCTCTGCCACCCTGAAGGACGCCATCAACCAGTGCCTGCGGGACTGGGCCTTCTCCATGGACGACACCCACTACGTGCTGGGAACCGCCTGCGGGCCGCACCCGTTTCCGCAGATGGTCGCCTGGTTCCAGCAAATCATCGGGCAGGAATGCCGCGAGCAGATGCTCGCCGCCACCGGCCGCCTGCCGGACCGCGTGTACTGTTGCGTCGGCGGCGGCTCCAACGCCACCGGCACGTTCCTGGGCTTTCTCGACGACGCCGAGGTGGAGCTGGTAGGGATCGAGGCCGGCGGCGAAGGGCTCGACACGGGCCGCCACGCGGCCCGCCTGGCGGGCACCGACGGCAGTCCCGGGGTGGCCCAGGGGTACAAGACCTACTTTCTCCAGGACGAAGAAGGCCAGATGCGCCACACCCACTCCGTGGCCGCCGGCCTGGACTACATCGGGGTGAGCCCTATCCTGGCCTGCCTGCAGGACAGCGGACGGGTGCGGTTCGAGGCGGCCACCGACGATGAGGTTCTGGAAGCGTTCCAGACGCTGCTGCGCCGGGAAGGCATCATCGCCGCGCTGGAGAGCGCCCATGCCGTGGCCGGCGCCATCCGCGAGGCTCCGCAGATGGGCCGCGACCAGACCCTCCTCATCACCCTGTCCGGCCGGGGCGACAAGGATATCTTCACCATCGCCGAGGCGTTGAACGACCCCGGCTGGCAGCGGTTCCTGCAACGGAAAGCTAGTGTCCTGTCCCGTTAATTCGTACGGTAAGTCGCGCAGGATTTTTTGTCGTCGGCAAGGCGCGATGACTTGTAGGGGCGGGTTTCAAACCCGCCCCTGTGGCGTGCACCACGCGAGGAAGAGCAACGCAGCCGACGGCAAAAAAGACCAGCGAATTATCGTACGAATTAACGGGACAGGACACTAACCGTTGAATCTCCGGACCTATATAGAGAACCGTCTCGGCTCGCGGAAGATCCTGCTGATGACCCACGTCATCGTGGGCTATCCGTCACTTGACGTAAACTGGCGCATGCTGGAGCAGATGGAGCGCGCGGACGTGGACCTGGTGGAGCTGCAGATGCCCTTCAGCGAGCCCATCGCCGACGGACCGGTGTTCGCCAGGGCCAATCAGGAAGCCCTCAAACAGGGCCTCTCCACGAACCAGTACTTCGACTTCATGACGCGGGCCACCGAGCGTTTCAGCTTCCCCCACCTGATGATGGGGTACTACAACACCGTGTTCCGGCTCACCCACCGCACCTTCTGCGAGCGGTTGAGCCGGTCGGGAGGCGCGGGGTTCATCGTCCCCGACCTTCCCATCGAGGAATACCACGACCTCTCCCCGCTGAGCGAAACACACGGGCTCACGCCCATCGCGTTGTTCACGCCCACCAACACCGATGCGCGTCTGGCCGAGATCGGCCGCCACGGCCGAGGGTTCGTCTACGGCGTGGCCCGGCGCGGGGTCACCGGCAAGCCCACCGACCTGAAGGCCGGCATCGACGCGCTGGTGGCGCGCTACCGGGCGGCCACGGACGTGCCCCTGGCCCTGGGCTTCGGCATCGCCGGCGGCGACGACGTGCGGCAGCTCCACGGCAGCAGCGAGATCGCCATCGTGGGGTCGGCGTTGCTGGAACGCTGGGAAAGTGGCGGCGAAAAGGAGTATGCGGATTTTCTCGATGAGTTGCAGAAGTCGCGCTTCTGAGCCGCGTGCGGGCGGTTCACAATGGCACGCCAGGAGAAAGTACGCGGGGCCCCGGGGATTGGCGTCCTTCGACTTCGCTCCGCTACGCTCAGGACGAACGGAGACAGGACAAACGGAGAAAAGGCCGCACACACCGTTCGTCCTGAGCGTAGTGAGGCGTAGCCGAGCGAAGTCGAAGGACGCAAACTCGCGGTACTCGGAAGCGTAGCGGAGTGGAACAAAGGACGCCATTCTGCACAACGCCATACAGTCGGAATTTCCCAAGCATCGTACACCGAGGACAACACGAACATGAAAGCGATCTTCATCCCTGAAACCGGCGGCCCGGAGGTTCTGACCTACGGCGACGTCGCCGAGCCGGAGATCGGCGCCGCGGATCTGCTGGTACGCGTGAAGGCGGCGGCGCTCAACCGCCGGGACCTGTTCGCACGGGAGGGCAGTCACGGAGTGAAGCCGCCCCTGCCCCACGTCCCGGGCATGGAAGTGGCGGGCGAGGTGGTGGAGGCGGGATCGGACACCACCGGCTTCAAGGCCGGAGACCGCGTGCTGGGGCGCTGCCGGGGCGGCGGCTACGCCGAGCTGGCGCGGATGGAAGCCGCGGACGCGTACGTTTTCCCCGAATGGATGCCGTTCGAGGAGGCCGCGTGCATCGCCATACCGTTCGGCACCGCATGGCGCATGCTGGTGGTCCGGGCGAAGCTGAAGGCCGGCGAGGACGTGCTGGTCATGGCCGCCGGCAGCGGCATCGGCAGCGGCGCCATCCAGCTCGGCAAGCTCCTGGGGGCCCGGGTGATCACCACGGCCAGCGCGCAATGGAAGCTCGACAAGGCCGCCGAGCTGGGCGCCGACGCGGGCATCAACTACAAGGAATTCCCCGAATTCAGTCAAAAGGTTAAAGAGCTCACCGGCGGCGAGGGCGTGCATGTGATCTTCGAGCACGTGGGCGCGCCGGTGTGGCGGGAGTGCTTCGCCAGCTTGCGGCGCGGCGGCCGCTTCATCAACTCCGGAGTCACCGCCGGCCACCGCGTGGAGTTTCATCTGGGCCAGCTCTGGACCCGCGAGCTCACCATCATGGGCACCACCATGCGGCCGCGTGAGGACATGCCCGAGGTCATGAAGCTGGTCCGCGAGCGCAAGCTGCACGGCGTGGTGTCCGAGGTGCTGCCGCTGCGCGATGCCGCCCGCGCCCACGAGCTCATGGAGCGGAGCGAGTTCTTCGGCAAGATCGTGCTGGTGCCCTAACCGGCGCCCCCTGGATTCCCGCTTTCCAGGCTGTGTCAAAAGGCCAACTTCGAGATGCGAAAGGCCAGTCCGTCATTCTCGCGTCCCTCCCGTCATTCCCGCGAAAGCGGGAATCCAGGGGTGGTGGAGGGGCGCTACAGCGGCGTTTCCCCGCTCCACCCCTCCTGGATTCCCGCTTTCGCGGGAATGACGATTTCGGGGGTCTGTGCCTCGCTGGGATGGAGTTTTGACACACCCTGTTTCGCGGGAATGACGGAGGGGCGCCGGTATTACAGATCAGGTGGTGAGGTATAGGAGATCATGCGGTTCGGTGTCGTGGGGACAGGCGGGGTCGGGGGTTACTTCGGCGGGTTGCTGGCTCGGGCGGGTCTGCCGGTGTGTTACATCGCCCGGGGCAACCATCTCCAGGCGTTGAAGGAACACGGCCTTACCGTGGATTCCGTCGAGCCCGGCAGGTTCAATGTCCGGGACGCGCTGTTTACCGACGACCCGGCCGAGGCCGGACCGTGCGACGTCATCCTCTACTGCGTCAAGACCCCTTCCAACGATACCGCGATAACCTTCATACGGCCGATGATGGGCCCCGATTCGGTGGTCATTTCGCTCCAGAACGGTGTCGACAACGGCGAGCTGCTGGCCCGCGAGTACGGCGAAGACCGGGTCATGGAGGGCGCCGCCTACGTGTTCAGCACCATCGCGGGGCCAGGAAGAATCCATCAGACCGGCGGGCCGCGGCGGATTGTGTTCGGCCGCCTAGGCGGCGGAGGCAGCCCCAGGGGAGACGAGATCGTGACCGCCATGCGCCAAGCCGGGGTCACCGCGGATCTCTCCTCCGACATCCGCATCGAGCTGTGGAACAAGTTCATCCTGATCTGCGCGGTGAGCGGCATGACCGCCCTCACGCGGCGACCCCTCGGCGACATTCTCGGTTATGACGGCACCGCACGCATGGCCCGCGAGGTGATGCGGGAGGTCTATCAACTGGCCCTGGCCATGGGGATTCCGCTGGTGCCGGAGTCCGACGCCGCCAATTACCGCTTCATGTCGCAGCAGCACCCCTCCAGCAAGGGAAGCATGTGCCACGACTTGGAGGCCGGGCGGCGCCTCGAAATCGACTCGCTGTGTGGCTACGTCTCGCGCATGGGCCGCGTGCACGGCGTGGCCACGCCGCTCAACGACTACATCTACGACACGCTCAAGCTGGAAGATCTGCAGGCCGCGCGCCGGCTCAAGGAGGAAACATCGTGACCACTCTGCGCCAACGCACCGAAACGATCGCCGTGGACCGGGGCATACAGGTGTCCGCGGTGGTTGCGGAGCCGGCGAACTACAGCGCCGGCGAGACCGACGTCATTGTCCTCGCCCACGGCGCCGGCGCGGACATGAACCACCCGTTCATGACGTTCTTCCACGAGTCCCTGGCCCGGGGGGGCTGGCTCTCGGTAAAGTTCAACTTTCCCTACAAGGAACAGGGCCGGAAGGCTCCCGACCCCGCGGCACGGCTGGAAAACGCCTACGAGCGGGTGTTGGAACACGTGCGCTCCAGCCTGCGCCCCGGGCCGGGCCGGCTCTTCGCCGGCGGCAAGTCCATGGGCGGCCGAATCGCCGCCAACGTGGCCGTCAAGGAAGCAGACGCGGAGGAGAAGGACCTGGCGGGCCTCGTGTTCCTCGGCTACCCGCTGCACGCGCCCAACCGCCACGACCGGCTCCGGGCGGACAACCTCATGAAAATCACCGCCCCCATGCTGTTCGTGGAAGGCACCAACGACCCGTTCTGCCGGATGGATCTGCTGGCCGAGGTGCTGAGAAAAGTCCAAGCCCCAACCCGAACCCACCTCATCGAAGGCGGCAACCACGACTTCCGCGTCCCGAAACGACTGGGACGCGAGCCCCAGGCTATCTGGCAGGAAGTGGTGGAAGCTATCTGTCGGTGGCGGACGGAGCAAGACGCCTCACGGAGTTGATCCTGATGTGGCGTCGCGGCTGGCCTCTGTCATGTAGCAGATCTCCAGCCGCCGTCCGAAGTCCAACGGCCTGGTATTTCACCGTCGTCAATGGCTCCACGAGCTGCAGGCATAATAAAGTCACCGACCTCGCGAATGACTGTGGACAAATCCGGTTCGTCGATTAGTAGCGCTTCGCGGGTGAGGAAGGCTCGCCATTGCTGCACCTTTTGTGGATCGCCGGAAAACACGCTGGTCAACGAGGGCGGACGTTCGCGTGGGACCGTCGTCACACGCCTCTCAAACGTCGCGTGTATCGCGGCCGCAAGCGTTGCGCCTTCGAAGGCGAAGAGCCGTGACATCGCGAGAAGGTCGTAGAAGTCTTTCATCCGGCTGTTCGCGAGGTCGAGCACCACCATCGCTTCAAACTTCTCGGCGGCCACGGTGTCGCGCGGATAGGCGTTGAGCTTGGGCGCCGGCTGGTCGAGAAGAACCGGATATTCGAGCTCCGATGGACCGGGCGTCACAGCGTCGCCAAAACCGATATCGATCTGGATTGGTATGACAGCGGTGCCGAGTCGAGCCGATGTGCGTAACCGAAGACCTCCATGGGTCCGGTCGTCGCGAATCGGTTCTGCAACGATGTGCTCCGCATCGAAGTGCAATCCATCTTCCTCAACCGCTTGAACGCAAATGTCGCGGAAAATCACGGCAAGGCGCTCGCCCTCGCGGGCGCCGAGGGAGAGAAGGTCCAGGTCCCGCGTCGTTCGGAAAGGATCTTCGAGCCACGCAGCATACAGCATAGCGCCTTTGAGAACGAATGAGTCTTTGTAACGTGAGACACTCAAGCGGAAGAGAAGCCTTTCCAGCGCGTATCGCGTCAGCATGCGCTGGAAATTCGCCTGCTTCTCCTTGGCGACGTTTTGAAGCCGAGCACGAACCGAAGCAGCGATATTCGTCACTTCACGCGCCATCGGCGACCACCGTTTCGAGATAGGGCCGCAGGACCGACCAGATACGGGTATCGCGGGCGTATTGAACGATCTCCGCCGGTTTGACCTTGCCCGACCCTATCACATTGTGAAGGCCCTCAAGCGCAACATCGAAACCGACGTGCTTCCTGAATCGAAAACAATCCACCACTGTTTTGGCCGGGGTGAAGATAGGCACCGACACCCCGTCGATGGTATGGGTTTGCACGCCGAGCGAAAGCGCCTGCTCCCCGAACCGCACGATTCGGGTTGGGGGGTAGCCGATCGTTGGCTTTCGTGCCTTGGAGGGTATAGCGAGCCAGACTCGGCTCGGCATCTGGAGCGTGAGTTCATGAAACTGAAGAGCGGAGATAAGGCAAATGACCCCTTTGGGCACACGCTTCGCGACCTCGGCCAAGTCATGTGACGCTGTGATGTCGGCGTCGGTGAGTTGGTACAGTCCGCGGGTAACGCGGGTGAGGATGCCTGCCTCCATCAGCCGCGCGAGAGTCTCCGGGTGGACGCCAGCGTCGGTCAGTTCGACGCGACGCATGGCGCCACGCTCTTTGAGAAGCTCGACGGTCCGATCTCGCTGCGATTTGTCAGTTGTAGCAGCCATGTGACTAAACGTCGGTTGTTAGATTCTAACTTCCGACATTTTGTCACAAAGCCATCCAATGGAAAAGCAACGGCCGAACTCCGGCCCAGGCAAAGGGTGGCGCTCGCGTTAGCTTACTGCGCGGCTTCCTTCCGGCGGGCGGTGTTGGTGACCACGGGCTCCATCGGCACGTCGCTATGGGATCCCTTGTTGCCGGTCTTCACGCCGGCGATCTTGTCCACCACGTCCATGCCCTCCACCACCCGGGCGAACACGGCGTAGCCGAAGTCCCGGGTGCCGTGGTCGAGGAACTCGTTGTCCTTGAGGTTGATGAAGAACTGGGTCGTGGCACTGTTGATGTCCGACGTACGCGCCATGGACAGCGTGCCCCGGGTGTTCTTGACGCCGTTGTCGGCCTCGTTCTTGATGGGCGCCTGGGTGGACTTCTGGTTCATGTCCGCGGTGAAGCCGCCGCCCTGAATCATGAAACCGGCAATGACCCGATGAAAGATGGTGCCGTCAAAGAATCCGGCATCGACGTAGTCGAGAAAGTTCTTCGCTGAGATCGGGGCTTCCTCGGACATGAGTTCGATCGTGATATCGCCCATTGACGTGGAAAAAATCACCACAGGCCTGTCTCCTCCCGCTGCTGTTGTGCTGAACGCCACGGCGCTCAGGAACAAAACGATTGCCGCTACCAGGCACTTAAGTGCCGCTCCATGTTGTCTCAAGAAGTACCTCCTGGCGTGAGTTTCAGTCTATGACTCGCCCGGGTCGTGCCGGTCCGCCGCCATGCGGTCGAGTATCCAGTCCACCACCCGGGGCTTGCCCAATATAACGTCGAAACGGCGGTCGCGCAGCTCCTTACCGGCCCGTTGGGAGCATACGTAACGACCGCCCGCTTCCTCCATCAACACCTTGCTGGCCATGGTGTCCCACAGCCGGAGATCGAAATCCACCATGGCGCCGACGGAGCCCTCCAGTGCCAGGGCGTGGCCGAAGCAGTCGGTGTAGGTCCGGACCCCGGGATGGGCCTGCATCAACCCATCGAACACCTTCGTCCGGCCGGCGCTGACGAACTGGTGCCGGTCACCGATGCCGATGATCTCCTTCTCCATGGGCTCGTCGCCGGGGAGATCCTCCAGGGTCACGGGCCGGCCGTTGCAGCGGGTCCCGAGCCCCCTTGCGGCGCTGTAGGTCCTGCCCAGACCCGGCAGGTCGATGATCCCTAGAATCGGGTCTTCGCCGTGGAGCAGAGCCAAAAGCGTGCCGTACAGGGGCACCCCGTGCCGGAAGCTCTTGGTGCCGTCGATGGGGTCGATAACCCAGGTCAGCGCGTGGCCGCTGTCGATTTCGGACAACTCCTCGCCGATGATGCCATGCATCGGAAAGCGCGACGCCAGCAGCGTCCGGGCCTTCTCCTCCACCGCGATATCGACGTCCGTCACGAAGCTCCCGTCGGCCTTGGAGCGATGGGTGAACCCCGTTTCCAGCGCGGTCTCGATCAGCGCCCGCGTCTGCCAGACGATATCGCAGGCCTCGGACAGCATCTCCCGCAACTCGGCCGCCGCCGGCACGCCGTTCACCGGGCACCTCTCCCTCGACTCGGGGCCACGGCCTCCCGGGTGGCAGTGTCGCTTTCCGCCATGCCCCCTTGGCTGACGGCCTTCTCTCTGACCATCGGCGGAGTATACACGGTGCCATGGATACAGGAAAACCAGGGAGACTCGGGCTACTTGCCGTCGTTATCCTCGTCAACCCGGGATTCGGCGCGACAACGTGCGCGGGCGGGTTTGAAACCCGCCCCTACGACAGCCACACCCTGACATGGCAAATAGTCAGAGTTTCCCTAGCAGGCTGTGTCAAAACCCCATCCGAGAGAGGCAACGGCCCCCGAAATCGTCATTCCCGCGAAAGCGGGAATCCAGGAGGGGTGGAGTGGGGAAACACCGCGTAGGGACCCCTCCAGGACCCCTGGATTCCCGCTTTCGCGGGAATGACGGATTGGCTTTCGTGCTCCGAAGTTGGCGTTTTGACACAGCCTGCTAGTGTCGTGTCCCGCAAATTCCTGCGATAAGTTGCGCAGGATTTTTTGTTGTCGGCAAGGCGCGATGACTTGTAGGGGCGGGTTTCAAACCCGCCCGTGTGGCGGGTACCACGCGAGGAAGAGCAACGCAGCCGACGGCAAACAAGCAAATTATTGCAGGAATTTGCGGGACACGACACTATTGTCCTGCCGTTCAAGTATGTTGATGAAGAGGCGCACGACTTTTTGTTGTCGGTGCACAAGGCCCGGTGGACGGGCGTGGGTGCGGCTGTTAGGCTAACCCGACTAACGGCCTGTAGCGGGGAGAACGTTGATGGACCATGCCATTTTCGCCATGACCGTGGGCATCGCGGAGAACTGGCGCCATTCGGGCATCATGCCGTGCATCCGCAGCGACGCGGAGCGGGACGAACCGGTTCCCTATATCATCTGGTGCATCGAGACCCCGGACGGTCCGGTGGTGGTGGACACCGCCTACCATCCGGACTACGTCACCGCGGAGTGGGCCCAGGGGAATCAGTTCATGGAGCCGTCCCGGCTGCTGGGCGAGCTGGGCATGCGCCCGGAAGATGTGGCCACCGTGATCGTGACCCACTTCCACGTGGATCACTTCACCGGCTTCGACTTCTTCCCCAAGGCGAACTTCGTCATCCAGAAGGACGAGTACGACTTCTGGACCGGCCCGATGATGCGTTTCGACTACCTGAACAAGCTGGTCCGGCCCAAGGTGCGTCCGGCGCTGCAACGCCTCGTCGACGACGGCCGTGTCACTCTGGTGGACGGAGACCACGAGCTGGTTCCCGGGGTGGAGTTGCTGAAGGCCGGCGGCCACACCCCCGGATCGCAGATGGTGGCGGTGGAGACCGGCCAGGGAAAGGCCGTGCTCTGCGGCGACATCGCCTACACCTACCGGAACCTCCGTGAGCGCCTCCCGGTGGGCTGGTACTTCAACCTGCCGGACTCGGTGCTGGCCCTGGACCGGGCCCTTGAGACGGCGTCGCGCCCGGAGCTGGCGTTCCCCAACCACGACCCCAAGCTCATGCAAGGCAAACGGGTGATCCGGGTAGCCTGACGACAGCGTGGCGACCCGGACCCACACCACGCCGCCCTGCCGCATCGGCGTCATCTCGGATACTCACGGCCTGGTGCGGCCCGAGGCTCTGGAAGCCCTCCGAGGGTCGGACCTGATCATTCACGCCGGCGACGTGGGCGCGCCCGAGGTGCTGGAGCGCCTGAGCTCGCTGGCCACGGTGGCGGCGGTACGCGGCAACGTCGACGGAGGCGCCTGGGCTGACGAACTGCCCGAGGAAAGAACCGTGGAGGTGGCCGGTGTCCGCATTCACGTGATCCACAACGTCAAGGCCCTGGCCGCCGTTCCGGACGGCTGCCGTATGGTGATCAGCGGGCACTCGCACAAACCGTCCATGCAACGGCGCGACGGCGTCATCTACCTGAACCCCGGAAGCGCCGGACCCAGGCGCTTCACCCTGCCCGTCGCCGTGGCGACCATCCGGGTGAACGCCCGAAGCCTGCGACCGAAACTGGTGGAACTTGCGGTCTGACGGCCGCCTTGCCGACATCACGAACCTCAAGGAGACAACGTCATGGACCTCCGGCAAGCACTGACAACGGCACGAGAGGCGGCAAACAAGGCCGGAGAAAAGCTCCTCTCCTACTACAGGTCGCAATACACCATCCAGCACAAGAGCGGCGGCAACCCCGTCACCACCGCGGACATCGAGGCCAACACCCTATTGCAGGAGACACTGCTCGGCGCGTTCCCCGAGTCCGGCTGGCTGTCGGAAGAATCGGCGGATGACGGCGAGCGGCTGCAAAAGGAGTGGGTGTGGATCGTGGACCCGTTGGACGGGACCAAGGAATTCATCGAGGGAATCGATGAGTTCGCCGTGTCCGTGGCGTTGGTGCAGGGCACCGAACCGGTGCTGGCCGTGACCTGCAACCCCGCGGCCGCACGCGTCACCTATTGCAGCCGCGGCTCCGGAACCTTCCAGAACGGGCAGCCGGTGCGAGTGACGGAACGCTCGCAACTGAACGGCGCCAGCGTGGTTGCCAGCAGGCGCGAGACCCGGCGGGGCCTTTTCGCGGGGTTGGAGAAAATCCTCAAGATCACGCCCACCGGCAGCATCGCCCACAAGCTCGCGGAGGTGGCCGGCGGACGCGCCGACCTGACCGTGAGCCTCGCGCCGAAGAATGAATGGGACGTGTGCGCGGGAGTGCTGCTGGCCGAGGAAGCCGGCGCCAAGGTCACGGACCTGGACGGACGGCCCTTCTCGTTCAATCAACCCGATACGTTGCGTAACGGCGTCATCGCCGCCAATCCGGACCTCTATCCCGAGTTGTTCCGGCTGGTCGCCGAGCGCAGGCGCTAGTGTACTGTCTCAAATAAAACGTGGTGAATATGCTGGTCCTTTTCGCCGTCGGCTGCGTTGCTCTTCCTCGCGTGGTGCCCGCCCTGGGGCGACCGCAGGTCGCCCCTACTCGTCATCGCGCCTTGCCGACAACAAAAAAAATTCCTGCGTATATTCACCACGTTTTATTTGAGACAGTACACTAGAGACCTGTCCGGGCCATCTCATGCAGGGGCGACCGGCGGGTCGTCCCTACGGAGGCCCACCGTAAAAGGAGGGACACAATAAAAGGAGGGACACAAGAGAGGGTCCTGGCAGGCTGTGTCAAAAGGCCATCCCAGCGAGGCAACGGCCCCCGTATCGTCATTCCCGCGAAAGCGGGAATCCAGGCGGGGCGGAGCGGGGAAACGCCGCTTGTGGCACCCCTCTACCACCCCTGGATTCCCGCTTTCGCGGGAATGACGATACGGGGCGTCGGCGCCATTCCGTACCCAGGCGGAGTTTTGACACAGCCTGCTAGGAACCGTCCGGCTCGGAACCGTCCGGCTCGGCTACTTCGTGCAGCAACTCCAAGGCGTCTTCGGCCTCTTCTTCCGGCACCTGGATGATCGCGGCGGCACCGGCCGAGCCGAAGCTACCCCACAACGGCCCCACCGGCAGCAAAGTCAGCGCCGATTCTCCCTGGACCACATAGGTGATGCCGGCTCCGTCCAGGACGGACTTGACCACGGCCAAGGTGGAGACGTCTACCGTCCGGAACACGTCGACATAGTTCACGGATCCTCCGTAGGGGCGGGTTTCAAACCCGCCCGCCATCAAACACCCGCGGGCTTGAAACCCGCCTCTACAACACTTTAACCGGGCCGGCTGCCGGAAAACCGGTTCCCGCCTCATCCAATTCGCACGAGCCAGGGTTCACCGCCGGTCCGGCGATGTCCAGCACGAGCTTCGTCACGGCTACACGGCCACCCAGGCACACGTCCACATCCCGACCGGGCTGGCGCGGACGGTTGTGATAATCCCCCTGGTAGACGAACGCCCCCGCTTCTTTCCGATAGGCCACGCCAAGGGGCCGGGTGTCCAAGGCGCAGGCCACGACGCCCACGTCGACATCGGTGGCGGGATGCGGCAGGTTCACGTTCCAGAACTCGCCCTGGGCCGACTCGCGGGTCAGGAGCCGCCTGAGCAGCGGTACCGCCCTGCGATAGACGATCTCCCAATCCAGCGGCCGCGCCTTCACGATGTACTGGGAAATGGCCAAGGCGCGGCAACCCAGCAGCGCGGCTTCCCGTGCCGCCGCCACCGTGCCCGAGATGTAGATGTCGGCACCGAGATTCGCGCCTCGATTCACCCCGGCCAGCACCCAGGACGCATCGGGGGCAATCTCCGTGAGCCCGACCCGAACGCAATCCGCGGGGGTCCCCCGGACGCTGTATCGTCCGGTGCCGATGCACTCCACCGCGATGGGCCGGTCCGTGGTCACTTGATGGCCCACCCCGGACTGCCCTTCGGCCGGCGCTACCACCACGACCTCGCCCCACTCGCGCACGGCCCGTTCCAGCACTTCCAGGCCGGGAGCATCGATGCCGTCGTCGTTGGTCAGCAACAGTTTCACGAACTACATCCGCTCCAACGGCCGGATCCCGAGGATGGTCAGGCCGCTCCGGAGCACCTGCTTCACCGCGGTGAACAGCAGCAGCCGGGCCTGCGCCTTGCCCGCTTCCTCGCCCTTGACCCGCAACACCGTGTAGCTGGCGTGCAGGCCCCGGGCCAGCTCCAGCAGGTAGTTGGCCAGCACCGAAGGCTCGTACTGGCGCGCCGCCTCCCGGAGGGCCTCGGGATAGCGGGCCACCAGGCTCACCAGCCGATGGGCCTCGGGCTCCACCAGCGGGCTCACGCCGGCATCGGGGTCCGGATCGACCCCGCAGTTGCGCAGGATGCCGGCGATGCGGGCGTGGGCACTCATGAGGTAGGGGCCGGTGTCCCCCTCGAAGGAGATGGCCAGGTCCCAATCGAAACGATAGTCCTTGATCCGCTGCTTGGACAGATCGGCGAAGAAGATGGCGGCGATGCCCACGGCCTCGGCCACGGTCTCCTCGTCCTCGAGCACCAACCGCTTCTCGATCTGACCGCGCATGTACGCCAGCGCCCGGTCCCGGGCCTCGTCCAGCAGCTCCTCCAGGTAAATGACGTTGCCCTTGCGGGTGGACATGCCCTGGACCAGCCCGAAGTTCACGTGCACGCAGTCCTCGGACCACGCGTGCCCGAGCATCTTCAACACCGTGAAGAGCTGCCGGAAGTGCAGCGATTGGCCGCTGGCCACCACGTACACGATTCGGTCACAGCCGTAGGTGTCGTGGCGGTACCGGGCCGCGGCCACGTCCCGGGTGAGGTAGAGCGTCGTGCCGTCGGCCTTCTCCAACAGGGCCGGCGTGTCGATGCCCTCTTCCGACAGGTCGATGATGAGGGCGCCGTCGGAGACCTCGGCCAGACCCTTGGCCCGGGCCTCCTCGATGACCACGTCCATCTTGTCGTTAAAAAACGATTCTCCGGTGTATGAGTCGAAGCGCACGCCAAGCCGTTCGTAGATCCGCTTGAAGTAGTCGAGGCTGGTGTCGCGGATGCGGCGCCAAAGCGCCAGCGCCACATGGTCTCCGGATTCCTGGCGACGGAACCACTCCCGTGCCTCCTCCACCAGCTCCGGGTCGCTGTCCGCCACCTCGTGGAACTTGACGTATAGGCGGTTGAGGCTCATCAGGTCGTCGGCGTCCTCGGGCTTTCCGAACCGCATCAGGCCAGCGATCTGCCGGCCGAACTGGGTGCCCCAGTCGCCCACGTGGTTGATGCCGATGACCTTGTATCCCAGGACCTCGAAGATCCGCACCAGCGCCCCGCCGATGATGGTGGAGCGCAGGTGGCCCACGTGGAAGGGTTTGGCGATGTTCGGGGAGGAGTAGTCGATGGCGATGGTCTGGCCGGCCCCGTCCTCGCACCGGCCGTACGCCTCCCCGGCGGAGGTCGCCTCGCGCAGCACCGCATCCGCGAAGCGGGCGCGGTCCACCGACAGGTTGACGTAGCCGCCGAGGGCCTTGGCGCCGCACAACAGGTCCAGGTCCCCGGACGCCTTTTCCGCGATCTCCTGCGCGATGAGCGGCGGGGCCTTGCGCAGCTTCTTGGCCAGGGTGAAGCACGGGAAGGCGAAATCGCCCATGTCCGGCTTCGGCGGCACCGTCAGCATCCGCTCCACGGCCTCGCGTTCCAGCTCCGCGTGCCTGGCGATGACACTGGCCGCCTCGCCGCGGAAATCGTCCACCGTCATGATTCAATCCGTCCCGTTGGCTTCATGTTGGCCGTCACGCTCATCCCACCGAGTCTAACACAAAGGCGCGCACGTGAGCAGGGAAGCCCAGAAACGCACCCCCTCCGACCCCCTCTCCCTCTGGGAGAGGGTTGGGGTGAGGGTGCCCAAATCAACTGCCCCGCCGGGTACGGCACGGAATGACGCAGGCAGGGCTGTTGGAGCGCCCTCACCCGGCCTTCGGCCACCCTCTCCCAGAGGGAGAGGATTGGATTTGGGACGGAACGAGGGTGCCCAGCGCATGCTCCCCACCCTCCGACCCCCTCTCCCTCTGGGAGAGGGTTGGGGTGAGGGTGCCCAAATCAACTGCCCCGCCGGGTACGGCACGGAATGAGGCAGGCAGGGTTGTTGGGGGGCCCTCACCCGGCCTTCGGCCACCCTCTCCCAGAGGGAGAGGGGTTGGATTTGGGACGGAACGAGGCCACCCTCTCCCAGAGGGAGAGGTGTCGGAGTCCGGTAGGCGCGTCAGAACGCCGGCGCCACGTGGCGGCTGAAGCGCTCCATGGAGGCGAGCACTTTCTGGTGACTCAGGCCGCCGAAGTGGAAGCAGAGGCCGATGTGGGTGGGGCCGAGCACGTCGATGATGACCTTGAGGTGCTCGATGCAGGTCTCGGGGCCGCCGAAGACGCCGCGGTTGTCCTGCACCATGGCGTCGTAGGCCAGGCGCTCGTAGATCTTGCCCACCATGGGCGCCCGGGCGGGGTCCAGGCGGACCTCGTCGAGGGCGAACTCGCGCCAGCGGTGCCACGCGTCCTCCACGTCGGCCCGGGCCTGGCGGTCGTCCTCGCCGACATGGATCGGGTACATGACGAAGACGTCGTGGTCGTCCTCGGAGAATCCCGCCTGCCGCAGGCTTTCGAGATAGACCTCGATGCGGGGGCGCTGCTCGGCGTTGCTGCCGATCCAGGGCAGCGTCATCAGGTGGTAGCCGTTGCGGCCGATCATGCGGAAGTTGTCCAGGTCGCGGTTGGCGGGCACGTAGATGGGTGGGTGCGGCTGCTGCACCGGCCTGGGCCGCACGGTCATGCCATGGTAGCTGAAGTACTCCCCCTCCCACTCCACGGCCTCCTCGGTCCAGGCCATGCGGATGACGTCCAGAGCCTCCACCAGCCGGGGCTGCGCGGTGCTCCAGTCGTACCCGTACACCTCGTACTCGTGGGGGCTCATGCCCCGGCCGGCGCCGAACAGCAAACGCCCCTCACAGAGGAGGTCCAGCATGGCGTAGTCTTCGGCGATCTGCAGCGGGTGGTGCATGGGCACCAGCGACACCGCGGAGCCGAGCCTGAGCCGCCGGGTCCGCTGGGAGGCGGCCGACAGCAGCATCTGGGGGCTGGGCATCATGCCGCCGAAGAGGCGGAAGTGGTGCTCGGTGACCCAGAGGCTGTCGAAGCGCATGTCCTCGGCGGCGTCGATCTGCTCCATCCAATGGGAGTAGAGCTCCCGCGAATCCCCGTCCAGCTCGGGAACGTAGGTATTGAGAAGATAGTATCCGAACTTCATGGGTGTCCTTTGCTTTCCACGCGCCGTTTCGGCGCCTCTCGCGGGCGGGGCGACCCGGGCGCGGGCGGGTTTGAAACCCGCCCCTACATTTCGTCATCGGGCCTCTCAGGGGCATCCCGCGCCAACCTTTTCCGCAGGGTGCCGAGGTCTGCCTCGATGGGCTGCGACTGCTCCGGCGGTGCCGCCACGTAGTATCCGAACTTCATGGCTGGCCTTTGCTTTCCACGCGCCGTTTCGGCGCCTCTCGCGGGCGGGGCAGTGACCCAGGCGCGGGCGGGTTTGAAACCCGCCCCTACACTTCGTCATTGGGCCTCTCAGGGCCCTCCTGCGTCAACCGTCATCGGGCCGCTCAGGGCCCTCCTGCGCCAACCTTTCCCGCAGGGCGCCGAGGTCCGCCTCGATGGGCTGCAACTGCTCCGGCGGTATTGCCACGCTGTCCACCTGCTTCAGGCCGTGGCCGGTGACGTTGCAGACGACCATGTCTTCGGCCCTGATGACGCCCTCGCGGCGCAGCCGGATGGCGGCGGCCAGGGAGGTGGCGGCGGAGGGCTCGGCGAAGATGCCGGCCATGCGGCTCAGGAGGCTCTGGGCCTCGAGAATCTCCTGGTCCGCCAGCGCCACGCCGGTCCCGTTGCTGGCCCGCACCGCGCGTAGCGCCCGCAGCCCCAGCGCCATGGGGTTTCCGACCAGGATGCTCTCCGCCACCGTCGTTCCCGCTTCCACCGGCTCTACGGTGGCGCTATTGCTTGCCAACGCCGCGACGATAGGGGCGGCGGCCTCGCTCTGTGCCGCCACCAGCCTGGGGAATCGATGCGCCCAGCCGAGGCCGTGCAACTCCTGGTAGCCCTTCCACATGGCCACCAGGCCCGCTCCTCCCGCGGTGGGGTGGATGATCCAATTGGGCACGTGCTCGTCCAGTTGATCGAAGAACTCGAAGGCATAGGACTTCTTGCCCTCGTTTCGGTACGGGTTGGTGGACAGGCAGTCGTACCAGCCGAACTCCTTGACGGCCGCGCGGTAGAACGCGCCCATGTCGTCGAGGCTCGGCGCCGCAACCACGACCACGGTGGCGCCGCAGGCATGCGCCTGGGTCACCTTGGCCCGATCGGTGCCGGCCGGCACCATGACGATGCTGCGCAAACCCGCGGCCGCGGCGTAGGCAGCCACCGAAGCCGCGGCGTTCCCCGTGGACGAGACGGCCACGGTGTCGAAGCCCAGCTCCACCGCCCGGGAGATGCCCACGGTGTTGCTGCGGTCCTTGAGGGAGCCCGAGGGTAGTAGCGTGTCGTTCTTGACGTAGAGCCACCCCATCCCCAGGTGCTCCCCCAGGCGCCGGCAGCGGGTGAGGGGGGTGTAGCCCTCGCCCAGAGACACCACCGAGCTACGGTTCTTCACCGGGAAGAAATCGAACCAGCGCCACAGGGTGGTGTCCTTGCTGTTGCGGATAACCCGCACGTCGGACCGGGTAAGGTGTCCGAGGTCCATGCGGACCTCCAGCACACTGTCGCAGGAACCGCACGCAAAGGTGTCGTCGGTCACTGCCTCCCAACCGCACTGCGGACAGCGTAACGCTGCGATCCTGCCCATGGTTCCCTCAATCCCCTCCCGCCGCGACGCCTTCCCACAGCACCTGCACGGGATGGAGCGCCCGGCGCCCGGTGAGATGCTCGATCTGCTGCCGGCAGGAGATGCCCGAGGCCACCACGCGGACATCCTCGGGCGCGGCCTCCACCGCCGGCACCAGACGGCGGTTGGCGATGGACACGGACACGTCGTAGTGCTCCTTCTCGAAACCGAAGGAGCCGGCCATGCCGCAACAGCCGGAGTCCACTTCCTGGACCTCGTGGCCCGCCTCCCGCAACACCGAAACCGTGGGCGCCATGCCCACCAGCGCTTTTTGATGACAGTGCCCGTGCAGAAGTACCCGCGGTTTGGGGGCGCCGCCGTTCTTCAAGGAGCCCGCCACGCCCTCCTGCATCAGCAGCTCCTCGATGAGCAGCGTCCGGCCCGCCACCAGGCGCGACGGCTCGTTGCGCAGCAGGTCGGGATATTCGTCCCGTAGCGTCAGGATGCAGGAAGGCTCCAGGCCCACCACCGGAACCCCCTGCTCCACATGGGGCAACAGCCGGGCCACGTTCCAGGCGGCGTGTTCCTTGGCCTCCTGCAACATTCCCTTGGAGATCATCGGCCGGCCGCAGCAGCGTTGGGGCACGGTCTTCACGCGATAGCCGAAATGCTCCAGCAGGCGGGTGGCGGCCACCGCCACCTCGGGCGTGTTGTAGGTGTTGAACGTGTCGTGGAACAGGATCACCGAGCCGCGGGCGCCGGTGCCCCCGGCGTCGTGCTTCTTCCACCATCCCTCGAAGTTGTTGCGCGCGAAGCTCGGCAGCGGGCGGCGGCTGTCGATGCCCAGGAAGCGGTCCAGGATCCAGCGATTCACGAAGTTGCCGTTGACCCGGTTGGCAAGCGGCGCAAACAGCGAGCCCCAGCGGCTCAGGGCGCCGATGCGCCCGAACAGGCGGCTCCGGAGCGAGACCCCGTGGACCTTCTGATAGTGGTACAGGAACTCGTACTTGAGCTTGGCCATGTCCACGTTGGAGGGGCATTCCGCCTTGCAGCCCTTGCACTCGAGGCAGAGGTCCAGCGCCTCGTGGAGCCGTTCGCCGGTGAACTCGGAGCGCGGCACCTTGCCGGACAGCACCGCGCGAAGGGCGGTGGCGCGCCCGCGGGTGGAGTGCTCCTCCTCCATGGTGGCCATGTAGGACGGGCACATGGTGCCGCCCAGGGTCTTGCGGCACGCGCCGGTGCCGTTGCACATCTCCACCGCCGCCACGAAGCCCCCCTGGTCGCTGAAGTCCAGCATGGTGTCGGGTTGCCAGGTCTTGTAGGAGGTGCCGTAGCGCAGCGAGTCGGTCATGGGCGGCGCATCCACGATCTTGCCGGGATTCAGCAGATTATTCGGGTCGAACAGGCGCTTGACCTTGCGGAACTCCTGGTACAGCTCGGGTCCGAAGAGCTTCTCGTTCAGGTGGCTCCGGGCTAGGCCGTCGCCGTGCTCGCCGGACATGGCGCCGCCGAACTCCATCACCAGGTCGGAGATCTCCCGGGAGATCTCCGTCATCAACTCCACCTCGCCCGCCTCCTTGAGGTTGATGAACGGGCGGATGTGCATGCAGCCCACGGAGCAATGGCCGTAGTACCCGGCCCGGACGCCGTGGCTGCCGAGGATCGCGCGGAAGCGCTTGATGAACTCCGGCAGCTTCACCGGGTCGACGGCCGTGTCCTCGACAAAGGCGATGGGCTTCTTCTCTCCCTTGACGCCCAGCAGCAGCCCCAGGCCCGCCTTGCGCACGCCCCAGATCTGCTGGACCTCCCGCGGCTCGTAGGCCAGGGAGGCGGCATAGCCCATGTGCTCGCGCTTCCGCAGCACTTCCATCCGGTCGACCTTGTCCCGGACCTCCTCGGCGGTGTCACCGTCGTACTCCACCATGAGGATGGCGTCCGGGTCGCCCTGGACGAAGCCCAGCCGCTTGGACTGCTCGATGTTGTTGCGGGCCAGCTCCAGGATGGGCCTGTCGGTGAGCTCCATGGCGTAGGGTTGGGTCTCGAGAATGGCTTCCGACACCACCAACGCGTCCTGGAGATCTTCGAAGTGGATCACGTCCAGCGCGGTGTGTTTGGGCTTGGGCACCAGCCGCATCTTGGCTTCCACCACGCACGCCAGGGTGCCCTCGGAGCCCACCACCAGGCGCGAGAGATTGAACGGCTGGTCCTTGGTGAACTCGTCCAGGTTGTAGCCCGAGACCCGCCGCATGAGCTTGGGATAGCGCTCGGCGATGAGCCCGCTGACGGACTCCACCAGCGGCGGGAGCTGCTGGTAGATGCGGCTCTCCAGTCCCTTCCCCGCCTGCATGGCCGCCAGCGTGTCGGGCGTGAGATCGCGCAGCACCGCCTCGCTCCCGTCCGCCAGCAGCACCGTCAGCTCCAGCACGTGGTCCAGGGTCTTGCCGTACACGATGGAATGGGCGCCCGCGGAGTTGTTGCCGATCATGCCGCCGATGGTGGCCCGGTTCGAGGTGGAGGTATCCGGTCCGAAGAGCATTCCCTGGGGCGCCACGCGGGTATTCAAGGCATCCTGAACGACGCCCGGCTGTACGCGGCACCACAGTTCCTCTTGGTTCACCTCCAGCACCTGGTTCATGTACTTGGAGAAATCCATGACGATGGCGTGGCCCACGGTCTGGCCCGCCAGCGAGGTGCCGCCGCCCCGGGCCAGCACCGGCACCCGGTGCCGGTTGGCCACCTCGATGACCGCCTGGACGTCGCCCTTGTGGCGGGGAATGACCACGCCCACGGGCTCCACCTGGTAGATGGACGCGTCGGTGGCGTAGAGCAGCCGCGAGTAGGCGTCGAACCGGACCTCGCCCTCCACACGCTTCCGAAGCTCGGCCTCGGTTTCCCGGTAATCCTGCAAGGCTTCACGCGCCATAGGGAATTCTCCTCGCGGCCACCATAACACGAATCAGGTGACGATGCTCGGACGCGTGCTTCCCCGGGCGCGACCTGACTCCACATCACGAAAGCGTTCTGCTATACTGACTATAGCGATTTGCATCGATGACAAGTACCCCCGTTCCACCGGTCCGAGGAGAATTCCATGAACAAACCTCAGGTCATCGTTGACGAAGCAGGCCAGCCTGCCTACGCGGTAATCCCGTGGCGAGAGTACAAACGACTGGCATCCATCGACAGCGACGGGGCAATGACCGACGAGGAACTCTATGATCTCGCCAAGGCTGCCGGAGGTGAGTCCTTTCCCGTTGCCGTGGTCGATCGTCTCCTGGCGGGAGAAAGTCCTGTCAGGGTGTACCGGGACCATCGCGGCCTGACGCAGAAGCAGCTAGCCGACGCCGCGGGCATTAATCCCGTATACCTGTCGCAGATCGAGACGGGCAAACGCACCGGCTCGGCAAAGACCCTTGCCTCAATCGCCAGCGCCTTGGATGTTGAAATTGATGATCTAATCTGAGTTGCAGCCTGTGGCCTCACCTTCCTCCTGTTGCCGAGCTTCAGTCCCCATAGACATCGCCGCGCGGACCGATGCGCAGAACGTCGATCCGGCGCGCTGTATCATCGCGCTCGAAAATCACTCGACGTCCGCCCACCCGCAGGCGAAATCCGGGGCGGTCCTTCAGTTCAACCACATCGACATCGCGACGGCCGGGATCCTCGGCCAGCTTGGAGAGCTGATCGCGAATTCTCTTTACCTCACGTGGTGGCATGGCGCGCAAGGCCTTGATTACCTGTTTCTTGAAGCTGATCTGGTGCATTCGAGAGCCTCCGTGGGTCTTTACCCCAGGGAGGTTATAACGTGATTCAACACTTGGCGGGTTTCAAACCCGCCCGCGCCCGTCGTCCAACAGCGCTCGGGCCGTGCCGAAGACGTCGTGGAACATGGGCACGGTCAGCCTTCCGGTGAAGGTGTTCTGCTGGCTGGGGTGGTAGGAGCCCAGCAGGGTCAGGCCGTTGCCGAGATCGTGGCAGCTTCCGTGGCCGAACTTCGGGCGGGGCCGGGGGAGCGGCTGGCCCGCTTCGGCGGCGGCCTTGAGATAGGAGTCGAAGGCAATCTTTCCCAGGGCAAGGACCACCCGGAGACGTCGTAGCAACGCGAGCTCGCGGATCAGATAGCCGCGGCAGTTGTGGAACTCCTCCAGGATGGGCTTGTTGGCGGGCGGCGCGCAGCGGAC
This sequence comes from uncultured Binatia bacterium (SeqCode), assembly GCA_965261895.1. GTDB lineage: Bacteria > Desulfobacterota > Binatia > UBA9968 > JAJDTQ01 > JAJDTQ01. The sequence continues at coordinate 4,631,045 of OZ253480.1, read as the reverse complement.
GGCGGCGGAGATGTAGCAGTCCGTGAGCTCCAGGCCGTCGTCCCGATCCACCGACTCGGCCTGGTTGGCGAAGCCGTGCTCAAACAGTGCCCGGTACAGCCAGTCGCCGCTACGGTCTCCGGTGAACATCCGGCCAGTGCGGTTGCCGCCGTGGGCCGCCGGCGCCAGACCCACGATGAGGAGGCGCGCGTCGTCGTCGCCAAAGCCGGGCAGGGGCCGGCCCCAATAGTTCGATCCGTGATAGCGCCGCGGCGGATTGGCCGCGGCCTCGGCGCGCCAGGCCACCAGCCTGGGGCACTTCCGGCATCGGACCACCACCCGGTTCACACGCGCCAGGGAGTCCCGTTCCATACGCCTTCCGGCATAGCGTATCGGTCGCCGGCACGCCACCGGCGGGGTGTGCGGGAACCGCACGGGTCTGCGTGGCCGTGTAGGGGCGGGTTTGAAACCCGCCCCTACACCTTGGGATCGGACGACGGCGGTACCTCCGTAGTCGACGGCCCGGGCGGGTTTGAAACCCCTCACCAGCATCTCGCCGGGGGATGCCGGAGCGCGCCGGAAACCGACCTTGACGCGTCCGAGCGGGTTTTGCTATACCCCTTGAAAAACCAGGGGATTTGCAAAAAGGGGATTGCCAGTGCCGGAATTTGATGTTCTCGTAATTGGTGGAGGCGCTTCCGGTCTACGCGCGGCCATCGCCGCCAAGCGCGGCGGCGCGTCGGTGGCGTTGCTGAGCAAGGTCCATCCGCTGCGAACGAATTCGGCGCTGTCGCCGGGCGGCCTGAACGCGCCGCTGGGACACGACGACTCTCCCGAAAAGTTTGCCCAGGATATCCGGAACGCCGGTGACGGCCTCTGCGACAACGAGGCCGTGAACATACTGGCGGCGGACGCGGCCCGCGAGGTCATCTGGCTCGAGCGCGTGGGCGTGCCGTTCAACCGCGATGCCGACGGGCGCATCGACCGCCGCCCGTTGGGCTCCAGCAGCGTCCACCGCGCCGCTTACGCGGACGACCGCACCGGACACATGGTGCTGCACGTGTTGCACGAGCAGTTTCAGCGAGAGGACATCCCGTGTTTCCGGGAGTGGGTCGTCACGTCACTGATCCAGGATGGCGGGGCGTGCGTCGGCGCGGTAGCCCTGGGGCACCGAAGCGGCCAGCTCGAAACCTTCGGGGCGGGCGCGGTGGTCCTCGCCACCGGCGGTGCCACCCAGTTGTACTCTCCGTGCACCGCGGCCGTGGGAACCACCGGCGACGGACTGATGCTGGCTTACGAGTTGGGCGTCGGCCTGGTGGACCTGGAGATGGTGCAGTTCCATCCGACGGTGTACAGCGCCGCCCAAACGGTGCTGATCAGTGAGGCGACCCTGAGCGAGGGCGCAAAGCTCGTGAACGCCGCCGGCGACACGCTGGTGGGCGCCGGGGCGCTCTCCAGGGCGCAACTCGCGGCAGAGGTCCACAAGGCCGGCCTGAACGGCGGCGGGCCGGTGTCGCTGGACCTCCGGCCGGTGGAGAACCTGACGTTTCGCTTCCCCGCGGCCGCCGAGTTGGTCAAGGTCATGGCCGGGCTCGACATCACCAAGGATCCGGTTCCGGTGCGGCCGGTGGCGCACCGCCCCATGGGAGGCATCGGCACCAACCCTTCCGGGGAAACCTCGGTGGCCGGGCTCTTCGCCGTCGGCGAATGCGCCCACAACGGACTCAACGGCGCCGGGCGCCTTCCGGGCAACACCCTTACCGAAGCCATTGTGTTCGGCAAGCGGGTAGGCGAAGCCGCGGCGGCCCACGCCAAGTCGGCGGGGGCCAAGCCCGGGGACGGCTCCCAGGCCTCCGCGGACGGCGAGCGGCTCGCCGAGATCACCTCGGGGGGCTCCTCCGGCGATACGATGGGCACCATCCATCGAGAGCTCGGCGAGTTGATGAACGCCAACCTGGGGGTGGCGCGCACGGACGCGGGGCTGGCCGAGGCCCAGGAGAAGATCCGCGGGCTGCAACAGCGTCACGCCGCGCTTCGGGTCAACAACAAATCCCGGATCTACAACTACGCGCTCACCGGCTATCTCGAATTGGGGAACCTGTTGAAGCTGGCCGAGGCCACGGCCCTGGCCGCCCGCGGCCGTGCCGAGAGCCGCGGCGCCCATCTGAGAAGCGATCATCCGGAAAAGGACGATTCGAAGTGGAAAGCGCACACCGTGGTGCGTTCACAGGACGGCTCACCGAAGCTCGATACCCGAGCGGTGTCGGCATAAGAGCGGGCGCGCGACCCGCCCGTCCGTTCACGGAGTCCGCACGGAATCCGCGCGCGGTGTCCGCACACGGTGCGGACTCGGGCAGGAGGCGCCGGCCAAGGAGAACCCATGGAAGTTACCTACAAGGTTCATCGCAAGGACCCGGAAAACGGCGGCGAATCGAGCTACTCCACCTACAAGGTGGACCTGCCCGAGGACGCCACGGTCCTGGAAGGACTCCAGAAGATCCGGGATGAGCAGGATGACACCCTGGCCTTCCGGGCCTCCTGCTGCCAGGGCTACTGCGGCGAGTGCGCCGTACGGCTTAACTACAGCGCCAAGCTCACCTGCACCACCAAGATCGGCGCGATCACCAAGAAGGCTCCGGAGATCCTGTGCGACCCGGTGCGCAACATCCCGGTGATCAAGGACCTGGTGTTCGACATGGACAAGTTCTCCTGGGACAAGATGGCTGCCATGAAGCCGTGGATGGAGCCGGACGACGAGTTCGCGCCCACGGAAAACCTGGTTCCCGAGTCGGAGATGGCGAACGTGCGCAAGACCATGAGCTGCTACCAGTGCGGCCTGTGCGACGAAGGCTGCGCGGTGCTGCCGGTGAATTTCGACTTCCTGGGGCCCGCCGCCCTGGTCAAGAGCTACCGCTTCGTGATGGACCCGCGGGAGACCGGGGCCAAGATGGACGCCCGCATGAAGGTGGTGGAGCAGCCCCAGGGGCTGTGGGACTGCGTCCACTGCTACGAGGCCGACGGCAAGTGCCCGCGCGGACTGGCGCCCTCCACCAAGATCATGGAGATACGCGACGTGGCCTTCAAGGAAGGCATCAAGCACGAAAAGGTGGCCCGGCACCACGCGAGCTTCGTCAACTCGGTCAAGCAGACCGGCTGGCTCGACGAGCGCAAGCTGGCCATGGAAACCGAGGGGCTGACCAACGTGACCGGACTCATGAAGCTCCTGCCCACGGCAGTGCGAGCGTTGCGGAGAGGGAAGATGCCCGGCCGTCACGAGAAACGCCCGGGGGCCGACCAGATCAAGCGCATTCTCGAGAAAGCGGAGGATTCCAAGTGAAATACGCGTTCTATCCCGGATGTGTGGCCAAGGGCGGCTGTCCCGAGCTCTACTCCGCGGCCGTCAAGGTGGCCGAGAAGCTCGACATCGAGCTCGAGGAGATGTCCGACGTGTCGTGCACCGGCGCCGGCTGCATGCCGACGCAGCTATCGGACCCCATCAACGCGCGGACCTTTGCCAAGGCGGAGCAGATGGGCCTGCCCATCATGACCATCTGCAGCACCTGCCAGGGCGTCTTCAGCCAGGCCAACGACCGGCTGCAGAATCCCGAGTACCGGGAAGAGATCAATCGCGAGTATCTGGCCGAAGAGGGGCTTTCGTACCAGGGCACGGCGGAGGTCAAGCACATGCTGTGGGTGTTGTTCGAAGACTACGGCATGGAGAAGCTCAAACCGCTGATCCAGCGTCCCCTCAACGGTCTGAAGGTCTCCCCGTTCTACGGCTGTTTCCTGCGCCGGCCCGGCCCCATCATGGTGCCGACCAAGGAAGTGGGCGGCCGCCGGACCTATCTGGAGGACCTGATCGGCGCGCTGGGCGCCGAGAATGTGGACATCAGCGGCAAGACCAAGTGCTGCGGTTTCCCGGTCCTCGCCGCCAACGAGGAAGCCTCCCTGGGCATGGTGGCCAAGCATGCCGGCGAGTCGAAGGGGAACGGCGCCGACTGCATGGTGACCCCGTGTCCGCTGTGCCATCTGAACCTCGATGGCAACCAGCCGAGGGCCGAAGGCCTGAAGGGTGAGAAAATCGACCTGCCGATCATCCATCTGCCGCAGCTCCTCGGTCTCGCCCTCGGGTTCGACACCGACGAAATGCAGCTTGCGCGGCACATCGTGTCCACCAAGGCGGTCAACGACAAAGTCGACATGCTCACCTAGCACTTGGGCGCGAGGGCGGACCCTCTTCGGGGGACGCTTTCAGACGCCTGTAACTCTCAGCGCGATGAACAAACAAGAGCCAAAGTTCAATGCCGTCAAACTGGCACGGGAACTTTTCAAGTTTCGCAAGGGGAAGCCTCCCTTCGGCTTCTACTACGCCGTGAAGGTCCGGCTCGGCCATGCATGGATTGAGGATGAGACGGCACTGGCTGAAATCTTCTCTGCCATCGACGAGCTCGGCTACGAGGTCGTAAAGAAACGCTCCTAGGAAGAATATGGTTACACATGACATCATCATTGTCGGCGGCGGAGGAGCGGGGTTACGCGCCGCCATTGCTGCGGCGGAGCTGTCTCCCGAACTCTCCATCGCGCTGGTATCGAAGGTGTATCCCATGCGAAGCCATACGGTTTCAGCGGAGGGAGGAGCCGCAGGGGTGCTTCGTGAGAACGATAGTCTTGATTCCCACGCAAGAGACACTATTTTCGGGGCCGACTTCCTGGCGGATCAGGACGCCGTAGAACTCTTTATCGAGGAGGCTCCGGGAGAACTGATCCAGCTCGAACACTGGGGTTGTCCGTGGAGCCGCGACCCGGATGGAAGGGTCAGCGTGCGGGCCTTTGGCGGTATGAGTGCCGATCGTACGGTATTTGCCGCCGACAAGACCGGCTTCCACATGCTCCACAGTCTGTTTCAGACGTCCCTCAAATACGACAGCGTCGTACGTTATGACGAGTGCTTCGTAACTAATCTCCTGGTCGATGACGGCAAGGTTGCGGGTATAACAGCCCTGAACCTCTATAACGGTCAACTGGAAGTGATCGGAGCAAAGGCCGTCATCATTTGCACCGGCGGCGCGGGGCGCATTTTCCCCTTTACGACCAACGCCGCCATCAAAACGGGTGATGGTATGGCCCTGGCCTACCGCGCCGGGGTCCCTCTCAAGGATATGGAGTTCGTGCAGTATCACCCCACCGGACTTCCCGGAACGGGTATCCTCATCACTGAGGCATCGCGCGGTGAAGGAGGCTGGCTCAAGAACAAGGACGGCTACCGGTATCTCCAGGATTACGGTCTCGGACCGCCGACAGACACGCCGGTCCATCGCAAGATGGAGTTGGGTCCACGGGATATCCTGTCGCGCTGCCATATGCAGGAATATGAAAAGGGGCGAACCTTCGAAGGCCCCCACGGCCATTACGTCCACCTGGATCTCCGGCATCTTGGCGAGGAGATGATCAACGCGAAGATACCCTTCGTCCGTGAGCTCGCGAGCAAATACGTCGGCATCGATCCGGTGTATGAACCCATTCCCGTCCGCCCGGTGGTCCACTACATGATGGGGGGGATCCACACCGACGTAACCGGGAAGACCTCCGTAGAGGGACTCTACGCTGCAGGAGAAACGGCCTGTGTGTCCATCAACGGCGCCAATCGGCTGGGCTCCAACTCGCTCACGGAGTGTCTGGTGTTCGGAGCGCGGGCCGGCCGCGCTTCCGCCGAATATGCTCAAAGTCGGGTATCTCCTTCTTCCGATCCTGTGGCGGCGCTCGCCAGTGACGAGGAGCGACGACTGGACCGAGTGCTTCGAAACGACAGCGGGAAAGAGAAGATCGCCGCAATCCGTGAAGGGATGCAGAGCGCCATGGAACAAGGGACCGGCATCTACCGCGATGAAGCCGGGATGCAAAAAACCTGCGACGCCCTCAGGGAGCTCCGGGAGCGCTTCAAGGACGTTACGGTCGAAGACAAGGGCGAGATCTTCAATACGGAAGTAACCGCGGCGTTGGAGCTGGATTGCATGCTGGACATAGCGGAAGCCGTGGCGCACTCCGCCGTCAACCGCAAGGAGTCGCGCGGTTCCCACACGCGAACCGACTTCCCCAAGCGCGATGATGAAAAATACCTGCAACATACGTTAGCAAGCCGTACACCCGATGGACCGAAAATCGAGTACTTGCCGGTAACCATTACTCGTTGGGCACCTGAGGAGCGGAAGTATTAAACGAGAGGAACGACATGAACAACGAGCCGACGGTGACACTCAACGTCACGCGCTACCAACCTGGACAAGACCTCGCACCGAAGACTCAGGCCTACTCGGTCCCCTACAAGGAAGATTGGGTGGTTCTGGATGCGCTCAATTACATCAAGGACCAGCTTGACGGCACGTTGACTTATCGGTGGTCCTGCCGGATGGGTGTATGCGGAAGCTGCGGTATGATGGTCAATGGTGTGCCGAAGCTCACCTGCGCGGCATTCCTGCGTGATTATTATCCGCAGGAAATTCGTGTGGAACCGCTGGTCAACTTCCCGATCATTCGGGATCTTGTCATCGACATGAGTGACTTCCTGGATAAGCTCAAGAGTGTTCGGCCCTGGATCGTCCGGAAAGAGGAAAAACCGGTATCAGAGGGGGAGTACCGCCAGTCACCGGAAGAGTTGGCCGCGTACAAACAGTTCACTCAATGCATCAACTGTATGCTTTGCTACGCGGCGTGCCCGGTTTACGGCATGGAGCCGGAGTTTCTGGGTCCCGCGGCGATAGCGCTGGGCTACCGTTACAATATGGACTCGCGCGATCAGGGAAACGATTCGCGCCAGGAGACTCTGGGAAGTCACGAGGGGATCTGGCAATGCACCTTCGTGGGTGATTGCACTGAAGTGTGCCCCAAGGATGTGGACCCGGCTGCCGCCATCCAGCGTTCCAAGGTCGACACCACCCAAAACTGGTTCAAGTCCGTACTCCTCCCCTGGGGGCAACGATGAACGGTTACAGACCTGACAAGTCCAAGCTGTATTATCCGAAAATGTCGGCTACCTGGTGGCTCGAGAAAAAGAGCTACTTCATGTTCATGATGCGGGAACTCTCCTGTGTGTTCATCGCTATTTTTCTGGTCGTGCTTCTTGTCCAGATCTACCAGTTGAACCAGGGCCATGACGCGTATGCCGCGTTTCGTCAAAAGCTCGCGTCTCCCGGCTGGATCCTGTTCCATGTCGTCGCGCTCGTCTTTGCTCTGTACCACAGTATTACCTGGTTTTATTCGACCGCCGTGGTTGTGCAATTCGGTCGCATTCGTCGAGAACTGATGGTCGGTTTGAATATCGGCGCCTGGATTGTTCTATCGCTGCTCATTCTGGCGCTTTTTATCGCGCTGAGGAGTTGAACCGTGACGACAGGCAGGAATCTCGAGCCGCTTTGGTGGGGACTGTTCTCGGCTGGAGGCGTGGTGGCAGCCTTTCTGGTACCCGTCCATATCGTTATTGCCGGCTTCGCGGAACCGCTCGGATGGATCCCGCATACGGGTGTTCTCTACCAAAACTGGCTGGTCAAGATCTACGTCTTCGTCCTCATCGCTCTGCCACTCTACCATTGGGCACACCGCTTCTACTTCGCGTTAAAGGATGCCGGCTTGAAAGCCGTGCAAAAGCCTCTCGCTTACCTGTGCTACGGCATCGCCGTGGCGGGTACCGCGGTTACCGCGTGGGTCCTTGTCTTGGTATAGGGCCTGTGCCCGCTTCTCGCTCCTCGGGGGGTGAGAAAGTGAACAGTGAATGGATCTTTCGGGAAGGGTAGCGCTGGTCACGGGCGGCGGCACCGGCATCGGCAGAGCCGTGGCATGCGCCATGGCAAGGCAAGGCGCCCGGATCGTCATCGCGTCACGCAACGCGCCGCGGCTCGAGGCCGTGGCCGAAGAGTTGCGTGAAGAGGGCCATTCGGTGCTGCCGGTCTCCGTCGACGTGAGAGACACGGCCAGCATCCGGAGTTGCGTGGCCAGGATCCATGAGCAGTGGGGGCAGGTTCACATCCTGGTCAACAATGCCGGCGCCTCGGGGATGACCCCGATGGATGACGCGGACGAAAGTCTGTGGCACACCATCGTCGATACGAATCTCACGGGCGTCTATCGGGTAACGAAGGAAGTGCTCGGCATCATGAGCGATGAGGGCAACGGCCGCATCATCAACATGTCCTCGGTATTGGGGAAGTTCGGGGTTTCCGGATATGCAGCCTACTGCGCCAGCAAGCACGGGCTCATCGGTTTTACCAGAGCCCTGGCGCTGGAGTTGGTGTCCCGCGGCATGACCGTCAACGCCCTGTGCCCCGGATGGGTGGACACGGAGATGTCCCGGGCCGGCATCGAGGAGATTGCCGGAAGACAAGGGATGGACCCCGAGTCCTTCAAGCAGCAAGCGCTTGCCGCGGTGCCGATCCGGCGGTTTCTGGATCCGGAGGAGATCGCCCGGTTCGCGGTCTATCTGGCGTCGGACAAGGCCTCCGGCATCACCGGTCAGGCCATCAACATCTGCGGCGGACAAGTGATGGTGTAACACATGACGATCCCCGAACTTCAGGCCATAGCCAAGGAACTCAGAGTCGACGTGATCCGCATGCTGGTGGAGGCGGGCTCCGGCCACCCGGGCGGCTCGCTGTCCTGCACCGACATCGTCACGGCCTTGTATTTCCACCAGATGCGCCACCGGCCGGAACAACCAGACTGGCCGGACCGGGATCGCTTCGTGCTCTCCAAGGGGCACTGCGTACCCGCGGTGTACGCCGCCCTGGCCAGGGCCGGCTATTTTCCGCGCGAGGAGTTGCTGAGCCTGCGCAAGCTCAACAGCCGGATGCAGGGACACCCCGACCGCCATCGCTTCCCCTATGTCGAGGCCTCCACCGGTTCTCTCGGACAGGGATTGTCGGTAGCTTTGGGGATGGCGCTGGCGGGCAAGACCGGCGGCAAGGACTACCGCACCTATTGTGTCATCAGCGACGGCGAGTGCCAGGCCGGGCAGATATGGGAAGCGGCCATGGCCGCGCCCCGGTTCAAGCTCGACAACTTCTGCGTGCTCATGGACTACAACCATATCCAGTTGAGCGGCGGGGTGGACGATATCATGAGCCTGGAGCCGTTGCTGGACAAGTGGCGCGCCTTCAACTGGAACACCCTGGAGATCGACGGCCACAGCTTCCCCGCCATCCTCGAGGCGCTGGAAGCCGCGCAGCAGCATCACGACGGCCCCACCATGATCGTCTGTCAGACCGTCAAGGGCAAAGGCGTCAGCTTCATGGAGAACCGCTGGGAGTGGCACGGCAAGGCTCCCAGCCGCGAGGAAGGCGACCGCGCCATCGCCGAGATCGTCAACGGCTCGTAGGGGCCACCGGCAGTCGCCCCGGCGGGTACGGCGATCCGCCCATTGGGCAACCGGCCCGCAGGGGCGACCTCCTGTAGGGGCGACCGGCCGGTAAGGCCACCGGCCTGCAGGGGCGGCCTCGGGTAGGGGCGACCGGCGGTCGCCCCTCGGGTTATCCGCAGCAAGGAAAACACATGAGCGCAACCGCAACACGAGTGACCTTCGGCGAGACCGTGACCCGGCTGGCCGACACCAATCCGGACATTGTCGTCCTCGACGCCGACCTCCGGAAGTCCACCATGACCGACGAGTTCTCCCGGAAACATCCCGAGCGGTTCTTCGACGTCGGCATCGCCGAAGGCAACATGGTGGGCATCGGCGCCGGCATGGCGCTGGCCGGCAAGATCCCCTTCATCTGCAGCTTCGCCTGCTTCGTGGTGGGCCGCTTCGAGCAGATCCGCATGGCGGTGGCCTACAACCGCGCCAACGTGAAGATCGTCGGCACCCACGCCGGCATCGGCATCGGCGAGGACGGCTACAGCCAGATGGCCACCGAAGACATGGGCCTCATGCGCACCCTGCCCAACATGGCCGTGGTCCAACCCGCCGACGCCATCGAGACCCGGGGCGCGGTGGAATACATCGCGAGACACGACGGCCCCGTGTTCCTCAGGCTCACGCGCCAAAAGGTGGCCGATATCAACGGCGAGGGCTATGAGTTCCAGTTCGGCAAGGCCGTGGTGCTCCGGGAGGGCGCGGACGTGTCGCTCGTGGGAACCGGCGGCGTGATGGAGAACGTGCTCAAGGCCGCCGACCTGCTGGCCGAACGAGGCATCAACGCACAAGTGGTCAACATCCACACCATCAAACCCATCGACACCGAGTTCATCCAGTCCATCGCCTCAAGCCACGGCAAGATCGTCACCGTGGAGGACCACGGCATCTCCGGCGGCCTCGGCAGCGCCGTCGCCGAAGCCGTCGCCGAGCTCGGACGCGGACGCGTCCGCCGCGTCGGCGTCACCGACTTCGCCGAATCCGGGGATACCGAGGGACTGTACAGCAAGTACGGACTGTCCGCCGAGCACATCAGCGCGGCGGCGGTGGAGTTGATGGGGTAGGATCAGGCGGCTATGGATGAGGTGGCCCCACTCTCAGTTCTTCAGAGTTCCAAGCGGAACACCGATACTCTTGGCGGACGCCGGTTGCGAGAATCCCGTCTTGCCTCGGATCGCCGTAACGTCAGGCTCCGGCACCTCAGCTTCATGTACCTCGAAACCGTCGCGCGCGCCCTTCAGGTACGCGTGGGCGTCGGCAAGGCCCGTCAGGATCTTTTCAAACGCCTTCGCCATTTATGCCTGCTGTATCGTGCTGAAGTTCGAACACCACTCGGCACCGAAACCCTACGGGTCATCGAGAGCGCACCTTTTCAGCTCCAAGCTCAGCGCCGATTGGCCATTAATACCCCAGCCAAGGCCCCAACGGCTGTCGATCCAATCGCAACGATGAAATCGGGAATTTCCCTATCGTATGCAGCGAGGAAAATCGATCCGATAAGGGCGAGACCTGCGAGACCCGCCAATGACCATGCAACGACGCGGTAAAAATGTCGGTCGCCGAGGTAGGCGGGGTCATACTTCAACGGGTCGGTTCGGCGTTCCTCTGCTGATCCCCAGTCGTTAGAAGAATCGCTCCCGTGGGCCGGCTTCGGATCTATGGGCATTAGCCGGCAGCGCCCAAACCGGCGATGACCACTGTCTCCATCGATCCGTCCTTCTTTCTGATTATCAGCTCTCCTCCGTCCTCAATCTTCCTTGTGATCCCCTCGGTGATCGCCAATGCACTACTGACGGTTGACGCTTTGTTCCTCGAATGCAGTCGGGCGGTGAGGACCTCGGTATTGGCGATGTCCCGCTCGGTGAGGTTCATGGTAACCTTTTTCAGTTCCATGGCTGCCATCTCCTTGATTGGTTGGTTGTAGGCTGGTTTCTGTCCAGCTATGATATGGTTACTATACCGCCCAGTCGCTGTATGAGTCAAATTCGCTGTATGAGTCAAATTGTCAATGCCGGACAAGTACGGCTTCTTCCCAGCTAATGTGAAGGGGCGTGAATCTAAACGGGAAACGAACCGGAAGGCGGAACCACGCGTTCCTGCATTTGGGTTCCGCCAGCAATGGCGATCAACGTAGCGCGCTAGGCGCTCCTCCGCTCAGAGTTCCAAGCGGGACGCCGATGCTTTTGCGGAACGTAGGTTGCGACAATCCGGTTTTGCCTCGGACCGCGGCAACGGCGGACTCGGGCACCCCCACCTCACGCACCTTGAAACCATCGCGTTGCGGCCTTCGGGATACGCGGGCTTCGTCGAGACCAGCCATGATCTTGTCAGACGCCTTCCTCATTCGTACCTCCTTTGTTGCTCGATCCACTGATCGAGAACAGCCTCAAGACCATCGGCGACGTGAGGAGAATGTCGGACAATATCCTTGGCAAGCTTCAACTGAAATAGCACCGGCAGGTACTCGTTAAGCCCCAAAATTTTCCAAAACTGCGCCAACAGGTTGCTCAGTCGAGGGTAAGGGCTCTCCCGCCACCCTTCAGGGAAGGGCACAGCCTCCTGCTCGGACACAATACGCTTCATGATTTTCACGCGAACGCTCGACTGGGGATCAACGTCTCTTTTCCACACCGAAATGTGCCGTTGACGATCGCTTGGTAGGCTGAAGGAAAGCACGTGCCTTTGGTATGCAGGCCAGCACCCTGGCTGATACTGTGTGAAATCTCCGTCGCCACCGTAAACCAAGTTTTCGGGCAAACCCCCTCCATTTAGAAGAACTGATCTGAAGAGTATCTTCTCTGGATCGCTGAACCGTGTGTAGGCTCCGCCGAGAACCCCCGCTCCAGGCTGAATGATTGCCATAGCTTTCGGCGCTATAGAGTTGGCGACGTAGAGGGCTTGAAACGCAGCCACTCCATCGGCACAGAGATAGACGAGACTAAAGCGGCATGGCCCGTCGTGGTCATCCGACACGCCTTCGCGGCGCCGAAATACGGACCAAACGCAAAACGGGTTTTGTATCCAGTCGACGTGTTGCACCGGATCCGGTGGCATCGGGCGCCATCCCTGTGGGGCCAATTCCCGTGTGTTGACTAGGCGGGACCCAATGAGCTCGTAGCCGTCAAATCCCCGGTGTTTCGAATCCCACATGAACTCGTCGCGAGCCCGCCCATAATCAACGTATACGAAGCTCAAGAAGTGACCTGCAAAGTATTTGACAGGAGCGCCGTCGAAACCAGAGGCCGGGTAGTAAAATGAATCCCGAAGAAGGTCGAGGAGCGGAAAGGTTTCTTGCTCCATTGTCGCGGGTGTCAGGTTCGATAGCCAATTGGGAATGGCAAGAACCGGAAGAAGGTGGCGGTTAAACATGAACTGATCCCGCGGTTCCGGCGGGCTCTGGCCGGAGTGTCTTTGGAACGGTTCTCGGCCGACGCTGGCCGAAGTTAAGACAGTCTAGTCGGACGGCGCTTCACCACGGACGGCTTCGGCCAGTGGAGATTCGGTCTCGGCGGTTTCAGTTTCGGCCGCCGCCGCTGCCGTTTCGGCTCCGTCGTCACCCGCCTCCGGCTGATCCTCCGACACCACCCTTACCTTGATGGTCGGCATCACCTCCGGGCGGAGGCGGATGGGGACCTCGTAGTCTCCGACCTGTTTGATGGGATCGGCCAGGACGATTCTCCGACGGTCCACCTCGACGCCCTGCTCCTTCAACGCCTTTTCGATGTCCATGTTGGTCACGGAGCCGAAGAGCCGGCCCTCTTCGCCGACCTTGACGGCGAACTTGAGGGAGACCCGTGACAGGGTCTCGCTGATTCCATGGGCTTCCTTGGTGAGGCGCTCGCGGCTCTGGGCGATCATGCGCTGCTCGTGCTCCAGGGCCTTCAGGTTCTTTTTGTCGGCCAACACCACCAGCCCGCGGGGCAGCAGGTAGTTTCGGGCGTAACCATCCTTGACCTTGACCACATCGCCCATGTGGCCCAGGTTTTCAATGTCTTCCTTCAGAACGACTTCCATCGACTCTCCTTCAGGTCAGGCCCGCGGTGCGACGCTTGAGGCGACGGAAGTCGCCCCAGAGATCGAAGAACCCCAGGCCGATGACCAGCACCGTGAGAACCTGCTCGAAGATGATGAGCAGATATCCCAGAACACGAAAAAACATCGGGACCTTCTTGTGATGAAAATAATACGCCACGATGGCAAGACCGTGGAAAAAATAGAACGCCGTGCAGGCTAAGACCACGTTCACGGCCACCGCGCGCACTGCCCATCCAAGGGGTAGAAAAAGCGCCAGACTCGGTACCAGCAGCAACCACACCATGTGGTCCGGCGACTTCCATTCCTTGAGGTCGCCGGCCTCGAAGAAAAACGAGCGATACTGCGGGAACTGCCACGACAGCACCGCCAGATTGGCCAGGACCATGACCCCAAGGGCCAGGAAAATCATGCCGGGAAGCATCTGGACGAAGAGCGCCGCCATCTGGCCCGCATGTTCCCTGAGAAAGTCAATGGTTTCGCCTGCCAGCCCCATGCGCTCGTACACTTCCAGGGTCGCGAGGACCTGGGCCTGAACGCCGGCCTGTAGCGTCGCCCACAGGGTGGAGAGGGAACCCGCGAACGCCGACGCGGTCACCAGCATGACCGCCACCGTACAGATGGCGGTGCCGCTCACGACCCTGGCAATAGGCCATCCTCGCCCGAAAGAAAGGAACATCAGGAACGTGACCAGCGCGAGCACCAAATAAGCCGCCGCTGCTTCCAACCCGGCCAGGACGTAGAGGCATACCGCCGCCGCCGCCGGCAGCAGTTGTCCTGCTTGTTTCCCCAACCGAACACCGACGAACAGGGCCGGATAGATGACCAGCGGAAGCGCGGCCAGACCAAGGATCGGCACCCTCAGGCCTGCAAAGAAAAGCAGCAGAGTGGCAGCCAAGCCAAGCCCGAACCACTTGAGAGTGTCAAGCCCTTTCATAAGCCGACCTGTGGTGGCATGCGGACAGCAAAAAGGGCCGGCGATTTGCCGCGCATTTGCATGTTACAGGCCACCGGCGGGATACGCCGGATCAGAGCTTTACGGTGGTGTAGGGGAGTAACGCTACCAGACGAGCCCGTTTGATCGCTTTGGACAAGCGTCGTTGACACCAGCAACAGGTTCCGGTGATGCGGCTCGGTGTGATCTTACCCCGCTCCGTCATGAACCCACTCAGGAGCTTGGTATCCTTGTAGTCAAAGCGAAGGTCCTTGTTGGCACAGAAACGACAGACCTTCCGGCGCGTCATACCGCCGCGCCGGTGAGACGAATCATGGTCGTCCGAGCCTCTTCTCCCGCGATATTCTGCCATCTTTCTTAGCCGTCCCGCTCTTAAATCCGAATCCGTTCGTTTCCGCGCCGGGGAACCCTTACCCTTCCGAGCCTTCCTGGGCTTCCCGAACCTCTTCCACCGGCTCTTGCGGCGCAGGTTCCGGTGCCGGCGCAGGTTCCGGTGCCGGCGCAGGTTCCGGTGCCGGCGCCGATTCCAGTGCTGGCGCAGGTTCCGGTGCCCGCGCAGGTTCCTCCGCCGGGGCGAGGGACCGTACGTCTTCATCCAGGACCACGGTCATGCATCGCATGACCTCATCGCTCAATCGCATCAGCCGCTCGAGCTCATCGCTTGTTCCCGCTGAAGCCTTGTACTGAACCAAGTTGTAGAAACCTCGGCCATGCTTCTCGATAGGGTAGGCGAGATCGCGCATACCCCATTCCTCGAAATGGGTAACGGTCGCGCCCTGCCCTTCCAGAACCCCCCGAAATCTCTCACAGAGCTCCGGGTTTCTGCTGCTGTGAACAGGGTTGACGATGAAAAGCGTCTCGTAATGGGTCGTTTCGTCAGTCATGGTCTATCGCTTCCGGATACCTGGATCCCTTGTCTGATCGTTTGCCATTATCCGAAATGGCGTCCCTTAAGGACGCCATTTCACCCGATCAGAACTACCTTCATTAACACAGGGGATATCTGTTTACAACCTTCAAGCTCACACCAGAAGCGGCGCGATGACCAGCGAAACCACGGACATGAGCTTGATGAGGATGTTCATGGACGGGCCGGAAGTATCCTTGAGCGGGTCGCCGACGGTGTCGCCGACCACCGCCGCCTTGTGCGCCTCGCTGCCCTTCCCCTCGTTCGCGAGATCGCCCCGCTCGATGTATTTCTTGGCGTTGTCCCAGGCGCCGCCGGCATTGGACATGAACAGCGCCAGCAGCACGCCCGATACCAAGGCCCCGGCCAGCATTCCACCCAGCGCCACCGGCCCCAGCAGAAAACCCACCACCACCGGCGCGATGACCGCCACCAGCCCCGGCACCACCATCTCCTTGATGGCCGCACGGGTGGAGATATCCACGCATTTCGCCGCGTCCGGCTTGACTCCCTTGCGACCCTCCAGCAGCCCGGGGATCTCACGGAACTGACGGCGGATCTCGTCGATCATCTTTCCCGCGGCCCTTCCCACGGCGGTCATGGTCATGGCGCCGATCAGGTACGGAATCAGGCCGCCGATGAATAGCCCAACCACGACCTCCGGCGACGTCACCAGGATCTGCAACGGCTCCCGCCCCATGGCCGCCAACTCGGTATCCACCGTTCTCGTGTAGGCGGAGAACAGCGCCAGCGCGGTCAGCGCCGCCGACCCGATGGCGAAACCCTTGCCGATGGCTGCTGTGGTATTGCCCAACGAATCGAGCCCGTCGGTGATCTTGCGCACCTCGGGGCCCAGGCCGCACATCTCGGAGATACCGCCCGCGTTGTCGGCAATGGGTCCGTAGGCGTCCACGCTCATGGTGATGCCCACCGTGGCCAGCATGGCCACCGCGGCCACGCCGATGCCGTAGAGATGGGCCGCGCCGTGGGACACCCAGATGGCGACCGCGATGACCACGACGGGAAGCGCGACGCTCTCCAGTCCCACGGCCATTCCGTGGATGATGTTGGTGGCGTGGCCCGTGCGGCTGGCCTCGGCAATGCGCTGCACCGGCGCGGCGGAGGTATAGTACTCGGTGATGAGGCCGATGAGGATGCCGCCCAGCGAACCCGCGAGCACGGCCCAGAAGACGCCGATGGTGACGTCGAACCAGAGAATGAGCACCAGCGCCGCCACCAGGAACAGCACCGTGGTCAGGACCGTGGCGCCCCGTAGCGCCGACTGCGGATCGATCTTCTTGAACACCCGCATGGAAAAGATGCCCACCACCGAGGCGATGAGGCCCAGCACCGCCAGAACCAGCGGCAGCGCCATCAACGTGGCCCTGGAGGCCTCGGCCTGGGCCTGGACCGAGAACAGGCTGGCGAGCCCGCTCGGCGTGATGGTGCTGGCAATGGCGACGGACGCGATCACGGAGCCGACGTAGGATTCGAACAGATCAGCGCCCATGCCGGCGACGTCACCCACGTTGTCACCGACGTTGTCCGCGATGACGCCGGGATTGCGCGGATCGTCTTCCGGAATGCCCGCCTCGACCTTGCCCACCAGATCGGAGCCCACGTCCGCGGCCTTGGTATAGATGCCGCCGCCGACCCTGGAGAACAGGGCGATGGAGCTGGCGCCCATGGCGAAGCCGGTGATGTGCTTGGCGTTCTCCGGATCACCGTAGACCAGATAGAGAATGCCCACGCCCAGGAGCCCGAGGCTGGCTACGGAGAGTCCCATCACCGAGCCGCCGTTGAAGGCCATGAGCAGCGCTTCCGACTGGCCGCCCTCCGCGGCCGCCTGGGCTGTGCGCACGTTGGCGCGGGTGGCCGCCTTCATGCCGAGAAACCCGGCTATCACCGAGCAGATCGCGCCGGCGAAGAACGCCAACGCGGTGGCGACTCCGAGCTGCCAGGCCAGCAGCAGCGCCACCACCACCACGAAGATCGAAAGAACGATGTACTCGCGCTTCAGGAAGGCCATGGCCCCTTCGTAGATGGAGTCGCTGACGGACTGCATTTCCGCATCCTTGACCGCGACCTTGATGATGCCGCGATAGACCACATACGCGATGAGAAGTCCGGCCACGCCCAGCGGCACCGGGAACCAGACCACTAAACCATCCATAACGCCTCCTCATTGATAGGCCTGTCCGAGAAATCAGATTCCTCGGACAGGCCCTTGTCGATTGAAACTCTCCATGGCTCGGACCGGGCCGTCCAGCACGATGGCTTCCACCGCCTCCGCGGCCTTCGCCAACACGCCATCCAACGAGTCCTTCTCCTCGGGCGAGAACCGGCTCAGCACGTAGTCCACCGTGTCCATGCCCTCGGGCGGACGGCCGATGCCGATGCGGACCCGAACAAAGTCACGGTCCGCGATGTGCTGCAGGATGGACGCCATTCCCCGATGCCCGCCGGCGGAACCGCCGCAGCGAATCCTTAGGCGCCCGAAAGGCAGATCCAGATCGTCGTAGGCCACCACCAGATCCGCGCCCCGGACCCGAAAGCGCCGCAACAGGGCCGCGGCTGCCAGACCGCTGTTGTTCATGTAGGTCTGGGGCTTGGCCAGGACCAGGGACTCTTGCTCCCACTCACCCCGACCGACGAGCGACTCGCACCGCTCGTCGCCGATTCGGATGCCCCTGGCTTCCGCGATCCGATCCAGCAACAGGAACCCGAGATTGTGCCGCGTGCGCGTGTATCGCCGGCCCGGGTTGCCCAGGCCCACCACGAGCTTCACGCTGTTGACCCGCTACGGAAGCCCACGTACGCGCCGGACTCCGGGTTATCGTCAACGCCCGCGGGTATCACTCGTTGGTCTGTTCCGCGGTTGCCCCGGCTTCTGCCGCCGTTGCAGCGGCTTCCTCCGCTGCCGCTGCCTCGGCCTCTTCTTCTTCCTTCGTAGCGACCGTAGGCGCCAGCACCGATACCAGGGTCATATCCGGAGTGTTGTTGGTCACGTCGGGCGGCAGGGTGATATCGCCGGCCTTCAGCGCGTGACCGATTTGCAACGACGAGACGTCCACCTCCAACTGCGCCGGGATATCCATGGGAAGGCACTCGACCTCCAATTCCCGCGCGATGGGCTGCAACACCCCTCCCTGAACCACCCCCTCGGGCCGCCCCACGTAATGAAGCCCCACCATCACGGTGATCTTTCGCGACACGTCTACCTCATAGAAATCGATGTGGGCGATTGCGTGAGTCACCGGGTGATACTGCACCTCCTTGATGAGGACAAGCCTGCCGTCCAGATTGCCGGCGTCGGACTTGAACCGGAGCACATGAGAGCCCTCCAGGGTGCCGACGCGGGTCCTGAGATCCCGGTCACCCACCTGCATGGCCACGCCGTCGGTTCCCCGGCCGTATACGACCCCCGGAAGCTTTCCACTGCGACGCAGGCGGCCGGCGTCACGCTTGTTGCCGACCTGCCTGACCTGTACCGAAACTTCTACCGTTTCCAAAACTGAACCTCCTGCCGATTTGCTGCGTGCTGCGAGATCAAAAAAGGGAGCTGATGGACCGCTCCAGGTGGGTCCTGCGGATGGCTTCCCCGATCAGGGGCGCCACCGACAAGGGCGTTATCTTCTCGCACTTGGCCATCTTGGCGCTCAAGGGAATGGTATCGGTCACCACCATCTCCTCCATGGGCGCGTCATTGATCCGGTCCAGCGCCTTCCCCGACAGGACGGCGTGGGTGCAGCAGCCGATGACCTTCTTCGCCCCGGCCAGAACCAACGCTTCCGCGGCCATGGCGATGGTCCCGGCGGTGTCCACCATGTCATCGATGAGGATGGTGACCTTGCCTTCCACCTCGCCGATGATGTTCATCTCCTCCACGACGTTGGCGTCGGCCCGGCGCTTGTCGATGACCGCCATCGCCACGTTCAGCTTGGTAGCGAAGGCCCGCGCCCGCTGGGCTCCGCCCGCGTCCGGCGACACCACGATCAATTCCTCGGTGCCGATCCGGCTCTCCATGTACTGGAGCAACACCGGCGACGCGTAGAGGTTGTCCACCGGTATGTTGAAAAATCCCTGAATCTGGCCCGAATGGAGGTCCATGGTGAGCATGCGCGAGGCGCCCGCGGTGGTGATGAGATCCGCCACCAGCTTGGCGCTGATGGGCACCCTGGGAGCGACCTTGCGATCCTGCCGCGCGTAACCGTAGTATGGGATCACCGCGGTGACCCTCTTGGCCGACGCGCGCCTGAACGCGTCCAGCATGAGGAGCAACTCCATCAGGTTTTCGTTGCCCGGGGCGCACGTGGACTGGATCACGAAGACGTCGCAGCCGCGCACGTTCTCCTTGATCTCCACCCTGATCTCGCCGTCGCTGAACGTCTCCACCAACGCCTCCCCCAACGGCATCTCGAGATCGCGGCAGATGTCGCGCACCAGCGGGGGATTGGAGTTACCCGCAAAGACCCTTATTTGATCGTGCAACGATTCCATGTCCTGCCTGCTGGAAAAACGGCCGGTATGTCGTGCCGTGACGGCTAGGGGCGGGTTTGAAACCCGCCCCTACACCGGCCCATCAAAGGAGGGAGCTTGGCTGGGCGGGAAGGATTCGAACCTTCGTATACCGGAACCAAAATCCGGGGCCTTACCACTTGGCGACCGCCCATTCCGTCCATGGATGTAGGGGCGGGTTTCAAACCCGCCCGTGCCCGCATCGCGCTGCCGGCCGATACGCCCCTATTCCGAATCGCCCGATGTAACGTCCCTGTATGCCGCAATAATCCTTTCTTCGATCATTCTGCGGGTCTCGCTGTTCAGCGGGTGCGCCACATCCTTGTAGGTTCCGTCCCGGCGTTTCTTGCTGGGCATGGAAACGAAAAGACCCGAGGTGCCGCGAATGACCTTGAGGTCCCGAACCACGAAGCAGTCGTCGAGTGTGATGGTCACATAAGCCTTGAGCTTATCCTCCTCAACGGGAAAGACCTTGACCTCCGTGACCTCCACAGGGACCTCCTTTCCGTCCAGGGACGGATGGCATGCCCTTATGTCAGCGAAAAAGCCAAATACGCGCGAACGTCTTTTTCGCCCTCGAAGCCCGCGAATGCCTTCGCGGCATCCGCCTCGTCAGTGAACAGTCCGAAAACCGCGGAGCCGCTACCGGACATGAGACTGCCGATTGCCCCCTTTTCATCAAGGCGGTCCTTGAGACGGGCAATGCGCGGATAGCGGCCGATGGTTACCGTTTCGAGGTCATTGACCATAACCTGAGCCACTTCGTGTGGAGTGTCCAATTTTTCGATCAAGTTATTATTGTTGGACGACTTTGTCAACTTGAACCGGAAGTTGCGGTAGGCCCAGGCCGTGGACACCGGGAAGTTGGGAAACAGCACCACCAGCCAGAGCTTTGGCAGCGTGCCCACGGGGCTCAGCTCCTCCCCGATCCCTCGGGCACGGGCGGCCTTGCCGCCTATGAAAAAGGGTACATCCGCCCCCACCGACACCGCCAGCGCCATCAGGTCCTCGGTAGTCAAGCCCGCTCCGAGCAGGTCGTTCATTCCCCGCAGGGCAGCGGCGGCGTCGGTGCTGCCGCCGCCGAGCCCGGCGCCGATGGGGATGCGTTTCCGGATATTCACGGCGACGGGTTCACGGTGGCCCGTTCTCTCATAGAACGCCTGGGCCGCACGGTGGACGGTATTCTCTTCCCCCAGAGGCACCTCGGGGGCATCGGCATGGACCGTCAACAAGCGTGGGGGGCCTTCGATCCGGGAGATCTCGACCTCGTCACCCAGGCTGATGGGGACCATCAGGGAGTCCAGGAGATGGTAGCCGTCGTCACGCCGCCCGGTGATCCGGAGGTTGAGATTCAACTTGGCGGGCGCGAACAGTCTCATGGCAGTAAGGCCGCCTGGCCGCCGGCACGGGACCGGCGGGTGGAGGTCACCAAGGCTTGATCAGCGCCTTGGTGGGAAACATCTCGGGCACTTCTCCGCCCACGGCGCGAATGCAGTCCTCGGTTTCGTCCAGCGTGAAGACGTGACTCACCATCTGCTCCACCGGAAAGCCGGTGGTCTCCATCAGCCGAAGAGTGGCGTCTATGGCGTCGTTGTCGCCGGTGTACGCCCCCTGGACGCAGATCTCGCCCCACACGAGCCGGTCCATGAGCATGGGCGTGACCGTCTTGTCGCCCGTCAGTCCGCCGAGCACCAGCTTCCCTTGCCGTCTGAGACAGTCCACCGAGGTGACGATGGCGGCCGGGTTGCCGGTGACGTCGACGGCCACGTCGACCATGGCGCCGTCGGTCTCCTCCCGGATCACGTCCACCACGTTCTCCTCTTCCACGTTGATGGTGCGATGCGCGCCGAACTGCCTGGCCACCTCCAGCCGGTTCTTGTCGCGGCCGATGCCGGTGACGAAGATGCGCGCGGCTCCCGCGTGACTTGACGCAAAGGTGCAGGCAAGCCCCTGCTGGCCGGGTCCCTGGATCAGCACGTAGTCGCCCATCTTGACGCCGCCATGCCTCAGCGCCCACTGGAAGCCGTTGGCCATCACCGCCCCGATGAGGGCCGCGGCCTCCGCTGGAAGGTCATCGCTGATCCGGGTCAGCAATGCCGTAGGGGTGATGTACAGGTACTCGGCGAAGCCGCCGAACAAATGCGGCGGGTCCGCCGAGGACATCCTCGAGCCGTAGGCCGCACGCTGCTTGCAGAACCGGTCGCCGCCGCGGCGGCAGTCCGGGCAACGGCCGCACCCCAACGATCCCTTGATGATGACGCGGTCGCCTTCCTTGACGCCGTGGATCTCGGCCGCCCTGGCGCCCAGCTTCTCCACCCGGCCGAGGATCTCGTGGCCGAGGATGATGGGCATCGGCAGGTTCAGCTTCCCGGTGTAGTACTTGTAGTCCGTGCCGCACACCCCGCCCATCTCCACCTTCAGGAGCCCGCCGTCCGGCGGAATGTCCGGGACCGGGTACTCACGGATCTCGATCTTGGTAGGCGCCACCAGGGTCACCGCTCTACAGGTTTCGCTCATGATATCCTCTCTCTACCTCCCTCCGCCCCTCGTTCCGTCGCAAATCCAACCCCTCTCCCTTTGGGAGAGGGTGGCCTCGTTCCGTCCCGATTCCAACCCCTCTCCCTTTGGGAGAGGGTGGCCGAAGGCCGGGTGAGGGAACCCCAGTAACCCTCGCCCCTCCCAATGGGCTGCCGACACTGGAGCACCCTCACCCCGGCCCTCTCCCAGAGGGAGAGGGGGGCAGAGGCTGCGGAAAGTCGACCTCGAGATGCAACCCTACGGCTTGATCAGCGCCTTGGTCGGGAACAACTCCGGGATCTCGCCGCCCACGGCCTGGATGCACTTCTCGGTCTCGTCCAGCGAGAAGATGTGGCTGACCATCTCCTCCACCGGGAACCGGGTAGCCTCGATGAGCCGCATGGTGGCTTCCACCGCGTCGTTGTCGCCGGTGAAGCAGCCCTGGAGCTTGATCTCGCCCCACACCAGCTTGTCCATGTGGACCTCGGTGACGGTCTTGTCGCCGGTAAGGCCGGCCAGCACCATGGTCCCCTGGCGGCGCAGGCAGTCGATGGAGGCCAGGATCGCCTTGGGGTTGCCGGACACGTCCACCACCACGTCCACCATGGCGCCGTCGGTTTCTTCCCGTACGACATCCACCACGTTCTCTTCCTCGACGTTGATGATCCGGTCGGCGCCCCACTTCTTGGCCAGCTCCATGCGCGGAGCGTCCCGGCCGATGCCCGACACGAAAATCTTCGCCGCGCCCGCGTGTTTCGAGGCGAAGGTACACGCCAAGCCCTGCTGCCCAGGCCCCTGGATGAGCACGTAGTCGCCCATCTTGACGCCGCCGCGCCGTAGCGCCCACTGAAAGCCGTTGGCCATGACGGAGCCGATGAGGGACGCGGCCTCGGCGGGAAGGTCCTCGCTGATCTTGGTCATCAGCACGTCGGGCGCCAGGTAGAGATAGTCCGCGAAGCCGCCGAACAGGTGGGGCGGGTTGGCGCTGGTGGTGCGGCCGCCGTAGTTGGTCCGGTTCCGGCAGAACCGCTGCGCGTTGCGCCGGCAGTCGGCGCAACGGCCGCAGCCGATGGCGCCCTTGAGGATAACCCGGTCGCCTTCCTTGACGCCGTGGATCTTTTCGGCCTTGGAGCCGAGCTTGTCCACCCGGCCGAGGATCTCGTGTCCGAGGATGATCGGCAGCGGCAGATTGATCCGTCCGTGATAGTACTTCACGTCGGAGCCGCAGACACCGCCCATCTCGACCTTCAGCAATCCACCGTCATCAGGAATGTCAGGTATCGGATATTCCCGGATCTCGAGCTTGTTAGGAGCAAGCAACGTTGCCGCCCTGCTGGTCCCTGCCATCATATACCTCCTTGGTATGTTGCGATTACATGCACAATTATAACCCAGCCGACTCTCATGAGGGATCGACTTTTTACCGCCCCGTCAACTTTCGGGCATAGCTCGGGGGGGGGAACTACAGATTCAATTCGCATCCTCAAGGTGCGCGGGAACTCGATGGAGCCCGAGCTTCGTGAGGGCGACCGCCTCGTCGTCGACACCGCGCGCACCGTGCCCGCCGCGGGCGAGCTCTTCGTGCTCTGGGACGGCACCGGGCTCGTGGTCAAGCGCGTCGAGGCGCTCGCCGCGAAGGGCACGCTCCGCCTCGTCTCCGCCCATTCCGACTACCCGGCCTACGAGCGCCCGGCCGACGAGGTCCACATCGTCGGCAAGGTGCTGTGGAAGGTCACACGGGCCTGAGCAGCCGGAGCCGGCGGGCGCGTGGCCGGCACGCAGACGGATCCGCACCTCCGCCCCTCTCGTACCCATCCCGCCCCGCTCAGTGCTCGGTCGAGCGCAGCTTCTCGCCGAGCTGCGACAGATTCGCTCCAAGCTTCACGGCGTCTTCGGCAGCGAGCCCGAACTCCAGCCGTGTCGCCTCGCCCCCGGTGGTGTGGTACTCGAGCTCCATGCCCACATACGCCTTCCGTCCGTCGCGGTGAGCGTCCTGAGCCGCACCTTCTCGATGGGCGGAACGAGCTTCACGCTGCGCTTCATCGGCCGCTGCCTCCCGTCCGCGCATCGCCGCGACCTTCGCTTGCCCGCCGCCGGTCCCGAGACCGCCGGCGAACTCTGCGCCGATGATGCGCGCGAGACGGCCACTGGCGTCGTCAAGGCTGCCGGGGCCGCGCGCGAACGCGCACCGGCCCCGGCCCGGAGACGCCGCCGCATCTTCCACGCCTACCAGCGGATGCTGCCTCTGAGCATCAGCCCGTGCTCCACGGACCCGTTGTCGTTGGCGGGCTCCCTGCGCGTCGCGTCGAGATTGACCTCGAAGCCGGGATCGCCCCTGACCGCCGAGGTCAGCCGCCAGCCGATCCGGTAGTCCCGGGACGTGTCCGAGAGCCCGAAGCCGACATTCGGCGTGCCAGTGAAGCGGTCGCCGAACAGCGGCAGCCCGTAGCCGAGCTCCGCGTTGAGGCCCCGCGACGCCTCGAACCCGCCGGCGCCGCCCGGCGCCAGGCCGCCCGCGTCGCGCGCGCCCCACAGCCGTTCCGCCCCGCCCGCCGCCGCGCCCAGCGTCGGGCTGAGCGAGAACGAGAGCCCGCGTCCGCGCTCCCCGGGCGCGAGCCGTACCGAGGCGCTCGCCCCCCATTCCTCGTAGTCCGAGTCCGCGTGCGCCACCAGCATCCGCGCCTTCGCCTCGACCGAGAGCCCCGACGCCGGGTCGGCGTAGCTCACGCCACCGCCGATCTCGACGCCCGTGCCGGTCTCGGCGTCCCCGCCGTCATGGCGCAGCCCGAGCTCCAGCGACGGCCTGAGCGTTGCGCCATCGCCCATGTCGAACGCGCGCCCGCCTTCGAGCGCGAGCCGCACCCGGCTCGCAACCCCGGTCGTGCTGCCCTCGTTCGAGACCGCCTTCGACTCCGTCTCGACGTAGAACGCATCCGCCTTGAGCGCGAGGTCGATGCCGCCGGCCTCGTCCGCCTCCAGCAGCGCGCCCCGGCCGCCCACGGCGGCAAGGCGCATCTCCAGGTCGGTCCGGGTGACCCGCTCGGGCTGGCCCCGGTCGTTCGCCGCCTGCACGATCGTCATGTCGCCGGTGCCCCAGCCGGCCAGGCCCCAGGCCGAGACCCGGTCGTTCACCATGAGCCGCGCATAGGGGCTCACCGTGGTCATCGTGCTCTCGATGGCGCCCGAATCCACCCCGGGCTGGGCGAAGGTGCCCTCGCCCTCGCTCACCGAGACCGCGACGCCGGCAAGCAGCCGGTTCCACTCGGCGTCCGCGCCGAGGATCCCGGTGGTCACATTGCCGTCGATGCGCACGTTGCCGCCGTCCGCCGGCGCCTCGCCGTCGAAGCCGCCGACCGTCACCCGGCCCCACGCGGCCAGACCCGGACGGGTCCCGTCGCCCTCAGCCACGAGATGGAACGCGCTCCCGAGCAGCAGCTCGCGGCCCGTTATCTCGCGCGCCGGCGTGCTGCCGGGGAGAGCGGTCTGTACGCGGCCGAGGCCCGTTGCCGGCCAGCCGCTTGCCCCAGCCTGCCCCGGACCCGATCCGGGGGACCCCGATCCGGAGCGTGCCCCGGGCTCAGGGCCGTTCGGGGCGCCCAGCGCCCGCGCGACCGAGGTCAGCGCCTCGCCGACCCACGCCTCGTCCTTCGTTGCCGCGAGGTCGACGCGCTGCCCGCCGACCGTCACCTGCGCGCCCGTGAGCGGGTTCGCAAGCCGGTCGGAGACCGCGTCCGTCACATGGCCCGCCACCGTGCGCCCGAAGCGCGAGAGCCACATCTTCTGGAGCGGGTCGCTGTTCGAGATGGTCCCTGTCGCAACCGCGTCGCCGAGCTTCACGCCCGACGGGCTCGAGAGCGTGAGCCGCATCGTCTCCTCGCCCTCGTCGATGGCGTCGTCGAGCACCGGGACCGGGACCGTCTTCGTCGTCTCGCCCGGTGCGTAGGTGAGCGTCCCGCGCGATGCGGTGTAGTCCGACCCTGCTGTCGCCGTCCCGTCCGACGTCGCGTAGCCCACCGTCACCGCGCTCCTTGGTGCGCGGGTGAGCGTCACCACGAAGTCGAGCGTCGCATCGGTCCCTTCGTGCGCTGTCGCATCGGCGACGCGCGCCGCCGGCGGCCCGAGGATGGTCGCCGCGAGCGCGCTCGAGAGCTTGCGCCCGTCGGGCAGGCAGATGGCGCCCGCGCCCGCGCAGTCCGTGGTCGCGGGCAGGTGCACCGTCACCGTCTCGGGTGCGCTCGGCTGCACGTTCACGGCCCATCGCCGATTGTTCCCTTGTGCGAGTCTGCGCGCGCCTGTCACCCGCCCGTTGGTCACCCTGAAGGCGGAGTCGCGCAGCGTGCGGAAGCTCAGGCCCGGCACGTTCTCGCTGAAATGCAGCTCGAAGCTGAACGCCGTGCGCCCGTCGTGCTCGGCCGGCGCAGCGCGGAACTCCGCCGTCAGCGGCGCTGCCGGGAGTGGCGACTGCGCCCGCGATGCAGGGGGACCGAGCACCCGGGTCGCCATCGACGTCGACTGCGGCCGACCGCCGCTGCAGAGCGCCCCCGCGGCCCGGCAATCCGTCGTGATTGGCAGCGCGATTTGCACATCCTGCGTGCCGGCGGGCCGCACCGTGACCCTCCAGCGCCGGTTCTTGCCCGGCTCCAGGCGCCGCACCCCGGTAATCCGCCCGTCGGTGACGGTGAAGGCTGAGTCGCGCAGCGTCCGGTAGCTCAGGCCCGGGATGTCCTCGCTGAAGACCAGGTCGAAGCCGAACCTGCTCGCACCATCATGTCCGACCGGCATCGACCGGAACTCCGCCGTCAGCGGCGGCGGTGGCGGCGGTGGCGGCGCCGGCGGCAACGGCACAGTGCCACGGCCCATACCGGACCCCATGCCGTCGAACGCATAGATATTGAACTGCCATCTCACTCCGGTATAGACAAGCCCGCCCACCGTCACTGTCAACGGAGCCCCTTCCGTGTGCTTGCACACCCAGGCATTGGAACCGTCGCTGTGGCCATAGCAGTACTTGTATCTCAAAATCGGCTCGCCACGGTCAATATCCGGCGGCTGCCAAGTCAGCACCGCCTCGCTCTGGCTGGTCCACACCGCGTCGAAGTTTGTCGGCGGATACAAGTCCCTCGCCTGCGCCGTCGCCACACTGGTCAGCGTCTCGCTGTTGCCCCGGTCATCGGTGAAGCTCACCTGCACCTTGAACTTGCTCCCCTCGAACTCCGGCGACACCAGCAATTCGTAGCGCCACCACGGTCTCTCGATCTCGGACTCCACCGCAACGCCCGTGCTCTCATCCACCCGAATCCATTGGTAGCTGTACGACGCCCCGCTCAGACCGTCGGCGTCCGTGATGCCGCTCGTCGATGCCGTCAACTCCATCATCACGTGCGGTTCGCCCGAAATCGTCGGAAGCCCCTGCGCCGGTGTGTTGGGCCGCTCATCCCTCGCGGCCGGCGTACCGTTGGCCTGTGTCGGTCGCGACGTTGCCGCGCTGGTTAGCGTCTCGGAGTAGAGCGCATCGTCGATGAAGGTCACCTTCACTTTCAGCGTCTTGTCCTCATCGTCCGCCACCAGCGTATAGGTGCTGTCCGTGGCGCCATTGATCTCGGCCTCATTGCCGTCGTTGTCCACCCGGATCCACTGGTAGCTCCAGGAAACGCATTCCAGACCATCGGCATCCGTTATGCTGTCCGTCGAAGCGGTCAGCTTCCGGCCCACCCGGGTCGTACCCGTAATGGCTGGTTTTCCCTGGGCCACGACGTTGGCGGGCTGCGAAACGGCCAGAATGATTTTCGGGCCTTTGCCGAATTCGTTGACCGGCTGCAGCGAAATCCTGTGCCTGCCGTTGATCGCGAAGGGCGTATAGTAATCAGTTGGCGAGAAGGTCATAAAGGAATGATCTGGCGAGAGATAAACTGGCCAATGAGTTGCTGGATCTGGCCACCACGCAGTGTCCGCTGTAGGTTGTTCGCGGAACGCGTAATAGCTTTTCCAAATATGTGGGCGCCGGCCTCCGCGTCGGGGGATTGTATCGAAGTTGTCCGGCGCCTCCCAAGACACCTTCAGATGTATACTTTTCGTCATCCCTTCGGAACATGGTCCCCTTTTGTACACAGACACCTGCACGTTCTTCAGTGCGCCGGGCGCAGCACCGGCGTGCGCCGGCGAGGACAAGGCCATGATGCACCCCACGACGAGCGCGAGCTTCCCGGCGAGGAGCATTTGCCACATGGTGCGGATCGTCAATGAAATGGCTCCGGGTGAAATCGGCAGGGTTTCCCCCAAGTTTGCCCGCAAGCGACCACGGGGCTCGGTTTGGTGTCGCGTATCGCCTGTGACGAGTCTCAATATGAGCACGATGTCCATACCTGATCCCCCGCATAAGTCCGACCGAACGGTCTTGGTTGGTGCGTTCAGTCCACTGGCGTCGTCAAGGCTGCCGGGGCCGCGCGCGAACGCGCACCGGCCCCGGCCCGGAGACGCCGCCGCATCTTCCACGCCTACCAGCGGATGCTGCCTCTGAGCATCAGCCCGTGCTCCACGGACCCGTTGTCGTTGGCGGGCTCCCTGCGCGTCGCGTCGAGATTGACCTCGAAGCCGGGATCGCCCCTGACCGCCGAGGTCAGCCGCCAGCCGATCCGGTAGTCCCGGGACGTGTCCGAGAGCCCGAAGCCGACATTCGGCGTGCCGGTGAAGCGGTCGCCGAACAGCGGCAGCCCGTAGCCGAGCTCCGCGTTGAGGCCCCGCGACGCCTCGAACCCGCCGGCGCCGCCCGGCGCCAGGCCGCCCGCGTCGCGCGCGCCCCACAGCCGTTCCGCCCCGCCCGCCGCCGCGCCCAGCGTCGGGCTGAGCGAGAACGAGAGCCCGCGTCCGCGCTCCCCGGGCGCGAGCCGTACCGAGGCGCTCGCCCCCCATTCCTCGTAGTCCGAGTCCGCGTGCGCCACCAGCATCCGCGCCTTCGCCTCGACCGAGAGCCCCGACGCCGGGTCGGCGTAGCTCACGCCACCGCCGATCTCGACGCCCGTGCCGGTCTCGGCGTCCCCGCCGTCATGGCGCAGCCCGAGCTCCAGCGACGGCCTGAGCGTTGCGCCATCGCCCATGTCGAACGCGCGCCCGCCTTCGAGCGCGAGCCGCACCCGGCTCGCAACCCCGGTCGTGCTGCCCTCGTTCGAGACCGCCTTCGACTCCGTCTCGACGTAGAACGCATCCGCCTTGAGCGCGAGGTCGATGCCGCCGGCCTCGTCCGCCTCCAGCAGCGCGCCCCGGCCGCCCACG
The DNA here is from genome assembly GCA_965261895.1 of uncultured Binatia bacterium (SeqCode). Classification (GTDB taxonomy): domain Bacteria; phylum Desulfobacterota; class Binatia; order UBA9968; family JAJDTQ01; genus JAJDTQ01. The sequence continues at coordinate 4,601,471 of OZ253480.1, read as the reverse complement.
GCGGCAAGGCGCATCTCCAGGTCGGTCCGGGTGACCCGCTCGGGCTGGCCCCGGTCGTTCGCCGCCTGCACGATCGTCATGTCGCCGGTGCCCCAGCCGGCCAGGCCCCAGGCCGAGACCCGGTCGTTCACCATGAGCCGCGCATAGGGGCTCACCGTGGTCATCGTGCTCTCGATGGCGCCCGAATCCACCCCGGGCTGGGCGAAGGTGCCCTCGCCCTCGCTCACCGAGACCGCGACGCCGGCAAGCAGCCGGTTCCACTCGGCGTCCGCGCCGAGGATCCCGGTGGTCACGTTGCCGTCGATGCGCACGTTGCTGCCGTCCGCCGGCGCCTCGCCGTCGAAGCCGCCGACCGTCACCCGGCCCCACGCGGCCAGACCCGGACGGGTCCCGTCGCCCTCAGCCGCGAGATGGAACGCGCTCCCGAGCAGCAGCTCGCGGCCCGTTATCTCGCGCGCCGGCGTGCTGCCGGGGAGAGCGGTCTGTACGCGGCCGAGGCCCGTTGCCGGCCAGCCGCTTGCCCCAGCCTGCCCCGGACCCGATCCGGGGGACCCCGATCCGGAGCGTGCCCCGGGCTCAGGGCCGTTCGGGGCGCCCAGCGCCCGCGCGACCGAGGTCAGCGCCTCGCCGACCCACGCCTCGTCCTTCGTTGCCGCGAGGTCGACGCGCTGCCCGCCGACCGTCACCTGCGCGCCCGTGAGCGGGTTCGCAAGCCGGTCGGAGACCGCGTCCGTCACATGGCCCGCCACCGTGCGCCCGAAGCGCGAGAGCCACATCTTCTGGAGCGGGTCGCTGTTCGAGATGGTCCCTGTCGCAACCGCGTCGCCGAGCTTCACGCCCGACGGGCTCGAGAGCGTGAGCCGCATCGTCTCCTCGCCCTCGTCGATGGCGTCGTCGAGCACCGGGACCGGGACCGTCTTCGTCGTCTCGCCCGGTGCGTAGGTGAGCGTCCCGCGCGATGCGGTGTAGTCCGACCCTGCTGTCGCCGTCCCGTCCGACGTCGCGTAGCCCACCGTCACCGCGCTCCTTGGTGCGCGGGTGAGCGTCACCACGAAGTCGAGCGTCGCATCGGTCCCTTCGTGCGCTGTCGCATCGGCGACGCGCGCCGCCGGCGGCCCGAGGACCGTCGCCGCGAGCGCGCCGGAGAGCTTCGTGCCGTCGGGCAGGCAGATAGCACCCGCACCCGCGCAGTCCGCCGTCGCGGGCAGATGCACAGTCACCGTCTCGGGGGCGGTCGGCTGCACATTCACGGCCCATCGCCAATTGCTCCCTTGTGCGAGTCTGCGCACGCCTGTCACCCGCCCGTTGGTCACGGTAAAGGCGGAGTCGCGCAGCGTGCGGAAGCTCAGGCCCGGCACGTTCTCGCTGAAATGCAGCTCGAAGCTGAACGCCGTGCGCCCGTCGTGCTCGGCCGGCGCAGCGCGGAACTCCGCCGTCAGCGGCGCTGCCGGGAGTGGCGACTGCGCCCGCGATGCAGGGGGACCGAGCACCCGGGTCGCCATCGACGTCGACTGCGGCCGACCGCCGCTGCAGAGCGCCCCCGCGGCCCGGCAATCCGTCGTGATTGGCAGCGCGATTTGCACATCCTGCGTGCCGGCGGGCCGCACCGTGACCCTCCAGCGCCGGTTCTTGCCCGGCTCCAGGCGCCGCACCCCGGTAATCCGCCCGTCGGTGACGGTGAAGGCTGAGTCGCGCAGCGTCCGGTAGCTCAGGCCCGGGATGTCCTCGCTGAAGACCAGGTCGAAGCCGAACCTGCTCGCACCATCATGTCCGACCGGCATCGACCGGAACTCCGCCGTCAGCGGCGGCGGTGGCGGCGGTGGCGGCGCCGGCGGCAACGGCACAGTGCCACGGCCCATACCGGACCCCATGCCGTCGAACGCATAGATATTGAACTGCCATCTCACTCCGGTATAGACAAGCCCGCCCACCGTCACTGTCAACGGAGCCCCTTCCGTGTGCTTGCACACCCAGGCATTGGAACCGTCGCTGTGGCCATAGCAGTACTTGTATCTCAAAATCGGCTCGCCACGGTCAATATCCGGCGGCTGCCAAGTCAGCACCGCCTCGCTCTGGCTGGTCCACACCGCGTCGAAGTTTGTCGGCGGATACAAGTCCCTCGCCTGCGCCGTCGCCACACTGGTCAGCGTCTCGCTGTTGCCCCGGTCATCGGTGAAGCTCACCTGCACCTTGAACTTGCTCCCCTCGAACTCCGGCGACACCAGCAATTCGTAGCGCCACCACGGTCTCTCGATCTCGGACTCCACCGCAACGCCCGTGCTCTCATCCACCCGAATCCATTGGTAGCTGTACGACGCCCCGCTCAAACCGTCGGCGTCCGTGATACCGCTCGTCGATGCCGTCAACTCCATCATCACGTGCGGTTCGCCCGAAATCGTCGGAAGCCCCTGCGCCGGAGTGTTGGGCCGCTCATCCCTCGCGGCCGGCGTACCGTTGGCCTGTGTCGGTCGCGACGTTGCCGCGCTGGTTAGCGTCTCGGAGTAGAGCGCATCGTCGATGAAGGTCACCTTCACTTTCAGCGTCTTGTCCTCATCGTCCGCCACCAGCGTATAGGTGCTGTCCGTGGCGCCATTGATCTCGGCCTCATTGCCGTCGTTGTCCACCCGGATCCACTGGTAGCTCCAGGAAACGCATTCCAGACCATCGGCATCCGTTATGCTGTCCGTCGAAGCGGTCAGCTTCCGGCCCACCCGGGTCGTACCCGTAATGGCTGGTTTTCCCTGGGCCACGACGTTGGCGGGCCGCGAAACGGCCAGAATGGTTTTCGGGCCTTTGCCGAATTCGTTGACCGGCTGCAGCTCAACCCCTTGCCCGCCGCGGAGCGGGAAGCGCAGAAAGGAATCAGTTGGCGCGACTTGCACTGGCCAAGGGTATGGCCACCACTCACTGTCCGCTGTCATTTTATAGCGGTACAGGTAATAGCTTTTCCAAAGATGGGATTCGAAGATTCCGCCTCGGCGGATTGTATCGAAGTTGTCCGGCGCCTCCCAAGACACCATCAGAAGTACTCTTCGTCCTCCCTTCTGCAAGGGCGCCGAACATGGTCCCTTTTTGTACACAGACACCTGCACGTTCTTCAGTGCGCCGGGCGCAGCACCGGCGTGCGCCAGCGAGGACAAGGTCATGATGCACCCCACGACGAGCGCGAGCTTCCCGGCGAGGAGCATTTGCCACATGGTGCGGATCGTCAATGAAATGGCTCCGGGTGAAATCGGCAGGGTTTCCCCCAAGTTTGCCCGCAAGCGACCACGGGGCTCGGTTTGGTGTCGCGTATCGCCTGTGACGAGTCTCAATATGAGCACGATGTCCATACCTGATCCCCCGCATAAGTCCGACCGAACGGTCTTGGTTGGTGCGTTCAGGAGTATATTCCGACATTCCCCATATACCATCCAAATTCGTGGAAATCGTACCACTTTCCCACCGCCAAGGGAACTGTATCCCCTATGCAGCCATCCGATGGCATGATTTTGGTAATCGGCCCGCGCTTGGAAGGCCACTCGGTCATTTTTCTCGCCATCCAGACACACCTCTCCTGTCGCTTTCTCCTCGCCGTCGATTCCCTCGGCCTACGCCGGAGCGGGTCTTCGTCGCAGATCATCAATCAAGCTCAGGATTTTCCGGAACAGGTCCCTCGGCACCGCCACCTCAGCCAATTGGAACGTAACGTAGCGGCCATGTCGGACAACCTTGGCCCCGATCTTCACCAGCTTGTCGCGCAACGTCGTCATTGACCAGTGCTCCATCTCCTTCGGCAAAGCCAGTGTCCTCATGAAGTTGCCCAGATTGTAGGCCAGGGCGTGAAGCTGGAGCCGAACGGCATTGTTGCGGAACTTGCGACATGACAGACGGGTCCAGTTGATGGCGTTCTTGCCTTCCTTGATGTGCTGCTCCGCCGTGCCACGGTGATTATAGAACGCCACCACCCGCTTGGTAGGGCGCGACAGATTAGTGACGATGAAACCGACGCGAGGAACCAGCTCGCCGGGGTGCCACTCCACTTTGGCCACGACACGGCGCTTCTTGTTCCACGATCCGGCCTGATAGCTGAAGCTGGCGTGGAAACGGCGAACATGGTCGGGCGGGCGACCGACAGGTCGCGTAAGCAGATGGGCAATGTTCCGCTGGAGAATCGCGTTCGCTTTGAGGCGGATGACGTAGAGTAATCCCTCGGCTTCGAGATATTCGTATATCTCCGGTGAGGCGAAGGCGGCATCGCCACGAAAATACAGCCGCACCTTCCTTTCCTTATAGCGCATCACCACCGGCTCCAGAACATTCCGCCATCCGTCGGCACTGTGAACATTACCGGGGCGCAGGGAACATCTCTCCAAGTCGCCGAACTGGTTGAACAGGAATAGCGGATGGTAGCAGGTACAGCCGAAGTGACCATTGTACGCTGTTCCCTCTTGTTCGCCATGGGTCGGGCTGACGCTGCTGTCCATGTCGAGAATGATCATCTTCGGCGGATGGCGGTCATGAACCTTGTCGATCCACACCCCGTTCATGTCGACCAAGGCTTCAACGTTCTCGTCGGTGGCCAATAGCTCCGTCTCGAAGCGTCCCATCTGGCTGGTGGAAGCGGCCTGTCTTTCGATGGCCTTGCCGCCAACAATCCAGCGCATGGCGGGATCGCGTCCCAGACGGTCGGCGTCGTTCACATCGTCATAGCCGCCAAGGCGCCCGAAAACGGACTGGCGAAACTGACCCGTCATGCCGTGCCATCCGTTCTTGCCGGTACGGCTATCCTGGAAAACACCCTCGGCCATCTCAGTCAGGCCGAGGGCATCGTCAAGCTCCCGGTAGGCGAGCAACCCGGCATCAGAGGTGATCTTGGAACCGTGGAATTCAAGCTTCAATCGACGGTCAAAAACGACCCGAAGGCACCCCGGTTTCGATTCACCCATCGGGTGTGCCATATCCGCCGCTCCATGTATGCTACAACTTCATGATTCTTATAGCAGAATCGCCTTCTCGCCGCACTGAATATCGACGATACTTGGGAAATGCGGGTTCAATAGCGTGAAGCGGATGTCCGGCTCGGGAAGCCGGAGCCATCTACGTCGTGGATCGTGGCTACGTCGACTTTGCCCGCCTTTATGTGTTGCACCAAGCCGGGGCCTTCTTCGTCACGCGTGCCAAGTCGAACATCGATGCTCATCGCGTCTATTCGGCGCCGACGGATCGCTCGACCGGCATCATTTGCGACCAGACCATCTCCCTGGACGGCTTCTACACCCGTCAGGATTACCCCGAACTTCTGCGGCGCATCCGCTTCAAGGACTCCGAGTCCGGCAAGACGATGGTCTTCATCACCAACAACTTCTCGCTTCCGGCCGCCACCATCTGCGCGCTCTACAAAAGCCGCTGGCAGGTGGAACTCTTCTTCAAGTGGATCAAGCAGCATCTTCGGATCAAGCAGTTCTACGGCACGTCGGAGAACGCGGTGAAGACGCAGATCTGGATTGCCGTCTCGGTCTACGTCCTCGTCGCCATCGTCAAGAAGCGCCTCGACCTGGACGCCTCGCTCTACACTTTGTTACAGATCCTCTCGGTGACCCTCTTCGAGAAAATGCCCTTACATCAAGCACTTGCGGGAGACGAAAACAGATGCAACGCTTCGCAAATAACCAACCAATTGAATTTATTCGATTTTTAACCGGACACTAGTGTGCGATTACTACAGTTCTACGCGACGGCCGCCCCTCCTGGATTCCCGCTTTCGCGGGAATGACGGATTTGGGCCTCCGTGCCATCCTCGTGCCGATGACGGATCCGGGGCGTCGTCGCAGATTGTCCCTTCCCGATTCACCCGATGTAATCCTCCAACCGCACCCGTTCGCGCACCGCGTCGGGCACGGCGAGCCGCTTGGGGAAGTCCTTCTTTTTCTTGGTAGCGTCGATGACCATCTTGGCCGTCATGCCCCCCTCGCCGCTCGACGGATCGGTCTCGGACCCCTGGCAATGGGGAATGACCAGCGTATCGGTATCCGCCTGGACACGATTGGCCACCGCCCACATCACGTCGCGCTCGTTGTAGACGTCCACGTCGCCGTCCACCACGATCACGAGCTTGAGATAGAGGTCCGTGGCCATGGCTGCCATGACCGCGTTGCGGACCTCGCCGTCGGAGCGCTTGTCCAGGGAGATGTAGCAGTGGAACCGGCAGTTGCCCGAGGGCGGCATGTGCACGGCCCGGGTGCCGGCGGCCACCGCCTTCACCGCTCTGAAGATCGCCGCCTCCCGGGGAATGGAACCCATGAGCCGCTGCTCCGAGTGGCCGGTGAAGATGTCCTGGTAAAGCGGCTTTTGCCGCAACGTGATGCCGGTGATCTCCGCCACGTGGTTGTTGCGCACGCCCACCGCATGGCCGGTGAACTCGCCGAAGGGGCCCTCCTCCTCCCGCACGTTGGGCAGGATCCGCCCCTCCAGCACCATCTCCGCATGGGCCGGGACCTCGATGGACACGGTCTCGCAACGCACCAGCGGCACCGGCTGCTCCATCATGCCGCCGATGACGTCGTATTCGTCCACGTCGAAGGCCGCCAACGACAGGGCGCCGATGGCGAAGGCGGGATGGACCCCCACGATGAAGGCGATGTCCAGGGGCTCGCCCCGGTCCTCGGCGTTGCGTTGGCAACGCCTGAGATGCATGCCCGGGGCCAGATGCATGCGCAGCCGGTTCCGCTCCACCATCATGGCCCGGTTGAAGCTGAGGTTGCGCACCCCGCTCACGGGGTCCCTGGCGACGACGATGCCCGCGGTCACGTAGGGTGCCGTGCTGATATCGAAGTGGGTCAACAGCGGAATCTCGCCCAGGTCGACGTCCGCCCCGATGCGCACCACCGCCTTGACGGGACCGTCCTCGACAAGCTCCGGCGCCATGGGCTGGCTTTCCCGCCTGCGGTACTCCTCCACGAGGTCGTTGGGGTCCACGTCCAGCGCCATGGCCAAACGCGAGCGGGTGGCGTGGAGGTTGGTGATCACGGGCATCGAGAAGCCCTGCACCTCGTGCACGTAGAGAGTGGGGTAGCGGCCGGAGGACTCCAGCTCCATGAGCAGGCTGGTGACGTCGTGCTCGGCCCGCACCGGCTTACGGATGTGCAGCAGTTCCTCGGGGCCTTCGTTTTCCAGACGGTCCATGAATGACCGCAGGTCCTTCATACGGTTTCTCCGTTGTGGCGGCGGGCACGGGCCGGTTTGAAACCCGCCCCTACGGCCGTCGTGCCTTGCCGACGCCAAAGAAACTCCCGCATCTTCACGCGCGAGCCATTTACTGGTTGCCGAACAACCGCTCCGCGTTGCCGCCGAGGATCTTGTCCCGGTCGGTCTGGGTCAGGCGGATGTTCTCGACGATCTCGATGGGGTTGGGATCGCCAATACCAAACGGGCAGTCGCTGCCGAGAAGCACATGGTCCGCACCCACTTCCGCCACCAGGAAATCCAGCACGTCCGGCTCGAACACGATGGTGTCATAGTAGAACCAGCGCAGCACGTCCCGGCCCATGAGCGACGTGTTCTTTTGAATCGCCGGCTGGATCTCCCGGCCCCGGGTCATGCGGCCGAACTGGTACGGGAGGAAACCGCCGCCGTGGCACAAAATGATCTTGAGATCCGGGAAACGGTCCAAGACTCCGCCAAAGTAAAGGCACGCCACGCCTACGGTGGTGTCGGCCAAAAGGCCCACGATATGGGTCAGAAAGTAGGTGCCCAACCGTTCGATACCCAGGGGGTTCAGCGGGTGGATGATCAACGGCACCTGCAGGCGCTCGGCGGTCTTCCAGAAGGGATCCAGCGACGGATTGTCGAGGTTGGCGCCGTCGATGTTGGAGCCGATCATGGCGCCGTTGAGCCCGCATTCCTTGACCGCGAACTCCAGCTCCTCGGCGGCCCGGGCGCCGTCCTGCAGCGGCACGGTGGCGGTGCCCCGGAACAGGCCGTCGCTGTCACCCGCGGCCAGGGCGTCGCGCATGGCCTCGTTCAGCATGCGGCTCCAGTTCACCGCCTGGTCCACCGGGAGCATATAACCCACGATATCCATCCAAGCGGACAGGATCTGCCGGTCCACGCGGGTCTCCCGCACGGTTTCCCGGCGCTTCGGCAGGTCCGTGGCGGGCGCCAGGATGGGCCGGGCCAACGGCCTCCCCCCCAGACGCAGGCGCGGACCCTGGGGCGTCTCCTCCCCGACCTCCACCCCGAACGACGGTCCGTCCTTGCGGAGCCGTTCCAGCACGGCCGGCGGTACATAGTGCGCGTGACAGTCGATTTTCATGATGCAGCCTCGATGATGCCTGACAGAGTTGCGGTCAGTCGTCCACTGCGGTCAGTCCTTCGTTCCGGTCAGTCCTTCAGAAAGCTGACCGGCATGGGCATGCTGAGAATGTTCATGCCTTCGGTCTGCTCCACATGGCGGATGAAGCGGTACTTGTTCTCCACCTCGTCCATGGGATACGGCGGCACCTCGCTCCGGGCCGTCTCCACCTTGAGCCCGATGAAGGCCGCGTCCCTGCCTTCCAGCGCCTCGGAGAAAATCGCGCGCAGATCGTCGGGACTCTCCGCCCAGGACGCCCGGCGGATACCCGCCCCGCGCGCCATGGCCACGAGATCCGTGCCGGCGCCGGTGGCCGTATCGATCTCCCCGGAAGCCTCGTAGACCTCATTGTCCAGCACCACGTGGATCAGGTTGGGCGGGTTCTTTCTCGCGATGGTGGGAAGGCTGCAGAGGTTCATCAACAGCGAGCCGTCCCCGTCGATGGCAACCACCTGCCGATGCGGCAACCCCAGGGCCATGCCCAAGGCAATGGAGGACACCAGCCCCATGGTGCGGACGCGGAAATTGCCGTCGCCCGGCCGGCAAGCGTACCATTCGACGGTGTTGCCGCCAGCGCCGGTGACCACCAGGGCGTCCCCCACCAATTCGGCCATGACCTTGAAACATTCGATGCGGTTCATCAACCCGTCCCCTGTCGCGCGCGTCCCCGTCATTCTCCCGGGCGACGCCGGCCCAGCACGTCCTTGGTCAGCAGCACGGCCACCGGCCGCTTGTAGTCCTGGGTGAGCACCTGCGTCCGCTTGATGAGCGCCTTGGCCTCGTTCGGATCCCGCAGAATGAAATGCTGGACGCCGAGAGCGCTCAGCACCGGCTGCGTCATGGCGCCGTTGGTGCTGAACGAACGGTCACCCACGTCCCCGGCGTAGTAGACCAACAGCAGCAGCGGCAGGTTGTATTGCAGAAGGGTGGAAACGATGCCGTTGACGCTGTTGAACAGCCCGCCGTTCTGCATGATCATCGCGCACTTCTTGCCCACGAGATAGCCGCCGGTGCAGATGCCGATGCCTTCCTCCTCGCGGCAGAGAGGCACATGGATGATGTCCGGGTCGGCCGCGACCCGCTCCAGCAGCGCGTGCAGATTGATATCGGGCAGGGTCGCGACGAGATCGACCCCCGCCTCCCTGAGTCCTTCCACGATCATTCTGGGTCCGGGATGGTCCGCCACTGATGCTCCTCGTCTAGCTTCGAAGCTCGTTCCAATTCGAAGCTCCGTCCGATTCGACCTCTGAATATCACTTTTTGCACCACCCACGTCAACCGCGCCGGCGGCCTGTACCATACAAGTGCGTACCAAGATGCGCAGGACCTTTTTGTTGGCGGCAAGGCGCGATGACGAACAGCGCGGCCCCGAAACCGTCATTCCCACGCCACCCGTCCACCGCCCCTGGATTCCCGCTTTCCAGGCTGTGTCAAAACCCCATCCGAGAGAGGCAACGGCCCCCGAAATCGTCATTCCCGCGAACGCGGGAATCCAGGCGGGGTGGAGCGGGGAAACGGCGCCTGGGGACCCCTCCAGGACCCCTGGATTCCCGCTTTCGCGGGAATGACGGAGGGGGACGGGAATGACGGAGGGGGACGGGAATGACGGAGAGGCCTTTCGTGCCCCGAAGTTAGGGTTTTGACACGGCCTGTTTCGCGGGAATGACGGATTGGCCTTTCGCACCTCGATGCTGGTCTTTTGACACAGCCTGTTTCGCGGGAATGACGGAGAGAGGAAGCGGGAATGACGATTAGTTGCGGGAACCCCGTGTATTGGCTACGTTTTAATCAGGGGCGCGTTTCGCGCTGCATCGAACACCTCGAAGGGAGCCTGCAGACATCGTGAAAATCGGCATCGGACTGCCATTCAAGACCTCCAGGGATAGCTGGCCGGGCATCGAGGCCCTGGCGCGCAAGGCGGACCAGGGCACGTACTCGAGCTTTGCGGTCATCGACCGGCTCGCCTACGACAACTACGAGCCGCTCGTCATGCTGGCCGCGCTGGCTTCCGTCACCAAGCGCATACGGCTCATGACCGCGGTGCTGGTAGGTCCGCTGCGACGGGCCGGAGTGCTGGCCAAGCAGACCGCCACCATCGACGCCATCTCCGGCGGACGGCTCAGCCTCGGCATCGCCGTCGGTAGCCGCGAGGACGACTCCCTGGTGGCCCCTTCCGGTTTTCACGACCGGGGCCGCCGCTTCAACCGTCAGCTCGAGCTCATGCGCCAAATCTGGCGCGGGGAAATCGTCAATGACGCCCAGCGGCCCGTGGGACCCGAGACGGCACAGCCCGGCGGTCCGGAGCTTCTGATCGGCGGCACCGCGCCGCGGGCGCTGGATCGGGTGGGCAAATACGCCGACGGCTACGTCATGGGCGGCGGGGCGCTGGACCCGGAGTGGGCCAAGGGCGTCCTCCAACAGGTAAATGACTCGTGGCAGCGCCACGGCCGCAGCGGCCGTCCGCGCATCGTCGCGTCGGTGCTGACGGCGCTGGGACCGGGGGCGGAGGAAGCTCTGCGCGGGGCCTTCGGGGACTACTACGGCGGCGACCCCGCGCGCCTTGAGGCCCGTCTGGCCCGGGCCAACCTCTCCACGCCCGAGGCCATCCGCAACGCCATCGCGCTGCACCAGGAACTGGGCACCGACGAGGTGATCCTCAAGCCCGCCACCCTCGCGCCGGACCAGATCGACCGGTTGACCGAGGTTGTCGCCAAGATTTGAAAACAGGAGCCGTGATGCCACCAAGCGGTCTCGTCCCGGAGGGGCACGAGGTGTACCTGGACCATGTGGGCCTCTTCGTCCCGGACTTCGACGCGTCGCCCCGGAGACTTGAGGAGTTGGGCTTCTCCCTGACGCCGTTCGTGGCGCACATGGCCAGTACGGAGCCCGGTGTCCCGGCCACGCCCAGCGGCACCGGCAACCAGTGCGCCATCTTCGGCCAGGGCTATCTCGAGATGCTCGGGCCCACGGTGGACACGCCGCTGTCGCGGCAGCTCCGGGCGCAACTCGATCGCTACCCGGGATGGCACCTCATCGCGTTCGCGGCCAACCATCCCGAGGAAAACCACGAGCGCATCGGACGGGACGGCTTCAAGCCCCTGCCGCTGGTGCGGCTGGCCCGCCCGGTGCCCGCCGACACCGGCGAGGAGACTTGCCGTTTCTCGGTGATCCGGGTGCCTCCGGAGGTCATGCCCGAGGGGCGTATCCAGATCGTCACCCACCACACACCGGAACTGGTGTGGCAGCCCCGCTACCAGCACCAACCCAACGGCGCCGCCGCCCTCACCGGCGTGCTGGTGTGCGTGGACGACCCGCGGGAGGCGGCCGAGCGGTTCAGCCGGTTCGTCGGGGTCGAGCCGGTGGAAAAGACCGACACCTGGGAGATGGGGCTCCATGAAGGCCGGGTGGTCTTCATCCAGACCCGGCGCTTTGGCGAGCTATATCCGGACCGGGAACTCCCCTGCACACCTTACATCGCCGAGGTGTCGCTACGGACCGACGACCTGGCCGCCACGCGCCGCTACTTCGACGACGGCGGTATCCGCTACGAGACCGTGGGCGACGACGCCCTGCGAGTAGCCGGGGCCGAGGCTCTGGGGGCGTCCTTTCTATTCCATCAATCGCCGGAGGGAGGCATCCTTTGAGCACGGACACACGCTACGACTACGACCTGTTCACCATCGGCGCGGGCTCCGGGGGCGTGCGCGCCAGCCGCATGTCTGCCGTCCACGGCGCGCGAGTGGCGGTGGCGGAAGAACGCTACCTGGGCGGCACCTGCGTCAACGTCGGCTGCATTCCCAAGAAGCTGCTGGTCTACGGCTCCCACTTCGCCGACGACTTCGAGGACGCCGCCGGCTTCGGCTGGACCGTGGGCGAGCGCGCCTTCGACTGGCCGTCGCTGATCCGGAACAAGGACCAGGAGATTGCGCGCCTCAACTCGATCTACCGCAGCCTGCTCCAGAGCCACGGAGTCGAGCTGTTCGAGTCCCGGGCCCGGGTGCTGGACCCCCATACCGTGGAGGTGGGGGACCGCAAGGTGACGGCCGCCAACATCCTCGTGGCCACCGGCGGCTGGCCCACGGTTCCGAACGTTCCCGGCAGGGAGCACGCCATCACCTCCAACGAGGCGTTCCACCTGGCGGAGATGCCCAGGCGTGTGGTTATCGTGGGCGGGGCCTACATCGCGGTGGAGTTCGCCGGCATCTTCAACGGGCTCGGCGCCGAGGTCACCCAGCTCTATCGCGGCCCGCTGTTCATGCGCGGGTTCGATATCGACGTCCGGAACACCCTTGCCGAGGAAATGCGCAAGAAGGGCATCGACCTCCGGTTCGAAGCCGACATCGCCGGCATCGAGCGGAACGGCGGGAGCCTGACGGCCACCTTGAAAGACGGCCAGGAGCTGGAGACCGATGCCGTGATGTTCGCCACCGGCCGGCTGCCCAACACCCGCGGCCTGGGAATCGAGGAGACCGGCGTCGAGCTGACCCGTAACGGCGCGGTGGTGGTCAACGAGCGTTTTCAAACCAACGTCCCGTCCATCTACGCCCTCGGCGACGTCACCGACCAGGTCAAGCTCACCCCCGTGGCCCTTGCCGAGGCCATGATCCTGGCCCGGATCCTGTTCAAGGGCGACGTCGGGCCGATGGATTACCAAAACATTCCGTCCGCGGTCTTCAGCCAGCCGCCGGTGGGCACGGTGGGATACACCGAGGAAGCCGCCCGGGAGCACTGCGGCGAGGTGGACGTCTACCGGTCCGCTTTCAAGGCGCTCAAGCACACCCTGTCCGGACGGGACGAGAAGACCATGATGAAGCTCATCGTGGAGCGTGCCGGCGACCGGGTCGTGGGCTGCCACATGGTGGGAGCCGACGCCGGTGAGATCATTCAGGGATTGGCCGTGGCGCTCACCTGCAACGCCACCAAGGCCGACTTCGACCGGACCATCGGGATACATCCCACCGCCGCCGAAGAGTTCGTCACCATGCGCGAACCCGTGAGCGGCGGGGACTAGTGTGGTGTCTCACAAATACGGTTATGAAGATGCGAGGGCATTTTGGTCGTCGGCAAGGCGCGATGACTTGTAGGGGCGACCGGCGGTCGCCCCTCAGTGGCGGGCACCACGCGAGGAAGAGCAACGCAGCCGACGGCCAAAAGGGCCCGCGGATTCGTAAGCGTATTTGTGAGACACCACACTAGCGCGCGGACACGGGCGGGTTTGACGTCTCGACACACGGTACCGACGCCGTGGCACGGGCGGGTTTGAAACCCGCCCCTACATCACGTTCACAAAGAGATGCGCAGATTTGGATTGACTCTGGCGGTTTGCCTTGCGCTGGCGCTCACAAGCGGGTGCGGCGACAAGGGTGAGGATTCAAAGGCGGTGAAAGAGCCGGACCCGGCCCGAGGGAGGCGGCTTTACATCGCGACCTGCATCCTGTGTCACAATGCCGATCCGAGCAAGCCGGGCTCCCAGGGGCCGCCGATCAAGGGGGCGTCAGTGGAGTTGCTGGAGGCCAAGGTCCTGCGCAAGACTTACCCGCCGGACTACAAGCCCCAACGAACGACCAAGGCCATGCCCACGTACCTCCAACTGAGGAAAAGGATTCCGGATATCGCTGCCTTTCTGGCGCAGCCGTAAGCGGTCTACGCGATCTCCAGAAGGATCCAATACACCGCGGTGAGGATCGAGCCGCTCCAGATGACGTTCGGAATGGACGTCAGGAGTTTCTTGGGGCCTCCCCCGGCGTCACCCACCAACGCGTTCAGCTCGACGATGGCGATGATCACAAAGCTGACGATCCAGAAAATCGCCATATTGCCGCTGGACTCGCCGTGCGGATAGTGGCTGGCTGCGGCCATCAGGAAAACCATGGGGGCAGAGAACAGCACGTTGGTACGGGAGGCGAACCCAGCCCACTGACCCTTGCTCGCCGCCCCCGGAAGCGGCTCGCCCCCTTCAGCCACCTTGTTGGCAGAGGCGATGACCACCTGCTGATTGGGCCAGATCACCAGCCACACGTTGAGGAACATGATTGTTCCCATGGTGGCGCCGACGGTGATGGCCATGCCGTACCCCGACGGGAAGAAGTCCCCGCCGAGTTGCGAGAGCTTGATGAGCCAGATGAGCAATCCCGCCAGGAAGGTGTACATGGCGCCCCAGCGGAACCACCAGAGGGCGCGGGGGACGAGCTTCTGTATCGCGCCGGTGCGGGTCCCCGCCTCGGTTTCGGCGAAGAACGGCGTCTGAACGAAGTTGAAATAGTAGAGCAGGCCGATCCAGGTCACACCGGCCAACAAATGCACCCAACGCAATAGAAATTGAACAAGCTCCATCAAGCACCTCCTGTTTGCTGTTTCTCGAAAGATCCAACCCTTGCGTATTATATGCCGTAACGGGGTCGGATGGTCAATGAAAAGTCCCCGGACCGCGATTCACTCCTTTGAGACAAAGGGGCTGAACTGCTCGTAGAGGTCGCGGAGTCTCGCCTTGTAGTATTCCACGTTCTCGTCGGGGCTGGCCGGGTCCCATTCCGAGACATGCCGGCTGTTCTCGTTCACCATCACGTTGGCCCCTTCCCCCACGACGTAGTAGGAGATCTGATCCCCGGACAGGTGCTTCTGTCCCGATCGCAGGGCCACCTCGTAGGCGCCGCGGGGATGCTGTTTCCCGCCCTTGACCTTCATCTGGTAGTCGTCCAGTGATTCTCGCAGGGTCTCGGTCCGCTTCAGCACAGACAGGCCAAGGCGGTGATTCGTAATGGCCTCGCGATACCGCTCGTACAGCGCCGGGATCTCGCCTTTCCGGCCTTGCAGCAGGAGCCTGAGCATCTCCTCCAACCACTCGCGCCGGTAGCGCTCGTGCCCGCGTCCGCCCAACTCGGGACCACTGACAAAGAGTTCGTCCCGCTCGTCCAGAAGCGCGTGATTCTCCGGCGCGTAGCAGAATATCGCCCGATATCGCGTCAGTGGGAGCTCGACCTTCCAGGGCAGCGACGCCGCCGCTTCCGCCATCAGGGCCTCCGTCGACGCGGCGCCGGCAAGCCCGGCGGGCGGAACGAAGTAGATGCCGCCGGCATCCACCGTGACGACCCGGCCCTCGCGCTCGTCGAGCCGCGCGGCCAACCCGCGGACGAGCTCGCCGCCGGCCCGGGTTACATGGTCCGCCGCACCGAAGTCGTTGAAGTGGCCGGCGGGAAACGCCAGGTACTCGTGGAACCCGTCCAGCAGCACCTTGAATCCCGACCGGACCGTGGCGACGAAACGGTCGGTGTCCCCTGCCGGAGCGGTGCCGGACAACTGCCCGACCCGTTCCCGCAGGCCCTGGCATCCACGCAACAATTCCGGAAAGACTCCAAGTTCGTCCGCCCTCGACCCGCAATCGCCGGCCAGCACGACGGCCGGGTACAGCGCGGTGACATCGCAATGCACCACCGGCCGGGACACCCCCCGGACCTTCAGCGCCGCATACTTCCGCGCGACGGGCTCCGGGGCCATGGGCGCGGGGATGGAATGGCGCCGGGCGAGATATTCCCTGAGCATGAGCCAATCGATCTTCGTCCGGTCGTCCGCAAGCGCCGTCTCCTGATAGCGGGACGGGAAGATCCGCGCCTGGACGTAGTAACCGGGCGAGAGCGCCGCCGATATCGCCCGGGTTTCGCGGACGTCGTCGAGAGCGTACCGGAAAAGCGTGTCCGGATCGTGATCGAAGTACCAGCTTGCCTCGGCGCCAGGGATATAGGTCCGGTCCGGGGACGCCACGCCGAAATGGCGGGCCACATCCTTGAGGCCGTTTTTCCTGAGCTCGCGGTTGCCTTGACTGTAGCGCTGCGCGAGAAACCAGGTGTCGATGACGTGGCGCCCATGGATCTCGTAGTTCGGATACGGGATGACGCGGTCGCCGGCCTGAAAGCGCGCCGGCCGGTGGCGAGGCACTCCGCCGTCCCTGCCCACCGTCAGGTTTACGCCGTACCGCCGGGCGCGCTCGTCGATGTACGGAAGGTCGAAGCGAAAGATGTTGTGCCCCTCGATCACGTCCGGATCCCGGGCGCGGATTTCCAGGACCATCTCCGCCAGCATCTCCCCTTCGTCATGGTCCCTGCCGGATATGAGCCGCTCCCAACCGCTGCTGTCCGACATGGCGATGGCGGTGATGCGATCGCCTTCCCGAAGCGGATTGGGAAATTCGAAGCCGTCCGTCCGATACACCTCCAGGTCGATCTGCATGCGCACCAGGCGGTCGAAGCCCATGCCGAGGAAATGCGTCTTCCCGGACCAGAAAAGGTATTGCTGCACCGGGTCGCGCAGGTACAGGTACGGCGCGCCGGAGGCGCCGAGGCTCTTGCCGCTGTTGCGCTGGAGATAGGACTTGGCCGACTCCAGGCTTCCGACATCCGGAAACCGGGCCAACCGGCGGAACTTGCCTGTTCCCGACAGCGGCTCGATCTGGCAGAGTCCCCCCCATCCCGCGATCTTGTCCTCGGACGTCAGCCAAAGGAACGGCTCGAACGGAACCGTGTCGGACGCCAGCGAAGAAGCCGCCCGGGAGAAGAGCCGGACATGGCGATCTCCTTCCAGCTCCACACCCACGACCCCCGGCGTCGCGTCGTGACCGTACAGCACCGGATCGTATGGGTATTGGGAAGTCGAATCGCACATGAATGATGGACCAGTCCGACAAGCGGCCGCATCCACGAACCGGCTCGTCGGGCTAGTGGAGTGTGTAACAGATACCGGTTCATATCGCGACGAGGATCCCCACACGCCAGGTCTTCGTTGCGGGCCTCCGAGGCCGTGGCGCCAGGCCGCTACACCAGGGTGGCGTCTCACGAGTACGTTGATGAGACACCACCCTAGTGTTTGGATGAACAGATATGCTAAACAGACCAGATGGTCTCCGACGCCGTCTCCCCTATTCGCCAGCCCGATCTGCGGCAACCCTTCCTGATCCTGTCCTTCTCGGGCTGGAGCGACGCCGGGTCCGCGGCCACCTCCGCGGTCCGCTACCTCATCGAGCAGCTCCTGGCCACGGAGCTGGCCCAGATCGATCCCGAAGAGTACTACGACTTCTCGGTTCAAAGGCCTCACGTGCGTCTGGTGGACGGACAGCGGGAGATCGAGTGGCCTTCCTACGACTTTCACTATTACAAGACCGGCAACGAGCTCGACCGGGACTTCATCTTCGCTTCGGGGGCGGAGCCGCACCTGCACTGGAAGGCGTTCTCGCGAACCGTTCTGGAGCTTGCGCAGGAGTGGGGCGTCACCCGCATCATCACCCTGGGAGCCCTTCTCGACGAGGTGCTCTACACCAAACCGGTGCCCTTGAACGGGTTCTCGTCGGATCCCGCGCTGATGAAGGAGTTGGACTTCTCACCGTCGCGGTACCAGGGGCCCACCGGCATCGTCGGAATACTGAGCGACACTTTCCGTAAGGAAGGTGTGCCCCACGTGAGCCTGTGGGCGGCCCTGCCGCACTATCTGGCGCCTTCTCCGAACCCGCGCGGGACCCTGGCCCTGGTGCTTCGGCTGACCCAGTGGCTCGGGATCCGCATCGACACGGGCCCCTTGGAGCGCGCCGCCGGTGAATTCCAGAACAAAGTGAACGACGTGATCAACAGCGACCCCAACCTGACGGCTCTCATCCGGGAGCTTCAGAAGCACGAGTTCGAGCAATAGCGGAGGGAAGAACCATGCGGAAATCAACATGGCTGTTCGTCGTGAAGGCGGGAACGTTCCTGCGGACAGGAACGTTTCTGAAAGCGGGAACGTTCCTGATGACAGGAATGTTTCTGATCGCGGGAACGTTCCTGATGACGGGCCTGAGTGTCGCCTCGGCCGCGCAGTTCGACAAGGTCATCGAGGAGCGCAAGCAACTGATGAAGGGCATCGGCGGGGCCAGCAAGGCCATGCGGTCCGCCGCGGACGCGGCGGCGGTGGCCGCCAGCGCCGACAAGCTGGCGGCAGCGTTTGCCAAGATCAATGCCGACACCTTTCCCAAGGGAAGCTCCGACGGCTCGCGTGCCAAGCCGGAGATCTGGGAGCAGTGGGACAAGTTCGCAGCCGCGGCCAAGAACGCCGTAACCCTGTCCCAAGCCGTCGCGACAAAGGCCCGAGCGGGTGAGAACACCGCCGAGTTGGTCAAGGCCTTCGGCAAGAACGCCTGCGGGACCTGTCATGGGCCGTTCCGGAAACCCAAGCCAAAGAGCTAGCCGCCTGTCCGCATGATTACCCAGCACGTCGGGGAGACGGCCCTTCCGGACATCGAGAGGTGGGCCAACGCCATCATCCGGTCCGAGGACGACACCGTCAAGGCGTTGGAGTCCTATCACGATGCCGACTCCAACACGTACGTCATCCGCCTGTGCCGGGACGCCCGGGTGCTGCTCTTCCGGCTCTCCGAAGCGCAGGTGCACACCCCCGAACGCGAACCCGAGTGCGAGAAGACCCTACGGAACCGGGTGAAGGAAGTGCGGCGGCTGCTGGGGCGGGCCGAGTGACCCAAGCGGGTTGGCCCTAAAGCATTCTCGCCATCTCTTTCGCGAAGTAGGTGAGGATCAGGTCGGCGCCGGCTCGTTTGATGGACAGCAGGACTTCCGGGACCACCGTGCTCTCGTCGATCCAGCCGTTTTGGGCGGCGGCCTTGATCATGGAGTATTCGCCGCTGACGTTGTACGCGGCCGTGGGATAGTGGAAACGCTCCTTGACCCGGGAGATGACGTCCAGATACGACAGCGCCGGCTTCACCATGACGATGTCGGCGCCCTCCGCGATGTCCGCCTCCACCTCCCGCAGCGCCTCGTCGCTGTTGCCCGGGTCCATCTGATAGGAACGGCGGTCGCCGAACTGCGGCGTCGATTCCGCGGCCTCGCGAAACGGTCCGTAGAACCCCGACGCGTACTTCGCGGCATAGGCCATAATGACGACGTTGTCGAACCCCTCTCCGTCCAGCGCGGTCCGGATCGCTCCCACCCGGCCGTCCATCATGTCGGAGGGAGCCACGATGTCCACCCCGGCCCGGGCGTGGGACAACGCTTCCTTGGCCAGCAGCTCCAGGGAGGCGTCATTGGCCACCTCGCCGTCCTCGACGATGCCGCAGTGGCCGTGGTCGGTGTACTCGCACAGGCAGACGTCCGTGATCACCAGCAGGTCCGGGGCCTTGTCCTTGATGGCCCGCACCGCTTCCTGCACCACGCCGTGCTCGGCGTAGGCCTCCGAGCCCACCGCGTCCTTGTTCTCGGGGATGCCGAACAGGATCACGCCCGGAATACCCAGGCGCCACACGGTCTCGGCCTCTTCGGCCGCGCGGTCCACCGATAGCTGGGCGATGCCGGGCATGGAGGTGACGGGTTGGACCCGGTCACGCCCCGGACACACAAACAGGGGATAGATGAAGTCCCGGGGACTCAACCCGGTCTCGCGCACGAGATCGCGCAACAGGGCGGTCCGTCGAAGTCGCCGCGGCCGGGTCACGGGAAATGCCATGGTTGCCTCCTGGTATCCCAAGATGTTTTCCGAGCAGAGTGGTCATCCGCCCGCCTCGTTCCGTCCCAAATCCAATCCCTCTCCTCTGGGGGGGTGGCCTCGTTCCGTCCCAAACTCAACCCCTCTCCCTTTGGGAGAGGGTGGCCTCGTTCCGTCCCAAATCCAGCCCCTCTCCCTCTGGGAGAGGGTGGCCGAAGGCCGGGTGAGGGCGCCCCAATAGCCCTGCCTGCGCCATTCCGTGCCCTACCCGGCGGGGCAGTTGATTTGGGCACCCTCACCCCAACCCTCTCCCAGGGGGAGAGGGGGTCGGACGGCGGGATGCTTGCCCTGGACACCCTCACCCCAACCCTCTCCCAGGGGGAGAGGGGGTCGGACGGCGGGATGCTTGCCCTGGACACCCTCACCCCAACCCTCTCCCAGAGGGAGAGGGTTGGGGTGAGGGCTGCTTGCTCTGAGCACCCTCACCCCAACCCTCTCCCAAAGGGAGAGGGGGGCAGAGGGCGGGCGCTTGCCCTGGGCACCCTCACCCCAACCCTCTCCCAGGGGGAGAGGGGGGCGGAGGGACCGGCGAATTCGCACGGGTGCGGACGTCTTCTGCCAGGGCCTGGATCAGGCCCGGCACGGTGTATTCCAGGGCTACCACGTCCACCACCAGGCCGCGTTTGCACGCCGCGTCCCTGGTGATGGGGCCGATGCAGGCCACCCGGATACCGGCTCCCGGGGGCTTGGCGTCCGCCACTTCGAGCAGATCCATGAATGCGTTGACCGTGCTCGGACTCGTGAACGTGACCCAGTCCACCTGCTTGAGAATCCGCGCCAGCCGCTGGGCGCCGTGCCGCACCGGCTCGTTGCGGTAGGCTTCCACCACCGTCACCGTCGCGCCCCATCGGCGGAGGGTCTCGGGGAGCACGTCCCGGGCTCCCGCCACCCGCGCGAGCAGGAAGCGGCGGCCCCGCACCCGATTCGGGTCAAGGGCGGACAGGATGCCCTCCGCGCGAAACTCCTCGGGGACCAGGCTGACCGAAAGGCCGCGGTCCTCCAGCAAGCGGGCGGTTTGCGGACCGATGGCGGCGATGTCGAGCCGCTCAAGGCTGTCCATGCACTCCAATGCCTCGCAACGCGCCAGGAAGTGCCGGACGCCGTTGGCGCTGGTGAAGACCAGCCAGTCCTGTTCCGGCAGGCCGCGGACGGCCTCGTCCAGGACGGCGCCGTCCCGAAGCGGCAGGATCTCCACCGTGGGGAAAGCCACGGCCCGAGCGCCCAAGGCCTCCAGACCACGTGCGAACGCGGCGCTCTGCTCGCGCGGGCGCGTGATCAGGATCCGTTGTCCGGACAGCGGGGCATCACCGGATCTCGCCGGCGCCGCTGCATCACTCACAACCGGGCCTCCCTCAGGACAGCGCCCGCCCCCTCATCCAGCAGTCTCTCGGCGAGCTGAATCCCCAAGGAGGCCGCATCCGCGCTCTCCCCCGAGATCTCACCCCGGAAGATCTTCTTGCCGGACGCCTCCGCCACCATGCCGGCCAGCGCAACCCGGTCTTCCGCCGCCACGGCCCGTGCGCCCACCGGCACCTGGCACCCCCCTTCCAGGCGGCCCAGGAACGCCCGTTCGGCCTCCACCTCCAACGCCGACGGCTCATGGTTCAGGAAACGCAACCGCTCCACCTCATGCCGCCGGGTCTCCAGGCCCAGGGCTCCTTGGGCAACGGCGCTCAACCAGGTCTCGGCAGGCAACGGTTGGGTGGCCTCGCGCTCCCGGCCCAGGCGCTTCATCCCGGCCAGGGCCAGCACCAGGGCGTCCACCTCGCCGCGCCGGAGCTTGGCCAGCCGCGTATCCACGTTTCCCCGTATGGGCACGACGGTCAGATCCGGGCGGCAGTTCAGCACCTGGGCCCGCCGCCTGACACTGCCGGTACCGACCCGAGCCCCGGCCGGCAGCTCCGCGAGGCTCCCGGCAATATGGCTGATCAGCACGTCTCTCGGGTCCTCGCGCTCCGGCACGGCGGCGATAGCCAGTCCCTCCGGGATCTCCGTCGGCAGGTCTTTCATGGAGTGCACCGCCACGTCGATGGCACCTTCCAGAAGCGCCTCCTCGATCTCCTTGATGAACACGCCCTTGGCGCCGATCTTCTCGATGGGCACGTCCCGGAAGCGGTCGCCGCTGGTGCGGATGGGCACCACCTCCACCGTGGCCTGCGGGTGGTGTTCCCGGATGCGGCCCTGGACCCATTCCGCCTGGACCAGGGCCAGCCGACTGCGCCGGGTGCCGATGCGGAGCCTGTCCATGCTCACGGGTCGTCCCGCCCCGGCCCCGGCTCCTTGTCCAGGTCGAACAGCGCCCGGACGGTATCATGGTAGGCGGCGTCCTCCTCGGGACGTCCCTTGAGCCGCGTGAGGGGCCCGTGAAGAATCTTGTTGATCATGGCCGCGGTCAGGTCCTCGATGGCCTTGCGCTCCCGCTCGGAAACATCCTTGAGGTTCGACTCCAGCGACTTCCTGAGCTCTCCCTCCCGGATCTCTTCGAACTTCCGCTTCAGGGCGACGATGGTGGGGACCCGATCCAGGGAGGCAAACCATCGATAGAATGTCTCCACTTCCTGGTCGACGATCAGCTCTCCCTTGTCCGCTTCGCTTTCCCTCCCTTTGAGATTCTCCCGCGCCACACCGGTCAAGTCGTCGATGTGGTAGAGGTACACGTTGTCCAGGTCGTTGATGAGGGGGTCGAAGTTCCTGGGCACACCGAGGTCGATGAGGAACATGTTGTCCTGCTTTCTCTCCCGCAGCACCTCGGCCGCGGTCTCACGGGTGATGAGCGCCTCCTCCGACTCCACCGAGCCGATGACCACGTCGGCCAGCTTGAGGTAGCGGGCATAGTCCTCGAAGCGAATGGGGCTCGCCTCGAAACGGCCCGCCAGCTCCACCGCCTTCTCGAAGGTGCGGTTGGTGATCATCAGGCTCCCCACGCCGTTCTCCACCAGGTGGCGCACCAGCGACTCGCCCATGACGCCGGAACCGATGACCATCACGGTCTTTTCCTCCAGCCGGTCGAAGATCCGTTTGGCCAGGTCCACCGCCACCGAGCCCACCGAAACGGGCCGGTTGGCGATGCCGGTCCCCTGCCTCACCCGTTTCGCCACGGAAAAGGAACGATGGAAGAGGCGGTGCAGGATGCTGCCGACGGTGCCGGCCTGCTGGGCGATGGCGTAGTATTCCTTAAGCTGCCCGAGGATCTGGGGCTCGCCCACCACCATGGAATCCAGGCTCGAGGCCACCCGGAAGACATGCCGCACCGCGCTCTTGCGGGCGTGTTGGTAGAGCTGGTCTTCGGTGGGGTGGACGCGGACGCCGGGCTGTTGCCTGAGAAAGTCCCCGATCTCGTCAAAGCCCGTCCCGCCGTCCCGGGCCACGGCCACCACCTCCACCCGGTTGCAGGTGGACAGGATCACGCCCTCGTCCACCGAGGGAAGCGTCACGAGTTCCTGGAGCGACCCGTTGAGGAGCTTGGGAGAGAACGCGAGCTGCTCGCGGACCTCCACGGGCGCCGTCCGGTGGTTCAGGCCGACCACCAGGATCTGTCGTCCCGTCTCACTCAAAGCGGCCTCCGTGGCGGCTCAGGAAAAACGCGTCCCCCCAGAGGAAGTAGGCCAGGACGATCATGAAACCGGCGATGGTCCACACCGCCGCCTTCCTGCCGCGCCAGCCCGCGGTCAGCCGGCCGTGGAGGAGGATACCGTACAGCAGCCAGGTCAGGGCGGAGGTGATCTGGCGCGGATCCCAGGACCAGTAGGTGCCCCACTGTACGTGGGCCCACACGCTGCCCGTGAGGATGCCCAGGGTCATGAACGGAAAGCCCCAGACCAGGAAGATCTTGTTGAGGCGGTCCAGGGTCTCGAGAGCCGGCAGGGAGCGGCTCAAGCCGGTCATCCGCTTGTTCTTGAGCTGGCGCCGGAGCAGCAGGTAGACCACGCTCACGGCGAACGCCAGCGCGAAGAACGCGTTGCCCAACAACGCCAGGGTCACGTGCAGCGGCAGCCAATAGGTCAACAACGCCGGCGGCGTTTCCAGACCGGGATCTCCGAGGGTGATGGACCGCAGGGACATGAGGAAGGCGAGCGGCGCGACGAACCCTCCCAGGATGGGAAGCCGGTACTTGAGCTGCACCGTGAGGTACACGCCCACCATCAGCCACCCGTAGAAGGAAGGCGTGGCAGAGGTTTGGGCGAAGGCGGGAAAGCCGGCCTCATGAAAGAGGAGGATGAATTTTACCGCGTGGCCGACGAAACCCGCCAGCAGCAGGCCCTGGCCCACCCGGGAGAAGGATTCCCGCGGAGAGAACAGGTAGAGGATGAACGCGCCCGTCGCCAGAAGGTAGAATCCAGCCGTGGCCTGGAGAAGGCTCTGGTACATAAGCTCCGGCCATTATATCGCATCGGCGGTGCAAGCCCTAGTGGGCTGTGTCAAAACTCCATCCGAGCGAGGCAATGACCCCCGAAATCGTCATTCCCGCGAAAGCGGGAATCCAGGAGGGGTGGAGCGGGGGAACGGCGCGTGGGGACCCCTCCCGGACCCCTGGATTCCCGCTTTCGCGGGAATGACGGATTGGCCTTTCGTGCCCCGAAGTCAGGGTTTTGACACGGCCTCCTAGTGGAAGGGGGAGGGTTGTTGGGGCGCCCTCACCCGGCCTTCGGCCACCCTCTCCCAGGGGGAGAGGGGTTGGGTTTGCCTGTTTCCGGCAAGGCCGGACTATTTCATCAGGACTGGGTGCCCGGGATTCTAAGGCGCTGCCCGGCCCGGATCCGGTGCCGGTTGCGGATGGAGTTGGCGCGTTGGATGGCCGCCGGCGACACTCGGTAGCGGTCGGCAATGGTGGAAAGCGTTTCACCCCGGCGCACGCGGTGATAGACCCGCGGTTTTTTCACCACCCTTTTCAACGACTGACTTGAGGACGGACCGCCAGGGATCGCGAGCCGCTGTCCCGGACGCAGACGCCGGACGCTCGCCAAGGCATTCACCGACTGGATCGCCCGTGCCGACGTGCCATAGAATCTGGCGATGTCCCAAAGCGTGTCGCCCCGGCGCACGCGGTGATAGACCCGCGGTTTTTTCACCACCCTTTTCAACGACTGACTTGAGGACCGACCGCCAGGGATCGCGAGCCGCTGTCCCGGACGCAGACGCCGGACGCTCGCCAAGGCATTCACCGACTGGATCGCCTGTGCCGACGTGCCATAGAATCTGGCGATGTCCCAAAGCGTGTCGCCCCGACTGACCACATGGTGCGAACCACTACCGGTACGTGGTCGTTCCACCACCCTGACGGGTGGTCGATTGACTGACGGCTTGGCCAACGACTTGCTCGGAATCTCGAGCCGCTGTCCGATGCGCAAGCGATGGGCACTCCTCAGGCCGTTCATCGACTGGATCGCGCTCGCCGACGTGCGGTAGGCTCTTGCAAGTTCGGAAAGCGTATCGCCTCGGCTGACGACGTGGTGCGGGAACGACGCCATCGGCCCAATGCCCGCCAACGCCTTGCGGAACCATTGACCCTGCAGCTCCGGCGCCTTCAGCCGATAGCCCGCGGGTATCCACGTGGCGTGGCGACTCAAGGCCGGATTCCAGGTAAGCAACTCGGCTCGGGACACTTTGCTGTGGCGGAGCAACGACGACACCGCCACGCGCTTGGTGAGGCTGATCTCTTCGTGCCGCACGAGTTGATCGAACCGGACGTGGGGCAGGTGCCGCTCGAGGTCACGCATGACGTGCACGGCCGCGAGAAATTCCGCGTAGAAGTTCTTGGACGCGAACTTGAAGGTACGCCCGCGGTAGCGGCGGATGATGGTGACGATGTCCCGAGTGCCCAGTCTGCGCACCGCCCTTCGCATGCCGGCGCGCCCGTGGTTGTAGGCGGTCACCGCCAGCGGCCAGGTCCCGAGCTCCCGGTAGTTGTCCTGCAACAGACGAGCGGCGGCCCGGGTCGCCTCCAGCGGATCCCTGCGTTCATCCACAAGCCGCGTCACGCGCATGTATAGACGTCCGGTGCTCGGCATGAACTGCCACATGCCCACGGCGCCGCGGAACGAGCGCGCGTCGTTCCTGAACGAGGACTCGACCAGCGGCAGGTAGGTCAACTCCACCGGGAGTCCGCGGGCGGAGAAGATCTTGCGCATATGCGCCATGTAGCGCCCGGACCGCTGCACCCCGGCTGCGAAACGCTCACTGATCCCCCGCTGCACCTTGATCCGGTGCGACGGGATGCCGCGCCGCGTGAGTCGCGCGCGCACCGAACGGACCACTCGCCGTGTCCTGGCACCCTGCTTGCTCTCGACCACCTGGTGTATCTTCGACATGTTCTGGGGATCGAAGAACACCAACTGGTTCGAGTCGTAATCGAGAAAGATCGCCTTCCAGAACTCAACGGCGGGCTCGAGCCCCGCGGGGATGGCGAACGGATCCGCCGTGGTTGACACGGCACCATGCGCGGAGGTGACCGGAGCGTACGGCAAGCCGCTGAAAAGGAGGAAAAGAAGACTCGCGAGGACGACGAAGCGGCGTGCCATGCAGAACTCCTTTAAAAGCATTGGCTTAGGGTACCCGGTGTAACCCTCATTGTCAACTTTACTGCGCAAATGGATAAAAAAATCCCGGCGCGGGTCATTCACCGTAAAAAGTCCGGGCATTTTCCTCGAGAATCCTGGTTTTCGCGGACTCCGGCAGGTCGTCCCGCTGCCGGAGCAGGCCCACGGTGCCCTCGGTCCGGTCCCCGTGGGGATAGTCGGAGGAGTAAAGCAGCTTGTCCTCGCCGATCTCCTCGATAACCCTGCCCAGCCCCGGCTCGTTCCCTTCACAGCCGAAGAATATCCGGCCCGAGTCCAGCAACTCCCCCGGCCTTTGCGAGATCACCTCGGCGGCGCGGTAAACGGGGCTCTCGTAGTGTTCGTCCATTCGCTCCACGAAAGACGCCACCCAGTTGCAGCCCCCTTCCAGAAAGGCGAAGCGGAGGCGCGGATAGCGGTCCATGAGACCGGTGCACAGCACGCTGGTAAAGCCAGCCATGATGGGGAACAATCCCGCCAGCACGCGGGTGGGAAAGAAATCGGCGAACAGGTCGCTCACGCCGGGGAACTCGTAACTGAAGTGCACGGCTATGGGCAATGCCGCGCCGTCGGCCGCGGCAAAGAAAACCTCGTGCTCGGGGTGAGCCAACGCCCGCGCACCCACGGTGCCGTTGACCATGACCGCGGACAAGCCCAGCTCCCGGATACGAAGGGCTTCCCGGGCCGCTCCCGGAGGGTCGGCCAGACACACGAGGCCGGCGCCCTTCAACCGGTCCGGGGCCTCCCGGCAAACCTCCGCCAGCCAGGTGTTGTACGCGCGGCACACTTCATTGCCCAACACGCCGTCCGTCCAGGAATTGATGTGCAGGAGAAAGCTCGGATAGAGGTACTGGACATCGATGTTCTCCTTGTCCAGATCCAGCAGCCGCTCGGCCACGCTGGAGAGCACCTGACTCCCCACGGACGCGTGGCGGCTCGTCCCGACCTTGCCGCCCGGGGGAGCGGCGGTACCGGGGTTGCGCGCTCCGGGCTGTCCGGGGCGGCGATACCGCGTCGACCCGTCGGCGACCCAAAAGCTGTGCTCCTCGTCGTCGGTGATGAGTCTCGGCCGATACGTGCGAAAACCGGGGGCCATGTACTTCTCGAACACGGCCTCGGTCTCGAACAGGTGACCGTCGGCGTCAATGACCAACGAAAGCCCCGCCGCGTTCGCGCTATTCGAAGTCGAAGGGTATCTGGGTAGGCCCGTACCCCTGCCAGTACTTGGAGGTTTCCGGGTCGTATCTGCCCTGGAGGAAACCGCCGGGCTTTTCGGCACGGACGATGATGGCGACGGTGCGCTCCTCGCCACTCTCCTCCGCGT
This sequence comes from uncultured Binatia bacterium (SeqCode), assembly GCA_965261895.1. Lineage (GTDB taxonomy): Bacteria > Desulfobacterota > Binatia > UBA9968 > JAJDTQ01 > JAJDTQ01. Next base: position 4,573,744 of record OZ253480.1, on the reverse strand, counting down.
GGATCTGCCACGGGCCCACGAGATCGATCTTGCCCGGTCCCACCTGAACGTTCTCGGATTTTCGGACTTCCGCATAGTCCGGCTTGGAGCCGTCGTCCAGCCGTTCATACCGTTCGACGGTCTCGTGCCCGTCCAAGACCCCGTACAGGGTCCAGTTGTGCGCGTGGTCGTGTATGCTGGTGCGGGTTCCCGGCGCCTTCACCAATCCGTTGATGACAAACCCATGATCCGGATCCTCGTAGAGCAGCAGGTTCTGAGCCCGCTGTCCTCCCTCGGCGAGCCCGCCCTGATCACAGGACGGCCACTTCTCGGACTGTGACTGCACACTGGGGTCCGCCAGCATCTCGCTCAGGAGAGGCCCCATCATCTGCCAGCGTTTGTCGACGTCCGGTTCGTCTACATGGAGTTGTCGGGCGGCCGCGATGAATCGCTTGGCGGCCGACGGCTCCGTTTCCTGGGTCGGCATGGGACGTGCACTCATGGTGTCTCCTCCCTCTTGTTCCTGGGTTATAGTGTCCTGTCCGGTTAATTCGCATGATAATCTGCGGGTCTTTTTTGCCGTCGGCTGCGTTGCTCTTCCTCGCGTGGTGCCCGCCACTGAGGGGCGACCGCCGGTCGCCCCTACAAGTCATCGCGCCTTGCCGACAACAAAAAATCCTCCGCATCTTATCATCCGAATTAACCGGACAGGACACTAGCTTGCGTGGACGGGTCGCCCAACGGATCGAAAGTATCCGAGGAACGGGCGACCTGTCAACCTGACACAACGCCCTTGACGACTTGCACCCGGCTCGTGCCGCGCAGCTTGTCGAACCGGTCCCGGTCCACCTTGAAGTAATGCGGCTGAGCGGAGCTCTTGAGGATGTAGTGGTCTCCCTCCTCCGGCGACACCACCGTATACTTGACCGGTGATCCTTCCTTCGGCTCGATGGTGTACTCGAGGACCGGCCTTCCGGCGTCGAAGAGCGCCTTGCCATCCTCGAAAAGGACGTCCGTGAAACCTACCTCCGCCACACGTTCCACGAGCTGCCGCACCGGCTCGGCATCGGTCTCTTCATTTTCCCGCAGCCCTTCGACTTGAAAGCCCCCGTCCCCTGCCTTCAACGCATAAGCCCCGAGTTCGATGCGGGCGATGGCCTCCACCGCCGTCTTCAGGATCTCCGTGTCATACCACTGCTCCGCGTCCACCGGCGCGTCGAAGGCATTGAAATCGATGGCGTAGGTTTGCTTGTCGCCTTCGAGGCGTGCGTGGACCTTGCGGAATCCGGGAGACGTACCGAGGAAGACGTCGCCGAGGACATCGGTCCCCTGGAGAAACTTCACCCGCCGCTCGAATTGATCGGGGACCACCTTGAACTGCCTGGCGGCGACCAGGGTCTTGCCCACCGGCCAGGAGCGCCTGACGCCGAGCAACTTCTCCGTAAACTTCTCGAACTTCGCGGACAGCACCGGAAAGTCGCCCTTCCCGGGCAGCACCCAGCCGGTGTCCTTACGCACCATGCGCAACGGCGCCTCGCCCGGTTGCTCAATGGTGACGGTATCTACGCTCTCCGCTTCGACGGCCAACAGCGGCTTGTTCGCCTCGAAAGCGCCGGAGTCGTCTCCCGGAAGGTTGACCCAGGCCACCAGGCCCGCCTGGATGACCAGCAGCAGCAGCAAGAGCTTGATCGATCGACTCACGAAGAAAACCTTTCCTGTCTGGCGGCCTGTCCACGGAACAGCGCCCTTCGACTTCGCTGCGCTACGCCTGTCCTGAGCCTTGTCGAAGGGCTCAGGGCGAACGGTTCGGGGAACTATTTTCCGTAAGCAATTTCCCGTTCATCCTGAGCCCTTCGACAAGCTCAGGACAGGCGTAGCCAAGCGAAGTCGAAGGATGAACGCAAACCTTCTTCACTACGCCGCCAGCATCCTTTGGTAACGGTCCCGCAGGCGTTGCAGATGATAGCGGTGGGCCCCGTAGATCAACACCAGACCCATCAGCACGATGCCGTAGTTCAGATACTCCCAGAACGCTTTTCGCTCGCGCGTCATGGGCACCAGCGTTCGCGCAAAGTGGGCACGGCTCCGAATGGAAAGCAACGCCCGGTCCTCCAATGCCCAGTCCACCACGTTCTCCAGGAACTGCAACGAGTTGACGAACCGGTCATTGGCCGCGGCGCGGGAAAGCTGCAGCGTCTGGTCGGTGAACGCTTCGTTGGAGCCGATGAGGATGATGCGGGCCGATTCCGGCGACTTTTCGATCATTCCGGTCACCACCGGCTCGTCCTCTCCTTCCGTAGAACCCTGGGCCTCTTCACCGCCCGGCGGCGGCTTCTCTTCACCGTCGTCCTTGGCCAGCAGCGGCGATTCCTTGCCCGTGTAGTAGGAACGGAAGATCCCCTCCACGAGCCCGGCCAGCACATGGCCCTTGGATTGGCCCTCTTTCTCGAACCCGAGCTTCGGGTGGACCTTGAAATCGGGATGCACCTTCAGGGAGCTCGATACCCAGGACGCGTCGGAGCTCGCGAGCAGCGGTGTGGTGCTGGTGCCGCCGATCTCATCGTCGGGAAGCGTCAACGGCGAAGCCCAGCTCATGGTCAACTGGGGCAGTCTGGCAGTAATCGGATTGTCCTGGTTGAGGCCCTCGCTCCTGACATCGACGAAATAGGGATACGGCACGAGCTCCAGCTCGCGGACCGTGAAAGTGCCCGCCTTGCGGTTCACGAATACCGGGAATGGCTCGTTCTGTGGATCCAGCACCAGAGTCTTCTGGACGGTCAGGCCGTAATGCTCCAGCAGCGGCTCCAGACCGGAGGTGTACCGGCTGGCGGCCAGACCGGCCCGGGTGCGCGCCACGGTGTAGGGCGACGTCAACAAGACCGCGGAGCCGCCCTTCATGAGAAACTGATCCACCGCAAACCGCTGCTTCGGCGTCAGTTCCTTGGGAGCCGCGAGCAGCAGCAAATCCACGTTTTCCGGCACCAGCCCGGACTTCAAGTCCACTTCCGCGATGCGATAGTTCTGCCGCAGTTTTTGCGCCAGGAAACGGAACTGCCGGTCCGGCGGCCGGGGACGCGTTCCCGGCTGCTGCGGTTCCGGCGGCGGGGAATGGAAACCGATGGTCTTGATGAACCCCGGGGCGAACCTCCTGAGCGCGGCCTCGACGCTCCGCCGGGCGGCCTCCTGGCTCAACTTCCCGGGCATGGGCACCTGCACCGTCGTGCCGTTGTTCTGCATGACCATGTAGAAGTAGAACCGCTTCGGATCGAAGGGGCCCGCGGCCATGGGCCGGAAGCCGTACTGTTCCGCAAGCTGCCTGGCCACCGCGGCGCCTTTGGCCTCGGGATCGATGATTTCGTACTTGAACTTTCCACCGGACTCCTTGCGGAGCTCTTTCAATGTGGCCATCAACTGCGATCTGAAGAGTGCAATGGACTTCGGCAGCTTCTCTTCCGAGGAGATGTACCCCCGGAAGTCCACCGGGCGATCGATGCCGGCGAAGAGCGCTCCGATGCCCTGAAAGCCGTACAGCACCTTCTTGATGCTTCGGGCGAGGTCGTACTCGAGGTTCCGCAGGCGCACGTCCGTTCCCGTCCGCCCCGCCTTCATCTCGATCAGATCCGTGAACCGCAGCACTTCGTGCTTGTCACCGTACTGGAGCAGCAGATCGAAGTAGGAGTTGACCAGCGAGGTTTGATAACGGTCGGCGGTCCGGAACGGGATGGGACGGATGTTGTAGCGCTGGTTGGCCTCCTCCTCCAGATCCGGCTCCTCCCGGGGATCCACGAACTCGGCGCGCACCCGGCCGCCGCTGATGGACTCGATCTCGCGAATGGTATCCCGGATCCGGGGCACCAGGGGCGCCAGCACCGGATGGGTCCGGGCGCTGAAATAACCCCGGATGAGCAGCGGCTCCTGCAACTGGCCGATGAGGTCGCGGGTCGCCTGGGAGATGGTGTAATCCCTTCCCTCGGTGAGGTCCGCGCGCGCGGTCACGCCGCGATGGAGCCAGAAGTTGCCCAGGACAAAGTTGAGTATGACCAGCGCCGTCACCGCCCGCCAGGCCCGGTGACCCGTCTTCTGCCCCTGCCTCGACCATCTGAGCCGTTCGAGGGAGAATACATTCAGGGCGAGAAAGACGCCGACCACACTCACGTAGTAGTAGATGTCCCGAAGGTCCAGAATGCCCCGCGTGATGGACTCGAAACGGACGCCCGTGGCCGCCAGCCCCAGGTATTCGGCCCAGGCATGACCCACCAGGGAACCAAACGTCAGGGAGCCCAGCAGATAGAACAGAAAGCCGATCACGGTGGTGAGAATGAGGCTCGCGATCTGGCTCTCGTTCCTTGAGCTTATATAGAGGCCGATGGAGCAGTAGGCGGCCGCCAGCAGCAACGAGGCGGTGTAGGCTCCCAGCACCGGGCCCCAGTCGAGCCGGCCCATGAAGGACACGGTGAGCGGCACCCCCACCGTCAGCACCAGCGCGATGGCCACCAGGCCCAGACACGCAAAAAACTTCCCCAGCACCAGATGGAGCGTCTTGACCGGCATGGTGAAGAGAAACTCGAGGGTCTCCATGCGCCGTTCTTCGCTCCACATCTTCATGGTCAGGGCCGCGCTGAGAAAGATGAGCAGAATAGGCATCCAATCGAACAACGGCCTGGCGTCGACGATGTTGCGCGCAAAAAACTGCTCGACCCAGAAGAAGATGAACAGGCACACGGCCGAGAACGTCCCCAGGAAGATGAACGCCACCGGCGACGAGAAGTAGGTGGAAAATTCCTTCTTCGCGATGCTCCAGATGCTACCCGCCATGACTACCCTCCTCTCCCACTACCTTCGCGCCCACCTCGCGGAACACGGTCTCCAGGGTGCGCGCCTCCTCGCTCATGCGATAGAGCTCCCAGCCCCCTTCGACAGCCGCCCTGGCAACGCCCGGCGCCACCGTCTCCGCGGGGGCCTCGAGCTCGAGGCCATAGCTCGTCCCGCGCGGCCCGTCCGCTGCCGTGACCAGGCCCACTCCCGGGATCTCCCGGAGCCGATCGGCCGCGTCGTCGGACGGATTCCCGAGCCCCACCACCAGCCGATGGGACTGTTGCAACTCGCTCAGCCGGGCATCCACCGCAATGCGTCCCTGCACCATGATGATCACCCGTTCGCAGACCGCCTCCACCTCCTGGAGAATATGCGTGGAAATGATGATGGTGGCATTCTGGCTCAGATCGCTCACCAGCGAACGCATCTGAAAGATCTGCGTGGGATCGAGGCCGTTGGTGGGCTCGTCCAGGATCAGGATCTCCGGCTCGTGCACGATGGCCTGGGCCACTCCCAGCCGCTGCTTGTAGCCCTTGGACAGCGTGCCCACCAGGTCCAGCGCCCGGTCCATCAGCCACGTCCGCTCCAGTGCCCGCTTGAGCACGGCCGGCCGGCCGGCGCGCGGAACCCCGCGCAGGTCGGCCACGTACTCAAGGTAGCGCACCACCGACATATCCGGATAAAGCGGAGCGTTTTCCGACAGATAGCCCAGTTTTCGCTGAATGCTCAGGCGCGCTCCGGAGAGCGGCATGCCATCGATGACCACCGACCCGGCGGTGGGTTCGATGTACCCGGTGAGCATCCGCATGATGGTGGTCTTGCCGGCGCCGTTGTGCCCCAGCAGACCGACGACCTCCCCCTTCCCGATGGAAAAGGAGACACCGTCCACCGCCACCAGATCACCATACTTTCGGGTAAGACCCTCGACCTCGATCAAACTGTGCCCTCCCCGGCCGGGACTGTTCTGTTCAATGTTCAGAGTGTTGGAGCGAGATGAAAAAAAATTTTAGCAGATCAGATGGCGGGGTGCGAATTGGGACTCGACAGGTGCCGATCAGACGGCTGATACTTGATTATGTACTCTTATAAGAGTACATGTACGTTTAACAAGTCTCTATACATGAGAGGTAAATCTGATGACAAACATAATGGGAGCGGCGGAGTTCAAGGCAAGATGCCTCCGTGTCATCAACCAGATGAACAAGGATCGCAAGCCGGTAACGATCACCAAGCGGGGGCGGCCGGTGGCAGTGTTGTCTCCCTTGCAGCCTCCCGATGAAAGCCCCTCGATCGTCGGGGCCATGCGAGGTTCGGTGCTGGCCTACCACGATCCATTCCGGCCGGCGGCCGATCCCTCCGACTGGTCTGCCGCAGAATGATCGTACTCGACACCCATGCGTTGATCTGGGTCGTAAACGATGACCCGAGGCTCGGGAGCACTGCCCGCGCCGCGATTGACGATACCGTACGGACCGACTTCGCGTTGGTCTCCGCCATAACCCCGTGGGAAATCGCACTGCTGGCCGAGAAGGGCCGCCTTCACCTCGGCCGAGAGGTTGGGTCCTGGATCAAAACGGCCCTCGCCCTGCCAGGAATCAAGCTCGCTCCTGTCGAGCCGGAGATCGCCGTGGACAGCGTGCGGTTGCCCGGCTCCTTCCACGCCGACCCCGCCGACCGCCTCATCGTCGCCACCGCCCGCCATTGGGGCGTGCCGCTCCTCACCGCTGACGACGCCATCCTCGACTACGGCGCTCGCGGACACGTCCGCACGGTAGACGCAATGAAGTAACGTCAGCGGGGGTTGCGCGGGGTGGGTCCGGTACACCATGCGTAAACGGACTGATATGGTAACAACGAGAGCGCAGCGAGGTACCGCGGCATGGCAACTGTGAAGAAAGGGATCCTGACCGATCCGCCGGAGTGGTGGAAACATCTTCGGAAGACGAAGCACGTCTTCTGGAAAAGGGAACGAAGGGCCGCAAAGCGCGAGGGCGAGAGACAAGCGCAAGAGGGCTGATTAGCGACTTCTCGGTGGCGCGCCCTGGTCAGAACCCTCACCGGCGGAGAATCTCGCCCTCGATCTGGCGCTTGACTTCCTCCCAAGGTTCGAGCTCAACGGCCCCGGCCTCAATCGCCGTAACACGCCGCTCAATTTCCGCGGCCCAAGCGGCTTCGACATCCGGGTCCGCGGGACAGTACACGGTCTTCAGGGACTCGGCGGCCAACTCACCTCCCCCGTGGTGTCCCATTGCGCCAATTGTCCGCGTGCCTTAACCAGAAGCCCGCAGCCGGCCGCCGGAGTCCAGCGATGGCAAACGGGCGATCTCCGCGCCGTTCTTCTGCTCCGCACACCGCAATTCGTAGAGTTTCTGGAGGTTGAGCCAAAACTCGCCCGACGTCCCGAAGAAGCGCCCCAGGCGTAGTGCCGTGTCGCCGGTGACGGCGCGGCGGCCGTTGAGGATTTCGGTGATGCGGTTCACCGGGACCTCGATTCGCCGGGCCAGTTCGGCCGCGCTCATCCCGAGCGCCTCCAGGTCCTCGCGCAACGTCTCGCCCGGATGGATGGGATCACGCGTCATGACATGCCTCCTTTTCAATGATAGTCGACGATTTCCACGTCCACGTTGGCAGGGCCGGGGCTTCCCTCGGGCCATTCGAAACAGATCCGCCACTGGTCGTTGATCCGGATGCTCCACTGCCCCTTGCGGCGACCCTTCAGGGCTTCGAGCGCGTTGCCGGGGCGCAACAGATCCCGCAGACGGGTGGCCGCGTCGAGTTGGTCCAGCTTGCGCGAGGCAGTGCGCGAGAAGCCGGAGTAGACCGCAACCCTGCGGCCCCGGTAGAAAGCCTCCGTTCTCTTATCTGCGAAGCCAATGATCAACGCACTTCCGATCAACTGTGGCTACTGTCAAGTGTAGATACCAGATACGCATTACGTCAAACATAATACGGCACCCCTTGCACCACCGAGATCATGCCAGGCCGTGAGCGGAGCGGCAGGTTCCAAAAACTTTCCCTCCTAGAATTACTTGTATAACAGACATAAGTCTGGTATGCATATCTCCATGACACCCTTCACCCCACCGGGAGAGACCCGGGAAAAGGTTTACCGGTTCGTTCGCAGGCGGATCATCGAGGAGCTTCCCCCTACGGTTCGGGAGGTCCAGGAGGCGTTCCGGTTCAGGGCGGTGCAGACGGCCCGGCAGCATCTTGAACGCCTGGTGACCGAGGGACGGCTGGTCAAGGCGCAGGGGAAATCCAGGGGTTATCGCCTGCCCCAGGAGCCCGGGACGCTGTTCGTTCCGCTGCTGGGGCGGGTGCAGGCGGGCGGGCTGCGGGCCGCCATCGAGGAATGCGAGGGCTACATACCGGTCCAGTCACGGGGCTCGGAGGAGCTGTTCGGGCTCCGGGTCCAGGGGGAGAGCATGACCGGAGCGGGCATCCTTCCGGGCGATATCGTCGTCGTGCGGCAGCAGGGGGAAGCGGCTTCGGGGGACATCGTCGTGGCCCTGGTGGGCGACGAGGCCACCATCAAGAAGCTCCGCCTGCGCCGGAACCGGATCGAGTTGCATCCGGAGAATCCGGATTTCGCACCGATCATTCCAAGGGCCGATGAATGTACGCTCCTGGGCAAGGTGGTGGAGGTGAGACGGTATCTGGAAGGGTGAGGGAGCTCTCATGGACGTTTTCGCCGAAAAGAGCCGTGAAGGGATGCCGGTTCCGGTGGCCGCCCCCGCGGCGCCGCGGCGCTGGCCTGTTCGTGGCACCTCCAGGGTCTGGAATCTGTCCTCTCTAGCCGGGCGCCTCACCGAAGTGTCGGACTCCGGCGCGGCCCCTTCGCTCACGGCCGCCGCCGCCCTGATCCTCCAGGCCCAGCAGCGGGGAGAGCCCGTGGCCTGGATCAGCTTCGGCAACTCGATCTTCTTCCCGCCGGACTTCGCCGAGTGGGGGATCGATCTCGAGGCATTGCCGGTGGTCCGGGTTCCCGACGCCCTCGCCGCGTCCCGCGCCGCCGACCAGTTGCTGCGCTCCGGCGCGTTCGGGCTGGTGGTGCTGGACCTGAAGTCCCAGGCGCAGATGCACATGGCGGTCCAGAGCCGTCTGGCGGCGCTGGCCCGAAGGCACCACGCGGTGCTCCTTTGCCTCACCCGCAAGAAGAGGGGTACGCCCTCGCTGGGGCCCCTGGTGTCGCTTCATGGCGAAGGAAAGATCTCCAGGACCGCCTTCAGCCGCTTCGACTGGGAAATCCGCATGGTCAAGGACAAGCTGGGTGCTCCGGGATGGAGCCACACGGAGGCGTGTCGTGGAACGGATGGCCTGTGTTGACGTTGCGGCCTTCCCCCTGCAACTGCTGCTGCGGGACCATCCGGACTGGAAGGACCATCCCGCCGCGGTGGTGGACCAGGACAAGGCCCAGGGAACCATCCTCTGGGTAAACCACCGGGCACGGGCCCTGCGTATCCTCCCGGGCATGCGCCATGGCGCGGGGCTGGCGCTTTCGCGCCATCTCCGGGCGGGGGTCATTTCCCATGCGGCCATCGAAAAAGCCGTGGACGCGTTGGTTCCACGACTGCGGCGTTTTGCCGCGGAGGTGGAGCCCTCCAGGGACGAGCCCGGGGTGTTCTGGCTCGGGGCCTCGGGCCTTTCCCTGCTCCATCCCTGCCTGGAGGAATGGGCCGGCCTCATTCACGGCGACCTTGTCGGCGCCGACCTTCACAACACCGTGGCCGTGGGGTTCTCCCGTTTCGGCAGCTATGCCGCGGCCAAGGCCTGTGACCGGATCGTGGTCTTCCACACGCCCGAAGAAGAGCATGACCATGTCCGCGGGGTCGTGCTCGAACGCCTCGATTTCGCTCCCAAGGTCCGCGACCTCCTGGCCAGGCTCGGCATCCACACCCTGGGGGGCTTCCTGGACCTGCCCGCGCCTCAGGTGCGCTCGCGTCTCGGCCGAGAGGCCCACCGGCTCCACCGGCTGGCCGCGGGCGATCTCTGGAGCCCGCTCCACCCGGAGGTGCCGTCCGAGCCCGTGACCACGGCGGTTCTCCTGGACTATCCGGAAGCCGACCGCCAGCGACTGGCGGTCCTGATGGAAGAGTTGCTGGAACCCTTGCTCGACTCGCTGGACCAGCGGCACGAGGTGATGACCTCGCTCCTCCTCCACCTTAACCTGGACGACAAGTCGCAGAGGAGCGAGACCCTGCGGCCGGCCCGGCCCACCATGGACCGGGCGCAGATCCTCGACCTGCTGCGGCTCCGCATGGAGGCCACGGCGCTGACCGCCGGGGTGACGGAAATCGTCATGGAGGTCCGGGGCGCCTCTCCCGACATTCGGCAAGGAGAGCTTTTCCACGGCGCCTCCACCCGGGACCACGACGCGGCCAACCGCGCCCTGGCCCGGCTGCGGGCCCGGTTCGGCGACGGCGCGCTCCTGCGGGCGCGCTCGCGTCCCGGACATCTTCCCGAAGCGCGCTTCACCTGGGAGCCCATGGAAGCCGTTCCGCCGCCAAGGCCGCGCAGGGTCTGGCTGCGCCCGCTGGTGCGGCGTTTCTTCCCGAAGCCTGTCCGGCTCTTGTACACGGAGATGCCGGGAGATGCCGAGCCCAGAGTCCTGGAACCGCAGTTCGTGGACAAAGGTGCGCAGGATTTCTTGTCGTCGGCAAGGCGCGACGAGGAGCAGTGGCCAAGTGCCACGGGAGAAGGAGCAACGCGGCCGACGACAAGAAGGACCGGCAGATCTGTCCACGAACTTCAGTTCAAGGACCCTCAGGTCGCCGACTCCCGTGCCGACGACACCTCTCTCATCCGGGAGAGCGCCGGCCCCTATATCATCTCCGGGGGATGGTGGGGCTCCGGCGCTGAGGTGCACCGCGAGTACCGCTTCGTCCGCACCGGCGAGGGTCCCTGGCTGTGGATCTACTACGACCGGAAGCGGCGGGGCTGGTTTCTGCACGGGAAGGTGGAGTAGGCAACCATGGCCACCGGCAAGGGGCGCCCGCACGGGCGCTCGCCCCGCTCACCTTCCTCCGGCGCGCCGTCCAGCGTGCCCCCCTCCCGGGCGCCGGCGTCCTACGTGCCCCTCTACTGCAAGAGCCACTACTCTTTCCTGGAGGGGGCGAGCCATCCCGAGGAGCTGCTGGAGCGGGCCGCGGAGCTCGGTATCGGGTCGCTTTGCCTGACCGACCGGGACGGCGTCTACGGCATCGTGCGAGCCCATGTGAAGGCCCGGGAGCTGGGCCTGCATCTCATCATCGGCGCCCGGATGACCGTCGCCGACAGCTCCTCCATCCTCCTTCTCGCCGCCGACGGAACCGGTTACGCCCATCTCTGCCGGCTGATCTCCGCCGGACGCCTCCGCTCACCCAAGGGAAAGAGCGTCGTGGAATGGCGCGAGGTCTGCGCCCATGCCGGCGGGCTCATGGCGCTGTGGGGCGGAGAGGACAGCCTGCTGGTGCGGGAGCCGGACCCCGCGTTCGTCGCCCGGGACCTCCGGGACGCCTTCGGCGACCGGCTCTACGCGCTGGTGACCCGCCACCGCCGCGCGGAAGAGGCGCGGCAGGAACGGCGCCTGCGGGAGCGGGCGCGGCGCTACGGCATCCCCACGGTGGCGGGCACCGAGGTGCTCTATCATCACGCCTCGCGCCGCCAGCTCCAGGACGTGCTCACCTGCATCCGCCACGGGGTCCGGCTCGCCGCCGCCGGGCGTCTGATCAAGCCCAACGCGGAGCACGACCTGAAGTCCCCGCCCGCGTTCGCGTCCCTTTTCAAGGACGATCCGGACTCCGTCGCCCGCACCCTGGAGGTGGCGGCCCGCTGCGGGTTCTCCCTGGACGAGATCCACTACCGCTACCCTTCCGAGGAGCTTCCGGGCGGGAAGAACTCCGGGGAGTGGCTCCGGGAGCTCACCTTCCAGGGGGCCAGGGAGCGCTACGGCGGCAGCGTCCCGGAAGACATCCGGGCACAGCTCGAACGAGAGCTCCAGGTCATCGGCGAGCTCGCCTACGAGGGCTATTTCCTCACCATGTGGGACCTTGTCCAATTCTGCCGGAAGAACGAGATCCTCTGTCAGGGGCGTGGCTCCGCGGCCAATTCCGCGGTGTGCTACTGCCTCGGCATCACCGCCGTCGATCCGGTGCGCATGGACCTTTTGTTCGAGCGCTTCATCTCCCGGGAGCGGGCCGAGCCGCCCGACATCGACCTCGATATCGAGCACAACCGCCGCGAGGAGGTCATCCAGTACCTCTACCGCAAGCACGGCCGCACCCACGCGGCCATGGTGGCCAACTTCATCCGCTACCGCGGGCGTTCCGCGGTCCGGGACGTGGGCAAGGTGCTGGGGCTGGCGGAGACCGCGGTCCACCGCGTCACCCGGCTGCTGGGCCACTACGAGCCGGTGGACCCGCAAGTGCTCCAAAGCGCCGGCCTCGATCCTCACGTGCATCAGGACCTGCTGCGGCTGGTGGCGGAGATCCAGGACTTTCCCCGCCATCTGTCCATTCATCCCGGCGGATTCCTGCTCGGCCACAAGCCGGTACGGGACCTGGTTCCCATCGAGAACGGCACCATGCGCGACCGCACGGTCATCCAGTGGGACAAGGAGGATCTGGAAAGCCTCAAGCTCTTCAAGGTGGACCTGCTGGGACTCGGCATGCTGACCGTGGTGGACCGGTCCTTCCGCCTCATCAAGAAACACTGGGGCCGGAGCTTCTCCCTGGCCACCCTTCCCAAGGACGATCCCGCGACCTACGCCATGATCCGCCGGGCTGATACCGTGGGGGTCTTCCAGATCGAGAGCCGCGCGCAGATGTCCATGCTGCCCCGGCTCAAACCCCGGGAATATTACGATCTCGTCATCGAGGTCAGCATCGTCCGGCCGGGACCCATCGTGGGGGGCATGGTGCATCCCTACCTGCGCCGCCGGAACGGCGAGGAGACGGTCACCTACCCCCACCCTTCCCTGGAGCCGATCCTCAAGAAGACCCTGGGAGTGCCGTTGTTCCAGGAACAGGTCATGCGGCTGGCCGTGGTGGCGGCGGACTACACCCCTGGGGAGGCGGATCAGCTCCGGCGCGACATGGCCGCCTGGCGAAGATCGGGAAGGATCGAGCGGCACCGGGAGCGGTTCATCTCGCGCATGCAGGCCAAGGGCATCGACAAGGAGTTCGCCACCCAGGTGTTCGAGCAGGTCCGGGGCTTCGGCGACTACGGCTTTCCCGAAAGCCACGCCGCCAGCTTCGCCCACATCGCCTACGCCTCGGCATGGCTCAAGCGCCACTATCCCACCGCCTTTGCCTGCGCGCTGCTCAACGCCCAGCCCATGGGCTTCTACGCGCCCGCCACCATCCTGGACGACGCCAAACGGCACGGGGTCCGCGTGCTGCCGGTAGACGTCCGGCACAGCGACTGGGACTGCACCCTCGAAAGGCAAGCGGGGGGTCAGGCCCGGTCCGGCGGACGAGCCGGCGCCGTCCCGTTCCACGCCCTGCGCATGGGCCTGCGCTACGTCAGGGGGCTCGGAGAAGCCGACTGGCAGCGCATCGAGAACGCCCGGTGTGCCGGCCCGTTCCGCTCCCTGACCGATCTCGCCTCCCGCACCGGGCTGCGCCAGGACCTCCTCGACCGCCTGGCCCAAGCCGGAGCGTTGACCTCACGCACCTCCCGGCGACGCCAGGCCCTCTGGCAGGTCCAGGGACTTCAGGCGGCCGGAGGAGACGCGCTCTCCCTGGAGACCCCCCAGGCGCAGGTCCCGTTCGAGCCCCTGAGCGACCTCGAGTCCATCGTCTGGGACTACCGCACCACCGACCACAGCCCTCGGGGCCATCCGCTGGCCCACCTGCGCAAGGAGATCACCGCTGCGGGGCTTCCCGACGCCGCCACCGTGCGGCGAATGCCCCACGGCCGCCGCGTGGACTACGCCGGCATCGTCATCTGCCGCCAGCGCCCCAAGACCGCCAAAGGCGTCATTTTCATGACCCTCGAAGACGAAACCGGCTTCGTCAACGTCATCCTGTGGCAGGACGTCTATGAACGGTTCCGGTTCGCCGTCAAAACACTCTCGTTCATGGGCGTCAGCGGCCCCCTGCAGAACGAGTCCAACGTCGTCCACCTCGTAGTGGAGTCGATCTGGCAGCCGAAGCTGGGGACGGAGCCGGTGCGGAGGAAGAGTAGGGATTTTCAGTAGGGACACCGGACGAACACAAAGCTGTTGACAAAAGGCACACAGCATGGGAGGGTTCAGACGTGTCTGCATTCGACTGGGATGACGAAAAGAATGCGCTTCTCGAGAAGACACGGGGCGTAGGTTTTGAAGACGTGGTCTTTCACATCGAGAATGGCGACATCCTGGATATCATCAGGCATCCCAATGCATCCCGATATCCAAATCAGCGGATCATCGTTCTGAACATGGAAGGGTACGTGTACTTGGTCCCGTACGTGGAACGGAAAGGAACACGGTTTCTCAAGACCATCATCCCCAGCAGAAAGGCGACAAGGGAGTACCTCGGATGAAGAAACCTCTCAAACTGGACGAAGAGGAATTGCAACTCCTTCAGGATTTTGAACGTGGGGAACTTACAAGCATCACCCGCTTCAAGGAAGCCAAGCGTAAACTGGAAGAAGCCGCACACGATTTCCTCCAGAAGGACAAGCGCATCAACATCCGGATCTCGTCCCACGATTTGGAAGCCCTTCAAAAAAAGGCGAGAAAGGAAGGGATGCCCTACCAGACCCTCATTTCCAGCACACTCCACAAATTCGTGACGGGGAAATTGAGAAGCGTGGAGTGACGTGATAGCGCGTGTCCGTCAGCACTTGGGAATATCGAACGAGACCTCATCGCCCGGGCATAACCCACGACGGCCCAGACGTCCGCGTTGAACGTGAATGGCGCAGGCGGTTAGATAGTCCATTTCTACAGGCGGTTGTTGGTTGCTTCGAGTCCATCGTCTGGGACTACCGCACCACCGACCACAGCCCCCGAGGCCATCCGCTGGCCCACCTGCGCCCGCGGATCGCTACGCAAGGGCTCCCCGACGCCGCCACCGTACAGCGAATGCGGCGGCAGTCCCGATGTCATAATGAAACGGCAAGCGAATGGTGTAGTCGTCACGGTTTTGTGTTAAATTGGTAGACACATAAACGCTTATGCGCTTACGTGCAGGAGAATGACCCATGCCCCGCTGGAGCCTTTCCATCCCCGAAGAGACCGACCGGGCAGTCCGCACCTTTCTGGCGCGCAACGGTGGCAAGAAAGGTGATTTGTCCCGGTTCGTCGATGAAGCCGTGCGCCGTCGCATGCTGGATCTCACCGTCAGCCAGATCAAGGATCGCAATGCCCGATATGACCCGCAGGAGACCCTAAAATTGATTGACGAGGAAGTGGACGCCACGCGTGCGGGTCGTTCTTGACACCAACATCCTCATCGGCGCCCTGATTACCAAGGGCACCCCGCCGGACAGCCTGTACCAGGCATGGTTGCGTGGCGATATCGAGCTCGTAACGTCCACCGCACAATTGACCGAGATCGACAATGTCCTTTCTCGACCCCGCCTGCAGAAGTACGTCGACGCCGCTGAAGCCTCGGTCATCGTCCAGGACATGGGCACCCGCGCCCTTGTCCTGGACGAGATCCCCGTGGTCAACCTGTCTCCCGATCCCAAAGACAACCCGATTTTAGCTACCGCAATCGCCGGGAAGGCGGATTTGATCATCTCTGGCGACAAGAAACACATCCTCTCGCTCGAACATGTCGAGGGCATCCCTGTCGTGACGGCACGTGAAGCCCTGGAGCGTCTACGCAGTGGGTGACACCGGAAACGCGGGCTTCCCTTCGATCGGGCCCTGAGCGACTTCGAGTCCACGGTCTGGGATTACCGCACCACCGACCACAGCCCCCGGGGCCATCCGCTGGCTCACCTGCGCCCGCAGATCACCGCCCAGGGCCTTCTCGACGCGGCCACCGTACAGCGAATGCCCCACGGCCGCGTGGACTATGCCGGCATCGTCATCTGCCGCCAACGGCCCAAGACCGCCCGGGACGTCATCTTCATGACCCTCGAAGACGAAACCGGCTTCGTCAACGTCATCCTGTGGCAAGACGTCTATGAAAGGTTCCGGGGCGCCGTCAAGACCCTCTCGTTCATGGGCGCCAGCGGCCCCCTGCAGAACGAGTCCAACGTGGGCCACATCGCGGTGGAGTCGATCTGGGAACCGAAGCCAGACACCAGCCGGTGAGGAGGAAAAGCCGGGATTTTCAGTAGGATCTGGCCATCTGAAGCCGTTTCAACGTTCGCTGAAATTGATCAATTCAGTGAAATACCAAGCGGCACGTCGGATGAACACATGCCCGGCCGCCGGTCCTATCCGCTCACACAGACGACTAGGTCGCCATCACCATTCGTGCCAATACACCTGCGGGTTGGTGCGTTACGGGGAAGCTAGCCTCCCCAAAGAACCGCAGTCGAAGTCACCGGACCAAATTTTGATTTCAAGATCTTGCCAGGTCAGTCGCTTGTCGATACCGACTGCGGCAACGGCCAGCGTGTCGATATTGGGACCAGTCTGGGGAAGCCTGGGGTTTTCATCCGTCCCAGTAACATCCGGGCAATCTGATAATCGTCGCCGAGCAAGTAGTTTACCGCAAGGACATTTGGATGATGATTCGCCAAGTCATTCGAGCACTTCTTAGCACTAACCGGCAGCCTCGTAACTTGTGACTGCTGAAGCCGGAGGGTCTCGACTTTGATTTGGTTTTCGGGCCGCTAACTAACTCTTGGGGAAGTCGAACAGCAGCTCATCACCTCGGGCATACCCCACGACGGACCAGGTTTCCGTTTCAAACCTGAGATGCAGAACGCCGCAGGTGGGCAGGTTGGGGATGGGCCGCGGTCCTAGATGATTGACGAGTTCCGTCAACCCGGGGTTGTGACCGAACAGCATCAGGGTCGTCACCGACTCGTCCGTGTTGCGGATCACGTCGAGCAACTCGGCGACGTCGGCACCGTAGAGCCGGTCTTCCACCGCAATAGCCTTGCGCGGGTAGCCGAGCTTCTTAGCGATGATCCGCGCCGTTTCCAGCGCCCGCACGGCCGTGCTCGACACGATCAGATCCGGCTTGTGCTTGCGCCGCTCCAAGCGGGCACCCATCTCGGGCGCCTCCCGCTCGCCTCGCTTGTTGAGAGGTCTTTCACGGTCGCCGAGGCTGGAATCCTTCCAGCTCGATTTGGCGTGCCGTACAAGGACCAATTCTTTCACGGGGAGAGCCTCGTATATAGGGTGGCTACCTCAGCCATTTCCACCCTCGCCTCCAAGATCAGCGTCGGTGAAGCCGCTTTCGACCAGATAACGCCGGATACGCTCAACGAACTCCGTAGCACTTCGGCATTGGCGTTCGGCTTCATCGGAGGAGAAGGAGGTTCCGATGTCGTAATCCGCAGCGAGCCTATCGTCCAGGCTACCGCCGAGATACTTGGACCATTCCGGCTCGATACCACCGGACAGGATGAGATGCTTGCCGAAGAGTCGTCGAACACTGGCATGACTTTCCGCAGCAATGTCATGAACCAACAGGGCCGCCTTTGCCGCGTGGAGTATCACGTAGTAGGCTCGTGACACTGCATCGTCGTGATAGCGCTCCCTCACCAGGAGTTGTGCCGCCCGAAGTGTCGTAGTAGCCCTCACCCACTCTCGCAAGACAATTTCCCGATTCACAGCACGGACACCCCGTCGCGCTCGACTGCTTTTTGGAATGGATAGCCCTTGCCCGCCCTCTCCTGCCACTCATCCTCTGTGTAAGCCAGGATAGACGGAACGGCGTCTGAAGTCGCCGCCAGTTCGTAGCCTATGTCCCGCAACGGCCGCTTCAGGGAATCAGCGTCGTTCTTGACGATGAGCAGGACATCGACGTCACTGTCCGGATGCGACTCTCCGCGAGCCTTCGAGCCGTATACCAGCATGCGCACGACTGCTCCCGGGTGACGCTCGCTCAAGGCCTGCCGGTATTCGGTCAGCCACATTGTTTCGTCGGGTGTCAGTTGCAGCGTGTCCTTCATACCTTCACCTCAAGAACATGGGACATATCGTTGGCGATGCCTCCCACGAGCGATCGCGTGCGCCGAGCGGTTCAGGCCACCGAGCGGCGGCCCGGTTCCCTCTCGGCCGGCTGGCTGAACGGGCGGTCGTGGCGGAGGCTCGGGACGCGCCTGCGGACGCTGGTGACGCTCTCCATGTCCACGGTGGCGACGATGGTGCTCACGCCGTCGCCGCCCTCGGCCAGGACCTCGCCCCAGGGCGAGACGATGAGCGAGTGGCCGTAGACAGCGCCACCGCCGGGTACCGGGCCCACCGCACAGGGGGCTACCACCACGGCGCCGTTTTCAATGGCCCGGGCGCGGTTCAGCACGTGCCAATGGGCTTGGCCGGTGACCTTCATGAACGCGGCCGGGACCGCCAGGATCTCGGCGCCGGCGTGGGCCAGCGAACGGTAGAGGTGGGGGAAGCGCAGGTCGTAGCAGGTGCTCATGCCGAGGCGGCCCCAGGGGGTGTCCGTCACCACGGCCTGTGCGCCGGGGTTGATCACCGCGGACTCGCGGTAGCGCTCGGTTTCGGAAAGGTCCACGTCGAACAGGTGGATCTTGTCGTAGCGGGCGCGGATCTCGCCCTTGTCATCCACCATGAAACCCCGGTTGATGAGCCGGCCTTCGGGGCCGTCCACCGCCACCGAGCCGATGAGCATCCACACGCCGGCATCGCGTGTGAAGTTGCGCAGTGCCTCGAGCACGGGGTGGCTCGCCTCCGGGGCCGCCGGGGGATTGAGCATACCGTTTTCGCTCTTGAGGCCGCCGCAGTACTCGGGCAGGCACACCAGCTCGGCGCCGGCGGCCACCGCGTCGCCGGCCAGGCGGCAGGCGGCCTCGATGGCCTCGTCGAAGGTCGGCAGAGCCGGCGTCTGGACACAGCCGATGCGTACTTCCCGCGTCGTCGTCATGGTCGTCTCTCCCTGTCGTGTGATTCTCCCAAGTTTAGCGCTTTGACAAGAAATAACGAAGCTCCCGCGTAGGTCGGATTGGCGGCGTCATGCGGCACGGGCCGGGGTGTCGGGTTACGCCTTCGGCTAAGCTCTTTCACTGGCGACCCACGTATAGCTTTATGAGATGTTGGTCTCGGTCAGCACGCTGGCACGCGACTGGTCGTGCAATGTGTGCTTCATGCCTTCACCAGATATCGCCCTTCACGATGCCTTCCACGACCGGTCTTCGTGATGCCTATTCCTTGCCATTTCATCCCGCCTCGTCGATTTTTTTCAGGTACTCGCTCCCTGCCGATGTCCGGCGGTAGCGCTGTTTGCGGCTGCGCGGCTTGTCCGGGATGGTCATCTCGATCAGACCTGCTTGCAAGGCGGGGAGTAGATATGCCCTGCGGAAGTGTTCGCCATCTTTGAGATCAAGGCTTTCCTGAAGGCGTTGTCTGGTCATCTCACCGGACATCGCCTTCAGGAGTCGAACTTCCGGGGTGACTTCCGGGGTGACTTCCGGGGTGACTTCCGGGGTGACTTCCGGGGTGACTTCCGGGGTGACTTCCGGGGTGACTTCCGGGGTGACTTCCGGGGTGACTTCCGGGGTCGCCAGATGATCCCTTGAGGCAACCCGCACTTCGGGATTTGGCCGGAAGGTGACGGTGACGAAGCTGTCGGCCTCGAACTCCGGTTGGGGACAATTCTGCTCCCTGGCGTCGTCCTGGATACGCCGGATGCCCGTGCCCGCCTTCTCGATGAATCCGATCCGGTGGAGTAGGTCGGCTATGATGCCATTCCGCCGAATGCTCCTGTGGCCCAAGTCGCTCAGTGTCAGGCCCTTGGGCAGGCTGCCGGGGCTGCTTACCTCGATCCGGTCCGTGTAGACCTCGACGAAGACGTTGGCGCCGTCAAAGAACCAGTCCCGGTGCATGACTGCATTGGTGATGGCCTCGCGCAGGGCCTTCATCGGATACTCCGCAACATCCTGCCGACGGAGTCCTTCAATACGGTAGGCCGTACGGGTATTGCGCTCGACGAAAGCCAGGGCGTCCTTGATGTCGGCCACGACCCCACCGGCGAAGTCCTTGCGGTCCAGGATGTGGACCTTGTCCGTGCCTTTCGCCAGCAGGCAGGTGATGTACGCTTCCGTAAAGAAGCGCCGCACGTTCCTGGCGAAGAAGAGCACGCCGGCGTTTCGAAAAAGCAGCCCGTCACCTGCCCGCTCGGCTACGTCCATGTTGACCAGCATGTCTTCGACAGGCGGACGCCCGCTAATGCCGGATTGGCTGAGCCAGACGTCGAACTTCTCGTGATCGAAATCTTCCGGATACTTGAAGCGGGGACAGGGTGAAAGGTCGAACCGGATCACGCCTTCCACCCTGAAGAATTCACGGATTTCGTTACGGCTGAGTTTCTGTGTCGCCGCGCCCTGGCGCCAGAAAAAGCCATCGCTGCACTGCACCGGCTTGCCGTCGCTTTCCCGCACATGGACCACGAGCGCATCCCTCACCGGCTCCACCAGCACCTTCACCGGGGGATCACAATTGCGGGCGATATCCTGGATGCCCTGGATGCGCGCGCGCAAGGCATTGGAATCTCTGATGCCGGTCACGGCGCCATCTTCTCTCACCCCTAGAAGAATCTTGCCTCCGACAGTGTTGGCCAAGGCTACAACCTCCCGTGCGAACGATGACGACAGGCTCTCCTTGAACTCAAGCGTGACGCCCTCGCCTTGCTGGATGAGAATATCGAGGTCGGCAGTTGTCATACCGGCAACTCTGTAAAGACCAAAATCGAGAGCATGGAACTTACGGTACCCAACGGTGGCCCGGACGTGCCGTCCGGCCAGACTCAGGCAACCGACCGCCGGCCCGGCTCGGGCTGAGCCGGCTGGCTGAAGGGCCGGTCGTGTCGCAGGCTCGGCACGCGCCTGCGGACGCTGGCGACGCTCTCCATGTCCACGGTGGCGACGATGGTGCTGACGCCGTCGCCGCCCTCGGCCAGCACTTCGCCCCAAGGTGAGACGATGAGCGAGTGGCCGTAGACAGCGCCGCCGCCGGGTACCGGGCCCACCGCACAGGGGGCTACCACCACGGCGCCGTTCTCAATGGCCCGGGCGCGGTTCAGCACGTGCCAGTGGGCCTGTCCCGTGACCTTCATGAACGCCGCCGGGACCGCCAGGATCTCGGCGCCGGCGTGGGCCAGTGAACGGTAGAGGTGGGGGAAGCGCAGGTCGTAGCAGGTGCTCATGCCGAGGCGGCCCCAGGGGGTGT
Source organism: uncultured Binatia bacterium (SeqCode) (assembly GCA_965261895.1). Lineage (GTDB taxonomy): Bacteria > Desulfobacterota > Binatia > UBA9968 > JAJDTQ01 > JAJDTQ01. The sequence goes on along the minus strand of OZ253480.1, from coordinate 4,552,665 downwards.
CCGTCACCACGGCCTGTGCGCCCGGGTTGATCACCGCGGACTCGCGGTAGCGCTCGGTTTCGGAAAGGTCCACGTCGAACAGGTGGATCTTGTCGTAGCGGGCGCGGATCTCGCCCTTGTCATCCACCATGAAACCCCGGTTGATGAGCCGGCCTTCGGGGCCGTCCACCGCCACCGAGCCGATGAGCATCCACACGCCGGCATCGCGGGTGAAGTTGCGCAGTGCCTCGAGCACGGGGTGGCTCGCCTCCGGGGCCGCCGGGGGCTTGAGCACGCCGTTGTCGCTCTTGAGGCCGCCACAGTACTCGGGCAGGCACACCAGCTCGGCGCCTGCGGCCACCGCGTCGCCGGCCAGGCGGCAGGCGGCCTCGATGGCCTCGTCGAAGGTCGGCAGAGCCGGCGTCTGGACACAGCCGATGCGTACTTCCCGCGTCGTCGTCATGAGTTTCTCTCCCTGTCGTGTGATTCTCCCAAGTTTAGCTCTTTGACGAGAAATTACGAAGCTCCCGCGTAGGTCGGATTGGCGGCGCGTCATGCGGCACGGGCCGGGGTGTCGGGTTACGCCTTCGGCTAACCCGACCTACTGGGAGGGTGTCAGATCCTCAATGAGCTTTTTATGTTGCGGGTAGCGCTTGAGCAGCTCTTCCCGTGCGGGCAGCTCGAAATCGGCGAAGTCGAAGCCGGGGACGCAGGTGCAACCCACGAGGGCGTATCCTTGGCCACCGTTCACGGAGGCGCCGAAGAGGGCGCCGCCGGGCACCACCGCCTGGAGACACTGACCCTGCTCCGGATCGGAGCCCAGGGTCACCGGTGTGTAACGGCCGGCGGCGTCGATGACGTGCACGGTCAGAGCCGAGCCCGTGTGGAAGTGCCACAACTCGTCCTGCTTGATGCGGTGCAGGGCAGAGATCTCGTCGTGCTGCAGCAGAAAGTAGATGGAGGTGCCGAGGTTGCGGGGGCCGCTGTAGCCGGGCAACACCTCGCCCGGCACCGTGGCGTGGGAACGATAGATCTCCTTGAAGTGACCGCCTTCGGGATGCGGTTCCAGTCCGAGACGTTCTATCCAGTAGACGGCGTCATGCACGAAGGGTCCTCCTGGAGGCGCTTCCCCCGCCCCACCCCTCCTGGATTCCCGCTTTCCAGGTTGTGTCAAGACGCCTACTTCGTGGTGCGAAGGGCCTCTCCGTCATTCCCGCGAAAGCGGGAATCCAAGGGTGGTGGAGGGGTGCTACAGCGGCGTTTCCCCCGCCCCACCCCTCCTGGATTCCCGCTTTCGCGGGAATGACGATTCGGGGGGTCGTTGCCTCTCTCGGATGGCGTTTTGACACAGCCTGTTTCGCGGGAATGACCGATTGGGGCCACGGTGCCGGATTTGGGGTGCTGCCAGATTCCGGGCGCGGTATCATATTCCGGGTGTGCCGCCATATGCCGGGTGCGACGCCATATTTTGAGTGCCCGACCATATTTTGGAGTGCGCCGCCATTCTGGTACCCGCGACGGAACGACTCTGGTACTAGCCAGCGTCGCGCAAGGTCGGACGCCAGAGCGCTAGATCTCCACCGCCGTCGAAGTGGAAGCGTTGGAGCGCTTCGGGATCCAGGGTGACGCCGAGGCCGGGGGCGTCGGGCGGGCGCATGAAGCCGTTGTCCGGCTCCAGGCGCTCCTGGAGCAGGTGGCTGCGGAGGGGGTTCTCGTTGTAGTCGAACTCCATCACCGAGCTGTTGTCCAGGGCGGCGGCCAGATGCAGGCTGGCGGCCAGGGCGATGCCGTCGCCGTAGGTGTGGAGCGAGATGGGAAGACCGCGTTCGGCGGCCGCGGCGGCGATGGTGCGCACCTCGCTGATGCCGCCGGCCCGGGCCACGTCGGGCTGCAGCACGTCGACAGCGTCGCGGGCCATGAAGGATTCGAAGGCGAAACGGGTGTGGAGGTTCTCGCCCAGGGCCACGGGGACGCCGGTGCGGGCCTTGAGTTGTGCGTGGCCAGCCACGTCCTCCATGAACAGGGGCTCCTCCAGCCAGCCGATGCCGAGCTTCTCGAAGGCCGCGGCGGCGGCCAGGGCCGCGTCCAGACTGTAGCCCATGTTGGCGTCGGTCATGAGCGGGAAGTCGGGTCCCAGCGCCGCACGCACCGCCCCGACGATCTCGATGTCCTGGGCAAGGTCGAAGCCCACCTTGATCTTGATGCCGTGGAAGCCCCGTTCCGCGAGCTTCTCGGCCTTCTCCACCGCGGCCGCGGTTGCCTCGGGATAGAGCGCGGTGGCGTAGACCTCGACCGGGTCGCGGCGCTTGCCGCCCAGCAGCTCGTACACCGGCACTCCCTTCACCTTGCCGGCGATGTCCCACAGCGCGATATCCACGCCGCTGAGGGCGACCACCCCGACCCCTCTGGAACCGAAGGCGCGAACGCCGGCGCGGAAGTAGGCCGTGTCCCAGACCTCCTCGATAGCGAGTGGGTCCATGCCGATGAGCAGGGGTTTGAGCACGTGGGCGACGATGGCTTCCAGCACCAGTCCGTTGCCCGAGCACGAACCCACGCCCGTGACTCCCTCGTCGGTGTGGACCTCCACCAGAAACGCGTAGCGGTGGGTGCGTACACCCGTACGGCTTTCCACTTGGCCCTGAGCGCCCATCGGTGCGCGCAGGCGAATAGTGCTGATGTCCGTGATCTTCATTCGTGTGTTCCCCATCTTTCGGCGAGAGCGCCGAGCAGTAGCCGCCCGCTTACCGGTGTAGGGCTCATTGCCGACCGGCAGCGCGGTTGCGGGCGCGGGCGGGTTTGAAACCCGCCCCTACACTCTCGTCTTCCCGCGGCGCAGGCTCCAGCCGCCGGACCAGCCTTGACACCCTCCGTCCGGCAGAAGTAGATTCCCAACCGGACACCGCCTTGCAAGGAGCCTTAGCCTTGCCGGGAGCTTTAGCCTTCGAAGGAGCTTCGGCCTCGAAGGACCTTTAGCCTCGAAGGAAACTTGGCCTCGAAGGAGCTTTATTGAGCAGACCAACCGTAATCGATGCCGACGGGCACGTGCAAGAGAAGTATATTCGCTGGGAGGACTACCTGGAAGAGCCCTACCGCTCCCAGGCGCTGCGGGTGGTGAAGGACAACCGCGGGGTCGACTTCCTCATGGTCGAAGGAAAGCTCTGGCCCAAGCCGTCCGGACCCGGCGTGGGCAACGTCGGCGCGGGCTACAGCCGCCGGCCCCAGGCCACCACTGGGATGGCGGATCCGGTGCAGCGGATCAAGGACATGGACCTGGAAGGCATCGACACCGCGGTGCTGTTCGGCACCAATGTCTTTCTGAGCCTGGCCTACTATGAGGACGCCGACAACGCCTGCGCGCGGCGCCTCTATCGCCTGTAGGGGCGGGTTTCAAACCTGCCCCTGGCCGATGCCAAGCGAGGACGGGCAAAAGAGCAAAAGCATCCTCAGGTTCGCAAACGAATTCGTGAGGAAAGACACCGGTCAAACACGCCGGCATTCGGAGTCACCATGCAAAGCAACAAGGTCTGTATCCCGGCACCGCACAAGCTTTCGGTGGGGCGGGACGTGCTGGAGGAGGCGGGCTGCGCGCTCGTGCTGGGGATGGACCAGGACGAGTATCCCAAGCACCGTTACACCGAAGATGAGTTGGTGGAGCTCGTGGGCGACAGCAACGCGGTGTGGGCGGCCCAGCGGGACGTCTTCAGCGGCGCGGTGCTGGCCCGGTGCCCGAAGCTCCGGGCGGTGATCAAGGCCGCCATCGGTTACGAGACCATCGACGTGGACGCCGCCACCGAGCTCGGCATCCTGGTGTGCAACAGCCCGGCTCGGGAGAACTTCACCGGGGTGGCGGAGGCCGCCGTCGGACTCATCTCCATGCTGTTCAAGCGGTTGGTTCACAACCAGCAGCTCCTGCGCGAAGGCCGCTGGAAACGGAACGAGCACCGGGGCAACCTGATGGTCGGCCGCACCGTCGGCATCATCGGCCTGGGACGGGTGGGCAAGGAGGTCGCCAAGCGGCTCGCGCCCTGGGAGATGCGGCTCATCGCCTGCGACCCCTACATCACCCAGGAGTCGGTGCAGCATCTGGGCGTGGAGCTGGTGTCGCTGGACACGGTGCTCCGGGAGTCCGACCTCGTCACTTGCCACACGCCCCTGACCGACGAGACACGCCAGCATATCACCATGACCGAGATCAAGAAGATGAAGCCCACCGCCTACCTGGTGAACACCTCGCGGGGCGGTGTGATCAAGCAGGAGGATCTGGTGCAGGCCTTGAACGAGGGAGTCATCGCCGGCGCCGCCCTGGACGTGTTCGAGGAAGAACCGCTGCCCATGTCGGATCCCATTCGCCAGGTGGACCCGGAGCGGCTGATCATGACCCCGCATATCATCGGCACCAACGCGCAGTCCCAGGTCTCCGGGGAACGCATGGCCGCCGAGAGCATTCTCGCGGTGCTGGACGGACAGGTGCCCGAGACCGTGGTGAACCCGGCCTGCGTGGACGTCTGGCGGGAACGATTCGGCGCCCGCTGACGGAGAACCGGAACCTTGGGCGCCCCGCTCCCGAGGGGAACTGATGGTAGGGGCGACCGGCGGTCGCCATGACGGACCGTTAAAAAGATTGGAGGAAGCCCGTGTCGGACAAGGAAACCATCATCGAAGAGATCTCCGAGGAAACAGGCATTGCCTGGATCACCTTCAACCGCCCTGAGCGGAAGAACGCGCTCAGCCGGAAGCTGCTGGCCGAGCTGGCGGACACCCTCAAGAGCCTGTCGGTGAACGACAACATCCGCTGCATCGTCACCACCGGGGCCGGCAACGCCTACAGCTCCGGACTGGACCTGTACGATCTGCGGGCGTCCTGGCAGGGCAAGCGCCGGCTCTACGAAGGCGGATCGGCGCGGGAGATCGTCACCCTGCTGCGCCAGTGCCCCCAGGTCACCGTGGCCGCGGTCAACGGCTGGGCGCTGGGGGGCGGGCTGGTGCTGGTGAACGGCCACGACCTGGCCATCGCCGCGGACACGGCACAGTTCGGCATGCCGGAGATCATTCGCGGGAGCTACGGCGCCACTGCCACGCCGACCCTCTTCCGGAGCGGCATTCCGTTCAAGAAGGCGTTCTACATTCAGCTCACCGGGGAGAACATCGCCGGGGTCGAGGCCGAACGGCTCGGACTGGTGTCCAAGACCGTGCCGGAGCAGGAGCTGATCCCCTTCGTCCGAGACTTCGCCGCCACCATCGCCAGCCGCCGGGGGGCTACCCTCGAGCACGCCAAGATCGCCGCCTACACGGCCATGGACCTGGACAACCACCGCGGGCTGCTGGTGGATGAGATCATCTCCCACCGCATGCGCGTGTACACCAATCCGCTGAACGACGTCGAGGGTTACCTGCAGTCGCAGAAGGGCGGCGGCAACGTGCACTACGAGAAACCGGACGCGAAGAAGCCGTAGCGGCGGGAACCGGCATGGCAAAGGACAAGTCAGAAGAGACGACAGAAACCCCAGCCGGCGCCCCTCGGCTCCTGGAGGGATACCGGGCCCTGGACCTCACCGACCGCCAGGGCCAGATGTGCGGCCGGTTCCTGGCGGACCTCGGCGTGGAGGTCCTCAAGATCGAGCCGCCGGGCGGTGACCCGGTACGGCGCGTGCCTCCCTTTGCCGGCGACACCAGTCTGGTGTTCGCCCATCTCAACGCCAACAAGCGCACCCTGGAATTGGATCTCCAGCTTCCGGAACACCGCGACCGGCTGAGAACGCTGGTTGCCGGCGCCGACATCCTGATCGAAAGCCACACGCCGGGATGGCTGGCCGGGCTGGAGCTGGATTACCCGCGGCTCAGGGAGATCAACCCGGCCCTCATCATGGCCTCCGTCACGGGGTTCGGCCAGTGGGGTCCCCACAGCCGGCTCGCGTACAACGACCTCGTGGTGTTCGCCATGTGCGGGCTGATGTCCATCTCCGGCGATCCGGACGGCCCCCCGTGCGCGCCGCCCGAGACCCAGGCCTATTACTTCGGCAGCCTCATGGCCGCGCTGGGCATCGTCGCGGCGCTGCATCGGCGTGAACGCACGGGCGCCGGCGACTGGATCGACGTGTCCATGCAGGAGGCGCTGGCCACCCAGGAGCACATGATCCGGCTCTACGCCAACGAGAAGGAGATCCACCACCGCGCCGGTAGCCAGCACCAGCACGTGGCGCCCGCCCGGATCTTTCCCTGCCGCGACGGCTACGTGTACCTCTACGTCAGCCGGCAGCACTGGAAGAAATTCCTGGAGATCTGGACCGATCACCCCAAGGAGTTCGACGCGCCTGAATACCTCAGCAACCCCTTCCGGCGCGCCCAGGCCGACGTCATCAATCCGGCCGTCAGCGAGTTCACCCGGCGTCACTCGGCGGACGAACTGACCCGCCATCTGCAGTCCAATCATATCCCGTGCCTGCCGGTGAACCGCCCGCTGGGTTTCCTGCGGGACCCGCACGTGGAAGGACGACACTTCGTGCAGGAGGTGGCCTACCCGGATGGGACCTCGCTGACCCAACCGGCCCTTCCCTGCCGGTTGAGTGGATCGAGACCCCGTGTGATGTCTCCGCAGCCTCTTCGAGCGGATGCGGAGGATGCCTGGTCCGCGACGAGAAACCCCGGCCAGGGCGCGGGAAACGGGAATGCGGGCGCGGCCGCCGATGCCACGCGTGCCGACGGCGACGGCCGGGGCCTGCCGCTACAGGGCATGCGGGTGCTGAGCTTCGACCACGTGCTGGCCGGCCCCTTCGGCATGATGCTGCTGGCGGACCTGGGAGCCGAGGTCCTCAAGGTGGAATCCAGCAAGGGCGGGCTCGACCCCTTCCGTTTCTTCGGCACCGGGGATGATCCCAACGCGTCGGCGCGCTTCCTGGAGTTCAACCGGAACAAGCGCTCCGTCACGGTGAATCTCAAGCATCCCGAAGGACCCGGCCTGATCCGCGAGCTGGCGCAACACTGCGACCTGGTGGTGAACAACTTCGCCGTCCGCGTCCTGCCGGCCCTCGGACTCGACTACGCGCACCTGGTGGAGCACAAGCCGGACATCGTGACGCTGGGAATGCCCGGACTCGGCGCCACCGGCCCCAAGAAGGACTCCCTGACCCTGGGCACCGTCATCACCGCGTTCACCGGTTTCACCTCCCTGTGGAACGTGTCCGCGGAAGTGGACCCGCCGGTGGGAGCCGGCACCGTGCTGCCGGACTACGTGTCCGGGGTCATGGGCGCGATCCTGTCCGTGGCGGCGACCCTCTACCGCCGGCGCACCGGCCAGGGACTGGAGATGGATCTGGCCCAGGCGGAAGCGGCCGCCTTCCTCATCGGCACCGCCATGATCCAGGGCGCCAACACCGACACCGAGCCAGTCCCCGTGGGCAACCGGTCCCTGTACCACTCCCCCTACGGGATCTACGCCTGCGCGGGGGAGGACCGTTGGTGCGTCATCGCCACCGAGGACGACGCCCAGTGGCGCAGCCTGGCCGCGGCCATGGAGCGGCCGGATCTGGCCGACGACGCACGGTTCAAGAGTCCGGCGGACCGGATCCGCAACCGCGATGAGTTGGATGCCGCCATCGAGGACTGGACCCGCGCACAGGACTGCCACGAGGTGATGAAACGGCTCCAGGCGGAAGGGGTCCCCTGCGGCGCGGTCCAGACCGGCGCCGATCTGGTGAACGATCCGCACCTTCAGGCCCGAGGCTTTCTCGGGACCCACGACAACCCGCGCTTCGGACGCCTCACCCTGCCCTGCCTCCCCATCCGCTTCACCCAGAGCGACATGGCCCAGGACTGGGTCTTCCCGGAACTGGGGCGGGATACGGACCGCACCCTACGGGACGTGCTCGGCTACGACGACGCGCGCATCCGGCAACTCCGTGAAGACGGGGCGTTGGAGTAGTACGACCCGGCTTTTTCCTCACCTGTCGCGCTAAGCTCTCTCCCACACCTCTCCCTTTGGGAGAGGTCGGCCCCGGGTCGATCCGTGCCAAACTCAACCCCTCTCCCTTTGGGAGAGGGTGGCCGAAGGCCGGGTGAGGGCGCCACAATAGCCCTGCCCCTCCCTTTACTTGCTGTGCACAACGGCTGCCAGAACCGGGACTCCCTCACCCCAACCCTCTCCCAGAGGGAGAGGGGGTCGGAGGTGGCGGTGAGGGTCGGGAGTGTCTACCACGAGAAGGAGGACGGAGGCTGCGAGGCGCTCGGGACGGCATCCGTCATTCCCGCCCCCGCGAAAGCGGGAATCCAGGGGCAGCGGAGCACAGAGGCGCGGGTCACACCTGCAGGCTGTACCGCCGTGTCAGGCGGTGGAACAGGACGGCCAGGACCACGGTGCCCGCGGTGACGCCGAGGCTGAAGGCGGCCAGGGTGCTGACGTTGCCGTTCTCCCATAGCTCCCAGATGATCACGGCGATGACCTGCGAGCCGGGGCTGTAGAGCAGCAGGGCCACGGACAGCGCCCGGATGGTAATGAGGAAGATGTAGATCCAGCCGGCGAAGAGCGCGGGCATCATCAACGGCACGACGATCTTCTACGCCACACCTGGCCCCAGGTGGCGCCGCTGGTGGTGGCGCGCTCCTCCAGCTCCCGGTGGATGCCCAGGAGCCCGGCGTGGCTGAAGCGGATGGCGTAGGGCAGATACCGCGGGATGAACGCCAGCACCATGATCCAGATGGTGCCGTACACCGGCAGAGGCACGGTCAGGTACATCTTGAGGATGGCCACGCCCATGACGATGCCGGGGAACACCGGCGGCAGCATGGCCAGTTGGTCCAGGCCCCAGCGCCAGCGGATGTTGGTCCTGGCCACCAGCCACACGGTGACGAAGGCCAGGAAGATGGCCACGGTGGCCGAGGTGAAGCTGATGGTGAGGCTGTTAAGCACGGACCGGAGGATGGCGTCGTTGCTGAAGGCGGTGACGTAGTTGTCGAAGGTCAGTTGTCCGAGGGCCTCCATGGAGGGGGCCTGGAGATAGGGAACGAGAGACGACCACAGCATGGCTCCGATGGGCAGCACCTGCAGCAACGGCAGCACCAGCAGCGCGGCGCCGCCCAGCCAGCGCCACCAGCGCGATGAGTAGGACCGAGTAGGCGCTGGCATTGCCGTACTCGGGCAGATAGCCGTCGGTAAGCTGAAGATAGATCTCGGTGGTGAAGACCTCGATGCCGGCCGGGATGCCGATGAGGGCCGGGATCTCGAAGGCCTCCAGAGTGCGGATGAACGTGAGGATCAGCACCGACAGCACCAATTCCGGGTAGGGACGACCGGCCGGTCGCTCCTACGGCCCGGCGCGGGTGAACCCTATCGCTTTATGGCTCGTAGGATAAGGAGGAACGGATCAGGTTGCTGATGCGCCGGTGCATGGGGTTGCGCAGTTCCTCGCCGATGTGGGCCATGGCGCCCAGGGTGCGGCCGATGAGGGCAAAGGCCTTGGCCATCTGCCACTGGAGCCCCATGTCCGAGGCGATGGCGGCGATGGCGCCGGTGACGTTGATGGGCAGGCGCCGGTTGTGGCGCGCTTCCGCGGCTTTGCCGACCTCCTCCAGGAGCTCGCAGTAGCGTCCGCGCACCCCCGTCTCCGCGGCGATCTCGTACAGCCGGTCCGCGCGGGGGTCGCCCTCGGAATGGGTGGCGTGGCCGATGCCGGCGACTCGCTGCTTCCGGGTGGCGTAGTCTTCCACCACCCCCTGGGCCACGGCGGCCAAGTCCGCGTCGCCGCTGTCCAGGGGTAGCGCGTCCTGCAGCATTTTGGCGCAGTATTCCGACGAGCCCAGGTGGACGCTGCCGGCTCCCAGCAGCGCCGCGGCCACGGCTCCCTGAATCGCCTCCGGCGCGGTGGACACCGTGAGGCGTGCCGCGACGATGTTGCCCACCATGCCGTGCTCCACCAGGACGTTGAGCAGCGCGTCGGTCATCCGTCCCTCAGCCTCGGTGGGAACGCGTCCCACCAGCATCAGATACGTCATCTGGCCGAAGCTGAGCTTGCCGAGTATGTCCTTGGTCAGGTCGATGTTGCGGACGAGGATCCGGTGCAGCTCGGCCTTGCCCAAACCCGTTACGATCTTGGTGTCGTCGCTCATTGAGTTCTCCCTGTATTCCCGGCGCCAAGCCGGGCACGGGCGGGTTTGAAACCCGCCCCTACATCTCATCTCCACGTGCCGCCGGCTATCAAGCCGGACGCGGGCGGGTTTGAAACCCGCCCCTACATCTCGTCTCCACGTGCCGCCGGCGGTCAATCCGGCGCGGGCGGGTTGAAACCCGCCTCTACGAATCCCCTGAACGGCCGGGCGCAATGCCTGCGGTCCGGGGTCAAACGTCGATACGCGTATCCCACAGGATCGGATCGCCGCCCATGGCGGGACAGAACAGATCCACCTGCAACTGCACCTGGCAGCCCGGGCAACTGTACTCGTGGTACTCGCCGATGTAGGGCTCGCCGGACGGCAGCGCGTCCTCCATGTAGTCGTTCAGATCCACGATACGCCGAAGCGCGTAGTTCTTGTAGTTCTCGTCCGGGCCGCAAAAGAGGTGGTTGCAGTGGACGCAACGGATGGCGTTCTGTCCGTTGCGGCGGGCGATCTCCAGGCTCGCGTGAAAGCGCAGCACGGAGTCGTATTCACCGGTCTGGGCCGGGTCCAGCGACGAGGTCTTGCCCGACGGCGGCGCCCCAAGTTGCTGGCGCTCGGCGCGGATGCGGTCGCGCAGGCTCTGCGTCGCCGCCGCGTCCACGGACTGGCCGTCCTTGGCGAGAACCACACCATACACCTCCTCGCCGATCTTGGGGGTGAGCCAGCCCCGGCGGAAGTCCCGAAGCACCAGCGCGGGATCGCGCGCCAGGGGGTCTCCGAAACCGCCACCGCCGGCCACGTAGTCGATGAGCAGGCTTCCCTCCGGCAACGCCACGCGTTCTGGCACCCCTTCGGGATGGACCACCCGGCCCCAGGTCCCGTCCCGCATGCCGGCGCCGTCCGGGTACTCGCCATCCTTGACCCGGTCCAGCAGCTCCATGCCCGCCTGCACCATGTAGCGCAGCACGCTCTTGCCGGTGGGATAGCCGCCGCACAGGCCGTAGCCGCCCTGGGCCACGCCGCCGTAGGGCTTGTAGTCCACGGTGCAGTCCTGGGAGCCGTAGATCCAGTAGATGCGGTAGCTGCCGAGGCCGCCGCGGTTCTGACCGAATCCGCTGCCGTCCGGGTTGTGTCCCCGGGTGAAGTAGAGGAACGGATACTGCATCTCGATGCGCTCGATGTCGCTGATGCCCGCGGAGGGGATGTTCATGTGGCCGCCGGTGTTGACGCCGTCCCGCAACGGCGCGCTGCCCATGCCGGCGCCGTGGATGTCGTACAGGCCCTGGGCTACCCGGATGCCGTCCCGGGTATGGCCGCCATAGAAGTAGCCCGGCCCGCCGGCGTAGGCCAGGTTTCCGGTGGTGGAGGCGTTGACGTCGTCCGCCCAGCCCGCGGCGTAGAGCATCTTGGAGACGCACTCGCAGATGGTGGACACCAGCACGTTGCCCACCCGCGGCGCGGCGCCGCAGGCAGCGGGATAGGTGCAGTTGAGGATGGAGCCCTCCGGCACCTTGATGGTGACCGGCCTCATCTTGCCGTCGCTCCACGGCACGTCCCAGAACAGCGCGTTGGTGAGCGCCAGGGCGATATGCGCCACGGTGCTCGGGAAGGTGGAGTTGTGGTCCGTGTCGGTCTGCGGGCTGGTGCCTTCCAGGTCGAACTCCAGCTCGTCACCCTTCTTGGTCATGGTGCAGAAGAGCTGCTGGGCCACGGCCGTGCGCGACTTGCGGTCCAGGGTGGTGACATACTCCCGGGAAACCCAGGTGCCGTCCGGCAACGAGCGCAGCTTGGCCCGGGCCTTGGCCTCCGAATCCTCGATCATGCGCCGGCCCGCCGCCTCGACAAAATCGGCGCCAAACTTCTCGACCAGGCCCAGGTAGCGATCGGCACAGACGTTGTTGCCCGCGATCATGGCCTTCATGTCCAGGCCCACGTACTGCGGATCACGGCACATGCCGGTGAGGGTGCGGAACACGTCTTCGCGGAACTCGTCCTTCTCGACGATCTTGAGGCCGCTGATGCAGATGCCCTCGTGAAAGATCTCCAGCGCGCCTCCCCGCAGCACGCCGCCGGTGTCGGCGGTGTGGGTGCTGGTGGCGGTCCAGGCGATCAGCTCGCCCCGGTAGAAGATGGGCTTTATGACCATCATGTCGTAGGTGTGGGAGCCTGCCACGTAGGGATCGTTGAAGAAGAACTGGTCGCCGTCGTAGAACCCCGGCGACTCCTCGAAGTACTCCATCATGTTCTTGATGGCCTGCGAAGTGGCCGCCGCGAACCGCAGGTGGCCGGAGCACGCGAGCACCATGACGCCCTTGGCGTCGTAGAACGAGCTCATGCACTCCCCTCCCTGGGCCACGATGGGGGAGGCGGTGACGCGCTGGAGCGTCATGCGCCCTTCTTCCCCAATGGCCCAGAGCCGGTGGAAGTACATCTCGTAACGAATGGGATCAACCGCTGTCGGTTCCATCTGGTTCTCCTGCGTCTATGATTCTTATGGGTCCTCTGATCAATTGAAACAGAGTCCTTGGACTGCGCTTTGCTGCGCCTGTCCCGAGCCAGGCAACGGCCCGGGCACGGGCGGGTTTGAAACCCGCCCCTACATTTCTTCATCGGGCCTCAGAGGGTTTACTCCCATTGAACAGAGTCTCTCTAGATCCTGGTTTTCCCTAGATCTCCATCACCAGGTTCAAGTACTGATCCACGGTCACGCGCGCTCCGGGCGGCACCGGGATGGTGGTGAAGGGCAGCTCCAGGATGGCCGGGCCGGCCACCTCGTTGCCCGCCTTGAGCAGCGCGTTGTCGTACACCGGGGTCTCGATGAACGCCCGCTCCGGCCTGGTGAAGTAGACGTTCCGCTTGCCCTTGACGGCCTGGGCGCCGTCGCCCTTCTCCACGGGCTGCGGTTTCAGCTCCGGCTTGGTGACCAGACCCACGGCGTCCACGCGGATGGCGCTGATCTCGATGCCGGCCTTGGTGTAGCCCGCGCCCACGCCGTAGAGTTCCTCGTATTTCGTCTCGAAGTTCTCCAGCAACTCCTGCAGCTGGGCGTCCGTCAGCCGGTCCCACGTCAGCGGAATCTCCACCCCGGCCGTCTGCCTGCGGTAGCGCATGGTGAAGAACCGGCGGTATTCCACCTGGTCGGCCTTGAAGCCCTCCGCGGTCATGGCCTCCCCGAGCTCGTTCTCGATGGTGTCGAGCCGCTCGTTCGGTCCCTCGGGTTGGGTCGGGAGAATGTACTGGCAGGTGATGACCCGCGTGTGGATGACGTCCGCCGAGGCCACGCCGAAAGCGGAAAACACCGGCGACGTGGGGAAAATGTAGATCTTGTTGATGCCTAGCTCCGCGGAAAAGCCCGCGGCGTGAACCGGCCCGGCGCCGCCGAAGGCGTAGATCACGAATTCCTCCGGCAGGTGCCCGGTACGTACCACCTGCTGCCGGATGAGGTCCGACATCTTGCTGTTGACGATGTCATAGACCCCGGCCGCGGCCTCCACGTTGCTGAGCCCCAGCGGCTTGGCGATCTTCTCCTCCACCACCTTCTCGGCCTTGTCCTTGTTCAGCGACTTGCGCCCGCCGAGGAAGTAGTCGGGATCGATGATGCCCAGCACCAGGTCACAGTCGGTGACCGTGACCTCCTCGCCGCCGACGTCGTAGCACACCGGCCCGGGGCTCGCGCCCGCGCTCTGGGGGCCCACCAGCAGCCGGCCGGTCTCTTCGTCGACCCGGGCGATGGTACCGCCGCCGGCGCCGATGGACTGGATGTCGATGATGGGCTGCAGCATGCGGAAACGCTCGATGATGGGTTCCGCCGCGTACCGCCAGTAGCCCTCGGTGATGAGGCCCACGTCGAAGCTGGTGCCGCCCATGTCCGCGGTGATGACGTTGGGGTGACCCAGGAGACCGGCCACGTAGGCCGACGCGATGGCGCCCCCGGCCGGCCCGGACTGAAGGTTCGACACCGGCGTGGCGTGGGCGCGGTGGGCCACGCCGCCGTTCCCCTGCATGATCAGGAACGGCCCCTCCAGGCCGCCCTCTTCCAGCTTGGTCTGGAGGCCGCCGAGATAACGGTCAACGGTTGGGCCGAGGAAGCTGTTGATGATGACGGTGTTTGCGCGGGCGTACTCGCCCGCCACCTGGGCGAGCTCGCTGCCGAAGGACCAGAACACCTTGCGCGACGGATCCGCTTCCTGCACCAGGGCACGCACGTCGTCTTCATGTTTCGCATTGGCCCAGGCGTGGAGAAAACTCACCGCGATGGCCTCGCACCCCTCTTCGTCCACGAGCTTGCGGATGGCCTCCATCACGTCCTCACGGGACAGGGGCACTACCACCTCACCGCGGTAGTCGATGCGCTCGCGCACTCCCACGACGCGCTCCCTCGGCACCAGGGGCTCGGGCTTGGTGACCCAGGTGGCGTGACGGATCTCTTCTTCCGAGAGGCCGTCCACGCGGCCGATGGCGCGCATGATCTCGGTGGTGTCCTCGAATCCCCGTGTCGTGATGAAACCCACCTTGACCCCCGTGCGGGTGATCAGCGCATTGGTCGCCACGGTGCTGCCGTGCTTGAACAGCACCGCCTGCTTCAGCAAGTCGGCGCGGTCCACGTCCACCGCCAGCGCGGCTTCAGTGAGGGCGTCCATGACGCCCCTGGAGAAATCATCCGGCGTCGTCGACGCCTTGGCGGTCCAGACTTCCCCGCTCGGGGACATCACCACCACATCCGTAAACGTGCCGCCCGTGTCGATACCGATAATGTAGTCTTTCGCTTCGGCCATGCCTGTTCTTCCTCCTGATTTCGAACTTGACCTGGTTGCCTTCCCGGTCGGCGCCGGAACGTCACCCTCCCTTGTAGGTCGGGTTAGCCGAAGGCGTAACCCGACAGGACATGGCAGTCCTGCGCCGGATTTCGCTCCGCTAATGCGACCTGCCTGGGACGGGAACCGTAGGGTGAAATGACCCCGGAACTTGCCGCAGCCGGGTTGACAGCACCGAGGATATTAGCTAGCGCGTCTGGGTCCTGGATTCAAGGGATTGGGCGACGGGCACCGTGAGGGGAAAGTCCGAAATCCCGAAGCAGCTCGGAGAGCGGCATCGTTTTACCTCCCGCCTCGACATCCTCGATGGATTGCCTCAACTTCTCTGCAACATCGCCGCGTAAAACCGGCCCTTGATCCAGGTCCGTCAGCAACCCCGCCAAGGACTCCGCAACGGTATCGTGAATCAACTCTTTGAGCTGTGACACTGTCAGATCAGCGATCTTCGGATTCGCCATGGCATGTCCTCCCAGTCGCGCGGGTTGGGGTCAACTTATCGCGATTCTGGCGAAATCCCAACCGCAGTCCACGTGTAGGGAACCTGGGAGCGTCGGACGGCATCGGGCAGGGCCAGATCCCGGACATCGGCCGACAAGGTCGAACCGGGGACTTGCTATGACAATCCTCGTTGCGCCCGAGGCTCGCTTAATTTCTCCGGGTCCCCATGATACTGTGTTTTTCGGAGGTTCCCATGACTACAATCACCATTACCCTTCCTGAAGAGCGTCTCGCCAAATTGCAGGAGATCGCTACTCGCTTTCGTGTGAATACGGAAGATTTGGTACGGGTCGGCATCGAGGAACTCCTCACTCGCCCGGAAAACGACGTCTTCCGCAGTGCAGTTCCGGATACCTTGAAGAAGAATGCCGAGCTGTACAGACGTCTAGCCTAGTGCATTCTCTGACGCTCAACGATGTACTGGAATTGCACCGCCAAGTTGGAATCCAGTCTGGTGGCGCTGTGGGAGTACTCAGCTTGCCGGCTTTGGATCTTGCACAACCATGGATGACATTCGCCGGAGCGGACCTGTATCCGACTCTGGTGGAGAAGGCTGCAATGCTTGGCTATTCCTTGATCAGCAATCATCCATTCATCGACGGCAATAAACGTACCGGGCACGCGGCGATAGAAGTGTTCCTGATGTTGAATGGTTGGGAGATCCGAGCATCGGTAGACGAGCAGGAAAGAGTAATTCTCGGGGTGGCCTCTGGGGAGATCGATTCCGTGGCAGCGGCAGCGAAGAACGACAGGTACGAAGATATTTGCAATCTGCAAAACGAACTGGTTGCGACCCGAAGACGTAGCCGCATTCCCGGCATTGATGACTGGCGGCTGGTGATACCGACTCACACTGCGGGCAGCGGATGACCGGGGCGACGCCCGATTTCCGCGAGCCGCTTGGTTCCAGCGACCATTCCCTGTAGTCCTCCGGCAAGCCGTGGGTTACTGCATTGTAGGCCAAGTCGAGAATCCGGCAATCGCCACCGTCTTCTTTCGGGCGCAAACCTCGGCCTGCCATTTGCAGATACAGAGCCAGACTCATCGTAGGGCGGGTGATGATGATGCAGGATGCGTCGGGGAGATCAAAGCCCTCGGTGGCGACGAGTACGTTGACCAGCACTTTGATGGCGCCATCCTTGAACCCGGCTATAGCGTTGTCCCTGTCCTCGCGATTGCTGTCGCCGAGGATAACCGCCGCCGGTATGCCCGCGCCATTGAACACCGCGATCAAATTGTACGCATGGTCTACCGAAACGGCGTAAGCTATCGTCGGGCGGTCACCGGCATGTTTTTGCCAGAACTCCAGTACTCCCGCTGTCATCACATCGGGACGGTCCTGATTGGCCTGCTCGATTCCGGTTTCCGTATAGTCCCCCGTGCGGTCAACCGTCCCGCCGATGATGTTCTGTTCTGGCGAGGGGATTATCACCTGCGCCCGGCATAGCCAGCCAAGAGTCTGCAAGTCTGCGACCTGCGTCGCTTTTGGGGTCGGCGGCGAGCGCATCTTGTACCAGCCGCAACAAAGTCTCTTGATAGGACCGCAGTTGCACCATGGGTGTCAGAAGACTTCGGTCAAGTCGGTTGCCAAGCCGGGAGGCAACGACGTGGTAGATGTGTCCTTCCGGTTGTAATGCCGGTGTTGCGACGAAGCGCCGGTCTTTCGGTCGCAGCCTGTCTACGGTTTCGGCCAACTTACGGGGCGACCAACGAGCATTGGTCCGGCCACGCCTGTATTCGAAGCAACAGGTCCCTGCTTGGATTGAACGCCTTCCTGCGGCAATGCCCCGTTCAGTTCATCACCACGCCGCCGTTTACGTTGAGCGTGTACCCGGTGATGTAGGTGTTCTCGGGGCTCACGAGGAAATAGAAGCCTTCGGCGATGTCCTCCGGCTGGCCGGTCCGACCCAGGGGAATCAGCGGCTTCCACGCCTCACGCGATTCCGGGGTGGCTCGTGCCAGGACCCGAGGCGTGTCCGTGGGGCCGGGGGCGACGGTATTGACCAGGACGCCGTAGGGCGCCAGCTCTTGGGCGAGGGATTTGGTGAAGCCGATGACGCCGGCCTTGGCCGCCGAGTAGGGCGTGCGCAGGGCGCAACCGGTGAGTCCGTAGTTGGACGCGGTGTTGACGATGCGGCCGCGCTGCTGCTCCATCATCAGCGGAGCCACCTCGCGGCAGAAGAGGAAGGTCCCTTTCAGGTTGACGTCCAGGACCTCGCGCCACTCGGCCCAGGAAAGGTCCTCCACCGCTTTCGTGTGGATGGTGCCGCCGGCCAGGTTGGCAAGGACGTGGACGGCTCCGAAGTCCTCGCGAACGGCCGCCACCACGTCCTTGATCTCCGCTGCCCGGGTCACGTCGACGGAGTAGGCCCGGGCCTGCGCTCCGGCGGCGGCCAACTCGCTCACGACCCTGTCGGCGCCTTCCCGATCCGCGTCGGCGATGGCGACGGCAATGCCCGCCCGGGCGAACCGCAATGCGACACAACGGCCGATGCCGTTGGCGCCGCCGGATATGATGGCCACTTCGCTCAACTGAGACTCCTTCCTTGGCAACGAACCGATATACCGTATTCGAATCGCGGGCGGGTTTGAAACCCGCCCCTACATCTCTCGAAGCGCACGGGTTGCCCACGTCCCACGCCTCGGGCGGGTTTGAAACCCGCCCCTACATCTCTCGAAGCGCACGGGTTGCCCACGTCCCACGCCTCGGGCGGATTTGAAACCCGCCCCTACATCTCTCGAAGCGTACGGGTTGCGCGCGTCCCACGCCTCGGGCGGGTTTGAAACCCGTCCCTGCATCTCTCGGAGCGCACGGGTTGCCCACGTCCCACGCCTCGGGCGGGTTTGAAACCCGCCCCCTGCATCTCTCGAAGCGCACGGGTTGCCCACGTCCCACGCCTCGGGCGGATTTGAAACCCGCCCCTACATCTCTCGAAGCGTACGGGTTGCCCACGTCCCACGCCTCGGGCGGGTTGAAACCCGTCCCTGCATCTCTCGGAGCGCACCGGTGGCCCACGTCCCATGCCTCGGGCGGGTTGAAACCTGCTCCTGCGCAGGCACGGACATGGTGTCGGATCAGAGGAAATCCTCCAACCGCACCTGACCCGCGCCCATGGGTTGCAGACGCTCGAACTCGAACCGCCGGGCGGGGTCGTACTCGGGCGGCTTGGTGGCGTCGATCATCACCTTGCCGCCCACGCGGTGCCAGCCCGGGGCGCCGGGCTTGCCCACCTCCCGGCACGAGGGGTCCATGGCGTGGACCTTGGCGCCGGGTATGGTGATGATGTCCTCCTCGGGGTTCACCCTTGTCGAGATCGCCCACAGGACGTCGGCGTAGTTGAAGATGTCCACGTCTTCGTCCACCGCAATGGCCACCTTGGGGTGCTGGTACTCGCTCGACAGGGCGGCCATGAGGACGTTTCTCGCCTCTCCGTAGTAGCGGGCGTTCATCTGCACGACGATGCCGAAGATGCCCGGCAGCGCCAGCACGTTCTTGACCTGGGCGCCTCCGCCGACGCTCCGTATGCGCCGGAGGATCTGAGCCGACATGGGCACCTTGTGATAGACGCACCCCTCCACCTCGGCGCCGTTCTGGATGTTCTTGAAGATGGCGTCGCCGCGCATGGTCACGGCATTGATCCGGAACACGGGGTTCTGCCCCGCCCCCGCCAGATAGTAGTCCTGGAACTCGCTGAAGGGGCCTTCCTCTTCGCGTACGTGGGGGAGGATTTCACCCTCCAGCACCACTTCCGCCTGGGCCGGCACCTCCATGTCGATGGTCTCGCACTTGACCAGCTCCACCTCTTCCTGCAGCAGCCCCGAGGCGATGTTGAGCTCGTCCGTGCCGTAGTCCGTGGTGGTGGCGGCGGCGAAGTAATACATGGGGTGGTGGCCGATCATCACGGCTACGGGCATGCCCTCGCCCATGGCCTCGTGTTTCTGATAGTTGGCCCAGCTATGGCGCGGGTAGAGCAGGATGCCGGTCTTGCGGGGACCCTTCAACTGGAGGCGGTGGAAGCTCATGTTGCGACGGCCCGTGTCGGGGTCCTTGCAAATCATCAACCCCGCGGAAATGAAAGGGCCGCCGTCCCGGATGCCGCACTGGTGGATGGGCATTTTGGTGATATCCACTTCATCGCCGGTGAACACGCGTTCCTTGACCGGACCCGAGGACACCATGCGGGTGGCGCCGCCCTTTGCCGTGCGCCTGACGAACTCCGGCACCATCTCGTTCCGGTCGCAGCCGAAGGCCAGCGGCGCCACCCGGACGTCGCCCGGCGCCTGCCCGAGACAGCGCCAGCCCGGAAACCCCGCGAGGTTGTCGAACAACAGCGCCCGCTCCCGTGCCTGCCACAACAATGCCCCCATCTGCGTCCGCGGATCCACCGGCTTGGAGATGGTGTCGAGCAAACCGGCGCCGCGCAACTGGTCGATCCAGGTGCGTATATCCTTTTTCATAAGCTGTTTAGCTGTTTCGCAACCGGACACAGGTCCGGATTTGCTGCCATCCGGCGCGCGCGCCGGATGGCAGCCGGGTTAGATTGACGGGTGAGACTATTGCTTGCGCTTCTGCAGCGCGGGGATGTACTCGTTCTTGAGGTAGTCCCATCCCGGCGAAGGCTCAAGCATGGCCCTGACGATCTTGTCCGAGTTCTCGCCACGCGAGTAGTCCAGCTTCAGTCCGAAGATCCGCTCCCATTCCTTGACGTACGCCGGATCGGAGTACAACTTATCAAAGGCTGCCCGGATGATGGCGACACGGTCCGGGGGCGTGCCGGGGGGCACTACCAGGGTCCGGTTGAGCGTCCGCATGGTGGGCCCTGTAAGCTTGTACGCCTCCCACGCCGGACCCGAAGGCGCCTTGCCCTTCACTTCCTTATAGATTTCCTCGAAGGTCGGTATACTGGTACCGGGAGAACGGATGACCTTTCCTTCGGGGGTCAGCACTCCACCTTGCCAAATGGCGATGGCAACACCCTCCTGGATGGGCCCGTAGTACCGCCCGCTGGTCCCCAGCACGTGATGTAGCCCGGTACCGCCCACGTAGGAGACTTCACCGGAGAGAAACGCCAGCGCCATCTGCGCGGTGCCGGGATAGCCCACGGCGTAGCGATAGCCCTTGATGCCAAGAAGGTCGAGGCCGAGGGCGTCGTTCAGGAAAGACGGTCCGTTAATGGAGCGTCCGGAAACCGCGATCTTCGTCGGATCGATCTTGGTCAACGCGACGCCGGTCTTGACCCCGAGAAAGTCCCGGACGATGGCTGCGGAAGCACCGCTGGTCGAGAAGATCACCGGCATCTTCAACAGATCGAAGTTCGGTTTGGGTTCGTCCAGGGCCTGATAGCCCAAATGGGAAGTCCCCATCATGGACCAGGTGAGGCCGTCCTTCTTGGCCTTGTTGCCGACGTAGGCGCCGTGGATCCGTCCGGCGGCGCCGGGCATGTTGATCTTGATCACGCTCGTCGGCATGCCGGGAAGGTACTTGCCGATCCAGCGCGCGATGAGCCGGCCCTCGGTATCATGCCCGCCGCCGGGCGAATAGCCCGAGAGTATCTTAATGCGCTTGCCTTCGGTAAAGGCCTGCACCCCCTGCGCCAGCATCAGCCACATCGCGCATAACGCCATAAACACGAAAACGCTACGTCTGGTCATGAGAATCCTCCCTTTCGAGACGGGCCAAGAACCCGCTCCGTTCGCTCCGTGCCTACTTGGCATTGGCGAAGTTCCGGAGATAGGACTGCCACTCGGCGGGCGCCATGGTGTCGTCGCGGATCTTGGTCGCATCTTCCGGCGTCACGAGCACCGGAGCGAGCTTCTGGCCGAAAATCCTCTCCCAATCCTTCACGAAGCCTGGGTCCTTGGCCATCTTCGCGATCGCAACCCGAAGCTCCGCGACCCTGGCCGCGGGAGTGCCCGGAGGCAGCACCAGGGTACGGGTCAGATTCGAGATGCCAAGTCCGATGGCGCGCCAAGACTCCCACTCAGGCCCCGAAGGTTCTTTCCCGTGGACCGACTTGTACACCTCGTAAAGCGTGGGGACGTCCCCCTTTACGGTGTCGGACCGCGCGATGGTTCCGTCCCCCTTGAGGATGCCGCTCTGGTACATGGGGAACACCAGGCCGCGCTGGTGCAGGTCCACGAAGGCGCCGCCGCCCACCAGGTGGGCGTCACTGGCCACGAAGTAGCTCACCTCGCTCCGTTCCATGGCGGCCCTGATGGGCGACGTTCCCCCATAGGCGCACACCGGCGTGTACTTCTCGATACCCAGGAGCCGCAGGGCCAACTGCCCGCGCAGGCACGAGGAGCCCTGCTTGGAGCGGCCGGCCACGACGATCTTCGAGCGGTCGACCTTGTTCACCAGGTCGTCGGCCTTCCTGGCCCCGAGAAAGTCACGGGTCAGATGAACCTGAATGCCGGCGACGGACCAGATGATCGGCATCTTGGTGACGTCGAACTTGACCATATGCGGCGGAGCAACCAACGCCTGAAGTCCATGGCTGGAGCCGAACAGGCCAATGGTGAACCCGTCGGGCTTCACCCGGTTGTAGGTGTATGCGGCCATGATCATGCCGCCCGCCCCCGGCACGTTCTGAACGATGATCTTCGGGTTGTCGGCAAGGTACTTGCTCAGGTGGCGCCCCATGACCCGCGCCTCGAGGTCGTGGCCGCCGCCCGGCGGATAACCGATCAAGATGGTGATGTTCTTCGCCTGCACCGTCGTCACCAGTCCGGCGAAGAGAAAAATAAAAACCAATATGCCCCAACTCGTTAGTGTCCGTCTCTTCATGATCCGTTACCTCCCTCACGTCTGAGCCCCTGCCTCCGAGCGAATCTATCCCCGGAACGGAAACGGGCCGAGGACTCCGGTTCTAGCGAAATCCTCAGCCCGTTTTCTATTGACGGCCGCCCCTTCCGGAACCAACCCGCGTCGAGAGTGTCACCGGCATGGAATCCGGTGACACTCCCTGTGCCAAGCAAGCTATTTCTTCTTCTTCGCGGGCTTCGCCACGGTCAGCATCGTCTTGGCGAGCGTGTTGCCGTCGCTGTCCACCAGCATGATCTCGTGGTCGCCATTGGCCAAGAGCCGCAACTCCCGGTTAACGGTCCACTTCGACGATACCATGCCCTTGTCGTCCGCCTTCTCGATGGCAGGCTTCGCCAGAAAGCTCACGTCGGACAAAACGCCGCCCATCATCATCCGCAAGCCGACTTCCTGTCCGGCCTTCAGTCCCGATGCGGTGACTGTGACCGCGGTCTTCTTGGACACCGTGTTGGGCGCCAACATGAGCTTCATGTCGGCCGCTATCGCCATCGACGACAACAGGAACAAGGCACCCAAAACTACTGCCATACCCACAAGCCTTTTCTTCGCAAACATACGCTACCTCCCTTTTGGTTTTTTCCGCTGATCCAGACAGACGGCCCTTTATAAGCGACCCTTGCAGCAAATGTCAAGGGTCTCCTTGACCCAAATTTTCGGTCCCGCGCTCAGAAGGGAATCAGACTCGACAGGTACTTCTCTACCAGCCCCAGAATGAACTCCTGAGGCGCGCTCACCACGCCCGGCGGCCAGGGGATGTGCAACACCATCTCGAAAACTCCGATCATGAATACCATCATGACCGCCATGTAGGCAACGGAAACTTTCCACGACTCGCGGGCCTGAATGGACAGATAGAGGAGCAAGAAGAGCGGGACGCTCAGGATGAATCCGATGATCCCGATGGACAGGAAGAGGCCGAAGATCCATCCGAAGATATTCACCGCGCGCCTGATGACCACGGCCACCGGAACGCTGCGGTCCACCGGCAGGTCCATTATGCCGGCCGCCTCCTCGCCTTCATTCTTGCTCCGGAAAAGATCCATGCCCAGTTGCAGGAAGCACAGCAGCATGGTGGGAATGCCGATGGTCCACGGGAACAGCCGCGCCTGATATTGCCACTGCTTGGCGGTAACCACCAAGCCTACCATCAACAACAGGAGTATGAGGGTGAACAACGCTCCCGGATTGGCCCTAAGCTTCATCGGCTTCCCCGCTTCGTTCACGCTCGATTTTCGCTTCCCGCATCCGTTGCAGCTCCAGTTGCTTGCGCGAGTTGCGAACGCCGTAGTACAGGCTTGCGGCGATGAGCACCATCACGATCATCACGATGGGACGCATCATCCACGTGGCGCCGTAACGGCTGATGGAGATGAAGAGATAGTTCTCGATGATGCCGCTGAGCACCAGCCCCAGGATCAGCGGCGGCCGCGGCCAACTGAACCGCTTCATCAACCAGCCCAGCAGCGAGAATGCCAGCAGGGACCAGAGATCCCCATAGTGCCGGGTGGCTTGAAAGGACGCCAGGAACACGATCACCACCACCATCGGGGTCAGCAGATTGATCCGGACCATGGCGAGCTTCGCCAGCGTATTGGTCAGCAACAGGCACAGGATGGTGCCGAAGACGTTGGCGATGGCCAGGCTCCAGATCATCGTGTAGGTAACCGCAAGGTCCTTGGTGAGCATGGCCGAGCCCGGGGTCAGGCCCTGGATGGTCATGGCCCCCAGCAACAGCGCCATGGACGCGCTGCCCGGAACGCCGAAGGCGATGGTGGGGATCAGGGCCCCGCCCTCCTTGGCGTTGTTGGCGGCTTCCGGCGCAAGCACTCCGCGCACGTCGCCCGTGCCAAAGGTCTCGTTGGCGCCCTTCTCCGTCTGTATTGCGTGCCCATAGGCGAACCAATCCACCACCGACGCGCCCAACCCCGGGATGGCCCCTACGAAAACCCCCACCACCCCGCAACGCAGGACCAGGAACCAGTTGCGGAAGGTATCCCGGATCCCTGCCGTGACCCCCTTCAACCGCTCCTTGGGCACATCCGCGATGCGCGTGCCCCTGATGGTCAGGTCGACGATCTCGGGGATGGCGAAGACTCCCAGCGCCACCGGGACCAGGGGCACGCCGTCCCAGAGGTATAGCTCCCCGAACACCCAACGGAGCACACCCGTCTGGGGGTCCATGCCCACCATGCCCACGCACAGGCCGAGGGCGCCGACGATGAGCCCCTTCACCGGGGCATTGCCGCTCAGCACGGCCACCATGGAGATGCCCAGGAGGCCCAGCATGAAGAACTCGGGAGAGCCGAACGCGAGGACGATGGGGCGGAGCACCGGGATGGAAAGCGCCAGCACCAGCGACCCGAACACGCCGCCCAGGAGCGATGCCATATAGGCGGCGCCGAAGGCTCTGCCGGCCTCCCCTTTCTTGGCCATTGGGTGCCCGTCCAGAATGGTGGCCTGGGACGCCGAGGTGCCGGGTACGCCGAAGAGCACCGAGGGGATGGTGTCGGAGGTGCTCGTCACCGAGATCAAGCCGATCATGATGGCGAACGCCTCGAAGGAGTCCATGTCGAAGGTGAAGGGCAGGAGGATGGCGAGGCCGACGAGGCCTCCCAAGCCGGGAATCGCACCCAACGCCAAGCCCATCAGCACGCCGATGAACAGATACCCCAGCCGGCTTGGAACCAGGAGGTTCTCAAATGCTACGGTGGCGGCTTCCAACATAGAAACTCCTTTCTGCCCCTAAAGAAATCCACACGGGATATATCGAGGTCTGGAGAGACTGTCAAGCTCGACCGGGTGGCACGGCGTCCACTGGAACGGCTCCTTCCCCGTAGGTCGGGTTAGCCAAAGGCGTAACCCGGCACCGCGCAGCCTCGCCCCTTGTCGGATTACGCTTTGCTAATCCGACCTGCGGACGACGGGCTCTCGTTGCGGGATTGGAGAAAACCGACTAATGTTCGAGGCATTGAGGGGTCTGCGGCGGACCGCTGAGCACCAGGAAAGGATCGTCACCATGGGAAATCTAGGCATTTGTTTCGTCAACCCGGCTCCGGAAATCGAACCGGGCTACGTCACCGCCATGGCGCGGCAATGCGACCAGGCGGGCCTGCATTCGTTCTGGACCATCGATCGCATTGCCTATGACAATCTCGAGGCCCTGACCGTGCTGGCGGCCGTGGCGGGCGCCACCGAGAACATCCGGCTGGGAACGTCGGTGCTGCTGTCGGCGCTCCGGCATCCGGCGCTGCTGGCCAAGACCGTGGCCACCCTCGACTTCCTGTCCAATGGCAGAGTGACCCTCGGCATCGGGTTCGGCAGCCGGGAGAACGATTTCAGCTCCGTGGAGGTTCCCTGGGAGCACCGGGGAACCCGGGCCGAGGAGTCTCTCGGCCTCATGAAGCGGCTCTGGACCGAAGAGGAGGTGGAACACCACGGCAGGTTCTTCGACCTCCACAGCACACGCTTCGGCCCCCAGACCATCCAGTCGCCCCATCCCCCCATCTGGATGGGCGGGACCGCCGAAACCGTTCTCAAGCGGGTCGGGCGGCTGGCTGACGGCTACATTTGCGGCAGCAACGCCGTGCACGACTTCAGCGCGGTGTGGGAAAAGATCAGCGGCCACGCCCGGGCAGCCGGCCGCGACCCCGACAGCATCGAAAAGGCCGGGCTTACCTTCATCGCCATCAACGACGACAAGAGCAAGGCCGTGGAGGCGTGCAGCAACTATCTCATTCGCTACTACGGCAAGGTGCGGATGGACGTGGAGAAGTACATGCTGGTGGGGAGCGCGAATGCGTGCGCCGACGGCATCAACCGGATCTTCGCCGGCGGACTCCAGACCCTGATCATCGGCCTGGCCATCGCCGACCTCGCACAACTGGATACGTTCGTGGAAAAGGTGCTGCCGCAAGTGCAGGGGTAGGAGCCGTGTCAGCCGACAGCGCGATCCGCACACGGGCGGGTTTGAAACCCGCCCCTACATCGGATGTACGCTTCCTGCGGCGCAGGCTCGGGAGCCTACGCGACAGTGAACCCAGGGTAGGGGCGACCGGCCGGTCGCCCCTACGAATGCGCCGGGGACCGAGCGCGGCACGCTACAGCGGCGCCGGCCCCTCGAAGTTCTTGGTGTAGGGCAGTCTCTCGGCGGTCTCGGCCACTTCGGCCATGTTGTTGAGCAGCAGCGTGGTGGAGTCCCACGAGCCCGTGGTCAGGGCGTTGCGGTGGCCCTCACTGATGTCGATGTCCATGTCCGTGCCATCGGGCAGGTGGATCTTCCGGGCGTCGAGGTCCACGGTGAGCTCGACTGCGGGGTCGGCCTCCACCATTGCCATGAGCTTTCCGATGTCCTCCGGCGAGACCATCACCGTGGGCATGCCCATCAGCAGGCTGCTGCCGGCGAAGATCGGGCCGAAGGATTCCCCGACGACGACCTTGATGCCCCAGCGGTACAGGGCCTGCGGCGCGTGCTCCCGCGACGACCCGCAACCGAAGTTGCGGTTCACCAGCAGGACCTCTGCGCCCTGGAAGCGGGCCTCGTTGAACGGATGGTCCACCGTGTTGCCCTCGGTGTCGTGCCGCTCGTCGAAAAACGGGTATTCACCCATGCGATTGAAGGTGATTTCCTTGAGGTAGCGGGCCGGAACGATTCGATCGGTATCGATATCGTGCCCCCGCACCACCACCGCCCTGCCGCCTACCTGCTTGATCTCATTCATGCCGACCTCAATCGATTAGTTGTATTCGCGCACGTCCACGACCTTGCCGTTCAGGGCGGCCGCGGCCACCATGGCGGGACTCATCAACAGCGTCCGCCCGCCGGGGCTCCCCTGACGGCCGATGAAGTTGCGGTTCGATGAGGACGCGCACACCTCGCGGCCGTTGAGCTTGTCGGGGTTCATGGCCAGACACATGGAGCAGCCGGCCTCTCTCCATTGGAAGCCCGCTTCGGTGAAGACCCGGTCGAGCCCCGCCGCCTCCGCCTGTTTCTTGACCTCGACGGAGCCGGGCACCACCAGCGCTCTCACGCCCGCGGAAACCTGCCTGCCCTTGGCAACGCGCGCCGCGGCCACGAGATCCGAGAACCGCGAGTTGGTGCAGGAGCCGATGAATGCCACGTCAATGGAAGTCCCGAGAATCGGCGCGCCCGGGGTCCAGCCCATGTGCTCGTAGGCCCTCTCGACGGTCTTGGGGTCTTGCAGCTCTTCGGGGCGCGGCAGGTTCTCCAGCACTCCCACTGCCTGTCCGGGATTGATGCCCCAGGTGACCGTGGGCTCGATGGCCGAGCCGTCGAGGTCCACCACGTCGTCATAGGCCGCGTCCGGATCCGACGCCATGGCGCGCCAGTACGCCACCGCGCGGTCGAAGGCTTCCCCCTTGGGCGCGAACTGCCGTCCCAGCAGGTAGTCGAAGGTAGTTTGATCGGGGTTGACGTAACCCACCAGCGCACCGCCCTCGATGCTCATGTTGCAGACGGTCATGCGTTCTTCCATGTTCATCCGGTCCAGCACCGCGCCGCCGTACTCGTACGCATACCCCTTGCCGCCGCCGACTCCGAGGGTCCGGATGATGGTGAGGATCACGTCCTTGGCGTGCACCCCCAGGGGGAGGCTGCCGTTGACGTTGATGCGCCGTACGTTGAGCCGGTCCATGGACAGGGTCTGGGTCGCCAGCACGTCCCGGACCTGGGTGGTACCGATGCCGAAGGCCAGGGTCCCGAAGGCCCCGTGGGTGCTCGTGTGGCTGTCGCCGCAGGCAAGCGTCATGCCCGGCTGCGTCAGACCGAGCTGCGGACCGATGACATGAACGATGCCCTGCCGGTCACTTCCCAAACCGTAGAACTCGATGCCAAAATCGCTGACGTTCTTCTCCAGCGCCGCCATCATCGCCTCGGCCTGATCGTCGGCAAAGGGCCGGGCATGGGTGTCCGTGGGGACAATGTGATCGGCGGTGGCGAAGGTCCGCTGGGGATAGGCGATGGACAGCCCCCGTTCCCGCATCATGTCGAACGCCTGCGGGGTGGTCACTTCGTGGACCAGATGTAATCCGATAAAGAGTTGGGTTTGCCCGGTGGGGAGCGTCGTCACCGTATGGGCGTCCCAGACCTTGTCATGTAGTGTACGTTCGGACATGGATCAGGTTTCTCCTTGCGGGAAATCATAGCCAGTGGCCTGCGCTAATTCAAGCGCCCTTCGACTCCGCTTCGCGAAGCCTGTCCTGAGCTCGTCGAAGGGCTCAGGACGAGCGGTTGGTGGAAAACCACGATTCCGTTCGTCCTGAGCCCTTCGACGAGCTCAGGACAGGCTTCGCGAAGCGGAGTCGAAGGACGCTATCCGGCGGACTGACTCACCGCGGATGCCTATTCGTAGCACACCTCCACCAGGAACAGGCCCCGTGCGGGCGCGGTGGGGCCGGCCTGCGTACGGTCGCGGCTGTCGATCAATGCCGGGAGACCGCCGGCATCCCGCTCACCGAGCCCTATCTGCACCAGCGTGCCGACGATGTTGCGTACCATGTGCCGGAGGTAGCCGGTGGCTTCAACGCGATAGACCCAGTGATCCTCCCACAGGAACAACTCGTTATGGTAGATCCGCCGGACCGCGGTAGCGGCGCCGCACCCGGCGGCCCGGAAACACGAGAAGTCATGCTCCCCTTCCAACGCGGCCAACGCCTCGCGCATGGCGTCGACGCGCAACGGCCTGCGTACGTGCCACGAATACCGGTCGTTGAACACCGACCGCCAGGGGTGGTTCCACAGCCGGTATTCGTAAACGCGCTTCCTCGCGTCTCTCCGGGCATCGAACGAGGGGGACGCCGACTCTACCGCCCTTATCGTCATGTCGTCCCGGGTGAGGGCGTTGAGGCCCCGCTGAATTCGGGTCAGGTCCCGGCCGTCGGGGCACGCGAAATTCGCCACCTGGCCCCGCGCATGAACGCCGGCATCGGTCCGTCCGGACCCCTGGACCCGCACCCTGTGCTTCAGCAGCACGGCCAGGGCGTCCTCCAGGATGCCCTGGATCGTCGGTCCGCCGGGCTGAATCTGCCATCCACGGTAGTCCGTGCCGTCGTACTCGAGGGTCAGTCTGACGTTCATGCCGGTTTCCTGGCACACCCCCCGCGGAGCGGCTTACGGTCTACGTGTCAGTGGTAGTCCCGGATCAGGATCTCGGCGATCTGTACCGCGTTCAGGGCAGCGCCCTTGCGCAGGTTGTCGGCCACGACCCAGAGGTTGATGCCGTTGTCCACGGAGTCATCCTCCCGGATGCGCCCGACGTACGTGGCGTCCTTGCCCGTAGCCTGGGTGGCGAGGGGGTAGTCGTTGCCCTGGGGGTCGTCCTGGAGCAGCACCCCGGGAGCCTCCCTGAGGATGGCGCGGACATCGCCCGCCGACAGCTTGGTGCGGGTCTCGACGTTGATGGATTCGGAGTGGCCGCAGAAGACGGGCACGCGCACGGCGGTGGCGGTGATGCGAATTTCCGGGTCGTCCAGGATCTTGCGGGTCTCCTGGACCATCTTCACCTCTTCCTTGGTGTAACCGTCGGGCAGAAACGAATCGATGTGCGGGATGCAGTTGAACGCGATCTGGTGCGGGAACTGCTCGCACTCCACCTCCTGGCTGTTGAACAGCGCCGCGGTCTGCTTGCCGAGTTCCTCCATGGCCCGGCGTCCGGCTCCGGACACCGACTGATAGGTGGACACCACGATGCGGGTGATGCCCGCTGCGTCGTACAAGGGCTTCAGCGCCACCACCATCTGGATCGTGGAGCAGTTGGGGTTGGCGATGATGCCCCGATGGGCGTGGTCGGCGATCCTGTCCGCGTTGACTTCCGGAACCACCAGCGGGATCTCCTCGTCCATCCGGAAATGGCTGGTGTTGTCGATGACCACGGCGCCGGCGTCCACCGCCGCCTGGGCATACCGGGCACTGACCGACGAACCCGCCGAGAACAGCGCGATGTCGATATCCTCGAAAGAATCGTCGTCCAGCACCTCCACCGGAATCTGCCGGCCGCCGAAAGCAAGCCGCTGGCCGGCGGACCGCTCGGAAGCCAGCAACCGAAGGGTGTCCACGGGGAACAGCCGCTCCGCGAGAATCTTCCGCATCTCCTCGCCCACCGCCCCGGTCGCTCCCACTACGGCAACATTGTACTTGTCTTTATTCATGTCACGCTAAGCTCCGCGGCCGGCCGCAATCTCCTGCCGCACCAGCGAACCCATCTCCTTGCACCCCACCACGTTGGCCTTCCCCTCGGAGATGTCCAGGGTACGGTGACCGGCCTCGAGCACCCGCTCCACCGCCTGTTCGATGCAGTCGGCGGCGGCGCCCTGGTCAAAGGAGTGGCGCAGCATGAGCGCCACCGTAAGGATGGTGGCCAGCGGGTTGGCCTTGTCCTGTCCGGTGATGTCCGGGGCGCTGCCGTGCACGGGCTCGTACATGCCCACCTTGCCGCCGAGGCTGGCGGACGGCAGCATGCCGATGGAACCCGTGAGCATGGCCGCTTCGTCGCTCAGGATGTCTCCGAACATGTTGGTGGTGACGATGACGTCGAACTGCCTGGGATCCCGAATGAGCTGCATGGCGCAGTTGTCCACCAGCACATGGTCGAGCTCGACGTCGCCATAGCCTTCCTCGTCGCGGACCCGGGTCACCACCCTGCGCCACAGCTCGGTGGACTCCAGCACGTTGGCCTTGTCCACCGAGGTCACCCGGCCGCGCCGCCTGCGGGCGGCGTCGAAGGCCACCCTGGCGATCCGTTCGATCTCGGGCGTGGTGTAGACCAGGGTATTGAAGCCCCGCTCGGTACCGTCGGGCTCGGTGGTGACGCCCTTGGGCTGTCCGAAGTAGATGCCGCCGGTCAGCTCGCGCACGACGAGCAGGTCGGTTCCCGCCACCACCTCGGGCTTGAGGGTCGAAGCCTGCGCCAAAGGGGCGAACAGCTTCACCGGACGAAGGTTGGCGAACAAGCCCAACTCCTGGCGTAACGCCAGCAACGCTCGCTCGGGGCGGATGGAATAGTCCAGTCCATCCCACTTGGGTCCGCCCATGGCTCCCAGCACCACCGCGTCGCTGGACTTGGCCAGGGCCAGTACCTCGTCGGTCAGGGGCGTTCCGTGGGCGTCGATGGACGCTCCGCCCACCACCCCCTCCTCGACATCGATGGTGAAATCGAAGATGCCGCCCGCCTGCCGCAGCACCGCCATGGCCTCGGCGACCACTTCCGGGCCGATGCCGTCGCCCGGAAGCACCGTTACCTTATGACTCATGGCCCCCCCTCTACTGAAACCTTACGGTGCCGCTTGCGATATTCGAGACGGTTCAGCGCGTTCACGTACGCCAGCGCACTCGCCATGATGATGTCCGTGTGGGAACCTTTCCCGGAGATGTTGATGTCCTTTTCCTGAAGCATGCACGACACCTCGCCCTGGGCGTCGGTGCCGCCGGTGACGCTCGAAACCGAATACCGTTGCAGCTTCGCGCGGCTACCGGAGATCTTGGCGATGGCTTTATAACACGCATCCACCACCCCGTCACCCGTGTCGTGGGCCATCTTCTCCTCGCCGTCCACCCGCATCCGTATGGTGGCCGACGGCACCGCAGATGAGCTCGAGGCGATGTTCATGTACACCAGCTCGTAACGGTCCGGCTGGCTCGGTATCCTCAGCACCTCGTCCGCCACCAAGGCCTCGATGTCCTCGTCGAACACTTCCTTCTTCTTGTCCGCGAGCTCCTTGAACCGATCGAAGGCCCGGTTGATCTCGTCCTTGTTGAGCGTGAAGCCGAGATGCTGCAATCTTTCGCTGAAGGCATGCCGGCCGGAGTGCTTGCCCATCACCAGCCGGTTGCCCGGTATACCGATGGATTCGGGCTTCATGATCTCGTAGGTGAGCTTCTGCTTCAGCACGCCGTCCTGATGGATCCCGGCCTCGTGGGCAAAGGCATTGTCTCCCACGATGGGCTTGTTGAGCGGAACCGAGATGCCGGTGACCTGGGACAGCAGACGCGAGGTGGGATAGATCTGCTCGGTGTGGATGCGCGTGTCGAGATTGAACACCGACCGCCGCGTCTTGAGGGCCATCACCACCTCTTCCAGCGAGGTATTGCCGGCCCGCTCGCCGATGCCGTTCACCGTACACTCCACCTGCCGCACGCCGTTGGCCACCGCCGCCAGGGAGTTGGCCACGGCCAGACCCAGGTCGTTGTGGCAGTGGGCGCTCCAGGTGACCTTGTCCGAGTCCTCGGTATTTTCAATCAGGTACCGCACCAGCTCGCCGAACTCCGACGGGATGGCGTAGCCCGTGGTGTCCGGAATGTTGAGGGTTTTCGCCCCGGCCCGGATGGCCTCCGAGAAGACCTCCACCAAGAACTCCGGATCGCTGCGCGAAGCGTCCTCCGCGGAGAACTCGACATAGTCCAGATATCTCCTCGCCAGCACCACGGCCGTACCCACGGACTCCAGCACCTCCTCCCGGGACATCCGGAGCTTGTGCTTCAGGTGGATATCGGAGGTGGCGATGAAGGTGTGGAGGCCGGGCTTCCGCGCCCCTTCCACCGCCTTGGCGGCCTTCCGGATATCGCCCTGCTGCGCCCTCGCCAGACTCAGCACGATGGGGCGCTTGACGGCCTTGCATACCTGCACCACGGACTCGAAGTCCCCTGGCGACGACGCGGCGAATCCGGCCTCGATGACGTCCACCCCCAGCTTGTCCAGTTGGCGGGCAATGAGGACCTTCTCGTCGATGTTCATGCTTGCCCCGGGCGACTGCTCGCCGTCCCTGAGAGTCGTATCAAAAATGTTCACAACGTCTTTGGCGCCCATGGTCTTCCTCCTCAAAAAAAACTCCCGCGGGGGGTCCGGCGGGAGTTTGGATCATGCAAGCTGAGGTTCGCTTTTGGTCAGGCTTGTACGAGTGCCTGCTCTTCCCTCCGTCGCTTTCGCACGGCGAGCAGCCATAAAAGGGGACCCGATAGGGTGTACAGTAATAGCGCCGAGAACAACACGATCTGCCACATAGAGATGGTTAGTATAATGATTACCAGCGCGGAAAGCAACAACCCAATGGTGCTGCGCTTCTTGAAGTGGTGCTGTTTCAGGCTGAGATAGCGGAAATTGCTCACCATGAGGCCCGCCAGCGTACATGCCATGACCATAAAGACCACGGGCTTGCTGTCCGTGTTCTCGAGTCCCAGCATGAAATACATGAAGATGGTAGCCGCGACCATGGCCGCGGCCGCCGGGATCGGCAATCCGGTGAAGTAGCTCTTTTCCGTAGCCAGGGTCTGGACGTTGAAGCGCGCCAGGCGTAGCGCCCCGCAGACGGCAAACAGTGCCGCCACGAAGCCGCCCCAGGTGGCCAACGGCGCCAACGCGAATACGTAGAGCAGGATCGCCGGCGCGACGCCGAACGAGACGAGGTCGGCCAGGGAATCGAATTCGACTCCGAACTGGCTGGTGGTGTGGGTTAGCCGCGCCACCGCGCCGTCGACGCCGTCCAGCAGGTGCGCGACCACGATGAACAGGGCCGCCTGATGGTACTCGCCATTGAACGCGAAGATCATGGCGAACATGCCGCAGAAGAGATTGCCCGCGGTGAACAGGCTGGGCAGAAGATAGATGGCGCGGCGCGGCCGGTTGGACGGACCCCGCCGCTTCAGGCGGCCCGGTTTGGCCTTCCCCCGCGGGATGAGCCGGACTTTTCTAAACGGCGAGCCGGACTTTTCGGTACTGTCCATCACCCTGGTCCGTGGCTACTGTGCTGTCTCACCCATACGTTTACCAATGTGCACTACGAGCCTGCGCCGCAGGAACCCGGCATCCGATGTAGGGGCGGGTTTCAAACCCGCCCGTGCCCGCACGGCGCTGCCGGCCGATACAGGCTCCTAGTGTTGTATCTCACAAACAGGTTTAACACTAAAGCCTCAACACTGCAGCCTGGCGACGATGGTTTCCCCGCCCCGGACCCGCTGGCCGGGGTGTACTTCGACGGTGGCGACCCGCGGCAGGAAGAGGTCTACGCGGGATCCGAACATGATCATGCCGAAACGCTCGCCCCGCTTCAACGAATCGCCGCGTCCGACGTCGCAAACGATCCGGCGGGCGAGGAAGCCCGCGATCTGCACGATGCGGAGCGTCGTTCCCGCATCGTCCACGAGCTCGATGGCATTGCGTTCATTCTCGTCGGACGCCTTGCCCTTGTAGGCGGCCAGGAAGTGGCCCGTCTGATAGCGGACATCCGCCACCCGTCCGTTCATGGGAGCCCGGTTGATGTGCACGTCCAGGGGCGAAAGAAAGATGCTGACCCTGCGGCCATCGGCATCCGAGACATCGTCGACGCTCACCACCTTGCCGTCCGCCGGAGACACGACAATGCCTTCCCCGTCCGGCGAAACGCGATCCGGATCGCGAAAGAACCCTGCCACCGCCACCGCCACCGCCGCCAGTACCACGCCGACGACGAACCAGCCCACGGCCAGGGCAGCGGCCGCCAGCCCCAACGCGGTGAAAACGAACCGATAACCTTCCTTCGCGATCCTGATGGGAATGTCCCCCAATACGCCGCCAGCGGGTCTGTATCAGCCCAGGGGTGGGCCGGTTTGAAACCCCCGGCGCGGGTTCAAAACCACCCCCGGCGCGGGTTCAAAACCCGTAGCGCGGGCGGGTTTGAAACCCGCCCCTACTAGTTCTTGCTCTTGTCCACCAGCCGGTTTTCCGCCAGCCACGGCATCATCGACCTGAGTTGCTCACCCACCTTCTCGATGGGATGGCTCCGGGAGGCCTGGCGCAGCTCGTTGAAATGCGGCGATCCGTTGCGGTGCTCGTTCATCCACTCGTCGGCGAATTTTCCCGATTGAATGTCCGCCAGGATCTCCTTCATGATCTTGCGGGTGTCGTCGTTGACGATCCGTGTCCCCCGGGTGAGATCGCCGTACTCCGCGGTGTTGCTGACGGAGTAGCGCATGTTGGCCAGTCCGCCCTCATAGATCAGGTCGACGATCAGCTTGACCTCGTGACAGCACTCGAAATAGGCCATTTCCGGCGGATAGCCCGCCTCCACCAAGGTTTCGTAGCCCGCCTGGATCAGCGACGTAAGGCCGCCGCACAGCACCGTCTGCTCGCCGAACAGGTCTGTTTCCGTCTCGTCCTTGAAGCTGGTCTCGATGACCGCGGCGCGGGCGCCGCCGATGGCCGCGGCATAGGCCAGACCCACCGGCGTGGTATCTCCGGAGGGATCCTGCTCGACGGCCAAAAGGCAAGGCACTCCCCTGCCCCGCTCGAACTCGCTTCGTACCAGGTGGCCGGGCCCCTTGGGGGCAACCATGA
The DNA here is from genome assembly GCA_965261895.1 of uncultured Binatia bacterium (SeqCode). Lineage (GTDB taxonomy): Bacteria > Desulfobacterota > Binatia > UBA9968 > JAJDTQ01 > JAJDTQ01. The sequence continues at coordinate 4,517,146 of OZ253480.1, read as the reverse complement.
AGACATTGACGTCCTCGGGAGGAATCACCCGCTTGAAGTGGATGTTGAAGCCGTGCCCGAAGGCCAGGTAGTTTCCCGGCTTGAGACCGGGCCGGATGACCTCCTTGTAGACGTCGCCCTGAAGCTCGTCGGGTAGCAGCACCATGACCACGTCCCCGGCTTCGGCCGCCTCCGCCGTCTCCATCACCGTCAGGCCGGCATCCGCCGCCTTGGCCCAGGACGCGCTGTCGCGCTTCAATCCCACCACCACGTCCACGCCGGAGTCGCGCAGATTGCTGGCGTGTGCGTGTCCCTGGCTGCCGTAACCGAGCACCGTGACCTTGCGGTCGCGGATCCGGTTCAGATCCGCGTCCTGGTCATAGTAGACCTGCATGTTGAACCTCCCTGTGAAAAGTTGGCCGGCAGCGCATCGGAGGGTGGCCGAACGGACCCTCGTGACAAGTCAACGCCAGTCTGAAAACACAGACATCGCTACAGAGACTCCCGCGCGATGGCGATGCGGCCCGTGCGAACGATCTCCTTGATGCCCATGGGCTTCAACAAGTTGATGACCGCCTGGATCTTGCCGGCGTCTCCCGACACCTCGAGGGTGTACGTCTGCGGGGTGGAGTCGACGATGTTGGCGCGGAAGATCTGCGCGATCCGCACGGCCTCGTCCCGGTGCGCCGGTTTGGCCAGGATCTTGATCAGCGCCGTTTCACGGTCGATGTGGTCCTCTTCGGTGAGGTCGACGACCTTGAGAACTTCGATGACCTTATTGAGCTGTTTCATGATCTGCTCGATGATGTCCTCGTCACCCGAGGTCACCACCGTGATCATGGAGATGCTGGAATCCGGGGTCGGAGCCACGGACAGGCTCTCGATGTTGTAACCCCGCGCGCTGAACAGGCCGGCCACTCGAGCGAGCACGCCGGATTTATTCTCAACCAGAACCGAAATGATGTGTTCCATCCACCAAACCCTTACGCCGGCAGTACGGCGTCCGCATCCTCTCCCGTTTTTCGCGAGCCCTTGCGCGCGGTCTTCGTCTTCAGTTGCGGGGGGTCCTCCAGCACCATCTCGTGGTGGGCGCCGCCGGCAGGGATCATCGGATAGCAGTTCTCGAACCGGTCGATGGCGAAGTTCATCAACACCGGGCCCTTGTGCTTGAGCCCTTCCTTCAGCACCGCCTCCACGTCGGCGGGCCCCTCCGAGTGGAGCCCGAGGATCCCATAGGCTTCCGCGAGCTTGACGAAATCCGGGACGTTCCCCAGGTCGCTGGAAGCGTAGCGTCCCTCGTAGAACAGGTCCTGCCACTGCCGCACCATGCCATGGAACTGGTTGTTGAGCAGGATGATCTTGACCGGCAGCTTGTAGATGGCCGCCACCGCCAGCTCCTGAAGATTCATCTGGAAGCTGCCCTCGCTGGTGATGCAGAGCACGGTCTTGTTGGGATACGCCTTCTGGGCGCCAATGGCGGCCGGAAATCCGAAACCCATGGTGCCGAGCCCACCCGAGGTGAGGAAGGTGCGCTGGGTGGCGCCCTTGAAGTACTGTGCCGCCCACATCTGGTGCTGACCCACGTCCGTGACGACGATGGCCTTGTGCTTGGTGAGCTCGTAGGCCTTCTCGATGACGTACTGCGGCTTGGTCTCCTTCTTGCCTTCCTGCTGGTAGGCCAGCGGATGCGCGGCGGCCCATTCGTTCACCTGCTTGAGCCACGGCTGGCGCTGTGCCTTGACGCTGGCGGGGTTGCCGTCCATGGAGCTCAACACGCTCACCAGCTCCTTCAGCACCACCTTCACGTCGCCGACGATGGGAATGTGGGCGTGGACATTCTTCTTGATGGAAGTCGGGTCGATGTCGATGTGAATCACCCGGGCCCGGGGCGAGAACTCGGACAGCTTGCCGGTCACGCGGTCGTCGAACCGGGCGCCCACGGCTATGAGCAGGTCGGCTTCGTGCATGGCCATGTTGGCGCAGTAGGTTCCGTGCATGCCCAGCATGCCCATGCTCAGCGGATGGGTCCCGGGAAAGGAGCCGAGCCCCATCACCGTCATGGTCACGGGGATCTGCGTCAGATCCGCGAACTCGCGCACCTCGTTGGCGGCGCCCGAAAAGACCGCTCCGCCGCCCACGTAGATGACCGGCTTCTTCGCCTTCAGGATCTCACCGGCGGCCTGCTTGATCTGGTAGCGGTTGCCGGACACGGTGGGGCGGTATCCCCGGAGGTTGACCTTGTCGGGATAGTGAAACTCGGCGGACTCGGTGCTCACGTCCTTGGGGATATCCACCAGAACCGGACCCGGGCGGCCCGTGTTGGCGATGTAGAAGGCCTCCTTGATGGTCGCGGCGAGGTCGGCGACATCCCTCACCAGGACGTTGTGCTTGGTGCAGGGACGGCTGATGCCGATGTTGTCGGCTTCCTGGAACGCGTCGTTGCCGATGAGGCTGGTGGGGACCTGTCCGGTGAAGGCCACCAGCGGCACGGAGTCCATCATGGCGTCCGCCAGGCCCGTCACGATGTTGGTCATCCCCGGACCCGAGGTCACCAGGGCGACTCCCGCCTTGCCCGTGGCCTTGCCATAGCCCTCGGCCATGTGCACCGCGCCTTGCTCGTGCCGGGTCAGGATAACCTCGACGTCATTCTGCTGGTGCAGGACGTCAAACAGCTTGAGGACCACTCCGCCGGGAATGCCGAAAATGGTCTTCACTCCCTCGCGCTTGAGCGACTCCACAAAGATTTCCGACCCGTTCAACTTCATCGTGCTCTCCCTGGCTCCTAGCTCGCGGACTTGTACTTGCCGAGAATCTCCATGATCTTGTCCTTGCCCACGAGCTTCAGTTTCTGGATGCGCTTCTTCTCTATCTCATCTTCCGGTGACAGGTAGCCCTTGTCGTGCAGGTCCACCAAACGCTTCTCGTACTCCAGGTGTTCTTCATAATATTTGCGCAGTTCCGGGTCCTGATCCAAGACAGAGGCAATCATCTGTTCCTCTCTCTCCTCCATTGGACGACCTCCTGATCGGTGATTTGGGGCAAGCCGTTGAATGTATCCAACGGCCGCTTTTTTGTCAATGAGCGACCGCTACGCCGAACCGCGCCCAGCTTTAGTGTCCTGTCTCACAAATAGGTCTATGAAACTGCTGGTCCTTTTGGCCGTCGGCTGCGTTGCTCTTCCTCGCGTGGTGCACGCCCTGGGGCGACCGCAGGTCGCCCCTACAAGTCATCGCGCCTTGCCGACGACGAAAAATCCTGCGCAGTTTCACAAACCTATTTGTGAGACAGGACACTAGCCACGGCATCCGGCGGGCGGATGTAGTGAGGGGTCAGGGACTCGGCTTTCGTGACCGGCGCGGCACGGAACCGCTCCTCGGCAATACGGGCAACAGCGAAGGCGGTGGAAGGAAAATCGGCGCCGACGGTGACCCGGCCGCGGCCCCCGGTACATCCGGCGATCACCTCCGCATAAGCCTGCGCGCCGGTTCCGACGAAGACACACGGGCCCGTCGCCATGGAAACCACCTGCCGCGCCAGGGGCTCCGGCGCCGAAAGGGAGTCTTCGATCAGGCACTCGAACGCGGTGGCCGTGCGGCGGTAGAGCGCGGCATAGACCTCGCCTTTTCGGGCGTCGATCATGGGGCAGATGAAAGTCGTGCCGTCTCCCATGGGCACCCGATACGCCGTGGCTTCCAGCGTGGGCACTCCCACGACCGGCGTATCCGAACCGTAGACCAGACCCTTGGCCGTGCTGATCCCGATCCTCAAACCGGTGAAGGAACCGGGTCCCACGGCGACCCCCACGAGCGACAGGCTCGAAAAGTCCGTCTCCGCGCGCCGGAGCACCTCGTCAATGACGGGGATCAGACCCTCCGCATGGTTCGATCGGCCCGGCCGGCGGTCCTGTGTCGATTCCCGCACGCATTCGGCCACGAGTCTGCCGTCGTCCAGGATCGCGGCGCTCAGCAGTGCCGTCGACGTGTCGAGCCCCAGTACCTTCATGGTTCCTGTTCGTCGTCAGCTTCCGAAAATCCGCGCCAGATCGTTGTAGAACGCGTACGCCATGACGAACAGCAGCAGCACCAGACCCATCTGCTGCGCCCGCTCCCGCTGCCAGGCTTCGAGGGGCCTGCCGCGCATGGCCTCGATCAGGAAAAACAGCAGGTGTCCGCCGTCCAGCATCGGGATGGGCAGCAGGTTGAGGACGCCGAGGTTGATGCTCAGGAGCGCCACCAGAAACAGATAGTCCGCCAGCCCCCTTTGGGCCTGCTGTCCAGCCAACTGGGCGATCATCAGGGGGCCGCCGAGATTCGCCGAATCGACGCGTCCGACCACCATCTTGACCAGCACTTCCACCGTCAGCAGCGAGATCTCCACCGTGCGGGAAACCGCCAGCCAGCCGGCCGCCAGCGGATTCCTCCTCTCCACTTCGACGGTTCCGGCGCTTTGAACGCCAATCAGCCAGGTCTCCTCGGGCTCGCCCAGAAGATTCTGCGTCTGTCCCCTTGTGGGGCTCAGCGTGACCGCGAATTCCCGGTCGCCTCGGACCACGCCCAAATCCATGGGACGGCCCTGGCTCGCCCTGACCTCACCAGACAGTTGATCCCAGGAACGGATGGGACGGTCGTTGACCATGACCACCCGGTCACCGGCCTGGAGCCCGGCGCCGGCCGCGGGGGAGCCGGGCTGCACGCCGCTGATCTCCGCGGTACGGTAGGGCACGCCGAAAAACGTGAACACGAAGAGAAACACCACCATGGCCAACAGGAAGTTCGCAGCCGGCCCGGCCGCCACGATGGCGAAGCGGCTGGCCAGACTCCGGTGCGCGAAGGACCGGTCCCGGTCTTCGGAGTCCACCTCCTCACGGGGATCCTCCCCCACCATCTTGACGTACCCTCCCAGGGGGATGGCACTCACGCAGTATTCCGTTTCGCCGTATCGGCGGATCAGTACTTTCGGACCGAAGCCGATGGAGAAGGTCACGACGCCCACGCCGGCCTTCTTGGCCACGAGAAAGTGCCCCAGCTCGTGAAGAAACACCAGCACGCCGAACGCCACGACGGCGGCGACAACCATGTAGACGACGTCGATCACGTTGGCACTCCGTCCTGCTGCACGAGCTCCTGGGCGAACGCCCGAGCCCATTGATCGGCCTTGAGGATCTGCTTCAGGGTTCTCGGCTTGATGGACTGGTGAGACTCGATGGTCTTCTGACTGATCTCATGGATCTGCCGAAAACGGATGCGCCCGTCCAGAAAGGCGGCCACCGCCACCTCGTTGGCGGCGTTGAGGACGGCCGGGACCGTGCCGCCCTGGGCCAGGGCTCCATAGGCGATGTCCAACGCTGGATAGCGCCGGCCTTCCACGTTCAGGAAGGTGAGCTCGCCCTGCTTTTGCAGGTTCAACGGCGCCAGCCCGACGTCGAGCCGTTCGGGATAGGAGAGCGCATAGGCGATGGGGATGCGCATGTCGGGAATGCCGAGTTGCGCCATGACCGCGCCGTCACGGTAGCGCACCATGGAGTGCACGATGCTCTGGGGGTGGATCGTCACCTCCACGCGCTCGCCGGGCACGCCGAACAACCAACGAGCCTCGATCACCTCCAGCCCCTTGTTCATCATGGTGGCCGAATCGATGGTGATCTTCGGCCCCATCTTCCAGGTGGGATGTTGCAGCGCCTGTTGGATGGTCGCGTGGCGCAGCTCCCCAAGCGGCGTGCGCAGGAACGGCCCTCCGGACGCGGTCAGGATGATCTTGTCGACGTCATCCCGCCGGTTTCCCTCGAGGCACTGGAACACCGCGCTGTGCTCGCTGTCCACCGGCAGGAGCCGTACGCCCCGCTTCCTGGCCTCCCGCACGAAGAGCTCGCCGGACATGACCAGGGCCTCCTTGTTGGCGAGCCCCACGTCCTTGCCCGCCTGCACCGCGGCGAAGGTCGGCACCAGCCCCGCGCCGCCCACGATGGCGGCCAGCACGAAGTCCGCCGTGGGCTCGGTGGCCGCGGCCACCGCCCCCTCCTCGCCGTGGACGAGCTCGACCCGGCGCCGGCCGATGAGCTTGCGCAGGGCGTCGACGTCGTCCCGGTCCCTGACGCTGACGATGCGCGGGGCGAACTCGGCGACCTGGCGGGCCAACAATTCCAGATTGCGCCCGGCCACCAGTCCGCTGACCCTGAACCGTTGCTTGAAGGTCCGGATGACATCGAGCGCATTGACGCCGATGGTTCCCGTGGATCCCAGAATGACAATGGATTTCATGATGACAACAACCGCAGGCAGTAGGTGCTTAGAACTCCCGGGAAGATCAGGCTGTCAAGCCGGTCCATCAAGCCGCCGTGGCCGGGGAGGATTCCACCCGAGTCCTTGGCGGTGAAGCCCCGCTTGATCAACGATTCGAACAGGTCGCCCACCTGAGCGATGATGACGATGGCGAGGGAAAACCACAACAACGGACCCAACGACAAGGCCAGAAGCCACCAACCCGACAGCCAGCCGGCTGCCACGCCTACTACGGTGGCGGCCGCGGACCCTTCAACGGTCTTCCCCGGGCTGACGGAAGGGTACAACTTTCTTCGGCCCAGAGCCACACCGGCAAAGTAGCCGGCGCTGTCGGTCAAGAAGACGACGATCAGCAGCCACAGCACCCACGGGTACCCGTGACGGTAAAGGAGCACGAAATGCGGGAACAGGTAGCCCAGGTACAATGCTCCGGTCAGAGCCAGGGCGAGGTGGCGATAACGTTCCTCCACCGTGCCGCCGGTGAAGATGAACACCGCGAACAGGCCTGCCACGATGACCGGGAAGAGGCCCGAAAGCCCGGGCACCACAAGGGTCAGGGACAGCAGCATGCCGGCCGCGATCCCCGTCAGGCGCACCCATCCATGGTCCGGGAAGGCCATGCGAAAGTATTCATGGAGGGCGACGAGGGTGAGGACCTCGATGAACGACGAGAACAGCCAGACGTTGTCCAGGACGATAATCCCGATGAGGATGGGAATCCCGGCCAGGGCGGTCAATACCCGGGTGCGCATCAGTGTCCTGTCGCTTCAGCCCTGCCGGAGCTGTTCGTCCGTCTTTCCGAATCGACGCTTCCGTCGTTGGAATTCCAGCAGCGCCCTAACGTACTGTTGCTCGGAGAAATCAGGCCACAGCGTGGGCGTGATGTACAACTCGGTGTAGGGTATCTGCCAAAGGAAGAAGTTGCTGATGCGCATCTCCCCGCTGGTGCGAATCAGCAGGTCCGGATCCGGGATGGGGCCGGTTTCCGTATTGGCGGCGATCATGGACTCGTCGATCTCCGCGAGCTTGCACTGTCCGGCCTTCACTTTTCGGGCGATGTCCCGCACCGTCTTGACGATGTCGCTTCGGCCACTGTAACTGAGGGCCAGAATGACCGTAATGGCGGTGTTGTGGCGGGTGAGGCGGATGTTGCGATCGAGAACCCGGCGTACCGAGACGGGCAGGCGTTTACGGTCGCCGATGGCCATGAGACGGATCCCTTCGCGCATCATGCGCTCCTGCTCGTCCTGCAGGTAGTTCTCCAGGAGTCCCATCAACCCCTCCACCTCGTCGTGCGGCCGATTCCAGTTGTCGGATGAAAATGCGTACAGTGAGAGGTAACGAATACCGAGGGTGCGGCTCAACTCCACCGTGGCCCTGACCGACTCTGTCCCCTCCCGGTGACCTTCGAGGCGACTCTTGCCCCGAAGCTTGGCCCAGCGTCCGTTGCCGTCCATGATGATCGCGACATGAGTGGGCAAGCGACTCTTTTCTAGCCCGTAGAGCTCCATTCCGGAAAGATCAAAAGGCGGCTCCTAGTGTTACAGCCACTAGACCTCCATGATCTCCTCTTCCTTGGCCTTGAGGAACCCGTCCACCTTGGTGACATACTCGGCGGTGATCTTCTGGATGCGGTCCTGCCCCTGTTTTACGTCGTCCTCGGTGATCTCCTTGCCCTTCTGCATCTCCTTCAACGCGTCGATGGCCGCGCGCCGATGGTTTCGTACGGAGACACGAAAATCTTCCGCGGCCTTGCGTACCTGCTTCACCAGATCCTTGCGCCGCTCTTCGCTGAGCTCCGGTATCGGCACCCGGATCAACTTGCCGTCATTGGCCGGCGTGAGGCCAAGGTCCGCCTTCAGGATGGACTTCTCGATGCTGGCGATAGCGTTCCGATCATATGCCTGAATCGCCACCAGGCGCGGCTCGGGGATCGAGATGGTGGCGATCTGGTTCAGGGGTGTCTGGGTGCCGTAGTATTCTACCGTGACCGCTTCGAAAATCGAGGCCGAAGCCCGTCCGGTCCGCACGCGTCCCTGATCCCGGCGCATGGCGATCAAGGTTTTCTCCAACTCTTCCTGAAAAGTGCTATAGAAGGCGTCGTCCATCTCACACCTATGGGTTTGCGCTACGGCAAAGGCCGCTCGTCACCGGTCGCCGACGCCCACCAGGGTCCCGATGGGCTGACCGCTCACCACCTTGCGTATGTTGCCCCGCTCCATGACGTTGAAGACGATGATGGGGAGTTTATTGTCCATGCAAAGTGAAATGGCGGTGGCGTCCATCACCTTGAGCTCCTTGCTCAGCACCTCCATATGAGTCAACTCCCGGAAGAGCTTCGCCTCGTGGTTCTTCAACGGGTCGGTGTCGTAGACACCCCGGACCTTGGTTGCCTTGAGGATGACCTCGGCGCCCACCTCCATGGCCCGCAGGCTCGCCGTGGTGTCCGTGGTGAAATAGGGATTGCCGGTTCCTCCGGCGAAGATGACGACACGGCCCTTTTCCAGATGCCGAACGGCCCGCCGGCGGATGTACAACTCGGCCACCTGTCGCATTTCAATGGCCGACATCACCCGGGTAGACACGCCGATCTTTTCCAGCGCATCCTGGAACGCAATGCTGTTGATGACCGTGGCCAGCATGCCCATGTAGTCGGCGCTGGCGCGGTCGATGCCGTGGTCACTGGCTTCGGCGCCGCGCAGGATGTTGCCGCCCCCGATGACCAAGGCGATCTCACAGCCGAGCTCGTGAATCTCCCGGATCTCTTCCACGAACCGCGCGACAGTGGCCGGATCGATGCCGTACTGGCGTTCCCCCGCCAGGACCTCCCCGCTGATCTTCAGAATGATTCGCTTGTATCTTAGCTCCACGCCGGTCATTGGGTGGGACACTGATGTCCTACTCCTTCATCCCTTCGCCCACGGAATAGCGAACGAAACGCCTGACCCGGATGTTCTCGCCCAGACGGGCGATGGCATCCTGTATCAGGTCCTTCACCCGGCGGCTGGGCTCCTTGACGAAGGCCTGCTCCATGAGGCAGGTTTCCTCGTAGAAACGCTCCATCTTGCCGTCGACGATTTTGACCAGCACGGCCTCGGGCTTGTTCAACTCCGCGGCCTGTTGCCGGTAGATCGCCTTCTCCCGCTCCAGCTCTCCCTCATCGACCTCCTCGCGCCCGACATAGCGCGGGCTGGCTGCCGCGATCTGCATGGAAAGGTCCTTGACCAGGGCCTGAAATTCTTCGGTGCGGGCCACGAAGTCCGTCTCGCAATTCACTTCCAGGAGGACCCCGATCTTGTTGCCGCCGTGGATGTAAGCGCCGACCAGCCCTTCGCTCGCCTCACGCACGGACTTGCGCGCGGCCAGCGCCAATCCCTTCGCTCTCAGGTGATCCACGGACTTCTCGAAGTCGCCCTCGCACACCACCAGGGCCTTCTTGCAGTCCATGAACCCCGCACCGGTTTTGTCCCGCAATTGTTTGACTAGATTCGCATCGATGGCCATGCTACCTCAACTCCCCGTCACGGTCGGCGCGTCCGTGGATTTCTCTGCCTCGGGATTCTCCTCAACGACCGTCTCTGCCGGTTGCGTTGCCGCTGCCGGTTGCGCGGGTTCCGCTGCTGCTGCCGGTTGCGTGGATTCCGCCGGCGCCGCTGCTTCAGGCTGGACCGTTTCCGGCGCCACTACCGCCGGTTCGTCCCCGGCTGCCTCCGCTGCTGCTGCCTCCGCTGCTGCTGCCGCCTCCGCTGCTACTGCCTCTGCCTCCGCTTTCGCAGCGGCCTCGGACCGCAGAAGTTCCGCCTCCATCGTCGCCTGGTCCGATAGCGCCTTGCCTTCATTGACGGCCTCGGCCATGAGGCTGCAAAAAAGCCGGATGGCGCGAATCGCATCGTCATTGCCGGGGATCTTGTAGTCCACCAGATCCGGGTCGCAGTCGGAGTCGATGATCGCGATCACCTTGATGCCGAGCTTGCGCGCCTCGCGCACCGCGATCCCTTCCTGTCCGGGATCGATGATGAATACCGCGTCCGGCAGCTTCTTGATGTCCTTGATCCCGCCGAGGGCGCGCTCCAGTTTGGCCCGCTCGCGGCTATGCGAAAGCATTTCCTTCTTGGTCAGCGCCTCGACGATCTTGGGGTCGTTGGCCATTTCCTCAAGCTTCTTGAGGCGTTCGATGCTCTGACGAACGGTCTGGAAATTGGTCAGCGTTCCGCCCAACCAACGGTGATGGACATAGGACATGCCGCAACGTTCCGCCTCTTCGCGAACCGAGTCCTGCGCCTGCTTCTTGGTCCCGACGAACAGGACGTGGCCTCCGCCCACGACCAGGTCCCGGACCTGAGCACAGACGTCCTTGACCATTCTTACGGTCTGCTGGAGGTCGATGATATGAATCCCGTTCCGTGCCCCGAAGATGTAGGGCTTCATCTTGGGATTCCAGCGACTGGTCTGGTGGCCGAAGTGGACCCCCGCTTCCAGAAGCTGCTTCATGGATATATCCGTCATAACGCCAGAACCTCGAATTCTACGTAGCTCAACATCCTGTTGTCCTGTCTCACAAGCCTGAAGGATGAACCGCCGGTACCGACCTGCTGTGCGCTACCGGGAATGGGAGAAAGCAACGATGGGCTATTAACAAAATTGGCACCGCCACGCAAGAGAAGGCTGGAGCCTCCCGGATCCGGTCAGGCGTTCATGGATTCGAGGAATTCCTTGTTGCTCTTGGTGCCGCGGAGCTTGTCGACGAGGAACTCCATGGCCTCGACCACGTTGAGCTGCGACAAAACCTTGCGGAGGATCCAGATGCGGTTGAGGTCCTCCTTGGGGATCAGGAGCTCTTCCTTGCGGGTGCCGGACTTGTTGATGTCCACGGCCGGGAACACGCGCTTGTCCATCAGCCTGCGGTCCAGGTTGATCTCCATATTGCCGGTTCCCTTGAATTCCTCGAAGATCACCTCGTCCATGCGGCTCCCCGTGTCGATCAACGCCGTTGCGATGATCGTGAGGCTGCCGCCGTCCTCGATGTTGCGCGCGGCGCCGAAGAACTTCTTCGGCTTGTGCAGCGCGTTGGAATCGACGCCGCCGGAGAGGATCTTGCCGCTCGGCGGAACCACGGTGTTGTAGGCCCGGGCCAGGCGGGTGATGCTGTCCAGGAGGATGATGACGTCCTTGCCGTGCTCCACGAGCCGTTTGGCCTTCTCGATGACCATCTCGGCCACCTGCACGTGACGCGTCGCCGGTTCGTCGAAGGTGGAGCTGACCACTTCGCCGACCACCGACCGCTGCATGTCGGTGACCTCTTCCGGACGCTCGTCGATGAGCAGCACGATGAGCATGGCATCCGGGTGGTTGTGGGCGATGGCCTTGGCGATGTTCTGCAGCATCATGGTCTTGCCGGTGCGCGGCGCCGCCACCACCAACCCGCGTTGCCCCATGCCGATGGGCGTCAGCAAATCGATGAAACGCGTCGTGTATTCATCCGGCTCGTGCTCGAGCGTAATACGCTTTTCGGGATAGAGCGGGGTCAGGTTGTCGAAGAGAATCTTGTCCCGGACGTTGTCAGGGTTGCCGTTGTTGATGGTCTCGACCTTCAGGAGCGCGAAATACCGCTCACCGTCCTTCGGAGGCCGGATCTGGCCGGAAATGATGTCGCCGGTGCGCAAGCCGAAACGCCTGATCTGGCTCGGCGAGACATAAATGTCATCCGGGCCGGGCAGGTAGTTGTAGTCCGGCGCCCTCAGAAAGCCGAACCCGTCGGGCAGGGTTTCCAGGACGCCCTCTCCGTAAACATACCCATTCTTCTCGGTTTGCGCCTGCAGGATAGCGAATATGAGATCCTGCCGCCGCATGTTCGCGGCGCTCTCGATGCTGAAACCCTTGCCGATATTGGCCAACTCGTTGATCTTCTTGGCCTTGAGCGAGCTCAGGTTCAAGCCGTTCTGTTGCACGGCGTCCTGTTGCACGGCGTTCTGTTGCACCGCGTTCTGTTGCACGGGCTCCGCTGCCGGGGACGCCGGGCGGCTCCTACGATGATTTGAAGCCGCTTCGCCCTTGGACTCACCTTCTCCTGCGGAGCGTGTTCGTACATTAGCCATAAAACTTCCTTTCAATCACGCTGTCGGCGGCCTGTCGAACTGGACAAGAAGCGACTGCGAAGCAGGAAAACGGATCGAATTGTAGCAATGATTGATAAAGCGGATTGGGATCAGAAACGATTGGGTTCTGGCGCCGTGAGACGCAAGCCTAGATACTATGCGATGCAGGCGGCTTTGTCAAGCATGGCGTGGCCGTGCTCTCGGGACCGTTCCGGCTCAGCACCCCGCGGGCGCGGACGATATCCTCCTCGATCTGTCCAACCAGTCCTTCGACCGACGGAAAATCGCGTTCCTCCCGAAGTCTTTCCACGAAAAATACCTGCAATCGGCGACCGTAAAGATCTTCCTTGAAGTCCAGTATGTGGGTCTCGATGGTCCTGGGTCCCGACCCGAAGGTGGGGTTCACTCCGATGCTGGTGACGCTGTGCATCTGCCGTCCGCCCACCTGAACCAACGTCGCATAGATGCCGTTGGCCGGCACAACCTCGGTCCTGCTGCGCACGTTGGCGGTGGGGAAACCAAGCTCCCGGCCTCGCTGATGGCCTTTGACGACGGACCCTTCGATGAAATGACAGCGACCGAGCTGCCGACGCGCGGTATCCACTCGGCCTTCTTCCAGCAACGCGCGGATTCGACTGCTGCTGATGCCGCGATCCGAGTCCGCCACCGCCGGAATGACCTCGACCTCCATTCCGGCGGCGGGGCCCCACGTCATGAGTTCCTTGACCGTACCGGCTCTGTCCTTGCCGAAACGAAAGTCTTCTCCAACCCACAGTCTCTCCACCCCGAGCCGGACCAGATACCGACTTACGAAGTCTTGCGGCGACAACGCGCAAAAGCTCGAGGTAAAGCGCTGAATCACCACGAAGTCGATGCCGACCCGCCGCAAGAGCGCCAGTTTGTCCTTGCGGGCCAGGATCAACCGTGGCGCGAAACTTGGGGCAAGAATCTTCAGCGGATGGGGTTCGAAGGTCAGCACCACGGCGGATCCTCCGCGTGATCGCGCATCTTCCATCACCCGGCGCAACAGGTCCTGGTGCCCCAGATGCACCCCGTCGAAGTTTCCGACGGTCATGACGGGACGAACGGGGGGATGCTTGACGTGCCGGAGAATCTGCATGGTGTTCTTGGAAGGCTGCCCGTGCGAGCGTGGCCGGGGCTCGGCTCAGGGACCCGTTGTTCGCCCTCGCGGAAAAGTCCAAGCGATCGGGATCAAGTGTCCAAGGCCCGAATCTTGTCTTGCGCCTTTTCGGCTTCTTTGGATTGCGGATACCGATTGATGACTTCCTGGAGTATGAGCCTTGCGTCGACCCGATTCCCCAGTTCGGCAAATGCGTAGCCTATCTTGAGCCAAGCCGCGGGGACCTTGTCTCCGTCCGGATACTTCTTGCGGACCTCGTCGAATTCCAGAATGGCTTCGTTGAATTCCTGGAGGGCATAGTAACTTTCGCCGATCCAGTATTGTGCGTTGTCCGCCAGATTATTGTCCGAATGCTCTTCGACGAATTTCTTGAACTGTTTGATGGCGCCGCGATAGTCCCTTTCGCGCAACCGTTTCCACGCATCTTCGTAGTCCCGCTGGGATGCGGCCACGTCAGCGTCGCGTTGCGGCTCAGCCCGGGCGACCCCCGGTTTGGGAGCCGGCGTTGCAGGGGCTCCCACTTCCGGCTCCCTGGACCCGGTATTCACGGGCGCCTTGCCACTCTGCAGGACCGCGTCCCGCAGCAGGCGAAGCTCATCCTCACGCACCTTCAACAGTTCTCGCTGCTTCCCGACCTCCGCCTCGAGGGTGGCCAATCGGCGATCGAGGTCCCCGACATTGCCGGAACCGGCTCCCTGCCCCACTCCGCTTCGTATCTCCTGGACGGCCCCCTCCGCGGCGTTCAAGCGGCCCTGCATGGCGGCAACCTCCGCGCGAGTATCGGCCAACTGCTTACGGGTCTCGTCGAGTTGCGCCGACAACTCGTTCAACACCGCCCACTCGCGTTCCGTCAGCGGCACCCGATCGGAAGGCGGGGGCGCCGCATGATAGTCCACGGTGCAGCCCCAGACTGGGACCAACAAAATAAGGGCTAACGCGAGCCGGGCAACGATTCGCATCGACATGAAACCTTCTCCGGACGGAGAACCGGTGGGCGGGTATGGCTAGTGTTGTGCCCGAGCAAGCAAAACTCTACGAGGCCGGCTTTTGAGCCCGGACGACGAAATGCGCACGCCGGTTCTTGCGCCAACACTCCTCCGAGTCCACCCCACAGACCGGGAGCTCCTCACCGTAACTGATGGTGGAAAGACGATCCGAAGCATTTCCCAACGTAACGAGATAGTCCTTGACCGCCTGCGCTCTACGGGCACCCAAGGCGAGATTGTATTCGTTGGTGCCCCGATTGTCCGCATGACCCTCGATCTCTATCGAGACGTCCGGGCTCTGCTTGATCCAGTCGGAGTTGCTCTGCAGCAGGTCCCGAGCCTCGGCTTCCAGCTCGGAACGGTCAAACGCGAAAAAGACATCCGCCAGGACATCGTCCTCCGGAGGTCCGCCCTCCTGATGGACGAGCAGGCTCCCCCCCGGTGTCGTCTCTTGCGCGTTTCCCAAGCCCGGCCCCTGTGACAGATTGCCCTCGGCTATGGTGCCCGGACCGCTTTCAGCCGATCCGGGAGACTGATTCGCAGCTTGCTCATCCACCTCCACCGGCGGCGGCGCACAGGAGACAAGCAGATGCAAGGAAAGGGAACAAAACAGCAAGACAAGCGCTCTTCTCATCATCCGTATACTTTCTTGCCTTCCCCGCGGCCGGGTTGGAACAACGACAGGACGGGCAGGGTACGAGACTAGGGGACCCGAGGCGACCACGACGGACTTGTATCATCGGCCGTGGACCCTGTCAATCTCCGTTGGCTCACCCCGTCGACGCGCATGGTATAGATTCGACGGCCACCGGTCCGGTCGGACGCAAAGGCAATGAATCGCCCGTCCGGAGCCCACGACGGGTCTTCGTCATTGTGACGGTCGGAGGTGATCATCCGCTGCTCTTTGCCGTCCGGTTCGATGGTAAGGATATTCATGACACCGTTGGACCTTCCCGCGAAGGCGATCTGCTTGCCCGTGGGCGACCAGTCCGGTGACTGATTATAGGAGCCCTTGAACGTCAGCCTCCGGATGGCGCCCGTGGCGACCGTCAGAATGTAGAGTTGCGGGGAGCCCTGCCGTTCGGACACGAATGCAATTCGGTCCCCCGCGGGCGACCAGGTGGGAGAGATGTCAATGCTCTGATGGCTGGTGAGGCGCTCCACGATGTGACCCGCCCGGTTCAGCAGGTACAGATCCACATTCCGCCCCCGCTCCACTGGAATGGCGAGATACTTTCCGTCCGGTGACCACTGGCCGCGCAGGTACAACGCCTCTCGAGTCGAGATCGGCGTCTCACGGTTGGTGAGCAGATCGAATCCGAGAACCTGAGGCTTGCCCTTCTGGTACGATATGTAGACGAGCCTCTTGCCGTCGGGCGACCACGAAGGAAACAAATTGATGGTCCGGTTGTTGGTTACCTTCTTCTTCTCGGTGCCGTCGAGGTGCGAGACGTAGATCTCCTTGAACCGGTCCCCTCCGGTGGAAACATAGGCGATCCGGGTATCGAAAACACCGCGGGTGCCGGTGAGCTTCAAAATGATCTCGTCCACGAACTTGTGCGCCATGCGCCGCGCGTCCCGGATATCGCCCGAATAAGCCTTGCCGATGACCGCAGAACGCTGGTCTACATCGTACAGCCAAAACTCGAATCTGATCTTCTTGTCACGGAGGATCCGGAAGCCGCCCTTGATCAGCACTTGGGCGCCGATGGTCTTCCAGTCACGGAAGTCGAAGCTGTCCAGGCGGATCCCGGTCTTCTGGGGATCTTCGATGTAGGCGGATCGGTCGATGATCTTGAACCAGCCCGACCGATCGAGATCATCTGCGATGACGTCCGCGGCGGTTTCGGAAAACCGTTCGACGTCACGCTCGGAACCGAGATTCTTCAGCGGCGAAACCGCCAGCCGGAAATGCTCGGCCCCCGGGCCCAGGATCAGGATCTCGACCTTCGCCTGACTCACTCCCCCGAAGAACGAGCAAAGCACCAGGCCGGTAATGAGCCACGCGATTACCCGGCGTAGCCCGTTTCCGAAACCATCTACCCGTGTACCGCCTCGATGTGCTGACAGCAGTATGCTTCTTCCTCCCATGATCCAAGAGTCCTTTTCACTCACGTCAGGTGCCTCGTCTAACCATCCAGGTCCTGCGGCCGGAAAGTCGCCTCGACTTCCGCGAAATCCCGCACATAACTCGCCGGCGGCGGCGGCAGGGGACTCGCCCGCCGCACCGCCCGCACCACCGACTCGTCATAGGACGTATCGCCCGAGGCCTTCAGCAGCTTGAGCCCGAAGATCTCTCCATCGGCCCCCACTCCAAAACCCACCGTTACTTCCAGGTCCATGCGTTTGCCGAACCAGGCCCAACCATCCTTTATCCGGCTGAGCAACTCGTTACGATAGGCGAGGAACTCCACTCCTTTTACCACGCTACCGCCGCTGCCCTTGCCTCCGCCCACCGTGCCCGCGCCCCCCTCCTGTCCGGCGCGGGCCTCGCGGCGCAACCGAGCCCGCTCCCTGGCCGTGGCCACGGCGTCGTCGATACGCCTCTGCTTCAGCCTCTTGACGAGATCCTGGTCGGCGCTACGCTTCGGCTTCGGTGACTCGGGCTGTTTCTTGACCAGTTTCGCGGGACGCTTCGGGCTGCGCTTCTTGGGTACCTTCTTCTTGGCAGCCACCTTGGGCGCCACGGGCCTCTTCCGCTTGACGACCTTCTTCGGCTTCGCCGGCTTCTTCGGCTTGACAACCCTCTTCTTCGGCTTTTCGGGCGGTGCCTTCTTTACCTTGGGCTCCGGCGGCTTCTCCGGCGGCTTCTTTGCCTGCTCCTTTTCCTTCGGCGGAGGCGCGAGCTTCTCGGGAGCTTCGGGGGGCTTTGAAACCACTGGTTCGAGAAAAGCCTCATCCAACGCTTCCTCCTCCAGCGGGGGAGGGAGCTCGACCTGCGCCGGTTTCGTCTCCTGCGGCGCGGGTTCTCGGGGTGATGCGGGCTTCGGCGCCGGCCCGCCACCCGCCACAAGATCCACCGTGTACACGGGGATAGGAAGCTCCCGGCGCGCCGTGCTGGCCGGCACCAGCAGCAGCGTCAGGATCATCACCAGATGGAGAGCGCCCGAGAAACAGATCCACCACCTCAGGCGATGGGCGCCCGAACCGGCAAGACCCCGCAAGGGGTCACCTTTTCCAAAAAGGAGGTCTCGCAACATTGCCGGTCTGGATCCCCTCGCGAATGCCCCTTACTGAACGGCCAGAGGCAGGGCGATCATGCCGAGCCTCTCGATACCGGCCCCCTTGATCTCACCGATGGTGGCAATCACCGAACCGTAGCGGACGTCACGATCCGCCCGCAGGTAAACGGGCTTTTGCGCATCCAGGTTCCTGATGGCCTGCAGCTTCGTCCGGAGCTCGGCCGGGGTCACCTCGTTGTCGTTCAGGTAGACTTGACCCTCTCGCGTAACGGTGACGATCAAGGGCTCGGCCTCCCCCACCACGGGGCTGGCCTGGGCTTGCGGCAGATTCACCTCCACACCCTGTTGAATGATCGGCGCCGTCACCATGAAGATAACCAGCAACACCAACATGACGTCCACGAAAGGGGTGACGTTGATGTTCGACAACGGCAACTTGTCTTGCCCTTGACTGACGTCAGCCGCCATGGCTCAGCCTTTCTCCTTAGGGGCCACCCGCGCAGTCAGCGGCCCGTGCGCATCTCGCTACCGGTCTGTCACCGGCCCCTACGACTTCTTGGTGAAATGACGCTCCGCGATGTTGAGAAACTCCTGTGTGAAATTCTCCATGTCCGCGGTCAACACTCGGATCTCCTGAAGGAAGTGGTTATAGGCTATCAGCGCGGGAATCGCCGCCACCAGGCCCGCGGCCGTGGCGATCAACGCTTCGGCAATTCCCGGCGCCACCGCCTGTATCGTCGACGACCGGGTAACGCTGAGGCCGCGGAATGCGTTCATGATGCCCCACACCGTACCAAAGAGGCCGATGAACGGCGTCGAGCCGGAGGTCGTCGCCAAAAAGGTCAACGTCTGCTCCAGCTTCGTCAACTCGACGTTGGCGGCGCGTTTCATGGCCCGCGCCACGTTGTCCACCCCGCTCAGGTCCGTAGTGAGGCCTTCCGTTTCCGCCGCGTTTCGGCGAGATACCCGGAGCAGTTCCTCGTATCCGGCGATGAACACGTGTGCGACCGGACTCGCCTCAAGCTCCTGGCTGGCTTCGTGTATGGAAGCCAGATTGCGGCTCTCCCAGAAGACCTCGATAAATCGGGCCGACTGCTTCTTTGCCTCACGCACATGCCTGAACTTGAAAAGGATAACACCCCAGCTCACCACAGAGAAGAGGATCAGCAGATAGAGCACTATCTGGACCACCGGACCCGCTCCCGTGATCAGGTCGAAGATGCCCTGTTGCTGCAATCCCATATAGTCTGGCTGAACCGCTAGCTGTTAAAATGAGAAGTACGGCATCAAACTCCTGCCATCTTGAAAAGTTATTATAATCGCTGTACCTAGTCAATTGGCCTCGCCTCGACCCCGCGGATTTACCGCAGTTCCAGGACATGGATTGACAGTGGTCCGTACCAACAAAATCCTGCGCAGATCTGTGAATCTGTTGGTGGGACACAACACCTAAGACGCACGAACTCATGCTCCGCAGCGTGTCAGAACTGGATGTGGGGGGGAAAACGGTGTTTCTCCGGGTGGACTTCAACGTGCCCCTTGCCGATGGGGTCATCACGGAGACGCACCGTATCGACAGTTCGCTGCCGACGATCCGGTTCCTGGCCGAGAAGGCCGCCCGGCTCGTGATCGGCTCTCATCTGGGCCGGCCCGGAGGGACTCCCGACCCACGGTGGGGTCTCGCCCCCGTGCAACGTTACCTGGAGCAGAACCTGTCCCTGCCGGTGCAACTCGCCCCCGACTGCGTCGGACCGGCGATTCGGCAATTGGTGGCAGACCCGGAGGGACCCAGGATTCTGCTGCTGGAGAACCTTCGGTTTCACCCGGGCGAGGAAGCCAACGACCCGGCGTTTGCGGCGTCGCTTGCGAGTCTGGCCGACGTCTACGTCAATGACGCCTTCGGCGCGGCGCACCGGGCCCACGCGTCGACCGCCGGCATGGTCGAACACTTCCGGGAAAGGGGGGCGGGCTTCCTGTTCTGCCAGGAAGTCGCATACCTGTCGCGGATCATCAGCGCGCCGGAGCGGCCCGTGGCCGCCATTCTGGGAGGCGCCAAGGTTTCGGACAAGATCGGGATCCTCAAGAACCTGATACCCCGAGTGGACCTGATCCTGGTGGGTGGCGCCATGGCGTACACGTTCCTGAGCGCCCGCGGCGTAGCCATCGGACGATCCCTGCTGGAAAGGGATTCCATCGCCGTAGCCAGGGAGATCATGAAAGAGGCGGAGCAATCCGGGGTCCCGTTCGTGCTTCCGGTTGACCACGTCGCCGCCGAGGACGCCGGCGCCGACGACCCCTCCGTAACCCCTGACGCAAGCATCCCGGACGACCGGATGGGGCTTGATATCGGGCCGAAGACAGCCGCCCTGTTCGCCGACAAGCTGGCAGGCGCGGCCCTGGTACTCTGGAACGGTCCTCTCGGGCTGTTCGAGAGGGAACCGTTCCGTCGCGGAACCGTGGCGGTGGCCCGGGCTCTGTCGGCTTCGGGGGCCACCACCGTCATCGCCGGCGGAGACACGGTGGCGGCCGTGCGCCTTTCCGGAGCCGCTGAAGACATGACCCATCTGTCCACCGGAGGCGGCGCCGCGCTGGAGTTTCTCGAGGGCAAGACGCTTCCCGGAGTCCACGCCCTGGAGGTCGAAGAACCCATCTGACCTGGCCTGTAACTATGGGAAAATGCACGATCATAGCCAACTGGAAAATGCACGGGAGCCAAGCCGAAGCCCTCGCCCTCGCGCGCGGTGTCAGGCGGCTGCTGGGCAACCGTTCGTCCGCCGTCGAGGTCGTTCTGGCGCCGCCGTTCACGTCTCTTGAAACCGTACGCCGGGCCATCAAGGGAAGCCCGCTGCGCCTTTCCGCGCAAAACCTTTACTGGCAGCCTCGGGGCGCGTTCACCGGCGAGGTGGGCGCGGACATGCTGCGCGACGCCGGCTGCAGCCACGTGATCGTGGGCCACTCGGAGAGACGCCGGCTCTTCGGCGAGACCAACCGTGACGTCGGACGAAAGCTCGCCGCCGCCCTGGAGGCGTCCCTGAAGCCTGTTCTCTGCATCGGCGAGACCCTGCAGGAACGCCGCACCGGGCGCACGCGGCGTACCCTCTCCGCGCAGCTCTCGGGCGCGTTGAAGGGTGTCTCGAAAAGTGTTAATGGTTGTCTCATAGTGGCGTATGAGCCGGTTTGGGCCATCGGCACGGGAAGAAACGCGACCCCCGCACAGGTGATGGAAACCCACGGCTGGCTCCGGCGAGCGCTCGTACGCAGGTTCGGCGCGGCGCAGGCGCGGCAAATCCCCATCCTCTACGGCGGCAGCGTAAACCCGGGCAACGCGCCCGAGTTGGCCATGGTTCCCGAAGTCGATGGAGTACTGGTGGGAGGCGCAAGCCTGGATCATCGAAGCTTCGCGGAGATCGTAAAGGCGTTTTCGGGCCAGCAGGCCCAACGGACAAAGGACACATGATTATCCTGGTGACATCGGTTCATATTTTCGTGAGCCTGGGACTGATCCTCGTCGTGCTATTGCAAACCGGCAAGGGCACCGACATGGGCGCCGCTTTCGGCGGAGGCGCGAGCACGACGGTCTTCGGCAGCAGCGGCGCGGGCAATTTCCTGACCCGCATGACCACCGGAATGGCCATCGTGTTCATGCTGACCTGTCTGACATTGGGTTACTTTGCCGAACAGGGACCGGTGTCGAGCATTTTCGACAGCGTCACCCCGCAAACTCAAACCGGTGGCGCAGCCGCTCCGGCCAACGCACCGGCGGCGAACGTACCCGCGACCGGGAGTCCGTAGAAGCCTTCGGAAGCACCGGCTTCTCCCTGAAACATGCTCACCGAGACGTGCGAGGATGGCGGAATAGGCAGACGCGCTAGCTTGAGGGGCTAGTGCCAGCAATGGCGTGGGGGTTCAAGTCCCCCTCCTCGCACCACAATCCTTCCATTCCTGCCGGAAACAACCGCTAGCAGGCTGTGTCAAAAAGGCCAACTTCGAGGTGCGAAAGGCCAATCCGTCATTCCCGCGCTTCCTCCGTCATTCCCGCGAAAGCGGGAATCCAGGGGCGGCGGAGGGGCGCTACAGCGGCGTTTCCCCGCTCCACCCCGCCTGGATTCCCGCTTTCGCGGGAATGACGATTTCGGGGGTCTGTGCCTCGCTGGGATGGGGTTTTGACACAGCCTGCTAGTGTGGTGTCTCACAAATACGGTTATGAAGATGCGAGGGCATTTTGGTTGTCGGCAAGGCGCGATGACGTGTAGGGGCGACCGGCGGTCGCCCCCGTGGCGTGCACCACGCGAGGAAGAGCAACGCAGCCGACGGCGAAAAAGACCAGCAGATTACCATCCGAATTAACCGGATAGGACCCTAGGGTTATTGAGGCGCCCCACCCGGCCTTCGGCCGCCCTCTCTCAGAGGGGGAGGGCTCGGTACACCATTGGGACACGTTGCGACTAGTTGACGCCGCGAGCGAGGTCGTAGAGTGACGTCACGAGAAAGGCGCGCAAGAACCAGAGGATGACGATGGCCACGACGGGTGCCATGTCGATGCCGCCGAAAGCCATGGGAACAGCTTGCCTGAGACGGTCCAGAACCGGGTCGGTGAGGTTGCGCAGCACGCGCACGATGGGGTTGTGGGGATCGGCATTGACCCAGGAAATCACCGAACGGGCCACGATCACCCAAACGTAAAGGGTCAGGACGGTGTCGAGAAGTCCCGCCAGCGCCTCGAGAAAATTGCCTGCCACAAACATACCCCCCGACCTTGATACCTTGGCTACGCGGACGGGCTCCGGGGCCCGAACAAAGCGGTCCCGACCCGCACCAGCGTCGACCCCTCGGCTACGGCCACTCGGTAATCGTGAGTCATTCCCATGGACAACTCCTCCAGAGCCACGTTGGGAAGGCCGAGATCATTCAATGAATCCCGGAGCTCCCGAAGCCTCCGGAAGTAGGGGCGGCTCGCTTCCGGATCGTCGGCAAACGGCGGCACCATCATCAGCCCCTTGACCCTGACGCGAGAAAGACCGGACACCTCCCGCAACAGCGGTACGAGCCCCTCCTCGGCCACGCCCGTCTTGGACTGCTCTCCGGCGAGGTTGACTTCCACCAACACATCGATGTCCTGGTCCTGTCCGCGGCCCTCCCGGTCCAATATCCGAGCCAACCTGGGATTGTCCAACGACTGAATGACCGAAAACAGGCCTGCCGCGACTCGTGCCTTGTTTCTCTGGAGGTGCCCGATCAGATGCCACTCGGCAATGTTGCCGACCATCTCCTTCTTGGCCTGCGCTTCCTGGACGTAGTTCTCTCCCAGAAGACGCACGCCGGCTTCGACCGCGGCGCGTACAGCGGAGGCATCCTGGGTCTTTGTGGCGGCCAGCAGCTTGACCTGTTGCGGATCCCTGCCGCACCGCTCCGCGGCATCGGCGATTCCGTCCATCACCCGTTTGCAGTTACCCGCGATGTCGACCATGACCCCGTCACACCCTTGAACCGTCTCTGACCGAACCAACAGGCCTCCCACAGGCCCGCCCCGGATGCGTTCCCAGTATACCACAGCACCGGGTGCCTGTCCGGTCCATTCGATGCCGCTGGACCGCCTTTCGGCGTCGGCCGCGTCTCTCTCAGTCGCGTTCGACCTTTACCCCGTGGCCCATGGCCTGTTACAATCCCACGCATCTTCCGTTCCCATGGCATCTTCCGCTCCCATGCAATCATGAAAACGCTGGCTCGTGGCGTCTGTATCCTTCTGATGTGGCTGTTTGTGGCTCCCGTCCACGCCGCCACGGGAGCCGAGGCGGAATTCGTTCGAGCCTTCCGACACTACACCGACGGCGACCATTCCCGGGCCGAAACGCTCTTTCGGAGGGCGCTGGCCGACACCACGCTCGTCCTCGGCGACTACGCCCTCTACTACCTCGGCCGAATCGCCTCGGAGACGGGGAAGCACGACGAGGCGCGAGGTTACCTCAAGAGGCTGGAAAAGTCGTTCCCCAAGAGCATCTGGGCCCTGGAAGCCTCCTTCTTGCGGGTCGAGCTCGACCTGACCCAGAAGCGGTACCAGGCGGCCATCCGCGGCGCCGCCGCGTTGAAGAAGACGGCGTCCGGAAGGGCGGCACGAGCCCGAGCCGCCTACTATCTCGGCCGGGCCCACGAAGCCTTGGGCAAGGACCGCCAGGCGCACGCCTTCCATCAGGAGGCGCGCCGGCGCGGCCCCCGCTCCACCTGGGGCAGCCGCGCCCGGGAAAGGGTCCGGGAGCTTCGCCGGGAGAATCCGAAGCGATTCGGTTTCCGTAACGCCGACGCCATGCTGCGGGAAGCCCGGCAGCTTCAACGGGAGCGGGACTACCCCGCCGCCGCCGATCTGTACCAACGCATCCTGCGGGAAACCAACTTCCGCCGGCTGTCCCTGGAAGGGCTCGCCGAAGTTTACCGGAAGATGCGCCTGCGGGACGAAGAGGAGCAGATCCTCCGCCGGTACGTGCGACACTATCCGAAACGCGCCGAGACCGGCACGGCGCTCACACGGATCGCCACCATCCAGTGGAATCGGAACGACAACGCCGGGGCGTTGAAAACCCTGGGCGAGTTCAGGAGAAAGTATCCCGGGCATCTCCAGAGGCGCTTCGCCGTCTATGTCATCGGCCGCATCCACGAAACCATGGGCCAATGGGAGGCGGCGGTCCGGACCTATCGGCTGCTGTTCGCGAAAGAGCACCGCTACAGCCGGTTCCGCAACGACGCAGCGTGGCGCCTGGCATGGATCCATTACCGGAGGTCCGACCATCCGGCGGCCAGAGCCTTGTTTCACGAGATCGCCGGCAGGCGCGGCAACCTCAAGGTCGCCGCCACCTTCTGGGAGGCCCGAACCGCCGAGAAGCAGAAGGAGCTCGTCACCGCCGGACGACTGTACCGGCGGGTGGTCAGGAAGGATCCGGAATCCTACTACGCGGTCCTGGCATCCCGGCGACTCGCGGGCCTGGGCGTCACCCTCCCCGACCCCTTGTCTCCCAAGCGCCCCAGGCAAAAGGCCGGCGCCCCGCGCCTGGACGCCCGGGCCAGGTTCCACCTCGCCCGGGCGCGGGCGCTGGCGCGGCTCGGCCTGAACCAGCTCGCGCATCCCGAGCTGGACCGGGTGCGAAGGCACGCCAAGCGTTCCACGGGCCTCAAGCTGCTGCTCATGCGCGAGTACGCTCGGACCCAGGCCTACCACCGCAGCCTCTCTCTGGCAGTGGAATCGCCACCGTCCCCCGAGACGTTGCGGCTCCGATATCCCCTGGCCCACTGGGACACCGTGCGGCGGCACGCGGCCGAGAACGGGCTGGACCCCTACCTGGTGTTGTCGCTCATGCGCCAGGAGAGCATGTTCAAACCCGGGGCCGTGTCCTCCGCCAATGCGCTTGGGCTCATGCAACTGCTTCACGAAACCGCGCGCAACGAGGCGTCGCTGATGGGACTACCGGAGCCCGAGGCGCGGCAACTTTTCGATCCGGAACTGAACATCAGGCTCGGCGTGCACCACCTCAAAGGCTTGCTCGAACACCACGCCCACAGTGAGGCCAAGGCGCTGGCGGCCTACAACGCCGGCAAGAAGGCGGTGGAACGCTGGACCCGAAACTTCGCATCCACGGAGGACGTGGAGTTCGTCGAGCGGATCTCCTACCGAGAGACGCGCCGGTACGTCAAGGCGGTGCTGCGGAACTACCACGCCTACAGGAAGCTCTACGGCGCGGTCCCGCCGAAAGAGGCCCCCGGCCCGGCGGGCTGCCCAAGGTGTAGCGAAGCGGGCTCCTAGTGTACTGTCTCAAATAAAACGTGGTGAATATGCTGGTCCTTTTCGCCGTCGGCTGCGTTGCTCTTCCTCGCGTGGTGCACGCCACTGCTCGTCATCGCGCCTTGCCGACAACAAAAATTCCTGCGCATATTCACCACGTTTTATTTGAGACAGTACACTAGCAGGCTGTGTCAAAACCCTAACTTCGAGGCACGAAAGGCCAATCCGTCATTCCCGCACCTCCTCCGTCATTCCCGCGAAAGCGGGAATCCAGGGGTCCTGGAGGGGTCCCCACGCGCCGTTTCCCCACTCCACCCCGCCTGGATTCCCGCTTTCGCGGGAATGACGATTTCGGGGGCCGTTGCCTCTCTCGGATGGGGTTTTACACAGCCTGCTAGGAGCCTGCGAGCCTGCGCCGCGGGAACCGGACATCCGATGTAGGGGCGGGTTTCAAACCCGCCCGTGTGCAGACCGCGCTGTCGGCCGGGGACAGGCTCGGACCTGCTTCGGTGGACAAATCCCTGCCGTTCTCTATATTGACCGGATGACCCGTCAACCCACAGCGACCCGAGAACACACAGAGATCCTCTCGACCCGCGACCGGGGCACCTGGAGCGTCACGGCTCCGGCGATTCTGACCCCCAGAGAACGCTCCTCCGACGATGCCGCCGCCGACATGATCAAGACCCTGTTCGACCGTCCCCGGTGGCTCGAGCCCTGCCATCTCTACGACGAAAGAGGGTCGCTGCTGTTCGAGGAGATCTGCGAGTCGCCCGAGTACTACCCGACCCGCACCGAGTCGGCCATCCTCGAACGCGAGGCCGGCGCCCTCATGAGCCTGGCGCCGGTGGAATGCATCGTGGAGCTCGGCGCCGGTTTCTCGAAGAAGACCATCCACCTGCTCAAGGCGCTGACCCAAGCCCGGGGGCGCGGCACGTTTGCGCCGGTGGACGTCAGCGCCACCGCCCTCATGGCGTCCAAACGCATGGCCGATGAGTTGTTCCCGGAGCTCGCGTTCACCGGACTGGAAGCCCGCTTCGAGGACGCCATCACCAGCATCACCCCGGACATTCCGAAGCTCGTGGTGTTCCTCGGCAGCACCATCGGCAACTTCACCCCCACCGACATGCTGCACTTCTTCACGCACCTGTGCGACCACATGGGACCGGACGACTACTTCCTGCTCGGGGTGGACCGGATCAAGGACCCGGAAATCATCGAGCGCGCCTACGACGACTCCCGCGGCGTCACCGCCGCCTTCATCCTCAATGCTTTCAGCAACGTCAACCGGGTCACCGGGGCCAACTTTCAGCCGGACAAGATCACCTACCGCAGCGGCTACAGCCGGAAGCGGGCGCGGGTGGAGATGTACGGGGTCAGCACGGAAACCCACCGCGTGGATTTTCCGCGGCAATCCGCGTCGTTCACCTGGGAGAAGGATGAAGGGATCCTGGTGGAGACCAGCCGCAAGTTCGACCCTGACGACCTGCAAGTACAGCTCCGGTGTTTCGGGCTCGAGAGCCTGGGACACTGGACCGACGCGAACCAGTGGTTCTCGCTGCTTCTCTTCCGCCGGAGCACCCAATCCAGTGGCCTGGAGTCGAGATGAAAAAGATCCCCGACACGACCCCCGCGTACGATCTCACCGATTCCCGGTTCTGGGACGAGAAGGACCTGCGCTCCGAGGTCGAGCGCGTCTTCCATCTGTGCTCCGAATGCCGGCTGTGCGTGAAGTTCTGCGGCAGCTTTCCGAAGCTCCTCGACGCCATCGACTCGTACTGCACCGAGGAGGAGTTCGCGGAAGTGGATTCCACCAAGCTCAAGCCGGAGGACGTGGACGAGGTGGTGGACCTCTGCTTCCAGTGCAAGCTCTGCAACATCAACTGCCCCTACACGCCCGGGGACCACGGCTGGGCCATCGACTTTCCGCGCCTCATGGCGCGCGCCAAGGCCCAGCACGTGAAAAAGCACGGCGTCTCCCTGACGGACCGGGTGCTGGGGAGTCCCGACCTGGTGGGCAAGCTCGGTTCCGCCACCGCGCCCATGGCCAACTGGAGCAACGAGAACCGGGTACACCGGCTGTTCATGCAGGGGGCTCTGGGCATCCACAAGGACAAGAAGCTGCCGCCGTTCGCCTGGAAGACCTTCGCATCCCGGTTCCGCTCCGAGCGCCGGGAGCCCGAGGCCGAGCCGGTGGCCAAGGTCGCCTACTTCGCCACCTGTTTCGTCAACTACAACGAACCCGGCATCGGGCTGGACACCCTGGAGGTCATGGCCCGGAACCGGGTGGACGTGGCCCTGGCATACCAGGAGTGCTGCGGTATGCCGTCCTGGCACAACGGCGACATGGAAAAGGCCAAGGCCCAGGCGCAACGGAACGTCGAGTTCCTGACGCCGTTCGTGGCCGAGGGCCGGACCATCGTCGCCACCAACCCCACGTGCTCGCTGACCCTGCGCGACGAGTACCCCCGTCTCCTGGGGACCCAGGCCGCCCGGGAGGTGGCCGAGCACACCACCGACCCCACGGCGTTCCTGGCTTCGCTTCACGCCGAGGGCAAGCTCAACCGCGACTTCAAGACCGGCCCGGGCAGGATCGCCTACCACCAGCCGTGCCACCTGCGGGCCCAGCGGGTAGGCAACAAGACCAGCGCCCTGCTGTCGCTGCTCCCCGACACCGAAGTCACCACGATACAGGCATGCTCGGGACACGACGGCACCTGGGCCATGAAGCGGGAGAACTTCGAGGCCTCCATGCGGTGGGGACGGCAGGCGTTCAGGGGCATCGAGGAGGCGGAGGCCGAGGTGGCCTGCTCCGACTGTCCACTGGCCGCCATCCAGATCGAGCAGGCCACCGGCAAGCATCCGCTGAACCCGCTGGAGATCCTGGCCAAGAGCTATCGCGGGGAAAGCTTTCAGGCAGCGGAGACACAGGGGGACGGGCAATGATCCCTGCCGGCCAAGGAGCTAGTGTACTGCCTCAGATAAAACGTGGTGAAGATGCGCAGGATTTTTTGTTGTCGGCAAGGCGCGATGACGAGCAGTGGCGGGCACCACGCGAGGAAGAGCAACGCAGCCGACGGCGAAAAAGACCAGCATCTTCACCACGTTTTATTTGAGACAGTACACTAGAACCATGCCGTGCAGGCCTGCGCGGGCGACCGGACATCGCGTCGGCAACCAAAACCATACGACATTCCGGCATTGAACAGCGTCCAGCCGCCTTGGCCCAGAGAATCTTGATGTCTGTCGTTGGAATCGCCAAGTTCGAAGCTCCCCGAGAGTACTGATGCGCGGCCAAGACAAGCGGGGCATTCCATCGTGAGTTTCACTGTCGGGCTTGGCCGGACGATCCGCGAAACGACTACGCTCAGTGATCAGTACATATCGTACATTGACATCCGTCGTCGGTGAAATGCCGAACACCTACCGTCCGTCCCAAATATCGGTCGGCACGCGTATAGATCTTTTCGAACAGAGCTGTCTCTCCGTTTTCAATGAACCGTCTCAACGAGTAGCTGCAAAGATCGGCAATTTGGACCATACTTGTCAGTTTACTGTCAACGAATAGCGGCGTTTCGATGATATTCTGGATGTCTATCCACAAAGTCCCTTTCTGATGAAAATCCCTCATCAAACTTGTATGCTTTCGGGCTACCGTTTCATTGTTATCATGCACAATTAGGCCGTAGTTTCTCTGACCGTCCGGCCCGTCTATCTTTTGCAGGAATTTTTCGAATCTCGATATCAGTTGTTCAAATGCCTGTTCGTCGATTGATGATCGAGCTTGCACTGGGTTAAAGTGAATTTTATCTATGCACTCGGCGAACAGGCGCGCAAACCCCCATTGTGAAACACAATCGGCGATTTCTTCAACAAAACTCCGGCGTTCTTGCAGAGTTAAGTGGATGAACGCATTTGTCTGCGTGTAGTTTTTCTTAGTCTGGTGATATGCGCGTTTGCTAGCACGAAATGGGAGGTATTGCCTGGAACATCAGAAGTTCCAGACTCGTCAATGTAGCAGAGATGCAGGGAACCGACCTCGTAATTTATACTCAAAAGTGCGACTAGGCTATCAGGGCCGTGGGCCCTGATACGAGGCGCTTGGCTTACTCATCCTAGACGCAAGGTCTGATCTAAATGGTTGTCGCGTTGAAGTCAAGCGCTGAACTGGTCCCACTTTCTCGAGCAAGTGGGCGGCTGAGTTAAAGTATATTCCATCGGTTGGCGTAGCGTCAGATGGCGTCAGCCAGGGCCTCGACGCAGAACCGTGCGCCCAGGGACCATGACCGTAGTGTGGTGTCTCACAAATACGGTTATGAATCTGCGGGTCCTTTTGGCCGTCGGCTGCGTTGCTCTTCCTCGGGTGGTGCACGCCACTGAGGGGCGACCGCCGGTCGCCCCTACAAGTCATCGCGCCTTGCCGACAACCAAAATGCCCTCGCAGCTTCATAACCGTATTTGTGAGACACCACCCTAGGCCCCTCCGACTCACCACTTGAGCCCCTTTGGTCAAAATTTCCGCTCCACCGCCAACTTCCCGATCTTCGCGTGTAGGTCCCCAATCTCCCGCTCATGGCCTCCGGTGACCGCTCCGCTCCCTTCAAAAACACCTCGCTCAGTCCCTCCACCGCTTGCTGCTTCCACGCGCTCACCTTGTTCGGATGCACCATGAAGTAAATTTACGAAACTGCTGCTCCTTCTTGCCGTGTTCCTCCAGCCGCATCCTTGACAGTGCTCGGACAAAGTACTACTGGCAAATCTGCAATCCAGAAAGGAGCGGATATGACGCGAACACGGATCTTATCGACGGTGGTGGCCCTGTGCTTGGCGGTGGCGGGCGGGAACGCCCTGGCCGCGGACTCGGCCGAGCTCAAGGCGCTGCACGAGGCAGCCAAGAAGGAAGGCAAGGTCCTGCTGGCCGCCGGCATGCCGCCCAAAACGTTGAAGGCTTTGCAGAGAGCCTTCAACAAGCGTTTCCCGGGGGTCAAGGCCAAGGTCATTGCCTCCACGGGCTCCAATGCCGCAAGCCGCATCCTCACCGAGACCAAGGTCGGCAACGCCACCATCGAGGTGGCGCAGGCCACCACCTCCTCCGGGCAGCCCCTGCTGGACGCCGGCCTGGTGCAGAGCGTCGACTATGCCAAGACCTTCGGCGTGCCCAACAAAGGCATTCTCTTCGGCAACCGTTTCGTGCCCTGGTTCGACCTGGTGTACGTGATGGCCTACAACACCAAGAAGCTGTCCCGGGACCAGGTGCCCACCACCTGGGAGGGCATGACGGCGCCCGAGTGGAAGGGACGGAAGCTGGTGCTGGTCGCGCGCGGGCACCCGTTCCAGTACCTGCCCAAGGTGTGGGGCGAGGAAAAAGTGCTGGATCTGGCCACCAGGCTGAAGGCCCAGGAACCGATCATGACCCCGCGGGGCGGCGCCCAGGTCATCGAGGCCATCGTCTCGGGCCAGGCGTTGATCGGCCCCATCCATCTCAACCGCGTGCTGACCGCGAAGGTTCTCAAGAAGGCGCCCATCGACTACGTCTGGCTGGACGTCACCCCGGTGCTCAACTTCTACTCCTTCGCCGTCAACAAGGTAGCCAACCCCAACGCGGCGCAGCTCATGGCCGGATGGCTGGCCACGCCGGAAGCCGGGCAGATCATGGAGAAGGGCTCCTTCCGGGCCCTCACCAGCCTGGAATCGGGGAGCGAGACCGGCAGGCTCCTGGCGGCATCGAAGTCGCGCATCGCGGCGACGGCCGTCACCGTGAAGATGGCCAAGCAAGAGAAGGTGTGGCAGAACAAGATCCGCAAGATCTTCGTGGGCAAGTAGCACCACGTGAGGGCGGCTCCCGCGCGGTGTCCCGGACACCTGCGGGAACGCCGCTCTCCGGGCGGTCCGGAAGCCCGCGCGCGGCTCACCGAGCCGCGCGGCTGCCGCCGTGCCGGAACCCCCTACATGCCTGCTGACAACGTCATTGGTATCAAACCGTGGTCATGGGAGGCCATCGCGCCGCGGTTCAACGAACGATCCATCCTGTCATGGACCACCCTGCTGGTGGTGATGTGGCTGGTGCTGGCGCCGGTGGTGATGGTGGTGGTGACGTCGTTCCAGGCCGAGCCCCTGGCCCTCGTCGCCGACTACACCATCGGCAACTACCTGGAAGTCTACCTCGACCCCGGCACCTACGAGCTTCTGTCCAACACGCTGCTGTTCGGGGCCGGCGCCATCGCTGTGGGCTTCTTCTTCGCCTTCCCGCTGGCGTGGCTGGTGGAGCGCACCAACACGCCGGGCCGGCACCTCATGTACGGGCTCATCCTGATCCCCATGGCCATCCCGCCGATGATCTCGGCCCTGGGATGGGAACGGCTGCTGGACCCCAGGATCGGCCTCATCAACATGGTGCTGCGGGGCCTGCTGGGCCTGGAGGGCGAGAACGGTCCCCTCAACATCTTCACCCTGTACGGCATGTCCTTCGTCATGGGCCTGTCCATGGTGCCCACCGTGTTCCTGATCATGGCGCCCTCCATCCGCAACCTCGACCCTTCCTACGAGGACGCGAGCCTGGTCTCGGGCGCCACCTGGTACGCCACCTTCCGCCGGGTCACGCTGCCGCTGGTCTACCCGGCGTTCTTCGCGGCGCTCATCTGGTTCTTCATCATTGCCATCGAGGCCTTCGAGATTCCCGGGGTCATCGGACTCCAGGCGGGCATCCTGGTGTTCAGCACCAAGATCTTCTGGGCCGTCCACCCGCCCACCGGGGACCTGCCGGACTATGGCATCGCCAGCGCGCTGGCGGCGTTCGTGCTGATCCTGAGCGCCATCCTGGTCTACTTCTATCTCAAGGCGCTGGGCAGCGGCGAGAAGTACACCACCATCACCGGCCGGGGGTACCGCCCCTCCATCGTCGACCTGGGGAAGTGGCGCTACGCGGGGACGGCGTTCTTCTCCGGCTACATGATCCTCGCCATCGTGCTGCCGGTCATCGTGCTGGCCTGGGGCAGCCTGCTGGCCTATTACCAGCCGCCGGCCTGGGACCTGGTGGATCAGTTGTCACTGCAAAACTACTACACCACCTTCGATGACGAGGACTTCCTCGGCGCCTTCTGGAACACCGGCGTGGTGGTCTTCACCGCCGCCACCGTCACCGCGGTGATCTGCACGGTGGCCGCGTGGATCGTCGTCCGTTTCCCGGGAAAGCTGAGCGCCGTGCTGAACCTCATGACCTTCATACCCATCGCCGTCCCCTCGGTGATCATCGGCCTGGCGCTCATCCTGGTCTACCTGTCCCTACCGGTGGGCCTCTACGGCACCATCTGGATCATTGCCATAGCCCATATCACCCGGTACGTGTCCTACGGCTCCCGCGCCATGATCGCGGCCCAGGTCCAGATCCACAAGGAGCTGGAGGAAGCTTCCTACACCTGCGGCGCCTCGTTCCGCATGACCCTGAGAAAGGTCATCATGCCGATCCTGCTGCCGGCGCTGGTGAGCCTGTGGTTGTGGGTGGCGCTGCACAGCATCCGGGAGCTGTCGGCCGCGGTGCTGCTGGCATCGTCCAACAACACAGTCATCAGCACCCTGATCTGGACCCAGTACCACGAGGGAGAGGTAGGGGTTGCGTACGCGCTCTCGATGATCCTCATCGGGGTGTCGTTCGTCATCGCCTTTGCCGGCAGGCGTCTTTTGAGCTGGCACGACCACCTGCGCTGACCTGTGTCCCGCCTCGGAAATACGTTGGAGAAGATGCGGAGGATTTCTTGCCGTCGGCCGGTGTCCTGTCCGGTTAATTCGCATGATAATCTGCTGGCCTTTTCGCCGTCGCCTGCGTTGCTCTTCCTCGCGCGATGCGAGCACGGGCGGGTTTGAAACCCGCCCCTACAGGTCATCGCGCCTTGCCGACGACGAAAAATCCTGCGCATATTATCATGCGAATTAACCGGACAGGACACTAGCAGGCCGTGTCAAACCCTAACTTCGGGGCACGAAAGGCCAATCCGTCATTCCCGCGAAAGCGGGAATCCAGGGGTCCTGGAGGGGTCCCCACGCGCCGTTTCCCCACTCCACCCCGCCTGGATTCCCGCTTTCGCGGGAATGACGATTTAGGGGGCCGTTGCCCCTCTCGGATGGGGTTTTGACACAGCCTGCTAGTGTGGTGTCTCACAAATACGGTTATGAAGATGCGAGGGCATTTTGGTTGTCGGCAAGGCGCGATGACTTGTAGGGGCGGGTTTCAAACCCGCCCGAGTGGCGGTCACCACGCGAGGAAGAGCAACGCAGCCGACGGCCAAAAGGACCCGCAGATTCATAACCGTATTTGTGAGACACCACACTAGGCACGCCGACTTGTAGGGGCGGGTTTCAAACCCGCCCGTGCTCGCGCCGCGCCGTCGGCCGATGAACACCGCGAGGACGCTTATGAACACCACCCTGATCATCGAGGAACGCGCACCCTTTGCCGAAGGAGCCGACTTCGGCCCCGTGGGCGCCTACGAACGGATCAAGGGACGGGTGCGGTTCGCCATCGACCCGCGCCTGCCCGCCAACCAGCACATCGTGGACCTGGCGCTGGCGCCCGCCGACGACCGCGGCCTGGTGGAGTATTCCACGGAGTTCTTCATCATCAAGCCCGTGGACATGAGCCGCGGCAACCGGCGGCTGCTCTACGACGTCAACAACCGCGGCAACAAGCGCGCGTTGCAGTTCTTCAACGATGCCCCGCCCACCAACGATCCGCGCACCGCCCAGGACGCGGGGCACGGCTTTCTGATGCGCCGGGGCTACACCGTGGTGTGGTGCGGGTGGCAGGGAGATCTGCTTCCGGGGGATGGGCGCCTGACCATGGAGATGCCCGTCGCCACACGACCGGACGGCCCCGTCACGGGTCCTTTTCGAGCCGAGTTCATCATCGAGCAGCCCGGCGTCACCGCCGCGTCCCTGGGCGGACACGACTACATCCGGCCCTGTCCATCCGTGGACCTGAACACCGAAACAGCCACCCTCACCTGCCGGCGGCTGGAGCAGGACACCCGGCAGCCCGTCGCCGCGAGCGACTGGCAATTCGCCGCCGCCGATGCCGCCGGCAACATCATGCCGTCGGCCACGCGTTGCTACCTTCCGGAAGGCTTCCGGCCCGGCTGGATCTACGAGCTCATCTACACCGCGAAGGACCCGCTGGTGCTGGGGCTGGGCTTTGCCGGGGTGCGCGATCTCATCGACTTCCTGCGCCATGCCGACGAGGATGCCGCGGGACAGGCCAATCCGCTACGGGACGGGGCGCCGGGCATCGAGCGAGCCTACGCCTGGGGGCGGTCCCAGAGCGGCCGCTTCCTGCGCGGGTTCGTCTACGAAGGGTTCAACGCCGCGGAAGGCGGCCGGCGCATCTTCGACGGCGTGTTCTCCCACGTGGCCGGAGGCGGACGGCTGCAGCTCAACTACCGCTTCGCGCAGCCCGACCGCTATCCGCGCCAGCACGAAGACCACCTCTTCCCGTCAGAGGAGTTCCCGTTCGCCTACGGCCGCACCGAGGACCCGTTCACCGGAACGCAGGACTCGGTCCTCAAGCGTCCGGACACCGATCCCCTGGTCATTCACACCCAGACCGCCACCGAATACTGGCAGCGGCGCGGCTCACTGGTGCACACCGACCCCCGCGGCAACGACCTCCCGGAGCACGAGAACGTCCGCGTTTACCTGCTCGCCTCATTGCAGCACAACGACGCAGCCGCCGCCCTCGAAGGCGGGGTGCCGCGATTTCCGCTGAATCCGCTGCCGGCCAACCCGGTCCTCCGCGCCCTGCTGAGCGCCCTGGACGGGTGGGTCACCGGCGGCGTCGCGCCCCCCGAAAGCCGCATCCCGACGCGGTCCGACGGCAGGCTGATCACCGGCGGCGCCTACCGGAACGACTTCCCGGCAGTGCCGGCCTTCGTCTGTCCCGAACCCCACGCGCTCCATCACATCCACCGCGGAGCGAGCTTCGCCGAGGGCGTCATCACCCGCGAGCCACCGCTGGAAGACAAGACGCACGAATATGCGGTTCTGGTGCCCTCGGTGGACGCCGACGGCAACGAAAGCGCGGGCGTACGGGTTCCGGAAGTGGCCGTCCCCCTCGCCACCTACCTGGGCTGGAACGTGCGGCGGGACTCGGAGGTCATGGCGGGCATCGTCGGCAGCACCCTCCCCTTCGCCGAGACGGAGGAGGCGCGCGCCGCGCAAGGAGATCCGCGTCCGTCGATCGAGGCGCGTTATCCCTCCAGGGAAGCGTACCTGGACGCGGTCCGGGCGGCGGCCGCCGCCCTCGAGGAGCAGCGGCTGTTCCTCGCCGAGGACGTGGAGCGTAGCGTGGCCGTGGCGGGAAAGCGCTGGGATGCCCGGCGCTAGTGTGGTGTCTCACAAATACGCTTACGAATCTGCGGGTCCTTTTGGCCGTCGGCTGCGTTGCTCTTCCTCGCGTGGTAACGGCCACACGGGCGGGTTTGAAACCCGCCCCTACAAGTCATCGCGCCTTGCCGACGACCAAAATGCCCTCGCAGCTTCATAACCGTATTTGTGAGACACCACACTAGTGTCCTGTCCGGTTACTTCACATGATGAGATGCGGAGGGTCGTCGGCAAGGCGCGATGACCTGTAGGGGCGACCCGCGGTCGCCCCCCAGCGGCGGGCACCACGCGAGGAAGACCCCGGGTCAAGCCCGGGGTGACGTACGCGGCCGAAGGCAGAAAAGACCCGCAGATTATCATGCGAATTCACCGGACAGGGCACTAGGACCCTTTCCGGGTAGCCGAACCGTAGCGGGGGGCAGAGAAACTGGACCGGACCCAAGGGCGGATAGCCGCCCTCGACGCGACACGGACGCCTATTCCATCAAACCGTTGTCCCGCAGGAACTCCGTCACGAAGGCGTCGAACCCCGCGGGATCCTCGATACAGCAGGCATGACCCGTCCCCGGTAACACCTTGTGCACCGCTCCGGGGGTCAACGCCGCGGTCTTCCTGCCACCCTCCAGGGACATGTCGTGCTCGCCGTTGATGACCAGGGTCGGCACCTTCATCTCCGAAAGACGCGGGGTCATGTCGGTGCCGGCGCGGGCGCGAAAGATCTGCGCGATGGATTTCCCCGACAGCCACGGGTTGCGCTCAAGGAAGATGTCCAGCAGGTACTTGCCGAGCCGCGTGCTCTCGAAGCCGGGCGCCACAAGCTCCTTGATATGGATCTCGTGATAGGTCGTTACGTCGTCGGTGTAGCCACGTATGCGGTCGTCGATGCGCCCTCCCCCGCCGCTGCTCCCGCCCACCAGAATCACGCCCCGGAACATCTCGGGATGATCGAGCCCCAGCAGCAATGCGATGCCGGAGCCCACGCTGACGCCGCCGATGACGGCCTCCCCCACCCCTTCGGCCCGGCACACCGCGAGCACGTCGCCCGCCATGTCGCCCAGCGAGAACGGCGTCTCCGGCTTGTCCGACCGGCCGTAGCCCCGGATGTCCAGCGAGATCACCTTGAAGTAAGTGGAGAAGTGCGCCACCTGGTACATGAGGAGATTGTGATCGAACGGGTTGGCGTGCACCCAGATGAAGGGCAAACCCTCTCCTGACACTTCGTAGTAGATACGCACTCCATTGGAATCAACATATGGCATGTAACACCTCGGCAGACCGATTCGTGACGTGGCTCGCCGAACATGGTTCCAACCACGAAACCGGACACACCGCAAACAGAGCCGCGTCGGGGCGTGATATGAAGGACTTGCTGTTATCGCGTGGCGAATCCGACCTACGGGAAGAAAGCCAGCTTAGTCAGTAGCGCGATGATGGCTGGACCGAAGCTGAACACCGCGAGATTGAGCACGGCAATTCTCTTGTCGAGCCTGGCGATGTCCTGCCTCACATCTACGATGTCCTGCTTCAATTCGGACCTCACATCGCTGAGGTCTTGTTTCAATTCGGACCTCACATCGCCAATATCGTGCCTGAGGTCTGACTTCACACCGCTGATGTCTTGCTTCAGCTCGGACCTCACATCGCCGATGTCGAGCCTGATGTCTGACTTCACACCGCTGATGTCCTGCTTCAATTCGGACTTTACCTGCCCCAGGTCTTCCTTCAGCATGCCGGTCTGATCCGTGAGTTCTTCCTTCGTGACCAGGCGCTCGGCAACGGGGACAACCGCGGCCGCCGCCCTGGCCTTTTCCACCGAAGTTCCGGCCTCAACCAAAGCGTCGTAGACTTCCGAGACAATCAGACTCATTGGCGTCATCCTTCGAAAGGCTCGCACGCTCGCCACCGGAACGCACGAATACAGCAACAAGAAACCGAGAAGTTGTCAAGCATATAGGAACAATCGGTCCATGGAGTTCCTTCTTTAGCGCCGACGTCATTTTCCACTGCCGGGCAAACCGGCTGGAGTGATTCCCTTGAAAACCGTGCTATAGAGGCGCCATGACGGCCACCGAGAGCGTTCGCCTGGACCAATGGCTGTGGGCGGCGCGGTTCTTCAAGACGCGCTCACTCGCGGCCACGGCCGCTCAAGGCGGCAAGGTCCATGTCCGCGGCGACCGCGTCAAACCTGCCCGAGCGATTCGCGTCGGGGACCTGTTGCAGATCCGACACGGATCCTATGAATGGGTGGTCGCGGTGAAGAGCGTATCGACAAGACGCGGCCCCGCCACGGAGGCCGCGCTTCTTTACGAAGAGACCGAGGAAAGCGTGCGGAACCGGGACGCCGCGCGAGCCCAGATTCAAGCCGAGGCCGCCCCCTTCCGGGAACGCGGCGGCCGGCCCACCAAGAAGGACCGCAGAGACTTCGCGCGCCTCGCGACGAAGGATTGACCCGAGCCCGGGGACGACTATCGAGAGAAGGCTCTCTTCGTTCTCTGCAATCGGTCAACTGGTCTCGCCACGTTGCATCGTCCCAGCTCCAAGCCCCTCTCCGTCATTCCCGCGCCCCTCTCCGTCATTCCCGCGAAAGCGGGAATCCAGGCGGGGTGGAGCGGGGAAACGCCGCTGTAGCACCCCTCCACCACGCCTGGATTCCCGCTTTCGCGGGAATGACGGATTCTCGAACCCGGTGCGGCCCAGGGGGCGTAGCGCTTGACCGTGGCTTGCGCCTCGGCCCGTGCCGCGCGGCCTCCCGTGAAGGGCAGCAGCCCCGCGGTGACCCCTGCCAATGCGCCTCGGCGCAACAACTCTCGGCGGCCCAGCTTGTCACTGCCGTCGTCGGATCTCTTCATGCCCCGCTCCTCCTGAATCCCGGATCAAGTCCGGACAATCAGGGATCAGTTTCTACAATTAAGAGATCGTCCCCACGCATAATCCCCTCAACACCATGCGACACAACGTTGCGAACAACCCGCGAACGACCAAAGAGAGCCGGGAGCCGGTATTCTACCAACCGCCGGGGTGCACCATGCCCCGGCTGAGCGCATCCCGAACTGCCGGACCAGCCCGGCCGCCTGAGCGGCGGAACCCCGGGTTCGCGCTTAGGCTCTCCCGATCGGCCCGAGACAAGGGGGGGCCGAAACGGCCCGCCAGAACCCCTTTCAGGGACGAGTCCCTGGTATCGAAGAGCACCACGCACGGACGGTCCATGTGGTTGTAGGTCTGATTCCCCGTGGTCATGGCCGGGTTCTTCCTCCTTCCCATAACCTACACGGGCGTCGTCGTGTTCTCGTCGCTCATCGGCGCGCCGTTCCTGAGCACCATCCCTCTCACCAGCGGCATCGTGGCGCAGGTCTTCGGCACCCGACGCCCCGTATCGGCATTCCCGCGAAAGCGGGAATGCCGGGGTCCAGGAGGGGCGCTACAGCGGTGTTTCCCCGCTCCGCCCCTTCTCGGCCGCCGTCGGCTCGCGGTCGGTCATCCGTTCCTCCCTGCACCCGCCGCCGGGCCGCGTTGCCGGCCCGGCCGGTGACTGATTCGCCTGCGGACCGCGGAAGGAGCCCGGTTGCTCCGATTCGGTCCGATTCCCGGTCGGTCGCGTCGAAATCAAGAGGATTCGTGTAGAATTCACGTAATAATCCCACAAATAGACACCATTATCACACCACTTGTGTTATATATTATGCGATTTTTCTACAATTAGGGATTGGTTTCTACAATCAGGAGATCGTCTCCGCGCATGATCTCCTCAACCCCTCCAAGAACACATGCGACACAACGTTGCGAACAACCCGCGAACAACCAAAGAGAGGTTCGAGATGATCGTCTCCGTGATCGGACGTCCGAAGGTCTTGACATTACCGATTTCTCACCAAGATAGAGCCGAGAGCCGACGGGGTGCGTCATGTCTCGGCTGAGCACGCCCGGGCCGGGGGCGCCGTTCGCACGGCAGGGGCACCGCGGACCGCTTCCACCGTGCGGTTCGCTCCTCCGCCGCCGGCTTCGGTCGCTCGGCCGCCATGCCCTGGCGGCGGCCCTGGCGCTGGCCGTGGTGGCCACCGCTCTGCCGGTGCAGGCGAAGGATCCGATTCAGTTGGTGAGCACCGTCGGGCAGGCAAGCTCCACTAGCCCCGGGACGTTCGAAAGGTTCGACTCTGCCCAGGCGTTCACGACGGGCACCGACACCAACGGCTACAAGCTGACCAGCGTCGATCTCCATTTATACGTAGAAGTAGGTACCCGTAATTGGGTCTACAGCGTAAGTGTCTGGTCCGCCACCGCGACAGGGAGCCCGGACACCAGTTTGGGCACGCTCACGATCCCGGCCTTTACAGTGGGAGCCTATTCGAACTACACGTACCCCTCCGTCAACGGCATCGATCTCGAAGACTCCACGACGTATGTGATTGTGGTGGATGTCACGACCGTAGGTACAGGTAATAAAGCTGTCAGATTAGAAAACACGACATCGGACAACGAGGACACACTCAAGGCAATTGGCTGGAGTATTGCCGACGGCAGTCTTTATAGAAATTGGGACTCAACCGCGTGGAAATCGTTCGATCAGACACGGAAGATACGTGTCAATGGCTACGCGAAGTCCGACACCCCCAACACCCCCGCGACGGGCGCGCCGACCATCACGGGCACGGCGCAGGTGGGCGAGACGCTGACGGCGGTCACCACCGGCATCATGGATGTCAACGGGCTGACCAGCCCCACATACACGTACCAGTGGATCCGGGTGAACGGCATGGAGGCCGACATTGCGAGCGCGAATTCGAGCACCTACACCCTGCTCGACGCCGACCTGGGCAAGACCCTCAAGGTGCGGGTGAGCTTCGAGGACGACGACGACTATAACGAGACGCTCACCAGCGCGGCGACGGCGACGGTGTTCACGACCCCGAAGGTGACCAATGCGGACGTCACCTCGTCGCCGGCCTCGGGCGACCTCTACGGGACCGGCGAGAAGATCCAGTTCACGGTGACCTTTGACCACGCCGTGACGGTCACGGGGACGCCGGAATTCGAGTTCTGCCTGGGCACAGGAAGCTGCACCGAAGGCGCGCCTCCCCCGTCCCGTCGGCGCGCCCCGCTGTTGAGCGGCTCGGACACGACGGCGCTCGTGTTCAGCTACACGGTGGTGGCAGGCGAAGTCGACGACAACGGCATCTGGGCCGGGAATCAGGACCGCACGATCAAGCTCGACATGGGGGACACGATCCAGGGCACGGTGGGCGGGTTCGATGCCGTGCTGACCCACCCGGCGGTGGGCACCAAGACCGGCCACAAGGTGGCCGCCTACGAAAGGCCACACATGCCGCCGAGCTTTACGGTGACGGAGGGCGGCGGGCGGGTGAAGCTGACCTGGGCCGCGGCAAATGACGGCGGGGGGGCGATCAGCCGTTACCAGTTCCGCCATGCGCCGGGGTCCACGGTGCCGGATTCGAGAATGTGGAGCGACGTTCCGGAATTCCTGGGGGCCAAGGGAGATGGCGACCCCTCGAACGAGACGGAAGTCTTGGTGACGGGACTCGAGAACGGCACGCAATATGCCTTCCAGGTCCGCGCCGTGAACGGACGGGGCGGGGGGACGCCGGCCACCGCCACCGCGACGCCGATGGCGCGCGCCTGCGACATGCCGAACACCGCCGGACGTCGCATCATCTGGACCGGCACGCTGGGCGTGGAGGGGCTCGAGAATGGGGCCGGGGAGACAAGCAGTCCGGCCGGGTTCGGGTTCGACGGGGCCTCCTCCACCGGGAGCCTGATCGAGCCCGGTTTCGCCATCGCTCCGAACGACTACACCATCGTCGCGGTGCGAGTGCCGGACTTTGCGGAAGACGCAGGGGACGGCAACCTGCTCGTGCGCTTCCAAACCGGCAATCTGACGGATGCGGAGCAAGCGGAGCTGACGCTCCACGTGTGCGATGCGGACTACGCATTTCAGGTCGCGACGCACCGCGCCGCGGACCACGAATACGAATGGGCCGACACCCTCGACTGGTCGTTGACAGGCAGCCGCCAACTCCGTCTCAGCCTGCCTGCGACAAATGCCGCGACCGGGATGCCGACGATTTCGGGTGTGGCAGAGGTCGGGGCCCTGCTGAGTGCCGACGCCACCTCCATCGCGGATCTGGACGGCCTGCCGGACACGTTCAGCTACCAGTGGGTCCGGGTGGACGCGAACGGATCCTCCAACCCGATGGACATACCGGGGGCAATCCGCGCCGCCTACATCCTGACCCCGGCCGACGCCGGCAAGAGGCTCAGGGTGAAGGTGAGCTTCACCGACAAACAGGGCACGCTCGAGACCCAAGTCAGCGACGCCTGGCCGTCCGGCGATCAGATACTGGCCAATGCGATGCCGACATCGTCGGACAAGACGGTGACGATCGAGGAGGACACGGTCTACACCTTCATGGTGAGCGATTTCGCCTTCTCCGACGGCGACACGGGCGATGCACTCGCGAGCGTCCGGATCGTGACGCTGCCGCAGGACGGCTCGCTGGCCCTCGACGGCGCGCCGGCAACGGCGGACGGCGTGGTGACGAAGGCCCATCTCGATTCAGGGCTCCTGAAGTTCACGCCCGCGGCCAACGCCCACGGTACGGGCCATGCGAGCTTTGCCTTCCGGGTAAGCGACGGCTTGCTCGAGAGCGACCCGCTCAGCACGATGACGATCGACGTGACGGCTGCGAACGACCCGACGACGGGGCTGCCGGTGATTTGGGGCACGCCGCGGGTCGGCCGTACGCTCACGGCCTCGACGAGCGAGATGACGGACCCCGATGGCCTGCCCTCCACCTTCGTCTGGCAGTGGGTGCGGGTGGACAGCGGGACCGACGAAGACATCACCAGCGCGGCCTCCCACACCTACATGCCGGTCGCCGCCGACGTCGGCAAGCAGATCAAGGTGACGGTGAGCTTCACCGACAACGATGGCACCGCCGTGACGCTGACCAGCGCCTCAACGCGTGCGGTGGCAGCGGCCGCGACGGCCGGCAACGCCACGGGCAGGCCCGCGTTGTCGGCGGAATTTCCGGTACAAACCGTGGTGGTGACCGCCAGCACCAGCGACATCACCGACTCCGACGGGGTGAACACCAGCACTATCGAATACGAGTGGCTCCGCTGCAACGCGGCCGGAGATTCGTGCGTGACCACGATCGGGGCGGGCTCGACCTATACGCTGGCCGCGGGCGATGTGGGCGTGAAAATCAGGGTGCGGGTGAGCTTTTCCGACGACGATGGCAATTTCGAGTCGGTCACCAGCAATCCGTTGCCACCGGCCAGCCTCGCCCGGATTCTTGCGTACCCGGCCTGCGCCGAGTCGGACTTGATGAGTCTGCACAGCGTCGGCCGAAAGGTGATCTGGACCGGAACGATGACAGTGGGGCGATCAAGGCCGAGCACCACGGTGACAGAATACGGATATAAAAGAAATCACGTCGGAAACCTCTCTCCTAGCGGATTCACCAGCGGTTCGAGAAGCTACTTGGTGGACAGATTTGTCAGCGTGATTGGCGGCACTAACAACGGCGACCTTAGTGTCGGCTTCCTGACCGGAGGGGGCGCAGCGGTGGCGCATGCGCCCGGTCACCTCGCGCACCTTGAAGACGATCTTCGACTGCATGCCTGCAACCAAGCGTTTCCCTTCGGCCGTTCGCAACGCCATGAAACGTCATCAAACTTTATTTGGAGCCGTGTCAGGGTAGCCTTCGTGCCCGGGAGCACCCGGTTACTGCGCATGAGCGTGCAGACTTCCAACGATGCGACCTTGAGCGGCCTGTCCCTGAGCGATGGCACGCTCAGCCCGAGCTTCTCGCCCACCCAGCCGGACTACACCGCGACCGTGGTGGACACCGTGGTGCGTGTCACGGTGACGCCGGTGACGAGCCACGCGGGCGCCACCGTCGCCTATCTCGACGCGGACGACATGCCGCTCGCGGACGCGGACACCGCCAGCGCGGACACCTTCGAGTTCGACCTGGCGGTGGGGGACACCGTCGTCAAGGTGAAGGTGACCGCGGATGACGGCGCCACGACGCAGATCTACACGGCAACGGTCACGCGGCAGGCGTCGACTGACGCGACCCTGAGCGGCCTTTCCCTAAGCAACGGCACGCTCAGCCCGAACTTCTCGCGCGAGCACACGGACTACACCGCGACGGTGGGGAACACCGGGCCGCAGATCATTACGGTGACGCCGGTGACGAACCACGCGGGCGCCACCGTCGCCTATCTCGACGCGGACGACGTGCCGCTCGCGGACGCGGACACCGCCAGCGCGGACACCTTCGAGGTCGACCTGACGGTGGGGGCCAACGTCGTCAAGGTGAAGGTGACCGCGGAGAACGGCACCGCGACGAAGACCTACACGGTGACGGTCACGCGGCAGGCGTCGAACGATGCGACCCTGAGCGGCCTGTACCTGGGCGACGGCACGCTCAGCCCGGGCTTCTCGCCCACCCGGACGGACTACACCGCGACGGTGGGGAACACCGTGGTGCGTGTCACGGTGACGCCGGTGACGAACCACGCGGGCGCCACCGTCGCCTATCTCGACGCGGACGACATGCCGCTCGCGGACGCGGACACCGCCAGCGCGGACACCTTCGAGGTCGACCTGACGGTGGGGGCCAACGTCGTCAAGGTGAAGGTGACCGCGGAGAACGGCACCGCGATGAAGACCTACACGGTGACGGTCACGCGGCAGGGGTCGAACGACGCGACCCTGAGCGGCCTTTCCCTGAGCAACGGCACGCTCAGCCCGATGTTCTCGTCCACCCAGCCGGACTACACCGCGACGGTG
Source organism: uncultured Binatia bacterium (SeqCode) (assembly GCA_965261895.1). Classification (GTDB taxonomy): domain Bacteria; phylum Desulfobacterota; class Binatia; order UBA9968; family JAJDTQ01; genus JAJDTQ01. The sequence continues at coordinate 4,472,531 of OZ253480.1, read as the reverse complement.
GGGAACACCGGGCCGCAGATCATTACGGTGACGCCGGCGACGAACCACCCGGGCGCCACCGTCGCCTATCTCGACGCGGACGACGTGCCGCTCGCGGACGCGGACACCGCCAGCGCGGACACCTTCGAGGTCGACCTGACGGTGGGGGCCAACGTCGTCAAGGTGAAGGTGACCGCGGAGAACGGCACCGCGACGGAGACCTACACGGTGACGATCACGCGGCAGGCGTCGAACGATGCGACCTTGAGCGGCCTTTCCCTGAGCGACGGCACGCTCAGCCCGGCCTTCTCGCGCGAGCACACCAGCTACACCGCGACGGTGGTGGACACCGTGGTGCGTGTCACGGTGACGCCGGTGACGAACCACGCGGGCGCCACCCTCGAGTATCTCGACGCGGACGACATGGCGCTTGCGGACGCGGACACCGCCAGCGCGGACGCCTTCGAGGTCGACCTGGCGGTGGGGGCCAACGTCGTCAAGGTGAAGGTGACCGCGGAGGACAGCGCCGCGACGAAGACCTACACGGTGACGGTCACGCGGCAGGCGTCGACTGACGCGACCCTGAGCGGCCTGTCCCTGAGCGGCGGCACGCTCAGCCCGAACTTCTCGCCCACCCACACGGACTACGCCGGGACGGTGGAGGGCATGGTGTCGCGGGTCACGGTGACGCCGGTGACGAACCACCCGAGCGCGACCCTCGAGTATCTCGACGCGGACGACATGGCGCTTGCGGACGCGGACACCGCCAGCGCGGACACCTTCGAGGTCGACCTGCCGGTGAGGGCCAACGTCGTCAAGGTGAAGGTGACCGCGGAGAACGGCACCGCGACGAAGACCTACACGGTGACCGTCACGAGGCCGGCGTCGAACGATGCGACCCTGAGCGGCCTTTCCCTGGGCAACGGCACGCTCAGCCCGAACTTCTCGCCCGAGCACACGAGCTATGCCGCCACCGTGGTGGACACCGTGGTGCGTGTCACGGTGACGCCGGTGACGAACCACGCGGGCGCCGCCGTCGCCTATCTCGACGCGGACGACATGGCGCTCGCGGACGCGGACACCGCCAGCGCGGACACCTTCGAGGTCGACCTGGCGGTGGGGGCCAACGTCGTCAAGGTGAAGGTGACCGCGGAGAACGGCACCGCGATGAAGACCTACACGGTGACGGTCACGCGGCAGGCGTCGAACGATGCGACCCTGAGCGGCCTGTCCCTGAGCAACGGCACGCTCAGCCCGATGTTCTCGTCCACCCAGCCGGACTACACCGCCACGGTGGGGAACACCGGGCCGCAGATCATTACGGTGACGCCGGCGACGAACCACGCGGGCGCCACCGTCGCCTATCTCGACGCGGACGACGTGCCGCTCGCGGACGCGGACACCGCCAGCGCGGACACCTTCGAGGTCGACCTGACGGTGGGGGAAACCGTCGTCAAGGTGAAGGTGACCGCGGAGAACGGCACCGCGACGGAGACCTACACGGTGACGATCACGCGGCAGGCGTCGAACGATGCGACCTTGAGCGGCCTTTCCCTGAGCGACGGCACGCTCAGCCCGGCCTTCTCGCCCGAGCACACGAGCTATGCCGCCACCGTGGAGGACACCGTGGTGCGTGTCACGGTGACGCCGGAGACGAACCACGCGGGCGCGACCATCGAGTATCTCGACGCGGACGACATGGCGCTCGCGGACGCGGACACCGCCAGCGCGGACGCCTTCGAGGTCGACCTGGCGGTGGGGGCCAACGTCGTCAAGGTGAAGGTGACCGCGGAGGACAGCGCCGCGACGAAGACCTACACGGTGACGGTCACGCGGCAGGCGTCGACTGATGCGACCCTGAGCGGCCTGTCCCTCAGCGGCGGCACGCTCAGCCCGAACTTCTCGCCCACCCACACGGACTACGCCGGGACGGTGGAGGGCATGGTGTCGCGGGTCACGGTGACGCCGGTGACGAACCACCCGAGCGCGACCCTCGAGTATCTCGACGAGGACGACATGGCGCTCGCGGACGCGGACACCGCCAGCGCGGACACCTTCGAGGTCGACCTGGCCGATAACGAAACCGTCTTCAAGGTGAAGGTGACGGCGGAGGACGACGCCGCGACGAAGACCTACATCGTGACGGTTACCCGGGTATCGCTGCGCCTGAGGAACGGCACGGGAGCGCACGAGGGCCGCGTCGAGATATTTCAGCAAGGGCAGTGGGGGACCATCTGCGACGACGACTGGACGGACGTGGAGGCGGGCGTGGTGTGCAGGAGTCTCGGCTTCGCGCTGGGCGCGGTGGACAACCTGGGACGCATCCAGGACGAGCAGGGCCGCTCCTTGCCCCCGCTCTACTTCGGCCCGGCGGCCGCAGGCGTCAAGATGTGGCTGGACAATGTCAACTGCAAGGGCAACGAGACGAACCTGCTCGATTGCCCGCGCCGTGGAAACACGGCCGTGGGGGTGCACAATTGCAAACCGAACGAAGCCGTGGGGGTGCAGTGCCGCATCGTGCCGAAGGTGAAGTCGGTCGCGGTGAGCCCGGCGTCCGGGCCCTACGCCGCGGGCGGGACGCTCCGGGTGACGGTGGAGTGGAACCATGCGGTGGTGGTGACGACCCCGGCGGGCGGGAGCGCGCCGAAGCTGATGGTGGGGTACGACACCGGCGGCGTGATTGAGGAACGTGACGCGGTGTACGCGAGCGGCTCGGGGACGGCGGCGCTGGTGTTCGAGCACACGCTGGCGGGCGGGGACTCGTTTGATTCGGTGAAGGTGCTCGCCGACACGCTGCTGGTGCGTGACGGCGCCATCGTGTGGAAGACGGACAAGGTCATCCAGGCGAATCTCGCGCACGACGATTCCCATCTTGTGGAGATGACGAACAACCAGCTCGAGGTGGCGGTGCCGGTGGTGGTGGGGGCGCCGGTGCTGAGCGAGGCGGGCACGGATGGCTTCTGGACGGCGGGCGAGAAGGTGGAGGTGCAGCTCACCTTCAGCGGCGAGGTGACAGTGAACACCACCGCCGGCACGCCGTCGATCGGCCTGCTGCTCGGCGACGGGCAGGCGCGCAGCGCCGAGTACACGAGCGGCTCGGGGACGGCGAAGCTGGTGTTCGCCTACACGCTGGTGGAGGGCGACGGCCCGCACGACACGATGCTGGTGACGGGCGACAGCCTGGCGCTGAACGACGGCACCATCGTGTCGACGGCGGACAGCACGGTCGCCGCGGATCTCGCGCACGTTGGGGCAGGCAGGATGGCGCTGCCGCAGGTGGCGATCTCGGTGGCGGACGCCACTGTGCGCGAGGCAGCCGGGGCGGTGCTCGCCTTCGTGGTGACGCTCGATCGGGCGCAAAGCGAGGCGGTGGCGGTGGACTATGCCACCGTGCCGGGGACCGGCGCGGGCGTCGCCACCGAGGGCTCCGACTACACCGCCACCAGCGGCACCCTCACCTTCGCCGCCAACGAGACGTCGAAGACGGTCGAGGTGCCGGTGCTGGCCGACGAGCATGACGAGGACTCGGAGACCATGACGCTCACGCTCACGAACCCGGTGGGCGCGCGGATTGCCGACGGCGAGGCCACCGGGACCATCGAGAACACCGGTCCGATACCGCAGGCGTGGACCGCACGGTTCGGGCGCACGGTGGCGGACCAGGTGCTGGACGCGGTGGACGCGCGGCTGCGGGCGGCGCGGGCGGCCGGGGTGTCGGTCAGCCTGGGCGGCCAGCGGCTCGGCGGCTCGGCCCCGCGGGCCCATGGGCAGGCGGCTCCGGCGGACGGCCCGAATGCCGCCGGGACGTCTGCGGGAGAACCGGGGCCGGGGCCGGACTCGAAGCCGGCTTCCGCGTTCGGCGCGGCGGCGGATGCCGGGGAGACGGCGCGGCTGAAGGCGCTGTCCGACTGGCTGCGCCAGGAGACGGCGGCAGACGACCGGTCGCGCGGCTGGTCCCGGACGCTGACCGGGCGGCAGATGCTGATGGGGTCGTCGTTCTCGCTGGCGGCGGAGACGGCCGGCGGCGGGTTTGCCGGGCTCTGGGGCCGGATGGCGCAGGCGCGCTTCGCGGGCCGGGAGGATGCGCTGAGCCTGGACGGCGACGTGACCACGGGCCTTCTGGGCGCGGACTACGCGTGGGGGCGCTGGAGGTCGGGTCTGGTGGTGTCGCACAGCATCGGCGAGGGCGGCTACCGGGGCGATAGCGCGGGCGAGATCGAGGCCACCGTGACGGCGCTGACGCCCTGGGCGGGCTACAGGGTCACCGAGGGGCTGTCGGTGTGGGGTGCCGCGGGCTACGGCGCGGGCGGGCTGAAGCTGACGCCCGGGGGCGATCCGGCCTTGAAGACCGATCTCGGGATGATGCTGGCGGCGGCGGGCGCGCGCGGCACGCTGGTGGGCGGCGAGGGTCCAAAGCTCGACGCGGTGACGGATGCGCGCTGGGTGCGGACGACCACGGCGCGGGTGTCGTCGTCGGCGGGCAACCTGGCGTCGGCGTCGGCGTCGGTGACGCGGCTGCGTCTCGGCCTGGAGGGCTCGTGGCCGCTGGCGCTCGGGGACGGTGTGCTCGGCAAGGGGGTGCTCGGCAAGGGGGTGCTCGGCAAGGGGGTGCTCGGCAAGGGGGTGCTCGGCAAGGGGGTGCTCGGCAAGGGGGTGCTCGGCAAGGGGGTGCTCGGCAAGGGGGCGACGGTGACGCCGCGCCTGGCGCTCGGGGTGCGCCATGACGGCGGCGACGCCGAGACCGGCTTCGGCGCCGACATCGGCGGCGGGGTGACGCTGGCGGCGCCGGCGGAGGGCCTCACGGTGTCGCTGGACGGCCGGGGCGTGCTGACCCACGAGGCGTCGGGCCTCAGGGACCGCGGGATCGCGGGAACGCTCGCCTGGAATCCGCCGTCGTCGACGGGCCGCGGTCCGAAGCTAACGCTGAGCCAGACCTTCGGGGCGGGGGCGGCGAGCGGCAAGGACGCGCTGCTGTCGCGCACCACCCTGGAGGGGCTTGCGGCCAACGACAACGGCGCCGGGCAGCGGCGCCTGGAGGCGCGGTTCGGCTACGGGTTCGGGATGTTCGGGGGCCGGTTCACCGGCACGCCGGAGATCGGCCTCGGCTTTTCCGATGCGGGGCGCGACTACAGCCTGGGCTGGCGCCTCACCCGCGCCGGGTCCCTGGAGCTGTCCATCGATGCGACGCGGCGCGACAGCGCCAACGACAACGCCCCGCCCGAGCACGGCATCGGGGCCACCCTGACCGCGCGGTTCTGAGCGGCGGAACCCCGGGTTCGCGCTTAGGCTCCCCATCGGCCCGAGACAAGGGGGGGCCGAAACGGCCCGCCAGAACCCCTTTCAGGGACGACAGCCCGGCGTTACATCCCCTCCAGCAGCACCGTGCGGATCAGCGAGATGGCGTTGAGGCTCATGCGGGTGCGGTCGGGGCCGCCGCGGCCGCCCAGGTTGTAGGTGCGGGTGTTGAACTTCTCGCCGTCGGTGATCGAGATGTAGGTCTGGCCGCGGGCGAGGTTGACGGCGGTGTCGCCCGGGGCTTCCACCGCGTGGAGCGCCAGGCCGAAGTCACTGCCGGCCTGCTGCCGGATGCTCCAGGCCAGTTCCTCGGTGAGCTGCTCGGGTTGATCCAACAGGGTGTCGGCCTGCTCCGGCCGGCGTGACTGCGCCAGCAGCCGCCGCGTCCCGCGCTCACCCGGCGCCACCATTCCTTCCACGAAGTGTTCCTTGCTGGCCCGCTGCAGGCGGTCGGCTACGAGCCCCGCGGTCATGTCCTCGAAGACGGCCACGCTCCGGTCGTTCTCCCGAAGCAGCCCTCCCACCGCGTCCTCCATGGTCTCGTCGTCCACGGCGAAAATGTGGCTGGTGAGAAGTTCCCGGACCTGGGCGTCAACGGGCGCGATGAGCTTCATGGCCTCTTCGCGGCTCGACGCCTTGGCCGTGATGCGCACGTCCACCTGGCCGGGGTGCGCGAGAACCCCCACCGTCGGGTTGCTGGAGTTGGCGATGAGGTGTCCGATCTTGTCGTCGACGGAGCTTTCGCCCATGTCGGTGACCTTGAGCACCCGGTAGGTGATGGTTTCCGAAAGATCGAACTTGCGCCGCGCGTAGGGGACCACCTCGTTCTCGAAAAGCCACTTCATCTCGTGGGGCACCCCCGGCAGCGCGTAGACGATGCCCTTCTCGTGCTCGACGATGAACGACGGCGCGGTGCCGTTGGGATTCTCCACCGGAATGGCGCCTTCGGGGATGTCGGCCTGGCGCTCGTTGTTGGGCGTCATGATCATGCCGCGGCGCCGAAACCGGTGGTCGATCTGCTCCAGCAGGCCCGCGTCCCGCAACAGTCTGCGGCCGCACACCTCGGCGATGACTTCCCGGGTAAGATCGTCCTGGGTGGGTCCAAGTCCGCCGCTGGTGATGACGAGGTCAGCCCGGTCCAGGGCCCGGCCGATGACCTCCTTCATGCGCCCGGGGTTGTCCCCCACGATGGTCTTGAAGAAGAGGTTGACTCCGAGGTCGGAAAGGCGCTGGGCCATCCACGCGGAGTTGGTGTCCACGATCTGCCCCAGCAGCAACTCCGATCCTATGGCAACGATTTCAGCGTTGGGCACGTTGTACTCCTATCGTTAGTGTGTTGCGTGACAAACAGGCTCTTGGTGACGTTCGTGCCAGAACTTGGCCCCCTCGGTCTGGTCGATCCACCGCCCCAACACCTCCTTGTCGCCTTCTGAGGTGATCGCCAGGGCGAGGTAGACCGCCTTGTTCCGTACCAGGCCCTCGTCGCGGATCTTGACCCGTAGCGCGTCGAAGAACACCACCGGATAGACCGGGTCCAGGGGTCGGTTCTGCCATTTCCGCGTAACTAGTGTGGTGTCTCACAAATACGGTTACGAATCTGCGGGTCCTTTTGGCCGTCGGCTGCGTTGCTCTTCCTCGCGTGGTACACGCCACACGGGCGGGTTTGAAACCCGCCCCTACAAGTCATCGCGCCTTGCCGACGACCAAAATGCCCTCGCAGCTTCATAACCGTATTTGTGAGACACCACACTAGTCACGAAGAACAGCCATGAGCCGGAACTAGACCTTTCCCTGGCATTCCAGATGTCAGAGTTCGGCATCATCCGTCGCAAGCAAGAGAACTTCTTCTGTGTTGGTGGGTGCCGCCCATGTCCACACCAACCATGTATCGACTTGGTGAATCACTCATAACTAGCTGATTATACTAGTATTTTTAGGATATCAACGGGCGGTTCCTTTAGCCATCCCACCCTTCGCCGTCAGCATACCGTAAGCGGATTTGCCCCAATCTGTGCGCGCTACAGCGTGGCTCTGTCCCGCAAATCCTCCAACACCGATCCGCCGTCACGCGCTTGCACCACTCCCCTTCCGTGCCGAAGAAGGTCTCCCGCCTGTGGCCAACCGGTACCCACAGTTTGCCTTCAACGGTGCCGGTCACTATAGCAACCGATCCTAACACCGTCATCCCATCCGACGACAAGCCCCACCACACGAATAATTCGACCGGACACACGGCGCCTCCGCAGAGGCTGTCTCGTCGTTAACACCCGGTAGGAAGATTTGTATGAATCGTGACTCGACTGAAACGGAGTCAACCTGTGCTTCGACAATGAGTCCGACATCCGGACGCGGCCATCTACCAGGCACCGCGGGCCACCAGACCGCACCTCGAGCACCGCGTTTACCCCTATCTGCTCAAGGGAGTCGCTGTCGAGCGGCCCAATCACGTCTGGAGCGCGAACATCACGTATATCCCTGTCCAGTGCGGCTTCCTGTACCTGGTGGCCGTCATGGACTGGGCCACCCGCCGGGTGCTCTCCTGGCGGCTCTCCAACTGAGGTGGTCCCAGAAAATTGGACAGGTTGCTAAGGTGTATTTCCGCCGACTGAAGGAGGGATACGCGATGACGACACGACGGCGATTCACAGGGGAGTTCAAAGCGAAGGTAGCGCTGGAGGCACTGCGCGGGGACAAGACGATCCAGGAGATCGCTGTGCGGCACAAGGTTCATCCGAACCAGGTGAGCACCTGGAAACAGCGAGCGGTGGAGGGCATGAACGAGGTCTTCTCCAAGGGGACGGAGCGGTCGCGTGTTGGCTGGTGATGCTCACGGAGTTCCGGTACGGCTGAACCCAGCACAGCCGTGGGTGGGGAAGATCGAGACGCTTCGCTGAGACAGACAAACAATGGCAAGAGAGAAATGGCGAATCGAAGGGCTCGATAGCACCCAGCCGCTTTTCGACCGCACCATCGTGGTCCTAGGCTCCAATGAGGTGCAAGAGATCCTTCGCCGACTGACATGCACCGCCCTAACGCCTCGCGAGATCATGGACGCTAGCACTGGCAAAAACAGCTTCCTGAAGGTTTCCCCTTTCAAAGGCGGCTTCCAGTGCGGAGAGAATCCATTCTTTTTTGCCAAGCGAATCCCCACAAACTGAGACAGTACTTACCTTTTACAGCCGTCAACGGGCCCGGGTGGGCTGCAACAGGAGGATACCAATGACTGTTAAGAAATACACACTGCATAAGGATCAAAAATCCGACAAGTGGCGCCTGGCGTTCCCGTTGGACGTTGGGGTTGACACTATCGTAGAGACGTGTAAGAGGTTCTCCGTCGGGTGCCCTTGATGGGCTCGATATGGTTCGCCCAGCCTGACACCAATCACCCTCCGTTCCGGAGGGTGATTGTCTGTACGCGTCCCAGGCCTGCCTCGCAACATCGATGAGTGGCGACTCGTTCGGCCACACCTTCAGCCCGTCGAGAGCCGCTCCATCTCGCCGCCTATATACGTTCGGTAGCAACCTCTTGAAGTATGGGTAGGCGAAGTCTTCGTCCTTGAAACTGCCTGGGCCTGTCCCGTCAAATTCTACCGTTTCGCCCCGAAAGCGCCCACTGCCACCGCGGTGTTCTGCCTCGGGCCTCTCGCCAGGAGAATCGTTGAGTGAACCGGCCGCACATGACCCGAAGGCTAACTGCGGGACCAGGAGGGACGCCAGCCGCGGAATGAATTGCGCCCCTCGGTCGGCATTCCTTGTTGGCCCTCAGGGAGTAGCCGGCACAGTTCCCGGGGGCGCGATGAAGTCTGCGAAAGGGCGCCCTGCACCACAGTCGGTCCGAGGTACGCCCGTTGTAGGCCACGAGCCCGCATTTTGTGGGTCACGTTCCTCCGCTTGACACACAGCGCAAAACTAATGGCGACCTGGTTGGCGCCTGCGCGGCGGCCGAGTCCCGTCGTGGCGCTTTCGTTTGCCGGGCATCCGAGGTCAGCGAGGCGAAGAGCACCTTCGATTCGCAAGGAACTTTCGCCTTGGAGTGGCGGCCGTTGTGTCTGCAGGCAACTCCTTGCGGAGATCTGGCACGCTGCGCCGTTTATGTTGGCCAACATTGGACAGCACCTGGTGGTTCGCGAAATCGTGGCGGAGTTTGTCGTCGCAGGAGAAAAGGACCGTGGCTCGGCTAGCCGCCGCGAGGGCCAAGATGTGTGGGTCGTTGGACTGCCGAACGGGGCGGCCGGGAATCCCGTCTAGTTCCTTCTGGATGAGAGTTGCATCGATGTGGAGCGCGAGCCCACGCTGATTGTAGTCGAGGAGCAGTTCGCGGACCTCAGTGTATTTGTTGAGCTCGTCAGCGTACTCAGTGTGTTCGGGCGAGTACACGACAACCCCATCTCCTCGGTTGATCCAACGGAGCAGCTGGTCCCCCGCCGAATTCCGGGTGGGCTCGCAGAGGTGGCGGAAAGCGCTGGCGTCGACGATAGTCCTCACGCACATGTTTGAGATCTCAACGAGGTAATCCCAAGACTCTGGCGGTCTCGTTCGAGAAGAATTGCCGATAGCTGCGTGGCTGCCCGCTGAGATTGGCGAGTTGGTCGAGGGAGATCTGATGCAAGCGGGTAGCTGAGGCGTCATCGGGATGAGCCTCCAAATAGATGATGCCGACATCCGAAGGCGCCAACTGCTTCTCCTTAACGAGAATACGAAACCAGTCAATCACATGGTCGCTGTGTGTTTCGACAATGAACCCGTGGTCACTGCTGGCCATCAACTCGACAAGCTTAGCCTGTGCCGATGGATGGACATGCACTTCCGGCTGTTGAACCAAGAAGATGGTGTCCGGGGGAGCGCTCGCGAGAGCCGTTAGGAAGGGAAGAAGACTAGCAACGCCGTAGCCGACATCACTTAGGTTGCGTAGCGAACCGGAAACATCAGCGAGAATTTCGAATCCATCGCGGCTGAGTTGACGGACTTCGAGCCGGTTGAAAAGACCGAGACGACGACCAGCATCGTTGATTGCTTCGAGGTCCGTGTCCCCGCTTGATCCCCCGAAGGGATTGAAAGTGTAAAGTCGCCGCGGTTCCAAGCCGCGAGGGTCAATCGGGGTGATCCGAAGCGGGGTCTTCGGGGCATGGAACGCGTGCCGAAAGAAATTGACGAACCTGCCGAACGCTGCAAGATCCTGATTGGTTGTATGGCCCACCCGCTTTCGGAACTGCGTCACCTCGCCGGCGAACGGCAGAAGGCCGTAGCGTATCGAGCGCGAGAGCCACGTCGTGAATTGTGTATAGGAAACGTCGGACTGGTCGACGCGGAACTGGAAATTTGGACCATCAAAGCGCCACCGTTCCGAGTGACTCTCGGAAGCTTCGCGAACCATAGTCAATGTCGGACCCATTTGCTGCGGACTCTCGGACAACTGCAATTCCAGCGCAATCTCCTTCAGGGAGTCTCCGGCCCCTTTCGCGAACTGGATGGCGAACTGACTGAAGGGGCCGCCGTCCAAGCCGATGGCAACGCGGAACGACGTGGATCCCGGTCGAGCCAGGGTGTCGAACGACCCCATGGAGAACGGAGGCTGGTCGAAGCAGTTGGTTCGATCGTCCAAGTCATTCAGGCCGGCTAGATGGCCGAGAGCGTTCAGGCAGCCAAGGAAGGTGGTCTTACCGGCACTGTTCCCGCCGACCAAAAGCGTTATCTTGGACAGATTCGCGTTCCGTTCGCCGGCAAAACAGCGCACGTCGGTGAAGGAGACGGTCCTGAGCGCGGTGTTCATGGTCTTTTCCAAAGGAAGGTGCGGATGCCCGATAGCCATCGGTGAACGGAAGACGCGAAACGGACACGACGACTGTCCGGCCGATCGCTGCGGAGAAACGGATCGTCGATGAACGGATAGGCCCAACGGTCCCCAAAGGCTGTTCTCTCGGCGATGGAGCAGCCCGGGCGGCACACCGCCACCTGGGACGTCATTCGGCTCGAGACGTAGCTGTAGTGCAGCTTTGTCGGAACGGGAGGCCACCACGGTTCACGCAGGATGGCGCGCAGCATTTCAAGCACCATCAGGCTGCCTAGGTTCGCACTGAACGGGAACACATTCTCGTTGCCGGGCAATGCGGTGCCCTGCACCATATAGGTCGGATCGTCAAGGGATCCGTCTCGCTCCATCACGACCGCGGATGTCGTGTACTGTCCGTCGCAGCGCAGGCAGCGCGACTCTGGTCCTACGCGAACGACGCTCCAAGTCGCATCAGCAAGACGACCATCGGATTTTGTCGCGACGCGAACGCCACCGAAGACGACGGGAATACAGTGGACATAGGCGATGTTGTTGAGAAGGTCTTTCGGCAACGGACGATCGACGGCGGCGAACAGAATGTCGCAGTCGAGAACGGCGTCGTAGGCATCCCGCTCTTGGACCCAAGCCCGCCTGGCGTCGACGCAGAAGGAGGAGGCGGTGGCGTTGCGGCGGAGTTGCTCTGCAACGAGGTCGACCTTGAAACGCCCAACGTCGCTAGCCGTGGCGAATAGAAGGCGGTCGAGGTTGTGTTCCTCTACGCGGTCTGCGTCTATAAGCAGAATGTCGGTAGCGCCGATGCGGGCGAGAGTTTCCGCAATGATCGATCCGACGCTGCCGAGGCCGACAACGCCTATTCGAAGGCTAGCAAGAACGGCTTGGCGTTCCGGCCCCCACGTGTCGATTGTGCGGCGCAGACGAATTGAGCGCGCAAGAGCTGGACTGCGGTGCGGGTTCGCGCTGAGGTGGATTCCGCTGCCCACCACTCTAACCTTGTCGCAGAAGGTGCGTTCGAACTCCCGACCGTTCCAGCACCAGAAGCGAGCGCTCCAAACGCCATCGGTACCGACAGTGAAACCTAGCAGCGGTAGTCCGGCAGCGCGGGAAGGCGGCGCGATTCGATCCCGCTCCGCCACTACGTCGGCATCGCTCATCGCCTGCCAGCCGGGGCTGGGATGGCTGTGCATGAAAGCGACGCCCATATTCGTCTGGCACGCTCGCCGCGCGACTCTTGAGAGATACGTCGCTTCGAAGCTCACGTTGCCGTGTAGGTTGCGCTCGCCGGGTAGCGGGAGAAGGATCTCCGCAACCACGCCCGTAGTCCGGCCCGCGCCGGTACTGGGACGCCAAAGTGCGAAGCAGAGGTCCTCCTGGAGCTGACCGCGCCGGATCGAGCCGAGGAGGTGGTTCATGGCCTCTTCAGCAAGGGTCTCCGGAAGAACAGCCTCGAATCTCATAGCTGGGCGAGAATCCGGAGAAGGTGCCGTCGGTAGTACGTCCTCATATTCTTTTGCGACGATTCCAGCGCGTCCCAGAAATCGCGTGGCGGAAGACTGTAAGCCGACCAGTTCTCGCCTTCGAAGTCGTGCGTGGAGTGCTTTGTGGTGATCTCTGTATTGATCGATGACTTGAGGTGGACGAAGTGCGGCGGGTATTCGGGGTATGCATCCTCTTGAAAGCTCAGTGCGAGGGTCAGGGTCTCTCCCTTGTAGCGGCCGTGTTGCACCTCGACGTTGATAACGACGGCTTCACGCGAGGCAGGAAAGCCGGGGAAGTCGACGATCCTTGGCACGAGCGCAATGTCCCGCAATTCGTCGGCGACCTGTTCCAGCATTGGGGGTCACGCTACGGGAGTACTGCCAACGTGAACTGCCAGAAAGTTGTCCCCATCGGATAGAGTTACTAGATCATCGAGGTTCTCGTATTTGCGACCGTCCGCCGTGTTCTCCAAGTAGTAGCTCCCCAGGTCGGCGACATCTATTGCGGCACCAGCGCCAGCGTTGCGGAGGATGAACTCAAGCGAACGAGGATTCTCGAAAGTAGTATTCGGCTCGCCATTCACGGAGTAGTGAATGGGCTTGTCAGTTGGCTTCTCGGAGCCGTCGCGTTTCCTTGTCCTGAAGTGGTCACCTGGGGCGATGTCGATCAACTCGTCGGGATCACCATGTTCGATGCCGTCTTCCGACACGAGGAAAGCATCGTCGGCGGAGGTGCCAGCCAGATGGAGGAGCGTGGAGACCTTCTCCGGGCTCTGTTCGAGCTTGTATGGCTTCCCGTCGATAAAGAACTGCCCGTTTGTTGTCATGAAGCACTCCAGCACGAAGCAAGCGGAAGATCCCCCGCTTGAGAACGACAAGCGCCATCGTACCAGCCGAACGAACCCGGCGCAAGATCGAGTCTCTGTGCGCCCTGCGAGGAAAAGCGGCTCAAGGCCGAGCGTACCCGCTACGCCCAGGCCAAGGCGCCGGCAAACTATACCGCGGCCGGGACCCGGAGATGTATCGCCGGGTCGCCAGAGACGGGAGCAGGCAGCGCTTCCATGCACGCCTCGACGCCGGGCTTTGTGCGCGTTGCGGCAAGCATCCTACCATCGAGGGCGGCACGGTCTGCGAGCCTTGCCACGAGCAGCGTCGGGAAGCCGAACGCCAGATCTATGCCACGGGCCCGGCTGCCGGAAAGTGTGGCGGGTGCGATGCGCCTGCCTTCAACGGCGTCGAACGGTGCGCCCCGTGCACCATGCACCATGCACGAATCCGGGGGCCAGGACCGCCAGAACGCCGCCAGCCGCAGGCGCTACGCCGAACGGCGGGCGAATGGCCTCTGTACAGATTGCGGTAAATCCTCGCAGGGAGGCGCCCGTTGCGAGCCCTGCGCGGAGCGTTCGTATTTCCGCTCGGATCACTTTCGTGGGCTGCCGCTCTAACCCCCGAGCTACACCGTCATCGAACGCGCCACGGCGAAGACCACGGACCTACGACAGCGTGGCTGAGGTCTCGATGTGTCTCGCTTTCGCGAAGCTCTCGCGTGACGAAGTCGACGTGATCCCCGCCGAGCCCGTCCTCGCGTCCATTGCGGCTGGGAATGACTCGTCGACAGGACCGGGCGGCCACCGCCTGGATACGCGTGGCCGCCCGGTCTCCAGCCAGGCATCTACCCGGTGCTTCGGCCTCCTCCGACGCGCTGCGCGCCGCCGGGCGGTCGTGGCCGGGTGCGGCCGGGCGAATCCCGGGGGCCCGAGGTCGGGCTCCCCCACCCTACCGCCACGGAGGTCGCCGCCATGCCGACACCAATATCACCGAGAATCACCGCCGCGCGTTCGACGCCCTGACCCGCCGCCGGTTCGACAATATCTGCCTCGTCTCGTGCTTCGTCGATGGCGAATCAACCGCGGCCACCGTCACCGTCAATCCCCCCGCTGAAGACGACGGTGAACCGCATTATCTCATCAGCCCGCTTTTCATCTGCCCGACCGCGGCGATGACGCTGACCGACCATGACGGGCGCGACGCATGAGCGAGAGCCCGCCAGGCCGCTGCCGACCCTCCGCCGACCTTCACATCCCGCCCGAATGCCGCGACATGATCCGCCGCGGCGCGCTCGTGGCCATCAATTCGTCGGGGGGCCCGGCGGTTCGAGGACCCGGTGCTCCTGAACAACCTCGCCATGGCGAAGCTCGACGAGACCGTGACGGACCTCGCGACCCGCTGGCACTGGGTAACGGCGGTGCCGGAGGTCGACTGGACCTCGATCGGGCGTTACGGCGCATCTATCCGGAGCCCGCAATGAGCACATGACGGCGATTCACGGGGGAGTTCAAGGCGAAGATGGCGCGCATGAAGGAGGTCTTCACGAAGGGGGCGGAGCGGAGTCGTGGGGACCGCGAGGGGGAGATCCGGGACCGCACGCGAAGATCGGGGAGTTGACGGTGGAGCGGGATTTTTTGGCAAGAGGGGTCAAGCGGTGCGTCGGGAGAGGCGCAGCGCGATGATCGAGCCCTGCCATCCCAACCTCAGCTTGAGCCGTCAATGCCACCTGCTTTGTGTGAGCCGATCCTCGCTGTACCACAGGCCCAAGGGGGAGAGCGCGGAGAACCTGGCGTTGATGCGCCGGATCGATGACCTGTTTCTGAAGTACCCGTTCCAGAGCGAACTGGTCAGGCAGAGTCGCGAAGGCGAAGGAATTGGACGGGCACGCGCTGATTGACGCCGTTGTTGTATTCAAACCGCTTGCGATACGCTTACGGTGATCGCGACGGGTAAAGAAAACAACGGAACTTCAAGGGGTTAGTGTGTCCTGTCCACTGGTGCCAGAACTTGGCCCCCTCGGTCTGGTCAATCCACCGCCCCAACACCTCCTTGTCGCCTTCTGAGGTGATCGCCAGGGCGAGGTAGACCGCCTTGTTCCGTACCAGGCCCTCGTCGCGGATCTTGACCCGTAGCGCGTCGAAGAACACCACCGGATAGACCGGGTCCAGGGGTCGGTTCTGCCATTTCCGCGTAACTAGTGTTGTGTCTCACAAATAGGTTTGCAAAGATGCGCAGGATTTTTCGTCGTCGGCAAGGCGCGATGACTTGTAGGGCGACCTGCGGTCGCCCCAGGGCGGGCACCACGCGAGGAAGAGCAACGCAGCCGACGGCGAAAAAGACCAGCAGATTTGTAAACCTATTTGTGAGACACAACACTAGTTACGAAGAACAGCCATGAGCCGGAACTAGACCTTTCCCTGGCATTCCAGATGTCAGAGTTCGGCATCATCCGTCGCAAGCAAGAGAACTTCTTCTGTGTTGGTGGGTGCCGCCCATGTCGAAGCCGACCAGATAGCGAGCCTGAGAATCACTCATAACTAATTGATATTATTGTACTGATAGGGATCATGAACTGTTGATATTTCAAGCATCCCGCAAGCGGATTCATTCCAAAATTTAGCGCAACTAGGCGCGGGTTTGTCGTAACCGACGGAATCGACGCACCCTCCCGACGGCATCATAATGTGCCAAGGTGGCGGTAACATCAACGCCACAACAAAGGAGGAGGCGTCCATTCCATCGGTTACGCGGGGCTCTTGAGCGGCGAGCGGGTCATGCCGCCTCGCCGACAGTCACCGTGACGCGCTTCCCCAACCGGCGCAGGGCGCGATCGATCGTCGCAGCCTCGGTGCTGTGTCCCGGATTCAGCATGCGCCGCACCTCGCTCTCGGCCATGTCGAGGTCGCGGGCAAGACGGCGTTGCGAAACCCCGGCTTGGCGCCACGCCTCGTAAAGGGCCGCCTTCAGCGCAATCTGCACCGGCGGAACGACCAGCGGCCGCCCCTTGCCCGCGCGCGACGGCTCGGGCAGGTCCTTGCCCTCCCGGATCGTGGTCGCGATCAGCTCGCGCAGCAGATCCCTGGCTTCCGCCAGCGCCTCTTCTCGGGTCGCGCCGTCCGTTGCGCCCCACCCGAAGTCGGGAAACGCCACCACGTACCGGCCGTCGTCGTCACGTTCGATCCCGGCGGGATAATTATAGGTATCGGGCATTCGTCAACTCCTCCGGGGCCGGGACATTGCCGTCATTCCGTCCCTCGGAATTCGTCCCCGTCGATCCCAAGGTCGGCGAGCATCTTCCGGTCCTTTCCATTACTTGCCGGTGAAAGGACGGCTGGGCAACCCTGGTGACCTGCTCCCATCCAGGCGGTGCCGCCCGCCCGGGCCGTTCAGGACTTCACCCGCCGGGGAATCGGACCGGCACAGCGGCGTTGAGAGCCGGCATTCCGGGAAAGGGAACCGCTCCGGGGATCGCATGACCAGAGAGGGAGCAGGGATGCGGCTTGGCGGCAGGGTATCCGAAAGGGTCTGAGAGTCTGAACGGTGAGCATATGTCAACTCCTCTCACCCCCACCGCATCCACCGAAAAAGTGCTTGGCCGACTCTCGGCCAATGCGACTTCGAGGACGACCAGGACACGGCGAGCCGGACTTCTCCATGTCGTGCTCACCAACCCCTGCTGGCTGCTCTCCCGCGAGCTCTTGTACACGGCACTAACCCGCCACAAGGACCGGCTGGTCATCCTGTACGAGAGACCGCTTGTCGAGTATCGCCGCTATGCAGGAAACGTTCCAACGGCCGCGCGCACCGTTACTACCTTGGACGGGGCTCTTGTCCACCCACACCACTCGATTGACAACTCCCTCGAACGGCTTTTGGCGACAACCCTCCAGATGTTCGAGTAAATCGGGGTCGCGCTCCAGCATTTACGGATAGCTCCAAACCTACGTGTACGTGGGATCAGCCATAGCCTGAATGGCCTCCAGGACTTCTTCAATTCGCCCTTCCTGGATCAAATCAGCAGGTCGAAGGCCACTGAAGTACCTGTGCCTGGAATACAACCATGCTCGCGCCGTTTTCGGATCGGAATAGAATTCCGAGAGTCGTTCCACTATATACTCTAGGTCAACAAGAAGGCTCTCGTTGACCGGCCTGGGATAGGCACGCCCTTGGTTCCACCGAGAAACCGTCTCAGGAGTAGTCCCGAGCATATTTGCCACGTCGACCGCCCGAATGGCGGCTCGGCTCTTTAAGAGCTCGAGTTTTTCCGCCACCACGTTCTTTTCCGCGACCAAATTTGACATTGCTAGCCTTCCATGTCTTGGCTCTTCACGCGAGACGACCCTCTCAACCGCGCATCGCACGACGCAGAGGTATCTGCGAAAACGACACCACGGGACCCTCTTGTAGGCCATGTGAACCCTGGGTTGCTGGAACTCGCGGGCCTCGTCCATGAACTTGCGCTGAAACGCTCCTTCTGGGTCACTCCGTGGCAAATTCCTCCGACCGCACCGAACGCCAAGGCGCTGAGGCCGCGTAGCCCACCCATCATGTATCCAATGAGCGGCACGCCCAGTGAGTGAAAATCATCTGGTCCGTGTGGCCGATCCAAAGCCCAAGGCAACGCAGACAGACGCTGGTTGAAGCCGCCTATCGGCCCCAGCTCCTGGGTTCTTGGATCAAGGATCGCATCTCGATTTCGCTCAACTCTCAAATGACGCAACTCGGAATGGCGGTCCTGGCGGTCCTCATAGAGAGGATCGAATACCGCCCCATGTAGACCAACCGAGCGACCGGCGACCGCGTCGGCAATTGCTCGATGGTCAACGTACGATGGGCGGAGGTACCATCCCAGTGGCTCAGGTGCGGCTCTGACCACCCGAGGAAACTGCGCCCGTGTTTTCGCCATCTTGCGTCCTCCACGTTGCGTCTACATGACGTTTTAGTTGACGTTAGTATAGATATTCGCGTTGATGTTGTCAATGACGTTCACGGGCCGAGTAGCGTACGCGACCGTCCATCCGGCACGGACCGGCCCTCCCTGACGTCAGCCGAACCGCCTTCCGCATCTGTACCGGCACTGCAGCCCTGCCTGCTCTGATCGTGCTCAATCGACGAGCACCGCAGCTACCACCTTTCCGCTGCCCGTCCGCGCGAGGTACGGGCACCGCAACACGGGCGGGTTTGAAACCCGCCCCTACATCTCGGCGCGCCTTACCGATGCAGCGGACCGCACCGTGACGGGATCTCGGCAACCTTACCGATGCAGCGGACCGCACCGTGGCCGGATCTCGGCGCGCCTTACCGATGCCGCGGACCGCACCGTGACGGGATCTCGGCATACCTTACCGATGCAGCGGACCATGCCGTGGCCGGATTCACTCGACGCCGCGGGCGGGTTCCGGTGCGGCCATTGGTTCCGTACCGGCGTGCTCGGGGACCGGTTTGCGCCGCACCTTCTCGATCACATCCAGCCACAGGGAATAGAGCGTGGGCGTGAGCACCAGCGTAAACAGCGTGGAGACGACCAACCCCCCCAGCACCGCGGAGCCCAGGCCGCGGTAGAGTTCGGAGCCGGCGCCCCGGGAGAGCACCAGGGGCAACATGCCGAACACGGTGGTGGCGGTGGTCATGAAGATCGGGCGGATGCGCGTGCGCACGCTCGCGAGCAGGGCCGCCTGCGGCGGCTCCCCGGCGCGGATGAAGTTCAGTGTCTGGTGCACGATGAGGATGGCGTTGTTCACCACGATGCCGGCCAGGATGATGAAACCCAGCATGGTGACGGTGTCCATCTTGATGGTGGGCTCGGCGGCGTGTCCCAGGCTCACCGCCAGCACGCCGCCGGTGGCCGCCAGGGGCACGCTGAACATGATGATCAGGGGATAGCTCCAGGACTCGAACAGCGAGCACATAACCAGATAGACCACCACCACGGCCAGCAGGAACGCCCACTTGAAAGCGTCCCAGGCTTCGGTGAGCCTCTGGGCCTGGCCGCTGATGTCGATGGAATAGCCCAGCGGGAGCGTCTGCCGGACGCCCGCCACCGCGGTCTGCTCCACCAGGCGCACGGCTTCCTCCAGCGGCAGCGTCTCCTGCATGTTCACGTTCAGCTTGATGGCGCGGTCGAGGTCCACATGCTCGACCTTGGTGGGTCCGCTTCCGGGCCGGATCTCCGCGATGTCCGACAGTTGCACCAACCGGCCGGAGCCGTCGGAGAGCGTCAGGGCGCCCAGGTCCTGCGTGTGCGCCAGCTCCTGGCGGGGCCCCTTGAGGACGATGTCGATCTCCTTGCCGCGCTCCCGGAAACGTCCGGCCCGGGTACCCTCCACCGCGGTCTCGACGACGTCCCCCACCTCCGCGACGCTCAATCCCAGGGCCGACACCCGGTCCCGGTCCAGCACCACGCGAATCTCGGGATTGCCCCACTCGAAGGACGAGTTGACGAAGTTCACCCCCGGCACGCCGCGAATCCGCCCCTCGAGGCCCTGGGCGATCTGCCGGATGGACTGCAGATCGTCTCCCTTGACGTCCAGGGCCACGTTGTTGCCGCCGAAGAAGGCCCCTCGCTGCGGAAAGAGCCCGGCCTGGGTGATGAAAACCGCCTGGGTCCCGGGAATGCCGGCGACGGCGCGGCGCATGGCCGCCACCACCCGCCGCATGCCCGCCAGATCCGTGTAGGGCTCTTTCACGATGGCCCCCATGATGGGGGCTTCCACGCGCACCACGGCGAACATCGACTCGATCTCGGGGATGGGCCGGAACCGCGATTCGATAACCTTGATGATCTCCTCTTTCTGGTCCGTATTGAAACCCGGAGGTGTCTTCACGAAGCCGAAAATGAAGTTGCGGTTTCCCCGCGGCAGATAGTCGAGGGGTGGAGCGAACCGATAGGCCAACGCCACGGATCCTCCCACGATGAGCAGGACCACCGCCAGCCTGCGGAGGGATCCGTGCTGGAGCCAGGCCAGCAGCCCGAGAACCAGCCGGGAGAACCCGGCGCCGCCCTTGTCCAGCACCGACATGACCGCGCGCAGGCGCCGGAACCGCACCCGCGCCTGCTCCGGCAGGATGTGGGCCGAGAGCATCGGCACCACCGTGAGGGCCACCACCAGCGACACCGCCACGGCCACCGCCACCGCCAGGGCGATGTCACGGAACAACTGCCCGGCCTCCTGCCGGATGAACAGGACCGGCACGAACACCGCCACCGTGGTCAGCGTAGAGGCCACGATGGCCCCGCTCACCTCCCGGCCGCCCTCCACGGCCGCGCGCAGGCGGCCCTTGCCCATTTCCCGATGGCGGAAAATGTTCTCCAGCACCACCACGGCATTGTCCGCCACCATGCCGGTGGCAAAGGCCAGTCCGGCCAGCATGATGACGTTGAGCGAGGAGCCGAGGACGTCGAGGACCACGAAGGTGGTGACGATGGACACGGGGATCGCCACCGCCACGACGAGGATGCTGGCGACGCTCCTCAGGAACAGCAGCAACACCAGCACCGCCAGGGCGACGGCGAAGTAGATGTTTCGCGTCACCAGACGGATGGAGTCACGTATATAGTCGGTCTCGTCATAGACCATCTCGATACGGATGCCCTTGTCACGGTACCGTTCCTGCAACCGGCTCAGGGTCTGCCGGACTCCCTCCATGACCTCCATGGTGTTGGCTCCGGAACGGCGCAACACGCCCATCCCCAGGGCCGGCTTGCCGTCGATGCGCACCGCGAAGTCCCGGTCCTCGTAGCCGAAAGAGACCGCGGCCACGTCCCGCACGTAGACGGGGCCCTGGCCGTCATGACGGACCACCACGTCGCCGATGTGATGCAGCTTGTCGAACTGGCCCACGGTGCGTACCAGGTGCCTGCGCTTGCCCTCGTTCAGGTTGCCGCCCTTGACGTTGCGGTTCTCCCGGACGATGGCCTGCCGGATATCGGATACCGTGATGCCGCGGGCCGCCATGGCCCGGGGATCCAGCGTCACGTGCACTTCCCGGTCCCGGCCGCCGAAGCGCCACACCGCGCCCACGCCGGGAACCCGTTCGATCTGCGGCACGATGACGTCCTTCAACTCCTCCCACACCCGGTTGAGATCGCCGTTCGTCTCCACCATGATCCAGGAGATCGGACTCTCTTCATCGGTGTTGACGGCCCGGATCAGGGACTCGCCCACGTCCGGCGGCAACTCCGTCACCAGGTCGAGTTTCTCGGAGACGCCCAAACGGGCCACATCCTTGTTGGTGCCCCAGTCGAACTTGAGAACGACCGTGGACTTTCCTTCGATGGAGGTGGACGAGACCTGCTTCAGGCGTTCGACCGCGTTGAGCTTCTCCTCCAGCCGGTCCGTCACCTCGCGCTCCACCTCGAGGGGGGCGGCGCCGCGGTAGTCCGTCTCCACCGTGATCTCGGGCCGGTCCACCGTCGGGATCATCTGGATCGGCAGGCGCAGCAGGGCGATGGTCCCGAACAGCACCGCCAGGAGGATGCCGACGGTCACCGAGACCGGGTTGCGGACACAGAAATCAGCGATCCCCATTTCGCCTCGACTCCGGCCCCGGCTTCGATTGAGTCCCCGGCTTCGATTGGGGCCTCGTGCCGTTCACGAGTGCGACCTTGGCGCCGTCGTGCAACACCTCGTTGCCCAGGGTCACCACCTGCTGGCCGGGCCGGAGGTCGCCGCCGGAGATTTCCAGGAGCGCGCGGTAGCCGCGCCCGGTACTGACCTTGACGGCCTTGGCCTGACCGTCGGACACCACGAAAACAATCTGGTCCGAGCCCCGCCGCACCACGGCGTCCTTGGGAACGAGGACGCTCGGCTCACCGCTCGCCACGGTGATGACGATGCGGGCCAGCATTCCCGCCTTCAGCCGCCCTTGGGCGTTGGATAGCCGGGCCTTCACCGGGAAGCTGCGACTGCGGGTATCGGCCTGTGGAATGATGTGCGCCACCTCCCCCGAAAAGACCTCTCCCGGGAAGGCATCCAGCGAGACCGTGGCCGGGAGGCCGGTGCGGAGCAGCGCGATCCTGCGCTCCCCCACCGGTCCGGCGGCGAAGACCGGATCCAGGTCCACCAGGTCCGCCACCGGCTCGCCCGCGTTCACCCAGTTGCCCACGTCCACGTGCTTCCGGACGATGAATCCGGAGAGGGGCGCCGGCAGCGTGCTCTTATCGATCTCGTAGGCCACGGCGTCCAGACGCGCCCGGGCCTCGTCGTGCTCGGCCTCTGCCATGGCGATGTCCTCGGCCCTGGCGCCGGAACGGGTGAGGTTGAGGGCGGCTCGGGCACTCCCGTGCTTCTCACGCGCGGCGATGTAGCCGCTCTCGACCTTCTGGAATTCCGCAAGGCTGATGAGCTTTCCTTCATGGAGGCGCCGCGCGCGCTCCAGGTCACGCCGGTGGTGTTGCAGAACGGCCTCCTGCTCCTTGACCCCGGCAAGACTCTGCGCCACCTCCTCCGAACGAGACCCCTCTTTCACCTTCTCCCACTGCTTCTTCGCCCGCGCCACCACGGCCGCGCGCTCCCGCAACGTGATCTCGCGCCCTCCCCGGTCCACCTGCAGCAGGATGGTCTTGCCCGCCACCACGGCGTCGCCTTCCCTGAAATCAGCCGCCGCCACTCGGCCCGCGACCAGGGACGCTACGGTGGTGGCGATGTTCGGCTCGATGGTGCCGATGAAGAAGACCTCCTCGGGGACCTCCGCTGATTCCACCGAAGCCACCCTTACCGCCACCGGCCCGGCGCCCCAACCCTGGGCCGGCGCCTCGGCGTCCCACAGGAACGCAGCCAGCAGACAGCCGGCTGCAAGGGCCATGAAGGCAGAGGGTCGTGGCGGGGAAAACCTGGAGTTTTTGTCCAACTGATCCATTTTGGGAAATACCCCTCTCTTCACTGCATGATGCGGGATGCCCGAGCAATGGCTTGGGATGTGCGGAAGCTCCCTTGAGGATAGGACTTTTACCCGGGACGGGCAACTGTGGCACCGCCCCGGCTGACGGCCCGTTTGACGGCACGGCCCGCTTGACAGCGTTCCGGCGACGGCCTAGGATTCCCATGTCCTGCCCAAGGCAGGACGCCCGGACTGGGCGGGGCCACTCACTTTCGCGGAGGAGAAAAATGGCTAAACAAGGCTTCAAGGCAATGGATTCCGATATGCACGTGTTCGAGCCCCACGACCTCTGGGACCGATACATCGACCCGGAGTTCAAGGACCGCGCTCCCAAGGGCCTGCAACGCGATTTCCGGGACCTCGGCGTCGAGGTCGAAGGGAAGATCCTGCCCATCCCCAGGCGGCCGGAAAACTCGAACCTCAGGGACTACCGCCTGAGCACCCTCAAGGAGAAATACGCCGACGTGGCCGCACGCGACTTCGACGGCGTCAGCCAGGTCATGGCCATGGACAAGGAAGGGCTCGACCTGGCGTTTCTGTTTCCCACGCGCGGCCTCTTCGTGCTCGGTATCGACGGCCTCGACCCGGAGCTGGCCGCGGCCATCTCCCGGGCCTACAACGACTGGCTCTACGACTTCTCACTGGCCGCGCCCGACCGCATGATCTGCGTCGCCATGGTGCCGCCCCATAACGTCGAGGCGGCGGTGGCCGAGACCAAGCGCACGGTGACCGAGAAGGGGTTCCGGGGCGTCTTCATGCGTCCCAACCAGACCAACGGGCTGTGCTGGAGCGACCCCTACTACGATCCCCTGTGGGAGGTGTGCCAGAGCCTGGACGTGCCGGTGGGCTTCCACGAAGCGGGGCGCGTCTATCAGCCCCAGCCGGCCATCTCCCAGTTCATTCCGTCCTTCTCCATGTTCAACACCCTGAGCTTCCCGATGGCCAACATGTTCGCGTGCGCGGACATGATCTACGGCGGCGTCATGGAGCGCTTCCCCAAGCTCCGCGTGGCCTTCCTGGAAGGCAACTGCTCCTGGCTCCCGTGGCTCCTGTACCGCATGGGGGATTACATGGAATCGGTGGGCAAGGCCGAGTACCCGGACCTCAAGCTCGAGCCGCTGGAGTATTTCCAGCGCCAGGGTTTCGGCGCCGTCGAATGCGACGAGATCACCGCCAAGCACATACCGGAGTTCGGCCTGGAGGACAACGTGGTGTTCTCCACCGACTATCCGCACCTGGATGTGAAGTATCCCCACTCGCTGGATACTTTCCTGGAGATGCCGTTCGCCGAAGAGTCCAAGCGGAAATACCTCTGGGACAACTGCGCCCGGCTGTACAATATGGGTCAGTAACATCCCCAGTGTCCTGTCCGACTGATTCGCATGATAAGATGCGGAGGATTTTTCGTCGTCGGCAAGGCGCGATGACTTGTAGGGGCGGGTTTCAAACCCGCCCGTGTGGCGGGCACCACGCGAGGAAGAGCAACGCAGCCGACGGCGAAAAAGACCCGCAGATTATCGTGCGAATCAGTCGGACAGGACACTAACTCCATAACGACATTCGAGCGGCGGGGGATCGTTGAAGGCTTCTTCGGTCCCCCGTGGAGCATGGCGCACCGCGCGGCGATGTTCGCGTTCGGCGCCGCGCGCGGCATGAACACCTACCTCTACGCGCCCAAGGACGACCCCTACCACCGCGAGCGCTGGCAACTGCCTTATCCCGAACCGCAGTGGCGCGAGCTTTGCGGGCTCATCGACGCGGCCCAGGGCCACGGCATCGATTTCGTCTACGGCTTTCACCCTGGCAAGGACCTCTGCTTCGCCGCCGCGGAACCGGTTCGGATCCTGCTCGACAAGGCCGCGCGGCTCCACGACCGGGGCGTGCGCACCTTCGCCGTGCTGTTCGACGACATCCCGTCGCATCTGACGGACGCCGAAGACGTCAGGAAATTCGACGGCAGCCTTGCCAAGGCGGAATCCCTCTGGCTCGAGACCGTGCTGGAACAGCAGCCCACGGGCTGGGACGCGGAGTGGTGGTTCTGTCCCTCGTACTATACCGACGATCCGCTGCTGGCCCGTGTCTTCGGCGAGTTCGAGCCGGAGTTTCCCGAGACCGTGAGACGTTACCTCCCACCGGCCGTAGCCTGTTTCTGGACCGGCACCAAGGTGGTACCCAAGGCCATCACCCTGGCCGACATGGAGGACATCGGCGATAGGATGGGCCACCGGCTGCTCCTCTGGGACAACTACCCGGTCAACGACCTCACCATGCAGGACGAAATGCATATCGGACCGCTCACCGGCCGGGACCCGCGGCTGCCGGAGCGCGTCCACGCGCACTTGGCCAACCCGTTGCTGCAGGAGGAGCTGAGCTTCATCCCGCTGGCCACCTGCTTCGACTATGCGCGGGACCCTTCGGCCTACGATGCGGAGAGGAGCTGGGCGGAGGTCGTGGCGCAGCGGTTCGGCGCGGCCGCCCTGGAGCACTGGCGGTCTCTCAGGCGATTCTGTGAGAGGGACGCGGACACCGATGCCGCGCACGCGTTGTCCGCGCCGGAGCGCGGCGCGCTCGAGGCCGCCCACGGCTACCTGCTGGCCCATCGGGATGAGCCATGGTGCCGCGAATTCGGGCCGTGGCAACAAAGACTGGAGCACGCGCTCCGTTAGAATCATGGAAGACAAGACCGTATCCACGCGCGAAATCCTGGACACCCTGGACGAGGTCCGTTCCCGCACACTGGGGCTGGCCGAGGATCTCTCCGACGACCAGCTCACGGTGCCCATGCTGAACATCGTCAATCCCCCGCTGTGGGAGCTCGGACACGTGGCCTGGTTTCACGAGCGATGGGCGCTACGGCATCTGCGCGGCCACGACCCCATCATGGACAACGGTGACGAAATGTACGACTCCGCTGCCGTGCGCCACGACACCCGGTGGGTCCTGGGGTTGCCGCCGCTGAAGGAAACCCTCGCCTACATGGAGCGCGTTCTCCGGCGCATCGCCGAGGAACTGCCCGCTGAGCGCCTGAGCCCGGAGGAGACCTACTTCCACAGGCTGGGCATCTATCACGAGGACATGCACGCGGAGGCCATGACCTATACCCGTCAGACCCTCGGTTATCCCCCGCCCCCGTTCGCCGGCGAGAGCCCGGCCCTGGCCGGAGGCCCCTGCCCCGGCGACGTGGAGGTCCGCGGCGGCGAGTTCGTTCTCGGCGCAACCCCGGATCTCCCGTTTGTCTTCGATAACGAGAAATGGGGGCACCCGGTGACGGTGGCGCCCTACCGCATCGCCCGCGCCCCGGTGACCAACGCCGAGTTCGCCGCGTTCGTGGACGATGGCGGTTATGACGACTCGCGGTGGTGGAGCGACGACGGCTGGAGCTGGCGCAAGACCGAGGGCGGGCCGCATCCCGTGTACTGGCAACGGGAGTCTCCGGGGCGGTGGCTGGAACGGACTTTCGATCAATGGCTGCCGCTTCAGGCCGAACTGCCGGTGATCCACGTCAACTGGTACGAGGCCGAGGCCTACTGCCGCTGGGCCGGACGCCGCCTGCCGACGGAGCCCGAGTGGGAGATGGCGGCGGCCGTGGACCCTGCCGACGACGCGCCCCCCGAGGGGTCCAAGCGCGGCTTCCCCTGGGGCGAGGCACCGCCCGACGCCGCCCACGGAAACCTCGACTGGGCCGCAGGCGGCCGGCTACCGGTGGACGCCCTTCCGGCCGGCGACAGCGCGGTGGGCTGCCGCCAGATGATCGGCAACGTCTGGGAATGGACGGCCGACGCCTTCCACCCCTACCCCGGCTTCGTCCGGGACCCCTACAAGGAATATTCGGAGCCCTGGTTCGGCGACCGCAAGGTACTGCGCGGCGGCTGCTGGGCCACCCGCTCCCATCTGATACGCAACACGTGGCGAAACTTCTTCACACCGGAGCGGCCGGACGTCCTGGCGGGTTTCCGCACGTGTGCGCGGGATTAAGACGGAAGGTGAACAGCGTCCTTCGACTTCGCTCCGCTCGCGCTACGCTACGCTCAGGACGAACGGGGTGTCATTATTTCCGTTCGTCCTGAGCCCTTCGACAAGCTCAGGACAGGCGTAGCGTAGCGAAGTCGAAGGACGCTATACGGGACGACTGTATATGTCAAAAGAGAACACCGAAACGGCCCGAATCGCCCTCGTAACCCCGGCCGGACCCACCCGGCGTACCGGCAACCGGATCTCGGGAGGCAGGTGGGCGCGAATCCTCCGGGCGTCGGGACATAAGGTCACGACCCTGGACCAGTACGACCGCCAGCGCTGTGATCTGCTGATCGCGCTACACGCGCGGCGGAGCCACGCGTCCATCCGGCGGTTCCGCGAGCTCCACCCCGACAAACCGCTGATCGTGGTGTTGACCGGGACCGACCTCTACCGCGACATCCACGTGAACGAAGACTCCCGGGAATCGCTCCGGTTGGCCACCCGTCTGGTGGTGCTTCAGCGCAAGGGGCTAGACGAGCTCGCTCCGGAACTGCACGCGAAGACCCGGGTGATCTACCAGTCCGCGTCCCCCTACCCCGGGCGGCCCGGCGACCGCAGCCGGCAGTTCACCGTTGCGGCCGTGGGCCACATGCGTCCCGAGAAGGACCCCTTCCGTACCGCCATGGCCGTGCGCTCATTGCCCGCCTCATCCCGTATCCAGGTCGTACACATCGGCGCGACCTTGAGCGAAGACATGGCCACACGCACGGAGCGGGAGATGGAACGCAATCCCCGTTACGAGTGGCTGGGGGAACTGCCCCACTGGAAGACACGGCAACTCATGGCCCGCAGCCACCTCCTGTCCGTCACCTCGCGCATGGAGGGGAGCTCCAACGTGCTGTGCGAGGCGTTGGCTTCAAGCGTTCCCGTGGTGGCCTCGAGGATCTCCGGCCTGATCGGCACCCTTGGCGACGACTATCCCGGCTACTACGAGCTCGGCGACACCGCCGGCCTCAAGCGGCTCCTGGTCCGGGCCGAGAACGATCTGCCATTCTACGAGAGCCTGGCGCAGCACTGCGCCGAGGTTGCGCCGCTGGTGAGCCCGGAGCGGGAGATCCAGGCGTGGCGGCAACTGGTGCGCGAAGCGCTGCTGCACAAGACTTTGGAGCCGGAGGGTGGCGTAGTCGAGGCTATACCAGAGACATTGTGACCATTGGTTGGTAGCGATTTGCAGGTTCCGAAAGGAAAACCTTAGACACCCTTTCCCCCATCCGCAGGGTTAGAGAGAAACTGTTGCTGCGGAACTGTCCTCGTCACCATCTGACAACCTCCAGTCCCATTCTTCATGGTTTACAAAATCCAAAATCCTGGATAATCTGTAAACTGCCAAGACAGGAGGAGAACACATGATAGGACAAAGGCTTAAGATCGCTCGCGCCGCCTCGGGCCTGTCACTGAGAGCCTTGGAGGAGAGAATTGGAAACCGCGTCACGGCCCAGGCGATCGGGAAATACGAGCGCAACGAATCCATGCCCGGGTCGGGCACTCTGATTGCCCTCGCCGATGCGCTTGGCGTCTCGGTGGATTATCTGGTCGGGGATCAGGAGATGGTCCTGGAGGCGGTGGAGTTCAGAAAGAAGGCGCTCACGAGCAGGCGAGAGGAATCCCAGGTCGAGGCCAAGGTCCTGGATCTTCTGGAGCGCTACCTCATGGTCGAGGAGTTGCTCCAACTTCGGAGTGTTGAATGGCACAGTCCACGCGAGGCCCCCTACCCGGTCGTACGCGACGTGTCGGAAGCCGACCGTGCCGCCCACAGCCTTCGCGACCACTGGGGGCTTGGCAGCGACCCGATTCCGAACCTCGTCGAGTTGTTGGAGGAGCAGGGGATAAAGGTGCTCGCGGTGGAGTTGAGGAGCATCGACGGCTTGATGGCGCGCGTTCGCCGTGTCGGCAAAGGCACCGTGCCCGTCATCGTGGTGAACCACACGCACTGGGGTGAACGACAGCGCCTCACCTTGGCCCACGAACTTGGGCATCTGGTCATGGATGTGGCGGCCAGGGTGGATGAAGAGAAGGCCGCGTATCGATTCGCCGGGGCCTTTCTCATGCCTGCTGACTCCATGCGGGCGGCTATCGGGAAACACCGTACGTCGGTCGGTTGGGAAGAGTTGTTCGGCCTAAAGCGGCTCTTTGGTGCGAGCGTTCAGGCGGTCACGTATCGTTGTAAGGACCTCGACATTTTCAGTGAGACCCTGTTTCGGCGGCTCTTCAACGAAATTACCCACCGTGGGTGGCGCACCCCTCCTTACGAAGAGCCCGATGCGATGAAAGGCGAGAAACCGATGCGTTTCGAGCGCCTGACGTTTCGGGCTGTTGCCGAAAAGGCTATTTCCGAGCCAAAGGCCGCGGAGTTGCTCGGCCTGTCGGTACACGAGTTGAACCGGAGAATGGAGGAACCGCCTGCTTTTCAGCACGAGGCTCTCGCAAGGGGCTGAATCCGATGAACGTGCTGGTCTCCGACACCTCTGTTCTCGTCGATCTCGAACGGGGGGCCTTGCTGGAGGCCAGCTTCCGCCTGCCATTCCGTTTCACTGTTCCCGACCTGCTCTACGAGCGCGAGTTGAAAGACTGGCGCGGTGCCGAACTGATTCGTCTAGGGCTTGCCGTCGAAGAGTTGGATGGTGGCGGGGTGAGCCGAGCCCTCGCCTACCGGCAGCGGGCACAGGCTCTTTCCCTTCCCGATTGCTTTGCCCTCGCGCTTGCGCAAACCCGTTCGTGGACCCTGCTGAGCGGTGACAGTGCGCTTCGCCGCCTCGCGGAAGATGAGGGGCTCGAATGCCACGGCGTTTTGTGGCTTCTCGACGGGATGTACACCGCCGCGGCTGTGAGCGTTCGGGAACTGCACGACGGCCTGACCAAAATCTCCAAGCATCCGCGCTGCCGTCTTCCCAAGCCTGAAATCCGACGCCGTTTGGCCCGCTACGCCGACATCCTGCGCTGAGCCGTTCTACTCGGAGCCGAGACCGGCAAACACCGAACGTCAATCAGTCTTCAGATGATCCGCCGCTTCCCGCGGTCCGTCTGCGGACAGCACGTCGATGAGTGTCTCGGCCACGGTGTCCAACTCCGCGTGGGTGATCACCAGCGGCGGCAGCAGCCGGACCACGGTCGCCCCGGCGGGCAGCGCCAGGACACCCTTCTCGAGCAGGCTGACAAGATGGGGTTGGGACTTCTCTTTCAGCTCAATGCCGACCATCAGGCCGAGCTGTCGTATCTCCCGTACCTTCGGGAGCTCCGCGGCCTTCAGACGCTCCATCAGATAGGCGCCCTTCTCCGCGGCGGCCTCGGCCAGCCGCTCCTCGATCATGGCGTCGATGGCGGCCAGCGAGGCGGCGCAGGCCAGCGGGTTGCCGCCGAAGGTGCTGCCGTGCCGGCCCACCGGGACTTCGATCCGGTCGGAGCAGACCACCGCGCCCATGGGGAAGCCGCCGGCCATGGCCTTGGCCAGGCACAGGATGTCGGGCTCCAGGCCGAAGTGCTCGCAGGCGAACATCTTGCCGGTGCGGCAGAAGCCGGTCTGGACCTCGTCGATGATGAGCAGGACACCCCTCTCCCGGCACAGTTCGCTCACCTGCGCGAAGAACTCGGCTTTGCCGAGATTCACGCCGCCCTCGCCCTGGACGATCTCGAGCATGATCGCGGCGGTGTTGTCGTTCACCTTCTCCGCCAGCTTGGCGAAGTTGTTGAAGGGCGCGAACTGGAAGCCTTCCACCACCGGCACGAAGGGCTCGCGGTACTCCTTGGTGAAGGTGGCGCTCAGCGCCCCCATGGTGCGGCCGTGGAACCCGCGCATGGCGCACACGAACTCCTGCTTGCCGGTGGCGAAGCGGGCGAACTTGATGGCGGCCTCGATGGTCTCGGTGCCCGAGTTGCAGAGGAAGGCGCGGTTGAGGTTTCCGGGAGTGATGCCCGCCAGCCGCTCCAGCAGCCGGGCCTTGACGTCGTTGTAGAAGACTCCGGAGCAGCTCAACAGGCGCTGCGCCTGCTCCGTCACCGCCTGCACCACCTTGGGGTGGCAATGGCCGAGGTTGGCGACGCCGTGGCCGGCGACGCAGTCGATATACTCCCGGCCGGTGTCGTCCCACACCTTCGCGCCCTCGCCGCGCACCAGCACCACGTCGCCCGCCGTCAAGCAGCAACTGGAACAGCTCCTTGTTGGCGCTTTTGGGCTTGCCGAGAAGTCCCGGACGATGAGCGTCTTGCCGTTCTTCCTCACCCGTATGCCCTTGTTGCGCTGTCCCTGGATCGCCCGGCCGTCGATGCCCGAGAGGCCCACGGCGTTGACCCCGTTCTGTTGCAGCAGCTCCACGATGCGCTTGTTCTGCACCCCCGCGTAGCCCATCAGGATGGCGTCCAGGGCGGCCTTGTCCGACAGCACGCTGGTGTAGCCCGACACCGACGTGACCACCTGGGTGGGGGTGCCAAGCTTGGCCGCGATGGCGTCCCGCACCGCGTTGGCGCCGTGCACCACGATGAACCGGTCGGACAGCGCCGCCAGGTCCTCGGCGATGCCCGGGAGGTTGATGTCGCTGCCGCCGCCGATCTTCACCAGGATCATCGAAGCTGCTCCACCGTGTCGTTGGGAATCGTTCGCCACTCCGCGTGCTCCTGCACGGTCTCGGAGCTCACCGTGAACCCGCGGGAGTCATCTCGGACGCGCAGCCTGAAATACTCCGGGTCCTGGTTGAAGAACGACCCCACGTAGACGTTTTCCCTGTCGGCGATGATCATGTTCATGGCCCTGACGTAACGTGTCCTGCGGACGATGATGTCCATACCTTTTCGCATGGCCGCGGCCATGTCGCCCTTGTCGAAGCGCTTGATGTAGTTGAACACCTTCTCCGCGCCGATACGGCCCTCCGCGGTGATGCGAACGCCCCGGAGCTCGCCGTTGAAGGCGAACACGTAGCGGTCGTCGCAGAACGGCATGTTGTTCTCCACCACGATGTTCTCATCGCGGAACGCGCTGCGGGCGTGAGCCACCAGCAGCGTCGTGGCGCCGAATTGCCCCAGGTCGTCCTCCCACACCGGCTTGATGTTCCGGTACACCCGCCACTCACCGTCCACCAGATAGGCGCAGCCCCAGCCGTGGCCCTGGTACTCCGGGCTGGTCCGGGCGATCTCGGCCAGATGCGACAGACGCTCGCCGATGTCGAACGGTTCCTGATTCTTCACACACAGTAAACGGCACATGGCTATGACAGCGAACCTCGACTGTTTGCCGTTGAAATTTGGCGTCCTTGGATTGGCGTCCTTCGACTTCGCTTCGCTACGCTCAGGACGAACGGGGATGGAAGCGTTCCGTTCGTCCTGAGCGTAGCGAAGCGAAGTCGAAGGACGCCAATCCAATCGGTCACGGCCTTCGCCAACTCCATCTACGGATGCAAACCCGGGAACTCGAGGCCCAGGGTCTCCTCGAAGCCGTTCATGAGGTTGAACGCCTGGACCGCCTGTCCGGAGGCGCCCTTCATGAGATTGTCCAGCGCGCTGAGCACCACCAGACGATCGGAGCCCTTCTCCTTCTGAAAGCCGATGTCGCAGTAGTTGGTGCCGCTGAGCAGCTTGGGCTCGGGATACCGGTAGATGCCGTCGGCCTCCTTGACGATGCGGATGAAGGGCTCGTTGCCGTAGGCCTCGCGGTAGATCTTCCACACGTCCTTCTCCTCCAGCGGCTCGCGCAGGAAGAGGTGGGCAGTGGCCAGCACCCCGCGCACCATTTCGATGGAAGTGGCGGAGAAATACACCCGGATCGGCTCGCCGAAAGCCAGTTCCTGGTAGATCTCCGCGCAGTGGCGGTGCAGGGTAGGCATGAACGAGCGCACCGCGCCGCTCCGCTCGGGATGGTGAGACGCGTCGCTGGCGGCGTTGCCTCCTTCGCTGGAACCCACCTTGACCTCCACCACCGTGCGGTCCCGGTCCACGAGTCCCTGCTTGAAGAAGGG
This sequence comes from uncultured Binatia bacterium (SeqCode), assembly GCA_965261895.1. GTDB lineage: Bacteria > Desulfobacterota > Binatia > UBA9968 > JAJDTQ01 > JAJDTQ01. The sequence goes on along the minus strand of OZ253480.1, from coordinate 4,439,325 downwards.
GTAAACGCCGAGAATCGTCGCGGTGGCGTTGCACCCGGCGCCGGTGACGAAGCTGGCGCTCCGTATCTCCTCGCGGTGCAACTCGGGAACTCCGTACACGAAGTCCTTCATCAGCTCCGGCCGCGCGTGTGGCTTGCCGTACCAGCGTTGGTACTCGTCCGGGTCGTTGAGCCGGAAGTCCGCGCTCAGGTCGATCAGCTTCGGCGCCAGCCCGCGGAGGGACTCGAACCGCTCCATGGCCTGGCCGTGGGGCAGGCACAGGAACAGCACGTCGCACGGCTTCAACTCGTCCATCCGGCAGAACCGGAGCTGCGTCCGCTTCCGCAGGTTGGGATGGGCCTTGAACACGAACTTGCCGGCGAAGCGCTCCGAGGTGATCTCGCACACCTCCACCCCGGGATGCCACAGCAGCAGACGCAGGAGCTCGCCGCCGGTGTAGCCGGACGCCCCCACGATGGAGACCTTCAGCCTATCCGCCACGGTTGGTGTCCTGTCTCACGAACAAGTTTACGCATCTGCTTGTCCTTCTTGCCGTCGGCTGCGTTGCTCCTCTTCCCGTGGCAACGGTCAGGCGGGCGGGTTTGAAACCCGCCCGCGCCCGCACCATGATGTCGGCCGATGCAAGCTCCTAGATACCCGCACTTCATCAAAACCGGCATCCTCAAGAGAACCGGCACGGCTGGCCAAAAGAGGGTCCCGACCAGCCCATAGTTGACGACCTTCGATGTGTGAATTACGGTTCATAGATGATAGAGGTTCGCAAAACGGAGACATTCGCTACCTGGTTTGAGAACCTTGGAGATAAAAGGGCCAGGGCCCGGATACATGCGCGAATTGATCGGATGGAAACAGGCAATTTCGGCGATGTGCAGCCCGTCGGTAAGGGAGTCAACGAGCTTCGTGTTCATTATGGCCCTGGCTACAGGGTTTATTTTGTGCGACGCGGCACGGTCGTGGTCGTACTTCTCTGTGGCGGCGATAAGAAGACACAACAGGCCGACATCTTCAAGGCCAAAGAATTGGCCGGGGAATTAGGAGATTGAACCATGACTCTCTCGACAACCCGCTGGGATTCGGCAGAATATCTCAAAACTGACGAAGATATTCAGCTTTACCTGGAAGCCTGCCTTGAGGAGGCGGGAGATGATCCTGCATTCATTGTACATGCATTGGGAGTTGTCGCCCGCGCTCATAATATGAGCCAACTCGCCAGGGACACCGGCCTGACCCGTGAGAGCCTGTATAAGGCGTTGTCAAGCGAGGGAAATCCGACTTTTCTCACTGTTGCCAAGGTGGCAAGGGCGCTTGGATACAAATTGACTATCCAGCCTATTGGGTAGTTTGTCCTTGCGACGGGAACAGGCAAGACCTACTCCGCCTTTTAGATCATCTGACGGCTGTGGAAGCCGGGCCATGCTGACGCCATTGGACACAGACCGGCAGACACCGCACGTCAATCAGCCTTCAGATGGTCCGCCGCTTCCCGCGGTGGAGTCCGCGGACAGAACCTCGATGAGCTTCTCCGCCACGGTATCGAGATCGGCGTGGCTGATCACCAGCGGTGGCAGCAACCGGACCACCGTCGCCCCCGCTGGCAGCGCAAGCACACCCCTCTCCATCAGGCGCACGAGGTAGGGCTGGGATTTTTCCTTGAGCTCGATGCCGATCATCAAACCGAGCTGCCGGATGTCCCTCACCTTGGGCAGCTCTGCCGCCTTCAGACGCTCCATCAGATAGGCGCCCTTCTCCGCGGCGGCCTCGGCCAGCCGCTCCTCGATCATGGCGTCGATGGCGGCCAGCGAGGCGGCGCAGGCCAGCGGGTTGCCGCCGAAGGTGCTGCCGTGGCGGCCCACCGGGACTTCGATCCGGTCGGAGCAGACCACCGCGCCCATGGGGAAGCCTCCGGCCATGGCCTTGGCCAGGCACAGGATGTCGGGTTCCAGGCCGAAGTGCTCGCAGGCGAACATCTTGCCGGTGCGGCAGAAGCCGGTCTGGACCTCGTCGATGATGAGCAGGACGCCTCTCTCCCGGCACAGTTCGCTCACCTGCGCGAAGAACTCGGCCTTGCCGAGGTTCACGCCGCCCTCGCCCTGGACGATCTCCAGCATCACGGCGGCGGTGTTGTCATTCACCTTCTCCGCCAACTTGGCGAAGTTGTTGAAGGGCGCGAACTGGAAGCCTTCCACCACCGGCACGAAGGGCTCGCGGTACTCCTTGGTGAAGGTAGCGCTCAACGCCCCCATGGTGCGGCCGTGGAAGCCACGCATGGCGCACACGAACTCCTGCTTGCCGGTGGCGAAGCGGGCGAACTTGATGGCGGCCTCGATGGTCTCGGTGCCCGAGTTGCAGAGGAAGGCGCGGTTGAGGTTTCCGGGAGTGATGCCGGCCAGCCGCTCCAGCAGCCGGGCCTTGACGTCGTTGTAGAAGACCCCGGAGCAGCTCAGCAGCCGCTGCGCCTGCTCCGTCACCGCCTGCACCACCTTGGGGTGGCAATGTCCCAGGTTGGCGACGCCGTGGCCGGCGACGCAGTCGATGTACTCCCGGCCGGTGTCGTCCCACACCTTCGCGCCCTCGCCGCGCACCAGCACCACGTCGCGCTTGGGATAGACGTCGAACTCGTACTGTTGCTGCAACTCCTTGAAGTCCGTCACTGAATCACCGTTCCTTTCCCCGCCAGGGCGTCACGAACCGGATGCTCCACTCGGCCGTCGCTCATGACGACCTTGTCCGCGCCTTCCTCGAAAAGCCTTCGCAGCGCCAGCATCTTGCGCTTCATGCGCCCCTCCACCTGAGCTTCCCGCTGCTCCAGCTCGGCGGCGCCGATGCGGGGCACCACCGTGCTCTCGTCGTCCTTGTCCGCAAGGAAGCCCGGGGCCTCGATGAGCTGCAGCACCACCTCGGCGTGAAACGCGGCCTGGAGCACGTTGATGATGTCGTCGTTCTCGGAGTTGATGGCGGTGTGGCGCTCGTCGATGATGGGAATGGACAGCACCGGCGCGTAGCCGCCGTCAAGCAGCAACTGGAACAGCTCCTTGTTGGCGCTTTTGGGCTTGCCCGAGAAGTCCCGGACGATGAGCGTCTTGCCGTTCTTGCGGACACGGATTCCCTTGTTGCGCTGGCCCTGGATCGCCCGGCCGTCGATGCCGGAGAGGCCGACGGCGTTGACCCCGTTCTGTTGCAGCAGCTCCACGATGCGCTTGTTCTGCACCCCCGCGTAGCCCATCAGGATGGCGTCCAGGGCGGCCTTGTCCGACAGCACGCTGGTGTAGCCCGACACCGACGTGACCACCTGGGTGGGGGTGCCGAGCTTGGCCGCGATGGCGTCCCGCACCGCGTTGGCGCCGTGCACCACGATGAACCGGTCGGACAGCGCCGCCAGGTCCTCGGCGATGCCCGGGAGGTTGATGTCGCTGCCGCCGCCGATCTTCACCAGGATCATCGGAGCCACTCCACCGTGTCGTTGGGAATCGTTCGCCACTCGGCGTGCTCCTGCACGGTCTCGGAGCTCACCGTGAAACCGCGGGAGTCGTCTCGGGCGCGCAGCCTGAAATACTCCGGATCCTGGTTGAAGAACGACCCCACGTAGACATTCTCCCTGTCGGCGATGATCATGTTCATGGCCCTGACGTAGCGTGTCCTGCGGACGATGATGTCCATCCCTTTTCTCATGGCCGCGGCCATGTCGCCCTTGTCGAAGCGCTTGATGTAGTTGAACACCTTCTCCGCGCCGATGCGGCCCTCCGCGGTGATGCGAACGCCCCGGAGCTCGCCGTTGAAGGCGAACACGTAGCGGTCGTCGCAGAACGGCATGTTGTTCTCCACCACGATGTTCTCGTCGCGAAACGCGCTGCGGGCGTGAGCCACCAGCAGCGTCGTGGCGCCGAATTGCCCCAGGTCGTCCTCCCACACCGGCTTGATGTTCCGGTACACCCGCCATTCACCGTCCACCAGATAGGCGCAGCCCCAGCCGTGGCCGTGATACTCCGGGCTGTTCCGGGCGATCTCGGCCAGATGCGACAACCGCTCGCCGATGTCGAACGGTTCATGACTCTTCACGCACAACAGGCGGCACATGGAACCTCGACTATTTGCCGTTGAAATTTGGCGTCCTTCGACTTCGCTTCGCTACGCCTGTCCTGAGCCTTGTCGAAGGGCTCAGGACGAACGGAACGCTTTCATCCTCGCTCGTCCTGAGCGGAACGCTTCCATCCCCGTTCATCCTGAACGGAATGCTTCCATCCCCGTTCGTCCTGAGCGGAATGCTTTCATCCCCGCTCGTCCTTAGCGGAACGCTTCCATCCCCGTTCATCCTGAGCGTAGCGAAGCGAAGTCGAAGGATGCCATGCCAATTGATCAAGACCTTCTCCAACTCTACGGATGCAGTCCCGGGAACTCGAGGCCCAGGGTCTCCTCGAAGCCGTTCATGAGGTTGAACGCCTGGACCGCCTGTCCCGAGGCGCCCTTCATGAGATTGTCCAGCGCGCTGAGCACCACCAGACGATCGGAGCCCTTCTCCTTCTGAAAGCCGATGTCGCAGTAGTTGGTGCCGCTGAGCAGCTTGGGCTCGGGAAACCGGTAGATGCCGTCGGCCTCCTTGACGATGCGGATGAAGGGCTCGTTGCCGTAGGCCTCGCGGTAGATCTTCCACACGTCCTTCTCCTCCAGCGGCTCGCGCAGGAAGAGGTGGGCAGTGGCCAGCACCCCGCGCACCATTTCGATGGAAGTGGCGGAAAAATACACCCGGATCGGCTCGCCGAAAGCCAGCTCCTGGTAGATCTCCGCGCAGTGGCGGTGCAGGGTAGGCATGAACGAGCGCACCGCGCCGCTCCGCTCGGGATGGTGAGACGCGTCGCTGGCGGCGTTGCCGCCTTCGCTGGAACCCACCTTGACCTCCACCACCGTGCGGTCCCGGTCCACGAGTCCCTGCTTGAAGAAGGGGTAGACCCCGAGAATCGTGGCGGTGGCGTTGCACCCGGCGCCGGTGACGAAGCTCGCTCCGCGTATCTCCTCGCGGTGAAGTTCGGGAACTCCGTATACGAAGTCCTTCATCAGCTCCGGGCGCGCGTGCGGCTTGTCGTACCAGCGTTGGTACTCGTCCGGATCGTTGAGCCGGAAATCCGCGCTCAGGTCGATCAGCTTCGGCGCCAGCGCCTGGAACGACTCGATGCGCTCCATGGCTTGGCCGTGGGGCAGGCAGAGGAACAGCACGTCGCACGGCTTCAACTCGTCCATCCGGCAGAACCGAAGCTGCGTCCGCTTCCGCAGGTTGGGATGGGCCTTGAACACGAACTTGCCGGCGAAGCGCTCCGAGGTGACCTCGCACACCTCCACCCCGGGATGCCACAGCAGCAGACGCAGGAGCTCGCCGCCGGTGTAGCCGGACGCCCCCACGATGGAGACCTTCAGCCTATCCGCCACGGTTGGTGTCCTGTCTCACGAACAAGTTTACGCATCTGCTTGTCCTTCTTGCCGTCGGCTGCGTTGCTCCTCTTCCCGTGGCAACGGTCAGGCGGGCGGGTTTGAAACCCGCCCCTACAAGTCGTCGCGCCGATCCACGTCGATGATCCGAATCATGTCCGCCGGCCCCTCAGGCCGCACCCTTTCGCTCCTGTTCCGCCTGCCCCACCCGGAGCACGTGCTCGACGACCAAGCCGGGAATGTTCACGCCGGTGGTGTCGATGCTGTTCCGGAATTCCATCGTGTAGTTCACCTCGTTCACCAGCAGGCCCCCGGGGGTCTCGAAAAGATCCACGGCGACGATGCCGCCTCCCACCGCGCGGCACGCGCGAACCGAGAGGTCCCGCAGCTCGTCCGTCAAAGGACAGTTCTCCGCGCGCCCGCCCCGGGCCGTGTTGGTGATCCAGTGGTCGCTGTAACGGTAGATGGCGGCCACGCATTCGTCTCCGATGACGAAGCTCCGGATATCCCGCCCGCTCTTCTCGACGTATTGCTGAATGTAGAAGATGGAATGGTGGTAGGAGCCGAGAATGGCCTTGTGCTCGAGGATCGACTCCGCCGCGTCCCGGTCGTTGACCTTGGCCAGCAGCCGGCCCCAGGAGCCCACGGCGGGCTTGAGCACCACGGGATAGCCCATCGCCTCAATGGCCTCCAGGGTGGATTCCTCGGTAAAGGCGATGCGCACCTCGGGCTGGGGCACGCCGTGCTCCTGCAACTGCACCGAGGTGAGGATCTTGTCCCCGCACACGGCGGCGACCGATGACGAGTTGACGCAACGCACGCCGGCGCTCTCGAACAGCCGCAGACCGTGCAGTGCCCGGGAGTGGTTGATGCACCGCTCCAGCAGCACGTCCAGGTCGTATTGGTCCTTGCCCAGGTTGAACGAGAGCCGCCGGTCGTCGATCATCCGGAGCTCCACGCCGGGCCGCTGCCGAATCTCCTTGATCAGGAGCTTCTCCTCGGGCCGGACCAGTGAATGCAGTAAACCGATCTTCAAGCTCATTCTCCCCAGTCTTCCTCTTCCTTGGGCGCCTCGTCCACCGCCGGCGGATCGAGGCTCGTCACCTCGAGCTCGGTGCCGCAGTCGGCGCAGGCGATCAGCTCGCCTTCCACCGCGTCTTCTTCGAGCTCCAACTCTGCTCCACAAACGGGGCATTCAACCATCGACGGAAACCTCCCTGGTGTTCTGCAACATTCAAATCGTTGACGACGTGCACCGAATGTCCGCGACACGGGCGGGTTTGAAACCCGCCCCTACAAGTCGTCATGCCTTCACGACGGCGAAATCCCACGTAATCCGGCATGCGAATCGGGACATTCTGGCGGGATGCGGCCGTCGTCGTCAGGAGCCTGCGCTGCAGGGGGCGTGTAGGGGCGGGTTTCAAACCCGCCCGCGCCCGCACCGCGATGTCGGCCGATGCAAGCACCGCGCTGTCTGGCCGATGCAAGCTCCTAGGAGTCTGCGCCGCAGGAAGAGTTGGCGGCGAGATCGGGTAAGCGATACGACGGCAGATTCAGTATGACGGCTTGTAAACGGAGTTCGGATATCATCGGGCTTCGACATGGACTGTTCGATACAGAAACCAGAGGTGATCCGTCGGCGTTTGGTTCGCCATCGTCACGGTTTTTCATACTCAGCCCTTGGAAAATACCTCCGGTGCGGCCCCTCAGCACGCTGCCAGGGCCGGCAGCCGCTTGATGTTCAAGGCCAGGCACACCAAGTCCCACTCGCCCCGCACCTTCTCCAACCCCCGAAGACTGAACCGCCGGAACCCCAGCACCTCCTTGATCCACCCGTTGGGCGCCTCCGACAGCCACTTGCGCTTGGCATAACACGCCCGGCCCTCGGGGCTCGCCAGCTTGGCTCCCATGCGATGGGTCGCAGGAAGCGTCTCGGGATTCACCTCGGCCTGCACCTTGCCCTCCCGTCCCAGAGCCACATGGCCGTCGATGCTGCGCAACTCCAGTTCAACCAGATCCTCCTCGTTGCAATACCCCGCATCCGCTAGCACCACCGCCGGCACCGCCTTGTGGGTCGTTTTTACCTGGTCCAGCAACGGGATCATCTGACCCTGGTCCGTGGCCTCCGCTCCCACATGCGTTTCGACGATGATCTGGTGTTCGCCATCCACCACCACCTGCGCGTTGTAACACTGCTGGAATCCTTCCGTGCTGGTCTTCATGATCCCGCTCTCGGGATCGGTAAAGTTGCTCTGCGCCTTCGGCTTCGGCTCCCCATACCCACGCTTGTAGGGCCTACCCCCCTTGGGGTTGCACGCCTGACCCGGCTCACGCCCCCGCGCATCATCCGCCCCCCGTTGTGCCGCTTCCAGCCGCTCCTTCGCCGCCTCAATCGCCGCCAGCCGCGCTTCCCGCCGTCTCAACTCCTTCGGCATCTCGTCCCCGCGTATCTCTGCCCCGTACTCCCCGTCCTCCGCTTCATCCACCGCCTCCGCCTGCTCTACCAGCCCACGGATCTCCTCCTTCAACCGTCCCATTTCCTTCTCCATCCGCTCATAGCTCATCGCCTTGCGCTTGCTCGCATTCGCTCGTACCTTCGTCCCGTCCACCGATAGCGTCCCAAACTTCACCACCCCCATCTCCCGCGCCAACCGAACCACCGCCACAAACAACCTCCGAAACTCCTCCCTATGCCGCCGCCGAAACTCACAGATCGTCCGGTGCTGTGGATAATTCCCTGCCGCCAACATCCGAAACGCCACATCCTCTTCCACTTTCTTCGCTATCTTCCGCGACGAAAATACCCCCGTCGCGTACCCATAAATCAGTACCTTCACCATCATCGATGGATCATACGGCGAGTTGCGCCGCCCGTCCCCCTCATACCGCTCGTAAAACCCTCTCAAATCCAGCGCCTCTACCATGTCGCTGACGTGATGCGCCAAGTGCCCCTCCCGCACCCACTCCCGCAGGTCCGGCGGCATTAACAACTGCTGCCCTCGATGGTACGGGCGAAACCTCGTCGGCATACAAACATCCTCCCCACAATATGTTGTGCCCTTGCTCTCCTCTACATACTTCATACCACAACTAAACGGTCCCCCCCTATAATCCCTCCCGTTCCTGCGGCGCAGACTCCTAGGAGTCTGTGTCAAAACTCCGCCTCGGGACCGAATGGCGCCGACGCCCCGAATCGTCATTCCCGCGAAAGCGGGAATCCAGGCGGGGTGGAGCGGGGAAACGCCGCTGTAGCACCGCTCCACCCCGCCTGGATTCCCGCTTTCGCGGGAATGACGATTTCGGGGGCCGTTGCCTCTCTCGGATGGCGTTTTGACACAGCCTGCTAGGACATTACGACTCGAGCGACCGTCGTCACGGCGTTCCGCAGAATGGTAACGATGTCGTCGATCTGTTCTTTCGTGACCACCAGCGGCGGACATATGGCCAGTGCGTGGGTTCCGCACACGCGCAGCAACAGCCCATTGGCCAGGCACTCGTCGTAGACCTGCCGGGGCACCTGCCGGTCCACCGCGAAGGACTCCCGGGTCTCCTTGTCCTTCACCAGCTCCACCGCGGCAATGAGCCCCCGGCCGCGCACCTGACCTACCATGGGCAGGTCCGACAGCGTTGCCAGCCGCTCCAGCATGTACGCGCCCAACTCCGCCGCCCGCTCCACCAGCCGCTCCCGCTCGATGATGTCCAGGTTGGCCAGGGCCGCGGCGCACACCACCGGATGTCCGGTGTAGGTGTAGCCGTGGTAGAACGCGTCGTCCGCCTTGGCCAGCAGGGTCTGGAAGATCTCTTCCTGGAACAGCATCGCACCCAGCGGCAGATAGCCGCTGGTGATGCCCTTGGCGGTGACCAGCACGTCCGGGATCACGTTCTCGCCGGCGCACGCGAACAGGCTGCCGGTGCGCCCGAACCCCGTGATCACCTCGTCGCAGACCATCAGGATACCGTACCGGGTGCAGATCTCCCGAATCCTGGCCAGCCATCCCTCGGGCGGCACGATGACCCCGCCGACGCCCTGCACGGGCTCGGCCACGAAGGCCGCGATAGCGTCCGGACCCTCCCGCTCCACGATCCTCTCCAACTCGTCGGCGCAGGCAAGGCGACAGCTCGGCCAGGTCTTCCCCAACTCGCAGCGATAGCAGTGGGGCCGCGCCATGTGGTGCACCCCGGGAAGCCCCGGCTCCATCTGCTGGTTGAACAGCGGGATGCCGGTGAGCATGGCGGCGCCGCTGGAGGAGCCGTGATAGCCCTGGTTCAGGGTGACGAACCGGGTCCGTTGAGGCTGCCCCTGGGCCTTCCAATAGGCCCGCACCAGCCGGATCATGCTCTCGTTGGTCTCCGAGCCGCCGGAGGTGAACATCACGCGGGTAAGCCCTTCCGGGGCCATCTCCGCGAGCCGGGACGCCAACCTGACGGTGGGCTCCGAGGTGGGCCCGATGAGCGTGGGCGCGTAGGCGAGCCGGTCCATCTGCTCCGCCACCGCCCGGGTGATCTCTTTTCGGCCGTGACCCACCTGGACGTTCCAGAGCGTGGAGAGGCCGTCGATGTAGCGCTTGCCCAGCGAGTCCCAGAGGTAGACTCCCTCGGCCCGGACGAAGACTGGCACCCCGTCCGCCTGATGCTTCGACAGCGGCACGAAGCCGTGGACGAGATGGTCCCGGTCGGCGCGGCTCATGGCCGCGGCGCGTTCGAGATCAACGGTGTCGTCGGTAGAGTTCGTCATGGGTTCCAACGTTGTCGGCGGCAGGGCCTAGTGAGACACAACACCAGTAGCCTGCCCCGCGGGAACACGCCATCCGATGTCGGCGCGGGTTTCAAACCCGCCCGTGTCCCCACCACGCTCCTGGCCGATGTAGGCGCGGGTTTCAAACCCGCCCGTGTTCGCACCGCGCTGCCGGCCGACACAAGCTCACCGGGCTCTTGGCCCTGCGCCAAGTCCGACATCATGGCCTTACAGCGCGTAATAGCGCTTCGGGTTGTCGCACAGTATCTTCTTCCGCAGCTCGGGGCTCAGGTCCTCCCGGGCAAAGAAGTCCGGCAGATCGTGGAAGAACTCCGAGCGCGCCCGCTCGTGGGGGTAGTCGGAGGCCCACAACACCTGATCCCCGCCCAGGCGGTCCAGCACGTAGGGCAGGCTCCTCTCGTCCACCTCGCAGGTGAAGAAGATGTTGCCGCCACGGATGATGTCGCTGGGGCGCTGCTTGACCGCGAGCGCGTGGCCGCGCCGCTCCCAGTTCTCGTCCAGCGCGTCCATCATGAACGGCACCCAGCCGGTGCCGCACTCCAGATACGCCACCCGCAGGTTGGGGAAGCGATCGTACACGCCGGCGTTGATCATGCTCATGATCTGCACCATCTGCGGCATGGCGTGCTCCAGCGGCCGCGCCTCGGCCAGACTCTCGAACATGTCCAGGCCCAGGCCCGTCACCGGACCGCCGTGCACCGCCAACGGACAACCCAACCGTTCCGCCTCCGCGTAGAGCGGGTCGAACTGACTGCCGCCCAGGCCCACCAGCGGCGCCATCACCGACGGGATCACGCCGGCCACCATGCCCAGCTCATCGACGCACCGGCGCAACTCCTGCACCGCGGCATCGATGTCCTGCACCGGCAGCAGCGCCACGCCCTTGAGCCGGCCCGACTGGCGCCCGAAAGAGTCGTACAGCCAGTCGTTGTACGCCTGAGCCACCGCCACCGCCCAGCCCTTGTGCCGGATCTGGCCGTGGAACAGCGCGTTGCTGGGATAGAGGATGGTCTGGTCGATCTTCGAGTCGTCGAGGAAGCTCAGCCAGTTGGCCGCGTCCGGCACCTCGGCCTTGTGGCGCGAGGACATGCCCCGCATCCAGCCGTCGGTGAGGGGAAACAGGTAGTACTCCCGGGTCCAGTCCTTCTCGTCCCAGGGAGCGGGCAGATACCGGCGCAGGTCCTTGTCCTGGTCCACCACGTGGCCGTCTGCGTCGATAATGTCGTGTTCAAATTCCATGTAAGCCTCCACTGCCGGATCGGCGATGCATGCCAACGGCGTGCGTCAGCGTATCATCAGCCGGCCGGATTCGCCCGAATAGTTGATAAAGACGGTCTTGAGCTCGGTAAAGAAGTTGACGCCCTCCTCGGACATCTCCCGCTCCCCGACCCCGGTGGCCTTGATGCCGCCGAAGGGAAGCTGGGCCTCGCCGCCGATGGTGGGCTCGTTCACGTGGACCATGCCCGTCTCCACGTCTTCCACGAAACGCATCACCGTGTCTATGTCCCGTGTGAAGATGGAAGTGGTAAGGCCGAAGTCCACCGAGTTGGCGAACCGGATGGCTTCGTCCAGATCCGAGGCCGCGGCCACCGACAGCACCGGGCCGAAGATCTCCTCGCGGAAGATGCGCATGTCCGGAGTGACGTTGTCGAACACCGTGGGCTCCACGTAGAATCCGTGCTCCAGCCCCGGAGGCTGGTTCCCGCCCACCACCAGGCGGGCGCCTTCCTGCTTGCCCACCTCGATGTACTCCAGGTCGGTCTTCCACTGGCTCTCGTCCACCGCCGGCCCCATGTCCACGTCCGCGTCGAGGCCCGAGCCCACGCGCATCTTTCGGGCGAGGTCCTCCAGCCTGGCCACCAGCTCGTCCTTGGTGGAGCCGATGGCGATGACCCGGGAGGTGGCGGTACAGCGCTGGCCGGTGGAGCCGAAGGCGCCGTCCCGTATGGCCACCGCCGCCTTCTCCAGATCGCAGTCGGGCATCACGATGACCGCGTTCTTGCCGCCCATCTCGCAGGTCACCTTGGCGCCCCGGGAGGCGGCCTTGACGTAGAGGTTGCTGCCGATCTCGTTGGATCCGGTAAACGACACCACCGGGATCCGCGCGGACTTGACCATGGTTTCGCCGACCTCGGACCCGGAGCCGACGATGACGTTGAAGACGCCCTTGGGAAGGCCGGCTTCCTCGTAGACTTCCGCCAGGAGACCCGCGGTGGCGGGGGTCAGGGACGCCGGCTTCAGCAGCACCGCGTTGCCGGCCACCAGCGCCGGCGCGGACTTCCACACCGGGATCGCCCAAGGGAAGTTCCACGGCGCGATCAGCGCCACCACGCCCATGGGCTGCCGGATGGTGTAGGTGAAAGTGTCCCGGGCTTCGGACGGAAGCGTCTTGCCGCCGAGCCGGTAGCCGGCGCCGGCGTTGTACTCCAGGAGCGAGATCCCCTTGAGCACCTCGCCCCGTGCCTCCTTGAAGATCTTCCCTTCCTCGCGCGTCATGAGCTCGGCGATCTCGTCCACGCGCCGGCGCGCGATGTCCGCCGCCCGCCAGATCACCCGCCCGCGCTCCGGGCCCGGCGTCTTCCGCCATCCCTGGAAGGCGGCCGCGGCCGCGTCGATGGCCCGCTCCGTGTCCGCCGCCGTGGCCATGGGAAACTCGGCGATGACGTCGCGGGTGTCCGCGGGATTGACGTTGCGGATCTGTCTCCCGGAGTTGGGCTGGTACCACTCTCCGTTGATGTACGAACCGGTTTGCATGCGTGTCTCCTTGGGACTGGTGTCGTGCGCCGCCGATGGGTCGGGGCGCGGGCGGGTTTGAAACCCGCCCCTACATCGTCACGCCTTGCCGACGGCACTCATCTCTGTGCAGCGTCATGTGACGCGGGACACCAGCGTTGGGCGTGTGGTGGGATTAAAAAAGACATACGGTTCCGTGTCAAGCGTTTATGGCTTGTTGCCATGCCGGCTGGGTGACCTCTATACTCCCCTGACCGAGCAACCATGAAACACATCACCCTCTATACCGACGGAGCGTGCATCGGGAACCCCGGACCCGGAGGTTACGGCGCCGTGCTCCTCTACAACACGGCTACGCCTAACCGCCAGGAGCTGAGCGGCGGCTACCGCAGGACCACCAACAACCGCATGGAGATCATGGCGGTCCTGGCGGGCCTTCGTTACCTGAAGGAACCGTGCCGCGTGACGGTCTACAGCGACTCCCGATACGTCGTCGACGCCATGTCCAAGGGATGGGCGGAGCGCTGGCGCGCCAAGGGATGGACGAAAGGCGACAGGACGCCGGCCCTGAACCCCGATCTCTGGGCCGAGATGCTGGACCTGTCGGACCGGCACCAAGTGGAATACCGCTGGGTCAAGGGCCACGCGGGGGACCCGGAGAACGAACGGTGCGACGAGCTCGCGGTGGCCGCCGCCCGCGGAACCGATCTTGCGCGCGACGAGGCTTACGAGAGGAAGGGACGAAAACCTTGAAATCTGTGCGGCCATCGCTCATATTTCAGGTCTATGGAAGTCGCACGCGAACGTCACCTCCGGCGCATCGACCTGCTGCTGAACGAGTTTCCGGTGGTCACGCTGCTCGGCGCCCGCCAAGTGGGGAAGTCCACGCTCGCCCGCCAGCTTGTCGCGTCCCGGTCAGATCCGGCCGCGTGGTTCGACCTTGAGAACCCTGTCGATCTGACCCGCCTTGCCGATCCAGGCCTGGAGCTACGGCCCTTGCGGGGACTCGTGGTCCTTGACGAGATCCAACGACTCCCGGAAGTGTTTCCGTTGCTGCGAGTGCTTGCCGACCGGCCCGGAACGCCGGCGCGGTTCCTGGTGCTGGGAAGTGCCTCGCCCGATCTGCTCCGTCAGACCTCGGAGACCCTTGCCGGGCGCGTAGCCTTCCATGAGCTCGATGGCTTCGGACTGAACGAAGTGGACGAACCCGAGCGGCTGTGGCTACGCGGCGGATTTCCTCGTTCGTATCTCGCGCCGTCTGCCGCGGCGAGCCGCCGTTGGCGTGACGGCTTCATCCAGACCTTCCTCGCTCGCGACGTGCCGGAGCTCGGCAGTCTCGTCTCACCAACGACGCTGCACCGCTTCTGGACCATGCTGGCGCACTGGCACGGCCGGTTGTGGAACGGCGCCGAACTGGGCCGGGCCTTTGGCGTTGCTCACACCACGGTCCGCCGCTACCTGGACATCTTGACGTCGGTCTTCATGGTGCGGCAGTTGCAACCGTGGTACGCGAACATCGCCAAACGGCAGGTCCGCTCGCCCAAGGTCTTTCTCAATGATTCGGGCCTCCTTCATGCGCTGCTGGGCCTCACCACCCGCGAGGACATCGTGTCACATCCCGTAGTCGGCGCGTCTTGGGAAGGATTCGTCATCCAGCAGGTCATCCACCTTCTGGGCGCCCGCCCCGAGCAGTGTTACCACTGGTCGACCCACTCCGGAGCAGAACTCGATCTGCTGATAGTAGCCGGCAACCGTCGCTACGGCTTCGAAGTCAAACGCGCCGAGGCGCCCCGGCTCACGGCGTCCATGCGCACCGCCTTCGAGACGCTGGGCCTGGAGCGGCTGGATGTCGTACACGCCGGCACCCAATCCTACCGGTTGGCTCCCGGCATACGGGCACTGCCGGCTGCAGACCTGAACGCGACGATCCGTCCCTTACCGGAATGAAGCGACCGCGGAGCTCGGATGATTGCGAACCGGACGAGTCCGGGCGCCAGTCCCTATGAATAATCCCGCCCGGTGCTAAATTGGAGTCCATGAAAGTCGGACTCACAGGATTCTCCAGAGCAGGCAAGACCACCCTCTACAACGCCCTCACGGGCCTCAGCGCCACGGTGGGCGGTTTCGAGGCCCGCCACGAGGCGGCCATGGCCGTGGTCAAGGTTCCGGACCCTCGCGTGGACGCGCTGAGCGAAATCGTCCATCCCAAGGAAAAGAAGTACGCGGAGGTGACCTTCCTGGACTTCCCGCCGTCGCAGGAACGGAAGGCGGCGCTGGAGAACCAGTCCGTGGTGCAACTGCGCGAGGTAGATGCCATGGCCCAGGTGGTCCGGGCCTTCGACGACCCGCTGGCCGACGAGCCCGCCGCACCCGTGCGAGACCTCAACGCCTTCCAGGCAGAGTTGATACTGGCCGACCTCGCGGTCATCGAGAAGCGCATGGAGCGCATCCGGAAGGAGGCCAGCAAGGACCGGGGACGGGAAGTGGATCTTCTGGCGCGGTGTCAGAGTTCCCTGGAAGAGGAACGGCCGCTGCGCGGCCTCGAGTTCCTGCCCGAGGAACGGACCCTGCTCTCCGGTTTCGCCTTTCTCAGCGAGAAGCCCTTGCTGGTTGTCTACAATTCCGATGAATCGGCGTTGCAGGAGCCGCTGCCCACGGACGTCTCGGAGTACGCCCAGACCGAGAACCTGACCGTGGTCCCGGTCTGCGGCAAGCTGGAGATGGAGATCGCCCAGCTCGAAGCCGACGAGCGGGCGGAGTTCTTGTCGGAGCTCGGGCTCCCCGAGACCGCTCGGGACCGCTTCATCCGCCATGCCTACGACCACCTGCGCCTCATGAGCTTCTTCACCGCCGGCCCCATGGAGGTGCGCGCCTGGACCATCACCCAGGAAACCGCCGCGGTCAACGCCGCCGGCAAGATCCACTCCGACATCGAACGCGGCTTCATCCGCGCCGAGGTCATCTCCTACGACGACTACATCGAGCACCGGGGCGAAACCGGCTGCCGCTCCGCCGGTAGACTGCGCCTCGAAGGCAAGGAGTACCGGGTGCAGGACGGGGATGTCATGCACATCAGGTTCAATGTATGAGGTTGGAGAGTGTCGGCAAGGGCGGCCCGGCAGGGTTACGAGTGACGCCAGAGCCGCAACGGAGCGTGGTCCGCGATCTGGCTGAAATCACGGTCCGCGGATAGCATGATAAGATCATGCCGGATGCAAAGCTGAGCGAGCAGCGCGTCGATGGTACCGACCTGAATTCCGTGTCGTCGGCATTCGTTACGCAGTTCAGCCGCGGCGATATAGTCGTCACGGACCGGTTCGACCATTGGAAGCACCGCGAAGCGCTCGATGATCTCCACCTTCGCTCTCGGCCCCTGATAACCCTGCAACAACTCCTGCAGTACGATTCCCGCAGAGTGAATCGCATCGCCCCCAGCGAGCGCATTGCGCAAATGCTCCACCTCGGGTGCAGCGAGTGGCGAATTCCGGCGCAAAGCGAGCGACCAGACGCTCGTGTCCACGAACAGCCTCACGTGCGCGTCCGCTCACGCTTGTAGTCGTAATCGTCGTCCCAGTCGAACTGACCGAACAGGTCGAGCAACCGCTCCTGCTCACGCCGAGCAACGAACTCGCGCAGAGCCTTGTTGACCGTCGCCTTCTTCGTCTTTTCGCCCCCCACTTCCAAAGCCTTGTTCAATAGGTCGGCATCTATGGCCAAATTTGTAGCCATGCTCGTCTCCACACAATATATAACACAGGCTATCACACAATAGGTCACACACATTGGACCAGCTTGTCGGGAAATAGTCAACCTGAGCCTCTTGCAAAACCCCTTGAGTGAGGGGGTTTTGTGCTGACCTTCGGTGATCTTTGGCAGGGTTTTTCTGGACGTGGGGTCGTTCCCTGGTATGTTGTGGGTTAGCAGACCTGCAACATAGCCCAAGCGGAGGGAAGGCCCCATGTCCTTGGTATCGACTCTAACCGATATCTGGCAGCGATTTCAAGGAGAACTGTTTCCCAAGCTGGCGGAGGAGGTGGGCGAACTGCACACGAAGCACCGGCGTCTGGTAGCGGTTCTGGACATGGTTCCGGTGGAGGGCTTCGTTGGAGTGCGCAGCGGAGGGAGCGGCCGTCCGGTGGAAGACCGTGCGGCGCTGGGGCGAGCGTTCATCGCCAAGGCCATCTGGGACTTTCCGACGACGCGGGAGTTGATGGACCGGATCGCATGTGATCCTGTGCCGCGACGGCTGTGTGGCTGGTCGAGGGTGGGCGAGGTACCGAGCGAAGCGACGTTTTCACGGGCCTTTGGGGAGTTCGCGCGGAGCAGGCTACCCGAGCGGATGCACGAGGCCGTGGTCAGGACGGCGTTCGAGGAGACGATTGTCGGCCACGTCTCGCGCGATTCAACCGCCATTGACGCTCGTGAGAAGCCCGAACCGAAGGTGAAGGACGAGACAACGAAACGCAAGCTGGGACGCCCGCGCCAGGGCGAGGCGGTGGCCAAACGGCCGAGCCGGCTAAAACGGCAGTTGCGGATGGATCGCGACACGATGATCGATGAGTTGCCGACAGCTCCAACCGTTGGTTCGAAGAAAAACGCCAAGGGCTTTGGCGAGACCTGGAGGGGCTACAAGCTCCACATCGACGACGCCGACTCAGGCATCCCCATAAGCTGCCTGCTGACCTCCGCCTCCCTGCATGACAGCCAGGCGGCCATCCCCTTGGCGACCCTGAGCACGGAACGGGTGACCTACCTCTATGAACTGATGGACGCTGCCTACGACACAGAAGAGATCGGCTGGCACAGCTACCTCTCAGGCCATGTTCCGATCATCGACGTCAACACCCGCCGGGACAAGGACTGGAAGAAGGAACGGGCCAGGGAGGCTCGGGCCCAGCGCTGCGCCGGACACAGCGATCCCATAAGGGTGCGCTACAATCAACGGTCCACCGTCGAACGGGTGAACAGCCGTATCAAGGACTCCTACGGCGGGCGCCACGTCCGGGTGCGCGGCCATGACAAGGTCTTCTGCCACCTGATGTTCGGCGTCCTCGCCCTCACCGTCGACCAACTCATGCGCCTGACGCTCTGAACTCACCCCGACCCTGCCCCGACCCTTCGAACCACATCGCTTCGCCGTCCCCTCCCCGGGACCGCGCGATGAAGCCTTGTCCGCACAACCCCGATTGTTCCCATCCTGTTCCCAACTGCCCGTCCCCAACACCCCCCGAAACCTCCAAATCTCCACCTACATACTACCGTCCTCTGACCAACAGGGCGTCCTCTGCAATCGCACCCTGTCATCCCCGAGGATCCCCGAAGTTTTGCAAGAGGCTCCATTATGTAATCGAGCATTGGTTAGGACTTCTTGAGTACAGTACGTTTTCGGCGCGGCATGATGTACATTCGCAACTCGGGGTGGAGGTTTATACTCGCCTCGGAGGTGGGTCGGAGGGCCAGTATTCCGGCGAGAACCCGACGGGCTTGGGCTCCGCCACATACACGGGCGTCATGACCGGTTTGGAGGCGAACCGGTATGAGCCCGAGACCTACCGCCGGATCCTCGGCGAGGCCAGGATCGGTATCGGTATCGACGATCTTTCCAACCCCGATGTCGATGTCTCATTCACGGGCATCCGGGATGTAGACGCGGGAACCGAGCGTCCCGACATGGTCTGGAACGATCTCCCTCTGACGAACGGGGCCTTCAACGACGGATCGTACCGGACCATCAAAGGCGTGTTCTACGGCCCGGCCCAACAGGAGGTCGGCAGCGTCTTCGACCGCAACGCCATCACGGGCGCGTTCGGAGCGAAGCACCGATAGCTCCTCTCTACATGGACACGGGACTTGTCCGATGGGTCCTCTTCCTTGTTGTGGCGTTGTTGCCCATGATCGACCGCTCCCGGGTCGCCTGCCGCGCCACGAATCACGAGTTTCGTGCGCCGCCCCCAAACCATCTCCGGAACGCTCTTCTTCGAGGGCATGCAAGGCTACGTGCCTACCGCACTTATCGCAGTGTCGAGAGCGCCGAGGGGCTGTGCGACCGCCTGAACGCCAGGCTCGGACACTCAAGGGAGGACTGGACCGCGCTCGCACTGGGCGACGCCGAGTCTCCACGCGAGAAGGGGGAGGGCGCGTGGACAACGAGGCTGACGCAATCCAAGGGCGCCTGTTCGGCCCAACGCCGAAGACAGCCCGACCGGGGTTGACATCGAAGGCCGGGAGGAATTCGACTCCGTCACTCCGTCGGGGCGGCAGGCAGGATCAGCGGCCAACGCCTGACGAACGTCCAGGTGTTTGCCCCGTTATCATGAGGCCCAGACGTACCGAAGTCCCTGCGGACTGCTCTAACGTACCGGCCCGAACGAATCTCCTTGCGCAGGTCTGCCCGCGCCGGCATTAGTGCGAGGGTGGGGCTACGGCGCGGCCAGCGCGAAGTTCTCGCCGCGGGAGTACCCCACGGGCAACTGGCTGATTCTCTCCATCACCAGCCGTTTGGAGAGCAGGGGCATTTCCCGGACGACATAGTCCACGATCTCGCGCACCGTCACCCGGCTGTCCCCGTCCGCATCCGCCCGTCCCTGGGTGCCTTCCAGCATCAGGTACGTCAACGCGCCGTGGGTCTCGGACAGCAACTCCACGGCCTCCTCATCGGCGCGGGCAGCGGCCAGCACGTGGATGCCGCCAACGCGAGCGATCTTGCGCAGCGCCTTGCGTTCCGCGGCGTCGTCGAAGACCCCGTCCCGAAGCGCGCTCAGCATCGCGCCGGAATAGCACGAGTCGAGCACGAGAAAGATCCGCTTCGCCGGCGCCTGAGTAAGCACACGAAGCAGCTCCGAACCGGACACGCCGTATTGACGGACTGCCTCATACAACAGCCTGTCCGAGGCGAATCGTTGACCCCATATGCGCGCCGACGGGAGAAAGTACCATTCCTTGCCGCCGTTGTCCTGTTCCAACGGCAGGCCATGTCCGGCCAGGAACACCACCAGCACGTCCCGGGCGGACAGGGAGTGATCCGCTATCCGCTCCTTGATCGCCTTGGCGCTGGCCAGCGAATCCAGCAAGGTCACCGCATCCACGGCGTTGAACAACGTGCTGCCTCGAAGGCTGAGGGTCTCCCCGATCGCGCGCGCGTCCTGCCGCGCGCTTCCCAACCGCCATTCGGGATTGAAGTATTCGTTGATGCCAACCGAGATTACCCGCATCCTGGCAGGCACGGGCGCCGGGGCGGATGCCATCACCGGCGGCGTCACCGCCGGACGGCTCTCAACCCCGGCCGGCCCTACGCCCACCGCCCGGAATGCGTTCTCGCCCGCCAGCAATGCCACCTCGAACTCGAAGACCCCGCTGTCCACGTCCGCCTTCATGCGTTCGTCCGGCAAAAGCTTCCCATTGTGGTAGAGACGGACCGCCGCAACGGCTTCACGCGGGTACTCCGGATCGTCCAGCCGAACCCGTATCCGCGCCGGCGACCCGGCCTCCAGAACCGCGGCTTCCACGGCGTCAATGAACACCGCCGGAGGCGCCAGGTAACCCTCGTCAGTCAGGTTGCGCGTGGTTCCGTTCAGGAAAGCGGGCGCCCCATCGTCGAGCTTGGCCAGAAGGCCGGGCTCGAAGTAGCTCTCGGAGAACGCGTCGATCGGCAGCGTATCCGCTGTCGTGTCTCCCGCCCACAGCAACGCATCCGAGCCCCGCTGGGTGCCGTCGAACCGTCCGTGGCGATCCACCACCATCCAGCCCCCGTCCCGCATGGAGATGATCCGCGCCATCGGTCCGGCCGGCCTGTTCGCGGCCGCATCCATGCCGTAAGCGTAGACTGCGACCGTGCCCTCCCCCTCGCCGGAGAAGATCCATTGCCTTCGGGAGTCGAGCGCCAACGGACCCGTGGCGTCGCCGCTGAGCGAAAACGCGGCCACGCGGGTCAATCCGTCCACCAGCGACCAAATCTGCACATGGCCTTGCTCGTCCAGCGTCGCCGCAACGACGCCTCCGCGGTCCATCACGATGACCCGCACCTCGGCGCCATGGGCGCGCCGATGCGCGTGAGCCGGCGGCCCGGCGTCTGACCGGGCCGCGAAGGGCCTCAGACACACCGTCCCGTCAGCGCCGCCGAGGACCACCGTCCGCCCGTCAGGACTCAGCGCCCCGACCGTCGCGGTCCCGCGCTCGCCACACCCGTGGACCGGGTTCGGCTCGGCATCTCCGCTGCCGCCGGAGAGGTTCACCGTCTGGAAGGAACCGTCATCCTTCCGATAGAGCACACGAGAGCCGTCAGCGGAAAGCCGGGGCGGAAACGCTCGCGCCGAATCGGCAAGCCCGTACTCTACCCCGTGCCGCAGCACACGCCACGCCGCCGCCTCGCGCGCCGCGAAAACGCGCCCGTCGGCCGAGATCACCGAATCGCCTCCGGAAGCGTCGAACGCGCCCTCCATGGCGGCCAACCGCCTGACAAGACCCTCGGGGGACAGCGACGCCAATACCGGCCCGCGCAAGACCGCCACCGCATCCGTCTCGCGTCCGCGGCCCCGCGTCGCGACCGCCTCCACACCGCTGCCCAATACCCCGCCGATCTGCACCCCCCGTTGCAAGTCCCACCAACGCGCACTCCCGTCCCCCGTCACGGTCAGGAGCACGGACCCATCCTCATTGAGGCTCAGGGCCGACACCCGGCCTCCCGACCTCCCGCCCACCACCTCGAGCCGCGGCCGCACCACCCGGAGCGAAACTCTTGACGCCTCGATGATCGGCCTTTGATCAAGCGCCGGACGAATCAGTTGCGGCAGGATCGGAACACCCTGGGCGCGCGCCGCCGGCGGTGCAAGCGCCGACAGAAGGATTGCGCAAAGAAACGCCAACAGTGCGGCGGCGCCAAGTCCGGCAGGCATCTTGCCCGTTGTTCGTACGAATCGCATCCGTGGCGTCAGACTTCCCATATGAGAGAAATAGTGCGGCGATTCGGTGGTGGCTCAGTTGCTGAGCCACCACCGACGATTCCAACCAGCCGCGCCATGTGTGACTCGGTCGATCCCGGTCAGAACCGCCAGTTTGCCAGGAGGTTGATGCGTTCTTCCGCATCGTCTCCCGCCTGGGTCGTCCGCTCACCGTAGAAGCGCACGTCCAGTCCCCGGTCAGCCAGAGCCATTCTGCCGATCCGAACCCCCGCGCGCACCCGTCGACGGTCGTCGCCGAGCCATTGCAGCTCCGTGAAAGGCGTCACCGTTCCACCGAACGCCAACCCCGCAACGCCGTATTCCACACGCGCGTCCAGCGCGAATTCCGGCTCCTGCGGCTGCCCGGAGAACGCAAACGGATCGGTCCTCCACAGTGCGTCCGTACCCCCGCCCGGCCGCCCCAACCTCGGCGTCACCGACACCGACAACCCCTGGCCTCTCTGCTGCGAGGTCAGACTCACGGTCGCGCTCGCCCCGTACTCACGGTAGTCGCTGCGCGAGGACAGGACCAACGCGTACGCCCGCGCCTGAAGACCCAAACCCTGCGCCGGCACCGCGTAGGTCACCCCGCCCGCCGCCTCCATCCCCGAACTGTCGTCCCCGCTGCCGCCGTCATAGCGCCCGGCCAACTCCACGAACGACGTCAACGTCGCCCCCGTCTCAAGCACCTTCGTGTAGGAACCCTCCACCCCGCCGCGCACCCGCAAGGTGTCGATCATCAGGTCATCCAGGGTTTCCAGCGTTTCGTCCGACTCCCCCGACACCTGCCCGTAACCCACGTCCCCGAGCAGCGCCACGTCCATGCCGCCCAGGATCCCCGAGGCCACCTTCCGGCGTCCGCCAACCCCTGCCATGAACAGCCTTGCGTCGGTCGCTTCGCGCCCCGCCGCGCCCTCCCGCGCGTTTTCGATCTTGCCTGTGCTCCAGCCCAGAATGACCGACAACTCGGTCCCCTGCGCCGACGCAAACCGCGCGTACGGATGCACCCCCGTCAGGTTCAGCTCCAGCTCTCCCTTCCCGCTCTCCAGTGTATAGTCCGCGCTCACCCCGATGCGCGACGCCGCCACCCCAAGCGTCCACTGATTCGTCACCCGCTTGTCCAATCCCAGGTACCCTGCCAATATCCGGCCGTCGTAGCTCCCCTCGTCCTCCGCGTCCAATTCCAGCCGCACCATGTCCCCGCGGCCCCACATCGTCAGACCGGAGAATACTCCTGCGCCTGATTCCGCCGCTCCGAGGGCCACCTGGAACGCGCTGCCGCGCAACAGGTCCGTCGTGCTCGGACTCCACCCCCGTGGCCTTCCTTCCGCTTCATCCCAAACGTCAAGAGCGCCACGGCGTTGCAAGAAGACTTCTTCTCCTGACCACCAATCCACTCCCGCGTCTACAGGAACCCCCGCCAACGTCAGCGCCGGCGCGGCCCCGCCCGGTGAACCCGAAAATCGCGCCCCAATGTTCGCAGACACGTTCGCTACCGCACTCGCCGCCACCGCCTTGATCGTATCCTTCACCAATGCCTTCTCTTCCGTTTCAGTTGTGGTGGAAGACGGAGCTACGTTGACCGTCACTGTCCCCCCGTCCGTCAGATCGCCGTACCCGCTGACGCGGTGGTTGATGGTCAAAGAATCGTGCTGGTTGTCGTCCGTGACCAGGAAGGACACCTGTTGCGGCGCATTCCAGTTCTCCGTGTCGAACGCCAACGACGTAGGCGTGAAACTGACGTGCGGGTTGTCGCTTCGAGGCGTCACGACGACGTCATCGTCATCATCCGGCCTGGAAACCAGGCGAATGGAATAAGCGCCGCGTTGACCCTCGACCACTGACAACGTGCTTGTGGACAGCGCGACACTTCGCATGTCATTGTCCGTGATTGTCACCGTATGGGCGTTCGGGCTCGCTACCGTGTAACCCGTCCCTTCCGTCAGCGTCAGGAGTATCGTTTCGTTCCCCTCGACCGCGTTGTCGTCAGCTATGCTGACCGGGATATCCACCGTGCCGGCGCCGGCGGACACCTCGACCGTCCCGGATTCGTCGGTCACCCCGGTGATGCCGTAGTCGCTCTCCGGCACCGCCGTGCCCGCGACGGTGTAGCCGAGCGTAACATTCGATTGCGGCGCCGGCGACAGGTTTACCGTGACGTTGTGTGTCCCTGACCCCTCGTCCGTGCTGCTTGACGACAACGCAAAAGACGCGACCGGTGACTGGACAATGTTAACAGCCACTGTCCCCCCGACCGTCACATCGCCGTACCCGCTCACCTCGTGGGTGATGGTCAGGACGTCGTCTGGGTTATCCTCGTCCACGGTGAAAGTGATCTGTTGCGGGGTTTCCCAGGTTTCGGCGTTGAAGACCAGGGAAGTAGGGTTGAAGCTGATGTGTGGGTTTTCGCTTCGTGGCGTCACCGTCGTCACAGCTTCGGCGGGCACGGTGGCCAAACGCACCGCGTACATCCCCGAATCTCCTTCCTGGACCGTCAGTGCGGTGGCCGGCAGGATAACGCCCGCCGTATCGTCGTCGGACACCGTGACGGCAAGGACACCGCCGTCGATGTCGTTTTCGTAGCCTCTGAGGGTATGGCTCAGCATTGCCGTGTCCGCGTCGCCATCGGCGTCTTCCGCAGCCGTCACCGTCACGGTTTGCGGCACGTTCCAGTTCCCGGGCGTAAACGTCAGCACGTTCGGCGAGACCGTCACATCCGCAATGTCGCTCGATACCCAAACCTCCAAATTGCGCGACGACGCAACGGTCAGATGGACCGCATACGATCCCTCTGTTCCCTCGGCCAACGTCAATCCTGTTCCCGGTAGCACGACGGCGGGAGCCTCGCGGGTGGAGTAACGAAATTGGTACATACCCGGTCTGTTGGTGATACCTGCCGTTACGCGGAAGTAGTAGTCTCCTTTGCCTATGGGTCCAACTTCTATCCTGTTATCACTACTAGTATTCAATTGAAGGATTACGTTGTCATCCCCGACGTTTGCGCAATACTGTATTTGCCTGGGAATCGGGACGGGAGCCCGGTAGACACACACGTCGGCATCGATTTGACGTCCATGGACGCGTTCGACCACGATGAAGCGTGGTTTATTGAGCTGAAATGAGAACCAGTCGTCCTCTTCGGGTTTTTTAGTAATACTCCCTTCCAACTCCCCGGACATATCCGTTATATCCCCTATCTGCTGGACCTGCGCATTGACGGGACCGGTTCCAGAAACAAACAACGCAACGAAAATCGAACATAACGAAACAACGAGCCGAGGCGCGGCCTTCGCCAAGTAGCGGTTCTTACGTGACATGATAGGTTCTCCTTGCGTTCGATATCGTAGCAATACTCCCTGTATCTGCATAACGGCAATCCACGATTCGCACGAGTCACTAGGGGACGAACCCACAGGAAAGAGGGCCGGCCATGACGTTCAATCCGTTGTCGCGATCTGTCAACGTCTGCTGAAGGCAGGGACAATCTCATACTCCAGGGTCGCCACCTCCCAACTCCGTGTTCCGTTGGTTGCATCGGCGGCTTGCAGCGCCTGCTCGATCTCCAGCAGGTATGCCTCCGGGGAGGCTACGGGCGAGAGGTCCTTGTGTTGCGCCGTCACCGCCCCCAACCGGAGGTTGGGGTCGGAGACGACGGCCAGGAGGAGGCCTTTGCCCGTGGGCGGGACGGCGCGCAACTCGAAGCCGGCCTTTGCGCCGGGAAGTTGAATGGTCTCGCCGGCACGTATGTTCGAGGCCACCCCCGCGCGCTCGCTGAACTCGTTGGGGAAGACCTGTGTCAGGTTGCCGGCGGCGTCCGCATCCAGGACGACCAAGTGTCCGGCACGGTCGCTTTCCACGACCACCTCCAACCCGGTGTCGAGGGCGAGCCTGGTTCCCGGGATGAGTTTCAACCGCACCCTGTCCTCGGCTCCGGATCCTTCCTCTGCGGAAGAGCTGACAAGAACGTCCTTGGCGAAGGCCGCGGTCCGGGCCAGGGCAGGGCCAGGGCGGGCGAACGCGAGGTCGTCCCAGCGGCTAGCGGCCGCCTGAAGTTGCGGCGTCAGGCCCTTGGGGCAATCCTTCGGGTACTTCCGGCAGTACTCCTCGGACTGCTCGGTCACGTAACGCGACAATTCATCCACGGTGACCTGTCCGTCCTTGTTCGCATCCGCCTGACGGTCCCTCGCGCCCCACAACAATCGGCGCGTGAAGACGCTGGCGCCCTGGTCCTGGGCTTCACGGTCCACCAAAGCCACCTGGTGAGCCTCCACCGCGGACCACACATCGAGGTGCGGTGCCTCGGCAGGGGCGAAGGAGGCGCTCGCTCCGTCGCCGACAGCGGTCTTCTTCGCGCCAACGCCCCGGGACTTCCGCGCTACGACGCGCAACGGCGACCCGTCGGGCATCCGCGGCGTTTTCTGATAACGCGCGGTGTCGACAGCGGACGACCGCGTGGCGGTGCCGGAGTGGCAGGCGTCCACGACCACCCAGACGCGGCGGCCGGTCAGCCGGTCAAGCAGCGCCGCGATCTCGTCGTCGTCGATCATGTTCCGGACCACCTTGCCCTCATCCGGATAGGCGTCCACCGGAACCAGGGTCTCGTCGAGCCCGTCGGTCTCGTCCCCGTCCTGGTCCTCACGCTGGTAACCGTGGCCGCTGAAGTACAGGAACACCTCATCGCCGGCCCCGGTGCCCTCGACGAGCCAGCTCTCGATGGTCCCGAGAATCCCCGCTCGCGTGGCTTCCCCATTCAACAGGGTGCGTACATCCGCGTCCCGGAAATTCATTGCCGTCCGCACAAAGGCCGCCATGTTCAGGGCGTCGCTCACCGGGCCTTTGAGCTTCGACACGTGCTGGTAATCGTCGATCCCGATGAGCAGGGCGCGGCGTCCGGGCGACCGCGCATGCGAACTTCCCGGCGCCGCCGGCGGCAGGACTCCTCGATTGGCCAACTCCACGCGGCGGTTGCGCTCATCGTCCGGAGAAAGTCCCTTCACCGGATAGTCTTCTCCGAACCCCGCCTCGATGAGACGCGTCTCCGAGACGCTCATCCTTTCCACGAGGTAGCGCTTGACCGCGCGCGCCCGACGCAGTGACAGGTCCCGATTGTAGGTGCGGTTGCCGCTACTGTCGGTGTGGCCCGCCACCGTGAACGAGAAGGACGCGAGGAACTCGCTGTTGAGGGCCTTCCCCAGCTCCCGGACCTGTTCCAGGGCGCGCGGAGTGAAACTCGCAGAGTTGATCTCGAACTGAATGGCCTGCAACGCCACCGGGGTCCGCGCGGCGCCGGCCTCACCTGGACTGGAGGTGGCCCTGACGCCAATCCCCCGCGTTCGATGGCGCGGCAACATTCGCCGGATGATCTCATCCTGGCTGAGGACCGGCGTCTGGGCGCGCGCCGGGACGACCACGGAGGCCGCTCCGGTCATGAATGCAACGCCGACAAGACCGGCCAACAAGATGCACATTCGAGACCGGTGATAACGGTTTCTCACGACTTCGCCTCCCTCCTCGGGCCCCCCGGCGCGGGCACGCACGAACCAGCCGCGCGCACCGCTGCCGGGAGGCTCACGGGCAGCGCCCTATCGGACGCGGAAAATCACCTGGTCCCGTGACCAGGGCCCCTTTTCCTTCTTCAGAGTTACGGAGAGATCCTTGGCCACCGACGCCGCATTCCCGCGCAAGGCCCGGAACGGACCCGGCGACACTGCGTCTTCAACAAGGGCTTGGGTCAGCGGCATCTTTTCGCTGGAGGCCACGACGGTGAGCAGTTCCGTGCCGCGCGGATGGTCCACCAGGAGCTTGTACTTTGCGCTGTCACCCGGAATCGTGACGGGCTTCCCTCCCTTGACGAGGTTGTTCTTCTCGTAGCGGTTCGGGAAGATCTGGTGCACCTTGCCGCTGGTGCCGGTGTCGAAAACCCAGACGTAGGCGTCCTTGGTGGTCCCGACCTTGAGCACCACCGCGTCACCCTTCCTGTAGACGCCGGCCGGCCGGTCCAGGGTGGCGTTCACCGCAAGACCGGCGTTGGCTGCAGGCGCCGGTGCGGGCGGCAACTCGGCCATGGGCCTCTGGCGTATGTCCAGGTCCTTGACGACCGGATCCGCGGCAAAGGCCGCTCCGGAACCAACGCACGCCGCGGCAAACACTGCCGCCGCCGTGAGACTGAACCATGCTCTTTTGGTACTCATGAGTGCTCCCCCTCTGTTTGCCGGCGCCCGCGTGTGGCGGGCCCCTTTCGTCCTTCAATGAGAAAAAATCGACGTCCGCAGGGTCGTCATGCTCAGGTCATCCAGGTTGATCCGCCCGGTGGCCTGTTGGAGGCGCGTGTAGAACTGCGCCGGGTTCATGTCGAGACTGGCCACCTCTCCGCCGCGCAGAATGTCGGCGCCGGCCAGCACATCGATTTCCTTCCTGGTCGCCACCACGTAGAACGCTTCGTCGCCTGCGGGCGGCTTCACGACGATGCTCATTCCCCCTTCGGGAAAGTTCACGATCGTGGCTTGCTTGACGAAACGGTTGCGGATCAACCGGGTGACCTTGCACGAGGTGCTCACGTGGAAGAGGTTCACATAGGCCGGCGCGCTCACGCGCAACTGGATGCGCAACGGCTCACCGACATTGAAGCGCGCGTCGGGAATGGCCCAAGCCTCGGCCGAGAACCTCGTAGCCGAACTGAAGTCACGCAACACGCAACGTGGCTTCTCCACCACCACGGTCTGCGGCTGCGGCGGCCGCGGCGGTTCAGGCACGCACCCGGCCAGGAGAAGCGCTGCCATGGCCCACAAGCCGCGAAACGCCGTCTTGCGGCGTCCTCGCATCACTGCACCAACTCCTTCGTCCATCATGACCTCCTCTGTTGTTTGTCACTTCCGACCCAACCAGTCGGGATCAGAACCGCCGGGTTGCCAAGAGGTTGAGACGTTCTTCCGCATCGTCTCCCATGTGAAGTCTGCCCACATGGTTGTTCTTCCCGGGTTGGTCTTCCGGTAACGGCCCCTAACGTGCGTACCCGCACGACGTTGAAACTCTGCGCCGCGATGAGACGCGGGCGCCCGGTTGTGGCGCCCTGCGCGAATGCCGACACACGCACGGCAGCCGTTCAGGCGCCAGCCCGTGGAACGCGAAACGCTTCCGCCACTGGACGGAAGATGGAGTTTCTTATGTGGTAGACAGAGAAGACAGAGATCCTGCGCGAGAGAGACGAGGGAAGGCCGAACTTCGTCAGGAGAGCGTTGCTGGCTTGGGATCAAACGCGTACGGAGCTGCGCGGGGGGGGGGGGGGGGGGGGGGGGGGTTGCGATCATAGCCCAAGCTGCATAACATCCTTTGCGCGAAGTTGTCAATAGCAAACTCTCAGCGGTTGGGCGCCGATCATCATCGGAAACCTTTCGCCATGCCTCCCATCGCGCGCAGCCGCGATTCGGCGTCTGGTCGAATCTGCCTAGTCAGAGCGCGTCGGCGTCTGGTCATCGCCGCGATGCAGTTTGTATCCCAGCGGCCGGCCGCGATGATCCCTGCACCCCCTCCGTGAACCGCCCGCACGCGGAATTCACTGTGCCGAGAGGATGCCGGGCCGCTCAACCGTATAGCCGAGGCTCTCGTAACCCTTGATGCGCTTCCCGGCCATGCGCTGTAGAGCCGCGACCTCCCCATCGAGATAATCGTAGACCACCACGTCGCGCTTCTGTGGATGCAGCCGGTGCAGGCGGCCCAACCTGGTTGTCTAGTCTGAACTTCGAGCGAATTTCATCCTTAATTTTGAATCAAGTGTTTGAATTTGTTGGAGAAACGGCGGATTCGGCATCCTCATATGTTCCCATGTAATGGTTGCAATAGTCCTTGTATTATCCCGCATCCTGTGCTAGTCTCGTTGCCATGTATGTAGAAACCGTCCCCAACCGGAACTCCCCTCCCGCCGTCCTGCTCCGCGAAGGCTGGCGCGAAGGCAAGCGCGTCCGCAAACGGACCCTCGCCAACCTCTCCGACTGGCCCCGAGCCAAAGTCGAAACCCTGCGCCGGCTGCTCAAGGACCAACCCCTGGTCAGCCCCGAGGACGCCTTCGACATCGTCCGCTCCAAGCCCCACGGACATGTCGCCGCAGTGCTCGGCACCGTGCGCAAGCTGGGCCTGGAACGTATCCTTTCGACAACTCCCTGCCCCGAGCGCGACAGGGGGGTGGCGCTGATCGCGGCCCGAGTCATGGCCCCGGTCTCGAAACTGGCTACGGCCCGAGCTCTGGCCGAGGCCACCGCTCGGGACACGCTGGCGGAGACCCTGGGACTTGGAGAGACCTCAGAGGACCATCTGTACGCGGCCATGGACTGGCTTTTGGAACGTCAGGAGGCGATTGAGAAGCGCTTGGCCAAAAGACATCTTGGAGACGGCGCCCTGGTGCTCTACGACCTCACCTCGGTCTATCTGGAAGGCCGCTGCTGTCCGCTGGCCCGGCACGGCCATTCCCGCGACGGCAAGCGGGGCAAGCTCCAGATCGAGTTCGGCCTGTTGTGCGACCGCGACGGTCGTCCGGTGGCGGTGGAGGTGTTCGAGGGCGACACCGCCGACCCCATGACCCTGGGGGCGCAGGTGGACAAGCTGCGGCGCCGATTCGGACTCTCGAAGGTGGTGCTGGTGGGCGACCGGGGCATGCTCACCGAGGCGCGCATCCGCGAGGAGGTGGCGCCGGCGGGGCTGGACTGGATCAGCGCCTTGCGTTCCTCGGCCATTCGCCGGCTGGTGGAATCGGGGGCGGTGCAGATGTCGTTGTTCGATCAGACCGATCTTGTGGAGGTCCGCTCCGAGGAATATCCCGGAGAGCGTCTGATGGTGTGCCACAATCCGCTGCTGGCGGCCGAACGGGCACGCAAGCGCGAGGCGTTGCTGGGCGCCACCGAACGTCTGCTGGACCCCATCGTGGCCGCCGCCGGACGCGAGAAGCGGCCGCTCACGGGCCGGGAGCGCATCGCTCTTCGGGTGGGCCGGGTGGTGGGCAAGTACAAGATGGCCAAGCATTTCCACCTCGACATCACCGACGACTCGTTCCGTTACTCTCGAAACCTTGACTCCATTGCACGAGAAGCAGCCCTCGACGGCCTCTACATCGTGCGCACCAGCCTGCCCCAAAACGCCCTCGATGCCCCCGACACCGTGCGCGCCTACAAGAGCCTGAGCCGGGTCGAGCGCGCCTTCCGATGCCTCAAGACCGTGGACCTCAAGGTGCGCCCCGTTCATCATTATGCGCCGGAACGCGTGCGCGCCCACGTCTTGCTCTGCATGCTCGCCTATTACGTCGAATGGCACATGCGCCAGTGCCTCGCTCCCTTGCTGTTCGACGACCATGACTCCGCCGAAGCCCTACGCGCCTCCGTGGTGGCCCCCGCCAAAACCTCCCCCAAAGCCCAGCTAAAGGCCCGCACCAAGCGCACCGAAGACGGCTTCCCCGTTCACAGCTTCCGAACCCTCCTCGACGACCTCGCCACCATCGTCAAAAACCGCCTCCTCCCGCGCCTCCCCCGCGCCCAGCCCTTCGACCTCTTCACCCGTCCCACCCCCCTGCAACACCGAGCCTTCGAACTCCTCGGCCTCCGCCTCGAATGTTCCCAGTAGCAACCCTGTAGCTCCTGCCTTTTGGCCGAAATATCAATGGGTTAGCTCGCCTGGCCCCTCGAAGTTCAGTCTAAGGCACACGTGGCGTGCTTGACCTTGTGGCAAAGAAAAACTAGTCTTCAACTAGTTGGACAGCTTGGAGGTATACACCATGCCTGAAATCGGCGCTTTCGAGGCTAAAACCCACCTCCCGGAGTTGCTGCGGCGCGTTCAGGAGGGCGAGCGATTCATCATCACCAAGCATAGTCGTCCGGTGGCCGAGTTGATTCCCTTTCAGCCGCACGATTCCGACAAAGTGCGTGGAGCGATTGCAAAGCTGAAGGTGTTTCAGGAGACCCACAGTCTCGGAGGACTGTCCGTCCGCGAAATGATCGAGGAAGGACGCAAGTACTGATGGCATTCGTTCTCGATTGCTCGGTCACTATGGCCTGGATCTTCTCTGACGAAGCGACGGAAGCCACCGACAGGGTGCGCGACTCGCTTGTGGAAGGCAGGGCCTTCGTCCCGTCTCTCTGGCCGGTGGAAGTGGGCAACGTGCTGCTGGTTGCCACTCGGCGTGGCCGTGTTCGTGTTGACGAGTGGCCGGAGATTCGGGCGAATCTCGAAGCATTGCCAATTGAAATCGACCCGGTCACCACATCCCGAGTGTGGGACGTGTCGCTGGATCTTGCGCAGACGCACCGGATCTCCGTCTACGACGCGATGTACCTGGAACTCGCCGTGCGGTTGCAACTTCCCCTCGCTAGCCTGGATCGTGCGCTCCTTGCGGCGGCGCGGGCCGTAGGCATCGAGGCGCTTACACCACACTGACATCGAGGTTTCTCAATGAAGCAGTTTGCCATACTCCAGCACCCCGCGTTGGGTTACGAAGTCGTCAAGATTGGCTGGAGTTGGCCTGCCTTCTTCTTCACCTGGATTTGGGCATTCCTGAAAAGGCTTTGGCTGGTCGGCGTGATTGTACTGTTGGCTGGATTGGCGTTGAGCTCAGTCCCGGAGATTTGGCTGGTTGGCGAACTGATCATTTCCATTGTGATGGGCGTAAAAGGAAACGAACTGCGGGTCGGGCGGCTACGAGATTCCGGATACGAACAAGTAGCAACCGTAGCTGCAAGGACACCCGACGGTGCACTGGCAGTGCATCTCGCTTCGCCCGAGAATGAGAACGCGCTCCCCCCGGAAGGCCTTGTGAAGTAGTCCGCACCGAAGTTTTGCCCTGGCCGTCCCGACCACCTCCCACCTTCCTGCCCCCTCACCGAATCATCGTATTCGGCAGGAACAGCGCGATATCCGGAAACGCCACCAGGATGGCCAGGCATACGGCCATGGCGATCCAGAACGGCAGGATGCCGGCGAATATCTTGCTCATGGGGACGTCTTCGGCGATGCCCTTGACCACGAAGACGTTGACCCCCACCGGCGGGCTGATGAGGCCCATCTCCAGCACGATGACCATGACCACACCGAACCAGATGGGGTCGTATCCCAGGGTGAGGATGATGGGATGCACGATGGGGAGGGTGAGGACCAGCATGGCGAAGCCCTCCAGGAACATGCCCAGCACGATGTAGGCGGCCAGCAGGATGGCGAGCACGGCCAACCGGGGCAGCTCCATTCCCACCAGCAGCTCGGCGAGATCCGAGGGGATGTGGGTCAACGCCAGGAACGGGTTGAAGATGTGAGCGCCCACCAGGATCAGGAAGACCAGGGCGGTGGTGCGTACGCTCTCCAGCGCCAGGGACGACAGCGACGACGCCGACAGCCGACCCCGCACCAGCGCCAGCAGCATCGCCAGAAAAGCGCCCACGCCGGCTGCCTCGGTGGGGGTGAAGAGGCCGGCGTAGATGCCGCCGATGGTGAGCGTGACCACGCCGATCATTGCGCTGGCCTGGCGGATGGCGCGGATGCGGTCCCGGATGCTGGAGGCCGGGCCCGGCGGTCCCAGGTCCGGGTTGATCCGGGTCTGAATGAAGATCGACAGGATGAACAGCGCGGTCAGCAGCAGCCCGGGAAAGACCCCGGCCAGGAACAGGCGTCCGATGGATTCCTCGGTGAGGATGGCGTAGATGACGAACCCCGTGCTGGGCGGGATGAGAATGCCCAGGGTGCCGCCCGCGGCAATGGCGCCGGTGGCGAGCCGCGGGTCGTACCGGTAGGTGCGCATCTCCGGCAGGGCTACCTTGCCCATGGTCACGGCGGCTGCCACGGAAGAACCGGAGAGCGCGGCGAATCCGGCGCAGGCGGCGATGGTGGCGGACGCCAGTCCGCCGCGCCAGTGGCCGAACCAGGCGTAGGCCGCGGCATAGAGGTCCCGGCTCATGCCGGAAACCGTGGCGAAGTTTCCCATGAGCACGAACAGCGGGATCACGATGAGTTCGTAGTTGGTGGCGATGACGAAGGGCTCGCTGCCCACCAACGCCAGAGCCGGCCCCCAGCCATTGAGGGTGCCGAACCCCAGCACCCCCACGAGCATCATGGCAATGCCCACGGGCATCCTGAGAGCGAGCAGCAGGAACAGCCCCGCCAATCCCAGAAGACCCGCGGTGGTGGGACTCATTCAGCTTTCTCTTGGGGAGTTTGGGGAGCCTGGACGATGCCGACGGCCGCCTGGATCAGCAGCACCCCGGCAAGCAGCAACCAGCCGAAGCTCATCAGGAACATGAACGGATAGTGGGGGATGTCCACGAGGTTGGTGGCGTCGCCGTACTCCAGCGCGTCCAGCCCCTGCCGCATGGCCTGCCACGCGACGAAGCCGAACAGCACCGCGCCGACCAGCCGCATGAGGGTGTCGGTGTAACGCAGCCGGCTCTCGCCCACCACCGTGCTGATGAGGTCCACGGCCACGTGGCCGCCGGTCCAGCCGCAGTAGGGTATGCCCAAGAAGACGACCACGGCCAGACTGATCTCGGAGATGTCCTGCGCGCCCAGGATGGGCGCGTTGAAGACGTAGCGCATCACCACCGCCACCACCGTCAGCAGCATGAGCCACAGGAGCGCGGCCCCGGCCACGTAGGCCAGGGACCGGGTGGCCCAGGCGGCCACCGCGGTCCCCGGCAACGCGGCACGTGATTCGGCACCCATGGGTACGTGAAGCCAGCCTGCCGGCTTATCCGCCCATGGCCGCGAGGATCTTCTCGGCGTCGATACCCTTGGCGGAAAGATCGTTGACGGTCTTGGCCCGGACCCCGCTCAAGGCCTTGCGGAAACGCTTGTCCTCCGCATCCGAGAGAGTGATGACCTCGCCCCGGCCGCTCTTCTTCTCGCCGGCCAGGGAGCCGGCGCCGGCCTTCTTGTAGATGCCGGCGGCCTTGACGCTCAGGGCCTCGCCCGAGGTCTCGTCGACGATCTTCTTGTGCTCCGCCGACAGCCCGTCGTAGGCCTTCTTGTTCATGGCCAGGAAGAACGCCGTGTTGGCGAAGGGCCCCACGGTGTAGTACTTGGCCACCTCGCCGATCTTGAAGCTCCGGATGACGCTTGGCGCCACCATCAGGCCGTCCACCACCCCGGTCTTGAGGGCGTTGTACATGCGCGTCACCGGCATGGCCACGGGAGTGGCCCCCAGTGCCTTGATGATGTCGCCCTGGAGCTTCGAAGGCGTGCGGATCTTCATGCCCTTGACGTCGTCCAGAGTACGCACCGGTTTGTTCCGGGTCATGATAACGGCCTTGTCGTTGACCCACAGGGCCAGGATCTTGGTCCGGTCGTACTCTCCCTGAATGGAGCCCACGGCCTTCCACAACATCTTGGTGGCCGCCACCGCGTCCGGCGCGATGCCCGGCAGCTCCACCAGCAGCGTCCTCGGGAACAGCGAGGAAGTGTATCCCTGCAATCCGAACGTGATGTCCGCGATGCCGTCCGCCGCCCGCTTGTACTGCGCCTGCGGCCCCTTGCCCAGCTCGCCACCGGGATAGATCCGCACCGTCAGCGAGCCATTGCTGCGCTTCGCCACCTCGGCGCCCCACGGCCGCATCACCAGCCGGTCCATGGGGTGCTTGGGAGAGGTGAAGTGGGCGAGCTTGAGCTCCCCTGCATGAACCGACGTAG
Organism: uncultured Binatia bacterium (SeqCode); assembly: GCA_965261895.1. GTDB lineage: Bacteria > Desulfobacterota > Binatia > UBA9968 > JAJDTQ01 > JAJDTQ01. The sequence continues at coordinate 4,403,835 of OZ253480.1, read as the reverse complement.
CGGCCGCCACGAGCAGGCCGCAAAGCGCCGCGACGATCATCAGGCTACGGAAACAGGCTCTGAGCAATAGGGACATGGTCCGTTCTCCTTTCGAGTTGTGCATGGCTACGAGCGGCACGCAGACTAGCCGAAGAGGCAGACGGGTGTCAAACGAAGACCAGCACCCGCAACCGTCATTCCCGCCAAACAGGGTGTATCAAAACACCATCCGAGCGAGGCAACGACCCCCGAATCGTCATTTGTATGTTGCGAGTTCCTCTCGGATCGGCCAATTGGAGAGGTAGGCATGCGGGGCGAGTCGCTCGCCATAGGGTGAGGATGGCGCCCTTCGACTTCGCTTCGCTACGCTCAGGGCGAACGGGTTTGACTCGGCTCCGTTAATAATTAACCGTTCGCCCTGAGCGTAGCGAAGCGAAGTCGAAGGGCGCCGGCACTATTGATCCGAGTCTTCCTGAACTCGGCATGTTTTCCGGTGTGGCTGGGACTCGCGATCGTCATTTGTATGTTGAGAGTTCCTCTCAGATCGGCCAATTTGGGGGGGAGGCATGCGGGGCGAGTCGCTCGTCATAGGGTGAGCATTGCCTTGGGGCAGTACTGCACCGGGCGGGAGTAGGACACCCCGCATGCCAGTTGTCGCTCCGAACAGATACAGGGGGGTAAGCCCCGTATAAGCAAGTGTGGAGGACAGCGACATCGTAGCAGAACAGGAGGCGGGCATGAAAGTAGTAGCAGGGATTGATGTAGGCAAGCGGGAGTTGGTGGTCTCGGTGTCGGGCGGGGCGGTACGGCGCTTTGGGAACCAGGCCGGGGGCATCAGGGTTTTACGGAACTGGCTTCGGGCAGAGGGGGTGACGCAGGTGGTGTGTGAGGCGACGGGGGGGTACGAGGAGCAGGTAGTAGAGCGTTTGGGGGCGGGGGGGATGGCGGTGCATGTAGCGCATCCGCCGCGGGTGCGGAGTTTTGCGCAAGCCCTGGGACAAGGGGCGAAGACCGATCCGTTGGACGCGCAGGTGCTGGCGCTGTACGGCGGGGTGTTCGAGGTGGAGGGGCAGTCTGAGCAGGACAGCGCCAGTCGGGAGTTGCGGGGGGTGGTGGGTCGAAGGCAGCAGTTGGTGCAGCAGCGTGTGCAGGAACTCAATCGGCTGGAGAAGGGGCCTAAGGGAGTGAACAAGAAGTCCTGTGAGCGGCATGTGGCCTGGCTCGACAAGGAGATCGCGCGGCTGGACAAGGCCTTGCAGGCACTGGTGCGGCGTCACCCGAGGTTGAGCCAACGCGGGACCTTGTATCAGAGCGTGAGCGGCGTGGGAGAGCTGACCGCCGCGACCTTGCTGGCGTACTTGCCCGAACTGGGCCAAGGTTGCGGCAAGGGCTTGACCGCCTTGGCGGGCTTGGCGCCGTGGTCCCACGACAGCGGTCAGCGTCAGGGACACCGCGCCATCCGGGGAGGTCGTGGAACCGTCCGTCGGGCCTTGTACATGGCCGCGCTGTCAGCCATACGGTTCAACCAGGAACTGAAGGGCTTCTATCGTCGTTTGAGGCGCCGCGGTAAGCTCGGCAAGGTGGCCCTGGTGGCGGTCATGCGCAAGTTGTTGTTACTCCTCCATGCCATCGCACGCCGCGGTACCCCGTGGGTGCCTTCTCTTAACCCAGCACCCTCTTAGACCCTTGACTTCCAACACAGATACTCCCGCGAAAGCGGGAATCCAGGTGGGGTGAGGTGAGGGTGCTCGTTCGCAACACCCCACAGCCCCCGTAGGTCGGATTAGCGTAGCGTAATCCGACACGGGGTGGCCGGTGTCGGATTACGCCTTCGGCTAATCCGACCTACGGGGAGATTGCCGTTCCACCCGTCCGGCCGCGGTTCGAAGAAAGCCGGCTGCGATTCTGTTCCCGTTTCGCGTCCTGTATAAACGGGTTTGGGGCGGCCTGCGGAACTCCTCGTCAACCGGAAGGAACTTCATGCAGAAACTCACCGAGTCGTTGGCGGTCTACTGGGAACGGCGCATGGCCCGTATCTTCCTGCTCGGGATCATCAGCGGGTTCCCCTGGGTGCTGATCGGCAGCAGCCTCAACCTGTGGCTCAAGGAAGACGGACTCAGCCGCACCGCCATCGGCTTTGCCGGCCTGATCTTCGGCGTCTACGCAATCAACTTTCTCTGGGCGCCCCTCATCGACCGCATCCGGATACCCTGGCTAACGGACCGGCTCGGACACCGGCGCGCCTGGATCGTCACGCTGCAGGCCGTGATCGTGGCCTGCCTCGTGCTCTGGAGCCTGGTCGAGCCCACCGCCAACCTGGCCGCGGTGGTGGGTATCGGCCTGGCCATCGCCATTGCCTCCGCCACCCAGGACATCGCCATCGACGCGCTCCGGATCGAGCAGGTGGGCCAGGACGAGGGCGAGGCCATGGCCGCGGGGGCGGCTACCGCGGTGGTGGGCTGGTGGACCGGATACAAGCTCGGCGGCATCGTCGCGCTGGAGTCCGCCACCGCGTTCCAGAACGCCGGGGTGGAGGACTACTGGCAGGCCACATTTCTCGTGCTCGGGGTCGTGGTCATCCTCACCAACGTCGGCCTGTTGTTCGTGCACGAACAAGGGACCGCGGAACGCATCGCCCAGCAGGACGCGGAGGAAGACCGGATCGCCTCCCGGCTCGGGGTCTCGGGCCGGGGTGGCCACCTGGTCGCGTGGCTCGGCGGCACGGTGGTGAGCCCCTTGATGAGCTTTTTCCGGCGAAACGGCTTCGCCATCGCCCTGACCGTGCTCGGGTTCATCTTCCTGTTCAAGATCGGCGAGGCCTTCATGGGGCGCATGTCCCTGCTCTTCTACCGGGAGATCGGCTTCTCCAAGTCCGAGATCGCTCTCTACTCCAAGGGACTCGGCTGGATCACGACCGTGACCTTCACCGTGCTGGGCGGTTTCTTCGCCATCCGGATGGGACTCGTGTGGGCCATGTTCCTGTCGGGCATCGCCATGGCCTCCACCAATCTGCTGTTCGCCGTGTTGTCATGGGTGGGCAAGTCGGAAGCCTTGTTCGCCGCCGCGGTGGTGATGGACGACCTCACCAGCGCCTTCGCCACCGTCACCTTCGTCGCCTTCATCTCGATGCTGGTGGACCGGACCTATACCGCCACGCAGTACGCGCTGCTGGCCTCCATCGGCACCGCCGGGCGGACCCTCTTCGCCGCTTCCTCCGGCGCCCTGGTGGACTGGCTGGATGGCGATTGGGGAACCTTCTTCGTCATCACCACTCTGATGGTGCTCCCGTCACTGATTTGCCTGTGGGCCATCCGCAAGAAGCTCCAGGACATGCTGGCCGGGGCGCAGGTGCGGCTCTTGGGACGGCACGTGGAAGAGGAGGCGGAAGGAGGGAGGTGAAGATGGGAGCCTGTATCGGCCCACGAGGCGATGCGAACGCGGGCGGGTTTGAAACCCGCCCCTACGCCCTCGTCTTGTTGCGGCGCAGGCTCCCGGCCCGCAGAAAATAGGCGGGCAGGCCGGACGGCCGCCGGGCTAGCCGGCAGTCTGGAAAGCACTCTCCATCTGGCGCGCCTGATACTTTCGTACGTTCGAGTCGAGGTGGCGTTTCCGCAGCCGGAGATTGCAAGGCGTGACCTCGATCAGCTCGTCGTGGCGGATGAATTCGATGGCCTGCTCCAGGGACATGCGCACCGGAGGGGTGAGCTTTTCGATGCCCTTGAGGCCGGAGGACCGGATGTTCGTCAGTTTCCTCTCCTTCGTGATGTTCACGTCCAGGTCCGTGTCGCGGCTGCTCTCGCCGACGAGCATGCCTCCGTACACCGCCTCGGTGGGCCCGACGAACAGCTCGCCCCGCTCCTGCAGGTTGAAGATCGCGTATCCCGTGACGCGGCCCCTGCGGTCGGCCACCAGCGCGCCGGTGGACCGATGGACGATGTCCCCCGCCCATTGCCGGTATCCGATGAACATGTGCGTGAGGGTTCCCGTGCCTTTCGTGTCGGTGAGGAACTCCGTTCGGTATCCGATCAACCCGCGGCTGGGCACCTCGATCTCCAGGCGAACCCTCCCCGAGCCGCGGTCCGCCATCCTGACCATGACGCCCCGGCGCGCGCCGAGTTTCTGAACCACGATTCCCCGATACGCTTCATTCGTTTCGATGATAGCCAGTTCGTACGGTTCGTGGACGGTGTCTCCGACGGTGCGGGTCAACACCCGCGGCATGCCCACCGAAAACTCATACCCTTCCCGCCGTATCTGCTCGATCAGGACGGCGAGCTGCAGTTCGCCCCGGCCGTACACCAGAAAGCGATCGGAAGACTCGATGGACTTCACCCGGATCGCCAGGTTGTGCTCCGCCTCCTTGAGCAGTCGCGCTCGAAGGTGGCGCGAGGTCAGGTAGCGGCCGTCCTTTCCGCTGAATGGGGAATCGTTGATGGAGAACTCCATCGACAACGTGGGTTCCTCCACGTCGAGCGTCGGCAGCGCCTTGGGATTCTCGCCGTCGGCGATGCTTTCGCCCAACCCGATGCCGGTCATCCCCGCCAACGCCACGATCTCTCCGGGACCCGCCAACGGCACCGGGACCCGCCCGAGGCCTTCGTAGATGAACAGCTCCGCGACCGCGGCCGGAGTGTGGACTCCGTTACGCTGGCACAGGGTCACTGCCTGCCGGTTCCGAACCGTGCCGTCCACCACGCGGCCGATGGCCAGCGGGCCGCGGTAGTCGTCGGGTGCGACGTTGGTCACCAGTATCTGTAGAGGGTGGCCCGGATCTCCGGAGGGGGGCGGAATGTGTGCGACGATGGTGTCGAACAACGGCCGAAGATCGGTAAGCTCACCGCCGAGAGATGGGGTGCATCTTCCCTGGCGGGCGACGGAGTAAATGACCGGAAACTCGATCTGTTCCTCGGTGGCGCCCAGGTCGATGAACAGGTCGTAGACTTCGTTCAGGACTACCGCGGGGCGCGAGTCCTGGCGGTCGATCTTGTTGATGACCACGATCGGCGGCAGTCGCAGCTCCAGCGCCTTGGCCAGCACGGCGCGCGTCTGGGGCATCGGTCCTTCCCCGGCGTCGACGAGCAACATGACACCGTCGACCATCCGCAGGGTGCGTTCGACCTCGCCGCCGAAATCCACGTGACCCGGCGTGTCGGCGATGTTGATCTTGACGCCGCCGTAGGTAACGGAGGCGTTCTTCGCCATGATCGTGATGCCCTTCTCGCGTTCGAGGTCCATGGAGTCCAGAACCCGCTCGCGGACATCCTGATTTGCGCGGAACGTTCCGCTCTGCCACAGCATCGCGTCCACGAGCGTGGTCTTGCCGTGGTCGACGTGTGCAATGATCGCGATGTTGCGAAGATTCACCGCCTCGCGGCAAGCGACGACTTCCATCAGTTACCCTCCCCTTTTCGCCCGCACCCCTTGAGCAGCCCGGGTGTTGGCGGACATGCGAATCCGGACACGGCTTTTGTGAGCGCCCTGGAATGGCCGGAATTTCCGGACGGTTTCCGGCTCGATAAACGAAACTTCAACGGCGTGCGATCCGAAAGGATGATTCTAACAACTTTGTGAGGTTAGGCATAGGGGCTCTGCAAGCGACGGGGCCGGCCCGTTGACCCAGCGCCATTGCGGACGCTACCGTGGTACCAGCTAACATTGGAGGTAAACCTGATGGCAACCACAATCAGAATCGCCGTAACCATGAACATACGGGCCGGCGAAGCTTTTGAGATCGCTTTGGGGCTCGCGCAGCACAACCTGCCCGACGGGTCGGAAATCATCGTCTCGTATGGCGTCGGGAACAGCCGCCTCGGAGGGTTCGAGGCGCCAAAGCTGCTGGCCGAGGGGACAGTGGATCTGGCTTTCCTCAACCCTTCCCCGGTGACCCATATGGCGTTGAACGGGTTGGCGCCCTATGCCGAAAAGATCGACATCCGAAACCTCGCGGTGTTCCCGTCCTGGGACAAACTTGCCTTCGCGGTCAAGAGAGACCTCGGCGTCAAGTCCCTGGAGGAAATCGGCGAGAAGAAGCTTCCGCTCAAGTTGTCGACCCGGGGACAGGGCCCTGAGGGAACCACCGAGTTCACCATCCGGCGTATCCTGAACCTCTGTGGTTGGAGCCTCGAGGAGGTGGAGCAATGGGGCGGCAGCGTGGATCAGGTCTCAACCCCCAGCCACCCCCGGCGCATGGAGGGGATCGAGCAAGGGGCCTATGACGCGGTGTTCGACGAGGGCGTCACGGGCTGGACCGCCGGGGCCCTGGCACGGGACATGATTCTCCTGCCGTTGCAGCCATCGGTGTTCGCCGACATGGAGCACTTGGGATTTCCGAAATCGATGATCCCCAAATCGGTGTTTCCCGCGTTGGAGGCGGACGTTCCCGCGCTGGAATTCGGCGGCTGGCCGCTCTTTTGCCGGGCGGACTTTCCGGACGAGCTGGCCTACGCGGTGGTCAAGGCCATCGATACAAGAAAAGACACGATGCCCGTCGACGGAGATCGTTTCGACATGAGCCGGATATGCCGGAACACGGAGGAGGGGCCGATGTGCGCACCCCTGCACCCCGGCGCCGAGCGCTACTATCGAGAAATGGGTTATTTGTAGTGCGCGGGGGTGATGATCCGGGTACGGGTCAGGCGCTCCGCTTCGCGATCAGGTCGATTTCTACCCGGCAGCCTCGGGCCAGCGCCGTCACACCCACGGTGGTACGGGCGGGGCGCTTGTCCGCTGGGAAATAGGTTTCGTAGACCGCGTTCATGGCGTCGTACTCCTCCTCGAACCGGGTCAGGAAGATACGCACGCTGACCGCGTGCTCCAACCCCGCGCCACAGCCGGCCAGCACGGTTTTGAGGTTCGCCATGACCTTGTGCGTCTGGTCCTCGATGGACTCCGGAATCGGCTCCCCATCCCGGCCGGTGGCGATTTGCCCGGTGACGAAGATCCAGTCGCCGGTGGAGACGGCGTGACTGTACGGCGCCACCGGCGCGGGGCCGTCGGCGAAGAGGTGGAAGGTACGGTCGTTCATGGGCGGTTCTTTAAGAAGTGCATGGGGGGCCGCATTAATCAGCGGGTTCAATAGCAACTACGACATTTTTCTTCCCTGCACCGCCTCCGTACCCAACCTTGACCCAATCTGTGTTTCGACAATTTTCTCGCGAAGGTTGTCAATTGTGTCAGTTCGATAGACCGGCAGATCGAGAAACCGAGCTAACTTTTCGGTCGCCGCCTTCGTCGGACATTCCCTACCTAGTAGTTCGCGACCCGCCTCCCGCGTCTCGGTCGCATGCAGTTTCTCCGCCACCTCCGCAAACGTTACGTCAAAGTATGACTGTCGGGGCTTCGAGCCTCCCAATCTGCCCCCCAGTCTGCCTCCCGATCCCCCTTCGTCAATCCGAAGTTCGCCACCACCCTGCAATAGCGTGCCAATTTCATCAGCAGACGATCTCTCGACCAAATCCGCCAACTTTCTCAGCAGCGTACCGATATGTTCCGCGTCGCCGGGTGATCTCTTGTTACTCTTGACTGTCATAGCCCTATTCCAGCGATGAACATCTCTGTGACAGCCTCGAGGCCCTCAACAACGCTCGCATGACTGCCCGAACTATATCCCTTTGCGACCGTAGGAACACCAAACTGCGGAGCATCTCCAAATATGGTGTCGTTCCGTTTGATATACGGTTGCATTACGTTAACGCCGGACGAGCGGCGCACCTGGCCATAAACGGCCTTTGCGCTGCTATAGGTCTACCTCGATATTCCTGGATCATAGTGAAAACGACATACAAAATTCTAGGGTCAATTGACTCCGTTTTCGCACCAGCGCCTAACTCCGCATACTCATTATACTCCTGAATCAGCGTGTTTGTACTTCGAATCAAATAGTCTATCCCCAGTGTCGACAAGTAATCAGGACGTGCCGGGACTAAAATATAGTCACTCGCGATAATCGCTGTCTTAGTCACAATATTGAAGTTCGGCGGACAATCAATGAGGACAACGTCGTACCGCTCGGAATCTATTTCGGTCAGTCCTTTAGCAAGCATACTATGTACGGAGAGAAAATTTCGCTTTGCTTGCGTAAGATTCGCTCCACCTAGTTTTGTAGCTAATTCAAGATCGACGTTGATTAAACCCAGATGAGAGGCGATTAAATCAACGGATCCCTCTCTTCCGCTTAGTACCTTCGCCATTCGAGTCGGTGTAAAGATAATGTCCGGAAGGGGCAAAGGGGTGCCGGATTCGAACGAATCGAACCAACTCTTGATAGTCCTGCTGTCCGCGTAATTCTTCTGCCAATCATCGGGAGTGATAAACGAGAATGTTAAGCTCGCCTGAGCATCCAAATCAACCATGAGAACACGATAACCTCGCCACGCCAATTCGGCCGCAAGGTTTGCTGTCAGAGTAGTTTTCCCAACGCCACCTTTATAATTTATTACCGATACCACTGCCATGACAACAGATCCTTCCTTTGGGTAGACGCCCAGGTTCCCCGTGGGGAACTCCCCACCAAAACAAGTGTGACTCGAAACTCTCGGAGAGGCAAGTCGGCAGCCATTTGCGGAGCATCACCGAGGGAATTCTCCGGGGACAAGGGTCGACCGTGCTGGATGGCTTCGCTGGACTGTGTCATGGCGGTTTCTTTTAGCGCGGGAAACCCGACCTTACGGCCCGCGGCATTGCCAATCAGACCACGGAGATCAAACTCAGGCCTCCCGTGTTCGAAGGTGTCTCATGGCGCCACCCCCTGGGGAAGGGCCAACCTCGTCTCCGCTCCAATCCGTGCAACAACGCCCGGCGACTACGAGATCGCCATCGACTGTGCCGGTGTACACGGCGTGAAGTTATCGGCCTGCGACCCCGGCGGTTCGATTGGATCAGGACATGCGCTACCCGCCCAGGTACGCCTCTCTGACGTGGGGAATGTCCTTCAGCTCGGCGCCGGTTCCCTGCAGGGCCACTGCGCCGGATTCGAGGAGGTATGCGCGGTCACAGATCTCGAGGGCCGCGTAGGCGTTCTGTTCGACCATCAGGACGGTGACGCCCTCGGCGCGGATCTCGGCGATGATCTCGAAGGTGGTTTCGACCAGGTTGGGGGCCAGGCCCAGGGACGGCTCGTCGAAGAGCACCAGTTTCGGCCGCGACATCAGCGCCCGGCCGATGGCCAGCATCTGCTGCTCGCCGCCGGAAAGCGTCCCCGCGGTTTGGCGGCGGCGTCCTTCGAGGATCGGGAAACGCTCGAACACGCGCCGCCGGTCGGCCTCGATGCCGTCGGTGTCGCGGCGCAGGTAACAGCCCATGTCGAGGTTTTCCTGGACGCTCATGTACGGGAAGATGCGCCGCCCCTCCGGGCAATGGGCGATCCCGAGGGAGAGGATTTTCTGCGCCGAGGCGTGGGATATGTCCTCGCCGTCGAAAACGATGCGCCCGGCCGCGGGCGGGAGCAGGCCCGATATGGCCTTCAGGGTCGTCGACTTCCCGGCCCCGTTGGCTCCGATCAGGGTCACCAGCTCGCCTTGATTGACGACCATGGACAGGTCGCGCACGGCGCTGACCTTGCCGTAACGGCATTCAAGTCCGGTGATCTCAAGCATCGGCCGCTGCCCCTCCAAGATACGCCCGAATGACTTCCGGGTGGTGACGGATCTCTTCCGGCGTCCCCTCGGCCAGGATCATGCCTTGATTGAGAACGATGATCCGGTCGGAGATGCCCATGACCACCCGCATGTCGTGCTCGACCAGGAAGATCGTCGTTCCCTGGTCGCGAATGGCCGAGACCCGGTTCATGAAGTCCTGGGTTTCGGAGGGGTTCATCCCGGAGGCCGGCTCGTCCAGCAACAGCAGTGACGGCCGCGCCGCCAGGGCGATGGCCACCTCCAGCAGGCGTTGCTCACCGTAGGGCAGGTCCGATGCCAGCTCGCCGCCCCGGTGGGACAACCCCACCTGTTCCAGGATGGCGCCGGCCTGCATCCGGAGGTCGCGTTCCTCGGCCTGAATGCGAGGCAAGGCGAGCAGGATCTCCCAGACGCGGCCACGGCCGCGGCGGTGCAAGCCGATCAACATGTTGTCGATCACGCTCAGCCCGCTGAACAGGCTGGTCTTCTGGAACGTGCGCACGACGCCGAGGTCGGCGACGTCATTGGGCCGCAGGCCGTCCAGGGAAGCCCCCCGGTAGCGGACGCTGCCGGCGCTGGCCTGCAGGAAACCCGTGATGACGTTGAAGGCGGTGGTCTTGCCGGCCCCGTTGGGACCGATGAGGCTGGCGATCTCCCCCTCGCGGACGACGAAATCGACGTTCGATACCGCCACCAGTCCACCGAAGTGGACGGTCAAGCCCTCCACGCTCAAGGCGGTATCGGTCACCGCGCTCCCTCCGGGGTGCCCAGACCGTGCTCGGGGGCGGCGAAACGGGCCTTCCACCACGACGTGACGGCCGGGACGATGCCCTGCGGCAGGAAGAACACGATGGCGATCATGAACACGCCGTAGATCACCCACTGCAACTCGGGACTCGCGAACTCGCGCAGAACCTCGGGCAGGAGGCCGAAGATGAGGCCCCCCACCACCGGGCCGGCGGTGGTCCCCTTGCCGCCGGTCACCACCATGATCACCATGGTGACGGTATAGATGAACAGGAAGATATCCGGATCGACGATACGGATATAGTGGGTATAGAGCCCGCCCGCGGCCCCGGCCATGGCCGCCGAAACCACCGTCGCCAGGACCAGGTAGTGGGTGACGTCGACGCCGACGGAAGCGGCCAGGGCCTCGTTCTCGCGCAGGCCGATCATGGCCCGCCCGGCCCGCGACCGTACCAGGCGCCGGACGATGACGTAGGAAACGATGGCGATGACCAGGACCAGATAGTAGTTGGGCATCTTCTGGTAGAAGGTCTGCTCCCAGAGCCCGGGAATGGCGACGCTGAACGGCGGAATGTTGTTGAGCGCCATCGGGCCTTCGGTGAGGTCGACCCAGTTGAGCGAGATGAGCCGCACGACTTCGGCGAAGCTGATGGTGACGATGACGAAATAGGCGCCGCGGACCTTGAAGGCGATCTTGCCGATCAACCAGCCGAACAGGGCGGCGGCGCCGATGCCGGCGATGAAAGCGAGCCACACCGGCTGCGGCGGGAAGACGAACGTGTAGGTGTCGGTCAGCTCGAGGTCGAAGCCCAGGGACACCAGGGCGCTGGCATAGGCGCCGATGCCGAAGAACGCCACGTGGCCAAGGCTCAGTTGCCCGGTGTAGCCGAGCAGCAGGTTGAGGCTTATGGCGGCGACGGTGAAGATGCCGGCGGTCACCAGGATGTGGAGGAAATAGAGGTCCGTCATCCACAACGGGATGGAGAACAGAAACACCACCCAGGCGGCTGTCACGGCGTGCTTCACCCGATGCGCTCCTTGGCGGCGAACAGCCCCGTCGGCTTGAACACCAGCACCAGGATAATCAGCAGGAAGCCCATGGCGTCCCGATAGCCGGACGAGATGTAGCCCGCGCCCAGCTCCTCCACCAGGCCCAGGATGAAGCCGCCGAGGGTGGCGCCGGGGATGCTGCCGAGCCCGCCGAGGATGACGATGGCGAAGGCCTTCAGCGCCGCCAGATCGCCGATGGTCGGCGCCACCACGAAGACCGGACCGAGCAAGGCGCCGGCCGCGGCCGCGAGGCAGGAGCCGAAGGCAAACGTCAACGTATGGATGCCCTTGACGTTGACGCCCATGAGCGCCGCGGTCTCACGGTCCTGGAAGGTGGCGCGCATGGCCTTGCCGAGGCGTGTCCGATGGATCAGCAGGTAGGTGACAGCGATCAGCAGCACGGCGAAGGCGAAGACGAAAACCCGGACCCAGGAGACCGAGACCAGCCCGATGACCAGCGGGTCCAGGGGAAAGGGATGGTCGATGGATTTGGCGATGCCGCTCCAGGTGAACTGCTCCAGGTTCTGCATCGCGATCCAGGCGCCGATCATCACCAGCATGGTGGTATCGATGTCCGCGCCCCGGAGGGGGCGCAGCAGCACCAATTCGATCAGCGCGCCGAGAACCACGCCCAGGGCCATGGCCAGCAGAATGCCGGCAAAGAAATTCAGGCCCAGCAGCATGACGAAGAAATACACCATGTAGGCGCCGAACGTATAAAGCTCGCCGTGGGTGAAGTTGACCACCCGCATGATGCCGAAAATCAGGGTCAGGCCGATGCCCAGAAGGGCATAGGTGCCGCCAAGGATCAGGGCGTTGAGGAGGTGCTGGAGAAGTTCAGCCACGGTGGCCGTTCCGTCTGGTCACGTCTTGTTGGGACATGCTTCACAGGGCCACGTCTTGGCCGGTCGCGTTTCGGGACTGCCTCTTCGCCATCGGACGCCGAGGACAGAGTACCGGCCCCGGCGAACACCCTTTCCGGGAACGCCCCGGAAAGGGTGTTCGTCATCTCAGGGCCGCACGGCTTTCGTCGACCGCCCGTCAGGGCAGCGCGACCTTGCCGCTCTTGATGGTGACGACGTAAACGTTCGGAATGTTCTGGGCGCTCTCCTTGCCGGCGGGGCCTTGCTTGATGAACGCGATGTTGCCGTTGACGCCTTTCACCTTGACCCCCCAGAGAGCCTTCTGAATGGCCTTGGGCTCGGCCTTGCCGGCAGCCTTGATGGCGGCGGCGATGGTCATGATGCCGTCATGGCCGCGGAAACCCTCGGTCAAACCGGCGAAGTTGTGGCCGCGCTTGTTCCATTCATTGACGAACGCGGTGGCGACCTCCGGATTGGGCGCCGCGCCCGGAAACCAGGGGGCGAAGAACAGCAAGTGAAAACTGCCTTCCGCGGCCGCGCCGGCCTGCGCGATCAACTGATCCGGCGATGACGAACCGCCGGTGGTGATCACCCGTTGCGTGACCCGCTGCTCTTTCATCTGCTTCAGCACCAGGGTGATCTGCTCGACGCCGGTGGTGACGAACACGGTATCCCCGCCCGCCGACTTGATCTTCGCCAACTGGGCGCTCATATCCGTGGCCTTGGCATCCATGGTTTCCACCACGCCGACGGCAATGCCCTTGCCCTTGAGCATCTTCTGGAATTCCTTGGACGCGCCCAGGCCCCAGTCGTTGTTGACCACCAGGAAGTTGGCCTTCTTGATGTTGAACTGACCGACCTTCGTGCCGAAGGACTGGGCTTCCATGGCCGAAGTCGGGCTGATGCGGAAGATCCAGGGATTGCCCGAGGTCGTAATCTTGCCCGAGGACGACGTCTCGACCACCATGGGCACGCCGTATTCCATCAGTTTCGGCATCACCGCCAGGGTGTAGGTCGAGCTCCACGCCCCCATCAGCGCCGGAACCTTGTCGCGCACGATGAGCTTTTCAGCCGTCGCCACGGCTTCCTTCGGATTGCTCTTGTTGTCCTCGATGATCAACTCGACCTTCTTGCCCAACAGACCACCGGACGCGTTGAGAAACGACTCGGCGATCTTCGCGCCCTGCGCGACATAATTGCCGGACGCCGCAACGGCGCCGGTCAGAGGCTGGGTGACGCCTATCTTTATGGTCTCGGCCGCCCCGGCGATGGGCGCGGCCGCTGCCAAAGCGGTTCCGGCCACGAACAGTGCGACTCTTTTGAACTTCGACATGGTTTCCTCCTGTCGTTGGGAACAGAAATGGGCAACAGATTCTTTCAAGGCGGGCTATACTAGCACAAGTAAGGTTGAACGTCTCGCCCGACGGTTGCCCAGCCTTGGCGGTGCCTTCGTCGTGATTCAGGTTGAAGAGGCGCACGAGGCGACCCTTCTTCAACGCGGCTCACGGCGAAGCGGGTTAACGACCTCGACATCGGCGAAGTCCTTGTCGGTGACGGTGACACAGCCGTTAGCTTCTGCGGTAGCGGCGATGATGGTGTCGAGCGCACTGCGGGGACGGCCTTTCCCCTTACCCTCTGCCATGAGTCTTGCCCAGACGACGCCCGCTTTCTGATCGAACGGGAGAACGCGGCCGGCGAACAAGGCAGGCGGACCCTCCGGGCCTGCGAACCAAGCTTCAAGCTGATCACGATTGCGGCCGGCAGGCTTCTCCAGCACACCACGCCAAATCTCACCGATGGTGAGCGAGGAAATGAACAGGTCTTCGTCATCTTGTTCAGCCATCCACTCCAGCAAGGACCCGGAAGGCTTCGGTTTGGTGATGTTGCTGATGATGTTGGTATCGAGAAGATATCGGGTCACAGATCGACCTTACGACCGGGTTCGAATGGCCGGGGGGGAATGATGTCGGCCCCGACCAGCGGGGAGCGTCGCAGAGCTTGAAGGATTCCACCCTTCCGTGGCGATTCGCCTGCGATGCAACGGCTGACCGCAGTCCGAAGGCGATCCGCCTCCCGTCCTTCTTCCGCCAGGCACTTGGCAACCGAACGGATCAGCTCACGGTCGGCTTTGCGCCCGAGCACCTCAAAACGGGCCATACCGCGTTCGGCCAGACGCTCGCGGTATCGATCGATGGCACGTCTCTGGGATGTGTTACTCAAATCGGACCTCCACAATTATTGCCGGTAATATACCCGGTAAGATCGCGGATGGCAAGCTGTCGCGGAGAAAGGACCAATGCGGTGTTCTCAGGCTACAAGGACGCCAAGGTCGCGCAGCGATCGGATGCCCCGCGCCGCCTCTACCGCGGCATCGATGAGGTTCTGTTTCGGCGCCTTGAACCACTCTGCCGGATGCACTTCGCGCTTCTCTCTCACCAGGGCGATGGCGTTATCGAGTTCCGGGAACCGAATCGGGTCCTGGAGGTGAAGATAAAGCGCCACCAAGGCAACGGAACGGCTGCGGCCGCCGCGACAGTGGACGAGGACGTTGCCCTGCTCCCGTCTGGGGTAGCTCTGCTTCTCCGGCAGGGTCTGGTGGAGGGCGCCGTGCAGGATGTAGTACCCGCCGAGCATCATGCCGTTCGGGTTTTCGCCGTCCACCAGCCCCAGCTTGAAGACCCGAAACGGCGCGGTTCCGGAACGGCACAACGCGCTTGGATCCCCATTCGCATCGCCTTCGCCCGGCCCGGCGACATAGTTGACATCCAGATTGACCGTGCAGTTGACGACGGTGGATATGCCATGGCGGCGCAACAAGTCGATATCACATGCCGCCGCGGTCCCGCCGATGAAAATATCAGCGCCGTAGGGATCGAGCCCTTGGGCGATCAAACTGAGGAGAGGAAGGGGATAGTCAGGGGTGGTCATGCGCCATCCTTCCATGATCTCGTTCGGCGGAGACCGCCCTTTACCTGCCCGGCAACATGCAGCGGGGCGCCGGTGCATCGCCTTGCATGTCTGACATGGTGTTGCGTAGTGTAGGATTCGATGACAGCGAACGAAGATCCCCGCAACCCACATTCTTGAATCGGGTGATTTCGCCCCAGAAGGAGAATAACATGAAACACCTTATTGCGCGTGTACCGGCAGTTCTCATGGCCTGCCTGTTCGCCGTTTCCTTCGTCACCGCCGCCAACGCCGCCTCCAAACCACCGCCCGAGATGGAAGCCTGGCTGAAGGCGGCCAAGCTCGGCCCCTATGACAAGGCGGAGAACTGGGACGAGGTCATCGCCAAGGCGAAAGCCGAAGGCGAAGTCGTGGTCTACACGGCGTCCGGTCGCATCGCCAAGCTGGTGAAGCCGTTCAACGCGCTTTATCCGGAGATCAAACTGACCGTGCATGACTTGGGGTCCGTCAAATCGGTCGAGAAGACCATTCGCGAACAGGACGCGAATATCTTCAACGCCGACATCGTGACCACCGGCAATTCGGGTCAGGTGATCTACGAAATGCTGAACAAGAACCGTCTCGTCAACTATGTACCGCACCACTACGTCGACCGGATTCCAAAGGAAAACCGCGACCCGCTGCTGATCCGGGTCAACGAGGCCATGGTTTTTCTCTACAACAGGGAGGCCTACCCGGACACGCCGCCCATCAAGAACGTGTGGGAGTTGACCGAGCCCAAGTTCAAGGGCCGGGTGGGCGTGAAGAACCCGCTGTCGTCGGGCTCCACCCTGATGGGCGTCATGACCCTTATGCAGCGTCCCGATGAAATGGCGGCCGCCTATCAGCGCCATGCCGGCAAGCCCATCCAATTGAGCGAAGGGGTCCCAGACGCCGGTTACGAGTTCTGGGCGCGGATGCTCGCCAACGACCTGGTGATCTTCAAGTCAGGCTCGAGGCTGGCTGGAGCCTCTGGCAAGAAGGGTCAGAAGAAACCCTTGATCGCGTTCACCTACATGACCTATATCGCGCGCAACGATTCGAAGGGCTACGTCAACAAGATCCTGGCCGAGGTGGATCCGGTCGGCAAGCTGGTCTACCCGACCTTTACCGCCATCGCGCGCCAGGCGCCCCACCCCAACGCGGCCAAGCTGTTTACCGCGTACCTGCTCGGCAGCCTCGAGCTGAACAAGAACTCGAAGATCGAGAAGCCCTACGACAAGGGCGCCAGCATGGCCCTGTTGCAGGGTCTGGCGCCCTATTTCGACCCGGGCACGGTGAGCCCGCGGCACGACGTGCCGCTGCCGGCCGGCGGCGAGATCTGGGCCGACATGAAGGGCTGGAACGTCGATGCCGGATACATGTGGAAGCACGGCCCCAAGGTCCGCGACTTCTGGACGGTGCATTCGAGCAAATAGCCAAGCATGGAGGAAATCCATCTGACCGGGATCCGGAAGTCGTACGGCAAGGAAGTCGCCGTACGGCATCTGGACCTGACCGTGGCGCCGGGTGCGTTCCTGACTATTCTTGGACCGTCCGGTTGCGGCAAGACGACGACGTTGCGCGTGATCGCCGGGCTGGAAGAACCCGAAACGGGGGAAATCCGGTTCGGCGACAGGCTCATCTTCTCCCGCCGGAAAGGCGTGATCGTTCCTCCCGAACGCCGCAACCTCGGGCTCATATTCCAAGGCTACGCGCTCTGGCCCCACATGACGGTGGAACGGAACATCACGCTCGGCCTGAAGCAAATGGGCTTGAGCGCGCGAGAGACTGATGAGCGCCTCAAGGCCGCCCTCGAGAAGGTGCAGATGAAGCCGTACCAGCTCCGCTACCCCTCGGAGCTGTCTGGCGGCCAGCAACAGCGGGTGGCCCTCGCGCGCATGATCGCCTCGCGCTCGTCCATCCTGCTGATGGATGAGCCTCTGTCCAACCTCGACGCCAAGCTGCGTACGGAAATGCGCGGCGAGCTCAAGCGGCTGCACCGCGACCTCGAAGCCACCACCGTCTACGTGACCCACGACCAGATCGAGGCCCTGACGCTCTCCGACATCGTCGTCGTCATGGACAAGGGCGTGGTCAAGCAACAGGGCACGCCCTATGAGATTTATCACCATCCGGCGAACCTGTTCGTTGCCGATTTCATCGGCGATCCCGGGATCAACCGGTTTACCGGCACCATCAGCCGGAAGAACGGGGCGGTGGGCCTCGATTGCGGCGACCTGTGGCTGCCGATCCCCGGCGACCCGCCACCGAACGCAAAGAACCTCATCGCTACCATTCGCCCGGAAAGCATCAATGTATCGACCGAGGCCAGGGAGGACTGGCTGAAGGTAGCCCTGGAATCGGTTCAGCCGAAGGGGTCCGACACCATCCTGCAAGCCCGCACCGGGAACTACTCCATCACGCTCCTGCAACCAGGATTCATACGGATGGACGTCGGCGACCCCCTGTGGATCGACTTTGAAGCGGACTCGTTGAACTTCTTCGATGTCGAATCGGAGACCAGTCTCTTCAATCAAGGCCCGCCCGCCTGAGCAGAAGAAAACGGAAGTCCTGACCCATGTCGTTGGATACGGCCTCTTCCGGAAGCGAGCCTCCGGTCCTTTCCAGGAGCAACCTCACCTACCACCTCTACCGGCTGATGAACCAGCCGGAAAAGATTCTGGGTATCCTGTGCCTCGCCGTCCTGTCCGTCTTTGTGTTGGGGCCGCTTTTCGAAATCATCCATGACGCCCTGGTCTACCAGAGCTATGACCTCGCCTACAGGCCGGAGGCGAAGGTCGGCGCCTTTACCCTGTTCCACCTCGAACGCGTCTTCACCGGCCCGCTTTCCAAGGCGCTGTTCCTGAAGCCGTTGTTCAACAGCGTCGCCGTCGGCGTCTGTGTGACCGTTCTGGGCGTCGGCATCGGAAGCGGCCTGGCATGGCTGATGGTGCGCACCAATATCCGCTTCAAGGGCGTGTTCGGGGCGCTTGTGGTGGTGCCGTACATGATGCCGTCGTGGGTGCTGGCGCTGGCGTGGCTGAGTCTGTTCAAGAACGACCGGATCGGCGGCAACGAGGGCATGATCACCAGTTTCTTCGGCATACAGCCGCCCGACTGGGTCAGCTATGGCTTCTTTCCCATCGTCATCTGTCTGGCGCTGCACTACTACGCTTATGGCTACCTGCTGATGTCGGGCGCCCTGGCAACCGTCGATTCGGAGCTGGAGGAGGCGGGCGCCATCGCCGGCATGAACCGGCGCCAACGCCTATGGCGGATTACGTTTCCGTTGCTGCTGCCCGCGTTGGGTTCCGCCGTGGTGCTCACTTTCATCCGCATACTGGGCACCTTCGGGACACCGGCCCTGCTGGGGCTGCCGGTCCGATTCTTTACCTTTTCGACCCAGATCTACGCCTCGCTGAACGCGCGCAACAGCGGTGACGCCTTCGTTCTCGCCCTGGTCCTGATCGTCATGGCGATCACCTTCATCTGGATCAATAGCCGGGTGATCGGCATTCGGAAGAGCTTCGTGACCCTGACCGGCAAGGGCTTCCGGCAGCGCGAAATCAGCCTCGGGGCCTGGCAATGGCCGGCCACCATCGGGGTCGCCGCCTTCCTCGCCGTGACGGTCGTACTGCCATTGCTGATCCTGCTTTGGGAATCCTTGATCATCACGCCGGGCGAGTATTCCCTGCAAGGTTTGACGGCGCACTTCTGGGTCGGCGAGAGCAACACCGACCTCGCCTATGGCGAACCCGGCATCATCCATTCCCCGGGCATCCTGACGGCGTTGGGGAACAGCATCAAACTGGGCGTGCTGGCCGCGGTATGCAATGGCCTGCTCGGGTTGCTGGTGGGCTATGCAGCGGTTCGCGGACGTGGCACGCTGCTGGCGAGGTGGCTCGAGGGCGTCGCCTTCGCGCCCTACATTTTCCCCTCCATCGCCCTCGGCGCCATCTACATCGGCATGTTCTCGACTCCCTGGGGGCCGTTGCCGGCGCTATATGGCACATTCACGATCCTGGTCCTGATCACGGTGGTCAAGAACCTGCCGTTCACTTCGCGCATCGGCATCGCCGCCATACTGCAAATCGACAAGTCCCTGGAGGAAACCGCAAGAGTCCAGGGGATCGGTTGGTTCCGGCGCATGGCCAAGATCATCATCCCCATGTCGTCAAGCGGCGTGATCGCGGGCATGCTGCTGACCTTCATCACCGCAACCCGCGAGCTGTCCCTGATCATCCTGCTGCTGTCGCCGGCCAACATGGTGCTCACCGGAGTGATCTTCAACTACAACGAACAGGACATGACCCAGCACTCCGGCGCCGTGACCCTTTTCCTGGTCATGATCATCGTCGGCGCGAACGTGCTGGTGCGCATGCTTACGGGCGGGGCGGGGTTGTCGGGGCTGCGGCATACGTGAGTCGGAGCCAAGGGCTTCGGCTGATTGCAACCTTGGAGGTCGGCTGAACGAAACACATCATGCCGTGACGTTCAGCCGACACCTGATCTTTTCACATATTTGACATGCGCCCATATATATTGTTAACGTGACGCGGCTTTCACTCTCAAGGACCCACACGGCTCAAAATAGCAGTCTGGAAAAGGTTGGCCTATGAACATTGTAAACTGGGGAGCGCGATGCGCGCGCAACCTGTATGTGGTTCTCGCGACCGCGATTTTCATGTCCGTCGCCGCGGCATACCCGACCTTTGCCCAGGATACGCCGGTACGAGGCGGAACGATTATTGGCGCAACCGTACTGGAGCCAAAATCTCTCGACCCACTGTTCGGCGACGGGGGCAATCTGGATCACTACGTCTGGCGGCAGATTTATGAATCGCTCCTGGACATTACCGGGAGCGGCGAAGTTGTACCCGGACTGGCGACAAGCTGGAAATTTACCGGTGATAAAAAATCGATCGATTTCACATTACGGCAAGGCGTGAAGTTCCATGACGGCACCGCGTTCAATGCAGAAGCGGCGGCGGTCACATTTCGTCGCGCGCGTTCAAAGGAGTTGAATGCACCGCGTGGCTCCGATTTGTCGGCGATCACAACGGTGGAAGTGCGTGGACCCTATCAATTGCGGATCAATCTCAAGGCGCCGACATCGGCCGCACTACCGGCGATCGCCTTCGCCGGACTGATTTCGTCACCAACCGCGATCAAGAAACACGGGCAGGATTATGGCAGGAATCCGGTGGGTACCGGCCCCTTCAAGTTCGCCGGTTGGCAATCGGGATCCAGAATTGTTCTCGAACGAAACCCCAATTACTGGCGGAACGGCGCCGATGGAAAACCATTGCCGTATCTCGACCGCGCCATCATTCGGTTCATCAAGAAAAGCGCGGTAAAAGTTATCGAAGTAAAGTCCGGCAACGTCCATGTCATCGACGCCATCTCGGCCCGGGATCTGAAGACGGTGAGTGGCGATTCCAGCCTCCGGCTTGTGCGGACCGGCAATGGCCGGCACGTCATGTTCGCCTTCAACATTGCCAAGCCACCGTTTAACGACATTCGGCTGAGAAAGGCGGTTCTGTTCGGCCTTGATCGTCAAACGATGATGGAGGTGATAACGCTCGGCAGAGGACAGGTCACTCCAACCCTGATCCCCAACCAGAACTGGGTGTTTGACGCGACACTCGAAAAGTACGGTCACAATCCCGGGCGCGCCAAGCAACTGCTCGCCGAAGCCGGACACGAGAGTGGTCTTAACGCGCGATTGGACATCATCAAGCGTGAACCCGACTCGACGGTCGCTCAGCTAATGCAGGCGCAACTGAAAGAGGCCGGCATCAATCTGACGATCAAGACCGTCGATCGCCAGTCGATGCAGGCCAGTTTACGCGCCAAGAACCACATGTTTGGTATCGGCCGCTTCACGGTGCCGGGGATCGACCCGGCCCAGACTTTCGGACGGATATTCGGACGACGCGCGCGCATTCAGCGAACCGGTGTGAGTGACGACAAGCTATTCGACATGATCGACAATGCCGGTCAGCAGGTCGATCAATCGGTCAGAAAGCGCCTCTACCGCGAGATTCAGGCCTATCTGGTCGACAATGCGCTTTACGGCTTTCTGTTTTTCATGGAGTCGACTCAGGTTGAGCGGACTGCAGTGAGAAACCTGAAGCGCACCGTCGGCGGTGCTTGGGTGTTTGCCGAGGCTTGGACGGCTAAGTAGCAACGCCGAAGTTCAAATCCGCTGACCCCCCTAATCCACCCTCGGGCTGGCTATTCAGATCCCGGTGCCGCTTTGCCACGCCCTAATGCGCCCGGGAGATTCCCCCTCTGAGGGCATCTGATGTTTCTGTTCATTTCGAAACGAATAGGACAAACCGTCCCAGTGGTTCTTCTGGTTTCGTTTTTCGTCTTTTTCATCATCAATGTGATTCCCGGCGATCCCACGATAACCGTGCTCGGGGAATTCGCGACGCCCGAACAGCGCGAGATCGCGCGCCAACAATACGGCTTTGATCGACCGGTATTCGTCCAATATCTGGATTGGTTGACGAAGACGTTAAGTGGTGACCTCGGCAGATCACTTCACAGCAATGAACGTGTTTCGGTCATGCTGCTCGATCGCTTGCCGGTCTCGCTGGAGTTGAGCGCCCTTTCGCTGATCATTGCCCTCGTCTTGGGTATTCCCGCCGGCATACTCGCCGCGCTTCGACGCGGCACGACGATCGACACCGTCATCGGAATGTTCTCATCCGTTGCCTTGGGCGTGCCGTATTTCTGGCTTGGGGTTCTGCTGATTCTCCTGTTCGCCATCTTCTTCGATTTGCTGCCGCCCTCTGGATACGTGCCGTTCACGGAATCACCCGTCGAAAACCTGAAACTCATGATTTTGCCCGCCTTGACGATCGGTCTGCACGTCGCGCCCCTGATTCTTCGCCAGACACGCGCAAGCATATTGCAGGTGTTACCGCAGGACTATGTCCGAACCGCCCACGCCAAGGGATTGCGTCGGTCTGTGGTCGTCCGAAAGCACATCTTGCGTAATGCGCTCATTCCCATCTTGACACTGGTTGGCCTGCAACTCGGCAATATGCTGGGCGGCGCAATCGTGACCGAGACGATTTTTTCGACACCGGGGTTGGGCAGCCTCGTCGTGGCCGCGGTGTCCACGCGGGATTTTCCAGTGGTTCAAAGCGGCATCTTCTTGATTGTCCTGCTGGTCATATTCGTCAACCTTATAACCGACATACTATATGCGTACGTCGATCCGAGAATCAGACAGCTCTTAATAGCGTGACGGGAAGGCACAGCGTCGTGAGCGAAGTCAAAGAAACGCCCCGGTTGGAGATAGAAACCGGCTCTGCCCACATGACCTCCGCTGTTGGCGAAAGGGCACGACCCCGCTTGGCGCGCGATCTGCTCAAGCATCGGCAGGGTGCCGTGGGGACGATCATCATTCTTGGCCTCGTGTTGATGGCAGCTCTCGCGCCATTGTTGTCGCCCTTCGATCCGCAACAGGTCGATGTCGCGAAGATATTGAACCCACCGAGTATGACCCATTGGTTGGGAACCGACGAACTCGGCCGCGACATCGCCAGCCGCATCATCTTCGGCGCGCGGGTCACGCTACAAGTTGCGGCCGGCGCCGTTGCCTTGTCGTTGGTAACGGGGGTGATCCTCGGATTTATCGCGGCGTATTTGGGCAGATTCTGGGATGCATCGATTATGCGGGTGATCGACGCCCTGTTGGCAATTCCTCCCTTGATTTTCGCGTTGGCGATTGTTGCCGCACTCGGACCCAATCTCCTCTACACCATCCTCGCCATCGGGTTGGCAAAACTGGGCATGTTCGCCCGGCTCGCGCGCGGCGAAGTCCTGAGCCTGAAGTCGATGGAATTCGTCGAGGCTGCTCGCGCCGTAGGTGCCAGCGGTATGCGAATTGCCATCAAGCATATATGGCCGAACGCCGCCGGCAACGTGATCGTATTTGCGGCCGTCGTGGCATCGAGTGCGCTGCTAATCGAATCCGCCCTCAGCTTCCTGGGCCTCGGAGCCCAGCCACCCACGCCAAGTTGGGGGGTGATGATTTCGACCGGAATGCAACATTGGACATTGTGGTGGATGAGTATTTTTCCGGGGTTCGCCATATTCCTCGCTATCCTCGCGTTCAATTTACTGGGCGATGCGTTGCGGGACATCATGGATCGGCGCCTCATCGACATCGGTCGTCTATGAGTGTTCAAAATCGGCTTTCCGAGCGGCTGTCGGTTAGCTTGTTACCCATCCTCGACACTCAGCGACGCGCCCAGCCCATTCATGTCGTCGACGAAACCCGGATAAGACATGGCGAATTTCTCAGCCCTGGAGACAGTGATCTCCTGGTCTCCCTTCAGGCCCGCAACCGACAATGCAGTCGCCACCCGGTGATCGAGGTAGGAATCGAGCGTCGCGGAACCACGATAGCCGTCGATGCCAACGATATCGAGCCCGTCCGGTCGTTCCTCGATGCGGGCGCCGATCTTGACCAGCTCCATCATCGAGGCGATCCGATCACTCTCCTTGTAGCGGACGTGCTCGCCATTCACGATCCGGGTCGTGCCTTCGGCGAAACAACCCAATACCGACAGTATGGGCACCAAATCGGGTGAGTGGGTGACGTCGATTTCTACCCCGTGCATCGGTTTCGAGCCTCGTACCCGGATCGTGTTGGCCGCCGCGTCAATGGTCAGATCGGCACCCATTTCAAGCATGACCTCGACGATTCTCTTCTCCGGATGAATGCTGGTCATATCCAAATTCTGCAGCGTAATGTCCGACCCTGGTGTGATGGCAGCCGCCACCATGGGCACCGAGGCAACACAGAAATCGCCGGGAATAATCAGACTTGCGGGCTTATAGGTTTGTCCGCCAGGCACGACATACACGTCGGGCGCGCGGCTCACGTCATATTCGATCCCGAACGTCTCCAGCATCTGCAGGGTCATGTCGATGTAGGGTTTCTCTCGCAACGTATCTGTGAGCCGAACAGTCACCCCGTCGCGACTGAGCGGTGCGCAAATTAAAACGCCCGACAGCCACTGCGAAATAAAGCCGGAGATCTCCGTTTCGCCGCCGGCGAAGCCGCCGCCGCGGACAATAATGGGTGCCGTTCCGTCCCCTTGGGCGGAATAGCAGCGGATGCCCAGCG
Organism: uncultured Binatia bacterium (SeqCode); assembly: GCA_965261895.1. Taxonomy (GTDB): domain Bacteria; phylum Desulfobacterota; class Binatia; order UBA9968; family JAJDTQ01; genus JAJDTQ01. The sequence continues at coordinate 4,379,503 of OZ253480.1, read as the reverse complement.
AAGACAGACTGTCCAGGAGCGATTTCATGGGCCGTCTGCGCAGTGACTCGTCGCCCGTGAACACCGTCCATCCCGGGCTTGCTGCCGCAACACCCAGCAAGAACTGAAGCGTGGTGCCTGAGTTGTCGACATCTATTACGTCCCCGGGGGTACGATAGTCGCCACCGTCAATGAAACAGGTATCTTCGGTGAATTCGATGGTCGGACCGAACGCGGCAATGTTGTCGGTAGTCGACGTCATTTTGCCCACGAAGGCCCCAGACGCGTCAGTGATAGTGGTCCGCCCGTGAGCCAGCGATCCCATGATCATCGCTCGCGTGAAATGATATTTCGACGAAATGATGCGAATCGACCCGTGGAGTCCGTCGCAGGGTCTGGATTTGATATTCATCGTGGCTTCCCCCACTGGGTGATTACATGGCCGGCCACGTGACAACTGTCGCCTGTGCCGCCGGAACACCGATGCGGGCTATTTGTGCTCAGACACGCGCCTCGACATTGCGCCGAAGCCATGGCGCCAGCTTGTCAAAACGGAACGTCCCGGCTTCGTACAGTCCCGAGATGAAGGCGTATGCCTCCTCTGAGCCCGCCGTCAGTCGCACGCCGTTGATCGCCAGAAAGGTGTACGTCGCGGCAAAGGCCACGCGTTTGTTGCCGTCGACAAACGGATGGTTCTGGGCGAGACTTTCCCACAACGCCGCAGCTTCCTCGACGAGATCGGCGTAGTAGCCGGTCTGCGGCCTATAGAGCGCCGCCTCCAGAAGACCGGCATCCCGAATCCCTTCCGATCCTCCGTACCGTTGAATCTGGTCCGCGTGAATCGCAAGGACTTCGGCCAGCGTGAGGTAGTCACTCATTTGGCGAGCTTCTTGTAGAGCTCGCCATACTTGTCATGGCTGGCGAGATAGGCAGCCATGACTTGAGGCCGGGGCCGGGCCTGTTTTCGTTTTTCGATCAGGTCGGCAAGCGCCTCATCCACGAGAGCCTGAAGCTGGCGGCCTTCCTGCTCGGCGATCGCGCGGATGGCGGACAAGATTTCAACATTGACCTGGGTAGCGAACTTTTCACGAGTCTTGGACATGGCGCACTTCTCCTCGACTGATACCAATTTGTCATGATGAATCATGACGAGTCAAGACGTTCTCCGTTGACAGGAAGCCCCCCCCCCTTCATTATCCAGAACCTCACGATTCATGAAGTTCCTGTTTCCCAGAGCAGGCGAAGCGGGACGGCGTAGAGCCCGTCGCCGTGGCCGACACACATCTCTCCGTCGTAGACCACGGCCCCTCCCGCAAAGCGGTTGCCTGTCGCGGCCTTCAGCTTGCGCAGGCCACGGAAGTCTGCCGCGGTAACGGTCGCTCCGGCCTTGATCTCTATCCCCGCAACCGCCCTGGTGCCGCGCTCGATGACGATGTCCACCTCGGTCTTATCTCTGTCGCGGTAGTGGAAGAACGTGAAGAAGTCCTCACGCCAGCTCGCCTGCCGCCTCAACTCCTGAAACACGAATGTCTCGAGAAGCTGACCCAGCAGGGCACGGTCAGCCGCGAGGTCGGCTGCATCCACGCCGAGAAGTGCGCAAGCCAATCCCGTATCGCCCATATGCAGCTTCGGTGTCTTGACCAACCGGCTGAGACGATTGCTGTGCCACGGCGACAGCCGCTCCAACAAAAAGACCCGCTCCAGCAGCACGATGTAGTCCTGGATAGTAGGCCTGCTGATCTGGAACGGCGCCGCCAACTCGCTCACATTGAACAGGTTCGCGGTTTGTGCAGCCGACAGGGAGAGTAGTCTCGGAAGCGCGTCGATTGTGTGGATGCGGACCAGGTCGCGGACATCCCGCTGCGTCTGCGCGTCCAGGTAGTTGCGATACCAGTTGGCGCGCCGGTGTCCGGGCGGTCGCGCCAGAGCGGCTGGATATCCGCCGGCGACGATACGTTCGCACAACTCTCTTCCCAGCCGCTCCGTCCGCTGGATCTTGAACCCGCGGCCGAACAGGGAATCCAGGAAGCGAGGAGAGCCGTCCGAAGCAGAAGCACCAGAACGTTCGCCTGAGATCTCAACTTGCGCCAGCGGATGCAGGCGGATCACCTCCAGGCGACCCGCCAACGAGTCCTGGATCGTCGGGACTCTCAACACGTCAGCAGAGCCCGTCAGAACGAATCGGCCCGGCACCCGCTTACGATCCACCTCCATCTTCAACGCCGCAAAGAGCCACGGCACCCGCTGTACCTCGTCCAGGATGACCTTCTCCGGAAGTTCCCCGACGAAACCCATCGGATCCGCTTCCGCGCCGGCGCGCGCGACATCATCGTCGAAACTAATGTAGCCGTAGTCCCGAGTCTCGGCTGTCAGGAAACCCGGAGGAAGGGCACGTGAGACCTTGAGAGCATCCCGCCGGCTCAGGCTTGCTGGAGCACACACCATCTGCGCCAGGGTTGTCTTGCCGCACTGACGCGGACCCTGGATAAGGACCACGGGCGAATCCGCCAACGCCTCGTCCAGTCGCTGCCCGATGTACCGTGGATAGAAGCCACTGCCAGCCATCGGCTGATTGTAACTTTACTGTGCGGCTAATTGCAAGTTTAGTGAGCGGCTATTTGAAAATCTAGGTTTCGGCTGATTGAAAATACCCGGGAAGGTATGGGGACGATTGGGGATAACTGGGCACGATGCACAGGACGAGGTGACATTCTGTCACTCGCGTCAATGGGACACCCGACATAGAACCAAGGCCTCGGCCACGTCGGGGCGATCTACGCTCCCCGCTGTCGGATGGCGCGGAACACCATGCCGTCCCTCCCAGTGATGTTTACCGGTGTTCAGGCTGATCTCCGCGAGAGAGATCTGCCGCGGTGAAAGGTCGTCGTAGCCGTCTTCGTAACCGTTCACGACTACTCGCAGGCCGGCGGGATACTCTTGGAGCAGTTCAATCAGTTCACTGACGACCACGTTTTCTCTCCTTGATGTGGGCGGGCTGTCACGGCAAGGGACCAAAAAGGCTCACACCGCCCAGCCCGCGGACAGCACCTCAGCCTGTTCCAGCACCGTTTGCGTTGCCTTTTCCTGCTTGTCCGGCGGATAGCCATGCTTGCGGAGGATGCGCTTGACCAGCACCCGGAGTTGGGCGCGGACGTTCTCGCGCAGGGTCCAGTCGATGGTGACGTTGTTCCGAACAGTCTCCACAAGCTCGCGGGCGATGTTCCGAAGGGTATCGTCGCCGAGGACCTGGACCGCGCTGTCGTTGGTCTCCAGGGCGTCGTAGAACCCGCAGCCGGCGCTCCAGCACCGCCGGCCCGTTGTCGGAACGCTCCGCACCCGGTGTGTCAGGGGCGATGTCGGGACCGTGGGCGACCCTCCAGCCAAGGGTCTCAAGCCAGGAAAGGGCGGCGTCTTCGACGATGGATTCGGTGAAAGAGGTCACGTACTACGCCGCCATCAGGATTCGCTCGAATTCGTCGGGTCGAGACCAGCGGGCCACTACGGACTGCTGCTCCACCAGACTGAAGTCCTCCTCCCGCCACACGTCTTCCGTGTCATCGAAGAGCGAGACGAACGCCAAGTCAGGCTGACTAACCTTCAGGTGGCTAAGATCGACACACCCTGCCAGGACATGTTCAGCGACGCGCCGGGCCGCCCCCCGTGAACCGGTGCTCAACAAGAAGACAAAGGAAGTTCGATCATTGGTACGGGTCTGATAGTCGACGGTCCAGCTTCTTCCCGATCTCCCGTGGCAGTTGACGGCACGGTCAAAGGACATCTCCTTCTCGACCAGCCAATCGGCCACTTCGTCAGCCACCGTCTCTACCGCACGGGCGCGCAACGTGAACCACAAATCGGCGACTCGCACCACCGCCTGTGCCACGCGCAAAACCGCCTCCCCGACCACACCGGCGGCACCCGACCGAAACGTAAGCTGGCCGCGGTGCAGTTCCACGCCCAAGGTCTGACACGTATCCTCCACCATCCGGTTCTGCTTGGGGGAGCGTCGCTCGCTCACGGACTGCATGCGCAACCATCCCAGTGCCTCTCCGAAATCCGTGATTTGGTAGCGCCCTTCTCGCTCCACCACGAACACGTCCACAATGCCGCCATCAGGGTACATGAGAGGTGTCCGCACACGAACCCCCTCCCGCCGGGCAGGCGTGCACTCGAAGAGAGCCGGAAGCGACCGGCCAACTGAAGCGCATAGCTCATCGGGATTCATGGCCACAGTTCCTCCTGGACCGCCGGCGGATCCATCCGCCCCGTGTGGCGAATTCTCGCCTCCGCGCAGAACTGGCCCCAAACCTCCACGGGTCGGTCCCAAGACTCGGTGATGTCCTCCGGTACGTAGGCTTGCTTGTCGCGAAATCCCTCTGTCCACCGATGTTTATGCTTTTCGCCCACGCGGTTGCAATCCGGATTGTGGTGATCGGTACCGAGGTCCAACGCATAAATCCGCCCGGCAGCACGATGGATCAGGGCGTAAGTCAGGGTGCCGACAACGGAATTGCAGCGGCCGATTACGAACAACGGATAACCAGCCTCCGATGCGACCGTTGCTCGAAACTCGCGAGCGGGAGAATGGTCTTCGTCATCCCGCCAAACCACGTCTTGGGCGATTTCCTTGGTATCGTCGGCAAGGATGCCTTCAAACTCTTGCTGGGTGATAGTCATCTTTGGAGTTACCGTTCAATTGAGTGACGGACCTGGCGCCAACCCTGCCGCTGGCAGATGGCTGAGCGACCTGCCTGGTTGACCACGGACTCGGTCGAACCGATCATAACACCCTATCCTGAGTCGGCTATCTTACCCCTACTTGACTAATGTACGACCGAACAGCGTCTTCCAATGCTGCGAAGTTTTCTGGCAATCGTCTTCCGTATCCCCGAAAAGGTCGGAGGTCACGAAAGCCGATTCTTTTTGCATCTTCGACAGTGATTCCTTTATCTCCCTGATGATGTGCTCCCTATTCGGATGCCGGTGGATGAACGCGCCAACAGGTGGCAAATCCCAATCGTGGCGTCTGTGACGCTCGTAGCCCAGGGCCATCAATATTTCGAGTTTGTCGAATACCAAGCTGTAGCTGTCATCACTCGGGATGATCCGTTCAACGTGCGGCCGCAGCGTGTCGTGAATCCAATCGCTCAAAGGGACATAGTGTCCCTCCATACCCTCCAGAAGTCCCATCTCCCCTCCGTCGGTCGCGCAGGACGCTGGAAGGACACTTACCGCCAGCACTTGTCCGCTGTCTTCGCGAAGGCTCGCGGCAAAGACACGCCCCACGAAGCGCAGCCGGTCCGCAGCTAGTGCACCCAACCCCAACGCGTAAAACAGCAGCGTTGCCGGATAGCGCCGTAACCCCAGCCAGACAGTACAACCTCCACTCAAGGTAGTCGAACCCAGGCGCTGCAACGCCCTTTCCCATACCATATAGTGGCCTTCTTCCGCCCAGAAGCCCCCCACTGTCGCCATTGCCAACAAAGTCGAGCACGCTGCCTCATAACGGCGTACCCGAGCAGTGACAGACTCCCTGTCCGGCGTCGGCCCACCTTGTACAGCGAACTCCTCGCCAGATGTTACCTCGACAACTCGCTCGACCGTCTCGTCGACGAGGTCTGAAAGCTGAATCTGGTAGCGCGGTTCGGGAAGGTAGCGCTTCAGGCTCGCAACTGCTGCCTGGGTGGACAAGGGATGAGGCGTCGAGAAGTCTTCAATGGACCTGACATGCTCGGCCACTGCGCCGAAGAACGAGTCTGCGTCTTCGATGTGGATTACTTCGGCTCCACGATGACGAATGAGTTGCTGCGCCTGATCTCCGGCCTCGCAACGCACCGCCCAGTAGGTAGTGAAACGCCGTGAGGGGGCGCGCGTGAGCGCCGATCGTAGCGCCACGTCCCACTCCGCCGACCAACCGCATACGACAAGGCCGAACTCATCGAAGATGCGGTCCAACAGACGGTCGAACTCAGGAGGGTACTCCGCAAGCTCGGCCGGAGTATTTCTTAAGCGAGTGTCCAGGTAATCCCCGTGGACCTTGAAGACACAGCAATCCGTGTGGATCAGCGGGAGCGCTCCCACAACTTGGTCCGGGGTGCTTAGGATTGTCGGCTCAACCCCTTGGTCTCTCAGGGCAATCTCTAGGAGACGGTCGAAATTCGTGGTGAGAATCACTCTTACGAAACCGTTCGCGGACAATGAAGCGATGGCGCGATGGGCAGCCGTCGGCTGTTTATCCCCGTTCTCGCGTTCACTGCTGTTCGGCTCCCAATACCCACGGAGCAATTGTTGCCTCTCCGCCGGCGTCTTAGCCAAGTTATCGAGGATCTCCGAGTAATCCGCTTCCTTATTGAATTTGCCTCGATACCATCCTTCTGGGTCGGGATCGCACTCCTCGCGGTGAAGCCTTGCGAGCTTGCGGATCAGGTCGAGTGTCACTTCCCAGCCAGTGGGAATCTTTGCACCGCTGGACACCCCCGAGCCAACAAGAACGGCGTAGACGCCTCGGCTTGCCTGAATCGAGAACGCCAACGAGTGAATGGGGTCAATCACGCGGTTTCCATCTCCACTTGGTTCACCCGCACCTCCCCCGAAATCAGTTTGTGCAACAGCGTGTCCCGCAAGGCAGAGAGTATCCGTGTTTCACGCACGGCGTCGCTAGCACGGCGGACGAGTGGGCGAACAAGACGTCCAAAACTCGCCGCGACAGACTCCGCGGTCATGCGCCACAGCTCGGCCTCATAGCCGGTGGCGGCGCTGTCACCTCCCGGTTTGGAACCCGACGTGGGTGCCGGCCTGTTGTTACGTACTCTCGCCATGGGTCTACCGCTCCTCAATCTCCCTCACACGAAATCCGCCCGCCACAGATGCACGGCGCGCTCGGCGAGTTGCCGTTGGCGCTGGGCCAACAACGCCGGCGTCCATTGCCCGGAGGCGATCTCAGGAATGCGTCGGGTCAAAGCGTAGCCACTATTGGCATAGGCCGCGACCTTTTCGGGGTAGGCCGCGTTGCCCAGGCGGCGGTTGGTGGCGGATTCGAGGAGGGTCAGGTTTCCAAGGCTATAGGTGGACTCTTCCCACGACTCCCGCGGAAAGGATTGTTCCCAGGCGTCCACGGGATTCTCGGGCAGGATATGCTCGATGGTGCCGGGGTCGGTGTCGGGGTCACAGGCTCTGCCGGAAGCGTCGCTTTCGAGGCGGGCGAGTATGTACCGGGTGAGCTTGCCCCACTGTCCCTCGGTGTCGACGACCATAAGGGCAAAGTCCTGCTTCATTCTGGCGTCGTCCACGTAGAGGGGCTTGAGGAGCGTGAACACTTCCGCCGGGGTCCTCGCCTGGCCGTCTATCACCGCCTTGGCGACGTAGTGATACACAGGCTCGAGCGGGTTGGTGTTGAGGCCGCTGACCACCGAGTAGCGGAACGAGATCACGCTGACGAGCTTCAGGACGCGCACGAAGTCGGCGTCCGGGACACGCTCCCAAACGGCGAACAGGAGCGGCATCATCTGCTGCACATGGAAGAGGTTGAGTTCCCGGATGTAGGGTCGCGCGGCAGGCAGATCGATCCAATAGCCGTGACTGGGGTCCAAAACCGCCGCAAACAGCTCGGCGCGGCCCTCCAACTGGTCCAGCAAGGCGAATACATCCGCAGCCGTCTTGGTTTGGTCGCGCACCATCTTGAAGAGCCGCTGACTCCGCACCTTGGGCTGTTCGCACAACAAGTGGTACCGAAGAAACCTGGGAAAACGCTCCTGTCCGACAATCGCGATGAGTTGCTGCCAACGACGCTGGAGAGCATCCAGGTCGGCGGCCACGCGGACCCGGGAGAAGAGGTAGTTCTTCAGCAAGTCCGTCGTGGCCAGCTCCAGACCGCGCGCGTTGAGAGTCTCGATAACGGTGTAGGCGTTGAGCTCGTCGTCGACGGTGATCAAGATGAACGCGAGTTGGCGGGCTACCGTCTCGGACAACAGGCTCGCCAGAGGCTGGCCGTCATCCTTCAACCCCTCCATCTCGTCTAGCCGCTCCGTGAAATAGCCGAAGCATTTCCAGAGCAGTCGGTTCGATTTCGGTAAGCCACGCGGGTGTAGTGGCTGCCGTAGCTGCACCAAGTAGTCCTGGTAGAAGGCGTCATCCGTGGCATTCAGGTAGAGTCGGCTGCTCTCGGTTAGCGAAGCCGGGTCCTTTTCCCCTATGAAACGATCGCGAAGGCCCTGAGCGCGGGCGGTGTTGGCCTCCGAATCTACGCCAGCGGCGGCCATGTCCCGCAACCGGGCGATGACGGCCAAAGCGAACAGGCTGAGCGTGGCGAGCCGCTGCTGGCCGTCGATGATCAGGAACTCGCGGTCGTTGCTCCCCTCGACCACCAGGGCGCCCATGTAGTGGACGGCCTCAGGGTCAGGCTGCAACTCGACGATGTCGTTCCAGAGGTCCTCCCATTCCTCTTCCGACCACGAATAGTCGCGTTGGTAGGGAGGCACCCGGTATGACTTGCCATTACCGATCAACTCCAGATAGTTGATCGTGCGTGTGTTCAGGATGTTGGCTTTGGCCATCGGCTGTCCATAGACACCAGATGCTGGCGGAGGGGGCGAGATTCGAATTCTGAGGTGGTCCCGGTTGGTTGGACAGGGGGCGGCAGAGTTAAGGTGTATTCCGGACATTCGATCATGCCGCCAGCGTCCTGTTTATCATGACTTTGTGTTCTGGTTGAGCCGGCAGAGGGGCAGACAAGCGGTGGGGCTTATTCGCCTTCATCCCCGGCGGCAGTCCATATTCGTAGGCCTCGGCTGGGGTGGCGCCAGCGAGGGCAGAATGAGGCCTTGTGGTGTTATAGAAGTTGAGCCACTTGGCAATGGCCTTTTGGGCGGCGAAGCCGTCGGGGAGCTCGTGCAGGTAGACGGCCTCGTACTTGAGCGAGCGCCAGAGGCGCTCGATGAAGATGTTGTCCATGCAGCGGCCCCTGCCGTCCATGGAGATGGCGACGCCGGCGTTTTTGAGCACGGCGGTGAACTCGAAGCTGGTGAATTGGCTGCCCTGGTCGGTGTTGAAGATCTCGGGCCGGCCGTAGCAGTCCAGGGCTTCAGCCAGGGCCTCGACGCAGAACCCGGCATCCAGGGTGTTGGACAGCCTCCAGGAGAGCACACGGCGGGTGGCCCAGTCCATGATCGCCACCAGGTACAGGAAGCCGCGCTGGACGGGGATATAGGTTATGTCCGCGCTCCAGACCTGATTGGGCCGATCGATGGCGAGCCCCTTCAGAAGATAGGGATAAACCCGGTGCTCGGGATGCCGGGTGGTAGTCCGCGGCGCCTGGTAGATGGCCTGTAGCCCCATCAACCGCATCAGACGCCGAACCCGGTGACGACCCACACAGATGCCTTCCCGCCACAAATGACGGACCATCTGGCGGCTGCCGTAGAACGGGTACGCTAGAAACAGTTCATCGATCCGCCGCATCAACCCCAGGTTCTGCGCATTCTCACCCTTGGGCCGGTGGTACAGCGAGGACCGGCTGACGACAAGCAAGCGACATTGACGGCTCAAGCTGAGTCTCGGGTGGTCGCGCCGGATCATCGCCCTGCGCCTCTCCCGGCTCACCACTTGAGCCCTTTGGCCAAAAAATCCCGCTCCACCGTCAACTCCCCGATCTTCGCGTGCAGATCCCGGATCTCCCCCTCATGCTCCCCCCGACTCCGCTCCGCTCCCTTCGTGAAAACCTCCCTCATCCCCTCCACTGCCCGCTGCTTCCAAGTGCTCACTTGGTTCGGATGAACCTTGTGCCGCATAGCGATCTCCTGGATCGTCTTGTCCCCGCGCAGCGCCTCCAGCGCTACCTTCGCCTTGAACTCCCCCGTGAATCGCCGTCGTGTGCTCATTGCGTATCCCTCCCTCAGTCGGTGGAATACACCTTAGCAACCTGTCCGATTTTCCGGGACCACCTCATTCGGCCCATAATGTGCTAGCTTTATTGAGTTTTTTATCAGTGCTTCGGCCATTTCCCCACAACCTTCCCCACCTTAAGACCGCGGCACGGGACGCGGTGTATGCTAATCGGCGGCGGATCCGGGGCGCGCGCGGGAAACGGCTGCTGCGGCAGCGGGGCGAACTGCTGGAACGGCCCAACGCCCATCTCTATGAGACCGGCGGCATGCGCCGCGTGCATCTGCGCGGGCATTCCAACATCTTGAAACGGCTGCTCGTGCACGTCTGCGGCTTCAATCTGGGGTTGCTCATGCGGCAACTGACGGGCGTCGGTACGCCGCGGAGCCTCCAGGGCCGCGCTTCTGAACGCGCTGATCGGCCTCCTGTGCCCATGTTGGGGGCGTGTGCCGCCATCCTCGACCCCGAAACGCCATGATCGGCTGCCCTTCCACCGCCGCCGGCCGCGATCCGGCTCCGAGACATTGCTGCGGACGCGGCTGAGCGCAAACCCGACCATCGTCTCGTTGCTGTGATACCCCTTGTCGGCCACGACCTCCACGATCCCCCGTGCGCCCACCGCCTCAACCTGCTCGGCGGCCGTGATCAGCGTCTCGGCCAGGGTTGTGGTGTCGCCCGCACTCGCGTCCTGCACCGTCACCCCCACGATGGCGCCCGTCTCCAGGTCCACCGCATGCTCGGCGGTGTGCGCCAGATGCGTGCGGCCGTCCTTCATCTTGGCGATCTTGGCGTCTGGATCGTGCGGGTGAGTCCAGTCCGCGTTCGAGCCCTTATTCTTCCGGGTCCGGTCGAACCGACCCAACTCGGCACGGGTCGGCGTCGACAGACCGGATGCCTCGGCCAACCGGGTCAGAAACCCGTCGTAGCTCTCCCCCGTGTCCCGCCGCACGATGCTCCGCATCGCCGCATTGGCTTCCAGCGTTGTGGCATCGATCCCCACCGTCCAACCCAACACCAGCTTGGCATCGGCCAGTCGCTGCAATACCCACGTAAACACCGCCCGGTGCGTCTCAACGTCTATCAGCCGACGAGTGCGCGACAGCGTCGAGTGGTCCGGCGGGGCCTCGTCCAGAGCGAAGTCCAGAAACGTCCGGATGCTCAGCGAGTCGGCCGCACGCCACGCGATCGCCCGTTCCGAGTCCAGCCCTTCGAAGTAGCCCAGCAGCAGCAACCGAAAATACCGCCCCGGCGCCAGACTCGGCCGGCCGATCCCGTCCGCGTAGAACGACGCGCACTGCCCTTCCACGAACGCATCGAACCCCGCATCGTCCAGCACCCGATTCAGCCGCTCGTAAAACGGGTGCCCAGCGCTCTTCGGCAGATCCGCCGTCAACACCCACATCGTCCCTTGCCGCCCCCGGCGGCCCCGTGTCCCCATCGCCATGCTCTACAGTCTAGTACCCGAACCATTTCGTGTCGATCCTTATGATCAACGACTTTCACCACGGACTGCTAGAGCCTTGTCGTGCTCGATGAAGAACCCGACGATGTTAGAAGGAAGATCCATCTCAGGCCCGGCACAGTACCTGCCACCGGTGGTGGGCGCTAGATTGATGTCGACAACTCTAGTCCACCAGCATCATCTTCCCTGTTGCCTGCTTGTCGCTAGCGAGATGAGGGGAACTAAAAGTTGTTTAAACCTGCGTGCCCCCGGAACCGCCCCAAGCTGTCTCTATTGCCCCCGGGTGATCTAGCGGCTCACCTCTACTTCAACCGCGGCGACATCCGGCCAAGGACTTTCCATGATTGGCAAGCTGCTCAGCCACACTCAGGACCAACCGACGCCACAATGCTCACCCCACAGCCGATCCCATGAGATACACAGCAGATTCAGTGGTTAGCTCACCGACCCTTAGCTAACATTTTCCCGATACCATGAGTTTCGATTGAGGTGGTCCCTAAAACGGACGGTTGGCAAAGTGTATCCCAGGGACAGAAGGAGGGATACACAATGGCGAACAGACGGCGATTCGGCGGGGATTTCAAGGCGGAGCAGCACTGGAAGTGCTGCGCGGGGACAAGACCTTTCAGGAGATCGCTCACGCGGCACAAAGTGCATCCGAACCAGGTGAGCGCGTGGAAGCTTTGGGCGGCGGCGGGGATGAAGGAGGTCTTCGCGAACGAGGCCGAGCGGGGTTGGGGGGACGAAGAGGCGAAGATCCAGTTTTGCACGCGAAGACCGGGGAGTTGACGGTGAAGCGGGATTCTGGCCAAAGGGCTCAAGTGATGAGCCGGGAGGGACGCAGAGCATGATCCGGCGGGACCATCCGAAGCTCAGCTCGGACCGTTAATACCGTCCGCTCTCCATCACCCGATCCTCCGTGTAGCACACGCCCAGGGGGAAGAATGCCGAGAAACTAGTGTACCGTCCTAAACAAAAGGGTAATTAAGTGGCTTTGGGCAATGCTGTTCGAGTGCGATGGAGTTTCTCGACGATTTCATCGACGGTTTTTGTCCAGACCAAGGGTCGCGGATCGTCGTTGTAGCTGTTCAAATATTGGCGCAGGCTACTTCTCCAAATGCCGGTAACGATGTAAACACGCCACGGCGAATCTGCTTTTGCGTCAGGGTCGCGAAAAACCTCTCCACCAAGTTCACCCAAGATGCGCTGGTGGGGGTGAAATGCAAGAAGATGCGCTTCTGACGTTCGATCCAACCAAGCACTGCCTCGTGCTTATGCGTGGTATAGTTGTCCAGGACGATGTGGATTTCCTGCTTCTTGGGTACGGTCTTCTCAACCTCTCGCAGAAATCTCAATACTTCCTGGTGGCGGTGTCTGCGATAAGTCTTGCCGATCACCTTGCCCGTAGCCAACTGCAATGCCGCGAACAAGCTGGTCGTTCCGTGGCGCTTGTAGTCGTGCGTCAGGGTGGCGCAGCGGCCCTTCTTCATCGGCAACCCGGGTTGTGTACGATCCAACGCCTGGATCTGGCTCTGCTCGTCGAAACTGAACACCGCAGCGTTGTGCGGCGGATCGAGGTACAGCCCTACCGCGTCACGCAACTTCTCCTCAAAGCGCGGATCGCTGCTGAGCTTGAAGGTGCGGATCAAATGCGGCTTGAGCCCATGCGCGCGCCACACCCGGTTGACAAAACTGTGGGTCGTCCCCACCTGTCGTGCCATTGACCGGCATGACCAATGTGTGGCACCCCCCGGCGTCGTCTGTGTCGTCGCCTCTATCACTCTGCTACGCAATCGCGCCTGCTCCTCGGTGTCTTTCCCACCCTGGTTCGCCCCTCGCGGACGTTCCTTCTCTATCGCCCCTGTCCCCTCCCGGGCAACTCGACTCCGCCAGCGCCCCACCTTGTTCTCATCAACCCCCAGTTCCGCCGCTATCGCCTTGTTCGTCTTGTCCTCCGCCGCCATCAGCACCATCCTCGCCCTCTCCCGCAACCGTACCGGCGTGCTCCGGGCCGACGCCCACCCCTCCAGTCTCCTCCGCTCTTCCTTCGACAATTCCACTGCTGCCGCTACCCGCATCACCTACCCCCTCCTCTGTCTTCATTTTGCAGCAGCTTAACTCCTTCTAGTAATATAATCAATGCTTTGTTTGAGACCGTACACTAGGTCTGGACCGCGGAGATGACCTAAATTCCCGTCCAGCACGGCTTCCTGTAGTTGGAGGTCGTCATGGACTAGGCCATGCGCCGGGTGCTCTCCTAGCGGTTCTCCAACACCCTCGATGCCCGGGTCTGCGTCGAGGCCCTCGCCGACATTCTCCAGTGCTACGGCTGACCTCGGATCTTCAGTGCCGACCGGTAGCCAGTTCACTAGCCTTGCGTTCACCGCCACCCTCAATGAAACCGGCGCCGCCACCTCCATGGACAGCCGAGGTCGTTGCATAGACAACATCTTCAACGAACGCGTCTGGCGGTCACGCGAGCACGAGGCCGTCTACCTGCACGAACTCCCAGACGCTTCTAGGCCCGAAAAGGCCATCGCCCGATGGATGACCCCTTCTACGACACCGAGAGGCCTCCTTCCGCCCTCACCGACGCCACACCGGCCAGCGGGCTCACGAAAAAGGAGTGCTGCCCCAGAGGCAGCCTGAGCCCTACTGCTCGTCCGCACTTCTGCCGCCTCAACAGCAAGACGTGGAAAACAGGACTCTGGCGATACGATCCATCATCCGGTATACACCTTTCTCTGCCGTCTTCCGGTTCAAGAAAATCGGACCGCCTCAGATCTGGGGTGGCACCACTTCAAATGGGAGGGAATACCAATGCTCATTACAACGGCTAGGCAAACACGAACCGAATGATCAAGACTTGCATGCCTCAGTTTGACGGTTGCCCGAACGGATTTCACAAAGGGTGCTAGAATGGCGTCTTCGCTTCTGCCTGTATTAAAGGCAAGACTGCTCGTTGGTTTTCTTGGCGAGCGAGCGCAGTTTGGATGGTGGCCGACGGCTTTTTTTGAGCCGTCCGGCCGCCTTTTCCTTGAGCCTATCTTCGCGAAGACATCGCACGTAGCCCAATATCACGGGGTCATTGAGGCTGCCCGACGCCTCCACGACGAACGCTTAAGTGTGGGGACTTATCACCTTTTCCGTCTACCAGAAGAGATGGAGCAGAATCTCCATATGCTGTTGCAGGGCGGGGCTGATGATTTGGCTCCTGCCGATCTCCATCGAGACAAACAGAGTGCACTCAACGCCCTGACGGACATCGCGGGCTCTGCAAAGAAGGATGGCGTGGGCCCGGTATCGGTTGGAAATGTAAAGGATTTTCCCGAACATTTGAAAGAGGTTGTCTCGGTTTATCGATTGGCATTTTTGTCTGGCGTCCAATCTTTCCCTTATTTAGTGGGATAGCTATGGGGGCGGGCATCCTTTACACAACTCAGCTGCAGGCAGGCTTGGGACTCGTAAATGAGACCAAGGCGCTTCTCGAATTGTGGTCACCAGGCATGTCGGCGTCGCAGCTCTATCGGGACGCCTTGGATTCTGGACGGTTTCCCACTGTCACAGCTCGGCGTCTACGCAACATTATCGCGGAGTGTTTTGCCCCTCGCTACCTGATCTTAGACGGGACACCCGCCCAACACTTGAAGCAGCTCATGCCAGCCATTACCGGCTCCGAACTGTCGCAACTCATGCTCGTTTTTACAAGTCGTGCGAACCCGATTTTGTGTGACTTTATTCGTCACGTTTATTGGGCCCGATATGCTGGTGGCTACACCGAGTTATCCAATGCAGAAGCGCGAGCATTTGTGGAGCACGCTCTCGACGATGGAAAGACAGCCAAGCGATGGTCCGAGTCGACGGCCAGGCGGGTTGCCGGCTATTTGACAGGATGCTGCGCAGACTATGGGCTGCTTGAACGCGGGTTGCGATCAAAACGCCGGATAATGCCACTTCGGATCTCGAGCCTGACTTCGGCGTATCTTGCGTACAATCTTCATTTCGCGGGCGTTGGCGACAATGCGCTCCTGACACACCCCGATTGGCAACTGTTCGGTTTGGCCCGAGAGGATATGTTGGAAGTGCTTAAAAAACTCTCGCTGAAAGGCATTCTCATCATCCAGGCCGCAGGCCACGTCGTCCGGATCAACTGGGCACAACCAAGCATGGAGGCGCTTTGCGATGTCCTCTCTCAACGCTGATTTCGATGAATTGCGCGAGCGCATTCGCCGTGGGCGCGAACTCGGTCATGCTGGCTTTGAACCCATTTACTATCTGGTGTTCTCCCCGGACCAGATCTTGGAGGTGAAACGCCAAACGCCCGCGTGGGTAGCGAAATTTCATCAAGAGGGCTGGGACGTTCACACGTTGTCGATGGCGGAGAACGTGTGGCGCCTCCTGAAGACCGATCCACTCTGGTCGCTCTGCGTTACGCAGGACAAACGCTCGCCCCTCAATTGGGCACGCACCAATAAGGCGTTGGCCGACATTATTACTTCCGGCGGCGGACTGCTTCGCCGCCTGGAAGAAACCCTACGGCCCCTGCACGCCGAACAGAAAGCACTACTCCTAGTAACAGACCTGGAGGCGCTCCATCCATTCCTGCGTATCGGAGCGATTGAAAGCCAGCTACAAGGACAATTTCGTGTACCGACCGTGTTCTTATACCCCGGCGTCCGAACAGGGAATACCCGTCTAAGGTTTCTCGGCTTCTACCCGGAAGATGGGAATTATCGATCCGTTCATGTTGGCGGTTAGAGAACAGGAAGAGGCTGGAGGACTACGCTGTGAACATTGCGGAATTATTTGATCCTTCCAAGGATATTTTCAGGTCGATCGAGAAGGTCATCACCTACGACGCCGCGCAAGAAGGGCGGCTTAGGGCTGAGATTTCCGAATATGTTGTAACCGAGAGTATCGAGGAACAGTTTCACAAACTCCTCGATCGCATGCAGCTGGCCATGGAGACGAGCGGAGAACACGAGGTAGGGGTCTGGGTTTCTGGCTTCTACGGTTCCGGCAAAAGCTCATTCACCAAGTACCTCGGCCTCGCCTTCAACAATCAGTGCAAGATTGACGGAACGCCGTTCATCAAACACCTGCAGGACCGCCTGCACAAACCTCAAACAAGGGCGTTGCTTGGCGCGGTGGCACAACGCTTCCCGGCAGAGGTCGTCTTGCTCGACCTCGCCAGTGAGATGCTCGCGGGGGCGACGATGGAAGAGGTCTCCACGGTGCTCTACTTCAAGGTACTTCAGTGGGCGGGCTATTCCCGGAACCTGAAGGTCGCCGCCTTCGAGCGGGTGATAGAAAAGGATAATCGCACCGAGGAGCTCCATCGACGAGTCGCCGAGGCTTTGCCAGGTACTACCTGGGGTCGAGTTCAGAACAATCCGCTCGCTATCGATGCACTTATTCCGAACATCGCTCATGAAATGTATCCAGAACTGTTCCCTGAGGCGAAGTCGTTCACGTCGAATACAGAGGGCTTTATCCAATTCGAGGATCAACGCGTCCAGGAGATGATCGACATCGTCCGCGGAAAAAGCGGCAAACACTGCATTATCTTCATCATCGACGAGGTTGGTCAGTATGTCGCGTCACGCGACAACTTGATCCTCAACCTCGACGGCTTGGCCAAGAACCTCAAGCGGTTGGGCGACGGAAAGGTCTGGATTATATCCACCGCGCAGCAGACCTTGACCGACGATGACCCAAGGGCCACTCTGAATTCGGACAAGCTCTACAAGCTCAAGGATCGCTTCCCAATCCAGATCGACCTCGAATCTAGCGATATTAAAGAGATCTGTTATCGCAGATTGCTCGGAAAATCCTCTGCGGGGGAGGAGCAGCTAGGAAATCTGTTCGATACTCATGGCCAAACGCTTCGACACAACACCAAGCTGCAGGACGCCAAGTATTACGATGCGGACTTCAGCCGGGAGACGTTCATTAACCTCTATCCGTTCCTGCCGGCCCATTTCGACATTCTCTTACACCTACTGGGCGCATTGGCGAAGTCGACAGGCGGGATTGGACTACGATCTGCGATCAAGGTGGTTCAGGACGTGCTCAAGGGAGAAGGTGGCTCGATGGCAATGGCCGACCAAGCCGTTGGCTCGCTCGCGACGACCGTCACGCTCTATGACGAGCTGGAGAACGACATTCGGCGTGCCTTCCCATCGATACATCAAGCTGTCGGCAAGGTCCTCGTGCGGTTTCCGGACACGCAGCGCCATCCGGACATCGCGAAATCCGTCGCAGTCTTGCAGATCTTGGGCAACCTGCCAGTCACCGCGCAGAACATCTCCAGCCTAATGCACCCTTCAGTCACGGCTGCATCGCAGCTCGAGGAGGTGCATCACGCGGTCGAGGAAATGCTCGGTGACGCTCACGTTCCGCTCGGGGAGAAAGACGGCGGTCTTGTTTTCCTAAGTGAGAAACTGCGGGATATAGAGCAAGAGCGTGGTGCGCTGGCCTTGCGCTCGGTGGACGTTCGGCGCGTATTCAACGACGCCCTGCGGGAGGTTTTTGATCCGCTGCCTCGGGTCAACCTCCAAGGAGCGTTGGCCGTGGCATCAGGCCTTAAAGTGCAAACGGGCAGCGCGGCGACCAACCTTGCCGGCGATTCGAATCCTATCCAAACGGTCGTCGAGTTGGTGCCGGCTGGAGACTATGACACGGCGCGCAACCGTGTGCTCGACGACTCGCACAGCCGTACCGGGCGAAACGTCATTGGTCTGCTGGCGCGGACCAATCCCGAATTGGACGACCTTGCGAACGACATTTACCGCAGCCAGCGCATCGCCGAGCTTCATCGCAATGAACCCGACCAGGAGGTCCGTGACTATTGCACGGGGCAGCTTGATCGGGCGGCCAAGCTAGCCATTCAGCTTCAGAGCAAGATCAAACAGACCCTGCAGGGTGGGTCGTTCGTTTTTCGGGGCCAAGCTACCGCGGTTTCGGCGCTCGCCGTGGACTTCTTGGATGCGGCAAAGAAGCTCCTCACTGACGTCGCCCAACAGGTGTTCGACCGCTACGCCGAGGCGCCCGTACGCGCCGCAACGGATACCGCCGAGAGATTTCTCAAGGTCGCCAATCCTGCTGCCATAAGCAGTAGTCTGGATCCGCTAGGTCTGGTTCAGACCGTGGCAGGTCTCGCTAACTTCCGCACTGACCATAAGGCGATGATCAGCATCCGCGACTACATCGACAAGCGGGGCACGGTTGATGGGAAGCGGCTGCTTGACGAATTCAACAGCGATCCCTTCGGATGGTCACCAGATACCACACGCTACATCCTCGCTGCCATGCTGTTGGCGGGAGAGATCAAGCTCAAAGTCTCCGGTCGTGAGGTCACCGCGGCGGGCCAACGGGCGATCGACGCTCTCAAGACCAACAACTCGTTTAAACCCATAGGCGTAGCGCTACGTGACGAACGCCCGTCGATCGAGACGCTGGCTCGTGCAGCTGGGCGATTGACGGAATTGGTCGGCTAAACGGTCATTCCTCTTGAGCAAGAAATCAGCAAAGCCGCTGCCAAGTATTTCCCGCGCTTCCAATATGACTACGGATCTCTAGGGGAGAAACTGAGTGGCATAGGTCTTGCTGGCGGCGATCGCGTGCAAGCGATGAACCAAGAACTCGCCGACGTACTCTTCACTGACGCTTCGGACGCTCCTCAACGTCTGGGGGCGGAGGATTCCGCCCTGTTCGACAACCTGAGATGGGCGCTTGAAGTAAAGCGTTCGCTGGACAACGGCCTTGATGGCACCTTGCGTGAGTTACAGTCCCATCGCCAGGACATCGAAGCACTCCCCGACACGGGAATCCCCGGTGAACTACGGAATGAGCTCTGGGAAACCCTCTCAACGCTGTCCGACCGCTTAAAGAAGGACGATTTCTATAAGCATATCGCAGACTTCAACTCTCTACTCACGCATATCAAAGGTCGCGTCCGCGATTCCGTGATCGCACTAACAGATAAGCATCAGCTTAGGATCAAGGAAGGCATCGAGGACCTTCAGCGCCTACCTGAATGGCCACAGCTCACCCAGGAACAGCGCGGGAATGCTGTCGATCGCCTTGAGGCCCTCGCCCTTGCCACTCCACAAGACCTCGCCGGTCTAAAAAAGCTTCTAGCCTGTGACTACGATATCAGCAACACCCTTGAAGATCTCAAGCGGTCGATCAACCGGCAACGGCAGGAACGCATCCGCCAGGAACTCGAGGAGGAAGCTTCCAAGGCACAAGGAGGTAGCAAGCTCACACGTTTGATTGCTGTTCCGTCTAAGTTGTCGTCCGCCAGCGATCTCGACACTCTCATCCTCAAACTCAACGAAATCAAGTCTCAGCTCGCTCTTTACGACGAGATCGAAGTGTCCTTCGTCCTCGGCGGAGAGGAGTAACGATGGCGTTCGACCAGTCCACCCGTAACCGCCTCCAACGCTTCGTCACTGAGGCCCGTCGCACACTGGAAGAGGAGTTCACACGCCAGCTTCAGAACGACTACGGACTGGACCCGGTTTCCGGTACGGCATCGCCACTCGACAGCCTTCGCCACATCAACGACCAGCAGTGCGAGACAGCTCGAATCCTACGTGACATGCTGGCCCACTATTGCGCCAGCCCTGGCACAGACACGAAGGCGGGTCTTGATCGCATCGTTCGCGAACAGGCATTCACCATCCTCAACCGGCTAGCCGCCTTGCGGATGGCCGAGACGCGGGGGCTGCTGATCGAGTCCGTCGGCAACGGCTTCCAAGCAAAAGGTTTTCAGCTCTATGCACACCTGGCTGGTATGGGCTTGGGTGAAACGGGCGACGCCTACCGCGCATACCTCCAAAGTGTGTTCGACGAATTGTCGCAGGACCTGCCCGGACTGTTCGATCGCCACTCACCCCAGGGTCGCCTCTTCCCGCGCGAGGCCGCGTTGAACCGTGTCCTTGCCCTCATCAACCACGGCGAGATCGAACCTCTCTGGGCGGAGGATGAAACGATCGGCTGGATCTACCAGTACTTTAACTCGAAAGAAGAGCGCAAAGCGATGCGCGAAGCGAGCCCGGCGCCGCGTAACAGCCGCGAGTTGGCCGTCCGCAACCAGTTCTTTACGCCGCGCTATGTCGTGGAATTCCTAGTCGACAACACGCTGGGGCGGCTCTGGTTCAACTGGACAGGTGGGCAGACTGGCTTGAGCGACCGCTGCAAGTACCTGCTGTTAAAGCCTGGTGAGCAACCTAATGCCACCAAGTCCCTGCGTGACCCCCGCACGATCAAACTGCTCGATCCCGCCTGCGGATCAATGCATTTCGGGCTCTACGCCTTTGATCTGCTTATGGATATCTACCTGGAGGCGTGGGAGTGGCAGCAAACCCACGGCCCTGGTTCACTGGACACAGAAACTGGGGGAAACTCCGATCTGAAACCACTTTGCCAAACCTACAAGGACCAGGAGGCTCTCCTTCACGATGTGCCACGGCTCATCATCGAGCACAACGTCTTCGGCGTCGATATCGACCCGCGCGCGGCGCAAATTGCTTCGCTGGCGCTGTGGCTCAGGGCACAGCGGGCTTGGCGTCACGCGGGGGTGAGGGCGAAGGACCGGCCCCAGGTTGGGCGCGGGCATGTGGTAGCGGCGGTGGCGCCCCCGGCCGAAGCGAACCTGCGTCAGCGATTCATGGAAGAACTCGATCCCCTGGACGCGAAGCTGTTCGAGAAAACGCTCTTCTTGCTCAAAGGGCTGCCGGAGCTTGGGGTATTGTTGCAGGTCGAAAAGGAACTCCCTGCCCTCGTCCACATGGTCTTTGGCGACCATGGCGACATCTTCCGGGAAGCGGACATGGCGAAATGGGAGAAAGCTGAAGTGCGGCTGCGGGAGGCACTTACAGCCTATGCCCGCGCAGCCCAGTCCTCCTATCAGGGGCGACTTTTTGCCGAGGATGCGCTTCAGGGTTTGCGGCTGATTGACCACTGCCGCGAGGTATTCGATGTGGTGGTGATGAATCCGCCTTTTGGTGCCCTGACGCCAAACACCAAGAGCCAGCTCGAAAAGGCCTATCCACGAAGCAAGAACGATCTGTTAGCGGTTTTCGTAGAGCGTGGTTTAGGCATCTTGCGCAGGCATGGGCGGATCGGAGCGGTTACTTCGCGTACCTGCATGTTTATTTCGAGTTTTCAAAAATGGCGTGAAGAGATAGTGCTGGGCATCGCTCGTCCAGAAGTCATGGCCGATTTGGGCCATGGCGTTATGGATGACGCGATGGTGGAAGCATCTGCCTATGTCTTGGAGAAACACGCATGACGATCTTTCTGCGGCTGCTCTCTGAAGAGGACAAAGATGACGGTCTTCTGACCACTTGTTCTGCCATACGTGCCGGTGTCGACGATACGCGGGTTTTTGAAACTCCTTCCACGGCTTTCGATGCAATCCCAGGAAAGCCGTTTGCCTACTGGGCTTCCGACCGCATGTTCAATTCATTCAGCCACGGAGAACGATTTCAGAATAATTCTCGAAAGGCACTTCGCACAAATGGCACAACTGACGATGGCCGCTGGATTAGGACATGGTGGGAAACCACGGAGAAAACACACAATCGAACCAGAGTTTGGATTCCCCATGCAAAGGGTGGTGCCTTTTCACCGTTTTACTCAGATCTTCACCTAACCATTGCATGGGACAGCGCTACCAATACATATCCAGGATATCAGGGTACAGTCCATCGGCCAGACATTAGGCCAGCATCCCTTCAGTATTTCTTTCGACCTGGTCTTACTTGGTCGCGGCGCAACAGCACAGGCCTGAGCTTTAGATTCCTGCCGGAAGGCTCCATATTCGGTGACAAGGGGCCCGCAATCGTCTTATTGCCGTTCGACCCCGTCGAGTGTCAAGCAGTTTGTAGTGTCATCAATTCGTCTGCATTCCGATACCTAGTCAGTCTTCAACTTGGTACGGTGAAACTGGCTCAGTCATATGAGGCTGGCGTTATCCAACAGACCCCTTTCCCAGACCTCAGTCCAGATGAGCGAGCGGAGCTTGCAGCAGCAGCCGGTCGTGCATGGTCGTTGAAACGAACCCTCGATACCGTGGAAGAAACATCTCACGCCTTCCTACTTCCAAAGACACTCCGCGGACGTCTGGGCCAATTCGACCCAACCCTCCTTGAAGCCGAGCTTGACCGCATCCAGGCTAACATCGACGCCATCGCATTCAAACTATACGGTTTTGGCGAGGCGGATCGCGCGGAAGCGCTCAATGCGCCCAATGTCATGAGTGAAGAGACAGTGGAAGAGGTCGAAGCGGCGGAGGACAAAGACAGCGCAGTTTCTATTGAGCAGACGGACAGTCTTCTTTGTTGGGCGGCTGGCGTTGCCTTTGGTCGTTTCGATTGGCGTCTGGCCACAGGTGAGCGTGCGGCCCCAGCCGAGCCCGGAGCCTTCGATCCACTACCCTCTAGAAGTCCGGGAATGTTGCCAGTTGGTGTGGAACCGTTCCACGTCTGTCCGGGCATCCTGGTAGACGAATCCGGGCACCCGCATGACCTCGCTCGGTTGCTCGAAGAGGTTCTGATTCGCGTCGATGTCCCGGTCCCATCCGATGTCCGTCGCTGGGTGCAGCGCACCTTCTTCTCCTGCCACCTGAAGCAGTATAGCAAAAGCCGCCGGAAGGCTCCGATCTACTGGCCACTCTCAACCAGCTCAGGCAGCTACACGCTCTGGCTCTACTACCCCAGCTTAACCTGCCAAACGCTCTACACCGCCATTAACGACTTCATAGAGCCGAAGCTGATACACATCGGGCAAGAGGTCGCCGCCCTACGAAGTAAGTTTAGCAGCCGCTCGCGCGAGGACGAGAAAAACCTCGACGTGCTTCAGTACCTCGAACTTGAGTTAGTCGAGCTGCGCGACACCCTACTACAGATCGCCCCGACCTATAGCCCAAACCAGAATGACGGCGTCCAGATTACAGCCGCGCCGCTATGGCAGCTCTTCCGCCACAAACCTTGGCAGAAGGTGCTGAAGGACACCTGGGCGAAGCTGGAAAAGGGGGCCTACGACTGGGCTCACCTTACCATGGCCTACTGGCCCGCCCGTGTGCGCGAGAAGGTTAGGAACGACAAGTCGCTCGCGATCGCGCACGACCTTCAACACCTCTACGTCAAGCCCGAACCCAATGCCACGAAGGCCCGCGACCGCCAGAATGTGGGTGAAGTATGAGCATTGCCAACTTTATCCGTGATACCATCCTACGCCCCCGCCTGCTCCGAGCCGGCTGCATAGTTGTTTATGACCCCGACCGTCGCTATCACGGGATTTGCGCCGCTTTGGAGGACGATCGCACGCGCGTGGTCGACGCTTCAGAAAGCAGCATCGAGAGCCGCCTGGCCGCAATCAGGGCGCTGCGCGAGGTTGGCCTTCCTAAGGGCGATCTGGATGCGGTTCTCATCTACGTGCCCAAGCGGCGCTCAGAGACCGACGAGGAGAAACAGGTCGATCCGTTCTCGATCTATGCCGAGAGCGGCGCCGTGTTCCCTCGCGACGATGGCGACGACTATCTGAGCCTCTGCCTTCGGGCCAAACCCGATCATGCGACCGAGGTTCGTCGCGTATTCGCTGGTTCTCTATCCGGGCCGACCTTCTCGGTCATCGATGCGATCGGAGGCGGTGCAAGCTGGCCGCAGCTCCGTGCCGCATTGAACGTCGAGTCTGCCCGGGAAGTCCTTGCCGCTCTGCTGGCACCGAGTGCAGCGCAAAGCGACGCGCTCAAGGCGCAGGAAGGTTGGAGCAACGAAGCGCGTGAGTTCCTGCCTGCGACCCTGGGCATGAGCGTCAAGACCAGGGGCAAAACCTGGAGCGCTATAGCCGATGAATTATGGCGCTTCGTTCTTTTTAGCGAGTTCGCCTTCGACCTTCCGGTCGCGCTACCTGACGCACTGACGGGCGTCCCATGCGCACCCGACGAGGCACGACCGATAATTGCGGATGTCTGCGAACAGATGCGAAACAACCCGAATACCCGCAACACCTATATTGAGCGAGCCGAGGCAATCGAGGCGGAATTTGACCTACCTGATCTCTGTAGTTCGATTGAAGAACTGGGAGAACGTGACACTTTCCCTTTCGAGGAGAGGACCTTCCTTAAGGTTGCAATCAAGGGCATTACAGCCAACGACAGGGATTCCACTCGTCGTGTACTGGTGCGCCACAAGAACTCTGTATGGCTCGGGAAAGGCGAGAGCCAAGCTCAGTGGGAACTGGTTCGAGCGGGCCTCAGCCTCGTTGAAGCGTGTGAAGACAATGACCGCCAGTTGCTGGAGCACGCGCGCACCCAGGCTAGTTTGCTGGATTTCTACCTAGGCAGCCTTCGGGAAGTTGATCGTCTTCAGCGCGAATTCGAGCAAGCAGTCGGAGACTTCTTGGATCCATATAACCTGATGCAAGAGGTAGTCGACCAGGCACGGGCTCGCTATCGGCGCCTCGCCGAGAAGGTGCAGACCAATTTTGTCAAGCACCTGGAAACGGCTGGATGGCCCCCACAGGGCCGGCTTTCCAACGCCGACGTCTTTGAGCAACTGCTCGCGACACGCCTCAGAGAAAACGGGGGGCGGGTAGCGTACCTGATGGTCGACGCGCTGCGCTACGAGCTCGGCGTAGCACTGGAGAAAATGCTCTCCGAAGACGGGCCCGTGGAGTTGCGAGCAGCCTACGCCCAACTTCCGACAATTACGGCGGTGGGAATGGCGAGCCTCTTGCCCGGCGCTCGGACGGACCTCTCACTACGCTTAGAGGAAGAAGCCCTCGTTCCCACACTGGCCGGAACTCGCGTCGGCAATGTCAGCCAACGTATGGAGTTTCTGAAGAAACGCTTCGGCGATCGTTTCCACGAAATGCCGCTGAGCGATTTCGTGCACGGAAAACCGAAGATTTCCGATACAGTCGACCTGCTCGTCCTACGCTCGACGGAGATCGACAGGCAGCTTGAGAACAACCCCGAAACCACCCTCGGCCTGATCCCAGGGACGCTAAAGCTCATCCGTGTGTCGCTTCACAGGCTTCGCGGATTAGGCTTCAAGGAAGCAGTGATCGCGACGGACCATGGATTCTTCTTGAATGCCCAAGCCGAAGCGGGCGATGTGTGCCTCAAGCCGCAGGGCGATTGGCCGATCACTGCGCACGACCGAATGATGTTAGGCGACGGCAACCCCGACACTCACAGTGCGGTCATCGGTGCCGAGAAGCTCGGTGTGCGGGGCACTTTCGCTCAGATCGCCCTACCCCGTAGCATGGCACCCTACCGCGCCGGGTACCTGTATTTCCATGGTGGCGCCTCTCTTACGGAGGCTGTCGTGCCTGTACTCGTAGCGCGTTTGAGCAAAGCGGAGCATGCCGTGGTTGCCAGGGTGACAGTAGCGCTTTCCTATAAGACCGGCGCGCAACGGGTCACCACACGAGTGCCGGTGATCGATATCCGGGTGCACTCTGACGACATGTTCTCGCAGGATGTAAGCGTCGAAGTCCTGATCGAGGCTCACGACGACAAAGGGAATGTCGTTGGCGAACCGCGGCCTGGTGGGGATGTGAATCCCGCCACGCGGACCCTCACGGTACTTCCCGGTCAGAGCAAACAGATCGTCTTGCGGATGGATCCGGATTTCGAAGGGAAGTTCTCCGTCAAAGCACTCAATCCGACAACATTGGCGAGCTTCAGTGCCCTCGCACTAAAAACGGACTATACGGTATGAGCGAATTAGATACACTCGATCGTCAACTGACATTGGCTTTCGACGGTAAGGTGGTTCGTAAAGACCTCTTACATCGGATAAAGAAGGGCACGAACGTCCCGACCTTCGTACTGGAGTTCCTCCTCGCCCGTTTTTGCGCCAGCGATGACCCGGCCGAGATTGACGCGGGGATGGAGGCTGTTCTCGCTACGCTGCAGGACAACTACGTCCGCCCTGACGAGGCGAACGCGGCCCAGTCTAAAGTCGCGACAAAGGGCACGCATCGATTCATCGACAAGGTGCATGTGCGATTTGTCGAGAAGGAGAAGTGCCACTGGGCCGCTCTCGAGAACTTCAATTCCCAGCGAATCGCTGTCGGTGAGAAATTCTACCGCGACAATGATCGCCTTCTCGAAGGCGGTATTTGGGCTGAGGTGACTCTAGCGCACAACGCAATAGAAGAAGACGACTACGCCTTCTACATCGAGGATCTGCGCCCGATTCAGCTCTCCCGCTTTGACTTCGAGCAATACGCGGAAGGAAGAAGGGCCTTCACTCGAGATCAGTGGCTCGACGCCATCATGCGTTCAGTCGGCCTGGAGCCCTCCAAGTTGTCCAAACGCGTGAAGCTGCATTACATCGGGCGCCTAGCACCCCTTGTCGAGCCAAATTACAACTATATTGAGCTAGGCCCGCGAGGCACCGGCAAGTCCTATTTTTTCAGCGAATTTTCCCCCTACGCGACTCTGATCTCGGGCGGTCAGGCCACCAAGGCTACGTTGTTCTACAACAATGCCCGCCGAAAGGTTGGCTTGGTTGGTTACTGGGACACGGTGGCCTTCGATGAGGTGGCCGGGATCAAGGTGCGCGATCCCGACACCATACAAATCATGAAGGATTTCATGGCCAACGGGCGTTTCTCGCGTGGGGCCGAGGTGATCGCCGACGCAAGCTTGAGCTTCGTCGGCAACATCGACCTTTCGGTCGATCAGGTCGTCAACTCGACCGAGTACGATTTGTTTCAGCCGCTCCCCGCTGAGTTCGACCTCGCGGTGATGGACCGGTTTGCTGCCTACATCCCGGGCTGGGAGATGCCAAAGAACAGTAGTGAGTTTCTTACGAACCGCTATGGCTTCATCACCGATTATCTGGCCGAGGCCTTCCACTATCAATTCAAACACACGAGCCGTTACGAGGAGGTGACCCGTCGGATTAGGCTGTCAAAGGCCGTCGAGGGACGGGACGAGAAAGGTATCACGAAGACGGTCGCGGCCCTTTTGAAAATCCTTCATCCGGACGGCCCTGCCACCGACGAGGAGTTTGAGGAATACGTGGCATACGCGGTGGAGTGCCGCCGTCGCGTGAAAGAGCAAATGAACAAACGCAAGCCCGATGAGGAGTTCGCGCGCATCAACCTTTCGTACATTACAGCGCGCGGAGAAGAGGTCGTCGTCTTCTGCCCTGAGTCAAAAAACGCGGTGGCGACCCAGCAACCGGCTCGTAGGCGTCTCAACAAAGATGAGACGGCGAATGCGAGCAACCCGGAGGCGGAGCGCGCGAACTCAGCTCACCGTGACCCGTCATCCACCGCTATCCAGCCGGCTGCCGACAGTCCCGAGGCCGGGGGTGACGCTTCAGGGCTGCCAGAGCAGCATTTTACAATCCTATACGGCGACATCGGGCACAGCTACGAATCGATCATGGGACCGTATCTACGTGACGCTAAGGAAGTTACGATCGAGGACCCTTATATTCGCCTTCAGCATCAGATTCAGAATTTCGTCCGCTTCTGTGAAACCTGCCTGAAGTACGGAACGATTAAGGCGATTAAATTGGTTACAGGCTATGACGATAAGAGCCAGATAGCCGACGTTTCTGGGAAGCTCGACGACCTCAAGCAGAGCCTCCTGGAGTCGGATATCGTGCTCGACGTCAAAATGAACCCCAACATACACGACCGAGAAATTCGGTTGGACAACGGGTGGATAATCAAAATCGGGCGAGGACTCGATTTCTATCAGAGGCCTGGCAGTTGGTTTGAGGTCGGTGCAAATGATCTCAGCTTGAGAAAGTGCCTTGAGACAAAGGTCGATATCTTTAGAACCGACAGCTTGGAATAGGGCGGGCGAAGGATCACGGACAGACCCCCACTGCCGAGCGAGCCCTCCCAGCCCATCGGAACGAGTAGTGGCGGAGGGGGCGAGATTCGAACTCGCGGTCCACGTGTTAGGCGGACGCCGATTTTCAAGACCGGTGCCTTAAACCACTCGGCCACCCCTCCGTATTCGGGAAGTTACGGCGCTCCCCGCTGTCAGGGGCGCTCATCGGAATTGTGCCACTTGGTGAAGGGATTTGCCACAAGGTTGGCGTTGTAGAAGCGGGGGTCGTGGGTGACTTCTTCGCCTACCCACGCGGGTTTGGTGAAGGGGCGGTCTTCGCGGTCGAGCTCGACTTCGGCGATGACGAGGCCCTGGTTGTCACCGAGGAACTCGTCCACTTCCCAGACGAGGCCGTCGTGCTCCAGGCGGCGGCGCACCTTCTCGATGAGGGGCGGCTCGCACAGCCGCAGCAACTCGGCGGCGTCCTCGGGCGGGATGTCGTATTCGTACTCGGCGCGGGTGGCGCCCCGGGTGATGCCCTTGATGGTGAGCTTGGCCTTGTCGCCTTCGGTGCGCACCCGCACGGTGCGCTCGGGCTCGGTGCTCAGGTAGCCCTGGCGGAGGACGACGCCCTCGGCGTTGCGCCATTCGTCTCCGGTGACCAGGAACTTGCGCTCGATCTCCAGCGCCATGGGGTCCTCGCTGCCGCGCGCCTTCATGCGACGCGGCTGCTCTCGCGCCGCTACTGCTGCTATCGTGGCCGCGCCCCGCTCCCTCTGGGCCATGAGTCCGGTGCAAAGTTCGGCGAATACGGTCGAAAGGCTGCCTCTACTTCATGGCAAGCAAGACCCGTCCTTGTCAACTTGCGGTCGCGCAGGGCAGCGGCCCCACCGCCCCTCCTCCCCTGGATTCCTGCCCCATATCGAGTACGGGGCAGGCTCTTCGCCGGAATGACGGATTCGGGCATTCGCGGGTTATTTTTATGGTAATGACGGAGGCTGGGCATTGGCGGGCTGGTTTCATGGTCATGACAGGATTTCGGAAGTTGACCGAATCCGGTGCGTCTACTAACAGATAGCGTGATGGCTTCATCATCCACCGAAGGCGGTTCGGGAAATGCTCCCGAGGTCGACGTGCTCATCGCGGGCGGCGGCAACGCGGCGCTGTGCGCTGCCATCATGGCGCGTCGCGGGGGCGCCGGCGTGCTGGTGCTGGAGGCGGCGCCCCTGGCGTTTCGCGGCGGCAACAGCCGTCACACGCGCAACCTTCGCTACATGCACGAAGGCGAGAACGGATTCCTCACCGGCTCCTATCCCGAGGAAGAGTTCTGGAACGACCTCCTGCGCGTAACCGGCGGGGACACCAATGAAGAGCTCGCGCGCTTAACCATCCGCGAGTCTCAGGACGCGGGCGAATGGATGTCGGCCCACGGCGTCCGCTGGCAGCCGTCGCTGCGCGGCACGCTGCAATTGTCGCGCACCAACGCCTTCTTCCTGGGCGGCGGCAAGGCCCTGGTCAACGCCTACTACGAGACCGCCGAGAAGATGGGCGTCCGGGTGGAGTACGAAACCGAGGTGCGGGACCTGAACATCGACGACGGCGTGTTCCGCTCCGCCGTCGTGGACCGCCACGGCCAGACGCGGGAGGTGGCGGCCAAGGCCTTCATCGGCGCCTCCGGCGGCTTCGAAGCCAACGTCCCGTGGCTCAAGGAGTACTGGGGCGAGGCGGCGGAGAACTTCATCATCCGCGGCACGCCCTACAACAAGGGCCGCGTGCTGCGCCAGCTCCTGGACAGCGGCGCACGTCCTGTGGGGCACCCCAAGGGTTTCCACGCCATCGCGCTCGATGCGCGCGCACCCAAGTTCGACGGCGGCATCGTGACGCGGCTGGACAGCGTCCCCTTCGGCATCGTGGTCAACAAGCACGCCGAGCGCTTTTACGACGAAGGCGAAGACTTCTGGCCCAAGCGGTACGCCATCTGGGGGACGCTCATCGCCGGCCAGCCGGAGCAGGAGGCCTATTCCATCGTGGACGCCAAGTCCATCGAGTTGTTTCTTCCCTCGGTCTTCCCGCCCGTCGAGGCCGACTCCATCCGGCAACTGGGCCTGTCCCTGGACCTCGACCCTGCCAGGCTGGAGGAGACCGTGCAGGCCTTCAACCGCTCCATCAAGCCGGGAACCTTCGATGCCGCCGTTCTGGACGATTGCGCCACGGACGGTGTCGAGCCGCCCAAGAGCCACTGGGCGCGGCCCATCGACACCCCGCCGTTCTACGGTTATCCGCTACGGCCCGGGATCACCTTCACTTATCTCGGCGTCACCGTGAACAAGCAGGCACAGGTCCTGTTCGGCGAGGACCGGCCGTCTCCGAATATCTTCGCGGCCGGGGAGATGATGTCGGGAAACATCCTCGGCAAAGGCTATCTGGCAGGGTTCGGCATGACCATTGGAACGGTATTCGGCCGCATTGCCGGAAGGGAGGCCGCGCGTGCCATCGCCTGAGCACCTCAAGGAAGCCGATCGGGTCATGACCATCTGCAACGCCTGCCGGTACTGCGCGGGCTTCTGCGCGGTGTTCCCGGCCATGGAGCGCCGGCGCACTTTCGACACCAAGGATCTCGTCTATCTGTCCAACCTGTGCTTCGAGTGCCGCGCCTGCTACTACGCCTGCCCGTACACGCCGCCCCATGAGTTTGCGGTAAACGTGCCCAAGGCCCTGTCCGCGCTGCGGGCGGATACCTATGCGGACTACGCCTGGCCCCGGGTGCTGTCGGGCCTGTACCGCAACAACGCCTTCCTGGTCGGGCTCGTCACCACGGTCTGCGTCGCTCTGGCATTCGTCCTCACCCTGGTGTTTCAGGGAAGCTCGACCCTGTTCTCGGCCCATGAAGGCACCGGCGCGTTCTACGCCGTGGTGCCCTACGGCGCCATGGTGTTCCCGGCGACGGTGATGTTCTTCTACGCGATCTTTGCGCTACTGGCGGGATTCGTGAGCTTCTGGCGCCGGACCCGCGGGAGCGTCGCCGACCTCGCCAACCCCGCCGCCTTCGTGCGCGCCCTGAAGGACGCCTTCGGCCTGGAATACATGAAGGGCGGCGGCGACGGATGCAACTACCCCGACGCCAAATTCTCCAAGAGCCGCATGTGGCACCACCATCTGGTGTTCTACGGCTTCCTGCTGGACTTCGCGGCCACCACCACGGCCGCCTTCTACCACCACTTCATGCACTGGGAAGCCCCCTACCCTTACCTGAGCGTTCCCGTGGCGCTGGGAACCGTCGGCGGCGTCATGATGTGCATCGGCACGGTGGGACTGCTCTATCTCAAGTCCAAGAGCGACCGGGAGCCTGCCGAGGAGAAGATGCTCAGCCTGGACAAGAGCTTCCTCGTCATGCTGTTCCTCACGAGCTTCACCGGATTGCTGCTGCTCGTGTTCCGGGAAACCTCCATCATGGGGACGCTGCTGGTGATCCATCTCGGCGTCGTAGCCGGGCTCTTCCTGACACTGCCCTACAGCAAATTCGCGCACGCCGTGTACCGCTACGGGGCACTGATCCAGAATGCTATCGAGGTCAGGGAAGAAGAGCGCCGGATCGTCCCGGGCTGACCCGGGCCGCGGCTGTAGTCCTGGGTGGGGAGAGATGCCGGCTCAATACGTGTCGAACATCCGTTGAATCGCATCCGGATCGTCGGTCACGCCGAGCGCCAGCGCCAACAGGACGCGGGCTTTCCAGGGCTGGAGATTGTCGGCGGCGACGAACCCCCTCCGGCGCAGCGACGGGCTGCGCACCACCCGGCCGGAACCGACCCGGCTGCAGAGACACATCATCACGCCCTTTTCACCGGCGCGGTCGAAGGCCTCATCCTGCGCCGGAGTGGGCCGGCCCGCTCCGGTGGCGGCGCAAACGATGCCTTTGGCTCCCGCGGCCACGCTGGCTTCGATCATGGCGCCGTCCGCTCCCGCGTATGACACGACCACGTCCACCCGCGGCAGCGACTTCAACCCCGCCACGTCGAACTCGGTCTCGGTGGTGTGCCTCTTGGTGGAGCGGTGGTAGTAGCGCACGCGGCTGTCCGCGTCCGCAAAACCCAGGGGGCCCAGATCCCGCCCCTGGAAGGCTTCCACGCGATACGTCGCCGTCTTGGTCAAATCCCGGGCGCCGTAGATCCGGTCATTCATGACCACCAGCACGCCATATCCCTGCGACTCCGGTTCCGCCGCCACCCGCACGGCATTGATCAGGTTGAGGTAGCCGTCCGCGCTGAGCGCCGAAGCAGGACGCATGGACCCCACCAGCACCACCGGCTTGTCCGTCTTGAGAACCAGGTTCAGGAAGTAGGCCGTCTCTTCGAGCGTGTTGGTTCCGTGAGTGATCACCACGCCGTCCGCGCCGTCGCGCTCGAAAATCCCGTGCAGCAGCTCCACCATGTCGAGCCAGTCCCGATCCACCAGGGCGTGGCTCGGCAGCCGGCGAAACGGGACTTCCTCCACGGCCGCAATGTCACCGAGCTCCGGGAGGGAGCCTACGAGCTGTCCCTCATCGAGCCGCTTGCCGGCCTCGATGTACCAGGCGAGATCAAGGCGATCGGCTCCGAGGGAGTCGATGGTGCCACCCGTGACGATCAATGCAACTTTAGGAACAGCCATGTTATCGCTCGGAGTAAAGAAGCCCCGGGAACTTGTTTGAAGACAAAGGCATGGACACTTGAAATCTCCCTTCGGCGACGTTCGACGGACGAAAGACCAAACATTCCGCTTGGCCCGAGATACTATCGGAAAACGAGCAGTCTACCAACGGCAAGGGCTGATGTACAGGGCATACTCCGTGAGTGAATGGGATAGGGCACAGTGAGCTCGTGCAATTATTGAAAAATAGAAATGCTATAGCTAAAATACGACCATGGAGTACAGGCAACGTCATCTTGAAGATAGAATTTCGCGCCTGCGTCAAGCCGTGCCTGTGATCCTCGTATTGGGGGCGAGGCAGGCCGGCAAGAGTACGATGCTGTCTCACCTGGCGCCGGAAGCTGACCGTATCGTATTCGACCCGGTCATCGACGTCAACAATGCGCGGGAAGATCCCGAGTTGTTCCTGGACCAGTATCGGCCGCCGCTCATTCTCGACGAGGTTCAGTACGTCCCCAACCTGCTTGGGGTGATCAAACGGCGAGTCGACGAGGACCGCCGCCCCGGTCAGTATTTGCTCACCGGTTCCCAGAACCTCATGTTGCTCGGCTCCGTTAGCGAAAGCATGGCGGGGCGGGTGGCGGTGCTCGACCTTCCCTTTCTCTCGCTGGCCGAACGCTGCCGCGGGGCGGCCACGAACCGCACATGGGTGGAGGATCTGTTCGCACCAGACCCAGTGGACCGGTTACGCAGCCGTGGAAGGCTGGCGCCCCGAGCCATGGAGCCGACCCTGGCAAGCCGCCTGTGGCGCGGCGGGTTCCCCGGTCACCTGGACCACGATGACGCGATTCTGCCCGACCTGTTCGCATCTTATATGCGCACCTATATAGAACGCGATGTCCGGCGGGTGGCCGCGGTGGAAGATGCGGGTCTCTTCGCCCGATTCGTCGGCCTGTGCGCCGCCCACTCCGGCCAGGAGATCAATCATAGCCAGCTCGGGCGCGAGCTCGGTGTCACCTACCATACGGCGCAGCGCTGGCTGGCCATCCTTCAGGCAACCTACCAGTGGCTGGAAGTCCCGGCGTTTTCCGGAAACCCGACAAAACGGCTCTCCGGGCGCCCCAAGGGCTACTTCGCCGACACCGGACTGGCGGCGTGGACCCAGCGCATCTCCAGCCCGACTGCGCTGATGTCCAATCCGATCCAAGGCGCGTTGTTCGAGACCCATGTCGTCCTCGACCTGCTCAAGCAGACGCAGACCATGAGCCATCCGCCACGCGCCCATCACTGGCGCATGCACTCCGGCGCCGAGGTGGATCTGGTGCTTGAACGGGATGGGGTCTTGATTGCCGTAGAGGCCAAGAGCAGCACCCGCGTAACGCGCGCCGACACCCGCGGGATACGCGCGTTTCGGGACAGCTACCCCCGTCTGGAGCACGGGATCGGAGTGGTGGTGGCCGCGGTGCGCGAGACCGCCCTGGTGGCAGACGACATTGTCGCCATCCCCTACGACATCGCCTGACTCCACAAAACGGGAAACGTTACCAAACCGCAGTGTCAGGGCATCCGCCGAAGCGGCAGCTTCAGCCGAACCAGGATCGGGTCGTGGTCGCTGGCTCGCGCCGCGGTTTCCGCGAACTCCGCGTTGACGTGCACGATGTCCACCTCGGCCGAGGCGCTCAGCGAGGGGCTGACCAGGACGTGATCCAGGGATTGCGCGTTGCCCTCGAAGATGTAGGTATAGCGTTCGCTCGGAGGCAGTTTCCGGGTGAGGTTGTGGAGGCTCCGTTCGAGAATCTTGAGCGGCGAGACGAACGCGAACTCGTTGAAATCGCCGACCACGACGATATGAGCGTCGCCGCGCGCCGCCGGCCTGGCGGTGACGAAATCATGGACGGCGCGGGCTTGCCTCCGGCGGTGGTCCACTCCGCTGTTGACCCCCCGCGACTCCTGAAGCTCCGTGGAGGGCTGAATTTGCCCGACCAGCGGACTGCTGCCACGCTTGGAATTGAAATGGTTGTTGACCACCGTCACGGCCGCATGACCCGGAGCGCGGGATCGAAAGCCGGCGATCAGCGGCAGACGGCCGTTGAAGAAAGGGTTCCTCGGATTGGTTCGCTGATCCGCCGGGACGGTGACAGTGGCAAGCGAGCCCGGAACGAGCTCCACGCGGCCCGGATTGTAGAGGAAGGCCACGCGAATGTTCCCGCCGGGTTGGCCGCCATTGGTGTCGTCGCCGATGAACGGATGATCGACAAAACGGTAACGGACCGGCCCCAGGGCGGCAATGCGGTCCACCAGCAACCGCAACGTGGTGTCGGCGGCCTTGACCCCGGTCCTGGCGGATCCGTCGTTGTCCTGAACTTCCTGGAGCGCCACGATGTCGGGATACCGCAGATTCTTGGCAATGACGGACGCCACCGCGTCGAAGCGGCCGCCCGCCACGTCCGTGTCCCCGTCGGCATCGTTGGGGTCGAGGTTGAGGACATTGAAGGACGCGATGGTCAGGTACCCGTCGTCGCTGCTCAGGCGTGTGGTCTCCGGTTTCAGCGCACCTCGCGTGTGCGTAAATGTCTCGGTGAAACGCACCTCGTAGTTGCCGAACCCGTAGCTCACCACACCGGTGACATCGCCCAGCGAATCGCCCACCTTGACAACCGGCGGGGCCATCGGACTGAGTCCGAAGTCGTCGTCGATCTGAATGCGTTCCGGGTTGAAGTCGTCCGGGCGGATGGTGAGGGTGCCGCGTTCGCTCAAGCCTGAAGGGGACGTACCGCCGGCCCGTACGAAGATCTCGCCGAACCGGCTGGTGGGGCTTACAGCGACGGCGTCCCTGACCGTGACCCGCATGCCTTCGAGGGCCTCATAGAAGTCGATGCCGTCTTCTCCGGGGTCAAAGACGGCGAAGCCGTCGTTGTCGATAATCCGATCAGGCGGAACGCGTCCGCCCGCCCCCAATACCACCGGAGCGGGAAGCCGGTTGCGGCGGGACAGGCGTGTCACCCTCGGGCGGGTGATCTGCGTGATTGTCAAGTTGTTGGTAGCGGCGCCGCCGGGTTGATACTCGGCCACCGGCCCGCGCACGCAGAGCCGGTCGCCCACGGCCGCCGCCGGCTTCCTTCCGGTGAAGACGAACAGGCCGTCCGAGGTACGGGCGTCACCGTCCCCCACCGGGTCCTGCAGGTAGAAACCGTCGGTGTCGACAGCGGTTACGATACCCGTGGTGGCGACCGTCCGCCCGCGGAAAGGAGAGGTATGGGCCGCGCCCTGGATGGTCCCCACCGAGGTGATGGTAGAAGCGCCGGACAGGCGCCCCAGGCACGCCGACCCGGCACGACCGGAATGGCCGGAACCCTCTGCTGAACCCGCGAGCAGCAGACCGCAAAGCGCCGCGAGGCAGGCCCACGGCATGACTGTTCGGATCAGGTTCCCCGCCATCGCCCATCCGACATAGCACGGCCGGTGCGCGGCGACGACCTCACGAGCGGCTGACCCCCGCCTCGCACCCCCTGGATCCCGGATCAAGTCCGGGATGACGGGGTGGCGGGCCCGGGATGACGGGCGAGAGGCCGGGTTCCCGTGTCGTCCGGCCCCATTGCCGCGTCGTCCGGCCCATTGCCGCGCCGTCCGGCCCGTTGCCGCGCCGTCCGGCCCATTGCCTATTCGCTTTCCTGTAGTATGCTCAGGATGTGATGTGAGTCACGCTTGGCGTACCGTTCCTTACGGGAAGGAGGCTTGTCATGTCTGTAGTTGTAATCTACGAGGGCATCGCCGGGGCTGAGGACGTCGCGAAAAGAGTTGCGCAATCCCTGGACTACCAATGCGTCGGCCGGCAAGAGTTGGTAGCCACTCTCGAACACTATGGCATACCGCGAGCCGAGCTCGACGAGGTCACCGAGAAGGAGCCCCATTGGTGGGAACAGTGGCTCCGGGACTTGCGGCCTTATCGAATAGCGCTTCAGGCCGCCATGTGCGAGTTGGCCCAGGCCGGCTCGATGGTCTACCACGGACACGTGGGACACGAGCTACTTCCCGGAGTAGGCCATGTGCTGAAGGTCTTCCTGACCGGCTCCATGGAGCTGCGCGTTGCCGAGCTCCGGTCACGCCATGGGCTCGACGAGGACGCCATCCGCAAGCAGATCGAGCACACCGACAGAGCCCGCAGCCGGCGGCTCATGTCTCTGTTCGGCCACGACTGGCACGACCCCACGCGGTATCAACTGGTGCTGAATCTCAACATGGGCGCCGAAGCCGCAAGCCAGGTGAACAGCAACACCGCCCGCCTCGCGGCGTTCGCGGAGACGCCGGCATCCAAACAGTCGTTGGAAGACTTGGCCCTGGCCAGGAAGACACAGACGACGCTGCTCCGGTCCGACCTGTACCGGAACCTGCCCATCGACGTGAAGGCTCACAACGGGATGGTCACCGTGTCCGGCATGGTTGCCTCACCGATAACAGTGGACGGCGTGGTGGAGGCCATCAAGGCCATTCCTGACGTCGCGGAGGTGACGGCGAATCTCGTAGTGGTTCCACGACACCATACGGACATCGAATAGACAAGCTCGGGACTTCCGCCCGCCCATACGCCGCCGTGCCGCCCGGGTTTCCCCCGGGCTTGTGGCGGCACGAGAAAAGGCACGGCCACCTCGGCCCGGCTACCGGACCGGCCCGAATGAAGGAGCATCTGCATGCCCAAGAGCCTGAGCAGCTTTCTGGAAGACTGCCGCCGTGAGATCCCGGCGGAAGTGGTGCACGTGACGCCGGAAGTCGACCCCGCCAACTACGACGTGAGCGCCATCATCAAGCATCTGGGCGCCGCCAAAAAATTCCCGCTGCTCATCTTCGACCGGCCGCGCAACCTGCACGGGCGGATCAGCGATTTCAAGCTCGTGATGAATTTCACCATCTCCCAGCGCAAGACCCAGATCGCGCTGGGGCTGCCCAAGGAGATGACCCGGGCGCAGATGGCCGACGCCTGCGTGGACCTCGAGAAGAACCGCGTCGCGCCGGTGGTGGTGGAGAACCGCGAGGCGCCGGTCATGGAGAACGTCAGGAGCGGCGACGCCGTGGACCTCCACGAGCTGCCCATCATGCGGCACCACTACATGGACGGCGGTCCGTACATCACCCTGTGCACCATCGCCAAGGACCGCCGGCAGGGCATCTACAACGCCTCCTACCACCGCATGGAGATCAAGTCGAAGAACACCGCCTCCCACTACCACTCGCAACATCATCAGTGGATCATCTTCCGGGACTACGAGGACCAGGGGCTGGAGTGTCCGGTGGCCACGGTGCTGGGGCATCACCCGGCGTTCTACATGGGCGCCTGCTACACCGGCCCCTTCGAGGTGAGCGAGTACGACGTCATGGGGGCCTACCTGCGGGAGCCGCTCCGGGTGACGCCGTCCACCACCTGGGGCGAAGACCTGCTGATTCCGGCGGACGCGGAGATCGTCATCGAAGGGGCGCTGATCCCCGGCAAACGCATCGTGGACGGGCCCTTCGGCGAGGCGCCGGGCTATCTCGGCCCTCAGCGCTTCTTCTCGGCCTGCCGCTACGAGGTACGCGCCATCAACTTCCGCAGCAACGGCATGTACCAGTCGGTCATCACGCCCGAGGGTGACAAGCCCTGGCTGGACCTGCCCCGGGAGGGCGCCTACCTGAGGCGAATTCGCGAGGCCGTGCCCGGGGTCACGGCCGTGTGCAAGGCCGGCCGCCACGCCCACTACAACATCTTCATTGCCATGAAGAAGATGTCCGAAGGAGACCCCGGCCGGGCGGCGGCCGCGGCCCTCACCGAGCTCCACGCCAAGCACGTGTTCGTCTTCGACGACGACATCGACGTCTACAACCCCACGGAGATCCTGTGGGCCGTGGCCACCCGGGTGCAGCCGCACCGGCAGGTATCGATCCTCCAGCCCATCTTCACCGGCAACTACCTGGACCCCACGGTGGTGGACGAGACCAAGACCTCGGTGATGATCGTCGACGCCACCCGGCCGCTGGACCGCCCCTTCTCGCCGGTGTCCAAGGTGCCGGACGAGGCCATGGCCCGGATCAAGGTCGAGGACTACATCCCCGGCGAGGTGCTGCAGCACATTCCCGTGGACCGCACCACGTACTGGTCGTGAACCGGCCCACGCCGCCCCGGCCCCGGGACACCGGGTCAAGCCCAGTGTCACATCACTAGTGTGGTGTCTCACAAATACGGTTATGAAGATGCGAGGGCATTTTGGTTGTCGGCAAGGCGCGATGACTTGTAGGGGCGGGTTTCAAACCCGCCCGTGTGGCTGCACCACGCGAGGAAGAGCAACGCAGCCGACGGCCAAAAGGACCCGCAGATTCGTAAGCGTATTTGTGAGACACCACACTAAGGTGTCCAGCCAACGATAAGGGCCGCCGATGACGACACGGCAACATCTCCTGTTGAATGCGTTCGCGCTAACCCTTGCGACGTTGGCCGTCTTCCCCTGCTCTTCGAGCGCCCAAAAGCAAGAGACGCCGACTCCCACCGTCGCGCCGGCGGTCAGCGTCGTCACGGAGCCGGAGGCCATCGACCCCAATGCTCCGGCAATAGCCTATACCGGCGACGGAGGCTTCGTTCCTAAGCGTCTCGACATCGAGCCGGGCACCCAGGTCCGATTCGTCAATACCTCCGATGGGGACTTCTGGCCCGCTTCCAACATCCACCCGACCCATGGGATCCTCCCGGAGCTCGACGCGAAGAAGCCGATTCCATCCGGCGAGACGTGGGCTTTCACCTTCAAGACCAGGGGCTTCTGGCGCTTCCACAATCACCTCGCCCCGGAAATCGGCGGGCTGGTCGTGGTCCTCGGAAAAGACGTCGGGCCGCCACCTGAACCGCTGGTGTTGACCATCCCCAAGGTCGCGTTCGAGACGCCAAGGGATATCCCCGCCCGGGACTACGTCGATCTGCTGAAAGACGACGCCCTCATGATCAGATTCGTCAGGCGGTACGGCCCGAAGAATACCGTCAATCTCCTGAAGGGAAGCGAGTCCTACACCGGCGTAGATTGCCACCAGAGGGCGCACCATCTCGGACGGGCAGCCTTCGAGGAGTTCGGCGCGGCGGCGTTTGCCCTGTCGAGCCACGAGTGCCAGGCCGGATCGTTCCACGGCGCTACCGAAGCCCTCTTCGCCTCTCGGGGCACCGCGAACCTGGAACAGAACGTCGCCACTATCTGCGCCGCTGCCGAGAACCCCTTCTTCCGTCACCAGTGCATACACGGCGTCGGGCATGGCCTGATGGCCTGGACTTCGTATGAGCTCCACGACGCCCTCCCCCTCTGCGACCGGATGCCTACAGAGGTTGACAAAGGCTCATGCTACTCTGGAGTGTTCATGGAAAACGTGGTGGGCGGGCTGACGGGTGTGATGGGCCACGTGACGCAGTTCCTCAAGGACGACGATCCGCACTTCCCGTGTGACATCGTCCACGAGCGCTATCAGGTGCCGTGCTACTTCTATCAGACCTCCCACATGCTCAAGGTCTTCAACCGCGACTTCTCCAAGGTTGCGCAAGCATGCGCCGAGGCGACACCGGCGGCACACCAGAGCTGCTTTCAGAGCTACGGCCGCGATGTCGGCAGCGTCACGCGAAAGGACCCGGCCGCCGCGGTCCTGTATTGCAGCCATGCCCCGGCCGGGCCGAACCGAGTCGACTGCATCGAGGGCGCCGTCCAGGACCGTTTCTGGGAAAAATCGGGCGCAGACGACGCCCTGGCGCTGTGCGCCATGATCGAAAACGGGGCAGAGCAGGACGCCTGTTATAGGACCATTATCGTGCGCGCCCGCGACCTCTTCACGACCAGGGAAGAGTCCGGCGGCTTTTGCGCCCAGACCGGCACGAAATGGCGCAAATGGTGCGCCGACGTGCTGTTTCCGTCTCGCGGCGCACACGGCGATCTGCTACAGATGGACGATCCCGCCGAGAAGACCCGCGAAACATCCGCACCGAGGAACCGATGAACGAGATCGAGATTCACTTCGACCTGAACGGCGAAACGCGTCGCGCCAGCGTGGCCCCCGAGTTGCTGTTGGCGGATTTTCTGCGTCACTGCCTAGGGCTCAAGGGCACCAAGACGAGCTGCGAGGTGGAAGTTTGCGGCGCGTGCACGGTGCTGCTGGACGGCCGTCCGGTGAGCGCCTGCGCCACCCTCACCCATGAGATCAACGGGCACTCGCTGACGACCATCGAGGGCCTTGGCGACGGCGAAGCACTGCACCCGGTGCAGGAAGCGTTCTGGGAGGAAGGCGGTTTGGAGTGCGGTTTCTGCACCCCAGGCATGATCCTCGCCGCCTGCGCCCTGCTCGACGAGAATCCGCACCCCTCGGAGGAGGACATCAAGCACGCCCTGGACGGCAACACCTGCCGTTGCACCGGCTACCTCTCCATCATCCGATCGGTAAAGCGGGCCGCGGCGCTCCTGCGCGGACAAGACACCGGCGCTTCGCGGCCGACGGAAGACCGCCGGCTCGACGGCGTCGCCAAGGTCCGCGGCGAGCCGGTGTACACGGCCGACCTGACGCATCCGGGCATGCTCTACGGACGCATCCTGCGCAGCCCCCACGCCCACGCCCGCATCCTCGGCATCGACACGGCCGCCGCCGAGTCCCACCCCGGCGTGGTGGCGATGCTCACCGCCGCCGACCTGCAGGACATCTCCCCGTACTACGGCCCGCTGGTGAAGGACATTCCGGTGCTGGCCACGGACAAGGTCCGGTACGAAGGCGACCTCGTGGCGGCGGTGGCCGCCGAGACCCTGGAGGCGGCCACCGCCGCGCTCGCGCTGATCCGCGTGGAGTACGAGCCATTGCCCCCGCTACGGACCATAGACGAGGCGCTGGACCCCGACGCCCCTCCCCTGCACGAGTTCGTGAGCGAGCACGGCACGAACTTTCCCGGCTATCCCAGCGTCGACGACGAAGCGAAGAAGTACGCCAACGTGAGTTTTCACTACGAGCGCGCCAAGGGTAACGTCGACGATGGCTTCGCCGCCTCGGAGCGCATCTTCGAGCACACCTTCGAGTTTCCCAAGATCGCCCACTACTCCATGGAGCCGCAGCTCGCGGTGGCCGAGTGGCGCGACGACGGGATCACGGTGTGGGCCTCCACCCAGCATCCGTTCATCATCCGGCAGGAGCTGGCGGAGATGTTCCACGTGCCGCAGGAGCGGGTGCGGCTGGTGGTGCCGCTGGTGGGCGGCACCTACGGCAACAAGAACCACACCAAGCTCGAGCCGTTGGCGGTGGCCCTGGCGCGCAAGGCCGGACGGCGGGTGTTCCTGCACCTGTCCCTGGAAGAGGAGTCTCGCACAGTGAGCAAGCCGGCCATGCGCGTCCGGCTCCGCACCGGAGTGGACCGGGAGGGCCGCCTGACGGCGCGGGACTGCCTCGTGCACGTGGACGGCGGCGCGTACTCGGACTCGGGTCCGCGGGTCACCCAGAAGGCGGGCTACCGGGCGCCGGGGCCCTACCGGATTCCGCACCTCCGGTCCCACGCCTACACCGTCTACACCAACACCGTGCCGGCGGGCGCGTTCCGCGGCATGGGCACGCCCCAAGTGGTGTGGGCCTACGAATCACAGATGGACATGATGGCCCGGGAAATGGGTTGGGACCCGGTGGAGTTCCGGCTCAAGAACTTCCTCAAGAAGGGAGAAGAGTTCGCCCCGGGTGAGACGCCCCTGGACTGCGACCTGAAGGAGGGGCTGCTGCGGGTGGCAAAGGAGATCGGTTGGGGCGCGGAAGCGCCGGCAACCGACTGCGGCATCGGCTTAAGTTGTGGGATCAAGGACGGCGGCGGCAACTACAAGATCTCGTGCGCGCGACTGGAGGTCGACGACGCCGGAGGGATCACCCTGCACGAGGGCACCGTGGAGATCGGACAGGGATCCCACACCGCCATGGCCCGTATCGCGGGCCATGAACTTGGAGTATCTCCCACAGCCATGCGAGTGGCCCCTTTGGACACGGACTCGACCCCCTTCGATATGGGGACTTACGCCAGCAGCGGTACTACGGTCATGGGCCTCGCGGTGCAGAAGGCCGCACAGGCCGCCCGAACACAGCTCATCGAGGCAGCCCGTTCATTGGGCAAGAGTCCCGACGCCACCGCGACGCTGGCGGACGGCGAGGTGCGCCTGGGTGAGATCGCGTTTCCGTTCTCGGCCCTGGTGCGCCACGTCAAGGGTGACGGCGGCGTCCTCGTGGGAGAGGGCCGGCAAGAGAGCCAGCGAGATCCCAACGCCCCCCTCGGCGCCCGGGCGCCCTTCTGGGAAGTGGGATGGGGCGCCGCCAAGGTCCACGTGGACCGGGACACCGGCGAGGTCCGGGTGCTCAAGTACGTCTCCATCGCCGACGCCGGCAAGGCCATCAATCCACAGCAGTGCCACACCCAGGAACAGGGAGCGTTCCTGCAAGGCCTCGGACAGGCGCTGTTCGAGGAGACCGTCTACGAGAACGGCCTGATGCTGACCCCGGACGCCCTCACCTACCGGCTGCCGAAGATCTCCGACCTGCCCGACGATCTTGTCAACATCATCTTCGAGAACGGCAACGGCGCCGGCCCCTACGGCGCCAAGGGGCTGGGAGAGAGCGGCATCCTCACCGTCCCCTCGGCCATCGCCAACGCCGTGGCCAACGCCGTGGACGTCCGAATCACGGACCTGCCGCTGACCGGCGAGAAGATCTGGCGCGCACTGAACAAGTGAGCGGAGGTCAGGGAGAGGCCGCCGGCCCTCCCGCCGAGGCAACGTGAACCAACCGGTGCGGAAGGACAGTTTCTACTTCAAGCTCTTCGAGCGGCTCGATGCGCCGGGCTGCCCCATCTGCGACATCGTCATCGACGACAGCCGCGCCTATCTCGACAGCGTCCTCTACGAACGCGTGACCGACGTGCCCACACGCATGGGCTTGAGGGACTCCTTCGGCCTCTGCAACCTGCACACGTGGCTGTTGCGCGACGTCCCGGCATCCAGCGCCCCGGATCTCGGCTTCGCCATCATCGCCAAGGACCTGCTGAACCGCTTCGAGCGCATGGCCGGAGAACCTCCCGTCGTCGGATGGAGCACCCTGAAGGGTTGGCTTGGACGCACCCGTTCACGCCTGCGCGCCAAGCTCAAGAGTACCCGCTGCCCCGCATGTGTTCACGCCGCGCGCTCCGAGTCCGTGCACCTGCGGCAACTGCTGGACCTGCTCGGCGAAGCATCGTTCTCCGACAAGTACCGGGACTCCGACGGAATCTGCCTTCCTCACTTCCTCCTGGCCGACGAAACCCACCCGGGCCACGCGCACTCCGCACAGCTCCGGGAGGTCCAGATCCACCAGGCGCAGTCCCTACGTGACACCCTCGACCGATTCATCGAGAAAAACGATCACCGCGCGCGGGAGGAAATCACCCCCGCCGAAGCGCGGGCCTGGACGAACGCCATGGAGTTCCTCAGCGGGAAACGCGGGGTGTTCTACAGCGACATGCGGCGCCCTTCGCCACAGCGGTTGAAAAAGCTCTTCAAACGGTAGGAGACACTCAACACAACTCGCGGTGATTCAGGGCTAGCGACGCCAATGTCAGTCACCATAGGCCACCACCAGCTTGCCGCTAGCGCAGGGACGTGGCATTTTGGCCCTCGAAACAGGAAGCCAAACGACGAGGTGGTGTGTCGGTGTTCTGGATACAGAGGGAACCATGTCCGCGATCCGCGCAATTACGATTCAAGGCTTCAGGAGCATCGCTGAACTAAGAGAGTTGGAACTACGCCCCCTGAACGTCCTCAT
The DNA here is from genome assembly GCA_965261895.1 of uncultured Binatia bacterium (SeqCode). GTDB lineage: Bacteria > Desulfobacterota > Binatia > UBA9968 > JAJDTQ01 > JAJDTQ01. The sequence continues at coordinate 4,334,942 of OZ253480.1, read as the reverse complement.
CGGCGCGAACGGGTCAGGCAAGTCCAACTTTCTTGGCGCCCTCAGGCTCTTGCGAACTGCCATTCTGAGTGCGTCTCAAACGTCGGATTATGTCCGACGCTCCGGTGGGGCCAGCCGTCTTCTTCACTATGGTTCCAAAGCAACGCAAACGATAAGATTCAGCGTCCGCTTCGGTGACGCGTTGGCGGATTTCAGTGTCGATATGGCTCACGGCACTGACGATCAGTTATTTCCACGGATCTCGATCGCCGAAACTGAACTGCTGCCGGAATTCGTCAGAAACCTCGAACTACAGCCTGGCGTTGTGCCGGTTCTTGAATTCCTTAGAGGCAGGTTGGAGGGCTGGCGCCTGTACCACTTCCACGACACAGGCTCTACGTCCCCAATGAAGACAACCGCGGACGTACACGACAATCGCCATCTGCGTCCCGACGGCTCAAACCTTGCGGCGTTCCTGTATTTCCTGAGGAAGAGACACGAAAGCTCCTACACCCAGATCCGCCGGACCATCCGACTGACGGCGCCGTTCTTCGATGATTTTGCACTGGAGCCTCTGGCTCTGAACGAAGACAAGATCCGCCTCGAATGGCGGCATGTGGGCTCGGATGCGTACTTCGATGCCTCGTCCCTGTCCGACGGGTCGCTCCGGTTCATTGCTTTGGCGACGCTCCTGCTCCAGCCAGCATCGCTACGCCCCTCTGTCGTTCTTTTGGACGAGCCAGAGCTTGGATTGCATCCATATGCAATCACCCTTGTGGCGTCACTGTTGAAACAAGCCTCAATCGAGTCGCAGATCATTGTCGCAACGCAGTCGCCGGTGCTGCTTGATCATTTCGAGCCGGACGACGTACTGGTAGCCGAACGCGTCGACGGTGCCACGGAACTCCGAAGGCTGGATGGCGAAACGCTCAAGGTCTGGTTGGAGGACTACAGCCTGGGACAGCTTTGGGAGAAGAACGAACTGGGCGGCCGTCCTTCCCCGGAACGCAAAGACCCACAATCTTCGCCGTGACCCGGCTACTCGTTCACGTGGAGGGGCAGACCGAAGAGCTATTCGTCAACGAATTGCTCGCGCCCCATCTTCGAGATTGCGGATACTCCTCAGTCAGTGCCCGACTCATTGGCAATGCCCGGCAACGGGACCGACGCGGCGGCGTCAAACCGTGGCCGGAAGTGCGCAAAGGGATAGTGAATCACCTGAAACAGGATGGCGGCAGTGTTGGCGCCACGATGGTGGACTACTACGGTTTGCCGCACACTGGCTCTAAAGCATGGCCTGGCCAGAAAGAAGCTTCCGCTGTGGCGTTCCGGGCGAAACCGGAGGTGGTGGAGAGGGCGCTCCTGGAGGATGTCGTTCGGACAATGAGCGCGGGATTCGATTCGTCTCGCTTCATCCCGTTCGTCACGATGCACGAATTCGAGGCGCTGCTGTTCAGCGATTGCGAGCGATTTGCTCTCGGGGTCGGCCGGCGTGAAATCGCCAACCGCCTGCAGGCGATACGAGACAGCTTCGCGAGCCCCGAGGAAATTGACGACTCCCCCGACACAGCGCCGTTCAAGCGAATCCTGGCCCTCGTTCCAGGATACCAGAAGCCGCTGATGGGGACCCTCGCTGCCTTGGAGATCGGCTTGGCGACCATGCGTGCGGAGTGCCCGCATTTCGACGGGTGGTTGAAGCGACTAGAGAAGAGATCGAGCTGAGTTCCAGAAAACTCACGAATCCGCCGCATTGGATCTCCCGATGGTCCTGTGCGGGCTCGCGACGTCCTGATGCCAAAGCCGTTCGCCCGCAGCGCACCCATACGCTTTAGCGTATCATGCCGTCCCATACGCCGCAGCGTATCTTCGTTGGCCCGAGCATCATCTGTGCTCACTCCCCCCGTGGTAAAATACAATGATTGAGAAGGAGCGCATCATGGAACAGCTTGTCCGGTCACCAAAGCAGATGGGCGCGGCAATCCGACGCCGGCGTCGGATACTTAAACTGAGCCAGAAGGACGTTGGAGTAAAAGCCTTTCTGCGGCAAGCGACGATCTCGGCGTTGGAGAATGGTGAACCGGGCATACGCATGGGCACAATCCTGGACGTAATCACGGCGCTTGACCTTGAGTTCGTAGTTCGCGAGCGGTCAAAGGCGGCTCAGGACATTGAGAATTTGTTCTGATGGAACGCGACCGGACCAAACCGGATGTACGGTGTTCCCTAGTCAGGCCGTCACCCCTCCGGGAACGGCATGACGCGGCGCAGGTAGGCGTCGAAGAGGGGGACGGTGAAGGCGGTGTCGCCGTGAGCGGGGCTGTAGATCATGCCTTTGCCGATGAGCTTCGCACGGGTTGGGGCTACGACTCGAACGGACTGGGCAAGGACTTGGGCGATCTCGCCGGAGCGGTGCGGGCCGTCGCCGAGTCCGGCCATGGCTCGCAGGTAGCGCTTTTCGGATGGCGCCAAACGATCGAAGCGGGCGCGAAAGAAGCTGGCATCCAGTTCCGCCGTGGCCTGCCGACTGGCGGCCTCGACGTCCGCTGCTGTCACGGGAGATGACGTGGCGCAGTCCCAGCAGTGCTTGCCCCACTCCTGCAAGAAGTACGGGTAGCCCTGGCTGTTTTGCAGCACCGCCTCCAGGGCGTCGGGTTGGAAGGCAACCTCAAGACGCCTTGCCGGCGCTTCAATGGCGAGCCTCGCGGACACGGGATCCAGCGGACCGATTTCCGGGAAGGTGAAGAGGCGTTCGGAGTAGGTCTTGGCGGATGCGGTGCGGGCCACGAGTTGCGGCAGGCCCGCGCCCACCAGCGTTATCGGCAACCGGCTCTGGGCAGCGCGGTGGAGGGCCGCGATCAGCGCGGCCAGTTCGCGTTCCGCGACGTACTGCAACTCGTCGACGAAAAGCGCTACGGCGGTGTCCTGGTCGCGGGCCGCCTCGCCGACGGATTCCACGAGCGCCGTCAGGTCAGCGTCCAGATTGCCGCTGTCGGCGAGCCCGCGTTCCGGTGCGAGGTCCAGGCTAACGTTCAGGTCACCGCTCCCGACCTTGATCGCGCCGACGAATCCCGCCAACGCCCTCAGCGCCCGGCGCACAGCGTCACTAGCGGCCGCGATGCGATTCATGCGCACCAGCGCGGCATGTAACGGCGGGATGAGCAGAACCGGCAGCGACCTGTCTTCCGGCGCCTCCAGAAGAAGCGTTGCAAACCCCCGGCATCGGGCGTCGTCGCAGATCCGGTTGAGGAGCACGGTCTTGCCCACCCCCCGCAACCCCACCATCAGCATGCTCTTGGCCGCCAGCCCGTTGCGAATACGGTCAAGGGCGATGGCCGCCTCCTCGATCAGCACGTCTCGCCCTGCCAACTCCGGCGGCGGGGTCCCGGCTCCGGGCGCGTAGGGATTCAGTCGCGGGTCCATTTCAACCGAAGTTACCCTAGGTTACCTGAAATCGCAAACTTTCGGGTTTAGGGAACGTCTGATCCGTTCTCCTGCAGCCCTTCGCCCCCATCACTCTCGCGAGGAGCGCCGTCAGTCCATGGTCCGCGGATCAAGGATGTCTCTCAGTCCGTCACCGATCATGTTGAAGGCCAGGACCACGGCGAAAATGGCGACCCCGGGTGCGATGGACAGCCAGGGCTGGCTGAGAAGCTGGTTCACCCCGTCCCGAATCATGCCACCCCAACTGGGCGTCGGCGGCTTCACGCCGAGGCCGATGAAGCTCAGGTTGGCCTCCTGGAGAATGGCCGTTGCGGTCCAGAGGCTGGCGACCACCAGGACCTCGTTGGAGATGTTGGGCAGCACGTGCTTGCAGATGATGCGCATATCGCTCATGCCCAGGGCGCGGGCGCCCTGGATGAAGTCCCGCTCGCGCAACGAGATGGCGGAGCCCCGGGCGATCCGGGCGAATCTCGGGGTGATGGCGATGGCGATGGCTATGGAGAGGTTCACCATCCCGGAGCCCAGGACGGCCAGCACCATCAGTCCCAGAATCGTCGTGGGGAAAGTCATCAGCAGGTCGGTAAACCGCACGGTTACGGCATCGATGACACCGCCCTTGTAACCCGCGACGACGCCGAGGGTGCTGCCGAAAACGAGCGCAATCCCCACCGCGGACAGCGCAATGCCCAGGGACACCCGCCCCCCCATGATGATGCGCGACAGGACGTCCCTGCCGTAGCTGTCCGTGCCGAGCACGTGCACCGGGCCCGGAGGGAGATCCCCCTGCATGAGGTCTTGGTGGATGGGATCGAAAGGAACCAGCCACGGTGCGAACAGCGCCACCAGCAGGATCAGCGTGGTCAGGACAAGCCCCACCAACGTGGTCTTGTTCTGTTTCATGGCGCGCCAGATCCTTCGGCGTCGCCGGCTACCGGGTGAGTCTTCGATGGTCATGGATTCACTTGTACTTGATCCGCGGATCGATGGACGCGTACGTCAGATCCGTCAACAGGTTCACCAGGACGATAATCCCGGCATAGAACGTCATCACCGCCTGGAGCATGGCGTAGTCATGGGTATTGATGCCGCCCACCATGAGCTTGCCCAGGCCTGGCCGGTTGAAGACGATGGTGACGAGGATGGAGCTCCCAATGAGGATGCCCGTGTAGATGCCGACAACGGAAACCACCGGCATCAGGGCGTTCTTGAGCGCGTGCTTGTACATCACCCAGTGCTCCGTGAGCCCCTTGGCCCGCGCCGTGCGTACGTATTCCATGTTGACGACCTCGAGCAGAGCGGACCGTGTCACACGGGTGATGTACGACATCATGGCCAGCCCCACGCTCAGGGCCGGCAGCACCAGATGGTGCAAACGATCCCAGGGGTCGTTCAGATCCCCGGCTCCGATGATCGGGAAGAGGCGCAACTTATAGGAAAAGAAGAAGATCAGGAGAATACCGAGATAAAAGGACGGGGTCGAGATACCGGCCAGAGAGAAAACCCTGGCTAAGTAGTCCGTCATGGTGTTGCGACGCTGGGCCGTCAGGATTCCCAGCGGAATGCCCAGCACCAGGCCCACGGCCAGCCCCGAGACCGCGAGGTCCAGGGTGTACGGCAGCGCCCGCAGGATCTGCGGCAGGATCGGGCGCCGGTTGGCCATGGAGATGCCGAGATCGCCCCGCAGCAGGCCCCAGACGTAGTCGCCGAACTGCACCCAGAGGGGTTCGTGGAGGCCCCAACTCCGGCGGAACTGCTCCAGGGCTTCCGCCGGCGCCTCGTCACCCAGGATGGCGTACGCGGGATCGCCCGGCAGGATCCGCATCACGACGAAGATGAAGACCATGACCCCGAACATCGTGGGAATGGCCCAGAGGGTCCTGCGCAGGATGTAGCCGGTCATTGGCGTGGGGTCAGTCGCTGATATCCTGCAGGAACCAGCTCAGCGGCAACTCGTGGCCCAGGCCCCGCGCCCGCGCGCCCTCGTAGACCTTTACGGCCGACGCCGCAAACTGAATGGCGTTTCCCTGGGTGACGAAGCAGGTGATCTCTTCCGGCCCCGCCCTTCCCGGGTAGTCTCCGAGAACGACGTCGGACAGGAAGACCCGCTTCTCCCTGCCCAGCAGCCACTCCTCCCTCCGGAGCCACTCCGTATCGATGGGCTCGTAGCCCACCGCCGGGCGCCGCTCCGGGTCGGCCACGTGATAGTCGGTCCTGGGCGTCCGGGAATAGACGTACCGGTGGCACCGCCGAAAGACGTCGTCGTCGATCTCGTTGGGCAACACCGACAGTACATGCATTCCGGGCTCCAGCCAATCCCCCTTGACCACCGGCGCCAGCGAGTTGGTGCAGGCGGCGACGATGTCCGCGCCCTCCATCACCCGGCGCGGGTCGTCCACCGCCGTCACCGGAACTTCCAGGTTGCGGCTCGTGCGGTCGGCGAAAGCCGCGCGGTGCTCCGGGTTGGGACTGTATACGAGGATCTTGCGGATAGGCCGGACCTTGGTGATGGCCAGCGCGTGTGCCGTGGCCATCCCGGCCGTGCCGAACAGGCCCAGGACGGCGGCGTCCTCACGGGCCATGTATTTGACGCTGATGGCCCCGGCGGCCCCCACCCTCATGTGCTGGATGTGGCCGTCGTTCATGATGGCCAGGGGCGCGCCGTCGTCGGTGCTGAAGAGCAGGATCAGGCCGCAGAACTTGCCGGGCGCGACGCAGTATTTCTTGACCTGCGCCCCGCCCGGCGGAAGGATGTCGGACTTCATGCGGATCGCCAGCGCTCCCAGCTTCGGGAGCGCCGAGGCCATGGGGTCCCAGGTATACCAGCCGTCGCCGCCGGGCCGGGGCACGGAGTGGGTCGCGCGGGTGGCCGTGGCCCGCCCCAACCCGTACTCCCGATAGGACTCCTCGACGGCTTCGATGGTGTCCTCCATGGTGAGGACCCGCGCCGCGGTCTCGTTGTCGATGAACAGCACACTCCGTCGCGCGATCTCGCGGTCGGCCTCGGAGTTGCCGTGGTAGGTTACGTATGCGTCGTTTTCCATGGGAAGCCGCTACATCAGCCGGGCATCCCACCTCAACGGCACGCAGATGCACAGATCCGACTCCAGCTTGAACCCGAGGTCGACACTGGTCTTCCGCGCATAGACGTTCTTGATCGTGTGGGTCGGAAACGCCGCCAGATCCTCCAGGATCTTGGTCTGGGCGTCGCCCCACAATTTCTTCTGGACTCCCGGGTCCATCTCCTTCTTGGCTTGCTGGATGTCCGCGTCCGCCCCGTTGAAATGCGAGAAGTTCCTTTTGGCGCCCTTGACGAAGAACTCCTCCAGGATGAAGTTCGCGGTGGGGAAGCGCGTGGCCGCCCGCAGCACCAGGGGGTTGCTTCCCTCGTCGTTCTTCTTGTGCCAGGCGGGATGCGCGATCACGTTCAGGTTGACGCCGATGCCCACCTGCGCCAACTGGTTCTGCAACACCTCGAAGGCGCGCCGGAACATGGGCTTCTCGCTGATGAAGACCGGGTTGAGGTTGAAGCCCTTGGGCAGGCCGGCATCGGCCAGGAGCTGCTTCGCCTTTTCCGGGTTGAAGTCGTAGCGGAGCTCCGCGGGGACATCCTGCAGCGCGCCGACGAACGAAGGCGGTATCACGCTGTAGAGCGGCGAGGCCACGTCCGGGCCAATGAACTGCACGAGCGCGTCCCGGTTGATGGAATGGGCGATGGCCTTGCGCACCCTGAGGTCGTCCAGCGGCTTGCGCTTCCGGTCCATGTGAAGTTTCACGACCGTGGACGGCCCGAACGATTCGATGACGACGTCCGGACCCTTCACCTGGTTGATGGCGCGCTGTTCGCGCGTCAACTCGATGATGTGCAGCTCGCCGGCCTTGAACGCGAGATTCCGGCTGCTGGCATCCGGCAGGAAGCGGAAGTCGATCCCGCCGATTTTGGGCTTGCCGAGATAGTATTGGTCATTGCGCACCAGCACCAGCCGCTCCTGGGGGATGTGCTCCTTGAACGCGAACGGGCCGGTGCCGATGGGATGGGTCTTGATCTTGTCGCCGAGCTTCTCTTCGGCCTTCCGGCTCATGATCATTCCCGCCTGCCAGCCGAGCAGATTCGGCAGCAGGGCGATCTGGGTCAGGGGCGTCTTCAGGGTGATGCGGACGGTGCGTTTGTCCAACGCCTTGATGTCGTCGAACCCCCGGTAGAACTTGTGGTAGATGCTGGTCTTCTTGTTTCTGGCGCGGTTCAGCGAGAACTCCACATCGGCGGCGGTGAACTCTCCGAAGCCGCCGTGGAACTCCACGCCCTGCCTCAGCTTGAACGTCCAGGTCTTGAGATCGTCCGAGTGCTCCCAGCTCTCCGCCATATCCGGCTGGAACCGCTCGGCGTTCACCTCCCCCGCCATTGGCCGCACGAGGCCACGGTAGATGTGATCCAGCACGGCCTTGTCCGTCGCGTTGGGGCCGCCCATGGGGTCCAGGATACGGGTGTCGGCCGCGGCCAACCCGTATTGGAGAACGCCGCCGTCCGCGCCGATGGCGAACGGACGAAGCGCATTGAAGCCGACGATGGTGCCGCCGACAACTCCCATGCCCTTGAGAAACATGCGTCGATCGATTGCTCTCATGATCCGTCGTTCCTTCCCCTTCCGGTGTAATGGTGTCCTGGATCCGAAGTTGATGGACACCGGCGTCAATCTGGCTTTACCCAGTGATTTCCGATATACGTAGCCCCCATAGGTTTCGACATCCTGGAGTGCGGCGGCCAAGCATGGTTGAGCCCCGCCATATCAAAGGGCGCGGCACGCTGTCAACGAGACTTTTCGAGGAGTCACGCGTGATACGAGTGGACCCCCACAAATGCGACGGCTGCGGCATCTGCGTTTACGACTGCGGCGCCGACGTCTTCCGCTTCACCAACAAGAAGGACAAGGTCTTTCCCTTCGGCAACAAATACTGCGTCAACTGCTTCCTGTGCGAGCTCGTCTGTCCCGAAGGCGCCATCGAGGTGGTGCTGCAGCCCAAGAAGAAGCGGGCCGCCGCCAGCGGCGGACCCGCCACTAACTCCTGAGCAGGCACATGAGCGACCCCATTCAGACCACCGACTGCGACGTTCTCATCATCGGCGGCGGACTGGCCGCGTGCATGGCGGCGCTGGAAGCGTCCAAGCGCAACATGGACGTGGTGTTGGTGGACAAGGGGCGGCTCGGGCGAAGCGGCTCCAGCCCTACCTCCGGCGGAGTGCCCCAGGCCGCCTTCGGCCACGCCGACCCCCGCGACAGCAAGGAGATGCACTTCAAGGACACCATCGTCGGCGGTGACTTCATCCCCAATCAGAAGATCGTCCGGGCCATCGTCAACGAGGTCACCGACCGGGTCATCGAGCTGGAAGAGATGGGGCTGCACTTCAAGAAGACCCCCGACGGCAAGCAGTTCTACCAGGAGAAACGCCTGGGGAGCTCCTACGCGCGCAGTTGTCCGCCGGTGGGCGGCAGCGTGGGGATGCTGGGCTCGCTCCGCAAGGAGGTCTTCAACCGGGAAGTCCAGGTGCGCCAGTGGACCATGATCACGAAGCTCCTGCGCCAGAACGGCCGGGTCACCGGAGCCTTCGGCATCAACGTGCAGACCGGCGCCTACCAGGCCTACCGCGCCCGGGCCGTGGTGCTGGCCGCGGGCAGCGCCATCGGCATCCAGAAGTACACCAGCGCCAACTTCCTGACCACGGGCGACGCCTACGTCGCGGCTTTCGACATCGGCGCCCCCCTGGCCAACCTCGAGTTCCTGGAGTTCACGCTGATACCGGCGCCCGGAGGCCAGGCCATCTCCATGGCCGGCCTGTCGCCGTTCACGAGCAAGGGCGGCCGCTTCTTCAACTCGCTGGGCGAGCGGTTCCTGGAACGGTACGATCCCGAGCGGCTGGAGGGCACCACCCGCGCCATCCTGGTGGGCGCCACCTACAAGGAGATGCTGGAAGGGCGCGGCCCCGTGTACCTGGATCCGTCGTACATCCCGGACGAGAAGTGGGATGACGAGATCCAGTTCGAGTACAGCCCCAAGCTCGGCAAGGCCGGCGTCAATTGCCGCACCGACCGCTTCGAGTGGGTCCCCGCGCTCCACACCTTCCTGGGCGGCCTCGACATCAACGAACGCTGCGAGGTCCCCGGCGTGGAGGGTTTGTACGCATCAGGCGAGTCCGCCACCGGCACCCACGGCTCCAACCGGCTGTCCGGCAATGCCATCGCCAGCGCCTTCGCGCTGGGCGCCCGGTCGGGCAAGTTCGCCGCCATCTACGCGGCGGACGCCGAGTTGGGTGACGTGGACCCGGGCGAGACCGCCGCCGAGCTCGCGAGGATCGAAGCCTTCAAGCGCGACGACGGGCTGGACCCCACCGAAGTGCAACAGGAGATCAAGGAAATCGCCTGGGGGAGCACCGGGGTGGTGCGGAACGAGCGCGGGCTGACCGCCGGCCTGGAAGGTTTCCAGGAGATCCGCCGCGAAAAGGTCCCCCGGCTCAAGGCGGACAACATCCGCGACCTCATCAAATCCCTCGAATGCTCGAACCTCTCCTGGGTAGGCGAAATGGTCGCCCGCTGCGCCCTGGAACGCAAGGAATCCCGCGGCCAGCACACCCGCGACGACTATCCCGAGAGGGACGACAAGAACTGTCTCAACTGGATCACGGTGAAGAAAGACGGGGACCGGGTGAAGCCGGTGGTCAAGCCGATTCCGTTCGAGGAGGGGGATCTGAAGCCGTAGCCGGCTGCCGCCCCGCGAACGTCACTCCTCATCCCCGGCGGCTACGAGGTCGTCCACGTCGACACCCAAGGCGCGCGCCAAGGCCGCGTAGACCCTCACTGTACCCTCGCGCTTGCCGGATTCGATTTGGGAAAGGTACGAGCCGCTGAGGCCCACCTGCTCCCCCAACTCCTCCTGAGTCAAGCCGCGGTGTTCCCGCCACACCTTGACAGGACTCTCCCCATCCACCAGACGTTCTACCACCTCGACCGGAATCACTTCCTCCTCCCCGCGCGCGAGCTTCTCCCCAAAGGCGTTGCTGTCGCGCAGGTCCTCAAGCAAATCCAGCCTCTCCATGAGTACCCGGTACTCGTCGTAGGGAATCACCGCGAAAGCGGGCTCCCGGTCACTGTTGGTGATAATCTGAGGCTTCACTGGTAGACTCCTCCCCTAGGAGCGATCTTGATGACCAGAATGCGCGGTTCACGTCGCTCGATCCTGTATATGGCCCGCCAGTCGCCGGATCGCAGCCTGAAATGAGCGGGCATGCCGCTCATGGGCTCGACGTTGCCGTCCGCAGCAAACGGATCCAACGCGATCTTCTTGAGCCTTTCAAGAATGCGTCGAGAAACATGACGGGGCATTCTGGCCAGCACTTTGGCCGCAGCCTTGCTAAACGCCAGTTTATACACTCATTAAGTTTGGCATAATGCAATACACGGTGCAAGCGAAACTGCCATCTCTAACATGTTTGCCAACGCCCGCGCGTGGCATCTTAGCCCTCGGAGAACGTATGCCGTAATCTATACGGTTACGTCGCTTGGTAAACTTCTCAAGCGTTTGGTGCCGCCGGGACCACTAAACCGACTCTCACAGAAAACCTCCGTGTTATCTTGGATGCGCTGAAACGGGCAGCGCCCCCTCCCCTCACACCTCCGAAAGCACCCTCTCCCCGAACAGATCCATGGCCGCCAGGATGTCCTTCTGATCCAGTCCCGGGGTCCAGTCGAAACGGAGCAGCAGCAGGTCCGGCTTGAGGGATTCCTCGTAGGAGCGGATCTCCTCGATGCAGTCTTCGGGGGAGCCGAGGATGAAGCGGTGGCGCGCCAGGCGGTCGAAGTCCCAGGTGAGCTCGTCGGGGTTGCCCATGGCCTCGTCCTGGCCCCACTTGACGTAGACGTCGCGGTAGAGCTTCTCGAGGCAGGGGCGGGCCTTGGCCACGGCCTGTTCACGGGTGGGTGCGACGAAGCATTCCCGGACCATGACGACGGCGCCGGCGCCGGGCTTGCCGGTGTCGGCCCACGCCTGCCGGAACAGCGCGGTCTGGTCTCGGAGTTCCTCAATGGCGGAGTGAGGGCCCACCAACCAGCCGTCGCCGATGCGGGCAGCGCGCCGGACGCCCGTGTCGCCGTTGGCGGCGATCCATACGGGGGGCCGGGGCTTTTGCAGCGGCCGGGGCGCAATGGTTACGTCCTTCAACTCGAACGCCTTGCCCGAAAACGAGACGTGCTCCTCGGTCCACAGCCGCTGGACGATCTCCACCCCTTCCACGAAACGCTGGAAGCGCTGCTGCTTCGTCAGGTTGAACGCATCCAGCTCCTGTTGCCGGTAACCGAGACCGAACGAGAAGAAGGAACGGCCCTCGTTCATGACGTCGATGGTGGCCAGCTCCTTGGCGATGACCACCGGGTCGTGGAGGCCGAGCAGCGTGGTGGCGGTGCCTATGCCGGCTTGCTTGACCTCGGCGCAGAGCCGGCCCAGGAGCGGCACCTGATGCAACCGCTGGAAGCCGGGGATGTTGTAGTGCTGACCCATGGTGATGGCCTCGAAGCCGGCGTCGTCGGCCACCCGGGTCTGCTCCGCCAGGGTGGGGAGGAGGGTTTCGGGGGGTTTGTCGTTGGATACCTGAGGATTGAGCTGGATACCGAATTTCATGGTGTGCTCCTGTGGCATGGTGCCGGTCTGTGGTGCGGGCGGGTTTGAAACCCGCCCCTACGGGAACCGCCGTTGGGACGCGGGTAGGTGCAAAACCCGCGCCCGTGCCGTCCGGGGTTGGGAGGGCGGTCTAAAGCCCGCGCCCGCAGGGTCCGGGTTCGGTTTGGTGTTGCCGGCAAGGCGTGACGCGACGTAGGGGCGGGTTTCAAACCCGCCCGTGCCCGTGTGTCACCGCGCGACCGGGGCATTCGCGCCTCAAGCCTTGCCATTCATGGCCCTCCAAACGCGCTCCGGAGTGAGCGGCAGCTCGCGGATCCTCACACCCGTGAGCCGGGCGACGGCGTTGGCCACGGCCGGCGCCACCGCGACAATGCCGGATTCGCCCATGCCCTTGGCGCCCCAGGGACCGGGGCCGTCGGCGTTCTCCATCAGCGCGACCTCGAACCGGCGCGGCATGTCCGTGAAAGCCGGCACCTTGTAATCGATGAGGTTCGGGTTGAGGGGCTGTCCGCCGTCGTAGAGCAGATTCTCGCACAGGGTATGGCCCATGCCCATCATGGCCGCACCCTCGTCCTGGGCCTCGGCCTGGAGCCGGTTGATGGCCCTGCCCACGTCGGCCACGCTGGCGTAGTGCGGTACCCGCACCTCCCCTGTCTCTTTGTCCACGGTCACTGAAGCGGCCCCCATGCCGGTCTCCCAGAACACCGGGAACTGCGCGGGAATCCCGCCGCCGGCGCGCACGTAGCCCCGGCCGATGAACTCGCCGCCGGGCATGGCGAAGAACGCCCGCACCACCGCGCCGTAGTCCATGCGTTGCCCGCCGGCCTCGGCCCATCCGTCCTCGAAGGTCACGTCGCCCGGGCTGCAACCCATGACCTCGGCCGCGGCGTTCCGAACCTGCTCAAGGAGATCCTCGGCGGCGAACTTGACCGCCGTGCCCATCACCGTGGTGGAGCGGCTGGCGCCGGTGGAACGGTCGAACGGCGTTACGTCGGTATCCGTGGCCCGCATGACGATTCGTTCCGGCGGCATGCGAAGCCCCTCGGCCGCCACCTGGCTCAGGACGGTCCGGGCCCCCTGCCCCACCTCGGTGCTGCCGGCCATGAGCACCGCGCTGCCGTCGCTCAGGAGGCGCAGGATCGCGGTGGACACCGGCATGGCCTCGGAGTCGGTGACCCCCACGGCAATGCCCAGGTTGTCCGCCGGCGGACCCTCGATTTCGTCCCAGCCCACCATGGAGGCCAGCTTGCGCAGGTCCATGTGCAGGTCCGCGTCCATGGGCTTGGCGCCGGGCTTCAGGAGCTCGTTGCGGCGCAACAGGTTCTTGAGGCGGAACGCCAGCGGGTCGAGGTCCAGGCCCCGGGCGACGTCGTCCATGTGGGATTCCAGCGGGAAGATCGCCTGGGGTCCGCCGATGGAGCGCATGGAGCCCGCCGGCGCCGTGTTGGTGTACACGGCGTAGACGTCGATGCGGTAGTGGGGAATGCGGTACGGCCCGTGTATCCGGGTGGCCACGCGCTTGGCCACCCGCGGGCCGTTGTCGGCGTAGGCGCCCGTGTCCAGATGCAGCTCCGCTTCCCGGGCCACCACCGTGCCGTCCCGCCGAACCCCGGTCTTGACCCGGCAGCGGGCGGAGTGGCGCCGTATGGTCAGCATGGACTCGGACACGCTCTGGGCCAGACGGACGGGACGCCCTCCGGCGGTCCGGGCCAACGCCACCGCCAGGGGCTCGATCTTGAAGTAGGACTTGCCGCCGAAGGCGCCGCCGACATAGGGCACCGTCACCCGCACGTTGGGCATCGGCACCCGGAACATCTGGGCGATCTCGGCGCGGATGAGGAACGGGTGGGCCGAGGAGGTCCACAGGGAGATCTCGTCGCCCTCGAACCGGGCCACCGCGGTGTGGGGCTCAAGGGAGTAGTGGCAGATCATCGGGAACTCGAAGGTGTCCTCGAAGACCGCGTCCGCCTCCTCGAACGCCGCCGCGACGTCGCCGGACTCGAGCCGCTCGTGGTGGCAGACGTTCCGCGGCAGCTCCTCCTCCAGCGCGGCCAGCTCGTGGTATTCCCCGGCCAAGGCGTTGGCATCGTGCAGCACCGGCGCCTCCGGTGCCAGCGCCTCGTCCATGGTGGCCGCGGCCGGTACCTCCCGGTAGCGCACGCGGACCGAGGCCAGCGCCGCTTCGGCGATGTCGCCGGACTCCGCCGCCACCGCCACCACCGGCTCGCCGACGTAGCGCACCCGTTCCGTGGCGATGAGCGGCCGGTCCCGCAGGCAGTGGCCGTAGTAGGGATCGATGTCCTTGACGGACTCCCGGGTGAGAACGCCATGCACCCCGGCGAGCGCCTCGGCGTCGCGCACGTCGATGCTGTCGATCAGGGCGTGGGGAAACGGGCTCCGGAGCACCCTTCCCTCCAGCAGCCCGGGAAAGTCCAGGTCACCCGTGAACCGCGCCTTCCCGGTGACCTTCTCCACCCCTTCCACGCGGCGGATGGATCGGCCGACGGTGGTGAATTGCGCCATGTGTCCGGGCAGACTACTTCTTGAAGTAGCGCAGCTCGAAGGTGATGCAGCCGTTGGGGCTCTTGTAGGGCCCGTGCTTCATGCCCGGCGGGCGGCATCCGTACATGCCCTTGGTGAACTCCTGGTTGAGCCGGGTGTCGATCAAGCTGCCCTCGATGATGATGACCTCTTCCCAGAAATCGTGCTCGATGGTCTCGTCGGTTTCCACGCCGGCCGAGAAGTTGACCATGCGGGCGTAGTCTCCCGTTTCCGGGTCGTGACTCAGGATTTTCTCCGTGATCCCCTCTGCCGCTGCCCCCGAGCCGGCACCCACGGGGCGCCAGTCGATGATGCTGGTGTCGAAAAACTCTCTTTCTTCCTTCGGCATCTCTCTCCTCCCTTCACAGTGTAATGTATCCGTATGGTGCGGCATGGGCGCATGTAGGGGCGGGTTTCAAACCCGCCCGCAAGCCGCAGACGTGCACGAGCAGCCGTTTCAAGATGTTGGAATGCCCGCGCAGATGCACGCGGCGCATGCCGCCGGTGTCATAGAGATGGGCGTTGGGCCGTTCCAGCAGTTCGCCCCGCTGCCCGCCCGCCAGGCGATCGCCCGTTTCGAGTCCAGCCCTTCGAAATAGCCCAGCAGCAGCAACCGAAAATACCGCCCCGGCGCCAGACTCGGCCGGCCGATCCCGTCCGCGTAGTACGACGCGCACTGCGCTTCCACGAACGCATCGAACCCTGCATCGTCCAGCACCCGATTCAGCCGCTCGTAAAACGGGTGCCCAGCGCTCTTTGGCAGATCCGCCGTCGGCACCCACATCGTCCCTTGCCGCGTCCCGCGGCCACGTGTCCCCATCGCCATGCTCTACAGTCTAGTACCCGAACCATTTCGTGTCGATCACTATGATCAACGACTTTCACCACGGACTGCTAGTGTGGTGTCTCACAAATACGGTTATGAAGCTGCGAGGGCATTTTGGCCGTCGGCAAGGCGCGATGACTTGTAGGGGCGGGTTTCAAACCCGCCCGTGTGGCGGTCACCACGCGAGGAAGAGCAACGCAGCCGACGGCCAAAAGGACCCGCAGATTCGTAAGCGTATTTGTGAGACACCACACTAGGGGTCGCCCTGCCGGGCCATGCGGTAGCCGACCCCGCGCTCGTTGAAGATCAGGGCCGGGTGGGCGGCATCGTCGCCGAGCTTGCTGCGCAGCCGCTTGATGTAGGCGCGCACGATCTTGGGACCGCCGTAGCCGCGTCCGGCCCAGACCCGGCGCAGCAGGGTTTCGTGGCTCATGACCCGGCCGACGCTCTGCGAAAGGACGCGCAGGAGCTCGTACTCGGTCGCCGTCAGCGTCACCGGGCGCCCGGCCACGGTGACCCGCCGCCGGTCGTAGTCGATGGCGATCTTGCCGAGTACGAAGGGGACCGGGTTCGACCGCCGGCGCAGGACCGCCCGGATCCGCGCCGTGAGCTCGGTGGGCGAGAAGGGCTTGACGATGTAGTCGTCGGCGCCTGCCTCGAGTGCCCGGGCGATGGTTTCGTCGCGCCCGTAGCCCGAGATGAAGATGACGGGCATGTCGGCGAGCTCCGGAACGGTCTGCATCAGTTCGATCCCGTCGGTCCCGGGCAACATCAGGTCGAGCAGCACCAGCCGGGGCTTCTCGGCTCGGATGATCTGCGCCAGCCCGCCATGGTCGCCGGTGACGAGGGGGGCGTAGCCCGCGTCCGCGAGCGTGTCGCGGACATGGCGCAGCGTTTCCGGGTCGTCGTCGACCACGAGGATGGGCACCGCTTCCGTCTCCGCGCCGGGCCTGTCGGGGCGGTCCGGGACGGCGACGGCGGTCCCGGCCACCGGGAGCGTGAAAGTGAAGCGGGCGCCCAGGCCCAGGCCGCCGCTCTCGGCCCGGATGCGTCCGCCATGGGCCTCGACCAGGCCCCTGCAGATGGCAAGCCCCAGCCCGCCGCCGACCCCGCCGTCGCGGTCCCCGGCGGCGGCGTATTTGCGGAAAAGCTGCCCGAGACGCTCCGGCGCGATGCCCCGGCCGTCGTCTGAAACCGATACCGCGACATGCACCCCGTCGCGTTCCGCCGCGATGCGGATCGCGGAGGTGTCCGGGGAGTGGCGCGCGGCGTTGGCCAGCAGGTTGTTCAGCACCTGCACGATGCGCTGGCGGTCCGCCAGCACGGTCGGCAGACCGGGCGGAAGGTCGATCCACACGGCGTGCCGGCCGCCGCCGGTGACGAAGGTGCTGCGCGCCTGGTCCGCCAGGGCGCCGACCTCCGAGGGCTCGGGCGAGACCGAGAGCGAACCGGTTTCGATGCGCCCGGCATCGAGCAGGTCGGCGATCAGCCCGATCATGCGGTCGGCCTGATCGTCGATGATGCGGAAGAACTCGCGGGTCTCGGCCGGCGCCATGAGCCGGGCGGCGCCCAGCGCCGCGGCGGTGGAGCCCTTGATGGAGGTCAGCGGCACGCGCAGTTCGTGGCCGACCATGCCGAGGAACTCCGCCCGTATCCGCTCCAGCTCCTGAAGCGGGGCGAGGTCCTGCATGGTGGCCACCACCGACGCGACCGCGCCGTCTTCGGCGTGGATCGGGGTGGCGTTGACGAGCGTGGTGACGCTGCGCCCGTCGGGGGTGGTGAGCACGATCTCCTCGGCGCGCACCGTCTCGGCGCTCCTCAGCGCGCTTGCGAGCGGGAACTCGCCGAGGGCGATCTCGCGCCCGTCGGCGAAGCGGCAGGTGAGGATCCCGAGCAGGTCCTCGGCGGGGCGGCCCGGCATGCGCAGGCTGTCGACGATGCGTCTGGCCTCGCGGTTGAGCGAGACCGGGCGGTCGGTGCGCAGGTCGAACACCACGACGCCCACCGGCGAGGTCTCGATCAGCGCCTCGAGGTCGGCGCGGGCGCGGCGCTCGGCGCGGTAGGTCCGCGCGTTGGCGATGGCGGTCGCGGCCTGGGAGGCGAACAGCACCAGGATCTCCTCGTCCTCGTCGGTGAACGCCTCGCCGCCCTCCTTCTCGACGAGATAGAAGTTGCCGACATGGACGCCGCGATGGCGCATCGGCGTGCCCTGGAAGGTCTTCGACGGCAGCCGGTCCGTGGTGAAGCCGAGTTCCTGCACATAGGCCGGGACGTCGGCGATCCGGACCGGCCCCGGCAGGTCGCGGAAGTGCTCGAAGAGCCGCGGGCCCTCGGACCATTCCGCGATGGCCCGGTGCTCCTCCTCGGTGAAGCCCGAGGTGACGAAGTCCTGGGGGGCGCCCGCCTCGTCGATGGTGGCGATGGCGCCGAAGCGGGCGCCGGTGAGCGCCCGGGCGCTGTCCACCACCTCGTTGAGCACGGTTTCCAGATCGAGACTCGCGCTGATGCGCAGGCTCGCCGCGCTGAGCGCGGAGATGCGCGCGCGCAGCGCCTCGTTCTCGGCCGCCGTCCGGTCGCGTTCGGTCATCCGTTCCTCCCTGCACCCGCCGCGGCCGCGTTGCCGGCCCGGCCGGGGACTGATTCGCCGGTGGACCGCGGAAGGAGCCCGGTTGCTCCGATCCGGTCCGATTTCCGGTAGGTCGCGTCGAATTCGCGAAAGTTTCGTGTCGAATTCGTTAAACCACCGCAATAATAGGCACCATTGTCACACAACATAGGTTAGATTTGCAAGGGTAAGCGCGTGCACGCTCCGCCACGGTCGAGTTCGGAGAAAGACGGCGCGTGCGTCCGGTTGGCCACGGAGGTCGGGCAGGCAGCGTGGAGGGCTTCGGGGACCGGCCGGAATCGTGCGCGCGGGGCGATAAGGCGGCGGGGAAGTCAGGGGATAGGGAGATCGAATTGGATTATCCGTCGGATTTTGGCGATATCGCCGTGAGGAAGGAATTGCGGACCTGCCGCGCGGACGCCGTGCCGCCCGATCCGGCAGGTGCCGACGGGGGTAGCGATTCGGCGGTGCGGGCATCGGAGGCGGGTCCCGGCCCGGTCGGTTGCCGTCCTGACCGTTCATGCGTCTTCGAGGGCGCAGATGGTCTCTCGACCCCGCAGAGAGCGCCGGTCGTCGTCCCGAGGACGGGCGGCAAGCGCCTGTCCCGCGCGATGGCTTCGCTGCTCGGAATCGCCGCCCTGCTGGCCGCCGCCTCCGTCCAGGCGCAGGAGAGCACCTGCAACGACCCCGATCTCTCCGATCGCCGGGCGGTGTGGAGCGCCACGCTCACGGTCGGAGAGGTCACGGGCACGGGTGACGAAACCCACAGGGGGTTTTACAAGCAGGGCGCCAGTAGGCACGGCACCCTGAACCCCAGCACCTTCGATCTTTACCCCCGGGGGATATGGAGCGTCGACCGCATTCTCGAAGACGGAAACGGCAGGCTGAGCTTTCGGGCCCGGCCAACCGAGTTCGATCAACTCATACTGCTCCCTTTTCACGGGGAGGTGCTTGTCCTGCACGTTTGCGATCGGGAGTTCGCGTTCCGAGGCAAATCCCGCGACGCTGTGCATGGATGGAGGTGGTCGAATGCGAATCTCGGTCTTGCCGAGGACGAGACCCGCACTCTCACCTTGAGTTTTCCCGCCAACAATCCGGCCACCGGAGAGGTGACGATAGACGGCAAAGCGGAGGTGGGACACACCCTGGTCGCCAATACGAGCACGGTCGACGATCCGGATGGCAGAGAGCGCCGCCGGAGTCACGGCTACCAGTGGAGCTATGTGGACACCAACGGTACGGAGCACGTCATCCCGCAGCCGCGCGGGTCGGGGCGGAGGCTCACTCTGCGAGACAGCGATCTGGAGAACAGATTCAAGGTCAGGTTCGCGTTCAGAGATAACTTCGGTGCAAGCGAGGAGCTGACCAGCGCGCCAACGGGAGTCGTGGTCCTGGACACAAAGACTCCTCGCTGGACTGCGGACGTGGTCGGGAACCGGCTCACAATGAAATTCGACGAGGATTTGGAAGCGACCGCCATACCGGGGACGGACGCGTTCACGGTATTTGCGCGTGACGGACTGGCACCTGAACGGCAGGTGCATGTACTGGGGATGTCGCTTCACAATCGCCGTGACCTCCGTCTCGAGCTTGGCCCCATGGTGATGCACGGTGAAGACGCGAGCTTCTCCTACACCAAGCCCGCCGATGCTGCCGAGCGGCTCCGGGATCCCGTCGGCAATGAAGTGGACGGATGGCGCGGCCGGTTCGTGAGGAACAACACGCCCGAAAACAGTCCGGCGACCGGAACGCTCGCCATCAGGGGCACGGCGGAGGTTGGCCGGACCCTCACGGCCTTGACGGGCGATATCGCCGATCAGAACGGGCTGGGCGGCGTCTCCTACAGCTACCAGTGGATACGTGTGGGCAACGGTACCGAGACGGATATTTCGGGGGAGGCGAGACGGACCTATACCGTGGCCGCTGACGATGTCGGCAAGCACATCAAGGTGAAGACGCGCTTCAACGACAGCGTGGGCTACGCCGAGACGCGCTCCAGCGCGCCGACGGCCCTGGTGCCGGACACCGTCCCCCCGGAGCTGGAAGCCGGCGGGGCCAGGGTCGATGGCGCCACGTTGACGCTGCTGTACAACGAGCCGCTGGACACGGCGTCGGAGCCCGCCGCGAGCGCCTTTGTCGTGACCGCGGCCGGTTCGGCGGCAAGCGTTTCGTCCGTGTCGGTCAGCGGGGCCACGGTCACGCTCATCCTGGCTGCCCCCGTGGGCAGGAACGAGAACGTGACTCTGAGCTATACCACGCCGTCGGGCAACGCGATTCGGGATGTCGCAGGCACCGATGCCGGCGACCTGAGCGGCCACATCGTCACTAATGTCACGGCGGAACTGCCGGGGATGCCGGGCAGTCCCAAAGCAGTGAGCATCGATGACGGCAGGTTGTTCATGTCCTGGGGCCCGCCGGCGGACAACGGCGGCGCCGGCATCACGGGGTACGAATACCGCTACGCCGCGGGAGACACGGTGCCCCCGGACACCGACTGGATTCCCACTCCCGGATCGCCAACGGTTTCGGGGCTGCGCAAGGGCACGCAATACGCCTTCGAGGTCCGTGCGCTCAACCGCGCCGGCGCCGGACTGCCCGTCACCTTCACGACGACAACGACCGGAGCCACCGACTATCCCGCCGTGGGCGTGCCGGTCATTGCCGGTACGGCGGAGGTGCGCCGGACGCTGACCGCCTCCACCACCGGCATCACCGACAGGAACGGACTGGCCGGTGTCGGGTTCGGCTATCAGTGGGTCCGGTGGGACGGGAGTGCCGATACCGACATCCCGGGCGCCAGGTCGCTCACCTACGAGGTGACGCTGGCGGATATCGGCAAGGCGCTCAAGGTACGGATCGGCTTCGCCGACGACGCGGGCAATCCCGAAAGCCTGACCAGCGAACCGACGGCGCCGGTGCCGCATGCGGACAATGCGCCGCCGACTTCCATGGATGCCGTCGTCAACGTGGCCGAAGACACCACGCTCACCTTCGCGAAGAGCGACTTCTCCTTTGCCGACGCCGACGGACACGCCTTCCATGGCGTGAAGCTGATCTCCCTGGCGACGGACGGCACGCTGTTCCTTGGCGGCACCGCCGTCGCGGCGGCTGGCCGGGAAGTGCCCGTCGCCTCCCTCGACAACGGCGAATTCACCTTCCGGCCGCACCCGGACGGCTATCGCAGTCCCTATGCGACATTCACCTTCAAGGTGAGCGACGGCCTCGCCGACAGCGACACCGTCTACACCATGACGGTCAATGTGACGCCGTTCGAAGAACTGGCGACCGGCAAACCGGTCATCACCGGCACCGCGCGGGTGGGCAGGACGCTGACCGCTTCCGTCAGCGGCATTGCCGATCCGGACGGACTGGCCAACGCCACGTTCGACTATCAGTGGATCCAGGTGAACGGCGGCACGGAATCGGACATCTCCGGCGCGACCGGCAACACCTATGTGCTGGCGGATGCGGACCTGAACAGGAAGATCAAGGTCCGGGTCACCTTCAGCGACGATGGGGGCACCGAATATGACCTGACCAGCGACATCTTTCCGTCGAGCGGGTCGGTGGAATCGGAGCCGGTCGAGGTCAATGCCCTGCCCACGGCGTCGAACGCCACGGTCGTGACCGACGAGGACACCGCCCGCGCCTTTGCCGCGGTCGATTTCAAATTTGTCGATACGGACGATGACGACACGCTCTCGGGCGTGAGGCTCGTAACCTTGCCGCAGGCGGGCGCCCTGGCGCTGGGCAACTCGCCGGTGGCGGCGGATCAGGTGATCGCCGCCGCCGACCTCGCGGCAGGCAGGTTCAGGTTCACTCCCGCGGAGAACGACAGCGGCACGGCCTATGCGAGGTTCAAGTTCAGGGTGCGCGACGGCGCCGGCGAGAGCGTACCCGCCTACGCCATGACCATCGACGTGACCGCGATCAACGACCCGCCGACCGCTGCGGACGCCACCGTGTCCACCCGGGAGGATCGGGGACTCGCGTTCGCCGTGGACCAGTTCAAGTACGCCGATGTCGAGGAAGGCCCAATCGCGAGCGTGACGATCGTGACCTTGCCGGAGGCGGGCGAGTTGATGCTGGTAGACACGCCGGTGGTGGTGGGGCAGGCGATCGGGAGGGCGGCTCTCGCTTCCGGGCACCTCAGGTTCACGCCGGCGCCGGACGGCCACGGCATGGCGTACGCCACGTTCGGCTTCAGGGTGAACGACGGTACCGAAGACAGCGTATCCACCTACACCATGACCATCCACGTGACCGCGGCGAACGACTTGCCGACGGCGATGGACTCCAGAGTCGTGGTCGGTGAGGACACGACGTACACCTTTTCCGCCACGGATTTCAGCTTTGCCGACATCGATGGGGACCCCTTGTCCGGCGTGAGGATCACGGGCCTGCCGCGTAGCGGCTCCGGCACGCTCGAAGTCGACGACCGCGCGGTGACGCTGAACGAGGTGATCGGCCGAGCCGAAATCGACGAGGGCAAGCTCAGGTTCACCCCGGCCGCCGACGGCAATGGCATGGCGTATACCGCCTTCCGATTCAGCGTGCGCGACGGCAGCGGCGACAACCCGCTCCGCTACACCATGTTCATCGACGTGACTGCCGCGAACGACGCACCGACCGCGGCGAACGGGAGCGTGTCCACGGCCGAGGACACGGCCCACGTGTTCGGCGTCGGCGACTTCGGCTTCGCCGATCCGGACGCGGGGGATTCGCTCTCCAGCGTGAAGATCGTGAGCCTGCCGGCGGCGGGCGAGCTGGTGCACGACGATACTGCGGTGACGGAGAATGCGGTGGTCCCCCGCGCCTCCATCGATTCGGGCAAATTCGAGTACCGGCCGCCCCCGAACGTCGTCGGCGCGCCCTATGCGAGCTTCGGGTTCAAAGTGAGTGACGGCACGGCCGAAAGCGCGGAGAGCTACACCGTCGCAATCACCGTGCTGCCGAGCAACGATGCGCCGACGGCGGCGGACTCGAAGATCGTCACCGGAGAGGACACGGCGCATGTCTTCTCCGCCGCCGAATTCAAGTTCGCCGACATCGACGACGGGGGCTCGCTCTCCAAGGTGAGGATCGTGGACTTGCCGACGGCGGGCGCCCTGACGCTACGGAATGTGGTGGTTGGAGCGATCCGGGAGGTGCGGAAGTCCGCCATCGATGAAGGAGTGCTCAGGTACGTTCCGGAAAGTAACGAGAACGGCGCCGACTATGCGTCTTTCACCTTCAGGGTGAACGACGGCACCACCGAGAGTGCGGCCGACTATCGCATGACCATTGACGTGACTGCGGCGAACGATGCCCCCACCGGAGCGCCGGAGATCGTCGGTACGCCCCATGTGGACGAGACTCTGGCCGCTACCCCCGGCAGCATCCGTGACGTCGACGGTCTGAACGGCGTCACGTACGCCTGGCAGTGGATCCGTTCGGTGGGCGGCGTGGATGCCGATATCGTCGACGCCACCGGCCGCACCTACCTGGTGGTGGCGGCGGACGTGGACAACAAGCTCAAGGTGAAGGCGACCTTCACCGACAATGGCGGCACGACCGCGTCGTTGACGAGCGAGCCGACCCCTCAGGTGCTGGATGCCCCTCGGGAGGATCCCAACAACCCGCCGTACGCCTCGGGCGCATATCTCGCTACGGACGAAGACACGGCCTATGTCTTTGGCGCGACCGACTTCGACTTCTCGGACTTCGATCTCGACGACACGCTTGTCTCCGTAAGGATCGTCACGTTGCCGGAGAAGGGCTTGCTTACCCTGGACACCACGACGGTGACGTCGGAGCAGTCGACGACCACGACCGGGACGGTGACATCGGACGAGTCGATATCCAGGACCGACATCGATGCCGGCAAGCTTAGGTTCACCCCCGCGGCCAATGCCCACGGCTTCGGCTATGCCAGCTTCACCTTCCGCGTGAACGACGGTGTTGACGAGAGCGAATACGACGCCACGATGTCCATGGACGTGAACTCGGTCGACGACGAGCCCACGGGGGCTCCGGCCATTACCGGCACCTTGCGGGTGGACGAGACGTTGAGCGCGGATACCAGCACCATTGCCGACGCGGACGGACTGACGAACGTGTACTACGACTACCAATGGGTGCGGGTGGACGGGACGAACGAAGTCGATATCGCATCCGCGGAGAACAGTACGTATGTGCTGGTCGCCGAGGATCAGGGCAAGAAGTTGAAGGTGAAGGTCGTCTTCTACGACGACGAAACCAACCAGGCGACGATCGAGAGCGGCCCCACCGCAGTGGTGGAGCGTTCGTCGACGAACAACGCGCCGACGGCGGCGGACATTCAAGACATCTTCATCGTCGAGGATGCGACCTACACATTCAGGGTGGCCGAGTTCAATTTCTCGGATGTCGACGCCGCGGACAGTCTCAGCAGCGTGACGGTCGTCTCCGTGCCGCAGAAGGGCACGCTGTTGCTGGGCGAGGATGCGGTAGAGGACGGCGCGTCGGTGCCGGTGGCGGACATCGTCGCCGATCGGTTCAAGTTCGCCCCGTCGCCGAACGGGAACGGCTATCCCTACACCGACTTCACTTTCAAGGTGAACGACGGCATCGACGACAGCGAGTCGAGCTACACCGTGACGTTCTGGGTGATTGCGCAGCCCGATCCGGCCACGGGCGAGCCGGTGATCACCGGCACGTTGCGGGTGGACCAGACGCTGGGCGTGGATACGAGCGGCATCGCGGACCCGGACGGATTGCCCGACGTCGTCTCGTACGAATACCAGTGGATTCGCGTGGACGGGGTGAGCGAGACCGATATCCGCCACGGGTATCGCAGCACGTACACGCTGGTGGCCGCCGACGTGGGCAAGAAGCTGAAGATCCGGGTGGACTTCCGGGACGGCACCGGTTCTCGCCATTCGCGGACCAGCTCCGAGAGCGCCGAGGTCGCCGAGACCGCCGCAAACACCGCACCCACTGCGGCGCCCGGGAAAGTCGCCACGGCCGAAGACACGGTCTACGTCTTTACCGCTGCGGACTTCAATTTCTCCGACGCCGATGACAGCGACGAGTTGGTCGGCGTGAAGATCGAGAGCCTGCCGGCGGTGGGCAAGCTGACGCTGGACGCCGCTTCGGTGAGCATCTCCCAGGTGGTCCCGAGGGTCGATATCGACGGCGGCAAGCTCAGGTTCGCGCCGGTGGCCGATGCCAGTGGCGACGCCTACGCCAGTTTCGACTTCAGGGTCCGGGACTGGGCCGACGAGAGTGAGTCGAGCTATCTCATGACCATCGACGTAGCGGCGCAGGACGACGATCCGACGGGGCTGCCGGTCGTCGTCGGCACCGTTCGGGTCGGACAGACGCTGACCGTGGATACCGGCGGGATTGCCGATGCGGATGGATTGACCAGTCCGGACTTCAGCTATCAGTGGATTCGGGTAGAGGGGTTGATCGACACCGACATCGAAGGCGAGACCGGGACCGGCTACACGCCGGTGGCGGAGGACCTCGGCAACAGGCTGAGGGTCCGTGTGAGCTTCGCCGACGATGGTGGCGGCACGGAAACGCTGACGAGCGATACCACGGCCGTGGTGCGGGAGGACGTTCCCGCGGTGACGGTGACGTACGGAGCATCGAGCTATACGGCAAGCGAGGATGGTGCGGAGGCGGTAGTGGCGGTGCAACTGAGCGCGGCGCCGAAGCGCGATGTGGAGATCCCGCTCATTGCGACGGCGACCGGCGGCGCGACGGCGCAGGGCGAGTCGGGGGAGGACTACACGGGCATCCCGTCGAGCCTCACCTTCGGTGCGAACGAGACCGAGAAGACGTTCACGATCACGGCGACCGACGACAGCATCGACGATGACGATGAGGGAGTGACGCTGAGCTTCGGCGCGGCGCTGCCCGACGGAGTGACGCGGGGGAGCCCGGCGACGGCGACGGTGTCGCTGCTCGACAACGACGCTCCGTCGGTGACGGTTGCGTTCGACGCTGCGAGCTACGAGGCGGTTGAGGGCGGTACGGCGGTGATAGTGACGGTGCAACTGAGCGCGGCGCCGGAGCGCGATGTGGAGGTGCCGCTCACGGCGACGGCGACCGGCGGCGCGACGGCCCAGGGCGACACGGGGGAGGACTACACGGGCATCCCGTCGAGCCTCACCTTTGCCGCGGCGGAGACGGAGAAGACGTTCACGGTCACGGCGACCGACGACAGTATCGACGACGACGATGAGGGTGTGACGCTGGGTTTCGGGGCGCCGCTGCCCGACGGGGTGACGCCGGGGAGCGAGGCGACGGCGACGGTGTCGCTCACCGACAACGACAACCCTGCGGTGACGGTGACGTACGGAGCATCGAGCTATACGGCGAGCGAGGATGGTGCGGAGGCGATCGTGACGGTGCGCCTGAGCGCCGCGCCTGAGCGCGAGGTGGTGATCCCGCTCACGGCGGCCGCCGCCGGTGGTGCGACGGCAGAGGGTGCGCCGGGGGCGGACTACGCGGGCATACCGGCGAGCCTTACCTTTGCCGCGCAGGAGACGGAGCAGACGTTCACGGTCACGGCGACCGACGATGGGGTGGACGACGACGGGGAGAGCGTGACGCTGGGCTTCGGCGCGCCGCTGCCCGACGGGGTGACGCCGGGGAGCGAGGCGACGGCGACGGTGTCGGTCACCGACAACGACAACCCTGCGGTGACGGTGACGTACGGAGCATCGAGCTATACGGCGAGCGAGGATGGTGCGAAGGCGATCGTGACGGTGAGTCTGAGCGCCGCGCCGGAGCGCGATGTGGAGGTCCCGCTCACGGCGACGGCGACCGGTGGTGCGACGGCCCAGGGCGAGTCGGAGGAGGACTACACGGGCATCCCGTCGAGCCTCACCTTCGGTGCGGCGGAGACGGAGAAGACGTTCACGGTCACGGCGCTCGACGACAGCATCGACGACGACGATGAGGGAGTGACGCTCGGTTTCGGCGCGCCGCTGCCCGACGGGGTGACGCCGGGGAGCGAGGCGACGGCGACGGTGTCGCTCACCGACAACGACAACCCTGCGGTGACGGTCACGTTCGCCCAGGCGAGCTATACGGCGAGCGAGGGCGGCACGGGGGCGCTGGTGACGGTGCGCCTGAGCGCCGCGCCGGAGCGCGAGGTGGTGATCCCACTCACGGCGGCCGCCGCCGGTGGCGCGACGGGACAGGGCGAGGCGGATGCGGACTACGCGGGTGTTCCGGCGAACCTCACCTTCGGCGCGGCGGAGACGGAGAAGACGTTCACGGTCACGGCGACCGACGACAGCATCGACGACGACGATGAGGGTGTGACGCTGAGCTTCGGTGCGCCGCTGCCCGACGGGGTGACGCTGGGGAGCGAGGCGACGGCGACGGTGTCGCTCATCGACAACGACAACCCTGCGGTGACGGTGACGTACGGAGCATCGAGCTATACGGCGAGCGAGGATGGTGCGGAGGCGATCATGACGGTGCGCCTGAGCGCCGCGCCGGAGCGTGAGGTGGTGATCCCGCTCACGGCGACGGCGACCGGAGGTGCGACGGCGCAGGGCGATTCGGGGGAGGACTACACGGGCATCCCGGCGAGCCTCACCTTCGGTGCGAACGAGACGGAGAAGACGTTCACGTTCACGGCGACCGACGATGGGGTGGACGACGACGGGGAGAGCGTGACGCTGGGCTTCGGCGCGCCGCTGCCCGACGGGGTGACGCCGGGGAGCGAGGCGACGGCGACGGTGTCGCTCACCGACAACGACAACCCTGCGGTGACGGTCACGTTCGCCCAGGCGAGCTATACGGCGAGCGAGGGCGGCACGGGGGCGCTGGTGACGGTGCGCCTGAGCGCCGCGCCGGAGCGCGAGGTGGTGATCCCGCTCACGGCGGCCGCCGCCGGTGGCGCGACGGGACAGGGCGAGGCGGATGCGGACTACGCGGGTGTTCCGGCGAACCTCACCTTTGCCGCGGCGGAGACGGAGAAGACGTTCACGGTCACGGCGACCGACGATGGGTTGGACGACGACGGGGAGAGCGTGACGCTGGGCTTCGGCGCGCCGCTGCCCGACGGGGTGACGCTGGGGAGCGAGGCGACAGCGACGGTGTCGCTCACCGACAACGACAACCCTGCGGTGACGGTGACGTACGGAGCATCGAGCTATACGGCGAGCGAGGATGGTGCGGAGGCGATCGTGACGGTGCGCCTGAGCGCCGCGCCGGAGCGTGAGGTGGTGATCCCGCTCACAGCGACGGCGACCGGTGGTGCGACGGTCCAGGACGAGTCGGGGGAGGACTACACGGGCATCCCGTCAAGCCTCACCTTCGGTGCGAACGAGACCGAGAAGACGTTCACGGTCACGGCGACCGATGACGGCGTGGACGACGACGGTGAGGGAGTGACGCTGGGCTTCGGCGCGCCGCTGCCCGACGGGGTGACGCCGGGGAGTGAGGCGACGGCGACGTTGTCGCTGCTCGACAACGACAACCCTGCGGTGACGGTGACGTTCGCCCAGGCGAGCTATACGGCGAGCGAGGATGGTGCGGAGGCGATCGTGACGGTAAGTCTGAGCGCCGCGCCGAAGCGCGAGGTGGTGATCCCGCTCACGGCGACGGCGACCGGTGGTGCGACGGCCCAGGACGAGGCGGATCCGGACTACGCGGGCATACCGTCGAGCCTCACCTTCGGTGCGAACGAGACGGAGAAGACGTTCACGGTCACGGCGACCGACGACAGCATCGACGACGACGGTGAGGGAGTGACGCTCGGTTTCGGGGCGCCGCTGCCCGACGGGGTGACGCTGGGGAGCGAGGCGACGGCGACGGTGTCGCTCACCGACAACGACAACCCTGCGGTGACGGTGACGTTCGGAGCATCGAGCTATACGGCGAGCGAGGATGGTGCGGAGGCGATCATGACGGTGCGCCTGAGCGCCGCGCCGGAGCGCGAGGTGGTGATCCCGCTCACGGCGGCCGCCGCCGGTGGTGCGACGGCAGAGGGTGCGCCGGGGGCGGACTACGCGGGCATACCGGCGAGTCTCACCTTTGCCGCGCAGGAGACGGAGCAGACGTTCACGGTCACGGCGACCGACGATGGGGTGGACGACGACGGGGAGAGCGTGACGCTCGGCTTCGGCGCGCCGCTGCCCGACGGGGTGACGCCGGGGAGTGAGGCGACGGCGACGGTGTCGCTCACCGACAACGACAACCCTGCGGTGACGGTGACGTTCGGAGCATCGAGCTATACGGCGAGCGAGGGCGGCACGGGGGCGCTGGTGACGGTGCGCCTGAGCGCCGCGCCGGAGCGCGAGGTGGTGATCCCGCTCACGTCGGCCGCCGCCGGTGGCGCGACGGGACAGGGCGAGGCGGATGCGGACTACGCGGGTGTTCCGGCGAACCTCACCTTCGGCGCGGCGGAGACGGAGAAGACGTTCACGGTCACGGCGCTCGACGACAGCATCGACGATGACGATGAGGGTGTGACGCTGAGCTTCGGCGCGCCGCTGCCCGACGGGGTGACGCTGGGGAGCGAGGCGACGGCGACGGTGTCGCTCATCGACGCCGACGATCCTGCGGTGACGGTCACGTTCGCCCAGGCGAGCTATACGGCGAGCGAGGATGGTGCGGAGGCGATCGTGACGGTGAGTCTAAGCGCTGCGCCGAAGCGCGAGGTGGTGATCCCGCTCACGGCGATGGCGACCGGTGGTGCGACGGCCCATGACGAGGCGGATCCGGACTACGCGGGCATACCGTCGAGCCTCACCTTCGGTGCGAACGAGACGGAGAAGACGTTCACGGTCACGGCGACCGATGACGGCGTGGACGACGACGGTGAGGGAGTGACGATGGGCTTCGGCGCGCCGCTGCCCGACGGGGTGACGCCGGGGAGTGAGGCGACGGCGACGGTGTCGCTGCTCGACAACGACAATCCTGCGGTGACGGTGACGTTCGCCCAGGCGAGCTATACGGCGAGCGAGGGCGGCACGGGGGCGCTGGTGACGGTGCGCCTGAGCGCCGCGCCGGAGCGCGAGGTGGTGATCCCGCTCACGGCGGCCGCCGCCGGTGGTGCGACGGTCCAGGACGAGTCGGGGGAGGACTACACGGGCATCCCGTCAAGCCTCACCTTCGGTGCGAACGAGACCGAGAAGACGTTCACGGTCACGGCGACCGATGACGGCGTGGACGACGACGGTGAGGGAGTGACGCTGGGCTTCGGCGCGCCGCTGCCCGAGGGGGTGACGCGGGGGAGTGAGGCGACGGCGACGGTGTCGCTGCTCGACAACGACAATCCTGCGGTGACGGTGACGTTCGCCCAGGCGAGCTATACGGCGAGCGAGGGCGGCGCGGGGGCGCTGGTGACGGTGCGCCTGAGCGCCGCGCCGGAGCGCGAGGTGGTGATCCCGCTCACGGCGGCCGCCGCCGGTGGCGCGACGGGACAGGGCGAGGCGGATGCGGACTACGCGGATGTTCCGGCGAACCTCACCTTTGCCGCGGCGGAGACGGAGAAGACGTTCACGATCACGGCGCTCGACGACAGCATCGACGACGACGGTGAGGGAGTGACGCTGGGCTTTGACGTGTCGCTGCTTGAAGGGGTGACGCCGGGGAGTGCGGCGACAGCGACGGTGTCGCTCACCGACAACGACAACCCTGCGGTGACGGTGACGTACGGAGCATCGAGCTATACGGCGAGCGAGGATGGTGCGGAGGCGATCGTGACGGTGCGCCTGAGCGCCGCGCCGGAGCGCGAGGTGGTGATCCCGCTCACGGCGACGGCGACCGGTGGTGCGACGGCCCAGGGCGAGTCGGGGGAGGACTACACGGGCATACCGTCGAGCCTCACCTTCGGTGCGGCGGAGACGGAGAAGACGTTCACGGTCACGGCGACCGACGATGGGGTGGACGACGACGGGGAGAGCGTGACGCTGGGCTTCGGCGCGCCGCTGCCCGACGGGGTGACGCCGGGGAGTG
The DNA here is from genome assembly GCA_965261895.1 of uncultured Binatia bacterium (SeqCode). Classification (GTDB taxonomy): domain Bacteria; phylum Desulfobacterota; class Binatia; order UBA9968; family JAJDTQ01; genus JAJDTQ01. The sequence goes on along the minus strand of OZ253480.1, from coordinate 4,303,938 downwards.
AGGCGACGGCGACGGTGTCGCTCACCGACAACGACAACCCTGCGGTGACGGTGACGTACGGAGCATCGAGCTATACGGCGAGCGAGGATGGTGCGGGGGCGATCGTGACGGTGCGCCTGAGCGCCGCGCCGGAGCGCGAGGTGGTGATCCCGCTCACGGCGACGACGACCGGTGGTGCGACGGCCCAGGGCGATTCGGGGGAGGACTACACGGGCATCCCGTCGAGCCTCACCTTCGGTGCGAACGAGACCGAGAAGACGTTCACGTTCACGGCGACCGACGATGGGGTGGACGACGACGGGGAGAGCGTGACGCTGGGCTTCGGCGCGCCGCTGCCCGAGGGGGTGACGCCGGGGAGTGAGGCGACGGCGACGGTGTCGCTGCTCGACAACGACAATCCTGCGGTGACGGTGACGTTCGCCCAGGCGAGCTATACGGCGAGCGAGGGCGGTGCGGGGGCGCTGGTGACGGTGCGCCTGAGCGCCGCGCCGGAGCGCGAGGTGGTGATCCCGCTCACGGCGGCCGCCGCCGGTGGCGCGACGGGACAGGGCGAGGCGGATGCGGACTACGCGGGTGTTCCGGCGAACCTCACCTTCGGCGCGGCGGAGACGGAGAAGACGTTCACGGTCACGGCGCTCGACGACAGCATCGACGATGACGATGAGGGTGTGACGCTGAGCTTCGGCGCGCCGCTGCCCGACGGGGTGACGCTGGGGAGCGAGACGACGGCGACGGTGTCGCTCATCGACAACGATGTCGCGGGGACGCTGTCTCTGAGCATAAGCCCCATCGCCGACGACGATGTGGTGAACATTGCGGAGAGACGCAACGGTTTCCCTATCGCCGGCGCGACCGCCACGGTGCAGGGAGTGGCGGTGACGGTGACGGTGGGCACCGGCGAGCTGGACACGACCTCGGGCGCCGGCGGCGCATGGTCGGTGAGCGTGCCTGCGAATGCGAGCTACGTTGCGGGCACGGACGTTCGGGTGACGGTGAGGGCCGCGAAGGAGGACTATACCGATGCCCCGCCGCTCAGTCACACGCTCCGGGTGGATCTGGCGGCCCCGACGTTCGGTGCGGCGACGGTGGACGGGGCTTCGCTGGCGATGAACGGCAGCGAGCTTCTCGACACCGGCTCGGTGCCGGCGGCGAGCGCGTTTGCGGTGAGAGTGGACGGTTCGCCGGTGGCGCTTTCGAACACCACGCCGGTGGCCGTGGACGCGACGACGGTGACGCTCACGCTTGCGTCCGGGGTGACCGCGGCGCAGACGGTGACGGTGCAGTACACCGTACCGACGGGGGCGCAGGCAAATCCGCTGCGCGACGTCGCCCGCAATCCGCTCGCCTCCGACCCGAGCGAGCGCACGGTATCGAACGTCACGCCGGGTGCGCCGGATGCGCCGGGGAGCCTGACCGCGACACCCGGCAACGAGCAAGTGACGTTGCGCTGGCAGGCACCATCGGGCGATGGCGGCGCGGCCATCACCAGGTACCAGTACCGGGCCGGAGAGAATGTCGACAGCACCGAAGACAGCGAAATCGAATGGAACCCGGACTGGACCGATGTTCCCGACGGCGAGGACGAGGGCAGCGAGTTCGCCGACGAGACCTCGTACACGGTGACGAGTCTGACCAACGACACCGCATACCGGTTCGAGGTGCGGGCGGACAACGCTCGGGGAGCGGGCGCGGCAGCGGATATCGACGCCACGCCGGTAGCCGTCCGAACCGCGCCGAGCCGGCCGCCGCGGCCGCGGAACCTGCGCGTACTGTCCGGCGACGGGCAGGTGACCTTGACCTGGACGGCGCCGCCGAACGTCAGCTATGCGACCATCAGCGACTACCAGTACCGCTATGCCGCCGATTCCTCTGTGCCGCCGGACACGGACTGGAACTCCGCCGGCATGGACATGACCGAGACGGTCATCGGGCTGACCAACGCCGTGCAATACACCTTCGAGGTGCGGTCGGTCGCCGGCGAGCTCGCGAGCAGCCCGGTGACCGAGCGGGGTACGCCGTCGGCGACCGTCACCGAGCCCGGCCCGCCGCGCTTCCTCGAAGCGCTGGAACGCGATGGAGCCGTGCGGCTGCTCTGGCATGAGCCGGAGCGCGACGGCGGATCGAGCATCGTCCGTTACGAATACCGTCTTGCCGAGGGTCAATCCGTACCATCGGATGCGCCCTGGCACTCGTCCGGCGACAAGCTGAGCGTGTGGGTGGACGGTCTGACCAACGGACAGCCATGCACGTTCGAGGTGCGGGCGGTCAGCCGTTCTCCCGGCGCAACGGCGCGCACCACCGCAACACCTGTTGCCGAGGAAGTGCAGGAGATTACCGGCGCCCCGCGCAACCTGACGGCGACGGCCGGCTCCGTTCGCGTCAGGTTCGGCAAGGTACTCGCCGAAGTGACGCTGAGCTGGGAACCGCCGGCAAGCAACGGCAACGGGCTCCTCTACTACTACGAGTATCGCTACGCGGAAGGCGGCTCGGTGCCGGAGGACGTGCGCTGGAACTCCGCGGGGCGGAACGACTTCAGCCTGACGATTCGTCGCCTGCGCCCCGACGCCACCTACACGTTCGAGATGCGGGCGGTGAACCAGGTCGGCGAAGGGCCTGCGGCACGCACGCGGGTGGTTACACAGGCGTCCACCGCGCCGGAGTTGCGCCTGTTCGCTTCGGCCGCCGTTGCAGTGGAAGGCGAGCCGTTTACCTTCGGCGTGCGCCGCGACAGCGAGCTGGACCGCGAGACGCTGGCGATGGCACGGGTGACGGACAGCGCCGTCCCGGACATCGCGGCCCTGAGATCATCACGCATCGACGGGCCGGGAAACAGGGTCGTCGTACTGAGCGAAGGCGACGCCTCGGGAACCGCGACCGTGACGCCGCCCTTCGACGGCGAACGCCCTGCTTCGCGCACGTTGACGATTACCCTGTTCATCGTGAACCCGCCGTACGCCTACGGTTCGCCGGTGACCCTGACCATTTCGGTACAGGACCGGGATGCGGTGCTCTCGGTTGCGGGCGCGACGGTGCGCGAGGGGCCGGAGGCGAAGCTCGCGTTCGAGGTGACGCTCGACCGCGCGCGCCGCACCGCGGTCTCCGTGGACTACGCCACGAGCGACGGGTCCGCGACGGCGGGCGAAGACTATACCGCCGTCTACGGCGCACTCGTCTTCGCCCCGGGCGAGACCACGAAGACGGTCGAGGTCCTGGTGCTCGACGATGAACACGACGAGGACTCGGAAACACTGACCCTCACATTGTTCAATCCGCGGGGCGCCCGCCTCGGCGAAGGCACCGCCACCGGCACCATCGAGAACTCGGACCCGATGCCGAAGGCCTGGGTCGCGCGGTTCGGGCGCACGGTGGCGGACCAGGTGCTGGACGCGGTGGACGCGCGCCTCAGGGCGGCGCGGGCGGGCGGGGTGTCGGTGAGCCTGGCCGGCCAGCGGGTCGGCGGCGCGGCCCCCAAGGCGGAGGCGAAGGCGGATGAGAGGTCCAGTGCAGCCTCCGACGGAACGGCGGCTTCGCTGTTCGGCGGGACGGCGGCGGCAGATGCCGGGGAGACGGCGCGGCTGAAGGCGCTGTCGGAGTGGCTGCGCCAGGAGGCGGTGGCAGACGACCGGTCGCGCGGCTGGTCCCGGACGCTGACCGGGCAACAGGTGCTGATGGGGTCGTCGTTCTCGCTGGCGGCGGAGACGGATGGCGGCGGCTTCGCCGCGCTCTGGGGCCGGATGGCCGAGACGCGCTTCGCGGGCCGGGAGGATAGGCTGAACCTGGACGGCGACGTGACCACGGGCCTTCTGGGCGCGGACTATGGGTGGGGCCGCTGGACGACGGGCCTGGTGGTCTCGCACAGCATCGGCGAGGGCGGCTACCGGGGCGAGAGCGCGGGCGAGATCGAGGCCACGGTGACGGCGCTGACGCCCTGGGCGGGCTACAAGGTGACGGAGCGTCTGTCGGTGTGGGGCGCGGCGGGCTACGGCGCGGGCGAGCTCACGCTGGCGCCGGAGGGCGAGCCGGCCTTGAAGACCGATCTCGGGATGATGCTGGCGGCGGCGGGCACGCGCGGCACGCTGGTCGGCGGCGAGGGTCCGCGGCTGGATGCGGTGACGGATGCGCACTGGGTGCGGACGACGACGGCGCGGGTGTCGTCGGCGTCGGGCAACCTGGCGTCGGCGTCGGCGTCGGTGACACGGCTGCGTCTCGGGCTGGAGGGTTCGTGGCCGCTGGCGCTCGGGGACGGTGTGCTCGGCAAGGGGGCGACGGTGACGCCGCGCCTGGCGGTCGGGGTGCGCCATGACGGCGGCGACGCGGAGACCGGGTTCGGCGCCGACATCGGCGGCGGGGTGACGCTGGCGGCGCCGGCGGAGGGGCTCACGGTGTCGCTGGACGGCCGGGGCGTGCTGACCCACGAGGCGGCGGGCGTCCGCGACCGCGGGGTCGCGGGAACGCTCGCCTGGAACCCGCCGCCGACGGGCCGCGGTCCGACGCTGACGCTGAGCCAGAGTTTCGGTGCGGGGGCGTCGGGCGGCAAGGACGCGCTGCTGTCGCGCGAGACCCTGGAGGGGCTTGCGGCCAACGACAACGGCGCCGGGCAGCGGCGCCTGGAGGCGCGGTTCGGCTACGGGTTCGCGGCCTTCGGGGGCGGGTTCACGATGACGCCGGAGATCCGGCTGGGCCGGTCGGATGCGGGGCGCGACTACAGCCTGGGCTGGCGCCTGACCCGGGCCGGGTCCGGGCCGGGGTCGCTGGAGCTGTCGATCGATGCGACGCGGCGCGAGAGCGCCAACGACGACGTCCCGCCCGAGCACGGCATCGGGTTCAGGCTGACGGCGCGGTTCTGAACGTCAGACTAACTCTGACGTGGATAGCCGGTGAAAGTCCGCCGGGAGGAAAGGTGTAACGAACCGCTTCCACCGTGCGCAGGGCGTCGCGATTCGGTCATAGTACCGTCGAGAGCGGCGAACAAAGGGACATCTGTCCCGGCGGAGCCGGTGGACGGCAACGAGGCCGAACGACGGATCGCCTTCGCCGAGGCCTATCGGACGTTGAACAACCGGATCTCGATTTTCTTGAACCTGCCCCTGACCTCGCGCGATCGGTTGACGTTGCAGCGACGGCTGGACGAAATCGGCCAGGAAGGGAGACCGCCTGGCAAGACCATACGCTCCGCCTACTAGTCGATCAGGACCCGGTCGTTGAACGCAGAGAAAACCGTGCGGATCTGCGGAATCTGGCTCAGGTCCATCTCCGCCCGTACGACGCATTCGCCGTCGCCGGCGGCGGCCAGCGGCGTTCCCCAGGGATCAGCCACCGTGCTGTGCCCGACAAAAGCCTTGCCCCGGTTGCTGCCGGTACAGTTGCTGGACACCAGATAAACCTGGTTCTCCAGCGCCCGGACGCGGTTCAGCAAGAGCCAGGGCTCGAGCCGGGGATACGGCCAGGCCGAAGCCACCAGGAAGACCTCGGCTCCCATGACCGCCATCCGGCGGTACAACTCGGGGAACCGCAGGTCATAGCAGGTCGAGAGCCCGAGCTTTCCCAGCTCGGTGTCCACCACCGTGGGCGTCTCGCCCCGTGTCAGGAGCCGCGCCTCCTCGGACTGGTACCCGAAGAGATGGATCTTGCGATACGTCCCGGCGATGGCGCCCTGCGGGTCGATGAGGACACTCGTGTTGTAGTAAGCGCCGCCGTCCGCTTCCACGATGCTGCCGCCGAAGAGGTAGCAGCCCTTGGCCGCGGCCTTCTCCCGCAGCATGGAGACGGTAGGGCCGGATAGGGTCTCGCTCTGGGCTCCGTAGGCGTCGAAGGCGAAATAGCCCACGTTCCAGATCTCCGGCAGCAGGATCAGGTCGGCTCCGTCCACGCCGTCGATGAGGGCGGCGGCGCGCTGGATGTTGGAGGCCTTGCCCCCGTCGTCCATGCCCATCTGGATGGATGCGGCGCGAATCCGTCGGTTTCGATGTTCGCTCACGATATGCCTCGGATGTCGGCAGCCGGCGGCGGCCGGCTACACGAGCCAGTCCATGGGGCGGATGCGATATTGGATCGACAACTCCCGCCCGAGCACCTCATCGGAAAGGCGGCCTTCGAAGGTGGGCGAGAACAGCAGCTCGCCGCCCAGGGTGGGGATGGTCCCCATGAACAGCACCATGCCGTCCAGCGATCCGTCCGCGACCACGGACCTGACGCCGTCGAGAAAGTCATCCACGGTCAGGAAGTCGGCCAGCGAGCCCTCCTGGTAGAGCGTCCGCCCGCCGTCCGCCTCCACCCAACTCTGGAGCTTCAACCGTTCCCAGTGGGGCTCCACGTCGGCCAGGGCCCACACCTGCGAGGACAGCACCTTGATGCACATGACCTTGGACTTGGCGATGCTGTCCTTCTCCAGCTCCCGGTCGGTGTGATCACTGCCCGCCGCGATATAGACCTGGTCTCCCTTGAACAGGAACACCACCTCCACCTCGCCGGACGTGGTATCGCCCAGCACCTCGATCTCGTCGTCGGTGGTGACCATCTCCCGGGGCACCGCGTAGTACGCGGGGATGCGGTCCGGCGCGGCCACGCCGTGGGCCTTGAGCTCCTCCACGTGTTTCATGGCGCCTTCCCGGTTCTTGCCCGTGAACCCCGCCTCCAGGAGCCGCGCCACCGGAAACTCAAGGTCCGTGTGGCTTCCGCTTGTATCAAGCACCGTCAGATTCAATGTACGCACGTTCGACTCTCCTGTAACGACCATTTCATGAAGATACGATCCGCCGCGCCGAACCGAGGCGCCCCATTTCCGTCATTCCCGCGAAACAGGGCGTGTCAAAACCCCTCTCCCTCTGGGAGAGGGTGGCCGAAGGCCGGTGCGACCCGTCCCAAATCCAACCCCTCTCCCTCTGGGAGAGGGTGGCCGAAGGCCGGTGCGACTCGCCCCAAATCCAACCCCTCTCCCTCTGGGAGAGGGTGGCCGAAGGCCGGGTGAGGGCCCCCAATAACCCTGCCGCTCCCATTCATTGCCGTTGACACCCGCCTGCTTGCCACGAGGTTCCCTCACCCCAACCCTCTCCCAGAGGGAGAGGGGGCAGTTTTGACACGGCCTGGAATGCGGGAATCCAGGAGAGGTGGGGCGGGGCGAGCACGGCCCATCCGCCCCACCCCTGGATTCCCGCTTTCGCGGGAATGACGGACCTGGGCGTTGGAGGGCATTTTCATGGTGGTGACGGGACCCTATGCGAAATGGGGCGCGATCTTCTCCGCTATAAGATCCACCTGCTCGATGTCCGGGCCCGCGGGTTGCAGGGTCACATGCTGCATTCCGGCGTCCTCGAGCACCTTCAGCTTCGCCACGATCTGGTCGACGCTCCCGACCATGTAGCATTCCTGGAGATGGTCCCAGCTCCGGTTGCTTCCCATCATGCGCTCGACGTGGGGACGCTGGATCCGCAACGCTTCCTCGGGGTCCTGGGTGTCCACCACGTAGATGGCCTGCACGTGGGCGAAGCCCAGGGTGGCGGGGTCCCGGCCGACGGACTGCAGGAACTCGCTGACCGTCTCGAAATCCCGTTTGACCCACTCCAGCTTGCCCGAGGCGCGGCAGGTGAAGACATCGGCGTGCCTGGCGATGCGCTGCATCACGGTCTTCACCATGTAGGGCTTGTCCGGCGACAGCTTGTCGGGAATGCGCGAGCCTCCGGCGACCCAGACCTCGGGAAATTTCGGCGGCATGGGGTCGATGGTGACGTCGTCGAACTGGAAGAACTCGCCCTTGAAGGACACGTTCTTCTCGGTCAACAAGAGCTTGACCGCGTCGAGGATCTCGTCGGTGCGCCGCCCTCTCTCCCGGATGTCGATACCCATGGCGTCGAACTCCGGCTTGCTCCAACCTGGCCCGACGCCGAAGAAGAACCGCCCGCCCGAGATGTAGTCGAGGGTGGCGATCTCCTTGGCCAGCAGCACGGGATGGCGCAACGGCACCACCAGAATGTGGGTGCCCAGCTTGATGCGCTCGGTGCACGCCGCGGCGGCGGAGATGCAGATGAGAGGATCCATCCAGGAACCGCCGTAGAGACCAGGCGCGTCGGTGAGATGGTCCCACACGGTCAGCGACTCGAACCCCAATTCCTCGGTCCGTTTGGCGAACTCCTGCACCACGGTATGAGCCATCCGGTAGTCCATGTCCGGCCAGGTATAGGTGGGGATGGTTATGCCAAGTTTGAGACTCACGTTCACTCCTATCGTGCTGCCCGCTTGTGCTGGCCCCCTCCCCCGCTCCTCTGGATCCCGGGGCAAGCCCGGAGTCGCCCATGGCTATCTTGAGGCCACATATGAGGCCACATGATATCCGTCATTCCCGCGAAGCTTGTCCCCGACCCCGATCGGGGAGCGGGAATCCAGGGGCGGAGGGGCCATTGCGAACAGTTAGAAAGACTCACCGTCAATGTCAAGGAGCCGCTTTGACACGCCGCGGCAACTGGAGTAGGCATTCGGAGCAGGAAAGAGGAGGAGCGATCCATGGACAGGGTTCCGATCATCGACGCCGATGGGCACATTCTCGAGAAGAACGACGAGCTTGAGGATTACTTCGAAGGGCCGTACGAGGGACATCGAAGGCACCAAGTGTTCGGGTTGTTCCCGTCGCTGGACGGCTGGCCCCGGGGCGCCGTCAAGGGGCTCAAGAAGGCCACCCAAACCTCGCCCGAAAGCTGGACGGCGTTCATCGACGGGGCCGGCATCGACGCGGCGGTCCTCTATCCCACCGCCGGTCTGGCCTTCGGCCTGATCCAGGACTCCGACTGGGCCTGCGCGCTGGCCCGGGCCTACAACAACTGGTTCCACGACAAGTACACGCGGACCAACCCGCGGCTCAAAGGCGTGGCCATACTGCCGGTGCACGACGTGCCGCAGGCGATCATCGAGCTGCGTCACGCGGTGACTGAGCAGGGCATGGTGGCGGGGCTCCTGCCGGCGGTCAACGTGCTGCACAAGGGATTCGGCCACTCCGACTTCCATCCCCTCTACGCGGAGGCGCAGCGGCTGGACTGCCCGCTGGCTATCCACGGCGCCCCCAGCCAAGGGCTCGGTTTCGATTTCCTCCAGACCATGTCCATGATCCACACCCTGGAGCACCCCATCGCCCAGATGATCCAGCTCGCCAGCATGGTGCTCGACGGCGTGTTCGAGCTCTTCCCCAAGCTGCGGGTGGGCTATCTGGAGGCCGGCGCCGGCTGGGTCCCGTACATGATGGAACGCATGGACGACAAGTTCCATGTCGACCGCAAACGCAAGCACTTCCCGCTGAAGAAGCTGCCCAGCGAATACATGAAGGAAGGCAACGTCTTCGTCACCTGCGAGCTGGACGAAAAGATCCTCGACGTGGTGGCGCGGGAGCTTGGAGAGGACACCCTGATGTACCCGTCCGATTTCCCCCACGAGAAGGCCGTGGGCGAGTTCGGCACCGACATCCCCGAGTTCCTGGAACGCCCCGACCTGTCCGAGGGGCTGAAGAAGAAGATCCTGTACGATAACGCCAAGCGGTTCTACAGGCTTTGATTGGTGGAGACCGGGCACGGGCGGGTTTGAAACCCGCCCCTACATCTTCGGTGGCCGGTCCAGGTACAGGCCCGTAGGTCGGGTTGGCCGCAGGCGTAACCCGACACCGCTGTCGGATTACGCTTCGCTAGTCCGACCTACGCCTCCGGCTGCCTGCCCAGCCGCACCGACAGGTCCGGCCTGCGGATGAAGATTTGTTTGGTCTCGGAGCGCTCGGTGAGGGACCGGATCAGGCCCACCAGATTCCCGCCGTTCCCGGCACGCGCCGGCGCCTGCTGCATGGCGCGCACGTCCTCTTCGGAAGTGAAGTAGCGCAGCAGCAACTCGTCGTCGGACACGCCGGCGCCGCCGATCTTCTCCCGCAATTCCTTGACCGAGGTCTCGGGCGGCTGCCAGCTCCGTAGCTCCCTGGCCCGCGGCCGGTCCAGGATCCGGTCGCGCACGTCCGGGTCCATGGATGAGCATTCCTCCTCACCCCAGAAGCCCAGGGCATACTGGATCACCTCGTCGGTGACCTGCTCGTAGCGCCGGCCCACGATCACGTTGATGGCGCACTGGCTGCCGACGAACTGGGAGTACGGCGTGACCATGATGGGATAGCCGAACTCCTCCCGCACCCGGCAGGCCTCTTCCAACACCTCGCCGAGCCGGCCGCCCATGCCGATGTTGGCGAGCTGGTGCCGCAGGTTCGAGATCATCCCGCCGGGCACCTGGTGCATGAAGTGATACGCGTCATAGGACAGGGGCGCGCCGATGGGGAAGCCCTCCTGCTTCGCCACCCGCGTGAAATGCTCCGAAACCGGCACCAGGCGTTCCTCGTCGATGACCGGATTATAGCCCAGGGCGCGGGCGTTCCGGGTGATGTTGAACAGCGACGGGTTCGACGATCCGTCCGACAAGGGCGGCAGCGCCGCGTTGATGATGGGGATGCCTGCCTCGATGGCGGCGAGGGTGCACAGCGGGCCGAGGCCGCTGTTGCAGTGGGTGTGGAACTCCACCGGGATGCCGGCGGCGTTCTCCAGCACCACCGGGGCCAGCGAGCGGGTGCGGTCCGGCGTGAGCAGGCCGCCCGGGTCCTTGAGGCAAATGCGCTTGACCGGAAGCTTGGCGGCCTCCCGGGTCCGCTCCGCGTAGTAGTCGTCGGTGTGCTTGGGCGAGACGGAGAAAATCAGGTTGACGATGGTGTCGAGGCCGGCCGCTGTCGCGGTCCGGACCTGCTCGGCCCACACCGCGGGCGTGTTGGAGGGGTCCGAGGTCCGGGCTTCGCTGATGCCGTTGGCTGCCAAGCGTTCGAGCCAAAGCTGCTGCACCGCCGGCGGGGTGTGCTGGAACGCGGCCATGTAGCGGTTGCGGATGAGCCGGAGAGGGGTTTTGGGTGTTTTCTCCTTGACCCGCCGTACGCGCTCCCAGGGATCGTCCTTGACCTCCCGCACGCACTTCTTGAAGAAGGCCGAGGCGATAATCTCCATGGCCAGGAAGCCGGCCTCGTCCATGGTCGAGGCCACCGGCAGCATCATGTCCGTACGGATGCCCATGGCCCAGAGACTGGAGGGTCCGTCGCGAAGGGTCGTGTCGACGAAATAGACTTCTTTCATGTCTGACACCATATAGAATTCGGCCGATGATCGACAACCGGACGCCATGTGACATGGTGGCAAGCCGTGGCACGGGCGGGTTTGAAACCCGCCCCTACATGCGCTCCGCCATAACGGTCTGCTGTATTCGCGCGGTTCGAAGTCGCCGGACCCCGCCCGTTCAGCAGCGGGGCGGTGCCGTGGCAGGGGCGGGTTTCAAACCCGCCCCTACATGCGCTCCGCCATAACGGTCTGCTGTATTCGCGCGGTTCGAAGTCGTCGGACCCCGCCCGTTCAGCAGCGGGGCGGTGCCGTGGCAGGGGCGGGTTTCAAACCCGCCCCTACATGCGCTCCGCCATAACGGTCTGCTGTATTCGCGCGGTTCGAAGTCGTCGGATCCCGCCCGTTCGCACAGCGGGGCGGTGGCGTTGCACGGGCGGGTTTGAAACCCGCCCCTACATGCGCTCCGCCATAACGGTCTGCTGTATTCGCGCGGTTCGAAGTCGCCGGATCCCGCCCGTTCGCACAGCGTGTCGGTGCCATTGTAGGGGCGAGTCTAAACCCGCCCCTACATGCGCTCCGTCAGAACGGTCTGCTGTATTCGCACGGTTCGAAGTCGCCGGATCCCGCCCGTTCGCGCAGCGGGTCGGTGCCGTTGTAGGGGCGGGTTTGAAACCCGCCCGCTGATCGTTTGTGATGGCTTCGTCCGCCAACCCGCGTTGTGGATTCACAATGCACGTGGTAGGCATTTATTGAAGACTGCGTTGAAGCGACGGCGTCCATCCGGAGCCGTCACGGGGGGCTCGCGGCGTGCCGGTGCCGCCCGGACCCTCGCCCTCACTGCCCGCGCTCGAAACGCCGACAATCATGACCACAACGGAATCCAGCAAAAAGAAATGGCTGGTGGGAACCGCGGTTCTCATGCTGCTCGTTGTGGCCGTTTTCGGTTTCTGGGTGTGGCTGGGGCTGGGTTACATCACCACCGACGACGCCCGAATCAAGGCCGACATCATCACCATCAGCACCGAGGTGCCCGGCCGGATCAGTGCCTTGCTGAAGGACGAGGGCGACCAGGTCGAACCCGGCGCGATCATGGTGGAGCTGGACAAACAGGAGATCCTGATCCGCATCGAGCAGCACAAGGCCGCGGTGGACCACGCCCGAAGCCAGCTCCTCCAGGTAGAGCGGGAGCTGGGGCATGCAAGCGAGGGGGGGCAGCGCGAGATCAAGGAAGCCGACCTGCTGGCGAAGAAGGCCCGGGTACGGGAGGCCGAGGCGGAGCTCCGGGAACTCAAGTTCCGGTTGGGGCTGATGACGCTGCGCAGTCCGGTGAAGGGCGTAGTGGCGAAGAAGACCTCCCACCGGGGCGAGTTCGTGAAGGCCGGCCAGCCCGTGTTCATGGTGGTGGACTCCAGCCGCTACTGGGTGGAAGCCAATGTCGATGAGACCGAGATCCGCTTCGTCAAGCCCGGTAACAAGGCCACGGTGAAGCTGGATTCGTATCCCGGTGTTCAGTTCGACGGGCAGGTCGTGGACGTCGGGAGCACCACCACCTCCGAATTCTCCCTGTTCTCCCCCCACAAGCTGACCGGTGTTTTCATCAAGTCCACGCAGAAGCTGCCGGTGAAGATCGCCGTGGAGAACACCGGCGGCATCCTCCGGGTGGGCATGCTCGCGGTGGTGCGAATCGAGAAGCCGGAAGCGCAGCAAGACGGACTGCAGGCCAGCGGCCAGCCCGCCAAACCATGAACGCGGCCCCACCGAACGTCCAGATCTACGACCCGGCCCAGAAGTGGCCCATCACCATCACCCTCTCGCTGGGGATGATCGGCGTCGGTCTCGGCATCACCGGCATCGACACCGCCATCCCGGCCATGATGTCGTCCCTGGGCACGTCACTGGACCGTATCCAGTGGGTGCTGATCGCGTTCATGATTACCCGCACCGTGCTCATTCCCAGCGTGGGCTGGCTGGGGCAGCGCATCGGCGACCGCAACCTGTTCATCTTGAGCGCCGCGACCTTCGGGCTGGGCTCGTTCCTGTGCTCCATCGCCTGGGACATCAACTCGCTGATCTTCTTCCGTATCGTCCAGGGCATGGGGGTGGGGCCGCTCATCGGCGTGGCCATGTCCATCATGTACGAGGCCTTTCCGCGCAACGAACGCGGCCTGGCCATGGGGCTCTTCATGACCGGCTGGTCGCTGGGGCCGTTCTTCGGCCCGCCGTTGGGGGGTTACCTGGCCCAGTACATAAGCTGGCGGACCATCTTCTATCTGCCGCTCCCGACCATCATCCTCGCCATCGTGGCGGCCACTTTCATCCTTCCCAGGCGTTCTTCATCCCACAAACCCCCGACCTTCGATTTCCTCGGTTTTTTCACCCTGACCGGCGGGCTGGTGACCATGCTCCTGGGTCTCACCCAGGGACAGGAGGCCGGTTGGACGAGCCAGCGGATCCTGTCGCTGTTCGGCACCGCCGGCCTGCTCGTCACCCTGTTCATCATGGCCGAGCTCAGGGCCGAGCATCCCTACGTGCAGATCCGTTACTTCAAGAACCTCAACTTCAGCATCTCCAACGCCATCGTGCTGTTCCGGGTCATGGGTTTCCGCGGCACCAGCTTCATTCTGAACCTGTTCCTGCAGAAGGCGCTTCACTATACGCCGCTGCAGGCGGGCCTCTTCATGCTTCCCGCCGCCATTGCCGTGGGCGTGGTGTCCCCCTTCGCGGGCATGCTCTCGGACCGATTCGGACCAAAGATCCTGCTGGTAGCCGGGCTCGCGCTCCTCACCGTCACGCTCTTCGGACTCTCCACCCTCACCATCTGGACCGGCGTAGGGCTGATCTACTTCCTGGTCGTGCTCAAGAGCATCGGCCAGTCCACCATCAACGCGCCGCTCAACTCCATCGCCCTGGGCGCGCTCCCCGAGGGCGAGTCGCGCATGGGCAGCGGCATCCTGGGGCTCAGCCGCGGTCTCGGCGAAGCCTTCGGCATCGCCACCCTGAGCTTCCTCCTGGAACGCCACATCTTCTACAAGGTCGAGGCCATGTCGCCTCTTCTGGGCGCCCGCCTCACCGAGACCCTGCGCGACGACGTGATAGCGCAACTCGGCTCCATGCTGCAGCACGCCGGACAGTACGGTATCGCCCTGAACGAACGCGCCGAGTCACTGCTCGGATACAGCCTCCTGACCGAGAGCGTGACCCTGGCCTACCACCAGCTCTTCATGATTATCGGCATGCTGTACCTGGGCCTGGTGGTGATGGTGTGGTTCCTGAGGACCCGAAGGGGGCCGGAGAGGCCCGCCGCGGTGGCGGGGGCGGTGGAGACGGCGGGGGCGAGGACGGGCTGAGCGTTGAAGGACCCATACTTCTGTGGACACCCATAAGTCTATGTGTCAAAGTCATTAAACAATGTGTTCCCTTCGGGAAGGCAGTTGTGACCTACGACGAGTTTATTGGTGAACTAGGTAAAGCTGGACTCAGCGTTCGCGGATTTGCTGATTTGCTCGCGATGCGGCCCAACTCGGTATCCAACAATGCAAAGCGCGGCGAAGTTCCGTCACACCTAGCGATCATCGCGGCCCTTTTGGCGGAGATGCGCATCCGGGGAGTGCCTTACGAACCTGTATTTTCTCGCCTGGACCTGAACAAAAAGAAACCTCGTGGCGGCGTCAAATCCCGCAAGTTCGGGGGTGACAAGCAGCAACAGTTGGAGCTGGGCTCGTGATTCAGAGTTCTGCTATCTCATTGGAAACGACCCACAATGTGTTGGGCTGGCCAGCGCCGGACGATGTGATACATCCTCGCGGTGCAGGGCCATCCGTCTTCGCTACCCTCGTACGGGAGAAGATCGGACGCGCCTTGCAACGCTTCCCCGAGACGCGGGACGCCCGCATCGGTGTCCTCATGGCAGATTCAGATGCTTCAACCTCCGAACCTCCCTTGGCGATTGTTGCAGAGCTTCATTCAGCAATAGATGCCGAAAGCCTACGGGAGTTGCACCGCCTTTCGTGGAATTTCTCGCACGCGCCCACCGTGATAACGATTGAGCCCTCCCTAATACGGGTTTGGAGTTGCTGCGAAGCCCCTGATCCTGAGCGCCCGTTAGATGACTATTTGGTACAACGCCTTCCAGTTGAAGAACTTGAGATTACACCATCCGATGATCTTGAGGCACGAGCCGCCCGTGGCTTGCATTGGATTAATCTGGTGTCAGGCCAATTTTTCGCCGAGCATTCGGCCCGCTTCAATCGAGACGGTCGGGCAGACCAGACGCTGCTGAAGAATCTGCGCTACATCCGCCAAGAACTCGCCAACCAAGGGTTGATGGATGACGACATATGCCATGACCTCCTTGCACGCGTGATCTTTGTCCAATTTCTCTTTCACAGGAAGGATCAAGACGGCAATGCTGCCCTGACCGCAGCGACACTGAATCGCCTTCAAAACGACCAAATTCTGAAGAACACCCACCCGTCTTTTGACAGCGTTCTCTCGGACTATGACGACACTTACCGGCTCTTTGACTGGCTTAACGGCAAATTCAACGGCGATCTGTTTCCCGGGAAAGGAGATTCTCCAGACGAACGCGCGAAAGGATGGGCGACAGAGAGGGAAGCCGTCAAACCCAAGCATCTGTCGTTGCTTGCCGACTTTATCCGTGGCGATCTCGACATGCCCTCGCACCAGAAGTGTCTGTGGCCGCAGTATGCTTTCGACGTCATTCCACTCGACTTCATAAGCAGCATCTACGAGACGTTCGTCGGTGAACACGCCTCTCAGGAGGGAATCTATTACACACCTTCGTATCTCGTCGATTTCATCCTGGACCGGGTTTTGCCTTGGGATGGTACGGAGTGGGATCTAAAAATCCTCGATCCCGCCTGCGGTTCGGGCATTTTCTTGGTGAAATCATTTCAACGGCTGGTTCATCGCTGGAAACTATCCAATCCCGGCAAGCCCGTACGCGCGGAGAATCTACGCCGTTTGCTTGACCGCAACATCTTCGGAGTCGACAAGGACGCACACGCCGTTCGCGTGGCCTGCTTCAGCCTGTATTTGGCCATGTGCGACGAGATCGAGCCACGGCACTACTGGACGCAGGTAACATTTCCGCCGATGCGTCATCGCAGATTGGTATGCTCGGATTTCTTCAGCGAGGATCAACAAGGGTTCAACACGACCGACGACGCGTCATCGTACGACTTGGTTGTCGGCAATGCACCATTTGGCGCTGACGTCATCACCGACGAGGCCCGCTCGTGGGCGAACAGCGACGGTCGCAACTGGAGCGTACCCAACAACGATGTAGGTGGCCTGTTTCTCGCGAAGGCTGCTCAGTTATCATCTGGGAGCGGCCAAGTCGCACTCGTCCAATCCGCCAACACTCTCCTGTTCAATATTGGCAAGGCGTCGAAGTTCCGGACCGAGTTGTTCACAGCGCACCGCGTAGAAGAAATCTACAACCTCTCCGCCTTGCGCTTCCGTGTGTTCAAAACACAACGACACACGACCAAGCCGTCCGTGGCGCCGGTCTGCATAGTTGTCTTGCACAGGGCAAAATCGTCGCCAACCGACACAATAACCTATGTGAGTCCCAAGCATGTGCGGCCGTCCATCGACGACTTTACCATCGTGATCGAGCCGTCCGACCAGCGCACTCTAACGGTTCAGGAGGTTCTCTCCCATCCCTCGATCTGGTCACAGTTGATGTGGGGGAACGCACGTGACTTGCAGCTCATCAGCAAGTTGCAGACTTTCTCCAGCCTAAAGAAAGAGGGAGAGCGCGGTGTTGTAAAGGCGCGACAAGGTATTGTTTTTGGCGACCGGAAAAAGCACACGACGTACTCCGAGGGACGGAAATTGTTCGACGAGACCCTGTTTCCGCCAGAAAGCCTTACTTTACTCGACACAGACCATTTACCTCTAGTCACCGAGCTTTGGGTTCACTCGCGAGACTCCACAGACCTCGACGCATTTTCGTCGCCGCAACTGATAATAAAGCATAGCTGGAACAGTCATCGTTTCCACGCTCGTCTCTGCGTGTCCAGCAATCAAACAGGTATTCTGTGTAACCAGAGTTACTTGTCGGTACACGCGGACCATTCCGTTCTCGAAGCCGCTTGTGTTTCACACAACAGCAAAGTCGCGGTATATTTTCACTTCCTGACCAGCGGACGCTTTGCCGCATACCGACCGAAGCTATCGAAGGACGAAATACTTGGGTTGCCGATCCCGCATCCGAAGTCGGGCTTACTTGGCGGCATAGAGGGTTACCCGACACTCGACGAACGTGCTTTCGAGCTTTTTGGCCTGAAAGACGCCGAACGTGTTCTCGTTGAAGATGCGGTTGAATACACGCTCGACGACTTTCTTCACGGGAACAGATCAAAAGGTCGACAACCGACCTACCTTGACGACGTTGGCGGAAATGACGCCCATCTACGTTCCTACTGCTCTTACTTCATCCGCGTCCTCAGGGCCGGTTTCGGAAACGGGAAGTCTGCCTCCGCAACGGTCTTCCGTTGCCCGTCGGGAAACATACCATATCGTTTGGTGGCCTTCGCGCTCGGCGGCAAGGCAGAGGGCGAAGTCGAGGTAAAAGATGTCCAGTCGAGTGTCCTTCTTGAGGAACTCGACCGCATGAACAAGAAGGCGGATTCCACAGGTGGCGGGATATACAACCGCCGCATCGCACGCATTTATGACGCTAGCCAAGGCGTACCGACGGTTTTCGTAGTCAAACCTGATCAGAAGCGATTCTGGACCCGAAGCATGGGACTTCAGGACGGCGACGAGGTCGCGGTTGATTTGTTTAGGTTGCAGCAGCCATCGAGTGAAGATTATCAGGCAACGCACTAATGGCCCATGTCACTAGGACGGAACATATTGCTTCCGTCGACCCTGCCTTTATCACACTAGCCCGTTCGTGGATGGAGAATCCTGCACGGCAATTTCTCGGGTTCATTTGGCTCGCCTACGAAGACATGAAAACATCACGACTCCACGTGGATGCCAAGGACCTGGAGAGAAGCATCACTCAACTTCTAGAACCGCGCGTGCGGGAGGTGATGACGGGAGACGAACCATTTTACATACAGCACGGTCCGTTTGAACGGGAAACCATGAAGGCCCCACCTGCGCAACCGCCAGAATACGATTTGGCGTTTGTCTTCCGTGCAGATGAGCGAGTTATGTGGCCTATGGAAGCGAAAGTCCTGGAAACCCCTAGCAGGGTAGCCGCATACATTCGTGACGTTCAGCAAGAATTTCTCTCATGCCGGTATGCGCCATTCTCAAGTTCCGGGGCTATGTTGGGTTATCTGTTGACTGGTGAGCCGACCGACTTCTTTGCAGTGATTGCAAAGAAGCTAAGCTGCACTCTGGAGCAGGTTCGAGAACATCCTACCAGACCAAACCGACTTTCGCGGCACAAAAGGATTGTCCCGGCTGGGAAGCCATATCCTCGTGAGTTCGACTGCTACCACATGATTCTAGAGTATCCGAATTTAAGTCGCAGGACGTGAGCAGGCTGAGCGCACGACCTAATCAATATCGTACGTGGTTGCGTCGTGGACAGACACCAGTGCTGCAACATCACTTCAACTGGAAAAAACTGTCGGCCATCGCCGGAGTCACGTGGTGGCGCGTCTACTTTCATATTTCCGGGCCGCTGCTGGTGGTCTGGGACGGGTTGGCCAGCCACCGTAGCCGGTTGATTCGGGACGTTGTGGCCGGCACCGAAGGCGCGTCGGTCCTAGAACGGTTGCCGTCCGGCCCGCCATGCTCGGCGAGTTGACGGTCATGGATCGCTAGGACGACACTCAGGCGAAGCCAACGCCACTGGCTCGGATCGCCCTGAGTCACTTCGCCAGCGCCCGTAGCACTTCGCGATCATCATGCACGATGTCTTCGGCCAGGGCCATCTGGCGGGCGAATTCAGGGTCGTAGGGGGTGAGCCGGTAGCCACCGTCCGGCGCCTCGGTGAGGTACAGCGTATCGCCCTTCTTTACCTTGAGGCGCGCCATCGCCTCTTTGGTGAGAATGACCCCGGAAGAAGCGCCGACGGTCGTAACTTTGAATGACAGCATCCCAGTCTCCTATATAATCCGGATTATATACTTGGCCCTGCCGGGACTTCTAGCGGTCGGCACAATGTTCTCGCCAAAGATCCCCGGGGGGGAGGGCGACGCTTCGGTTTTTCCACCACTCACCCCTTCCTAATGAGTCGCGTCCAATGGCGATCCCACCTATTCGAGGATGGTGGCGACGCGGGCAAGCACATCATCGATGATGTGTTCGGGGACGGTTTCGAGGAGCTTCCCCTTCCGCGCAGGTAGGTCGAGGGCGCGGGGCTGATCGCAACGGATCACGCCCGCGGTTCGGGTGCCTGCGCCCTCGAGAGAAACGGCAAAGCCACGCCTGCGCGCGAAGCTCCCGCCCGTGGTGATGGGCAAGACGACTGGCGTCTGAGTCAGCTTGTTGAAAGGGGCAGGGGAAACGATCAGTACCGGGCGGGTACCCTGCTGCTCATGGCCGGCCGTGGGATCGAGGCTGACGAGCCAGATGTCGCCCCGGTTCACTACAGCAGCTCTTTGCCGACCGGCTTGGCGTCAATCCAGGTACGATCCTCGGGAGAAGGGGTGTCGTTTTCGTCGCACTGCGCCAGAAGCTCGTCGAGTGAGTAGCGAGGACGCGCCTTGGGCTCAATGACCAGGCGACCGTTCTCCACGTCGACATCCACTTTGGCCCCGACGCGGAGGTTCAGGAGGTCGAGGAGGGCCGGGGGCACCGCGAGCATGATGGAACCGCCGACCTTGCGCAGGTTTGTTGTATGCATGTAAGCCTCCAGTGTTATATACACGTATAACTTAGACGGGTCTGCAATGCAAATTCCGGCATGAGGCCGTATTCCAGCGCGGCGCGTTTCATGCCCCGGCCCACTCGTTGTGGAGGCCGGTCTGTCCTGTTGACCGCCCTTGCCGGTGCGCCTATGATTCTTTCATGTTGAAGCGCACGTTTTCCCGTCGCGGCGCCTTGATTGCCGCGGCGGCAGCAAGTGTCACGGCCGTGTCCTGCCTGGCCCGAGCTCGGTCCACGCTCTTGGGCTATCCTTTTTCCGGTCCCGCCGCCGACCGCTCCCTTGGACTCGCCCCGCCGCTTGCCTGCACACGTGAAATCCCCGAGCGGACCGAGGGACCCTTCTACACACCAGGAACGCCGCTTCGGACGAATTTGCGGGAACCGGACACGAGCGGCCGACCGCTTGTGGTGCGTGGCCTGGTGCTTTCACCGGACTGCCGTCCGATCGGTGGCGCCGTGGTCGACATCTGGCATTCCGACGAGCACGGCCGCTATGACAATTCGGGTTTCCGGTATCGCGGCCATCAGTACACCGACGCTGCCGGGGCGTTTCGTTTCGAGACCATCCGGCCCGTACGCTATTCAGGACGGACCCCGCATATACACGTCAAGGTTCAAGGCCCGTCCACGCGCCTGCTCACCACCCAGCTCTACTTTCCCGACTTGCCTGACGAGAACGCCAGCGACGGGATCTATCACGACGACCTCCTGCTGCACCTGAGCCGCACCCCGCGAGGCTGGCTCGGGCGCTTCGACTTCGTGCTCGCTCCGGCCTGATGTCAACCGCTCGCGCAACGAATTGACCGCACAGCCCCGAACCACGGACTCCCGGTTTCGGCAGTCTTGGTCACAGCCTACCGGACGTAACGAAACTCCAGCGTGATACAGCCTTCCTCGGTTCGGTAGGGACCATGCTTCATTCCCGGGGGACGGCAGGCATACATCCCCTTCTTGAAATGTCGGCCTCCATCCCACTGACTTCCCTCCACGATGTACACCTCCTCCCAGAAATCGTGGACAAAGGTCTCCGTGCTCGCGCCGCCGGGATCCACCTTGAGAAGCCGGGTGACGAACCCCTTCTCCGGGTCCTCGGTCAAGATCTTTTGATAGTGACCCGGCGGCGCGCCCTCCACCGGCACCCAGGGCAGGTCGTCTACCGGAAAGAACTCGAGCTCTGGCTTGGGCATGGCGAACCTCCTTCATTCGTCGTGTTTCTATGCACCGACGGCGCCGCCCATCGACAGCGGCAGGCTAAGCTGAGGAATCTCCTATGGGACAGAGATATGGCAAGGGCCGATAGGGCAACATAAACGCCACGAATTGACACGCAAAGTCAAATTGAGGAACATACCCTATGGAAGAGTGGGTGGAAGTACGCTGTTCGGGTCAGATTCGTGGATGACAAGGCTCGCCAGGAAGCGGAAGGAAGTTACTGGGCGTCACAGTTGTCTCAGGACGTTCGTGTCGCTTCGCCGCTTGGGGGGATTCGAATCCATGCCGTAATCGTGGGCGTGATCGTAGACTGGCTCGCGACATTGGCCATGGTGGCGGCCTATGCCTCGGTTTTCTTGACAGAAACCATCGAGAAGTACGGCGGCTTCGACAAGGTTTCCGAGCACGCGTTCGCGCAAGAAGACCCGCTGGCCTTCGGCCTGATCGTGATTCTGGGGACCGCCCTGGGTGGATACGTGGCTGGCCGGATTGCCCGGGGGAGACAGGTGCTGCACGGTGTGGTCGTTGCCGTCACCTCACTTCTCCTTGATTTTGCTTTGGCGCTTGCCCTCGACGGGAGCGTACGACTCTACGCGTGGGATATCCTCTTTATAGTCCTCATGATCCCTGCGGGAGCCTTGGGCGGCTATGTGGCATACTGTCTCAGCAAGGCGGTAAGGCCTCCGGCCCCTGGAGTCCCAACGACGTCGATATCCTGAACAGCGATTCGGCAGCATATTGCTCATGACTGGAGCAGCCACAGGCGGCGGTGGCGGCGGTTCACGCTCGCCAGGTTTTACCATCGCCGTCTTCTGCCTGGCGCAATCCTTGGCTCAGGTCGGCGCGATGACCTTTGCCGCCCTGCTGCCGGCATTCTTCGTGGAATGGTCGCTCAACCATGCGGAGGCGGGCTGGCTTTCCGGCATCATCTTTGGCGCTTACGCCGCGGCGGTGCCGATTCTGTTGCCGATGACGGACCGCATCGAGGCGCGCAATGTCTACGTGGCCGCGATTTCCGCAACCATACTGTCGCATCTCGGTATGGCCTTCCTTGCGGACGGGTTCTGGACCGGCCTCATCTTTCGCGCGCTGAACGGGATTGGCTGGGCCGGCACGTACATGGTGGGGCTCAAGGCTTTGGCCGACCAAGTGGAGGGGCCGGGGCAATCGCGTGCCGTCGCCGCTCATGCCGCCAGCATCGGAATCAGCAGCTCGTTCTCCTTCGTCATCGCCGGTATCGTGACGACGCACTTCGGCTGGCAAGCCGCGTTCATGGTCGGGGCGGGCGGGGCCTTCGGCGCGATGCTGGTGGCCTTGACCTTGTTCCCACCAAGTCCGAGCGGGGAGAGACTCGCCTCGGCGGTGCCGCCCTTGGATTTCAAGCCGGTAATCCGCAACGCCTCGGCCATGGCCTATGCGCTGGGGTACTGCGTGCACACCTGGGAGATGTTCGTTGTTCGCTCATGGGTCGTGACTTTCCTGACCTTCGCGGCAGCACAAGGCGGCGGTCCGCCGAATTTTCTGGTTCCCACGATGGTGGCGACGCTGGCGGGACTGCTCGGCACGGCCTCCAACGTTCTTGGCAACGAGATGGCGCGGCGCTTCGGCCGCCAGCGCTGGATCCTGCTCGTCTTCACGGTATCGATGGTGCTGGCGCTGATGGTCGGCTTCACGGCAGGACTGGGATATGGCGCGGCGGCGGCTGCCTGTCTCGTCTACAACGCCGTGATCTACGCGGATTCCGCGTCACTCACCGCCGGCACCATCGGCAATGCCGAGCCGGAGAGGCTCGGCGCCACACTCGCCGTGCATGCGATGCTGGGTTACAGCGGCGGCTTTGTCGGACCGTTGACCATGGGGCTGATCCTGCATGTGCTCGGCGGCGAGAGCGTGATCCACTGGGGCATCGCCTTTGGCCATGTGGCCATCGTGTTGCTCGTGGGCCCGCTGGCCATCCGCGCTCTCAAACCCCGCGACCTGCCCGGTGACCGACCCAGCACAGACCGGCACTAGTGACCTGTAACGTCCATTTGGGTATCAAGATGCGCGGGACTCTTTTTGTCGGCAAGGCGCGCTGACGAGCAGTCCGACATAGGGCCGTATTCCAGTGCGGTGCGGTTGATCGCTCCGGTCAGCTCGTTGTGGGGGTCGTGGGCCTAGTGTGGTGTCTCACAAATACGCTTATGAATCTGCGGGTCCTTTTGGCCGTCGGCTGCGTTGCTCTTCCTCGCGTGGTGTTGGCCACTAGGGGGCGACCGCCGGTCGCCCCTACAAGTCATCGCGCCTTGCCGACAACCAAAATGCCCTCGCATCTTCATAACCGTATTTGTGAGACACCACACTAGCAGGCTGTGTCAAAACCCTGACTTCGGGGCACGAAAGCCAATCCGTCATTCCCGCGAAAGCGGGAATCCAGGGGTCCTGGAGGGTCCCTACGCGGCGTTTCCCCACTCCACCCCGCCTGGATTCCCGCTTTCGCGGGAATGACGATTTCGGGGGCCGTTGCCTCTCTCGGATGGGGTTTTGACACAGCCTCCTAGGCTGGATTCCGAGTCAAGCCCGGAAATGATGAGCTTGGGGCGTTGGTTCAAGCAACGCTCCGCGAACGCATCGGCTCATGGATTCATAGTCACCCGCGTTGGAGGAACGCGAGGCTTCCATCCACGCGTTGCGGTCCAACCGTGTGGGATCGATCTGGTGTTGGGCGCGTTCGGCGAGTTGCTTTAGGTACTGGAGTTGCGTGCGGCCATTACCCTCTCGAAAGGGATGAACATGATTCACATCCCCCAGGATCGACCCCGCGCTTGTAGCGAACTGGTCCCGGCTCGTCCCCTGGAAGTAGTTCGCCGCCACGATCCGACGATGCACATCCACCATGCCGGTTTCGATAAACGACCGCGGCAGGAACTGGCTGCTGCCCTTGCTGATCTCAACAGTCCGGACATTGCCCGCCCACTCGTAGACGTCCTGGAAGAGATGACGATGAATCGCCCTCAGATGTTCAAGGTCAAAGTCGCCCTTGGGCATCGCTTCGAGAAGGCGTTGCACCACGAACTGGCGCTCTGCGGCTTCCAGCGTCGGAAGGTCCCTGATGTTCAGTTTGTTTCGAAGAATCGTGAAATCGGGCGGGTAGCAATACTCCTGGTCGCTCATTCGACCACGGCAGATTGTCTAAGGTGCTCGAACTGCTGGGTAATGTAGGCACGGCGGTCATCGGCGGTCCAACCCTCACGCTCGAACATCTCGAACATGGCGACCTCGTCGGGCAAGAGAGGATTCGCCTCCAACGCCTGCAAATGCAGCGCCTCGGTCAGACGCTGCTGCATGGCCGCCGTCAAGGGCTCGCCATTTCTCGCTCCACTCTCACTTCTCACTTGTTTAGCCTACCACAAGTCCCGGTACAGATGACGCTTGACTTCAAGGGAACCTCCTACATTGCAGGAGCACCTCGGACGTCACTCGACGATCAGGGGAAATCGGCGCAAAGAACTGGTGAGCCCCGCGAGGGAAAGACTGTAGATGAGCCATTTTGATGGATCAAAATTATACCACTGGGGGCCATTCCGATAATCACTTTGATACCTGTGGTGATAATTGTGGTATCCCTCGCCGAAGGTGATGAGCGAGACCCACCAACTGTCACGACTGGAATCGGATGCTCCGTGAGGTTGGGAGCCCCACAGGTGGCAAATGGAATTGATGCAGAACGTGGAATTCAAGACAAAAAAGGTCCGCCCGACTCCGGCGAGCAAAAAACATCCCAACCCGGCAATCCAGCCGTCGTACACAAAGCCCACCACGAAGGGAAGCGCCAAGCCGGAAACGACAATGGGGATGTAGTAACGATCTTGCCACATCACCATGGTGTCCTGCTTCAGCTTGCTGGCAAATTTGTCGTCTCGATGGGGATCATCCCAGAATAGCCAACCACAATGACTATGCCAGAATCCTCGCTGAGCACTATAGGGATCTTCTTCCTGGTCGCACCGGGCATGATGGCGGATATGATCTGCCGACCATTTGAGGCCTGAATTTTGTAGAGCCCATCCTCCTGCGATCAAGAAAAGGCCTTTGACCCAATTGGGGCAGGCAAAACTTCGATGAGCCAGCAAGCGGTGGTACCCCACGGTGATGCCGAGTCCCGTGATGATATAGAGGATCGCAAACATGACCCAATCGACCCAGGAATAATCATAAAAGTACGCGAAGGCCGGCAACCCGACTGCTGCACCGGCCACGATGCTGGAAAACAACGTAAGGTTCAAGAGATTGTAGGTTCGCGTTGTGGGGATTGCGGTTTTTGAATCGGTCAGAGTCATCATAGGATTCCCGTCCATAGTCCGATCGGTAGGGTTGTGTGCGATCGGTAGGGTTGTGTCTGGGTGAGACACAACCGACATTCAAGAAGTTAACCTATGTTTTAGATGGAAACGGGCAAAGATTCAATCCGACGTCGTGGCAATTCGGAAGCCGGCACTGCCGACCCCACTACCGCCCCGTGACTCCGTGTTACCGCTCCTCTCTCACCGTCGTCTGGTAACGCACGCCTTTGGGCACCGGTACGGCTTGGTGCACGGTGGTGCCGTGCCCGCCCGCGGTGCGGCTACTCGCATCAACGGCGACGAAGGCCGTGTAATCCGACATGAGTCCGTACTCCAGAGCGGTCTGTTTGATGGCCCCGGCCAGCTCGTTGTGGGGGTCGTGGGCCCAGGCCTGCCTGTCCGCGAGATCGGCGATCCGAAGCCGGGCCCAGATATTCGGGATGAACGCGTGAGTGTCTTCACCGCCACGCTGACGCACGACCTGTTCGACACTCTGTCCGGCGGCCCGACCCCGGATCACCGGCTGGCCCGGCTCGCCATTGAACTTCCCCGTGACCACGACGGCCCGGCCGACGAAGAGATCGGGCAGCCGTTTGGGATAGGTATCGGCGACCCGCATGCTCCCCCAGTCGACCTCGATGTCCGAGAGCACGGGGCGGCTGACGCGGTTGAAGAAGGACCGCATCACCTCCGCTCCGGAATCGTCCCGTGCCAGATATGCGGCGGCTCCGCGTCCCACCTTGGCCATGCGGTTCAGGAGATAACGGTTGACCGACGAGCCCACGCCGAAGCTGAATATCCTCGACTCCCCGATGGACTTGTTGATGGCCTCCAGGATATCGGCCTCGTTGCCGATGTAACCGTCGGTGAGGAAGGTCACGAAGCGGAGGCGGCGCGAGTCGTGGGGAAAATCGAGGGCCGCGCGAATGCCTTCGATCATCCGCGTGCCCCCGCCGCCCTGGAGCCGTCGAACGTAGCGCTTCGCCAGCGCGACGTTTTCCGGTGTGGCCGGAACCGGTTCCGGGCCAAACCGGCTCGCGTTGGTGGAAAACCGGATGACCTGGAAGGTGTCAGCGGGCTCCAGCAGGTCCAGCGCCGCGAGAACGGCTGCCTTCGCCTGGGCGATGGGCTCGCCGTTCATGGAGCCCGAACAGTCCAGCACGAAGACCATCTCCATCGGATGCCGCGGCGCGCTCTCCAGGTTTTCGGGCGGATACAGCATCATGGTGAAGTAACCCTGCCCTTTCTTGCGGTCCACGTAGGTCAGGAGGTTGGCCTTGACGCGCCCTCCCGCCACTTTGAACTTGAGGACGAAGTCCCGGTTGGGAATCGTGGCTTGGTTGGCGAGCTTGATGGTTGCGGTCTCCGGACCGGTGCGGGTCTCGTCGATCCGGTGGCTGGACTCGATGGCTTCGATGGCCACGCCGGCGTCGAGCTCCACCGCGATGCCGATGTCATGCCCCGAGCGTTCCCCGGGACGGAGATAACGCACGCCGGCGCCCGACGAAACAGGCTGGACCTCCGAACGCGGCAACGCATGCACCGGATCCTTGGAACCGGGCGGATTGTAGCGGGGGCCGATGACCGTGGGGAGCACGAACGTGTACCAGCCGTCACGGTACGCCAGCGAGTGGAAGTACCGGATCTCCACGTCGATGCGCTTGCCGGGCTCGATGTTGGCGACCTTCTGCTCGAAGATGTTGGAGCGGTGCTGGGTCAGGAGGCTGGCCTGATATCCCTGCGCCCGGGCTTCCCGATAGATGGCCTCTGCCTCTTCCTTTTCTCTCAGGATACCGCGTATGCGGCGTTTCCCGATGGTCATGACGAACTCGCTCACCGCTGCCTTCTCGGGCAACGGGAACATGTAGACGGCTTCGATCTTCTCATCGAAGGGGTTCTGGAACTGCTGGGTCACGTCCACGGTCCCAACGTAGCCGGTGATGGCCGCGCGGACCTCGGTGTGCTTGAGGGGGAGCGGTACCTTGGTCTTGTCTTCCCCGTCTGCGGGACGGGTCGCCATCAGCGCGCCCGAGCCCGGATGGTCTGGCCCACGGGCTGTGTGCACCTTGCGGGGAGCCGTCGCGATGATCCAGAGCTCTTCGCCCACACCCGGTGAGGGCCAAGGCGCCAGAGCCGAATCCGCGTCACGAGCCATTCGAAGGCCTGTTCCCCGAACGATGGACTGAGGCATCAAAAAGGCCCCTCCTCCCCTCTTGTAGAGAGCAGGCGGGCGAGCCTTCTTCGCCGTGCCACCCCCACCGGAGGGAGACAAAGGCTTCTCCAAGCGTGCAGCGTCCTGTTGCGATGGGGACACATCGGAAGGCGCGCCGGCATCCTCCACCGCGTCATCGCCAAGCGAGCATGCTCCCGCAACCAGGAGCAGACACAGAGCAACGCCGGTCACCAGTGCGTTTGCGATCTTGAATTTTCTCATTCGGGCTTTCTCCCTGACTGGACATCGAGATGGATGGAGGCCGGGACGGGCTCGCCCTGGGGGTTGCCCGCCGCGACCAGCCGCAGGACGTAGTTGGGTTCGGAGGCGCCGGTGAGGCGAACGTGCACGGTGGCGATGCGGACCTTGCCCACGGGAAGCTCGACCGCAGGTCGCAACGTGAAATCGGCGACCATGATGCGGTCGGCGCGTCCGTCGCTGACGGCCTTCCGATCGTAGTAGGGGGCCTTGGCGAACGCCGCGCTGTCACCGTTCTCGACCCCCACCACGATCATCCGTCCGCCGGCTTCGGACAGCTCGAACTGCCACGCGGCCACGGGTTCGGCGGATTCCAGGTGGACGTCGAGGGCGGCGAAACGGACCTCGTTCCCGTCCCCGTGCGACCAGCCGGACCATGCAGCGGCCCACAGGACCAGACAGAGCAGGAGCTTCGAGCGCCAGCCGTTCATAGCTTCTCCGGGGAACCGTCCAGAGCCACGATCCTCATGCTCAGGGCATCGATCTCCGCCTGCGCGGCCGGCGTTCGGTCTGCCGCCTGCATCCGGGCCAAGGCGAACGCGTCGAGGATGTCCACGACACCGGAGCCGTCGATGTCGTTGGCCACGCTGGCAACGCTGGCAACCCGCAGGTCCTCCACCGGAGTCTGAGCCCGCCAGAAAAGCACGCCCACCAGGAGACTCGCCGCCAGGCTCCCGGCCATGGCCCACCGCCGCCCGGCCGCACGCGCGCGCCGCGGCCGCTCGCCGAAGTGTACCCTGGCGGCCTCGGCAATGCGCCGGTCCGCGTCCGGCGACATGACCGCCACGGCCTTGTCCAGCCGCGCAAGGCCCTGGATCAGCTCGTCGGGCAGATCAAGGTCATCGTCGTCGGCCAGGATGGTTCTGTCGTCATCGCGCTGCATGGTTCTGCCTTGTTAAGCGCCCGAGAGCGCCAGAAGGTTCACGGCTTGCCGAAATCCTTGATCTCGGGGCTGTTCCGCAGCTCCCTGACCGCGAGATGGAGCCGGGACTTGACGGTGCCAAGGGGAATGGAGAGGGTGTCGGCGATGTCCTGCAGGGACATGTCGTCGACAAAGCGCAGCAGCACCACTTCCCGGCGCTCGGGGGAGAGACGGGCCAGCGCCGACGACAGCCGCGCGGGATCCTGCTCGGCCGGGTCGGCCGGGTCGGCGGCGTCCGGGGCCACGAACCGGTCCGGATCGAAGTCTTCGGTATCGTCCAGGTGCGCGCGCCGGCGCAGGAAGGAAAGGGTCAGGTTCTTGGCGACGGGGTAGAGCAATGACCGGAGCTGCGCGGTCAGCACCAGTCCTTCGCCACTGGGGGGAAATTTCTTGAGCAGATAGAGAAACGTCTCCTGCAGCACATCGACGGCCGCCTCCCGGTCGCCGCAGAACCGCAACGCCACGCGCGTGACATAGTCGCGGTGCCGCCGGTAGAGGGACTCGAAGGCCCCGACCGCCTCATCCCGGCTGCCGCGGTTGCACAGCTCCACCAACTCCCTGTCGCTGCGTCGGTCGAAGGACCCTGCCATGGTGGATCCGGTGTGAGAGGTTAGAACGTCCGCAAACCCTCGCTGGCAGCCGCTCGGGCGAGAGCCCTGTCAAGCGTTGCGATGGGCGCGACGTTTCTCTTTGCCAGCTCCAAATAGATGGCATCGTAGAACGACAGACCGTGTCTCTCGGCCAAGGCGAACGCGATGGTCAGATCGGGCTCCGTATCAGTGCGGATGGGCAGGTCGCGCAAGGCGTTGAGCCGTTCCGCCGGCTGATCGGCGGCCAACCGTCCGCGGCGCGATGCTACAAGGAGGGAGTTGTGCACTTCCAGGTGCCAAAGATGCGGCACCAGCGCTTCATCGCTTTCAAGACGGGCCAAGACCGAGTCCGCCTGCGGCGCGGTGTCCTCGCCCAACAGCCACGAGACTGCGACCGAAGCATCGAGGACGAAAATGCTCAAAGGCGGTGACCATGGTGGCGCGCACGAAGGATCTCATCGACGGACATCGACACAGGCTGCCATTCTTCACGGCGGCGGCGAAAGCGAGCCACGGCTTGCCTATGGTCGGGGCCCTCGCCTGATGGCGCGGGGATCACATGCGCGATGGTCTCACCGTGCCGGGTAATCGCCACGGTCTCTCCGCGTTCGACCATCCGAAGGAGATCGGCCAAACGCGCTTTGGCCTCGGTAGCTTGAACCGTTCGCATAGTGATCTAACCTGTCAAAATAACCGGTTAGATACTACCACCATTGCTTTTGTCCGTGCAACTAGCGTCCTGTCCGCTCATCGCCGGAAACCGGACTTGCCGCTGAGCCAGAGACCCGTCTGACGGAGGCGGCGGAACCATGGATAGAAGAAACGTGCCCGTTCCGAGCTGGACCCGAGCCACCTCGAAAGCCGGTTGAACCAGTCGGTTCCCGTGGTCAGGGACCCTAGCACCGTCAGGGCCTCGGATCCCTGATAACGCTGGCCCTCCAGCACCAGGATCATGCCGTCCTCAAGATCGCAACCGTCCCGCCGGAGTTCCTCGACCAGTTCAGCAGCTCTCCGGCCGTCGATGAGGCGCAACCGCTTTCCCGTGGGAGTCCTGAACCTGGACTTCCGCACGTACGTCCGACAGTAGATGCATTCGCCGTCATAGAGCAGGTAGTCGTCCCAGGGGGATGCGGCGGCGAGTCCGTCGCCGGCGGCTTCTTGTGAAGTCACACCCGCTCCTCGGCTGGCCGATGCTCGGGGATTCTGCCTCCCCTGCACGGTTCAGTCCATCGGTTCGTATCGCTTGACCACCGCACGTGCGCCCTGCAGAGCGCGGGCATGCGATTGGACTTTCTGGTGGTCGTCGCTTTCGCGATAGCGATCGATGTCCTCTTGAGTGTCCCACTCGGCGTAGGAGATATACTCACCCGGCGAATCAACACACTTCAACAACTGCTCGGACCGGCAGCCCTTCTGACCAATCATCAGCGGGCCGCAGTCTTCCTTCCAGATTCGCTCGGCGTCCGAGGCCTGGCCGGGGTCGACGTTGACGTGGATCAAGCGAACGATGGGCATCTGAGTTCTCCTTTGTACGGTTCGTCCATTCGGCCAACAGAGGCTGACGTGATTCTGAGTCGGGCAGGAGTCTTATCAAACTGGAGAATCATTGGCAATCAATAGGAGCCCGTATCGGCCGGCAGCGCGATTCGGACACGGGCGGGTTTGAAACCCGTCCCTACATAAGATGTCGGGTTCCCGAGGCGCAGGCTCCCGGGGAAACATCCGGGGTTCAGACCGCGGCCACGTCGGCGTAGGCACTCTATTCGGCTGAGGATCGCCCGCGACGGACTCGAGACGCACTGGATGTCCGGCGGTCACTACGGAATGCTGCGGGGGGAACAAGTGGAAATCGTAGCCGCGTTCTTGCGTGCCTGGCTGGAGCGAGAGCCCTCACGCAGTAGCGCGTAGTCGCCGCTACCCACCCTCCACGATGCTGCCGCGCTCGATCACGAAGGTCCGGTCCAACAGGCGGGCGATGTGGACGTCGTTGGACTCGGCCACCAGCACGGACAGGCCTTCCTTCTTGAGGTCGTCCAGAATCTCCACCATTCGCTGGGCGAAGATCGGGGCGATGCCCTCGCCGGGCTCGTCCAGCAGCAGCAGCCGGGTACCGCACATCAACGCCCGGGCGAAGGCAACGAACTTCTGCTGACCGCCCGACAGGCTGGTGGCGCCGCGGTGACGGAACTCCTCGACCTCGGGCATCAGGCCGTAGATCCATTGCAGGCGTTCCCCGGCGTTGTCCGCACCGGTGGCCCAGACGGGCAGCAGGATGTTCTCTTCCGCGGTCAGCTCGGGCACCAGCCGGCGGTCCTCCGGCATGAACCCGATACCCATGTGCGCCCGGCGATGGGCCGGGGCCGCGGCCAGATCGACGTCGCCGAATTGCACCCTGCCCCGCCGGATCGACAGCGCCCCCATGACCGCGCGCATGAAGGTGGTCTTGCCCGCGCCGTTGCGGCCGATGAGGCCGCACATGGATCCCGACGGGACGCTGAGATGGACCCCGCGCAGAATCGGGGTGGCGC
The DNA here is from genome assembly GCA_965261895.1 of uncultured Binatia bacterium (SeqCode). Lineage (GTDB taxonomy): Bacteria > Desulfobacterota > Binatia > UBA9968 > JAJDTQ01 > JAJDTQ01. The sequence continues at coordinate 4,271,924 of OZ253480.1, read as the reverse complement.
CGATGTTCACGTCAAGCTCGCTGACGACAAGCGCGTCGCCCCCGGACGGAGACCTCGGCGCCGGTGCCGGAGACGCTGCCGCGTGTTCCCGGCCCAGCACGTATTCCAGCACCCGTTCATCCCGCAGGGCCTCCCGCGTGGGCGCATCGCAGATGATCTCACCCTGGTAGAAGGCGAGCACGCGGGCGACGTACCGCTCGACGATCTCCATGTCGTGCTCGATGAACAACACGGTGGTTTGCTCCTCCTTGAGCGCCTGCATGAGGATGTCCATGATGGCGAACTTCTCTTCCGCGCTGATGCCGCTGGTGGGCTCGTCCAGCATCAGCAGCCTGGGCTTGCGCACCGTGGCCATGGCGATGTCCAGCAGCTTGCGTATGCCCTGGGGCAGCGCGGCGCCGGTGACGTCGCGGTACTCCGCGATCTGGTAGCGCGCCAGGTGAGCCTCCACCCGGGCCGCCCGCCGGTCCTCCCTGAGCGGCGTCAAGAGGGTCGCCCCTTCCTGCTCCGCAATACCAAAGGCCATCATCAGGTTGTCGAAGACGGTTTCGGAGAGGAAGATCTGGGGAACCTGGAAGGAACGGCAAAGGCCCATCCGCGCGATGGCGCGCACCGAATGCCCGAGAATGCTGCGGCCCATGAACTCCACCGTGCCGCCGCCGGGCGGGAGATGACCGGTCACCAGGTTGACGAAGGTGGTCTTGCCCGCGCCGTTAGCGCCGATAACCCCAACGGTCTCGCCTTCCTCCACCACGACGTTGATGTCGTGGGCGGCCACCACCGCGCCGAAGGACTTCTCGAGATCGTGGACTTCCAGGACCACGGACATGGCCGGCTATCCCTCTTCCCTTTCCGGCGGGAGCGCACGCGCCCCGGCCCTGCTTCGCCGCCGGTCCACCAGCGACCACAGCCCGTTGGGCAGGAACATGATGATGGCGAGCAGCGTTCCGCCCATGATCAACTGCCAGATACCCGGGAACAGGTCGAAGGCATAGGTTCGTATGAGTTCGTACATCAGCGCGCCGATGAAGGGCGCGACGACGTTGCCGGTGCCGCTCAGGATGGCGATGAACACGAAGTCCCCGGACACCGGCCAGTACGCCATGGAGTCCGGGTCCACGTGGCCGATGGTGAGGGCGGCGATGGCGCCTCCGAACCCGCCCACGAGCCCGGATATGACGTACTTGGCGTGGACCGCCCGCTCGCCCGAGTACCCCAGATAGCCCAGTCGTATCTCGTTCTCGCGCACCGCGGTGGTCATGTTGCCCAGGGTGGAGCGGAGATAGAGGTGCACGAGCACCGCCACCCCCCAGGTCAGCATCGCCGCGAAGATGAACAGCGCCGTCTTGTTCTCGGCGCCCAGGGGCGCGTACCAGAGATACGTCGTGACCTCCAGGCTGATACCGTCGGTGGACCCCAGCTCCTCGAGCTTGGCCAGGACGCCGTAGAGGATCATGGAGAACGCCATGTTCAACAGCGCGAAGAAGATACCCCGGTACTGCCGCAGCAGGAAACCCAGCAGGAACGCCAACAAGCCGGCCGTCGCCACCCCGCAGGCGATGGTCAGGAAAGCGTCGGTGATGCCCAGGTACCGGCCCATGAGCCCGACGGTGTACGCCCCGAAGCCGAAGTAAAGCGCATGGCCGAAGGAGATCAGCCCGCAGCGCCAGAGCACCAGGAGGCCCAGCGCCACCGACCCCCGGGCCAGGGAAAGCGTGAGGATGCTGCGGAACCACTCCGGTACCACGAAGTTGAGCAGCAGCAGCCCGGCGAGGCCGAGGGTGAGGCCCCAAAGCGTCTTGTCCCGGCGCCAGCTCATATGCTTCTCGGCTTGGGGGGCGCGAACAACCCCTGCGGCCGCACGATCAGCACCGCGGCCATGATCATGTAGATGACGAACAGCTCCAGGGCCGGCTCCTGGTGGACCGCGAACGCCCGGGCCACTCCCACGATCACCGAGCCGATGAGGGCGCCGGGAATGCTGCCCATGCCGCCGATGACCACCACGGCGAAGGCCAGCACGATCACCTCCACCCCGATACCGGGCTGGACGGAGATCGCCGGTGCCTGGTAGGCGCCGCCCAGCGCGCCCAGAAACGAACCCAGCATGAAGGTCAGGAGGAAGACCCGGTTGACGTTGATCCCCATGGCCTGCGCCAGCTCCCGGTCATGAATCACCGCCAGCAGCAGCTTGCCGAACATGGTCCGGTTGAGTCCGTACCAGAGCGCCGCGGCGACCACCGCCGAAAGGAGCACCATGGACAAGCTGTAGTTGTCGAAGGGCAGCCCGGCGATCTCCGTCTGGCCCAGCAAACCCAGGGGCTCCGAGGCAAGATAGGGGTCGGTGCCCCAGATCAGCAACAGCACATCCTCGAGCACCAGAAAGGCCGCGAAGGTCGCCAGCACGATGATATGCTCATCCTCGTGATAGAGGTACCGGAGCAGGCCGCGCTCGATGATGAAGCCTAACACCACGCCGAGGAAGAGCGCGGCGAACAGCATCACCGCGAAAGCGCCGAACTGGGGCCAGTCCACCCGGAAATAGAGAATCAGCAGCGTGGCTGACAGATAGGCGCCGAACGCGTAGAGGGAGGCGTGGGTGACGTTGAGGAGCTTCTGGACGCCGCAGATGACGGTCAGGCCCACCGCCACCATGAACAGGTAGGAACCGTAGACGAGTCCGTCGACGAGGATGATGAGTAGGAGCTCGGGATCCAACGGTCCCCCCGTGCGCGGGAATGGATAATTGCGTCCTTCGAAATTGCGTCCTTCGACTTCGCTACGCTACGCTCAGGACGAACGGTTGTCGGGCCATTCCCGTTCGTCCTGAGCGTAGCGTAGCGAAGTCGAAGGACGCCGTCTAGCAGGCTGTGTCAAAACCCCAACTTCGGGGCACGAAAGGCCTCTCCGTCATTCCCGCGAAAGCGGGAATCCAGGGGTCCTGGAGGGGCCCCTACGCGGCGTTTCCCAGCCCCACCCTGCCTGGATTCCCGCTTTCGCGGGAATGACGGTTTCGGGGGTCTGTGCCTCGCTGGGATGGCGTTTTGACACAGCCGTCTAGGAGCCCGTGTCGGCCTAGACCGGAGCGCCGTTCAGTCGCACTTGGCGCCCTTCATGCCGCCCTTGACCCAGTCCGCCGCATTGACCCCTTCCGGCGGGTTCACGCACTCGGCCTTGAACTCCACCACGTCCTTGACCACCACCTCGCCCTTGGCAGCGTCCCACTCGGCAGAGCCCCAGCGGTCCGAGGTGACCGCCTGATGCCCCTTGCCGAGAGCCATCTTGACCTCGGCGGCGAGGATGTCGAAAGTGGCATGCTCCAGCGCCTTGATCACCTGATCCGTGGACGGGAACTTGCCGCCGTTGGCCTTCATGGCCTTGTCGTAGGCGTACTTGGCCGCCAGGATACCATCGGCGTAGTGATAGGCCGGCGACGAAGGCGGCTGCTTGTACGCCTTGCGGAATTCGCTCTGAAACCAGTTGTTGAGTGCGGTGTCGATACCCGCCGCGTACATCCCATAGGGACCGCGCGCGAGCTGTCCCTTAGGGAACTTGTTGCCGAGCCGGTGGGCCGTTATCTCGCCCACCGTGAGGATGAACTTCTTGCGCTTGAACAGTCCCCTGGCTGTGCCCTGGGCGATGAAGGCCTCGAGGTCGCCGCCCCAGAGGCTCGAGTGCACCAGCTTCTGCTTGGCCCTGAGCAGAACCGAGATCTCGGTGCCGTACTGACCGGAGAACAGCTTGGGGAATTGCTGCTTCTTGGCCGGCTTGAGTTCCGGCGCCAGGGTCTGCATGGCCAGGTTGAAATCGCGCCAGGCATCCTGGCCCCAGGCGTAGTTCTGGTTGATGCCTATGTAGCCGTCCTTGACCTCGCCCCGGAGTTTCTTGACGACGTAGCGCGCCGCGCCCACGTTGCCGCCGGTGCTGTGGTTAATGATGCGGAAGAGGTATTTCGGCTCCTGCACCAGCTCCTCGAAGATGCGCGGCGTGCCGCATATCGTCAGCAGAGTCAGGACCCGAAGCTCCTCCGCCACCCGGGCGATGGCGGCGCAGCTCCCGGAGGAGATGTAGCCCACCACGACGTCCACGCCCTCCTTCTGCACCTTGTTGCGCAACTCCGTGACCTGCTTGGTGCCGCCGCCGGTTTCGTCGTACACCACGAGCTCCACCTTGCGGCCGGCCAGCCCGACACTGTTGTAGGGCGCCGGCAGGGTGCCCTCGTTGATGGCGCGGACCACCAGGTCCACACCGTTCTTGGCCGGGACGCCGTAGGCCGGCGCACCAGCCCCGGTAAGGAACGTCGGAACCGCCAGCTTGACGGTCTGCGCCGAGGCGGCGCCCGCCGCCAGCAACACCGCCAAAGCCGCGGCCAACGCCATGAATCTTGTACGAGGAATTGGGGTCATGTCAGCCTCCCATGTTTCACCATCGCCGCCAGTTGCCCGGCCGCATCGAACCGGGCACGAAGTATAGCCGGATCGTCTCACAATCGCACCGGCCGGGCAACCAAGGTACGCGTCCCGCGCCACGTGTTCGCCCCTGGCGGGCACATTCGGCTATATGTATAGCGCAAATCAGGCCCAAGGCACCGGCGCGGAACGCGGTTGCCGTCACGGAGGGAATCGCACATGGCCAAAAACATGACCCAACGAGGCAAGGTTGATCTGGAGGGGCTGCACGGTCCCGAGGTCCAGGCGATGAAAGGCATTCAGCCGCCGTCCGACATGCCCTTCCGCATCGGCAACATGGGGCACGCGGTGCTGGTGGTCCGGGACATCGACGTCTCCGTCCGTTTCTACACCCAGGTGCTCGGCTTCAAGGTGTCCGACGTCTATCCCGAAAGCATGGTCCCGGGCCGGATGGTCTTCATGCGCTTCAACCAGGACCACCACGGTCTCGGCCTCGTCGGCCAGGCCAAGGAGGCGTCCGGGAATCGGGAACTGCACCATCTGGCCTTCGAGGTGCCCACCCTCGACGACGTCTTCCGCGCCCGGGACCATCTCGAGAAAAACGGCGTGCCCATCGACTTCCATGGTCGGAGACGGGCGGGCTGCCAGGTATCGGTGGAGTTCCGGGACCCCGACGGCCACAGCCTGGAAATCTTCTGGGGCCTCGACAAGGTGGACTGGGACGGCGAAGCGCGCCCGCCCGAGGAGTGGGCACCGAAACCTTCGCTTGAAGAGGCCCTTGATGAGACGCCGCCGGGACAGGACACCACCCTGGCGGAGCCCGGCTTGCGCCGGGGATAGGCAGCGCACACGGTCGGTGATTCAGCGCGACAACGGGCACGGGCGGGTTTGAAACCCGCCCCTACAACAGAGGAACCCGAACGCCGGGCGGGAACCCATGGAGACTCTGATCAATCGTGATGGCGTCCTTCGACTTCGCTCGCCCTTCGACAAGCTCAGGACTCGCTACGCTCAGGACGAACGGTTTTGGAAGCCTTTTCCCGTCCGTCCTGAGCTCTTCGACAAGCTCAGGACAGGCGTAGCGAGTCCTGAGCCTGTCGAAGGGCGAGCGAAGTCGAAGGACGCCATTTCAATTGATCGGGGCTCCCCTAGCCAAATAGTTACGCAGCCGGTTGTCGCGTCGTCGCCGTCACGCCCGCACGTTCGTCGCCCGGGTTGACGATGAACGCTTCACCGCGCGAGAAGAAATCACGCACCAGGGCGACGAACCGTTCAGGCTGGTCGACCTCGATGTTGTGGCCGGCGTCATAGACGTAGACGAGCTTGGCATGGGGGATTTCCCGCGCCAGAAGCTGGCCGCTCTCCGGCGGCATCATGCCGTCCTTCGTGCCCTGCAGAACCAGCGTCTGTTGGACGAATTCGGGCAATCGGGCGACAAGCGCCTCATCGAGTCCGATGGACTGGTGGTAGTAGTGGGCCCATCCTCGGCTCTCGGCAAGCTGGTCTGGAGTCTTTTCCCCCGGAGGAATGCGTTCCGGGTGCGCGAACATTCTCGCACGCATCTCTTCCGGACTGCCCGGCGGTTTCTGCGGGATGTGTGGCGGGCGGAAACCCGACGGGCACTGGAGGACGAGGGAACGGATCTTTTCCGGATGGCGCGCGGTCACCCACGCCGACAGGAACCCGCCGAACGACTGGCCGATGAGGTCGCACGGCCCGCCGATCACCGAATCCACGAACTCGCCGGCGAGGTCGGCAAGCGCCGGCATGCTGGCGAGTTTCTCGTGGACCGGCGTCCGGTCAAATCCCGGGGCGACCATTGCATGAATCCGATGATCGCGTGACAGCTCGTCGAGCGCGTAGGTAAAGCGAATGCCGCCCGCGCTGTGCAGATACAGCACGGGCGGCCCCTCGCCCGCGACATGATAGGTCACCGGACCGGATGAGAGATCGGCGGTGCACCGCTGAAAGGGCTCACCCGCGGGCCCCGAGGTATGGATCATGATTGCCTCTCCGGTCCGGCCACCGCCACTAGCCTGATTACTTGTCACGCAACACCGCGCTGAACTTCTTCGACAACGGTGCTTCGTTCTTCATCCGCCAGTCGAAAGGCACGTCGACGACCTTCTTCCCCTGGATGTAGTCGTACATGTAGCCGCTCTTCGAGCTCACGAGCGAATAGCCGCGGACATCATGAATGGTCTTCTGGCCCGCGGGGGACACCACCCAGTAGCCCCACAGTTTCGCGATGTTGGGCGCTTTGGCGTCCTTCACGATATAGGCGCCTCTGGCAGCGAGAATCACCGTATCCACGTTCGGATGCTTCACCGGCGCGCCCTTGGCAATTTCGGCCCAGGCATCGGTGCCGAGACCGATTGCGAACTCGCCGCCGATGACCCGTGACCGCACGTCGGGATACCGGGCCAGCGTCTTGACCTGCTGCTTCCTGAGCAGGGTCTCCAGGTATTTCTGCGCCTTCTCTTCACCGAACGCGTAGGTGAAATACACCCAGGGTGACGGAGAACGCGGCATCGCGAGCCGGCCCTGCCATTTCGGGTCGAGCAGGTCGTCGTAGCTCTTGGGCTCGTCGGCGGCCTTCACCAGATTGGTGTTGATGGTCACCAGGTTGAGGTAGCTGTCATGGGTCTTGATGCCGTATTCACCCTCCATCAGGTTTTTCGGCACACCGAATTCGCCTGCCCAGTCGAACTTGACGATGGCGTCGCCCCCGATCAAGGCGCGGGGGCTCGAGGTCCAGAAGAGGTCGAGTCCCGTGGGCACGTTGTTTTTCAGAGCCCGGATGACTTCCACCCGCTTGCGCGTATGGCGGCCGCCGACCTGGTTGAGCTTGATGTTGGTGCCATAGAACGCATTGAACCCCTTGTTCATCATGGCGACCTGGCGGGGGTTCATGGTGGTGCCGAAGACGGTGGCCTCGCCTTCAGCCTGTGCCGGCTTGACGAGCTTTTTCACGGCTTCCGGCAGATCCGCGCTTGAGGCCATTGCCGGTACGCCGATCAACACGGCTGCCATGCCGAGCAGCCCAACCCATTTCGTGATTGTCTTTTTCATCTGGATCGCTCCTTCTCTGGTTGAAAAACCTGTTCCCTGTCTTATCACCGGATTCGTTCAGTTGCCGTACCCGAGCCTCCGTTTGCGGTTCAGTCTTTGCCGGGCTGAAAAGTCGCCTATCCAACCGAAAAGCCGGCTCAGCAGACCATTCCGACGGCCGATGTCGTGGCCGCGGATCTCCTGCATCCCGGTCATGCGTCGTGCGAACAGCGCCAGGATGGAGAGAATGAATATCATGTAGAGGGCGACAGCCGCGGCTGCATTCTGCTCGCCATTGGTCTGGAGATTGAAGATGAGGGTGGCGACAACCTCGGAGTTCCCGGTGTTCATCACCAGCGGCAAGGTCAGGTCGCGCGCCGAGAGCATGCCGACCATCAGGGCGGAATAGAAGATGGCGGGGGCCATCAACGGAAGAAAGATGTACCGGAAGGTCTCCAGCATCGAGACCCCGGAGACAAGGGCGGCTTCGTCGAGTTCGAAGTGGACCTGCAGGGAAGCTGCATTCATGGTCCGGGTGCAGTAGGCCAGCATCCGGGTCCCCATGGCGATGGCCACGAGCCAGATGGTACCGAACAGCGGCAGCCAGTGATAGATCCCGATGCCGATGAACTGGAACGCGACGCCCGTGACAATGGTAGGGACCGCAGGCGCCAGGAACACGATATTGTCGGCCAGGCGGGCCGCGCGGTTGCGGCTGCGTGTGACCACCCAGGTGATGCTGGTGGCCAGCGATGCAGCCACCACCACCGCACCCGCCATCAGGATCAGCGTATTGCGAAGCGGTTCGCCGATCCACGCCAGCCCGTCCCGGAAACTGTCCAGGCTGAGGGAAGCCAGCGCGGCAATGGACGGAGGTTGAAAGAAGGGCACCAGCGCCACCCAGACGATGGTGACCACCGGAATCGCGATACTGACCGTCACCCAGGCGCACACCAAGAAATACGCGGCCCAGCGCCAGCGGCCCAGCGGCTGCGGCGCCGAGGCCCGCACCTTGCCGCTGACCACGGCGTATTTCCGCGCCTGCCTCAGGAACCGGGCGTAGAACAGAATGGCGACGCCGCAGATGGCGAACAGAACGACACCTGCCGCGCCCGCGAAGCCCAAATTGGGCGGACCGTCGGTCTCCGCGATGGCGTCATAGATCCACAGGACCAGCACGTCGCCGGGCATGCCGATGATGGCGACGAAGTCGAACATTTCGACGCCGAGCACAAAATAGAAGATGCACACCGCCACTATGCTGGGGCCCAGCAGCGGCAGCACGACGCGAAAGACCGTATAGGTTTTGGACACGCCGCTGACCCAGGCGGCCTCCTCCAGCGACGCATCGAGGTTCCGGAAGGCCGGCAGCATCATGAAAACCCCGCCGGGGACCAGCACGATGCCCTGCAGAAAGCAGATCCAGGATACCTGGTAGACGTCGAACAGCGCGCCGCCGGTAAACTTGGTCATCCCAAAGAGCGTGTTGGCGAGCCCGGAGGTCGGATTGAACAGCCACACGTAGGACATGGCGGTGATAAAACCGGGGATCGCAAGCTTTGCCGTCAGCAGCGTGAACAGGCCGGTGCGGTACCGGAAGTCCGTGCGGGCCAGGAGCCAGGTGAAGGGAAAGGCGAAGATGAACATCCAGAAAACGGTGCCAAGGCCGAGAACGGCGGTTCTGCCGGTGACGCTGGCAAGCCTCTTCTGGGTAAGCAACTCGGCATAGTTCGCGAACGTGTACTGCCCGCTCGGATCCTGGTCGACGAAGCTGGTTAGAATGTTGCCGCCCACCGTGACACAGACCAACGCCAGGCCGACACCTGCCAGCAGGTAGACCCAGCCGATACCCGGCAATCTAAACTGCACGAGACGCTTCCTCGCCGGCGAGCCCGCCTTCGAGGCCTTCCATGTCCAGACCGGCGGACGGCGCGACCACCACGGTCTGCGCCGGCGGAAAATGGAGCCGGATCGAATCCCCGCGGCTGATAGCCTCGCTGTGATGCCGCAGCACCCGCACAGGCTGGCCGCTGGTCATGACCGTGTGCACGAAACCCTCGCCGACAAAGCTCGATGCGGCCACCGTGCCGGTTAGGAGGTTGGCCGCGTCCCGTGGGATGTCGCCACCGGTCTCGATGTCTTCCGGCCGAATCCCCAACATGCAGGCCGCGCCTGTCGCGAGACCGTCACGGCTGGTCAGTTGCGCGTCCAGGTTTCCGAAGGGTGTCTCTACGCGAGCCATTCCCGCGTCGCTGCCCCGATAGACCGCCGGGAAAATGTTCATGTCACCGATGAACCGGGCGACGAACTCGTTTTCCGGCCGATGATAGACGGCTTGCGGATCGCCGATCTGGACGATACGGCCCTCTGCCATCACCGCAATGCGATCACCGGTCTCGAGGGCTTCCGCCTGGTTGTGAGTGACGTGGATCGTCGTCAGTCCGAGGCGATGCATCAGGTCGCGCATCTGGGCCCGGAGCCGGACCTGGAGCTTGAAATCCAGATTGCTCAGCGGCTCGTCCATCAACAGGATGCGGGGCTGGAGGGCCAATGCCCGCGCCAGCGCCACCCGCTGCTGCTGGCCGCCGCTCAGCGTGATGACCGGCCGTTCCGCCAGGGCGTCGAGGCCGAGCATCTCGAGCACCTCGCCAACGCGTATCCGCACCGCGTCTCTTTCCATCTTCAGGCGGCCGCGGCGGAGGGGAAAGGCGATGTTTTCGAACACGTCCATGTGCGGCCAGATGGCGTAGGATTGGAACACCATGGCGATGGGGCGCCGGTCGGGCGGAACGAAAACGCCGTTCTCGGCGTCGAAGATGGGGTGCCCGTCGATGCGGATCGTGCCCGCGGTGGGCCGTTCCAGCCCGGCGATGGAACGCAGCATGGTGGTCTTGCCGCAACCCGACGGACCCAGCAGGACAAAGAACTCGCCCGCGGCGACGTCCAGGTCGATGCCGCGCAGCGCGTGCACGACGCTGTCCCTCAATGGGAACTTCGCCTCAAGACGCCTCGTCTGCAGCATCGCCATGTCGTGGGTTTCTCGTCTCTGCCGGGGCTTTCTAGTGTGGTGTCTCACAAATACGCTTACGAATCTGCGGGGCCTTTTGGCCGTCGGCTGCGTTGCCCTTCCTCGCGTGGTGCCCGCCACTGAGGGGCGACCGCCGGTCGCCCCTACAAGTCATCGCGCCTTACCGACGACCAAAATCCCCTCGCATCTTCATAACCGTATTTGTGAGACACCACACTAGTCTCGGGTAGGGTCCGGAGGCGCCAGCACCCCTTCGTCTTGCAGTCTCCGGATGGTGGCTTCGGCGGTTTCGCGAGTGCCGCGCCCCGTGTCCTTGAGCATGAAGGTTTGCTTCTCGAATTCCCGGCCGAACAGCTCGGACTTGACCTGTGCCGGGAAGTTCATGAAGACCTCCGTGCGCCGTCGCCGCAGCCGGTCGAGATCGAGGGTTGAAACCAGCACGGATTCGCCCGCGCCGTCGATGCGGGCATCGACATGGCCGAGATAGTTGATCACCGTCGAGCCGCCACGGGTGGCCTGTGCGGCACTGTACCTGCCGTGCAGTGCACCGGCGTTGGCAGAGGCCACGTAGACGAGGTTCTCGTAGGACCGCGACCGCCGGACCTGGTCCCGTGTCTCGGCCAGGGGTCCACTGGTCTCGGTGGTCGGATGCAACAGGATCTCCGCGCCGCGAAAGGTCAGGCAGCGTGACAGTTCGAAGAAATTCACGTCGTGCTCCACAATCATCGCGAGCCGTCCATACGGCGTTTCGAGCACCGGAAACAGGGAGTCCTCGCCGTACCGCCGGACATACTCCGTATAGACGTCGGCCGGACAGACGCTGGGAATCAACCCTTCCACGTTGTGTTCGTGGAATTTGCGGTAACGCAGCTCGACCGCGCCTGACGGGCCGACGATGAAGCCCGCCGTAAACCAGACATCGGGCCAGTCCGGGTCGCGTTCGAAGGCAGCTCCCGCCACATAGACCTGATGCTCCCGGGCGAACGCACCGATCACCTCGGTCTCGGGTCCGGGTATCTCGATGCAGACCGTCTTCCAGTCTTCCGGGCTGCGTTTGTGGTTGAAGCCCTGAAACCAGGCCTCCGGAAACACCACGACGCGCGCCTCGTCCCGGACAACCGCGGCCTCGGCGACGTCCAGTCCGCGCCGGATGTTGCGGGCGATGACGTCGTCCTTGCGCGCCGGGTCGTCGATGATCTCGATGGACGCCTGGATACAGGCGATCTGGAACTTCCTCGGCATGGTCATGTCAGGGCGGAGTTCTGTTCTTCCGATCTGGACGGCGGCTGATACCCCTCCGGCGGCGTATAGACCCCGTCCCGCAGATAGCGCGCGATCACGGCTTCCGTGCTTTGCCGCGCCTCCGACTTGTGCGCGATGGGTGTTTCGAGCCAGCGATTGATCCCGGTGGCCTTGTGCCGGGTGTATTCGCGGGCATAGATTTCCGTCCGCGACTGGACCAGGATGTTGTCGCGTATCTCCATGCGCTTCTCCCGCAGGGCCCGCAGATCGATGGGACCGATAGCCAGCGCCTCGCCGGGGTTCGGAGCCTGGGCCGCCACCTTGCCGTTGAAGTCGACGATCTCGGAGCCGCCGTGGGAACGGTGCAGGGGCGAGATTTCTCCGTCCCGCCGCTCCTGGAAATTCAGGCCCGGCGAATCCGCGAACACGTCGCCCGACAACTGCGCGGCATAACCGCCATGATTGGAAGAGATGACATACATGCAGTTCTCATAGGCGCGGGTCCGGCGGCTCATCTCCCAGGGTTCCCGGTGCGGTCCGTAGGGTTCGCCCGTACAGTGCAGCAGGATTTCAGCGCCGTGCTGCGCGAAGATGCGCGGCATTTCCGGGAAATTGATGTCGTAGCAGTTGATCAGCGCAAGCCGCCCGATCTCGGTGTCCACAACCGGGAAAAGCGCGTCTTCCCCGCCCTCGTTCTTGACATACAGGTCATAGAGACCGGTCGGCGTCGAATAGGTCGTGTGCCCCTGGACGTCGGCTCCATTGACCTTGCGATAGCGCAGCAAGAGGTCGCCCGACGGCCCGAACAGGTAGGCGGAATTGAACCAGCGATCCGGATAGGCCGGATCGTACTCCATCGTTCCCCCGGCGACGTAGGCCCTGTTGATCCGAGCGAAGTTGGCCAGGGGTTCGAGCTCCGGGCCGGGGATACGAACGGCGATGCGTGTCCATTCCTCCACCGACCGGACGTGTTCGACACCGGTCAGGGAAAACTCGGGCAGAACATAGAGCCTTGCCTGACCCCAGCGGCAGCTCACATACTCCATCAGCGAAAGATAGCGATTGACGTTCTCACGGATGACGGCGTCGCGCCATTCCGGTTCCCGGACGTGACGGATAATCGTCTGAACGGCGACCGCCGTGTATTTGTCGACCATCTTCGCACTCCCTCCCGCTCCGCGCCGTTGCCGGCGGTTACCGTCCGCACCCTTGGCAAGTTCTAGTGTGGCGTCTCACAAATACGGTTATGAAGATGCGAGGGCATTTTGGTTGTCGGCAAGGCGCGATGACTTGTAGGGGCGACCTGCGGTCGCCCCAGGGCGGGCACCACGCGAGGAAGAGCAACGCAGCCGACGGCCAAAAGGACCCCCAGATTCATAAGCGTATTTGTGAGACACCACACTATACAGCCGCCGCCTGTTCTTCCGTGCCGAGACCGCGCACCGCGGGAAAAACCTCGTCACGAAGAAGCCGCATGGTCTGCCGGACACTCTCGTCGGGCACGTTTCCGATCTTGACGCTCAGATTGGTCACGCCGTGACCGAACTCCCGGTAGAGCCGCGTGAGCTGTTCGATGGCCATGTCCGGTGTTCCGCACATGACCAGGCCGCGCTCCATCCGCTCCTCGAGGGAGAGCTGGTTGTGTGTCTGGAGCTTGGTAGTCTGGCGCTTGGCGTCCGAGTCGTCCTTGAAATAGCGTGTTTTCTGTACCACCAGCCGTTGTGCCGTGCGAATGCCGCCGCCCAGCACGTTGAAGAAGTAGTCATAGCCCCCGCGCAGGGTCTGGAGCGCCTCATCCTTGGTGGGGGCGACACTGCAGTTCATGGCGAGGATGATGTTGCGTGGCTGCGGTTCCCAGCCATGCTTTCGCGCATGTTCCCGGTAGACGTTGATGGAGTGGTGCGCGGTTTCGTAGTCCTGGATGCGCAAGACGCCCATGGTTGCCCCGTGCTCGGCGGCGAGGCGCGACGAGGCCTCGCTGCTCGCCGACATGACGATTTCAGGGTGCGGCTTTTGGGCCGGCTTGGGCCAGATCGAGACCGCCCGAAACTGGTAGTATTCGCCCTCCCAGCCGAACGGTTCCGGTTCGGTCCAGGCCTTCTTGATCAGTTCGATGGCCTCGTTCATGCGCCCATACGACTCACTGGGCGCAACGTTGTAGGCAACATATTCGTGGGGAATGCCGCGCATGAACCCGGCGACGAGCCGGCCGCCGGATATCATGTCCAGCATGGCGTATTCCTCGGCCACCCGGATCGGGTTGACGATCGGCACGATGTTCCCGGATTGCAGGATCATCGACTTGCTGGTGCGCTCCGCGACACAGGCGCCGATCAGGTTCGGATTCGGCATCAGCCCGTAGGGGCTCATGTGGTGTTCGTTGTTGCCGATCCAGTCGAAGCCGCACTCTTCGGCGAAGACCTTGGTGTCGATCCCGGCCCGGAAAATCCGCACGCCTTCATCCGGGCTGAACTGCTTGTTGGCCACCGGCCAATCCTGCCCCACCTTTTCAATGCCGGTATAGGGCATGTGGTGCGTGTACGAGAATTTCATCACCACTTCCTTCGGAGGCCGCAGCCTGTTCCAATGGGACCGGGAATAATTCCAGACTAGTCACTTCGGTGCGAAACTGTAGCCTCAACCCTATAATACTGTCAACTAAGAGGCTCCGCCGCCCGCGGCCAAGCTTGCGCCGAAAATATTCGATGGCTTCCATTCCGAATTGGACGGTTATATATTCCGAATTGGACGCAATAGGAATCCGACTAGGACGCCACCATGAACCGGACGCCAGGCCCCGGAAAGTATGTGCCCCGGCATTCAGAGACGCGAGTCCGCGATGCGTTGACGGACACCCGCATCGTCGCCATCGTCGGTCCGCGGCAGTCCGGCAAGACGACGCTCGCTCGCCGCATCGCCAATGACGACGGCCGTCCCTTCATCACCTTGGACGATGAGCAGCACCGACGGTTCGCCGAAGACGACCCCATCGGCTTCGTGCGAAGCAACCCGGTGGCGGTCATCGACGAAATTCAACGCGCGCCCGGACTGATCCTCGCCATCAAGCAGGCGGTCGATCAAGACCCGCGGCCCGGACGCTACCTGATCACCGGATCGGTGGATCTCTTCAGGAGCGCCATTTCTCCTGACTCGTTGGCAGGCCGCGTCGAGACCATTGAGTTGCTGCCCTTTTCCCAGGCCGAGATTGCCGGGGCCGGCGCGCCCGGTTTCCTGGACCGGGCGTTCGCGGGCGACTTCCGGGCCGTGGCGATGGCGCCGCCGACAAGCGACCTCACCCAACGCATTCTCGCCGGCGGCTTCCCCGAAGCCCTTTCACGAGCGGTCCCAGCGCGGCGCTGGAGCTGGCTGCGATCCTATGCCCGTTCGCTCGCCGAGCGTGACGTATCGGATATCGCAACCGTCGGGAAGCGCGACGCGATGACCCGGTTACTCGACCACGCGGCCGCTTCGTCCGGTCAGTTGCTCAACATGAGCGGGATGGGGTCCCGGCTGGGCGTCGACGGCAAGACCGTCGACCGCTGGCTGACCTTGTTCGAGCACATGTTCCTCGTCCGACGGGTCTACGCCTCGCATCGCAACGACCTGAAACGGCTGGTCAAGACGCCCAAGCTTCAGTTCCTGGATTCCGGTCTGCTTGCCGCCCTCCGGCGAGTCGATGCCGCCACCCTCGACAGGGACCGGCAGCAACTGGGGCTGCTGCTCGAATGCTTCGTCTATTCCGAACTCGTGAAGGCCGCCACGCAGTGTGATGAGCGGATGTTCATCTACCACTACCGGGACAAGGATCAGGTCGAGGTGGATCTGGTGCTGGAGCGGTTGCCGGGCGAGATCGTCGGCATCGAGGTCAAGGCGGGGGCGACGGTCCGCCCCGGCGACTTCAAGGGATTGGCACGCCTGAAGGAGGCCGCGGGCCGGCGGTTTGCCTGCGGCATCATCCTCCACGACGGCGACCGGATTCAACAGACGGGGCCGAAGTTGTTCGCCATGCCGGTCAGTGTGCTCTGGGAGAGTTGAAGACAAAGCGGCACGCACGGTCGGCGATTCCGCGCGACAACGGGGACGGGCGGGTTTGAAACCCGCCCCTACAACAGCCGCGCCGGAAACCCAAGGCGATTCTGATCGATTGGGCCGACCCTCCGTTGACCGATGAGGCAGTGTAGGGGCGGGTTTCAAACCCGCCCGTGCCCACGTCACTGCCCTGCTCGGGGCAGGCACAGCGAAGCGCAGTCAGAGGGCGCCATTCCCAAGATGATGGATCTACCCGATCCTCTCCAACCCGCCCATGTAGGAACGCAGCGCCTCGGGGACGGCGATGCTGCCGTCTTCCTGCTGGCAGTTCTCCATGATGGCGACGACGGTGCGGCCGACGGCGAGGCCGGAGCCGTTGAGGGTGTGCACGAACTGGGGGCGTTGTTTGGGCGCAGGGCGGTAGCGGATGGCCGCGCGGCGGGCCTGGAAGTCAGTGCAGTTGGAGCAGGAGCTGATCTCCCGGTAGGTTCCCTGCCCGGGGAGCCACACCTCGATGTCGTAGGTCTTGGCCGCGGAGAAGCCCAGGTCCGCGGTGCACAGCTCCACCACTCGGTAGTGCAGTTCCAGGCGCTGGAGCACGGTTTCGGCATCGCGGGTGAGTTTTTCCAGCTCCTCGAAGGAGTGCTCCGGCTCGACGATCTTCACCAGCTCCACCTTGTTGAACTGGTGCTGGCGGATCAGGCCGCGCATGTCCTGGCCGTACGAGCCCGCTTCCCGGCGGAAACAGGGAGTGTGGGCGCAGTAGTACCGGGGCAGGTCGCCCGGGTCGAGGACCTCGTCCCGGTGGATGTTGGTGAGCGGCACCTCGGCGGTGGGGATGAGGAAATAGTCGGGGTCCGCGGTGTGGAACATGTCCGCTTCGAACTTGGGGAGCTGGCCGGTGCCGGTCATGGTGTCCCGGTTCACCAGGAACGGCGGCAGGATCTCCTCGTAGCCGTGCTCTCGGGTCTGAAGGTCCAGCATGAAACCGATCAGCGCCCGCTCCAGCAGCGCGCCCTGGCCCCGGTAGAGGGTAAAGCGCGCGCCGGTGATCTTGGCGCCCCGGGCGAAGTCGAGGATCCCCAGCGCCTCGCCGATCTCCCAGTGGTTCTTCGGGGTGAAGCTGAACGCCGGCGCCTCGCCCCAGTGCCGCAACACGGGGTTGTCGGCCTCGGACTCGCCCACGGGAACCCCCGGATCCGGGAGATTCGGGATATCCAGCATGGAATCGCTGAACCGGCGCTCGGTCTCGCTCAACGGCCCGTCCAGCGCGTCGAGTTCCGCGCTGACGGCGCCGATCTCTTCCATCAGGGCGGAGGCGTCGCCGCCGGACTTCTTGAGCCGGCCGATCTCGCCTGAGAGCTTGTTCTTCTGCTCCTTGAGCCGTTCCCAGCGCGCGAGGGTCTCCCGGCGTTCCCGGTCCGCGGCCAGGATCGCCTCCCAGTCGATGTCCGCCCCTCTGGCCGCCATGCGCTCCCGCACCAACTCCGGGTCCTCGCGCAAGATCCTGACGTCAATCATCCCTCATCCCTTCCCATTGACATGGCGTCCTTCGACTTCGCTTCGCTAACGCCTGTCCTGAGCCTGTCGAAGGGCTCAGGACGAACGGGAGAACGGGAGAAAGGGAGTCCGAAACCGTTCGTCCTGAGCCCTTCGACAGGCTCAGGACAGGCGTTAGCGAAGCGAAGTCGAAGGACACGATGTCCGACGATAACATATCGTCAGAGTCTCCCTACGGTTCGGAGAAATCAAACGCGTGACGGACATGCTGAACCGCCGGCGGATCCGAACGCAGGGAAATGCCGACGACGTCGAACTGGACGTCCCGGTCATGCAAACGGTGTTTGTTGAGATAGTGAAGCGCGGTGCGCTTCAACCGGCGCTGCTTGACGGCATTGACCGATTCCAGCGGCGCGCCGGACGTGTCCACCCTACGGGTCTTCACCTCCACGAACACCACGACGCGCTTGTTGAGAGCGATCAGATCGATTTCGCCCAGGGGGCACCGGTAATTGCGTTCGACGATGGCATAACCCTGCCGCTTGAGGTAGCGCTCCGCGAGATCCTCTCCGGCCTTGCCCAGGGACTTCCGCTCATCACCCATCCCTATTTCTGGCACCAAAGAGCAGGGCCGGCAAGCCTCCCGTCACGGGGTCCACGGAACGCGATCCCTGCTGCTCAAGGGACTCCCTCACCGGCCTGAAGCTGCGGCGGTGGTCGGGACAGGGACCGTACCGGTCCAGGGCCTCGGAGTGCCGGCGGCTGCGGTAGCCCTTGTGGCTGGCGAACCCGTACTCGGGATAGATGGCGTCGAGATCCACCATCATGCGGTCCCGGGCCACCTTGGCGATGATGGAGGCCGCCGCAATGGAGAAGCACAGCCGGTCGCCGCCCTTGACCGCCCGTTGCGCCGGCGCCACGGTCCACGGCCCGCCGTTCTCCAACAGGCTGGCGGCAGGAATCCCGTAGGGGCCGTCGATCATGAGGAAGTCCGGCGTCACCTCCAACCCCCGGACGGCCCGGGCCATGGCCAGGAGGCTGGCCCGCAGGATATTGAGGCGGTCGATCTCCCCTGAATCCGCCACGCCCACCGCCCAGGAAGCCGCCCGCTCCTTGATCCATTCGGCCAGGAGCTCGCGCTTCTTGGCGCTCAATAGCTTCGAATCCTTGATGTCGGGGTTGAAGATGCCGGGCTCGAAGACCACCGCCGCGGCCACCACCGGCCCGGCCAGGGGCCCCCGCCCGGCCTCGTCCACTCCGGCGATGCGCCGAAACCCCCGCGAAAGCGCGTCCGTTTCATAGACGGTACCGTCGGGACCGCCGCGCTCCGGGTTGAGCAACCGACCGTTACGGGACGGGTCAAGGGGGGTTCGTTTGCCGGGCATTGGAGGCGTATGATAAGAAATCGGCGTGAAAATCACCAGCGAAGAGGTCCGCCACGTGGCCATCCTCGCCCGTCTGGACCTCACTCCCGACGAGCAGGAAAGGCTGACCGGCCAACTCGGCCGCATCCTCGAATACATGGACAAGTTGGGCGAGCTCGACACCGCCGGCGTCGAGCCCATGTCCCATGCCGTGGACGCGGTCAACGTCCTGCGTCCGGACCGCGCCGTCAACCAGCCCCAGACCGAAGCCTTGCTGCGCAATGCCCCGGCCCGGGAAGACGACTTTCTGAGCGTACCGAAAATCATTGAATGACGGGAACCCCTCACCAACCGGCATCGTACAACATGGCGTCCTTCGACTTCGCTTCGCTAATGCCTGTCCTGAGCCTGTCGAAGGGCTCAGGACGAACGGGAAATCGGCCGGCCACCGTTCGTCCTGAGCGTAGCGAAGCGCGAGCGGAGCGAAGTCGAAGGACGCCATGACCATTGATCAGGGTTCCCTTACTATTCACGATCTGCACGACCGCCTGCGTCGCCGCGAATTAAGCGCCGTCGAGTTGGCCGAGGCCCTGTTCGACCGCATCGAGGCCACGGACGGAACCCTCGGCGCCTACCTCGCCGTGTGCCGCGACCAGGGCATGGAGGACGCGCGCCGGGCCGACGCGCGGTTGGCCGCCGGTGACGTGTCCTCGAAGCTCCTGGGCATCCCGGTGGCGCTCAAGGACGTGCTCCTCACCGAGGGTGTGCCCACCACCTGCGCGTCGAAGATCCTTCAAGGATTCACGCCGCCCTATGACGGCACCGCCGTGCGCCGCCTCAAGGAAGCGGGAGCGGTGGTGCTGGGCAAGACCAACATGGACGAGTTCGCCATGGGCTCCTCCACCGAGAACTCCGGCTACTCCATCACCCGAAACCCCTGGAACCTGAACCATGTGCCTGGAGGCTCCTCGGGCGGCTCCGCGGCCGCGGTGGCCGCCGGCCAGTGCGTCGCCGCGCTGGGCACCGACACCGGCGGGTCCATCCGCCAACCGGCGTCCTTCTGCGGCGTCGTGGGCCTCAAGCCCACCTACGGCAGGGTGAGCCGGTACGGCGTGGTGGCCTATGCCTCGTCGCTGGACCAAGTGGGGCCCATAACCCGGGACGTGACCGACTGCGCGCTGGTGCTGGAAGCTATCGCCGGCCACGACCCCGCGGACTCCACCTCGGTGGACGTTCCGGTGCCGGACTACGCCGGGGCGCTGACGGGCGACATCAAAGGGTTGCGCATCGGCGTCCCCAAAGAATACTTCGCGGCCGGACTCCAACCCGAAGTGGAGCAGGCGGTGCGGCAGGGCATCGCCGAGCTGGAAAAGGCCGGCGCCGTGGTGACGGAGGTGTCGCTGCCGCGGAACGACTACGCCGTGGCCGCCTACTACGTCATCGCCGCGGCCGAGGCCAGCTCGAACCTGGCCCGCTACGACGGCATGCGCTACGGACCCCGAGCCCAGGCCGAGGACCTGACCTCCACCTACATGAAGAGCCGCGCCCAGGGCTTCGGGCACGAGGTGAAACGGCGGATCATGCTCGGCACCTACGTGCTCTCCGCCGGCTACTACGACGCCTACTACCTCAAGGCGCAGAAGGTGAGAACCCTGCTCAAGCAGGACATGGAATCGGTCCTGGACGAGTGCGACGCCATCGTCGCGCCCACCTGCCCCACCACCGCCTTCAAAGTCGACGAGATGACCCACGACCCCCTGCAGATGTACCTGTCGGACATCCTCACCATCTCGGTGAACCTGGCCGGCCTGCCCGCGCTGTCGCTTCCCTGCGGCTTCGACCACGCCGGCCTGCCCATCGGCATGCAGATCATCGGCAAGCACTTCGACGAGGCTATGCTGCTGCGGCTGGGATATGCCTATGAGCAGGGGACGGAGTGGCACACGCGGAGGCCCGCGATCTAGGACGGTTCTGGATGAAGGTCAATCCGCAAAACGATGCTCCGTTTTCAAGTAACGGATCGCCACGTTCGCAAAACTGACCCGAGCCGAATCCACCACTTCCGAGTAGTGTTCGATCAAGTCGTCCATCGGGACATCGGCGCTCAACTCGTTGTCTATCTCTTCGATCAACTCCGCCCGCTCACGAGTCAACTCCACATCATCGAGCCTCAAGACGTCAATCATCAACTTCGACTCTGCCGTACCATCCGAAACTATACTGCCGGACGACCCGAACCAAAACCGCTCACAACATTCCTCGTTTTCGGGGGAGACGTGGCAATATTCATTGAACCAGTCCCCCTTTCCGTTTCCGCATGTCTCGCGTGGTCCTCTGTCGCCTTTCAACGGACCGCAACTCAGAAACAGATTGCCGAACTCCACTTCAAGTTTCAGGTAATGCCACCTCGGTCGGAAATGTTCGATGTGGTACTTTTGGTAGGCCCCGAGTGTGATCGATCTTCCACAATAGACGCATTGTCCCGTTTGTTCCGCGAACAGGCACGTCTCGACCCTGTCTCGAACTGGGCGAGGCCAATTGCCGTATCTTAGCTCAATGCCGGCTCGCCGTTCTTCGGCTATCCAGTCTTTCAATTCCCGTGGCGCATCACCCTTGTTGGACCCTCTCATTGTTTCGAGCCTTGCCGTCGTCTCAGCTTGACTCGTCGCGCCGACACACGAGAAGACCCCCCTTCGACAGACTTTTCTATCTGATCCAGTATCTCTTCCGCCTCGCCGAACTCACCGGCGTCCACCAACTCATCGAAACGAAAAAACAATCCGCTTACGTCGGAGTCTCTATCCGTCGTATCGAGAAGCGCATGCAGAATGTAGTTACTGTCGCGTCCCTTGGAGGCAGACGGCACTTTGACGCTAACGACGCCGCTCTCATCCAGGGACAGAAGCCGTATGTTGCTGGCGTGCACGCCCCCGATTACCTGTGGGGAGTGAGTGGTGACCACGAATTGGCATGCGGGGAACATGTGCGTTAAGGAGTCAAGGATTTTCCTTTGCCATCCCGGATGTAGATGCAACTCGATTTCGTCGATGAGCACAAGTGCCGGGCATTTATTCAGTTCGGTTTTCGGATACTTGAGGGTAAGTCGCCGTGCCAAATCCACCGCGAGAACAAAGATCGCCTTCTCGCCGCTCGATACCGCGTCAAAAGGAAATTCAAGTTGATGCTTAGTGACATACAGTACTCGCTTATTGCCCCCTTTCGACAGTCTCGACCTGATCGACCGAAAGCCCTCCATTTGGCCAAGCAAATCTCGTACTACGTCGAGGTCGGGATCGGAGTAGTCCAGATTCCGACTGTCCTTGGCTTCCCGCGCCTCGTCCCCCTCCTTCTCGAAGAACCATTCTTTGAATGCGGATACGGACCTCAGGCCGGCATCGAGGGTATCGATCCGTTGACGGCTCGTCATGGACGAATCGGCATTGCTGATCCTGTTTTGACCGTAATAGATAATCGGCGAAGGTGTGGTCGGCCGTTGTTCAAGAAGCAAATCACGCAACTGACTTGCAGAGCAAGCGAAATAACTTTCCTTACAAACGGCTTTCAAGGTAATCCGAGCATCATCCGGCAACGTCAGACAAATTTCGGCTTCGGCAACCTCGGCTCCCCCGCGGACCGCACCAGGCGGAAGTTGAAAGATCTGGAGACGAGAACCGGTTCCGAAATAAGGGTCCCCCACCGCCGTTGCGGAGCCGACTATTGCCTCCAGTACGGTGGTCTTCCCTGCCCCGTTCCGTCCGGCAATCACTGTCAGAGAGCTGTCCAGATCGAGATCAAGATCAGCAATACCCCTGAAGTCCTTTATGTGAATTGAACAGATTCGAGGGGAATTGTTCATGACAGTTCAAGCTTGGTCGAAACATCAACAGTTTTCAACATGTCCGCCAACATGACCGGACGGTCTAACATCACGTTGACGCGCACCTCACGCCGTCCCAAGTATCAACGACGCATGCATGGCCAGGCTGCCGCCGTGGCCGCTGATGATGCCGGCCTTGGCGTCGGCCACCTGGCGCTCGGGCTCGACTTCGTTGCCGCGGAGTTGCCGGGCGCCTTCGGTGAGGTGGAGCATTCCTTCCAGGTGGGCCTGGGACAGGAGGCCGCCGTGGGTGTTGAGGGGGATCTCGCCGCCGATGCCGATGCGTCCGTCCTTGACGAAGTCCTTGCCCTCGCCCTTCTCGCAGAAGCCGTAGTCTTCCAGGGTGATCATGGCGGTGATGGTGAAGCAGTCGTAGAGCTCGGCGAAGTCCATGTCCCTGGGCTCCAGTCCCGCCATGTCATAGGCCATGCGCGAGGACTTGCGTCCCCCCAGGGTGGTGAGGGAGGGGGCGTCCAGGAGGCTGAAGTGGGGATGGTGCTGCCCCATGCCGAGTATCACCACCGGCGGCTTGGGGAAGTCCTTGGCGCGCTCCAGGCTGGTGACCAGCACGGCGCCGCCGCCGTCGGACTCCAGCGAGCAGTCGAGCAGATGCAGCGGCTCGACGATCATGCGGGACTGCTGGTGGTCCTCCACCGTGATGGGCTTCTTCATGGTGGCGTTGCTGTTCAGGGACGCGTGCCTGCGGGTGGTGACGGCGATTTCCGCCAGGTCCTCGCTGCGGGTGCCGAATTCGTACATGTGGCGCTGGGCCGCCAGGGCGTGGCCGGCGGCGGCGGCGAAGTGCCCCCAAGGCCGCTCCCAGTGCTCGTCCCCCCGGCGGATAGGGAAGCCGGGGGTGGTGTCCCCGGTGGAGCGCTTGCGCGCGTGGACGCACAGTACCGAGGTGGCCATACCCGCCTCGATGGCCATGACCGCGTGCTGCACCATGGCGATGGGCGTGGCGCCCCCCAGGGCCAGGTCCGTGGCATACACCGGCGTGATCCCGGCCATGTGCGCCAGCCGCACCGCGTAGCTGCGGTGGGCGTCGTTGAGCGGCTGGTTGGTGAGAAACCCGTCCACCGCCGCGCCGCCGACCCCTGCGTCGTTGAGACACTCTCGAATCGCCTCCAGATGCAACGAATGGGTGGTGGCGTCGGGCCGCTTGCCCACCAGTGTCTCGCCCACGCCGACGATGGCGTATTTGCCCCCGAAATTGGCCATGCTTCCTCCTTGCCGGGGCCGCGCCCCTTGAGTCGCAAGATGATTGTGTGATCTCAAATCCGTAACAGCAAACGGCGGAGGGCGTCGAGAATGTCTGCCGCCCATGTAGGTCGGGTTAGCCGAAGGCGTAACCCGACGACGACGCCCCACCTGTCGCTGCCCTGCGGCTTCGACCACGCCGGCCTACCGATCGGCATGCAGATCATCGGCAGGCACTTCGACGAAGCTATTCTGCTGCGCCTGGGCTACGCCTACGAGCAGCCACAGAGTGGCACAAGCGGAGGCCCGCGATCTAAGCCGTATCTGGGCCACCCTGCGCCGGGTTTGCCGAACTTGCAACCCGGGAGACGATGACATATATTCGTCCCTAAAAAGGAACGATTTATGTCGATTACAGCCGATCTAACTATCCGCGAAACCGCCGCCCTGTCCGGGGTACCCAAGGCGACGATCGAAAAGGCCGTCGAAGCCCGCGTCTTAAGAACAGTCGCGGCGCCGGCACGGTTTCGCGGCGGCGCGACACGATATCTGCCGGTCCGGGCCGTGGTCTATTTCCACTCCCTGAAGGCCGCCAACCTCATAGACCTCCCATTGCGTCACAAGCGGGCAATCTGGACGCATCTGCTCCGGCTTGAGCCCATGCGGCTTGGAACCATTGAATTCACGCGTGGTGCGATGCTCGATCTGGAGCGCCTTGCCGCAGACTCATTGCGTAACGCCGAGCGATACCGGCAAGCCCGCGACCGATACATCACATCCGATGCAGACATCCTGGGAGGTACTCCGGTTATTGCAGGAACGCGGTTGACGGTCTACGCAATTCTGGGACGACTGCAGGATGGCGATACGGTCGATGACCTTGCAACCGACTATCCGGAGTTATCTCGGGAGGCGTTCACGGCCGCCGAGCTTTACGCCAAAGCCCACCCTCTTCGAGGACGCCCTTCCGGCAGGCCTTGGCATACCTGATTGCCGGCTGCGGCTGTAACGTGCGTCTGTTTCTTGACGAATGCCTGTCACCCAGGATCGGCCAGGCTCTCAATTCCGAAGGCACACACGTCGCAATGCATCCGCGGGACTTCGGCGGCCTGGGTGCACCGGACCACGAGGTCTTGGCGCGATGCGTTGAACTTGACCACGTGCTTGTAACGGAAAATGCCGGAGATTTTCGCGCTCTGGCTGCTGCCCGAGAGGTTCACCCCGGCCTGATCTTGTTGCCTTGCGTTGGCCGAGCACGTTCGGAAGCCTTGCTGCGCACCGCAATCAACTTCCTGTCCAAACACGGTAACCCGATGGACGGCATGGTCAACCATGTGCTTGAGGTGTCCGCGGAAGCGGAAATGACAATGTATCCGCTGCCAACGCTGGAGCAGTGAGCGGTCAACAGGAGCTGTCGCCTGCTGAGGCACCCTTCCCATGCTCGGAACGCATCGCGACCGCTCGCCGCTCTCCCGTCGTATGGGAACGACTCTGACCGCTGGACTACACGTATCCTGGGCTCGCCTTACGCCGTCCCAAGTATCAACGACGCATGCATGGCCAGGCTGCCGCCGTGGCCGCTGATGATGCCGGCCTTGGCGTCGGCCACCTGGCGCTCGGGCTCGACTTCGTTGCCGCGGAGTTGCCGGGCGCCTTCGGTGAGGTGGAGCATTCCTTCCAGGTGGGCCTGGGACAGGAGGCCGCCGTGGGTGTTGAGGGGGATCTCGCCGCCGATGCCGATGCGTCCGTCCTTGACGAAGTCCTTTCCCTCGCCCTTTTCGCAGAAGCCGTAATCCTCCAGGGTGATCATGGCGGTGATGGTGAAGCAGTCGTAGAGCTCGGCGAAGTCCATGTCCCTGGGCTCCAGCCCCGCCATGTCGTAGGCCATGCGCGAGGACTTGCGTCCCCCCAGGGTGGTGAGGGAGGGGGCGTCCAGGAGGCTGAAGTGGGGATGGTGCTGTCCCATGCCGAGTATCACCACCGGCGGCTTGGGGAAGTCCTTGGCGCGCTCCAGGCTGGTGACCAGCACGGCGCCGCCGCCGTCGGACTCCAGCGAGCAGTCGAGCAGGTGCAGCGGTTCGACGATCATGCGGGACTGCTGGTGGTCCTCCACCGTGATGGGTTTCTTCATGGTGGCGTTGCTGTTCAGGGACGCGTGCCTGCGGGTGGTGACGGCGATTTCCGCCAGGTCCTCGCTGCGGGTGCCGAATTCGTACATGTGGCGCTGGGCCGCCAGGGCGTGGCCGGCGGCGGCGGCGAAGTGCCCCCAAGGCCGCTCCCAGTGCTCGTCCCCCCGGCGGATAGGGAAGCCGGGGGTGGTGTCCCCGGTGGAGCGCTTGCGCGCGTGGACGCACAGTACCGAGGTGGCCATACCCGCCTCGATGGCCATGACCGCGTGCTGCACCATGGCGATGGGCGTGGCGCCCCCCAGGGCCAGGTCCGTGGCATACACCGGCGTGATCCCGGCCATGTGCGCCAGCCGCACCGCGTAGCTGCGGTGGGCGTCGTTGAGCGGCTGGTTGGTGAGAAACCCGTCCACCGCCGCGCCGCCAACCCCCGCGTCGTTGAGACACTCCCGAATCGCCTCCAGATGCAGCGAATGGGTGGTGGCGTCGGGCCGCTTGCCCACCAGTGTCTCGCCCACGCCGACGATGGCGTATTTGCCTCCGAGATTGGCCATGGTTCCTCCTTGGGGGCCGCGCCCCCGGGCCGCAAGATGACAGTGTGAAGCAAGATGACAGTGTGATTCCGAATCCGTAACAACAAACGGCGGAGGCCGTCAAGAATGTTCACTCTCATGCAGGTCTCTCCCCCGTAGGTCGGGTTAGCCGAAGGCGTAACCCGACACCTTGGGGGCCGGCGTACATGACGCCTCGCCCGTCTGATGTCGGATTACGCCTTCGGCTAATCCGACCTACAGGAAACCCAAAAGGGGAACGGGAGGTTCGGGTGAAGGTGCCGGCGCCGCGGGAACGCGATTGCGGAACCCCCGCCTTTTTGTTACCCGTGCCGTGGCATGAGCTACGAAACCGTCATCGGCCTGGAGGTGCACGCACAGATCCTGACCGAGTCCAAGATCTTCTGCGGCTGTTCCACGCGTTTCGGCGAGGGGCCCAACCGCAACACCTGCCCGGTGTGCATGGGCTTTCCGGGGGTGCTTCCAGTGTTGAACCGCAAGGTGGTGGAGCACACCATCCGCACCGGGCTGGCCACCCACTGCACCATCGCCCGGAGCAGCCGCTGGGCGCGCAAGAACTACTTCTATCCGGATCTCCCCAAGGGCTACCAGATCAGCCAGTACGAGCTGCCGTTGTGCATCGGGGGCTACGTGGACGTGAGCGTCGGCGGCGCCTCGAAACGGGTTCGGCTGACCCGCATCCACATGGAGGAGGACGCCGGCAAGAACATCCACGACGTGCGCGGCGACCACAGCCTGGTGGACCTCAACCGGGCGGGCGTTCCGCTCATGGAGATCGTAAGCGAGCCCGACCTGCGCAACTCGGACGAGGCCGGCCACTACCTCAGGACCCTGCGGTCGATCCTGCAATACCTCGAGGTGTGCGACGGCAACATGGAGGAAGGCAGCTTCCGTTGCGACGCCAACGTATCGCTGCGGCCGGCAGGGGACGACGAGCTGGGTGTCAAGGTTGAGATCAAGAACCTCAACTCCTTCAAGGCCGTGGAGAATGCGCTGGAGTACGAGATCGGGCGCCAGGGAGGGGTGCTTTTCAAAGGAGGCGCGGTGGCACAGGAGACCCGGCTGTGGGACCCCGACGCGGAAGTCACCCGGTCCATGCGCTCCAAGGAGTCCGCCCACGACTACCGCTACTTCCCCGATCCGGACCTGCTGCCGCTGGAGATCGACGACGCGTGGATCGAAGAGATCCGCGCCACCCTCCCCGAGTTGGCTCAAGACCGCCAGAACCGTTTCATGAAAGCCTACGGGCTGTCAGCCTACGACGCCGACATCCTCACACAGCGGCGCGACGTCGCCGACTATTTCGAGGCCGCTGTCCAAGCCCACGCCAATCCCAAGGCCATCGCCAACTGGCTCATGGGCGACCTCTTCCGTGTGCTGAAGGAACGCAAGCTCGACGCCGCGCTGCGCATCGAACACTGGCCGGTGGAGGCCGCGGACCTGGCCCGCATGGTGCAGTTGGTGGACCAGGGGACCATCAGCGGCAAGCTCGCCAAGACCGTCTTCACCGACATGGTGGAGACGGGCAAGGGTCCCGAAGCTATCGTGAAGGAGAAGGGCCTGGAGCAGGTGTCCGACAGCCGCACGCTCGATGCGGCGGTGGACGAGGTGTTGCTGGCGTGCGAGGCGCAGGTCGCCGAGTACCGGGCCGGCAAGGATAAGGTCTTCGGTTTTTTGGTGGGTCAGGTGATGAAGGCCACCCGAGGCAAGGCCAACCCCCAGATGGTCAACGAGATTCTCCGGAGCAAGCTTCAGGGCTGAGCCAGACGGACGTTTAATCCGACCTACATCAGGTGCGGTAGTCGGAGTTGATGCGGACGTACTCGTGGCCCAGGTCGGAGCTCCAGACCGAGGTCCGGGCGTTGCCCATTCCCAGGCTGATGCGCACCACAAAGGACGGGCGCTGCATGACCTTGGCGGCGGCCGCCTCGCGGGTCCCCACGGCCACGCCCCGGCGCACCACCGTGACCCCGCCCAGGGCGACGTCGATGGTTTCCTCGACTACCGGCACGCCGGCGTTGCCCACGGCCATCATGAACCGGCCGACGTTGGGGTCCTCGCCGAAGAAGGCGGTCTTGACCAGCTTCGAGTTGGCGACGGTGAAGGCCACCTTGCGGGCCTCGGCCACGGTCCGGGCGCCGTCCACGCGGATCTCCACCACCTTTTTGGCGCCCTCGCTGTCCGCCACGATCTTGAGCGCCAGCTCCTTCATGACCCGTGTCAGCGTCCGCTCCAGCACCTCCTCACCCTCGCCGCCGCGGGTGATGCGGGGGTTGCCGGCGACGCCGTTGGCCAGGACCAGCAGGGTGTCGTTGGTGCTGGTGTCGCCGTCCACGGTAATGGCGTGGAACGAGCTGTCCGCGGCCCGGCGCAGCATGGGCCGGAGCGCGGCCGGAGCGAGGTCCGCGTCCGTGAGCACGTAGCACAGCATCGTGGCCATGTTGGGGGCGATCATGCCGGCGCCCTTGGCGATGCCCGCGACGTGCACGGTGCGGCCGCCGATGCGGCATTGGGAGGCGGCGGTCTTGGGCGCGTTGTCGGTGGTCATGATGGCTTCGGCCGCGTCCTGCAGGCTGTCCGGCGACAGCGCCGCCGCCGCGTCCGCGATGCCCCGCTTGATCTTGTCCATGGGGAGCGGGACGCCGATGATGCCGGTGGAGGAAGGCAGCACGTGTTGCGGGTCGATGCCCAGGTGCCGGGCGGCCTCGGCGCATGTGGCCTCGGAATCCTGGAGCCCGCCGGCGCCGGTGCAGGCGTTGGCGTTGCCGCTGTTGGCCACCACGGCCTGGATGAGCCCCCGGGCCACGCGTTTCCTGCCCGAGACCACGGTGGGGCTCTTGATGCGGTTTTTGGTGAACAGCGCGGCGGCGGCGGCCGGGCGCTCGGACACGATCAGCGCCAGGTCCTTCCGGCCGCTCTCCTTGATGCCGCACACCAGGCCGGCGAAGCGGAACCCGGGCACCCCCGACGGCGGTTTCACTTGCCGTGGCATCGCTTGTACTTCTTGCCGCTGCCACAGGGACAGGGCGCGTTGCGGCCTACCTTGTCGCCGTCCCGCCGCACCGTGGCGACGCGTTCCGGCCCCTCGTCGTCCCCGTGGCTCAGCATCATCTGCCGGGGCGCCTGACGTGCCTCCAACTCTTCCAGCTCGGCGGCGCTCTGCTCCTGATCCACCTCCACCGTGAAGAGCTTGGTGACCACGTCCTCCTGCACCTGGCCGGACATTACCTGGAACAGCTCGAATCCCTCCCGCTGGTATTCGTGAAGCGGGTTCTTCTGGCCGTAACCGCGCAGCCCGATGCCCTCCTTGAGGTGGTCCATGTTCAGCAGATGGTCCTTCCACAGCACGTCGATGGTCTGCAGCATGATGATCTTCTCGAGCTGCCGCAGAAGCTCCTCGCCCAGCCGCTCCTCCTTGGACTCGTAGCTGTCCTTCACCAGGTTGACGACCTTCTCCTCGATGTCCTCGGCGTTGAGGGTCTCCATCTCCTCGGGCGTGAACTCCAGCCGCAGGTTGAATCGGCCCCGGAGGCTCTCGGCGAGGCCCGCGCGGTCCCACTCCGCCGCCATGGCCTGCTTGTCCACGAAGCGGTCCACCGTGTCCTCCGCGAGTTGGGTGGCCATCTCCAGCACGTCGCTCTTGAGCTTGTCGCCCGCCAGCGCGTCCCGGCGCTGGCCGTAAACCA
This sequence comes from uncultured Binatia bacterium (SeqCode), assembly GCA_965261895.1. Taxonomy (GTDB): domain Bacteria; phylum Desulfobacterota; class Binatia; order UBA9968; family JAJDTQ01; genus JAJDTQ01. Next base: position 4,241,840 of record OZ253480.1, on the reverse strand, counting down.
GCTCCCGCTGCTTGTTCATGACGTCGTCGTATTCCAGCAAGTGCTTACGGATGTCGAAGTTGTGGGCCTCCACCTTCTTCTGGGCGTTTTCGATGGCGCGGCTCACCAGCCCGTGCTCGATGGGGACCCCATCCTCCATGCCCAGGCGGTTCATGATCCCCTGCATGCGGTCGGCGCCGAAGATGCGCATCAAGTCGTCTTCCAGCGACAGGAAGAACCGCGACGCCCCGGGGTCGCCCTGGCGCCCGGCGCGGCCGCGCAACTGGTTGTCGATGCGGCGGCTCTCATGGCGCTCGGTCCCCATGATGTGGAGTCCGCCCGCCGCCACCACCTTGTCCCGCTCCGTCTCCGAGTTGTCCTGGTAGCCGGCGAGGATCTCGTCGTAGCGGTGGCTGTACGCCTCCGGCGCCTTCTCCAGCTCCTCGCGCACGTCCTCCACCGCCTGCACGTACTCCAGGCGCCTGGACTCGTAGGCGTCGTGGACCGCCTGGGTTTCCTTCTCGTAGGGGATTCGCAGCGCCTCGCAATGGGCCTCCGCCTCCTCGTAGGCCGCGCGGTTGGCCTCGAACTCCTCCACCAGCGTTGCGTCCTCGCTGCCGGCCACCACCGACCGGGTGACCACGAACTCGTACTCCTCCAGGCGCTGCTCGTACATCCGCCGGCTGTCGTCGATGGCCTCCAGGAGACCCTGACGCTGGCCGTCGGCGCTCTGCCAGCGTTCGACGTAAGCGCCGAAGGCTTCGCACGCCTCGCGAAACTCGCGCCGGGCGCCGGCATCGTCCACGTCGTGGGCCAGCACCGCCTCGTCGAGCTCGCCCTTCACCTCGATGTAGGACTCCGGGATGGTGCGGAAGCTGTGCAGGGCGTCGATGAGCCCGGACGAGGACACGCGCTCGTACTCCTGCCGGAGGTCCCGCAAAGGCGACAGTCCCATGAGCCGGCCCTGGATCTCGGTGAAGCCGCGCAACGCCTCGCTCCGCTGCTGCTCGTACGTTTCCGTTGCGGACTTGTAGCGCTCGGCGGCTTGCCGCATCTTCTCGTCGTACTTCTCCTTGAGCTCCCGTAGCGCGTCCTCGTAGCGCTGCGCTCCCTGAAGCGGCAGCTTGGCGGCCGCGGTGATCCACTCGTTCTCCATGTCGGAGCGGGCCAGGAACTCCGGGTTGCCCCCCAGCAGGATGTCAGTGCCCCGGCCGGCCATGTTGGTGGCGATGGTGACGCCGCGGTACCGGCCCGCCTGGGCGATGATGGAGGCCTCCGCCTCGTGGTTGACGGCGTTGAGCACGTTGTGCTTGATCTTCTTCTTCTTGAGCATCTGGGAGATCAGTTCCGACTTCTCCACCGTCACCGTCCCCACCAGCACCGGCTGTCCCTTGGCGTGGGACTCGGCGATCTCCTCCACCACCGCCTCGTACTTTTCCCGCTGGGTGCGGTACACCACGTCGGCATGGTCGAGCCGGACCATGGGCCGATGGGTGGGCACCACCACCACGTCGAGGTTGTAGATCTTCTTGAACTCGGGGGCCTCGGTGTCGGCGGTGCCGGTCATGCCCGCGAGCTTTTCGTACATGCGGAAGTAGTTCTGGATGGTGATGGTGGCGAGGGTCTGGTTCTCCTCCCGGATGTGCACCCCTTCCTTGGCCTCCACCGCCTGGTGCAGCCCGTCGGACCAGCGCCGCCCCGGCATGAGCCGGCCGGTGAACTCGTCGACGATGATCACCTCGCCGTCCTTGATGACGTAGTCCACGTCGCGCTTGAAGATACTGTGGGCCTTAAGCGCCTGGTTCACGTGGTGCAGCATGTCGATGTGCCGCGGGTCGTAGAGGTTGTGCACCCCCAGCAGCCGCTCCACCTTGGCCACGCCGCTCTCCGTGAGGGCGACGGTCTTGGCCTTCTCGTCGATGGTGTAGTCCCCCTGGGCCATGATGGCCTCGCGGTCTTCCTGGGACGGATCGCCCTGGGTCACCGCGCCGCGCTGGAGCTTGGGGATGATGCGATTGAGCGTGTAGTACTTGTCGGTGGACTCCTCCGCGGGTCCGGAGATGATGAGCGGAGTGCGGGCCTCGTCGATGAGGATGTTGTCCACCTCGTCCACCACCGCGAAGTTCAGATCCCGCTGGACGTATTCTTCCAGCGCGAACTTCATGTTGTCCCGCAGGTAGTCGAAACCGAACTCGTTGTTGGTGCCGTAGGTGATGTCCGCGGCGTAGGCGTCCTGGCGCGAGATCGGCCGCAGGTTGAGGTAGCGGTAGTCCTTGGTGATGTAGGCGGGGTCGAACCGGTAGCTGACGTCGTGCACGATGGAGGCCACCGACAGCCCCAGGGCGTGATAGATCGGGCCCATCCACTGGACGTCCCGCCGCGCCAGATAGTCGTTGACCGTGATCAGGTGAACGCCCTTGCCGGTGAGCGCGTTCAGGTAGAACGGCAGGGTCGCCACCAGGGTCTTGCCCTCGCCGGTCTTCATCTCGGCGATCTTGCCCTCGTGGAGCACCATCCCGCCGATGAGCTGGGCGTCGAAGTGGCGCAGGCCGATGGTGCGCCGGGACGCCTCCCGTGCGGCCGCGAACGCCTCCGGCAAAAGATCGTCCAGGATCTCGCCGTCACCGAGCCGCTGCCGGAACTCGCCGGTCTTCTCCCGAAGCTCCGCGCCCGTCAGCTTCTCGAACTCGGGCTCCAGCCCGTTGATCCGTTCCACCAAGGGCGTGAACCGCTTGATCTCCCGGTCGTTCTTCGTACCGAAGACCTTCTTGACGAGGTTGCCGATCATTAGATCAGGATAGCGATAACGGAGCCGAGTTGCAATTTTCGGAAGCAGTGCGCCCGCTGTTCGGAATTCGAGGTAAGGGAGCGATCGCCGGCCACACGCCTCATGAACGACAGTCCCTTGGGAAACTATTTGCTGTGCATTCCATGGGTATGGTTCTTGCGGTCACTTCTTAGGAGGATAAATTCGCCAGGAGGTCACGTCGGAAATGACCCAGGGTGAGGAAGCACTCAGGTACGACCGCAAGGCAGTTTGCCGGCGAGGATAAAACCGAACGGAGGACTCCTTAAAAACTGAACCACGGGCGCATACCGAGGGGCAGAGGCGGATCCGGGGTTTACGAGGCCAGGATGTCAGAGTCAGAGCGGCAAATCAATCCGTTCTTCTACACAAAGGAAATCCTTGTAGAGCTGGAGATATCGCTTCGCCCCGGCGCATGAGCACCTACCTCGCGGCGACACAGGGTGACAGAGAAAAGGCGGCTCGGTAAAGTTGCCGCCGATGCCGCGCAGGAAAAGAATAACTGCCCCCCTTGACAAATTTCTCCAACCTATCATATTGATAGGTCGGAATGAGTTCGCCCGTCGTCCCTTTACGCAAGAAGAAGCAGAAGTCTCCGCCAGGCGACTTGGAAGCGCGTGTTCATGCGTTATCTGCGGCGGATAGCCTAAATGTCCGCATGAGCGAACCGCATTTTAAGGATCGAATGCTGGAGCGAGGGGTCGACATGCGATCGGTCTTGGAGGTCTTGCGTACCGGAACATCCGTCGGAAGCCCCGAACTGGATGATTAAGGAGATTGGCGGATAAAGATGCGTCGCAAGGTTGCAGGTCGGCGCGTTGACGTAGTGGTGGCAGTATGCGCGAATCATGTAGAGTGCATCACTACATGGGCATGAAATTAAATTCACGGAGGGAGGGACAATGCATGACAAGAAATACCACTATGTGGAATGTGGACTGGACGACGTTTACTTGGTGAACGGATTTGAGCGAACTAAGTCTGCGCGAGGGACGAGTATCGCGATCAGAGACATCGATGCGCTCCATCGGGCAATTGGCGAGTCGCTCTGTCTCAAGAAGAAGGACTTGACTGGAAAAGAGTTTCGATTTCTGCGTCGAGAGATGCTTATGTCTCAATCGACGTTGGCGCATCTGCTTGATGTAGGCGAGCAGACCGTTCACCGATGGGAGACGGGCAAGGCCAGTATACCGAAAGCAGCAGAGGCTCTGTTGAGACTCATGTATAGAGACGAGCCAAACAGCCGCGTCAGAGACCAACTGAACCGTATTGCCGATCTTGAAGATGTGATAGATCGCAAGCAGCAGATGATATTTGAGCTCATGATAAACAAGAAGAAGCATTGGCAGTTAGCTGCTTAGGGTCCTCTCCGCCGCTGTATTGTGAATACTTGTGAATACCTGCCTCACTGCAAGGGCTAAGCCAACCAGTGGAATTGTGGACTATGCGATGCTGGTGAAGCTGTATGGGGCCGGTGGAAGCGAGAAGAGTCCGGAGACGCTGCTTACTGCGCGATCGTCCACTACGGGCCTTCGGTTCTGACACCTAGTTCCACGGGACACCGGCACGACAGAGTATCGCATGTAAGCCGTTTTCAGGTGTGGGTTCCAGCGCTTACTCCAGTGGCCCTAACTGCCAATCGCTCGTGTAATAGGCTTTCAGTTCTCCTTTCCCGTCGTTCTCCCGGTAGAAGAAGACCGACTGTTTCTGGCCTGAATCTTTCCCTAACACCGGGTCGTCCGTCCAACCAGCGATGTTCGGAAGAAGCGTGTCGCGCTCCGGGGAACGCAAAAAAAGCAACAGTTAACGCTGTGATTAGTATCGCGCCGCCCACACGTCTGCGAGCCAGGTTGAAGCCCCGTCCTTTTCTTCCGTCATGAAACGCCTGCGTCCTTCACGTTAGGAGCTCGCCCCCACCAACTCGTTGCCCAGCTCCTTGCCGCAGCTCGGGAAGTAGCCGAACACCTGGTCCCAGACTTCGCGGGTTTCCATGCAGAGGTAGATGGGGACCAGCGGCGCGGCCTGGCGGATCCATTGGCGCATCTTTCGGTACATGGCCACGCGCAGGGGTTGGAAGTAGCGCATCTTGCCGTCGGGGCACGGGACCTGCTCGCCGGAGAGGATCCGGGTGGTGGGGAAGCGTTGGCGCATGACGCGTTTCAGCGAAGGGGTGGTGCGCAGGACGCCCATGCTGGTCCAGGCCATGCGCCGGTGGTCCAGGCGAGCGAATATCCGGTGCAGCAGGTCGCGGTAGTCTTCTTCCCAGCCGGGGTACTCCACCATGGGATCGAAGTGGAAGCCCAGCTTGTAACCGGCCTGCTGGCAGCGATAGGCGGCGTCCAGCCGCTCTTCCAGCGTGGCGGTCAGCCCCTCGTCGGCGTCGATGACGGCCTGGGGGTTCATGGACCAGGAGACTACCACCCGCTCCTTGGGGTCGAGGCCGAGCAGCCCATCCACGTGGTCGCTCTTGGTCTTGAGCTCCAGCAGGACGTTGGGCTGCTCGGCGAAAAACGGCACCGTGGCCTCGGCAAAGCCGATCAGGGGTTCCAGCGCCAGGCTGTCGGTGATCTCGCCGGTGCCGATGCGGAAGAAATAGTCCCGGTGCTTCGCCAACAGGTCCCGGGTCTCCGCCAGGAGGTCGTCGACATTGCTGAACACCTTGAGGGCCGGGTTCTCGGCCAGGTAGTCCTGCAGGTAGCAGTAGCTGCAGTCCATGGGGCAGTTGCTGGCGAAGTTGATGATGAAGTAGTTGCAGCAGACCTGACCGTCGCTGCCCGGGCATACCTTCAGGAACTTGCCCTTGTGGCGCGTGAGCAGCAGGTCGCGCTTGCCCCGGGAGATAGGGTCGGCGCCGCCGTCGAGGTCGGCCCAATAGCGCTCGGGGTCCGGGACGGTCACGAACGGAACTCCGGGCAGGGCCCTCCTGAGGTTGTCGAAAATTGCCGACCCCTCGGAGCCGCTCTCCACGATGACCCTGTCAGGCCGATACGCCTGCATCCTCTTTTCCTTCCATGAGCGCGAACACCTCCCTGGCCGTATCGTCCTCGGCCAGGGACTCCACTTCCCGCGCGAGCCGGGCCAGTGCGTCCACTCCTCCGGCCTGCAACTCCACCTTGAGACCGCCTTCGAGTCCCGGCGCCACGGTGATCCGGATGCGCGGATCGAGCTTCAGGCTCCTGAGCCGGCGGCGCACCTTGTCCTCGATGCGGGTCAGACGGGGGTACCGCAGCCGCCTCAAGGCCTCCTTGGCGTGCTTGAGCCTGTCGTTGCGACCCATGCGGCTGTCCGACAGGGTCGGCGCAAGCTCCTCCCCGCCGATGACCGACGCGATGGAGCAACCGTCCCGGAGGGATATCTCCACGCACCAGTCCAGGAAGTCGTTGAAGTGGTTGCCGCCGAGCCGCAGGTTGCGCGCGAGTTGCAGGAGTGCCCGCTGATCCGCCTCGCCCAGCTCCAGCCAGCGCTGAACGTCCTGGGCGTGAATGCCCCGTTCCCGGCCGTAGTTCGTGATTTCTTCGTGCAGTGCCATCTCATTCACGGGCGGTTCTCGACAACGACGTACGACCACGTCATTCCGGCGAAACAGGCTGTGTCAAAACTCCATCCCAGCGAGGCACAGACCCCCGAAATCGTCATTCCCGCGAAAGCGGGAATCCAGGCGGGGTGGAGCGGGGACACGCCGCGTAGGGACCCCCCCAGGACCCCTGGATTCCCGCTTTCGCGGGAATGACGATTCGGGGCGTCGGCGCCATTCCGTACCCAGGCGGAGTTTTGACACAGCCGCTTTCGCGGGAATGACGATTCTGATGTCAGTGCCTTCTCATACTCAAGCGGAGTTTGATACAGCTCTTGCGTGCGGGCCTCCAACGCGAGCGACCCGGCGCAGCCGCTCCTCGTATTCCCGCGCCATGGCTTCGTTGCCGCGCTTGCGAAAACCCTGGGCCAGGATCGTAACCTTTTTTGCCATGGCCTCCAAGGCCCATCCGGCCTTCTCCGCGTCCAGACCCGCCTCGATGAGGTTGGCGATGGCCGTGACGCGGAAGCGGTCGAAACCCCACGTGGCGCGGGAAAGCTGATCGGCGTGTCCGCCCCGCTTGGTGACCAGCAGCTCGGGGATCAGCGGGATCTCGGTATCCCTGGCGATGCGGAGCCACAGGTCATAGTCCTCGCACACCGGCAGCGACTCGTCGAAGCCCCCTATCCGGTCGAACAGCTCCCGCCGCATCATCACGGCCGAAGGGCTCACCAGGCAAAGCTCGAGGCTGGCGCGAAAGATGTCACCCGAAGGCTTGCGGTGCCGGTTCCTCGGGTTCACGCGGACGCCGCTGCGTATCCAGATCTCGTCGGTTTGACAGATCTCGACCTCCGGGTTTCTTTCCATGAAGTCCAGTTGCCGCTGGAGCTTGCCCGGGTGCCAGAGATCGTCGGAGTCCAGGAAGGCTAGATATCCGCCCGAGGCCCGGCTGGCGCCAAGGTTTCGGGCGGCCGAAACGCCGCGGCGGCATTGTCTCAGGACCGTAAGTCGCGATCCGTAGCCGGCCAGCCGGTGACGGGTCTCGTCCGTGGACCCGTCGTCCAGCACTATCAGCTCGTAGTTCCTCATGGTCTGCGCCAGGACCGACTCCACGGCCTCGCCGACCATCGGCCAACGGTTGTAGGTGGGGATGATAGCACTGACGAGCAAATCGGAATCCTTCGCCTTAGGCACGTTAAGGGAAACCATTATCTATGGGATGGCGTCCTTCGACTTCGCTTCGCTACGCCTGTCCTGAGCTAGTCGAAGGGCTCAGGACGAACGGTTGTCAGGCCATTCCCGTTCGTCCTGAGCGTAGCGAAGCGAAGTCGAAGGACGCCATCCCATCCAGCAGATCCTCCCTGACCGTCACCCCAGGTGCCGGGTCAGGAACAGCGACAGCTCCGGAACGTAGGTGACGATCAGCAGCGCGACGATGTTGATGATGATGAACGGCACCAGCCCCGGGTAGATGCTCGACAGCGGCGCCTTGAACAGCGCCTGGCTCACGAAGATGTTCAGTCCGAAGGGCGGCGTGAACATGCCGATGGCGAGGTTCACGGTCATGATGATGCCGAAATGGATGAGATCGACCCCGATGGCGACGGCGATGGGGGCCAGCAGCGGCGTGAGCACCAGTATCGCGGAGGCGGGATCGAGCAGGCAGCCCACGAAAAGCAGGAAGATGTTGATCGCCAGAAGCGCCATCCACGGCGGCAGGTTCATGTCGCGGATCATGGCCACCGCGCTCTGCGGCACCCCGCTGATGGTCAGGAGCTGCGAGAAGACACCCGCCGCGGCGACGATGATGAGCACCTGGGCCGTCAGGTACATGGAGTTGACGGACACCTCCCAGATTCCCTTCCAGCCTATGTCGCCGTAGATGAAACGCGTCACGACGATGGCGTAGACGCAGGCGATGCCGGCCGCTTCGGTGGGCGAGAAGATGCCCGCGTAGATGCCCCCGAGTATGATGACGGGCATGCCCAGGGCCCACACGCCTTCCCTGCTGGCCGCCAGGAACTCCTGAAACGAGAACCCCGCAGCCTCGCGGATTCCTCGTCTCACGGCGAACACGTAGATGTAGGCGGCCATCAGCAGCGCCATGATCAGTCCCGGAACGATGCCGGCCACGAACAGCAGCACCACCGACTCTTGCGCCGAGACGCCGTAGAGGATCATGCCGATGGACGGCGGTATCACGATGGCGATAGCGCCCGATGACGTCAGCAGGCCGGTGGAGAACTTCTCGTCGTAGCCGGCGTCCCGGAGAGGCCGGTAGAGCAGCCGTCCGACCGCCGCCACCGTGGCCGGGCTGGACCCGGAAATGGCGCCGAAGACGGTGCAGGTCCCGACCGCGGTCAGCGCCAGGCTGCCGCGGACGCCGCCGATGACGGCGAGGACCCAGGCGACGATGCGCCTGGAAATGCCGCCCCGGCCCATCAGATCTCCGGCGAAGATGAAGAACGGCACCGCCATCAGGGCGAACTTGTCGATGCTGCCGAACATGTTGATGTGCACCGCCACCGGCGGCACCGGCGCGAACAATAGCAGCACGATAGCGGAAGTGGCCAGCAGGATGACGAAGATCGGAAATCCCAGCAGCAGCAGGATCACCGGCACGATGGCCATCACCCATTCCACGACATCGTCCCTTTTCTTGTAGGGGCGGGTTTCAAACCCGCCCGTGCTCGCATGGCGCGACGCGTGGGCGGACTCGAAATCCGCCCCTACGAGTCATCCGTTTCGTCGCCGCCGTATTTCTGAACTATCTCGCCGGCGAACTGCCCCTTCACGTACGAACGGAAGCGGAGGACCACCGCCAGGAACATGAGCACGAAGCCCAACAGCAGTGCGGAGTGCGGTATCACCATGGGAATCTCGGCGACGACGCTCCGCTGGCCGAAGTCCCACACGAGCTTCACCACGGTCCAGGTCTGGGGAACGACGAAGATGCATACGGCGAGGAACGAGACCGTGGCGATGCCGTTGATGATCTCCTTCCAGGGCGAGGGCAGCATGATGGAGAAAAAGTCCATCTTCAGGTGCTGCCCCTCGAAGGAAACCAGGACGGCGCCCATGAAGACCGTCCAGACCATGATGTAGACCATGGTCTCGTCGGCCCAGATGACCGGTTTAAGAAAGACGTACCGCCCGATGACGTTGGCGAAGTTGACGGCGATGCCGGCGAGGATCAACACGCCGACAATCGCCCTCGGCACTGTCACGATGACGAAGCGGAGAGGCCTCGGAAGTTCACGGTCAGACATGACTCATGGATGACTCATGGTCGGACACGACCCCTCAGCCCGCCACGAGAGCCTCAACCGCCCCGCGTCCGCTGGGCCGCATCCTTCATGACGCGGTACATCTCGAGCACCGCCGGACGGTCCTTCAATACGTCGTCGCCCACGGTGGACAGACGCCGCAGCAACTCCGCATGATCCTCGGGCGGCAGCTCCGCCAGCTCGCCGCCGTTCTTGACCCAGACCTGGTACATCCGCTCGACGAATTTGAGGGTCCACGCCTGGTTGAGCGGATCCGTGGCCAGCGCCTGATCCAGGATCGCCTTCTGGAGGTCGGGAGCAAGCTTGTCGAACCAGACCTTGCTCACGAAGCGGCCGCTGCAGATCAGTGATTCCCTGGACTTCAGCACGTACTTGGCGATGCGCTGGTACTTGAAGGGCACGAAGATGGTGATGCCGGCCTTGTTGCCGTCGATGGTCTTCTGCTGAATCGCAGGCACCACCTCGGAAAGGGGCATCGGCACGCCGGCCGCGCCGAGCCGGCGCAGGGCTTCGATCTCCAGCTTGCTGCCAAAGACCCGGAGCTTGCGGCCCTTGAAATCAGAGAGCTTACGGATCGGCGTCGAGGTGGCGTAGTCCGTCGGCGCGTCGCAGGTCAAGCTGACGAGCTTGAGGCCCTTGGCATCGCCGATGGACCAGAACGCCTTCTTGAACGCCGGATCGTGCACGGTGCGGAAACCGTGCATGAGATCGTCGAATATGCCGGGAGCCGACAGCACCGCATAGCGCGGATCCACCCCGGACAGGAACGCCGGCGGCGTCATCGTCATCTCGATGGTGCCGAGCTGCACGCCCTGCACCATGGCCGGTATCGCCCCGAGCTGGCTGAGCGGATAGACCTCCACCTTGATGCGGTCCCCGACCCTCTTGGCGAGGCCGGCCTTGAAGGTGTCGGCCCAGTTGTCGTACGCCCCCTTGGTGGTCGCATGCCCGATCTTCATGGTGACGGGTTGTGCGGCTGCGGTGGCGGCAACCAGTAAGCAAGCCGTGAGGATCACGGCCGCGCAATAGAGACCCGGACGTAGGTTCAACATCATCGACCTCCCTGTGAACAGCCTTCTGAAATGGGGGGCGATTACACCACAAATCGTGGCATGCGGCAAGGCGTGGGCCGGTAAGGGATACGAGGCGTAGGGGGTGGGTTCGAAACCCACGCGCACATCGTGCCATGCGAACACGGGCGGGTTTGAAACCCGCCCCTACACGAAGGCCTCCATCTTCTTGAAGAACTGGTCCACCATCATCTTGCCGACGCCGCCCAGCATGCGCTGGCCTACGCCCGCGATCAGCCCGCCGATCTTGGCGTCGGTGACGTAGCGCAGCGTGGTGCCCGAGTCGCCGTTCTCCTCCAGGTCGATGATCAGGTCGCCCTGCATGAAACCCGGGCCGCCGGAGCCGGAGCCGCTGAGCACGTAGTGGCTGGGGGCCTGCCTCTCCTTGATCGCTACCTTGGCTTTGTAACTTCCCTTGACCGCGCCGATGCCGACCTTGACCGTGGCCTCGTACTGGTCCGGCCCGATCTCTTCCATGCTCTCACACCCCGGCATGCACTTGGCCATGATCTGCGGGTCCTGCAGGATTTCCCAGACCCGCTCGCGCGGGGCTTTGAACTCGTAACTTCCTTCGATCTTCATTCACGCCTCCTTTAGAATCTCGAAGCAAGCATCTTAACAGTATTTCGTCGGGGCAAAAAAGGGGGCAAGTCCTGGTGGACTTGCCCCCTTTCAGTTCGTGCTTCGAATTGAACGCCCTAGTGTGGTGTCTCACAAATACGGTTATGAAGATGCGAGGGCATTTTGGTTGTCGGCAAGGCGCGATGACTTGTAGGGGCGGGTTTCAAACCCGCCCGTGTGGCGGTTACCACGCGAGGAAGAGCAACGCAGCCGACGGCCAAAAGAACCCGCAGATTCGTAACCGTATTTGTGAGACACCACACTAGGCTCAACGGGTTACTTGACGACCTTCTTGAAGACTTCCGCGTTGGCCTCGATCAGATCGAACATGGTCTGCATCTCGGGCAGCCAGTCGTCACCGTAGATGGGCAAGGTCATGGCCCTCATGGCCTTAAAAGCCTTCTGGGTCTCGGGATCCTCGATGGCCTCGCGGAAGGCCTTGACGAGAACCGCCATGCGATCCTTGGGCATCTTCGGCGGCGCGGCCACCACGCGGCTGGCCGCCAGCACACTCAACTGGGGGAACCCAAGCTCGCCCACGGTGGGCACATCCGGGTACCGGGGGTCGCGCTTCTTCAGATAGACCCATGTCGGGACCATCTTTCCGTCGTTGACGTAGGCCATCTGACCCGGAGAGTCCAACCCCAGGCCACGGGCGTGCCCCTCGCCGCGCACGATCGCCATGTTCGACGCCGGCGCGCCCCCATAGCCCAGGATGAACCTGGACTTGAACTTCATGGTCGCGGCCGTAAGCGTGGCAGTGACCCAGCCGGTGGTACCCACCCCCGATTCGGTGATGAGCACTTCCTTTGCCTGCTGAAAGTCCTTGAGCGTGCGGAGATTATACTGCGCTCCGGACGCCCAGACGTACCTCCCCGCGGAGATGCGGCCGATCCAACTGAACTCCTTGAGCTTGTATTGCGTCTCTTTGAACAGCTCGCTGACGATGGCGCCGGGGAGATTGACGATGCCGATGGTGTAGCCGTCCGGCTTGGCCGCGGACAGCAGGTTCCACGAGATCACGCCGCCCGCCCCCGGCACGTTCCTGATAATGATGTTGACGCCGAGCTTCTTTCTCATGACCCGGGCCACCGCACGGCTGTGCAGGTCGAACCCGCCGCCCGGCAGGGCATTGATCAGCCACGTAACGGTCTTGTTCGGGAACTTGTCGTCCTGGGCGGCCAGGGAACCCTGGGCTGCCGCCACTACGAGGAACAGTGCTGCAAGCACGGTGAAACAGTACCGGCGCATCATGGAAACCTCCTGAAAGTATGAAAGTATGTTTGAATTCGACTACTTCCCGTCACCGAAGGGCGCCAAGCTATCATAGGCCTTCGCAGCGTGTCAACGCCGGGGCGCGGCCGCGAACGGGCAACCGGACCGCCGACTAAAGATTCGCCCGAGGACGCCGATGCTACAGTGTGGAGCATGAAGTGAAACACTCGGTCCTTTAAGTTGACAGATCCGGGGTTTTCTGGTGCCATATGCTGTAGCAGCCCTCCACCGGAAGAACCGGCTCGGGAATGAAACCATGAGCTTGATCGTGACGGAACTCTACGATGCGCTGATCGACGCCGGAGCGTCCAAGGAAAAGGCGCGGGCAGCCGCGGCGGCAATACCGGTTGTCGAGCGCCTGGCCACCAAGGATGACATTGCCGACGTGAAGGATGACATGGCCGACGTGAAGCGCGAGTTGGCGGTGGTGAAACTGGGCACTTTCACCATGGGCCCCGCCATTCTGGCCCTCCTGGTCAAGCTGACTTTCTTTCCCTGACCCGGCTCCCGGCTCATCAAGAATCTGCGCAAAAGTCCCTACAGCTTGTAGAACCGGGCCGCGTTGTTGCCCAGGATGTCGTCCTTCTCTTCCTGGGTGAGACTGGCCAGCGCCCTGGTCTCGTCCACGCGTTCCCATTCGGTGTCGCCGTGGGGATAGTCGCTGGCGTACATGAACGTCCGGGGACCGAGATGATCGATGAGGTAGCGCAGGTCCTCGTGCTCGCTGTAGCCGGAAAGGAACCGGCCCGACTGGATGTACTCGTGGGGGTTCTTCACTCCGTCCGGCAGGAGGTACGGCTCGTCCCCCCAGCCCGGCTCACGGTGATAGCCTCCGGACACCCGCGGGGCGTCCTCCACGTGCCGGTTGACCCAGTTGGCCCAGTAGTGGAGCCACTGCCCGTCGATCTCCAGGAACGCGAAGCGGAGGTTTGGCAGATCCTCCATGAGCCCCATGCGGGTCACGGACATCAGCGCCACCATCATGGAGAAGGGCATGGCGGTGACGTGGGTCGAGAAGAAATCCTTGAAGCAGTCGGCCCAGGGCGTGTCGTGCATGCCGGTGACGGCGTGGAACCCGATGGGACAGTCGAGGTCGTTGGCCGCCCTGAAAAACGGCTCGAACTCCTTGGAGTGCAACGGTTTGTTGCCCACGATGCCCGGGACGGTCACCGCCACCAGGCCCAGTTCCTGCGTGGCCCGGCGCATCTCCTCCACGGCCGAGCTCGGGTCCTGCAGCGGCACCAGGGCAATGCCCTTGAGCTTATCCGGAGCCCGGTTGCACCGGTCCGCGACATAGTTGTTGTGCGCTCGGCAGATGGCCGTGGCCAAGTCCTTGTCCTCCACGTCCGAGACAAACACCATGGCCGTGGGATAGATCACCTGGATATCGACGCCCAGCAGCTCCAGGTCCTTGAGCCGCCCCTCGACATCGTCCAGGGTGTTGTCCTTCATGTGCATCTGCTGATGGCGGGGGCTCATGTAGTCGAAGCCGCCGGCGCCGACCCCCTTGGAGAACGGGATCCGCGGCACCACGCGGCCTTCTACCACCCACCGCCCCACTTCCAGGCTGTGATCACGGATGGCCAGAACCCGCGGCCGCTTGGAGAAGTATTCCTTCTCGATGAACTCGTCGAAGAGGTAGTGCGGCTCGTGATAGTGTCCGTCGGAATCGATCACCGGAGGCATTGCCATCTCCCTTCCCGTATGTCACCTTGGTCGCTCACGCCCGAGTAGACTATGGCACAACCCGATACGTGTCAACTTTCCCCAAAACATGGCATTTTCCCGCGCGCAGGCAGGTGGCCCCAGGGCTTCGGAGAGCGGTTTGCCGCGGTCCGCTGACACCGCCCGCGAGCCCTCCGACCGCCCCCTGACGGAACCGGCGACTGCCCCCGTCACCACTGCCCGGTGGATGATTTTCCGTGTGTGGGAGGGGCTGTGGCGCTTGCTCGTCCGGGTACTTCGGGTGATGCCGCCGGAACGCTTCAAGCGCCTATGCACGCCGCTCCTCAAGCCTCTGGTCCTTTGCGCGGTACCGCGCCGGCGCATCGTCGCCTTGATGGACGCGGCCTTCGGCGACTCGTACACTCCGGCAGCCAAGCGCGGCCTGGCCAGAGGCGTGCAACGACGAATCGTGGAGAACGCCCTCGATTGTCTCGTGCAGATGGGCTATCCCGAGCGGCTGCGGGGCGTTCTCGACGTCCGGGGCCGGGAGCATCTGCAGGCGGCGCTCGCCAAGGGGCACGGCGTCATCGCATTGAGCTTCCATCTGGGCAATTTCGCGCTCCTCAGCGCCGCCATGGGAGCCGCCGGATATCCGGTTCACTTCTTGGTGCGTTTTCCTGACGACGAGAGGCTCATGAACCTGATGCTTCACCACAGCCGGTCGTTCTTCACCGAGCTCATGCCTTCCCTACCGCGGCGGCAGGCCGTCAAGAGGATCCTGGCCGCGCTGCGCGACAATGGCATCGTCCTGATGCTGGCGGACAACCTCAAGCGTGGCGAACTGGAAACCACCCTGTTCGGGCAACCCGTTCGAACGGCACGGGGGGTCGTAAGCCTGGCGCTTCGCACGCGGGCAACGGTATTGCCGGTCTACCTGGTTCGAAGCTATTCCGGCGGATTGCAACTGGTCATCGAACCGGAAATGGAGATGGTCCGGACCGGGGAGCTGAGCGCCGACGTGGTCACCAACACGGACCGTATCATGAGGTTGCTGGAAGACATGGTCCGCCGCTATCCGGATCAATGGTACTGGCTTACGGTCAGGTTGGCGCGGCGGCATGATGTCTCGTCCCACAAAGAGGGACGGAACACTATGCCGCCGCCGCCGGAGGACGTTGCTTGACACCCCGCAGGGCAATGGTAGAGTCCCTTTAGAGTCTCCGTCCCCTCCCCGTCATTCCCGCGAAAGCGGGAATCCAGGTGGGTTGGGGCTGGGAATGCATAGCCGTAGCGCCCTCCATTACCCCTGGATTCCCGCTTCGCGGGAATGACGCGTTCGGGGCCGTCTGCGCTGTGACGGACCGATCGTCCGCGGTGGCCGGAACCTACAGAGATTTCTCCTGCGGTTGATATCGGTACCAAGACAAAGGAGCATTTTATGCAAGGCGGATCCGAGGGCCCTTGGGGGCGTCGGCGGCAGAGCGGGCCGGATTGGGAAGACCTGCTCTCCCGCTTGCCGGAGTTACCAAATTTCCTTAAGTCCGGGGTGCCCTTTCTCATCGCAGGGGTCATCGCCGTCATTTGGCTGGCCAGCGGTGTCTACACCATTCAGCCCGGCGAGGAAGGCGTGGTTACGCGGTTCGGCAAGGTGACGCGTATCGCCACCGCCGGTCTGAACTATCATGTGCCCTGGCCCATCGAGGAGTTGCGCAAGGTCAATATTGCGGAGATCCGTCGATTGGAAGTCGGATTCCGGAGCAACCCGCTCAGACCCAATCTGGTGCGCCTCATTCCCGCCGAGTCCTTGATGCTCACGGGAGACGAAAACATCGTCAGCGCACAGCTTACCGTGCAATACCGCGTGAGGAATCCGGAGATGTTCCTGTTCAAGCTCTGGGATCCGGTGACCACGCTACAGGCGGCGACCGAAGTGGCGTTGCGCAGCCGGGTCGGCAACACCACCATCGAGGAGGTCCTGACGGTAGGCCGGGACCGGGTTCAGACCGAGACCCAGGTGTTTCTGCAGCAACTGATGGATACCTACGAATCAGGCATACAGATCACCGAGGTCAAGTTGCAGACCGTGGAAGCTCCCGGCCAGGTAAAGGACGCCTTTGATGAGGTTGTCCGGGCGCGTGAAGATCGCGAGAAACTCATCGACCAGGCCCGCGGCTACCGGGAAGACCTCATCCCGAAGGCCCGAGGCGAAGCCCAGGAGATGATTCAGGCGGCCGAGGCCTACAAGGAGGAGCGGACGTTGAGAGCCAAGGGAGACGGGGCGCGGTTCAATTCGGTGTTGACGGAATACCGGAAAGCGCCCGAGGTGACACGTGAGAGACTGTACCTCGAAGCCATCGAACGCGTGCTGCCCAACGTCGACAAGATCATCGTCGATTCACAAGGCGCGAAAAACGTCGTGCCGCTGCTGCCCCTGAAAGGGATGGCGGGATTTCCTGGAGTAGGAGGCAAATAATGAAACGATACGCCACCGGAATCATCGTCGGCCTCATCCTGGTCATCCTCCTGTTTCCGCCGATACGGCCGTTCTTCGTCGTGGGCGAGTGGCAGCAGGCGGTGGTGACACAGTTCGGCAAGTTCAAGCGCGCGGTGCAAACGCCGGGCCTTCACTGGAAAACGCCCCTGGTGGAGGACGTCACGATGTATGAACGGCGTATTCTCGCCAGTGACGCCCAGCCCAGGGATTATCTGACCCTGGACAAGAAGCGCGTGGTGGTGGACCACGTGACCCGGTGGAAGATCAGCGACCCGCTCAAGTTCTTCAAGACCGCGCTGACCCAGCAACGCGGGCAGCTGTTGATGGACGACATCGTGGTTTCCGAGCTGCGGCAGGAGCTCGCGTCACGAAACTTTGCCGACATCATCGCCGGGCATCGCGAGTCGGCCATGGAGGCCGTGGCCAAACGCTCCGCGGACAAGGCCAAGGGCGAGTACGGTGTGGTGGTCGTGGACGTCCGCGTCAAGCGGGCGGACCTTCCTTCCGAGGTGCAGACGAGCGTTTTCGAGCGCATGCGCGCGGAACGTGAGCGTATCGCCAAGCGCTACCGTTCCGAAGGCGAGGAGGAGTCGAAGAAGATCCGCGCCAGGACCAACAAGGAAAAGACCATTCTGCTGGCGGAAGCCTACCGGGAGAGCCAGAAGCGGCGGGGCGAAGGCGACGGTGAGGCCACGGCCATCTACGCCGCCTCCTATGGACAGGATTCGGAGTTCTACGGCTTCGTCCGGAGCCTCGAAGCCTACGAGAAGTTTCTGCCGAAGAACACCACCGCCCTCCTGTCGGAAGATTCACCGTTGTTCCGGCATTTGGGCACCTCGCGGATGAACAAGCCGAAGGAAAAGGATGAAAATAGAGAGTCTCGGTAACTTCGAACGCGTCGACCAAAACGCGGAGGTGATGGACACCCCCTACGACCGCTGGGTGGTGTCCCAGGGGGTAGACGTGATCCGCGGCTACTTCGTCGAGGACCTCAAGGAGGTGCCGATGAAGTGGTGGGACCGCAAGGGCGGCCACGGCGTCTACATCAACCTGGAGGGGGCGGGCTATCTGGACGACGCCTTCGTGGTCACGATCCCGCCGGGCAAGAGCCTGAACCCGGAGAAGCACATCTACGACGAGCTGGTCTACGTGCTGTCGGGCCGCGGCGCCACCACCCTGTGGCAGAGCGACGGCAAGGGGCAGAGCTTCGAGTGGCAGGAGGGCAGCCTGTTCGCCATCCCGGTGAACGCCACCTACCAGCATTTCAACGGCTCGGGCGACCGGGAGGTCAAGCTGCTGGGGGTCACCAACGCGCCGCTGGTCTACAACATCTTCCACAACGAAGACTTCGTCATGAACAATCCCTACGCCTTCAGGGATCGCTTCGACGACGACCAGGACTTCCGCGGCCACGCGCGCCTGTACAACGACCGGGTGCTGGAGACCAACTTCATCCCCGACGTGGGCAACATCGAGCCCATTGCCTGGGAGGAACGCGGCAAGGGAAGCAAGACGGTCTTCTTCGAGCTGGTGGCGAGCCACATGGGCGCCCACGTGTCCGAGTTCCCGGTGGGACGCTACAAGAAGGCTCACCGCCACGGGCCCGGCGCCCACGTGATGATTCTTTCCGGTGAAGGCTATTCGCTGATGTGGCCGGACGGCGAGGAGAAACAGCAATTCATCTGGAAGCCCGGCTCCCTGGTCGTACCGCCCGAAGGGTGGTTCCACCAGCATTTCAACTCCGGCCCCCAGCCGGCCCGCTACCTGGCCCTCAAGATGCTCAGCCGCATGTTCAAGCTGGTGCCCGGCCCGATCCAGTCCGACGTCCCCCTCAACCAAGGCGGCTGGCAGATCGAACACGAGGACGAGGACAACGACATCATCCAGCTCTTCGTGGATTCCTGCGGCCGCTCCGGCGCCAAGGTGGACATGGCCCACATCCTGGAGAGGCAAGGGGCGGCGTAGGCAACACTCCAGCCAATGGTTCGCTTTCGGCTATCCGGGTGAGTGGTCCTGGGCCTTAGCACCGTCGTTCGATCATGCCTCCTCGTTGGGTCGGGACCTTCCGGATTGGCACCGTGACAGACGACTGGCAGAGAATCGCGTGGGCGACTATCTCGAAAGAGGACGCGGTGCGATTTACTGGTCGGAGGACGAGCGATACGGTCCCAGTCCTCTGGAATTGGTCAGGCGAGCGACTTACAAGCATCCCGACCTTTTCCGACCAGCGCTTGAGAGGCTTGCAAGGTTGGACGAGAACTCTCTGAGTGATCTTGTAAACCGCGTGCCCGATGTTTGGATGACACCCTCAGCCCGTGCATTCGCCGTTGCACTAATGTGCTATAATTTTAGGCAGTTGGGAGAGCTCTTTCGATGAGCGCGAATACCCTTTTCCTGGCTTGGCAGGACCAAAGAAAGGAAAGTCGGTTGTGGTTTCCCGTAGGTCGCCTCGACGTGGCCGGCGGATCTCCCCGCTATCGTTTTCGCTACATTGGCGGCGCGAAACGAGCAGAGCACGAGGCCGGTTTTCCGCCGTTGGTGGAATTCCCGCGCTTGGATGAAGACTATTGCTCCTCGGAGCTATTTCCACTGTTCCAGAACCGGATTATGAATCGGGCAAGACCAGATTTCGCGGATTATCTACTAGGTCTCGACTTGTCGGAAGGGGCTGACCCCGTGGAGATTCTTTCGGTAAGCGGTGGTTCTCGGGTGACGGATGCTTACGAGGTCTTTCCCAAACTCGTGAAGCACGAAGACGGGAGCTTCACCTGCCGCTTCTTTCTTCACGGCTGGCGACATGTAAACCAATCGGCCCAGGAACGGATCGACCGCCTGACTAAGTGGGACGAACTGTACGTGACGCTTGAGCTGACCAATCCTGCGACCGGGTTGGCGGTGCAAATTCAGACGACCGACTACCATATGATCGGCTGGACGCCACGTTATCTTGTCACAGATCTCGTCGCAGCCATGGCCGAATCTCCGAAATACTCGGCTCGCGTCGTGCGGGTAAATCCGCTACCTGCTCCGTCCAAGCAGCGCGTCTTGATCGAAATGAGCGGCCGCTGGCACGACCATGAACCAATGACGAGCGAAGACTATAAACCGCTTGTGTAGTGTTCACGCTGTTCGAGCGTGAACGACAGACAATGCCTCGGCCGACCCGTCCGTAACCAGAATCCGCGCTCCGAGACCCTACTGCGACCTCAGCCGCTCGATGGTTGCGATGTAGTCCTTGATGCCGGCTTCGAGGTCGTAGGCCGGGTTGAAGCCCAGGTGCTCTTTGGCCTTGCCGATGTCGAAGATGCAGTAGCTCTTCTTCTCGGTCATGCGGAACTCCAGCCCGGAGCCGATCTCGATCTTGCTGTCCGGATAGAGCCCTCCGAGGATGCGCTTGAAGTCGTGGAGCGTGACGCCCATGCCGGTGCCGATGTTGAACGTGCGCTCGGCCGGGTCCTTCACCTCCAGCGCCAGGATGATGGAGCGGGCCACGTCGCCGACGTAGAGGGCCTCGTTGGACTGGTCCCCGCCGCTGGCCGTGAAGCCCTTCCCCGACATGACGTTCTCGATCATCTGGCCGTAGAGCGAGAGGGCGCCGTGGCGCACCTCCTTGCCGGGGCCGTAGATGGAGCCGAAGCGCAGCGCCACGGAGCTTACCCCGTACTTCTTCTGGTAGTAGGTGCACAGGGTCTCGCAGCACACCTTGATGGTGCCGTAGAGGTCCGCCGGGTTCTGAGGGTGCTCCTCGTTCACCGGCACGTACTCCGGATAGGCATGACGTCCGAAGATCTCGCCGTACACCGCCTTGGAGCTGGTGAACACCACCCGTTCGAGCCCGCGGTGCCGTGCAATCTCGAGCACGTTCAGGGTTCCGTCCACGCCGACCTTGATGCCCAGGGCCGGATCGGTTTCCGCCGGAATGGGCATCAGCGCCGCCAGATGGGCCACGTGGGTGATCTCGTGGTCGACGATGATCTTGTCCAGGCCCTCGGGGTCCAGGATGTCCCCGATCACCAGATCCACGTCCTTCTCGATGTCCGAGATCAGCGAAGTGTCCATCCGGTTGTCCATCAGCACCGGCCGCTGGCCCGCCCGGATCAGGTGTCTCGCGGTGACCGCGCCGTTCACGCCCATGCCGCCCGTGATCAGAATCTTCATACCTTGCCTCCGTGTCTCTTCAGGTTTCTTTCAGTGTCTGTCTCACAGACAACCATGTCTATCGGCCGGTTCATCCTGTCGTGGGTCACGGAGGGCGACCGCCGGTCGCCCCTACCCTCGCCGCACCTTGCCTGCAAGGAAGTTCCGGCCGTTCCACAGACCTATTTGTGAGGCGGAACACGCGTCAGATCCAGATTGCCTTCCCGGTCCACGCGTAGCGTCCAGCCCGGCTCCACCACCGTGGTGGACGTCTTCTCCTCGATGATGACGGGGCCGGTCAACGCCGTGCCCGGGGGCAGATCGTCCCGGCGAAACACCGGCACATCGTGCGGACCGTCGGGCAGGACCACCCGGCGATGATCGGTGGCGGGCTGCTGCTCCCGGGCGCCCGAGCCCGGCGCCAGTTCCGGCTTGCCCAGCGAAGCGTAAGCGGACGCCCGCAGATTCACCACCTCGACGACCTCGTCGTCCGCCCGGTGGCCGTAGCGCTGTTCGTGGGCCTGGCCGAACCGGTCGCAGATCTCGTCGACGTTGAGCTTCGCGGGATCCTTGGCGATGGGGACCGTCAACTCGTAGGCCTGCTCACGGTAACGCATGTCCAGCAGCCAATCAACACGTATCTGGTCCTCCGACGGCCCCTGGGCGGCGAGCTCCCGCCGCACCGCGTCTTCGAGGTCGCGCAAGGCCGCCACCGCGTCCTTCAGGGAATCCGGGGTGAGGGCTACCACCCGGGTGGTGACGGCGTCCGAGCGCAGGTCGGAAAGCAGCATGCCGAAGGCGCTGAAATTGCCCGGGTCCTCGGGGATCAGGATGCGGCCGATGCCCAGGGAAGAGGCCACCGCGGTGGCCAGCGTCGGGCCCATGCCGCCGAAAGGAGACAGGACGAAGTCCGCGGGATTGAACCCCCGCTCGATGGTGATGGTGCGCATGGAGGAGACGATGTTGGCCACCAGCACGCGCAGGATCCCCAGGGCCGCCTCGTCGTCCGACATGCCCAGCGGCTCCGCCACGACGCGCCGGACGGCCTCGGCCGACAGCTCCGCATCGATGGGCATCTCGCCCTGCAGCAGCGTCCGGGGGTTCAGGTGGCGCAGTTGCACAAGCGCATCGGTCAACGTGGGCTGGTCGCCGCCACGCATGTAACAGGCCGGTCCGGGCACCGCCCCGGCGCTCTGCGGCCCCACCTGAAGCACCTTGCCGTAGCGCACCTGGGCCAGGCTGCCGCCGCCCGCCCCCAGGCTCTCCACCTCCACCGAATCGACCCGCACGGGATGGCGCCCGATCTGCCATTCGGTACGGAACAGCGGTCTTCCCGGTATCAGCGACATGTCGCTGCTGGTGCCGCCGATGTCCAGCGAGATGAGGTTGGAGGCCCCGGTGCGGGCGCCCAACTCGTGGGCGGCCACCACCCCCGCCACGGGACCGGACATCAGGGTCTGGACCGGAAACCGCGCCATGGCCTTGGGCGCGCCGATGCCGCCGTTGGACTTCATCAGGAAGGGATGCGCGCGCGGGAAATGCCGCAGCACGGTCTCCTCCATGCCCGCGAAGTATTGTTCCATGCGCGGGCCGAGATAGGCGTTCAGCACCGTGGTGGCGGTGCGCTCGTACTCGCGCCACACCGGATTCACCTCCGATGACAGCGACACGAACAGGTCCGGATAACGTGAACGGATGTGCTCCGCCGCCAACCGCTCGTGGGCCGGGTTCACGTAGGAGAACAGGAAGGCGACGGCCAGGGCGTCGATGCCCTGCTCCATGAGGCCGGCCACGGCCTCGTCGAGGGCATCCGGGTCCAGGGGAACCAGCACGTCCCCGGACTTGTCGAGGCGTTCGGGGACCTCCGCGATGCGGCGGCGCGGGACGAAACGCTTGCCCCCGGGATAGAAAATGTTGAACACCTCCTCACCCTTCCACTGCCGCGCGATCTCGTAGACGTCGCGAAACCCCTGGGTCGTGAGAAGGCCGGTGCGGCTGCCCTTCTCCTCCAGCACCGTGTTGAGCGCGTGGGTGGACCCGTGCAACAGGTAGGACAAGGCTTCGGGACCCCACTTGGCGCGCATGTCCGCCAGCACGCCGTCGAGCACATCCAGCGGCGCGGCGGGATTGGACGGCACCTTGCGAACCTCCCGGATCTGCCCCGTGTCCTCGTCCAGGACCGTGACATCCGTGAAGGTGCCGCCAACGTCAATGCCGACTCTGAGGCTCATCCCGTTGCTCTTCCCCTCGCGTGGTGCCGCCGCACGGGCGGGTTTGAAACCCGCCCCTACAAGTCATCGTGCCTTGCGGACGACAAGAGTCCCTTGCTATCGATTCGCAGGTTAGAGGCCACTAGCGCGGCACGATTTCCCGATACTTCATCATGAACAACACAAATCCGACCAGCCCCACCACCGTGGTGGAGAGGAACATAGCCGGATAGTTGTTGTCGGTAAAGTGGAGCATGGCGCCGGGCAACACCCCGCCCAGGCCGATGGCGAGATCGTAGAAGAGGTGGTACTGGGCCATGCTCAGGCCCCGCCGCCCGGCCGGAGCCAGGTCGATGGCCATGGTCATGAGCGCGGCATGGGCGGAGCCGTAGCCTATCCCCACGACGACCGCGGAGACCAGCAGCATCTTGGGCGAGCCCGCCAGCGCCAGCACCACCATCCCCGCCAGCGACAGGAGGTAACAGGGAATGATCACGAAGGGCCGGCCCTTGCGATCGGAAAGCGGACCGAAAACGGGCCTGCCGGCCACTACCGCCACCGCGAAGACGGAGAACCAAAGGCCCGGATCCTCCAGCCCCACCTGCAGGGCGTACAGTGACAGAAAGGCGATGATGCTGCCGCGGGAGAACCCCAGCAGACTCATGCTCACGGCGGGCATGATCGACTCGGGCAGGATGAAGGTGTCGAACCAGCGCCGTTGCCGGGCCGCGGCCTGAACACGGGCCGGCTCGCGAATGAACACCGCCGCCAGCAATCCCAACGCCCCCACCGTCACCGCGCTCAGAAACAGCGTCGGGAAGCCCCACAGCCGAACCACCGTGAAGGCCATGCCCGCAGCGATGGCGTAGGCCACGGTGCTCACCGCTCCGGAGTAGCTGATGAGGGTACCGCGCAGGTGATCCGGCGCGATGTCGGCCACCAGGGTGCCCACCGACGTGGTGCATCCCGACCAGCCGAAGCCGTGATACGTCCGCAGGATCAGCGCCACGGAGACCGACGCGGTCCAGATGTAGCCCATGACGGCGGTGATGAAGATGGTCAGGCCGCCCACGAGAAAGAGCTTGCTGCCCAGGCGGTCGATGTAGGCCCCCACCAGCGGCCGCACCACGGTGGCGCCAAAGGGGAATGCCGCCATGACCAGCCCGATCATGAACGAGCTTGCCCCCATGCCCTTGAGGTAGAGGGGGAACATCGGTTCGACCAGGAACAGCGCGAAGAACAGCCCGAAGCGGGCGCCGCTGGTCAACAGGAAGTCACGGACCCAGCTTCTCGGTGTTCCGGCGTGCGGTTCCACGGGCGGTCTAGTGTCCTGACATCGAATTACGCATATGAATCTGCTGGTCCTTTTTGTCGTCGGCTGCGTTGCTCTTCCTCGCGTGGTGCCCGCCACTGCTCGTCCTGAGCCCTTCGACAAGGCTCAGGACAGGCGTAGCGAAGCGGAGTCGAAGGACGCCTTGCCGACAACAAAAATTCCTGCGCATCTTCATATGCGTAATTCGATGTCAGGACACTAGCAGATATGCGGGCACGGGCGGGTTTGAAACCCGCCCCTACACGTGGTCGTCGCGACTTGCCGGCAACGAGACACTACGGCCGTCCCGATCCGGCGGCCGCGGTGCGGGCCGCACTTCTGAGGCGGCGGGTCTCCGCCTCGTCGAGCTCGGGCGGCCGGCCGCTCACCGCGACGCCGTAGACCTCCCGCGCGGTTTCCGCGCTGATGTAGCCGTCCCGGACGTCGTCCAGCACCCGCGAGGGCTCCCTCTCCAAGGGATCGCCCCGGCCGCCCCCGCCGGCGTATTGAATGCGGAACACGTCACCTTTTCCCAGCCGTAGCCGGCTGACCTTGGACGGAAGCGCTTCTTCCCGCTCCGTGCCCGGGTTGAGGAAGGCCGAGGACGGCAGCGCGTGCCGGGCGCCGTGCAGACCCGGAGCGGAGTACTTGAAGCGATCGCTGCGCAGGTTGACGTAGGTCTCGTCCGCCAGCATGGTCCAGTCCCGGACCATGCCCAGGCCGCCGCGCAAACGGCCGGCGCCGCCGGATTCCTCGAACAGCTCGTAGCGCTCGATGCGGATGGGGAACTCCGTCTCCAGCGGTTCCACCGGGGTGTTCATCACGTTGATGACCAGCGAGTTCAGCACGGCTGGACCGTCGGCGTCGGCGCGCGCGCCGCCACCGCCGCAGTTGAGATCGTAGAGCGAGAACCACCGCCCCCGGTCGGCATCCTGCCCCGAGATGGACACCGAGCCGCCGGCGCCGCTGTCCGGCGCCGGCACCACCTCGGGCAAGGTTTCGGCCAGCAACATCTGCACCACTGAGGTGACCATCTGGGCAGGACGCACGTACATGTTCACCGGCGCGGGATAGCGCGGGTTCAGAATCGAGCCCTCGGGCGGGAAGGCGACGTGGATGGGCCGGGAGATGCCCTGGTTGACCGGCAGATCCGGGCACAGCACGGCCACCACGAGGCAGTCGATGAAGCTCCTGATGACGCAGGGACGGAGATTGATGGGGCCCCGGGCCTGCTCCGCCGACTCCAGGGAAAAGTGCAGCTCGTCGCCGGCCACGCGCAGGGACGCCGCGATACGGTAGGAGCGCTCCCGATCCAGCCCGTCGTCGTCGAGGAAATCCACGCAGGGGCCGTAGTCCCCGTCCGGAATCTTCTCGATGGCCTTTCGCACCTCCGCCTCACAGATGTCCATCCACTCGTTCCAGCAGGCGGTCACGTCATCCGAGCCGTAGTGGTCCATCAGCTCCGCGAGCTTCCTGAGCCCGTAGAAGTTGGTCTGGGCCTGGGCCTGGGTGTCCCCCCAGGTAATCTCCGGCGTCCGGGTATTGGCCATGACGATGGTCTTGATGTCTTCGTTCAGTTCGCCCGCGCGATAGAGCCGGAGAGCCGGCAGCAGCAGCCCTTCCTGGATGACGTCGGTGGCGTCCGGAGAGTTGGTGCCCGGCACCTTGCCGCCCAGATCCGGCTTGTGCGCCGTGTTGGCGATGAAGGCCACGCGCCGGCCCTTGTCGAAGACCGGAGAGACCACGGTCACGTCCGTGGCGTGATTCTGGCAGGCCCGGTACGGGTGGTTGAGGATGAAGACGTCCCCTTCCACCATGGCGTCCCCGAACACCCGGATCACCTCGCCCACCTGGGCCGAGATGCCGCCGATGTGAAGCGGCTGCGGCAGTCCCTGGGTCACCATGCGCCCGGCGCCGTCGAAGATCGAGAAGGTAAAGTCCTGGCTCTCCTTGATCACGCTCGAATAGCCGGTGCGGAGCATGTTGAGCGCCAGCTCCTTGGCGATCTGTGCGGTGGCCCGATAGACCACTTCCATCTGTACTGCATCCATGAAGACCTCCCCTCCCAAGGGGTATGGTTCAGGGTTCCTCGTAGCACGACGGTCGAATGGCCGCCACATGAGGAGAGTGGAGGAGCCTGAGCGCGCCGTCCTCTATTCTCTAGCGCCGCTCTCCGGCCAGAACAGTGGCCGGAACCGGTGTTCGGCATCATCAAATCGGTGTTGGGCTTCCGGCAATTCCACCTACGCGGCCTCGACAAGGTCAAGGAAGAATGGAACCTCGTCACCCTCGCCTGGAACATGAAACGGATCTTCCCCTTGCAGTCCGCCTGAAAACTCCTCCCGTTTCCCTGTCCTCACCTCCCACAACCAAAAGTCGAGCCCCGCGATGAGCGAATCATACCCGGTGACGATTGCCTCGGGAAAATACTCGTCCATGATCGCGCGGGTCCGTTCCAACCTGCTGGCTGTCAAATCAGGGCGGTCCTCGAGAAGGCTGGCGATCCATTCTTCATGGATCGTGGCGCTCCAAAGCGGACGGTAAAGGTACTGATCAGCCAGACGCAGAAGAAAATCACGAAGGCCGGCGGGATACAGAACGTTGGCGTCAAGCAACGCCGTCATTCCATGCATCGGCTATTGCATTCCGAGTTTTTGATCGTGGGCCGTCAAGGTGTCAAGAGCGTCCCGGCGACGGGACTCTGTTTCTCGACGGTACGCGAGGATGTCGTCGGTACGCACACGTCGATGCGCTCCGACCTTGCGGCAGGGTATCCGCCCCTTGTCGAGCAGCCGCACCAGAAAAGTCCTCGAAACCTGCAGCAGATCGGCCGCCTGCCGGGTGGTCAGTTCGGCGTGCACCGGTGTCAGCGCGACCGAATTGCCACGGGCCATCTGGTCCAGCATCTCCCGAAGAAGCCGCACCGCCTGGGCGGGAATTTCGACCGATTCCGCGTCAGCCATGCCGAATCGGACCGGCACGGGCTCCGTCGCATCGCTCAACTCTGCGAGTTTCGAGGCCGTCCGGGCTGCCAAGACGACATCCCTTTCGCTGACGAGGCTCGTCGCTTTGTTTTCACCTGTCCGATCATCCATTGGGCCACCCCCTTTCGACATCCAACATACGTCGCAAACGACACAAACGCAACATATAACACAAACGAACGTGTGCTCGAAACGCCCTCCTTCAGGCGCACGTCTCAAAGGCTGGACCGGCTCCTCCATTTCGTATTAGACTCTTGCCGCCCCGGACACGTGTCCAAGCAACGCTGGAGGTCACGGTTATGGCACTTATTCTACGGTCCATTGCGGCGTTTGTCGCGCTCGCCGGAACCCTCATCCTCGCCGCGGCCACCGCCGACGCTGCGGAAGGCAAGCATGCCGGCATGGTCCTCATTCCCGCGGCAGAGTTCACCATGGGCCGCGAAGGTGGGCCGCCCGGAGAAGGGCCGACCCACAAGCTCTTCCTGCCGGCGTTCTTCATCGACCGGAACCTGGTCACCATGAAGCAATACTCCAAGTTCATCCAGGCCAAGGGGCACATCGGGCCCAAGGGCGAGCAGTATCTGGACGTGGCGGATGAAGACAATCGCATCCACCGGCCCGGGGATACCTGGCAGGTGGAACCGGGCTGGGAGGACTATCCGGCCTCGGAAATGGCATGGCACGGCGCCGTCGCGTACTGCAAGTGGCTCGATAAGAAGCTCGTGAGCGAGGCGGAATGGGAGAAGGCCGCGCGCGGGACCGACGGTCGACTGTACCCCTGGGGCAACGGCCCGCCGACGCCGGAGCTGGCCTTCTTCGGCAGCTATCGGGGCGACTCCGTGCCTGTAGGCCGATATCCCAAGGGGCGCAGTCCCTACGGGGTGCTGGACATGGCCGGCCAGATCTGGGAGTGGACCCGGTCCACCGCGACACGGTATCCCTACGACCCCAAGGACGGCCGGGAGGATCTGTCGGCGCCGTACCCGAGGGTTGCCCGGGGCGGCAGCGCCGCCAGCGATCACGAGGGGCTCACCGCCACTTCCCGCCACACCGTGGGCCCCGGCAGGATGGCAAGGGGCCACGGGTACTACGGCTTTCGTTGCGCCTCCAAGGTCGAGATGGTGCTGTAATTAACAAACCACCGGCAATCTGCTAGTTCTTTTTTGCTGTCTCCCGCGTTGCTCCTTACCGGGGAAGCCTTTCCCCGGTAATTCTATGGTCAACCACATCTGGAGGTATCATGGCCCTGTTTTTCCATTCGCAAGACGTGGATGAGCTTGTACCCTTCCCGGAAGCCGTCTCCATCACCGAAGCGGCGCTGCAGAAGATCGGGACGCCCCAGGGCGTGAATGCGCCTCGCAAGAGGTTGAATTTACACCGGAATGTGGGCGAGGCGCCTTTCGACACCGTGCTCAACATCTACGCCGGCGGGGCGGCGAGCTACGGCGCCGTGGGCGCCCAGGTGGCGCTGCACCGCAAGGCCATCGTCGGCGACCAGCAGCGACGGCCGCCGTACAATCCCGACCAGACGGAGCTCGCGGTGATCTACGACGCCGATTCCGGGACGCTGCTGGGAATCATGGCCCATCGCCCCAAGCACGCGGCGGGAGTCGCCGACCTGCGGACGCCGGCCACGAGCCTCGTGGGCCTCGACCGGCTGGCCAAGGCCGACGCCCGGAGGGTAGGAATCTTTGGATCGGGGAACCAGGCTTACTCCACCTTCGTTGGATTGACCGAGTTGAGGCAGATCGACAGCGCCAAGGTGTTCAGCCCCACCAAGGCGCACCGGGAGGCCTTCGCGAGGAAAATGACCGAGATCACCGGCGTGCCGGTGGAGCCCGTCGAGGAAGGACCCCGGGCCGCGCAGGACGTGGACATCATCCTGTGCATGACCAACACCAACGTTCCGGTCATCGACGGCGCCTGGCTGGAGCCGGGCCAGTACATCATTTCGGTCATCGGCAGCAATATCGAGCTGGTGAAGAGCGGCAACCTCGACAAGCCCAGGCGGGAAATCGATGACGGGACGCTCAGACGGTGCGACTTCATCGTCGCCCTGTCCCGTGAGCAGGCGGTGGACTCCCAGCAGGGCGACATCTACTGGCCGGTCCAGGACGGCGTCATTACCTGGGACAAAGTGGTTGATATTGCTGATATTCTGACCGGTAGGGCCGAGGGGCGCACCGGCGACGACCAGATCATCCTGTACAAGAATCAGGGCGGTCAGGGCGTCGTCGATCTGGCCCTGGCAAAGAAACTGTACGACCTCGCTCGGGAGCACGGGAAAGGGTTCGAACTCGATATCCGGCCGCGGGAGAACTGGTGGGTTCAGGGCGGCCGGGAAGATTACTGGACGTGAGCGGTATCTTGCTCGCCATTTGTATGATACCGGCCCCTACGCTATAAAGCCCGATTCAGACATCAAGTTTTGAAGGGTTTCCCGCCCTTCTGGAGTTCGGATGCCCAAGACGGATGTACCCGAAACGGTAGTGTGCCCGAACTGTAACCACAACGTCGTTATCCATATCTACCAGGTAGACATCAGCATCAACAGCTCCCAAGGGCACTTCCACACGGTGCACCACCGCCGTGAGCCGGCGTACACCGTCTATTGCATCAACTGCGGGCATTTCATCACCAACAATCCCACCGGCAAGCCGCCGAAGGCAACCGCGCAGGAAGCGGCAAAGCCCCAAGCCGGGAAGCAGGCATCCTCGAAGCGGGAGGCTGCGCGACCGGCCGACCAGGACTCCATCCAGACCTCGTTGGAAAAGAAGAAACGGAGCAAGTAAAGGGGAATGCATGGTTGTGAATGAGTCGGTTCGAAAGTTCGTGAACGAAGCGGCGGCCATGTGTCGCCCGGACGACGTCGTTTGGTGTGACGGCTCGGAAGAGGAACGGGAGCGGCTGATCCAGGTGGCCATTCGGGTCGGCGACCTGGTTCCCCTGGACCAGCAGAGCCTGCCCGGTTGCTACCTCCACCGCAGCGCTGCCAATGATGTGGCCCGCACGGAGCACCTGACCTTCGTGTGCTCGCGCGAACAGGACGACGCCGGTCCCTCCAACAACTGGATGGCGCCGGACGATGCCTACGACCGGCTCGGAAAGATCTTCGACGGTTCCATGACCGGCAGGACCCTGTACGTCATCCCCTTCCTCATGGGACCGGCCAGCTCCCCCTTCAGCAAGGTCGGCATCGAGCTCACCGACAGCGTCTATGTCGCGTTGAGCATGCGGGCCATGACCCGAATGGGCAACGTCGCTCTCGAGCACCTCGGCGACTCGGATGACTTCACCCGGGGGCTCCACTCCAAGGCGGATCTGCACATCGACCGGCGGTTCATCTGCCACTTTCCCGAAGAGAACACCATCTGGAGCGTGGGGTCCGGCTACGGCGGGAACGCGTTGCTAGCGAAGAAATGCATGGCGCTACGGCTGGCCAGCGCCCTGGGGGCGCGGGAAGGCTGGCTCGCGGAGCACATGATGATCGTCGGGATAGAGAGCCCGGAGGGCGAGACCACCTACGTCTGCGGCGCGCTGCCCAGTGCGTGCGGCAAGACCAACCTGGCCATGCTGGTCCCGCCCAAGTCCATGAAGGGTTGGCGCGTGTTCACGGTGGGCGACGACATCGCCTGGCTCCGGGTGGGCGACGACGGCCGGCTGTGGGCGGTGAATCCCGAAGCCGGGTTCTTCGGCGTGGTTCCGGGCACCAACTCCAGGACCAACCCCAACGCCATGCGCACGATCCAGCAGAACACCATCTTCACCAACGTGGGGCTCAAGCCCGACGGCGGTGTGTGGTGGGAGGGGCACGACGATCCCGTGCCGAGAAGCGTCACCGACTGGCGCGGGCGCCCGTGGAACGCCTCCAAGGAGGGGACCGTGGCGCATCCCAACAGCCGTTTCACGGTGCCCGCCAGCGAATGCCCGTCCATATCGCCCGAATGGGATAGCCCCAACGGCGTTCCCATCAGCGCCATCCTCTTCGGCGCACGGCGGCAGAAGCTCGTTCCCCTGGTGTATCAATCCTTCGACTGGGCCCACGGGACCTTCCTTGGCGCGACCCTGGCATCCGAGACCACCGCGGCCGCCACCGGGGCGGTGGGGGTGGTGCGCCGAGATCCCATGGCGATGCTGCCGTTCTGCGGGTACAACATGGGAGATTACTGGAATCACTGGCTTTCCATGGGCAAGCGGCTGACCCGTCCGCCCAAGATCTTCCGCGTGAACTGGTTCCAGAGAGACGATCAGGGCGGGTTCCTGTGGCCGGGGTTCGGCGAGAACCTGCGCGTGCTCCAGTGGGTCATCGAGCGCTCCCGGGACGACGGAACCGCAGACGAGACCCCCATCGGCTACCTGCCCAAGCCATCGAGCATCGACTGCAAGGGCGCGGACTTGCCGGGCGGCGCCATGAGCCGGTTGCTGCACGTGGATCGTGACGGCTGGCGCACGAACCTGCGGAGCCAGTCGGAATTCTTCGAGAAGTTCGAAGACCGGCTGCCGGCAGGGATCCGCGAGCAGCACGACGGTTTGAGGCAACGGCTCAGGGCCGGGTAACCGCACTTCTCCTGCCTACTCACTACGCAGTTGCCTGCTTGTTGGGCAGTTAGCAGCCTCGTCACCCCCTTGCTACCAGGCAGTGATCCGTCCCAAATCCAACCCCTCTCCCTCTGGGAGAGGGTGGCCGAAGGCCGGGTGAGGGCGCCTCAACAGCCCTGCCCCTCCCATTCCCTGCTGTACCCGTTTCCTGCTGTACCCAACCAGCCGTTGGCTCCGGGCGCCCTCACCCCAGCCCTCTCCCAGAGGGAGAGGGGGTCGGAGGGCACGTAGCATTTGAATCCACGCGTTGGCATCCTATTTGCGTCTTTCAGTTCCATCCAGCCGGCGCAACGAACCGCCGGAAAGGAAAAAACACTTTTTCACGGGGGACAAAGTGGCGCAAATCAATAGCGGTGATACCGCTTGGATACTGACGTGTTCGGCTCTGGTCCTGATGATGACCATTCCGGGATTGTTTCTCTTCTACGGCGGCTTGGTCCGCACCAAGAACGTGTTGGGCACCATCATGCAGAGCTTCATCGTGGTGGCGCTGATCAGCATCATGTGGGTCCTCTGGGGCTATACGCTGGCTTTCGGTCCCGACGTGGGAGGCCTCATAGGGAACCTCGACTGGCTGGGTCTCAAAGGGGTCGGGGCCGCACCCAACCCGGACTATGCCGCCGGCGTTCCCCACTTGGCCTTCATGGTCTTCCAGATGATGTTCGCAATCATTACGCCGGCCTTGATCACCGGCGCGTTCGCCGAGCGGGCGAAGTTCAGCACGTTCATCATGTTCGTGCTCTTGTGGAGCACCTTCATCTACGCGCCGCTGGCGCACTGGGTATGGGGCGGCGGCTGGATGGGGGCCATGGGCGCCCTCGACTTTGCCGGCGGCACCGTAGTCCATATCAGCTCGGGTATTTCCGCGTTGGCTGCCGCCATGGTCTATGGCGCACGACGGGGATACGGCAGGGAAAACATGATGCCCCACAACCTGCCGTTCAGCGTCATCGGCGCCTCGCTCCTGTGGGTGGGCTGGTTCGGCTTCAACGCCGGCAGCGCGCTGGCCGCGGACGGCTTGGCGGCCGTCGCGTTCGTCACCACCAATACGGCGGCGGCGGCCGCGGCCCTGACCTGGATGTTCACGGAATGGGCCACCGGGGGCAAGCCGACCCTGCTCGGAGCGGCCACCGGCGCGGTAGCCGGCCTGGTCTCGATCACCCCGGCCGCCGGTTTCGTCAGTCCGGGTTCCGCCATCATCATCGGCGCGGGCGGCGGCATCCTGTGCTACGCGGCCTGCAATCTCAAGGCCCGCCTGGGCTACGACGACTCCCTGGACGTGGTGGGCGTGCATGGCGTGGGCGGCATCTGGGGTGCGTTGGCCACCGGTCTGTTCGCCTCCACCCTGGTGAACCCGGGCGGCGCCAACGGTCTCTTTTTCGGCAACGCGGGGCAACTTTGGATCCAGTTCGTCGGCGTGGTGGCCACCATGGTCTTCGCCTTCGTGGGCACCATGGCCATTCTCGGTATTCTCAATGTGACCATGGGTCTTCGGGTGTCCGACGACGAGGAACAGATGGGCCTGGATTTGAGTCAACACGAGGAGCGGGGCTATAGTTGGTAGCGCAGGGACACTAGGGCGCAAGGAGGAACTTCATGAAAAAGATAGAAGCGATCATCAAGCCGTTCCGGTTGGACGAGGTCAAACAGGCGCTGACCGCGGTGGGCGTCTCGGGCATGACGGTCAGCGAGGTCAAGGGTTTCGGGCGGCAAAAGGGACACACCGAGCTCTACCGCGGGGCCGAGTACACCGTGGATTTCCTTCCCAAGGTGAAGATCGAGGTGCTGCTGCCCGAGGAGTTGCTGTCGAGCGCCCTGGACGCCATCCTGGAGTCGGCCCAGACCGGCAAGATCGGCGACGGCAAGATCTTCGTTACCACCGTGGATGAGGTGATCCGCATCCGTACCAACGAACGGGGCGACGAAGCCATCCGGTAGCAACCTCCCACCCCCACGCGGGCGTCTTTCGAACCCGCCCGCGGCGGGCCACCGAGGAGGTGCCAGTAGCCTGTCCGGGCGTGGCCGTTGTAGGGGCGGGTTTCAAACCCGCCCGTGCCCGCACGGCGCGGCCGCCCAATAAGGCTGCTGGCGGATCCTGGCGCGTTCATGTAGGAACACACCCCAGGAACCGTACCCGACACCCTGGAGATCCGCATGTTCTTACGTTTCATCACTTTCGGAGAAAACCCCGCGGTCGTCATCGGACGCGAACGTGGCCTCTTTGCCGCGCACGGGCTGGAAGTGGAGACCACCATCACCCGCAGCTCCACTCAGCAGATGCGCGGCCTCAGCGTGGGAACCTACGACCTCGCGTCCACGGCCTTTGACAACGTGCTCGCGTGGTCGGGGCGCGAAGGCGCTGACATTCACGCGGTCGCGGGGGCGTCCCAACGCATGTCCCTGCCGGTGTACGTGCGGCCGGAGATCCGCGAATGGGAGGACCTGCGCGGGCGGCTGCTGGCGGTAGACGCGGTGGACACGGCCTATGCCCTGGTGCTCAGGAGGATCCTGCTGGCCCACGGACTGGACCTGAACCAAGGCGATTACCGGTTCGATGCGGTGGGCGCCACCGGACCGCGCTTCGAATCCATGAACAGCGGCAAGACCTTCGCCGGCATTCTGAATCCGCCCTGGGACAAGAAGGCGGAAGAGGCCGGCCTGTGGCGCCTGGCGGACTACCGCGAGGTGTTGCCGGACTACCCGGGCGGGGTCTTCGCCGTCACCACCCAATGGGCGGGCGCCCATCGCACGGAGCTCGTCGCCTTCCTCAAATGCCTTACGGAGGCCGTCGGTTGGGGCAACGATCCCGCCAACCGCGAGGCCGCCCTGCAAATGCTGCGGGACGCCCAGGGAATCGATGACGAAGGGGCGGCCAAGGAGCTGGCCTCGCTGCCGGCGACCACCGATCTCAATCCTCCCGGGCTGCAGGTGCCGTTGGATCTCCGCGTCTCGTTCGACATGGCGCCGGGGAAAGGCACCGATCTCACTGCCTACTACGACCTGCAATACCAATCCGAGGCCGCTTCCTAGTATCCTGTCCCGGGAAGCGGGAATCCGGGCACGGGCGGGGTTGAAACCCGCCGCTACGGCAGCCGTGTCCGAACGGATGCCGGTAACCCGTGGTGTCCACCTCGTTTCGTATTTGAAGCGCCGCCGTATTTGTAGTAACTTCTCCGGCTTCCGTTGCCATGCCGAGCCGTAAACAGAAATCCACGCTGCCGCTGCGCAACAAGGAGCTCAGTTGGCTGGCGTTCAACAGCCGCGTCCTGCAGGAGGCGTCGGATACCTCCGTGCCGTTGCTGGAACGACTCAGCTTCCTCGGCATCTTCTCATCCAACCTCGATGAGTTCTTTCGCGTCCGGGTGGCCCATCTCCGGCGTCTCGAGCAGTTAGGCGCCGGCGCCCGGCGACTCATGGGCGAGGACCCTTCCGCGGTCCTGAAGGAAATCCACGCGCTCGTGCTGAAACAACAGGCGCAGTTCGAAAGCGCGTATCGGAGCATCCTCCAGGAGCTCAAGGAGCACGGCATCTCCATCGTCAAGGAAAACGAGCTCAACCCGACCCAGGAAGCCTTTATCAAGGAATTCTATCGGCAGAAGCTGCGGCCCACCCTGATACCCCTGATGATCAATCACCTGAAGGAGTTTCCGCAGTTGAAGGATCAGGCGATCTATCTGGCCAGCTCCCTTTACAACAGCGGCTCCCGCCGGTCGGAGTACGCGTTGATCGAGATACCCACCGACGCGTTGTCACGCTTCGTCATCCTGCCCAAGGAGGAAGACCGGCACTACGTGATCCTGCTCGACGACGTCATCCGCTACTGCCTGCGGGATATTTTCTCCATCTTCCCGTTCGATCGTTTCGAGGCTTTCACCATCAAGCTGACGCGGGACGCGCAACTGGACCTCGACGACGACCTGTACGAGAGCTACATCGAGAAGATCTCCAAGGGCCTCAAGCAGCGGAGGTCCGGGGCTCCGGTCCGTTTCATCTACGACAACCAGATGCCCCGGCGGCTGCTCAAGCTGCTGCAGGGCAAGATGGGCCTCGACGCCGAGTCCAGCCCGTTCATCCCCGGCGGACGGTACCACAACTTCAAGGACTTCATGGGATTCCCGCGCATCGGGCCGAAGAAACTGTCGGCGCCGCCGCTGCCGCCGCTGGCCCACAAGGACATCGACGCGGCAGCTACGTTCTTCAAGGCCATCAAGCGTCGGGACATCCTGGTGCATTATCCGTATCAGAGCTTCGACTACCTCATCGAGTTTCTGCGCCAGGCGGCCATCGACCCCAAGGTGCGTTCCATCAAGATGACGCTCTACCGGGTGGCCCACAACTCGAAGGTCGTCAATGCCCTGATCAACGCCAGCCGCAACGGCAAGCGGGTCACCGTGGTGATGGAGTTGCAGGCCCGTTTCGACGAGGCCGAAAACGTCTACTGGTCGGAGCGGCTCCAGGACGAAGGTGTCCGCGTCATCAACGGCGTGCCGGGACTCAAGGTGCATGCCAAGCTGATCCTCATCACCCGGGTGTCGCATCGAAAGACCATACTGTACGCCAACATCGGCACCGGGAACTTCAACGAGACCACCGCGCGGGTGTACACGGACGACAGCCTCTTCACCGCCGACGAGCGGATCACCGCCGAAGTGAGCCGGGTGTTCGGCTTTCTCGAGAGCAACTATCGACGAGCGACGTTCAAGCATCTGCTGGTCTCGCCCTTCGACACCCGGCGCAGGCTCACGAAACTCATCGACACCGAGATCAAGAACGCCCGCAAGGGGCGGCCCGCCTACATCATCCTCAAGATCAACAACCTCGAAGACCCGGGCCTGATCCGGAAGCTCTACGAGGCCAGCGGAGCCGGGGTCGAGGTGAGGCTCATGGTGCGAGGGATGTTCTCGCTGGTTCCGGGAGTCAAGGACGTCAGCGAACGTATCGAGGCCACGGCCATTCTCGACCGCTTCCTCGAGCACTCCCGGGTCCTGGCCTTCGCCAACGGCGGCGCCGAGAAGCTGTACATCGCCTCCGGTGACTGGATGGAACGCAACGTGGACCACCGGGTGGAAGTGGCTTGTCCCATCTATGACCCGTCCCTCAAGAAGCAGATCCAGGACCTGCTGACCATCCTGTGGAACGACAACGTCAAGGCGAGAGTGCTGGACAAGAACCTGAAGAACCAGTACAGGACCGTTGCCGGCGGCACGCGAACGCGCGCCCAGGAGTCCATCTACGCCTACCTGAACGAACTTCACACGCCGACGCCGGAGACCAACGTGCGGCTGCACCTGGCATGATGAGCCCGGGTCGCGTCCCACAGATCATCGTGAACTGTGCTAAGGTGTCGGGGGACGCCTTGCGCAGGACCGCGGGACACCAGTCCCCTGTCCACCTCGCTCTCCGTCATTCCCGCGAAAGCGGGAATCCAGGGGTGGCGGGGGGTTTACCGCTATGCTCCCCGGCCCCGCCCCTCCGTCATTCCCGCTTTCGCGGGAATGACGGAGGGCCCCCGGGACGACGGGTCCGGCGCGAACGACCGATTGAGCGGGAGCGGGACAAGGAGGGAAGCCAGGAAGATGAAGAAGCTACCATTGGGAGCCGGCGAGCCATTTGCGTGGCGGTCCTGGGGCGAAGGGTTCGCCAACGTCAACGACGCCGGACATCTCGAGATCATCACGAATCCTGCCGCACAGGGCAGAGTCGACCTGGACGAGCTCGTGACCCGGTTGCAGCGGCAAGGGGTGCGCCCGCCGGTTCTGGTGCGCTTTCCGCAACTCATCGACCGCCAGATGGAGACCCTCCAACGCGCATTCAAGACGGCCACGGAAACCTTCGACTACCGCGCCTCCTACACTTCCGTGTATCCGCTCAAGGTCAACAGCCGCAGGGCCACGGTGTCGCGCATCTGCGAGGCCGGGCGCCCGCACGGTGTCGGCCTGGAGGTGGGCACCAAGGCCGAGTTGTGCATCGCCTTGTCGATGCTCGGCAACAGCCGCGGCCCGATCATCTGCAACGGCTACAAGGACTCCGCCTACATCGAGTTGGCGGCGGCCGCAAGCGAGGCGGGCTACAACATCATCGTGGTGTTCGAACGGCCGCGAGAATACGAGCTGGTCAGCGAGCTCCGGGCCAAGGGATTACCCTGTCCCAGGCTCGGTGCACGGGTGAAGCTCAACGCCAGCGGCATGGGCCGCTGGGAGGAGTCGTCCGGAGACCTGTCCAAATTCGGTCTCAACGCATCCGACCTGCTGGACGCCACCCGGCTGCTGAAGGAATGCAAGCTGCTGGACCGCTTTCGCCTGCTCCACTTTCACCTGGGCTCCCAGATCACCAACATCCGCAACTTCAAGCAGGCGCTGCAGGAAGCGCTTCGGTTCTACGTCGAGCTCAAGGAGTTGGGGGTCCCCCTGGACACACTGGACGTCGGCGGCGGCCTCGGCGTGGACTACGACGGCAGCAACAGCTCGGCGGATTCCAGCGTGAACTACAACGTCCAGGAATACGCCAATGACATCATCTACACCACCAAGGAAGTGCTGGATCGGGCGCGCATCGCCGAGCCGGGCATCATCACCGAAGCCGGCCGATTCCTGGTCACCCACCATGTGGCTCTGCTCGTGGATCCCATCGAGCAGCCGCGGATGACGCCGAAGCCCAGCCGTACCCGGGGCCGGGCGTCCAACGTGGACGCCGTCAACGAGCTCGACGACATGGTGGTGGAGATCAACAGCAAGAACTGGCGCGAATATCTGCACGATGCCTACCAGAAGAAGGACGAGATGCTCTCGGCCTTTTCCCTGGGTTTCCTGTCCTTGAAGCAAAGGGCCCAGGCGGAATCGGCGTTCTCCCGAATCGTGGAGCTGGCGAGCCGTTTCTCGCGCCACGGACGCTTCGACGGCGAGGACAAGGCGGCCCTGGAACGCATCGCGGCCCGGTTGCATGCCTTCAATTTCTCGATCTTCAAGTCGTTGCCGGATAGCTGGGTCCTCGACATGCTGTTTCCCATCATGCCCACCAGCCGACTGAAGGAAAAGCCCACCATCAAGGCCATCCTGGCGGACCTGACCTGCGACTCGGACGGCGTGATCGACAAGTTCTCGGACCCCCACGAGCCTCGGTCCACCTTCGAGCTCCACGCTTTGCCCTGGGATGACTCCTACACCCTGGCGATCCTTTTCCTGGGCGCCTATCAGGAGGCCCTCAGTAGCGACCACAACCTCTTCGGCCGGCCGGCGGAGGTCACGGTGGAAACAAACGGCGACGGCGCCATGGAGATCCTCGACCTGCGCGAGCCCGACACCTGCGCCGACATGCTGACACGGTGGGGCTTCGGAGATCTCGTACAGCCGCATGCTCCGGGGGAGCTCCACGCGGTACCGCACTCGGCGCAGCCCGACTCGCCTTCCGTCCGTTTGGAGAGGATCATGACCCGGGTCCTGACGGGCGGCACCTACCTGGACCGGCACACAGCCGAGGCCGTGAAGGCCGCCTCCGGAGAAGCCGACACTCCCATGGGAAACCCCCAGAGTCCACGTGCAACGGCTGCAAGCGAGGCAAAACAGGCGCGTTCGGCAAGCGGTTCCTGAAAAGTTACCACCATCGAACATTCAGGGTTTGAGCACTGGGATTTCCTGTGCTAGGGTCGTGCATCTGATGTAGGGGCGGGTTTCAAACCCGCCCGCCTTCGCGCTCCGCCAAGGGTGACGAAGGGAGGTACATCCGAGCAGACGCACGACATGCAGACGAGCCCCGCAAGCGCGGCAACCGCGGTGCCCCGGCTCCCCGCGATTCCCGCCCCTTCACGATTTCCCCGGGTTGATGGCTGGACTCTTGGAGTCATCGCCTTGGCGGCACTGCTCACCAGCCCGATCCTGGCGGTATTGGGAATCGCCCTGGAGACCAGCGGTGAGGCTTGGGCCCATCTCGCCTCGACCGTTCTCGGCACCTATATCAACCAGACCTTCGGCCTCATCATCGGTGTCGGCGCCGGTGTTTTGATCATCGGGGTTGGCACGGCATGGCTGGTCACCATGTTCGAGTTCCCCGGACGGTCCGTCCTGCAATGGGCGCTGTTGCTGCCGTTGGCCATGCCCGCGTATATCGCGGCATACACCTACACCGACGTGCTCGAGTTCGCCGGTCCGGTACAGACGAACCTGCGTGAGATGTTCGGCTGGCAACGCCCCGGCGACTACTGGTTTCCCGAGATTCGCTCTCTCGGCGGCGCCGTGACCTTCATGTCGTTGGTCCTCTACCCGTACGTCTATCTGCTCGCTCGAGCGGCTTTCGTCGAACAGTCACAGAACTTGTGGGACGCGGCGCGCGGGCTCGGGCTCGGGACCTGGAGATGCTTCATGCGAGTGGGCCTGCCACTGGCCCGGCCGGCCATTGCCGTAGGCGTGCTGCTGGCGTTGATGGAGACACTGAACGACTTCGGAACGGTAGACTACTTTGCGGTACAGACGTTGACGGTCGGAGTCTACCGCGTCTGGTTCGGCATGAACAACGCCCCGGCCGCGGCACAGTTGGCATCCATGGTGCTGGCCCTGGTGCTGGTGATGGCCACCCTGGAGAGGATCGCCCGGGGCCGGCGCCGCTACCAGTTCAGCCACAACACACCGCGACGGCACCCCCTGGCCAGGCTCCGCGGCGTCCGCGGGGTGCTGGCGCTGCTCACCTGCGCCACGCCGTTGACTTTGGGTTTTGTCATTCCCGCCGGGCTCATGGCCGTTTCCGCCGTGGGGAGCTACGGATACGCCACCGGTGTCGACACCCTGAGCCTCGCCTTCAACAGTCTTGCCGTAGCCAGCCTGGCGGCGCTGGCCTGCCTGTGCGGAGGCCTCTTCCTGGCCTACGGCGCCCGCCTTTCCGGCACGGCCCTGGTCAAGAGCGCCACCCGCATCGCGAGCATCGGCTACACCGTCCCGGGGGTCGTGCTGGCGGTCGGGGTCCTCATACCCGCGGCCGCGCTGGACAACGCCATCGACGGGTTCATGCGAACTCATTTCGACACCGCGACCGGGTTGATATTCAGCGGCACGCTCTACGCCCTGATCTTCGCCTGCACCGTGCGGTTCCTGGCCTTGTCCTTCGGCTCGCTGGAAGCCGGTCTGACCAAGATCACACCCAACATGGACGCCGCGGCCCGATCCCTGGGACGCCGTCCCGGCGGGGTGCTGGCGCGTATCCACTTTCCCTTGCTGCGAGGCAGCCTCCTGACGGGCGTCATGCTGGTTTTCGTCGACGCCATGAAGGAACTGCCCATGACGCTGATCCTGCGACCCTTCAACTTCAACACGCTGGCCACCCACGTGTACGAATACGCCTCTTACGAAGCGTTCGACCAGGCCGTTATCGCGGCCCTCGCCATCGTGGTCACGGGCCTGGGTCCGGTCATCGTCCTCAGCCTGAGCTTTGCCGGCTCCGGGCGGTTCTCGCAGTCTGCCAAACCGGCGCCCTGACGCGCCGACACCTTCCTTCCCCGGATACACGCGTCCTGCCCGTTGAGGCCGATTCAACGTGCTCAATCATTGAGCATCGGCTGAACAAATATTGTGCAACAGCGCCCGGTAGCGTTGCGCGGCAATGGACACGCGGACGGACTGGAAACCCGGCCGCACACCGTGGCGGCCTGGACACGGGCGGGTTTGAAACCCGCCCCTACATCCATGGCAGTTTGGCACAAAGATTGCTTCTCAGTGTCCCGGGACAGCTCCAGAAAATACCCGGTTTGAAAGGAAGAATGTCATGACAGTGAAACAAGTGCTCGAGTTTGCCAAGAAGAACAACACGGAGATCGTCGACCTGAGGTTTACCGACCTGCCCGGATTGTGGCAGCACTTCTCCATATCCATGAACGAGTTCGACACCGGCCTGTTCGAGAACGGCATCGGGTTCGACGGCTCCAGCATCCGTGGTTTCAAGACCATCGACGAATCGGACATGCTGCTGTTCCCGGATCCCGACACCGCCTTCATGGATCCCTTCACGGCGCTGCCCACCCTGAACCTGGTGTGCAACATCAAGGATCCCCTGACCGGCCAGCCCTACAGCAGGGATCCGCGTTACGTGGCGCAGAAGGCGGAGTTGTACCTCAAGTCCACCGGCATCGCGGACACCAGCTACTGGGGTCCAGAGATCGAGTTCTATATCCTCGACAACATCCGCTTCGACCAGAGCTACAACTACGGATTCTATTTCATCGACTCCGACGAGGGCTTCTGGAACTCGGGTAACGGCGACAAGCAGAACCTGGGCTACAAGCCGCGGTACAAGGAAGGCTACTTCCCGGTAGCACCCATGGACAGCTTGCAGGACATCCGTTCCGAGATGGTCAAGACGCTGGAGTCCTGCGGCATCATATGCGAGGTCCATCACCACGAGGTGGGAACAGCCGGCCAGTCGGAAATCGACATGCGCTTCACCACCCTCACGGCCATGGCCGATCAGGTCCTGAAGTACAAGTACATCGTGAAGAACGTCGGCAAGCGCAACGGCAAGACCGTCACCATGATGCCGAAACCGATCTTCCAGGACAACGGCTCGGGCATGCACACCCACCAGAGTCTGTGGAAGAACGACAAGAACATGTTCTACGACGCCAAGAACTACGCGTTGCTGAGCGACAGTGCGCGGTACTATATCGGCGGACTCCTGAAACACGCGGCGGCGCTGTGTGCGTTCATCGCTCCCACCACCAACTCCTACCGCCGGCTGGTACCGGGCTATGAAGCCCCCATCAACCTCATGTATTCCCAGCGCAACCGAAGCGCAGCCGTGCGCATCCCGACCTACTCCACGAGCGAGAAGGCGCGACGCCTCGAGTTCCGCAGCCCGGATCCGAGCTGCAATCCCTACTACGCCTTCTCCGCCATGCTGATGGCCGGGCTCGACGGCATCGCCAACAAGATCGAGCCACCCAAGCCGCTGGACAAGAACCTGTACGACCTTGCACCGGAGGAAGCGGCCATGGTGGAGTCGTTGCCCGGCAGCCTCGATGAGTCGCTGGACGCCCTCGAGCGGGACAACGCCTTTCTCTTCAAGGGGGACGTCTTCACCAAGGACGTCGTCGAGACGTGGCTGAACTACAAGCGGACCAACGAGGTGGAGCCCATGAGGCTCAGGCCCCATCCCTACGAGTTCGCCCTTTACTACGACATCTAGTGTGGTGTCTCACAAATACGGTTATGAATCTGCGGGTCCTTTTGGCCGTCGGCTGCGTTGCTCTTCCTCGCGTGGTGACCGCCACACGGGCGGGTTTGAAACCCGCCCCTACAAGTCATCGCGCCTTGCCGACAACCAAAAT
This sequence comes from uncultured Binatia bacterium (SeqCode), assembly GCA_965261895.1. GTDB lineage: Bacteria > Desulfobacterota > Binatia > UBA9968 > JAJDTQ01 > JAJDTQ01. The sequence goes on along the minus strand of OZ253480.1, from coordinate 4,198,582 downwards.
GCCCTCGCATCTTCATAACCGTATTTGTGAGACACCACACTTGTAGGGGCGGGTTTCAAACCCGCCCGCGCCTCGGTCTCGCCGCCTGGATGCAATGGCGCGGTGCAGGGGCGAGCACAAGTCCGCCCCTGCACCGCGCCATGCGAACGCGGGCGGGTTTGAAACCCGCCCCTACGTTCCCTGTTCCTGCGGCGCGGTGAGAAGTTGTACGGCCCTGTCCAGGTCCGCGTGGCTGCCGAGCAGCACCAGGATGTCGCCCGGCCTTAGCGCGTAGTCCATGGGCGGACTCTCCACCGAAACCCCTTCCCGAACCAGCGCCAGGACGCTGGTCCTGCCCTGAAAGTGGTCCTTCAGCTCTCCGATGGTATAGTGCGCCCCCGGCGCATCCTGCTGCACCAGGAACGTATCGGCGGTGGCGCCGGTGAGAAACTGGTTGAATCGGGCCAGGCTCTTGCCTTCCAGTCTGAGGCCCCGCAACATGCTGTAGCCTTCCCGGCGCACCAGCTCCACCTGCAGGGTGATGACGTTGCGCGGCACGTGGTACTCCTGCAGAACCCGCGCGAAGATCTCCACCGAGGTCTCGAACTCCTCCGGTATGACCTCATTGGCGCCCAGGCGCGTGAGGCGCGGGATCTCGGCCACGTATCGTGTGCGGACGATGATGTAGATGTCGGGATTCAGCCGGCGCGCGTGCCAGACGATACGCGACGTCGCCATGGGGTCGCTGATGGCCACGACCAGGACACGCGCCCGCGCCACGCCCATTCCCGCGAGAACCGACGGACGCGTGGCGTCGCCGAAGTCGATCGTCTCGCCCTCGTCTCGCACCCGCCGCGCCATCTGAGGATTCAGGTCCAGTATCCGGTGAGGGATGTCCACCTCCCGCAGGACCCGGGCCAGATTCCTCCCGTTGAGCCCGTAGCCCACGATGAGGACATGTCCGGTCATATCGCCGGCCGACGGCTCTTCGGCCGCGTCGCCGCGGTGCAGCGCGAACCCCAGCCGGCTCCCGCCGAGGATCAGCAGGGGGGTCGCCAGCATGCTGAGAATCGAGGTGGCGAGAAAGATCTGCTCCTGATCCGGTGAGAGGAGCTCGAACGCGCCGCCCATGCGGGCCAGAATGAGCGAGAACTCGCCCACTTGGGCCAGCGCCAGACCCAACAGCAGCCCGAGCCGGAACGAACGCTGCAGAAACGAGAAGATCGCGGTGATCAGGCCCCCCTTGATGAGCACCAGCAGGAGCCATGCGGCGCCGATGAGGGAAAGCTCCTTTCCGACGAAGGCGAGATCCACCTGCATCCCGAGGGAGATGAAGAAGATGCCGGCGAAACTGTCCCGCAACGGGTGGATGTCGGCGATCACCTGGTGGCTGTACTCCGAATCGGATATCAGCAGACCGGCCACGAATGCCCCCAGCGCCAGTGAGATGCCGGACTGGAACGCCAGCCAGGCGGTACCGAGACAGATGAGCAGCACGAACAGGACGAAGATCTCCTGGTTCCGCAGCCGCGCCACCTGATGGAGGAACCACGGCACGATGAAGCGCGACGCGGTGAAGATGAGGGCCACGGCCAGCACGGATTTTCCCACCGTGAGGCCCACGACCTGGAGAGAAACCGCCTCGGTCTCGCCCAGCACCGGCACGGACAGCATCATGGGCACGGCAATGATGTCCTGCAGCAGGAGCGTCCCTACCGCGAGACGGCCGTGAAGGGCCGACAACTCGCCGCGGTCGCTGTAGATCTTGAGCACGATGGCGGTGCTGCTGAGGGACGCGAGCAAACCGAAGAAAAAGCTGATACGCGGGGGATAACCCAGGTGAACGCCGACCGCGGCCACGGCCAGGACGGTGAGAGCCACCTGGAGCGAGCCGCCGACAAGGATCAGTCCCTTCACCGAAAGGAACCGCTCGAAGGAGAATTCCAGGCCGATGGAAAAGAGCAGCAGCACGATGCCGATCTCCGCCAGCAGCTCGAGCTCGGCTCCGTGCCCGATGACGCTGAAGCCATGAGGCCCCATGGCGACACCCACCGCCAGAAAACCGATCACCGTGGGGAGCTTCAGCTTGTGGAAGGCAAAGACCGTGACCACGGTAAGGGCCAGGACGGTCACGAGACTGGTCAGAACGTTGAGCATGCGGCGTCCCGGATGGATGACCTAGTGTGGTGTCTCACAAATACGCTTATGAATCTGCGGGTCCTTTTGGCCGTCGGCTGCGTTGCTCTTCCTCGCGTGGTATTGGCCACACGGGCGGGTTTGAAACCCGCCCCTACAAGTCATCGCGCCTTGCCGACAACCAAAATGCCCTCGCAGCTTCATAACCGTATTTGTGAGACACCACACTGGGTGTTCCCGGCGCTCCGTCATTCCCGCGGAAGCAGGAATCCCGGGGGTGGGGCGGGGACCCCTTGCCCGGCCGGGTGTTGAATTCCAGGTGTGCTTCCATGATGATAGACGATTAACAACTTCATGAATAGCCGCAGCCGAGCAGGCGGCAACCGGGGGGATGATGAGCGAGGAAAACAGGGCCATGGGCATCGACATCGGCGGCACCGGAGTCAAGGCGGCGCTGGTGGACACCCAAAGCGGACAGATGACGTCGGAACGTGTGCGGCTGCCCACGCCCCAACCGGCCACGCCGGCAGCCGTGATGGAGGCCATCCGGGAACTGCAGCAACAACTGCAATGGCAGGGAACGGTGGGTTGCGGCTTCCCTGGCCTGGTCAAGAGCGGCCGGGTTCAACGAGCCCCGAATCTCGATTCATCCTGGATCGGTTATGACCTGACGGACCAACTCCAGGCCCAGCTTGGGGCGCCCCTGGTGGCCATCGGCAACGACGCCGATGCCGCGGGGCTGGCGGAGTTCCGGTTCGGCGCCGGCCGGGACGTGGCCGGAACCGTAGTGGCGATCACCTTGGGAACGGGTATCGGCTCGGCCGTCTTTCGTGACGGCGTCCTGCTGCCCGACACCGAGCTCGGCCATCTCGAAATGCGCGGCAAGGTGGCGGAGAAGCGGGCCGCTGCCAGCATACGCACGAATCGGAGCCTGAGCTGGAAGAAATGGGGCAGGCGGCTCAACGACTACCTCGTCCACGTGGAGTACCTTCTCGGAGTCGATCTGTTCATCATCGGTGGAGGGATCAGCAAGAAACCCGAGAAGTTCTTCCCTTACCTCAAGGATGTCGGCTGCCGGGTGGAAGCCGCGCGCATGGGCAACGCCGCCGGCATCATCGGCGCGGCCCTGTTCCCGACACGTGTGTAGGGGCGGGTTTCAAACCCGCCCGCGCCCGCACCGCGCGTGCCCATCGGCTCCCAGGAGCCTGTCCTAGCCGGCCTGGATCCGCCGCAGCCAGGGCAGCAGGATCACGTAAGGGGGCTCGGTTTCGCGGAGGCTTTGACTGAACTGGGCAAACAACTCCGGGACCTTGGCGCAGGCCAGCTCCCGCTCCACCCGCATGCGTGACACCAGCACCTCGACGGCAGGCAGCGCCCGGCCGTCCCCGGCAACGGACATGGCCTGGGCGAAGTCCTGGGTCCGGGCCTCATGCACCGTGAGATCCTGGATCCAACCCAGCGCGTCCTGGAGCTTCTTCAAGCGTTGGACGACGCTCCCGGCCTCGGGCATCAGATCCGCAAGGATCTCCATGAGGTAACGGAGCTGCTTGCACTCGATCCGAAGGGAGTGGAAGGCGGCGGCATCCGTTTTGTCCTGGAGCCGGTACCCTTGCTCCAGGACGGCCCGGCACTTCTTGGCCACGCGCGCTCCCGCCAGCGACAAGACAGGCTCCGAGCCTCGCGGGCCCACGCCGAGGCCGGTTTCGTCCTCGACGCATGAGCGCCAACGCCGTACCGCGCCGTCATAGTCGCCGGAACCCATGACATCCACCAACGCGCGATGAGCCGCTTCCCGCTCCCGCGCGGCAAACTCGAACACCGGGGTGATGTCCTCCGCCAGGGGTCCCGTCAGCATGCGCTGGTAGTCGGCCTGCTGCAGCAGATACACGTCCAGGTCTCTCAGCGCATTGGTGGATTTCCCCAGCCACGCGAGACTCTTCCTGAGCCTGGCCGCGGGCTCCGGCGCAAAGACGTCCCGGAGTTGCCCCAGAAAGGACCGGGCGCGCCGGACAGCCACCCGGAGGTTGTGCAGGAACTCCGTGTCGGTATCGTCGAGGACGCCCTCCTCGTTGCCGCGAACCACCTGGTACTGGCCGCGAATCATGGAGCGCACGGCATCGGCGGCAGTCATGGAGGCGGTGAGCCTCACCCTGGACGCGGACGCCGTGCGCAGGGGGTCCAGGCCCAAGGCCTCGATCGCCCTCCGATAGCGGGCGCCGCTGTCGGCGCGCGCACACCGCTCCTCCCACCACTCACAGACTTGCCGGAAGATCTTCTTGTAGCCCCGTACCTGCCGGACCACGACGCAGGGGCCCAGCCGCGCCGTTCGCTTCCCGTCCGACACCTCGTCTTCACTCAACGAGACGTGCAGAACGGTCTTTTGGTCGCGATTCCACCGGCTCCAGGTCCTGACCTCCGACCGTACCGAAAAAAGTCTGAGCAACGCCCGGTTCTTGGTCAGCGGCAGCAGCTCGTCCCTCAGCCCTCCCGTCGGCAGCCTGTCGGCGAACGCCGGAAGACCGTCGAGCTCGATGCGGGCCTGCCGATCCGGCCGATCCAGGCTCTCGAGGTGAAGCACCCCCTCGGAACTCCATAGAGCACGCGATTGGGCAAAGAGCCGCCCATCGAAGGTGTCGAGATAGATGGCGTCATGGCTGAGGCGAGGGCCTTCGTGAAGGTCATAGTGATGGCGCAGCTCGCGCAACAATCGCTGGCCGGGCCGACCCTGGGGAAGTTCGAACCTCAACTCCGAGATCCCCGATGTGGTTGAGAGCGCATCAGTTCGGCCAGCTCTTCCCACAGCTCCCGATAGCGCTTCGTCGCCTCGCTGGCAGGCAGGAAGGCCGGAAGCGGAGCCCGGGCAAAACCCATACTCTCGACGTCCGCGGCGTATGGGATCACGGCCCGCAACCACCTCGGATACTGCGCCCTCATGGCCTCCATGGTGGCCCGGTGCATTTTCTTGCGCCCTTCCACCATGGAGAAGAAGGCCCATATCTTGTCTTCATCGTAGCCCTTGCGCCTGATGAAGACCCGCAAGTTGGCATAGGCGCGGGCTGCCAGCGTCGACGGGACAACCGGTACCAGAAGCAGATCCGCCGCCACGAAGATGCTCTCGGCCAGCAAGGTGGCGGTCGCGGGGCTGTCCAGCACGATCAGGTCATACTCGCCCCGGAACGGATCGAGTATCTCCTGCAACCGTTTTCTGGAGTGCTTGACGTTGCCCAGCGCGGACGCCAGGTGCCGGTGCGACCAATCTGCCGGCAACAGATCGAGGCGGTCGTAATCGGTTCCCTTGATGTTGTTGGAGATCCTCTCGCGCCCCTTGAGGTAAACCTTCCTGGCCTGTTTGAGCCTGGGCTTTACGCGAAAGTAGTAGGTCGTCGAACTCTGCGGGTCGAGATCGCAAACGAGAGTCTTGAGGCCGGAAGCCGCGCTGAGATAGGCCAGATTGACGGTGGTGGCGGTCTTGCCGACGCCACCCTTCAGGTGATAGACGGCCACCACCCTGCCCTGTTCGGACTCACCCCCCATTTTCAAGCGTTCGCCAAGTCCGACAGGCTGCCATGCCAGTGTCCTGCAAGTGGCCGGACAGGACACTGGTTAGAGGCCATTCTCTCCATGGCCTCCAACCATGCGCTCTTCAGGCCTTGGGTTTTTTGGGCGGGACGATGGCGTCTTTGCAGGCCTTGGCAATGCGAAACTTGACGACTCTTTTCGCAGGTATCTTGATCGCCTGCCCCGTAGCCGGATTGCGTCCCATGCGAGCTTTCCTGTTGGTTTTCACCAGTCGGCCGATACCCGGTACGATGAAGACCCCGCTCTTCTTCACCTCCTTCACGGCGAGCGCGGCCAGGTTGTCCAGAAAATCCTTCGCGACACGTTTGTTGAGGTCGCACTTGGCTGCCAGATCGGTCACGATCTGCGCCTGAGTCATCTTCGTTGCTGCCATACCTCTCCCTTTCGCACCCCTTATGGGCAAGAGACGCCAACAAAAACTACTAACAAGATTAAAAGACTATGGGAGTTTGAACAAATTGTAAAGAAAAATCAGCGGCCGGCGAGGGTTCCGTGGGTACATTGTCTCAAACCCGCGTCCTGCGCCACGAGGCTATACCGCCATGGGTCGCGTGCTTGAACGAAGGCTCATCCGGGCTGACGCGGGAGTAGTACCTCATGAGAATCAGATAGCGCTTGAGCAACTCCGGCAGCAGAAAGTTTCGGCGAACGTGCTCCCGCCCCTCGCGGCCGAGAGCCGCGGCGGCGCCACCGTCGTCCAGCACGGAGGCCATGCGTGAAGCGATGGCGTCGACATCCAACGGATCCACCAGATAGCCCGTCACGCCGTCGATGACCTGCCGCTTGATGCCGCCCACACGGGACCCGATGACGGGCGCCCCCTGCCAAAGGGCTTCGGCCACCACCAACCCGAAGCCTTCCCGGGTCGACACGTGCACGAAACCCCGCGCGACGCTCATCAAGGCGCCCACCACCCGGTCGTTGTCCTCCACATTGACGCAGAACCGGACATCCGGGTGGCCGCCGGCCTGCTGCCTCAATTCGTCCAACACGTCGCCGCCTTCCGGGTCGTCGGACGCGGTATTGCCGATGAAGATCAGGTACGGCCGGGGGTCGCGCCGCTGCTCCTCGCCCAGGCGTTGGAAGGCTTTCAGTATCGTGCCCTGGTTCTTGTGGCGGTCATAACGGGAGACGGCCGCGAAGATGGGCCGCTCGGGGTCCACATCGCGTGCCTTGAACAAGGGTTGCAGGATATCCAGCGCTTCATTCCGCGAATAGTGCCGGTTCTTTTCCGCGAGGGGGTCGATGCACGGCATGATCTCGTACACGGGGATCTTGAGCCCCGGGCCCACGAACTCGGGCATGGTGAAGACGGCCCCGTCATAGTGGTTGATATACGGCAAGAGGAACCGCCAAACCGTCCTGTCGGGTGCCGAGGTATCGATGTGGCAGCGCCAGATCACGTTGCCGCGAATCGGAGCGTTCATGATCATGGCCGCCGGCTGCGGATCATGGATGACGGTGAGATCCGAAGCGATGAAGGTGTCACAGGCGTTCTCGTCGATGGTATCGAGGTAGGCGCCGAAGATCTCTTCGAGGGAAACGGGAGACCCCGCGCCTTGCAGCAGGTTGTGGAACTTCTTGGTGACCTGGAAGAACTCCCGGTTGCCGCGAATCGTGCACCACCGGGCGCCCACGCCCAGCGATTGAGCGAGAGGAACGACGCTGCGAAGCATCTCGGCCACTCCACCGCCCACCGCCGTGGAGTTTACATTCACCCAGCCGTGGCCCGTCAACGGCTCCGCCAGACGCTTGAGCTCGTCCACGGGTTCCTTGCCGATGACCGCCTCGTAATCGGACAGGCCGAAGGGGCCTCCCGGCCGATGTTCCTCAAGGCCGGTGACGGTGTCGTCCCGGCCTCTGCCGTTGAGGGCTTCGGGCGGCGGCGGGGGAAATTCCAGAGCGTCGGTTGTATCGTTCAAGAACGTCAAGCGTCCCCTCGTGTGCTGTGAAACTGGGCAGCGATTTGCGAGACCTTTAAATGAGTTAGAGTAGAATGTCAATAGAGGAATGCCAAGTGAGAGACCGATTTCCTTCGGCGCGGTTCGAAACTGCCAGTAAGCGTATGCCATGGCCAGCCGATGAAGGTCCGCAGGTTCTGGCACGTGGGTAGTCAAGCGACGGCTTCAGGGTCCGGGCCTCGGACTGCGCTGTTGGAAAAACACCCCTTGCCAGCGGTGGAGGGTTCACGTATTTTCTGATACATCATTCACGCCGGGACCCGCCCATGCATGCCAGGAAGCCTCATTTTCTGCGTAACACGATGATCACGGGGTTGCTGATCCTGATCCCCCTGTTCGTCACCTACATCCTCATCTCGTTCCTGCTCAACCTGCTCGGCAACGCGGGTACACCGATACTGCGCGGCATCCTGTCTTTCCTGGACCCGGATGACCTTCGGTGGCTGACGCCGCTGGTCCCGTTCATCAACCTGCTCCTGGCCCTGATGCTGATCTTCTTCATCGGAATGTTCGGCACCAACATCGTCGGCCGGCGCATCCTGGCGGCCGTCAATCACCTGGTCATGAGCCTGCCGCTGGTGAGCACCGTCTACGGCGCCGTCAAGCAGGTGGTGGAGACGTTCCAGGGCCCCGACAGCGGCTTCCAGCGCGTGGTGCTGCTGGAGTATCCCAAAAAGGGTGTCTGGATGATGGGGCTCGTGGCAACCCGAAGAACCGACCCCTTCAACCTCTCCTCTTCCGGAACCCTGCTGTCCGTCTTCATACCCACCACGCCGAACCCGACTTCCGGGTTTCTCGTCCTGATACCGGAAGACGAAATCATCGAAACCGGCTACACCGTCGAAGAAGCCTTCAAGTTCATCGTCTCGTCCGGCATCGTGGGCCGGGAGTTCAACGCCCCGGACCAACCGGCTCCCAGTCTCCAGACGGGGAAGGTCCGCGGCTAGTGTGGTGTCCCACAAATAGGGTTACGAATCTGCGGGTCCTTTTGCCCGTCGGCTGCGTTGCTCTTCCTCGCGTGGTAACGGCCACTGCTCGTCATCGCGCCTTGCCGACGACCAAAATGCCCTCGCATCTTCGTAACCCTATTTGTGGGACACCACACTAGGTTCTTACCTCCGGTTTCAGCGGGTCGGTTGGCGGCGGGGCGTCCGCCGTCCCGCCCGGATTGGCGAACCGATCGTTGAGAGCCTGGACGTAGCCGTTGGCTTCCGTGATCACCTGAGAGAGTTGTTGCCGGGTGCTCTGGTTCCAGCCGGACAGACGGACCGCGAACGCCGGCCGCCAGAGTCGCGTGTTCTTTTGAAAACCGGCCGTGAGGGCGTCCAGCACCTCGGTGTCCCGGGCACTTCCCATTTCCCGTCTGAGCCCTTTCAACACCCGGTTGGCGACAAGCCGCCGGAACGTATGATGGATATAGCCCGCTGCCATGGCGACCGCCGCCAGCGCGACGTAGGCCCACGCCGGTTCATTGGACAGCGCGGACCAGAAGGGATGCGTGAGCTGGAGGCCGTTCCATTCCCCGGTCCAGACGGTCCACACCAGGACGGCCGCGAGGAGCACGCCTGCAACGATGCCGTCCAGCCGCCGTATCCGGCCGCGCCACTCCGCGATCATGGCCTGCAGGCGCGGAACCAGCCGTAGCTCGATGTCGCGGGCGCTGTGCTCGAGGTTTCCCATGACACGGTAGCACCGATCCACTCCCACCTGCTGGAGGCGTCCGTAGATCTCGGCCAGATCGAAGTCGCGCTTCTGCTCGAAGCGGGCGCGCAGGCCCTCATCCTCGATGGGGACCGCGGCCTGGGGACTGTAGATGCAATAGAAGCGACCCGCGGTAAGTCCCTTCTGCGCCAGCGCCCGCTGCCACGAGCCCACTATGTCTTCCGGGTTGTTCTCCCGGGCCGTGTGATCCATCTGGTTCAACACGTAGAGAAACTTGCTCGAATCCGTGCGGTGGATGGTCTCCGCCACTAGGTGCTGCAAGGTGTCCTGCATGGTGCCGGGCTCGGGATGTCTGGCGTCGAAAAACACCAGCACCAGGTCCGACAGGTCGATGATGCGGTCCGTGACCCGCAGCGTCGCCGTCCGCTGCTGGTCCGCGTCAAAGCCCGGCGAGTCGATGAAGATCTTGCCTCGAACGACCTCGCTCGGGCAAGTCTTGAGCTGGAGGTAGGCATCGATGCGGCTTCCCTCGCCGGCGCTGATCTCCTCGATGGCCCGGCTCATCTTGTAGAATGGAAAGCGCGGGTCTGCATCCAGCGCCACCCCCGGCAGCACGCGGACGTCCTCTTCCTTGCCGAAGCACAGGACCGTGAACCGGTCATCCACTGCCTGGTTGCCCGTAGGCTGCACCGGGCGCCCCAGGAAATCGTTGATAAACGTGGACTTGCCTGACGAATAGGTCCCCAGAATGGCAACGAGGGGCCACCATGGGATGCGCGTGGCGTGGGACTCGCCGGCGCCCAGAAATCCCAGCCGGCGTGAAACGACATCCAGCTTGCAGAAACTCTGCACCGCGCTCAGCAGAATGGGGTTCTCCGTGCGAAGGTGACTCTCCAGGCTTGCCAGCCTCGCTTCCAGTTCGGTGGGTACCGCCATGGTTTCCCTTTCCAACCCGCTCACGCGGTGGGCGTGTCCGGGACCGTTTTACCGGCGTCCGCGAGTTGCTGCAATGCGCGCGTGACGTATACGCGGGTCATGCGTTTGCGATACCAATAATCCATGTCCGCGTTGTCCAGGGGATGGGACACGCGCATGGCCAGCTCGGCGGCCTCCTCGACGGAGGCCGTATCCACCGGCTTGCCGCACAGGACCCCGGGCGCATCCACCACCACCTTGGGCGCCGACGCCACCGCGGTGAGAACGATCTTGGCCCCCTCGCACGCGCCCGACGCCGCGACCCTCAAGGCCGCGGCCACTCCCAGCACGGGGAAGTCGAAGGAGCCCCTGCGGCGCAGCTTGAGGTAGACGTTGCGCCACCCGAAGGACGCCTCCGGGATCCACACGCCCTGCAACAGCTCGTCGGGCCGCTTGGTGAGATAGTACATGCCGTCGTCGCGGTACAGGGTGTCCACCGGCACCTGCCGGCTACCCTGGGCGCTGACGAGAACCGCCTCGGCGTTGAGACTGCTGAGCACCGGCGCGGTATCCGAGGAACAAATGGCCAGGCAGACGCGGCTCCCCGGCGCCACCAGACAGATGTCGCCGTCCTTCTTGAGGCAGAAGCCCACGGCCTGGCGCCAGAAGAACGACTGGTCGTAGTAGTTGCAGCGGGTGTCCACGAACAGGTTGCCGCCGATGGTGCCGGCGTTCCGGAGCTGAAGCGTCGAGACCAGGCCGGCCGCGTCCGCCAGCGCCGGAAAGGCACCGCGCACCGTGTCATGGCCGGCCACCGCGTTCAGGGTTTCGCCCGCCCCGATCCACAGCCCTCGGCCCTGCTCCCGGCGTATGCCCCGGTGCTCTTCGATACGGCTCAGCGAGACCACGTAGCGCGGCGTGAACTGCCCCCGCTTCATCTTGGGATAGACGTCCGTGCCACCGGCCACGGCCATGGCCTCGGGGCCCAGATCTCCCAGCACGCGAGATGCCTCCGCCAGGGTACGCGGCCTGATATAGGTGAAATCAGGAAGTCGCAGCATAACCTCAGCTCTTCTGCGGCACTTCGATCCCCTGGCCCGGCGACCAGCGAATGGGCGTGGGGAACGCGAAGTCCGGCACCGTGGGCGCCTTGAGCCGCTGGTCCAGCGCCCGCAGGATCTTGTCGGGGGTCACGGGTATCTCGTGAATGCGCACGCCCACGGCATCGTAGACGGCGTTGGACACGGCCGGGATCACCGGCAGCAACGGTCCCTGGCCGGCCTCCTTGGCGCCGAACGGGCCCTCCGGGTCGTCGGTCTCCACCAGGATGGTCTCGATGGGCGGCATCTCCAGCGTGGTGGGGCTCTTGTACTCGAGGATGGACGGGATCTTGTGCACACCCGACTTCCGGAATACCTGCTCCTCCATCAGCACCTCTCCCAGGGCCATGTACACGCTCCCCTCCACCTGTCCCTGGACCCAGAGCGGGTTGAAGGCGCGGCCGCAGTCGTGGGCGATCCACACCTTGTCGATGTGGATCTCGCCGGTGTCGCTGTCACAGTGGAGCTCCACCACGGCGGCAGAGTAGCTGTAAGACGGGGTGGGCCCGACCCCGGCGCCCTTGTAGTCGCCCGGATGCCGGGGCGGCCGGTAGCTGCCGGTAGCTCCCAGCGTGCCGAACCGGCTCTCCGCCTGCTCGACGCACTCGGCAAAGCCAAGGCCGCGGTCCGGAAGGCTGCGGCTGCGGACCCGGCCGTCCTCCATCTCCAGGTCGTCGGCGGGCACTTCCAAAAGCTCCGCGGCCACCTCGAACAGGCGCTCCTTGAGCTTGCCGCACGCCTGAATGGCGGCGTTCCCGGTCATCACCGTGACCCGGCTGGAATAGCTTCCCAGGTCCACCGGCGTCAGGTCCGTATCCGCGGTCACCACCCGCACGTCCTCCGGCTGAAGCCCCAGCTCTTCGGCCACGGCAAAGGCGAGGATCGAATCGGAGCCCTGGCCGATGTCCGTGGAGCCGCAGAAGACGGTGACGCCGCCGCCCCGGTCCGCGCGGAGCTGGACCCCCGAGTGGGGCATGTCGTTCCAGTAGATGGGCAGGCCCGCGCCGCTGATGTAGGAGCTGGCGGCAAAGCCGATGCCATGGCCCGCGGGCAACGAACGATGCTTCTCCTTCCAACCGGAGCGCGCGGCGACCTTCTCGATGCATTCCCGCAGCCCGATGGTGCTGACCCGGAGGCCGTTCACCGTAACGCTGTTGGGCTCGACGATCTGCTTGAGGCGCATCTCCACCGGGTCCAGACCCAGCTTTTCCGCGATCTCGTCGAGCTGAACCTCCATGGCGAACCGGGGCTGAGGGGTGCCGTGGCCGCGCTTGGGGCCGCAGGGCGGCTTGTTGGTGAACACCCGCACGCCCTCGAACTTGTAGGCCGGCAGGTCGTAGGTCACCGTCTGCAACGCCCCGGTGTAGTAAACGGTGGCCAGGCCGTAGCTGCTGTAGCCGCCGCCGTCCAGAAAGGACCGGAACCATATGGCCTTCAGCGTGCCGTCGCGCTTGACCCCCGTCCGCATCCACATCTTCACCGGGTGGCGTCCCCGGTGCACGTAGAACGACTCCTCGCGGTTGAGCGTGATCTTCACCGGCCGGCCGGTGATCATGGCCAGCTTGGCCACCGCGATCTCGTGGGAGAAGGGATCGCTCTTGCCGCCGAAACCGCCGCCCACCGGCGTGGCGATGACCCGGATGTGCCCCATGGGCAGGTCCAACACCCTGGAAAGCGCCCGGTGCACGTAGTGCGGCGTCTGGGTCGAGGACCACAGGGTGAGCTTGCCGTCCGGGGTGTAGGTTGCCAGAGCGCAGTACTGCTCCATGGGCAGGTGCGTGTTGCCCTGGAAGAAGTACGTGCCCTCGAAGATCTCGTCGGCTTCCTCGAAGCCGGCGTCCACCTCGCCGAACTCGAAGGAGACGGCCTTCTGGATGTTGGCGCGGCGGTTCCACGTGTGGATGCGATGGTCCTCGGCTGCCAGCGCGCCCTCGATGGAAAGGATGGGATCGAGCACCTCGTATTCGACGTCGATGAGACGCAGCGCCGCCTCCGCGGCGTCTTCGCTGGCGGCCGCCACCGCCGCCACCGGATCTCCGACGTAGCGGACCTTGTCCACCGCCAGCGCCTCCTCGTCCTGGGTGGAAGGCATGATGCCGAATTTCTTCGGAACGTCCTCGCCGGTGATGACGGCATGGACGCCCGGCAGTGCCAGCGCGCGCCGGGCGGAGACGCCGTGAATCAGGGCGTGGGGATGCGGGCTGCGCAGCAGCCGGCAGAACAGCATGCGCGGCATGACGATGTCGTCGGCATAACGCGTGTCGCCCGCGCACTTGGCCGGACCGTCGATGCGCGGCAACGACTTGCCGATGACCGAGAAACCGTTCTTCTTCATGCCGTTTTCACCCATGTCGTGTTTCATTCATGTCCAACCGGGCAGGTTGGCCGAACACGGGCGGGTTTGAAACCCGCCCCTACCTTCCTTCCCCCCGGCCGAGGTCCGTGCCGGATGCGGGCGCGGGCGGGTTTGCAAACCGCCCCTACCTTCCTTCCCCCCGGCCGAGGTCCGTGCCGGATGCGGGCACGGGCGGGTTTGAAACCCGCCCCTACACGGATTCGCCATCACGGGGCGACGTGCCGTGCCCGCCCTCGCCCGTTCCTTCCTGCAACATGGCCGCGGCGGCCCGCTCCACCGCCTCGATGATCTTGGTATAGCCGGTGCAGCGGCACAGGTTGCCCGACAACGCCTCCTCGATGTCTGACCGGGCCGGGTCGGGCTGCTTGTCCAGGAGCGACTTCGCGGCCAGCAGAATGCCGGGGATGCAGTAGCCGCACTGGGCCGCGCTGAGGTCCGAGAACGCCCGCTGCAAGGGATGCGGCCGGTTTTGCAGCGCGAGCCCCTCGACAGTGGTGATCTCCGTGTCCTCGGCCTCCACCGCCAGCATCAGGCACGAGTAGATGGGGTCGCCGTCCACCAGCACCGTGCAGGTGCCGCACTCTCCCAACTCACAGCCGTGCTTGGTGCCGGTGAGGCCCAGCTCTTCCCGTAGCACCTCCAGAAGGCTGTGGGTGACGTGGCCCGCCACCTCGTGCAGCTCGCCGTTGACCCGCAGGCGCAGCAGCCGCTTTCCGGTGATCGTTTCGCTATTCGAATTCTCGCTGCTCAACTTCGAAAGAACCTCCTGGCCTTGAGCTCGAACCGCGGCAGGGTCCCGGGCGCCACAACCTCCACCTCCGGGCGGATGTGCAGGTTGTCCCGGATGGACTTGATGACACCTTCCTTTAGCCCCACGGAATTCTCGGTCGCGCCCGGCTCCACCGTAACCTTCAGTTCCGCCAAACCCTCGGTCTCCAACACGTCGACGCGAAACTCCTCCACTTCAGGGAATTGCCGGACGATGCCCTCCACCGCGCTCGGAAAAACGTTGACCCCCCGCACCACCACCATATCATCCACACGCCCGAGAACGCCCCCGTTCAACACCAGGGAGGTGCGGCCGCATGCGCAGGGACCGCGGCGGGGCTCCACCAGGTCGCCGGTGCGGTACCGGATCACGGGGCTGCCGACCCGGCCCAGATTCGTCAGCACCAGCTCGCCCCGGCACCCGTCGGGCAACGGCGCGCCGCTCTCCGCGTCCACCACCTCGGCAATGAACTCGTCCTCGTTGACGTGAACCCCTTCCTCCAGGGCATCACAGGCAAAGCCGAAGGCCCCCACCTCGGTGGCTCCGGTATGGTCGAAGCAGCGGGCGCCCCACGCCTCTTCGATGCGCTGTTTCGTCGACGCGATGCTCGCCCCGGGCTCGCCCGCGTGGACGGTGACCCGGACGGCCGAGTCACGGGCCGGATCCATGCCCGCCCGGCGCGCCTCCGCTGCCATGTGCAGCGCATAGGTGGGGGTGCAGACCAGCACCGTGGCGCCGTACTCCATGAGACTCTTGAGCCGCTGCTGGGTCGTCTGCCCGCCGCCGGAAATGGCCAGCGCGCCGACCTTGCGGGCCCCTTCCCAACCGCTCCAGAACCCCACGAACGGCCCGAAGGAGAACGGGAAGAAGATCCGGTCTTCGGACCCCACCCCGGCCGCCTGCAGGACGGCCTTCCAGCACTCGCCCCACCAGTCCCACGACGCCTCGGTGTCCAGCCAGTACATGGGCCGCCCGGTGGTGCCCGACGTCTGGTGCACGCGCACGTAGCGCTCCAGCGGATACGTCAGGTCGCTGCCGAACGGCGGATGCCGGAGCTGATCGTCCACCAGTTCCTGCTTGGTGGTAAACGGCAGCTCGGACAACGGTTCCCGCCCCTTCAGAGGCGGCACCACGCGCCCTTCGAGCTTGCGCCGGTAGAATTCGTTGGTCCGGAGCACCTCGTCGAGCATGCGGTTGAGCCTGTCCAGCCGGGCGCGTTCCATCTCCTTCCAACTTTGGCACGGAACGCTGACATGGCTCAACCTTTCAATCCGTTGTTCCTCCTTGCGTAGTCGAGGCGCGGGCGGGTTTGAAACCCGCCCCTACAAGGTGGCACGGCGGCGATATGCAGGGCAGGTTTCGAACCCCATTTACGAATGCAGGGGCGGGTTCCAAACCACCCGCGCCCCGACTTGCCGATGCAGGGGCGGGTTCCAAACCACCCGCGCCCCGACTTGCCGATGCAGGGGCGGGTTCCAAACCACCCGCGCCCCGACTTGCCGATGCAGGGGCGGGTTCCAAACCCGCCCGCGCCCCGACTTACCGATGCAGGGGCGGGTTCCAAACCACCCGCGCCCCGACTTGCCGATGCAGGGGCGGGTTTCAAACCACCCGCGCCCCGACTTGCCGATGCAGGGGCGGGTTTCAAACCACCCGCGCCCCGACTTGCCGATGTAGGGGCGGGTTTCAAACCCGCCCGCGCCCCGACTTGCCGATGTAGGGACGGGTTTCAAACCCGCCCGCGCCCCGACTTGCCGATGTAGGGGCGGGTTCCAAACCACCCGCGCCCCGACTTGCCGATGCAGGGACGGGTTCCAAACCACCCGCGCCCCGACTTGCCGATGCAGGGGCGGGTTCCAAACCACCCGCGCCCCGACTTGCCTATGTAGGGGCGGGTTCCAAACCACCCGCGCCCCGACTTGCCGATGCAGGGGCGGGTTTCAAACCACCCGCGCCCCGACTTGCCGATGTAGGGGCGGGTTCCAAACCACCCGCGCCCCGACTTGCCGATGTAGGGGCGGGTTTCAAACCCGCCCGCGCCCGATTACGGATGTATTGGCGGTCACCAACCCGGCGGCGGCGCGGCACAGGGCCAACAGGTCAGCCCAGGCGTGACCCGGGAAGGAGGCCGGCCTGGCCGGCGTATTCGGCGGCGGCAACCTTGGTCCTGGAGTCGTGGGCCCTTACCCGCTGCAACACCACGCTCGCCTCGCCGGCGGCCACCGCCATGCCGGCGCCGGACAGGTCCAGCACCTCCCCCGGCGCACCCGTGCCCGTGCCCAACCGGCTACCGTACAGCTTGAGCTTGTTCCCGCCGAAGGTGGTCCAGGCGCCGGGCTGGGGATCGGTCCCGCAGATGAGTCGGTGCACCTCGTCCGCCGGCCTGGACCAGTCGACCTCCGCGCCCTCCTCGCGGCACCAGCCCTCGTAGCTGGCGCGGCTGTGGTCCTGCTCGATGCGCGGCGCCGTGCCAGCGCGCACCAACCCCACCGCCTCGGCAATGGCTTCCACGCCCATGGGGAACAGCTTGCGGAAGTAGAGGCTGCCCACGGTATCGTCCTGGGCGATCTCCACCTCTTTCTGGAGCAGGATCGGACCCTCGTCCAGCCCTTCGTCCGGCCAGAAAATGGTGAGACCCGTCTTGCGGTCTCCCTGCATTCGCGCCCAGTTGATGGAGCTGGGCCCGCGATGCAACGGCAACAGCGAAGGATGGTACTGGATGGTCCCGAGCGTCGGTGCGTCCAGAACCCGACGCGGCACCAGGAGAGTCACGTAGGCCATGACGCACAGGTCAGACCGGAAGGACCGCAGAAGCTCCAGTGCCTCGTCCGTCTTCCAGTTGCCGGGTTGGTGCACCGGCAGCCCCCGCTCCAGAGCGGCCTCCTTGAGCGGGTCCAGGGGCTGGCCCTCGTGGTCCGGCGGACAGAAGACGCCCACCACCTCGTCGGGACCCGTCGCCAGGCGTTCGAGGGCCGCCTTGCCGAACGCCTGCTGTCCGTGGATGAGAATCCGCATCGGTTCTCAATATTAGACTTTCTTGGTCAGGGTCAAATAGTTCATGCCATCCTGGCCACGGTAGGCGACGTCATCCGAAACTCCTTTGGCGAGTTGCACCAAGTGCCCTGTCTGCGCTACCTGCCACCGGGAGCAGATCGGATTGGCCGGCTGCCTGACCTGCCACCGCTACCATTTCGAGAAAGACGATGACCGTCTGCTGCACGCCGGCGACAGGGGCAGCGCCAACGATCCATTCGTGCAATGAAGGCCTGGGTGCCGGATTGCGCCTTCGGCCAATCCGACACCCAGGGTCCCCGGCCCACGAAGGCGCTTTAGGGGCCTCCGCGCGCCGGGCCTGCCGTGGTATCTCAAGCCGCTTCGGCTTCGGACTCGCTGGCGCAACTGCTACAACCGCAACTCGCGCAGTTGCAGCCGCAACCACAGTCACAGGAGTTGCAGCTACAACCGCACCCGCAACCGCAACCGTGAACCTCCAGGTCGAGGTCGTGGTTCCCCGGGCTCAGTTGCCACCGAACCGCTATCGTATCCGTTTGACCGGTTTTTTGGCCTGTACGCATCTCATGTCCCCCTTCTTGGTTAAGATCGCTGCGCCCAAGGCAGCGTCTATAAGAGTTGAATCGGCCGGACGCTGCCGAACTTTAGGAGCGATTCCATTTAAGAATGAGAGCGGTCCCGGGACACGGTCCACGTTGACACGGCCAACCCGGTCTGGTATCGGCGTGTCATGGACCGACATGTGTCGGTAACGCTGGATTTTCCGCCTGAGGGAGGTGACCCATGGAAAGACATGAATCACGCGGCACTGTGCATTGGATCGACCACTTTATCGTTGGCACCAACGACATGGTTACCTGGATCGACTGGGCGGTGAACGCCACCGGCATCACCCGAAGGCCGATTCGCGGCATCACGACCACGGCGCGAAAGAAGGACGTGCCGATCATGTGCTTTCTGTGGTGGGAGGGCGAGTCCTGCCGCATCGGCGCGTTCCTCCAGCCCGAGGTCTACCCGTCGGGCAAGCCGCTGGGCGAGGACACGCCGCGGTGCGGATTCTACATCCGGCCCGAGGACGTGGACGCGCACCTCAAGCGGCTCGACCGCCACAACATCCCTCACACCGACCCGGTGCGAACCGCCGACGGCGGTGACGAGGGCACGGTCATCTACTTCGCCGATCCCGACGGCAACCAGTTCGAGTTCTGGGCCCCGGACCACATGCCCGAAGGCGCCATGGAGATCTGCACCTCGGAAGGCGTCGGCCGCATCAGCCACGCCGTGTACGGTTCACGGGACCTGGGCAAAACGGCCAACTTCTTCGAGACCTACTGCGCGCTGCAACCGGAAGTGGGCCCCAACGTCGCCGAAGGCAGCCTGGTGCTGCGCCTGCAAGCCGGTGGACGGCTGATCTACAAGCTCGTGGACCAGGTGGACGAGCGCGTGGCCGGACACGGACCCTGGTGGGACATGCACACGGCGTTGACGGTGAGGGCCGAGGAATTCATGCCCAACTACCGCCGGATGTGGGAGACCCTGCCCGAGGAAGCCATGGCCAAGGAAGATGACAGCCTCTCGCTGGAGGAAGAGGACGCGCTGCCGGCGCGCACCGGCCTGCACCGGAGCCCGGTGGGATACCGCTGGAAGGCCATATTCGAGCGCGGCGACGAATTCTACGACTGGGACGGCCACGCGTTCCACTTCTTCGGCGGCCGGCCCGTGAAAGACGACGGCTCGCTGGCCCTCTACACCATCGTGGACCAGGACGAGTACCTGACCGCCGTTGCGGTCGAGGCCGAGAAGACACGAGCCGCGCAAGGGTAAGGGACTCAATAGACAGACGGCTAGTTTCACCCCTAGTCAAAATTAGCCACGGCCAATTTTGACTAGTAGCTAAAATGGGCGTACACTTGGCTTATGGCCGAGACGCCCAGATACCTCGCCGCACAGATTCAGGCGGATCTCGACCGCAAGATGGTGTTCGTGGCAGGCCCGCGCCAGGTCGGCAAGACCACCTTGGCGCGCAGCCTGCCCGACGCCGCCGAAGGCTACCTCAACTGGGATATCGCCGAACACCGGAGCCGCATCCTGCGGCGTGAGCTGCCACCCGCGGGACTATGGATTTTCGACGAGATCCACAAGTACCGGCACTGGCGCAACTACCTCAAGGGCCTGTACGACGGCCGCCGACACGGCCAGCAGATCCTCGTGACCGGCAGCGGACGGCTTGATCTCTACCGATACGGTGGCGACTCCCTGCAGGGACGCTATCATCTGTTGCGGCTGCATCCGTTCTCGGCGGCCGAGTTGGGTGTAGACAAGCCCGGCGGCCTGCGCGACCTGTTGGAACTCGGCGGCTTCCCTGAACCTTGGCTGTCCGGAAGCCGCCGGGAGGCAAGACGCTGGTCAAGGGAATACGGGGCGCGGCTGATACGCGACGAGGTGGCGACCCTCGAGCGTATCCAGGACCTCGGCCATTTGGAGTTGATGATGCTGGCTTTGCCGGAGAGAGTCGGCTCCCCTCTTTCCATCAATGCCCTCCGCGAAGACTTGCAGGTGAGCCACAAAACCGCCAACGCCTGGCTCGATGCCCTGGAGCGGCTTTACGCCATCTTTCGCCTCCTCCCATTCGGCTCGCCGCGCCTGCGAGCCGTCAAGAAGCAGAGCAAGCACTACCACTTCGACTGGACCCTGACGCCCGAAGACGGGCCGCGTTTTGAAAATCTCACCGCCTGCCACCTGCTCAAGTGGGTCCATCATCAGCAGGACACCGAGGGATCGGAACTCGAATTGCGCTACTTCCGTGACAGGGATGGCCGGGAGGTGGATTTCGTGGTCGAGCAGCGGGGAACCCCGTCGCTCCTAGTGGAATGCAAGTGGTCCGACGCCAACCCGGACCGGAGCCTCAAGTACCTGAAGGCGAAGTTTCCCAACGCCGAGGCATGGCAGATCTCGGCTACCGGCGTGAAGGATTACGTGACACCGGAGGGGATCCGGGTGGCACCGGCCCTCGCGCTGCTGTCTGATCTCGTGTGAGGGCACTCTACCTGGCATCGGTACACCACCTCTGCGTCGCCGAGGCGCCGGCTGTACTCCCGCCACGGGACTTGCTCGTCATGAAAGCGCGAGCCGCGCAAGGGTAATTCCCGTGCGGGTTGCTGGTCCCCCACGCCCTATCCCTCACCCGGTCAAAACCCGACATCGACCGGTTGATCGCGGGAAGAAGAAGGGTAACGTCAAAACGTTTGTTATTGCCTCGTGGCTGTGCTAGCGTCTGATCGTTTCCCTTTTTTCGTTGGCTTTCTCAGAAGACGGTCGCATTTGCACTGTAACCTGAATGGGGGACAAAAAACGTGACACATAAACTTGTAGGTCTGTAACAGGCGAATCAAGCGCTCACCACCCTGGATGGAAGGCGAGGAAAGGAACAAACAATGGCCAAGACAGTGTTTCGGGCGGAAATGGACAAATGGCCTGAGGATCAGGCGGTCAAGACCCACAATCGGTGGCATCCTGATGTCCCGATAGTTGAACAGTTCAAGCCCGGCGACGAGTTTCGCGTCGAATGCTATGATTGGACCGGGGGCCAGATTCACAACGACGAGTCGGCCAACGACATCCGCGATGTCGACCTTTCCAAGGTGCATTACCTGAGCGGCCCGTTCGGCGTCGAAGGGGCAGAGCCCGGAGACCTTCTCGTCGTGGACATCAACGACATCGGCTGGCTTGAAGACTCACAGTGGGGCTTCACAGGGATCTTTGCGTTGGAAAACGGCGGCGGCTTCCTCGACAAGCATTTTCCCGAAGCACGCAAAGCCTGTTGGGACTTCCACGGAATCTACACTTCCTCTCGCCACATTCCCCGCGTACGTTTCCCCGGGCTTGTTCATCCCGGGCTCATCGGCACCCTGCCTTCGGCCGAGTTGTTGAAGACATGGACTGACCGGGAATCGGCTCTTTTCAGAACGAATCCGGATCGCGTGCCGCCGTTGTGCACGTTGCCGGACGGCCTCGCCGGCACGACGACGGCGTTGATGGGGCAAATGACCGGCGCAGGCGCCCAAGCCGCGGGTCAGGAGGGTGCGCGGACGGTTCCGGGGCGTGAGCACGGGGGCAACTGCGACATCAAGAACCTGTCGCGTGGCTCCACCTGCTACTTCCCGGTCTACATGCCGGGCGGTGGGCTGTCGATGGGTGATATCCACTGGTCGCAGGGGGACGGTGAAATCACCTTCTGCGGCGCCATCGAGATGGCCGGGTGGATCGACATCGGTGTCAGTGTCATCAAGGGCGGTATCGAGAAGTACGGGATCACCAATCCGGTCTTCAAGCCGAGCCCGGTCGAGCCGCACTTCTCCGAGTACCTGATCTTCGAAGGGGTCTGCGTTGATGAGCATGACGGGTCCCAGAAGTACCTGGATGCAACGGTTGCATACCGGCGGGCCTGCCTGAACGCGGTCGAATACCTCAAGAAGTTCGGCTATTCGGGCGAGCAGGCCTATATGATACTCGGTACGGCTCCGGTAGAGGGTCGGATCAGCGGAATCGTCGATATTCCTAACGCCTGTTGTACGGTTGCTGTTCCAACCGGAATCTTCGATTTCGATATCCGGCCGAGTGCTTCCGGACCGACGGTCCAGGTCAGCGGTGCGGACGCGGCAATCTGCAGCTAATGGGCGCATGGCGGAGAGGGGGCGGCATTCGCCTCGTCTCCGCCTCGTCATCCCTTTCCTTGGATGACCGACGGGGAGCGCTTGCTCGGTGTTCACACCGTCGAGCGGGCGTTCCCAAACAAGCCATGTGCGGAACCTGTGACACGCGGAGGGCGTGAACAATGCTTTTGGGACTTGCACTGTTGTATGTCGGGTCGGTTCTTTTCCTGAACGGCATCTGGCTGATGGGCCGCATCGCCGATCGGGAGATCGCCATCATCAATTTCTTTGTCGGCGGTCTCACGGCGCTGGTGGCGCTGTTTATGGCCTTCGGGCCGGATGCGGATGCGGCGTCGATCAAGGGCGCGGCGCTGACGCTTCTCTTCACCTTCACTTACCTGTGGGTGGCCTACAATAGATTCAACGATGTCGATGGTCGTGGCCTGGGCTGGTACAGCCTCTTCGTTTCCATCACCGTCGTTCCGGTAGCGTTGGATACCTTGATCAATGCCACCACGCTGTGGGGGGTTTGGTTCGGGCTATGCTGGGCGGCGTGGGCCGTATTGTGGTTCATGTACTTCCTGCTGCTCGCGATGCAGAAACCGATCGCCAAGGTGACCGGTGCAGTAACCTCGATACAGGGCATCTTGACCGGCTGGCTGCCGGGTTATCTGTTGCTGCAAGGTATTCTGGCATAGACGACGGATGCCGTCCGTCCCTCTTTGGGGCGGACGGCATCCCGTCGCTGCGGTAGCAGCGGCGGGGAAGGACAACCCCCATGCCGTTATATGACTATAACTGCGAGGACTGCGGCCCATTTACCGAATTGCGCAGCATGAGCCGATCGTCGGACCCGATGCCCTGCCCGACCTGCGGGAAAGCAGCTCAGCGCACCCTCACTGCACCGTTCATCGCCGACATGGACCCAAAGAACCGGATCGCGCATCAGCGGAACGAAAAAAGCGCACATGAACCCAAGGTCGTGTCCGGAACGCCCCCTGCTCACGGCCACCGCCTTGGCCGCCAGCACGCGCGTCGCCCCTGGGCGATCGGACACTGACTCTCGATCGCGATCTGGCGCAAAGGCCGAGCAATCGCCGCCACGCGCTTGGCATCGCTCGTACGCGGGGACGCGGGGACATGCCATCGCGCGTTCCAGCCTTCCACCGACGTGCCAACGATCGCATCACCCAAACCCCGTGAGAAGACTCGCTGTCTTTGAATCGCAGCCGCACCCCCTGCTGATATCATGCCGCCCGGCAGGTGGTTCATTGGGACGTCAGCATCCCGATGCCATCACTCCGGCGACATTTCGTTGTCTATCGGAGCCAACGCGGAAATGACCTATCTGTGGATTGCGCTCGGCAGCGCCATCGGCGGCGTTGGACGTTATTGGTGCACCGGCTTGGTTTCGGAGCAGTTTGGCGACGCATTCCCCTGGGGCACGCTCCTCGTCAACGTGGTGGGCTCGTTCGTCATCGGCGTGGTTGCACCGTTGAGCGGATCCCTCGACCATCCATGGGCCCCTGGACCCGAGGCTCGCGCGTTCATCATGGTCGGTTTCTGCGGCGGCTACACGACCTTTTCGGCTTTCAGCTTGCAGACACTCCTACTTCTGCGCGACGGTCAGTGGTTGCACGCGCTCGGCAACATCGTCCTTTCGGTCGCGTTGTGCGTGATCGCCGTCTGGCTCGGCTACCTTACTGGAGCCGGCCTCAACCAGGTTCGGGCAGGCTGAGCTTCATTGGCTGAGGTCACCGTGCCTACCGGCGCGGCTCCGGGGCCGCAGCCCTTGGCCGCTGCATGGGCGGCAACACGTTTCAGGGACCGGGCCTCGGACCACGCTGTTGGGACCGCACCACTTCCGAAACGCCGAATTCTGGATAGGCGTCGTTGCCATGCTCCGCCGCGTCCAGACCGGCCAGCTCCGCTTCCCGCGACGCGCGCAGACCAACCACGCTCTTGATGACGTTGAACATCACCAGACCGCATATCATGCAGAAAGCGAAGACACCCACCACGCCCACCAACTGGGCCATCAGCAAGTCGACTCCGCCGCCGTAGAGCAGCCCGGACTCCGTGTGAAACAGCCCCAACAGGACCGTCCCCGACGCCCCGGACACACCATGGACGGATATCGCGCCCACCGGGTCGTCGATCTGCAACTGATCGAACATCAGCACGGAGAAGACCACAACCACCCCCGGCAGAAACCCGAAGAAGAGGACGGCGGCCCAGGGCTCCACGTAGGCACATGCGCCGGTGATTGCCACCAGACCGGAGAGGGCACCGTTGAGAGCCATGGTGACGTCCGGTTTGCCGAACTTCAACCACGCCGTCACGGTAGCGCCGATGGCGGCCGCGGCAGCCGCAAGGCTGGTGTTTGCGGCGATAACCGATATGTCGGCTACACGGGCGCCCATGGTGCTTCCCGTGTTGAAGCCGAACCAGCCGAACCACAGAATGAACACCCCGAGCGTAGCGAGCATCAGGTTATGACCGGGTAGGGCCAGGGGTATCCCCATATCGCTGTATTTGCCGATCCTGGGCCCCAGCACGATCACGCCCGCCAGGGCGAACCAGGCGCCGGTGGAGTGCACGACCGTGGAGCCGGCAAAATCCAGCATGCCCAACTCCGCGAGCCATCCACCCCCCCAGATCCAGTGCCCCACCATGGGATAGAAGATCAGCGAGATCACGAAACTGAAAACCAGATAGCTCAAGAATCGGGTGCGCTCCGCCATGGCGCCGGCCACGATGGTGGCGGCGGTGGCACAGAACATCAGGTGAAAGAACCACGCCGTCAAGGTCGGAACCGATGTCCAGCTCAGCGACTGATACAGCTCACCCGTATCCGCCGAAACGAAGAAGCCGGTGAATCCCAGGAAGGCGTTGCCGTTGCCGAACATGATGCCGAAACCCAGGATCCAGAAGCCCAGGGCGGCCATAGAGAAGTCGCCGACGTTCTTCATCATGATGTTGGCCACGTTCTTGGCGCGGGTAAACCCGCCCTCGACCATGGCAAAGCCCGCCTGCATGATGAACACCAGTATACCCGCGATGACGGTCCACAAGGTGTCCACCGTTACCTGCAACTCCGGCACCGGCTTCCCGTCGACCGTGCCGTCCAGTGCGTAGGCGATGGCGGGCACAAGCACCAGTGCCAGCCCCATGGCAGCGAAGATACGTAGTCGTCTCAGCATCAGCCGTCTCTCCGCGTCTTCAGCGCAACGGAATGCGGATGACGACGCCGCCCATGACGTCCCCCGCCTTGAAGTCGTTCCGCGGACTGTCCTGGTGGGCGTTGTGACACGTCACGCAGGAAGGCGAGACGGCGACGTCGGCATACACCGCGGTGAAATACTCAACGTCGCCGATTTTCTCCCGGCCATAGAAGGGCTTCGACGGGTTGTTGGCGACGCTGTCCAGTCCGGCGACTTCCACCTCGGTCTTGGGCGCGCTCTCCTTGTTGAGGGGCCACTTGGACAGGAGCGCGAAGCTGAACGCGTCGGTCTGCTTGGCCACCAATGCCGCGCTCATGCGGAACATCTGGGCCGGCAGCGGCAAGGCCTTCTGGTTATCCCAGTGCTCGCTGGCCTTGATTACCTCCTCTACGTCCTGCAGGCGATAGACCACCTCGTTCGAATAGACGGTACGGTCGGCTGACATGACGGCGAACAGCGCGTCCGCCATCTTGCTCGGGGAAACCCCCGCCGATTGGTCGGGTCCGCCCGAGGGCTTGCTGTCACAGGCGGCCAGCCCCGCAACGAAAACGGCGGCGGCGAGGTGGAGAAGACTCTGTCTGGTCGGCAAGTGTTTCATGACTCACTACTCCCTTCTCGCGGCGGACCGGAACCATTTCTCGTCCGCGACAACGCCATGTCGATGCTCCAGACACGGCGAGACGGAGAACCTGCGAAGTTGCGTTAAACCATCTCTATAGGCCAGGACGAGCCGGCCGTAGGGAATCCGCGGGCCATCCACGGTTCCAGGCAGTCCTGGATAAAGGTAGTCCTAAAGGGTATTTTTTGCAAGTTTAGGCGTGATTACTGTCTAAAGAGAATAATCTTTGACTATTCTCTTTTATACCTAAACTAGCTATTCTAAATATAAGTTGATAATAATGCCGGGCTGGCATCCTAAACGGAAGACGGTTCTTACGCAACGTGTTCGCCGAGCTTCGCGCCGAGGCTACTGCAGGCGCAAGTCCCGCCGAGGCGCATTTCGGCCGGCACTTGGGGGCCCTCTATGGAAAGCAAAGAGATGAAAGACAGGAAAGAACGAGCCGGACTCGATTCACCTGAACGAGTTACGGATGATGGACCCGGGGATGCCCCGGACGAGAGAGTCGTCGGTTCTCCCTGGTGGGAGGGCGGTTCGAGGCCTGAAGCGGAGGCCGAGAAGGAGCCCGATACGTACAGGGGAGCGGAGTACATCTACCGGGGAGTGCGGTACGGCGAGCCGAAGTCCCAGCCGCCGGAAGAGCCGGACGACGACGACCCGGTGAACATGTCCGTGCTGGCCGTCATGTCGGAGGACCAGCCGGCCGTCCCTCCCGCCGAAGGGCAGGAGCCGGGAGAACCCGGCGTCGAGTCTTCCTGGTGGGAAGGCGGTTCGAGACCCGGGGAGGAGCCCGATGCCGGAGTCGAGTCATCCTGGTGGGAGGGCGGTTCGAGACCCGAGGAGACGGCCGGGGAGGAGCCCGATGCCGGAGTCCGGGAGGTAGCCCCGGACGCGCCCTATCTGTACAGCGAGACGGCATACGGCGAGCCCGTTCCCGAGGCCGAGTCACAGCCGCCGGAAGAGCTGAACGACCACGATGAGCCGGCGGACATGTCCGTGCCAGCCGCGCTGTCAGAGGACCAGCCGGCCGTCCCTCCCGCCGAAGGAGGGAAGCCGGGAGAACCCGTCGTCGAGGCTCCCTGGTGGCCTCAAGCGACGGCCGAGGAGGAGTCCGATGCCGGAGTCGGGGAGGCGGCTCCCGGTGCGCCTCGTACGTACAGCGGGGCGGCGTACACCTACAGAGGCGTGAGTTACGGCGAGTCCGTTCCCGGGCCCGAGTCCCGGCCGCCGGAAGAGCCGGACGACGACGACCCGGTGGACCTGTCCGTGCTGGCCGTCATGTCAGAGGACCAGCCGGCCGCCCCTCCCGCCGAAGGAGAGGAGCCGAGAGAACCCGTCGTCGAGGCTCCCTGGTGGCCTCAAGCGACGGCCGAGGAGGAACCCGATGCCGGAGTCGGAGAGGTAGCCCCGGGCGAGCCCTATCGGTACAGCGGGACGGTATACGGCGAGTCCTTCCCCGAGCCCGAGTCCCAGCCGCCGGAAAAGCCGGACGTCGACGATGAGCCGACGGATCTGTCCGTACCGGCCGTGATGTCTGAGGACCGGCCGGCCGTCCCTCCCGCCGAAAGGGGAGAGGAACATGTCCGGGAAGATTCCACGGGTGATCGCGGGGAGGCGGACCGGCAGCCTTCTGCTTGGCCGGCCGGCTTTCCGCCGGCGACGGAAGCGCTTCCCGAAGGTCCGCCCGGTGAGTTGATTCGCTCGATAGTCGCCGAGCTCTGTCCCGACGAACTGCTGCTGGTCGGGACGGCCCAAGCCCCATTGCCGGAGTGGGCTCCCGCGGCCGTGACCGCGGCCGTGAATGATCTGGACCGGCGCCTGGCCGAGCGCAAGCCGGTCGATGCGAGTGAGCATCTTCGGCTGGCCATCGTCGAGAACGTCATGGGCCTTCACGACGAAGCCGACACCCACCTCAAGGAGGCGCTGCCGCGAAGCGACCGGTTCGGGCCTGTCCTGAACGCGCTGGCCGTCACGAGTCTGGCGCGCGGAAAAATCGCTCCGGCCATCGTCTACTGCAAGGAGGCGCTCCGCGAGACCGGTGGAGACGATTCCGTCCGCGCGGCCGCTTCATCCAACCTGGGAGATCTTTACCGCCTTCAGGGAAATACAGAGCAAGCAGCCGAAGCGTACGAGACCGCCATCCAGTGCCTGGGACCGCAGGGAGAGTCTCGCCGGCTCTCACGGTTGCATCTGCGCCTCGGCCGCCTCTACCGGCACCTGGGCCAGACGGACAAGGCGCGCCAGCACCTTTCCGATTCGGTCCGGCTGTTCAAGGGCTCCGGCGACGAGGCCGGGCACGTCCAGTCCCTCGCGGAGCTTGGCTCGGCCTTGACCGAGTCAGGCCTGCACGACCTCGCTCTCAGGAATGTCGAAGAGGCGGTGCGGATCTGCCTGAGAACCGGGGACAAGCCCGGCGCCGCGCTGGTGCAGGCCGAATTGGGGGTCATCTACATGGCCCAGGACCAGTTGACGCGCGCTCTCGCGTATTTAGAAAGCGCCGTGTCGCTTCACCGCGAGTTGGGCAACCGCGGGGGTGAGGCGGCCACCCTGAGCAATATGGGCAAGATCCATGATTCCCGTGGTGACGTCGACGAGGCGCGGCGGTTCTACGAGGCTGCCCTGGAGATCAACCGCGAGCTCGGTCACGAGGTCGGCGAAGCCAAGCGGCTTCCGCAACTCGAAAGCGGCGATCAAGACGGCGCGCGCGCCAAGCTTCTGAAGGCGGAGGAAATCTTCAGCCGCGCCGGGTCGGCGGAACAGCAAGAGGACGCGCGGCGGATGACAGAAAGCACGGGCGGGGGTATCGTTAAATGACTCATTCTCTTGGTATTCGTTTCGCGTTGGCCGTGTTCTTTCTCGTGTGGATTCCACTGCTGGCTGCGACGGGGTGGGGGGCCTACTGGTTGTGGCTGCGAACAGAGAGCCGCCCGTCCGCCGCTCTTCAGTCGCTTGCCTTGCGCGGCGACGCATTGAAGCTCACCGAAGCCGCTTCGGGCCTGGCGGAGGCGATCGACAGGTTCCTGCTCGATCGTATCGTCGAGGCGCAGACTTGGGCAACCTCCCTAGTGGTGGTATCGGCGGTGAAAAAGGCGCGGGCTGCCCACGCGAAGCAGGGGTTTGACAGCCTCACGATTCAGCAGGTCGAGGACAAGTTCCGGACCAGAAAGAGCTTGGGACTCGCGCCGGCGGCGCGCGCATACTTGAACGAACAGGTCCGCGCGTCCCCACATTTTGCCGAGGTCTTCTTCACGGACGAGTTGGGCTTCAATGTGGCGGCGACGAACCCGACCTCGGATTTCGTCCAGTCCGACGAGGGCTGGTGGCAACGGGCATGGTCGGCCGGAGTTTCCGTAGGTGAAATCGAGTTCGACGCCTCGGCCAATGTATGGGCGCTGGACCTCTCGGTGCGCATTCATGATGGGGGGACCAGGAACCCGATCGGCGTGATGAAGGCGGTTCTGTCGGTACGCTTCACCCAGGTGTTCGCCGACCGTGTCGCGCGCCGTCTTTCCGCGCCCGGCCAGCTATTGCATGCTCGGCTATCCGGTTCGACGCTCGATGGCCGCGCGCCCGCATCGCAGTTCCTGGTCGTGACCCCCAATGGGTTGTTGATCGCGGAGACGCGCTCTGCGCACGCTCGAGGGCGAATCATGCAGCCAGAGATCAGCCTGCTCACGGATGAGTCGCTCACGCACTTGAACCTGTCCTTTGAGGGCGACCTATCCGGTTCTTTCATCGGCACCCGGCAGGACCCTCAGAATCGCCCGGATGGCGCGCCCGCGCCGAGTTATCTGGTAGCTTACGCGCGTTCGGCGAGTAGGAGCTTTTACGCGTCGAGCATCGAGAACTTCTCCGGTTTCGACTGGATGATCATCGGGGAGGCGCCGAATCTGAGTAACCACACCGTTTTGCCGGAACTCTCCGGGACGCAGTTGGATGATCAACAGGGTTGGATACGCGATGTCCTGTGGGTCGGCGCCGGGCTGTGCGTGGCGTTGCTGTTTTCTTCGATCATATTGTGCTGGCTGTTCGGCAAATGGGTGCTGAGGCCCGTACGCGCGTTGACCGATCGCGTGCAACGAATGGAGCAGGGCCACATCACCGGCAGGATCGAGCTTTCGTCCAAAGGCGAGTTTGCTGAACTTGCCGCCGCCCTTGATCGGGTCCGCAATATGATCACCAAGATGGCGGACCGTCTGCAACGGACGGCGGCGGGGCCGACGCAACCGGGAATGCCTCAGCGTGATCCGACTGGCGGGACCGGACCCGCCCCCACCTAGTGTTGTGTCTCAGAAACAGGTTTACAAGGATGCGCAGGATTTGTCGTTGTCGGCAAGGCGCGATGACTTGTAGGGGCGGGTTTCAAACCCGCCCGTGTGGCATGCGCCACGCGAGGAAGAGCCACGCAGCCGGCGGCAAAAAGAACCAGCAGATTTGTAAACCTATTTACGAGACACTACACTAGTCACGACAGTCGAGGGACGGCGAACCGGCCGGTCCGGGAATTGGAGAATGAAGTGCCTTGAAGGAGCGCCGGGCCTTGACAGAGAGTTCAAGCATAATACGAAATATCGTATCCTATTATCGACAAAACCATGTTAAAGTGAACGGTTGGGATGAGGCGAACGGTACCGGAAATCAAGAGGATCTCCTGGATTGCACGCCTGATGGCAGTGACAGCCGGGCTCATCGTGGGTCTCGGTGCGTGTGGCGGTTTGGCGGTGAAAGAACAACGCAAGGGCCAGCTCGGGGCGGCGGAACAGCAACAGTTGAACAGCAGTCTGAACGTTGCGTCGGCGTCGGCCGATGTCGGCCAGATCGAGGCCGCGAAGCGGCTGTATACGCAACTCTCCCGTCATTTCCCGAGCGTGCCGGAGCCCAGGCTCGCGCTCGCGTACCTGGCGTTGGAGGCGGGCGACTTCACCCTCGCCGGCAAGCTTTTCGCCGAGGCAGACGAGAGGTCGGCGACGCCGGCTGCCAAGACCGACGCCCTACTCGGCGCCGGCCGGGCGAGCCTTGGCAAGGGAGACACCGCCGGGGCGAAGGCCCATTTTCTCGCCGCTTCCAAGCTTGCCAGGGACGTGCCGGCCGAAGCTTGGGCGGTCAACGGCCTTGGCGTGGTGGCAACCATCGAGGGGGACCACGCGGCGGCGCGGACGCGTTACGAAGAGGCCCTCAAGTTGTCGCCGTCGCATCCGATGATCACCGCGAATCTGGTCCGCGCGCTTGCTCAGTCGGGCGCGGGAGACGAGGCCGGACGGCTCTACGCCGAGTACCCCGCTTCCCGTTGGCTGGACGGCGACGGAGCAGAGCTTTCGCGCCTGCTAAAAGACACGAACACAAAGGGAGCCGTGGCGGCGTCGGGCGCCAAGGTCCAGCTTTACTCCGCGCGCTCGCGCGACGGGGCGCTGGCCGCCTGGGCCCGGCTTTCCTCCGAAGAGAAGGACCTGCTTGGCTCTCTGACTCACCGCGTGGTGAAGGTCGAAATTTCGAAGAGAGGGGTGTTCCACCGCCTCCGAGTGGGTCCCCTGGCGGACAAGGCGGCGGCCAGGCGTCTGTGCGGACTGTTGAAAGGACGGGGCCGGGACTGCCTCGTCCTGGCAGGGAAATGGACCGGAGGCCACCGCGCGGGCGGGGGAGACCGGCCCGGACCGGCGGAGAAGAACACCGACGCCGGGACCGGTGGCGTCCCCGAAATCGCGGCATCTCCGCCGCCCGCGGTCACCAAAGAGCCGCCCTCGGTGGCGCCTGAAGCCGGGGAAAACGCGGCGGCGTCGGGCGCCAAGGTCCAGCTTTACTCCGCGCGCTCGCGCGATGGGGCGCTGGCCGCCTGGGCCCGGCTTTCCTCCGAAGAGAAGGACCTGCTTGGCTCTCTGACTCACCGCGTGGTGAAGGTCGAAATTTCGAAGAGAGGGGTGTTCCACCGCCTCCGGGCGGGTCCCCTGGCGGACAAGGCGGCGGCCAGGCGTCTGTGCGGACTGTTGAAAGGACGGGGCCGGGACTGCCTCGTCCTGGCAGGGAAATGGACCGGAGGCCACCGCGCGGGCGGGGGAGACCGGCCCGGACCGGCGGAGAAGAACACCGACGCCGGGACCGGTGGCGTCCCCGAAATCGCGGCATCTCCGCCGCCCGCGGTCACCAAAGAGCCGCCCTCGGTGGCGCCTGAAGCCGGGGAAAACGCGGCGGCGTCGGGCGCCAAGGTCCAGCTTTACTCCGCGCGCTCGCGCGACGGGGCGCTGGCCGCCTGGGCCCGGCTTTCCTCCGAAGAGAAGGACCTGCTTGGCTCTCTGACTCACCGCGTGGTGAAGGTCGAAATTTCGAAGAGAGGGGTGTTCCACCGCCTCCGGGCGGGTCCCCTGGCGGACAAGGCGGCGGCCAGGCGTCTGTGCGGACTGTTGAAAGGACGGGGCCGGGACTGCCTCGTCCTGGCAGGGAAATGGACCGGAGGCCACCGCGCGGGCGGGGGAGACCGGCCCGGACCGGCGGAGAAGAACACCGACGCCAGGACCGGTGGCGTCCCCGAAATCGCGGCATCTCCGCCGCCCGCGGTCACCAAAGAGCCGCCCTCGGTGGCGCCTGAAGCCGGGAAAACCGCGGCGGGGTCGGGCGCCAGGGTTCAGCTTTACTCCGCGCGCTCGCGCGACGGGGCGCTGGCCGCCTGGGCCCGGCTTTCCTCCGAAGAGAAGGACCTGCTTGGCTCTTTGACTCACCGTGTGGTGAGGGCCGAGATCCCGAAGAGAGGGGTGTTCTACCGCCTCCGGGTGGGTCCCCTGGCGGACAAGGCGGCGGCCAGGCGTCTGTGCGGACTGTTGAAAGGACGGGGCCGGGACTGCCTCGTCCTGGCAGGGAAATGATCGGCGCTGGCGGAGGGAAGGAGTCTCATGCCTGAACTGTTGCTGCTGTTCGTCTGTTGTGCGCTATTGGCGGCGGCGGTCGTTTTCGACCTCATCAGCCGCCAGATCCCGAACACCGTTCCGGTCGCTCTGTTCGGCCTGTTCGCGCTCCACGTCGCCGTCACCGGCCATCGGGACATGGTGCCGCTCTGGGCGCACGTCCTCACCGGCGCGGTGCTGCTCGCGGTCGGGTTTGTGCTGTATCTGATGGGCGCGCTCGGCGCCGGCGACGGGAAACTCATGGCGGCAGCCGGGTTGTGGGTAGGGCCGGCCCACGTCGGCAGCTTCCTGGTCGGAGTGGGGTTGCTCGGCCTCGGCCTCGGCCTCTTCTCCTTGTTGCCGTTTGATGCGACTCGCCGGCTGCGCAACGATCTTCCCTTCGCGGCAGCGATTTCGCCGCCGGCGATCGCGATCCTGGCACTGCGGGCTTTTCTCGTGGCCGGGAGCGCATAAGGTGGTTCCCTGATGAAAAAAGCCCGCTTGGCGCTCATCGTTTTTCTTGTGGCTCTCGTGCCCCTCACCGCCATCATCGGCGGCGCATGGCTGTACTTCCGCCCGGAACCCGCGGCGCCCGCGCCGAAGAACGTGGCGCCACCGCCCAAACCGCTGCCGACGGTTCTCACCGCCGCCGAGGAACTGAGAGTCGGGAGCCTGATCACCGCAAACGACATCGTCTGGTCACCGCTCAAGAACGGCGCCGTCCTCTCGGTGCACATGCCCAGAGGCCAGACCAAGCCGGCCGATGTGATTGGAGCCGTGGTGCGCAGGGCGGTGTTCAAGGGCACGCCGCTGACCTGGTCGTCGATCGTGCGGCCTGGCCAATACGGTTTCCTTGCCGCCGCTCTCAAGTCCAACCACCGCGCCGTCACCATCCTGGTCAACCGGGCGACCAGCCAGGCGGGGTTGATCTATCCCGGCGACCGCGTCGACGTGATCCTCACCGTCAAGGTCGGCGAAGGGGATACGCGCAAGACCAATACCTTCACCGGGACGATTCTCGAGGACATACGCGTCGTCGCCGTCAACCGCCAGGTAGAGAGCAGCCTGGGCAGCCAGGGGCAGGCGAGCAGAGCGACTTCCCGAAACGGCGCCAGCACCGTCACCCTCGAGGTCCTGCCGATAGAGGCCGAGCGTCTGGTCCTCGCCACCTCAAGGGGCGACATCTCGCTCGCCATGCGATCCCTCACCGACGGTCGGCGGCGCGAAAACAGGACGCCCACCACCTTCGAGAACCTGCTCTCGCTGCCGCCAATCGAGGGGAAACCGAAAGAAACCCCTCCCCCACCTCCGAAGGAACCAACCGAGCTGCGAGTACAGATCTATCGAGGCGCCACGCGCCAGGAAGTGGTCCTGAAAAATGATGCGCCGGCAGACAACCACATTGGAGGAACCCCGCCCGTTCGCGTTGTCGCGCCGACCGCCCGATAGCAGGAACCCCGTACAACCTTTCCTCCCACGCCCCGGACAGGCCCCCGCAGGGGCGGGTTTCAAACCCGCCCGCACCGGCAGACAGCCACATTGCAGGAAACCCGCCCGTTCGCGTTGGCGCGCCGACCGCCCGACAGCAGGAACCCATACAACCCCTTCCTCTCACACCGCGGAGAGGCCCCCGTAGGGGCGGGTTTCAAACCCGCCCGCGCCGGCACCGGCAGATACGCCCGATAGAAAGGGCTGATTCGGCCGATACTACTGGAATATGAACACGTGCCACGACGCGGACAAACCTGCACGCCGCTCCATCCGCCTGCGTGATTTCGACTATGCCCAGCAGGGAGCCTACTTCGTAACGATTTGCGCGCACCAACGTGCATGCCGGTTCGGTGAAATCACGGACGTTGAGATGCGACTCAACGCATCCGGCAGGGTGGTACACGACGTGTGGATGGGACTACCCAGGCACTATCCCCATGTGGAACTGGATGCCTTTGTCGTCATGCCGAACCATGTCCACGGCATCGTCTTCCTGGTCGTGTCGGGCATCCAAACGTCCATCGGCAGGATGCAAGCCCTGCCGGAGATCATTCGGGGATTCAAGACCTTCTCCGCCCGCCGAATCAACAGCACACGTCTTGTCTCAGGGAGGCCGGTGTGGCAGCGGGGCTACTACGACCATGTCATCCGCGACGAGGCGGACCTGGACCGAATCCGGCAATACATCGTGGACAACCCGGCCCGCTGGGCGGAAGATCCGGACAACCCGGCCCGCCGACCTGATGGGTGAGGGCAGGACTGAGGGGCACGGCCGGGGTTCCTCCAGTTCGGCTCCCTGCCGTTGCGGGCGCGGGCGGGTTTGAAACCCGCCCCTACGGGCGCCTCTCCGGGGCGTGGGAGGAAGGGTTGTACGGGTTTTTTGCTGCTCGGGCGGGCGGCGCGCCAACGCAGACGGTCGGCTTTTGGGGCAATGCGGCTGCCTGCGTTGCGGGCGCGGGCGGGTTTGAAACCCGCCCCTACGGGGCGTGGGAGAAAGGGTTGTACGGGTTTTCTGCTGCTCGGGCGGGCGGCGCGCCAACGCAGACGGTCGGTTTTTGGGGCAATGCGGCTCCCTGCGGTGCGGGCGCGGGCGGGTTTGAAACCCGCCCCTACGGGGCGTGGGAGGAAGGGTTGTACGGGTTTTTTGCTGCTCGGGCGGGCGGCGCGCCAACGCAGACGGTCGGTTTTTGGGGCAATGCGGCTGCCTGCGTTGCGGGCGCGGGCGGGTTTGAAACCCGCCCCTACGGGGCGTGGGAGAAAGGGTTGTACGGGTTTTCTGCTGCTCGGGCGGGCGGCGCGCCAACGCAGACGGTCGGCTTTTGGGGCAATGCGGCTCCCTGCGGTGCGGGCGCGGGCGGGTTTGAAACCCGCCCGTACGGGGCGTGGGAGGAAGGGTTGTACGGGTTTTCTGCTGCTCGGGCGGGCGGCGCGCCAACGCAGACGGTCGGCTTTTGGGGCAATGCGGCTCCCTGCGGTGCGGGCGCGGGCGGGTTTGAAACCCGCCCGTACGGGCGCTTCTCCGGGGCGTGGGAGGAAAGGTTGTACGGGTTGGTTCTCGCCAGGTGGGCGCGTGGCTTACAAAGCCGGGCGATTGCGCCAGGCACGAACGTAGGGTGTGTAGGGGCGGGTTTCAAACCCGCCCGCGTCGGCATCGCGTTGTCGTTCGATACGGCGTCTACCTGGAGCCCATTCCCTTTATCGCATCTATCGCCATCATGAACGCCGGGCCGCCCATCAGCAGCAGGATGCCGGGCACCACCAGCAGAAGCATCGGAAGGCTCATGATCACCGGGAGCCGCCCGGCCTGGGCCTCGATACGGGAGGCCCGCTGCAAGCGTTCGTTCCGGGCGATGTTCTGGATCGACTGACCCATCGGGGTGCCGTAGCGCTCCCCCTGAACGACGGTCGTGGCGAAATCGCGCAGCGCGTCGGCCCCGGTACGCGCATAGAGACCCTGCAGCGCGCTTCTGCGATCGGCGCCCAGGCGAAGCTCCACCTCGACAGCCCCCAGCTCCAGGGCGAGATCAGGGGCGAGGGGCTGAAGCTCCTCCGAGACCAGGGAGAGAGCACGTTCGAAAGTGTATCCGGCCTCGACGCACAGCACCATGAGATCGAGCGCGTCCGGAAGCGCGCGGGAAAGCCTGAGACGCCTTCGAGCGCTCAGGCGCCGCAGTGCCATTTCGGGCAACAGCCCGCCGATCACCGCTCCGACCAAACCTGCGAAGCCGATCACCGCCGGGTGTCCGCCAAACTGTTCCAATCCTGTGGCAAGAAAACCGGCCAGGACGCCGGACGCCAGCAACACGATGATCTTGAGCGACAGGAAAACCGCCAGCGCGTCGTGTTGCTGGAAGCCGGCCTGCCGGATCCACGCGCCGATCTTGGCGCGCTCGGACGCGCCCACCGGCACCAGCGTGGCCGCAACGCGCAGCGTGCCGGCCATGGCCAGGGACAGATACGACAAGGTGGCTGTGGCGTCCTCCTCGATCTTTCCCAACTCGCCGCACGCAGACACCACCTGCGCCCGCAGAACATCGAGGCGACGGTCGAGGGCCAGTGCCCTGCGGCTCTCCTGGAACAGGAAACGGACCGCGGCGCCCACCGCAAGCAGCGAAGCAATTGCGGCGAACGCGACGATCCAGGGCACCGGCGGCCAGGAAATCATCGTCCGAACCGGGCGGCGATGGCGCGCGCGGCAAGCAGCCCCGCGACAATGAGCCCGGCGCCCCAGCGCAACAGCACCGGGCTCTCGAACAGCATATCGATCGCCTGCGGGTTGGTGAAACTCTGGGCGCCCAACACCAGCACCGGAACCCCCGACAGCACCAGAAGCGTGATCCGGGTCTGCGCCGTCGAGGCCTGCGCCTTCATCTCCAGCTCCAGCCGAGCGCGCAGGGTCGCCGAGAGATTGCCGAGCGCGGCCGAGATGCCGCCGCCGGTGGTCCGTTGAAGGCAGAGCGCCGCCGAGAACAGCGTGAACTCCGGAATGCGCAGGCGCGCCGCCATTCCGCGCAACACCGCCTCCGGATCGAGGCCGGACGAGAGATCATCGGAGACCTGCTTCAGGACGCTCCTGACCGGCTCCTGCGCCTCCTCGGAGACCACCGAGATGGACTCCACCGCCGGCAGCCCCGCCCGCGTGAGACGCACGATATGATCCACGATCTCCGGGAATTGCTTGACAAACTGCTTACGCCTCCCCGAATCCCACATTACGAGAAGGGACCAGCCTCCCGCCGCCCACGCCGCCGGCGCCAGGATTGGGACAAGCGCGCCGAACCGCAGGAGGAGCGCCGCCACCGCGGCCGCGACCGCCACCGCGAAACCCAGCGCGACCGCCTTGGAGAACGCCCTGCGGCCTTCGAGCATGCAGAATCGGCGGTCGATCCGCTCAGACACCCAGGACCCTGAGCGCCGGCGACGGAAGACGATGGCCTGGGCGTCGCCGGCCGCGGCCACAGCGCCTTCTCCGCCGAGCAGCGCCGCGACCGCGCCCAGCCTGCGATCGAGGCCCGCCTCCGCCGGGCGGCCGCCCAGCCACACGACGAGACACGTCCCGACGACCAGAAACAGGCCGGCCGCGGCCGCGGCAAACAGCAGAAAGCTCATCTCCGCCCCTCGGTCTCGTTGTTGCTCATCTGAAGCACATCGAGCAACTCGGCGCGCAAGCCCGCCTTGTCGACCGCCTCCATCCAGGACGGTTGCCGGCCCGTGCCCTCGAACTCTCCCTCTGTCGTGACGCGCCACATCTCCTCGGTGATCGCGATGTCGTTCTCCATCCCCACCACGTCGGTAATGCTGGTGACGCAACGCCGGCCGGAACGCAGCCGCGCCACCTGCAGGACGAGATCGATACCCGATGCCACCTGCTGGCGTATTGCGGTGAGCGGCATTTCCACCGCCCCCATCAAGAGCATGTTCTCGAGCCGCGTCAGCGCATCGCGGGGGGTGTTGGCATGGATCGTGCACATCGAGCCGGGATGGCCGGTATTCATGGCCTGCAGCATCTCCATCGCCTCCGGGCCGCGCACCTCGCCGACGATGATGCGATCGGGCCGCATCCGCAGCGCGTTGATCAAGAGCGCGCGCATGGTCACCTCTCCCGTGCCCTCGGCGCTCATGGTGCGCGTCTCCAGCCGCACCACGTGAGGCTGTTGCATCTGCAACTCGGCCGCGTCCTCGATGGTGACCAGCCGCTCGTCACTATCGATCTCGCAAGACAGCGTGTTCATCAACGTCGTCTTGCCGGCGCCGGTGCCGCCGGAGATCAGAATGTTCAGCCGCGACTTGACACAGATGCGCAACAGCCTGGCCATGGCCGGCGAGAGCATCCCCTGCGTCGCCAAATCCTTCAGGCTCACGCCGGTCATCAGAAACCGCCGGATCGAGATGGTGGTGCCGTCGATGGCCAGCGGCGGAATGATGATGTTGACGCGGCTGCCGTCGGGCAGCCTGAGATCGACCATCGGGCTCGACTCGTCCACCCGCCGTCCGACCCAGCCGGCGATACGGTGCGCAATGCGCAGCAGGTGCTGACCGTCGCGAAACTTGATGTCCACGGCCTCCAGCTTTCCGCGGCGCTCCACGTAGACCGACCGAAGGCCGTTGACAAGAATATCGGAGACGGCCGGGTCATGGAACAACGGCTCCAGCGGCCCCAGCCCTTTGATATCGTTGATCAGGCAGGCCACCACGCGCCGGCGGTCGAGGGGCGTGAGGTCCGGGACTCCGGCCTCCTCGGTCTCGATAAACGCCTGGAGATGCGCCGCCAGATCCTCCAGATTCAGTTTCACGGCCTGCGACATGTCGAGCGCCTTGGTGACGGTCGGATGCACCCGCGCCGCGATGTCCGCGATCATCGCATCCGAGGTCTGCGGCCGCAGGGGCGCCGCGACCGCTGGAGCCATGCCCGCGACCGCAACCGCGGGAGCCGGGCCTCTGCCCTCTTCGGCGGCCTTCGGGCGGCGTCCAAAAGATCTCAATGCCATGGCGTCTTGCTCCTTTCCAAGCGCAACCCGCTCATCCTCAGACCTGGTATCGGCCAGTGGCGCGGTGCGGGCGCGGGCGGGTTTGAAACCCGCCCCTACATCGGATATCCGGTTCCCGCGCCGCACGAGGACGAGGGCGCCGGGTCGGTTTTGAACCCGCCCGCAAATCGCGCGGTGCGGGCGCGGGCGGGTTTGAATCCGCCCGTGCATCGGATGTCCGGTTCCCGCGCCGCACGAGGACGAGGGCGCCGGGTCGGTTTTGAACCCGCCCGCAAATCGCGCGGTGCGGGCGCGGGCGGGTTTGAATCCGCCCGTGCATCGGATGTCCGGTTCCCGCGCCGCACGAGGACGAGGGCGTCGGGTCGGTTTTGAACCCGCCCGCAAATGGCGCGGTGCAGGCGCGGGCGGGTTTGAATCCGCCCGTGCATCGGATGTCCGGTTCCCGCGCCGCACGAGGACGAGGGCGTCGGGTCGGTTTTGAACCCGCCCCTACAAGGCCGGGTCCGCGGTGGCGTCGGCGGCCAGCGATACCGTCGGCCTTGTCAAGTTCTCGACCAGGCGGTCGAGGGCCTTGCGGTAACTCCTGCCGAGCGATCCGTCCGGCGCGCCGCGATTGGTGGCGCCGGGCAGCTTCGGCTCGAACGGTATGGTAAAGTCCGGGTCGCGCCCGGCCAGCGCATGGCTGATCTGTTTGGGGGCAAGCGCGCTCTTCCGCGCCCGCGTGTGGTTCTCCACCAGGATGGCCTCCCGCCCCGCGCCAAGCAACGCAAGGGTCTGCGCCACATGGTTGAGGCTCACCAGAGTCGGTTCGTAGACCAACACCCGCTCGTCCGCGTTCTCCAGCACCGGCAACAACGTATCGGCGTCCGACATTCCGTCCACCACCACCAGGTGCGAACGATTGGCGAGGCGCTCGGTCAACCAGTGGACCCCGGCGGCGCTGGGCACCGGCGGCACCCCGTCGCCCGGCCGGTAGCCATAGACCGAGATTCGCGGGCCCGCCGCCGCGCACACGGAGTCGATCATGTCCGGGCCCGACGGTTCGGCCTGCGCAAGCACGCCGAACAACTCGTCGAGCCCGGCCGCGGGCTCGACGTCGAGCATCCACGGCAGTGCTCCGAACGTCCGGTCGAGATCGAGCGCCGACACATAGCTGCCTCGCGCCGCCGAGGCCTGCACCGTCACCGCGGCCAATGTGGTTGCGCCACAGCCGCCGCCACAGCCGGTGAAGGCAATCACCCGGCCGGCGTGCAGGCGCGGCAACGCGCCCTCGCCCTCCAGCGCGGTCCTCACCGACTCGCGGATCTCGCGCACCGAGACCGGCTTCGGCAGGTAGTCGTTGACGCCGGTCGTGAGCAACTCTCGGGCCAGGCGCGCGGTATCGTTCGATCCGAGGGCAATCACCTTGGTGCCGAACTCGCACACTCCAGCCAACTCGTGGATGCTGCCGGCGGGAAACCGGGTTCCGTCGAGATCGACGATCACCACCTGCGGCGATGAGGCCCCGGTCAGGTGCTTGATCGCCGCGGCCATGTCGCCGCGATGGACTCCACCCCCCTGGCTGTCCAACGCCTCACGCAGGACCCGCTCGGTGCCTGCATCCGCGGCGAAAGCGCATATGTCCCGATCCTCCCCGTTCATTCGAGCGCAACCCCCAAAGGGCTATTTGCCGGCCTGGGAGGAGGAATCCGGCAACTCCCGCACTTCCCCCTTCACCCATCGCTGGTAGGCTTCATGGAAGGCGCCGCGGGACGACGCGGGCGGTTGCGCCGCGCCGGCCTCGAGATTCAGCTCGTAATGGGCCCGGTGATGGACAAGCGAGAGCCGCGTCCGTGCCGCGGTCTGGGCGGCGGTGGCCGAGGGGGTAACGAAGCTCGACCGGTCGGCGTCGATGGACGACGGCGCACAGGCTGACAACGACACGGCCACCCATCCCGCGGCGGCCAGCCGAAGCGCCCCACGCGCGATTCGTGGAGTTGCGCACATGGTAATGTCTCCTCTCCCAGTGTTGTCCCGAAAATTCCCGAGATAGTTTACCGTTGGTTTTCACCGTCGGCTGTGTTGCTCTTCCTCGCGTGGCGCCCGCCACACGGGCGGGTTTGAAACCCGCCCCTACAAGTCATCGCGCCTTGCCGACAACCCAAATCCTGTGCATCCCTGTATACCGTTACGCCGGACACCCACAGCAGCCTGCGCCGCAGGAACCGGATATCCGATGTAGGGGGCGGGTTTCAAACCCGCCCGTGCCCGCAACGCAGGGAGCCGCATTGGTCGAAAGCCGGCCGGCCGCCTTGGCGCGCCGACCGCCCGATAGCAGGAACCCCGTACAACCTTTCCTCCCACGCCCCGGACAGGCCGCCGTACGGGCGGGTTTCAAACCCGCCCGCGCCCGCAACGCAGGGAGCCGCATTGGTCGAAAGCCGGCCGGCCGCCTTGGCGCGCCGACCGCCCGATAGCAGGAACCCCGTACAACCTTTCCTCCCACGCCCCGGACAGGCCGCCGTACGGGCGGGTTTGAAACCCGCCCGCGCCCGCAACGCAGGGAGCCGCATTGGTCGAAAGCTGGCCGGCCGCCTTGGCGCGCCGACCGCCCGATAGCAGGAACCCCGTACAACCTTTCCTCCCACGCCCCGGACAGGCCGCCGTAGGGGCGGGTTTCAAACCCGCCCGCGCCCGCAACGCAGGGAGCCGCATTGGTCGAAAGCCGGCCGGCCGCCTTGGCGCGCCGACCGCCCGATAGCAGGAACCCCGTACAACCTTTCCTCCCACGCCCCGGACAGGCCGCCGTAGGGGCGGGTTTCAAACCCGCCCGCGCCCGCAACGGCAGGGAGCCGCGTTGCGTCCGGCGGGCCGATGCCGGCTGCTGGCGTCTCGCGCGTTTCCGGCGCTCAATAGTGATAGCCCTGGATGCGGCGGCCCGACGCCCGCTGCTCCCTGTCTTCCGCGCCCGCTCGCGTCGATCCGATCAGCCGCGCCGTGACCACGACGATGAGCTCCGTCGAATTCGAGCGCGACGACCGCTGGCCGAACAACGCGCCCAGCGCCGGGATGTCCTTGAGCGCCGGCACGCCGGTTTCCGTCGAATCGCTCTGGTTGCGGTAGAGCCCGGCGATGACAATGGATTCGCCGTTGCCGACCTCGATGGTGGTCTCCGCGCGCCGTACTTCGATGACCGGTATCTCGGTATCGAGAATCTTGAGCGAGTCGGTGCCCACACGCTGGGACACTTCCGGCCGCACGGTCAGAGCGATCCGCTTGCTGTTGATGACGGTCGGCACGAAGTCGAGCAACACGCCGTACTTCTTGTAGTCGAAGGTGATCTGCCCGTCCTTGACGCCGCTGGGCAGCGGATACTCCCCGCCCGAGAAGAAGCTCGCGGTCTCGCCCGAGACCGCGGTGATGTTGGGCCGGGCCAGCACGGTTGCGAGTCCCGCGCTCGCCAGCGCGTCGATCAACCCGCTCACCGAAGCGGACTGGTTGGGCGTAGTATAGCGGCCGCCGAACGTCGACGCCTGCCCTTCGGGGAAGATCGCTCCGGCCAACGTGTCACCCACGATGAGGCGTCCCACGCGGACGCCGACAAACCGGTCCCCACGCGTGCTGAACGCCTCCCAGTTGATGCCGAGGGACTCGCTCACGCTGCGCTGCACTTCGGCGATCTGCACCTCCAGATTCACCTGCTGCGCGCTCGACACGGAGATCCGGTTGATCACCGCCGCCTTCTCGGGCAGCGCTGCCCTGGCCAACTGCAATGCCCGGTCCGCCGCTTCCGCCGACGCCACCACACCGCCGAGCTCGACTCCATGGCGCCTTGGGCGAACCTCGACATTGCGCAGATCCGCGTCTTCCGACAGAGCCGACCGGACCGGTTCCACGTCCAGCGTCACCGTCACTGTCCACTGCGCTATCAGGGCGCCTTCGCTCCCGAGCGCCGCCACCGAAGTCCGGCCCGCGGCCTTGCCGAAAACGAACAACACCCGCGGCGAGACGACCTGCAGGTCGGCCACCGTCGGCTCGGCGACGAACACCGAGCCGACGGGTTTGGCGAGCC
This sequence comes from uncultured Binatia bacterium (SeqCode), assembly GCA_965261895.1. Taxonomy (GTDB): domain Bacteria; phylum Desulfobacterota; class Binatia; order UBA9968; family JAJDTQ01; genus JAJDTQ01. The sequence continues at coordinate 4,155,216 of OZ253480.1, read as the reverse complement.
GGATCATCCGGCTCTGGCCTACATGAACGGCCAACGGAGCGCCCTCGCGCGCCACCTGGCCGTAGCCGCTGCCGGCAAACACGACGGCCACGGCGAGCGAAACACCCAGCCGGCACAGGAGGCGGAGGACGCTCCTCAGCCGAAACATTCAAACCTCCAACCCATGATCGCACACCAATGACGAGACCCGAAGGTATGGGACACCGCAACGATCCCCGAGGTCTGTCCCCGCAAGCCATGAAAGATCACTTCTTCGTGTTGTCCCCGGTTTTACTTACTACCTCTTTACCAGTAGCCTTGAGCTCTTTGGCCACACCATCAATCAGTCCCGTGACCTCTTTTTGAAAAAGCATCATGGCCGCTCCGACCGCGACCACGATCACCCCGACGACGATCGCGTATTCCATGGCGGCGACGGCCCGCGTGCCCCGCATATACCGGACCAGACACCCACTATAGTACTTCATGACGTTCATCCCTTGCCTCCTTTTCTTCGTTCCGCGAACGGAACTACCTGTATTGACCCAATACCAATAATACCCTGCTGCAACCTAGTGTTGTGTCTCACAAACAGGTTTACAAATCTGCTGGTCCTTTTGCCGCCGGCTGCGTGGCTCTTCCTCGCGTGGCGCATGCCGCACGGGCGGGTTTGAAACCCGCCCCTACCTGTCATCGCGCCTTGCCGGCAACGACAAATCCTGCGCGTCCTTGTAAACCTGTTTCCGAGACACATCACCTGCCTCGCCTACTCCTGCTATGACCCGGTTTTTACCGTACTTGTCCTTCGGAATCCCTGAATCATCCGGCCGATCGCGCGAAACGCCGTTTGCATGCGCGCGGGCTCGCTGTTTTCGACAAAAGCATGCGCATCGGACGTCGCACAGGCGGCAAGCCGTTCACGCAACTCATTCTCCTTGGGGTGGCCGTGCGGCACCGCCGAAACAGTGAACACGGTAATTCCGTCGTCTTTCGCGAGATCGCAGGAGTCCAGAAAGAGTTTGTTGAGGCGTTTACGTTCCTGGCTTTCGTCTTTCACATCATCGAACCGAGTCCCCGCCCGAACACCTTCTTCGACGGTCCCGTTCCCGGCCCGGCCGTATCCGGTATACTGCGAAGTGTATTCAACGCGTCGGAAGCCGCCGTGCTGCCAGTAGTTTCCGGGGTAGGTCGACGGGGAATCGTAGGCATCGTTGACGCCGTCCGTCAACAGCACCAGGACCTTCTTGCCCGGCTCTTCCGGTTCTTCGGGAAGGCCCCAGACATCTCGCCATGCGGACGCCAGAAGCCGCCTTCCCCACACGACGCCGACATGGGTCATGGTACCGCCGCCGGACCAGGGTTGCAAATCCGCTATCGCCTGCTTCACCGTCGCGCGGTCGGTCGTCAGCGGAACGATCTCGTCGCGCGGGCAACCATAGTGCGGGCTTTGGCTATAGTTCTCGTGAGGGTCGTCCGCGGACCAGTCGTTTTCGCCCCACACCGTCGCCCCTTTGGCCAGCTCGGCGCGCTCAACGGGGCGGTATTCCAGCGTGCTCGGAGAAAACCATGACGTAAACGGCGCCTCATCGGGTGTGTCGAGCGAAAGGTCCAGATCGTCCTCCTCCTGCTCGCGGTGTTCGATGCAGCCGCGCCAGGGGCCGAACCCCGCGGGGATGACCTTGTGCCCCTGGCCCAGGTCGCTCACCCAATCCCGCCGCGTCGCGCCGACATTGACGGTCGTGTTGAACGGCACCAGCCCGACCGAGATATGCCCGCCATCCTTGTCTTGGCCGTACATACCATCCACGAGCACCTGCGCCGCGTTTCGGACGACGTTGATCCGGCGGTTTGCCGGAATCGCAGCCGTTCCGCCGGTTGTGGCATAGATACTCTTCGCCATTGAGCCGGTGACATCGATCGCCAGCACCAGATCGACGGTGGGCACAATGCGCTCGACGCCGCTCGCAACTCGGGTTTTGTCGACGAGCCGCCCCCACAGATACCGACCGACAATCGCTCCGCCGAGGTCGGCGGACACCGCAATGTTGACAACGCCGGTTTCACGGTCGTGCGTGAGCGCGAGCTCCAGCGTATCCTTCGCCGACGCGCGAACCCCTTCGGGCAGGTTGGCCAGAACGTAACGTTTGGCCAGCGGCGCCAGTTTCCCGGCCACCTGCTCCTGGGTCATATCACGGTCCAGTCCGGCCAACTGCCGCGTCGCCGCAACGCTCGCCGAATCGGAAGCGGCCTGCAGAACATTGCGATGATGGAGCAACACCACATGATCGCTGATCATCGCGGTGCCCGTGAAGCACATCAAGGCGATGAACACGGACGAGACTCCGACAGCGCCGGCCCGGGTGTCCCTGAAAAAGCCGGCCAATCGGCCGGTCCCGCGCCGGCCGGCGAGTCCGCGCCGCGGCTTCTTCACCGGTCTGTCCCCCACCCTCATCACGACGGCTCCGCCGGTAACGCCTCGCCGCGCACGGGAAGGATCTGATGCTGGTAGAAACGCGTTGGAAACAGGTTGCCCGACAGCAACCCGCCGCCCACGAACGCCCCTGGCAGCAGCTTGACGCAGACCTCCGCGACGACCACCATCTCGCCGGGCTCCATCCCGAGATCCTTCAGCAGCGCCGATGCTCCCGCGCCCGAACCCGATGCTCCCGTACCTGAAGCCGATGCTCCCGTACCTGAAGCGAGCCGGCTGCAGGACTCGCCCAACTCCGTAGGGGGAGAGTCCGGGTCTTCACCGATGACGGTGGTCAGATTCCACCGCACGACGGCCGGCGGGTCGGGTTCCGCTTCGGTGGCCTCAGACCGGCTGACCGCCGATACCACGAAGGCCGCCTCTGACGGCAGCGCGATCTCGTTGCGATAGGAGAACCTGGCCAGGTCCTGGATGAATCCCTCACGCGGGGCGGTTTCCAGCGACAAGTAGCTTGCCATGGTGGTCGCCGCGTGCACCGCCACCGACTTTGCGTTGATCACCCGGTACAGGTCCAGGCCCGCCACCGTCGTCGTGACGATGAGAACGGCGCCGATCACGAACTCGCCGGCGACCGAGCCCCGCCTGTTCCGCATCCAGGACGAGAGAACTGTCGAGAGCCGGACCGTCAGGGCGCTCACCAGCGTATTCATTGAGTCACCGCCAACTCCACCCCCGTTTGAGGCAATCCTACCGTTCGTTCGTTTCGCGCCACCGCCAGAGCACGGACGGTGAAATCGTCGGGCGGGAGCGTCTGTTGCGTCTCGCCAGGCGACGTCCGGGGCTTGAACCCCAGGCGCACCACCACCATGTCGCCAGCATCCCCGCCAAGCCGGCCATTTTCGCCCCCGGACAACTGGGCTTGCAACATCGTCGAGGGGTTGTCGTAGACGTCGATCTCGATCCTCAGCAGATCCGGATCCAGGCTGTCCCCAAGCTCTGTTCGTATTGCCGCCTTGGCCCGCTTGAGCAACTGATCTTCGGTGTCCGCCGCCTGTTCTTGCAGCGAGGCGTCTCTCGCCACCGCCCGGGCCGCGCGCTCCAGCAGGTCATCGACGAACAACCTGTTCACGATTTCAAAGACGCTACCCACCATGACGATCATGAAGCACAGGCTGCAGACGCTCTCCAACACGACCGACGCCCGCCGCGCGGACCAGAAGCGCCGCAGTCCTTCCACCGCCCTTCGGCCCCGCCGAGGCAAGCTGGACGCCGGAAAACATCCGTCAGGACTGTTCACAATTCCCTTTCCGAGTTCCATCGCCAAATTGAAACACAACCATAATCGACACTCACCCACCAACTAACTGAACCAATACACAGCACGAATCGTGCCACTCAGGAAGGAGCGGAAAAACTCGTCATATTTCAGGTAGTTGCAGCGGAATGCGATGGCGACCGGAAGACCTCTGCGTGTTGCAGAATCTACACTCGAAGCGAGCGAGCCGTCGGGAAAGGCCGTAATCCCTTGATTTTAAGGGATTAATCTACAATCCAGAGGAATTGTTGCACTTTGCAACATAGGTTGCAAAGTGCAACACACGCACACCGGTGTGTCAGGTTCAATCCTTGGCGAGCAGGCCGTATCTCTTCAATTTCCGGTGCATGGTCACCCGGTTGATGCCCAATACCCGGGCCGCCTGCGAGATGTTGTTGCCCGAGGCTTCGAGCGCCTGGGCCAGCGCCCGCCGCTCGACTTCCACCAGGGGCCGGACTGACGCCGGTGTGGAGTCATCGTCTGCGGCAGCGTGGGTTACGAGGAGATGGGGCGGGAGGCTGTCCACTTGCAGCACGTCGGTCTTCTCCAACAGGACGGCGCGCTCGATTGCGTGATCGAGCTCACGCACGTTGCCGGGCCAATCGTACTGGAGCAGCAGACGCAACGCTGCGGCAGAGATGCCGCTCATGGATCGACCGCTGCCTTCGACGTGTTTGTTCAGAAAATGGTTGGCCAGCAAGGGAATGTCCATCCGATGCTGCCTGAGCGGAGGAATCACGATGGGGAACGCGGCGATGCGATAGAACAGGTCTTCCCGGAACTCCCCGGTCTTGACCGCGGCCTCCAGGTCCTTGTTGGTTGCCACGATCACCCGGACGTTAATGGGGATGGTGGCGGCCCCACCCACCCGCTGTATTTCCCGCTCCTGCAGCACCCGCAACAGCTTGGCTTGCAGCGCCAACTGCATGTCGCCGATCTCGTCGAGGAGGATCGTCCCCCTCCCGGCGCGCTCGAAGGCGCCGATTCTCTGCCTTGTGGCCCCGGTGAAAGCCCCCCGTTCATGGCCAAACAACTCACTTTCCATGAGCGTCTCGGGAATGGCGGCGCAGTTGATGGCCAGAAACGGCCCATCCTTCCTCGGGCTGTTCAAGTGAAACGACTTCGCCACCAGCTCCTTGCCGGTCCCGCTCTCGCCCCGGATCAGCACCGTAATGTCGCTTTCCGCGGCCTGCCTCATCAGCGCATACACCTGCTGCATGGGAGGGCTGTCGCCTACCACGCCGTCAAAGGAGTAGGTCGTCTCCAGCTCGGTGCGCAAGCGCAACACCTCCGCCTTCATCCGCTCTGCCTCGACCTCCCTGGACACGTCCCGGTACACGTAGAGGCTGCCCATGAGCCCTCCCTGACCGTCATGCACCGGCGCGGTCGTTCGATAGAACAGCCGGTGTTCCGGCAACGTCCCCGCGGCGCTTTCCTCGACCAGGTCGCCGGCGTTCCTGAAGACGAACCTGCTCTCGACGTCGAGCAGGTCCGGCTCCCGGAACCGTTCCTGGAAATGCGCCGCGAGCGCATCCGGCGAGAGGTCCTTCAACTCGCCTTCCGTCAGGTCGACCAACTTCTCGTAACCTCGATTGGCGAACACCAGGCGCCCAGTGAGGTCGTACATGACCATGGCCTCTCCGGTGGTGTCGAGCACGGCTTCCAGCCTTTCATGGCTGATGCCAAGTTGCCGCCGTTTCTCCGCCAGCTCCTGCTCGACGTTCCACTTGCCGACCAGAGACAACGTCATCTGCTGGATCTCCTCGCGCACGAAAGGCTTTCGAATATAGAGCGCCTTGTGAAGCCGCTCCACATTCCGGATGATCTCGGACAGAGGCCTGTCGGTGTGAGCGGTCATGATGACGATCTCGACGTCGCGGTCGACCTCTCTCACCCGGCGGATCGTTTCGATACCGTCGACGCCCGGAGGCATTCGGATGTCGATGTAGGCGACGGCGATGGGACGGGTCCGTTCCTTTCCAGCCTTCACGATGTCGCAGGCTTCCTCTCCGCTCCTCGCGTGCAGCAGCTCGAACTCGGGCAAAAAGGACTGCTCTTCCTCGACGACGAACGCGGCCGCCAGCTTGTTCGCCCACGCCTCCGACAGTTGCGGCTTCAACATCTCTGCAAAGTCGTCGTGGATCTCTTTCTGATCATCGACGATCAAGACGCGCGTGTTAACGTATTCCTTGAAATCCATCAGCCATCCCTCCTGTTGTTTACGCTAGATGAGGTTCCTGAGAGAGTCGCAGCCTGACGCGCGCGGTCGCGCCCTTGCCGATGCCGTCGCTCGAAAGGTCGATCCGTCCGCCCGATCCAACGACGAAATTGGCGGCCGAATGGAGACCGAGCCCGGTGCCCGATTCTTTCGTGGTATAGCCGGCGGCGAAGAACATCCGGGTGTCCTTGCCGATGAACCCGATGCCGTTGTCGCTCACTTCAAGGCTGAGAAAGTCGCCCTCGATGCCGGCCCGTATCCGAATGCAAGGCTCTTCATCGAGTCCGTCCGACTCTGCACGCTCGTGAATCGCCTGCACCGAATTCTTGATGACATTGACCATCATCTGATGAAACTGACTTTCCTGAGTCCTGATCTCTTTCGGCGCCTCCGCGCAGTCGACGTCGATCCGGATGCCGCCGTTGTCGAGCGAATCCCGCACAACCTTGACGGCATCCGAGAGCGCCTTCCGAAGATTGATGTCTCTCTGTCTCACACCCGAACGGCCAGGCGGCCTTTGGGTACGCACAATGTCGGCGATGTGCTGCGCCCTGTCTCTGACGCGCTCGACCGTCCTTGCCAACCGTCTGTTGTGCCTGACGAAGTCTTCGGCGAGGGCGATGATGAACGGCATCACCTTCTGGCCTTGCGGGTCGTTCTTGATGTATTCGATCCAATCATCCGCATGGGGTTTTATGGCGTCGACAAGTGCGCAGAGGCGGCGCCCCAACTGATCGTTCGTGAAGCTCCGGTAAAGGGTGTCGGTCCCCGTGGTTACGCTGTTGATGGCGTTGCCGATATTGTGCAGGATGGTATCGACCACCTCCAACCGTCCTTGCACGAATGCCTGCATCAATGCCTCTTCAGCGAGCATCCGATGGGTGACGTCGCGGAAAATGAGGACACCCCCTCTGATCTCGCCGACTTCGTTCAGGAGCGGCCGCGCGCCCGTCGAGAGGTAAATGCCGCCGTTCGGGTGGTTCGGCCTGCGTACGAATATGTTCATCTCGTCAGTGGCCTCGCCTTTGAAGATGGCGCGGGGAAGCGGCAGGTCCTCGTTCTTGATGGGCGTCATACGATCGGCGTAGTAATAGACGTCGTTGGATTTTTCCAACCATTTGCCCTGGCGTCTGGCCAGGTATTCCTGGTCGAGGATCTCCTTGGCGCCGGGATTGATGTAAAGGAACTCTCCGCTTTCGTCGCTGACGATAATGCCTTCCTGGATGCTGTCAAAGGTGGTTTGCAGCAACTCGCTCTGTTCCCTCAGCTCACCTACGCTCTGTTGCAGGCGGGTTTCCGTCGCCTTCCTGCTGGTAATGTCCCGAAAAACGACGAGGCCTCCTCCCTGCCTGTTGGAGGTGTCCTTTAGAGGCCGGCCGGTGACGCTGATATAACTGCCCTCGGGCCGCATCTCATTGCGCACGAAGAGCTCAATCCCGTCCGTCTCCTGACCGCGCATGGCAAGCACGAGCGGATTTTCGTCCACCGGCAGGAGCGTTTCCTTGTCGAGACGATAAACCCCATGCAGCGCGGCCCATTCATCGATCTTGTCGGTGGGTTCACGTTCGCCGCCAATCCGTACCGCGCCTGAATTGTAAACCAGGCGCTGCCCGTTTTGATCCGTAGCGATGATGCCCTCTTCCATACTGTTGAGAATGATGTCCCTGACATCGACTTGATTTCGCATCTCATCGATTTCGCGCTCCAACCGGCTCCTGGTCTCTTGATGCCTGCTTTCCCGCTCGCGCAGAGAAAGAGCGGTCAGAAGGTTCAGGCGCAGTTGCCGCCCGTCGAACGGCTTCAGGACATAGCCGAGCGGATAGGCCGTTGGGGCCGGTGGAGACGGGATTCCCCCGGCGCCGTCCGTCAGACAGACCACGGGAATGTCGAGCTCGCTCCCGATCCGTTCGGCCGCTTCGAGGCCGTCCGCGCCCGCGTCAAGGTCGAGATCGATCAAGGCTGCATCGGGAGCTGTCTCCGCCGCCTTTTCAATGGCCACGGCCGCGGACGCGGCCACCGCGCACACGTCGTAACCCATACCTTGCAGGCATTGCTCCAAACCCTCGGCGCCGGGACCGTCGCTCCGGACAACCAGTATCCTTGCATTCGTCATCGTTGCATTCGTCATCGCGTTCTCTTCCCTCCGCGCTTCCCGCGCCTATCAATGGTACCCTGTCCCATGCGAGTCGCCGGCAAGGATACAACAATTTTTCATAGATACAATAAGTTCATGGTTATGAACCAATTCCGTGCCATTCCCAATACTGGCCGAACTGTATACGGATTTGCTGAACAGGACACCAACAGGGCGCGACCGAGAAGGCAGGGTTACCGCCAGCGGAGGAGAGGCACGATGCTCGTGTAGTCGTCCGTCCAGACCCGGACACCACGGTCATTTCACGCTACGGTTCCAGCCCCGGGCAGGTCGGATTAGCGCAGCGCAATCCGACACAGGGCCGCGGTGCGGTGCCGGGAGACGCCTTCGGCTAACCTCGGCCACGGGGAGGCTACACGGAAGCAGCAGGATAGCACGAACTAAACCCCTCTCCCTCTGGGAGAGGGTGGCCGAAGGCCGGGTGAGGGAGCCCGAATAACCCTGGCCGCTGCTATTTTTTGCCGCATCAAAGGGGTGCTTTCATTGGGGCACCCTCACCCCAACCCTCTCCCAGAGGGAGAGGGTTGGGGTGAGGGTGGCATCGACGTAGGTGGGCCACCATGGAGGCGCCAGGATGTGACCAAGCGTGAAATGGTCCTGACCCGGACACGGTCGGGGGACCCGAGAGGGACCCAGCCCGCATCGAGATCGAGCGCCCGGAACGTGCCTTCGTCGCGGGTCAGGACCACCACAGTGGATGATGCTGACGGCCGCGGCGGCGGCAAATTCTTCGGAGCCGAATAGCGCTTGATGCGCGCAAAGAGTCCGACGCGTTCGGCCAGCACCGCGAGCACGGGCTCCAGGTCGAGAGCCCGATTGGAGACGTGGACCGCGAGGATACCATCCCGGGCAAGGACGCGCGGGTAGCTCCGGAACGCCTCCAGTGTGAGCAGGTGGACCGGGATCGCATCGGAGGCGAAAGTATCGAGGGCGAGGAAATCGAGGGTTTTCTGCTCGCGTTCGAGGAGAAGCTGCGCGTCGCCGACGGCGACGGTCGCATGCGGTGCGCAGTTGTGAAGTGCCGCGAAGTGGGTCCGGGCGAGGCGCACCACTTCGGGGTCGATCTCGTAGATGCGCACCTCGTCGCCGGGGCGCGCATAGCACGCGAGCGACCCGGTGCCGAGCCCCGCGAGCCCGATGACAACAGGCGACGGGCGGCGGGTAAGTGCCGAGAGCAGTTCGAAATACGGGGTCCCGATCCCGTAGTAGGTGGTCCTGCTCTCGGTCGAGCCGTCGGCCCGGGGCCACTCTTTCCCGTGCAGCGTGGTCCCGTGATAGAAGGAGCGCACGCCGTCGGCCTCGACGATCCGGTAGACGCCAAAAAAGGTGCGCGCGCGGGCGACATGCACGTCGAGGCCGCGCGAGATCGCGCTGGGCACCAGGAAGACGGCCAGTAGAGCACCCGCGAGCAGGGCCGGCAGCGCCCGCAGGAAAATCAGCGCCGGCGCGCAGATCAGGACAAGCACGAACGCGCCGCCAACGAGCAACGGCAAACGCTCATTGAAACCGCCGAAGCCGATATGCACGGCCGAGAGTCCGGCGACGACAACGCCAAGAGCAACGGTCGCCACCAGCAAACGGACGCGGCCCAGGCCGAAGGCCGCCGCCGGCAGGAGAGCGGCAACGAGGGCGATGGCGATGGGGTACTCGTAAACGTCGACGAAGACCGGCGGCGCCGCGAGCGCGACGGGAAGCCCGCCGATGAGTCCGCCGGTCGAGACCAGCAGGTAGAAGCGTGTCAGATCGGTGGCGGGCGGCGAAGGCGAGCAAGGGCGCCGTGGCAGTAAAGCGCGGCGAGGGTGAAGACAAGGAGGTGGACCATGCCTGCCAGCACGATAAACGTGCGGCTCAGCGGATACACGACCGCGAGGAAGATGAGGGCCCGCGGCACAAGGCTCGCAAGGATCGGCTGCGGGATCATTTCGCGGCGCGCGAAGGCGTGGACGAACGTGCCGAGGTATAGCGCGAGCGGCACGATCCAGAGGAGCGGTACCGACGCCACGTCGGTCGTCAGGTAGCGTGTGAGCGCGAGGAGAAGCGCACTTGGAACCGCCGACAGCGCGAGGATGCGCGCCCACGGCAACGCCGCCACGGGCAGGGACGAGACGGTGGCGGACACCGGGGCGCGGCCGCGGGGCAATGCCGACCACAGGACGATGAGCAAGGGAGCGAGCCCCAGCAGGGCGGCGCTCCAGAGCCATGCCTGACGATCAAGACCGATGAAGGGCTCGAGCAGGAACGGATACGCGAGGAGGGCGCCGGCGGAGCCCGCGTTCGAGACCGCGTAGAGGAAATACGGGTTGACGGACGCTGCGCCGGTGCCCGTCCGCGCGAGCCAGGCCTGAACGAGAGGGGTCAGGGACGAGGCTGCGACAAAGGCGAGCCCGAGCGAGCCCGCCAGCGTCCCGAGAAGCCACAGGACGGGTGGAAGATCGGCGGAGGTGTCTCCCAAGAGGCGCAGTCCGCCGACCGGAACCGTGAGAGCGACGCCAACCCACGGGCCGCGAGGACGGCAAGTTGTCCGGGGGGCGACGCGCGGCGGATCAGGAGATGCGCAAGGGCGTAGCCCCCCAGCAGCGCCGACTGGAAGAACACCATCGCGGTGTTCCACACCGCCGGCGAACCGCCGAGGACGGGCAGAACGCCGCGCACGGCCAGCGGCTGAATCCAGAACACGAGCCACGCGGCGGCGAAAACGACGACGCCGTAGAGCCAGACCCGTGCCGAGGCGGGCGTGCTTCCAGCGCTGCCTTTGCCTTGAACTCTCCCGTGAACCGCCGTCGCGCCGTCATTGCGTACCCTCATCGGAACCTCTGCCGAACCGGGTTTACCATGATAAAAATTGCCCGGCCAGTGAAAGGAGTTTTCATTTCTTGGAAGCAAGGCATCTTGCCTCGTCGAGGGCGGGACGCCTTCGACCTGTGAGCCATCGGCGCGAAGGGCGGCGCGGGATTGAAAAACCGGCTCCGATCTGCGAACATTCCGCACCAAGTCGTCTCAGCGAGGAGGCTCACATGGAAGTAGTCAAGGTAGACTTCAACAACACCAAGGGGATCCCGCCCAGCGGCCTCTGCGTGGGCGTGCATCGCGCCGGCGCCATGCACCAGAAGATGGTGCAGAAGCACGGCAACGGCATCGCCGTGTGGTCTCTCCGACCCGAGAACGACTTCATCGCCTTCAAGAAACTGGAGGACGAAGAGGGCATCCGCTCCACCAACGACATGGACTCCATCAAGGAGGAGAAGCTCATCTACGGCGTCCGCGGCGCGCCGCCGGAGGTTCGCCGGCAGGCGCGGGAGCAGGGCCTCGAGCTCTTGGCCGACGCCACCTGCCCCTTCGTGGTGCAGCAGGAGGAGGCGGAGCTGGAGCTGCTGGATCAGGGTTGCCACCTGGTGATCCTGAGCAGCCGGACGCACCACGGCATCCCGCGCCTCATGGGCATCGCCAAGGAGAAGGAGCGCGAGGTGTTCATCGTCGAAAACGAGGACGACGTGAAAGACATCCGCCTGACCCGGTTCGAGCCCGTCGGGGTCATCGTCCAGACCACGTTCTGGATGGAGAGCTACAAGAAGATCATGACCCTGATACTGGAGCGCTTCGCCAACGTGCGCATCCGCAACACTGCCTGCATCGACTCGCTGCAGCGCCTGCCCAAGGTGGAAGAGCTGGCGCGGGAGGTGGAGGCGGTGGTCATCTTCGGCTGGACCGAGGGCATGACCAATCGCATGGAGGAGGTGGCGAAGGCCTTCAACAAGAATGTCCACCGGATCGAGAAGATCGAGGATCTCGACCGTGCATGGTTCATGGGCAAATCCAAGGTCGGCATCATCGGCGCCAACGAGACCACCGACGAGCTCGTGGACGAGGCGGTGGAGCGCATCAAGTCCCTGGCGGCTTGATCGGGATCGGAGCACATGTCTGCACTCGATTCCATGCAAGCCAAGCTGCCTTATCACGACCTCCGCGAATGGATGGCCCGGGCCGATGCCCTGGGCGAGCTCCGCACCGTCACCGGCGCGAGCTGGGAGGAAGACATCGGACTCGCCGCCGATGCGGTGATCCGCGTCGACGACGGTCCGGCCGTGCTCTTCGACGAGGTCCCGGGCTGCCCCAAGGGGTTCCGCGTCCTGATCAACACCTTTGCCGGCAAACGCCGGAACATGACGCTGGGGTTCCCCGAACACCTCACCAAGCAGGAGCTGAGCCAGGCCTTCTTCGACCACTACATCAAGAACCAGAGGCAACTGCCCCACGTGGTGGTGGACGACGGACCGGTATTCGAGAACATCCTCACCGGTGACGGCATCGACGTGACCCGGTTTCCCACCCCCAAGTGGCACGCGGACGACGGCGGCCGCTACATCGGCACCGGCTGCTTCTGCGTCACCATCGACCCCGAGGAGCGGTGGATCAACGTCGGCACCTACCGCGCCATGGTCCAGGACAAGAAGTCCGTGAGCCTGCTGTTCGTCCCGGGCAAGCACGCCTACATGCATCGCAAGAAATACTTCGACAAGGGGCAGCCCATGCCCGTGGCCCTGGTGGTGGGCGGCGACCCCATGTCGTTTTTCGTGGGGGGCACCGAGTTCCCCTACGGCGTGTGCGAGTTCGACGTGGTCGGCGGACTGCGCGGCACCCCCGTCGAGGTGGTGCGGGGCAAGGTCACCGGCCTGCCCATCCCCGCCAACGCCGAGATCGTGCTGGAAGGATTCCTGACCGCCGACAAGCGCGCCGTCGAGGGGCCGTTCGGGGAGTGGACCGGCTACTATGCCGGGGGCGCCAGCGAGCAGCCCACCCTCGACATCCGGGCCATCTACCACCGCAACGATCCGATCATCCTGGGAGTCCCTCCGCTGGGCGCCGGCTCCGACGAGATGGCCCGCTACCGCGCCATCATGCGCTCGGCCATGCTCAAGCAGGAGCTGGCCAACGCCGGCGTTCCGGACGTGACCCAGGTATGGTGCCACGAGGTCGGGGCCTCGCGCCTGCTCCACGGCATCGGCATCAAGCAGCGGTATCCCGGCCACGCCCGGCAGGCCGGCTTGCTGGCCTCCACCTGCGGCTCGGTGGTGTACGGCTGCAAGTTCGTCATCGTGGTGGACGACGACATCGACGTGTCCAACCTGGAACAGTTGATCTGGGCCATGCTCACCCGGTGCGACCCCGAGACCTCCATCGAGATCCTGCGCAAGATGCGCACCTCCCCCGCCGACCCCCGGGTCACGCCGGACCAGCGCAAGGTCCAGGACATCACCAACTCCCGCGTCGTCGTCGACGCCTGCCGTCCCTTCGAATGGTTCGACAAGTATCCCAAGGTGAACGCACCCAGCCCGGAGGTCGTCCGAAAGGCCCATGAGAAATTCGGCTATCTGCTGGAGTGAGGGAGCCCCGGGCCTTTCCCGTGCACTTCCGGCTGCGCACTTGCGCGGCAAAGGACACTAGTGTGGTGTCTCACAAATACGCTTACGAATCTGCGGGTCCTTTTGGCCGTCGGCTGCGTTGCTCTTCCTCGCGTGGTAACGGCCACACGGGCGGGTTTGAAACCCGCCCCTACAAGTCATCGCGCCTTGCCGACGACCAAAATGCCCTCGCATCTTCATAACCGTATTTGTGAGACACCACACTAGGAAGGCCGCGTGACTCCCGGCGCCGCACGTTTTGCCCAAGCCGCCCTGGTAGGGGACTCCGACCCCCCTGAGCACACTCTGGTGCTGGCGGAGCGCGCCGGCGAGATGCTGGGGCGCCGCGGCATCACCCTGGTTACCGGCGGTCGCGGCGGGGTCATGGAAGCCGCCGCCCGAGGAGCCGCCCGGGGCGGCGGCCTCACCGTGGGGATCACTCCCGGTACGGACACGAAATCAGCCAACCCCTGGTGCGACATCGTCATTCCCACCGGCCTGGGCCACGCGCGAAACGTCCTCACGGCGCTGGCCGGCGACTTCCTCGTGGCGGTGGGCGGCGGCGCCGGCACCCTTTCCGAGCTGTGCTTCGGATGGGTCCACGGACGGCCCATCTACGTCCTGCAAGGATCGGGAGGATGGTCGGACAGGCTCGCCGGCGGCGCGCTGGACCACCGCGCTTCATCGGTGATCGTCACCTGTGACAGCGTCGAGGCGCTGGAACGCGAGGTCGTACGCCTCTGTGCCGCGAAGGACCTCAGGATCCGGGGATCGGCTGCGGAGGGAATCTAAGAGCCTCCGGCACACGTCCGATGTAGGGGCGGGTTTCAAACCCGCCCGCGCCCGCATGTCGGGCGATACCGGCTCGCGCGCCCACGTTCCGCCGAACGGCGACGGTAGTTCATGAACGCACGCTCACAGGCATTGTTCTGGCTCCTGGTTCTCGCAGCCGCGTTGCTGCTGGTATGGCTTCTGAGCGCCATCCTGTTTCCCTTCGTGCTCGGCATCGCCCTCGCCTATTTTCTCGACCCGGCCGCGGCCTGGCTGGAACGACGCGGCTGGTCACGCATGGCCGCCACGGTTCTCATCGGCGCCGGCTTCTTCGGCGCCGGACTGTTGCTGTTGCTGCTGCTCATCCCGCCGGTGGTGGAACAGGCGGCGGATCTGCTCCAGCGGCTTCCGGGGCTGGTCTCCCGCCTGGTTCAATCCATCGGCCCGCTCCTTGCCCGGGCGCTGAACGCCATCGGCGCCGACCAGCCCGAGGGGCTTCACCAGACCGTGGCCGGGAACCTGCAGCGGATGGCCGCGCTGGGGCTGAAGCTGCTCAAGGGCCTGATGGGCGGCGGCGCCGCCGTCATCAACGTGGCCTCCCTCCTCACCATCACCCCGCTCACCACCTTCTACGTGCTACGGCAGTGGCCCGGGATCATCGCCACCGTGGACGGCTGGCTGCCACGCGACCACGCAGACACCGTGCGCGGCATCATGCGCGACATCGACGTGGTGCTCAAGGGTTTCCTCCACGGCTCCGTCATCGTCTGCGCCGCGCTCGCCGCCGTCTACGGCATCGCCCTTTCGCTGGCGGGTCTCGACTACGGCCTGACCATCGGACTCGCCTCCGGCGCGCTTTCCTTCATCCCCTACGTGGGGACCCTCTTCGGACTGGTCTTGTCCGTGGGGGTGGCCTTCCTGCAGTTCTGGCCGGACTGGATCCGGATCGCCGTGATCCTGGGAATCTTTCTCGCGGGGCAGTTGCTGGCCGACTACGTGCTCACCCCACGGGTCATGGGCAGCCGCCTGGCAGTCCATCCCCTGTGGCTGATCTTCGGCCTGTTCGCCGGCGGCACCCTCTTCGGCTTCGTCGGCTTGCTGCTGTCCGTGCCCGCCACCGCCGCCATCGGCGTTCTCACCCGCTTCTTCATCGGACGTTACAAGGAATCTTCGCTATATCGAGGAACGGGCGGCGCCTGACCCCTGGGGAGATGTTCAGGCACAACGCCCCTGTCCGCCGCTTCGAGCACGGGCGGGTTTGAAACCCGCCCCTACGTCCGGCTCCCCCGGGCCGAGGTGATAGGGTCCGCCTTTTCCCGCGCGGCCGCACAGGGCGTCCTGGGCCTGTCCGTCGGACCTGGAGAAAGACCGGTGCCGGAAATGTGCCTGCCTGCCGGTGCGGGCACGGGCGGGTTTGAAACCCGCCCCTACATGCACTCCGTTCGCGCACGGCGAAATAGACGGGCATTCAATTTTCCGGAACCCTGTCGATCCTACACCAACCGCCCGTTCGCGCGGGAAACGATGTCCGACAACACCGCCCGCCCGGCCACACCGGTAGGAATGAATGTGCGACCTTCTTCCCAAGGCCCGGAGAGACGCCCGCCCCCCGAGGCCGCGGCCCGGGGAGGCAGACTAGGGGCGGGTTTCAAACCCGCCCGCGCCCGCACCACCAGAACAGCCCAAGGCGAAGTCGCCTCCCGCCCGTTTCACCGGCCGCCCACCACAGGCCAATCCCCACCGTCGAACCCGCAAGGAGGCCCCGCCCCCACGCCGCGGCCCGGGGAGGCAGACGTAGGGGCGGGTTTCAAACCCGCCCGTGCCCGCACCACCAGAACAGCCCAAGGCGAAGTCGCCCCCCGGTCCCACCAACCGCCCACCACAAGCCAATCCCCGCCGTCGAACCCGCAAGGAGGCCCCGCCCCCACACCGCGTCCCAAAGAGGCAGACGTAGGGGCGGGTTTCAAACCCGCCCGTGCCCGCACCACCAGAACAGCCCAAGGCGAAGTCGCCCCCCGGTCCCACCAACCGCCCACCACAAGCCAATCCCCGCCGTCGAACCCGCAAGGAGGTCCCGCCCCCACACCGCGTCCCAAAGAGGCAGACGTAGGGGCGGGTTTCAAACCCGCCCGTGCACAAGCCCGCGCACAATATGGCTGGTCCGGCCGATCTCTTGAAATATGGACGCACGACACGACGCCGACCAATCTGCGCGCCGCTCCATCCGTCTGCGTGGTTTCGACTATGCCCAACAGGGGGCCTATTTTGTGACCATCTGCACGCACCATCGCGCATGCCTGTTCGGCGAGGTGGTGGACGATGAGATGCGACTCAACGCAAACGGGCGCCTGGTCAACGAGACGTGGATGGGAATGCCCAGGCACTATCCCCACGTTGAACTGGATACCTTCATCGTGATGCCCAACCATGTCCACGGCATCCTCGTTCTCGTCGGGTCAGGTCTCCAACCGGCTCCCGCCAAGATGCAGCCCCTACCGGAGATCATCCGGGGATTCAAAACCTTCTCGGCACGCCGAATCAACCGGTCGCGGTCCACTCCGGGAAAGCCGGTGTGGCAACGCAACTTCTACGACCATATCATCCGCGATGAGGTCGGCCTCGACCGAATCCGCCAATACATCCTGGACAACCCGGTTCGGTGGGCGGAAGATCCGGAAAACCCGGCCCGTCGGTCTGATGGGCGCGGGCGGGTTTGAAACCCGCCCCTACGTCTGCCTCCCTGGGACGCGGTGGGGGAGTCGGGCCTCCTTGCGGGTTCCACGGTGGGGTTTGGCTTGTGGTGGGCGGTTGCTGGGACCGAGGGGGGGCGACTTCGCCTTGGGCTGTTCTGCTGGTGCGGGCGCGGGCGGGTTTGAAACCCGCCCCTACGTCTGCCTCTTCGGGACGCGGTGGGGGGGTCCGGCCTCCTTGCGGGTTCCACGGTGGGGTTTGGCTTGTGGTGGGCGGTTGGTGGGACCGAGGGGGCGACTTCGCCTTGGGCTGTTCTGCTGGTGCGGGCGCGGGCGGGTTTTAAACCCGCCCCTACGTCTGTCTCTTCGGGACGCGGTGGGGGGGGTCGGGCCTCCTTGCGGGTTCGACGGGGGGGATTGGCTTGTGGTGGGCGGTTGGTGGAACGAGGGGGGCGACTTCGCCTTGGGCTGTTCTGCTGGTGCGGGCGCGGGCGGGTTTGAAACCCGCCCCTACGTCTGCCTCTTCGGGACGCGGCGTGGGGGGCCGGGCCTCCTGCGGGTTCCACGGTGGGGTTTGGCTTGTGGTGGGCGGTTGGTGGGACCGAGGGGGCGACTTCGCCTTGGGCTGTTCTGCTGGTGCGGGCGCGGGCGGGTTTGAAACCCGCCCCTACGTCTGCCTCTTCGGGACACGGTGGGGGGGCCGGGCCTTTTGCGGGTTCCACGGTGGAAATTCGTGGGGGGCGGGCCTTTTTGCGGGGTCAACGGTGATTTCGCCGTGTGCGAACGAGGTGCGTGTAGGGGCGGGTTTTAAACCCGCCCGTCCCGCCGCTTCATACGGCACGCTCACTGGGTGAGCTTGCGCTGCATGAGGCGTGCCGCGTACGTGATCAGCACGGTGGAGAGGCCCAGGATGTAGGCCACGTCCCAGAGGAGCGCGGGTGTGGCCGGGCCGAAGAACGCGGCGCGTGCGAGCCGCACGGGGTGGAGCAGCGGCAGGCACTCGGCAAGCCAGAGCCAGGACGCCGACAGGCGTTCCTCCAGGGGAAAGAAGACCGACGAGAAGAGGAACAAGGGCGTGAGGAACAGGGTGAAGTAGAAGCTGTAGAGCTCGATCGTGCCGATGCGCAGGGTGAAGGTCAGCCCGATGGCCGAGAAGAGAAGGCCCGTGAGGGGTATCACCGGCAGCACCCAGAGGGCCTGCGGCAGCGGCGCAAGCCCGGCCGCGGCCACCACAAGTACGAAGGACAGGCCGTAGACGCACGACCGGGTCATGGCCCACAGCAACTCGCCGGCGACCACGTCCACGGGCTGGATCGGAGTGGTCAGCATGGCGTCGTAGGCCTTCTCGATATTCATGCGCACGAAGATGTTGTAGGTCACCTCGAAGCTCGCGCCGTTCATGGCGGCGACGCACACGAGCCCCGGGGCCAGGAACTGTATGTAGGAGGTGCCGCCCATTGTGGTGATGTAGGCGCCGAGTCCCACGCCGAGTGACACGAGGTAGAGCACCGGCTCGAAGAAGTTGGGCAGGATGTTCCATCTCCAGGTCCGGCGGTACATGGTGGCGTTGCGCCGCCACACCGACAGGGCGTGCCGCCAGGAAAGGGTCACGGGCCTTCCTCGAGACGGGTGCCGGTGAGGGTCAGGAACACGTCCTCCAGATTGGTGGGCCGCACAGCCACGGCACGCGCACCGGCTCCAGCCTCGATCCCGAGCCTGATCCGCTCCAGCAGCGGGGCGGGGTCGTCGAGGTAGATCATGCTGCGGTTGCCCGACCGATAGCGCGGCAGGCTCTCGTCGAAACCGCGCAACAGCGCGTGCTCCTCCTCCTGCGTCGCCTCGAGCTCCACCGCCTGCCGGGCCAGGTAGCGCTCGATGAGCTCTTCGGGCGCGCCCTGGGCGATGATGTCGCCGGCGGACATGATGGCGACGGTGTCGCACAGCCGCTGGGCCTCGTCCATGTAGTGGGTGGTCAGGAGGACCGTGGCGCCGCGGCTCCGAAGCTCGCGCACCCGGGACCAGAGAGCCAGCCGCACCGCCGGATCGAGCCCGGTGGTGGGCTCGTCGAGAATCAGCAGCTCCGGACGGTTCATCAGGGAGAGAGCTACCGCCAGCCGGCGTTGGTAGCCGCCGGACAGCTTGGCCACCGGCAGGTCGGCGTGGGAGCGGAGCTCCATGAAGTCGATGAGCTCTTCCACGCGCCGGGCCAGCTCGGCGCCGTCCATGAGGTGGTACCGGCCGAAGATGGTGAGGTTGGCCCGTGGCGACAGGGTCTCGATGAGAACGTTCTGCTGCAGGGTGACGCCCAGCCGCCGGCGCACGGCGCGCACGTTGCGGGACACATCCATGCCGAACACGCGGACGCAGCCGCTGGTGGGAAGGGTGACGCCGTAGATCATGCGGAGCGTCGTGGTCTTGCCCGCCCCGTTGGGACCCAGCAGACCGAAGCAGACGCCCCGCGGAACGTTCAGGGTGAGATCGTCCACGGCCACCCGCTCGCCGAAGCGCTTGGTGACGCCGGAAACTTCAACGATCACGCGCGGTGGCCGCTGGCGGAGACATCAATTGAGGCCGTAGAAGCGGCGCGCGTTGTCTCCCAGCACCCCCGCCTTGTCCCCCTCCGAGAGCTCCGTGTGGTTGCGCGTTTCCTCGATCATCTTCTGGGCCGCCGGCAGGTCCACCTCGTGAGGATAGTCGGAGGAGTAGGCGAACGGTTCGATGCCCACGCGCCGGGCCAGATAGGGCAGGCTGGCGTCGTTACCCTCGCAGCCGATAAGGATCTGGCCGCTGGCGATGTACTCCGGCAGCGGGCGGCACGAGAGTCCTTCCAGCTCCGCGTCCCTTTCCATGCGGTCGGCGATGCAGGTCAGCCAGGCACAGCCACCCTCCAGAAAGGCCACCTTGAGGGTCGGGTAGCGATCGAACCAGCCGTGGTAGATGAACGACACCAGGGCGATCATGAGCGGTAGGGGATGGTGCAGCAACCGTGAGCCCAACCGGCTGCTGAACGTGTCCAGGCCCACGCCCCGGTTGGAGCCGCCGTGAATGCCCAGCACGCAGCCGAGCTCCGCGGCTTCCTCGTAGACGGGTTGGTAGAACTCGTGGCCCAGGTGCAGATCCAGGCCGGTGGAGGGAAGCATGCCGCCCAGAAGCCCCAGCTCCTTCACGCACCGGCGCAGCTCCGCGGCCGCGGCCTTGGGGTCCTGCATGGGCAGCAGCGCGATGGGGTGGAGCCGCTTGCTGATGCCCCGGTACCGCTCCGTGACGTAGTCGTTGTAGCCGCGGCACACCTTGGCCGCGTAGCTGGGCTGCTGGATGAAGCCCAGGGACAAGCCTTCGGTGGCGTACAGCACCGAGTCCGTGATTTCGGCTTTCTTCACGAACTCGAAGATGTCCTCGCCGGAACCGGCGCGCTCGTCGCTGGCTCTGACCGGGTTGATGCGGTTCTGCGCGGTCATTTCCTCGGTCTCCGGGTAGTGCATGCCGTCGATGGAGGGAAACACGCCCGCCCGGTTCCGGGGCGGATTCAACGCGTACTCCTTCGCTTCCGGGACCATGTACTCCGCCATCTCGGGTATGGATTCGATCAGATGGCCGTCGGCGTCGACAACGGAAATATCGCTCATTTCAACCTCCCGCGTGGTCAGGGTTCGCAGAATATGCCTGGTGTCGGGCGGCAGCGCCCGTGCGGGGGCGGGCGGGTTTGAAACCCGCCCCTACATCGGATGTCCGGTTCCCGCGGCGCAGCCACTAGTGGCCACTACCACCGGGTACCAATGACGTCAACCGGGACAAACGGGGAACGCGCGTGTCAGTCCCTTCGGAACTTCAGGGGAAACACGATGCACGCACCCAACAGCAGACAGGCACCAGGGAAGAAGAAGGCCGTCATGATGCCGAAACGTTCGCTGAGATATCCTGCCAGCGTGGGCGCCGGCACCACCAGGATGTGGGTGCCAAAGGACACCAGTCCGAAGGAGGATGCCTGACTCTCCTTTCCCGCCGCGTCCAGTGCCGCCGCCGTCGTCACGTTGGCCACCGTGTAGAAGAGAAACCCGATGGCGACGACCACGATCGCCAGCGCCACTTCATTGGTCGCCCACTGCAGAAGGAAGTATACAACCCCAAGGAGCACCAGCGCAGGCGCCAGCACCGGCTTGCGGCCCAAACGGTCCGACAGCACCCCCATCACGGGCTGGGCCACCAGGCCCGACACCGCCATGCACGTCAGATAAACGCCCATGAGCCCCAGGCTGTAGCCCAGGTGCTCGGCGAGGTAGATAGGCAGAAATGTCATGGTCACCTGCCGTGCGATCTGGTTGAAACTCCGCACCAGCATCACTGCGAGGATCACCGGATTCCGCATCAGCCCCTTCATCTCCCGGAACAGCTTGGGCTTCTTCACCGGGATCTCGTCGCCCTCGAACATGCGCGCGGCGTAGATCCACACAAACCCCGCCGCGGCGAGCCCTACCAGGAACTGGCTTTGCATCACCCGTTGCCATGCGAAGTTCTCCAGCAAGAAACCCATGGCCAGCGGGGTCACGGTGTTGCCCAGGGTGGCGCCCATGCCGTAGACCGCAATAGCCGTGGCCCGGCGCTCCGGGAACTGGTTCGAAAGCGAGGCCACCGACGCCGGATGAAACAGCGTGGTTCCTGTGGCCAGGAGCGCGACGGCAAGCAGCGCCCACCCGTAGCCGGACAGCGTCCCGAACACCCAGCAAAAAAGCGCCATGCACACCAGCGACGCCGTCACGATGAGCCCGCGCCGGTGAACCCAGATGTCCGCAAACATTCCCGACGGGACGTCCAACGCGGCCTGAACGAACATCCGCATGGAGGCGAGAACGCCCACTTGCACGTCGTTGAGTCCCATGCTCGACTTGAAGACCGGCCCCAGCACGGGCAAGAGCTGCATGAACCAGTGGATGACGGTATGGGCCAGGGTGATGGAACCCAGGAACCTAAGGCGCTGCCGCCCTACCTGGGCGGCCAGAGTGCGAAGCGAATCAATGGTCTTCATGAGGGTGCGCCGAATCAGGCAACCGTTGATATCGGACGCCCGATGTAGGGGCGGGTTTCAAACCCGCCCGTGCCCGCATCGCGCTAGTGTGGTGTCTCACAAATACGGTTATGAAGCTGCGAGGGCATTTTGGCCGTCGCCAAGGCGCGATGATCTGTAGGGGCGACCGGCGGTCGCCCCCCAGTGGCGTGTACCACGCGAGGAAGAGCAACGCAGCCGACGGCCAAAAGGACCCGCAGATTCGTAAGCGTATTTGTGAGACACCACACTAGTGTCCGATACAGGCTCCTAACCCGCTCCGTTGACCCCGCGGGCCTGGAGCACGAGCCGGGTCTTCATCTCGTGGAGCCGCGCTTCGAGGCCCACCGGATACTCGTGCGGATTCACGCGGCGTTTGATGCTGTTGTGGAAACCCGCCAGCTCGCCCCGAGCCCGCTCCCTCGCCGCGTGCACGGACGGCACTTCGTAGACCAGCTCGCCTTCGCGGAACACCGGAATCAGCAGATCCCGGAACTCGGTGCCGCCGGCAATGTGCTTCCTGCGGGTCATGTTCATGGGGTCGACGATCGTACAGCCGTCGGTGATGCCCAGGGTTTCATCGTAGATGGCGTCCGCCAGGAACCGGTCGCCCTGGCGAAAACGGCGTGTCTGAAGGATGCCCGGCGTCGATACCTTGATGGCCTGCTCCGAGAGCTTCACCTTGTTGATCCACTCGTTCCCGTCGGACCGTACGCACGACAACTTGTAGACGCCGCCGAGAGCGGGCTGGTCATAGCCGGTGGCGAGCTTGGTGCCGACGCCCCAGACGTTGATGCGGGCGCCCTCCTCCTTGAGCGACGCGATCACGTGTTCGTCGAGATCGTTGCTGCCGACGATGACGGCGTCCGGGAAACCGGCGTCGTCCAGGATATGGCGCGCTTCGATGCTGAGAAAGGCCAGGTCCCCGGAGTCGAGCCGTATGCCCACCAGCTCGTGGCCCCGCTCCCGCAGCTTCCGGCCGATCTCCACGGCCTTGCGGACGCCGTTCAGGCTGTCGAACGTATCCACCAGCAACAGACAATTGTTGGGCATGGCGTCGGCGTAGGTCTCGAAGGCCTCCATCTCGTCGCCGAAGGACAACACCCAACTGTGGGCATGGGTCCCCTTCACCGGAATGTCGAAGAGCTTGCCGGCAAGAGCGTTGGACGTGCCCGCGCAACCGCCCACGTAGGCCGCCCGGCTCGCCGCCAGCGCTCCGTCGAACCC
Source organism: uncultured Binatia bacterium (SeqCode) (assembly GCA_965261895.1). Classification (GTDB taxonomy): domain Bacteria; phylum Desulfobacterota; class Binatia; order UBA9968; family JAJDTQ01; genus JAJDTQ01. Next base: position 4,131,990 of record OZ253480.1, on the reverse strand, counting down.
CTGGGCCCTTCTCAATCCGAACTCCAGCACCGGCTCGCCGCGGGCGGACTGGCACACCCGCGCCGCCTTGGTGGCGATGAGGGTCTGAAAGCAGATGATGTTGAGGAGCACGGTCTCCAGGATCTGGCACTGCAGGATGGGTCCTCGGACCCGCACCAGGGGCTCGTGCGGGAACACCACCGTCCCCTCGGGGACGGCATCCACATCACAGGCGAACCGGCAGTCCCGCAGATAGTCGAGAAAGGCGTCCTCGAACAGCGGCTCGCCGTCGTTGCCCCGCAGTTGCGACAGGTACTCGAGGTCGCTGGCGTCGAACCCGAAACGCTTCAGCACCCCGACGACGTGCCCGAGCCCGCAACCCACGGCGAAACCGCCACGGTACGGGTTTTCACGAAAGGAGAGGTGAAACACCGCTTCCTTTTGAGCGGTTCCGGACTTCCAGTAGGCGTACGCCATGGTGAGCTGGTAGAGGTCCGTCAGCAGCGCGAGGGAGTTGTTGTAGAGCTGTTCGAGAGTATGCATATCGGAACACTTGATGGGACACTGGCGGCCAGTTTAGGTGCTGGCACGCAGGTAATCAAGCGCGCGTACGGCGATTGGAGCCGGTATCGTCCGGCAACACGGGCCGGACACGGGCGGGTTTTAAACCCGCCCCTACATCTGCCTCTTCGGGACGTGGCGTGGGGGCTCGGGCCTCCTTGCGGGTTCCACGGTGGGGTTTGGCTTGTGGTGGGCGGTTGGTGGGACCGAGGGGGCGACTTCGCCTTGGGCTGTTCTGCTGGTGCGGGCGCGGGCGGGTTTTAAACCCGCCCCTACGTCTGCCTCTTCGGGACGCGGCGTGGGGGCTCGGGCCTCCTTGCGGGTCCACGGTGGGGATTGGCTTGTGGTGGCGGTTGGTGGGACCGAGGGGGGCGACTTCGCCTTGGGCTGTTCTGCTGGTGCGGGCGCGGGCGGGTTTGAGACCCGCCCGTACAAGGGTTGGTGTAGGGGAGGCAGACGGCATTCCGTCTGCCTCCCCGAGGGCTTGCCTGCGGGGGATGGCAGCCCTCTCAACTCCCCCGGAGGGGGGCGAGGTGTAGGGGCGGGTTTCAAACCCGCCCGTGTCCGAACACGACGGCGGCGCCCGGAACACGAACACGACGACGGCGACGGGAACGCTACGACCGGGACGAAGCGCCGAATTCCGGGTATGCGGTGTTGCCATGCTCCGTGGCGTCCAAACCCGCCATCTCTTCCTCGGCCGACACGCGCAGGCCGACCACGCCCTTGATGACGTTGAACATGACCAGGCCGCAGACCATGCAGAAAGCAAACACGGCGACCACGCCTACCACCTGTGCGATGAGAAGGGCGGTTCCACCGCCGTAGAACAGGCCGGACTCGGCGTGGAACAGTCCCAGCAGCACCGTCCCCAGGGCGCCGCACACGCCGTGGACGGAAATGGCGCCCACCGGATCGTCGATCCGTATCCGGTCGAACATCAGCACCGAAAAGACCACCACGACACCCGTGAGAAAGCCGAAGAAGAGGATCGCGGCCCAGGGCTCCACGAAGGCGCACGAGGAGGTGATGGCCACAAGGCCGGCCAAGGCTCCGTTGAGAGTCATCGTGAGATCGGGTTTGCCGAACAGCAGCCACGCGGTCACCACGGCTCCGATGGCCGCGGCGGCGGCCGCCAGGTTGGTATTGGCGGCCGTGAGCGAAATATCGTTGACGGCCGCGCCCATGGTGCTTCCGGGGTTGAATCCGAACCAGCCGAACCACAGGATCAACACGCCCAGGGTGGCGAGCATCAGATTATGACCCGGAATCGCCAAGGGCCTTCCGGCCGGGCTGTATCTGCCGAGTCGGGGCCCTAGTGTGGTGTCTCACAAATACGCTTATGAATCTGCGGGTCCTTTTAGCCGTCGGCTGCGTTGTTCTTCCTCGCGTGGTGTTGGCCACTGAGGGGCGACCGCCGGTCGCCCCTACAAGTCATCGCGCCTTGCCGACAACCAAAATGCCCTCGCATCTTCATAACCGTATTTGTGAGACGCCACACTAGCACGATGACGCCGGCGAGAGCGAACCACGCACCGGTGGAATGGACCACCGTGGAGCCGGCGAAATCCAGCATGTCCAACTCCGCCAGCCATCCACCGCCCCAGATCCAGTGCCCTCACCATGGGATAGAAGATGAGCGAAATGATGAAGCTGAAGATCAGATAGGCTGAAAACCGAGTCCGCTCCGCCATGGCGCCGGAAACGATGGTGGCGGCGGTGGCGCAGAACACCAACTGGAAGAACCATGCCGTCAGGGTCGGCACCGACGTCCAGCTCAGAGACGAGTACAGGTCGCCCGTGCCCGCCGCAACGAAGAAGCCGGTGGTTCCCAGGAAGCTGTTGCCGAACATGATGCCGAAACCCAGGATCCAGAAGCCAAGGGAGGCCATGGAAAGTCCCCGATGTTCTTCATCATGATGTTGGCCACGTTCTTGGCCCGGCTAAACCCGCCCTCGACCATGGCGAAGCCCGCCTGCATGAGGAACACCAGGATGCCCGCGACGATGGTCCAAACGGTGTCCACGGCCACCTGCCACTCCGGTACCGGTTTGCCGTCGATCTTGCCGTCCAGGGCGTACGCCATGGCGGGCAACAACAGCAACGAAAGCCCCACGGGGACGCAAATACGCAATCGTCTCAGCATGGTTTCTTCCTCCTGTCTCCCGGCGTTCCCTGGGCTACGGAAGTAGGAAGTAAATGCAAGTTGCATGCCAAGCGGAACAACGCCGTAACCGGGGGTACAACGGCCGTTTCCCGCCCCGTGGTTGCACCGGCTGCCCAATTGTTACACAATCAACTGCACGGTTTTCGGGCACTGCGTCGATATCATGCGGACGCTGGTGGCCGGTACATCGGGCGAAACGCTAAACGCTAGAACGCCAGAGGTGTCAGTCATGGCAAAGAGAAGGGAGAAGCTCTCGTACGACGGGGAAGCGGCCAGACAGGCACGGCTGGATCTGGCCGCCGCCTACCGTCTCGCGGTCCGCTTCGGGTTTCACGAAGGAATCGACAACCACTTCAGTCTTCTCCTGCCCGGGCGGGACGACCTGATGTTGTTGAACCCCTATCCGCTCCACTGGTCGGAAGTGACGGCCGGCAACCTTCTTCTCGTGGACTTCCAGGGCAACCGCATCGAGGGCTCACACGAGGTGGAGTCCACCGCGCTGCACATCCACGGGCCGCTCCACCAGGCCAACCCGGAGGTTTTCCGCTGCCTCCTGCACACACACATGCCCTACGCCACCGCCATAGCCTGCCGTCAGGGAGGCCGCCTCGAGATGGTGCACCAGGTCAGCACCCGGTTCGCGAACGACGTCGCCTATCTCGAGGACTACAACGGGTTGGTACTCGACCGAACGGAAGGCGGCCGCATCGCCCATGTGATGGCGGACAAGAACGTGCTGTTCCTGGCCAATCACGGGGTCATCACCGCCGGACGGACCGTGGCGGAGGCCTTTGACCGGCTGTATTTCCTGGAACGCGCCTGCCGGGTGCAGGTGCTGGCGGACATGGGCGGACACCGGCTCCAGCGCATGTCACCGCAAACCACCGGCTACCTGAGCCGCCAACGAGGCGAGGGAGAGGCCCTGGCGGCCGAACGCCACTTCGCCGCCCTGAAACGCATACTGGATCGGGAAGCGCCGGACTACGCGGATTGACGCGGGTTCCTGTCGCGGGGTGCCGAGATTGTTGCGCGGGCGGGTTTGAAACCCGCCCCTACATCTAGTGTGGTGTCTCACAAATACGGTTATGAAGATGCGAGGGCATTTTGGCCGTCGGCTGCGTTGCTCTTCCTCGCGTGGTAACGGCCACTGAAGGGCGACCGCCGGTCGCCCCTACAAGTCATCGCGCCTTGCCGACGACCAAAATGCCCTCGCATCTTCATAACCGTATTTGTGAGACACCACACTAGTGATCGAACCTTGCCGAGAAATGCCGGCAGGTCTGGAAACCCTCCCCTAACCTTGCCCTCCCCTAACCTTGTTTCGGTGCGTTCACTCCGGCGGTTTGCGTCCGAATATATACGCGATCCCGATGCTCAGGACATAGAGGGCGATCAGCGGCCCGGCCAACAACAGTTGTGAAACCACGTCCGGCGGCGTCAACACCGCGGCCAGGACAAACATCACCAATACGGCGTAGCGGAAATGGTGCCAGAGGAAGCGGTGGTTCCAGACCCCCATTCGCGCAAGGAAGAACGAGAATACCGGGAGTTGGAAAGTCACGCCGAAAGCGACGACAATGCGGAAGAAGAAGGAGAAGTACTCCGCGACACGGATCTCCGGATTGACCCCGAGCGTACCGTATTGATCCAGAAAATACAGGAACGCCAACGGCAACACGGCCTGGTAACAGAACGCCGCACCGGACAGGAAGAACAGCGAAGTGGTGCCGACGAAGCCCACCAGGTAGGCGGTCTTGCCTTCGGCGCCGAACAGCGGCGCCAACAGACGCCATACCTGAAAGAAGATGACCGGACTTCCCACCAGCACGGCGGCGAGGAACGCCACCTTGATCTCGACGAAGAAGACTTCGGCCACACCGGTACCAATGAGGCTCTGTCCCGGTTGGAGCCGGCTTCGAAGGGGCTCTACCAGGACCTCAAAGAGTTGTGGAGCGAGCAGGAAGCTCACGACGAACAAGGCCAGCACGGCTGCCAGGGATCGGGTCAGCGACGAACGCACCCTTTCCAGCTCATCGGTGAGTCTCAGGAGTATCGGGGTCATGGCACCGGTGATCCAGAGTTGCCCACGGACAACGCCGGGCACGATTCGCGGAATATCGCGGTTGGCACCCCCATCTGTACCAGATCGCGCCACCGCACGCGACGGAAGCGGAGCACGAACGGCCGGTTTCTCGTGGTTGAACGTCCTTCAAGCACAAGCATGTGTTGAACTGGCGGATAAATCAGGGTAAAAGGATGGGGATTCATGTTGTTGACGTAGTTTTGAACTAGTTTTGACGTAGTTTGACGTAGTTTTCACCCGACGTCGACTAACCGAACCCTTTAGAAGGAGGCAACTGTGAACTTTTCAACCAAATACGCGAGGGTATTTAGCAGATTCGCTATATCCTTGGGGGCCCTCACCCTGCTGGGCACCGCTTGTGGGCCTACTGGACACGAGCACCCACAGTACAAAGTCAACGTTCAGGCAGTCGAAGCCGCGACCAAGAAGTCGCAGGGTGCCGCCAGTGACGCAGGGGCTGCTGCCAAGAAAGCCGACGGCGCTGCCGGGCGGGCCGAAGCCGCGGCCGGTAAGGCAGGGGAAGCCGCCGCGCGGGCGGAAGCCGCCGCTGAACGCGCCGAACGCGCCGCCGCCAAGGCAGAGGCGATGTTCGAAAAATCCATGAAAAAATAGCCGCAGGGTGACGTCACGCGGCGTCACCTCCTCACCCGGACGGGGAATCGTTCCATGAGAGCGATTCCCACGTTCCGTGCTACCGGCCAATCCGGACTCCCCAATAGCCTTACGGCGGTGGTGTAAAGCGCCACGCCCCCCGCCACCAAGCCAAGAAAGCTCAGAACCTGCACCAGCAGCGTTCCGGAGCCCAAGTCCCATTGCGTTCGTCCTGCCACCAGGAACAGCGGACCCGCCATGACCGCCGCGGCCGTGAGATTCCGCCACAGTGACGAGAGGTACTCTCTCCAGGCAAACCCTCCAAGACGGCGGGTCGCGAGCCACATGAGCGCCGCGAACTGAAAGGTCGCGGACAACGAGTTGGCCAGCGCCAGGCCGGCATAGGACAGGCTGAGCGCGCCAACACCCTGACTCAGAAACGCCACCGCCAGCACGAACGGGTTGTCCCCCTCGACGGCATCCACGCGGCCCATCAGCACCAGGCTCAGGAACAGGTTGAGCACGAAGGTCCAGAACGCCACCCTGACCGGCGTTTTCGTATCCTGCATGGCGTGAAACAGGGGAACGAGAACGCGCGAGGCGGAAACGGCCCACAAGCCCATGGCGAGGAACACCAGCGCCCGGGCGCTGGCCAGCACGTCCGCGGCCCCGAACGCCCCTCGTTGGAACAGCAGCGAGAACGCCGGCACGGCGATGACCATCAACCCCAACGCGGCCGGGAGCGAGACGAAGTTCACCATACGGAGCGAGTAACTCAGCGTCGTCTTCAAACCGGACACGTCGTTACGGGCGGCCAGCGACGAGAAGCTCGGCAGCGCCGCCGTGCCCAGGGCGACGGCGAACACCCCCAGAGGGAACTGGAGCAGCCGGTCGGCGTAATAGAGATAGGAAACGCTGCCCGGCTCCAGCAGCGAAGCCAGGATGGTGCTGACGAGGACGTTCAACTGGTAGACGGCGGCTCCGATGACCGCGGGCCCCATGAGCCGCAGGAACCTGCGCAGCGCCGTACTGCGAAAATCCAGGCTCGGGCGCCACGAAAACCCGTGCCGGTGGAGAAAGGGTAACTGCAGCAGGAACTGCGCCACGCTGCCGAGCAGGACGCCGTAGGCGAGGCACAGGACCGGTTGGGACAGCAAGGGGATAAGCAGGAAGGCGCACGCGATGATCGACAGATTCAGCAGCACCGGCGCCACCGACGGAGCCATGAAGTGGCGAAAGGTGTTGAGATATCCCATGGCGAGGGCCACGAGACTGACGAAGAAGATACTGGGGAACATGATCCGCACCAACTGCACGGTGAGGGAGAACTTCTCCGGTGTCGCGGAGAACCCCGGCGCGAACAAACGGGTGAGCGGGGACGGAAAGAGCAGGCCCGCGGCGGTGAGCACGATCAGGACCAGGACCGCGAAGGTTACGATCACGCGGCTGGCCTCGACGGCCTCCCGCCGTCCACGGGTGGTCAGAACTTCGGAAAGAACCGGCACGAAACCCGCGGAAAGGGCCCCCTCCGCGGTGAGGCGCCGCAACAGGTTGGGAATTCTAAAGGCAACGAAAAACGCGTCGGCCGTGCTTTGCGCGCCCAGAACATACCCGATGACGATATCCCTTGCGAGACCCGCGACGCGGCTCAGGAGAGTCAGGGAACCGACGACGGTCGTCGCTTTGGCCACCCTGCCGAACTCGCTCACCGTTGACTCGTCACTCATGCGGTGCTACAAGACTAATCTTTCAGGAGGTAGACTTTGGCGAACCACAAATCGGCAATCAAGCGACACCATCAAAGCATCCAGCGCCATCTGCGCAACCAATCGGTCCAGTCCAGCATCAAGACCTTGATCAAGAAGGTCAAGGCCACCATAGACGGCAAGAACCCCGAAGCCATCGCGGAAAAGATCAGGGAGGTCAACGCTTCGCTCGACAAGGCCGTGGTCAAGGGAGTCATCAAGCGCAATACGGCGTCGAGAAAGCTCTCCCGGCTGGCCCGGGCCGCCCATCAGGCCCTGACCCCGGAGGCTTCCGCCGAAGCGGCACCCTCAACGTAGGGGCGGGTTTGAAACCCGCCCGCGCCCGCATGGCGGTACCGTAGCGCCGTGCGGGAACAGCCCCCACCGTCCGTCAAAACCCCTCCGCCATCCGCTGCCGCACCAAACGGGCAAACCTTTCGAGCAGCCGTTTCCTGGCTCTCATGCGGGAACCTTCGGCCAGTCGGGCATCGGCCAACCGACTCACGTCTTCAAGGTTCAGGGCATTGTCGAGAAAACCCGAGGACCCGGGCACGACGGCGCCTCTCGCAGCGTTGTAAACCTCCCGGAGCCGTATGACTTGCGGCGCCCACAACACTTCCTTCGATTGCCTGCGCCGCAGCGTCGCTTCCGCGTCGAATCGGGCTTCCACCTGCAAGACCTCATCGAACCGATTGACCGAGACGTTCCTGATTCCGTAGTTCCGGATGACTCCCGAAAGAATCGCGTCCGCGTCTTCGAACCGTTCCGCCACCCGTGGCTGCTGCTGGGCCATCAACTCCCGTCGCAGTGCCAGCGCCAGGCCGTCTTCCAGGCCTAGGATACGGGTGCGATTGATGAAGGGCTCCACATAGATCGTCCGGACGTCGTCCGGCAGTGCCGCGTTGGAGTCCACGAACCGATAGCCGCACGCTGCCGCCAGAAGCGCCGCCGCCCACGAGACCGACAGCAGAAAGACGCATCGGCGGGTCAAGCTCATCTCATCCCTTCGGTGTAGTGTCCTGCATCAACCACAGGGAATCTGCTGGTCCTTTTCGCCGTCGGCTGCGTTGCTCTTCCTCGCGTGGTAACGGCCACACGGGCGGGTTTGAAACCCGCCCCTACAAGTCATCGCGCCTTGCCGACAGCAAAAAGTCCTGCGCATCTTCCCTGTGGTTGATGCAGGACACTACACCAGCACGATGTTGACCAGCCGGCCGGGAACCTGCACGACCCGCCGGATGAGGCGGCCGTCGATGAAAGACGCCACCCGCGGGTCGGCCATGGCGGTCGTCTCGATGTGCTCCGCTTCGGCATCCGCCGGAACGGAAACCTTTCCGCGCAGCTTGCCGTTGACCTGCACGACGATGAGCCGGCTTTCCTGAACCAGCGCCGCCTCCGCGTATTCCGGCCACGCCACGTCCGCCAGGTTTTCGTCGTGACCCAACCGCTCCCACAACTCGCTGGTGACGTGCGGCACGAACGGCGCCAGCAGGACGATCTCGGTCTCCAAGGCGGCCTTTGCCAACGCCGCCCCACCCTCTTGCTGGAGATCGTCTTCGCTGACCGAGCTCAAGGCGTTGTGGAGCTCCATGATGGCGGCGATGGCGGTGTTGAAATGAAACCGCTGTTCGATATCGTCCGTGACCTTCTTGATGGTCCAGTGGATCCGGCGGCGCAACTCCTTGAGTCCGTCCGCGGACGGGACCCGGCTGGAATCCGCCGCGACGCCCGCCAACTGCTCACGGTGGCCCATCGCGAAACGCCAAACCCGGTTCAGGAACCGGTGGGCTCCCTCGACCCCCTGATCGCTCCAATCCAGGTCCTTCTCCGGCGGGGCCGCGAACAGCGTGAACAGACGGGCCGTGTCCGCGCCGTAGCGTTGGATGAGCTCGTCCGGGTCGACGACGTTCATCTTGGACTTGGACATCTTGGCCCCGTCCTTGATGACCATGCCCTGGGTCAGGAGATTCGTGAAGGGCTCGGCCACCGACAACCAGCCCAGGTCTCGCAGAACGCGGGTAAAGAAACGGGCATAAAGCAGGTGCAACACCGCGTGCTCAACGCCGCCCACGTACTGGTCCACGGCCATCCAGTAGCCCGTCCGTTCCCGGTCCAGCGGTTGACGGTCTTCGTCGGGACAGGCGTAGCGCGCGAAGTACCACGATGATTCCACGAACGTGTCCATGGTATCGGTCTCCCGGCGGGCCGGGCCACCGCACGTCGGACACGCGGTCTCGTAGAACTCCGGAAGATTGGCCAGCGGCGATCCGCCGGCACCCGTGAGCTCCACGTTGGTGGGGAGCCGTACCGGCAGCTCGTCCACGGGAACCGGGACCATGCCGCAGGCGTCGCAATAGACCACGGGGATGGGTGCGCCCCAGTAACGCTGACGGGAGATGCCCCAGTCCCGCAGCCGGTAGCGGACGGTTCCCTTGCCCCAGTCCTGCTCCTCGAGGAACGCGGCGATCCGGCTCCGGCCTTCCTCGCTGCTGAGGCCGCTGAAGCTGCCGCTGTCGGCCATCACGCCGTAATCCGTGTACGCCTCGGTCATGTCCTCGGCAACCAGGGTGGCGCCGCGCGGGTGGATCACCGGACGCACCGGAAGGTCGTACTTCCTGGCGAACTCGAAGTCCCTCTGGTCATGGGCCGGAACCGCCATGACCGCGCCGGTGCCGTATTCCATGAGCACGAAATTGGCCAGATAGATGGGGATCGTCTCCTGGGTGAACGGGTTGAGACAGAACGCACCCGTGAAGATGCCCTCCTTCTCCATCTCCACGTCGCCGCGCCGCGAATGGCTGATCCGCTTCACCCGTTGGGCGAACTCCTCCACCGCGCGTTGTTGCGGCGTGCCTTTCGAAAGCTCCAGGGCCAGGGGATGTTCGGCGGCCAGGGAAACGAAGGTGGCGCCGTAGATGGTATCCTGGCGGGTGGTGAAGACGGTGAGGTCACCCTCCCGGCCCACCAACGGGAAGCGAATCTCGGCGCCGATGGATTTCCCGATCCAGTTGCGCTGCATGGTGAGCACCTTGTCCGGCCACCCCTGGAGTTCGTCGCATCCCGCCAGCAAATCCTCGGCGTAGGCCGTGATGCGGAAGAACCACTGGGGCAGCTCGCGCATGACCACCTCGCCCTCGCAACGCCAGCAGCAACCGTCCACCACCTGCTCGTTGGCCAGAACCGTCTCGCAACCGCTGCACCAGTTGACTGCCGAACTCTTCTTGTACGCCAGGCCGCGCTTGAGCATCTCCAGGAAGAACACCTGCTCCCAACGATAGTAGCTGGCATCGGACGTCGCCAGCTCACGGGTCCAGTCGTAGCTGAAGCCCATCTTCTTGAGCTGCGCCCGCATGTAGTCGATGTTCTCCACGGTCCACCGGGCGGGATGGACCTTGTTGGCGATGGCGGCGTTCTCCGCCGGCAGGCCAAAGGCGTCCCAGCCCATGGGATGAAGCACGTTGAATCCGCGCATACGCTTGTAGCGCGCGATCACGTCTCCGATGGAGTAGTTCCGCACGTGGCCCATGTGTATCCGGCCCGACGGATAGGGAAACATCTCCAGCAGATAATACTTGGGCAGGTCCGGGGTCTCGTCCACTCGAAAGCTCTCGAGTCGCTCCCACTCCCCCTGCCATCTCTCCTCGATATTCCAGAACTCGTACTTCTCTGTCATGGTTCCGGCCGCTCACTCTCCTTGAGCCCTTTGTCCTTGAGCCCTTTGTCCTGCGCCACGTGGTCGAGCACTCCGTTGATGAAAGCGGAGGAACCGTCCGACCCGTAGCGGTCGCCGATCTCGATGGCTTCGTCGATGCTGACGTTCAATGGAATGTCCGGGCAAAAGAGCAGCTCGTACGTGGCGAGCCGAAGGATGATGAGGTCCACCTTCGACAGGCGGTCGAGCTTCCAGTTGTCCAAGGCCTCCTCGATCAACCCGTCGATTTCCGCGCGGTGCTCCACGGCGCCGGCGATCAGGCGCTGGGCGAAATCCCTGGACGCGGGACGCGACGGGAAATGACCCCAGAAACTGTCCGGACCTGTGGGAGCAGGGTCTCCGGTGATCTCCATCTGATAGATCACCTGCAACGCCAGCTCCCTAGCCTTGCGGCGAATACTCACCATTGGATCGTTACGATTGGAACCGGATCCCGGGATGTCAGGAGAGCTCTTGGCACAAGCTCGCCATTTCAATGGCAGTGACGGCAGCCTCGAATCCCTTGTTGCCCATCTTCGCCCCGGCGCGATCGACGGCCTGCTCCACCGTGTTGGTGGTCAACAGGCCGAAGGCGATGGGGATACCGTACTGGCTCATGGCACTGCCCACGCCTCGCGAGGCTTCACCGCAGATATAGTCGAAATGGGGCGTCTCCCCGCGAATAACGGCCCCGACACATATCAGCGCATCGTACTTGCCGCTTTTCGCCATCTTGTGGGCGCAGAAGGAAATCTCGAAAGCGCCGGGGACCCACACCACGTCCACGTTCTCGTCCGTGTCCGCCCCATGCCGCCTCAGGGCGCTCACCGCGCCGTCGAGGAGCCGCTCGGTAATGAAGCCGTTGAACCGGCTGGCGATGATGCCGAACCTCATTGCCGTGGCGTCCAGTTTTCCTTCGATCACTCGCATGGCCGACACCTTCAGCGGGTTAGTGTAGGTCGTCCTCGACGTTGGTCAGGAGATGCCCGAGCTTGTCGCGTTTCGTCTGCAGATAGGCGGCGTTACCGCCGTGGGGCTTGACCTCCAGCGGGATTCGTTCGCTCACCGACAAGCCATAGCCCTCCAGGCTGACGATCTTGCGCGGGTTGTTGGTCAACAGGCGCAGCCGTTGGATGCCGAGGTCGCGCAGTATCTCCGCCGCCACTCCGTAGTCCCTCAGGTCCACTTCAAACCCCAGCTCCAGGTTCGCCTCCACCGTGTCGCGCCCCGCGTCCTGCAACGCATACGCCTTGATCTTGTTGGTCAGGCCGATCCCGCGGCCCTCCTGATGCATATAGACGATGACGCCGCACTCTTGCTGGTCGATGATCCGGATCGCCGCCCGCAACTGGTCGCCGCAGTCACACCGTTGCGACGCAAACACATCCCCGGTGAGGCACTCCGAATGCACTCGCACCGCCACATCGTCGCGCCCGCTGACGTCACCCTTCACCAGGGCCATGTGCTCGAACGGATCGAGATTGGTCCGGTAAAGGATCGCCTTGAAGGATTTGCCGTGAATGCTCGGGAAATCTTCCTCCCAGACCTGCCGTATGGTGGCTTCGTTGCGGAGGCGGAATGCGAGGAGGTCCACGATCGAGACCATTCGGAGATCATGCTGCTCGGAGAAGGCGCGGAGGTCGTCCCCGGCCGCGATGGAACCATCCTCGCGAAGAACCTGGCAGATGGCCGCAACGGGTTGCAGTCCGCAGAGCGCCGCGAGATCCACCGATGCCTCCGGGAAGCCTGCCTTGGTCAACACGCCTCCCCTGCTGGCCTGGACCGGCAGCACGTTGCCGGGGGTGACGAAGTCCCGGGAACCCACGTCTTGCCTGACGGCCGTTCGGATGGTGTGCGCCCTGCCCGCCGCCGAGACCTCGAGGCCCAAGGCCGAGCTGGCGCCGATGGGCGCCCAGACCGGCGCCTGTCCCGGGACCTGGCTCGCCGCCGCGTCCGCGCTGAGCCCCAGCTTCTCCAGGTGCGAGGCATCCATGGCCAGATAGAGAACCCCTCGTGCGTGCCGCAGCATGAAGTTGACGTGCTCCGGCGTCACCTTTTCGGCGGGCACGCAGACGAAGCCCACGCCATCGTCGCTTTCCTCGTTCATGAGCAGGATCGGGCGACCCTGACAGAGCTCTTTCCGGATGGTTTCGATGGGAGTCAATGACATGTCTTGTGTCGAGCGTCCTGTCAGGTTGATTGGGTTGGCAATTTGCTGGTCTTTTGGGTGCGTCGGCCGCGGAGTTCGTGCCGCCGCGCGGGCGGGGTTGAAACCCGCCCCTACAAGCCCGGCGCGCCCATGCGATAGGCCTTCACGAACTGGAGAACGTACTTCCCAATGATGTCAGCCTCGAGGTTGACTCTATCACCAACACCGCGGCTCTGCAAATTAGTATGCGCCAGCGTGAAGGGTATGATCGCCACCGAGAACGAGCGTGAGGTACACTCGTTGACCGTCAGGCTGATACCGTTCACGGCGATGGAACCCTTGGGGACCAGAAGGCGGCCGACGGCACCGGGGGCGCGGAAACGAAAGGAGGTGAAGTCGCCGCTGTTGTGGATACGTGCGATCTGTCCCACGGCATCCACATGGCCGGTGACCCAATGTCCCCCCAACCGGTCATTGACCCTGAGGGGCCGCTCCAGATTGACGGTGTCGCCGTCACGCACATCCGCGAGATTCGTCCGCTGCAAGGTCTCGGGCGAAACGTCCACGGTGAGCCGCCGCCCGGTCTTCTTGACCACCGTCAGACAGCACCCGTTCACCGCGATGCTGTCGCCCAGCGAGATCTCACGCCCCGGCAGTGCGGTCTCGAACGTGAGCTCCCCCCCATCGGCGCCACCGCGCCAGCGAGAGACCCTGCCGACATCCTCGATGAGTCCCGTAAACATGGGCTGGTTCCTCACCCCGAATGCATACACCCTCGTAGGCCTGCCGGGGGAATGTAGGGGCGGGTTTCAAACCCGCCCGTGCCCGGCCCAGCAGAATAGCCCAAGGCGAAGTCGCCCCCCTCGGTCCCACCAACCGCCCACCACAAGCCAATCCCCACCGTGGAACCGGCAAGGAGGCCCGACCCCCCACGCCGCGTCCCGAAGAGGCAGACGTAGGGGCGGGTTTCAAACCCGCCCGTGCCCGGCCCCCCCACCGGAGCCTGCGCTTCGAAGCTTATAGGCCTTGAAGCCCCAGCCTCGAAGTCCGTGCGCCTTGAAGCCCCAGCTTCGAAGTCCGTGCGCTTCGAAGCTTACAGGTAGGCGGATACCAGAATATCCTCGCCGAGCCGCCTGACCACCGGGCTCGCAAGGTGCGGGCATTGGCGCATTCGCGCTATACCGAGTTCTCCCACCATGGGCAGCCCCTCGGCGCCGATGAACTTCGGCGCATAAAAGCACAGCACCTTGTCCACCACCTTCTCCGCGATGGCCCGGCTCGCCGTCACCGCGCCTCCCTCCACCATGACGCTGAGCACCCCCAGGCGGGCCAGCTTTCGAAGCACGCGCCTGAACGAGATCCGCCCCTGCCTCACGGGGAAGCCCCACACCTGGACTCCCAGGTCTTCAAGCCGCTTTCTCCGAGCCGCCGGAACGCCGCCGCCGGTGACCAGTATGGTCTTCTCGGGCTGTTGGTGGTTGACCAGCTTGGCAGTGACCGGCGTCCGCAGCCGGCCATCCAGCACGATGCGCCAAGGGTCCCGTCCCCCGGGCAGCCGGCAGGTCAGTTGCGGATCATCCGCCAACACGGTGCCCGAGCCCACCAGCACGGCATCGACCTCGTTGCGCAGCCGGTGGACATACTTTCGCGCGGCCGGTCCCGTCACCCATCTGGAATCTCCGGTAGCGGTGGCGATCCTGCCGTCCAGGGAGGCCGCCAACTTGAGCGTGACGAAGGGAAGCCCTTGGGTGACGTGCTTGACGAAGGCCTCGTTCAGGCGGCGGCATTCCTCCTCCCGCACCGGCACCTCGACCCGTACGCCGGCCTCCCTGAGTGCGTTTATCCCGCGGCCGGCCACCACCGGATTGGGGTCCACCATCCCCGCCACCACCCGCCTTACGCCGGCGTCGATGAGCGCCTTGGCACACGGGGGGGTGTGGCCGAAGTGGCTGCAAGGCTCCAGATTGACGTAGAGCGTGGCGCCGCGGGCCGCGTCACCCGCCTGCCGGAGCGCCACCACCTCCGCGTGATCATCGCCGGCCCGGGCATGATAACCGCGCCCCACGATGCGGCCGTCCCGCACCGCCACCGCTCCCACCATGGGGTTCGGACTGGTCCGGCCCGCAGCCCTGCGCGCCAGCCTTAGGGCCGCCTTCATGTGAACCTGATCGCTGTCCTGGGAGACGTTCATCCCTTTGCCGAGGGAACCGGCCTCGTTCCGTCCCAAATTCAACCCCTCTCCCTCAGGGAGAGGGTGGCCTCGTTCCGTCCCAAACCTAACCCCTCTCCCTCTGGGAGAGGGTGGCCGAAGGCCGGGTGAGGGCGCCATAACAACCCTGCCCGCTCCGAAGCATCCTCACCCCGACCCTCTCCCAGAGGGAGAGGGGGTCGGAGGGTTGCCGGCCCGCGGGGTCTTCCGTCGCGCCTTCCGTGTAGTCCCCACGGCCGGGGCCGCCGCCCGATGCTTACGCTCGTGGAGCAGGTCCTCCAACTCCGCCATGAACTCGTCGAGGTCCTTGAAAGAGCGGTAGACCGAGGCAAATCGCACATAAGCGACCGGGTCGGTATCGTGAAGCTCGCGCATGGCCGCCTCGCCGATGATCGAGCCCGGTATCTCCTTTTCCCCTCGTTCCTGGATTCCGCGCTCGATGCGGTCGGCGATGGCCTCGATGGCATCCATGCTGACGGGGCGTTTCTGACAGGCGCGCTTCAGGCCGTTGGTGATCTTCAGCCGGTCAAACGCCTCGCGCCGTCCGTCCTTCTTCACCACCATGGGCATGGCTTCTTCCACCCGCTCGTAGGTGGTGAAGCGGCGCGAGCACGCGATGCATTCCCGGCGCCGCCGGATCATCTCCTCGTCTTTCCCCAGACGGGAATCAATGACGTGATTATTGGACTGGCGGCAAAAAGGGCATTTCATGGCATGCCTGACGGTTCCGGGACACGGGAGCCCGGCAGCGCCCCGCTGTCAGGGCTGGGGAGCCGGCACCGTGGAGTTCCTGCGATAGACGGGAAAGCGCTCGCACAATTCCCGCACCTCGGCGGCGATGGCGCCGAGGCCTTCGTCGTCTCCGACAAGGGCGAGGGCCCGCCGGATCAAGTCGGCGATCGCCCGCATCTCCGGCTCTTTCATGCCGCGGGTGGTGACGGCCGGGGTTCCGATGCGGACCCCGCTGGTCACGAACGGGGAGCGAGTGTCGAAGGGCACGGTGTTGCGGTTCGCGGTGACCCCCGCCCGCTCCAGCGTCTCCTGGGCCAGTTTGCCGGTGAGCTCCGAGTCCCGGAGGTCCATGAGCATGAGGTGGTTGTCGGTGCCGCCCGAGACCAGACGAAAACCACCGTCCGTCAGCGCCCCGGCCAGTGCCTTGGCGTTAGTGACGATCTGCCGTTGATAGTCGGTAAACTCCGGCGTGGACGCTTCCTTCAGGGCCACCGCCTTGGCGGCGATGACGTGCATGAGCGGGCCGCCCTGCATGCCCGGGAAGACACGGCTGTTCAGGGTCTTGGCGTACTCCTCGCGACAGAGAATCATTCCCCCGCGGGGCCCCCGCAGCGTCTTGTGGGTCGTCGTGGTCACATAGTCCGCGTAGGGGATCGGGCTCGGGTGGCAGCCGGCGGCAACCAGTCCGGCGATGTGGGCCATATCCACCATCAGCAAGGCTCCCACTTCGTCGGCGATGGCGCGAAACCTTTCGTAGTCCAGGGTTCGCGGGTAAGCGCTCGCCCCCGCCACGATGAGCCGCGGGCGATGCTCGCGGGCCAGCTCGGCCAGGGCATCGTAGTCGATGGTTTCCGTATCCGCCGACACCCCGTAAGGCACCACGTTGTACAGGCGGCCGGAGAAGTTCACCGGACTTCCCATGGAAAGGTGGCCTCCATGGGAGAGGTCCATCCCGAGGTACGTGTCGCCGGGTTTCAGGACCGCGAAGTAGACGGCCATATTGGCCTGGGTACCCGAGTGCGGCTGGACGTTCACGTGCTCCGCCGCGAAGAGCTCCCTGGCGCGTTCCACGGCCAAACGCTCCACCACGTCCACGTACTCGCACCCACCGTAGTAGCGCTTGCCCGGATAGCCCTCGGCATACTTGTTGGTCATCAGTGAACCCTGGGCCTCGAGAACGGCCTCGCTCACCACGTTCTCGGAGGCGATCAGCTCCAGGTTGCACTCCAGGCGTTCGCTCTCCTTGTGAATCGCTTCAAAAACTTCCGGATCGACTTGCTCCAGCCCGGCGGTGATCATCGGTGACTTTCGATGTACGCGGTGACATCGTGGACCGTCTTGATCTTCTCGGCGTCTTCGTCGGAGATTTCCATCTCGTATTCTTCTTCCAACGCCATCACCAACTCGACGATGTCCAACGAATCGGCCCCCAGGTCCTCGATGAACGAAGCTTCGGGGCTGACTTCACCGTCGCTCACTCCCAGTTGTTCACATATGATTTCCTTGACCCTCGCCTCGACGTCTGTTGCCATACCGTACCTCCTGTCTCAAATCACTAGTGCTGCGTTCCCAATATCCGGCGACCTTGAAGCCAGCGCCCGTGTTCATCCGTTTCCCATGGGAGTCGTCAGCGACGCGTCCGTCCCCTCACCCCGACCCTCTCCCAGAGGGAGAGGGAGCCGGAGGGCTGTGACACCAACCTCCGTAACAACTCAGTCCTGGAGTCACATGTACAGACCGCCGTTGATGCCGATGGTCTGTCCGGTAATGTATTGGCCCCCCGGACCCACGAGAAACGCCACCGTCTGGGCTACGTCGTCGCAACTGCCGAAACGACCCAAGGGGATCGCACCAAGATACTTGCTCCGGGTGTCCGCGTCCAGACTCGCCGTCATCTCCGTTTCGATGAAACCGGGAGCAACCGCATTGACGGTGATCCCGCGTGGCGCCAGCTCTCGGGCCATGGATTTGGTAAATCCCACGATGCCCGCCTTGGAAGCGGCATATACGGACTGCCCCACGTTCCCCATTTGCCCGGCCACCGAGGTCAGATTGATGATCCGACCGGACCGCTGTCGAATCATCCTCCTGCTGGCCGACTTGGTGCAGTGAAAAACACCCCGGAGGTTGACGTCGATGATCCGGTCCCAATCGAGGGCCGGTTGGCGCATCAGCAAACCATCGACAGTGATCCCCGCATTGTTAACTAAAATATCAACTTTCTCATACTGGTCAACGATTTTCTTGACGGCATCCTCCACCTGGTCCTGGCGGGCGACGTCAAACGGCGACAACTCGGCGCAGCCGTTGCCGCCCAGGACCTGGTCGAGCACCTCCTGTGCGGCTTCCCGGTTCTCCCGGTAGTTGATGATCACCCGGGCGCCAAGGCCGGCCAGGCGCAGGACGATCCCCCGTCCAATGCCCCTGCTGCCGCCCGTGACCAGCGCGACCTTGTCTGCCAGCGGTCCCGCGGCCATGGTCAGACCCCCAACTCCGGCAGGAGCTTGTCCAGATCCTCGGGCTTTTCCAGATTGAAGGTGCGCATCCCTCGATCGATGCGTCTGAGGAGCCCGGCCAGGACTCTTCCCGGGCCCAACTCGATCACGCGTTCGCAACCAAGCGCGGCCAGGACCTTCATGGACTCCTCCCATCGAACCGCCGCCACCACCTGCTGGACCAGAAGCGGCTTGACGCGCTCCGGATCGGTATTCAAGGCCGCCTCCACGTTGGTGACGACGCCCACCCGTAACGGCAGTACCTCGACACTCTCCAGCGCCTCCCGCAGCCCCTCCGCCGCCGGTTTCATCAGCGTGCAGTGGAACGGAGCGCTCACCGCCAACTCCACCACTTTCCTCGCGCCCCGGTCGCGGGCCAGTTGCACCGCTCGCCGGACCGCTTCGCGGGCGCCCGAGATGACCACCTGCCCGCCGCCGTTCAGGTTGGCCGGAGCCACCACCTCACCCTGCCCGGCGACTTCGCAGACCTCACGCGCCGCCGCCGCCTCGAGTCCGAGAATTGCGGCCATGCTCCCCTCTCCCTCGGGTACGGCTTGCTGCATCAGGCGGCCCCGCTCCCGGACCACCTTGACCGCGTCCGCCAACCCGAGTGCCCCCGCAGCTACCAGGGCGCTGTATTCGCCGAGGCTGTGTCCCGCGACCCACGCCGGCCCGGGCGCGCCATGGCCTTGCAGCACCCGAAGCGCGGCTACCGACACCACCAATATCGCCGGCTGGGTGTTTTCCGTCCGGTTCAGATCGGCTTCGGGGCCGCCAAAGCAAAGCTCACCGAGGTCCAGGCCCAGCGCGTCCTCCGCTTCCTCGAAGACCGCGCGCGCTTCCGGGAACCGGTCGCACAGGGCTCTTCCCATGCCCACGTGCTGTGAGCCCTGGCCGGGAAAAACGAATGCGATGCCGTTTCGGTCCGCCATCAGTCCTGTTTGGCCAACGCACTCACGATATACCCGTTGATGTCCTGTGAAACGGCTTCAGCCGCTACCCGCACGGCGTTCTTGATGGCCTCGGCCGAGGAGCCGCCGTGGGCCACGATGGCGACGCCGTTCAATCCGATCAAGGGGGCGCCACCGTAATGCGCGTAATCGAGACGGTTATAGGCTTGTCTGATGGCGCCCCGGCACAAAAGGTAGCCCAGCCGGCTCAACAGGCTGCTACGGAATGCTCCCTTCAGGACCGAGGAAACGAACTGTCCGAGTCCTTCCATGGTCTTCAACGCCACGTTGCCCGTGAAACCGTCACAGACCACCACGTCCACGCGGCCGTTGGTGATGTCCCGCCCTTCCACGTGACCGATGAAGTTCAACTCCGTGGAGCGCAACTCACGCACCGCCTCGCGCGTGAGGTCATTGCCCTTGCCGTCCTCTTCGCCGTTGCTCAGGACGCCCACGCGCGGGTTTGCGTTACCCAGGATCTTCTCCGCGTAGATGGCGCCCATATGCGCGAATTGGACCAACTGTCGCGGCTTGCAGTCCGTATTGGCGCCCCCGTCCAGGAGCACCGTTCCCCCGGACACCGAGGGGGTGACGGTCAGGATCGCCGGCCGGTCCACCCCCGGCAATCGGCCGAGCACGAACATGCCGATGGCCATCATGGCTCCGGAATTCCCGGCGCTCACCAACGCGTCTCCCTCACCGGCCTTCAACTGGTCGAAGGCCACTCTCATGGAAGAATCCTTCTGTTTCAGCGCGCGGCGCGGCGAGTCGTGCATGCCGACGGAGCCGGCAGCGGGGAGGACACGTACGGCTGACGGGTTGAACTTGTGACGCGACAACTCGGACTCCACGGCGTCCGATTGGCTTACCAAGGTGACCTCCACACCGTATTCTTCCGCGGCCTGGAGGGCACCCTCTACGACAACGCCCGGGCCGTGGTCACCGCCCATCGCGTCAACGATAATCCGCCGCATCACGGACAAAGAGAAGGCAACGTTAGTGTCGTGTCCCACATAAGAGTTAACAAATCTGCTGGTCTTTTTCGCCGTCGGCCGCGTTGCTCTTCCTCGCGTGGTAACGGCCACTGCTCGTCATCGCGCCTTGCCGACAACGAAAAATCCTGCGCATCTTTGTCAACTCTTATGTGGGACACGACACTAGGCTTCCTCGCCGGGTATCACGGAACGGGCCTTGTAGTAGCCGCAGCCGGCACAGACTCTGTGCCTCAGGGCCGCTGCGCCACAGCGCGAACACGTTACCCACTGAGGGACGACAATAGCGTCATGAGAGCGGCGCTTGTTTCTCTTGCTGTTGGAGGTTCTTCTCTTGGGTACGGGCATGTCTGGTATCCGTCCTGACTGTTCATTTCTGCCGATTCGCCGGCCTTACCGGTCCAATCGGAGGTTACGGAAAACGGCCATGCGGGGGTCCCCCGGCAACGGGCACCCGCAGCCAATCCGGTTCAACTCGGCACCGCAACCGGGACACAGGCCACGACAGCTTTCGCTGCACAGTGGCCGGAGGGGCAGGGCGAGTAGAGTCTGCTCGCGGACATAGGGCGAGAGGTCGATATCCTCCCCGGAGTAGAAACTCAAACCCATTTCGTCCGCCGTGAGTTCCATGTTTTTATTAGTCGGAAGGGGTTCCGGGGTCAACACGAAGTCGAAAGATTTTTCGATAACGAGCGGGATGCTCTCCAGGCAACGGCCACAGTCCCCTTCCACCTCCCCCTTCAGGGAGCCATGGAAAAAGATCTCTCGGCCCGACCGGTAACAGGTCACCTGCACGTGGATCGGCGAAGGAAAGCGTACCGCCCCCGAGAGTCCCTCCTGGTCGATGTCAGGTATCTCGGAGAAACGGCTTTCCCTGGGTACGGTGTCGATCCGGTTCAGGGGAATTCTCAAGGCGGCTCCAGTTACCGACATCTTCTTACCCGGCAAACGCCGCCCTTGTCAACGTGGAGTCTCCGGCAGGGACACGGGCTAACACCTTGTGAACGCGGACTGTTTCTGTTAACGCAAGAGGCCGTGAGTTGCTTGGACTATCCTGGAAGGCCGGAGCGCCGCCCGGCCCGCTCATTCGTCGTCCCCCGAACGGAGGAACCCGTCGGAGGCAGCGCGTGAACGCGCGGTTGGGTTTGCTACACGCGGTTCTCCCGGCCACGGTCGATCTCAATACCAAGGTGCCGGCGAGTCATCCGTCCGCACGGAACCTGGGCACCGAAAGAATGGGCTCCGGGACCATCGTCGATCCCACGGGGACCATCCTGACCGTCAACTACGTCGTCAACGGAGCCGAAGCCATCACCGTAACGCTGTCGGATGGGAAAGAGTACCCGGGCCGCCTCACGGCACAGGACTTCGACTCCGGTCTTGCCCTGGTCAAAATCGACGCCGCCGATCTGCCGTTCCTGCGGCCGGCCGAGACCGTCACCGTCGGCCAGGCGGCGTTCATGGTCGCCAGCAGTGGGCAGCAATCCCGGCGGGTCAGTGACGGCGGCGTCACCTCCCTCGAGGGTTACGACGGGCAGTGGGAATACCTGCTTGAACGATCCATTCGGCTAAGCGCCTTCAATCCGGGCTTCGGCGGCGGCACGCTGGCCGACTCCCGAGGCCGCCTCATGGGGGTGGTGTCCCTGAATCTGAACGAGATCGGCAAGTTCACGTTGGCGATCCCGGTGGAATACTACCTTCGAGACGCGGATGAGTTAAAACAGTTCGGGCGGGTCCGCAGCCGGCCGCCTCGCCCCTGGCTCGGCCTTTACCCTCAAGCTCTGGGAGGGCACGTGGTCGTCACCGGAGTCACACCGTCGGGGCCCGCCGAGAAGTCCGGTCTGAAACAGGGTGACATCATCCTCACGGTGGAGGGCCAGGAAGTGCAGACGCGCCCCCAACTCTACCGGGAAGTCTGGAAGAAACGCGCCGGCGACGCCATCACCTTCCACGTGATCCGGGGAGACGGTTCACTGGACATCCAGGTGGCCAGCGGCGACCGCTGGGACTTCAACCAATCCAGCCCGCCAGACGAAAAAACCGACAACTGACCAGCGTGAAGAACATCACCACTTATCGGGTCATCTATGGCGACACGGACCAGATGGGGGTGGCCTACTACGCCAACTATCTCCGGTGGTTCGAGATCGGCAGGACCGAGTTCATGCGTGAAGCCGGGATACCCTACGAGCAGGCGGAACGGGACGGAATCTTTTTCCCGGTCACCGAAGTACAGTGCCGTTACCGCAAACCGGCCCTTTACGACAACCTGCTGCGGATCGAGACGACCGTCGAGTCCCTGAGCCGCGTGGCGGTGAAATTCCACTATTGGATCGGTCTGGAAGAGAACCGCGTCACCCTCGCGTCAGGCTGGACGAAGCACGCCTGTCTCGACCGCGACCGCAAGGTGACCCGGCTGCCCGGCCCGTATGCGCGCGGGCTGGGACTGAACCCTGGGTAGGGACCTGCAACACGGGCGGGTTTGAAACCCGCCCCTACAAATCGTCGGCAAGGCGCGGTGACCATGTAGGGGCGGGTTTCAAACCCGCCCCTACAAATCGTCGGCAGGGCGCGGTGACCATGTAGGGGCGGGTTTCAAACCCGCCCGCGCCTGCAACGCGCTACCGATCGATACAGCCTCCTAAGGAGACGGCGGATCCGCGGCCGGAGGGTTCTTTCCGGCGGCGCCGACACCGCAATAGGTCTCCGCCACCTGCCGTAACAGTGCGATATTGTCCGCATGACCGGTCATCTTCGCTGTCACGCGGCCGCGTATGGGCCGGCCGATGAGTGAGAAGTCCCCTACGATATCCAGGATCTTGTGACGCACGAACTCATCATCGAATCGAAGGGTCGTGTTGATCACCTTCTCGTCGTCGATGAGGATGCAGTTGCCGAGCCGGCCGCCCTTGATCAATCCCAGCCGCTCGAGTCTCTCGAAATCACGCAGGAAACCGAAAGTCCGCGCCGGGGCGATCTCCTCACGGAACGAGTCCGCCCCCTTGTCGACATACGTGTACTCCTGCGTTCCCACGGGGCTCGGATACCGCAGCCGGTAGTGAACGGTGAAACCGTCCGCCGGCTCGATGACGATCTCCTCTTCCCCGTCCCCGACGACGCGAAAGGTCCGGTCGATGACGATCTCCGGGCGCGTTCCCTGCTGCTCTTCCACGCCGGCTTCCTCGATCAACCGGCAGAACTCGATGGCGGAACCGTCCATGATGGGAATCTCGCCATACATCTTGATCAGCAGGTTCGTGATTCCGTACGAGTGGAGCGCCGCCAAAAGGTGCTCCACCGTCCCCACCACCACGCCGTCTCGCTGCAGCGAGGTGGCGAAATCAGTGGAGCGTACGTAGTCCAAATGGGCGGGGACAGTGGCATCGGCGGAGATTCCGCCGAAATGGATACCGCTGTTCTCCGGCAACGGGTGCAGGATGACGCCCGTGCTGACACCCGAATGCAGCCCCAGGCCGCATGCCACCACGCTTTTCTTGAGGGTCTTTTGCGGCACGCCGCTGCCGCCGTTGCCATGGAACCCGGACGGGTAGGACGGCTGACCAACGCCGCCGCTTCCGGGTGCGTGGAGCCTCTCCTCGCCGGCCGAGACCTCTCGCCTCGCGTCACCGCAAGCCCGCTCGATGGTGGCCAGCAAGCCGTCCAGGGACAGCGGCTTCTCGATAAAATCAAAAGCCCCGAGCTTCGTTGCCGTCACCGCCGCGTGGATGCTTCCGTGGCCGGAAATCATGATGACTCGAGCCTCCGGATGCTCTCGCCGAATCTGCTTGAGAAGCACGATCCCGTCCATTTCGGGCATCCAGACGTCCAGAAGAATAACGTCGGGATCTTCTTTCGCCACCAGGTTCAAGACTTCCGACCCGTCCAGGGCCGCGATCACGCGGTAACCCTCGTCCGTGAGAATCTCCCGCACGGTTTCGCGGATGACGTCCTCGTCGTCCACGACCAGCACGGTTCTTTGAGCTGATTGCATGGTTACCGGTCCTCCCTGGTCCATGGATACCCATCTGCCCGGGCGTGGCTCCGGGTCAGGACGCCTCGCTGGTCCGGACATCCAACGGGACCGCCTGCGCCGCCACCGGAAACTCCATGATGAAGCGCGTGCCGTGGGGCTGGTTCGGACGCACGCGGATGTATCCCCGGTGATCGGCCACGATGGTCCCGACAATCGACAGACCGAGTCCGGTGCCGTCCTTCTTGGTGGAGTAGTAGGGTTCGAAGACCCGGCCCCGGTCCTCCCGGGCGATGCCTTCACCCTCATCCGCCACCTCCAGGCGAACCATGCCGAAGGTCTCGTCGAACCGGGTCGCGATCTCGATGCGTCCCGTGCCGTTCAGGGACGCCACGGCGTTGTCCAGCAGATTGAACAGGGCGCGCTTGATCTGCTCGCGATCCAGCTCCACGGACGGAATCGATGCCTGCTCGGAGAAATCGAACTCGACTTCCCGGTGCCCTTCCTTGAACAGGAACAACGCTTCGCGGACCACCTCGTTGAGATCGTCCGCGGCCAGTTGCGCGGTGGGCAGCCGCGCGAAGTTCGAGAACTCGTTCACCAGGGTCTTGAGCTCATCCACCTGCCGGATGATGGTGGACGTGCATTTGTCGAGAACCGACCCGTCGCCGCCCAGGACGTTCTCATAGCGCTTGCGAAGACGCTGCGCCGAGAGCTGGATCGGCGTCAGCGGATTCTTGATCTCGTGAGCGATACGGCGTGCCACCTCGCGCCACGCCTCCACGCGCTGGACATTCTGGATCTCGGTGATGTCCTCCATGAAGACCATGATGCCGAGCGTGTGGCCCTTGTCGTCCTGGAGGCTGGCGGCCGCCGTCATGAGCGTCCGGCTGCTGTCCGGACCTCCGAGACGGATGACGCTTTTCACGCCTACGCCCCCCTGCACCTGTTCGATCACGTCCAGCAACGGCTGCAGCTCGGGGGTTCGCAACCCCTCCTCGTAGTGCCGGTGAAGCACGTCCGACGCCTGGAGGCCGAGGGTCTGTTCGGCTGCCTTGTTGACGATGGTCACCCGGCCGGAACGATCCACCGAGATCACCCCGGCCGTGATGTTGGCCAGGAGCGTTTCCATGTACTGCCGGCGCTGCTCCAGTTCGGAGTGGGTATGCTTGAGATCCTCGGTCATCTGGTTGAAGGAAGCCACCAGCGTTCCGATCTCGTCGTCACCGCTGGTCTCGATGCGATAGTCCAGGTTGCCTTGGGCGACCTCGTGGGTACCTTCCGCCAACCGCTGGATCGGCACGGTAATGCCCTTGGCGAGGGCCAGGCCGAACCATGTCGCCGCGAAGATCATGACGAGGGTAATGAGGAGCAGGGTCAGCATGTATGTTTGCTTCACGGGATCCTTGAGCATGGCCAGATGTTTGTGCTCCTCGTAGGATCGGGATATCTGCTGCGCCTTCTTGCTGATGCTCTTGGGCACGAAATAGTCCACCACCACAACCCCGATGATTCTTTTTCCGTCGCCGTATACCGGCACCGCGCCCCGCAGCACGTCGCCCTCACCCAGCGGTTGTGTCCGGGCCACCTCGAGTCCCCGCAGGGCGCTGTTCAGAAAATCCGCCTGCGGGCTCACCGTTACCCCCGTGGGCACCTGGTCGTTGAAGGCCTTCACCAGCGCGGTTCCGTCGGGCTTGTAGATCTCCACCGTGCCGAGATTGTATTCCCGCTGCTTGTCCTCCACGAGACGCTTCAAGCCGTCGAATTTCTTCGGTTCGAAGAGTTCCCCGTCGCCGATGCGCTGGCTTAGCTGCCGGGCGAAGAAAAGCGCGTTGTTGGCGGAGTTCTGATAGTAGGTCGAGCTGATCTCGAGGGACCCCTTGAGCGCGTTCACGATCTGGGAGTCGAACCACTTGTCCACCGAACGGGTCACGAAGCTTTCGGCAATCAGGAACAACATCACGGTGGGCACCAGCGAGATGCCGATGAAGGCCAACACGAGCCTGCCCTGAAGACGGGACCCCAGGATTCGCCTCCTCCGGTCCAGGACCAGCTTCAGGAGGTTCCGGGCCACGAGAAACACCAGCAGCACCAACAGGATGATGTTGATGTTGACCAGGAGAAAGAACGCGATGTTGTTGGTGAGGGAGTAGTCCGCCGCAACGTCCGGCAGGATATCCTCGAAGAACGCGAACAGCAGGATCATCAGGGCGGCGATGAAAATCACCCACCCTTCACGCCTGCGCCGCTTCCGTTCCTCCCATCGCAGCGTCTCCGCCGGTTTTTCGTCCGTCTTGGCCGTGCTCATTGGAGTGACCTGACCCGTGTCCCGTGTCACAAACGTTCTATCGCTTCCACCCGTAAAGCACAAAAGAAATGATAGCACTCACCAGGAACCTGCGCCGCAGGAAGACGAGGGTGTAGGGGCGGGTTTCAAACCCGCCCGCGCCTGCATGGCGCTGTCGGTCGATACACCCTCACAACAACCGCTTCTGCCGCTTCTCCCGGTCCACCCGCGACGCGGACTGGGATCGTCCCAGATGCCGGTAGGCCACCGGCGTGGCCACCCGGCCCTGAGGCCGACGCTCCAGAAAGCCCGCCTGGATGAGATACGGCTCGTAGGCGTCCTCGACCGTGCCCCGCTCCTCGCCGATGGCGGCCGCCAGGGTATCCAATCCCACGGGTCCGCCGTCGAACTTGTCGATGATGGCGGTGAGAAGCAGCGTATCCATCTTGTCGCAGCCCAGCTCATCCACCTCCAGCATCTCCAGGGCCTGGCATGTCACCGGCCGGGTGATCCTTCCCTCGCCGTGGACTTCCGCGTAGTCCCGGACCCGCCGCAACAGCCGGTTGGCGATACGCGGCGTGCCGCGGGAACGGCGGGCGATCTCCATGAAGCCCGCGTCATCGCCGCCCACACCCAAAAGAGACGCAGACCGGGCGAGCAGCTTCGCCAGCACCTGGGGTTCGTAGAAGTCGAGCCGGAACACCGCGCCGAACCGGTTGCGCAACGCGGGGGTCAGCAGGCCGGAACGGGTGGTGGCACCGATCAGCGTAAACCGCTTGAGGTCCAGCTTGATGGATTTGGCGCCGGGTCCCTGGCCGATCATGACGTCCACCTGGAAGTCCTCCATGGCCGGGTACAGGATCTCCTCCACCACGTGGTTGAGGCGATGGATCTCGTCGATGAACAGGATGTCTCCGGCTTCGAGGTTGGTGAGCAGCGCGGCGAGGTCTCCGGGCCGCTCGACGACCGGACCGGAGGTGGGCCGGATGTCCACCTCCATCTCCCTGGAGATGAGATGCGCCAGGGAGGTCTTGCCCAGACCCGGAGGGCCGTGGAAAAGGAGATGGTCCAGCACGTCGCCGCGCCGTTTGGCGGCCGTAATGGCCACGGCGAGGTTCGCCTTCACCCGGTCCTGTCCGAAATATTCGCTGAACCGTCGGGGCCGGAGGCTCGAGTCGTAGACGACGTCCTCTTCCGTGCCCCCGGGGGAGATGGTCCTGTTTTCCATGTTCCGTTGCACAGACCGGCAGTGCGGCTACCGGCTGAGTTGACGCAGGGCTTCCTTGAGCACGGTTTCCAACTCCGAGGCTCCCTGGCCCAGCATCTGGCGCACGACCCGGTCCGCATCGGCGCGGCGATAGCCCAGATTCACCAACGCCGATACCGCGTCGCCTCGGATACCCGGATCGGCCGTCGCCTCCGGGGCGGTTTCCGGGAGCGTATCTATCCTATCACGCAGCTCCACGATCATGCGATCGGCCAAGCGCTTGCCCACCCCCGGAATCGATACCAGCCGGGCGGCGTCGCCTTCCCTGAGGGCGCCCAACAATTCCCCGGCCGCCATACCCGACAGGATGTTGAGGGCCAGCCGGGGGCCGATGCCCGAAACCCCGGTCAGCAGCACGAAGGCCTGCTTCTCCGCGGAGTCGAAGAATCCGAACAACTGGAGGGCGTCTTCCCGGACGTGCGTATACACCAGCAGCGTGACGGGCTGTCCCACCTCCGGCAGCCGGTAGAAGACGCTCAGCGCCGTGAACAATTGGTAACCGACGCCGCCGACGTCCACGATGACCTCGCCCGGCGCCTTGTGGTCCAGTGTTCCGCGAACCTTGGCTATCACGATGGGACTCGGTGTCCTTGGAGCGCCTGCATCGTTCAGCCTTTGCCGCCGGGAAGGTCTTCCTCCTGCCAATGCAACCCCCTGGAGCTTCTTCCCCTCCGGCCCGTGGCGGCCAGGACGCTGGTCTGGAAGGCGCGCAAATGGCCGTGGCAGATGGCGGCCGCCAGAGCGTCGGCCGCATCCTCATGAGGTTCGTCGGGCAACTGCAGGATCGCCGTGACCATTTGCTGCATCTGCCCCTTGCCCGCGTGCCCATAACCCGTCAGCGCCTTCTTGACCTGGACGGAGTTGTACTCGGACACCGCGATGTTGCGTTCCGCCGCGGCCAGCAGCGCCACCCCGCGCACCTGACCCAGCTTCAGCGCGCTCTGGACGTTGCGCGCCAGAAAAACCTTTTCCAGACTGACGTGCCCGGGCTCGTGTTCCCGGATAACCTTGGCCAGCTCCGTGAAGATGCGGTACAGGCGTCGGTCCTGGGACTCGCTGGGGGAGGCTCGGACCGTGCCGTGGGCGACGTGCTGCAGCCGCGTTCCGTCCGCGCGGATCACGCCCCAGCCGGTCTTGAGGGTTCCGGGGTCTATGCCCAGGATGGTTTCGATCTTTCCTTCTCCAATGGCGTCAACCCGCCTTCTCCAGGATCTCGTCGGGGATGTCGAAGTTGGCCGCGACGCTTTGAATATCATCATGGTCTTCGAGGTCCTCGGTGAGGCTGAGGGTCTGCTCGGCTTCTTTCCCATCGAGCTTCATGGTGGTCTTCGGAATCATCGCCACTTCCGCCGAAGCCACGGGGATCTTCCCGTTCTCGATACTCTCCCGAACCGCGGCGAAGTCCTCGGGCCGGGTGATGATCTCGAACACGTCGTCACTCTCGGTGACGTCCTCGGCCCCGGCCTCCAGGGCAACCCCCAGCAGCACCTCTTCCTCCACCGCCTCCTTGAGCACGACGATGAGCCCCTTGCTGTCGAACATCCATGCCACGCAGCCGGTCTCGCCCAGATTTCCACCGTGTTTCGAGAACATCCGCCGGATGTCCGACACCGTCCGGTTCCGGTTGTCGGTCAAGACCTGCACCAGAAAGGCCGCGCCTCCGGGGCCATAGCCCTCGTAGCTGCCCTCTTCGTAGGACACCCCTTCGAGCTCACCCGTCCCCTTCTTGATGGCGCGCTCGATGTTGTCGTTGGGCATGCTGTTGTCGCGAGCCGTCTGCACGGCCGTGCGCAGGCGCGGGTTGGCTGCCAGATCTCCCCCGCCCATGCGGGCCGCCACCGTGATTTCCTTGATGAACTTGGTGAACAGCTTGCCCCGCTTGGCGTCCTTGGCAGCCTTTTTGTGCTTTATGGAACTCCACTTCGAATGTCCGGACATGGCGCGACTCTCTCCTCGAACAAGACTGGTCCCGACCCCGGGACCGCTAGTGTGGTGTGTCACAAATACGCTTATGAATCTGCGGGTCCTTTTGGCCGTCGGCTGCGTTGCTCTTCCTCGCGTGGTGTTGGCCACTCGGGCGGGTTTGAAACCCGCCCCTACAAGTCATCGCGCCTTGCCGACAACCAAAATGCCCTCGCATCTTCATAACCGTATTTGTGAGACACCACACTAGCGAACCCGCCTCCAGAAACGCGTCCGCTACACGAAAAAGTACCACAATTGACGCCGGTCCGTAAACGGAGCAACCGAGCCATAAGGTCCATGCAGGTCGGGTCAGCCGGAGGCGCAACTCGGCGCATTCTGTGTGGGATTACGCCACCGGCTAATCCGACCTGCATGAAGCCGGAACGGTAACGCAGCATCGGTCATGCTTCCATGCGGCCGGCATTGCGGTATAATCAACCCTCGATGGTACCTGGACCCCCTTGGTGGCGGGCCGGCGTCGTCGTGCCGTGGGCCGCCGTCGCCCTCCTTTTGGTCTCCGCCTGCGCCCCCTCGAAGCCGCCGGTGCCCGGCGTTCCCACGCCTCCCCTGGTGCCGCTCTCGCAGCAGGGCATCGCTTCCTGGTACGGGCCTGGCTTTCACGGGAAGAAGACCACCAGCGGAACCGTCTACGACCAGTACGGCATGACCGCCGCGCACCAGACCCTGCCGCTGGGTTCCAGCGTGCGCGTCACCAACCTCACCAACGGCAAGTCCGTCACCCTGCTGATCAACGACCGCGGACCCTTCGCCAAGGGGCGGATCATCGACCTTTCGTACGCGGCCGCCCAGGCGGTTGACATCATAAGACCGGGAACGGCGCCGGTGCTGGTGGAAGTCCTGGACACCGCCGGCCAACCACTCACGGCCATTCCCGACCGCCTCGACTACACCTTGCAAGTGGGAGCGTTCTTGGACTTGGGAAAGGCCCGTGAGTTGAAGGCCCGGCTCGAGAGCCGCTACGACAGGCCCGTGGTCATCGAGCCCCACGAGAGCCACTACCGGGTCCGCGTCGGCACCTTCGTCGACGCTGCCGAAGCCAGGGCGTACGGCGCCCGCCTGTCCCGGGAGGGGCTACCGGTGGTGCTCGTGGAGAAGTGGCCGCCGGTGGCGGAGTAAATGACAATTGCGCCTGTAGGAGCCCCTTTCTGGAAGACGGTCATATACTCGATCAAAAACCCCGATACACTCTAAACTCGTGTCTCTGCGGACAATGGAGAGGATCTTGGAACCCACCGCATACCGCCTCTTGTACGACAGCATCCACGACTTCAAGACCACCGCCGTGCACGTCGAATCACAGATCATACGCCACGGAATACGCGACGAGGGCAACGACGCCGTACCGGGTATGAACGGCCGCACCCACCACGACATGTGGGTGTCGATGAAGACCGTCTCCCACTTCAACCTCGGCACGGCCTTGGAGTCGATGCTCAAGTTGCGTCTTTTCCTCAATAACATCCCCGTACCGCATCACCACTTCCTCACCAAGTTACACGATGCCATCCCGGCGAAGTATCAGAAGCAGCTTGAGTCTACGTATCAGGCGAGCAGAAAAGTTCGCCCCGACGGCTACGAACTGATAGCGTTCATACACACGGCATCGCCCACCCCCGCACCTCCTGGGCCGCCTAACCGAGACATTTCGAGTCTTAGGGGATTCTTCGAGTACTTCGATGAGGACGTCATACTGTGGCAGATGCGCTACTCGTGGGAACTCGTCGGGAAGGAGCGTTGGCGTCACTACCTCAGCGACATCTCGGTGTTCGTAGAACTCATCAACCGCGTGATGGGGGACATCAAAAGATACTGAATTGCTTGGGCTGGGAGATAGTTTCCTTTTCGAGCAGGGCAACGACGCCCGGTGAGTCCGACTCAGTAGATTTTCTGTGCCTTCACGATACGGAACATCGGACCCACGAGGGCATCTTCCTTCAACACCTTGTTGATGGCCTTGCGGACCTGGGTTTCCTTGTGTGTGTTCCCCCGCCATTCCGACTTCGTCGCGGTGCGGATAGCGTGATCCAGGGCAAGCGTCGTCGACTCCCTCTTGCTCGTAGCAGGTTGACCGTCGTACTGTGCCTGTGGCTCCGCTGCGAGCGGGACTTCCTCCAAGTTGTCGAAAAGCACTCGCAAAGCGACGTTGTTTATACTGGGAGGGTAAAGCGGCTTACTTGCCGTTCGGCGAACTCTCCGAGTCGGGACGCCGAACTGATAGGCATGACGACCAACGGTCGGCGTCTTCCTGCCCTCCCCAGCGCCAAGAAACAACCGAATGCCGCGAAGCACGTCAACGGGGCTGCTTAGTTGACACTCCCACACCGTCAGTACCCGCCATCCTTGAGCCTCCAATGAGACGGTGTTCTCTTGGTCTCGAATCCGTGTGCGGGCAAGCTTAGGTTGCCAGTACGGCAGATTGGATTTCGGGAGACCAGCAATCGGGCATACCGCATCAGGATGCCAATGCCAAAAACAACCATTGACGAAGATCACGGCCCGGTGGCGTGACAGTACCAAATCGGGCGCACCTGGAAGGCTGCGACGATGTAGACGAAACCGGTATCCAAGGCGGTGAACCATCGAACGAACGGCCATTTCGGGCTTCATGTCCCGAGAGCGAATTTGGGACATGCACCATGACCGATCCTCGGGGCTCAGGTTATCTACCATACGATTTCACACCGTTCACGAGTTCTCAGCCAATGCGTTGTCGGCCTCCTCCCGCAACAGTCGTTCCAGCTCTTACTCTGGAAGCGCGTCCAGAAGGACCACGCCACCGCGACGATTCAATGCGACCATCCAGCTACGAAACGCTTCTCGCTTGAACAGCTCCCCCCCGTTCGCCCATTGCTCACGCATCACACCAAAAATTCCGTGCAACACCCTCCGGTTCATGGACACGGACGGTCGCTCAATCAGCGCCGACCGGACATCTTGGCGGTGGAGCAATATCGCCAGGAACTCCCGTGGACCGTCAGGGGAGACATCGTGAGCAATCTTCCCCAACCACCAAAGCCGTGAGACGCCATTGTCCCGAATCAGCGCCCTGTTGCTTACTGCGAAGAAATGATTCTCTACTTTTCGGACTGCGTCCTCCTCTTTCTTTGGGCGGTCGGTCAACCAGCGCCTCGCGACGTATGCGGGACAGTCACAATGGCAAACCCACGTCCACATCCGTTCAATCGAAGCTTGGTGTGACGTTAGACCCGATAGTGCGTTATAAACGGAGATCGCATTGTCGACGTCCGACTTGGACGGAGTCTTAGCGTCGACAGAAAGCCGACCTGCAAGCGCGGGAGCCAACAGCCGCGTTTCCCTCGTTCCACTAGGCGGCACCTGAGCCGGACAAGGTCCCTCCGGCGCGAAATACCAGTCCAAACGCTCGACGACTGTCGAACGAAGGTTTCCAGTGTCTCCGACGTGTAGTAAAGAAGTTGTGTCACACCCCGTCCGTTCCCGCTTCAGCCATCAAGGGCATCCTCAAGAAAGGCTTCTCAAGTACCATCTGCGCATCGATCAACCGGTTCGAAGTCTTTGAACCGAGAGGTTTACATCCCACGGCGTCGAGCCGTTGGTCCAAATATGCGAACCATCTGTAATCGCGATAGTCATCAGCGTTCTCGTCTACCTCGTTCAACACCGTGATGAGAGCCGGCAGGTACAGACCATTCATCAAATATTGCCCATCAGGTTGCCGGTCCGCTCGGTCCCGCGCCGCCATATAACGGGTAGCATCAGCGTTGGACATCACAATCCAAATACGATCCGTGTCCAACTGACACTCCCAACGACCGTCAGGCACGTTGGTGCTCGGCCGGTGTCCAAATATCGACCCAAGGGGGGCTTCGTCTGCCGTATCGATCCAGTAGTCCTTGGGCACATCTTCGGCAAGCACAGCCCCAACAGCGATACTGTACGTACGCCCCGCGAAGTCAGGGTGCCACCCCGCCGCACGGAAAGCGGAGAGTTCTCGCGTACACACAAGCAAAGGCGTGAATTCTGTACGACCAGACAAGTCGCCCTTGGCGAATGCCTTGGTAATCCGTGGACTGTCGGATTTCACCAAGTCTCGAAAGTGGGTTTGTGACGCCTTGATGAGCAGCACGTAGTGAGCTGCTCCCTCGCCAACAAGACGCAGTAGGTCCGGATCGCTGAGTTGAAATTCAGCCACCACCTCAATAGCCGTGCTACCTTTGATACGGTTGACTTCTATCTCGACCTCGAATTCGGCGTGGGGATAGTCATCTCCGTAACTCGGAGGACGCAATACGGGATGGGGCCAAGCCTTACCGGGGTCGAATCTCATTCTCCACCTCCGCTCTCGGCCAGAGCGGCCAATCGCCAAGCTCTGTCGCCAATAGGAGAATCCGCCGTTATTTCCACCTCCGTACGCTTGCCTTTGGTTAAATGAACGCTGTCGAGGGAGACCGTATGCTCAGCGGCTCGGACATCGTCACGGCGAACGGCAGAAGAATCCCCAGCCTCATCGAGCACCAAGCGTACGACGCCATCCACTTCAGCGCGGAAACTGAGCCGATAGCAATTGTCACGACCCTCAATCGACAAGATGCGGACACCCGAGAGCGGAATCCCTTTCACTCTACTGCCACCGCCACGAGTCCCCGAGCCTCCTCGCCCGTCGCCTTCGCCGGAGCCTCCTGTCCCGTCGTGACCTCCGTTGGGGTGTGCGCCGCCACCGCCGAATTCTCCTGTATCGGTCCCGTCGCCATCCCCCTCTTCTGCGCCTTCGTCGTCCAGTGGCAAACTCCTCAGCGTTGGCCGGCGCACGGGCTTGAGAGCATACTTCACTCGTTCACCAAAACCGGGTTCCCTTACAAACCCATCGCCGTCAGAACCGCCATCATCAAAGGTTTCTTCCGGTTGGAAATCCGGAAGGTAGGCCGCCAGTTCCGACAACACAGTCTTCTTGCCCCCTTCGGGAGGTCCCGCTTGTTTCCGTATCTCGTTGCGTATCCAAGAGGTGATCCGCTTCAGCGCCCTACGGCCCCGGCTCCTCTCGTCCTCTGGAAGTCGATCGGGTTCAAACTGATCGTGTGCAGGATTCTCCATTCGACGCAGGAACTCGTTCCCTTGCGGGTCTTCGAATACGCAAAGCGCTACGAAGTCCCGAAAAACCGGAAAACGAACCAAGTTGCGCTGCTGAGAAGTAACCAGCATACCTGTAGAGCGCACGAACCCGACTTTACTCGACAATCCCTCCGCAACTCGTACCCACAACCGGCAATGCCCAAAATCCGGGTCTTGCTTCTCAACTGGATTGCCGTCCGCCTTCGACATTTTCCAGAACGTCCGCGCCTGCTCAAGCGCGGTGTTATCCTCGTCTCCGGCGTCGTCGGAACCGCTCGTATTGTCGCCTAGGAGTCTGCGCCGCAGAACGCTCTGAAGGACCCTTGAATACTACATATAGTGGTCAATTGGCCTAACATTATACTATATGTGGTACCTAGATTTCCTGCGGCGCAGACTCCTAGCTTGTCAAACCAGTCTTCTAGTGAGTCCTTGTCTACTTCGAACAGTTCAGAACGGTCGTCCGGCCCGATTGTTACCGTTAGAGCCCCCGTGCCGATCGCATAGAAGTAGTTCTCGATCACACTGGCGGCTATTCGCAGACGCCAGTCGTCAGTCACACGGTAGCCGGCAATCACAATGCTTGTCCCATGCACTGGGCGACTCGTCGGATCCAGGAGCCGAAAACGCTCTGGGATCTCCTTGCCGGTCAACTCTGAACAATTTTTCTTGATCCCGTAGAACCCTGTCCCCTGTGTCTCACCCTCAGGGCCTTGGTGCGAGACGAGGACCGATTTGCCTTGGAAACGTTCGACATCCTGCTTTCCCCGTGGATAGCACGTCCAATAGAAAACCGTCCGCAACGTCGATACAGAAAACGAGGCGTATTTTCCGATCCCGTGAGACCCGCCGGCGCCTACAACCTCGGCCTTGTGACTCACGCCTTGCATCTTCACAAGAGCACGCCAGTGCTCATCTCGAAGTCCCGTAGTGTTACGGTCGGAGACACGTAAACAAGGGATCTCGGACTTGGCGCACATGTCGGCTATGATCTTCAATTCCGCTCGCGCCGTCGCGTCGTTTGTCGTTTCTTTCCTACAGGCCCTAATCGCACGCGCGAGCTCATCACGGCCGAAATCATCTGGCTTCAGAGAAACCAACTCAAAGGAGACGTGAACCGGTTGTTCAGCGCTCTGCCGGGCGTCAAGGGAGTTTTGTATCGTCTCCCGAGCTAGGCTGGATAATGGTGATCCAGTAAAGTGTCCCATGCCTGGATCTCTAATTCCGTCAATACGGCCTCCGTTCGTCGGCGGAAACCGCCATCCGATGGTGTCCTTCTTCACGACGCAGTGTCCTCCCTAAGAATGTCTGCACAAATTGCCCCCACCAAACGTGCCAGATGCACACACACGGCGTTTCCCAGCAGCCGATAACGCTCTGGCCTTGGTATGTCAGGGAACAGCGAATCTTGCGCATCGAATCCCTGCAACTGCGCGACTTCAGCAACGCTCAATCTCCGGATCCCCCATGAATCACGAACGAATGGCACATTGTGCCCGCCAATTCCCATGTTTGCCGTCAACGTGGGACATAAACCTTGTCTCTTCTCGCGCACGTAAGACCGGCGCAGTTGGTAGATATTCTCTGTGGACTCGCCACTTCCCATTTCTCTGTCGATCATCTTGTAGTAGCGGTTCTGCGACGGCAAGTACTCCTCCCCGGGCGCTTTGCACGTGCGATTTATGAAGTCATTGAGCGGGCGACGCCGCCCGTCGCCACGACCGTTTGTCGTGGCGACGGGCGGCGAAAACGGATTGTAGGGGAAGTGTTCTCGTGATGCCGCAACCAAAAAAAGGCGCTCCCTGTCCTGCGGTAACTCGGTAACGTCCTTAACATTAACAGTCCAGCACGATTCCTCTCTAAACCAATATCCGACCCGCCTCAGAGCACGCCGGATCTCATCGAACCAAGCTCTCTCCGCTCCGTAGAGCAAGTGCGGTACGTTCTCCAGAATCACGAGTCTAGGGTGTTTCTCTGGTCCGAATTCGGCGATCAGCCGTGGAATCTCAAAGAACAACCGCCCTCGAGGATCCTCGAAACCGAGCCGGCTCCCTGCCTGTGAGAAACTTTGGCAGGGGAAGCCCGCAGCCAATACATCAACTTCAGCAAGCCCATCGGTTCGCGCGGAAAGATCACGTATGTCCTTCTCGATCAGTGGCACCCCTGGCAGACGGTGTCGGAAGGTCGCGCAAGCGAATGCGTCGTTGTCGCTCGCCCACCGGATAGCAAATCCCGCGCTAACAAGCCCTGAAGCAAATCCTCCCATCCCGCTGAAGAGACACCCCGCCGTTGGGGGACAAACTCCCTCCGGTTCACAGGTAACCGACTCGTACATTGGGTCGACCATCTTGTGCTCTACCTCACATGCGGTGTGGGGACGCTACGGATCGCCTGTCCCATTCCTGTCATAAAATCAGTGGCACGGGAGGTGACTCAAGTATTTCCGTTGTTAGAACCTTTTATAATCGAAGACAGTAAAGAAATCACACCCGTTCATTGACCGCCCAGGAAGTACCGGTCCCCTTCGCGGTGGACCCGTTCCTCGGCCAGGAGCTTCAGCAGGTGGGCCTCGACGGAAGAGTGGGCCACGCGCATCAGCGCCGGGGGGTAGTCCACGTAGATGACGGCCACCAGATCGCCGATGGAATGGCGCCCTTCGCGCAGCCCCTGCAGGATCTGCTCCTCCCGTGCCAGCCGGTGGTCGATGTATTCCCGGATCTTGGCCATGGGGTCGGTCACGAACGGACCGTGCCCCGGAAGCAGCAGGCGGATGTCCAGCGACAGGAGTTTTTCAAGGGACTCCATGTAGTGGGCCATGTTCCCCTCGCCCGCCGGCACCACCGTGGTGCCCTTGCCCAGGATGTGGTCCCCGGAGAAGAGGATCTTCTTCTCGCGCTCGTAAAAGCAGCAATGCCCGGCCTCGTGCCCCGGCGTGAACACCACCTCGAGCTCGCCGCCGTCATAAGCGATACGGTCTCCCTCGACGTAGGTGAAGTCCTCGCCGCCGAGATGCCCCGCGCGCACCCGCGAGATGCCGACCTCCGCGCCCGTCCGCTGCTTCAGCGCCAGGGCGCCGCCGCAGTGGTCCATGTGAATGTGGGTCAGCAGGATCCGGGTGATGCGGGTGCCGCCCAGCGCTTCCATCTCGGCCAGCAGCCCGTCGAGGTTGGCATCCGAGCCGAGGGCGACGTCGATGACCGTGATCTCCCGGCGGCCGAGGAGATACTGGTTGGTGCCCCGGAGGGTCATGTAACCGGGATTGGTGGCGGTCAGACAGCGGAGGTTCTCGGCGTTCTCTACCTGGGGCATGGCCTTGTACTCCTCATGTGGCGCGCGGGC
The DNA here is from genome assembly GCA_965261895.1 of uncultured Binatia bacterium (SeqCode). GTDB lineage: Bacteria > Desulfobacterota > Binatia > UBA9968 > JAJDTQ01 > JAJDTQ01. The sequence goes on along the minus strand of OZ253480.1, from coordinate 4,093,709 downwards.
ATCTCCGGTGAACTGAGGCGCGGGCGGGTTTGAAACCCGCCCCTACATCTGGTGTCGCGTTCCGCGGGTACGCTGGCAAATCCTCGAAACGGAACACCCTCATTGGGCCGCGTCGGCCAGGGTCCGGGCAAGCTCCAGGGTCCGGCGCGCCCGCTCGATGATGGGCCGGTCGATGAGCTGTCCGCCGAACGCCACCGAGCCGTCGCCCCGGGCGGCGGCCTCCTCGTACGCCTCGATGACTTTTCGGGCGTAATCGATCTCCTCGGGACCGGGGCTAAAGGCGGTATTGATGGGTGCGATCTGGGACGGATGGATCGACGACATGCCGCTGAAACCCAGGCGCCTCGATTGCAGCGCGAAACGCGCCAGTCCTTCCGGGTCCTGAAGATCCACCCAGACGCCGTCCACCGCCTGGACATGGGCCGAAGCCGCCGCCACCACGAGCGCGGAGCGCGCGTAGAGAAGATCCTGCGCCTCCCCCTCGCGGGACGTGGGCAGCCCCAGCTCCCGCCCGAAGTCCTCCGCGCCGAACATGAGCCCGACGACGCGCGAGGAGCACGCGGCGATGGCCGGGGCCGCCAACAGCCCCCTGGGACTCTCGATGGCCACCAGGAGCTTCACCGCCGTGCCGCGGGCCGCCTCGTGTTCCGCCACCAGGGCCTCCACCGTCGCGATCTCTTCCGGCGACTCCACCTTGGGCAGGACCAGCCCGTCGAGCCCCGGACGCAGCACCGCAGCCAGATCGTCCGCCATGCGCTGATGCCCGATGGCGTTGATGCGCACGTACCGTAGCGGCTCCCGAGGGCCGCGCTCCCGGCCCAGGGCCTCGCCGATGAGCCGCCGCGCCTGATCCTTCTCCGCCGGAGCCACGCCGTCCTCGATGTCCAGCATGAGGGCATCCGCGTCCAGCCCCAGAGCCTTGTCGATCATTCGTTGCCGGTGGCCCGGCACGAACATCCAGGAACGTTGCTGGTCCATAACGAATCCTCGAGTGAGCGTTGTGAAACCGAGCGTTGTGAAACTACCACCCCGGAATCGGTTATCCTGGTTCGTCATCGCCGGGGCCTCGCCGGGAGTAGTTCCCGCCGGGGCTGCTGCGGCGAATATAACGAATCACGGCCTCGGGGTCAGCCTTGTTCATGCCGGCTATCGGACGTACCAGAGGGTTCGGCTTCGGCCGCTCGACGAAGAATCCTGGCAACACGCCGTTAAGCGTCTTGCTAGCTACTACTGCCAACGCGCCATTGGGCGTGTTGGCAGCTACTACCGTGATTGGCTCAAATCCACGGCTGCGCAGTTCTCTAGTTCGCCATTCGTTTCCCAGCGCACCTACTGCAATGGACCCAGCGAGCATGACCAACCCCGCAACCGCATCAGGTAAGTTGAGGCTGACTGCGCCAACTACAAGGATAATCGTTCCAGCACGCCACAATCTCTTCACAAACGCCCAAATCCCGAATGCCCAGATCCCACCAGCCAGGAAGCCGGGCCAACTCCATCCGTCCTTGACAGCTTCATAGAGGTTTAACGTCGGGTGCTTGAATATGTGGAACTGTTTCATCGGGATACGTCCCAGAGGGGTCCCGGCGCATGCTGCCTTCCTCCCGTCCTTTGCACACGGAGCCATGTCCCGGCGGGATTGCCAGGCTATTGAACGCACCTCAACGGGAGTTGGAGTGTTTCCGCTTATTCACCAAAGCTCGGGGAGCCACCGTGTGCCGGTACTGGCTCTACTATTTGACGGAAGGCCCGTACCCACGACGATGAACGGATCAGGGCCATTTCACGCTAGCGGCAAGATGCCAAGGAAACCGGAGAGGGCCGGCGACAGCCTACACTTGGCGAGGGCTCACCCCAGGAGCGAGGGCATCTTGCCCTCGCCGGGGGCGGGACGCCCTCGCTCCCAGGTCCTCGCCCCGATTGTCCAGCCACGACAGCCAGCGTGAAATGACCCTGATGAACGGATAGTTAGTCCGCCGAAGAACGAGTAAGTTACAAGCATACGCATAAAGTCCTCGTATACCACACGGGCCTAAAGCGCGCGACGAACGAAAGGAGGGGTCAGGTCCCCCTCAGTACGACCGCGGCATGCCCAACACGTGCTGCCCCAGGTAGGCCAGCACCAGATTGTTGCTCACCGGCGCGATGGTCAGCAGCCGGGTCTCCCGAAACTTGCGCTCGACGTCGTACTCCACCGAAAGGCCGTAGCCGCCGTGGGTGGTCATGCAGGCGTTGGCTGCTTCCCACGAGGCTTCCGAAGCCAGCAGCTTGGCCATGTTGGCCTCGGCGCCGCAGCGTTCGCCCCGGTCGAATTTGGAGGCCGCGTGATAGCGCACCAGGTCGGCCGCCTCGATGTGGGCGTAGGCCTGGGCGATGGGAAACTGGATGCCCTGGTTCGCCCCGATGGGCCGGCCGAACACTTCCCGCTCACCGGCGTAGCGCGCCGCCCGGTCGACGAACCAGTGTCCGTCCCCCACCGCCTCGGCGGCGATCAGGATGCGCTCCGCGTTCCAGCCGTCGATGATGTAGCGGAAGCCCATGCCCTCCTCGCCGACCAGGTTCTCCACCGGAACCTCGAGGTCGGAGAAGAAAAGCGCATTGGTATGATGATTGATCATCATGTCCAGGGGCTTCACTTCCAGGGCCTTGCCCGCCTCTCTCATATCCACCAGAAAGACCGACAACCCGCGGGTCTTGTCCGTAAGCTCGTCGTAGGGCGTGGTCCGGACCAGCAGCAGCATCAGGTCCGACTGCAAAACCCGGGAGATGAAGATCTTCTGCCCGTTGACCACGTAACGGTCGCCCTTGCGTACGGCCGTGGTGCGAATGCGCGTGGTCTCGGAGCCGGAGTCCGGCTCGGTGACGCCGAACGCCTGGAGCCGGATCTCCCCGCTGGCCACACCGGGCAGATAGCGCCCCTTCTGCTCCGCGCTGCCGTGCCGTAGAAGCGTGCCCATGGTGTACATCTGCGCATGGCACGCGGTGGCGTTGCCGCCCCAGCGGTTGATCTCCTCCAGGATGATGCTCGCCTCGGTGATCCCCAGTCCGATGCCGCCGTACTCCTCGGGGATCAGCGCCGCCAGCCAGCCCAGCTCCGTGAGCTTCCGTACGAACGCCTCCGGATACTCGCCTTTGGCATCCACCGCGCGCCAGTAAGGGTCGGAATAGTCCTGGCAGACCTTGCGGATCTCTTCCCGGAGCTGCACCTGGTCTTCGGTGAGGGTGAAATCCATCATGGGTGTGCGGTACTATACAAACTGGAGAAACGGAATGCCAATTTGGCCGGGCTACGGCTTGCCGTACCAGGGCTAGGTCGGGTAAGTTTTAAACTTGGGGCATGGCCAAATGAATCAAGCAGCGAAACGCTCGACCATCTATCTGGAACCCGACCTTCACCAGGCTTTGAGATTCAAGGCAGCGGCCACCAACCGGTCTATATCCGCTTTGATAAATCAAGCGGTTCGCGAGGCTTTGCGGGAGGATCAGGAAGACCTGTCGGCCTTTGATGAGCGGGCGTCCGAATCAACGCTGTCGTTCGAAGAACTGCTGAATGACCTCAAAGCTCATGGCAGGCTTTGAGGTCGTCTTCAAGCAGTCCGTCACGAAGGACCTTCGCCATACTCCCACCCGTGACATTGCGAGAATTCTGTCACGTATTCGCGGGCTAGCCTCGGAGCCTCGTCCCAACCGGCATAGAAAAGCTGCCCGGTCAGCAACGCTATCGAATCAGGCACGGCGTCTATCGGATTGTCTATGAAGTCAGGGATGTCGAATCGCTCGTCGTTGTCGTCAAAGTAGGCCATCGCCGTGACGTGTACAGGGGCCGCTAACCGCATGACTGTCTTGAGTTTGGGGAGAATGGGGAAATTCCGCGTTGCGGCCCATCGCGACGAGGACGACGTGTGGGTTGTTGAGTGCCCCGCGATCCCGGTTTGTGTCAGCCAAGGACCGACAAAGAGCCAGGCGTTCCACAACATCAAGGAAGCCATCGCACTATGCGTGGAGGTACGCAAAGAGCAGGGACCTCCACCAAGTAGCGAGACACGGCATGTGACCCTTTTGAGATGAGGGCAAAAATGAGCCGCCTGCGAGGCCCGCGCTTTACAGGGTAGTTTACAGGAACAACGAAGGCATCGTCAGTGGAGACCTGACCGCTGAACTGCAGGAATTGTCCGAGTCACTAAAACAGGTCGAAGCCAACGTCGTGAAAGGAACGGGCGACACCACGGAGCAACCATTTGTTTGGCGGTGCTACCCGTAACCCAGAGACTCAATGAGAAACGTAACGAACTGTGCGATTCGCCTTTCTCTCGCTGGGTCCGCTGGAATAGCTTTGCTGCTAAACTTGGCGGTGATCGTCTGCGCCGAGTCGCCGGTCACCCTCGATATCGGAAAATTCTCGGCCGCCAAGGCCAGTAGACCCTTCCCGGACTCCTGGAAACCGCTTACCTTCGAGAAGATCGCGAAGCATACGAGATACTCACTTGTGGAGGACGACGGAGTGGTGGTCGTCAAGGCGGTGAGCCGGGGCTCGGCCTCGGGGTTGGTGCGCGCGGTGGACATCGACCCGATGCGATATCCCGTGCTCGAATGGCGGTGGAAGGTCGAGAACATCCTGAAGAAGGGCGACGTCACCCGAAAGGACGGTGACGACTACCCCGCACGGCTGTACGTTACTTTCAGATATGACCCCTCCAAGGTGGGTTTCTTCGAGCGGGCCAAGTACGAGGCGATCCGGATGGCCCGTGGCGAATACCCGCCCATGGGCGCCATCACCTACATCTGGGAAAGCAAGAGCCCGGTGGGAACCCTCGTCCCCAACCCCTACACCGAGCAGGTGAAGATGATCGTCCTGCAAAGCGGAGAGGAGAAAGTCGGCCGCTGGGTCAACGAATCCCGGAATCTCGTCGAGGACTACAGAATGGCATTTGGCGGGGACCCGCCGCGAATCTCCGGCGTCGCCCTGATGACCGACACCGACAACACCCGTGAGTCGGCGATCGCATACTTTGGCGACATTATCTTGAAAGCCCCATGATCGCCGACACGGCGGTCGCGTACTTTGGCGACATTGTACTCAAGGCCCCATGAGGCTCGGCAGGTTTTTCACTCTTCGGGGCACCCTGTGCTACCCTGTGGCAGCAAGTAAGGCGGTGCAGCCGATGTAGGTCGGATTAGCGAAGCGTAATCCGACACGGGACGGCAATGCCGCGTCGGGTTACGCCTTCGGCTAACCCGACCTACGCCGACACCAAGCACCAATATCTTGCCCGGAAGGAGATCGCTCATGGCAGTCGTAACGGGCTGGGAAGGACGCTATTTCGAGGATTTCAACGTCGGCGACGTGTACCGGTGCCGGATCGGGCGCACGGTGACGGAGAACGACAACATCTGGTTCACGCTGCTCACCAACAACACCAACCAGATCCACTTCAACAACGAGTACGGCAAGCGCACCGAGTTCGGGAAGTGCCTGATCAACAGCGCCCTGACTCTGGCCATTGTGGCCGGCATGGGCGTGGCGGACGTGAGCGAGAACGGCTTCGCCCTTGGCTGGGACCAGATCCGGCTTCCCAACCCGCTCTTCGCCGGAGACACGCTTTACTCCGAGTCCGAGGTGCTGGAGAAGCGCGACTCCAAGTCGAAGCCCCAGTGGGGCATCGTCAAGGTCCGCACCCGTGGAGTGCAGCAGGAGGGCAAGGTGGTCATCGACTACGCCCGCAGCGTGATGGTCTGGCGCAAGGAGTTTGCCCCCCGACGGGACATCTTCCCGGAGATCGTCGATGGTGAGTAATAACGATCTGGCACTGAGCGGGGTGCGGGTCATGGCCTTCGAGCAGGTCCTCGCGGGCCCCTTCGGCACCGGCCTCCTGGGCGAGATGGGAGCCGAGGTCATCAAGATCGAGCGTCCGGGCGTGGGCGACCTGATCCGACACTGGGACACCGCCGTGAAGGGCCTGTCCTCGGGCTACGTGTGGCTCAACCGAAACAAGAGGAGCCTCACGGTGGACGTCAAGAAACCCCAGGGCCTGGGGATACTCCACAAGCTCGCGCAAACCAGCGACGTCTTCTTCGAAAACTACGCCCCGGGGGTGGCCGAGCGCGTGGGGCTGGGCTGGGAAACCCTCCACGAGATCAACCCGCGGTTGATCTACTGCTCCATTTCGGGCTACGGCCAGACCGGCCCCTACCGCGACGTCAAGGCCTACGACCTGCTGATCCAGGGCGAGGCCGGCATCATCGCCACCACCGGCTATCCCGACAAGCCCGCCCGGGCCGGCGTATCCGTGTCCGACATCGCCTCCGGCATGTACGCGGCCCTGGGCATCGTCCTGGCGCTGTTTCAGCGGGAGAAGACCGGCGCGGGCCAGGTCATCGACATCTCCATGTTCGAGAGCATCCTCTCCTGGCTGGGGTACTTTCCGCACCACTACTGGCACCGGGGCGAGGAGCCCAGCCGGGTGGGCATGCGGCACCACTACGTCACCCCCTACGGCCCTTACATGGCGGGGGACGGTGAGTACGTGAACCTCGCGGTAGCCACGCCCAAGGATTGGGAGGCCTTCTGCCTCAAGGTGATGGAAAGCCCCTCGCTAATGGAAGACCCCCGCTTCGCCACGGTGGAGGCGCGCAGGGAGAACCGTAGCGCGCTCGAGGAAACCATCGAGCAGCTCTTCCTGGAGCACGGCCACGAGACCTGGCTCCAGCGCCTGCAGGCGGCGGGACTACCCAACGGCAAGGTCCGGGGCATCGCCCAGGTGCTGGCCCATCCCCAGGCAGCCGCCCGGCACATGATCCGGGAAGTGGATTCGCCCGTGGGCAAGGTGCCGGTCATCGGCAGCCCGCTGAACCTGTCGGACAGTCCGCCCCGCTACGACCCCATCCCGGACTTGGGCGACGCCACCGACTCCATCCTGGAAGAACTCGGCTACGACGCCGACGCCATCGCGCAACTGCACCGGGATCAGGCGGTCTGAGTCCGTATTCCACGCACCGACCCACACGAACGCCATCGGTAATAAAGCGGCGGTAAGGCTCCCAACCCGTCATCCCGCTGCCCTTCTCCGTCATTCCCGCGAAACAGGCTGTGTCAAAACCCCATCCGAGGGAGGCGCCGTGCGGGCGCGGGCGGGTTTGAAACCCGCCCCTACATCGGATGTCCGATTCCTGCGGCGCAGGCTCCTAGGGACCCCTCCAGGACCCCTGGATTCCCGCTTTCGCGGGAATGACGGATGCATAGTGCAGTGGCGACATCGTACGAATGCCGGAGGGCTCGGGAACGCGTCTCCGCCGATTTGGCAAGCCGCACCTGTTGCGCTAAAAAGAAGGGTTTCAAGGTCTTGCGGCTTCCATCCGCCTACGCCTTCCGGACCGCCTGAAACCGAAAATCCATACCAAGGAGCCTAACATGGCATCACAGAGCATCGACACGTTTCACACCGCGTCTCCCCTCGAAGTCGGGGGCGCCCGCTATCAGATCTACCGGCTCGAATCCCTGGCGAAGGAGACCTCCCTGCCGGTGGACCGGCTGCCGTTCTCCCTCAAGATCCTGCTGGAGAACCTGCTCCGGTGCGAGGATGACCGGCACGTGTCGGCGGCCGACATCCAGGCCCTGGCGGGCTGGGACCCGGCGGCGAAGCCCGACAAGGAGATCGCCTTCATGCCGGCTCGCATCCTGCTGCAGGACCTCACCGGGGTGCCCGCCATCGTGGACTTGGCGGCCATGCGTGAGGGTATCCGGCGGCTGGGCGGCGACCCTGGACGCATCAACCCGCTGCAGCCCGTGGACCTGGTCGTCGACCACTCCGTGCAGGTGGACCACTTCGGCTCCCTTCAGTCGTTCGCCGCCAACTCGAAGCTGGAGTACGAGCGCAACCAGGAACGGTATGCGTTCCTGCGCTGGGGGCAGAAGGCCTTCGACAACTTCAGCGTGGTGCCGCCCGACACCGGCATCGTCCATCAGATCAACCTGGAGTTTCTGGGCAAGGTGGTCTTCACCATGCAGTCGAACGGCGACACCCTGGCCTATCCCGACACGCTGGTGGGCGCCGATTCCCACACGCCCATGATCAACGGGCTGGGGGTCGTGGGCTGGGGCGTGGGCGGCATCGAGGCCGAGGCGGCCATGCTGGGCCAGCCGCTGATCATGCTGATCCCTGAAGTCATCGGCTTCAGACTCCACGGCCGGCTGCCCGAGGGCGCCACCGCCACCGACCTGGTGCTGACCATCGTGCAGATGCTGCGCAAGAAGGGCGTGGTGGAGAAGTTCGTGGAGTTCTACGGTCCGGGGCTGTCCAGCCTCGGGCTGGCGGACCGGGCCACCATCGGCAACATGGCGCCGGAGTACGGCGCCACCGTGGGCTTCTTCCCGGTGGACAACGAGACCCTGGCGTATCTGACGCTGTCGAACCGGAGCCCCGAGCTCATCAGCCTGGTGGAGGCCTACAGCAAGGAACAGGGGTTGTTCCGCACCGACGACACGCCGGACCCTGTGTTCTCCGACACCCTGGAGCTCGACCTGAGCGAGGTGGAGCCCAGCCTGGCGGGTCCCCGCCGGCCCCAGGACCGGGTGCCGCTGCGCGACGTCAAGCAGTCCTTCGCCGAGGTCCTGCCCAGCATGAAGGGCGGCGACACCGCCAGCCGGGTGCCGGTTCAGCAGAACGGCGACTCCTTCGAGCTCACCCACGGGTCGGTGGTGATCTCCGCCATCACCAGTTGCACCAACACGTCCAATCCGTCGGTGATGATAGGCGCGGGGCTGCTGGCCAAGAAGGCCGTCGCCCGGGGCCTCAAGTCCAAACCCTGGGTCAAGACCAGCCTGGCCCCCGGCTCCAAGGTGGTTACCGAGTACCTGAAGCAGACGGGACTGCTGGAGCCCCTGGGAGAGATGGGGTTCCATCTGGTGGGCTATGGCTGCACCACCTGCGTGGGCAACGGCGGACCGCTGCCGGAGAACATCAGCAACGCCATCCAGGAAGGCAACCTCGTCACCAGCGCCGTGCTTTCGGGCAACCGTAACTTCGAGGGCCGCATTCACCCCAACATCCGGGCCAACTATCTGGCCTCGCCTCCCCTGGTGGTGGCCTACGCCATCGCCGGCAACATGGACGTGGACCTGTACAACGACCCCATCGGACAGGACTCCGACGGACAGCCGGTGATGCTGCGGGACATCTGGCCGACCCCCGAGGAGGTGCGCACGGAGGTGGCCAAGGGCGTCACCACCGATGCCTTCCGGAAGGAGTACAGCAACGTCTTCGAGGGAGACGCCATGTGGCGGAGCATGCCGGTGCCGGAAGGCGAGCTGTTCGCCTGGGACCCGGACTCCACCTATGTCCGGGAGCTCCCGTTCTTCGCCGACATGCCCGCGGAGCCGGTCGCGCCCGGTGACATCAAGGGGGCGCGGGTGCTGGCTCTGCTGGCGGACTCGGTGACCACCGACCACATCTCCCCGGCCGGCTCCATTGAGCGGGACGGCCCGGCCGCCCGCTATCTCACCGAGCACGGCGTGGAACCCAAGGACTTCAACCAGTACGGCGCCCGCCGGGGCAACCACGAGGTGATGATGCGCGGGACCTTCGCCAACGTGCGGCTGAAAAACCAGATCGCCCCGGGAACCGAGGGCGGCTGGACCGTGCACCAGCCCGACAACGAGCAGTTGTCCATCTTCGACGCCGCCATGAAGTACCAGGAGGAAGGGACGCCGCTGATCGTCATCGCCGGCAAGGAGTACGGCACCGGATCCTCCCGGGACTGGGCCGCCAAGGGGCCGCGTCTGCTGGGGGTCAAGGCCGCCATCGTCGAGAGCTTCGAGCGCATCCACCGGAGCAACCTCATCGGCATGGGCATCCTGCCGCTGGAGTTCATGAAAGGCGAGAACGCCGAGTCGCTGGGGCTCACCGGTTTCGAGACCTACGACATCAGCGGCGTGGCCGACGGCCTGAGCGTACGCAAGGAGCTGGAGGTCACCGCCACCAAGGACACCGGAGAGGCCACCACCTTCCGGGTGACCTGCCGCATCGACACGCCCGCCGAGCTGGCGTATCACCACCACGGCGGGATCCTGGAGTACGTGCTCCGGCAACTGGCGTCGTGACGCAAGCGGGCATGACATGACCGAGTCCGCCCGGCGCCCGTATCGGACGGCAGCGCCGTGCGGGCACGGGCGGGTTTGAAACCCGCCGCTACACGGTCATTCTCCTGCGGGGGCAGTCCTCCCGTAGGTCGGGTTAGCCGAAGCCGTAACCCGACACGGCACAGCATTGGGATTACTCGGACAGGCTCCTAGTGTCGTGTCCCGCAAATTCCTGCGATAATTTGCTGGTCTTTTTGGCCGTCGGCTGCGTTGCTCTTCCTCGCGTGGTGCACGCCACTGCTCGTCATCGCGCCTTGCCGACAACCAAAATGCCCTCGCATCTTCATAACCGTATTTGGGAGACACCACACTAGGAGCCTGTCCGAGTTTTGCGTCCTTCGACTTCGCTTCGCTACGCTCAGGACGAACGGCTCGATTTCCTCAGGACCGTTCGTCCTGAGCGTAGCGAAGCGAAGTCGAAGGACGCTACCTAGGAGCCTGTCGGACTTAATATTCCGTGATTGCTAACCTATTGATTTTATTGACGAAATCGATTTCTATGGGAAATGTTGACATACGGTAAACTTCAATGTTTTCAGCTAGTTACAGATTCCCTGCACTTCAAGTCCGACAGGCTGCTAGGACACTGACCCATAGGTCATGATCAGGAGCAGGCCCAGCGTCATGCTTGCCGCACCCAGCAGCCGGACCCTTGCGTTTCCTTCGCCAAGGAGGCGTACCCCCATTAACGAACCGATGAGGATGCTGACCTCCCGGGCGGGGGCAATGTGACTCACCGGAGTGATTTGCAACGCCGTCAACACGAGGATGTAGGCCAGCGGATTCAGCAGAGCGACCCACAGGGCCTCCTGCCGGTGTTCCAGCCAGGCGGTGCGCAACTCGCGCCGGCGGCGCAACGCGACCGGCGCCATCAGGATCACGCGCCCGCAGTTCGCGCCCCAGTCGAGCAGCAAGGGCGCGATCAACATGCCGCTTACGGCATGCTTGTCCCATAGCGTATAGCTGGCGATCACCACTCCGGTGGCCAGACCGTACATCACCGCGGCCCGGGACGGCCCTTTGCCGCGGGACCAGATGCCCCCGCTGCTGATGACGAGGACGCCCAGGATGATCAGCATCCCGCCTGCAAGGACCCCGGCAGCGGGACGCTCCCCAAGAATCAGCACGGCGCCTATGGTAGCCAGAAAAGGCCCGGTGCCACGGGCCAGGGGGTAGACCAGGGAAAGGTCGCCGACGCGGTATCCACGTTGCAGGACGCCGTAGTAGAGCGTGTGCAACACGCTGCTCACCATGATCACGGCAACCATCTTCGCGTCCAGGGGAGTCGGGCGATACCAGGTCCACACCAGCACCGCGGGCAGGTACATGCCCACGGACAACACGGCGAACAGCCACTGAAAGGCCGGCCCGCCCTGGACTCTCTTGAGCAGGAGGTTCCATGTGGCGTGGATGAAGGCGGCCGTCAGGAGCAGGGCCAGAGCGAAAAGAGTCACCGTCTTTTCCTCACAGGAGTGTGTGGTGGGTTTTCATGAGGGGATAAGCTGTCGGTTCGAGTAGTCCGCACAACCGCCGAGGTGTCAAGGGAAGGCCCCGGGAACCCTGCTCCGTCCAATAACAAGGAGATCCCCGCGAGCGATGAACCCGGTGCATCAAAAGGATTCCATCCCTCGTCTGCTTCTGCTCATCATCCTGGCCCTCGGGCTTGCGGGAACGGGCGTCGAGCTGTTGCTGCTGGGGCACACGGAAGACGTCTGGCAGTGGGTGCCGCTGGTCCTGCTGGCCGCCGGCCTGATCATCATCGGCATCTGGGTCCGCCGGCGCAGGCGATGGAGCCTGCGGACCTTTCAGGCAACCATGCTGCTGTGCGTGGTCGCCGGCCCTGTCGGAATGTGGCAGCACTACACCGGCAACGTGGAATTCGAGTTGGAGATGACGCCGGCCATGTCCGGATTGGAGCTCTTCGGGGAGGCCATGACCGGAGCCATGCCCGCGCTGGCGCCCGGCGCGATGGTTCAATTGGGACTGCTGGGACTGCTCTACGCGTTTCGGCACCCGGCCTTCAGGTCCGCGGTGCCCGATCAAGAAGGAGAACGAACGTGACCACCCGAACGAAACCGACCGCTCTGTTCCTGGCAGGCCTGGCCTTGTTCCTCCTGGGAAGCCCCGGCGCCATGGCCCAGGTAGGAAAGAACATGGGCGTGCTCAACCCGAACACCGCCAGCGCGGAAGCGTTGGCCGGGCTGCCCGGGCTGAATGCCGATCTGGCCGGCCGCCTTGTCGCGGGCAGGCCCTACCTGAACATGGAGGCGCTGGACAAGGCGCTGGCGCCGGCCTTGAGCACCGGCCAGCGCAAGGCGCTCTACGTCCGCCTGTTCCTCCCCATCAACCTCAACACCGCCAGCGTCGACGCTATCCGTATGGTGCCCGGCGTCGGGCGCCGCATGACCCGGGAGTTCCAGGAATACCGGCCGTACCGCGGGATCTCGGAGTTCCGGCGCGAGATCGGCAAGTATGTCGACGACGCGCAGGTGGCCCGCTTCGAACAATACGTGTTCGTGCCTATCAAGCTGAACAGCGCGGGCGATGCGCACCTGCGCACGATCCCCGGGCTTGACGACGGGATCCTCGCGGTGATCAAGCAGTCCCGTCCGTTCGCCGGCATGGAGGACTTTCGAGGCCGTGTCGGCACCCACGCCGCCAAGGGGGAAATAGCTCGCCTGGAACACTACCTCACCATCGAATAGAGCCCCGGGAGAATCTCCGATGAAACCGATTGTCTGTATTATCGCCGGTGTAATCGCCGGCGTGATGCTGTTTGCGGCGACGGTCATGGCTCAACGGGCGGGCCGCCCGCACACCCGCTATCACACCGCCACCGAAAGGGCCGAAGTGACGCTGAAGCCCGCAAACGAAACTCTCGGCTCTCGGCAAGTCTCGATCGACGTGTCCGGCACGACCCGGACGATCACTTCCAACGGCATCCCGTCGCACCCGGTCGGGGCCTTCCCGAACTCTGGCAACCCCCATACGATCACCCCGCAAGACTACGTGTTCACCGTCACGACCAAACCGGCACGAACAGGTGTTGCAACCGCGGCGAAACGTTGGCTTTGGGGCGTAGCCGTCAACGGCGTTCCGTTCGAGGCGGGTACCGCGGAATACTGGCATGGCGAGCGGCGCGGCGGCTGGAACCACGACGCCCTCGGAGGCGCGGTCCGGCTGGGGCTGGATGCGAACCATGCCCACGTTCAGCGCGGTGGGGCCTACCACTATCACGCACTGCCTACCGGCCTGATGCGGCAGCTTGGCTGGACCGCGGATTCTCATTCGCCCCTGATCGGCTGGGCGGCGGACGGCTATCCGGTCTATGCGATCACGGGTGACCTGGGAAACGGTGTGCAGAGGGTCCGCAGCTCTTACCGGTTGAAAACCGAAGCGCGCCCCGGCGGGGATGAACCGCATGGCGCCCGTGACGGCACCTTCGTACAGGATTGGAAATACGTCGCCGGCAGCGGTGATCTGGATGAATGCAACGGCGCGGTGACCCGATCCGCCGAATTCCCGGCCGGCTCCTACGCCTATTTCATCACCGAGGGCTACCCCTTCGTGGCCCGCTGCTGGAAAGGGACACCCGACCCGAGCTTTCAGAAGCCCCGGCGCCGACCGTGAGTCCCGGCCAAGCCACCCCCACCGGGCGCGCGCCAGGAGCAGAGCGAGAGCGAAAAGAGACACCGTCTTTCCTCACGAGAGTGCACAGTCGGTTCCCATACCCTCTCCCTTCGGCGAGTGCACGGTCGATCCCGAAAAGAGGAGGAAACCGATTGTAACCATGGTCGTGACTATAGTATCATTCTGCTAAAATCACCATGGACAGGATTTGGGGAGATGAGATGAGTAACGACAAGGTAGTCGGCGCCACCCGGACGATCAAGGCGTCCGAGTTCAAGGCGAAGTGCCTGAAACTGATGGACGAGGTTGCAGACAGCGGCCACGAGATCGTCATCACCAAGAACGGCCGACCTGTTTCGCGTCTCGTACCGTACCGCGAGAAGCCAAAGAGCCTGTTCGGCATCGACAAAGGAAGAATCGAGATACTTGGCGACATCATCGAGCCCCTGGACGTGGTGTGGGAAGCCAATACCGGCAAGACATGGGACGGTGACGAGTGATCCTTCTCGACACGCACGTCATGCTGTGGATGAGATTGGGTGTGGCGCGATTGGGAGCCAACGCTCGACTCGAGATCGACCAGGCGTGGCAGTCGGGCGAAGTTGGGGTCTCCGCGATCTCGTTCTGGGAAGTTGCGATGCTAAGGGACAAGGGACGGATCCGATTTACTGGGGACGTCGGCCTTTGGCGTCGGGAGCAGTTGGAACAGGGGGTGGTGGAAGTCGCGATCAATGGGGAGATCGGAATCCGCGCCGTCAATCTGGCCGATTTCCATGCCGACCCGGCAGACCGTCTGATCGTCGCGACCGCGCTTGAGGGCCACCGTCTCGTAACGGCTGATGAACGCATTCTCGGTTGGGCAGGTCGGCTGAGCCGGCAGCGAGCTACGGAATAAGAAAGAGGGTCAAGGCTTGGACCCGTTGGCGACGTGAAGCGCCACCGGCAGATCGAGGTCGAATCATTTCTCGTTGAATTCCAGCTCCCCGCGGGCTTGTATCCCACTGGACAAGGCTTCAGGTGGACCTCCCCCGGCCCTTCTGGCATGAAGATGGGGCCATGGGGGAGGAACAGGTCTCGGTTCGGATCGTCCGCCGCATCAACGAGGTGCCACGGGAGACGTGGGATTCGCTCCTGCGGGACGGCTCGCCGTTCATGCGTTGGGACTGGCTGGACTGCCTGGAGGACACGGCCTGCGTCTGCGACAAGACGGGATGGTCACCGCACCACCTCGTCGTCGAACGGGGTGAGGAGATCCTCGGCGCCTGCCCCATGTACCTCAAGTCCCACAGCATGGGCGAGTTCGTCTTCGACCACCAGTGGGCCGGCTATGCCATGCAGGCGGGCATCGAGTACTATCCCAAGATGCTCGTCGGCGTGCCGTTCACGCCGGTCGTGGGCTCTCGTTTCCTGACCGCTCCGGGAGTCGACCGCGACGGCGTCATCGGCATCCTGGGCCGGGCGCTGCTGGAAATCTGCCGAAGCAATGAGCTCTCGTCCATCCACATCAACTTCTGCAGCCGGGAGGAGATGGATGCGCTCGAGGACCTCGACTTCATCCCCAAGATCGGGCTCCAGTTCCACTGGGAGAACCACGAGTACGGGACCTTCGACGACTACCTGGGCGCCTTCCGGAGCGAGCGCCGCAACAAGATCAAGCGCGAGCGGCGGGAACTGGACAACCAGGGCATCCAGATCCGCGCGCTTCCCTACGACGAGATCACTCCGGACATTCAGCGCACCATGTTCGAGCTGTACAAGCACCACATCGACCGCCTCTACTACGGCCACCAATACCTGAACGGCCGCTTCTTCGACGAGCTGCTGAAGCGACCCTACCCGTTCCTCTGCCCCATCGTGGCCCAACGCGACGGCCGGATCATCGCCGGCACCTTCAACATCCGCGGCCCCGATGCCCTCTACGGCCGCTACTGGGGCTCCTTCGAGGACCACCGCTACCTCCACTTCAACGTCTGCTACTACGCCGCCATCCAGCACTGCATCGACGAATCGCTGGGCCGCTTCGAAGCCGGCGCCGGCGGCAGCTTCAAGAACCTCCGCGGCCTCGAGCCCGCCAAGACCTACAGCGCCCACTACATCCGCGACAAGCGCTTCCGAGACGCGCTCACGCGATACCTGCAAGAAGAGCGCTCGGAAACCCTGGCCCGGCAGGAGTATCTGCTGGACGGAAGCCCGTTGAAGAAGGGGGAGGGGTGAGGGGCATAGTCTCAGCTACACAGGGAGACAAACGATTCAGATTCGCAACTCATGGGAACAACGGGTTGACCTCCCACGATGTGGCGGGCGATGGCGGACCCTACAACCAACTTGCCCGTCCACCCGGGGTTCGCCAGCACCACCGTGACCTGACTTGAGAGCGATCTTCCAACGAGCCTGCGAGAACCAGAAACATCCTGGTGCGCAACGCGACCAAGCCACGATGGTCGTCCATGAGCTCCTACTACGGGCTGCCGTTAACGAGGAGCACCACCCGGAGGATCGAGGGTAAAGCCATTGACCGTGTGTCAAGTGTTTTGTAAAGTCAGCTATAAAAGAGTCCTTAGGCATATGCCGATACTCGCACATCACCCTGGAGTCCGGGAATGAGACGCTCGTTGCCTCCCCTTAAAATGAAGAGATCACCTCTGGTACTGGTGCTGTGTCAGATACGGATTAGCTCCATACGCGATATGGCCAACTACATTCCCAAGGTTCAGGATCGACTTCGAAGACAGCGCTTTCCCGTAGACGTCAGCAGCGAAGTAGTCGAGTTGACTCTGCAGAATGAAGGTTCAGCAAAGGAAAGCCGACGGGGACACTGGGAATTCCGAACTCTGGAAGAAGACTGGAGCATCATCGTCAGCGAAAGCGCCGTCGTTGTTCAGACGACGGCCTACGCCGGTTTTGAGAAGTTTCTTGAAATCCTTTCACTGGCAATGAAATCTGTCGACGCAGTGGTTGGCGACCTCATCGTAGAGCGAATCGGGCTACGGTATGTGGACGTTATTCAGCCACAGCTTGATGAGTCTTGGAAGGACTATGTGAAATCAGGATATCACGGCGAAGAAAACGACCTCATCCGCTCGGACAATTCGGTGTTCTTCATGCAAACGGTAGCAGATACTCGTCCTGGGCAACGAATGATTGTACGGCTCACACAGAATCGCGACGGCGTGCTTCTTCCCCCGGATCTTGTTCCCCACCATCCCGTGCTTCAATCTCAGACCGAGCAGGGAGAACTAGTTACTCTTCTTGATCTCGACCACTATCGTGAGGCACGGCAACCGTTCGAGATCTCCGGGGTCGTCGATGTTGCATGGGAACTGCACGACGGGCTCGATATCACGTTCCGGGACCTTGTGACCCCGCATGCATTGGAAGTCTGGGGATAAAACCATGATGCCTTTGATTGTCAGTGACCCAGCTCTCTATGATCCGTATCGTCCGGCAGATTGCAGCTCGCCTGGGTTCAGAGTTCCTGCTCTGGAAATGTTGCGACACAGGTTAGGAATCTGTCTATTGGACAGTTCGCATCGATATGTGGATGCCACGGCGACGGTATGGTGGCCCGGTCGTGCCGATTCAAGTTCCGCCGTTCTGCAGACGGAATCAGATACGCCGAAGGAACAGACCCCTTCGTCTATGTCCAGTGCTGACCAAATGAACCTGATAGTCCATACGCTCGGCTTCAACAAGCGTCAGTTGGCGGAATTGTTCGGTGTGTCCAGGCAGACTATCTACGACTGGCTCAACGGCAGCAATGTCAGCGATGAAAACGCCAGCAGAATCTCTGTCCTCGCCCGCCTGCTCAAGGAGATCACTGCCAATACCCGGCGGCCTCTATATCACCGATTCACGACACAACCCCTTGTCGAAGGAGAGCCGAGCATCCTTGACCTGCTGCGCGCTGAACCTTGGGACACGGCACACATTCTCGCTCAACTTCACCGTGCACGGAACTTAACCACGGAGAGACAAACGCGTCACGGCACACGGCGAAACCCGAATTCTCAGATTCAAGGCGATGAAAACCTGATGGACAACCTGCTCTCGCTCGGCGAGGGGTGATGAATGCCGTCAGTATCCGGGTTGATCCGAACGTCGGGGTGGCGGCAGGGAAGTTTTGTTGGGCGCGACGATACCGAGACTTTGCAAATCCATCGATCAAGTCCCGTCCCAACGTGAAACCCCATTGCGCCTCGTCGTCGTGACTCAAGACTGCGACTTGGTTCAAGAGCCTAACATTGAGCCTTTCGCGGAACTGATTCTGTGCAGGGAGATCGCCGAGGCCGAGCCATTGTATGAAAACGGGCGCAATCCTCGCCTATTGCACATCCAAGCGATTGGATCGCGAAAACCTGACCAGTGGCTGGGAATCTCCATCCACGACCGCTTCCGCGTTCAAAAAATTACCCTCGTAGACCTCGCCGTCGACCAATCCACGCAATTGAGAGACCATGATGTGCGACTTCTGAGCCGTTGGATCGCCAAACGCTATACTCGGCCCGCTTTCCCTGATGAGCTCAACCAACGATTCAAAACAGTGGACGGACAATTGGAGAGATTGTTCAAGAGCAAAGACGGTCAGATCGTCACTGGAATCTATCTCGATGTCAGCGATGAAGAACACTCTCAGGATACACCCTACACCATCTCCGTGCGGATCACGGCCAAGGCCGAAGTTTGGGACAACCATAGGCTCCGCACCGCTCTACAGAACTTTGAACAACGGCTTTCATCGATACTCGACGGCTGCACGGGGATCGCTATTGCCGAGGACGACATCCAAACGCTGCCCGAAGAGGATCTGACTTTGGCCGACCTGCGTCGGTTCAAACGACTGGACAGAGACTACCGTAGTCTCCCAGAACAGGGAGACCTCGGACGACCAGTCGACCCACGGAGTGACTTCTAGCCCCGCTCGCCCGAAGCGGCCCTCACTCCCCGTACTCGAACACCAGCTCGCCGTCCTTCGCGTCGACGCGGACGCGGCCGCCGTTCTGGAGTTGGCCGAACAGGATCTCGTCGGCCAGGCGTTTCTTGATCTCGTTGTCGATGAGCCGGGCCATGGGGCGGGCGCCGAACTGGGGGTCGTAGCCACGCTCGGCGAGCCAGCTCCGGGCGGCGGGTTCGAGCTGGATGGTGACCTTGCGCTCGTTCAACTGGGCGTCGAGTTGCGTGATGAACTTGTCGACGACCTTCTCGATGACCTCCGGGCTCAGGGAGTTGAAGAAGATGGTGGCGTCCAGGCGGTTGCGGAACTCCGGGCTGAACATTTTCTCGACGGCTTCCTTGCCCTTGCCGACGTTGGAGTTGTGGGCGAATCCCAGGGCGGAGGCGTTCATCTCCCGGCCGCCGGCGTTGGTGGTCATGATCAGGATGATGTTGCGGAAGTCGGCCTTCTTGCCGTTGTTGTCGGTGAGGGTGGCGTGGTCCATGACCTGCAACAACACATTGAACAGGTCCGGATGCGCCTTTTCGATCTCGTCCAGCAGGAGCACCGCGTAGGGCGTCTTGCGGATGGAGTCGGTCAGAAGCCCGCCTTGGTCAAACCCCACGTACCCCGGAGGCGCGCCGAGCAGGCGCGACACCGTGTGCTTCTCCATGTACTCGCTCATGTCGAAGCGCAGGAACTCGATGCCCATGATCTGGGCCAACTGCTTGGCCGCCTCGGTCTTGCCCACCCCGGTGGGTCCCGAGAACAGGAAGCAGCCGGTGGGCTTCTCGGGCTGACCGAGACCGGAGCGCGACAGCTTGATGGTGCTGGCAAGGGCGTCGATGGCCTCGTCCTGGCCGAAGATCACGAGCTTCAGGTTCCGGTCCAGGTTGCCCAGTTGCTCCTTGTCGGAGGTGGAGACGCTGCGCGGCGGAATCTTCGCCATGGTGGCGACGATCTGCTCCACATCCTTGGGCCCGATGGTCTTCTTGCGCTTCTCGGGGGGCAGGACCCGCACCGAGGCACCCACCTCGTCGATGACGTCGATGGCCTTGTCCGGCAGGAAGCGGTCGTTGATGTGCTTGGCCGAGAGCTTGGCCGCGGTCCTTAGCGCTGCCTGACTGTAGGACACCCCGTGGTACTTCTCGTAGTGGGGCTTGAGTCCCTGCAGGATCTTGTAGGTCTCGTCGATGCTGGGCTCCGGCACCTCGATGCGTTGGAACCGGCGCGACAGCGCCCGATCCCGCTCGAAGTAGCTCCGGTAGTCGTGATAGGTGGTGGAGCCGATGCACTTGAGCTCGCCGGACGCGAGCACGGGCTTCAGGATGTTGGAGGCGTCCAGGGAGCCGCCGCTGGTGGCGCCGGCGCCCACCACGGTGTGGATCTCGTCGATGAACAGAACCGCGTCGGGGTTGCCCTTGAGCGCGGTGATGATGCCCTTCAGCCGCGCCTCGAACTCGCCGCGGAACTTGGTGCCGGCCAGCACCGCGCCCATGTCCAGGGCGTAGATGCGGGTGTTGTGCAACACCTCCGGAACCGTCTTGTCATGGATCCGCAGGGCCAACCCCTCGGCGATGGCGGTTTTGCCCACGCCCGGGTCCCCCACGTAGATGGGGTTGTTCTTGCGCCGCCGGCACAGCACATGGATGGTGCGGGCGATCTCGTTGTTGCGGCCGATGAGCGGGTCCAACAGCCCCTTCTCCGCCTTCTCCACCAGCTCGACGGTGAAGGCCTCCAGCGGATTGCGCTGGGGCCCCTGCCCGCCTTCCTCGTCCTCCTCCGCCCCGTGGGTGTGCTGCGGCTCTTCCTCCGGCAGCTTGGAGACGCCGTGGGAGACGTAGTTGATGAGATCAAAGCGGCTGATGTCCTGCGCTTCGAGCAGATACCGCGCGTAGCACTGCTGCTCGCGGTACATCGCCACCAGCAGGTCGCTCCCCTGGATCTCGGCCTTTTCCGAGGACTGGGCGTGAATGAAGGCTCGCTGGACGATGCGGTGAAAACCCAGGGTCTGCTCCGGCTCCTTGTCCATGCCCTCCGGCAGCGTCTCCATGCGGGTCTCGAAGAACTCCTCGAGCTCGTGCCGTAACCGGTCGAGGTCGCCGCCGCAGTTGACGATGGCGTCGCTGGCGCTCTTGTCCTTGAGCAACACCCACAGCAGATGCTCGACGCAAACGAACTCGTGCCGCCGGCCCTTGGCCTCGTCGAACGCCGACTTCAGCACCGCTTCCAGGTTCTTGGTGATCACGTCATTCCTCTTCGAAGCTCATTACATCATTACACTTCGAAGCTCACTACGCTTCGAAGCTCATTCCTCTTCGATGCTGCACTTGAGCGGATACTCGTACTGACGCGCCAGACCCTCCACCGTCGTCACCTTGGTCTCCGCCACCTCGTAGGGATAGACCCCGGCAACGCCGATACCGTTCCGGTGCACGTGCATCATGATCTGCACGGCCTCGGTGTTGTCCTTGTTGAAGACGAACTCCAGGATCTGGACCACGAATTCCTTGGTGGTGTAGTCGTCGTTGTGCAGCAGCACCTTGAAAAGAGAGGGCCGCTGGAGCTTCTTCTCGGTTTCGACGACAACGTCACGATCCAGGTCGCGCTCGCTCATCGGGGGCCTCCCGAAAACTCAACCGTGACGTCCATATTAGTACGACCAAAGCGACGGTTCAATGGAGTTCTACGCCTTCTTCCAGCGAGGCACCTTGTCCCGGTGCGGGATGCCGTCGCCGAAAAGCGTCCGGCCGCCCAGTGGAAAGTCCTTCGGCGGGATGCCTCCCATGATCAGGAAAACCACATCCCGCTTCGAGTCGTTGCCGATGGCCCGGTTGACCTCCGGGCTGACCCGGACGACGGTTCCCTCGGGCATGGCAATCCTGCGGCCGTCGAGGAGGAGGGTGCCGTCGCCCTTGAGCGTGATGAACACCTCCTCCTGCACCTTGTGCTGGTGAACGTACTCCGCGCCCTTGCCCGGCTTGATGCGGACGATGCCGAAACCGACCCCCTCACAGTTCAGCCGGCGCGCCAGAAACTCCTTGTCCTTCACGTCCTTGATGGGCATGGAGAGCTTGTTGTACTTGGCCATGGCAACCTCCTTGAAATGTTACCGAGACTCTGATCACTCGTTATGGCGTCCTTCGACTTCGCTTCGCTGGCGCTCCGCTACGCTCAGGACGAACGGTTGTGGGTCCGTTTCCCCGTTCGCCCTTCGACTTCGCTTCGCGAAGCCTGTCCTGAGCCAGTCGAAGGGCTCAGGACGAACGGTTGTGGGTCCGTTTCCCGTTCGTCCTGAGCGTAGCGGAGCGCCAGCGAAGCGAAGTCGAAGGACGCCATGTTGCGCGGTGGCGATCGATCGGGGCCTCCTTACATCACGAACCTGGGATCACCCCGTTACCGCGCCCTCGGAAGCCGAAGACACGAGCTTGGCGTACTTGGCCATGACGCCGCTGGTGTAGCGAGGCTCCGGCGCCTTCCACTCGCGCAGGCGCCGGTCCATCTCGTCCTCGGACAACTCCACGTCCAGCCGCCGGGCATCGATGTCGAACACGATGGTGTCGCCGTCCCGCACCGCGGCGATGGGGCCGCCCCTGGCCGCCTCCGGGGCCACGTGACCGGCCATGAGGCCGTGGGTGGCGCCGGAGAACCGGCCGTCGGTCAGGAGCGCCACGGCCTCGCCCAGACCGGCTCCCACCAGGGCCGCGGTCACGCCCAGCATCTCGCGCATGCCCGGGCCTCCCATGGGGCCTTCGTAGCGGATCACCAACACGTCGCCCTCTTTGATCTCGCCGTTCTGCACCGCCTTGAAGGAGTCCTCCTCGCGGTCGAATACCCGGGCCGGGCCGCTGTGCCGCGTGCGCTCGTGGCCGGCCACCTTGACCACGCAGCCCTCCGGCGCCAGATTGCCCTTGAGGATGACGAGCCCGCCGGTGGGCTTGAGCGGATTGGACACGTGCCGCACCACCTCCTGGCCCGGCGTCTCCTCCACGCCTTGGACCTCCTCGCCAAGGGTGCGACCGGTCACCGTCATGCAATCGCCGTTCAACCGCCCCGCATCCAGCAGGCGACGGGCCACCAGGGGAACGCCGCCGGCCCGGTAAAGGTCGGTGGCCACGAACCGGCCGCCGGGCTTCAGATCCGCGATCAACGGAGTCCGGGAGCTGACGGTATCGAAGTCTTCGATGCGCAGATCCACCTCGGCCTCGCGCGCCACGCCCAGCAGATGTAGCACGCCGTTGGTGGAGCCGCCCGTGGCCGCGATGGCGGCGATGGCGTTCTCCAGCGCCGGCCGCGTGATGATCTGCCGCGCGGTGAGGTTCTTCCGCACAAGCTCCATGACCATCTCGCCGGCACGGAAGGCGACCTCGTCCTTCCGCTCGTCCATGGCCGGCACGCTGGCGGTGCCGATGGCGGAGATCCCCAGGATCTCGAAGGCGGTGGCCATGGTATTGGCGGTGAACTGTCCGCCGCACGCCCCCGGCCCCGGACAGGCATGGCTCTCGAGATCGAGCAGCTCGGCATCGGTCATCTTCTTGGCCGCGTGGGCGCCGACGCCCTCGAACACGTCCTGGATGGTCACGTCGCGCCCCTGGAACCGTCCCGGCATGATGGAACCGCCGTAAAGCATCAGCGACGGCAGATCCAGCCGCGCCAGGGCCATGACCGTGCCCGGAATGGTCTTGTCGCAGCCCGACAGCGCCACCACCGCGTCGAACATGTGCCCGCGGGTGACAAGCTCGATGGAATCGGCGATGACCTCGCGGCTGATGAGCGAAGCCTTCATCCCTTCGGTGCCCATGGAGATGCCGTCGGAGACCGCCACCGTATTGAACTCGATGGGGGTCCCGCCGGCCGCGCGAATCCCTTCCTTCACCTTGGCCGAGAGCCGGCGCAGGTGAAAATTGCACGGCATGACCTCGATCCAGGTGTTGGCGACGCCCACCAGCGGCCGGTTGAGATCCTCGTCCGTCAACCCCACCGCCTTGAACATGGCCCGGGAGGGCGCCCGATCGGGCCCCTGGGTGATAACCCGGCTGTGTCGATTCAGTGGCTCAGCCATTGTCTTTCCGCTCCTTCTCGTATTCAGTCGTCCAGCCACATGAGCTTGGCCGGATTGTCCTTGAGCATGATGGAAATCTGATCCTTGGTAATGCCGAACCCCAGCAGCGCGCGAATGAACACGCGCATGCCGTCGACGGCGTTCAGATGCAGCACCTGGCCGAAGTCGCTGCCGATGATGCAACGCTCCGGACCGATCTCGGCGATGGTCTTGACGGTCTCCATGGGATCGGCAATCGGCTGATACAGGCTGGGTATCATGGGCTGGCAGTAGGTGCCCACGTACACGCCAAGGTCCGCCAGCTCCTTCATCTCGTCCATCAGGAGCTTGTTGAGCTCCAGCAGCGGGTGGTCCAGGGTCGCCCGCACACCCAGCTCCCGGGCCATTTTGGCCAACGGCAGCAGCTCCTCGAAGTCGGTGTGGCCGAAGCCGATGCCCGCCTTGTGCTCCACCGCCAGCTTCATGATCTCCACCACCTCCGGCAGCACCTCGCCCCCCTCGCTCACCAGGCGCACCCCGCCCTTCTCCGGGTGACCCGCACTGCGCCAGAAGCCCAGCGACGTGAAGGTCGGGAACCAGATCATCTTGGCGTTGGGGTACTGCAGCGCGATACGGACGTACTCGGGATTCATGCCGTGGCACATGCCCGCGCCGCCGTAGAGCTCCACCCGGTTCTCCAGCTCCTCCTTCTCGATCAGGTAGTCGATGTGACGCTGGGCCAGGTAGCAGGCGTTGGCGCTGACGTTCCAGTGATCCTTGAAGGCCAGCGCCCGCATGCCGGCCTTGGAGGCGTCCACCGCGATCTGGATCATGTCCTGAGAGCGGTACACGAAGTCGGGGTACGCGTGGATGTGGCAGTCGATGGCGTTCTCAAGCAATTCGTCCTCGATGCCCGGGTAGATCTTGAGCATCTCGGGGTTGTCCTTGAGCATCTGATAGAAATAGTCCTTGGCATTGAGTTGGCGGACGCGTTCCAGGGTGAGGGTCCGGCCTACCAGGATGCCGGCGGCCTCCGCGTCTGCGGCAAAGTCACACATAATAGTAGTCTCCTCGCTCTCCGATTGCAGTCCCGAGCCTTGCAATGGCGCGGGCACGGGCGGGTTTGAAACCCGCCCCTACACCTTTTTCGTCAGGGATCACAGGGTCGCCGGTGTGGTGTCCCCGCGTCACGGTGCGGAGTCCTTGCCCCAGGCGGTGATGAACCGCCCGGCGTCCTCGGCCGCGGGCTCGCTGACCGGAACGTACGGCACCACCATCCGCGTCACCCCGGCCTCCACGTACGGCGCCAGCCGGTCCTTGATCTCCGCCACCGACGTCGCCGGGATCACCGGCAGCCGGTCCATATAGTCGTCGGTGAGGGCGCCCATGGCGGCCTTGAAGCCGCCGTTCCGGAACGCCTCCTGAATCGCGTCCACGTCGGCGACGAAGCCCTGCTCCCGCAGCATGTCGCTGTAGTGGTCCGCGATGTTGTAGAAGGTCAGGGCCTGCCGGAGCTTGGAGCGCGCCACCTCTCGGTCCGGATTGAGGGACACGCGCACCTTCCCGATCACGTCCACCGGGCCTCGTCCGACGGCCTGGGCCGCTGCCTGGACCCGGTCCGCGATCTCGCGGATCTTGTCCGGCGTGGCCATGTTGATGAAAACCCCGTCCGATATCCTTCCGGCGAGCCGTGTCATCTGCGGCCCGAGGCCGGCCAGATAGACGGGCATATCCGGATGCCTGGGCTTCCACGAAAGCTGGAAGCGCTTGCCGGTCGTGTAAATCTCCCCTTCGTATTCGACCCGCTCCCCGGCCACCACCTTGCGCACGATCTCCATGTACTCCCGTGCGCGCCGCAACGGACGGTCGAAGACGCCGCCATGCCATCCCGCGATGGCCTTGTTGGCCACCCCCAGGCCCAAAAGCACACGCCCTCCGGAGAGGTCCTGGAGCGTTGCCGCCTGCAACCCCAGGGCCACCGGGCTGCGGCCGAAGATGTGGTAGATGGCCGTCCCCAGCTTGATGGTGCTGGTGCGGCTGGCCGCGGCCGAGATCAGCACCATGGGGTCGGTGCTGTTGGACTCGCCCTTCCAGAACGCGCCGAATCCCGCCTGCTCCGCCCGTTCCACCAGGCCCACCACGTCCGCCGCCGGATAGTGCGCCGCGGAGTTGATTTCGATATCGTAGATCACAGCCCTCCTCGCTTCATTTGGTTATAACGGCGCCCTTCGACTTCGCTGCGCTACGCTCAGGACGAACGGCGGGGTACTACTTTCCGTTCGTCCTGAGCCCTTCGACAAGGCTGAGGACAGGCGTAGCGAGTCCTGAACCTTGTCGAAGGGCTCAGGGCGAACGGGGAAACCCACACCGTTCGTCCTGAGCGTAGCGCAGCGAAGTCGAAGGACGCCATACGTATCAAGTTGCCCGGTTCCTACGCGGCCACCTGCCGGGCGGTCATGAAGTTGATCATCTTCATGCTCATGACCAATTCCCCGTCCTGATTCAGGGTTTCGAGCAGCGAGTTGACAATGCCGCGGTCGGGCTTGGACCCCGAGCGCCGCGTCTCCAACACCGTAACGCGCACCGTCAACCAGTCACCCGGCCGCACCGGTTTGGTCCAACGAAGCTCGTCCACGCCCGGCGAGCCGAGATTCGCCACCGCCGAGAGGTAATTGTCGGAGTAGACCCGCATCATGGCCGCGGCGGTGTGCCAGCCGCTGGCGATGAGACCCTTGTAAATGGTCTTTTTGGCCAGCTCCGGATCGATGTGATACGGCTGCGGCACGAAACGTTTGCCGAAATCGATGATTTCGGCCTCGTCAAGGCTCACCGGACCAAACTCGTGCACCGAGCCGGCCACGTAGTCCTCGAAGTATCTCTCCTCTCTGGGAACCCTGAATCCGGACTGTTTCATCGCCTTCACGAGTACAATGAACCGAAGTCCGCTGCAACTTCCGAGCACGCCGGCCTTCGTCCAACTCTCCGTCATTCCCGTGAAAATAGCCCGCAAAGGTTTCGAACTCGTCATGCCCGCTTTCCAGGCCGTGTCAAACTGCCCCCTCTCCCTCTGGGAGAGGGTTGGGGTGAGGGAACCTCGTGGCAAGCAGGCCGGTGTCAACGGCAATGAACGGGAGCGGCAGGGTTATTGGGGGCCCTCACCCGGCCTTCGGCCACCCTCTCCCAGAGGGAGAGGGGCTTTGACACGCCCTGGAAAGCGGGAATCCAGTGGTGGTGGAGGGCGCGGGGGTCCTTGGGCGTTACTTCTGGACGCCGGGTTTCGCCGGAGGCGTGGTCCAGAACATCAGCACGGTGGAGGTGAAGGCGGAGCAGGCGAAGATCGTGAGAGGCACGGTGTAGCTGTGGGTCAGGTCGTAGAAAAAGCCCGCGCTGACGGGGCCCATGACGCTGCCGACGGTGACGAACATGCGGCTGAAGCCCTGGATGCTGGCGAAGTGGCGGATGCCGAAATAGTCCGCGCGAATGGGTTCCTGGAGCGAGGCGAGGCCGCCGTAGCAAAGGGAGTACACCACCAGCCCCGCCATGAACCAGTTGGATGAGTCGGTGGCGCCCATGGCCAGGACCGAGGCGCTCAGAGCGCCGAGCAGGCCGATCATGAGTTTGCGCTTGTCGATGAAGTCTCCCATCCAGCCGAAGGCCAGGCGCGACGGGACGCCAATGACGGCGGAGATTCCGAGCAATCCGCTCGCCACACCCTGGCCCCAGCCCCGGTCCACCAGGAGGACCACGAGATGGACCGAGATCCCTTCGGTCACCATCTGGCGCAGCCCCATGACCGCGGCGAGAAACCAGAACGAACGGGTGCGGAGCGTCTGCTTGAGGGTCAGTGAGATCTCGGCAGCCGGGGCCTTCATCCCGGGACGCGGTGCGGGTGTGTCCGGCAACCCGGCGTCCCGTTCATAGGCGTTTCCGATGGCCCGGGCCAGGGGCCAGCCCATGACCACGATAATCACCGCCGAGGCTACCGATGCCGCTCGCCAGCCCCACCACACGATCATGAAGCCCACCACCGGCACCAGCAATCCGGACAGACCCGGGCCCATGCGGAAGATGCCGAAGGCGAGGCTCCGGCGGGCGCGAAACAGCGTGGCCACCACCACGCTGACGGGAATGTAGAATCCGACGCTGGAACCCAGCACGATGCCCACGACAATGGTCACGTAGAGCATCGGCAGAGTATTCACCAGGCTCATGCCGAGGAAGCCCAGGGCGCAAATCACGATGCCGAGATACATGACCCGCTTGGGACCCAGGCGGTTGGTCATGTAACCCTCGGCCGGCCCCAGCAGGCCGGATTCCACCCGGGCCATGGAGAAGGCGCCCGAGATGGCGGTACGACTCCAGCCGAACTCGCGCTCGAAGGACGGGAAATAGGCGCTCAGACCGAAATAGGCCAGACCGGTGCTGACGGCGTGGGCGAAGGCGGCGGCAAACACGACCCACCAGGTGGACATGAAGCTGGTGCGCTGCCTCATAGATGGGTTCAAGAAACTACGGGTCCTTTGCGGTCGTGGTGTTGGCCATTGGGGGGCGACCGCCGGTCGCCCCTACGGGTCGTTGCGCCGTGGCGATGACACGTCGCGCCTTGGCGACGACAAAAATTCCTGCGCAGTTTCACGGCACTAGTCACGAGGCAGGACACTGTCCAGACCCTGGCCGGCGGTTTGAGTGGCCAACGCGCCCGACTTGGACATCCTCGACTGGACTTTCTCGGCCGTGATGGGCAGCGAATGGATGCGCGCGCCGGTGGCGTCGGCCACGGCGTTGGCCACCGCCGCGGCAAACGGGATGATGGGCGTCTCGCCGATGCTCATGCTCTTGTAGGGGCCGCTGCCAAGGTCCGACTGGATCAGCGCCGTGCGCAGTTCGGGCACGTCGCGGATGGTGGGGATCTTGTAATCGCCGAGGTTGGCGGTGGTGACCTTGCCGTCGTCGAACTGCACGTCCTCCATCAGCGCGTAGCCGACGCCCATGACGATGGCGCCGTCGATCTGGCCCTGGTGCATCAGGGGGTTGATGATGGTGCCGGTGTTCAGGGCCGCGGTGACCTTGCGCAGCTCCACCTGGCCCGTCTCGGGGTCCACCTCGACCTCGGCCACCTGAGCGCACATGGAGGCTTCCGGCCCCATGGTGGTGTCGTTGTAGTGACCTTCGCCGCGGATGGCCGACCCCTTGGCCCGGGCCAGCTCAGCGAAAGTCATGCGCCTTTCCGCGTCGAGTTGGGTCACGCCCCCTTCGACCACGGCGACCTTGTCGGCCTCCGTGCCCATGGCCTCGGCCGCGATACTCAACAGCTCCTCCTTGAGCGCCGTCACCGCGAGGTAGGCCGCGTTGCCGTAGATACGGGTACCGCGGCTGCCGCCCAGACCCGCGTCCTTCTCGACCTGGGTGGAGTCCAGCGTCTCAACGTTGACGGACTCCAGCGGCACCTGAAGCTCCTCTGCCACCAGTTGCCGAAGCACCGTGTAAGTGCCGCTGCCCTGGTCCATGGCCGCGGCCGAAACCGTCACGGTCCCGTCCGTATCGATGGTCACGAAGGCGTAGCACTCGCCCCCCAGGGGCAGCCACTGGGCCATGGCCACGCCACGCCCGGTGTGGGCTCCCTTGGGCGTACGATAGCCGGACTCGGCGATGGCCTTGTCGAGGGTTTCCTCGGCCTTGATATGGTGCAGTACGTGGCCGGTGGGCGACTCGTCGCCGTCGTGCATCAGGTTGATCTTCCTGAACTCCACCGGGTCCATGCCCAGCTCCTTTGCCACCGCGTCCATCTGGCTCTCGGTGGCGAAGAAGGCCTGGGGGTCGCCGGGCGCGCGCATGTGTCCGCACGGGATCTTGTTGGTGTACACCACCCGCTCCTCGCTCAGATGGTGCGGCATGTTGTACGCGCCGCCGGCCTCCTGGGCGCCGAAGAGGAAGCCGATGGGCTTGAAGGCGCCGTAGGCGCCGCTGTCGAAGATGAAGTCGAGATGGTGCGCCATGATCCGGCCGTCCCGCTTGACCCCGGTGCGCACCTTGATGGTGCAGGCGTGGCGGGGGTTCCCCGCCATCAGCTCCTCGTCGTAGTCCATCACCATCTTCACCGGGCGCCCGCTCTTGCGCGACAGCACGTAGGCCACGGCCACGTCCATGAAGTCACCCTTGCCGCCGAAATCGCCGCCGATATAGCAGGGATGCACCATCAGGCTCTCGAACGGCACCTTCAGCGCCTTGGCGATCTGCTGGCGCAAGGCGAACGGGGTCTTGCTGCAGGACCAGAGTTCCGCCGTGCCCGATGGATCCACGCTCACCAGACAGGAGTGGGGCTCGATATAGCCCTGGTGCACAGGCTGGGTATAGAACGTGTTCTCCACGATAACGTCGGACTCGCCGAAACCCTGCTCGACGTCGCCCTTGCCCCAGGACAGGTACACGAAAGTGTTGGTGGGCGACTCCAGCGGGGCCATGAGGCCCTCGTAGTTCATCACGTCGGGATGGATCAGCGGAGCCGACGGCTTGACGGCCTCCAGCGGGTCGAGCACAGGCTCGATATCCTCGTATTCCACCTCGATGAGCTCCACCGCCCTTTCCGCCTCCTCCTCACTGTCGGCGGCCACCGCGGCCACCTTCTCGGCCACGAAGCGGACCACGTCCTCCGCCAGGATGGACATGTCGCACAGCCGGCGGCCGATCTTCAGCCCGGCCACGTCGGCGCTCGTGATGACCGCCCGGACCCCGGGCGCCCGCTCCGCTTTGCTCGTGTCGATACGCTTGATCCTTCCGTAGGGGATCGGGCTGCGCAGCAACTTGCCCCACGCCATGTCCGGAAGCGTCACGTCCACCGCGTACATTGCCTCGCCCGTGACCTTGCCCACTCCCTCGGCCCGGGGGGTGGAAACTCCGATCTTGCCTGTAGCCATTGGTTACCTCGGTCGTCTGTTGTAGGGGGCGGGTTTCAAACCCGCCCGTGTTGCGTGCACCACGCGGGACCGGCGAACCTTGCGCCATGGATGGCATATCGCCCCGGATACACCGAGTCAATGGACACGTTCCTGTGCCCACGCCGGTTTGACTTCTCAGGCGGCATTCGAGAGACTTGCACGCCTATGGACCTCGACGACTTCGCCTCAAGACTCCGGCGCGCTACCGACATCGTCTTCTTTACCGGCGCGGGCATCAGCACCGAATCAGGGATTCCCGACTTCAGAAGCCCGGGCGGGACATGGACCCGGATGAAGCCGGTCTACTTCGACGAGTTCATCAGCAGCGAGGAGGCCAGGGTCCGGGCGTGGCAGCGCAAGAAGGAAACCCACCAGCTCTACAAGGAGGTGAAACCCAACATCGGTCACACCTCCATCGGCGACTTCGAAAAGCGCGGGAAGCTCCTGGGACTCATTACCCAAAACATCGACGGCCTGCACAGCCGGGGCGGCGTCTCGGAAGACAAGATCGTGGAGTTGCACGGCTCGGACCGCACGGTGGTATGCCTCGGTTGCGGGAAAGTCTTCGACCCGGACGAGATCCTGGAAAGCCTGGGCGAAGAGTTCACGTCGCCGCGTTGCGACGCGTGCGACGGCCTGCTCAAGTCGGGCACCATCTCCTTCGGCCAGCCCATGCCCCAGGCGGCCATGCAACAGGCCCAGGTCTGGAGCGAAGCGGCGGAGATCTTCATCGTCGTCGGTTCGTCGCTGGTAGTGCAGCCCGCCGCATCATTCCCGATCATCGCCAAGCAGGCCGACGCGCTCCTGGCCATCGTCAACCGGGAGGCCACCCCCATCGAGTCCCTGGCCGACTACAGCTACCAGGGAGAAATCGGCGAGTTCTTCCGCAAACTGAGTCCGTTGCTGGCCGACGCGTAGGGGCCCGGGTGTGAGAAACTACGATCCTGCACATGGTCCCGCCCGCTCAGTTTCCCGGCCCTGGAGGGTTTCGTTGGCCCGGACCACGGCGAAGCCTGCGTCGTCTTCCACATCAACGAATAGGTAGGGTCGTTTCAGAGCCAGTCCAGACCGAGACGGTGGCAACTGACCCGTCGAATAGGAAAGGAGGGCGAAGATGAAGAAGAAGTCAATCGGGTTGGTCTTTGTTTTCTGTCTTCTATTTGCGGTGGGCTCTGTGCCCGAGAAGCCCGTTGGCTCTGCCCGGCCATCCGATATCAGTGCGTCTGCGGTGTTGCCCTTTGTCGCAGCGGCAGCGTTCGCCTCTGAGGTACCTGCCCCTGGCCCTCTCGTCTCGAAGCCGGGATTCGTGGCCGTCGACCACGTTGAGAGAAAGAGAAAACTGGAGAAGACGGGAAGCCTGGCGCAGCGCTGCGACCGAGGCAAGCCACGGAAACCTGCAGGCGTGACAGATGCCATCAGCCATTCAACCGATTCCAATTTCAACCCCGTCAGTAGGTACTTCAGGGCCGCCGGTGCGAGTTGCTTTGCTGGCAGGAAGGACGTGTGCAAGGAGATTCAGAAATATGCAATGGAATGGGCCGAGAGCGGTGGACCTAGCATCCCGAGCTCATGGGGCGGCACCATCACCGCGAATATGCGCCTCCTGAACCCCATGACTTCGGCTCTGGCAATCGCTGAGGCCAACGAGACCATGTCCGCAGATGCAAGGAAGAAGCTGGATGCTTGGCTGAGAGAAAAGGTGGACGAAGCCGAGCACGGAATGCGCAATGACGGGGACTATGAAGGCCGGAGGCACGGGATCGCTGATGGAATGTGGGTTCGCAAGGCCGCCCACAATCATGCGGTTCAATCTTCACTCGCAGCCATGTCCTTCGGTGCCTGGGTCAGCGACGATGAGTACTTCAAGACGGGCTTGGAGCAATGGCATATTACGCTCGATTCGATGCGTAAGGACGGTAGCCTCCCGATTGAGACACGCCGAGGGGCCGCGGCGCTGTACTATCACGGAAGGACAATCAGCGGCCTGATCCAACTGGCCGAGAGGGCACGAGCTCAAGGCATAGACCTTTACGGACAGTCGCCCAGTCCCGGCGCCACGATTCATAGGGCCGTCAAGTTTTTCGTGGATGCCGTGGAGAATCCGGAGTTGGTCTTGCCGTATGCGGTAGCGAATCATGCCCCAAAAGGGGGGTCGCGCTACAGCGACTACAACAGGCAGCACCTGGGAGGGTTGGGCTCCACAATGGGCTGGATTGCACCATATGCCCGTCAGTTTCCGGATCATCCAAACGTCCGGCGAATGCGGAACTTCGACCCGAGCGTCAGCTATCTGGCCCCGCACCTATTTCGAGCAGCAAAAAGATACGGGTATTCCGCCGAATGGATTGGGGTCGACGCGACCTGCTTCTATTCAGCGGTCAGCGGAGAATGAGACGGTTGGGGTGAGATACTGGCCGACCATGAACTGACCACCTCTCGAAGACTGCCAGTGCGGTGCAGATGATGACGGAGCCGTGGAGGAACCCCATGAGCACCACGTCGATGTCGCGCATGATGCCGCGCACGGTGTCGGCGTGGTTCTGCAACCTTGACATCGCACGATTAATTAGTGTTTGCCAGAAAACAGGTATCTATATGAAATCAAAGAATAAATGGCGATTCAAGATTGCGAAGAAAGTCGATATCCGGTAATTTATGCAGGAATTTGATGGTTAATCCACCCATAGTAGGCAATCTTCGGAGGATGGAGGAACAATGAGACAGACACGGAAAACGCAGTTGGCACTTGGTGAGGCACGGATCGAGGAGATCAAGCTGGATGATAAATCCCGCGATGACATTCCAGCGGTTCTGCTTGGTCTCCAGCATCTGTATTCGCACGAGGAGACTCGGGAGAAGCTTTTTTCGCTGTTGGAGGAGCACATTTTGCCGGGCACGAATCGCAAGGTGGGACGTCCGGGGATGGAGTTGTGGCGGATCCTGGTGATGGGCGTCCTCAAACAGGGTCTTGGTTGTGACTTTGACCGTGTTCATGAGCTTGTGAATCAACATCGAACGGTGCGGGAGTTCCTGGGTCACGGTGCGTTCTCGCAAGGCGACACCTACGAGTTGCAGACGATCATCGACAATGTGTATCTGTTGACCCCCGAGCTTCTGTCAGAGATTGGGCGGTTGGTTGTGGAGAGCGGCCACGCGGTCGCAAGAAAAAAGCCTGGCGAGCGGTTGCGGGGGCGCTGTGATTCGTTTGTGGTCGAGACTGACGTGCACTACCCGACCGATGTCAACCTGCTGTGGGACGCGATGCGGTGCTTGCTCGGGGAGTTGGGCGGTGCGGCGAGGAAGCACAACATCGGAGGCTGGCGCCAGTGGGGACATCTCACGCAAGAGGTGAAGAAGTGTTTCAACCAGGTCCGCTCGACGCGACGCGCGAAGAGTCGGCCGGACCGAGTCGAAGCCTATCTCGAACGTTGCTGGCACTTGGTCGGCCGAGCCGAGGAGAGTTGCAAGGAGCTGGAGCAGGCAGGTGTTGCGCAATCGAGCATACTCCAGTGTCTGATTGCCCATGCGCGTCGGCAAATGGACCAAATCGAGCGGCGTCTTCTCAAAGGCGAGACCATCGCGCACGATGAGAAAGTGTTTTCGATTTTCGAGGAACACACCCGCTGGATCTCGAAGGGCAAGGCTGGCCGTGCGGTGGAACTCGGAGTTCCGGTGTGCGTGGTTGAGGACCAATTCCAGTTCATCCTTCACCACAAGATTCTGTGGGAAGGGAGCGATACCGATATTGCGGTGTCGATCATCGAGGAGACGCAGGCCCTGCATCCCGACCTACGGGTGTGCAGCTTCGACCGTGGGTTCCACAGCCCCGGCAACCGGGCGCAACTCGACGCCATGCTCGACCTCAATGCGCTGCCGCGCAAGGGTCGGCTTTCTGTGGCCGAGCGCGAGCGCGAGGAAGCGCAAGCATTTGCCGAGGCCAGGCGCCAGCACCCGGCGGTCGAGTCGGCAATCAACAACCTTGAGCATCGCGGTCTCGATCGGGTTCGCTCCCACGGCGCCGATGGGTTTGCACACACCGTTGCCTTGTCGATACTGGCCGCCAACCTGCACCGCATCGGCCTGCTTGTGCGACGGCGCATGCGTGACGCCGAACGTCGTCGAAGACGCCGCGCTGCCTGAGCCCGGCCAGCTCCTGCGAATTTCGCCCCCCGGCCCGCCACACGGAGACGGGTACGGCCTCCTGTGTCCGGAAGTCGGCATTGCGGACCGGTTTGACGCCGAGCACCCTTCAGTGGTGTCCGTGCCGCCCGTTCCGTGGCTGAAACCTCGCCGAAACTGTCGCGGTTCGTCGCAGTTCCCGTGCACAAGTGGGGGTTTTCTGGCAGACACTAATTAATTAATTAATTAAGCCATAACACCCGACTTACTTTGATTTCCATCGGGCCTGTCGCTACAGAACGGAGGTAATCGTAACATGACAAGGATATCCTTGAAGCCATATCTCTACGTGGTCTTTGGTTTGCTCGCTCTTCAGGTCGCCGGAGGCAAGTGGAACATTGAGGCCTCGGCTGCTTACGAGTGGCCGACTTTCCAAGCCGGCTTGAAGCTTGGTCCGTCGAGCAGTCCGGTAAAGGCATTGCCGCCGACACTTCCGCTCGCGCCTGCAGCCGTCGGCACTTCGGCTGATCGGGCGAAGTTTGGCGGAGTTTGGGAAGGTTGGATGTGCCGACGCAGAAGGATGGATGTAAAGATAGCAATTACGAATCTGACGAATGAAGGAGCCGAGGTCGAATATGCATCAGGGAGCGAGCGTTTCGGCGCCTACAACCACACGATGTCGACGCTTTTCGAAAGTGACGTGTTGCGTGGGGAATTTCCTAATGGAGCACAACTGATCCTGGGCATGCGCCCAGACGGCCACATGGATGTCAAATTTGATCGGCCCGGGCGGAATTGGTGCACAGGCATCATGCAACGCACCCAAGCACCGCCGGAGTCCTGACGACCCGGAACACCGGGCTACCCCTTTAGCTTTGCTCAAAAGGGGACATTTTGCTTTGGTTTGACAAGACAATTCTCGGCGCGACGGACACGGTGAACCGGCGCTGGTGGGACGAACCCGCCGTGCTTGACACCGAAGCGGCAAGACTGATAGAGGTCGGCAAGCAATTCACTGACTCACGCATCCACGTCTTACGCCAACCCGCAGGAGGAGAGCGCCATGAGCGATACGAATGGTCACACGAAGGCACTTCACGTCATGACCCATTCGGGGTGGTACCGCTTCGAGAAGAACGGCGATGCCTGGAATCAGATTGATCGCGCGCTGACGTTCTGGAACCTGAGCTGCGTCGCCGTCGATCCGGAGGATCCGCTAACCGTGTACGCGGGCACCGAGCACTCGGGGCTGTTCGTCACCCACGACGGCGGCGAGACCTGGACACGGTCCGAGCCCAACCTGCCGCACCTCGACATCTTCTCGCTGTGGGCATTGCCGGGATCGGTGTTCGTCGGAACCCGTCCGGCGGCACTCTTTCACGGCGCCCCTGGAAAGGGCTGGGAGGAGCTCCCGGACGTTCGCAAGGGCGGCTCCGGCGGAACCTTTCCGCCGAACCCGGCCCAGGCTCCCCGGACCCGCTACCTTACCGCCGACCCTTCCTCGCCAGCGCGGCTCTACGCCGGCATCGAGGTGGGAGGGCTGCTCCTGAGCGACGACAACGGCGAAGGCTGGCACACCGCCAACGAGGGCATGTGGGACCGCGACGTGCATCAGCTCCACCACTCCAAGCACGAGCCCGAGCTGGTGGTGGCGGCCTGCGGCGAAGGGGTCTTCCGCAGCCGCGACCGGGCCGCCCACTGGGAGGAGATCACCCCGTCGAAGGCCCGGAACTACGCCACTACCGTCACCGAGACGGATGACGGCAGCCTGTATCTGGGCGTGGCCCTGGGCCGCCCCAACACCTGGGTGCGCGAGGTGCGGGCGAGCTCCGCCATCATGCGGAGCGAGCACGAGGCCGCCGACTGGAAGGTGCTGGCCGAGGACCTCCGCGGCGGCATCATGGACACGGTGCCCGACCCCGACGGCCCCGGCATCATCGCCGCCACGTCCGAAGGGGAGATCATGGTCGTCGAGGGATCGAACTGCCGTACGGTGGCCAGCGGGCTACCCTGCATCAACGAGATCGCCTTCGGCGCATAGCTTGCCCATCATCATGCACAGACAGGCTCCGCCGCCGGCGGGGCCTGTCGCCATACCATCCCGGGAACGCTGATCCGTGCCGGTTGCGACTCCCGAGTCCACCCGGACCGACTGGGGGTCCGTATCGGTTGCGTCCCTCTCCGCCGTGGGACCGGCCATGGTGGTGGCGGTTCTGGGAATCGGCCTGCCGGAAATCGGGACAGGCCTGGGGCTCCCCCCGAAGTGGTGGGGCGCCCTCTTTCCCCCCATCTTTGTCGCCGCGGCGTGCGCGAGCTGGTCGGCCGGGCGACTCTCGGACAGTCTGGGCCGGCGTAGCGTGCTGGTTGCCGGGGGCCTCTGCCTGGGCACCGGATTCGGGCTCGTATCGACGATCCATAGTTACGGGGCCGCGGTCGCCCTGCTGGCCCTGGCCGGTGTGGGATACGGCGCCCTCACCGCATCGGTCCTGTCCCTGGTGTCCGACCTCCTGCCCTCGCGGCGGGGGCTGGGAATGGGCATGCTCTCCGCCACCTACGGCCTGGGGAGCGTCAGCGGCCCCATCGTAGCCGCCGCCATCATCCAGCGTTTCGGCTGGCGCGGGGCGACCGTCACCGTGGGGTGTATCGCCGCCGGCATTGCGTTGATCCAGTGGCTGCGCATCCGGGAACCGGCCCGGGCGCAAGCCGCCCCTAGCGCGCCGGGGACCCGCAAGCCACGGTTGATGAACCGCAACATGATCATCCTGGCCGCGGCGCAGTTCTTCGGCGGCTCAGTGTTCTGGATCACCTCCTCCTGGACCCCGACGTTTCTGCGCGAATCCGTGAAACTCACGCTCGACGAGGCCGCCATGGTCATGGCGGCCTGGGGCGCCACCCCCATCATCGGGGCCATGGTGCTGGGGATGCTGTCCGACCGCTTGGGACGGAAGCGCATCATTCTGATGGGAGCGTTTCCGGGCGTGTTGGTGGTGTTGGCCGTCTACGGTTGGCTTGTTCATCCGTTGGCCCTGGCCGCGGGCATCTGTCTCCTGGGCCTGTGCAAGTCGCCGGTGCCCTCGCTGGTGGTGGCGCTGGCCCAGGACACCACCGCCAAAGGCCGCATAGGCGAGGCGAGCGGCCTCATCATGTCCATGCACTACGTGGCGGCTCAGACCACCCCGTTGGCCATGGGACAGTTCATCACATGGCTGGACAGCATGACCCTGGCCATGCTGCTGGGGTCGGGGCTGGCGTTCGCCGTGTTCGCGATGCTCATAACGAGCGTCCGCGAGCGGGCCTGACGGCACCTGCTGTCCGATGTACTTCCATCTCCATTTCTGGTCTTTATTTCCGTTGGCTGTGTGGCGCCCGGGACAGGGGCGGGTTTGAAACCTGCCCCTACAAATCATCGCGCCCGGCCGGCAACCAGATATCCTGCGCTCGGTCCGATGGATACGGGCTCTTTGCAGATTGTCGTTGCGCCGTAACCCCGCATGTCGTAAAATCACCTCGCCCAGCCGCAAGAAAATGTGTGCGGTCGTCGGGCGGTCTGGTGAGCCGGTGCGCCGTTGGTTTTCGGAGGGTCAGCCAGCCGACGATTCGGAAGGTAACAACAACTCATCACTAAGGAGGAGGATCACATGAAACGTCGTGACTTTATCACCGGCGCCGCCGTGGGCACGGCCGCCGCGGTCGTGTCGGGCAGCCAGTTGGCCCAGGCGGCAAAGGCTCCCGCGGTCATGAAGGACCGCATCGAGATCGCCATCGTCACCACCTGGCCGCGCGACTTCCCCGGTCTTGGCACCGGGGCACAGCGCTTTGCCAAGCGCTTGCAGGACATGAGCGACGGGCGCATCCAGGTGAGCTACTTTGCCGCGGGCGAGCGCGTCGGCGCCTTCGATTCGTTCGACGAGGTGGCTTCCGGTAACGCGCAGGCCTATCACGCGGCCGACTACTACTGGAAGGGCAAGCATCCCGGCTGGGCCTACTTCACGTCGGTGCCGTTCGGCCTAACCTACACCGAGATGAATGCCTGGATCCGTTTCGGCGGAGGGCAGGAGCTCTGGGACGAGTTGGCCGGGGGGTTCGGACTCAAGGGCCTCATGTGCGGCAACACGGGCGTCCAGATGGGCGGCTGGTTCCGCAAGGAGATCAACAGCGCGGACGACCTCAAGGGCCTGAAGATGCGCATCCCGGGTCTGGGCGGCGATGTCATGGCAAAGCTCGGCGCCTCGCCGGTGTCCCTGCCGGGCGGCCAGATCTATGAGAACCTCGTTTCGGGCGCCATCGACGCCACCGAATGGGTGGGGCCGTGGAACGATGAAGCGATGAAGTTCTACGAAGCGGCCAAGTACTACTACTTTCCGGGCATGCACGAGCCCGGCTCCATGCTGTCCGCGACCTTCAACAAGAAGTTCTGGGAGGGGTTGTCGAAGTCGGATCAGGCGCTGATCGAGGCCGCCGCGGCCACGGAGAACGACGTCATGATGTCCGAGTACAACGCCAAGAACGGCGCGGCGCTGGCGCGGCTGACGCGCGATCAGGGAGTTCAGGTTCGCAAGTTCAACGACGACATCTATGACTCGTTCGGAAAGGCTGCCCAGGAAGTCTTCGACGGCGTGGTCACCCACAGCGATCTCGCCAAGCGCATCCACGAAAGCTTCGCCAAGGCGCGTGCGGAGGTCGGCGGTTGGACAAATATCTCCGACCAGGCTTACGTGGCACAGCGCAACCGCGTGCTGGGCATGTCCAGCTAAACATCCGGAACCACGGGCCGGCTCCGCGCCGGAGCCGGCCCGTGGTATTACACAGCACCGGGTTTCTCCACGGTGGCGAGGGCTCACTTGGACGCGGACGGGAGACGGCTGGGCACGGCGGATGCGCTCTACCGCGCGTTGGCGCTGTCGCTGGCCGCCACCACGTTCGTTTACCTTCTCAACAACTATCTCGACTTCTGGCAGGGCTGGCCCGGCGCAGGGGGCATCCTCGGGCGGGAGCCGCTCGACGGAACGGCGGTGCTCCAGGCGTGGGTACAGCTCGCCAGCTATATCCTGACGGTGATCGCCGTCACCGTCATCGCGCTCCGGACCCGGGAGCGGCCTTTCGCATCGGACGCCGCGCTGCTCAGCTCCGTCACCGCCTATATCATCGCCACGGCGTTCTGGGCCACGTTCCTCATCGGCATCGTTGACGGTGCGATATCATTCCTGCGCGTGGAGGGGCTGTTGCCCTCGGTGTTCGGCGAGACGCTGGCTCAGAGGCTGGGCGTCTCGACCTTCCGCGGCACCTACGTACACATGCCGCTGATGCTCGCAGCGGCGGTGGTGGCCTGGTTCAAGCGGGGGCTCGACTTCATCTGGCTCTCGCTGCTCGTGGTGGTCGCCGAGTTCCAGATCGTCATCGCGCGCTTCATCTTCTCCTATGAGCAGGCCTTCATGGGAGATCTGGTGCGCTTCTGGTACGCCGCGCTGTT
Source organism: uncultured Binatia bacterium (SeqCode) (assembly GCA_965261895.1). GTDB lineage: Bacteria > Desulfobacterota > Binatia > UBA9968 > JAJDTQ01 > JAJDTQ01. Next base: position 4,053,449 of record OZ253480.1, on the reverse strand, counting down.
CCTGTTCGCCAGCGCCCACACGTTGGCGGCGGAAGGCCACGTCCGGGTGGACGTGCTGTTCACCCATTTCAGCGAACGGCGCAAGGCCCTGATCAACGCCTGGGGCTCCATGGTGCTGGGCGTGCCGCTGTGCTGGACCATTCTGGGCGTCGGCATGTCGGGCAAGGCGTCCATCATCAACAGCCCCTTGCTTTACTTCGAAACATCACAGAGCGGGTTCGGTCTCTATGTCAAATACCTGATGGCGGGATTCCTCGCCGTGTACGCCGTGTCCATGATGACGCAGTTCCTGGCGTACTTCCTGGACGCCATGTCGGTGCTTCGCGGCCAGACCGCAGGGCACCCGACTCAACCAACACCCGAGCCGTCCTGACCGTGGAGCTCTTCTTTCTCGCACTGCTGGTCCTGGCCATGGCCGGGGCTCTGGCATCCGGGTTCCCGGTGGCCTTTGCGCTGCCCGGTTCCGCCATCCTGACCATCGGGCTCGCCGCACTAACCGGCTACGTCTTTACCGGCGACGCCAGTTCTTTTTTCGCCCAGGACGGACCGATCCAGTGGCTCACCGCGGGCGTCACCAACTTCCGCGGGGTCTACTGGGAGGTGGAACGGGACACCATCATCGCGGTGCCGTTGTTCGTGTTCATGGGCATCATGCTGCAGCGCTCCAAGATCGCCGAAGACCTGCTGGTGACCATGGCACGGCTGTTCGGGCCGGTCCCGGGCGGTCTCGGCATCTCAGTGGTGCTGGTGGGGGCGCTGCTGGCCGCCACCACCGGCATTCTCGGCGCCACGGTAGTGGCCATGGGCCTCATCTCGCTGCCGGCGATGCTGCGCAACGGCTATTCACGGCCACTCGCCACCGGCACCATCTCCGCGGCCGGCACGCTGGGCCAGATCATCCCGCCCTCCATCGTGCTCATCATCCTGGCGGACCAGCTCTCCAACGCCACCGATCAGGCGGGCACGTTGCGCCAGGTGGACTTCAAGGCCGCCACCGGCCAGTTCATCATGCCCACGGAGTTCGCCATCACGTCGGCCAGCGCCGGCGACATGTTCCTGGGCGCCATCCTGCCCGGCCTGGTGCTGGTGAGCCTGTACGTCATCTACATTCTCGTGGTGGCGCTGATCCGCCCCAGCACCGCCCCGGCCATTCCCATGGAAGGACGCTTCGACCGCCACTTCGCCGTCCGCGTGTTGCTGGCGCTGGTGCCGCCGCTGGCGCTGATCCTCGCCGTGCTCGGCTCCATCATCGCCGGTATCGCCACCGTCAATCAGGCGGGCGCCATCGGCGCCATCGGCGCCACCATCATGGCCGGATACCGGCTGGCGGAAGGAAAGCCCCGGTGCTACACGCCGGCCATCATCGCGGGCGTTTCCCTGATCGCCCTCTTCGTCCTGCTGGCCACCTTCGACCTGAACATACGCACCATTCACAGCGCCTACGAGGCCGTCGGCGTGTCGCTTGCCGGCATCGCGGTGGCCGGGCTGGTGGTCGCCGTAGCCTGGAGCATCTGGCGCGCCCACAGCACGGAGCGGATGCTCGCCGGGGTCATGGTGGAGACCGCCAAGACCACGGCCATGGTCTTCATCATCCTGCTGGGCGCCGCCATGCTCACGGCGGCGTTCCGGAGTTTTGGCGGAGAGGAGCTGGTGAAGGAATTTCTGACCACGCTGCCCGGCGGTTTCTGGGCCCAGTTCGTCGTGGTCATGGCGGTGATCTTCATCCTTGGCTTCTTCCTCGATTTCATCGAGATCGCGGTGGTGGTGGTGCCCATCGTGGCCCCCATCCTGCTCTCGGATCCGTCAGCCAACATTACCGCGGTCTGGCTCGGCGTCATGATCGGCGTCAACATGCAGACGTCGTTTCTCACCCCGCCATTCGGTTTCGCCCTGTTCTACCTGCGCGGCGTCGCCCCACCCTCGGTGCTGACAACGGACATCTACCGGGGCGTGGTCCCCTTCATCGCCCTGCAACTCGTGGCCCTGGCCATCGTTGGATTCTATCCTCCCCTGGTGAACTACCTGCCGGCACGCACGTCGCTCACCGGAGAGACCGCGCCGCCGCCCCGGAATCCGCGCCTACAGCGCTGCCTGGAGGAGTATCTGTTCGAGCAGTACGACCGCGACGGCCAGGCGATCCAGGCGAGCGTTCGGACGGCCCAGGGCCTCGATATCAGTTACCTGCCGGAAAAGGTCCGCAGGAGTCTGACGGGTGGGATGGAGAAGGCAGCGCGGACTTTCGATCGCGTTTCGGAAGTTCGCCGCACCAGCGCGGAACGAAACGAGTTCGGCGAGACCTACAAGCCCGTCCATACCGTGATCCGACGGGTCAACCGGGAGGAACGACGGATCGACCGCGAGACGCGCGAGCTCCGGAACACTATCCGGCGACTGGGACGGGATGCCGACGCGGACGTCGTAGCGCCGTTACGCCATGAGATCGAGGAGTTGCAGGCACGAAGGACCCGCCTGGAGGAAACACGGCCGGAGGGCGGGAAGGACATGCGCCGGGGTTACCTGTCCCTGGAAAAGAGGGAGAACAGCGCCCGCCGCAACTACCGGCGCAATGTCGATGACGCCTACACCTCTCTGCGATCGGTACGCGAGATGCTGGCCAAGGTGCCGGCCTTGGAGCAGGCCGGCGCAAAGCTCATGGCATTGCCGGAAATCCTGCAAACGCAAACGGCACAGCAGTCACAGTCCGCGATCCGGGACGCCGAGCGGGCACTCCGAACCGTTCCCGGTACGTACGACTTGCGGAACAGCCTCTCGAAAGCCCGCGCCGACGTACGGCGAGGCGCTTCCGGCCGGGAACGCGCCGCAACACGCCTGGGTGACGCGGTCGCGCTGTTCGAGCGCGAGGTGGAGTGGCGTTCCCGGGCCGCCCAAGAGCTGGAGCCCGGTCTTGCCGCCTACGAGGACGCCCTTCGGGACACCATCGGCATCCGGCAGCTCGAACGACTACCGACACGGATTGCGAAACCCGTGGCGGCCTGCCTCTCGCACCACCGCGACGTCTCGTTGAGCTTCTGACCCGCATATTTCCGGGGCGGTTTGACATCTCGACAATATTTTGACGAATATCAACGATACTTTGGCGAAATCCAATAAAACCCTGTTTCCATCTCGCACCAGTAGATTCTCGATTACCCGGACAGGCTCCCGGTGCCCCGCCCTTTATGCAGTCCTCCATCAACACGAACGAGCCGTCATTCGACGGGCACGGCTCCCTTTCTTCCGGATGTCTGGCTCTCGACCTGGAGGTCGGCAAGAACGACGGCATCATCTATGCCTTCGGCGCGGTGCGCGCGGATACCGGCTGTAGCCTGGTCCATTCCGGCGGCGGCCTGGGCGCGGCGCTCGAGAGGCTCGATGATTTCGCCGACGGCGCCTCCTTCATCCTCGGCCACAACCTGATCGCTTTCGACCTGCCCCACATGAGGGCGGCGAAGCCCGACCTGCGGCTGCTCGGGCTGCCCACGGTGGACACCCTGCGCCTCAACCCGCTCGCCTTTCCCCGCAATCCCTATCACCATCTCGTAAAGCACTACCAGGACGGCGCGCTGAGGCGCCGGCAGTTGAACGATCCGGAGCTGGACGCGCGACTGGCGCTGGAGGTCTTCGGGGACCAGCGCCGCGCACTCCAGGAAGCCGAGCCCGATCTCCTGACGGCGTGGCACTGGTTGGTGACGCCCATGCCCGGCGGCGAGGACCGCGCCCTGGACGCTTTCTTTTCGGAACTCCGCGGCGCGCGCCGCCCTTCGGACGCCGAAGCGCAAGCGGCCATACGCGGACGGCTGGAGGCGGCCGGCTGCGCCACACATGCACGGGAGATCACGCCAACGGCCGGCACCGGATGGGCGCTGGCCTACGCACTGGCATGGCTGTCGGTGGCCGGCGGCAACTCGGTGATGCCGCCCTGGGTGCGCCACCAGTTCCCGGAGGCGGGCCGGCTGGTGCGCCGGTTGCGGGACACGCCTTGTGCCGACGGTGCGTGCGGCTGGTGCCGGGAGCGCCACGACGGCCGCAAGGAGCTGAAGCGCTGGTTCGGCTTCGAGGACTTTCGCCCGGAACCGCTCGACGTCGAAGGACGTCCGATGCAACAGATCATCGTCGAGGCGGCGATGTCAGGGCAGCACGTGCTCGGGATCCTGCCCACGGGTACGGGCAAGTCGCTCTGCTACCAGATTCCGGCGCTGTCGCGCTACCACAAGACCGGCGCGCTGACGGTCGTGATCTCGCCGCTGGTGGCGCTGATGGCGGATCAGGTGGCGGGGCTGGAGGCGCACGGCATCGGCTCGTGCGTGGCGATCAACGGGCTGCTGTCGATGCCGGAGCGGGCCTACGCGCTGGACCGGGTCCGGCTGGGGGACGCGGGCATCCTCATCGTCTCGCCGGAGCAGCTCCGCGCCCGTTCCCTGCGCCGGGTGCTCGACCAGCGCGAGATCGGGGGCTGGGTGCTGGACGAGGCCCACTGCCTGTCGCGCTGGGGGCACGACTTCCGGCCCGATTACCGCTACGTGGGCCGCTTTATCCGGGAGAAGGCGGGCTCCGGGCCGGTGCCGCCGGTGCTATGCCTCACCGCCACCGCCAAGCCGGACGTGACCGAGGACATCGCGCGGCATTTCCGAGACAAGCTCGGCATCGGGCTCACGGTCTTCGACGGCGGCGCCGAGCGTCCCAACCTGACGTTCGAGGTGATCCCGACATCGGGGGGAGAGAAGTTCGCCCACATCCACCAGATTTTGACGTCGTATCTGCCGCCGCACGTGCCGGGCGGCGCCATCGTCTATTGCGCGACACGACGCCAGAGCGAAGAGGTGGCGGAGTTTCTGCAATTAAAAGGGGCAGCGGCGGACCATTTTCACGCGGGCCTGCCACCGGAAACCAAGAAGGACGTGCAGCGACGCTTCATCGGCGGCGAGCTGCGCGCGATCGCGGCCACCAATGCTTTCGGCATGGGGATCGACAAGCCGGACGTGCGGCTGGTCATCCACGCCGACATCCCGGGCTCGCTGGAAAACTACCTTCAGGAGGCCGGCCGCGCCGGCCGGGACCGCGACCCGGCGCGTTGCGTGATGCTGTACACGACGGACGACGTGGAGCATCAGTTCGGCATGTCGGCGCGCTCGCGCCTCACCAGGGCAGAAATCCACGGCATTCTCAAAGCACTGCGCAACCTGGACCGGAAGAAGCGCCTGGACGGCGAGGTGGTGGCCACCGCCGGCGAGATCCTCGGCGAGGACGAGGACAAGGCCTTCGAGCGGGATCGCGCCACCGACGATACCCGCGTACGGACCGCCGTCGCCTGGCTGGAGGAGGCGGAATTGTTGACACGGGAGGAGAACCGGGTAGAGGTGTTTCCGTCCTCGCTCCGGGTGAACTCGGTGGAAGAGGCCCGCGCGAAGCTGGAAGGGACATCGGTCACGGAGACCTATCGCCGGCAGTTGCTGCTGATCGCCGAGGCGCTGATCGAGGCCGGGGCGGACGAGGGCGTCACCACCGACGAGCTGATGGGCGTATCGGGCCTGAGCCCCGAGGAGGTACGCGGCGCGCTGTACGAACTGGAGCGGCTGGGCATCGCCAGTAACGACACGGCGCTGACCGCGTTCGTCCACGTGGGCGTGGAGCGCGCTTCCCTCAAGCGCCTCGAGGAGGCCGCCCAACTAGAGACGGCCCTGATCCGGCACATGCGCGAGGCGGCGCCGGATCTGGGCAAGGGCGACACCTCGTCGCTGCATTTGCGCATCGCTGCGCAGATGCTGCGAGACGAGGGTCTGCCCGATCCGCTGCCGGAACGGCTGTGGCGCATTCTTCGGGGCATCGCATATGACGGCGGTCGCGACGAGGATGGCGCTGGGGGCAGCCTGACGGTGCGAAAACAGGACGCCGAGACGGCGCAGGTGACGCTGCAACGCGAATGGTGGGCGCTGGCGGAGACCGCGCGGCGGCGGCGCGAGGCGGCCGGGCGTCTGCTGAAGCATCTCGTCGACTGCCTGCCGTCCGGCAGTCGGGGCACAGATCTGCTGGCTGAGACCACGCTGGGCAAGCTGCTGCAAGCGATCAAGTCCGACATGGTTCTCAAGAGCAGTGTCAAGGACCACGCCAAGCTGCTGGATCGCGGCCTGCTGTGGCTGCACGAACTGGAGGTCATCCGCCTCAACAAGGGCCTGGCGGTGTTCCGCCCGGCCATGACCATCCGCCTGGAGCAACGGGACCGGCGCGACTTCGCTGGGACCGACTTCGAGCCGCTCGACCTTCATTACAAGGGGCAGGTCCTGCAGATCCACGTCATGGTGGCATTCGCCGAGCGCGGCCTCGCCGCCATGACCGACGCGCTACGCCTGGCGATGGATTACTTCAATCTGAAGGAAGAGAATTTCCTTCGCCGCTGGCTGCCCGGCCGGGACAAGGAGATCGGCCGGGAGACCACGCCCGAATCATGGCGGGCCATCGTCGAAAGCCTCAAGAACCCGGTGCAGCAGCGCATCGTCGCCGACAACCGTGAGCGGACCAACGTGCTGGTGCTGGCCGGCCCCGGCTCCGGCAAGACCCGTGTGCTGGTCCACCGCATTGCCTATCTGGTACGGGCGCGGCGCGAGAATCCCCGCGGCATCCTGGCCTTGGCGTACAACCGGCACGCCGCGGTGGATATCCGCCGCCGGCTTGGCGAGTTGATCGGCGAGGATGCCAGGGGCGTGACCGTGATGACCTGCCACGGCCTGGCCATGCGGCTGGCGGGCGCCAGTTTCACGGGTCGCGCGGAGCGTCCCGATGATGAGGTGTTCCGGGAGGTGATTCAGCGGTCGGTGGAGCTGCTACGCGGCGAAGGACTGCCGCCGGAAGAGGCGGATGAGCAGCGGGAGCGTCTGCTGGCGGGTTTCCGCTGGATCCTGGTGGACGAGTACCAGGACATCGGCCCGGACCCGTACGAGCTGGTCTCGGCGCTGGCCGGACGAACGCTCGAGGATGAGGCGGGCAAGCTCACCGTGTTCGCGGTTGGGGACGACGATCAGAACATCTACGCCTTCACCGGCGCCTCGGTGGCATTCATCCGCCGCTTCGAGCGGGACTACGGGCCAAGGCCCTTCCATCTCATCGACAACTACCGTTCCACCGCCCATATCATCGCCGCCAACGCGGTCATCGAGCCGGCGAGTCAACGGATGAAGGCCGAGCATCCCATCCGTATCAATGGGGCGCGCGCGAAGGACCCGCCGGGCGGCGCGTGGCAGGAGTTGGACCCGGTCTCGCGGGGGCGGGCGCAGATTCTGCCGACGCCACGGGACCCGGTCTCCCAGGCAGGAACCGTCATGACGGAGCTGCTGCGCCTCTCCACCCTGTCACCGGGTTGGGACTGGGCGCGGTGCGCGGTGATCGCGAGCGAGTGGGAGTATCTGGTGCCGGTGCGCGCGTTCTGCGAGACCTACGGTATTCCGGCGCAGACGGCGAAAGAGGAGGAGATCCCGGGCTTCTGGCGGCTGCGCGAGACCCGTGCATTCGTCGAATGGCTACGCGGACGGGACCCTCGTCTCGTGGACGGCGCGGCTCTGAGCGGCTGGGCGGAAGCATGCCCGTCCGGCCCCTGGCACGAGCTGCTGCGGCAGGCCATCGAGGAACACGCCCTGGAGACAGGCGGCGGGGAAACGCCGGTGGACCACTTCATCGAGTGGTTAGCCCATCTTTAACACAAGAGTGGGGGATTTTGGTAAATTGGGGGGTGGGCAGTGAGCTAAGGTATTGATTTCATTGAGTTGACGTTTTAGATATCGTAATGTAGTGCCATACTTATTAACTTTCTCTTGCATTCCTCCTCCCACTCTGCTATCCTCCCTCCATGTTCATCCGGCGCACCAAGACGCGCAGTGCCGAAGGCGGCAAGGTCTACCACTCCTACCGACTGGTGCGTTCGGAGCGTAGCGGGGAGCGGGTGCGCCAGCGCACGCTGCTCAATCTCGGCAGTGACTTTGCGGTGGCAACGGAGCATTGGGCGGTGTTGTGCAGTCGGATCGAGCAGTTGCTGGAGCGGCAGGGGGTGCTGGTAGAGCTGGAGTGTCCGGAAGAGGTTGAACGGGAAGCACAGCGGATAGCCATGCAACTGGTGCAGCGCGGGGCTGAGGTAGCGGCCGGTGGCACGGATCTGCAAACGGTGGACGTGGAGTCGCTGGAGTTGGAGCGGCCGCGGACGGTGGGGGTGGAGCATGTGGGGTTGTGGGCGATGGAGAGGCTCGGTCTGGGGAGATTGCTGGAGGGTCTGGGGTTCAACGGCCGGCAGCGGGCGGTGGCGGTGGGGTCGATCATCGGGCGGATGGGGCAGCCGGGGTCGGAGAGGGCGAGTTGGCGCTGGCTGTGCGAGCGCAGCGGGCTGGGGGAGTTGCTGGAGGTGGACTTCGAGGCCATGAGTCTGATGCGTCTGTACCGTGTGTCGGATGCTTTGATGGCGCATCGGGAGGCCATCGAGAAGCACCTGTTCGAGCAGGTGACGGAGTTGTTCGGTCTGGGTCACACGGTGACGCTGTACGACCTCACCAACACGTTTTTCGAAGGCGAGGCGGCAGACCAGCCCAAGGCACAGCGCGGGCACTCGAAAGAGAAGCGCAGCGACTGTGCGCTGCTGACCCTGGGGCTGGTGCTGGACGGTTCGGGTTTCGTGCGCCGCTCCGAAGTGTTTGCCGGCAGGGTCGATGAAGACAAGACGCTGGAGCCGATGCTCAAGGCCCTGCACGCGCCCGCCGACGCCCTGGTGGTGATGGATGCGGGGATTGCCACCGAGGATAACGTGGCCTGGTTGCGCGACAACGGCTACCGTTATCTGGTGGTCAGCCGCCAACGCACCCGCCGCTTCGACCCCGAGCGGTCCACCGCCATCGAGACCCGGTCGCACCACAAGGTTCACCTGCACAAGGTGGTGGATGAGGACCGAGGCGAGGTGCGGCTGTACTGTTATTCTGAGGAGCGCGCCAAAAAGGAGGAGGGGATCGCCAGACGCTTCGCCGAGCGCTTCGAGAGCGAGTTGCACAAGCTCCACGAGGGGCTGTCGCGGCCCCGCACCCGCAAGGGACTCGACTCTGTCTGGCAGCGCATCGGGCGGATACAGGAGCGCTGCCGCGGTGCCGGGCAGCATTACACCGTGGACGTCGTCGCCGACCCGCACAGCGGTAAGGCAGTGGCCGTCACCTGGAAGCACACGCCCCTTGCCGGCACCATGCTCACCCATCCGGGTGTCTACTGTCTACGCTCCAATGTCCACGACTGGGATCCAGAGACCTTGTGGCGCACTTACACCATGCTCACCGATCTCGAAGCCGTCTTCCGCTCTCTCAAGTCCGAACTCGGCCTCCGCCCCATCTTCCACAAAACCCAGAACCGCTCCGACGGTCACCTCTTCATCACCGTCATCGCCTACCAACTGGTCCAGACCATCCGCAGGCGCCTCGCCGAGCATGGAGAGAACGCCAGTTGGACCACTCTGCGCCGTATCCTCCAAGGCCAGCACCGTGTCACCGCCTCCTTCCGCCGAAAGGATGGCCGTACCCTCCACGTCCGCAAGGCCACCCGTGCCGAGCAACCCCAACTCAAGATCTACAGCGCTCTCGATCTCCATCCCGCCCCTGGAGGTGTCACCAAATTCATCGCTTGAAATACCTTAACTGTCGAAATGTAGTGCCACACGCCAAATTATTCCCCGCTAACCACCCGAATAATAACTAGTTTCAAAAACCCGTGTTAAAGATGGGTTAGCCGAGTGGGGACGGAACATACGCCGGCGTCAGCGCGGGCTGCTGCTGTTGACCGCCCACCGGGCCAAGGGGCTGGAGTTCGATCACGTGGCCGTGCTGGACGGCGGCTGGGACCGTATCGGGCGCGGCGAGGATCCGGATGCGGCGCGGCGGCTGTACTACGTGGCCATGACGCGCGCCCGGCAAACTCTCTCGCTCGCCCGTTTCGAGGGCCCCCACCCGCTACAGGACGCATTGCGCGACAGTCCCTCGGCGTTGTACCGGCAACCGGCCGAGCTTCCGCCCGGCACTCCGGCGCTCCGCTACCGCCATGTCCGCACAAGTCTTCAGGACGTGGACCTTGGCTTTGCCGGACGCCTGGACGCCCGCCATCCGACGCATCGCGCCATCGCCGCGATGTCGCCCGGCGACACGCTGGAAACGCGGGTCGTGAACGGAGGTCGATGGGAGCTGCTGGACCCCACCGGCAAGACGGTGGGACGCCTCGCCGCGAGCTTCCAGCCGCCGCCCGGCATGCGCTGCCGGTCCGCCGCGGTGCTGGCCGTGGTCGCGTGGAGCCGCGAGTCGTCAGACCCCAAGTACCACGACGCGCTGAAATGCGATTCCTGGGAGGTGGTGGTGCCGGAGCTCGTATTCGAGCCGGAACGAAGTGGCTGAACTGAAACGGGACCAGCCGAGGGCTCATCAGCCGCTCAAGGGCCAGCCCGCGTTGCAAACCGACTTTTGACGGAGGTATTCAGCAGAAGAATCGTGATTGAAATCCAACCCCCAGGCAGTATATGGTTTCAAACGGATAACGCCTCGCCATGTAAGTTGCTTTAGGGTTCAAGACAAAATCATGTCTCTCGCCACACAAATCATTGACCAACGGCTCTCCGGTATCATTGCCGAACAGCAGGATGCTTTCACCCATGAACTTCGGGTGCGTAACGACGACGGCAGGAGACGCTCCATAGCGTTCCTGTTTCTCCTCGCCAAAACCATGTTCGATTTAACGGACGAGGAAACTCTTGACAGTATCGTCGATGGGGGCAACGACTTTGGAGTCGATGTGCTGTGGTTTGAACCGCCCGATCAAGGTGAACTGACAATCTCTCTCATCCAGGGGAAGTACAAGACAAAACTCGACGGTGACGCGTCATTTCCCGGGAACGACATCGTCAAGATGATCGACGCAATTGGCGCCCTCTTCGACCCAGAGAGGCCCGTGACGCTCAATGAGCGGCTTAACCGGCGCGTCGAGGAAGTAAGGTCGTTCATTGTCGACGGCGCCATTCCTCGCGTGACGGCCATCGCCGCCAACAACGGAGAGCGCTGGACGCAAGAAGCACAGCAACGAATAGACCATGCATCCACGGATTTCGGAGACCTGGTGGAATGGCGGCACGTCGGGTCCGAAGAGCTCCTTTCCATGTTGCAGGCGCCGAAACCCATCGACGCGGAATTGCAGCTTACCGGACAGGCAACGGTGGAGCCTTTTGATTTTCGCCGTGTGCTTATGGGCCGCATGTCCGTCGGCAGACTCGCAAGGCTGGCAGACGACTACAGCAACCAGTTGTTCGAAAAGAATATCCGACGCTATCTTGGGTTGGCCGGTAATCGGGTGAACGAAGCCGTTGCGCACACGCTTCGCCGATCGGATCAACGACCCAATTTCTACTTTTACAACAATGGTATTACCATCACCTGTTCAAAGTTCCGTCACAACGCCTTGCAGAAGGAAAACTGGCGGGTGCAGGTAGACGGCCTTCAAATCGTCAACGGCGGGCAAACGGCACGGACCGTCCAGCAAGTTGCCAAAGAAATTGGCGCAGAGATAGATGATGCCGAGGTTCTCGTACGCATCTATGAGATTGAGCAGAACGACAATGACTTGGTGGAGGCCATTACATTCGCCACAAACAGCCAGAATCCCGTGGATCTACGGGATCTCAAGGCAAACGATCCGAGCCAAAAGACCCTTGGCGAATCAATATCCGGCTTGGGTTACGTTTACCGTGCCAAGCGCGAGGACCGACCCATATCGTCCAACGAGTTTACCAGCGCCGTCGTAGCTGAAGCCGTATTGGCGATCTGGCGTTATCGCCCGCATCAGGCAAGGTTCAGCAGTCGCGAACACTTCGGAGTTCTATACAGCACGATATTCGATAAATTGAACGGCGCGCAGGCGATCGTCGCGGCCCTGTTGCACAGGCACGCGGAAACCCACCGAAAGAGAGCTTCAGAAGACGCACCGGACTTCCTTCCCTATGGCTCCCGCTTCATCGCCATGCTCATGGGACGTTATCTTTTGGAAGACATGAGAATTTCACTGGATCGACTCGACCACCGTAACTTCGAGCAGGCGCGAAACATGGTCGAGCAGAAATACACCGACTATCTACGTCGTGCCGAAGAAGAGATCGCCCGCGCCCTGAAACCGCTGTTCGCCGGCCGGGAGCGAACACTGCAACGGCTGTCGGCAACCTTCAGGCGGTCCGATCTTGTCGACATGCTGCGAAAAGTCGATGGCGGGGAGTGAACGGACAACGGCGCGGTATGCCCATCTGGTCCGGGATTCCATCCAGACCGCCACCGCGCGGATCACGGAAAGCATCAGCGGAAACTCATGACCGACAGCAGACTCGGCCGAGTCCCTGTCATGAGCGCGGGAACTCACCGATTGGACGTGAGCCGGCGATTGCCGCCGCCTGTCCGACGGCCGGCGAGCCATCCATATCGAGGTTGCAACACGGCGCGACTCTCCGATAGGTCGTCATAGTCTCAAGGGTCCGTGGACTGCACGTGCCAATGGTCCAGTTCGTCGAGCAGTTTCAGCCCGCGCGCGGCGCGCATCCGGAACCGCATTTCGGTGTCGTGTTCGGTCAACGCCCGCACGGAGAGTTCTTCCATCAGCTTGTTCAGGCTTACGCCGCGCCGCGCAGCCATCGCCGCCAACCGATCGCGATGAGCATCGGGAAGCCGGATCGTCAGTGTCGCCATATCAGTCCTCCTCCTTCAACCAAGCGCCCGGCGTGACGACGCGGAAGCCGTCGAATACCAGCTCACCTGCCGCTATATCCCTCGTGTTGCCCGTAACGATCCACGCCGCATTGCCCGCAACCGCCAGCTCGATCAGATGATTGTCGGACTCGTCCGGGAGGTTCGGGCGCCAAAGGTACGAGATGTTGATCCACTGGCGGACGCCGACACCGTCCGGCACCACATCGATCTGTCAGGGCGATTCGTCCGCCGCCTTGTTGTGAGCGTTTCATCCCCCTGCCGGCAGGTCAAGGTCCAAACTCGCTCTTCGGGATTGTCTATATCGCCGAAGCGGCACAGCGGGAAAGAGCTCGAAACGGGCAGTGCAAGAGGCCGAGCAACGGGTCCCTGCCGAATAAGACGGCCGAGAACGTCGCGCGCCGAGCCGGCGGCGCTCTACTTAATTACCTATATCTTGCGCATTATTGTCTATATCGCCCCAGGTTTGGAGATACATGCTGTCGGCCGGTCTTTACAACGTACCCTCATGCGCCGCAACGAGCGCCGACGCGCCCGCGCGGAAAGCCGTCAGCCGAGAACACTGCTGGCCGTCGACTTCCTGATCCTTGTCGACGATGAAACACGACTCGGCGCGCTTCGCTTCAAGGACGCGGGCCGTGGCAACTTCGTCACCTCGACCAGCAAGCGGGTTCCACCTGTCGTCGACCTCCCCCGCCTGCTGTCGGCAACCAACCGCATCATCGACGACAAGGAGACCGATGAAGACCTGCAACTGATCCTGGCCCCCGGCACGTCGCTCGGCGGCGTGCGCCCGAAGGCGTCGGTGCGCGACAAGGACGGTCACCTGCTGATCGCCAAGTTCCCGCGCGAGGACGATGAGTGGCCGGTAACACGCTGGGAGGCGACGACCATGGCGCTCGCCGAGGCCGCCGGGGTGGAGGTTTCGCCATGCCGGCTACAGCTCGTATTGAAGAAACCTGTCCTCATGGCCCGGCGTTTCGACCGGTGGGAGGGTCATCTCATCCCTTACCTGTCGGCACTCACCCCTCTCGAGGCTTCCGACAACGAGCCACGCAGCTATCTCGAGATCGTCGAGTTCCTGCGCCGCGAGGGATCGCGGGTGAACGAGGACCTGCGCACCTTTGGCGGCGGATCGTGTTCAACATGCTGGTTTCCAACACCGACGACCATCTGCGCAACCACGGCTTCCTCCGTGATCTAAAGGGCTGGCGGCTCGCGCCAGCCTACGATCTTAACCCCATGCCGACCGACGTAAAGCCACGTATCCATGCCCTTGCCATCGACGAGATTGATGGAACAGCGTCCCTCGACACGGCCTTCCAGATTGCGCCGACGTTCGGCATGACCGAAAAGGACACCCGGACCATAGCGACGGAGGTCGGATCGGGGGTCGCGGGGTGGCGCGATGCCGCAGCCCGCTTCGGCATTACCTCGGATAAGATCGAACGCATGACCAGCGCCTTCGATCACGAGGATCAAAAGCAGTGACGTGAAACCGGACGATCGACAAGCTGACTCAAGAGAGGCCGTCCCCGAACGTCCGCGCTGATCCAAGGGAATAGACGTTAGGATTGAGAGACGAACACGCCTTTTCCGCAGCTTCGGACGAGGTGTTCTCCATTCGCAAAGCACTATACCCGTGCGTACCTATAGGCGCCCTTGATGTTCTGGCCCAGAAACTGCCCTTTTGAAGACGCAGCATTCATTTGTTCATATACCATCTGCGGCACATCGTAATAATTGTAAGTTCCGCCATTCTTGAATTCGACGGCGAGAACACGCGTTTTTTCGTCGTACCCGTAGCGCGCAATGTTGGAAGAATCGGGTGTATCGATCCAGTTCATAAAATTACTCCTGGCGTGGCGTTGACAGCGGGTCATCTAGGTCGATCATCTTGTGTCTATAATGGGGGCTTTGCGCGCGCCACTGCCGCATGACGATTTTGTAGTCCTCTGGCTGTCTCGGCGTGGCCCACCCGCCCTCGTCGTCATAGCCCTTCGTGGGGTCGCCGCGAACGGCGACGTTTGGATCTCTGCTGTCCGGCCATCGGTTCTTGTCCGGCGGGTCAATCAGGACGCGCATAGGCAGACTCACTGCCTCGCCGACGATAATAGCCTCCCCTGTACGGAGTATCGGGAGCGTGTCAAACAAACCTCTCAGACTATCAGACGCCGCCCCAGTTACCTGTCCGCGATCGACGTCGTTAGCAAGCCGCATGGCGAAAATCGTTCCGCATTGTGAGAGAATAGTGGGATCTATCTCCGATGGGCGTTGGCTGACGATCATGACGCCCACGCCATACTTGCGGCCCTGCTTGGCAATTCGCCTTACCGCACTAGATGCCGTACCGATATGCTCCTTCCCCAAGTACGCATGCGCTTCTTCCAGAACGACCATGAGAGGGCGTAAACGGCCGCCTTCGGGCAGGTTCCTTCCCCAAAAAAGAGCATCATAAAGAATGCGTAGCAGGGCACCGATGAGATCGCTCAGCACAGCAGGGGGTATCCCAGACAAATCCAGAACAGAGATGGGAGCGGGACTCCCTAGCCAATCCTTGAGCAACGCGTCCAAGTCCTTGGTAACCGTCCCGTTGATACCGGGACGCCAATCGCCGGGATCGAAAAGGAATGCGAACTGCGGGTCTCGGAGCTTAGAACCGAGGACTGCCAGTTGTTGCCGAATGTTAATCGGGTCTCGGCCCCAATTTACTCGTTCTTTTGCCGGTCCTGTGGTCTTGACCGTCCGGTACAACGGCGGTGTTACCGAGATGGCGTCGCCGAGTTGCACCGGGTCTCCAGCGGCATCGAGGACGTAGGCGGACTCCACCTCGTCTGGAGCGCCACCGGGTTTCGGTATGATGGTCCGATGCTCTCGCTGGTGGAGGTCAAACCAGAGTTTATGAATGCAGAATGGCACGGGTGAGTCCACGGTCAGTCGCGCCGCGGTAATTCCATCGCGCGACTGATTCCCTAATGATTCGCGCTTGAGCGCTACAATGGCGTCAGCGACAGCGGCCATTGCTTCGTCGCTCAAGTCTCCAAATGACAGCTTTACCAATTCGTCGAAGCTCAGTGCCCAGAAGGGTATCTGGAGCGGCTTCTCACCCTTCTCCGTATTGGCATCCGTCGAAACTCGGAACACGGAGGATCGATCGGCCAGCGCTTTTGCATACTCGCCATGAATGTCCAGGACGACGATGCGGGCAGAAGGATAGCGGGCCGGCGCTGAGAGTGCCGTAAGAAGCCCAGCAACAGTCGTCGATTTACCGGCGCCTGTGGTCCCGACAACTGCCGAATGGCGAGTGACAAGTTTGTTGATGTTGACGAGGGCCGGAATTGACTCTGCACTAGCTAGGTGACCAACCGTCACGAAATCAACGGGGTCGCCCGGCCCGTAGATTTCTCGAAGGTCATCCTCGGTGACGATATGGACAGCGTCATTGATGGTAGGGTGCTGTGAAACCCCGCGCTCGAATTTCCCGGCACGACCTCTTTCGCCAACGAGTTGCACCTTAAGCCACTGGTTGCCCCACGGGTGAAGGTCACCTTCCGTCTTTGGTGCCGCACCCGCACCTACCTGAGAGACGATCCCAAACAACGACGTATAACCCAATGGAATGCGGACAAAGCTTCCAACCTGACCAACCCGGTACGAGTCGCCCTTGTAGAAACTCAGGCCGGTGGCGGTCGCGCTCACCAGAGAGACACTCACTGAAGTGCCGGCCACATCCTGCACCGTCCCGATGAGAGTCGGATCACTTCTCATCGTTACCTCGCTGCTCAATGTCCCGACTGGAAAGCTGGTGAGCCAACAAACGCCCAAGCGCCGCAAAATCGCCGAGGAGCCATTTGCAACGGTCCACAGGAGCCGAGGTACGTTCAGCCGGTATATCCGTTGCTACGGCAATCGGGTAAGCAGGGTTCTCGTCCTTTACGATGTCGCCCCACGCGCGATCAATGGTTCCTATAACTCCGCCATCCGCTGCCAGCAGAGTGAAATTGGCATGCCGCTTTGCAAGGTCAACTCCTTTTGGAGCATTGCCGCGGTCATTGAAAATCATCCCGAGACATGCCGCGTTGGAGTTTCCTGAAAGTCCCTGCGCAATAGTGGCATTGATGTGCTCGTCGCCGAAGGAGTAGCCACAAGTGACAAGGACGCATTGGTCTGAACGCAGAAACACCCGCAACCGATCAAGCATGGCGTAATATGGCATCTGCCGACTTTGGTCGTATTTGAGATGAGATGGATAAATCAGAAGCTGCTCTCCCTCGACTTTGTCACGGCTCCGTCGAATTTTCCCTTTGGCAGTCATCCACCAGTTGATGGAGCCGTGTATCTTCCAAAGCCGTGCCCAACGCGGCGGCAGATCATCCTCTGCCATCGAGTCAAGATCCAAGAACGCACTGTCGGAGCCGATGAAACCGTCGAAGTAAGGAACGAGCTGCTCTTCTAGGGCTTGTTCAACTGACAGATCGTAGTGGGTCGTAAAAATCTCCACCGGCCTCTCTCGCGGAATAGCTTGAATCCAACTCGCGAGCACATGGTACGCCGTATCGCTTGTCGGAAGGGGCTTGCTGACGATCTTGCGTACCTGCTCGCAAACAGCGAGATCCAGCTTGCCGAGAATATCTGCCGAAAAACCATCTATCTCGCCCTTGCCGCAAAGAGATTTTAGCGTCCGGATATGGCCGAGTACGTCTTCAACCGTCGGCATTGGGATGCTGCGCGCGACCACGCGATTCCACGCAGTCTGCGCATCTGCTCTTAATTCATCGGTCTTGTCCAGAGAGTCTTTGACCTGCTTAGTGAGACCAACAATTTCAGGGATCAGCGGCGTTCCATCAGCGCCTCGAATAGACAATGAACAACCAGCGCCGATAAAGAAACCGATGCACATCTTGTTCGGAGCAAGACGCTGTAAGAGGTCAGTGGTCCGGCGATAGGGACAATGCACCGGGCCAGTTGGCACCGTGGGGTTCGGCGCCGATGTTGCATCTCCTGCGGCTAGCGGCGCCGCCGCTCCCGCAGTCGCGCTAGGTGCGGCCACATCTGCTTCCTCTTCTTCCATCAATTCCCCCCTTCCGAGTCAGATTTGGGATCATTGAGCAATGGATGTCCAAGCCTTCGATCTGCCTGTTGCTGGCGAATCGTGTTTCTACGGTTCGCGGAATCAACCTTCTTCCGGGCAATTCGTGCTCGTACCGCCGCCGCGTTGTTTTGAGAGACGGAGCGGCAAGAGAATCGGTTAGCTTGATCGCTGTCTTACAGTGCCGACAGATAGTCGGCTGTTAGTTACCGCGGTCCATAGCGGGAAATACGACGAACGACGAACTTACCACGGCCGCTTTCAACCGCCATCGATCGCCATACGCGCTCATTCTTCCATCATCGGGAGTCGTCGGATGGTCGCACTCCCGGCCCGCATCAGGCAATCGGCGTCAGTTCTGCGCAGGAATTGTAGTTTTGGTGATGCCCAATGTAATATTGTCGCCGTGTCTTGGCACAACACATCCCTGAAATAATCAGTGTTTTCTGTGGCTTGCTGTGGTTACGGGAGCAGGATTTGAACCTGTGATCTTCAGGTTATGAGCCAGAGGTTCTGCAAGTTCCGGACTGCCTCGAGGTCAGAACCGATGATACGTCCATAGTGGACGAGAACTCCGCTCACACCCTCGACACTCCGCCCCCGGCGGGCAACTGCGACTTGCCCGGCATCCACTCGACGTCCTTGCGCGGACCGTTGGTCTTGACCGTGAAGCGGGCCTTGCCGAGCTTCTCGATGTCGATCTCCAGGGTGTCGCCGTTGTTCATGGGGCCGAGGCCCACGTGGTAGGTGCCGGTGGCGATGACGTCGCCGGGCTGGAGCTGCACGAACCGGGACAGCCACGCTACCAGCTCGGGGATCTTGTGGGCCATGTGGCGGGTGTTGTAGTCCTGCCGGGCCTCGCCGCCCACCCAGGACTTGACGGTCAGGTCGTGGGGGTCGGGGACCTCGTCCGCGGTGGTGATCCAGGGGCCGCAGGGGCTGTGGGTGCTCTGTCCCTTGGGGAGGAACTGGGTCCTGCGCACCATGCCCCGGTTTGAGATGTCGAAGAACGGCACGTAGCCGAACACCGCGTCCAGGGCGTCGGACTCGGGGATGTTCTTGCCGCACGGGCCCATGACGAAGGCCAGCTCGGCCTCGGGCTGGGTCACCACGACCGCGGGAATGTCGGGCAACTCCACCGCGCCCTCCGGCCCCAGGAGCTCGGGGGCCTTGTAGAAGAACTCGATGGGCAGGGAATCGGGGGTGCGCTCCGGCGAATCGAGGTAGTTCACGAAAGCGGCCAGACACTTGCTCGGCCGGGGAATGGGCGCCAGCAGCTTCACCACGCTCAACGGGAATCCCGACCCCTCCCGGCACAGCCGGTCGAACTCCTTCCGGTAGTCCTCGAAGTTCGCGATCACCTCCTCGATCACCCGCTGGGGACCTTTTTGTTCCCGGTACTGGATGATGCCGCTCACGTCCACCACGTTGCTGCCGTTCTTGAGAACACCGATACGATCGTCATTGAAGCGAAGAATTTTCACGGCCAAATGCTCCTTGTGGTTCTTGCTGCCGCCCGCGACTCATCAAACCTCTCTCCCTCCGGGAGAGGGTGGCCGAAGGCCGGTGCGACCCGTCCCAAACCCAACCCCTCTCCCTCTGGGAGAGGGTGGCCGAAGGCCGGGTGAGGGCCCCCAACAATCCTGCCCATTTCATTCCTTGCCGTATCGGAGGGACTGCTTGCACTGGGAGCGCCCTCACCCCAACCCTCTCCCAGAGGGAGAGGGTGTCGGAGGGGCCGCTGAATGCACACCGGTGCCCGAGTCCTAGTCGTTCACCGGCTCCAGCCACAGGTCCACCAGCGCCAGCCGCCCTTCCTTGGCGGCCTGAAGGCCCCGTTCGAGGGCCGGTTTGACCATGTCCGGACTCTGCACGCGCTCGCCGAAGCCGTCGAAGGCCCGGGCGATGGCGGCGTAGTCCGGCGCGGGTGCGATGGACGTGCCCACGAACTGGTTGGTGCTCACCGCCCAGCCATCGGGATAGTACTCCGGGATGCCGCGCTTCATGGATTTGTAGCCGTGGTTGTTCATGAGCACGATGAGGATCGGCATGCGGAATTCCTGGGCGAACCCGAAACCCGCGATGCCGGGGTTGTAGTTGAACGTGCCGTCGCCCATGACCAGCACCACCGGCTTGTCCGGATGGGCGGCCTTGACGCCGAGGGCGGTGCCCAGGCCGGTGCCCAGGCCGCCGATACAGCCGCTGAAGAAGTTGCCGGGTTTGACCCGGTTCAGATGTTGATGCACCGCCAGGCGGTGGGTGATGGTTTCTTCCACGAGGTAGACGTCGTCGGGAATCACCTGGTTGAGCTGATAGATCACCCAGTTGGTGTCCATGGGCTCCTTGGATTCCAGGCTCTGGGCCTGCGCGGCCCACGCGGCACGGCGAGCCACGCCCGCCTTACGCAGCCTCTCCCGCCGCTCCGCGCCCGCGCCGCCGCTTTCCACACCGTCCTTCCGGAGTCGCTCCACCAAGGCGCCCAAAGATGCTTCCAGCTCGCCGGCGATGCTGAGATCCACCTGAACACCCCAGTAGGGCAGGTGCATGTGAAGCGGATCCTCATCCAGCGCCACCACCTTGGCGCCCTGCGCCACGTTCGCCGAGGCCGGATGCCACGGCTGGGTCGCGCCGATGAGGCAGACCACGTCGGCATCGGCCATGTATTCCCCGGGCTCGAAGCCGCCGTGCAGCTCATGGTCCCGCGGGAAGTTGAAGTAGCCGCTGCTCCGGGTTTCCACCACCGGAGCGTTGAGCAACTCCGCCAGTTCCACCATGCGGTCCACGATGCCGGTGTTCTTGCCGGCGTTTTCACTCAATAGGACCGGGTTCTTTGCTGTCCGGAGCAGACTCGCCAACTCGTCGATTCTCTTGGGATCCGGGCTCGGAGGGGAAGGCATGGACACCTTCAGAGGCGCCTCCCGCGTGACCTTGTCGAACAGATACTCCATGGGCAGCGACACGAACACCGGCCCCTGGGGCGAGCTCATGGCCATCTGGCAGGCACGTTGGATGGTGGAGACCAGGATGTTCTTGTCGTTGACCCCGAAGCTCCATTTGACGCACCGGTCCACCAGCCGGGCCGGGCCGCCGACGTCCGAGAGGAAGCGCATCCACTGGCCGCCGGGATCGGGGCCGTCATCCTCGCCAAAGGCGATGGATTCGCCGGTGAAGACCACCATGGGCACCTGCTCGTGGAGCGCCCCGCGCAGGGCCATGGAACCGTGGAGCGCACCCACGGTGGTGTGGATCATGACCCCGGGCAGCTTGCCGGTGGACTTGGCATAGCCGCTGGCCATGGCCAGCGCCACCTCCTCGTGCCGCGAGCTGAGGTAGACCGGCATGCTCTCGTCCGGCTTGGCCAGCGCCTCCCAGACCGGCGACCACTCCGAGCCCGGCGACGCGAAAATCCGCTCCACGCCCATACCTGCCAATACGCGCAAAAATGCTTCCGCACCCGTGAGTCCATTGACTTCAATCATGTTCGTTTCCTCCGTTGCAAGATATATGACCCTAGAATACGCCGCCGGGGCGGTCAACTGCTGTGACTGAACACCGCGGCGCGGCGGACACGGGCGGGTTTGAAACCCGCCCCTACAACAGCCTCGTCCGGACAACCGTGGGGTCCCGCTGCCTGTCGGTCCCGGCACCGAACCGCCAATGCCCCGTCCGGACAACCGTGGGGTCCCCCTGCCTGTCGGTCCCGGCACCGAACCGCCAATGCCTCGTCCGGACAACCGTGGGGTCCCCCTGCCTGTCGGTCCCGGCACCGAACCGCCAATGCCCCGTCCGGACAACCGTGGGGTCCCCCTGCCTGTCGGTCCCGGCACCGAACCGCCAATGCCCCGTCCGGACAACCGTGGGGTCCCCCTGCCTGTCGGTCCCGGCACCGAACCGCCAATGCCCCGTCCGGACAACCGCGAGGTCCCGCTGCCTGTCGGTCCCGGCACGGAACCGCCAATGCCCGGTCCGGACACGGTTGCGCGGGATCACCGGCCCTGGACGCCGGGCCTGGCGGCAAAGGTGGGAACCCATCCGGCCGGCGGCCTCAGGTCCAGCGAGTCCTGGTCCACCGAGCTTCGTCCCGACAGGAGCACCCGCTCGCCCCGGTACGCCCACACGCGCAGGTCCACCCACACGTGCGAGTCGCCCTCAAGATCGATCCGCGGCCGCCCCACCTTCCGCTGGGCGACGTAGCCTTCGCCCTTCCGCACCAGCCGTTGCAATCGCGAGCGCCCCACACGCGCGCTGGGAAGGAACCCCCGGCTGGCATGGCTTCGGATCGGCTTGAACACGAACTGATGCCTGTTCTCGACGATGGCGTCGAGGTTGTCGGCCCGGAGCAGATGGGTCTCGGGGATGTGCCGGCTCAGGACTTCCCGCTCGCCGGCTTCGATGCCGAGATCCCGGTCCCATGACGGAAGCGACAGAAACTCCAGCAGCCGCTTGTCGCTGCGGGTACCATAGGTGAAAGGATTGGGCGCGACGTAGACGCTGCCGTTCAGGAAAGCGTCACGCAACGAGCGTGTGGTCTCCTTCTCCAGGAAGAAGTCGGTGGAACGGTTCACGATGAACGACACCGGCCGTCCGTCGTACCGCAACTCCTCGCCGCTCCAGCGGAGCTCCGCCGTCGACCCCACTTCCGCCGGCCACCCCTCCTCGCGAAAGAGGTCCCGCAACATCTCCATCTCCGGGCGGAACTTGCCGCGTTCCAGCGCTTCCGGTTCGTCGAGGATAAGAAAAAGCCCCTTGGGCATGGCGCCGAAAAACTCCTCGGCTTCCCGCCGGACCATCTGCTTGATGCGCCGCGCGAGGTCGGCGGCCGGCGGCGGGGCCTCGAGGGTCGCCTGCCCCGGCGGTTCCATGAGGGCGTGGAAAGATTCGTTGATGAGGCCGGCGTACAGGAGGCCGGACCCGTTGTCGTTGAACTCGATGACCTGCCACGGCCCTTCGGGCGGCAGATGGAAGTCCCAGGCGCTGAAGAAACACACCTCCGGCCGTTTCGCCGGCAGGTTGTGTCCGGACGAACCGATGACGCTCTCCTGCCACACCGGCCTGGTGGTCACGTCCTCGAAGACCCGGATGAAGTCGTCGATCTCGGCCAGCACCGCGGCCGGAATCGTCTGGTGGGCGAAGGTCACGGAAAACTCGTCCGGAACACCGGGGATTCCGGCCGCCCGCAGCCGGCTCCACAACTGTTCCCGCCGGTCCTCCATCAGTTTTCCGACAGGGTCCGTCCACGGGTGCCCGCGACCAGAGTCATCCGGCCCCGTGCGGCAAGCGGGTTCAGGTTATACGGGTTCATGAATGGTGTGTGTAAGACGCTGGAGGAAGCGCGCCACCTCCGCGTCGCCCGCCAGTCGATAACCCGCGGCCGTCGGGCGGGGCTCGTCTGCCACAAGGATTCCCATTCCCTTGCCGGCCACGGCCTCGAAGGCGTCTTCATCGGTGATGTCGTCACCCAGGTAGAGGGGCACGACGCCCGGGTGGTCGAGCCCCAGCGCCTGGAGGATCCATGCCACCGCCTTGCCCTTGTTCCAGTCGAACCGGGGCCTGATCTCGAACACCTTCTTTCCATAGGACTTGCGGAGCTTGGGATAGTCTTGCAGCAGGCCATCGACCACAGCCTCGACGTCCGGCACCGCCTTCTCTTCCACAAGGCGATAGTGAACGGCCATGGAAACGCGCTTGGCCTCCAGCAACAGACCGGGGACTTGCGCGAGGGCGCCGCCGAGCCGCTGATACAGCTCTTCCATTGCCGGGACGAACTCTTGCCCGACCTGGTGGTGAATGCCAGAACCCGCGGGCCCGGAGATATCGAAACCGTGAGTGCCGGCGTAGAAGAGGTTGTCGAGCCGCATCCGTTCCTGCACGTCCTGGCGCCCGCGCCCGCTGACCACGGACGTGACGCACCGGTCGCCCAAGCGCCGGACCGTCCCGCGCATCTCCTCGGAAAGCACGGCTTGCTCTGGGGTGTCCACGATGGGAGTCAGCGTGCCGTCGTAGTCGAGAAACACGGCGGCCTGCTTACCTTCCAGAGCCCTCTCGATGTCTTGGAAATCGGTCAACGCGGACGGGATCGTCCACTCGGAACTCACCACGGCTGCACCGGTGTCGGCCTCGACAACCCCGCCACCCTCTCCCCCCGCCTGGCGGCCCTCATCCGGGAGTCCGTCCCCAGCAGTCCAGCTCGGCCCACTCCCCCGCGGGAATGGCATAGGATGTCCCGGCAATCAGTCCCGCGCGGTTCAGGTTGCTGGGGCATATCATGCGTTCGTCGATGTTCTTCTCCGCCAGCTTGCCGTCCATCAGGTCACCGCCGCGATCCGAATGGCCCAACCCCATGGCGTGCCCGATCTCATGGGCCGTCGTGTTTTGGGCCTCCACGGCGCCCATCCCCCTGAGCCCGAGATAGACGTACGCCTTGTGGATGCCTTCCCTTCCGTTACGGCACTTCACCTTGGTGGCGCCGACGATGCCGGGGAGCACATCGTCGTACATCTCGATGGTAATGTCGGCGACGTCGTGCGCCGTTTCGTGCAGGGCATAGAAAGGCTGCACCCGGTTCCACCGCAACACACCCCGCCGCACGGCAAGCGCCACCTCGAGGGGCGCGCCGGCCCAGTTGTTGACCTTGTAGGTCACCACCTCGCGGTCCGTGGTGTTCCACCGGGCCACGGCCCCGTCCTTGCACGTCATCCGCCCGATATGGACCATGCGCGCGGCGGCGTCATCGCCCTGGGCTTTGTCATCATGCCGGCAAGGGACACCCGGGCCGGCACCGACATCATCCGTGCAAGCCTCACCATTCGAGGGAAACAACGACAACGAAAGTGCCAGAGCCAGGAGGGAAGGGATTACGTGATTGACCGTGATCATGCTGACGTCGGTGATGTCGTCCGATGCCTGTAGAACCCGAGCCCGGTGAATCAACGCGGCTTATACAACGTCAGGGCCCCGTCTGCAACCCGTGCTTGCCGGGCCAGAAGAACGGGAGGGCGCCGAAGCGCCCTCCCCACCAACGCCGCAGGGGGTTGCGGCGAGCTAACCGATCAGCCACGCGCGTATGAGGGCGCGTCCCGCCTCGTCCCCGGGGCGGACCGGTGCGAGTCTGCCCTTGCCTCCCCTCACGGCCCATGCGAATATTTCTCCGCGTGTGATATTTCCCAGCGGGTGGTTCCGGTGGTTTGTCGGTTGCGGGCCACCAACGCGAGCGAGGTGGGACATGGCGTTCGAGCGATTGCGCAGACTCATGGGCGAAGGCAGTGACGAAGAGACGGAGGCTGGCATGGACGTGGAAATCACCTTCGGCATCGAGGAGGAGTTCTTTCTCGTCGATCCCGACAGCCGTGACATGATCGCCGACCCGGACCCGGGGATCTTCGACTGGTGCGAGAAGAACCGCGGGCCTCACGGGTTCGTGCACGAGTTCCTCCGTTCCCAGATCGAGACCAATACCCGCGTGTGCGAGTCGGTAGCCGACCTGCGCGCCGCGCTCAAGGAAACCCGCCGGGTGGTGACGGAGGCGGCGGCGCGGCACGGCGCCACCGTGATGGCCGCCTCGACCCATCCCTTCGCGGCGTGGGAATCGCAGATGAGCACGCCCAAGGAACGGTACGAAAGGCTGGCAAACACGCTTCAGGAAAGCGCGCGACGACTGCTCGTGGGCGGCATGCATATCCATGCCGGGTTCGGTGACGCCGATTCGCGGATCCGGGTAATGACCGCCATGCGGCGCTACCTGCCCCTGCTGCACGCCGTCTCCACGTCGTCGCCGTTCAACGCCGGACGCGAGACCGGCTTCAAGTCCTACCGGCTGAGCATCATCGGGGCGCTGCCGCGTACCGGCCTTCCCGGTCCGCTGTGGTCCCGGGCGGAATTCGACCAACTCGTGGCCGACTACCAGAGAATGAAGCTGATCGGTGACGGAACCGAATTGTGGTGGGACATCCGCCCGTCCGTGCGCTTTCCCACCATCGAGCTGCGCATCTGCGACCTGTGCCCGCGTATCGGCGACGCCATGTGCATCGCCGCGCTGTACGCATGCCTGATCCGGCGGCTGTCGCGGCTCGACCGCGAAGGCGCGCTGCCGGCCGAGCCGCCGACGGAGATCATCAACGAGAACCGCTGGCTGGCCCAGCGCTATGGCATCCTCGCCTTTCTCGGCGACACCAGCGAAGGCGGCCGCAAGGACATCGAGGATTCCGCCGCCGAGCTGGTCGAGGAACTGGCCGGCGACGCCCGCGCCCTGGGCTGCGAGCAAGAACTGCGGCACACCCTCACCATCATCCGCCAGGGCACCGGCGCCGACCGCCAGATCGACCTGTTCCGTCTCCGCCGGGTGGAGGGCGACACCGATCATCAGGCGCTGCGGGCGGTGGTGGATTTGGTGATCGAGGAGACACGGGAAGGGACCGCGGAAGGAGGTTGAGGTCAGGAACGTTCGAGCTGTGCGCGATCGGTCAGCCCACGGTCGGTCCGTATCTTCCCGGATTCTGCCCTCAGCATGAAGTTGCCCGCGCAAAACTGACATCCATACCGCTCGACTCGCTACCAACTTTTCTAAACATTGCGGAAGTTCAACGAAAGAGCTGTCCGGACTCTAGTCGACATCCTCCCGAGACGCGTGTGTTTCGACATCTCTACCACCGATTTTGAAATCCGTGATCGACTTCGCGATTGCTTCGGTTGGCAAATCCAATTGATACAATTCCCGCACGCCCACTGTATATTCTTCCGGTTCCACGAATACCTGCGGCGTCGGATACACAATCTGGACATCGTGAAGTCCCGCCCGAAACAAACCTACCGCGACCGCTTGCATCTTGCTGCCTGTCGGAGCCACCAAAAGACGGTCAAACATGCTGCGTTCCGCGTATATCCGAAACAGCGTTTCTAACGTCTCTCTGTAGTCAAGAGTCGAAGTTTCATATTCCCTCCCGCGCAGTTCCTTTAAAATCCGGCCGTTGAGTTCCCGAATCGCGGTCGTTCTCCACCTGTCCTCCCTTCCCGGAGGCGTACCATGAATGAATTCCGTGTAGGTTGGCTGGAGTTCTTGAACGACGTTTGCGAGTTGGCCTGGATCAAACGACGGGAAAGCTATTAGCCTCACCGTTTCTCCCAACATCGCTACAGAGCCCAGTTCGGGAGTCGCGGCTATTTCCAGTATCCCCGAGGATAGGTAACTAGTTGCCGGCGCAGCTTGAGAATCCTTCTGATCCTTCTCAAACCGCGCTCGTGAGGGTGGATATTCCTTTGCTGTAGCGTAAATGACACTCACCCGCATGTTTCTCGCGCCAAGCAACGAAGCCACTGTCTGCACAATAAGCAGGCGAGACATCCCCGAAATATCGACAAACACCCGTCGAAAAACCTTCGAAAATTCCCGCAGTCGATCTCCCATGCCCGCTGGCCGTTCTCTATCGTAGACGAACTCCGTTAGGTTGCACCCCCCGCCACGAGCAATTTCCCGCAATTCTTTCGTTCTATTCTCCGCGAGTTCCGGGGAGTACCTGATCAATCCCAACGCCACTCCCTTGCCTGCCGCTTGGCAAATCCGCGCGATACCTTCTACCGCACGTTCTTCAAAACCCGCACATACCAACACGCAGTCTCCTGCCTCAACCGCCGGAGTCGTCACCTTCCGCAAGTTCGGCCAGTCAATCGCCCTTAGCCGTTCGTCACGCCTCGTAACGGGCAGGTCAGTTGTCGACATCTTCATCGGCGAACAGCTCCCCTTGCCCGGATTCCGTTTTCCGACGACCTGGGTGCCCATTCTTCGACCGGACTCGCCACGTATCTTCAAATTTCTGCGGATCTGACAACAACAGCTCAATATCTGCATTTTCCAGCGACAGCGAATCTCGTCGGCTGAACGTAAGTTGAAAATGGGGTATCAAATAACGCCGAAGGTAAAACCTCGGTACAATTCGGCCCCTTCGACTCTTTCCACGCGGGTCTTCAATGAGGACCGAATAACGCAACAGCTCCTCAAGAATACCTTGGGCTTCGCTGCTTAGTCGCAGGGGCTCGTACGGCTCGATCCGCGACGCCTGATGTGGCGGATCACCAGTTTGGTTGGACGATGTCTCGTAAAGCAGATACGACCGAGCAACATTGCCGAACGCCGACACCACATCGGCTAGACGTTGCCCGTGTTGGGGCAATGTCCGCACTGACTCCATAAACGTTCCTGCCGCCGCTCGGATCGACCGGTGTTGTCGCCGTTTCGGTATACGTGGCGTTCCTGTCGCCTTTCCCAATGCCCCATCGCCGCCAAAATCCTCAACCATACCGCCGACAAGGCGGATCATGTAGTGGATGTCACCACTACAAATTGCGGCGATGGTTTCCTTACCGGCGTAGTTTTCGCGGCCTCGTTCTTCCCGAAAAGCACGAGCAGTCTCATTCTCGTTGCGTGGACTAGATCCTACAAGCTCTTCGAGACTCCTGATGGGGTAATTCTCTACCTGCCCGAATCGTCGCGCGAAAACGTCCTCCAAAAATTCCAATGTCTGTTCTGGTTCGCTAGAGATGTATCTCAACCCCAGATTGAGCAAATCGTACTCTCGCGATTCCACATACTGTTTCCCGTCTACGTCATCCCGTGCAAACGAGATAGGGCTTTCTGTCGAGAGTTTGAAGAAGACGTGTGGGTTACGGTGCATGACGAGCCGATTCAGGTTGGCCTGCAAAGCCTTAGTAATTTTTGGATGCGAATAGTCATCGATAAAAAAGTAAAACTGCCGGTCACGTAGGAACGACAGTGTCTTCCGGATACACTCGCACACCTCAAAGAGCTTACCTGGCCCGAAATAACCCTCGATCGGCTCGTCCCGCACGTGTACAAAACGTTGTTTGGTTGCCGCGCGCCGCCTTTCCTTCCCCCTCAGCCTGTTCACTAGACTAGACAATCGGGGCGCCGTCGGATCATCTGGTGGCTTCCACTCCAAAAGGTCCCACAACTCCCGGACCAACGCCGCTTCTTTCCTCTCCATCTCCGCGCGGTAATACTTGTTGCCCCATGCGCCGACCTGTTCCAACGTGATCGCGATAAGTGTGACGATCATGAAGTGCATAGGTACATCCAGCGCATCTTCTCGCTCCGGCGTCTCGTACCTCGGAAAAGCAAAATATAAGTCGTCACACCGGTAGTAAAGACCAATGTACGGAAGGTCCTTTGGGTCATCCTCACCAGTGGACATCAGGTACTCCAGACTCAACGCCCGGAACACCGTCGTTTTCCCGCAGCCTCTCGGTCCCGTCAGGATCATGTTTGAACGCTTTTTGACTTCCAAGAGACCGAGCAAACGATCGGAGTAAAGACTCCTCAGCAACAGGTGTGCATTCCCTATCTGCTCGCAGTTGGGATAATCGAACGGTGAGACCAATGTCAGGGCCGGATACTTCTTGTCCCGGAGGTACCGCTCGTCCACCGTAGTCAACTTGTTCATCAACTCCCGTGGGTTGGCCGCCACTGGATCCGCACTTGTATCCGTTTCGATCAGGTGCCTCGCAAGGAACTCTTGCCTCAGAATGCCGTAAACGTACCGGTCTCGACCCCCGCAGTCGACGTATTGTACTCTCTCCAACAACTGCCGGAGGATGGCCGCTACTTGTAGAAAGTCACTCACGTGCGACGTTTCGCTGGTCACGTCCCCAACACCGAAATCTGTGACCCGAAAGGTCGGCTTTCGGTCAATGGCAAACTCCGACACCGCCACCAACACATTGCCTGAGTGCAAATCACCGTGTCGCATTCTTCGCTGTTGAAGCTCGTATAGCATCCCGAACATCGTTTCCAAAAACGTCTCTATGAATGGAATACCAATCTCCGCGGCTGCGCTCTTGATGTAGTCCTTGAGACTTTGGCCCTTAATGTAGTCGCGCACAAAAAAGACACATGGGACAGGGATACCTGGTTCTTCGTTCGGAAACACGTCGATGTACCTGACCACCGCCGGGTGTTCCAACAGATTAGCCTTCTTTGCTTCATTCAAATACACTTGCTGCTCGCCACGGTCGCTCGGTAGATTCTCGACGGGAACAACTTTGAATGCAAGATTGCCTTCGGTCTTCTGATCGAAGGCGCGAAACAGATGCCCGTTGTTTCCTGACGCTACGTGTTCCGCAATCACATAGTCAGGGAATCGCCGTATCGTTTTGCCCAAAAAGAGATCGACAGAAGGAAGATTCTTGCGCATTCCTAATCTTTCCTGAAAACAAGAACATTCTCGCGCTTCACGCCTGCCAAATGTCGGCGCGACCGGCGAACATCCGGAATAACATCGGCGATTACTTCGACCAGCCGAAACCTACAGCCGGTTGCCAAGAAACTCGCCGCTAAAACATCCGACGGGTACCCTTCCCCACCACGAAAAGTCTGGTCGCCCACCATGAACACACAATGACCTCCTGGCCGCATTTTGTCGTCCAATTGTTTCGCAAGTGCGGTCAGAAGTCGACGGAATTTGGCGAAACTCGCAAAGGTGCGCTCTGTGCGAATATCGCTTGTTTCACCCAAGAACCAAAGTCGGAGACGGTTATCCCGGTGGTAGTCAAGGGCATTCATATAAGGGGGGCTCGTCACTACGCAATCGATTTTTGTCGGAAGATTGACGGACTCGGCGGACGACCGACGAACCTCGCACACTAGGGAGGCCAACGACGCCTGCGGCGGGCGCTTCAAGGCCCGGTGTATTTTGGCCTCTAGGCGGGGTAACAAGGGACGATATTCATAGAGTTCGGGATAGACCGCCTTCGGGAACTTCCTCGACCGGAGGTATGGTACGAGGTGGCTACTCGGGTACGACAGGAAGCCAGGTCTTTGGTGGTGCAGAATTCCGAGCAAGGAAGCTAGGAGGAAGTAATGTCGCTCGCCCTTAAGAACCTCGACAAAACTCAACACCTCCTTGAGTGTGCGAGGATGAAAGAAAGCCCGGACCCACCAAGGAACACGCCTAAGGTCAGGGGTTGGCAACGCTGCCGCCTTATTTAACAAATTGCCAACAGCTTCCGTGGCAAGGGCGGTGGATTCGGGTGGGTTGAGCTTTCCCTTAGTCAAGGTAATCGCATATAAGCTCGTATCCGAGGCAAAGACACGTCGCCCGAGTCGGGCTGCTTCCAGCGGCACCGTGCCGCTGCCGCAGAACATATCCGCGACCAACTGACCCGGCTCGCTGTACCGCGTGATCAGGTCTCTGGCAATGACGCTCTTCAACTTCCCTATGTAGGGCGACAACTGATGTAGAGAACACTCCAGGTGGGTATAGGACGCAGCCCAATGCGATGGCGCTAGAGAGGGAGAGCCAGTCAATTCACCGTTACAATCGGCGTGTTTCATGGCATTGGTTCATGTATTTCGCTGCTTCGGACACCCAGCCCAGTCGGATGAAGGTGTTCCATCCGCATACGCTCGTTGACGATTGCAGATTTCAAACGCGCCCCACATCACGTCGAGGGTGACTGACCGGACACGAAATGCTGTAGCGCTTCGGCGAAGCTTAGCATCTCGTAGTGCGTTGGCGCCCTGGACAGGTCGACTGAATGCAGGACTCCTGCATGACTTGTACCGACAGAGCCAAGCTTCTTACCTCCAGCAGGTCGAGGGCCTGACGACGATGCAACTTCAACGTCTTCAGCCGGGGCGCTGACCACATAGAGGAGGCCGTTGGTTTCAGCAATGCACATCACGCTCGTGCAATGCTCCCCGAGGCAGGTTGTCGGCGGCACGCAGGCCCCCGCCACGATCGCGAATGGTCTCCAACGTCCGGTCCTGTAGTCTGCGCATGCGGTCGAATCGAACCTCGGGAACGCGGCCCTGAACCAAGTCAACGAGGTAAGAGCGGACCGGCACCGAGACCGCAGTTCCAAGCTCCGCCGCCTTGACGCGAGAAAGCTGATAGGTTTCTTCGTCTACGGATATGGTAATGTTCTTCATGAGCGCCACTCTCCACAGCTTCTGTGACTCACAGTTTATGACAACGTCAGGAAACCGCAATGGAAAGGACGCAATCGCCTTGCCGTCCCGTCACCGCGCGTGGGACGGGACGACGATCTCGCAGACCGAACCCGTGGCCCGGCCGAGCTTCCGGTCAAGGGTCGCCAGCGCGCAACCCAACGCTTCTGCCAGTGCCACGTACCAGGCGTCGTAAGCGGTCAGGTTGCTCCGCAAGGCCCACACGCGCTCGGCGAACGGTGCGAAGGGGAATAGTTCCAGATCCAGCCGCAACAGATCCCGGTGCGCGCTGTTGGCCTCCAGCCGTGAGATTTCGCCGGACCGTTCCAACCGAAGCAGAATGTTGCTCGCCTCGACCAACACCGACTCGGGGGCAACCAATGTCCCCTCGGTGACCATGGATTCCGCCCACCGTCCTTCATGACCCGAGTCCACCAGCACCGCGACCAGCACGGATGCATCGACGACGACAGTCACGTTCGATCCGCGTCACGGGCACGCAGGATGCGGGAAGGTCCAATGCGCGTCCCCGCCGCTTCCTTTCGTTCGCGAACACCCTGCAGCCACGCGTCGAGGGAGGGACGTGCAGCGATGCGCTCCAACTCACAGCGGAGATACTCCTGCATCGATTGCCGCTGCGACGCCGCCCGCACCGCGAGCTCATCGCGAACATGCTCGGGAACGCCTCGGATGGTAATCTGTACCGGCATGACAGCAATATGAAATCGTGGACAGCATTTTGCAAGCACATCGTTCGCTGACAGGCCCGGCGCTCGGCGTGGTCCGGGCACTGGACGCAGAGCGGAAAACGTAACCCGGGAAATTGCCGCAATCCTCGTTTGCTGGTAGGCTACAGAAAATTTTGCACTAAGCTGAGAAGCGCCGCTTGAGCAACGTCCGGCGCTGCCAGTGTAGGAGGTTAGCCATGTCCGTGATCGATGCCGATACCCACGTCGACGAGTCCGAATCCACCTGGGCCGCGTTGGAGGGTACTCCCCACGACAAGTACATTCCCGTGACCGTCACCATCTCGGACGAGGAGGCGGCCCGGGCCGGCTTCAACACCACCACCCGCCGCAGTTGGGTAGTCGAGGGAAGGCTCCAGAACCGCGCGGTGCGGGACGAGATCAACCATCCGCCGCGGGTGCGGCGTGAGCTCGATGACGTGGAAGGCCGGCTCGCGCAAATGGACGAGATGGGCGTGGATATCCAGGTCATCTTCCCGACTTTCTTCATCCGCCACAACACCCAGAATGCCGAAGCCGAATGGGCGCTGGCCACCACTTACAACCGCTGGCTGGCCGGGAAGTGCGAGCCCACCAACGGGCGCTTGCAGTGGGCCGCGGTGCTGCCGTGGCTGAATCCGGACGCTGCCGTGGAGGAGGTGCGCTGGGCCAAGGAGCACGGCGCCTGCGGCATCTTCAAGCGCGGGTTCGACATAGACCGGAAGGTCACCGACCCGCATTTCTTTCCGGTGTACGAGGAAGCCAGTCGCCTGGACATCCCCATATGCATCCACACCGGCCATCCGCTGCCGTCCCGCGAGTGGGACCGGGGCTTTCCCATCATGTACGCCTTCGCCGAGCTGGTGACCTCCAAGGTGCCGGCGATGTTTCCCAACCTGCGGTTCGGATTCATCGAGTCCGGGGCATCCTGGATTCCCTATGTGATGTCGCAACTTGGAGCGACCAAGCGTGCCGAGTTGCGCGGCAAACAGGCCAAGGTCCCACACCTGTTCGACCTGGACCCCGAGATCTTCCGCAAGAATCGAGCCTTCATCACCATCGACCCCATTGACGACGTAGAGTCGATCCTGAAGTTCCACACCGAAGACAGCCTGATGATCGGCACGGACTACAGCCACACCGACATCTCCGCGAACCTGAGCGGGATCAACGAGGTGCGCACCTGGATGGACGAGGGCCGGATCAACAACGAGCAGGCCGAGAAGATTCTGAACACCAACTCCCGGGAGTTCTACGGGTTGTAGTGAGATCGGGGTGAGTGGTTGAAAATTGACCACGTAATGGTTAATATTCGACCGTGTTGAAGCGCAGCCTTACTCGACCCCTGTTGGATGCCCTCTCTGATACACCGGTCGTCCTGTTACACGGCGCCCGCCAAACCGGCAAGAGCACCCTCGTTCAATCGCTTGCATCGACGAAACATGCAGCTCGCTATTTGACGCTCGATGACCTAGGTGTCTTGTCCGCGGCTCGAGAAGACCCTACCGGGTTCCTCGCTGGTTTGGAGGGGCCGCTGGCCCTGGACGAAATTCAGCGGGCACCGGAGCTATTCTTGCCCATCAAGGTAGCAGTGGATCGGTCTCGTCAACCGGGCCGTTTTCTGCTCACCGGCTCGGCTAATGTAATGCTTCTGCCCCAACTCTCCGAGTCGCTTGCGGGAAGGATGGAGATCCTGACCCTGTGGCCCTTTTCTCAGGGTGAGATCGATGGAGTCAAAGACGGCTTTCCGGACGCAGTCTTCTCCAGCAATGTCCCCACTTTCACGGAGCCGGACACCCCCAAAAGGAGAGCCGACCTTTGGGGCAGAGTTGTCCGTGGGGGATATCCGGAAGTCCTGGGGCGCATGTCCAAGGCAAGGCGAACGGCATGGTTTACTTCTTATATTACGACCCTTCTGCAGCGCGACGTCCAGAATCTGTCCCACATTGAGAACCTGACGTTGATGCCTCGTCTCCTGTCTTTGCTCGCCGCACGGGCGGGCTCACTCCTCAACGCCTCCGAACTCTCCCGAACCAGCTCCGTCCCCCTGACGACACTGAAGCGCTACCTGGCGCTGTTCGAAACCACCTTTCTGATCTATACGCTCCCCGCCTGGTCCGGTAATCTGGGCAAACGCCTGGTCAAGGCTCCAAAACTGTTCCTCAATGACACCGGGCTGCTCAGCCACCTTCGTGGCATAACGGACGACTCGCCCGTGGAATCGCTCGGCCCGGTGCTCGAGAATTTCGTGGTCATGGAGCTACGCAAGCAGAGTGGGTGGAGTGCCCGACGACCCGTCATGTTTCACTTTCGAGCCCACACGGGAGAAGAAGTGGATATCGTGCTCGAGGAGGCATCGGGCAACCTCGTGGGTATCGAAGTCAAAGCCAGCCATACCGTAACTTCCCGGGACTTCAGGGGGCTCCGAGCACTGGCGGAGGCGACGGGCAAACGCTTCGTTCGCGGGGTCGTACTTTACGGCGGCGCTCAAACCATTCCGTTCGGAGCCAACCTCCATGCGGTACCGATCAACGCGCTCTGGCGGACTGCCTCCAACTAACAGGAAGTTCCTTTGGATGTGCGGGTCAGAGCGATGGCGCGCCACACCTTTTCCGGCGTCAACGGCAGGTCCTTCACACGGGCGCCGGTGCAGCGAAACACCGCGTTGGCCACGGCCGGCGCCACCGGAATGATGCCACCCTCT
Organism: uncultured Binatia bacterium (SeqCode); assembly: GCA_965261895.1. GTDB lineage: Bacteria > Desulfobacterota > Binatia > UBA9968 > JAJDTQ01 > JAJDTQ01. The sequence continues at coordinate 4,018,237 of OZ253480.1, read as the reverse complement.
CCCATGCCCTTGGCGCCGTAGGGGCCGGGGCCGTCACCGTTCTCCACCAAGATTGATTCGAAGGTCGCCGGCAGGTTCTCGAAGCCCGGCACGCGGTAGTCCACCAGGTTGGGATTGAGGATCTGGCCGTCGCCGTAGACGATGGATTCCATCAGCGTGTGGCCGATGCCCATCATGGCGGCCCCCTCGTCCTGACCCTCGCACTGGAGCGGATTGAGCGCCTTGCCCACGTCGGCGGCCATCACGTAGCGCTCAAGCTTTACCTCACCCGTGTCCCGGTCCACGTCGAGCTCGACGGCGCCGATGCCGATCTCCCAGAAGAGGGGATTGGAGGGGGTCGTGGCCATGCCGCTGTGGGCGTAGCCCCGGCCCACGATCTCGCCTCCCTGCATGGCGAAATGCATGCGGATGAGCTCTCCGTAGGAGACGCTCTGGCCGCCCGCCCGGGCCTCGCCGTCCGCGAGCTCGATGGCCTCCCGCGGGGCCTCGAAATGCTCCATGGCCAGCTCGAGAATCTGCTCGCGGGCGTCCGCCGCGGCCAACTGCGTGGCCTTGCCCATGACCGTGGTGGAGCGGCTGGAACCAGTGGAGCGGTCGTAGGGCGTGTAGGCCGTGTCCGGCGGGCGCACCCGGACCCTTTCCAGAGCGACGCACAGCTCCTCGGCCACGATCTGGCTCATGACCGTCCGCGATCCCTGGCCGATCTCCGAGGTGCCGATGAGGACCACCACGCTGCCGTCGGAAAGGGCGTGCACGGTGGAGGTGGAGGCCAGCGGCGCTCCGGGGTCGGTGACACCGAACGCGAGGCCGCGGCCTGCTCCGGTGGGGGCCGCGAGCCCCTGCCACCCCAGCCGGTCGGTGACCCGCCGCAGCCCTTCCCGGAGGTCCGCATCCAGGGGCTTGCCGCCGGGCTTCAACTCCTCGCCCCGGTGCAGCAGGTTCTTCAGGCGGAAGGCCAGGGGGTCGAGGCCCAGCTCGTCGGCGAGGATGTCCATCTGCGACTCGTTGGCCCAGGCGGTCTGGGGGCCGCCGATGGAGCGGAACGAGGCCGCGGACACGGTGTTGGTGTACACGCAGTGGGACTCGACGCGGATGTGGGGCAGCCGGTACGGCCCCAGGATCCGCGTGAGGGTGCGGCTCGTCACCACCGGCCCGAGCTCGGCAAAGGCGCCGGTGTTGAGGAACACCTCCGCCTGCTTGGCCACCAGGGTGCCGTCCCGTTTCGCCCCGGTCCGCACCCGGCACAGCGCCGAATGCCGCCGCACGGTCATCATCGCCTCGGAGACGTTCTGCGCCACCCGCACCGGCCGGCCGCTCTTCTCCGCCAGCGCCACCGCCAGGGGTTCGATCTTGGCCCCGGACTTGCTGCCGTAGGCCCCGCCCACGTACGGAATGATGACCCGGACGCTCGACAGCGGAAGGCTGAAGATGTGGGCCAGCTCGAGTTGGACGCCGAAGGGGTGAGCCGTGGAACTCCAGACCGTCAAGCCGTCGGCGTCGACCTTGGCGATGGCCACGTGGGGTTCCATGGCGTAGTGGTACACCATGGGGAAGGTGAAGGTGTCTTCCACCACGGTGTCGGCCTCGGCGAACCCGGCCGCGACGTCACCCTTCTCCAGCCTGTCGCTGAAGCAGACGTTGCCCGGGGCCGACTCGTGGAGCAGCGGCGCGCCGTCGGCAGTGGCCTCCTCGATGGTGACCACCGCCGGCAGGGGCTCGTACTCCACCGCCACCGCCCGAAGCGCGTCTTCCGCCGCGTCCTCGTCGTCCGCCGCCACCGCGGCCACCGGCTGGCCCGCGAACAGCGCGCGGTCCAGCGCGACGATGGGATGATCCTGGATCCTGCCGCTGAAGTACGGGTTCCGGTGGCGAAAGTCCTCCCGGGTGAGGACGGCGCGGACCCCGGGTATCCGCTCCGCCGCGCCGGTGTCGATGGAGACGATGCGCGCGTGCGCGTGGGGGCTCCGCAGGATCTTGCCGCAGAGCATGCCGGGGACTGTGAGGTCCGAAACGTACTCCGCCTGCCCGGTGACCTTGGCCACCCCGTCCACGCGTGCGGCGGCTGTGCCGATGATCTTCATGGTCAGCGCCCTTTTGGAGGGAACAGGAGGTTTGCGGCGCGGGCGGGTTTGAAACCCGCCCCTACACGGACCACGCGCGAAGCAGAGCAAAGCAGCCATTTCATCGTGGCATCCGAGAGACGAGGCACCTAGTCCGGTTAATTCGCATGGTAATCTGCTGGTTTTTTTCGCCGTCGGCTGCGTACGTCACCCCGGGCTTGACCCGGGGTCTTCCTCGCGTGGTGCACGCCACGGGGGCGACCGCCGGTCGCCCCTACATGTATCGCGCCTTGCCGACAACCAAAATGCCCTCGCATCTTCATATCCGTATTTGTGAGACACCACACTAGTGTGGTGTCTCGTAAATTCCTGCGATAAGTTGCGCAGGATTTTTTGTTGTCGGCAAGGCGCGATGACTTGTAGGGGCGACCTGCGGTCGCCCCAGGGCGGGCACCACGCGAGGAAGAGCAACGCAGCCGACGGCAAAAAGACCAGCCAATTATCGCAGGCATTTACGGGACACCACACTAGAACTCCATCAGGTCTTCGGCGATGACCACCTCGCCCGAGTAGTGCTTCCTCACCTCCTCTGCAAACGGCTCATAGTCGGTGGTGCCGACGCGCCGGGTGAGGTGGGACAGCACCACCTTCCTGACGGCGGCCTGTGTCGCCAGCTTGCCGATGTTGTCCAGGCCCATGTGGCCCTGGGTGGCCTGCCGCATGATGCCTTCCTGCTCGGCCGTGCTCATGGCCTGCCAGCGGCCGTCCTCGAGCATGGCGTTCTTGCGCTCGTCGCACGAAGAGGTCTCGGTCACCAGCAGGTCCGCATCCTTGGCCAGCGCGGTCACGGCGGCGCTGGCGCCGGTGTCGCCGGTGAACATGATCACGCGGTCGGGGGTCTCGAAGCGGTAGGAGTAGGACTTGTAGCGCCCGGCCTTGTCGTCCCGGTGGAAGCTGAAGTGGGTGTTCTCCACCGCCGTCACCCGGATGTTGTCGTCCCGGTAGATCTCACCGGTGCCCACGTCATGGCCGAAGAACACCTTGTCCAGCGGGACGCTGCGGCCGCCGTCGGCGATGCGGATGTCGGCGCTGATGCTGCAATACTGAACGGTGGCGTCCACCAGCTCCTTGGTCCGGGGCGGGCCGTAGACGTTGATGGGGTCGGTGCGCTGGCCGTCCCACGCCAGGGCCATGAGGGTGGCCAGGCCCGCGGTGTGATCATCGTGATGGTGCGTGAGGAAGATGATCCCGACCTTGCGCACGTCGCCGCCGGCCCTGGCCATGCGCCGGGCCACGCCGTCGCCGGCATCCACCACGTAGTAGGTGCCGTTGACCGTGAGCAGGTGGGAGGTCTGCGCCCGGTGCGGCGTCAACGACGGTCCGCCCCCCGTGCCCAGGGTGATCAATGACGATGGCGTTTTCATGTGTTGCTCCGTTTCAGGGATCGATCCGGCCGCGGCCCGCGGCGAACCGTCAGCTCCCGGCGCCGGGCTGCTTCTCCCCGGCGATCAGACCATAGTGGAAGCCGCCGCTGATGTGAAGCCGGCCGGCCGCCTTCTCGTAACGAAAGTACCGTGCGCCGAAGCGGTCCCTGTTCTCCGCCGGCTGACGCTCCAGCTCATCCACCACCTCGATCCAGTGCCGGCCGATGGGGATGCCGTCGATGCCGTCCTGGTCCACGGTGTAGGTCTGGCGGTCCGCGCGCACGATCTCCAGCCCGCCATCGGACATCAGCCGGCAGATCTCGTCCACCGAGTAGAACCGGAACCCGGCGCCGGGGGATCGCTGGAACACCTGGTTGACCAGTCCGTTGACGGCCGCGTCCAGCGCGTCATCCGCGGCCACGATCACCGGATCAAGAATGAACAGACGGCCGCCGGGCTTGAGCACGCGCCCGGCTTCCAGCACCATGTCCCTGGCGCTGACGAAGTGATGGAGACTGAAGGCTACCCACGCCCGGTCGCAGGTACCGGCCCGCAACGGCATGCGCTCGGCGGTAGCGGCGATCCGGCCGTAACGCGGGATGAGGTTCGCGTCCGACTCCTGCGACACCCGCAGCATGGCCAGCGCCTCGTCGATGCCAACGATGCTCCCACCCGGGAGGTGCCGCGAGACCGGCCGGGCAAACCGGCCGGTGCCGGTGGCCACGTCCAAAACTGTCTCGTCGCCGCGCAAGTCCATGGCCTCGATCAACCGGTCCGCCAACTGCCCGCGGATGTCCGACATGGCCGCCCGCTTGTCGAACTCCACCGCGTGGGCATGGTCATGGAAAGGTGATTGTTTGCTCATGGCGCCTCACTCCAACTCGAACCGAAAGCTTGCCACAGCGCGCGGCAATTTGCGCCTGCCCTCCTTCGTGTAGGTCGGATTAGCCGAAGGCGTAATCCGACAGGCAGCGCGCCACACCATGTCGGATTACGCCTTCGGCTAATCCGACCTACGGGAAGAGCCTTTCGTTCCTCACTCATCGGGCCCCCGGTGCGCCGTAGCCGACTCGTCGACCCAGTCTCCTTCAGTGTAGGACGACCCCTCTTGGCCCGGCACCGTGCGCTCCCGCCCGGCCCGGTAGAAGCTACAACTCTTGGGACCATAGCAAAAGGTCTCGACCCGATAACGTTTCTTGGACGGGGTCCAGCGATCCAGCACCAATACCACCGGCATGCGACAACCCCAAGTGCAGGTGGCGCACCGGGTATCGTAGGTCCGGGTGTCCAGCCGGCGATGTCCGCGCGCGCGGTACGTATCCATATCCGGCGGCACGCCATGGAACGGCGGGCCGCTCGACGGTTCCTCCTCCACGTCTCTGACGACCTTGAGGCGGCTCGGCTTGTACCACCCCGCCGTCTCGGTGCGGGGATCGGCCACGGGCACCGCCAGACCGCTCACTTCCATGCCTACGCGAAACCGGTGCTTTGCATGCGCCGCCCGACCCACGGCGACCATGACTTCGCCGCTCTCACCGCCGCAGGTTCCTTCGATCCGCAGCACGTAGCCATGATAGCTGTGCTGCCGCTCGTCGTCACAGCGGATAAGCCGTATCCGGGGTTGAACGGCCGCGATGGTGCCCGACCAGGCGACCTTCTGCATACACGCCTCCGGCTTCGTTTAGAGCACTAGTGTGGTGTCTCAAATAAAACGTGGTGAATATGCTGGTCCTTTTCGCCGTCGGCTGCGTTGCTCTTCCTCGCGTGGTAACCGCCACTGCTCGTCATCGCGCCTTGCCGACAACAAAAAATCCTGCGCAACTTATCGCAGGTATTTGCGGGACGCGACACTAGCATCACGGCGCCTCGGTGCCTTCGTTGAGTAAGGAAAGATACTGGTCATAGACGAACAACCGGTCACGCTGCCTCCCGGTGATCTCCCGCGCGATTCCTTGGGTAACGAGCAACTCCATGGCGTTGGCGACGGTCTGAAAGGCAAGCCCGGTATCGTGGCACGCCACGGGCAACGACAAGATCGGCTGCGACTTGAGCGCGTCGTGGACGCGTAACACCGAGCCGGCCCTCCGACCTGCGGCCACGTGGAGCCGGCCCCGGTCATCCTGAAACATCCGAGACAGGCGTTGGGCGGTGGTGACGGCACCCTCAGCCGTCAGCTTCACCCCTTCAAGGAAGAAATCGAGCCATGCTTCCCAGTCTCCGGTACGGCGCACCCGACTCAGCAGATCGTAGTAGGTACTCCTATGTTGCTTCAGGTAGAGGCTAAGGTACAGAAGCGGCTGACGCAGAACACCGGCCTGGCACAGCAGCAGTGTGATCAGCAACCGCCCCACTCGCCCGTTGCCGTCCAGAAAAGGGTGAATGGTCTCGAACTGAGCGTGCGAAAGTGCCGCCCGCACCACCACGGGGAACTCCTCGGAATGGAGAAAACGTTCAAGCGCTGTCATGCAGTCGGGTACAGCCGCGTATGGTGGCGGCACGAAGACAGCATTGCCCGGCCGAGTGCCGCCGATCCAGTTCTGGGAGCGACGAAACTCGCCCGGTGTCTTGGCATGATTCTGTTCCCCCGACAACAAAACAGCGTGTATCTCGCGGATCAGGCGATTCGACAGCGGAAACTGTTCCCCGAGGCGGCGCAGTCCGTGGTGGAGCGCTGCCACGTAGTTGGACACCTCAACCACGTCGTCAACCGGTACGCCGGGCGGTTCCTCCAATTCGAAGAGCAGAAGATCGGACAACGACGACTGCGTACCCTCGATTTGAGACGAAAGCACGGCTTCCTTGCGTACGTAGGCGTAAAGGAACAGCGCGTCGTCCGGCAAGAGCGTCGCCACCCCGTCGAGGCGCCCCAGGGCCAAGGCCGCCGATTCCAATGCCTGTTGCAGCGAACCATCCAGAACCAGGGCCGGTTTCGGCGGCAGCGGCGACGGCACAAAGGCACGAACGCGCTCGCCGCCGACGCCGGTCTCTTCATAGCTGCCGCATTCTCCGCGCTGCATGATGGACAGTCCCTATTCTCAGTATCTCAATAGCATTATCCGCTATTTTGATTTCGCACATGAAATTACAATAACCAGGCTGCCTCTGCAAGTGAGTTGACCGGCAAACTGGATGGGGTGTTGAATGCCTCCCTTTCACGCCCGGCTCGCCCGTGGCAGATTCCATCCCATGCGTGAAACCGATCTCTACCCTCCGGTCAAGGCTTTCCTGGAAGCGCAGGGCTATGCCGTGAAGGGCGAGATGGACGGCTGCGACCTGGTGGCCGTTCGCGGCGACGAGCCGCCGGTCATCGTCGAGTTGAAGGCCGGCTTCTCGCTGCCGCTGGTGTTCCAGGGGATTGCGCGGCAGGGCCTCACCGACAACGTGTATCTTGCGGTGCCGCCGTTCTCCGGCCGTACGACTCGCCGGCGGGACGCGCTGACGCTTTGCCGGCGTCTCGGGTTGGGGCTCCTGGCTGTCCGGCTCAAGCCGGCGCCGTTCGTGGAGGCGCTGCTCGACCCGGCCCCGTACCGGCCGCGCAAGCGCCCGCAAAGGCTCGTGCGGTTGCTGCGGGAGTTCCAGCACCGGGTCGGGGATCCGAACCAGGGCGGCTCGAGTCGGCGCAAGATTGTGACGGCCTACCGGCAGGACGCGCTTCGCTGCGCGTCGCACCTTGACCGAAACGGCCCGACCAAAGCCGCGATGGTCGCCCATGCGGTCGGGGTGGTGAGGGCCGGCGTCATCATGCGCACCGACCACTACGGTTGGTTCGAACGGCCCGCCGGCACGCCCCGCGGGGTCTACGGCCTGACCCCGAAGGGCCGCGCCGCGCTGGAGGAATATGCCGATGTCGTGGCGGAACTGTAGCCGGGGAAGCTTGGAGCCGTGGATGGCGTCCTTCGACTTCGCTTCGCTACGCTCAGGACGAACGGTGTCGTAGCGCCAGAGGCCAAGCTCCTACGGCAACGGACACTCCGGTGTCAGCCGCTTCAGGACGAACAGTGTCGTAGCGCCAGAGGCCAAGCTCCTACGGCAACGGACACTCCGGCGTCAGCCGCTTCAGGACGAACAGTGTCGTAGCGCCAGAGGCCAAGCTCCTACGGCAGCGGACACTCCGGCGTCAGCCGCTTCAGGACGAACGGTGTCGTAGCGCCAGAGGCCAAGCTCCTACGGCAACGGACACTCCGGCGTCAGCCGCTTCAGGACGAACAGTGTCGTAGCGCCAGAGGCCAAGCTCCTACGGCAGCGGACACTCCGGCGTCAGCCGCTTCAGGACGAACGGTGTCGTAGCGCCAGAGGCCAGGCTCCTACGGCAGCGGACACTCCGGCGTCAGCCGCTTCAGGACGAACGGTGTCGTAGCGCCAGAGGCCAGGCTCCTACGGCAGCGGACACTCCGGCGTCAGCCGCTTCAGGACGAACGGTGTCGTAGCGCCAGAGGCCAAGCTCCTACGGCAGCGGACACTCCGGCGTCAGCCGCTTCAACTCGGGGATCACCTCTTCGCCGAAGCGCTGGACGCTTTCGAGGGTGAAGCGGGGATCCATGCCCGGCCAGTCGACCATGAACCACATCATCTCGGCGCCGAACTCCTCGTGGTAGGACAGGACCTGCTCGGTCACCTCCGCCGGGCTGCCGAGGACGAGACGGTCCTGCTGCAACTGCTCGAACGGCAGGTCGTAACGCTCGCCCGGCTGGCCCCAGCGCTTGTAGCGTTCGTAGCGCCGCTCGTAGCCCTCGCGGATGCGGCTCTCCGCTTCCTGGCGGCTGTCGGCGATGCAGAGGTCGCGGAAGATGTAGAGGCCCTTGAAGGGCCGGTCGTGCTCCTCCAGCGCGCGCTTGTACACCGGCATGGCTTCCCGCAGGAACGTCTTGGTATGCCGCCGGCTGGCGATCCAATGGTCGGCGATCTCGGGCACCCGGGCCACCGTCGCCACCGTATCGGCGCCGAGCAGGACCGGCGGCCGGGGCTTCTGCACCGGCTTCGGCTCGATGGTGACGCCGTCGATGCGGTAGAAGCGGCCTTCGTGGTGCACCTCGTTCTCCGTCCACAGCCGCTTCACCACCTCGATGCCCTCCTCCAGCCGCGGCCGCTTCTCGCGCTTGGGCACGCTCATGGAGTTGAACTCGATGTCGCGATAACCCTGACCGATGCCGAAAAGGAACTTGCCGCCGCACAGGTTGTCGATGGTGGCGGTGTACTCCGCCACCATCAGGGGTTCGTGCATGGGCAACAGGAATATCGCGGTGCCGAGGTACATGCCCGGTGCCACGCCGGCGAAATAGGACAGCAGCGGCAGGGACTGCAGCATCGCCGCGTCGGGTCCCGCGGAGTAGTGATGAGCGACAAAGAGGGCCTCGTAGTTGCTGGCCTGGGCGATCCGCGCCCGTTCCGTGTAGTCGCGGCAGACGTCCGCCGGATTCTGGGTCGACGCATAGCTGCCGAACGCGATACCAAAACGCATTGAGAGAACCTCCGATGGTGTTGGGGGATACCCGACTTGACCCCGCAACGCCAGCTCAAGAGCATCGAGCGGTATCCAGAAACTGTTACGCCAGCAGCGACAGCGACAGGGTCCGGGGCACGGGACGGGGTTGTCATTGAGCCATTGAAGCGGTATGTATTCCTTGTTTCCTTGTTTCAAGGAATAAGCATGCTCGCCAAATTGACGTCCAAGAATCAGCTTACGCTGCCAAAGGCCGTAATCGCCGACTTCCAAGGCTTGGAGTATTTCGATGTGACCAAGGAGAACGGGCGCATCGTGCTGACGCCCGTGCGCGTTAACCGCGCCGATGCGGTGCGGGCCAAGCTGGCCGAGCTCGGCATGTCCGAAACCGATGTGGCCGATGCCGTGGCATGGGCTCGCCAGCGTAAATGACCGGGCCGCGCCTGGTGCTTGACACAAATGGGATCTCGTCTATCACGATACACTCAACCTTGTGACTTCTCTAAATTTTTTCTTGCAGTCTTTCAGTAACCGTCTAGCTCCGTAAGCAAATCGTAAGCGGTTTGAGCACAACAACTGCGTCGATCAGCGCGTGCTCGTCCGTTTCTCAGTCCTCAGACGTGCCTCGGTCGCCTTGCCCAACCAGCGGGTACACTTCGTCGGGATTCCCGGGATGGATCACCATACTGCCGACTTAATCTGCATTGCAGTTTGAGAAACTCGCCTCGTCCCCATACTGAATTCCACGCTGAATCGCCGTCTCGTCGTCATCGCGCATCCCTCCCCTTCTAGACGGAATACACCTTAGCATCCTGTCCGATTTCTCGGGACCACCTCACTAGTCACGCCTAGCTCCAAATACGCCTGAAACACCGTACCCGTCTCCACCCACCCGGCCGCCTCCCGCCACGGACTTCGTGAAACCGAAAAGTCCGCCCACTTCCTCGTGGTTCGAGCCGTAGAACCGGCCGGAGATTCCTCTCCTCGCAGGATGCCGGCTGAGATGCGACTCATCGTCCGCGACAGGAACAACTCCGAAAGATCCGTCTTTCAATTCAAGCCCGTTCCAAGACACGTTGTCGAGTCCAGCACCCGTGTCTTCATCCTTGATATTCGTGAACTCGACGTCGACCACGAGATCCGCATCACCATCCGGATTGGAAACCGTTACGAGGGCATCGCCATGGACGAACACATCCGGGTCAGAAATCCGCAAACCGAACATGACCCCAGACCATGTTGCGCTGCTGTCGACCAAAACATCGGGATTCGAATCTATCGTGTTTCCCATCGAAAAAGCGCCGTAGAACTTGCCATGTTGACCTTCTCCAGACGGCTGCGTCTCGATGACGAACAGACTATGGTTGATCCAACCAGCCAAGGCGCGGTGGTCGGTCATCTCGTCTCCCTCACTTGAGATCCCTGTCCTCTCCGCCAAGGATACTCCGCGACGACGTTCGCGGTAATCGAAGTCGAAAAAATCATACTTGCGAACCGATCCGTAGTGAATCGGCCCGAGCCCTCCCTCGCATCCGATCGTCAATGCCTTGCACGTTACTGCACCACGAGGAGGAAGCCTGGCGCCATATCGAGCTATCGCGGGGGAGTTGGAATCCTTCAGCACCCCGGCCAGCGCCATGGCGGCGCCGTTGTCCGTCGGCCGCATGGGCGCCGGACCGGTCGTGGCCCACATGCCCCGACCGCTACCGCCGCAACCGGACAACGTCACCGCGAATGACACGAAAACCGCAAGAAGTGCGAGCCGGTTTCTTCCCGTCCACATCGTTGCCTCCTGCGGTTGTCTTCTCCTTCGGGCGTTTGGAGGTCGACGTCACGAAAGTGCCGCCGACGTCCACACCCACCATGTATGGACCTTGGGGATCACTCATAACTACCTGATATCTACGCTTTTTATAGGACAAAGGACTCGGTACTCGTGAAAGCGCTTCGTCTTACCGTAAGCATACTGTAAGCGCGCGGTCTGGCCCACGTCGATAGCCTTCATCTCTAGAAGCGCGCGGTCAGATTGAACCCGATCGTGTGCTCTGGCGCGACATCGTCGTTCGCGATCTCGTGCCGCCGCGCCTCCAGCGACAGCTCGAACGATTCCCGGTAACGGTCTGCAGGCGTCAGCCGCCAGCCCAGGCTGTAGTCGCGCTGGGTGCCCGAGAAGCCGAAGCCGATCTCCGGCGTCCCGGTGAAACGGTCGCCGAAGGCCGCCAGACCGTAGCCCAGCCGCATCTCTAAGCGGCGCCGCGCCGGCTCGCCGCCGGGGTCGTCGGCCGCCAGCCCCGCGAGCGTGTCGCGCGACATCAGCGCGTCCATGCCGCCCGCCGCCTGCACGCCTACGGTCTGGCTCATGGTGAGATTGAGACCACGCTCGGTGTCCGGCGTCGGATCGAAGCCGAGCGCGCCGGAGAAGCCGTGCTCCTCGAATCCCCTCGCCTCGTGGCTCAGCAGGCCGCGCCCCCGCAACTCGGCGGAGAGGCCGCGTTTCGGGTCGGACCAGGCGAGACCGCCGCCGATGTCGACGCCGAAGCCCGTCTCGGCATCGCCGCCGTCATGCCGAACCCCGATCTCGACGCTCGGCACAAGCTTCCCGCCTCCCGACAACGGCGAAGGCCGGGAGCCTTCCAGCCCCACACGCAGGCGCGTCACGTCCGCATCCGAGGATTCCAGCCCACGCGCCTTCGCCGTGCTCGTACGCACGCCCAACGCGTCGGTCTTCACCGCAAGCTCGAACCCGCCCGTCGCCGGCGCCTGCACCACAACCCCGCGCAGGCCGGCCGCCGCCATCATCAGGTCGAGGTCGGTTTGGATCGGCGCCCCGGCCTCACCCTGCGGGCCTTTCTGCGTCAGCGTGAACGTGCCCGCGCCGTACCCCGCGACACCCCAGACCGAGAGCCGCTCGCTCAGCACATAGCGGCCCCAGGGATAGAGCCCGGTCAGCGACGAGGTCACCCCGCCGTCGCCCTCTCCGCGGTAGCTGCCCTTGCCACGGCTATGCGCGACCACCAGACCCGCCGTGATGGCGCCCCGCGCCCAGTCCGCGCCCAGCATACCGCTGGCCACCTCGTCGTCGAGGGCAAGCTCTTCCTCCCGCCCGTCGAACCGCGTTACCGCCCCGCGGCCCCACAGCGCGTAGAAACCGCTCCCCTGCGTCCCGCCCGTGAGCGAAAAGGACGAACCGGTCAGCAGGTCGAACTCCGTCACCGACCGCGCGCCGAAGCCGCGCTGCCGTTCCGGATCGTTCTCTTGCCAAAGCCAGTGAGCCTGGCCTCGCTCGGCCGCCGCCAGCGCGGCATCGTCCTCCGAGTCGGCCCCGTGCTGGGCCGCCCCGCCGCCGACCCGCTGGCCGGCAAGACGGACCTCGACCCCCGGCGTCCGCGACGCCCTCATCCGGCTCTCGACCGCTTCCAGAACCTGTTCCGCCACCGTGCGCCCGAACCTGGCACTCCACGCCTGCGGGATCGGGTCGGTGTTCGCAATCGTCCCCGTCGCCGCGCCATCTGAAAGCTCGGCCCCGAACGGCTGCGAGAGGGTGACCGTCATCGTCTCCGAGCCCTCGTCATGCGCGTCGTTCAGCACCGCCACCGAGACCGTCTTCGCGGTCTCGCCCGGTGCGAACCGCAGCGTCCCGGAACGGGCGAGGTAATCCGAACCCGCCGCCGCCGTGCCGTCCGATGTCGCATAACGCACCGAGACCGCAGAGCTCTGCGCTCCATCCAGACTCACCCGGAAGGCGAGCACCGCCCCATCGGCTTCACGGACCTGCGCATCCGCCACCGAGAGGCCGGGCCCGGCGACCGCCACCGCGTCCGGGTCCGTCCGCGTCAGCTTCACCGCCACGGCCTGCCCCGCCTGCCAGCCGAGGTCCGCCACCGTCCAGTAGAAGTATCGCTGGCTCGACACGCCCCTCAGTTGCACCTGCACATTGTCCAGATGAAGCGTCAACTGTCCCAACTCGGGAGGCGCAGCCGAGACCTTGAACACCAGTTCCGCGTACTCCGGGAAGTAGTACAACTGATCGACCTGGAACGACGTCCCGTCCTCCGACCATCCGTTGGGAGACAGAGCGTTGCCGGAGCCCAAATAGCCGAAAAGGGCGCCGCCGATGCTCTCCGGCGTCAGGGTCGAGGTCCACAGCGTCTCCGCCGCCGTTGTCGGCGTCGTTGCCGCCCCGTCGTTGTCATACACGTCGACCCCGGCCGAGGCCGCATCGGCATCCACGGTGTAGCCCGACCCCGCGGAGACCGTCACCGTCACCCGCCCGTCCGCCTCGGCCACACTGTCGTCCTCCGTTGCCACGCTGAAAGTCGCCTCGGCGCTCCCCGCCCCGAACGTCACCGTCGAGCCCGGCGTGCCCGACAGCACCGCGCCCGCCTGCGTGACCGACACCGACACCGTCAGCGCCGCCGCCGTGTCGCCCGTGCGGGTGAGCGTGAACGCCGCCGCGGCCCCCTCCGTCACCGGCGACGCAACCGCCGCCACCGAGATCGCCGGAAGCGCCGCCACGGCCGCCGTCGCCGCGCCGACCAACGTCTCCGCCGTCCCGCCGTCGTCGGTGAAGGTGACGCGCACCTTGACCGTCTTGCCAACCTCGGCCGCCGTCAGCGTGTAGCTCGTCCCCGTCGCATCCGCGATATCGGCGTCCGCCGTCCCGTCGTTCGCGATCCATTGCCAGGCGAAAACCGCATCGGCGACCCCGTCCGCATCCGCAATGCCCGTGGCCGACGCCGTCAGCGTCTCACCGGCCCGCACCGTACCCGCAATCGTCGGCAGGCCCGTCGGCGCCGTGTTCTCCGTCACCGCGTCGTCGTCCGCCACCGTCACCGTTGCCGCGGAGGCGTCCGCATCGAGCGCGTAGCCCGTGCCGGCCACAAGCGCGACCGTCACCACGCTCCCGTCCCCGGCAACCGCGTCGTCCTCCGTTGCGACCGTGAGTTCGACCGTCGCCGAGCCCGCGGCAAAGATCGCCTCCGTCGGCGCCGTCCCCAAGAGTACCGCGCCGTCCTCGCTCACGCTCACCGTCACCGTCAGCGCTGCCGCCGTGTCGCCCGTGCGCGTGAGCGTGTAGGCTGCCGCCGTGCCCTCCGTCACCGGGCTCGTTCCCGCGCTCACCGACACCGTCGGCAGAGGGCCGGGAACCGTCGCCTCCACACGGCTCGACAACTGCTCGCCGTCGGCCGTACACACCGCCCCCGAAACATCGCACGCCCGGCCCGCCGGCACCGCCACCGTCACCTCGTCCTCCGACGACGGCGTCACCGTGACCGTCCACAAGTCCCGGCGCCGGTCCACACGCCGCAGGTCCGTCACCGCGCCCCCCGTCACCTCGAACACGTCGCTCCGCATCCGCCGAAAACGCCCGGCCACATCCTCGCTGAACTCAAGCCGCAGCGTGAACGCACTGCTCCCGTCGTGCGCCTCCGGAACCGACACGAACGACGCCGTCAGCCCTGGTGCCGCCGGCGTCACCGCCGGCGTCGGCGCCGACGCCGCGCCCTTGCCCGCCGCGTTCACGGCACGCACCCGGAAGGTGTAGCTCGCGCCGTTGGCGAGGCCCGTCACCTCCTTCGTCGTCGCCGTCCCGCCCGTGGAGTTCCACGTCTCCGTGCCTTCCTGCTGGTACTCGTAGGACGTGACAGGTTTCGACGGGACCTCCGGCGGCGCACCCCACTCCAGGCTCGCCTTGCCGTCCCGCGCCTGCGCGTTGACACTCCTCGGCACCCCGGGCAGCTCACTCCCGGCGGGCACCTCCAGCCACACCGCCACCACCTGCCGGTCCGACAGGCTCACACCGTGCGAGCCCGACTGCCACCAGTAGGCGTGCTCGCGCATGATCGGCGTCCTGCCGTCGTTGTACATGGTCCTGAACGACTGCCGCGTCGCGCTGCCGAGCGTCAGCGACTCGCTCCCTACATGCAGCACGGAACCGTTCGGCAGCACCGAGCCGTTCCCCGAATCCACCCAGATCTGGAAGTGCCCGTTGCGGTCGACGAACAGCCCGTCGATCGCGCGCGTCACCCCGCCGTAGGTGAAGCTGTCGTTCGAGAGCTTGCCGGTGTCCGCATGCGGGCTCGTGTAGTCGATGTGCCCGGTCGCCCCGCCGGTCTCCCGCCGCGCCGTCAGCGCCGCCCACCACAACGCCCCGGACGGCCGCGAGCCGATCTGGTCCTCACCGTCGTCGTCGTCCGTAATCTCCACCTGAACTCTGCTCAAGGTCGTGGTGTAGTCGCCTTTGGTGGCCCTGTGCGTCACATACTGCGTCTCGTCGGAGGTGTCGTTGTCGTCCTGCGCTTCGAGCGTGACCGTCTGCGGCGTGCTCCAGTTCCCCGTCGTGAAGGTCAGGCTCGCCGGGGTCGCGCTCACCTTCGACGGCGCGGTCACCGCCACCGTCACCTGTTCGGTCGGAGCGCTATCCAGCCAGATGCTGTAGGTGCGGCTACCGCCCTCGGTCAGACTGACAATGCCACCGTAATCGATATGGGCCTGCACCGGACCGTCGTCGTCCTCAACCGTCACGCTGAGGCTCTCGGTCACACTGCCGTACCCGCCCCCGGACGCGGTGTGGGTGAGGGTGAACGAGTCGTCGGTCCGGTTCGAGTCGTCGAAGGCGGTCAGGGTCACCCTCTGCGGCGTGCTCCAGTTTCCCGTCGTGAAGGTCAGGGGCGTGGAGTCGACCGTCACCGTCGAGCTCTGCCCGGAGATTGCCACCGTCACGTTCCCGGTCGGCGCCTTGCCCAGACGGACCGTGTATCTCGACCCGCCGCCCTGCTCCTGCACCGTGAGGTGGCTCTCGTTGAGCTCCACGCTCTCGTCCGAGGTCGAGGCCGTGCAGCGCACGCCCACCTGTTCCGACGGTATGCAGTTGGCGATTCCCCATTGGGGGCTGGTTCTGCTGCTGATGTTTCTGACGTTGCTGTTGTAGAAGCACTCGGTCAGTTTGGCTTCGTTCCCCACGCAATTGACGTCGTCGAGCCAAAACCGCCTGCCCGGTGCTACCGCGACGTCCGTGAGGTACGCTTCCGCTCCCGTATAGCCCATCTGCTTGCAGGCCACCTTCGCGTCCCTTCTCCCGAAGAAGTCGTCGCAGACGGTCCCCCACTCGTTGTCTTAGAAGATCTCCAACCGTCCTTCGTTGTGCGTGGCACCTCCTCTGAGGCGCAGGTCGCCATCCGCGGGATCGGCATGGGAGGGCGTCGCGGCGAGGACGGCGAGACCCGCCACGAGAAGGAGGCCGGTCAGCCAGCGGTGCCAGGCGTCGAAGGTGCTCAAGGTGCTCATCGATGTTTTCCAATTCGGTGGACCCGCTATCCGGTGCAGAAAACCTTCTTCAGTCACGACCCGATCCCATCGCCACACACCCTCCCTCACAGACCTCGCCGGGTCTGCTCCGGGCGGCGCTGATGCGCGATGGATGAAAGATTACGCGAGTCGCGCGTGGCGCGCGTCCCCGAGATTGGGGAGATTTGGCGGTTTTTGACTGTGTCTCAGGAATGAAGGCAAGGCAGACGAGGTCAGCGCCGGCCAGCGGCTGCTTCCGGCTTTAGCGTCGGGACTCCGGAGCGCCGGCCAACGACTGCACAAGCCGCACCAGCTCCGCCTGCCGCGACAGACCGTGCTTGTCGAACATGTGCTTCACATGCGAGCGGATCGTGCTTTCCCCGCGGCCCGTTGCCGCGGCGACCTCGCGGACGTTCATGCCGTCGGCCAACAGCACCGCCACCCGGCTCTCCATCCCCGTGAGGCCGAGAGCCGCCGCAGCCACGGCCGGATCGATGCGGGTTTGGTTTGCCGGGTCGACGACCAGCACGAGCGCCGCGACCGGCCAGACCGGCCAGACCGTCTCCTGCCGGCCCACCGGGTTGACGTGCAGCACCAGCGGCGACCGGCCGGACGAGCGCCTCACCATCGTCGAGCCGCCCGCGCCCTGTGCCCCGAACGGCGGCAGCGCTCGCGTCAACAGTTCTTGGAGTTCGGCATTGTCCTCCCGCGTGCGGGCGTAGAGGAAACCGTCCTCGTCGAACAGACCGTCGCCGGTCCGCAGCAAATCCCGGGCGCGGTCGTTCGCCGCCACGATCCGCCCACGCCCGTCGAGATGGACGATGCCCAACCCGGTGGCGTCAAGCAGCTTCGCGAGGGACGCGCGCAGAGCACCGGTCCCGGCCAGCGCCTGCTGGACGCGCACGGTCTGACGGATATGGGGCAGGAGACGCCGGATCGAGCCGAGCTGGGCGGACGACCAGCCGTCCCCGTCGACCGGGTCGTTGACGACCCAGACGATGCGCGAGCCATTGGGCCCGTCCAGGCGCACATGGATGCCGTTCTGGGCGTGGGCGCGGGCCAACAGCTCGTTGTATGTCGTGGAGGTCTTCAGCTCCTTCTCGGTGTAGAGGTCGGTAACGTGGTACAACCGGCTGTCGGGGGCATACCGTATGCGGGGGGCCCGTTCGTCCAGGGGGTAGTAGACCTCGTAGTACTCGCGCTCCAATTCCCGGTGCCGTTGCCCACGGAAAAAGGCCCACGTAAAGTAGATTCGGATGTCCTCTTCGGAGTGCCCGTCGCCGAACACCATGCTGCTGCCGTGCGTGCGGAGGGCTTGGTCGATCAGCGCGGTGGCGGTCGACCAGTGGCCAGGGTCGAGCGCCACCTCGTGCAACGAAGCCAGAATGCGGTCGAACGCCTCCCGTTCACTCATGACCGCGCCTTCGTTTGCGGACGCTCGGCCGGCGCAATTCCCAGCCGCTGGGTGGCAAGAACCCTTCTTTGTTCCGCATATTCTCCGCTGCAACCTTACACACCGATGTCGCCGGCACCCACTCCCGGCGGCGCTGACGCATGTTTGAAGTGTAAACGCTCAGGCGCTTCCATGCCTCCCCAATATTGGGGAGATTTGACGGTTTGACAGGTCTCAAACGATATCATGTACCATCGACGATGCGTGAACTGGGTGTGAGGGTCCATCGCGAATCGCATGATCGACACTGAACGATGGAGACTTTGCTCCGGATCGTCCGCCGCATCCACGCTATTGCCCTTGCAGGGCGACGATGGGGTCTAGACGGGACGCTTGATAGGCGGGCTGGAAGCCAAAGAAGACCCCGACCACGGACGAGACGGCGACACCTATTGCGATAGAACTCGGCAATAGAAAGAACTCCCACCCGGTGAACCGGCAGACACCGTAGGTGGCCCCGCAGCCGACCACGATGCCCGCCAGCCCCCCACAGAGCGTCAGGATCACAGCCTCGATCAAGAACTGACCTTGGATGTCCCCGCGCGTCGCGCCGAGCGCCCGGCGGATGCCGATCTCGCGCCGCCGCTCGGCCACCGAAATCAGCATGATGTTCATCACTCCGATGCCGCCGACGATAAGGCTGATACTGCCGACGGCACCCAGAAGAAGCGTCATCAGTCCCAGTTGAGACTCCATCCGCTCGATCAGTTGCTCGGCGCTGGTGACCCTGAGAGCGAGGCCCCTTGTGCGACCGCTGAAATAGGCTTGGACATCGCGTGCCGCATCCGCGTGGTGAACACCGGCTGTCGCGCGTGCGACGATCAGTCCAATCTCGGTGCTCGGGTCGATGCGCCGCACGGTGGTAATCGGCACGAACACCGAATGGTTCGCTTGCAACTGGAAGGGCAACGCGTAGGTCTCGGGCGTATCCGCCAGCACGCCCACGACGGTGAACAGCCGCTCGTCGATCTCCAGGACCTCGCCTACGACTTCTCGCGCCCCGCCGCGGCGCATGGCCGAGGCCAGGTCGGCGCCCACCACCGCAAAATAGCGTTCCGCGTCCATGTCGGACAGGAACCGCCCTTCGGCGACCTGTAACCTGTTCACGCGCGCGAACGCGGCCGATACGCCCTGCGTCAATCCCCGACCCATGGATTTCCCGCCATACGCAAAAGAACCCTGCGCCTCGGTCTGGGGCCCGGTTTCCGACACGGTCGGGACCGCGTCTGCCAGCGCAAGCGCATCCTCGAGGCCAATGACCGCTCCCCGCCTACGGGCGGCGGCCGAGGTGTCGGACTTGGTGATGGCAAGAATGTCGGTGCCGAGGGCCTCGAACCGTTTTCGCGACTCGGCCTTCGCGATCTCCCCCAACGAGATCATGGCGATCACCGACGAGATGCCCAGCATGACGCCGATCAGCCCCAGCACTGTCCGCAACCGAGCCCCGTGGAGACTGCGTACAGCCTCGCGAAGGTTGGCTGCCAGAATCGGGCGTAGGCCCCTCATCGCACCTGCCCGCGTTACGGCCCGGCGCCTTCACGCAACACGCCGTCGCCGATCATGGCTTGCCGCGTGCAGCGTCGGGCGATCGCGGCGTCGTGCGTGATGATCAGGATCGTGATCCGCTCCTCGACATTCAATTGGATCAAGAGTTCCATGACCCCATCGGCGGTGTCCGAGTCCAGCGCACCGGTCGGCTCGTCGGCCAGCACCACGGAGGGTTCCCCCACCAGCGCGCGCGCGATGGCCACCCGCTGCTTCTGTCCGCCGGAGAGCTGGTCCGGCCTGTGGCCCAGCCGGTCGCCCATGCCGACCTTCTCCAACATCGTCCGCGCCCGGCTCCAGATCGGCCCCCGGCCGAGCCCCCGGTATACGAGAGGCATCCCCACGTTCTCCAGCGCCGTCAGGCGATCCAGCAGATTGAACGACTGGAACACGAAGCCGATATTGGCGTTGCGGAAGGCCGAAAGCTCCCGGTCGTTCATCGACACGACATCGCGCCCATTGACGAAATAGGACCCCGCCGTGGGCTTGCCCAGCAGGCCGATGATGTTCATCAGCGTCGACTTGCCGCTGCCCGACGGCCCCATGATCGACAGCAGGTCGCCCTCGGCCACTTCCAGGTTGACCCCGCGCAGAACCTCCACGGTGAGCGTTCCCAGCCTGTAGGACTTCTCGATATCCACAAGGCACAGCATCACGACCCCGGCCGCTCATTCCGTCGGGACGACGATCTCGTCACCCGGCTTCAGCCCGGACGTGATCTCGACCGAATCCAGGGTGGTGGGGCCGACCTCCACCTCGCGGTGCTGAACGATGCGGGTCTCGCCATGGATCACACGCAAACGGTGAGACCGGCCGCTTCGCTCCACCGCTTCGATGGGGACCATCAGCGCCGCGTCCTTGTTGTAGATGACGATCTCCAGCACGCACGACATTCCCGTCCGCAACCGCCTTTTCTGATGCGCGTCCAGCGGGTCCAGCGTCACTTTGACCTCGAACCGGGCCGCGCCCCGCGCCCTCGGGAGGGGCTGCGACGAAACGTGGGTCACGGTCCCCCGCATCCGCAGATCGCGGAACGCGTTGCCGGTCACCGACACCGTCTGGCCGACCGCGAGCCGCACCACGTCGACCTCGTCGACCATCGCGGTGGCGGCAATGCGGCTGAAGTCCCCAATCTTCAGTATCGCCTCGCCCTTTTCCACTGACCGTCCCGGCGCGAGAACCTTTGCGCCGGCCCCGGAGGACGCCAGCACCACCCCCGACACCGGCGCGAGAACACGGCCCTGGCCCGCGCTCTTCGCAAGCTCCTGCATCTCTTCCTTGGCACTGCTCAACTCCAGCGCCGCCTTGTCCACCGCCTCCTCGCCACCCCTGGCCCGGGCTGCTTCAAGGTCCTGGCGGGCGGCCTCGAAATCCAGAAGCTGGCGCCGGTGCTGACGCTCCGCTTCCTCATGCTGGGATGCGGGAACGAGGCCCTGCTCCAGCAGGAAAGTGGTCCGCTTCAGCCGGGTCTCCTGGCTCTCAAGTGCAATCCGAGCCCGCGCGAACGCCCGCCGCGCGACTATCATTTCGGGGCCGTTCTTCCAGTCCCTGACGGTCTCGAAAGCCTCCAACGCATTGATATACGCCACCTGCGCCCGACGGTGCTTCCGCACCAACTCGGAGGTATCCAATTCCACCAGAAGATCGCCCTTTCCCACCTTCTGGCCATACTGGAAGTGCACTGCCGAGACGCGGCTCTCGATGGGGCTGGTCACCGTCACCGTCCGCCACGGCGTGATCTTGCCCACCAGCGCAATCGTCTCCCGCGTCTGCCGCGGCTCCACCACGATCGTCCGCAACCCCTTCGCGGCATCGGCGTGAGACACCACCGAGGGCCCAAAGACGGGGCCAAACAGGTCGAGGGGCCGCCAGACATAGACGCCTGCCCCCAGGAAAACCCCGATCACCACCACCGTCGCCAGCACCCGCGCCACCTGGACCTTCTTCAGCATCGCGGCCAGCGAATCGTTCCGCTGCTCGATCTGCCGGTACGCGGTTTGAAGCTCTGCATGCTGCGCCTCCACCGCCTTCGCCATGCGAAGCTCGGTCTCGCGCAGCTCGCGCAACTCGGTGATGTCGCTGAACACGGCGATCAGCGCCACCCTCTCGCCGGCGTCGTCCCCGCTCGATCCGATGTAGGAGATCGCCACCGAAAGCGTCCGCGCCGCATCGCCGGTATGCAGCGTCACCACCTGCCGGCCGCCCTCGCCCTCGCCCTGGACGGCGTCCAGGAGGAGGTCCGAGAACTCCTCGAACCCCTCTCGCGCGATGAAGAGCTCGGTGAAGGTCCTGCCTGCCACCTCCTCGGGCGAGACACCGAGGATGCGCGCCGCCGCCGGGTTGAACACCGTGATCGTGCCGCCCCGCTCGACCACCATCACCCCGTCCAGCAGATGGTCGAGTACGCGCCCGTGGATGTCCGCGCGCTCTTCCGTCATCGCCCGACCTCTTCGACACCGATATCCCAGGTCTCCAGCGTCGTGCCGAGCGTCCGGTCGAGTGTCGTCAACGCGTTCTCATGGTCGATGAGCGCATCCACCTCGGCGTTCTGTGCGCGCACCAGATCCTCTTCGAAGCGGCTGAGCTGGAAGGTGGACGACAGACCCTGCTGCAGCTTGCTCCGCTCGATCTCGAGCTTCTCTTCGGCAAGCGCGCGCGCGTCACGGGCGAGCGCGATCCGTCGCAAACCCACCTCCACGTCGTGGACCGCCCGGCGCACCGCGATGTCCGTCGCCTGACGGACCTCGGCAAGGCCGCGCTCCGCCCGCTGGACACCGGCTCTGGCGCTCATGAGCCCGAGCTCGGGCAAGCGGTCCCACAGCGGAATGGTCAGCCGCAGGCCCGCCGCATAGTCGGTCGCCTCACCGCCCCCGCCGGTGCCGCGCGACGCCTCGGCATCCAGGGTGAGGTCCCAGAGCGTCTTGTTCTCCGCCACCTCCAGATCGATCGCGGCGATCTCCACGTCGAGCAGAGCCAGCGCATGGGCGGGCGCGTGGCGCAGAGCCACGGCGATGGCCTCTTCCAGCGAAAGATCCGGCTGCCGGGCGACCGGCATCGCCAGCGGACGGACCTCCGTGGCGCTGTCGACGTCCAGAATGTCGATCAATTGGAAATTGGCTACGGTCACGCGGTTGCGCGACTGAACCAGGGTAAGCTCCCGGTCGGCGACGTTGGCCTCGCTCTGCAGAATCTCCCGCGCCGCCATCTGGCCCGCCTCGATCAGCGTCCGGTTGATCTCGAGTTGCTTACGCGCCCGCTCCAGCGAGGACTCGCCTATATCGAGCTGCCGCCGAGCCCGGACGAGGTCCCGCCAAGCGCGGATCGTCGAGGTCACCACACCGGCGATCGCCTCGCGGAACGCGAGCATGTTGACCTCGTCGGTCAGCCGAGCCGACCGGACCGGCGCCGTATCCACCGAAGCCCCGAAGCCCTTCAGCAACGGCTGTGAAAAGCCCAGGGTGACGGTGCCCGAAGTGTCGTCCTGCCCTGCGATGGGTTTCGACCATCGCAACGTGATCCGGCCGCCGGTGCGAATCCTGAGCCCGGTCTCGGCGTCGACGTCCGCCTTCCAGTCCTGCGCCTTTTGCGCCTGCGTGGACGGTCCGATCGTCACCGTGGGCCGGTAGCGGTCCCCGGCCACGTCGAGCGCGAACTCCTGCAACGTTCGGGCGAGCCGGGCGTCGATCAGGCCTCGGTTGTTCCGTAGCGCCAGCCGGATCGCAGCATCCACCGTCAACACCAGGTGCTGGTCCCCGGTGGCGTCCCTTGCCTGCCCGAACGTCGACGGGCAAGGCGCCAGGAGCAGCGGCATCGCAAGCAGCAAGGGGATGAGGACGACGCGCCACAACCCCCGCCGCACCGCCTCGCGGCCACTTGGACATGCACCGGCCGACGCCGACCGGATCTCCGCACGGCACTCCGGATCATGCATATTCCGCCTCTAGGTCACACCCGAGAGGGAGCGCTCCGTGGCGTCAATTGCCGGCGTCCCTCTCGCACGCCAAACAGCCGCAATGCTTTATCGATGGCTTCCATTCGCCTGCGGATTAGGACCCGGTGTCAGATGGCGGTGTGGGCGGTGTATGGATCACCTGTCCGTTCGTTATCTCGTTACCTGACGTGATTACACCGGTCGTATTGTCGATATAGCTGCAATGCGTCTTGTGGCTCGAATCGTTAATCACGCCGTTGGTCGTGTCGCAGTCCGTGATGTCACAGATGCCGGAGGTCGGGCAGCAGCGTGCGTTCGTATAGGTCGCGTCGCTATTATTCGAGATATGGGTTACGAAAGGCGTGGAGTTGTTCAGCGTCCAAAGATAGATGACTGGTCCCTCGGTGCCAAGGTCGATTACTTTGACTTCGGCTGTGACGACACCCAGGCCCGAACATTCACTCGTCAGCGACAAAGTCTGCCTGTTGTTTGAGAAGGCCGCGGTCAGGCAGTCGGCGCTCCCATGACGGATAGTCGTCCCCGTGCACGAGTCGGCCCAGGCTTGTTCGGTCGTAATCGAAATTCCAACGGCGCTCACGATGAAACCGAAGGCTGCACCGAAAGCCCATCTCGTTAACGCGCTCTTCATTGTTCGACCCTCCGTTTTTCCAAAGGCCCGCAGGCCGGCCGATGTTCCTCGCATACCCGTTGCGCGCTTCGTTACGGAACAGACGTCAAAGCCTGCTCCCGGCGACGCTGATGCGCGATGGTTGATAGATTAGGCGAGTCGCGCGTAGAGCGCGTCCCCAACATTGGGGAGATCTGGCGTTTTTCTTTGACCGTGTCTCAGGGACTGCATGCAGGGCAGACGAGGGCCGCGCCGGTTGAGATTCCATCCGCTCGATCAGTTGCTCGGCGCGGGTGACCTTGAGAGCGAGGCGTCAGGCGTGATGACCAAGAACTGGCCGACGCCCAACGTATCGCCGTACGGAACCGGACCATACAAATCCCGCCCTGGGTCACGCCCGAGAGGAGGCGCTCCATGACGTCAATTGCCGCGGCTCCTCTGCGCCGCCGTTCACACGCTGAACAGCCGCAATGCTTTGCCGATGGCTTCCATTCGCCTGCGGATTAGAACCCGGTGTTAGATGGCGGTGTGTAGGTCACCACCCCGTCCGTTATCTCGGTGCCCGCCCTGATTACCGCGCCGGTCGTGTCATCGATATGGCGGCAATGCGTCTTGTGGCTATCATCGTCAATCACGCCGTTGGTCGTGTCGCAGTCGGTGTTGTCGCAAATACCGGAGGTCGTGCAGCAGCGTGCGTTCGTATAGCGCGCGTCCTCGTCATTCGCGATTATTTCTACTAGAGTTTCGGAACTGCTCAGTGCCTGAAGGCTGGTGACTGTACCCTCGGAGCCATAGTTGATGACCTTGAGTTCCGCCGTGACGACACCCAGGCCCGAACACTCATTGGTCAGCGCCACACCCTGCCTGCCCCTTTGGAAGACCACAGTCAGGCAGTCGGCGCTCCCGTGACCGATAGTCGTCCCCGAGCACGAGTCGGCCCAGGCTTGTTCGGTCGTGATCGAAATTCCAACGGCGCTCACGATGAGACCGAAGGCTGCAGCGAAAGCCCATCTCGTTAAGGCGCTCCTCATTGTTCGACCCTCCCTTTTTCAAAAGGCCCGCAGGCCGGCCGATGTTTCTCGCATCTCGTTGCTCACTTCGTTACGGAACAGACGTCAAAGCCTGCTCCCGGCGGCGCTGATGCGCGATGAATGGAAGTTTATGCGAGTTACGCGTAGAGCGCGTCCCCAACATTGGGGAAATCTGGCGGTTTTTTGACAGTATCTCAGGCCCTGACGCACCGCACCGTCAGCGATTCAAGGCCCCGGAGCACGATACCCTTGCGGAACCTCGGACGCTCCGCGAGCAAGTCTATCTGCGAGAACCGCTCAAGCAACATATCGAGAACGATCCGGCCTTCCAGGCGCGCAAGCGGAGCGCCGAGACAATAGTGGATGCCGCGTCCGAACGACAGGTGGGAGCCCTGGCTGCGTTCCACATCGAGGCGGTCGGGATCCTCGAAGACGTCCGGATCCCGGTTGGCCGCCCCGAGAAACAGGACGACGTTGTCGCGTTTGCGCAGTGCAAGCCCGTTCACCTCGCAATCCGCGAGCACGCGCCGGAAATCCGCCTGTATCGGAGAGTCGAAACGCAGCAGTTCCTCCACCGCCGCCGGGATCAGGCTCGGGTCGTTCCTCAGCCGCTGAAGCTGTTCGGGATGCCGAAGCAAAGCCAGCATGCCGTTGCCGATGAGGTTGACGGTGGTCTCGTTGCCGGCGATCAGGAGCAGGCGCAGCATGTTCAGTGTCTCACGTTCGGTCAGGTGGCCGCCGTCGTCCTCCACCCGCGCCAGCGCGCTGACGATATCGTCCCTCGGCTCCGCCCGCCGCACCGCAATGATTGGCCGGAAATAGGCGTCGAACGCCCTGGAGGCCGCCTCGCCAGCCTCGCGCTCGTCCGGGCCGATGGTCGGCTCCAGCATACGCGCGCGCTGGGCCGACCAGATCCTGAACACGTCCCTGTCCTCCGGCGGCACGCCCAGCATTTCGGCGATCACGATGACCGGCAAGGGCCGGGCCACCGCCTGCATCAGATCGAATTCGGCCGGGTCCTCGATGTCGTCCAGCAACGATCCGAGAATGCTGCGGATGCGCGGTTCCAGGTCGTTGACCGCCTTCTGGGTAAACGCCTTGGTCACCAGCGATCTGAGCCGCGTGTGGTCCGGCGGGTCGAGAAACAGCATGGTGAACTCGTCCGGCGGGGACAGCATGGCGTGCTGCCGGGACGACAGCGTGCCCGTGCGCGGATCGTTGCTGAAGTGCCGGTGGTCGCGCAGGATGGCATCGACATCGGCGTGGCGGGTGAACAGCCAAGCCCCAAGTAAGCGGCTGCGATGAACCGGATCCCGGTTACGCAGGGCCGCATAGACGGGATAGGGATCCTGGGCCGTGCGGGACGACAGCGGGTTGTAGCTCACTCCGCTCTGCAACCGCTCGCGCAGCAGGAGCGCGCCCGCGCCCGCAAACCGCATCGCCTCGCCAAACGACATCATCCCCAATACCTTGAACACACTCGAATGGTTTCCGAACCCCTCCTGGTCAGCAAAAGACGGCCGGCGACATGCGGTTACCAGCGCGCCCTTAGCCTGAGACCGATTCCGTGTTCCGGCCCGCGATCACCGTTCGCGCTCTCGTGCCGCGTCCCTTCAAGCGAGAGATCGAGGGAACCCCGGTCGCGCCGCGCAAGTCCGAGGCCCCAGCCCAGGCTGTATTCGCGGCCCGTGTCGGAGAACCCGACCCCGATCTCCGGCGTGCCGATGAACCGGTCTCCGGCCACTGGCAGCCCGTAGCCCAGCTTCACCTCGAGACGGCGAGCAACATTCTCGCGATTGTCATTCGTAGCGACGCCCGCCATCGTCCCGCGGGAGAGCAGTGCGTCCATACCGCCGGTCGCTGAAGCGCCCACGCTCTGGCGCAGGGTGAGGGACGGGCCTAGCTTGGAGCCCGGTGTCGGGTTCCAGGCGAACGAGGCCGCGAAGCCGCGCTCCCGGAAATTCGCGTCCTCATGGGTCAGCAAGCCACGACCCCGGACCTCCGCCTTGAGGCCACGCTGCGGGTCCTCCCAAGCGAGTCCGGCGCCGATGTCGGCGCCGATGTCGGCACCGAAGCCGGCTTCGGCATCGCCGCCGTCCTGGCGCAGCCCGATCTCGACGCTTGGCGTCACCAGTGCCCCGCCCTCCAGCGGAAACGGCCACGATCCTTCAAGCCCCAAACGCAGACGCGTCACCTCGGCCTTCGAGGCCGCCGGACCCGGAGCCCCGTCGGCCTTCGTGCGCACGATCAGCGCGTCCGCCGTCAACGCCGCCGTCGGACCGTTGTCGCCGCCATCGAGAACGGTACTCCTGGCGCCCGCGGCCGCCATCGCGAGATCGATATCGGCCTCGAGCCGCGAGCTCCCCTCCGGCGTGAGCCCAAGCTCGCCAGCGCCGTAGCCGACGATGCCCCACATGGACAGGCGCTCGTTCACCGCGTAGCGCCCGTAAGGATAGATCCCGGTCAGCGTCGAGGAAACCTCGCCCCCGCCCGATTCAGAGCGGTAGTCGCCGTCGCCGCGGGAATGAGCAAGCACGAACCCCGCGGTCCCACGCCCGCGCGTCCAGTCCGCGCCCAGCATGCCGCTCAACACCTCGCCGTCCAGAGAGAGGGCGCCCTCGCGCCCTTCGAATCGTCCGACCGTTCCCTGGGCCCACAACGCACCGACACCGCCCTCTCGCGTTCCGCCCGTCAGTGTGAAGGAAGAGCCCGTCAGGAAGTCCCGCCCCGTCAGCTTCCGCGAGTCGAAACGCGCTTGTCCGCCCAATGCGCATTCACCCTGGCGCTCAGACTCGTCGGGGCAGGCAGCGCCACGCAGCCAGTCCGACAGCGCCAGGAGACGGGCCTCGGCTTCCGCCTCATGGGCCTTCTCGGTGTCCGGCGCCGCGGGGCCGGCGATCCGCTGCCCGGCAAGCTGTGCCTCGACGCCGGGCACCCGCGCGGCCTTCAGCCGGCCCTCCACCGCCGCCAGAACCTGGTCGGCGACCGTGCGCCCGAAGCGCGCCAGCCAGGCCCGAGGCATCGGATCGTTGTTGCGGATCGTTCCCACGGCCTCGCCGTCGACGATCATCGCGCGCAGCGGATTGCTCAAGGAGAGCGTCAGGGTTTCGCCGTCGTCGTCATGAGCGTCGTCGAGCACCAGCACCGAAACGGTCTTCGACGTCTCGCCGCGCTCGAAGATGAGCGTACCTTCCACCGCCGTATAGTCCTCGCCGGCCGTCGCCGTGCCGTCCGCCGTCCTGTAATCCACCTTGACCCGGTAGGGCGCTGTCCCGCTCAGCGTCACGACAAACGCCAACTCGGCGCCCGGGGCTTCCTCGACCTCGGCGTCCGCCACCGTGAGGTCGTGATTCGGCCCCGGCACGGTAATGGATGCCGCGTTGGAGAGCGGCGTGCCATCCGCCGTGCAGATCGCACCATGCTGGCTGCAGTCCTGTATGGCCGCCAGTGACAATGACAGCGGCTGCTGCGATGCCGGCATCACCCTGATCGCCCACAGGTCCTTGCGTGGTTCGCCGTCGCTTCCCTTGACACGCCACAGTTTGTCGACAACACCGCCGGTCACCGAAAGAGCGTAGTCGCGGAAGTACCTCACGTTGATAGTCACGGGATCGCTGAATTTCACGCGGACCGTGAACTTCCTGCCGTCTCCAGAATGGCCGGGCGGAAATTTCACCCAATTGGCCGTCAATTTGGGCTCGGTAGCCGGTTTCTTCGGCCCGGTGCCCAGTTTCTTCTGTTTCACAGCCCCCGGATGCGCCAGCGTGGCCGCCGGTCCGTCGAGGCTCGCGATCGCGCCGCCGTTCAACGACAGGCTGTTTGCCACAAGACTGGCACTGTTGAACGGGCTCTGCTCGGCCGTCACGACATGTTCGAACGCAAGCGTGTCGCCACCTGTCCCCTCTGCGTAGGAGGCTTGCACCGTCTTGCCGTCGATGCTCAGGGAAACGGTCGGGATACCGTTGTCCGTCGTCACCGTCACCGATTCGGTGAATTCCAGCGTCGCGCGGACACGCTCGCCTGTCGACCACATGCCGCTGCGGTCGTCATCGTCGAGAATTGCGGTGCGCCTAACGGCCGGCGGGTAGACCGTTATATCGCTGCCCGTGTCGCAATCGGTCGAGGCGGAGGTGTTGCGGCGGAACACGTTGGAAGCCTGGTTCCTGACCGACGAAGCAGGGTGGGTCACGACGCCCGCCGGCACGCTCACCGCCACGGGTTGCCCCCAGGTAGTAGGGGTGATCCGGACCCGATAGCCCAGCTGCGCGCCATACGGCCGGTCGATGAGCTCCGCGGTGGCGTTCTCGAGCGTCACGTCATTGTCCAGAACGAATCCGGTCACCGCTTCGTAATTGAGCATGACCGCGGGCCGCGTGGAAAACCCGATATTGACGATGAATGAACCGGCGTCGGCCTCAGGCGTCGCCGGGTCGTCATAGGCGGGGCAAACGGTGGCGGGCACGTCGGTATCCCCCGACAGGCTGGAATTGCCCGTCAACACGTCGGCGCGAAGATCCAGGGCCGCATCGACCGATACCGCGTCGGCGTCGTTCGAGAGCGCCCAGCGCATCCCGTATCTGGCCCGGATCTGAAAGGCGTAGCGGATATTCGGGGCAATCCTCCCGGAGACCCGGAAGCCGATGCTTCCCGCCTCGCAATCGGCAGCCCTCGACTTGCCCGACGGAGACCAGTGTTGATCGCTCCACTCCGCGGGATATGAGGGATGGACGTTTCTCTCCCTGATCGCGAAATCCTTCAATTCGCTCACCGCTACACCGGACGGTTTCCAACAGAGATCGATCGTTGCCATCCCGTCCGGCGTGTCCTGGATAGACACACCGGTGGCCGTCAGCCCGTTGACGGTGTCCGAAGCGTTGGCTGCGGCCGCGACGGACGGCGGGCCGGCGCCATCACCGGTGATTGCCGATACCCGGTAGTCGCGGGTCTCGCCGGCCATCAGCCCCGAACCGTGCGCGTAGGCGGTGCTGGTCCCGTTCGTATTGTCTTCTACCTCGGCCCAGACCGTGCCGCCGTCGTAGGACGCCTCGATCCGGTAGCCGAGGATCGTGCCGGACGGTGCCGTCCAGGTCAGCGTGACCTTGTTCACCGTCGCCGTGGCCATCAACTCCGTCACTTGGCCCGACAGAAATAACGCCGTCTGGTCATCGTCCGTGATGGTTCCCGCCGCCGCCGCTTGACCGATGGACGCGTTCACCGCGTTGCTGAGCGTTACCGAAAAGGTCTCGCCATCCTCGTCGACAGTGTCATCGGCGATCGTGACGCTGATGGGCTTGGTCGTTTCTCCCGGCGCAAAGGTGAGGGTGCCGTTCGCCGCTGTGTAATCCGCCCCCGCCGTCGCAGTGCCGTCCCCGGTCGCGTAGTCGACCGTAACCTGCTCTGCGCTCGGGACGCTCAGCGTCACCGTGAAGGTGGCCGTGCCGTCGCTTTCGTGCACCGTCACCGGTTCGATCGACAGCGACGGCTCGGGGCTGTCGTTGCGCACCGACCGGCCGGCGATCTGGACCGCCTCGTTGCCCCACCGGTCCCGAATCCTGCTCGTTCCCGGCGTGTAGCCCAGCGTGACCGCCTGGGCATGGCCCGCGGGCGAAGCGAGGGTGAGGGTGACGGTGGCGCCGTTCACATTCACGCTCGACACGGTCCGCGCCGATCCCGCGACCGTGACGGCAAAGTCCGCCGGCGCCGAGGCCTCGTCGAGGTGGTCCGCCGAATTGCCGTCATCCGGGTTCTGGAATGTGAGCACAAGCGCCGTGCCGTCCACCGTCGCACCGTCGGCGCCGGCCGCAAGAACCGGCGCGGTCGTATCCACCCGCGAATCCGTATCGTGCTGCCCGTGGCGGATATTCACCGCGATCCCGCCGCTGCTCTTGATCGTCCCGCCGTTCAGCACCAGTCCATGACTGGTATCGAACCCGTGCCCGTGCCCGTGAACGTTCGTCGGAACAACGAGGCCGGCGCCGTCATCCGGCATGTTGGCCGGCACGGTCCAGGCGAACACCAGATCTTTCGTGCCGGTGCCGCTTTCATAGTCCGCCGCGTAGGTTGCCGTGGCGCTGCCCGAGCGAAATTTCAGCTTCAGTGCGCCGTCCGTCTGATCGACATCGACTGCATTCTTGAAAGTCACCTTGAATTGAATCTTCTCGCCCGGGCCGTAGACAGGGTTCCCGGTCACGGTCTCTGGCACGGCGGGTGCCGAGGTCACCGCGATGCCCTCGAGCCACCGCGTGTTGATGTCCGGGTCCGTCTGCGTGCCGGCGTGGGCGATGTCGGCATTTACCGTGGTCCCCTTGATCCGAATTGTCCCGCCGTTCAATTTGAGACCGTCAGGAATGACTCGAACGGTCGACTCGTTGTCGTCGTCGCCGGTCACGAGGCGCTTGAAGACGAGCACCGTATCCGTGCTGAAGGCAGCGTCGTAGTTGGCGTATTCGTAGAATTTATGCTTGTCGACGAAATACATTTGCACCTTCGGGGTTCCGGTTACCTCAACCGCCGCATTGAACGTGATGCTCACCTCGATCGTGTCGCCGAGGTTATAGACGTTGTTCGAAGGGACGTTCGTGAACGCCACGCCCGTGATTCGCACCGTCTGCGACGGCGTGTCCGTCGCCGGCGCCGAGGGCGTCCCGTCGTCCGCGTTGGTCCGGGTGGCGATGACCTGCACGTCATAGGCGGTACCGTTGGTCAGGCCCGTGATCGTGTGGCGCGTCGTCGAGCCCGACGTGACCGTCGCCTCCCGGCTGTTCGCAGCCGCATCGGCGAAGGTCTCCGCGCCCGATTTCCACTGCACCTTGTAACCATCGGCGTTGGTCACGGCGTCCCAGTCGACCTTCAACCGGCCGGTGCCCGGCGTTACCTCGACCCCCGTCACCTGGCCCGGCGCCGCGCCCGGCGTGCCCGATGCCGGCGCCGAGGGCGTCTCGTCGGCGGCGTTGGTCCGCGTCGCGATCACCTGTACGTCGTAGGCGGTGCCGTTGGTCAGGCCCGTGATCGTATGGCTCGTCGTCGAACCCGACGTGACCGTCGCCTCCCGGCTGTTCGCAGCCGCGTTGGTGAACGTCTCGGTACCCGATTTCCACTGCACTTTGTAGCCGTCGGCGTTGGTCACGGCGTTCCAGTCGACCTTCAACCGGCCAGTGCCCGGCGTTACCTCGACCCCCGTCACCTGGCCCGGCACCAAAGCAGCCCGGGTCACCACCACCGTGTAGGTCTCGATGGTATCCCCGTCCTCGGCCGTCACCTTCACCTTGATCGTGTTCGCGCCGACCGCGAGCACCACCTGGAAATCGTCCTTCGCCACGTCCGCGTCCGTGAGCGCCGTGTCCGACGCGTTCAGGTACGCGACCGTCGCGTTGCTCTCGTTCACCGTCGGGAGGACGGTGATTTCGTCCACGCTGCTGATCACAGACGTCGTGTAGGTGCGGTTCCCGCCCGGAGTCAGAGAAATGGTGTTGCCGTTGGCCGCGTCCGTGAACGCCAGGGAACTCAGCGTCGCGTCGGTGGAGGCGGCGCCCCGCGTTACCGTGATCGTGTAGGTCAGGGTGGTGAAGTCGTCGTCCGCCGTCACCTTCACCTTGATCGTGTTCGCGCCCGCCGCGAGCGGCGTCTGGAAGCCGTTCTTGTTCGCGTCCGCGTCCGTGAGCGCCGTGTCGCTCGCGTCCAAATACGCCACCGTCGCATAGATCTCGATCACCGTCGGGACGATGGTGATCTCGTCCACCGCGTAGGCCACCGACGCCGTGTAGGACGTCGTCGTCGACGCGAACGTCGACGGGGTCAGCTCGATCGCGGCGCCGTTGCTGTCCTCCAGATCCAGGTCGCTCAGCGTCGCGTCCGTCGACACCGCCGCATTCACCCTGTGGCCGGTCTGGGGGTACGTGGAGGTACTCCCACCGTTTTCGTCCACCCTCAGGGTCTTCAATTCATCGAGGTCGTCAACGTCACCATGCGCCTTTCTGATAATCGCCCCGTCGTTCCAGACAATCGCGTTGTTCATGAACAATATGCCGTCGTCGTCCAGGTCCGCGGCCTGGACCGCATAATCGAAGCGCACGACATGGTCTCCGACGGTCGTCGTGTAGGCAGCCTCGCGGCGCGCCGGATTCGAGCCATCCATGACGAACCAGACTTCGGGCGTGCCGAAGTCGGTGAAGACAGCCACCGCCTTGTCGAAGGTCAGGTCGATCTGGATGGTCTCGCCGGTCCGGTAGATGCCGTTGGCCGCCGGCGTCGAAGCCACGGTTACGCCGGTGACCAATGGCCGGACGTGCACCTTGTGGGCGCTCAGCGAATCTTTCTTGGCGTGATCCAGGTCCGCGTCCACGGTGCCGGCCTGGTTCTTGATCGTCGCGCCGCCGCTGAGGACGATCCCGTTCCTGGGGATGATGACCCCGTCATGGGAATAGTCGGTCGCCTTCACCGTGTAGGAGAACACCAGCGCCGTCGCCGTGCTTTCGGCAGCGACGTAACCGGGTCTCTTCGGCGTCGCCTCTTCGGAGAGTCTCAGTTTGATTTTGGGCGTTCCAGTAACGGCGACCGCTTCCGAAAACGTCACCGTGACCTTGATCGCGTCGTCCTTGACATATTCGCCGTCGCTGCCGGGATCCGAGGTGACGCGCACGCTCTCGACCGTCGGGATGGTGGCGGTGAAGTTGCCGACCCGGAAGACGCCGGAGAGCACCAGGTAGCGCGATGCTGCGCTGCTCGCACCCGTCGCCCCGCTCAGGGTGTTCCCCGAGATATTGATCTTCGTTCCGGCACATGTGGCTGCGCCGAGAGGCTGTGACGCCGTCGTCCCGTCATCGTTGGTGCCGGTGCAAATGAATTGGTCCTTGCGACCGGAGCTAAGCGACGTGCCATCCTCCAGTGTCGCACCGTCCTTGTCGTCCCAAGTGCCGTCGTAGAAGTCGGCGTAGTTGTCCGCGACTTTCGGGCCGTTCAGCCAATAGATCGGCACGCCGCCGGTTCCGGTCGTTCCGGTGTGCATTCGCGCATTCACCGTGGAGGTGGAACCCAGAACCTTGAAATGGCTCGAATACGCCTTGATTTCCGCGTGGCCGATGCCGGCGATACGGCCTTGCACATGCGCGTCATAGACCGCGACGTCCGTCGAATCTGCATTCCGCGAAACTTTCCCCATGAACACCAGGCGAAATTCGTCGCCCACATTCAGTCCCGGAGGTTTCAGGGGCCAGTTGCTCGGAACCTCGGTCTGCGCGTAGGCGGGCGTGGCAAGCAACGCGACGAACGCGGAGAACAGCATGATTGCGAGACAGCGTACGGTGCAAGGCACAACGAGATGATGCATGGTCGAAGGGTCCCGGTGAATTCGCGTAAGAGAGATGAGAACGATGCACATGCGTCGGCAGGGCATCGCTGGTCTGAAAACGGGATGGCGCCTGGGGAGGAAGGAAATTGGAACGCGATCCGACGAGCCCACAGACACGTTGGCAAGCGGTCGACAACGCCCGTCGCCTGACGCTGTAGGATCTTGGGGTCGCCTTGGCTTCACGAATGAGATCCGGTCTCCCGCCAGCTTGGATCCGTTGCCTTTGACACAGGTATCCGGCGCAGAAAACGTGTTGTCCGAGGTAAGCGAAAAAGGGTCATCCCTAGCCTCCCGTAGCTGCAATAATCCGAATGAAAGCCGATGCCCCGTGGGGTCGAACAGACCGCGCAACGGTTCTCGCCGGGTCTCCTCCCGGCGGCGCTCACGCGCCATGGTAGTTTAAACGCGTCGCGAGCTGGCTAGCCACCCCAATATTGGGGAGATTTGGCGATCTTTTGCGGCCCCCGCCACATTTTCCTGCGCGCCTCGATCCACGCGTCGAGGTCGCGCACGTGCTAGATACCGAACCGCGTCGACAGCTCCGTCTTCTAGACGCCCTGGTCCAAATCGTGCTTCCACAACATCGTGGTCTCCCATCCGTGTGTCCGCACACCGCTTCCCGCTCTGTCGGCGCCCTGAACCCCTTTGCACACCTGTAATCGCGGCTACCGGAACGGGGGCTTGGATGCGGATCGACACGATTCGCTTTTTGACGGTCCTTCGACTACCCCCAGACACCGCTTTCCACAGCGGCCGCAAGCCACGCAAGGAGATATGAGATGGCGACAACCGGGAACCGCAGCAACAAGGCGCTCAAGGAGGCGATGACCAAGACCCAGCTCTTGAACGCACTATCCGAATCGACGGGGCTTCAGAAGAAGGATGTGGCCCTGGTACTCGACGAACTCGGAGTGCTCATCGAGCGTCACATCAAGAGACGTGCAGTGGGAACGTTCACGCTTCCGGGCCTGCTGGAAATCAAGGCGGTGCGCAAGCCGGCAACAAAGTCGCGCAAGATGATCTCACCCTTCACCGGCCAGGAAATCACGGTGGCCGCGAAGCCCGCTTCGCGGGCCGTCAAGGTTCGACCGCTGAGCGGGCTGAAGCGTATGGCGGAATAGGCTCGCCGACAGCGGGACGGGGCGCCGTTACGCCGCGCGGGTAAAGAGCGCAACGTTCTCCCGGTCAGCGACCATCCAGCTCGCCGCACGGCTGGCCTTCTTCCATTGTCGGGGCCGTGTAAGAGGGAATGCTTCGGGAGATGCAGACCAAGCGCCGCCCTTGCCTGCTCGTCTGCCGGCTCAACCGAAACAGCGAGACGGGTTAAACACGACCTTGGCGGCATGATCGATTACCGCGGAATACACCTTTTCTACCGCCATCCTGTCCTACAAACCAGGACCACCTCAGTTGGGCAATGTCGCGTCGAGACTTCGTGTGGGCGGAACCGAGCAGCATCGCCCGCCCGCACTGTGTAGAACCTGACTCGCCGGAGAAACCAACCTGCACTCCGGCGTCGAATCGTGTACCCTTGACGTACCTCGTCTAGTTTGTCATCTTGGCAGGAGATGATCCTCGGCTATCGAGACAGAAACACGCGGGTGTTTGCCGAAGGGCGGTCAGTCAGGGCGTTCCGGAGCTTTGAAAACCAAGCAACAAGACGGCTGGCCATCCTGAACGCCGCGCCTTCGCTCGATACCCTGCGGTCCTTGCCGGGAAACCACCTCGAAGCCCTCAGGAGTGACAGGAAGGACCAGTACTCCATTCGCATCAATCGGCAGTGGAGACTGTGTTTCGAGTGGCCGGACGGGCAGGCAGGACCGGACAACGTTGAGATCGTCGACTACCACGGATGAGAAGGAGGTCGGCATGTTCATGAGAGCTGTCCATCCCGGTGAGATCCTGAAGGGCGAGCTGGAAGAACTGGGTATCACCCCGACGGAGTTGGCGCGACAGATCGAGGTGCCCGCTAACCGGGTGAGCCAGATCATCTCCGGCAAGCGTTCGGTTACCGGCGACACCGCGCTACGCTTGGGCCACTGGTTCGGTGTCGATCCTCAATTCTGGCTTAACCTTCAGGCACAGTACGACCTCGTTCAGGCCGACAGGGAAACGGGCGCCCAGATCCGCCATCTGCCGACTAGGCCGGGTGTATTGGGGAAGGGCGCCGCTCCGGGGATCGTATGAACGCGGACGAGAGCGGCAGTGCGGCCCGGTGGAAACCCTCCCTGGTCCGGAAGACTAACGGCCGGAGACTGAGAGCGGACCGTAAACGTATCGAAAGCGAGTGAACTGAAAACCAGAGGACCTTCAAGCGCACGGAAGGCGACAATGCAAAGACCTGAGAAGGCAACAGATTCAAATGCACCCTATTGAGATAACGTTATTCATCGCACCTCTGCGTGACCTGCGCGCCTCCGGCGGCCTTGGGCCGTTGTAGGCCATGCTTGACACCAACGTACTGCTGTCAGCCCTGCTCTTTCCTGCCGGATCGCTATCCTGGCTACGCCATGCGTGGCAGTCGGAAACCGTCCGCCCACTGGCAAGCCTTGCTACGACCGAGGAATTGATCCGGGTGCTGTCCTATCCGAAGTTTCGCCTGACCCGGGATGAGCGAGAAGATCTCCTGGCGGATTACCTGCCTTGGTGCGAGACGGTGGACGTCTCCAGGCCTCCGGTCGTTCCCGACTGCCGCGATCCCTTCGACCGGCCTTTCCTCGAACTGGCGCTGGTGGGCAAAGCCGACGCGCTGGTCACCGGCGACCACGACCTGCTTGTCCTGGCACCGGCGTTTCCCGTTCCGATCCTCACCCCGAAAACTATAAGGGATCGCGTAGGCGAAGGATAAGCGCCCACCCATCAGCCGGCCTGCCGCTCTTCCCGGACGGCCGGTTGGGCGATCCGCCGCTACAGGCATAGGACCGGGGCGTTTGGACCTCGGATTCAGCCGATTACCCGCTCCACCGGCACACGCCGGACGTCCATTTCAAAAGCCAATCCTTGGACCGGCGGTCGGGCGTAGGTCCATGTGACACCGTCCGGTGCCGCACCCCGGCGGACGACCTCGTCGGCGAGAAACCCATGGATTTCGTGGACCGTGTAGACTTGGCTCGTGGTGGCGTTCGCCCACGTCATGCCCAACGCCGCCATCCGAAGCTCCATTGCTCCGAGGACATACTGCGCCTTTTCGCGCATTGCATCGGGCGAGGTGTCCCCGAGACGGATGATCCGGTCCCCGTACCCTCCCGGTCCTTCGGGCGCTTCGCCGGAGCCCGCGATTACGAAGCTCTTCAGCCCCGCCGCATCGCTCGCCTCGGCCGGTACCGTGTACGAAAATGCATGGAAGCAGGGTTCGATCGGAGGATGCACCTCGGGACATACGTTTGACCGCGCG
The DNA here is from genome assembly GCA_965261895.1 of uncultured Binatia bacterium (SeqCode). Lineage (GTDB taxonomy): Bacteria > Desulfobacterota > Binatia > UBA9968 > JAJDTQ01 > JAJDTQ01. The sequence goes on along the minus strand of OZ253480.1, from coordinate 3,980,698 downwards.
ACGGGATTGTCCTCGTCCTTGAAGATGCCCCACCGTTCGAGCGTGCCCACATAGACCCGATTGAAGGCAACGAAGCCTTCTTCCGTGAACTGCCCTGGCGAGCGCAGCTCACAAGCGCAGAACGCGGTGGGCGGCCGTCCGAGAGCGTCAAGATACGTCTCGATCCGGCGGAACCCCTCGTCAAGCGGCACGGGTCGTGCGAACCGGGCGCGTTCGATGACAAATCCCGGCTCCGCCGAGACGCCCCCCGAGTACTGGAACCGCCCCCGCACGTACCGATACCCGCCGGGTTCGAATAGTGTTGTTTCCGCCATATCGCATCTCCGATAGCTGTTTTCTGGTACTTGCACTCTTTTTGTGGTAACTTTGAATGCAAAACTACCATAAAGGGAGGTCTTTCCAACCGGAATTCACGTTGAAGGGAGACATGCCGATGAGCCAACAGAAGGTCCTCATTTCCGTTACCGTAGTGGTGGAGGAGGACGGGGATGGGTTCCATGCTTATGCTCCAGCACTGAAAGGACTACACGTTGATGGCGCGACAGAGCAGGAGGCCTTTCAGAGTGCACAGGAGGCGGTTGACGTCTATCTCAAATCACTCAGAAAACACAATGAGCCATTGCCCGAGGGGCCTGGCTTAATTGTCCACAGGGACACGCCCAAAAACACCGTATCACTGCAACACATCACGATGCCATGGCGCTCCCTAAGTCCATCTGGAATCAAATCAAGAACCTTACAGCCGGCGACCTAATCAAGGCTCTCAAGGCGGACGGGTGGGAAGAAGATGTCAAGATCGGGGCTAAGCGGGCGTTTCGAAAAGGCCCCGGCCGCCGTGTTGTGATCCACTACCATCCGGGAAAAACGTACGGAGCTAGGCTTCTGAAGGCGCTGATTGAAGAAATAGGCTGGACGTTAGATGACCTAAAGAGTTTGAAGCTCATCAAGTGAGGTTGTCCGCCATGGCACAAGATCCCATCATCCCGCCTATGAACATCGCGCCAGAAGAACTGGCGAAGTTGCTCTTACAGCCGCCGAAGGCGAAAGAGTCCGTTGACATACCCGGAACTGGAGCCAGGCGCGGCCCGGCAGCTTCATCTCCGCCCTGAGCCGGACCAGCCGGTCCGGCTCCAGGGCCTCCACCCGCCAGAAATCCAGCGCGTCGCCGACGCGCAACTCGTCGGGATGCCGGCGTCCCCGGCGCAGCCCCGCGCCCCCCAGCAGGCGGTCGACCATGCCCCGGACCCGCCACATCCAGTCGCCATAAAACCATCCCCGCTCGCCGCCGATGCCGGTGAACACCCGGTACACCTCCCGGGCAGGCGCGGCCACCTGTCGTGTGCGACGCTCGAAGATCATCCCTTCGTGGGACTCCACGCGGGAGAGGGAGTCCGGCGTGTCGGACCCGCCGTGGGCGTCGCTCCAGGCGGTCTCGACACGGCCCTGCTCCAGGTCCTCGATCACCTCTGCGATGGCCGCGGTGTAGGCCCGGGACTCGATCCCCGGGAACAGCTCCAGGGCCAGATTGTCGGTCACCACCACTTCGTTCCGAAGCCCGTCGATCAGCGGTCCGCTCACCCTGGAAGGGATCGGCGTAATCCAGTGCACCCAATACGACGACAGGCGCGGCGTGAGCACCGGCACCGGCACCAGCCAGCGCTTCAACCCCCTGGCCCTGGCATAGTCCAGCATCATCCCCCTGTAGGTGGTGACCCCCTGCCCGCCGATCTCGATGACCTTGTCGCCGCAGGCGGCGTTGGTCAGGACCGCCGCCAGATAGTCCAGCACGTCGTTCACCGCGATGGGCTGGACCCGCGAATACACCCACCGGGGACAGACCATCACCGGGAGCCGCTCCACCAGATAGCGGATCATCTCGAAAGAGATGCTGCCGGACCCCACGATCACCGCCGCCCTGAACTCCGTTACCGGCACCCCGCCGTCGCGAAGCGCCCGCCCCGTCTCCTGCCTGGAGCGCAAGTGCTGCGACAGGTCGGCCTTCGGGTCTCCCAGCCCTCCCAGATAAACGATCCGGCGGACGCCGGCTTCCCTGGCCACCCGCCCGAAAAGCCGCGCCGCCTCCAAGTCCAGCTCGTGGAACCTCGCGCCGCTGCCCATGCTGTGGATCAGGTAGTAGGCGCAGTCCACCCCGGCCAGGGCTTGCGCCAACGTTTCGCGTTCCAGCGCGTCGCCCTCGACGACATCCACCCGCTCCGCCCAGGACCGCGAGCGCACCCGCGCCGCGCTACGTGCCAGCACGCGTATGCGATGGCCGTCGGCAAGGAGGCGCGGAGCCAACCTGCCGCCGATGTAGCCGGTGGCGCCGGTGACGAGGACTTTGATCAGATGAACGAACCCTGCCGGTCTCGACGAGGCCGGGAGCATATCTACCTATCGCCTTTCCTTCTTTCATCAATTTGACGGAAAAGAAGGCTTGCAAGCATCAATTGGTGGCATGCTCGATTCGAACCAATCTCCGTGTTTGCATGGGCACTGGGATTGCGGATTGCCTGCATGGCACCCGCAAAAATATGAGAGTAACCATCTTGAATGTTGCGGCCAGACTCTGTTGTAAGGTCACCTAAGACGAGCACGGCGTCATCGGTCCGTAACGCCTTCCTCATAAGGTCCGGGCCGTCGAGTTCTCGCCCTTTCGCGGTCAGAAAAAGTTCTTTTACGTTGCTGTTCAGTCCCTTGAACGCGGCTTCCACCGCATCCGCATAGTGACCTGTCTCAAACCGAGGCCTTGCCAGCTTGATGACCATGGGATGCACCAGCGACCAAAATCCAGCGTCCTCAATTCTCTGATGCTCAGCTAACGTCCAGGGATAGGGCTTGCCGCACTTGCCACAGAATGCCGGTTTGTTAGGCACCTTCCGCGGCTTCCCATCAAACGCCGACTTCATGGTATCAAACGCATTTCCGAGTTGGTGGTTACACGAGGGGCAGTTCAGCAGATAGGACTCCCCGCATTTCCAGCAAAAAGTGTCATCCTCGGCGGAGTTACCTTCCTCCCAATACAGCATGTGCCCCGTTTGGGCACCGCTTAAAGATGTACCTAGTGTAGAGGCTCATCAGTTACTCTCGACAATGGTGCGCGTCATCGTCGGTGCGGCTATCAGCCATCCGGGATCAGCGTGCTCGCTGACGTAGTCAGTTCCCTGGCAAGGCTTTCGCAGAGGCCAATTGCTGACAGACAAAACGCAGCGGCGAACGACACTGACACGGCGGTGTCTCCCTTGTGCTGTCCGAAGTCACCGACAGAGTGAATGTGGTTTACAAGCAAGTACGTCGGCCTAGTTACGAACTTCGCGACCGGGTCGTGGTCTTCCGTACCCGTGATGAGACGGAGGATTCCACACTGCGGACCACGTCTCGTAGGAAACTGGCCCCGTTCGTCAAACTTCACTCCGACAAATTTCCAGGCGTCCGGCAGAGACCTGCTCACCGGAAGCTCGGCCTTCCAGATCAGATCCAGACCTCTTTCAGCGATGCTTCGGGCCCAAACCACGGTGTTGGTGGGGTTCGGCTGCAGATCCCGGATCGCGTATTGGACATATCCCACCAGCTCCGAATCGACGATGGGTATCTGCGCCAAACGGATCTCAAGGAGACTTCGAATATTGCTCTCGAAAAGCTCCGCGTCGCCGAATAGCCGCCGCAGATTCTCCACCTCGCCCCCTCGCTGCTGGGCATATTGGACCATCAAACGACACGAACCTCGGAGCCGAGTTCCGGACGAGCGGGCGAACCCCCGCAGTTCGAGCCGGCGCTTCCGTTCATCGGACACCTCGGACGATCGGAGATCGCTGTGGGCGAGGGCGACCAGATCAGACTGCAGGTCGATTTGACAATGATCCCAAAGCGCCGCGAGTAGATCTCGTCGTTCCTCAGCCACGTCCCGTGCGATCCTGTCCACGTGGGATTTGGAGAGCGATGCGCCGTCGAGAACCCCGTCCAGTAGCCGCTCGGCCAAAGCCGCTGCCAGAACCGGGACACCGCCAGTCCAGTTGGCAATCTCTTTGAGAGCGGATCCGTCGAACGTGATCCCCCGCGATTTGAAGGGATCGAGGAAACCGTTCCAGTCGTGCTCTTCAAAACACCCGACCTCCAACGGGGTGTGGTAGAAGATCTCCCAGAAATCTGATGTCCGGGAGTCCTCGCTCTTACAAAGCTCACGGAGTCTGCTCCGGCTTCCAGTTGCGAGTCGAAGGCTGGTTTTCTCGCAAAGCGTCCTCATGTAATCCCACAGATTTCTCGTAATGCCACTCCCTTCAAGAACGTGATCGAACCCGTCGAGCACGGCGAGGAAGCGGATTCCCTTTCGATCCAACTCATCGAAGACGAGAGGAAGAAGATCGGCAAGCGCTTCGTCCTCCGGGTCAAGGTCCTTGGCAAGGCCAGGTTCTACCGGTTGGAGGGCATCCCTGACTCGCTCCGCGAAACGCCGGCGGAACTGGTCGTCGGTTCCTGGAGTGCTATGCCGGAGGTCCCAGTAGAGGGAGGTGACGTAGTGATCACCTGCCTCCTTGAAGTAGGCAGCAGCGTGATTGAGGAAGACCGATTTCCCGAACAGCGGAGGGCCTACGACGCACATGTGGTCTGGCGTTGGCTTGGTCAGGTGGCGAAGTAGCCGTTCGAGAAGCCGCTCGCGCCCGAGCATTGCCGGGACTCCTAGGCCAAGGACTTGGTAGGGACTTTCGCTCACTGTTCTTCCTCCGTGGTCACCTTTTCTTCAATTTCCCGAACGACCTGCTGGCGCTGATCCTCGAAGTCGATGTTCCGCCGTATCCAGTCGGCCATCAACGGAACAGCGAGCGTATATGCCGGGCCCCGCGTAGTCTCCTCAAGTTCGATAAGTTCGAGTTCACGGAGATACTCCAGATCATCTCCCAAACGTTCGCCATAAGGGAGGGCAATGCCACACTCCTCAAGCTTCGCCTCCAACAAACTTAGTGTGATGGGATCTGGTCCCTCCTTTAGCCGCTGACACAACGACAGAACGAAACGTTTGCGTTCGGTCCCGGCGTAACCCCAAAGCGTACGGAAGTGCTCGTTGTCCTGAACCATCTCCGTGGCAGCGGCGTCTACCGCGCCCACCGTCACCGTTCGCTCGTCCGAGAGGGCAGTTCGCTCGAAGATCTGGTTGCACAATGACTGGATCAGGAAGGGTTGTCGCGAACACAGTTCGACCACGCGGTCTGTCGCCTCGGGCACGTACGTAAGCCGCCCCTCGACCGGCTGCTTCACAAGGAGTCGCGCATCCCCCAACGGGAGTTCACTCACGGAGACTCTGTGCCCAAACCCGAAGAGCGCCGACCAGTACTCCTCCCGAAGTCGCTTGAGACGGCGAGAGCCAGTGAGTATGGCTGACAGCCCTTGGTAGTTGTGAAGCAGGTAGCGGAGGTTTTCCGGAACTTGCGGGCTCGTGACGCCGGTGTCGATGCCCTCCTGGAGCTTGTCAAATTCGTCAAGCATGAGCAGGAGGCGTCGCGGACTGGCAGCCTCCAAGACAGCCTGTATGTAAAGCTCGAACACCTGGAAGGGTTGCGGACCGGAGAATGCCGTCGCTAGAGCCTTCACAAACGCTACCTTGAACCGCCTCTTCAAATCTGGGAGAACCATGTCCGGAAGCGATACTTGGTGCCCGGCGTCATCCACCGCCTGGCCGATGTCGCGCGCCATGAGTCTGAAAACCTCGTTGGTGGGCAAACCAGCCTTGCTTTCGTGGCCCTCGCCACCTTGGAAAGAGCAGTTTACGACAATCCAACCTGGGAGCACGTGGGGAGCCTGTAGGCGCTTGAGAATGGAGGTCTTGCCCGTTCTACGATTGCCTTCCAGAAGAATGACGTTGGCACTGTGACTTGTGGAGAGCTGTCGCCTAATCTTGTCGATGAGATCTCGACGGCCAAAGAACATCTCCTCTCGATCGATCGGGTTTCCGACGATGTACGGGCTGGCCCCGAGCTCCGAGAGGTGGACGGCTTCGCGCGTCGAGCGAACATCTACGGCCAGCGGCAATTCACCGGATACTGGCCGTCCGTCAAGGCGGTCCGCTCGCCATCGAAGCTCGAAAGGAAAAGGGCTTGTCTTTCCGAGTGCGGGAATCTTCGCCGTGAAACTGAGCGTCTCACCCTCAGCGAGGTAATCGAAGCGGCGCCCACCGATGTCGGGTACAGTTGAGACCGAGACATTGCGGAGCGCAAGAGGCGACTGATTCGTCACACGTACTTGGACCTCGTTTTCCGTCCCCGCTACTACCGCGCTCGGTTCAACGCCGGGCACCAGCTTCACATCTTCCATGATCGAATCCAATTCGGCCCGGACGATCCGGGAAATCCCTCCCGTCAGATCCCTCGCAGCGTCAAGCACGGGCAGCGATGACTTTTCGAGAATCGACAACCACCGTCCTAGGCGAAGTTGTGCACTGTCCAGTATCGCCATGCGCCCGGCACCCCAAGGCACGTGCTTCAAACCCTTTAGCGGGTTCACCGCCTCTGCGAACTCCAACAACCAGTAAGCAAGGTCGGGCACACCGTGGACCTGAGCTTGCGCCACCTGATCTCGTAGGTTCCCAACCGAATGGGCGATTCGCTCCAGAACCACAATAGGATCGACTGTGTGACCCGATTGCCGCAGCTTGCGCACATCGGAAGAGGTTTCGAGCCAATTGACAACTGGATCCTCGCTTTCACCTGTCAGGATCCGCGCGAGGACAGCGAGGGGCCCGTCTCGCTCGACGCCCACCTGTTGGACGACGCGTTCTTGGATCGGAACTTCGGGCACCGGAATGCGAAGATGCGCTAGCGTTCGAACGGAGAGATGCTGAATGGTCGCCCCGTGCGCATGACCGCGGATCCACTCCTGGTATACAGGGGAGGCTAGGAGGCTCGCCAAAAACTGTGGAGAGACCTGTTTCCTGGGACGTATTACAGCCATACTCTTGGCGGCCACCGAGCCGACCGTACCCGCCGACTCGGACACAACCCCTAACTTTCCGATGGTTCCGGAGACAGTGAGGAGGATGTCTCCCCCGCGTAACCAGTGCTTCGACTGCACTCGTTCGCTACCCTCTGCGATCAGGAAGAGGGAGGGGTCTTGTGGACCGGTGCCTTTCACATCTGCAACACGGACGAGCCCGGCGAACACCGCTGGGTCGTCCGCGCACTGTGTGGTCACCGACTTCCCGTACGAAACACCGGGGAATATCTCCGCCACCTCGTTGAGCCGCCATACCGGGACCTCGGCATCCGCCTCCTTCAGAACCTGCAGCGAGCGCGATAGGGTTTCCTCACCTGTCCGTTTGGCGACCAACTCCCAGTCCCTGGTCGCAAGCTCCTTGATCGGGCTTTCCCAGAGGCTACCGTTTGGTGTGCCGTTCTTGAATTCCTCAGCGATGCTGCGCGCCACTGAAATCGCCTTCTCACGGCTGAGCCCATCTCCCGGTCGGACAGAGGGCCACTCCTCAACCTGCATGAACCGAACAGCATCCTTGACTTGTTCACGTCGGAAGAGGACCAAACTCGTCTTGATCCCTGTGTACGGATGGAAAGCCCCAGCCGGCAGCGACACTACCCCCTCGACGCAGAAGTCCGAGAGCAACTCCTTGCGAACCATCCGGTCGGCGCCGGCCCGGAAGAGGACACCTTCCGGAAGGGCAATGACGGCGCGGCCACCCGGCCGAAGAGAAGCCATCACGTGTTGGAGAAAGAGCGTCTCAACGTAAGTTGACGATACTTGAAACTGGGCTGCCACCTTCTGGCGCACGCGGCGGCCCCAAGGAGGTACGGCCAAAATGCAATCGAATCCCTCGGAGTACCGGTCTTTGACCAAAGGGCGTTCCAAAACGTCCCCAAGTTCGAGTCCGGGTTGCTCTATACCTTCCAAAACCACTCGTGCAAGCCCGATGCTGTAGGCGAACGGGTTGAGTTCTACCCCGAACACGCTTCGCTCCCGGACATCTGTCCATACCTTCGGGGGCATCTTCAACGCCTTCTCACGGAGTCTCTTTGCCGCGGTGGCGAGCAAACCTCCGGTACCGAAACATGGATCGTAGATGCGTTCACCTGGATTGGGAGCGAGAAGGTCAACCATCATCTGGACCACAGATCGGGGCGTTGTAAACTCCCCTCCGAATTTCGCGGACTTCTCGGTAGCCTGGTCCAAAAGAGCCGCCAGGGCGTCTGCCGCTGCCTGCTTGCCACAGGCAGTCTCTAGATCGAATAACTGGCCCCATTGCACGAGCATCTCGACCACCTCGGGAGGTTCGCGGGTGAGGCCCTCAAAGACGGTCGCAAGCCGCTGCAAGGACTGGCCGAGGGTGCCACTGGATGCATGACGCAGGGCGGGGAAAACCCCTCTCTGAAGGGCGCCAACAAGCCTCTCACCGCGAAGCTCGCACCACGCGGACCAGTGCTGATCCCGAGGCAGAGCAGACAGGTGGTCGCGACCGTCGAAGGCAGCCTCGGCTTCCTGTTCGGTGTCCAGGTGCTCAGCCCAACAAAGCAAGAGTAGGGCCGCAAGGGGAGCGATGACAGACTCGAACGGGCGGTTGCGAATCCCTTGGCCGCGCATCTCACTGAGACGGTCCCATAGCTCGGACACTTGAGACGTAAGTTCAAGCTGGCTCATGTGTAGACGACTTCTATTGCAAGCCGCACCGTTTAGAGCTCCCCCGCAAAGGCCTTGTGGAGAATAGCATCAGGAAGGGCCTCTATAGCCTCCATGCCAAGATCCCTTCGGATGTTGTCACTTGCGGTCTTAGCCCGTCGCATTTGCCCGACCAGCCACTCCTGATCCGCCAACGGGGGAAGCGGCAATTCCAGCCGTTGAATCTGCTTGGCGTTGATGTTCACCATTCCAATGGCACGCCGCGCTGTGCGATAGACGTAGTCTCGCCCTATCCGATTGTTGATGACCGCCGTCACGTACTCCGGGAGGGCCTTGCGACGGTCGACATCAAGGCGGATCAGGTACGACGCGAACACCCAGTCTCCCTTCAATGCGGTGAAGGTTGCTGACTTTCCGACTAGCTCGAGTGAGTTGGTCCGATTGAAAAGTATGTCTCCTTCGCTGAGTCGGTACTTGGTCAGTTCCTTCGCGGAAAGACTGATGTGCTTGAGGTCGCTCACATCCAAGTGTCCATTCTGGATGTTTCCCATCCGCAGAATAGGTATACCCTCTCCATCAGTATTGGCCTTCGAGGATGACCCATACTGTGCACGGACCAGGATGCCGCCAAGGGAAACGATAGAGACGTAGGCGTTCTTCATGAAATCCACAATAAAATCCGAGAAAACAGCTTCCTCTAGTGCAGTTGCCTCTGCCAGCGACTTCCGACGGAGATCTTGGATCTCACTCACTCGTACCAATGCCCACCGAACCTGCCCAACGATTCGTCTCTGCAACCCAATGGAAGGCAGGGGAATCATGTGTTGCTCGATAAAGCTCGCTGGGACGCGCTGCTGACCAGCAGAGCCGCGGAAGTGTCGTCGGGCCTCCTCGCGGAAGGAGCGTTGTCGAACGACGTACCACAGCCACTCCGGAAGAACATCTGGACCCGGGCGGAGTACATGAAACTCCGTGGAGCCGAAGCCAAGGCCATTGACAAGCCCATGAGCAATGGCCGACTTCCCGTTTTGCATGCAAGGTGTAATTTTGGCGAAAATCACATCGCCTTCTGCAAAGGCGGTCAACCCCCTCCGAACGTCGCCAAGTGGCTTCACCTCTCGACAAGAGATCGTGCCGGTTTCCTCGTCCACAGCAGCCATCGGAACAAACGTCACCTCCACATTTCCAGCTAGCGACCGTAGACCGCTGTGACGTCTTGGATTCACTTGGGCTACATCCCCCAAGCGGGCCACGGGCCAACTCATCGGGTACCCTCCAGCAACTCCTGCAGTTCGTCAAGAAGCTCGACCACTCTCTCTTCCTTCGCCTTGATGGACTGAACCAACTCCAGCGCGGGCTTGTGTCCGATATTTCCTCCTTGTTGAGGATTACGGGCAGATAGGTCCCAGTTCTGCTCGGCGATCTCCTTCGCGGAGACCGACCAGGAGTTCTCTCCTTTCGCTCGCTTCTCCCACTTAGTGAGGAAGTCTGGAATTTGGTTTCCCTGGATCGGCCGCCGCGTCGACTTAAGGTCAAACCCGTCGTTGGTGAGCTCATAGTACCAAACGTCCCCAGTGCCTCGGTCATCCTTGCGGCGGGTGAAGAAGAGCACATTCGTTTTCACGCCCGTGTACGGCAGGAAACATCCTGCCGGCAGCGAGAGGATCGTGTGAACGTCGAATTCGCGGAGGAGTCGTTCACGGACCCTGGCGTCGGGACCGCCACGAAACAGGACTCCCTCGGGGATGATCGCTGCGGCACGGCCACCCTTGGCCAAGTGCGTCATGATGTGCTGCAGGAAGAGTATCTCGGTGGAGCCCGATTGGATTGTGAAATTGGTCTGAAGCTCGCGGGCCATCTTTCCGCCGTAGGGTGGATTCGAGAGGATAACATCGTAGCGGTCTTTCTCCGAGACGTTGGTCGCATGCAGCTCTAGCGTGTTCCCGAGTTCGAGGTTCGCACCCTCGATACGATGCAGCAGCATATTCATCGTGCCCAAGAGATAGGTCAACGGCTTTTGTTCAATCCCGTAGAAGGTCTTTTCCTGGAGGCGGTCGAGATTCGAGCCACTAAGGGTGCCCGCCGTCTTCCGGATGTACTCCGCCGACTCGACAAGAAAACCAGCCGTTCCGAAGCACGGGTCGTAGATGCGGTCTCCGATTTTGGGATGGACCACATCCACCATGGCTCGGATGACGTGACGCTGCGTGTAGAATTCGCCAGCATAGCCGGCAGAGTCGGCAGCTACATCCTTCAGAAGCCCCTCATAGAGTTCCGAAAGGACTATAACGTCCGTCTCGTCACCAAATTGGAGACGATTGGCTTGTTGAGTGACCCGCGCGAAGCTCGCGCCGCGACGGGAATGGTTGCGAACCGTCGAGAAGATGCGGCGGAATCGCTCGGCCACCGGGTCGTTTGCGAATTGCCGGGTATGCTCGGTTTCTCCGAAGCTCTTGAGGTGTGACCAGAGCTTCCCGTCAACAAATTCCAGCATCTGGTCGGGTCGGTTGGACATCGATGACCAACTCGACCAACTATACTCGCCGTCGAGTCTTCGCCGGTACGACGAGCCGTCAAAGGCTGCCTCTTCTTCGCGGCGGCTCTCCATTTCGTCAAATGCCTTGAGGAAGAACAACCAAGCGAGCTGCTCCACGTAGTTACGCGGTTCCACACCGTCGTCTCGGAGTTGGTCACAGGCACTCTTGATGGCCTGTTGTACCTCCTGGCGGCGGTGCTCAGTCGTGCCGTTGGACAACTGCTTGCCTTCGTTCCTTGCCTCACTTTGCGCCATGGGTGTTCTCCTACGCCAACATCGGCACGTAAAGGTGTTGCTTCACTTCCTCCAAATCCGTCCTCAGCTTGTCGGCTCCTCCATAGAGACTCAGCAACCGGCTGAAGCTTCCGAACTGTTCCACGAACTGAGGTGCGCTGTAGGTGCCGCCCTTCTCAAGATCGTCGATGCCGTAGAGCGAATAGTGGTCGAGGCCGGTCTGCCAGAAGTACGTCTTGAAGCGATTGTCATCGGGGACGGCATGCTCGCCGAGTTGAACGAGCAACCAGTTCTCCTCGGCATCCCAGAAACGAACAACGCGATCGTGACGCGATGGAACCCGCACCAGTTCAAACCCTACCTTGGCAAGAATGTCGACATCATCCGATCCATCAAGTTCAAGGTAGTGCCGGAACGCCGCGACATGAATATCCCGGTCTGCAAGCTCACCTCGTAAGTCCCGGCGTGTGTTCTTGTCGATCCAAATATCCAAGAGTTCGTCGACGTTGGTTGGCGCAATGCTCCGAATGGCGTTGCGTGACTGCTCCCGGTACTCATCAAAAGGGATCTTTCGGCCATCGGCCAAGCAGACGTAACGCTCCGTGGAAGAAATGTAGACCGAAACACCCTCTCCGACGGGTTTCTCCTTGACAGCCTCGGGCGCCTTTTTCTGCGGTTGCGGCTTGCGGCTTGTTTGCAGGTTTGCAGGATGACCATCGAACTCAGCATCCTCCAGCAGATTCGCGCCGGCATAGTCGAAAATGGTGAAGTAGCGCTTGTCGATGTCGTCGCAAAGGCGGGTTCCCCTGCCTTTCATCTGTTTATAGAGGATGGCGCTCTTAACGGGCCGAGCGAAGACGATGTTTTTGACGTCGGGTGCGTCAAAGCCGGTGGTCAACAGATCGACCGTGACCGCCACCCGTGGCTTGGCGCGACCGACTTCTGCGAAGTTGCGCTCAAGCTGATGTGAGTTACGCTCGGATCTGGTAATCCGCGCGGCGTAGTTGCCATCACCTGAAAGGCGACGCAACTCCGCCGCCACGAATGCTGCATGCGTGTCGTCGACGCAGAAGACGATGGTCTTCTCGTCCCGGAGCCCGTACTTCCCGAGAATGGACCAAAGGTCCTCCGCGATAACGCGAGTCCGCTCGGGCAGACGAATGTCGCGTTCGAAGTTCTTTGTTGTGTATTGCTTGCCGTCCGGTCCGGTGTAGCCATCCTCATCCAGGTTCGAGATGCGCTCCTCTAGGAGATAAGGGACGAGGTAGCCGTCTTCTATGGCCTGCTTCAGTGAGTAAACGTACTTCGGCTCCCCGAAGTACTCGTAAGTGTCACGCCGGAGTTCCAGTTCGGTAAGGGTATGACGGCTCTGATCGATTTCCCGCGGGGTGGCGGTCAAGCCTAACTGATATGCTGACTTGAAGCGATCGAGGACTCCAAACCAGTCGCCGAAGCCGGAACGGTGACACTCGTCCACGACGACCAAGTCGAAGAAATCCGGATCGAAGTGCTCGTAGAGCTTTTTCCCACTCAGTTCCTCGTTAAGATTCTGGTAGTTGGCGAAGAAGATCTTTCCGACGAGATGCTCCCCTCGGCTGACCAGATCCTTGTCGATAACAACGCGCTCGTCCAAGGTGAAACCGGCGAAGGCCCGATAGGCTTGGTCCTTGAGGCTGTTGCGATCGGTGAGGAAGAGGAGGCGGTTGTTCCGGAGAACGTCCCCGCGCATGAGCTTCCATGCGAGCTGAAAGACCGTGAAGGTTTTGCCCGTACCCGTGGCCATTAGCAGGAGTACCCGCTTTTCGCCTTGACTGAAGCGATAAAGGGTCTCGAAGATGGCCATCTCCTGGTAGGGGCGGACCTTCTTGCGAGTAATTTGGTCCTCGTGCCACGGAGCCTCAAAAACCGGACGCCACTCTTCCCAAACGATGTTGCGCCCGAGACGGGAGAGAATGTCCCCAGGTGTGGGTGGGGTGTCGAACGACTCGTATTCGCCGGTTTCGTTGTCAGTGAGGATGTAGTCGCACCCGTTCGACGCGATCGAGAATCGAAGCCGAAGACGGTCAGCATACCGGGAGCCCTGCTGCATCCCATCGGTCGCTGATTCCACCTCTGCCTTGGCCTCAAGAATGGCGAGCGGCATACGCCAGAGACGCAGCACGTAGTCAGCGATGATCTGCTGAGACGAGTCGTACATAGACTCGCCGGTGAGGTTGACGCGGCCAGGGCCGATCACGACCTGCCGGTCCCACTCCCACCCGGCCTCTTCCAGGGCGGGCTCGATCAGTTCCCGGCATGTTCTGTCTTCGTTTCGACTCATTGCCTCATCCGTACGTGGCCGGCTTTCTTCCAACAGGTACTCTCTCAGGCAAGGTCCGTGCCATCACGGCTTCACGTCGTACTTACCCAACCAGTTCGTGAACGTCTGATAGCTCGAAAGCCCTACCAAGCGGGCCGCCTGTGTCTTGTTACCCTGGGCCTCGTCAAGGGCGCGCACAAGATAGTGCCGCGCCACCGAAGCCAATAAATCCAGGAGGTTGAGACCATCGCCGAGCGGACGGTCGAGGATGCCCGAGGCCTTTCGGTCTATCGCCGGCAGCAATGCCTCCCGCACATCTTCACCCTGGATTGTCGGTCCTGGCGTCCAGAGCGTCGCCCGATGAAGCGTATTCAGCAACTCTCGAACGTTACCCGGCCACGGATGAGTGAGAAGAATATTTCTTGCGCTCACAGAAAATTTCTTGTGCTCATAGCCCGGCTGCTGTGCGCGTTCCTCGTTGACTTGGGCGAGCAACTGATCCAGGAGAAGGTTCAGGTCGCCTCTTCTCTCTCTCAGGGGGGGCAGTTTCAGACCCGCCACCGCAAGGCGATAGAATAGATCCTCCCTGAAGCGACCTGCGGCGACTTCATCGGCGAGGGCCCGGTTTGTTGCCGCGATGATTCGAACGTCCACCTTGATCGGCGTCGTCGAACCGACACGCAGCACCTCCCCCTCCTGGAGAATACGAAGCAGCTTTACTTGTACGGCAAGCGAAAGCTCGCCGACCTCGTCAAGGAAGAGCGTCCCGCCACTCGCGGCCTCAAAGTGGCCAACCCTCTTTTTGTCCGCACCCGTAAAGGCACCTTTCTCATGGCCAAAGAGCTCGGATTCTGCGAGTTCAGCCGGTATTGCGCCGCAGTTCACGGCCTTGAAGGGCTTATCCCGCCGAAGGCTAGCACGGTGGATGGCCCGGGCCAGCAATTCCTTTCCGGTACCCGTCTCACCCTCTATAAGTATAGACACTGACCGGGCTGCAACGCGACGCGCCTTGGCGATTACGCGAGCCATGACGCGGCTACGGTGAATGATATCGGCGAACTCCGGGGCCTCGGGAGGAAGCCCGGCGGTGAGCTTCGCGAGGCGTTCATCCGGACCTCGGAGGAGGTCGGGAACAAACTCTGCCGATATATCGAAGGGTACTGAGGCCGTCCGTACACCGTGCTTGGGCGAAGACTCGATCAGATCAGCGGGGAACCGCGTCTTGGCGAGAACAATCCAGACCGCCGCCATGGCTGGGGTCCCTGGGCTCAGGTGAAAGGTCAGCTCAGAATCCCTGCCGTGTCGCGCGAGCGACTCTGTCACAACCTGAGCCGCAGCTTCGTATATCTCGCCAAAGTTTGTGGGACCGGACAACGGCTTGTAGTGGACAGATACTTGCGCTCCGATCTGCGGTCGGAGCCAGTGTAGGAACGGCGTCACCTCTCTTTTCGAGTAATCGCTAATCAGCACGGCAGCGTCATAGGAGTTTGTGTCGAGCGCCTGGGCTATCGGACCCTTCCCTACGAGCGGCCCTTCCCCCGGTGCCCGAAGGTCAGTTTGACCGATCCAACTGATCAGAATGCCAGCCATCGCCAACTACGTTACAAGACTTCTTGTTGTGGCACAAGTTTTCTTGCATCGAGAAACAACCCTTGTTTGTGTGTGGGCAAAAGATTGAATGCTGCTACTGCGCATGAACGCCTTCCTTGAAACTCCCATTCTCACGAGGTCACGATGCCGCTCCTCTAGAGATCTCCACCTCCGCCGACCCCGCCCATCTGAACACCCACATCTCACCCTCGCGGATGTTCTGCACAAGATTGGGCCGTAACGCCGCCAGACACCTCCCGCCTTCATGCCGCGCGGACGGGTAAAGCACCCCGTTTCCGCCGCCTGCCAGGATGTCCCGGGCCAGCGCCTGTCCGGCGGGATGGGCCACCTCAGGATCTCCGCTGTAGACCACGTCATCCGTCCTCTCGCCGAGATCATGAAAGCGGGTCATGAAGCCGGCCAGGAGTTCCCTGTATGTCGTGATGTTCTCGTAGATTCCGGTGGCGCGAAGCTCCCGCGTGAGATGCCACGCGACCTCGGCCTTCGCCGTGTCGGTCACCCTGTTCCCATAGGACGCATACCAGGCTCCGCGTTCCGGGCCGTTGAACCGGTTGCCCGTGGGGCGCGTGTGGCAGAACGCGGCGTTCACGGAGGCCCAGCCGTACCCGTCCGCTTCCGTCAGCAATTCCCCCGGTTGGATACCGGACGGGACCGTGGGCGATGAAGGCGCCCGGGCCGATGTGAGCCCTTCGATCTCTTCCAGAATTGCGAATTCAGACGGGTCATCCGCGAGCAGCGCCATTGCCGGCTTGTCCAGGTAGCCGGCTGTGACCAACCTGACCGCCGCCGGCTCGACGACTTCACGGACCGGGAGGTCCGCGACGCGGATCATGCCCCGCCTCTCAGCGCATCGATGTGCTGTCGTACCGTCATCATGGCGGGGATGCCGCCTTCGCACATGACCTGGACCGGCGTCCTGCCGTCGAAAACGGGGCCGGTGTTGGGAACGTTGGGCCAGCCATGGGCCAGCGGGCCGTTGAAGAGTGACGCGAGCCCGTTGAACAACCCGATTATCAGACTTGCCCGTGTCACCTTGTCCTGATCGAGTGTGCCCCTGTAGCTGCCGGCCTTCATGCGGCTCCAGGTGGCCGTGGGCACGTCGAACAGGGCCGCGCCCTCGATATTGGTCAAACCCCATGCATCAGCCGCGCGCACCACGGCCTTTACGACAACCGCGATCCTGTCGCGGTCCCCGAGGGGCCTGAGAAGTCTTTCGCCGCGACTGTCTCGAAATGGACGCGCCATTCTCCAGGTCTCACGCCATATCATATGATTCTATTTAATCTTATCATATGATTTTCTCGCTTTCAAGACCGCAAGACCGCCACAAACATCTGGTTGATTGCATCAAAAGCACTGCCTGGGATAGAATGCGATTTTGACGGATAGCATGCCCACGGCAAGGGGGCTCATCGTGGGCGAGGCTGTTGGGCACAACCAAGGAGGAAAACATGTCTTATTCTGGAGGGTGCGACCACATACACACTCACTCGGACAACGATCCGATCGACAACCACACCTGTCACTGCTCCGTCTGCAAGCGCGTTACGGGACAAGACACGACCCATGTCGCGTTTTTCGCTCACGGTGATCTCGCCGTCGATAACCCCGATGGCTTGAAACGCCAGCCATTCAACGATCAAAACCCGGATGGTCCCCTGGAACTCTGCACCTGCGCGACCTGTGGCACACCCATCATGCTCGATGACAAACAACACCGCATTCGCGCGATCGTGCCGAACCTGATGGGCCATGACCCGGACAGCATGCCGGCGACCTATCATGCCTTCTACGATCCGGCCGGCGGTGCCCCGGCACCGAACGACGGCCGCCCGGTCTGTGAAGGGCTTCGCCCCGACTTCGTTTGGCCTGACGCATCCTAAAAGAGGAACCCGTTCCACAACGCAGAAACGACAAGACCCCGGGGGATTTCCCTCGGGGTCTTGCTTTAACCGGAATAGAACGTGAGCGAACCCGCGCCGCGCTGCGGGCCAGAACACGCACGCGACGGCCTTCTTCCCGCAGGCGGGGAACCAGTCCGCCGCCGATGTAGCCGGTGGCGCCGGTGACGAGTCCACACCAGTACCTATGGCCTCTTTCTTCCTCGATTTGCTCATAGCGGTAGTATGCGAACCCGACTTCTGTTTATGTCCACTACGACCAGCGCTCCCGACGATAAGTCGGCATCGTTCTGCCGGAGGGCAGCGATGACCGAACCTTCGAGATGATCTGGTAATATATCTCCGGCCCTGACCTGAAGGACACTTGGGCCGGCCGCGTGGGACAGTGCCAGCATTGCGCTGAAATCCAGATCGTGGGTCAACACAACGTACTCGTGCTTCGCAGCCCACTCCATGATGGTCCGGTCACTGGCCCGTGGGTCGCCTACCGTTGACCAATGGACTACTGACCATCCGTGGCTCTTCAGCACTGGCACCCAGTCAGGCGACAGATTCATGTCGACCAGGAGCTTCACGGTCATGAGACGGAAAGAGGAACCTCGCGTTCTTCCAGCCGCCAGGCGGCGTAGGCCAGGGATTGGTCGATATCTTCTCGTTCAAGGTAAGGGTAGGCGCTCAGGATTTCCTCGGCTGACCGACCGGCTGCCAGAAGCCCCACGACAGTTCCAACCGTTACCCGTAGTCCCCGAATGCATGCCTTGCCGGCCATGACATCAGGATCGAGAGTGATACGAGGAAACCTTTTCATGCTCTATCTCCTTCCGTTCAGCCGGATCCAGTGTGCTTCTTTACAGGTCTTTCGGTCAACAATCTTACGCGTGCTGCACCGCGACCGATCCGCAGGCGCTGGAGTTCCAGATTCATCGCTGCCCGAGAAGACGCCGGCAATCTTAGCCTATCTTTACCATACCCCTGCATAAGAGCCCAAAAACTTGTAAGTTACGCGGGTCGCAAAGCGTGAAGGTGAGGGGCAATAACACAGGTGCTGCAACGGGTTTAGGAGTAGGGTTAGATTAACCGGAAAAGAACGTGAGCGCACCCGTGCCGCGCTGCGGGGCCAGAACACGTACGCGATAGCCTTCTTCGAGCGGACGGGGAGCCAGTCTGCCGCCGATGTAGCCGGTGGCCCGGTGACGAGAATGGTTGCCGGGGGGTTCATTCTGGAGGAAAGGCTGGTTATAGCGTCGGCGATGACGCGCTGCCGACTTCCTGCTGCCAATCCTGCACGATGGGAGGCTTGTTACCTGTTCTCGGTCAGCCGTCCGGAAAGGTACTTGTGAATGACGCTCGATAACAGCGTCTGGTACGGGATACCCTCCTAGCGCGCACGCGCGTGCGCGAGGTTGAAGTCGCGCTCGGTGACCCGCAGGTTGACTCTCCGGGTCTTGTTGAACGTGTTGCAGGCCGCATGCTGTGCCGTCTCCATCTCACGCTGAGCTTGGGATGCAGCCGTCAACTCGCCCCGCTCGAAATGCTCCAGAATCTCCCGTTCTTCGGCGTTCAGTTGTTTTCTCCACGGTGATTGCCTCCTCTTGTGCCTTAAGCGAACCCTTCAGGCTGCCTCCTGCGCCACGAGCTTCAAGTCAGCGGTATAGTACGCCTTCAAGTCTCCCTTGCCGTTCTGCTCACGGTAGTAAACGAAATGCTGCTGTTCCGAACTGTCGTCTGACTTAGGGTCAACAGGTGAACTCAGGATCTCTTGGATTTGTTTCACCTTTTCAGCAGTCGCCTCAATCTCGGCTATCGTCTTCTTGAATTTTTGCCTTGCGAAGACGTTCTTCATCAAGAAACCCATGTCGTCGACGGCTGTCTGCAACTCATCCTGGCGTTGTTTCAACGGGGTGGTCTCCGCGAGATATCCGAATGAGGCTTCATACAGGGCGATCTTCGAAATCATCATGGAAAACCGTCTATCGAAATACTCCGGATTGTCCTGGAGAGCCAGTTTGAACCGGAGGCGGTCCACCCTGATATCTGCAATGCTCGACATGGCAAAGAGTTTGGTGCGGAGCACCCCAAGCTCGGCGCCAGTTTGATCGTCAACTTCCAATCCCGAAAGGATTTCGTATTTGTGGTGCAGTACGTTGAGATCCCGTTCGGCCAACGCCAACCGAATCTTCATTTCTTCGGTAAACCGTCCGCATCCTTCGAACTCTGCGGAGATGTCTTCAAGGCGTTGCATCGCACTGACGAGGAGGGCGCTGTCTTCGGCGAGTTCTTGTGCCAACAACTGCTTGACCAAGCTTTCAATTCGCTCCAGGGAGACTTGAAGCCGATCCAAACGGGCACATATCGCCATCGCCGCTACCGCAGTGAAGAGCAGAACCGGTGCAACCACTGGGATTATGGCGCCACCCGCTGCAATAAACGGGGCGTGCGCAATCACCCCGGTCGGTCCCATAACCGCAGACCCAACACCCGCGCCGATTTGCATCAGGGTGGCGGGATTGTTGGCGGTTGCCAAAAACACGTTGCCGGCAAAAAGGGAGGATGCCATCCCCGCACCAGCACCTGCGATCGGGAAGAATGCCGGACTCAAGACACCTCCGGTCTCGAAGGGCTTGCCGCGTATGCCTACTACCTTGTCGATATGGCTCCTCAGATCACGGCTCATATCGCGACCCAAGTCGATAACCCCAAACTCCTGCTCATCAATGCGCCACTTTTGCCCCACAGGATGCCGCGCCCGCCTTCGCCAATCGAACCACGTCATCGTTAGTCCTTTCTTTGGACGCCGAGTCTACACGACCAGGCGGTTCGCACACTCAACTACCTGCCTGCCGCAAGCCGGCGAGCACCTCGCGGAAACTGTTAAGGCCCGCTTCGAGGTTCTCGATGATCTCTTCGGCGAGATCGTCGGGTTCCGGCAGGTTGTCCAGGTCGGTCAGACTCTTGTCTTTGAGCCAGAAGACGTCGAGGCTGGTCTTGTCGCGGGCCCTGAGCTCCTCATAGCTGTAGCTGCGCCAACGGCCCTCGGGGGCGTCGTTCTCATCCCAGGCGGCCTTGCGCTGATGCCGGTTCCGCGGGTTGTAGCACTTGACGAAATCCAGCAGGTCCTCGTAGCGCATGGGCTTCTTCTTGAGCGTGTGGTGAATGTTGGTGCGGTAGTCGTAGTACCAGACCTGTTTCGTCCACGGGTCGGGGCTGGCTTCGCGATTGTCGAAGAAGATCACGTTGGCTTTGACCCCTTGGGCGTAGAACACGCCGGTGGGAAGGCGCAGGATGGTGTGGAGGTCGGTGTTGTCCAGCAGCTTCTTCCGGATGGTCTCGCCGGCGCCGCCCTCGAACAGCACGTTGTCCGGCACCACGACCGCGGCGCGGCCGTCGCTCTTGAGCATGGTCCGAATGTGCTGCACGAAATTGAGCTGCTTGTTTGAGGTAGTGGCCCAGAAATCCTGCCGGTTGTAGGTCAGATCGTCCGTCTCCTGCCCGCCCTCCTCATTGGTGAAACTCATGGAGCTCTTCTTGCCGAAAGGAGGGTTCGCGAACACGTAGTCGAAGCGCTGTCCGGCATCGGCCACGAGCGAGTCATTGGGCGATATTGGCGCGCCACCGTCGATCTCGCCGATGTTGTGAAGGAACATGTTCATCAGACAGAGGCGACGGGTGTTGGCCACGATCTCGTTACCGTGAAAGGCCTCGTGCTTCAGAAATGCCTTCTGCCGCTGGTCGAGGTTGAAGTTGTCCTGGTTGGTGAGGAAGTCGTAGGCCGCCAGGAAGAACCCGCCCGTGCCGCAGGCGGGGTCGGCGATCAGCCTGCTTGGCTCGGGCCGAACGCATTCCACCATGGCGCGGATCAGGGCGCGCGGCGTGAAATACTGCCCCGCGCCCGACTTCGTGTCCTCGGCATTCCTCTCCAGCAGGCCCTCATAGATGTCGCCCTTGATGTCGGCGTCCATGGTGACCCACTCGGTATTGTCCACCATATCGATCAGGCGATACAGCTTCGCCGGATCCTGGATCTTGTTCTGGGCCTTGGTGAAGATCTGGCCCAGCATGCCGTTCTTGGCGCCAAGCTCACGAAGCAGCGTGACGTAGTGGTTTTCCAGTTCCGCGCCCCGCTTCGACCTCAGGCTCGGCCAGTTGTACTCGGCTGGGATGCCCACATCACGATTGCGCGGCGGCTTCCCGTACTCGTCAGCCATCTTGAGGAAGATCAGATAGGTAAGCTGTTCCAGGTAGTCGCCGTAGCCCACCCCGTCGTCGCGCAGGGTGGTACAGAAGCTCCAGACTTTGGAGACGATGGGGGCGGTGTTCATGCGGAGGAGTCCTTCGTCTTGGCTTGTCGCGCCAGGGCTTCGCCGGCCGCGGTGCGCCGATAACGCTGGTTTCGGCTGGTTGGTTTGTCGGGGAGCGTCATTTCAATCAGGCCGGCTTCGAGGGCGGGTCGCAGATACGTCGCGGTGAAGTAGTCCCGGTGAGTCAAGCTCAACGCCGCCTGCAATTCAGCGCGGCTCATCTCTCCGGTGAGGGCCGCCACCAGTTGCTCGACATGATCGGTGACTTGCCCGGTATCTTGCCCGGTGACTTGCCCGGTGTCATGTTCGGTGTCTTGCTGGGTATCTTGCCCGGATGGCTCCGGGCGCGCCCGTTCATGCACCGGCAGACGGACCAGAAACCAGGTGCGATCTTCGTCGCTCTCGAAGATCGGGGCCGGGGAGCCGTTTTGCCGCATGGCCCGCAGAATCTTGGGTACCCCAGTTGACCTGCCTTCGGCCAGTTCTAGCTCCTTGAGAAACTCTCCAATTCGGCGATTGCGGTAGCGGCGGCTGACGGCTTACCCTTTCTTGAAGTCTTCCATGCGGATGGATCGGTCGGCGCCGGGGAAGCTCAAGACCACCAACTCGTCAGGCGTGATGCGCACCTCCACTGGCTCCCGCTCCTCGTAAGAGCGATGGTAGACGGCATTGACCAGCGCCTCCTCGATTGCGCCGATGGGAAAGTTCCAGAATCGCTCAGCTTCCGGCTTGTGAGGATGCTTGACGATTGTTTCCTTCAGGTAGTTCCGCTCAATGTAGCTGATCGCCTCGCTGAGGATGACCGACAGAGGACCGCGGAATTCCTTTTCCTCGAATTGGTCCCCACCCGGGCCGTCCGGGAACCACACTACGTCGATCTGGGTTGCGGGGAAGAAGTCGTGCGGGCGGTCGTTGAAGAACAGCAAGCCGACGTTCTTGGGAAACACTGCCTCGGGCGGTCCGCCGACGATATTCATACGCTGACCAAGGGCCGCCACCGATAGATCGGCTGCTTCAGAAGCGAGGTCGCTGCCAATATCCCGCAGAAACTCCCGGATGAGCCGATGGGACAGGTCATCCAGTGAAGCCGTTTGGCGATATCGATCATCAAAGGGCACGGTGGCGGTCAGGCTTAGCAGCTCGCGCTCGTCTTGGCCCTTGGCGCGGACGGTGCTGCTGTGCTTGCGGTTGAAATAGCCCCACTCTTGCCGTTTCGGCGTCAGGCTGAGTCTGGCCTTGTAGGGTCGGGTTTCGCCGCCGGGCGCCCACAATACGAGGATTGTCCGGCCATTGACTTCATAAGTGGCTGTAAGCGGGTGGTAGTGAGGTTGTATGGCCGAGTGTCCAAGATTCAGCAGTTCTCTCTGTATCGCGTCAACCGAATCGGGATTGATGCCCATGGGCGGCAAGACTGGACGGCCGTTTTGTTCCTCGACTCCCAGTACCACGTAACCGCCGCCCAGATTGTGGAAGTCGTTGGCGAAGGCGCAGATGGCGTGCAGCACGGCCTTCGGATTCCAACCGGCTTTGTACTCGACGCGCTCGCCCTCGATGGTCCGCTGGCGCAGCAGATCGTGAAGGTTGATGGGAAGCTTGCCAGTCATACCGTTACCTTGGCGTCGTGCACGTGGGGCCGGGTGGCATAATAGGCGGGGAGCACGATGAGGGCAGTGTTCATGCCGCAGTCTTCGCCTTTTTGTTTCTTCTGGCGGTTGGGCCGCCCTTGCCGGCCTTCGCCCGCTCCGTCCTGATCTTCTCCAGAAGAACAGAAGCAGGCTCATCGCCGGGGTCTTGGGGGACTAGTTGACCGGCGAAGGCTTTCTTCAGGACCGCTTGACGGAGCGTATCGGTTGTACGCAACTGTTCGTCGATCTCGGTGGTAGTCGCGTCCATCCCCGAGATCATCGCGGACAACTGCGCAACCATCTCCTGTTGTTCTTGTACACGGCACAATGGCACGATCAATGACTGGATTTCACCAGAGTTTATGTTGTTCACGCCGCTCGTCGATTTCGCAAAGCCTTCGATCTGAACTCGTACCGGATGACTAGATATGAGCACGGCAAGGTATTCCGGAAGCACCACGGCGGGGTTGGGGCGAATGCGAATTAGGTATCCTGCATACAGATACCGTTGCTCTGCACTGGAGACCAGCGCACACTTCCCAACTATCGAAATGCTGCCGTTGGACCGGATCATCAGAATATCGCCGCTTCTCAAAGAGTAGGCCCATTTCTCATCGTCTTCAAAGCAAGCACCCTTTAAATCAGCGTCATCAATGAGGCCGCGGACGACGTTAGGGATCCTTAGAACCCCCGTTCCCTCGAAATTGTAGTCACATTTCTTGGAAGTGCCGTATTTGGGCTCGTCGATCACCAAACCCAACCGCACATATGACCAACCACCCGGGAGAGGTGAAAGCGTCTCCGTCTCCTCGAGCGATAATCGCGCAACATCTTTCAGCTTGGCAGGCCTGGAAGCCAAACTGCGTCTGATAGTCCTTTCCCCTCTGTTGGCATTAGCCTTCCACTCCTGGAGTTGCCGCTCATAGTGCGCCGCCCGCTCCTTCTTGATGCGAGCCAACAATTGCTCAGGCGTCTCAAGCTTGTCCTTGTTCTCTTCGCGCCATTGCGCCGTGAGCTTCCCTTCGAAGGCGTGCTTCAGGACAGACTGTCGATAGACTTCAAGCTGCCTGCGTGCCGTCTTCAGGGTCTCGATGCCCTTGTCGAGTTCCGAGAAGAGTTCTTCGATCTTGGCGACGATGCGGTGCTGTTCCGCGAGTGGCGGCAGGGGCAATGGAATTTCGTCGACAGTCTTTGAAGAAAGATGCTTTACGGTTACTGACGACGTCTCGGCGTTAATTGCGTCCAGAAAAGGCTGTAGGCAAAGGAACAAAAAGCGTTCATCAAAGCGATCACTTGTTACTGTGACCTTGCATACACGTTGATTTAGAAGTGCCTTGCCACCCCTCCATCGGGACACGGCGAAATCGCCGTCCATTCCGACAAGAATGTCGCCCTTCTCTATCAAGTACTGGTCATCGAATTCCCCAAAATACCGGTGTTCTGTTTCTTCTTTGGAGATGTCGCGGATGCGAACGAGTGGAACCCCGTGGTCGGGATCAAAGTACAAGGATTTGAACGCGAAGCCGTTCTGCACGTGAGCGACTTCGGACACGAAAACACGCTTCCAGTGATCCGCTTTGGCGAGGAGATGATAAATGCCCTTCGCCACGATTTCTAACGGTGAAACCCCTAGTGACATTTACCCCGCCAACGCCTCATTCAACTCAGCAATAACGCCATCCATCCGGTCGCCGAACAGATTGTACATCCGGCCCATGCCGCCCTTGCCATCGAACGGGGCCATGTCGAGATCGTTGCGTTCCAGATGAAAGGAATGGCTGATGTGGTCCCGCATCATGCGGAGCCACTCCATCTGCTCCTCGTTGAACTTCTCGCCGCCGCCGCTGTGGTGGGTCATGATCCAGTTCTGGAAATTGCGGCGCACGGTTTCCGCGTAGGGCGATAAGGTCGCGTCAATGCCGCAGACCCGGCGGATCAAGGCAACCAGCGCCGTCAAATCACTGGCCGGTTGACCGCCTTTGTATTCGTCGAGCAGGGCGTAGGCCTGCCAGACTCGCAATGGGGCCAATCGAGGGCGGTCGCTCTTGAGCCTGTCGAAGACCTCTCGGATCATGACGAAGGTCAAGTCGCGGCGGCGGTGCGGCTGGCTGTAGAAAATGGTCAGGGCTTCGATCCGGTCGCGGTGGTCTTCCAGATAGGTCTGGAAGTCCTGGGCCATGGCCTTCGCGTTCTCCTGGGCGTCGCCCTCCCATTCGGCGCGCAGGACGGTGTCCAGGCTCTCGTGGTCGATGGTCTGTTCCTTGTCGCGGCGGATCGAGTCGATCAACTCGATCAACTCCCCGTTGAGCACGGCCGCGGCGTCACCGACCAACTGTTCCCGCGCCTTGTCGTAAGCCACTGGCGAGGGCCTGGCGCCTTCGAACACCGGCTCGATCTCGCGCGCCTTCTCGTCGATGCGGTCAGGATCGAGGGCTGACAGGAGATCGCCGACGATAGCGGTCAACTCGGTGCCCCCAGCCTTCGCCTTGATCCGTTCCTGCTCCGCGGGATCGAGTTGTTGATTGAGCCGGGCGAGGCGGCCGGCCAGGGAGCTCACTGTGTCTTCGTCGCGAGCGCCCATCATCACGCCCATGGCCAGATCCTTGAGCGGCACGGACGGCTTGGTGATGAGCGACTGGCTGACGGTCTTGAGCGACTTGGTGACCCCCACGGCGTCCACGATCACGTAGTGGGTCTTGGCGGTGAGGGCCGAGGGGGTGACTTTCCTGAGATCATCGTGGCCGAGTGTGCGGGTGCCGCGGCCCTTCATCTGTTCGAAGTAGTTGCGGCTCCGCACGTCGCGCATGAAGAGCAGGCATTCCAATGGCTTCACGTCCGTGCCCGTGGCAATCATGTCCACGGTCACGGCGATGCGCGGGTAGTAGTCGTTGCGGAACTGCGCGAGGACGGATTTCGGGTCTTCTTCTACCTTGTAGGTGATCTTCTTACAGAACTCGTTGCCCTCGGCGAACTCCTCGCGCACGGTCTGGATGATGTCGTCGGCGTGGCTGTCCGTCTTGGCAAAGACTAGTGTCTTCGGGACTTCGTTGCGGCCGGGGAATATCTCCGGCAGCTTGGCGCGGAACGTGCGGACGACGGTGCGGATCTGATCCGGGTTGACTACGGAGCGGTCGAGCTGATTGCCGGCATAGGTCGCGTCCTCCTCCTGTATTTGCCAGCGCCTCAGACGAGTCAGGCGCTCGCGCTTCTCAATCTGCTGGTTGGCCTTGAGCTGGCCGCCGTGACGGGTCCTCTCCGTATCGATGACATAGACCTCGTTGCCCACGTTGACGCCGTCGGCGACGGCCTGCTCGTGGTCGTATTCGCTGACGACGTTGGTCTTGAAGAACCCGTAGGTGCGGCTGTCCGGTGTAGCGGTCAGGCCGATGAGATAGGCGTCGAAATACTCCAGGACCTGACGCCAGAGGTTGTAGATCGACCGATGACACTCATCGATGATGATGAAGTCGAAGAACTCCGGTGGAATCTTCTCATTGTAGACCACCGGCATGGGTTGTTTGGGCTGAACCAGCTCCTCCGGATTGGTTTCCTCCGCGGACTCGTCCAACTCCTGGCCCTTCAGGAGCGAGTACACCCGCTGGATGGTGCTGATACAGACATGGCTGTCCCTGGCGACGAAGGACGACCTGAGGCGTTGGACGTTATAAAGCTCGGTGAACTTGCGGTTGTCGTCGCCGGGCACATAGGCCATGAATTCCTGCTCGGCCTGTTCGCCCAGATTCTTGGTGTCGACGAGAAACAGGACCCTCTTGGCGTCAGCGTGCTTGAGCAGCCGGTAGATGGAGCCAATGGCGGTGTAGGTCTTGCCCGAGCCGGTAGCCATCTGAATGAGGGCACGCGGGCGATCATCCTTGAAGGAAGCCTCCAGCTTCTCGATGGCGTTGATTTGGCACGCCCGGAGGCCAGCCGGGTCCAATACCGGAAGCCCCTGGAGCCGTTCACGGAGCGAGGCCGGCTGGGCGCGCCAGTCCTGAACCATTTCCGGCCTAGGGAAGCAGAACACCTCACGCGACCGCGGCTTCGGATCGCGACCATCGGTGAAGCGGGTCAACACGCCGGTCGACTCGTAGACGAACGGCAGCGGCTCCCGATTGTTCACCCACTTGAGCTTGGCGGCGGCGTAGGCCGAGGATTGTTCCTCGACCGTGGTGATCTTCTGGCCCAAAACCTTCGGCTTGGCCTCGACGACCCCAACCGGCTTCTTGTCGACGAAGAGAACGTAGTCCGCCGGACCGACATCAGTCTGGTACTCGCGAACGGCGACCCCGAGGCTGACGCTGAAGTCGATCTTCTTCTTGTCCTGAACGACCCAGCCCGCGTGGGACAACATCGCGTCGATCCTTTCCCGGGCAGCCTGTTCGGGGGTCTGGTTGGGGCTCAGCATTCCGCTCACTCGCCCGTCGTCTTCGGTGCGGGTCTGTCCGGTTCCGATCCTAGGTCTGGATTGGTTTCGGTTTGGGGGTCTTGATCCCGAACAGCGAGGCCGAGACTAGCCGCGACCGCGGCGACCAATACGCTGACGATCCATTTGTACCGAAACGCCTGAATCTTCAAAGGGTCTCCGGCTTCCTCCGGTGGCTCGCCTGTATAAAGTACGAATCCTTTTCCATCCACGGTCGCGACAGCTCGAAGCTCCGTCCAATCGTAGTAGTGACGATCCGCAACCTTAAATTCATCGATAAGCTGTCGAACCGGTGGACTTTCGAGATCCAACCCATGGAGGCTATGGGCGAAGCGATTCCTGATCTTGCGAACCAGATCAATATCGTGGTGGATGTCCGAGTCAATCCAGCCGAGACAATATGCGGCAAGAATCTTGGACGAGAAGTCGGAGAAAGGCCCGTTGAAGTCGAAAAGTCTCCTGCGTGCATCCGAGTTGCCTTCCGTAAACAAGGTAGCGAGCTTGCGTTCAAGCAACTGCTCGATCCACACGCCGGCCAGAATCGTCGCTCCCCGATCCGATTCCGACTTCAACTCATCGAAGAAGCTTGACCACTGTTGGTGATCAATTTCAACGCGCAATTTGTCGTTCGACTTCGTCACGACACTACAACCAACCCGTTGCTGGAGTCTCCTATCCGATACGCAGAACTGGTGTCTGCATCCGAGACCTAGTCATGGCATCGGGGTGCGTGACCTGCCAAGACGCTGGAAGGTCCGGCTATCGAGGCTCATCGGAAAGCTCCTTGATCCGGTGCATGACAAGCGACTCACCCTCCTGCAGATTAACCGCATCCGTGTCGCCGGTCATAAGCAATTCAAGCAACCGGGCAAGGTTCGGGTCGACAGCTTTCAACTGCGAGGGCAACTCTGGTCGCGAGAGGGGAAACACGCCGGCTCTAAGGAGGGTTGCTCTGGCTATGTGGCTAGCTGCAAACAATAACTCCTCCGATGCCGCGTACGAGTCTTCAACCTCAAGCAACTCGGACGCCATCCTCGTACGCTTTCTGGCGTGCTCTAACTTGGCGCGCCAATCCGGCCAATGAGGGGTCGCAGCCTCCGAAGCTGCCTGTTCGGCCCACCAACCACCCGGATCGTGTATGGGTATGCCAAAGCGCAACGCCCACGCCGGATAGTCGTCGCCCTCCTTTAGTCGCTTGAGGAAACGTGAACGGCTGTTCTGTTGCAGGTGAATATCGCCCGGACGTTTCAGCCGAATACGATTTCGATCATCACAGAGAACAAGGATGTCTATGTCACTACGCGAATTCGTGACGCCACGGGCGCAGGAGCCGACGAGAACCACCGTCTCTCGGTCCCCAAGCCCGGCGTGGCCCAAGGCAGCCAGCACCAGCCTGCTTCTGTCTTCCACCGTGGCGCTCATTTTGAAGAGCCAATACGAGATTCCACCTCTTCGACGAACTCTTCGAGTTCACTCACGAGTTCTTCAAGGTCTACCGCCAATAGATCGTAGCCAGGCTCCCCGTACGCAACGTCCTTCCTGAGCCTGTTAAATTCCTCAAGGTCATCGCCGACATCCCGTGAAATCAGTCCGTCGTCGTAGAGCCTTCGGGCGAGGTCCGCCTTCTTGCGGTGATTGGGTGTCCACTGGTAACCGTATCGCTCTGCAAGCGCGGTCACACAGTTCTCATACGCATAGAAGCCCCACGTCACCGCCTGCTCAGCCTCCTGTGAGTCGAACCACGCCGTTTGAACCCTTTCCAACTGCTTTTTCGCTCGTGCTATGTGCTTCTTGGCCCCCTCAACGCTCATCGACTACCTCCCTCCGGCCCTCAGCCTGCGCGTGAGACTCATTGTAACGATACCGGTGCACCTTCTTTGACTCAACCGCTTGTTGACATCAAAACGGTGCCGTGAATCCAGGACGACTGACCCTCTGTGTGGCAGAAGTGGGTCGGCTGTCCGCATTCAGCCCGATTCAATCCCTCAGGCACTCACGCATTCCAAGTCTGGATCAAGTTGACTCCACCCTCAATATCTCCACCTCCGCCGACCCCGCCCATCTGAACCCCCAGGTCTCCCCTTCCCGGATGTTCTGCACGAGATTGGGCCGCAACGCCGCCAGATATTTTCCACCTTCATACCGAGCGGACGGGTAAAGCACCCCGTTTCCGCCGCTTGCCAGGATGTCCCGCGCCAGCGCCTGTCCGGCGGGATAGACCACCTCAGGGTCTCCGCTGTAGACCACGTCGTCCGTCCTCTCGCCGAAATCATGAAAGTGGCTCATGAAGCCGGCCAGGAGTTCCCTGTATGTCGTGATGTTTTCGTAGATGCCGGTGGCGCGAAGCTCGCGCGTGAGATGCCACGCGACCTCGGCCTTCGCCGTGTCGGTCGCCTGGTTCCCGTACGACGCATACCAGGCTCCGCGTTCCGGGCCGTTGAAACGATTGCCCGTGGGGCGCGTGTGGCAGAATGCAGCATTCACGTAGCGCCAACCGTAGCCGTCTGCCTCGGTCAGCAATTCTCCGGGTTGGATACCGGCCGGGATCGCCGACGCAGAAGGCGTCAGGGCCGATGTAAAGCCTTCGATCTCTTCCAGGAAGGCAAGCTCGGACGGGTCGTCGGCCAGTAGAGCCATTGCCGACTTCTCCGTGTAGGCCGCGGTGACCAGCCGAACGGTCGCTGGCTCGACGACGTCGCGGACCGGAAGGTCCGCCGCACGGATCATGCCCCGCCTCTCAGCGCATCGATGTGCTGGCGAACCTTCATCATGGCGGGGATGCCGCCATCGCACATGACCTGGACCGGTGTCCTGCCGTCAAAACCTAGTCCGGTGTTGGGAGCCTTCGGCCAGCCATAGGCCAGCGGTCCGTTGAAGAGTAGCGCGAGTCCGTTGAACAGACCGATGATCAGACTTGCGCGTGTCACCTTGTCCTGGTCGAGGGTTCCTCTGTAGCTCCCGGCCTTCATGCGGCCCCAGGTAGCTGTCGGCACGTCGAACAGCGACGCGCCCTCGACGTTGGTCAGCCCCCAGGCATCTGCTGCACGCACCACGGCCTTTACGACAACGGCAATCCTTCCGCGTTCCCCAAGCGGCCTCGGGTTGCTCGCCCCGCGAAGATATGGAAATACATCTGCCATCTATAATCACCACGATATCTTATATGATATGTCTTACTCTATCATATGATAGAGTATTGTCAAGGACGTACGATAATGTCCTGGAGGGTCTAAACATCCTTACCTATTGTATTATGTAAGGAGTAAGCGTAGATAGTAAGGCTATTGGACACTATGCCATGACAGAGTCCTCCATCACGAAAAAGGGCCAAACCACGCTGCCCAAGCCCGTACGCGAGGTGCTCGGTCTGCAGCCGGGGGACCGGGTACGTTACGTCATCTCCGGGGGGGAGGTGCGAATCATGCCCGTGCGTCCCATCAATCGACTATTCGGAACGCTGCGACATGACGGCCCTGCGGTCACCATCGAGGAAATGGAGCAGGCCGTGGCCGACGCGGCTTGTGAGCGATGATCGCACTCGATACGAATGTCCTCGTCCGGTATCTGGTACGCGACGATGTCGAGCGGGCAGAGGCCGCCCGGGCGTTGCTGGAGTCCCTCGCCGCGGACGCTCCCGGCTACATCTGTCGCGAGGTTGCGGTTGAGCTTGTCTGGGTGTTGGAACGTGCTTACCGCTTTTCCCGTGGCCAGATTGCGACGGTATTGGAAGAGCTGGTAGTGACCGAGGGGCTAACCATCGAAGCGGCGGATGATGTGGCTCGCGCGGCCTCCCACTACCGCGCGGGCCGCGCGGGCTTTGCCGACCTGATGATCCTGGCGGCAACCGAACGAGCCGGAGCCGACTTCCTCTATACCTTCGATGAGAAAGCGGCTCGGCTTGAAGGCGTGACGCTGCTGTAAGACCAACCCGTCGCGCTCCCTGGAAGCCGAGCGGCGTCTCGATCGTCCTCTTCTCGCCGCGGGCACGGCCTTTCACTCCTCGAGAGACATCGTTTCACCCAACCGGCGTTTCCCGCGAAAGGGTCGGTAGCGGCCGGCGGCAACGGGTCATCGGAGAGACGGACTCTGTTTCTCCCCGGCGATCGACGACGCCGAATTTCGCCGCGTCCACTGCGAGCGGAGGACGGGCGCGGCGACCGCCAGTCCGGCGAGATCGGTCACCCATCCGGGTTGGATGAGCACCAAAGCCCCCGCCAAGAGGAGGAGGCGCTCCAGCGTGGTGCAATGGGTCAAAAAATAGCCCGTCAACGACGCGGAAAGGAAGACGACCCCGACGACGGCCGGCGCGACCGCAAACAGGATCTCCGGCCAGGGACCCTGCATGATGAGGGACGGGGAATATACGAACATGAAGGGAAGGATAAAGCCGGGCACCCCGAGCCGAAAGGCGAGGAACCCCGTACGGAAGGGATCGGATCTCGCGATTCCGGCACCGGCGTAGGCCGCCAGCGCGAAAGGCGGGGTGATGTTCGAGATGACGCCGAAATAGAGGATGAACAGGTGACCCGCGATTGGGAGGACGCCCATCTCGTTCAGGGCGGGACCCACGATGATGGCCGGGATCAAATACGCCGCGGTCACCGGCAGGCCCATCCCCAGTATCAAGCAGGTGATCATCGTCAGGATCAGCAGGATGAGGATCTCCCCCCCGGCGAGCTTCACCATGATGGAAGAGAGCCGCAGGCCGATTCCGGTCAGGTTGATGACCCCCAGAATGATCCCCGAGGTGGCGCAGGCCGCCACGATCGGGAGCGATGCGAGGGCTCCGCCTCGAAGCGTCTCCCAGAATTTTTTCGGGCCCATCCGGGTCTCCGGACGAATCATTCCGACCGCGACCGCGGTCCAGAGAGTCCAGAACGCAGACATGCTTGGTGAGTACTTCTGCACACCCATCAGGTAGACCAAGGTGAGGGGAGGGATGAGATAATACCAGCGGGTCCGCATCAGGGTGCCGAATGAGGGGATGCGCTCTGGAGCCAGGCCTTGCAGGTGGTCGCGGCCCGCCTCGAAATCCACCGCGCAGAAGACCGCCACGTAGTACAGAATCGCGGGAATCAGGGCCGCGACGACCACGGTGAAATAAGAGATTTCGAGAAGCTCGGCCATCAGGAAAGCAGCAGCTCCCATGATGGGCGGCATGATCTGCCCACCCGACGAGGCCACGGCCTCGACGGCTCCAGCGAAGATGGGTCGGTAGCCGATGCTCTTCATCAATGGGATTGTGAAGGAGCCGGTACCGACCACGTTGGCCACGGCACTGCCCGAGATGCTCCCGAAGAAGCTGCTCGCCACGACGGCGACCTTGGCAGGCCCTCCACGAACGCGGCCGAAAAGCGAAAGCGCCAGGTCAATGAAGAACTGGCCCGCGCCCGTCTCCTTCAAGAACGCGCCCAAGAGAACGAAGTTGAAGACCAGGGTGGCGGAGATCCGCATCGGAAGTCCGTAGACGCCCTCCGCGGTAAGATAGAGCTGGCTGAATATCCGGTATACGCTGAAGCCTCGATGGGCAAACAAGTCCGGCAAGTGGTTGCCGAAATAGGCGTACAAGAGGAAGAGGACGCTGATGATCGGCAAGGCCATGCCCGTCGTCCGGCGGGCCGCCTCCAGAACGAGCAGAACGATCACGACGCCGAAATAAATCTCGTAGTCGTAGTAGTCGCCCGCGCGCCACTCGATATCAATGTGATTCCAGGCGACGTAGGCAGTCAGCGCGACCATGACCGCGATCCCTACCGCGTCCACGGCCCTCCCGAGTCTGTTTCCCCACCCTTCGCTCCTCCGAAGGGTGGGGAAAAGAAGGAATATCAGGACAAAGCCGAAGGCCATGTGGATCGGCCTCTGCTGCATGAGGGGTAAAACTCCGAAATAGCTTGTGACGAGCTGAAAGGCCGACCAGACCACCGCTATCCCGGAGGCGAGAATCCACTCCCAACGGGGCCTTCCCTCCTCGGAAGCTTGGGGGTCCTCCAAGTCGTCTTCGCGAGTTTGCTGGCTCATGTCCTGACTCTGGAATGGATACCTCCGCCTACTTCAGCACGCCCGCTTCCATCAAATACCGCTTCGCACCCTCGTGGAACGGGAGCACGAACAGCTTCTTCTCGTAGTACCGCTTGGTCTGCGCCAACGAGATCATGGCAGCGGCAGGATGAATCTTCTTCAAGTCGTCGTGGTTGGCGAAA
Organism: uncultured Binatia bacterium (SeqCode); assembly: GCA_965261895.1. Lineage (GTDB taxonomy): Bacteria > Desulfobacterota > Binatia > UBA9968 > JAJDTQ01 > JAJDTQ01. Next base: position 3,946,961 of record OZ253480.1, on the reverse strand, counting down.
AGCGTCTTGACCAACTTGTAGATCAGATCCGGTGAAGTCCCTTTATGTGCGTGGACGAGGCCGTGCCGGCCGGCGACGGTAATCCCCTCCGGCTGTCCAGGGTACGTCCCCGCTTTGAGCGTCACGGATCTCCAGACAGGGTTGTCGGCCTCGAAGGAGCGAACCGCTCCTGCCGACCTGAACCCGACAATTCGACCTCCTACCGTGGTCATGAACTCCATGGCGGTGCGGTTGATTCGGTGAACCACCAGATAACCCGCGTCGATGTTGTTGTCGCGCAAGCCATTCGCCTGCTCGGTGTAAGAGAGGTAGCGAACCGAATAGGCGCCCGGCGGGACCCCGTGAGCCTTCAAGACCGCTTCCATGGGAAGCCTCGACGACGGCGAGGAGACGCCGAGGCGCTTCCCCTTGAGGTCCTCCACCTTTTGGATGCCGGAGTCCTTTCTGACCAGGAAGGCATCGCCGATGTCGATGAAGGCCATCACGGCACGGAGGTTGGTCAGCTTCTTCTTCTCGAATCCCTTTCCTCCGTTCCACGCCCGGGCCACCGTGTCCAGCAGGCCCGAGCCGATGGTTAGCTCCCCCCTGTCCACGAGCCGGGCCGCGTGGGCAGAGCCCTTCGTCGTCTCCACCGAAGGCCTGATGTCTCCCGACTTGTCCTCCAGCACCTTCGCCATGGCGGCCATGACGGAGTAGTACGTCCCCCCCGGTGAGCCACCACCCATGGTGATCCGGTCGGCTGCTTCCGTCCACGGACTGAAGCATAACGTCCAACCCATCACAGCGATGAACAACCCGAGTTTTCCGTTTCGCATGTCATCCTCCAATTTGGTTTACGAGGCGCATGAGAAATGCCCGCCGGGGAGACCCCCCGGAATCTCATGAACGTCCCTTTCCAGTCCTTCTTCTGGTCTTCCCTTCGAATGACCGAAAACACATGGGGCGCTCTACGCGCGGCTGCGTGGCACTTGTACCACAATCCAGTTGGTCGGAACCATCGCGTGACGGCTACGCCTTCCACCGCATGCGGTCCGGCGTTGACGACGGCCTTATGAGACACCCGGATCAAGGACTCTTGTACCCAAATCCCAAGTCGAGCTAAAGAACCGCCGCCAGAGTCCGATCCTTTCTGTGTAAGGGGGTTCTCCAACCCCTGTGCCAGGGCGCTTCGGTACACCAAGCGTCTTGAGAGAGCGGCCCAATGGGAGTACATTACTCTGCGACGGTAAGGAGCCAGCAGATGGACAGTGACCTCGTCACGATCCTGACCATTATCGGCACTGGATTGGCGCTCGCCGGGCTGATCTTGCCGGGACAACACGCTTTACGCCGGGATGTCGGCGACCTCCGCGAGCGAATGGCGCGGCTGGAGGGGCTGTTCGAAGGCTTTACGCGCCGCGATGGCGCAAGAAATGAACAATAGTTGACCGGCCCGTCAAGCTACCGGCACGCCACAAACAACAAGACCCCGGGGAAGTTCCCTCGGGGTCTTGCGTCTACTGTGTCTGGATCGCGGCCCGAAAACCTGGTGTGAGCGTCTTGCCGCCGGTCGATCACGAAACTGGTGTTGCGGATGACGTTCAGGTCGTTGCTGATGCGCCGGATTCGAGAAAGCAGTCACCGGCCTGGGTCAAGGAGAGCCGCCAAACGAGCCGTGGCGTCCGCGGAGAACGGATTGATGAACTCGATGCCGCTCAGGCGCCTGCCGTCCTGCATATCTTCGCTGAGGAGCGCAGCGCAGCCGATCTGCCGTGCCGTGGCCCAAATCATGGCATCCCGGAACGAGAGCCGATGCTCATCCACCGCGTCCATGGCGTCGACAAGGGCCGTGTCGTTGGCGGAGATGACTTGAAAGACGTCGAGCCAGTCGCGCACGAAGGCGCTCGCTCGGGACGGCTCAAGCAGCTTCTTGCGTGTCGTGGCATGGAAGAACTCGACGAGCGCCTGGACCGTCAGGACGCAGTCGCGCTGGGCGGCCCGCCCGATGAGTTCCTTGGATCGCTCGTGACGTTCGCCGGCATCGCGGTCGACCGCATGGACGAGAATGTTGGTGTCGAGGGAGAAGCGCCCTTTAACGGTCATAGAGTTCTTCCCGCTCGACTCTCAGGCCGCCGAGTGGAGCGCCCTCGTCCAATCGCGCCATCATCCGCCGATAGGCCGCCGCCCAGTCAGGATCGGCCGTCTTGTCCGCGGTGTGTGGTACCAGCATGGCGATGGGACGGCCGCGGCGTGTGATCAGGAAACCCTCTCCCTGCTCGACTTCCTTCATCAGCCTGGAGAACTCCTGGTTAGCGGTCATCAAGGGAACATGGCGCATTGGCTTCCTCACTTTCTACTATATACTATATTTAGTGCTTGTGCGTTTCGCCGTCAAGGAAAGAAGCCGGACGCCGAAGTTCCGGCAAGGCGGGCGCGACGCCACAAACGACGAAACCCCGGCAGGATCTCCCCACGGGGTCTTGCGTCAACTGATGGCTTGCGGGAACTGCCCGTGAAGAAATAGGGGAGGGATATGGCTCCCGGGGAGGGACTCGAACCCCCGACAAAGTGGTTAACAGCCACCTGCTCTACCAACTGAGCTACCCGGGAACGACCGGCTAAACCTAGCACACGGCCGGGTCAATTTCCAGAAGAGGTGAAGCCCAGGCGCTCGAGTTCCTCCACCATAAGCTGCTGGTGGGTGGCAGGCCAGAAGACTCGGCGGCAGCCCGGACAGGCCGAAAAGGTGTCCTGGTTCTCAAAGACGTAGGGGGGCACGGCGTCCTCCACCCGTTCTTTGGCTATGGGTCGTAGCGGCTCGTTGCACTCGACGCAACGGGTCAGGAGACCGGCGAAGGGGTCCAGCCCGCAGGCTTCCACCACCTGCTTCAACTGAGCCCGGAAATGATCGTCCCGAATGAAGATGCACCGGTCCGGGTTCCAACGCCTTATACTCCGGTCCCGGGTCAGCATCACCCGCCGCTCCTGCGTTGCCGCGCGCACCAAGCCCCGGCCGGACAGATGCCGGCCGTAGATGACGTCCTGGCCGATGATCCGCAGCCACTTGGCGAGGCGCCCCAGCATCCTGTCGGCGGCGAACTTCAACTCGTCTTCCGCCCGGTCAACCATGAACTCCTTCATAGGCCCGGCATCTCCAGTCGCAAACGACGGTCAGCGCCGTTGGCCCACCGCTATTCGGTCCGGTACCAATTTACTTGAGGGGGGCGTTCCGCCCATGGTATCGTCCCTCGAATGGACCCGCAACCGTGCTCTTGAGAGGGCACGGAGGCGAAGGCTCAACGCAGCAAATGACCAAGACGCGGGTTGCCTTGACCATTGTGAGCGAAGAAGAATGTCACCGACGCAAAATATATACGGGGGCAAAGATCCCAGGGATATCGCGGCGTACACCGTGGTCGAAGCGGCGCGCTACGTGCGGATCCCCGCCCAAACGCTCCGCTCTTGGGTCGCTGGCCAGTCATATTCCAGGGATTCTCGGCGGCTTGGTTTTCATGCACTTATCACTGCCCCTGAGTACGTTCCGGTCCGCCTCTCCTTCAATAACATCATCGAGGCGTATACGTTGCGCGCGTTGAGAACAAGGCACGGGGTATCGATCATCGCCGCACGTGAGGCAATGGACGTGGCAGAACGGGCCTGTGATACTCGGCGATTGCTCCTCCGTCCGGAACTGCGCACCGGCGGAGGCGAGTTGTTTCTCGCGAAGTATGGCGAACTGGTCAATCTGACAAAGGCCGGCCAAATCGCAATCAAGCACATCCTGCAGGATCATCTCGCACGGATCGAACTCGATGAACTAAACATCCCGGTAAAGCTGTATCCAACCGAAAAACATACGATCATGATGGATGCACGCCTCGCCTTCGGGCGTCCCGTCATCACCCGTCGAGGCATCTCGACCGCCGCTATCGTTGAGCGCGTCAATGCCGGTGAGACCGAGGAAGAAATCGCCAAAGACTACGGCCTGGATTACGAGGAAGTGAAAGAAGCATTGGTCTATGAACAGGCAGCGTGAGCGTGATCTTCTTTGCGGACCGTGATCTGGGCTCGTTATTCCCTCAAATTCTGTCAGACGCAGGTCATCATGTCGAAAGACATGATGACCATTTTCCCAACAACGCGCCCGATGACATTTGGTTGCCGGAGGCACTCACCACGGCCGGTTTCCTACCTCGGATCGATCACCTGGTCGAGGTAGATCCAGAGGACCCGGGAGTAGCGGAAGAGGAACGGGGAGCACACGAGCAGCAACGTGCACGATACGAGGTAGATGGAGGCGGCTCCGAAGCCGAGCAGCAGCATGGCGACGATGACGGGCAGGGCCGCGGCTAGCGCGAGAGCGTAGCTGAAGTACATGGCGCCGACAAAGTAACCCTGCTCGCGTTCGAACTCAAGGCCGCAGACCGCGCATTGGCGGTTCATCCTGAAGAGGCTTGCGAAGATGGGACCGGTCGTGCAACGGGGGCAACGCAACCGGATGATGGCCAAGAGCTTGTTCACGGCGCCTCACAGAGTTCATAGGTCGCGGCGGTTCCAGGGGTCCCGTCGCCGGGGTATCCGGGCAGCGCGTCGAACGGGTCGCCGGCATCCCGGGAGACTTTGCGCACGGCCTCGATGGCCCGGGTCAGGTCCCGGGCTTCCCGCTGGTAGAGTTCCTCGAACCGCGCGAGGTCGGTGACGTAGAGCAGGCTCTGGAGGATCACGGCGTTGTCCAGCTTTCTCCGGCTGAAGGAAGCGTGGCGGTGATCCGGTCTGCCGTCCAGGGCCTTGGCCCACCGTTGCCGGCTTCGGGTGAACACTTCCTCGCGACGGCGAAGCTTCTCTGCCTCGGGCACGGGCTCGCCGTAGAGCTCGCGCAGGCACTTCACCAACTCCATCATCATCCGCGAGAACTCGATCTCCTCCCGCCACGCGCGGCGGGCCGCCTCGGCTTCGGGGCTCCGGGAGCCGTGGCGCCGGCCGAAGAACTCGATGGCGGCGCGCTTGCCGACGAAGTTGGCCAGGCTTTCGTTGAAGGCCACGGAGCCGGGCACGAACAGCGTGTTGTGAAGCAGCTCGTGCAGCACGACGTCCGCGAGCCGCACCCGGTCGAGCTTCAAAAGGCGCCCGAGCAACGGGTCGTCGAACCAGCCCAGGGTGCTGAAGGCGCCGGCGGGTCGGATGTTGGTGTCGTGTCCCTGGGCCGCCAGGGCTTCGGCCTCCTTGTTGGCGTCGCTCCGATCGAAATAGCCCTTGTAGGGAACGCGGCCCACGAACGGGAACCACCAGGTGTAGGGTTCGAAGGAGGTCTTGGGCACTGCGGTGAGCACGTGCAACAGCACCGGGCGGTCGACGTAAGAGTAGGCGGCGTAGCTGCCGCCGACGTTCAGCCGGAGCTCGTCCGCGGCGAAGTCCCGAAGCTCCAGCACCATCTCGAGCTTGCGGCGAACATCCGGCGCGACCCCGTCCTCGGCCAGCACCGTGGTGATGGGTTTGCGGCGCCACAGGATCCGGCCCTCTTCGTAGGCGGCGCGGACGAAGTATTCCGGAGAGCAGCCGCACAGGGCCAACAGCAGGCAGGCCCCCAGAAATCGCTTGAACGTTCCGGCCAGGGTTGCTCCCTTTCGCGGGGCACCTGCCAACGGGCGGGTTTGAAACCCGCCCCTACACTCGTCGTCATACCTTGCCAACGACAAAGATCCTGTCCACCTTGGCACGCGAACTAACCGGACACCACGCTAGCAGGCCGTGTCAAAACGCCAACTTCGAGGTGCGAAAGGTCAATCCGGCATTCCCGTCCTCCTCCGTCATTCCCGCGAAAGAGGGAATCCAGGGGTGGTGGAGGGGTGCTACAGCGGCGCTTCCCCGCTCCACCCCTCCTGGATTCCCGCTTTCGCGGGAATGACGATTCGGGGGTCTGTGCCTTGCTGGGATAGCGTTTTGACACAGCCTGCTAGTGTGGTGTCTCACAAATACGGTTATGAAGATGCGAGGGCATTTTGGTTGTCGGCAAGGCGCGATGACTTGTAGGGGCGGGTTTCAAACCCGCCCGTGTGGCCAACACCACGCGAGGAAGAGCACACGCAGCCGACGGCCAAAAGGACCCGCAGCTTCATAACCGTATTTGTGAGACACCACACTAACGGTCCGCGGCCAAGTCCCGAGCCTCCGGCGCGGCCGCGCCGCCGCCGTCGCCCTGGAACTGCAGTTGATGGAGCCGGTAGTACACGCCGCCCTTCTCCATCAACTCGGTGTGCGAGCCCATCTCGCGTATCTCGCCCCGGTGGAATACGACGATGCGGTCGGCGTTCCGGACGGTGGAAAGGCGATGGGCGATGACCAGGCAGGTGCGGTTGGCCATGATCTTCTCGAAGGCCCCCTGTACCAGGAACTCGGTCTCGGTGTCGACGCTGGAGGTGGCCTCGTCCAGCACCAATATCTCCGGATCGACGACAAACATCCGCACCAGCGCCAGGAGCTGCCGCTGCCCCGCCGACAGGTTGCTTCCCCGCTCGCGCACGGTGGCCCGCAACCCGCCGGGGAGACGCCGGATGAAACCCTCCGCGTTGGCGTTGCGCACCGCCTCACGAATCCGGTCCTCCGGAATCGATGCGTTACCCAGTTGGAGGTTCGAAAGAATATCTCCCGAGAACAGGAACACGTCCTGAAGCACCACCCCCATGTGGCGCCGCAGGGCATCGAGGTCCCACTCCCGGACGTCCCGGCCGCCCACGCGCACCACGCCGCTGTCCACGTCGTAGAACCGGCTCATGAGCTTGATGGTGGTGGTCTTGCCGGAGCCGGTGGCGCCGATGACGGCCACCCGCTCGCCCGGCTCGATCTTGAACGACACGCCCTTGAGCACGGGGTCGTTGGGCCGGTAGCTGAACCAGACGTCGTCGAACTCCACGGCGCCGCGCGACGGGTTGACGACCACGGGCGCGGCGGCGGGAGGGGTGGCCGGGCGCGTGGTGGCCGGGGACGTGGTGGCCGGGGAAATGGCCCGACCCGGCACCTCCGGCGGCGTGTCCAGCAGATCGAAGATCCGCTCGGCCGCGGTCATGGCCGCCTGGATCACGGCGTACTTGTTGCTGAAGTCGCGCAACGGCACGAACAGCCGGCGGATGTACTCGCTGAACGCCACGAACGTGCCGATGCTCACGATGCCCTGGAGCACCTCGCCGCCGCCGTACCAGAGCAGCAGCGCGATGCTCAGCGAGCCCGCGGCCTCGACTATCGAGAACAACGACGCCTCGTAGAGGTTGGAGCGCTGGATGGCGTCGCGGTGGTCCCGGTTGAGATCGTCGAACTCCTCGAAGCTCCGGGCCTGCCGGTTGAAGAGCTGGATCACCGCCATGCCCGGAATGGCCTCTCCGAGATAGGCGTTGACACGGGCGATGCGGGTGCGGATCAGGCGGTAGGTCTGGCGTGCCTTGACGCGGAAGACGTTGATGGCCAGCAGGAGCAATGGGATCATCGCCACCGACACCAGGGCCAGCCCGACGTGGAGCGAAAGCATGATGGCGACGATGGCCGCGATGAGGACCAGGTCGGCCACCAGGTTCATGGCCCCGGCGGCGAACATCTCCTGCAGCACCTCCACGTCCGTGGTCATACGGGTCATGAGCCGGCCCACGGGGTTGCGATCGAAGTAGCTCATGGGCAATCGCTGCACGTGGGAGAACAACTCGACCCGGAGATCGGCCAGGCAGCGCTGGGCCACCAGTATGGCCAGGTAGTACTGGAAGAAAAACGCCGCGCCCTCCGCCAGCAAGGCGGCGAAGAAGAGAATGCCCGTGGCGATCAAGGTGAAGCCGTCGCCGGCGCCGATGGCATCGATGCCGGTCTTGAGGAGCAACGGCTGGGCCAGGTTGAAACACTGGTGTACCGGCAGCAGCAGCACCGACAGGAAGAAGACCTTCCGGTGCGGCCGGATGAACCGCCAGAGGCGCCGGGCCAGCTCTACGTCGTAGGCCTTGCCGGAAATCTCCTGGTCTTCTCGTGCATTCATAGGAACAAAATTCCCAACTTCTTCAACGCGCTGTCGTCCTCAGATCTCGTCGAGCTCGTCCGACATCTGCTGCCGGCGATACATCCGCGCGTACACCCCGTCGGCACGGAGCAACGACTCGTGGTTCCCGCGCTCGACGATGCGGCCTTCCTCCAACACGAGGATCTCGTCGGCTTCCTTGATCACCGCCATCCGGTGAGAGATGATGATACAGGTCTTGCCCTTGAGGACGCTCTCGAAGCCGTGGAGAATGCGCTGCTCGGTGTGCGAGTCCACGCTGGAGAGGCAGTCGTCCAGGATCAGGAAATCAGGATCCGCCAGGATCGCCCGGGCCAGGGTCGCCCGCTGCTTCTGGCCGCCCGAGAGGGCGATGCCCCGTTCCCCCACCCGGGTGTCGAGACCGTCCGGGAACACCTCCACCTCCCCCTCCAGGTCGGCAACGCCCAGGACACGGCGGACCTCCTGCTCGGTGGCGTCGGCGTCGCCGAATTTCAGGTTGTCCTGGATGGAGGTGGAGAACAGGAAGGGATCCTGCGGCGCGTAGCCGACGGCGCTGCGCAGCTCTTCCAGGGACAGCGACCGGATATCCACGCCGCCCATGCGGATGGTGCCGGAGGTGACGTCGTGGAGGCGTGGAATCAGATGCGTCAACGTGCTCTTGCCCGCGCCCGTGCGGCCGACGATGGCCACCTTGCGGCCCGGCGGCACATCAAAGCTGATGTCCTTCAACACCGCCTCGCCGTTGCCGGTCCCGTTGTAGGTAAAGGACACGTTCTCGAACTCGATGCCCCGTTGCTTGTCGGCCAGCGGCACGGGGTGGTCCGGATCGGCGATGGACGGCACCACCTCGAAGATCTCCTCCAGCCGCTCCATGGCCGCGCGGCCGCGCTCGATCAGCGAGATCATCCAGCCGAAGGCCGCCATGGGCCAGGCGAGCACGTTCAGGTAGAGGATGAACGCCACCAGGTCGGCCACCCCGGTCTGCTCGCGCATGATCAGCCAGCCGCCGTACCACAGCACCACCAGCACCGTGAACCCGTGCAACGCCACCATCATGGGGTTGATCATGCCGCGGCAGCGGGCGAGGTCCATGCTGCGCGCCCGGTACTCTTCGTTGAGCTCGGCGAACCGGTCGGTCTGGGGCCCCGCCTGCACGTACGCCTTGACCACATGCATCCCGCTGAGGTTCTCCTGAACGTGGGCGCTCATGCGGGACATCTGCCGCTGGACCCGTAATGAAGCCCGTTGTATCCGGCCGCGAAACTGCCGGAACACCAACATGAGCAGCGTCAGGCACGCGCCCACCGCCAGCGTCAACTGCGGGTTCATGGCGAACATGAACACCGCTGCGTAGATAAAGTAGAGGGGGGTATTGACCAGGTTGAGAAAGCCGGGACCCAGCAACATGCGCACGGCGTTGATGTCGTTGATGGCCCGGGACATGAGGTCGCCGGTCCGCTGAGACTGGTAATAGCCTAAGGGAAGCTTCTCGAGGTGGGCGAAGAGATCATTCCGCAGGTCGTACTCGACGTTCCGGCCGGCGTTGAAAATGATGGACCGGGAAACTCCCCGCAGCAGGCCGCCGCCGGCCGCGGCCAACGCAATCAACAACACGTAGCCGCCCAGTTCGGAGTCGGGATCGCCCCGCTCGATGACGTCGATGGCGCCCCGGACCCACCACGGGACAAGCATGAGCATGCTGGTGGTGCCCAGCAGGCACAGCCCGCCCAGCAGGTAACGCTGCCAGTATCGCCAAAGATATTCGATTAACCGTCCGATGCCGGCCATGATGGAAAGGGATGCGGTACTCCTGGTGATTCGGGAACTTGAAAGCCTCGCGGGAGGTATCGAACCTTTCAATTTACCCAAGAAACCGACGGATTACCAACCGGCTTCCGGCCCCGCCGTCCCGGCTTTGCCTTGACAAAGACGCCGTGAATTGATAGCCAATTCACGTTGTTCTGTCGTTTTTTTTTCTGGAACCGACATCGTTACCAACATCGCTACCAAGTTCGTCCGAAGACATCACCTGGCGGGACCTTATGCAGCGAACGGCTTCACGCAAGAACATGGATGAGTTGGGAGCACACGAGAGCCGGTTGTACTCCGACTGGGCGCCTCTGTACGACAAGACGTTCGCGAAGTTCTTCTACTCTCGCGAACGGACGGTGATAAGGGACCTGAATCTCCCGGCGAACGCCGAGATCCTGGAGGTCGGCGTCGGCACCGGCACCTCGCTCCCCGCGTATCCGCACAATTGCCACATCACCGGCATCGACCAGGCACCGCTCATGCTCGCGCGTGCGCGCGAGAAGATCGAGCAGAACAACTGGCGCCACCTCGAAGTCAGGGAGATGGACGCCCTGAACCTCACCTTCTCGGACAACGCCTTCGACTACGTGATGGCATTCCACGTGGTGTCGGTGGTGCCGGACCCCGTCCGGATGGTGAATGAGATGAAACGCGTTTGCCGTCCCGGCGGAACCATCGTCGTCGTCAATCACTTCACCACCACATCACCGATCTGGGGCAAGCTCACCAAATCCCTCGATCCCATCACCCGCCGGTTGGGCTGGAGCACGAACCTCGAACTCAAGCCTTTTCTCGAAGAGGCGGCGTTCACCGACTACAAGGCCTACCGGTACTCCCGATCCTCGCTGTACACCGTGGTGGTGGGCACCAACGACAAGGACGAAGGGCCTCCGACCCACTCAACCGAGACACGGGCACCATCCTCCCCCGGGGCCCAGCAAACCACCTGAGAACCATCCGGTCCACGCCCGACCAGCCAGGGACATTCCGATCCATTGCTGCGCCCGGGCGTGGCAATCGTAGGGGCGGGTTTCAAACCCGCCCGTGCTCGGATCGCGCTGAATCCCCGAACCTGAGAACCGTCCGGTCCACGCCCGACCACCCCAGGACATTCTGATCAATTGCGTGGCAGTTGTAGGGGCGGGTTTCAAACCCGCCCGTGCTCGGACCGCGCTGAATCCCCGACTGTGAGCGCCGACAAACGGTCAGGCCGCGTCCCGCCGGATGCCGGCCAGCCCGATGGCGGTCACGCGTTCCGCGAGCGGAAACCGCTCCTCCCCGGGGTAGACAATGAACAGATGGTCGAGCTTGAGATCGGCCAGCACCACGTGCATCGACTTCGTCATTCTCGGTCTGTCCGTCAATTTGCATTCGTAGCCAATGCGCCGGCCGCGGTCGAGCACCAGCACGTCCAGTTCGGCTCCGCCGTGAGTAGCCCAGAACCAGCAGCGGCGCTCGCCGTGAACGGCGATGATCTCCTCGACGCAGAGGCCCTCCCACGACGCGCCATGCCCGGGATGGGACTCCACATCGCGCTGACGCTCCAGGCCCAGCAGGGCATGCAGCACACCGCTGTCGCGAACGTAGACCTTCGGTGATTTGACCAGCCGCTTGCCGACGTTTTCAAACCACGGGTGCAGTTGGCGAGTCAGGTAGGCGCCCGAGAGAAGATCCAGATAACGCCGCACCGTATTCTGCGATAAGGCAAGAGAAGAGCCTACGGCCGAGGCGTTCCATCGCTGCCCGTGGAGGTGGGCCATCATCGTCAGAAAGCGGCGCATCGCCGCGGGCGCCATCTCGAAACCCAGGCGACGGAGGTCACGCTCGACGAAGGTCTGCACGAAGCTCTCTCGCCAAGCGAAGCTGTCCTCGTCGGAATCGGCAAGGAAAGACGGTGGGAAGCCGCCGCGCAACCACAGTCTGTCGCGACTGGCAGAGCCGACCTCGGCCAAGCGGAAACCCGCCATGGCCACCATCTCGACCCTGCCTGCGAGGGACTCGGAAGCGCCCCGCACGATTTCCGGCGCCGCACTACCCAGCAGCAGAAACTTGGCCGGAAGTGGCTCTCGGTCCATGAGCACGCGCAGCAAAGGCAGGAGATCCACGCGCAACTGAATCTCATCCAAGACAACCAGACCCCGCGCGCGCTCCAGCACCATCTTGGGTGCCGCCAGTCGCGCCACATCGGAGGGATCCTCAAGATCGAAATACTCGGCCTGCCGGCGACTGGCGATCCGGCGTGCCACGGTTGTCTTGCCCGACTGGCGGGGGCCCAATAGCACCACGCCCCTGCTTCGTCTCAACGCCCGGGTAACCTGGAATTCTATTGCGTCTCGCTCAATGAAGGGCATTTCCTTGAATATTACGTATTCAATACGCAATTTTCAAGGATCCCGTGGGTAGGGCTCCAGAGAAGGGCGTGTATGAGGACGAAGCGACATCGCTCGCTCCCGTGATCCCGAATTCTTCTGCACATCGTAACAGGGGCTACGGCTCTACCTGTCGGTCAGGCGGCCGCAGCGATCCGGCTGCTGGTGCTGACGGGGTGCAGGCGGAACGAGATTCTCGCGCTTCGGTGGGAGGACCTGGACTTCGCGGCCGGGGAGATGCGGCTGGCGGACAGCAAGGTCGGAGCGCGGGTGGTGCCGATGCCACCGGCGGCGGCGAAGGTGCTGGCTAGAGGCGAGAACCTGCCGATGATCGGGAAACTGCTCGGTGCAGACAACGGCCCGGTACGCCCACCTTGCACGGGAAACGATGAAAACGTCGGCCGCCAGGGTCGCGGAGAGCATTGCGGCCGACATGGAGAAGCGCCGCACCGCTTCCGCCGCATGATCTGCGGCTTTCCGTTCTCCTCCGTGCCCTGGACGTAGCCTTCGATCGATCGCGCGGTATTCGATCAAGGCATCGGCATCGCGGGTTGCGGACAGCATCCGTGCCGACATCCTCGGGAAGGGGGCGGCTGGGAATGCAACCTGAGGCGACGATGAAGGCCGGCAGTAGCTTCCCAGGTAGTGAAGATCGTACAGTCGATCCGAGCCGATAGTTGAGAGGCATACAAGCTGCCCCAGAAGCCGGATGAAGAATCTATGCGGTCTCAATGAAGCGAGTTAACGACGTCGTCGCCGTGTCAGTCAACCCACCATTCCTTGTTCAGCCGTGCGATCTGCTCAAGGATCTCGTGCCTGCTCTTAATCATCTCGGGTGTCATCTGGAATCTGAAGCTCGTTGACCGTTCGTGAAAATCAATGCTGCTAGACTCAAGCAACTCCTGGATCTCGTCACGCTTCGCACCGTAGCGGAATCGCAAGATGACATTCTTTCCGGCACCCTTTCGGACGGACAACTGGTTGTATCCGCTGGATTCAGGTCGGATAACGATGCTGGTCTTGTTATACCGCAGTTGAGAATCCGTGTAGATGGGACGTGTAAGCTCGAAAAGATACCCGGCAGCTTCCAGTACCTCTTTGGACCTCTCGCGCCAATACGCTTCGTCGTACGTTCCGGGGTCGGTAGATATTCTGTCGTCAGGCTCCTCGTAAACATCCAGAATCTTGGTGAAATGGAGACTGCGTCCATGGGGACTCTCAATCACGTTGACCTGGATGGCGATGAGGGGTACAGCGTCGCTCAGAACTCGGATGACGTTAAAAAAACGTTTGGTAATGTGCTCCGCCACCAGGACGGCAAAGTGCTGGCGTTGCGGCCACTTAGTCCTGAGAAGATCCCAGTATTCTATCGTTCGCACGATATGGTCGGGATCGGTATCGCCGAGCATCGTTTCGACTTCGTACATCGAGTCGTCCAGCGGATTTTTGAGGAGGATGTCGAGACGCCCGCCAGAGCTGACGACACGCTCCTTCGCCATCCCTTCGAGTTCACCAAGGCCGAGGCAGGACGGGTCTTCCCAGATCTGGTCCTGCAGCCAGGCTTCATCCTTGCCCACGGAACGAAGACTCACGGTTCTTGAAACAGGCAACGAGTTCATTGAACAACAACTCTGGAGTCGACGGATTGGCGATAAGCTGTGATATCTGACCTGACTCCACGGCCAAGACCACCCCTTGTACCGCAGTGTTTTGATGCATACAAGGAGGTCGAAACCCGCTGCGTTACGCTCCCTCGGCTTCGGATATTCGGCCTCGGGGGCGGTTGATGGATGGCTTCGCCTTAGGCGGAATTGCCAACCGGAAGGCCCGGTGGGGCGGGGTCGCAATTCCGCTTACGTTCATTTCGGCGCAGCGATCTGGAGGGTGTCCTGCAATTTGCAGGCTTCCTCGATCACGTAGTCCAGCTTGTCGCCCTGCCCATCGTGGATCAGGTCTTCACGCATTCTGGTGGCAAGCATGTAGGTGTATCGGAAAGTTCGCGCGATCAGCGGCACGAGGTCGGCCGGTATCGCGAGCGAGGCGACCACAGCGGGGTTGCGGGCCGTATCCAGTATGGTCTCGCGCACGTACTCAGCGGCTGGAACCCCACGATCTTCCGCAGCCTTCTTGACCTCGTCCCACTCCGAATCGGAGAACCGGACAGCTCGCGGCTTGCGTACGGCGCCCTCACTTCCGTCGTGGCGTTGCGGTTTTCGAAGTGGGTCGGGTCGTCGTCGGTCACGGTGAAACTCCTTTCTTTGGCCAGATGGATGTCGAACTGCTGTCGAGGGGCGTGTGGTGCGAGTCGCGCCGCACGGTCTGCCCTGTGATTTTGGTATCAGATCACTGGAACAGTGGCGACAACCGCGAGGGAATTGAGAAGCGCTCGGGAGCCTTTTTCAGCCTACCGTCCAAGTGACAAGGGACCTAACGCACCCGGCGGATGAGGAGCGCTTCGATCTCGGCGTATGTCGGTCATGGACAGGAGGCACCAGCGGTACATACCAAAAGAGAGCCGGAGGTACACCGGTCTTATCGCGGTCCTGCGAGGTCCGTATATCGGTGGTATACAGGCGCAGCCATGCACCGACAGGGATGGGGAAAGAGGCGTATATCGGCGCGACATACGCTCGGTCCAACAAGAGCAAGACGCCCAAAGGCGGCGCCTGTACCCGAAAGCGCACGCCATAGGTGCCAATGGCACAACCAGCATCATCAATGCGTCAGGGCCATTTCACGCTAGCGGCAAGATGCCAAGGAAACCGGAGAGGGCCGGCGACAGCCTACACTTGGCGAGGGCTCACCCCAGGAGCGAGGGCATCTTGCCCTCGCCGAGGGCGGGACGCCCTCGCTCCCAGGTCCTCGCCCCGATTGTCCAGCCACGACAGCCAGCGTGAAATGACCCTGTCAATGCGTGGGGTGTGAGAACAAAACGCCGCAGGGCGTCGTCATCCCGCTTCCTGGCCAATCAAGCCCTCGGGCGATGCAAACCGTTTCGTGTCCGGTAGTTAGCCCGAGCGGACGACGGTACCGAGCGCGCTGGCGTCTTCCTTACCAACGCACTGACCGGCTGGGAGCCGCGCACGACCAAGCCGCTGCCTTTCCCGGAGTTGGAGGAGGAGCGGGACCGCGCGGAGCGTGTCAAACAAGAAACTCCAATTCTCATCATCCTCGGAAACCCGCCCTACAACGGCTTCGCGGGAATGGCCGTAGACGAGGAACGGGAACTGTCGGAAGCATACCGCTCCACGAAGCGCGTGCGCCGCCCCGAGGGCCAGGGACTGAACGACATCTATGTCCGCTTCTTCCGCATGGCCGAACGGCGGATCGTGGAGAAAACCGGGCGAGGCGTGGTCTGCTTCATCTCCAACTACTCCTGGCTCGATGGCATATCCTTCACGGGAATGCGGGAGCGGTATCTGGAGGCGTTCGACGCGGTGCGCATCGACTGCCTGAACGGCGACAAGTACAAGACCGGCAAGATCGCTCCGGATGGCGCGCCCGATCCCAGTATCTTCTCGACGGAGGGCGACCCGGTAGGAATCCAGGTCGGGACCGCGGTCGCGACGCTGGTGCGCAAGGCGGACCACAAGCCCGCAGACGGGGTGGACTTCCGGCACCTCTGGGGGCAGGCGAAGCCAACGGAGCTGATTGCGACGGCGGAAACGGAACCGGACGTGCTCTACACACCGATCGAACCCGTCCTGCCTCTCGGCCTTCCTTTCGTGCATACGGCGGCAAGCGCTGGGGTTCGATTGGCCTTCTCTGCCCGAGCTGTTTCCGGCGTCGTTTCCGGGAGTGAAAACCAGCCGCGACGGGTTCCTCGTCGATACCGATCTCGACCGACTCCGGCGCGCATCGCGGACTACTTCGACCCCGGTCTGAGCCATGAGGACATTGCCCGACGCTATCCGGCGGTCATGAAGACGACGGCGCGGTTCGACGCTCGCGCCGTACGCGACGCGCTGCTGAAGCGCGGTGGACCGGACGAGGCCGGTTTCATTCGCTTCGCCTATCGGCCCTTCGATAACCGTTGGCTCTATTGGGCGAAGGACACAAAGCTGCTCGACGAGAAGCGGGCCGACTACAGGCTGCACGTGTTCGAGGGCAATCTGTGGCTTGGGTCCAGCAAGCGGGAAATTCAGGCCGATTTCACACACGGCACCTGGGTTCATGACCATGCCAACTGGAAGTATGGTTTCTGGGGAGTCCGTCTCTTTCCCGCTTGGCTCGTCGGTGACGGCCAAGACAGCGACGGTGACAGCGCACGTCGCGCCAATCTCTCGGCGACCGCGCAACGCTATCTCGCCCGTCTTGGTCCGGATGTAAGGATCTGTTCCACCATGTCCTTACCGTCATGCACGATCCTGCCTACCGCGAAGACAATGCTGGCGGATTCCGCATGGGTTGGCCCGACATCCCGTTACCAGGCTGGCCCGACCGTGACGCCGAAGGCGCGGAAACGGCGCTTGCCTAGTCGGCAGCGCGCGGGTGCGAACTCGCACCGCTGCTCGAGCCCGATACCCCCTTTCCCGGTGTTACGCAGGCGCCGCTGAGGCCGAAGATCGCCATGATCGCTGTTCCCGCCACCGCCAGCGGGCGTAATATGGCCAAAGACGATTTCATGGTGACCGCAGGCTGCGCCCACTACGGGCAAGGTGATGCCGTGATGCCCGGCCAAGGCCGCGTCACCGAACGCTCCTTCAGGTCGGAACAACGCGCCGCAATGGGCGACTCCCTACCTGTTCTTGGCGAAACGACCTTTGACGTGTACCTCAATCGTACGGATTTCTGCCGTAACGTCCCGGCCGCCATCTGGGCATACAAGCTCGGAGGCTATCAGGTTCTCAAGAAATGGCTTTCCTACCGCAAAACTGGTATTCGGGGCCGCTCAATCAACGCAGAAGAAGTCCGGCACTTCACCGACACAGCAAGAAGGATCGCGGCGGTCTAATTGGCCAGGGCAGGAGAATCGTAAATGACAGATAACCAAGCCATTCAGAGTGTACTGAAACTAGGTGCTGAGTTGCGACGATTGCTCGAACCCCTTCAGCCCTTCATTCAATCACTGCAACGTGTCTCTCAGGCTATCGCGCCTTTCCTCGAAGCGATAGCTCCGCACATCGAAGGTTTTGTAAGGTATAGTAAATTCATGGACTCCGTCCGCCCAACGGCTTGGTTACCTTATCATACTGTATCATTAGACTATGTTGAAGAATGCGGAGACGATGTTTGTCTGATCGAGACCCGTCTGACAGAATTCTATGAGAACAATTGGGAAGACATCCGTCGAGATATCGAAATAAGATTAGATCGCTATCACATATTAGAGGAAACCAGAGCGACCTTTCGCGAAGCGCTTGCTGCACATGGCATGAGGCATTATCGGTGTGTTTGTCGTGTGCTATTTCCAGAAATCGACAGAGAGTTTCGGATTCGATTTTTTGAAGATGCTGCTGGTTCGATTTCATCGAAGAAGATGTTGGAGAAACTTACAAATCGAGGAGACTTAAAAACCTTCCTGCCAAGAGAAGCATATGGTTGGATACTATTTGGTCGACTTGTTCATCACCTGTATGAACCAGTCGACAATGGTAATAGGGCACAGTATGAGACTGATTACGTTCCAAACCGTCACGCGTCCATTCACGGACTTGTCCCATACTCTACGTTTAAGCATAGTATGAACATGATTATTATGGCAGACTATATCTTCCAAATACTTACTTCGACGGCTGATCTGACATCGCCGCAGTAATAATGTTCCCAATCTTTTCGACGGCCTCCACAAGATGGTCGTCGGCGAGATGCGCATAGCTTGCCGTAGTCCGGTGCCGCCGGTGCCCGAGCAGCTTGCTGACCAAGGGCAGATTCTCGCCGGACATGACGGCCTGACTCGCGGCGGTGTGGCGAAGATCGGACAGGCGGAGCCTACCCAGCCCGGCGTCCGCACAAGCCGCCCACCAGAGGGTAATGAGACTATATTGGCAGCGTCCCTCGCGGTGTCCGCTGGTGCCGACGCGCAGGCCGAGACCGGAAATCACATCGTCCCATACATAATACTCCCTAGCGCGGGGCTTGGCGGCGCGGACGCGCTTGGCGAAGGTGGATTTGGGGTGGTCGGTCATGGGTCGCGGCTCCTTGTGTTGGGCCGCGCGACCGGTGGTCAGAATAGGAAGCGGTCGCGGCGGCGTTTCTCCAAGGAAGCCGAGCGACGGGTGGCGACGGGGCGAACCGTAAGGCTCTGTAATCAAGGGCGTTTCCGCCAGTTCACGCGATGGCGGGCGCTGACCGGAGGTGCATCATGGATGCGTGGGGTGTGAAAACGAAAACGCCGAATGGCGTCCTCAACCCGCTTCCTGATCGCTCATACGCTCGGGCGCTGCAAGCCGTTGTGTCAACGGCACTTAGCCCGAGCGGCGCTTGAGCGACAGTACCCGCCGGGCAGGTGAGGGAACGGTTCCTGTACCGCCGCGCGGCGTCCGAGCGTCACATAGGAAGTACGAGGCAACAAATTAATGGGTGAGGACACCCGCACCGGCGGGACGTTCACTCGGCCCGCACTGTCGGCGGCGGTGCGGTTTCACCCGCTACCGCCACGCAGCATACGCCGCGACACATGGATTAACCGTTGATCGGGGCAGGCAAATGCTTGCGGGGCGGCGAGCGCTGGATTTTGGCCTTGCAAGACGCTACGCCGGAAGCCCCGGCGGCACGATTGCCGTGCGTGAAGGAATGGATCGCCGCCGTCGGCAGCTACCGGAAGGTCAGAGCGGCATGTGCGGCGCGGCAGTCCCGGCCGGGGAGGAAACGCTTCGAAACCGCTGCCTCCCGCAGGGTTCCTTGACCCACGGCCTCCGGCCATTGCATATTCTTCCATCGCGCTTTGCCGTCGATGCAGCTGGGAAGCAGATTTATCTGAAACCAGAGGAGACGCGATGATTCGACGATTGATGATGGCGCTTGTGCTGGCGTGTCTGTGGTCTTCCCCAGCCCTGATGGCGGCCCCGATCCACGACGCAGCACGGCAGGACGATGAGCATCGCGTCAAGGAACTTCCCGCTGCTGGCGCGGACATGAACGCCAAAGACGATGGGTTGACTTCCCTTCACTGGGCGGTAGTCAGGGGCCACGCGGGAGCGACGAAGGCGCTGCTCGCTGCTGGCGCGAAGGTGAACGCGAGAACCGAAGGTAAACTCACTCCTCTGGACGCGGCCCGACTCGGGATGGAAGAGACAGAGGAGAGCGTCAAACCCTTTCAGGAAGTGATCCGGACGCTAAAAGCGCACGGGGCGCGCGGAGGACGGGGCCGATGAATGGACAGGGAACGCTTGAGGAACTGGGAGCGCTGGATTCCTCCCGCATCCTTGCGGAGCCTGTCCGCACCACAATGCTCTCGTGTCCTGGGGCGGAGGTGGTCGAGCCCGCAAGCGCTTGCCGGAAGCGGATAACCCGGCCGACTTGAGGGAATGTGCAACTATGAGGGATCAATCATCTGTTGCGACCCAGAAGGATGCGGAAGATTTCCTCGACGCATGTCAATGGGCTTACGAGTGTTGGGTGACCTGTGTAAACTTCTTGGAGAACCTACCGGAGTATCTGCGCCAAAAGTGCGCCTTCCAGAATTGGTTCTACATAATACGTACGTTGTATCGCGTAACACACAACGATCACGGGGAAGGACGATGAACATGAGGAGGACCACAAGAAGGCGTCGAATCCCTGAAGCCGGGACGGACATTGTCGCCAAGGACTACCTTGGTGTATCGAGGGAAGAGTTGCGGGTCGCAATATTTGAAGACAGCATTGCAGAAAACGAGGACAACCCGTATGCAAGAAGCAAGGCTCTCCAGAGTACGGGCATAGCAATCGAACTAGCCTATAAGGCACTAATTCTAGCGCAAGGAAAGACTCCCACAGGCACACACAAAATTGCCTTGCTTCACAAACAACTCCGGGATGGCGATGAGAAGACGTCCATAGAGAAACGAATTCTGGAGGTCGGATGGGACACCGTCTCAGACTGGATCTCGTTTATTGACACCAACATTGATCATCCGCAGCGCAAGTACCATATGTATGACATCAAGCGACAGCGGTATGGCATCGCTTTTCCAGCGTCCGGTGCGGCCAGCGTGGCGGGCGTTAAAAAAGTGTATGACGCATTATTTGAAGTGGTCGATGCAAAGATTGAAGTTTCGAGCAGGATGGTAAAGAAAGAGTTGGCTGCAGGAGTAGCGGAAACGACGGACGTTGCACCCGCATCGACTGCGCAGGTCGGTCCACTGATCGCGGAAATAAATATTCCGGCTGGATTTGCGGCGGAGGGAGAACCATTAGGAGGGCTAGTGATCAATCCCAAATCTGGTGAGGTAAGGATTCTCAAACCGGACGAAATACGACCGATAGACGAGGAATGAACGCAGTTCCACCATCCTGCAGCCGATACTTCGCTGCATACGACGGATATTTCGTCGACATCCGGAACCCCACCGCACACTACCAAATCGGGGCAACTCCAGAGAAAATTGGACGGGCACGCGTTAATTGACGCTGTAGTTCTACTCAAACCGCTTGCGATTTGCTTACGGTGGTAATGGCGGCTGAAACGAACGCCAGAAAGACGTAGAGAAATTAGGCACTTAACTGCTTCTGGGAGGACCGACTCCCATTTGTGTCGATCACGTACGCCATTATTCCAGGTCGATCGCACGGCCCGTCGTTCGATCACGCTCGATCGTCAAGTCTTCACCGACAAGCGGCGAGGTGCGCAGGAAGGCCAGAAGTTCGGCGCCAGTGCGCGCGGGTTCAAAGGCTGTCATGGACGCAAAGGCGTCACGTACACTCCTGGCCTCGTCGCCGCCTGCGCGAAGAGCGCCGGCCACGGCGTTCACAAGCCCGGCATCGTTTGCAGGCACGGCGACTTCGACTCGCCGCAATCCCTCGGCGGCCGCCCGTACGCGGTGCCGCTTGACACGGGGCTTCGATCCCTCTTGTTCCGGTTGTCTAGCCATATGATCTCCTCGGAAACATTACCGGAATTCATAGGGGCCGTGGGATTTAGTCAAGCACGACCGAACAAGCGCACATCAAAATGTCAGGGGATAGGTGGGTTCACCAACGCGCCATGGCCCCCGGCAGCGCCATCCTCTCCTGTCACCTTCACCTTCCTGCCTTCGATCACGAGCCTGCCTTCGCTGTAGAGCTGAATGGCGCGGGGATAGATCCGGTGCTCCTGGACCAGGATTCGTTGGGCGAGGGTTTCCTCGGTGTCGTCGGGGAGGACGGGGACGACGGCCTGGATGATGACGGGGCCTTCGTCGCAGCCTTCACTGACGAAGTGGACGGTGCAGCCGGAAAACCGCACGCCGTATTCGAAGGCATGTCGCTGGCCGTGAAGACCGGCGAAGGACGGCGACAACGCGGGGTGAATGTTCATGATGCGGTTGGGGAAGCTTTGAATGAAGAGCGGCGACAGCAGCCGCATGAATCCGGCCAGCACCACCAACTCCACGCCCTGCCCCTTGAGATGGTCCACCACAACCCGGTCGTAGGCCTCCCGTGACGCGTGTCCGCGATGGTTGATGACGGTGGTGGGGATGCCGTGGTTGCGGGCGCGGGTGAGTCCGTACGCGGTCTCGCGGTTGCTGACGACCGTGCGGATGTCGGCGTCGAGGCGGTCCTGCTCGATGGCGTCGATAATCGCCTGAAGGTTCGTGCCCCCGCCCGAGAGCAGCACGCTGATGGGGACTTTGCGGTTCATGGGAATGCTCGTGTGCCCTACGTCACGAACGAGACCCCGCGTCGCCCCTTGCGGATCTCGCCGATGACGGCATAGGGCTCGCGGCGGCGCCGCAGGGCACGCTCGACTCCCCCCGCCGCCTCCGGGCCCAACACCAATACCATGCCGATGCCGTTGTTGAAGGTGCGGTCCATCTCCGCTTGCGGGACGCCGCCCAAGCGCGCGATGAGATCGAATATCGGGGGCACGCACCAGCTTCCACGGCGAATCCAGGCGCGAAGCCCGGTGGGCAGCACGCGCGGCAGGTTCTCCACGATGCCGCCGCCGGTGATGTGGGCGATGCCCTTGATCCGGTGCCGCGCGGTCAGGCCGCGTATCAGCGCGGCGTAGATCCGGGTGGGCTTCAACAGCTCGTCCGCCAGGGAATGTCCCAGCTCCGCCACCCGGGACTTCAGTTTGAGCTTGGCGGTTTCCAGCAGCACCTTCCGCGCCAGCGAATAGCCGTTGCTGTGCAGCCCGCTGGACGGCAGGCCGATGATCACGTCTCCGGCGCGCACGGCGCGGGGGTCGGGTATGCGGTCCTTCTCGACGATGCCGACGCCGAACCCCGCCAGGTCGTATTCGCCGTCCCGGTAGAAGGATGGCATTTCCGCGGTCTCCCCGCCCAGGAGCGCACACCCTGCCAGGCGGCAGCCTTCGGCGACCCCGCCCACCACCGCCCGGAAAGTGGCGGGTTCGAGCTTGCCGGTGGCGAAGTAGTCGAGGAAGAACAGCGGCTCCGCTGCCTGGGTGATGATGTCGTTGACGCCCATGGCCACGAGGTCGATGCCCACGGTGTCGTGACGGTTCGCCATGAAGGCGATCTTGAGCTTGGTGCCCACCCCGTCCGTGGACGACACCAGCACGGGCCGGCGGCCGCGGATGCGGGTGAGGTCGAAGAGCCCGCCGAACCCGCCGATGCCTCCCATGAGACCAGGCCGGGCAGTCTTGCGGGCCATGGACGCAATCGAGCGGACCAGCCGGTTGGCTCCTTCCACGTCCACGCCTGCGTCCTTGTAGGTGAGCTTCGCCATGGGTCAACTGATACCGCGCTTGGCGGCCCGTATCGACAGACGACGCGATGCGGGCGCGGGCGGGTTTGAAACCCGCCCCTACACCCGGGGCGTCCTGCTCCGGGGGGCCGAAACACTATTGTTGTTGCCCTTGCAGCATCTGCAGGGCGCGCCTCGCTGCTTCCTGCTCGGACTGCTTCTTGCTTCGGCCCTCCCCCTGGCCCACCAGACGGCCGCCCACCCGGATTTCCGTCTCGAAGGACTTGTCATGGCTCGGTCCGGTTTCGCGCACCAGGCTGTAGGCGGGGGGTACATGGTGGAGGCGCTGGCTGACCTCCTGCAGACGGGTCTTGTAGTCGTCGAGCCCCAGTCCGGTGTGGTCCAGGTCCGCGGCAAAATGGCGCTTCACCACCGGACTCGCCGCTTCGTAGCCGCCTTCCCAGTAGATGCCACCCAGCAGCGCCTCCAACGACGCTGCCAGGATGGATTCCTTGTGCCGGCCGCCGGTGTGCTCCTCGCCCTTGCCCACCCGCAGCATCGTGCCAACCCGCAGGATGCGCGCCTTTTCCGCCAGTATCTTCCGGTTCACCAGCGACGCTCGCATGCGCGAAAGATCTCCTTCACTCCGTTCGGGGAACCGCCGCATGAGCATGTCGCTGATGGCCAGACTCAGCACCGCGTCGCCGAGGAACTCCAGGGTCTCGTTGTGAGCGTCCGGGCCGCCGCCGCAGGATACGTGGGTCAGACAGCGGGTCAACAGCACCGGGTCCCTGAAGCGGTAACCCAGAGCGTCCTGGAACTGTTGCATCTCGGTGGAATCCGCCGTCAGCATTCGACTTCCCCCCACAGGCGTCCACCGGACCACTGCAGGAGCCTTACGCAGACTTCACGATGGATGAGGTCGGGGCCGCCGGCAACGAGCACCGGCAGATAGTTGCGGCTGTAGCCCTTCACCCCGCCGGGCTCACCCGCCACCGGCTCTTCCACCAGAACGGACACCCGGCGTCCGACTTGACTCCGGTAGAACTCGTGCTTCTTCCGGGTGCCGAGATCCCGCGCCCGGCGCGAGCGTTCCTTCTTCTCGGCCGGTGATACCTGATCGGGCATGTCCGCCGCCGGAGTGCCCCGGCGGATGGAATAAGGGAACACGTGAAAGTACGTCAGCGGCAAGCCGGCGAGGAAATCCAGCGACCCCGTGAAGGCGGCTTCCGTCTCCCCCGGAAAACCCACGATGACATCCGTTCCCAGGGCGGCACGCGGCAGTTTTTCTCGCGCTCGCGCCATCAACCCGCCGAAGTAGGCGGTGTCGTAGTTGCGGCGCATCTTCTTGAGGATGCCGTCCTCTCCCGCCTGAACGCATACGTGCAGGTGCGGGCAGATCACGTCCGAGCCGGCCATCACCGCCAGCAGCTCGTCCGTCACCTCCCGCGGGTCCAGGGAACTCAAGCGCAGGCGGCGAATCAACCCGCTCCCGGCAATCCGCCGCACCAACTCGCTCAGGGACACCCGGGGCGCGAGATCGTGACCGTACCCCCCGAGATGGATGCCGGTGAGGACGATCTCCGTGAAACCCGCCTCCGCGAGCCCGCGCACCTGTTCCAGGACCCGCTCCGGCGGCACGCTGCGGCTGCGACCCCGGGCGGTGGGGATGATGCAGTAGCTGCAGGCGAAGTTGCACCCTTCCTGTACCTTGAGAAACGCCCGGGTGCGGCCGAGGAAGCTCCGCGCGCCCACGACGCGCACGCCGCGCTCGTCCCGCGGATTGCCGACGGAGACGGCGGGACCGGCCTCCGACCCTCCGTCCGTAACGTAGCGCACCAACTCGTCCATGCGGTTGAGGCCGACCACGAAGTCGACCCCCGGAAGCCCGGATACCTCCTCCGGGCTGACCTGCGCGTAGCATCCGGTCACCGCCACCCGCGCCGCCGGGCTCCGCCTCTTGGCCTTGCGCACGAGCTGGCGTGCTTCCCAGTCCGCCCGGTCCGTCACCGTGCAGGTATTGATGACGTAGACGTCGGCCGGATCCTCGAAGGGGACGAGGGAGCAGGACTCCGCGGCCAGACGTTCCTGGATCACGGCGGAGTCATACTGGTTGATCTTGCAACCCAGTGTCTTGATGGCTACGCGCATGGCTGCTTGCGGGACCCTCACCCCAACCCTCTCCCAGAGGGAGAGGGGGTCGGACGAACTGACCCTCTACCGGAGGAAGAGGGAGTCGGAGGGGCTGACCCTCTCCCGGAGGAAGAGGGAGCCGGAGACGTTGCCTCTCCCACGAAGGGAGAGGGGGTCGGAGGGACGACTCTTGCCTTGTCGATCCAGCCGCCGCCCAGCACCTGCTCGTCGCGGTAGAACACCGCGGCCTGCCCCGGGGTCACCGACGGCAACGGCTCGTCAGGGCGAACCTCGACAGCCTGGCCGTCCAGGGGCCTCAGGGTGCAGGGCACCGGCTTCGAGCGATAGCGCACCTGGACCTCGGCAGCGGTCTCCCCGCCGAGGGGCTCAAGCCAGTTCAAGCGGCTCGCGGTAAAGGACGGGGTGCTCAGCTCTTCGCTCGTGCCCACCACCACCCGTCTCCGTTCCGCGTCGATGCAGAGCACGTACAACGGCCGCGGCGCGGCGATGCCGAGGCCCCTTCTCTGCCCCACGGTGAAGCCGTGCACGCCGTCGTGATGCCCCAGGACCTTCCCGCGGCTGTCCACGATCTCCCCGGAACCGAGCTGGTCGGCCCTGGCCAGGGACTCCACCACTGCGCGGTGGTCCTCGAGGCAGATGTCCTGGCTCTCCGGCCGCTCGGCCACCGGGAGCCCCAGCTCCCGGGCCTTGGCGCGCACGGCCTCCTTGTGAAGCTCACCCAGTGGGAACACGGTGCGCTCGAGTTGGCGCCGCGAGAGTGCGAAGAGAAAGTACGACTGGTCCTTGTTGCGATCCAAACCGCGCAGCAGCGAGGCGTTGCCGCACCGCCGCCCGATGCGGGCGTAGTGACCCGTGGCCACGTGGGGAATCCCCCGGTCTTCCGCCCACGCCAGCAGCTTCTCGATCTTGAAATTCCGGTTGCAGGCGACACACGGATTGGGTGTGGTCCCTTCCAGATAGCTCTGAGCAAAAGGCGCCACCACCACCCTGCGGAAATCGTCCCGATGGTCCAGCACCGTGTGCGGGATGCCCAGCAGAGCCGCCACCTCTGCCGCTCCCCGGTGATCCGAGCAGTTGCGCGGCCCCAGGTTCGCGCCCTCCCAAAGGCGCAGCGACACCCCCACCACCTGGTACCCCTGCTCCACCAGGAGACCAGCCGCCACCGAGCTGTCCACGCCCCCGCTCATGGCCACCGCCACTTTTCTTTCCGCTGATGTCTTCACTGTGTTTTCGCTCCGCGAAGCCTATCCCGAGCGGGACAGCGGCCCGGGCACGGGCGGGTTTGAAAGCCGCCCCTACATTTCTTGATCGGGCCTCCGAGAAATTGCGCCACCCGTTCAGAGTCTCCCCATGAGCCTGCGCCGCGGGACCCCAACATCCGATGTCTTGATCGGGCCTCCGAGGAATTGCGCCACCCGTTCAGAGTCTCCCTATGAGCCTGCACCACGGGAACCCGACATCCGATGTAGGGGCGGGTTTCAAACCCGCCCGTGCCCGCATCTCGCTGTTGGTCGATACAGGCGCCTAGGAGTCTGCGCCGCAGGAAATCTAGGTACCACATATAGTATAATGTTAGGCCAATTGACCACTATATGTAGTATTCAAGGGTCCTTCAGAGCGTTCTGCGGCGCAGACTCCTAGTTCTTGTACCGGCGCGTTTCTTCCACTTCTTCCCGGTGCCGCTCCTCCAGGCCGCCCTGCTTGGCATCGAGTTCGTTCACCCGTTTCTCGAGTCTTTGGATGTATTCCACGAGATTGCTGAGGGACTTGGCCATGGGGTCCGGCAGCCGATCGTGATCCAGGGCGATCTGGTGCTCGATCGGATCCCGGTGCACGCCGTCCCCTTCCACCACCTTTCCCGGCACACCCACTACGGTGGAGTTCTCCGGCACGTCCTTGACCACCACCGACCCCGAACCGATCTTGCTGTTCCGCCCCACCACCACCGGGCCCAGCACGATGGCGCCGGCGCCGATGATGACGCAATCCTCTACCGTGGGATGGCGCTTCTCCCGGCGCAGGCTGATGCCGCCCAGGGTGACGCCCTGGTACAAGGTCACGTCATCGCCGATTTGCGTGGTCTCGCCGATGACCACTCCCATGCCGTGATCGATGAAGAACCGGTGTCCCACGGTAGCGCCCGGATGGATTTCGATGCCGGTGAGGAAGCGGCTCAGGTGACTCATGAAACGCGCGAGGTTTCTCCAGCCGCGGTGCCACAGCCGGTGGGCGACGCGATGGAACAGCAGCGCGTGCACGCCCGGATAGCTGACCAGGATCTCGAACAGGTTCCGCGCCGCGGGATCCCGCTCGAACGCCACGCGGACGTCTTCTTTCAGAATACTCCACATGGGCGGCTTACACGCGGAAGCGGGATCCTTTCCGTCAGGACGCCGGCGCCGCCGCGGCCTGGCCCTTCCCGGCGTGCCCCTTGCCGGCGTGCCCCTTCCTCTTCTTGTCCTTGTAGAGTTTGTAGTCGATGCTGTCCACGAGCGCCTGCCAGCTCGCCTCGATGACGTTCTGCGACACCCCCACCGTGCCCCACTGGCTCTGGCCGTCTCCCGACTCGATGAGCACCCGGACGGCGGCGCCGGTGCCCTCCCCGGACGCCAGCACCCGGACCTTGTAGTCCAGCAGCTCCACTTCATCCAGCGAGGGGTAGAACCCCGTGAGCGCCTTGCGGAGGGCCTGGTCCAGGGCGTGGACCGGACCGCTGCCCAAGGCCGCGGCATGCTCCATCACGCCGCCCACCTCCACCTTGACGGTGGCCTCCGACAGGGGCGGTTCGCTTTCCACCCGCTTCTCGTCAATGACCCGGAACCCGTCCAGCCGGAAGTTGCGCTTCTTCCTTCCCAGCGCCTCCTGGATCAGCAGCTCGAAGGATGCCTCCGCGGCCTCGAACTCGTAGCCCTGGCTTTCCAGTTCCTTGATCCGATTGAGGATCTGGAGCACGGCCTGGTCCTTGCCGTTCAGGTCGATGTCGTATTCCTTCGCCTTGTAGACGATGTTGCTGCGGCCGGAAAGGTCCGACACCAGCACACGCTGGCGGCTGCCCACCAGCTCGGGCTCGATGTGCTCGTAGGTCTCGCGGTTCTTGATGATGCCCGAGACGTGGAGCCCGCCCTTGTGCGCGAACGCGCTGTCGCCCACGTAGGCCTGCCGCTTGCTGGGCACGACGTTGGCCAGCTCGTAGACGAGATGGGAGATCTCCCGCAGCTTGCGCAACTGCGACGGCCGCACGCACTTGTAGCCTTGTTTCAACTGAAGGTTGGGCAGCAGCGAGCACAGGTTCAGATTGCCGCAGCGCTCGCCGAAGCCGTTGATGGTGCCCTGGACCTGCCGGACGCCGTTCTCCACCGCCGTCATGGTGTTGGCAACGGCCAGCTCGCAGTCGTTGTGGCAATGGATTCCCAGCGGCACCTTGACCTCTGCCTTGGCCCGCGTCACCGCCGCGGCGATATCGGCGGGCAACCTGCCGCCGTTGGTATCGCACAGGACGATCCAGTCGGCGCCGCCGGCCTCCGCCGCCTTCAGGCACTCCAGGGCAAACTCGGGGTTGCTGCGGTATCCGTCGAAGAAATGCTCGGCGTCGAAAATCACTTCATCGACGCGCGTCTTCATGTACTCGATGGAATCGGCGATGACCTCCAGGTTGGCCGTCTTGCTGATGCGCAGATCATCGCGCACGTGGAGGTCCCAGGTCTTGCCCACCAGCGTCACCACCGGCGTCTTGGCCGCCAGCAACAGTTTCAGGCTGGCATCCTGGGCCGGTTTCGCCGACGGCCGGCGCGTGGTTCCGAAAGACGCCACCCGGGTCTTCTTGAGATCCAGCTTCCGGACCTCCTGGAAGAACTCGGCGTCGCGCGGGTTGGATCCGGGAAAGCCGCCTTCGATGTAGTGAATGCCCAGCTCCGCCAGCTTCTCGGCGATCCGCAGCTTGTCCTTCAGGCTGAAAGCGACATCCTCGCTCTGGCACCCGTCCCGCAAGGTCGTATCGTACAACGACAAATCACTCATGCACTCACCTGCCTTCGATCAATGAAGCGTGTAGTGAATCGACAGCCCGGCGGCTGTCCTTCTCGGCGACCACCACCGAGACCTTGATCTCGGACGTCGAGATCATCTCGATATTGATCGATTGCTCCGCCAAGGCCTTGAACATCTTCGCCGCCACGCCGGCGTGCGTTCTCACACCGACGCCCACCACCGACACCTTGGCGATGTGGGTATCGGAGGCCACTCCCTTAGCTTGAATCAAGGGCGCGGTTTTTTCAATCAGTTCCATGGCTTTTCGGTGGTCCTTCTTGGGCACCGTGAAGGTGACGTCGGTGGTGCCGTCGGCGCCGGAGTTCTGGATGATCATGTCCACCACGATGTTGGCCTCCGCGATGGGGCCGAAGATCTGGGCGGCGAGGCCGGCGCGGTCCGGCACGCCCCGGATGGTGATCTTGGCTTCGTCGTTGTCACAGGTCACTGCCGAGACCAGAACCGAATCCATTTGTTGCTCCTCCTCGACCAGCCAGGTGCCCTCGACGTCGTTGAAGCTCGAGCGCAGGTGTACCTTGACGCCGAACTTCTTCGCCAGCTCCACCGAGCGGATCTGCAGCACCCGGGCGCCCAGGCTGGCCATCTCCAGCATTTCGTCGTAGGTGATCCGATCCAGCTTTCGCGCCCTGGTGCACACAAAGGGGTCGGCCGTGTAGATCCCGTCGACGTCCGTATAGATCTCGCACACCGAGGCGCCCAAGGCCGCGGCCATGGCCACGGCGCTGGTGTCCGACCCGCCGCGCCCCAGGGTGGTGATGTTGTCGTCCTCGTCGACCCCCTGGAAGCCGGCCACCACCACCACCTCGTTCCGCTTCAGCGACTCCACGACACGGGTGGAGTCGATGCTCTTGATCCGCGCCCGGCCGTGCACGCTGTCCGTGGCGATGCGCACCTGATGGCCGAGAAACGAGCGCGCCGGTTGTCCCAGGTCCCTCAGCGCAAGCGCCAGCAGGGCGCAGGAGACCTGCTCCCCGGACGCCAGCAGCACGTCGATCTCCCGGTCGTCAACGTGTGACGACACCTGATTGGCCAGGTTGAGGAGCCGGTTGGTCTCGCCGGACATGGCGGACACCACCACCACCACGTCGTTCCCCTGTTCGCGGGTAGCCGCCACGCGCGTGGCGACATTGCGAATGCGTTCCACCATGCCCACGGACGTGCCGCCGTATTTCTGTACGATCAAAGCCATCTATTGCTGCTCTTCATGCCTTCCAGGCAACTGCGAGCTCGCGCCCTTCGACTCCGCTTCGCTACGCTCAGGACGAACGGGGTTTTGTCCACAGTGACTGCCACTGGCCCGCCAAACCCAAAAAGCCTTCAGGATGAACGGTGATGGAGACAGTTTCCCGTTCGTCCTGAGCGTAGCGAGTCCTGAGCTTGTCGAAGGGCGAGCGAAGTCGAAGGGCGCCATTTCAACCGGTCAACGTCTTGTCACCCCCGCCCGCTCCCTTCAGCGCGGTGACCATACGCCCAGGACGAACGGGGGAGAAGTTTCCGAAACCGTTCGTCCTGAGCGTAGCGAAGCGAAGTCGAAGGACGCCATTTCAACCGGTCAACGTCTTGTCACCCCCGCCCGCTCCCTTCAGCGCGGCGACCATACGCTCAGGACGAACGGGGTAGAAGTTTCCGAAACCGTTCGTCCTGAGCGTAGCGAAGCGAAGTCGAAGGACGCCATTTCATGCCACGCAACGGGTCAGCGCCGCGACCATCTCCTCGTAACGCCCTCCATGGGCCACGAAGCGCAGCGCCCGCCGCTCCTCGTCCACGTAGCGGAAGGTGACGCCCAGGAACTCCTCGACCCCCACGGCATCCAGGCGCTCGAACCACTCGACCACGCAGACGCTGCCGGACGCGAAGTATTCCTCCAGGTGCAGATCCTCCATCTCGGCTCCCGGGGCCACGCGAAAGAGGTCCGCGTGGACCAGCGACAGCCGGCCCTGGTACTCGTTGATCAGCGTGAAGGTGGGGCTTCGGACCCAACTGTTCCCGCCCACCTCGAGCCCTTCGGCCAACCCGTGCACGAAGCAGGTCTTGCCGCTCCCCAGATCGCCAGAGAGTCCCAGGAGCTCTCCGCCTCGGAGCACCCGGCCCAGCGCGCGCCCCAGCGCCCGGGTCGCTTCCGGCGAGCCGGTGGTGATGTGGTACTCGTTGGTCTTCAAGCCTGTAGCATCTCCCTGATCTGCGCCAGCTCCTTGATGGCCCGGGGCAACTCCTCCACCAGGTCCGACGCGATGAGCCCCACGCCGCCGCGGTCGTCCGCCACCCGGTCGCCCGTGCGGCCGTGGAGATACACACCCAGGCGGACGGCGTCCTCCGGCGGCACGCCTTGTGCCAGAAACCCCGCGATGATGCCGGCAAGGACGTCGCCCATGCCACCGCTGGCCATGCCGGAGTTGCCGGTGGGGTTGATCGAGACCTGCCCCTCCGGCGTGGCCATCACCGTTCTCGCGCCCTTGAGAACGAGATGGCAACGATTCTCCGCGGCGAAGGCCCGGGCGATGCCGACGCGGTCGCCGTTGACGTCCGCCGTATCCAACCCGGTGAGGCGGCTCATCTCTCCGGGATGCGGCGTCAGCACCGGCGGAACCCTTGCCTCCCGAAGCCGGCTCACGTCCGCCGCCAGGTTGTTGAGCCCGTCGGCGTCGATGAGCCACGGCATGCCGCAATGCTCCAGCAGCGTATCCAGCGTCGTCTGGGCGGCGTCATGCACGCCCACGCCGGGTCCGAACAGGACCGCGCTCTTGCGCTCCGTCAGACCATGCCAATCGGCAGCGCCGAGCGCCGGCCACTGGTCCTCGCCCGGCTGCCCCAGCGTCTCGGTCATGGACTCCACCAGAGCGCCGGCGAGGATTTCGTTGAGTCCCCGGGGCGCCGCCAGGGTCACCAATCCGGTGCCCACCCGCATGGCCGCACGGCAGCCGAGCACCGCGGCTCCGGTCTTGCCCCGGGACCCGGCCATCACCAGCAGATGGCCATGGCTGCCCTTGTGGGAGTCGTCCGCCCGTCTCGGCAAGAACCAGACCACGTCGGCCGGGTCCAGCAACTCCACCGAGGACGCCACCTCGGCCACCGCCTGCTGGTGGATGCCGATATCGGCCACCACCAGGTCGCCGCTGTAGACGACGCCGGGGTAGATCACCTGCCCGGTCTTGGGGAAACCGAAGGTCACCGTGACCTCGGCCTGGATCGTCGCTCCCAGGGGCGTCCCCCGGTCGGAATCGAGACCCGAGGGCGTATCCACGGCAATGATGGGAAGCCCCGAGGCATTCATGAGCTCCACCACGTCCGCCAGGAATCCCTCCACCGGGCTCCGCAACCCGGTTCCCAGGAGTGCGTCCACCAGCATCCCCTTGTCCTGCATGCGCCTGCGCAGGTTGTCGAGGTCCCCGGGCGGGACTTCCGTGAACAGACCCTTCACCGCGCGATAGCGCTCGAGATTGGCCGCCGCGTCCGGCGACAGATCTTCCGCACGGGCCATGCACGCCACCTCGCACGGGAACTCCCTCTCGTGCAGCAGCCTGGCGATCACCAGGCCGTCGCCGCCGTTGTTGCCCTTGCCCGCCACCACCAGGACGCCGCGCTTTGCCAAATGGGTCCAGCGCTTGAGGATGACGTCCACGACGCTCTGCCCCGCGCGCTCCATCAGCTTCAGGCTGGGAACGCCGTGTGTCTCGATGGTGAGATGGTCCAGGCGGCGCATCTCCGCCGCGGTTACGACGCGCATGAGTCAATCAGTCCTTGGTGCCCCGAACAGGTTTGCCTAGTGTGGTGTCTCACAAATACGCTTACGAATCTGCGGGTCCTTTTGGCTCCGCGCATCCTGAGCGTAGCGAAGCGAAGTCGAAGGGCGGCTGCGTTGCTCTTCCTCGCGTGGTGCACGCCACACGGGCGGGTTTGAAACCCGCCCCTACAAGTCATCGCGCCTTGCCGACGACCAAAATGCCCTCGCATCTTCATAACCGTATTTGTGAGACACCACACTGGTGTTCCAAACTGTTTACGACGATGCCCCGGCGATGAGGGCTTTCATTTCCTTCACCGCCTGGACCATCCCGACCATGATGGACCGGGCGACGATGCTGTGCCCGATGTTGAGCTCGACGATCTCCTCGATGACGGCAATCGGCGTCACGTTCCCGGCGTTGAGGCCGTGGCCGCCGTGAACCTCGAGTCCCAGTCCCGCGGCCGCCGCCGAGGCCTGCCGCACGGCTTCGAGCTCCTGCTCCACCCCCGGGCCGCCGGCGTTCGCGTAGGCTCCGGTGTGAATCTCCACCCCGTCGGCGCCCAGCTCCCGGCTGGCTTCGAGCTGTTTCAAGTCGGGATCCACGAAGAGACTCACGCGAATCCCCGCTTCCCGCAGCCGGGACACGACATTCTTGAGCTGTTTCCCGTGGGTGACCACGTCGAGCCCGCCCTCGGTGGTCAGTTCCTCGCGCCGCTCGGGCACCAGGCACGCGTCGTCGGGCTTGAGGGTCAAAGCCTGCCGGGTCATTGCCGGGGTTCCGGCCATTTCGAGGTTGAGCCTCGCGGCCAACCGTTGCCGCAGCCGGGCGACGTCCCGCTCCTGGATGTGCCGGCGATCTTCGCGCAAGTGCACCGTAATGACGTCGGCCCCGGCCTGCTCGGCCAACAGCGCCGCCTCCACCGGATCCGGGATGTCGATCATCCGCGCCTGACGCACGGTGGCCACGTGATCGACGTTGACTCCAAGACGCGTCATGCCCGGACCCCCAGATCGGATTGAATGGCGTCGGCGATTCCCTGCGCCAGCCGCCGTATCTCATCCCCCGACTCTCCCTCGAGCATCACCCGGGCCAGCGGCTCGGTGCCGGAGTAACGCACCAGCACCCGGCCTCGGCCGTCGAGCAGGTGCTCGCTCTCGGCAATGCGATCCCGCACCCGGGCCAACTCGGAAAGAGGACGCTTCTCGCGCACCGGGACGTTGACGATGACCTGCGGCAGCTTGCCCATGGTCCGGCGGAGCTCGCCCAGGGGCTTTTCCCGCTCGGTCATGACCGCCAGCACCTGCAACGCCGTGAGACAGCCGTCGCCCGTGGTGTTGTGGTCCAGGAACACCAGGTGCCCGGATTGCTCACCGCCGAGGTTGTGGCCGCCGCGGCGCATGGCCTCCACCACGTAGCGGTCGCCGATGTCCGTCCGCAGGACGCCGATGCCGTGCTCCCGGAGAGCGATGTCGAGCCCCATGTTGCTCATCACCGTGGCCACCACGGTGCCGGTGGGCAGCCGCCCCGCGCGTTTCATCTCGACGGCGCACAGGGCCAGAACCTCGTCGCCGTCCACCAGCTCGCCCTGCTCGTCGATGAAGAGCGCCCGGTCGGCATCACCGTCCAGGCACACGGCCAGGTCCGCACCGTGCTCACGCAGCGCTTTCCGGGCCTTCTCCGGATACACCGAGCCGCAGTCCAGGTTGATGTTCGTGCCATCGGGCTCCACGGCTACCGGAATGACCTCGGCGCCAAGCTCCGCCAAGACCTCCGGCGCCACCCGGTACCCCGCGCCGTTGGCGCAGTCCACGACGATCTTCAGCCCCTCCAGGGTCAGATGGCTCGGGAACGTGCTCTTGAGAAAGGCGATGGTCCTCCCCAGGGCGTCGGCGATGCGGTACGCCTTGCCGATCTCCGTCGCCGCCGGCCGGTGCGCATCGTAGTCTCCGTTCCAGACCATGGCCTCCATGCGCCGCTCCCACTCATCCGGGAGCTTGAAGCCGTCGCTGGAAAAGAACTTGATGCCGTTGTCCTGATAGGGGTTGTGCGATGCCGAGATCACCACCCCGGCGTCCGCGCGCATGCTCCGGGTGAGGAACGCCACGCCCGGCGTGGGCAGGGGCCCCACCAACAGCACATCGGCTCCCATGGAGCAGATTCCGGATGCCAGCGCGGTCTCGAACATGTAGCCCGAAAGGCGGGTATCCTTGCCCACCAGGATACGGCGCCGGTGGGTCCGCTTTCGCCCCAGGGCGCCCCGGGCGCGTTTCCCGGCGCCGTCATCGCCGACCACGTGGGCGATGGCCCGGCCCAGCCTCAGGGACGTTTCCGAGGTCATGGGCTCTTGATTGGCGATGCCGCGAATTCCGTCGGTGCCGAACAAGCGGCGCCGGCCCGGAACTCCTTGTGGTCTATCCGAGGTCATCGCTCCCTTCCATAGAATCAGCCAGCCGCGCCCACAAGGCCTGCGAGCCTGTATCGGCCGGCAGTGCAGTGCGGACGCGGGCGGGTTTGAAACCCGCCCCTACAACTTCGTTTTCTGCGATGCAGGCTCCCAGGTTTCACGGGCGCCACGGATGGCATCCGCCACGCGCACCGCCCTGCAGGTCTCCAGCACGTCGTGGGCCCGGACCATGTGGGCTCCGGCCAGCACCGCCGCGGTCGCTCCGGCAAGGCTGCCAGCCAGGCGGTCGGGTGCCGGCGGCGGCTGGGCCGCTTCCGCCGGCGCCTCCAGGCGCCCGAGAAACGACTTCCGGGACAGACCCACGAGCACCGGCTGCCCCAGGGACCTCAACGCTTGCAGGTTCCGCAACAGCCCCAGGTTGTGGTCCAGGTCCTTGCCGAAGCCGATGCCGGGATCCACCACGATCCGTTCCGCGGCAACGCCGTTGCCCACGGCGAAGGTGACGCGTTCCCGGAGGAACGCGGCTACCTCCCCGACCACGTCGCGGTAGCGCGGCGCGACCTGCATGGTCCGGGGCCGGCCCTGCATGTGCATCAGCACCACCGGAACGTTCTCGCGCGCCACCAGCCGGACCATGGCGGGGTCGAATCGCAAGGCGCTGATGTCGTTCACCATGTCGGCGCCCGCGTCCAGCGCCCGGCGGGCCACCTCCTCCTTGGTGGTGTCGATGCTGATGGGCACCGAGACCCGTTGCCGCAGCCCGCGAATCACCGGGAGCACCCGGTGGAGCTCGTCGGCGACCGAGACCTCGGCCGCGCCCGGACGGGTCGACTCCCCGCCCACGTCCACGACATTCGCACCCTGGCGCACCATCTCGACGCCTCGGGCAACCGCGGACCCGACATCGGGATAGCGGCCCCCGTCGGAAAATGAATCCGGGGTGACGTTGAGGATGCCCATCACCGCCGTGCGGCCACGCATGTCCACCGGCCCGTGGCGCGTCACCAGCAACGGCCCCGGCCCCGTGCCGAAGTCGTCGGACGATAACGGCTCGGGCCGGTTTGGCTTGGTACGCATTGTTCGGGAAACTCTGACTATTTGCCGTCGTCCGGAATGGGGTCCTTCGACTTCGCTACGCCTGTCCTGAGCTTGTCGAAGGGCTCAGGACGAACGGGAAAATGGTCTCACAACCGTTCGTCCTGAGCCCTTCGACAAGCTCAGGACAGGCGTAGCGAAGCGAAGTCGAAGGACCCCATCGCAATTGATCGGAGGCCGGCTTCTTCAAGCGTTGGCGGGAACGGGGGGCGTGGGCAGGTCGGGACCGCTTTCTGCCGCGTGTGCCTTGACGATGACGTCGATCTCCGCGCCGTCCAGGACTTCCTTCTCCAGCAGCTCCTTGGCTACCCGGTGCAACAACCCCAGGTTGGTGGTCAGGATCTCCTTCGCCTGGTTGTAGCAATCCTTGATGATGCGCCGGACCTCCCTGTCGATCTCGACCGCGGTGTGTTCCGAGTAGTCCTGCTGCTGGGTGAAGTCCCGCCCGAGAAAGATCTGCTCTTCCTTCTTGCCGAAGGTCATGGGCCCCAGCTTCTCGCTCATGCCCCACTCGCAGACCATCCGGTGGGCGATCTCGGTGGCGCGCTCGATGTCGTTGCCGGCGCCCGTGGTCATGTGGTCAAGGATCAACTCCTCCGCGACCCGCCCGCCGAACAGGATGGTCACGTTGCTGAGGAGATACTGTTTGTCCTGGCTGTGCCGCTCGTCGATGGGAAGCTGCTGGGTCAAACCCAGTGCCATCCCGCGCGGGATGATGGTCACCTTGTGGACCGGGTCCGCACCCGGCAGAAGCACGGCTACCAGCGCGTGGCCGGCCTCGTGATAGGCGGTGTTCCGCTTCTCCTCGTCGCTGATGATCATGCTCTTGCGCTCGGTCCCCATCATGACTTTGTCCTTGGCCAGCTCAAAGTCGCTCATGTTGACCTTGTCCTTGTCATTCCGCGCCGCAAGGAGCGCCGCCTCGTTGACCAGGTTCTCGAGATCCGCTCCGGCAAAACCCGGAGTCCCCCGGGCCAGCACCCGGATATCCACGTCGTTCTCCAACGGCACCCGCCGGCTGTGCACGTGCAGGATGCCTTCGCGTCCCTTGATGTCGGGACGCGGCACCACCACCCTGCGGTCGAACCGGCCGGGCCGTAACAACGCCGGGTCCAGGACATCGGGCCGGTTGGTGGCGGCGATGAGGATCACGCCGTCGTTGGCCTCGAACCCGTCCATCTCCACCAGCAACTGGTTGAGGGTCTGTTCCCGTTCGTCGTGCCCGCCGCCGAGGCCGGCGCCGCGCTGGCGTCCGACGGCGTCGATCTCGTCGACGAAGACGATACACGGCGCCTGTTTCTTGGCCTGGAGGAACAGATCCCGCACCCGCGAGGCGCCCACGCCCACGAACATCTCCACGAAATCCGACCCGCTGATGCTGAAGAAAGGCACCCCGGCCTCACCCGCGATGGCCCGCGCCAGCAGGGTCTTGCCCGTGCCCGGAGGGCCCACCAGAAGACAGCCCTTGGGGATCCGTCCGCCGAGGCGGGTAAACTTTTTGGGGTCCTTGAGAAACGCGATGACTTCCTGCAGCTCCTCCTTCGCTTCGTCCACCCCGGCCACGTCGCTGAACGTCACCTTCGTCTGGTTCTCGTTCAGCAGGCGCGCCCGGCTCTTGCCGAAGGACATGGCCTTGCCGCCTCCCGCCTGCATCTGCCGCATGAAGAAGACCCACACGCCCACCAGCAGCAGCATGGGAAACCAGTTCACCAGCAGCACGAAATACCACGGAGAATCGTCCTCGGGTTTGGCGGCGATGCGGATGTTCTTCTCCCGCAGCGTCTTCACCATATCCGGGTCACTGGGCGAGAAGGTCCGGAACCGCTCGCCGCTCTGGTACTTGCCGTGCACGTGCTGGCCCTGGATCGTCACCTCCTGGACGTCGCCGCGGTCCACCGCGGACCAGAAGTCGCTAAAGATGATCTCGGGCTCTCGGGTCTGCTGCCGGGTGAAAACGTTGAAGAGCAGCAGGAACATCAATCCGAGCACCAGCCACAGGGCAAGGTTTTTGGTCGCTTGGTTCAAAGGGGGTGTCTCCAGCCGTCACTGTCCGTTGGAAAAGTTACCACACGGGTATGGTTACTTCAATAAGAACGGCGGCGGCCCAAGTCAACCGAGGGGCTGCCGCATCGTGCCGCGGCGCGGTGCGGACGCGGGCGAGTTTGAAACCCGCCCCTACACCCTACACCCTCGCCCCTCCGGGCGCAGGCTCCTGGGAGACCTTGACCCGCCAGACCACCTGGGTGTCGGACTCGACCTTGGCGAAATCGCTTCGGGCGCAACCGGGGACCCACACGATCTCCTCCCCTGCCAGGAGTAACGGCAGGGTCCGGCGCCGGGAGCGCGGGACCTTCCTGTCGATGAAGAGGTCCTTCAGCTTCTTGTGTCCGGTCATGCCCAAGGGCCGGAGCCGGTCGCCGGGCCGGGGATTGCGCAAACGGAGCTGCCCGCCGTCGCGCCTCAGTCGGGAGAGGTCGAAGGCCGCCTCGAAATCACCTTCCGGCCGCTCGCGGTTGGCGGAGCACCACGCCGTGACCCGGACCCCGGCCTCGGGGATTGGCAGCTCGCCCTCCAACGGGAGCACGTAGGAGTAGTCCACCGGCGAAGGAGCGTCCACGGACCCGGCCAGCCGAACGGAATCATACTCCCGGACCACGGTCCAGGGGCCTGGGAGGGACACCCTGCCATGGGGACCGCCGCCGGCGATGACCTGCAGAATGGCGTCCACGTGAGCGAAGCCGATGCGCCGAAGCGTCCCCAGGCCGTGCATCAACCAGTACCGCACCATCCGGGGCCGGAGCTCGGGTTCGAGTCCCAGAAAGGCCGCGCGGTCCAGCGCGCCCCCGCGGATGACTCGCGGGTAGGCGCCGGCCACCTGCCGCTCCAGCAGCGCGTGGTCGGACCGCAGCATGCCGCCCAGCCGGACGAGCCGCCGCTCCAGGCCGCCGTCGGTACGTTCGCGGAGTCCGGGCAACAGGGTCCGGCGGATCCAGTTCCGCAGGTAGCCCGTGTCGCGGTTGGTGCGGTCCTCCCGGCAACTCAGCCCCCGGCTTGCCAGGTAGCCGAGGATCTCGTCACGGGAGACCTCCAGCAGCGGGCGGATCAAGACGGCGTCTTCGGCCCCGGCGGCGTCCCGCGCCAGGGGCCGCACCGCCGGCATGCCCTTGAGGCCTTCGGGGCCGCAGCCCCGGAGCAGCCACATGACCATGGTCTCCACCTGGTCGTCGCGGTTGTGGCCCACCGCGACCTTGCCGATTCGTTGCCTGGCGGCGACTTCCGCCAGGAAGCGGTAACGTTCCGCGCGTGCCCGGGCTTCGAGATTTCCGGCGCCGCTTCCGGGACCCGCCAGGTCGAGCCGCGCGAGATGAAAGCGCAACGACAGACCGGCGGCCATGCGGCGAACGAACTCGGCGTCGTCTTGACCCTCCCGTCCGCGGATGCCGTGATCGACGTGGGCCACTTCCAGACGGAGACCGAGAGACGATCCGGCTTCGTGCAGGAGGTGCAGCAACGCCACGGAGTCCGGGCCGCCGGACACGCCCACGAGCACCGCGTCGCCGGGCGCCAGCATGCCGTTCCGGGAAAGGGTCTCCGCCAACTGTTTATCGAGGCTCATGGATGGAGAGTGGGTGCCGCAGTTTGATGGTAAACCCCACTATTGCTACGCTATAGCCTGCGTTCGGAAGCTGTCAGGATACACCGCTCCCGAACCGCTCACAAGAAAGTCGCAAGCAACCCACAGGAGCAATCGCATGGCCTCACCGTTGAACCCGCCCCGGAGAATTCTTCTCGGACCCGGCCCCAGCAACCCGCATCCACGGGTTCTGGAGGCGCTGTCGGCCCCCGTCGTCGGTCATCTGGACCCGGAATTCTTCAAGATCATGGAAGAAAGCAAGGCCATGCTGCGCTGGTTGTTCCACACCGACAACGAGCTGACCTTCCCGGTGTCGGGCACCGGCAGCGCGGGCATGGAGGCCTGCCTCGTGAACCTCATCGAAGAGGGCGACACGGTGCTGGTCTGCGTGAACGGCGTCTTCGGCACCCGCATGGCGGACATCGTCGAGCGCCTGGGCGGGAACCTCGTCAAGGTCGAGGCCCCCTGGGGCGAGATCATCCGGCCGGAACAGGTGGAGCAGGCGCTCAAGGACCACAAGGTCGACATCGTAACCCTGGTGCACGCGGAGACCTCCACCGGCGTGTTGCAGCCGGTGGAAGAGATCTCCCGGCTCACGCATGACGCCGGCGCCCTGCTGGTGCTGGATACCGTAACCTCGCTGGCGGGCTGTCCGGTGACCATCGACGCC
Source organism: uncultured Binatia bacterium (SeqCode) (assembly GCA_965261895.1). Taxonomy (GTDB): domain Bacteria; phylum Desulfobacterota; class Binatia; order UBA9968; family JAJDTQ01; genus JAJDTQ01. Next base: position 3,906,288 of record OZ253480.1, on the reverse strand, counting down.
TGGAACGTCGACGCCACCTACAGCGGCACGCAGAAGTGCCTGAGCTGCCCTCCCGGGTTGTCGCCGGTGTCGTTCAACCAGGCCGCCCGCGACAAGCTGGGCCGGCGCAAGGGCAAGGTCAAGAGCTGGTACCTCGACCTGACCATGATCGAGCGCTACTGGGGCGAGGATCGCGCCTATCACCACACCGCTCCCATCTCCATGAACTACGGCCTCCACGCGGCCCTGAGCGAGGTCGAGAAGGAAGGCCTGGAAGCCCGGTTCGCACGCCACGAGCTGAACCACCGGGCGCTGGTAGCCGGCCTGGAGGTCCTGGGCATCCCCCTCGCTTCGCAGGAGGGCCACCGCCTGTGGATGCTCAACAGCGTCAAGATCCCCGAGGGCGTCAACGACGCCGCCCTCCGGAAGCGCCTGCTGCTGGACTTCAACATCGAGATCGGCGGCGGGCTCGGCGCCCTGGCCGGGAAGACCTGGCGCATTGGGCTGATGGGAGAGTCGAGCCGAAGGGAGAACGTGGTCGCGCTCATCGAGGCGCTGGGGCAGATCCTGAAGGACGAAGGCGCCGAGGTTCCGGTGACGGATGCCCTCGGCGCCATCGAGGGGGTCTACCGCTAGCAGGCAAAGACCCCTACCAAGCCAGCCCGGACGCTACCAGCAGCGGCGCCGGATCGGGCGTTTCGTTTGAAGGTGCGAAGCCGGGAACGGTCTGTTCCCATCGGGACCGTGGTACTCCATCACAACACCCTTACGATGTCGGTTCTCGCGAAATCCCCGCCGAGGTAGAGCAACGGACAGTCATGGGTCTTCGCGACTTCATGCGCAAAGCAGTCGCCGAAGTTCAGCCCGGCGGGATTAACGCCTTTGCCCCATTGTGCGTAGCTCCCGGCGACCCGCCTCGCCACGGCCAGCGTGACGTTCACAATTTCAAGGCCGAGGCCATCGATGAGCTCGGCCATTTCGACGCCAAGACCTCGCCGTTCGGCCACGATCAGCGCCTCAGCGACGGTTCCGGCGGAAACCACGATCCGATCGTTTGTGGACAGGGCCTCCGCGCACGCCGCCGTCTCCGGTTCGTCCAGCAAGACCGCCATCAGGGCCGAAGTATCGACCGCGATCACTTTGGCAAACCCTCATCGTCATAGAGGAAGTCCTGACTGCGGGCGGCGGCGTCCCCCGCGATCCGTTTGTCCTCGGCAGCCGCCTGCATGGCGGCGATCACCGCACGCCGGGCGTCGGCATTGGGCTGAAGCTGTACCGGCACCAGTCTGACGGTCGGCTTGCCATGACGGGTAAGCACCACCTCATCGCCCGCCTCCGCACGGCGGACGAGCTCGGTCAATTGTCCCTTGGCTTCGCTGACAGACATCCGCATCGGCTACCCCTTCCTCGTGAGTTATCTTCATTCAACAATATGGTCCAGTTTCTGGTCCATTTCAAGACAGGTGCCAAGACCTCGCGAGACCTTATTGTCCTCGACAATATCGGCAATATCGTCTCACACCCGTAGCGCGCCGAAGGGGAAAAAATGTACCACAAAGCAGTGCTGTGGATGTGATGAACGGTGCTGCCCGGCTAGTTCGAGAAGCGAGCCTTACGCCTCCATCCCCTCCTTCATGGCTCGTCTGGAAGGAGCGAAACGAGCCGCTCGGAAACCGCTCGTGCCGATTCCGCCGGCCGCCACTCGTAGCCCTGGGTCAGAAGGGCGCTCATGTCGGCGTTGAATTCCGGGTCGCCGAGCTTGCCTGCGAGGTTCCGCTCGAACATCACGCGCGTCACCGGATGCGCTTCGTGGTCCATGTACTTACGGAAGGCTGCCACGATCTGCCGGGGATCGGTCCGCTCATCATCGAGCCCTGTTGCCAGGTCGAACAAGTCCCGGCCCTTCCGGCGCTGGTAGAGCGCTCTCAGCTTGGTTGCCAGGAGCTCGTCGAACTCGAAGGTTGCGATATCGGACCTTCCGGAATACCACCTTGATTCCACCGAGAACGACCGTCTGGCGAAGCCATACACGGCCAAATGCTCGCGTGTATTGATCTCGACCTTGAGGCGCAGACGAATCGCCGGAACGTCCTCGGACATGAAACGGTAGCCGAACGTCACCCGTCCTTTCGACTGTTTCCAGCGCGCTTCACCACCAGGGCACGGCTGATGATCAGGTCCTGCTCGACCTGGAAATCCTCGCTCCATGGCGCACGCCCACGCCATTGAGTGATGTAGTCCCGCGGGATCACGCTTCCGTCTCGACATCCGCGTTGACGTATAGCCGCCAGTCTTTCGACCGCGGTGCACCGTCGGCATTCGCGGCCGGCAGCAGTTTGGTAAAGTTTCGCGCATTCTTTCGCACATGATCCTTGAGCAGAACAGCCTTGTCTCCGGCACCGACATGTTCGAGGAGATAACCCAGACGCTGAGCCCAAAGGATTGACGCCGTCTTCGAAGCATCGACGAGGCGCTTCGGGTCCATGTCCTCGCCGAGTTCGGAAAGAACGCCTGCCACCCGATCGACTCCGCCGGCGCGGTGCATGTATCCAACAAGATCGACCGCCGTCGCTTCCACCGTCGAGACAAGAACCGTTCCGCGCGGATTGTTGAAGCTCTGCACCGGCACGACACCCATGTTCAGGCGCGCGACAAAGGCCACCTTGACGGAGCCACACGTGATTGCCGGCCTGTTCTTCTCAAGGACGACCTGGAATTCCTGCGGACGATGATGGGCCGCACCGTGGTACTGTGCAGCCGACAGGAGTCCTACGTAGTACCGGACCCTCCGGCGCTCCATGAGAGCCGGGATGAACTGATCCGCGGGCAGGCAGCCGAGACGCCTGTACTCGGGCGGCACGATGACATAGAAGCCGCGCCCGGGGCTTGCGATCTCGCCCCTCGCCGCTAGACGGCTCAGCGCCTGCCTTGCCGCCTCGTCAGAGACGCCTAGCGTCGGCCGAAGCTCCGCTGAGGTAAAGTGATACTGGCCGCGAGCCGCCAGATCCGCGATGACGTCGCGAGCACGCGGTGCGGTAGATGTATACATGACATCCGCAAAGTACCACTTTTCGTCACATTATGATAGCGTAATCGTATCTATCTACCGCATTGCGCCCCTGACGCCGGCCAGCGTCAGTTGCGCCCGTCCTTGATTCGTCTGAAGACCTGCTATATTTTCCGACGAAGGAGAAGCGAGTGATGTCCACGACGGAAGCCATTCGAAGCCGTATACGCTTCCGCGACCTGGTCGACGACCGGGTCGACGAGGGAGTATTCAGGGTCGATCGGTCCATCTACACCGACGAGGCGGTCTTCCAGGCCGAGATCGAGCGCATCTTCGAAGGCGGATGGGTCTTTCTCTGCCACGAAAGCCAGGTGGAGAAGCCGGGCGACTATTGGTCGACGGAGATCGGCAGGCAGCCGGTCTTCGTGATGCGCGAGACCGATGGCTCGCTTGGTTGCTTCGTCAATGCCTGTTCCCATCGGGGCGCCGTGCTGACCCCGCTCAAGCAGGGGAACGCGCATACGCTCACCTGCCGCTTCCACGGCTGGGTGTACGACCGCGGCGGACGCTGCATCCGGATCAAGAACGAGGAGACGGGCTACCCCGTTGCGGACGGCTCGCGCGGACGCTTCGACCTCCGCCGGATCGGCGCCCTCGACTGCTACAAGGGGTTCGTGTTCGGGAGCCTGAGAAGCGATGTGCCCACGCTCCAGGACCATCTGGGGGCCGCGGCGCGCTGGATAGACCTGCTGGCCGACCAGGCGCGGGACGGGCTGGAAGTCGTGCCCGGCTGCTCGACCTACGCGGTCCGCGGCAACTGGAAGCTGCAGGCCGAAAACAGCGTCGACGGCTACCACGTGACCACCCTCCACAGCGTGTTCGCCTCCACCATGGCCCAGCGCGAGACCCGTGACACCACGGCCGGCATGCGCCGGACCGAGTCGGGGCGCATCAGGGGCAAGGTGCCGAGCGGCACCTACGACCTCGGCAACGGGCACATGGGGCTATGGGCGCTCCACACCACGCCGCATGTCCGCCCAATCTACGAGGCGCGGGCGTGGCTCGAAGAGAATCTCAAGCCGGTGGAGGTCGACTGGATCCTCAACCGCGGCCGCAACCTCTGTCTGTTTCCCAACGTGATCCTGATGGACAACCCGTCGACGCAGATCCGGCTGGTGAAGCCGATCTCCACCGATTTGACCGAGGTCTCGGTCTACTGCATCGCCCCCAGGGGAGAGAGCCGGGCGGCGCGGGCCGCGCGCCTCAGGAAGTTCGAGGATTTCTACCTTACGGCCGGTCTGGCGACGTCGGACGATGCCGCCGCGCTCGAAGCCGTCCAGGACGGAGCTTTCGGACGGCTGAGCCGGTGGAACGACATGACCCGCGGTTTGTCCGCCCTCGTTGCCGGCCCCGACCGGGATGCCCGTGACCTGGGCTTCGAGCCGGCGGGGTCCTGCCCCGACTGGGAACACGAAGGAATGTTTCACGGCTTCTACCGCGCCTGGCTGGATCATATGGAAAACGGGACGGCTGCCGGATGAGCACGAACGGCATCGACGCCGCGCTGGAACGCGAGGTCACGGCCCTGATCAACCGCGAGGCGATGCTGCTCGACCGGCGTCGGTGGAAGGAGTGGCTCGAGCTCTATGCCGAAGATGCCGTGTATTGGGTGCCGGCCTGGGCAAGCGAGGAAGAGACCACCACCGATCCCGAGACCCAGCTCAACCTGATCTATCTCAAGAACCGCGGCGGGCTCGAAGACCGGGTCTTCCGCATCGAGTCGCGCCAATCCTGGGCTTCGCTTCCTCTCGACCGGACCGTGCACTTGGTCGGCAACGTGCTGGTGGAGAGCGCGGAGGGAGACGTGATCGAGGCCACCGCCAACTGCATCGTGCACGTCTACGGCAAACGAGGGGCGGCGACCCGCGGCAGCCTCTACGACTTCGCGTTCAGGCATATCGACGGCGCGCTGAAGATCGCGCGAAAGAAGATTACCTTCATCGACGACCGGCTCGACGGGCCGATCGACATCTACCACTTGTAGAGAGCCTTGCTGAGCCTTCAGAAGATTGCCCCCGGGGTCGGGGAAATCGCCCTTCGCGAGATCGAGCCGCGCGAACCCGGGCCCGGCGAAATATTGATCCGGGTCGGCGCGGCGGGGATCTGCGGCACCGACATGCAGATCTACAACTGGGCGCCACGCATGGCGCGCCGGATCGTCCTGCCGCGGGTCCTCGGACATGAGGTCTCGGGCACCATCGAGGCCGCCGGTCCCGGGGTCGAGGGCCTTGCGGCCGGCGACCGGGTAAGCCTCGAAAGTCACATTTTTTGCGGCGGCTGCCGGTCCTGCCGGCTGGGACGCGCCCATCTTTGCGAGAACACCCGCTACCCGGGCATCGACATCGACGGTGCGTTTGCCGAGTATATGACGGTGCCCGCGTCCATCGCATGGGTGAACCCGGCCGGCCTTCCGCATGAGACCGCGGCGATGCTCGAACCGTTCGGCATCGCCGTCCATGCCTGCCTTGCGGGCGCTGGCGTCGCAGGGCTGTCGGTGCTAGTGAATGGTTGCGGGCCCATCGGACTGATGACGGTGGCGGTCGCACGCGCTCTGGGCGCCGTCCGGGTCATCGCCTGCGACATCAACCCGGTACGTCTCCGGGCGGCCGAAACCATGGGCGCCGACCGCGCGGTGGATGCGGGCTGCGAGGAGTTGGCGCGGGTGGTGGGAGATATGACCGGCGGGGCGGGCGCCGATGTCGGCGTGGAACTTTCGGGCACCGAAGCCGGATTCAACGCGGTCTTTGCCGCACTTGCCAAGGGCGGCGACTTCCGGTTGGTGGGCGCGCCGCCGTCGGCGATCCCCGTCGACTTCACCTACTGGCTGCTCAAATGCCCGGCGATGCACAACATCCACGGGCGCCTGATCTGGCAGACCTGGCAGCGCGCCACCGAGCTTCTCGCGGCCGGCGCCGTCGATCTCGCCCCGGTCCGCAGCCACGTCCTGCCGCTCTCCGAAGCGCCGCGGGGATTCGCGCTCATCCGGGACGGCACGGCTCTCAAGCCCGTCCTTGTGCCGGACTCCTAGTGTGGTGTCTCACAAATACGCTTACGAATCTGCGGGTCCTTTTGGCCGTCGGCTGCGTACGTCACTCCGGACTTGACCCGGGGTCTTCCTCGCGTGGTGCCCGCCACCAGGGGGGCGACCGCCGGTCGCCCCTACAGGTCATCGCGCCTTGCCGACAACCAAAATGCCCTCGCATCTTCATAACCGTATTTGTGAGACACCACACTAGCGGGCACACTTCATGAAGGGCAGCGATGATCGCGCCGGTTCGCCCAACAACGCCGCCAAGGAACTTGCCACGGCGCCGGAAGTCGGACTCCGGTTCTGGCATGATCTGCCGATCCTCAACGAAGCAGGTGCCGACGTTCCCGTGCCGTCACCGCCAGAAGACCATTCGGTTGTCCGCCAAGCGATTTTGAGTCAGACTCGCACTCAACTGTGTCGGGGGGACCCATATGGGCCATCCCGGATTGGATCATGACAGTACTCGTGGACACCCGTGCCGATCTCACGCTCGAAGCCGCCCGGCGGGTGGCCTGGGAAGGCGAAGGGGTGGAACTCGGCGCCAGGGCGCTCGCGGCAATGGCCCACGGCCGGGATCGGCTGGAACGCATTCTCGACCATGACCCGGAGGTCACGATCTATGGTGTGACAACGGGTCCGGGCCAGCTCGCCGGGACGAAACTCACGCCTGAACAACGCGAGCAGTGGGCCGGCATGCCGCCGGTTGGAGCGGCGGTATCCTGGGGCGATCCGCTGCCCGAACGCGTCGTACGCGCCATCGTCCTGGCGCGGCTGGCCAACTTCGTGGAGGGCCATGCGGGGGTCTCGCCGGAGATTGCCCGGGGTGTTGCTGCCATGCTGGACCAGGACAGGATGCCCGGGGTCCCGGCACAGGGCCAGGGCGGGGCGGGCGAGATCCTTTCGCTGAGCCACCTGTTCACCGGTCTGGCGGAGAAGGCGAAGCCCGCTATCAAGGATGTCCTGTGCCTGATCAACGGGTCGCCGTCAGCCACCGGCCTTGTCACCGATGCCGCGCTTGTCGCCGATAACCGGTTCGATCTGGCGGCGCGGATCTTTGCGCTGTCCTTTGAAGCGTTCAACGCGCCGCTCGACCATCTCGACGCCGCACTCGGCGAGTACTGGAACAACCCCCACGACCGCTGGGCGCTGGCGCGCCTTCGCGAACTGGTGGGAGACGGTCACGGCGGGAAACGGCGTCCGTATCAGGCGCCCGTGAGTTACCGCATCGTTCCGCGGATGCTGGGCCAGGCCCGGCGCGCCGCGACCATGGCTGCCGAGGTCGCCGCGGAGTCGCTCCAGGCCGTGACGGACAACCCGGTATGGATTGACGATGTCGACGAGGACCATCCCTTTGGCCGTTTCATATCGGCCGGCGGCTACCACAACCCCCACGCGGTGCTCGCCATGGACGCCCTGACCGCCGCATGTGCCAATCTCTGCGTGCTTGCCGAACGCCAGGGTGCGAAGCTCCTGGACGGCGCCGTCTCGTTGCTTCCCCATCAACTGGCCCTTCTCGAAGCCGGCGACGGCGTCCCCCGCTCCTACATGGGATGTTTGCCGATGGCCCAGACTGGGTACGAGGAAGAAGCCCGCCTCTACGCCCAGGCCACGCTGCTACCCGGCAGTGAATCGGGAGGATTCGGACAGAACGACGTGGCGAGCCCCGTTTTTCTGGCATGGACCAAGCAGGACCGCGCCGGCCGGTGTCTCGACATGGCGCTTGCCACTCTTGTGCCCATCGCCCTGCGCGCCCTCGACGTCACCGACCGGCCGGTTCCGCCGCGACTGGCCGGACTCGAGGCCACGGTCCGGGAGATCGTGCCGGATCCGGGGCAGCGCGGGGCGTTCGGCCCCGTGGTGGCCTCCATCGTCGAGGCCTTGCGCCGCGAGGTCTATCCGGCGTAGCGCGAAGCGAGGGCGGCTTCGATCTCGCTCCGGGGTGCACCCGCCGGGCCGCTGGGGCCCGAGACCCGCCGCTTATGGTAATTCGGTTTCGGAAATTTTCCGCGCCCACTCCCACCAACGCTTGAGGCAGCCGCTCGCGATCCCGTCCGGTAATCGGTTGGCCGCCGGGGTGGTCAGGGCACGGAGTTGCAAGTCGCCCTCGGTGAGAATGGGGCGGTCGTCGAGATAACCGTTTTCGATCAGATAATGCTTGACTGCCCGGGCGCTGCTACTCCGAAGACCTCGCAAACGCGGGTCCTTTTTCTCGCCAAGCGCAGCCACGAGCCGTTCCGGATCGCCATCCAGTTCCCGTGCGATGGAAACCACGTCATCAAGGAACCGCTCGGTCAGGGCGCCGCTGTCTCCGAGAGCGTCGCGGCCGACAGACCGACCCTTTCCCTGTTTCCACAACTCGCAAAAGACCTCGAGCAAGTCCAAACGCAACGGGATCTCCGGCCGAGCACCCGAACGGGAGTCCAGCCTTTCGGCAAGCGGAGTCCCTGAAACCGTTTTCCACTGTCCCGCCCGCTCGATTCCGTTGGACAGAAGAACGTGCAACAGGTCCAGATGGTCCCACAGGACGTAAAAGAAATGCTGCTCCGCATAACCGAGCGCCGGACGGAATGCCTGCACGCTGAGAGCCGCTCCATATTCCTCGGGAGACAGCCCGTTGGGTGCCGGGACCGTCGGTCCCGGATCAACGTGCAGCGCACCCGGCCCGCCCACGCTCACCGCGTTCGTACGTATCCGGCCCAAATCGATCGAGGCGGCGATCCCGCAATCCTCCTTGCCGAGCGCATCCTGAATTCGGTCGACGTCGAGTGGGTCGCTGGTGAAATAAAAGATCTGGCGGTCCTGGTCTCTTGCGACGCGCCCGAGACTTCGTACGATGGCCTCGAATCGCTTGGGGTCGCTTTGGTCGAGCGCTTCGTCGAGAAACAGGGGCAAGACCTTTCCCTGCTCTACCTGCTCGGCAAACGCAATTCGTGCCGCCAACAGCAACTGGGCCCGGGTACCGTCCGAGAGTTCATCGAGTTCCCGTCCTTCTCCGCTGCGCAACTCAACAGCAAGAAGGCGGGGCGTCCCTTCGTCCTTGCCCAGCCGCAGTTCATAGTTGTGATAAGTGAACCCGGAGAAATGGTCGCGGGCGCGTTCGAAGACGTGGGGCATCCGGGTCTGCTCGTATTCCTCTTCGACAGCGTCGATGAGATATCCCCCTGCCTTGGCGTACAACGCCTCGTCGCGAAGGTCCCGCAATCTCGCGCGGGCTTCCTCGCGAACGGCGATGAGGTCCTGCATGCCGCTGCCCCTCTTCGCTTCGTGGATACGGGCAGTGATCTCGGCGATCTCGCTCCTCAGTCCGCTCGCTCTCATCGCCAGGCTCGTCATGCTGTCCTTGAGCGGAATGAGCGACAGACCGTCGCACTCAGCCAATTCGGGTTCGCCGGCTTTTTCAAGCTCCGCGCAATCGAGACCGATCTGGCCCTCGAAACGTGCCTTTTCGCTGTTCAGTTCGCGATAGCGCTGCAATGAATCGAGTAGCAAAATGAGGCCACTCAGATCGCCTTCCTTCAGCGCCGCCTCGGAGTAGATCTTTCTGATCGAACCGAGAGCCCCTTCGCGGGCGGCGGAATTTTCCTCGAGTTGGCCCGTCACGGCCCTCTCGTCGGAGATCGCCCGCACCAGCCGCGAGTTTCTGTCGGTGAGATTGTTGAGGCGCGCCCGGGCCGTTGCGGCGCTTGTCGGCCGCGGTTCGCCATGATGTTCCAGAACACCGGCCAACTCCGCCAGAAGAGCGGCATGCCGCTCTTCAAGCCCGCCCACCTTGCCCGCTGCGGCCTGGTCGTCGCCACGGGCCAGACGGAGTTGATCAAGCGCCCGCGCGAAATCCACCAGTTCCGCATCATCGGGAAGCGTGTCAAGGCCGAGTCTGCCTTTCAGTTCCTGTCTGCGGGCATTGAGGGTGCGTCGCTGTTCCGACAGACCCTCCAGTTCGGCTTCCAGCGTTTGTCGTTCCACGCCACGGTCACGCGCCCGCTGCAAGGCCGCCAGGAGATCCCCGATTTCGCCCTCCAGGGTGCGCATTCGTGACTCCACGGATGGAATTTCCCATTCGTCGGGCTCCTCAAGGCCCAGCTTTTCGAATGCGGCCCGTGCGGCATTTCTTCCGGCTCTGGAAGTCTTTCGATTGCCCAAGACCAACACCGGCAAGGCGAGGGCGACGCCCGCGGCCGCGAGCAGGATCAGCGACGGATCGACAAACGCGGCCAGTCCGGTGCTTGCCGAAAGCACGACGAGGGCCGACAGGAGCCAGGGCCACCGGGCGCGAACCCTAATGGCCGAGCTGTCGGGCTCGGACACGCGCAGCCAGGAACGCAGAGCTTCGGTCGCGTCCCGGAGCGTCTCGATATCCCGCTGGCCGTCTCTCGGTGCATCGATGCGGCCGAGCAGACGCAGTCTTTCCTGGACAGCGCCGACCCTGGCCGCATGTACCTGGCTTGACCGCAGGAGCTCGAACAATTCTCCTTGTTCGGGCAGAGTCAGCACCACGTTGTCGACATCGCTGCCGCCAATTGCGTGCAACGCCGCGGCAAGCCTGCCTCGGGTAACGCTGCGTTCGCTCTTTGCCGCCGCGAGCGCCACTTCGATACGTTCCAATTCGTCCGCATTTTCGCGCCAAGCCGCGAGGCCGGCCTGTTCCAGGAGGTTGGCAAGTCCGGACTCCCGGCGCGCCGCGCGCGCCTCACCCAACTCTCTTTCGAGGGAACGGGCCCTTTCGGCGAACCTGTCCACCTGAGCCTGCTGCCGCTCGATCTCTTCGACCTCCTTGCCGGTCAGGTTCGCCAAGGCGCCGGGCAAGGCCTTGATTCTCTCCACGATGCCGACAAGTTCCTCCCGGCGGCGCGCAAGTCCGATGGCACGTTCAACCAGAGTGAGCCGGTGGGTGGCGGTTTCCGCGTCATGGAGTTCCGTCTTCAGTTCTTCAAGTTGATCCGCGCGCCGCTGGAGGTCGGCGTGCCTTCCCACCGCCTCCTGGATATTCTCCACCGCCTTGTTGAAGTCATTCCGTTCGCGGCGGCTACGTTGGGGGGTCACACCGGTGAACAGGTCCGAGGCGATCCTGTCCAGATCGAATCCGCCGGACATCTGCCGCCGAATTTCCGAGGCGATGTCGGCGGTGCCGTCCCGCGACGGATCGATCAGATCCCGGAGGTTTAGAAAAAAACAGCGGGAGTTGTGGGATGGGGGCAGGTTTGGGGAAACGTTGTTTTCGCCGCCTCGTTGCCAGCGCGTACGCGCCCCCTCGCGCTCTCCCCACCACGTTTCTCCGTCCAGTTCGAATTCGCCCGTTACCGACGTCGGCCGCGAGGAACCGCGGTCTTCCCAGTACAATCCCTCGACCGCGCGGCAGATGCTCGACTTGCCGATCCCGTTCGGACCGAACACGACGTGGAAGCCCGCTCCCGCCGCTTCGATTTCAAAGGGTTGGCTGATTCCGGGCAGCCGATTTATGGCAAGCCGTTTCAGTTTCACGATGGATCGCTTTTCTCACGGCCGGAGAGCATTGCGTTCAACGCCGCCGTCCCCGAACGGAACAGAAGATCGCGCAGGGCATCGTCCGACAGAGGCTCCGTCGCATTGCGATGATCCTGAACGGGCAGCCAGACGTCCTCGCGGGCGGTTTCGCTCAACTCCGCGCGCGCCTTGTCGAGCAGCGCCCTTGACCGGTCATCGTCGTGCCCGAGTATCAGAAGCCGCTGCGCCATCAGAGCGGCCGGATCATCCCCCAACGCGATTTCCGCCAGGTCCAGCCGCAACTCCATTGAGTCGATGATCTTGTTGAAGAAAACGGCCGTGCCGCCGACGACTCGCCCCATGGAGTTCCACTCGCCGCCGGCAATCCACTGTCGGACTTGCTCATAACACGCACTTGTTCCCGTTAGCCGCACACGCAGACCGAGCGCACGGGGAGGGGGGGCGTCTTCCTCAAGTTGGTGGACAAGTTGGTGGACAAGTTTCTCCGCTTCGCTCAACAATCTGTCATGCACATCCTCGACATGCTCAAGCCCTTCCACCGACACGGCCACATGCTCCCATCGTAGAGGCGCAAGGGGAATCTGCTTCAGGTCCATGCCGCCATCATTGAACACCGTCAGGAGCCAGGGACCATGAGGGCCTGCTTCTGACGGGTCGAGCCCGACAAGTGAACCGAGATAACCGGATGGCCGGGTTCCCGTTGACCGGGATAGCCTCTCAAGTGAAGGCTTGTGGATGTGACCCAGAAGCCAGGCGTCGTAGCCGGTATCATCAAGCTCGGCCTGTCTGACGGGCGCGTAGTGTCCCCCGGACGCGTCCAGATCCGCGTGCAGCAGACCAATCCTGGGAACAAGAGGCGACGGCGTCTGAAGCGGTTGCCTGAGCAACTCCGCCACCGGACTCTCACGCACATGCCTTTCACCGAAAGACCAGCCGACCACCTGGGCAACGGGAGACCGGTCCTTCCATATCATTCTCGCTTCCCACCGGCCGCCGGCACCCAGCAGGGTGAACCCGTCGATCAGGGACGCGAGCCGCGGCAATGCCTCGACATCATGGTTGCCGGCAACGGCGATGACCTCGATGCCAGCGTCCAGCAGCCGCCGAACGCTTTCCTCAAGCGGCAACATTGCCTCGATCCTGGCATTGGTGCTTTCGACCACGTCACCGGCAAACAGGACCGCATCAAGCTGCTGTTCGATGGCGAAATCAACCGAAAGCCGGAGTGCGGTTGCGGGGGTAAGTTCTCCCAGGTCCACACCCCAGGATGAAATCCCGCCGGGCACACCCGAGCAGGCTGTGCCGAGGTGAACGTCACCGATTGCGAGAATGGAAGCGCCTTCGTTCATTTTGCCGACCTGACAACCCGCTGGTGTTGTGTCTCACAGGCAGGTTTATAGGGCCACGCGGGAATTTTTGCCGTCCGCAAGGCCCGATGACTTGTAGGGGCGGGTTTCAAACCCGCCCGTGTGGCGTGCGCCACGCGAGCAAGAGCAACGCAGCCGATGACGAAAAAGACCCGCAGATTTGTAAACTTGTTTACGAGACACGACACTAGCGCTTGGAAAATATACATTTGGGCCGAATTGATTGCAACAGAACCGTAGGCGCCGAGTAGGCGTTTCCGGCCCTGTCGCTTCTTTTACTCTGTGGCGACCATGGACTGTCCAGCGTCACCGGTTGCCGGCCGAACGAGATTCAGATGCCAAGCTGGGGGAAGACCAAGCGGCTGCCAAAGCGGTCATAATATAGGTCTTATACTTAACTGGTAGACAAAATAACTTTTTGTTATTGCTAGACTATGACGATATGGAAAAGGACGTGAAAACGGTCATATCGGCGGCCTCACGCAAAGCAGAGAACCGCAGGGAAACCACAGCCCTGATGGAGCCTCTGCTCATCGCAGAAGGCTCAAGGCACCGCACCGGGTTGACCGACTTCGCCGTTGAGCTGGCCGCGCGGTCCGCAGGCTTCACCCGCAGCCTGCCACCAGGTGTACGCCCGGCGCTTGGGACGCTGGTCCGCGCGATGAACTGCTACTATAGCAACCTGATCGAGGGGCACGACACTCATCCCGTCGATATCGAGCGCGCGCTGAAAGGCGACTACAGCGCCGAGCCGGAAAAGCGCAGTCTCCAGCTTGAGGCGGAGGCCCATATCGCAGTACAGGAATGGATCGATGGCGGCGGGATCGAGGGCCGCGCGGCGGCCGCCGCCAGCCTGATGGAAATCCACCGCCGATTCTGCGAGCGACGCCCCGAAGAACTGCTGCGGGTCGAAGAGCCGGACACAAGAGAGCGCCTTCGGGTCGACCCCGGTGCGCTACGCGAACGACATGTGCAGGTCGGCGGGCACATCCCGGTGAGCCCGGGCGCGGTGCCGCGTTTCCTGGACCGGTTCGAAGCTGTCTACAGCAATCTTGGCAAAGCCGACACGATCCTGGCTTCCGCCGCCGCGCATCACCGCTTGCTGTGGATTCACCCGTTCCTCGACGGCAACGGGCGTGTCGCTCGCCTGCTGTCCCACGCCATGCTGCGGGACGTTCTCGATACTGGCGGTGTCTGGTCCATCGCACGGGGCCTCGCGCGCAATGTCGGAAACTACAAGATGTTACTTGCCGCTTGCGACGCGCCTCGCCGCGACGACCTCGATGGACGAGGCGACTTGAGCGAAGAGGCGTTGGCGGAATTCACTCGGTTCTTTCTCCAAATGTGCATCGATCAGGTGAAATTCATGGAGAACTTGATGGCCCCGGACCGGCTGCGGACCCGAATCCTGATCTGGGTCGAAGAGGAAGTGCGGGTCGGCGCCCTGCCGCCAAAATCTGGCGCCGTGCTCGAGGCGGTCCTATTCCGGGGGGAACTGCCGCGTGGCGATGTTGCTGCAATCCTGGGGACCCGGGAGAGACAGGCACGCCGGGTGACCGCCGCACTGCTGGAGGGCGAAATATTGGTGTCGGAAAGTTCGCGTGCACCTCTGCGATTGGCTTTTTCGGCAAGGCACGCCTCGCGTTGGATGCCTGGATTGTTTCCTGAAAACCCTGAGTGACCTGAAATTATGGGAACTTCCGTGAGGTTTATGAAGATGCGCGGGGATTTGTGCCGTCCGCAGGGCGCGATGACTTGTAGGGGCGGGTTTCAAACCCGCCCGTGTGGCGTGCACCACGCGGGCAAGAGCAATTGTATCGATCCTTGATTTTTGTCTGAAAAACTCTTATATTTTCGGACACCAAGAGCCTTCGACAGCGAGAACCTTATCATGTCCACGACGGAAGCCGTTCGAACCCGTATACGAGGCCTGCCCAAGGGCAAGCCCTTCACGACCTCGCGCTTCACGAATTGCGGACCGCGCGGCGCCGTCGACCGAGCCCTTTCGCGTCTCGTCCTTGAAGGCGAAATCGAGCGTCTCTCCCGCGGCGTCTTCGTCCGACCCCGCAAGAGCCGGTTCGTCGGCAATGTCATCCCCGGCGTCTTCGAGGTGATACAGGCCATCGCCAGGGACAATGGCGAGACTGTCCAGGTTCACGGCGCGGAAGCCGCGCGGCGGCTCGGGCTCAGCACCCAGGTGCCGACCGTGCCGGTGTTCCATACCAGCGCGTCGAGCCGCTCTATCCGAATCGGCAACGTCACGGTCAGGATGATACACACCTCGAACCGCCGGCGGCTTCAATTCGTCGGCGAGACGACAGGCCTGGCGCTCTCCGCCCTCTGGTATCTCGGCAAGGACAACGTGACGCCCGAGACGGTCGCCACGATCGAGTCCGCCATAGGCGCGGAGGAGTGCGAGAAACTCCGGTCGGCCGATGTTCCGGCGTGGATGGCGACGGCGCTCGAGGCCTCCGTCCAGGAGAGCGCTCATGGCTGAGGCCTTCCTGTCGCTGAACGCCCGGGACCGGAGAGACATCCTTGAGACCGTGGCCGCCCGTTCGGGGCGGTCGGCGGGCATTCTGGAGAAGGACATCTGGATCTGCTGGGTTCTGCAGACCCTCTTCTCCATCCCCCACAGTCACCCGATGGCCTTCAAGGGCGGCACGTCCCTCTCAAAGGTCTACGGGGAATCATTGACCGGTTTTCGGAAGATATCGACATCACCCTCGACTACCGGGCTTTCGGCGATGCTTTCGATCCCTTCGCTCCGGGCGTCAGCAGGACCCAAATCGAGCGCTTCAGCGACCGGCTCCGATCCCGCGTAGCAGCCTACAGCCGTGATGTTGTCGCGCCCGCTCTGGAAGCCGCAGCCGAAGGGCTCGCGACGTCCGGCCGGCACGGCGTCCAGATCAGCGATGACGGCGAGAGTGTGTGGTTTGCCTACCCGTCAACGGTCGAAAACACGGTCGGTTATCTCAAAAGCGAGGTCCTACTTGAGTTCGGCGGCCGCAACGTCATCGATCCCAACGAGCGGCACGAGGTCGCTCCCGATATTGCCGCCCTGACCAACGACCTCGAATACCCCGCCCCGACCGTAACGGTCCTCTCCCCTGCACGAACCTTCTGGGAGAAAGCCACACTGATCCATGTCGAATGCCACAGGCGCAGGCTTTCGCACGGCCCGGAGCGGCTCTCCCGGCACTGGTTCGACTTGGTGTATCTCGCGCGGCATGACGTAGGCCGGGGGGCGCTCTCCAACCGCGCACTCCTTGAGGATGTTGTCCGGCACAAGACAGTTTTCTTCAATGCCAGCTACGCCAACTACGACCATTGCCTGGACGGCCGACTGAGGCTCGTTCCCGACGCAGACCAACTCGCCCGTCTTAAATCCGACTATGATGCCATGCGCACCGCCGGCATCGTTCGCGATGACGCGCCGGAATTCGATGCCTTGATCGAAAGCATCCGGGACGTGGAAATCGAAGTGAATCGGCAGCCCTGAGAGACCAGGTGCGCTCGTCGATTGCCAACCGCCTCGGTCTGGATGCAGGCGGCCTGCCGGCGCCGGATCGCAACGTCGACGGCGTCGTCGAGATGACGCTCGACGCCACCCGGAACTACACCGCGCCCTTGACGGAAAAACGGCTGTTCTCCTGGCACGCCGCCCTGTTCCCGACCGGGCGCAGCGGCATGCGCCGGATTCGCGTCGGCCAATGGCGCGACGACGCAGACGGGCCGATGGAAGTCGTCTCAGCCCGATCGGCCGCCAGCGCGTTCACTATACCGCCCCGCCGGCCGAGTGCCTCGGGGACGAGGTATCCAGGTTCCTCGAATGGTTCCAAGACACACGATCCATGGAACCCGTACTCGCCGCCGGCGTCGCCCATCTCTGGTTCGTCACCATTCATCCCTTCGAAGACGGCAACGGACGCCTCGCGCGGGCGATCGCGGACATGGCGCTGGCCCGGTCGGAAGAGAGCCCCGAGCGTTTCTACAGCATGTCCGCGCAGATCCGCGTGGAGCGCAACGCTTACTACGACATGCTCGAGCGAACTCAAAAAGGTGGCTTGGATATCACCGATTGGGAGGTCTGGTTTCTCGAATGCCTCGCACGCGCCATCGAAAGCGCCCGGCATACCCTCGCCCCCGTCCTGGCAAAGGATAGCTTCTGGGGGACCCATACCCACGAACTGCTAAACGAGCGCCAGGTGAAGATCCTCAACCGGCTACTAGACGGTTTCGAAGGGAAGCTCACCTCGTCGAAGTGGGCGGCGATGAACCACTGTTCCCAAGACACCGCGAATCGGGACATCCGCGATCTGGTCGATCGTGGCATCCTCGTCCGTGGGCAAGCCGGCGGTCGGAGCACCAGCTACGAACTCGTCCAGCGGTGACCGTTGTGGATCGGCGGAAGATTCTTGCGCCCGGCGAAGCCATGGATCAGGACCTTCTTGGCGGTGCCGGCGATGATCACGCCCTCCTGCACCAGCGTTCAACTGATGCCTGCCAGCACCCGTCGCGAGGTCGTGAAGGGCTTGCCCATGGGCAGATTGCGTATGCGCGGTCATAAGCTTGCAGGGTTGCGATGGCAGGATTCGCGCGATACCGCAAGGTTACCCCGACGCCCGCCCAAGGACTCAGGTGAGTTGGGCTTTGCTGTGGTTTTCCAAGTGGTGCATCACGGCCATTTCGGAGACGTTTCGCTCAGCAGCGATCTCCTCAACGCCCATGCCCGCGTCCTGCATTTGTGTAATAACCTCAGCCGGAGCGAGCATCTCGGCCGCGAACGCGCGGCCGACGGCTTGGCGATAGGAGTATGTGTCGTTGATCGGTGCGCGCCCGCCAGACCGGTAGACGAGATAGTCTCCAATTGCACGCATGGTTGCAAAATTTAAGGAAGTTGGATGGCCAGGGCCTGCAACCACAACTCGGGGATGCTCCTCCGCCCCATTGACCTCTGCCCGCAACCCATTGACACGACTGGGGCAAATCTTGAACTGAAAAGCCCCGAAAAGGCTAGCTATTTCTGACGGTTCCCGCAGAGAGCGTGTAGCTGGAAGATCGATCTGTTCACGGCATGCCGTCGCAGCCAGATAGCCCACCTCCCAAGGCCGTTCTTCAACCCCGTTGGCTATGAGGCGCTCCTGAACAGCGGAGGCAATGCCCGGTAAATCCGGGAGCGTCGCCCGATCGCCCAGCGCGGCTTCTGACTCATCCACCCACTTGAGCGCTTCTCGGATTCCATCAAGCGCACACCCCGCAAGAAACTCTGGCAATGCGTCGTCCGCGAACGGCTTCGCGGACATCTCGACAAGACTGGCCTCTTCGTCCGTGCAAAGGTAGGGATCGACCCCAAGAGCACCAGCGGCTTCGCAAAACGCCAATTCGTCGGGGTCCTCCTGGCACTCGACGATGGCGTCCCATCGAGCCTGCAACCAACTGTCCTTGACCTTCTCCTCGGAGAGTCTCTCCAACACAGATTCGATAAACGCGATCATGTCCCTCTCGAATGCGCCAATGGGCATCCGCTCGCTACTCCGAGCCGTGAAGTTCACCGGTGGGTTGTTGTACTCGAAAGGCTCGACCGTGATGTTGATAAAGCGACCGTCCGGTTCCAACCGGATATCCGGCAACGCAAAACCCTCACGAAAGCTACGTAGCCGAAAAGTCTGAGTGCGGCCGGCAATCAAGGACCACCAGTTGCGCACGATTCCTTCCGCCGGCGGATAGGCCGGCATGGCAACACGGTCATGAGCGCGGTCGGTGCGGTTATCGACGAAACGACTAACCCGGCGCTCTCCGACGAAGATCTCGAGAAAGCAGTCTGTAGCCCGCAATTCCGCCGACTCGTTGATTCCATCTTCGAGCCACTCAGCCGAAAATCTCACGCTATTCATCCTCATCTATTGGCCATCCCTTGTATCGCCCCTCGGGACTTGCGCCAGCACCCTGATTTGTCAGAAACCCGTACCAGAGTTCGCCATCATTGTCACGATGCCAAATTTTCCTTGGGAAACCGTTGCGCCAATCCTTACGATGGAATTGGCGACTCGTGATCGCGGTGCGTACCCACTCTGTCGCACGGACACAATCCCTTGCGGTGACCAGTGGACAGATCGTAGCCACGTCTGCAGGGCGTCTTCGTGGCCGAGGGACGCCGAGCCAGGAGCGTTGGTCCTTGTGCTCTCGGCTGCCAATATACTCGCAGCGAGCAGCAAGTGAGGTTATGTCATCAGGGATTTGAACTTCACGCCAACGGCGTGGACGGCTCGGCGGCATGTCAATCCTTCTCCCCGTTACTGAATGCAAGCATCACACCTTCCAACGCTCCCCAACGCAACGACCTCGATGGACGAGGCGACTTGAGCGAAGAGGCGTTGGCGGAATTCACACGGTTCTTTCTCCAAGTGTGCATCGATCAGGTGAAATTCATGGAGAACTTGATGGCCCCGGACCGGCTGCGGACCCGAATCCTGATCTGGGTCGAAGAGGAAGTGCGGGTCGGCGCCCTGCCGCCGAAATCTGGCGCCGTGCTCGAGGCGGTTCTATTCCGGGGGGAACTGCCGCGTGGCGATGTTGCTGCAATCCTGGGGACCAGAGGGCGACAGGCACGCCGGGTGACCGCCGCACTGCTGGAGGGCGAAATATTGGTGTCGGAAAGTTCGCGTGCACCTCTGCGATTGGCTTTTCCGGCAAGGCACGCTCGCGTTGGATGCCCGGATTGTTTCCTGAAAACCCTGAGTGACCTAAATTATGGAAACTTCCGTGAGGTTTACGAAGATGCGCGGGATGTGGTGTTCGAGGCGTCGGTGGGGTGAACGCTACGGCATTTCCAGGTTCAGCGCAGATTGGCCCTCGCCTCAAGATCGGCGCAGCGCTCGATAAGCGCATCAAACCGTTCGGCATCGCCCAACAGCATGCCGTCGGAAACCATCCTGTCGTAGTCCTCAGCGAGCGCGTCCCGAGCGAAGCCGTCCGGGACCAGTTGCAGCCCGCCCGAAACCGCGGTCCCATAGTCGATCCACTCGCCCGCAACGTCCTTCTCGCGAAAGAACGCCGCCTTGTGGCGAGCCACCGACAGCGCGAGCGCGCGGTCGGCAAGGGCGTTGTTGGCGTATCCGGCCGCGTCTAACCGCGCGACGTCGTGCCAGTGGCGGGACAGTCGCTCACCCCGGCGGCGCTGCTGACGGCAGAACACGTGTATGGCCGTCGCCTTTTCCCAGAATGTACGTTCGGCCAGCATGACCGACGGAGAAGCCGTTGGAAGAACGATGCCAGGGAGATGAGACCCCGCGTCACACGCCACCGGACGCTTTTCGTGCGGCTCGCCGGTCCCGCGTGCGCCAAACTCAACCATGACTTCGGGCCTGACGAACCCAGGGTCGTCGAACAACGACTCATAACGAACGAGCAGCCGATCTCCGGAGGCGCGGACCTCGGCTGAAAAGCCCGCACGCCCAAGGCCCTCGCCAACCGCCGGGAGGCATTCGCCCCGGACCCATTCGGCGAGACGCGCTGCTCTCAGTGCCTCCCGCCTGTCGCGGGCTGCCAACGACTGGAACGACAACTCAACCATGCGCGACAAGGGCACTCACCGGCTCCGCCATCCAATGCGGCATGGTCGCCCGCGCCTCGGCAAGCTCGTCGATATCCTCGCGAGAGAGGCCCGGCAGAACAGTTTCGAGCCCCTCCTGGATCTCGGCCCGGCCAAGCCAGGCCAAGGCCCGGATGACGTCGCCGGCCCTGCGGCGGGGAGCCGTGAGCTGCCAGCGCGGCGCATGGCGCAGTTCGACTTCCAGACTACCGAACCGCAAGCGGCGATCGGGGCCGGATGTGAGATAGACCGACCGCACCGGGATCTGGGTTGTGAGGCCGAGAACATGCGCCGCGGCACCGCCGCAGGGGACGATGGTCTCGCCCCACATGGCCGCGAGTGCCTCAATACCCTTCTCGACGCTGGGCGCGCACGGCCCAAACCGGGTTTCGACGGGTTGCATGTAGATCCCTTGGCAGATCCGCATCAGCCTCCCGGAACGCGCGAGGCGCGAGAGAGCCTGATCGACCGCCGCGCGGCCGCCGAGATGAAGCAGGAGCCCGGCACAGATCGGCGTGCCCTCCGGAAGAGAGCCGGCGTGCTCCATGATTCGTTTGGACAAGCTGGGCATGATGGTTTTTCGTAACGACTGGTTGTTGGAATATTCATGAAAAAACTGACTGAATGCAATGGTCCTGCGCTCAGTAGGACCTGTAGACGTTGGTTCCGACTCTCAGGAACTTCTTCTTCCCGGTAGTGTCACTAGAGGGACCTTCCATGGCGTCCGGCCTCCGCAAGACTGATCCTGGCGTTTACCTGTTGTGCCCCGGGGGCGGCGGCAAACCATGCCTGAGCGGCGCGAAAACCGTCTCTCAGCTTCCCGGGGACGGCGTCCAGATAGGGGGGCATCTCCGATGCTCTGTACAACCCGCCCAAAGAGGGGGGCGGCATCTTCCTCTTTTGCAGGGCCTGCCGCGTCACCTTGAGCCGCGCGGCGATGTCCGCCAGGCTGACGAGGTCCGGCTTAACCTCCCGAAGCTTCGTCCCCTTGGGAAGACCCGTCATGGCCTGCTTCACCGTCTCGGAAATCACGCCCTCCGGATCCTCCCCGACACGCGTAAACCCCAATCCGATGAGGCCCGACGCGCCAAGACCAACGGCCGCATCATCGCACCCAGCTTCGAAAAGGGCATCGAGAATCGCTGCCTCGTCCGTCCCCTCCGGCAGCGCCCACACCAGATCGAACTCGAACGCCTTCTCAGTCATGATCGCTGTCCCCCTTCAACACACAGCCATCGGCCTTCCTGAGTAACTCGCGTGCATGAGCCCACGGGCTGCGCGGTGTACTCCAGACCGACATCCGACAGAAAACCCCGGAACGGCAGGCATCTCCTGCGTTCGCCGGACAGAGCACGTAACCCCAGGCATGTGCGCTACGCCCCTTGGCTTCCTTGGCGGTCCATCCCACAGCTTCCAGCACCTTGAGTGCAGCCTCGACCTCTTTGCTCGGATGCCGTTTCCTTCCCACACATAGTCCTTTCAAGATGGGTTGTCAATCGACAACCCCAAGCTGGGGGAGTCTCACATGGCCAGAGGGGATGCGACAGGACACCAGTCGATTCAGGGCATGTGATTACGGAGCGGAGTTCCCCTTGGTCGCGGCATTGCCAATAATAATAACTCGGCTCATCTGACCGGATCTGAAGGGGACGCGCTCCCGCATCGGGGGACGACATTGGTAGTCTTGGGGCTGCACAAAGCGCGGGACGACTGCGGAGAATGTAGCTCCTTATCTCCGCATGATAAGCGGAGATAAGCTTGCTGATGCGCGGAATAGATGCTATATTCCCCGCATGTTGTACGGAGAATATCCTGCGTACATCTGGCAACGCCCGGAATGGCCGCGGTTCCAGCAGGATACGGCCCGGCTCGCCAAGCACCTCGCGCGCACACGCCACATCCAGGGAAAACTGCTCGGTCGGATGGAAGCCCTGGGTTTCGAGATGCGCAGCGAAGCCACGCTACGCACGCTCACTGAGGATGTCGTCAAGACGAGCGAGATCGAGGGAGAAATACTCGCCCCCGACCAGGTCCGCTCGTCGATTGCAACCCGCCTCGGCCTGGATGCCGGCGGCCTGCGGGCGCCGGACCGCAACGTCGACGGCGTCGTCGAGATGACGCTCGACGCCACCCGGAACTACACCGCGCCCCTGACGGAAGAACGGCTGTTCTCCTGGCACACCGCCCTGTTTCCGACCGGGCGCAGCGACATGCGCCGTATCCGTGTCGGCCAATGGCGCGACGACGCAGACGGGCCGATGGAAGTCGTCTCAGGCCCCATCGGCCGTCAGCGTGTTCACTATACCGCCCCGCCGGCCGAGTGCCTCGGGGACGAGATATCCAGGTTCCTGGAATGGTTCCAAAACACACAGTCCATGGAACCCGTACTCGCCGCCGGCGTCGCCCATCTCTGGTTCGTCACCATTCATCCCTTCGAAGACGGCAACGGACGTATCGCGCGGGCGATCGCGGACATGGCGCTGGCCCGGTCGGAAGAGAGCCCCGAGCGTTTCTACAGCATGTCCGCGCAGATCCGCGTGGAGCGCAACCCTTACTACGGTATCCTTGAGACAACTCAGAAAGTTGGCTTGGACATTACCGATTGGCAGGTCTGGTTTCTCGAATGCCTCGCCCGCGCCATCGAAAACGCTCAGCATACCCTCGCCGCCGTCCTGACAAAGGCCAGCTTTTGGGAGGCCCATGCCACCGATATGCTGAACGAGCGCCAGGTGAAGATCCTCAACCGGCTTCTCGACGGTTTCGAAGGGAAGCTCACCTCGTCGAAGTGGGCGACGATGAACCACTGTTCCCAAGACACGGCGAATCGGGACATCCGTGATCTGATTGATCGTGGTATTCTCGTCCGCGGGCAGGCCGGGGGTCGCAGTACCAGTTACGAACTGGTTGCAGGAAACGCGGCCTAGACTACTCCCCATCAGGAGCGGCGAAGGTCAGGTAAATACACGGTCTGTACACTCTACTCGTGCTTGCCGCTTCTCCGGTCGACGCTCCCACCCCGAAGGGTGTGCTGCGCTGCCGTGGTGTCATCGGGGCTACATTATACATTGCGCTCGGCTGCCACGTGAAGGACAATCTTACACACGTCCACGTCGGGGGTCCTACCAGCCTGTCTTGTCAGTTCGCCGTTTACGGAATGCTGCTTCCATTGCTATACTTGAAGCTCGGTTCAGTGCCACCAAACTCAAGAGATAGGTCGTCTACCTGCACAAGCTGACCAACGCCGTCCAATCTCAACGCGTCACCGTTGGATGGATTTCAACAACGCCAGAAGACCGCACAGGAGCCTCAAAGGATTCACACCGATGAAGTTTGCAACCCGGTCCGGAGAGGACCACAACGAAAGCCCACTAATTCGCAGGTGAGGACAAAACGCGGCAGGTCACCGGGCCGGCCCCGATCCATAGTAATTCAAGTAGGGGGCAAGAAGCGCCGGCGCACGCGTGTTGAATGTTCGATTGATCGCGGCTTCCAATTTCTCGGGAGCGGTTTCAGCTCGGACCTTCGTGAGCGCCTCCGATACACCGTAGTGACAAAGCCAAGCATCAAGATCGCTTTTGTCCAAATCTTTGTACATCGCCTGGTTGATTGATCGCGCGAGGTTTATCGACATTGCTATGAGTGACGAAATATCTTTTAGAGTTGGCCGTTGTTCTTCAAAGTGACAAAGAAGACAATCTATGCTTAAGCCTTTGTATTTAGTTGCAATTTCATCCTCATATTTGCGTAATAGCGACTTGTCAACTGGAGCCAATTTTGCTTTGGAAGTGTTTCTGTGAACCACACGGTTACGCCAGTGTACCAACAAAACAGCCGCCGAGACGAGATAGCTTTCGGCGCCCAAGACCTCCCTACCAATTCTTCCGATCTTTTCGGTTGCTTTCGTATGGGAGGAGAATTCAGATTCCACTGCCGAAAATCTAGGCAATTTACTTAGCGCAACTGTGTGCTCTTTCAGCGCTTCTGACATTCGCACGAGAACAGCTTCTAGTATGAACTTCCGAGATTTCCTTGCCGCGAGTTTACGGTCAACTGGACTCCAAGAAATATCAAGGCCAGCAGGCTTATCGTACCCATTCTCGACCGCGTCTAAGCCGACCACTGAAGTATTAAGACTAAAGACCGCTTCCCCCGAATGTTTCAGGAAATTAGATAGCGGTGGAAGGTGAATATCAGTGGTGGTGCTGTTAGGACTCGAACCTACACTTCCTGCTTTCATCATCGGTTTACCTCTAATCGGCAGGCGTGCTACCAATTACACTACAGCACCATTTATCTGTCTTCGCCAAGGGGAGACTCTACGCGTCCGGCGTTGGCGTGATACCACTTGACCCGGCAACCGTCAGTTTACGCGCCTGCGCGGTGCATCTAGCCCCGCCTCACTGCCACGTCCGCAACTCCGGATAAACCTCCGTCGCAAACAGCTCCATGCTCCGCTTGGTCTCCTCGTGGGTCATGAAGCCCGCCTGGTTCATCATCAGCAGATGGCCGACGCCGCAGCGGTCGTGCAGGTACTTGACCTTCTCGATGACCTTCTTGGGGGTGCCGGCGATGATGATGCCCTGATCGATGAGTTCCTCGTAGCCGCGGTTGTAGCGCGCCATGCCCTTGGGATCGAAGAAACGCGTCAAGCCTTGGGGCGGCACGAAGCCCGGCGGGGCGAAGAAGCCCACGGGGCGGCGCTTGTTGAGGTACCATAGCAGCTTGCGGCCGCCCTCTTCCGCCTTCTTGTCGGTCTCGCCGGTGAAGGTCAGGGCGCAGTAGGCAAACTTGTCGGTGGGGGGCTCGGGGTAGTTCATCTCCTCGCAGCGTTTCCGGTAGGCGGTGAAGAGGGCTTCGGTCTGTTCGTAGGAGGTGAGCACGGTGGCGAGGGTGTAGTGGTGGTCTGCCACCCAGGGCACGGCCGCCGGTTGGCTGCCGGTGATCCAGATGGGGGGATGGGGCTGCTGGTAGGGCCGCGGCCACGGGTTCACGTAGCGGTAGTGGTAGTGCTTGCCCTCCCAGTTGAACACGTCCTGGGTCTTCCACGCCTTGATGATCAGGTCGTGGGCCTCCTGCATCCGCTCCCGGGTGTCGGACGGGTTGGTGTTGGCCGGATGGATCTCGGTGCCCACGCCCCGGACGAAGCCGGCGATGAGGCGCCCACCCGACATGACGTCCAGCATGGCCGCGTCCTCCGCCACCTGGATGGGGCTGCGGTGCGCCAGCGGGAAGCCCAGAACCAGCAGCTTGGCGCGCTTGGTGCGGCGCACCAGAGTGGCGGCGGTGATGGAGACGTTGGCCGCCATGCAGGTGGCAGTGGCGTGATGCTCGTTGAGCATGATCTCCATGCCCAGCTCGTCGGCGTACTCGTACTCGTCGAGGTAGCGGTTGTAGAGATCGTGGGCGATCTTGGGATCGCAGTAACGGCTGGGCAACGTCACGCGCATGGCCCCGTGCCGTTCCTCCGCGTCGTCCGGCAGAAAGGGATAGGGCATTTCGGTGAAATGATATGCCAGCATTTCCTGGTCCTCCTCTAGAGAGAATGGCGTCCTTCGACTTCGTTCCGCTGACGCTCCACTACGCTCAGGACGAACGGTGGGAGAGGCCGTCCGCGAAGTATTCCACAACCGTTCGAACGGTGGGGGAGGTCTTCCGCGAGGATTCCCACAACCGTTCGTCCTGAGCGTAGCGTAGCGAAGTCGAAGGACGCCATACAACTAGCTCTCCAGGAACTCCGTGACCGCCCGCGCCAGGGCCTCCGGCTGTTCCCATTGCGGGTAGTGGCCCGCGTCCGGTATCGCGGTGAAGCCGGCGCCCGGAATGGCCTGCTGGAGCGCGCGTCCGTAGTCCGGGGTCACCACCCGGTCGCTTTCGCCCCAGAACACGTGGGCCGGTACCCGCACCCGCGCCAGTCGCCGCAAGAGCTTGGGATTGTACATGAAGGGACGCCAGGCGAACTTCAGCACCGACTGGCGGTTGCGCAGCAGCGTGAGCAGCTCCTCGCCCTCCACACCCTCCATGCCCGGCCACCTCAGCGCCTTGGCCGCTGCCGCGTCGTGCCACGCCAGCTCGGCGACCTCCTCGGCCGTGTACACGTAGACATCCTGCACGTCGCGCACGGTGGGAGCCGAAACCTTGATGCCCACCGAATCGATCAACGCCAAGCGCCGGATATGCTGCTGCGAGCGCACCGCCATCTCCGCCGCCACCCATCCGCCGAACCCGTGGCCGACGACATCAACGGGGCCCGCGTTCAGGCCCTCGAGGAGGTCGAGCCCCAGGAAGGCCAGGTCTTCCATGTCCTCGATCCAGTCGGGCAGCTCGGACTGGTTAACCCCCGGCAGCGACGGGACCAGCACCCGGCAACGCCCCGCCATGGCGTCGTCGAAAGGCGGCACCTGCGTGTCGAGCTGGTCTCCGTAGAGGATCACCAGCGGGTTCCCCTCTCCCAGCCGGCGGACGCCCAGCTTTACGCCGTCGACTTCCATGGTCTCGGAAACCCACGTCATGAACCCTGCTCCTCCCCCGCGTGCCGCTTGATGAAATCGATGGCCAATGCGTTGAACTCGTCCGGATGCTCGGCGTGGGAGCAGTGCCGCGACTGGTCGAAGACCTTCACCTCGGATCCCGGTATCTCACCCTGGAGATCCGACGCGTAGGTCGGGAACCGGAGCGGATCCTGGGCTCCTGCCACGATCAGCACCGGACAGCGGATGCTGCCGTAGTCGGGCCGTACCGGACGGAATCCCCGAGGCTGTCCCGAAGGCGCGAGCCGCGCGGCCGCGCAGGCTTCCCACACCCCCGGTTCCAGGCTGGCCTGCCAGCGCTCCTCCACCACGTCGTCGGCCCACCACCGCTCGTTGTAGAAGCAGACGCGCAGGATCTCGCGCATCTGCTCCCGGTCGCCGGTGTAGCCGGTGAGCACCTTGCGCTCGTCGTTGTCCGGTGCCTTGCCGCCGCCGCTGACGGCGATCACCGAGGCCACCTCGAAGCGCGGGTCCACGGCCATCTGCAGGCAGAAACCGCCGCCGAAGGAATTGCCCATGAGATGCACCGGCCCGAGACACAAGGTTCTGATGAACGCATCGATGTGCTTGAGCCGGAAACCCAGGGGGTCGGTGAAGCTGTAGACGAGTTCGGTGCGGCCGAAGCCGGCCAGGTCCGGCGCGTAGACGTGGAAGTGTTCCCCGAGCTGCGCGATGTTGTAACGCCAACTGAACTCGGCCCGGCCGCCGAACTCGCCGCTGTGGATCAGCAATACCGTGGGGCCGCGGCCGACCCCTGCTTCGAGGTAATGGGTGCGGATCTGGCCCACCTGAACGTAGTGGCGGCTCACGCCTTGCGGTAGATTGCTCACGGACCCCTGCGTAGCCCAAAGCCCCATACCTGTCAAATCGAACATGGGCGCGGGAGGCGGCGCTCCCCCGCCCCACCCCTCCTGGATTCCAGCTTTCCAGGCTGTGCCAAAAGGCCAACTTCGAGGTGCGAAGGGCCAATCCGTCATTCCCGCGAAAGCGGGAATCCAGGGGCGGTGGAGGGGTGCTACAGCGGTGTTTCCCCGCCCCACCCCACCTGGATTCCCGCTTTCGCGGGAATGACGGAGGGGGCGCGGGAATGACGACTTCGGGGGTCTGTGCCTCGATGGGATGGCCTTTTTGACACAGCCTGTTTCGCGGGAATGACGGATGCGGGCATTCGCGGGTGATTTCAGGGTGGTGACGGATTCAGGTATGCGAGGGGCGATTTTCGCGGGAGTGATGACGCGGGGCTCGGGGTCACCCTGAAACGCCGGTGATTCGGACTCGCGGGCCGTTCCAGTATATGTTAGGGTCCTTTTCTGTCTCGCGTGGGACAGAAACCAGCCTTTGAACGCAGGGAGGCCGTATGCACTGGGGTATGGAAAACAGAATGGCGCGCATCATCAAACCGGAGGATGGGCGTTGCGTGATGCTGGCCGTGGATCACGGCTACTTCCTGGGACCGACGAGCGGTCTCGAGCAACCGCGGGAAACCATAGAGCCGCTGCTGCCCCACGCCGACGCAATCATGCTCACCCGCGGCGTCCTGCGGAACGCGGTGGACGCCAAAATGCAGGCGCCGGTGGTGCTGCGCGTGTCCGGGGGCACGAGCATCTTGAAGGAACTCTCCAACGAGGACATTACCGTGTCCATCGAGGACGCCATCCGGCTCAACATCTCGGCCATGGCGCTGTCGATCTTCGTGGGCTCCGAGTTCGAGAAGGAGACCCTGGTGAGCCTGGCCAAGCTGGTGGACGAGGGTGAGAGGTATGGCATTCCCGTGCTCGCCGTCACCGCCGTGGGCAAGGACATGGCCCGGGACGAACGCTATCTGGGTTTGGCGTGCCGCATCGCCGCCGAGATGGGCGCCCACATCGTCAAGACCTACTACTGCGAGAACTTCGAGAACGTGGTCAACAGTTGCCCGATTCCGGTCATCGTGGCCGGCGGCAAGAAGACCCCGGAGATGGAGGCCCTGGAACTCGCCCGCAACGCCGTGGACCATGGGGCGGTGGGCGTGGACATGGGCAGGAACATCTTCCAGTCCGACAGCCCCGCGGGGATGATCCAGGCAGTTCGGGCCATCGTTCACAGCGGCGCCTCCGTTGAGGAAGCCTACCGGATCTACGAGTCGTCGAAACCAGCGGCGGAGCGGGCGGCGAGCTAGACCGCCCTAGACCGCCCGGGTGGCCTGTATCGTACGAACCGGTAGCAAACTGCCAATCCTTTTGCAGTCGGTTACGTCGTTTGTCTTCGCGTGCTTGGGGCACGGGCGGGTTTGAAACCCGCCCCTACATTTCCTCTTCGCACCTTGCCAACAAGTCCTGTCCATCTCGTTGTCCACTTGTACGGTGCAGGACACCAGCCTTCAGGAACAAGCCATGCGCGTCGCCATGTATTACAGCAACGATGACGTTCGGTTGGAGGAGTTGCCGGTGCCCCAGGCGGGTCCGGGCGAGTTGCTGCTCCGGGTCCAGGCCAGCGGCATCTGCGGCACCGACGTCATGGAATGGTACCGGCGCAAGCAGGCGCCGTTGGTGCTCGGACACGAGGTCACCGGCGAGGTCGCCGACGTCGGCCCCGGGGTGAAGGGGTTCGCACCCGGAGACCGCGTCGTCACCACTCATCACGTGCCCTGCAACGAATGTCACCACTGCCGCTCGGGGCACGCCTCGGTGTGTCAGCTCATGCGCAAGACCCACTTCGATCCGGGGGGCTTTGCCGAGTACCTGCGGCTGCCCAAGGTCAACGTGGATTCCGGCACGTTCCTGCTTCCCGACGCCCTTTCCTTCGTACAGGGCTCCTTCGTCGAGCCGCTGGGCTGTGCCGTCCGGGCGCAGAACCACGCCCATGCGCCATTGCAGGAAACGGTGCTGGTCATCGGCACCGGCATCGCCGGTCTGCTCAACGTGCAAGTGGCACGGAGCCGCGGCGTCAAGACCCTGGTGGCCACCGATATCAACGAGGAGCGCCTGCGTCTGGCGCGGTCCCTGGGCGCGCATCACACCTTCCACGCGACCGACGACGTGCCCGCCCGCCTGCGGGAAACCTGCGGCGGACGGCTGGCGGACCTCGTCATC
The DNA here is from genome assembly GCA_965261895.1 of uncultured Binatia bacterium (SeqCode). Lineage (GTDB taxonomy): Bacteria > Desulfobacterota > Binatia > UBA9968 > JAJDTQ01 > JAJDTQ01. The sequence continues at coordinate 3,876,171 of OZ253480.1, read as the reverse complement.
GTTTGCACCGGAGCGGCTCCGGCGATTCGGCAGGCGTTCCAGAGCGTCGAGCGCGGCGGCAGGCTGCTCTTCTTCGCCTCCCCTCCCGAGGGACACGAGGTGCCCGTGCCGCTATACGAGATGTGGCGCGACGAGGTCGGCCTGGTCACCTCGTATGGCGCGAGCCCGCAGGATTTGAAGGAAGCTGTGGATCTTTTGGCGAGCGGAGCGATCAACGTGGATGAGCTCGTCACCCACCGGTTGACGTTGGCGGAGACGGGAAAAGGCTTTCAACTCGTGGCCGACGCCCGGAATTCGCTGAAGGTCATCATCGAGCCGCAAAGAGCCTGAGCCCAAAGGACTCAACTCGACGAGAGAACCGGCAACGACGCGATTGAGGGGACATGCCAACCGTTTTTCTGGAGGCATGGAATGAACACGCGAGCAGTTGAAGTGTGTCCATTGGCGCAGGAAGTAAGTTTCACGGACGACGAGTTCATCGTGTCACTGGCAGACGGGCGAACCATCACGGTGCCCCTGGTGTGGTTTCCGCGTCTGGCGGGGGCGACAAGCGCACAATTGCAGAACTACGAAATCCTCGGGGACGGTGAAGGCATACATTGGCCCGAGATCGACGAAGACCTGAGTGTCGGAGGGTTGGGAGTAGCCTTTGCTCGCACCGAGTGAAGGCGCTAAGCGCCTCGTCCGCTTCGCTTTCGGCCCTTCGGGTGGTGCTCGTGTCATCTGAAGTGCCCCCATGATCGCGATGGAAACCTAGCTGCCCAGGATTCCGTTTGGATGAGGGAGCGGCAAGGTGTTGACACCTGATGGATGCAACCACCGGCAGAGAATTACGTCTGTCGGCTCCGAGAGTCCGGACTCAGGAGACGCTTGGTCGTCCCAATCAAGTCCCTTACCAGTTCGTCACCGAACCCGTCGACCCCGAACCCGTGAGCAATCGCATTGCTGTATTTCATCATGCCGGCCAAATTCTTATAGTCGTCCCTTGAGATGACACCGTGGATGACCGCCAGATTGAGGACGTAACCTGACGTCGTGATGCGCTTGACCGAGACCCCCTCTTCCTCGATCATCGCTCTCAACCGGGCCTCGAAAGCCGACCAAGCCAACAAGAACGCAGGCTCCGGAAAACCTGACTCAAGAACTCTTTCGGCCTGTTCAATCCGTTGAAGGATGTGTTCTCCTTCAAACGACTCCGCGCCGTCGGGTGAGTCCAGCCCCTCGGGTTGGCCCACCAGGATCAACTCGAAGCTCCAACCGGGCTTTGCGTTGACAAGGCGTGCCAATTCGCCCGCGTGGGGATTGGCAGTCAGCGTAGACCGACATTTCACCTCGATGACCTTTACCTCGTCACCTTTTCGGGCCACCAAGTCTACGCGGAAGCCGGGCAGAACATCCAGGGACTCGTCTCGGGACACGACGTAGCCTTTGCTGCGATACTCCTCGGCCTTTACGTCAGCAAGCGTCGTTTCAAGGATGGTTGCATCTTCCATCAGGAAATCACCTCCTGGATTGGCGCATCTTCGACGACAATGTGGAGAAACTCGTCGCCACGGTCAAACGCTTCATTCAAAATGATCGACGGGCTCTGAACTTGCGATATGTCATTCAGGTTTCTCTTGCGACACAGGAGGTCCGTTACCTGGGAATCGTCAGAATAGACCAGCCCCTTCAATGCGTCCAGAATCGGCTTGGGGATATTGTCCACATCCGGTGCCACGCGGTCGAAGAAGTGTGTCACGGTGACCATGACCAGCTCGGTAGACGGCGAATCCCCGTCCCACCGCTGCACAGCAGCGTCCCTCACGTTCCGGATCCACCGCGTTCTGCGCCCGCTGTCACGAGCCTGCTGAGACGCTGGTGGGCCGTCTATGACGAATTCGAAAGGTAAGGCCACTTCTATACTGACGGGGTCTTCAGGAGTTCGACTGAGCAACGGAAGCCATCGGACACCAACTGTCTTCCGAGCAATTAGCGTACCAACCTGGTCACGATGTTTCGCACCGACAAGGATCTTCCGATCTAGGAAAGCGTTAGTTTTCACTCAGATAGGTAGCCTGTGGCGAGAAACGACTCGGGCTTTCATTGCGTCCCTGTTGAGCTCCTCAGTCGTCGCTGCCACAACGTTCGTCAAAGATTGCTCATGGATTTGTGATATGTCGACGCTTCACAGTGCCTCAAAAGGACCCACCGATGGCAAACGACCACATGGATGCCCTGCCCTCCGGCCACCGCATCCGGGAGTACGAGATCCGGCGCGTACTCGGCCGTGGCGGCTTCGGCATCACCTACCTCGCGCATGACACGTTGCTGGACCGCGATGTCGCCGTCAAGGAATACCTGCCGACGGACTGCGCGGTGAGGACCGAGGACTACAGCGTACGGCCCCGGTCGTCCGAGACGTCCGCAGTATACACCTGGGGACTGGAGCGCTTTCTTGACGAAGCCCGGATGATGGCGTGCCTGGACCATCCGAGCATCGTGGGAGTTCACACGTATGTCGAGTTGAATGGCACCGGGTACATCGTGATGGAATACATCGAGGGTGAGCCTCTGTATGACCGGTTGAAGCGCCAGGGGGAACTGGATCCCTTCGACTTCCGGTTGAGCTTGACCGCCATCCTGAAACCGCTGGTCGGAGGTTTGGAGCAGGTGCACAGTGGGGGCTACCTGCACCGCGACATCACGCCCAGAAACATCATGCTGAAGGAAGACGGCACGCCCGTGCTGACCGACTTCGGATCGGCCCGGCAGATGGTAGCGGCGCGGAGCCGCAGCGTGACAGCAGTAGTGACCCCCGGCTACGCGCCGCTGGAGCAATATTCAACCCATGGCAAGCAAGGACCTTGGACCGACATCTACGCCCTGAGCGCGGTGGCGTATCGCTGCATCACGGGGACGGTGCCGCTTGATGCGACGGAGCGAGTGCAGGCCGACGAACTGATGCTGGCGTCAGAGATCGGACGGTGGGGTTATCCGGTTGGACTACTGACGGCGGTCGACATGGGTCTGTCGTTGAAATCTGAGGACCGCCCGCAAGACCTGAAAGCGTGGCGTGAGGTATGGAGCAAGCCGTCGGCCGGGGCTGCGGAGTGGTACCGGAGGGCGGCGGAGCGGGGACGCCCTTCGGCACAATGGTACCTCGGAGACATGCATGCGACCGGCCGCTGGGCAGCACAGGACGATGTCGAAGCAGTGACGTGGTTTCGGAAGGCCGCGGAGCAGGGGCACATCCTCGCTCAGACTCACCTCTGGGGAATGTACTCAAGGGGTCGGGGAGTGGAGCAGGATGATGTTGAAGCATTGAAGTGGTGCCGGCTCGCGGCCAACCAGGGGGACGCCTTTGCGCAATGCGCCCTCGGGGTCATGCATGAAAAGGGGCGAGGAGTCGCCGAGGATGATGCAGAAGCCGTGAATTGGTACCGAAGGGCGCCGAGCAGGGACACGGCCCGCCGGCCGTTTGCCGCATGGCTCATGCTCGATGGCGACGGCAAGGTGACATTCAGATTCCCGCCAGGAGAATAGTGAGGATCGGCTCACGTAAACGGTCACGCTTCGGTCCAGATCACCTCGGATGTGCCGCACGCCTCGCAGTCGCGGAAATACGTCCTTCCCTCCTTACGAACCCGTACCCCTTTGCCCCGCCGTCCTTCGGCGCCGCATCGCGAACACACCTGGGGCATTGAAGTCGTCTTGCCGCACGCGCCGCACCGCCAGTAGTATCCGAACTTGCCCCACGCCGCAGTCAGATCCTTTCCCCGGCAATGCTTGCAGAACGCTTCCGTCGTGCTCGCCCGGCGAACAGGCCTTCCTCGCGATGGCGCGCGATCTTGGATGGGGGCGGTCCGGTTTATCCGCGTCGGCGCGGCGCCGGAACGTTCCACGTGGCGAGCGGCAAGAAACTCGGCCACTGCCTTCGCTGCATGTTCCTCGATGTCCCACAGGCCGTACTCGCCCTGCGACTTTCCCAACGACGTCGCGCCCTTGCGGTGCCGCTCCAGCTCCTGATCGATCTTGTCCGGGACCAGATCGGCCTTGGTGACGAACACCGGGAACGGCTCCTGAGGTTCCTTCCAACCATCGAGGCGGCCAATCCGCCCCCTGTCCGATACCGCGATCATGAGCTGAATCGGCGCATCCAGGAACCCGCCGTGGTCCTTTCCCGTCAAGAGCCTGGCGATGGTGCGCAACCCGATTGACTGCCTCCCGAACACTTCTTCCCGGTGCCGTTCCAGGAATGTTCGCAGAAACTCCGATTGGCGCCGCGCCTGCTGGATCGGGGAGGACATCCCTACCTCCCTGCCCTGGTACACGCGGCTCCACTCATCCCCGCCCGTGTCATCGGGCCGGACTCGCACCTCCTCCGACACCGACTTGCTCTCGATGATGAACATCCCCCAGCGATGCACGACCAGGTGATCGATCTGGCACACCCCGGGCGAGCCGTCCTGCTCGGGCTGCTCGCGATCCTCGAGCCGCAAACCGTGCAACACATGAGTCTCCGGATCGTCGTGGAAACTGCGGTGCAGGTAGTGCGCCATTTGCCGCTCGGCTTCGACGCCGGCTCGAAGACGCGGATCGGTGGGTGTGATCTGTTGCTTGTACGGCTTTTCGGTCATCTTGAATGCCGTAGGCAGGGTGCCATGGAGTATTGCGCCAGACTCGGGCCGGCAGGCCACCGACTAGCGCGACGATGCGTGTAAGTCGGAGACCATCGCGCTGATGCGCGCGGACCGGGGCCCGGAGGGGACCCCCCGTGCGGGGATGGAACACGCTGTTATGACGTCAAGCCCGTGGCGGGCGAGGGCTGGTGTTGCGGCTTACTCGATCTCCGCTGTTTCAGGCTGCGCTTCCCTGACCTTCCCCGCGGCTATCTCCCGCAGGGCCACGACGATCTCGCGGTTGTCGGCATCCACCAGTGGCTTGGCGCCCTTGAGGAGTTGCTTGGTTCGCTGGGAAGCGAGCATCACCAGCTTGAAGCGGTTGGTGACTTCGTTGAGGCAATCTTCGACGGTTATTCGTGCCACGGATATTCTCCTGTTCGATGGGCCTCGGCGCCAGCCGAACCGGGTGGCCGCGTCGTTCTTTCCGATGGTGTGGGCGCGGGCGGGTTTGAAACCCGCCCCTACGGGCATCACGTCCGGCCGACGGCAGCAATCGTACCCGTCCGTATCCTGCGGCCATTTACGCGATACTCTGCTGCTCCAGAAGTTCCTGCTGCTCGGACGTCTCGATCTCGAAGCCGAGGTCCTCGATCATCCGATGGGCGTCGGTGGCGGCCTGACCGGACGTGGTCAGGTAGCCGTTGACGAAAATGGAATTGGCCGGATACAGGCTCAGGGGCTGCAGGGTGCGCAGGTTGACCTCCCGGCCGCCGGCTACCCGGATCTCTTTGCTGGGGTTGACGAAACGGAACAGGCACAGAACCTTGAGACAGTACTGCGGCGTCAGGTTCGAGCGTGCCTCCATGGGGGTTCCCGGGATGGCGTGCAGGAAATTGACCGGGATGGAGTCCACGTCCAGCTCCCGCAACGACACCGCCAGGTCCATGACATCCTCATTCTGCTCACCGAGACCGATGATGCCCCCGCAACAGGTGGACAGCCCGGCGGCCTTGACGCTTTCCAGGGTCGCCACGCGATCGTCGTAGGTGTGGGTGGAGACGACCTCCGGATGGTAGCGGCTGCTGGTGTTGAGGTTGTGGTTGATGCGTTCAACGCCGGCATCCTTGAGGATCCGTGCCTTGGACTCCGTGAGCAGCCCCATGCACGCGCAGATGTTGATGGGAACCTTGCTCTTGATCTCGGCCACGGCCTCGGCCATCTTTTCCGTTTCCTTGAGCGTCGGACCGCGGCCGCTGTTGACCAGGCAGAAGCGCATGGCGCCCGCCTGCTTGGCCCTGACGGCGGCGGCCACCAACTCCTCCTTGGCGACGAACGGATACTTGTCGATCTCGGCGTCGGAAACCGACGATTGGGAGCAATAGCCGCAATCCTCGGGACAGAGCCCGCTCTTGGCGTTCATCAGCACATGGATCTGCACCTTTTTGCCGTAGTAGTGATAGCGGACCCGGAACGCGGCCTCGATCAATTCCGGCAGCCTCTCATCGGCGCCGTCGATGACCGACTTCATTTCCGCGGGCGACAGGAGTTGCCCGGCGAGGGATTTCTCGGCGAGATCAGCGTACCTCGGTTCCACGTTGTTCATGGGGCTTTCGTGTAACATGGGGGGTCCGGTCTTGCAACCAAACGGCCGCCTCTCGGACACGAGCGGCAACCCGGCCGGCCGCCTCCCGAGCGCCCCTATCCGATGAAAAGGTTGAAGATCGCGCCCCGCTGATTGGACACCGTTTTGGGCATCAGCAGCCGCGGCTCGGGCGCCAGGGCGCTTTGCGCGACCTCCCAGTTGGTCTGCGGCAGCGGGTCCAGCGCCCGGATCTCGTCCAGCGTAAGGTACACCGCCCGGTCCACTTCCCGCTCGTCCGGCCTGGGCTCCGCGGTGAGTCCCCGGAGCAGCAATACGACGTAGAGGCTGTTGCCGGAATCGGCATCGAACCGGCTGCGCACGCCAAGCACTCCCTGGACCTCGGCCTCCACTCCGGCTTCCTCCGCCACCTCCCGGACCACCGCGTCCTCGATGGTTTCGTCCGGCTCGACAAAGCCGCCGGGCACCTGCCAGTTACCGTGCCCGCGACGCGATGCGCGCCGGACGAACAGCAGCCGCCCGTCGCGGACCACCGCCCCGCCCACGCCGATGTTGTAACCCGTGTTGTAGCGTTCCGGTATCGCCATGTCGTCCTTTCCACCTATCCGGGACGCCCTCACCCCAACCCTCTCCCAGAGGGAGAGGGGGTCGGAGGGCCTTCAAAGATGCGTCATCGCAGGAAAACGCTGATCCAAGGTGTTATACCGTGAGCTGTTGGCCTGTACCATACATGTCTTGCAAGCGTACACGAGTCTCGTTTTCGCGAGGGTCGATAGCGAGATGTAGGGGCGGGTTTCAAACCCGCCCGTGCCCCGTGTTCGGCACAGGACGCCGAAAGGAGGAGCCTGAATGGTTGACGCACTCGGCTGGCGGCGAAAGTTCGCGGTCATCGCCCCCTCCACGAACACCTCGGTGCAGCCCGAGTTCGACGACATGAGGCCGCGTGGGGTCACCAACCACTTCGGGCGGATCTGGATACCCGACGATCCCATCCACGACGACGCGGATTTCGAGCGGTTGATGGAGAACATCCGCGCCGAGGTGGACAACGCCATCGATCGTGTGATGACGTGCCGGCCCGACTATCTGATCATGGGCATGTCTTCGGAAACCTTCTGGGACGGCGCCGAGGGGAGCCGGCGGCTGCTGGAGGCGGTGGAGCAGAGGTCAGGAGTCCGGGTCGCCATGGGCTCCTATGCCTGCGAGGCCGCGCTCGAGGCCTACGGCGGCATCAAGCGCATCGGGGTGATCACGCCGTACATGCCCGTGGGCGACGCCCAGGTGGTGCGGTTCTTCACCGACTGCGGGTATGAAGTGGTACGCCTCAAGGGACTCAAGTGCGAGAGTCCGGTGCTGATCGCCCATGTGCAGGCGGACACGCTGGAGGAGGCGATCCGGGAAGTGGACGGCGACGACGTGGACGCGGTGGTCCAGGTGGGAACGAACCTGGCCATGGCACGGCTGGCGGACGAAGCGGAACGCCGGCTCGGCAAGCCGGTGATCGCCATCAACACGGCCATCTACTGGTACGCGCTGCGGCAGAACGGGCTGTCGGACAAGCTCGACGGCTTCGGCGGATTGCTGTCGCGATTCTAGTAGCCTGTCCGGTGCGGGGCATTGATCCGGGCACGGGCGGGTTTGAAACCCGCCCCTACATCGGATGTCGGGTTCCTGCGGCGCGGGCTCCAAGTGGCCTGTAACACCCATATGGCCTGTAACACCCATATGGGTACCAACAGGACTTTTGCTGTCGGCAAGGCGCGATGACTTGTAGGGGCGGGTTTCAAACCCGCCCGTGCCCGGACCACCGCCGCGTCGTAGAGCTTGGACACGGGAGTGCTCATGGAACTGACGGTTTATCAGGTGCCCGATTGGGAGTCCGAGCCCGGCCTGAGACACGGCTTTCTGGGCCGGGGCGGCGGCAACAGCCAGGGGGCGTACGCCGGCCTCAACGTCTCCTTCGGCGTGGGCGACGACCCCCAGGCCGTCAAGGACAACTACTGTGACATGAAGCGGGCCGTGGGCATGGCCGGCACCCGCATGGTCACCATGGGGCAACGGCACGGCGATACCATCATCGACGTCGCCGGGCCGTGCAAGGACGCCGGTGAGGGCGACGCCATGGTCACCGACGCGCCGGGCGTGTTCCTCGGCGTGCTGACGGCGGATTGCGTGCCCATCGTCTGCTGGGCCCGCACCTCCAAGGGAAGGCTGGCCGCGGTGATCCACGCGGGCTGGCGCGGCACCCTGGCGGGGCTGGCGATGAAGACGGTGCGGCACATCGAGAGCCGCTATGGAGCGAAGGCGCAGGATCTGTGGTGCGCCCTGGGTCCGGCCATCGGGCCGTGCTGCTACGAGATCGGCCCCGACGTATCGGGTCCCTTGCTGGGGAAGTGGGATGACAAGGCCGAAGCCTCGCTGCGGCAGAGAGGCGGCAAGACTTACCTCGACCTGCGACAATTGAACGGCGCGTTGCTGGCGGCCGCGGGAGTGCGAGGGGAGCGCATCGCGCCGGCGGGTCCCTGCACGGCGTGCAGCCCGGCGGAGCTCTTCTCCTACCGCCGGGAATCGAGGAACGGCGCCGGCGTCACAGGCCGTCAGGCGAGCTTCATCGGCTGGTCGGAAACGCCGTGACCAGCGAAGACACACCACGAAAGAGAACCAAGAAAGCCGAAAAAAAACCAAGAAAGCCGAAAAAAAGCCCTGGCTGACACATTGGCCAGCCAGGGCTTCGGTGTACTGCCGGAATTGACCAGACCCTCAATTCCGAATGGCTCGAGAGCCTAGGTCTCAGTCACCTCGCAGCTACATAAATCACACATATTTTAACCACCTCCTTTCTCTGCTGCCGGGTATCCTAAGGGAGCGGGATGCATTTGTCAAACTTTTTCATTGGCTTACGACGCCCCTTCTTCCGAAAGCCGCTTCACCGCAAAACCCGCGGCGTTCCGCACCCGGACGTCCCCATCGTCCGCGGCGGCGCTCCTTAGGGCGTCCAGCGCTTCCCTCCCGACCTTTGGGGCCTTCGCAAGGGTGGTGATTACGGCCACCCGGACCAACGGTTCCGGGTCCTGAATGGCCTTCAGCAAGGCGGGGGGCAAACCGGCCCCGGCCTCCCCGATATCCCGCAGGCAGTAGACCGCCATTCGCCGTTGGGTGGGCGAGCCATGGAGTAGCAGACCCTCCAGACGCGCGCCGACTTCCGGATAGCGCTTCCCCAGGTCGGTGAGCAGCAGTTGCGTGGCCCACCGAAGGTCCTGGTCGCCGCTCCCGAGTCCCCAGGCAAGCACTTCGAGGCAGGGTGCGGATGGCCGGGCGATCTGCCCCAGGGCATAGGCCACAGGCCACCGCGGCGCGGCGCGCAGCCGTTCGGCGAGCACCTCGGCGACCGCCGGCTCCTCGGCGGCCAGGGCCACCAACCCCTCTACGGCGCGGCGGATCACCGCCTTGTCCGTTTCTTCCAACGAATCGAGCAACGGCTCCATGCGCCGGTCTAGTGTTGTGTCCCACATACAGGTCTACAAGATGCACAGGATTTCTCGTCGTCGGCAAGGCGCGATGACTTGTAGGGGCGGGTTTCAAACCCGCCCGTGTGGCGGGTAACACGCGAGGAAGAGCAACGCAGCCGACGGCCAAAAGGACCCGCAGATTCATAAGCGTATTTGTGAGACACCACACTAGAGTTGCGGGGCAGGACACTAGGTCAACACGCTTCCGATGCCAGGACGAGATCCCGCAACCGGGCGGGATAGTCGGTGATGATGCCGTCGACGCCGAGGGTCAGGAGTTCCTTCATTTGGTCCACCTCGTTGATGGTCCAGACGTGGATCTCGACGCCCAGGCCGTGGGCGGCCGCCACGGACGCCGGAGTGACCAACGCGGTGCCCTGGTAGAGCCGGGGAATCTGGAGCGCCTGCCCGGGAACCTCCGGCGGCAGCGTCTGTCCCGTCCACAGCGCCGTCATGAACGCGCGGATCTCGCCCAGGGAGAATCCCGTGGCGACGGGCAGGCCGCGGCCGCGGATGACCGCGCGCGCGGCGTTCATCGTGGCGTCGTCCTCGGCCGCCACCAGCACCTGCCGCGCTTTACCGAACTCCTCGACGAGATCGAACAGCGTCTCGGTGGCGGGCGCCGACAACTCTTTGATTTCCAGCGTTGCCCTGGCCTGGGGAAAGTCCGAAAAGAACTCCCGCAGGGTGGGAACCTGAATCCCCCGGCCTCGAAACGGATGGGTGGCGCCGCGGGCGGCGGTGAAGCGGAAACCGGCGTCGAGCTGCTTCAGCTCCTCCATGCCCATTTCCCGCACCGCGCCGTCGCCGTCGGTGGTCCGCTGGACGGTGTCGTCGTGGATGATGACGATCTCGCCGTCGCGGGTCGCGTGGAGGTCCATCTCGATGAAGGTCGCGCCCTCCTCCAGGGCGCGACGAAAGGACTCCAGGGTATTCTCCGGCATGGTGCCCGCGGCGCCGCGGTGCCCCGCGATTCTCGGCGGCGGGTCCGAGAAGAACGAATATGAGGGTGCTCCGGTCATGACTTACGCGGTTTGGAAAAAGGACGGAGTCGGGGACAATCCTTGAATTTTTGCTTCATGGAGTTTATGATCCATGGGTTTTTTTGTGTTCCGGAACTCACCGACATTGATAACTGCAGCGACCTTCCCGGGTCAAGAGACGGAGCCGTGCACCCGGCCGGCAGGCCATGCCACGACATCGCAAGGCCCATCGGACCGGACCGGTCATGAACCACCGGAAGGCGACAAGTAAGGGGCGTTGATGGCTGTAGAGGATCGGCTTCTCAGACTGAAAGAGCTGAACCGCCGCGCGGAGCTCGGCGGCGGCGAGGTGCGTATTCGCCGGCAGCACAAAGAAGGCAAGCTGCTGGCCCGTGAGCGCATCGAAATCCTTCTGGACCAAGGCAGCTTCGTGGAGCTGGACCGCCTGCGGACCCACGAATGCACCGACTTCGACATGCAGGATCAGAAGATCCCCGGCGATGCCGTGGTCACGGGATCCGGCACCATCGACGGCCGCAACGTCTTCGTCTACGCCCAGGACTTCACCGTATTCGGAGGCAGCCTGAGCGGGGTGGTGGCGGACAAGATCTGCAAGGTCCAGGAGCTGGCCATGAAGAACGGCGCTCCCATCCTGGGCATCAATGATTCCGGTGGCGCGCGCATCCAGGAGGGCGTCGTCAGCCTCGACGGCTATGCCCGCATCTTCGCCAACAACGTCATGGCATCGGGCGTCGTGCCGCAGATTTCGGCCATCATGGGACCCTGCGCCGGCGGCGCGGTCTACTCGCCGGCCATCACCGACTTCATCTTCATGACCCGGAACACGGGGTACATGTTCATCACCGGCCCGGAGGTGATCAAGACCGTGACCCACGAGGACGTCACCAAGGAAGAGCTGGGCGGCGCCGAGACCCATACCCGCAAGAGCGGCGTGGCGCATTTCTCCGCGGACAACGACAAGGACTGCCTGCTCATGATGCGGGAGCTCATGAGCTTCCTGCCCAGCAACAACCTGGAAGAGCCGCCGTTTCGGCCCACCGAGGACGACCCCCACCGGCGCGACCAGCGGCTGCAGCACGTGGTGCCGGAGAATCCCAACCTTCCCTACGACATGAAGGACCTGATCGGCGCGGTGGTGGACGAGGGCTATTTCTATGAGGTCCACAAGGAGTTCGCGCCCAACATCGTCGTGGCCTTCGCGCGGCTGGGCGGACGGACGGTGGGAATCGTCGCCAACCAGCCGGCCCATCTGGCGGGGTGTCTGGACATCAACGCGTCGGTGAAGGCCGCGCGGTTCGTGCGGTTCTGCGATTGCTTCAACATACCGGTGATCACCCTCGTGGACGTTCCCGGCTTCCTCCCCGGCACCGGCCAGGAGTACGACGGCATCATCCGCCACGGCGCGAAGCTGCTCTTCGCCTACGCCGAGGCCACGGTGCCGAAGATCACCGTCATCACCCGGAAGGCGTACGGCGGCGGCTACATCGTCATGGCCAGCAAGTTCCTGCGGGGCGACATCAACCTGGCGTACCCGGCCTCGGAGATCGCGGTGATGGGCCCCGAAGGGGCCATCAACATCGTCTTCCGCAACGAGCTCAAGGAAGCGAAAGACGAGAACAAGACCCGAAAGAAGCTGGTGGACGACTACCGGAGGATGTTCGCCAACCCGTTCCGGTCCGCCGAGCTGGGCAACCTCGATGCCATCATCGTGCCCGAGGACACCCGCCCCACGCTCATTCGTTCGTTGGAGATGCTGAAGAAGAAGCGCGAGACCAGCCTCCCCAGAAAACACGGGAACATGCCGCTTTGAGCGCGGGACCGTGTAACGAAGTTGTCCTGAGATGTTCAAACGGATCCTGGTAGCCAACCGTGGCGAGATCGCCGTCCGCATCATCCGGGCGTGCCGCGAGTTGGACATCGAGAGCGTCGGGGTCTACTCCGAAGCCGACCGCGAGGCGCTCCACGTCAAGTATGCCGATTACTCCTATCCCGTGGGACCGGCCCCGTCCGCGGAGAGCTATCTCCGCATCGACCGGATCATCGACGCTGCCAAGAAGAGCCGGGCCGATGCCATACACCCGGGTTACGGCTTTCTCGCCGAGAACGCGGCGTTCGCCCGGGCCTGCGAGGAAGCCGGCATCGTGTTTCTCGGACCCTCCCCGGAAGTCATCAAGCAGATGGGCGACAAGGTCCACGCCCGGGCGCTGATGAAGAAGGCGGGGCTTCCGGTGATTCCGGGCTCCGACGACATCCTCGGCTCCGAGGAGGAGGTGCTGGAGACCACCGAGGCCATCGGCTACCCCTGCGTCCTCAAGGCCGTGGCCGGCGGCGGCGGCAAGGGTCTGCGGCTGGTGGAATCGGGCAAGGAGGTGCGCTCGGCCTACCGCGCGGTGCGCTCCGAGGCGGCCTCGTCCTTCGGCGACTCCCGGCTCTACGTCGAGAAGTACCTCGAACGCTGCCGCCACATCGAGGTCCAGCTTCTGGCCGACATCTACGGCAAGGTGCTGCACCTGTTCACCCGGGAATGCTCCATCCAGCGGCGCCACCAGAAGATCATCGAGGAATGTCCCGCGCCGACCATCGACACCCGGATGCAGAAGGCCATGGGCAAGACCGCGGCCCAGGGCGCCAAGGCCCTCGGCTACACCGGCGTCGGCACCATGGAGTTCCTGGTGGATCGCCAAAAGAACTTCTACTTCCTGGAGATGAACACTCGCCTGCAGGTGGAGCATGCGATTACCGAGCGGGTCGTGGGCATCGACCTGGTGAAGGCCCAGATCAACGTGGCCGCGGGAACGCCCTTGCCCTTGTCGCAGCGCCAGATCCGTACCACCGGCCACGCCATCGAATGCCGCATCTACGCCGAGGACCCGGAGACCGACTTCATGCCGTGTCCGGGAAAGATCGAGGGATTGCGGCTGCCCGAGGGATTCGGCATCCGCAATGACTGCGGCGTCTACGAGGGCGCGGAGATTCCCATCCATTACGATCCCATGATCGCCAAGCTCATCGTCTGGGGCGAAGACCGCGCGGAGGCCATACGGCGCCTCAGGCGGGCCCTGCGCGAGTACCAGGTCCGCGGCGTCAAGACCAACATCCCGTTTCACCAGTGGATGCTGCGCCACCCCCAGTTCATCGAGGCCGACTTCCACACCGGGTTCGTGGACGAGCAGCGCGGCTTCATGGCCATGGAGCAGGTGTATCCCGACCGTCACGTGGCACTGGCCTCCGCCGCCATCGTCGCGCTCCACCGGGAGCAGGAACGCGCGCTCCGGATGGTGGAGAAAGGGGCGGCGGAGAAGTCGGAATGGCGCGAAGCCGGGCGCCGGGAGGCGCTGCAGGTCTCCTCCGGCGCGTCGAGCCCCAGGCGCGCCTGGTAAAGTCATGGCATTCATCGCAAAGCTCGGCGGCCAGACTTCCGTGGTGCGCATCACCGAGACCGGGAAGTCCCTCTACAAGGTGACGGTGGACGGGCACGAGTTCATGGTGGACGGGAGGAGGACCGGCCGCAACAACTACTCGCTGTTGATCGACAACCGGTCCTTCGAGGTGGATGTGGACACCACCGAGGACGAGTACCGCGTGCTGATGGACGGCCGGACCTACCGTATCCACATGTCCGACGAGCGGCAGGTCCGGGTCGGCGGCCGGCAATCCGGGATCGAGGTGTCCGGCAGGCAGGAGGTCAAGACCCCCATGCCGGGCAAGGTGGTGGCCGTGCTGGTGAACGAGGGCGACACCGTGGCCAAGGGACAGGGCATGGTGATCGTCGAAGCCATGAAGATGGAGAACGAGGTGCGGGCGCCCGGCGACGGCGAGGTCAAGGAGATCCGCGTGAAAACCGGGGAGTCGGTGGAATCCGGCCAAGTGCTCGCGATCGTCGAATGACCGTCGGGATGGGCGTCCGCGACGGGCTGCCAGTGCGGGCGCGGGCGGGTTTGAAACCCGCCCCTACACCGTCGTTGCCCCGCGGCGCGGGGTCCTAGTTCTCGTCCTCATTTTCCTCATCGTCCTTGCTGTCCTTCCGCCGGATGAAATAGACCAGCACGATGGTGAGACCGTAAAGCACCGTCAACGGCAGCGCCAGCAGCACCTGCGAGATCACGTCGGGTGGGGTCAGGACCGCGCCCAGCACGACGATACCCAGAAAGGCGTAGGGGAACCGGCTGATCATCATACGGTGATCGATGAGCCCCACCCGGGCGAGAAAGACCCCCGCCACCGGCAACTCGAAGACCACCCCGAAGGCCAGCATCAGCTTGGCCGAGAACGACAGATACTCGCTGACGCGGATGGCCGGACGGACGTTCAGTTGCTGGTACTGCTCCAGGAAGAACCGGTAGCCGATGTCGAAGATCACCACGTAACAGAAGCCGGCTCCCACCAGAAAGCACACCGTACCGAAGGCGACGAAGCCCCTGGCATAGCGCTGTTCGTGTTGGTAGAGGCCCGGCGCCACGAACTTCCAGCCGTGCCACAAGAGCACCGGCAGCGACACGAAGATCGCGGCCACGAACGCCACCTTCAACTTCGCGAAGAAAGCCTCGGCCACACCCGTACCGATCACGGTGAGGCCGGTGGCCTCCAGCCTGAGCAGGGGCGCGGTCATGAACTTGATGAGATATTCCGCCGCCAGATAACAGACGAGAAAGGCCGCCAGCACGGCCACCGCGGACTTGATGAGCCGGGAGCGAAGTTCCTCAAGGTGAGCCGTCAGGGACATGCTGGCGTCATCCGACGGCCGTCCCCCTTCCTCCCCGCCCACGCCTTGGTCCGCGTTCACTCTTTCTTGGTGGGATCGCCCGCTGGAGAAATGGTATTGGCGGGTTCGCCTTCTCCGGACGGCTCGGTGCTCATGGTATTGGCGGGTTCGCCTTCTCCGGAGGGCTCGGTGCTCGTGTCGTCGCTCTCCGGACGCGCATCGAGATCCGCCGCGGCCTGCATTTCCCGCTTCACGTCATCCGTCGTGCGGCGAAACTCGGCGAGGCCCCGTCCCAGGGAACGTGCGATCTCCGGCAGTTTCTTCGGCCCGAGGACAATCAGGGCCACCGCCAGGATCAAGAGCAGCTCCGGCATTCCGATACCAAACATTTTGACTCCCAGCCGCTAGGCTAAGGCATTTGCGGGAGCGAGTCAAAGAGTGGCAGGCCCCGGGAGCAAGGGCACGGTCTCGCGCTTTGACTCCGCGTCCAGCATGGTGATAAATTGCGCGGGACATGCCTCGTTCCGCCATCGTGGCCGACCCGGTGTTTCTGAAGCACCAGCCCGGCCCTTATCATCCCGAGAGCCCGCAACGTATCAAGACTCTCCTCGATCTCGCCGGCGAGGTCGTGGGGGGCAGCGCCGACTTCGACCTTCTGCCCCTTCGCGCGGCGGTACAGGAGGAACTGGAGCTGTGCCACGGCTCGGGCTACATCGATCTGGTCCGCTCCACCTCCGAGCACAACCAGTTCGCGCTGGACGGGGACACCATCACCTGCCGCGACTCCTTCGGCGTGGCCCTGATGGCGGTGGGCGGGTTCCTGCAACTCTTGGATGGGGTAGCGGCGTCCGATTACGGCAACGGCTTCACCCTGGTCCGGCCGCCGGGGCATCACGCGCTCAGGGACCGGGGCATGGGGTTCTGCCTGTTCAACACCGTGGCCATCGGCGCCCGGTATCTCCAAAAGGCCCACGGCGCGCGGCGTGTGGCGATCGTGGACTGGGACGTGCACCACGGCAACGGCTCCCAGGACGCCTTCTACGACGACCCCTCGGTGCTTTTCCTGTCCACGCACCAGTACCCCTACTATCCGGGGACCGGGGCCGTGGACGAAGTGGGGAGCGGCAAGGGAGAAGGATATACAGTGAACGTGCCGCTGCCGGCGGGCTGCGGTGACGCCGAGTACCTGGCGGTCTTCCGGGAAATCATCGTTCCGGCCATCGAGCGCTACCAACCCGATTGGCTGCTGGTGTCGGCCGGCTTCGATTCGCACCGCGACGATCCCCTGGGCGCCATGAACGTCACCGAGCGGGGGTTCGGCGTCATGGCCGATGCGCTGCTGGAGCTGGCCCGGCGGCACACCGGCGGCAAGATCGCCTTTCTCCTGGAGGGCGGCTATGATCTCTCCGCGTTACGCAACTCCGTGGCCACCGTGCTCGAGTGCATGCGGTCCGAGGAAACCGCCCAACTGGACGGTGACGGCGAACGCATTGCCGCACGCATCCGGGAGGTGCTTAAAATCCGCGAGAAGTATTGGTAGTGACGATCGTTGATCGATCACTTGGCGCACCCATGCCGGGGCGCCCCACACACTAGACACACACACTAGACACACACCATGGGAACTCCTGACGGACGCAGAGTGGTCATTACCGGCATGGGCATGTTGACGCCGCTGGGCATCGGCGTGGACGCCAACTGGGAAGCGATTCAGGCCGGGCGCTCGGGTATCGGCCCCCTCACCCGTTTCGAGGGCATCGAATCATTCTCTACCCGGATCGCCGGCCAGATCGACGAGTTCAACCCCCGTGACTTCATCGACGCGAAAGAAGTCAAAAAGATGGACCTGTTCATGCAATACGCCCTGGCCGCGGCCCAGCTCGCGGTGGAGGACAGCGGGTTCTCGGTCGACGGCGATGAGGCGGTTCGGGCCGGATCCATCGTGGGCGTGGGCTTCTGCGGCATCTCCACCATCGAGCACTACCATGATGTGTACATGAAGCAGGGGCCGCGCAAGATCTCCCCGTTCTTCATCCCCAAGGTCATCTCCAACCTGGCACCGGGCCACATCGCCATCCGTTACGGCCTCAAAGGGGTCAACTGGACCCCCACCTCGGCGTGCGCGTCCGGCAACAACGCCTTGGGAGAGGCGTTCCACTTGATTCGCGGCGGCCGGCAGGACGCTGTCATCGCCGGCGGCTCTGAAGCAGCCACGACCCCCCTGGGACTGGGCGGGTTCGCCGCCATGAAAGCGCTGTCCACGCGGAACGACGAGCCGGAGCGGGCCAGCCGGCCCTTCGACAAGGAGCGCGACGGTTTCGTCATGTCGGAAGGCTCGGGCATGCTGGTGCTAGAGGAACGCGAACGCGCCCTCCGCCGGGGCGCCCGGATCTACGCCGAGATGATCGGCTACGGCACCAACGGCGATGCCTACCACATCACCTCCCCCGCCCCGGAGGGAGAGGGGGCCGCCCGCTGCATGGCGCTGACCATTGAGGACGCCGGCGCCACGGCCGCCGACGTGGACTACATCAACGCCCACGGGACCTCGACGCCCTATAACGATGCCAACGAAACCGCGGCCATCAAGACGGTCTTCGGCGACCGCGCCCACGACATCCCGGTGAGCTCCACGAAATCCATGACCGGCCATCTCCTGGGCGCGGCCGGCGCGGTGGAGGCCATCTACAGCGTGCTCGCGCTTCACCACGGCGTGCTGCCGCCCACCATCAACTACCAAACGCCGGATCCTGACTGTGATCTCGACTACGTACCCAACGAGCCGCGGCAGGCGGACATCCAGGTCGCCCTTTCAAATTCCTTTGGTTTCGGCGGGACCAACGCGTGCATCCTGCTCAGGAAGGCCTCATGAACCAAACAGCGCCGCGAAGCATCATACTGGGTACGGGCTCCGCCGTTCCATCCACGGTGGTCACCAACGATGACATTGCCAAGCTCGTCGATACCAGCGACGAGTGGATCACCACCCGCACGGGCATCAAGGAACGGCGCGTGCTGGAGATGGACAAGGCCGCTTCGGACCTGGCGCGGCTCGCTTCTGAGCGGGCAGTGGAAGACGCAGGCCTCGATGTCGCGGATTTGGACGCCATCATCGTGGGCACCTGCACCGCGGACTACCAGTTTCCCAGCCTGGCCTGCGTGCTGGAAGCCAAGCTGGGGGCCAAGAACGTATTCTCGTTCGACGTGAACGCCGCCTGTTCGGGCTTTCTGAACGCCCTTTCGGTGGCGGACATGTTCATCCGCTCCGGCCGGGTCGGTAAAGCCCTGGTGGTGGGCAGCGACGTTCTGAGCCGGTTCCTCAACTGGCAGGACCGCAGCACCTGCATCCTGTTCGGCGACGGGGCGGGCGCCGCGGTGCTGGGCCCCAGCGACGACGCGGACCGCGGCATCCTCAGCGCCCAGCTCCAGACCGACGGCTCCTACGCCGAAACCCTCTACATACGGGCCGGGGGCTCCAAGCGGCCGGCCACCGTGGAGACCGTGGAGAAACGGGAACACTCGATCTTCATGAACGGCAAGGAAGTCTTCAAGGTGGCGGTTCGGTCCATGGAAGAGATCAGCCGGCGGGTCCTCAGCGAAGCCGGTCTTTGCGTGGACGACGTGTCCCTCGTCGTCCCCCATCAGGCCAATCGGAGGATCATCACCGCCTTGGCCGCGCGGCTCGGCGTCCCCATGGAGAAGGTCGTCGTCAACCTTCAGAAGTACGGCAATACGTCGGCGGCATCCATCCCCGTGGCGTTGGACGAGGTCCGGCGGGAGGGCCGCATCGCCCCCGGCGATATCGTTCTGCTGAACGCCTTCGGCGCCGGCTTTGCCTGGGGCGCCGCCGTCATCCGGTTCTGACCGCCGCGCGCCGGAGTCCACGCCTTTCACGTGATCCCAGCCGAAGCCTTCGCGCTCGCCTGCGGGCTCTTCACCGCCATCAACCTGATTCTTCTGAAGAAGGGGTTGGCGCACGGCAACCCCATCACCGCCATCGTCATCTCCCTGGCCATCAATGTGCTGGCCTTCTGGAGCTTCGTCTTCGCGAAGCTGCCACTGGACGAGATCCTGAGTCCGGAGCTCTTGATCTTCGTGCTGGTGGGTCTGATCCAGCCCGGCGGCACCCGTTACCTGGCCTACCTGAGCGTGGAGAAGGTCGGGGTGGCGGTGACGGCGCCGCTCCGGGCCACCACGCCGCTGTTCTCGTCGCTGATGGCCATCATCGTTCTCAACGAGCAGCTCACCGCGGCGGTGGCAGGGGGAACGACCCTGGTGGTGTGCGGCATCATCCTGCTCAGCATGCGGGAGGAAAAGACCGGCGGGTGGATGAACGTCTTCATCACCCTGCCGCTGTTGAGCGCCTTCGTGGCCGGCTCCACCCAGGTCATCCGAAAGATCGGCCTGGCGCAGATCACCCTGCCGATCCTGGGCGCGGCCGTCACCACCGGTACGTCCTTTCTCGCCGTGGCGGTGTCCCTGTCCGTCACGCGCAAATGGTCGGCCGTCACCTTCAACCGCCACTCCCTGGGCTACTTCCTCCTGGCCGGCTGCGCCGTGACCCTGGGCGTGGCCAGCGTGTACATGTCCCTGTACCTGTCGGACGTGGTCATCGTCGCGCCGCTGACGAGTCTCAGCCCGCTCTACAGCCTGGTGCTGTCCGCAGTGTTCCTGCGCGAGGTGGAGGTCATCACCACCCGGCGAGTGGTGGCCGCCGGGTTGATCGTGCTGGGTGCCGTGCTGATCACCGCCATCCGTTAGTTCAAGAAGAGTCTGATCGTTTGCCGTGTCCGACGTGGCTGTTGTAGGGGCGGGTTTCAAACCCGCCCGTGCCCGTCACCCCGCCGACGCCACGGCAGTCTCCTGTGCAGGTCGGGTCGGCTCAAGGCGTCCTCGGAGCCATGTGGGCGCAAGTTCGACGTGAAAACCGCCTGTCGGAGCTGTTCCAACGCCCTTTCTGTGGCTAGGCCCGTGGCTCTCTAGTTGTGGCTTACGACATGTTCAAGGGCCGGACGATGACTGGGATGTCAGTCTTCTGATCCGGTGTCCACCCGGTTCGACGACGACAAGAGCGTCCGCCAACTCAGTGGTCCCATACGTTCGTAGTACTACGTCAAGTTCCCGGTGAACGGCGCTTTGCGTTGAAGGCAGCATACGCAAATAGAGAACCGCTCCATGCTGTCGATTCAGGAATACGATGCGCCCGAAGTCTCTGTCCCTGGTAACAAACACCCTCTCTTGCTCGCGAGAAACCTCAAGCAGTACTTCGTCCTTGGCACGGGAGAGACCGATTTCGGATACGCAAACGACGTCGTGTCCCAAACTCTTCAAATGCCGGACCGTGGCTGCGTACACGTCCTGGTCAAGCAGGAGTCTCATTCAGGCCGGTGTCGGGGGTAGGCGGATGTCTTCTGCTCCGACCAAGGCAATTGCGTATCGAATGCACGCATGGACGTCCTCGGCGGTCAATTCGGGATAGTAGTCACGAATAATCTGACCGAACGGGATCTCCTCGTCGATCAGTTCCAAGACGTCCTGTACCGCGATGCGGGTGCCCGCAACACACGGCTTCCCGAAGTGAACCCCTGTGTCAACCGCTATTCTATCCATCAGATGCTCTCCGCCTTTGTACAGCAGTTTGCCCAGTTGGCGTCAAACCCCTTCGCAACAAGTGGCCATTCTAACACCTCCTACCGCAGGCGTTAAACCACAAACACATGAGCCCGCCAGGGCCATTTCACGCTAGCGGCAAGATGCCAAGGAAACCGGAGAGGGCCGGCGACAGCCTACACTTGGCGAGGGCTCACCCCAGGAGCGAGGGCATCTTGCCCTCGCCGGGGGCGGGACGCCCTCGCTCCCAGGTCCTCGCCCCGATTGTCCAGCCACGACAGCCAGCGTGAAATGACCCTGCATGAGCCCGCAGATCCCCGGTGAATCCGGCCTGTACGTGGACGACGCGCCTGCGGCCTCTTCACGGCCATCTTCATCTCCCTGGCCATCAACGTCCAGGCCGTCCCCGGCCCCGGTCCAGGCCGGCTCACATGCCCCACACCTCGATCTCGACGCCGCCGGCCGACTCGTGGCGGTGGAACAGCTTGTCCTCCCAACTCCGGCTCTCGTCGCGGTCGAAGATGATCAGGTGACCGGATTCCGCGGCGCAACGGTCCATGTAGGCGGCGGTCTGCTCCAGGCCGTCTGCGATGGTGCGCTCCAGGCTCTTGTGCAGCACCTTGCACTCGATCACGAACTTGCGCATCCGCCCGCCCTGGGGCCACACGATGAGCAGGTCGGTACGCCTCCGGCCCAGGCCGTACTCCCGCTCGATGCGGCCTCCGCCGTTCACCACCCGCTGCAGGAAGGCCTGCAAGAGGAGTTGCGGCCCGGCCTCCCGGTAGTCGAACCGCGCCACCCAGTGCTCGGAATGCTCCCGGAAGAATTCCTGAAAAGCCGCGAGCAGCTTACTCAGATCCAGGCCGCCCTCCGCGTCCACGTACCAAGCCATCTCCTCCACCAAGCCCGCCTGGGCGGCGTAGGTGAGTTCCCGCGGCACCACCTCCGCGTATATGGGGTTGGCGATGCGGAGCGGGTCGCCGCTGGCGATCAGGCCCAAGTCCCGGACGTACTCGATGTCGCGGGCGGAAAACTCGCGCTCGTCCCCGCCGCTCAGCAACGGCCCCACCACCCGCCGCACCCGATCCTCCTGGAGCTTGTCCGCCAACTGGTCCAAGTGAATCTCTCGGCGCGCGATGAGGCGCTCCCGGGCTTGTGTGACCGCGGCCGCGTCGATCTCCCGGCCGCGGTCCCGGCCCGCCTTGTTACGGAAGCAGGCGTCGTAGGCGAGCGCGTTGACCAGCCACGGCTGGCCGCAGGTGAGCGCCCATACCGTCGCCAGGGCGTCCTCGGTGAACGCCTGGTCCGTCTCTTCCGTATGCTGGGCCAGCAGCGCACGCACCTGGGCCTCGGAGAAGTCGCCCAAGCGCAACGACTCGGCCTTGACGTTGAACGCGCTCCCGCCGGCGATAATCTCCTTCTCGGCGCTCGAATGGATGCGGTAGTCGCGCACGTCACGCACGCCGCACAGGACGACGCTCTGGGGAAAGCTCTTCGGGCGCTGGAGATATCCCGCCCGAAGCTGGCGCAGCACCGACAGCAGGGTGTCGCCCACCAGCGCGTCGATCTCGTCGACGAGCAGCACCAGCGGCCGCGGGTCGGCCTCGGACCAGCGGCTCAGCGCCGCCCGGAGTGCGCCGGCCGGACCGGACTCGGCAAGGATGCCGGGCCAAAGTCCGCCCAGCATCTCGTCGCCCAGAGTCGAGCGCCCCCAGGATGCCAGCTCGTCCAGAATCGCGCGCATGGCCTTTTCGGTGTCTTCGCGCATCGCCTGCGCCGCCTCGACGTTGGCGTACACGCAACGGTATTCACCCTCGGCGCCGCTGTTCAGCAGGTCCCGCAGTGCCAACAGCGCGGAGGTCTTTCCGGTCTGCCGCGGCGCGTGCAGCACGAAATAGCGCTCTTGGTGAATGAGGGTCAGCACGTCTTCAAGATCGAGCCGGCTCAGCGGCGGGATGCTGTAGTGCTTCTCGGGCTGGACCGGCCCAGTGGTGTTGAAGAAGCGCATGGCCGCATTATGACATGTTCCGTCCGGGCGGGCGACTCACACTGTCGTCCCCACCCACTCCATTTTGCCCACGAGATCCCCGGACCTCCGCGCCCATGTCATGTCGTCGGACTAGGGACAGGGTGTTGAAAATTCAGGCTCGCCGGGCCACATTCCGGCTACGAAGGAGGACCATCATGAAACAAGTATTGCGCGAGCACGTCCCCGCCAACAGCGGCTGGTCCGGGGACCTCAAGAAGGGGCAGACCATCCGCATCATCGCGATGTCCACGGTGGACTTCCTGGTGCTGGACCGGCACAACCTGCGGGAACGGTTCGACCAGGCCCGTTCCAAGGTCTACAACGGGAAGATCTTCCTGAGCACCGGCGACAAGCTGATGTCCCGGGACAACCAGCATTTCATGACCATCGTGGCCGATACCTTCGAGGAAGGGACCCACGACCTGCAGAAGGGCATGTGCAGCGGCCGCCGCTTCCAGTTGGCCAAGGATGAAGGGCGGCTGCGGGAATACTACCACCGTGATTACCGGGACGACGAGATCCCGGACCACGGCTGCTGGGAGAACCTGTCCAAGGCGCTGGCCCCCTACGGCATCGCCCCCGAGGACATTCCGAGCCCGTTCAACATCTTCCAGCACATGATCATCGACGGCAAGACCGGTCTCATGCAGCACACGGCCATCCGGCCCAAGGCGCCGACCCATGTCGACATGAGAGCGGAGTGGGATCTGCTGGCGGCGTTCAGCGCGTGCCCGGACATGCCGGTGGGCGGGAAGCCGGTGGACGTGGAGATCTACGAGGAGGAGTGACGCTTTCCCCGCCGCGCGTGGATTCCCGCTTTCCAGGCTGTGTCAAAACGCCATCCGAGAGAGGCAACGGCCCCCGAAATCGTCATTCCCGCGAAAGCGGGAATCCAGGCGGGGTTGGGTGGGGAAACGCCGCGTAGGGACCCCTCCAGGACCCCTGGATTCCCGCTTTCGCGGGAATGACGGATTGGCCTTTCGTGCCCCGAAGTTAGCGTTTTGACACAGCCTGGGAGGCGGGAATGACGGAAGGGGTGCGGGGGTGATGGGTGCGGTTCTTCCGGGGGCGGCTACTCGAAGCCCATGCGGCGGCCCCAGTTGGCGGGGTCGTTGAGGAAATCGACGATCTGATTCCTGGCCTCTTCCGAAAAGAACGCGGTCTCTTCGCCGGCGCTCAGGACGTCGTCCCAGTTGGACAGGGTGTGGAGGCTGATGTCGTGGTCGGCGAGGTTCTTCTTTCCCTCGTGCAGGTCCAACTCGTCGGAGCTGTACTCGAAGACGCAGAGACAATGGGTGATTTGCGCCTTCTGGGCCCGGACGCCGATGTTGAAGCGCAGCTTGCTGAAGCCGTCGGTCACCAGGTCTTCCACCAGCGTAACCCGCTGTCCCTCGTCAAGAACTCCTTCGATCTGATTGGTCTGTCCGTAGCCCTTGGGGTTCTTGCGAATGTAGATCATCGGCTTCCGCAGGTAGTGGGACACGAAGGCGGCGTAGGGAATGCCCGCGGTCTCGCCGCCCGCCACCACGTCCATGTTGTCGAGCCCGATGTCACGGCGCGCGATCTGGGCCAACGCCTCGAGGATCTCGTCCCGCGCCTCGGGGAAGGAAAGCAGACGCCGGCAGTCGATGTACACGGGCGAGACCCTGCCCGACACGAACACGAACGGCCGGTCCCGGTACACCTGAATGGATTGCGTGCTCAGCAGCAACTGGGCGATTCTTTTCCCGGTTTCCGACATGGATGCGTTTCCTCAAGGTCCGGCAGACCGCTTTCCGAGGCCAGGGGCCTGTGCCGGCCGGTAGCGGCCGGTAGCGGCAATATGGGCACGGGCGGGTTTGAAACCCGCCCCTACATCAGGCGTCCGATTTTCTGCGGCGCAGACTCCCCGGCTGCCCTTTCCGGGGGCTCCCGGCCCCGGCCCGTCAGGCTTACTAACATGACCGTTGGTGCTTTGCCAGCCGTTGTTCCCAGCGGCTCTTTTTTGCTACCATGCACACCTTTCCGGACCCTTTGAGGCGTCGGATGGAAATCCCTGAAATCAATAAAGACAGGCTGTTGCGCGACCTCAACGCGGTCTCGCGCATCGGTTTGGGCGAGGGCGGCTCGGTCACACGGCTGGTCTTCTCCGTCCATGAACTGCGATCCCGTCAGTTGCTGGTCCACCTGATGAACCAGGCCGGTCTCGACGTGCACGTGGACGCGGCCGGCAACATCTTCGGACGGCTGTCGGCGGGGCAGGAAGGACCGGCGGTGCTGGCCGGGTCGCACCTGGATTCGGTCGTCCAGGGAGGGCGATACGACGGCCCGGTGGGGGTCATCGGGGCCCTTGAGGCGGTCCGGACCATCAAGGAGAGCGGCGTGCCCCTGCCGGTCCCGCTGGAAAGCGTCTGCTTCGTGGGAGAGGAATCCAGCCGGTTCGGGTTCTCCACCCTGGGCAGCAGTCTGGTGGCGGGCGACGTCACCATGGACGACTTCGCCAACGCCGTGGATGCCGGCGGCACCCGGCTCGAAGACGTGCTGTCGAGCCTCGGCATCTACCGGGAGAACCTGGCCTCCCTGAAACGGGACCCGAAGACGATCAAGGCCTATTTCGAGCTCCACATCGAGCAGGGTCCTGTGCTCGAAGCCAAGAAGAAGAGAATCGGCGTCGTTACCGCCATCGCCGCCCCGAGCCGATTCAGGGTGGTCTTCCGGGGCCAGGCCGATCACAGCGGCACCACGCCCATGGAAATGCGCAAGGACGCCCTGGTGGCGGCGGGCTACCTCATCATCTACATCGACGAAGTCTGCCGGGAGCACGCCTCGGCAGACAAGGGCCGGGTGGTGGGCACGGTGGGCGCCATCAAGGTCGAGCCGGGAGTCATCAACGCGATCCCGGGACGGGTTGAGCTTCAAGTGGACGTACGCAGCATCACCGCCCCTTCCAAGCGCAAGGTGGCCGGGCTGATCAAGAAGCGGGCTCGGCAGATCGCCCGGGAGCGGGGGATTAAGGTCGAGCTCCTTACGATTCGGGATGAGGAGCCGGTGGCATTGCACCCGCGGTTGATCGCGCTCATCCGCGCCACCTGCGAGGAAAAGAACCTTCCCTTCGAGGTCATGCCATCGGGAGCCGGCCATGACGCCATGCAGATGGCCAAGATCACCCCCACCGGCATGATCTTCATCCCCAGCACCAACGGCGTGAGCCACAACCCCACGGAGTGGACCGATCCCGAGGACATCTGCCTCGGCACCCAGCTTCTGGTGGAGACCCTGCTTCGAGCCGCCCATGCAGAAATCTAAGACAACCAAGAAGGTACAGGTGCTCAGCGGAGCACAGATCAGAAGGAGCCTGGCGGGCTTCGCCAAGCGAATCTCCGAGGAGCACGCCGACTCCGGCTCCCTGGCCTTCGTCGGCATACGGACCCGCGGGCCGACGCTGGCCCGGCGGGTCGCCGCGGTCCTGAAGGAAAAGCACGACTTGCCGGTTCCCGTGGGCGAGCTCGACGCCACGCTCTATCGCGACGACCTGAACACGTTGCTGCCCAAGGGACGCATCGACGCCACCCACATACCCTTCGAAATCACGGACAAGACCCTGATCCTGTTCGACGACGTGCTGCATACCGGACGCACCGTCCGCGCTGCCGTGGACCACCTCATGGCGCTGGGCCGGCCCAGGGCCATCTTTCTCGTGGTCCTGGTGGATCGCGGCGGACGGGAGCTACCCATCGAGGCCAACTTCGTCGGCAAGAAGATCGAGATGTCCAAGGGCGGAGACGTACGGGTGAGGCTTGCGGAAATCGATAAGGTGGATGAAGTCATCATGGTCTGACCCCTCACCACGGGAGCCGCGCTGAAGAGATGCACGGGTTTCCGGCAACGCTGCCTGGCAAACAGGCATTTCGAGGGTCTCTTGGCGCGCGGATCAATAGCAAATTCATGGCAAACACGACGGTACGAGTTTTGCTTTACAGATAAGGAATGCGACGACCCGAACCGCTTGACATATGACGCCAATATTCGTAAGAGGTAGGGTTTAATCGTATTCTTGCCCTTATTTTTGCGCCCACTGAGTCCATGAGCAAAACACAACCAATACCGCTCGAAGACACACCCGACCCTTCTGTTGCGGCATCCGTGAAGGGGGTCTACAACCGTCACCGGATCGGCATCAACTTCATCCTATCCGTGATCCTGGCCCTGCTGACGTGGGAGTTCATCGACTTCCTCTTCGACGATCCCGACTTCTTCACCGGCCCGGTGGCGGTGGTGATCGAGTACGGGGTGTTGATCCAGGAACCGCGGTTCTGGGAGCACATCGAATACAGCGGCACCGAGCTGATCTACGGCTTCAGCCTCGCCATGGTCCTGGGGGTCGTCATCGGCGCGGCGGTGGCTTTCAGCAGGACCCTGGACGAGATGTTCTCCCCCATCCTGGTGGGCCTCTACGCCACACCGCGTTCGGTGGCGGCACCTCTGTTCATCATCTGGCTGGGCCTCGGCATCGCCTCCAAGGTCGGCGTCATCACCCTCGCCTCGGTATTTCCCGTCATCATCAACACCCAGGCCGGCATCAAGAACGTGCAGGGTGAGTTCCGCATGCTGGGACGGGCCTTCAACATCTCCTTCTGGGCCATGCTGACCAAGATCATCATACCGGGATCGCTGCCGTTCCTGATCGCGGGGCTGAGGCTGGGCTACTCCCGGTCGGTGGTCACCATCATGGTAGCCGAGTTGTTCGGCGCCGAGGCGGGCATCGGCTACATGATCGACCACGCCACGCAGACGTTCCACGTGGCCGAGATGATGGTGGGCATCTCGCTCTTGACCATAATGGGCATCGCGGGCAACGAGATCCTGAAGGGCGTTGAACGCTGGGCCACGCCTTATAAACAGACTCTGATCTGAGTCGAGAGAGCCGGAAGCAGAGTGATGGAAGCCCTGACCAACCTATATCAGTCGCAACGAAAATGGATGAACGCCGTCCTCGGCATCGGCATCGTGACGGCGTTCTGGTCGTTCGCCAACTGGCAGGTCAGCAGCGAGTTGTTCTTCGTGGGCCCGTGGCGGGTCGTTACCTACACCTACGGCCTCTTCGCCAGCGGCGAGATCCTCGACGATCTACGCATCAGCGGAATTGAGTTCTTCTGGGGATTCGGCGTGGCCGCGTTCGCGGGCATCGCCCTCGGTATGATCTTCGGGATCAGCCGGGTATTCCGCGAATTCTTCGATCCCTGGCTCAGCGCGGTCTACGCCACACCGTCCGTGGCCCTGGCGCCGTTGATCATCATCTGGTTCGGGGTGGATCTCTCGGCCAAGATCGTCATCGTCCTCATCACCGCGGTAGTACCCATCGTCCTGAACACCTACACGGGTGTCATGAGCGTCGGCAAGGAATTCCAGACGCTGGCCCACTCCTTCTGCATCCCCCAGAATCAGATCCTCTACAAGATCCTCATCCCGGGTTCACTCCCATACATCGTCACGGGTCTGCGCCTCGGGATATCCCGGGGGATCGTGGGAGTCGTGGTGGGAGAGTATTTCGGCGCCTATGCGGGGCTGGGCTATCAATTGTTCTATGGACTGGATACCTTCAACATGCCGCTCATGATGTCTTGCGCGGCCATGCTCGCCGGCACCGGCGTGGTGTTCAACCAGGTCATCCTGATGATTGAGCGAAGGATGGCGCCGTGGCGTGATTCCACATTACAGGAGTAGTTCGTGTCATCATCGATTCAGGTAGAACACATTCACAAGACCTTCACCAAACCCACTGGAGAAACCGTCCATGCCGTGGGCGGCGTCGACATGGATCTTCGGCCGGGGACGTTCTATTCATTCGTGGGACCCAGCGGCTGCGGCAAGACCACGCTGCTGCACATGATCCACGGGCTGCTGCCCCCCACCAAGGGCCGCGTGCTGCTCAACGGCGAGGAAGTGACCGGTCCGACCCCCAACAAGGCCGTGGTGTTCCAGCAGGCCCTGCTGCTGCCCTGGCGCAACGTCACCGACAACATCCAGTTCGGCATCGAGAACGACCGCAGCATGTCCGCCACCGAAAAGCGTGAGATCTGTGACAAGTACACGCAGATCGTCGGCTTGCGGGGCTTCGAGACTCACTACCCTCACGAACTTTCCGGCGGCATGCAGCAACGGGTGAACCTCGCCCGCGCGCTGGCGGTGGATCCGGAAATCCTGCTCATGGACGAACCCTTCGCGTCGCTGGACGCCCAGACGCGCCTTCTTATGCAGGAAGAGCTCCAGCGGATGATCGATTGGAAGAACTCGGGCAAGATCGTCGTCTTCGTCACCCACGATATCGAGGAAGCCGTATTCCTCTCCGATGTCGTGTTCTGCTTCAGCTTCAGGCCGGGGACAATCATGAAGGAGATCAAGGTCCCCTTCCCCACTCCACGAACCCTGCGGGTCAAGGAAGAGCCCGAATTCCTGCAGATCAAACACGACATCTGGGAGCTGCTGGCGGACGAGGCCCGCAAGGCCATGGCGGAATAGGCGAGGCCGATCAAAGCGGCGACCGGCAAGCATCACACCCTATGGACCGGCAATCAAGCGAAGTTCCGGGCTGAAACTCACAAACGAGGAGGAAAGCCAATGAGACACGAACGCATCGCAAGAGGAATCGCCGCAGCTTTTCTGGGGGTAAGCCTGTTATGCGCCGGCCATGCGCTGGCCCTGGAGAAGCTCCGTATCCCGGTTGCGCTGCCCAGCGCCACCACCGCGCTGGTGGAGCAGGTAGCCATCCACAAGGGATGGTTCAATGAGATCGGCTACGACGCCGTGGTCTACTCGGTATCGGGCGGTGAGAACGCCGCGGTCCTGGCTCTGGAACGGGGACAGCTTCCCTTCTTCGGCTCGGACGACAACGTCCCCCTGGCCATTCGCCCCGGCAGCAACATCCGCATCGTAGGCAACCTGACCAACACGCTGCCCTACTGGCTGGTGGGCGGAAAGGACGTGAAGTCCTTCAAGGATCTGCCGCGGCCGGTGAAGGTCGGTATCAGCTCTCCCACTTCGGGTAACGTCTACGTGTCCCTCAAGCTGCTCCAGGCGAACGGCATCTCGGCGAAAGACACACGCTTGATCAAGGTCGGTGGATCGTCGGCACGCCTGGCAGGCGTCAAGGCCGGCAAGATCGACGTAGGCTCCTTGACCTTGGGCATGATGCTGCGGGCCCGGGAAGCGAACCTTACGGTCCTCGGCGCCGCAAGCCAGTTCGTGAAGGAATACGCCTTCACGCAGCTCGCCATGAACAAGAACTACATCAAGGACAATCCGGACAAGGCCACAGCCCTGTTCGGGACCATGATTCGCGGCTGCGCCTTCGTGAACGACCCCGCCAATCGCGAAGAGGTGATGCACGTCTACGTGAACGTGATGCGCAACAAGGCCGACATCGCCAAGCAAATGTACGAGATCGACGTGCTGGGGGAGAAGACCATCCCCGACCGGTGTCAGATTACCGAGGCGGCGATAAAGGCCTACCTCGAGTCGGCGATCTGGACCAAGTCTCTCCCGGCGGATGCCAAGATACCGCCCATCAAGGACATCATGTTTCCCGAGTTCTACGCAAAGGCCCTGGCTTGGTACGACAACAAGGGCTGGATGAAGAAGTAGAGCAGGAGGAAGCGCATGAGACCTGAACGCATCGCAAGAGGAATCGCCGCGGCTATTCTGGGGGCTAGCCTGCTATGCGCCGGCTCGGCGCTGGCCCTGGAGAAGCTCCGTATCCCGGTGGCGTCCACCAACTCGACGACCGCGCTGGTGGAGCAGACGACCATCTACAAGGGCTGGTTCAAGGAGATCGGCTACGACGCCGTGGTCTACTCGGTATCAGGCGGCGAGAACGCCGCCGTGCTGGCCCTGGAACGAGGGCAGCTCCCCTTCTTCGGCTCGGACGACGTTGTTCCCCTGGCCATTCGGCCCGGCAGCAAAATCCGGGTCGTCGGTACCTCGATGAACACGCTGCCCTACTGGCTGGTGGGCGGCAAACACATCAAGTCCTACAAGGACCTGCCGCGGCCGGTGAAGGTCGGCATCAGCTCTCCCACCTCGGGCAATGTCTACGTGTCCCTCAAGCTGCTCGGGACCGCCGGCATCACCAAAAAGGACGTACGCCTGGTGAAGGTCGGCGGTTCGTCGGCACGGCTGGCGGGCGTCAAGGCCGGCAAGATCGACGTGGGCTCGCTGACCTTCGGCAACATGCTGCGCGCCAAGGAAGCGAACCTGACGATCCTCGGCGCCGCCAACCAGTTCGTCAAGGAATACGCCTTCAAGCAAATCGGCATGAACAAGGACTACATCAAGGACAATCCGGACAAGGCCACGGCCATTCTCGGCACCCTGATCCGCGGCTGCGCCTTCGTGAACGACCACGCGAACCGTGAAGAGGTGCTGCACGTGTACGAGAAGGTGATGCGCAACAAGCCGAACATCGCCAAGCAGATGTACGAGATCGAGGTGATCCAGAGCAAGCACGTTCCGGACCGCTGCCAGGCCACCGCGGCGGGCATCAAGGCATACCTCGATTCGGCGTTCTGGACCAAGTCCCTTCCGGCGGACACCAAGGTCCCGCCCGTCGACCAGATCATGTTTCCGGAGTTCTACGAGAAAGCCCTGGCCTGGTACAACAACAAGGGCTGGATGAAAAAATAGCGAAGGAGGAATACGCATGAAACCCAAGCGCATTGCAAAAGGAATCGCCGCAGCCTTTCTGGGAGCCAGCCTGCTCTGGGGTGGCCAGGTGCTCGCGCAGGAGGATCTCCGAATCCCGGTTGCGATGACCAGCACCACCACCGCTCTGGTGGAGCAGGTGTCCATCTACAAAGGCTTCTTCAAGGATATCGGCTACGACGCCAGGGTCTACTCGGTATCGGGTGGTGAGAACGCCGCCGTCCTCGCCCTGGAACGGGGCCAGCTCCCCTTCTTCGGCTCGGACGACAACATCCCCCTGGCCATTCGCGCCGGTAGCAACATCCGCGTCATCGGCAGCGAGATGAACGTGTTGCCGTACTGGCTCGTGGCCGGGAAACACGTGAAGTCCTACAAAGACCTGCCGCGGCCGGTGAAGGTCGGAATCAGCTCTCCCACCTCGGGTAACGTCTACGTGTCCCTCAAGCTGCTCGAGGCGGCCGGCATCCCGACGAAGGACGTCCGCCTGATCAAGGTCGGCGGATCGTCGGCACGGTTGGCGGGCGTCAAGGGCGGCAAGATCGACGTGGGCTCGCTGACTTTCGGCATGATGCTGCGGGCCAAGCAATCAAACTTGCAGGTCCTCGGCGCGGCGAACCAGTTCGTCAAGGAATACGCGTTCCTTCAGGTTGCCATGAACAAGAACTACATCAAGGACCAACCGAAGAAGGCCGAGGCCATGTTCGGCACCCTGATCCGCGGCTGCGCCTTCGTCAACGACCCCGCGAACCGGGAAGAGGTGATGCACGTCATCGAGAAGGTCATGCGCAACCCGCCGGACATCGCCAAGGAGATGTACGAGATCGAGGTGGCCCAAGGTTCCATCCCCGACCGGTGCCAGGCCACGGAGGCTGGTATCAAGGCGTTCATCGAGTCGGCCGTCTGGAGCAAGTCCATCGCGGCGGACCTCAAGATCCCGCCGGCGAAAGACATCATGTTCCCCGAGTTCTATAACCGGGCCCTGGCCTGGCATAACAACAAGGGGTGGATGAAGAAGTAGGGTACAGTCACAGCATAAGGGGTTGGAGCAAGGAGAGGGATCCCTCTGATGCCCCCAGGGCACCGGAAGGGTCCCTCTCTTATACCCGCAATAGGATGATAGGATGAGAGCGGCCGTCAACAACCAACAAACAGAAGGAGGAAACACATGAGGGCCAAGAGCATTGCAAAGGGAATCGCCACAGCCTTTCTGGGAGCCAGCCTGCTCTGGAGCGGGCAGACGCTGGCACTCGAGAAGCTCCGCATCCCGGTGGCGTTGACCAGCGCCACGAGCGCCCTGGTGGAGCAGGTCAGCGTGTACAAGGGTTGGTGGAAGGACCTCGGCTACGACGCCAAGGTCTACTCGGTATCGGGCGGTGAGAACGCCGCCGTGCTGGCGCTGGAACGGGGTCAGCTCCCCTTCTTCAGCTCCGACGACAACATCGCGTTGGCCATCCGCCCCGGAAGCAAGATCCGCATCGTCGGCACCGAGGTCAACACCCTGCCCTACTGGCTCGTGGCCGGAAAGCACGTCAAGTCCTACAAGGACCTGAAGCGTCCGGTGACGGTGGGCATCAGCTCGCCGACGTCTGGCAACGTCTACGTGTCCCTGAAGCTGCTGGAGGCCGCCGGCATTCCGATCAAGGACGCGCGCCTGGTGAAGGTCGGAGGCTCGTCCGCGCGGCTGGCGGGGGTCAAGGCCGGCAAGATCGACGTCGGGTCGCTGAGCTTCGGCAACATGTTGCGGGCGAAGAAGGCGAACCTGACCGTCCTCGGCGACGCCAGCCAGTTCGCCAAGGAATACGCCTTCAACCAGATCGCCATGAACGAGGATTTCATCGCCAAGAACCCCGAGAAGGCCACGGCCATGCTCGGCACCATCATTCGCACCTGTGCCTTCTTGAACGACCCGGCGAACGGCGAGGAGATCGTGCACGTGCTCACGAAAGTGATGCGCAACCCGGATGAGATCGGCAAGGAGATGTATGAGATCGAGGTGCTGGGCAGCAAGTCGATCCCGCCACGGTGCGAGGCCACCGCGGGAGGCATCAATGCCTACCTGGATTCGGCGTTCTGGACCAAGTCCATCGCGGCGGACACCAAGATCCCGCCGCTCAACGAGATCCTGTTCCCGGAGTTCCACGCCAAGGCGGTCAAGTGGTTCGAGAACAAAGGGTGGATGAAGAAGTAGTGGGTATGTAACGACGGATGACCGTGGCGCCACGCGCGTCGGGGTCATCCTTTGTCCAATAGCTGCAAGGCAGCCGCAAAAAGAGAGGAAGGCAGTATGAGGTCCAAGAGGATCACAAAAGGAATTGTTACAGCCTTGGTGGGCGCGGGCCTGCTGTTAGGCGGTCAGGCACTCGCGCAGGAGAAGCTCCGCATCCCGGTTGCGCAGACCAACGCCACCACCTCGCTGGTGGAGCAGGTGGCCATCCACAAGGGTTTTTTCAAGGACATCGGCTACGACGCCAGGGTCTACTCGGTATCGGGCGGTGAGAATGCCGCGGTCCTCGCCCTGGAACGGGGTCAGCTTCCCTTCTTCGGCTCGGATGACAACATCGCGCTGGCCATTCGACCGGGCAGCAACATCCGCATCGTCGGCACCGAGTTGAACACCCTGCCCTACTGGCTCGTGGGCGGGAAGCACGTCAAGTCCTACAAGGACCTGCCCCGGCCGGTAAAGGTGGGCATCAGCTCTCCCACGTCGGGCAACGTCTACGTCTCCCTCAAGCTGCTGCAAAACGCGGGTATCCCGGAGAAAGACGTTCGGTTGGTCAAGGTCGGCGGATCGTCGGCACGGTTGGCCGGTGTCAAAGCCGGCAAGATCGACGTGGGCTCGCTGACCTTCGGCAAAATGCTGTTGGCCCGGGAATCGAACCTGACGGTCCTCGGCGCCGCCAGCCAGTTCGTCAAGGAATACGCCTTCCTGCAACTGGCCATGAACCGGAACTTCATCAAGGACAACCCCGAAAAGGCCACGGCCATCCTGGGCACGTTGATTCGCGGATGCGCCTTCGTCAACGATCCCAAGAACGCTGAGGAAGTGCTGAACGTCTACGTAAACGTGATGCGCAACAAACCGCACATCGCCAAGAAGATGTACGAAATCGAGATCGTGGAAAGTAAAGCCATCCCCGACCGCTGCCAGGCCACGGAAGCGGGTGTACAGGCGTACATCGAATCGGCATTCTGGACCAAGTCCATCCCCGCCGATACCAAGATTCCGCCGATGAGCCAGATCATGGACACCAAGTTCTACAACAAGGCCCTGGCCTGGTTCGATAACAAGGGTTGGATGAAGAAATAGGCTGAAGCGAGAGCCCCGCGGGGCTGGCGCAATGACAAAAGGAGCCCTTCGGTGTCACGAGGCATCGAAGGGCTCCTTTTTGTTTGTGGAGGTCCTGTCGCGGACACCGGTTCAGGTCAGCATTTGGAGAGCGGCCGCGGCGTAAACTCTGGCGGCCCGGCGCACCTGCTCCAGCGGCACCACCTCGGCGTCGGTGTGGGCGAAGGCCAGATCGCCGGGGCCGAACATGACGGTCTCGATGCCCTTCTCGTTCAGGTAGCCTGCGTCCAGGGCGGCCGGGAACCAGATCGGCGGCCCGGTCTCCCCCGCCACCTCACGCGCCGCACCGAGCGCCATGGCCACCTCGCTGTTTGCCGGCACGTCGGCGGGATACATGAAGTTGCCCTGGGTGACTTCCACCTGCCAGGGCTCCATGTCCGACAAGGCCCGCGAGATCGCGGCCAGGGCCTCCCCGGGATCCTCGCCCGGCATCAGACGCCGGTCCAGCGTCAGCCGGCAACGGTCCTGGATGGTGTGCAGGATGTCGGGTCCGCTCTCGATGTGGGTGGCCACCAGGCTCGCCTCGCCCAGCTCCGGGTGGGCGATACCGTCCACCAGACCGTCGAGGCGCTCCAGCACCGCGCGCGCCCCGTCCACCGCATTGACGCCGGCCCACGGCGTGCTGCTGTGGCAGGACTTGCCGCGCACCACCACCTCCACGTCGATCCGGCCCTTGTTGCCCAGACAGACCTGGTTGGTGGTGCCCAGCCCGACGATGCCGTGGCGGGCCGCAAGACCGTCCTTCTCCACCATGTACCGGGCCGCATCGTGCCGTCCGGTCTCCCCGGCCAGACTCACCGCCAGCAACAGCGGTCGCGCCAGATCTCGGCCCGACCGGCGCACCGCGGCCACGGCCGCCAGCATGGCCGCCAGAGCCGCCTTCTGCTCGCAGCCTCCCCGGCCCCAGACGCAAGGCCCTTGAAATCCATAGGGCTCTCCCGGCACGACCTCGCCCGAGAACGGCTCCGGCATCGAGCCCGCGGGATACGTCATGGCGTAGCCCATGAACAGCAGCCCCTCCGCCGGATCCGCCGACACGCCGCCGAGTTGCCAGCGCAGATTACCCATGCCGTCGGTGCGCGGCGCGATCCCCGTGAGCGCCGCGATCCGGGGCGCCACCATGTCGGCCACGAAGGCCTTGAGAGCCGGATCGGCCTCCATCCGCTCCGTGTGCACCGACGGAACCCGCAGCAGCTCGGTGAAGAGCGCGTCCAGCTCCGGATCGGCGACGTGCTCGTCGGCAATACGGAAGGCTTCGCCCGCGTCCATCGTCATCTGTCCCTATGACTCGAAAATTTCCACCCTCACGGCCTGTCCCCGGCCCGATTCCGGACAGGCGCTGACCGCCACCAGGCAGTCCATCTCCGCGCGAAAATCCACATGGGCCTCTTCCTTCGGCCGCACGAAGGTGTCGAACAGGGCGCCGGTGTCCGGGTCGATGCGCATGGTCTGAAAGATGTTGAATGGGCTCGGCACGTCCACCGGAGCGATGTTCCACGGCCGGACGGCTTCGGACAGGTTCTCGTAGCAGCCGTGGGTGGGAAGGTCCTCGGGCCTCTTGGGATTGGGGTCCACCCCCTCGATGAAGATCCGTTGGGACAGTCCCGCGGCTACCAGCTCGAAGCGCTTGCGGCTGCACATGCCCTTTTGCAGGTCGTGCCGCCCCTCGGGGAACGTATCCGCCACGATGGTCAGCATCGGGTCGTTGAGCTTGGAAAGGAGCTGGTCGCCGGTGCTGATGAAGAGCTTGGCCTGGTTGGTCTTGGTCCTGGCCTGATCGAAGCGCTCGGTGAGATCGTGAAGGTTGAAGGCGACGAAGTCCACCACCGACCGACCGGCCACCCGGATGCATTGCCCCTTCTTCACCGTAGAGGCCCACCCGGAGTTCTTCGGTACCGTCACACTACTGAGAACGTTTTCCGACATGCTCATCCCGCCCTCGTCAAGCAGCAGAGTCGCCACGGCATTGGCTCGAATGGTCTGCCAGATATCATGTCATACGGCCACGGGCGTCAGACTGAACACGCGCGAATATCTCGCGGCCGTCTTGACGTCCCCTCGACGCAGGGCCTCCCGCACGTCATCCAGACGATACGCGTCCTCAAGAGACAGGTACGGCGACCATCCCATCGGGTCCTCCAGCAGCTCGACATCCACCTCGGCAACGTAGGTCCCTTCATGAACGAGCTTCGTCCGCATTCTTGTACTCATTGGCGCCTCCGCTTGAACCCGGGTTCCCACAACTCGGGATCCGGCAAGTATGCAGTGATCAACACTGCCGGACTCGTATGGCCGTTGGGTACACCCCACACGGCGTGGACTGGTCTCCCATCCTTGGTTCGCTGGAGCAGCAGGACACAGGGTCCTTTCGGATAGGCCGGATAGTCCTCGATCACTTCCGCCGCTTCTACACCTTCGACCAGGTCCCTGGCAAGCAATCCGTCCGCAGCCATCTCGTCGTATCCATGTTCCGAAACTTGCACACTGCCCTCGACAACTAGCGCCCGAATGCTGTCGAATGTGTGACTCACAATCCCTCGGGATCCATCGGAAACAAGGTCCCGTCAGCGTACCGCGCCTGCCAATCGTTCGGCAACTCGTGGTGTTTCTCATGGCTCGGAAGGTGCCAAGGTCGCGACTCGTGCTTTGCGTGGCCCCGATCCTGCTCACGCTTGCGTTCAACCGAGCCTTCTGCTAACCCGATTTTAGTTGAAAGTTGCAGAGGAGAGGCGTCATGTTTACCGATAAGGTCGAGCTCAAAGACTTCGAGAAGATGGATCCCGAGTACCAGGATCTGCTGAAGCGGGTTCTTGCGATCCAGTGCGACTGCGAGATCGGCGGGCCGCATCTCTACCTGGACGACATCCTTCCTAACGCGCCCACGAAGCTGTACCGGCTCGTGGTGGCGCGCACCGCGGCCGAAGAGATCGACCACTACCGCAAGATGGCCAAGCTGGCCGGGGACATCGGCGAGGACGTGTCCTACGTGCTGAGCTGGCCCAACCAGAAACGTTACGTGGAGGCCTTCCGCGGCAAGATCACCGCCTGGGAAGACTTCGCCGTCTTCGGCTTCCTGATCGACCGGGTAGGACGCTATCAGCTTGAGGAATTCGAGGACTGCAGCTACGTGCCATTGGCCGACATTCTTTCCACCCTGGTGCAGGAGGAATCGGCCCACATTTCCTTCGGCACGAACATAACCCGCGAATCGGCCGAGAACGGAGATGAGTCCAGGGAACGCATCCAGAAGGCGGTGGACTACTGGTACGTCAAGGGCCTGGACATGTTCGGCAATTCGGGTTCCAGACGCTCCGAGCGATACCGCCACTGGGGTCTCAAGATACGCACCAACGCGGAGGCGCGGCAACAGTATACCGACGAGGTCAACGCCCTGATCGCGGACATGGGCCTCCAGATCCCCGACCCCAACGAGGGTCGTCTTTACACCTGAGGTGGAACCGGCAATGGCACAGGCACCCCATACGGCGGAGCTCGATGAGCACCTGAAGGAATGCATCGCCGCGGTCCACGGAGCGGTCAATCGGGCGATCCCCAAGATCACGGACGAGAAACTCGTGGATCAGGCCCTCCAGGACTGTCAGGAGGTCCTGGACATGGTGATGGAGGGGAAGGTATCGGAGTGGGTGGAGTGACCGCCCCGGAAACCCAACCTTCTCCATCCCTCGCTTTCGAGCCCACGTCATAGCCCGGTGGCTCCCACTACCCTTACCGGAGGTTCATACCCTTGGACATTGTGGTCTGCGGCAAGATTATCCCTGCCAGCACCGTGACCATCGAGATCGACCCCGCCACCAAGCGGATGATCCGCAAGGGCGTGGCGCACGAACTGGACCCCGCCGCGGCCAGCGCCGTGGAAGAGGCGCTGCGGCTGATGGAGCAGGTGGGCGGCACGGTCACGCTGGTGACCATGGGTTTCAACGAGATCACCATCGGCATACGGACGGCCCTGGCCATGGGGGCCACTTCCGCCGTGCATATCTTCGACAATGCGCTGGCGGGGTCGGACGCCCTGGCGACCGCCAAGGCCCTGGCCGCGGCCATCCGCAAGAAACCCTTCGACCTCATCATCTGCGGCACCGAGAGCAGCGACAGCTACTCCGGCATCGTGCCCGGCCAGGTCGCGCGGCTGCTGGGGGTCCCGCCGGTGACCTTCGCCAACGAGATGAGCGTGGAGGGAACGACTCTGACGATCAAGCGCCAGAGCGAAACCGGCTACGACGTGGTGGAGGCCGACCTTCCGGCGCTGGTGACGGTCACCAGCGGCATCAACGAGCCGCGCTACCCGCAACTCAAGGGCATCATGTCGGCCAAGAGAAAAGAGATCCTGGAGTACTCCGTCGAGGACCTCGGCCTCACGCCGGATGACGTGGGTGAGCCGGGCGCCCGGGAGAAGGTGCTGGAGATCGGCAGGCCGGTGCAGCGCGAGGCCGGTGACGTGGTTGAGGATGACGGTGAGGGCGGAAAACGGATCGCCGATTTCCTGGCCGAGGTCAAGGTCCTATAGATGTCTGATATCGTTTGGGTCTATGGCGAGGTGGTGGATGACGCCGTCACCTCCACCACGCTGGAGATGGTGACCAAGGCCGGCCAAGTGGGCACCGCCGAGGTGATCCTCCTCGGTCCGGCCCCTGACGACGCCGTGGACTTGCTGGGCGAACACGGCGCGAGCAAGGTCTACCGGTCGGCGAACCCGGTCTTTCGCGACTACCTGACGTTGCCGGCGGCGGCGGTGGTCGAATCCCTGATCCGTGAGCACAAGCCGGCGGCGGTCCTGTTCGCGTCGAGCTACGGCGGCCGCGACGTGGCCGCGGCCATAAGTGCCAGCCTCGACTGCGGCGCCATCACGGACGTGGCGGACTTCACCCTGACAGACGGCACCGTCGAAGCCAAGATCCCCGCCCTGGGGGCCAGCTACTGGAACACCTCCACGCTGGTCCACGACGACGTCAAGATTCTGCTGGTGCGGCCCAAGGCCTTCGAGCCCGCCTCGAACCCCAAGACCCCGGTGGTGGAGGAGGTCGCGGCCGCGGACGACGCGGAGCTCTGCAAGGTCCGCCTCAAGGAAAAGGTCACCGCCAAGGCCGAGGGACCTCAGTTGGACGGCGCCAACGTCATCGTGTCAGGCGGACGCGGCTTGGCCGGAGCCGAAAACTTCGACATGCTACGCGAACTGGCAGACCTGCTAGGCGGCGCCGTGGGAGCCACCCGTGCCGTGGTGGACTCGGGTTGGGTGCCGTACTCCCTCCAGATCGGCCAGACCGGCAAGACCGTCAAACCCGAGCTCTACATCGCCTGCGGCCTCTCCGGTGCCGTGCAGCATCTGGCGGGCATGAAGGACTCCAAGCTGATAGTCGCCGTCAACAAGGATGCCGACGCACCCATCTTCCAGATCTGCGACCTCGGTATCGTGGGCGACGTCTTCAAGGTCATCCCGCAGTTGATCGAAGAGATCAAGGCGCGCAAGTAGAGGCGCAATCCTATTGACATCAGGACCAATCCGTAGTAAGTACGGGTCGTTCTGCTGACACACCAGCTAATCCCCCTCGGGACCGAGCCGTAACCGGCCCCCGGGGGTTTTTTTACATCCGCGTTCTTCCGAATACGACGTCGCTGGTTGCTCGCCTCAACAGGCGACAAGAAACCGTCGACGAAAACCGTCACTAATCGACGAATTCGTCGCTCGCACGTTCGGAGGATTCCAGAAAATCGCGTCATTTCAAGGGGTTGGCGTGCCGGCTGGGATGGCACGGTGTTTGCGTCATCAGACATCAAGAGAATCTCCTTCGAATGAGGAACCAACGATGAACTCACTCACGCTTTTCGACGTCATCAATGCGGTAGGCGAGTATGCCAAGACCCCCAACGAACTGAAAGCCGTCGTCATCCACCTCGTCAACAGCGGCACGGTCAAACTGGACGGCGACCTCGCCGGCTGCAAGATCGACTTCGGCCCGAACGCCGCGCGTCAGCTCGTCACTGTCGGGTCCCAAACCGTGCTGCCCCAACAGGCACTGGATCAGGCCGGTTGAAGGCGCGCCACACTGGCAAAGCCGCGCATTCCTGGAGCCGCCGACATTCTTCAAGCCCCGCCGTGCTCCCCCTCTCCGGCGAAGGGGCATTTCGGCGGCATGAGCCTCCAGGAATTTTCTTGACAGAAGAGCGCTGTCGGTTATATTCGATTAAGGGTTGTCGCACTACAGTTGGAGGCTATAGTGGAAGGCAGCAACTCGACGCTCAGTCAGGAGCTGGCCAATTGGCTTGCCGACCTTAGAACCCAGTGGTCGGGGAAGATCGAACAGCCGCTCAAGCAGCCCGTTGTCTTTCTTTACGCTTTTCTCGGAGCGTCAACGATCGTCTTCTCCCTCGCATTTGAGCACTACAGGACGCTCTTACAATCGCTCTTACAGCCGCAGACACGACAACCAACGTCCCCCTCCATGTGGCGGTTATACTCCCTATTGTTTGGTTCTTCGTTCCGTTGTTACCTTCGCTTGTGATCGCTTGGCTCGTTAGTTGGCCAAAGCGACCCTACAGTCCCGCGAGAATTTATCTCGGCGGACTAGCGTTCTCGGCACTCGTTTGTTTAGTCGTCATGAAAGTGCTGAACGCAACGTCAACCATACTGCAAGGCGCAGGCTCATGACCACCTTACGTTCGGGCCTTTGTTTTGCGCTGGTCGTTCTATGTGCGGCTGCGTATACAACAGTTCCCGCCCAACTCGCCCGCAGCGATTCAAGCCAAACGACGCCTAGCGCTGGAAAGGCGCCCAACCTCAAGCTGCATGGGGTTTCACTTGGGACAAAGATAAAGTGGGGAGCTCAATTGTTGTTCTACCCTGAAGCGATCAAACCCGTGAGAGTGCTCCATGCTTACAAATGGGACACCATTTGCAAAGGGGGCCAAACTGAATCCAATCGCAAACTAGGTTTCGTCTTTGTGTCGTCTGCCAAGAGTGGCGGCACTCTGGAAACCGGCACATTGATTGGGGCTCTCAAAGGCAAAGCACTCACGCTGAAAAATATCTGCGGTTCGTCCAAGAGCCTCTCGGAGCCTGGCAAGACTAATTACCTCTTGACCCTGTATCGTCTCCAAAATCAAAAGGGCGGTAAACTGTATTGGACCGATATATCATCGGCGCCGACCACTTACGCCGAGATGCTGACGAAAAAGTCCCAGCAGACGACGCAAGAAGGCAAAGGTACAACACCCGATACCTCGGAGGATATCCAGCCCTCGAAACGTCACTGATTGCACACATCGTCGCATGCGTCGACACCCACGCAACGCGCAAATCGGAACCCGGCGTTCAATCGCGGCCCACGCCAGCGCGTCCTGACAGGAAGCAACCGAGGCAATGCGACATGTACTGTATTCCCAGCAGTTCAACCGCTCGATCCTGGACGGGCTGTTTCGCCGCGCGGATGAATTCCGCCGGCGGATGGCCATCCCTTCCGAGAAGCTCGCGCTGACCCGACTTCATCGAGGGAAGACCCTGTTCAGCGTCTTCTACGAGCCGTCCACCCGGACGCGGATGTCCTTCAGCGCGGCGGCCCAGCACCTTGGAATGAGCGTGGTGGCCACGGAGAACGCACGCGAGTTTTCCTCGGCCATCAAGGGCGAGAGCCTCGAGGACACCATCCGCGTCCTGTGCGAATACTACCCGGACGTGATCGCGCTGCGTCACTACGAGATCGGGGCCGCGGAACGCGCCGCCCGATACAGCTCGGTGCCCATCATCAACGCGGGTGACGGCGGCGGCCAACATCCTACCCAGGCGTTGCTGGATCTCTACACGATCCACCAGGCCCTCGGCACCATCGACGGCCTGACCGTGACCATCGGCGGCGACCTGGCCAACGGCCGTACGGCGCGTTCCCTGGCCTACCTGCTGGCGAGTTCGACGGGATTCGCATCCTGTTCATCGCTCCGGAGCCGCTCAGGATGGGTTCCGACATCAAGGACCACCTCCGCGAGAATGGAGTGTTCTTCACCGAGGTCTCGTCACTGGAGGCCACCCTCCCGCAGAGCGACGTGGTGTACTGGACCCGGGTCCAGAAGGAACGCCTCGGACCCGAGTCGGTTTACGAAGAGCTGCACTCCCAGTTCGTTATCGGAGCCGCCCAGCTCGATCTCATGAAGCCCCACGCCGTGCTCATGCACCCGCTGCCGCGCCTGGCGGAGGTCCCGCAGGAAGTCGACGCCGACCCGAGAGCCTGGTACTTCCGGCAGGCGGGCAATGGCATGTTCATCAGGATGTCGCTGCTGGAATGGATATTTGACGGCGACTGAACGAACCCTGACCTGCCGCGATGCTCTACGAGAAGATACTGGCGCCGCTGCTGTTCCGTGGTGACGCCGAAACCGTGCACAACGGCGCGCTGAACGTGTTGCGGCGGGCGAACACGCGGCCGTGGCTGCAGGCGCTCCTGGCCGGGCGCGACCGCGCTCCGGAGCCGCGCCTCGAACAGACGCTGTGCGGCATGCGCTTCAGGAATCCCATCGGACTGGCTGCGGGCTTCGACAAGAACGGCATCGCGGCGCCCGCGCTGGCGGCGCTCGGCTTCGGTTTCATCACGGTCGGCTCCGTGACTCCCCGCGCCGGTCAACCCGGCAACCCGCGGCCGCGCCGGTTCCGGGACGTCCCCAACCGGGCGCTGTGGAACCGCCTCGGGTTCAACAACCGCGGCGCGGACACCCTGGCAACGGTGCTGGAACGCCAGCCCAGGCTTCCGGTTCCCCTGGGGATCAGCCTCGGCAAGGCCCGGCAAACGCCCATCGACGACGCCTTCGAGGATTACGCCTATTCCCTGGAGAAGCTCTATCCGTATGCGGATTTCTTCGAAATCTGCATCAGCTCTCCCAACACGCTGAATCTCCGGGAGCTGCAGGAAGGCAGCCGGCTGGACAGGTTGCTAACCAGCCTGGTGAAGAAGGCCGACGATCTGGCGCGGTCCGCCGGCATGGCGCGGCGAAAACCTCTCTGGCCGAAGTTCGCCCCGGACATGCCGCCCATTCTCCGCGACATCGCGGTGGCCGTGTGCCGCGAGATGCTGGATCCCGGAATCGATGCCGTCATCATCGGCAACAGCACCATCGATCCCGCCGTCAACCCGGATCCGGAAAAGGGCGGCTACAGCGGCCGCCCGCTCTTTCTCAAGGCGCTGGATCAAGTTTGTGGAGCCGGTGCCCGCCTGGACGGCGGCCTCACCCTGGTCGGAAACGGCGGCATCTTCGACGGTGATGACGCCTATACCATGATGAAGGAGAGCGGGTGCTCGCTGGTGCAGGTCCACAGTGCCCTTCCCTACCGCGGCCCGATGATCGCCAGGAGGATGCAGCAAGAACTCCTGCAGGTCATGGACCGGCAGGGGGTGCGGCACGTATCGGAGATCGCATCTTGTACAACCGTACCGGGTGATGGTTAGCAGGCTGTGTCAAAACGCCATCCCAGCGAGGCAAATGCCCCCGAAATCGTCATTCCCGCGAAAGCGGGAATCCAGGCGGGGTGGAGCGGGGAAACGCCGCTGTAGCACCCCTCCACCACCCCTGGATTCCCGCTTTCGCGGGAATGACGGAGCGGGACGGGAATGACGGATTAGCCTTCCGCACCTCGAAATTGGCGTTTGACACAGCCTGTTAGGGCGAAGTCGTTGGTCCCTTACTCATGCGGCGTGACTCTTCAGCCGTCCAGATCCTCGAAGTAGACCAATGCCGGCATATTGCGGCGTTGATGAACGATCCGCAGGATGACCGGGTCGTTACCAAGCGCCTCGAT
This sequence comes from uncultured Binatia bacterium (SeqCode), assembly GCA_965261895.1. Lineage (GTDB taxonomy): Bacteria > Desulfobacterota > Binatia > UBA9968 > JAJDTQ01 > JAJDTQ01. The sequence goes on along the minus strand of OZ253480.1, from coordinate 3,831,295 downwards.
TCGTGCAAAGAAGATGACGTGCCTCCCGTAGTTGACTGAGCGCATGCCCGCGGCGAACAGGCGTCGGTCACGCCCGCGATCCGGATTGGCCATGATGCCCTCGAATGCGTGGACCAACCCCTGATAGTATTTCGCCCACTGTTCGCGGCCCCAAGTGTCCAGCGTGTACCGGCGGCTTTCCTCCAGATCCCGTCGCGCCAAACGGGATAGCCGGATGGTCATGCCCCGGAACGCCACCGGTAGGCTTCAGGATCGAAGGCTTCGGGATCGAAGTCGTCAAACTCCCCCGCCTCCGCTTCGCGCACGGCGTGCTCCAATTCAGCCTTCAAGGCGTAGAACTGGCGCGCGCCGTCCCGTTCCATCAGCAGCCGGAGCCCGGCCCGCACGACCTCGCTCAGGTTGGCAAAAGCGCCGGAGTCGATCTGCCCCTTGATATAGGCTGCCATGGGTGCGGTAAGGTGAACGTTCGGCATAGGGTCGTCCTCCTCGGTATGTCCAATAGTATCAGATACTGACAGAAACTACACGGACTCAAAACGGCGGCCGGTCCAGGCTTCGGTACTGGATGGCTTCGGCGATGTGCGGCGGCAGGATCTCTTCGGCGCCTGCGAGGTCGGCGACGGTTCGGCTGACCTTGAGGATCCGCACGTAGGCGCGGGCGCTCAACCCGAGCCTCGTGATGGCGGTCTCCAGAAGCTGCGCTCCCGCGGTATCGACCCGGCAGTAGCGCCGGACGTCGCGTGCACTCATGCGCGCGTTGGCGTGGATCCCCGTCTGCTCGAAGCGCCCCAACTGCACCCTCCGCGCCTGATTGACCCGCTCACGAATGGCCGCGGAGGGCTCGCCCGGGGCCCGAGACGCCAGTGCTTCGTAGGCCACCGCCGGCACTTCCACCTGGATGTCGATGCGGTCGAGCAGCGGCCCGGACACCCGGGAACGGTACCGGGTGATCTGCATCGGGGTACAACGGCATTCCTTCTGCGGATCCGAGAAGAACCCGCAGGGGCAGGGATTCATGGCCGCCACCAGCATGAAGGTGGCGGGATATTCGACGGAGCCGGCGGCCCGGGCCACGGTGATGCGGCCGTCCTCCAGCGGCTGGCGCAAGACCTCGAGGACGTTGCGGCGAAACTCCGGCGCCTCGTCCAGAAAGAGCACGCCGTTGTGGGCCAACGAAACTTCCCCCGGCTTGGGAATCGTGCCGCCGCCCACCAGCCCGGCATCGGAAATGGTGTGGTGCGGCGCCCGGAACGGCCGAACGGCCACCAGCGCACGGCCGTCGAGTACCCCGGTCACGCTGTGGATCTTGGTGGTCTCCAGGGCCTCCGGCAGGGTGAGATCCGGCAGGATGGTGGGAAGCCGCTTGGCCAGCATGGTCTTCCCCGAGCCTGGAGGCCCCATCATCACGACATTGTGACCCCCCGCGGCTGCCACCTCCAGCGCCCGCTTGACATGGGGCTGTCCGCGAACGTCGCTGAAGTCGGCGTCATGGACGGCGTGTTGGCGAAACAGCCGGGCAAGGTCGACTCGGGTGGGCTCGATCTCCCGCTCGCCGTTCAGGAAGCCCACGACCTCGGCAAGACTTTCCACGCCGAAGACGTCGATGTCCTGTACCACCGCGGCTTCGGCGCTGTTGGCGCGGGGCAGGATCAGGCCTTTCAGCCCCTGGCGCCTCACCGCGGCCGCGATGGGCAGCGCGCCGCGGACCGGCTTGACGGCGCCGTCCAGGGAAAGCTCCCCCACCAGCAGGTAGTCGGCGAGGCGGGGTGGCTGGACGGCGCCTTGAGCCGCCACGATTCCCATGGCCATGGGCAGATCGTAGCCGGACCCTTCCTTCTTGACGTCCGCGGGTGCGAGGTTGATGGTGATCCGCTGCGGCGGGAACGGGTAACCGCAGTTCCTCAAGGCCGCGCGCACGCGCACCTTGCTCTCGCGCACGGCGCCGTCGGGCAGACCCACCATGGCCAGCTCCGGGAGACCCGACGCGATATCGACTTCCACCGCCACCTTGAGCGCGTCGATACCGTGAAGCGACGCGCCGTAGGTCCTTGAAAGCATGTCTAGTGTCCTATCCGGTTGGTTCGCGTGCCAAGGTGCCCGGGATGTTTGACTGTCGGCACCGCGCGACGACAGAATATCCTGTCGGCACGTTGCTCCGGATCTTTAGCCTGCCGCTCTGGGAGGGGACACAACCACGCAAAATCATTGGCTCGACCGGGCCGGTCCGCCCGCGGACCCGGATCAGCGGAAAAACGGAACTTGCCAGCACAAATAAATCTTGCTAGGAGGTCTCATGGACAACATGATGATGCGGGAAGATCAGGAAGCTCAGGCGGATGTCTGGGCTTTTTTTGTACCAACCGCTTCGAGGTGAAAGATGCTCGACCAGGAGGTCTTGCCCATTGGGCTCACGTTCGATGACGTGCTGTTGGTGCCGGCGGCATCGTCGATCTTGCCGCGCGACACGGATGTTTCCACCCGCTTGACGGAACGCATCAGGCTCAACATTCCGCTCTTGAGCGCGGCCATGGATACGGTCACCGAGGCCCGGACCGCCATCGCCATGGCCCAGGAGGGCGGCATGGGCTTTATCCACCGCAATATGCCCATCGAAGCGCACGCCAGGGAGGTGGCAAAGGTCAAGAAGTTCGAGAGCGGCATGATCTCGGATCCCGTGACCGTAAGCCCCCACCAGAAGATCGCCGAGGCCCGGGAGTTGATGGACCAGCACGGCATCTCGGGCCTCCCGGTGACGCAGAAAGGCCGCCTGGTGGGGATCCTGACCAACCGTGACCTCCGCTTCGAGAAGAACCCGGACCGTTGTGTCGACGAGCTGATGACCAAGGAGAACCTGGTCACGGTGCCGGACGGCGTCGACCTCGACGAGGCCCAGGAGATCCTGCACCGGCACCGCATCGAAAAACTGCTGGTGGTGGACGAGCACTACCGGCTCAAGGGCCTTATCACGGTCAAGGACATCGAGAAGAAGACCCGGCACCCGCTGGCCTGCAAGGACGACCAGGGACACCTGCGGGTGGGTGCCGCGGTAGGCGTGGGGCCGGACCGGGAGGAGCGCGTGGATGCTCTGGTACGGTCCGGCGTCGACGTGATCGCGGTGGACACCGCCCACGGACACTCCCGCAAGGTGCTGGAGACGGTGGCACAAATCCGCAGCGGCTATCCGGAACTGGAGCTCATCGCCGGCAACGTGGCCACGGCCCAGGGAACCCAGGCGCTGATCGACGCCGGGGCCAACGGCGTCAAGGTAGGCGTGGGACCGGGCTCCATCTGCACCACTCGTGTGGTGTCGGGGGTGGGCGTCCCCCAACTCAGCGCCATCGCCGACTGCGCCCGGGTGGGTGCCCGCACCGGGGTCCCGCTGGTGTCCGACGGCGGCATCAAGTATTCCGGCGACATCACCAAGGCGCTGGCCGCCGGCGCCAGCGCGGTGATGATCGGCACGCTGTTCGGCGGCTGCGAGGAAAGCCCCGGAGAAACGGTGCTCTACCAGGGCCGAACCTACAAAGTCTACCGCGGCATGGGCTCCATCGGCGCCATGCGGGAAGGCAGCAAGGACCGCTACGGCCAGGACGACGTCGAGGATGACGTGAAACTGGTCCCGGAAGGGGTCGAAGGCCAGGTCCCCTACCGCGGCCCCCTGGCGGCGAACGTCTATCAGCTCATTGGCGGGGTCCGCGCCGGCATGGGCTACGTCGGCTGCGCCACCATCGAGGAGCTGCAGACCAAGCCCCGGTTCATGCAGGTCACGGCCGCCGGCCTCACCGAAGGCCACGTTCACGACGTCTTCATCACCAACGAAGCGCCCAACTATCGAAGAGAATGATCGTCATTCTTGACTTCGGATCGCAGTACACCCAGCTCATCGCGCGCCGTGTACGCGAAGCGCGCGTCTACTGCGAGATACACCCCTTCGATACCCCCGTGGAACGGCTGGCGCGGCTCGAGCCCGCCGGCGTCATCCTGTCCGGCGGACCCGCCAGCGTCTATAGCAGCGGGGCGCCCCGGGTGGGACCGGAGCTGTTCCGGCTACCCGTGCCCTTTCTGGGCATCTGCTACGGCATGGGCATCATCAACCAGGCCATGGGGGGCGGCGTGGCCGAAGCCTCGGAGCGCGAGTACGGTCTCGCCGACCTCACCATCGACGACGCCACGGATCTCTTCGCCGGCCTCGACCCGGGCGCCGGCCAGAGCGTGTGGATGAGCCACGGCGACCGGATGACGTCTTTGCCCGAGAACTGGTCGGTGATCGCGCATACCGGCAACTCCCCCATCGCCGCCTTTGCCGACGGCGGTCGGCGTTTCTACGGCCTCCAGTTTCATCCCGAGGTGGTCCACACCCAACACGGCCGGACCATGCTGGAGAACTTCCTGTTCCGCATCTGCCGGTGCGCCGCCGATTGGGACATGGAGCATTTCGCCACCGCCGCGGTGGAGAAGATCCGCCGGCAGGTGGGCGACGCCCGGGTGCTGTGCGGCTTGAGCGGCGGCGTGGACTCGTCGGTGGCCGCCACCCTGGTACACCGCGCCATCGGCGACCGGCTGGTCTGCGTCTTCGTCAACAACGGACTCCTGCGGCAGGGTGAGGTGGAGGCCGTATCCCAGGTCATGGCGGAGCGATTCGGCGCCGGCTTTCGCTGCGTGGACGCGTCCCAACGGTTCCTCGACGCCCTGGAGGGAGTGGAGGACCCGGAGGAGAAGCGCAAACGCATCGGCAACCTCTTCATCCGCGTGTTCGAGGAGGAAACCCGCAAGCTCGGCGACTTCCCGTTCCTGTGCCAGGGAACCCTCTATCCCGACGTCATCGAGTCCGTGCCCCATGCCGGTCCGTCCGCGCTCATCAAGAGCCACCACAACGTCGGCGGTCTCCCGAAGAACATGAAGTTCAAGCTGGTGGAGCCCCTGCGGGATCTCTTCAAGGACGAGGTCCGCGTGCTGGGCCGGGAGCTGGACCTGCCGGACCGGTGGATCCAGCGCCAGCCGTTTCCCGGGCCCGGGCTGGCCATCCGCATCCTCGGCGACGTGACCGAAGAACGGCTCGGGATCCTGCGGGCCGCGGACGCCATCGTGGTGGAGGAGGTCCGCAACGCCGGGCTGTACGAACGCATCTGGCAGTCCTTCGCCATCCTCCTGCCCATCCGCACCGTGGGCGTCATGGGTGACGAGCGGACCTACGAGAACGTCGCGGCCGTGAGAGCCGTGGACAGCCAGGACGGCATGACCGCCGACTGGGTCACACTGCCCCCCGAGCTTCTGGGACGCATCTCCAACCGCATCATCAACGAGGTGCGCGGCATCAACCGGGTGGTCTACGACATCTCGTCCAAGCCCCCCGCCACCATCGAATGGGAGTGATGGGCCTGACAAACAATGGCGTCCTTCAAAATGGCATCCTTCGACTTCGCTACGCTACGCTCAGGACGAACGGTTGTGGGGAGCAGGTTCGTGTCGTTGCAGGTTGTGTGGATGCAGGTTGTGTGGACGCAGATTGGAGAGAACGGGTTTGGAGAACATTCAACCCGTTCGTCCTGAGCGTAGCGTAGCGAAGTCGAAGGACGCCAATTCCGTTGACGGCAATTCATCAAATATCCTTTAAGGGACCAGGGGTGAACGATCCGGAGAGCGTGACCCGTGGACTGCCGAGGACCTAGTTTCATGAGCACCAACAGCTTCGTACACCTTCACTGCCATACCCAGTACAGCCTGCTCGACGGCGCGAACAAGATCGACCCGCTGATCGAGCGGGCCAAGACCCTGGGGCAGCCGGCCATCGCCATGACCGATCACGGCAACATGTTCGGCGCGGTGGAGTTCTACCGGAAGGGGGTGGCCGCAGGCATCAAGCCGATCCTCGGCTGCGAGGTCTACGTGGCCCCGGGCAGCCGCTACGAGCGTCAGGGGATCGACCGCGGCAACAGGGAATACAACCACCACCTGATCCTCCTGGCGATGAACCACGAAGGCTACCGCAACCTGTGCAAGCTGGTCACTCGGGGCTACACCGAGGGCTTCTACTACAAGCCGCGGATCGACAAGGAGCTGCTGCAAGAGCTCAACGCCGGCATCATCGCCCTGAGCGGTTGCCTGAGCGGCGAGATGGCCAAGGCCCTGACCCTGGGCTCCATGGAACAGGCCAGGAAGGTGGCGGAGGCCTACCGGGCCATCTTCGACGACCGCTACTATCTCGAGGCCCAGGACAACAAGCTGCCGCTGCAGGAAAAGGTCAACGCCGGGATCGTGGAGCTCGGCAAGGAGCTGTCCCTGCCCATCGTGGCCACCAACGACTGCCACTACCTGGACCCCGAGGATGCCCAGGCCCACGACGTGCTGCTGTGCATCCAGACCGGCAAGGGCCACAGCGACACCAACCGGATGAAGATGGACACCGAGGAGCTTTTCCTCAAGTCCACCGACCAGATGCTGGACGGGTTCGCGCACCTGCCGGACGCCGTGGACCAAAGCGTGGCCATCGCCGAACGCTGCGACGTGGAGATCGAGTTCGGCAAGTACCACTTCCCGCAATACGAGGCGCCGAACTCCGAGAGCCTCGACGACTACTTGGTCGCGCGGGCGCGCGAGGGACTCGACAAACGCCTCAAGGATGCCGGGGACGTCGACCGCAACACCTATGAGGCCAGGCTCGACCACGAGCTCGACGTCATCAAGAGCATGCAGTTCCCGGGCTACTTCCTCATCGTGGCGGACTTCATCAACTATGCGAAAGATGAAGGCATCCCGGTGGGCCCGGGACGCGGCTCCGCCGCCGGCAGCCTGGTGGCCTATGCCCTGCGCATCACCGACCTGGACCCGATACGGCACAACCTGCTGTTCGAGCGCTTCCTGAACCCCGAGCGGCGCTCCATGCCGGACATCGACGTCGACTTCTGCATTCGCGGCCGGGACCAGGTGATTCAGTACGTAAAGAACAAGTACGGCGCCGACAAGGTGGCCCAGATCACCACGTTCGGGACCCTCAAGGCCAAGGCCGCCATCCGGGACGTGGGACGCGCCCTGGGGCTCTCGTTCGCAGAGACCGACGCCATCGCCAAGCTGGTGCCGGCTTCCAGGCAAGGCTTCGACTGTCCGCTGACTGAAGCCCTCAAGCAGGAGCCCCGGCTGAACGAGCTGGCGGACGGCGACCCGCGCATCGCCAACCTCATCAACCACGCACTGCGCCTGGAGGGCCTCACCCGGCACTCGTCGACCCACGCCGCGGGGGTGGTGATCTCCAAGTTTCCGCTGGTGGATTACCTGCCCCTGTACGTGGACCGGGACGGCGGCATCGTCACCCAGTACGACATGTCGAGCGTGGAGAAGATCGGCCTGGTCAAGTTCGACTTCCTCGGGCTCAAGACGCTGACGCTCATTGACGACTGCCTGGGCCTGATCCGGGAAAGCCGCGGCACGGTCCTCGATCTCAAGACCCTGCCGCTGGACGACGAGGAAACCTACCGCCTGGTGGGCAGCGGCAACACCACCGGCATCTTCCAGTTGGAGAGCACGGGCATCCGCGAGATGACCGTGCGCATCAAACCCAACTGTTTCGAGGACCTCGTGGCCATACTCGCCCTCTATCGCCCGGGCCCGCTGGATAGCGGCATGGCGGAAGAGTACATCAAGCGGAAGAGCGGCAAGGAGAAGACCTCCTACCTGCACCCGGCCCTAGGCCCCATCCTGAAGGACACCTACGGCGTCATCGTGTACCAGGAACAGGTCATGCAGATCGCCCAGACCATGGCCAACTACAGCCTGGGGGATGCCGACATCCTGCGGCGCGCCATGGGCAAGAAGGACCCTCAGGAGATGGCCAGCCAGCGGGAGCGGTTCACCGAGGGCGCCCGTGCCAACAGCATCCGGGAGGAGCACGCCACCGCCATCTTCGACCAGATGGAGACCTTCGCGCGCTACGGCTTCAACAAGTCCCATTCCGCCGCCTACGCCCTGATCTCCTACCACACGGCCTATCTGAAGGCGCACTACCCGGTGGAGTTCATGGCGGCCCTGATGAGCTCGGAAATGGGCGACACCGACAAGGTGATCAAGAACCTCGCCGAGTGCCGCGAACAGGGCGTGGAGGTGATGCCGCCGGACGTGAACGAGGGCGGCGCCGAATTCACGGTGGTGGGGGACCGGATCCGCTTCGGCCTTTCAGCGGTCAAGAACGTCGGCGGAAAGGCGGTTGAGGCCATCCGGGAGACCCGGGAGACCACCGGTCCGTTCGAGTCGCTCTTCGACTTCTGCCGGCGCGTGGACCTCAAGGTCGTCAATCGGCGGGTGGTGGAAAGCCTCATCAAGTGCGGCGCCTTCGACTCCACCGGCGTCTACCGTGCCCGCCTCATGGCCTCGCTGGACGACGCCTTGAAAACCGGCCAGTCGTCCCAGCGGGACCGGGACAGCTCCCAGTTCGGCATGTTCGACCTGCTCGAAGTGCCGGCCAAGGATCCCATGGACGCCTATGAGTCGGTGGAGGAATGGAACAGCGGCCAACTCCTCGCCTTCGAGAAGGAGGCCCTGGGCTTCTACATCACGGGCCATCCGCTGGATCGATTCGAGGAGTCCCTGAAGCGCCTCCGGATGTTGCCGGCCAACGAGATCCGGGGACACGGCAACAACGGCGACGTGACCATGGTGGGGGTGGTGACGGCGCTGAAGCTCAAGAACACCAAGAAGGGGGAGCGGTACGCCAACTTCAATCTCGAGGACAAGACCGGGTTCGTGGACACCATCGCGTGGCCCGACACCTACCGGCTGACCGCGGACACCATCGGACGGGACGATCCCATCCGGGTCAAGGGCAGGCTCGACGTCGGCGAGGACCGCGTGACCCTGATTGCCAACGACATTCTTCCGCTGGAGGAAGCCTGCGCGCAGGCCATCGCAACCCCTTCGAACACCATTCCCCGAGAAGTGCACTTCTACCTGCAAGAGGTCACCCGGCCGGAGTTGCAGACGTTCCACGACCTCATCGCCCGGGAACAGGGGCCGGCCTCGGTCTATCTGCACATGACCACCGCCGCCCAAGAGGCCAAGGTCATCGGACCCGCCGACTTCCGCATCAACCCGTCGAAGACGCTGCTCGATACGGTGCACCGCACGTTCGGCGCCCGAATCACGGCGAGAAGGAGCTGACAACCTGAACGGGGAACCAGACCGCTTGGATGCGCAGCCCGAGTGCGCCGTGCTGGTGGGCGTGGAAACGCCGTCCTCCGGCGAAGAAGTTCCGCTGAAGGACAGCCTCGAGGAGCTCCGGGGACTCGCCGCCAGCGCGGGGGCACGGGTCATCGGCGTGTTCAGCCAGAACTCGGGGAGGGTGCACACCGCTACCCTGATGGGCTCCGGCAAGGTGGCCGAGGTTCGGGCGTTCGCCGAAGAAAACAAGCCGGACCTGGTCATCTTCGACAACGACCTGACGCCGGCGCAACAGCGGAACCTGGAATCGGCCCTGAACCTCCGGGTCGTCGACCGCACCCAACTCATCCTGGACATCTTCTCCCAGCGCGCCCAGAGCCGGGAAGGCAAGCTGCAGGTGGAGCTGGCCCAACTGGAATACCTGCTGCCACGCCTGACCCGGCTCTGGTCCCACTTGTCCCGAATAGCCGGCGGCATCGGCACACGCGGTCCGGGCGAGACCCAGCTCGAGGTGGACCGCCGGCGCATCCGGGAACGCATCGCCCGGCTCAAACGGCGGCTGGACGGGGTCGCCAAGACCCGGCGGCTCCAGCGCAAGGACCGCCAATCCATCCCGTACCCCACCGTGGCGCTGGTGGGCTATACCAACTCCGGCAAATCCACGCTGATGAACCGCCTCACACGGGCGGACGTACTGGTGGCGAACAAGCTCTTCGCCACCCTCGACCCGCGCACGCGGGCGCTGCGGCTTCCCAATGGGGAAACGGTGATGCTGGTGGACACCGTGGGCTTCATCAACAAGATTCCCCATAGCCTCATGGACGCGTTCAAGGCCACCCTGGAAGAGATTCACCAGGCCGACCTGCTGTTGTGCGTGATGGACCCGATGAGTCCGCTGGCCGAACAGCAGTTCGCCATCGTCGGGTCCGTGCTGGACGACATCGGCGCGGCCGAGACCCCCCGGCTCATCGTGCCCAACAAGACCGACGTCGCCGAGAGTCTGCCCATCTACCCGCCGAACGGCCACGAGGGCCTTTGCCCGATCTCCGCCCGCACCGGGGCCGGCATCGAGAACCTGCTGGAAACCATCGGCAATTTGCTGGACCGCGGAAAGCAGCAAATCCATTTAACCCTGCCTCAATCCGAGACCGCGATCATCCCGTTCCTGCGAGCCCGGGCGCGGGTGCTCGCCGAAGAGTACGGCGAGGACGACGTGCGGATCACGGCGCTGGTGACGGCGAAGGTCTCGGGGCAGCTCAGGAAGCTCGTGGCCGCCAAACGCCATTGACAGAGGCCCCATGCGTTTGGTAATAAAATCAGACCTTTGCGAAGGTGAATCGAGGCACGTAGCTCAGTGGGAGAGCGCTTCCTTGACGCGGAAGAGGTCGGCGGTTCAATCCCGCCCGTGCCTACCATTCCCCGCGGTTGCCTGCCCTTAAGAACGGGCAATCTTTGCCGATAGATACCCAGGACAGAATGAAAAAGATTCGTGTAACCGTACCAGGGGGCGAGACCCTTGAGGCCGACCCCGGCACCCAGGCCCGTGATATCGGGGCGCTACCGACCGGCGGCAGACGCATCGTGGCGGCCGCCGTCGACGGCTCCGCCGTGGACCTGGCCAGGCCGGTGGTGGAGGACTGCGCGGTGGAATGGATTCCCCTCGACAGTCCCGAGGGCATCGACATCCTGCGCCACTCCACCGCCCATCTCATGGCCCAGGCGGTTCAAAGCCTGTTCCCCGGCACCCAGGTGACCATCGGCCCCACCACCCGGGATGGCTTCTACTACGACTTCAAGCGCGACAAGCCGTTCACGCCCGAGGAGATCGAGAAGGTCGAGGAACGGATGCGCGAGCTGGCGGGGCAGGACCTGTCCATCGCCCGCGAGGAGCTGCCCAAGGCCGAGGCCATCGAGCTGTTCCGCGGCATGGGGGAGGACTACAAGGTCGAGATTCTCGACGGGATTCCCGAAGAAACCGTATCCCTCTATCGCCAGGGGGAGTGGGTCGATCTCTGCCGCGGACCTCACCTGCCCAGCACCGGGTTCATCCAGGCCTTCAAGCTCACGTCGGTGGCTGGCGCCTACTGGCGCGGAGACGAGAAGAACGAGATGCTCCAGCGCATCTACGGCACCGCGTTCCCGTCCCGGAAAGAGTTGAAGCAACACCTCGCATTGCTGGAAGAAGCGCGCAAGCGGGACCATCGCAAGCTCGGCAAGGAGCTGGACCTCTTCAGCTTCCATCCCGCGGCCCCGGCCAGCCCGTTCTTTCATCCCAAGGGAGCCTTCATCTACAACACCCTGGTGGACTACATCCGCAGCCTGTACCGGCGCTACGGCTACGAAGAGGTGATCACGCCCCAGATCTTCGACGCCAGCCTGTGGCACCGCTCCGGGCACTACGATCACTACAAGGACAACATGTACTTCACCCACGTCGACGAGCGCGAATTCGGCGTCAAGCCCATGAACTGCCCGAGCCACACGTTCATCTACGCCTCGAAGAAGCGCTCCTATCGGGACCTGCCGATACGGCTGGCGGATTTCGGGCGGCTGCACCGTTACGAGAAATCCGGCGTCACCGCCGGGCTCACGCGGGTGCGCAGCTTCTCCCAGGACGACGCCCACATCTTCTGCACGCCGGAGCAAATCGAGCAGGAGATCGCCTCCCTGCTTGACATGCTTCGCGCGGTGTATCATAGGTTCAACTTCGAGGATCTGGAGGTCTTCCTCTCCACCAGGCCGGACCAATACCTGGGAGCCCTGGAGACTTGGGAACGGGCCGAGGCTGCCTTGGCCGCATCGCTGGAGAAACGGAACGTAGCCTATGAGATCAGTGAAGGCGACGGCGCCTTTTATGGCCCGAAGATCGACTTCGTCGTCAAGGACGCGATGAAGCGCGGCTGGCAGCTCGGCACGGTTCAGCTCGACTTCTCCATGCCCGAACGGTTCGACCTCGGCTACATCTCGCCCACCGGAGCGGAGGAGCGGCCGGTGATGATTCACAGGGCCATTCTCGGCTCCATCGAACGCTTCATGGCCCTGTTGATCGAGCACACCGGGGGGGCTTTTCCCTTGTGGCTGGCCCCCATGCAGTCGCGCATCGTAACGGTCACGGATCAACAGAAACCTTACGCCGCCAACGTGTGTGACAGGCTGCTGGAAGCCGGATGGCGGGTGGAGCTGGATGACCGCAACGAGAAGTTGGGCTTCAAAATCCGAGAAGCCCAACTGGCCAAGATTCCGTACGCGCTGGTGATCGGTGACAAGGAAGTGCAGAATGGGACTCTGTCGGCGAGGAAACGCGGCGGAGAGAACCTCCCGGCCATGTCCGTAGAAGCGTTCCTCGAAAAGCTCCGGGAGGACGTGCGGCAGGAAACTGAGCCCGTCCAATGAAACCGGAGGCGCAGATCTTCACAGGAGGTGCCTTATAGCGCGGCCCACAAGAATCAACCAGCAGATCCGAGCACGCGAGGTTCGCGTCATCGACGCAGAAATCCAACTTGGAGTCATGCCGTTGCATGAAGCTCTGAGTATCGCGGAGCAAAAAGAAGTCGACCTGGTGGAAGTAGCCCCTGACGCACAGCCTCCGGTGTGCCGCTTGCTGGACTACGGCAAGTTTCGCTACCTGCAGAAGAAGAAGACCCAGGATGCGAAACGCAACTCCACCTTCGTCGCGGTCAAGGAAATCAAGATGGGAGCCCGGACCAACGAGCACGACCGGGAGTTCAAGGTGAGAAACATCCGGCGCTTCCTCGAACGGGGACAACGCGTCAAGGTGTCGGTTTTCTTTCGAGGCCGCGAGATCACGCACCCGGAGCTCGGCAGAGCCATGCTCAACGGGGTCTTCGAAATAGTTCAGGATCTGGCGAAGCTGGACATGGCCCCGAGACTGGAGGGGCGGAGCATGGCCATGCTTCTGACACCGAAATCCAGCGCCTGATGCGCAGATTGAAAAAGGGACAAGGAAATTCAGGATGCCCAAGATAAAGACGAAGAGGGGGGCGGCCAAGAGGTTCAAGGTCAGCAAGAGCGGAAAGGTCATGAGGCGGCGAGGCTTCACGAGCCATATTCTGTCCACCAAGAGCCGCAAGCGGAAACGCCGGCTGAGGCAGGCCGCGTCGGTATCGAGCTGCGAAACGAAGACGATGCGGCGTCTCATCCCCTACCTGTAGGGAGGGGTTGGGGCGGCGACTCACATCCCGGGGACAGGCACCGGGATCCACCGACATCAGCACCCGTTCAGACGAGGAACCAATAGCGGGACAGACACCAGGGCGCGCCGTCCCCGGCAGCGCCCCTGTTGATATTTGTTCAAGGAGCACAAGCCATGCCTAGAGTCAAAGGCGGACCGGCTTCCCGCCGGCGCCGAAGAAAGATCATGAAGTTGGCCAAGGGGTACGTCGGAGGCCGACGACGACTGTACCGCGTCGCCAAAGAGACCGTCGAGCGCGGACTGGTCTACGCCTACCGGGACCGGCGTGTGCGCAAAAGAACGTTCCGGGGTTTGTGGAACATCCGCATCAGCGCCGGCGCGCGGGTCAACGGCCTGTCCTACAGCCGGCTGATTCACGGGTTGAAGGTGGCTGGCGTGGAGCTGGACCGCAAGATCCTGGCCGATCTCGCGGCATCGGACGCGGCCATGTTCGACCAGCTCGCCCAGTGCGCCAAGCATGCCCTCGACACCGATCGGGGAGACTCTCTCAACGCCTGAACCCTCCCCCGACCCATGATCGAAACCCTCGAGAAGCTCCACGAGGAGGTCACCGGGCGCCTTGAGCGGTGCGCCTCGGAACAGGAGATCGAGCAGATCCGTATCGACTACCTGGGCCGCAAGGGTGGCAAACTCACTGCGCTGTTGCGCGGGCTCAGGGAGCTGCCCGCCGACGAACGGCCACGCGCCGGCCAGGAGTTGAATCGGCGGCGAGCGGAACTCGAGGGGCTTCTCGAAGCGCGCCTCGACGACCTCCGGGGAAACCGGGGACGCCTGACGGACCAGGGTCCCCGCCTCGACGTGACGCTGCCGGGAAACCGTGTGGAGCGGGGCCGCGTGCATCCTCTGAACCGGGTCACGGACGAGATCATCGACGTCTTCACCGGCATGGGATTCGAGATCGCCCGGGGTCCGGACGTGGAGGACGACTACCACAACTTCGAGGCATTGAATATTCCCAGGGATCATCCGGCCCGGGACATGCAGGACACCTTCTTCGTGTCGGATGACCACGTGCTCCGCACCCACACCTCGCCAGTGCAGATTCGCGTCATGGAGCAGCGCCGGCCGCCGTTGCGGATCATCGCGCCCGGCGCCGTCTATCGCCACGATGACGACGCCACCCACTCGCCCGTGTTCCACCAGGTGGAGGGCTTCATGGTGGACCACGAAATCACCTTCGGGGACTTGAAGGGCGTCCTCACCCACTTCCTGGAACAGATCTTTCAGGACGAGGTGCGCGTGCGCTTCCGCCCGAGCTTCTTCCCGTTCACCGAGCCCAGCGCGGAGGTGGACATCGGCTGCATCCTGTGCCGCGGCGCTACGGACGCCGGCAGTTGCCGCGTGTGCCGGGGGTCGGGGTGGCTGGAGATCCTCGGGTCGGGCATGATCGACCCCAATGTCTTCGCGTTCGTCGGTTACGATAGCGAGGCCTTCTCGGGTTTTGCGTTCGGCATGGGCGTGGAGCGCATCGCCATGCTGAAATACGGGATGGACGATATCCGGATGTTCTTCCAGAACGACATCCGCTTTCTGAGACAGTTCCCGGCTTAGGAGCCGGTATCGAGCGATGGCGCGATGCGCGCGCGGGCGGGTTTGAAACCCGCCCCTACACCGGAGCCGTCCCGCGGCGCAGACTCCGGGTACCCGGTTTCACGAATCGATCATGAAGTTGACTTTCAATTGGCTGATGGAGCTGGTGGAGATCCCGGGCGCCGTCGGCCCTTTCGGGCCCGACGAGCTGGCCGAGCGGCTGACCCACGCGGGCCTCGAGGTGGAAGCGGTGCGGCCGCTGTCGGACGATACCGGCGCGGTCATCGTCGAAGTGGCGGACGTCCAGCCCCATCCCAATGCCGACCGGCTGTCCGTGTGTGAGGTCCATGGCGACGGCGAGCCGTTGCACATCGTGTGCGGCGCCCCCAACGTCCGGCCGGGCATGAAGACGGCGCTTCTGCGCGTGGGCGCCGTGCTGCCGTCCGGACAGGCCATCGAGCGCCGCCCCATCCGGGGAGTTCCCTCGGAGGGCATGCTCTGCTCCGAGAAGGAGCTGGAGCTTTCCGACGATCACCGCGGCATCATGGAACTGCCCGGGGACGCCCCCGCGGGCGCACCGCTGCACGAGTACCTGGGCCTGAACGACTGGATGGTGGAGGTGAGCGTCACGCCCAATCGGGGCGACTGTCTCAGCGTCCTGGGCCTGGCACGGGAGATCGCCGCCCTCACCGGAGGGAAGCTCCGGGTTCCCGCCATCCCCCGTCACCTCCGCGACCACCCGCCAACGATACCGGTATCGGTGGAGATCAAGGACGCAGCGTTGTGCCCGCGCTACTCGGCCCGGCTCATCCACGGGCTCCGGCCGGCGCCGTCGCCGCCGTGGCTTCGCTTTCGGCTCGAAGCCTGCGGCATCCGCTCCATCAACCACATCGTGGACGTCACCAACTATGTCATGCTCGAGGCAGGCCAACCCCTGCACGCCTTCGACGCCCGACGCATCGCCAGCCGGCGCATCGTGGTGCGTAGCGCCGGCGAGGCCAGCACATTGACCACCCTTGACGGATCGGAACGAGCGCTCCATCCCGACGACCTGCTGATCTGTGACGGCGACACGCCGGCGGCCCTCGCCGGAGTCATGGGCGGCGCCGGCTCGGAGGTGACCGAGGAGACGGAATCCGTGCTGCTGGAAAGCGCCCACTTCGACCCGTTGACCATCCGGCGGACGGCCAAACGCATGGGGATGCACACCGAGGCCTCCCACCGATTCGAAAGGGGCGTGGATCCGGAAGGGACGCGCTACGCCATGGACCGGGCGGTGGCGTTGTGGGAGGAGATGGGTGAGGCGCAGGTGGTCCCGGGGTTCGCCGACGTGTATCCCGGCGCCCGCAAGCCGCCCGATATCACGGTCCGGTACGCCAGCGTCAAGCGCGCCCTGGGGGTGGAGCTGCCGCCGGATCGTATCCGCGACATCATCGAATCCCTGGGAATCGGGTTGAAGCGCTCTTCCGAGCAGGAACTCGTGGTGTCGCCGCCCTCCTTTCGGTTCGACCTCACCCGGGAAGCGGACATCGTGGAGGAACTGGCGAGGATCCACGGCTACGACAACATTCCGGCCACGCTGCCGGCGGTGCGGATGGGGGCCGGCCAGGGCGATCCACTGTTGCGCTGGATGCGGAAGACCCGGTCACTGCTCACCACCGGGGGGTTGAGCGAGTTGGTGACCCTGCCCTTCTGCTCCCCGAAGATGAACCGGACCTTTCCCGGACTCTGGGCCGGCGAGGGCAAACCCGTGAGGGTCACCAATCCGCTGCGCCAGGAAACGGACGAAATGCGCCTGAGCCTGCTGCCCGGGTTGATCGAGAACCTGCACTACCACGCCGAGCGCCGCAACCAGAGCTCCATGATCTTCGAGCTCAACAAGGTCTTCTCGCTCGGAGACGAAGGCGGGTTCACGGAACGGATGAACGTTGCCGGGCTTATCCGCGGTCGCCGGCCACGCCGCGGGCTCAAGGTCGAGAGCCGGGCCTTCGTCTTTGCCGACATGAAAGGAATCGCAGAGGACCTGCTGGAGGGCCTGGGCTACGCCGATTCGCGGTGGACCGCCGAAGACCCCCCGCCCATCGTGCACCCGGACCGGTTCGCCACGGTCTCCTTCGGGGGCGCCCGCGTGGGTTACGTTGGCGAGATAAGTCCGCGAGTTCGCGAGGAATTGGACCTGCCCCCCTTCTTGCTTTTCGAACTTGACTTCGGCGCGATCGTTCACTATGCTCGGCCAGATTTCAAGGTGCGTCCCATTCCCCGTTTCCCGTCGGTGGAGCGTGATCTCGCCATCGTCGTAGTGGAAGACTTCCCGAGTCAAACAGTGATCGATTGGGTAAAGGGGCTGGATCGAGCTCTCATCGAAAGAGTGGATGTCTTCGACGAATACACAGGCGCTCCCATCAGCGAAGGCAGGAAAAGTCTGGCCTACAAGGTGTTTTACCGATCGACGGAGAGAACCCTCACCGATCAAGAGGTCAACGCGGTGCACGAGGACTTGACCCGCCAGCTTTGTGCCGCGTTCGACGCCACACTCCGGTAGCGGACCCCCGACCTGCAGGCGCCCCGGAGGAGGGTAACCATGACCAAGGCCGATATCATCAATCGGATCTACGAAAGGGTGGGCTTTTCCAAGAAGGAGGCCACCGACGTGGTCGAGGCCACATTCGAGATCGTCAAGGCCCACCTCGAAAAGGGCGACAAGGTCAAGATCTCGGGGTTCGGAAACTTCGTCATCCACGGCAAGCAGCCCCGCAAGGGCAGAAACCCACAGACCGGCGAGGAGATCACCATCGCGGGCCGCAAGGTGCTGACCTTCAAGCCCAGCCAGACCCTGAAAAAGAACATGAACTCCGAACCCGCCGAGCCCCCGGACACCGACAGCCTCACCATTTCATGATATCATGGGAGTCATGGCCGTCGTCATTCCCGACAAGCTCTACTTCAAGATCGGCGAAGTCAGCGCCCTCTTGAAGCTCAAGCCGCACGTGCTGCGCTACTGGGAAACCGAGTTCGACATCCTGAACCCCGGCAAGGCGCCGTCCCGCCACCGCCTCTACAAACGCAAGGACGTCGAGCTGCTGCTCCAGATCAAACAGTTGTTGCACACGGAGGGGTACACCATCGAAGGGGCCAGAAAGAAGCTCAAACAGCGCGACCCGGCCAACCACGAGCCAACGACGAGCCCGTGGCCGGACCCGGAATACAAGGAAGCCCTCCTCAAGATCAAGGACGATCTTACCTCACTCCGGGACCTGATCTCCTAGTGTGGTGTGTCACAAATACGGTTATGAAGATGCGAGGGCATTTTGGTTGTCGGCAAGGCGCGATGACTTGTAGGGGCGGGTTTCAAACCCGCCCGTGTGGCGGTCACCACGCGAGGAAGAGCAACGCAGCCGACGGCCAAAAGGACCCGCAGATTCATAACCGTATTTGTGAGACACCACACTAGTGCCCCTTCCCGAGCGGGGCACTCAGCCACGCATTCAAACCCCTCTCCCCTCCCTCCCCTTTCCCGCTCCGGCGAAGCCAAGAATTGACCCGTTCCCTGTGGAGTGTTAAGAGTTTCACATATGTCGGGGCGTAGCGCAGCCTGGTAGCGCACACGCTTGGGGTGCGTGTGGTCGCTGGTTCAAATCCAGTCGCCCCGACCATTTCTTACCGGGACCACCGAGCCCGTGCCGCCACCACAATTTATGACCGTGAGTTCCCACAACCGCAGCGTCGCAGGATTCGAGGGGGCCAGGGAGCGGATGGTCCAGACCCAATTGCTTGACCGGGGGGTCCACGACCCGCGCGTGATCCATGCCATGCGCAAGGTGCCGCGTCATCTTTTCGTGGAACCCGCCCTGGTGAATCGCGCCTACGACGACGACCCACTGCCCATCGGCGCGAAACAAACCATCTCCCAGCCCTACATCGTCGGCTACATGTTGCAGGCCCTCAAGTTGAAGGGGACCGAACGTGTCCTGGAGATCGGCACCGGATCCGCCTACCAGACGGCGCTGCTGGCGGAACTGTGCGCTAACGTATTCTCGGTGGAGAAGCTCCGGGGTCTGGGCGTGCAGGCGCGGACACTCCTCGACGAACTTTGCTATTACAACGTGGCAATCCACTTGGGAGACGGGACCCTCGGATGGTCGGAACACGCCCCCTACGACGCCATCATCGTTGCGGCGGGGGCGCCGAAGGTGCCCGCGCCGCTGGCCCAGCAACTCGCGGCCGGCGGAAGGTTCATCATTCCCATCGGCGACGACCAGTCCCAGACCCTCAAACTCACGAGTCGTACTCCCACGGGCCTTGAAGAAACGGACCTCGGAGGATGTCGGTTCGTCAAGCTTCTGGGGAGGTACGGTTGGCCGGGATAGTGTCCTGGAACTGAAGTCCGTGTACGAATTTGCGCAGGAGTTCTCGTTGTCGGCAAAGCGCAGAACACTGGCCTTTCGCGCTCTCGGGCTGCTCCAGATCCTCATCATCCTTACCGTATCCGGTTGCAGTTATGTCGATAACCGTGATGTCGGCGGCCGCGCGCGCGGAAAGACGCCGAGCTGGGCTCCCAAGAAAGCCGGCATCTACCACGTCGTCAGGAAGGGCGAGAACCTCTACCGCATCGGCAAGGCGTACGGCATAGATCACGTCACGCTGACGCGCATCAACCGGGTCGCGGATGCGCGGGACGTCCGGGTCGGGCGCCGGTTGTTCATTCCCGGCGCGACCCGTCGGCTGCCCGTCCAGATCATTACCCCCATCAAGGCGGCGCCGAAAACGAGCGGCCGCACCAAGACGACCACTCGTACCAAGGGCGCTACCGGAAAGAATTCCCGCACCCAAACCGCCCCGACCGGGGCCAAGACCCGTGTCACGCGGCGGGCGCCGGCAAAGCCGCGGAAACAAGGGTTTGCCTGGCCCGTGAAGGGAAAGATCACGGCCAGGTTCGATTCACGGCACGACAGCCTGAACGACGGGATCGATATCGCCGCGGCGTCGGGCACGCCGGTCAGGGCAACGTTGGCGGGACAGGTCATCTACAGCGACCACTTGCGCGGCTACGGCAACCTCATCATCGTGCGCCACCGGGGCGGATTTGCGTCGGTTTATGCGCACAATCGCAAGAACTACGTACGGCAGGGACACAAGGTGCGCCGCCGGCAGGTCATAGCCGAGGTCGGCGCCACCGGCCGGGTCACCACGCCGCTCCTACACTTCGAGATTCGCAGGAACAACGTCGCCCGGAACCCGCTTTCCTATTTACCATGACTGTGTTAGCCCATGCCGCATGACGAGCCGCATCGAGGGTAACGACAGCATCGCAGAGATACGAGCCATCATTCGCGACATCCACGACTTCCCCAAGCCCGGGATCGTGTTCAAGGACATCACGCCGCTGCTGGGCAACGGACCTCTGTTCCGCAAGACCATCGACCTCTTTGCCGAGCGATACGAAACCGCCCCCGTGGACACGGTGGTGGGCGTCGAATCGCGCGGGTTCATCATCGGCGCGGCCCTGGCCTATCGGCTGGGCAAGGGTTTGTGTGTGATCCGGAAACCCGGGAAACTTCCGTACGACACGTTAAAGGCGACCTACGAGCTGGAATACGGCACAGACACCCTGGAAGTGCACAGCGACGCACTGGCCCCAGGCGCCCGGGTGTTGCTGGTGGACGACCTCGTCGCCACCGGCGGAACGGCGGTCGCCGCGGCCACACTCGTGGAGCAGCTCGGCGCCACGGTCTTCGAGCACGCCTGCATCATCGAGCTCGGCTTCCTCAAGCCCCGTGAGAAACTCGGCCAGGGGCTGTTCTCGCTCATCAGCTACGATTCGGAATAGGCAACGACATCCCCAAAAAGGCAAGGACATCCCCAAAAAGGCAAGGACATCCCAATACCGTCATTCCCGTCCCCCTCCGTCATTCCCGCGAAAGCGGGAATCCAGGTGGGGTGGAGTTGGGCGTCATCGCCTTTCCTTTCACGCTTTCGTTTCCTTGACGTTAGGAACTCAATTGCGATAGAAGTGAAAGGTTACGGAACTCTATCCCTCGTACCGAGGGAGTCACGACCGAGAACAGAACCCGCGAGCCCCGGAAGGGAGACAAGTCATGTCCAAGAAAAACGGAGAGGTCAACCAGAATACCGTGATCACCACGGACCCATTCCCTGCCTCCAGCAAGGTCCATGTGTCCGGGACGGGCTCCCACGGGGTCCAGGTCGCCATGCGCGAGATCAGCCACGGCAACACGGGCGCCAACGGGCATGGAGGCAACGGCAACAGCGTCAACGGGAGCGCCGTTGAGCGTCCGCGCCTGCGGGTCTATGACACCTCCGGCCCCTACACCGATCCGGCGGCTCAACCCGACGTGCGGCAAGGATTGCAGCCCTTGCGCCTGGACTGGATCGCCGCCCGGGGCGACACGGTGGAAACCGAGTCCCACTACCGCGCCAACGACAACGGTGCGGACGGAAACCGTTTTCCCGACATGGCGCGAAGGAACGTGTTGCGGGCCAAACCCGGCGGCAACGTGAGCCAGATGCACTACGCGCGCCGGGGCATGGTCACGCCGGAGATGGAA
This sequence comes from uncultured Binatia bacterium (SeqCode), assembly GCA_965261895.1. Taxonomy (GTDB): domain Bacteria; phylum Desulfobacterota; class Binatia; order UBA9968; family JAJDTQ01; genus JAJDTQ01. Next base: position 3,809,839 of record OZ253480.1, on the reverse strand, counting down.
TACATCGCCGTCCGCGAGAACATCGGCCGCGAAGCCGCGCTCAACGGCGAAGGCGACGGCCACCATGCAGGGAACAATTTCGGCGCGTCGATCCCGCCGTTCGTCACCCCGGAGTTCGTGCGGGACGAGGTAGCCAGGGGGCGCGCCATCATCCCCTGCAACATCAACCATCCCGAAACCGAGCCCATGATCATCGGCCGGAACTTTCTGGTGAAGATCAACGCCAACATCGGCAACTCGGCCGTCACCTCCTCCATCGAGGAAGAGGTGGAGAAGATGATCTGGGCCACGCGCTGGGGCGGGGACACGGTCATGGATCTGTCCACCGGCGCCAACATCCACGAAACCCGCGAGTGGATCCTGCGGAACTCGCCGGTGCCCATCGGCACCGTGCCCATCTACCAGGCGCTGGAGAAGGTTGACGGCAAGGCTGAAGAGCTCACCTGGGAGATGTACCGGGACACGCTCATCGAGCAGGCCGAGCAGGGCGTGGACTATTTCACGATCCACGCCGGCGTGCTGCTGCGCTACATCCCGTTAACGGCCAGGCGCAAGACCGGCATCGTCTCGCGCGGGGGCTCCATCCTCGCCAAGTGGTGTCTGTCGCACCATCAGGAGAGCTTCCTGTACACCCGCTTCGCCGACATCTGCGAGATCATGAAGGCCTATGACGTGGCCTTCTCCCTGGGTGACGGACTTCGCCCGGGCAGCATCGCCGACGCCAACGACGAGGCCCAGATGGGCGAGCTTGCCACCCTCGGCGAGCTCACCAAGACCGCCTGGGAGCACGACGTCCAGGTGATGATCGAGGGCCCGGGCCACGTGCCCATGCACCTGATCCAGGAGAACATGACCAAGCAGCTCGAGCTGTGCCACGAAGCGCCGTTCTACACCCTGGGACCCCTGACCACCGACATCGCACCCGGCTACGACCACATCACCAGCGCCATCGGCGCCGCCATGATCGGCTGGTACGGCACCGCCATGCTTTGCTACGTGACCCCCAAGGAACACCTGGGGCTGCCCAACAAGAAGGACGTCAAGGACGGCGTCATCACCTACAAGATCGCCGCCCACGCCGCCGACCTGGCCAAGGGACACCCCGGCGCCCAGATCCGCGACGACGCCCTGAGCGACGCGCGCTTCGAGTTCCGCTGGGAGGATCAGTTCAACCTGAGCCTCGACCCCGACACCGCCCAGGAGTTCCATGACGAGACCCTGCCCGCCCAAGGCGCCAAGGTCGCCCACTTCTGCTCCATGTGCGGCCCCCACTTCTGCTCCATGAAGATCACCCAGGACGTCCGCGACTACGCCGCCGGCAAAGGCCTCGCCGCCGAGAAGGCGCTGACCACGGGCATGCAGGAGAAGGCCGAGGAATTCAAGAAAGCCGGTAGCGAGATCTACCAGGCGGTGGAGACGGAGGAGAAGGGGGTGCCGTAAGGCGGCAGCGAGCCCGCGGCATCAACTCATCCTGCCACGGAGGCGGCCCGCCATCATCAGTGGTGGGCGCCTCTTTCAGAAGAGCCTGCCCCCGTTGGGCACCGGGCGGTTGGGCTCGATCATCACTACCTCTCCGTCGGCGTCGTGAAAACCCAGCACGAGAATCTCGGACCGGAACGGCCCGATCTGTTTGGGCGGGAAATTGACGACGGCGGCGACCTGCCGGCCCACCAGTTCTTCCGCGGTATAGTGGCGGGTGACTTGGGCCGAACTCTTGCGTTCGCCGATCTCGGGGCCGAAATCCACGTAGAGCTTATAGGCGGGTTTGCGCGCCTCGGGGAAGGGCTCGACCCGGGGATGGTGCCGACGCGGACGTCGACCTTCAGGAAGTCGTCGAAGCTGATCTCGGACATGCGCTCAGAGCAGGGCCTTGATCGCGGCCTCGTCGAAGCCGGCCACCTTGCGCTTGCCCTTGATGGTCACCGGGCGCCTGAGCAGGTTCTGGTCGGTGAGCATCAACTGGATCGCTTCCTCCTTGCCGGGAGGGTTGTCCTTCATCTTCCGCTCGCGGTAGAGCGGCGTCCGGGTGTTGAGAAAATCCGTCACCGGCCCGGCGCCGATGATGGAATCCAGTTCTTCCTCGGTCAACGGCTGCTTGCCGTACTCCCTCTCCTCCAGCTCCGCGCCTTGTGACTGCAAGAAACTTCTTGCCTTGCGACAGGTCGTTCACGTGTTCTTGTAGTAGAATTTCAGCTTGGCCATGGCCTTCTTCTCTTTACGACCGCCCCACCTCTGGATTCCCGCTTTCGCGGGAATTGTGGCTAGCAGCCCGAGGTGGGAGTCGCCACGTTCACGTAACTAGGCGGACGCTCCATCACGCCGAAGTGGTCTATAGTCCGCCCAAGAACACCCCAGAAAGTCCCACAAGTTGTGTAAATTTCGGACGGTTGCCGATGCCGAGGTCGTTCTCGGCAAACGTCAGCCCCGCCTGCGGACCGCCCGGTCCGGTGTCATAGCCCAATCTCCGCTCGAAGACCGTCGGCAAGTTCGTCCGGGATGATACGCCCCTGTTGAACGGCCGCGACCAGAAGCCCCTTTACGCGCGCTTTCGTAAGCCGGCGACACCTCTGGTCCTCGATTGCCGCCGCCACGCGTTGAGCCACCTCGCCTAGCCGGACATAGTCGAGCTTGCAGATGTCGACATGCTTCTCCGAGAGATCTGCGACTGGCGTTCGCCCTTCAGTATCCTTCAGGATATGACCGTCCGCTTGCAACTCGTTATCGGCCAGCCACACGATATCGAGTTTGTCGAGACGTTCGCCAGCCGCAGCGATCGCCAACGCTGCATCTTCTATATCGACGTTCGCTCCGGTGCGGCATCGCCAGAAGGATAGCGTGTCCTTTTGCGTTCGCAGGTCCCCGGTCACCGCGTCAGCCGATATTTCTCCTTCTTCCAACCCTCGCTCAATATTCCGTTTCGCATCCCATTTGGCGCGAGCGATCTTTCGGGCCAGGAACATTGCCGCTGTCTACTCTCCAAGGTCCTCGACCACGTCCTCGACATAAGCGCGAAGCCAAGGTACCGCCTCCGTGTGGCTCGAGAGCACCTCTCGCATTCCCAGATCACCCCACGACTCCGCTGCCTGCACCGCAGCATCTCTCATCTCCACGTCGTCCGCAGCCAGCGCGGATCGCACGATCTCGACGCGCCACGCGGTTGTCCCCGGCCGCCGGCGACCCAGGCAACGTAGAACCGACGCCGCCAGGCTCGGGCGCTCGACATCCACTGACAATGCCCTGAGCCAAACCAAAACACGCCTCCCATGTACCGACCGCAACGCATCGTCGATAATCCCCTCCGCCGAATGATCGATGCCGTCTTCGAGAGGCTCGGCCTCGAACGCTATCCTCAGTCTGTTCTCAAGCCGCTCATATTCTCGATTCTCGTCTTCAAAGCAGGCTCTATCGACGATGGCCGGGAACAAGCTCGCTCCCAGATTCGTATAAAGCAACGCCGTATCAGATGGCTCAACGACAAGTTGCAACCCAAACTCGACAAGGGCCCTTCCCAGACGTGCTTGATCGAGCGAAACAGCCATGGACTCCCTGCCGCTGCCTACCATAGACACGGATCCTTCAGTCATGCCTGACCGATCCACGTTCGGAAATAACGCGGGAAGAAACGGATGCGTTGCTGACAACGCGGTTTCCCGAGAATCAACCAGCATCAAAGAGCTCCCTGGCTTTATCCGATACAACGGCTTCAAACGCCGATCCCGCCCGTTCGTGCAGGTCGCTAGCGATTTCCAACGATGCCTCGGATTCAATCGGCGTATTGGCTTGCCAAATGACGTCTAGATCGAGCAGGCATTCCACGACATTCGATGAGGCTTCAAGCAATCCATAAGACAATCTAAGACGTGCTTCATCGTCATACAAGTATTCGACTTGGCCCAAGAAATTTACGTAATGTTCGGGCAAGCCCCCCATCTCCAGATGAGCGCATTTGAGATACTCCTCAACCCTGATGTTAGTCCCCGGCATCGCGATCTGGTTAATGTAACGAACGCCAACCCGATTAATGCCGTTGGGTTCGACCACCTTTCGGTAGGCCTCCAACGCGGCTGCAATGCGGGGCGCAAACTCCTCCCATCCACCTCCCTCGGTGCTGGAGGGATCCTGATAGGGGCGAAGCATATGAACACTGAGGACGTCCGGGCCGACGCCGACCAGCCTTGTTCCATCTTTCGTTAAGAGCTGGACCTTTGCCAAGCCCTCGCCGTACTGCAGGTTGGCAGGCTTACCTTCCTGGACATGCAATCCTACCTGCATTGCTTTCTGCTCTCTAGGTTTGCCGGAATACTCCTCACCGAGCGCAGCCTGGAGCTTTCCAGGGATCGTGAGGTCCCAATCCGGACCGGGCGCGAAGCGAAACTCGCAGAGCGCCTCCTTGATGGGCGGGTTCCTGTAGCGTCGACGTTGAGTCATCGGTCCAATCCTCAATTCCGCGCTATTCCAGGATGGCAGCGAGGTTGCCCTTGGCAAGGTCGTCGGCGAAGGCGCTGTCGCGGAAGACGACAGCGGTCTCGCTGGCGGGTGCAAGCTCGGAATAGCTGTCGGCGATGCCAGGCACCAGCGGCTCCACGTCGTTGCGGAGGATCGTCTCGTCGAAGCATGCGATCAAGGTACCGGCAAGGTACCGGCACCGACGGAATGCGCGGATTTTCCGGCGACCGTTCGAGTTTCGATGGGTACGCAGAATGGATGACCGCCACCCCGAGGCAATTCCGCTGTCGTCACCCACATCGACTGTTGTGAGCCCTTGTCGCGCGCCGCTGTCACCCCTACCCGACAGGGTAACGTATGGGTTCCACTATATCGATCCCGAACTGCGTGGACTTCCGCCACCGGCTGTTGGGCAGTCGTCGCTTCTCTCATATGCACGTCGAAGGTGACACAGCGTATCAGCCGACGTACTTGCTCACGTCCACCCGTTTCATGGCTTCCAGGGGCACCTCGTTCCGGATCGGGAACTCGCCTTCCAGCGGCCGGGTGGCGTCCACCACGGCGACGCTGTCGCCGAGCCAGCCACGGAAGTTCTGGACCTCCCGGATGACGTCGAGATCCCGGTCCCAGTGGGTGCGGGTGCCCACCGCCCACATCACCTCGCGCTCGTTGAAAACGTCCACGTCGTCGTCCACCACCACGCACAGCTTGAGATTCGGCATGTCGGCAAAGGCCTGCATGGCCGCCTTCTTGGGTTCGTTGGGGAACTTCTTGTCGATGGAGATGTAGCAGATCACCCGGCCGCAGCCCGAGGGCGGCAGGTGGATGGCCTTGAGGCCCTGGATGTTGCGCTTGATGGAGTTGTAGACGCTGCCTTCCTTGGTGATGCCGCCCAGGTTCCAGTGGTCCTTCTGCCCGGCCCAGATGTCCTGGAGGATGGGGTTCTTGCGGTGGGTAATGGCGGTGACCTCCACGATGGGCACGTCCATGGTCACCTGGTAGTAGCCCAACACCTCGCCGAAGGGGTTCTGGGACCGCCGCACGTTGGGCGGTACCTCGCCCTCGATGATGATCTCGGCGTCCGCGGGCACCAGGAAGTCCTCGCCCCAGGTGACCGACGGCGTCAGCCGCAACGGCTCGCGCATGAACGCCGCGGCGCTCTGGTAGTCGTCGTTGCCGTACGGGGTCATGCAGCAGGACGAGAAGTAGAAGGCCGGGTGGTGTCCCAGTACGATGATCACCGGCGCCCGCTGCTCCTTGGCCTCGTTCTCGGTAACGATGGCCTCCAGATGGTGATGCTTGTGGGCCGAGAAGCTCATGGTCTTGCCGTCGTAATACAGGTTCTTGGTGAACGTGATGTCGTAGAACGGCGCCGACTCTCCCTTCATGACGCAGGCCATGGTCCAGTAGGGGCCGATGTCGAGGTCGTGGTGCATGGGGATGGGGAAACGCGCCAGATCCACCTCCGACCCCTTCAACACCACCTGCTGACACAGCGCGCTGTCGGGCGGAACCACCTCCGTGTCGCCTTTCTCCTTCTCCAGACGCGAGACCTCGAGGCTCAACTCCATGTTCGACGTCAGGTCGCCCATGCCGATGCCATCGGCGCAGAACTGCCGGCTGACCCAGGGGTTGTAGAAGAGCGGGAACGGCGACGGCTTCCCTTCCAGCGTCGTCACGTTCTCGAACAGCACCATCTTCTCCAGCCCGCGGTCGTCGAGATGCTTGAGGAAGGCAATGGTCTCGCACTTGTTCGGGTCGATGGGGTCCTTCACCCGGATCAGCGAACCCGGACGCCTGCTCTCTTCTTCCGCGATGAATTCCTGGAGGTCTCTCATGGTTTGTACTCCCTGACTGGTTGGCGAACTCGGGCTCGACGGAGGTGCATGATTTGCCGCGCTGACGCCGGCTAGCCTCGAACAATTCCTAGACAAAAGCGGGATCGATCGCAAGGATTCCGGGAATCTATGCAAGGACCATCATGATCCGATCCATCCTGTAGTGCGATATCCTGCCGCCGTTTGGTAACTTCTGTCGGCAATTGATAGAAAGAACCATCAGTGCGGCCAATCACAGAAGGACGCCGGAGATGACAAGCCTCCTCTCGGATCAGATTTGCGACAAACTCCTGCATGCCGAGGGACTTTACCACCGACTCGTCCTGGTTGTCGGTCGGGAAGGTACCGGTAAGACGAGCGCCTTGCGGGCGGTTGGCGAGAGCATCAAAGCGGCGCTCATTAACGTCAATCTGGAGCTTTCGCGCCGTATGCTCGACCTGACCGAGCGCCAGCGCCCGCTACGAGTCCAACGGCTTCTGGAGCTGATCCTCGCAGAGCACGAGAGTGACGTCATCCTGCTCGACAACATCGAGATTCTCTTCGATGTTGCGCTACGGCAGGATCCGCTCCGCCTGTTGCAAGGTCTCTCGCGTGCCAGGAAGGTAGCCGCAGCTTGGAACGGGTCTATCGAAGACCACTACATCCAGTATGCCGAAACCGGGCATCCCGAGTACCGGCGCTATCCTATAGACGGTATTCTGGCGGTGAGCACGGAAGTGGCGGGGTGATCGACTCCGGCCCGGCTAGGAGACGGCGCGATGCAATACGAAGACTTGATCCAGTTCGATCCGATCGAAACCGTAGTACAACTCCGCGATGCCGACGATATGCCCGCCGCCCGCCATCTCGTGAACAGCTACGTCATTTCCGGCGATATGGCCGAGAAGCTGTCGGGGCTTGTGTTTCCTCAACTCCAATACGACAAACCGGCCGACAACAAAGGGCTGCTGATCGTAGGGAACTACGGTACCGGCAAGTCGCACCTGATGTCGGTCATTTCGGCGATCGCCGAGCACGCTGAGCTGATTTCGGAAATCTCCAGTCCGAAGGCCGCGGAAACAGCCCGTGGCGTGGCCGGCAAGTTCAAGGTCGTCCGCACGGAGATCGGTGCGACGACGATGTCGCTCCGTGACATCGTCGTCGGCGAGATCGAAGAGCACCTGGGGGGGCTTGGTGTTGCATTCACCTTCCCGAGTGCCGCCGACGTCGCCGGCAGCAAGCGCGCCTTCGAGGAAATGATGGCGGCGTTCCAGGAGAAGTACCCCGACCTCGGGCTGCTGATGGTCGTGGACGAGCTGCTGGACTACCTGCGGTCGCGCAATGACCATGAGCTGATCCTCGACCTCAACTTCTTGCGCGAGATCGGCGAGGTCTGCAAGGACCTGCGCTTCCGGTTCGTCGCCGGCGTACAAGAGGCCATCTTCGACAGCCCCCGCTTCAGTTTCGTGGCAGACAGCATCCGGCGCGTGAAGGATCGGTTCGAGCAGGTTCTGATCGCCCGAAGAGACGTCAAGTTCGTCGTGGCGCAACGTCTGCTCCGGAAAACCGGCGAGCAACAAGCCAAGGTCAGGGAGTACCTGATGCCGTTCGCCCGGTTCTACGGCCTCATGAACGAGCGCATGGACGAATACGTCGATCTGTTCCCGGTCCATCCTGACTACATCGACACCTTCGAGCGGGTGACCGCAATCGAGAAGCGCGAAATCCTCCGGACCCTTTCGCTCTCGATGAAGCGGCTGCTCGGGCGGGAGTTGCCAGCGGATCACGCCGGTCTGATCGCCTACGACGGCTACTGGTCGATGTTGCGAGAGAACCCGTCTTTCCGCGCCGATACGGACATCAAGGCCGTCATCGATTGCAGCCAAGTGCTGGAATCGCGGATCGAGAGAGCATTTACCCGACCGGCGTACCAGCCGATGGCGATGCGAGTCATCCATGCCTTGTCGGTGCACCGGCTGACCACCGGTGACATCCACGCCGCCTTGGGCGCCACCGCCGAGGAGTTGAGGGACGGTCTTTGCCTGTACCAGCCGGGAATCGAGGATCTCGGTGGAGACCCGGCGGACGACCTCCTGTCACAGGTGGAAACAGTCCTTCGCGAAATCCACAAGACGGTTAGCGGGCAGTTCATCTCGTCGAACCCGGACAACCGCCAATATTACCTCGACCTCAAGAAGACTGACGACTTCGACGCGTTGATCGAGAAACGGGCCGAGAGCCTGGACGCGGCGCGGCTGGATCGCTACTACTACGATGCCCTGCGGCGGGTGATGGAGTGTACGGACCATACGTACGTCACCGGCTACCGCATCTGGGAGCACGAGATCGAATGGCGGGAGCGGAAGGCGGCCCGCCAGGGGTACCTGTTCTTCGGCGCGCCGAACGAGCGGTCCACGGCGGTACCGCCGCGCGATTTCTACGTCTACTTCGTTCAGCCTCACGAGCCGCCGCGCTTCAAGGACGAGAAGGCGTCAGACGAAGTGTTCTTCCACCTGACCGGCATGGACGACCGCTTTCGGGACACACTGCGCAGCTACGCAGCAGCCCTCGATCTGGCATCGACATCCTCAGGCCACGCCAAGGCCACTTACGAGTCGAAGGCGTCGAGCTTTCTCCGCGATCTGGTCAACTGGCTCCAGGAGCACATGGGCGCGGCCTTCGAGGTTGGCCACCAGGGCCGGCGCAAGGCACTGCTGGAATGGGCCAAGGGCCACGCTCTCCGCGAACTCTCGGGGACGTCCCCAGCCGAGCGCATCAACTTCCGTGATCTCATCGACGCGGTCGCCGGCATCTGTCTGGAGACGCATTTTGCGCAGCAGGCGCCAGACTACCCCCGGTTCTCCGTACTCATCACATCCACCAATCGCGCCCAGGCGGCCCAGGACGCGTTGCGGTGGATCGCCGGCGCGACGAAGACGAAACAGGCCACCGCGATCCTCGACTCGCTCGAACTCCTTGATGGCGACAAGCTCGATCCTTACCGGTCGCGTTACAGCCATTACATTCTTGCCCCAGTACTAAAGAAAAGTCATGGCCAAGTCGTGAACCGTTCCGAATTGATTCAGGAACAACTCGGCGTCGAGTACCTCAATGCGGGCATGCTGCGCCTGGAACCTGAATGGGCCGTCGTTCTCCTGGCAGCGTTCGTTTATTCAGGTGATCTCGTGCTCGCCGTTCCGGGCCGGAAGTTCGATGCCGCCGACCTGCCTGCGCTGGCTGCCACGCCACTCGATGAGTTGATCCACTTCAAACACATCGAGCGCCCCAAGGAATGGAACATTCCTGGACTCAAGGCGCTATTCGAGCTGCTCGGGCTACCGCCAGGCATGGCGAACTCCGTCACACAGGGCAAGGACGACACGGTCCAGGCGCTTCAGACGGCCGTTGCTCAGATCGTCGGAAGGCTGGTCGTGGCCCATCGTGCCGTCCAGACCGGCATTCCCTTCTGGGGCAAGAGCTTGATCGATGAAGATGAGACCAAGGACATGATCTCGGGTCTGGAACATATCAAGTCCTTCCTCGAATCTCTCCAGGCTTACAACTCGCTCGGCCGTCTCAAGAACTTCCGCCACGACGCCCAGGACGTGAGCAGCCACAAGGCAGGGCTCAAATCCCTCGCCGAGGTCGAGAGCCTCCAGGGGCTGGTCTCGGAGTTGGGTCCCACCGCCGCTTTTCTCGCCGCAGCCGAGGTGACGCTTGCCCCGTCGCACGAATGGGCCGAACGGATGAAAGAAACACGGCGCGAGGTGCTGGCTGAGTTCGCGCACACCGAACGACGCGAGGACGCATCGTTCCGCCGACGATGGCTGCGGAAGCTGAACGACTTGAAGAAAGGCATTGTCGGCGTCTATCTTGATCTCCACGCCAGGGCCCGACTCGGCGTAAACGACGACAAGAAGAAGACTGCACTGGTGCGCGACGAGCGGCTCACCCGGCTCCGCGATCTCTCGGCCATTGAACTCATGCCGGTGCGACATCTGACGGAATTCCAGGACCGCCTCGGCGGGTTGGAGAGTTGCTTCGCTCTGACCAAGGAAGACCTCGACGCCTCCCCTGTCTGCCCTCACTGCGGGTTCAGGCCGGCCCTGGAGACAACTGCGGTCCCAGCCGGCGCAACCCTTGCGCAACTTGATGACGATCTCGACCGCCTCCTCGCCGGCTGGACGCGGACATTGCTTACCAACCTCGGCGACCCGGCCACCCGCGAGAACCTGTCGTTGCTCCAGCCCGAGCACAAGAAGCGGATCGTTGCGTTCACAGAGAAAGGCGAGCTTCCCGATTCCCTCGATCCGGATTTCATCGAGGCCGTCCGAGAGGTTTTTTCCGGCCTCGTCAAAGTGGTTGTGACGACCGCGGACCTGAAAGCCGCGCTTCTCGACGGTGGTTCACCCGCAAGCCCCGCCGAGATGAAGAAGCGCTTCGATGGGTATCTGGACCACCTTGCAAAGGGCAAGGAACAGGCCAAGGTCCGGGTGGTGTTGGAGTAGGCGCCGATGGATAGGGAAGAGCTTATTGAACGCCTCAAGGGCTACGAGTGGAACGACGTCGAGTTCAAGGAGGCGCGCCACGCTGTTCCAAAAGACGCCTATGAGACCGTCTCGGCGTTCGCCAATACCGATGGCGGCCATCTCGTTTTCGGCGTAAAGGAAGCCGGCAAGGATTTTGAAGTCGTTGGCGTCTTGTCGGTTGACAAGGTGCAGGGCGATTTCCTTACCACCTTGCGCCAACGTGACAAGATCAGCGTCGTTCTTGACGTTGAGGAGGAACTGCACCGGCAAGGGAATGCCGATCTATTGGTCTTTTTTGTTCCGGAGGCAAGCCGCGCCGAGAAACCGGTCTACCTGAACGGGGATATCCGCCGTTCGTTCGTCCGCAGGGGAGGCAGCGACGTCCGCTGCTCGGACAACGAAAGGGACCGCTTCCTGATTGACGCGACCGCGGAGCGTTTCGACGGCCGGGTTGTCCAGTGCGACCCCGATACCGCCTTCGACAGCGCCGACGTCAGGTGGTACCGCGAAACCTACGAAAGACGGCCCGGTAATCGTTCCCACGCTGACCTGTCGGATCTGGATTTCCTCGGTGAGATGGGTCTCCTGGCCCAACGAGACGGCCGAAGGACACCGACCCAGGCTGCCGTCCTGCTGTTCGGATGCAATGAGGCCTTCCGGCAATTGCTGCCTCGCCCGGTGGTCGACTGTCAGCGGTTCACGGTTCCGCGCGACCAAGCCGATACCGGCGCGCGTTGGATGGATCGCACGGTGCTCGACGAGAACCTGATTCGATCCTGGAGGGCCTTGGTCGACTGGTATGAACGGTTCGCCGAACACCCGTTCCGCATCGACTCCGCCACGTTACAGCGTGACGATACGCCGCCCGACTACCTCGCCTACCGTGAATCCCTGGTCAATCTGCTCATTCACCAGGACTATTCCGATCATGCGCGGAAACCCGAAATACGCCACTACGTTGACCAGACCGTATTCTGGAATCCCGGCGATGCCTTCGCTACGGCCGACGACCTGCTCGAGCCCGGCGAGAAGGAGCTTCGCAATCCCCGAATCGTGACCGCCTTCCGCAGGATCGGGTTGAGCGAGAACGCGGGGTGGGGGCTGCGGGACGTCTTCCGAAACTGGCAGCAATTGGGAAACGTGCCGCCCCGCATCACCAACGACAAGGGCCGGAAGTGCTTCGAGCTCGTCCTGCTCAAGGAGGAGTTGCTGTCGGAACGGCAGCGCCTCTTCCAGGCCCAGCTTGGGGTACGCCTCACCGACGAGCAGGCGCGTGCGTTCGCTTTCATCTGCCGGGACGGGAAGGCGACCCTGTCGCAACTCAAGGCGGTCACGGGATTGTCGGCCGCCGAGACCGTCACGGTCGCGGACCGCTTGGTGACACAGGGGCTGGTCGAACCCACGGGCGCGGGCGAAAGCCATGTGCTGGCCAAACACCTCAGAGAACGTCTCGGCGGAACCGGCCAAGCTGACCCCGGTCCGCCGGACTTGGTCACTGACCAAGTCGGGCCCAAGCAGGAAAACTTGGTCACTGACCAAGTTGATACACCACCCACGAGCTTGTCCACTGCACAAGTTGAGCCATTGACCGAACTTTCCGCGACCCAGCGGAAAATCGTGGAGTTCTGTGACATTCCGCGCAGTCTGATGGAGATTAAAAATGCGTTGAGAGTGACTAGCCGGAGACATTTGAAGAAGCGTCACCTTGATCCGTTGTTGCGGGGCGGCGTGCTCCGCATGGCCCACCCGGATCAGCCCAACCATCCGCGCCAAGCCTATCTGCTCACCGAGGCCGGTGTCGCGCTCAAGACCCGCCGCATGGACGGGGACGCTGGGCCGGACAACGGGGGTCGGACGAATGGCGGATAGCAAGCCGGACAAACGGACCACCCGGCTTTTCCGCAATACGTCCGGGCAGGACGAGTTGTTCGAGAAGTCCTACGAGGAGGAGATGGAAGCCCGGCGCGGCCAGCCGGTCGAGTGCCTGGGGCTGACCTTCGAGAACGAAGACGCCCGGCGGGCGCATTTTTCCGCGGAGCTAAGGGAAGGGCTGCAAGAACTGCACTCGGAACTCGGCCGGGTCCCCTACACGAGCGACGACGATGCGGTGGCCCGGATGGCGGCCATCGAGCACTGGCCAATGGGAGACGAAGCGCGGCTTCGCGATCTCGCCGAGCGCATGCGCCATGCGGATTCGTCAAAGGACCTGCTCCAGCGATGGAAGGACGAAGTCGGCTTTCCCCACGGCGAGATCGACGACATCCTGAGCCTCTCCGATCCGCCCTGGCACACGGCGTGCCCTAATCCGTTCCTGGACGCGTTCGTGGAGGCTTACGGCAAGCCCTACGACCCCGACGAACCGTACCGCCGCAAGCCGTTCGCAGTCGATGTCAGCGAGGGCAAGACCCACGCGATCTACCGGGCGCACGGCTATCACACCAAGGTGCCCCATCTCGCGATTGTGCCGTCGATCCTCCATTACACCGAGCCGGGCGATCTGGTCCTGGACGGCTTCGCCGGCTCCGGCATGACGGGCGTCGCGGCCCAATGGTGCGGGACGGCGCCGGCAAACTACCGGGAATCAATTGAAGCACAGTGGTCCAGGGAAGGGTTCGGCAAGCCGCATTGGGGTCTCCGGCGCACTATCCAGAACGATCTATCGCCGGTCGCCAGCTTCATCGCCGCCAACTACAACCTGCCGTTCGATCTGGACGCATTCGCCGAGGCAGGGCGGACATTGCTCGCCGAGGTCGAGGATGAACTCGGCTGGATGTACGAAACCCTGCACATTGACGGGAAGACCAAGGGGCGGATTGACTACACTGTCTGGAGCGAGGTGTTCAGTTGTCCCGAGTGTGCGGGTGAGGTCATATTCACCGATGTGGCACTGGACGAAATTAGTGGACGTGTACGAGACACTTTCCCTTGCTCCCACTGTGGCAGCGAACTGACCAAACGACGAGTAGAACGCTTGTACGAGTCACGTTTTGATTTATCCACCAATGCCACAATTCGAGTGCCAAAGCGCAAGCCCGCGGTAGTCGTCTACTCTCTCGGTGGCCTCACGTGCCGAAAGAAAGCGGATGCTTCGGATTTGGCAACCCTCAATCGGATCGACCGATTGCCCCTGCCTTCGGATGTGCCCTCCGATCTGATCCCACCTATGCACATGACACATGAGCGCGCCCGAATGGATTATTCTGGGGTCACTCACATCCACCACTTCTTTCTTCCCCGGGCCGCTCACGCATTAGCAGCACTGTGGCGTCGGGCCAACGCCCACGCCGACCTCCGTATCCGTCACATGCTGCTCTACTTCGTGGAGCAGGCTATCTGGGGAATGTCGATCCTCGCCCGATATGCCCCGACACACTATTCGCAAGTAAACCAACATCTGAGCGGCGTTTACTACGTTGGCTCGCAAATCTCCGAGGTTTCTCCACGATACAACCTCGGAAATAAACTGTCCCGGTTGATCAAGACCTTCGACAGTGCGCGTGCGCAAGAGGCTTCCGGGTGCGTCGCGACCGCGAGCACAACGGCGTCTCTCGGCATTCCTGACAATGCGGTGGACTACATCTTCACCGACCCGCCCTTCGGTGAAAACATCTATTACGCCGACCTCAACTTCCTGGTCGAGTCCTGGCACCGAGTGCTGACCAATGCCGTGCCGGAGGCCATCGTCGACCGCTTCAAGAACAAGGGGCTTCCCGAATATCAGCGCCTGATGCAGCGCTGTTTCGAGGAGTATCAGCGGGTGCTCAAGCCCGGTCGCTGGATCACGGTCGTCTTCCACAATTCCAGGAACGCCGTCTGGACGGCAATCCAGGAAGCCATGCTTGCGGCCGGCTTCGTCGTGGCGGACGTGCGTACGATGGACAAGCAGCAGGGCTCGTACCGCCAAGTCACCAGCACCGCGGTCAAGCAGGATTTGGTGATCTCGGCCTACAAGCCCAACGACGGGCTGGATGCGCGCTTCGCGCTCACGAAGGGCACCGAGGACGGCGTCTGGGACTTCCTCCGCACCCACCTCGGCCAACTGCCCGTGTTCGTGGCGAGGGACGGCCGCGTCGAGGTGGTCAACGAGCGCCAACCTCACCTGCTCTTCGACCGCATGGTCGCCTTCCACGTTCTCCGCAACGTAACCGTGCCCTTGTCCATCGGCGAGTTCCTGGCCGGGCTCGCCCAGCGCTTCCCGGAGCGTGACGGCATGATCTTCCTCCCTGACCAAGTCGCCGAGTATGACAAGAAGCGCATGGCGGCCGAGGAAGTGGTGCAACTGGAGATCTTCGTGGTCGACGAATCCTCCGCCATTCAGTGGCTCAAGCGGCAATTGAGCCGGAAGCCGCAAAGTTTCCAGGACATCCACCCCCAATTCATCCGCGAGATCGCGGGTTGGCAGAAGCACGAGAAGCTGCCCGAGCTGTCCGAAATGCTGGAGCAGAATTTCCTGTTCTACGACGGCACGGGCGAGGTGCCGAGCCAGATACACGGGTACCTCTCGACCAATTTCAAGGAACTGCGCAACCTGCCCAAGGACCACTCGACCCTCCGCGCGAAGGCAAAGAGCCGCTGGTACGTGCCCGACCCCAACAAGGCGGCCGACGTGGAGATGCGCCGCACGCGCGTCCTGCTGCGCGAGTTCGACGAATACCGGCAGTCGCCGCAGAAGCGCCTCAAGCTTTTCCGTCTCGAGGCGGTGCGCGCCGGATTCTTCAAGGCCTACCAGGACCAGGATTACGGCACCATCATCTCGGTCGCGGAAAAGATTCCGGAGGCTGTTCTCCAGGAGGACCAGAAGCTCTTGCTCTGGTACGACCAGGCGCTGACGCGCTCGGGAGCGGCGTGAAGGGGCCGTGCAACAAGGTGGCGGACTGGCGCGATCAGATTCTGAAGGAGTTCACACCAAGGGCCACGCCCATCACCCTGGTTGCCGACCCTGACGGATTGCTGTTGGAGGAGGCGCTGCTTGAAGCCATCCGCGAGAGAGGCTTCGAACTCGTCCCTTTCGACGATCGCGTCGCTTTCCGCTTCACCTACGAATCCAGGTTCCGGGCCCGTTGGGATCGGGGCGATACCAGCGATCTCGTGGTGGTCCTGCGGGCGGAACGTCACGATCTCGCGGTGCTTCCTCACGACCTTCTGCGGATCGGCAGGCAGCTTTCCTTCAACTTGGCGGACCTGTTTCCTGAACTCAGCTATCCGGTCATCGCAACGCTCGACCGGAGCAACCTAGACGCGCTCTACTTGGCGCAGGAACAGCACAGACCGAAACGGCTCGGGGACGACGCGACGAAGGACTTCGCGCTGTTGCACGTGTTCAATCTCGAGCCAGCGCTCATCAACAGCCCGGTCGAGCTGCTGCGCGTCCTTTTGCGGAGACACTACAGAGGGCAACTCGCGCCGCGCCTCCTGGATGATCGGCTGGTGCAAGTGCTTCGGCAAAGCGGAGCTTTCGGCTCCTGGCCTCTGGAGGCCATCGTCCCGGACCGGGAAGCCTTCTTCTCCTTTCTTCAGGAGCGCTGGCCCCTGTTTCTCGATCGCTTGGCGGCGAACGAAGAAGAAACCCTGCATGACAAAAGTGAACCATACGGCCTCAGGTTCGACGGACCTACGGACATCCCCTTTGACCACGGGGATATTCGTGTCTACATCGACAATCTGTTTTTCGAGGGGATGCTGCGCCCGGTGTCTCACGAGTCCGGTACCAGACTGTCGAAAGAATGGGTGGCAGCCGGGATACGAACCGATCCCGCGGCGGACAAACTGCGGCGCGTTCAGGGTCTTGTAAAGACAGCCGACGATACGATGCCGGGTCCGGAGGCGCGACATCACGACTGGTCGACGTTCGCCTATCGTTGGTCGGAACTCGGAGTTCTCTGGTCGGAGACGGCCGCCACAGGGCGATCGGATCTGAGTGGGCCGATAGTCGAGCTTCGCGCGAAGGTGGACGGAGCCTTTCGTGACTGGGTCGAGCGCCGCTACGCCGGTCTGTACAACCAACCGCCGGACCCGCCGGTGATGGTGCACCATCTGCCGCGCTATCTCTCCCGGCGTCTCGAAGACCCTCCCGGGGGCAAGGCTGCGCTCATCGTCGTGGACGGGCTCGCCCTCGATCAGTGGATCGTGCTCCGGGACGCTCTCGCGACCCAGCGGCCGCAGCTTCGTTTTCATGAGAGCGCGGTGTTCGCCTGGGTCCCAACCATCACGTCCGTATCCCGACAGGCGATCTTCGCGGGAAAGCCGCCGCTCTATTTCCCTTCGAGCCTCCAGACCACCGACAAGGAAGCGTCCTTGTGGAGTCGTTTCTGGATGGATCAGGGCCTTGCGGAGCGGGAAGTAGGCTATGCCAAGGGGTTGGGAGACATCGACGACGTTCGCGATCTCCTGTCGCGGCCCGGGATGCGGGTGCTCGGCCTCGTCGTCGACAAGGTCGACAGGATCATGCACGGCATGGAACTTGGCACCGCGGGAATGCACAACCAGGTTCGCCAGTGGGCCGGTGAAGGGTACATGGCCGAATTGCTGGAGGTCCTGTTTGACGGCGGATTCGCGGTTTTTCTGAGCTCGGACCACGGGAACATTGAGGCGGAGGGCATCGGCCGGCCTTCCGAGGGCGCCATCGCGGACCTCCGGGGCGAACGGGCGCGCGTTTATCCCGATGCAACCTTACGTGCCCGTGTCAAGGAACAGTACCCGGACGCGGTCGCGTGGCCCTCCGTGGGACTTCCCGAAGACTTTCTCGGCCTGCTTGCTCCGGGGCGGTCGGCTTTCGTTCGAAAAGGCGAACGCATCGTTGGACACGGTGGCGTTTCGCTCGAAGAAGTCGTGGTCCCGATGGTACAGATTGAGCGGACGGCGGCATGAAGCGGTGGGAACAGGTCGGCTTCAGTCAACGTATCCAGCTCGATTGGCTGGAGTACACGACGAACCTGGTCCTTGCCGGATGTTCCACAGACGAGATATTTGCGGCCCTGAAGGAACACCTGAAGGAACGACTGTCCATCGGAAACAATCCGAAAAGAGGTAATCGAGACAAGGCCATCACGATCCTGACAAAGGTCTGGGTAACGGTTCCTAAGGAGCTTCGACCGCTTCGTGACAAGGGACTGGAGCTGCTTCAACGTTTGCAAGCGAATGACCGAATCCTCGTGCACTGGTGTATGTGCATGGCGGTCTACCCTTTCTTCGGCACGGTCGCCGACGCAACCGGGCGGCTGCTTCGCTTGCAGGGTACAACGGCCGCGGCTCAGGTGCAGCGCCGAGTCCGCGAACAGTTGGGCGAACGCGAAACCGTATCCCGCGCTGCGCGGCGCGTGCTACGGGCATTCATTGACTGGGGCGTGCTGTTGGAGACCAGCGAGAAAGGAATCTATCGTGGGGCCGGCAAACGCGCTGTCGAGGATGTCCCGCTCTCCGTTTGGGCGATGAAGGCCATTCTCTTTGCCAGGGATGGGACGCCGCAGCCGGTTCTCGGCCTGGTTCAAGGTCCTCACCTTTTCCCATTCGATATCTCATTGCCGCCGATAAGAGAACTTGAAACCTGCAAGGGCTTGGAAGTCACCCGTTACGGACTGAACCACGAAGTTCTCCTTGGTCTGGCCCGGGCGGCCCCGGGAAGACCGCGCAATGGGTCGTAGATCCGATGCCCGGAATCTCGCTACGATTCGCCAACTACCGCAGACCCTACCCCTTGGACAGGGACGCCGTCATCCACTCCAGGTAACTCTCACTCCCCGCGGCGATGGGGACGGCGATGATCTCCGGGACGTCGTAGTCGTGGAGCGCCTGGACCCTCTGCTTGAGGCGGTCGAAGAGGTCGGTACGGGTCTTGACGATGAGGAGGTCCTCGGTGTCGCGCTCCACCCGGCCCTCCCAGGTATAGGTGGACTCCACGCCGGGTATGCGGTTGACACAGGCGGCCAGCTTCTCCCGCACCAGCGCGCTCGCCAAATCCTTGGCATTTCCCCCCGACGCCGTGATGTAGACGACCAGGAATTCGCTCATTTGACCGCTCCAAATTGCATCAGAATCAGGCCGTTACGGGTCCGTTTGCGCGCCCAACCGTTGTATGTTTTATTTCGTGTTTTGCATAGTACGACCCTGTCCGTCCGGCAGCCTGTCGGACTCCCGCTACCGCGGGATCGTAGCGCATTCTCGAAGACAGATCTGAGAAAGGGGTAGAGACCCGAATGGAGACAATCGATTTTGCCAAGGGCGGAGGAATCGTACCGGTGGTGGTGCAGGATGACGAGACCCTGGACGTCCTCATGCTAGCGTACATGAACGAACAGGCCTTCGATCTCACGCGGAAGACCGGCAAGGCCCACTACTACAGCCGTTCCCGGGACAAGCTGTGGCTCAAGGGCGAGGAGTCGGGCCACTTCCAGGTGGTCAAGGACATCCTGGTGGACTGCGACAACGACACGCTCATCCTCAAGATCATCCAGCACGGCGGGGGCGCCTGCCACATGGGTTACCGGACCTGCTTCTTTCGCCACGATGCCGGCGCCGATTGGGAGGTCTGCGCGGAGAAGGTCTTCGACCCTGAGGAGGTCTACAACAAGTGAGTCAACTCAAGCTGGGGCTTCCCAAGGGGAGCCTGGAGAATTCCACCATCGAGCTGTTCCGCAAGTCCGGATGGAAGATCACCGGCATGAACCGGAGCTACTTCCCTTCCATCGACGACGACTCCATGAAATGCAGCGTCGTGCGCGCGCAGGAGATGTCCCGCTACGTCGAGGACGGGACCCTGGACGCCGGCATCACCGGAAAGGACTGGATCCAGGAGAACGACTCCCAGGTCGAATACATCACGGAGCTGGTCTACGCCAAGACGAGCTTTCGGCCGACACGCTGGGTGCTGGCGGTACCCCACGACTCGCCGGTGCAGAAGATCGAGGACCTCAAGGGCAAAAAGGTCGCCACCGAGATGGTCAACTTCACCCGGCGGCTGTTCGAGGCGCATAACACGCCGGTGGACGTGGAGTTCTCCTGGGGCGCCACCGAGGCCAAGGCCGCCGAAGGCCTGGCCGACGCCATCGTCGAGGTGACCGAGACCGGCGGCACCATCCGCGCCCACGGCCTCCGCATCGTCGCCGACCTGCTGGAATCCGCGCCCCAACTCATCGCCAACAAGATCGCCTGGCAGGACCCCTGGAAACGCGCCAAAATCGAGCAGATCAGCATGCTGCTCCAGGGCGCCCTGGCCGCCGAGCACAAGGTCGGCATCAAGATGAACGTCATGGAGGCCGACCTCGACAAGATCATCAACCTGATCCCCAGCGTGACCGCCCCGACCGTCGCAACCCTCTACCAGACCCCCGCCCTGGGCGGCAAGAAGTGGTTCTCCATCGAAAGCATCATCGCCGAGGAGGTGGTGCGCGAGCTCATCCCCGAGCTGACGCGCAACGGCGCCGTGGGGATTGTGGAATATCCGCTGAACAAGGTGGTCTGACACTCGCCGTCGATGAAGCTCTGCCCGGGGCACCCGGCCACGCCGGCGTGCACCCTAGGTAACGACGGCGTTCTCCGCCCTCGGTTTCGGCGTCATTACGGAGGTGTTCTCCAGCCACCGGGCCGTCCCTAACCCGCGGAAAGACTCACTCGCCGACTTGCAACCACTACGCCACTGGCGTATCTTGAAACTGTGCGGTTCATCGAAACTTCCATCTTCACGGAAGAAATCGAATACGAGCTGTCGTTGGACGAATACAGGCAACTGCAGTTGGCCTTGCTCCTTCGCCCAGCGCAGGGTGCCCTTATTCAGGGCTCCGGAGGTTTACTTAAGATGCGCTGGCGCCGACCCGGGATGGGAAAGCGCGGCGGACTGCGAGTCATCTACTTTTGGGACGCTAGATCCGAAACATTTTACATGCTGACCATGTATCGCAAGAAAGACCAGGACGACCTGACCCATAGACAGACTGCGATCCTGCGACGATTGGTCGAGGAGGAATTCAAGTGAAACAAAAGGACTTCGACCGGTTGGTGGCAAGCGTCAAGGAGGCTGGTGCCATTCGCCGAGGGGAACTCAATCCTAGCCGGGTGACCGACTTCGATCCAGAAGACGTTCGTGCGATTCGTGCCCAGTTAAAGAAGTCCCAGCAAGAGTTCGCCCTAATGATCGGCGTCAGCGTGGCAACACTTCAGAACTGGGAACAAGGGCGGCGGCGACCGGACGGGCCGGCGCGTGCGCTGCTCCGCGTCGCCGCCAAGAACCCCAGTGCCGTCGCCAAGGCTCTAGCCTCGTGACCACAATCAGACACTATTCCGGACCCAACGCCCCCTAGCAGGAGTCCACTATGTCTGACGGAACAGACTATGAGATTTTCGTGCAACGGCTTCAACAGGCGCTCCTGGACTCAGAACAATGGACGACTCAGAAAAACATCTCAATCGAGCGTAACAAGAAAATCACCGACCGCGCTGGAAATGTACGAGAATTCGATCTGTATTGGGAATACGAACTCGCTGGCGTCACGTACAAGACAGTCATTGAATGCAAGGACTACGCTTCTCGAATATCCCTGGACAAGATCGATGCTTTGATAGGGAAAATACACGATATCCCCGACTTGAAACCCATTTTCGCCACCAAAACAGGTTATCAGAGTGGTGCAAAAACGAAGGCCGAAAGCAACGCTGTCGAGCTATTGATTGTTCGCGAGCAAAGCCCCGAGGATTGGCAAGACAGGATCCGCGAAGTAAGCATCCAAATCCATCTTACAGTGCCTGCTAGAATAACGCGATTTCGCCCGCTCATTGACCGTGATTGGTTAAAACGAAACCCTGGTCTGAAGCCGGATGAACTCAACGACGTCTTCAACTCAGCCCTGAACACCGAAACGTTTGTTGAAGACCGGGCAAAAAACGACGGCTATTCTCTTTACGAGCTCGCTCGCCGTCTCGATGCCATGTCAAGTGACTACGGCCAGTTTACTCACACCGAGTCATTCGAGGATGCGTACATACTGGCCAACGGATTGAGATTGAAAATTGCGTCTTACGAGGTGGAGTACTGTCGGTCCCCACCCCAGGAGACCAAAGTCAGAATCGATGGCTCAAAAGAGCTTGTTGGAGTGATCGAATATCTTTCTAAAGGCTCAACCACTGCTATTTTTCAGGACAAGATAGTCACCAATTGGAATAAATAAACAGCGACCACTTGGCCCTCTGTGTTCAGAGCCTAGAACATAGAGATCAAAACCGTCGGAATCCCGTTCCACGACCCAACCCCTTAGAATCCCTCCATCTGCCTATCTTCCAGCTCTTCCTTGCCCTTGTCGTCGATGGAGTAGACGCCGTCTTCGGTCGAGATGAGCTCGGGGTCGTAGTAGAGCTTCGAGACTTCGAGGCCGTCCTCGTATTCCACCATGCTGATGGCGTCCCAGGGGCAGATTTTCTTGTCGAGCCGATCCTCGGAGTCGGTGCCGACGAGCTGGAGGTCGCTCTTCTTGGGCTCCTGCTCTTTCTCCAGGGGCTTCTTGTTGCTGTCGTAGAAGCGGTTAGCGTACTCGAAGAAGATGTCGCCGGTGTTCTTGTGCTCGTGGATCTTGGTGAGGTCGTCGCTGTAGCACATCTGGCAGCCGATGCACTTCTCGTTGTCGACCCAGACGCGGTAGGGCTTGAGGCCGCCTGCCGGCATCTCCTCGTAGAGGAGGTTGATGCAGTCGTCCACCGGGCAGTGCACCTCGCACAGGGGCGACCCGGCGCAACTGGTACAGTTCTCGTTCATCACGGCCAGGAGCGCCGTGCCCTTTCTCTTCTTGGCTTCAGCCATCGACCTTCACCCTTGTCCTTGCCTTGTACCGGAAATAAAAGAACAACCCCAAAGTCAACAACAGGAATACCCAATAGTAACGTATCAGCCCGATCATGGCCCATTCGAGCCAATAGACGAAGTTCGGCGACTTGCGACCGAGCCGGGCCAGTGCGGCCTGGGCTCCAGCATAGTCGCGCAGTTCCTTGCGCACCCGCGCGAGGCCGTAAAGCGCCCCCTCATCCTCGGGCTGGAGGGTCAGGGTCTTGTCAAAGTCGGCCCTGGCCGCCTGCCAGTTGCCCTGCTCCACATACGCCCAGCCACGGTTGCTGGCCGCCTGGGCGAAGTCCGGGTTCAACTCCAGCGCCCGCGAGAAGCTCCCGACCGCCTGCTCCAGGTCTCCCTTCCGCTTGAGCGCCACGCCCAGATTGTTGTGAACCTCGGGGATTTCGGGTTTGAGCGTGGCCACCTTGCGGTATGACGCGATGGCCGTGTCCACTTCGCCGGCCACTTCCATGTCAAGCCAGGCGAGCAGGGTCAACGCCTCGGCGTCGTCCGGAGCCAGCGCTACGGCCTTTCTCACGTGGGCCAGGGCCACCTCCCTATCCCCCCGTTTCAGGGCCGCCAGCCCCATCACCTGCTGGAGCCGCGGCTCCTCCGGGTACTGCTTGAGCAGCTTGTCGAACTTCTCCCACGCTTCCATGAGCTTGCCGGCGGCCAAGTCCTTCTTGCCCGTCCGCCACAACTCTTCGTCAACCAGCGCGGAGCGCGTTTCTCCGCAAATGCCCAGGACCGCAACCGTGATCAGGACCGCCAGGAACCGCAGCCCCCGACCTCTACTTCCACATCTTGTCAGGGATTTCGTCCTCTCGGCCCTCATCGATCAGCCTGTCGTTCTTCATGGCTTGCCGCAGGCCGACCCAGGTAAAGAACAGGACGAGAATCAGCATGCCCACAATGGGGATGTTGTCGGGTTTGGTTACGATCTCCAAGAAATACTGCAGGCCGGACAATTCTTCCATACAAACTGGACCACCTTTGAAGAATTGAAACCCCTGGACAACCCTGGACAACTTCGCGGCTCCTGGAGGTTGTGAGAGGTCTCGAAGTACGAGTAAGAGTTATTGGAAAATCACGTGCTTGTCAATGTACGGGCGGTGAACGGCAACCGGTTCGGGAGCCGCACCCGCGGCCGAACCTCTCTGGCCAGAGGCGCGGCCTTGGGTTATAGTTTGTCCTGCGTATGCGGGGGCTTGGCGTCATTATCCTGGCCGCGGGCCAGGGCAAGCGGATGCGATCCGCCACCCCGAAGGTGCTGCACCTTCTGGGCGGCAAACCGCTGTTGTGGCATGTGCTGGAAGCCTGCGCGGCACTGGACCCCGACCGGATGCTCGTGGTCGTGGGCCACGGCGTGGACCGGATCCGGGAGGCCTTTCCCGAAATGGACCCGGCCGCCTGGGTGTTGCAGCGCGAGCAGTTGGGCACCGGCCACGCAGCCTGCTGCGCCGCCGACGCCCTGGGCGATTTTGCGGGCGACGTGCTCGTCCTCAACGGAGACGTTCCGCTGCTCTCCCGCCGGAGCCTGTCCGGAATGCTGGCGGCGCACCGGGCGGGAGGCCGTGACCTGACCCTGGCCGTGGCCACGCTGGCGGACCCCTCCGGCTACGGCCGCATCCTGCGCGGCCCGGACGGCGACATCACCGGCGTGGTGGAGGAACGCGACGCCGGCGAGGCGGAAAGGGCCGTCCGGGAGATCAACGTCGGCCTCTATCTGGCGTCGTCCGACTTTCTCCGCGCGGCCTTGGCCGCCCTCGACAACCGTAACGACCAGGGAGAGTACTATCTCCCGGACATCGCCGGCTTTGCCGCCGGGGGGCAGGCCCGCATCGGCAGCGTCACCATCGATGACCCGCGCGAATTCCGGGGCGTGAACAACAGAGAGGAGCTCGCCTGGATGGAAAAGGCATTGCAGAATGACATCAACCGCCGCTGGATGGAGCGAGGCGTCACCCTCAAGGATCCCGACAGCACCTACATCGACGCCGAGGCAACCATCGGCGAGGACACCGTCATCGGCCCAAACAGCCACCTGCTGGGCCGCACCGTGGTGGGCGCCCGCTGCCGCATCGACGGCAGCGCGTACCTCACCAACGTGCGCCTGGCCGACGAGGTCCATTTGCGCTTCTCGGTGGTGCTGGACGACTGCGACGTCGAGGACGGCGTCAGCGTCGGCCCCTTCGCGCACCTGCGTCCCGGCACCGTGCTCAAGCGCGACGTCCATATCGGCAACTTCGTGGAGGTCAAGAACTCGTCGGTAGGGGAGTCCACCAAGGCCAGCCACCTGAGCTACATCGGCGATACCCAGCTCGGACGGGACTCCAACATCGGCGCCGGCACCATCACCTGCAACTACGACGGCTTCACCAAGAGCCGTACCACCATCGGCGACCGGGTGCAGGTGGGCAGCGACACCCAACTCGTGGCGCCCGTGGTGATCGGCGACGACGCCTACATCGGCGCCGGGTCCACCATCACAAAGGACGTGCCCGCCGGCTCCCTGGCCCTGAGCCGCGCGCCACAGCGGCACATTGAAGACTGGGTGGCGGGCTACCGGGCGCGGAAGAGCAAATGATGGGATGCGCAGGCTTCGTATCGCGGACAAATTGTGGCAATGCTTTGTAGGGGCGGGTTTCAAACCCGCCCGCGCAGGCATCCGGCACCCTGTTGGCACAGGCGTCACCACGCTATCGGTGACGCGGAACCTGTTCATGACACGGGACATTAACCATCCATGTGTGGAATCGTAGGCTACATCGGCGCCCGCGACGCCGCCCCGGTGCTCATCGACAGCCTGAGAAAGCTGGAATACCGGGGCTATGACTCGGCCGGCATCGCCGTCCTCGACGGCCGGGGAATTTCACTGCGGCGCTCGGAAGGCAAGCTCGCCAGGCTCGAGACCCTCCTGGCCGAGGCGCCCGTCCAGGGGCACGCCGGCATCGGCCACACGCGCTGGGCCACCCACGGCGGCCCTTCCGAGGCCAACGCCCACCCGCACCGGGCCGGCGACACGGTGGTGGTGCACAACGGCATCATCGAGAACTACCTCGAGCTCAGGGAAGCCTTGCTGGGACGGGGCGCGGAGCTGACCTCGGACACCGACACCGAGCTCGTGGCCCATCTGGCGGAAGAGAAGCTCGCCCAGGGAATGGATCTGCTGGAGGCCGTACGCGAGACCATCCGGGAGATCCACGGTTCCTACGCGCTGGTGTTCCTGAGTCAACGCGAGCCCCAGCGGCTCGTCGTGGCCAAGAATGCCTCACCCATCGTCATCGGCGCGGGCGACGGAGAGACCTTCATCGCCTCGGACATTCCGGCGCTGCTGGAGTACACCCGGGACGTGGCCTTTCTGGAGGACGGCGAAATCGCCGAGGTCCGGGCCGACGGCTTCCGCATCCTCGATGCCGACGCGCGGCCGTTGAAACGGACCACAAAACGGATCACGTGGGATGCCGTGGCCGCGCAAAAGGGCGGCTACCGGCACTTCATGCTGAAGGAGATCCACGAGCAGCCGCAGGCCGTCACCGACACCCTGCGCGGACGCATCTCCCTCGAATCCGGCGCCATCAACCTCCCGGAGCTCAATCTCACCGAAGACCGCCTGGCGCGCACGAGGAAGATCCACCTGGTGGGCTGCGGCACCGCGTGGCACGCGGCGCTGGTGGGCAAGTTCCTGATCGAGGAGTTGGCGCGTATCCCCGCCGAGGTCGACTACGGCTCGGAGTTTCGCCATCGCACGCCGCTCCTCGGACCGGATTCGCTCCTCCTGCTGGTGAGCCAGTCGGGAGAAACCGCGGACACGCTGGCCGCCCTGGAGGTGGGGCGGCGGCAAGGCGCCGGGATCCTGTCCATCTGCAATGTCGTGGATTCGTCCCTGGCACGGAAGTCCGACGGCGTCTTCTACACCCACGCCGGCCCGGAAATCAGCGTGGCCAGCACCAAGGCCTTCACCACCCAGCTCACCGCGCTCTATCTGCTGGCGGTGCGGCTGGGACAGATCAACGGACAACTCCGGCCGGAGGCGGCGACCCGGCTGCTGGAAGACGCCGCACGCCTGCCCGGCTGGATCGAGGCGGCCCTCAAGATGGAGGAAGCCATCGCCGAGCTGGCCCACGGACTGAGCCACGCCAGCGACGTCATCTACCTGGGCCGGGGTATCAACTACCCCATCGCCCTTGAGGGGGCGCTCAAGCTGAAGGAGATCTCCTACATCCATGCGGAGGGATATCCCGCGGGGGAGATGAAGCACGGGCCCATCGCTCTCATCGACGAGAGCATGCCGGTGGTGATGCTCCTGCCCAGGGATCACTACTTCCGGAAGACACTCGGCAACCTGAAAGAGGTCGAAGCACGGGGCGGGAAGGTGGTCATCGTCACCGACGAGCCCGACGAAAGCATGGCGTCCAAATCCACGCTCGTCGTTCCCAAGGTCCCTTACCACCTGGCGCCGGTGGTGTTGACCATCCCGTTGCAGCTATTGGCCTATCACATCGCCGTGCACCGTGGCACGGACGTGGACCAGCCGCGCAACCTCGCCAAGAGCGTGACCGTGGAATAGGTGCTCCGCCCCGGACCGCCGGCACGGGCGGGTTTGAAACCCGCCCCTACAACGGATCCGCCCCGGATGCCGGGGACCGATCCTCCCCTTCCCGTGCGACACCCCGGAAGCCCCTGGCCACCACGTAGATCTCCGACGAGCCCTTGCGCGTGGCCGCGGATCGCACCCGCTGCACGGTTTCGAAAGGGCCCGACATCTCTTTCAGAAGACCCGCGATGTCGGCGCCGGCGAAGGTCTTGAACAGAAACGCGCCGCGAGGTCTCAGAATCGAGCACGCGATCTCGAATGCCTTGCGGACAAGCGCCAGGGCACGCTCGCGATCAGCGTCGCGGATCCCGGACAGACGCGGCGCCATGTCGGAAAGAACGCAGTCCACGGCCCCTTCCGCCAGCACTCCGATGCGCTCCGCCGCATCCTGCGCCAGGACATCCAGCTCGAACGCCTGCACGTGGCGTCCCGAAAGGGACTGTATGGGCTGCAAATCGAAGCCCAACACCCGCCCCCGCGCACCGGCAAGCTCGGCGGCCACCTGGAGCCACCCGCCGGGTGCAGCGCCCAGGTCCACCACGACATGGCCCGCCCGGATCACCCGGAACCGCTGGTTGATCTCCAACAGCTTGTACGCCGCCCGGGAACGATAGCCCTCGCGCTTGGCCTTGCGAAAAAACCCGTCCTGAGGTCGATATGACATGATTCAGACCACCGATGGGAGTTCAACCTTCCGCATGCGCCCCAAGCAGACCAATATAGCGGCCTGCTGCCGGTTGACAACCGTCTGCATCCACTCCACCCACCGACGTGGCTGATTTCATTAGGATATTCCTATTCTGTACCAATGATACCAAACTCGCAATGCCTGGCGCAGAGCGGGCGCAGCCACCATCTTGACATTCGATGTCATATGATGTAACTCGCCGACATGATGCTGAAGCTCATCGGTAACGTTGTTATTCCATCGTTGTCGGTGCTTGCCATGAGTTCTTTCCTGTTTGTAGGGCAGGCCAACGCGGTGGACCTGAGTTCGGGCGAGGTGGAGGCGTACTTCGATACGACACTCTCCTACGGCTTGATCTACCGCGTCGGCAAGCACGAGCCCCAACTGTCGGAAGAACTCAACGGCAACGACGGTGATCTCAACTACGACCGGGGCATCGTCAGCAACGCCGCCAAGTTCACCAGCGACCTGGACGTCGCCTACCGCAACTTCGGCCTGTTCCTTCGCGCCAGCGGCTTCTACGACCACGAGAACGAGAACGGCACCCGTGACCACGATGATCTGTCCGCTGAAGCGCTGGCCAGGGTCGGGAAGGACATCGACATCCTGGACGCCTACGGCACCGCAACCTTCGAGTTCGGTGACGCCGCCGTGGACGTGCGCGCGGGCAAGCACGTACTGAACTGGGGGGAGAGCACCTTCATCCAGAACGGCGTCAACGCCATCAACCCGTTCGACGTGAGCAAGCTCAGGGTCCCGGGCGCGGAGTTGCGGGAGGCATTGGTGGCGGTTCCGCTGGTGTCGCTGCTGGTGGAGCTGCCGAGCAACCTGTCGGTGGAGGGCTTCTATCAACTCGCCTGGGAAAAGACCGACATCGACCCCGTGGGCACCTACTTCTCGACCACCGACTACGTGGGCGCTGGGGCGAGGGCGGTGTTCATCGACGACCCCAAACTCGCTCGGCACCTAGCGGTGACCAAAAAGATATTGGGAGATCCCGATTGGGAATTGGGAGCGGATCCCAATTTCATGAACGTGGAAAGCATCCCGGACCACAACCCGCGTGACTCGGGCCAGTGGGGGATTGCGTTTCGCTACCTCGCCGAGGAGCTGAACAACACCGAGATCGGCCTCTACTACATGAACTACCACAGCCGCCTGCCCACCGTGCGTGCACGCACGGGTTCGGCCGCGAGTGCCTTCGCCGGCTTGCGGGCTTTCGGGACGGCCGTTGCGACCAATACAGCCCTCATCGGCCAACTGGTGCCGGGGTTGGTGAAGGGGTTGATGGCGCAAGGCGTGCCTCAGCAACAGGCCGTGCAGATTGCCCGGCAACAGGCGGCGGGCCTTGTCGGCACGCCCTTCGGCATCGACGCCTACGCCGACACCGGCAGGTACTTCATCGAATATCCTGAAGACATCCAGCTTGTCGGACTGAGCTTCAACACCCAGCTCGGAACCCTGGGATGGGCGCTGCAGGGAGAGTACACCTACCGTATGGACTCGCCGCTGCAGATCCAGGAAGCCCAGGTCATCGACTACGGTCTGGCGCCGTTCCTCGACTGCCTCCGGCAAGGGGAGGCTGCCCCGGCCTGTGTCGCCGCCGGCGCCCCGGACACCCACGGTTTCGAAACGGTCGTTCCTGGCTACATCAGGCGCAACGTGAGCCAGATACAGGCCACGGCGACGAAGGTGTTCGGTCCCACGCTGGGGGCGGACGGCTTGGCGTTCATTACCGAAGTAGCGATGATGTACGTGCACAACATGCCGGACTGGAATGAACTGAAACTTGAGAGTCCCGCCGACGGTCCAGACCCGGCGGACTCCACCTCCTTTGGCTACCGGGTGGCCGCGCGACTCGACTACAGCAACGCCGTCGGCGCGGTGAACCTGGCCCCATACGTACAGTTCCAGCACGACTTCAAAGGCAACAGCCCTACTCCGAGCGGTCCGTTCGTGGAAGGCCGGACGGCGCTGACCCTTGGGCTCCGCGCCGACTATCTCAGCCGCTGGCAGGGCAACCTGGGCTATACCCGGTACGCCGGCATCAGAAACGAACTGGCCGACCGCGATTTCATTACCGCTACGATCAAATATTCTTTCTAGGCGCCATGAAAATGAAATCATTTACTAGCCGACTGACCCTTTCGCTCGTCTTCGCGTGCGGGCTGGCTTCTCCCGCAGCCGCGGAGCTTTCCGCCGACGAAATCGCGCGGCTCGGCCGTGACCTCACCCCGCTCGGGGCCGAGAAGGCCGGCAATGCCGGCGGCACCATCCCCGAGTGGACCGGCGGCATCACGAAGCCTCCGGCAGGCTACCAGCTCGGCGAGCACCACCGTGATCCGTACGCGGGCGACAAGCCGCTCTTCGTCATCGACAAGACCAACCTGGACAAGTACCGGGACAAGCTCTCCCTGGGGCACCAGCGCATGCTGGAGACCTACCCGACGTTCAAGCTGACGGTGTACCCCACCCGGCGCAGCGCCTCGGTGCCGCAACGCATCTACGACGCCACCCGGAAGATCGCCGCCACCGCCAAGCTGGCGGACGGGGGCAACGGCGTCGAAGGCGCCGTCATCGGCCTCCCCTTCCCAATCCCCAAGAACGGCCTGGAGGTGATCTGGAATCATCTGCTGCGCTATCGGGGCGAGGCGGTGTCGTGCACCCTGGGTCAGGCAGCCGTGACCCGTGGCGGTGACTACACGCTGGTGAAGTACTCCGTCGACGTCAACGTCCGCTACTCGCTGCCGGGCATGACCGTGGAAAAGCTCGGCAACAAGATGATCCTGTTCAAGCAGCGGGTCACGGCGCCGGCGCGACTCGCGGGAGACATCGTGCTGGTGCACGAGACCATCAACCAGACGCGGGAACCGCGGAGCGCCTGGACCTACAACCCCGGCCAGCGACGGGTGCGGCGTGCCCCCGGCATCGCCTACGATAACCCGGGCACCACCTCCGACGGGCTGCGCACGGCGGACCAGTTCGACATGTTCAACGGAGCGGTGGACCGCTACGACTGGAAGCTCGTGGGCAAGCGCGAGATGTACGTGCCGTACAACGCCTACCGGGTGCACAGCGACAAGCTCTCCTTCGGCGACATCATCCGGCCGCTGCACGTCAACCCGGAGCACCTTCGCTATGAGCTCCACCGGGTCTGGATCGTCGACGCGACGGTCAAGCAGGGTGCGAGCCACCTGTACAAACGGCGGACCTTCTACATCGACGAGGACTCCTGGCAGATCCTGCTGGTGGACATCTACGACAACCGCGATGAGCTCTGGCGGGTGTCCGAGGGCCATGTCATCAACTTTTATGAAAAGCCGCTGATCTGGCCGACCCTGGAAATCCACCACGATCTGCAGGCAGGACGCTACCTCGCCCTCGGACTCGACAACGAGTTCCCCATGTGCACCTACGACGTCAACTTCAAGGCCAGGGACTTCAATCCCTCGTCCCTGCGCCGCGCGGGTCGGCGGTGACATCCACCGGCCCCACACTTGGTTACGAAATGGCTCCGACGCCCGCATCGTCATTCCCGCGGAAGCGGGAATCCAGGTGGGGTGGGCGGGGGCGCCCGGTCGCGACACCCCACACCTACCGCTGGATTCCCGCTTTCCAGGGTGTATCAAACGCCAACTTCGGGGCACAGAAAGCCAATACGTCATTCCCGCGGAAGCGGGAATCCAGGGGTCCTGGCGGGGCCCCTACGCGTTCCCCACTCCACCCCGCCTGGATTCCCGCTTTCGCGGGAATGACGATTCGGGGGCCGTTGCCTCTCTCGGATGGGGTTTTGACACAGCCTTTTTCGCGGGAATGACGTAGTTGGAACGTCCCTGCCTCCCGAGTTCCGACACGGCCCGGGTGGCGGGAATGACCAATGCGAAGAGTCGGCATATTGAATCAACCGCACGGGGCGTCCAGGCATCGGCGATTCCCGCCCAAGACCCTTTGGTGGTTGGCCGCGTGGCTGCCGGCCCTGCTCGTTTGTCTGCCCGCCCAGGCCCCTGGGAACACCAAACCGGCGGTGCAGGCGCCGCTGGCGGCCACGTCCCTGCTGCTGGACGCGGCCATGGCCGGCGCGCGCATCGTGGTGGCGGGCCAGCGTGGCCACATCCTGGTTTCCGACGACAACGGCGCAAGCTGGAAGCAGACGCAGGTGCCTACCCGGGCGCTGCTCACCGCGGTGCACATGCACGACGAGCACACCGGCTGGGCCGTGGGGCACGACGCGGTGATCCTCCGTACCGACGACGGCGGCGATTCCTGGCGGCTGGTGCATCGCGCGCCGGAGGAGGAGCGTCCGCTACTGGACGTCTGGTTCCGAGACAAGGACACCGGCTTCGCGGTGGGGGCCTACGGCTATTTCCTGGCCACCCGGGACGGCGGCGCCACCTGGGCCTCCCGCGCCATCAGCAAGGACGACTTCCACCTGAACGAGATCGTGTCCGCCGGGGGGCAGCGGCTGTTCATCGCCGCGGAAGCGGGAGTAGCGTACCGTAGCGACGACGGCGGCGATACCTGGCACGAGCTACGCTCTCCCTATACCGGCTCGTGGTACGGCGCCCTGGTACTCGACGAGGACCGGATGCTGCTCTTGGGGCTCCGGGGGCACCTGTTCCTTTCCGAGGATGGCGGCGAGAGCTGGACGCAAGTGGCCACCGGCACCACCGCGACCCTCACCGACGCCGTCCGGCTGCCGTCCGGCCTCGTGCTCCTCACCGGCCTCGAAGGAGTCCTGCTCACCAGCCGGGACGGCGGCCGCACCGTATCCACCACACGCCTTGCCTCACGCCAGGGCATCTCGTCCGTGCTGGCGCTGGCCGACGGCAGCGTGCTGCTGACCGGAGAGTTCGGCGTGCGGCGCCTGCCGCGGCCCGAGTAGCTTCCCATACCCGAGTAGCCGCCCATGCCGGACGCATCCCAAACCTCCTCACCGAACCGGTTCACGGCCTGCATCGAGCGGCTTCTGTTCCGCCGCCGCGCGCTCGTGCTCGCCGCCTTCGCGCTCATCACCCTGGCCATGGGATGGTACGCGGCGCAGTTGCGGGTGGACGCCGGCTTCTTCAAGCTGGTGCCCCTCAAACATGAATACATGCAGACCTTCCTCAAGCACCGGGAGGCGTTCGGC
This sequence comes from uncultured Binatia bacterium (SeqCode), assembly GCA_965261895.1. GTDB lineage: Bacteria > Desulfobacterota > Binatia > UBA9968 > JAJDTQ01 > JAJDTQ01. Next base: position 3,776,828 of record OZ253480.1, on the reverse strand, counting down.
AACGCGGACCGGGTGGTGATCGCGCTCACGGCGCGCGAAGGCGACATGTTCACCGCCGAGTTCTTCGCCGTGCTGAAGCAGGTCACGGACGCGATGTTCTTCCTGCCCGGGATCGACCGGACCCAGGTCTTCTCCATCCTCACTCCCAACGTGCGCTACATCGAGGTGGTGGAGGACGGCATCATTGCCGGCAACGTGTTGCCGGCGGACTTCCGGCCCACCGAGGCGGGCCTCGCCCGGGTGCGGGAGAACGCCATCAAGGCCGGCGTCGTCGGCCGGCTGGTGGCCAACGACTTCACCGGCGCCATCGTGAGCGGCAGGCTGCAGGAGTTCCACCCCAACACCGGGGAGCGGCTGGACTACATCGAGGTGGCGCGCCAGCTCGAGGAGATCCGCGTCAAGGCGCAAGCGGGCGCCGGCGTGAACGTACACATTATCGGGTTCGTCAAGCTGGTGGGGGACATCGCCGCGGGCGCGGCCCGGGTCATCGCGTTCTTCGGCATCACGTTCCTGATCACCGCCCTGTTCGTGTACCTCTACACGCGGTCGGTGCGCCTGACCATACCGCCGCTGGTATGCTCGCTGGTGGCGGTGGTGTGGCAGCTCGGCACGGTCACGGCCCTGGGCTTCGGCATCGATCCCATGTCCATCCTCGTGCCGTTCCTGGTGTTCGCGGTGGGTGTCAGCCACGGGGTGCAGATGGTCAGCGCGGTGCGCGCCGAGGTGGTGGCGGGCGCCGCCAGCCTGGATGCCGCCAAGGCCAGCTTCCGGCGCCTGCTGCTGCCGGGGGCGGTGGCCCTCGCTTCGGACTCGGTGGGTTTCATCACCATCTCGCTCATCGAGGTGCAGGTCATCCGGGAAACGGCTATCACCGCCAGCCTGGGCATCGTGGCCATCATCCTGACCAATCTGGCGCTGCTGCCGGTGCTGCTCTCGTATTTCCGCATGAGCGACGCGCAACGGCAGGCCGCGGCCCAACGCGACAACGTCCTGCAGCCGGTGTGGCGCCGGGTGGCGCGGTTGGCGCGCCGGGGCCCCGCGGCGGTGACGGTGGCCCTTGCGGCATTGTTGGTGGCGGCGGGGGCGCACTACGCGGTCCAGGTCAAGGTGGGCGACAGCCATCAAGGGGTGCCGGAGCTGCGGGCGGAGTCGGTGTACAACCGCGACATCGCCACCATCACCGAGCGCTTCAAGATCGGCGTCGACGTGCTCACGGTGTTCGCGGAGACGGTGCCGGACGGCTGTATCGACTACGAAGTGCTCAGCACCCTGGACGAGTTCCAATGGCACGTGCGCAACGTGGACGGCGTCCAGTCCGTGCTCAGTCTCGCGGGCGTCGCCCGGAACCTCAACGCCGGCTGGAACGAGGGCAATCTCAAGTGGCGCACGCTGCCGCGGAACCGACACAGCCTGGTGCAATCGGTTTCCCCGGTGCCCACCAGCAGCGGCCTCATCAACAACGATTGCAGCGTGCTGCCGGTGCTGATCTACACCACCGACCACAAGGCCGAAACCATCCAGCGCATCGTCGACACGGTGAAAGACTTCCAACGCGCCAACACCCTGGACCGCATCAACTTCCGGCTCGCCGGCGGCAACGTCGGAGTGATGGCGGCCACCAACGAGGAGGTGGACGCGTCACAGTTCCCGATCCTCGGCTACGTCTTCGCCGCGGTCATCCTGCTATGCCTGGTCTCGTTCCGCTCGGTGGCGGCCACAGTGTGCATCATCGTGCCGCTGGCCGCGGTGTCGCTGCTGGCGTACGGGCTCATGGCGATTCTCGAGATCGGGCTCAAGATCTCGACTCTGCCGGTGGTGGCCCTGGGGGTGGGTATCGGCGTGGACTACGCCATCTACATCTACGGCAGGCTGCGTACGCATCTCGACCAGGGGCTCGACTTCGCGACGGCGTACGAGCGAACGCTCACCACCACCGGCGCGGGCGTGGTGCTCACCGGCCTCACCCTGGCGGCGGGCGTGGCCACCTGGGTCGTCGCCCCGCTCAAGTTCCAGGCCGATATGGGCACGGTGCTGATGTTCATGTTCCTGGTCAACATGATCGGCGCCGTGGTGCTGCTCCCGGCCCTGGGGGCATGGCTGGTGCGCCCAAAGAGGATGTAGGGGCGGGTTTCAAACCCGCCCGTGCCCAATCGCGCGCCGAACAGGAACGCGGCCGCCAAGCCCTTACGCGGCGAATGACGCCTGCACTTCCTTCTCAAAGGCCAGCAGCTTCTGAACGCTGGCGCGGGTCTGCATGCGCTCGAAATGAGCCCGGGTGTTGGGGTAAGGCGACAGGTCCACGTCGAACTGGGTGCTGCGGCGGACGCACCAGAAGAAATGCGCGTCCGGCGCCGTGAAGTGGTCGAAGAAGTACTCGCGCCCCTCCAGCAGGCCCTCGGCGATCCCATACACCTCATCCAGGAACTCGCGCGCCAGACGGGAGACGCTCTCCTCCGTATCCGCCACGTCGCAGACCTTGGCCGGCGAATTGATGCGGCTGAGGTACGGGTGGATGCCCGACGCGCACCAGGACATGATGGACACCGCCTTGAGCTCGTCCCAAGGATCCGCCGGCAGCAGGTTGGCCTCGGGGAAGCGGCGCGCGATCCAGAGCTGGATGGCGACGTTCTCGGACAGCGCCTGACCGTCCACCACCAGAAGCGGCACCTTGTGCTTGGGATTCAGCTTCATGTACTCGTCGGTCCGGTTTTGCCCCGCCCGGAAGTTGAGGCGCTTGACCTCGAAGTCCGCGCCGGCCTCGGTCAGCGTGATGTAGGGCGCCAGCGCGCACGTAGTGGGTGCGTAGTACAACTCGATGTTCATGAGTGCCTCCGTGGAAGGTAAACCTTGCTGCTCGATAGCCCCCCTAACAGGGCCGAGATAACAGGTGCTCTATGGTGTCTTACCACAGTCGACCGTAGGGGATTACCTACCCTGCGTCAGGGCGCAGGCCCTGGTACATAGTATGCCGTTGAGGGTCATATGGGATTACGGCTGTTTTGAAAGAGTTGGTATGCATCAGGATCGAACAAACGTACCGACACGACTTCCGATTTTGGGATGATGATCCTAAAATCTTCGGCAGTCTTTTCCTGGGTCTGAGCATCTCGCTCTGAATCCTCGTCCTTCTCAAGCCACTGGTCAATGATGGATGCATATAGCGTCGTGAATTCCAATGTGTGGGTCTCCTTGTCCCTATAGCCACTGGCCATTGGAATCAGGCTAATATCAGATTCGCCACGAGTGCCTAGCCCGCTGTTGAGAGCCAGGCCGACGTACGATTTTCCGCTGCGTAGCGAAAGTTCTACATCGACTTGACGTTCTATCGACTCAGCAATAAGCAGTTCGATGAGGTCTCCTTCTTCTTTCGCTGCCTGTCGTGCTGATTCCTCTTCGCCATAGAAGTTGTTTATGATTGGGGGCAGTATCACCCCCAACAAGGCGCTCAGTGCCGCGGTACCGGAGTACTTGAAAGGGATCAAACAAGCCCAAAGTCTGCTCACTTGCGGAAGAATGAGGGCACCGAGGAAGGTCGCGGTGTACGCGACGACGACCAACACCGAACCAGCGATAGCGGCTCTGAAAAAGAGATGGTAACCGGACGCCCGTTCCGCTTTGAAACGCGTCCGGTAGCAGTGCATCAGGAACCAATAGCCCCCAAGAGCGGGGACCAGAAGCCATCCAAGGGCCACGACACTACCGTGTTCGTGTGACCACCCCGGATCGGGGGGTGAGGCATGCGTCGGGGTTATGAATGATCCACCGACTTCCGGGCGTTAAGCTTATTCGCAAATACTGCCATCTTTTTGACTGCTGCCCGCCCCCGCACGCTACGCAACAATTCATCTGCTTTAACGTACCGTTCACCCCGTGGCGTGACATAGATTCTCGGACGATCGTTGTCTTGTTCCTTCTTCGACATAATCACGATCTCCATAGTGTCTGAACCGAATCGGTCTTCAAGTTTCAAAACGCGAATTTGAGTTGGTCCGGGTCCAGAACGAGAGACTATTTGGGACCTCCGGTGGTGTATAAGCTATCTTCCAAGATCCTGCATCGATAGTCAAGTCAGGGTACTGCTTCAGTTTGAGGGTTCTTGCGTTTGAATTCCGCCAACTTGAGGCCCTGGAAGTGGTGTATTCGGCTACAGGCATTGCACACCACGCCGGTGTCTTGGGATGGTCCCTTTGCACGAGGATGCAGGACCTCAAGTCCTCCGCGCCGCAACTGCCGCATATAAACGGCGCCTTTGTCAGTGCCTCCTTCATCGCATACCTTCGCCTTGAACTCCCCCGTGAATCCCGGTCGGTTGTCATTGCGTATCCCTCCTCAGTCGGTGGAATAAACCTTAGCAACCTGTCCAATTTTCCGGGACCATCTCATCCGTTTGTCGAACCGCACCGGAAGAATTGGTGCCGGAGGGGGGACTCGAACCCCCACAGGGTTGCCCCTACTGGATTTTGAGTCCAGCGCGTCTACCAGTTCCACCACTCCGGCGTGAAGAAGAATTGACTAGCTCATGGGGGAAGAGAGGTCAAGGTCGACGGGTGTGCCTAACCCTCGGGGGCGACTTCTTCCAGCGGAATCCCCTGCTCGACGAGCATGATGGGAATGTCGTTGCGGATGACGTAGAGGTATCGGCCGTCCTGGCGAACGAGCCCGCCGTTGATGGGCTCGGTGACCTTCTCGCCGGCACGATTGACCAGTTGCCCGGCGCCGATCTTGCGGTTGAGGCTGTCGATGAGGGCGTCATCGGCCAGCGAGACCGCTTCCCGGGTCTCGGGACATGCCAGGATGTCGAGCAGTTGCTGATCGATCACGATTGCCTCCCTCGGTGCCTCGAATGACGTCCAATCAATATTCTTCCTCACCTCCAAGCGGGTGTCAATCACACCGGCAACGCGCTCGTTCCCTGCCCCACCACCCCTGGATTCGCGCTTTCGCGGGAATGACGATTTTAGGGTCCTCCGGCAATGCGTGCTGAACGCTCGAACACGTCATCCCGGACTTGATCCGGGATCCAGGTGGGGAGGGGTGCCCGCCTGGTTGATGCAACCCAGGCTCTTGGCTATGTTGCGGTCTGGAGGTGGCGAGACATGAACGGAACCTTTCGGGAGTACATCGAGTTGCTGCGGGCCAATGACGAGCTGCTGGACATACGCAAACCGGTGGATCTGAGGGACGTGGCAGCGCTCACGGCACAGAGCGACCGCGCGCTGCTGTTCGAGAACCCGGTTGGGTACTCCATTCCGGTGGCCTGCGGACTGCTCCAGAAACGGGAGCGCCTGGGCCTTGCCCTGGACGCGCCCTACCCCGAGATTCACAAGCGGTTCCAGTGGGCCATGTCCAACTCCATCGAGCCGGTGACGGTGGAGGACGCCCCGGTCAAGGAGTTCATGCAGCTTGGCGGCGACGTGGACCTGTTCAAGCTGCCGGTGCCCATCTTCTCCACCCTGGACGGCGCGCCCATGATCACGGCCGCGGTGATCATTTCGGAAGACCCGGAGTACGGCATGAACGCCGGGGTCTACCGCCTGATGCTGAAGGAGCGGAACGTCACCGGCATCGACATCGTCACGCCCAACAACCTCCACAACTTCGCCAAGCGGGCGCTGGCGGAGAACCGGCCGCTACCCATCTCCATGTCCATCGGCGTGCATCCACGGGAGCTCATGGGGGCGCTCTTCAAGGCATCCCTGGGAACCAACGAGCTGGGTTTCGCCGGCGGCCTCGGCGGGCGCCCGGTGGAGCTGACGCCGGGGGTCACCGGGCCGGTGCCGTTCATCGCGGGAGCCGAGATCGTCCTGGAGGGAGAGATCCCGCCCGAGGGCTGGGTGCATCCCGAGGGCCCCTTCGGCGAATTCTCCCGCCTGGTGGGAGGCACCCATCGCAACCCCAACGTCCACATAAAGTCCGTGCTGCACCGCCGCGACCCCATCTACTATGCGCTCCACATGCCCTGGGAGAACCTGTGGATGAGCGCCCCCATCTACGAGGCGGCGGCCTGGCGCGTGCTGGCGGAGACCGGCGTGCAGGTCACCGCCATCAACGTGACCCCGGGCGGCTGCTGTCACTGGCACATCGTGGCGTCCATCAAGAAGAGCCCCGGCGACGGTAAGAACGCCATTGCCGCGCTCCTGTCCATCGCCGACATCAAGTACGTGGTGGTGACCGACGACGACATCGACATCTTCGATCCCCAGGAAGTGGAGTGGGCCGTCGCCACCCGCGTGCAAGCGGACCGGGACACCATCATCCTGTCGAATGCCCGCTCGAAGCCGCTGGATCCGTCCATTCCGCCGAGCACCAACGGTGTCCCTACCACGGCCAAGATGGGCATCGACGCCACCATTCCCGAGAACGTGCCGCGCTACCGCTACAACCGCATCATCTATCACAACCAGGAAAAGGCGGTGCTGGAAGACTACCTGGGCGAGTCCCCGGCCGCGCCCCAGCCGGCGGCGGCGGCGGGAGACGGCGACATCGAACGGCTGGCGGGACGCGCGCTGGCCATGCTGGGCGAGAAGCGACTGACTTTCAGCGAGCTGCTGGACGCGTTCTCGGATGAGGCGTTCACCACCGTCATGGCACTGGTGGGGCGCCTCAATGAACGCAAGCAGATCACCCTGGACGAAGAGGGAAAGTATATGCCGGTGGAGGACGACCCGGCGCGGTGAGCCGAAAGAAGGCCGATGGGCGGGTTTGAAACCCGCCCCTACAAGCCCAGCCGGTAGAAGCGGCGCGCGTTGCCCGCCAGGATCGCGGCCTTGTCTTCGTCCGTGAGGGTCGGGTTCTCGGCCACCTCGGCGATCTCGTGGCCGATGTCGCCGGGGCCGATCTCATGCGGAAAGTCGCTGGCGAAAAGAAACCGCCCGTTGCCGGCCCGCTGGATCTGGTAGTCGAGACCGGTCTCCCCGCCCTCGCAGCCCACGAAGACGTTGTCCAGGCGCCCGTACTGGCTCGGGTGATGCTCCGGATCGGGGCCGTGGTAGTTGCCGTGCGAGTTCCACTCCCCGAAATATTCGTGGCACCGGTCCATACGGTCCATCCAGAAGCTCAGCCACCCCGCGCCGCCTTCCAGGAAAGCCACCCGCAGTTTCGGGAACCGGTCAAAGACGCCGTGGTAGACCATGCCGGAGAACGCGATCATCAGGCTGAAGGGGTGACCCAGCCCGGCGATGGGCACGAACGCCTCTAAGGTGTCGAGGCCCATGCCGTGGTGGCATCCGCCGTGGACCGCCAGCCCGCAGCCCAGCCGTTCCGCCTCCTCATAGACGGCCCAGTAGGTCCTGTGGCCCAGGTCCATGGGCAGCCCGCGTGAGGGCAGCATGGCGCCGAGCATGCCCAGCTCCGTCACCGCCCGGCGCAGCTCCTTGACTGCCTCCTCCGGGTGCTGCAGCGGAATCAGCGCCATGCCCTTGAGCCGCGGGTTGTCTTTGAGATACCGGTCGTAGAGCCAACTGTTGTAGGCGTGAGCCACCGCGCACGCCCAGTCCGGGTGGCTGATGTTGCCCATGGCGAGGCCCCAGGTGGGATACAGCACGCTGCATTCGAACCCCGCCTCTTCCACAAAGGACCGCCAATCCGACGGCGTCACGGGTTCCCCGCCGCCAAAGGCGCCTTTGCTCAGATACTTGAGCCCCAGGTGATGGTGGTCCAGGGAGGGGAAGACGCGTGTCAGTATCCGTTTGCTCGCCTGGCTACGGTAAGGCTCTTCGATGTAATCGACGATGGACTCGTCTTCGATTACATGACCATCGGCATCAATGACAGGTAGGCTCATGGGGTCCCTCCCGGTTCTTGATCCTTGGTGGATTCCCGCTGCCTGGGAGTCTGCATCGCCCGACGGCGCGGTACGGGCGCGGGCGGGTTTAAAACCCGCCCCTACAACTTCTTCCTCCTGAGGCGCAGGCTCCTAGTGGATTCCGGTGATCTTGACGCTGGCGTGCTTCGACTTGTAGCGGCGGTTGAGGGCGATCAGCACGCCGGTCAACCCTTCCACCACGTAGGCGTTGCCCGCCGGGCCGGCATCCAGGCCGGTGGCGCCGATGCGTTCCAGCAACTCGATGACGCGCTCCTTGGCTTCCTTGCTGTCGCCGCAGACCAGCACATCGCCCAAGGGCTCGTCCGGGCGGCTCAGGTCCAGCGCCGAGATGTTGTGCAGGGCGCCGATGACCGGGGTGTCGTCGCCCAGGATCTTCTGCGCCTCCAGCAGCGCCGAGCCGGCCTCGGGCACGAACGGCCGGCCCTTGAGCAGCGGCACCACCGCGTCGATGACGATCTTCCCGCGGAGCTCCTCGGCCAGGTCGCTCACCATCTTTTCCTGTCCCTCGTAGGGAACCGAGATGACGGCCAGTTCGGCGTCCCGAACCGCGTCGGCGTTGAGCATGCCCTCCACGAGGTCCGTACCCAGCCTCTCGTTCAAATCCTTGGCCGCGTCCGCGCCGCGCTGCGCGTCACGCGAACCGATAATGACCCGCACGCCGGGCCGCGCCAGGCGTCCCGCCAGGCCCATTCCCAGACTTCCGGTTCCTCCCACGATAGCGATTGAAATGGAATCTTGCATGTGAAAGCTCATAGCATGTTCGCGTCAGGTCCGACAAATTACCGGCTGCTGGATATGTGGCGCCCTCTTTCCCTCTCCCTCTGGGAGAGGGTGGCCGAAGGCCGGGTGAGGGTGGCCGAAGGCCGGGTGAGGGCGTCGCAACAATCGGCCCGTTTGCTCCCTCACGACTCGACGGGATGCTCGCGCCGGGACCCTCACCCCGACCCTCTCCCAGAGGGAGAGGGGGTCGGAAGGCCGCGGAACAGGTCATCCGCCGCCGGCCGGATCAGCTCTTGGGCCGACCCGTCGTGTTGCGGCAGCTCGCAGCCGCGGACGATGGCGGCGGGCACGTGGCTCGTCTTTCCCATGACCAGCTCTGCCGCGCCGGCGATCTGGTCGGCCACGGCCGTGACCGACGCCTTGAGCTCGTATCCGTACGGGTCGGTCTGCCCGCGGTAGTCGATCAGGGGGCCGAAACCGGCCACGCCGATGGCCACGTCGGTGGTGCCCAGGCGCCAGGGACGCCCGAAGGTGTCGGTGATGACCACGCCCACCGCCGTCCCCGTGAGCCGCTGCACCTCTTCACGGATGCGCCGGGCGGAACCGTCCGGATCCTTGGGTAGCAGCAGGGCGCGGTGAACGCCAATGTTCGACAGGTCAATACCCGCGTTGGCGCACACGAAGCCGTGATGTGTCTCCACGACGATGGTGCTGCGGCCTTTTGCCACGATGCGGCGGCTCTCCAGGAGGATGAGCTCCAGCAGCCGGGGGTCCTTGTCGTCGAGCTCGGCCGAGAGCCTCAAGGCCTTATCCGACGGCGTGACGCTGCGCAGGTCCACGGTGCGGCCTTCGGACTTGGAAACGATCTTCTGCGCCAGCACCAGCACGTCGCCGTCCAGTAGGGGGACTTCCAGACGCGCGCATGCGTCCACCACGAGCCGCCCCAGCGGGTCCCCGGACTCGATCTCGCCGAGCCCCTCCACACCGATGATCTCAATGCGCCGCATCAAGGTGTCGGCCCATCGAATGGTTCGTTCTTGTCACAAGCGACTTCATGAAATATGCGGGTTAACCCGCGTCGGCAAAGAAGCTGCTGCCGTTGTTCCTCATGGCGGCGAGGCGATCACGAGTCCGTCCGCTCTCCAGCCGGCAGATGAGCTGCTGGAGATCCGCGGGCTCGTCGATGTCCAGCGCCACCCGCGAATTCTCCACCACGTTGACGGAGGCTCCGCGGGCGGCCGCCTCGTTCAGATGATAGCGGAAGCTGTCGTGACCGAAGCGGAGCCGGAGGATGTCCGGCGGCGCCAGCAGCAGGGCATTGGTCCCCATGCGGTCATGCGAGGGCACCAGGATAGCGAAGGGCGGGTCCGGGTCGGCGGGCGCGGCCTGGAGCACGGACTCCACGTCCTCGGCGCGCAGCAGCGGGATGTCCCCCGGCAACACCAGGGCGGCGTTCATGCCCGCTCCCTTGATTACATCGAGGCCGAAGTGAACCGCATCGGTCTCGCCCGTCTCGTCGCGTTCCCGGATCACCTCCACGCTCAGGGGCGAGACCCAGCGCGCCACCTCGTCGGAGCCCGTCACGACGTAGGTCTTGTGGATCCCCTCGGCCCGGGTCACCTCGGCCAGTACGTCGTGCACCATGGCCTTCATCAGCTCCGAGCGTTCGGAAAGGCTGAGCCGCGAGGCAAGCCGCTGCTTGGCCCCGTGAAACCCCTTGACCGGAATGAGCGCGCCAACCTTCATGACGGAACCAGGACCCATGGTGTCGTGTATCATGTCGCCCAGATTCCTACCAATCACCCACTGGGATCGGAACCTGGGCACGTTCTGGCCCATTAGCCCATCTTTAACACGGGTTTTTGAAACTAGTTATTATTCGGGGGGTTAGCGGGGAATAATTTGGCGTGTGGCACTACATTTCGACAGTTAAGGTATTCAAGCGATCAATTTGGTGACACCTCCGGGGGCGGGGTGGAGATCGAGAGCGGCGTAGATTTTGAGTTGTGGTTGCTCGGCACGGGTGGCCTTGCGGACGTGGAGGGTTCGGCCATCCTTTCGGCGGAAGGAGGCGGTGACACGGTGCTGTCCTTGGAGGATACGACGCAGAGTGGTCCAACTGGCGTTCTCTCCGTGTTCGGCGAGGCGCCTGCGGATGGTCTGGACCAGTTGGTAGGCGATGACGGTGATGAAGAGGTGACCGTCGGAGCGGTTCTGGGTTTTGTGGAAGATGGGGCGGAGGCCGAGTTCGGACTTGAGAGAGCGGAAGACGGCTTCGAGATCGGTGAGCATGGTGTAAGTGCGCCACAAGGTCTGTGGATCCCAGTCGTGGACATTGGAGCGTAGACAGTAGACACCCGGATGGGTGAGCATGGTGCCGGCAAGGGGCGTGTGCTTCCAGGTGACGGCCACTGCCTTACCGCTGTGCGGGTCGGCGACGACGTCCACGGTGTAATGCTGCCCGGCACCGCGGCAGCGCTCCTGTATCCGCCCGATCCGCTGCCAGACAGAATCGAGTCCCTTGCGGGTGCGGGGCCGCGACAGCCCCTCGTGGAGCTTCCGCAACTCGCTCTCGAAGCGCTCGGCGAAGCGTCTGGCGATCCCTTCCTCCTTTTTGGCGCGCTCCTCGGAATAACAGTACAGCCGCACCTCGCCTCGGTCCTCATCCACCACCTTGTGCAGGTGAACCTTGTGGTGCGACCGGGTCTCGATGGCGATGGACCGCTCGGGGTCGAAGCGGCGGGTGCGTTGGCGGCTGACCACCAGATAACGGTAGCCGTTGTCGCGCAACCAGGCCACGTTGTCCTCGGTGGCAATCCCCGCATCCATCACCACCAGGGCGTCGGCGGGCGCGTGCAGGGCCTTGAGCATCGGCTCCAGCGTCTTGTCTTCGTCGACCCTGCCGGCAAACACTTCGGAGCGGCGCACGAAACCCGAACCGTCCAGCACCAGCCCCAGGGTCAGCAGCGCACAGTCGCTGCGCTTCTCTTTCGAGTGCCCCCGCTGTGCCTTGGGCTGGTCTGCCGCCTCGCCTTCGAAAAACGTGTTGGTGAGGTCGTACAGAGTCACCGTGTGAGCCAGCCCGAACAACTCCGTCACCTGCTCGAACAGGTGCTTCTCGATGGCCTCCCGATGCGCCATCAAAGCATCCGACACACGGTAAAGACGCATCAGGCTCATGGCCTCGAAGTCCACCTCCAGCAACTCCCCCAGCCCGCTGCGCTCGCACAGCCAGCGCCAACTCGCCCTCTCCGACCCCGGCTGCCCCATCCGCCCGATGATCGACCCCACCGCCACCGCCCGCTGCCGGCCGTTGAACCCCAGACCCTCCAGCAATCTCCCCAGACCGAGCCTCTCCATCGCCCACAACCCCACATGCTCCACCCCCACCGTCCGCGGCCGCTCCAACTCCAGCGACTCCACGTCCACCGTTTGCAGATCCGTGCCACCCGCCGCTACCTCAGCCCCGCGCTGCACCAGTTGCATGGCTATCCGTTGCGCTTCCCGTTCAACCTCTTCCGGACACTCCAGCTCTACCAGCACCCCCTGCCGCTCCAGCAACTGCTCGATCCGACTGCACAACACCGCCCAATGCTCCGTTGCCACCGCAAAGTCACTGCCGAGATTGAGCAGCGTGCGCTGCCGCACCCGCTCCCCGCTACGCTCGGAACGCACCAGTCGGTAGGAGTGGTAGATCTTGCCGCCTTCGGCACTGCGCGTCTTGGTGCGCCGGATGAACATGGAGGGAGGATAGCAGAGTGGGAGGAGGAATGCAAGAGAAAGTTAATAAGTATGGCACTACATTACGATATCTAAAACGTCAACTCAATGAAATCAATACCTTAGCCCACTCCCCACCCCCCAATTAACCAAAATTCCCCACTCTTGTGTTAAAGATGGGTTAGCCCATCCGTGCGTGATTGGCGCGAGAATGGCGAAAATGCCTCCAGTCCGTCATTCCCGCGAAACAGGCTATGTCAAAACGCCAACTTCGGGGCACGGAAGGCCAATCCGTCATTCCCGCGAAAGCGGGAATCCAGGGGTCCGGGAGGGGTCCCTACGCGGCGTTTCCCCACTCCACCCCGCCTGGATTCCCGCTTTCGCGGGAATGACGATTTCGGGGGTCTTTGCCGGCCTGCCACTACGGACGGGCACCTCACGCCGAGAGCCGCAGCAGTTCCCGGGCCAGCCGTTTCTTGTCGTCCAGGGTGTCCATACGGATGGAGGTGGCGCGCACATCGACGCCGAGCTTCTCGATGGCCGGTTGCAGATGCCGGTCCTCCGCGTCGATCACCAGCACGTCCGCGAAATCCCGGTAGGCCCCGGCGAGCCCCGCGACCGACGCCTCCACGCCCAGGGTGGCCATAAGCTTGTGCGCCGGGCCGCTGAAGGAACGCCCCTGCACCATGGGACTCACGGCCAGCACCCTGGCGGGAGTTCCCCGCAACGCATCCCGGACGCCGGGCACCGCGAGGATGGGGCCGATGCTGGTGGCCGGGTTGCTGGGGCATACCACCACCACGGCTGCACCGTGGATGGCGTCCAGCACGCCCGGTGCCGGGCGGCAGCGCTCGACGCCCCGATAGTGCAGGCTCCGGACATCCGGCTGCCAGCGCGCCTTGACGAAGTATTCCTGAAAGGAGAGCTCCCCTTCCGAGGTCGAGAGCCGCGTCTCCACCCGCTCGTCGGACATGGGCAGCAGGGTGGCCCTCACCCCCAGCGCGCGGCAAAGCGTGGCGGTGACGCGCGACAGCGGCTGCCCTTCGGCCAGAAGACGGGTACGGGTGAGGTGGGTGGCGATGTCCCGGTCGCCCAGGCGAAACCAGCTCTCGTTGCCGAGCCGTTGGAGCTGGTCCAGCACGGTAAAGGTGTCGTCCCGGATGCCCCAGCCCTTGGCGGGATCAATGAGGCCGGCGAGGGTGTAGACGATGGTGTCGATGTCGGGGGATACGTGGAGGCCGTGCACCACCGAGTCGTCGGCGGTATTGCACACAACCACGAGGTCTTCGGGCGCGGTCTCCTCGTGGAAGCCCAGAACGAGCTTTGCCCCGCCCGTGCCCCCCGTGAGGAGGACTATCATTGTCCTACCGGCCGGCTACAGGCCGGCCACCGGCTGGTCCGGCGCGCTGCCGGATGCCGTGTATTCACCCGCGGGAAGGTCAGGCTCGTCCCCCCACGTTCTGAGAATCCCGTAGCCGGTGGAGCGTTCGGCCGGCACCCGATGGATCTCGTGGATCAACGAACGGAACTCGTGGGGCCAGATCATCTGCCCTTCGGTGGAGCCCGCCAGACGCGAGATGCTCTCTTCCATGAGCGTGCCGCCGAAGTCGTTGGCGCCGGACCGAAGGCAGAGCTGCGACATCCGCCGGCCCATCTTCACCCAGGACACCTGGACGTTGGGAATGGTGTCGTTCAACAGCACCCGCGCCAGCGCGTGGACCCGGATGTCCTCCTCCTCGGTCGGGCCGGGGCGCGCCAGCCCTTGCTGGAAGAGCGCGGTATTCTCGTGCACGAACCCCAGCGGAACGAACTCGGTGATGCCGCCGGTCTCCTTCTGGATGTCCCGCAGCAGCAGCATGTGGTTGACCCAGTGACTGCCGTTCTCCCGGTGTCCGTACATCATGGTGGAGGTGGTGAAGATGCCCGCCCGATGGGCGGCCTTGATCACCCGGATCCATTGCTCGGTGCTGACCTTGTTCTTCGACAGCACCATCCGCACCTCGTCGTCGAGGATCTCCGCGGCCGTGCCCGGCACGCTGTCGAGACCGGCTTCGCGCAACATGGGGAGGTAGTCGTCCAGGGCCAGGCCGGTGAGCTCCACGCCGTAGGTGATCTCCATGGGCGAGTAGGCGTGGATGTGGATGCCGGGAACGCGGGAACGGATGGCTTGCAACAGGTCGCGGTAGTAGTAGGGCGTCAGGCCGCGGGGGAGACCGCCCTGCATGCAGATCTCCGTGGCGCCGCGGTTCCACGCGTCTTCGGCCTTGTCCGCCACTTCATCCAGCGAGTTGTCCCAGCTTCCGGGCTTGTTGGGACCGGTGTGGAACGCGCAGAACTTGCAGCCGACGTAGCACACGTTGGTGAAGTTGATGTTGCGGCACACCACGTAGGTGATGCGGTCGCCCACCTTGGCCTGCCGCATCAGGTCGGCCGTGACCGCGAGGGCGGCCAGCTCGTCGCCGGTGACCTCGGAAAGCACCAGGCCTTCCTCCCGCGTGATCTCACGGCCCTCCAGGGCGCGCTCCAGGATTCGTGCGACTCGTTCGTCGATACGGGGCAGCAGCCCGTTCAGCCGGTCGCCGCCGTCGTCATAGTCGAACATCGCTTCGATGTGGCTCATGGTATCCTCCAACAGCGCTTAGTGTTGTGTCCCAGCTAACGGTGTACAAATCTGCTGGTCTTTTTCGCCGTCGGCTGCGTTGCTCTTCCTCGCGTGGTGCCCGCCACTGCTCGTCCTGAGCGTAGCGCAGCGAAGTCGAAGGACGCCTTGCCGACAACGAAAAATCCTGCGCATCTTTGTACACCGTTAGCTGGGACACAACACTAGGCCGTCGTCGCCGCACAACCTCTCTACGTAGGGGACCAGCTCGGGCGCGATGAACCGCTCCGCCCGGGCGATGTACTCCGGATAGATGGGGAGCCGGGGCCTCAGCGTGAAACCCGCGGCCGCGGTCCGGTCCGCCAGCTCCACCAGCTCGGGCCAGGGAGCCTCGGGGTTGATGAAGTCCCGGGTCACGGGCGAAACCCCGCCCCAGTCGTTGATGCCCGCGTCGAGGTACCGTTCATAGCATCCCGGGGTCAGATTGGGTGGCGCCTGGATGTTCATGTCACCGCCCAGGATCAGGCGCGCCAGCGCGATGGTCTTGGACTCCTCGTCGTAATCCGGCTGGGGATGATCGCGCATGGGAATCTCGGGCTTCACGCGGAAGTTCTGGACGATCACTTCCTGGATATGGCCGTAACGCTGCTGCAGTTCCCGGATGGCGTACAGGGACGCGATCCGCTCCTCCCAGGTCTCGCCGATGCCGATGAGAATCCCGGTGGTGAACGGGATGTCCAACCGGCCCGCCTCCGCCAGGGTCCGGAGCCGGGCCGACGGCTTCTTGTCGGGGGCGTCGGCATGGGGGCCGCCGGGTTCCATGAGACGCTCGCTGACGCTCTCCAGCATAAGCCCCATGCTCACGTTGACCTGCCGGAGCCGCTCCAGATCCGCGCGGCCCATGAGCCCGGGGTTGGCGTGCGGCAGCAACCCGGTCTCTTCCAGCACGACGCGACAGGCATCGTACAGATATTCCAGCGTCCGGCGGTAACCGCCCTGCCTCAAAAACTCCCGCATCTCCGGGTAGATGGCCTCCGGCTTGTCGCCGAGGCTGAACAGCACCTCGGTGCAGCCCATGGTCCCGGCCCGCCGCACCGTCTCCAGCACCTCGTCCAGCGTGAGGGTCCTGGCGCCCTCCTCTCCGGGAGCCTTGCGAAACGTGCAATAGCCGCAAAAGTCGCGGCAGAGATTGGTCAGCGGAATGAATACCTTGGGGGAAAACGTGACGGTCCGGCCCTTGTGACGGTCGCGCAATTCCGCCGCCGTTCGAAGAAGCGCCGTGAACTCATCGCCCTCGACGCTGGACAGCAGAAGTGCGTCGCCCGGCGCTAGGGCCTCCCCATCAAGACATTCCTTCAGCAGTCGTGGGAGTCGGCGCGTCGTCATTGGCCAAACGCTCAAGATGATTTGAATAACGGATAAGGGTGTTCAGGTCAACTAGTGTCCTGCCCGGTTCTCGGGTATGGAAGGGGGCTTGCATTTTCTCGGCAGATGAAGGAGATTTTTGTCAAGTGTCAAGGTTCGTCTCCGGCCCAACGGAGACAAGGAGTCCGTCGATGCCAACTGATGACCCACAAGATGACAGCAAACCGCCGTCGCGCGTACCGCGCGTACCGCCCTTGAAGGCTCTCATCGTCCTCCCCTGCTTCCTCAAAGTCTCGATTGCTCCACTGGGACCCATGTGCCCCTAGGCTAAACTGAACGTCCGTGGGGAATCTCCGCGCCCGGCTCGACCCGTGGCGTGATTCTTCAGTGCCCTTTTGCGTCCCGGCATTCCGGACGGGAGATTGTTTTCATGCTTGACAGCATATGGTTGGGTGCAACGGTCATCTTCTTGTTGATCCTGGCCAACGGTTTCTTCGCGGCCGCGGAGATCGCCGTAATCGCCACGCGCAGGACGCGTACCGACCACGTTGAAGGTAGGGGCGCGCGCTCGGCGGCCGCCCTGAACCGGCTCAAGGAGGAGCCCGACCGGTTTCTGGCCACGGTCCAGATCGGAATCACTTTCGTGAGCACCCTGGCCTCCGCCATCGGAGGCGCCGGGGCCATCCAGCTCCTGAAGCCGCAGATCCAATCGCTGCCGATCCCCTATGCCCAGGCCTGGGGCAACTACGCCGCCATCCTCATCGTGGTCCTGCCCATCGCCTATCTGAGCCTGGTCCTCGGCGAACTGGTGCCCAAGTCCCTGGCGCTGCGCTTTTCCGAGCGCATCGCGTTCTTCGTGGCGCTTCCCATCGACGCCATCTCCAGAAGTACGTCTTTCCTGGTAAAGCTGTTGACCCGCTCCAGCAACGGGGTCCTGCGGATCTTCGGGGGCAAGGACTCCGGAACCGCCAGCTTCATCTCCGAGGAAGAGGTCAAGTCGCTGATCCGGGAGGGCACGGCCAAGGGGATCTTCGACGAAACCGAGAAAGAGCTGATCCACAGCGTCTTCGATTTCGCAGACACGCCCGTGAGAGCCGTGATGGTCCCCAGAACCGAGATTCACTCCGTGGACATCAGTACGGAGCCGGCCGATATCCTGCGGAATTTCGTCGAGAGCGGCTTTTCCAGGTTGCCGGTGTACGAGAACGACATGGATCAGATCCTGGGCATCCTTTACAACAAGGACATCCTGCGGGCGATGCAGGCCAACGAGCCCATCGAACTGCGCAACATGATGCATCCGCCCTTCTTCGTACCCAGCTCGCTGCCCATCAGCCAGCTCCTGAAGGACCTGCAGCGGCGGCGCATGGCGCTGGCCATGGTGGTGAACGAATACGGCGAGGTGGAAGGGCTGGCGACCCTGGAGGATATCCTCGAAGAGATCGTGGGCGAGATCCGCGACGAGTACGACGCCGAGGAGCGGGGTCCGGTGGAGCGGCTGCCGGACGGCTCGCTGGTGGTGTCCGGCTCCGCCCTGCTCAAGGACCTCCAGTCGGACTACGACCTGCCCTTCGAAGAGTCCGTGGACTACCATACCCTGGCCGGGTTCGTGGTCGCGAAGCTGAAGCGGATTCCCAGGGGCGGCGAGAAGATCGAAACCGACGGCCACCGGCTCACCATCGTCGACGTGGAGGGCCGAAGGGTCGTCAAGATCCGGGTGGAGGAAAACCGCCGCGCCAATGCGGCGGTGTAGGGGTTTGCATGCCCGCCCTCGGGTCCGAGTAGATCGGCGGAGATCGGCCACCGGGGAACCCGCGTAGGGGCGGGTTTCAAACCCGCCCCTGCCCGGCGCTACGACGCCCTTTGGATCAGCCCACGGCCCTCCAACAGCGCTTCCGTCTCCCTCAGCAGCGCCTGGATCTCCTGGGGTTTTCCCACGGTCACCCGGATCATGTTCCGAAGCTCGGGGGCGTCGAAGAAACGCACCAGGATGCCCCTTTCCCGGAGCTCGTCGTGCAGCCACCGGATGCTGTCGCTGCCCAGCCGGGCCATGACGAAGTTGGCCTGGGAGGCGTGCACGTCGAAGCCCAGCTTGCGCAGCCCCCGGATCAGCGTCCCGCGGGTGCGCTGGATCCGCGCCACGTTCCGCTGCATCCACTCCACATCCTCCAGGGCCGCCGTCGCCGCCGCCAGGCTCAGGCGGCACAGGTTGTAGGAGTCCTTCACCTTCATCAGGCTGCGCACGATGTCCTCGCTGCCGAAGGCCAGGCCGACGCGCATGCCGGCCAGCGAGAAGGCCTTGGAGAAGGTGCGCAGGACCACCAGGTTGGGAAAGCGCTTGACCAGCGCGATGGCGCTTCCGTCACTGTCGGCGAAGTCGATGTAGGCCTCGTCCACCACCAGCAGGCCCGACACCGAACGCGCCAGGCGGGCGATCTCGCTCACCGGCTCCAGGGTCCCGGACGGGGCGTTGGGGTTGCACAGGATGGTGACCTTGCTCGACTGGAAGTAGAGCGGCGCCGGTATGGCGAAGTCGTCCGCATAGGGAACGGTCGCGCTCTCGCCGCCCTGGATGGCGATGAGCGTCTCATACAACGAGTAGGTGGGCACCGGATAGGCCACGTAGTCGCCCTCACCCACGTAGCAACGCATCAGGATGGACAGCAGCTCGTCCGAGCCATTGCCCGCCATGACGTTCTCCGGCCCGACGTTGTAGAGGGCGGCCGCGCGCTTTCGCAACTCCAGGGCCACGGGATCGGGATAGAGGCGTAGCGAGGAGGTGATCTCCTTGCGCACCGCGGCCAGCACCCTGGGCGACGGGGGATAGGGATTCTCGTTGGTGTTCAGCTTGATGAGATCAGCTTGCTTGGGCTGCTCCCCGGGCGTGTAACCCTCCAGATCTTCGATGTTTTTCCTGAGGATGGACTGCATCCGGGAATTTTAGCCAGCCCTTGCGGGCATTGCAAATGACGCTGGGGGCGCCGTCCCCGGAGCCACAGCGTCATCCCGGGCTTGACCCGGGATCCAGGTGGGGCGGGATGGCGGCTTCGCGGCCGCTCGCATGGGTTCGTAGTGAGGCGAGTGTCCGAGGTCAGGGGATCAACTTCACCAGGGTGACCGTCAGGCCGACGATCCCGACCGCCATGAGCCAGAGATGCCGATAGATTTCGGCCTTGAAGTCGCCAATGTCGGTCTTGATGTCGGCCTTGAACCCGGCAATTTCGGCCTTGAACTCGGCAATTTCGGCCTTGAACTCGGCAATGTCGGTCTTGAGCGCGGCAATGTCAGCCTTGATGTCGGTCTTGAGCACGGCAATGTCGCCCTTGGTAGCCATATCGCCGCCAATAGCGTCACCCACGGTGGCAACGACAGCCTCAGCCTGGATGTCGCCGAAGCCTGCCTCCTTGAGCGCCTTGACGGCCTTGTGGGTATCGAACGCGAGCGTGCTCATAAACGCCGGTCATAATATCAGCCGTCGCGTGTCTTGTCCATACTAAACCGATTGTTTTATTTCATCGGTTTTCATCGCCTCGAACAGGTCCCGGCGTTACGCGGCGTCGGCCACCTCGGACGCCGACACCGTGAGACCGGTGCCGTCGTGGTCCACCACCACGCGGCAGTGGTCCTTGACCTCGCCGGCCAGGAGCTTCCGGGCCAGCGCGGTTTCCAGCTCCTTCTGGATCAGCCGCTTGAGCGGCCGGGCGCCGTAGGCGGGGTCGTAGCCCGTGGCCGCGAAGTGGTCCTTGGCCTTCCGGGTGAGCTCCAGGCGGATGTGGCGTTCGCTCAGGCGCTGGCGCAGGTGGCCGAGCTGGATCTCGACGATCTCCCGGAGATTGTCGCGGGTGAGGCCGTGGAACACCACGATGTCGTCGACCCGGTTCAGGAACTCCGGCCGAAACTCCCGCCGCAGAGTGTCCAGCACCTCCCGCTTCATGGCCTCGTAGGCGCTGTCCTCGTTCCGGCCGCTGTAGTTCAGGATGAGCTGGCTGCCGACGTTGGAGGTCATGATCACCACCGTGTTCTTGAAGTCCACGGTGCGGCCGTGGCCGTCGGTCAGACGCCCGTCGTCGAGGATCTGCAGCATGACGTTGAAGACGTCGGGATGGGCCTTCTCGACCTCGTCGAACAGGATCACCGAGTAGGGATGGCGGCGCACCGCCTCGGTGAGCTGACCGCCCTCGTCGTAGCCCACGTATCCCGGCGGGGCGCCCAGGAGCCGCGCCACGGTGTGCTTCTCCATGTACTCGGACATGTCGAGACGGACCATGTTGGCCTCGTCGTCGAACAGGAACTCCGCCAGCGCCCGTCCCAACTCGGTCTTGCCCACGCCCGTAGGGCCCAGGAAGATGAACGAGCCGATGGGCCGGTTGGGGTCCTTGAGCCCCGACCGGGCGCGCACCACCGCGTCGGCCACCGCGGACACCGCCTCGTCCTGGCCAATGAGCCGCTTGTGCAGGTGCTCGCCCAGGTGAAGCAGCTTCTCCCGCTCGCCTTCCAACAGCCTCGACACCGGCACGCCGGTCCAGCGCGACACCACCTCGGCGATGTCGTCCTCGTCCACCTCCTCCTTGAGCAGGACCCCGCCGTCCTCGGTCTTGAGACCCTCCTCCTGCTTGGCAAGCTCGCCCTCGAGCTGGCTCAGCGTACCGTATTTGAGCTCGGCCAAGCGGTTGAGGTCGTACTCGCGCTCGGCCTGCTCCATGGCTCGGCGGGTCTCGTCGATCTCCTCCTTGAGCTTGCGCAGGCGGGCGATGGCGTCCTTCTCCATCTCCCAGCGCGCCTTGAGCTTGTTGGCCTCTTCCTTGAGGTTGGCGAGCTCGTTCTCGAGCTTGGCCAGACGCTCCCGCGACGCATTGTCCTTCTCCTTGCGCAGGGCCTCCCGCTCGATCTCGAGCTGCATGACCTGGCGGGAGGCCTGGTCCAGCTCCGTGGGCATGGAGTCGATCTCCGTACGCAGCTTGGCCGCCGCCTCGTCCATCAGGTCGATGGCCTTGTCCGGCAGGAAGCGGTCCGTGATGTAGCGGTGCGACAGCACCGCCGCGGTCACCAGCGCCGCGTCCTTGATGCGCACCCCGTGGTGCAGCTCGTAGCGCTCCCGCAGTCCCCGCAGGATGGAGATGGTGTCCTCCACCGAGGGCTGGTCCACGGTCACCGGCTGGAACCGCCGCTCCAGCGCCCGGTCCTTCTCCACGTACTTGCGGTACTCGTCCAGGGTGGTGGCGCCGATGCAGTGGAGCTCGCCCCGGGCCAGCATGGGCTTCAGCAGGTTGCTGGCGTCCATGGCCCCTTCCGCTGCCCCGGCTCCTACCACGGTGTGAAGCTCGTCGATGAACAGGATCACCTCGCCCGAAGACTCCTGCACCTCCTTGAGCACGGCCTTGAGGCGTTCCTCGAACTCGCCGCGGTACTTGGCGCCCGCGATGAGCTGCCCCATGTCCAGCACCACGATGCGCTTCTGCTTGAGGCCCTCGGGCACGTCGCCCGCCACGATGCGGAGCGCCAGCCCTTCGACGATGGCGGTCTTGCCCACGCCGGGGTCGCCGATAAGCACGGGATTGTTCTTGGTGCGGCGCGACAGCACCTGCACCACCCGGCGGATCTCCTCGTCCCGGCCGATAACGGGATCGAGCTTGCCCTGGGAGGCGAGCTGGGTCAGGTTCCGGCCGTAGCGTTCCAGGGCCTGGTAGGTGCCTTCCGGGTTCTGGCTGGTGACCCGCTGATGGCCGCGCACCTTTTGGAGCGCCTCCAGCAGCGTCTCGCGGCTCACTCCCTGGGCGCGGAGGATCTGGCTTGCCTTGCCCCCTTCTTCGAAAATGGCCAGCAGCACGTGCTCGACGCTGATGTAGTCGTCCTTGAGGCCTCGCGCCTCGTCCTCGGCCCGGGTGAACAGGCGCGACAGCCGCTGGGTGACGTACGCCTGATCCGGGCCGGCCGCCGCTCCCGCCCCGGTCACCTGCGGGATCCGGTCGAGTTCCTGGTCGAGTGCCTTCTTTACCGCGGCCACCGAGACGCCGGTCTGGGCCAGCAGCGTCGTGACGATGCCGTCGGCCGGTTCCAGCAGGGCCGAGAACAGATGCTCGACGTCCACCCCCTGGTGGTTGCGCCGCGACGCCAGGGTCTGGGCCTGGCGCAACGCTTCCTGTGATTTGTCGGTCAAACGATTGATGTCCATGAATTCCTCCGGTTTCCCATGCGCGGGACGCCTTAGAAAAATCTAGGTACGGTTTCGGCAATGTCAACGTGGCTTGCCGCACCCGTAGGTCGGATTAGCCGAAGGCGTAATCCGACATGCACCGCCCGGCCGTGTCGGATTACGCCTTCGGCTAATCCGACCTACAGGGGGCCCGTTTGCCTCCCTGTTTCCGAGGGGTATCCGGTTCCGGGTTCGGTCGTGGTATATCTACGCGAACACGCACTTCCGAACAGGATCCATGACCGATTTCATCCAACGCAGCCTGGAGGAGCTCAAGAGCCGGAACCTCTACCGGCAGTTGAAGGTCGTCGACGGCGAGCAGGACGCCACCGTCCGCCTCGACGGGCGGGAGGTGCTGAACCTCTCCTCCAACAACTACCTGGGGCTCGCCAACCATCCCGCGCTGAAGGAAGCCGCCAGGGAGGCGCTGGACCGTTACGGCTGCGGGTCGGGAGCGTCCCGGCTGATCTCGGGCAACATGACCGCGCACGAGGAGCTGGAGCGGCGCATCGCGCGTTTCAAGGGAACCGAAGCGGCGCTGGTGTTCAACAGCGGATACCAGGCCAACGTGGGCATCATCGCCACGCTGGTGGAAAAAGACGACTTGGTCCTCAGCGACCAGTTGAACCATGCCAGCATCATCGACGGCTGCCGGCTCTCGCGGGCGGCGGTGGCGGTGTACCGCCACGGCGACATGGATCACCTGGAGAGCCTGCTGAAAGATGCGCCCGCCAACGCGCGGAAGCTCATCGTCACCGAATCGATCTTCAGCATGGACGGCGACATCGCGCCGCTGCGGGAGATGGTGGAGCTGGCCGAGCGCTACGACGCCATGGTGATGGTGGACGAGGCCCACGCCACCGGGGTGCGGGGCCCCAACGGCGCCGGCGTGGTGGCGGAGCTGGGCCTCGGGGACAGGGTGCTGGTGCAGATGGGCACCCTGGGAAAGGCCCTGGGAGCCTTCGGCGCCTATGCGGCCGGCAGCGCCAGACTGAGGGAGCTGCTCATCAACCGCGCGCGCAGCTTCATCTTCACAACGTCGCTGCCGCCGGTGGTGCTGGCCATGGCCGGCGCGGCCGTAGATCTGGTGGAGAAGGAACCGGCGCGGCAATGTGCGTTGCAGCGCAACACCGGACAGCTCCGAGACGGCCTTCAGGGGCTGGGCTATACGGTAGCGGGCAGCACCCAGATCATACCCATCCTGGTGGGAGAGGAGCAGCCGTGCATGCAACTCGCGGCGCGGCTTTTGGAATCAGGTCTCTACGTGCAGGGCATCCGGCCGCCCACGGTGCCGCCGGGTACGTCACGGCTGCGAGTCACCACCATGGCGACTCACACCGCGGAACAGATGGACCAGGCACTCGACGCCTTCGCCCAAGCCGGGCGCGGCGCCTGACAATGGGGGTAAACCGCTGATGCCGGACGAGGCGATGTAGGGGCGGGTTTCAAACCCGCCCGTGCCCGCGCTGCCGCTTCGCTCGGGACAGGCGAACGAAACGAAGTCGAAGGACATTTTGATAGAGCCGGTTTCCCAGGGAAATGAAGCATCATGAGCACGAGTGACCAATACCAGACCCTGAAGCGCATGGACCACACGCATCTGTGGCACCCCTTCACCCAGATGCAGGAATGGATGGAAGAAGACCCCTGCATCATCGCCGAGGGCGAGGGCAGCTACCTCATCGACGTGAACGGCAACCGCTACCTCGACGGGGTTTCCTCGTTGTGGTGCAACCTGTTCGGCCACCGCCGCCCGGAGCTGGACCAGGCCCTCAAGGCGCAAACCGACCGTATCGCGCACTCGACCTTTCTGGGGCTCTCCCACGTGCCCGGCATCGAGCTTGCCGCCCGGCTCGCGGCGTTGGTGCCGGCAGGCCTCACCCGCGTGTTCTACTCGGACAGCGGCGCCACCGCCGTGGAAGTAGCGCTCAAGCTGGCGGTGCAGTACTGGCAACTCCTCGGCCGGACCCAAAAAACCCGGTTCGCGCGCCTGGAGGAGTCCTATCACGGGGACACGGTCGGGGCGATGAGCGTGGGCTACAGCGAGCTATTCCACCATTTCCACCGCGACCTGCTGTTCACCACCCTGGCGGTGAAGCCTCCCTACGCCTACCAGCGGGAGCAGGGCCTGAGCGAGCCCGAGGCGATGGAGCGGTCCGTGCAGGAGGCGCGCGACACGGTAACCCGGGAAAAGGAACGTCTGGCGGCCTTCATCATGGAGCCGGTCATGCAGGGAGCCGCCGGCATGTGGCCCCAGCCTGCCGGCTACGTCAGGGCGATCCGGGACATCTGCAAGGACAACGGCGTCCTCTTCATCGCCGATGAGGTGGCCACGGGTTTCGGCCACACCGGACGCATGTGGGCCTGCGAGCACGACGGCGTCAGCCCGGACCTCATGTGCGTCGGCAAGGGCATCACCGGCGGCTACCTGCCGCTGGCCGCCACCTTTGCCACGGAGGAGATCTTCTCGGCGTTTCTGGGCGGCTACGGCGAGTTCAAAAGCTTCTTCCACGGCCACACCTATACCGGCAACCCCCTGGCCTGCGCGGTGGCGCTGGCGACGCTCGACGTCTTCGAGCAGGACGCGCTGATGGAAACGGTGCCGCCCAAAATCGCCTGGCTGGAGGACCGGATACGGAAGGACATCCTCACCCTCACCCACGTGCGGGAGTTGCGCCAGCGCGGGTTCATGACCGGCATCGAGCTGGTGAAGGACAAGCAGCGCGGCGAACGCTATGACCCCGGCGTGCGGATCGCCAACCAAGTGGTGCTGGAAGCGCGGCGGCGGGGCGTCATCGTCCGTCCGCTGGGGGACACGCTGATCATGCTGCCTCCCCTCACCATCAGCGACACTGAGCTGGAGACCCTGGTGGACGTGGTGCGGGACTCCATCCAGCAGGTGACGGAGTCCCCATGAGCCGCGGCTTTTTCATCACGGGCACCGACACCGGCGTGGGCAAGACCCTGGTGGCCTGCGGCCTAGCCGTGGCGTTCAAGGAGGCGGGGTTCAAGGTCGGGGTGATGAAACCGGCGGAGTCCGGGTGCCGGAACGAGAAGGGGCACCTGGTGCCCCAGGATGCCACCTTCCTGAAGGCCGCGGCAGGCAGCAACGAGTCCATCGAGCGGATCTGTCCCTACCGGCTCGGAGTTCCCGTGGCCCCCAGCGTGGCCGCCGCCCACGCCAGCATCCAGATTCGGCCGGACTTCCTGGTGCGGCTGTGCCACGATATGGGCGCCATCCACGACCTCATGCTGGTGGAAGGGGCCGGAGGGCTGCTGGTCCCGCTGCTTTCCAACTACACCTACGCGGACCTGGCCCGGGAACTGGGGCTCACGGTGCTGGTGGTGGTGGGCAACCGCCTCGGCGCCATCAATCACGCCCTGCTGACCTTCGAGCACGCCGCGTGCCTCAACCTGAAGGTTGCCGGCTACTTCCTGAACGATATCGAAAGCGAAAGCACCCCGGCCACCGCCACCAACGCGGAGACTCTCCAGGAGATGACCCGCGTCCCCTGCGTCGGGAAGATTCCGTTCCTGCGACCGCAGAGAGGGGCCGCCGGCGCACCGCCGGAGAGGAGAGCGGACCTGGGCAGCCTGTTCGAGCGGCACGCCCAACTCGACTACCTGAAACAGGTCATGGGAGCGCCGTAAGCCGACTGGGAGCGAGGGCATCCTGCCCTCGCCGAGGGCGCGGGACGCCCTGGCTCCTGGTCCAAGAAACTATCGTGCACCGTCGATGAAACAGCGGGTGACCTCGTCGTAAACCGCCTTCAACGGAACCTTCTTCGACGCCGCGACCTTCCGCGCCTCGTTATACTCCGGCATGGCCCTCTTCCCGCCTCCGGGCTCCTCGGCCACCTTGACCGTAAGAGTTCCTAAACGAGTCTTGAGCTTCAGCGTCTCGCGCCGTAGCACCAGCCGGTCCACCATGTAGCAGCGGACCCCCAGGGTCGACGTTTCCCGCAGCACGATCTCGGCCAACACATCCCGAAGCCCCGGCTCCGCGACGATGCGCAACAGCGTACCCGGCCGGTTCTTCTTCATCTGGACCGGTGATAGGGTCACGTCCCGGGCGCCGGCCGCGAACAGGAGGTCCAGCACGTAGTCGTAGATCTCCGGATTCATATCGTCGATCTGGGTCTCGATCACCAGCATACGGTCATGGCCCAAGGCCGGCGCGCTCTCCCCCAGCACGATCCGCAGGACATTGGGCCGGTCCGGGAACTCCAGCGTGCCCGCGCCGTAACCCGTACGCTCGATGCGCATGGCCGGAGCCTCGCCCCGCTGCGTGACCAGGGCCGAAAGGATGGCTGCACCGGTGGGTGTGACGTTCTCCGCCTCCAACCCCGCGTCCTCCACCGGAAACCCCTTCAGCAACTCCAGCGTCGCCGGCGCCGGGACGGGCAGCACCCCGTGCAGCGAGTGGGTCAGACCACGGCCCAAGGGCACGGTGGAACAGGCGAAGCCGTCAATGTCCAGGTGACACGTGGCCACGGCTGCCGCCACGACATCCACGATGGAGTCCACCGCTCCGACTTCGTGGAAATGGACGTCGTCCGGCGAAACCCCGTGGATCTTCCCCTCGGCCTCGGCCAGTCTCGAGAAGATGGCGAGGCTACGGGCTTTCACCTCCGCCGACAGCCCGCTCCTCTCGATCAATTCGCGGATACCGGACCAACTCCGCCTCGGCTGGTCCTCGCCGGGAATGACCTGGAACCGGGCAGCCCGAATCCCGTTGACGGTCTTCTTGCTGACGCGGATCCGGAAGTCGATACCCGCGAGCTTGTCCAGCTCCTCCTGAAGCCGCTTGCGCGGCACCCCCAGGTCCAGCAGGGCGGCCACCGTCATGTCCCCGCTGATTCCGGAGATGAGATCGAAGTAGGCGGTTCTCATGTTGTGGCAGGCGTACGAAACTCGGCGGTGTCGTGTCAAGGGCAACTACCTGGGAGCGAGGGCGTCCCGCCCTCGCCGAGGGCAAGATGCCCTCGCTCCGGTGCCCGCGCCGCACATTTACTTGTAGGTTGAGGAGTGCTACCTTTTAAGGTCTGCAAGAGACGATGTGGGGCCGTAGCTCAGCTGGGAGAGCGCTAGGTTCGCAATCTAGAGGTCGTGGGTTCGATCCCCATCGGCTCCACCATTTTCTTCATTTTACCCGCCGGGGCGCCAGCCAAACCGCACGAGGTAGTCGGGCGGGCAACTGGAGTATTTCGGGCCACATAGGTGGTCACCCTGGGCGGTGCTGTACGCGCTGTCAAGTAAGGGATCGCCGATGACGACTTCTGAGAATCAGCGTTGGGAGGAGACACTCCACGCCGCCTGCTTCCCGGTCGCCCTGACCGACGTATATGTCGGCGAGCTGTCCCGACGCGCGAAACGGTATCGGGCGGTGATGCCTGTCGATGCAGGCTTAGAAGACGAGCCGTTCGCTATCGTTACGGATCATTATCGGTTGATCCGCAATGAAGACGTTATTGATCTCGGTCACGAAGCATTTGAGCGGTTGTTCGGTCCCCGTCGTCGAACCTCAATGACGGTCTTCAACGTCCTGTTGGCGAAAGGCCGAGGCAGTTTTCTCGCTGATTTCACCTCGCCGGAACTTGATTGCACAATCCCAATTCCTGGCCATAGCGATCCTGCATCCGAGCCCGGAGAAGATCCGAGACTCCATACGTTCTTCCTCCGCGTGGTAAACAGCTACAATAGGACGCAGGCCGTCAGGCTTGAGGCCGGAATTTGCCGTTGGATCTGTAGGAACGGCGTAATCTTCGGCAAGCAGTCCATCGAATTTCGGGACCCGCATCACAAGACTAAACACCAATTGATGGATCAAATCGCGCGAGGCGCTCGGCGCTTGGCGACGAACGAGTTGTCGGAACAGATTGGCAACATCTATGGCATCCGACTGATGTTGGACATGGGCGTTTTGGAAGGCGCTTGGCAAACCTTAAGACTCGCGATTCCACCAGTCGACCCGAAGTCACGTACTGCCCGCCTGTGGCGGGATCGTTGCGCCGCGTTGTGCGCTATCGCACAGGAATACGAGGGAGAGCACGGACGGACGGCATTCAGTGTGTTACAGGCGGCTTCTCAGTGGGCAAGAGAGGAAGCGCAAACTTCTCCAATTCAACGTCACAGCTATGAACGAAGATGTGGTGAGATGCTGACACAGCTAGCAGCCAACGCACACTGGCCGGATCGGGTCCAACAGGCGCAGGATCAGGTGAATCGCATTCGTGGTTGGTCGAATGTCGTCCTAAAGTCCGGGTAGCCTACCGTCGGCTCTGTCCCACGTGAGCCAACTTCCTGGCGGCCCACCGAAACGCGATCGAAACGGCTGGAAGACGGGGTTTTGCCTCCGCGGCCTTTTCCTTCCTACTATTCCTGCTCGAAACCGTGGCTTGTGAACTTAAGCGTGCGGCTGTTCTCGGTAACAGTGCGGACCACTTGATCGGGCGCCCCGTCAGGGATCTCAGCTTCGACCTCCAGCGTTACCTTGACCTTCGCGCCGACCAGACCGGCGAGATGGGCGATTACCTCGTCGGCGATCTGGCTGGCGTCGAGCCCCACCCGCATGGCGTCGAGGGAGACGGTGCCGTGGAAGCGCCTCGGCCGAGGGGCCACCGGGGTGCCGGGTCGGTTGTCCTCAGATCCGGGCTGCGGTTGGATAGCGCCGGGTTCTTGCTCTGCCGGCTTCGTCACATCTGGCTGGTCGGCCGGCTTAGGAGCTTCGGCGTCGAGTTGTCGGCGCGCCACTTCCGTCTTCACCAGCATGCCGGACGAATCGGTATCAGGGAGTGCGATCACCTGCCCGGCCCGAAGGCCGCGGTAACGCTGGGCCTCCTCGTCGTAGCTCTCTGCGAAAGCGAACGAATCCTGCTGCCAGTTCAGGAGCCCTACTCCGTCGGCGATGGCCGCCAGAACGACGCTGGAATCCTTGAGACGCGGGAGATAGGGATAGAGGGCGACATCTTCGACCACCTGTCGGACGGTTACATGATCGCCGCGCCATAACGGTACCTGGTCCATCTCCATCCGGAGTCGCGTAGCACCCAAGGTTGTCACCAAGTGCTCCTCGTTCTTGAGCCTCTTGCTGGCTCGCACCGCCAAGGCGTCCTGCCCCGTCAGCCTTATCGCCTGCCAGCCCATCGCATCCTGCGGCTTGGATTGCACGGGCACCAAAAGCCACTGGTAGGTCTCCGGCAGCCGGGCCGTAACGGCACCGGCCGCGGCGTCCATTTGTGTCTCCGCCTGCTTGACTTGGTGTGGTGACAAGTCGAGCTGCTCGCGCTCGGCCAGGACTGATTGCCAGGCCAGGTAACGCCGCAGGGCCTCGTCGAGGTCTTGCAGACGCGTCCTGTCCGCGGCTAGGAAGACGAGCGAATTGCGGTACAACCTGGGTGCACTCCCGCGTGATTCCAGGATAGCCGTGGCCGTTAGCTGGGCCGGGTTGTCGGCTGTACGGCTGTACGGCTGATCGCTTCCCATCACGACCAGGCGCGCGTCCCGATCATCCGGTACATCCTGGCCGGACTGCGGCAAAGGATGGATGCGGCTGAAATCGCCCCGCTGCCGCAAATCAGCGCCGAGGCGGTCCCGCAATTCCTGACCCAACTTGTCCGGCTCACGCTTCAGTTGCTCGGCGCGGTCCTCAGCCAGCTTGGTGACCGTGGGCTGGGTGGAGTACCAGTAACGCGTGCCGTCCTGATACAGGTAGGTCGCCGCGCCAGCCAATCGTCTCAGGGCATCCCCGAACACGGCAGGTGACTCGCCCGGCATAACGCAGCCAAGCTTGACGCGCCTATCTTCCAGTCCACGGTTCGCCGTCTCCACGGTGGGCGCCGAGCCAAGATAGACGGTCCGGGCGACACGTCGCGCGGCCGCAAACTTGCCCAGATTGGATGTCTGCCCATCGATTCGCAGGGGCAATGAGTTGGGGCCGTCCACATCCTTCTCAAGGATCGGCACCCAATTGTCCGACAGATAGCGCGTCAGCTCGAACTGCACCCGGGTATCGTCTATCGAAATGTTGGCCGGAAGGATGAGAGGATTCCGATCACCCTTTTCCCACAGGCTGTGAATAACCGCGGCCATCAGACGCAGGACGCCCCGGGTACGCTGAAAGTTCACCAGCGTCGACCAGTCCGTGTACAGCCGGTCGAAGATTTCGGGGTGAATCGGGTAGGCGGCACGGATACGTTTCTCGTAGTCCGCGTCGCGGCACTCCACCGGAAACTCCTGATGCTGGTCTCGATAGAGGTCGGCGAAGCCTCGCGCCACCACATCCCGGTCCTTGAACCGCGCCGGGTCAGCCAGCGGCTCGAACAGCCGCCGCCGTACGATCTCGAAGCCCTCCTCGGCGCTCGCGGGACGCCAGGACGATTCGACACGCGCCACCACATTGCGTAACCGGTCCAGGGCCTCGCGCCCGCGCCGCCCGCCAACCTCCACGTCATCCACATGGGGTGAGCCGCCCGAATCCGATGCCGGCAAGCTGATCACCAGTAGGCAGTTCCCCGCCGCCTTGGCCGCCTCGGTCAGGGCCTGGGCAAAGGTGAACTGGGTCTCGAAACTGCCCGCGGGCAGATCACTCTGATCGTGGAGCTGGCGTGCGTAGGCAACCCACTCGTCGATGAGGACGAGACACGGACCGTATTCGTTGAAAAGCTCCCGCAGCACGTCGCCCGGACTGGTGGCGTTCTCATCGTCAGCCTGGACGCGCTGGAAGGCGTTCTTACCGCCGAGTTGCCAAGCCAACTCACCCCAAAGGGTGCGGACCGTCGTACCGTCAGGCTTGGTTGAGGGATTGCCGGGGGAGATCTTGTTGCCCACCAGGACCACTCGCCTGACGGACGGCAGGCGGTCCGAACCGGCGTCCTGCATGACCTGTTCCATATCCATCAAGTCGCTCAGGGGCGTACCCGAGAACAGGTGATACAGCGCGAGCATCGAGTGGGTCTTGCCTCCGCCGAAGTTCGTCTGGAGGTCAACCACGGGGTCGCCGTCCTGTCCGGCCAAGCGTTGCACCGCCCTCACCAGCAGGCACCTGAGACTGTCCGTGAGATAGGTACGGCGGAAAAACTCCGCCGGATCCCTGTACTCCGCGGTCCCCTCGCCCAGGTGCACCTGCCACAGGTCGGCGGCAAACTCGGCCTGCTGGTAGCGGCCGCTGGCCACGTCGGCGTGCGGTGTGATCACCTCCCGCCACGGCTTCAGGCCGCCCGCCGTCGTGCTCTCGATGGCGGCACCCACCTGCTTGCGACGCTCCCCCCGTGTCTGTTCGTCGAAGCGAACGCGCAACAGTTCCATCTTGAGCTTATCGAGTTCTTCCGACTGCGGCGCCGACACTGCGACCAGCAGGCGACTCGCCGAATCCAGCGCCCGGTAGACATCGTCGCTGGAGATGCTCTCTTGGTGTGCCCATTTGTTGCGCCAATCCCGCAGTTCCGACACGAGGCTCCGTTCCGCATTCCCCAGAATGTTCCGGAACACCAACTGCCAGTTGTCCCAGATCAGCTTGAGCAGCCCCGCCGCGTCCTCCTCCACCGACTTGCCCGGCGCGGGAGACCCGGCAATTACGTCCTTGCCCCTTAACTCTCGTGCGACAAAGGGCGCAAGACCTGTCCGGAGCAGGTCCATCGCCTTGCCGACGCGTTCGTGGTTCGTGATTGCCATCGGTCGCCTCAGTTCATTTCTCGTCTAATCGGGATGTGGCTGCGATTGGTTCTGCAGCCTGTGCGACAACACGATCAGTCTGGGTTTTGTGGAGAGTGAATCAGTCGGAATGCGGCCAGTCGATTTCAAGTCTGTGTTTCAGATCGTTCAGAAACGCGTAGCTGAGTCGCTTTTCTTTTTGGAGTCGGCCCACGACAATGCCCCGAGCGATGCCCTGTTCGTCGGCGAAGCCTCCAACTATCCGCTCCGAGATTCGTTGCGGCAGCGCTTCGACAAAACCATCCCAGGCCCTCTCAGGGATGAGAAAGTTCGCGGCCCAGCGGTTGGCTGCATCTTCCTTTGGATCATCCGACCCACGAAACTCGAAGAAGATGTCCTTCTTGCCGTGAAGGAGGATATGAGCCGCTTCGTGGAAGAAAGTAAACCACAGAACGTCGTCGGTCTTGTAGCGGAGGCTGAGCTGGAGGAGTGCTTTGTTCTTGGTCAACCAGCGGGTGAACCCGTAGACATGGGTCTTGGGCAACTCGGGCACCAGCACAACCACGACACCAGCTTCTGCGCAGAGCCGGCAGACTTCAGCCCATACATTTGGCGGGCTTTGCTGCGTCAATATACGGATTTCCGACAGCGTCTGCTTGAACCGCGACATATCATAGCTCTTGCAAACGCTTTCCCGCGCGTCCAGTTCGCCAGCCCTCAGCCAGACACTGAGATCCCCCAATTCGCTCTTCAGCCCGGCGGCCTCGCGCGCGGCTCCGGTCAGGCCAGCATAGGCGGTTCGCCACTGTGCTTCCGAGGCCACACCAAAAAACCGGAGCAGATTCTCGACCCTCTCACGCTTTTCGGATGATGACGGCACCAACCCCAACTCGACGATCCTGCTGTACGAGAAAGACTTGAGCCACTGGGTCTGCGTCTCAATGCGGCGTTGTTCTTTCAACCGCGCCAACCGCCCCCGGTAGTTCGCCTCCGCGTTGTTCCAGAAAGAAGCCGGGACCCCCGTTACTTTCTCAAGTTGCAGGGATGTCTCGGCAGTAATGGCCGCCACCCCCTTTATGATCTCATTGATGGTCTTGACCGGGCGTCCCATGCGCAGGGCCAATTCCTTCTGCGTCAGCTCCAACACCTGGATGGTCTCGAGCAGCGTCTCGCCCGGCGGGACGGCGTAGTCGGGATCAAATTCTTGCTTACTCATGGGTATTGGTAATTTCGATAATCATGACCTTGGTAACCGCCCGTAGGTCGGTTCCACCTGAAGGGAGCTCGGGGACAGGGTCGTGATCGGGGACAAAGAGTAACCGATAGGGTTGGTCCAGGTCTACAGACACTTGTCCCCGGCGGTTTTCCGTGAGTGGATGCAACCGCGGTCCAGGAAGCCGGCTAAGGACATGAAGATTCGGTGACGCCTCAATCTCCGAGAGCCTCCGCTGGAGCAGCTTTGCTCGCTTAGGGCCGTGCGTGGCGACCATAGTCTTTGCGGCCGTCAGTTGCTTCCTGAGCTTTGTGGTCTTGAAATATATTTCCATGCACGAGGAATGTCAAGTCAATTAACCCTTCGGGTTAACTCTTCATTGTGCCTGCTGCTATTGAGAATCACAACCCATCCGGCGTGGCCGGAACAAAACGACGGAGCGATCATCTGGGAGCGAGGGCATCTTGCCCTCGTCGAGGGCGGGACGCCCTCGTTCTCGTCCCTCCAGCAGTAGATTTCTTCGTCACTGTGCACAGGACTTCACTGATCAGGGACTACTGCTATCCCACGTCTTCCCGTTGCCCCCGCCTCAGGTATCCGATGCGCTCCGCTTGCCTGGCAACGGCCCATTCCACAAGGCCACCGGGCGACGCGAACAATTCCCCTTGTTGCGTATCGCCGTGCAGGGCGAGCAGCCTCTCCATGGCGGCCGCGTGGGTCTCCAGCCCACCGTCCGCCAGGATGTGTCCGACTGGGACACCGCGGGCCGTGAGCGCCTGTGCCACCAGCAAGGTCCGGTGGCAGTTCAACGGCTCTTTCTCCGCACACATGAGCGCCACGGGTCGACCACCGGCGTTCTGGACAACCCGATCCAATCCCCGCCGAAACGACGAAGTCGCCGCGAGTCGATCGTAGCGGATACGCCCGTTTTCGTAGCAAGACGGATCATCCGACCGGCCGCCCAACTCCACCCCAAGGAACGAGTACTCGATCCCGCATGCCGTGAGGTTGCGAGCCAGCGACTCACGATTGAACTGTGGATTGAAGCGGCTGTACGGCGTTGAGCGTACGTCGATCACCTTGGCGACTTCGTAACGCCTCAACAACGCGACGAATACCTCCAGAGGGTGCCTGGAATGGCCGATGGTGAGAACGGGACAGGCGGCGGCGTCCATGCTTCTGCTATCGGTGGCCAGCGATGGCTCGTCTTGCGTCCCGCATAGTCCATTCCTTCTCGTCGCCAGCGGCTATTCCGCTGCCCAAATGACGAGCCGGAGCTCACTCTCGTCGATAAGCGTGTACTCAGGGCGACGTCCCGACAGTTGCTGACTCTCCCGCAGAATGATCAGCACGCCGCCTCCTCGTCGGTCCATCAGATTCACGCGACCCAGGTCGGCGGGCCCGGGACAGCGTGCCAGCAGTGACACGATCAACTCGTTCCGGTTGGCCTGCCGCAGGTGCAAGGCGTCGGGCGTGAGAGTGTTGGCAAGTGCGCCGGGGACGTAAAGCTCGAGACGATCGCCGAACATGTGCAAACGTACACGCGAACCCGCCATCGAATAGTCCCGGTGTGCAACTGCATTCACCAACGCCTCGAATACGGCCCGCTCGCTGAATTGTGCCCGTTCGACCCGGCCGGTGGTCTTCGTGGCCCGCACCAACATGTTCTTGCGCACGAAGTGCAGCGCCTCTGCCACCTGCTCGTCCAGGGGTCCACCAATGTCACGGGCGTCGGTCTGATAGTTCACGTCCGTCCGCTCTCCAGCATAGCTGACCGCCTGCACGTAAGCGTACGACAACCAACGTTGCGGCTCGCGGGTGCACAGCAGAACGCCCGCGAGTGTGAGCCGGGCGACCCCGTTGTCATCATCGGCCAGGAGCCGGAGCTTGCGCGCGGCATTGTCCGTGTTGCCTTCTTCAGTCAAGTCTCCCCGCAAGAATCGACGCGTCAGCGAGTAGTCCAGATCGCGGGAACCGGTACTCGGCACCAGCGATTCATCGAAGCGCGCGATGCCGCTTTGGCTGCGCTGCTGAAACAGCCGCTCCAGAAACTCGGGTGACATCTCACGCCTTGCACTGCCAAGCTTGCGGAAATAGCCTCCGGGACTCTTGTGCACAAAAAGACTGCGTGGGATGTCCACGCGTATGACCGGGACGGGCCGTCCATCAACCCCATCCAACCGAAGCCGCCGGAACCCCGCGTCCAGGGCCGGGGCGACCGAGTGATTGCAGATTTCCCGGACCCACGCTTCTACGGCCTTCAATCCGTGACTGGGAATCCCGCGCACCTGTCCGGTCTTATCATCCACCCCCAGTAGCACCGTACCGCCGCCGGTGTTGGCGAAGGCGGACAACTCATCCGCGAGATCGTGTCCAAACGGCGCAACGACGAGGCTCCCCTCAAGCAGGACACGTCTCAGCGCCAGCACCGAATCCTCTCCAAGTCGGATACGTCGAACCAGTTCACCGTCCGTCATGCCGAAACCTCTTTGTTGCGGTAGATCAACGTTCCCCTGCCCCACTCCAACGAGGGCAAGATGCCCTCGTTCCCGTCGGAGTCCTCTGGCGCGTTGGCAGCCTATCCTCCCGTTGGAGCGAGGGCATCCTGCCCTCGCCGAGGGCGAAACGCCCTCGTTCTCTGCACCAGAGAACCACCACGCGTAAGGCAGGCCGGCTTCACTGGGATCAGGTCAAAGCACCCGTATCCGCATCGCCGAACAGCCCGGGCTGCTCCGCCGGCACTTCCTGCCGCGCCATCCGTGCGATCTCGGGCCAGCTCTGGACCAGGGAATTGTACGACAACGCTTCCGCGGGACGACCCTTCCGTTCGGCGATGCTGTAGAGGCGATAGGCCAGCTCACGCGCGGTCTCCCCTACTCCACCAAGCCGTTTGAGGAGCGCCGCAGCTTGGGTCTCGCCGCCGCTTTCCAGAACCCGCACGAGTTGATGGACCACTTCCCATACGGTGAGCCGCGTGTCGGCGGTTGGGTCCCAATCGTCGGCCAACTCCTTCGGCCGCAGAAGCCGCACCTTGCCCGCGCGGGAGGCCAGGATGCCGCCCTCGACAATACCCGCAATGCTCGTGTTCTTGGCCTTGGAGAGCATCTCAGCAACGCCGTACTCACCCTCGCCAAAGCCATGCTGTTCGAACCAAGCCAACGCCCAGCGGCTGTCCGCGTCAAACTCCCCTTCCTGCTCGGCAAGGGTCTCGTCGAGGGTCTGGTTGATGAGCGCCAGAGCATCCCGCACCGGGACCGGCTTGCCCTCGGCGTCGAGCACCTTGGCGTAGCGGGTGTAAACCGCCATGCCCGGCCCGATGGCCGCCTGGGCGAGATCCACCGGGGCGATGTTGCCGGCCTGCAAGTGAACGAGGGCGGGAGGGAGTTCGGCCTTGAGCGTAGCGACGAACTCGCGCCGGGTGGCCAAGGGTGCGTCATCCGAGCGGCGGCGGCAGACGAGGACGAGGCTGGAGGCAAGGGCGTTGGTGCCCATACTGATCATGCGATTCCCGAGTTCAGTGCGCATGGGCCACGTGCCGGTAACGGCGAAGCCTGCGCGAATAACCGCATCAAGAAAAGTCTCCCAACCCGTGCTGGAAGTACCGGCTTCTCCCTTGGTCTCTGATTGTTTAAAGGCATAGTAGATGGTGACCGGGAAACCAGGGTGCGCCTGTTCGGCGATGCGTCGCATAGCATCCGTCATCCCGGCCAGGAAGAACGCCTCTGCCTCTTCCTTGCCCTCGTGCCGGTACGGAGTGGCGATCAACTCCTCAGTCTTCGGTACGGCCACCGTGGCAAAAAGGTCGGGAAAGATAGGCCTGAGCTGGCGGCGTAGCCACACGTAAAAGAAATCGGAGAGGTCCGCGTAGCCGACGTTGTCATAGTAAGGTGGATCCGTGGATATCAGCTTATTAGTGGATATCGCCTGCTGAACGGCACCAACCTGGAAGCAGAGGCCAGCCGTTCCACCCCTGAACTGTTTTTCGATGACTTCGCATACGGACTTCGCAGTGCCAAGTATGTCACCCCCTGCACCAGCGAATGGATTAGTCTCAGCATAGTCCCATACCATCGGCAAAGCCTGTCTGCTGAATGTCCCAACAAGCTTATCTCGGTACTCCCATCTGCAGAGGCTGGTATTCCTATCGCAAGCTTTACTCTGGGCAAACGCCAAATACACCCCTACCGCCTCCGCATACGCCCTCGCCCCCGCACCCCCATCACGCAAAGGCCGATCATCCTCAGCCGTAGTCGAGGCCGATCCTGGGAGCGAGGGCGTCCCGCCCTCGCCAACGACCGCAAGCTGCTCTCCTCCCCCGGGTGAGTCCCACGTGTGGTAGCTCGTCCATTCCCAGGCGCTGGGGTCCGCGCACAAGCCCGCCTTCACCGGATTCCCGTGGATGTATTCGAGGGTCGTCACGAAGTGACCTTCGTCGCGCATGAACCGGTCAAAGTAGTCCGCGTGCCAGAACGGACCTCTCCGACCCAGCAATTTGTTGGCCTTCGTTGCGGTGTAGGACTTCCACGAATGCACGACCCCGGACAAGGAGTGATCGCCCAGCGGCGTCACCAGTACGTGAACATGATTGGGCATGATGACCCATCCATGCAGACGATACCGGTCCCCATTGAAGTGGCAGAGGGCGCCACGTACCAAGGTAGCGATCTCGGGGCGCTGCAACCAGCAGGCACCATGCCCCTGGTCAAGCGCGGCCTCGATTCGCTGGCGCCTTTCGTTCTGTTGCTCCGTTTCCGGAAGACGCTGCAATTCCTCCTCCCATTCTCTGAGCAGAGACTGCGGCAAGCTGTCCGCCAATCTGAAACAGATGTGCTGGGGCACTTCCCCAGCCTCAAAATGCGGCAGGCCGGTACGATGGTATCGACTGGACGGCGCTACGCCTGATGACCGCGCGGTTCCTACGTTCTCAGAATCGCTGGGAGCACTTCCTACGGCCTCGCTCACGCTGGAGCCCGCAAGCCCCATGCCGGGAACGAGGGCATCTTGCCCTCGTCGAGGGCGGGACGCCCTCGTTCCCATGTAGTCCTCCTCGACCCGCGCCATTGCCTCCGCCACCAAATCAGAGAAAGTAGTGAGGGCGACGAGTTGACGGGGAGTGAAAAGGTCTCCAAAGGCGGTCAGGCCGTAGCCGTAGCAGGTTCCCCCAGTGAGGCGCTCAGGAACACTCACCTCAGGCCGCCACTCCGGCCTTGCCTTCCTAGTTACAATCTCATGTTCCACCGTCGGCGCCAGATACACCCGGCCCCGATTCCCCTCCGCCACAATAGCCATCAGCCGTGCCCCCATGCGCTTGGCCTTGCCTTCCGTCTTGACGTAGTCGCTCGCAATGGGTGTCCTCGACATCAGGCACCTAAAGTTCGCTCCCCGCGCCAGCTTAGTCCCCGCCTTCGCCGCCTCCTCATCCGCCGGCATCCCCACCTTCACCGTAAACCGATATCCACGCCCATCGATCACCGGTTCAACATAAGCCTCCTTCCCCTTCTTGGTCGAAAGCATAAAGGTCGAGACCAGGGGCACATTGACATCGGCGAATGCCGGGTTGGGACTCTTCACCGTGCGAGCCCAGAGCCAGGCGATCACCGTCAACTTACGTCCCCGATACGGCTTAAGGTCCGGCCGCTCCCGTACCATCTCTTCGGTAACCGCGACCTTGGGATACAGATGTCCGATGCGTTTTTCCGCCTCGTCACGCATCCACTGGCCGTAGTAGCGGACGTCCTCCGCCAGTCCCTGCGCTCTCTTCCACTCACGCTCGACCAGCGACGGCTTGCTTGACGGCCCACCCGGTTGTGCTTCTGGATTGACCGGCGCCCTGCCCGCGAACCTCGGCGGAATCTCGATCATCGCCTTGTTGATGAGCACGGCCACAGGGTTCAGGTCGCTGGCATGAGCTTCAAGCCCCAACCGTTGCGCCTCCAGCGGCAAAGCGCCTCCCCCGGCAAATGGATCGTGAAAAGCGGGAAGCCTGTCCGGGTCGAACAGCTCCTCCGCTTGCGGATGTCCGGCATTATCAGCGCAGCACCGGCGCCAGCTCTCACGAATTTCCTCTCGCGCCTGTTCCAATACCTTCTCGTTGGTAGTGTTCTCCCACCTGACCATCTCCTCCAGAAGGTGGAACAGCCGCTCGCGCTCTCTTTGCTGGTCAGCTTCCGTGGGAAACAGATCCGGACGCGCCGAAGGATCGTCCACCATCTGCGCGAAAATCACCGCCCGTGCCGCCGCCAGCGGACGGCGCGCCCACCATAGATGCAGGGTGCTCGGGTGCCCG
Organism: uncultured Binatia bacterium (SeqCode); assembly: GCA_965261895.1. Taxonomy (GTDB): domain Bacteria; phylum Desulfobacterota; class Binatia; order UBA9968; family JAJDTQ01; genus JAJDTQ01. Next base: position 3,737,256 of record OZ253480.1, on the reverse strand, counting down.
TGCCGGATGGATTTCTCCCGCGATGCCGCTTGATTGATGGCGTCGAGCGGCAGCGCGACTTCAATGAGCTTCTTGCAGAGTTTCATATCTAGTTCCGACGGCTGCCGTTTCGGCGAAGAATGAATCGAATGAGACTGAAAAGGCGGTGAAACAGATAGTCTACATGCGCACTTTCGTTCAACGGTTCCTGGCTGGTTTCTGAGTGCCTGATATGTAGACTATTCCCAAGGCTCGTAAGCTCTCTTGCTTCACGTTCCACCGCCTCACGGAATTTCGGAGAACTTGGTCCACTCGCCTGGTCAAGCAGCGCTTTAGTGTGTTCTCTCTTGTCGTGGCCTCCGAGTGTCTTGAGGCGCTCCCATGCATCCCAGAGCGCTTCAAGGCTCTCCTTGCGTTTTTCCGGATCGGGATCAAGAAACTTGACCCTTGCCTTGTTCAGCAGCCCGTCGAGTCCGGCATCTCCGGTGCGGAAGTTTGCTGAACCCATGGCTTCTCTCAATACCGGGGGTGCTAGTCGTTCAATGCTGCCATCCTCCGCGAGAGTAAAAGCGATTCCGTTTCGACGGAAAATTTCTTCAATCTCCGCGCGAAACTGTTCTCGGCCACTATCAACGTTGAACAGCAGATGGTTGTGTCTCCCATAATCGTGGTGGCTCAACAGTTTCGCTTCTCCGATGCATTCCCAGCAGAATTGGATCATGTCCAAGATTCTGAGTGTCGACGGTGTTTCGTCCCTTTCACCGGCCCATGTATCTGGCGCTTTCCATGGCCAATCTGGCAAACCGGGTACCCGGGCTCGCATGGCGTCCCCGAAAGCCAACCTATCCGTACCAATTGCTACAGGGCCATCGATACAATTCTCAGGATATCGTGCGCCAAAGGATCCATCTTCGACACGGGCATGAATCAAGGCCCGAATACCGCGCCACGGACCCGCCTGGATCTCTTCGTTTTCCCGTGGAACTGTGTCGCCTTCCTGCTCACTGAAGTATTGCATGCTCACAACTCCGACGTCATTGCTTCGTCCATTCCCATCTTACCTTCAGTTCGGTCAGACGATTCCACGCCAGGAATCCTTCATGCTGGAGTCTCCCGACAATGATGCCCGGCGCGACCCCGTGCGCGTCTACCTCGGCTCCTCCGCCCGCACCAGCAACTCTGCGAAATCATAGTTGACGCTGGTGACACCGAAGTCGGGCTCCCGCTGGAAGGGTCTCCGGACATAGTGCACCCGGTGCTCATCGTCGCCCAGGAACTCAACGATGGCGAGGATGAAGTCCTCGGGCTTGTTCAACGAATACAGGATCTCGTTGCGTGTGACCGTGATGGAGGCGGCTCCGCTGACCCGGCCTTTGACCTCGATGAACCGGAGCCTGCCGGTGTCGGGCACCCGGCTTTCGATGTCGTAACCCAGCTTCTCGAACTCGCGGTCCGTGGGCTCGAACCCCAAGCCCCGCTCGACACCCATGACGATAGCGCGGGCGCGCGCGGCGGCGGCCTGGGTATCCGTCGGCGAGAGGACGGCCGGTGCGGGGCGCCCGGATACCGCGTCCACCAGTCCATTTGGTACCACCAGCAACCCTCCCAGCACTACGGGCGGCAACGGCGACACCTGTGCTTCCAGCTTCAACTCCTCCAGCCGTTTCTGCAACCGCGCTTGCAGCGTATCCGCCCGCTTGCGCGCTTCGCCTGAATTGAGCCGTGCGCCAGCCTTGCCGGCCTGCTCCTGGAGCTTGAGCTGTTCGGCTCGCCGGTCCCAGTGGAATATCTCCTTGGTCAGGCGGTCCTTGACCGCGGCCTCGGTCTTGGCGATCAGGCTCAGCTTGGCGCCACGAACCTCCTTGAGATGATCCGGCACGACCTTCTCCACCGCGTGGCCGAGCGCGGTTCGCTCCATATCCTTGTCGAGCCAGGCGCACTCCGGGCGGTCAAGGATAACCTCGGCGGCGGGCTCGTCTTCGGTCAGCGGCCGGTAGTCGAGATACGGCGCGTAGTGCAGGTGACGCGTGACACCGTTGGCGTCGATCTCGACATAGAGCATCCGCTTCGAGATCACCCGCCGCTGCCCTGAGCGGGTGAGGCTGGCGTCCTGAATGGCGTGTTCGAGGAAAAACAGGACGCGCGGGTTCGTTCCCATGTCCGCGTCGTCGACGAGCACTGCCCCGCGCTTCAGGAGATCGCGGTGGCGCTCCAGCGTCAGGTCGATGGTGGCGTCCAGCAGTGGATGTCCGGGGCACACGAAGGCGGCCGGTGTATGGCCCGGGGGCGCCACAAGGTCTTTCGCGAAAGCAATGCGCTCATAGCGGGGAAGCACCGGCTCGCCGGCGCCGGTGTACCGTTGGCGGACCGTAGCCGGGACGTGCGTCACCTGGTACCGACGAGGTTCCCGTTGTTGAGCCGATCCGCCGAGACATTTGAACGCCTCTCGGAAGAATGACTCAATGTAGTGAGGCTGCAGACGGCGCGCCTCGGCGCGTTCCATCTCTCCGCGTATTCGATAGAGACGGCTGGCATCCATGGCGTCATGGGCCAGTTGCCGCTCCTCAAGCAGATCCTGAATCATGCTCCGGTCCAGCGCGTGGTCCACCGCGGTGTCGAGCCGCGCGCGCACCTCGGGCTGGTCACCGTAGCGGATGGCGTCGAGCAGCAGTTCTCGCAACGGCCGCCCTTCGAACTCCAGTTTTCCGAGCACGTCGAAGACTTGGCCACCCAAGGTCTGCCGCGCCTGCTCCAGCTTCTCCAACAGCTTCCGATAGACGTCCCCCTCCCGTGTCTCGTCCGCCACGAGGTTCCAGAGGTGGCACACTTCGGTCTGGCCAATGCGGTGAATGCGGCCGAACCGCTGCTCCAGACGGTTGGGGTTCCACGGCAGGTCGTAGTTCACCATCAGGTGGGCGCGCTGCAAGTTGATACCTTCGGCTGCGGCATCGGTGGCCAACAGCACCTGGACCTCGGGATCATGGCGGAACGCTTCCGCCGCCTTGAGACGGTCTTCGCGCCCCACGCCGCCGTGGATCAACACCACCGACGTCTCGCGTCCGAGCAGCGTGGTGATACGGCCCTGCAGATAGCGGAGGGTGTCGCGATGCTCGGTAAAGAGCACGAGCTTCTGTCGGGGGGACCTGGCCGGCGGCGGGATGGGTCCCGCGCCGTATGGCACCGCGTCGTCCGCGACCCGATCGGCAATACCGGCGGAGGTGAAGATTTCGCCGAGAAGGTTGGCCAGCTCGCGCCATTTGGTGTCTCCACGGCTTTGACGGACAGCCAGGGCCTGTGCTTCCAACGTCTTGAGCGTTTCGAGCTCCGCCTTCAACTCGGCGATCGAACGAGCGGCGGTCGCCTGATCGAGGACTCGGGTCTGCGCCTCCTCGAATTCCTGTTCTGGGGCGTCGTCGAGGTCCTCGATGTCTTCGGGGTCGAAGTCAGGCGCGGCGAAGGTGGTTGTCCGACCGCTACGCTGCTGCGCCTCTAATTCGCATAGCCGATCCTCCAGCCGTTGGCGTCGGCGCCGCAGGGATTGATAGATCGCTTCCGGAGACGAGGCGAGCCGCCGTTGAAGGATCGTCAGGGCGAAACCCACCGTGCCGGCCCGCTTCGCGTTGGCGAGGGCCTCGGCGCGATTGAACTCTTCACGCACGTACTCGGTGACGGCCTCGTAGAGGCGGCACTCGGCTTCGGAGAGCTTGTACGGCACCGTGTAGGCGATGCGTTCCGGAAAGAGCGGCTTGCCGTCGAACTTGAGAAGCCGCTCCTTGACCATACGCCGCATCATATCGGAGACGTCGGTGGGGTGGACGCCGTCGCGGAAGCGGCCCTCGAACCGGTCGCCGTCGAGCAGCGCCATGAAGAGCTGGAAGTCCTCTTCCTTGCCGTTGTGCGGCGTCGCCGTCATCAGCAGAAAGTGGCGCGTGAGGTTCGACAGAAGCTGTCCCAGGCGGTACCGCTTGGTGTACTTGATCTCGTTCCCGAAGAAGGTGGCCGAGAGCTTGTGCGCTTCGTCACACACCACCAAGTCCCAGCCACAGTCGGGGGCGCTGAGCTTCGCCTGTACGTCCTCGTCCCGCGAGAGCTTGTCCAGGCGGGCGATAACGAGAGGGGTCTCCAGGAACCAGTTGCCGGTCCGGGCCGCTTCGAGCTTGTCGTTGGTCAGGATATCGAAGGGGAGTTGGAACCTGCGGTAGAGCTCGTCCTGCCACTGCTCCGCAAGACTGCCGGGGCAGACCACCAGGCAACGCTCCAGATCACCGCGCGCCATCAGCTCCTTGATGAGCAGCCCCGCCATGATGGTCTTGCCGGCCCCCGGGTCGTCGGCGAGGAGGAAGCGGAGCGGCTGGCGCGACAGCATTGCTTCGTAGACAGCGGTGATCTGGTGTGGGAGAGGGTCCACCACGGAGGTGTGGATGGCCAACAAGGGGTCGAACAGGTGTGCGAGACGGATACGTTGTGCCTCCGAGACTAGGCGGAACAGCGCGCCGTCACCGTCGAAGCTCCACGGACGGCCAAGCTCCACGATATCAAGTCGGGGCTCGTCGTGGCGGTAGAGCAACTCGTTGGCCAGATCCCCGGTGGGGGTCTTGTAGGTGAGTTCAAGGGCGGCGGAGCCGAACCACTGGACGCTGACCACGGTGACGAGGCTGTCGGTGAGAATGCCGCGTACGGCGGCGTTGGGTTGGAGGTCTTCGAGTTTCATGGGGTGGGGGCGCTTCCGGCAATTCTGCGTATTTGCACTCTCATGTATCGGGTGACCTCGTCGTTCATAGCATTGGGACGGGGAGTAAGGCTATTTGGCAGTGCTGCGGAGGTGGATGGTGGCGGTTGCTTGAGGCACGGGCGGAGGGACCGAGGGCGTTCCGCCCTCGACGAGGGCAGGATGCCCTCGTTTCCAGAGGGGTCTACGGGTGCTCGCCGTGGTCGGAAGTTTCGTGTATCGTGGCTTTCGGATCGAAGGAGCTATCCCAACGACCACCAGGAGGAATCCCATGAGCAACAACCTTCGAGGCAAGTACGCCATCGCGGGGGTGGGGCACAGTGCGCTCGGCAAGGTGCCGGAGATGGGGCCCATCGGGATGTTTGCGGTGGCGGCGCGGAACGCCATTGCGGACGCGGGGCTGACCAAGGGGGACGTGGACGGGCTCATTACGCGGGGGCCGGACGACGTTTACTGCCATCACCAGCGGGTGGGCGCGGCGTTGGGGCTCAATGTCACCTACAGCACGTCGACCGACAACGGCGGGGCGAGTCAGGTGCTCGGGGTGTCGATGGCCTGTATGGCCATTGACGCGGGGCTGTGCAACACGGTCATCGTGGGGTTCGGGCGGGATACCTGGTCCCGGACGCACCGCAACGAGACGGCGCGCAAGCGGGTCAACATCGGCATTCAGAACCAGGGGGAGTTCGGGCCGGAGTTCGGCTGGTTCGGCGCTCCGTCCAACTACGCGGTTTCGGCCAGGCGCCACATGCAGCTCTACGGCACCACCAAGGAGCAACTGGGCCACATCGCGGTGGCGTTCCGGGATCATGCGAGCCGCAACCCCAACGCGTTCTTCCAGAAACCCGTGACCATCGAGGAGTACCTGAACGCACGGATGATCGTCGATCCGCTGTGCCTCTACGATTGCAGCGTCTACATCGACGGCGCTGCAGCAGTGGTGGTGACCTCGGCGGAACGCGCCCGGGACCTGAAGAACCCTCCGGCCTACGTCATGGGGTTCGGCTTCGGGAACCGCCTCAGCGGCTGGTTCGAGGAGAGCAACATGCTCACGACGGGAGCCAAGGAGGCGGGCGAGGCAGCCTACCGCATGGCCGGCATCGGCCCGGAGGACGTGGACACGGCGCAACTCTACGACTGCTTCACCCAGATGGTGCTGCTCCAACTCGAGGACTACGGCTTCTGCAAGAAGGGCGAAGGCGGCCCGTTCGCGGGCTCGGGAGCCTTGTTGCTCGACGGCGCCATGCCCACCAACACCTCGGGCGGGCAGCTTTCGGAGGGGCATACCGAAGGCATGCTGCAGATTGTGGAAGGCGTCCGGCAGATCCGGCACGAGCACGGACCGGACCGGCAAGTGAAAGACGCCGAAGTAGCGCTGGTCAGCGGGCACGGCGGCAACACCGCGTGCCAGTCGGCGCTGATCCTGGCAAGGGAAGCATCATGAGCGAGTACGCCAAGCCGTTACCCTATCCCACGGTGGAGTCCGAGCCCTTCTGGGAGGGCTGCAAGCGCCACGAACTGCTGTTGCCGCAATGCCGCCAATGCTCGGGGTACTGGTTCCCGCCGGGCTCTACCTGCCCGCGCTGCTGGAGCACGGAGTGGGACTGGCAGAAGGCCTCCGGCCGCGGCAAGATCCACTCGTTCGGCGTCTACCACCGGGTGTACCACCCGGGCTTCGAAGGCGAGATTCCCTACGTGTTCGCGGTCATTCAACTGGAGGAAGGGCCGCGGCTGGTGAGCAACGTGATCAACGAGTCTCCGGAAAAGCTCCAGTGCGACCAGCCGGTGGAGGTGGTGTTCGAGGACGTGACCGAGGACGTGACGCTCTACAAGTTCACCCCCGCCTAGCGGACTGTCCCCCACTAATAGTTTCATGAAGAGGCGAAGGACTCTGGTTGTCGGCGAGGCGCGATGACTTTGTAGGGGCGGGTTTCAAACCCGCCCGCGCCCATGCTAGCGCGACGCTTTGGTGACCGTCTTGATGAGATCGTCCGCCTGCTTGTTCTTGACTGTTCTTCGAAGCAGAATATCTCGAGGAGAGACCGGCTGCCCGTAGTAGGTTTGATTGTCGGTGCGGTTGACGATCACGCCGCCGCCCTCGATGGAGAGACCCGCGAACAGCCCCTTGATGCGGGAAAACGAGAAGATGTCGAAGATCTCGGCCTTGGCTCCGATCCCCTCGGGGCCCACACCGATGCTTGCGTCGGCGCCGAGCTGGAACTTGTCCCTCAGGAACCTTCTCAAACCTCTTTCCGTCATGATCATGAGAATGACCTGCCCGCCGGCGGCGCCGAACTGGAGGCCGAAGGAACCGGAAACCACGTCGTAGAAGGCCGGATAACTCCAGGTGCCGGCGCTATCCTGGGCCAGCAGCACGCCTTGGCCCCCGGACCCCCCGAAGAAGAACCCTCCCTTGAGCAGCACCGGCATGATGAGCAGTCCCTTGGCGTAACGCACGTTGTCCCGGAACCACGTCATCCGGGCATCCCTCTCGAAATCCCGGAACGCGAACTGGGCCTTGGTCACTCTTTGGGCCAGATCCTCCTGGGTGACCTGCGCTTGCAAAGGGACGGCGGACAGCGTGGCGAACAGGAACAGGACGGCAAATGATACCACCAGTTTTTGCATCGGATGCCTCTCTTCCTTTGGTAATTGGTTAATCATGAACCGCCCGCGACGGCACTTCGCCAGCAATCGGCCCCCTGCCAATCAAACTTAACATGCCGGACCCGGATAGAAAACGAGAGGCCGCCCGAACCCGTCTGACGGAAACTTCGGCCTACAAACGGCGCAAGACGAAGTAGTGGCGGCCCCCGGCCACGAGCTCCTTGACCACCTGGGCCTGCCAATGGGTGCGTTCCGGGCCGTAGATGCCCTCCACCGCGTCCCGTGCCAACACCACCACGGATGCCGGATGATCCTGCAGAAACCGGGCGATGGCTTCTTCGTTCTCCAAAAGCTCCACCCCGCGCCCGGTATAGTATCCGAAAGCGGCCATCTTGGCGCGGCCCCGGCGTGGATTCGCCAATCCGAACGCCGGCTCCGAACCCAACTGCTGCGCAATCCAACGCCCCGCGGGCTCGTAGGTCTTGACCGGATTGAACCGGGGGATGAACCAACTGAACACGAGAAAGTACACCGGTACGATCCCGACCGCGATCCGGACCAAGGCGCGCGGCAACTCCGGATGACGCCGGGCCTGCAGCACCCACACGCCCGCCGCCACGGCGAGCGCGCCGATGACCAGACTCGGCGCACGAAGACTCTCGGCCAGGAGCGCATGCAGCGGTTCGAGGGCAAGCCACCGCGCCAGGAGATCCGCGCCCAGGCCGGCCGTGAGCAGGATGCCCCCGACAAGGACCACAAGCGAACCCGCGGCAATCACCGCCATGGCGGCCAGGCGCCGCTCCGGCGCGGTGAGATCCGCCCTGCCGCCCACCACCGCCGCCACCCAATGGCCGATGAGGAGAGCCGCCGCCGGGTACGCGGGCAGCAGATACAACTGGCGCTTGGTCGCCGCAATGGAAAGGAACACGAAGAACACCCCGAACCACCACAGCAGCAACTGCTGCCCGGGGTCGCGCCACGACCGCTGACGCCAGATCCACCAGAACACCAACGGCAGCAGCAGACTCCACGGCGCCATATCGTGCCAGACATTGAGCACGTAGTAATAGAGGGGCCGCGCATGGCCCCGGCTCCCGCTCGCGAAACGCGCGGCGTTCTGCAGCCACAACTCCTGCAGGATGTTGCCGGCGCCCATCTGATAGGCGCAGGCGATGAACCACGCCAGGTACATCGCGACACTGACCAGGGCCAGGGGAGCCAACGCCACGAGCGGGCGCCATTCCCGGCGAGCGCCGTGCCACAGGCACAGCACCAACCCGGGAAGCAGAAGCCCCAGCGGACCCTTCGTCAGCATGGCCAGGCCGAACAGGACAAATCCCGCGACACGCGCCTTCCAGGACGGCTCGGACCCGGCCCCCGACGCATAAACCAACAGCCCGGCTCCGATGAAAAGGCTGAACAACATGTCGGGGCGATAGCCGACGGCTTGGAGCGCGAACTGGGGGAAGGTCAACAACACGAATCCCGCCCACAGTCCGGCGGAGGGTCCGAACCACCGTGAGCCCGCGAAGCACGTGAGGAGCGAGAGCGCGATGGCGCCGAGAGCCGAGGGAAGGCGCAGGGACACCTCGCTCATGCCGCCGAGTATCGCGGAAGAGATGGATCCCGCCCAGTAGATGAGCGGCGGATAGTCGACCCAGATGACCCCCATGCGGCGGGGCACCACCCAATCGCCGCTCAGGAACATGGCCAGGGCGGTCTGGGCCACGTTGGGCTCGTTGGGAAACCACAGATCCCGCAGCCCGAGGCAGGTTACGTACAGAACCGTTCCGAGGGCGGCCAGAAACAGATAACGGTGACGCTCGAGAGCGCTCAACAGGACACTAGTGTCCTGACATCGAATTACGCATATGAAGATGCGCAGGAATTTTTGTTGTCGGCAAGGCGCGATGACGAGCAGTGGCGGGCACCACGCGAGGAAGAGCAACGCAGCCGACGACAAAAAGGACCAGCAAATTCATATCCGTAATTCGATGTCAGGACACTAAAACTCCATCCCTATGCCGGCCGCACGGGCCTTGTCGTGGGCCAACCGCGCCAGAGCCATGTATCCCACGCCCTGATCGCTGTTCTGCTTGAACAGCGTGATGTCCTTGCCGTTCCGGCGTCCCTGGATCTGCCCGGTGACCAGTGCGCTCAGGTCCTTGATGTCGTCCCAGGCGAGGACACCGTTCTGGACGGGCTCAAGCAGGTCCCCCTGCTCGTCCTGGATACCCTGCTGCACCAGGGTTGCCACGATCACGTCCGCCCGCGCCAGCACCTCGTCGTCCAGCTCCCGCCGCGGCCGGCTCACCAGCCCTTCCATCAGCAGCTCCTTGTTGCTGCCCACGATGGAGGTGACGTGGACACCCTCCTCCAGCCACCGCCCGAAGACCACGGGCACGTTGCTGCCGGTGGCGCAAACGATGATGTCCACGTTCCGGGCCGCGTCCTCGGCCCGCTCCACGGGTTTGATCTCCGCGTCCACGTGGGGCTGCATGGTGTCGCAGAAGGCGCGGCGGTTGTCGGCGCTGCGGCTGTAGACGCGCACCTCCCGGATGGGCCGGATGGCGCACATGGCTTCGACATGGCGCCGCGCCTGGCGGCCGGTGCCGACAAGCCCCAGCACGCTGGCGTCCTCCCGGGCCATGCGCCGGGTGCCGACGGCGCTGGTGATGGCGGTCTCGGTGGCGAACTCGTCCCCGGCGGCTTGCCTCCGGTAAAACGGCGGACAACCCGCGATGATCGCCAGCAGCGCGCCGGTCTCGCTGTCGTAGCTAACGTAGACCCGCGTTCCCACCGCGCCGTAGCTCTGGTCCTGGGCCGTATAGTTGTGCCGTTCGTAGTGAACGAAGGTACCGGCCACCCCGAGGGGCACGCATCCACCCGAATGAACGGTGATGCGCCGGTCGTTCGCCAGCATCCGCTGGCGCGGCAGGCTGAAGATGGGATGGTCCACCTGCGAGGCGAATCCCTTCTCGACGGCGTCGACGGCCTCGGTGATGGAGATGAGCCCGGCGAGCTCTTCAGCCTTGAGGAACAGTGCCATGGCGTGCGGTTCCTTAGTGTCCTGTCCCCCAAGTACGTTGATGAAGACGCGCAGGAATTTGGGGGACAGGACGCTTGGTACTACGGGTGAGCCCGGGTGAACTCCAGCGCCCGCTCGCACACGTTCGCGGTGGTCTGGTCCGGCGGCATGACGTTCCAGAATTCTCCGTTGGGCAGGCACTCGCGGAGGTAGTGGGCCCCCGAGGTGGCGTGGGACGCATCGTCCCCCGGCATGATCACGGCCGGCGCCTTGATCCCCATGACCTCTTCCGCCGTGGCGCCGGTGGCGGTGTCGCGGTCGAACAGGTCCGGGCCGCTGGTGGCGATGATTCCCATGTAGCGCTCCGGGTCTTCGGCCGCGAACTGCTCGGCGAACGCGCTGTCCCGGGCGATGATCGAGGCCCAGGGGCCGGACTCGGGGTCGGTCCAGAAAGTCGTCCCCTTGGCCGCCCGGTCCGCCACTCCCTGGAGACCATTTTCCCGCACGAAGCTCAGGTGTCTGGCGAAGCGCGCCTGACTCGCCGACTTCCAGCGGTATCCACCCACCGGCCAGTGGAGGATCATCCCGCGGGTGGCCTCCGGAAAGTTGACGCCGAAGGAAAGGGCCACCGAGCAGCCCATGCAGCCGCCCATGACAAAGGCCGAATCGATCCCGAGATGGTCCAGAAGCTGTTTGCCCTCGCTGGCGTAGGTGGTCCAGGTGAGGCGTTCCACTCGCCCGCCGGACTGTCCCGACTCGCGCCGATCATAGGCGATCACCTGATGCTCCGAAGCCAGCTTGGCCAGAGCGTCGATGCCGGTCCAGGCGCTGGCCACGCGCCACTTCTCGATGGTGGAGTCGAACCCTCCGGGCGCCAACATCAAGAGCGGCGTCCCGGAGCCGTAGGTTTCGTAGTAGATCTCGATACCGTCAATGACAGCAGTCGGCATGAAGAGTTCCTCCCGAATTGCCCGTGAGCGCATGCAGACCACGCGCGGACAGGGCTTTCATGATGTTTCCAAACGATTAGCCCAACCACTTGAACCAGTCAAATTCACGGCGCCATTCCGTCGTTCCCGACCTCTCCATCATTCCCGCCCTTCTCCGTCATTCCCGCGAAAGCGGGAATCCAGGTGGCGTGGGCGTGGCAATGCAACCGCAGCACCCGCTCCACCCCGCCTGGATTCCCGCTTTCGCGGGAATGACGATTTCGGGGGTCTGTGCCTCGCGGGGATGGCGTTTTTGACCCAGCCTGCTTCGCGGGAGTGACGGGTGCGGCATTCGCACGCAATTTGATGGCAATGACGAATTCGGCGCATCCGGTGCGGGATCGACGGATCCGCGGCCCGTATGCCGGTCATTGACCCGGTCCGGTATCGGGTCCTATACTGCCTGCCTGAATATCGCGCGGCCGGCCGTACCGGCACCACGGAGGAAACCATGTTGATCGATTGGCATTCACACCACACGGCGCCGGAGGTCGTGGACGCATTTCGGCAGAAGGCCGGCAAGGCACCTAAGGTTGACGCTTATGATTCAGGCAACTTCGAGAAGCGACTGGCCGAGTTGGACCAGGCGGGGATCGACTTTCAACTCGTCTGTCAGGGAGCCAGCGAGGACGCGGACCAGCTCGAGGCAGGCGACGCCTTGGAGATGGCGCGCCTGTCCAACAACGTGCTGGCCGAGCGCATCGCCGGGCATACGGACCGGTTCGGGGGTATCACCGCCCTGTCGCTCAAGAACGTAAAGGAGTCGGTGGAGGAGATCGAACGCATGGCCTCCCGGGGCTTCAAGGCGGTGCTCATCTACCCGCGAGTGGACGGCGAGATGAAGGTGGACCTGCCGGAGCTCGATCCCGTTTTCGCCAAGGTGTCCGAGCTGGGCCTTCCCCTCTTCCTTCACGGCAGCGGGGGGGCCAAGGACCCCACGCTCCAGCGGCTGGAGGACGGCGGCGCCGGTGTCGCTTATAGTGTGCTGTCGGACGCCAGCGTGAACGAGTGCGTCATGCGCATGATCGCCGGCGGTGTCTTCGACCGTCATCCGAACCTCAAGGTGGTGATACGCAGCGGCGGCGGCGGCATCCCCCTGCTGGTCCAGAGGATGTCCTGGAAGCACAGCGGGCCGGACGGCGACAAGCGTTACTCCGACATCTTCCTGGAGCACTTCCTCATCGACACGGCCAGCGTCAAGCCCAGCGCGCTGCCGTTCCTCACCGACGTCATGGGGTCCGGCGGCATCGTCTTCGGCTCGGACTATTGCGGCGGGTTGGGGCCTCTCAAAAGGGCGCTCACCGTGGTGGACGAGCAACCGAACGCGTCGGAGATCCGCTCCTGGACGGAGCGCACCTCCCGCGAGATGCTGAACCTTTAGTCGGCCGCACGGTGTGCCGGCACCGGGCACGGGCGGGTTTGAAACCCGCCCCTACATCCTTGGTCGTAACCGTGTGCCGGCACCGGGCACGGGCGGGTTTGAAACCCGCCCCTACATCCTTGGTCGTAACCGTGTGCCGGAACTGAGCACGGGCGGGTTTGAAACCCGCCCCTACGTCCTTGGTCGTAACGGTGTGCCGGAACTGAGCACGGGCGGGTTTGAAACCCGCCCCTACGTCCTTGGTCGTAACGGTGTGCTGGAACTGGGCACGGGCGGGTTTGAAACCCGCCCCTACGTCCTTGGTCGTAACGGTGTGCTGGAACTGGGCACGGGCGGGTTTGAAACCCGCCCCTACATCCTTGGTCGTAACGGTGTGCTGGAACCGGGCAGGGGCGGGTTTGAAACCCGCCCCTACGTCCTTGGTCGTAACGGTGTGCTGGAACTGGGCACGGGCGGGTTTGAAACCCGCCCCTACATCCTTGGTCGTAACCGTGTGCCGGCACCGGGCACGGGCGGGTTTGAAACCCGCCCCTACGTCCTTGGTCGTAACGGTGTGCCGGCACCGGGCACGGGCGGGTTTGAAACCCGCCCCTACATCCTTGGTCGTAACGGTGTGCTGGAACCGGGCAGGGGCGGGTTTGAAACCCGCCCCTATGTCCTTGGTCGTAACGGTGCGCTGGAACTGGGCACGGGCGGGTTTGAAACCCGCCCCTACGTCCTTGGTCGTAACGGTGTGCTGGAATCGGGTAGGGGCGGGTTTGAAACCCGCCCCTACGTCCTTGGTCGTAACGGTGTGCCGGAATCGGGCAGGGGCGGGTTTGAAACCCGCCCCTATGTCCTTGGTCGTAACGGTGCGCTGGAACTGGGCACGGGCGGGTTTGAAACCCGCCCCTACGTGTAACGGGGAGGCGGGCATGGGCAAGGTGCTATCCACCCTGTTTCACTTGGGCGGCGAAGACCTCGATGGTGCGCAGGAAGCTCGGGTGCGACAGGGTCGCCATGTCCAGGACGAGGTGCTCCACGCCGGCTTCCTCGAACTCGGCGATGCGATCCCTGATCAATGAAGGGCTCCCGTTGAACGGCGTGTTGCCGGCCCGGCCCGCGTAGGGCCCCACCGGCTCCGAGACGCCTTCGATGAGCAGATTGGCGCGGAGCGACATGGCCGGAACCCGGGCGATCTGCCGCCGCTCGCACAGTCTGGCCATGTAGGCTCTTCCTTCCTTCATTTCCTGGGCATTGAGGCCGATGGGATGCCACCCGTCGCCCAGCTCCACGGCACGCCGCATGGCGCGCTTGCTTCTGCCGCCGATCCAGATCGGCGGGCCCGGCTGCTGCACCGGTCTGGGCGAGGTGTAGACCTTGTCGAAGTTGAAGTACCTGCCGCTGAAGCTCGTCTGATCGTGGGTCCATATCTCACGGATGACGCGCAGGTATTCGTCACTGATCTCGCCGCGGTCCTCGAAACCTGCTCCCAAGGCATCGAATTCTCCCTCCATGTACCCGGCCGCGGCCCCGAAGATGACCCGCCCGCCGGAGAGGACGTCAATGCTCGCAAGCATCTTGGCCATGACGATGGGATTGCGATAGGCCAGGACGATGATGCTGCTGCCGAGCTGCACCCGGTGGGATACCGCCGCCAGAAAACCGAACACGGTGAACGCCTCCAGCATATGCTCGCGGTAGATCAACTGCGCGTCGCGGACGCCCTCCGGGATCACGATGTGGTCGGTGACCCAGATGGAATCGAATCCCAGCCGCTCGATCTCGGTCACCGCCTCGACGAGCTCAGCGCTCCCCGTCTCCCGGCCGTAATGGGTCAGACATACCCCGAACTTCATGGTTTCCCCTTAGTGTCCCGTAGCAAAATCGCGGGAGCGCTGAGAGCAGCGAGGGCGGCGTCCCGGAAATCTGTTGACGGTGGGCGGACGTGATTCGTAATCCCGATCAACCACCCATTTCGCGCGACGCAGAACGCCACGACCCCGGCAGAACCGTCTTCTGATTTCCGGGACGCCGCCCTCGCTGCTCGGCCCCGGCACCACGCGGCCCGACTCGCCCTACTCCTTCCCGCCCTACTCCGCCCGGGTGGTGAGCTCGATCTTGTAGCCGTTGGGATCCTCGACGAACGCGATCACCCCGCCGCCATGCTTCATGGGACCCGCATCACGAGTGATGTTGACCCCCTTCTTGCGCAGGTCGTCACAGGTGGCGTACACGTCCGGCACACCAATGGCGATATGGCCGAAGCCGTCGCCGACATCGTACTCGTGCGTGTCCCAGTTGTAGGTCAGCTCGATGACGGCGGTGTCATCCTCGGAGCCGTAACCCACGAAGGTGTTGGTGAAGCGGCCGGACTCGTAGTCCTTCTTCTTCAAGACATCCATCCCCAATCCGTCACAGTAGAATTTGAGGCTTTCATCCAGGTGCTTGACCCGAATCATGGTGTGAACGATTCTCATGGGATTCTCCTTTCTTACGGTCACTCGCAAATTTCTGAGGGGTTGGTCACCGCCTCCCGGATCTCCCAGCCCTTTGACCGCGTGAAGCTCACGTGGCTGAAGTCACAGGGTTTCAGATGAAAGGTGCGATATTGGTTCAGCGGCGTCCGGCTGATCCGGCACAATACGGAAAGAATGGGGAAACTGTGGCTGACCACGATGAGGGTGTCTCCGTCGTCGTGATTCCCGACAATGCGATTGAGCGCGGACCAGACCCGGCGGTCCACGTCGAGCAACCGCTCTCCGCCCGGCAGCGCCACGGCCACAGGTTCCGAGCGCCACTGCTCGATGAGTCCCTCGAACCTCTCCCGCACCTCGACGAACGTAAGGCCTTCCATCTCGCCGTGATCGAGCTCACGCAGGTCCGGTTCTATCTTCACGGCGACGTCGTGGGGCCCGCCGACGATCTCGGCGGTTTGCCGGGCCCGCTGGAGGTCGCTGGAATAGACCGCATCGATACGGCGGCGACTCAGGTGCGCGGCGACCTCGTTGGCCTGCCGGTGGCCGATCTCGTTGAGCTCGATGTCCGAGCTCCCCTGGCACCGGCCTTCCCGGTTCCAGCGGGTCTCACCGTGACGTAACAGAAAGATCTGCATGGGAAGGGTGGCGCGTCAGATGAATTCCGGATGGATCTCTATCTTGGCATTGGCCTTCAGGTTCTCGATCAACCTCCTGAACGCGCGTTGCCGCTTCTCCTCCCGTATCTGCCGAGTCAGGCCCTCCTTTTCCTTGGCCAGACCGGCCGGATCGGCCTCGATGGTCTTCCTCAGCACCATGACGTAAACCGTGTCGTTCTGGAGGTAGGCGGTCTCCACCACCGGTTTCTCCTTCGACACCGTGAGCCGTCCCAGGGGCAGCGGGAGGATCCCGATCTCGGGGATCTCCGCCTGCCTGCGCGGAAACAGTCCGGTGTCCTCCACGGTGAGTCCACCGGCCGCCGCCACCGTGGCCAGATCCGGCGCTTCCTTGATCTCTGCCAGAAGGTCTTCCCCCTTCTTCCGGGCCAGCTCGCGCGCCTTCCTGCGGGTGAGGGTCTCCGTTATCCTGTCCTTCACGTCCTCCAGCGGCGGGATCACGGGTTCTATTCTCTGGGCGGTCTCCATCAGGTACAGCGCGCCGGGTGCCGAGACGATGGGCCCCACCTGATCCGGCTTGAGGGAGAGGGCCGCGCGGTAAAAGTCCACCACGTTCCCGATCTCGTCGAGCGTTTCACCCGCGCTGAACAGTTGCGTCTCCGACAACTCGATCCCCCTTTTTGAGGCGACCTCCGCCAGCGGCGTACCGTCGAGGGCCCTTTCGCGGTCTTCCTCCGCCGCCCGCGCCGCCCTGGTGGCGCCGCGTTCACCCTTGAGAGCCTCGACGATCTCCTCCCGTACGTCCTCGAGCTCCTTGACTTCGTCCTCCTGCCTTTCCACCGCCTTCAACAGGTGCAGTCCCAGCGCGCTTTCCAGGACATCGCTCACCTCGCCTTGCTTCAGCGCGAAGAGCGCCGTGTCCAGCGCCGACACCAGTTGACCCCGGCCGACAAAACCCATGTCGCCGCCTTGGGCGGCGCTGCCGTCCTTGGAGTGCTGCTTGGCCAACTCGGCGAAGTCGGCGCCCTCCCGAGCCTGCTTCAGGACGTCTTCCAGTTGCTTGCGCGCCGCCGCCTGGTCTTCCGGCGACGTTCCTTCCGCCGGCGCCGGGATGAAGATCTGGCTGAACTTCACCGCCTCCCGCCTGCGGAACCGGCGGTCACGGTACACGTCGTAGTAGGCCCGGATGTCCTCGTCGGAAACCTCGACATCGGCGGCGAAGTCTTTCACGCGGTACGCCAGATACTTTGCCTTGACCTTGAGCGGTTCCCGCAACAGCGCGCCGTTACCGTCGTAGTATGCCTTGAGCTCTTCGTCGCTGACCTCGGTGCCCTCGATAAAATCGTCGGTCTTGAGCCGCACGAAATCCAGCGCGATCTCCTCGTTGTCCACCCGATAGCGTTCTTCCACCTCGTCGGCCGTGACCGGGATGGAGTGTTGGATCAGGTCCTGAAGTTTCTGGATCACCAGCGCCTCACGCTGCCGGACTTCGAACTCTCCGGGAGTCAGCCCCTGTCCGCGAAGCGCCTGCTCATAGGTGTTCTTGTTGAATTGGCCCGCGGCCTGGAACGCCGGGTTGCGCGCGATGCCTTGCACCAGCTCGTCATCGGTGACCCGAAGCCCCAGCTCGTGGGCCGCCTGCAACAACAACCGTTGCTGGATGAGCTCCTCCAGCAACTGGCCTCTGAGATTGAGCGCCTCGAGGTCGGCGGGAGAGAGCCGTCCTCCGGCCAATTGCCGGTAGGTCTGCAGCATCCTGTAGTATTGGCGCTCGAGCTCCGTGTAGGTGATCTTGTCCCCGTTCACCTCGGCGATGGTGACCACCTGCTCCTGTCCTCCCTGGGGGCCCACACCGACCATGACGAACGCCAGCACGCCGACCCCAAGCAACAGCAGCACCAGCCACGACCGTTTTCTTTTCCGTATCACGTCAAGCATGTTCGAAACTCTCCTACGGTAATCTGTTTGGCAATCCCGTTCGCGACCTGCCCGGCACGCGGCAGAGAGACGAACCGGAAGTCATTATAGGTAGCCCTGTTGATGAAGTGAAGGGCAACAGCGGGGCCGGCAGCGACCGCGTCTCTTTACCCTTTTCTTTACCCTTTTCGTTTGTTGTACCACGGGTTCACTTCTGATATCTTTACTCGGTCCCTACATTCCGTAACCAAAGGGGTGTCATGAGGTTTCTCGACAAGATCTATGGTCTCGTCTCCAACGATCTGGCCATCGATCTGGGCACTGCGAACACGCTGATCTATATCAAGAACGAGGGCGTGGTGTGTAACGAACCCTCCGTGGTCGCGGTGCAGAAAAACGGACGCGGCGAGAAGAGGATCCTGTCCGTCGGCACTGCGGCGAAAAGGATGCTGGGGCGCACGCCTGGCAGCATCGTCGCCATTCGACCGTTGAGGGATGGCGTCATCGCGGATTTCGAGACCACCGAGGCCATGCTCGACTATTTCATCAAGCAGGTGCACCACCGTCGCTCGCTGGTGCGTCCGAGGGTGATCGTCGGGGTTCCCTTCGGCATCACCGAGGTCGAGAAGCGGGCCGTTCGGGAATCCACGGAATCGGCGGGAGCTCGTGAAGTCTACCTCATCGAGCAACCCATGGCCGCGGCCATCGGGTCGGGGCTGCCCATCACCGAACCCACCGGGAACATGATCGTGGACATCGGCGGGGGGACGACCGAGGTGGCGGTGATCTCCCTGGCGGGTATCGTATACTCGAAGTCGATCCGGGTGGGAGGCGACAAGCAGGACGAAGCCATCGTTCAGTTCATCAAGCGACGCCACAATCTGATGATCGGAGAGCGAACGGCGGAGTTGATCAAGATAACCATCGGCTCGGCCTATCCCGGCGAAGAAATCCGTACCATGGAGATCAAGGGACGGGATCTGGTGGCGGGCGTACCCAAGACCGTGTTGATTTCCGATGAAGAGATCCGCGATTGCCTGCTGGAGCCCATCAACCAGATCCTGGATGCCGTCCGCGTTTCTCTGGAGCGTACGCCTCCGGAGTTGGCTTCGGACATCGTTGACAGAGGTATCGTTCTGGCCGGCGGAGGGTCGTTGCTCAGGAACCTGGACTCGCTGATCAGCGAAGAGACCGGGCTTCCGGTGACCCTCGCAGCCGATCCCTTGACCTCGGTGGTCATGGGGGCCGGCATGGCGCTGGACGAGATCGACCTGCTCAAGGATGTGACGATCAACTGAAAGGACGGAGGCTACACGTGCCCGCAGGCAGGAAAGGGAGAACTGCGGACTCGCCCTGGTCAACGCAGCATCCCTCCAGAACTCACCAGCCGGACACCCGATCGAGCAGAGCCGGGTTTCTGGTCATCACGGTACTACGCCGGTATCGTATCCCGATCCATTGCCTGTGCGCTCTGGCCTTGGCGTTCTACGTCGTCACCGTCTCATCCACCACTCCCAACAAGGGAGACCTGGTTACCAAACTCCTGTCGCAATCCGTAAGACCGCTGCAGAAGTCGCTCCACGCGTTGGGCGCGGCAATGCGCAATCTGCAACTCAACTACATGGCTTTCAAGGACATTTGGAACCAGAATCAGGCACTCAAGGAACAGATCGCCGCCCTGGAGGCCGAACGCAATCGACTCTTCGAAGCCAAGCTCGCCAACGATCGCTTGACCGAGTTGCTGGAGATCAGAACGCGGATCCTGCGGGAATCGGTGGCGGCTACGGTGATCAGCAACAGCCCGAGCACTTGGTTTCGCACCATCACGGTGGACAAGGGCACGCGCGCGGGCATCCATCAGGGCATGGCGGTCATCACAACGAAGGGAGTCGTCGGCAAGGTCGTGTCCGTGGAAGAGGACACCGCCAAGGTCATGCTGTTGACGGATCACAAGAGCGGGCTTGATATCATCACACAGCGGACCCGGGTGCGCGGCATCGTCTCCGGATCGGTGGACGGAGAGCCCATCGTCAAGTACATGGGCCGCAACGAGGACGTCCGTCCCGGCGACCGACTCATCACCTCGGGGCTGGATGGGACGTTTCCCAAAGGACTTCTGGTCGGCACCATCGTCGACATCGCGGACGACGGTCCCGGTCTTTTCCGGCGGGTTCGCGTGGCGCTGGCGGTGGACCCGTTGGTGATGGAAGAGGTGCTTTTCATCTCCGACAAGCCCAGACCGGCGGTTTCCTCCGCAGCGAGGGAGAGCGAGGAGAAAACGCCCCCGGTTACGCCATGAATGTCTCCCTGATCTTCTTCGGCATCGGCCTGGTCTTCGTTATCCTGCAGTCCACGTTCCTGCACCTTGCAAGCTGGACGCCCATCATCCCCGACCTGACCCTGATCCTCTGCGTCTATTGGGCGCTTAACCGCCCACGGGTGGAGGCTGTTTGGGCGACGTTTCTGCTGGGATACGCCATCGACATCCTCTCGAGTCCTCAACCGGGGTTGAACGCCCTGGCCTTCTCCATGGTCTTTCTGGTGGTATACGTCGTCTTCCGCTACTTCTGGGCCAATGGCCCCCTGGTCAGCGCTGTCACCGTGTTCGCGGCCGTATGGTTAAAGGTCGGCACGCTGATTGTCATATCCCCTTTGTTCGAGTTGGCCAGCGGTGGTTGGGTGGTCGTCGGCGACGCCATCCTCCGGGAAGCCCTCTTCTCCGCGTTCATCGCACCGTTGCTGTTCCTCATGCTCCGCTACATACAGAATCGTATGGAGACCGTGAAAAAACCGTCTTCCCTCGTCCATGCTTCCTCCTAGGTCCACCTCCCGTACTCTCACGGAGTTTCGAGGGCGAATACGCATCTTCGGGCTGTTGATCCTGTTGATTTTCGCCTTCTTGACGTACCGCCTGTGGACCCTCCAGATCCTGCAAGGCACGCGTTACACCGTCATGTCCGAACACAACCGGATCCGGCTGGAACCGGTCCCCGCGGTCCGCGGCATGGTGTTCGACCGGAAACACCGGCTGCTGATCAACAGCCGGCCTTCCTTTGACGTGCGGTATCTGGCCGGCGATTCGCAAGACCGGGAAACCACCCTGCGGCGCCTTGCGGACATGGTCGAGGGCGACGGCGAGCGATTCCTCGAAGCCGTTCACCACAGCAAGGGATCGAACGGGGTCACGCTCATACGCGACGTGGACTGGCCCTCCGTGGTAGCCGTGGAAACGCATCGACTGGATCTTCCGGGAGTGTACGTCAGCGTCAGGGCGCGGCGCAGCTATTTGACGGATGAGATGACGGCCCACGTGCTCGGATACCTGGGGGAGATCAACAGCAATCAGTTGCACCGACTTCGCCGAAGGGGCTACCGGCGCGGGGACGAGATCGGACAGACCGGCCTCGAGAAGGGATGGGAACAACATCTGGCTGGCCGCAGTGGAGGGGAGAAGGTGGAGGTAGACGCGACCGGCCGCAAGGTCCGTGTGATCGATCGACTCAAGGCCACCCCGGGGCACAACGTCGTGCTGACCCTCGACATGGACATCCAGCAAGCGGCGTACGCCGCGTTGCAGGACAAGGAAGGCGCCATCGTCGTCCTCGATGTGAACACGGGCGCCGTCCTTGCGCTGGTGAGCACTCCCGCGTTCGACCCCAACTCGTTCGCGCGGGGCATGACGCCCCAGGAGTGGCGTCAACTGACGGCCGACAACGGAACACCACTGCACAACAGGGCATTGCAAGGGCATTTCCCACCGGGCTCGACGTTCAAGATCGTCACCGCATTGGCCGCGTTGCAGGAAGGCGTCATCTCCCCCGAACAAACACTGTTCTGCAACGGTTCGTACAAGGTGGGTGATCGCGTTCTCCGGGATTGGAAGAAGTACGGGCACGGCCATATGACCATGCATCAGGCCCTGGTGCAGTCGTGCGACGTCTACTTCTACCAGTTGGCGCAGCGGCTCGGTATCGACAAGATCGCCAGGCACGCGCGGCGTTTCGGATTCGGAGCGCCCACGGGCATCGAGATTGACGGCGAAAGCGCCGGGTTGGTTCCCGACCGGGCGTGGAAGAGGCGACGTTTCGGGCAGCGGTGGTACCCCGGCGAAACCCCGCTCGTGGCCATCGGCCAAGGTTACCTCGGGGTGACTCCGCTGCAGATGGCAAGTCTGATGGCCACTATTGCCAACGGAGGGACGGTGTACCGCCCACGGTTCGTCAAGCAGGTGCTCTCGGCCGAGGGCGCGGTCATGGAAGAGTACGGCCCGGTTCGGTCCGGCACCGTGGATCTGAAGGCGGAGAACCTGGCCATCGTACGCCGGGCGCTTTTCGAGGTGGTCCATGGCAGGAGAGGTACGGGCAAGCGGGCGCGCTCGGATGTCGTGGACATCGCCGGCAAGACCGGCACCGCCCAACTCGCGGAAATGCGCGGGGAAGCCGTCAAGAGCGAGGACCTGCCCTACGCGATCAGGGATCACGCGTGGTTCGTGGCCTACGCCCCGGCCAAGAATCCCGAGATCGCCGTTGCCACCCTCGTGGAGCACGGCGGACACGGCGGCGCCACGGCCGCACCCATCGCCAAGAAGGTCATCGAGGCCTATTTTCGCATCGAGGACCATGAGGTGGAGGACCATGAAGTGCCGACGGTCTCGACAAACGCAAGCCCCCAGCCGATAGCCCATGCAAATTGACCGCCGACTCGTGTCGAGCTTCGACTGGCCCTTGTTCGTCTTGTCCATCGGGCTGGCCTTGCTGGGTATCATGACCATCTACAGCGCCACGTGCAGCGTCGATGAAGAGTGCTCGCGCGAGCTGGCCACCAAGCAATCGTACTGGCTCGTCATCGGCATGGTGATGATGGCCGCGACCTTTTCCGTGGACTATCAGCGCTTGAACCGCTGGGCGTACCCCATCTACGCCGCGGTGGTCGTCCTCCTCGCCCTGGTGCTGATCATCGGCATCACCAGCGGAGGCTCCCAACGGTGGCTGGACCTGAGATTCTTCGCGTTCCAGCCCTCGGAACTCGCCAAACTCGTGCTCGTGCTCGTGCTGGCCAAGACGCTGTGCTACTACGAGCCCGGATATTCCCTCACGGCCCTCGGGGTGCCTCTGATGCTGTGTGCACCGGTGCTCGTGCTGGTGCTCCTGCAACCGGACCTGGGGACCGCGGGGCTGATCTTTCTCATCGCCATGGTCGTTGTGGTCATGTCCGGACTGCGCGTGCGGTCCCTGCTGTACTTCGCCATCGCCGCCATTGCCACCCTGCCCGTGGGATGGCAGTTTCTGAAGCCGTATCAGAAGACCCGCCTCTGGACCTTCATGAATCCGGAGTCGGACCCTCTCGGCGCCGGCTATCATGTCGTCCAGTCCAAGATCGCCATCGGCTCAGGCCAGCTTTGGGGCAAGGGATATCTTCAGGGGAGCCAGAACCGGCTGGAGTTTCTCCCGGAGCAACACACGGATTTCATCTTCTCCGTATTTGCCGAAGAGTGGGGGTTCTCGGGCTGTCTGCTGCTGCTGGCGGGGTATGCGTTGATGATCCTGCTCGCGCTTCGGGTCGTGCGACGGGCTCAGGATCGTTTCGGGGTGTTGTTGGCCACGGGAATGACCGCCATCCTGTTCTGGCAGTTCACCATCAACATCGGCATGGTCACCGGCCTGCTGCCCGTGGTGGGAATTCCGTTGCCGCTGATCAGTTACGGCGGATCCTCCCTGGTTACGACCATGGTGGCCGTGGGCCTGCTGATCAGCATCAGCATGAGACGCAACACGCGCCCGTAGGCGCGGGTGCCCTCGTTCCGTCCCAAATCCAACCCCTCTCCCTCTGGGAGAGGGTGGCCGAAGGCCGGGTGAGGGCGCCCCAACAGCCCTGCCCGCCCCCTGCCGCGAGACCCTCAGCCCAGGGCCTTGTCGATCTCGCTCACCAACCTGGCTTTGGGAGCTGCCCCCACGATCTGGCCCGAGAGGCCGCCCTCCTTGAAGATCATCAGGTTCGGAATTCCCCGTACGCCATAGCGGCCGGGTGTTTCAGGGTTCTCGTCAACGTTGATCTTCACCACCTTGAGCCTGCCGTCATATTCCCGCGCCAGCTCTTCCAGCACCGGCGCGATGGATTTGCACGGGCCGCACCAGGGGGCCCAGAAATCCACCAACACGGGTGTGGACGCGCGAATGACCTCTGCTTCGAACTCGTTGTCCGCTACATGGGATATGTCCATCGAGACGTGTCTCCCTTTCCAATCGCTCTCGGCGAGGGCAGGACGCCCTCGCTCCCTTGTAGGGGCGGGTTTCTAACCCGCCCGCAAATAGTGCCATGCGAGCGCGGGCGGGTTTGAAACCCGCCCCTACATTCCGGAGAGAAGCTTCAACAAGGTCCGGACTCCGAACCCTGTTCCCCCTTTCGGGCACGTAAGGTGATCCTTGCTGGCAAATGCGGGTCCTGCGATGTCCAGGTGCGCCCAGGGAACTTCGTTGACGAATTCCTGCAGGAACAGGGCCGCCGTGATGGCGCCGGCCGAACCGCCTCCCACATTCTTGATGTCGGCGACGTGACTCTTGATGTCCTCGCGGTACTCGGCCACCAGAGGCAACTGCCAGAGACCCTCCCCGGCATCGCGGCCGCATTCGATAAGCCTGCCGGCGAGCTCGCCGTCGTTGCTGAACAGTCCCGCCATCTCGTTGCCCAAGGCGACGATACAGGCGCCGGTGAGGGTGGCCAGATTGATCATGCAGTCCGGTTTTTCGCGGGCCGCCAGGACCAGGGCGTCCGCGAGAATGAGCCGCCCCTCGGCGTCGGTATTCATGACCTCGACGGTCTTGCCATTGAGGTACCGGATGACGTCCCCGGGTTTTTGCGCGCCGCCGTCCGGCAGGTTGTCCGTGGCCGGCACCAGGCCAATCACCTCGGCGTCGGGCGCCAACTCGGGTAGCACACTCATCACACCGATGACGGCCGCGCCTCCCGCCATGTCCAGCTTCATGGTCTCCATGGACCGCGCCGGCTTGAGGGAAAGGCCGCCGGAGTCGAAGGTGATTCCCTTGCCGATGAGAGCGATCTTCTTTTTCGGCCGGCCCTTGGGCGTGTAGCGCATGTGGATGAAACGCGGTTCCTCCCGGCTGCCTTGATTCACCGCCAGCAGACCCGCCAATTTCATCTGCTCGATCTTTCTCTTGCCCCACACCTCCACCTTCAGCCCCTCGCCGCGGCAATGAGCCTTGGCCTGCTCCGACAGATAGCTGGCGGTAGCCGTGGACGGCGGTTCGTTTACCAGGTCCCGAGCGAGGCAGACGCCCGACATCGAGAGCTTGGCCCGCTTCACCGCCCGCGTCAGCGCGGCGCTGCTCCCCGACGCGGTCCGCCCGAGAATGAGCGTGCGGAGCGGTGCCGTTTGTTTGTCATTGGACCGATACTTGGTGAAGCGGTAGGCGTTGAGCAGGGCGCCCTCGCTCACCGCCCCCACGACGGATTCCGTCTGTTGGTCCGGGGGCAACATGAAAATCGCCTCGTCGGCCCATACCCGCCCGGCCTCCTTAACGGCAGCGGCACCGGCCATGCGCCAGGCATGGAGACCGTCCTCCTCATGCTTGCCCAGTCCCACCAGCAACACGTGGCCCGTGGGCATGGCGCCGTGGGTCGCCACCAGCAGCGAGGTTCCGCGCCTGGCGGCGAAACTGCTCTTTTTCACCAGCGCACCCAGTCTGCCCTTGAGTTGGCGGTCGAGGCGCCGTACCAGGCCCTCCCCGAGGTCCTTGTCCGTAACCGGCACCGCCAGTAACGCGGTCTGGACCCGTAACGGGGCGATTTCTCTCAGCTTGATTTCCATGCACATCGGTCAGGAGGCGTGACCGCGAATGAGGTTCATGAACTCGGCGCGAGTCTTCTCCTGTGTACGGAAGGCCCCCAGTAGAGCGCTCGTGACGATGGTGGAGTTCTGTTTCTGAACGCCGCGCATGCGCATGCACATGTGCTCGGCCTCCATGACCACCGCCGCCCCCAAGGGGTTGATACGATCCATGATGGTATGGGCGATCTGGTTCGTCAGGCGTTCCTGGACCTGCAGGCGGCGGGCGTATGCGTCCACCAGCCGCGCGAGTTTGGAAACGCCGACGATCTTTTTGCGCGGGATGTAGCCCACATGGGCCTTGCCGTGAAAAGGCAGCATGTGATGTTCGCAGAGAGAATAGAAGTCGATGTCCTTCTCGACGATCATCTCCTGATAGTCCTCGGTGAACAGGGCGCCGTTGATGATCTTGTCCGGATCCTCGCGATAGCCGCCGGTCAAGAAAGTCCAGGCCTTGGCCACTCGCGCCGGCGTGTTCTCCAGCCCTTCCCTGTCAGGGTCTTCCCCTAGTGCCTCCAGGATGGCTCTGACGTGTGCTTCCAGAGACTCTGTCGGTTTCTCGGTGTTGTAGGCAGGCATTTGAAAGGACATCAAGGGAACGTAACATCTGCCCGAAATCGGGTCAAATCGACCTCCGCGGCGGCGTCCCGGAATTGTGATTGACCCTCGAACCCCCTACAATGGAGCCATGGTTCGTGTACCCGACATCGCCGCCGAGGACGACACCTCTCATCTCGTCACCCTGGAAGAAATCAGCCGGTTCGTCGACGAAGCCGAGGACTTGCAAGGATGCCTCAACAGCATCGCCGGCATCGTGGCCAAGCGCATGCAGACCGAAGTCTGCTCGGTCTATCTCCTCAATGCCGATAGCGGGATGTTGACTCTCAGCGCCACCAAGGGGCTGGATCCGGCGGCCGTGGGACGCGTGTCCATGCCTGTCGGCGAGGGCCTGGCCGGGCTGGTAGTGGAAACGCGGGAACCCGTGATGGTCATGGACGCTCCGTCGCATCCACGCTTTCTGTATTTTCCGGAGACCGGCGAAGAACGCTACCATTCCTTCTTCGGCGTTCCCGTCAGCGCCCAGAAAACACCCATCGGCGTGCTGGTGGTGCAGACTTCCCGTCCGCGTGACTTCATGCACGAGGAGATCCGTCTCCTCAAGGCCATTTCCGCCCAGGTTTCCACCATCATCGTCCACGCCCGGCTGGTGGATTCTCTCAAGGACAAGAAGCGTGAACGCAAGCAGTCCCGGCAGCGTATGGTCAGCGCACTGCGACGGCTCCGGTCGTACGAGGGAAGGGGAAAGGAACGAACCAGCGAGCCTCCGAGGAAGTTTCGCAGCCGTCTGACCGGGCTCGCCGCCTGCCCCGGCTTTGCCTACGGCAGGGCCTACATCATGCAGCGCCTGATAGACCTGGACGCCATCGGCAAGACCCGCACCGCCGATCCCCAGGGCGAGATCGAGCGTTTCCGTTCCGCGGTGCAACGAGCCGTGGCCCAGGTGGAAGAGATCAAGACCCGCATGATTGCCCTCATTTCCGAAGAGGCGGGGGCGATTTTCGACGTGCACCAACTCGTGCTGAAGGACCCGGTGTTGCAGGAGGAAATCGAAGGCCGGATCCTCGGAGAACACCTGACCGCATACTACGCCGTCAGCAGCACCTTCCGCGGACACATGCAAACCGTCAGCGAGGTCGGCGA
Organism: uncultured Binatia bacterium (SeqCode); assembly: GCA_965261895.1. Classification (GTDB taxonomy): domain Bacteria; phylum Desulfobacterota; class Binatia; order UBA9968; family JAJDTQ01; genus JAJDTQ01. The sequence goes on along the minus strand of OZ253480.1, from coordinate 3,710,009 downwards.
CAGTTACCTGAAGGAGCGCACGGCGGACATCCGTGACGTCGCCCAGAGACTACTCGATAATCTTTCGGGCGCCGAGGACCGGCGGCTCGTCGTCCCGGACGGAGGAGCCATCCTGGTCGCGGAAGATCTCTCTCCCGCGGACCTGGCCGTCATCGAAGGCGATCGCTTTCAAGGTATCGTGCTCGCCACCGGCGGCGTCACCTCCCACGCGTCGCTCCTGGCCAAATCCTTCGAGATCCCCACCGTGGTGGCGGCGGAGGGGCTGTTGGAAAGCGTCCGGAAAGAGGATTCGTTGATCGTCGACGGCAACTCCGGGGTCGTGTTCATCAACCCCAACAAGGACATCGTCGGCGAGTACGACCGGCTGGAGCGTCAATATCTCGCCGTCAACCGCGAACTCGACGAAATGCGCGATCTGCCGGCCGAGACCACCGACGGGCACCGGGTTCACCTTCTTGCCAATATGGGACTGCTCACGGATATCCGGTTTGCGCAGATTCATGGAGCGGAAGGCATCGGCCTCTACCGGACCGAGATCCCGTTTCTGGCGTATCATGACTTTCCCACCGAGGCGCAGCAGTTCACCCTCTATCAAAAGGTGGTGGAGGATATGGGCGGCAAGCCTGTCACGATCCGGACCCTCGATATCGGCGCCGACAAATACCCCCCTTACGTGAGCATTGCCCGTTCCGAGCCCAATCCGTTCCTCGGATGGCGTTCCATTCGCATTTCGCTGGAGGTGTCCGAGACTTTCAAGATGCAGCTCCGGGCCATCCTGCGCGCGGGCGCGTTGGGGCCGGTGCGCCTTTTGATCCCCATGATATCGAGTCTCGAGGAGATCCTTCGGGTCAAGGCCATCCTGCGCGAGGTCAAGACGGAACTGGTGTGGCGCCGCGTCCCTTTCGATGACGACATGGAACTGGGGATCATGGTCGAGGTGCCCGCGGCGGTGCAGGTGGCGCATCGGATGGTGGAGGAGGTGGATTTCGTCAGCATCGGCACCAACGACCTGATCCAGTACCTGTTGGCCGTCGACCGCGGCAATCTCAAGGTGGCGTCTCTCTACGAGCCCTTTCACCCGGCGGTCCTCTCCGCGCTCAACCAGGTCATCCGGGCCGCCAAGGACAACGGCAAACGCGTCGCCATGTGCGGGGAGATGGCCGGGGACCCGTTGTCGACCCTGTTGCTGATGGGGATGGGCCTCGAAGAGTTCAGCATGGAGTCCCTGTCCATTCCCGTGGTCCGGAAGCTGGTGCGCTCCGTGAGCTATGAGAGGGCATTTGCCATCGGGCAGGCGGCTCTGCAGATGGACAGGGTCGACCAAATCAAACGCTATCTCTTCAGCGAAATGCGCGCCCTCGGTCTGGTGGAGTTGATGGAGCTTTACCGCTAGGACGTGGGGCGACCGGCCGGGGGCGACCGCCGGTCGCCCCTACCACATTGGACCGGCGGCAGCGTGACGCCGGTCGCCCCTACCAAGGACCGGCGGCGGCGTGACGCCGGTCACCCTCCGTTGACACCCCATCCCCGCGGTCTCCGCTTCCGGGCGGCGGCTAAGTGCCGGTAGTCTCTCGATTCGTGATCCCTTCCGTGCGCTGGCATGGCCGTTGCTTTCATGTTCGTTCATGAAGGAACCGCCGTCCGAGACCAGCCCGGCAACCTATCCGGTGGTGGAGCAGGACGACTCCCCGGAGGATGTCGTCACCACCTACCTGCCACTCGTGGAACACATGGCTCGCCAACTCCATCGCCGGTTGCCGCCCGGTAACGATCTCGATGCCCTGGTGAACTCGGGCGTGGTGGGCTTGCTCGTGGCCCTGGAGCGATTCGATCCCGAGCGGCGTGTCTCGTTCCACGTCTACGCCCGGCACCGCATCCACGGGGAGATGATCCAATGCCTGCGCTCCCTTGACTGGGTGAGCCGTTCGATCCGGGCGTGGGGACGGCGAGTCACCGCGGCGCGCACGCAACTCACCGAACACCTCTGTCGCGAAGCCACGTCCGAGGAAATGGCACAGAAGCTGGATTTACCGTTGGAGACCTACCACAAGATCAACCACCGCGTCAGGGAGCACGGGTGGTTGAGCCTCGATGACCCGTCTTGCGGCGGGCCGGACCTGGTCCTCGACGGGAACGTTTCGGGACAGGGGCTCTATCAGGACCCGTTCGCGTGCGTGGAGCAACGTGATTTGGTCGACAAGCTGAAACGCGCCGTGGCACGGCTCCCGGAACGTGAACGTCAGGTGGTGACCCTGCGCCACTACCAGGAGCTCAAGTTCAGGGAGATCGGAGAAGGGTTGGGGCTGACGGAAGGGAGGATCTGTCAGATCTATGTGCAAGCGCGCAAACGCCTGCGGAAGGCGCTCGGCGATTGAGCACCGGACCTTCGCCTGATGGCACTTCCGGGGGATCAGCCTCCGGCCCGTATGGCGGCGATCTCATCCTTGATCACCTGCCACCTCGGCGAGTCCTCCTCGTACTGCTGGGCGGCGCGCTCCAGGGAATCCATGGCCTTGCCGGTCTCGTCCCGCAGCAGGTAGGACTGCGCCAGGTAATAGTGGGCTTTTCCAGGCTGATTCAGCTTTCGGTAGGCATAGCCGAGCCGCCGGGCGGCTTCGGGCCAGAACGGCGCGAGCTGACGCACCCTCAGATACGAACGCGCCGCATGCCGGAAGCGCGACTCCTTTTCGAGAAGATGACCCCGGTACAGGTGGGTGATGGGATCGTCCGGTTCCCGCTCCAACATGCGTTCGAAGGCGGCGTGGGCCTTGGCGAATTCTTCGGTGTGGAGGTACGCCCGTCCCAGGTCCCGATCCAGGGTCGGACTGGTCGACTTCAACCGTGCCGCCCTTTCCAGCATTTCCCGCGCGCGAACCCAGCGGCCGGTGGCGGCATAGGCGATGCCCAGCGAATACGCCGGCTTGGCCGCTTCGGGACGCCGTTCATGGGCCTTCCTCAACCGCCCGACCACGAGGTCAGGCTCTTTTCGCAACTCGATCAGAAGCTTGACTCGTTCGATATCGTCGGCATCCCTGAAACGAGGGCGCGTGAGTCCAAGGGCCCGGATCGATGCCGTCAGATTGGCAATCCGTTTCTGGCTCAGAGGGTGAGTCAGCAGGTAGGAGGGTCTGCCCACGGGATTCAGAATCCGTTCGCGGTACATCCTCTTCATGAAGTCCACCGAGGCCTCGGGATCATAACCCGCGCGTGCCAGGTAGCCCACGCCCAGATTGTCCGCCTGTTCCTCCATCTGCCGGCTGAATTCCAGTTGCCGGGACATGGCCAAGGCGGGGCCGGCAAGCGCCGCGGGCCCAAGGACGGGCGCCAGGAACACGCCAAGCATTCCGATCAGCATGGTCGCGTCCGTATTGGAAGACAGGGCAGCGAAGTGCCGCGCGTTCACGTGGACGATCTCGTGGGCGACAACCGAGGCCAGCTCGTCCGAGGTCTCCACCCTCCGGATGAGTCCCGAGTGGACAAAGATGCTGCCCCCGGGTACCGCAAATGCATTCATCGAGCCGTCTTCGATGACGAAGAAGCGGTACGGGTATCGGGTGTTTCCTACTGCTTCGAGGATCCGGCGGCCGATCCGGTCGGCGTACAGCTCTACCGCGGGGTCCTCGATGAACTTGAGGTGCTGCCGGGCCTCCCGCCGGAACTGGCGGCTGATGCGGATCTCTTCGTCCTGGGAAAGGGCGTAGGCAAGAGGCACCGGGAGAACCGCCGTGGCGCAGCACACGATCAGCAACACCGCAGCGCAGGAATAGAAGGCTCTCCGCATGCCTTAAACTCTATCCGAGGCCCCAGACCGGGTCAATACGTTGGCGGGCTTGTGACGGGTAGCGATCGATCGAGCACCCAACCCCTCACCCTCTGGGAGAGGGTGGCCTCGTTCCGTCCCAAATCCAGCCCCTCTCCCTCTGGGAGAGGGTGGCCGAAGGCCGGGTGAGGGCGCCCCAACAACCCTGCCTGCGCCATTCCGTGCCGTACCCGGCGGGGCAGTTGATTCGAGCACCCTCACCCCGACCCTCTCCCAGAGGGAGAGGGAGTCGGAGGGCGGGCGGGACGTCGTGGGTGCAGGCCGCGGTCTCACTCGAGCCCCAGCCAGACGAACAGGTCGCCGGTGGGGAAGGGAAGATGGAGTAGCATGTCGAAGATGCCGCCGAAGAACAGGTAAGCCACCAACGTCAGGATGATGGAGATGGGCCAACGTTCCCGGGCGCCGACCTTGAGGTAGAGAAAGGTCGCCACCACGGACGACAGCACGAACCCCAGCAGCCAAATGGAGAGGAAGAAACCCACCACCCAGGCGCTGATGACCGCGGTTCGCCGGCGCGTTTCCGCGGGGGGAATCTCCTCGACCTCCTCCACGCCCTCCTCTCCGTGCACCACGACCCTGGAGGTCTTCATGATCTCCTTCACGAAGACCACCGCGCTGACGACAAAGGCCGGCAGCCCGATGACCACCGGGAACAGGGCGGCGCGCTCCTCGTAGGCGCCGAAGCCGAAGAAACATTCGCGCAGAACATAGGCGAACAGCGCAACGAAGCAGAAGGCGAAGATGCCATTGGCCGTGCGCTCGTTGCGTGAGATCACTTCCACGGTCTTGGTGATGCCGGGCACCTCGAACGCGGCTTCGTGCCGCTCGGCGCGCTTCCGTTCCCGGTAGGCCTGGAACATGGGGTAGCACATTCCCGCGACAATGAGCGCGGTGATGATCAGCACCCCCGGCCGCAGCATGAATCCGGCGCCGTAAACCTTGGTGGCGATGAAGAGGTTGTTCTCCGCGATGCCGCCGAGAACGAGTCCCAGCAGCAGCGGCGGCCGCTGCCAGTCGAACCGGACCATGAGCCACCCCACCACGCCGAATATCACCACCATCACCATATCGCCGAAGGCGTTGTTGACGGCAAAGCCCCCCAGATAGATCAGCAGCAGGAGGAACGGAATGAGGAAGGTTCCTTTGACGAAAGTGATCTTTGCGAGCTGATTCAAGAACAGCAGGCACACGGCGACGGTGATGATGTTGGAGACGACAATGATCCAGACGAACGAGAACGTGAGGTTCAGGTGCTTGGCCGGATCGAGCAGGTCCGGTCCCGGAACGATGCCCTGGATGATGAAGGCCCCCAGCAGGATGGCCATGGAGACGCTGCCCGGGACGCCGAACGCGATGGTCGGAACCAGGGAGCCGCCTTCCTTGGAGTTGTTGGCCGCGCCTGGGCCGAGGACACCCTCAATGGCGCCCTTGCCGAATCGGCTCTTGTCTCCCGGCGAGCTCTGCACCGCGTGCGCATAGGCCACCCATTGGGCCGGCCCCCCGCCGAGTCCAGGGATGAGGCCGATGTAGGAGCCGATGGCGCTACAGGCCAATACCAGCTTCCAGTGCCGGAAGGTATCCATGATACCCTGCATGACGCCGCCCAGCTTGCCGGTGGATTGACGCGCGATGCTCGTCCCCTGCACCGACAGGTCGATGATCTCGGGAATGGCAAACAGGCCCACGGTGACCGACACCAGGGACAGGCCGTCCCAGAGGAAGAGCGCAGCATCCTCCCCGATAAGGGGATCGAGTGTAAAGCGCGGCACGCTCTCGATGGGATCCAGACCGATGGTGGCCAGGACGAGTCCGAAGGCGCCGGTGCACAACCCCTTGAGCACGTTGCCGCCGCTCAGAGACGCCACGAAGGTGATCCCCAGAAGCGCCAGCATGAAGAATTCCGAGGAGCCGATGGAAAGCACCAGAGGTTGCACGATGGGGATGGCCAGGGCCAGGGCGAAGGCGCCGAAGACGGCGCCCACCAGCGAGCTCATGAGCGCGGCTCCCAGGGCGCGGCCGGCTTCCCCCTTCTTCGCCATGGGATGGCCGTCGACGATGGTGGCGGCGGTGATGCCCTCGCCCGGAACGCCGAAGAGGATCGACGTGATATCTCCGGTGGTGGCGGTAACCGCGTTGGAGCCAAGAAGAAACGCAAACGCCGTGGTGGGGTCCATCTTGTAGATGAACGGCAGCATCAGGGCGAGGGTCGTGGCGCCTCCGAGTCCGGGCAGGAGGCCCACAACGAAACCGATGGCAATGCCGATCAGCATGAACAGGAACGGATCATTCCCCCCGGGCGAAAACGGCAGGATGCTGATCAGGCCGGTGTAGAATGCGGTAAAATAGTCCATACGGTTGATCTCTGGAGGTCAGGGGTCCGAACGAACAGGCAAGCCCTCACCCCGGCAAGGGCCGTTTGGCGGTAACGTCTTGATATGTATCGGAAGAAGGTCCGTTTTGAACGTGCCTTTATCGCTCAAAAACCCGGTACCTGTCAAGCGATGGACGGCAGGGCCATTTCACGCTAGCGGCAAGATGCCAAGGAAACCGGAGAGGGCCGGCGACAGCCTACACTTGGCGAGGGCTCACCCCAGGAGCGAGGGCATCTTGCCCTCGCCGAGGGCGGGACGCCCTCGCTCCCAGGTCCTCGCCCCGATTGTCCAGCCACGACAGCCAGCGTGAAATGACCCTGCGATGGACGGCGACTGTTGGCGCAGTGCGATCAGGGCGGATGACGCCCGCCGGCTCACTTTGCCGCCAGCGATTCGTAGCTCGTGCCCTCGCCGTTGTCCTGGCTCACCGGAAGACCCAGGCCTTCCCAGCCTTCGACCACCACCTGCCCATAGGGGTCGCGCATTCCGCCGAAGCCCCCGCGCACGCTGGCCACGTCCTGATAGCCCTGTTGCTCCAGGAGGTTCGCCGCACTGTTGGACCGAGGACCTGCCTTACAGCCCAGCAGCAGCTTCCGGTCCTTGCCGAAATGGCTCTCCACCACCTCGACGAAGTCCGGGTTGTAAACCATGCCTTGCGCCGGATCGTGCAACGCGATGGGGATGTTGACCGCTCCCTCGGGATGGCCGGCGGCGAACTCCTCTACCGTGCGCACGTCGATGTACGCGGCCTGAGCGTCCTGCTGTAGCGCGTCGTAGGCTTCCTGCGGCGATATCTCTTTCACGGTCTTCTCCTCCGATGTCGAACGATCCCGTTTGCCCGGCGGGCCGGCACCGGCGACAGCCTCACATGCCCATGATGTTGTAACCCACATCGACGTGGATCGTCTCCCCGGTCACGCCGCTCGCCATGTCGCTCACGAGATAGACCGCCGTCCTGCCGATCTCGGCGGGCTCGACGTTGCGCTTGAGCGGCGCCCGCTCGGCGGCCAGGCGCAGCATGTCCCGGAACCCGGCGATGCCGGCGGCCGCCAGGGTCTTCACCGGGCCGGCCGAAATGGCATTGACCCGTATCCCCGCCGGGCCGAGATCGTAGGCCAGATAACGGACGCTGGCCTCCAGCGCCGCCTTCGCCACCCCCATGACATTGTAGTTGGGGACGACCTTCTCGGACCCCATGTACGTCAACGTCACCACCGCGCCGTCGCGCCCCTTCATGAGCCCGGCGGCGTGGCGCGTCAGCACCACCAGCGAATAGCTGCTGATGTCCAGCGCCGTGTGAAACCCCTCCCGTCCGGTCTGCACGTAGGGTTGGGACAGGTCTTCCTTCTTGGCGTAGGCGATGGCGTGTATCAGGATGTCGAGGCCGCCCCACTCCCGCCCGACGGTCTCGAAGACCGCCTCGATCTCCTCGTCCCGGGTGACATCGCACGGCAGGACGAGGGTGGAACCGATGCCCTCGGCCAGGGGCCGGACGCGCTTTTCCAGAATTTCCCCGGCGTAGGTGAAGGCCAGCTCCGCCCCTTGGGCGTGCAGTTCCCGCGCCACCGCCCAGGCAATGCTCCGTTCATTGGCCACGCCGAAGATCAACGCCTTCTTGCCTGCAAGGATTCCCGACATTTCCGACTCCCGCTCGCATGCGCTCCGAGCCTGAACCCGCCGGAACGCTTCGCCTGTATGGCCCTACTTCAATCCCCGTTGCCAGAGGTACTCCGTCTCCCCCAGATTCTTCCCCACCCATCGCCCCAGCACAAAGAAGAGATCGCTCAGCCGGTTGACGTAACGCAGCGGCCACTCGCCGACGTTCTCGATCCGCGACAACCCGAGGATCTCCCGCTCGGCCCGCCGGCACACCGTACGGCACTGGTGGAGTTGCGCGCTGATGCGTCCGCCTCCCGGCAGGATGAACGACTTGAGCGGCTCCAGCTCTTCTTGACATTCATCGATGACCCGCTCAATCCGGGTCACCTCTTCTTCGCCCATGCGGTGCATGCCGTCGTAGGTGAAATCCTCGGGGGTCGCCAGCTCACTGCCCAGGTCGAAAAGCTCCTGCTGGATCTCCTGGAGTATGGCGTCGAGCCGGAGGTGCAGCTCGCGCGGCCCCTTCCCTTCCTCGTTCCAGGCGCGCACCAAGCCCACCACCGCGTTCAACTCATCGACGGTGCCGTAGGCTTCGATTCGGGCGGCGTCCTTGGGAACCCGCTTCCCGCCCACCAGCGCGGTCATGCCGTCGTCGCCGGTGCGCGTATAGACGCGGGTGATTCTGATAGCCATTTCCGAAGCCCTCGCTCATGACAGAAAGACGCGAACAAGCGTATCGGGTTCGGGGAAAGAAAGCCAATCATCACCGGCAAACCAAGTGACTGCACGGTCTGTTTTGTTCAAGCATCGAAGATGGTAGAAAAAAGCGTGATGCCGATGATGTCCCGCTGCCGCAGACCCCTCCTCCAGGTATGCCTCGTATTGCTGGGCTTGGCGGCCCTGTCCGGCTGCATCCGAGAGGAGGAGATGAAGCTCGTCTACGCCCAGCGCTGCGCGAGCTGCCACGGCCCGGCGGGCAGAGGCGACGGCCCCATCGCCAAGGCGCTCTCGGCCAACGTGCCGGATTTTCGCCATACCGTGGACAACCGCGACGTGTTCGAGATCCGCCGGATCATCAAGGAAGGCAAAGGCATCATGCCGTCCTTCCAGCCCGCCCTGGAGAAATACCAGATCCAGGACATGGTGCGCATGGTGCGGGTGCTGAGCATGGAAGGGCGTGACGTGGAGTGGTGGGAGAAGTTCGAGCCCCTGGTCTGGGCCCACTGCTCGGTGCCCTGGCAGGCCGTTTACGATCTCGACGCCGCCGCGAAGAAGGACAAGCCATCGTAGAGCCGGTGCCGCACGCCGACGTGGGACCACCTGCGATCACTACACCGCCACGTAGGTCGGATTAGCGAAGCGTGATCCGACAAAGGCCCGGCCACCCCTGTCGGGTTACGCCTTCGGCTAACCCGACCTACATACGATCCGAAAAAGATCTCTTACGCAGCCGCCCCCGCGGGTGTCGGTCCGAACGGCGGCATCGGCTTCTTGGGCCGGATGCTGAGGGCGAACGCCGCGGCCATCAGTCCCATAAAACCGCCGGCGAAGAACGCCATCTCATAGTTGCCGACGTAGTCGTACAGCAGGCCGCCGGCGTTGGCCATGGCGAACCCGCCTATCTGGTGCGACAGAAAGATCCAGCCGTAGATCCGGCCGATGGACTGCTTGCCGAAGGTCTGGCCGGCGAGGGTAACCACCGGCGGAACCGTGGCGAACCAGTCGAGTCCGTAGATGACGGTAAAGATGAGGAGTCCGCTGGTGTTGTCCACCAGCGTCAGATAGAAGAGCGCCACTCCCCGCAGCGTGAACACCGCGGCAATCAGCTTGCGGGGATCGACCCGGTCGGTCAACCAGCCGGAGAACAACGTCCCGACGATGTTCATGATCCCCATTAGAGCGAACGCAAAGCTGACGGTCCCGACCTCGAATCCCTCCTCCAGGGCATGAGGGATCAGATGGGTTCCGATCAGCCCGTTGGCGGTCCCGCCACAGACGGAGAACACCCCGCACAGGAGCCAGAAGGTGGGCATCTTGATGGCGTCCCGGATGCCCATCACCGGTCCCGCGGGCTCCGGGTTCCCGGATGCCGGCACCTTCTCTGCCCCGATCCCCTCGTTGTAGGGTTCCAGGCCGACGTCCGCGGGTTTGTCGCGCATGAGCAGCCAGACCATCGTCACCGCCACGGCCGCGCAGGCAACCAGCACGTAAGAACCCATGCGCCAACCGATGTATCCGATGATCAGGAGCATGAACGGGGCGAAGACGATCTGTCCCGAAGAGCTGCCGCTGCTGAGAATCCCCACTGCGAGTCCCCGCCGGGCATTGAACCAGCGATGCGCCACCGAAGCGGAGAGTACGCCGGACATGCCGCCGGCCCCCAACCCCACCATGACCCCCCAGGTCAGCCAGAACTGCCACAACTCGGACACGAGAGTGGTGCCCAGCAGACCCACCGAGAGCAGGGTCAGCGAGGTCATCATGACCCGGCGCGGCCCGTATTTGTCCAGAACCCAGCCCACCACCGGAGCGGCGACGCCGTAGAGCAGAAGATTGATGGAGATCCCGAACGTGATGGCGGAGCGAGCCCATCCAAACTCCGCTTCGAGCGGAAGGATCAGCACGGTGGGAACCACACGGATGCCGGCCCCGTTGAAACTGGCGAAGAAGGTCACGGCCACGATGAGCCATGCGTAATGAAAGGGTAACGGGATGGGGGGACGCGGCCCGGTCTCCGGGCTGGCGGGATGATTCATCCGATCTCGCTTTCCGTGGGAGCGGGGAAACAGGGATGCCTCTGAAGGCCGATCCCCGTTCCCTGATCCGGCTACTTCGGCAACGCGTCGCGCATGGCCTGGGTGTACCTGGCGTAGCTCTTCACGTAGTTTTCCAGGTCAGCCTGTGCCGCCTTGGAGTCGCCGGGGACGATGGGGCTCTTGGACTTGGCCAGGAACTCCCGGTATTCCGGATCGTCCATGGTCTTGACGAACAGGTCCTCCAGGATCTTCATCCTGTCAGCGGGCAGGCCCGGCGGCGCCACGATGCTGCGGCCCACGTAGAGGCGGAGGTCGACTCCCATCTCTTTTGCCGTCGGCGTATTTGGAGCGTTCACCGGCCGCTGGTCGTGCAGGTGGAGCACCGGCCTTATGTCGCCCGACTTGATGTAGGTGGCGGTGGTGGGGTGATCGATGGGCTGCAGGTAGACGTCGAAGTCATTCCGGATCATGGCCGGGATGCCCTCGCTGGTGCCGCTGTACCCCGACACCACGTCCATGTGGATGCCCAGCTCCCTGGCCGTGACGAAGGTCGGGATCCAGCGCGACACGCCGATGCCTTCCACGCCCCATTTCACCCGCTTCGCCTTCCTCAGATCTTCCAGCGTATGGAAAGGTGAGTTCTTGCCCACGATGAGGCTATAAGGCTCGGCTCCGACCCGCGCGATGTAGTTGAACTTGGTGACGTCGTAGCCGGTCTTTGCCACGCCGCTGATCAACTGCTTGCCGAGCATGCCGTCGGTGAACAGGTGCCCCAGGGTGTATCCGTCGGGTTTGGCCCTGTACATGGCCACCGTGCCGATGACCAGCCCGCCGCCGGTGACGTTCTTGACCACGACGTGGACTCCCTTGGGCAGGAATTTTCTCATGGTCCGGCCGATGGCCCGGGCCAGCCGATCGAAACCGCCGCCGGGAGATCCCGCGACGATGATGGTGATGTTCCTTTTCGGAAAGTCCGCTGCCGAAACGGCGGCCGATTGCGCAAAGGCCATCAGAGTGAGCAACACAACGAAGGCAACCCACTTTTTCATGCCGGTCCTCCTGTCCGTCAACGCCGTATCTACCCGATTTTTCGGGGTTCCTTAAGAAACACCATCGGGGGACGTGTTGTCAAACCGAGATTCTTCAGACGCCACCACGCAGGTGTTGCAACGAGAATCGATGATGGCATAGTGCCCTGAACGAGTCATGCCCCCCGGGGCCAGGAGGAAGCGCCATGGAGATCCGCAAGCTCATCACCATTGTCGAGGAGACCCGGCGCGAACTCGGCCGGCCGGTGGAGCCTCCGTCGCGGCAGGCCGCGGCCATCGCGGTGATCGCCAACCCCTATGCCGGGGTCTATGACGAGGAGCTCGAAGAATTGCAAAAGGCAGGGGCGGAACTCGGTGCCCTGCTGGTTCAACGCGCCATCGATGCGCTGGGGATCGACGGGGCGGCCGTCCACAGCTACGGCAAGGCGGTGATCGTCGGCGAAAAGGGCGAGAAGGAGCATGCCGCCGCGGTGATGCATCCCCGGCTGGGCCGGCCGGTGCGCGAGGTCGTCGGCCCGGCGAGCTCGGTCATGCCCTCGACCAAGAAAATCGGCGGCCCGGGGACGGTCATCGATTGCCCGCTGCACCACAAGGACGACGTCTGGAAGTTCAGCCATTTCGACGCCATGCAGGTCTCCGTCGCCGACGCCCCGCGCGCCGACGAGATCGTGGTGGTCCTGGCGATCAGCGATTCGGGCCGGCCGTTCCACCGCGTCGGCGAGGATCTGGCCGCCGCCGACGTTATGTCCAGCAAAAAATAGATGACCCCCGAGGCCCGATGGGGAAATGTAGGGGCGGGTTTCAAACCCGCCCGTGCTCGGGCCACTGCCTCACTCGGGACAAGCGCGGCAAAGGGAAACCGAAGGGGAGCGGATCGACGGTCATGGAATTCGGTATACAATTCTTTCCGTGCGTGGGGCCGGATCAGCGCCCGGCGGACGCCTATTTCGACGATTGCCTCAAACTCTGCGAGCTGTGCGACGAATACGGCTACACCCATATCCGCACGGTCGAGCACTATTTTCATCCCTATGGCGGCTACAGCCCGAACCCGATGGTTTTTCTGGCGGCGGCCTCGCAGCGCACCAGGACGGCGCGCATGGTCACCGGCGCGGTGCTGCCGGTGTTCAACAACCCGCTCAAGCTCGCCGGCGAGATCGGCATGCTCGACGCGATCTCCGGCGGACGGCTTGAGGTCGGCTTCGCGCGCGCCTTCCTGCCGCACGAATATCAGCACTTCGGCGTCTCCCTTGACGAGTCGGTCGCCCGGTTCGACGAGGGGATGGCGCAGGTCCGCCGTTTGCTCGAAGAGGAGAACGTCACCGAAAAGGGCCGGTTCCACAGCTTCGAGAACATCACTTCGCTGCCGCGCCCGACGCAGAAGCCGCGCCCCAAATTCTGGACCGCGGCCCTTGCCTCCCAGCGGTCGTTCGAAAAAGCCGGCCGCCAGGGCAACTGGATCATGGCGATCCCCATCGCCCGCTCGGCGATGCGCGAGCTCTGCGCCATCTACCGCGAAGCCTGGGACAAGGCCGGCCACCCGGGCGAGGGCCGGGTGATGCTCGCGTTCCACATGTACTGCCACGAGGACGCCGGCGAGGCGGCGCGGATCGCGCGCGATCCCCTCAACCGCTATCTCGCCTCGCTGGTCGATGCGGCCTCCGGCTGGATCAGCGGCACCTCGTCCGCCGACTACAAGGGCTATGACAAGGTGATCGCTGCCCTCAAGCGCGAGACCTTCGAATCCCAGGTCGAGAACGGTGCCGCCTGGGTCGGCACGCCGAGTCAACTGGTCGACCGAATCGGCGCCTATGCGGAGGCGGTGGGCGGCATCGACGACGCCTCGCTCCAGGTCAATTTCAACGACATGAGCCTCAAGGATGCCGAACGATCGGTCCGCCTGTTCGGCGAAGAAGTGATGCCCGGTTTCGGCGCCGCCACGGCGGCGGAGTAAACCGGCGGCGGGTCGGTGCCGCTCATCGGCGTCTCGGATTCGCACCCCAGGCCGCGACAAACGGAGGACGAGGCAATGCGCTCCATGATTATCGACATCCACGCCCATTTCACCCCGCCCGAGTGGATCCGGGCCATGCGCCGGGACGGCGCGCGGCACGGGTGCCATATCGAGGAAGACGACTCCGGCGGGCTCTCGCTGCGGGTGGGGGAAGGCCGTCCCGCGGCGCTGCAGCCGTTTCTCTCGGACCTACCCGCGCGTTTGGACGCCATGCGGGAACGGGGGCTGGACCGGCAGGTGCTGTCGCCGCCCATGACCATCGTGACCTATCAGTTGGAGGGGGTTCACGGACAGGCGGTATCCCGGCTCTTCAACGAGACCAACGCCGAGGCGGCGCGCGGGACGCCGGGACTGATACCCGTGGCCACTATTCCCATGCAATCCAGCCGCGAAGCGGTGGAGGAGCTCCGGTACGCGGTGGAGCGGCTGGGCATCCGCATGGTGGAGATCGGCACCCACATCAACGGCGTGAACCTCGATGACGAGTCGTTCCGGCCGTTCTTCGAATGCGCCGCCGACCTGGGTGTCCTGGTGCAGCTACATCCTCACCGGGTCGCGGCCGCGGAACGGCTGAACCGTTATTACATGAACAACCTGGTGGGGAATCCCATGGATACCGCCATTGCCGCCGCATCGTTGATCCTGGGGGGCGTGCTCGAGCGTTATCCCACCCTCAACATCTGCCTGGTGCACGGCGGCGGCGCCCTTCCCTATCTTCTCGGCCGCGTGGTCCACGGCCACAGAGCGGTTGCCGCGGCCCGCGCTGTGCCGGGCGACCCGGAAACGTACTTTCGCCGCTTCTACTTCGACACCATCCTGCACGACCCGCGGATGCTCGCCTTTCTGCGCGAGCTGGCAGGCGAGGAACGGCTGCTGCTGGGCACTGACTACCCCTACGACATGGGGGAGACGGACCCGCTGGGGCTGCTGGAGCAGGCCGGCCTCGGGGATTGTGATGCGGTTTGCGGGGGGAATGCGGCGAGGCTGCTGGGGCTGGATGACTGTTCCGCAGCCCAGGGGAAACCCTGATCGCCAGCGTCCTTCGACTTCGCTTCGCTACGCTCAGGACGAACGGAAATCAAGTCATCCCATAACCGCTCCTCAGGACGAACGGAAATCAAGTCATCCCACAACCGCTCCTCAGGACGAACGGAAATCAAGTCATCCCACAACCGCTCCTCAGGACGAACGGAAATCAAGTCATCCCATAACCGCTCCTCAGGACGAACGGAAATCAAGTCATCCCACAACCGCTCCTCAGGACGAACGGAAATCAAGTCATCCCACAACCGCTCCTCAGGACGAACGGAAATCAAGTCATCCCAACAACCGCTCCTCAGGACGAACGGAAATCAAGTCATCCCACAACCGCTCCTCAGGACGAACGGGAAATCAAGTCATCCCGCAACCGCTCCTCAGGACGAACGGGAAATCAAGTCATCCCGCAACCGCTCCTCAGGACGAACGGAAATCAAGTCATCCCAACAACCGCTCCTCAGGACGAACGGAAATCAAGTCATTTCGCAACCGCTCCTCAGGACGAACGGAAATCAAGTCATTCCACAACCGTTCGTCCTGAGCGTAGCGGAGCGTTAGCGAAGCGAAGTCGAAGGACGCCATTCAACGAAGCAGCCGAACTACTCGACCCGGTTCTCGATGGGCGGCAGCGAACGCAGGTAGACGGCGATGGCGGTGAGGTCCTCGTCGGTCATGTGCTCGTAGCCGTGAACGATGATTCGCTCCATCAGGCCCTGGACGTTGTCGCCGTCGGGCTTGTAGGTGCTCTTCAGCAACTCCACCATGTCCTCCACCGACCAGTCGCCGACGCCCGTTTTCCCGTGTGCCGTGATGTTGGGCGCGGTTTCGCCCTCAGGTCCATCGGTGGTGCCCGCCATGAGCAGCTCGCGCTTGAGCCCGCCGGCCCAATCCCGTGGAGTGTGGCACTCGGCGCAGTGGGTGACCGCCCGCACGAGATAGGCGCCCCGATTCCATTGGTCAGGTTTGCCCGGGTCCGGCGCCACCTGCCCCTCCTTGAAATAGCGCCACTTCCAGCCCGCAAGCAGGAAACGCCAGCCGAAGGGGGTCGTCAGCTCGGGCGCCCGGTTCTCCCTGCGCACGGGCTTGACCGTGGACAGGTAGGCCTTGATGGCCAGGATGTCCTCGTCGGTCATGTTCGTGAAGGAGGTGTAGGGGAAGGCAGGGAAGAGGTGCTGGCCCTGACGGCCGATGCCTTTTCGCATGGCCCTGAGAAAGTCCTCGTCGCTCCAGTGGCCGATTCCCGTATCCGGGTCCGGCGTGATGTTGGTGCTGTAGATGGTGCCGAAGGGGACCTTGATGGCGTAGCCGCCGGAGAGCTCGGCGCCCTTCTTGTCGTAATCCGTGTGGCAGGCGACACACAGGCCGGCCCGGACGAGGTACTTTCCCCGCGCAACGGGGTCGTCCGCGGCGCCCGCGGGGGAAAGCCACAGGAACGCCCATAGCGCCAGCGCCAACCCGGCGGTGGCGCATCTCCTCTTGCGTCGAACCACGGACATGTCCGGCAGGCTCCTCCTTACGCGTTCACCCGTTACGGCACACGATGAGCTCTCGCGGGCAATCGTGCATCTTGTCCAGCCCGGTATCGGTCACTCGCATCATCTCGCCGAACTGGACCCCGCGCAACCCGTCTTCGGTCACCACGTTGGGCTGAATCACCAGGCACATGTTGGTCTCGAAGCGGAAGTCGGGCGGGGTCCCGCGTGTGGTCTTCCGCGTCCGCAGGATCGGCGGCAACTGGCTGGCGCCGTGGACTACGTCGTCATAGACCGTGAAGCCTCGCTCGTGGACCACGTCCGCGGCTTCCAGCACCCCCTCCGTTCCGGCCCCCGCCTTGATGACCCCCGCGATACGGTCGAAGGCCTCCATGGCCACGTCATGGAGGCGCTGGTACTCCGGGGTGGGGTCCTCGCCGATGGTGAAGGTGCGCAGGACCTGTCCGGTGTAGCCGGCGTAGTTGGTGCTGATCTCGGTGACCAGCACGTCGCCCTTCTGCAGGATGCGATTGGACAGATGCTGCTGCGGTACGCCGCCCTTGGGGTCGTGCATGGAGGTGGTGATCATGAAGTGGATGCCGTTGATGCCGCCCTTGCCCAGGTAGACGTCCTCGACGATCCGCGCCAGCTCGTGCTCGGGGATGCCGGGCCGCGCGTGTTCGGCCAGGGCCGCCACCGAGTCATCGCTCATGGCCGAGGCCTGGCGCAGGCGCTCAATCTCCTCGGCGCTCTTGACCTGGCGCTGGTCGCGCATCTCGGCGCTGAAATCCACCCAACGGACCCCGGGCAGCGCCTCGACCAGCCGCAGGTAGTGCCGGTAGGGCACGCTGCCGCAGAGACCCACCGAGCCCTTCTCCAGGCCCCGCTCCTTCAGGTTCTCCAGCACCCTCGGCACCGAATCCACCGAGCCCGAGGGGCTGGAGCCGCCGAAGCGGACGTCGTCGATGATGGCCATGCGCCTGGCGTTGGGCAGGTGGTTGGACAACTGCACGAAGAGCGTGGGCTCTCCCTGGCGCGGGTAGATGAAGTAGGCTTCGGAGGTGGTGAGCCAGTTGCACAGGTAATGGATATCCGGCGCCGCCCGGCTGCCGTAGAACACCACGGCTTGGAGGCCCAGGCGGTCCATGCGTCCCCGCACCGCCGCATGGCGCCGCTCGTACTCGGCGTCGGAAAAGCTGAGGTAGTTGGGATCACAAGCCATGGAGGTCCTCCGTTAGTCCGGCATGGCGTCCTTCGACTTCGCTTCGCTACGCTCAGGACGAACGGAAAGGCTCTCATCCCGTTCGTCCTGAGCCCTTCGACAGGCTCAGGACAGGCTTAGCGGAGCGCGAGCGGAGCGAAGTCGAAGGACGCCATCAGCCTTTCCTACGCGGTCGCCAGTCCGGGCCGAGGCGGCGCCAGCGCGGCCGGCGGGTCCTTGGCGATGGCCATCGACATGAACACGGCCAGCACGGCCAGCACCCCGCCGGTGAGGAAGGACGGACCATAGTCGCCGAACACGTCGTAGGCGATGCCGCTGCCCTGGGCCATGGCGGCACCGCCCAGTTGGTGCGCCAGAAAGATCAGGCCGTAGATGCTGCCCACCGAGTTCTTGCCGAAGGTGTTGCCGGCGATGGCCACCACCGGCGGCACCGTCGCGAACCAGTCCAGGCCGTAGATCACCGCGAAGACGAACATGCCGGCGGGCCCGGTGACCGACGGCAGGATGAACAGCGCCACCGCCCGCAACGCGTAGATCCCGGCCAGCACCTTGCGCGGGTCCATGCGGTCGCAGAGCCACCCGGCCCCCATGGTGCCGACGAAGTTCAGGCCGGCCATGATCCCTACGGTTATGCTGGCCACCTGGTGGCTGATGCCGATGTCCAGGGCGTGCGGGATCATGTTCGCCCCGATGAGGCCGTTGGAGGTCCCGCCGCAGATGGCGTAAGCGCCGGCCAGGAGCCAGAAGGTGCGCGTCCGGACCGCGTCCCGCACCGTAGTGTTGATCACCGGCGCCACGCCGCCCGGTCTCGCAGCCGCGGCCGCGTTGGCCTCCGACTCACCCAGCGCCTCCTCCCCCACCTCAGCGGGATCGTTGCGCATGAGCCACCACACCAGCAGGAAGGCTACCACCGCCACACCCGAAAGGGTCATGGCGGCCACGCGCCAGCCCCAGGCCACGATCAGGCTCAGCAACACCGGGATGAAGATGAGCTGGCCGGTGGAGCCGGCGCTGTTCAGCAGGCCCAGCACCACGCCGCGATGGCGCACGAACCAGCGATGGGCGACGCTGGCCGCCAGCACCGACGAAATGCCGCCCGCGCCGGTGCCGACGATCAGGCCCCACACCAGCAGGAACTCCCAGAGCCGGTTGATGAACGCGGTGGCTCCCGCCCCCACCGCCAACAGCGTCAGCGCCACGAGCATCACCACCCGCGGTCCCCGGCGGTCCTGGATGCGCCCGGCGAAGGGGCCGACGGCGCCATAGAGCACCAGGTTGATGGACACGGCGGCATTGATCGCGCCGCGGCCCCAACCGAAGTCCGCTTCGAGCGGTCGCACGAAGGTCTGCGGCGCGGCGCGGATACCCGCGGCCAGAAGCGACGCCGTGAAGGTCGTCGCCACCACCACCCAACCGTAGAAGAACCGGACGTTCAGCGGATTGCGCCGCCGCGGGTGCGCGGTGTCGGATGTCGTGCTCATCGGTTCGCCAGTTCGCCCTTCCTTGCGCAGCCCGGGAACAGGCGGGTTTGAAACCCGCCCCTACACCTGCTCACGCACCCTGCCGACAAAATTCGCTAGCGACGGGGCCCGAGGGCCTCGACGGCCCTCTCGTAGTCCTCGAGCCGGGGCAACAGCAACGGATGGTCCACCCCGGCCTCACGGTATTCGGCAATGCGCCGGCGGCATTCGGGAGCATCCCCGAGCAGATAGAACGCCTCCACCATGGCATCCGTGATCAGGCCCACGGCGGCCTTCTCGCCACTGCTTTCGGCGGCAGCGCGCAGCGACGGCAGGATGCCGGGGTCGAAGCCGCCCCGCTCCAGCAGGACCTCCCCCACGAAGGGCTCGGCCAGAAGCCGAACCATCCGTTCCTTGAGGGCCGGCATCATCCGCGCCGGATCGTCGGTCAGCCGCACGATCAGCATGCAGGCGATGTCGATGGACGAGGGATCGCGGCCGGCTTCCCTGGCCGCGGCCGCGATCTCCTGAACCGCGTACCGGACGTAGCTCGCCGGCACGTAGGCGTTGAGCAGCACGCCGTCGGCCACCGCACCCGCCAGCCGCAGCGCCTTGGGGCCGATGGCGGCCAGGTAGATGGGGAGGCGTTCCTGCACCGGCTTGACCGCCAGCCGCACGGCCTTCAGGTCCCAATAGACGCCCTCGCCGCTGACACGCTCGCCGGCCAGGAGCTGCCTGAGTTGCCCGACCGTCTCCCTCATGGTGTCCAGCGGCCGCTCGTAGGGCATGCCCATACGGCCCTCGATCACCCACTTGTCGCTTCGGCCCAGCCCCAGGAGGAAGCGGCCCCCGGAGATCCGGTCCAGGGTCGCCGCGCACATGCCCATCAGCGCCGGGTTCCGCGTATAGGGATTGGTGACGCCAAGGCCGAGCCGTATCCGCCGGGTGGCCGCGGCGAGGAATCCCAGCAGCGAGAAGGTCTCTTCGTGGAAATAGCGCTCGGTCACCCAGAGGGAGTCGAAACCCGCCTCTTCCGCGACACGCGCGTAGTTCCTCAGCTCATCGCCGCTGTCGATCCCATGATAGAGAACCAGCCCCAGCCGTGGCGTCGAGCCCGTCAGATGCCGGTTCCCGCCCGCTTGAGCCGGGGGTCCAGGACGTCCCGCAGGGCATCGCCCAGGAGGTTGATGCCCAGCACCGTCACGAAGATGGACAGGCCGGGGAACAGCGCCAGCCACCAGGCCGTGCTGATGTAGATGCGGCCGTCAGCCAGCATGGTGCCCCAGGTGGGGATGTCGGGAGGCACGCCCAGGCCCAGGAAGCTCAGGCTGGCCTCGGAGATGATGGACGACGCCATGGCGAAGGTGCCGATGACCAGGGACACCTGGATGAGGTTGGGGATGATGTGGCGCGCGATGATCTGGGCGTGGCTGGCTCCCAGCGACTTGGCCGCGATGACGAACTCACGGGTCTTGAGCGAAAGGCTCTGCCCCCGCGTCACCCGGCAGTACTGGATCCAGCGCTGGGCCACCAGCGCCAGGATGAGGTTGAACAGACCCTGTCCGAGGAACGCCATGATGCTCAGGGCCAGCAGCAGCGGCGGAAAGGCCCACACCACCTCCACGAACTTCTGGATGGTGAAGTCGGTGTTGCCGCCGAAGTACCCGGAGGTGGCCCCCAGCACCACCCCGACGACGCCCGAGATGAACACCACGGCAAAAGCGATCAGCAGCGACACCCGGGCGCCGAAGACGATGCGGCTCAGGATGTCCCGGCCGAGGTTGTCGGTGCCGAGGAAATGAGGCCCCCAGAACCACTGAGGCCCCTGCAACATGGTCTCCAGGCTCTGCTGGTTGGGATCGTAGGGCGCCACCAGCGGCCCGAGGGCGCCCGCGATGATGAAGATCACCACGATGGAGCCGCCGACGTAGACCTTCGTCCGCATCCATCGGCGCCACCAGGCGCGGCCGGGCGGTTTGGCGCCGGTATCGGGCGCGCCGATATTAATACCGGATTCTTGGGTCGATGACTGCATAAAGCACGTCGATCAGGAAGTTGATGGCAACGAATGCCGCCGTATACACCAGCACCAGCCCGGTCACCAGCGGATGGTCCCGTGCGTTGAGGGCGATGATCAGCAGGCTGCCGCTGCCGGGCCATGAGAAAACCGTCTCCACGATAATCGAGCCGCTCAGCAGCGTGCCGAGCTCCAGCCCCACCACCGTGATCACCGGGATCAGGGCATTGCGCACCACGTGGCGCCACAGCACCTTGCGCTCCTCCAGGCCCTTGGCACGGGCCGTGACCACGTAATCCTCGTGCATGACCTCCAGCACGGACGACCGGGTCACCCGCATGAGGATCCCCAGCATGTTGGAGCCCAGGGCCAGCGCCGGCAGGAAGACGTGCTCCACGCCGTCGCGCACCCCGGCCCAGTTCCCCTCGATGGCGCTGTCGAAAATGTAGAAGCCTGTGATGCGCGGGCCGGCGATGCCGTAGGTGTCCCTTCCCGCGGATGGCAAAATGTTCAGTATCCCGGCGAAGAGCAGGATGAGCATGATGCCGAACCAGAAGCTGGGCATGCTGATGCCGAACAGCCCGAAGGTGGTGCCGGTGTTGTCCACCCAGGAGTTGGGCTTGGCCGCCGCCCAAACCCCCAGTGGAATGGCAAAGATGACCGCGATGATGAGCGAGGCGGCGGCCAGCTCCAGTGTCGCCGGGATCCGGTTGATGATCACGTCCAGCACCGGCTCGTCGTACTTGAAGGACCGTCCTAAGTTCCCCTGGGCCGCGGACATGAAGAACTTGACGTACTGGACATACACGGGCTGATCCAGCCCCCAACGTACCCTGGCCTCGGCAATGTCCTCGGCGGTGCTGTCCTCGCCCAGCAGCATGAGGGTCGGGTCCCCGGGTGCGGCCTGGATCAGCAGGAAAACCAGCAGGCTGATCAGGACCATTACGGGGATCGTCCCGACCAGACGGCGTAGCAGATAGGTTCCCATGGGCAAGTCTCGCGAAACCTTACCATCTATGACATAGACCGCTTGTTTTCAAGGACCTGCGCATGCGTGACCAGGGCCATTTCACGCTAGCGGCAAGATGCCAAGGAAACCGGAGAGGGCCGGCGACAGCCTACACTTGGCGAGGGCTCACCCCAGGAGCGAGGGCATCTTGCCCTCGCCGAGGGCGGGACGCCCTCGCTCCCAGGTCCTCGCCCCGATTGTCCAGCCACGACAGCCAGCGTGAAATGACCCTGGCGGGAGAGGCAACCCGGGGGATCATCCTGGAGGCGCCCGTGAACAACAGGACGGGACTGTGTTATGGAAGGGACCAACAGCCCACGTCTGCGCGATCGCGAAAGGACAGCATCCATGGCAAAGGACCTGCGCACGTTTATCGAGCAACTGGCGGCCAAGGCGCCGGACGAGATCATGATGATCACCCGGCGAGTCGACCGCAGGTTCGATATCACCGCCATCGCCCACAGGCTGGGCGAGGACGGCCGGTTCCCCGCGCTGATCTTCACCGACGTGGAAGGCTCGTCCATTCCGCTCATCATCAACTTGACGGCCACCTACGAGCGGCTGGCCCTGGCGCTGGACACCAGCGTGGCGGATATGGCCCGGGTGTACGGCGAACGCCAGGCGAAACCCATCCAGGCGGAGACCGTGTCCGACGGCCCAGTGAAGGAAGTCGTGCTCAAGGGCGACGCGGTGGACCTGTCGGCCCTGCCCATCCCGTTCCACAACGAGCTCGACGCCGGGCCCTACATCACCGGCGGCGTCATGATCCTCAAGGATCCCGATAGCGGGGCGCAGAATGCCGGGCTCTATCGCCATCAGGTGCATGACCCCCGCACCCTCGGGGTCTATATCCAGGGCAGCCATCACGGCGGCTACATCTACCGGCAAAACTCGGAGCGGGGCGAACCCACGGAGTTCGCCCTGGTGGTCGGACACTATCCCACTTTCATGCTCGGGGCGGTGTCGCGGCTGCCGGGCATCGGCGGCGAGTTCGCCGAGGCCGGCGCGCTGCTGCAGGAGCCCATTTCGCTGGTCAAGGCCGAAACCGTGGACCTCATGGTGCCGGCCCACGCCGAGATCGTCATCGAAGGGCGGCTCCTGCCGGACGAGACCCGGCTCGAAGGCCCCTTCGGCGAGTGGACCGGCTACTACGTGAGCGTAGGCGCCCAGCCGGTGATGCACGTGTCGGCCATGACCATGCGCCGGGACCCCATCTACTACGACGTCTTTCCCGCGGGCCAGGAGCACCTGGTGCTGGGCAGCCTGCCGCGCATGGGCACCATCTACCGGCGCGTCCGGGAGGCCGTCCCCGGCGTCGTCAACGTCAACGTGCCGGCCCACGCGCGCACCCACTGCTACATCTCCATCCGCAAGACCCGGGACTCGGAGGTCAAGCGGGCGGCCATGGCCGCCATCTCCACCGAGCCCGAGAACCTCCGCTGCGTGGTGGTGGTGGACGACGACATCAACGTGTTCAACGAGCCGGAGGTGACCTGGGCGGTGGGAACCCGCATGCGCCCGGACAAGGACGTGCTCACCATCCCGGACTGGAACGGGCCGGGCGATCTGCTGCCGTCCAACTGGAACTACACGCTCGACGGCACCCACGAGCCCGTCATGGGCGCGGTCATGATCCTGGACGCCACCAAGCCGGCGCCGCCGGTGCAATACCCGGAGCGGGCGCGGCCGCCGCAGGACAAGGTGCGCGAGGTGCAGTTGGGGGGGCTGCTCCAAGCCTTCGACCCGTCGCTTCTGCGGTAGAGCCTCATCCCGGAAACACCTTGACCGGGACTCCAATGAGTGCAAGAATCTGCCACGCCGGACGCCGCCGAAACGCAATTGGTTACGAACGCCGACACCAAGCGGCTCAAAGAGGACTGCTATGGCTGAAACAGATGATCGGCTTCATTCACCATGGCTACCGTCTGGAACGTGTTTCCTGGAAGAGTCCTGAAAAGGTTTCTCGTCAAACCCAAAGGAGGCCATCATGCGAATTTTAAAATCGTTGGGCAAAACAGCGCTCGTCGTGCTCGTGGCGGGGGCGCTGGCGCTGGCGGCTACGCCGGCTACGGCCGCGGACAAGTGGAAGCCCAGCAAGCCCATCACCATCCTGGTGGGCTTCTCGGTGGGCGGCTCCATGGACACCGCCGCCAGGCTCCAGGGCGACTTCATGTCGAAGGTCCTGGGCGTGCCCGTGGTAGTGCGCAACGTGCCGGGAGCCGGAGGCAGGAACGCCATCACGATCCTGAACCGGTCCAAGCCCGACGGCTACACCATAGGCGGCGTCGGCTTTCCCGGGCAGGCCGTCAATCAGGCCGTGCGGGGGTTGGCCCCCGACCTGCGGACCTTCACCTGGATCGGGCGCCAAGTGTCCAATCCGTACTATATGCAGACAACCAAAGCGGCCGGCAAAAAACACTGGACGTCGCTCAAGCAGATGAAGGCGGCCAAGAAACCCATCAAGTCGGGTATCAGCGGGACCGGCGGGAACATGTTCACCATCTCCGTCCTCAGCGCCAAGATGGTGGGCTACCCGATAGACCTCATCCCAGGCTTCAAGGGCCCCGAGCTGATCGCCGGCATCATCCGCGGCGACTTCGCCTTCACCAATCTGCCGCTGGTCACGCGCTGGACCACGGCGGTGCAGTCGGGCGAGGCCAACGCCGTCGCCGTGTACCTGGCGAAACGGCACCCGAAGTTCCCGGACATCCCCACGGGGGTGGAACAGGGCTTCCCGGAACTGGGATCGCCGACGCTGGTAGGGCATACCCTCTACGCCCTGCCGCCCAAGACTCCTCCCGAGATCGCTTCCGTGCTGGAGGCCGCGCTGGTCAAGGCCAACAACGACACCAAGACGAAGGACAGGATAGAGGCCAACGGCAGCATCGTGGCGCCGTTGAGCGTCAAGGAGTGCAGCAAGCTGGTCGCCGACATGCTCGCTCTGGTGGGGGAAAATGCCCCGCTGCTCAAGAAGTACATCAAGTGATCCCGGTCCGTCCGGTTGCGCCACGGTCCCGGCCGCGCGGGACCGTGGCGCAACGCTTTCTTCCGGGCGTCATCCACCCCCGCGTCCGGTCCCTGGGACCGTTCCACGGCCAGCGCGGGTTTAATGCTGCCGTGACACAGGACACCCGCGCTCATGCTTGAGGGATTCGGCACCGCCCTGGCCACCATCGCCGAGCCTCACGTCATCCTGACGCTGTTCTTCGGCAGCGTCATCGGCCTGATCTTCGGTGCGGTTCCGGGGCTCGGCGGCATTCTCGCCATGTCGATGCTGCTGCCGTTCACCTTCGACTGGGACGCCATCACCGCGGTCTACCTGTTCTGCGGCATCATGGGCGCCAGCGCCTTCGGCGGCTCCATCAGCGCCATCCTGCTGAACACCCCGGGCACCCCGGTGAACGCCGCCACCTGCTTCGACGGCTACCCCATGGCCAAGCGCGGCGAGGCGGCGCGGGCGCTGGGGCTGTCGGCCGGGGCGTGCCTCCTGGGAGCGCTGTTCGGGCTCGTGATCCTGGCGCTGCTGATCCAGGTCATGCGCCCGCTGGTGCTGGCCTTCGGCCACGCGGAGATCTTCTGGCTGGTGGTGTTCGGGCTGGTGACCACCGCCACCGTGAGCCAGGGGTCGCTGCTGAACGGGCTCATCGCCGGCGGGGTCGGCGTCCTGCTGTCGCTGGTAGGCCTCAGCGAACCCACCGGCCTCATCCGCTACACCATGGGCAGCGAATACCTGTGGGACGGCATTCCGTTGATTCCGTTCTTCGTCGGCCTCTTCGCCATCGGCGAGCTGATCAACTACTCCGCCTTGGGCGGCACCATTGCCCGGGACAGCATCGAGGCCAACATTCGGGGCGCGTGGAAGGGGGTGCTGGAGAACTTCCACCATGCCGTCTGCCTGCTGCGCAGCGCGTCCATCGGCACGCTGGTGGGGATCATCCCCGGGGTGGGCGGCGAGACCGCGAACCTCATCGCCTATACCGTAGCCGTACAGTCGTCCAAGGACCCGGGCTCCTTCGGCAAGGGCAATCCCGAGGGCGTCATTGCCAGCGAGGCGGCCAACGACTCCAAGGACGGCGGGGCGCTATTGACCACGCTGAGCTTCGGTATTCCCGGAAGCCTCGCCATGGCGCTGCTGCTGAGCATCTTCATCATGCACGGCGTCTCACCGGGGCCGCAGTTGATCGTGAAGCAGCCCATCTTCGTGTGGACCCTGCTTATCGGCTACGTCGTCGCCAACGCCTTCGCCAGCATCTTCGGCCTTCTGGCCGCCCGCTACCTGGCCATCATCACCCGGGTGCCGGTGCATTACCTGTCCGCCATCATCGCGGTGGTGGCCCTGGTGGGCACCTACATCCTGCGGGAAAACATATGGGACGTGATGCTGGTGTTGCTGCTGGGCGTGCTGGGCTTCGGCATGCGGCGGGCTGGCGTGCCGGTGCTGCCGCTGGTCATCGGCTTCGTGCTGGGCAAACTGGCCGAGAATTCGTTCCTGCTGACGGTGCGGCTCCACGACGGCAGCTATCTCGGTTTCTTCGACAGCGTGATCTCCTGGATCCTCATCCTGACGATGGTGGGGGTTCCGGTGATCACGCGGCTGCGCAACCGCTGACCCCATGAAGCGCGTGAACTACAGCTACGTAATCGTCAACCTGCTCTACCTGGCGCTGGTGCTGCTGGTGGTGGTGCCTTCCTTCGGCTTCGAGGGACAGGCCGGGCTCGTGCCGCTGGTGCTGGGGCTCCCGACCCTGGTGCTGATCCTGTTCTCCCTGGGTCGGGAGCTGCTCTCCCCGCGGGCGGCTCCCGACGACTCCGCGGAGGTGGCGCCGTGGACCGCGGCCGTCCCCATCGTTGCGTGGCTCGGGGTCTTCTGCGTGCTGGTCTTCCTCGTCGGCTTCCTGCTCACCATCCCCATCTACGTGCTCCTGTTCCTGCGCAACTTAGCCCGGCTCTCCTGGCCACGGTGCGCCTTCGCGGCCATTGCCGTTTGGGCGCTGGTGTACTTAAGCCTGAAGTTCCTCCTGCACCGGATCCTGTTCGAAGGCGTGCTGTTAGGCGCCATCCCGCCGCTCCTGTGAGCCCGGACCGTCCCGCCGCTGGTGGCCCGCGCGCGGGCGGGTTTGAAACCCGCCCCTACAAGGTTCAAAAAGGACGGTGGATCGGACCGGCCGTCGCCGGACCCGCGACCTTCTACTTCACCGACTCATCGGCCCATGCGTCCTGAATTCATAGCCCTCGCCGCCGCCATCCTCTACTCCGGAGGCTCCATCACCGCGCGGATAGGGATGCAGCACTCCAGCCCCCTGACCGCGGCCTGCGTCCTGCTCAGCCTGCGCAGCGTCGTGTTCTGGGTCGGCGTCTATCTGACCGGCGGGATTCCCCACGTCGAATGGCTGCCGCTACTGCTCTTCGTCGGGCTAGGGGTCCTGCAGACCGCCACGAGTCTCCTCCAGTTGACCGGCATTCACCGGCTGGGCGCCGCCCGGGCCGAGCCCCTGCGCAACACCTATCCGCTGTGGAGCGCGGTCATCGCCATCGCGCTCCTGGGGGAGCAGGCGAGTCCCGGGATCCTTGCCGGCACGGTCCTGGTGGTGGGCGGCATCGCGCTGATCTCCTGGCAACCGGCGGACTCGGGCCTGCGCTTTCACTGGTGGGAGGCGATCTTCCCGCTGCTGGCCGCCCTGTTCGCCGGCATCGCGTTCCCGATCCGGCGCATCGCCTTCGACATCTCCAACGAACCTCTCTATTTCGCCGCCATCCTCTCCATCGTCTCTTTCGTCTCCCTGGGCCCCTACGTGGCCGTCCGTCTCCGGACCGAGTCGCTCGTCCTCAACCGCGGCGCCGTCCCCCCGTTCATCCTGTCGGGCTTCTTCGAATCGGCGGGCTCGCTCCTGTCGCTCATCGCCCTGAGCCTCGGCCGCGTCGTCGTGGTGTCACCCATCGTCGCCTCCACCCCGTTGTGGACCCTGATCCTGATCGTGGTCTTCCTGCGCGGCATCGAGCGCATCAACGCCCGCACCGTCACCGGCACCTTCGCCGTCATGACCGGCACGATCTCCATCATCCTGAGCCGGTGACGCTCCAAACCGTCATTCCCGCGAAAGCGGGAATCCAGGGGTCCTGGCGGGGCCCCTACGCGGTGTTTCCCCACTCCACCCCGCCTGGATTCCCGCTTTCGCGGGAATGACGATTTCGGGGGCCGTTGCCTCTCTCGGATGGCGTTTCGACACAGCCTGTTTCGCGGGAATGACGGTTTCGGGGGTCGGTGCCCCTCTCGGATGACGTTTTGATACAGCCTGTTTCGCGGGAATGACGGTTTCGGAAGTGCGGTTTCCGTTTCGTGCTGATGAGGAATGACCCGTGCCTGAGGTGTTCATCCCATGAGACGGATGCGTCGCCCCAGATACGCCTGCATGAGGGTGTTGTACCAGGGGGTGGCGCCGTGGCGGCCGTGGAAACCCACGTGGCCGCCGTCGTCGGTCAAGGCCAGGGTGACGTGGGGCAGGGGGTCGCGGCGGAGGTCCTCGTAGGCCACAGACGATATCCAAGCGTCGTTGCGGGCGTGAATCAGCAGCAGCGGGGTCTCGATGCGATCGAGAACGCCCTCGACGGAACAACGCGCGTAGTAGTCCTCGGCATCCGCGAACCCGTTGTGCGGACCAGTGAAGGTGTCGTCGAACTCGTAGATGCTGCGGGTCTCCAGGACATCCGCCCGTTCCCGTGAGGAAATCTCGGCGGCGCCCGTGGTGACGGCCTCCTTCATGCGCTTGAGGATCCACCGGTGATACAGCACGTTGCGGGGACGAATCATCCGCCGGATCGCGGCCGCCAGGTCGAGAGGGGCCGAAACCGAGACCGCACAGATGGTCGACACCGGATGCGGGTGCCGCGCCAGATAGTCCAGGACGACGGTGCCGCCGAGAGAAAAGCCCACCAGCACCACCCCCCGAGCGACATCTTCCGAAGCCAGCGCCGAGAGCACCGCTCCGATCTCGCCGCCGGAGCCGGCGCAATAGCTGCCGCGGCACGTGTCCCTCGACGGACCCGCGCCCCGCAGGTTGAGGCGCATGACGGGATATCCGAGGGTGAGGAAGGAGCGTGCGGTTTCGAACATGTAGGTGCTGCCCTCGCATCCGGTCAGCCCATGCACCAGGATCACCAGCGGGCGGTCCGTGGGGCGGTTTGGACGATGCAGCACGGCTAGCAGCGCGTCGCCGCCGGACTCCGGCAGAGGAAACCTCAAGCGTTCCGCAGGCCAGGCGGACAAGTCTTCACTGGCGGGAAAGAAATAGTAGCGGAGGGTCTGCAAGTCGCCGCCCAGCCACGGGAAGCGGGGGACGAAGTCGGCATGCCTGGCTTTCGGTGCAAGCCGATACTCAGCCCTTTCGCTTGCCATGCCTTGCGATCATTTCTTGTTTGAACAAGTCACCATCAAAGGGCCGTGGTTCACCACTTTTCTCCGCTTCGATGAGCGCAGCGCGGATCTCTTCAATGTCAGCTTTGCCGGCTCGGTCGCGGCGGGCCGGATCGCGAATATACTCGCTGTCATTCGTGAACTCGCCAGCCGCATTCCGGGCCTCGATCCAGTTGTCCCACTGGTCGGTAACGGCGATCGTTTCGCGTGTCGTCCCCATTAGACCGCCTCCATCAGCCCCGGGTGACGCCCAGGCCCGGGCCTTCCGGTACCCCGAGCTTCCCATCCACGATCTTGATGCCGGTGAACGGGTCGCCGGTGAGGCCCTCGCACTCGCCGATCTCGCAGAACTGGGCCACGCCCGGGGAGCTGAGGGCCAGGTGCAGCAGCGCCGCGTCCCCGACCATGCAGGCGGCGATGTTGCTGAGGCCGCACTCGGTTCCCGTGAGGGCGCACATGTCGACGATCTGCCGGGCCTGCTGCATGCCGCCGGCCTTGAGAATGCCGGTGTTGATGGAATCGCAGGCGTTGTCGCGGATAAGCCTGAAGGCTTCATGGACGGATCCCGCCGACTGGTCCGCCTCGATCTTGATGCTCGACTGACGCTTCACCTCGGCCAGGACCGTGTAGTGGTGCCGGGACACCGGCTGCTCGAACACCGCCACCCCGAGCTCGGCCATGCCCGCGGCCATGCGGATAGCGGATTTCGCGTCGAAAGCCTCGTTGGCATCCACCTTGATATAGACGTCCGGCCCCACCGCATCGCGCACGGCCGTCACCCGCGCGAGGTCCAATCCCACCTCGCCTTTTACCTTGAGCTTGAGGGCACGATATCCCTGCGCCACGAGCTCCCGGCATTCCCGGGCCATCTCCATCGGTTGCCCCACGCTCACCATCTTGATGGCCGTGATCTCCGTCCGCACCAGCCCGCCGAGAAGCACGTAGAGGGGCGCCCCGTAGCTCTTGCCCAGGAGGTCGTACAGCGCGATCTCCACGCCGCCCTTGGCCCGCCGGTTGTCCACCATCCTGTAGTTCATGAGATGACTCAGCCGGGCCAGGTCCTCGATGGGTTGCCCCACCAGCAGCGGGCGCATGATCTCTTCGATGGCGTATCGTGCCGAGCCCATCGTCTCCCCGGTCCTGGGGAACACGTCGATGTAGCCGTAACCCGTGCATCCGGCTTCCGACTCCACGCTCACCAGGAACCCGTTTGACGAGTAGAACTGGTTGGTGGCCGTGATCAGGGGCTTCTTGTACGGAAGCTCAAGCGTCTCGATCTGCACGTCCGTAATCTTCATGATGGCACTCCTTGGAATGGGAACCGGATGCTTCTGTTGTCACTGCGTCTACGAATCTACGGTCCGTGATAGCGCGGGCACGGGCGGGTTTGAAACCCGCCCCTACAAGTCCTCGTGCCCCGCCCGCGGCGAGGAGTCCTGCGCACCCGCGCATCGGATCAGCGTATCCACGGCCAGCACCCCCTGTCCTTCCGGCAGGACCATGAGGGGGTTGAACTCGATTTCGTCCACTTCGTCGCGAAAGTCCAGCGCCAGCCGGGAAAGCGCCACGATGGTTTCCGCCAGGGCGGACACGTCGGCCTTGGGCTTCCCCCTGGCCCCCGTGAGCAGCGGGTAGGTGCGAATCTCCCGGATCATGTCTTGGGCTTCCGCCACACCCAGCGGCGGCAGCCGGAACGACACGTCCTTCAGCACCTCGGTGTAGATGCCGCCCAGGCCGAATGCGAGGCAGATGCCCAGGTCCGGCGTGCGCGACGTGCCGATGATGACCTCGGCCACGCCCTCCACCATCTTCTGCACCAGCACCCCGTCGATGCGGGCGGCGGGCGCGTTGGTCCCCACGTCCTCCAGCAGCCGGTCGTACGCCGAGGCCACCTCTTCCGCGCTACCCAGGTTCAGCCGCACGCCGCCCGCCTCGGTCTTGTGGGGCAGGTCCGCGGACTCGACCTTCAGCGCCACCGGGAACGCCATGTCCGCGGCGGCCTCCACCGCCTCCTCGCGGGTGCGGACCAGGTGCTCGGGGGCCATGGGGATATCGTAGGCCCGGAGCAGTCGCCGCACCGTGGCGTGGGAGATGTCGCCCCCGGCCACGAGCCGGCGCAGCGCCTCGGTTTCCGCCGGGTCCGCAGCGGGCGGTGCGGCCACGCTGGTGGCGCCACCCGTGCGACGCCGCGACAGTGCGAGGACATCGCGCACGGCGCGCAACGACTTCTCGTACTCCAGCAGCAGGGGCACGTTCAGCTCGTTGAAGAACTCGAACCAGGAATGGTCGAGTTGCTCGCTCGCCCTGGACAGGAACACGAACGGCTTGCCGCCGCGCCGGAGCACGGCCGCCGACTCCCGGTACAACTGCGTCAGGCGGTCGCTGGGGCTCTTGGGCAGGTTCAGGCGACAGCAGACCACCGCGAAGTTGTCGTCGCGCATGAAGGTTTCCAGGCATTCGAGATATCCGGGCCGGTCCGCCCAGTGCAGTTCCTCGATGTCCAGGGGGTTGCCGTTGAAGCTCTCCTTGTCGAAGTAGCTGCGCAGCGCCTCGTAAGTGGCGCCGGAGGGTTCGGGCAGGTCCACGTCGTTGCGCTCGCATATATCGGCCAGGAAGCTGCAATCGCCCCCCGAGATGGTGACGATGCCCACGCCGCTGGAGCCGGGCAGACGGTAGGGCTCCGGGGTCCCGACGGCCAAAGCGGTGACTTCCAGCATCTGATCGAGGTTGTCCACCGGGATGACGCCCTTCTGCCGGAACAGTCCGTCCCACACCGCGCCGGAGGTGGCCATGTTGCCCGAGTGCGAGGTGACCGCGCGGCCGCCCTTCCGGGAGCGCCCGAGCCTCAGCGCGATGACCACCTTCTCACGCTCCCGCGCAAGGTCCAGCAGCCCCGCCATCTCCTCGGGACGGCTCATGGACTCGATGACGGCGACGATGACCCGAGTGCCGTCGTCCTCCACCGCGGCCCGCAGGTAATCGGTGAAGCCCGCGCCCACCTGATTGCCCGGCGCTATCGCGTAGCGAAACCCCAGGCAACGGTCAGCGGCGGTGTTGAGAAAGAGGTTGAGCAGGCCGGCGCTGCTGAACACCGCGCTCACGGGTCCGATGGTAAGGCGTTCGGGAAGCGGCGACGACCACAGCGCGGCGCCGCATTCGAGGGCCAGGTAGCCCAGCGTGTTGGGGCCGGCCAGCGCGATGCCGTGCTCGCGCACGATCCGGGTCAGCTCCGCCTGATACTGCCGGCCCGTATCGTCGAACTCGCCGAAGCCCGTGGCCACGGTGAGCGCGGCGCGCACGCCCTTGGCGGCGCATTCCTCCATGACCTGAACCGTGCCGTCGCGCGGAATCGCAATCACCGCCAGGTCCACGTCACCCGGCACCGCCCCCACCGAAGGGTAGCACGGCAGATCGAAGAGCTGCTCATAGCGCGGGTTCACCGGGTAGATGCGATCCTTCGGGAAACCGAAACGGAACAGGTTGTGCATGAGCGCGGCGGCGTGGGGAGCCCGCTCCGATGCCCCGATCAGGGCGATGTTCCGGGGCTTGAGGAGGGCCGATATGCCGTCGGAGTTGGGAGCAGTATCCATGGTCGTCCTAAAGTATGGCGTCCTTCGACTTCGCTTCGCTACGCCTGTCCTGAGCCTTGTCGAAGGGCTCAGGACGAACGGGTGTTGGGCGCGACAAGTGAACCGTATTCCGTTCGTCCTGCGCGCTCTGACCAACCCTGAACAGGCGTAACGGAGTCGAAAGACACTAAGACCCGTTCGTCCTGAGCCCTTCGACAAGGCTCAGGACAGGCGTAGCGAAGCGAAGTCGAAGGACGCCATCTCCAATTGATCCGCGTCTTCTTCGTATCAACCCCCGTTCATCCGCCCTGCCGCCGCCCGGACCGCGCGCATGATGTTGGGGTAGCCGCCGCAACGGCACAGGTTGCCCGAAAGGTAGTCGCGGATCTGGTCGTCGGAGGGCTCGCCGTGCTCTTCGAGCAGCGCCTTGGTCGCCATGATGAAGCCCGGGGTGCAGTAGCCGCACTGGGCGGCGTCATGCTCGAGAAACGCCTGTTGGATGGGGTGCAGCGCGTCGTCGCCAGCCAGCCCCTCGACGGTCTCCACGGAGCAGCCGTCCACGCGCGCGGCGAGCAGGAGGCACGCGCTCACCGGCCTGCCGTCCAGAAGGACCGTGCAGCTCCCGCAGGCGCCCACGCCGCAGGACTCCCGGACGCTCCAGAGCTTGAGCCCGTCGCGCAGGACCTCGAGCAGGGTGTCGGCGTCGTTGACTCGCAGCTCCCGTTGCTGTCCGTTGACCGTCATGCTGATGGTACGTTCCATGTTCGCCTTACTTCACGCCGTTCGTCTTCCCTGCTGTCGTAGGTCGGATTAGCGAAGCGTAATCCGACATCCCCGTCAGACTGCGCCATGTCAGATTACGCTTCGCTAATCCGACCTACGCTCGTTTACCGCGGGTGCGGCGGGTTTGAAACCCGCCCCTACAACCTGCCACCGTTCGCCTTCCCCGCCGCCTTGAGCGCCTGGTAAATCCTTTCCGCGGTCAACGGCATGTCGCGCACGCGCACACCCACGGCGTCCTCCAGCGCGTTGGCCACGGCCGCTGCCACGGTCAAGGCGCCGGTCTCGCCGATGCCCTTGGCGCCGAAGGGGCCGTCCTTGTGGGGCACTTCCACCACGATGGGGTGACAGATCGGCGGCACGTCCTTGATGGACGCGATCTGGTAGTCCAGCAGGGACCCGTTGAGAAGCTGTCCGTCCTGGAACACCATCTGCTCGAACAGCGTCAGGCCGAGGTGCATGGTGGCCGCGCCCACGAGCTGCTGCTCGCAGTACTTGGGGTTGATGGCGGTGCCGGCGTCGCCCGCGGCGTGGAACTGCAACACCTCCAGGCGCCCGGTCTCGGTATCCACCTCCACCTCCACCGCGCTGGCCGAGGCGAACCAATACTCGGTGCACTTCTCCGACATGCCGGTCTCGGGGTCCATGGGCGTCACCACGGGCTGGCACAGGCCCTCGCCGACAATGGTGGTGCCCAGGCTTCCGAACTTGGCCACGAACGCCTCGGTGACGGTCATGCCCCGCTCCTCGGCGCCGCGCACGAACACCCGGCCGTTGACCGCCTCCAGGTCGGCAGGGTCGATCTCCAGCTTCCCGGCCACGGCCTCGAACAGCTCCGCCTTGACCTTGGCCGCGGCCATACGGACCGCGTTGCCCATGTGGTAAGTGGAGCGGCTTCCCGCGCTGATGGTGTCGTACGGGGTGACGTCGGTATCCGGCTGCACCACATGCACCTTGTCGTGAGAGATCCCCAGCTCCTCGGCCGCGATCTGCGCCAGCGCGCTCTCGGAGCCCTGGCCCATCTCCACCGTGCTGCTCAGGATGTTGGCGCTGCCGTCGGCATTGAGGATGACGATGGCGCCGGAGATGGAGGGCGTGAGCACGGCCTTCACCCCGCAGGCGATGCCCTTGCCACGGCGCTTGGTGCCGGAGGCGGCCTCCCTGGGCTGGCCCCATCCCACGGCCTCGGCGGCCCGCTGCACCGACTCCTTCAGGCCGCAGGCATGGATCGGCGTTCCGGTGACGAAGAGATCCCCCTCCTCCAGCGCGTGCTCCAGGCGGAACTCCACCGGGTCCCGGCCCAGGCCCCGGGCGACGATGTCCATCTGGGAGTCGTAGGCCCAGATCACCTGCGGCACCCCGAAGCCCCGAAACGGCCCGGCCGGCGGCTTGTTGGTGTAGATGCAGTAGGAGTCGATGGACACGTTGGGAATCTTGTACGGCCCGGCGGAGGTATACCCCGACTTGTGGACGATCCGCGGGCCGATCTCGGCAAAGGCGCCGGTGTCCCAGTAGACCTCGCACTTGCGCGCGGTCATGGCCGAGCCCTTGACCGCGGTCTTGAGCCTCACCACGACACCGTGCTTGGTGACGGTCTGGAACTCCTCCTCGCGGCTCAGGCTGTACTTCACCGGCCGGCGGGTCTTGAGGGCGAGCAGCGCCACCAGCGGTTCGAGCTTGTTGTAGAGCTTGGCGCCGTAGCCGCCGCCGAGATACGGCACGCGCACGCGGATGCGGTTCATGGGCACGCCCAGCATGCGCGCCAGCTCTCCCCGAACGAAGGACGGCGACTGGCTGGCGGTGTAGATATTGATGCGCCCGCCTTCGTCCACGTACGCCAGCGACACATGGGCCTCCATGGGCACATGCTGGGCCGGCGGCGCGGTGAAGACATCCTCGAAGACGCGGTCCGCCTCGGCAAAGGCCTGGTCCACGTCGCCCTTGCGCAGCTTGTAGTGGTAGCAGATGTTGGACCGCTCGCCGGCCTTGACGTGGGCCAGGTCCGCGAACGCCCCGGACGGCCGGACCTCCTCGTGAATGATGGGGGCGTCCGGCTTGATGGCGTCGAGCACGTCCAACACCACCGGCAGGGGCTCGTACTCCACCTCCACCCGTTCCAGCGCCGCTTCCGCCGCGCGCCGGCTCTCCGCGGCCACCGCCACCACCTGTTCGCCCTCGTGGCGCACCCGGTCGATGGCCAGCACCGGCTGATCCGCGAACGCTGGCCCGTGGTAGGGCGTGATGCCCGGCATGGCGGCGATGTCCGCGCCCGTGAGCACCGCGGCCACCCCGGGGCTGGCCTCGGCCCCGGACTTGTCGATGCGGACGATGCGCGCGTGGGGATGGGGACTTCTGAGCACCGCCACGTGCAACAGCCCCGGCGGCTCCAGGTTACCCGTGTGCAACGCCCGGCCCGTCACCTTCTGGAAGGCGTCCCGGCGATCAACCGACGTACCGACGATGGAATAATCCGCCACGCATTCACCTCACGAAGAAGCGGCCGGCCCCGCCAACTCCCGCAACGTTCGTTTGACGAACACCCGGGTCATCTCGCGCTTGTAATCCGCGCTGCCGCGCAGGTCCGACACCGGGGAGATCTGCCCGTCGACAAAATCGCAGACCGCGTCCCAAAGCTCTTCCGAGCAGCGCTCGCCTTGGAACCGGTCCAGCCCGGCCGCCAGCAGCGGCGCTTCCGCCACGCCGCTCAGACCGACTCGAAGCTCGCCGACGTTCTCACCATCAAGGGACAGGCTGACGGCCGCGCCGATGCACGGCCAGTCGTTGGCCGAGAGCGAGCTGAAGCGCGCGTAGACCGTCCGGCGCGCCGCCGGCGCCCGCGGCACCCGCACCTCCGTCAGGATCTCCCCCGGTTCCAGCACCGTCTCGTACATGCCGCGGTAGAAATCCTTGAGCGCCACCACACGGGTCCCCTGAGCCCCGGACAGCACCACCTCGGCGCCAAGAACCAGCAGCACCGGCGGCGGGTCCAGCCGGTAGTCCGCGTGGGCCAGGTTCCCGCCCACCGACGCGGTCTCCCGGATGCGCACGTTGCCCACGTGACTGAACGCCTGGACCAGCGCCGGCGCGTACCGGCTCACCAGTGACGACCGCTCCACCGACCGGTGCGTCGCCAGCGCGCCGATGCTCAGGCCGCCGTCGGTCTCGGTGATCCGACCCAGACCCGGAATCGACTGCAGGTCCACCAGATAGGAAAAGCGCAGCGCCCGCTGCTTCATCAGGATTACCAGGGTCGTACCGCCGGCAATGGGCCGGGCCTCATCGCCATGGTCCAGCAGCATGCGGCTGGCTTCGGCCACGGAAGCGGGGGTCAGGAGATCAAAAGCGGGAATGGTCATGACGGTTCGGATGCCCGGCAGGCGGTCGGCCGGCAATGGCCCGATTTATAGCGCTTACAGTTACCCTTGACAACGCCGGGCGACCGGCCTCGGCCGTGATGAGGGGGCACTAGTGGCCTGTCCCCCCAAGTACGTTTACAAAGATGCGCAGAAATTCTTGTGATCGGCAAGGCGCGAAGACGTGTAGGGGCGGGTTTCAAACCCGCCCGTCCCCCTGCTACGCGAGGAGGAGCAGCCGGCAGCAAGAAGGACCAGCAGATTCGTAAACCTAATAGTGGGCGAGTTCCGTGACAGCCGTGTCGTGCAAGTCCGTTTCGGCGCGATGGACGTAGATCAGGATGTCGGTGTCGACTGCGATCATTCCCTGTCGATCATGTCGTAGAGCGCATCCCGGTCCGAGATGTCGACGTTCGGTGGACTGCTGCCCCGCACTGTCTTGAGGACCAGCTTGAACGGCTTCTCCTGTCGAGTCGGCGCCACAAATTTCGCGCGCAAGGCGTCTTCGACGAAGGCCGTCAGCGTAATGCCGTGTCGTGATGCGTATTCTTTGGACCGGCGCAGCACTTGATCGTTCAGATTGAGCGTCGTTTTCACGCAGATAACCTCGCACGCCCTTTATGGTTGCACCATATCAGTCAATCCATATGTGGATGGCAGCCTGTTGGTGCAAAGCGACAATGTCGCCTGTTCCACAGAGCTGAGCTGTCCCGGCGCTTCTCCCGGTCAGGTCCGTGAAGAAGATCACACCCTTGTGCCTGCTCTCTCCCTGGGAACCCCGGCGTCCATCCTGACTTCCACCGACAGCTTCAGCCCCAGGCTCTCCAACACGGCTTCAAGAGTGGAAAAGCGAGGATTGCCTCTTCGGGACAGTGTCCGGTACAAGCTGTCACGGCTCAATCGCGTATCCTGAGCGAGACGTCTGATGCCACGGGCTTTCGCGACATCGCGCAGGGCCAACAGGAAGAGATCCAAACCATTTCCGGATTTGTCCTCGAGGGCGGTGGTCAAATAGGCTGCGGCTTCTTCGGGGTCCTGCAGATCCTGATAGAGAATGTCTTCGTAAGGAACCGTTCGTTTCGCCATATGCTTATCCCTCGATACGTCAAGTAGCGTATAGGCTACCTTACTGCAACAATTGTCCTTGATAACGCCGGGAAGGAGAGTGTTTCTGGTGGAAATCGGACCGCTCTGATAGGCTGTCACAGCGACTTGAACGAGCCCCATGACGAGAGCTACCCATAACACCGCAGACCCCGAAACCCTCTCCCCAGCACAAGGATGGCTGCTTGGCCAACTCGCCGAGGACGCTCTGGGCAGGCTGGTGGAGTTCCAGACACCCGAACGGATTCGACAGGCGTACCCCGACGGTGTCCAGGATCGCACCGATGGCGGTACCTGGAACACCTTGGGTTGGACGGAGAGAGCGGAGCGAGCGGAGTCCAAGCCAACGGGGCATTGATGAGGATCAGCCCGCTGGGTATCTTCGGAGCCAATCATGATTCGGTGCAGGTGGTGGTCGGGTCGGTGAAGTGCAATTCTCGATACGCCGTGAGACCGCGTTTTCCCAGGGAGGATGAGCAGGATGAACCCTGAAATCCTCATCCGTGTAATGGCCAATGTATGGGAATCTGTCGTTGGCATACTGGCTGGCGCATCAGAATCGTTCGCCCTGTTCCTTGCCTTTGCCATCAAACCGGAGTTCGCTGCCGGCTACTGCGTACTCATTGTCATCTTCTTCAGCTTCTCTTGGCTGTCGCTTCACAGACGAACCCGACGACTACACAAGACGATTCGCCGTTTGCATCAAGAAGTGAACGGTATCCAGCGGAAAGACGGATTCGTCAAGGAATTCGAAAGGTACAACAAACAGGCCGAGGAAGCCTTCTGTCTTCCATGGACGGAATTCGTGGAGACGCTGGTGCTGCCCGAACCCGCGTCCGGGGACCCGATCCGCAACACCGGCGAGGTATCGTGGTACCTGAACGACACCAGCATCATTGCCCCCAAAATTCCTTTTGGATTCTACCGGTCCGTCCCGAACCTGCTCACCGGGCTCGGCATCCTCGGCACGTTCCTCGGCTTGGCTGGCGGTGTCGGATCGGCAAGTTCCGGTCTCTCCTCTGGCGCCCCGGGCGAAATCACCGCGTCGTTGCAGCAGCTTCTGGACGGTGCGGCGCTGGCTTTCCTGACCTCCATCTTCGGGATAGCGGGCTCCATCTTGTTCGTGTTAATCGAACGCTCTACTTCACGACGACTCCACCGTGCACTGGACAGTTGGGTGGAAGCAATCGAGTCTCGACTGGAGCGAGTCACGTCGGAGAGTGTCGCCCTGAAACAACTGGAACAGGGCCGGCAGGCGGCGGAGCAATTAAAGCGCTTCAATACGGACTTGATTTTCGCCCTCGAACAAGCACTCGAAGAAAAGGTCGCTGGTCGACTGTCCCCGCAACTCGATCGCCTCGTGGAAGCCGTCGAAAGACTCCGTGAAGATCGTTCTACCGACGCGGGATCGATGATCGACCGTGCGCTGGGCCAGCTCACCGACGCCATTCAGGAAAGGGCCGGACCGCAGTTCGAGGAAATGGCGGCGGTTGTCGCCAACCTGAACCGTACACTGAAGGACTCTACCGAGAGTCT
Source organism: uncultured Binatia bacterium (SeqCode) (assembly GCA_965261895.1). Taxonomy (GTDB): domain Bacteria; phylum Desulfobacterota; class Binatia; order UBA9968; family JAJDTQ01; genus JAJDTQ01. The sequence goes on along the minus strand of OZ253480.1, from coordinate 3,670,428 downwards.
TGACCGGTCCACGCATCGGAGCGAGCAGATACTGACCGACATGACCCGGTTCGTCGATCAGGTCAACACGTTGTGCGGTACAATCGAAGCGACGCACCGACAGATCGCAGAGATCGTGGAGCCGGTCGGGCGCGCAGCTCGTGACATTCGCACTTCAACCGACAAGGCCGCCGATGCACTGGATCGAACGAGTGGGATCATCGATCGCGTCGAAGTAGCGGTCAATACGCTAGGACAGCACCAGCAGGCGGTCGCCGACGCATGGACCCGATATCAGGATCGCTTCGAAGGCATCGATGGCTCGCTTGCCCAGGTGTTCCGGCAGATCGACGAGGGCCTTTCCGGGTACTGCGAGCAGGTAAAGGAGTTCGCCAACGAACTCGACAGGACTACCTCAAGGACCATTCAGGATCTTGCCGGCGCCACCGCCGAACTCAGCGGGTCGATTGAGGACCTGATCCCACGGCTCCCGAGACCGTCGCCATGATTGGAGATTCGAGGGTGTCGCCGGACACGGGCCAAGGGGGACACAGCTATCTCGAAAGCGTCAGCGACCTTGTGTCGGCGCTCATCTTCGTCTTCGTTATCATGCTGGCCGTCTTTGCATACCAACTTGCCAACGTCACCGAGGATCTGACCGCCGTCACTGAAGACCTGACATCTGCCGACGAAACACGCGATCAGATCCTCAAGGATATCGCCAGCCGGCTTGAGGACTCCGGCATGCGAGTCGAAGTGCTGTACGACCATGGGGTCCTGCGTCTATCGGACAACGCCATCAACTTTCCGTCGGGGAAGGAAACTCCGGTGGCCGGCCATCACGTCAACGTCGGGCGTCTGGCGCAGGCCATCGCCGAGGTTGTGCCCTGCTACGTCCCGCATGAACGGTCCACATTTTTGCGACGGGAGGAGGGCGACGGCGCTCCATCTCACTGTCGACCCCCGGCTGACCCGTCCAGGTACACCTGCAGCAAACAGACGTTCCCCTGGCTCCTCGAAACCTTGCTGGTCGAGGGTCATACCGACGACGTGCCGGTCGCAGGTGGCAATCGTTTCAGAGACAATATCGAGTTGTCATCAATGCGGGCCGCGACCGTGCATCGGATGATCACCTTGTGTGAACCGGGAGTGGAACGCTTGTTGAACACCAACGATTACCCCATTCTGAGCACGAGCGGGTACGGTTCCACTAGGCCTGCGAGTGAACAGGCGCATGAGAATCGGCGCATCGACTTGCGATTTCTCCTTGAGCCTCCCAAGGGCGCGCTGTCGTCTGCCGAAACACAAGTCCAGGCCGATGTGCGCGAACACTATGGCGACGGACGACCATGACCACCTTGGCGTCTCTTAGGGATTCACTGACGTACTGGACCGGCTTCCCAAAGATCGGACGGGAGTTCGGGCCGCGCCACATCCACGCTGTCGCGGCCTGGGTGACAAAGACACTCGGGGACGTCCAGCCGAAGCCGCCTTCGTCCTATGACCTTGAGGCTCTGTACTGGCGGGTCCTGGAATCGTGGCGCCGTCACCACTCCATCAAGCAAATTTCCGCCCGTGACCTTCGACGACTGCCGTGGATCATGTTCTATCTGCCTAGAAACACGGAGGGGGCCCGAAAGGACGGTCCCACGGGCTGGTTGGGGGCGAAGCCGCGCGTGGTGCTGGAATATGGTGCTTGGCTGTCCGAAAAGCATCGTACACGGTCCGTGCTGGCGCTGTTGCACGAGTTCCTGCGCATATACCCTGCGGGCCTGCCAACCTTCCACGATCTACGCACTTTGTTGCAGAAAGCCATCAAAGGCAGTTCCTCGCCGCCACCGTCTCTGCAACAGTGGAAGCAGCGGTGCGTTGATTTCGGGCTCCTCGAAACCAACGGCAGCTTGCCGTTCGTGCAGAAGCTGGTGTCCACCGCAGGTGCCCCTGACCATATTCTGTATCGGGCGGGACTCGATGCCGGACTTGCGCAAAGCGGGTTCCTGGAGTCGGGCATCCGCAAGTACCTCCCGACCGCTAGCGCCCTGCTGACGCAGAATGGTATCGACACCACGCAGATCCATCGACTGCTCGCGATCCTCGAATTCGACGGCAGATTACGCTTCGACGAACGATCCATGCGTGTGGAAGTCGCATCGACGTTGCTCCAGCCGTTCGTCGAACGGCAACCCGACATCGCGACAAAAGACCTGCTGCAATCGTTCTTTCTGAGGCATTTCGGCCATCCGCGCCTTCCTTCAGGGAAACACCATTGGTCCGGGGTTCCAGATGACACCGTGCGTGTGCTGCTGCGGTGGCTTGTGGAACGGGTGCTCGACAAGTTCTTCATGCTCGTCAAGGATACCGCTCTCGACAAACATTGGCGGTACCGGGAAGCCTTCTGGAAGGCATTCCTCCGCCGGGATCTGATTGATGACGTCTGGTTCCTGCTCGGTGCGCAGGCAGCGCATGCGCTCCGGCGGATGAAGGAAGACGACGGGGCGACCGGCACTCTCCACGGCGCTCAAAGTGACCAGTCGGTCCTGCTCTTACGCATGCCCGGCATGACCATCGCCGAATGGAGCCACAACGGCAAGTGCAGGATCTGGCTCGGCGAAAGGACCAACGCACCCAAGTTGTATCAACCTAGCTACAACCGCTACGACCTGACGCGTGAAGCGGATTTTGAGCAAGTGCATCACGGAAGCGACAGCGGACGCTGGCAGGACCAAGTCGCGGAGTGGATGCGGGCGAACACCGGTGTGACAGTCTACCGCAACGATTATATACTGAACAACGCATCTCGACGACGCCGCCGGCCGGGTGCCCTCTGATCCGTTCGTGAAACCGTCACCGCCTTCTCGGAGACAACATGGCGAACGAAATCACATTTGGGCAAACACCGGATGGACTGACCGTCCGAATGAGCAGCGACCAACCGATCCCGGTGGCCGACTGGACGTCACATGCGAACCAATCACCGGGCGTCGGCGCACTGATTCGACTACGTGACGATGGCGACGCGGTCGAGCAGGACGACGGCCGTTCGCTGCTGGTCTCATGGCGGAGCGTCGCCGGACTAACATCCAACGAACTGCGGTACATCGGCCTCCCCGACGCTGCCCCGTTCGCGTTCGAGGTCACCGCCAACGGGGCCATTCACGACGTCGGGTTCGAGATCCGCTACGGCTTCGTCCGGGAGGGCCGACGCATCTTGGGTGTCTGGCGCGAGGGCGCGTGGCTGAGCGCGGGGGATGACGGCTTCGTGTTGCTCGACCCGCTGTACTCCATCGCGGAGGCCATCGACCGGTTTCGCCAAGCGGATAACGGAGACATCGAATCGAGGATGTTGCGGTGGGGGCAGATCGCGGAAATGCTGCCTGCCGACGCCGTGGTCGACGACCATCTGCACTCGCTCAATATTGTCGTGGCATCGAGCTTCGAACTCGACCCATTTGTCAACGACGCTGGCGAACCGGACTTCGACCCGGTGGTCGGGCGACGCGAGACGCGTACCGAGGTAGGAAGTGAGGAACAGGTGTTCGCCCGCGGCCTTCCGGCCGCCCGGCAGCAGGAATTCGCGAAGCGCTTCCGCGGCCTGTCCCGCGTGAAACATCGTTACCCGGCGGGGGGCGGCGCTTATCTCGTGCTGACGCCGGAAGTCGAACTCGCCCTCGGAGTCGTCCGACGCGCCCAAGCCGGGACCGCTGACGAACGCCTCGACTTCCTGAAGAATGTCTCCGGGTACCTGCGCGGCGCCGTCGTCGACGCCGGTGCCGACGAGACCATCGATCTCGACAGCATCTTCAGCGACGACGGCTTGAGCGAACGGGTCATCGGCGTCGGCATCTGGGTTGACAAGGTGCTTCCCTGGATCAAGCAAGCGGCGGAACCGTGGCTCCCCCCCGACGAGTTGGGGCTTCGTATCGGCTCACAACTCATGCCGCTACCGCGCGACGACCTGCCCGATCTGCTCGATCGATTGAGGAACGCCCTGGAGCGCGGCGAACCAACGATTCGGGTTAGCGGCATCGATATCCCCGCGAATCCAGACACCATCGCAGCCGTGCAGGAACTTCACCACCGTTCGCAACCGATCCAGCGGACGACCGTTGATCGCGAACCACTCGACGAACCCGATGGACCGGACAGTTCCGACGCCTGCGAGCACGTGCTGCTCGTCATCGACAACTTGGAGACCGTCCGGTTCCGCCGCGAACGGAGGGATTGCATATCGGGCATTTCGACCGTGAGCCCGGGGCTACGAACCGACCTTCTGCCGCACCAGCGCGAGGGCCTCTCATGGTTGCAGAACCACTGGGAAGCCGGAAGCTGGGGCGCCTTGCTCGCCGACGACATGGGATTGGGAAAAACGCTCGAAGCGCTGGCTTTTCTTTCCTGTCTGAAGACGCACGCACAGGCACAACACCTGCCGCCCCGGCCGGTACTGGTTGTCGCACCGACCGGCCTGCTCCAGAACTGGAAGGACGAGCACACCAAACATTTGTCCGGATCCGGGCTCGGACGTGTCGTCGAGGCCCACGGCAGCTTCCTGCGAAAGCTCAGAAACGGGGACAGGGCTTTCGCCGGTCACGGCGGCGAACTTGCCTTCGGACAACCCCTGCTGGATGAGGCGGCACTGAAGGGTGCCGACTGGGTGCTCACCACTTATGAGACCATTCGCGATTATCAGCACAGTTTCGCCCGCGTCCGCTGGCGCGCCGGTGTCTTCGACGAAGCCCAGAAGATCAAGAATCCGGCCGCCCGCCTCACCGATGCGGCTCTTGCCATGAACATTGATTTCGCCGTGATGATGACCGGCACGCCCGTGGAGAACCGCCCGGCGGACATCTGGGCGATTCTCGATCGGGCCGAACCCGGCATGTTTGAAACTCTGAAGTCGTTCAGTCAGCAGTACGAAACGGGCGATGCGCACGGTGAGCAGCGGCTCGCGGAGTTACACCGCAGGTTGACGCAGCCAGCGGCAGAGACGACCGCGCCGGCGCTGATGCTACGGCGGCTCAAAGAAGACCACCTCCCGAAGTTGCCGGACAAGCAGGTGCACCGCTACCCTGTGGAGATGCCGCCGCCGCAGGCCGAGGCGTATGCAAGGATCGTGCGGGGCGACGGAGACCCTGGCAATATGCTCCAGACGCTCCACCACCTTCGTAACATCTCGCTGCACCCGGCGTTTCCTGACAACCGGGACGTCGACGCATACATCCGGGAATCCGCGCGGCTGTCCGAAACGTTCAGGATTCTGGCCGCGATCGCGGACCGTGGCGAGAAGGCGCTACTCTTTGTCGAAGCGCGCGCCATGCAGGGCTTCCTGATCGTGGCGCTACGGCACCGCTTCTCGTTGCCCGAGGATGTGCTTGTCATCAACGGCGCGGTCTCCGGTCGGACGCGCAAGGCCCGTGTGGATACGTTCCAGGAACGGGCCGGGTTCGACGTCATGGTCCTGTCGCCGCGCGCTGGCGGCGTGGGCCTGACGCTGACGGCTGCGAACCATGTGATCCACCTCTCCCGGTGGTGGAATCCGGCCGTGGAGGATCAATGCACCGATCGAGTATTTCGTATAGGCCAGAACCGGACGGTCCACGTCTACCTGCCGCTCGCCCGGCACCCACAGTTCGGCGACTACAGCTTCGACCTGAAGCTTGATGGCCTGATCGAACGGAAGCGAGAAATGAACCGCCGCGTGCTCGCGCCTACCGCCGCGACGCCGGCGGATGTGAGTAGTCTCTTCCGCAGCACGATGGCGGAGGCGCGCGCCGAGTCAGTGGGGCGCGACACGACAAGGGACCAGATGGTCAATTAACCTCCATCGGTGGCGTACACGGCTGTGCTAGGCCCCGCTGCTCTCGGCAAGAACGAATTCGCTGAGCGTCGTCTCGTGCCTTTGCCTGGTGTGAGCCATTCGCAGAGAGGACCTTGGCCGGTGGCCGACATCGTCAAGAAGCCTTTCCAAGAACAAGGGATGCGGGGTTGCGTGACGGCGCGCCGACGCTGGTCCCCGTGGACAAGGGGAGCGCCAACGTCTCGGGGGTGGTTTTCGTGCTGCGGGAGTCCGTTGCCGAGACCGCGGCTCGGGACATGCTTTACCGGTGGGAGCGAAACCGGGTTGGCAGCGGCGACGTTTACGCGACGTGGATGAGACGAATATTGACAGCGCGTTCCTGGGGCGGCTGCACTATTTTGCGGGGCTCCGCGTGGTGTTTCATGCCGCGCTACGGGCGAACATTGAGGAACCCGCGCCCGAGATGCTGGCGCGCCTGGCCATCGACACGGCCGCGGCGCCTTCCGAAGCGGTAGCGCGGGACGGCATCAGCTACCTCATGGCGGCAAAGCAGAGCTGCATCGTTACGCCACTCATGGCCTACTACGAAAGGGAGCTCCTGCGTCAGACGGGCGGACGCAGCCTGGAGGAAGGCCTTGCCATTGCCCGCGGGGAGTCGTGTTAGCGGCATGGGGCTTACTGCCTCTACGGGCGTACCCAACTATCCGCCCGACAACTCTTCGCCTGGTTCGGGCGGTACATCTGGCATCCTGTCGCGATAGCGCCTCAGACCGCCTTCGACCGTGATCCGCCTCATACATGCGCGCGTATCCTCAAACCGTTAACGGCGAGCATGTCCTTGGCGACCGGGAAGGTCTCCTCGGTTCGGCACAGCACCATCGCCGGCAGCCGAGCCGCCCGAAGGAGCGGCTGAACGGCCAGAAGCTGCCGGAAATCCCTTCGTCCCGGAAGCTCTTTCCATTTGGCGTCCGCCAACGTCAGCCGGCCGTCCTTCTCGATGACGAAGTCGACCTCACGGGACTGATCCCGGTAGAACCCGATGGAGGCTTCGGGGGTGGTTGCCGAAAGATACTTGCGCAGCTCGGCGAACACCAATGTCTCCCAGATGGAACCTATCATGTAGCTGTCCGTGACGGAGCTCTGGTTGAGACCCAGCAGAAAGCACAGGAGTCCGACGTCGTTGAAGTAGAGTTTCGGCGTTTTGGTGAGACGCTTGCCGACATTGGCGAAATACGGCTCGATCAACGTGATCTGATTGGAGGCCTGAAGCACGCTCAGCCACTCCGTGGCCGTCTTGTTGCTGATCCCCACTTCCTTGGCCAACTCCGTCTTGTTCAGGATCTGTCCGCTACGCACGGCGCTCGCCCGCATGAAGCGGTCGAAGTCCCTGAGCGAAGACACGTTGAGGAGCTGTCGGACGTCCCGCTCCAGGTAGGTGGCCTGATAGCTGCTGAAGTAGTCCGCCGGTCTCAGGTCGGGGTCCTTCCAGAGTTGGGGCATGAAGCCCCGGACCAGGATCCCGGCCATGCCCTCGCGTTGCTCGCGATCATGGAACACATCGCCGAGTTCTTCGGTAGAGAGACCTTCAAGCTCCAGCACGCCGCAACGTCCCGCCAGGGAATCGGATACTTCCTTCATGAGGCTGAACTTCTGCGAACCGGTGAGGATGAACCGTCCGTTGGCGTCCCGGTTCCGGTCGATCTCCACCTTGAGATAGCGGAAGAGTTTCGGGGCGTACTGCACTTCATCCACCAGTAACGGCGTGGGATGCCGCAGGAGGAACGACCCCGGGTCTTCCTCGGCGAGTTGTGCTTGTTGGGGAAGGTCCAGACTGACGTAATGGTAGCGGGGAAACAACCGGGTGAGCAGGGTGGTCTTGCCGGTCTGGCGGGCACCCGTGACCACCACCGAGGGGAAGTGGGCGGCCAAGCGCAACACCGCAGGTGCAATTTCTCTCTGGAACTCCATACTTCGACAAATCAGGAAGTCCAACCCGCAATATACAGGAGTCAACTTATCAATATTGCCACTCGGTTTGCAAGCCACGAAACCCCGCGATCCCCGACCTTGCGGCGTCTCGGGAGCGCTGACAGAATGAGATTCTGATGACGATCGGGATTCTGGCCTATGGTTCGTTGATCCCCAATCCCGGAGCGGAGATCGGGGCGGCAACGGCGAGCCGCATTACGGGTGTCGAGACCCCCTTCAGGGTCGAGTTCTCCCGCAGCAGCCGGGTGCGGGACGGCGCGCCGACGCTGGTCCCCGTCGACAAGGGAGGTGGCAGAGTCTCAGCGGTGGTCATCGTGCTGAGGGAGTCCGTCACCGAGACCGCGGCCCAGGACATGCTATACCGGCGGGAGCGAAACAGGGTGGGCAGCGGCGACGTATACGCGGATGTGGACCAGACGAATATCGACAGCGCCTTCCTGGGGCGTCTGGACCATTTCGCGGGTCTGGATGTGGTTTTTCACGCGGCGTTGAGGGCAAACATCGAGGAGCCGACGCCCGAGATGCTGGCACGTCTGGCCATCGCCAGTGCCGCGGCGCCCTCCGGAGCGGTCGCACGGGACGGCATCAGCTACCTCACGGCCGCAAGAGACAGCGGCATCGTCACACCGCTTACGGCCGACTACGAACGGGAGATCCTCCGTCAGACCGGCGGCCGTGACCTCGCGGAAGCCCTTGCCATCGTCCGCAAGACATCGTCCTAACCACGCCTGCCCACAGGCCGGCGGCGCGGCAACTCGTCTCCCGGCACAGGCGAGACGTCCGGCGCCCGCTCCAAATAGCGCTTCAGATCGCCCTTGACCGCACTGGCTCCGCGCTCTTGAAGAAAGGCTTCAGCCGTCTCGACGGCGCCGATCTTCTGTGCGACCGCCGCGACGATCCACTGATTGAGCGAGACGCCATCATCCTTGGCGAGACGCATGGCCGTGTCTTTGAGAGATGCCGGCAGTTGTAATGGATACTTGTATCGTCTGGTGTCGGTCATTTGGTCCGTCTCCCTACGATGCTATTGGGCGCTACAATCTCGATCCCAAACACCCTCGCCGGTCCGAAGTCCCTGACATTGTACGTCACGATAGCGTCGGCCTGCCCGTTCAGGGCCGCTTCAAGAACCATCTCGTCGCCGGCATCACGTAGCAGTGGCCGGACCCGGAAGGATATGTCCACCGGATCGCAGAGGGCGGCAAGGGCACTCATGATCGCTGCAACATCCTCAAGGTCGTGACCGGTAACCGCGCGCGTTTCGGCGCGGCTGAGGACCGCCTCATACTCCAGGAAGAGGGCCGTGGAGCATAATGGCGTCACCCGTCGCGCGTCGACTAGCCTGAGCAGTGAGTTGCTCGCGCCGTCGCGGCTCCGAAAGGCGGCTACAATGATATTAGTGTCCAGCACTAGTCTCACAATGTCAACGTAGGTAATATCTGATAGGATGTCTACCCGCTTATGACCGACACCTGAATCAGCGTACGCTGACACCACTCTCGTGTATTGCTTTGAAGGTCGCGTAGGCGTATTTTTTGTCCGTCGAAACAGAGTTTAACGGTCTCAGGCAGGGCTGGAGAACCTGGCCATGGCAAACCTCTACCGGGCCAATGCCCGCCATCCGGCGGGTGCAGGCTCGGCTATTGAGACCTCCGAAACGCGGGGCGTCTACATGTACCCTCGGACGGACGACTCATCATCAACCTGCGACCACAAGCCGGCCGCGGCGCAGTCCTCACGCGCCATGGGCCGGGGATCGGGAACCAATCCTTGAAACGCTTCGCCGCCACGCTCTTGCTGCTGTCGCTTGCCGGCGCGGTGCTCTACTACCTGGGCATCGGGCTGGGCATCGGGCCGTTCGACAGCGGCGCCGCCAAGGGGCAGCCGACGCAGCGCCGCGGCGGCGGCGGTCGTTCGGTCACCGTCAAGACCGAGGCGGTGCGAGTGGCGGACGTGGAGGCCAAGCTGAGCTACGTGGGCTCGCTGGCGGCCAAGGCGGCGGTCACCATCGCGCCGAAGACCTCCGGCCGGGTGGCGACGCTGCTTGTGACCGTGGGCGAACGGGTCAAGGAAGGCCAACTGCTGGCGCGCCTCGACAAACAGGAGCTCGCCGAGGAGTTGCGCGAGGCGCAGGCGTCCCTGCGGGTGGCCCAGGCCATGCTCAAGGGCCGGGAAGCCGAGTTCAGGAACCTGAAGCGGCGCACGGAGAACGTCAAGGTCCTCGCACGCAGGGATCTGGTGTCCCGTGAGGAGGTCCGGAACCTCGAGACCCAGGTCCTGTCCGCCGAATCCCAGGTCGACCTCACCAAGGCCCAGATGCTCCAGATGGCGGCGCGCCGGGACAACGCCCGCATACGCCTGGCCCACGCCGAGATCCGCTCTCCGTTCGCGGGTTACGTGAGCCGCCGATGGGTGGACCGGGGCGCCCTGGTGAGTCCCAGCACCCCCCTGTTCGAGGTCGTCGATATCGATCGGGTCAAGGTCGGCATTCACGTGGTGGAGGGGGACTACCGCAAGGTTTCTCTCGGACAGCCGGTTGCGGTCAAGGTCGATGCCTACCCGGACAAGCGGTTCGACGGCACGATCACGCGCATGTCGCCGGTTCTCGACCCGCGGACGCGCACGGGCGAGGTCGAGATCGAGCTCGACAACTCCGACGGCAATCTCAAGCCCGGCATGTTCGCGCGCGCATCCATCGTGGTGGAGCGGAAGACCGGGGTTCTGGTGGTTCCGGAAGCCTCGCCGGTGAAGGCCGGGGCGGAATACGGCGTGTTCAGAGTCACGGACGACGGCAGCAAGGTCGAGCGCGTGAAGGTGACGCCGGGTCTTGGCAGTGACGGCTGGGTGGAGGTGACGGGGGACCTGCAAAAGGGTGATCGGGTGGTGACCGTGGGCAGCAGTCTTGTGCGGGACGGTCAGCGGGTCAGGGTCGCCGGTGACCGCCCGCGCACGGGCTCCGGCCGCGGAGGGCGGCAGGCGGGCGGAAGAGACCGGCGGGGCCGGCGCGGCTCGCAACAGCAGGGAGGCTGACGCATGAACCTCACGGCGCTTTGCATCCGACGCCCGGTGGCCACCTACATGGCCGCCCTGATCGTCATGGTCCTCGGGGTGATATCGTTTCTCAAGATCCCGGTGGATCTCATGCCCGAGATTACCTTCCCCACCGTCACCATCTCCACCAGCTATTCCAACGTGGGGCCGCTGGAGATGGAGACGCTGGTGACGGAGCCCGTGGAGAAGGCGGTGAGCTCCGTGGAGGGCGTCGAGGACATCACCTCCGTATCCGTCGAGGGCCGGAGCCAGGTCCGGGTGAGCTTCGGCTGGAGCAAGGACCTGGAGGTGGCGGTGAGCGACGTGCGCGCGAAGATCGATCGCATCCGGGACGATCTTCCCGCCGCGGCCGAGGCCCCGGTGGTCTCCAAGTACGACGTCAATGCGTCGCCGATCATGTTCATCGGCGTGTCGGGAAAGATGGACCCGGTGGCGCTGCGGACCTTCGTGGACCGGGAAATCCGCTATCGACTGGAGCGCGTGGCCGGCGTGGCCGCGGCGGACATCCGCGGCGGACTGGAACGCGAGATTCACGTCAATCTGTCCCTGGACCGGCTCAAGGCTTTCGAGCTTTCGACGGACCAGGTGATCCGGGCGCTGCGGGCGGGCAACATCAACCTGCCTGCCGGCAACCTGAGCCGGGCGCACCTGGAGGTATCGGTACGGACCCTGGGCGAGTTCAACAACCTGGATCAGTTGCGCAACACGGTGGTGGCGAATCGCGGCGGGACTCCCATCTACGTCAAGGATCTCGGGCGGGTGGAGGACTCCTTCAAGGAACTGGACCACGCGGTGCGGATCCATGGATCCCACGCCGTGGTCATCTCATTGCGGCGTCAGCCTTCGGCCAACACCATCGCGGTGGCGGATCGCGTGAAGGGGGAGATTCAGGCCATCAATCAGGAGCTCTCCGACGTCAACGTCCACGTGCTGCGCGAGAACTCGAGTTACATCCGCAACGCGGTGAACAACGTCACCATGGCCGCGGTCTGGGGCAGCGTGCTGGCCCTGCTCGTACTGCTGTTCTTCCTGCGTAGCATACGGAGCACGGTGGTCATCGCCGCCGCCATCCCCATCTCCATCGTGGCCACCTTCTCGCTCATGTATTTCCAGGGCTTCAGCATCAACATCATTTCCTTTGGCGGGCTCGCCCTGGGCATCGGGCTGCTGCTGGACAACTCGGTGGTGGTGCTGGAGAACATCTACCGGCACCACGAGGCCGGCGGCGACCACCGGGAGGCAGTGCTCAAGGGCACCCGCGAGGTGGTGGGGGCCATCACCGCGTCCACGTTGACCACGGTCGTCGTCTTTCTCCCCTTGATCTTCGTGCCCGGCTCCGCCGGCATTCTCTTCCGACAGCTCGCATGGGTGGTGTTCTTCTCCCTGGGGGCATCCCTGATCGTCGCCGTGACCGTTGTCCCGGTGATGGCGAGCCAGCTCCTGGGCCGGCCGGGCCATGCCGGCCCCGGGCGGTTCCTGTCGCGTTTCTTCCGCGCGGGTCAGAAGTCCCAAACGGGTCTGGACGACGCCTACCAGGGACTGCTGCAGTGGAGCCTCGGCCATCGCGTCACGGTGCTGGCGGCGGCGGCCGTTCTTCTCGGTAGCAGTCTTTTCCTCTACCCCGGTATCGCCAAGGAGTTCATGCCCCGTGCCGACGAGGGCAACGTGACCATACGGGCGGAGACCGAGGCAGGCTCGAAGATGGAGGAGACCGACCGGGCGTTCACGCAGCTCGATGCCATCACCAAGGAGGTGGTCACCGAGCCGTACCGGAACTTCACCCACTTCGGCCGGTTCGGCTGGCGCGCCCGGGGCAAGAACCAGGGGCACGTCCACGTGTGGCTGGGGCCCAGGGCCACTCGGGACCGGTCCGATCAGGATATCGTCAAGGCCCTGCGGCGGCGGGTCAGTGAGGTGCCGGGGGTGAACGCCCGTGTCCGTGCGAGCTCGGGGCTGTGGATCTTCAGGCGGCTCGGCTTCACCGACAACGACAACCTGGACGTGAAGATACGCGGTCACGACCTCGGCGAGATACAGCGCATCGCTCGACGGGTCAAGACGGCCATGGAAGCGGTTGAGGGGGTTGCGGGGGTGCGTATCAGCCGGCAGCGCGGACAGCCGGAGATGGGTATCCACGTGGACCGGGAGCGGGCGGCGAGCCTCGGCATACCGGTGGAGACCATCGCCCGCGGCCTGCAGGCGAGCCTTGGCGGCACCCGGGCGACCTTCTTTCGTGAGGGCGGCAACGAGTACGATGTCATCGTTCGTCTGGGCGAGGCCGATCGCAAGGAGCTCGGCGGGCTGTTGGACCAGACCGTTTCGGACAGCACGGGCCGGGTCCTGTCGCTCAAGAACCTGGTGCGACTGGAGGAACGCCTCGGACCCATGTCGGTTCAACGCCTCAATCAGGAACGCGTGGTGTCCATCTCCGGCGAGGTCGCCGGACGGGACATCACAGCCGCGGTAGCCGACGTTCAGGCGGCCCTGGACCAGATGGCGCTGCCGCAGGGAGTGCTTGTCCAAGTCGGCGGAGACTTCGAGGAGCAGCAGAAGGCGTTTGCGGAGCTCCAGATCGGCCTGCTGCTGGCTTTGCTGATGGTCTACATGGTCATGGCGGCCCAGTTCGAGCGCCTGATCGATCCGCTGGTGATCATGTTCGCGGTTCCTTTCGCGACCGTCGGCGTTCTCACGGCGCTCCACGCCACCGGCACGACCTTCAACGTCAACTCCTATATCGGCATCATCCTGCTGGTGGGCATCGTCGTGAACAACGCCATCGTCCTGGTGGACTACATCAACCTCAAGATACGGGAGGAAGGCCTGAGCATCGCCGATGCCGTAGTCTACGCCGGCCGCACCCGCCTCCGGCCCATCCTCATGACCACCCTGACCACGGCCCTGGCGCTGGTCCCGCTGGCATTGGCCTTGGGCGAAGGAGGCGAGATTCAGGCGCCCATGGCCCGTGTGGTGATCGGCGGCCTCATCACCTCCATGCTGGTGACGCTGGTGCTGATTCCGGTGCTCTACGCGTCCGTCAAGGAATACGTGGCGCGCTGGGCCGCCGCTCCTGAACCGGAGGAGATCAAGCGTAGCGCATAGACTGGGGAAGGTCCGATCAATCGGCACAGCCTGCTGTTCCTGGACCCGTGATTCCGGCGAAAAGCCTGCCCCGAGCCTGATACGGGGCCGGAATCCAGAAACATTAACGGACGGCCTCTGGATTCCGGCTTTCACCGGAATGACGGTTTGGGATTTGGCGGGCCAAATAGCGTCCTTCGACTTCGCTCCGCTACGCTCAGGACGAACGGTTGTGGAAAAACTACCCCCGTTCGTCCTGAGCGTAGCGGAGCGAAGTCGAAGGACGCTAGCCTCTTACCTGCCTCCGGTGAGCTTCTGATCCACGTGCCACATGGCCAGGCAGTCGTCTTCGTTGTAACGGACGGCCCTCTCGGCCAAGGCGCGGTCGCCGGTGTCGATGGAGTCCCAGTAGCAGAGGAGCGCCTCGTAAGCTCCGAATCCCCGCTGGCGCCAGTTGAACCCCAGGGCCGGAGCGACGCTCTTGATGGAGAAGCGCGGCACCGGCAGATAGACGGCGTCCTGGATGCATCGCTTCAGGTCGACGCAGGAGCCCATCAGCCGCATCAACCGTCCCTCCAGCCGCGGCCAGCGGCGCATGACCGCCTTCATCTGCCGGATCTCGTAGTCGGTCCAGTGGTAAAGCCGCACGGCTTCGACATCGTCCCCTACGTAGTCGAGAAAACCCTCGAAAATCCCGGCTTCATCCTCGGGGCCCCGGGCGAGGAACTTGACGAACTGGTCCCGGGTGCCGTCCCAGCAGCCGATGAGGTAGACGTGGGGCGGCATGCCGGGATGCATGTCGTCGGAGGTCTCGAAGTCGAAGTAGAGGAGCCTCTTGGCCCGGGGGATCCGCAACTCGCGGCCGGGCTTGGCGACGGGGCTTCCGGTCCGGTAGCTCTGGGCCACGTGGTACGCCGTAGAGCCGTGGTGCGGACCAAGTATCTCGTTGATCTCCTCCGGCGAACGGCTCCACAGCTTGTCCACACTGTGGATACCCGCGGCCCGGAGCTTCGCCCGCTCCGGCGCCCGCACCCCGGCCAGCAGCACCAGGTCCCGGCGCTCGTTCACCAACTTGTTGCCGTACACGCGCCAGGGCGAGTCGGTGACATCGGGCGGCCTTCCGGGTTCGGGCTCCACAGCGCCGTCCCGAAGCCCGATCCAGCGCGACACCACGTCGTCGATCTTGTCCCCGAGGCCCGACACGTCCACGGGACGTACCCCCTCCCGCAGTGCCACGGTCACGTGGCCGGACGTATAGCCCTGGATGGCGCCGACGGTCCGGTTGTAGAAGGCGGCCTGGAGCGCGAAGGAGTCCCTGAGCTTCCGCGCCCGCTTTATCTCGATGACCCGGTAGTGGTAGGGGCCGAGGTCCGAACCGTGGCTGTCGTCGCGCACCAGCAGATCGCCCCGGCCGTAGACGTCACGGCCGAGTTCCCATAGTTGCGGCTGATGAATGGCGGGAACGCCCTCAAGCATGGCCCTAAGGGTACGGGCGAGGGCCTCGTAGCCGAAGTCGGGCTTGATGGCCAGGGCATCGGGATAGTGCCTGGCCACCCAGGCGTCCTCGTGCTCGACGCCGCGGCGGAAGCGCATCTGCTCGTAGCGGCCGACTTCGTTCACCGCCTCGCTCCGAGGTACATGGTATTGGCACCAGACCCAGAACGGGTCTCGCAGCACCTTGTCCACCAGCGACGGTCGCAGCCTGGACCTGCCGTGGATCCTCTCGCCGGAGGTGGCGCGGTCAAGCAGCGCGCGCAGCCGCACCTCCTGCCCCTCAAGCGGCAGCGTTAGCTGAATGCGGGCTTCTCCTTGGAATAGTGCGCTTCCATGGCGGAGCGGTAACGCTCCATGAGGATGCGGTTGAGCTCCAGCGGCGGCTGCTGATCGTCAGGCAGGAGCGGGCGGTACTCCACATCGCCGATCTCTTCCTTGAAGGTCTCCTTGGCCCGCGCCACCAATTGCGGGTCCATCAGCAGGTCGACGGCCGACGCTGCCATGGTCTTGGCGCCGACAACCGCTCCCTTGTGGGCCACGGAGGTGGCCAGGGAGACGCCCGCGCCCCAGTGGTGGTAGGCGATACCCGGAATGTTGGAGGGGAAGTTCACCACGCCCGACGGCACCACCCAGCAGACGTCCCCGGAGTCGTTGGCTGACACCGATTGCACGGCTTCCCGGAGCTGGGCCACCTGCGTGGGCATTCCCGTGGCCTTGACGTTGACCTTGGTCTGGACATCGGTGATGAGCTTCTGCTCGGCCTCGGACCACTGCGGCATGCCCACGGCCTCGATGTTCTTCTGGATCACCTCCGCCAGGGTGCGGTTGCAGCGGGTGGGCGCCACCGCGCTCAGCACGTTCACCGAGTAAGTGGTGTCGGTCATGGTGGCCGCGCCCTGGGCCACGCGCTTGGCCTTCTCGAACAGTGCCCGTGCCTTCTCCGCGGTGGCCTCGCGGAAGAACCACCAGATGGTGGAGGTGTTGGGGATGACGTTGGGCTGGTCGCCGCCGTTGGTGATGACCCGGTGGCTGCGCTGGGACGGCTCCAGATGCTCCCGCAGCTTGTCCCAGCCGATATCCATCAGCACCACCGCGTCCAGCGCGTCCCGGGCGGTCCAGGGCGAGGTGGCCGCGTGGGCGCTCTCGCCCTTGAAGGTGAACTCCGCGGAGATGAGGGCGTACTGCCGCAGGCCGTAAACGGTGCCCAGGTTGGACCCGATGTGGTCGTGCAGGGCCACGTCCACGTCCTTGAAGTAGCCGTCGCGGACGAAATAGGGCCGGCTCACGAGCTGCTCCTCGGCCGGAGCGCCGTAGATCCGCAGCGTTCCCTGGATGTCGAACTGCTCCATGGTCTTCTTGACCGCCACCGCCGCGCCGATCATCACCGCCGCGTTGACGTTGTGCCCCTCGGTATGTCCCGGCGCGCCGTCGACGATGGGCCGCTGCTCGGCCACGCCCGCCATCTGCGAGCTCGAGGGCGTGGCGTCGAACTCCGTGTGGAGCGCCACCACCGGCGTCCCCGACCCATAGGTGGCGATGAACGCCGTGGGCATCCCCGAGATGTTCCGCTCGATCTCGAAGCCCGCCTGCTCCAGTATCTCCGTCATCATTCCAGAGGTGCGATACTCCTGCATCCCCAACTCGGCGAAGTAGAAGATATTGTCGCCGAGGAGCGCGATGTTGTTCCGGTTCTCCTCGACCGCGTCGATGACGAACTGCTTTTGCATGGCATCCTGCATGGTTTCCTCCCGTGGGCAAGCGTGACGACGGCTCCGGCGCCCAGCCACTGATGGCATGCGCGGATCATATTACAAGGAGGACGGCGCGTCGAGAGCCATGGCCCGCCCCGTGGGCCGGGTCAACCGGAGAGTAACCCGGCCCACGGGCCTGTCGGATTGCGCTCCTCCAAAACAACCTTTGCGCAAGACGACACGGATCAATTGTGCGGGAGCCCTTCGACTTCGCTTCGCTACGCTCAGGGCGAACGGTCAATGACGTTCAGGGTCAATGACGTTCAGGGCCAATGGCGTTCGGGGTCAATGGTCAACAACGGAACCTGACCCAAAACCCGTTCGCCCTGAGCGTAGCGAAGCGAAGTCGAAGGGCGCCATTTTTGCTCGCCGGCAATTGATCAGAGCAGAGTTTCCCGAGCCCTGTGCGCAGCCTTGCCCGGCCTTCGCGGACATTATAAGGTTCCTTCCATGTCGACCAACCAACCCGTCGTCAGGGGCGCCGCCACCATGCTGGCCCATACCCCGGGCCTGGTGCGGTACGGCTCGAAGCCGTTCCGGGAAACCAAGGTGCGCCCCGAGTTCCTCAGCGACCTCACGGGGAGCCTGTGGAGCTACGACAAAGCCTGCCGCTACCTGCCCAACCAGGTGTTCATCGGAAGCCAGCCGCCGACCCGTCTGTGGGAGGTGGAGCAGCCCTGGTTCGACAAGCTCGCCGAGTCGGAGACCGGAGAGCCGCCCTTCGGCCACATCATGGAGGAACGGCGTTTCCTCGCCCTGCTGGCCTGCGCGGACCCGTTCAAGCACGTGTTGCTGCGGGAACGGTTCTGGGAGGAGATGGGTCCCGTGCTGTCGGCCGCGCCGCTCACGGCGCCCTTGGCCTCCCGCACGCCGCAGCTTCTCGACGATGCTCAATTGGACAGCGCACTGGAGGCCGCGGATTGCCTGCCACTCTTCGCCGGCGGCGAAGGCGCCCCCGTGGGCGTGGTGAAGACGGGCCACTCCGAGGACGAAGCCCTCTCCGCCCCGGTGCTGCTGGAGAATTTCTGCTGCAAGGTCTCCGGCGCACTGGCCGTGCACGAGCTGCTGAACCACGTGGAGGGCCTCGACCTGAGCGACGTCGACTTGGTGCTGAGTTGCTCGGAGGAGGCGGTGGGCGACCGCTACCAGCGCGGCGGCGGCAACATGGCCAAGGCCATCGCCGAATTCGCCGGCTGCGACCTCGCCACCGGCATCGACATCAAGGATTTCTGCGCCGCGCCCATTCCCGCCATGGTCATCGGCGCGTCGCTGGTAGAGAGTGGCGTTTTCAAGAACGTGGTCGTGGTGGGCGGCGGGTCGCTTCCCAAGCTCGGGATGAAGTGCCTCTACCAGTTGGAGCAGGGCATCCCGGTGCTGGAGGACGCACTGGCCGCCGTGGCCGTGTGGATCGGGCGCGACGACGGCAAGAGCCCGGTGGTGAACCTGCGAGGAGTCGGCCGCCATCCCATCAAGGCCGGCGCCGCCCTCGACAAGCAGTTCAGAGAGCTTGTTCTGGAGCCGTTGCGACGGTTAGAATGGGGCGTGGACCGCGTCGACCGCATCGTCACCGAGCTGCACAACCCGGACATCATGGTGTCCGCCAAGGCCGGCGACGTGGCCGCCCGGAACTACAAGATGATGGCCGCCATGCTGGCCATGGCCAAGGAGATCGACCGGAGCGACATCGCCGGCTTCGGCCGGGCCAAGGGAGTATGCGGCTACGCCCCCACCCAGGGGCACATCGCCTCGGGCTTCGTCTACATGCCCCACGCGCTTCGGGAGATGGCCGCCGGAGCCATCCGGAATTGCATGCTGGTGGCCCGCGCCAGCCTGTTCCTCGGCCAGATGACCGAGCTGACGGATGGCATGTCGGTGTTGATCGAAAGGAACGGGGGATAGCCGCGGAACAAGCGACCCAAGGACCCCGTAACCCTTTATTTTCACTGAGAAGTTATGGTTTCCAAGATGTGACCCCAAAGCAAGGAGAAATCCCATGACGGCAGAACCCATCACCCTCAACGGAAAGAAGCTGATCATCCTCGGCGAGCGGGACGGCATCCCCGCCCCGGTCATCGAGCAGGCCATCGCGGGACTGGGAGGCGAGGTCACGTACGCCGCCACCCAGTGCTTCGTTTGAACAGCCGCTGGGGCCATGGACCTTGAGGATCAAGGTCGAATCAAAGCACTCACCGAAGAATACGGAAAGGATGACATCGTCGTGCTGCTCGGCGCCCCCACCACCGAGGCCAGCCAGGTTCAGTTCGAGACCGTCACCACCGGCGACCCCTCCTACGCCGGCCCCCTCGCCGGCGTGGAACTCGGCCTCCAGGCCTACCACGTCTTCGAGCCCAACGTGAAAGCCGCCATCGACCCCGACCAATACGCGGAGAACATCGAAGTCCTGGAGATGGGGCTGGACGCGGAGGCGATCGTGGGGGCGTTGGCGGAGATGCGGGCGGGGTAGACGTAAAGCGGCACTGGCTCGTTCCCGAATCCTCCCAACCGGCTTCTTCAGCAATCGGAACACAAACCGCGCTTGAAGATCGTCATGCAGTTTCGCTATCCAGCCAGACTCCAGGCCGACCCCTCGGGCGAAATTGTGGTCTCGTTCCGGGACTTCCCCGAGTGTCTCACTTCCGGCACCGATCAAGCTGTAGCGCTTGTTGAGGCGCGGGACGCGCTTGAAGAAGCCGTCGCCGGCCGCATTGACGACGACGAGCCGGTCCCGACGCCGAGTCGACGGCGCAACGGCGAACACCTGATCGCTGTACCGCCCGATATGGCAGCCAAAGCCGCCTTCGTTATCGCGTTACGCGAAAGCGGGCTGTCTCGCAACGCATTCGCACAGCGCCTCGGTGTCGACGAGAAGGTGGTGCGCCGCATGCTCGACCCAAGACACCACACGGCCGCCAACCGGATTCACAAAGCTTTGCGGGTGCTCGGCCAGGAACTCGTCGTCGAGTCTCACGCGGCATGACCAGCCCGCTGGCCTCCATGCTGGCAGATCGACCCGTCATTAGATTAGGGGCGCCGCCACGGTTCCGGGAACTTGTTCTGGAGCCGCTGCGGCGGCTAGTGTCGTGTCCCGCAAAATCCTGCGATAAGTTGCGCAGGATTGTTTGTTGTCGGCAAGGCGCGATGACTTGTAGGGGCGGGTTTCAAACCCGCCCGTGTGGCGTGCTCTGCCCCCGAGGTGCAATCGTAAGGGTGCGGACGGAAAGGAGCCTGTATGCTGATCCATAGATTGAAGGTGGCCGGTCTCCTGTCGTTCGGACCCTCGGGCATCGATTTGCCCCTCGAACCGCTGAATGTCCTCATCGGCCCGAACGGGTCAGGAAAATCCAACCTTCTGGAGGCTATTGTACTGCTCCAAGCCGCACCTCGTGGCATTACGGAACCGATTTCGCGCGTGGGCGGTGTTCCCGAGTGGTTGTGGAAGGGGCCAGATGCTCCGCAATCCATCACGATGGAGACCCTCGTTGACTATCCACACGGCGGCGTCCTAAGGCATTCGCTAACCATTACCACAAGAAACGGTCGCCTGGAGGTGACTAACGAGCAGGTCGAGCCATCCGAGAATCACCCTGAACAAGCCGGCCTGTCCTACTACCGCCCTCCTCAGGATGAGTTGGCTGCTTTGGAGATCGCAAAAGCCAACGCAAAGGCAGAACAAACCGATGCCGGGCGTAAACGACGCACCGGTGAGTGGTCGCCCCCACGTATCGCAGCAAAACTCCGCCCAGGGGCCGTAGACTTCGCAAGTGAGATTGAACCGGAACAGTCGTTCCTATCATGGGCTGCAACGCCGGACTATCCGGCCCTGTGGCATCTGAAGGTGAGTTACGACCGCATCCGCC
Organism: uncultured Binatia bacterium (SeqCode); assembly: GCA_965261895.1. Lineage (GTDB taxonomy): Bacteria > Desulfobacterota > Binatia > UBA9968 > JAJDTQ01 > JAJDTQ01. Next base: position 3,649,435 of record OZ253480.1, on the reverse strand, counting down.
TTTACCGTAACTGGTCATTCGGTCCACACGCGGCCTTGCGCCAACCGGCAAGCGCACACGAGCGCTCAGACTTCCTCAGCGAAGGATGCACCAACTTGGCACCCGTGCTGTCCAATTTCCCGGGAACAAACAAGAGGCAACTCCTCACAGCCTTGGAAAAGCTCTACGACGGAGTCGTCGACTACAAATGCTCGTTGGTCGGTGGCACCGTAACCCTCTTCTTGGAGGAAGCTGGCAACCGGGAAATCCCGGTTACTCGGCTGTCCGACGGGACACTGCGATACCTTTGTCTGTTGTCTATCCTCCTGCATCCTGAACCACCGCCGCTGATCGTAATCGAGGAGCCGGAACTCGGGCTCCACCCGGACTTGTTGCCAACGTTGGCCGACTTGCTGGTCACGGCGTCTGAACGCAGCCAACTTATCGTAACGACCCACTCGGACGTGCTTGTAGACGCGTTGACCGACACGCCGGAGAGTGTCGTGGTCTGTGAAAAGCACGACGGGCAGACCGAGATGAGACGACTTGACAAGGACGATCTGACCAAGTGGCTGAAGGACTACACACTCGGCAACCTCTGGAGTTCCGGCCAGTTGGGAGGAAACCGCTGGTGACCGTGAGACTCTACATCGAAGGCGGCGGAGACAATCGGCGCCTGGGCGCCCAGTTCCGTGAGGGTTGGACGAAATTCTTCGAAGCGGCTGGACTCGGCGGCCGTATGCCCAAAGTGGTGCGGGGCGGTTCACGGACCCAGACGTTCGACCGCTTCGCAACAGATGCCGCGAAGCGGACTACAGATAATGTTCCCCTCCTCCTCGTCGACAGCGAGCATTCGTTGAGGCCGGTCGCTCGGTCTGGCAGCACCTCGGAGCCCGCGACGGCTGGAACAAGCCGGTTGGCGCCGATGAGGAAGACGCCTTTCTGATGGTCCAAGTCATGGAGACTTGGTTCCTGGCGGATCGCGATGCGCTGCGGAGGCAATTCGGCTCACGCTTTGCGGAGAACGCTCTGGGGCAATGGGCCGAGTTGGAGCAGTTGCCGAAGGAAACAGTGCTCGACGCTCTCCGCAAAGCGACCGAGAGGTGCCGGAACCGCTACGCCAAGGGCCGAGTGTCATTCGTGTTGTTGGCCCAAGTCGATCCGGCGCGCGTCGAAGCCGCATGTCCGCACGCCAAGGCACTACTGAAACGCCTCAGAGAATTATGACGAATGTATGCCGTCCATAGTTCTGGAGCCCGTGCGGCGGCTAGACTGACTACAGCCATGAACTATCGAGAGATCATCACCATTGAGGCGGGAAAGCGCGGCGGCAAACCATGTATCCGGGGGCTTCGCATTACCGTCTACGATGTTCTCGAATACTTGGCATCAGGCATGACCGAGGATCAAATTCTCTCCGATTTCCCGGATCTCGAGCGTGCCGACATCCGCGCCTGCTTAGCATTCGCCGCTGACCGAGAGCGCCAATTCGTTTCAGTGCCATCAGAGTGAGGCTGTTGTTCGACCAGAATCTGTATCCGGGATTGCCTCGAAGATTGGCAGGCATTTATCCGGATTCCATTCACGTTCGCGATGTAAACGTTCAGCGAGCGGACGATTCCGACGTGTGGCAATATGCCCGCGAACACGGTTTCACCATAGTCACCAAAGACTCGGACTTCCGGCAACAGAGCTTTCTGTACCGACACCCACCGAAGGTAGTGCGGATTCGACGCGGTAACCGCGCAAGTTCCCTTAGTCACAATGATCAAAGTATTGCGCTTGTCCGTCCCACAACGAGTACAACTCACGTCCCGTCCAAAACCACGTTCTGTATCCGTCGGAATCTTTCTTCGCCCGAAAAACGTTCCTCACCTTACGATCCGCCAACGCCGTCCCCTCTAAATTCGGAACCTCACGGCCGCGTTGTTCATAACCATCATGTTCGACAATACGGCTCGGTATCTCCATCAGCAGGGCCGCGTGCTTCGCTTGTTTCAATATCACCGCAAACGAGTTCAATTTCATCGTCACCCCGACATCGGCATGAACCACGTATCCTTGAGGGCTCTCTTTCGCCTTCACTAAAGTTTTCTCTATCTCCGTCGGCGACACAAGCGACGACTTATCCTCGACAATGCCTCGCGTCGCCTGTGCGCACCACGGACGCTACGTACCAACCATGGACTTCGGCCATCGCCAGACAAGCCGCTTCGCCGCTGCCGATGACCTTAACGTGTTCTGCGAAGAGGCGAAGTTCCTCGGTGGTCGTAAAACTCCGCCTCTTCACAAGACCTGAGCCAAACGCTTGCTCAAGTGCCGAGGACTGGGGCGGTGCAGTAACTTCGGCCTCGACCTCCGGCGGCACGACGAACTCGTAGCCAGGTAATGAACCAAGGAGTCCGAGCCGCTTCACATGCGCCAAGTTGATCAAAACGTTGGCGTCGGTAACGACGAGGCGACTTCGTGTCGAACCGCTCAATCACCCTCCCCCCCCAGGCAGAAGAACCTCCACACCAACGTCATCCTCTAGCCCCAGCGTCGAAATGGTGTGCTCCATTTCAACTGCGTCTACGCCCACCATGGCTGCAATCTCTACGAGCTTCGCCCGGGAGATACTCTCCCGACGTAAGGCTTCCAGCGCCAGAGCCAGGAAACGATGGCGGAACTGATTGCGCTCCCCTTGGTGATCTGGCCCAGGCAGATCAAGGAGTTGCTCGAGCTCGCGGCCTCGGCCTGCTCGATCCTGTGCCAAAAGAATGGCGAGCTCCCGGCCATTAATCAGTCGCGTACTCTTCAGTCGGTAGCAGGCTGCGGCTCTGCTCACGCCGAAGTGCTGAGCCATTTGGACTACGTCGTAAAGCTTGATATCCTGGCTCCCTGGAGCAGATCGCGCTCGCGCTTGGACCGCCGACTCCTCGTCGAACACGTCGGCATCCATCCGGCTCGGCCGTCCTTTCCCGAAGGCGTGGATAAACTGACACACTGCATCCGCAGGCATCAGGAAGCCCGCAGCAAAAGCGTTGGCCCGCACCTCGATCAACTTGTCGCGATCCTGCCTCGGCTGACGAGTCCCCTTTGATCGCGGTCCACAAGCAAGTGGCAGTACTCGTGTGCGTGCGAAAAACGCCTTCGCAATACGTGGTGCTCCCGGTTGGACACCACAAGAAGACCAGTGCCAGGTTCGATCAGGGTCAAGCCCGAGATATCCTCGGGCAGGCTCACTTGCGCCGTGCGAACGCCCTGGGTTTCAAGTAAGTTGGTGATGTCCGGCAGCGGGGTAATGCCAAGCCCTAGCCGTTTGCGTTCTTCAAGGGCGACGCGTTCGCCCTGTTGGATCGCCTCCCATGCAGTGCGAGGCAACACCAATGGGTACGCAGCGATGGTGGTGAGGCCTCGGTCAACGTCGAGCAGTCGCTCCAAGTTCTTCATCTCCCGGCCTAGCGCTATGCACTGACGCAGAGCGCCAAGGAGATCTTCTTCGCTCGACAGATTCGGATGAAGACGGAAGAGTGCGATGAGCACGTCGTCCTTCTGGAGATCCTTGTCCTCCAGGAAGCTTCCGACGTCCTTCCCGAACAGGTAAGCAAGGCGGGACAACTCGATACCCGTAACCGTGCGGTTGCCGAGCTCCATTTGCGCCACGGTAGAGCGTGAAACTCCGAGGTGAGCTGCGACGTCATCCTGGGCCATCGCGCTGCTTTCCCGTGCCTGCCTGAGCCTTAGCCCCAACTCTTCTCGGTCGATTACCATGTCGTCCCCCGAAACTGTTGTCACGATGTCTCTTTGCCTCGTCGAAACTGATGAGCCGGCCGCGGTTGCCGATAAACTGAACTAGGTTAGTAAATCTATCTTGACTTGTCAATATCCGCCATTCGACGTTAGGAAACACACGAAGTGAAAGGTAAGCTCCGCAATAACTGTATTGACTGGATGACCAAGTATATATAAACTCCGGGGCACAACAGAACAGTGAAGAAAGAGCTGACGATAACGGTGGATACCAAGACTCTCACAGCGGCTAGACGGCACGCCCGTTCCCGTGGCATGTCGCTCTCATCCCTCGTTGAGCAGTCTCTCAGAAATGTAGCGGGACAGGAGGCAAGGTTCTTCACCCGGTGTTGGCGGGGCCAGCTCCAGGCCGCGCGTCATGACGAACCACGCTACGATGCACTCGCCAGAAAATATCTGACTTCCAAGGACACCTAACATGGCCAACAACATCCAAGGACCGCTCTACTACGAACGCATGGGCCGCACCGGGCCGGTGATGGCGTTTGTCCATCCCAACCCGATGGACCAGTCGTGCTGGATCTTCCAGATGGCGCATCTGTCGACGTGGTATCGGTGCATCGCCATCGACATTCCGGGGTATGGGCGGTCGCCGAAGGCCGGGGCCGGTTTGACCATGGAGGACATGGCGGATGCGTGCTGGGAGGCCATCGACGACGCGCTGCCGGGAGAAACCGCCATCCTGGTGGGCTGCTCGGTGGGATCGTCCCTCGCCCCGTACATGTATCACCGGCGTCCCGACCGGACGGCGGCGATGATCCTGTCGGGAACGGGCTACACGCCCGAGAAAGCGTTCGCCAAGCGGCGCATCGCTGCCTACGGCGCCAAGGGCATCGGCTATCGCTGGGCATACACCTTCGAGGACCTAAGCCCGGCATTTCGCGCTACGCCGATGGCGCATTTCTTCGCCAACCTCTTCGCGGAACGCAACGACTTCGCGGACGTGGAGACGATCCTCCACCAGTTCCGGGCAATGCAGAAGCCGGAACCCGAAGGCCATCACTCCGGCATCGCCTGTCCGGTCACCATCCTCAGCGGCAGCGAGGACAATTCCCATCCCACCGCGGCCGCGCTGCAGGAACGGATACCGGGCTGCGAGTTGAAGGTGTTGCCCGGCGCCGGGCATGCCTGCCAGATCGAGCAGCCGTGGCTGTTCAACCGCTTCATGCTCGAGTTCCTCAACAAGCACGGCCTGTTTCCGGGAACGCCCAAGCCGGCGACGGCCGCCTTCTGAGGCGGCAACCTATTGCAACGCGTGTGAAGCCGAGGGATGCCGTTCATCCTTCGACTTCGCTCGGCTTCCTTCGACTTCGCTCGGCTTCCTTCGACTTCGCTCGGCTTCCTTCGACTTCGCTCGGCTTCCTTCGACTTCGCTCGGCTTCCTTCGACTTCGCTCGGCTTCCTTCGACTTCGCTCGGCTGCGCCTCGCTACGCTCAGGACGAACGGGTAGTTGGGACGAACGGGTAGTTGGGACGAACGGGTAGTTGGAAAGAGTTCCAATAGACGACCGAAGGGCGCTGTGTTAGCCTTTCTGTTACACGATCACAAGTTCCCATCCACACCTTTTTGGGAGGCTTCGGACATGCTCAAAGCGCCGGCAAGGCATCGCCCCGGAACATCCACCCCAACGTTGATCGTCGCGCTCTTCGCGGCATTGTTGCTTACCATTTCCTCCGGCCACGCGGCCAAGAACACGCTCCAGCGGGGCAACGGCGCGGAGCCGGAAACCCTGGACGTGCACAAGTCGTCGGGAGTCCCCGCGGCCAATATCCAGCGGGACCTGTTCGAGGGGCTGGTGGCGGAAGCGGCGGACGGCTCCCATGTGCCGGGGGTGGCGGAGAGCTGGACCCTGAGCGATGACGGCAAGGTGTACACGTTCCGTCTCCGGAAGAACGCCAAGTGGTCCAACGGCGATGCGGTGACGGCCCGCGATTTCGTCTTCGCGTTGCGGCGGGGGGTGGATCCGGCGGTGGGTTCCAGCTACGCCTTCATCCTCTGGCCCATCGCCAACGGTGAGGAGATCACCAAGGGTAAGGTCAAGGAGCTGGACCGGCTGGGGGTGGAGGCCGTGGACGCGCACACCCTCAAGGTCACCCTCAAGGCGCCGACGCCCTACTTCATCGGCCTGCTCACGCACATGCACGCCTACCCCGTGCACCGCAAAACCATCGAGCGGCACGGCGACAAATGGACCCGGGCCGGGAACCTGGTCTCCAACGGCGCCTACCGCCTGGCCGAATGGGTACCCCAGAGCCACATCCGCCTGGAGCGCAACCCCCACTACTGGGACGCCGCCAACGTGCGCATCGACGCGGTGGTCTTCCACCCCACCGAGGACAAGAGCACCGAGCTGAGGCGGTTCCGGAGCGGCGAGCTGGACGCCACCGATGACGTGCCCAGCGATCAGATCGCATGGGTGGAGAAGAACCTCGCGGCGCAGTTCCGCAACACCGCGTATCTCGGCACCTACTACTACGCCCTGAACCTCACCAAGGCGCCGTTCCGCGACCGGCCAGGGCTTCGCAACGCGCTGGCCATGACCATCGACCGGGAAATCCTCACCGGGAAAGTCACCAAGGGCGGCGAGATCCCCGCATATGCCTGGGTGCCTCCGGGCGTCAACCAGTACGCCGGCGCGAAGGTGCCGTGGGCGGGCCTCTCCAAGGCCGAGCGGCTGGCCCGGGCCAGGAAGCTCTACGCCGAGGCCGGATATTCCAGGGACAACCCGTTGAAGGTGCAGATCCTGTACAACACCAGCGACAACCACAAGCGCATCGCCATCGCCGTCGCGGGCATGTGGAAACAGGCTCTCGGCGTCAAGACGGAGCTGTTCAACCAGGAATGGAAGGTTTACCTCACGACCCGGCGCGCCAAGCAGTTCGAGGTGCTCCGGGCCGGCTGGATCGGCGACTACAACGACGCCAACACCTTTCTCGAGCTGTTCAAGGGCGACGTCGGCACCATGAACCCCGCAGACTATGTCAACTCCGAGTACGATGTCCTCATGCGCAAGGCGGAGCGGGAAACCGACCTGAAGGTCCGGGCGGGGCTCATGCAGAAGGCGGAGGGCATCCTGCTGAAGGATCTGCCGATCATCCCCATCTACCACTACACGACCCAGCACCTGGTGAGCCCGCGGGTCAAGGGGTGGACGGACAACGTCATGGACGTGCATCCGACCCGGCATCTGTCGCTGGCGCCCTGATGCTTTCAGAAGTCTGTCCGAGTCTTCAGACCGCAAGGACATCGCCCCTTCGGGGCGAGGGCGTCCCGCCCGCGACGAGGGCAAGATGCCCTCGCTCCTTGGGAGGCTGACATCGTGGACCTCCCTTGTGGACCTATGTGATACGGCGGTTGGCGTCGGCAGTGCCGACGCTGTTCATCATCATCGCCATCGCGTTCTTCATGATCCGGCTGGCGCCGGGCGGACCCTTCGACCGGGAACGCGTGGTCCCGCCTGAAATCTCGGCCAACCTGAACCGCGTCTACCATCTCGACGAGCCGCTGCCGCAACAGTTCTTCCGCTACCTCAAGGGTCTCGCGCGGGGGGATTTCGGGCCGTCCTTCAGGTACCGCGACTTTACCGTCACCGAGCTCATCGCCACCGGTTTCCCGGTGTCCATCAAGATCGGCCTGCTCGCCATGGTCGTGGCGGTGTTCCTCGGGGTCGGTCTCGGCGCCTGGGCGGCCCAGCGCCGGAACTCCCTGGCGGATCATGTGGTCATGGGCATGGCCATGATCGGCATCGCGGTTCCCAGCTTCGTCGTGGCGCCGCTGCTGTCGCTCGTCATCGGCGTGTACCTGAACCTGCTGCCCGTGGGCGGCTGGGGAGACGGCGGGGTACGGCACCTGCTGCTGCCGGTGATCTCCCTGGCGCTGCCGCAGGTGGCCTACATCGCGCGCCTGTCCCGGGGCAGCATGATCGAGGTGCTGGCCAGCGACTTCATCCGCACCGGCCGCGCCAAGGGCCTGACGCAACGGCGCATCGTCTTTCGCCACGCCCTCAAGAACGCGCTGACGCCGGTGGTCTCCTACCTCGGACCGGCCACCGCCGCCATCGTCACCGGCTCGGTGGTGATCGAGCAGATCTTCGGCATCCCCGGCCTCGGCCGCTACTTCATCCAGGGAGCCCTCAACCGCGACTACACCCTGGTGATGGGAGTCGTGGTCACCTACGGCGCCCTCATCATCGTCCTCAACCTGGCCGTGGACTTGCTCTACGGCGTGTTGGACCCCAGGGTGCGCCATGACTGACGCGGCAATGGACACCAAACGTCGCCAATCCGCCGCCGCCAGCCGGAGTCCCTGGCACGCCGCCGCCGCGCACCTCGGGCGGAATCGCGCGGCCATGGCCGGACTGGCCACGCTGGGCATGCTGGCGATCCTCTCCGTGGCCGTCCCGATGCTCTCGCCCTACCCCATCGACGAGATCTTCTGGGACGCCATCGGCACCGGCCCCAGCCTTTCCGGTGGACACCTGTTCGGCACCGACGCCAATGGCCGGGACCTGCTGCTGCGCACGCTCTACGCCGGCCGCATCTCGCTGGCGGTGGGACTCGCGGCGTCGGTGGTGAGCGTTTTCGTGGGGTTGGCCTGGGGAACGGTGTCCGGATACTTCGGCGGGGTCACCGACTCCCTCATGATGCGCTTCGTGGACATCCTTTACGCCCTGCCCTTCATGTTCTTCGTCATTCTGCTGATGGTCTATTTCGGCCGCCACGTGGTCTTGATCTTCGTCGCCATCGGCATGGTGGAATGGCTCGACATGGCGCGAATCGTCCGGGGCGAGACCCTTTCCATCAAACGCCGGGAGTTCGTGGAGGCGGCCCGGGCCATGGGCGCGCCGTCCATGTGGATCGTCCTTCGGCACGTGATCCCCAACGTCGTCGGTCCCGTGGCGGTCTTCGCCACCCTCACCGTCCCCCGCGCCATCCTGTTCGAAAGCTTCCTGAGCTTCCTCGGCCTGGGCATCCAGGAGCCCATGACGAGTTGGGGGGTGCTGATCAGCGAGGGCGCGACCCTGATGGAAACCCAGCCCTGGGCCCTGGTCTTCCCGGCCACGTTCCTCGCAGCAACCCTCTTCAGCCTGAATTTCCTCGGCGACGGCCTGCGCGACGCACTGGATCCCAAGGAAAGATAGCCGATTTCTACTTGTATTACTTTTGGGAGCACATTAAAGCAATTAGGGACTGTCTTTACTTGAGGATCATCGCGAAACGTACCCTCACGGCCTTCTGGCAGCGCTACCCGGATGCCGAGGGTTGGCTTCAAGCATGGTCAGACGGGAGGATTGGGATTCACCGGCCACGGTACAACGGCAGCACCCCCGCGCCAGCATCGTCGGTAGCGACCGGGTGGTATTCAGGGTCAGAGGGAACAACTATCGAATGATCGTAAGGGTCTTTTACCCGGGACGCATCATCTACATACAATTTGTCGGCACCCACGCCGAATATGACCGTATCAACGTAGAGGAGGTGTAGACATGGCGAGCATCAGCCCCATCCGCACCGAACAAGACTATGAAGCCGCGCTTGCCCGAATCAACGAGCTTATGGATGCTCTGTCGGGTCCGGAAGAACAAATAGAGGATACCGACGACCCCAATCGGGTAGAGCTTGACGTCCTCGCGGACTTGGTCGAGTTCTACGAGGGCAAGCACCACCCCATAGAACTTCCCAGCGCGGTCGCCGCCGTTGAATATTGCATGGACCAGCGCGGCCTGACCCAGCGCGACCTCATACCCTACATCGGAAGCCGCAGCAAGGTAGCGGAGGTTCTCTCCGGCAAGCGGGAAATCACCATGTCCATGGCCCGCGCGCTCAACCGACACCTGAGCATACCCGCGGATGTCTTGCTCCAGAAGCCGGACGCGGACTTGGACGCGGCGTTCGAGGACTTGAACCCACGCAGATTCCCGCTCAAGGAGATGGCGAAGCGGGGTTGGGTCCCCAACCTGCCCCACATGGCCGACCGCGCCGAAGAGTTGATCAGCGGCCTAATCGAGCGAGCGGGGGGTTTGAGAGTTGCCGCTACTCCGCTGTATCGCAAGAACGATAACCGTCGAGTCAACGCCAAGACCGACGACTACGCTCTCAAGGCTTGGTGCTGGCAGGTTATGGCCCTGGCCAATGACCGGAAGTCAGAGGCCCCCTACGAGCCCGGTGTGGTGACCCCCGAGTTTCTTAGCAGTGTCGCGCGGCTCAGCCCGTATGAAGACGGCCCCATCCGGGCAAGGGATCAATTGAGGGGGCATGGCATCGGTATCGAGTTTGTACCGCACCTGCCCAGGACCTACCTCGACGGCGCCGCGTTACGGCTGGCCGACGGCCAACCGGTTGTCGGACTGACGCTGCGCTACGATCGTATCGACAGCTTCTGGTTCTGCCTTCTGCACGAGTTGGCCCACGTCGGGCTGCACCTGGACGGGAACGAGGACAACTCCTTCGTTGACGACCTTACCCTCCGGCACGTGGCCGGAGCAGCGGACTCGCAGGAGACGCAAGCGGACGCATGGGCGGAAGAGGCGTTCATCCCGCTCACAGTTTGGGAAACGAGCGCGGCCCGCAAACATCCGACGCCCCTGGCCGTCATGAGTCTTGCAAACGTTTTGGGAGTTCATCCGGCCATCGTCGCAGGCCGTGTTCGGCACGAACGGCGGAACTATCGACTGTTGTCCCAGTTCGTCGGCACCGGCGAGGTCCGGAGACAGTTGGGCCTTGCGGACTGAACGGAACCCCGGCCGTTAATTTGATGTCCAGGGAAAGCCATGTGTATAATTCATACACACTCTTACGTCAGAGGCGGATACATCGATGGCCAGAGTTCAACTAGTGATACCCGACGAGGACCGTGATCGTTTCGTCCATCAAGCGCGGCAAGAAGGCATGACCCTGAGCTCCTGGCTCAGGTCGGCCGCCCGCGAACGGCTCGGACGGCAGCAGCGGTCCCGCTGGTTCGAGTCACCTGCGGAGCTCGAAGAGTTCTTTCGCGGCCGCGACCGGCTGGACGGTGGCGCTTTGGAGCCGAACTGGGACGAGCATCTGAACGTGATCGACGAATCGCGTAGTCGTGACGCCTCCAGCACATGATCTTCGTCAACACCAATGGGAGTTGGTCTTGTATTTACAAGTAACTCTTTGATTTCCTGTGGTTTTTTCCAAGTCCAAAGGAAGGAGAGGGTAAGGGGGCCAAGCCAACAAGCTGAGGCGAAAACCACGCGGGCCACGTTTCTGTACCATGAACATGACAGGAGGACAGGCCAATGAACTGGCGAGACCACATCACCGTTGATCCGGAAGTCTGTCACGGGAGGGCCTGCATTGCGGGTACGCGGGTACTGGTCGCCACCATCCTCGACAATTTGGCGGCAGGTCTGGATATAGAGGAAATCACCAGGAGCTATCCTTCGATCACAAGAGAGTCCGTGCAGGCAGCGGTGTGCTATGCTGCGGAGTTGGCCAAGGAGCGGGTCGTAGCGCTATCCGAGTAGGAACGGGTCCAAGTGCGATTCAAGCTGGACGAAAACCTCCCCGCTGAAATGGCGGATTTGTTCAAATTTGTTCAATAGGGCAGGTCATGACGCGGTGACGGTTCTCGACCAGCAACTGGGCGGTGTCAGCGACCCGGATCTGGCGACCGTCTGCGTTCAAGAGCGACGCGCAATGGTAACGCTGGACATCGACTTTTCGGATATCCGAACATATCGGCCCAGCGCGTATTCGGGAATCGTCGTGTTTCGACTGGACAACCAGTGTGGTGTCTCACAAATACGGTTATGAAGATGCGAGGGCATTTTGGTTGTCGGCAAGGCGCGATGACTTGTAGGGGCGGGTTTCAAACCCGCCCGTGTGGCGTGCACCACGCGAGGAAGAGCAACGCAGCCGACGGCCAAAAGGACCCGCAGATTCATAACCGTATTTGTGAGACACCACACTAGGCACGCGACCATGTCTTGGAGATCGGAGCGCGGTTTCTTCAGCGGCTTTCCACAACGTCCCTGGACGGTCAACTCTGGATCGTGGAGGAATCGAGAGTTCGCGTGCGTGATTGAGCAGTCCCTTCGGGCATCGAACTCATTCGAGTGCCGAGATCCCTACCGCATACCCGCACGACTCCCGGGCCGAGGCCGAGTCATGCGCTATTCCTCCACGACCTTCCACCGCAGTCCAACGGGTGTACATGGGAATACCAGGCGGTCAAGAGGCCGTGTTCGAAGCGGGGCGGACCATCCATCGCTCGAAGGGCTGGCTGTACGCTTCGCTTGCATTCGATGCGGCCATGTCGCTGATCGTCCGATCCAGCGTGGAAGTGTGGCCGTTGGAGTACGAGGACGTCACGCTGGCACGGCAACTCCATGAACAGTTCCCCGGGCTGGGCGCACGGGACCTCTGCCACCTTGCGAGCTGTCGCCGGCGCGGCGTGCGTGACATCAAGACCTTCGATCAGGCCCTCCATGCCGTCGCCGGGGTGGACCTCGCCAACCCCCCTTGACGGCTTTCCGCGTCGGAGTATGATGGCCGAAGTTGAGTTCACAGGTGTTCACTGCCTCGTGCCAGGCCACTAAAAGAGGAGAAGAGGAGAAAGCATGGCTTCATTTCGTGACACGGAATCGAGGGCCGTCGCCTCACCGGAACCTGCGTCTTCGGACTTTACCGGCGTGATCGACGGAACTTTGCAGCGGCGGACGCTGCTCAAGATGATGGCGGCGGGCGCGGGCGCGCTCGTTTGGCCGGCGGGCATGGCGTATGGCCAGAGCGGCGAGACGGTGCTGCGGATCGGCATGACCTTGTCGGACATTCCGGTGACCACCGGGCAGGCCAGCGGCGGGGCGGAGGGCGGCCGGTTCATCAACCGCTCCATCTATGACGCGCTGTTGACGTGGGATCTGTCGCAAGGCGATGGTCCCTCGGAACTCCTTCCCAACCTTGCCACGAGTTGGTCCGTGGACCCCAAGAACCCGAACCGCTGGACCTTCAAGCTGCGCAACGACGTCAAGTTCCACGACGGCAGTCAGTTCACGGCGCACGACGTCATATGGAATTTCGAGAAGTCGAAGAACCCGAATTCACCGCAATACGACCGGCTTCAGGCCAGGAACGCCGCCAACTGGCTCGTCAGCGTGGCCAAGGCCAGGGCGGTGGACGACTTCACCCTGGAAATCACCACCAAGACGCCCAACGGCACCCTGTTGTACGAGATGGTCAACATCTTCTACTCCAGCCCGCGACAGTGGGAGAAGCTCGGCCGCGACTGGACGAAGTTCGCGTTCGAGCCGTCCGGCACGGGACCCTACAAGCTGGTGCAACTGGTGCCGCGCAACCGCGCCGAGCTGGTGCGCAACGCCAACTACTGGAACAAGTCCATGGTCCCGCAGCATGACCGGATGGTGTTGCGCCCCATGCCGGACGCCAACACGCGGGTCTCGGCGCTGCTCTCCGGGCAGGTGGACCTGGTGGAGGCGCTGCCGCCCGACGCCGTCCCCACGGTCAAGGGAGCCGGCATGCAGGTGACCACCAACGTCTACCCGCACATCTGGCCGTACATGGTCAGTCACTTGAAGGCCTCGCCGTTCGGCGACATTCGCATCCGCAAGGCCGCCAACCTGGCCATTGACCGCGAAACCCTGGTGAAGTTCCTGGGCGGGCTGGCGGTCCCGGCACAAGGGTTCGTGACCCCGGACCACCCGTGGTTCGGCAACCCGACGTTCAAGGTCAAGTACGACCCGGACGGGGCCCGGAAGCTGATGGCGGAGGCGGGCTACAGCAAGAGCAAGCCCGTGGACGTCAAGGTGATGATGTCCGCCGCGGGCTCGGGCCAGATGCAGCCGCTGCCCATGAACGAGTTTATCCAGGAAAACTTCCGGGACGTCGGCATCAACATGTCCCTCGAGACCCTGGATTGGGAAGCGCTGCGGTCGCGACGGTTCGCCGGCGCCGAGGGGGACCTCAACAAGGGCGTCGACGCCATCAACTACAGTTGGTCGGTGCAATACCCGGTATTCGGCCTCATCGGCCAGACCTATCACAGCGAGAACCGCGTCAAGGGCTACAACTGGGGTCATTTCTCCGACGCCAAGGCGGACCAGCTCGCACGCAACGCGCTGGACACGTTCGAGGCCAAGGAACTGGACCGCCGTCTCGGCGAGCTTCACTCCTATCTGGTGGACAACGCGACGTGGGTCTGGGTGGTCCATGACATGAATCCGCGGGGGCTGGCCGCCCATGTCAAGGGTTTCATTCAGGCGCAGAACTGGTTCCAGGACTTCACGCGGATCCGCATCGAGAAGTAGCCTTGGAGCCTGTCCGAGTAGCGGATCGTAGCGAGAGGCAGGGGAATGGCAGCCATTTTCCTGCCTCTCGGCAGAGTCCCGGACAGTATCCTGGGGACGCATAGCTAATGCTCTGGTATGTCCTGCGGCGGTTGGCCTACATCCTGCCGATTCTGCTTGGCGTATCCATCGTCTGCTTTTCTCTGCTCCATCTGGCGCCCGGCGATCCCATGACGGCAGTCATGCCGGAGTTCGCCTCCGACGAGGTCATCGAGCAGATCAAGCGCTCCTATGGATTCGACCAACCGCTGCCCATCCAGTATTTCCTCTGGCTGTTCGCCGTTCTGAGCGGCGATCTGGGCGTATCGCTGGTTGCCAACCGGCCGGTGTGGGACGACCTCGTGCCTGCCATGGTCAATACGTTCCAGCTCGCTGCCTTCGGCATCGGCTTGAGCCTCCTGTGCGGCATCGGGCTGGGCCTTTTGGCCGGCTACACCCGCCGGCTGGTCACCGACCGGGCCATCACCACCACGGCCATCGTCGGGGTGTCGGTTCCGCACTACTGGGTCGGGCTGGTGCTGATCGCCATCGTTGCCGTCATCCTGGGCCTCCTGCCTGCCATGGGCAAGGCACCTCCCAGCGACGGCTTCGGCTTCAACGAGCTCCGTTACATGATCCTGCCGGGCGTGACCCTGGCGCTGATCCCCACGGGCATCATCGCCCGCAGCGTGCGCGCCACCGTCATCGATGTCCGCAAGCAGGAGTTCGTCCAGACGCTCGAAGCCAACGGATTGCCGCCGTGGCGGACGTTTCTTCACGTGATCAAGAACGCCTCCCCCACCGTGCTGGCGATCATCGGCATCCAGTTGGGCCATCTGGTGGGGGGGTCGATCCTGGTGGAGACGGTCTTTGCCTGGCCCGGCACCGGCTATCTCCTGAACACCGCCATCGCGACGCGTGATCTCCCGGTGCTTCAGGGCACCATCCTCGTGCTGGCGACCTTCTTCGTCATGTTGAACTTCCTGGTGGATCTGGCACAGCCGTTCCTCGATCCGCGCATGACCCGGCAGTGAAGGTTCAGGTAGGTGAAGGCATGAGCACACCCGCAGCGTATGTCGGCGAAGCGCCGGCACCGGTCATCGCGCCGCACGGGCGCGTCCAGCGCACCTACTGGCAGGCGGCGCGCCGGCGGCTGCTGCGGGACCCGGTGTCCATGGGCTGCCTGCTTATCCTGCTCCTGATCATCGCGGCGGCGGTCTTCGCGCCCTGGATCACGCCCCATGAACCCTATACCTCCAGCATCGTCAACCGCCTGAAGCCGGTCCTGAGCCCGGGGTACATCCTCGGCACCGACGAGCTCGGCCGCGACATGTTGACCCGGCTGATTTACGGCGGACGGATCTCCCTGCTCATGGGCTTGTTGCCCATCCTGATCGCGACCCTCGCCGGCAGCGTCCTCGGGGTCGTCGCCGGCTACGTCGGCGGCAAGACCAACATGGTGATCATGCGGGTGGCCGACGTCTTCTTCGCGTTCCCGTCGGTGCTGCTGGCGGTGGGGCTTGCCGGCGCCCTGGGTGCGGGCGTGGTGAACGTCCTGATATCCCTCTCGCTGGTGTTCATCCCGCCCATCACCCGGGTGGCCGAGGCCGCCACCACCCAGATCCGCGCCCAGGACTTCGTCGAGGCGGCCCGCGCCACCGGCGCCTCCGCGCCGCGGATCATCACGGGCCACGTGTTCACCAATGTCACGAGCCCCATCCTCACCTATGCGTCGAGCCTCATCGGTCTCTCCATCGTGCTGGCCTCGGGCCTGTCGTTCCTGGGCCTCGGCATCTCGCCGCCCCTGGCCGACTGGGGGCTGATGCTGAACACGCTGCGCCAGTCCATCTTCCTGGCGCCGATGAACGCGGTGCTGCCGGGGGTGATGATCCTCATCGCATCGGTGTGCTTCAACCTCCTGAGCGACGGCCTGCGCACGGCCATGGACGTGAAGAGATGAGCGCACTGCCGGCAACCGCGAATCGCCTGGACCCGCCAGAGACGGTGGACCCCGAGGCTAGTGTCCTGTCCCACGTAATTCTTTACCGAGCTGCGCAGGATTTCTTGTTGTCGGCAAGGCGCGATGACGAGCAGTGGCGGGCACCACGCGAGGAAGAGCAACGCAGCCGACGACAAGAAAGACCAGCAGATTGGTAATGAATTACGTGGGACAGGACACTAGGGAGCGACCGTTCCTGAGCGTCGACGGGCTCCGGAAATACTTTCGGCTGCGGGGCGGCTCGTGGGGCGTCGGCGGCGCCTACGTGCAGGCGGTAGACGGCATCAGCTTTACGGTGGCCGCGGGCGAGACCCTCGGAGTGGTGGGAGAGTCGGGCTGCGGCAAGTCCACCACAGCCCGCCTGCTCATGCGGCTGATCGATCCGGACGAGGGCGAGATCCTGCTGGACGGACGCGACGTCGGCGGCCGGGACGGCATGTCCCTGCGCACGCTTCGGCGTCAGGTGCAGATGGTGTTCCAGGACAGCTACTCCTCGCTCAACCCGCGGCACACCATGGCCGAAGAGGTGAGCTTCGGCCTGACCGCCCAGGGCGTCCGGCGGGCTGAGGCGCGCCGGCGGGCCGACGAGATCCTCGACTTCGTGGGCCTCGAACCCGCCATCTTCGCCGACCGCTATCCCCATGAGTTGTCCGGCGGCCAGCGCCAAAGGGTCAACGTGGCGCGGGCCCTGGCGCTCAATCCGCGGTTGTTGCTTCTCGATGAAGCGGTGTCGTCGCTGGACAAGTCGGTGGAGGCGCAGGTGTTGAACCTGCTCATCGAGATCAAGGAACGCCTGGGCCTGACCTACGTCTTCATTTCTCATGACCTCAACGTGGTCCGGTTCATCAGCGACCGGGTACTGGTGATGTACCTGGGCAAGGTGGTGGAGATCGGGCCGGCGGAGACGGTCTACAGCGCCCCGGGACATCCCTACACACGCGCGCTCATCGCCTCGCGCCTCAGCATGGACCCGCGCCGGCGCATCCAGGCCCCGCCCGTGGTGGGCGACCTTCCGAGCCCCATCAACCCGCCGTCAGGGTGCCGGTTCCGCACGCGCTGCCCGATGGCGGAAGCGGTGTGCGCGGACCGGGAGCCGGCCCTGGATGCCTTCGGCGCGGAACCGACCCATCTGGCCGCCTGCCACGCGCTGGTACCGGACAGCGGGCACAGTCAGGCGCCGGACCGGGGGGCCGGGCCATCTCCCGTAACGGAGGCACGACCGACGTGATGGCCGCGGACTTCGCACCCGCGGAAGTGAACGACCGTCCTTTCCTGTCGGTGCGTGATCTCTCTGTGGAGTTCATGAGCGAAGGCACCGCGCTCCGGGCCATCAACGGCGTCGATTTTCACCTGAGCCTGGGAGAGACCCTGTGTCTGCTGGGTGAATCCGGGTCGGGCAAGACCGTCACCATGCGCTCGCTGGTGCGGCTGCTACCGCCCACGGCTCGCATTGCCGGCAAGGTGTTGCTGGACGGTATCGACGTCCTGACACTGGACCCGGACCGCCTGCGGGCCATACGCGGCACCAAGGTCTCGATGATCTTCCAGGAGCCCATGACGGCGCTGGATCCGGTGTTCACCGTCGGCAATCAGATCGCGGAGGTGGTGGTGGCGCACGAAGGTGTTTCCTGGGCCGCGGGCCGCGCCCGGGCCCTGGAGATGCTGGATCTGGTCCAGGTGCCGTCCGCGCGCCGCCGGCTGGACGCCTATGCGCACGAGCTTTCCGGGGGCCTGCGGCAACGGGTCATGATCGCCCTCGCCCTCTCCTGCAAACCCAAGCTGCTGCTCGCCGACGAGCCCACCACGGCACTGGACGCCACGGTGCAGATCCAGATCCTGCTGTTGCTGCGGGAACTGCAACGCGAGCTTGGCATGGCGACGATCTTCGTGACCCATGATCTGGGCGTGGCGTGCGAGATATCGGACCGCGTGGCGGTGATGTATGGGGGACGTTTCGTGGAAACCGGCGCCATCACGGAGGTTATCGATACGCCGCGGCACCCTTACACCATCGGGCTACTTAATTCGACGGTCCATGCCGGCAGTGAGAAGGGGCGGCTGGAGCCGATACCGGGCGCGCCTCCCGACCTTCTGAACATGCCGCCGGGTTGCGCTTTTGCGCCCCGTTGCCCACGGGTGATCGCCGCGTGCAATGAGCGGGTGCCGGACCTTGATGAACTCGCTCCGGGCCGCCTGGCCCGATGCCCTCGCATAGGGGATGGGGAGCCACACGGGCGGGTTTGAAACCCGCCCCTACAGGTCGTCGCGCCTTGCCGACAACAAAAAAATCCCGCGCATGTTTGTAAACCTGTTTGTGAGACACCACACTAGGACTAGGAGCCTGCGCCGCAGGAACCCGGCATCCGATGTAGGGGCGGGTTTCAAACCCGCCCGTGCCCGCACGGCGCTGCCGGCCGATACAGGCTCCTAGTGGCCTGTCACCTTGGTGACGAGAGGACCGTCACCTAGGTGACGAAAACGGAGGATATCATGGCGAACAACGTTGATGGACCGCTCTACTACGAACGCATGGGCCGCACGGGACCGGTCATGGCTTTCATCCATCCCAACCCCATGGACCAATCCTGCTGGATCTTTCAGATGGCGCACCTGTCCACGTGGTACCGATGCATCAGTATCGACATTCCCGGTTACGGGCGGTCACCCAAGGGAGCAGCCGGGTTGAGCATGGACGACATGGCCGAAGCCTGCTGGGAAGCCGTCGACGACGCGCTGCCGGGGGAAACCGCCATACTCGTGGGCTGCTCCACCGGATCCGCCATCAGCCCTTTCATGTATCACCAGCGTCCGGACCGGGCCGCGGCCATGATACTGACGGGCACCGGTTATTCGCCCGGCAAGGAATTCGCGCAGCGACGGATCGACGCTTACACGGCCAACGGCGTCGATTACCGTTGGAGGTACACGTTCGAAGACCTGAGCCCGGCATTCCGCGCTACGCCGCTGGCGCATTTCTTCGCCAACCTGTTCGCCGAACGCAACCAGTTCGCGGATGTCGAGACTATCATTCACCAGTTCAGAGCACTGCAAACGCCCGAACCCGAGGGCCATCACTCCGGCATCGCCTGCCCGGTCACCATCCTGACCGGAAGTGAGGACGGCGCCCATCCAACCGCCTTCGCGCTGCAGGAGCGCATACCCGGTTGTGAACTGAAGGTCTTGCCCGGTGCCGGTCACGCCTGCCAGATCGAGCAGCCCTGGCTCTTCGATCGCTTCATGATCGAGTTCCTCGACAAGCACGGACTGTTTCCGGGCGACCCGAAACCGCTGGCGGGCGGCTTCTGAACGAAGCGTCAGGCCCATTGCGGCTTGCCGAGACACCTTGCACACGCTGGCTTGGCAACCAATCCCGGACGTGGGATTGACCGCGAAATCTGTTCCGGAGGATGACATCAATGGCCACACCCTCGGTTAAACCATATGGCGCGTGGAAATCGTCGATCACCGCCGATCTCATCGTTGGAGAAACCGTTGGATTGGGACAGGTATCCTGCGACGGTTCGGAGATTTATTGGACAGAGTTGCGGCCGGCTGACAACGGGCGGACCGTGTTGCGCCGCCGCAATGGCGATGGATCAATCGTCGATCTGACACCGGAGGACTTTAGTGTCCGCACGCGCGCACATGAGTATGGCGGCGGCGCGTATACGGTGCAGGACGGTACGATTTTTTTCTGCAACGAGTCCGACCAACGTCTGATGATACAGGAAGCCGCTACCGCGCCAAGGTATCTGACAGAAGACGGGCCCTGGCGCTACGCGGATATGCGCGTTGACGTGCATCGCAGGCGCGTTCTGGCTGTATGCGAGGATCACGACGAACGTCTATCAGAACCCGCGAACAGGCTGATCGCGGTGGGATTCGACGGACGTATTGCCGCGCTGGCGGAAGGTGCCGATTTCTATGCTGCACCGCGGCTTTCTCCCGATGGGCGGCAACTTGCCTGGCTGGCGTGGGATCATCCGAACATGCCGTGGGACGCATGCTGCCTGTGGCTTGCCGGGATAGACGCCGACGGCGGTCTGTCGTCACCACGATGCATTGCCGGCGGGAATGGCGAAGCCGTGTTTCAGCCCGAATGGTCGCCTGATGGTGAGCTGTATTTTGTCTCCGATCCGACGGGATGGTGGAACCTGTACCGCTGGGATGGGACGACTGCCACACCTGTTTGCCCCATGGAAGCCGAGTTCGGACTGCCGCAATGGGTGTTCGGCATGACGACCTACGGTTTCCACGATGCCGGCGGGATCGTCGCGGCCTTTGCGGTTGACGGCCAGTGGCGGCTCGGTTGTATAGACCCCAAGTCGAGTACTTTGTTTGAGATTGAAACGCGCTATTGCGGTTTCGGCAGCTTGAAGGTCGCCGGCCGTAAGGCAATCTTCATTGCCGGACAAGCTTCGGAGCCCGCATCGCTTGTGAAGCTCGATCTCGACAGCGGGTCGGTGGACACGATCTGCAAGTCGACGGCCGCCACGATTGATCCTGGCCAGATTTCGGTTTCAGAGGCGTTGCGCTTCGAAACCACAGGCCGCCGTGAAGCGCGTGGGTTCTATTACGCACCGGCGAACGCCAGTTTCTCGGCGCCGGCAGGCACACTGCCACCGCTGATCGTCAAGAGTCATGGCGGCCCGACTGCGCAGACCGGCGAAGCACTGAACCTGAAAATTCAGTATTGGACCAGTCGTGGTTTTGCGGTGCTGGATGTCAACTACGGCGGCAGTACGGGCTATGGACGCGCCTACCGGGAGCAACTCCATGGCAAGTGGGGTATTGTCGACGTGGATGATTGTGTCGCAGGCGCCGCCTGTCTTGTCGAGCAGGGCAAAGTCGATGGCGGGTGTTTGATCATTACCGGCGGCAGTGCCGGCGGCTATACGACGCTTTCCGCCCTGACCTTCCGCGATGCTTTTCACGCCGGGGCGAGCCACTATGGGATCGGAAATCTTTCAACGCTTGCGACCGATACCCACAAATTCGAATGCCGATATCTGGAACGTCTTGTTGGGCCATGGCCCGAGGCCGAAGCCCTTTACCGCGAGCGGTCTCCTGTCCATTTCCCGGAGCGGCTCGATTGCCCGGTCATCTTCTTTCAGGGCCTCGACGACAAAATCGTCCCGCCCAATCAGGCGGAAGCGATGGTGGTGGCGTTACGGGAAAAGGGCACACCGGTCGCCTATTGCCCGTTCGTTGGCGAAGGACACGGCTTCCGCCAGGCAAAGAACATAAAACGCGCTCTTGAGGGTGAGTTGTATTTTTACGGCCGTATCTTCGAGTTCACACCAGCCGACAACATCGGGCCGGTTGCCATAGAGAATTTGCCGTAAGACCAGGTCTCAGCCGGTTTCCAGGAAACGGGAAAGGGCATTCTTCACCGCTCGGCCATCTCGTTTCGACAACGCGCCGATCCTGCGGACCATCAGCGCGTCCTCAACCGTAAAGAGCTTGAAACGGACCTTGCAAGGGACACTGAGGCCGGCTTCC
Organism: uncultured Binatia bacterium (SeqCode); assembly: GCA_965261895.1. Taxonomy (GTDB): domain Bacteria; phylum Desulfobacterota; class Binatia; order UBA9968; family JAJDTQ01; genus JAJDTQ01. Next base: position 3,627,853 of record OZ253480.1, on the reverse strand, counting down.
CGCCAACCGTCGATGGCCACGTCGCTCGTCCAGTCGCTCCGGACCGCGGTGATCATGGCCAGGATCGATTGCTCGTGAGCCTCATTGAAGTCAGCCGATGAGACGATCAGGGCCGGCCGGCGTTTGGCAGCCTGTCGGTCGGTGAAGGGGAGGGAACGACGACCACATCAAGGGCGTCAAAGGTCACGCCACGCTTCCTCGTCCTCAGGCGAGACCCATTCGCTCAGAACCTCGGACAGGCCCTTCAAATAGTCGTCCCGTCCCGGCGTCACCTTGTGCACTACCAGATGGTCGGCCTCGACCTCGAAGGCAATCATGTCGCCCTCGCGCAGGTTGACCGCCTCGCGGATCTTCTTGGGAATCGTCGTCTGCCCACGCGCTGTAATCTTGGAAAGTTCCATTTTCATGATTTCCTGACTTACAGAAAAACTGTGTATTCAGAATTGAATGCAAGGGTACCGCGAGCGCCGGGTTTGACGTCTGTTGCCTTGTGCCTTTATTCTCCCTGACATGTTTCTGCTTCGACCCTACCTGAAACGGGCCCACGCGCGCAGTGAGAAGCGCTGGGCTGGAGAGGTTGAGCGGTGCGTGACGGTGGACCATCTCCGGCAGGTGATGGAGAAGCGTGTGCCGCCCATCGTCAGGGAATACTACCGCGGCGGCGCCGATGACGAGATCACCCTCCGGGACAATGTCGAAGCGTTCCGGAGGGAGCGGTTCAAGCCGAGGTCCGGAGTACGGCTACAGTCGGTGGAGCTGCGCACGGAGATTCTCGGACACGAGATCGACCTGCCGGTGATCGCGGGACCCATCGGCAGCCCCCGGATGATCTGGCCCCGCGGCGAGGCCGTGGCGGCCAAGGCCGTCGGTGAGGCCGGGACCATCTGTACGCTCTCCACGCTGACGGGAACGGATCTGGAGGAAGTCAGGGCCGCCTCGAAAGGGCCGTGCTGGTTCCAACTCTATCTCATTGGCGGAGAAGAGGTCGCCGCGCGAGGGATCGAGCGGGCGAAGACCGCGGGCTACTCCGCTCTCATTCTCACCATCGATACCGCGGTCCCGGGAAACCGCGCGCACCATGAATGGATGGGCGCGTCGCGGGCCATCAACGGCACCCCGATTCAGAAACTGAGGTTCGCGCCGCAGATGCTGCGGCACCGCTCCTGGCTGAAGAGCTACTACGCGGACGGTGGAATGATGCAGTTTCGCAACGTCATCCAGAACGACGGTACGCCCATGCCGTACACCGACATCGGCACACAACTGCGTGCTTCCGCCCTCACCTGGGAACATCTGCCATGGGTACGGGGAATCTGGGGTGGGGACAGGCCCGTGATCATCAAGGGCGTGCAATGCGTCGAGGACGCCCGACTGGCGGTGGAACACGGGGCGGACGCCATCGTCGTCTCCAACCACGGCGGACGGCAGATGGACCGCGTCTATCCGACCCTGCACATGCTGAAGGAGATAGCGCCGGCTCTGAAGGGCTCCGGTGTCAAGATTCTGTTGGACGGCGGCGTCCGGTCCGGCGCTGACGTCGTCATTGCGTTGGCACATGGAGCCGATGCCGTGCTCGCCGGACGGGCTTACGTCTACGGGCTCGGTGCGGGCGGCGAAGCGGGTGTCCGCAAGGCGTTCGCCATACTGAAGAAAGAAATCGAGGACACCATGCGGCTCCTGGGTTGCGGCTCGATCCACGACCTGAAGGCCGAAAACCATCTCCTTCCCTATCCTTTTGCCGCGAGCCAGCCTTGAGCCGTCTCTGACTGCGTGAATGGACGCGGCTCAATTGTAGTTCCCCCGCCATCTACCACCGCTTGGGCTACCACCCATCGAGAAGAGTATCCCAGTATTCGCGAATTGGCGATCCATCAAGTCGCAGAATAGTCCCATGTTCACTTGGCGAATCGGCAACTAAACCCTTTCTGCCTCAATTAATTGCAGATATACCGAGTTTGCAATATGTCGATATACGCTTCGTGGTATGAACTAGTCCAATGTTCTGATAAAATTTGGTGCACTTTCATTAGACGACAAAGCTAGGCGGATGAGAGGAACCGGCGATGGGTAGACCGAAGGAGTTCGACGAACACGAGGCCCTGATGAAGGCAATGAGGCTCTTCTGGGTCCACGGGTACAAGGCAACGTCCATACAGGACCTCGTGGATGGTATGGGCATCGGCCGGGGCAGCCTTTACGGGACCTTCGGTGGGAAACGTGCCCTTTTCATGAGGGCGTTGCGCCACTACGACCAGGAGCGCGCGAATCAATTTACCAGTCTTGCGACATCGAGGCCGCCACGTCATGCAGTGCTGAACCCGTTTGAGTCCGTCGCGGACACGGTGCTGAGTGGGAATTCCCGCGATGGCTGTTTTCTGGTCAACACGGCCCTTGAGCTTTCGCCGCACGATGCCGAGATCGGGTCCGTCGTGGCCGACGGTTTTGCTGACGCAGAGGCCTTCTTCCGAACCACGATTGAACGAGGGCAGACCTCCAAAGAGATATCGGACACCGTGGTCGCTGCTTCCACAGCGCGAACCCTTCACACCCTGTTGCTCGGCATGCTGGTCCTCGCGCGCAGCCGTCCCGAGCCCATGTTGTTGCAGTCCATCGTCAAGCAGGCCAGCGAGTTGGTACCTGAACCGAGACAGTAAGGCCTGCGCCCCACCCTTTCCCGACACGCCCTGAAGTTCCAGCAGAGCTTCCCCTCTCCCGGCGATACCCTGGAGCAATCGGAACGGGAGTGGTGCAGCGTTGCCCTCCCCTCTTCAGCAGCCCGCACCACCCGGCCTGCTGTGAGTGCTGTAGCATCGTGGCATCCATGCAGATGCGTCGTAATCAGACGTAGCCGTGGACAAAGATCATCGAACTGAAACCGGGCCAATGAGGAAGCCAAAAGCCGTTTGGTCCGGTGAGTTCTCCTTCAGCGGGCTGACGATGAAATGTCACGTCCTGGACACCGGCCAGCGCATCATCGAGGAGGAGAGCGTGAAGGCGTTCCTGAAGTGGATGAAGGACGGCAAGTGCCTTGATCCGGCGGATCCAGGCCTTCGAGACTTTGCCAAGTGGCAGGCCGGCGCCACGGCCATTGGCGCGGACGGCAGGTTGATCGACCGGGATGGCTGAGCAGCAGGAGGACGACGAGTGAGCAGCACGCCACGCCAGGGTCACGCCCCCATAGCCATGCGCCGCGTAGAGCGAGAAGATCAGCACCATCCGTTCGTCGTCGAAGGCCATGGTTGGCGGATCGTGAGGCCGATGCTCGGAATGCGTCAACGAGAAAAGCAAGGACATCGGCTCAACGCGGGCAAGGAAGGATCGTCATGATGTGGAAAGCGATCAAGCGATGGTGGCAAGCCGAGTTTGATATGATTCGGTGCTGCGCATGCCGGAAACGGTATTCGCTGTATTCGCCTCACTGCACTCACTGTGGCGCCGTGCCGTATGCGTAAGCTACAGAAGCTGTCCATCATCGTCATCATCATGCTCCTGGCCGGGTGCAGCGCCGGCAGCCAGACCTCGCCTCCCGAACCACCACCACCACCCCAGGACATCCGCGTCATCGACGCAGACACCATCGACATAGACGGTACCCGGTACCGCCTTCACGGTATCGACGCCCCCGAGTCCTACCAGACCTGCCGCGCTTGGGGCCACACGTGGGAGTGTGGCAAAGCGGCCACTCAGGCGTTCCGCTCCCACATAGAGGGCGTCTCATGCACCCAAGCATCCACCGACCGATACGGCCGTGCTATCGGGCACTGCTCGGTCGGAGACGAGGACATCAACGCATGGTTGGTGCGCAACGGATGGGCCATTGCCTACTACTCCACCGACTATGTTGACGAGGAAGCGCAGGCCAAAGCTGCCCGCCTTGGCATCCACCGCGGCCAGTACGTAGAACCCTCCGCACGGCGCAAGGGCGAGCGCCTGCAGGGCGATGACACCTTGGCGTGGGATACCACGGGCCGTCCGGTCGACGTCCCCGAGCTTGCCAATAGCCTCCTGTGGAGCACCGCCGTCATTGATGGGGAGATGCTTCAGGCAAGTGTGTTCGGTCTCACCGACGCCGGCGCCGTCTCCTTCGGAAATTGGCAGGCCACCAATCCCACCGAGACAGCCACCTGGACAGGCACCATGATCGCCAGGGACGCCGCCGGAGTCCGCACCACGGGATCCTCACGTCTCACGGTCGACCTCGAGGCCCAACCTGACGTGGATCTCATGCTCTCCAGCCCACTCACCGGCCCCCTCACGTGGCAGAACGTCCCTCTCAACGCCGGTTCCTTCCAGTCCGCCGACCAAACCATGCAAGGACGCTTCTTCGGACCCCGACAGACCGAGGCTGGTGGCGTGTTCACTCGCCATGGTTGGGTAGGTGCCTTCGGTCTCGCTTCCGAAAAAACATCACAGCCCCAATAGCAATGAACGGACAGGCACCTTTGTGCCCGGTCAGGAACGCGCCGTTTCCCCCACCGCATCCTTGACGAGATCCTCCGGCAGATCATCGAAGGAAGTGTAATTGAGCGCGTAGAGCCGGGCGTACAGGCCTTTTCGGGCGGTCAGCTCCTGATGAGTGCCGGTCTCGACGATCCGGCCGTCCTGCAGGACGATGATGCGGTCGGCGTCCCGCACCGTGGCGAGCCGATGCGCGATAACGATGCCGGTGCGGCCTTCCAGCAGCGCGGCGAGACCGATCTGGATCTGCCGCTCGGTGTAGGAATCGATGTTGGCCGTGGCTTCGTCCAGAACCAGCACCCGGGCATCCGCCACCAGTGCGCGGGCGAAGCTCAGAAGCTGGCGCTGTCCCAGCGACAGGTTGCTGCCGCCCTGATCGAGCACCTTATCGTAGCCGTCCGGCCAGCGCATGATGAATTCATGGGCGCCGACGATCCTCGCCGCCCGCTCGATGTCCTGTTCGGTGGCCTCGGTGGCGCGGAAGCGGATATTGTCTCGGATCGTACCCGTAAACAGGAAGGGGTCCTGCAAAACCATGGCGATATTCTTGCCCAGTGCCTCGGACGAATAGTCCCGCACGTCGTGCCCGTCGAGCAGGATGGCGCCCTCCCACACGTCGTAGAAGCGGTGCAGCAACGCCGTCGTGCTGGTCTTGCCGGAACCGGTGGGCCCCACCAGCGCCACCGTCTCCCCCGGGTCGATGGTGAAGCTGATGTTCTTGAGCACCGGCTGGTTTTTCTCGTAGCCGAATGTGACGTCGCGGAATTCGATCCGGCCTTCGACGGCCTCGGGTGAAATGGCGTCGGGCTTGTCCTGGACCGCCAACGGCACGTCCAACACCTCGAAGATACGCTGACCCGAAGCCATGGCCCGTTGCATGATGCTGTACTGGATGGTGAGGGAGCGGATCGGATCGAAGAACCGCTGCACGTAGAACAGAAAGGCGACCATGACGCCCAGGTCCAGGGCGTTGTCCAACACCAGCGAGCCGCCTACCACGACGACGACCCCGAGAGCCGCTCCGGTCAGCGTATCGACGATGGGCACCAGAACCTGCGCGTATTGCGCCGACCGCAGGTGGGCATTCAGGTTCTCGGTCGCCTTCTCGTCATAGAGATCGAAGTTGATGGCCTCCCGCCCCATCCCCTGCACGGTACGGACCGCGTGAATGCCTTCGGCCAGGGCGCCATTGGCGATGGAACTGGTCTCCCGGGCACGGCGAAAGGTCGCCCGTGCCCGGGGCAGCCACACCAGGCGGACGAAGAAGAGGATGGGCACCACCGACAGCGTCAACAAGCCGAGATCGAAGTCCAGCCACAGCATGATGGCGACGATGCCGAAGAGCAGCAGGAGATCGCCGAAGGCCGTGATGGAGTTTTCCAGGAACTCCTGAAGCGAGTACACGTCCCCCTGCAACCGCGACATCATGCGGCCGACTTCCGTCTTGTCCATGAACGCCAGGGCAACGTATTGTAGATGGGCGAACATGGCGCGGCGCAGGTCGAAGATGACCTGCTCGCCGGTGAGGCTCACCAACCAGTCCTGCATGAAGTTCGCGGCGTAGTTCACCAGGATCACGGCCGCGAAGATGACCGCGGCGACCCACAGCAAGGTGGTGTCGCCGCCCGCGGGAACCATGGCGGGAACGATGGCGTGGTCGATGGCGTAACGGATGACCAGAGGGATGGCCAACTGCGCGCTGGTAAAGAGCAGCAGAGCGCCGATGGCGGCATAGAGGCGCCGCCTGTAGGGATAGACATAGGCCAGGAAGCGTCGTATCACGTGCCGGTCGAAGGCCGCGCCGAACATCTCCTCGTCACGGCTGATCTGCGAGCCCACCACGGCCCGTGGTGGGCGCTTCCGTCCGTCCCAGGCCCGAGAGGTGGTCGCCGTCATGCCCGTCTTCCCTCCGTGACCCCGGCGTCCGCCGCAAGGTCCACTATATCCTGAAGGGGGCCGTCAAGGGTCTGAAGGGCGAACAGCGCCGCGTATCTCCCACGCAGAGCCACCAGCGTGTCATGGTTGCCGCGTTCCAGGATGCGCCCGTCCTCGATGAAGATGATCTCATCGGCGTGCCGCAGCGCCCCTAGGCGATGGGAGACGATGAGGGTCGCGCAGTTCGCCGTTTGTTCCTTGAGCGCTTCGCGAATACGCTGCTCGGTACCGGCGTCGATGGCCGCCATGGAATCGTCGAGCACCAGGACCGCCGGCCGCAACAGCGCGGTCCGGGCGATGGCCACCCGCTGCTTCTGCCCGCCGGACAACGACACCCCGCGCTCCCCCACGAGGGTCTCGTACTGTTCCGGCAACTGGTCGACGAACCCGTTGATCTGGGCGGTAGCGGCGGAGTCCTGAATGGCGGCGTCATCGGCCCACGGATCGCCGTAGGCAATGTTGTTCTCGAGCGAGGACGTGAACAGGAACGTATCCTGCTGAACCACGCGCACGGCCCAGCGCAGGGACTCGAGGGTGACGTCGCGAATGTCCTGGCCGTCCACCGTGATCCGACCGCCGCTGACATCGTAGTAGCGGGGAAGAAGATGGGCGATGGTGGACTTGCCGCTGCCCGGTGGGCCGACGATCCCGAGGGTCTGGCCCCGTTCCACCCGGAACGATACCCCGCGCAGGACCGGAGGCGATCCCTCACCCGTATAGGTAAAGGATACGTCCTCAAACTCGAGGACGCCGTCGGTGATCTCCAGAGGCCTGGCGTCGTCGCGGTCTCGAATGGGCGGCTCCAGATCCAGCACCGCGAACAGCCGCGCGCCACAAGTGGACGTCCGGGCGAAGGAGTTCACCACCATGCCGAGCTGACGCACGGGCTGCTGGAGGATGGTCATGAAGGCGAGAAACTCGGTCAGCGTGCCCACGGTCATGTGGCCGTTGATCACGCGCAGTCCCCCGACCCACAGCACCAGCCCCATGGACACGAAGAACGCGAAGTTCATGGAGGTGGCGGAGGAAATCCGCGTGCGGATGCGCCGGGCCGCCAGCGCCAGGGCGTGATCCGAGGCAACCTGGTACTTGTCGAGCTCGTGGAGCTCCGCGCCGAACGCCCTCACCACCCGGATGCCGGTGAGGTTTTCATCCATGATCCGGCCCAGCACCGCCATCCTCTCCTGCAGGACGAACCACATCTCCCGCAGCCGGAGCCTGACCGTGGTGGAACGCCACGCCACGAACGGCACGAAGCTGAGGCTCAAAAATCCGAGGAACACGTCCGTGGACACCAGCAAGTAGGCGCCCACCCCGATGAGGACGGCGAACAGCAGCACCCGTAGCGGCCCGGTGTTCATGAAGGAGCGCACCCCTTCCAGATCCAGCATCCCGCGCGTGATGAGCTCGCCGGTGTGGACATGATCGTGAAAGGAGAAGTTCAGATGCTGCAGCTTGTCATAGAAGGCCAGCCGCAGCCTGTACGCCAGGTGGTGGCCGAGCGTTTCGCCGCAATAGTTGTGGGTCAGGGTGAACAGGCCGCGCAGGGCCGAGACGCCCAGCAGCATCAACGCGGTGCCGTACAGGGCGTCCCGCGCCTCCTCCGCGGATACCGTCGTGCTCCCCAGCAACATCTCGGCGCCGTCCACGGCATCCCCCAGGTACTGGGGGATCATGAGTTGAAAGACGGCCGCCGCCAGAATCGCGCCCGCGGCCAGGACCAGCCGCAACCGCTGCGTTGCCGCGAGCTTGAAGATCCGCCACAAGACCGCCGCGTCGTCACTGGCGTCGTAGTCCTTGTCGATGGACATGCCGGCATACGCACGCGCGTATACGTATTTCCCCTGCCGGGTTTGCGCCCCGTTGCGGGAAGCCGCTTCTCTTGTCGGCGTGTGGTTCGTTGCCATTTCTTGGGTTCAGGGAAAGGCCGCCAAAGTCCGCATCGGGTGTCCGCGGCGACGGCGTCCGATCAACCTGTCATTAATAGTTCCTGAGCGCCGCCGGGTCAAATCTTCCGTTGCGCGGCCGGCCCGTGCAGTCCCCCCCTCCGGCACCTTCCGTACCCGCGACACGCCGGTGTCGTGTCTCACCAGTGTGGTGTCTCACAAATACGGTTACGAAGATGCAAGGGCATTTTGGTCGTCGGCAAGGCGCGATGACTTGTAGGGGCGGGTCTCAAACCCGCCCGTGTGGCGTGCACCACGCGAGGAAGAGCAACGCAGCCGACGGCCAAAAGGACCCGCAGATTCGTAACCGTATTTGTGAGACACCACACTAGCAGGCTGTGTCAAAACCCTTACTTCGGGGCACGAAAGGCCTCTCCGTCATTCCCGCGAAAGCGGGAATCCAGGGGTCCTGGAGGGGTCCCCACGCGCCGTTTCCCCGCTCCACCCCGCCTGGATTCCCGCTTTCGCGGGAATGACGATTTGGGGGGCCGTTGCCCCTCTCGGATGGGGTTTTGACACAGCCTGCCAGGCCCGCATGTCTACCAGAACCGGTCCACCAGCATCATCACCACCGCGAGAACGATCACGCCGATGACCACGGCCTGGAGCCGTCTCGGGGGCATCTGCTTGCACAGGGTGGCGCCGTAGTGGACGCCGCCCAGGGACCCTGCGGACATGAACACCGCGATGTTGAGGTCGACGTCAGCGGCGCCCTGGCCCCGGCCGATGAACGCGTAGAGGGTGGACATCACGGTCATCAGGAGCAGCGCGACGAAGATCGACGTGCCGACGTACCGGGACGTCTCCCGGTAGAAGAGCAGCAGCGAGGGGATGATCAGGATGCCTCCCCCGATGGACGTCATTCCCATGACCGCGCCCACCAGAAAGAGGGACGGAAACTTCACCGCGGTGCCCCTTCTGGAAGAGAGAAAACGGGTGTCCAATCGGTCGTAGTCGAACAGCAGCGCCACCAGCGCGAAGCAGATGGACGCCAAGACCATGTAGCTGACCACGTCCTGAAGCGTCTCGACCCCGCTCGGGGAGAGGGACAACCGGCTCCATTTCACCGCCACAGAGCCGACGATGACCCCGGTTACTGAAGCCAGAAAGAAACGGATACCGACTTCCACGTTGAGGGTCCCCTGCCGGTAGTGCCGGACGGCAGCCCAGATCTTGGTGAGAACGCCGTAGAGCCCGGCCGTTCCCACCGCCGCAATGGGCTCCAGCTTGATGACGAGCAAAAGGAACGGGACCGTCAGGACCCCGCCGCCGATGCCGGTAAGGCCGATCAGAAAGCCCAGCACGAGGCCGGACAGGAGATAAAGGACGATGTCGGACAGGATGAGGTCGGGCATGGTGTTGCTGCCACCCGCCTCAGCGGGACCCACAGGCAGGAGTGCAGGAGCTTGTCTCGTCGGGAACGGGGGGTGAAAACGCTCTTCCCTCTTATTACATTCTTCGCCAGTGCTGTCCAGGAGGACGCCGCGGGGGCCGGTTTGGAACGCGCGTTGACAGCATCCACGGATCTGTCGTAGCGTCCGGTCCCGTCGGCAGCCACGCGGAGGAGGATACCCCACGACAACGACAGACAACTCGTACGTGATCGGATTGGACATCGGCGGCACGTTCACCGACCTCGTGGTGTTGAGCGCCGCGGGAGGGATCCATCACACGAAAGCTCCCACCACGCCGTGGGACTTCGCCGCCGGCGTGTGGGATGCCATCGGCGAGGCCGCCAAGGCGCTGGGTGTGGAGCCTGCTGCGCTTCTCGCCGACACCACCATGGTCAAGCACGGCAGCACCATCGCCACCAACGCGCTCATCACCCGAAGCGGTGACCCGGTGGGTTTCGTCACCACCAAGGGTTTCGAAGACACGCCTTACATCATGCGCGCCGTGGGCCGGGTGGACGGGTTGCCGGAAGAAGAGGTGCGGCACGTCACGGTCATTACCAAGCCCGAATCCCTGGTAGCGAAGGGGTGCAGTCTCGGGGTAGCCGAACGAGTGGATTACACGGGTCAGGTCCTCGTTCCCCTGGACGCGGCGGGGGTTGCGGCGGCGGTTCGTTACCTGGTGGAGGACAGGGGCATCAAGGCCATCGCCGTGAGCTTGTTGCAGAGTTGGGCCAACCCGGTCCACGAGAAGGCCGTCAAGCGGGCCGTTCGCCGCCTCTACCCCGATGGCGACATCTATTGGTCCTTCGGCAGCGAGCTCGCCCAGGTGGTGGGGGAATACGCCCGCGCCAACACCGCCATCATCAACACCTAGGTGGGCCGGAGCGTAAGACGCTACCTGGAGAGGCTGGAGGCCATGCTGCGCGAGCACGGTCTCACCGGACGGATACTGAACATGCAGGGGAACGGCGGCGTGGTTCATCGAGACCACGTAACGCCCATCGGCAACTTCCAGTCGGGGCCGGCGGGCGGCATGATGGCCTCCGCATACATGGGGAGCGTTCTGGGGCATTCTCATATCATCACCACCGACATGGGGGGGACCAGCTTCGATGTCGGGCTCATCACCGACGGATACTGGCGCTACGCCACCGAGCCCGTTATCGAGCGGTTCCGGGTGCTCCAGCCCATCATCGACGTGGAGTCCATCGGCGCGGGGGGAGGAACCATCGCACGAGTCGACCCGGATACCGGCGGACTCCTGGTAGGCCCCAAGAGCGCCGGCGCCACGCCAGGCCCGGTCTGCTACGACCAGGGCGGGGAAGAGGTCACCGTCACGGATGCCGATCTGGTGCTGGGGATCCTGGATCCCGGTTACTTCCTGGGCGGACGGAAGGTCTTGAATCAGGAGAAGGCGAGAGACCGCATCCGAGAAAAGATCGCCCGTCCCCTGGGCATGGACATCGTTGACGCAGCGGCGGGGATCTACGAGATCGTCAACAACAAGATGGCAGACCTGATCCGCAGGAAAGTGATCACCGCGGGGTACTTTCCGGAGGAGTTCGTCCTCTACGCATTCGGCGGGGCAGGCGCCAGTCACGTCGCCGGATACGCGGCCGAGCTCGGGGTCGAGAAGGTCTACGTCTTCCCCACGTCGTCGGTGCTGTCCGCTTTCGGGATCGCCGCCGCGGACGTGATCCACACCCGGGTGGCCACCTGCAACTATCGTTTCCCGGTGGACCCCGACGCCCTCAACGAAAGGTTGGCGGGGATCGAGCGGCAACTCATGGAGACGCTGACGGCGGAGGGATTCTCCGATGCGGAAATGAGCGTCCGCTGGTTCTTCACCATGCGCTACCGCAGGCAGACCACGGGGGTAGAGGTGCCGGTGCCGTGGCAACGGTTTTCTTCCGAACGGGTGGAGGAGTTGAAGAGCATCTTCGAGAAGAAGTACGAGGACCTCTACGGCACGGGCGCCGGCTATGCCACGGCCGGCATCGAGATAAGCGCCATCCGGGGAGACGCGGTGGGAGCGGTCCTGAAGCCGCCGGTGCCGCCGCATCCGCCGGGCAGCCGCGATGCCTCCGGCGCTCTGAAAGGCAGGCGGGACGTGTTCTTCACGCGGCCGGAGCGAGGCGTGGTGGAGACACCCGTTTACGAGTACGAGAGATTGACGGCCGGAAACGCCGTTGGCGGGCCCGCCATCATCGAGTCCTCTTCGACCACGGCCCTGGTGCCCGTGGAGTGGCGGGTCACGGTGGACGCCTACAAGAACCTGGTGATGGAGGTTCGCTAGGAGGCCCGATCAACCTGGGTGGTGCATGCCATGGATCCGGTAAAATACCAGGTGTTCCGTCACCGTCTTTGGGCCATCGGCGAAGAGGGCCGGGTGACCATTCAGCGGGTCACCGCGTCGCCCATCGTCTCCCAGGGCGGGGAGTGCATGTGCTCTTTCTACAATCCCCAAGGGGTGATGACCCTTGCCTGCTCCGGCCACCTCCGGTTCGCCGCCGCTACCTCCGACGCCATCAAGAAGCTCATCGAGTGGGACGCGGAAAGCCCCGGTTTCCACCCCGGAGACCAGATCTTCTTCAACGACCCGTACGTCGCCGGCGCCCACACCTACGACATGATGGTCATCAAGCCGATCTTCTTCGAAGACGAACTGATCGCCTGGACCGCCTCAAGCATGCACACCGCGGACGTCGGCGGGCTTCTGCGGGGCTCGGCCACCGAGATCTTCCACGAAGGTATCCGGATACTGGGCCTCAAGGTGGTGGAAAAGGAGGAGTTCAGGGGCGACGTCTTCCGCTGCCTGACCGAGCAGTGCCGCGACCCGCAGTACGTGGGACTCGATCTGAAATCCATGATCGCCGCCAACAACGTCTGCTCGCGCAGGTATCTGGAGGTGGTGCGCAAGTTCGGCAGGGAGTTCGTGCTGGAGGCCGGAGAAAAGCTCATTCAGGATTCGGAGGACATGGCCCGGGCCAAGCTGCGGGAGCTTCCCAACGGCACCTGGATGTCACGGGCATACGGCAGCGCCATCGACCGGAAGGAGCAGGGCGTCCGGATCTACAAGATCGTGTGCGCCATGACCAAGGAAGGGGACGAGCTGTCGTTCGACTTCACCGGCTCCAGTCCCCAGACGGAGGACTATCTCAACGCCACCCTGGCCGGCACCATGTCGCACGTTGCCCTGATACTGACCAACCACCTCTTTTGGGACGTGCCCTGGAGCGACGGCAAGCTCCGGCCGGTGAACGTGCACGTGCCCGAGGGCACGATTCTCAACTGCCGCTACCCCGCGGCCACCGGTTACGCGCCCGGGGTCGGCAACATTCTGGTGGCGGCGATGACCGAGTGTGTCGCCAAGATGCGCTTCAGCGGGGGAGCGAGAGAGGATGTCAACGCGCCGTGGCACGTCTGCTGGTACACCGGAGGGCCGGCCTATTTCTACGGCGGACACAACCGCGAGGGGCTGGTCACGCCTCAGGGGATCTACGACCTTCACGGCGGCGGCCTCGGCGCCGCCCCCACCCGCGACGGGGTCCATACGGGGGGTCACGTGAATATCCCGTCGGCCGGCATCAGCGATGTCGAGCGCACCGAGATGCAGTACCCCTTCGTCTACTTCACGCGCAACCACAACCGCGACGGCGGCGGGTTCGGCAAGTTCGAAGGCGGCATGGGGAGCTTTCGCGTCTACATGATCTACGGCTCCCAGGACTCCAGCGTCGATTACCGGCCCTACGCCGGGGTACCCCAGGGGAACGGGCTTTTCGGAGGCTACTCCACGGGAACCGGTGGTCTGGCCGCGGTGTTCGCCACCGACGGCTCGGAGGTGCTGGCGCGGATGAAGGACGGCAGATACCCCACGCGGCCCGAACAGGTCGAGGAGGAAGGATGGGGCAAGGGGGTCTACCCGCCGGGGCTTCCCGGCAGGGTGGCGTTGCCGGAATTCACCATCGTTTCGGACTTCGTGAACGGCGGCGCCGGCTATGGCGACCCGCTGGATCGGGACCCCGCGCTGGTGGTGGACGCCGTTGAGGCGCGGACTGTCTCCCTGCGCGTGGCCAAGGAGATCTACGGCATCGTGCTGGATTCGGACCTGTCCCTGGACAGCAAGGCTACCGACGCCCTCAGGCAGGAGCTCCGCAAGGCGCGGTTACGCGAAGGAAAGCCGTACGCCGGGGTGACCTCCGCGCTCCCGGAAGACTCGTGGGATGGCTCGGGATGGCAGCGGGTGTTGCAGTTCCACGAGTACCTGGAGTTGGCTGGCCGGGGAGCCGTCACGGCGATACGCTGCACCCGCTGCGGGCATCCTTTCTGCGGTCCGGAGGACAACTACAAGCGGTACGCCCTGCGGCGGGTGCGAGACCTCCGGGAGCTGGCGGGCCGGGCACTGCCTCCGGGTGACGCCTACATCGGCGTGTATCACGAATATTGTTGCCCGGGATGCGCGACGCTGCTTCAGGTGGATACCTTTTGCCCGGCCCTGGAAGACTCCGACGATCCGTTGTGGGACTTTCGCTGGGCGGGGGCGTGAGATGAGCGACAAGTTGAGCGGCAAGTATGCCATCGTGGGCATAGGCCAGAGCCCCATCGGCGAGGTGCCGGGCATGAACAGCTTGAGCCTCCTGGCGCTGGCCATGAAGAATGCCATCGAGGACGCGGGCCTTGCCAAGGGGGAGGTTGACGGCCTGATCTCCCGAGGAACCGAGCGCCTTCACACTCACCACCAGCACATGGGGCGGATCCTGGGCCTGGACGCCTCCTTCAGCACCAGCCTGGACAACGGCGGCGCCAGCCAGTGCCTGGGCGTAGCCCTGGCGTGCATGGCCATCGAAGCCGGGCTCTGTCACACGGTGGTATGCGGCTACGGGCGCGATACCTGGTCCCGCACCAGATCCCCTCAGGCCAAGATGCAGGTCTCCATGCTGCCCGACGAGCTTCTGGCAAGGGAGTTCGGACCGGAGTTCGGCCTCTTTGGAGCGGTGGCGGACTACGCCTTTGCGGCCACCCGCCATACCTACCTGTACGGCACGACGAAAGAACAGTTGGGAGTATCGCCATCACGTTGCGAAAGCACGCATCGAAGAATCCCGCGGCGCAAAAGCGCCAGCCCTTGACCATGAAGCAATACCTCGATGCGAGGCTCATCGTCGCCCCGCTGGGTCTCTATGACTGCAGCCTGCTGAGCGACGGCGCCGGCGCCGTGGTGGTGACGTCCAGCGAGCGGGCCAAAGACCTCAAGCGGACGCCGGTCCATATCCTGGGGTTCGGATCCCACAACAATCTGAGGGGATGGCACTACGACGACTACATGGTGGAAACTGCGGCCAAGAAAAGCGCCGCCTCCGCTTACCGAATGGCGGGAGTCGAACCGCGGGATGTGGACACAGCCCAGCTTTATGACTGCTTCACCTACACGCTCATGGTCCAGCTCGAAGACTACGGCTTTTGCAAGAAGGGCGAGGGCGGCCCCTTCGCCGCCTCGGGCGCCCTGGACCTCGACGGCGCTTTGCCGACCAACACGTCCGGCGGTCAGCTCTCCGAAGGCCACATCGAAGGCATGCTCCAGATACCAGAAGCCGTGAGGCAGCTTCGTCACGAGTATCCTTCGGAACGTCAAGTCAAGGACGCCGCGGTGGCGCTGGTCAGCGGCCACGGCGGCATGGTGGTGTGCCATTCGACCCTGATCCTGGGGAGTTCCACGTCGTGACGGGTTACGCCAAGCCGCTGCCCGTTCCCACGGCGGAATCCCGTCCCTTCTGGGAAGGGTGCCGCAATCACGAGTTTCTGCTACCCAACTGCCGGCGTTGCCACAGTTACTGGTTTCCTCCGACGATCCTTTGTCCGGAGTGCCTGAGCACGGAATGGGACTGGGTCAAGGCCAGCGGCCGGGGTAGGGTGTATTCCTTCGGCGTCTACCATCGACTCTATCACCCGGGATTCAGGGAGGACGTCCCGTACGTTCTGGCCGTGGTGAGCCTCGACGAAGGCCCGCGGGTCATCGGCAGCCTCGTGGATTGCGCCCCTGAAGACGTGGAGTGCGAGATCCCGATAGAGGTGGTCTTCGAGGACGTGACCGACGAGGTGACGCTGTTCAAGTTCAGGAAGGTTGCGGCAGGCAAGAGGTAAGGGGTAACGTAGGCATGTAGCGCGACCGGCATTCTCCGGCAAGTACACACTGCCGACCGTACAGGGTCATTTCACGCTGGCTGTCGTGGCTGGACAATCGGGGCGAGGACCTGGGAGCGAGGGCTCACCCCCGGAGCGAGGGCAAGATGCCCTCGCTCCGGGGGTGAGCCCTCGCCAAGTGTAGGCTGTCGCCGGCCCTCTCCGGTTTCCTTGGCATCTTGCCGCTAGCGTGAAATGGTCCTGGCCGACCGTATCACGCTATCGGAGCATCGGGCCAAAAGCATCTCGCAATAACTCAGAGGAGGGACATCCAATGAGCCAGAGAGGTTTTTTCGGAAAGCTAATGTTGTTGTTCGCATCGGGGCTCCTGCCGTTGGTCATGGCGACGGCGGTGCCGGCAGGCGCGGAGACGATCCTCAAGGTGGCAACCATGTCCGGCGGGCCCGGAACCCCTGTGCCCGATCTTCTGGTGCGCTTTGCCAAGGGCGTCGAACAGCGGACCGGGGGCGAGATCAAGGTCCGGATTTACTGGGCGAACTCGCTGGTTCACGCCAAGGAGGCCCTGGAAGCAGTCCAGATAGGGACCGCCGATATCGGGCACATCGCGGTAGCGTACTTTTCGGACAAGCTGCGGCTGATCACCGTGGCAACGCTGCCCTTTTCCGTGAACGATCCGGTAAAGATGCGCAACAACATGCTACGCGTGATCGACAAGGTTCCCGAGGTCCGCAAGGAATGGGAACGTTTCAACCATGTCGCCGTGTCCGTGTTCTCGACCGGCAGTTTCCAGTTGCCCAGTCGGGTGCCCATCAGAAATCTTGCAGATTTGCAGGGTAAGAAGGTCGGCGGATTCGGCCGCATCGTGCCCAAGCTCATGCACGCCGCGGGCGCGGTCCCGGTGAGCATCACGGGAGGGGAGATGTATCAGGCGCTGCAGCGGGGGACCATCGATGCGCGCGTGCTTTCGTATGAAGCCACCAAGCGCTTCAAGCTCTTTGAGGTCACCAAGTACATCAGCGAGGTGAACCTGGGAGGGCTTGCGGGCGTGAATCTCATCACCATAAACCGTGCTCGTTGGGAGAGCCTCTCGCCCGAACAGCGCAAGATCATTTTGGAAGTCGGAAAGGAAGCGGGGGCGTGGGAAGCACAGGCCATGAAGGACGGAGAGGTAAGTTTCAAGCAGGAACTCGAGCGTAATGGCATGAAGGTCGTCAAGTTCTCCGAGGATGACCGGAACAAGTGGAAAAACTCTCCCGCGGTCAAGAAGATCACCAAGGAATGGGTGGAGCAAAGAGAGGCGCAGGGCCTTCCCGGAAAGCGCGTGCTCTCCTTGTACCAAGCTGATTGAACTTCTACGCTTGTTGCAACGCCGGCTTGGCTCGTGGATTACGGCGTATTCGATCATCTAGACCGCAGCGATCTGCCGCTGAGGGATTACTACGAGGCGCGTCTGACGCTGATAGAGGCGTACGAGCGGGAGGGCTTCTACGCCTACCATCTGGCGGAGCACCACTCGACGCCCTTGGGCATGGCGCCGTCCCCCAGCGTTTTCCTGTCCGCCGTCGCCCAGCGCACCCGGCGGCTTCGTTTCGGACCGTTGGTCTACGCCCTTCCGCTCTACCACCCGCTACGGCTCATCGAAGAGATCTGCATGCTCGATCAGATGAGCGGCGGGCGGCTGGACATCGGCTTCGGCCGCGGCTCCTCCCCCATCGAGCTTGCGGTGTACGGGCAGAACCCCGCCGAGGCGCAACGCATCTACGCGGAAGGCCTCGACCTCATCCTGCAGGGACTGACCCAAAAGACCCTCGACTTCGCGGGCGAGTTCTTCAACTTCAAGGACGTACCCATGGAGCTGGAGCCGCTGCAGAAGCCCCACCCCCCGCTCTGGTACGGTGTTCACTCGCCGGAAAGCGCCGAGCGGGCCGCCCGCCGTGCGCTCAACATCGTGAGCCTGGATCCGGCGGTTCCCACGCGGAGCTTCACCGATCGTTTCCGGGAGGTCTGGAGGGAGGTTCACGGGGGCGGTGACGCGGCCCTGCCCAAGATCGGCCTTGGCCGCTTCGTGGTGGTGGCCGACGATGACGAAGCGGCGCTTCGCATCGCCCGGCGCGCCTACCCCGTCTGGCACCGGAGCTTCAACCACCTGTTCCGGCTCAGGGGAAGCTCGCCGACGCATCAACGTCCCTCGGACTTCGACGGCGTCATCGCCTCCGGCCAGGGGATCGCCGGCAGTCCGGACACGGTCCGGACGTTCCTGCGGTCACAGCTCGATACGGCCGGCGCCAACTATCTCATCGGGCAGTTCGCCTTCGGCGACATCGCCCTCGACGAGGCCCTTCGTTCCGTGGATCTCTTTTCCGAACAGGTGGTGCCCGGCCTGGACTAGTGTACTGTCCTAAGCAAAGCAGTGATTAAGTGTTTTTGGGCAGTGCTGTTCGAGTTCGATGGAGTTTCTCGACGATTTCATCGACGGTTTTTGTCCAGACCAAGGGTCGCGGATCGTCGTTGTAACTGTTCAAATATTGGCGCAGGCACTTCTCCAAATGCGGTAACGATGTAAACACGCCACGGCGGATCTGCTTGTGCGTCAGGGTCGCGAAAAACCTCTCCACCAAGTTCACCCAGGATGCGCTGGTGGGGGTGAAATGCAAGAAGATGCGCTGCTGACGTTCGATCCAACCAAGCACTGCCTCGTGCTTATGCGTGGCATAGTTGTCCAGGACGATGTGGATTTCCTGCTTCTTGGGTACGGTCTTCTCAACCTCTCGCAGAAATCTCGATACTTCCTGATGGCGGTGCTTGCGGTAAGTCTTGCCGATCACTTTGCCCGTGGCCATATGCAATGCCGCGAACAAGGTGGTCGTTCCGTGGCGCTTGTAGTCGTGCGTCATGGTGGCGCAACGGCCCTTCTTCATCGGCAACCCGGGTTGCGTACGATCCAACGCCTGGATCTGACTCTTCTCGTCGAAACTGAACACCGCAGCGTTGTGCGGCGGATCGAGGTACAGCCCTACCACATCACGCAACTTCTCCTCAAAGCGCGGATCGCTGCTGAGCTTGAAGGTGCGGATCAAATGCGGCTTGAGCCCATGCGCGCGCCACACCCGGTTGACAAAACTGTGGCTCGTCCCCACGTGTCGTGCCATTGACCGGCATGACCAATGCGTGGCATCCCCCGGCGTCGTCTGGGTCGTCGCCTCCAGCACTCTGCTACGCAAACGCGCCTGCCCCTCGGTGTCCTTCCCTCCCTGGTGCGCCCCTCGCGGACGTTCCTTCTCTATCGCCCCTGTCCCCTCTCGCGCCACTCGATTCCGCCAGCGCCCCACCTTGTTCTCATCTACCCCCAGTTCCGCCGCTATCGCCTTGTTCGTCTTGCCCTCCGCCGCCATCAGCACCATCCTCGCCCTCTCCCGCAACCGTACCGGCGTGCTCCGGGCCGACGCCCACCCCTCCAGTCTCCTCCGCTCTTCCTTCGACAATTCCACTGCTGCCGCTACCCGCATCGCCTCCCCCCTCTCTATCTTCAATTGGTAGCAGCCTAACTCTTTCCAATAATATATTCAATACGTTGTTTGAGACACTACACTAGCTTCTGACTACATGGCGACTATTATAGGACGCTTAATATGTCAACTTTCGGTGCCCAGGACGGCGCAGATAATTGTGCGGGGACGCACACGTGATACGCTAGTTGGCATGGCCACGGACGCAAAAAAACCGGAGATCCACTGGATGGAAGGGTTGTTGACTCTTTTTGAGGCACCTTTTCCACACAAACGAGACGACCCGCGCCGGCTGGGCTTTCAGGTCGGCCGACAGATCCTTGGTTTGTACATTGTCGAGATGCTCCTCAAGTACGCCTTGGATAGTTCCGGCGTAACACATGGCACTCACCACAACCTGTACGATTTGTTTAGAAAACTCTCTCGCCAACGCCGTCGCGCAGTGGAACGAAAGTATGAGCAGATATTGAACAGCAACACGGAGTGGACCTGGGACGTTGCCAAGTCAGCCGATTCATTCCTGCAGTACTTGGGCGAGAACGCCATCACGGACACCCGCTACTTCTGGGAGCCGAGTCGCAACCATTTGGCTGAACATGCGTCGATCCTGATCATGCCTGACACAATCGGTTCCTTGCTCTATGCTCTGTTCATCGTGCTGCACAACTACCCAAGTAAACCTATCGTGAAACGGTACGACACGAGGTTCGAATCGCTTGAGGACTCTTTGGAACGAGACATGCAGCGCACGGTGGTAGGGGACGCGCAACCTTAATTGCGTCGGAGAAGTCCACCCAGGTCGTGCCGCTGAGCGGCCCATCCGGCACGGATTGAATCAGCGCGGCATGCTCCGTCGGATCAACCCATTCGTCCTTGTGCTAGACGAACAGCCTCCACATAGTCATGGAGTGCTCCGCGAGATAGGTCAAGGCTTCGGCGTATTCCTCGTCAAACGGCGTGACTTTGTCGTCCGGCCCAGGTAGCTGCTTGTAGCCCAGGGCCTCGTCGATGGTGGTGTCGGGCAAAGGCGCATTGCAATACGCTTTTGCCCGGGCCATCCACTTCTGACGCTGGCGCGCCTTCACCGGCAGATTCTCGTCGCACCAACTCTCGAACTGCCCGTGAGGCACCCCCTCCGCCAGCCCGGTAAACTCTATCCGCTTCCACAGAGAATATGGTTGGCTACAATCTCACGCTCGTCTGTTCCCTGAGAGGTGCGAACTCAAGCTGTGTTTCAGGTGTCATCTTTCCATTCGCAATGTTACCGGGTATATTACACGGCACAAGGAGGCAGTTTCGTGAGCAAGACATCCCAGAGACGCGCCATCGATCGATACCGTGAGCGTTTGGCCGAACGCGGCATGGCCCGTTTCGAGGTGCTCGGGCGCCAGACCGACCGTGAGCTGATCCGTTCGGTTGCCAAGTGCCTGGCGGAAGAGGGGCCGGATTCGGACCGCCTTCGGGCCGTCGTGAGCCGCTTCATTGCAGGTGAATCGCCACGCAAAGGTGGAATCCTTCAGGCCTTGCGACGCTCCCCGCTTGTCGGGGCCGACATCATTCTTCCCCGTCCCTTCGAGACCGGTCGCAAGGTCGATCTGTGACCCGATATCTTCTCGACACCAACATCATCAGCAACGTAACCAAACCGGAGCCATCCGAGTCGTTGCTAGTGTACTGTGTCAAATAAAACGTGGTGAATATGCTGGTCCTTTTCGCCGTCGGCTGCGTTGCTCTTCCTCGCGTGGTGCCCGCCACGGGGGCGACCGCCGGTCGCCCCCGACTCGTCATCGCGCCTTGCCGACAACAAAAATTCCTGCGTATATTCACCACGTTTTATTTGAGACAGTACACTAGGTAGGGGCGACCGGCGTGGTGTCCCGTAGGGGCGACCCGCGGTCGCCCCTACAGGTTGGCAGTACGATCTGCCGTAGGGGCGACCCGCGGTCGCCCCTACAGGTTGGCAGTACGATCTGCCGTAGGGGCGACCCGCGGTCGCCCTCGGGCACGGGCCACCGGCGGGCCGGCGCCTACGTCAGAACACGATCTCCCAGCACTCGTCGAGTGAGCTGACTCCAACCAGCTCGGGATGCTTGATGTGCGCGAGCTGCTTGCAGTTGCCCTTGGGCAGGACACATTTGCGGAATCCCAACTTGCCCGCTTCGGCCACCCGCGCCTCCGCCCGGGTGACGGTGCGGATCTCTCCCGCCAGACCCACCTCGCCGACGAAGGCCATATAGGGGTCGACGGCCCGGTCCAGAGAGCTCGAAGCCGCCCCCACCGCGATACCCAGGTCCACGGCGGGCTCCGACACGCTCACGCCGCCGGCCACGTTGATGAACACGTCCTTGTCGTAGAAGTTCATCCCCTTGCGCTTTTCCAGGATGGCGAGGATCAGGGCCACGCGGTTGGTGTCGACGCCGATGCACGTGCGCCTGGGCAGGGTGAGAAAGGACCGGGTGACCAGCGTCTGGATCTCCACCAGGATCGGGCGAGTTCCCTCCATGCTCGGGACCACCACCGAGCCCGACCCTCCCAGAGGACGTTCGGAAAGAAAGATCTGCGAAGGGTTGGACACCTCCCGGAGGCCGGCTTCCTGCATTTCGAACACGCCGATCTCGTTGGTGGAGCCGAAGCGGTTCTTGACCGCCCGCAGGATGCGGAAGCTGTGGCCGCGCTCGCCCTCGAAGTAGAGCACCGTGTCCACCATGTGCTCGAGGATGCGCGGGCCGGCGATGGCGCCGTCCTTGGTCACGTGACCCACGAGAAAGGTGCCGATGCCGCTCTTCTTGGCCAGGGAAATCAACGCGCTCGAGCACTCCCGGACCTGCCCGATGCTCCCCGGAGCGGAAGGGATGGCGGAGGTGTGCACCGTCTGTATGGAATCCACCACCAGCACCGCGGGCTTGACCGCCCTGACCTGTTCCAGGATGCGCTCCAGCGACGTCTCGCTCAGCACCAGCAGGTTCGAAGACGCCAGGGAAATGCGCTGTCCCCGCATCTTGACCTGCTGCTCCGACTCCTCGCCGGAGACGTAAAGGCAGGGCGGGCCGTCGTGGCTCAGGGCCGCCACTGCCTGAAGCAGCAGCGTCGACTTGCCGATGCCCGGGTCGCCGCCGATGAGCACCGCGGACCCATCCACCAGGCCGCCCCCCAGCACCCGGTCGAACTCTTCGATGCCTGACCGCATGCGGCTGTCCGTATCCGTGGTGACGGCGTGGATGGGCGAAGGCGCCCGCGCCGGGCCGGCGTCCCCGGCGCCCCGCGCGTGGGGCTGGGCCGTGACCGCTTCCTCCACCAGCGAATTCCACTGGCTGCAGTCCGGGCACCGGCCCAGCCACTTGGGCGACTGAAAGCCGCAGTTCTGACATTCGTAGATGACCCTGGCTCGTGCCACGCCTCACCCCCTCAGTTTCCCGGGAGCCTGTATCGAAAGACAGCGCGGTGCGGGCACGGGCGGGTTTGAAACCCGCCCCTACACCCTCGTGTTGCTACAGCGCAGGTTCCTGGCGATTCATCATAGGGTGGCTGCAAAAGGAATGCCACTGTGAGAACTGTCCAACGCGGCATGATGCTGAAGGAGGGGGGTGAATCCAAGGCGAAGTGATGCTGAAGCCGGCGTGTCGTAGATCATGGAGGGATGATTGTGACACTACAGACGCGGCGGCTACGCAGCATTGAGCAGGTTCGGGCCTTCGTCGAAGGCAACGAGGCTGTGGACTACGGGCACCGGGATCGGGAGAGCGCCTACGGCTTTGTCGGCGAACTGCTTGGCCGGCTCCGCTACAGGACGTTGGGCAAGCGCGACAAGGGCATCGTGCGCCGCTTTCTGGCCAAGGCGACCGGGATTTCGGCGGTGCAGATCGACCGCCTGATCCGGCAATGGCGGGAGAGCGGCAGGATCGAGGATCGGCGCGGGGGCAACCGCGGTCGGCCGTTCGAGCGCCGGTACACGGGAGTGGACATCCGGCTTTTGGCGGAGGTGGACGAGGCGTTCGGGCAGATGTCGGGGCTGGCCACTTGCGAGTTGCTGCGCCGGCAGCACGAGGTGTTCGGGGACGAGCGTTTCGAGCGGCTGGCGGGCATCTCGAACAGCCACGTCTACAACCTCCGGGCGTCGAAGACGTACGTGACCAAGCGCACGGTGTGGAAGAAGACGCGTGCGGCGACGGTGGGCATCGCGCTGCGCCAGGCGCCGGACCCGCAGGGGAAGCCGGGGCACCTGCGCGTGGACACGGTCCACCAGGGCGACCGGAACGGCGTGAAGGGCCTGTACCTGGTCAACCTCGTTGACGAGGTCACGCAGTACGAATACGTGGGGGCCGTGCGGGGCATCTCGGAGAGGTTCCTGGTACCGCTGCTTGAAGCCGTGCTGTCGCTGTTCCCGTTCACGGTGGCCGCATTCCACGCGGACAACGGCTCCGAGTACATCAACCACCGCGTAGCGGCGCTGCTGAACAAGCTGCACATCCGGAAGTTCACCAAGTCGCGGGCGCGGCACTCGAACGACAACGCGCTGGTGGAGGGCAAGAACGCCCACGTCGTGCGCAAGTGGTTCGGCCACGACCACATCCCGCAGCGCTTCGCCGGGATCGTCAACGAGTTCGCGCTGCGCGAGCTGTCGCCGTTCCTGAACTTCCACCGCCCGTGCCTGTTCGCCACCGAGTACCGCGACCACGGCAAGGTGCGCCGCAAGTACCGGCGGGAGGACGTGAGGACGCCCTACGAGAAGCTGAAGTCCCTCCCGGACGCAAAGAGCCACCTCAAGGACAACACCCGCTTCGACGAACTGGACCGGATCGCCTACGCCATGAGCGACCTCGACGCCGTCCGGCGAGTCAACGACGCCCGTCGGGACCTGTTCCACGCCATCGACCTCGCACCGCCCCATGCCGCCTGATGGCGCGTTCGTGGCCGATTGCCTGCCGCCGGGCCGAGGCGTTTGTGCTGCCCCTCTACCGTGTGACCATCGAGTCGGCACCGGCCGCCTCGTATAAACCGTGACTCCAAGGTATGGGGGGAAGTCTTTGCAAGACCCTCGGAAGCGCGTCGGCGCACCTCACCACCCCCCAACGCGGGGGCGCTACCGCGCTACACCGGGACACCGATTGACAGAAAAGCCGACAACAGCCAACATACCGCCTCAACCCAAGACACGCTGCTGACTAGACCCGCTCGCTAGTCCTCGTTCAGCATCATGTTCTCATTGGACAACGCTCTGTGGCTCCGATCGCTCTTCCGCCCGTGGTGCCCACCCGCCCAGGGGCGGGTTTGAAACCCGCCCCTACAGGCCATTGCGCCTTGCCGGCAACAAGCAGTGCTGCGCATCCTCCTGACGACATTCTGACCAATAGCCGCGTCCGGGCGTGGCAGTTGTAGGGGCGGGTTTCAAACCCGCCCGTGCCCGTTGTCGCGCTGAATCGCCGGCTGTGGGCGCCGGCGAGGCAACGCCGGACGATGGCAAATAGTCAGAGTGTCCCTGAACGTATTGCGGGACAGGACACCAGATGGACTCCCAGGCGCCAAGACTGTTAACATTGACCGCACAGGACACTAACCGTATGGCCTTATACCTGCACATCGACATGGACTCCTTCTACGTGTCCGTGGAGCGCGTCCTCGATCCTTCCCTGGAGGGCAAGCCGGTGATGGTGGGCGGCGGCGCGGGCCGCGGGGTGGTTACCTCCGCGTCCTACGAAGCCCGTCAATACGGGGTCCGGTCCGCCATGCCGGGTTTCCAGGCGCGCCGGCTCTGCCCGGACGGCATCTTCGTCCCCGGCCGGCGCGGGGTTTACAGCGAATTTTCCAGGAAGGTATTCGACCTGCTCCGCTGCTTCTCGCCCGACGTCCGGGCATTCTCCATCGACGAGGGACTCGTGAACCTGACCGGCACGGAACGGCTGATGGGCCATCCCATACGCACCGCAAACGAGATCATCGACCGCATCAAGCGCGATCTGGGGCTGCCGTCGTCCGGGGGCCTCGCCACCCACCCGACCCTGGCCAAGATCGCCGCCACCGCGGTCAAACCCCGAGGGCTGCTCTACGTGCCTCCGGGGTCGGAAGAGCGTTTTCTGGGGCCCCTCGACGTCTCGGCCATCCCCGGCGTCGGCCCCAAGACCTACCGTGAGCTGGTGGGCCGCGGCATCGCCACGGTGGCTCAGCTTCTCGCACATCCCCGGCTTGGCCGCCGTTACCTGGACCTGGAGCGCACCGGGGACAGCGGCCGCGCCCACGAGCATTCGATTGGAAGCGAGACCACGCTTGCGCAACCGCTCACCGATGCGGCGGCCATGGAGCAGGTGCTGGGCGGGCTCGTGGGAGACGTGGCGGCGAGACTGCGCCGCCAGGGGGGCCGCGCCCGGCGCATCACCCTCAAGCTCCGCTATTCCGACTTCAAGACCATCACCCGGTCGCGCACCCTGAAAGCGCCCACGTGCTTCGACGTGGACATCTTCAAGGTTGCCCGGGAGCTGCTCGCGAGCAACCTGACGCCCGGACGGCCGGTACGCCTGCTCGGAATCAGCACCAGCGGCATCACCACTGAGGGGTGGCAGGACTCCATGTTCGACTACCGCGAGCGGGCATCCATGGACGAGCTCTACAAGGGCATCGACCGCCTGCGGCACAAGTATGGCGAGGGCACCGTCACGCTGGGCGCCGGAAAGAACCGCTCGCACTGAGCATGTGATGGACCCCGCGGTCCGGGGCCAATGGCATGGCCCACCGTTCGCCCTGGGCCCTTCGACAAGCTCAGGACAGGCGTAGCGAATGGAAATCGAAGGGCCTAGCAGGCTGTGTCAAAACCCCATCCGAGAGAGGCAACGGCCCCCGAAAACGTCATTCCCGCGAAAGCGGGAATCCAGGCGGGGTGGAGTGGGGAAACGCCGCGTAGGGGCCCCTCTAGGACCCCTGGATTCCCGCTTTCGCGGGAATGACGGAAAGGCCTTTCGTGCCCCGAAGTTGGGGTTTTGACACAGCCTGCTAGCTCGCAGTTTTAGGGACCGTAGCTCGCAGCTTTAGGGACTTCAGGCAGAAGCAATGACCGACACCTCTACAGATCACCCGTTTCTCACCGCCTGCCGCCGCGGCAAGACCCCCTACACGCCGGTGTGGCTCATGCGGCAGGCGGGACGCTACATGCAGCATTACCGCGACGTGAGGGCCAAGGTCAGCTTTCTCGATCTGTGCAAGACGCCGGATCTGGTAGCGGAGGTGACAGTGGCGCCCGTGGAGCGCCTCAACGTGGACGCCGCCATCCTCTTCGCCGACATCCTGCTGCTGCTGGAGCCCATGGGCGTGGGCCTCGAGTACGCCACCGGCGGCCCGGTGATTCAACGGCCGGTAAGGACGGGCGGGGACGTCGACGCACTGCGCGATCCGGTGCCGGAAGAATCCCTGTCGTACGTGTACGCGGCCGTCCGCAGCACCCGCGCGGCGCTGGCCGGACGCGTGCCGCTGATCGGCTTCTGCGGCGCCCCTTTCACGCTGGCGTCCTACCTGATCGAAGGCGGCGCCTCGCGGAACTACATCCACACCAAGCGGCTGTATCACACCGATCCCGGCGCCTGGAGCGCGCTCATGGAGCGGCTGGTGGCCTCCACCCTTTCCTATGTCAACGCGCAGATCGATGCCGGCATCGACGCCTTGCAGGTGTTCGATAGCTGGGTGGGCTGTCTGGCGCCCGACGACTATCGCGAGTACGTCCTGCCGCACATGCGCCGGCTGATGGCGGGGGTGACACCCGGCGTCCCGGTCATCCACTTCGGCACCGGCACCTGCGGCTTGTTGGAGCTGATGCAGGAGGCGGGCAGCGACGTGATGGGAGTGGACTGGCGCGTGGACCTGGACGAGGCGTGGAGCCGCGTGGGCCATGACGTCGCGATCCAGGGCAACCTCGACCCCGTGGCCCTGTTCGCGCCCCCGGCCGAGATCCGCAGGCGGGTCGGCGACATCCTCCGGCGGGTGCAAGGCCGCCCGGGCCACATCTTCAACCTCGGCCACGGCATTCTCCCGGAAACCTCCGTGGACCACGTAAGGGCCATGGTAGACGCGGTGCATGAGCTGAGCGCATAGACAGAAACTTCCGTTAAATCAGGTGGTTGTGGATACGCGTACCAAGTACAAGGTATGACCCTAGCCAAGCGGTAGACATGACCAAGGACATCATCGTCATCGGCGGGGGCATATCCGGCTTGGCCGCGGCACACCGGCTGACAGAGCTGAGCCGCACCGGGTCCACGGCATACCGGGTGACACTGCTGGAAGCCTCCGACCGCCTCGGAGGCGTCATCGCCACCGAGCATGCCGACAATCTCCTGCTGGAGCTCGGTCCGGATTCCTACATCACGGACAAGCCCGCCGCGCTACGCCTTTGTGAGCGCCTGGGCCTCGCTGATCGCCTCATTGCGCCGCAACAAGGGGGTTTGAAACTCTACACCGTTCACCGGGGCGCGCTGGAGCCGCTCCCCGAGGGGTTCCTGTTGATGGCCCCCACGCGGGTGGGATCGGTGCTGCAAAGTCCCGTGTTCTCCTGGAGCGGCAAGCTGCGCATGGCGCTGGAACCGCTGATACCCCGGCGCTCCCATGACGGCGACGAGAGCCTTGCATCGTTCGTGCGACGACGGCTGGGCCGGGAAGTCCTGGAGCGTGTCGCGCAACCGCTCATCGGCGGCATCTACGCGTCGGACCCGGAAGCCCTCAGCCTGGCCGCCACCATGCCCCGGTTCCCGGAGATGGAACGCAGCCACGGCAGCGTCATCCTCGGGAGCCGGCAGGCGCAGAAACGCCGGGCACAGGCCGCGGGCGAGACCGGCGCGCGCTGGAGCCTGTTCGTCAGCATCGACGGCGGCATGGAAGTGCTCGTGCGCCGCATCGAGGAGGCGCTTGGGCCGGGCGCGGCGCGCCTTGGCGAGACGGTCCGGGAGCTGTCCTGGAACCCGGACGCCCGCCGCTGGCGAGTGGACACCGGCCACGGCTCGGTTGAGGGAGACGCCGTCATCTGCACGCTACCGGCGTTCGCAGCGGCGCGTGCCCTGACAACACTGGATTCGGAATTGGCCGGGGAGTTGGGGGCGATTCCCTTCTCCTCCACCGCCACCGTCAACCTCGCATACCGCCGCAACGATATCTCCCACCCCCTCGACGGCTACGGGTTCGTGGTTCCGCACGTGGAACGCCGGAAGATCATGGCCTGCACCTTCAGCAGCGTGAAATACGCCGGCAGGGCTCCCGAAGATATCGCCCTGCTGCGCTGCTTCGCCGGCGGCGCCCTGCAACCGGATCTGCTCGACCAACCGGACGAACTCCTGGAAGCCCAGGTCCGGGAAGACCTGGAGGCGCTCCTCGGCATATCCGGCACGCCGATCCTCTGCCGCACCACCCGCTACCTCGACTGCATGCCCCAGTACAACGTTGGCCACCTGGACCGGGTGGAGAGGATCGAGACCCGGTTACAGCAGTTCCCCACTCTCGCCCTGGCCGGCAAAAGCTACCGGGGCGTGGGCATCGCCGACTGCATCCACGGCGGCGAAAAAGCGGCGGAGCGGATTGTGGAGGGACTTGCGCAGGGGGAGTGACCGCGGGAAGTCTGCTCATGATCCGCGTGTCAGGGTTTCCATGCGTGGCACGCGACGTTGGCGCTCGCATTTTCCATGCGGCAATAGAATCTTTGCCAAAATTTCTATTACCAAATTGTATTTTCCGGCAAGAAGCCTCGACACAGTAGGGAGGCGACCATGCGGCATTACTCGTGATCCCTGATGTTTCCCCTCGTAAGTGGTAAACTCGTGAGATACGTGGCGCAGGCGGTTGTGCGCTTGCGAAATCTGGAGGCAGTGGCCATGAAATTCATCCGTAACCTCGAAATGCCGGGACTCTTGTCATTTCCTCCTGGCATGCCGCCCTTTGAACTTCACGATCTCAATGTTCTCATCGGACCGAACGGGTCTGGAAAATCGAACATTATCGAAACCATCGATCTGCTTCGCGCAACCCCGACCGACTTTGCCGCCGCGATCCGGGAGGGCGGGGGGGCCACGGAGTGGTTCTGGAAAGGGGAACCCACAAGAAAGGTCGCCAAAATAGAGGTGGAGACTGGCGACACGAACACGGGGCTAACGACAACTGCCGATCGGGCACTGCGTTATCGCCTTGAGTTCACCACCGACAACATACGGGTCGAAGTGGTCGACGAAGCCATCGAAGAGATCAAACCCCGCCCAGGGTATGAGGACCCATATTTCTACTATCGCTTTCAGAGGGGAAACCCTGCCGTCAATATCAGGGATCGGACAGAAGGTGATCGATGGAGTAAACCACCTCGCAGGATTGAGCGGCAGGAATTGCGCCCTGACCAATCGGTTCTGTCACAGATCAGGGACCCAGAACTCTATCCGGAAGTCACTTGGCTGGGGCGGCAATTCGGACAAATTCAGATGCTACGCGACTGGACCTTTGGGCGCTATACCGCCCCCCGTCAGGCGCAAAAGCCAGATCTTCCGGAAGACCGTCTCCTTCCAGACTGCAGCAATCTTGCCTTGATCCTCAACAAGATTGAGCACAATCAGGCCTCGCAGGATTTCAACAAGCTACTCAAGCGCTTCTTTCCCCGCTTTGAACGGATGTCCACCATGCTATCCGGGGGCACAGTCCAGTTCTACCTGCACGAATCAGGCTTCGCGACCCCGGTTCCGGCGACTCGCCTCTCTGACGGCACGATCCGGTTCGTCGCGCTTCTCGCGACATTGCTGACACCGGCGCCACCGCCTCTGGTCTGCATCGACGAACCGGAACTCGGTTTGCATCCAGACGCCATCTCTCTTGTCGCCGATCTCATCATCGACGCATCCGAACGGATGCAACTGATTGTCGCCACCCATTCGGACGCGCTCGTATCTGCTCTGAGCGGCAAACCGGACGCCGTTGTCGCTTGTGAGCGGATTGGGGCAGGAACGACGTTGCGTCGCTTGGATTCCGCCAAGCTGGCGGACTGGCTGAAAGATTATGCGCTCGGCGACCTGTGGCGGATGGGCGAGTTGGGCGCAAATCCGTGAACATCGCCATCTATATGGAAGGGGGTGGGGATGGCAAGAACTCCAAAGATGCTCTGCGCCAGGGCATGGAGATGTTTCTGGCCGATGTCAAGGTTGCCTTTCGTGCGCGCGGGTGGCATTGGCGGCTGGTCCCTTGCGGTTCGCGCAACAACGCACAAAAGCGCTTCCAAAACGAGCTTAGAAAAGGTGAGCCCGGAATCGTCATACTTCTGGTCGACTCCGAAGCGCCGGTCAACACGGGACCCGTCGATCATCTGGCGAGTCGTGGCAAATGGAACCTCCACAACATCGACGGCGACAGTATCCACCTCATGGTTGAGACGATGGAAACATGGATCGTTGCCGACAGGGACGCCCTCAGGAACTTCTACGGTCAGGGCTTTCACGAAAACGCGCTTCCTAGCAACCAGAATCTTGAAGAAGTAGCCAAGGACGATATCGCCAAAGGCCTGGAGCGTGCCACCGAGAAGACCCAACGAGGACGATACCACAAAATTAAGCACGCTCGGCAGCTTCTTCAGCGCATCAATCCGATGGTCGTACGGCAACGATGCCGTCATTGCGGACGGCTGTTCGACACACTTCGTCGCCTAATTGACCAATACGATTGAAGACATCACGGCTGGAACCTGTGTCTTCTCACTTCCCCACGATCCTCTGCCCGCTCAGGGTCGGCTCGTAAAGCATCTGGATGACGACGCCGTCGGGATCGGCGCAATAGAACGAGGCGCTGCCGTCGCGGTGACGCTTGAAGGGTTTGATGATGGTGACGTCTCTGGCGCGGAACTCGCTTTCAAGCTCTCGGACGCGGTCGATATCGGAAACGATGAAGCCCAGGTGGTCGAGGGATGAGGTGGCGGCGGACGGGGCTTGGCCGCTGGGGGTTTCGTGCAGAGCCAGATTGTCGGTACCGGAACTGAGGTAGGCGTTCTGGGGGTCGGGCTGCCACACGACCTCCATGCCCAGGACGTCCTGGTAGAAGGCTTTCGAGCGCTCGACGTCCTTGACGTTGAGGGCGATGTGGCGCATTCCCATCAGGCCGCTGAGCGCCTTGGGCATGATTCCGTCCTTGTGGGGTTGATACGAGGCCGGCCGGGTTGCCGGCCTCGCTTGCGGAAACTAGCTGCTGAGGGCGTCCTGGATGGCGCGGGCGGTGTTGAGCCGGGCCAGATGGGAGCGGAAGTCCGCCGACGCGTGGATGTCGGCGAGGGCGTCGACGCCCTCCGCTACCTGCGCCGCGGCCGAGGAGATGACATCGGCCGTCAGCGCCTTGCCCCTGAGCTGGTCCTCCACCGCGGTGGCCCGGAAAGGCGTAGCCGCAAGGCCGGTGACGCCGATGCCGGCGTCGGCACAGGTGTCACCGTCCATTCGCAGGCATACCGCGACGCCGACGATGGCGAAGCCCGAAGCCTTCTGCTTGACCTTGCGGTAGGCGGCGCGGGTGCCGGCGGCGGGCACCGGAACGCTCACGCCCGCCAGGATCTCCGCGGGCTCGATGGCAGTGGTCAAGGGACCCAGGAAGAAGTCCTTGGCGGCCACCGAGCGCGAACCGTCCTTGCTCGTCAATGTCACCTCGGCGCCCAGGGCCAGCAGCGCCGCGGGCCAGTCCGCGGCCGGGTCCCCGTGGACCACGCTGCCGCCGATGGTGCCGCGGTTGCGCACCTGCGGGTCGCCGATGCTGCCGGCGGTCATGGCCAGCAGCGGGCAGTTGTCCGCCACCTCGCCGGAGGTCTCCACGTGGTGGTGTGTCACCAGGGCGCCGATGCGGAGCGCGCCGCCGTCCAGTTGGATCTGACGCAGGGAGTCCAGCCGCTTGAGGTCGATGACCACCGAGGGCTGAGCCAGCCTGAGCTTCATCATCGGCAGCAGGCTGTGTCCGCCGGCCATCACCTTGGCGTCGTCGCCGGCCTCCGCCAGGCTGGCGGCCGCACCCTCAAGACTGTCCGGAACGATGTAATCAAAGGCTGCAGGTATCATGATCGGCTCTCGCTATCTGTTTACTTCGTACCGCCCTGGCACAGGCGCCAGATCTTCTCGGGCTTGAGCGGCATGTCGATGTGGGTGACACCGAACGGGGCCAGCGCATCCACCACCGCATTGACGATGGACGGCGTGGAACCGATGGTCCCGGCCTCGCCCACTCCCTTGACCCCCATGGGATTCACCGGCGACGGGGTCTCCGTGCGGGCGAGTTCCAGGGGCGGCAGGTCTTCCGCCCGGGGCACGGCGTAGTCCATGAGGCTGCCGGTGAGGAGCTGGCCGTCCTCGTCGTAGACCACCTCTTCCAGAAGCGCCTGGCCCAGTCCCTGGGCGATGCCGCCCTGTACCTGACCGTCCACGATCAGCGGGTTGATGACCTTGCCGCAGTCGTCCACCGCCACGTACTTCTTGATCTCGATCTCGCCGCTCTGGGTGTCCACTTCCACCACGCAGATGTGTGTGCCGAAGGGGAACGTGAAGTTCGACGGCTCGAAGACGGAGGTCGCCTGGAGCCCCGGCTCCATGCCCGCGGGCAGCTTGGTCGCCACGTGCGCCTGCAGCGCGATCTGCTGGATGGTGATGCCCTTGTCGGGCACACCCTTGACCGAGAACTTGCCGTCCTCGAATTCCAGATCCTCGGCGCTGCACTCCAGCACGTTGGCGGCGATGGCCTCGGCCTTCTCCTTGACCTTTTGCGTCGCCATATACACCGCCGTGCCGCCCACGGAGATGCCTCGGCTCCCGAAGGTGCCGATGCCGTTGGGCACAATGGCGGTGTCCCCGTGAAGCACGGCGATGTCCTCGATGGGAACACCCAGCTCGTCCGAGACGATCTGCGCGAAGGTCGTCTCCTCCCCCTGGCCGTGGGGCGACACGCCGGTCAGCACGGTGGTCTTGCCGGTGAAGTCCAGACGCACGGTACCGCTTTCCCATCCCCCGGCCGGCAGCGCCGCGGAAGGACCCATGGCGCAGATCTCGACGTAGGTGGAGAAACCGATGCCGAGGTAGCGGCCTTCCTCCCGCAGCCGCTTCTGCTCGGCCCGAAGGTCGTCATAACCCACCATCTCCAGCGCCTTGTCCAGCGCCCCCTGGTAGTTGCCGCTGTCATAGGCCAGACCGGTGGCCACCGGGAGCGGGAAATCGGTCGGCTGGGCAAAGTTCTTCCGGCGCAGCTCCACCGGATCCATGTCGAGTTCGCGCGCAATCAGGTCGAGGGTGCGCTCGATCACCAGAGCGGCTTCGGGCCTTCCGGCGCCGCGATAGGCGTCGGTGGCGACCTTGTTGGTGAAGCCGCCGGTGGAACTGAATCGCAGCGTGGGGATCTTGTAGCACCCGCTGATCATCAGGCCCGTGAGCGGCGGCAATCCCGGGGTGAGAAGCTGGAGATAGGCGCCGGTGTCCAGCATGCTGTCGTAGGTGACGCCCAGGATGGTACCGTCCTTCTTGACCGCCGCTTCCACCGTACCCACCTGTCCGCGTCCGTGGATCGTCGCCTGCATGTTCTCGCGCCGCCCTTCGATCCACTTCACCGTACCCTTGAGCTTCATCGCGAGATAGGCCAGCAGGCCTTCCTCCCGGTAGACGTTCAGCTTGCATCCGAAGCCGCCCCCCACCTCCGGGGTGATGACCCGGATGCGATGTTCCGGGAACCCGAGCATGAGCGCCAGCATGGCCCGGAGGAGATGCGGGATCTGGGTCGAACTCCAGACGGTCAGCTCATCCTCGCCCGGATAGTACCGGGCGACCACGCCCCGGGTCTCCACCGGGATCGGCGCGAGCCGCTGATGGATGAACTTCTGCTTGATGACGACGTCCGCCTCGGCGCGGGCCTTGTCCATGTCCCCGGTGCCGAGCTCGAAGGTGAAGGTATGGTTGTCGGGCCACTGGGAGTGGACGACCGGGGAGCCCGGCGACAGCGCCTTCTCCAGGTCCGATACCGCCGGCAGCGGCTCGTAGTCCACCTCGATGAGATCGATGGCGTCCCGGGCCGTGTAGGAGTCCTCGGCCACCACCGCGGCCACCGGCTCGCCCACGTGACGCACGTAATCCTGGGCCAGCACCGGGTGCGGCGGCGTGCGCAACGTCGGATTGGCCGCGGCGCAGGGGACCGACCCCACGCTGTCGCCGATGTCCGCGCCGGTCACGACGCTGACCACACCGGGCAACGCCGCGGCAGCATCCTTGTTGATGCCGTTGATGCGGGCGTGGGCGTGGGGACTGCGCAGGATGGCCACGTGCAGCACGTCCGCCATCCTGAGATCGTCCACATAGTGCGAGAGACCCTGCACCAGACGCGGGTCTTCGCGCCGTTTGACCTTGGTTCCTACAAGCTTGCTTACCGGCATGGCTTACGTCCCAGCTTTCATTTCTTCCGCGGCCTGCTTCACCGCGTCGACGATATGCTTGTACCCGGTACAGCGGCAGATATTGCCTTCGAGCCCGTGGCGGATCTCCTCTTCCGAGGGGCTCGGATTTTCCTGAAGGAGCTGCCGCGTGGCCATGATCATGCCGGGCGTGCAGAAGCCGCACTGGAGCCCATGGCAATCCCAGAAGGCTTGCTGTATCGGATGGAGCCCGTCCTCGGTGGCGAGCGATTCGATGGTCTCGACCTCGCACCCGTCCGCCTGTACGGCCAGCAGAGTGCAGGATTTGACCGCCGCGCCGTCCACCATGACCGTGCAGGCGCCGCACAGGCTGGTCTCGCAACCGATGTGGGTCCCGGTCAGAGCGAGCACATCCCGGAGATAGTGCACCAGCAACAGACGGGGCTCCACCTCCTTCGTCCGGCTGACACCATTGACTCGAACTTCAATCGTGGTTTTTTTGCTCATCGTCCCTCATCCTCGCTACGACTCAGAATATACTTCACCCAAGGGGAGGTCAACAAGAATCCGGTGTCCGGCCGAACCGGCGCCGCCGGGACCGGGTGTCCCGGGCGGGACAGCGGGCCTGGGCACGGGCGGGTTTGAAACCCGCCCCTACAATCGCCTCGTCGGGCCTCGGAGGGTTTGGCAGCAATGGATCGGAGACGTCCCGGGGTAACGTCAAAAGGTTTGTGTCAGGGAGAAGAGGGTAGGGACTCAAAGGTTTGTGTCAGGGAGAAGAGGGTAGGGACTCCCGGGTTTTGCGCCCCGGGTTGTCCTTGACGATTCGGAGCCCGGTGTGAGAGATTCCACGGGTTTGCCGCAGGAACCCGATATCTGATGTAGGGGCGGGTTTCAAACC
The DNA here is from genome assembly GCA_965261895.1 of uncultured Binatia bacterium (SeqCode). Taxonomy (GTDB): domain Bacteria; phylum Desulfobacterota; class Binatia; order UBA9968; family JAJDTQ01; genus JAJDTQ01. The sequence continues at coordinate 3,592,217 of OZ253480.1, read as the reverse complement.
CGCCCGTGTCCGGATCGCACTGTTGGCCGATACAGGCTCCTGGAGCCGCGGTCAGGACGGAGAACCGGCCGCAACCCGAGCCAAAGACCGGGAGGGACTTCATGAAGATATTCATCACGGGCGCCGGAATGCTCGGATGCCACACGGCCAGGGAGCTGACGCAGGAGGGGCACTCGGTTCACCTCTACGACATGAACCCCGACCCCGCTTACGTCGCCGCCATTGCCGGGAAGCAGCGGGTGACCACGGTGCGTGGCGACCTGCTGGACCTGCCCAACCTGCTGCGGGCGCTGTCCGGGGCCAAGCCCGACGTGTTGGTGCACACCGCCGGCCTCATCGGCGGCCAGGTGGAGAGCCCGCCCTACCGCGGCTTCCGCACCAACACCGTGGGATCGGTGAACGTCTTCGAGGCCTGTCAGATCTCCGGGATCAAACGGCTGGTGCACGTCAGCACCTTCGGCGTCTACGACTGGACCAAGATCCGCAAGGGGCCGGTGAAGGAGGACGCTCCGCGCTGGGGCAACCGCTTCTACTCCTCCACCAAGGTCGCCAACGAGGTGCTGCTGGACGCGTACGAGAACTATTACGGCATGGAGTGCGTCCGCATCCGGCCCACCGGGGTCTACGGGCCCGGGCACTATCGCGGCGGCTCCGGCGGCGGCATCGCCATGAACGATCTGGTGCGCGCCTGCCTGGGCGACGAGCCCATCGAGCTCGAGGATCGTCACGTGGGACCCAACGACTTCGTCTACGCCGCGGACGTGGGCCGGGGCATCGCCCTGGCCTGCACCGCCAAAGACGCGCCCGGTAACGCCTTCCACGTCGGCGCCGGCAAAAACTACGGCCCCGCGGACTTCCTCCGGGCACTGCACAGGCTGCTGCCGGGCCGGGCCGTCGAGCTGGCCCCGGGGGCCGGCAAAAAGACGGCGCGCCCCCGGGTGGACCTGTCCGCGTCCGAGCGCGTGCTCGGCTACAAGCCGCAGTATTCTCTGGAGAAGGGTATCGAGGACTACATGGAGGTGGTGCGGCTTCACGGCTTCTGGCATTGAGGCCATGACGGGCCGCCGCACGTAGGGACACCCTGATGATTTGCCATCGTCCGGCTTGTTTGCCATCGTCCGGCTTGACGTCGCCGGCGCTCACGGCCGGCGATTCAGTGCGACAACGGGCACGGGCGGGTTTGAAACCCGCCCCTACGGCTGCCACGCCCGGACGCGACAAATGAGATGAGCAACCCGACGCCACTGTGGTGTCGGATTACGCTTCGCTAATCCGACCTACGCCGGTTAGTCGGACGGTCCGGCGGCGTGGGCCTCGAACTGGCGGAGTATCCTGTCGACGTCGACGCCGAGGTCCCGTCCTTCGCGGATCACGCCTTCTTTCTGGCTGCCCCAGCTCTGGACGAACATGTTCTCCAGAAACTCCCGGTTGCCGGCGTCCTCGGCGAAGCGCGCGAGCCTTTCCATGACCATGTCTTCGTGGCCTTCCTCGTCGTCCACGATGTCCTTGGCGAGTTGCCGCACCACCGGATCCGGAGTCACGTCCCTCAGGTGCTGCATGAACACCACCGCGGATTTCTCGGCGATGTTGCAGAGCCGGAACGCTCGCACGTCGCCGGTGAGGAACTGGCCGAAATAGCCGTCGTAGGCATCGGCGGGAACGTCGTCGGCTGCGTCGCGGCCGGCGAGATAGTCCGCGATCAGGGCGTAGTGCCTGTACTCGTCCGCCGCCTGCTCGGCCACGTTAGCACGCTCGTGAGGTTCCAGCTCGCCGTATTGCAGCAGCGCCTTGGTGAACGCCACCCCGTGGGCCAGCTCCTTCTTGGCCTGCCGTTGCATCAGGCCGACGAACTCCGGGGTCCGAGGATCCAGCTCCGCCAGCGCCTTGCGGATGGCGATGACGGGCCCCTCCAACTCATCGTGGTATCGGGTCCACAGCGATTCGACGAATTCCCTTCCGGTCATTTGAACATTCCTCCAGGTCGGCGTTGACTCAAACTACCCGCCGGGCTGTTGCGGTGTCAATTGGTCACGGACGCGCCAAACCCCTCTCCCTCTGGGAGAGGGTGGCCTCGTATCGTCCCAAACTCAACCCCTCTCCCTTTGGGAGAGGGTGGCCGAAGGCCGGGTGAGGGCGCTGCAATAGCCCTGCCCCTCCCATCCCCTGCCCTACAATTCACAACCGTGTGGTTGCAGCGGGCACCCTCACCCCAGCCCTCTCCCAGAGGGAGAGGGGGTCGGAGTGGTACAGACCGGCTACATGGTTTACGTTTGCCGTGCATGACCGTACTGCTACAAGAGACCACGGATCATGTGTTTGCAAACCGCGAATACAGACCACGGCACGAACCGGAAAGGAGACTCGACATGGCGAAGGACGCGCGCAAGGCTTTCGAAGACATCTCGCTGGGGGCCACGAACAAGGCCTACGACATCATCGCCGACCTCGACCCCGAATACGCACGGCACCTGACGGGTCTGTTCGTCGACGGAACCTTCGGGCGGGAGGGGGCTCTCGACAGGAAGACCAAGGAGCTCATCATGGTGGGCATCACCTGCGCCCTGAACCGGCCCCGGGGTGTCCGTCTTCACAGCGAGCGGGCGCTCAAGCTCGGCGCCACGCCGCGGCAGGTTTTGGAGGCAGTGGAGGTGGCGGCGATACCCGGGGGTATGCCGGGGCTTTGGCTCGGGGCCGAGACGCTGGACGAGATTCTGCGCGAGCAGGGCATCGAGTTCAAATGAGTGCGCCCAACGGCCCGCTGCACGGGATCCGCGTGCTGGACCTGTCGCGGGTGCTGGCCGGGCCTTACTGCACGATGTTCCTGGGCGACCTGGGAGCGGAGGTCGTCAAGATCGAGCAGCCGGGCACGGGGGACGACACGCGAAGCTGGGGGCCGCCGTTCCAGGGAGGCGAGAGCGCCTACTTCCTGTGTGTCAACCGCAACAAACGGAGCGTGACGCTGGATCTGAGGACGCCGGACGGCATCGAGATGCTCCGCCGGCTGGCCCTGGAGGCGGACGTGCTGATGGAAAACTTCCGGCCCGGGACGCTGGACGGCTGGGGCCTGTCCGAAGCCGAGGTCCGGCAGCGGAACCCGCGGCTCATCTACGCGTCGCTATCGGCCTTCGGCGCCAGCGGGCCGTTGAAGGACCGGCCGGGATACGACCTGGCCATTCAGGCCTGGGGCGGCCTGATGAGCATCACCGGCGCCGCCGACGGCGAGCCGTCGAAGGTGGGAGTCGCCATCATCGACATCGTCGCCGGTCTCATGCTCGGGAACGCCATCGCCGCGGCCCTTTACGCCCGCGAACAGACCGGCGAAGGGCAACGGATCGAAACCTCCCTCATGGAGGCGGCGGTTGCTAGCCTGATCAATGCCGGCAGCAACTATCTCGTGACCGGCAACGTGCCCGGCCGCTGGGGCAACGCGCATCCCAACATCGTGCCGTACCAGAGCTTCGCCACCGCCGACGGCCATCTCGTGGTGGCCGTGGCCAACGAGGCGATCTGGGCGCGGTTCTGCAACGGTGCCGGCAAATCGGAGCTGGCGGCGGATCCGCGGTTCGACACCAATGCGCACCGGGTGGAGAACCGGCACGAACTTCTTGGCATACTGGACGACATGTTCCGTGCGCGACCCGGCCAGGAGTGGGTTGAACTGCTGAACCGCGCGGGAGTGCCCTGCTCCCCGGTCCAGGACATCTCGCAGGTATTCGACTCCCCGCAGGTGCTGGCGACCGGGATGCTCCGGGAGATAGACCACCCCACCGCCGGGAAGGTGCGCATGGCCGGGTTGCCGGTGAAGTTCTCCGGAACTCCGGCCTCCATCCGGCTCGCGCCGCCACTCCTGGGGGAGCACAACGCCCAGGTGTTGAAGGATTGGCTGGAACTGGACGACGCGGCCATCGCCGAGTTTCGCAGGCGGGGAACGCTCGGTTAGCGCCCTGCTCCGCAGGTATCACGGTAGATGACCGTGTACGGGCGGGTTTCCCGGTGTAGGTGCGGGTTTCCCCGTGTAGGGGCGGGTTTCAAACCCGCCCGTGCCCGCACGGCGTCGCCGGCTGTATTGAGCTCCTGGCCCTGTGTCCCGCGGACAGGTTCGTCAGGACCGGAACGAGGAAATCAAGCATGCAACACGGATTGACCTACGAAGAGTATCGGCCGGGCGACGTCCACAAGACACTTCGGCGTACGGTCACGGAGACCGACGTGGTCCAGTTCGTGAACCTGGCCGGTCTCATCGAACCCCTGTTCATGGATGCGGAGTACATGCGGGACGAGACGGACTACGGCGAGCGCATCGCTCCGGGCAGCCTCACCTTCGCCATCGCCGAGGGGTTGACCACGCAGACGGGCATGATTCACGGCACGGGTCTGGCGTTCGTCGGCCTCCAGGGCATGCGGTTGTTCCGGCCGGTCAAGGTGGGTGACACGATAGGGGTCGAGATCGAAGTGCTCGACAGCCGCCGGACCAAATCCCGCAACGCGGGCATTGTGCGTTACCGGCACGTGGTCAAGAACCAGCGCGGCGAAACGGTCATGGAATATACGGTGGAGCGCCTGATTCGCGGCAAGGAGGCGTAGGGGCGGGTTTCAAACCCGCCCGTGCCCGCACAGCGGAAAGCGCGGGCGCGTCTCGAGACCCGCCCCTACGGTTTCCGGTCGTCGCCGGCCGGCTCTTCGGGGAAGAGCACTTTCCTGAGCTGCACGATGAGCTTGGGACTCAGCTTGAACAGTCCCTGGACCGTCTTTTCGATCTCGGCCCCGCCCAGCGGGCGGACTTCCAATCCCAGACCCTTGGCCTCGGCGACGAACGACGGATCCGCCACGGTGTCGGCAAAGGCCTTGCGGAGAATCGCCACCTGCTCGTCCGGGGTGCCGGGCGGAAGCGAATAGGCGCGCGCGATCTTGGCCGGATCATGAACGCCGTACATGAGCAGCATGCGGGCTTCCTCGGTCTTGGCCAGATCGAGGCCGTTGGGTACCGACGGCAAGTCCGGGTGGGGTTTGGTCATGGCCTGCAGCACAACCTGCGCTTCCCTGGCGGCGAGCAGCTTTTGCCACGCCTTTTTCACCGCCTGCCAGTACCAGCAACCGCCCTGCACTTCCTGGTTGCCGGCGGCCAGACGCACGTTCACCGGACCCCTGTAGCCGCCGATGAGCTTCACGGGCAGGCCCAGGGCGGCGCCGAAGACGCGTGACATGCTGGTGGCGGCGTCGTTATGGCCGATGCCTCCCAGCTTGACCGGTTTCTTGGCACCCGACCAGGCTGCCAGATCGCTGATACCGCTGGCCTTGGTCAGGACGCAGACGGGATGCAGGGTCGCTATCGCGCCCACCCAGGCGAACCGCCGTGTGTCGATCTTCACGTCCTTGCTGCCGAATATCTGTTTGTGGATGAGGCTGCCCGACCAGTTCCCCACCGTTCGTCCGTCGGGCTTGGCAGTGCGGTAGAGGTACTCCGCGGCCACGCTGCCGCCGCCACCGGCCATGTTCCTGACGACGACCTTCGGACGACTCGGCAGATGGCGACCGATATGCCGGGCAAGCGTGCGGGTGTCGTTGTCGAAGACGCTCCCGGCTCCCGCCCCGACGATGAAGATCAAGGTGCGCTGCTGCGCTGAAGCGTGGTCATTGAAAACCGGCGGGAGCGCCAGCAGCAACGCTGCAACGAGAAGGCCGCTGGAGAGAATCGCCACGGTTGTGCACCTCGCGGCATGAACCGCATGAACCCTTGGTGTCCTGCGGTTCAAGCGCCGTTGAGCCTGGGCATGACCTCCTTGTGGAAGAGGTTCAGGGAGTCGATCACCTTGTCGTGGGCGAGGTTGCCGATATGGAACATGCCCATGAAGTGTTCGGCGCCGATCTGGCTCATCTGCTGGTTGACCTGCCGCGCCACGGTGTCGGGACTGCCGGCGATGACGAACCCGGTCTCAATCAGCTCCTCCCAGCTCATGGGATGGAAATTCACCCGCGCCTCGTTGCCTTCGCGGAAGTAGCTGGAGGACCTGGCACTGACCATGGCTTCCTTGACCTTCCGCTGGTCCACGGCGACGTCCGTCTTGGCTTCGTTGAAGCCGCGATTCCACAACGTGAAGAAATACCTCAACGGCCCCTCCGCAATGGCCCGGGCCTGCTCGTCGGTCTCGCCCACGAAGATGTGACGGCACAGCACGAACTTGTCGGGGCTGCTCTCCCACCCCTCGTCCTTTGCCACGCGGCGGTAGTAAGCGAAGGTATCCTCGATCTGGTCGGTGGTCTGGTACACCTGCGCGATGGGGATCCTGCGCTTGACGCACCATTCGATGGACTCGGCGCTGCGGGCCGCCACCCAGATGGGAGGGTGCGGTTGCTGCACCGGCCTGGGCCAGATGGCGCAGTTCTCGAATTGAAAGAACTCGCCCTGATAGCTCCATACCGGTTCGGTCCAGGCCCTCATGATGACGTCGAAGGCTTCGCCGAACCGCCCCCGGGACTCCTCGGGCTTGACGTTGTACCACAGATACTCGGAGGGGATCCCCCGGACGAATCCCGCGATGAGGCGGCCTTCGGACAGGCAGTCGAGCATGGCGTATTCTTCGGCCACGCGCACGGGGTGCTGCCGCAGCGGCAGGATGTTCCCGAGGACGCCGATCTTGATGCGTTTGGTCTTCTGGCTCAGGGCCGCGGCGATGAGGTTGGGCGAGGGCATGGTGCCGTAGGCGCTGTAGTGATGCTCGTTGAAGACCACCCCCTCGAAGCCGAGCTCCTCGCAATAGGCCATCTCCTCCAGGTGCTCCTGATAGTTGCGCGAACCCACCGGCGGATCGAAATAGCTGCTCGGGACAGGCGTTCCGGGAACGTCCTCGGGTACGTCCGGATACGCCAACAGGTCGAAGTTGTATACTTTCATGCGGACCGATTCTCCTTTGCGCGCTGCCTTTTCACCGGGCGGTGGGGCCACCGGAGTTGAGGGGACAGCCTAGTGTGGTGTCTCACAAATACGGTTACGAATCTGCGGGTCCTTTTGGCCGTCGGCTGCGTTGCTCTTCCTCGCGTGGTGCACGCCACTGCTCGTCATCGCGCCTTGCCGACAACCAAAATGCCCTCGCATCTTCGTAACCGTATTTGTGAGACACCACACTAGTCCCATCCCTCGGCCACTGTCAATCCAGGAGCCCGTCCGAGTAGGCGCGGGACTATCCCGTGAACATCTCGATGAGCATTCCCGCCGGGAACGGAAGGCTTAACGAGTACTCGAAGACCGTGTAGAACGCCACCCAGCCGAGCAGTGTCAGCAAGATGCTGATGAACCATTTCTCCCCGGCTCCCACCTTGAGGTAGAGGAACGTGCAGAGCGGAACCGAGATGGAGAAACCAAGCAGCCAGATGGAAACGAAAAAGCCGAGAATCCAGCCCACGATGTCCAGTGTGCGCCGTACGACTTCCGGATTCGGGCCTGCCGACAGCACCCGCGCTTTCCGCTCCCTCAGGAAACCGGTGACGTCGATCTCGAGTTGCGCCAGCGCGAGCACGATCCCGGGAAAGCCGATGGCCCAGGGGAACAGGCTGGCACGGAAACCCCATTCCCTGGCCTCCCACACGCCCCAGCCGAAACCAGCCAGGATCACCAGCGTGAAGATCACGTGCCAGACGGAGAGAGGCATGGGCGCTCCGTCGGCCTCCATCTCCGGTACGATAACGGGCACGGGCGCGTCTTCGGCGGTTTCCCGTTTGGCGTCGCGCGCACGCTGGTACACCGGGTAGAGGATGCCCGCCAGGATGATTGCTCCGATGGTCAGCACTCCCGGGAAGCCGACCCACGCCAAACCGTAATTGTCGGTGGCGAGGAACAGGTTCTTTTCCGCCAGCGAACCCAGCACGAGTCCCAGCAGCAGCGGCGGGCGCGGCCAGTCGAGCTGCACCATGACCCAGCCCGCCAGTCCGAAGACCAGCACCACGATGAGGTCCTCGAACGCGTTGTTCTGGGCGAAGCCACCCAGGTAGACGAGCACCAGCAGGAACGGCAGGACCAGGCTGCCCCGCACCTCGGTGATACGCGCCAGTTGCTTCAGAAAGATGAAACAGACGGAAACCGTGATGATGTTCGAGATGACGACGATCCACACGAACGAGAACGTGAGATCGAGGTGGCCTCCCTGACTTGCGGGCAGCAGCATCGGGGGACCGGGCACGAGGCCTTGAATGATGAAGGCTCCCAGGAGGATGGCCATGGTGACGCTGCCGGGAACCCCGAAAGCGATGGTCGGAACGAGGGCGCCTCCCAGGTTCGAATTGTTGGCTGCACCCGGGCCCAGGACCCCCTCCACCGCCCCCTTGCCGAAGCGCTCCTTGTTGGGCGAGCTCTGAACCGCGTGGGCATAGGCGACCCATTGCGAGACGGCTCCGCCCATGCCGGGAATGATTCCGATGTAGGTTCCGATGGCGCTGCAGCGCAGGACCAGGGCCCAGTGGCGGAACGTGTCCTTGACCCCCTCCATGACGCCGCCGATCTCCTCCACCTTATCGTCCGATATGCTCGAACCCATGACCGACAGCGCGATAATCTCCGGAATCGCGAACAGTCCAAGGGTAACGGGAACCAGCTTGATGCCGTCCCAGAGATAGAGGCTGTCGAAGGTAAAGCGCTCGATGCCGGATATCGGATCGAGTCCCACGGTGGCGATCATGAGCCCCACGGCCGCGGCGGTGAGGCCCCGGATGATGGCCGTGCCGCTTAGGGACGCCAGAAAGGTGACGCCCAGCAACGCGAGCATGAAGAATTCCGGCGACCCGATGGCGAGCACCAGCGGACGGACGATGGGGATGGCCAGGGCCAGCGCAAAGGCGCCGAAGACGGCGCCCACGAGCGAGCTCATGAGCGACGCGCCCAGGGCGCGTCCGGCCTCGCCCTTCTTGGCCATGGGGTGACCGTCGACGATGGTGGACGCGGTAATGGCTTCGCCCGGGATGCCGAACAGGATGGAGGTGATGTCTCCGGTGGTGGCCGTGACCGCGGACATGCCCAGCAGGAAGGCGAAGGCTTCCAACGCCTCCATCTTGAAGATGAACGGCAGCATCAGCGCCAACGTGACAGGCCCGCCGAGCCCGGGCAGGATGCCCACGGCAAACCCGATCACGATGCCCACCAGCATGAGCGTGAAGGTGGAAGCAGTGAAAACTTGTGCTAGGCCTGCAGCAAAGGCCTGGAGCATTTCACCCATGATCGTTGACTTTCAGTGAAGAGAGGTGAGCCCGGGGAAAGGGAGTCCCCCCCCGGGCGGTCGATCCGGATCGATCAGGAGAATATCACTCAAGAAAGCGCCGCGCACCAGCCGCGCGGCGTACTTGACGGCTGTCCGCCAAGGCCAGCCGATCCGACACTCACGGACGGAGACCGTTTCCCGGATCACACCTGTGCGCGGCGGGAAACGGTCTCCTCCATGCGCGATGCGTAGCTACTTCTTCGGCAACAGGGTCTCCTGCAACAACGACACCGTGGCGGCGTCCATGTCGTAGAGCCCCTGCATCTTCTTCGCCACCCAATTGCCGTCGTACGGGTTCAACTCCACCTTCGACTTCTTGGCGTTGGCGACCAGCTCGGGGTCCTTCAAGGTATCCATGAACGCCTTCTGGAGCGTCTTGACCCGGTCCGCGGGCGTTCCGGGCGGCAGGCTGTAGGGCCGCGACAGGGCGCGGTAGACGTCAGCGGCCACCCCCAACAGCTTCTTGCCGGTGTCATCCTTGACCAAGTCGAACGCCACCCCCACATCCTGGAGGTCAGGGTGCTTGTCGGGACCCACCTGGAGGATGGGCTTGACGTTGCCGCTTTCGATACCCTGGCTCCAGGTCGGCTTGATGGACTGCCACGCCCAGCAGCCGCCGTCGATCTCGCCCTTTTCCGCCGCCAGCCGTATGAGCGCGGTACCGCCGTAACCCTCGATGATCTGTATCGGCAGGTCCGTCGAGGCCTTGATCAGCTTGGGCACGTCATCGGTGGTCGAGCCCGGACCGGTGGCGCCGATCTTGATCGGCCTCTTGGAGTTGAGCCAGTCCTTGACGTTGTTGATGCCGCTGGCCTTGGTGAGCGCACAGGTGTTGTCGTCGGTGGACGGGACACCCAGCCAGTTGAACTTGCGCCCGTCGAACCTGATGCCCTTCTTGCCGAGCACGTGCTGCAGCACCAGCGGGCCGATCCAGTTGCCGATGGTCAGGCCGTCCGGTTTGGCCTTGGCGTAGATGTAGTTGGCGGCGATCATGCTGCCGGCGCCGGTCCGGTTCTGAACCACCGTTCTGGGGTTCCCGGGGACATGTTTGCCGAAGTGGCGGGCAATCAGCCGGGTGTAGGTGTCGAAACCACCGCCCGGAGAGAAGCCGACCACGAAACGAATGGTCTTGCCCTTGAAGAAGTCGTCCGCTCCCAGGGCGAGAGCCGGAACCAGCGCAAGGACAAGGGCCGAAAGTATGCCGACACGTAGTAATCGACTGAACATAACGAGCCTCCTAAAAATTTTGGGACACCCCACTGACATTAAACTCGTCTTTGTCTCACAAATCCCGGACAAAGAAAAGGGCAGGCCGAGGAAATTCACCACCGCGTGACGGCAACCTCCCGCCGGGGGGTTGACCTTGGTGCGAGAATGCCTTAGTTTTAGCGAACGATCGTTTGAAACCCCATAAGAAACAAGGAGTCACGGAGATGACCAGGATATCCACTTTCGACGACTGGATCGACTGCTTCAAGGAATGGCAGAAGGACATCGGCTATGACGCCGACCTGCTGGGCGACTACAAGTTCGAGACCAAGCTCGGCGACATTCACGCCGACGACATCGAATTCGGCGACTACCAGGGCCAATCCAAATGGGAGCGGGTGGGCCAGATACCGAACCAGTCCATCCGGGACGCGTTGCTCACCCTCATCGTCTATCAGGGAGACACCGAGTTCGCCTCGGTGGAGCAGCAGAAGAACCTGCTGGACAACGCCCCCACCGAGTACGACCGGCAGGCCCTGATCCGGGTCAACAGCGACGAGATGCGGCACGGCTGGCAGATGTGCTACCTGCTGGTGAAGTACTTCGGCGATACCGGCAAGCTCGAGGCGCGGAAGCTGCTGGAACGCCGGGCCAGCGAGCAGCAGCGCCTGCTGGGGTCGTTCAACCAGCCGGTGAACAACTGGCTCGACTTCTTCACCTACACCCAGTTCGTGGACCGGGACGGCAAGTTCCAGCTCACCATGCTCAGCCACTCCGCCTTCGCCCCGCTGGCGCAGAGCGTCTCGGCCATGCTCAAGGAGGAGTTCTTCCACATGTTCACCGGGAACACCGGCCTCACCCGCATCGTCAGGGCGAACCGGATCCCCGTACCCATCATCCAGAAGTACTTCAACAAGTGGCTGTCCACCGCCTACGACCTCTTCGGCACCGACCATTCCTCGTCGGCCCAATGGGCCTACGTCTGGGGCATCAAGGGCCGCTTCGACGAGGCCACCGCCGGGGAGCCTGCCGACAAGGAAAAGCTCAACGAGCTCTCCCGGACGCACTATCTCAACGAATGCCGGGTCCTGGTGGACAATCTCAACAACTTCGTCCCCGAAGGCGAGCCCAGGCTCCGGATTCCGGACTTGACGTTCAACCGATCCATCGGCGACCACGCGGACATGCGCTACAGCGTCGACGGTGATTTGCTCTCCGAGACGGAATATGAGAAACATCTGTCCGAGGTGCTTCCCGACGCCGAGGACGAGCGCGTCCTGAACGAAATCTTCAAGGACAAGGACTGGGTCCTTCAGATGAACTAGGGCATGTTAACCTGTTAACATGCCCGCGCCGCCTCGTTGCCGGGGGCCGCGGTTTCCGAATGCCGCGGCCTATTTCCCTCTACCGGTAAGGAGAACCCCGTGAATCGATTCTGCCTCGTCTGCCAGAATGTCGACTGCAAGAGTCGAGGCTCCGAAGAACTGATGAAGGAACTGCAGGAGCGGGTAGCAGCCAAAGGGCTGACTGACGTCGAGGTGCGTTCCTACATGTGCTTCGGGGCCTGCCAGGACGGCCCCAACATGGTCGTCTATCCGGACAAGTGCTGGTACGCCGGGGTCAAGAGCGAGGATGTGGACGACATCGTCGCGCATCTGGCCGGCGGCCCGCCGGTGGAACGGTTGGACAAGATCGACCCTTCCCTCAAGGAACTCATCTACCAGTTGCTCGATACCGGAGTCTTTTAACCGCCATGGAAGGCATCCTGTTCCCGCGAGGCGTGGCCGAGGGGCCTGAAGGGCTCGACGCCTATCGCTTGAGAGGCGGCTACCAGGCCGTCGACCGCTTGGCGGAGCTATCCCCCCAGGACGTCATCAGCCGGGTGGAGGAGTCGGGCCTGCGCGGCCGGGGCGGCGCCGGATTTCCCACGGGCAAGAAGTTCGCCCTGACCCTGGAATCTCCCGAAACGCCCCGCTACGTGGTCATGAACGGCGGAGAGGACGAGCCCGGCAGCAACAAGGACCGCGTGCTCATGGAGAATGTTCCCCACCTTCTCCTCGAAGGAATCATTCTCTCGGCCTACGCGGTGCAGGCGGAGAAGGCCTACCTCTACATCAACCATGGCTATGAGGCGGCCACGCGCTCGGTGGAGAACGCCATGCGTGAAGCACGGGAGGCGGGCTACTGGGGCGAGAACATCGCCGGTTCCGGTTTCAGCCTCGAACTCGTGCTGGTGGCCGCACCGTCCAACTACGTCGCCGGAGAGGATACCGCGGCCCTGGAAGTCATCGAGGGCAAGGATCCCCTGCCCCGGCAGAAGCCGCCCTTCCCGGTCACCGCCGGCCTGTTCGGCAAGCCCAGCCTGGTCAACAACGTGGAAACCTTCGGCAACATCGCGCCGATCGTGTCCAAAGGACCAGAATGGTTCCGCTCCTTCGGCACCGGCGAGAGCCCCGGCACCATGATCTTCTCACTGGGGGACGAGATGGAGAGGCCCGGGGTCTACGAGCTCCCCTTGGGGACCCCGCTGCGTCATCTCGTGGAGGAATGCGGCGGCGGCCTGAAGAACGGCAAGCGCATCAAGGCGATCCTGCCGGGAGGCCCGTCATCGGGGTTTCTGCTGCCCGACCACCTCGACATCCCGCTGGATCACGCCTCCTTGCGGGAAGCCGGCTCGTCCATCGGATGCGGCGTGGTCAAGGTCCTCACCGAGGACGATTCAGTGGTGGATGAGGTCGTGCGGATCGCGGATTTCTTCGCCAGGGAATCCTGCGGCCAATGCCCGGCCTGCCGCATGGAAACGAACATGCTGGCCGCCATGCTCAAGAAGGTTCAGCAGGGCCAGGGAAACGATGCGCTGGTGGACCAGTTCGGCAAGGTGATCGCCTTCAACAAGGGGAAGGGGTTCTGCAGCCTGATCAATATGCCCGGCCCGCCCATCGAGAGCGCCGTGCGGCTATTTCCCGACGAGTTTCGCGGCGATTGACGGAAATCGGGCTCGGTGCCCGTCGTGTCACAGATTGAGGTTCTTCTTCGGCACGTTGAACACCACGCCGTCGGCGTCCCTCACCAGACACATATCGTTGCTCCACTCCTTGACCACTTCAACCTCGTCTCCCGGAGAAAAGGTCGCTTCCTCGATTCCGGCACTCGTGGTGGACTGATATTTGCAGGTAAACGCTTCTTTGACGGTGGCCATCCCAGGCCCCTCCTTTCTTTGTAGATCGTATGTCGGCTCTAAGGGTTGTCGGCTACGGGCAGGGTTGAAACCCGTCCCTACACGTCATCACTTTAGCCGATTTCCCGCCAACTGCCGCGACGGGTCGGATGACGCAATGCCTCCTCCAGGTCCTCCAGGAATAGCGCTCGGGGCACCTCTCGGGCGCCGAGGCTCAGCATATGGGAGGTTGTAACCTGCGCGTCGATGAAATGGAAGTCCCAACCCGCGAGCCGGTCAACCAGCCGTGCCACTACCACCTTCGAGGCGTCCGTCTCGCGATGGAACATCGACTCGCCGAAGAACCCCCTGCCCAGCGCAATGCCGTAGATACCTCCGACGAGGTCCTCACCGAGCCAGCATTCCACCGAATGGGCCACTCCCGCTTCGTGGAGACGCACATAGGCCCGTTCCATTTCCGGCGTGATCCAAGTGCCTTCCTGGCCGCGCCGCTCCACGGATGCGCAAGCGCGGATCACGCCCCGAAAGTCCTCATCGAAGGTGACCCGGAATCTTCCCTGGTTCAAGACGCGCCGCAGCCGCCTGGAGACGTGGAAGCCGTCAAGATCGAGGACGCACCGGGGGTCCGGCGACCACCACAGGATCGGCTCCCCTTCGCTGTACCAGGGAAAGATGCCCATGGAGTAGGCCAGCAGGATGCGAGCGCTGCCAAGGTCCCCTCCCACGGCCAGCAGCCCGCCGGGGTCCGCCTCGTGCGGGGAGGGAAAAGCGAGCTCGCGGTTCAAGCGATAGACCGGCATGGATGGAACCCATGGTGCAGAATCGAGGGAGTGGATGCAAGGAATGGGTGGTTGGCCATTGGCCTATGCCGTTGCGACAACCCTGGAATTGTTGCGCGTCTTATCCTGTTCAGGTTCCCGGTGTAGCAAACTCTCGGGACTTTGGACGCCAATCGTGGTATATCCTGGCCGGGGAGATCGATATGTTCAAGAGAATCGACCATGTAGCGCTCCATGTCGCGGACCTCGACCGCACCATCGCCTTCTACGAAGAGCACTTCGGCTTCCGGAAGTATTTTCAGCACGAGGCCACCGCGGGGATGCAGATCGCGTACCTGAAGCTCGGAGACACCGTTCTGGAGTTGACCCACAGGAGCGAGGGCTCCATGACCGGCTTTCATTTCTGCCTGGAGACCGACAACTTCGACGAGACCGTAGCGGATCTGCAAAAGCGTGGCGTACCGCTGCTGCGGGCGCCCCACGGCACGGCGGCGAGGGAGCCGCGGGAGGAAGGTTGGCGCCGGGTCGTCTTCGGCGGCCCCGACGGCGAACAGATCGAGTTGCGGGGCTAGCCGGTAACAGGCGCGCAGGCACACCCTGAACCATCATGGCGGACCATGAACCTCAGACGATAAAGCTGGATTGCCCCTGCTGCAGGGCGACCCTGATCGTGGACCCCTCGCTGGCGGTGGTGTTGCGGCACGAACCGCCGCCGCCGCAGCACAAGGCCCCGGAGCTCAAGGACGCCGGCCGCATGCTGCGGGAAGAAGCGACACAGCGCGACCAGAAGTACCGCAACATCCTCGATGCGGAAAAGGACAAGGGCAAGGTGCTGGACCGCAAGTTCCAGGAGCTGCTCAAGAAGGCCAAGACCGAGCCCATCGAGAAGCCCCTAAAGGACATCGACCTCGACTAGCCCACTACCTATACGCCAATTTCCGGTATGGAGAGTGTCTTGCAAATCTTGCTCGCAAGGCGATCAGGAATCTCCGTGTGGCGGGGTACCGTTTCAACAGCGCCGGTGGCGGGATTGCACCATAGCGAGTGTGCCGACCCCTCCCGCTTGAGGTAGCGACGGAGATGCCGTAGGAGGGCGCTTCTCTTCACCCTACGACCACGATGCCTCGCTCGGCATCGTCGGGAACACCTCGCAACGCGTCCTCACGACGGTCGTGGAAGATGAGTTCAATGGCGCTGGCCAAGCTCGCCTGAGCCTCCTGCCGCGTGTGACCCAGACCGTTGGCCCCTGGCACCTCCGGACAATAGGCAATGTGCCAATCGCCGTCTCGCTCAAAGATTGCCGTGTAAGTATTGCTCATCGTTCAAGCCTCCCGCGAAGACTGCGCGTATACGGAAACCATTCGCCTCACACGGTCAGCCAGCAAACCCACCAATCACAAAGTACCAGAAACCAGCAGCCGCATGTCAACCTTCTTCTCTGGTTTTCAAGTCAGCCCGGCAACCGGTAATCGTACACGAGCTCCAGCAACTGCTTGACCATCCGCGCCGTGGCTCCCCAGATATCCCACTCCTGATACTGAAAGTGGTAGATGGGCTCCGACCTCCTGGACAAGCGGTGGTCCAGAGTCAGGGCGTCCTGCTTCAACAGAGCGGCCACCGGCACGGCGAACACCGCGGCCGTTTCCCGGGGGTCGGGACGGAACTCGTAGGGATAGGGAATCAGTCCCACGAAAGGAGTGACCAGGAAGTTGTACCCCGCGAACACCTGGTCGAGCTGGCCCACAATGCGAACATGGCCGGGGTCGACGCCGATCTCCTCGTGGGTTTCCCGCAGCGCCGTGTCAACCGCGCCCGCGTCTCCCGGATCGACGCTTCCACCCGGGAACGCCACCTGCCCGCTGTGGGAGCTCAGGTTCTTGGACCGCAGGGTAAGGATGAGGTAGTCGCCGTCCGGGCGTTCCTGGATCGGCGCCAGGACGGAGGCCAACCGGAAGTCGTCTCCGGCGATGGCCTTCGGCGTCCGGGTCCGGAGAATCTCGAATCTGTTGGCGCGGACACACACGTCTGCCGTAGTCAGGGAACGGTTGGCAACGGCAGGGCGGCGTTGCAGCTCCGGTCCGTGGCTAGCCTTCCCGCTTCAGCGACTCCGGGAAGTACCGGGACGGGCACCAGACCTTCGCGTCGAAGTTGGTGCATCCCAGGATCCTCAACTCCCGCATGATCCGGATGTAGTCTTGTGATTCGATGAAACCCTCCCACGCCTGGAGGGATTCGAACTCGATCATGATGGCGACCTGGGGGCTGACCTCCAGGGGGTTTCGGAGATTGCGAATCTCCCTGACTCCGGGGGCTGCCAGCGTCATCGGCAGCCAGTCGTTCTTGGCCTTGTTGCTGTAGATGGTCAGGTTGGCCTTCTGATCCGGCAGATCCCACTGAACGATATAGTAAACCATGGCTCTTTCCTTACATGAGTGTCCTGACGAGACCGCCGTCGATCAGGAGTGTCGTCCCGGTGATGTAGCTCGCTCGGTCGGACCCAAGAAAGACCACCATGTCCGCAACTTCCTCGGACTGCCCGAAACGGCCCAAGGCAATCTCGGCCTTGCTCTGTTTCTGAACTTCTTCCAGGGGCAGGTTCATCCGCTTGGCCCGGGCCAGGTTGAGGCTGTGATGACGCTCGGTGTCGATGCGTCCCGGCAGCACGGTGTTGATGAGGATGTTGTCGGGCGCCAACTCGCGCGAAAGTGTCTTGGCCCAGCCCACCACGCCGGTGCGGAACGTGTTCGACAGGATCAACCCCTGTATGGGCTCCTTGATGCCGTAGGAGGTGATGTTGATGATGCGCCCCGCGCCCGCCTCCTTCATGTGCGGCACCGCTTCGCGCGTAAGCCTTACCGTACCCATGAGGCTCAGGTTATAGGCCCCCATCCAGTCGTCTTCGCTCAACCCGTCGAACGCTCCGAACGGAGGTCCGCCGGCGTTGTTCACCACCACGTCCACCCGTCCGAAGGCCTCGACGCTCTTGGCCACGAAGTTCCGGATATCGTCGTACTTGGACATGTCCGCCACCGTGGCAAGGACGTCTCCCCCCGTGGCGGTGCGAATCTCGTCCGCGGCGCGCTCCAACGCTTCACCGCCTCTGGCGCAGATGCTCACCTTGGCGCCTTCGCGCGCGAAACCGGCCGCGATGGCCCGCCCCATTCCCTGACTCGCGCCGCCTACCAGCGCCACCTTGCCTGTCAATCCCAAATCCATCCAAGGCTCCTCGTGCGCTCACCCGTAGGCGGCGCCCCGGCGGACATCCGCCTTCACTTCTGCGTCCAATAAATGTTGCCGTCGAACTCCGAGTCGAGCCGCATCAGGTAGAGCGACAGCATCCCGTGAGCACCCAGCGGCCGCAACTGCCGCGGATCCCGTGTCTTGATGGCCGCGATCTCCTCGGCGCTGAGGTCATAGTCCGACAAGGCCCTGTCCAGGTCAGCCAATGCCTGGCTCAGGGTATCCGGTTTCATCTTCAGGTCAAACAAGAAACGGTTCAGGTGGTAGCGGCTCATGTGATGCTCCCGTGGACCCGTGCTCGTGGACTCCGCGCGCTTCCACACCCGCGCGTCAGATTCTCCAACTCGCGAACCCCCACCCGGTGGCCACGTGGTCGGGCATGTAGAAGGTCTCGGCGGCCGGGGTATCGCCCACGGCCCCGATGGTGACCATCCAATTCAGAAACTCGGAGTTCCCCGACTGCCGCAACTGCTCGAGGGTCAGGCCGGCCAACGCGGAGCCCTGGCCCATGCGCATCTTCTCGAGCAGTCCTTCATCAAAGCTGGTATCGATCTCACCGATCCGGGGGGACCCGGGGAAGTGCGACAGGCCGCCGGTGGCGAGCATGGCCACCCGGTCGGTGGCGGCGTCCGCCACCTGCCTTATGAGGTTCCCCAGCGCATGGCACCGGGCGGGCGTCGGCAACGGATCGATCCAGGTATTGACGAAGATGGGCAGGATGGGGATCTCCGGCTCGGGCAGCAGAAAATGCAGCGGCACCATTTGAGTGTGTTGGAGCTCGATGTCCTCGCCGAAGGACAGGTCCAGCCCGGCGGCGACCCCGGCCTGGAGGATCGCCCGGCCCAGCTCCGGATGATTCCGGTAGTGGAACTTGTGCCGGGTGAACTGGCCCTCGACCTCGTCCGCCAGCGTGACGAAAAACGTCGGTATATTGTCGAAGAAAAAGTTCACGAACTGATCGTTGGCGACCACGATCAGCACGTCGGGCTTTGCGGCTTCCAGGTCGGAGCGAAGCACGGCAAGGGCATTCTCCGCGTCCTGCCGCAACTTTTGCTGTACCTCCAGCGACGGCCTGACACCGGCAGCTTGCGGCGCCATGCGGTAGTGCAGCGTCATGAACTCTTCCCACTCGGTGCCCGGCTCAAGCAGCATGTTGGGTGCGTGGCTAGCTGCCAACGCGGCGACGAACGGCATTTTTGCGGTCCTTTCTGAACTGTTTGGAGAAAAGATGTTATAATCCGGTTTAAGAAATTTCAACCAAGTAATTCTACCAGGTAGACTTCAACCGGGTTCACCCAACCTGCGCCGCCGGTGTGACGCAGGCTGAGGTACGGCGATGACGGAGACGGTCGTATGAGGTTCATGTTTTGCGCTACGTTGATGGTCTGTGGGTTGGCGGCGTTCGCCCCGCCCTCCGTGGGGAGTCCATGGGAGCCCGGCACCACCGTCTTCGAGTATCGTGAGTCCTCGGAAGGCAGCCCGGACCGAAGCCTCGATTCCACCATCATCGGAAGCCCCGCGACACACGTCGCCAAATTCAAGGACACCCTCCTCGACATCGCCCGCCTGAATCACCTTGGGTATCAGGAGTTGAAACGGGCCAATCCCGGCGTGGATCCCTGGCTACCGGGCGACGGCACACGGGTCACCATCCCCGCCCAGTGGATTCTTCCCGAAGCCCCGCGGGAGGGACTGGTCCTGAACATTCCCGAGATGAGGCTGTACTACTATTTGCCCGGCTTCAGGGTCATGACCTTCCCTTTGGGAGTGGGCGTGGACGGTCAGGAGACGCCCGCGGGAAGCTATCGTATCGGTCAGAAACGCACGAACCCGGTTTGGTACGTGCCGGTTTCGATCCAGGCGGAGATGGAACACCCGCGCAAGACCGTCCCTCCGGGGCCGGACAACCCGTTGGGGAAGTACTGGATGCGGTTGTCCCACACCACCTACGGGATCCACGGCACCAACAACCCCTGGGCCATCGGCCGCCGGGTGACCCACGGCTGCATCCGGCTGTACCCCGAGGACATCGCCTTTCTGTATCCCCGGGTGCCGAAAGACACGCCCGTGCGGGTCACCTATCAGCACGCCAAGGTCGGCGTCCGGGATGGGAAAGCCTACTTTCAGATCTACCGCGATGGCAAAGCGGGTGACGGCGAGCTCATGGCGGCCCTCATTCGACAGATCAGAGAACTCAACCTCGACGCCGATCTGCGAAAGGTCAGAGAGCTGCTGCTGGAGTTGCCTGACGGGGCCATGACACCCCTGCCCCCGAGGGAAACGAAGGCCGTCGCCATCGACACCGCCGCTCGTACCAGCTCCTGAAACCGCCGCAACGCGGCCGGATCATGTCCGGTACTTCTCGTCCAGGGCGTATTTCTCCTCCAGCCCCACGATCTGGTGAAACTCGTCGAACGGCAGCAGCCGGTCCATGAGGGCCTCCCCGGTGCCCTGCTCCCGGAGGTTGGTGTAGTAGTCCTTGAGCGCCATGGCCGCGGAATAGAGCGGGCCCACGGGCCAGACGATCAGCGCGAAACCCAGTTCCTTCAACTCCGCCGGCGCCATGAGCGGCGTGACACCGCGCTCGATCATGTTGGCCACCAGCGGTCCCGGAACACTGCGAGCAATCTCCCTCATCTCCTCGCGGGTCTCGGGCGCTTCGATGAACACCGCGTCGGCCCCGTTCTCCTTGAAGGCGATACCGCGCCGAATGGCCTCGTCGAGGCCGAGGGCCTGGCGAGCGTCGGTCCGGGCGACGATGAAGAGGTCCCCGTCTCCCCTCGCCGCCACCGCGGCGTTGAGCTTCTTGAGATACTCGTCCAGGGGCACCACCTGCTTGCCCTTCATGTGGCCACAGCGCTTGGGCCAGACCTGGTCCTCCAGGAACATGCCCGCCGCCCCCGCCCGTAACAGCTCGGTGACGGTGCGGACCACGTTCACCGCGTTGCCGTAGCCGGTGTCCGAGTCCACGATGACCGGCGTCGGCACCGCGCCGCAGATACGGTAGATGGTGCTCAGCATCTCGGTCTGCGTCAGGATGCCGAAGTCCGGCTCCCCCAGCAGTGTCGCCGAGATGCCGTAACCGGTGGTAAAGATGACGTCGAAGCCGGCTTGTTCGGCGATGCGGGCGCTCAGGGCATCGTAAACCCCGGGCATGACCAGGGTTCCGTTCCGGTCGAGAGCTTCCTTGACTCTGCTCATTTGGGCCTCCAGCTTGATGGGTTCGGAATCTCCCAGTGGGCGGCAACAGTGAGAGTATCAGTGGCTAGTTTTCCTCGAGGTCTTGGGCAACATTCCGGCGGCAACAGCTTGATTCTTACCAGACTCTCTTCTCCATTTCGCCACATTCGCAGATTAACCGGCAATCGGGCTGAATGAACCTTGAAACCCATGACCCCAATCAAGTATCTTGATCCGAACGCTTGATGCCCCCGCTGTATTAGAGGCGGACATACCGCTGCGCTACGAGAACAAGCGACGTACCCTATCGCTGAGGGTATCCTCAAGGCGTGTCGTCGGCCCTCCAACACGTGAATTTCTCGCGCGGTCCTACTGGTGACCGGGCTCCGAAGGGAGCAGTTGAGCAGTCATCCATGAGCGAACAGGAGATGTCCTTGTGCAGACCGTAAAGCAGGCATGCCGACCCCGGCCGGGTGCCTTCGACCCGACGCGGCGGGACACTGTTCTCGACCTCACCGACCTGATCGACGACCGCATCGACCCGGCGGATTTCTTCGCGGAGAACTACATCACCGAGGGCATGAAGACGCTGCTCACCGAAGGATTCCGGCGTCTCGAAGGCAAGTCCACCCAGGGCGTGTTCAAGCTGACGCAGGCCATGGGCGGCGGCAAGACCCACAACCTGCTCGCCCTCGGGCTGCTCGCGCGAAACCCGGCTACCGAGCCGCCGTCATGGGTGGCTTCTATACACCGGCCGCCGCTCTCGGGCCGGTCCGCGTGATCGCCTTCTCCGGACGCGAGAGCGACGCGCCGCTGGGCATATGGGGCGCCATCGCGGAGCAGCTCGGGAAAAAGGAGCGGTTCAACGAATATTACACGCCCCTCGCCGCACCGGGTCAGACCGCTTGGGTAAACCTGCTGGAGGGCGAGCCACTGGTGATCATGCTGGACGAGTTGCCGCCCTACTTCGAAAACGCGGCGTCGAAGAGTATCGGCGACTCCAACTTGTCCGTGGTGACCACCACGGCCTTGTCGAATCTTCTGGTAGCGCTCGGGCGGCCGGAACTCGGCAACGTGTGTCTGGTGATCTCCGATCTGAGGGCCACCTACGACACCGGAGCCGCGCAGATCCACACCGCCCTCAATCACATGGAGGCGGAGACGGACCGCGTCGCGATGAACCTGGAACCCGTACGCATGAACACCGACGAGTTCTACCACATCCTCCGCAAACGCATCTTCGAGACGCTGCCGGACAACGCGGAGACCGAACAGGTGGCGCAGGGCTACGCGCAAGCCGTCCGCGAGGCGAAACTGATGGACGTGACCAACGCCTCGCCCGAACAGTTCGCCGGTCAAGTCGTCGAGTCCTACCCCTTCCATCCGGCCATCCGGGACCTCTATGGACGGTTTCGCGAGAACCAGGGCTTTCAGCAGACCCGCGGCCTGATCCGCCTGATGCGCGTCATCGTGTCACGGATCTGGCAATCCGACCGTGCCCCGTACCTTATCGCGACCCATGACGTCGACCTGGAGAGCCGCGAAACCCTCACGGAGATCAACCAGGTCAACAACACCCTGGGAAACGCCATCGCGCACGATATCGCGTCCGGCGGCGCCGCCGTCTCCGAAACCATCGACGCCAACCTGGGCGGCGGTGAAGACGCGCAGGACGTGATGCGCCTGCTCTTGATCGCCTCTCTCGCCAACGTCCCCAACGCCGTCAAGGGGCTGACCATCCCCGAGATCGTCGCCGATCTGTGCGCGCCCGGACGGGACATCTCGCGATTGCTAGGGGACGTCATCGCGCGCCTTGCGACCGCGGCATGGTATTTGCATACCACCAACGACGGACGCCTGCACCTGCGCAACGTGCAGAACCTCGTCGCCCGTGTCACGACCACCGCGGGCGCCTACCTGCGCGATCAGGCGACGAAGGAGTTGAAGGAGCGACTGACGGAGATGTTCAAGCCGGCTGAGGCATCGTGTTATCAGCGCCTTCTGCCACTACCCGCCGTCGACGAGATCGACATCGGCCCGGAACGGGTGACGCTCGTGGTTGCCGAGCCGCACCCGGACGGGCTGCACCCGGATCTGGTCACGTTGTATGAGCAGCTTACCTACCGGAATCGGGTAGGCTTTCTGACCGGGCAGCGCGCCTTCGACTCGCTGCTGGAACGCGCGAGAGAGCTGAAGGCCATCAACCAGATCATCGGCGAAATGCACGAAGAGGGCGTGGCGGACGGCGACGCGCAGATGCAGCAGGCGCGGGAGACACTGTTGCCGCGGTTCCTCGCGCAGTTCCACAGTGCCGTCCGCGAGACCTTCACCACGCTGTACTATCCCACCCGCGACAGACTGGCAAAGGTGGACTTCCTCATGGAGTTCAAGGGAAACCACTACGACGGCGAAGAGCAGGTGCGTGACGCGCTCGCCGGCAAGCAGAAGTACACCACCGACGTCGCCAGCGATGTGTATCGCCAAAAGATCGTAGCGCGGCTGTTCACCCAGCAGTCGATGCCGTGGTCGGAGATCGAGCGCCGGGCCGCCACGTCGCCGGGATGGCAATGGCACCGCCCCGATGCGTTGGCTAGGATGAAAGCGGACTGTATCCACAAAGACCTGTGGCGGGAGGAAGGCAGCTACGTCAACAAGGGGCCGTTCCCCCAGCCGGCGACCACCGTGCGCGTCAAGGAACTGTCGCGCGACGACGGCACGGGGCGAGCGAAGCTGCGGCTCACGCCGGTCAACGCCGACAGGCTGTATGCGGACTACGGCGGCCCGGCGACGCCAGCGTCCATGCAGGCCGAGGGCCGCGATTTCGAGACCCCGGAACTCAGGGTCTCGTTTCTCGCCGTGGACTCCAGCGGTGAGCACGAGACTGGGTATCCGGTGGAGTGGACCAACCGCATAACGCTGCAATCCCGCGAATACATGAACGGCGACGAGCGCATGATGGAAATCCGCGCCGCGCCCGCCGTCCCCATCCGTTATTCCACCGACGGCTCCGATCCCAAGGTCGCCGGCGGCGCCTACGACGGACCGTTTACGGTCAGGCCGGGCGCGCGCCTGATCCTTGCCGTGGCGGAGAAGGACGGCATCGTTTCGGAAATACACCGGCGCGAGATTGCCGACAAACCTGCCGTCAAGCCCATCGACAAGGCCAATCCGGCGGCATGGTCCCCCGACCCCCGCTTCGAGTTCTCCACCACTCGCACGGCCTACGGCTTCGTGACCCGCCTGAAGAAACATGCGGGAAGCGCGAGCGGCCTGCGCTTGAGCGTTCAGTCCGATGGAAGCGGACAATGGAGCGAGCTCAATCTTTCCAGCGATATTGCACTCGACGGCGAAACCATCGAGGGGGCAGTAGAACACTTGAGAGAACTCGTTGCTGACGGCGAAGTATCCATTGAGGCGAAGCGCATCCACTTCGACACCGGCCAGCGCTTCCTGGACTACGTTGCCGAAATCAAGACAGAATACAGACGCGAGGACGTGGAACCATGAGCGCGCCGCCCCGGTCCAAATACCAGGGATTCGGTTTTCAACCGGAGGAGTCGGAACACCACTTCGTGGTGACGGTGCCCGGCGGTCATATCCAGGAGGTGCTGATTGCCGAGCATCTGCGTTTCGATGCAAACACGACCCGCACGACGCCATCGTTGGGTGTGGGCATTCAGGACGCCAAACTCCGGGTGGCCTTGCCGCGCGCAAAATGGGACGCCATCGCGGACGAGGCGCGGACGGAGTTCAATCGCCGCCTCGCGAAACGACGCCTGCCCGCGGCGCGCTGGAAACGAGGTGACAATCCGCTTGCCCGGCTGTTGGGCAAAGAGTTGACCCTGCTTGCCTGGGCTGTGGAAGACGCCGACCCCGCGCTTATCCCCATCGCCATCAAGAACTGGATGGGGCTCGCACCCGAGGAGCGCTGGTGGCTGTTCACCATGACCAACGCGGCCACCGGCCACGCCCTCCACGGCCGGAACAAGGGCTGGCGCAAGGCGGTGCGCTTCGCGCTGACCGAAAACCCGGTGACGGGTGACGATCAGGAGCGTCAGGCCGAGATATTCCGGCTGGTGGCGACGGAGGAAGGTAAAGAAGAACCGCCGCCCCGCAAGGTCGACTCCCGGCGCAAGGCTGCTCACGCAAGGACAGTCCGTGCTTGAGCTCTCAGCACAACCATTGTTGTTACGAAATGGATATGGGACGGCCTGAGAAAAGACGCGATTCATCCGCCGACCAACTCTCCCTAGTCGGTGCGGAAACAGGTAACGGCGCCCCTAATCCGTCATTCCCACGCAATCGGGAATCCAGGAAGGGCGGGGTCGGGGAAGGACAGCCCTCGCGCCCGTCCACCGACACGGATTCACACGCTGCCATGGCCAGTCCGATTTCCGGCGAAACCGATCCGGTTTTCCCCATCCGGGAGGCAGAGCCCGCTCCGAGCTTTATCGAAACCCAGTTTCCGGTCTCGCGACTGTCAAAGGAGAGCTACAAGGAGCGCAAGGCCAACTCCAGCCAAACGCTGACCGGCCTCGGCAAGTGGTGGGGCCGCAAGCCCCTCATCCTGGTACGGGCGGTGATTCTCGGACTGCTCGTGCCTGCCACCGAGGACCCCCGAAAGGATCTGGAGTTTTTCCTCGCACTCTTGACCATGGACGAGGACGGCTTGTGGCGGCGCAAGCACAATAATATCCCACTCAGGGAAGTCTATGGCCTTCTGTCGCCGGCAGAACGGCAGCAGTGGTTTACGGATGCCGCAGACCCGAACCGTCCGAAGCTCAAACCGGGCCTGAAGGCCACCGACAGGCAACGGCTGCAACGCATCGTTTTCGACCGGATGAGCTATGACGAAAAGCTGAACTGGTGCGTTCGGCCCGAACATCTGGATGGGCCTTCACCCGACGCTTGGCAACGCATCAACGAGCACCTGGGCACGACCGCGGCCAGTTTGCCGGAACTGGTGAAAGAGTTGGGGGAACTCCGTTTCGGACACACGCCGCGCGTTGGCGACGCCTTCTGCGGAGGCGGCAGCGTTCCCTTTGAAGCGGCTCGGCTGGGCTGTGAAGCCTACGGTTCCGATCTCAACCCGGTGGCGGCGTTGCTCACCTGGGGCGCGCTCAATATCGTCGGCGGCGGTAAGAAGGTTGCCGCGAGCGTCCGGCAGGCGCAGGCCGACGTGTTCGACGCTGTCGATCGGCAGATCACGGAATGGCGCATCGAGCACAATGACGTCGGCTGGCGCGCCGACGCCTTTCTCTACTGTACGGAGACCACCTGTCTCGAATGCGGTTGGCTGGTGCCGCTGGCGCCGAGTTGGGTCATCGGGGAGAAGACGCGGGCGATCGCGCAGTTGCGACCGGAGCCGGGGCAACGGCGCTTCGCCATCGACATCCGCTTCGGAGTCAGCACCGATGACCTGGATACGGCCCGCAACGCCGGCACCGTAAAGCAGTCACGGCTGGTGTGCCCCAACCCCAACCACGAGGGCGAGGCGTCGACGCCAATGACAGCGATTCGCGGTGATCAGCGCGGCGGGCCTACCTCTGCGAAAACGGGTGCAGGCCGGGGATACGGACTGCGGCAGTGGCAGAACGACGACATCGTCCCCCGACCAGACGACGTGTTTCAGGAAAGACTCTACTGCGTTCGCTGGCGACTGCCGCGTCTGGATGAAGCGCTCTGGGCGGAACAGGACGCACGGGCATCGTCCGCATGCAAAGCGACTGGGATCGCCGCGTCTGCGACCTCAGAGGTTATGCTCGCTACCCTGCCGGAATGGGTTGACCGCGAATGCGCGACTGACGCTTTGGTTGCCCTGCTCACGGCTGACGGCCGCTGTGAAGTGGCGGAACTGCGCAGACGCGACTGGCGAGCCGAAGAGCACGCCCTCGTGGAGGCGCAACGCGAGTTCGAGACCCGAAAGGCCGCGGGTCGCCCGAAGCGCGAGCTTGCAGCGGCGACGCGACGAACCCAACGACTGCGAGAGACCATCACGCAAAGGAACGAACGGGTGAAAGCCCTCGCCAATTCGCTTCCGAAAACATTGTACCGGAGCGTGGACGAGGACGACCTGGAGAGGGAAGCACATGCACTGACGCTGCTTCGGGAGCGCTTTGCGGAATGGCAGACGCTTGGCTACATCCCGAGCCGGGCAATCACGCCAGGGGCTAAGACGGATGAGCCGATCCGAACGCGCGGCTGGACGCATTGGCATCACCTGTTTACGCCGAGACAGTTATTGATTCATGGCAAGCTGGCCGAGGTTTCTACGACGGCCGAGTTTTCTATAGAGGCGACGGTCGCATGTGTACTTGGAGTCGGGCGAGTGGCAGACTGGAACAGTAAACTTGCTCGATGGTGGACGGACAGCGCTCACGAAAAGGTGATTCAAACTTTCAGCAATCAAGCGCTGAATACACTGTTCACCTTCGGCTGCCGAGGTGCCAGCGCCCTTTCGGAATCCTGGTTTCTCACGATCCGCGACGCGCTGGTCAGCGGACATTCGATCGTCGGAGCGGCTGATGTACGCTCCGTAGAGGAAAATGCAGAATTTTGGCTTACAGATCCGCCCTATGCTGACGCGATCAACTACCACGAGCTATCCGAATTCTTTCTCGCTTGGTACGAGGAGAAACTGCCAGAGATATTTTCGGACGGGCACACTGACAGTAAGCGAGCCCTCGCGGTCCAAGGCACAGGTGCTGATTTTCGCCGTAGTATGGTGGAGTGTTACCGACATCTCGCTACCCGCATGCCGGACGACGGCATGCAAGTGGTCATGTTTACCCACCAAGATACATCGGTCTGGGCCGACCTCACCCTCATTCTGTGGGCCGCCGGGCTCCGCGTCACCGCAGCATGGACGATAGGAACCGAGACACCGTTCGGTGTGAAGGACGGCAACTACGTCCAGGGCACCGTGTTGATGGTGCTGCGCAAGCAGATATCTGACGAAACGGCATTCCTGGACGAGTTGGTCCCTGAAGTCGAGGCAGAAGTGCAGCGACAGCTCGATTCCATGCTCCAACTCGACGACCGCGAGGCCCCGAACTTCTCCGACGCCGACTATCAGCTCGCTGCCTATGCCGCTGCATTACGGGTGTTGACCAAGTACGGATCCATTGAGGACATCGACATCGCCTGGCAGCTCTCCCGCGAGCGGGAAGCGGGAGAGGTCAATCCCATCGAACGGATCATCGAAGATGCCGTGAAGACCGCGAGCAATTTCCTCGTTCCGACGGGCCTGTCCGATCACATTTGGCGGCGGCTCGGCCCGGAGGAAAAGCTCTATCTGAAGGGGATAGAGGTCGAAAGCCGCGGCGAGTTCCGGAACGGAGTCTATCAGGAGTTCGCCCGCGGGTTCGGCGTGCGGGACTACCGCGTGCTTCTCCAGACCGCCAAGGCCAACGAGACCCGCCTGAAAACCGCCTCGGAGTTCGGCCGCCGCGAACTCGGCGTTTCGGCCTTCGGCAACAGCCTCGTCCGCCACGCGCTCTACGCCGTTTGGCGTGCGACGGAGTGTGGTGAAGTAGCCGACAGCCTCACCTGGCTACACACCGAACTCCCCCACTACTGGCCGCAACGCGAGGCGCTAGCCTCGGTGCTCCGCTACCTAGCCGCCATCGACATTGACCACTGGCGCGAGGATGCCAGCGCCGCCCGCCTCGTCGCCGGCGCCGTGGAGAACGACCATGTTTGAACTCGTCCCACCGCCGGGTGAGCAACTCCTACGATCGACGGCCTTTGGTGCGCCTGTCGCCTCCGACAACGCCCATTGCATACGTCCTTTGACTGTGTTTGAATAGATTAACTCACTTTGGAGCATATCTATGGCAGAACAAGTGCAGCCTGACGACGAGGGCATCTACACCGTCGTTCAAAAAATAATCGGTGACCTCCTTCAGTTCGATCAATACAGTCGGCTGAGGGTCTACCGGACCGTGGGGGCGTTCTTTGATCTTGAGGATTCATACCCAAAAGTGGCACAAGATACCTTCCGTCACGCCTCCCCCGGAGTTGTCTCTCGCGAACCGCGTTTCTCGAGTGCAGAGGAATTGGCACCAAAAGATTTTCTATTTCAAAAGCAACCCAACACGGACATCGACCGAATTGCCTGCCTCGCATACTACCTTACTCACTACAGAGATACACCTCATTTCAACACCACGGATTTGAGCAAGCTGAATACAGAAGCAGCCCAAATTAAGCTGTCAAACCCATCCTATAGTGTGAACAACGCTATGAAAGCAGGGATGCTTGCGGCAGCCACAAAGGGTATGAAGCAACTATCGGCACAAGGCGAAAAGTACGTCGAGGTACTGCCAGATCGCCCCGCGGCAAGGGGACTACTAAAGCCTCGAACGAAGTCGAAGCGGGCTCACAAGAGCTCCAGCGTAGACCGGCCGAACAGCACTCACGTCCGAGAGCGAGATAATTTAGGTGGGTGATCCCGTTCGCATCACAATTTACAACCATAAGGGTGGGGTTGGAAAGACCACCCTTACGGTGAACATCGCATTTGCGCTTTCGTCCATGGGGAAGTCGGTTCTCTTGGTCGACAGCGATCCCCAATGTAACCTCACCTCCTACCTACTCGCCGACGATGTCGTTGACGACCTTTTGAATCACTCCAACGACACTGGCGGGCAAACTATCTGGACCGCAATCAAGCCGATACTTGACAATACCGGTTCCGTGCGACTGGTGAAACTGACTGACGTAGGCGATATCGCGCTTCTGCCTGGCGACATAAGGCTCTCCGAATTCGAGGAGTTCCTAGGAGATTCTTGGGCTGATGGATTTAGACGACGTATTGGCGCGCTCCAAGCAACATCGGCAATAAGTTACTTGGTTTCTACTCTGGATAGACAGCGTACGTTTGACTTCGTGTTCTACGACACAGGGCCAAACATAGGCCCATTGAATCGTGTTCTTCTCTTGGACTCGGACTTTTTCATAGTCCCGGTAGCCTGTGATTTATTCTCTGTGCGAGCGCTAACCACACTTGGTCAAGCAGTCAAGAAGTGGATTATGGACGCAGCGACCATTGACGCAATTGCGCCCGATGGCGCGATGGTACTGAACGGTAGCCCGGAGTTCCTCGGATACATACCTCAGCGATTCAAGGTTTATGGTCAGGCGATGACGCTCGAGGCCAGTTCGTATCATAGGAAAATCAAGAGCCATGTGTACAACGACATTTCTTCGGTGTTGCGCAAGATCGATAAGAAATTGGCACCAGCGCGTTCCTCAGATCCTTTGGTCGGTAAAGTTAGGGACCTCGCGTCGGTTGTCCAAGTAGCGCAACGCGAGGGAGTGTCCATTTGGGATTGCTCGGCTCAGGCCAGTTATGATTACCTAAAAAAAGCGGCAAGGACATCGTTCTTTGAAATCGCTGAACATATTGTGCGCGCGGCAGAGGGGCGAGGAAATCCTGATGTTGTCTAGCACTGACCGTCGGCGCCTCGATGAGGCAACCGAGTACTTCACAACTAACCGACATCTCTTTGAGTCATTTGCCCAGTCGCTGATGGCCTACTTCGAGAACAATCCAGATCTCAAGGAGTTTATTCACTTTATAAAATATCGAATCAAGGACGAAGGGAGTTTACGGGCTAAGCTGGAGAGGATTCTTGCGACCCCCGGCGATCAAGATCTTGTGAATAGTATTACGGACTTCGCAGGTCTTCGGATTATTCACTTGCACATGGACCAATTGACGACTATACATCCGCGTGTGTCAGCTATTCTGGAAGAACAGAAGTGCGAACTGTTGGAGAGCCCAAAGGCTTACTGTTGGGACTTGGAGTACGAAGAGTTGTTTCGCCGGATTGGTGTCGAAGCGGTGCAACGAAGCTCTATGTATACGACAGTGCACTACAACATAGTCGCCAACCAGCGGATGAGAATTACCTGTGAGATTCAAGTACGGTCACTGATGGAGGAGTTGTGGGGCGAGGTCTCCCACCGAATCAACTACCCGAACGAGTCGCCGAGCGCATCGTGTCGGGATCAACTGAAAGTGTTGGCGCGGCTGACTTCAGGATGCGGTCGCCTAGTGGATTCCATATTCAAGACGCACCGTGAAGCTGTTGGACAGTGACCGACGGTGAAATCCTCGCGGTAAGCCTTAGCCACATGGCGATGTGCGAACGTACTGTCGACAAGGGGCCGCTCTTGAATGCCGCCTACGCTGTTGATTTGCGGGTGCTCACCAGGTACAGCTCTAATCGACCGAGAGGATCACCGCCGATACCGAGCTTACGACTAGTAACTGTCATCCCCAAGGGCCTGCCGGACCCCCTCCGGAAGGTCTCGTCCAGGCGCAATCGATCAGTGGTGCCGCGCGAAGCTATGGTTGACTATCTACGGCGTCAGAATGCGCAGAGCGATCACCAAGAGCTCGTGCGACATAATAGGGCGAGCACAGCGGCACCAGGGCACTTGACAGAGAACTCCAAGGAAGGGCCGCGGAGGGCGTTTGGCCAGCGGACTGATTGGCCGCGCAAGACATAGCGGGACTAAGCAGCATCAGTTCAAGGCACCCCAGGCATACCCTCCATGTTCAAGCGATACTCCTCCCGTCGCCAGCCGCTCGACGCGAGTTTCCTGAGCTACAGGCTTGCCGGAGCCAAGCGCTACGATCGCATCGCCGGCTACTTCTCGTCCTCCATTCTCGAAGTCGCGGGCGAGGCGCTGGAAAGCCTCGAAGGCAAGGTGCGCGTCGTCTGTAATTCCGAGTTGTCGCGTGCGGACGTGGAGGTCGCCAAGGGCGCGCAGGCGGCCATGCGCCGTGAATGGTGCGACTCTCGTCCCGAGGACCTCGGCAATGCCGCTAAGCCGCGTTTCAAGCGCCTCTACGACTTCCTGCGTTCAGGGAAGATCGAGATTCGCGTATTGCCCGATGAAATCTTCGGCCTGATTCACGGGAAGGCTGGCGTAATCACCATGGCGGACGGGCGACGGACCTCCTTCCTGGGCAGCGCGAACGAATCCAAGACAGCCTTTCGCCTCAACTATGAACTCATCTGGGAGGACGACTCGAC
Source organism: uncultured Binatia bacterium (SeqCode) (assembly GCA_965261895.1). Classification (GTDB taxonomy): domain Bacteria; phylum Desulfobacterota; class Binatia; order UBA9968; family JAJDTQ01; genus JAJDTQ01. The sequence continues at coordinate 3,560,338 of OZ253480.1, read as the reverse complement.
GGAGGCGGTTACGTGGGTTCAGGAAGAGTTCGATACCCTTTGGTCGTCACCCTTCGCGGTTGGTCTCGCGGACTTCGTCGTCCAGGACCTCGACCGCCTTTCGCGTCGCGAATTGGTACGGAATGTAAGTGATTGGCGGGAGGAACCTGACCCCGCACCGGTCGTCGTCGAGTCGCCGGTCTACCGAACGGAAGTCGGTCTGTGGGAACACCAGAAGCACTTCGTGAAGCTCGCCTTCGACGCCCATCGGGGGCCGCATGGCGCGCGCTTCGTGCTGGCCGACCAAGTTGGTCTCGGGAAGACCCTCCAACTCGCGATGGCGGCGCAGCTCATGGCTCTGATCGGCGATCGGCCGGTCCTGGTCCTCGCCCCCAAGCCGCTGCTTCAGCAGTGGCAGGACGAACTCGACACGCTGCTCGGGCTGCCATCGGCGATCTGGGATGGCGGCCAATGGGTGGACGAGCAAGGCGTCGGGCACCCAGGAACGGGTGACGAGTCCATCCGGCGCTGCCCGCGTCGTGTCGGGATCGTGTCGACAGGGTTGATTACGCGTGGCGGCGATGCGGTAGAGTTGTTGGCGAACATGCGCTTCGAATGCGTGATTTTGGATGAGGCCCACAGAGCGCGACGGCGGAACTTTCGCCTGAACCAAGCGTTTGCTTCAGCGAAGCCGAACAATCTTCTGCACTTTCTGCAACGGATTTCGCCGCGCACGAAAAGCCTGCTGCTCGCCACCGCAACGCCGGTGCAACTCCATCCCATTGAGGCCTACGATCTCCTCGATGCATTGGCGCGAGGTTCGGAAGGCGTACTGGGTGCTCCAGGCAGCCGTTGGCGCCGTCCACAAGGGTCTCTCGACCTGTTGCTGGGCAAAACGCTCCCGCCGGTCGATTTCCACGAGCGTTGGGAGTGGGTGCGCAATCCATTGCCGCCGCGGACGGAGGACAAGGCCTTCGAGATGCTGCGCCGCTCGCTCTCCCTGTCGGACGACAATGCGTATGCGCCGGGGAAGGCGATTGAGGCGTTGCGTCCACCGGACAGGCAGCGGATCGAGACCGGATTCGAACGCTTTATCGAACGACACAACCCCTACATTCGTACCATCGTTAGGCGTACCCGCAAATATCTGGAAAGCACCATCGATCCCAGTACGGGCGAGACCTACCTCGCTCCCGTAAGGATTCGGCTGCACGGCGAATCGGACGATGACGCAATCAAGCTGCCGCCGTTCCTGGAGGACGTCTACGCTCTCGCGGAGGACTTCTGCACGCTGCTGGGTGAGCGCTCGAACACCGGATTTTTCCGCACCATGCTGCTGCGCCGCATGGGCAGCACTATCGAGGCGGGACGCCTCACGGTCACGAGGATCCTCGACGGGTGGGAAGCACTTGATGACTATGACGAAGATGACGAAGAATCGGATGACCGGCTTGGCACCCTGACGAACGAGGAACGCCAAGTGCTCTCGCGGCTCGCCCAGGCGATGGAAGCAAACCGGGATCAGGATCCGAAGGCCGCCGCCGTCACGCGTCTGCTCGTGGACGACGGTTGGCTGGAGCGCGGGTGCATCGTCTTCAGTCAGTATTACGACTCGGTGTGGTGGCTGGCCAACCAGCTCACGCGCGAGTTGCCGGACGAGGCTATCGGTATCTACGCGGGGGTGAACCGTTCGGGCGCGATGCACGGAGGTATTTTCGAGCGCCGGAATCGCGACGCCCTGAAGGACGCCGTGCGCCGGGGCGAATTGCGGCTGCTGCTGGGTACGGACGCGGCGTCGGAAGGGCTGAACCTGCAACGGCTCGGCGCCCTCATCAACCTGGACTTGCCCTGGAATCCCTCCCGCCTCGAACAGCGCAAGGGCCGTATTCAGCGCATCGGGCAGGTTCGCGCCGAAGTCGACGTCTACAACATGCGCTACGCAGGCTCGGTGGAAGATCGTGTGCATCAACTCCTCTCGGAGCGCCTGGAGAGCATCTCCCGGCTGTTCGGACAGTTGCCGGACACGCTTGAAGACGTCTGGATCAAAGTCGCACTGGGTCAGTTGGAGGAAGCGAAACAAACCATCGACATGGTGCCGGAAAAGCACCCGTTCGAGCTCCGGTACCACGAAGTCAGGCACGTTGATTGGGAATCATGTGCACAGGTGCTGGACGACGACGCAAAACGGCAAAGCCTGGTCCGGGGATGGAAGTCGTAGGGTGGGTCCCTACGAGACAGGAACCTCCGTCAGTCGGCGGGAATCTCCACGATCACGTCACCGAGCACCTTAGCGACGCATCCCAGACGGTCGGCGGCGTCCGAATCCAGCATGGACAACGTCAGCTCTTCGTTGTCGTCCATGGGGCTCAGGTTGTTCTCTCCGGCCAGGATCCTCACCCTATCGGTGCCGCAGATGGCCTCGGTGCAGTCATGGCGAAGCTCCACCCCGTTGTGTATCGCGGCCACCAGGAGGGTGGTGCCGTCGTCGACCTCGAAGCTCTGTCCCAGTGGCATGAAAGTGACTCTAGGCATGGCGGGTTTGTAGGAGACGCCCGGCGGGATGTCAAGTTGTCCGACACCCTCCACGGGACCCATGTCGGATTACGCTTCGCTAATCCGACCTACGGGAATGCGGTCGGTGGAGAGCACAACGGTCATCCCGTAGGTCGGGTTAGCCGAAGGCGTAACCCGACACCGACTCCCGGTCTCACAGCTCCACCACCAGTCCATCCTCCGCCGTCTCGACCGGCAGCGACTGGCGCCGGGCGAGCATCTCCTCTCCCATGTGCGTCAGGATCAGCCGCTTGCACTCCAGGCGCTCCCGGTGCGCGGCGATCTCCATGTAGCTCATGTGCGAGGGGGACGGGAGGTCGTAGTGGCAGCACTCGCAGATGAACAGGTCGGCGCCGCGGCTGTGGGTGATGAACTGGTCCGTCCAACTCGAGTCACCGGAGAAGAGCACGGTGCGGCCCGCCACCGTGACCCTGAGCCCGAGGGAGACGGCGTCGGTCTGGTGCGGGACCCGGAAGCCCAGCACCTCGGCCCCGGCTACCGCGGTGGTGGTGTCCGGTTCCAGCACCGGAAAGACCGCGAAGGGCAGCTCCTTCTCGCCGTACATGAGCCTCATGAGTTCGCGCACGCGCTGCTCGGTGCCCGGCGGGCCGGCCACCTGGAGCGGACGGCTCCGCGGTTTGTTGTACAGGTAGTGGATGAAGAAGAAAGGCAGGCCGCCGAAGTGGTCGCCGTGCAGGTGGCTGAGGATGACCGCATCCAGGTCCGCCGGGTCCAGCCCGGCGCGCTTGAAAGCCGGCAGCGTCGATGGGCCGCAGTCGAGGAGATAGAGGTGCGGCGGATCCTCCAGCAGGTAGGCGGTGTGGTTTCTGCCGCCGCTGCCGAAGGCGTCCCCGGATCCGAGAAAATGGACTCTCACGCAGCCGACATTAGCAGCGCTGGGTTGACCTTGGCAACGCGTGCCGGGTCTGCCAAAGTCCTGGGACACTCGGGTTGTTTGAGACGGCGTCCTTCGACTTCGCTTCGCTACGCTCAGGACGAACGGAGAGGGACACTTCACAGCCGTTGGTCCTGAGCCCTTCGACTTCGCTTCGCTACGCCTGTCCTGAGCTCGTCGAAGGCTCAGGACGAACGGAGAGAGAGGCTGTTCACAACCGTTCGTCCTGAGCGTAGCGAGTCCTGAGCTTGTCGAAGGGCGAGCGAAGTCGAAGGATTCCGGCTCCTCCATGAAAATCATCCTCGGTCCCTATCACCCCCAACTCGAAGACGCCCTGGCGGAGGAGATCCACGCTCGCAAGGAGCACGACCCGCTGGCCCCGCTCCTGCTGGTGGTACCCTCGGAGACGCTGCGCCGGCGCGTGAAGGTGCTGCTGGCCAGGGAACACGGCCTTCATCTGCTGAACTTCCACGTCCTCACCTTCTTCCAGGTCAGCCTGAACCTGTTCCACGAGATGCACGGTCCGGCGGGGCCGACACTAAGGGACCAGACGTTCATGGAGGAGGCCCTCAAGCGCGTGATCCCGGCCGGTGGACGGTTCGCCCGGATGATGGAGAACGACGGCGCCTGCTCGGCCCTGTGGCAAAGCCTGCGGGACCTGAAGGATGCCATGGTGGACCCCGAGGCCGCCCTGGAGGCGTTGCGGGAGGGACTCTTCCGCAACACGGACCGGAACGCGCTGGGCGACCTCTTCGCGTTGCACCGGGAAGTGACGCGCCGCTTCCCGGAATGGCAGGCCCAGGACCACCAGGACCTCGATGCGGCGGTGGCGCGGCACGCGCCTGTCTCGGCCCATCTCGGGCAGTTTGAACGCATCTATTACTACGGCTTCTATGACCTGACCCAGAGCCAGTTGGAGCTCTTTCGGAGCATTGCCGGCAACTACCCGGTGACCCTGTTCTATCCCCTTGCCCAAGGCCATCCGGACTGGTCCTTCGCCCAGGACTTCTACGACCGTTACCTCCGGGGGCTCGCCGGGGCGGACGCGGTGGTGGATCTGCTCGACGGCGGCGCCGGAGCCGACACGGCAGCGAGCGCCCGCGCCCCGGACCCGCTTCCGCCCGCGAACCGGTCCCGCCGCCGCGTGATCATCAGTTGCGCGGGTCCCCGGGACGAAGTCCTCACCGTGGCCAAGAACCTGCTCCGGCTGGTGGAGGAAGAAGGGATCGAGTTCCAACGCGTGGGGGTGGTGGCGCGCACCCTGGAGGCCTACCTGCCGTGGATCCAGGAGATCTTTCCCGAGCACGGCATCCCGTTCCACACCCCGGCCCAGGAGCCCCTGCGCCGCTTCAATCGCGTCCGGGCGGTGCTGACGCTGCTGGATCTGCCGGTGCGGGACTATGCGCGGGCCGGCGTCATCGATCTCCTGGCCTCCCATGACTTCAACTTCGGGACGGTTCTCGGCCCCGGCGCCGACCCCAGGCCGGACCTCTGGGACGTGGCCACCCGGGCATTGCGCATCACCCGGGGCATGGCCGAATGGCGCCGCCTGGAGCGGTACCTGGGCGACGGCCTCAAACTGAGCCTCATGGACGACGAGGAGGGCCGGCCCCTGCGCATCGCGCCGGACCAGCTCGCCGCGTTGTTGAACACCGTAAACGCCTTGCACGAGCATCTGAGCGCGCTGCCCGAAGACGGTACCTGGGCGGACCTGAGCGCCCGCTGGCGCGCCGTCATCGACCTGTTCCTCAACCCCGGCCGGGACGAAGCCGCCGACGCGGTGAGCCGGGCCATCGACGAGACCTTCGCCGGGCTGGCCGCCCTGGAGGCGATATCCCCGAAGGTCTCCCTCGAGTCGTTCGCCCAGGCCCTGCGCAAGACCCTGGACCGGGCGTCGGTGCCGCTGTCACGGGAGGCCGTGCAGGGCGTCCAGGTCATGGACGCCGGCTCGGCCCGCGGCATCCCCTTCCAGGCGCTCTTCCTCGTAGGCATGAACGAGGGCGTGTTCCCGCGCACCATCCGCGAGGACCCGTTCCTGCGGGACCACGCGCGCCGCGTGCTGGAAACGGACCTGGGCTACAAGATCTCCTCGAAGCTGGCGGCCTACGACGAGGAGAAGCTGCTCTTCGCGCTGCTCTCGGGCTCGGTCTCCGACCGCCTTTCCTCTAGCTCGGTCTCCGACCGCCTTTCCTCTAGCTCGGTCTCCGACCGCCTTTCCTCTAGCTCGGTCTCCGACCGCCCTTCCTCGGGCTCGGTCTCCGACCGCCTTTCCTCTAGCTCGGTCTCCGACCGCCTCTATTACAGCTACCAACGCTCGGACGCGGCCGGCCGCCCGCTGGCCCCCTCCTGGTACCTCCGCGAGGTGGACGCCGCACCCGGCGAGGACGGCCCCGGCATGGACACCGTCCAGATTCCCAAAGGCGTTCTCGGCAAGCAGCACCTGCCTCCGTTCGACGACTCCCGGTGGCTTCTGCCGGAAGAGTTGGCGGTGCGGCGGGCGCTCGGCGGTGAGGACCCGGCCCTGCTGGTACACATGAGCGGCGCCTCGGCGGAGAGTTTCGAGAGAAGCGCGGCGGCCGTCCGCGTGCTGGAGGACGGCGGCGGTGCGGCGGGGTCCTTCGACGGCATCACCGGCCCCCTGGAAGATGTGTGGGACGGGATCCTGGAGCACCACATCTCTCCCACGACGCTCGAGGCCTACGGGCGCTGCCCGTTCCAGTACTTCGCCCGCCGCGTGCTCCGACTGGAACGGCTGGAGCGCCCGGAGGAGGCGGCGCCGGTCCAGGCCCTGGAATGGGGGCGGATCTGTCACGAGATCCTGCAGCGGTTCTACCAGGACGCCGCCCGCGCCTGGGGGGACGATTGGAGCGCATGGCTCGACAGCGCCGCCGCCGAGATCCTTGCCGCCTTTGAGGAACGTTGTCCCACGGGCTACCCGGCGGCATGGGAAGTGGCCAGGGAAGAGCTTGTCAACACGCTGCGAGAGGTGGTTCGGGCGGATCTGGACGAGATGACGCGATCGGGCTTCCGCCCCGTGGAGCTCGAACGGGACCTCACCACGCGGCTCGGCGCCGACTGGCCCGAAGATATGCGGGACCTGCCGGTTCGCGGTCGCCTGGACCGGATCGACCACGATGATCGGGGCCATCGCTATCGGGTCATCGACTACAAGTACAAGACCGGCGGGGCACCCAACGCCGAGGACAACGATCCGCTGCGCGCGGCGATTCGCGGGCAGAAGCTGCAACTGCCCCTCTACGTGCTGCTGGCCGCCGACTACGCCAACGCCCGAGGACTCACCCCGCCCACGGCCGTTGAAGCGGCCTGGTACTTTCTCGCCGGCCGCTGGAAAGACGGCCCGCTGGTACCTCGCGGATTCCCCGGACGCGTCATGCAGGAGTCTTCCGGTGAACGCATCCGCGACGCGGTGGCGCGACTCCTGCGGGGCATCCGGTCCGGGGAATTCTTCATCATGCCCGGCGACTACTGCAAGTATTGCGAGGTATCGGAGATCTGCCGCAAGGACCATTTCCCCTCCTCCACTCGCGCCGGGCGGCATCCGTCCGCGGAGGCGTTGGCGCAGATGCGGAAGGCCGTGGGGAAGGACCGAGCGTGATGACGACCTTGCCCGCGGATGACCTGGAACGCCGGCAGGCCACCACGACCTTCGACCGGAACGTCGTGGTGACCGCGGGCGCGGGCACCGGCAAGACTACCTTGCTGGTGGAGCGGTGCGTGAACCTGCTGATGCGCCCGTCGGATCCGGTGCAAATGACGGAGCTCGTGGCCCTCACCTTTACCAACAAGGCCGCCAACGAGATGAAGGCGCGCTTGCGGGACCGCCTGGAAGTACTGGCCGGGCAGCGGACCGGCGGGCCGGCGGCGAAAGAGGCGGAAGCCGCGGCGCTCGACGCCCTCCGCGAGCGCTATTCCATTACCACGGACGACATCCACGGCCGCGCCAGGAAAGCGCTGCAGCAGCTCGAGCGGGCCCAGATCGGCACCATCCACAGCTTTGCCGCCGCACTGCTCAGGCTCTATCCGCTGGAGACCGGACTGAATCCACAGTTTCGGGAAGACGACGGGAGATTGCGAAAGCGACAGTTCGACACCGGCTGGGGGCTATGGCTCGACGAAGAGCTGTCGGGCACGGGGCCCAGGACCGAGGAATGGAAAAAGATCCTCGGCTGCTTTTCGTTGGACCGGCTCGGCGAGCTGGCGCTGGCCCTTTGCGCCGACAACGTGGACCTGGACGGGCTCCAGCGCCCGGGCGGACCGGATGATCCGGCCGGCGTCCTTGGACAGTGGCTGCGCGGGCTGGAGGAGGCGATTACCGATCTCATCCGCCGCCACCCAAAGCAACGGCGGATCGAGCAAGCGCTGACGGTGGGCCGGAGGGTGATACAGGCCGCTGGCGGCGGCGGCGCTTCGGTCGATGCCGAAGAGTTGAGCCTCCTGCGTGGCCTGACCGCCCCGAAGGACTGGACCCAGGAAGACTTCAACCACGCGCGGAACCTCGTGACCGACGCGCGGGCGCTCGCGCGGGTGGACCCCGTGGAGATCCACCGACTGTGCGCCCTCCTGGTGCCGTTCGCCCGGCAATGCCGCGAGGACTTCGCCCGCCATGGCCTGGTGACCTTCGACGGTCTGCTGGTGCGGTCGCGGGATCTGCTCCGGGACCATCCGCGCATCCGGGAGGAATTGAAGGCGCGCTTCAAGGCCATCCTGGTGGACGAGTTCCAGGACACCGATCCGCTGCAATACGAGATAATCCTGTGGCTGTGCGAGGAGCCCTCGCGGCGGGCCGCGAGCTGGCGCGACATCCGCCTCGCCCCCGGCAAGCTGTTCGTGGTGGGGGACCCCAAGCAATCCATCTATGGGTTCCGGGGCGCCGATATCGCCGCCTACCTGCAGGTCGTCAAGGAAGTGATCCAGGCCCAGAACGGCGTCGAATACCGGCTCACCGCGAACTTCCGAAGCGACACCCGGATCCTCGACGTGGTCAACGGCGTCTTCGAGCACCTGATCCGGGAAGAGCCCGGCCTTCAGCCGGAGTACATCGCCCTCCAGCCCGGCCCCGACACCCCCGGCGAAGACCCCGCTGGCCCTAAACAGCGTTATGGGCCTCACGGCCCCGAGCCAATGGAAGTCTCGGCCCCCTCCTCCGTTCGTCCCGCTCGCCCTGACCAGCGTGATGGGCTCCACGGCCCCGAGCCAATGGAAGTCTCGGCCCCCTCCTCCGTTCGTCCCGCTCGCCCTGACCAGCGTGATGGGCTCCACGGCCCCGAGCCAATGGAAGTCTCGGCCCCCTCCTCCGTTCGTCCTGAGCGTAGCGAGGCGCAGCCGAGCGAAGTCGAAGGGCGCAAGCTTGCAGTTGCTGGGGAGCGAAGTCGAAGGGTGCGGGTGCGCCGGGTCACCAGCACGGGCCCAACGCCGAACGCCGAGGCGGCGCGCCGGCTGGAGGCGGAATCGCTGGCGCGCTGGCTTGAAGAGGAGGTGCTGGGGCGGACTTTCTTCGACGACGGGGCTGGCAACCACGTGCCGGTGGCGCCCGGTCACGTAGCCTTTCTCATGCGCGCCCTGAGCAACGTGCAGGTCTACCTGGAGGCGCTACGCCGGCGCGGCATCGGTTACGTGGTGGAAGGCGAGCGGGACTTCTACGCCGCCCAGGAGGTCATCGACGCGGTCAACCTGCTCCGGGCCGTCGACAACCCCCACGACCGGCTGGCCCTGGTGGGGGTGCTCCGCTCGCCCGTGGGCGGGCACAGCGACACGGAGATCTTCGCGCTCGGCCGGCAACAACTGCTGGACTACCGCATGGTGGCAGGCCCCCGGTGGGTGGACCTGCCCCGGGACGTGATGGACCTCTATCAGCGTCTCTTTCGGCTGCACCGGGAAGTCCGCTTCCTGGAGGCGGGCAAAGCGGTGGCGCGGGTCTTCAAGGAACTGCCGCTGTCGGTGCTGGCCGCGAGCAGGAGATCGGGCCAGCAGGCCGTCGCCAATCTGGAGAAGGTGCGCCTGGTTGCCGAGGAGGCCGGCGCCAACGGCAGCGGGACGCTCAAGGACGTGGTGGCCGAGCTGGAGCGCCGGGTGCGGGAGGAAGAGGACGAGTCCGAGAACGCCCTGGAGGAGGAGACCCTCGACGCCGTGCGGATCATGAGCATTCACCGGGCCAAGGGCCTGGAGTTCCCCGTGGTGGTGCTGGTGGACGCCCTGGCCGGCGTGAACAGGCGATCGGGGCCGCCGGCCCAAGTCCACCAGGATTGGGCCACGGGTCTTGCGGGAATCCGCATCGATGACCTGTGGAGCCTGCCCGGTGTCTTTCTCCAGGCGAAACGGCGCGAGCGGGAGGCGTACGAGCAACGCCGCCTGCTGTACGTGGCCATGACCCGGCCTCGTCAACAGCTCGTTGTGTCGTTCGCCGAAAGAGCGCAACCGGACCGCGACAGCATGGTCTCCATGATCGGCGAGGCGACGGGCGGCAACTTGGCCCATGCAGACCCGCCGGCGGTGACCTGCGGCACCGGAGAGATGGCGGTAGAGGTGGTGGAGGAAGATCCGGGGGCGGATGAACACGGCGACCGCCCGCCGGCGCCGCCGCCGGATACCGCCGACTGGTCATGGTACGAAAACTTGTGGGCCCGCCGGCGCAGCGACTGCGAGGCCCGGCGCCAAACCCCCATCTTCCTCACGCCCACCCGGCTCAAGGCAGCCGGCGAGGCGGCCGAGACCCGGCTCCGCGCCGGCGGCCTTGAGCGCGACACCGCGCTCATTTTGGGAGAACTGGCCCACCAAGTGCTTGAGCACTGGGACTTTCAGACCCAACGGGTGGAGGAAGACCTCCATGAAGCCATCGCCCGGCATGCCCCCGAGCTGCCGGCGGCGCAGCACCGGGTGGTGGTCCGGGAGCTAAAGGCCATCTGGGCCACGCTGGCGGGTTCGCCGGTCTACCAGGAACTCCGAGGCGCCCGGATCCTGGGCCGGGAGATCCCCTTCGTCCTGCCCTGGGACGGGCAGATCATGGAAGGCGTCATCGACCTGGTCTACGAGCGGCAGGGACAGCTCTACGTCGCCGACTACAAGACCGACCAGGTGACCGACGGGGACATCGCCGGAGTCATGCACGACCACCGTCACCAGGCACAGGTCTACACGGAGGCCGTGAGGCGCGGCCTGAACCGGGACGTGACCGCGTTCCGGTTGATCCTCCTGCGACTGGGCCGCGGGGTGGACGTGCCCGCCGGGAGCCCGTCCGAGTAGGCGGTCGTAGCGAGAGGCAGGGAAGTGGAAGCCTTCTTGCTCCGACAAGCTCCCAGTGTGGTGTCTCACAAATACGGTTATGAAGATGCGAGGGCATTTTGGTTGTCGGCAAGGCGCGATGACTTGTAGGGGCGACCGGCGGTCGCCCCCCAGTGGCCAACACCACGCGAGGAAGAGCAACGCAGCCGACGGCCAAAAGGACCCGCAGATTCATAAGCGTATTTGTGAGACACCACACTAGGATCGACGGCGGACGTCCATGAGAAGCGAGCCCCATTTCACCGCGGAGAAGATGCTGTCCAGGCTGGGGGTCAAGCCCGGCGCCCTCGCCAAGATCGCGCTGGTCCCCGGTCCTCGGGACCGAGCCGCGAAGCTGCGGCGCGCGTTGGGAAACCCCCGCAAGGCCCTCTCCTTCCAGGACTACGAAATGCACACGGGTACGCTGGGCCCTCACCGCGTCACCGTGGGCAACGGCGGGCGCTACTCCGCAGACACCGCCATTACCACGGAGCTGCTGTGCGCCGGCGGCGTGGAGACCCTGGTGCGGGTAGGAAGCTGCGGCTCGCTCCAGGAGACAGTGAAGCTCGGGGATATCGTAATCGCCACCGGCGCGGTCCGCGGCGACGGCGCCAGCCCCCGCTATGTGCCAGAGGACTTCGACACCCTTTCCCACCCGCGGGTGGCGGAGGCGCTCGCGAGGGCGGCCGACAGCCTCGGGGTGCCGGTGCACCACGGCCGGGTGTTCACCACCGACGCGCTGTTCCGGGAAACGCCGGAGCTCCTGTCCGATCTGGAGCGGCAGCAGATCACGGCCATCGACATGGTCACCGCCACGTTTTTGACCGTGGCCCAGGTCAAGAACGCCAGGGCCGGCGCCATCCTGGCGGTGTCGGATGAATGCCTCACCGGCAAGCTGGGCTTCCGCGACCCGTCGTTCCTGCAGGCCGAGGAACGGATCATGGAGATCGCCCTCAAGGCGGTGGAGTGGCTCTGAACGGTCCTTCGACTTCGCTTCGCTACGCTCAGGACGAACGGTGGGAGACACTCCGCAACGGATTTTGCAGCCGTTCGTCCTGAGCGTAGCGAAGCGAAGTCGAAGGACCTCCACCCTGTTGTAGGGGCGGGTTTCAAACCCGCCCGCGCCACAGCGCCGAGACCCGGTGAACGGCAGTGCCGACAACGGCTTGGCGAACCGCCGGGTTTCGTACTAGAAGAGCCGAAAACGAGACAAGCCATCCTGGCGGTGTCGGATGAATGCCTCACCGGCAAGCTGGGATTCCGCGACCCGTCGTTCCTGCAGGCCGAGGAACGGATCATGGAGATCGCCTTGAAGGCGGTGGAGTGGCTCTGAACGGTCCTTCGACTTCGCTTCGCTACGCTCAGGACGAACGGTGGGAGACACTCCGCAACGGATTTTGCAGCCGTTCGTCCTGAGCGTAGCGAAGCGAAGTCGAAGGACCTCCACCCTGTTGTAGGGGCGGGTTTCAAACCCGCCCGCGCCATAGCGCCGAGACCCGGTGAACGGCAGTGCCGACAACGGTTTGGCGAACCGCCGGGTTTCGTATTAGAAGGGCCGGGAACGGGACGAGATCCATGGCAGAACGTTCTACAGGTTCGCGGCGCGAGATCATCCGATGGGGCGAGAGGCTGTTCGAGCGCCATCTGGTCAGCGGATGGGGCGGCAACCTCAGTTGCCGTTTCGGCAGGAGCCGTTACCTGATTACCGGTCAGCACGCCGCGCTGGGTTTTCTGAGCACAAACGATGTCGTCGAAATCGACGCCCGGGGAAAGGCCGTGAATCCGGGCCGGCACCCTTCGAGCGAAACCCCGCTGCACCTGGCCGTATACGAGGCCACCGATGCGCGAGCAGTGATCCACGTCCATCCGCCGGAGATCATCGCCTATTGCCGGCACCGGAGCGAGTTCATACCCTTGAGCTTCGAAGAAGAGTATAGTCTGGGCCGGGTGCCGGTGATCCCCCAGCATACCCCTACGGTCGCGGATCCCGCACCGGTGGCGGTGGCGGAGGAGCTCCGCGTCCACCCGGTGGTGATCCTGCAGGGCCACGGCACCGTGGCCCGCGGCCGCGACCTCATGGAGGCGTTCCTGATCACCGACCTGCTGGCGGAAGCCGTGCACTGCCGGCTGGTGATGCCTGACGAACCGAAAACGCCGGCCTAGGGGCCAAGCTCCTATGATCCGGTCCAAACCGTTGCATTCCTGCAAGGAGACAAGACCATGAGACCGAATTATCTTTCCATGCTCCGAACCATCCTCGGCATCGCTCTCATTGCGATGACCGCAACCGCGGCTTCGGCCGAGGACTTCTACAAGGGCAAGACGCTGCGCATCATCGTAGGCTCCGCTCCGGGCGGCGGTTTCGATGCCTACGCGCGGCTGATGGGCCGGCACCTCGGCAAGCACATACCGGGGGCCCCGAGGACCCTGGTGGCCAACATGACCGGGGCCGGCAACCTCATCGCTGCCAACTACATGTACAACAAGGCAAAGCCCGACGGCCTCACCATCGGCCACTGGGTGGGGACCCTGGTGCTGCAGCAGGTCCTGGGGAACAAAAGGGTCCAGTTCGATGCCCGGAAGTTCGAATGGATCACCGTCCCGAAGCCCAGCTACACGGCGTGCGTCGTGGCCAAGGACAGCGGCATCACCAACATGGACCAGTGGCTCGCGGCGAAGCAGCCGCTCAAGCTGGGCGGCATGGGGCCCGGGAGCACCATCTCGGACATCCCCCGGCTGGTGGGCGCCATCACGGGGGTGCCGCTCAAGCTGGTGGAGGGCTACGGCGGGGCCGCCAGGGTCCGTCTGGCCATCGAGAAACGGGAGGTCTTCGGCGGCTGCTGGAGTCCCGACGTCATCCTCTCGTACTGGCCGAAGAGAATCCCCGGGGAGCTGAACTTCGTGGTGCAGGTGGGCGTCGGCAGACACCCCGCGCTCTCGGACGTGCCCAACCTCCTCGAATTGGCCAAGACCGAGGACCAGCGCCAGTTTGCGGGCGTGGTGGGGCGCAACGCCCACGAGATTCTGCGGGCCTTCTCGCTGCCTCCGGGCACGCCGAAAGACCGCGTGGAGCTCTTGCGCAAGGCCTTCGCGGACACCTTCAAAGACCCGGAGCTGCTGGCCGAGGCGAAGAAGGCCAAGCTCATCATCAATCCCATTCCCGGACCCCGGGTCGTTGAGGCGGTGAACGAGTTCTTCCAACTCGACGCCGAGCTGATGACCAGGTTGAAGAACATCCTGGTCCCGAAACAGTGACGGACGTCAGGGTACGGGCGGCGGGCGGCCAAGGGTGCGCATGATCGTCGAGGCCCACTGCCATCCCTTCGGACCGCCCGCCTACCGGGACCTGCGCGACAAGATCCGCAGCGTCCCGGACCTGATCGGCTTCCGCCGCAACCATCCGGAGCTCTACCATGCCCGGGACGCCGAGCCGCTGGTGGGCTACGTGGACGAGCTGATCGCGGACATGGACCGGTACGGCGTGGACAAGGCCCTCATCATGACCACCGGCGGTTGCGACAGCCCCGACGAGAAAGACGAGAAGACCGCGGCCGCGGTGGCGCGGTATCCGGACCGGCTGTACGGGCTCGCGAGCCTCGGGGAAGACTATTCGGGCAACGGCGTCTGGGAGAACGCTCCGGCACTCCGGGCAGCGGCGCCCAAGCAGATCGCCGACCGCATCGAGCGCCTGGGATTCAAGGGCATCGGCGAATCCCACGGAGGCCCCTTCACGACAGAGACGCATCCGGTCAGGATCGCCGACGACCTGCGCCCCATCATGGAGACCCTCGCCGACTACCGGGTGCCGCTCCTGATCGCCACGGGCTGGACCCAGTTTCCCGGGCGTATGTATTATGCCGATCCCATCTACGTGGACGAGATCGCCGGACGCTACCCCGAGGTCCCCATCGTCTTGACCAAGATGGGACGTGCCATCCAGCACTACTTCGAATCGGCGCTGATCGTTGCCATGCGCAACCCCAACGTGTATTTCGATACCACTTCCACTACCGCCGAACATTTGCGCCGGGCCGTGGAAACCATCGGCGCCGACCGCATCATGTTCGGCACGGACTGGTCGCCCACCTGGAGGTGCGTGGAAGTGCCGGAGCCGCTGTACCCCGCGAGGCTCAAGGTGGTGCGGGAGTCGGGGATTTCGGACGAGGACGTTCAGCAAGTGCTGTGGAAGACCGCGGTGGAGCTCTACGGGTTGTAAGGGAACCAGTAGCGGTATCTTGCGCTCATCCTTCGACTCCGCTTCGCTACGCCTGTCCTGAGCTTGTCGAAGGGCTCAGGACGAACGGAGAGAGGCTTTCCACAACCGTTCGTCCTGAGCGTAGCGAGGCGCAGCCGAGCGAAGTCGAAGGAAGCGTAGCGAAGTCGAAGGAAGCGTAGCGGAGTCGAAGGGCGGACAGGCATCAGCCAAGGAGGATTCAATCATGCGTTTGGACGGGAAGGTCGCGATCGTAACGGGCGGCGGCATCGGCATCGGCCGTGCCTACTCCAAGGGACTGGCACGGGAAGGCGCCAAGGTCGCCGTGGCCGACATTCAGGTGGAGGCCGCCACCCAGGTGGCGGCGGAGATAAACAAGGACGGCGGCGAGGCAATACCCGTGGCGGTGGACGTCAGCTCGCCGGAAAAGACCCGCGAGATGGCCGATGCGGTGCTGAAGGCCTACGGGCGTATCGACATCCTGGTGAACAACGCGGGCCTGTACACCGCGCTTACCAAGAAGTCCTTCATGGAGATCCCCGAGGACGAATGGGACCGGGTCATGGCGGTGAACGTCAAGGGCCTGTTCCTGTGCGTGCATGCGGTCTACCCGGCCATGAAGGAGCAGGGCAAGGGCAAGATCATCAACATCTCCTCGGGGACCATCCTGGGCGGCACGCCGATGTTCCTTCACTACGTGTCGTCCAAGGCCGGCGTGTTGGGATTCACCCGGGCATTGGCGCGGGAGATAGGAACCGACAACATCTGCGTCAACGCCATCATGCCCGGCCTCACCATATCGGGCGACAGCCAGGAGGGCGTCACCACCCCCCAGCAATTGGAGAACCGGCGCAAAAGCCGAGCGTTCCAGCGGGACCAGTACCCGGACGACCTGGTGGGCACCGTCATCTTCCTGTCCTCCGACGACAGCGACTTCATCACCGGTCAGTCCATCAGTGTGGACGGCGGGCAGCACATGCACTGACGCGGGCGCGAACATTACGCGCCCCTCCGTCATTCGCGCCAATCCGTCATTCCCGCGAAAGCGGGAATCCAGGGGCGGTGGAGGGGCGCTACGCGGTGTTTCCCCGCTCCCCCCCTGGATTCCCGCCCCCGATCGGGGTCGAGGGCAAGCTTTCGCGGGAATGACGATTTCGGGGGCCATTGCCTCGCTCGGATGACGTTTTGACACAGCCTGGAGAGCGGGAATCCAGGCGGGGTGTGGCGGAGAAACAAAACCATGACGAGTCTTGAACTGGCCAGCTACCGCGTGCGCGAGATCCGGCTCGCCCGGGAAACGCGCTACGCCTCCGGCGTTCTGGAGGTGAATGCCGAGGGACTGATCGCCTTCGTCCAGGAGGACTCGCGGGTCCGCTCCGCCAGCTTCGACGTGGTGCGCCCGGGCGAGAAGGCGCGGGTCACCGGCATTCGCGACGTGGTAGAGCCGCGGATCAAGACCGCCGGGACGGGGCAGGTGTTTCCGGGAATCCTGGGCCCGGTGGCGCCCGTGGGCCAGGGGCGCACTAACCGGCTTTCGGGTATGGCGGTGGTCACGGCCGCGGCCTACGAAGGCACCGTCCGCACCGGCACCACGTCCCAACGCAGCGCGATCCTGGACATGTGGGGTCCGGGCGCGGACATGACCCCGTTCGCTTCCCTGGTCAACCTGGTGCTGACCCTGGACCTGGAAGACGGGCTCTCCGCCTACGAGGCGCATCAGGCCATCCAGCGCGCCGAGTTCGGCGTGGCCCTACGGCTCGCCGAAACCACCACGGACCTCGAGCCGGACGACGTGGAGATCCATGACCCGGACGCCAACGGAGCCGATCTCCCGTGCGCCGTGCTCATCATCGGCTGTTTCACCGAACCCGACAACAAGCCGTCCAACGTGGCCTACTACGGCCTCCCGGTTCAGGAGTCGCTGTCCACGGTGATCCACCCCAACGAGCTCACCGACGGCGCCATCACCCCCAGCACCATCCGCACCGTCAGCTATCATCCCATCACCTGGAACTGGCAGAACCACCCCCTGGCCCTGGAACTCTTGCGCGACAACCGGTTCCGTTTCGCGGGCGTCATCCTGGAGCGCATCGGCTTCGAGACCTCCCGGGAAAAGGAGATCGCGGCCCACAACGCCGTCCGGGTGGCCACTTCCCTCGGCGCCGACGCCGCCCTGATCACGCGCACGGGCTCGGGCAACGCCTTCATCGAGGTCATGCTGACGGTGAAAGGCTGTGAGGAGAAAGGCATCAAGACCGTCCTCGTCACCTACGAATACGGCGGCCAGGACGGCACCGACGCGCCGCTCCTCTACTACGAGAAGGCCGCGGACGCCGTGATCAGCACCGGCAACCGCGACACGGTGGTGGAATTGCCGGCGGCGGACCGGGTGGTGGGCGCCTATGACAGGCTCCAGCTCATCAACTATCCCGGAGCACCTTACGTGTCCGCCGACGACCCCTTGACGCTTGAAGCAAAGGACGTCATCGCCGGCGGCGTCGACATCTGGGGCGGACGTGACCGGCTCTGCCGGCCCTACTAGCGTCGAATCGTGGATTTCGCGTGGGTGCCGTGATGACCCTTCGTGCCGGGTGAGGAACCCAACCACCTCTGGGGATCAACCCTCTAAGGGGCTGCTGGCATGTCGAGCATCAAGTCGCAGTGCTCACGCACGTCATCAGTAACTTGACTACCCAAGGCCACGAGAAAGAGCTGAGCGCCTTCGCGGCGCGCGAACTTCATTGCCGGCACGAAATCGCTATCGCCGGTCACCAGGACGATGATCTCGACGTACTTCTTCAAGGTGAGGGAAGCGATATCCAGACCAATCCTCATATCGACTCCCTTCTGGTGTACATTGGGTCGAAGGTCGTCGGTCGTAATCTGGAACAGAGGGTCGTCGGTCGGCAGTTTCAACGTGTTTAGAATCCAGCCTCGGAAACGCAAATCTCCCATTCTCAGGGCCACAAAGGGTACGCTTCGCAGTTCTTGATGCAGCCGTTGGTTGCTCCGCGCAAGTGCCGTACTGCCGAACTCCACGCTCCCACCCCCAAGCGGTTTGTTCTGCTTGGACACGTAGGTGGTGCATCGTAAAAATAGACGCGGTGCAAGCGGTGGCTGGCGAGATCCGGGAGGACGGCCAGTTAGTCGACGAAATGTCGGACCTTACCAGCAGTCAGCGGTTCCTCACGCGATCCAAGTTTTCGTTTTAGAAAACCAGCATCGATGAGAACAGCGTAACTGCGCGGCTGCATGATTGAGAGCCCTGACTACGTTGAGGAACCTGACTGAGAGGTAGGATGCCGCCACCGCACGCGGAGCAAAAGCTCTCTTGGATTGTAGCGTGCGGCGCGGCGGTGTTTTTATCGAAAGAGAGCATAGCGCCAAGCCCGTGTTGGAGCAAACGTCTTGGAAGGAAAGGACTCAACCCGCCCCTACTCCGGATACAACGGCGCCCTGTACTCGGTTCCCGGCACCACGACACCGCCCGCCGGCCGTTCGCCTTCCTTCAGGTGGGCGAACCGGTCGCTGAACGCCGGCGGCAGCGGCCGCCCTCCGGGTGTGCCGAGCCAGAGACGCAGCAGGTTGCGCCTGCGCTCAAGCTCGGGGTAGTCCTCGAACTCGGTGCGCGAATGGGCCGTGACGTGGTTGTGCAATATCTGCACGTCGCCCTGCAGGAACTCCATGCCGTACGACAGCTCATTGCACAGATCGGCAAAGAGGGTCAGGGCCTCCTTGAGGGCTTCCGTGTGGCGCGGCAACTGCTCGAACCGCTGGGCCGAGCGGATATAGGTGCCGCCCGCGCTGACGGTCAGAATGTCTTCGTAGAAGTTGAATATCGGGAGCTGCCACCACGGAGGCTTGCCCTCCGGGACCTCGCCGCGCCGGTCACGGTAGATGGGGGCGGCCAGTTCCGCCACCAGTTCGGGCCGGCGTTTCAGCATCTCGTTGTAGACGTTGAGAGTGCTCGTGAACCGGCTGCTGCCGCCGGACTTGGCCGGGTGCAGACACATCAGCACCACCAGGTCGCAGGCGTCGCAGTGAAACGGCAGCATGTCGTGAGTCTGATAGCCGCGGTGCTTCGGGTTCTTGAGGGTCCCGCCGAGGTCGGCCACGTGGCCGAGGAGGTGTCCCTTGGAGTTCTGGGACACGGGCTCGCCCATGAAGAGCCCGATTCCCCAGAAGGCGATGGCGGACTGCATGCGGCTGTAGCGTTCCACCGGAACACCCCGTATGAGCCCCAGGCCGCGGCCGTCGACGACGTCGGCGGCGATGCCATCAAGCCGATCTCCCAGGGTCGACAGCACGAAATCCTCGCGGGTGATGTCCAGGATTTCGAGCCCGCGTTCCTCCACCCGCGCCACCGCCGCGTCCAGCTCCGCGATATCGCTTTCAGTCAGCGGGTGTATCCAGCCCTGGTCCGCGGCCAGATCTTCCGCGGTCCACGCCGCCGGGTCCACCACGGGCTCATTCAGCACGGCCGGTTGTCTGACGATTTTCAGCATCGGTCTTCCTCCAAAGTTCCTGCAGCCCGATTCGCCCTCTCGGAAGGGTGCCCTTCAACCTTCCCTACTCCGGATACAGCGGCGCCCTGTAGACGGTTCCCGGCACGACGATGCCGCCGCCTGGCCTTTCCCCGTCGTTAAGATGGCCGTAGCGGTCGCGGTACCTCGGCGGCAGCGGCCGTCCTTCGGAGGTGGAGAGCCACAGGCGCATGAGACTGCGCTTGCGCTCGGGCTCGGGGTAGTCCTCGAACTCGGTGCGCGAATGGCACGTGACGTGGTTGTGCAGGATCTGCACATCTCCCTGAAGAAATTCCATATCGTACGACAGCTCGTGGCAGAGATCGCTGCAAAGTGTCAGCGCCTCCTTGAGGGCCTGCGAGTGGCGTGGCAGTTCCTCGAAACGCTGCGCCGAGCGGACGTACGTGCCTCCCACGTTCACGGTCAGGTAGCCGTCGTAGAAGTTGAACACCGGAAGCTGCCACCACGGCTCCTTGCCCTCGGGGATCTCGCCGCGCCGGTCACGGTAGACGGGCTCGGCCAGCTCCGCCACCAACTCGGGGCGACGCTTCAGCATCTCGTTGTAGACGTTAAGGGCGCTGGTGAAGCGGCTCAAGCCTCCAGACTTGGCCGGGTGCATGCACATCAGCACCACCACGTCGCTGGAATCGCAGTGAAACGGCAGCATGTCGTGGGTCTGGTAGCCGCGGTGCTTCGGGTTCTGGAGGGTGCCGCCGAGATCGGCCACGTGGCCCAGGAGATGTCCCTTGGCGTTCTGGGACACGGGCATGCCGAGGAAGAGGCCGGTTCCCCAGAAGGCGATGGCGGACTGCACACGGCTGTAGCGATCCACCGGCACGCCCCGTATGAGCGCGAGGCCGCGACCGTGGACGACGTCGGCGGCGATCTCATCGAGCCTGTCTCCCAGGGTCGGGAGCACGAAGTCGTCCCGGGTGATGTCCATGATGTCGAGCCCGCGCTCCTCCACTCGCGCCACGGCCGCGTCCAACTCCGCGATGTCGCTCTCGGTCAGCGGGTGAATCCAGCCCTGGTCGGCGTCCAGGTCTTCAGCGGTCCAGGCCGCCGGGTCCACCACGGGCTGATTCAGCACGGCCGGTTGTCTGACCATTTTCAGCATGGTTCTTCCCTCCGAACTTCGCCCGGCTTTTTTCTCACAGACTCTCGACCTTGGCAATGCGGCACGGCAACCCGCGCGTGTCCGCCGACCCGGTCACCGGGTCCCATGGTCCATCATAGCGCATGGCGGCGTTAATGTTCACCTCCAACGCGCCGCGGTGAGGCCCCTCGGCCTCCGGGTACCACCAGCCCATGCCGGTGCGCGCCACGCCCGGCAGGGTACCCTCGGTGACCCGGACCTTCAGGCGGCAGCGGCCCGGCCCGCCGGCGGTCTCCACCCACACCCAGTCGTCCTCGGTCACGCGGTATCGCGTCGCCGTCTCCGGGTGCAGTTGAAGCCACGGGTCGGGCGAGACCTTGCGCGCCCACCCCTGGTCGCGGAACCGTGAATGGTGGTAGGTGCGCTCCCGCACGCCGGTGAGGAGCGTCAACGGGTAGGCGTCGCGCACCGCCGGCGTCTCCCGCTCCGCCCGAGTCGGCGTGTAATCCGGCAGCGGGTCGAGCCCGAGCTCGGCAAGCCGCTCGGAATAGAGCTCCACCTTGCCGGTTTTGGTCTTGAACCCGGCCTTTTCGAAGTCCCCGCACGTAAACGGGAAGTTCGCGTATCCCGTCTCCCGCATTTGCTCCACGGTGACGCCGCAGTCGCCCAGCAGAAACTCGTTGAACTCGCGCTTGGTCTCCCAGGGAATGAAACGCCGCGCTTCGGTGACGCCCCGGGCCTCGATGAGCCGGGCGAGGTCGTGAGCGATGCGGAAGTCGCCGCGCGCCTCCCCCTGGGGCTCCACCGCCGGCTGGATCAGGCTCAGACACGGCCCGGAGCCCTCCAGCGAAACCTCCTCATCCTCCAGCCCGGTGGTCTTGGGCAGCACGATGTCCGCGAACTCCGCGGTGGGGTTCATCATGTGGGTGGCCACCGCGAAAAAGTCCAGGGACTTGAGCGCCGCCAGGGTCTTCTGGGTGTCGGGATAGGTGATCACGATGTTGACGCCGCTGGCGTACAGGGCGCGCACCGGGTTCGGCTTGCCCGTGAGAACGGCTTCGATGACCGACGGATTGTGGCACGACGTCTGCCAGCCCTCGGGTCCCGCCCACAGCGGAAACCGGTCCGTGCCGATGGTCTGCTGCTCCACCTCCAGAGGCAGACGGAACTCGGGCTTGTGCAGCACCTCGATGTAGTTGGTGAACCCCGCCGGCTTCTTGGCGCGCCGGTTGCCGCCCGTGCGGTCCAGGTTGCCGCTGATGGCCACCAGGCAATGGAAGGCGCGAAAGGTCTGGACGCCGGCGCTGAAGGCGTCGATGCCGTGCCCGCTGACGAAGCAGGACGGGCCGTCGGCATAGAGCTCCGCGGCCTTCTCGATATCCGCCCGCGGCACCCCGGTGAGCTGCGCGGCGCGTTCCGCGGGGTACTGCGCCGCCCGCTCGGCCAGCGCGTCGAAGCCGTGGCACCAACGCTCGACAAAGTCGCGGTCGTAGCGGTCGTGCTGCACCAGCCAGTGGATCATCGCCAGTCCGATGGCGGCATCCGTGCCGGGCCGGGGCCTCAGCCACACGTCCGCGATGGCCGCAGCCGGCGTCTCGCCGGGATCGATGACCACGATGCTGGCACCCTTTGCCCGGGCGCGCTTGAGGGCCTGCCACTGCGGCGGGTCCGCCGCATACGGATTACGCCCGACGATGAGCGCGCAACGGGTGTTGTCGATGTCCTCGCCCTTGCCGATGGCCAGTCCCGTGATCCGGTCGCTCAACGCCCGGCACCCGCCGCACAGGTCCTGGTTCATCATCCAGTTGGGCGAGCCGAAGGCGCGCAGCAACAGCGCCAGCATCACCCCGCGGCTGAAGTGCGCGTTGCTCACCGCACCGCAGAGCGCCGTCGGCCCGTACCGCTCCCGCACCGCCAGCATCGCGTCCGCCATCTCCTCCAGCGCCTCGTCCCACGACACCCGCTGCCACCGCCCCCCACCCCGCGGCCCCGTGCGCTTCATGGGATAGAGCACCCGGTCCGGATGATAGGTCAACTCCGGCAACCCCCGGATCCCCTTCACGCAAAACGCCCCCAGCGACGCCGGATGCTCCGGGTTGGGCGACACCCGCGTCACGCGGCCGTCCTCGACGGTTACGAGCGACCCGCAATGGGCGCTGCACTCCCAGCAGGTGCTGGGGATGATGGCTTTGGTGGTGTTCATAGCATTATTGCCGGTAGTCGACGGGAGCCTGACAAACTTCTTTGCTCCCTTTCCCTCCAGGAGAGGATTGGGGTGAGGGCCGACAGCCTGCCGGCACGTTAACCGCCGGATGGTATCCAACGGAGAGGTGCCGTGTCAACAGAATAGACGCGCCGCGAGTAATAGTAGTGCTGGACACTAATAGCGCTACACGCTACGTTGTCCGGTGATCAAGAGCTATCGTGACAAGGACACTGAGAGATGAGAGGTAATGACCATGCCGGGCTCGCACGATACACGTAAAGCCAAGCTCCCTCCCATTCATCCGGGGGAGATACTCAACGAAGAATTTCTTCGACCCCTGGGCATAACACAGTACCGTCTCGCCAAGGCGATCGGCGTTGACGTGCGTCGGATTCATGCCATCGTGCACGGCCAGCGCGCCATTACGGCCGAGACCGCGCTGTTGTTGTCCCGCTTCTTTCAAAACTCCGCGGAATTCTGGATGGGGCTGCAGAGTCAGTATGAGTTGGAGTTGGGGCAGGATCGACTGGCGGAAAAACTGGCGGGGGTGTCCGCGTACCCTCGTACGCATGACGCCCACACGCAGGCCCGGTGAGTCATGACGGACCGTGAACGTCCTCGCGAGACCCCTTCGGTCTTGGCCCCGGAACAAGTGACGGAGCGGCTCAACGCCTTGTACGGCGCAGGCGATCCGGGTTCGGCGCTGGACGAAGTGCTTGAGGCTCTGCAATTTCTATCGTTGCCCGCCGATGACAAGTGGGATCAACCTGGAAACACGCAAAGGAAACCAAGGTGATGGTGGAGTTCCCTGCAATCGTTTCGACTTTTGACACGGGGCTGCCCTTGCCGTGTTCGCGGAGGGCCTGACTTGTGGTCGTAGACTTTCAGCATCACTACGTGCCGGAACAACTTGCGCGCAAGAAAGGCCTCTACTCGGACAAGGTCACGGTGGCCACCGAGGGTGGCGTGCCGCGGATGACCCTTCATGCGAAGCTCTACGACGCGGAAGCTCAGCTTCGGGACATGGACGAGGCTGGGGTGGACGTGTCGGTGGTGTCCTGCCATCTGGGTTGGGACGGGAGTCTCGAGGATTGCAGGGTCATCAATGACAGTTACGCGGAGCTGGAGCGGGAGTACAGCGGGCGGTTCGTCGGGCTGGCGCATGCGCCGGTCCTTGAGGGGGACGAAGCGCTGGACGAGCTGGATCGGGCGATCCTGGAACGCGGGCTCCACGGGGTGACCATCACTTCACAGGTTGGCGGCCTCTTTCTGGACTCCCCGGAGCTGGACAGGTTCTACGCCCGAGTCGCGCGGCTCGACGTTCCGATATTCGTGCACCCGGCGCTGGTGCCCAAGGGGTATGATTCCATACAGGGCTACGACCTGCCGCGCATCATCGGCCGGGAGATCGATCTCACCATCGCCACCATACGGCTGATTGCCGGCGGGGTGCTGGACCGCCACCCGGAGATCGACTTCGTCATCGGACACTTCGGCGGCGGCATCGCCGCGTTCAAGGACCGGCTGGTGGCCATGGCGCACCGGTTCGGCACGTTGAAGCACCCGTTCGAGGAGTACCTGGACAGGCTCTACTTCGATATCTCCGGGTTCGAGGGAGGCATCACGGCCTTCCGTTGCGGGCTGCTCGGCATCCGCCCGGAACGGCTTGTGTTCGCCACGGACTATCCGCAGAACTTCACCGGCGTGAGCACGGAGACCGGCAAGGGCAACCAGGCTATCCGTGAATACATCGAAGCGGTCAGGAGTCTGGAGCTAGACGAGCAGGTCAAGGAGGATATCCTGGGCGGCACGGCCGCGCGGCTGTTGAAGCTGGACCGCTGAAACGGCTCTCTCTGAACGGAGGGTCCCATGAAATTCCTCGCATTCATTCCATTCATTCTATTGGCGATGCTCTCAGGCAGCCCGTTGTCCGGTTCTGCCCAGGCGGGGGAGTTGGTGGAGGTCGTGCTGGTCGACCGCATGGACGACCAGCGAGGCTTTTGCCTGGACATTCTCGGCTACAAGCAGCGGGCCAAGCTCGACAAGGGTCTCCAAGGGCACAGTTGCTACAGCTACGAGGAACAGCTCGCCGTCGATCAGGGGTTCGACAGCGACGCCATCAAGGCGGGGCGGTTCCATATGCCCGGCTTCGACGTGTGCATGACCGCGGTTGCGGCTCAGGCAGGCGCGCGGCTGGGGCTGGGGAAATGTGACGGATCGCCGGCGCAGGGCTTCACGATGACGGCCAAGGGCGAAATCGTTTCCCAGAGCGCGCCGAAGCTGTGCGTGACGGTGGCGGGCGGTGAATCGCGGCAGGGAGGAGGCGGCCAGCCGGTGCATCTCATACGGCGCCTGACCCTGGAGGCCTGTGACGAGGGCCGCGCCAAGTACCAGCAGTGGCGGGTCCGCAGCAAGACCGACTAGTCAGCGGTGGGCCGAGCGCGGGCGGGTTTGAAACCCGCCCCTACGGTTCCTGTGTGTCCCGGGCCTTGCTGTATCCAACGAACTGCTTGCCCTGTGGCACCCTCACCCCGGCCCTCTCCCAGAGGGAGAGGGGGGCGGAGGGCCATGCTCGGTGGGGGATCGCCTACCCCAGCGCGAACAGCGCCTTCGGGTTCTGATTGATGATCTTCTCGTACTGGGGCGCGGTGATGCTGCCGAGTTCCTTCAGATTCCGGAGCGCCTCGATCTCGGTGGACTGGTCGTTGTGGCCGTAGTCGGTGCCGATGACGAGGTTGTCCTCTCCGGAATACTTGAAGATGTAGTCCACGTCGTCGTCCGTCTGGCATGACACGTACTGCCGGTACTCCTTGAGCGGATTGTCCGGAAAGTCCTTTCCCTGGGCGCCCCAGCGGCGTTTCAGGTCCTTGACCACGTACGGCACCCACAGCGCCGCGGCCTCGGCCCAGTGAAAGCGGAGCTTGGGAAACCTCTGCGGCAGTCCGCCCATGATCACGGAGTGGAATGCGCCGATGACGGGGATGCGGAACTTCCAGAAGCTGCCGCCGCCGTTGTACTGGGACACGAGGTCCTCTTCCTGCGGGTTGCCGTTTCCGACGTGGACGCCCACGGCCATGTCGAGATCGCTCATCTTCTCGTAGAGGGGATAGAAATAGGGATCGGTCAACAGCCGGCGTCCCTCGATGCCGCGCATGAAGACCCCGCAGGCGCCGTGCTCCTTGCAGAACTGCAACTCCTCCAGTGAGGCGTCCATGTCGAGAAACGGCAGGACGCAGATCCACCGCAGCCGTCCCTTCCCTTGCTGGTGGATGTCCGCGAGCCAGCGGTTGTAGCCCTTGCAAATGGGGATCTCCCACTCGGGCTTCTCGGTGATCTGCTCGATGAAAATGGTCGGATAGAGTACCTGGATGTCGATGCCGAGCTCGTCCATGTGCTTGACCCGCGCGTCCACGTTCTCCATCTCGCGGGTCTCCTGGGGCGTGAACATCACGCGGCCGGTGCGGTCGGCCACCTTGTCGAGCTCGTGGGCGGTCATGACGATCCGCACCAGACCGCGGATCTTGCCGTCGATGAACCAGTATTCGCCGCCCTGATCACCGCTCGGCTTGACGACGATGGGGCGGTACTTCTGGTCCGCCGCATCCATGTAGTCCCAGGTACGTTCGGACTCGACGACGTGAGCGTCGGCATCGATGGTCGGCATGGTCAATACCTCCTGAACAGGATTGAGATTAATCGAGATCTTCGCGTGATGTATTCGTAGCCTGATTAGCACCTTTTCAACGGCGGAACCAGCGGAAACGACGGCTCCCGGTCCCTTGACAAACACCCCTCCGGCAACTACTCACGAAACAGCGAAGCCGCCGATCCGTACGGCAAGACGGCCTTCAGGCCGGCACGGCCCCCGGGCCGTCTGACGGAAAGGAAAACGTCATGCCAACGAAGTCTCGGGCCGCAATCCTGGTCGAATCGCGCAAGCCCCTGGTGGTGGACGAGGTCATGCTCCCGGATCCCGCATCCGATCAGGTTCTTGTGAAACTCTTCGCCAGCGGCATCTGCCACTCCCAGCTCCACCAGATCCACCGGACGCCGGAGGAGCAGCGGTCCAAGCTGCCGGCGCTGCTGGGGCACGAATCCACCGGCGTGGTGGTGGCCAAGGGCCGCGACGTCACCCACGTGAAGGAAGGCGACCGGGTCTTCACCACCTGGATCGACCGCAACGCCCCCGAGTCGCCGCTGCCGCCCGTATCCCATGCCCTCAACATGCGGCCGCCCATCCCGGCCGTCTGGCGCGGCGAATCCATCTGGGCCTCGGCGTCCACCTGGGCCGAGTACGTGGTGGCCTCCGAACGGGTCGTGCTTCCCCTGGACGACGACGTGGACACGGAGGTGACCTCCATCATCGGCTGCGCGGTCACCACCGGTTCGGGCGCCATCATCAACACGCTGAAAGTGCGTCCGGGGCAATCGGTAGCCGTCTACGGGGTGGGCGGCATCGGCATGTGCGCCATCTCGGCCGCGGCGGTGGTGGACGCCTACCCGCTCATCGCGGTGGATCTGGACGACGAGAAGCTGGAGTTCGCCAAGGGCTTCGGCGCCACCCACTGCATCAACGCCGGCAAGGTGGACGCCGTCGAGGCCATCACCGAGCTCACCGGCGGCGGCGCGGACTACGCCCTGGACGCGGTGGGGCATCCCACCACCCAGGAGCAGATCCTGCGCTCCGTGCGCACCGGGGCCCCCGGGCTTGAGCGCGGCGGCACCGCCCTTCTCATCGGCCTGCCGCCCTCGGGCGCAACGCCGCTCATCAACACCAATCTCTTCGCCGGAGGGCGCTACTTCACCCGCACCCACGCCGGCGACTGCCTCCCGGACCGCGACTTCCCGACCTTCGTCCGCTGGTACCGGGAAGGCAAGTTGAAGCTCGACGATCTGGTGACGCGCCGCTATACCCTGGACCAGGTCAACGAGGCCGTGACCGACCTGACGGAGGGCAAGATCCTGGGCCGGGCGATCTTCACGTATGCGTGAGGCGCTTCGACTTCGCTCCGCTGGCGCATACGCCGGGGAGTGTCGGGTTACGCCTTCGGCTAACCCGACCTACGCGGCGGCAGCAGCGAGACCAGTAGGTCGGATTAGCGAAGCGTAATCCGACATTCGGCGGCAGGGCGGCAACGGCCTGACAAGGCGGTAGAACCGTAGGTCGGATTAGCGAAGCGTAATCCGATATTGGGCGGCGCGGCAACGCCCCGACAAGCCATTGACCACTTTCGCATAGAACCACTTTTGGAGGACGACCCATGTACATTGACTGCGACACCCACTATTTCCCGGTGAAGTTCCTGGAAGGCATCAGCGACCAATACCCTGACTCCCCGCGGGTGGTGCGGAAGGGCGACGAGGTCAAGTCCGTGCTGCCCGACGGCACGCTCATCAAGAACCAGGCCCCCAAGGGGCGCTGGGACCTGGACGTACGGGTGCAACAGGCCGACTTCGAAGGGTTCGACAAGCACGTGCTCATCCCCGAGAACCGGGAGCTGCTGTACACGTGGGACCGCGACCTCGGAAACGAGCTGGCCCGGCGCTACAACGACGCGGTGGCCCAGGACCTCGCGGAATGCGCCCATCCGGAGCGCTACATCGGCGTCGGCTGGGTGTTCCTGCCGGACGCGGAAGAGTCCTGCAAGGAGCTCGACCGGATGGTGAACCAGCTCGGCATCAAGGCCGTGAAATTCATGGGCGGCTTCGAGGACGCCAACCTGGGAGCGGAGCGCCTTTGGCCGGTCTACGACAAGGTGTGCCAGCTCGACATCCCCATTCTCGTGCACGACACCGCGTCGGACCGCCAGGACCATCCCAACCCGGCCCTGGTGGGCATCGAGCAGCTCTATCTGGAGGCCGACAACAACGCCCTGCCCTTTCTGCTGGCTTTTCCCTTCCGCTACATCGTGGACATGGGGAGCCTGATCCTGCGCGGCGCGCTGAAGGAGTTCCCCGACCTCCGCATCTGCTTCGTGGAAGGGTCGGCCGCGTTCGTGCCCTGGCTCATGAACCGCCTGGACATGGACCCCAACGGCCGCAAGAAGCTCGGCAAGGACCCCAGCGAGTTCTTCAGCCAGATCTGGGTGTCGGCCTTCGCCGCCGAGACCTCCATTCGTTACGCCTGCGACTTCTGGAAGGACCACAATCTGACGGTGGGCAGCGACTACCCGCACAACGATCCTTCCGGCACCTGGAAAGAAGGCACGGTCCGGATGGTCCGCGAGCTCGAAGGCATCTCCGACGACGACAAGGAAAAGATGCTGGGCGGCAACGCCATGCGGCTGTTCGGTATGTAGCCGGGAAAATAGCCGGGACAAGGCGAACAAGGATGAAAGAACAGGACATCCGGCGGCACACGTTTCCGCCGTCTTTCCAGCCGTTTATCCAGAATATCCGGAAGTCGTTTGACAACCCGAAGTTCTTCCGATTTAATTAAGCTACTTAACTTATCGGAAAAGGAGACAATTCTATGGCGCTTCACATTGGGGAGCAAGCTCCCAATTTCACCGCCGACACCACCGAGGGAACCATCGACTTCCACGATTGGATCGGCGACGGCTGGGCGATTCTGTTCTCGCATCCCAAGGACTTCACGCCGGTGTGCACCACCGAGCTCGGCTACATGGCCGGCCTCAAGTCGGAGTTCGCGAAGCGGAACTGCAAGGTCATCGGCCTGAGCATCGATCCGGTAAGCGATCACAAGGAGTGGGCCAAGGACATCGAGGAGACCCAGGGCCACGCGGTGAACTATCCGATCGTCGGCGACTCCGACATGACGGTGGCCAAGCTCTACGACATGCTCCATCCCGAGGCCAGCGGACCCTCCGAGGGCCGCACCGCCGCCGACAACGCCACCGTGCGCTCGGTGTTCGTCGTCGGGCCGGACAAGAAGATCAAGCTGATGCTCACCTATCCCATGACCACCGGACGCAACTTCGACGAGGTCCTGCGGGTGGTGGATTCCATGCAGCTCACCGCCAAACACCAGGTGGCGACGCCGGTCAACTGGAAAGCAGGCGACGACGTCATCATCGTGCCCTCGGTTTCGAACGAGCAGGCGAAAGAGAAATACCCCGACGGCTGGAAGACGCTGAAGCCCTATCTCAGGCTAGTCGCCCCGCCGAAGTAAACGGCTATCCGCGGCGGGTCCGAAGCCTCTCCCCGAGGACCTCCCAGGGGCCTGCGCCGCGGGAAGACGAAGTTGTAGGGGCGGGTTTGAAACCCGCCCATGCACGCACAGCGCGATATGCGGGCGGGTTTGAAACCCGCCCCTACGCCTGTCCGTCGCACATCTCGGCAAGGAGTCACCCGTGCGCTTTTCCCTCCACAGCCCTGCTCGCGACGCCGATCAGGTCACGCGCCGGGCGGTGGCCGCGGAGGCCCTGGGCTTCCACGCCCTTTTCTTTGCCGACGGCCACCTTAACAACCTGGACGGGTTCCAGGCCATGACCGTGTGCGCGCTACGCACGGAGCGGCTCCGCTTCGGCATCGCCGCCACCACCATGGCCTACCGCGACCCCACGACCCTGGCCTTGTCCGCGGCCACTTCCAACGAGTTCTCCGGCGGCCGGGCGATCCTCGGGCTGGGGACCGGCGACGGCTCCACCTACCGGCTGGGGCGCAAGGCCACCCGGCTGACCGAGTTCGCCGCCGGGCTCGCCACCATTCGCGAACTACTCGGAGGGCGGCCCATCGAGGTGCCCCGGGGCGACGGGGGCGCGGGCTCGGTCACCCTCACCGCCGGCCGGCTCCCGGTACCGGTCTACGTGGCCGCCGAGGGCCCCCGCAGTCTGCGGGTGGCCGGACGCTACGCCGACGGCATCATGCTGGGCACCGGGTTCGACCTCGACGTGCTGGAATGGGCGCAAGCCCACATCGCCGCGGGCGCCCGAAAAGACGGCCGCGAGTTGTCCGATATCGACATCGCCATGGCGGGAATGATCTACGTCCACGAGGACGGAGACCTCGCGCGCGACCGGGTACGCTCCCGCCTGGCCAACCGTGCTCATCACAACTTCCGCTTCACCTACGAGACCGTGCCGCCGGACGAGCTCGACGGCGTCAAGCGGTTCATGGCCGGCTTCGACATCAGCAAGCCGCTCGAGGAACGGGCGGACCCCGCGCTCATCACGGACTACCTGCTGCGGCGCTTCGCCATCGCCGGGACGCCGGACGAATGCGTGGCACGCATCCGGAAGCTGGCCGAAGCCGGCGTATCGCACATGCTGCTGACTCCTCCCAACCGCGACTTCGACGCGGTCATGGATCTCTGGGGACGCGCGGTCATCCCGGCCTGCGCCGACGCCGGCTAGGGAAACTCTGAGCAATGGCGCGACGCCCTTCGACTCCGCTACGCTACGCCCAGGACGAACGGAATAACCGCCACCGTTCGTCCTGAGCCCTTCGACTAGCTCAGGACAGGCGTAGCGTAGCGGAGTCGAAGGGCGACAAGCTCAGGACAGGTGTAGCGGAGCGAAGTCGAAGGACGCCATTCTGACAGGTAACGAAAGGAAGGTCCCATGCCCGAGCTGGATCCCACAACCCTCACCATCGCGGGCCTGGCCCCGCGCATCGCCGCCCGCGAAGTCTCGCCGGTGGAGCTGACCGCCTGTTACCTGGAGCGAATCAAGCGGCTCAACCCCGTGCTCAACGCCTACAGCACCGTCATGGAGGACGAGGCCCTGGCGGCGGCGCGGCGGGCCGAGCAGGAGATCGGCAACGGGAACTACCGCGGACCGCTCCACGGCATCCCGGTGTCCATCAAGGACAACCTGGCGGTCAAGGGCTACCCCACCACCGCCGGAAGCAAGATCCTGGCGGACTGGAAGCCCGACTTCGACGCCACGGTGGTGGCGCGGCTACGGGAGGCCGGCGCGATCGTCCTGGGCAAGAACAACATGCACGAGTGGGCCGGCGGCGGCACCACCATGAACCCCTACTTCGGCACCACCCACAACCCGTGGGACACCACCCGGGTGCCGGGAGGGTCCAGCGGCGGCTCGGCCGCCGCGGTGGCCGCCGACCTGTGCCTGATCTCCATCGGCACCGACAACGCCGGCTCGGTGCGGAACCCCGCCGCCTGGTGCGGCACTGTCGGCCTCAAGGCCACCTACGGCCGGGTGAGCCGCTACGGCGGCGTCGCCGGCACCGGCGGCTTCTCGTCCGACCACTTCGGCCCCTTCACCAAGACCGTGGAGGACTGCGCCCTGGTGCTCGGAGCCATCGCCGGGGAAGACACCAACGACCCCCTGAGCTCTCCGGAACCGGTGCCCGACTACCGGGAAGGCCTGGGCAAAGCCGTCGCCGGCATGAAGGTCGGCGTCGTCGACAGCTACTTCGACGAACTGATGGTGGACGAGGTCGCCAAGGCCTTCCAGGACGCCCTCGCCGCGCTTGAATCCCTGGGCATGCAGGTAAAAAAAGTCACCATACCCCACATGGACATGGTCCCCGCCGTACAGACCGCCACCAGCCGGTGCGAGAACCTCGTGGCCCACGAGCCCTACCTGCGCAAGCAGCCCCGGGACTACAGCCCCGAGCTGCTGTACCGGAACATCGCCTCCCTCACCGTCCCTGCCTCGAGTTACGTCACCTCCCAGCGAGTGCGGCGCCTCATCTGCCGCGAGTTCGAGGAGGCCCTCGAGGACGTGCAAGTGATCGTCGCTCCCACCGTCGGCATCGCCGCGCCCACCATCGAGGAATGCAAGCAGGGCTTCGCCGAAATCGACGGCCGCCGCATCCCCTTCCGCCACCCCAGCGGCAGCATCGGCACCCGCTGCACCATCCCCTTCAACGTCACCGGCCTGCCGGCGCTGAGCGTACGCTGCGGTTTTACCGAATCCGGACTGCCCTTGGGGCTACAGATTGTTGGGTCATGCTTCCAGGAAGGTTTGGTGTTCCAGGTAGCCCAGGCCTATGAGCAGGCGGCGGGGTGGTGTGAGAGGAAACCGGCCTTGGCGTAGCCGGGCAGGGGCGATTACTCGCCGCCCTCCAACCGTGTCTGGATCTCCGTGGAGCCCATACGGTCGAAATCCTCGGGCACCGCGATTTGACCATCCAGAAAACCGATTCGGCGCTCGCCCACGACACGGGGCGCTTCCACTGCAAAGACCTTGACCAGCGGTTTCCCTGCCCGCGTGATGATAAACGACTCGCCCGTGGCAGCAGCGTCAATGAGGCACGACAGTTGCTTTTGGGCTTCCTGTATAGTGACGGTACGCATGGTCAGATGAACTAGCTGCTCTGTCTTCCACAATGGGTTTCGACCAGGAACAACGCGACCGCACCGGCCGTATTCACTGCTAGGTTCGCATGGCGCGGCAACGGACGAACGGGCAAAGGTCCTCCCCTTCCGTGTGAATCGGAAAGCCGATTGCGCAGTGTCCCAATTCCGTTCACGAGGCTCATTGCGCCGCCCAGAATCGCCTTGATGGGTTCCTCCGAATGCTGGTTCGGTGCTAGATTCAGCGCTTTGGCAGCCATCGAGTACAGTTTGGGCAAGTCATCCTTGTCAGCATATGCCACAGAACGGTCATCGAGAATGCGTTTGATCACGGTCTCCAGCAAGGTTCGGGCTAGAGTGATCGCACCCTCTGGATCTTCCGTCCGACGCGACAACGCCTTTGACCACACAGCGTGAACACTGTCGACATCAAATGTCCTAAGGCCGTCGGACGTAACCGGATCGCTTGGTACTTCCTCCAGACCCTCCAGGCGGTCAAACAGGGGAGTGAATGCTTTCCGAATGATCTCCCTGCGTTCGGAGTAACTTGCGGCCTCATGCTTGATGAACGGCCAAAAGGCATCCAAATCCCGATAAATGCGAATAAAGTCCGGGAGTAGCCGCTTGATCTGGTCATCGTTCATCAACTCCTGTCGGAGGTACCGATAGGTCGCGTCGTTGCGCGTTCCACCAGTCGCTGTAGCAATCAATATACCTTGCATCATCCTGACTCGTTCAATGCGAGGATCTGGAAGTTCCCGTTCGTCAATCATTGTTCATCACTTCAACTCGTTCAGAAATTACCCTGCCGCGATCCACTATCGTTGATGCCTGAAGAACTCCGCCACTGGGGACTACTTTGGATCCACGTAATTGAAATCGAACCAGATCTTGTCCAAGTGCTCGAAATCTTTATCTGTGGAGAGAAGCGTAGCCCCGCTTGCGTGAGCCGTTGCGGCAATCCAAAGATCATTCTGTGCCATCCCGACCGCTGGTTTGGGCGGCGGAGCGTTTTGAGGCGAAGCCACGGCTTTACCGTGGGTCCAAGCATCGATTAGAGCGTATCCGGTCAAGATCGTCTGTCTACTGATGTCCAACGTAGGAATTTGAGCGAGAACGTCTTCAAGGCGGGCCCTTTGATTCGTCCCCCAGCCCCTCTTCTCCGCAAGTGCGAGAATCTCTCCTTGACAGACGATGGACGTGAAGACCATTGAGTCCTGGTCACCCAGATCGAATTCGTTACGCGCCCGGATAGCCCATGGTGCTTCCCGGATGAAGCCGAGCAACAGGTTCGTGTCAAGTAGGAAACGCGCCATGAAGAGATGACTCAATCGAGATCAGCGAGGAGATCCTCAATGGGTTCATCGCTAGGCCAAGCTCCTGCAAGCGTGATCGGATCAAAGGTCCGGGCTTGTTCGCGTCGGACCGGATCCAGACCACGCGATTCCGGAATCTCTAGCAATGGCATCTCTTCGAAAACGCTATCTCCTTCCAACTGGCCACTGATTCGGCGAGCCTCAATGAACCGTGGTTGGCCGTTCGCCTTGAAGTGGACCATTCCCTCAACCGTCGTCTGTCTTCCCCAGAGCGGACGCAACATCTCTATATCCAGTGAACTAGGCTCCAAACGCCCAAGAAGACGCAAACGTTGGCCGGTCACAAGACAGAATCGTCCGCTCCCATGTGTGATTTCGTCTAGTCTGCCACTCACAATGAAGGCCCTTGGCTTCGGAATTCGCTTCAACTGGTCCTGAACCCGATCGCAGGTCCTTTCATCGAGAAGGAAACGTCCCCTTGCAGACCCTCGCGGATTCAACTCGCAACAGACGTCTTTCCCTACCGCTCTCTTAAACATCACAATCGCTTGGAGAACAGAGGTATCGAAACGGTCGCCGGAAGGGTCATCGGCACGGATCTCGTCGATTGCGAACGCGGCAAGATCGAGCGCGGTGTCGTCCAGGCTTGGCATCTCACGCCAGAACTCCTGCTGAGCAAATGCCTCGCGAGCTGTTGAGCCGAGTTGAGGCGCCTCAATCTCAAGCGTGGTGGAGCCAGCCGCCAATCCGGCGATCGTGAAGTCAATAGTCGCATCAAGCCACTTGGGCTTGGTCCCCTTTTCACTGCCCTTTCCGGTAGCAAGCAAGCGTGTAGTCCGCTCCGCAGTTGTGAGGAGCCCATCGAGAACACGCTGGAGAGTGGCCGCCTTTATCTGACCCTCGGCCTCTCGCAAACCCGTGATGCGAAGCTGGTAACGTTTTGTATTCATGGCGGTTTCACCTTCTCAGACTGCTGTCCAAACCACGATCGGGAACGCTCCCGGTTAAAGGATACCACTAGGGACATATGGTTCGGCATAAATCCTCTAGCCCCAT
Source organism: uncultured Binatia bacterium (SeqCode) (assembly GCA_965261895.1). Taxonomy (GTDB): domain Bacteria; phylum Desulfobacterota; class Binatia; order UBA9968; family JAJDTQ01; genus JAJDTQ01. Next base: position 3,524,998 of record OZ253480.1, on the reverse strand, counting down.
CACCTCCACAACTTCCGACATGGGACACCTCCCATCGCCGGAATATACCACGAAGCAGCGGCCCGGGTTGAGGTCCTCCCAGGCGTGGTGGAAACCGATTGTGAAATCCGTTCCGGCCTGCGGCGTGAACGGGTTCCACTCGGTGTACTTGTCAACCTCGGTCAGGACACTCCAGCCGACGTCGATCCGTGCGTTGATCCGAACCGGGTCGGTACGAATTTCAAATTCCCGCATCGTCAGTCGCCCGGGGCTTCACGAGCGTCTTGACCCAAGCATCCGTGATTTCGCCACCAGGTTCGCACTGGCTTCCCACAATCTGGCTCCATTTTCCGGATCGGATGCGGCCGGCAGGACGGATTTCCGTTGCATCAGGTGGAGATACATCCCCGTTGCGCTGCCTGCCGCCTCGGCGCAGCACAGGTAGATTGCCGGCCTGACAGCCTCCTCCGGAGTTTGCAGGAAATGCCGCAACAGCGCGTTGACGAACGGTTTAAGCAGCACCGGCGTATCCCTGGCAATGTTCGACGCCATACCTCCGGGGCACATGGCGTGTACCGCGACTTCGACCGTGTCGCCCGGGTTCAGGCGGCGGGACAGTTCGGTCGCGTACATGCACAGCAGCAGCTTGCTGATGCCGTAGTACTTGAGGCTATCCTTCCTCCGGTAGTCTTCGAATGCGCCCAAATGATCGAAATCGACGGCATGGGAAGAGCGGTGCGCCTCGGAGGAGACAAATACGATCCGCGGAGTCTCGCCGGGCCGGTTGGACGGGCGGATCACTCCGTCCTGCAGCCATCGGTCAATCATGACGCGCGAAGAAAGGAAATGAACGGCGAACATCGTCTCGTATCCCTGCGGAGATTTTCTGGCCCTGGGAAGCATCAGTCCGGCATTCATCAGCGCAATGTCGATGCGGACACGGCGTACATCCAGAAGGTCGCAGAGGCGATGCACGGACTGGAGGTCCGCGAGATCGACCTCCATCGTTTCCACGGTCATCGATCCGGACAGGCGCTTTATTTCTTCACAGATTTCGCCATGTCCGGGCCGACAGGCCAGGATCACGTTTCCGCCACGCCGCGCAAGCTCAACGGCGGCGGCTTTGCCCAGGCCGCTGTTGGCACCGGTCACCAGGCAGGTCCTGCCGTCAATCCGCACATGATCCGGAACCGGGCTGACTTCCGAGTGCTCCGGTTGCCTGAGGTCCCGGATCGCGGCGGCCAGCGCGCCGAAAGCCGTGCCGTCTCCCATGAGTCTGGGTTTTTCTCCACGGCATATGCTCCATCAGCCTTCACCGATGGCGCGGGACCGGAATCAGAGATCCCGGTCGCGCAGGTCCGGCCGCTTCACCACCAGCCCCGCGGTGATCCCAATGCATACTGCCGCGGTCACGACCAACGTCCAGGGCGCGCCGATGAGGGCGGCGACGGCTCCGGAGTGGGCCTCGCCCAGGGAGGGGGCGCCCACGCCCAGTATCCGCTGGAAGCTCGCGGCGCGCCCTCTCAGGTTGTCCGGGGTGCGGGCCTGGATCACGACCTGGCGCACCACGGCTTGCAGGGCATCGAAGACGCCCACCAGGAACAGGATCGCCACCGACCCGAGAAACCAGGTCGAAAACGCCAGCCCGAAAAGGCAGCCGGCGTAGGCGATGACGCTGAACGCGATGAACAGGCCCTTGTACGAGATGTTGCCCAGCCACATGACCGCGGCCACGCCGGGGAGCGAGCCCAGCGCCGGCGCGGCCAGGAGGATGCCCAGGCCTTCCGGGCCGAGGCCCATGGCCACGGCGAAGATGGGCAGCAGCGCGCGGTAGCTGCCGAAGAAGACCGCCGCGAACTCGGTCACCAGCAGGCCGACGATCAGCGAGTTGCGCCGGATGAAGTCGATCCCTTCGAGCAGGCTCTTCACCGGGGACTGCTCCCGGTCCAGCGGCCCGGACTCGTAGCGCATGCAGACCATGATCGGGATCGACACGATATAGATCAGGCAGGCCACCGCGTAGGTCCATCCGGAGCCGGCGAAGCCGATCAGGACGCCGCCCACCGCGGGGCCGACGAGCTGCGACAGCTTGCGGACGGACGCGATCTGCGCGAAGGCATTGACCAGCAGTTCCCGCGGCACGAGCCCGGGGACCATGGCGGTCCGTGCCGGTCCGGCCGCGGTGGTCAGGGTCGAGTTCACGAATGCCGCCAGGAAGAGATGCCACACCTGGATGAGCCCGGTGAGGGCCAGCGTTGCCAGGGACAAGGTGATCACGGTATTCACACACTGGACCAGGATCACGAACCGCCGCCGGTCGATACGGTCGGCCACGACTCCTCCAGCGAGTTGGAATACCAACGTGGCCATGCCGCGGACCAGACCGGTGAAACCGGTCAACAGCGGGGAGCCGGTGAGATCGTAGACCAGCCAGAGCTCGATGGTGCGCTGGAGCTGATAGCTGACCGAGGTTCCGAAAAGGGCGATATAGAGCAGCCGGAAGTCACGAACGTCCAGCGCGGCCAGGGTACGGCTGGGTTTGGTGGACGATCGGGAGCGCCACGGCGGCATCAGGAGTCGAGGTCGTGCGGGGTCGAATTCAAAACGTAGTGCCGCAGAGACTCCACCTTACCGGCCGTTAGCGCCACCGCTCTGCCCGGCGGCGTGGGGGCCATACAGGTCGGTTTCCATGAGCTCCGCGGCGGCCGCGCCGGCGTCGGTGAGGCGCAGGGTGCAACGCGACTCCAGCATCCACGCGTAGTAGCCCTCGGGGACGTCCTCGGAGGGGCCGTGGTGGATCACGCCCTTGGGCACGCAGGTCAGCATGCCCGGCTCGTCCACGCCGCCCCAGGCGCCGGGGCCCTCGAAGTAGTAGATCAGCTCGTCGTAGTCCACGTTGTTGTGGATGGGCGGACGACGACGGTGGCGGGCGCTCAGATTGTAGAACAACTCATCCCGGCCGGGCGAAGAAATGAACTGAACAGGGGGACCGTTCTCATCGGTCGGAACGTCCTTGAGATTCAACTTCCACACCGGGCTGGGGCCGTCGGCGAGGGCCTGGGTGGCCAACGGGTTGGTGGGCTTGACGTACCGCGTGACCCCGTCGAAGGACTTGAGCAGCAACACCGTCTCCACGTCCTGGGCTTCGCCCTCGCCGATCGCCGCACGCCGGATGCCGGCGCCGAATGTTGGCGACGGATCGAAGCGGACCGCGCCGGGGGTCTCGACGATGACCGAAAGGCTTGAGCCCGCCAGGGGCCGCACACGGTAGGGAATGCCGCGCGGGATCACGACGAAGTCGCCCGGCTCACCGGTCAGCGTGCCGTAGGCGGTACGGAACTCCAGCCCTCCCTCCTGCACGAAATGCACCTCGTCGGCCTCGACGTTGGATACGACGAAGGGCATCGGGAGCGCGCGGCCGGACACGCTCAGTTGTACGCCCGTGCGCCCGGCATGGAACGGCACGGGCAGCGCTTCCGCATCCTCGCGGTCCGGCAGCGCCACGGCGCCGACGTTCAGCCGGTGGGGCACGTGCGGACCCGTGACCGAAATAAAGTCGGGGCTGTGGTGCGTGCGGGTGACATTCACGCCCGTCCCCGCGAAGCCTTCCCTGCCCCAGTGCTCCCGGTACTCCGTGCTTTCCTTCGCCATGGCCGTTCCCTCCGGAATGAATCTCCAAGCGGCGCCGCCTACCGGCGCCGAAGACCCGCCACGACAATAACACCGCGGCCGGACAACTGGAACCCTGGCCGGGGTCACCGGAACCGTCATTCCCGCCACCCCTCCCCGTCATTCCCGCGAAAGCGGGAATCCAGGCGGGGTGGAGTGGGGAAACACCGCGTGGAGACCCCTCCAGGACCCCTGGATTCCCGCTTTCGCGGGAATGACGGAGGGGCGCGGGAATGACGGAAGGGCCTTTCGTGCCCCGAAGTTGGCGTTTTGACACAGCCGGCTAGGGAAACTCTGAGCATGTGGCGCTATTCCGTTCGTCCTGAGCCCCGTTCACCCTGAGCCCTTCGACTAGCTCAGGACAGGCGTAGCGAAGCAGAGTCGAAGGGCGATAAGCTCAGGACAGGCGTAGCGAAGTCGAAGGGCGATAAGCTCAGGACAGGCGCAACGAAGCAACGTCGAAGGACGCCATTCTGACAGGTAACGAAAGGAAGGTCCCATGCCCGAGCTGGATCCCACAACCCTCACCATCGCGGGCGTGGCCCCGCGCATCGCCGCGCGGGAGGTTTCGCCCGTGGAGCTCATCGCCTGCTACCTGGAGCGGATCAAGCGGCTCAACCCCGTGCTCAACGCCTACAGCACCGTCATGGAGGACGAGGCCCTGGCGGAGGCGCAGCGGGCCGAGCAGGAGATCGGCAACGGGAACTACCGCGGGCCGCTCCACGGCATCCCGGTGTCCATCAAGGACAACCTGGCCGTCAAGGGCTACCCCACCACCGCCGGAAGCAAGATCCTGGCGGACTGGAAGCCCGACTTCGACGCCACCGTGGTCGCAAGGCTACGGGAAGCCGGCGCGATCGTCCTGGGCAAGAACAACATGCACGAGTGGGCCGGCGGCGGCACCACCATGAACCCCTATTTCGGCACCACCTACAACCCGTGGGACACCACCCGGGTGCCCGGAGGGTCCAGCGGCGGCTCGGCCGCCGCGGTGGCCGCCGACCTGTGCCTGATCTCCATCGGCACCGACAACGCCGGCTCGGTACGGAACCCCGCCGCCTGGTGCGGCACCGTCGGCCTCAAGGCCACTTACGGCCGGGTGAGCCGTTTCGGCGGCGTCGCCGGCACCGGCGGCTTCTCGTCCGACCACTTCGGCCCCTTCACCAAGACCGTGGAGGATTGCGCCCTGGTGCTCGGAGCCATCGCCGGGGAAGACCCCAACGACCCGCTCAGCTCCCCCGAACCCGTGCCCGACTACCGGGAAGGCCTGGGCAGCGCCGTCGCCGGCATGAAGGTAGGGGTCGTCGACAGCTACTTCGACGAGCTGATGGTGGACGAGGTCGCCAAGGCGTTCCGGGACGCCCTCGCCGCGCTTGAATCCCTGGGCATGCAGGTGAAGAAGGTCACCATCCCCCACATGGACATGGTCCCCGCCGTACAGACCGCCACCAGCCGGTGCGAGAACCTCGTGGCCCACGAGCCCTACCTGCGCAAGCAGCCCCGGGACTACAGCCCCGAGCTGCTGTACCGGAACATCGCCTCCCTCACCGTCCGCGCCTCGAGTTACGTCACCTCCCAGCGAGTGCGCCGTATCATCTGCCGCGAGTTCGAGGAGGCCCTTCAGGACGTGCAAGTGATCGTAGCCCCCACCGTCGGCATCGCCGCGCCCAACATCGAGGAATGCAAGCAGGGCTTCGCCGAAATCGACGGCCGCCACATCCCGTTCCGCCACCCCAGCGGCAGCATCGGCACCCGCTGCACCATCCCCTTCAACGTCACCGGGCTGCCCGCGCTGAGCGTGTGTTGCGGGTTTACGGCTGGTGGCCTGCCTATCGGGCTGCAAATCGTGGGGGCGTGCTTTGAGGAGCGTTTGGTGTTTCAGGTGGCCCATGCTTATGAGCAGGCGGCGGGGTGGTACGAAAGGAAACCAGGGGTGGGATAGGTGGGGGAGCGGCGATTTTACCTGCCGCCCTTGAACTGCGCTTCGATCTCATCGGAACCCATCTGGTCGAAGTCCTCGGGCACCGAGATTTGGCCATCTAAAAAACCGATGCGGCGAGTCGACCCGAACTCTGCTGCTTCAACTGCAACGACCTTGACCACAGGCTTTCCAACCCGTGTGATCAAGAACGGCTCACCCTGGGCAGCAGCCTCGACGAGGTCCGATAGAACTCCAGAAATTCTGCGTTGAGAAGTCCAATAGTTTGGCGGCACCCCTTACTAGCATGCTTACTGGCCATACGTCCGATAAAGCCAGCCCCGAAGTCTTGCCGCCTTTGTCAACTGTTTAGCCTTCGCCACAATTTCCGCGTTGGAGTACGAAAGAAACTCAATTACGACATGTTCCGGAAACGGCTCCGGATCAGGCGTTACGGGTAAACTCTGTTGTTGGCATTCTTGGACGGTCAACGCCATGACGCCGGACGAAGTCAACCCTAGTTGTTCGGTGTAGTGACGGTACGCCTCCTCGGCTGCCATTCGGTCGCCGTCATGCACGGACAATCTCTTCTTGTCCTTTGCGGTCGGCTTAAACGCCTGAGACGTGACTCTTCCTTCTTGTATCCAGCGCGGATTGACTTGCCGGAGGAGCAAAGTATCAGGCGTCATACGTCGCCCGACATCATGGCCTCGATCTCGGCGACCAACCACTTCCAATCGTCATCGTTGTCACAATTCAGCGTCTTTTCGCGACCGACATCGGAGTCCGTGTCGAGCACATGCCAGTCGCCTACGTGGGTGGCGAGGTTTATGTCAAACGTGACCTCGTTTGGGCCTAGGGACCACTCAGCCTGAACGCCACCGACTTCTGTAGGGTATAGGTGCGGCAACGGCACCTCATCGGGATAGTGTCGATCGAACGCACTGTACAGCCAGTCAAGTCCGGCGGAAGGGGGCGCTAGTCCTTCTCCGTCAAGCCAGCCGTCGTTCAACAACCTCAGTTCATCGATCTGTACGCCAACATCTAGCGTGTCGAGGATGCTCAAGTGCTCGATCGAATCGAACCCGACTAGCTGCTCGTTTCGACTGAAGCGGCCAATTCCCTGAAACAGCACGCGCATCCCGTCCGTGTATCCGTTGAACGCCCTGAGAATCGTGTCGAGATGCTGTGGCGAGGCCGGGGCCTTAACTTTGCGTCGATCGGGCAACAGAATCTCGAAAGTCATGTCGTCCTGATCGGCCTCGGGCACGGCACCTCGAATGGCTACCTCCTCGGTGAGTTCCTTCACTTTGGAGGACGCAAGGACCAGCCGTCGTCGAACCTCTCTGTTGAGCGTGGCCGTGGATTCATGGTCCGGACTGTCGAATTCGACAGCTTCGCCGTCCTTGAGGCTTCTACCAACCTTGTCGAAGTAACTCAGCGTCGTCTCTGGCAGTTCCTGTGGAAGGGGGTGCCCGTGTTCTGCTGCGTGTATCGCCCCAATGATCAGATCACGGGCTTTCCCGAAGTACGACTGTTTGGGGGTCGGAAGCAAGGTCGGCGGCTCCGAGACAAGTCGGATATCCAAAGCTGCGCTTCCCGGATTAATTGTCGCGAGCGCTAGGCGTATGTCCTTAGTAAAGCCACGGGGCGACCGCTGGCGGTCAGGATTTTCCTGAAGAAACATAGACTTAGCGACTTCCACGATCATTTCTTCCAGTACTGAGACATCCTTCAAGAATTCCAGCGGGACAGAGTGGTCATCGTAGCGCGCTCCGACGAGACGCAGACTCACGAATGGTTCCTTACTCATAGCGTCACCTCCCGCATGACTTCACGACGCGCAGCAAATCTAAATCCACGGCGAAACGGTCAAGGATCGTAGCCAACAGCACTCGCATACCAGTGATATAGCCTTTCCGTGACAGATTTCTAGATCGACGGCAATGTGGCTTCGCCCATCAATGCTTCTATCGTACCATCATGGTTCCGGCGCGCCAGAGCCGTTGGGACATTTGCTGGAACTCCACCTAAGCGGCTTGGCTACCGGAAGCGGTAAGGACGGCGCTGATTCCGCTGAGGACTGGGCTCAAAGATCCCGGTCGCGCAGGTCCGGCCGCTTCACCACCAGCCCCGCGGTGATCCCAATGCATACTGCCGCGGTCACGACCAACGTCCAGGGGGCGCCGATGAGGGCGGCGACGGCTCCGGAGTGGGCCTCGCCCAGGGACGGGGCGCCCACGCCCAGTATTCGCTGGAAGCTCGCGGCGCGCCCTCTCAGGTTGTCCGGGGTGCGGGCCTGGATCACGACCTGGCGCACCACGGCTTGCAGGGCATCGAAGACACCCACCAGGAACAGGATCGCCACCGACCCGAGAAACCAGGTCGAGAACGCCAGCCCGAAAAGGCAGCCGGCGTAGGCGATGACGCTGAACGCGATGAACAGGCCCTTGTACGAGATGTTGCCCAGCCACATGACCGCGGCCACGCCGGGGAGCGAGCCCAGGGCCGGCGCGGCCAGGAGGATGCCCAGGCCTTCCGGGCCGAGGCCCATGGCCACGGCGAAGATCGGCAGCAGCGCCCGGTAGCTGCCGAAAAAGACCGCCGCGAACTCGGTCACCAGCAGGCCGACGATCAGCGAGTTGCGCCGGATGAAGTCGATCCCTTCGAGCAGGCTCTTCACCGGGGACTGCTCCCGGTCCAGCGGCCCGGACTCGTAGCGCATGCAGACCATGATCGGGATCGACACGATATAGATCAGGCAGGCCACCGCGTAGGTCCATCCGGAGCCTGCGAAGCCGATCAGGACGCCGCCCACCGCAGGGCCCACGAGCTGCGACAGTTTGCGGACGGACGCGATCTGCGCGAAGGCGTTGACCAGCAGTTCCCGCGGCACGAGCCCGGGGACCATGGCGGTCCGTGCCGGTCCGGCCGCGGTGGTCAAGGTCGAGTTCACGAATGCCGCCAGGAAGAGATGCCACACCTGGATGAGCCCGGTGAGGGCCAGCGTTCCCAGGGACAAGGTGATCACGGCATTCACACACTGGACCAGGATCACGAACCGCCGCCGGTCGATACGGTCGGCCACGACTCCTCCGGCGAGTTGGAATACCAACGTGGCCAGGCCGCGGACCAGACCGGTGAAACCGGTCAACAGCGGGGAGCCGGTGAGATCGTAGACCAGCCAGAGCTCGATGGTGCGCTGGAGCTGATAGCTGACCGAGGTTCCGAAAAGCGCGATATAGAGCAGCCGGAAGTCACGAACGTCCAGCGCGGCCAGGGTACGGCTGGGTTTGGTGGACGATCGGGAGCGCCACGGCGGCATCAGGAGTCGAGGTCGTGCGGGGTCGAATTCAAAACGTAGTGCCGCAGAGACTCCACCTTATCGGCCGTTAGCGCCACCGCTCTGCCCGGCGGCGTGGGGGCCATACAGGTCGGTTTCCATGAGCTCCGCGGCGGCCGCGCCGGCGTCGGTGAGGCGCAGGGTGCAACGCGACTCCAGCATCCACGCGTAGTAGCCCTCGGGGACGTCCTCGGACGGGCCGTGGTGTATCACACCCTTGGGCACGCAGGTGAGCATGCCCGGCTCGTCCACGCCGCCCCAGGCGCCGGGGCCCTCGAAGTAGTAGATCAGCTCGTCGTAGTCCACGTTGTTGTGGATGGGCGGACGACGCCGGTGGCGGGCGCTCAGATTGTAGAACAACTCATCCCGGCCGGGCGAAGAAATGAACTGGACGGGGGGACCGTTCTCATCGGTCGGAACGTCCTTGAGATTCAACTTCCACACCGGGCTGGGGCCGTCGGCGAGGGCCTGGGTGGCCAACGGGTTGGTGGGCTTGACGTACCGCGTGACCCCGTCGAAGGACTTGAGCAGCAACACCGTCTCCACGTCCTGGGCTTCGCCCTCGCCGATCGCCGCACGCCGGATGCCGGCGCCGAATGTTGGCGACGGATCGAAGCGGACCGCGCCGGGGGTCTCGACGATGACCGAAAGGCTTGAGCCCGCCAGGGGCCGCACACGGTAGGGAATGCCGCGCGGGATCACGACGAAGTCGCCCGGCTCACCGGTCAGCGTGCCGTAGGCGGTACGGAACTCCAGCCCTCCCTCCTGCACGAAATGCACCTCGTCGGCCTCGACGTTGGATACGACGAAGGGCATCGGGAGCGCGCGGCCGGACACGCTCAGTTGTACGCCCGTGCGCCCGGCATGGAACGGCACGGGCAGCGCTTCCGCATCCTCGCGGTCCGGCAGCGCCACGGCGCCGACGTTCAGCCGGTGGGGCACGTGCGGACCCGTGACCGAAATAAAGTCGGGGCTGTGGTGCGTGCGGGTGACATTCACGCCCGTCCCCGCGAAGCCTTCCCTGCCCCAGTGCTCCCGGTACTCCGTGCTTTCCTTCGCCATGGCCGTTCCCTCCGGAATGAATCTCCAAGCGGCGCCGCCTACCGGCGCCGAAGACCCGCCACGACAATAACACCGCGGCCGGACAACTGGAACCCTGGCCGGGGGTCACTGGAACCCTTGGCCGGGGTCACCGGAAACTCTGGCTTGGGTCACTGGAAACTCTGGCCTGGGTCACTGGAACCGTCATTCCCGCCACCCCTCTCCGTCATTCCCGCGGAACAGGCTGTGTCAAAACCCCATCCCAGCGAGGCACAGACCCCCGAAATCGTCATTCCCGCGAAAGCGGGAATCCAGGCGGGGTGGAGCGGGGAAACGCCGCCGTAGCACCCCTCCACCACCCCTGGATTCCCGCTTTCGCGGGAATGACGGAGGGGGACGGGAATGACGGATTGGCCTTTCGCACCTCGAAGTTGGCCTTTTGACACAGCCTGGAAAGCGGAATCCAGGGGCGGCGGAGGGGCCGACCGTAGTGCCTCCCCAACCCCACCCCTCCCGGATTCCCGCTTTCGCGGGAATGACGGAGGGAGAACCTGGGAATGACGGAGTCGCCCACCTAGTGTGGTGTCTCACAAATACGCTTACGAATCTGCGGGTCCTTTTGGCCGTCGGCTGCGTTGCTCTTCCTCGCGTGGTGCACGCCACACGGGCGGGTTTGAAACCCGCCCCTACAAGTCATCGCGCCTTGCCGACAACCAAAATGCCCTCGCATCTTCATAACCGTATTTGTGAGACACCACACTAGGTCGGGAATGACGGAGCGCCCCCGTAGGTCGGATTAGCGAGGCGTAATCGGACTCCGGCGCAAGTACGGTGTCGGGTTACGCCTTCGGCTAACCCGACCTACGGGGGAGGGAGTACCCTGCCCTTCTTGCCATCCGCCATGCGACTGGGATAAGAGAAGCGTCAGACACACGGGCGAAGGGCATTCTCAAGACTACAGCCGGGAGTACGAACCCATGGACTATTTCGAACCCAAGACCGTGAGCGAGGCGCTTTCGTTGTTGGACCAGCACGGCGACCAGGCGGAGGTCATCGCCGGCGGCACCGACGTGATGGTGGACATCAAGTACAAGGACGAGCCGGGATGCCTGGTGAACATCAAACGGATCCCGGACTTGGCCGCCATCAGCGAGAACAACGGCGGCGTCCGCATCGGCCCGCTGGCCACCATCCACGACCTCGAGGAGAGCGACCTCGTGCGCGAGCGGCTGCCGCTCTTGTGGCAGGCGGCGCGCCAGTTCGCCTCGCTGCAGATCCGGAACACCGCCACCATCGGCGGGAACATCTGCCGGGCCTCTCCTTCCGGTGAAACCCTGGCGCCGCTGCTGGTGCTGGAAGCCCAGGCCGAGCTGACCTTCTCCGACGGCGCCCGCACCGAGGCGTTCAGCGTGTTCTTCCGCGGCCCCGGCCAGACGAGCCTCGGCTCCAAGGGCCTGCTGACGGGCATCACCGTGCCTTTCCCCGCGGCCGGTAGCCATGCCGCGTACCTCAAGCACGCGGTACGCGGTCCCATGGACATCGCCATGGTGGGGGTGGCTGTGATGGCGACGCCCAACGCGGACAAGACCGCTCTGGACGACGTCCGCATCGGCTTGGGGGCGGTGGCGCCTACTCCCATTCGCGCCTCCAAGACAGAGGCAATGGTGAGTGGCAAGGCGCTTGACGCGGCCCTCTTGAAGGAGGCCGGCGCAAGCTCGGCATCCGAATCGAGTCCCATTACCGATCAGCGCAGCAGCGGCGAGTACCGCGGCTGGATCGTGGACGCCCTGACACGCCGCGGGCTGGCACAGTGCTGGCAAGCGATGACGGGCAAGGAGGTGGCATGATGAGCCTCGAGATTTCACTCACGGTAAACGGTAACACCCATACGGCGGAACTGGAGCCTGCCACCGCGCTGGTGGACTTCCTGCGGGACACCCTGGGCTACAAGGGCGTCAAACTCTGTTGCAACACCGGAGAGTGCGGCGCCTGCACCATCCTCATGGACGGCAAGCCGGTGAATTCCTGCGTGGTGCTGGGCGCGGACGCGGCGGGAACCGAACTCGTCACGGTGGAAGGTATCGCCGACGGTGACGAACTCCACCCGGTGCAGCAAGCCTTCATCGACACCGGCGCGGTGCAATGCGGCTACTGCACGCCGGGTTTCATCGTCTCCCTCAAGGCGCTGCTGGACCGCACGACGAGCCCCACGGCCGAGGATGTCGAGGAGGCCATCTCGGGTAACATCTGCCGCTGCACGGGGTACACGAAAATCTTCGACGCGGTAGAACTGGCCGCCAAGCGGATGTCGTAAGGACAGCTTGGCGATGGCGAATTGGCGTCCTTCGACTTCGCTTCGCTACGCTCAGGACGAACGGATAAACAATTTGTCCTGTGTGCAGCGAATCCTTGCTTGTCGAAGGGCTCAGGGCAAGAGGATAAACGATTTGTCCTGCGTGCAGCGAATCCTTTGCTTATCGAAAGGCTCAGGATGAAAGGATACATGAACCCATCGCCGTTCGTCCTGAGCCCTTCGTCAAGCTCAGGACAGGCGTAGCGAAGCGAAGTCGAAGGACACCTTCTTCACAACCGCAGATGGTCAGAGTCTCCCCAAAATGGCTTAACGAGATGGAAGGAGTTAGGACCCATGGCAAAGGCTGAATACACGGTCCTGGGAACCGACATGCCCCGTAAGGGCGGGGTGGAGCGGGTGATCGGAAAGGGCATCTACGGCATCGACCTGAACCTGCCCGACGCGCTCCACGGCGGCGTGCTCCGGAGCGAGTACGCCCATGCGAAGATCGTCGGCATCGACACCAGCGCGGCCAAGGCCATCCCCGGCGTGCGCGCGGTGGTGACGGCGGCGGATGCGCCGGACGTGCGTTACGGCCGGTCCTACATCGACCGCTACATCCTCGCCAAGGACAAGGTCTGTTACATGGGCGACCCGGTGGCGGCGGTGGCGGCGGACAGCCAGGCCCTGGTCAAGGAAGCCCTCAAGAAGATCAAGGTCACTTACGAGCCGCTGCCGGTGGTGGTGGATCTGGAAGAGACCATGAAGGAGTCGGCGCCGACCATCCACGAGGACATGCCGCTGCCGAAGAACCTGCCGGAAGGCGTCAAGGTCAAGAACGTCTGCGGCTACGCGGCGGTGAACATCGGCGACGCCGAGGCCGCCATGGCGGAAGCCGACGTGGTGGTGGACGAAGTCTACGAAACGAAGATGATCCACCCGCAGTACCTGGAGCCGCGCATCGCCGCGGCCCGGCCCGAGGAGGACGGCCGCCTCACGGTCTGGGCCAACGCCCAGGCGCCGTTCCCGGTGCGCACCGAAGTCGCCAACTTGGTGGGACTGCCCCTGAACAGCGTACGCGTCATCTCCACGGACATCGGCGGCGGCTTCGGCGGCAAGGGCAGCGGAGTCACCTCCAGCGCCGGCCTGGAGCCCATTTGCGCACTCCTGGCACTCACCGCCAAGCAGCCGGTGATGATCGTCATGGACAAGGCGGAAGAGACCATCTCCACCACCATCCGCTCGGGCTGCAAGATCTGGATCAAGAGCGGCGTCAAGAAGGACGGCACCCTGGTGGCGCGCCAGGGCAAGGTGGTGTACGACGCCGGCGGCTACTCGGGCTTCGGCAACCAGGCCGGCGGCCGCTGCACCCAGATGGTGGGCGGCTGGTACCGCCTGCCCAACATCCACATGGACGGCTTCACCGTCTACACCAACAAACAGGTATGCGGTCCGGTGCGCGGTCCCGGCGGCCCCCAGGCCACCTTTGCGATGGAATCCCACATGGACTCCCTCGCCGCCAAGCTCAGCATGGACCCCATCGAGTTCCGGTTGAAGAACGTGCCCGAGAAGGGCGACGGCATTGTCGGCGTCCCCAAACTGCGTGACAGCTCGCTGGCGGAGACCCTGCGCATCGCCAAGGAAAAAATCGGCTGGGGCAAGGTCAAGCTGGAGAAAAACCAGGGCATCGGGTTCGCCACCGGCGCCTGGATCGAAGGCTCGGGGCCCGGCGGCGGCGCGGTGGTCAAGGTCAACGAGGACGGTTCGGCCACGGTGCACATCGGCAAGGTGGACTACGGCACCGCCCCGCGGTTCGGCATTCCCATGATCGTCGCCGAGGTGTTGGGCATACCCACCGACGACGTCACCGTGCTGAACGTGGACACGGACGCGAGTCCCTGGGACGCGGGGACGGTGGGCAGCCGCTCGATGCTGGTGGCCGGCAACGCCGTCAAGCTGGCGGCCGAGGACGCCCGGAACCAGATCCTGCGCATGGCCGCGGGCCAGCTCGAAGCGAGCCCCGAGGACCTGGAGATCGTGGACAAGCAGATCCAGGTTAAGGGGGCGCCGTCACGGTCGGTGTCGCTGGCGTCGGTCTGCAACGCGGGGCACAACGAGATCGGCGACGTCATCGGCCGGGGCTACTTCGACTCCAAGGCCTCTCAGGTCGACGAACGGGAGCGCGGCAGCTCCCAGCCCTTCTGCACCCACGCGGCCATGGTGGAGGTGGACGCCGACACCGGCAGCGTGAAGGTGCTGAAGTACGTGGCCGTGCACGACGTGGGCTTCGTGGTCCACCCCAAGGCGGTGGACGGACAGATCGAAGGCGCCGCGGCCATGAGCCTGGGCCAGGCGCTGTGCGAACAGGTGGTGCACGACGAACAGGGGCGGACGCTCAACCCGACGTTCGTCGACTACCTGATGCCGACCATCAACATGCTGCCGCGCATCGAGGCCGTCACCGTGTCGGGCTATCCCGGCGCGGGACCCTACGGCACCAAGGGAGCGGGCGAGATCGGCTCCGTGCCGCCCATGGCCTGCATCGCCAACGCCATCTGCAACGCCACCGGCGTGCGTGTCCGCAAGCTCCCGCTGAGCCCCGAGAACGTGCTGCGGGCGCTCCGGGAAGCCGGGCAATAGCACAACTCCGAACGGGCGGCCTGCAGGACTTGGCAACGACCCCTACGCCAAGCGACAGGCCGCCCGGCGGGCAAATCCGCTTGCTATCGATCGCGAGTCTTCGCCGCCGGCTGTCGGGACTCTACTACGGCTGGCGGATGATAGGGCTGACGGCCCTCATCCGGACCATCGGCGGCGGACTCCACAGCTTCGGGTTCACGGTCTACTTCCTTCCCATCCAAAAAGAGCTGGGTATCAGCAATGCGGCCACGTCGCTGGCCTTCTCCCTGGCCCGTGCCGAGGGCGCCATCGAGGGTCCGCTGGCGGGCTACCTTATCGACCGTTTCGGCCCCAAGCCCGTGATACTGACCGCGGCGCTGATGTGCGGCACCGGCTATCTTCTCTTCTCCACTGTCGAAAGCTACGCGAGCTTCCTGATCATCTACGTCGGGGTCATCTCCCTGACCTTCACGGCAGGCTTCGTACACGCTCCGGCTGTGCTCGCCGTCAACTGGTTCGTGCGCTACCGCGCACGTGCGCTGACCTGCCTGAGCGCCGCCATGCCCGTCGGCGGAACCGTTATCACCTTCCTGCTCGTCGTAACCGTCCACTTCTGGGGTTGGCGAACGGCCGCGGCCCTTGCGGGATGTGGGCTTCTATTCGTGGCCGCGCCGCTGGCCTTGAAGATTCGCCGGTCGCCCGAGAGCATGGGCCTGCAACTCGACACCGGGACGGCGTCGTCCCCTGCGCCGCCGCCCGGGACGGGAGAGGACGGGTCGCGGAATCACGGGACGGAGCCGCATGGCGAGTCCGACTACGAGCTTGGCCGGGCCATGCGTACCCCGGTCTACTGGCTCTTCGTGCTGTGGATGACCACGCGGAGCGCGGCCTACACGATCGTCCTCGTGTATTTTATCCCGCTCATGGAGTGGAAGGGTTTGACGTTCTTGGGCGCGGGAATGGTTCTGTCGTGGTTCAACTTCATGAATATCGTGGCCCACTTCATCATGGGATGGATCGCCGACCAGACCAACAAGATGCGACTCGTGGCCTGGTGCATGGTGCTTTCCCTCGTCGCGACCCTCATCCTGATGTGGAGCGACACGGTGTGGGGGCTGCTGCTGTTCGCCGCGCTGTTCACCGTCCTGGACGCTTCGATACCGGTCATATGGGCGGCGGTGGGAGACTATTTCGGGCGCCGCCGCTTCGGCACCATTCGCGGGAACATGAGCTTCTTCTACATGTGGGGAAGCGTTCTGGGTCCATACCTGGCCGGCACCATCGTCGACCGCTTCAACAGCCACACCTATGTGCTATGGCTGCTTCTGGGCCTGGTTGGGGCTGCCGGAGTTACGACGGCCCTGCTGATCGGACCCTGGACCCGGGGGGTCGCGCGCCGCGACTGACGGTGCGACGCCGGTTGCACAAACTGCAGCCGCCCTGCTTCAGTGAAGCCGGTCCTTCGACTCCGCTTCGCTACGCCTGTCCTGAGCTTGTCGAAGGGCTCAGGACGAACGGGGACAATGCTTTCCCAACCGTTCGTCCTGAGCCCTTCGACAAGCTCAGGACAGGCGTAGCGAAGCGGAGTCGAAGGACGCCAATTAATCAGAGTTTTCTACGAGATATCCCGATCCGGGAGGCGAAATGACCCTCATCATCGATAATCCAACCGTGGAGAAAATCCTCAAACCGTCAGAGGTAAACGATGCCCTGGAATTGGCGGCGCTGGAACTGGCAACCGGCGGCGCAATCAATTCGCCCCCGTACAGGGTCTTTACGCCAAGGGACCCCGAGGACTACCGTGATCACCCCAGGTTTCCCGAAGGGGGAGGAAATCCGACACACCACTCCTATACCTCACTGAGCGGCGCCATCTCGAAACTGGATGCAACAACGGATCGTATCGATTCCGATATTATCACCTACTTCGAACAGGACGGAAGAACGCTTCAAAGGCGGGTGCCGGGCCGCAAGGACGGAAAGTTTTGCGGCCTCATCTATCTCTACAGCTCTCGCACCGGCGAGCTCCTGGCCATCATTCACGACGGCTATCTTCAGAAGTTCCGGGTAGCGGGCACGGGAGCGGTGGGAGCGAAATACCTGGCTCGAAAGGATTCGCGTACGGTGGGGTTGATCGGAACCGGTTGGCAGGCCCAGGGCGCCGCTCATTGTTTCGCCGCCCTCGGCAACCTGGAAAAGATCCACGTCTACAGCCCCACTCCCGGCAAGAAGGAGACGTTCGCGGACCATATGTCCACGGAGGCCGGAATAGAAATCATTCCGGTTCCTTCCGCCCGCGAGGCTGTTCGCGGCGCGGATATCGTCTACATGGCGACCAACTCCAAGGACCCGGTGGTGATGGCCGACTGGCTGGAGCCCGGCCAATTCGTCAGCAACGTGTCGGATGTGGAGCTGGAAATCGCGGGCTGGGAACGCTGCGACGTGCTGACCATGAACCGCCACGGCAGGCGCTGGATGAGGTATGCCATCGGCGGCGCCGAAGCGATCCCCGAGCATGGCAAGGACCAGTACACGCGGCCGACGGGCATCGAGTGGGACAAGCTGACACTGTTGGGTGACGTCATTGCAGGGAAACACCCTGGGCGGACCTCAGACAGCCAGATCACGGGGCTCGTCCTGCGCGGAGACGGCGTGCAGTTTACCGCCGTTGCCCATCTCATCTATAGTCACTGCAAGGAAAAGGGCTTGGGCACCGAGATTCCCAGCGAGCTGTTTCTACAGGATGAAAAGTACATACCCTGATCCTGATCGAAGAGCACGCGGCCAGATGCTGGGACAGGTTGATGAAGAGCCGGTGAAGCGGACTTGATCGGTCAGGGAAACCTGACTATATTAGTCATTATGACAACAGTCTCCATTTCAGAGCTGAAGGCGAATCTCTCACGTTATGTCCGGGAAGTCCGTCGCGGGGGCGAGATTCAGGTTCTCGATCGCGGGACACCGGTGGCAAGACTTGTGCCGGCCGTCGAGGACAACCGGCACGACGTTCGAGAGCGTTTGATTCGCCAAGGGCTTCTGAAGCCGGGTAAGGGCAACACAGCTACCATTCTGGACGAACCTCCCCTCGTGCTGGCCTCGAGCATTTCGGAGGCTTTGGCGGAGGACCGGAACGATCGGTTGTGAGGTACTGGGATGCATCGGCGCTCGTCCCGCTATTCATTGCTGAACCCGAGAGCGACCGGGTGCGCGGGTGGCTGGCTGAAGACCACCACGTGATTACGTGGGCGTGGACCCGGACCGAAATCACCAGCGCAATTGAACGTCGAACCAGGGACGGGTCGTTGTCGCGGACCCAGCGTCGCGAGGTGCTCGGACGTTTCGAAACCCTCGCCGGCAACTGGGACGAAGTGACCGACATACTTGCCGTACGTCTCCGCGCGCGCAGGGTGCTGGCCCGTCACCCATTGCGCGCCGCCGATGCGGGCCAGCTCGGCGCCGCGCTTCTGGTGCAGGAGCAACTGGCCGAGCCCCTGACGTTTGTCTGTCCGGACACGAGGCTCGCATCGGCAGCGGAGCTGGAGGGTTTCCGAGTACTCCCATGAACAGGCAAAAGCGCATCGCCATCTACACCCGGCTCCAGGAGCGCAACCCGAGCCCCTCCACCGAGCTGGACTGGATCGACCCGTTCGAGCTGCTGGTCGCCGTGGTGCTGTCGGCCCAGGCCACCGACGTGAGCGTCAACAAGGCCACGACCAAGTTGTACCCGGTGGCCAACACTCCCGAGAAGATCCTCGCCCTGGGCGTCACCCGGCTCAAGCGTTACATCCGCACCATCGGGCTCTTCAACAGCAAAGCCGAGAACATCATCAAGACCTGCAAGATCCTCATCGAGGAGCACGGTAGCCAGGTGCCGCGCACCCGGGAGACGCTGGAAAGACTTCCCGGCGTGGGCCGGAAGACCGCCAACGTCATCCTCAACACCGCCTTCGGCGAGCCCACGATCGCGGTGGACACGCACATCTTCCGCGTGGCCAACCGCACGCGCCTGGCAAAGGGGAAGAATCCCCTGGAGGTGGAGACTCGCCTCACCCGATTCACGCCTCCGGAGTTCCGCAAGGACGCCCACCACTGGCTGATCCTTCACGGCCGCTACGTCTGCAAAGCGCGGAAGCCCGAGTGCCCCACCTGTGTCATCGCCGACCTTTGCGAGTTCCCGGACAAGACGCCCGCGGATCTCCCTTCCGGCAAGCACCTTGGCGGATTGAAGGGCAAGATGACGATTCACGCCGATGTCGTCCGCTCCGAGTCGACAGAAGACTGGGAAATGCTGAAGTGACGATGCTGCTCGACACCCACATCTGGATCTGGTTACAAGAGCACCCGCAAATTTCGTTCTGACCGGACTGATTGGGCTCACCGGATGACCTCGGCCGCGCGCAGGTCCGCCAACTCCCCGTCGGTCAGACCCAACAGCCCGCCCAGCACCTCGTCGGTATGCTGCCCAATTGCCGGGGCGTCATCGCGGATGGACGCGGGCGTCCGCGACATGTGTATCCACGGCGCCAGTAGCGTAGTCGGTCCGGCGGTGGGATGGTCGCGTTCGATGAAAGCCTCCCGCGCCTTGATGTGGGGGTCCTCCAGCACCTCGGCCTTGGACAGCACCGGCGCGCCAAAATAACCGAGATCGCGCACGGCGTCCCACAGTTCCTGCCGGGTGCGGGTGCGCGCCCAGTCCTTTACGAGCTGATCCAGCTCCTCCTTGTGCTCCCTGCGGGCGGCGGCGCCGGCGAAACACGGGTTCGTTGCCAGCTCAGGTTGCCCCATTCTCTCGGCCAACAGGCGCCAGCCGCGGTCTCCCAAGTGGGGTATCCGTAGCGTGAAGTACCCGTCGGCCACCTGCATGGGGGTGTTGCCGACCATGTTGCCGGTGAAATGCTCGTGCATGGAGCTGACCATGAAGCCCAGCACCGCCTCCTGCATGGAAACCACGATCCTCTGGCCTTCCCCGGTGCGCTCGCGCGCGTGGAGCGCCGCCAGGATGCCCACGGTCATGCTCACGCCGGCGGCCTCGTCGCCGATTCCCAGTGACTTCGTGCCTTCGGCGCCGGCGT
This sequence comes from uncultured Binatia bacterium (SeqCode), assembly GCA_965261895.1. Taxonomy (GTDB): domain Bacteria; phylum Desulfobacterota; class Binatia; order UBA9968; family JAJDTQ01; genus JAJDTQ01. The sequence continues at coordinate 3,505,064 of OZ253480.1, read as the reverse complement.
ACTCCCAAGCCGTGTGCGTCCAGCCGGTCATGCTGTTGTTGGTGGCCGCGGTGTTGCCGTAGTCGGCGTAGGGACCCGATTCGCCGTACCCGCGCGAGCAGGCGTAGATGAGACGCGGGTTGACGTCCTTGATGGAATCGTAGTCGAGGCCGAAGCGCTCCATGGTGCCCTTCTGGTAGTTCTCCACCAGGACGTCGGCGCGGGCGATGAGATCGCGCGCGAGCTGGACGCCGCGCTCGGTCTTGAGGTTCAGGACGACGCTCTTCTTGTTGACGTTGATCCACAGGAACTCGTAGCCGTCCTGGCCCGCGTCCGGCGCCATCCAGGAGCGGCGGAAATTGTCGCCCTGGGGCGGCTCGATCTTGATGATCTCGGCTCCCAAATGCCCCAGCAGCATGGTGCAGAAGGGTCCGTTCAAGGCGTGGGTGAAGTCCACCACGCGGATGTCGTTCAAGGGGCCAAGCATGGGTTGCTCCTCTCCGTGGTCAGCCGGCCGGATCATGGGGCCAGCGCGACGATCGGGATGACGGCGATGCCGTCGTTACGGACATAGCCATAGCCGGAACTTACGATAACGCCAAGCATCCGGGGTTCGCCGGCGGCGGCCCGGTCCACGCGTTCCCGGAACTTCGACAATGACGCCGCCGCGGCGTCCACCTGTCCAGCGCCGAGTTTCACCTCGAAGGCGCACCAGTCTCCTTGACGGTTCTGCACCAAGGCGTCGACTTCGAGGCCGGTGTTGTCGCGGTAGTGATAGACGTTCGCGTCGCACACACGGGAATAAACGGAAAGATCCCGATACACCATGGATTCGAACAATAGACCCAGGAAGTTGAGGTCCGCCAACAACCGTGACGGCGTTGCACCGAGGGCCGCGACGGCCAACGACGGATCGACGAAGTGGCGTTTCGGCGAGCGCCGCGGCAGGGACCTGGAGCGAAGCCGCGGTGACCACGCCGGCTGCTCTTCGTACACCATCAACCGCCGCAGAGCAGCGAGGTAACTGCGCACGGTGTCCCCGTCCAACGGGCCGTCGCCCCCGCCGGCGTCCGCGGCGATGGTGCGCCCGCTGACCGGTGTGGCCACGTTTCGCGCGAGCGATTGCAGCACGCGGGCGACGTTGTCCGGATTCCGGGAAACGCCATCGACCCGGGCAATGTCGACTCGACGGATTTCCTCCAGATAGTCGATGCGGGCTGTCATGCACGCCTGGTCCGACAGGTGCAGGTCGCCCGGCCAACCGCCTCGGCTCAGGTGCGCGACGAGTTCCGCCAGCGTAGTGCTTTGGCGCGAGCAACCCTCGAAACGACCGCGCATCAGGTCTGACAGGGACACCTGGCCGGTGGAAAACCCCGCTTCGAAGGAGCTCATGGTGCGCAATCTGATGCGAGATATTCGGCCTGTGCCGGTGTGGCGGGTGACGTCATCGGCGGGCACTGCCGAGCCGGTCAGTATGAACTGTCCGGGGCTGCGACGCCGATCCACATCCCGCCGGACATGGTTCCAGATGGCAGGCTCAATCTGCCACTCGTCGATCAGTCGTGGCCTGTCTCCGGCCAGCACCAGTGAGGGATCGATCGACATGGCTTGACGAGCGTTCTCGTCGACGTCGAGTTGCACCTCGCTGGCGGCCTGCTGCCGGGCGGTTTCAGTTTTGCCGCACGCTCTCGGACCCTCAATGAGCACGGCCCCGGCGACCCCCAGACGATCACCCAGCTCCTTGTCTGCGATTCGAGGCATGTAGTACATTTCGTTCTCGTCCACCCCAACATTGGCAATGCGGACAACCGGGCATATGCAACGTATCAGACCGGCTAATTATAACGCATATAGCCGGCTATTTGCAATATAGCGACCCGCCATTTACAAGACGCCACATGCGTTTTCCTTGCTGCCGTCTCCTTTTCGCCTTCCCCGAAAGATCGAGAGCGGGCCAAACGCGCTCCTCGATTGACATGACTCCAGGTAATCGCCTACCCTTCCGCAAAATCGAAGAAAGAGGTGCCGCCATGACGATACCTACCACCCCCCTGGACCCGGAAAAACAACCCGCGCTCACGCGCATGGACTCCTACGCCGACTGGCGCAACCGCGAGGGCGTGCCGCTCGTCGGCGGGATCTACATTGCGGACATGAAGGCGGTGGAGGTGGGCCCGTGGCCGCGCAAGGGAGACGGCGTCAGAGGTGCCTTGTGCTACCTCGACGGCGACAACGGCGGCGACGAGCACATCGTCGAGCTGGCGCCCGGAGGCTACACTGCGCCGCTGCGGCACATGTACACCGAAGCCATCTATGTGGTGTCGGGCCACGGCTCCTGCTCGGTGTGGCGCGAGGGCGGCGAGAAGCAGACCTTCGAGTGGGGTCCGGGCAGCTACTTCGTACCCCCCACCAACACCTGGCACCAGTTCTTCAACGCCAGCCTGTCGCAGCCGGCGCGGTGGTTCTCGGTCACCGACCTGCCTCAGCTCTTCCGGCAGTGGAACACCGAGCACTTCATCTTCGACAACAACTACAACTTCGACGACCGCTACCAGGGTGAGCCCGACTACTTCAACGCCGAGGCCAAGCTGTACCGCGGCCGGGTTTGGGAAACCAACTTCATCCCGGACATCCGCAAGCTGCCGCTCTACGAGTGGAAGAGCCGGGGTGGCGGCGGCACCAACGCGTTCATGGTCATGGGCTCGGGGCTGATGGAATCCCACGTGTCCCGCTTCGAATCGGGCTATTACAAGAAGTCTCACCGCCACGGCCCGGGCGCGCACCTCTACATCACCGAGGGCGAGGGCTACGTGCTCGCCCAGCGGGGCGACGAGGAGCGCGTCCGCTGCGACTGGAAGGAAGGCAGCCTCTACCTGTCCGGCGCCGGCCACGGCCTGTGGCTGCACCAGCACTTCAACGTGGGCGCGACGCCCGCCACCTATCTGGTGATGAACCAGGGCCTGTCGCGCAAGTACGCCGTCAACCGCTGGCAGGCCCAGGAGTCCACCGTGCTCCGGACGGGCGAGGTCAGCGGCAAAAAGGGCGGCTACCAGGTGGAGTACGAGGACGAAGACCCCGAGATTCACCAGATCTTCGAGGAAGAGCTGCGGCAGCGCGGCCTCACCTGCAAGATGAAAAACATGGTGCCGTGGTGCACGGGCGAGTCCGGAGCGGAAGCCGTCAAGGTCCTGTTCCCGGACGAGCACGGGAACATGCCGGGCGAGCAGGGCAACCTCCCGGACGTGGAAGGAAGCTTCATCGACTGACCGACACCGACCAACCTCCGCCGGAGATCAACACATTGACACGTCAAAGACCGGGACACCGCTACGGACAACGGCTCGAATCGTTGTTTCGCCTCATGATTCTCGCGCTGCTTGTCACTCTTCCCTTCGGCCTTCCGGGTCAGGCTCGCGGGCAGACTGAAGATCCGCCGGCAGAGACCACCCCCGACAATGAGGCGGCCATGCGCTGGTGGGATGCCCTCGACCCTGAACAAAGGTTGGCCGCCCTGCACGGCGACGACGAACCGACTCCCGAGCAGACCGCCGCCGAGAACCCGTACGCCGACCTGGACATGGCAACCAAGGGTCTTGTCAACGACGCCGCGAATGCGATCAACGGGAACGTAGAGTTCGCCAGCGTCGGCGCCTGGTGGCAATCCCTCGACTGCCGCCTCAAACGCGTCGCCGCGGGCGACGGCAACACCGAGGATGCAGACAGCCCCTACTGCGACTACTATCCGGGCTCTGGCCGGACGCCGCTGCTCGGCGCCGAAGAAAAGACCCGTGTGGACACGGTCGGACTGGCCTTGCTCGGACGCATGGATCTCGGCGTCTATCCCTCGGACATTGCCGTGGCCATGCGCTGGTGGAACGCCCTCGACGCGGCTCAAAGGGTTGCCGCGTTGCACGGCGACGCCGCAACACTCGAACCCGGGCAAAGGGCCGCCGCCGAGCGTATGTACGGGGATCTGGACCCGGAAACCAAGTGGCTGGTTCATAGAACCACCGCGGGAATCGTCGGCGCCACGCGCTTCAGCAGCGTCGGCGCTTGGTGGGAGTCCCTCAACTGCCGCCAGAAGCGCGTCGCCACGGGCGACGGCAACACCGACGACCCGAACCGCCCCTACTGCGCCCACTATCCGGGTTCCGGCGTAGCGCCGCTGCTCGGCGCCGCCGAAAAGGACCACGTGGACACGGTCGGACAGGCCTTGCTCGGACTCATGGACCCCGGCGTGTATCCCCCGGACATTCCCCCGGTCATGCAATGGTGGGATGCCTTCAGCCCGGATCAAAAGGTCGCCGCCTTGCACGGCGACACCGCAACCCCGCAGCAGAGCACTGCTGCCCGGAACGTGTACGCCGACCTGGATCCGGAGACCAAGAGGTCGGTCAACGACGCTGCCGTGGAAGCCCGCGGCCCGGGCCAATTCGACAGCGTCGGCGCCTGGTGGGAGTCCCTCGACTGCCGCCGCAGGCGCGTCGCCGCCGGCAACGGTAACACCGACGATCCGTCGAGCCTCTACTGCGCCCACTATCCCGGCTCCGGGCAGTCGCCGACACTCGGCGACATGGAAAGACCACACGTCAACGCCGTCGGGATGGCGCTGCTCCCGCGCTCCGACTCCGGCGTGTATCCGCCGGTGCGTGAGCGCGTCGCCCAAGTGAACCGCGTCCTGCTGCCTGCGGTCTCGCGAGCGATCCTGTCGAGCACGGCGAACGCGGTGAGTGACCGCGTGAACTCGCGTCTCTCGGGTTCGAAGGCACTGATAGCGAATTGGAACCTTGGTGGGGCATCCAACATCTCCCAAGCACTGACGACCGGCGCCAAGGCCATCCGCGACGACTCGATGGACCTGAGCCGGTTTCTGGGCGGTTCGTCGTTTGCGTTGCCGCTCAACGCGTTCGGCAGTGCGCCGGGCGGTCTGGCGATGTGGGGCAACGGCGACTATCAGAATCTCTCCGGCGGCGCGAACGACATCGACTGGGAGGGCAACGTCGTGAGCGGCCATCTCGGCACGGACGTGCTGTTGAAGCGCAACCTGCTCGCCGGTTTGTCCATATCCCATTCGAAGGGAACCCTCGACTACACGGAACGAATCGGCGCCGATCCCAGACAAGGCGATCATGAAACCACGCTGACGAGCCTCAACCCCTACGTCGGCTGGATGCTGGAGTCGGGCATCGGGGTTTGGGCCATGGCGGGACACGGTTGGGGCCGGGTCCGCGTGAACCATGATGATTCGAACCACGCGAGCACCAGCGACCTGACGCAATGGTCCGGGGCCGTGGGCGCCAACGGCACGCTGTATTCGAGCAACGATCTGTTGCCCGGCGGCGAGACCGCCGTGGAGTTGAAGGGCCAGGGCGCGTTGGCCCGAGCCGAGATCCACGGCTCCGAGGATATGGATGAGCTCACCTCCACCGTAAGCCGCCTTCGGCTGGGTCTCGAGGGTAGGTACACACGAGAGTTCGCGTCGGGCGGTCTGCTGACCCCCTCTCTGGAGCTCGGCGTCCTCGCTGACGGCGGCACCGGCGCGACCGGGGCCGGATTGGAGATCGGGGGCGCCCTTCGGTACCAGGAACCGGCAATGGGACTCACGGTGGAGGGCCGCGGCAGGACACTGCTGGCCCACGGCGGTGACCACGAGGAGTGGGGTGCCGGCGGCTCGTTGCGCCTCGATCCAGGGGTGCCGGGCCGAGGTTTCTCGGTCAGCCTCGCTCCCTCCTGGGGCCGGCTCCAAGGCGGCATCGACCATCTTTGGCAGCGCGGCCTCCCGGGAGCCGGCGCCGGCTCCACGGGCGCCGCGATGCGCGTGGCGGGGGAGTTGGGCTATGGCCTGCCGGCGTTCGGGGGCCGCGGCGTGGTGACGCCTTATGCGGCTTTCGTGCTGTCGGGCCAGGGCACGAAGGAGTACCGGACCGGCGCGCGGCTGCGGACGGCATCAGCGCTCAACCTTGCCCTCCAGGGAACGCGGCGCGAGCGGCCCGGCCAAGCGGCGGAGAACGGCTTGACCCTTCGGGCCTCGGTTCACTGGTAGATTCCACGGCACGGGAAAGCTCAGGCCATGCACGACATCGGGGACGACCACGATCATGACGGGGCCACGCCAGAAGAGGAAGACCATCCCCTCTGGAAGCTCGATACCATCACCCTGACCAGCGTCGGCATCGACGTGGGCACGGCCACCTCCCAGATTCTGTTCTCGCGCCTGGTGCTGCGGCGTCTGGGGCAGGAGCTGTCCAGCCGTTTCGTGGTCACGGAACGGAAGACGCTCTATCTCTCCCCTATTCGCTTCACTCCCTACACCGCCAACCGCGAGCGCATCGACGACGCGGCCCTGGGTCTGCTCGTGGACGCCGCGTACGAGGAGGCCGGGCTCACACCCAGTGACGTCAACACGGGAGCGATCATCCTTACGGGTGAAGCGATACGGCGGGACAACGCACGTGCCATCGCCGACCTTTTCGCCGACCAGCGGGGGGACTTCGTCTGCGCTACCGCCGGCCACAACTTCGAGGCCTTGCTGGCAGCCCACGGCTCGGGCGCCGTGGCGTATTCCGCAGAACATAAGTGCCGGGTCCTCAACGTCGACATCGGCGGCGGCACCACCAAGCTGGCCCTGGCCGAGGGCGGACGGGTCCTCGGCACCGCCGCCTTCCACGTAGGCGGACGGCTGATGGCCACCGATGGCGACGGGACCATCACGGTGCTGGAGCCCGGCGGCAAGGCCCTGGCGAGCCACGTGGGGCTGGACTGGAACGTGGGTGACCGGGCCGGGGCGGCCGACGTCGAGCGGTTGGCCGACCACATGGCGGACGTGGTCCTGACCCTTGCCCGGGGCGGCGACGCCAGTCCCGAGATGGAACGACTCTGGCTGAGCCCTCCCCTGAACACCAACGGCGACTGTGACGCGGTGGTCTTCTCCGGCGGCGTCAGCGAGTACGTCTACGGCAACGAGACCGAATCGTACGGCGATCTCGGCGCGCCATTGGGCCGGGCGTTGCGGCGCCGCATCGACGACGGTGCGCTGCCCGCCGGCCTGGTTAACGCCCGCGAGTGCATCCGGGCCACGGTCATGGGGGCCGCGCAGCATACCGTGCAGGTGTCCGGCAACACCATCTACCGCTCCGACGACGAACTGTTGCCGCGCAAGAACCTCCAGGTGCTACGGCCGCCGGTGGATTTTGAAGCCGACATTGACCCGGCAACCATGGGGCAGACCATTCAGAACCACTTCCGAACCTTCGACTTGGTGGAGGGTGAGGCCGAAGTGGCGCTGGTGTTCATGTGGAAGGGACCGCCCGCGGCCTTTCGCATCGCGGCGTTCTGCCGAGGGTTGCTGGAAGGATTGTCGCAGACCGTGGCACGGGAACGGCCGATCTACCTGGTGTTCAATCACGACATGGCCGGCTTGGTAGGCACAATTCTCAAGCAGGACTTCGGGTTCCAGGGCCACGTCCTGGCCCTGGACGGGGTCACCCTGCACGACTTCGACTTCATCGACCTGGGCCGGGTCCTGGAGCCGTCAGGCACCGTACCGGTCACCATCAAGTCCCTGGTGTTCCAGTTCTAGAAAGTCGTATCCACTGTCATGCCGTCCTTCGACTTCGCTCGGCTGCGCCTCGCTACGCTCAGGACGAACGGGATTGGAACATGTTCCGTTCGTCCTGAGCCCTTCGACAGAGCTCAGGACAGGCGTAGCGAGGCGCAGCCGAGCGATATGTTCCGTTCGTCCTGAGCCCTTCGACAGAGCTCAGGACAGGCGTAGCGAGGCGCAGCCGAGCGATATGTTCCGTTCGTCCTGAGCCCTTCGACAGAGCTCAGGACAGGCGTAGCGAGGCGTAGCCGAGCGAAGTCGAAGGATGGCAATAACCAGACGTTCCCGAGGTCCTTACGATGGCAGGAATTCTTCTCGAAAGGACCGGCGGGGTGGCATCCCTGGTCATCGACCGGCCGCCCCTGAACGTACTCAACCTGACGTTGCTGCGCGAGTTGCGGCGGGTCCTCGACGAGGTGGACCAAGACGACGGAGTGGAACTGGTCGAGCTCAGGGGCGCGGGCGAACGGGCTTTCTCTGCCGGCGTGGATGTGAAGGACCACACGCGGGCGCAGGTGCCGGAGATGCTCGACCTGGTGCACGGCGTCATCCGTAAGCTGATGAGCTTGCGTCAGCCCACCGTCGCCGTGGTGGACGGCGTCTGCCTGGGCGGGGGCTGCGAGCTGGCTTCATCCTGCGATCTGGTCCTTGCCTCCGACGACAGCCTGTTCGCCACGCCGGAGATCACCGTGGGTTGTTTCCCGCCGGTGGCGCTGGCGCGTTTCTCCTCGCAGATCGGGTACCACAGGGCCGCCGAAATGATCCTCACGGGCCGCCGCCTGTCGGCCCAGGAAGCCGCGTCCATCGGGCTGATCAACCGTGTCGTGCCACGGGAACAGCTCGATCATGCGCTGGAAGAACTTCGGAACGAGCTGCTGGACAAGAGTCGCGCGGTGCTGCGCATCACCCTCAAGGGCCTGCGGGAAATCGGCCTCAAGGAGCTCTCCGCCGCCCTCGCCCGGTCCGAAGAAATCTACCTCAAGGAGCTGCTGGAGACCGAAGACGTCGAAGAAGGCGTCCGCGCTTTCGTGGAGAAACGCAAGCCGAAGTGGCTCCACCGCTAAGCTAGCCCCGCATCAACCGGCCTCGCCGTATCCGAGCAGCCAAGCCGAGGCCGGCTGCGCCACGACGCCATCCGGCAACGTATCGGGGATGCCGTCTCGACTGAGTGTCAATAGCCGCATGCCGGCATCGGGAAACTGCTGGCTTGCCGCAACCAGGGCGCGGAGCTCGCGTTCCGCGGTGGCCGGGTCGGAAGCATCGGCGCAAACCTGGATCAATTCCCGGCGTCCGTCCGCCGAGCGAGCCATAAAATCCACTTCGTATCCCTGCTTGGTGCGAACGTAGGTTACGTCAAGCCGTCGCCGCTCAAGTTCGATGAGGACGGCTGTTTCCAAGGCGTGTCCGACATTGGCGCGGCCGGTGCGGTCGAACACGGGGATCAGACCCGCATCCACGGGATAGGCCTTGCGCGGATTCACCATGCGCTGGCGATCGGAGCTCGACTCCATCCACACGACACGCACCAGAAAGCAGTCTTCAAGGTAACCGAGGAATTGGTGCACCGTGTCTCTGGCGATGGCAATGCCTTGAGACTTGAGCGCGGCGTGGAATTTTTCGACGCTGAACAAGGCGCCCGCATTCCCGAGCAAGTGGCGCACGAGCCACCGGAGCGCGGTGACATTGCCGACTCCGTGCCGTTCCATCACGTCGCGAAGAACCGCAACGTCCACGTAATCCCTCAACAACTGATGCCGCGACCCGGTGTCCAGGCCCTGGGCTTCCGGAAATCCACCGGCAACAAGCCATGTCGAGAATGCCTGTTCCAACCGCAGGCGCTGGTCGCGGGCAAGGACATCCGCGCGATCCGGAATCTCGATGCCCTGATGGCGAAGGGCCTCGTCGAAACCGAACGGGTGCATGAGCACCTGCCACGCCCGGCCGCGCAGGGCCGTGGCGATCTCGCGAGACAGCAGCGCCGCCGAGGAGCCGGTAACGAATACTTCCACGGACTCCGTGTCCAGCAACCGGCGCACGAAGCGTTCCCAGCCGGGTACCAACTGGATCTCGTCGAAGCACCACATGACGGGCAAGGTGCGTTGGCCGGAGGGTGACAACCGGTAATACTCGTCAAGGAGGAAATCCAGATGACGCGCCTCCAGGCCGGTCAATCGTTCGTCCTCGAAAGAAACGTAGGGTGCCTGGGACGGTCCTGTGCCGCTTGCCGTGAACTCCTGCCGGAGCTGGTGCAAAAACGTAGTCTTGCCGGCCCTGCGCATACCGACAACCGCCGTCGCCTTGCCCGGAAACCGCAACCGTCCTGACACGCGCCTGCGCGTATGGGGACGAGGGGACCGTCGCAACGACTCGTTGAGTTGTTCGGACAGAACGTGCCGGAACGTTGTAGGAAGAGCATCCAACAGTCTATTCTCCTTATGAAAAGGAGAATATAGAGGAAAGGTCCCCTTTTGACAAGGAGAAATATATAGCTATCTCTCCTTCTAAGAAGGAGAGATAGCGCTTCCAGGATCAAGCCGGTCCGGTGGACAGTGCCCGGTGCACGGCTTCCACGATCCGTTCCTTGTCGGGGACGAATTGACTTTCCAGCGGCGGCGCGCACGGGACCGGGGCGTTGGGCGCGGCGACCCGGAGGATCGGACTGTCGAGGTAGTAAAGCGCCTCCTCCTGGACCCGGGCGGCGATCTCCGCTCCGGCCCCGCCCTGCTCCACCGCCTCATGCACGACGATCAGCCTTGAAGTCTTCTTGACCGAATCCACCAGGGTCTCGACATCCAGCGGCACGAGACCGCGGAGGTCGACGACTTCCACGGAGATTCCTTCGCCTGCCAGCGCATCGGCCGCCTCCAGCGCCGGCACCACCATCCTGGAGAGAGCGGCCACGGTCACGTCCGCGCCCGACCGTAGCACCGACGCCTTGCCCATGGGCAGGCCGATCCCGTCCTCGGGCACCTCCGCGCGGGAGAAGTAGAGTCCCCGGTGCTCCACGAACAGAACCGGGTTGTCGTCGCGGATGGCGGCCCTCATGAGGCTCTGGGCGTCGGCCGGATTCGACGGCATGACCACCTTCAGCCCGGGGACGTGGAGAAACCAGGATTCCAGGCTCTGGGAATGGTGGGCGCCCATGTTGCCCTGGACGCCGCACTGGACCCGCACGGTCAGCGGCACTTTCAGTTGGCCCCCGGACATGTAGTGGAGCTTGGCCGCGTGGTTGACGAGCTGGTCCATGGCCAGCGTGATGAAGTCCACGAACATGATCTCCACCACCGGCCGCAGGCCCGACAGGGCGGCGCCGATGGCGACGCCCATGACGGTGCCTTCGCTGATGGGCGTGTTCACCACCCGGTGCGCGCCCAGCTCCTCGGCGATGCCTTGGGTGACTCCGAAGGGGCCTCCCAGAGCCACGTCCTCGCCAAAGATATAGACGGATGCGTCTTGTCTCATCTCGGCCAGCAATCCCGACCGGATGGCCTCCAGATAGCTCAGTTCGGGCATGTCCACCTCAAGCGCACACTTGGGTCGCGGTCTCCTCGGGCTCGGGCCAGGGAGACGAAAGGGCGAACTCGGCGGCTTCTTCCACGAGCGCACGCGCGTCGGTTTCCGCCTTCTCGAAGTCGCCGGCGGACGCGGCCCGTCGCCTCTTCAGGACCCGTGTGAAGCGCGCGATGGGGTCCTTCTTCTTCCAGTCCGCCAACTGGGACAGTTCCCGGTACTTGCCCGGGTCGCCCTCGTAGTGCCCCCTGAGACGATAGGTCAGGCACTCGACGAAGGTCGGGCCCTTGCCGGCGCGGGCGGTGCGCACGGCCCTGTCCATGGCCTCGCGCACCGCCAGGATGTCGTTGCCGTCCACGGTGGCGCTGGGGATGCCGTAGGTCTGGGCATGCCGCGCCAGCCGCTCCACCCGGGTGTGGGCGGAGAGTGGCGTGAACTCGGCGTAGCCGTTGTTCTCGCACACGAAGATCACCGGAAGCTGCCACAGGCTGGCGATGTTCAGGGACTCGTGGAACGGACCGCCCTGGCCGGCGCCGTCGCCGAAGAACACCACCGCCACCCGCCCGGCGCCCTTCTCCCGGGCGGCGAATGCCGCGCCGAGGGCCAGCGGCACCGTGCCCCCCACCACGCCGCTGGCGGTGACGAAACCCGACTCCGCGGCCACGACATGCATGGACCCGCCCTTGCCGCGGCAGTAGCCGGTGGCGCGCCCCGCCAGCTCGGCCATGAGCCGGTTCACGTCCGCCCCCTTGGCGACGGCGTGTCCGTGGGACCGGTGACCGCCGAACACCGAGTCATCGGTGTCGAGCATGCCGCAGACCCCTACCGCCACGGCTTCCTGCCCGATGCCGAGGTGGAGCAGGCCGACGATCTCCCGGGCGGCGTAGAGCGCCGACACCTTCTCCTCGAAGGCGCGGATCATCCACATGCGCCGTAGCAGCGACACCAGCTCCCGGCCGCCGTCCCGGCGCGCCGCCGGCTTCGCTCTCCCCTGCTTCCGTGCTTCCATGCTCATCCTCCCGGTCATTCCGTCGGTTGGCTCGGCGTCCCGGAACTGAAGTCCGTAGACACCAACGGCGTCTTCGGCCCCTCCAGGGCCAGCCGGCGAAACCGCCCGCGGTCGATCTTGAACGTGTTCGGATCGGTGGGCGGCCACTGGTAGAACGCGTCCGGCACCTTGTAGCGCGGCAAGGTCTGCCGCAACCACGCTGCCAGCGCCTCGCCGTCCGGACGCTCCTCGCGCGGCTGCACGAACGCCACGCACCGCTGGCCGAACTCTTCGTCGGGGATGGGCACCACCACCGCCTGCTCGACGCCGTCGTGGTCGGTCAGCGTCCGCTCGATTTCCTCCGGGTGGATGGTCTCGCCGCCGGAGAAGAACCGGTTGTCGCGACGCCCGATGACCGTCAGGTACCCCTCGTCATCCATGTGTCCCAGGTCCCCGGTGGCGAACCAGCCATCGTGGGTCACGGGACGTTGCAGGCTCCCGCCCTCTACGTAGCCTATGAACAAGGTCTCTCCGGCCAACTGGATCTCCCCCTCATGGCCGATCCGGAGCCGGCGGTACGGCAGCAGCTTTCCCGAGGTGAGCCGCTGGGCCGTGGTGGAATCAACCCCTGTGGTGGTGACCTGCGAGGTCATCTCCGTGCATCCATAACTGGCGAACACCGGCAACCCGCGTTCGCTCGCCCGGCTCAGAAGCTTCAGCGGAACCGGGCTCCCGCCCAGAACCACGTACCGGAGGGAAGGGTAACGCACGGACGCGGGCTGCCGCAACAATCGGTGCAGTTGCGTCACCACCACCGACAGATGCGTAATCTCGTAACGCTCCAGGACCGCGTCAAGGGTCTCTCTCCCGTCCGGCATCACCACGGTCGCCCCCGCCAGCAGGCACCGGAAGAGAATGCCGAGCCCGCCCACGTGGTAGAGCGGCAGGTCCAGCAGCCAGCGGTCTCCGGCGGTCAGCGGCAGGTTCCGGTTACAGCCGAGGGCGTTGTGGTAGTAATTGCCATAGGAGTGGAGCACCGCCTTGGGGATGCCGGTGCTGCCGGAGGTAAAGACGATGGTAGCGGGGCGGTCGAGCGGCATGGTGGAACCCTGGGCATCCTCCTCCAAGAGCCCTCCGGCCGCCGGCAGGTCACCGCCTTGGAGTATCTTCACGCCGCTCGTGATGTCCCCGAGCCCCGCCTCATCCGGTACCTGCGCCACCAGCTTCCGGCAGTCGATGCGCCGCAGGAGATCCGCCACCGTGCGGTTCGGGAGACGGGTATTCATGGGACAGCAGACCGCCCCCAGCCGCAGGAGCGCCAGCAACCAGACAAGGTAGTCCGGGCTGTTGGGCGCCAGTATGGCGACGCGCTCGCCGGGGTTGCATCCGGCCCGCCGCAGGGCCGCCGTCATCTGCGCCACGCGGTCATGGAACTCCGCGTACGAGACGACCCGGGAACCGCTGACGACCGCCGGCCGCTGGCCGAAACGTTCGGCTGCTTCTTCGAGGGGGCAACGGATCTCAGTCATGCCGTATCTCGCTCAGCATCGATCCATCGATGCGGTGAGCCCGCGCCAGCGCGTCGCTCCATTGAATGGCTCCCGGTTGGAACGGAATGCGCGGCCGGACCACGTCGGCGTCGAGCCAGCGATAGGTGTCGAGGCCCGCGGGCACCGCGTCCCCCGTGGAAGACCAGGCAAACTCCGCCAGCGCCAGCAGGCCGACGCCGCTCTCAAAGCAACCGCTCACCACCGGGCACACATTCAACGCCAACGCCTTGGCCACCCATTCCCGGGCCCTTGCGATGCCCCCCAGAAGGGTCGGCTTCAGCACCACCGCGCCCACCTCCGGGCGTCCATCGAGATCGTCCGGCCGAAGCTCCAGAAGGCTCTCATCCAAGGCCACGGGAATGCCCGTGGCCTCGAAGAAGTCTGCCAGATGCGCCGGGTCGCGCAAGGGCTCCTCCAGGTATTCGATGTTGGTGCCGCCGACCGCCCGCCCGAACTCCACCGCCTGCTCCAGGCTCCAGCTCCGGTTGGCATCGAGCCTGAGCTCCATGCCGTCTCCGATCACGGACCGGACCGCGCCCGTGAGATCCACGTCTTCCGCCACCGGCCGGCTGCCCACCTTGAGCTTGACCGCGCGACAACCCCCGTCCCGCAGCCGCCGGGCATCCGCCAGCACCTGCTCGCGCGACCCCGCCAGCAACCCGTTGACGGGGACGGCGCCGTCGAAGCAGGCCAGCTCGGCCGCCGACCTGTCCTCCATCCGTCGCGACAGGCTCACCAGGGCCGTCTCCAGTCCGAACCGCACCGAGGGCGACATCTCGGCCGCCGGCTCGAACCCCACCGAGGCGCCGAAATCATCGCCCTGTGGATCGAACCGTGCGCCTCGCAGGCGCCCCGCGCATGCCATCAACTCCGCCTCGGCATCCCTGATGCTTTCGCGGCTGAATCCGGGCAGCGGCGCCACGTCACCCCAACCGGATGCCCCGGAGCCCGAATCGATCCGCACCAGCACCCCCGCGCGCTCATGAATCACACGACCTGCCAAGGGCAACGGCGCCGCCAACGGCAGGCGATAGCGAAAGATCCGGCAGCTTGAGATCGTCACGGCGTCCAGGTGGCCCGGGTTTTTCGTCTGGTAAGATGGGTATTCATGCACCGGCTTGCCTTGTCCCCCTTTGATATCATTACGCCGCCCGGATTTTGAACTCCCGCGCCCCACCCCTCCGTCATTCCCACTTTCGTGGGAATGACGTTCTTGACTTGTCGTTGCCCATTTCGTACCCAAAGAGCGAGTCTTGACACACCCTGGAAAGCGGGGAACCAGGGGGGAACTCGATGCCGAACCCTTCCCAAGACCCACCGTTGGAATCCGTTTCAAGCCAGTTCCAGGCGTTCGCCAGGGAATGTCGCGAGTCGTCGCCCCTTTACGAGCGACTCTCCCTGGGCATCGCGGAAGATCCGGCGATCCTTACCCCGGCCACACAGGCCCGAAGGGGTGAGAGGGTACCCAATCTGTTCCTTGCGGCTGTTCAATTCCTTCTCCTGAGGGGAACACCGCACCCCTTGGCCCGACTCTACAAGAACGGCTCCGCGTCGCTCGACGACCCTTACCCCGATTTCCGCGCATTCTGTCTCGAGCACAGCGGCCAGATCGTGGAACTCATTGCGACCCGCACGGTCCAGACCAATAAGGTCAGGCGATCCGCGTTGCTGCTCCCGGCCTTTGTCTTTGTGTCCCGCGAAGCACAGGGCCGGCCGCTCTACCTTCTGGAGATAGGCGCGGCTGCCGGTTTGAACCTTCTTTGGGACCGCTACGGTTACCACTATGGGAACGGCCTGCGGTCGGGAGATATGAGCTCGCCCGTTCAAATCAGTTGTTCCCTGCGGGGAGCATTGACTCCACCCGTCCCGGCAACGCTGCCCGAGGTGGGTTGTCGCAGGGGCGTAGACCTGAACCCCATTGACGTCAGCGACCCTGAGGAGACGCTGTGGCTTCGTTCACTGGTTTGGCCGGGGGACGAGGAGCGCGCACGGTTGCTGGAGAATGCCGTGAGCAGCCGGGCGGTGTAGGCCAGGACAGTACTACGAGGTGTTTGACCTTCATCGTGGCTGGAGCTAGATTATCGCCAATACCCCTTGCGGTTTCGACCGCAGGGCGCGGGGCCTCTTCGGAGGCCCTTGCTTTATCCGCAGGAGTCGATGCGCACCGTTGTCTATGTCGATGGGTTCAATCTCTACTACGGAGCGCTCAAAGGAACTTCCTGGAAGTGGTTGGACTTGGTGGCACTATTCGAGAAAGTGCTGCAGCCCCATCACGACATTCTTGCAATCAAGTACTTCACGGCAAGAGTGTCGGGCACATCCAGCGATCCGTCGAAGCCCCAGCGACAAGACGTATATCTACACGCCCTCCAGCGATATCGACCCGTAGTCGAAATCTATCTCGGCCATTTCCTCAGTCACACAGTCCGAGCACCCCTTGCGCAACCGCTTGGGCTACAGCGCATGGTGGGGGTCATCAGGACCGAGGAAAAAGGCTCCGACGTCAATCTCGCCGTGCATCTGCTGAACGACGCCTGGCTGGACGCCTACGACTGTGCGGTGGTCGTCACCAACGACAGCGACATCGCCGAAGCGATGCGCTTGGTGAAGCAGCATCATGCCAAAAGGGTTGGCCTGATAACGCCGGGAACCGGCCGACCGTCCCGTCAACTGATGGCGCATGCGGACTTCTCAAGGCATATCAGGGACAACGCCCTGCAGCGTTCGCAGTTGCCCGATCCGATTCCCGGCACCAACATCCGGAAACCCGCGCGTTGGTAAGGTGATCTCCGAAACGCGATGGCCGCCAGCACGTCTCACAGAACCCAACCAACGGAAAACACGGCGCTGTAGAGCAGGAGCAGCCGAGCGGTGTAGGCGAGGACGGGGTTCAGGAGCGGGCCTTCGGAAGCGAACAGACGCCGGAACGCGGGCAGCGCCACGACGAGGACGGCGACGGTCGCGACCGAGTAGAGGTGCCGGCCCGAGGCGAGGTAGAGCAGGAACGGCAGCAGGCAGGCCGTTACCACGGCGGCGATGTACTCACCGCGGGCGAAGCCCGGGCCGAAGCGCACCGCCAGCGTCCGCTTGCCGGTCCGGCGGTCTTCATCCACGTCTCGGAGGTTGTTGACCGCGAGGATGGCCACCGACAGGAGGCCTGGCGCCAGCCCGGCGACCACCACAGTGGCGTTGACGGTCAGGGCCTGCACGTAGTAGGTCCCGGCCACCGCCACCGGCCCGAAGAATATCAACACAAAAAGGTCGCCCAGGCCCATGTAGCCCAGGGGACGGGGTCCGCCGGTGTAGAGCATCCCGGCGGTCACCGAAAAGACGCCGATGAAGACCGCCGGCCATCCGCCGCGCCAGATCAGGTAAAGGCCCCCGAGCAACGTGAGCAGCAACACCACGACGATGCCGCATTTCATCATCCCGGGGGTCACCAATCCTGCTTGCGTGACCCGTAACGGGCCCTGGCGGGACTCGGTGTCCGCGCCCTTCTCGAAGTCGAAGAGATCGTTGGCGAAGTTGGTAGCGATCTGGATCAGCACCGAGCACGCCAGCGCCGTCAGCGCCGAGGGTCCATGAAAACCGCCGTCGCCGAAGGCCATGGCGGTGCCGATCACGACCGGGGCGATGGATGCCCAGAGAGTCTTAGGTCTTGCGGCCAGCAGCCAGACGGAGACGGCGCCTGGCGAGTCCGGGCGGAGAGGGGCCTGTCTCACCGGTTCCCCTTACCTTTCCTTCCTGGACTCAGGGACGCTTGGGGAACTTGGAGAAGTCCGGCTTGCGCTTCTCGACGAAGGCGTTTCGGCCTTCCTGGCCCTCTTCAGTCATGTAGAAAAGCATGGTGGCGTTGCCCGCCAGCTCCTGCAGGCCGGCCTGGCCGTCGCAGTCCGCGTTGAACGCGGCCTTGAGGCAGCGGATGGCGATGGGCGAGTTGGCCAGGATCTCGCGGCACCACTGAACCGTCTCCTCCTCGAGCCGCTCGTACGGCACCACCGCATTCACCAGGCCCATCTCGAGGGCCTGTTGAGCATTGTACTGGCGGCACAGGTACCAGATCTCCCGGGCCTTCTTGTGTCCCACGATGCGGGACAGATAGGTGGCGCCATAGCCGCCGTCAAAGGAGCCCACCCGGGGGCCGGTCTGCCCGAAGATGGCGTTGTCCGCGGCGATGGTGAGGTCGCACATGACGTGCAGCACGTGGCCGCCGCCCACCGCATAACCTGCCACCATGGCGATGACGGGCATGGGACAACTGCGCATCTGGCGCTGGAAATCCAGCACGTTCAACCGGTGCACGCCGGCGGCGTCCTTGTATCCGGAATCTCCCCGCACCTTCTGGTCACCGCCGGAGCAGAAGGCTTCACGACCCTCGCCGGTCAAGATCACCACGCCGACGGTCTGGTCGTTCCTAGCATCGTCCAGCGCCCGGATCATCTCCTCCACCGTCAGCGGCCGGAAGGCGTTGCGAACCTCCGGGCGGTTGATGGTGATTTTCGCGATGCCGTCGGCCTTGTGATACTTGATGTCGGTGTATTGTCCCGCCTCGGTCCATTCGATCGTAGCCATAATCAAACCTCGATGTTGCTCCTTGCGCTTTATGGGCACGGGCGGGTTTGAAACCCGCCCCTACATCTCGCCGTCGTGCCCTGCCGACAGCAAAAACTCCACGCATCTTCGTACACGAACTTTGATAAACAGGACACTAGTGTCCCGGAAAGGACACCAGAAAATCCCGCAACGTGCGGGAGAAGGCCTCGGGGTTCTCGAAATGCGTGTTGTGGCCCGCGTCCGGGATGATCGCGAGCTTGCCCTTTTCCGACACGCTTACCATATCCTGCATGGTTTTTCTGTAGCGAGAGTCCAACTCACCGACTACGGCAAGCCACGGAAACCGTATCCCCGGGAGTTGCGGCCAAAGGGAGGCTTGGGAGCCGGTGCCCATGAGCCGAAGGGATCGGGCGAGGCCCGCGGGATCGTTGTGCCGCCGCCGCTCCATCAGCGCCGCGAAGCGCGCCTCGTTCCGGCCGATGGACTCGAACAAGGGTTGCCGGTACCAGTCTTCCAGAAAGGCGTCGAGGCCCTGCTGTTCCAGCTCGGACGCCTTGGATTCATCCCATTCCCGCCGACCCTCGCGTTCCCGTTCCGACGCCAGCCCGGGCGACCCCGATTCCAAGACCACGGCGCGGCAACGATCCGGGTGCGTCAACGCCAGATAGAGGGCCAGCCGCCCGCCCATGGAATAGCCCACGGGCACGCACGTTTCCACGCCCAGGCCGTCCAGCACCGCCAGCAATGCGAGTGCCGCCTGCGGCATGGGATAGAGCCCGGGCGGGCACCCGGCGCTCAGCCCGTGACCGGGAAGGTCCACCAGGATGCACCGGTAGTCCGGAAACGCCTCAACCGTCTCCGCCCAGTCCTGGCCCGAGCCCATGAAGCCATGGAGAAACAGCAGCGCCATGTCCGTTTCCCTGTCACTGCCATGGAGCTGGAAGTGAAGTCGATGAGGATCGGCCACCCTAGAGCCCTTCCAGAGCCGCCTTTCGCAGGTTCAGGTGAAGGTCGTAGTTGTCCTGGCGGCCCGTTTGTACCTCAATGACGGTGCCACCGGGCCGGCGCCGGGCCAGGTCGTAGGCGTCTACGAACTCGTCAGCCGAGGACGGCTTTGCGTACGCGACATCGAACAATGCCGCGGCATGCTCGAACGTCATGCCGTGGGGGGCGCCGAAGTAGCGCTCGAAGACGTCGGAGAAGCCGGCGATGGGGAGGAACGAAAAGATCCCTCCGCCGTCGTTGTTCAGCACGACGATGACGAGCGGGGTATCCAGCGTCCGCGACAGCCTCAGGGAGTTCAAGTCGTGCAGAAACGCCACGTCCCCGACCATGAGGGTGACGCACTTTCCCAGGCCCCGGGCGAATCCTGCGGCCGTAGCGATGGTGCCGTCCACCCCGCTGGCGCCCCGGTTGGCCCCCACCACCGCAGGCTCCGGCCTCGGACAACCGAAGGTGTCCATGTCGCGGACGGGCATGCTCGACGCCAGATACAACCCCTCTCCGGCTCCGATATGGCGCGAGACCAACCAGGCCGCCTTCGGCTCGCTTAGGTTCTGGTCCTCGGAGAGAATCTCTTCGAGGCGCCGCCCCACATGTTCGGACGCCCTTTGCCAACTCGCAAGCCAGTGGAGGCCACCGGCTCCTTCGGTTCTCCCGGCTGCCGCCGTTTCCACCGGATTACCAGCTCCTTCCGCATTCCCGACCACCGCCCCCAGGGCCTCGCAGAACTCCACCACCGGCAGCCGGAACCGCCGCGTGGCCCGGTGAATGGGGTCCTGCCGGTCCGGGTAGCCGTCCACCACGACATAGTCGCTTGGCCGCACGGCCTCCAGGTGGTCCATGAGCCGTCTCGACGTCAGCCGGCCGCCGACGTGTATGACGGCCTCGATTGGGTGCGGCTGCATGAACTCTTTGGAGCCGAGCAAGACGTCATGATAGGGCACGGCGGTCCCGGGTGTGCTGTCCAACCGGAGCCCCGAGGTCACATCGGGAAGGAGCGGCCAGCCCAGCGCGGCGGCGAGATCGGCCACCGCCGCGCGTGCCGCAGGATCCGCCAGCCCGCCAGCCACCAGAAGGCCGCGAGGACGGCGCGCCACCAGCTCCGCCACCTCAGCCAGCAACTCCGGTCCGGGGCGGGCCGGCCCACTCTCGTAACGGGTGTAGGCGTGTTCCCCATCGTGCCACGCGCGCACCGGCTCCAGGCACGCGTCGAAGTCCTCCCCCTGCCCCGTGGGCGCCAGGGGCTCGCGGAACATGCAGTTGATATGGACGGCCCCGCCGGACGGACCGCGGCAGCGGCTCACCGCCTGGTCCACGGTGGTCAGCACCACCGCCGGGTCGATGTTGATGGAAGGACACGGGAGAGTCGCCGACCACTCCGCGTAGCCGCCGAAGAACTTGACCTGGTCCATGGTCTGGTTGGCGCCGGCGTCCTGCAACTCCGGCGGGCGGTCGCCGCTCAGCACCAGCAGCGGCACCCGCTCCAGCGACGCCTCCACCACCGCCGGCCACACGTTGGCCAAGGCACTACCGGAGGTGGTGAGGACCACGGCCGGCACCCCAGTCGCCCGCCCATACCCCAGGGCATGGAAGGCCGCGCCGCGCTCGTCGTAGTGGACGATGCTCCGGGCCCGGGTGTGGCGCGCGACAGCCACCACCAGCGGCGTACTGCGGGAGCCCGGAGCCACGCAGAACGTATCGATCCCGTTGCGAACGAGCTCCTCGATCAGCAGCGTCGCCCACAGATGGTTGACGTTGGGGGCTTGCAGGTCAGTCATCGCGGAAGGTTCAGGGCCTGGGTGAAGTGGCTGATCTTGTAGTCCAGTTCTTCCCACTCATTTCCGGGCACCGACCCGGCCACGATGCCCGCCCCGGCGAACACCGAGAGGGTCGAACCCTCCACCAGTCCGGAGCGGATCGCCACCGCAAACTCGGCGCCGTCACGCCCGACCCAGCCCACGGGACCCGCGTACCAGCCCCGATCGAAGGGTTCCCTCTCCTCGATCTCGCGGACCGCCCGGTCGGTGGGGTACCCGCCGACGGCCGGAGTCGGGTGCAGCGCCTTCAACAGATCGGCGTCGCCGACCCCGTCACGGAGGGTTCCCTCGAAAGTGCTCATGAGGTGCTGGCACTGATGCAGCTTGACTACCGACGGATCAGCAGCAGCGTTCAGCGAACCGCACAGCGGGGCGAGGCTTTCCCGGATTCCCCGGACTACAAAATCCTGCTCCCGGCGCTCCTTGTCGCTGCCCATGAGGTCCCGTTCCAGTTGCCGGTCCAGGGACACGCCGTGGCCGCGCGTACGCGTGCCCGCGATGGCGTCGCACAGGACCCTCCGCCCCTCCCGGCGGTACAACCGTTCCGGCGACACTCCGAGAAACCCCCGACCGGCCGCTGGCACGAAACAGAAGCGATAGCAGCGCTCCGCCTCCGGCAGCAACGTTTGAAGGCAACCAACGGGATCGAGTTCAACCGGGAACTCGAAGATCGTTTTGCGGGCCAGGACGACCTTGCCCACGGAACCCTCGGAAACGAGATCGAGGGTCCCGTTTACGGCAGCGTCCCATCCAGCCCTGTCGGGCAGGTCCTCGCGGCCGGTCGCCACCGGGTGGCTGCAAGCGACCTCGGAGCCCGGGAAGACCAACGCATCAACCTCCTTCATCAAGGTGTCGACGGTGGCGGACGAATGCAGCCACTGGCAAGCAAGTACGCTGTCCAACCCTCTCTGGCTCAGCTCGAATCGCGGAAGCACGAACCGGTAGCCGCCGAAGTCAACCCAAGACTCATCCGCGGCGCTCCTTCCATTGAAGCGCATGCCGCCGAAGTATCTCGCCACGGTCTCGCCAGCTTCCAGGCGTCGGTGTACCTGCCCGAACAGCAAGTCGACACCGTCGGACTCTCCGCCCAATACCAAGTCCGCAGCCCCGACGCCGGCCACTTCATGTTCGCCGTCCCTGTCGGCCCAGTACATCTTGACGGAATGAGGCGTTTGCGCCCGCAGCCATGTCACGCCGTCAGTGCGCGGGATCACGGTTTCCACGCGCACGATGCCGGACAGTCTGCTCCGGGAACACTCCCGGCGGATCAGCTCCCGCAACCTCGCGGAAAAATCATCCCCTCTTCGTTCCGTTCCGACCTTCACCGGTACATCCGAGTTCACTCCAGAATGATTCATGGCCCTCGCCAAACGACGTTATCAGATCGGGCTCAAAGCGGCGAGGGGAGCTGGATAGCCCGCATCCGGGAGCTACGACCGTGTTTCCTCCATTGCGGACACCGGACACAATCCTTTACGAATGTAAAATAGTTTTTTGCTGGAAGGAGATCCTATGAGTCGACTGGAACGTGCCCTCGACGCCGCCGGGCAATGGAAACAGCGATGTCTGCTCGACGGCGGTTCGGTGTTCACCGACGAACGGCTCTGGACGCAGGAATACTTTAGACAATTCCATACCCACTTCGTCGCACGCCCCGACAAGGGAACCGGCTCGTTCGAGGAGAAGCTGCGGCGCCAACTCGAACCCGCGCCACCTGAGGCGAAACGTCTGTGGGCGGAAATGACGTGGCTGTTTCTCCTGATCGTCAGGGGGGTGAAAAGGGTAACGAAGCTCGACAGGATCAGGACGGTCTGGGAGTCGTCGGGAGCGGCGCTGCATGAAGATCACCCAGCGCTGGGCGATGTTCTGGACGGAGGGATCGTTTTTCCAGGCATGGCCTACTTGGGACACCAACGGCATGAGTTCAACTTCATCATCACCCTAATGCTCGACTGGGGCTCACGTGCCCCGCAGGATCGGAAATCGCTGCTGAGTGATCCCTGGGTTTTCGCGGAGTGGATCGATAGTCACAGAGAAGGCCGCCAGCGTCCGTTCCGGCATGCCCTGTTGTTCCTCTTGTTCCCGGACGTGTTTGAACCCATCGTCTCGCTAGGCCACAAGAAAGCCATCGTCCAAGCGTTTCCTGACGAAACCGGCGAGAAGCCTGACGTTGACAACATGGACCTCGTGAACCTCGACAAGGCACTACAGGCGGTAGTGAGACGGCTTCAAGACGAGCGTCCTGGTGAGGAAATACAGCTCTACGAACCACCGTTGAATGAGCGCTGGCTATCCCGTCCGCCACCGTCAACTCGCCTAGGCAAGACTGATGACGCATGGTACCGCGGCCGTTTCGGCACGGCGGACGTGTGGGTCATCGGGGCGGGCCAGGGTGCACGCTTATGGGGAGATTTCCGCGAGCATGGTATCGCGGCCATCGGATACGGCGAACTCGGTGACCTTGGCGAGTACGACTCCAGGGAGGCCATCCACAACGCGTTGATCGAGAGCGGCCGCGGGAAAAACCCAAGCAATCACTCACTCGCCGCGTGGGAATTCGTGCATGAGATGAAGATCGGTGACATCCTCATCGTGAAGAAAGGACGCTCTGTCATTCTCGGATGGGGAAAGGTGACCGGTGACTACACGTACGACCCGGAGCGAGCGGAATATCCGAGCCTCCGGAGGGTTGAGTGGCATCCTTGCGATACCCCGATCAGCCTGAACGACTTGATCACCACCAAGACGTTGACTCGGTTCACTCCCTACAAGAAGTGGCTGCGGGACACCTTCAGATTAGTCGACGACAAAGAACACGAGACACCAGGCGACAGCGAGAGACGACCAGAACATGGCCGCCGGCCGAACTTGAACTTCAAAGAGATGGGAATCCCGGTCGGGTCCTTCTTGGTGTCCACTAAGACCGGCGAGCAAGCGGTAGTGGCGGCGCAGAACAGAGTGACTTTTCTCGGTGAAGAAATGTCTCTTACGGCAGCGACCGAGAGGACTGTGGGACATCGGACCCATCCTTGTCCGCAATGGGCATTCGAAGGTCGGAACCTGAGCGACATCTACGAAGAGACTTATGGCGTGAAGCCTGACCTTCCGCCCTCGGTCCCAGAGCCCGAACCGTATAACATCACCGTCGCACTCGAGGATCTTTTCGTCGAAGAAGCACAGCTTCAGCGAATCCTCGACTCAATCGCACTCCGCAAGAACCTGATCCTCCAGGGGCCGCCGGGAGTCGGCAAGACGTTCATCGCCAAACGAATCGCGTGGTGCCGGATCGGTTACAAGGACTCACGGTTTATCGAGATGGTGCAGTTCCATCAGTCCTATGCCTACGAAGACTTCGTGCAGGGCTGGCGGCCGACCGAGACCGGCGGCTTCACGCTCCGGAACGGGGTGTTCTTCGAGTTCTGCAAGCGCGCGGAGCAGCAGCCGGAGACCCCCTTTGTTTTCGTCATCGACGAAATCAACCGGGGTAATCTGTCGCGGATCTTCGGGGAGCTGCTGATGCTCATCGAATCGGACAAGCGCGGCCCGGACCATGCGATCGCGTTGACCTACAGCAACGCTGGAGAACGCTTCAGCGTGCCCGACAACGTGCATCTTCTGGGGCTCATGAATACCGCGGACCGATCACTGGCAATCGTCGACTACGCGCTCCGCCGCCGGTTCGCGTTCGAGACGCTTGAGCCCGCGTACGGCACCAGACAGTTCCAGGACTACCTGCTCGAAGCAGACGTCGACCTGGATCTCGTGGACCGGATCGACCGGAACCTGTCGGCCCTCAACGAGCGCATCCGTGACGACAAGGACCTGGGCTCCGGCTTCCAGATCGGACACAGCTACTTCGTGCCCGAGGAGTCGGCGGACGAGCAGTGGTATCTGGGTATCGTCGATACCCAGATCGCGCCCTTGCTGCGTGAGTACTGGTTCGACCATCCCGAGCAGGTCGACAGACTGGTCGAAGAGTTGCACCGGTGACTTACAGGAAGATTCCCATCGCCAACATCTACTACCTCCTTTGCTACGCCTGGAGCCATGTCGAGGAGCGGGACGTGGTGCGGCTGGAGGAACTGGAAGGGCTGGAAAGAGTACACGACCTCCTGGGCAAGGTGCTCGCGGAAGGGACTTTCCGACTGATCCGTAGGGGCATCGATCGCGGCTATCGGGACGTACGCGAGGATCTCGCCGGCATCCGCGGGAAGATCGCCGTGGGCGAGACGGCAAAACGGGCGCTACGGGCTCGCGGACAGGTAGCCTGCGACTTCGAGGAACTGTCCCACGATGTGCTGCACAACCGCATCCTGCGCTCCACACTGCGATCCTTGCTGGGACTTCCGGACTTGCATTCGACCGTGCGTACGGAAGTCCGCAATGCCTACACGAAGCTCGACGGCGTAAGCGTGGTGCGGTTGAACGGCCGTTTGTTCCAGCAGGTGCAACTCGACCGCAACCGCCGGTACTATCGATTCCTGCTGTCCATGTGCAGACTGATCCATGAGCAACTGCTGGTCGACGAACAGTCCGGGGAGGCGAGGTTCACCGAGTTCAGCGACGCGCGGATGGAAAAGCTGTACGAGGACTTCATCATCGAGTTCTATCGCCGCGAGCAGGACCACTACCGGGTCAACCACCGCGGACGCACGATCGAATGGGTCGACGAAGGGACGCCGGACGACCAGCTCTCAAAAATCCCGCGGATGGAAGCAGACGTCATCCTCGAAGGACCCGATCGGCGGATCATCATGGATGCCAAGTTCTATCGGGATTCGTTGGGCGGCCGTTACGGCGGGAAACTGCACTCGAACAACCTCTACCAGCTTCTGGCCTACCTGCGGAATCGCGAGGCAACGGCCAAACCTGGGCCAAGGCACGAGGGAATCCTGCTCTATCCCGTGGTAGACGCGCCGCTGGCAGCCGACGTCCGCCTGGAAGGTTTCTCGATCCGAGCCCGCAGTATCAACCTTGCCCGGGATTGGCGCGACATCCACGCGGAAATGCTGGCCATGATCGCGTAGTCCTCCGGCAAGCTCGTAGCAGTCGCCGCCAGCGTGTATAAGTGAACTCCAACGCAGGTTCGGAAGAAACAACACATCGAAGGCCGGCCCCGGACTTCGCCAAGACAGGAGAAAGATCAATGCGCATCATGTTTCTGAACAAGGCGCCGAAGAATTCGGTGAAATACGACGTCACCTCGGTGGAAGCGCTGCTCAACAGCTATGCCTCCGAGGGGACGCGGGTGGAAGTACACTTTCCGGACAACTTCGCCGGTTCGGCGGTCGAGGATGTAACCGGGAACCAGAAGATGCTCAACGGGCTCGATCACATGATGGAGACGCCTTCGCTGATCCGGAAAATCTGTTGGGCCGCGGAGAACGGCTTTGACGCGGTGATCCAGTCGAACACGTTCGATCCCGGGATTGACGGCGGCAGGCTGGTGGTCAAGATCCCGGTGATCGGGCCGTTGCGCACCACCGTCCATGCGGCCGCCGTGCTCGCGGACCGCATCGGAATCACGGTGCCGCTGCCATCGCACGTGCCCTACACCTGGCGGCTGCTGCGGACCATCGGGATGGACCATATGATAACCGACATCCGTGCGCTGGACATCTACGGCGCCGACATCAAGGAGCGGCGTGCGGAGATCACCGAAACCGCCATTGGGCTGATCCGGGGTCTGGTTGAGGAGACCGGCGCCGAATGCGTAGTGCCGCTGGGCGGCGCGCTGATTCCCTACGTGGTCGATCCCGATGACTTGCAGAAAGGCGCGGGCGTGCCGGTGCTCAATACCAAGGCGGTCTCGATCCGCTTCGCCGAAGCGTGCGTCGGGCTGGGCATGAGCCACAGTCCCTTGACCTATCCTCGGGCGGACCTCTCCTACAAGGACCTCGTGGCGGAAGTGTAGAACCGGCGCGGGGCGTCCTTCGACTTCGCTCCGCTACGCTCAGGACGAACGGGAAGTGACCCCACAACCGTTCGCCCTGAGCGTAGCGAGGTGCAGCCGAGCGAAGTCGAAGGGCGCCATGACAATTGATCAGGAGCTGTACTTCTCGATCTTCTTCCAGTCGATGGCAGCACCGAACCCGGGGGCATCCGTGGGCAGGATGCCGCCGTCGCTGAAATCGAAATCGCCTACAAACGTATCGTCCCCCAACTTCTGGAAGAAATGGGTCTCCGTCGGCCAGGGCGACAGGCTGGGGACGGCGGCGCGCAGGTGTATGCGGGCCAGGGACCCGATGCGGGACTCCGAGTCGGTGCCGATGACGACCGGCAGCCCTGCCGCGTCCGCAAGCGCGATGATCTTGAGCGAATCCGTGATGCCGGTGCGCCGGAGCTTCACGCTGACGGCTCCGACGGCGTTGATCTTGATGAGGTGGTACACCGCGCCCACCGTGTCGCAGGTCTGGTCGCCGAGGAGCGCGATGGGCAGGTCGGCGGCCATGGCTGCCATGCGTAGCGGGTCGCGGAAGGTGCAGGGCTCTTCGAGAAAGGCGATACCGTGCTGGGCGAGGTCGGGCAGGATCGTGCGCGCTTCGGTCTCGGTATAGGCGCCGTTGGAGTCGGCCCACATGACGACCTTATCACCGACCGCGGCACGGATGTCGCCAATCATGGACACGTCCTCGCGGGAGCGCTTCCAGGTCTTGATCTTCAGCGCGGAAAAGCCGCGCACCTCGATGGCCTCCACCGCCTGTTTCGTCATGGCTTCCGCGGTGTTGCCGTGGGCGATCCAGCCCACCGGCACCCGCGCCGGCTTGCCGCCGCCCAGGAGACGCCACACGGGTTGCCCGAGCAGCTTGCCGCGCAGGTCCCAGAGCGCCACGTCGATGAGTGCATGCGCCGTCCGCGCGCCCTTGACCTTGGCGATCCGGGCGTGGATGTCGTTGTGGGCGAAGGGATCCGCCCCTTCGAGCAAGGGGGCGAAGAAGGTCCGGATGGCGTACGCCAATAGTTTCGGATCCTCTCCCGAATGCGAGGGACGGGCAACGGATTCCGCGATACCCTCGGCGCCGCTTCGGGTCACGAGGCGCAGGATGATGTAGGCGCCGCTGTCTTCCCGCACCGAGCGAAACTGCACGGCGTTGCGGTAGGGAAGCTCCAGGCAATAGGTCTCGATACGTTCGATGGTATCGTCGAACCGTATTGCGGCCTCCTCGCCGTTCGGGCGAGCGGACACGGACTGTTCTGAAATGCTTTCTTTGGCCATTAGTCTTCCTCGTCTTTGCCGCGGGTCAGCCTCTCGATTGCGAGCAGCGCGAACACCAGCGCGAGCTGTATCACGGCGACCACGGACAGGGTGCTCATCATGCCTTCTTCGTAATAGTAAAGCAGGGCCACCGTCATGGTCTCGGTGCCGCCCCGGTATAGCAGCAGTGGAATGGTCAGGTCCCGGGCCGAGAGCGCGAACACGATGACGAAGGACGCCAGAACGCCGCGCCGTATCAGCGGGATCAGGATGAGCCGCGCCGTGGTAATCCATCTGCCGCCATGGACCCGGGAGGACTCCTCGAGCTCGCCGCTCACCTGATGCACCGCGGCCTGCATGGTGGCGGTGCCGAGGGGCAGTCCCTTGACGATGAAGCCGATGATGATGACCGTGGCCGTGCCGTAGAGGTTGAAGGGCGCGGGCGGAAGCGCCCACGCCCACAGAAGCGCGAGGCCCAACACGATACCCGGCAGCGTCCACGGGAGCCACGCCAGCAGTTCGAGCTGCCGCCCGAGCCAGTGGCGGGTGCGCACCCGGATATAGCCGATGAGGCCGCCGATGACCACCGTGGCCGCGGCCGCGGCCGTGGAGAAAAGGACCGTGTTCTTGAGCCCGTTCATGGCCCGCCGGTCGCTAAAGACGCTGCGCCAGTTGTCCAGGGTGAGGTGCTCCAGGTTGTACAAGCCGAAGATCGGGAAGAACGAGCTGGCAAGGATCTGGGCCAGCGGAATCACGATGGCGAGCAGGAAATACACCACGAAGACGCCGAAGATCGACCACCGCACCAGGCCCGGCAACGCCATCCGCGTGGGCCGGTAACCCTTGCCGCTAATGACCGTGAACCGGCGCTCGCCCAGTTTCTTCCATTGCAGCCACACGAGGGTGAACATGATCAGGATCAGGATCACCGAGAGCGCCGTCGCCGCGTTGTATTGGGGCGGATGGCGGTAGTGCAGCATGCGGTAGATCTCGTTGGCGAAGACGTACACGCCCCCCGGATTGCCGAAGAGCAGCGGGTTCTCGAAGCTGTCGAGGCCGCTGGCGAAGATGAGCACGGAGGTGGCGAGGATGGCCGGCGACATCATCGGTAGCGTGATGGTGAAGATGGTCCGGTACTTGCTCGCGCCGAGGGTGACCGAGGCTTCCTCGAAAGAGGAATCCATCGAGTAGAAGAACCCCGCCAGCATGAGGAACATGAGCGCCGTGGTGCTGAGGGTGGAGTGGAAGATCAGGCCGGTCCAGCCGTAGAGATCGATCACCGGCCCCTGGATACCGAACCACGACTTGGCGAACTGGTTGATGAGGCCGTTCTGCGGGTTGCCGAGCATCAGCCACGAGATGCCGGTCAACAGGTCCGGAGTGAAGAACGGCACGGGGATCAGCATCATCATCGTTCGCCGGAACGGCACGTTGGTGCGGGCAACGGCCCAGGCGAACAGAAGCGCCAGCGTCAGGCTCAGGACGAGCCTGGCGGACGCGTAGATCACGCTGTTGATGAAGATGGGGACGAGATCGTACGCGGTAAGCCAGGAGCGGTAGCCTTCCAGCGTGAACTGTCCCAGGCGGCCCGGCTGTCCTGAGAACAGACTTGCCGTGAACAGCACCCCCACCGGATAGAGCACCAGGACCACCACCACCGCGGCCAGCGCGTAGTAGTAGATGGAGCGGCGCACTCTCAGATAGTCGCCGAGCCGTGGGGATGCGCTGTCAACCGGAGGCTCGGTGGCAGTGGCGCCGGCCGGGCTCATTGATAGAGGGAGATGTCCTTTCTGGCAACGCGCAGCGCCACGCCGGCGCTCGGCTGCCAATTCTCCTCGACCGGGGTTGGAACCCGGACATCGACGCCGTCGCGGATCCCGACCAGATATTCGTTGTGATCGCCGAGGTACGCCCGCCCGATGATGCGCCCGGGAATCATCTCGACGCCGTCGTCACCCGCCGGGGATGCCGCCGCGGGGCCGATGCGAATCTTCTCCGGCCGGATGAACAGGCGCGCGCCCGCGCCCGGCTCGTCCCGCCGGTCGGTGCGCACCGCGCCGGCGTCGAGGGTGATGGTGACGGTGCCGTCGTAGGTAGCCAGCGGCACCGTGGCGCCGGCCGCGCTCACCTGCGCCTCGCCCGCCGTGTCGATAAAGTTGGCCTTGCCGATGAACTCCGCGACGAAGCGCGTCGCCGGCTGCTCGTAGATCTCGTCCGGCGTTCCCACCTGCTCGATGCGGCCCCGGTTCATCACGATGATGTGGTCGGACAGCGTCAGCGCTTCTTCCTGGTCGTGGGTCACGTAGAGGGCGGTGACCCCGAGGCGCTGCTGCATGATGCGCAGCTCGAAACGCATGTGCTCTCGCAACTTGGCGTCGAGATTGGACAGGGGCTCGTCGAGCAGCAGCACCCGCGGCTCGAAGACCAGCGCCCGGGCGAGCGCGACGCGTTGCTGCTGGCCGCCGCTCAGGTTCGTCGCGGGCTTGTCGCCGAGCCCCTCCAGGTCGACCTGCTGCAGCACCGCGTCCACGCGGCGTTTGGACTCCGCGCGGCCCACGCGCCGCATCCGCAAGGGATAGGCGACGTTCTGGTACACGGTCATGTGCGGCCAGATGGCATAGGACTGGAACACCATGCCCAGGTGGCGCCGCTCCGACGGCACGTCGATGCGCCTGGCCGCATCGTAGACCGGCGCGCCGCCGATGCGGATGGCGCCAGCATCGGGCTCCTCGAGCCCGGCGATCATGCGTAGCGTCGTGGTCTTGCCGCAGCCCGACGGCCCCAGCAGAGTCACCATTTCGCCGTCGCGCACGTTCAGGTCGATGCCATCGACGGCGGTGATGGCGCCGAAACGCTTGACGACTCCGGAAATTCCGACGTCAGGCATGGCTTGCCGGCTGTAGCTTGGTGTGCTGTCTCATCAATAGCGTGATGAGCGAGACAGACCACTCGTCACCGGATGCCGAATACCCCCTCCATCTCCTTGAAAAAGAAGTTCGGAGCGCCGAGCTGTTCGGACGGGATCTTCTTCATCAGAGGATAAGCCGTCAGGCTCATCTCGGGAATCGGCGGCTTTACCTTCGGATGCGGGACGTTACGGCCGGCGTGCGTGTTCCACGCCTGGAGGTTCTCAAGTTCGTAGAACCACGTCATGATCACCTTGGCCGCGTTCGGACGTGCCGCGCCCTTGATCGTGGCCATGGAGAACGGAGTCCACGCCTGCCCCTCCTTGGGCACGATGAACTTCACCGGCGTTCCCTTGGGCAGGTCACGGATGTTCTCGCCGCGCCCGCTGAAACCGAGAGCGAACTGCCCCCGCGCGATGGCGTCACGGAGCTTCCGGCTGCCGCCGCGGACGATGAACGGTTCCACCGTCGCCTTGAGCTTCTTGATGTAGTCGATGCCCATGTCCGGCGTATTGTAGATGCCCAGCATGTGCCAGGCGCCGCCGCCGGAGGCGCGTGGATCGCGGATCGCCACCCTGCCCTTCCACTTGGGGTCCACGATATCCCAGTAGGACTTGGGGTAGTCGGCGGGCTTGACCATGTCCGTGTTGACGAGGATGGCCTGAGCGCTCAGGTGAACGGGCCACCAGTAACCGACGGGGTCACTGACGAACACCTTCTTGTCGATATTGTCCAACTCCGGCGCGGGAGGGCGCCATTTCGCCAAGGCGCCGACGGCGTGCAACTCCAGCATGTACTTGTCGCCGCCCTCCAGGATATCCCCCTGGAGCTTGCCCACCGCCGCCTCCGTGCGGATCCGTTCGGTCAAGTGACGCATGCGCCCGCTGATGATTTCGACCTTGATGCCGAAACGCTTTTCGAACCGGTCCCTTGCGCCAGAGTCAAAGAACTGCTGGCTGGTGGACCCGCCGTACCAGACGACCTTTCCCTCTTTCAGCGCCGCATTGATGACGGCCGGCCCGAGCGCCTTGGCGACCGGGTCGTCCGCCAGCCGCGCGGGCAACTTGTCTTGCGCGAACGCGGTCGCGCTGACCAAAAGACCAATCGCAAATGTGAGGAAGATGAGTACAGTGCGCTTTCTCATGATGGGCCTCCACTGGTGTTATCGCCGCTCAGCAACGCTTGCGAGAACCCCGCGGCCACCCCACCCATCGCAAGCGGTTGTCACTCGGCACGGTGAGCTTCGGCAGTCCTCCAGGACTGTCGGACTTCGGCGGACTCTACTGATGTGCCGCGGCGAAGTCAACATGATTGCCATTAGTTCAGTATGTTACACGGTTGCGTGCGGTGCATCCCCCATCTGCGCGCTGGATGTCAGAAACGGAGTCCGGCGAATGAGACGCAGTATCTAGTGTCTGCCAGAAAACCCCCATTCCCATACGAGATCTGCGACGGGCCGCGACACTTTCGGGGAGGTTTGGGCCACGGAACCGGCTGCGGTGACACCCCTGAAGGGTGCTCGGCGTCAAACCGGTCCGCATTCTCGACTTCTGGGCGCGGAAGGCCGTTCCCGTCTCCGTGTGCCGGGCTCGTGGGGGCGAAATCCGCAGGAGATGGCCGCGCTCAGGCAGCGCGGCGTCTTCGGCGTCGTTCGGCGTCACGTATGCGCTGTCTCACAAGCAGGCCGATGCGGTGCAGGTTGGCGGCCAGTATCGACAAGGCAACGGAGTGCGCAAACCCATCGGGGCCGTGGGAGCGAACCCGGTCGAGACCACGATGCTCAAGGTTGTTGATTGCCGACTCGACCGCCGGGTGCTGGCGCCTGGCCTCGGCAAATGCTTGCGCTTCCTCGCGCTCGCGCTCGGCCACTGAAAGCCGCCCCTTGCGCGGCAGCGCATTGAGGTCGAGCTGTGCCCGGTTGCCGGGGCTGTGGAACCCACGGTCGAAGCTGCACACCCGTAGGTCGGGATGCAGGGCTTGCGTCTCCTCGATGATCGACACCGCAATATCGGTATCGCTCCCTTCCCACAGAATCTTGTGGTGAAGGATGAACTGGAATTGGTCCTCAACCACGCACACCGGAACTCCGAGCTCCACCGCACAGCCAGCCTTGCCCTTCGAGATCCAGCGGGTGTGGTCCTCGAAAATCGAAAACACTTTCTCATCGTGCGCGATGGTCTCGCCTTTGAGAAGACGCCGCTCGATTTGGTCCATTTGCCGACGCGCATGGGCAATCAGACACTGGAGTATGCTCGATTGCGCAACACCTGCCTGCTCCAGCTCCTTGCAACTCTCCTCGGCTCGGCCGACCAAGTGCCAGCAACGTTCGAGATAGGCTTCGACTCGGTCCGGCCGGCTCTTCGCGCGTCGCGTCGAGCGGACCTTGTTGAAACACTTCTTCACCTCTTGCGTGAGATGCCGCCACTGCCGCCAGCCCGCGATCTGGTGCTTCCTCGCCCCACGGCCCAACTCCCCGAGCAAGCACCGCATCGCGTCCCACAGCAGGTTGACATCGGTCGGGTAGTGCACGTCGGTCTCGACCACAAACGAATCACAGCGCCCCCGCAACCACTCGCCAGGCTTTTTTCTTGCGACCGCGTGGCCGCTCTCCACAACTAACCGCCCAATCTCTGATAGAAGCTCGGGGGTCAACAGATACACATTGTCGATGATCGTCTGCAACTCGTAGCTGTCGCCTTGCGAGAACGCACCGTGGCCCAGAAACTCCCGCACCGTTCGATGTTGATTCACAAGCTCATGGACACGGTCAAAGTCACAACCAAGACCCTGTTTGAGGACGCCCATCACCAAAATCCGCCACAACTCCATCCCCGGACGTCCCACCTTGCGATTGGTGCCCGGTAAAATGTGCTCCTCCAACAGCGAAAAAAGCTTCTCCCGGGTCTCCTCGTGCGAATACAGATGCTGGAGACCAAGGAGAACCGCTGGAATATCATCACGGGATTTATGATCCAGCTTGATCTCCTCGATCCGTGCCTCACCAAGTGCCATCTGCGATTTCCGTGTCTGTCTCATTGATGTCCGTCCGTCCGAAGATTGCCGACCAATGGGTCGATTAGCCTGAAGTTTGAGAACGAGGGCGAGCTAAGTCATTGAAATATCGGGGGAAACGAAGAATCTGTGGAGCAGCTACTGGGAACGTTCGAGGGGGACACCGAGGAGATCGAAGCCTGTAGCTTGCAGTGGGGTGGGACGGGTGACGAGGTTGAAGGGGTGAGCGCCAGGCAAGCGAGGGGAGAGGCGGTTTTTGGCGATGGTGGCGAGGTCGTCGAGCAGGGTGCGGAAGCTGTGGACGGGGGAGCCGTCGTCGGTGCGCTTGGTGCGAGCCTTTTTTTGAGCGGCGGGAGAGGTCGTTGCCGGGGCGACGCTGGAGGAGCGTTGGGCAGAAGCGGGGTCATGGTCGTCGAAGAGCAAGGGGGCGAGGCATCGACGCATGTGCCATTCGACGTAGTAGGCGAGCATGCACAACAAGACGTGGGCGCGGACCCTGTGGGGGGCATGGTGATGAACGGGGCGCACCTTGAGGTCGACGGTTTTGAGGCAACGGAAGGCGCGCTCGACCCGGCTCAGGCTTTTGTAAGCGGTGACGGTGCCTGGGGCATCGAGATCACTGGGGGGCAGGCTGGTGCGCACGATATAGAGGCCGTCGAGAGCGGCCTCGCGTGCGATGGAGTCAGGGTTGCGGGTGTAGCGGAAGGAGTGGTCGGTGATGTTGAGGTGGAAGTGTTTGGCCATCTTGTACTTGCCCATGCCCCGGCCTACGCGCAGGGCGATGTGCTCGCGGCCGGTGAGTGGCCGCTTCTCACGTTCGGTGGCGGCCACGATGGGGTCGAGCAGCCGCTCGGTGGCGCGCAGCAACTCTTCGCGCTTGCGTGCCCGTTCGGTTGCCAGCAAGGGGTTGCGGCACACCACCAGGCGCTCGCCCGGATAGGCATCGGAGCGGATCTCCACCAGATCGGTCTGATCGAACAAGGACATCTGCACCGCCCCTGATTCCACCAGTTGGCGAATGGCCGAGGAACGCAGGGCGCTGATCCAGTCAAGCCCCGCAGGGGCCACCTCTTCACGGATACGCGCTTCGGTGAGCATGCCGCGGTCGCCCACCAGCACGACCTTCGAGAGTCCGAAACGCTGCCGCAGCTTGTCCACCTGAGGCCCCACGGTCCTGGGGTCGGCAGTGTTGCCTTCAAAGACTTCCACCGCCACCGGACGGCCCTCGCGGTCGCACAACAGCCCGAACTCGATCTGAAGCTTGCCGCGCTTGCCGTCGCGGGAATGGCCGTGCCGGGCCAGCGGGCAGCAGCGCCCCTCCAGATACACCGAGGTGAGGTCGTAGAGCACCAGGGCACCGTCTCCAAGGTGTCTTTGGGCCAGGTGCTTCTCCACCTCCTCCTGCCGCTCCAACAGCCAGTCCATGGCCGCGTACAGTTGATCCTCTGAGGTCTCCCCCAGTCCTAAGGTCTCCGCCAGCGAGTCCCGCGCGGTGGCCTCGGCCAGAGCTCGGGCCGTGGCCAGCTTCGACGCCGGCCCCAGGACACGGGCCGCAATCAGCGCCACCACTCGTTCGCGTTCCCGACAGGGACGAGCCGAGAGCATGCGGTCGAGCCCCAGCTTGCGCAAGGTGCCGAGCACCGCGACGACATGGCCGTGGGGCTTGGAGCGGATGATGTCGAAGGCGTCGGTAGGGCTGAGCAGGGGTTCGTCCTTGAGGAGCTGGCGGAACGTGTCGATCTTGGCTTTCGGCCAGTCGGAGAGGTTGGCGATGGTGCGTTTGCGGACGCGCTTGCCTTCGCGCCAGCCTTCGCGCAGCAGGATGGCGGGAGGGGAGTTGCGGTTGGGGACGATTTCCACGTACATGGCAACTACCCTAGCATATCATGCGGCTAATAACAAGTGTTATTTAGCATTTACATGGGAACACATTTACGCTCCCAAACACCCCTTTCCTCTTGCATACTCGACACTTAACTCAAAATGAACGACAAATATCGCTGGAACTTCAGATTAGCGTAGAATTTCCTGCATAAACTACCTGATATGGACATTCTTCGCAATCTTGTGTCTCCTCTTATTCCTTGATTTCCAAATAGTTACCTGTTTTCTGACAAGCACTATCTAGTGTACTGTCTCAAATCAAACGTGGTGAATATGCTGGTCCTTTTCGCCGTCGGCTGCGTTGCTCTTCCTCGCGTGGTGCACGCCACTGCTCGTCATCGCGCCTTGCCGACAACCAAAATTCCTGCGCATATTCACCACGTTTTATTTGAGACAGTACACTAGATGTCGTTTGCCGTCGCTTGACGAGAATGTATCGGGCAATTCGGGATGGCGGCTCTGTGTCCACGGGGTGCTTGGGTTTGTCACTGGCCGCCTCCGTCGCAAGAACACGAGTACGCATGTTGAGTACTACAACACGGTTCGAGATACGTGAGATGGGTTTCACATACAGTCTCACCGATATCCCATCGTGTGGTGCTCCTAGGGACCCCAACCTGAGCTTGTCGTTTGCCGAGTACCCTATCACCGCACCCTGGACGCACGATTGAGCTCAAGCCGCCTTTCGTTGTTTTTCAATTAACGCGAGCCACCGTTCCTTATTTGAAACGACGAACCGTTGAGTAGTTTGATCCCGAAAGGTGACTCTGATCGCGTTCTTGAGAAAGATCGTCACAAGCAAAAACACTGTCCAAACGGTCGCACTGCGTGCTGGTTGGACAAAGAGCACGTTCGAAAGACCATAAGCATCACGGATCTTTGTGCCCCGACGATTGACGAAGAGAAGGCGCCTGTTTGTCAACACGAGCCGTCCCCCGGGACCTCCCCATACGCCGATGCGATTAGCGAATCCAGACAGGACGACGCTCTCGTCCTCTTCGAGTTCAATGGACAATTCTTTGGCCATGTTACATCCCTCTCGGCGGAGGCGGGTCGAACCCCTCAAACTCACAGACTAGCGAAGACCGTCAGCTAGCGTAACGCTGTAGCAGCCTAATGCAACATTCCCTCATGCCATGCCTCCATGAGTTACTGCGTCTCCGGACACGTAGGTTCTCCGCTCTAAGCATCCGCCATTGATGCCTTTGATCCGCCTGAAATTGCGATGCAACCTTCGTCCGTTCCGCTGCTCCGGGAACATCGCTGACCTTCTTGAAGTCGCAAACGAGTTTCTTGACCGGTGCCTTGACGTCGGCCGTATCATTAGCCGGCGCGTAACGGGCTGGACCACTGATCATCAAGGACACACCAGCGGCGCAACCATTATCAGCCACGGAGCAATACCGTTCATGGGTCTCTCCCGCTTCTAAGGATGGTATCCCATTCGCTATTGCAGATCCGTGAACACTCCTCGTCGTATCGGCTAGCACTGCCGGTTGCGGCGCTCCTCTTCTGTCAGCGTCCATTCTGTTCTCGATCCACGAGGCTGGTGGACTTTGCGTTGTTGCTTTAGCCTGTGGAGTTGGCCCATGACTGTCGCACTGTATCCGTTCTTTGGAAGGTTGAGAGCGCTGGTGATCTTCCTGAGCATGAGCCCGTTGGGCGCATCATCCAACAATCCAAGGATCGCTTCTTGAATATAAAACTCACCGGTTCGGGCGAGCCTTCTCGCGGCACTTGCTCTCATAGGTCGATTCTCCTCTTGCCGACTTAAGCCGCCCGCATCCGGCCTGCGAGGACAAGTTGGCCAACATGGATCTGGAGAACTATCACAGAAGCTGAGCTTAGGGGCAAGACGCTGAACCCCGCGCACCCAGGCAAGTGTCTTCGCGAGAGGGTGCGCACCAGGGGATGGATCGCGACCTAGGATGAATCTGTCAATTCCCTGGCTGCGCCCTCACAATCAACACGGCTCGCTCCGCGGAGCGCCACTAGGATGCCGGCTTCCACGACGTCCGGTCCGAGGCGATGGCGGCGGGGCCGCGGTCTGTTTGACGGCAATAATTCTTGCCAAATTTTGCCAAAGCCGCTATCTTCTGCCCATGAGCACGATGAACATATCGCTTCCCGAGGCGCTTAAGTCCTTCGTGGACGATCAGGTCATCGCACGCGGCTACAGCACTTCAAGCGAGTATATCCGCGAACTGATCCGCAAGGATCAGGATCGTCAGCGCTTGCGCGACCTGTTTCTCGAAGGTGCGGCCTCTCCACAGGCGGTCGCGGCCGATGCGGACTACTTCAACCGGCTCCGCGATCGGGTCCGCGAAGCCGGCCGGCGGTGAGCGGGAAACCGGTTGTCCTGCGCGAGCGGGCACGGCGCGATATCGAAGAGGCTGTCGATCACTATCTGACCGAGGCGGGACCGGCGGTTGCGCTTTCCTTCATCGGCGCGCTGGAAGATGTCCGCCGCCATATCGGCGAACAGCCGGGGAGCGCCTCGCCTCGCTATGCGCATGAGCTGGATATTCCCGGCCTGCGCTTCCGGTCGGCCGGCAAGTTT
Source organism: uncultured Binatia bacterium (SeqCode) (assembly GCA_965261895.1). Taxonomy (GTDB): domain Bacteria; phylum Desulfobacterota; class Binatia; order UBA9968; family JAJDTQ01; genus JAJDTQ01. The sequence continues at coordinate 3,466,504 of OZ253480.1, read as the reverse complement.
CCGTATCTGATCTTCTATGTCGAGAGGGAGACGGAAATCGATGTATGGCGCGTCCTGCATGGGGCGCGGGATATTCCGGCCTGGATGCGAGAGCCGGGCGAGGGCTGATCCGGAAGGCGCGCAGCAGGGTGTGTCAAAACTCCATCCGAGAGAGGCGCCGACGCCCCGAATCGTCATTCCCGCGAAAGCGGGAATCCAGGTGGGGTGAGGCGGGGAAACGCCGCTGTAGCGCCCCACCCCCGCCCCTGGATTCCCGCTTTCGCGGGAATGACGATTCGGGGCGTCGGCGCCTCTCCGTACCGAGGCGGAGTTTTGCCGCAGCCTGCTAGGCGCTGATGTGCCGCGCGAAGTCAACCGGTCAGCGCTCATGGCGCGGGTTGGTCGTAGCCTGGATTTGCCGGATCCTGTCCGACCAGGTGGAGCGTATATACGCCAAAATGTCCCAGATCGCGTCGTCGGTCAGGTCCTCGGCGGGTCCGGGCATGCCGCTTTCGGTTTCGGGCAGGCCGCGTGCCTCGAACAGGGCCTTGCCGCCGAGTTTGGTGTAGTCGAAGAGATACTGGTTGTCGTGATGCCACGTATGGCCGGTTTCGTCGTGCGGCGGGGCGGGCCTGATTCCGTCCTTCCCGGGTCGCCGCCAGTTCGGCTGGCCTTCAAGTTTGGCCCCGTGACAGGAAGCGCAGTGTTGGGTGTAGAGCACCCGCCCTTTGCGGAGATCGCGGTTCTCAAGCTCATGGTCCGCGAATGCCAGGGCGGGAAGCAATAGCACCAGGGATGCCAGGATGTGCCTCACAGAACCTCGACCCATGTCAGTCATGTCCACCCTGTTGATTCATTATCTGGATCTTTCCAGGTACCTGAGACCCCGAACGCAAACGGGCGGCCGGTAGTCTCTGCATCTACCGGCCGCCCGTTCGTTTCAAGAACATACGAACTCAGGGCACTAGTTCGCGGCGAGTTCCTTCTTGATGTTGTCGATGAACTTGGTGAGCATCTGGTCGGCCTTCTTGCGGATGATGGGCTGGCCGAACTCGCCGATCTTGCCCAGGATGTTGACGTCGGTCTCCACGGTCAACTCGGTCTCGTCGGCGCTTAGTTCCTTGAGCTCCATGGTGGATTTGCCGCGCATGGCGCCGGCCACCCGCCGGTCCTCGGCCTCGGCCCGGAGCTCGGCGCGCCAAGCGTCGTGATTCTTTTCCTCCAGGACGATCTTGCCCTGCAGGCTCAAGGAAATGGGGCCCACCCGCACCTTCAAGGTGCCCTGGTAGGTGTCGCCGTCCACTTGCTCCACCCCCTCGACTCCGGGCAGGCAGGTGGCGACCCTGGGAATGTCCATGAGAAGCTGCCAGAGGGGCTCACGGCCTGCGGGCACCGTCGCACTTTGACTGAATTTCACTCTATCTTCCCCTTCCCCTGCGGTAATCAGGCCGCGTTGGCGATGGCGCTTTCCAGCGCCCGCCTGACGAATACGGCGGCCATCTGTGTCTTGTAGGAGCCCGAACCGCGGAAATCGCTGACCGGATCGGTGTGTTCCTTGGCCCTTTCACCGGCTTCGCGAAGGCCCTCGGGCTTCACCGGCTGCCCCCTGAGCACGGCCTCGGCGGCGGTGGCGCGGACGGGCGTGGTGTTGACGCTGCCCATGGCGATGCGGACGTCCTGGATGGTGGTCTTGGCGGCGTCGAGGGTGACGACCGCGGCCGCGCTGACGGTGGCGTAGTCGTCCGCCGAACGCGGCAGGAACTTGAGATAGGCCGCGCCGCTGTTGGCCGCCATGAGCGGCACGTTCACGCCGGTGACGATCTCGTCCGGCTCCAGCACGGTCTCATAGTAGTCGCTGAAGAAATCCTCGGCCGCCACCGTGCGGGTGCCGCCGGCGGAGCCCAGCTCGAAGCTGGCGCCCAGGGCGATGAAGGACGGCGGGGGATCCTGGTTGGGGTCCGCGTGAGCCAGACCGCCGCCCACCGTGGCCATGGTGCGCACCCGCTGCGTGGCCACGTGGTGATAGGTCGCGCCCAGCATCGGCAGCTTGCCCTGCACCACCGCGGACGCGTCCAGCGCCGCGTGAGACACGAGGCCGCCGATGTGCACGCTGCCGTTGTTTTCCGACACGTCGCTCAACCCGGCCACGTTGCGCAGGCTGATGACGCAACTCGGCTGCAAGAGCTGCTGCTTCATCATGATGACCAGCGCCGTGCCGCCGGCAATGAGCTTGCCGTCGGAACCGAGTTCCTTCAGGTCCGCGTAGGCCTCTTCGAGGCTTCCGGGAGTACGGTAGTCAAATGCGATCATTCCTCAACCCCTTACTTGGCGAACTCGTGCGCCTTCTCGATGGACTCGATGATCTTGTAGTAGCCGGTGCAACGGCACAGGTTCCCCATCATCCAATCCTTGATTTCTTCCTCGTTGGGCCTGGGGTTGCGGTCCAGCAACGCCTTGGCCGCCACCACCTGGCCCGGGGTGCAGATGCCGCACTGGAAGCCGCCGTAGCGGATGAAGCTCTGCTGCACCGGGTGAAGCTCGCCGTTCTGGGCCAAGCCCTCCACCGTGGTCACATCGTGTCCGTCGGCGAATACCGCCAGGGCGATACACGAGCTGACCATCTCTCCGTCGATGAGCACCGTGCACGCGCCGCACACGCCGACGCTGCAGCCTTCCTTGGTCCCCGTGAGGCCCAGATCGTACCGGAGCAGGTCCACCAGCAACCGGTTGGTGGGTACCTCCACTTCATGCTCCGTTCCGTTGACGCGAAACTTGATCTTCTTGTCCATGAAAATCCGTCTCCGATCGTGAGATTGTTAGTTGGCAGGGTCTGTGATGACACCCGGACGCCCGCCTTTTTATAAGAAGATTTGAAACAAAGTGCAATCCCGGCTCAGGCCCCTTCCACCGGCTTGTCCATGAAGCGGCCGATGCGCGCCGCGAGCTCTTCGAGCCGCCTGCTGCCGCCCCGGTCGAACAGCACCGACTGCGAGCCGGACAGGAGCAGGCGAAGTGAGCGGGCAGGAAACCACTTCTGCCCCGCCGTGGAACCGGCCACGGCGAAACCGCTGTACACCTGGTCGTCGGCCACCCTCAGGGCACGGACCTCGTCGAACTCCACCGTTAACCGGCGCCGCATCAGCAGGCTGCTGCGGGTCATGTACACCTTGCCGGCGCGCCGGTCGATTCGTATCACCCGCTTGAGGGTCAGCAGAAACAACGCCACCCCGAACAGCACCACGTTCATGGTCGGGAAGTACCACAGGTTCCCCACCGCGCTGTCAAGTCCCTGGGTCCGGATGGCGAGGAATACCGGCACTGACAGCAGCAGGAGAAAAGCAGCGATGCCGAGGCACAGAAGAGCCGGGAACCGTCCGCCGCGCCAGACCAGGCTGATCTCGCCGTCGGCCGAAGGTTCCGCGCGGAATCCGAGGCGGCTGCCGATGGATTCGAAGTGTCGTGGATCCCCTGTCATTCGCACCGTCCGCGGGGTCGATCCGCAGCGATTATTTCTCCGGCTTGACCCCGTGTTTCCGCAATTCCCGGTCGGAGCGGTCGCGAATGTCCCGCTGGCCTCCCTGGGCCTGGGCGCGAATCTTCTCCTTACAGGGCTCGCAGATGCCGCCGCTGAGCGGGGCGACCTTGGCGCACACCATGCAGCGTTCCTGTGGCTGGTTTTCCATAAGCGCGGAGCTTAGCCGAAAACGCCCTGCGATCCAACAAATCGAAAGGCGTGTCCATGAGGCTGCACCAGGACCTCGGCATCAGTCAAAAGTCGGCGTGGCACATAGCCCGCGCCTTTGTGAGACCTGTCGAAGTTCGACATGTCCGAAAACCAACCCGTTAAAGGGCTGGAGTCATGGGGAAGGTGTTGGGTAAAGTTGACCTCGTTTTAAGGCAACCTGCTGAAGGAGCCTAGGAGTCTGCGCCGCAGGAAATCTAGGTACCACATATAGTATAATGTTAGGCCAATTGACCACTATATGTAGTATTCAAGGGTCCTTCAGAGCGTTCTGCGGCGCAGACTCCTAGCCCGTTTTTTCTGCTGGCTAGGTCGGTGGGCTTGGTAGTCCGCAAAGGCATGGGCGGGATTGTTGTTCAGAGGATCATCGATACAAGGTATATCCTGTTCGCGGAACTCTCCCACGGTCAGCCCATAGACGGCCACGGTCTTGAAGGAGTACGACAGATAGGATTTTTCGGCGGTTGTCAGAGTCGACCGATCAACAGATAACTTATTGTCGTCTTTTGCTGTCGGCCAGAAAGGCTGGCTGGACGGCTTCCCGTCGTCAAAAAAGTCCGGATGTATTTGCCTGAACAGCAGTTCATTGTCGTCAGACAACTCGGTACTCACCAGAAGATCTACCCCTTTACTCGTCTGTCAAGTTGTACGAGAAAATCCTCTGCAAGAGCCGGGAATCGGATAGCCTCGAATTCGTCCGAGCCGTCTATCTCAATACCGAAGAATTCTGGAGACCCGTCCTTGTCAATTTCAACGGAATAACCCCATCCATTAACTTCAAATTCGAAAAGGACACCGCCTTCGAGAGTAGGGAAGATTGAGAATGCTTTTGCCAGCAAGGGGCGTTCTGTAAGAAGGCTCCCCGCAGCGGTGACGGCATATTTGGAAGGTCGAAAGCCCTCACCGTCATGCCAACCATCTTCAAGTTGTCGAAGGTAAAATAGACGCCCGTGGCAGCGAGCTATTGCATGCACCACCTTTTTTAACTCGGCCTTCTGACGGACGATCTTGTCTAGGAGAACACGGTTTTGTTGTTCGAGTGATGTGGGGGTCTCGTAATCCTGGGCGAGGTGCGAAATTGCCAGAGCTTGAGCGCTCATCTCCATCACCTCTGAGTGGATTCGCTTCTTTTTTCGTATTCTTCGAGAATGTCGCTATTCGAAATAACGACACCCCTTGCCTCTGGAATATAGTTCTGCGCCCAAGCCCCATCTTTCCAATGGGTTATCGCGATAAGTTGTGCGCCGGTTCTGTCAGAGAGTGCGTCAAGAGCTTCATCGAGGAGTTTCTTTTCCGTCCCCTTTTTCAGATTCGCAGGATACGCAATCTCGGTAACAGGATCTGCGCCGAATTGCTTAACATGATGGTAAAGATCGGGATGTACTGGTCCATAGTCCCAAGCCTCGAAATTTCCCTCAATCAATGGGGCTCCGTATCTGCCCAAGTGAAACATGTGGGCGATGTAAATGAGTTTCTGCAATTCCAAGTTAGACTTGGTCCAATTAGATTTCTTAGCCAAGTAACCGGCAGCCCGGAGAACATTGATCGCCACGGAAGTCCTCCTGGTTAGAAAAGCCTCGATTTATCAGGGCTTTTGCCTATGATTGCAAATTTTATCATACCCTTGTGCACGTCTCAATAAGAAAACCTGTTTGTTGAGCCTTGGCTTGAAAATCCGAACCCGCTCTAAAATCGCACTGGCACGGCATGCGCGCGACGCCTGTGTGTGGCATGGGCACTATTCGATATAATTCCCAATCGAGTCATGGCAAGATCTTGATCTGCGCCGGGCCCTCCAGGATCATTTCCAGCCCGTACTTGGGATCGTCCTTGATCCGTCCGGTGAGTTCCACTTCCTGGCCCTGGAACTGGTTCGGGTGGGCGTTCCCGCGCAAGAAGGCGTCCGCCGCGGAGGAGAAGATGACGGCGGTGAAAGCGGATCGGGAGGGGCCGAAGTCCAGGAAATAGGTGTTGCTCTTGGACGAATGCCCCACGCGGTGGACCCGGCCTCGGACCCGCGCCAGCACGCCCGCCAGCTCCTGGAGCCTCTCCACTTCCATCACGTCCACCACCGGAAGGTCGGCCGCGGCGGATGAATTCGCGGCGGAAGCCGAAACACCGGGCAAAGGCGCTGGCCCAGCCCAACGCCCGTACAGGAGATGGGCCAGGAAACCCGAAAGAAACGCCCCCAGCAGAAGCGTTGCCGATGAAACGGAAAGTCGTTGAATGAGACCTTGAATGAGACCTGACGCCATACGTCGACTCCTGCGAACCTGCGCCACCGGAAAACGAGGGTGTAGGGGCGGGCTTCAAACCCGCCCGCGCCCGCACGGCGCTGGCGGCCGGGACCGGCTACTAGACTGGGAAATCGGCAGGACGGGCGGGATCTTTAGCCACGGGCGGGAGAAGGGTTCACTCAGACCGGTTCACGGGCGGCACATTTCGAAGATCAGCCTTTCCATGACGGCCTGGGGCCGGTGGCCGGACGACTTGAGGCGGGTATCGGTCTGCTGGAGCAACTGGAGAAAACCCTTGAGCTCGGGAAGGGTGAACCGTTCCGCCCGCTGCAAGGTCAGGTAGTTGGCGTAGGGGCTCTTGGTGGGGAGGCCCTCGGTATCGGCGGGCACCCGCTGCTGGAACTCGGTGTAGGACATGCGCTGGCGCCAGACCCTGGCCAGCTCATGGTCCAGGAGCTGGCGGGCGCTGAGGAGACGGCGCACCTGGCTGGCGATGGCCCCCAGCACCCGCAGAGGATACTCGCCGTCGGCCATGAGGCGCCTCAGAAAGCCCAGGGCCTGGAGCGTATCTCTCTCCCCCAGGGAATCCGTCAGGTCGAACACCCAGCTCTCCGACTGGTCGGTGAAGATCTCCTCGACGTCGGACACACCCACGGTCTCCGCGTCGCCGACGTACAGCAGCAGCTTCTCGATCTCCTGGTGGACGGCCCAGAGCTCGTTGCCGCACCGGGACAGCACTGCCTCCCGGGCCCGTGGATCGATCTGCTTGCGCGCCCGCCGAAGGCGCTGATCGAGAAAGGCGGCGAGGGACTCGCGGCGGATGCGCCCGCTCCGGTCCCGTTCCACCGACAGGTCGAGGACGCATCCCTGGCGAGTCAACTGCTTGTAGCCGCGCCCGCGCTTGTCCACCTGGGGCGCCAGCAGCAACAGGCGGCAGCCGTCCGGCAACCCTCGCTCCAGGAGTTGCAGGACCCGGCCCTGCTCGTCGGCCTTGGGATTGCCGGGAAGGAGACTCTGCTCGCGGCAGTATTGCCAGACGGCCTGGATCTCCCGGGCATGCGCCCGGTAGTCCTTGAGGGTGCCCGCCAGTTCCGAAGCATCCCCCGCGTCCAGCCACTGCTCCCGCGTCCACCCCTCCGACCGCAGCAACGCCATGAAGGCGCGCCCGCTCTCGTCGCGCCGGCCCTCCTCCCAGAGGTTCAGGGACTTGTCCAGCAGATCCACCTTGCGCTCGGCCGGGGCGAACCAGGGAACATTTTCCACCACCACGTTGCAGGCGGAGACGAACAGGGACGGGGTCATGAGGGCGGCTTCGACCTCGTCCCAGGGCGCGGACCGGCCGTCGAATGTCGAGGTGCCGAGATTATGGTCGGAATCGGGAGCGATGAGGCCCAGGATGGCGCGACTCGCTCCGCGGACGCGAAACTCGTCGCCATGGAGCAGGATGATTGCCGGCCCCTTGCCTTCGCGGAGGCCCGTCAGGAGCGTTTCCAGGTCTTGCGCCATCCGTCAACCCCGCGAAAGGGCCATCAGCGCTTCGACACCCACATCTGGTTCTTCTCGCTCCAGGTGTAGTCCGATTTCCAGATATTCAGGCCCACCGTGAAATCCCCGCCCGACCGCGAGAGAAAGACCTTCTGCGTCGAGTGGGGAACATCCACCCTGGCCACCAGCATGACCTGCCTGCGCAAGTCCCCCTTCACCAGGACGCGGTCCCCCACCTCCATGGTCGCACGCTGTCCTTTGGTTCTCTTCACAGGTGCTCTCTTCACAGGTGGAAAGGTAACATCACCGAACCGGCCGTGCAATTTCATGGCGCCACGGACCGGATGGCGCCACGGACCGGACGACGCCGACGGGTTGACAACGGTACGGCGCTTCTCTATGAGGATATGGCGTTTTTTTTCGGAACGCATGTCTCCAGAGATATTGACCGAGGGTGACAGAGAGCGGGACAGACCCGCGAAAGATACACCGGAAGCGGACAGGAGGTCGTCGATGCGCTTCGTTACATACAGTTTTCGCGGCAAGACCCAACTCGGGATGATGATCGACGAGGATCAGATCATCGATCTCCAAGCGGTCAGCAAGCGCTACCTGCCGGGGAGCACCGCCTCGTATCTGGACAGCATGCAGGCCTTCATCGAGGCAGGCGCCAAGGCCGTTACCACGGCAAAGAAGGCGGCCAAGTACGTCGAGGGACTGGATTCCAAAGGCATCCGGAGACTCGCCCAGGCAGGGCTCCTGGTGAAACGCAATCGCACCCGGCTGCTGTCACCGATCCCGGTGCCGCGAAAGAACGTTATCTGTCTGGGGGTCAACTATCAGGAGCACATCGACGAGGGCGTGCGCGCACGGGGAGTCCAGCTCAACACGCCCGAGGTGCCGGTGTTCTTCACCAAGCCGGCCACCGCCGTCATCGGCGACCAGGGCCGGGTGCTGGCCCATTCAGCCACAGACAAGATTGACTGGGAAGTGGAGCTGGCCGTGGTCATCGGCCGAAAGGGCCGCAACATTCCCCGCGCCAAGGCCAACGACTACATCTTCGGTTACACCGTCTGCCTGGACATGACCGCCCGGGACCTGCAGCGCCGGCACCTCCAGTGGTGGAAGGGCAAGTCTCTCGACACCTTCTGCCCGCTGGGACCCAGCATCGTGCACAAAAGCGCCATGCCCGACCCGAAGAGCGTCCGGCTCCAGTGCCGTGTCAACGGTGAGACCATGCAGGACGGCAACACGCGCGACATGATCTTCGATATACCGGCGACCATCGAGTCGCTGTCCGACGGCTTGACCCTGGAGCCCGGCGACATCATCAGCACGGGAACACCCTCGGGAGTGGGCTTCGCCCGGACTCCGCCCATCTTCCTCCACCCCGGCGACAAGGTGGAAGGAGAAGTGGAGGGCATCGGCGTCCTGGAGGTCAAAATAGCGGCCGCGCGCTAGGAGCCCGGACGCCCCTCCGACCCCCTCGCCCTCTGGGAGAGAGCCGGGGTGAGGGTACCGCAGGCCACTAGCGTCCCGCCTGGAAATATGCGGTAATGTAGCTGAGCGGGGTCTTTGACTTCGACGGGTTGCGACGACCGTAGGGCGGGTTTCAAACCCGCCCGTGCCGGCAATACCGCACCCGCGGGGATTTCCTGGTGGTCATCCGTATCAACGGCAAAGATAGCGAAGTGGCGCCGGACTTGAGCGTCGCTCAACTCCTGGAGGACCTGGAGATTCGGCCCGGGCGCGTGGTGGTCGAGCTCAACGCCGAGGTCCTGTCGCGAGACGCACACGGCGGCACGCGCCTGAAACAGGGCGACGAGGTGGAGATCGTTCAGTTCGTCGGCGGTGGATAGAGTCATGACCGAACCCACACCCTTACCGCGCTCAAAATGAGGTAACGAAATGGCCCGTACTACTACGGTAGCTGACCTGTTGGCCCGACCGGAAGGGTTGACAGTCGCGGACGCGGCCAAGGACCTAGGGCTTACGGCGAAGCAGGTCCGCAACCAGATCGACCAAATCCGAAAAAAATCCGGCTACGCAGCCGTAACCGCGCTAGGTAACGGCCGATTCGTGCTGGCGGCCGAGACGGCATCGTCCGATTGCCTGCGGCTGGCCGGGAAAGAGTACCGGTCGCGATTGATCGTCGGGACGGGCAAGTACCGCGACTTCGAGGAAACCCGCAAGGCCATCGAGATGTCCGGGGCGGAGATCGTCACCGTGGCGGTCCGCAGGGTAAACATCATCGATCGGGATCAGGAGAACCTGCTCGACTATCTGGACCCCAAGAAGTTCACCATCCTCCCCAACACCGCGGGCTGCTACACGCCGGAGGAAGCCGTGCGCACCTGCCGCCTGGCCCGGGAGGCGGGGGTCGGCAGCATGGTCAAGCTGGAGGTCATCGGCGACGACAAGACCCTGTTCCCGGACACGCCGGGCACTCTGGAGGCCGCGCGCGTGCTGGTGGCGGACGGCTTTACCGTGCTGCCGTACATCAGCGACGACGTGGTCACCGCCAAGAAGCTCGAAGACATGGGCTGCGCCGCGGTCATGCCCCTGGCCGCGCCCATCGGCTCGGGCCTGGGCATCCGCAATCCCTACAACATCCGCATCATCCAGGAAAGCGTGTCCATCCCGGTGATCGTGGACGCCGGCGTGGGCACCGCTTCCGACGCCGCCATCGTCATGGAGATGGGCTGCGACGGGGTGCTCATGAACACCGCCATCGCCGGCGCCAAGGATCCCATTCTCATGGCCGACGCCATGAAGCAGGCCGTCGAGGCCGGGCGCAAGGCCTTTCTGGCCGGCCGCATTCCCAGGAAGCTCTACGCCACGGCCTCGAGTCCCATCGAAGGCCTCCTCCACTGACCGGAGGTCGCAAGCGACCTCCATGTAGCCGACCCTTGAGATCCGTCGATTTCGACCTGTATCTCGTCACCGACCGCAAGACCACCGGAGGCCGCAACCTCATGTGGGTGCTGGAGCAGGCCCTGGAGGGCGGCGTCCGGGCCGTGCAACTGCGGGAGAAGGACATGGGGGGTGCGGCGCTGCTGGAGCTGGCCCGGAGGGTGAAGAGGTTGTGCGACCGCTACGGCGCGGAACTCTTCATCAACGACCGCGCGGACGTGGCGCTGGCCGCCGACGCCGCCGGCGTACATCTGGCGGCGACTTCCATGCCCCTGGAAGTCGCCCGCGGGCTACTCGGCTCGGACCGGAAGATCGGCGTCTCCACGCATTCCCCGGCGGAAGTCCACGCCGCCGCCGAGGCGGGCGCCGACTTCGTCCTGTTCGGACCCATCTACCCCACCACCTCCAAGCTCCCCTTTGGCGACCCCCAGGGACCCGCCGCGCTCAAGGCCATCACCGACGCTGCATCCGTGCCGGTCTTCGCCATCGGCGGCATCAAGCAGCACCACCTCCCCGAGATCAAGGCCCACGGCACCGCGCGCATCGCCCTCATCTCCGCCATCTCCGAAGCCCCCGACCCCAAGGCCGCAGCGCAGGACATGCTGGCGGCGCTGCGCGCGTGAACCGCCGGCACTGTGGCTCCCCCAACCCTCCCCGCCCCTGGATTCCCGCTTTCGCGGGAATGACGATACGGGGCGTCGGCGCCATTTCGTACCAGGCGGAGTTTTGACCCAGCCCCGTTTCGCGGGAATGACGGGAGCGGGAGGTCGTCGTTCCCGCGCCCTTCTCCGTCATTCCGCTGCCCTCTCCGTCATTCCCGCGAAAGCGGGAATCCAGGGGCGGGGCTGGGGAACCGTTATCGCCGACCCCGCGTTTGAGTGTCATCCGCCGTCTGGTATATGATGGTACAGGCCACGAGTATCCGTGTAGGGGCGGGTTTCAAACCCGCCCGTGCCCACACCGGCACGACAGACCGGCAATCCACATGCGAATGAATCCGACACCAATTCACCGCAAATCCCCAGGAGGCACAGCATGAGAGATTGGGAAGAGATCATCCCGGAGTACGACCGCAAGGTCTACGAAAAGGCCGGGTACGCCGGCAAACAGCCGTTCGGACAGCGGCCGGCGTTGCTGATCATCGACGTCATCACGGCCTTTACCGGGACCAAGCCGATGGAAACCCTGGACGCCATCGACGAGTTCCGGTCGAGCTGCGGCAAGGCCGCATGGCAGGCGCTGCCGCACATCCGGAAGCTGCTGGTGGCGTGCCGCAAGAGCAAGGTGCCGGTGATCTATTCCACCAGCGATCCCGACTTCAAGGCGGTGTTCGGCAACGCCACCAAACGCGCCCAGGAGCCCACCACCATGACCGACCTGTCGGTGGAGTTCCCGCAGATGATCCGTCCCCGAAAGGACGAGTACGTGGTGCACAAGGCCCGCGCCAGCGCGTTCTTCGGCACCCACCTGATCACCTACTTGACGCGCAAGAACATCGACTCGCTGATCGTCACCGGCGCCTCCACCTCCGGCTGCGTCCGCTCCACGGTCATCGACGGCTTTTCCAACGGCTTCTCCATATTCGTGGTGGAGGAAGGCACGTTCGACCGATCACCGTTCTCGCACCTCGTGAACCTCTACGAGATGAACACCAAGTACGCGACCGTGGTGACCCGGGCAGAGGCCCTGGCGCACGTGGAGTCGATGCAAGCGGGTCCGCACCTCCGGGCGGCCCAGCGATAGGAGCCTGTGCCACAGGAAACGAAGTTGTAGGGGCGGGTTTTAAACCCGCCCGCGTTCGCACCGCACTGTCGGCCGATACAGGCTCCTGGCGGCTGAGGACGGGTAGATGCGCTCTGGTCCCGCATGCAACGGGCGTTTCGGAGTGTGGAGAAATTCAATGAGAGATCTCGGACTCAAGGACAAAGTGGTTCTGATCACCGGCGGCGCCGGCGTGCTGGGCACCGCCTTTTCGCAGGGCTTCACCGATTACGGCGCCAAGCTGGCCATCAACGACCTCAAGGAAGAGAAAGCCCTCGAGTGCATCGACAAGCTCACCGGGGACGTGACGGCGGTTCCCGCCCCGGGTGACGTATCCGACGACGCCGACGTGGCCCGCATGGTGGCCGGCGTGGTGGAGCGCTTTGGCACCATCGACGTGGTAGTCAACGCAGCGGCGGTGCAGATCTACCCGCCCAAGAGCATCATCGAGATGGAACCCGGCGAATGGGACTTCGTGCTCGACATTTGCCTCAAGGCCGCCTACCTGAGCACGCGCCACGTGGCGCCGGTGATGAAGCGCCAGGGCGGCGGCAAGATCGTCAACATCGCCTCCATCGCCGGACACCGGGGCACGGCCGGAGGCGCCGCCTACAGCGCCGCCAAGGGCGGCGTCGTCATGCTCACCCGGCAGATGGCCGTGGAGCTCGGCCGCGACAACATCAACGTCAACTCCGTCAGCCCCGGATTCACCCCCAACCGCCTGACCACCGTCTACGAGTACGAGGCCCTCACAAAAGGCGAGGCGAAGGGACCCGAGCCCTCCATCACCGCCGGGGAGTTCACCCCCCCGGCCCTGGGACGAAAAGGCGAGATCGAAGACTTCGTCGGCCCCGTGCTGTTCCTGGCCTCCCGCTGGGCCGACTACATCACCGGCGCGGACCTGCCCGTGGAGGGAGGGCGGATGGCGGCGCGGTAAGGACCGCCCACGCCCGAATCGTCATTCCGAGGAAAGCCCGAGTCTCACATGGTCCTTTCAGGGCCAAACAGGGCTGATGAAGGTAGGACGCCGGGATCGTGGACAGACGACCGAACCCTGGATCCTGGGCTTGACCCGGGATCCAGGGTTGGCCGTGGGGCGGTCTTCATTTGCCGCCCAACCCCCTCCTGGATCCCGGATCAAGTCCGGGATGACAGGGAGAAGGTTTCCGGCTCCAGCCCGGAATGACGAGAGGCTAGGCGGCGCGGCTTGCCGACACGCGCGCCCAACTGTTAAATTGACGGTTCCCCTCTGACGCAACCTTCCTGGCCACCCTAGCTCAGTTGGTAGAGCAACTGATTCGTAATCAGTAGGTCGCCGGTTCGAATCCGGCGGGTGGCTCCAATCTTTTCAATAAGTTAGGTGGGTGCTCGGAAGGGAAGAAATTCGGCGTGTCACAAGGATGTCACCAAGCGCGGTGCACACTGGTGAAAGATGCGTATCAGCCGTTGACCGGAGGGGCGACATGTTTCATGAACGCGATCCCCATATGGTTCTCGATTATCTTCGCTGCGGTGGTATTGGAAAGCGAAATCATGAATGCGTGGTGGACTGACAAAATTGCGTCCTGAAGGTCGTTGTCGCTCTCCAGATCCTGGATCGCCAGACCCATTGCCCTCAAATCTTCAGCGTGGATGTGGCGGTTGTGTTCTTTGTGGGCGGCGATGTTGGTCAACTCCGTAGCAACATGTTCCGCCGACTTCGGCTTGTCCTTGAACATCCCTTCAGTCAACGTGTTCTGCGCGATATCGCGCGAAAGACTAATCGCCTGTTCTGCGCGCGTGATGAGGGTGGGCACAATCTTAGAAAGAATTGGCGTCCATACCTGAATCATGTTCGGTTGCTTGGTGATGTCATCGAATGCCCGCCTAAACTCGTCGAGCAATGTTACGGCAGGGATGTCACCAAACTGTGGGTCGACAGGCCCAAGATTACTGTGCTTCCCCATCCAGATCTCTCTGCCGATAAGAGCGAGCAGTGTACCGCCCGACATCGCCAATTGTGGGACGAACACCCTAATATTTTCGCCAAACATTGAGCGAATATAGTGAATGAGAGACTCGGTGGCAGAAACGTAGCCGCCGGGACTATGGACGAGTAAATCTAGTCCCAGGCTCCTATCGAGCCCATGAAAACAGGACATGAAGCCCGCTTTGTCTTCATCTGTGATTTGCGTGATGTTGAAGAACTGATCGCCTGTCTTCTGAAGCCAGCCAGAGTAGTAACAGACGACGTTGCGGCCGGTTAGGTCGAAGAGTTTTGCGAGATACTGCCGACGGACCTGATCATGCTGGCCTGCGGCGGAGTTGATTTCGTTGAGGATCTGATTCCAGTTGCCCATCTTCCCTCCGCGGTAGTCGTGTCCCGCCTGCAACAAAGCTGGGCACGTACGCGTTCATCCCTGGAATGGACAGATTGTCACTGGCTCCCGATGGCGACAACAAGGGACCCAGGACGACCAACATCTCGTCGATGGACGCTTCCTTTTGTTTTTTTCGGGCCATGTTGATGCTCCCCTTCTCCAGATGGCCTTTGCTCTGCTCCCCTCTAGGGGTTGGTCTGGAAACCTCCTTTCAAGAACCGACGCTAGCACGTCACATACAACAACCTCAACATGTTGTAGTCGGTTTCTTCTTGAATCGCGGGGTTCAGGTAGAGCACAGCGCCTTCGCGTGCCAGCCGCTCGACTTCCATCCGAAGCCGCGGCCGGTCCAAGGTCATAATTTCCGCCTCGGTAGGCGGCTCTACGGTCCCGACGGCGCACGGGCGGCATATCGCACCCTTCACCGCAACCCGTGACAGCGAGCACCGTCCGCACAGGTGCGCGAAGTAACCGGCCTCGTGCGGGGCGACGGTCACTTCGCAGCGGGCCGTGCGTTCGAGATGCACGAACGGCAATGGTCATGGTATTGCGAAGCTGTGGGCCGTCCGCACGCACACTGTTTCACAATCAATCCTCCGCGTGGCGAGGAAGCGGATCTAGCCACGCCTCGCCACCGGCTACGCGTTGGTCATCCGGCAGACTGCACCCGACGACAACCACATCGCCCTTGCCCCGTCTTCCGTCCAGTTCTCGTTTGTGTCGATCCACCGGGCAGGGTCCGACTCGGGGACCTGGATCTGGAGCTTTGCTTCGGCGCCCCTGTACTCCACGATGATTTGGTATTGGCCGCCGTTCGTGCGGAAGGGGCGTCCTTCCCTCTCGGCGGGTGCCAGGATTTTTCGCATGGGTTCAATCCTCTGTCATCAACCCGGCCAGGGACGCGGCCCGGGCAACGTCCATACCGCCGCTCACCATGGATTGAAACGCCCGGGCACGGCCGGCAAGGTCGGACGCGCGGAGTTCGTCCCACTTCAGGTTCAGCCGTTCGTCCAACTTGTTCTGGATCTCGCGAGCAACGATGCGCCCCAGGGGCGACAGCAAGCCGAAAAGGGCGAGACGCCACGCCTCCCGTCCGGCCGTGCCATCGGACGCGCTAAAGGCCTCGTGCGGACCCACGACCTCCGGCACGGCTTTGAGAGCGTTGGCCTTGGGGAGTGTCTGACGATGATAGGAAGGTGCTTGGGCACCGGCAGGGCTCCAGTCTTTGGATTGCACAGGCAGCCCCTTATCTGGATCCCGTATCAAGTCCGGGATGAAGGTCTGGGCATTAGCGGGCAACCTCCAGGTAACGACCGTCCGTATTCAGGTAAGGTCCGTCAGTAATACTTCGTCTCCAGATCCACCTCCCCCCAGCTCTCCGCCCCCATCATCATGGCCCAGCGGGCGTAGAATCGACGCAGACGCTTGCCGCCGCCGAAGGCGCCGGACTTTTCCTCGTGGCCGAGGTGGGCCTGAATGTTCTGGGGGTAGCGGCGGGCGATGACGCCGCGGGCGGTGCCGGTGCACTGCTCCCAGTTGTTCATGTCGTCCTGTTCCAGGTTGCCGCTGGGGCCGAAGGTCTGGGTGAGGTGGCGGCGCATGGCGGTCTTGACTTCCGGGGGCGCTTCCTTGTCCACGACGCAGTAGGACCAGATCTCGGTTTTATCCGGACCCCGGGGGTGCCAGACGCGGATCATGTGGCGGATGAAGTTCGGGGAGACGTTGGGGAAGACGGTGGTGACCAAGCCGGCTTGTTGTGCGAGGTCGTGGCCGATGCGCTCGACTGTCTCATCGAAGTGGTCGAGCAGGTAGTCCCGGATGATGCCTCCAGCAACTCTCGCGAACCCGATGTCGGCGGCATAGGGGCGGGGCTCCTCGTTGGTGCGGGGGTAGGACAGATCGTCCACCGGCACCTCGCGGACCGACATGTGGGTGATGGTGTGGTGGCCGTCGTCGCCGAAGAAGTTGTCGGCGGCATACTTCCAGTTGGCGTTCATGACCCACTTGTGCACGCCGCCGATGATCTCGGTGCCGCCGGCGCGGCGGTCGAACATGACCCCCAGCTCATTCTCCTGGCCGCCGAGATACTCCAGCAGCGGCGGCGCCTTGGGGTCGAAGGTGGCGAAGATGAGCCCCCGGTGGATGTCCAGTTGGGCCACTTCCACCAGGCCCCACTGTTTCATGTCCAGCTCGCCGCTGTAGATCTCCTTCATGCCTGGCACGCCGATGAGCTTGCCGTCGTTGCTGTAGCACCAGCCGTGGTAGGTGCACATGAACGAGGTGGCATTGCCCTGGTCGGCGCGGCACACCCGGTTGCCCCGGTGGCGGCACATGTTCAGGAAGGCGCGGATGGTGCCGTCCGCGCCCCGGCACAGCAGCACCGGGTCCTCGCCCATGTAGGTGGCGAGGAAGTCGTTGGGATTGGGGATCTGGGTCTCGTGTCCCAGGAACAGCCAACAGCGCGCGAAGATCCGCTCCAACTCCTGCTGGTAGATGTCCTTGGAGACGAAGATCCGGCGGTCCAGCAACCCTTGTCGGGTATCCACGAGATCGTTCAATTGATTCATCGCGTTACCTTCCTCTCTTGGGGTGTGTGCGTCCTTCGACTTCGCTTCGCTACGCTCAGGACGAACGGTGAATGGCATGGTCAAAGGGGCTTGTCATTTCCGTTCGTCCTGAGCGTAGCGGAGCGCCAGCGAAGTGAAGTCGAAGGACGCCATTCACGCCTGGGCACCTAGAAGAAAATGCTCAGAACGGTGAATGGCATAGTCAAAGGGACTTGTCATTTCCGTTCGTCCTGAGCGTAGCGGAGCGCCAGCGAAGTGAAGTCGAAGGACGCCATTCACGCCTGGGCACCTAGAAGAAAATGCTCAGGTTGGGCGACTGCAGCACCGCCTGGTCCAGTATGATGGTGCGGCGGGCGATCTTCCAGTCATCGCCGACCTTTCGCAGCACGTCGTCCCGCTCGCCGACGAAGACGTCCTGGCTGTGCTCGAGCTGGGTCCGGTACACCATGAAGTAGGAGCGCACCCGCAGCTCGGACTCGTTCTCGCCGGATTCCACCTGCACGTTGGTGACTAGGTGGCGCGTGCGGGACGGCGGCACTTCCGACCACGCCATGCCGGTGGCGAGACGGGCTACCCGGGTGCGCAGGGTCTCCTTGGTCTCCTCGAAGAGCGCCAGCTCGCCGGGCTTGGAAACGCTGTCCGCCATGTCGCTGCTTTCCCACGGATTCGTTCGTTCCGGCATCCAGTAGACGATGTCGTCGGTGAAGAGATCCAGCCACGCCTCGAACGCGCGGTCGTCCAGAAGCCGTGCCTCACGGACGAGGAAGTCTTGGATCTCATGCCAAAGATCGTGGTCGTTCACGTTGCCTCCGCCTTGCCGTGGTGTGCTGTCCGCTAAGTTGCTTGCGGGGCCGTCACCAGTACCGGGTCTCCAGATCGACGTCGGACCAGTTCTCGGCGTTCATCATCATCTCCCACCGGGAGTAGAAGGCCCGCAGCCGCCTGCCGCCGCCGATGGGCGGGCAGCGGTCCTCGTGTCCGAGATGGGCCTGGATGTTCTGCGCGTACCGCTTGGCCACCACGCCACGCGCGGTGTCGGTGCACTGGATCCAGTTGTTCATGTCGTCCTGCTCCAGGTTCCCGGCCGGGCCGAAGGTCTGGGTCAAGTGCAGCCGCATGGCGGTCTTCACCTCCTCGGGTGCGTCCTTGTCCACCACGCAATACGACCAGATCTCGGTCTTGTCCGGACCCTTGGGGTGCCACAACCGGATCATGTGGCGGCTGAAGTTCGGCGACAGGTTGGGGAATACCGTGGTGACCAGCCCGGGGCGTTCGGCCATGTCGGGGCCGATGCGCTCGATCAACTCGTCGAAATGCTCGTGGTGGTAGTCCTTTATGAGGCCTTCGGCGACCCGTGAGAGCCCGCGGTCGGTATCGGGGCGCGCATCGTCGTTGGTTTGCGGGTAGTATCGAACATCCACGGGAACCTGGCGCACCGACGCGTGGGTGACCGTGTGGTGGCCGTCGTCGCCGAAGAAGTTGTCCGCGGCGTACTTCCAGTTGGCGTTCATGACCCATTTGTGCACGCCGCCGATGACCTCGGTGCCGGCGGCGCGCCGGTCGAACATGAAGCTCAGCTCCTGGTCCTGTCCGCCGAGGTACTCCAGCAGCGGCGGAGCCTTGGGGTCGAAGGTGGCGAAGATCAGCCCCCTGTAGCTATCGAGCTGGGCCACTTCCACCAGCCCCCACTGCGTCATGTCCAGCTCGCCGCTGTAGATCTCCTTCATGCCGGGCACGCCGATGAGCTTGCCGTCGTTGCTGTAGCACCAGCCGTGGTAGGTGCACATGAACGACGTGGCGTTGCCCCGGTCGGCGCGGCATACCCGGTTGCCCCGGTGGCGGCACATGTTCAGGAACGCCCGCACCTTCCCGTCCCCGCCTCGCCAGAGCAGCACGGGATCCTCGCCCATGTAGGTGGCGAGGAAGTCGTTGGGATTGGGGATCTGGGTCTCGTGTCCCAGGAAGAGCCAGCAGCGCGCAAAGACCCGCTCCAACTCCTGCTCGTAGATGTCCTGGGAAACGAACACCTGGCGTTTCAGCAACCCTTGTTCGGCATCAACGAATTCATTCATGTGATTCATCCCATTGGGTTGTATGGTTCGGCGCTCTCAACTCTCCAACCGGGGTCGGACCCCGCGATTCGGTGGCGATTATATAGAGTTCCGCCGGACTTCACAAAAGGGCAGTTTGCCCATTTTGGATGCGGCAACCGTCCTATACCGTTTCCAAACCCAGATGCTCCTCGATTGGATCGAAGTCCCTATCGGAATGAAGCAGGCTATGCTCCTTCTCCATGCAAAACGTGGCGATCAGCATGTCGATGGTCTTGCGCACGGTGACGCCCTTGGCGCGGAGCGCCCGGTAGTTGCTCGCGCTCTTCAAAGCCATGTCCCGACCCACCATGGACTCGAATATCAGAGTGTCCAACGCGGCGCGCGCTCTGCGGACATCCTGTTCGGCACGAAAGCCTTGCAAGACTTCCACCAGGATGAGGTCGCCGACGACGATCGGCCTTCTACCCAGGACGCCCTCAAGCAACGCGGTTTCTCGAGTCTCGACGCCGTTGAAGTAATCGATCCATACGGAGGAATCGACGACGATCATCGGTCGCGTCGCATCTCGTCAAGCGACCCCTCCCAGCGCAGTTTTCCCCGCAGCCGTCGAATTTGCCCTTGCGCCCGTGTCTGCACCAGCAGACGCAGACCTTCCTCGACGGCGGCCTTCTTGGTCTTGAGTCCGCTCGCCTTCAATGCCGTCGCCATCAAGTCCTGATCAATTTCAATGTTGGTACGCATCGTAACCTCGCATGTGTATGATCCTGACAAACATACACATAACTGAGGTGCCCCGCAAGACAAAGCCATGGTGAAGATTACCCCTTGACCGGCCGGTAGCCGGCCAAGGGTCGGCTTGACACCGCTCAGGCCCGCGACATACGCTTTCGAGCCGAAACGGAGACACGGCATCCAGCATGAAAGGGGTTGCACAACAGTGAAAATCGATGCGCCGCCGTTGTCCGGAGTCCGGGTCCTCGACTTCGGCCACGTGCTCGCGGCGCCTTTCTGCACGCGGCTTCTGGCCGATCTGGGGGCGGACGTGGTGCGGGTGGAGAGCAGCAAGCATCCCGATTTTCCGTGGCCGTCGTCCTACCGGCATCCGGACGGGCGCCACGCCTCCTACCTGAACACTAACCGGAACAAGCGCTCGGTGGCCATCGACCTGAAGCACCCCGCCGGCCGTGATGTCGCGCGGCGTCTGGCAGTGGCCGCCGATGTCGTGGTGGAGAATTTCAGCGCGGCGGTCATGACCCGGCTGGGCCTGGGATACGAATCCCTCAAGGAGACCAACCCACGGCTGATATTCGCCAGCATGTCGGGCTACGGCAACAGCGGTCCGCGCCGTGACTGGACCAGCATGAACATGAACCTCCAGGGATACGCGGGACTCATGCAGGTCACCGGCGCCGAAGGGGATCCACCCACCGCCATCTCGAATTCCTGGAACGACTACATTGGCGGGCTCCACACCGGCTACGCCATCATCGGGGCCCTCACCGAGCGCGAGAGCACCGGTCAGGGTGTCCACCTGGATATAGGCCAGTTCGAGTGCAGCGTGTCCATGATCGCGCCGCTGCTCCTGTTCAGCGCGGTGAAGCAAAGGAACCCGGAGAGGATGGGCAATCGCTCCACCCGGTTCGTGCCCCAGGGGGTCTATCGCTGTGCCGGTGAGGACGAGTGGTGCGCCGTGAGCGTTCACGACGACGGGCAGTGGCGGGCCCTGGCGGAGGCCGTCGCAGACGCTGGGTTGGCGAACGAGACCCGGTTCGCCACCCTGCCGGGCAGGATGCGTCACCACGATGAGATCGACGAGCGCATCGAGGCCTGGACCAGCCGGTTGCCGGGCGCCGAGGTGGAGGCTCGGCTGAAGCAGGCCGGCGTCTCCGCGGCGCGCATGCGGCGGGTCCGGGACCTGGTAGAGAGCGAAGAGCCGTCCGGAGCCTACAAGAGAATGGCGGAACCCAGGGTGGGCTCGATGCTGACGACGGCGCTGCCCATCGAGCTGTCCGAAAGCCCCCTGCCGCCGGCAAGCCCGGCCCCTACGCTCGGCCAGCATACACAGGAGGTGTTGCGGGAATGGCTGGACCTCTCCGAGGTTGAATTGGCGGCCCTCGACGGCCAAGGGGCGTTGGTATGAGCGAATCCGCCGAATCGATCATCAGCGACGAGCTGCGTGGCTGTATCGGCCGGAGAGGCCCGGTGCGCCCCCTGGAGCCGTTGAGCGGATCGGACGTGCGCCGTTACATCGACGCCACCGGTGACGCGAACCCCCTGTGGACGGATGACGACTTCGCCCGCTCGGCGGGCTACCGGGGTCGTCTATTGCCGCCGATCCTGGTGGGCTGGACACCGTTCAGCCTCAAGGAGCCGGAGGAAGGGAAAGGACCGTCGTTGGACGTGCGACGGCAACTCCCCGTCCCCCCGGACTACACCAACGTTCGCAACGCGGGCAGCGAGACCGAGTGGCTGAAGCCCGTTCATCTCGGCGAGCCGCTTTCGGGTCAGAGCCATATCGTCGACATCACCGCGCGGGAGGGGAAGATGGGCGTGGGAATCTACGTCACGCAGTTGGAGGAGGTACGCAACGGAGAAGGGGAATTGGTGTTTACACGGCGGCACACGGTGGCGCTGTTCCCGGAACGGACGGTGAAGGAGTGAGTTTGCGTTCGTCCTTCGACTTCGCTTCGCTACGCTCAGGACGAACGGAGCGGGCTCTTCGACAGCCAACGGAGCGGGCTCTTCGACAGCCAACGGAGCGGGCTCTTCGACAGCCAACGGAGGGGGCTCTTCGACAACCAACGGAGGGGGCTCGTCGACAACCAACGGAGGGGGCTCGTCGACAACCGACGGTGGGATCTCTTCGACAACCGTTCGTCCTGAGCGTAGCGGAGCGTAAGCGAAGCGAAGTCGAAGGACGGTGGAATTGAGCGTGTCCCGCATCATCGATCTCGGGTCCCTGGCCGGCGCCTATGCCGCCCGTCTCCTCGCGGAGTCGGGCCATGACGTGATCCGCATCGATCCGTCCGGCGGCGACGCGGTTCGCGATACCGGCCCGTTCCTGGGAGACGCGCCCGACCTGGAGCAAGGGGCCTTTCACCACTTTCTGAACGCGGGCAAGCGGAGCCTCTCACTCAACCTCGAATCCCCTGAAGGATGGCGGGTGTTTCTGGAGTTGCTGCGGACGGCCAACGCTGTGGTGACCAGCCAGCGGCTGCCCATGGACCACGAGACGACGAATGAAAAACTCGTGTGGACCGACGTGGAGGAAGAAGAGGACGAGCTCTGCGCCTACGCCCGCTCCGGCCTGCTCTCCCTGACCGGGCAGCGCGACGGCCGGCCCACGCTCCTCGGCGGCCACATGATCTACCTGGCCACCGGCATCCAGGCGGCCGTCGGAACCGCGGCCGCCCTTCACGTGCTTCAGGATACCGGCCAGGGCCAACGCGTCCGGGTCTCCATGCAGGATTGCCTGGAGACTTTCGTCGAGCAGGCCATGGTCGAGTACACGTTCTCAGGCACCCGGACCGAGCGACGGGGCAACCGCGGCACCATCACCGCCATCTCGGGGGCGCTGCCCTGCAAGGACGGCCACTGGGTAGTCAGCCAGATCAACCGGCCCGGCCGGTGGGAGAAGTTCATGGAGTGGGTCCGGGACCCCGAGCTGATGGCGGATCCATCCCTCGCGTCCGACGACGCGCAACGCGAAAAAAAGGACTTCATCATGGACCGGGTGCATGCCTGGTCGAAACGGATGACCAAGTCGGAGATCGTCGAGGAAGGACAACGGCGCCGCTTCCCCTGCTCGCCGGTATCGACGCCGCTGGACCTGACCGAGGACCCGCAACTCGTCGCGCGCGGATACCTCACCGAGGCCGATGATCCGCGCTTCGGACACATCCTGTTCCCGCGCGGCCCCGTCGCCCGAGTTCGGGGACAGGAGATGGCGCCGGCGCCCACCCTCGGTCAGCACAACGCCGAGATCCTGACCGAGTTGGGCTACACCGACGCGGACCATCAGGCGCTGGTGGAGATCGGCGCCGTCTGATGACCATGACGGAGCAGCAGACATTCTTCGAAGACATTCAGCCGGGCGCGGAACTGGTGACCCGCGAGTACGGCCCCCTGACCGTCATCGACACCGTCCGCTGGGCCGGGCTGCAGGAAAATACCCAACAGCTCCACTACGACCGCGACTGGGTGCGCGAACACGCCGGCCTCCGCACCTTCATTGCCAGCGGCGCCTATCGGCAGGCCCTGCTGATGCGCATGCTGACGGACTGGGCCAGCCCCCGCGGCAGGCTGCGAAAGCTCAGCCTGCGGCACACGTACTCCACGTTCGAGGGGGACACCATGCGGTTCGTCGCGCGTGCCGCGGAGAAGAGCGGCGACCCCGCCGACCCGTGGATCCGATGTGAAGTCGAAGGAACGAACCAGGAGGGGCGGCGGATTCTCGTGGGGCAGTGCACCGTGGTCCTTCCCGGTGGGAATTGAAAGGATTGGAACGCTTATGATTATCCCCGGAATGAGCCCGAGCGAGGCAAAAGCGTATGTGGATGAGCACTATCGGAAGGTATCTCAACGGTGGCGTGAGCGGGTGACCGGCTCGCCCTTCATGACCCAACTCGTGGAGGGGCGGTTGCCGCGCGCCGCGCTACGAACGTTCTTCAAGAACTGGGCCTCGTACACCATCGAGATCAACACGTTGGAGTGCGCATCCTATCACAAGCACATCACCTTCTTCCGCAGAAACCGCGACCTCATGGCACCCATGGCCCGGAAGCTGGCCGATGAATTGCTGCATCCCGAGCCGCCGGGGCACGTCCATGTCGTTGTGGAGACCGCCAAGGCCCTGGGGATCGAGGAAGACGAAGTTTATCTGGACCCGATGCTGGCCGAGTTCCGGGCGAAGATCGACTTCAAGCGAACGATCCTCTGGGAAGGGACCGTTGCGGAGTTCTATGCCGGCGGAGCCACCGAGGAACAGACCGGATACTGGTCAGCGGAGTTCTTCAAGGCCCTCACCACCCACTACGGCCTCACGCCCGAGCAGGCGGTGTACTTTTCCACGCACGAGGAGGCCGACCTGAAAGAGCACGACGACGGGGTCATGGGCCACGGGAGCTTCCGGCGCATGGTGTTGCAACGACTGCTGCAAGACGGCATCGAGGTGCGCACCGGCTACGACCTCGAATATTGCGGGCTCACCGCGGTGGACCTCCACGGGGACATCCTCAATGCCAGCCTGGCGGCGGGAGGCTAGCAGGCTGTGTCAAAACTCCCATGCGAGGACGTACGAATCACGTCATTCCCGCGAAAGCGGGAATCCAGGTGGGGTAGGGCGGGGGAACACGTCCGTTTCGCCCCTCCCCGCCCCTGGATTCCCGCTTTCGCGGGAATGACGATTCGGGGCGTTGGCGCCATTCCGTACCGAGGCGGAGTTTTGACACAGCCTGCTAGCCTCCTGTCCGGGACGCACTTGTCAGGTACAGGCCGCTAACCTCGACCCAACAGGATGGGCCGCCCTTCCGTTCTTTCGAGGTAGCGGACGAAGCGGAACTTGTTTTCCAAGGGCGGCATATTCGTTCTGGGTATGTCCCGATGTTGCAGCGTCTCCTCGACCTTGCACACCACGAAGGACAGTTCGTTCTTGGTGAGCCCCTCGGTCGCGGCCCGCTCGAAGGACTCGATATCCGTCACCGTCAACGCGTTCTCGATTCCCGCTCCTTCCGCCATCTTCCGGAGGTCGGTTCTCCCGGCGGTTGCCGTGGGCTCGCTGATCCGGCTGCCGCTGTAGACCTCGTTGTCGAACACGAAAACGAGCAGGTTGGCGGGATGCAGATTGGCCAGGGTCGGCAGGTTGAACAGTGAAAGCAGAACGCTGCCGTCCGATTCGAGGACGATCACTTTCCGGTGAGGGAGAGCAAGCGCCAGACCCAGTCCCACCCCGAGCGCATTGCCCATGTTGCCGATCAGCAGGTTGCCGTCGTGATCGGAGAGGTGAGCCCACTCGATCTTCTGACCGCTCAGCGACGTCACCACCAACTGGTCCGTGATGAAGGCCGCCAGCCGCTGGAGACATTCGTAGCGGATCATCGAGAGAAATCTCCCGTGAAGACCAGGGCCACCGGTAGCTGCAGGCTGTTCATCAACCGCACCGCATCCCGGACGTGCCCGTCGAGGCTCTCTCCACCTTCCAGGACTCGATACTGGATCTGCAGCGTTTCCAGCAGTGGCACGAGGTAGCTTCCCGACTGCGAGTACACGGTATTGTTACGCTGATCCGAAAAGCCCCCGAGGTAGGTCAAACCGAGCAGCATGGGTATGCCAAACCGCTTGGCCACCACGATCAGATTGTACGTGGAGACAAACAACCCGGTGCCTTCCATGTAGATCATCACCTGTTTGCCGCCCAGGGCAGCCCCGGCGCCGATGGAAACCGCCTCCGCCTCGCTGGACACCGGCACCAGGTTCACGGCTTCCTCTCGCCGCATCAGGGGCAGGAGCTGACTCAAACGCGTCTCGGGGAGGTACGTAACAAAGTCGACGCCCGCACCGCACAACGCGGCAACCAGGTCTTTTGCGAGCTTCTCTTCCACGCGCCGCGCCCCCCGGCTGCTATTGTCCGCCCTTCGGCAGGAGGATGCTCCGCAGCTTGGACTTGGTGGCAGCGTTCATTTCGTAGAGTTCCGCGACGATCTTGGCGGTGGTGGGACCGTCCACCGCCACGATCTCAATCTTGGCTTTCTTGGCGGTTGCAAGAAGCTTCGGGTCTTCCAGGGCTTTCACGAACGCCCGCTGCAGGATCTTCAGTCGATCCTGCGGTACGTCCGGCGGAACCGAATACTTGAAGGGCGCGCTGTACGCGTAGTCCAGGACCTTTATCAACTGGCGGGCTTCGTCGGTCTTGGCATAGTCCATGGCGAGAGGCACCTTCTGGAGTTCGGGATGGGACTGAAGGTTGGCCTGTATCACGACACGGATCTTTCCGGTTTCGAAGGGTTCGCGCCATATGGACTTGACGGTCTGCCATGAGCCGCAGTACCCGTCGACCTCACCCATCTCCACCGCCAGGCGTGCCTTTGCGCCGCCCCGATACCCCTCGATGACCCGCAGCGGCAATCCAAGAGCCGCGTTGAGCAGCTTCGGTACATCGGACGGAGTGGACCCCGGAGCGAAGCCGGCGATGGTGACCGGCTTCTTGGCCGCGAACCAATCCTCCACGCTCTTGATGCCGCTCTGGCTATTGAACGAGCACACCGTGTTGTAGGGGGCCGGCGTCCCCAACCAGCCGAACTTGCGGCCGTCGAACTGGATCGCCTTTCTTCCCAACACGTCCTGCAGCACCAGGGCGCCGCCCCAGCCTCCGACGGCGGTGCCGTCACGCGGTGCGCGGTTGTACATGTAGTTGGCTGATATGAGCCCTCCGGCTCCGGTCATGTTCTTCACCACGACCTTGGGGCCACCCGGGATATGAGCCGGCATGTGCCGCGCCAGCAGCCGCGTGTAGGCATCGAACGACCCCCCGGGAGAATATCCTACGAGGAACGTCACGAACTTGCCCTTGTAGAATTCCTCGGCGTGAACGGAGCCGATGCCTACGGCAAGAATCAGGATCACCGCTGAAACGAAAATGCTACGTGTCTTCATGTTGGTTCCTCCATTTGGGGATGGCGTCGTTCGACTTCGTCAACAGGCGCTTTATCCCAGGGTTCGGTGAGCAAAGGGCACCACGGGTCCGAGTCCACTCGGCGCCCCTCCTGTTGGGCCAGGAACGTATCGCGCAGCAGGGCGCGCAGGCGAACGATGCCCACATCGCTGTTCAGCAACTGCTCGTTGGACCTGGCCCGGTCAAGTCCCCTCTGCGTCACCAGTATGGCCTTGTCTTGTTCATTGACCTTCTCGGAATCCGGCAGAATCCGCGTGTGATACAGGTGCTCCCACGCCTGCCGCTCTTCGCGAGTGTCCACCCTGCGGGAGGAGCATCTGACCGCGTGGGTGCGATTCTCGTCCAGCGGGAAACGCCACGAACGCGTCACCACCGGCCCATCGGGATAAATTGCCACCAGGGTCGCCATGCCGGGCAGCATCCAACCGCCGTCCAGTTCCCGCTCCACTCCGCCCTCCGCGTTTAGCCGCTGCAGTTTCAATCCGTTCTTCAACGGACGCACGGCCATGCGGTAAATCCCCCCGCCCCGGCCTCCCAGCTTCCGGACCGTCACACCCCCCGCGTGCAGGAAGGCATTGTGCTGCGGGTCGAAGGTGCCGTCCCAGGCCAGCAGCCAGTTCGTTTCCCAGGTGCCCCTGCGCCCGTAAGAGACGAAATCCTCGTGAAGCATTTCCGGCGGCGCGATGCGTTCCACGGGCGGCGGCGGGAACTGATCCACCTCGCCGACGTACACCCACACGAACCCGCCCAGCTCCGCGGTCGGATAGGTGCGAGCGCGAACGACGCCACACTTCTCCGGCGCGTCGCCTTCCCAGGGAATCCACACGCACCGGCCTTCAGCATCGAATTCCAGGCCATGATACGCGCATTGAATGCGGTCCCCGAGGACGTGGCCGGCCGAAAGTTTGACGGCTCGATGCGGACAGGAGTCAACGAAGGCATGCGGGTTTCCCGAGCTGTCACGCCACAGGACGAGGTCTTCGCCAAGGGCGGTCACGGGCAGCGGCCGGTCGGCCGGCACCTCGTTCGAAAGCGCGAGCGGATACCAGTAGTTTCTCAGCCCGAACTCAAGGCCATGCGGCACGTCCCTGCGCCAGGACGGCTCTGCACCATTATGCATCAAACCCTTTCGCCGCATTTCTCGGATGCTCTTGCACCGGCCAACCTACTACAGTCCCACGGCCGGCGGCAACGAGCGCGGCGGCGGCCACACGAGCCCCCGAATCCGCCAGATGCCCTTGCTGCCAGGTAGATCACGATTCCGGCATCCCCTCCTCCCCTGAGCCGTGGATCCCGGCGAACACCCTTTCGGCGGTGACCGGAAGGGATGTCACGCGTATTCCCACCGCATCCGCCACGGCGTTGGCCAGCGCCGCGGCGAACGGGATCACCGGCGTCTCGCCGATGCTCATGCTGCCGTACGGGCCGCTTCCGTAGGGCGACCGGAGGATCGCCGTTTGCAACACCGGAACATCCCGGACCGACGGAATCTTGTAGTCACCCAGGTGGACGACGGTGATCCTGCCGTCCTCGACCGGCATCTCTTCCATCGTTCCGTACCCCACGGCCATCACGATGCCGCCCTCGATCTGACCCTGATGCAGCAGCGGGTTGATGATGGTGCCCACGTCGTGGGCTGTGGTGACCTTGCGCAACGACACCTGGCCCGTCTCCGGGTCGACGGCCACCTCCACGATCTGCACGCACACTGAGGCCTCCGGACCGGTGGTGGTGTCGGCATAGTGGCCCTGCGCGGACACCGGCGAGCCGATGGCGCGCACGATCTCCCCGTAGCCGAGCCGGCCGGCGCCATCGTTGCGGACCACGGACCCCTGCGACACGGAGAGCCGCTCCACGGGTGCGTCCATCAGCTCGGCCGCCCGCTCGAAAAGGGTTCGCCTTGCCGCCACGGCCGCTTCGTAGGCGGCGCAACCGTAGACGCGGGTGCCGCGGCTGCCGCCCAGCCCCTGGTCCGCGGGCACCCGGCGGGTGTCGAAGATCTCGACCCGCACGGCTTCCGGTTCAACGTCGAGCACCTCGGCCGCGACCTGGCGCATGACCGTATGGACTCCCGATCCCTGATCCACCACCGCCGCCGCCACCGTCACGCCGCCGTCCCCGTCCACCGTGACGAAGACGTAGCATTCGCCGCCGAGGGGGAACCACTGCGCCATGGCGACGCCGCGGCCGGTGTGGACGGCCTTCGGGCTATGGTACCGGGAATCCTGGAGCGCCCGGTCGAGGACTCTTGCCGCCTCGAGGTGAGGCGCGCGCTTGCCGAAAGGAGACTCGTCGCCCGCGCGCATCAGGTTGATTCGCCGGAACTCCACCGGGTCCGTGCCCAGCTCCCCCGCCACCACGTCCATCTGGCTCTCGCTCGCGAACACGCCCTGAGGATAGCCCGGCGCCCGCATATGGCCGCAGGGAACCTTGTTGGTGTAGACCATCCGCTCTTCCTGTAGAGTGTGTGGGATGCGGTAGGGCCCCACCGCCTTCTGCGCTCCGAGCAGCAGACCCATGGGCTTGAATGCGCCGTAGGCTCCGCTGTCGAACACGAAGTCCATGTGCTGGCTCATGAGGAGACCGTCCCGGGTTACTCCCGTCTTCACCCGGATGACGCCGGCGTGACGCGGGTTGCCGGCGACGAACTCCTCGCCCGAGTCCATGATCATCTTCACCGGTTGGCCGCTACGACGCGAGAGCACGTAACAGAGGGCGACGTCCATACAGTCGCCCTTGCCGCCGAAGTCTCCCCCGATCACGCAGGGATGGACGAGGAGCCTGTCGAACGGCGCATCCAGCGCGGCGCTCACCTGCCGCCGCAGCGCCAGCGGCGTCTTGCTGCACGCCCAGATCTCCGCGCCCGCGTCCGGCAGTGCCTTGACGACGCACGTGTGCGGCTCGATGTAACCCTGATGAGCGAGTTGTGTGCGATAGGTCCGTTCGACGATCAGCTCGGATTGCCGAAACCCCTGTGCGACGTCTCCCTTCGCCCACCGGACGTGAACGAACGTGTTGGTGGGGGCGGTCAGCGGGTCCGGGAGGCCCTCATAACTCATCACCTCCGGGTGAATGAGTACCGCCGAGGGCTCCATCGCCGCGAGCGGATCGAGCACGGGCTCCAACTCCTCGTACTCGACGTCGATGAAATCGATGGCCTCCTGGGCTATCTGCTGCGTGGCAGCCGCCACCGCGGCCACCTTCTCGCCCGCGAAACGGACGACGTCATCCGCGAGGATGGGCATGTCCCGGATACGGCGTCCGATGCGCCGGCCCCGCAACTCTCTCCCGGTAACGACGGCCTGGACACCCTCCAGACGCTCCGCCCGGCTCGTATCGATTCGCTTGATTCGTCCGCAGGCGACCGGGCTCCTCAGGGCCTTGCCCCACAGCATCCCGGGCAAGGTTACGTCGCCAGCGTAAGTCGCCCGGCCCGAGACCTTGTCTCGTCCTTCGGCCCTCGGGACGGGCCTCCCTACATGGCGATGATGCACTGTCATCGATGTTCTCCGGCTCCTGTTCTCTACGAAACTCGTAGTTGGGAAAGCATGCCGGATCACCCCTGCTCATGTAGGCAAAAACGGCTCCCGCCTTCTCCTTGCAGGGAGAGCCCAGATGGCGGATGGATTCACGACAAGGCGCTGCCACGGGACCGGTCGCCTAGCGTCCCGGACGAGATGCGCCGCCTCATTTCTTGGGCAGAACGATCTCCTTCAGCCGGGCAATCAGTTCCGGCTCCAAGGCATAGAGCCTGTCCACGCTCTGCGCGGTAGCGAGGCCGTCGATGGGATCCGCCGCAAGCCGCAACTTCTTGGCCTCCGCCCGCAGCGCGGGATCGTTGAGGGTGTCGATGAAGGCTTTCTGCATCAGCTTGAGACGTACTTCCGGCATGTTTGGCGGCGTGGAATAGGGGAACTGCCCGCGGTGGGCGTAGTCGGCGACCTCCAGCAGCTTGCGCGCCTCCGGGGTCTTCGCGTAGTCGATGGCCCGCGGGATCTGCTTGATGTCGGGATGCACGTTGAGCGTGTTCTGGACGACGAGGTTGATCTTGCCGGTCTCGAAGGATTCCCGCCAGAGGGCTTTCACCGTGTGCAACGAGCCGCAGTACCCGTCCGCTTCCCCGGCCTCCACCGCCACTCGCGCCCTGGCGCCGCCCCGGTAACCGTCGATGACCTTCGTGGGGAGGCCCAGCGCCGCCTTCATGAGCTTCGGGATGTCCGAGGTGCTCGTGCCCGGACCGATGGCGGAGATGAAAATCTCCCGCTTGGCGCCGAACCAGTCGTCCATGCTCTTGACGCCGCTCTTCTGGTTGAAGCTGCAGACGCTGTGGTTGGGGGCAGGCACGCCGAGCCAGCCGAACTTGCGGCCGTCGAACTTCGCCGCTTTGTTGCCCATGACGTGCTGGAGCACCAGCGGGCCGGCGAAGGCGCCGATGGTGAGGCCGTCGGGCTTCGCCGTATTGTAGACGTAATTGGCGGCGATCATACCCGCGGCGCCGGTCATGTTCTGAACGATGGTCGACGGCTTGCCGGGCAGGTGCTTGCCGATGTGGCGGGCGATAAGCCTTGTATACAAGTCAAAAGAGCCGCCCGGCGAGTAGGCCACCACCAGTTTGATCGTCTTTCCCGCGAAGGACTCTTGCGCGCCCGCCGAAGCAGCCAGGCCCACGAGACACGACATCCCCAACAAGACCCCGGTTGCCATCCTGCGATGTTTGTTCATCTGCTTCTCCTTCATGTCTGACGGCCTGTTCGATCCCGTGCTGTATAGTGTGGTGTCTCACAAATACGGTTATGAATCTGCGGGTCCTTTTGGCCGTCGGCTGCGTTGCTCTTCCTCGCGTGGTGCACGCCACACGGGCGGGTTTGAAACCCGCCCCTACAAGTCATCGCGCCTTGCCGACAACCAAAATGCCCTCGCATCTTCATAACCGTATTTGTGAGACACCACACTAGCACATCGAGACCAACGGGAGCCTACCCTGCCGGGAGAAGTGGGACCACCAAGTGCGATCACAACTTGACCCCGGCGTTATCTGTGCTTAACGATCGCGTGCCAAGCTCTGTTGAAGGACGCGTGGATGCCGGTCAGAGGCAACCGGCCATCGAGATGAAGATCGCACTCTTTACCGACGCCTGGCGACCGCAAATCAACGGTGTGGTGCGCACGTTGCAGCAGACCCTCACGCACCTGGAGGCGCTGGGCCACGAAACGGTTTTCGTAACCCCACTGGATCTCGCCACCTGCCCGTGGCCGAGCTACCCTTCCATCCGGCTCGCGCTCTTTCCCGGGAAAGGGGTCGAAGGAATCCTGCGTGCGGCCAAACCCGACACCGTCCACATAGCCACCGAGGGACCCATCGGGCATGCCGCCCGGTCCGTGTGCCGCCGCCTCGGCATCCCCTTCACCACGTCGTTCCACACCCTGTTTCCCGAATACATTCGCGCGCGCGTTCCGCTTCCCCTGGGCCGGTCCTACAGCTATTTGCGAAGGTATCACGGCCGCGCGGCCCGTACGTTCGTAGCGACTCCCTCCCTGGCCGAGCGCCTGCGGAATCGCGGCTTCACCAATCTCGCCATCTAGTCCCGTGGCGTCGATACGAACCTGTTCCCAAGTCGTTTCTACCGGGGCCGCGGCCGGTCTCCATGTACATGGGGCGGGTAGCGGTGGAAAAGAACATCGCGGCGTTCCTGGAACTCGACCTGCCGGGAACGAGGTACGTGGTGGGGGACGGTCCGAATCTGCACAGCCTGCGCTCGAAGTACCCGGACGTCCGGTTCGTCGGACAGAAGCACGGGGAGGAGTTGGCGGCGCACGTGGCCGCCGCCGACGTGTTCGTCTTCCCGAGCCTGACGGACACCTTCGGGCTGGTCATGCTCGAAGCCATGGCGTGCGGCGTCCCGGTGGCCGCGTTTCCCGTCACCGGGCCGTTGGACGTGGTTCAGCACGGGAAGACCGGCGTGCTGGACCGCGACCTGCGGGCCGCCGTGATCGGTGCCCTGGAGCTCGACCCCAACGACTGTGTCGCGTACGCCAAGCAACACACCTGGCTGGAGTGGACCCGGCGCTTCGTTTCGCTGCTGGAGCCCGTCGACCGAGCTCGGTGGCTAGCCGCCTGATTCAGTCCGGAACCGGCACAACCAATTGCTCGACCTGCATCCCGCGCGGCATTGCCACGGAGGGCGACCGCCGGTCGCCCCTACCCATCGCCATGCCGTGACGACGACAACAATTCCTGCGTCGTTTCACGGACCTGTTTGTGAGGCCAGACCCCCAGCCGCGCCGTTCGGGTGGTGGGCGTCGCCGTTGCAGGAAATCAGCGTTACGGGCCCGTAGGCCGTCTCTTGATCGCCATGGGCGATGCGGTGGGTGTCTTGCCACTGCAACAGCTCCAGCCTGCCGTCGCCGTGCTCCACCAGTGCGCTGTTGCTCTCCACCCAGTCGCCGCAGTTGCAGTAGGTGATATCGTTCAGGGGAATGATCTGGGGCCGGTGGATGTGCCCGCAGATGACCCCATCCACGCCCGATCGAGCAGCCTCGAACGCCAACGCCGCCTCGAAGTTGCTGATATACCGCATGGCGTTCTTGACCTTGTGTTTGATGGCGCCGGCCAGAGACCAGTAGGGCAGCCCGAGCTTGCGCCGTATCAGGTTGAGCCGGGTATTGACGCCAAGCAGCAGAGCGTATGCGTGGCTGCCCAGGAGCGCGATGGCCCTGGAGAAGCGCACCACGCTGTCGAACTGGTCGCCGTGAATCACCAGGAAACGCTTGCCGTCGGCCTTCCGGTGGACGATGCGGTCGATGATCTGGATGTTGCCGAAGGCCATGCCGTTGTAGTCCCGGAGCATCTCGTCGTGATTCCCCGGCACGTAGATCACCTTGGTGCCGTACTGTCGCGTCAGAAACGGGAAGTGTTCGTTGACGTTTTGTTACGGAACGAACCGATGGAACACGCCCGAACGCGGTATCGGGCGTTTTCCGTTCCGTCGATGAACGTCTTGGCGTGGCTGACCAAGGCGAGCTTAATGTTATCTTAACCTGTTACCGATATAATGAGCTGTTGGGAGCCGGCACGTCCGCAGAACCCTTGAGGCGAACCGGGCCGTGGAGGATCGAACGGGAAACGCACACCCGTTCGCTGAACCAAGATGCAGAGTTCAACTCCAGAAACACCGTCGCAAGAACGGCCCGAAGACGCATCTCCGGGCCCGTCGCCGCGCGACGTGGCGCTGGAGAACATCGTCATGATGACGGGCCTGGGCCGTTACGACGATGTGCGGCAACTGCTGACCGACGTTCACCCCGCCGACATCGCCGAACTGCTGGACCAGCTCGACGAGCCACGGGTCCGGCAACGGGTGTTCGGCCTGCTGCTCCCGGAAGCGGCCTCCGCGGTATTGAGTCTCATCTCACCGGCAGTGCGCGACGAGCTGGTGACGAACCTCTCGGACCGGGAGCTGGCCGGGCTGGTGGAGGAACTCGACACCGACGATGCCGCCGACCTGCTCGAGACCCTGCCGGAGGAACGCACCCCCACCGTCCTGGCGGAGATGCCGTCGGAGCTGGCGGAGGAGATTGGCGACCTGCTGGATCATCCGCCGGACACCGCCGGCGGCATCATGCAGACGGAGTACGTGTCGGTGCCGCAGTACGCCACCGTGGAGCAGGCCATCGGCTTGATCCGGCGGGCTCAGGACGACGTGCCCGAGGTCCACGATGTCTTCGTGATGAACGTGGAGAGGCACGTCACCGGCATCCTGCCCCTCAGCAATCTCGTGCTGGCGCGCCCGGACGAATCCGTCGCCAACATCATGGAACGGCCGGTGATCTCGGTGCCGGTGGAGATGCCGCAGGACGAGGTCGCCCGGGTGCTGCAGAAATACGACCTGGTCACCGTTCCCGTGGTGGACGAGAAGGACCGGCTCGTGGGCCGCGTCACCATCGACGACGTGGTGGATGTCATCGAGGAGGAGGCCAGCAAGGACATCTACGCCATCGCGGGCGTGGAGGGCGAGTCCATCGACCTGGAACACGACTCGGTGCTCAAGCGCGTGGGCGAACGCTTCTCGTGGGTGCTGACCACCGTGGTGCTGGGACTCGTGGTGGCCCTGGTGATCTCCAAGGTCTTCGTGACCACCTTCGAGAAGATGGCCCTACTGGCCGCCTTCCTGCCGGTCATCATCGCCACCGCCGGCGCCGTGGGCCTGCAGTCGTCCACCCTGGTGGTGCGGGCCATCGCCCTGGGCACCCTGTCCTTCCAGCACATCCTCTCGGTCATCGCCCACGAGGCCGCCACGGGTCTAGTGCTCGGCGTGAGCTGCGGCCTGATCACCGCCGTGGCCAGCTATCTCATCAACATGGGCACTCCCGACATCCTCAACCTGTCCCTCGCCGTGCTCATCGGCATGGTCATCTCCGTCACCACCGCCGCCTGCGTGGGCACCGTGCAACCCATCATCTTCTACAGGCTCAAGCGCGACCCCGCCGTCGCCGCCGGCCCCCTGGTGACGGCCTTCAACGACCTGCTGGGCACGACTCTGTACCTGGTGGTGGCGACGGCGTTGCAGACGTAGGGAACCAAACGCGGCCTATTCCCTGTACTGGGCAGTCAAAGCACCCCAATCCGGCCGTCGTTGGACTCTCTTGTGAGTTTCACCAATTGGACAACTCTTGGGTTTTCGAGCATATTGCCCGCAATCCACCGAGTTTGTTGGGATTCATCCACAAAGTTGTTTGTGAGACATCCATTCAACCAAATGCCAACACGCCTTACCGCCGAAGCTGGTGTCCGCGACGAAGTCAAATAGCGAGCTGAAATCCTTGGAGGTAGGGGAATGAACCAGACACCTGTGCAGAGACCCACACCACCACGCATCGAATACATGAAAGTCCAGAATTTTCGTGCGTTGCGCGACGTAGAATTCAAAGCCTTGACACCTATGACCGTGCTGCTAGGCCCGAACGGGAGCGGCAAGTCCACTGT
Source organism: uncultured Binatia bacterium (SeqCode) (assembly GCA_965261895.1). GTDB lineage: Bacteria > Desulfobacterota > Binatia > UBA9968 > JAJDTQ01 > JAJDTQ01. Next base: position 3,430,754 of record OZ253480.1, on the reverse strand, counting down.
GTTCGACGTGTTCGCCTTCATCGCTGAATGTTTCGAAACCGGCCTTCGCCGCGCATGGGACCGCCGTGGGCGCGCCAGGGAACTCAAGACCCGCGGTGCCGAGGATGCCGTAACGATCGAGATCAAATACCGAGAAACACCGAGGACTCCATTGATCACCTACCACTTGGCGGTCGATGAGCCGGCGGGATCGCCAGTGGTGGTTCGTGAGTCCCTTAGCTGGAAGCGCGGAAGCTTTGGGCGCCCATTTCGTTTCCTTGAGTATCAACACGGCCAAGGCCGGGCCGCGAGCGGCGAAGCGCCGGATGTCGAAGATCACAGGTTGGAGATTCCTTTGAAATCGCCCGACCTTCTGGCCGTCAACGCGCTAGGACAATTCCAGGAACATCCGCGTGTGGCAGCGCTCCGCGAGTTCATCATGGGTTGGCACGTATCGTATCTTTCCGCCGAGAGCGCCCGCGGTCAACCAGAAGCCGGACCAGCCGAGCGCCTCACCAGGACGGGGGACAATCTCGCGAACGTAGTCCAGTATCTGGCGGAGCGACATCCGGAACGACTCGAGGGTATCTTCGAGGCACTACGCGCGCGAGTACCGCGCATCGAACGTGTATTGGCCCACACCATGCAGGACGGCCGTCTGTTGTTACAGATCAAAGACGCCCCGTTCAGCCATCCTGTGTTGGCACGTTTCGCCTCAGACGGCACGTTGAAGATGCTGGCTTACCTAGTCCTCTTGCACGATCCGGAACCGCCTCCCTTCATCGGAATCGAAGAGCCGGAAAATTTTCTGCACCCACGGCTACTTCACGGATTGGCTGAAGAATGCCGCTCGGCCAGCATGGGCACCCAACTCCTCGTGACCACCCACTCCCCGTTCTTCCTCGACGCGCTCCGGTCCAATGAGGTGCGCGTCGTGTGGCGCGACGAGGCCGGCCACACGAAGACACGCCGTGTCAGTGACCTGGCCGGCGTAGCCCAGTTCGTAGAGGCCGGTGCACTACTGGGTGATCTGTGGATGGAGGGGCACTTCCGGGTGGGCGACCCTTTGACCCACCAAGGCGCGCCAACACCCGATTCGGACGGAAACGCGATATGAGCGCACGGCACCTGGAGATCCTAACCGAAGAACCTTCGATGGAAGTATTCTTGCAGGGACTGTTGCCGCGCATGCTTCCCCGAAAGTCGACGTTCAAAATCCATACGTTCCGAGGAAAGCCCGACCTCCTCAAAAAATTGCAGGCTCGTCTGATCGCCTATGCTAAGTGGATGCCCGATCATTTCCGAATCATGGTGGTGGTCGACCGGGACAGCGACGATTGCCGCGAACTGAAAGGACGACTCGAGGACATGGCGACGGCTTCGAGCTTGGTTACTCGCTCACGCGCCGACCTCGGTCCTTGGCAAGTGGTCAATCGCGTTGCAATCGAGGAACTGGAGGCGTGGTATTTCGGAGACTGGGAAGCTGTCTGTAGAACCTACCCACGCGTATCGCGGAACATTCCGAACCGAGCGCGATACCGTGATCCCGACGCGATCCACGGGGGCACCTGGGAGGCGTTTGAGAACATCATGAAGCAATACGGCTACTTCAAGGAAGGACTGGGGAAGGTCCACGCCGCAGGCGCCATCGCGAAGCACATGGACCCCGACCATAACCGCTCGAACAGTTTCGCGAGATTTCGCGACGCCATCATCGAAGCAGCCTCGTCCTGCCGACAATCGGGACAAGACCCCAGCGCCCGCGTCGGATAGTCGACCCCGGATCGCTCATCCGCGCTCGGTGAGAAACCGGGCCAAAGCACCCGGGCGCCTCACCACTGCTTTCATGAGCCTCCTGGGCTCACCCGAACGAACCAGTATTCCCTGCCGTTCGAGGTGGTCGAGTCGCGCTTCGATCATCTCGGGGGACTCCCGAATGGCGCGAATCTCGGCCACAGGCTTTCCCCGGTAGGATACCGTGACCGTTTTCCCATCGCGCACCTTCCGAAGTACCTCTGAGAAACGCGTCTTGGCGTCGTATGCCGAATACATTGTGCCCATAGGCGAATGATAGCCAGTCAGACTGGCCATAACAACATCTATCCATCCCAACCCCTACTCTTCCCTGCAACTCAACTCTGCGACCGGCCGCTACCTGAACAGATTTACCAAGCCGTTTATGAGGTAGGCGTCCAACGAGTCCATCCCAAGAGACTCCGTTAGCAAACCTGGAGCCAAGGGGACTTGGAGCGCAAAATGAAACACGAGGAGAAAGAAAAGGTAGCTTATTCCGCCGGCTACCACGCTGACCCGCCAACTCTCGGAAGCACCGAACTTCAGAAAGGCCAGGGTCAACAAGAAGGAACCGACGCGAAACCCCAAAAGCCAGATACCCAGGAAAAACACCAGGATCCAGCCGCACATCACCAGGACCCGTCTCCGAACGACGTCGTCCGGAAGGTTCAAACCTCCCATTGCCCCCTTTGAAGCAGTTTGCATCCTCCGATGCTCGCCGTCTGATGAGTCCGTCGTTGCATCGATTTGATCACGAGCAGAAGAGCCGGCACCAATCACCCCGCGAACGGACCCGATCAACTGGGCCAGTGCCAGCACCAGCACGCCTAACCCGATCGACCAGGGAAAGATTCGCGAGTGAACCGGCCAAGTGCGTGCCGTCCAAAGCCCCCACCCCAGCAACAAGACGATCAAGACGCTGAATAGAAGCTCAATCCTCTTCGGTGACAACCGCCTTCTCCTTGAAACCAAGCCACCTGGGAAGCGCATTCTGTATGGAAGGCAGAAATAGCACTCCAAAGGCGATGACCAAAGTTACGGCAACAATAGGCCTCCAGAGAAATGTGAGGCCATGCAATTCGTAGGATATGAAAAAGTTTCTCTCGACCAGTCCGCCCAGGACCAAGCCAAGAATCAAAGGCGGCCGGGGCCAGTCGATGTAGACCATCACGAGGCCAACAGCGCCAAACAGCAGGGTGATCCCCATGTCGAGCATGGAGTTGGTTCCCGCGTACCCGCCCAGAAACACAAGCAGAACGATACCCGGGATCAGGAGGGAACCGCGGACATGAGTAAGCTTGGCAAGCTGGTTAAGAAAGAGAAAGCAGAACGCCACAGTGATAATGTTCGCAATCACAATGAACCAAACGAACGTGAACGTCAGGGTCAGGTTCTCCGTAAGCATGCTTGGACCCGGCACCAAACCCTGGACCAGGAACGCTCCCAGGAGGATTGCCATCACAACGTTGCCAGGTACGCCAAAAGCAATCGTGGGCACGAGGGCTCCGCCAAGACCCGAGTTGTTGGCTGCTCCGGGACCGAGCACCCCACGGACATCGCCGAAGCCAAATCGACTCTTGTCGGATGCGCTCTGAACCGCATGTCCATAAGCAACCCACTGGGAAACTCCTGCCCCCAACCCGGGAATCACGCCAATGAAGGCGCCGATGATGCTGCATCGAACCGTCGTTCCCCAATACTTGAAGGTATCCTTCACGCCCTGCCACACGCCGCCGATTCGGCCGGTTCGGCTTTCAGCGATACTCGTCCCTCTCACCCACAGATCCACGACTTCCGGTAGAGCGAAAAGACCGACCGTCACCGGAACGATACCGATTCCATCCCAAAGCTGCGGCATGCCCAGAGTGTAGCGTGGCATGCCCGATTGCGGATCGAGTCCTACCATTGCCAGAACGAGCCCCAGGCCGCCGGCAAGCATTCCTTTCAGTTTGCTGTTTCCACTCAGTGACGCCAGGAAAGTGATGCCGAGAAGCGCCAACGCCAGGAATTCGGGTGACTTGAAACTGAGCACCAACGGCGCCACAACTGGAATGCTCGCCGCCAAGGCAAACGCCCCGACAACGCCCCCAACCAGCGAACTCATGAGCGCGGCCCCCAGTGCGCGGCCGGCTTCACCGTTCTTGGCCATTGCATGGCCGTCGATAATCGTTGCCGCAGAAATGGATTCGCCGGGAACGCCAAAAAGGATGGACGTAATATCCCCGGTGGTCGAAGTCACCGCCAGCATGCCGAGCAGAAACGCAAAGGCATGGGTGGGGCTCATCTCGAAGACGAAGGGGAGCATGAGCGCCAGTGTCACGAGGCCGCCGACGCCGGGAAGTATCCCCACTACGAATCCGATGCCGATCCCGCCGAGCAACACAAAGAAGGTCGGGTAAGCCAAGACCGCCGCCAGACCCGAAAAAAAAGCTTCTATCATACCGATCCGCTGACCTACGGGCCGGAAAGCTCCGGGCTAATTCGGGTCTGTTTGCTGCTTCAGTGCCTCCTTGAGAGCAGCGAGCACGTCCGGTTTCACCGTAGTCAAGTCTTTCGCGATCTTTGTCACTTCTTCCCCGGACCTCGCCACGAGTGCACGCCGTGTCTTCTTGAAATCCGCCACAAAAGCCGGATCGGACATGGTTTTGTCAAATGCTTGCCGCAAGGCGGACACGCGATCAGACGGAACGCCCGGCGCGACAGCATAGGGAAACGAGATCTTACCGGGAGCAAAAACGATATCGAGAAGTTTGCGTCCGGTCTCGTCCCTGGCATTGGGCTGCGCGGCAACGGCGTTCTTGAGCCAGGGATTATCCGGCACACTCGAGCCAAATATGACGAGCATGTTGAGCTTTGGCGTCGGCACGAAGAAATTGCTGAGGTATGACGTAAAGGCTTCCCAGCTTATGCACATTCCGTTGACCTCTCCATTGAGGACGGCATTTGCCACGGGCCGGGCCCCTGCATAACCGTAAATCAACTTGAACTTGAGACCCAGCGCAGCCCGCATGACCGCCGCGGTGTCCGTAATGCCCGAGCCTGGCGCTTCCGCACCCATGGTCACCACTCGGCCTTTGGACCCCATGATCTGCTTCACGCTGGTAATGCCCGTGTCCTTGCTCACCCCGCAGGCGCCGTGACCCACCGTTACGCTGCCAAGCCACTTGTATTTCCCCGCGTCGAATTCAACCCCCTGCTTCCCAAGAACCTGTTGGAGCAACATCTGCGAGTTGAAGTTGGCGATAACGGTGCCGTCTTTGCGCAAGGTCCCATAGACGAGATTGGCCGCCACCAGACTGCCCGCGCCGGGCCGATTCGCGACAATCACGGTGGGATTGCCCGGGATATGCCTTCCCATGTGCTTAGCAAGCAAGCGCGACGTGATGTCGAAGCCACCACCCGGAGCATACCCGACGACAATCGATATGGTTCTCCCCCGATAGAAATCTGCCACGGCCTTCTCGTCAAACGAGCGGGCCTTGCTGTCTGCAGCTCCAACAGACCCTACGGCAATGACCAAAGAAAGAGCTATGAACAGGGCGAGGGGTCCCAATGACAGATGTCTCTTTTTCATCGTAGCCTCCGTATACTTGTTACGTTGCCCATCTTATTGAGCCTGAGCCGCAAAGCTTTGCCTCGCCAATCAACATCGTAACCTTACGCAGTTGGCGTCGGGACGATACCCGTACCACGACTTGAACAAATCAGGCAACACGCGCCTGATCCGGGTTGACAACGCAAGCCGTTTCTCGATACAAGCGGGGACTTTCCAGGTTGAGGAGTGAAATCCATGAATCGAACAAGCTCGCTATCACGCTCGATGACGGTAGGTCTCTTGGGTGGAATATGTCTTGTCGCCATACTCTGTTGGGTGCCGGCTCTGGCTGCCGAGAAGACTCCCGTCGCTGATTTCTACAAAGGGAAAACCATCAAATTGTTCGTCGGCTTCAGCCCCGGGGGAGGCTTCGACATTGTCGGGCGCATTGTCGCACGAAACCTACCCAAATACGTTCCCGGCCGTCCCCGGGTGGTGGTCATCAATCGGCCCGGGGCCGGCACGTTGATAACGGCCAACAATGTTTACAGGGCGGAGCGCCAGGATGGCACGGTCATCGGCATGACCAGCGAAAGGACCATCATCCGGCAGGCCGTAGGTGATCCCGCGGTCGAGTTCGATGCGAAGAAAGTCCAGTGGCTGGGCTCGGTAGGCTCCTCACCACCCACTTGCGTCGTGAGGAAAGACCTGGGTCTCAAGAGCATCAGGGACGCGGTGAATGGACCGAGTTTGGCGATGGGAGGAACCGGAGGATCGACGTCGCAAGCGCCACTCCTTGTCAACAGGGTTGTGGGAACCAACTTCAAGGTAGTGCACGGCTACAGAGGCATCGCACGCGTCCGGTTAGCGACGGAGTCCAAGGAGCTCGATGGCTTCTGCGTCAGTTGGGACGGATTGCAAACAATTGCCCCAGGCTGGTTCAAGAATCCCATGTTCGTTACCGTCCTATCGACCATGGGGCCGCCGGCACCGCCGCATCCCGCACTAAAGAACGTGCCCCGGGTGGAAGATCTGGTAAAGGGCGACTTCGAGCGGAAACTGCTCGAGGTCTATTCGAAACCCGACTTCGCGGCCATGCCCTTTCATTTTGGACCGGGAGTGCCGGCCGAACGTGTCAAGGCGGTGCGGCAAGCATTTACAAAGCTGCTGGCGGACAAAGAGGTTTTGGCCCAGATAAAGAAGATCGGACGGCAAGCTGCGCCCAAGAGTGGTGAAGAGGTGGCCGAGCTGTACCAATCGGTCCTCACCGTACCACCCGACATAATCGCCGAGCTCACGAAAATCATTACCCCAAGAGCCAAGCCAAAAAAGCCCTGAAGGGCTCGGCATCGGCAAACATAAAGGCGTTCGTTTCTCGAATCCAAGGAGGCGGCCACGCAGAACGATCTTCGAACTTTTCTGTTGGAAGCGGGGGAGGAAGTTCTCAGCATCGACAAAGAGGTAGATCCCTCGACCGAAATGGGCGCCCTTTGTTCGGAAAGCGACCGGCCTTTGCTGTTTCAGCAGATCAAGGGATATCCCGGATGGAGCGTCTGTGACATCCTTGCCAAAACCCGCGCCACACAGGCGGTTGCGCTGAAAACAAAACCGGAGAATGTGCTGGACGAGTTGGCGCGGCGTCTTGAAAAGGGGCCACGGCCGTGGCAGGTCGTGGCCGACGGGCCGGTGCGAGAGATCATGTGGCTCGGAGACGATGCGGACCTCCTGCGTCTTCCCATTGCAACCCACACGGAAGGGGACTCCGGCCCGTACATCGGCGGTGGTATGGCGGTAACGAAGGACCCGGAGACCGGCATCCAGAACGTCGCGTTTCTCCGGGTTCAGTGTACCAACGGCAGACGGGTCGCTATCTCCATGGCGCCTCGGCACAACTACGAGCATTATCGTCGGTATCAGGCTCAAGGGGAACCGATGCCCATGGCCATGGTGATCGGACATCACCCGGCCTACGAGATTGCCGCCAACTACAGCGGCCGGTACGGAGTGGACGAGTTCGAGCTCGCCGGATCTTTGCTCGGCGAGACCGTCGAAATGGTCAAGTGCGAGACCGTCGATCTTCATGTGCCTGCGCACGCAGAAATCGTTATCGAGGGGTTCGTTCCTCCGAACGTACGAGAGGACGAGGGACCTTTCGGCGAGTTTCAGGGCTACAAATCGGATGGGGTCAGACCCAAGGAGGTCTGGGAGATTACGGCCATCACCATGCGGCGGGGCGCAATCTATCGCCATTTGCAGTCGACCATCGCCACCGATCATCAGCGTCTTGTGGCGCTCCCCATGGAAGCCGGTCTATTCCAGCGGGTACGCGATGTCGGAGGCCGCATCGATCTCCACAACGTATTCGTCCCCCCTTGGGCCGGCAACTTCACGGTCATACTTCAGCTTACGGCTCAGTTCGACGGTCAGGTGCGAGATGCGCTGATGGCGGCCCTCTCGAGCTCCTACCTGCACCCCAAGGTCGCCATCGCCGTGGACAAGGATGTGGACCTTTTCAACGCACAAGAGGTCCTCTGGGCTGTTTCCACCAGGGTCAATCCGGCAAACGACATCTTCACCATCGACCGCACCAACGGCCATCGACTCGATTTGTCTCTTCCCGTCGTGGAAAGCCCGGGACTGCCGTTCAGGCGCCTGGGTAGCAAAACAGGCATCGATGCAACGAAACCTTCACTCTATCGGCCGGAAAAGCGGGCGGAGTTCGACAGGGCGCGGCCCATGGGCACGGGCAAAGTGAAATTGGCGGATTTTGTTTCGAAAGACCCTGCCGGCGATCTGGCGGCCTTTCTGAAGGCTACGGGGTAAGACCCGCTCCCGACCCTTCCCCCTCACCGACCGACGATCTTGCACGAACGCGTCACGACACTTCTTCTTCGTTTACCTGGATCAGGGGAGCCCGGAACTTGCTGGACGCGTTTGTTGGCGGCCTTCTCATAGTATTTAGCTGGCCAACCTTCGGTCTGATGCTCATAGGCGTCGCGGCCGGTTTCGCGGTGGGAATTCTACCGGGACTTGGCGGCACCGTGACCCTTGCCATCATGCTCCCCTTCACCTTTGACATGACACCCACCGAGGCATTCGCCTTTCTGCTGGGTATGGGATCCGTAACCTCGACCACCGGTGACATCACTTCCATCCTGTTCGGTGTGCCCGGTGAAAGCACCAGCGCGGCTACGATTGTCGACGGACACGCCATGGCCAAAAACGGTGAGGCAGGGCGGGCACTGGGCGCCGCATTGATGAGTTCCCTGGTGGGAGCCGTCCTGGGAGCCTTCGCGTTGGCTTTGGCCATACCGATTGTAAGACCCGTGGTCCTCTCGTTTGGTTCGCCCGAACTTTTCATGCTGAGCATCGTGGGACTGACCTTTGTCGGCACGCTGAGCTCCAAGACGCCGCTCAAAGGTCTCATCGCCGGGGGCTTGGGCATGCTGGTGGCCATGGTGGGAATGGATCCGCAGTCGGGAATACAACGGTACACCTTCGGATTACTCCACCTGTGGGACGGAGTTGGCCTCATCCCGGTCACTCTGGGTCTCTTTGCGGTGCCCGAGATCTATGACCTCGCCGTCAAGGGTACCAGCATCGCAAAAGGAAATCCTGGTAAATTGGGGGGCGTGTGGCAGGGTGTCAAGGATACTTTTACGCATTTCGGCATCACGGTACGCTGTAGTCTCGTGGGCGCGTTCATAGGTATCATACCGGGATTGGGCGCGGGTGTATCCCAGTGGATGGCCTACGCCCACGCCGTGCAAAGTTCGCCTGACAAGGACCGTTTCGGCAAAGGAGCCGTGGAAGGTGTCCTGGGCCCCGGAGCCGCAAACAACTCCGGCTTGGGCGGCTCCTTGATTCCGACTGTGGCCTTCGGCGTGCCCGGCAGTGTGTTCACCGCAGTTTTGATGGGAGGATTCCTGATTCAAGGTCTGGTCCCGGGACCGGCCATGCTCACAACGAACCTGACACTGACGATGTCGTTCGTTTGGATCATTGTTGTCTCGAACATCATAACAGTGAGTGTCTGCCTGCTTTTCCTGAACCAGATCAGCAAGATCACCTTTATTCGCGGCCCCCTGCTCATCCCTTTTATCACGCTGCTCATCCTCATTGGCGCCTTTGCCGAAAAAAACGCGATGATGGACATCCTCCTCATGCTCACTTTCGGGCTGTTGGGACTCGTGATGGTGCATTTTGACTGGCCTCGGCCCCCCATCGTCCTGGGGCTCGTTCTGGGAGACCTCGCCGAGACCTATCTTTTCCTGTCAACAGACCGGTACGGGTGGTATTGGCTCCTCGATCCACTGGTCCTCGGACTGTTGCTGCTAGCCGTTGTGGTGGTCTTCTATCCCTCCTTTCGTTCGCACCGCCAAGCATAGCCGCCGATGAAGGGATCCCTGATCATTTCGGTCTCGATGATTGTCATCGTTGTCGCCGCACTGTGGGAGACACGCGACTGGGATGTCACGACCAGACTATTTCCGTGGGTGATAGGCTTTCCACTTCTCGGACTCCTGGTTTTGCAGCTTGTAGTCAATCTCTCCGAGTTACGTGGCGACCATCCGGGTGAGCCGCCGGTCACCACGGACGAAGAGAGGCGACGGGGCATCGGTACGGTCGCCTGGTTGCTGGGGTTTGCCGGCGCCGTATGGTTCTTTGGCTTCGGCATCGGCGGACCGTTTATCACACTCAGCTATCTCAGACTCTCCGCAAGAGAAAACTGGTCCGTTTCACTAGTCCTCACCATCAGTGTAGGGATTTTGCTCTGGATATTGGCAGAGTTTCTCTACATTCCGTTTCCGCGCGGTTTTCTTTTCGAGGTGTTGCAAGACTGACGCCGGTGCTGACCGCCGAGAGCTCGGCGAGAAAAGCGTTGCGCACCAAGGCTTTCCTGGCAAACGCCGACTTGGTCCTTCGCCCGGAATGCGTTTATGGAGATGACTGGCTGTGACTTTCGAGCCATTCGACGACTTCACGAAAAACTGGCGATCGATCGACGTTCGTGAGATGGTGATCCGCCCGTGGAACCGGACGGAAACGGGCGTTCTTTCCCAATTGCTTATGGATGAGCTCACCATGCTCAAAGGGAACGCTGCGATCTTCCGTGCCATGCGCCAGGAAAACCGGCTTTTGAAGCTCGCGCGCAAAGCGCAGCGTATCGGCGCCCTTATAGTGTTTCTCTTGCAGGGGTCCAAACCGGGCCTCCAAGACCCCGCGAGCATCGACATTGTCTTCAATAATACGCTCCAAGCTGCAAAAAGGGGCAATTGAAACGGCTCCGCAGAAGCAGTCGTGGGTCGCGGCAGCAATCAGCGCCATGGCCCCCCCGGTGGACTGACCCGCTGACCAGACGCGTTTTGCAACGTCGGAAAGTAGGGCTGCGCAGGCCGCCATGTCCTGGGACCAGAGGCTGAGATCCGCGCCGCCAGTCGATTCTCCATAGCCTCGTTGTTCGAACCGGAGGGCGAAGTAGCCCCGCTCGGCCAACAGCGCGAGAAGGTCGTCGTAAGGAGCTCCCCCACCCCAGCCATGGCAGAACACCACAGCCTCCTCCCGGCTCTTCTCCGGTATCCACATCCTGGAGTTGAGAAATTCACCATCCGACTTGACATAGAAAGAGACAGACGCCATCGCTAGGAAACCTTTCCTTGGTCAGAGCTCGTGTAGTGTCTCACAAATACCTTACGAATCTGCGGGTCCTGCTTGCCGTCGGCGGCGTGGCTCCTCCTCAGCATTCCCAGTTCTTGACAAACCGTTCATAAAGCGCATTCCATCCGATTATCTTTATTTGCAGTGATTTTTTCGCGGCTGCAGTTGCCTTTCGTTGAAGGTCCGCGGTAGTTGCGTACCGTTGCAGCACGTACGCGCCCAGGTTGGCGTGCTCGCCCTCCTCTTCCGCGTGCTCTCTGAACAACTTCAGCAAAGAAGGGTAGGGATAATATTTGACGGCCGCTTCATGCAGTCGTCCGACCACTCTTTCGTTTGTGCGTTCATTCCCGAAATTGTTTGCCGCTGCAATTTCCACAATGTGCCCTCTCGACAGCCAGTAATAGAAGTAGGGTGTTGCAAATTCAGGGATGAGTTCTGCCTCGTACATCTCCCGTGGATCGCGGCCAATCTCGCGAGCGAAGTCAACCAGATATTCGGGGTGAGGTGCTTCCTCGTGTAAATAATCAATATACTTCAACCGCAGGTCAGGATCAGGGCATTTTAGAACCCACGCTGCGATGATCGCCGGATTTTCTCGCAAGTATGCATAAAATTGCTTCATCAGCTCGAAAAGTTGCTCTTTGCTGAGCTGACCGCTGTACCATGCGTCGTAATAGGGGGAGCTCGCGGCCTCCTCCCGAAGGGGTTCCAGTTCCTGGTCCAGCCACTCGACAAACGCTTCTCCAGACATCGTCACGGCTTCGTCTCCTTTGACCCCTCGCTCAACCCGCGCCGAAGCGCGCGCCTTCAATAGTCGACAGCAACTTTCTTCATCGTCAAAAGCGACCCCGTCTCTTCGGACCTCGTCGACGGCCCACCATAGAAAAGGCTTCCGAAAGCTGTCAAGCGAAAAAACCCTCCGGCCGAAACCGGTTGATTTTATTAGTGAAAATCCGACCACCCCATATGACTGCACTCATGGCAGTACCGTGCCACGCGACCCGTTTGCGTTCGTGCACGCGTTCAGCCTTGACAGGCCTTTCAAATGTGTACCAGGATGGCCTCTAGGGCGTCCTAGGTGCCGCCACCAGTTAATTTCCGGACCACATGTTGCGGCCCCTAAACGGAGGATTATCGAAATGACGATGTCCAGTGACGAATTCGTGGGCTGGCTCGATAAAGAACTTGAGCCGTTGCGCCGTGAGGCGTCCGCTTCACCGTACTTTGAGACGTGGTGTAGTGGGAGGCTCACCAAAGACCAGCTATTCGACCTGATGAAGCAACGTTATGCCTATTTGCGAGAAAATCCCTCCATTATCGCCGCATGGGTCCAGACGTGTCCCGATCCGGATGTGCGGATCCGTTACATCGACTACTTGCAGGAAGAAGCACCACACCCGGAATACCTGGTCGACTTCGCGCGCGAGATCGGTCGCGATCCACAAGAGATGTACGAGGCCGAGCTCATACCTGAATTCACAACGCCTTATTATTACTACTGGCTGTCACGAGGTCATATCGTAGAAATCGCCGCTGCGAATAACTTCGGAAATGAACGCACCAACACTCGCACGGGAAAGCGCATGCACGACGCGACGGTAGAACACTATCCGTACCCGTCGCTGATCAAGTTTTTTCAGGAACATTCTGAAGAAGAAGGTGGGCACGCCGACCTCGGGGCGTATGTACTGCGCCGCTACGCCACTACGGACGAACTCCAAAAAAAGGCGACCATCGCCGCCAAGAAATCGCTTCAACTCAAGATCATCGGTACCAATGCAATTTACGAGCGATTCGTGGAAAAGCGTCCGAAGCAGTGACCTCGGGGCAGGCAGGCCGGTGGAGTCTCGGAAGGAACTTTCTCGATGAGCAAGCGGCAAGTACGGGTGCGGATCAACGGGATCGAGTATCATGGCGAGGTGGAGCCGCGAAAACTCCTGACGGACTTCATTCGCGATGATCTGAGCCTTACCGGAACCCACGTGGGCTGCGAGCACGGCGTGTGCGGCGCCTGCACGATCCTGTTGAATGGGGAACCCGTACGCTCCTGCTTGATGTTCGCGGTGCAAGCCAACAACGCCGAATTGAAAACGGTCGAAGGGCTGGCGCCCAGCGCTGACGAGCTGCATCCGTTACAAGAAAAATTCTGGGAGTGGCATGGCCTTCAGTGCGGCTTTTGCACACCGGGCATGCTGCTTACGGCAGAAGCTCTTTTGAAGGAAATACCCAAGCCCAGTGACGATGATATCCGCCAGTGGATCAGCGGCAACCTCTGCCGTTGTACCGGCTACCAGAATATCGTTACGTCAATCCGGGAGGCCGCGGAGAAACTTTCGGCCGGCTAGTGTGTTTCGGTCAGCTAGTCTGGAAACAGTCCATGGCTTACATCGGTTCACGAGTGATCACCGCCGCCGGCGCGGCGATCGCGAACGCCGTATCCAACGCGCTGGGAGTGGAAGTGAAACGGCTGCCGCTCAAGCCTGGCTACATCCTGGAGCTCATGGACCAGGGTGAAACCGGTTCATCCTGAATCAGATATGCAAAACGACCCAATAGCCCCTGGTACCACCATAGACATGCACGCGCATGTCTATCCGGACGGATGTTTCGCCGAGGTTATCAAAGCGCGGCCGGATTTCACCCTGGAAAATACCGCACGCGGTTTGTCTCTGATTTGTCGGGGCAGCCACACGATGTCGGCACCCACCGATGATGATCTGCGTGGCCGATTGCGGACCATGGACGAGGCTCGCGTTGGCGTTGAGGTGCTTTCCGTTGGCGCCCTCAACATTGGCTGGGCAGACGACGGGGACGTTGCAACGGCGCGAACTATTAATGACGGTTTGGCGGCCGTCAGCCGGCAGCATCCCGACCGCTTTCGCTTTGTGGCGGCGTTACCGTGGAGCAGGACATCCGCATGTATCAACGAGCTCGACCGGGCCTTGGGCCTCGGCGCCGTCGGCGTCGGCATCACCACCACCATTGCAGACTACACCCTGGACGCCCCGGAACTCCGGGAATTCTGGAACGAGGCACACCGGCGCAAGTTGTTGGCACTGGTACACCCGACATTTCCTCCCAACGGACCCGCCAATGACCGGGGCGAATATCTCTCGGTGGGTTATCTCGGCGAGACCGCCATGGCGGCTACCAAATTGGTATACGCCGGTATACTGGAGACTTGCCCGGATGTTCGTCTCGTCTGGTCACACTGTGGCGGCAGCCTCGGCATGGTGATAGACCGCCTCGATCGAAGCTACCAACGCTATGAGAAATGTCTACGGCCGCCAAGCGAGTATTTGCGCGGCTGCTTCTACGACACGGCTTGTATGCATGGCCCTGCGCTGGACTGTGCGCGCGCCACGTTCGGCTCGGACAGACTCGTCTACGGTACGGATGAGCCCCACGTCCCGAACGCGACACGGGCTGTCCTGGCCGCGCTGAAAGACCGGCCCTGGCCGGCTTCGGAACTTGAGAGTATTCTGAGTGGCAATGCCGCGCGGCTTCTCGAGTGAAAGGCTCACGGCCAATCATGCGAAACAACCCGTTTTTTCCGACAAATTCGGCCTGTAAAGGAGACTCATATCATGATGGTATGCCCCTACGATGACGAGCAGCTTCTGCTCATTCTTCAGGTCGACCACTCGAAAGTAACCGGCTGGCTTGCCGCCCATTGGGGAAACGACGATTTCGCCTCTGCCTCCCCTTACGACGCAATGGTTCTGGCGGCCCAGGAGCACGATACCGGCTGGTGGGATTGGGAGATCAAACCGCAGATCAACGACGAAGGCCTACCGCCCGACTATATCGGCAGTATCAAACATCTGGGCCAGACCGTTTGGCTCGACTTCTACCGTCACGGCATTACACGATTGGCCGAGCAGGACGCGTACGCAGGCTATGTCGTCTCCCTGCATGCCGAAGGCTTGTTGACCCAGGGAAAAGGGCTGCTTTCGTACATGCCGGATTATTCTGTCCACCCGGCGGTCCAAGAATTTCTCCGCGAGCAGGAATCGTACCGAGCGGGGCTGATGATCCGGTTGAAGGCCTCACCTGAGTATCGGGATTCCGTGTCGGACGAACAACTCTGGACGAACTTCAAGCTCATGGAAATCTATGATCAGATGGGCCAGTTCGTTTGCAATCGGTATCCACTCAACGCGACCCACCGGAAGAACGGCCCAAGCCACACCATGAGCGGCGTACCGGCTCCCATGAAGACGGGCCAAGAGGATACAACCCTCACTTTCAACATCGAGGATGAAAGCCGGGCAGCCGTCTCTCCTTACCCCTTCGATATCGATCCTCTGCCCATTTCGTTCCAGGGTCGTTTGATTCCAAAGCGAGGCTATGCGAGTCAGGCTGAATTCCTTCGCGAATATTACGGGGCCGAGCGGTTGATGATCAATTATTCACTTCACTCGCAATAGCGCGCGTACAAGGGAATAGGCCGGGAGAAAGGGGCCAGGCCCGGCTACTGCAGCGTGCAGCCGTTCTTCTCCCGGCGCAGGCAGGCCAGGTTGTGATGGAAGACCGCGGCCTGGGCGCGGGCGAAGCCGGCGCGGCCGGCGCCGTTTTCCCGGCTCCGCTGGTACCGCGCCCAGTCGCCTTCGTTCCGCTCCCGCCAGTAGCCGTCGAGGATCTGCGCCGGTAGCGGCTTGAGCGCCGGCATGGTGTTGTAGCGCGCGCCGGGCGGACCGTCGCGGCCGGGCAACCGGCGGCGTTCGCCAAGGAAGCCGTGGAAGGAATAGAAGGCATCGGAGCCGGGCAGGAACGCGAGCTCGTAGTCGACGGTCCCAACCGGATCGGTGATGTCGTCCGCGGACATGGTCGGCCGTTCGCCGAATCCCATCATGAAGGCCCTAGCGTCGGAGTCCAGGAACCGCACCGCGCGCCGCACCGTCCGCTCCGGGACGTGCGGATAGAGTTCGTTCGAGCGGATGGCGATGTCAATGTCGAACCGTCCGTCCGAACCGAGCTCCACCGACTCTCCGACGAGGTAGGTGCGCAGGTAGTTGTGCTGTTGCAGGTTGAGGGCGACGGGACGCTCGGCCGCGTCCAGCACCACGAACGCGGCGGTGTAGTGGTCGAGCTGGTGCCAGTCGTCCAGGTCCGCCACCAACCGAAGGGGGATGGTCACCGCCAAGGGCGTGGCCGCGGGCAGACCGCTTACCCGGAACACCAGGTGGTAGGTGAGCACGGTGAATTCCTCAGCCGTGCGACCGGCCCACAGGCCGGTGCGCTCTACAGCGGCGTAGACCACCGGGCGCGGCTTGGCACTGCCAGGCACGTGCGTGAACTCGGCCCTGACGTCGTCCCGGTACCGGTTCAGGTCCGCCGGGCTCGGACCGTCGATGCGGACGCCGTCGCCGGCCACCAGGTAACCGTGAGCGATGTAGTCGCCGTAGAAATCGATGGGTCCCTCGTGACCCGCGGGCAGGTGAAAGCGCGGCGCGTGACGGCGGGCCAGCGCACGATCGGCCGCGCCGGCGGCGCCCGCGGGCGGATTCGCCGCGAAGTACTCGACGAAGCCCGGATACTGCGAGAAATTCCGATCGGCGGCCATGGCTACCGCGCAGGCGCCCAGGAGCAGGAGGCCGAGGAGACAGACGGCCAAGTGTTTTCGATAAACCATGAGTTGTCAGCGCAATGTGTGGAGATCAAGTCCGCCTTCGCCGGAATCGCCCGAGAACATTCAATGAAATGGCGCCCGGCGTGTCAAGGCGCTTCCCGAAGACCTCGCTCGAACACAAGGCCGCGCGGCGCCCGACGCTAACGGCTAGCAGGCTGTGTCAAAAGGCCAACTTCGAGGTGCGAAAGGCCAATCCGTCATTCCCGCCCCCCTCCGTCATTCCCGCGAAAGCGGGAATCCAGGGGTGGTGGAGGGGCGCTACAGCGGTGTTTCCCCGCTCCACCCCTCCTGGATTCCCGCTTTCGCGGGAATGACGATTTCGGAGGTCATTGCCTCGCTCGGATGGAGTTTTGACACAGCCTGCTAGGCGCCGGATGCCGCTAGGGTTTCATGGAACCACTCGTCCCCACCGAGCCTCGGCGCCACCGCCCCAGCGTGAACCGGTTGCCTCAACCCACCCGATGGTAATATGCATGGGCTGCAACTCAAACCAGGAGGCATCCCCATGGAAACCCTGTTCAACAGCCCCGACAAGTTCAAGAGCCGCTTCGCCACGGTTGACGCCTACAAGACCCACTACATCGAGGCCGGTGAAGAGAACTCCGAGCGGCTGCTGCTGGTGCACGGCGGCGCCAACGACGTCGGCATGGACAGCTACCGCTGGTATCCGAGCATCGTTCCGCTGGGCAAGCGGTTCCACGTGTACGCCATCGACGAGCTGGGCCACGGTCAGACCGACCCGCCGCGCAACCTGGACGACCTGGGCCACGTGCGAGTGCGCGCGGAGCACGTCATCGGTTTCATCGAGGCCCTGGACCTGGCGCCGGTGAATCTCGTCGGCCAGTCACAGGGTGGCTGGATCGTCGCCTACATCACCATCAAGCGGCCGGATCTGGTCAGGAAGCTGGTGCTCATCGACAGCGGCAGCGCCGCCGGATCGGGCATCCCGAAGGCCGGCGAGGGGCGGCAGGTCATCGAGGTGGACGGACAAGAGGTGGAGGTGGACGGCAGCGGCGAGTTGCCCTACTTCAAGGACGTGTTCGAGCCCGGCACCATGATTTTCAAGGAGGGGATCGCCACCACGCGGGAGGGCCTCCGCAAGTTGGCCCAGACCACCCTCTACCACAAGGACAGCGTCGCCGAAGAGTACCTGGACCACCTGACGGAGCTGTCCGCCCGCTGGAACGGCCTCTACACGAAGCACATGGGGAAGGAGTACTGGGAGAAGCACGGGATGGCCGGCGCCAGCGAGATGTACTACTTCGACGGCGCGCACATCCGGGACCACGTCCACAAGATCAGTGTTCCAACTCTGGTCATCTGGGGCCGCAACTCCAACAAGGGCCTCGACCCCGGCTTCGAACTCTACAAGAGCATTCCCAACGCCCAGATGCACATCCTCGACAAGGCCGACCATTTCGTGTGGGTGGACCAGCCGGAGGACTTCAACAGTCTGGTGACGTGGTTTCTGGGGAAGGAGTAGGAAGAGAGCAGGCCTGACTAGTGTGGTGTCCCGTAAATGCCTGCGATAATTTGCTGGTCTTTTTGCCGTCGGCTGCGTTGCTCTTCCCCGCGTGGTGCCCGCCCTGGGGCGACCGCAGGTCGCCCCTACAAGTCATCGCGCCTTGCCGACAACAAAAATCCTGCGCAACTGATCGCAGGAATTTACGGGACACCACACTAGCAGGCTGCGTCAAAACCCCATCCGAGAGAGGCAACGGCCCCCGAAATCGTCATTCCCGCGAAAGCGGGAATCCAGGCGGGGTGGAGTGGGGAAGCGGCGCGTGGGGACCCCTCCAGGACCCCTGGATTCCCGCTTTCGCGGGAATGACGGAGGAGGTGCGGGAATGTCGGATTGGCTTTCGTGCCCCGAAGTTAGGATTTTGACACAGCCAGCTAGCGCCTGCGCTTCCTCCCGGGGCTTGGCCGCAGCTCCCGCTTCAGGCCGCCGGCGTCCAGCTTCGCCTGGAAGAGATACGCGATCAAGGAGCCGTACCCGGTGTCGCTGGCGAAACGGACCGGAACCGGCGGCATCTCATCGAACACGCGCGCCATGCGGAGTTGCACCACCGTGTCGTCGTGCTTCCGCCCGCCGCCGGACTCCTGCTTGAATCCCGCCTTCTTCTCGAGCCACACGCGGCAGTTGACCGTGGGTCCGGCAAAGGGCGAGTACCGGCTGGCCTCAAGCCGTCCGGTTCCGTCCGCCTCACCCACAAGCTCGCGGAGACGGCGTCCGTCAAAGACAGGAATACGCAGCTTGCATCCCTGACCGGCGTCAAAACGGGCAAGCAAGGCGAGGAAGGCGCCGGCGGGATCAAGCGCTCCCTGGAGCTGGGACGGGGACACCGCAGGCGTTTTCCTGCCCTTTCGACGGGGTTTCATGCGCACAAGCTTCGGCGTGCCCTCGTCGAAGCCAAGCTCCACAAGGCGCTTCTTCCACCATCGCTTGCTCCGGTACCCTGCCCGGACCGGCACGACTTCCCCCGAAAGAAGCGTGCCGCGCGAATACGCCGTCGTCTTCCAGCGCGTGAGCGCCTTGACCAGGCCGGTGGTTTTCAAACGAGCCTGCACGGCATACGCCGTCGCATCGAGATCATACGCTGCCGCATCGACGTCGTACGTTGCCGCATCGAAATTGACGCCGAGACCGAGATCGGCGGCGTGGATGCCGTTGAAATGGACCCTGTAGGCAAGTTGCAGCCGCCCTTCTCCCGCAGCGGCGCTCGATATGGAGAAAGCCCCCGCGAGCGTGCCTAGGAACAACATCCACAGCGCAGTCCGAGGCCGACGCCATCCTCCGGAACTCGTCAGGTCCATCTGTTCAGTAAACCAAGCCAACACCGGTTGGGCAACTGCTTTTCGGCTTGCGATAACTTGTTGCGGAGGTTCGTTTCGCAGCCCTGGAGTCAGCGGTGTGCGCCGGTGCGGGATCGACTTGCCGTCACGCGCTGCTACAACACGCTGGAAATACCATCCTCTCGGGCGTACCATCAGTCACCGCTGGCGTCAGAACTTCTTGTCCGTCTGAAGTTCCTCGAGGAAACCGGAGTTCGGCTGTCCTTTTCGTAAGTTGTTTCGGCTAGGCTGACGGCGGCGCACAGGCGTCCGGTTGATACGAGGACAGACACGTTGGAGGGGTCCATGAAACCGATCATTGCCACTCTGGCAGCACTGCTCATTGCGAATCTGCTGTTTGTCGCGGATGCGGCGGACAAGGGCGCCGGCGTACCCAACCCGCTCCGCATCGGCAGCGAAGGGGCCTATCCGCCGTTCAACTTCATCGACGAGTCGGGCCGGCTCAAGGGCTTCGACATCGATATCGCACGGGCGCTCTGCGAGCGGATGGGGGTGGAGTGCAAGCTGGTGGCGCAGGACTGGGACGGCATCATTCCGGCGCTTCGGGCCGGCAAGTACGACGCCATCGTGGCGAGCATGTCGATCACCGGCGAGCGCAAGAAGGTGGTCAGCTTCACCGACAAGTACTACAGCAACAAGGTGCGCTTCGTGGCCGCCAAGGGCGCGGGCTTCGATCCCGGGAAGCTGGCCGGCAAGACCATCGGCGCCCAGCGGGCCACGGTGGCGGCAAGCTGGCTCGAAAAGAATGCCGGCGGCGCCAAGATCAAGCTGTACGATACCCAGACCAACGCTTATCTCGACCTGGCCGCCCACAGGCTCGACGCGATATTCGCCGACGGCCTGGTGCTGTACGAATGGTTGCAGACCAAGGCGGGCGCCGGTTTCATGCTGGTGGGCGACGCCTACAATCTGGACGAGGGCATCGGCATCGCGGTGCGCAAGGAGGATGACGCGCTGCGGCAACGGCTCAACGCCGCGCTGACGGCCATCATTGCCGACGGCACCTACGCCAGGATCAACGCGCGGTACTTCCCCTTCAGCATCTACTAGTCGCGGCGAGGCGCGATGGCTGTAGGGGCGGGTTTCAAACCCGCCCGCGTGCGGTGAACCGCATTGGCAAGCGACGCTGCCGAGAACAAGAGCCGCCTTCATGAATGGGAACCCACCGGTGCTGCTCGGTTTCGGCGCCCAGCTTGCGGCGGGAACGCTGGTGACCGCGGGGCTGGCCGTCGCGTCCCTGGCTGTGGGCCTCCTTCTCGGCATCGCGGGGGCCGCGGCGCAGATGTCCCGGCGCCGGCTGCCGCGCGCCGCCGCCCACGCCTATACCACCGCGGTACGCGGGGTGCCCGAGCTGCTGGTGGTGCTGATCGTCTACTTCGGCGCCTCCGCCGTCATCGGACGCGTGGCCGGGCTGTTCGGCGCCACCGGTTACTTCGAGCCGAGCCCTTTCATCGCCGGCGTGGTGGCCCTGAGCCTCACCTTCGGCGCCTACGCGACCGAGGTGCTGCGCGGCGCGTTCCTGGCCGTGCCGCCGGGGCAGACCGAGGCGGCGTACGCCCTCGGATTCACCCGGCTGCGCGCGTTTCGCCACGTGCTGCTGCCGCAAGTGTGGCGCACGGCGCTGCCCGGGCTAGGCAACCTGTTTCTGGTGTTGCTCAAGGATACGTCCCTGGTATCGGTGGTGGGGCTGGACGAGCTGATGCGCAAGAGCGCCATCGCCGTCAGCTACACTCGGGAGCCGTTCACTTTCTATTTCGCCGCGGCGCTCATCTACCTCGCGATGACCGCGTTCTCCATGGCGGGCCTGCAGGCGCTGGAGCGGCGCGCGGCGCGCGGTATGGAGCGGTCAACGTAGTGGCGGAGCTGTCTCGCATGGCCGCCGAGAACCTCCCCCAACTGCTGGCGGGGGCCTGGCTCACGGTACAACTCGTGGCCCTGGCGATGGTGACGGGGACCGCGTTGGCCTTCGCCCTCGCATGCATGCGGACGTCGCGGCATGGGTGGCTCCGGGCGCCGGCCAGCGGCTACGTGTTCTTTTTCCGGGGTACGCCCCTGCTGGTGCAGATCTTTCTGGTCTACTACGGCCTGGCGCAGTTCGCCGCGGTGCGCGACAGCTTCCTGTGGCCGATGCTGCGCGAGCCGTACTGGTGCGCGGTGCTCGCCTTCGCCCTGAATACCGCCGCCTACACCGCGGAGATCATCCGCGGCAGCATACAGTCGGTACCTCACGGCGAGCGGGAGGCGGCCCGTTCCCTCGGGCTCTCCCGCTGGCAGGAGCTGCGGCTCATCATCCTGCCCCGGGCCCTGCGCCAAGCCCTGCCGGCATACGGCAACGAGGTGATCCTGATGTTGAAGGGCAGCGCCCTGGCCAGCACCATCACCCTGCTCGACCTCACCGGCGTGGCGCGCACCCTCATCGCCCGCACCTATCTGGCGGTGGAGCTGTTCGCGCTGGCGGGATTGATCTACCTCCTCCTGACCCTGCTGATCGTCCGCGGCGTGCGCCTGCTGGAGCGGCGCTGGAGCCTCCCCGACCAGCCGCTCGAAACCGTGCCGGCCACACGCCACCGAGACCTGCTGTCGTGAGCACGGCTATTCGGAGTTGCCGCCTGCGCCACGGACAGGACGGGAAATGCGGGGATTCGTTGTTGGCTGGGTCCGCGATCTGGAAGGACTGAAGGCAATCACACCGCACAGACCTGTTACAGACAAAGTACGAGTTGGCAGGGATTCCCCCTGATGATGCGGTTCACCGTCGGCACCGCAAACCGGCCGCATCAAACCACCCGCCACCAAGGCGTTGCCAGGACATCCGGGGCTAGCCATTCGGTGGTGTCTCCGGTGTGCAGCAGCAAACCCGCCCGGGCTTGGCCGGGATACTCGGCGCGAAACGTACGCAGATGCCGTGTGTCGCCGAGGCCGGGGCGGCGGCTTGCTTTGATTTCAATGGGCAAGAGGCCGTCGTCGGTTTCAATGACGAAGTCCACTTCTTCGCCTGCCGCGGTACGCCAATGCAGGATTTCGGCCCGGGCGAGGCGGGCGTCGCGCCACACAAGCAGGTCACTGAGCACCAGATTCTCAAGCGATGCGCCGATAGGCTCGCCGCCCGCCAGGTGCAGGGCAATGCCCGTGTCGCTCCAGTACAGCTTGGGGGCCTTCATTAACCGCTTGGTGCGGTTGACGGCATAGGCCGGCACGCGCACCAGCAGGCAGGACGTTTCCAGGAGGTTGAGATAGCGGTGCACCGTGGCCTGTGGCAAGGCCACGTCCCGGCCCAATTCCGTCTGGTTCACCGTCTGGCCGATGCGAAGGCAAGTGGCGCGCATCAGGCGGCGGAAGTCCGGCAGCGCGGCCACGGTGGACAGTTGAAGCAGGTCGCGTTCCAGGTAGGTCCGCACGTAGCCGTCGAACCAGACAGCTCGCTCCTCGTCGGTTCCGAGATGCACCGCGGGAAACGGGAAGCCGCCACGATGGGCAAGTGTCTGCCACTCTTCCGGATCGGGGGCGGTGCCCTCCGTCACGATATCAGGCCATGCGGAATCCGGAGCGGCAACCAGTTGCTCCCACACGCCGCAGGTGCCCAGGCCGAGTTGCTCGCGCCGCGACATGGGCCACAACGAAAGATAGCTGGCGCGGCCGGCCAAGGTCTCGGCGACCCGACGCATCAACAGCAGGTTCGCCGACCCTGTCAACAGAAACTGGCCCGGACGGCGGTCACGGTCTATCTCTCGCTTGACCGCGGCCAGAAGGTCCGGCGCACGCTGCACCTCGTCCAAAGTGACCGGCGTCTTGCCGCCGACCAGCACCAACGGATCGTGCCGGGCGGCGTCAAGCGCACCGAGGTCATCCAGCGAGACGTAGCGTCGCTTGTGGGGCGCCAATTCACCGGCCAAGGTGCTCTTGCCTGTCTGCCGCGCCCCCATCACCACGACCGCGGGCATGGTGCGGAGCCGTTGTTGGAGGGTGTGCCTAACATGACGTGGAAGAAATCCATTCATGTCATGGATGATATCCATTCTTTTCGTGAATAGCCAACCGGTGGAATCGCCCTGATGGCGACTCTGATCGAAGAGGCCCTGACAGACCCGAATCCTCTTGACGCAGGTCGAGCGGAGACGATATGGAGCATAGGGCAACGGAATCACCGACTGCAATCATGCCGATCAAGGTTCTCGAATTGCACCACCACGGCATCCGCATCGTTCCCACCGCGGATGCCGTGGCCCAGGCCCGGCGTTTCTACGTCGACGTGCTGGGCATCCCCGCCGACTCCGGGAGGCCCGATATCCCCGGTGTGCCGGGGCTCTGGCTGGATGTCGGCGAGGCCGCGCAATCCGCCCAGATCCATCTCATGGGCGCCGCAGGACAGTCGCCGCCCGCCCGCAGCGACACGGAAGACCCGACGATGCCGCACGTGGCGTTGGCCGTTGAGGACATCCTGGAGACGCGCCGGGAGCTGGATGCGCAGGGGATCTCGTACTGGCAGATTGACGGCCTCGTGGGTACGGACTCGCAACAGGTCTTCCTCCGGGATCCCTTCGGCAACATGATCGAGCTGCACCAGATCGGCACCTGCCGCTGCAACCAGGCCGCCCGCGGCTAAAGCCGGTATTGCGTCACACCAAGTTAATGATGGCATTCCAGGTTCCAGAAGAGTTCCGCGCTTGGGTTGACGTGGCGGAGTCCCTGAGCCGGGAGAAGTTCGCCGTCAGGGCGCAGACCATCGACCGGGAGGCGCGGTTCCCCTTCGAGAACTACGAGGATCTTCGGGACTCCGGGCTGCTGGCGTTGACCGTGCCCAGGGAGCACGGCGGCATCGGCGCCGACTCCCTCACCTACGCGGTGATCCTGTCCAGGGTCGCCAAGGGATGCGCCTCCACCGGGCTCACCTTCAACATGCACTGTGCCATCGTCGACTTCCTCCTTCAGCTCGCCAGCCCGGATCAACAGCAACGCTTCTTCAAGGCGGTGGTGGATGACGGGGCCATCTTCGCGTCCATCACCAGCGAGCCGGGGAGTTCCTTCCGCGACAAGCTGGCGATACGCACCTCCATCCGGCGCGAGAACGGCAGGTACAGGCTCAACGGCACCAAACACTTCTGCTCGCTTTCCACCGGCGCCACCTACTACTTCACCTGGAGCCTGCTGGACGGCGCCGCGGACCTCACCGACGGGCTCCTCAACGTGCTGATACGCGCCGACCAGCCAGGCGTCGAGATCATCCACGACTGGGACACCATCGGCATGCGCGGCACGGTCTCCAATTCCATTCGTTTCCACGACGTGGAGATCCTGCCGGAAAACGTCGTGGGCGAGCCGGGCGCGATCCTCGGGAAAGACATGAGCATCTGGTCCCTGGGCTACACCGGAGTGTATTTCGGCATCGCGGAAGCCGCCTACGAGTTCTGTCTGGATTATGTCAAGAAGACCCAGTTTCGGGGCATGAGCGAGAGCCTCGCCTCGGATGCCCGGATACAGCGCCAGGTCGGCGAGATGGCCACGCTCCTGGAGAGCGCCCGGCGGGCCGTGGAGCGGTTGGGAATGGTGCGGGGCAACGCCGACAAGGTGGAGCTGACCTTCATTCTGAACCAGGCGAAATACCTCGCCACCGAGGCCGCCAAGGAGATCGCCGAACGGGCCATCCGCCTCACGGGCGGCCGCGGGCTGCTCCGTTCACTGCCGCTGGAGCGCCATTTCCGCGACGCGCTGGCGGGAGTGGTCATGCCGCCGGCCAACGACCGGTGCATGGAAACGGTGGGCAAGATCGCCCTCGGCCTGGAAGCCAAGACCCTCGATTTCGAGTAGCCTGTCGTTCTGACGGGCGAAGAGAAAGCCCAACTTGTCAGGGCACTACTCCAGACGAGGTCCGGTACCATCTGAACGACCAGAGAAGCCAACCGGCATGTCAGAACCACGAACTCGGGCTGCGGGGTGGGGCTGAACTGAGGCTTCCCAGAAACCGTGACTGACGACGGCAGTACCGTCCCGAGCGTTGCAACCTATCAGAATTCTGATGGGTTATTGTCCAGGCGACAACTTCCGCACGAAGGATCCCAACGATGCCTGTCATTCGCCCCATCTCGGATCTGCGCAACAAGACTCCCGAAATTTCAAAGCTCTGTCATGACTCCGGAGAGCCGGTTTTCATTACGAAGAACGGCGAAAGTGATCTGGTGGTGATGAGTGCGGCCGCCTACGAACGGGATCAGGCGCGGCTGAAGCTGTACGAGTTGCTCAACGGGGCTGAAGAGGATGTGCGTCACGGAGACCGAGGCATCAATGTGAAGCGCCTCGCCGCCCTTCTCCGTGAGGCACCAGGATGACCCGGCAGATCCGGGTTCTTCGTCGCGCACAGGTGGACCTGCTTGAAATTCGGGACTATATCGCGCGGGATAACCCCGCGGCAGCAGAAGGCGTGATCGAGGCCATTCTTGATCTCATCGCCAGCCTTGGAGAATTCTCGGAGCGACGACGAATACCAAAAGATGCGGTCCTCAGGGCTTCGGGGTATCGTTACCTGCGGCATGGTGAATATCTTGTCTTCTATAAGGTTCTTCGCTTACAGGTCCGTGTGTACAGGGTCGTGCACGGACGGCGCAGGTACGAAGAAATCCTATGAAGCAAGGCTATGGCCTCGACGGGCTGCGTTGAGCTGCGTTGAGCTGCGTTGAGCAACTCGTACAGCTTCAGGCGCGCCTTGATTCATTCGCCACGCACAGTTCTTTCGTCGATGGATGGCCGGGTTGAAGTCGGTTGGGCGGGCGTCGCGCCTCCATCCGTAGACGTTCCGGCCCACCAGATGCATGGACTGGACCCCGGGAATATCCGTTGCGAAGCGTACAGTCTCCCGCCACCAGAAGGGCCATGATTGATCGGTACGCAAAGGGGGCAACCGTATGCATCGAGTAGGAATCGGATACCGCCCGGCACGATGCACAGATGTGACTGCAGAAATCTCGGGGAATCTCTGAACTCTTCGTCGGGTCGGCATTATATGGGAGCAGGAGACTGTAGAGGCGGTCGCGACGGACTCCTGGATTTGCTCCAATGCAGTTTCCGGCTCGTACTTTGCGCGACTTACGGAGGTATTCGTTTGGTGAGTCGAAGAGACGATAACGATGTCTTCCCGCAATTAATCTCATTCGCGAGATGCTCAAATGACAAACAAGGACTTTGTTGATTGTGGCTGGAAAGAAGCATTGGCCAACGCTGACCGTGGCCCCCTTCTTCACGGTTATCGCCTTAGGCACATAACCTTCTCCGCTGCCGCAGAGAAAGCCAACGGTGAGGGCCGGCAAACGCATGGTCGGGTTCTGGCGTTGCTCGCGAACGCTTGCTCGATGGAGCTTTCGCCCGACAGCGTTAGTGAACCCTTCAAACCCTTCGCAGATTTTCGCCCTGGTGGTGGGGGGTGTTCAAGCACACTGGTCAGCTTCTCCGAAGGCGATCTCGCCTTCTTCGGCCTCATCATCGAAGAGGCCGAAGAGCCGTGGTTAAAGACACGACTCACCGACATTTTGTGGCTCACGCACCAACCGCGAGATGTGAATTTCGCGCTCGTCGCAATAGATGCCTATCGTTCGATCCCACTAGACGAGAAAATTTGGGCACATGGAGCGAGCGATTGCTGGAAGCGGGCTATTGGGCTGGCGCGCATGTTGAAGGGGGGCCCCGGCGAACGCCTGAAGGAAATGGAAGACGCCATCATGGACTCCTTCCATGCCGCCACTCGAGACACGAGCATACTTGCTCTCGATCTCGCCAATTTTCTCAAAGATACCAGACTTGGAGGAAGTCATGCGGCGGACTTGGCGCGAGGACTCAAGTCCATAGTCCCCGCAGTTGATGGCGATTGGCGGCCTTGCGACGTTCGAGAATTACTACAAGCTGCGCTTGACTGGTCTGAAGCGGCCGGAATCGACTCGGAATCAACACCTATTAAGGTCCAAATAGCCAAAAACCTGGAGAACGAAGCTGCCATCAGAACCGCGTCAGGAGAGCACATTGTGGCCGCTCGCCTCCGTGAAGAAGCCATCAAGAGGTACCGCTCCATTCCGCGGTCAGAGCGGGTCAACCATGCGGTGGATGGGCAACTTATCAAGATGCAGGGATCTCTCAGCGAATCCAGGAAGCAGTCGTTGGATAGTATGACCCCGGTCGAGACTCCTGGAGTGAACATCAGTCAACTCATCCAAGAGGCTCGCAATGCAGTGAAAGGCAAGGAGCCGATCGAGGCGTTGAGGGTGTTTGCCAACATCGACCCGGGCGCCAACCGCAAACAACTTCGTGAAATAGCGGAACATCTCCTTCAAGAATACCCGATTCACGCTTTGTTTCGCACAGAGGTCATGAGCCCCGACGGCCGGGTGGTTGCCAAACAGCCGGGAATGAATTTTCGGGATACTCCCTCTACTGACGATGATGCAGGCATCACCTTCGAAATGTTGCGCAATTACCGCTTCGACATTGCTATTGTCGCTCAGAGCCGCATATTGCCGGCACTGGAAACCCTACATCTGGAACATCGCTTACGGGAAGCGGATTTTGTCGCGTTTGCCAGACAATCTCTTGTAGTGCCGACGGGACGGGAGTTACTCTTTGGCAAGGCATTGTTCGCAGGTTTTGACCATGACTTTATCACGGCTCTCCATATCCTGGCCCCACAGATCGAGCACATGGTGCGCTCTCACCTGAAGCAGGCTGGAGTGAAGACCACGACGCTTGATTCCCATGGAATAGAGACGGAAAACGGCCTGAGTTCGCTCATGGAGCTTCCCGAAACCACAAAAATCTTTGGCGAGGATCTGTGCTTCGAGATCAAGGCGCTCTTCTGTGATCCTGCAGGACCGAACCTCCGGAACAACGTTGCCCACGGATTACTTGATGACAAAGCGTGCCGGTCCCCCTACGCAGTCTATGCCTGGTGGTTGGGCCTGAAGCTCGTACTCAACACGCTCTGGAATGCGTTGAACGATGAAACTGAAGGTGGCGAGTGAGGCGAGACGGCACCATGAGCGAAAGCCAGAAAGTCGAATGGAAAGAATCTTGGCGGGACGAGTACCTGAAATGGGTCTGCGGCTTTGCCAACGCTCAGGGCGGGGTGCTGGAGATCGGCAAGAACAACAAGGGCGAGGTCGTCGGAGTGAGGAATATTCTTCGACTCCTCGAAGAAATACCCAACAAGGCCCAAGCATTACTCGGCATTGTCGTTGACGTCAACCTGAAGTCAGAGTCAGGTCGAGAGTACCTGGAAATCGTGGTCGCACCTCACCCGAATCCAATCAGCTACAAGGGTGAATTCCACTACCGGAGCGGCAGCACCAAGCAGGTGCTCCGAGGCGCGGCGTTGAGTCGCTTTCTGCTGCAAAAGTACGGACGGACATGGGACGATGTGCCACAGCCGGGCGTGAGGCTCAAGGATCTTGATGGACGTGCGCTGGACGGTTTCCGCAGACGGGGTGCCGCCAGCCAACGTGTGCCTGCGGATATCCTTGAGGAGTCCGATGCGGGCGTCATCGAACGGCTCCAGTTGCGGGAAGCAGGTTACCTGAAACGCGCCGCCGTGTTGCTCTTTCATCCGGCGCCGGACCGCTTCGTGATGGAGGCTTGTGTAAAGATCGGCTACTTCCGCGGCTCGGAGTTGCTTTACCAGGACGTTATCGAAGGCGATCTGTTCACTCAGGTGGATCGGACGATGGACCTGCTCTACACGAAGTATGCAAGAGCGCTGATCTCCTACGACGGGGTCTACCGAGTGGAGACCTTTCCGGTGCCGCGGGAAGCCATGCGCGAAGCGGTTATCAACGCTGTTATCCACAGAGACTACGCCAGCCCCACCACGATCCAGATTCGCGTGTACGACGACCGAATCATGATCTGGAACGCAGTGCAGTCGCCGCCTGAATGGACGACGGGGCAACCGGCTGGGGAACTTTCATCGAAGCCGTTTAACCCGCGGATTGCTTATGCATTCTTCCATGCGGGAATGATCGAAGCTTGGGGACGTGGCATCCGGCGGATCATCGACATATGCAAGGAGGCAGGCAACCCCACGCCGGAGTGGAAGGCCGAGCCCGGCGGCGGAGGTCTTTGGTTGAGGTTCCCTTATTCCACCGAGTATCGGGCGGCCGATATTCTGAACGACAACGCCACTGCCCAGGAAACTACCCAAGAAATAGCCGCTACTACCCAAGAAACCACAACTACTACCCAAGAACGAATTTTAGCCTTGCTCAGGGCTGAGCCCGAGATCACTCGGCGTAGGCTTGCGGAACGCGTTGGTATTACACCGGATGGGGTCCGGTACCACCTGAACAAGCTGCGAGCGGCTGGAGCCATCCGGCATGTAGGAGCCACGAAGTCGGGGCGCTGGGAGGTGCTGAAGTGAATCTCTCCAACGCCCGTGGCCGAGGGCGACGCACTCGCCGTTGAAACCCCCAACACACGTGTAGTAAGTGTTGCGCATCTACTCCCCGGAGGTTCCGGTGGTGATCGAGCCGGGCATAGTCGTGAACGGAAAGAACGACCTCCAGACCCCCATCGACGACCTCTACCTGCTGTTGGAGCACGGCGGCCCCAAGAGCGCCCGAGTCTTTCCCGGAGGGCACATGGGACAGACGCCGGAGACGCTTCCCACCATCGTCCGCTGGCTTCGGAAGGAGCTGGACGGGTAGCCTCTTTGGGCTTGCAAAATGCCGCCCTGCGCATTAAGAGTTAAGCCTTACAAAGAATCACACCTCACGGGCAGAAATTCTCCGCGGCAGGGATACGATTCAGCCCTCGGGATGCCACCATCATTCAGAAAAAGGAGCGAGACATGTTGATAAAGAAGGAGAAGATCGACACCTTTGACGACTGGGTGGATGCATTCCATCAGTGGCACGACGACATCGGCTATCCCACGGACCTGATCGGAGGCGACTATACCTTCGAGACGAAGCTCGATGACGTAGAGAGCAACGAGATCGAGTTCGGCGAGTACGCCGGCCGGCCCAAGTGGGAAAAGGTGACGGACATTCCCGACCAGCGGATTCAGGATTCGCTGGCCCACCTGATCGAGTTCCAGGGGGACACGGAGTTCGCCTCGGTGGAGCAGCAAACGAACCTCATCGAGCGGGCCCCCACGGAAGTGGACCTGAAAAACCTGATCCGTATCAACCGGGAAGAGATGCGGCACGGCTGGCAGATGGCCTACGTACTGATCACCCAGTTCGGCGAATCCGGCAAGCGCCAGTCCCAACGGCTACTGGAGCGGCGCGCGTCCGAAGGCAGCCGTCTGCTGGATTCCTTCAACCAGCCCGTACGGAACTGGCTGGACTTCTTCACCTACACGAGCTTCATCGACCGCGACGGCAAGTACCAGTTGAACATGCTCAGCCGGAGCGCCTTCGCCCCGCTGGGCCGCAGCACCCTGCCCATGCTGAAGGAAGAGGCGTACCACCTGGCCCAGGGAAACATCGGCCTGATGCGTATCGTCAAGGCCGGCAAGATCCCCATGACCATGATGCAGAAGTACTTCAACAAGTGGATCTCCACCGCCTACGACCTGTTCGGTCAGGACGAGTCCAGCTCCGCCCACTGGGCCTATGTCTGGGGCCTGAAGGGGCGCTACGACGAGCACCTGTACGACGAGCCGGCGGACATGGATCGGCTGAACGAGCTGTCGCGCACGACCTTCTTCAAGGAGGTCTCCGCGCTCGTGGACGCCTTGAACCACAACATCCCCGGAGACCAGCCCAAGCTGACGATTCCCAGCGACAAGTTCCGGCGTTACATCGGCAACTACGCAAGCAAGCCCTACAGCGTGACCGGGGACCTGCTTTCGGAAGAGGACTACCAGAAGCACTTGGCAGAGGTCCTTCCCGTGGATGCCGACGACGAGTACGTCATCGGCCTGGAAAAGGAAGGCGGCTGGATTCTCGACCCGAGGTAAACCTGCGACGGCGCGGGCTCAGTGTCCTGTTCCCCAGATAAGATGATGAATCTGCTGGTCCTTTTTGCCGTCGGCTGCGTTGCTCTTCCTCGCGTGGTGCCCGCCACTGCCCGTCCTGAGCGTAGCGCAGCGGAGTCGAAGGACGCCTTGCCGACAACAAAAAGTCCTGCGCATCTTCATCACCCTATCTGGGGAACAGGACACTACGGCTCCACCTCGAGCCCGTAGGCCCGCGCCATCACCACGATGGGATGCACCGGCTTCCTGCCGGTGGCCTGCTCAACCTGAATCGCCGACAACGGACAGTCGGTGATCGTACAGGCGTCCTCGGGCCGCATGAACTTGAACAGCGGCCTGCCCACCTGCATCGACGCCTCGAAGTTCTCTTTCCTGACGCTCCAGGTTCCGTCGTGCCCGCTGCAGCACTGCATGCGGGAGACCTCCGAATCGGGGATGAGCTGCATCAACTCCTGGGCCTTGAAGCCGATATCCTGGGCCTTGAGATGGCACGGCTGGTGGTAGCGGATCTTCCCGATCTCCTCGGAGAAATTCAGGTCCAGCTTGCCGCTCTCGTGGACCTTCACCAGATACTCCGACAGGTCCAGGGTGTTCTGCGCGACCAGTTTCGTGTCGTCGGTGGGCAGCATGCGCGGGTAGTCCTGCTTGAGCATGTAGCTGCAGCTCGCGCTGGGTACCACGATCTTGTAACCCTGGCGCACGACCTCGCTCAGACTCGCGACGTTGGCCTTGATCTTCTTCTCCGCCTCGTCCAACAGCCCCACGTCGATGAACGGCAGGCCGCAGCACTGCTGCTCGGGAACGATGCACTCGATGCCGTTCTTTTCCAGGACGCCGACGGCCGCCTTGCCGATCTGGGGCTCGTTGTAGTTGACGGTGCAGGTGTAGAACAGCGCCGCCTTCTCCTCGCCGTTGCCCTTGGGAGCGGCAGGACGCTTGCGGTTCCACTTGGCGAAGGTCTGGCCGTGATACGTGGGGAGCAACCGGTCACGGTGGACGCCCATATACTTTTCCATCAGACGGCGCAGAAACGGGGTCCGGTTGGCCCAGTTTGCGAGGGGCGCCACCCAGCTCGCCCAGCGCCCTACCCTGTCCGTATCCCCCATCATCCGGTCGGCAAAGCTCACCCCTTCGTTCTTGGCTTCGACGAGACTGGCCCGCATCATGGTCCTCGGGAAATCGACGTCCCACTCGTGGGGCGGAACATACGGACAGATGGGATCGCAGAGCTTGCACTGGTAGCACTGATCGACCACCAGCTTCATCTGGTCGTCCTTGAGGGAACTCGCGTCACCGAAGTTCTCGTCCATCATCTGGAACAAGCTCACGAAGGACGGACAAAGGGTGTGGCACAGCGTGCAGCCGTAGCAGATATCGAACACCCGCTCCAATTCGGTCCGCAAGGCGCCCTTGTCCCAGAACGCCGGTGTTTTGGGCTCAAAGCTCATCGGTTGGCTTCCTCCTCGGTGGTCTTCGCTCGAAGTGGTGCGAAACGTGATCTTAAGGTTTTCGTTCACGAAAAGTAAGGGCGTCCTATCCGCGCGGCTGCCGGCTGATAAAGCGGCCCAACAGCGGTACGGCGAATGAATACTTCCCGTGGCGGTTCTTGAAAACCAAACCCTGGGATGCCAGCGCCACAAGCATCTGATTGACATGGCTGCTACTGAACGACTTGTCCAAGGATCGTTTGGACTCCTCGACCACCTCCTGGACCGTAAACTCATCATCGCAGCTCTCAAGCCGAGAAATCACGAACAACAACTCCCGTTGCCGATCGGTCGCGCGAGCCCATCGGCCAGCGAAAAAGTCCGTGTCGAGTTTCTGTTCGATCTCTTCAGTGGGCACAACCGCCCGTTCTCCGCTATCAATCCGCTGAATGAATGCATCGTACACTTCCCGGCAAACGAACTGGATGAAATAGGGGTACCCGCCGGATGTATCGATGATCGTTCTGACGGAACCGTCGCTAAGCTTGAGGGGACACTCGGCGTCTTCGACGGGTTTGCGGATCGCGTCCTCACTTTCGCTCTTGGACAGGCGTTGTAGAAACACGACCCTGAACATTCTCTCCGAAAAGGTCCTTGCGTCCACGAGTTTGGGAAACAAGGTCGGAAGACCGGTAAGGACGAGCATCAAAGGAAATCCTCTTCTTTGCAGGGACTGAAAGGCATCGAGCAGGAGGGATAACGGATACTGTTCCTTCGCCGATTGGTCGGCGAGGTTCTGCGCTTCATCGTAGGCGAAAATGATCCCGCGCACGTTCTGCCCCTTCGACAGCGCTCTCCAGGCAATCTCCAGGACACCCTTTAGCTTGTCGAGAGGCAGGCCCGGCAAGCTACTGTAGAGACCCATAAGAGTTGGGTAGTTGAGGGTGCGTTGGATCCGCTCGGAGTCGGGAGCGAATCCGACGTGGGGCACCTCCAATGTTTCCACTACGACACCTGATGTGATCACAGACAGATCGGTGCAGAGCCGGATTGCCATATTGTCCTCGCTTACGCTCGTGGATTCCGATAGATCGGTGCCGACCCAAATCCACCCTTGGTTCACCGCCGGGGGCTTGAACGAGTCGAGCAGTACGGTCTTTCCGACTCCTCGAAGTCCTGTCAGAACCATGTTTTCTAGAATAGTGGTTTGCTGCAGCAACCTCAGGAACTCCTCGCGCTCTGCCTGCCGGCCAGCTAGGTAAGGAGGCTTGTGGCCTGCGCCTGGACGAAATGGGTTTGAGAACTCAGCCATAGCAAGATTTACTCCGATCAATAAGATGAACTAAATTTAGGATATTAACTAAATTTAGTCAACACAATAATCCATTATAAAGAGGAGGTCAAAGCGGAACATAGGTCGCAAAAACCGCGCCGGCGACATGCCCACGCCTCATGACATCGAAACAAAAAAGGGGGGACGTGTGCAGTTTCAGGGCAGCTAACCCCGGTCACGACTTGAGCTGCTGCTTCAGGATACGAAAGATCAGACCATAGAAATGGCAGCAGGACGGGAGGGTAATCGTCAGGAACTCGCGGATTGAGCGCACGGAGAGGTGGGCGTCCACGTGGCTGACCACCTTGAGGATGGCGACGTGGACGCGGCTCGGATCCGGCACTGCGTCGGCTAGCCGCAGGCTCTCGGTGGAGGGGATCAACGGGTCGGTATCGCCGTGGCCGATGAGCACACGCGCCTTGATTCGCGGGACTATCGTGCGCAGGGAAAGGCCCTCCAGATAGTTCCGCACGGGGGGCTCGGTCGCCTCCATCAGACTCTGGACCAAGGCCGGGTCCTGGTTGTGGATCAATTCGTACACGGCGCGTCCGCCTTCCGTGAGCTGGTCCGGCGAGAACGCCGGCGCCTCCGCTTCCGAGCTGGTGGTGCCCGCTTTGACCTCCCGTTCGATGGCGTCGAGCAGGCCGGACAGCAACGTCCGATCTTTCCCTTCCGGCATGTGGGCCAGGACGTTCTTGACGAATACGTATCGCGCGTACGCCTCCGGCGGCTGGACGTGCCGGTGGCCTCGATATTCGTCCCGGCCCGTGGTCAGGTAGCGGACCAGGTTGACGGTGTCGTAGTAGCCGCCGAAGGACACCACGAACTTCACTCGTTCCCGGATGGCCGGGTCTGCCGCCGCTTTCAGGACCGGACCCGCCGCAAAGCTGATGCCGAACAGACCCGAGCGGGTGTCGTCCACCTCATCCATCGACAGCAGGAAGCGAAAGGCCGCCACGATGTCGTCGGACTCCTCCATCTCCAGCCGAAGGGACTTGAGGCCGTCGAGCTCGGGCACCAGGACGGCGAACCCGCAGGCGGCCAGTTCGTTTGCCAGCGCCACCAGACGCGGGTCGTCCTTGCCGGTCTCGAGCACCCCGTGGGTGATGAGAAGGCCGGCACGCGGCCGTCCATCCCGCACGGTATAGAGATCGGCGGCCATCTGCCGGCCGGGGGCGGCGATGGTAAGTGTACGCACGGCAGGCCTGCGCCGGCGCCAACCCCGCAAGAGCTTCCCGAAACCCTCGCCGCCCAACAGATGAAGCAGCAGCGTCAGGCTCAGGACGGCAATCCGAACGTAGGAAAGGATGAACAAGGGCGGGTTCCCGCCGGTGTGGTGTATCGTGGCGGCGACCCGCGAGACCCGACAGGCTGCCGCGGCCGTTGCCGGCCACGGCAGCCCTGTCGATCATCCCGCGGGCTCACCCGGGCAACTCCGCTAGTGGTGCGCGGCTTCGCCCTCCAGGGCGAGGTTGACGTGGTGATGGGACTTGGACACCGGGCCGATGCCCTTGGCGATGGTGGTCCAGTGCTCTCCTTCATCGTCGCTGTAGAAGATGTCGCCGTCGGTGGTGCCGGCGAAGATGGCGTAGCCGCCGTTCCACGCGTCCATGCACATGCCCTCGATGTTGGCGCGGATGTGCTCGGGCAGGCCCTCGCCCAGGATATCCCAGGTCTCGCCGCCGTCACGGCTGCGGGCCACCCGGGCGTCCGCGGTGTGCAGCTTGCGCCAGGTGCCCGGACCGGTCTTGGCGCCGGCCACGAACAGCAGCTTGGAATCCTGCGGGTGAACGAAGAACGGGTCCACGTAACCGATGCGGAAATCCCGCGGCGTCATGCTCTTCCAGGTAGCGCCGCCGTCGCCGCTTACGCAGAACCCGGCGGTGACCTCCGGTCCGCAGTTGGTGGTGGGCGCCGTGCCATAGAGCTTGTCCGGATCGTTGGACGGCACGAACACGCGGTGGGCGTCCGGGTTGATGTTGGGGATGGTGCTCCAGGTCTCGCCGCCGTCCGTGCTCCGCAGGAAGCCGCCCACCTCCACCGCCACGTGAATGATGTTCGGATCGGTGGGATGGAACGTGATGCTCTTGGCGTGGGCCTGATGCGGCGGTCCCGGGAAAGTCCACTTGTCCACGCCCGGCACCTGGCGCAGCCCCGGCAGGTCGGTCCAACTCTTGCCCAGGTCATCGCTGAAATAGAGGTGCGCGGGCTGCGTGCCGGCGTAGACCCTGGGTTTGCCGTTCACCATCTGGGTGCCCAGGGAATATATCTCCTTTTCGCCGATGCCGCTGTCCCGCTTCTCCCAGGTGTGGCCCTGATCGGTGCTGGCGTAGATCTCGCAGCCGTAGGTGCCGACGAAGAGCGTTTCCGTCGTCGGCTCGAAGATGATGGAACTGGCGTGCTTTCCGGACAGGTGCACGGCGTCGCGCTCCCACGAGCCGTTCTCCTTGTGAAAAGGGAACACACCATCCACCGTTCCCACCAGCAGCTTGTCGCTGGCGGTCTCGCCTTGGGTCAAACACTGGCCTCCAGGGGATAGACAGACGTACATGAGCAGTCCTCCTTTGCGCTAGCAGTATGTCGATTTGCTTGTCGTATCGTGTCCTTTTCGCGTGGTGCGGGCACGGGCGGGTTTGAAACCCGCCCCTACACGCGCCTCGCCCGTCTATCCTACTGAAGCCGCCGGCACTTCGTCAAGATACGCGGGGTTGAATTTCCCCGCGCCTTGGTATTAGTTCTGTCAGCGAATGGAAACGCCGAACGAAGGCGTCGCGGCGTTTCCGAGTCGAAATCACGGGAAAAATCTCAAGGAGGAAAGCATGTACACGACCGACCAATACGAAGGAATGCTCGCGGAGACCATCACCATCCAGGGCCACAACGGCGACACCATCAACGCCTACTACGCGCGCCCGCTGGGCAAGGGCCCGTTCCCGGGCGTGGTGGCGATCCACCATCTGCCCGGCTGGGACGAGTGGTACCGGGAAGCCACGCGCAAGCTGGCGCACAACGGTTTTGCCACTATCTCGCCCGACCTCTATCACCGGGCCGGCCCCGGCACGCCGGAAGACGTGGCCGCCAAAATACGGGCCGACGGCGGCGTGGCCGACGACCAGGTGGTGGGCGACCTGACGGGCGCCATGAACTATCTGCGCTCGATGCCCTACCACAACGGCAAAGTCGGCATCTGGGGCACCTGCTCGGGCGGGCGCCACGCCTTTCTCACCGCCTGCCGCTCCCAGGGCTTCGACGCGGTGGTGGAGTGCTGGGGCGGCCGCGTGGTGGCGAGCGGGGACGACCTGAACGCAAAGCAGCCCGTCGCACCCTTTGACTACACCGCGGACCTTTCGTGTCCGATCCTGGGTATCTTCGGCAATGACGACAAGAGCCCGTCCCCCGAGCAAGTGGACCAGCACGAGGCCGAGCTCAAGAAGCACGGCAAGGACTACGAGTTCCACCGCTACGACGGCGCCGGCCACGGCTTCTTCTACCACGACCGCCCCAACTACCGTCAGGAGCAGGCCGTCGACGGTTGGAAGAAGCTCCTCGGTTTCTTCGGGACGCAACTCGCCTAGGAGCGTACACCGCGGGACGGCAAGGGTGTAGGGGCGGGTTTCAAACCCGCCCGTCCTGAGCGTAGCGAGTCCTGAGCTTGTCGAAGGGCGAGCGAAGTCGAAGGGGCCGCGCCCGCACGGCTCTGTCGTTTGGATACAGGCCACCGGGCGGTCCGGCCGCACCCGCGCGTTCATTTCCGAAGGACACGAAAGGAGACCATCATGTGCACGATGATCGCCAAAAAGGTCACCATGGAGGGCAGCGGCAAGAACTCCGAAGACTGGTTCAAGGTCAATCAGGCAAACGTCGCCTATGACCACCCGTACCATGTCTTCAGGGAGCACTCCCTCAACATCGACTTCGTCAACGAGGCCGAGGGACCGGGCGCCCGCGTTGCCGTGGAGCTGAGCGTCGAGTCGGCCCGAAACCTGGTGGATACCATCCTCAATGTGCTGAACGAGGCCGAGCGGGGCGGTTGGGTTGACGAGGAGGAGGGGCCGGAAGTCCACATGCCCGCGGTCAAGAGCTCGGGAACCCTGTAGGTCGGATTAGCGAAGCGTAATCCGACACGGTGCCAAGCCGTTGTCGGGTTACGCCTTCGGCTAACTAACCCGACCTACCGCACTAGGAGCCCGCGCCGCAGGAACCCGACATCCGATGTAGGGGCGGGTTTCAAACCCGCCCGAGCCCGCACGGCTGATAGAGGCTCCTAGGCAAAGGCCCCCGGCACGGGCGGGTTTGAAACCCGCCCCTACAACCCTCGTCCGGCCTAGCCAGCGTATTGCGACCGATCAGAGTCCGCCTACGCCTGAGCCGGCACGGCGGCGATCTCGCTCACCGGCATGCCATAGAAATCAGCGGCATTCTGGCACAGGATGCGGTGCTTGTTCTCCTCGGTGAGGTCGTCGCGCTTGCGCAGCTTCTCCACCGAATGGGGCCAGTCCGTGTCCCAGTGCGGGTTGTCCGAAGAATACAGCAGACTGCGGTCGCCGATGTGGCGGATGGCGTCGGGAATGGTGAGCTCCTCGCACTCCACGCCGAAATAGCACCGGCCGCTACGCACGTACTCGCTGGGCGCGCGCGGGCAGAGCGGCGCCTCCACGTCGCCGCGCTTCTCCCACTCCTCGTCCAGCCGGTCCATCCAGTAGGGCACCCAGCCGGCACCCGACTCCAGGAACGCCACCCGCAGCTTGGGATAGCGCTCCAGCACGCCGCCGAAGATGAGCTGGGTCATGGCGATCATCTGCTCGAACGGATGGGTCACGGCGTGGATCGCCAGGAACTTGTCGAAACGGTCGGTGCCGGCCGCGTCGCGCGGCTGGCTGTGGACGGCGATGGGCACGTCCAGCCGCTCCACCGCGGCATAGAACGGATCCAGCTCCCGGTCCGAGAGCTTGCGCCAAGCCACGTAGGTAGGCACCTGCACCGCCACCATGCCAAACTCCACCAAACGCTCCAGCTCCTCCACCGCGCTCTCGACTTCCTGCAGCCCCACGATGCCCACGCCCTTGATGCGGTCCGGCGAGGCGCTGCAGAACTCGTGGAGCCATTGGTTGTATGCCGTCGCCAGCACCCGAGCCCGGGCCGGGTCGCGCACGTTGCCGATACTCAGGCCTGCCGTCGGAAACAGCACCGCGGAATCGATGCCCTCGGCATCTATGTCGGCCAGCTCCCGCTCGGGATCCGCCACCCGGTGCCCCATGCGCCCCAGGTCCCGGTCCCAGCCGTCCTGGGGAAACAGCTCACGGGCCGAGCTGTACGGCTCCGGTATCCGCTCCCGGTAGGCCGTCATGGGCTCCGTCAGGTGGCCGTCCGCGTCGATGACAGGATATCCGATCATGGTAACTTCCTTTCGCCGTCCGCTGTGCACCAGGCGTCTGTCTGACTCATCCAATCGTAGCGACGGTAGGGGCGACCGGCCGGTGGCCCCTACGGGGTCCACCGGAGCACAGGCTCCTACAGGCCGTAGAACTCCCGCGGGTTGTCGTCCACGATCTTCGTGTGCATGTCCGTGCTGATGCCGCCGTTCTCCCTGAGCGAGGTGAGCGCCTCGAGCTCCGTGGAGGAGTCCGCGTGTCCGTAGTCCGTGCCGATCATCAACGCGCCGTCGCCGGCCTGTTGCAGCAGGTACGGCACGTCGTCGCCGATCTGGCAGGTCACGTACAGGTTGTACTCCTGCAGCAGGTCCTCCGGCAGCTTGTTGTCGACGGTATCCATCCGGCGGCGCAGCTCGTAGACCACCCAGGGTATCCATGATGCCGCGGTCTCGATGAAGCCGAACCGGAGCTTGGGGAAGGTCTTGGGCAGGCCGGAGCTCACCAGCCGGAAGAAGGCGCCGACGTTGAAGATACGGTACTGGTTGAAAAAGTCGCGGGTGCCGTCGGGGTTGGCCAGCATGTCCACCAGATGGGCATTGCCGTTGGACTGGTGCAGCCCGATGCACAGGTCCAGCTTCGAAGCTTCCTCGTAGAACGGGAAGAAGTACGGGTCATCCACGCTGCGGGGACCCTCTATCGGCCGCATGAAGACGCCGCAGGCACCGTTCTCCTTGGCGAAGCGCAACTGGTCCAGGGCGTCCGGCATGCTGAGAAACGGCAGCACGCACATCCAGCGCAGCCGCCCCTTGGCTTCCTTCCAGACGTCCGCCATCCAGCGGTTGTAGGCGCCGCAAAGGGCCACGTCCACTTCCGGACGCTCGGTGCACTGGTCCAGGAAGATGCTCGTGTAGAGGATCTGCACGTCGATGCCCAGCTCGTCCATG
This sequence comes from uncultured Binatia bacterium (SeqCode), assembly GCA_965261895.1. Taxonomy (GTDB): domain Bacteria; phylum Desulfobacterota; class Binatia; order UBA9968; family JAJDTQ01; genus JAJDTQ01. The sequence continues at coordinate 3,390,274 of OZ253480.1, read as the reverse complement.
TGCGCCAGCCGCGCCCCCACATTGGCCACGTCCCGGGTCGCCATGCTGGTGGTCATCTGCCGGCCGACCCGCTTCGAACGCTCCACCAGCGCCTCCTCGGTGAAGGCGAACCGGAACAACCCGCGGATCTTCCCGTCGATGACCCAGTTCTGCCGCTGTGTCCCGTCGTTGGGATCGAAAAGAGCAGGCCGGTACTTCTGCTCCGAGGGCGTGAGATAATCCCAAGTACGCGGGCTCTCGACTACGTGCGCGTCAGCGTCTACCCATCCCATTGGACTGTTCTCCTTCCGTGGATGCGTGTGAAATACGCTTCCGAGATTAGCCGGGTTGGAGTGAGGCAGTCAACCGGATTCGTGGCGTTACTGCCCCCCGCTGGGCGGGGCGTTGCCGCGGCCGTCCTGGAGGCGTGATACGGAGGGCACTACGCGAATGTATCTTCGTGAGGATCGTGCCCCGATTCGACCTCCCGAAGCATGTCCTGAATGTCCGCAGTCGGATACTCGTACCGCGAGGCATCGGCGATGGCGCGCAGCTTGGCGTTGATCGTCTTGGCGTTGATCGTACCAGAGGGGTCGATTCTAGCTTTGCGTAGCGTTTGGCGCACCCATTCTGACATTGTCGTCCGTTGGCGCCGGGCGAAAGCCTGAATCTCTCGATACTCTTCCTCGTCCAAGAGGACTTGCAGGCGTTTGGTCATACGAAACCGTCTAACCCCTTGGGTCGGACACAGCAAGCAATGTTACGAGATGGCGCCGCCGCCCCAAACGTCATTCCCGCGAAAGCGGGAATCCAGGAGGGGTGGGGCGGGGGAAGCACGCCGCCTGCCCCACGACCACCCCTGGATTCCCGCTTCCCAGACTGTGTCAAAACCCCATCCGAGAGAGGCAACGGCCCCCGAAATCGTCATTCCCGCGGAAGCGGGAATCCAGGCGGGGTGGAGCGGGGAAACGCCGCGTAGGGACCCCTCCAGGACCCCTGGATTCCCGCTTTCGCGGGAATGACGGAGGGGGGCGGGAATGACGGAGAGGCCTTTCGTGCCCCGAAGTTAGGGTTTTGACACGGCCTGTTCCGCGGGAATGACGGATTCGGGCCTGAGCACCAGCCTCCCACCAACGAGAGTGATATTTTGCGTTCATTTCGTAATCCTCTTGGACTACCAGCAAGGGTCGGACAGGGCCCTCCCGCGTTGACCTCCCACCCGACTCCTGTCATGCAAGAACATACTCGCCAAAGGAGGAAACCATGGCAGGCGTCGTCGATGCGGACACGCACATCATCGAGCATCCAGGGATGTGGGAGCTTTTCGATCCGGGGTTGTATCAGCGGCGGCCGGTGCTGGCGTCGACCACGGAAAACAGCGTCTACGGAGAAAACAACCAGGTCTGGCTCATCGACGGCACGGCGGTGCCGAAGCGTTTCGGCAAGGGTAGCGCGCTGGTCGCGGTGGGCGGATCGGATAGGGAGAACGCCCGCACCGACATCGCGGCCTCGGTGCGGTATGTCACCGACCCGGTCGCGCGGGTGCGGGACATGGACAAGCGCGGGGTGGATGCGGAGGTGGTGTACCCTACCCTCTTGCTCGGCTACCTCGACGTGGACGTGGCCCTGGAAGTGGCCATCTGCCAGGCCTACAACCGTTATCTCGCGGAGGCATGGAATACCGCCGGAGATCGGCTGCGCTGGGTGGTGGTGCCGCCGCTCCGGGACATGGACGCCTCGGTGCGGGAGATCGAAACGGCCCGGGACCACGGCGCGGTGGGGGTGTTTTTTCGCGGCGTCGAGGGCGACCGTTCGCTGGCGGAATCGTATTTCTTTCCCGTGTACGAGGCGGCCAACCGGCTCGGCATGGCCATCTGCATCCATACCGGGGCCGGCGCCCCGGAGATTACCAAGGTGTTCGACCGGAACTTCAGCCACAACCTTCCCCACGTGCGCTCACTGCCGCTGTTCGCCTTCCGCGACCTCGTGGCCCACAAGGTCCCGGAGCGCTTTCCCGAGCTGCGCATCGGCTTCATCGAGGCTTCGGCCTCGTGGGTGCCCTATGTGCTGCACCATCTGAGCCGGGCCAGCAGCGCACGGCTCAACGCCGGCGGGGACGCCGACGCGACCCTCGATTGGGGACCCAACCTGTTCCGCGACTACCGGCTCTACGTCGCCGCGGAGGCCGACGAGGACCTGCCCTACCTGCTCACCCACATCGGCGAGGACCACATCATCATGGGATCCGACTACGGCCATCAGGACCAGTCCCGGGAGGACGGCATGGTGGCGGTCATGCGGCGCAAGGAGAACATCTCCCCAGGCGTGGTGGAGAAGATACTCTGCGACAATCCGCGCCGGTTCTATGGACTCGTCTGATGTGGGGCGATCGGCCGGTCAGGGGGGCGACCGCCGGTCGCTCCTACGGGACCGGGATGCGCACACCCACCGCCAGTGTCGTGTCCCGCAAATTCCTGCGTTAAGTTGCGTAGGATTTTTGTCGTCGCCAAGGCGCGATGACTTGTAGGGGCGACCTGCGGTCGCCCCAGGGCGGGCACCACGCGAGGAAGACCCCGGGTCAAGCCCGGGGTGACGTACGCAGCCGACGGCAAAAAAGACCAGCAAATTGTCGCAGGAATTTGCGGGACACGACACCAGGATAGTCATACCCCTCCACGGGCGGGCCGTCGTCGGGCTGGATTCTCGGGGTCTTCGGCCCATCGGGCCGGGTTCTCCGCGATGTATTGGCGAATGCGGTTCAGCACGGCTTCGTGCCGGATGACGTGCTCGTAGTAGTTACGCTGCCACACCGATGCGCCAGGCGTGCCGCGGAATGCGTTGATGCGCCTGGCCGATGCCGATTTGAAACCCGCCACTATTGCACCCACAGACCTTGGTCCGGGTCCCGTAGGGGCGACCCAACGGTCGCCCCTACCCGGCACACCCACGCCGGTGGTCAACGACCGCTGATCGGTGCGCGACCGGCGGTTGCACTCGCCGCCAACGTCGGTGATTGTCAAAATCCCGTGAAAATGATTCGGCATGACAACCTAGGCGTCCAGTTCGATTTCGGCACGGATCCGAGCGGATTTGAGCCATTCATCCTTAACTATCCGGCCTGCCTCGTTCAACACCATTTGATGATTCACGACTTTCCCGAACAAGATTCCGCGGTCGACCGTGCAAATGGTGAGAAAATACGCCCCGACCTGCGAATAGTCATACCTGTGCAGACGCATCGAACGGCGTCTACGCATTTCCGGATCGTAGCGTTCTTTCATGAACTACCTCACCTGGGGCGGTCGCCGGGGGTTATGCCGCTATCCCGGGTCCATGGTCGTACGTTGCCTTTTCAAGCAATTGCCATGCCGGATTCCGCATCTGGCCCCGGGCAGGGGCGACCGCCGGTCGCCCCTACAGCAATCAGAGATCATAGCCTCTCACCTCCGTGCCCATCGCCGAATCAGAGATCACGGCCTCTCACCTCCGTGCCCGTCGCCGATCCTGGTGTTCATGGTCTAAACCCGCCAGCACCCACAGGCCCGGGTCTGGTCCCGTAGGGGCGACCGGCCGGTCGCCCCTTATCCAGGGTCCCGTCTGGGTCGCGAAAGATTGAACCCTTGAGATTTGCGCGTCCCCGAAATATGGTCAGCAGCATGCATGGAGGACGGAAATGAGCAGCAAGGACATCACCTTCGTCGACACCACCCTACGCGACGGGCACCAGAGCCTGTGGGCGGAGAACATGACCACGGGCATGATGCTTTCGGTGGCGGAGCAGATGGACCGGGCGGGGTTCGAGGCCATGGAGCTGATCTCCGGGTCGCACCTGAAGAAGTGCGTGCGGGAGCTCAAGGAGGATCCGTGGGAGCGGGTCCGGCTGATGGCGCAGCACATAACCGAGACGCCGCTTCGGGTCATCGCGGGCCGCGTCAACACGTTCGAGTTCAATCCGCTGTGCATGTACCGCCTGTTCATGGAGCGCATGGCCGCCAACGGCATCCGGGAAGCGCGCATCTCCGAGGAGTGGAACGACCTCGCGGGATGGAAGCGCAAGGTGGAGGTGTCGCGGGAAGTGGGCATCAAGCCCATCATCAACATGATCTACTCGGTATCCCCCAAGCACAACGATGAATACTTCGCCCAAAAGACGCGTGAGGCGGCCTCCCTCGAAGTGCCGCTCATCTGTCTCAAGGATCCCGGCGGCCTGCTCACGCCGGAGCGCATGCGCACGCTGGTGCCGGTGATGTTCGAGAACTGCAACGGCATCCCCATCGAGCTTCACACCCATTGCACCACCGGCCTCGGCCCGCTGTGCTGCCTGGAGGCCATGGACCTGGGGATCCGCAGCATCAACACCGCGGTGCCGCCGCTGGCGGACGGCTCCTCCAACCCCAATGTCTTCAACGTGGCGCGCAACGCCCGCGCCCTGGGCTACAACCCGCTCGTGGACGAGTCGGTGCTGGAGCCCGTAGCCAGGCAACTCACCACCATCGCCAAGCGCGAGGGCTTCCCCATCGGCAAGCCCGTGGAATACGACTACGCCCAGTACCAGCACCAGGTTCCCGGCGGCATGCTGTCCAACCTCCAGCATCAGCTCGACAAGGTGCGGCTCGGGGACCGGTTCCCGATGGCCCTGGAAGAGTCCATCCGGGTGCGGGCCGAGTTCGGCTATCCCATCATGGTGACGCCGCTGTCGCAGTTCGTGGGCAGCCAGGCGGCGCTCAACGTCATCGTGGGAGACCGCTACAAGGAGGTCACCGACCAGGTGATCCGCTATGCCCTGGGAAGGGCCGGCGAGGAAGGCGGCCGGCTCATGGACCCCAACATCAAGGACAAGATCCTCGACCGGCCCCGGGCCAGGGAAATCGCGGCCCAGGAGCCGGAGGAGACGCCCCTTTCCGAGATGCGCGCCAAGCTGGGAGGCGACGGGGTCTCGGACGAGGAACTGCTGCTGAGATGGCTGCTGAGCGAGGCCGAGATCGCCGAAATGCGCGCGGCCGCGCCGCCCCGGGCCTACGTCAGCACAAGCCCTCCGCTGGTGGCGCTGGTGGAGGGCCTCATCAAGCGAGACGACCTCGGGCACGTCCGCGTGGCCAAGGGCGACATCGCGGTGACACTCAACCGGGCAGACTGAAGCAGGAGGATACGACCATCGCCACTCATCGCTTGACCCGCCTGCCGGCATGGCAGAGCCTCGCCGGCCACTACGACAAGATCAAGGACGTACACCTGCGCGCGCTGTTCGCCGAGGACGAGAGCCGCGGCGAGCGGTTCACCGTCGAGGACACCGGGCTCTATCTCGACTATTCCAAGAACCGCATCACCGACGAGACCCTGGGGCTGCTGCTGGAGCTGGCGCGGGCCACGGGCCTCAGGGAACGCATTGACGCCATGTTCGGCGGCGAGCGGATCAACGTCACCGAGGGGCGGCCGGTGCTGCACGTGGCGCTGCGGGCGCCCCGCGGCCAAAGCATCCTGGTGGACGGCCGGGACGTGGTGCCCGACGTGCACGCCGTGCTGGACCGGATGTCGGCCTTCGCCGACCGGATCCGCTCAGGTGAATGGAAGGGATACACCGGGAAACGCATCCGCAACGTGGTCAATATCGGCATCGGCGGCTCGGACCTGGGGCCGGTGATGGCCTACGAGGCGCTCCGGCACTACAGCGACCGGTCGCTCGACCTGGGCTTCGTCTCCAACGTCGACGCCACCGACTTCGCCGAGACCACCCAGGGCCTGGACCCGGCCGAGACCCTGTTCATCGTCAGCTCCAAGACCTTCACCACCCTGGAGACCCTCAAGAACGCCCACACGGCCAGGGAATGGTGCCTCGCCGCGCTCAAGGACGAGGCCGCCGTGGCCAGCCACTTCGTAGCGGTGTCCACCAACCACGAGGAGGTGCAACGGTTCGGCATCGACACCGACAACATGTTCGGCTTCTGGGACTGGGTCGGGGGCCGCTATTCCTACGATTCCGCCATCGGCCTGTCGCTGATGATCGCCGTCGGCCCGGCCAACTTCCGGGCCATGCTCGACGGCCTCCACAGCATGGACGAGCACTTCCGCACCGCGCCCTTCGAACGCAACCTGCCGGTGCTGCTGGGACTCCTGGGCATCTGGTACAACAACTTCTTCGGCGCCCAGACCCATTCCATCCTGCCCTACGACCAATACCTCTGGCGCCTGAGCGCCTACTGCCAGCAGCTCGACATGGAGAGCAACGGCAAGCACGTCACTCTGGACGGCGAGCCCGTGGACTACCAGACCGGCCCGATCATCTGGGGACAGCCCGGCACCAACGGCCAGCACGCCTACTACCAGTTGATCCATCAGGGCACGAAGCTCATCCCCTGCGACTTCATCGGCTTCTGCCGGACCCTGAATCCCCTGGGGAACCACCACGATCTCCTGATGGCGAACCTGTTCGCCCAGACCGAGGCCCTGGCCTTCGGCAAGACCGGGGAGGAAGCCGCTGCCGAGGGCATGCCGGCCGTCCAGGTGCCGCACCGGACCTTCGAGGGCAACCGCCCCACCAACACCATCCTGGCCGAGAAACTGACCCCGGAGACCCTCGGCAAGATCATCGGCCTCTACGAGCACAAGGTCTTCGTCCAGGGCTCCATCTGGGGCATCAACTCCTTCGACCAATGGGGCGTGGAGCTGGGCAAGGCACTGGCCCAGCGCATCGTCCCGGAGCTGGAGAGCGAGGATACGCCGGAGCTCGACCACGACAGCTCCACCAACGCGCTGATTCGGCGCTACCGCCGGCTGCGGGGTTAAGCGGAAATCGCGACACCGTTGATGGCGAAGGCATCAGCATGAGACTCACCCTCCCTCGGATCCGCCACGATCGAGTTGGATTCATGGCCCTTGCAGGTCTCCATGCCCAGACCAAGGACTGCTTCCTTGACGATGTCGAGATCGACATGCAGGCAACGGATTGGCTTGACGCTGACATGTGCGCCGCCTTTGGCGCAATCCTGTACCGTATGGAAGACAATCTGAACACCGTCCGTTTAACCAATATTCAGTCGGGCGTGAGAAACGTTCTGTCAAAGAACGGGTTCCTGAGCCACTACGGCCGCACGAAGATGCCCGATCACTGGGGGACGACCGTTTCCTACAAACGATTCGACGCCGACGACGACCGTTACTTTGCGAGCTACATTGAGGATGAATTTATCCAGCGCTCGGAACTACCGGAGATGTCCACGGGCCTTCAAAAGAAGTTCCGCGAAAGCATTTTCGAGATATTCAGCAACGCGGTCCTGCATTCCCGAACAAAACTAGGCATCTTCAGTTGCGGGCAATTCTTTCCGAACCGGTCTAAACTCGACTTCTGTGTTGCCGATCTAGGAATAGGTATACGGCGCAACGTCCGGCGCCATACCGGAGACGACATGGCGCCGGAAGAAGCCATCGAATGGGCTACCCGGGCAAACAACACGACAAAACGGGGAGATGTCCCGGGCGGTTTGGGCTTGAAATTGCTCTGCGAATTCATTGACTTGAATGGCGGCTCCCTTCAGATTGTATCTGACGCGGGCTATTGGAGGCGGAAAGGTCGCAAGAATAAAACGGCACGACTCCAGGACGCGTTCCCTGGTACGGTCGTAGGCGTCGAAATCAATACCGCGGACCGCAATTCCTACAAGCTCTCCTCCGAACCCGAAACAGATGACATTTTTTAAGGTTTCGCCGATGAATAAACCCGTTGTGATATCCGTATTCGGGGTGGTCGGAAGCCCTTTGTGTGTGGCTTCGGGCGACGGGCAAAAGGTGCATGACCGGCTCGCTGCTACTCTCAGACAGAACCGGCAAGTCGTCCTCTCGTTCCTCAACGTTTCGACGCTGACGTCAGCCTTTCTTAACACGGCGGTAGGCCAATTGTACGGCGAATTCGACGAGAATCACATTCGAGAATTTCTGAAGGCCGAAGACATGGAGGCCGAGGACAGGGCTCTCCTGAAGCGCGTCGTTGACACCGCCAAGCTGTACTTCAAAGACCCTGAGAGATTCAACCGTGCGGTTCGTGAGACGCTTGAGGGTGACGAAGACGATGCCCAGTGATGCTTTACACTTGAAGGATTACCGTTTCACGTCGGACGATGAACTATTCCTGGACGCCAATGTTTGGCTGCTGATCCATGGACCGCAAAAGCCCGGTCGTCATGCGAGAACGGACAACTACTCCACGGCATTCCGGCGCATGCTGGAAGCGGGAAGCCGCATCTATATTGACGTCGTCGTGCTGTCGGAGATCATCAACCGCTGGGCCAGATTCCACTACCAGGAATCGGATTGCGCGCCCACAATGAGTTTCAAGGCGTTCCGCAACAGTGATGCCTTCAAATTGGTCGCCCCGGACATTGCCGCCGATACCCGGCGCATACTGATGCAATGTTCGCGCATGGAAAGTTACTTCACCGCATTGGACATGGAGGCCTTGACGGCCGAATATGGGAACGGCGGCATTGACTTCAATGATCAAGTAATCGGTGAGGCGTGCAAGAGAAATGGCCTGAAGCTTGTCACTGACGACGGCGACTTTGCTGGACAAGGAGTACCGATTTTGACGGCTAACAGGCGGTTATTGAACTGACTTTACAGGGGTTGGAGGACGACATCGTACCTTAGCAGCCATCGACCTCGCACCAATACCGGATCATACATTAAACCCCTTTCAATGTCCGTACACCGGGAATGCCGTCTCATATCCTTTTCACGACCGACGCACGAGCAGATGCGCGCCGTTGCCGACGATCTCGGCATCGATCTGTCCGACGACGAGCTGGCCGGGTATCTCGACCGGATGGAGGGCTTCGCTCGTGCCTATGCGCTGGTGGACGAGGCGCCCGACCCGCTGCCGGGGGTTGGGCACCGGCGCTCGCCCGGGCGCCGGCCGCGGCCGGCCGAGAACCGCTACAACGCCTGGTTCGTGAAGACGTCGATCCGGGAAGAGCACCGCGGCCGGTTGGCGGGCAAGACCCTGGCCGTGAAGGACTCCATCTGCGTGGCCGGCCTGCCGATGATGAACGGCGCCTCGTTCCTGGAGGGTACCGTGCCCGACGTCGACGCCACCGTCGTCACCCGGGCGCTCCGCGCGGGCGCCGAGATCGTGGGCAAGACCAACTGCGAGTATCTTTCCCTCTCGGGCGGGAGCCATACCTGCGCCAACGGACCGGTCATCAATCCGCACAAGGAGGGCTACTCGGCCGGCGGCTCGTCGTCCGGGAGCGCCGTGGCCGTGGCCGTGGGCGACGCGGGCATGGCCCTGGGTTGCGACCAGGCCGGTTCCATCCGGGTGCCCGCGGCCTGGTGCGGCATCGTGGGGCTCAAACCCACCCACGGGCTCGTCCCATACACCGGCATCCTCGGTGTGGACCCGGCCGTGGACCACTGCGGCCCCATGACACGCGACGTGGACAACAATGCCCTCCTGCTGGAAGCGCTCGCTGGACGCGACGGCATGGACCCGCGCCAACCAAGCTCCTGGCTACCGGTGAAATACACCAGGGCGCGCAGGGCCGGCGCCAAGGGTTTACGCGTGGCCGTGGTGAAAGAAGGCTTCGGGCACCGCAACGCCGAAGCCGAAGTCGATGAACGGGTCCGCGCCGCCGCCGGCACCCTTCCCGCCCTGGGCATCCATGTCGAGGAAGTATCGGTGCCCGTTCACAAACAAGCCTGGCTGCTCGCCCAACCCATCTACGTCGAAGGCCTCGCCCACTCCATGGGCGAAAGCGGCATCATGCCCGACGCCGAAGGTCTCGGGTCGTCGGGCCTGGCCGAGCGATTCGCCGCCTGGCGCCCGCGCTGGCGCGAGCTGCCCGAGAACATCCTGGCGCTGATCCTGTTCGGCGGTTTCGTGCGCAGCCGCCACCCGGGACGCTACTACGTCAAGGCGCAGCACCTGCGCCGCACCATCCGCCGGGCCTACGACGAGGTGCTCTCCGACTACGACCTGCTGCTCATGCCCACCACCCCCATGGCGGCCACCCCCCTGCCCGCGCCCGACGCCAGCCCCGCCGAGCGCTCCCGGCGCGCTGGCGAGATGCTGGCCAACACCGGCCCTTTCAACGTCACCGGCCATCCCGCCATCACCCTGCCCTGCGGCGCCACCGATGACGGCCGGCCCGTGGGAATGATGCTGGTGGGGCGGCACTTCGATGAGATAAGCCTCTATCGGGCGGGGTATGCGTTTGAGGGGGCGGGCTGATGCCAAGTCCCACGTCGCGGCTTGCCAGTTCCATTTCAACACCATGGCGCCGGGCACCGAAGAACTATGATAGTTAGCGGTCCAGTCCTCGATGTTTGCGAATGTGCTGGCACTTCCAGGCAAGCATCGGCATCGCTCCTATGCGCGTATATATCTCAGGCGCCACGTCGAGCAGATCAGGGTTGATCTCGCCACGATCTAGCACACCATCGAGAAACTCCCGCTCGTTCGCTGTCAGATCGAACAGGAACGCGAACTTTTCCCGGCAGAGCGCGACGGTTTCCTCGATCCACGCATCGACGTCTCCCTTGCCGGCAAAGCGGTCGCGCGGCAGACAGATCGCGAGCTTCTGACGAAGCTCACGCGGGTCGCCTTTGATGGCGTCGACCGATATGGTCCGCCAGTCGCGCCGCCCGCAGGCGCCTATGGCCAACACGGCGGCTTTGATCCGGCGCCAGTCGAGCCCTTTGATCGACAGAATACGGCGCGCATCGAAGAGATCGCGCGCGGCATGACGATCAAAGAGCGCCACAAGCTTGCCGGCGACGATTTCTTGAAGGTCGAGGACGAGAACGTCGCTCGCCCGCATTTCGCCGAGGGGACGTGACTCCATGCGTGCGGTGCCGAACAAGGGCTGGCGCGCCATGTAGTTCACGTCAATTTCAAGTGTGGCGTTGCCGCCAAGTGCAGAAGCATAGCGCGATAGCCATTTGCCGCCAGCATGCTCGTCGGGCTGACGGCGGACACTGTACCCCTGGGAAGCGAGGAGACGATTGATCGCGACATCGACGCTTGGGCGCTCGGTCTCCATGACTGCCCGGTCGAGTGCGCCTATATAGTTCAAGGCGATGTCGACCGAGAGCCGGTCGAGACCGAGGTGGAAGCCGTTGAGCGCCGTCCCGCCCTTGAGGACGAGCCGCTCAGACAGGAGCGGGTCGCGGGCGATCTCCTGCAACAAGTCCAGGAGCCGCAGCACCTTTTCGAGCGTGCCGAGTTGGTGGCTAGTGTGGTGTCTCACAAATACGCTTACGAATCTGCGGGTCCTTTTGGCCGTCGGCTGCGTTGCTCTTCCTCGCGTGGTGCACGCCACTGCTCGTCATCGCGCCTTGCCGACAACCAAAATGCCCTCGCATCTTCATAACCGTATTTGTGAGACACCACACTAGTCTCGTCGGCGAGGCGCTGCAGCGTTTGGGCAGAGGGTGCTGCCATTCACAGCCCCTCGAAGCGGCGTTCGACAACGTCGATGGGGAGAATGACGTTCCAATCCTTGGCTGTCTTCCCCTCGCCCGATTTGGTGCCAAGAGCATATCGCGCCTGAGACGGTATCAGCGTGCGGAGTTCTTCAAGCGCAGCATCCGGCACACCCAGCCGCTTCTGCTCGCGCTCCAGCCAGGAGCCCAGCGCGCCGGCGGCCGTGGCATTGCCGAGCGCGCGCGCGTACCGGACCAGCGCCGCGGCGTCGACCCGTGCGACCAGATCCAGCGAGTTGAAGAGTTCCTCCGCGCCTCCGGCCAGGTCATAGCGGTCGAACAGATCCGCGATCGTCCGCTCGATCGTCGTCACACTGACATCTAACCCCAAGCGGTCGACCGCAGTGACGCCGTCCGCCAATGTCCCATCTCGTTGGGCGAAACCGCGCGGCGGCTTGACGAACCGGCAGGTGAAGCCGACCGCCTCGAACATGCCGGGCTCGCCCCACGCGATTACCTGCACGTCATGCCCCTCCGTGTAGGCGCAGCCGTGCAGCTCGAGGGCCGAGTGATAAGCGATCACGCCCTCACGGCGCAGACGGGAGGCGGCCAGGAAGCGGTCGACCGACCATTTCCCGGCGTCGGCATGCTTGGGCACAGACGCGAAGACGCCACGCGCGATGCGCCTGATGTTGCCCGCATGAAGATGCTGGGTGAGCATCGCCGTGACGACCTTGTCTTGAGGGCGACGGCCAACAGCCGCGGCGTATTCGGCGCGGCTGAAGACCGGGTGAGCGCTGAAGAAGGGCGCGGATATGAGCCGGGACATGGCGGTTTCAGTCAATACTTTGATAAATTCGGCTATAACCATATATGAGATATGGCTTCATCCGTCAATTATAAAGTGGGAATCTGAACCGCTAAACTCCGCCAAGCAGGCACCAAGCCATATATGAAATATGGCTTTCGCCGATCCAAAGGCAAATACCCTACTTCGTGCTCCCTTCCGCCTTCCGCCTACTCCACACGGGCTGCGGCTCGTTCCCGTCGTTGGACTGATCCAATCGGTGGGCCAGTGTGGTGTCTCACAAATACGGTTATGAAGATCCGAGGGGATTTTGGTTGTCGGCAAGGCGCGATGACTTGTAGGGGCGAGTTTCAAACCCGCCCGTGTGGCGTGCACCACGCGAGGAAGAGCAACGCAGCCGACGGCCAAAAGGACCCGCAGATTCATAACCGTATTTGTGAGACACCACACTAGACAGCGCTACCGGTCCGTCCGATGACGTGCTGTCTCTTCGACCGCCAACGCCATCGCGGCGTCCGCGTCAAGGCCGGATCGCGCCCGTACCTTGGCGACGACCTCCCAAGCCGTGTTCGAGGTCCGGATACCCCTCATTTCCAGGCTCTCTTCAATAATTGAGGACATGGAACGGCCCTGGCGTGCCGCCGCCTTCTTCAGCGCGCGGTGGGTCCGGTCCGCAAGGGTAATGGTGAGACGGGGCATGGTTTCACACGCTCCTTCCGTAACGTTTGAGCCGACGGGCAAGGGGTCCAAATCGTCGAATATCATGTTGCTGTTTTCAGTTCCGAATGACGAGCCAGGACATCAAAGTCGGCATCTCTATGGAGTACAGGCGTGTCGGCGCGGATAGCAACGGCACCGATAAGGCAATCGATCAACTTGCGAACAGTCTCCCCTCCTTGGCGGCAGGCGCGGTAGAGAGTTGCGGCATCGTCGTAGTGGGCAGGTTCCGTTGGCAACACCGTCGCAAGCGCAAGCAAACGCCGGAGTGACTGTAGATGTCGCTCGTCGCGCGCTCCGGCGAGCACCTCCATCCGAACCGCGTCGCAGATCGCGATCTCGTCATCGAGTAGCGCGTCGACGCGACTACACGTCGCCGAGCCGGTATTGCGAAGAAACTCGACCCACGCGGAAGTGTCGATCAGGATCACGAGCGGCTGGTCCGCATGTCGTCGAGGTCGCCCTCCCATCCCGACCCACGAAGACGCCGAGCCTCGTCGACGCCGAGGGGTTCTGCCGCAAGGGCTCGGAGCGCAAAGTTCACGGCTTCACGCTTGGTGCTCAGGCGATAGCGGCGCATGACCTCCGCACACGCCTCGTCGTCGATGTTGATATTGGTGCGTGACATACACCTACAATACACCGCACTCGCCGCATGGCGCAATGAAGCTTCTCAGGAAGCGGCCTACGGGTTCAACCGGTTGGGGGCCCCTTCTGTTTGCTTCGCTTGACCATCAGTGGCAATCGATCACAATCCTGGACGTGATCGACTATCACTGATGGAGGAGAGCCAGATGGCGACAGCGACCAACCAATACAAGCCAGACTACGCGGTCCCGCCGGGATGGGTCCTCGAAGAGCGCCTGGAAGTCCAGGGGATCTCGCATGCGGAGTTCGCGCGCAGGTGCGGACGGTCTCCCAAGCTGATCAGTGAGATCATCGCAGGCAAGGCGTCGCTTGAACCGGAAACCGCACTCCAATTCGAGAAGGTGCTCGGCGTCGATGCCGGCATCTGGCTAGGGATCGAGTCTGACTACCAACTTCGCCGGGCCCGGGAGGCCGAGGCCAAGGAAGCGGCTGCCGCGGTGGAGTGGGGCAAGGCCTTTCCGGTCCGGCACTTGGTGAAACAGGGTTGTTTTCAGCGCCCGGAATCGGATGTCGATGCAGTATCGAAGTTGCTTGTGTTCTTTGGTGTCGGTTCAGTCGATGCATGGACCGAACGTTACGGCCTCGCAAATGTGGCCTTTCGACACTCCCCAAGCTTCAAGAGCAGCGAGGCTGCACTGGCTACATGGCTGCGGCTTGGTGAGGTTGAAGCCGTACGCCAGGATTGTGCGGAATACAACGAGAGCCGGTTCAAGCGTGCGACCCGCGTCATCCGCGGCCTGACGCGCGAGCCGGTTGGTGAAGCGTTGCGGCAGACTGCAAGGCTATGCAATGAGGCGGGCGTTGCGCTGGCGTTGGTGCCGCCACTGCCAAAGACGGCCCTCAGCGGAGCAGCCCGGTGGCTCTCGCCAAGGAAGGCCGTTATTCAGCTAAGTGCGCGACACGAGTCCGACGACCACCTCTGGTTCAGTTTCTTCCATGAAGCGGCGCATATCCTGCTTCACAGCAAGAAGGGCACTTTTGTTGACGAAGCCAACGGAGACGATGTCGAGCTAGAGGCCGAGGCTAATGAGTGGGCATCCAACATCTTGGTCCCTGAACGCGCGTGGGACTAGTTTGTCACCCTTCCCCACCACAAGACCTACCGGTCAGAGAACCAGATCGCAGGACCGGGCGCCGATTCTCCGAATCTGTGAGGTGGTCCCGGAGGCGTCGCAGGAGAACGCACAATTCCCCGTCCCGAACCTTGAAGTCGATTCCCGCCGACGGACGGCGTCCCGTTCGGCGGTTTCGTAGACCTGTTCAAGACCGCTAGCTCGTATCATTGGCGGCGTCCTTAACCAGCCACAAGTCGAGTCGACAAACGCGTCGATTTCCTTGATCAACGCTTCCCTGCCGCGCCGAGCGAGCCGCTTGGAAGTCTATAACCTATTAATTTAGTGTAGAAAACCTTGATCGCAAACAAGCCGGTGACAGGCTTTGAGATTCAGCGCGAACTCGTCGATTCAACACTGTTGCAACACCGCGGCCTGAAGCCATAACCCGGCGCATCCGTGTCGCTTCACGGCGCGGAATCGCGAACCTCGATGCCTTTGGAAGACGCGCGGGGCTAGCCTGCTCGAAACGGACGCGCCCGGTCAGCGCGCGACTCGACGAAGCGCGTCCTCCAACGCCCTATATCGGCCGGCAACCGATGAACTCGGATCTGGGGATGGGATAAAATCAACGCCCGCGTGCCCCAAAGCCCGCTGCGCCTCGCGACCCAACGCGATGACCCTTCAACCTTGAACCTCATGGCGGGTCACTGCCTCGATGGAGAGTCTCATCAACGCAGGTGGCACTCGCTTCCGTCGGTCTGCACTCGCCCTCGGCAAGAAATGGCACGCCTGAGTGATGTATATGTCCCCACGCGTGAGCCCGACAGCCTCCAGCACCCGGTCAAGAGCGTAGTTGAACGGGATGTCTGGCAAGTAACCACAGCGCTCAAGGGTTGCTCGATGTTGGTTGGTGGACTCTGCATCGAACCAGTGTTTCGCCACGAGTACTGGTCCGGTCGCACTGTTCGAGGTCTTCTGAATGGGCGATATGTAATCGCCGTCGAACCCAACGTCGACCAATGTCGCCCACTGCCCCTGGAACTGCTCCGGAACCCGAAGCTTGCGGCGAACTGCGATGATGTCCTTTCTTGTCATGCTCGTTCACCTCGCGACTGCGGCCGAGTCGGCGCCCCCCTAGGAGTCTGCGCCGCAGGAACGGGAGGGATTATAGGGGGGGACCGTTTAGTTGTGGTATGAAGTATGTAGAGGAGAGCAAGGGCACAACATATTGTGGGGAGGATGTTTGTATGCCGACGAGGTTTCGCCCGTACCATCGAGGGCAGCAGTTGTTAATGCCGCCGGACCTGCGGGAGTGGGTGCGGGAGGGGCACTTGGCGCATCACGTCAGCGACATGGTAGAGGCGCTGGATTTGAGAGGGTTTTACGAGCGGTATGAGGGGGACGGGCGGCGCAACTCGCCGTATGATCCAACGATGATGGTGAAGGTACTGATTTATGGGTACGCGACGGGGGTATTTTCGTCGCGGAAGATAGCGAAGAAAGTGGAAGAGGATGTGGCGTTTCGGATGTTGGCGGCAGGGAATTATCCACAGCACCGGACGATCTGTGAGTTTCGGCGGCGGCATAGGGAGGAGTTTCGGAGGTTGTTTGTGGCGGTGGTTCGGTTGGCGCGGGAGATGGGGGTGGTGAAGTTTGGGACGCTATCGGTGGACGGGACGAAGGTACGAGCGAATGCGAGCAAGCGCAAGGCGATGAGCTATGAGCGGATGGAGAAGGAAATGGGACGGTTGAAGGAGGAGATCCGTGGGCTGGTAGAGCAGGCGGAGGCGGTGGATGAAGCGGAGGACGGGGAGTACGGGGCAGAGATACGCGGGGACGAGATGCCGAAGGAGTTGAGACGGCGGGAAGCGCGGCTGGCGGCGATTGAGGCGGCGAAGGAGCGGCTGGAAGCGGCACAACGGGGGGCGGATGATGCGCGGGGGCGTGAGCCGGGTCAGGCGTGCAACCCCAAGGGGGGTAGGCCCTACAAGCGTGGGTATGGGGAGCCGAAGCCGAAGGCGCAGAGCAACTTTACCGATCCCGAGAGCGGGATCATGAAGACCAGCACGGAAGGATTCCAGCAGTGTTACAACGCGCAGGTGGTGGTGGATGGCGAACACCAGATCATCGTCGAAACGCATGTGGGAGCGGAGGCCACGGACCAGGGTCAGATGATCCCGTTGCTGGACCAGGTAAAAACGACCCACAAGGCGGTGCCGGCGGTGGTGCTAGCGGATGCGGGGTATTGCAACGAGGAGGATCTGGTTGAACTGGAGTTGCGCAGCATCGACGGCCATGTGGCTCTGGGACGGGAGGGCAAGGTGCAGGCCGAGGTGAATCCCGAGACGCTTCCTGCGACCCATCGCATGGGAGCCAAGCTGGCGAGCCCCGAGGGCCGGGCGTGTTATGCCAAGCGCAAGTGGCTGTCGGAGGCGCCCAACGGGTGGATCAAGGAGGTGCTGGGGTTCCGGCGGTTCAGTCTTCGGGGGTTGGAGAAGGTGCGGGGCGAGTGGGACTTGGTGTGCCTGGCCTTGAACATCAAGCGGCTGCCGGCCCTGGCAGCGTGCTGAGGGGCCGCACCGGAGGTATTTTCCAAGGGCTGAGTATGAAAAACCGTGACGATGGCGAACCAAACGCCGACGGATCACCTCTGGTTTCTGTATCGAACAGTCCATGTCGAAGCCCGATGATATCCGAACTCCGTTTACAAGCCGTCATACTGAATCTGCCGTCGTATCGCTTACCCGATCTCGCCGCCAACTCTTCCTGCGGCGCAGACTCCTAGAGAAGTTTGACGAGGGCGACGATCAGGCCGCCCTGGGCGATCAGCGCGCCGAAGAGCCACTTCACAAGGTCGGCCTTCACCGCCTCGATGGCTGCTTTGGTTTCGTGCCGCAGGGCTTCCATGCCGACCTCAACCCTGGCGATGTCGGCCTTGGTCTCTTGGCGCAGGGCTTCCATGCCGGCCCTGGTCTCTTGCCGCAGGGCTTCCATGCCGGCCTCAACCCTGGCGATGTCGGCCTTGGTGGCGAGGTTGGCGTTGAGGAGGGCGACATGCTCTTCGGCGAGGGTCTCGGCCTGCTTCTCGGTGAAGCCGCTCTCGGTCAGGCGCTTGACGAAGCGATGAGTGTCGAAGGCGATGGCCTCAGCCATGGTCCGATCATAGCAACCTCACCGGCGCGGGACAAGGACAATCGGGCCTGCCAGGCGGGGCCGCCGCGTCAGCAAAGAGGACAATCGCCGCCATGCGGCGACAGGGCTGTGAAACCGTAGATTCGCGACTTGTTCTCGTCCTGGAAAGCCCGTATG
Organism: uncultured Binatia bacterium (SeqCode); assembly: GCA_965261895.1. Classification (GTDB taxonomy): domain Bacteria; phylum Desulfobacterota; class Binatia; order UBA9968; family JAJDTQ01; genus JAJDTQ01. The sequence goes on along the minus strand of OZ253480.1, from coordinate 3,372,346 downwards.
TGGGCTTCATGGACCGGCACAAACCCTTCAAACACGCGCCTTCTGGAGAGCGCATCCGATGGTAGCCTCCATCGGCGTGGTGGCCTCGCCGTCGCAGGGCGTGAGCTACTACCAGCGCGACGGCTACTATGCCAGGGATGATCCGGCGCACCTTGAGGCGAGCGCCTGGGCGGGCAAGGGTGCGGAGGCTCTGGGCCTTTCCGGCCCGGTCGGTCCCGACACCTTCCAGGCGATCCTGGAAGGCAAGGTTCCGGGCGGCCCGCAACTCGGCAGGCGCGGCAAGGAGGGGGAGATCGAGCACCGCCCTGGCCGGGACGTGACCATGTCCGCTCCCAAGTCGGTGTCGCTCCTGGCGTTGGTCGGCGACGACGAGCGCATCGTGGAGGCGCACGACCGGGCGGTTAGGACGACGCTGGGCTGGGTCGAGAAGAACGCGGTGCTGACGCGGATGCAGGACGGCACGACCGGGGCGATGGTCCACGCCGGCGACCAGAAGACGGTGGTGGCGACCTTCAGGCACGACACGTCCCGAAACCTCGACCCGCAACTCCATACCTTATGTTGATGTTCACATAAGGTATGTAATGTTGCGGATCGGATTATGTTGCGGATGTGTCCGGGCTCCCTGACAGGTCGGGTTCTACTGACAATCTCCGCAACATAATATTCTGCGGTCACAATGCGTTCAGGAACGCAATCACGCCCTTGTCCTCCTTCCACGGTCGACCGCGGTCGGGTGGGGAGGCGTCGCACTGTGCAATCGCTTCGGCCTTGGCCTCAAGATCGATCTCGGCGTAGACATTGGTGGTTTCGAGGCTGACATGTCCGAGCCAGGCACGGATGGTGTTCAGATCCACGCCTGCCTGGAGGAGGTGGCAGGCGGTGGTGTGGCGTACGAGGTGGGGGGTAATCGCGCGGCCCGCCAGTTCCGGCACGCCGGCCGCACACCGCTCGACGAGACGATAGACGCCGAACCGGGTGTAGGGTCTGCGGTGGCTGCTGAGGAAGACCGCGGCATCGTCTGGGCGCCCCTTCATGAGTTCCGCCAGCGCCTCCACGGTCCGCCGCCACAGCGGGCACTGGCGGACTTTGCCGCCCTTGCCGTTGAGGTTGGCGAGCGGATAGCGTCCGTCGTCACCGCTTCGGACATCGCCGGCACGCAGCCCCGTGACCTCCGAGACCCGTGCCCCGGTGTTGTACAGGAACAGCACCAGCGCGTGCTCGGTCCGTCCCCGGGACGTGCGCCGGTCCGGCACTGCGAGCAGGGCCTCGACCTCGTCCTTGGTCATCCAGGAGACTGGCTTCGCAGTGGTCTTCTTCGCGGCGAGCGAGCGGATCTGAGCCGACCAGTCGACCTGGGCCGGGTCGCGGCTGGCGACGAAGCGGGCGAAGGATCGGATTGCCGCCAGGCGCTGGTTGCGGGTCTGTGCCGAGCATCCGCGCTCCTGTTCGAGATGGTCGAGGAACGCGAGCGCCCGCTTTGCGGTCAGGTCGGCTACCGCCAGGCGGTCGACCGGCTTGCGAGCCGTTTTGCCGAGGAAGGGGAGCAGCAGCGTGAAGGAGTCCCGGTAACTCTTCTGCGTGTTCCGGGCAAGACGGCGCTCGGTGACGATGTATTCGGCCAGGAAGCGGCGGAGCCAGTGGCCGAGGGTGCGATGTTCAATCATGTTCGATCTCCATGGACATATCGGTCGAAGCGGGCGCATGCTTCGTGAAGAAGCTCCGGCGTCATCGACAGGTAGACCTTTGTGCCTTCGAGGTTGGAATGACCGAGCCAGGTCGAGAGCGCGGGCAGCAGCCGCTGCACATCCTTTCCGTCCCGGTACCAGGCGGTCACCCTGTGGACGGCGGCGGTGTGGCGGAGCGAGTGCAGGCACGGGCCGCGCCGCACGTCGTCCCTGCGGCCGATTTCAGCGGCCCCGAGGAGCTTGCAGCAGGCGGACTTCAAGGTGTGGCAATTCACGGTGGTTCCGTCCCGGTTTGCGAGGAATGCGGACTCCCTTCCATCGGGTATCGGACGCTGCGAGCGCCGAGCGGCATAACCTCGCAGCAGGTCGGCAAGCCGGGGGCAGACCGGCACGAGCCGGTTCTTGTGGAACTTCGTGTCCCTCACCGTCAGCACCGCCTCCTCGAGATCGACATCGCCGATGGTGAGCCCGATGGCCTCGCCTCGCCGAAGACCGGCTCCGTAGAGGAGGAGCAGCAGCATGCGCAGTGTGTCGCCGTCGAGTTGGATCGCATGCATGGTGGTGGGATCGATGGCGGCGAACAGGCGCTTCAATTCCTCTTTCGTGTAAATGTGAGGCGGCGCCGACTCCGGCTCTCTCGGCTCGTCGTGCGCCGGTGGCAGCGGCGAACGGGTCGCAAGGCCGCGGCTGATCGCAAAGCGGTAGAACCCGGCAAGGGCGCCGTATCGGTTTGCGCGGGTTCGGGTGAGCGGACCGGTTCCGGCGAGAAAGCGCAGGACATCGCTCTCATGGACCCCGTTACAGCCCGTTCCGCCGGGGAACCCTCTGCAGAATCGGTTCAGGATTCTGGCGCTGGTGGTGAATCGCGCGCCGTGGGAGCGACGCCAGGCGACGTAATTTGCCATTGCGTCGCGCAGGGTCATGCCAAGCCCTCCAGGTCGATGGCCGCCACCTCCCTTAGGACATCAAGCCTCACCTTGGCATAGATTGAGGTGGCGGCGACGCTGCGATGGCCGAGATGGTCACCGACCGCCTTCATCGACAGGCCCTGGTCCAGAAGATGCTGAGCGGTTGCATGGCGCAACGCATGCGGGCCCCGACGCCCGTCGGTGACGCCGATGCGCACGAGGCGACTGCCCACGATGCTGTATAACCCGGCCGCTGTGAGTGGCCGGAACGGCGCCTTCCGCGTCAGAAAAAGCGTTCGATCGGGGTGTTCAGGTCGAACTTCGCGCAGATACCGCAATATCGCGTTCCCGACCCCGCGCGAGAGCGCACGCAGGAGCGTCCGTCCGGTCTTGGGACAGTGCACCCGCACCCTCTCCTCCCGCCAGCCGATATCCTCGAGCCGGAGACTGCGAACCTCGCCGGAGCGCAGCCCGTAGGTGATGAGCATCAGGAGCATGGCGCGATCGCGGATGTCGGTCGCCTGGTCGCCCTCGGTGGTGGCGAGCAGGCGCAGGGTCTCGTCCCGGCTCAACCCTTTCGGGATCGTCTCGCCGGGATGATGGCGCGGCGGCATGACCGCATCGGCCAAGCCGTTCATGCACCAGCCCCGGTCTTCGGCAAAACGCAGAAAGCCGCGCAGGCGCAGGGCGTTGACGCGGACCGTGCTTCGGGCGCAGCCGCGGGCATGATCGCGAGCGACCGCCGCGTCGATATCCGTGGCACGGACCAACGACAGGTCGCCACCCCAGCCGGCGAGGAAGCCCTCGACCGTGCGGCGGCATCCTCCGATCGTTTCGTCGGACAAACCCCGTTCTACCCGCATCCAGCGTGCATACGCGTCTACCTTGTCGACATGGACGTGGCGCTTGGCCTGCGGCTCCTCGAACAGGCCGGCAAAGCGCAGCCAATGCGCGGTGCAGCCGATGAATTCCGCCCGGCCCTTCCCCAACGCACGGAGACGACGTCGGCGAGTGCCGGGAAACGGCCACCGCCGGGCCGCGTTCTCCAGCCGTGCCATGCCAACCCGCACACGGTCGTGCAGACCGAGTAGCTGAATCGCGCAGAGCTGATGATGCGCGATTCTATGCAACGTGCTGCGCGCCGCCCCCTCGCCGGCACGGAATTCGAGATAGCGCAGCCGCTCTTGCAGCAACGGCGCATCGGAATATCGCTCGATGGTTTGGGGCTTGGTGAAGAGTTTGCTGAACATCATCCCGTCCTCCTTTCGTCGAGGACATGATGATGCCGATGTACCAGCGTCAGAAAATTATGTTGCGGAAATTTTCAGAATGACTCGGTCCGTCAGGGAGCCCGGACAGTTCCGCAACATAATCCGATCCGCAACATTACACACACACTGCGTCATCGCCAACATGGTTCAAGGCGCGGACGACCGCTGGCGCACCATGGTGAACGACGGCCTCTACCGCCAGCAGAAGGCGATCAGCGCGATCTACCGTGCCGAGTTGGCCGAGGGGCTGGGGCGCCTGGGCTACGAGCTGGAGCGCACGCACGCGGACGGGCGCTTCGAGATTGCGGGGATCCCGCGCGAGGTGATCGAGGCGTTCTCCACCCGGCGCGCGGAGATCGAGGCGGCTATGAAGGACCGGGGCTTCGACGACCCCTCCGACAACAAGCGCCTTGCGGACCGTGCGGCGCTCATGACGCGAGCGGCCAAGCGCGACGTGGACAAGGGAGCGCTTCGCCAGGTCTGGGACCGCCAGGCGCAATCGCTCGGGTTCTCGTCCGAGCCGATCATGGACCGGGCCGCGGAGCGCGAGCCGGAGACCTCGACCTGGGAGCCGGCAAGCCGGGAGGCGCTGCTTTCAGGCGAGGAGTACTTCGTGACCGACGCGGTTGACTGGCGGTGGAACACCTGTCCGAGCGGCAGGCGGTGTTCTCCCATGCCGATCTTCTGGCGGCGACTCTCTCTCACGAGCCGGGCTCGGCCACCGTCCAGGAGGCGGAGTGGGCGGTCGAGGTGCTGGAGCGGGACGGGAAGCTTCACGGGGCCATCGGCCCGGAGCACAGCAGGCACTGGGCCACGGAGGCGGCGGTGGCGCGGGAATGGGAGACCATGGAGAGGATGCGGGAGGGCAAGAACGCGGGCGAACGGCTGATGCGCCGCTGGGTGGCGACAGCGAAGCTCCACCGGGGCCGGCTCAACGAGGGCCAGAAGGAAGCGGTGAAAACCGTGCTTTCGTCCACGGACCGGGTGGTGGGCGTCCAGGGTTATGCCGGGACCGGGAAGACCACGATGCTGGACCGCTTCCGGTCTCTTGCGGAAAGCGCGGGGTACTGGGTGAAGGGCCTGGCGCCGTCGGCCTCGGCGGCGCGCACCCTGGGCCGGGAATCGGGCATCCGGAGCGAGACCCTGCAACGCTACCTCACCCGTCATGCGGGGATCGTGGAGGGCCGGGCAACGCCCCGGAGTCTTCGGGAACTGCGCGCGGCGCAGGCCAGGACGGTGCTGGTGGTGGACGAGTCCTCGCTCGCCTCCAGCGAGCAGATGCGGGGTCTGCTCCGGATCGCGACCGCGCTCAGGCTTCCCCCCGTGGTGCTGGTGGGGGACGAGAAGCAGCTCGACGGGGTGGAGGCGGGCAAGCCCTTCGCCCAGTTGAAGAGCGCGGGCATGGAGACGGCGGTCATGGACGAGATCCTCCGCCAGCGCGACATGGAGCTCAGGGAAGCGGTCCGGGCCGGCCTCGCGGGCGAAGTGAAGACCGCGTTCGCCAAGCTCGGAGACCGCGTTGCGCAGGCGGAACCGGACCGAATCGGCCACGAAGCTGCCGAACGCTGGCTCTCCCTGTCCCCCGAACAGCGCGAGACGGCCGGGGTTATCGCGCCGACTCGGGCGCTTCGCGACCGGATCAACGAAACGATCCGGGACCGGCTCATCGCCGAAGGCGCAGTCTCCGGACCGGCCCGAGAGGTCGGGAAGCTCGTCCCGCGGGGGCTGACCCATGTGGAATCGGTCGGGAATGACGGCTTCGGCTTCCGTCTCGAGGACGGTTCGCCGATGAAATTCGGGGAGGGCGATCCCCAACTTCGTCATCTCGACCGTGCCTGGGCGGCCACGATCCATGCTTTCCAGGGCAGGACCGTGGACCGGATCATTGCAGCGATGCCCTCGGGCAACCCCAACCTGAACCAGAAGAGCCTCTATGTTGCGATCAGCCGGGCGCGCGACCGTGCGGATCTCGTCACGGACGATCCGAAACGGCTCGCCGATCAACTGGAGCGGGCCACGGGCGAGCGGATCGCCGCGCTCGACGCGGTGGAGAAACACCCCGTTCTGGAGGCCGGGAAGCAAGGCGAGTTGACCCTCGAACGCACGACGAACGGTCCTGGGAGGTTGGCGAGGCATTGGATCGTGGACAAGAGGCCGAAGGGATCGAGGTTGGCGAGGCCCGGACCGGCCACGCGACCGGGATGAAGTCGCCGGATCGGGACGAGGAACGGACGCAGGAGTTTCCCGACTCCGGCCAGTTGGATCAGGAACTTGGCGGCGAGCGAAGCGAAGACAGCGGGCCGGAGTCCGAATCCGAACAGGAAAAGACGCAGGAACCGATACAGCAGCCGCTCGATCTGGACCTCGGCATCTAAGGCCTCTTCCCCCTTCCGGCCGAATCCATGGCCGGGTACGCAGCGAAAATCACCCCGAACCGCAACCCGAACGCCTTCGGGCCGTCTCATTGCATCAACCGGACGCGCGGCGCGATCACCGCCCTGCGCGCATGCGCACCCTGGGAAAACCGCCGAATCCTTGGGAAAGACGCCTCCGCCGGTGTTCCACGCCACAGGGCGAACACGGATCGTGTTACACCGTATTACGCGCAAACCCCTTGAGTTTCCGAGGCTGTGTTTGAAATAAACACGCCGGTGATACCAGTCTGGTGCAACTTTCCCATGACCATGTATAGCGTCCCCGACATCCATCGAGCGCGGTTGGGCGGGCGAGGCACCCTCTGACTGGGCCTACAGCCCGCTGTGTGGCGTGTGAAGGAATAACGGCTCCGCCGTAGAGACGGAGCCATATGGCGGGACATCGGCGATGGGGGACAAAAGACGCGCAATATCAATGGGTTAGCCCGAGCGGCGCTTGAGCGGGAGGGACAGGAAGTGTTGCACAGGGTCGAAGCGGCGACCATCGGGCAGTTTGCCGGCGTCAATACAAGGAAGCAGCCGTGGCGGCGCGAGCGCGGTTCTGGCGGCGAAGATTCTCTGCAGAACCCGGCAATTCCCTGGGGAACCGGGGCGGTTCTCTCGGGAATCTTCGGGTTCCTCAGAGAATACATCCGTCGCGCGCGAACTCGGGATCAGCCAGGACCCCGTCTCACGGCTGGAGCAGAGTAGCGACGTATGGCTGTCAACGCTGCGCCGGACGGTCGAGCCATGGGCAGAACCCTCTCGTTCATCGCCTGGTTTCTCGACCGTCCCCCGGTCGAACTCTCCGGCGTCGCCGGCCACGAGACCGGCCACTGACCCGGGCCGGCGGGCGTTGCGAGGGACTCTCGCCAGGGCATCAATCATGCGCGCCCGTGCGCTCGGTTCCCCGCGCACACGGGGATAAATCGTCCTTCCGTGTACTCCGAAGGAGCTACGACAGGCCCATTGTTCTCAGCAATGGACTGCACCCGATCCATGAGGCCGCGATGCCATCCAATATGCCGCGCTCCGCCGTCGCCTTACACGTCCGATATGGAAAGGTCGCGCCAACCGCGAGCTGGAGATTCGACCGTTTATTGACGAATGCATCGAAAGTGGCCTGTAACCATTGCGGCTGGGATTTCACCTTGCTGCCGTTACTATTGCGGGCGAAAGCCGTTCGTAGATCGAATGTCAAGCTGGCGTCCACTGTGGGAACCGAGCGTTGGCTTGGATAGCGGCGCTGACGGGCTTCCATTATCGGAGCGGCACCCGAATATCGATGTAAGTTCGATGAGATGTTCGAGCCGATCTCGGCCATGACCCCGCTGAATCCTTCATAGCCAAGATCGATGATTCTTTTGCGCAGCCGTCCCTGAATTCCGTTCGGCAATATCACGACGGCCACAAGCATGTCTCTTTGAACGCTCAGCGTGAGGTGAGGATACGTTGTGAAAGTCTCGGGTGCTCCTTTCAGTTGCAGGTAATCCCAAACGCTGTCTTCCTGGGAACCGGTGATCGCGGCCCGACCGGCGGCTTTGGGGTTCATTCCCAGATCGATAAGGTCCTCGCGCTGGCGGAGTTCATCCATCGCCAATTGGAGCAACCGCTTGGCTTGCAAGTAATTGTAGACCTCGCCGTTCCCGAACGGAAAACCGGTAAACTTCGTCAAGCTACCCTCCCGGAGATAACCTTCGTTCGAAAATTTGCGCTCGGCAACCTCGAAATACTTGGCCGCGCGGTTAGCCCAATCCGAACGGGATGCCTGGTTGTTCAGCCACTCGTAGACCTGTGACCATTCCCTAAACTTCGTGCGTTCCGGAAGTTTGCGTCTGGGTCTCGTGATGGCAATCGTCATCAGCGTCACGTCAGTGAAGCCCCGCCTCTCAGCGGTTCGCAAGTGGCGGCACAGCTGATCGTTGCGGAGAGATGACGCGATTTTGCTCTCGATCAATAGCGACCAACTCTCGCCATCCTGGATCCAAGCGTCCGGCAGGCTGCCCCGTTCGTTTTCGTCCTCCTCCAGCTCGGGTTCGCCGGGCAGCTGTTGCTCGACGATCTCCAGGCGTCCCACAGGTACGCTACCGCACACCCAGCCTATAAACGATCTTAGAAGCTTGCGGTCTTCGTCAAGCGCGGTCGCAAGGGCGTGTGTGAGGCGGTTCTCCGGTGTGCTGTACTGGTCGAAGACGTTGCGCATGCCGGGTTCGTTCAAGGCGGACGATGTCTGGCCTGTCTACACGTCGTCGACGGATCCCGCAACTTGCCCGCGTCGGCGCCTTGACACACGGTGCGGCCGCGCCCCTCATGGTTGCTTTGTGGATTAGGACCTCCACGGCAATTCTAAACCCTCCGCCAAGGGCGGGCTAGATTTCATGATCGCGGCGATGACCTGTCCGACCCTTTCGGCGGCGGCTTCGATGGTTTGGGAGCATCAAGCCGGACACGATTCACAGTGCGATGGTATCGGTGGCGTCGAAGTGGCTGTTCGGCGGAGACGTTGGGCAAGCGGGTACGCTGGATCGGCCTGAAGAGCGAAGAGGGCGAGCGGCCCTGGAACGAGAGAACCGAGAGCTCGCGGTCCCGGCCGGACGTGGGATTGTCCTTATCCCGCGCCGGTGGGATTGCTTTGATCATGGTCGCCACCAAGTCCGGCGACAACTACGAGGCAACCTTCACTCTCGACGTATGGCGCAGGTGGATAGACAGGTTGCAGGAGGGGGATGCCGTCAAGCTGACTGGCCACCCTGTCGAATCCCGCCGCGACCACGCCGGCGATTTGCCTCCGCGGCTACTGGACTGTCGCCTCGAAAAGGTCAAGCTGTCTTAGGCGGGCCGCGCCAGCCCGTGGCGGAACTCCTGGTCCGAGAGGGACCGCTCGCAACTCCGGTCCTTGTACTTTCTCACCAATCGGCACGGGTTCCAGCCCCTCGGCCACGCCACATGCCTCCGCCATGCAGGGCACATTACCTCCTTTGTCTCCACGACAAGGGGCGGAGCTTCTGGAATGGCTGTTCGGCGCGCTGATCGCCCAGGGTGGCCTGATCGTCACCCTGGTCCAGCGCTCAATGATCGAACTGATACCGTATGCCAAGCATCAGCGACCAATGGCGAATGCCGCCGATTTTCGTGACGCTGGTCAGGCCGGGAACCTTATGGAACGCATACTTGATCCTCGATGCCGCCGACCATGCTGTACCCGGGCTTCAGGTCCACGAGGAGCTTGTCGCTCAGCCCCATGTCCGGACCGAGATAGAGGTGCCCCGACGGGACGACGTCGGACACCTCGGTGTCCTGCCGACCATCGCACTGACCGGGATTCTCGCACGGGATGCTCGGCCGGCACCGGTACCTGCTTTCGTGGTAGAGATCGGAAAGCTCAACGAAGGCAGGTCGCACAACTCCGCCTTGTCGTCTGCGGGGTTAACGTGTATCTTTCACGACTGGCTTCCTACCCAAAGGCGCAACAGGGGTTCCATGCACACGAAGCACCCACTCAGCACCACGGGAGCAACCATCGCTCTATTCCTGCTCGCTGCATGCCTCCCACAACCACCGGTCTACCCCTCCAAGGTTGACGCAGGCACCGTTGCCAAGGGTTCCCATCAATCCTACAACCGGCATACGCGAGCCACGACTGTTGTGGGACCGAGAGCCTTCGGTCCCATGGCGTACTACTTGCAGGCGGGCTACGTCAGCCAGTCCTTTCCCACAGGCGACAAGGACTTCATCCTTCACGGCGTCGTGGTTCACCTTGTCACGCCGGGCTTCGATTCGCAGCATACCCGGACAGGCGACGGGTGGAGCGCTGGCCGCAGGTTGGTGTTCAAGAGGGATCGAGCCGTGCTCAATCACGACATCATCACGGATACACTGGCGAAGGGGATCGAGATTCAGTTGCCGCCGATAAGGGGTAGCACCGCCTTGGTGCAAATACTGAACGCCAAGCGCGTCGTGACGATTCCGGCCACCTACTTCCAGGGGTTCTATCAACGACTCCCCTGTGAGTTGCCGCAACAGGCATGTGTGGCGTTCAAGGACTTCGCAGCACTGGAAAATGAACTGGATAAGCGAGTTGAGAAATATCGGAAGAACCCACATCGAGGGAAGCTGCGAAGCGGGTTCCTTCTGTTGTGAAGGGTTGTTGGGTAAGACGGACACGCGAATGTCTGAGGAAGAACTCGGAGCCAAACTTGCCGATCGTTGTGAGGACGCCCATGGTGAGAAGATGGCGATGGTCATTCTATTCGGGATCACGTATGCCAAGGAGATTCTCGCCTGCGCCGAAACGACAAGTTTAGGGGCAACCATCAAAGAGATACGCCGACACTCTAAGTTGCCGGGTAAGGAGAATTCCTATCAGCCGGAAATCCGCAACGGCGTCACGCTCGCGCGCTATGTTGAGCCACGCACCCAGCCGAAGAAATCGCTCAACTAACCAGGGGCCGCCAAGTCCGTTCGGCCCGGCAGGAGCCGGGCTGGAATGCCTTGCTCAACTCCACAGCAGATCACGGACCTACGCGGTTCGGTGTCGCCATCGGTTTCTAGGTCTTGGCTTGAACCGGTGGGTTTTCCCCGCTTCTGAGCCAAAGCGACATTCGCGGCCTGTCCGGCACGGCGGTTACTCGGGCTCGGAGAACTCCGGAAGAAGTTCCCCGGCCTTCGTCTCGCCGGGTACCGGCGGCGACTCGACCTTATATCCCATGGCGCGTGCGACGATGCTGGCGACTTGGGCGGCTGCGTCGCGAAGCGCGGCATCGTCGAGGTGGACGCAGATGGCTATGGTGGCACGCTTGCGCTGGCCGAGCAACTTGCCCACGGCGGTCAGCCCGACCCCGTTCATTACGCCCTGCGAGGCGTAAGTATGGCGGGCGTCGTGAATGCGAACGCCGCGCAATCCAGCCTTCTCCCGGATTCCGACCCAGAAGGTGTAGAGCCGTGCCGTGGTGAGGTTTTAGGGAAATACCCGCACGTCGCGCTCATGGCGGGGGAGACCCGTGAGCACCTTCACCGCTTGCGGTCCGAGCCACAGGGTTCGCGGCCCGGTCTTGGAGTCCTGGAGGCGGGCGCTTGCACCGTCCTCGGAAAGCTCTCCGATCTCGTCCCAGCGCGTTGGTGCGAGATCAGGCCGGACAGGCTCGCCCTGATTGACGCCAAGACCGGACCGAGGCACGTTCTGCTCGGCGAGGCGGCGCGGGCGCTGCTCGACGGCTTCGCCGACAGGGCTTCCGGGGATTGGGTGTTCCCAAGCGGGATCGGAGACGGACCGTTGACCAAGGGGTCGCTTTACTGGTTCTGGATCAAGGCCCGCAACATGGCCGGGATCGTGGCGGATGCGCGACTTCACGATCTCCGACATGCGCACCCCTCCCACGCGGTCATGAACGGCGAGAGCCTGCACATCACCGGTCGCCTGCTCGGGCACAGGCGGGCGTCCACCACCAACCGCTACGTCCATCTGGACGACGCGAGCCTGAGCCCGTTGCAAGGCTGTAGGTGCCCTTAGCTCCTGGGATATCCGGTGAACCCGAGGAGCCGGATCGCGCGGCGACAGCGTCGGGCGATCCGGCCGTACGAACGTCGAGCGTACTGCCGAACCGGCCAGTTCGTCCGCGTCGAGAAAGGGGCGATGTTGCTCCGAGGGTTCTCCGCGATACCGAGACAAGGAGCCGCGCTCGCGCAGTCCCCTATACCCCGGGCGGAACATCATCAAGCGCGGTATCTCGAAGGCGTGGTTTAGCCACGCCGGGCCGGTCCTTGGTGCCCGCGTCGAGCCAGAAGCTCGACATCTTGGCGAGCGGAATCCCGCCGGGTATCAGGAAGGTGCTTCTCCAAGGACTCGCCCGACAGGTTGATGGCGACATTATAGGACACCAAGTCCGCTTAGTTATGGTAAGCGGCTCCGGCCCTTTGGTGCCCAGATCACAGCCGGAGCCGCTTCTGCTTGCCACTGATGCGCTTACCATTCTGATGAAATGTCGAGCTCAACATTTCATCAGGGCTTCGATGCGGTCGGCCACGCGCTGGGCGGGCTCGCGGAGCTGCTCGACGGTCCAGTCGGCCGCATAACCCTCGGTGATGTCGTCGTCGCGGGCGTGGTTCACGAGGCGTTTGGTCAGCGGGCGGGGCAGCATGAGGTCGCGCTCGGCCACGGTGATGAAGGCATTGCGCAGGCCGTGGAACCAGAAGCGCGTGCCAGCGCCCCTGCTGATGCCGGCATGGTAGCGGTGAAGGTTCTTGAGATGGCCGGTGACGCTCGCGGATGAGGGGAACACCCAGCCTTCGTCCCTACCCCCGGCCTCGGCGCGGCGGCGCTCCAACACGGCTGCGAGTTGGCGGGTAAGCGGAAGCTCCAGGGGCTCGCCGGTCTTGGTCTCCTCGACCCGCAGGATGCCGCGGTCCAGGTCGATGCGTTCCCAGCGGAGCGAGACCACCTCGCCCAGGCGCATGCCGGTATAGGCTCCGATCAGGAAGATGTCGCGGTGCGGGGCCGGGAGGCCGACCGCCTCCGCCCCTGCGCGCCAGCGCGGCAGCACCTCGGCCGGGGAGGAGATGCGCCGGCGGCGCTTTCGGTTGAGACGCCCGCCGGCGGCGATCCAGAGCTCCACCGGGTTGCGCAGCCCCTCGTGGTCGATGCTGGAGCGACGGTAGATAGAGCGCAGCATGGAGACGGCCTGGTTGGCGGTGGCCCAGCCGCGGCGCTCGGTGACGCGGTGGAAGCGGGCCTCGATGTCGCTCCGGTCGATGGCGTCAAGGGAGCGGGCGAGCCAGTCGCCGAAGCACACCCTGAGGTTCTGGCGGTACATCTCCACTGTGCGGGGCTTTCGCCTGGGGTTGGCGCTTAGGTAGTCCTCGAAGGCCTGGGCAAGAGTGGACGTGTCCCTGGCCTCGGTGCGTTCTCGGGCGGGGTCTTCACCCGAGGCGACCTTGCCGAGGAGTTCCTGGGCCATGCGCCGGGCTTGTTCCGGAGTGATGCGGCCGAAGCGACCGAGGGTGACGCGCTTGTTGGGGGCGGAGCGGCCGCCGGAGCCTGTGCGGTAGTTGACGACGAAAGTCTTGGCGCCGGAGGGCTGGACCCTGACGCCGAAGCCCGTAAGGCGGTCGTCCCATGCGATCCATGGCCTGTGGTCTGGCTTGAGGGCCTCGACGGTGCGCTTGGTCAGGGTGGTCTTGAGCCGGGCGGTGCGTTTGGCGGTGTCCATGCGGGCGTAATCCTTCGTTCATCGGGTGATGTTCCATAGGTTGGGTTCGCCATCATCAATCACCACTAGATATAGTCATTAAGGACTGGTAACGCGTTTCGAGATGCGCTACATTGGGCGCATGGCGATTCGCGAACAGGGGGCACTGCAGCGGTCGCAGACCCAGAACGACACAATCAAGTCCCTGCGCAACGAGATCGCCGAGTTGCGCAAGGAGGCCGCGGCGCACCGGAAAGCGGCGCGAGCGGCGCAGACATCGCTGTCCGCAAGGGACGCCCGGCTTCGCAAGGCCGGGGAGAGTTCGCAGGCACAGAACGAGACGATCCGGTCGCTTCGCGGGCAGGTCCGTAGCCTGGAAAGGGATCTCGCCCGGCAGAGCCGCGAGTTGAAGGAGACCGAGAGCCTCAAGCAGACCGCCGGGCGGTTGTCCGACGAGGCCTTCCGACTCCGCGGCAAGTTGCGGGCATACTTCGACCAGGCCGACACGATCGAGTGGCAGGAGCGCCGCATGAGCGACCTGCGCGTTGCGCTGATCCGGGCCGAGGCCGGGAAGCAGTGGCTGGAGACCCAACTCGCCAACCGTCCTCTGCTGCCTGCGGCCATGGAGAGGTTGCGCACCCGGGAGAAGACCATCCAGGCGCTTCGCGAGCGCAACGAAAGGCTGGAGGCGACGGTTGCCAAGCTTCAGGCGGCCCGGGCGGTGCTGTCGAAGGCGCTGTTCGGGAGCCGGAGCGAGCAGCAGAAGAAGCCCCGTTCGGAGCGGCGGCGTGGCCAGCAGGCCGGCGCCGCCGGACATGGCCGCACCCGGCGGCCGGCGCTCGGGGAGAAGACCGAACGGCGCGATCCGCCGAAGGATGCGCGCGTGTGCTCCTGTTGCGGCAAGCCCTACGTGGCCAACGGCGAGCGTTCCTCGACGCTGATCGAGATCGAGGTCCGGGCGCACACGCGCAGGATTGTCCGTCCCCGGTGGCGCCGCGGTTGCGAATGCCCGTCCTCGCCCCTGGAGGTGACGGCGCCCGCGCCGGCGCGCTTGTTCACCAGAACCCCCTACGGAACCAGCGTGTGGGCGCGCGTGCTGTTCGAGCGCTACGCCTGCCTGCGGCCCCTGAGCCGGGTCTCGGCGTGGCTGTCCGACCAGGGGCTTCGGATCTCGGCCGGGACGCTGGCCGACAGCGCGCCCCGCTTCCTGCCGCTGTTCGAGCCGGTGGCCGCGGCGATCCTCGCGCACCAGAACGGAGCGGCGGTGCGCCATGGCGACGAGACCGCATGGCGCATCCAGGAGCTTCGCGGCACGGACCGGTCGAGCCGCGCGTGGCTGTGGATCTCGGTCAGCCAGGACGCGGTCTACTTCCACATCGACCCCTCGCGCAGCGCCCAGGCGGCCAACAAGCTGTTCGGCCATGCCACCGGAACCCTCTTCCTGGTCTGCGACCGCTACTCGGCCTACCGCAAGATGGCCCGCGAAGCCGCCGGCACGGTGATTCTCTGTTGGTGCTGGGCGCATCAGCGCCGTGACTTCATCCACTGTGCGGCCGGCCACGCGAGCCTGACCCGCTGGTGTGAGGACTGGATCGAGCGCATCGCATCCATCTACCGTCTGAACGAGGCGAGGTTGAAGCATTACGACCCCGCCCTGAAGCACCAGCCCCAGCCGTTCGCCGCCGCCCAGCGCACGCTGGAGGACGAGTTCCACCGCCTGTTCGCGCATGCCGAGCAGGAACTCCACGACCTGCCGCCCGGGGCGCGCCAGGCCAGGCCGCTGCGCTCGTTGCTGCGCCACCGCCAGGGGTTGAGCGTCTTTATCCGCCACCCCCAGGTGCCCATGGACAACAACAAGGGCGAGCGCGCGCTCAGGGGCCCGGTCATCGGACGACGCCTGTCCTTCGGCTCCGACAGCGAAACCGGCGCCCGCTTCACCGCCGTCATGTACTCCCTCGTCGGCACCCTGGCCACCAACGGCATCGACGTCCGGCGCTGGCTGGAGGCTTGGCTCCGGGCCTGCGCCTCCATCGGCCGCAGGCCCCCGCAGAACCTCTCGCCGTGGCTGCCCTGGTCGATGAGCCCGGAACTCAGGCGCGCCCTCATGGCGCCCCGATGAGCGCCCAGGTCGAGTGCCGCTACTACGGCCGCGACTTCACCACCGAAGAGATCGCCCTGTTGCGCGAGTTGCTCGCCGCCTCGCCGCCACCCAACCGTCATGCCCTCTCCAGGGAGTTCTGCCGCCGCATCGGCTGGCATAAGCCCGACGGCGGCCTCAAGGACATGATGGCCAGGGTCACCATGCTCGCCATGCACAACGACGGCCTCATCGTCCTGCCCCCGCCCAAGTGGCCGCGGCCCCCACGCCGCCCCATCACCTTCGGTCCCGACACCGAACCGCCGCTCTTCCCCGCGCCCGCCACCCTCGATGAGGTCCGGCCCCTCAGCCTCCATACCGCCGTCCGCTACACCCGCCAGGGCAGGCTCTGGAACGAGTTCATCGCCCGCTACCACTACCTCGGATACAAGACACTGGTCGGCGCCCAGATCCGCTACGCCGTCCACGACCGCCAAGGCCGCCCCCTCGCCATGCTCGGCTTCTCCACCGCCGCTCACAAGCTCGCGCCCCGCGACCGCTTCATCGGATGGACTCCGCAACTGCGCCGGAAGAACCTCCCGCTCGTCATCGACAACCCCAGGTTCCTCATCCTCCCCTGGATCACCATCCCCAACCTCGGCTCCCACATCCTCTCCCTCGTCCGCAGGCAACTGCCCAAGGACTGGACCGAGCGCTACAACACCACCCCCGTCCTCATCGAGACCTTCGTCGAGACCCCGCGCTTCACCGGCGCCCTCTACAAGGCCTCGGGCTGGACCCGCGTCGGCGCCACCCAGGGCCGCGGCCGCTACGACCGCCACACCAGACGCGACCAGCCCGTAAAGGACATCTGGCTCCGCCCCCTCCGAAAGAACTGGCGAAGAGCTCTCAACCGGTGATATCATGCTCTCATCACCTTATGACCGAAGGAAAACATGCGGGCAGTATATACAGCCAGTCTGAAAGTTCAACCCCATATTCAACACCTGGGAAGAAACCGGAGGCTATACAAGGCTGCGCATGGCTTACCAGCAGGGTCGAAATCACGGATAACATGCTGTAAAATTGGCGATTTATGTCCATTCTATCGCAGTTCTGCGCGTATATGGTAACAAAAGCGTCAATCATGTCTTCACCACAAGAAGGAATCGACCAGACCACGCGGAGAAATCACCGAGATGCCGCTCGGGGACTTCGCCAGGAGAAGCCGGTCACCCGTAACGAGTTGGGCGTTCGGTTCGCTGGCGAGCAATGCCCACAGGTGATCGTCGCCGGGGTCCGGAGCGGCGGTGGTCGCGTTGGGGTCGCGCCATAAGGAGTTGGCGACCAACTCTGTGAGCAGTCGGTCAAGTTCGTCGCGAGTCCGTCCATGAATCCGGACGAGCACTGGACGACCCAATACGGCCGCGTATTCGTCGAGCAGTTCAGGCGACATCAGGTACATGAGGCTGCCGTCGATCATCGCGTTCAGAATTCGCGCCGGCGGGCTGCTTGAGTCCGCGACGATCAGACCCGACACGACAACGTTGGTGTCGACAACGCAAATCCTCTGCATTCACCGACCCCGTCCTCGTCGCTGAACCTGGTGTCCTGCGCCCTTCGACTTCGCTCCGCTACGCTCAGGGCGAACGGGGGCTTTCACGACAATTGCTTCCATAGGACACTAGCCCGCGCGCGAGGCGGCGCTACCGCCCCTTTCGCTGGCGCGCGGTCTCCTCGACCGCCAGCGCCATCGCGGTGTCGGCGTCAAGGCCGGACCTCGACCGTGCCTTGGCGACGATCTCCCGGGCGGTGTCCAAGGGCCTGATGCCCCTCATTTCCAGGCTCTCTTCGATGATCGCGGCCATGGAACGGCCTTGCCGGACCGCTGCCTCCTTCAGGGCGCGGTGCGTCCGGTCCGCAAGGGTAATGGTCAGACGGGTCATACGTCACACACTCCTTCGTAGAGTCACCAAAACATCATCACATCAATACAGCACACCGTCAAAGACACGGCTACCTGAATCTCACGCCCTCCCGCCACGCCTCCGCCCGGTCTCCGGCGTTGTCGACCGCCCCCGGGACGGATTATGGCGAACCACTCGACGCCTTGGTATTGTGAGGAACGTCCGCCCACCCCCCCTGGATTCCCGCTTTCGCGGGAATGACGATTTCGGGGGTCTGTGCCTCGCAGTGGTGGCGTTTTGACACAGCCTGTTTCGCGGGAATGACATCTTGGGGGTCGGCGCGCTCGTCCCGACCGGAGTCGAAGGGCGACATGCAGAGGTCTTTATGAACTACAGAAATCTAGGCAGCACCGGCCTCAAGGTAAGCGTCGTCGGACTGGGTTGCGGCGGGCCGAGCCGGCTCGGGCAACGTGACGGCAAGAGCCCGGACCATTCCGTCAACCTCGTGCGAAAGGCGCTGGACCTCGGCGTGAACCTGCTCGACACCGCGGAGACCTATGGCACCGAGGAGATCGTCGGCGCGGCCTTGCGCGACGTTCCACGGGACCGCGTGGTGTTGTCGGCCAAGAAGACGCTGCCGGAGCCGGACGATCCGGACCCGGCGGGCACCATCCGGTCGGGACTCGACGCGAGCCTGAAGCGACTGGGCACGGACTACGTGGACATCTACCATCTCCACGGGGTGGGGGACGCGGGCTACGACTTCGCCGCGAACGTGCTGGCGCCTGTGGTGACGGGTTTGAAGGAGGCGGGCAAGATTCGGGCCGTGGGCATTACCGAAGAGTTTCCCGCGAACCCGCGTCACGAGATGCTGAAGCGGGGCCTGCACGACCCCTGGTGGGACGTGGTCATGGTCGGCTTCAATCTGCTGAACCCGTCGGCCCGCCGAAGCGTGTTCCCTCTCACACTCGAAAAGGGCGTGGGCACGCTGGTCATGTTCGCCGTCCGGCGCGCGTTGAGCCAGCCGGCGCAGCTCGAGAAGCTGCTGCGGGAGATGGAGCAACGCGCCCTCGTGGAACCCGGCGCCGACCTGGGGTTCCTGACGGACAACGGCTGCGCCGAGACCCTCACCGAGGCGGCCTACCGTTTCTGCGTGCACGAGCCGGGGGCCGACGTGGTGCTGACGGGGACCGGGGACGAGAGGCACCTGGAGGCAAACATCGCCGCGGCGCTCAAGCCGCCGCTACCGCCCGAAGCCCTTGAGAAGCTCGAAGCGCTGTTCGGGAAGGTGGACTCGGTGACCGGAAACTGAAGACAACGGCTGCCGATACCCGCTCCTCCCCTCCTGGACTCCCGCTTTCCAGGCCGTGTCAAAACCCCTCTCCCTCTGGGAGAGGGTGGCCGAAGGCCGGTGCGACCCGTCCCAAACCCAACCCCTCTCCCTCTGGGAGAGGGTGGCCGAAGGCCGGTGCGACTCGTCCCAAACCCAACCCCTCTCCCTCTGGGAGAGGGTGGCCGAAGGCCGGTGCGACTCGTCCCAAACCCAACCCCTCTCCCTCTGGGAGAGGGTGGCCGAAGGCCGGTGCGACCCGTCCCAAATCCAACCCCTCTCCCTCTGGGAGAGGGTGGCCGAAGGCCGGGTGAGGGCCCCCCAATAACCCTGCCGCTCCCATTCATTGCCGTTGACACCGGCCTGCTTGCCGCGAGGTTCCCTCACCCCAACCCTCTCCCGGAGGGAGAGGGGGTCGATGGCGGCCTGGGCCGTGGGTGTGGCTCTCACCCCAACCCTCTCCCAGAGGGAGAGGGGGCAGTCTTGACACGGCCTGGAAAGCGGGAATGACGGTTTGCGGGCGTCAGCGCCTGGTTTGGCGGGTTATCAGCCGAAGCGCCCGGTGATGTAGTCCTCGGTCAGGGGGTGGATGGGGTTGGTGAAGATCTGGTCCGTGGAGCCTACCTCGAGGAGATCTCCCAGGTGGAAGTACGCGGTCCGCTGCGATACCCGGGCGGCCTGCTGCATGGAGTGGGTGACGATGGCGATGGTGTAGTCGCGTCCCAACTCGTTGATCAGATCCTCCACCTTGGCGGTGGCGATGGGGTCGAGAGCCGAGCAGGGCTCGTCCATGAGGATGACCTCGGGGCTCACCGCGATGGTCCGGGCGATGCACAGCCGCTGCTGCTGGCCGCCGGAGAGACCGGTACCCGGGTCGTCGAGCCGGTCTTTCACCTCTTCCCACAAGCCGGCGCGTTTGAGGCTGTGTTCGACGATCCCCTCGAGCTCGGACTTGGACCCCGCCAGTCCGTGAATGCGCACGCCGTAGGCGATGTTGTCGAAGATCGACTTGGGGAAGGGATTGGGCTTCTGAAACACCATGCCCACCTGAGCCCGTAGCGGCACCACGTCCATCTCCTTGTGGTAGATGTCCTGGCCGTCGAGCTTGATCTCGCCGGTCATGCGGCAGCCGTCGATGGTGTCGTTCATCCGGTTGAGCGCGCGCAGGATGGTGGACTTGCCACACCCGGATGGGCCGATCATCGCGAGCACCTGTTCGCGGCCGATATCCAGGCTCACGTTCTTGATGGCATGGTTGTCGCCGTAATAGACGTTCACGTTGCGGCAGGTCATGCGCGGGTCGTCCGCGAACGGCGTGCCCACGGTCTCACGGCTTTCCCGCCGCTCGTCGACGTCGTCGGTCTCGGCTGCCCGGAACTCCAGCGCACCTGTTTCCATGACTGCTACACCCGCCTGGTCGGCCATAATCGGCGTCTCCTGAACTGTTTCCGTGCCAACACCCAATCCCCATGACGGGCGGGCCGCCGACACCTCTTTCTTGCCAGTTTACCAGCGTCTTTCAAAGCGCCGCCGCAGCACGACGGCCATGGCGTTCATCGCGATGAGAAATGCCAGCAGCACCATGATCGCCGCGGACGCGCGCTCCACGAACGCGCGTTCGGGGCTGTCCAACCAAAGAAAGATCTGCACCGGCAGCGCGGTGGCCGCATCGGTGACGCTCTGTGGAACGTCCACCACGAACGCAACCATCCCGATCATCAGCAGGGGGGCGGTCTCTCCCAGAGCTCGGGCCATGCCGATGATCGCCCCTGTCAACATGCCCGGCATGGCCAGGGGCAACACGTGGTGAGCGATCATCTGCATCTTGGACGCGCCCACCCCCAGAGCCGCCTCTCGTATCGACGGCGGCACGGACTTGAGCGCCGCGCGGCCGGCGATGATGATGGTGGGAAGCGTCATCAGGGTAAGAACCAGTCCCCCCACCAGGGGCGCGGAGCGCGGCAGACCGAACAGATTGATGAACACCGCCAGACCGAGCAGGCCGAAGACGATGGACGGCACCGCCGCCAGGTTGTTGATGTTCACCTCTATCAGGCTGGTCAAGCGGTTCCTGGGGGCAAACTCCTCCAGATAGACGGCGGTGGCCGCGCCGAGGGGGAACGACAACGACAACGTCACCATGAGGGTAAAGAACGACCCCATGGCCGCCCCCCAGATGCCGGCAAGCTCCGGCTCCCGTGAATCCCCGGCCGTGAAGAAGGTGACGTTGAAACGCGACTCGACCCGCCCCTCGGCCGCGAGGCGATCGAACCACGCGATCTGCTTGTCGGACAGCCGCCGATCCGCCTCCGGGCGCGTCCGGTCGACGTTTCCCTTGCGGAGCATGTCGTAGTCGTCGTCGGCGGGCACCCACAACTCGGTTTTGACGCCTACCAGCAAGGGATCCTCCAGGGTCATACGGCGAAGCTCGAAGACGGCTCCCCGACTGACCAGCTTGGCGACATCCCGCCGGTCCCGCCTCCCCTTCACCCCGGGAAAGAGCGAACGCACCGAAGCCTTGACCAGGACGCCGTAGTCGGCCGACCCGAGGGTTTCAGGATCACCGGTGCCTTGAGGGTCGATCACCTGTGGATCGAAAAAGACCGGCAGCTTGACATAAGTCTGCCAGAAGGCGGAGTAGCCGGTGGCGATGATGTTGACGAACATCAACACCAGGAACGCAAGCCCCAGGAGAACCGCGGCGCGCCCGAAGTTTTTGAAGCGGCGTTCGGCCCGATTCCGGCGGGCAAGGGTGGCGCGCACGCATTCGATGGCGCTTTTCGACGGTGTTGCCATGACTATTCGTACTGCTCCCGGTATTTGCGCACCACCTGCAAGGCGACGACGTTCAAGCCCAGGGTAACGACGAAAAGCACCAGGCCCAACGCAAACGCGGCCAACGTCTTGGCACTATCGAACTCCTGATCGCCGGTCAGCAGGGTGACGATCTGAACCGTGACGGTGGTAACCGCCCGGAGCGGATTGGCCGTGAGGTTCGCGGCCAGTCCGGCAGCCATGACAACGATCATCGTTTCCCCGATGGCGCGAGAGACCGCCAGCAGAATGCCTCCGACGATGCCCGGGAGAGCGGCGGGGATGACCACCTTCCTGATGGTCTCGGACTGGGTCGAGCCCAGCGCATAGGCGCCGTCACGCATGGCCTGCGGCACCGCATTGATCACGTCGTCGGAGAGCGAGGAGACGAACGGAATGATCATCACCCCCATGACCAGCCCCGCGGCCAGCGCACTCTCGGACGCGACGTCGAGACCGACGCTTTCGCCCAATCCGCGGATAAAAGGCGCCACCGTCAGGGCCGCAAAGAATCCGTAGACCACGGTGGGGATACCCGCCAGCACCTCCAGCAGGGGTTTGACCACCGCCCGCACCCCAGGCCGGGCGTACTCGGCGAGATAGATGGCCGACATCAACCCCACCGGCACGGCAACCAGCATGGCAATGAAGGAGATAAGCAGCGTGCCGGCAAACAGCGGGATGGCGCCGAAGGCTCCGGACGCACCCACCTGGTCGGCTCGAATCGCCGTCTGCGGACTCCACTCGGTGCCGAAAACGAACTCGGTAAACGGCACCGCCTGAAAGAAACGGAGCGATTCGAACAGCACCGACAGCACGATCCCCACGGTGGTGATGATGGCGATGGTGGAGCTCGCCATCAGAAAGCCCAGGATGATGCGTTCCACCGCGTTCCGCGCGCGCTTGCCGGGGTTGATGGTGCGCCATGCCATGGCTCCGCAGAACGCAGCCAGCGCCAGCACGGCGACGGTAATGGCGATGGCGCCGTAACCCTGCAACCGAGTATAACGGTCCGCTGCGGCCAACATGGCCGGGCTCCGCTGAGAGGCGATGTTGCCCGACGCCAGGTTCCTGATGTCGTTGATGACCAGATTGAGCCGCTCCGGCGGCAGGCTCTGGATCTCTTGAGGCAGGTCGGCGACCACGATCCGGGTGACGATGGGACCGTTCAGGGCCACTCCGATGGACAGCAGCAGGAGCGCCGGGACGGCAGCCCACAGGGCAGTGTAGAGGCCGTGGTAACCGGGAAGGGAGTGCAGATTGCGGACCGCCCCCTGGGCGAGGGAAATCGAGCGCCGCCAGCCCAGATAGTAGCTTACGGAACTCAAGCCCAGCAACGCGAGAATCAAACTTGGGGAGCCCATAACCTCAGGGAAACCCTTTGCCGTTTCGCCGACCAACCCTAGCGGCCGGGTTGAAAGTCCGGCTGCGACGGATCGCTCTCGCCGCAGCCGGAACTCTGGCGTCCCGCGTGACGCGGGACAGGATTACATGTTTACAGAGCCAGATTCCTCAGATTCTTCACGTCCGAAGAGAACTGGGAACGCTCTTTCTTGGGCATAGGGATCAGTCCCTTGTCGGACAGGTAACCATCGTCGCCCCATGCCTTTTCGCTGGTGTACTCGGCCAGGAACTCTCTCATGCCCGAGATCGCGTCCAGATGGGCCTTCTTGATGTAGATGTAGAGCGGACGCGAGACCGGATAGCTGCCGTCGGCAATGGTCTCGAACTCGGGCTTGACGCCGTTGATGGAGGCGCCCTGGAGCTTGTCCGTGTTCTGGTCGAGAAAGCTGAAGCCGAAGATCCCGAACGCGTCGGCATTGGCATCCAGCTTCTGCACGATCAGGTTGTCGTTCTCGCCCGCCTCGACGAAAGCGCCGTCCTCACGCATGGCGCGGCAAGCGGCCCGTTGGGGCTTCTTGGACAATTTCTTGATGCCGGCGAACGTCTTGCATCCCGCGTCCATCACCAACTCGACGAAGGCGTCCCGGGTTCCGGAGGTCGGCGGGGGACCCAGCACCTCGATCTTCACGGCCGGGAGGTTGGGGTTGACGTCCTTCCAGGTCTTGTAGGGGTTGGCCTTGCGCTTGCTTCCGTCGGCATTGGCCGGCACTTCCTTGGCCAGGGCAAGAAAGAGATCACGCGGGGTGAGGCTCAGCGCCTTGCTCTTCTTCGAGTTGGCCACCGCGATGCCGTCGTAGCCGACCTTCAGCTCGACGATCTCCTTGACACCGTTCTTGGCGCACCGCGTGACCTCGCTCTGCTTGATGCGCCGCGAAGAGTTGGTCAGGTCGGGGTGCTCCACGCCGACGCCGGCGCAGAAGAGCTTCAGACCGCCGCCCGAGCCCGTGGACTCCACCTTGGGGGTCTTGAACTTGGTGGTCTTGCCGAACTGCTCGGCCACCACCGTGGTAAACTGATAAACGGTGGACGATCCCACGATCTGGATGTAGTCCCGCTGTTGCGCTGCCGCCGAGGTCGCCAGACCCGCCGCGGCCAGTGCAATCACGGCCGCCTTCAACACACTTTTCCGATACATACAGGAACCTCTTTTTGGTTGAACCTTTGTCGCTGAGCAGAATCACCGAAAATTCAGTCGCATGATTCTGCCGGTGTTGGCGGCATCTAGCCGACGGCGATTATCAGCCTATTACGGCAACATCACAGAGGAATTAAACGATTATTACGATCACGTTACAAAGGCAGAGGGCACGCGGGCGTGTGGCGGGATAAGGCTGATCGGATCGGCGGGAATCGGGCGGCTCTCCGCTAGGCGGAGCGTATGGTCTTGCTAGTGTCCTTGCCGGCCGATTTCGTCCAGACGCCGCTGCAGCGTCAACCGATCGAGAGAGGCCATGGGCAGGTTCACGAAAATCGAGATCCGGTTGAAGAGCATCCGATAGGCCTCGGCGAAGGCGATCCGTCGTTCGGCCTCGTTACCTTCCACCGCGGCCGGGTCGGGAATGCCCCAGTGGGCGGACATGGGTTGGCCGGGCCAAAGCGGACAGACTTCCTGCGCCGCCTGATCGCACACCGTGAAGACGAACTGCAGCTCGGGGGCTCCAGGGACTGCAAACTCGTCCCAGCTCTTGGAGCGGAGATCGTCCGACACGTAGTTGAGCTTCTTCAGCGTCTCGATGGTGTGCGGGTTGATCTCGCCCTTGGGGTGGCTGCCGGCGCTGAACGCCCGAAACCGCCCCCGCCCCAGGCGGTTCAGGATGCATTCGCCCATGACGCTGCGGGCGGAGTTCCCGGTGCAGAGGAACAGCACGTTGAATAGCTCGTCGTCACTCATACGAACCTCCCTTGTGAGCCGGCACCAGCCACCAGAACAGGGCGGTGGCCGCGCCCGCCCCAATGAACTGCATCACGATAAACGCGGGCGCGTGCATCGGGTAAATCCCGGTAAACGTGTCCGAGAGCGTCCGGGCGATGGTCACCGCCGGATTGGCGAACGACGTGGAGGACGTGAACCAGTAGGCGGCAGTGATGTAACCGCCCACGGCGAACGGCACCGCCGAGCTTCTCAACCTTACGCAGCCCTGGATCACCGACAGCAGACCGAAGGTCGCGACGAATTCGCCGAGCCACTGCCCCGCCCCAAAGCGATGCTTTTGCGAGAAGAAAACCGCGGGCTCGTCGAACATAAGGTTCGCGACGATCACGCCAGCGATGGCCCTTAGTGTGGTGTCTCACAAATACGGTTACGAATCTGCGGGTCCTTTTGGCCGTCGGCTGCGTTGCTCTTCCTCGCGTGGTGCACGCCACACGGGCGGGTTTGAAACCCGCCCCTACAAGTCATCGCGCCTTGCCGACGACCAAAATGCCCTCGCATCTTCATAACCGTATTTGTGAGACACCACACTAGGATCTGTACGGCCAAATAGCCCGGAACCTCACGCCACGGCAGGTTGCCCAGGTACCCCTCGGCCACGGTCACCGCCGGGTTGAAATGGGCGCCGGAGATGGGCCCGAAGGTCAGGATCAACACCGTCAGCGCTGCGCCCGTGGACACCGTGTTGGCGAGCAGCGCCACCGCCACGTTGCCGCCGGCCAGCCGCTCCCCCATGATGCCGGAGCCCACCACCGCGGCCAGCAGGAACGCCGTGCCGACCGCCTCGGCGGTCAGGCGACGCGGGAAGTCTTTCGGGTTCGTTTGGGTTTGTTCCATGGATCGTCTTGAGCCGGTGCGCACACCGGCACGACGCAGGCGTCAACGTTGCCGCCGCAGCAGTTCTGGGTCAGGTAGCCGAGCAGTTCGTTCATGGCCTCGAAGTTGGACCGGTAGATCAACGAACGCGACTCCCGCCTGAACTCCACCAGCCCGGCCTGCTTCAGAGTGTTCAGATGCTGTCTATTACGGCGACATCACACGGGAATTAAACGATTGTTACAAGTATGTTACGAGGACAGGCGGCACGGGGCCGCAGGATCGGGAGGGCAACGAAGCGACGGGAAGCGGGCGCCCTAGCAGGCTGTGTCAAAAGGCCAACTTCGAGGTGCGCAAGGCCCCTCCGTCATTCCCGCGAAAGCGGGAATCCAGGGGTGGTGGAGGGGTGCTACAGCGACGTTTCCCCGCTCCACCCCGCCTGGATTCCCGCTTTCGCGGGAATGACGATTTCGGGGGCATGCCCCTCGCTGGGATGGAGTTTTGACACAGCCTGCTAGCGATGCTTCGGGTTCAAGTGCACGCGTCAGGGATTCCCGGCACCGCGCCAAGGACCTGCAACGTGATGATGCCGGCTCCATACAACGCTGGCGACACCCCTGCATGTAGGATAGACTCCACAGACCGTGTCCCGTCCGTTTCACAGTTGACTCGACGACTCAAGGAACGATGCGCATGCTTCACCGAATATTGTTCATTACGGCCTTTTTGTTGGTCGCCGGCGTAACCGCCGTGACAGGCGCCGATCAGGCGGCCGGGCAACGCTCGGTGGAGGAGATCGGAAAGATCGTCCGCGAATATCTCCTCAACAACCCGCAAGTGATCTTCGAGGCCGTGGAGCGCCACAGGGAAAGGCAAAAGCAGCAACAGGCGGAACGCGACCAAGCCACCCTCCGGAAACACCGAGGCAAGCTCCTGGCCGACCGGCACTCGTTCGTGGGCGGCAATCCCGACGGCGACGTGACCGTGGTGGAGTTCTTCGACTACCGCTGCGGCTACTGCAAGCGATTCGCGCCCACCCTGGAGAAGATCAAAAAGCAGGATCCGAAGCTCAGGGTGGTCTACAAGGAGTTCCCGATCCTGGGACCCGACTCGATGAAGGGCGCCCAGGCCGCGCTGGCGGCCCGGGAACAGGGGCGCTATGTCGAGTTCCACGAAGCCCTGATGCGCGTCCGGGGCAATCTGGACGACAAGACCATCATGGCCGTCGCCCGTTCCGTTGGTCTGGACACGGACCGGCTCAGGAAAGACATGCAGTCGTCGACGATACTCAACGCCATCGGCGACACCCGCAAGCTCGCCGCCGCACTGGGCATCACCGGCACTCCCGCCGTGATCGTCGGAGACAAGCTCGTAAGGGGCCTCGTTCCGCTGGAGCGACTCGCAGCAATGATCGCCGCCGCCAGGGCCAAGGGCTCCTGACCGGAGGTCGATTCATCCCGAGCCTAGTGTGGTGTCTCACAAATACGCTTACGAATCTGCGGGTCCTTTTGGCCGTCGGCTGCGTTGCTCTTCCTCGCGTGGTGCACGCCACACGGGCGGGTTTGAAACCCGCCCCTACAAGTCATCGCGCCTTGCCGACAACCAAAATGCCCTCGCAGCTTCATAACCGTATTTGTGAGACACCACACTAGCCGCCGAGCGCTCCGGCTAGTGTCCGGTTTCACCGTGACGGAGACACTTCAAAAGATACGCGTGGTGCTAGTGCGGCCCAAGGGGTCCGGCAACATCGGCTCCGTGGCCCGGGCCATGAAGAATACCGGCCTTCGCGACCTCGTGCTGGTGGGCGGAGGACGCACCGCCAGCTTTTCGGCGCGGGCCATGGCGGTCCACGCCCGTGACATCCTCGACCGCGCGCGGCGTTTCGATACCATACGCGAAGCCGTCGCCGACTGCGGTCTGGTGGTGGGAACCACCTGCCGCAAGGGACTGTACCGTGACCATGTCGAGCTCCCGCGCGAGGTGGCGCCTGACTTGGTGGCAGCCGTACAGGGTGATGACGCGAGGCCGGCGGCTCTCCTGTTCGGACCGGAGGATCACGGCCTCAGCAACATCGACCTCAAGCACTGCCAACGCCTCATCACCATTCCCAGCCACCCGGAGCAACCGTCCCTGAACCTGGCCCAGGCCGTCATGGTGTGCCTGTACGAGATCTACCTGGCCGCCGTCCTCGGCCCGCCACGGGAAGAGCGCATCGAGCGGGCGCGCGCGGAGGCGGTGGAAGCTTTGTTCGACCGCATGAAGGAGACCCTCCTCAAGGTGGGCTTTCTCGACCCGCAGAACCCCGAACACATCCTGCTCGCGCTGCGCCGCGTCCTCGGCCGCGCCGGCCTGGAGGAGCGGGACGTCAAGATCCTCAGCGGACTGTTCCGGCAAGTCGAGTGGTACACCCAGGGAGGCTGGGAAGTGGCGGAAGAGAAGCGGCGGCAGGGGATCAAGCTGCGGTAGCCGCCCCGTGCGCTGCACAACGAGGAGCCTACGCCGCAGAAGACCGTAAACTCTCAGGCCCCGCATCCGTCATTCCCGCTTTCCAGGCTGTGTCAAAACGCCATCCCAGCGAGGCACAGCCCCCCGAAATCGTCATTCCCGCGAAAGCGGGAATCCAGGTGGGGTGAGGTGGGGAAACACCGCTGTAGCGCCCCTCCGCCGCCCCTGGATTCCCGCTTTCGCGGGAATGACGATTCGGGGCGTCGGCGCCATTCCGTACCGAGGCGGAGTCTTGACACAGCCTGCTAGTGTGGTGTCTCACAAATACGGTTATGAAGATGCGGGGGCATTTTGGTTGGCGGCAAAGCGCGATGACCTGTAGGGGCGACCGGCGGTCGCCCCCTGGTGGCGGGCACCACGCGAGGAAGACCCCGGGTCAAGCCCGGAGTGACGTACGCAGCCCGACGGCCAAAAGGACCCGCAGATTCATAACCGTATTTGTGAGACACCACACTAGAGGCTGCGTTCGGTCCTGATCTCCTCCAGTTCCTCCAGCGTCCGTGGCCAGTCGCCTTTCAGAAGACGCGACAGTGATCGATCAGCCAAGAGCCGCCCTCCGGTCTGGCATTTCGCGCAGTAGTTGCATTCGTTGGCCGCGTAGCGAATGCGCTGCACGCGAGCGCCACAGTCGGGACACGGTTCCCGGTAGCGCCCGTGCACGGCCATGCCCGGCCGGAACGCCGTGACCCGCTCGGGGAAGCCGTCGCCGGTCTCCTCGCGGAGCCTGCGGCACCAGTCCGTGAGGACCTCCCGCACCGCGGCATACAGCGCTTCGATCTCTTCGTCGTCGAGATGGCGCGTCTGCTTCATGGGCGACAGGCGGGCGCGGTGCAGGATCTCATCGGAATAGGCGTTGCCGATGCCGCTGAACAGCCGCGGGTCGGTGAGGGAACGCTTCAGCGTGTGGTTCTCGCGCGCCAACACGCGCCGGAAGTCCTCCAGGCTACATTCCAGCACCTCGATGCCGCCGGGATCGTGCTGCCCCAGATTCCCGGCGCCGCTTACGACATGCAAAGACGCGCGCTTGATGGAGCCGGCCTCGGTGAGGACCAGGGTGCCGGACGACAGGTCGAAGGCCGCCAGGCCAAGCTTGCCCGGGACGCGAGCCCGAGGCGGACGCCAGCGGAACCGCCCGGCGATCATCAGGTGGAAGACCAGATAGAGATCGCCCTCCAGTTCGAAGACGATCCGCTTGCCCAGCCGGCAGAGACCCAGCACCTTCCGGTTTTCGCACTCCTGTATCGGCGGCTCGACGGACCGGAGCAGGAACGGACTCGCGAGGCGAACCTTCTCGAGGGTCTCGCCTACGACCCGTGGCTCCAGGGCGTGGATGTAGAGCAGGACATCGGGCAGTTCGGGCATGCTGCGGCTCTATGTGGCACGGGCGGGTTTAAAACCTGCCCCTACGCCGACGCCGCACCTCGGAGCCTGCGCGGCAGGAACCGGACATCCGATGTAGGGGCGGGTTTCCAACCCGCCCGTGCGCCGACGCCGCACCTCAGAGCCTGCGCGGCAGGAACCGGACATCCGATGTAGGGGCGGGTTTCCAACCCGCCCGTGCGCCGACGCCGCACCTCAGAGCCTGCGCGGCAGGAACCGGACATCCGATGTAGGGGCGGGTTTCCAACCCGCCCGTGCGCGGATCACGCTGTCGGCCAATACAGCCTGCTAGGGCAGGCCCAGCACCCGCTTGGCGGTGACGTTGCGCTGGATCTCGCTGGTGCCGGCGTAGATGGAGATGCGCCGCACCTCGCGCCAGAGCACCGACACGTCTACCGGACCCTCCGGGGTTTCCAACGGCCCGGCGTCCGCGGCGTGCTCGCCGGCCGCGTCCAGCAACAGGTCGGCGATGCGCTGCACGATGTCGGTGGAGACGATCTTGATGAAAGACGAGTCCGCGCCGATGTCCTTGCCCGCCCGTGCGATCTGCACCGCGTGGGCGAAGACCGCCGACTGCGCCAGCACATCCAGCTCGGCCTGGGTCAGCCGGTCCTGGAACACCGGATCGTCGGCGGCGCCCGTGGCCCGCGCCACCTTCCGCACCCGTTCCAGCATGTCCAGGGCCAGTTGCGGATTGGCGTTGCCGAGCCGTTCCGAGTCCAGCAGCGCCTTGGCCACCCGCCAGCCGTCGTTCAGCTTCCCCACCACATTGCTGAGCGGCACCCGCACGTTGTCGAAGAACTCCTCGGCAAACTCCTCGTCGTCCGCCAGCGTCTTGATGGGGCGGATGGTGATGCCCGGCGTCTTGAGGTCGATCAGCACCATGGAGATGCCCAACTGCTTGCGCGGCGCGTCCGGGTCGGTGCGGATCAGCGCGTACATCCAGTCGGCGTGTTGGGCCCCGGTGGTCCAGATCTTGTGGCCGTTGATGACGAGGTGGTCACCGTCGATCTCGCCCCGGGTGCGCAGGCTGGCCAGATCGGAACCCGATCCCGGCTCGGAATAGCCCTGGGCCCACAACACCTCTCCCGAGAGCATCTTGGGCAGGTGCTCGGCCTTCTGCTCCTCGGTGCCGTGGCGTATGAGGATCGGCCCGATGTGGCCCACCGCCTGCCGCGACAGCACCGGCGCCTCGGCGCGGCCGAACTCTTCCTGAAGGATCAACTGCTGGTTGAGGGTGGCATCCATGCCGCCGTACTGCTTCGGCCAGTTGGGGGCGATCCAGCCGCGGTCGTAGAGCTTGCGCTGCCACGGCCGGATCATCTCCGGCGGCGGCCGGGTGGACCACCCCTTCAGCTCCGGTGGCAGATTCTCTTCGAGCCAGTGCCGGACCTCCAGCCGAAACGCCGCGTCGTCCTTGGTGTCCGCGATGAAGCTGATGGTGCTCATGCCGCCGACACTAGCAGATCCGGCCGCGGCGCGCGAGATCGGGCCAGGGTTCGCCGCCCATCATGGCCGGTGCCACGTAGGTCGGATTAGCCGAAGGCGTAATCCGACATCGGAACGTGCTGTGATGTTGGATTACTGCCGTGATGTCGGATGACGCCTTCGGCTAATCCGACCTACAAGGGAACCGGCGGTGGCGTTGACAGAGCACCAGCGCCTAACGGCACACCGCAAAGTTGCCACGGCCGCGAACCCTGGCCTATACTCCACCACTGCCATGAGCAACGACACAAGCACCGAAAAGGTCGCGACACTGCTGAATCCCACGAGCGTCGCCATCCTGGGGGCCAGGGAAAACCCCTCCGGATGGACAGCGCGCATCTTCGCCAACCTGATCCGTTTCGATTTCGACGGACCGGTCTATCCGGTGAACCCGAACCACGAGCGCATGTGGGGGGTGGAGTGCTTTCCCGACCTGCGTTCCCTGCCCACGGTGCCGGACCACCTGGTGGTGATGCGGGCGGCGGCCAGCGTCCCGGGCATCCTGCGGGAGGCCGCGGCCATGGGCACCCGCAGCGCCACCCTGTACGCCACCGGCTTCTCCGAGGCCGGCACCGACGCCGGCCGCGCCCTCGAGGCGGAACTGCGCAAGGCCATCGAGGACACCGGCCTCGCCATTTCGGGGCCCAACTGTCTCGGCAACCTGTCGGCCCGTGCCCGCCTGCTGACCCTGCCGGACGACCGGGTGCTGGAACTCGTCCCCGGCCCCGTGGCCATGGTGGGCCAGAGCGGCACCACCACCCCCAGCATCGCGCGGACGCTCATGGACCGGGGCATGGACGTGAGCTACGTGATCACCAGCGGCAACGAAGTGGGGCTCGCCGCCGCGGACTACATCCGATACTTCGTCACCGACCCCGAGGTCCGGCTGATCTTCTGTCTGGTGGAGGCGGTGCGCCGGGCGGAAGACTTCCTGGACGCCTGCCGCGCCGCCCGTGACGCCGGCAAACCGGTGGTGGTGCTCAAGATGGGCGTGTCCGAGGGCGGCCGCCGCGCCGCCCTGTCCCACACCGGCTCCCTGGCAGGCCGGGTGGAAGCCTTCGACGCCGTCGCCGGTCCCGCGGGCGTCATCCGCGTGCAGAGCGCCGACGGCGCCGTGGACGTCATCGAGATGCTGCTGCACGCGAGCGAGCCCCGGGGCGAGCGCGTGGGCGGGCTGGTCTACTCGGGCGGAGTACGCGGCCTGGCGGAGGACGCCGCCGACCGGCACCGGGTGCCGCTGCCGGAGTTCGCGCCGGAGACCCGCGCGCGGATCCGTGAGCTCCTGGGCGACGCGCAGCCCATCAGCAATCCGCTGGACGCCAACGGCTATCTCAACCGCCCGCTGGAAGACGTGCTGAAGGTCGTGGAGGCCATCTATAACGATCCCGGCGTGGACATGGTGCTGTTTCAGGAAGACCTGCCGCCCCACGAGGGCGCCAACGACGCCAACCGGCGGCGCGCCGCGCGGGTGCTGGCGACCCTGGAAGCCATCGACAACCGGTTCCTCGGACCCGACCGGAAGCCCTTCGCCCTCACCTCCCCGGCATCCTATGACCTGACGGAATTCAGCCGCACCGGCCGCAAACGCTTTCCGCACGTGCCGTGTCTCAACGAGCCCGAGCGGGCGTTTCGCGCCATCCGCGCGGTCATGGACTACCGCAGGAATGCCCGGGAGGCCGAGGCTGTTTCGGCGCCGCCCTTGCCGGCTTCCTTGACGGCCCGCGTCGAAATGCTCAGAGAACGGTCCGCAGGGTCCACCGCCGCCTTTCCGCTCACCGAGCCGGAATCCAAGGAGCTGGTGGGCGCCTTCGGGATTCCCCTGAGCGAGGAAGGACTGGCGCGCACCGAGCAGGAAGCGCAGGACTTGGCCGAGCGCATCGGCTTTCCGGTGGTGGTCAAGGGAGTGGCCGCGAACCTCACGCACAAGAGCGACGCCGGGGCCGTGCGCGTCAATTTGGGCGACGCGGCAGGAATCCAACAGGCCTGCCGGGACATCGTGCGCAACGTAGCGGCCTACGACCCGGACATCCGCCTGGACGGGTGGCTGGTGGCAAGGATGGCCCCGGCCGGGTTGGAACTGGTGCTGGGCATGCAGCGGGACCCCGAGATGGGCGCCGTGGTCATGTTCGGGGCCGGCGGCGTGTGGCTGGAGCTCATGAAGGATGTGGCCTTCGGACCGCCCGGGTTGAACCGCGACGGCGCCGCCCGGCTCATCGACTCCACCCGCATCGGACGGTTGCTGGACGGGTACCGTGGGGAAGGACCCTACGACCGCGACGCCGTCGTTGACGCGCTGGTGGCCCTGGGCCGGCTGGCGGCGGCGGCCGGAGACGTCATCGAAAGCCTGGACATCAACCCCTTCCTGGTATGCGCCAAAGGAGAGGGAGGGCTGGCGCTGGACGCGCTGGCGGTGATCGGAGCCGGAGCGGGACGTTGAAAACTGCGATGAGGCCCCAGTATCGTCATTCCCGCGAAAGTGGGTCCAGGCGGGGTGGGGCCGGGGAACACGACTGTGACGCCTCTCCCCCACCCCTGGTTTCCCGCTTTCCAGGGTGTGTCAAAACGCCAACTTCGGGGTACGAAAGGCCAATCCGTCATTCCCGTCCCCTCCGTCATTCCCGCGAAAGCGGGAATCCAGGGGCGGTGGAGGGGTGCTACAGCGGTGTTTGCCCGCTCCACCCCGCCTGGATTCCCGCTTTCGCGGGAATGACGATTTCGGGGGTCTGTGGCTCGCTGGGGTGGTGTTTTGACACAGCCTGTTTCGCGGGAATGACGGACGGGGCGCGGGAATGACGGGGTTCGGGACGTCCCGCCGCTATTTGTATCAGAGACGAATTCGGGCCGTCGGCGCTCGTTTCGTGCGAACGATGGAGTGAGATCAGCGCAAGAAGGGTAAGGCCATGGAACTCGTCCTCGATGAGGCACAGACGATTCTTCGGGAAAGCGCGGACAAGCTCGTCGAGCGCCACGCGGGTCCCGCCCGTTTCAGGGAGTTGCGTACGACCGAGCATGGCTTCGACCCGGCTCGGCTCGCCGTGGTGGCGGAGGCCGGATGGCTGTCGCTATTGGTGCCGGAAGAGCGCGACGGCCTCGGCCTGGGTACCACGGAGGCGGCTCTGGTGCTCGAATCAGCCGGCCGGGGCCTCATGACCGAGCCCATTGCAGCGGTCATGGCGGCGGCGCGGGCCGCCGCTTCAGGGCCCGCGGCCATGGGGGCGACCCTGGAGGAGCTCATGAGCGGCGGCTCGGTGATCCTGCCCGCGCTGCATGACCCGGCCGCCGGCGACCCCGCCGGCGCCCGCGTACAGGCCACGCCAGCGGGCAGCGGCTTCAAGCTCTCCGGCCGCACCGGCGCGGTTCCCGGCGCGCCCGCCGCCGACGGTTTCATCGTCAACGCCCGGAGCGGCGACGGCACCGTCGTCTGTCTGGTGCCGCGGGACGCTCACGGCCTGGAGATCCAGCAACGCGGTCGCGTGGACGGCACCGGGCACGCGACGCTGGCCCTGAACGATGTCGCCGTCCCGGCCGACGCGGTGATCGCGAGCGGCGCGCAAGGCACGGAGGTTGCCGCCGCCACACTCGACCTGGTGCTCCTGGGAACATCGGCCGAGATGCTGGGCATCATGGAGCAGGGGCTGGCGCTGGCGGTGGACTACCTGGGAACACGGGAGCAGTTCGGCCGGCCCATCGGCTCCTTTCAGGCGCTCCAGCACCGGGCGGTCAACGACCACGTCGACATCGAACTCACCCGCTCGCTGCTCTATCAGGTGTGCGCAGCCATGGACGACGGGCGCGGCAACCGCGCCATGGTGGCCGCGGTGAAGGCCCGGGCCTCGGATGCCGTGCTCTCGGTGACCAAATCCATGGTGCAGATGCACGGCGCCATCGGCTTCACCGACGAGTACAACGCGAGCCTCTATCTGCGGCGGGCCATGGCCCTCTCGTCGCAGTACGGCAATGCCGCCTGGCACCGCAAGCGCTACGCGCGCTTGTCGTCACGGGCGGCCTGACGATAGCGGCCGACCCTCCGTGAAGTCTTTGCGTAATCATGAAGCAAACCCCGGCAAAGCCTCCGCACGCCAGGATGGGCGTCCTTCGACTTCGCTTCGCTGGCGCTCCGCTACGCTCAGGACGAACGGCGGGGACCCTGCCGCAACCGTTCGTCCTGAGCGTAGCGGAGCGCCAGCGAAGCGAAGTCGAAGGACGCCCATCCTGATGGCGGTTGAGCCGGGTTAAGGGGGACAAAGATGGCCAACGACGCCTCTTTCAGACGCACCATCCAGTGGCCCGACGACAAGCTTGTCTGTTGCACCTTCAGCGTGGCCCTCGAGGCCTTCCGCAAGACCGGCCGCTTCAAGATGGACTCGCGCATCGACGTAAACTTCAGCTCCCTCTCCCACGCGGAGTACGGCGGCAACGCCGGGATCTGGCGCATCCTGGAAATTCTGGAGCGGCAAAAGGTCCGGGCCATGGTCCTGGTGAATTCGCTGGCGGCCGAGAAATGGCCGGACGCGGTCCGCGCATTGCACGAAGCCGGCCACGAGATCGCCGGCCACGGCACCACCAACGAGATCAGCATGATCGAGCTCAGCCCGGAAGAACAGAAGGAAGAGATCGACTCCTGCACCCGCATCCTGGAGGACATCACCGGGACCCGGCCGGTGGGCTGGTTCGGCCCGGGCGGCCATCACACGGACGTCACGCTGGGGCTCCTGGCCGAAGCCGGCTACCTGTGGTCCGGGGATCCGTCCGACGACGACATTCCCCATGTCGAGTCGGTCAACGGCCGGCGCATCTGCGTCATCCCCAAGACTTGGTACGCCAACGACTGGCGCGCCTGGGGCAACGGCCTGGGCAATGCCGGCACGTTCTTCACCGGATTCAAGGACGGATTCGATTTCGTCTACGAGGAGGCCAGGCAGGGCCGGCCGGGCATGATCGACGCATGCGTCCATGCCGAGCTGGGCGGCCGCCCGTATCTCGCCGCCGGGTTCGAGCGGATCATCGAATACGTCAACCGACGCCGCAGCGAGATCTGGCAACCCACCTATCGCGAGGTCGCGGAGTACTGCCTGGGAAGGTAATCAGGCGTTTCGCTGGCACGGGCGGGTTTGAAACCCGCCCCTACAACAGCCACGCCCGAACACGGCAAATGAACAGCGCTTCCCGAGAGCCGGCTCAGGCACCCTCTTCCCTCACCGTCAAAAGGAACGGGATGGGCAACGTGATGGCGATGGCCATGGCGATCCAGGCCACCTCGTAGGATTGGGTCTGGTCGGCGATCAGGCCGAAGATGGGGGGCAGGATCACCACGCCGGCGAAGGCTACCGTGTTGGTCATGCCGATGGCGACGCCGGCCACGCCGGGGCCGACGATCTTGGAGACCAGCGCAAGGTACAGTCCCTGCCAGCTCATGGTGCCGAGGCCGAGAAGCGATGCCACCACGGCCACGAGCCACACCGGCATCCCCGGCGAAATGAACGCCGTGGCAATGCCGGCGGCGGCGCCGAGAAGCGCCAGCATCACCAGCACCGGCACGCGCCGCCCGTAGAACACCCTGTCGCTCACCACGCCGAAGCCGATGCGGCCGGCACCGCCGCAGGCCTGGCCCACCGCCAGCAAGCCGGCCGCGAAGACCAGCGAGAAGAAGATGTCCTCGGTAAGGTAGAGCTCGATATAGCTTATGTAGCACCACTGGCAACCCGCCAGCACCGCGGCATAGAACGCCCCCGCCCAGACATCCCCGCGCCGGACGAGTTCCTTGAGGCCCACTTCGGGCGCCGCCCCGGCGGTCGGCCGGGGCCGCTCCGGTTCCCGGTAAAAGAGCAGCACCAGAATCCCGGTGGCCACCGTGGCCGCGCCCACCAGGGACAGCGCCAGGCGCCAGCCGTAGACCAGCCCCAGGGACGGCAGCGTGAGGGCGGCGATAGTGCCGCCCACGGGTATCCCGGTCTGCCGGATGCCCATGGCCGTGCCGCGCTCCCTATCCGGGAACCAACCGGCCACGGCCTTGGTGCCGGCCGGAGTACCCGTGGCCACGGGTATCCCCAGGAGCAGGAACACCACCAGCAACCCGAGAAAGCCGTCGGTGAAGTGAACCGCCAGCACCAGCACGCCGCAGGACGCGGTGCCGTACCCGATGATGCGCCGCTCGCCGTAGCGGTCCGCCGCCTTGCCGGCGGCGAGTACGGCGGTCACCACACCCACGTTGATCATGGAAACGAGGATGCCGACCTCGGTGAGGTTCAGACCAAACTCTTTCTGTATCAGAGGCACCAGGATCGGAATGCCCATATGGACGGTTGCCAGCGCGGTCTGCGCCAGCGTGGCGATGGCAAGATAGAACCAGCGTCGGGGTGACGGTGAGGGGGCCATTGTCAAGATTTGCGTCTACCCTGCCGAAGGGTTAGTTTGATGCCTTGATCATCAGGAGGCTACGTGGCGGTGGACGCCGCAAGGGCGACCGGCCGGTCGCCCCTACCCCCTACGATTCGATTGGTCGGACAGGCTCCTGCGGGTCCTTTCCGGTTAGTTCGCATGGTAAGATGCGCAGGATTTTTCGTCGTCGGCAAGGCACGATGACGTGTAGGGGCGACCGGCGGTCGCCCCGGTGGCGTGCACCACACGAGGAAGAGCAACGCAGCCGACGGCGAAAAAGACCAGCAGATTGCCATGCGAATTAACCGAACAGGACACTAGTGGTCCCGCGTCACGAACTCATGAAAACGGAAACGAATCTGCTGCGTGAGCTGCCCTCGGTGGACCGCGTCATGACTCATCCTGCCGCGGCGCCGTTGCTGGAGCGATTCAGCCGGCCTTTCGTAACGGAGACTCTGCGCGACCTCATCGACGAATTGAGGCAGGTCATCAGATCCGGCCGCGGCCTTCCGCCTGACCGGCTGCAGGACGAATCTATCATAACGGACCTGGAAAAAAAGCTCGTCCGAGCGGCCCGCCCGGGTATGGTGCGGGTGGTGAACGCTTCCGGGACCATCCTGCACACGAACCTGGGACGGGCGTTGCTTTCGGAGGCGGCGGCCGAAGCCGTGGGGCTCGTCGCGCGCCATCCCGTCAACCTGGAGTTCGACCTCCACCGGGGCAAGCGGGGCCAGCGGGAGGCCGGCGTCGAATCATTGCTCAGGGAATTGACCGGAGCCGAGGCCGCGTCGGTGGTCAACAACAATGCCGCGGCGGTGCTGCTGGGGCTCAACTCCATGGCCGAGGGCAAGCACGTCATCGTCTCCCGCGGCGAGCTCATCGAGATCGGCGGCTCGTTCCGGATCCCGGAGGTCATGGCCAAGAGCGGCGCCGTGCTCCGGGAGGTGGGCACCACCAACCGCACCCACCCGCGGGATTACGCCGACGCCATCGACGAGAACACCGGGCTGCTGCTCAAGGTGCACACCAGCAACTACCGGGTGGTGGGCTTCTCCGCGGAGGTGGAGCTCAAGGAGCTGGTGGCCATCGGCCGGGAGCGCGGCGTGCCGGTGATGGAGGACCTCGGCAGCGGCGCGCTGGTGGACCTCGCAACGTTGGGGCTGCCGCGGGAGCCGCTGGTGGCGGAGCGCGTCGCCATGGGGGCGGACGTGGTCACCTTCAGCGGCGACAAGATCCTCGGCGGACCCCAGGCAGGGCTCGTGGCCGGCGGTAAAAGTTGGATCGACCTCATGAACCAGAACCCCCTCAAACGCGCCCTGCGCTGCGACAAGCTCACCCTGGCGGCCCTGGAGGCGACCCTCCGGAGCTACGTCCAGTCCCCCGACCTGCTCCGTGAAATTCCGACCCTGCGGGCCTTCAGCCGGCCCCTCGACGAGATCGAGGAGTGCGGCAGGAAAGTGCTGCCGCTGCTGCAAGAACGGTTGGGGCCGGACTACGAGCTCGAGCTCGTGGACTCCACCTGCCAGATCGGCAGCGGCGCCCTCCCCACCGAGGAGATTCCGAGCAAGGGCATCGCCGTCCACAGCGGCAAAATGAGCGCCGACGAGGTGGCTCAGGTCTTTCGCCGCGCCGATCCGCCCGTCATCGGCCGCATCAAGAGCGACCGTTTCATCCTCGACCTCCGGAGCGCCGGCGACCCCGGGTCGCTGGTGCCCAACCTCCCGGACCGGCAGCGGCCGCTCTGAGGCGGCCTGAACCGGGAACGCCATGCCCTACATCATCGGAACCGCCGGCCACATCGACCACGGCAAGACGACCCTGATCAAGGCCCTTACCGGCCAGGACACGGACCGGCTCAAGGAGGAGAAGGAACGCGGCATCTCCATCGACCTGGGGTTCGCCCACCTGGCGTTGCCGGACGGCACCGACGCGGGCATCGTCGACGTGCCCGGCCACGAGCGCTTCATCCGCAACATGCTCGCCGGCGCCCACGGCATCGATCTGGTGCTCTTCACGGTGGCCGCGGACGACGGCGTCATGCCGCAGACCGAGGAGCACCTGGACATCGTCCATCTCCTGGGCGTGCGCACCGCCCTGTTCGTCATCACCAAGGTGGACCTGGTGTCCGAGGCGCGAGTCCGGGAGGTGGAGGAAGAGATCGAGATCCTGACCTTCGAGACCGCTCTGGAAGGATCGCCGGTGGTGCACTTCTCGGCGGTTTCGGAAGCGGGTCTGGAGGATGTGCGGACACGCATCTTCGACCTCCTGCAAGGTATCGACCGGCCGGCCCCCAGCGGCTTCTTTCGGCTGCCGGTGGACCGGGTGTTCGTGCTCCAGGGACATGGCGTCATCGTCACCGGCACCGCCCTGGCCGGCGAGGTGCGGACCGGCGAGCACGTGCACGCGGTTCCCGGCGGCCAGAAGTTCCGCGTGCGCAGCATTCAGGTCCACGGCCAGTCGGTGGAAGCGGCGGGCTGGGGGCAGCGCGTGGCCCTGAACCTGACGGGCCAGGAGCGCGGCGCCCTGGAACGCGGCCACATGATCTGCCATGAGGAGCTGACCCTGGTATCGACGCGGTTCGACGCGCACCTGGAGGTGCGGCCCGCCGCCACCAAGGGGATCCGCAACCACCAGCGGGTGCGTATCCACCTGGGAACCGCCGAGCGCATGGGCAAGCTCATCTTCCTGGGCGACACCGAGAAGGTGGAGCCCAAGGACACGACCTACTGCCAAGTGCTGCTGACGGAACCGCTGCTGGTCATGCGGGGCGACCATTTCATCGTGCGGGACGAAACCGCGCGGAGGACCCTGGGCGGCGGCGAGATCGTCGAACCCCGGGCGCCTCGGCACCGGCGGCGGGAAAAGGACATCGAGCAACGGCTGCGGACCCTGCACCATGGCGATACGCCCGAGATGATCCGAAGCTTTCTGGACGGCGACACGAGCCTGGCAACGAGCGTCGATTCCATCTGCCAGTTTCTCAACCTGAAGAGAGAAGAAACGCGAACCTGGCTGGAACGAACCGAGGGGCTGCGCTCCTTCGACTCCGAGAGGGAGCGCGTGTACATGACCGAAGAGAAGTGGAACGGCTTCCGGGAGCGGCTCCGCTCGAGCCTGAAGGCGTTCCACCAAAGCCATCCGCTGGCGCCGGGCATGGACCTGGAAGAGGTTCGGGCGCGGCTCGCCGCCAGCGTATCGGTGAGGCTGTTCCGGGACCTCACCGATCTTTTGGCGTCCGAGGGTGCCTGCGTCCGGGACGGCAACCACGTCCGCCTGCCGGACCACCGGGTGGAACTCGGTGCGCAGGAGAAATCGCTCTCCGGCGAGATCACCGCCGCGCTGGCCAAGACACCCCTCGCCCCGCCCTACCTCAAGGAGATCGAGAAGGCCCTGGCGGTCCAGCGCCCCAGGCTCAACGAGGTCATCCGGGTCATGGAACGGCAGGGGGAGATCGTCCGGGTGACCACCGAGCTGTATTACCTCAAGGATTCCATTGACAGGATCAAGAGCGATTTATATAGCTACTTTGAGAACCATGAGGAGATGAGCGCGGCCACCTTCAGGGATATCCTGCAGTCGAGCCGCAAGTACACCATCCCCGTTCTGGAGCACTTCGACCGCACCGGCGTCACCATGCGGGTCGGCGACGTAAGGAAGCTCAAGACGGGAAGAAGTTGAGAGCTAACCTCCGAGACAGCCGATCCGAAGGAGCCCGAAATGGACATGGAACCCATCCGACTGACCCAGGAAGTCAAGTCCGCGGGTTGAGCTGCCAAGCTCGGCCCCGCCGACCTGGTGCAGGTCCTGCACCAACTTCCCAAGTTCGCATCCCCGGATCTGCTCGTAGGCACCGAGACGGCCGACGACGCCGGCGTGTACCGGTTGCGTCCCGACCTGGCCATCGTCAACACCGTGGACTTCTTCACGCCCATCGTTGACGACCCGTACATGTTCGGCCAGATCGCCGCCACCAACTCCCTGAGCGACGTGTATGCCATGGGCGGGGTGCCGGTCACGGCTCTCAACATCGTCTGCTTCCCCAAGGGAAAGATGGACATCCAGGTCCTCGGCGAGGTGTTGCGGGGCGGCGCCGACAAGGTCATAGAATCCGGCTGCGTCATCGTCGGCGGCCATTCCATCATCGACGAGGAGATCAAGTACGGCCTGTCCGTAACCGGCACCGTCCACCCCGACCGCATCCTGCGCAACATCGGCGCCCGGGAGGGAGACGTGCTGATCCTCACCAAGCCCCTGGGAACCGGCATCGCCACCACCGCCCTCAAGCGAGGCAACGCATCCGAGGCCAGCATCGAACAGGCGGTGGCGGCCATGGCCACCCTCAACAAGTACGCCGCCGATGTGATGAAGGACTACGACGTCCATGCCTGCTCGGACATCACCGGCTTCGGCCTCTTGGGGCACGGCCTGGAGATGACCAGCGACGGCACCGTCAGCATCGTCTTCGAAGCCGCCCGGCTGCCCGTGTTTCACGACGTGGCCCGGCTCGCCGAGGCCGGCGGCAACCTCACCGGCGGCTGCAAGCGCAACCGCGAGTACCTCGACGGCAAGACCGTCATCGCCGACACCGTCCCCGAGGCCCTGGCCGAGGTCGCCTTCGACCCGCAGACCTCCGGCGGCCTGCTCATCGCCGTGGCGGAGAAGGACGGCGAGGCGCTGGTCAAGGCGCTGGTGGATCGGGACGTCCCCGCCGCGGCCATCGTCGGGCACGTCACCGCGCGGGAGGAGTTTGGGGTGCGGTTGGTGTGACCGAGGCGGCCTCCGGTGATCCCCAACTGACTTCGCGAAGTACTCCTTCGGGAGCTCTATGGGTAGAATTGGATGGGCAGGTCTTCGTGGAACGAAGTCCGCCCATTCAATTGTTTCGTTGGGGTTCTGTTGTCTGATGACGGATCCGTACTCTTCCCGGCGAAATGACACTAAATGCGGAAGTCAGTTCGTAGCCACGGTCCGCAAATACGGTCGACACGGTCCTTACCTTTAACTGCACAGATAGTCCCGAAAGCCGAAGGAGCACGACCCCCGTGTGTATCCGCCCTAGGCGAAAACTGATTTCGCCAAAGTCCTTGTCTGCCGTGAGTAACAAGGCGTCAGTTTCCTTGGCCTGACGCAGTACGGCATCGTCACCAATGCTCGGAGCCGATTCCGCGACGTACAATACGGCATGACCATCCTGCCGTAAGCGTTCAACGATCGCTCTATCG
This sequence comes from uncultured Binatia bacterium (SeqCode), assembly GCA_965261895.1. Classification (GTDB taxonomy): domain Bacteria; phylum Desulfobacterota; class Binatia; order UBA9968; family JAJDTQ01; genus JAJDTQ01. The sequence continues at coordinate 3,329,630 of OZ253480.1, read as the reverse complement.
ACACTTTCGTCGGCCACCACGTTCATATAAGTTACTTACCCGTCGGATAGACAACATCAGCCCGTAGAGCCTGGGCAGCGAAACTCAGTGCCGCCAGAACGCCCTCCCTGGTCAACCGGGGATGAGCTTCGAGAATTTGATCTACCGTCTCACCGGCCGAGAGTTTTTCCAGGATCAACTCGACCGTGATGCGCGTTCCGGCAACGACGGGCTTTCCCATCATGACCGCCGGATCGGATTGAATTCGTTCCACATCCATTTTCCGTCTCCTCAGAGTTTGTTCGAGACGCCATCAATCTCCGTCATTTGCGCACATTCGGATTAGACCATCCTAAGTAGTCCCTGACGTCGGCAAGTACCTCGTCCAGCGGTCCCTAACGTAGTCCCAGAATCCCTCCACCGGTCTGCTTCCGCAAATAGGTACAAGTTCTTGCCCGATCTTCGTCAACAGTACGTGTCCAATGTTGAGCTCGTTGTCCGCATCCTTCGGCATCTCCAACATCAGGGGCTTTTTGTAGTAATGCAAAGAGAAGCGTTTCGGAAGTTTGATCCGCCTGAATTCGGAAAGGTTGTTGAATTGAACCAGTCCGATGCTCTCAAGGTGACTCACCGTAACAAAATTGATCCCGCAACTGTTGTAGATTTCTGCTTGGACATCGAATACCAACGGCACAACGTCTACAATAGACCATCCAAACCCGCAAAGCTTCGTCAACAACTCTGCATCTACCTTATCGAGGTCCGAAAGAAAATTGACAGTTCTCTTTGAGAATGTGCCCGAAGCGTTAGCTTCACCGGCCAGAACACGCGCCCACAGAACCTGCATCTCATTGTCAGATACGATCCGGGATTTATCAAAGAAGTTCACGAGCCAGTCGTTCTCAATCGAATCAGGCGTCGCCTCTGCATTCAACTGAGGCAAAGCTTTGGCAGTAATGTCTTCCATGTTCGTCTGACGCTGCGCTTCCTCCTCAATGAACCTATGTGCGGCCCGTCTGTGGAGTTCTGAGATCTCAATCTCGGACTGAGCCTCAATCATTGCAGCCTCGGCCTCCGCCTTCGCTATTCTTTTGACTTGGTATGGTGCAAAGATACCGCCAACCGCGTCAGATACCTTGCGGATCAGCGTATCGGCAGGTTTCGACAAGTCGCCCAAGTCTATGAGAGAATACGTTTTGTCAGGTGGCATGACGTTCGTCCTAGACCTTCCCGCCGTGCTGGAGCCCTTGTATGGTACTACGTTTACTCATTCGATTGTGGACAGCCACATCTTGCCGAACCGGCTCCATGAACTGAAGTCGTCAAGCAGCGCTAATTTCGATGACGAGACTGTGTCCGACGGCGCGAAGTGCCTTCTGTACTTGACTGATGTGTGACCGGTGATCCGGGTTGGCCAGTTTCCGCACCGCTGACTCGCTGATCCCGAGCCTGCCGGCAAGCTCCACTTTGGTGACGCGTTGAGCACGCATGGCAGAGTAGAGTGCAAGCTTGGCGGCAACGACGGTCGGTACAGCCACGAGTTCCTGGCCTTCGACTGCCGCGCTGGGAACAGGAATCTCCCACTTCTCATGGACGTATCCAGCCAAAGCGGTAGCGAGGGCGTCCTCCGCCATTTCCAGAGCCTGAGACCGGCTTTCTGCGCCCGTGATCGCCTCTGGAACGTCAGGGAAGGTGGCTACCAGACGCCCGTCTTCGTCAGCCGCCAAGTTGCACGGGTACGCATAGATCATCGTCCAGAACTCCCTTACGGCAACCATTATCGCACCTTTGTGTGCGATTTCAAGTCTATCGTTGGCGGGGAAACAAGGTTTGACCTGAACACGTTATGGCCATAATATAAGGATATGGCCATAACTACGATAAAGTCGACGTATTCGCTGGATGTCGAATCAGTGCGCGCCCTGGAGGCATTGGCGCGACGCTGGAGTGTGTCGAAATCCGAGGTGCTGCGGCGCGCCATTCGGATTGCGGCGAAGAAAGACGGGCCGGATGAGGGTACGGCGCTCGGAGCACTCGACCGATTGCAGACATCCCTCCGCGCACGCAGGGTCGATGTCAATCGGTGGGCGCGGGAGCTGAAGACCGAGCGCCACGCCGCCGGGCGACGGCTCGGTTCCAAGGCCCAATGATCCATCTGGACACAAGCTTTCTGATCGGTGCGCTCAACCCGGGATCGCCTGAAGACCACAGACTACGTGGCTGGATCAGGGATGGCGAAACACTGGGAATGGGCGCGGTGGCCTGGGCAGAGTTCCTGTGTGGCCCGCTCACCCAATCCGAGAGAGAATTTGTCGCAGAGATCGTTGAACCACCCCGTGACTTCACGCCCGATCACGCTGAGATTGCCGGCCGCTTGTTCAATGAATCCGGAAGGCGACGGGGATCATTGATCGACTGCATGATTGCCGCGTCGGCAATCGCCGACGGCGCGCCCATCGCCACTGCCAATGAAGCGGACTTTCGTCGGTTCGAGGCCGCCGGCCTGACGATAGCAGTTTGATGACGAGTGGCCGGCAAGGAACGCGGTGTGTGGGTGTAACGGCACGTTGGGCGCCGTTCAGGTAATCAGGACCGCCCGGAAGTCATTGACGTTGGTACGGGTCGGACCGGTCACCACCAGATCACCAAGTTGCCGGAAAAGCTCGTAGCTGTCGTGTCGGGCGAGCATGTCGTGCGGGTCGATTCGGGCGGTGCGGGCGCGCACCAGGGTATCGGGACCGATGAAGGCGCCGGCGGCGTCCGCGGAACCGTCGATGCCATCGGTGTCGCAGGCGATAGCGTGAACATTAGGGGCGCCGTCCAGCGCCACCGCGAGTGCCAGCAGGTATTCGCAGTTGGGGCCACCCCTTCCGCCCCGGGCATGGACGGTGACCGTCGCTTCGCCGCCCGATATCAGGACGCCGGGAGCGTGCTGCCGCGCCAGTTCGGCATGGGCTGCACCGATATCCCGCGCCTCTCCCTGAAGATCGGCGCCGAGATTGACCACATCAAGATTCATCGTACATGCTCTGGCCGCGGCAGCCTCTAGCGCGTCCGCGGGACGGGCGACGAGCACATAGTCGGTTGGGGCGAGGCAGGGATCACCGGGCTTCACGGTTTCCCACCTGCCCTGCTCCAGTGCCGTCCGAGCAACGTCCGGGAGTGCAATGTGATAGCGGTCGGCAATCGCGAGCGCGTCGGCGCAAGAGGTGGGATCGGCTGCTGTCGGGCCGGAACCGATGACCGCGGGGGCATCTCCGGGTACGTCCGAAACGGCAAGCGTCACGACATGGGCCGGCGCGGCCGTAGCGGCGAGGCGTCCCCCTTTGACGGCGGAAAGGTGCTTGCGCAGGCAGTTCATCTCGGCGATGGGAACGCCGGCCTCGAGCAGCCCTCGGTTGATGACGCGTTTGTCGTTCAGACTAAGGCCCGGTTGCGGCTCCACCAGCAGCGCCGACGCGCCGCCGGACAGGAGAAACAGCAGGAGATCGTTGGAACCTAGACCGGCGGCGGCCGAAAGAAAGCGCGACGCCGCGTCCTGCCCCGCCGCATCAGGCAACGGATGGCCGGCCTCGATTACCTCGATACGCCGGCAATCGACCCCGTGACCGTATCGGGTCACCGCGATGCCTTCGATATCGTTGGGCCAGCGCTGCTCGACGGCGTGGGCCATGGAAGCGGCCGCCTTGCCCGCCGCCAGCACCAGGGTGCGGCCCCGCGGCGGCGAAGGCAGATGCGACGGCACGACCTTGGCCGGGTCCCCGGCAGCGACCGCGGCCTCGAACAGGCCGCGGAGAAGGTCCCGTTCGTCCACTCCGGTCACCGCCGCCCACTCCCACGCCGGGCAATGACGACTCCCGCCAAAACGGCAATGGCGCCCATCGCCTGCTGCACCCCGATACGCTCGTCGAACAGGAACCAGGCGACGGTGCCGGCGACGATCGGCTGCACCAGGAGGCTGACGGAAACGAACGACGCCGGCAGATGTGCCAGGGCCCAGGCGATCAGGCCCTGGCCAAGCACTTGCGGCCCGGCCGCCAGCGCAACCAGCACGGCCCACCCGGCAGGGGTCGTGACAGCCAGGGTGCCGTCACTCAACATCGCGAGCGGCAGAGTGACCATTGCACTGACCGGCACCGCGTAGAGCATGATCGTGATGGTGGAAAAACGCTGCCGGAGGCGTTCGATGGTCAACTGGTAGGAGGCGTAGAACATGGCCGTCACCACACCCAGCAGGTCGCCCACCAGGTGTGTGCGGCTGAGTGCCAGACTCGCTCCCGAAAGCACAACCACGCCGGCCATTGCCGCCGCAAGGCCGAGCATGAACGTTCGGGTCACCCGCGTGCGGAACAGGAGCCATCCGCCCAGAACGACGAACACCGGCGTCACGTTCAAGAGCAGGCTGGCATTGGCCACCGTCGTCATGAGAATCGAATAGTGCCATACGGACATGTCGCCGGCGAGAAAGGCGCCCGCCATCGCCATCAGGAGATAGGCCCTCGAACCGGCAGGTTTCTCGTGGCGGGCGCGCCGGTCTCCGCCGGGCACGGCCAGCGCAATGGCCCAGTAAAGAGGTATCGCAAGCAGGAAACGGTAGAACGCCGTCTCGCTCGGACCAATTTCGCTCAGGCGTACGAGAATGGGGGCGAAGGCTGTGGCGACGGCGCCGACGAGCAACGCCAGGACCGCGAGCCGCTCGGTACGAAGTGCCGCCGCACGCGAAGCAGCCGCGTGATCCATGGAACAACTCTATCGCGAGATTGTGTGCGGTGTGAGGCTGGAAGGATATAGTCGTCGGGGAGAGGGCGAATGCCCTCTCCCCGACTCGCGTCAATGGTAGACCTGGGGAAAGCCTACTTCTTCTTCTTCCGCAACAGTAGGGCCCCCAGCGCGTCCTTGGCCTCCTTGGGCATGCCCAGTATCTGGGCGACGTAGCCCTCGATCTCCTTGCCGGTGACCGGCTCGATGATGAGCTTGACGTCCTTGGCCTCCTTGAGGAACACCGGATCCTTCATCGTCTTCTGGAGCGCGTCCCGGAGCATCTGAACGCGATCGGCAGGGATTCCCGGCGGGCCCGAGAGCGGGCGCTGGAACTCATACTGGTTGACCCAGCCCCTGTATGTCGCGACCCCCTGCTTGCCTCCCCGCTTCTCGATCAAGTCCGGAATGATCAGCGAGTCCTTGAGCTCCGGGTCGGGGATCCTCCGGTGCGTGAGCACGGCGTGCAGCTTCTCGTCTCCCTTGGCGTCCAACATCGCCCGGGCCGTAACCCGAATGGATTCCCAGCCCCAGCAGGCGCCCGCGACCTCCTTGGACTGCATGGCGATCCGCGACGTGGCGGTTCCGCGATAACCCGATATCACGTCGAAATTCGTTCCGATGGTCTTGTTGAGGAGCTTCGGCAGGTCGACCCCGGTGGAGCCCGCCCGTGTACCGCCGACCTTGATGGACTTGTTGGGATCGGTGATGTCCTTCAAGGTCCTCACCCCGGACCAGCCCATGAACACACATGCCGGGATGCCCTTGACGGGAGCGCCGATCCAGGTCAGTTCCTTCGACTTGATCTGAACCTTCGGATCGCCGAGAGCCTCAAACGTCACGTAGCCGCTATTCCAGACGCCGAGCACGGTGCCGTCGCGCTTTGCCCGCTTCTGGATGTAGTTGGCGGCGATGAGGCTGCCGGCACCGGTCATGTTCTGCACGATGAAACCGGGGTTTCCCGGAATGTATTTGCCCATGTGGCGCACGATCTGGCGCGTGTACGTGTCGTACCCACCGCCAGGTGCGTAGCCGACGACAACCCGGATGGTCTTGCCCTTGAAGAAGTCATCCGCGGCGACGACATTACCTGCCGTCAGACCAAGAGCCGCCACGAGAGCGACCGCTAATCCTGCTTTTTTGAACATATGAACCCCCTTAGGTATTATTTGTTCCAGAGTAGCCGACCATTTTACACATCCATCAGATTAAAGCCAGCCCTATTTTCGGTTGCGGATCACCCGTGCCGGCGGCCACTGTTGCCGGCCACGGCTTTGTGCTAACGGCTTCATGCAAGTCCCACGGAACTCCCAAAACAGTTAAAACAGTTCAAGAATTTCGGAGGTTTTCCATGCCAACACTGAACGTCGGCGACGCCGACATCTACTACGAGGTCCAAGGAGACGGGCCTCCTTTCGTTTTCATCTCCGAAACGGCTTGCGACGGGGATGTGTGGAACATGTTCCAGGTGCCCGAGTTCTCACGGGACCACCGCACCATCATCACCGATTTCCGGGGCACCGGCAGGTCCACCCGCACCCCCATGCGCTACACCACCCGCATGTTCGCCGACGACATTGCCGCGGTCATGGACCACCTCAACGCCACCCAGGCCATCGTATGCGGCCATTCCATGGGCGGCAGGGTGGCGCAGTTGCTGGCCCTGGAGCACCCCGATCGGGTGAAGAAGCTTATCCTCGCCTCGTCCGGGGCCGCCCATCCCGGCGCCCACGGCATTCCGCTTCGGATCGCCACCGAGATGGTGGAGATGGGTTACGAGAAATACGTCCGGGATCACTCCATCGAGGTGGGCTGGACCGAGCAATACGTGAAGGATCATCCGGCCGAGATCCAAAACTTCCTCAAGGTGCGCATGCCCAATCTGTCGTCGGTGGAGTGCTATTTCAGGCACGTCATCGCGCGCCAGGAGCACGACACCCGTGACCGGCTCAAGGACATCAGCGTGCCGGCGCTGGTGCTGGTGGGTGAGGACGACCACTCGGTGGTCAGCGATATGTCACACAGGAAGGGTGCCGAGATTCTGGCGGAGGGCATCCCCAACGCCAAGCTGGTGCTCCTGCCGGGAGAGCGCCACAGCTATTTCTTCTCGAACCCGGACGCCTCGCACAAGGCCGTTCGGGAGTTCATCAAGGATTGATCGTCGGGGAATACCGGTGTCCTGTCCGGCTGAATGTCATGCAGAGGCTGCCGTCGCCGGGGTGTGGCGAAGAGGTGTAGGGGCGGGTTTCAAACCCGCCCGCGCCACGGACGACAGCGTGATGCCCGGCCGTCAAGAGTGGCGGGCCGCCATCTCGTCGAGGCGTCCCTCGAGCCAGCGGGTGCTGACCCTGCCGCTGACGTAGTCCGGCTCTTCCATGACCGCGGCCAGGAACGGGATGGTGGTGTCGATGCCGGCGGCGCTGAACTGGGATAGGGCCTGCTTCATGCGCGCCACTGCCTGCTCGCGGTCGTCGGCGTGGACGATGAGCTTGGCCAGCAGCGAGTCGTAGAACGGCGGCACGCGATAGCCCGGGAAGCACTGGGTGTCCACCCGGATGCCCGGCCCCTGGGGCGGACTCCACTCGGTCAGGGTTCCGGGACACGGCCTGAACCCCTGCCAGGGAGCTTCGGCCGTGACGCGGCACTCGATGGCGTGTCCCTTGAAGCGAACGTCTTCCTGCGAGAACGACAGCCGTTCGCCGCCGGCCACGCGAATCTGCTCCTGCACGAGGTCCAGGCCCGTGATCATCTCGGTGACCGGATGCTCCACCTGGATGCGGGTGTTCATCTCGAGGAAGAAGAAATCCTGCCGGTCCTCGTCGTAGATGAACTCCACGGTGCCGGCGTTCTCGTACTTGATCTCCCTGGCGACCTTGTGCCCGGCCTGGCGGATGCGCTCCCTCAGCTCCACCGGGATGCACGCCGCCGGCGCCTCCTCCACCACCTTCTGATAGCGCCGTTGCAGCGAGCAGTCGCGCTCGCCCACGTGCACCACGTTGCCGAAGCGGTCGCCGATGACCTGCACCTCGATGTGCCGGGCGTTGGGGATGTAGCGCTCCATGTACAAGGTGGGATCGCCGAAGGCCGCCCGGGCCTCGGCCGCCGCGGTGCCGAAGGCGGTCTGAAGCTCGCTCTCCTGCCGGACGATCTTGATGCCCTTGCCGCCGCCGCCGGCCGCGGCTTTCAGCAACACCGGATAACCGATCTCCTTGGCGACCTCCGCCGCGTCCTCGGAATCGCGGACGTTGTCGGAGCCGGGCACCAGCGGAACTCCGAACGCCGCGACGGTGGCCCGGGCCAGCAGCTTGTTGCCCATCTGGCGGATGCTGTCGGCCCGCGGGCCCACGAACGTGATGCCGTGCTTGGCGCAGGCCTCGGCCAGCTCGGATTTCTCGGCCAGAAAGCCGTAGCCCGGATGAAGGGCGTCGCAACCGGTGCCCAGGGCAGTGGCCACCAGGGCGTCGACCTTGAGGTAGCTCTCGGCGGAACGGGGCGGGCCGATACACACGGTGCGGTTCGCGAGCCGGGCCGGCATGCTGTCCCGGTCGGCCTCGGAAACCACGGCCACCGACTCGATGCCCAGGGACTGGCAGGCTCTGATGATGCGGACCGCTATCTCGCCCCGGTTGGCGACCAGGAGACGGCTAACGGCCATGAGGCAGACTCTGGCTCTCAGTTTCCATCAGGCCGCACCAGGAAAAGGGTCTGACCGTGCTCGACGAACTGGCCGCTTTCCACGCAGATCTCGTCGATGGTTCCGTCGGCACCGGAGCTCACGGCGTTGAAGACCTTCATCACCTCCACGAGGCCCATCGTGGTCCCGACATCCACGTGATCGCCGAGCTTGACGAACGGCGGCGCGCCGGGTTCCGGCGTGGCGTAGAAGGTGCCGACCATGGGCGCGGTGATGGGAACGGTGCCTTCCTTGGCCGTCACCGGCTGGGAAGCCGGGGCGCTCTCGGCCGCGGGGGCCGGAGCCGCGGCTGCCGGCGCTTCGGCCGCGGGGGCTGCTGCGGGTGCAGCCTGAGCCACGCTGGCCGTTGCGGGCATGGCGGGAACTCCGGATTTGCTGACCGTGAGCTTCAGATCACCAATCTCAAGGTCGAGATAGTCGAAGTTCGACTTCTCCACCAGGTCCAATATCTGTAGTACTTCATCCTCGGTCAATTGCGTGTCCCTCTCTTCCTGTTCCGCTGGATTGTCGTGTCCTGCCGTGGTGGGCATGAAGACGCGAAAGCCCTGAATGCGCCGGTATTCTTAACAAGAATCCGAATCGTGCGTCAACCACGCGGCCGGCAGCGAAGGACCGGCAGATCGCCGGTGATTCCTTGGCTACAGGCCACTAGACTCGCAAACTGAGACGTACTATTCTGACTGCCCATCGGCGTCCGACGCCGAGCAAATACCAGAATTTCCAGGAGGGAAGTCATGGGAGACACAATTACCTTCAAGAGGCCTGACGGCAAAGAAGCATCCGGTTACTGCGCCTCGGCCGGCGACAACGCGCCGGGAATGGTGGTGATCCAGGAGTGGTGGGGCGTGAACGACCAGATCAAGGGAGTCGCCGACCGGCTGGCGGGACTAGGATACACCTCACTGGTGCCCGACCTCTACAAGGGCAAGGTAACGGTGGAGGCGGAAGAAGCCAGCCACATGATGCAGAACCTCGACTTCGCGGATGCATCCACCGACGTGCGCGGAGCGGTGGAGCACCTGAAGCAGAGTTGCCCCAAGGTCGGGGTCATCGGTTTCTGCATGGGCGGCGCGCTGACCGTGCTGGCGGCGGTGTACGCCAAGGCGGCGGACGCGGCGTGCTGCTGGTACGGGGTGCCGCCCGAGGAAGCGGCCGACACGCGCACCATCTCGATCCCTTTCCAGGGCCATTTCGCGCTGGAGGATGGATTCTTCACCCCGGACAAGGTGGATGCCCTGGAAGCGCGCCTCAAGGACGGCAACGTCACGCACCAAATCTACCGCTACCAGGCGCAGCATGCGTTCGGTAACGAAACCGGGGCGGCCTACAACGCCGACGCCGCCAACCTGGCGTGGGAGCGGAGCACCGAGTTCCTGGCCAGACACCTCAAGTAACCGGCTCGGGGCCTGTGCACGGGCGGGTTTGAAACCCGCCCCTACACCTCGTTGTCGCGGCCTGTGGCCCGGGCGGGTTTGAAACCCGCCCCTACGCCTCGTTGTCGCGGCCTGTGGCCCGGGCGGGTTTGAAACCCGCCCCTACACCTCGTTGTCGCGGCCTGTGGCCCGGGCGGGTTTGAAACCCGCCCCTACACCTCGTTGTCGCGGCCTGTGGCCCGGGCGGGTTTGAAACCCGCCCCTACACCTTGTTGTCGCGGCCTGTGGCCCGGGCGGATTTCAAACCCGCCCCTACGCCTCGTTGTCGCGGCCTGTGGCCCGGGCGGATTTCAAACCCGCCCCTACGCCTCGTTGTCGCGGCCTGTGGCCCGGGCGGATTTCAAACCCGCCCCTACACCTTGTTGTCGCGGCCTGTGGCCCGGGCGGATTTCAAACCCGCCCCTACACCTTGTTGTCGCGGCCTGTGGCCCGGGCGGATTTCAAACCCGCCCCTACGCCTCGTTGTGACTTTGAAATGTAGGGGCGGGTTTCAAACCCGCCCGTGTTCGGGGCGGCTGGTTCGCTTGGCACAGGTAGCAAAGCAAGTCTGGTACAGGCCCCCGTTTCCCGTCGCGAAAGGAGACCCCATGGCAAGTTTCCCGATCATCGATGCCGACGGTCACGTGCAGGAGAAGTTCGCGCCCTGGGAGGAGCTGCTGGAGGGGCCCTACAAGAAGAAGGCCCCGCGAGTGGTGAAAGCCGACGGCCGTGACCAACTGCTCATGGAGGGCCGTATCTGGGCCAAACCCTCGGGGGTGGGATGCGGCATCGGCGCCGTGCCCCACAACCGCTCGCCGCAGCCCACCACCGGCATGTGGGACCCGGCGCAGCGGCTCAAGGACATGGACCTGGAGCAGATCGAGATCTCGGTCAACTTCGGCACCACCGTGTTCCTGAGCCTGCCGTTCCTGGAAGACAAGGACTACGCCTGCGCCGTCGCCAAGGCCTACAACAACTGGCTCCACGAGTACTGCCGCCACGCGCCCGGGCGGCTCAAGGGCGTGGCCTGCGTGCCCATGCAGGATCCGGCCGAGGCCGCAGCCGAGCTCCGGCGCTGCGTCACGGACCTCGGCTTCGTGGCCGCGGCCACCTCGGCCCACTCCGCCGGGCGCAACCTCGACCATCCCGACTTCGACCCGTTCTACGCCACCGCCGAAGAGCTGGGCGTCCCGGTGTGCGTCCACGTGGGCTCGGGCCGGCCGGCGGCCGCCGCCGACCGCTTCGACAACGCGCTGTTCGTGCATGCCACCACCCATCCCTTCGAGCAGATGATCGGCGTCATGTGCATCATTGGCGGCGGCGTCCTGGAGAAGTTCCCCAAGCTCAGGGTGGCGTTTCTCGAAGCGGGCGCCGGCTGGGTGCCCTTTTGGATGGAGCGGCTGGATGAGCACTACGAGTACATGCAGGCGGCCGTGCCGCTCCTGACCATGCCCCCCAGCGAGTACATCCGGCAGCGGGACGTCTACTTTTCCTTCGAGCCCGACGAGACCACCCTGCCCTACGTCATGGACTTCATCGGCGACGACCGGCTGGTGTTCGCCTCGGACTACAACCACGGCGACTGCAAGTTCCCCAACGTGGTCAAAGAGGTGCTGGCCCGGGACGACATCGCGGCGGGCTCGCTGCCGAAGATCATGGGAGAGAACGCGCGGCGGCTCTACAACCTCGCGCCGAACTGAACCCGGAAGACACCGGACAAAGACGGAGACAAGCCATGACCCCCAAGACCATCGACTCGGACGCCCACGTCATCGAAATCCCCTTCACCTGGGAGTTCATGACCGAGGCCGAACGAAAGTACGCGCCCTTCTCGGTGGCGCAGGACGGCGGCACCGAGTACTGGGTGGTGGACAACCGGCTGCATCCCAAGAACAACAACATCGGCGCCAACACCTCCGCCGACCAGCGCGAGTTGCGCGACCTCGACGCCAGGCTCAAGCACATGGACGAGCTGGAGGTGGACGTGCAGGTACTCTACCCCACGTTGATGCTGCGCCCCTACACCCAGAGCCGGCTCACCGAGCTGGCCATGTGCAAGAGCTACAACCGCTGGCTGGCCGAAGTCTGGAAGAAGGGCCGGGGCCGGCTGCGGTGGGCGGCCATGCCTCCGCTGCTCTCCATGGACGCGCTGCGCGACGAGCTGTGCTTCGCCAAGGACAACGGCGCCTGCGGCATCTTCATGCGCGGGGTCGAGTACGAGAAACGCCTGAGCCATCCCGACCTGTTCCCGCTGTACGAGATCGCCACGGAGCTGGACCTCCCCATCTGCACCCACGCCGGCACCAACAGCAACGCCATCCACGACCTCTACGAGGGCGAGGCGGGTTTCTCGCGCTTCAAGCTGCCGGTGGTGGGGACGTTCCACTCGCTGCTCATGGACGGAACGCCGGCGCTGTTTCCCAAGCTGCGCTGGGGCTTCGTCGAGGTGAGCGCCCAGTGGGTTCCCTACGCCCTGAACGACCTCCGGCTCCGGCTCCAGAAGCTGGGACGGCCCATTCCCGACAACATCATGGCCGAGAACCGGATGTACGTGGCCTGCCAGACCACCGACGACCTGCCCGTGATCCTCAAGGACGCGGGCGAGGACAACCTCGTCATCGGCACCGACTACGGCCACAACGACACCTCAAGCCAGATCGAAGCTCTGCGCATGCTCAGGAACGACGGCGCGGTGCCGGCCGGAATCGTCGACAAGATCCTCGGCGACAACGCGCGGGCGCTCTACGGACTGTGAGAGCGCGCGGCGACCTCCGAGGGCTCGGGCGCGACCGACAGCGTGCCGGCGTCGAGCGCGCGTAGTCGGGCACGTCCGCCAGCCTCAGCGGTCCCGCCCGGGCGCTCTCCACCACCTCGTTCAGCACGGTCTCGAGGTCGAGGCTCGCGCTGATGCGCAGGCTCGCGGCGCTGAGCGCGGAGATGCGCGCGCGGCGCCGCGTTCTCGGCCGCCGTTGGCTTGCGGTCGGTCATCCGTTCCTCCCCCCTGCACCCTCCCGAGGGCCACGTTGCCGGCCCGGCCTCTCCGATTGTTCCGATCCCCGGAAACTATGAAGAATTCGCATTAAATTCGCGCAATCACTCCTAAAAAGCGCCCTAAAAATACACAAAATAGTGTAAAATAGCGATCCCAATTGCGTGCGTGTCCGGTCCGCCGCGGCGGGTGCGCATGCGGCATGGTGGGCTTCAGCGCCCTTGACGGCCAGGGCTGTGCGCGGGGGCGAAGGCCGCCGCAAAGTCAGGGGATTGGGGGGCCGAAATGGATCGTTTGTCGGATCTTGGCGATATCGCAGGGAGGAACGAACCGCAGACCTGTCGGGCGGACACCGCGGCGCCGGCCCTGCGTCCCGGAGACCGGCCGGCCCATCTCCGGCCGGCATGGTCGCGGGCGGTTGCTTCGGCCCGCTGCGCGGCGGCGGCAGTCCTGGTGTTCGCGTTCGGCGCCGCGCTGCTCGGCGCGCCCGCGGGTGCCCAGGCCGGTGTGCTGGTCAGCAATTTCGGGCGGGACACCACCACTCCGGTTGCGCTGAATCCAAACGAGATGGCCCAGGGGTTCCGCACGGGCACCAACGCGGGTGGCTACGCCTTGGAGTCGATTGAAATCGATTTTTCTCTTGTACCATCGAGCAGCGATGCGTCCAGCCTGACGGCGACGTTGTGGAGTTCGACCATCAACGACAGACCGGATTCTTTCCTGGCGACGCTGACCAATCCAAGCGGCCTGTCGGACTCAAACAGCACCAATGTCAAGGCGTTTTCTGCGCCGGCCGGTACCGGCCGCCTGAAGGTACGCACGTTCTACTTTGTCCACTTGTCGTACACGGGGGATACGGACGTAAGTTTGGACAGAACGTCATCGGTTTATGAGGATCATGCCAGTCGTGCCGCAGGCTGGACCATCAATAATATACGACTGTATCGGCCCGTTGGAACGACCGTTGGCTGGACTCCCAGTTCCTTAGGTCTATCCCCGGGTCAACTTAGAATCAGGATCAACGGCAGAAACAACGCGGCCCCGATGGCGGCCGACAGCATGGTCACGACGAACGAGGACACGCCCCACGTCTTCACGGCGGCGGACTTCAACTTCGCGGACGCGGACGCCCGCGACAGCCTGGCGGGCGTGAAGATCGTGACCTTGCCGGCGGAGGGCACGCTGGCGCTCGACAGCACGCCGGTGACGACGGACCAGGTCATCCCTCGTGCCGACATTGACGGGGGCCGCCTCAGGTTCACGCCGGCGGCGAACGCCTATGGCGACGCCCATGCGAGCTTCACCTTCAAGGTGAACGACGGCACGGTCAACGGCGCCGCCGCCTACACGATGACGGTCAACGTGACGCCGATGAACGATCCCGCGACCGGATCGCCAGCCATCACGGTCCCGGGCGGAGGACCACCGACGGTGGGCGCGACCCTGGCGGCGACGAGCACGATCAACGATGCGGACGGGGTTGGCGACTTCTCCTACCAGTGGATCCGGGTGGACGGCGCCACCGAGAACAACATTTCGGAGGCGACTTCCGCCAGCTACCAGGTGACCGCCGCCGACGTGGGCAAGAAGCTGAAGGTGCGGGTGAGATTCACCGACGGCGCCGGCAATCCCGAGAGTCGGACCAGCGGGCCGACGGCAGTGGTCGCGGCGCCGACGACCCCCACGGTGACGCTGGCGCTGACCCCGGCCTCGATACCCGAGAACGGGGGGACGAGCACGGTGACCGCAACGCTGGACCGGCCCTCGAGCGAGACGACGACCATCGAGATCTCGGCCGCGCCGGTCACGCCCGCGGCCGCGGCTGACTTCTCGCTGACTTCGAACAGGAGGCTGACGTTCGCCGCCGGCGCGACGATGAGCACCGGCACGGTGCGGATCACCGCGCGCAACAACGGTATCTACACCCCGAACAAGGCGGTGACGGTCTCGGGGACCGCCACCAACGGCATGGGCATCGACCAGCCGCAGCCGCTCACGCTGACCATCGTGGAGGACGACACGGAGTCGACGGCGGTGACGCTGTCGGTCGCGCCGAACACTGTGTCGGAAGGCGCGACCGGCAACGCGCAGAGGGTGACGGTGACGGCGACGCTTGACGAGGCGGCGCGCCCGGAGGCCACCGCGGTGAGGGTGACGGTTGCCGGGGACACGGCGACCGCGGGCGTGGACTTCACGGCCGTGCAGGATTTCACGATGACGATTCCCGCGGACGCGACGAGCGCGATGGAGACCTTCACGCTGGCGCCATTGAACGACAATGCCGACGAGCCGGACGAGACGGTGCGGATCAGCGGGACGACGACGGCGGGACTGTCGGTCCTGCCCGCCGCCGGGGTGAGCGTGGCGATCTCCGACAACGACCCGGTCCCGCAGGTGAGCCTGGTGCTGACGCCGGCCTCGATTTCCGAGGACGGCGGGACGAGCACGGTCACGGCAACGCTGGACCGTCCGTCGAGCGCGGACACGACAATCACGGTCTCGGCGGCGGCGGGGACGAACGCGGATACGGACGACTTCTCCCTGACCGGGACGACCCTGACGATCGCCGCGGGGACGACCGAGAGCACCGGGACGGTGACCGTCACCGCCATCGACAACGCCATCGACCACCCGGACCGGGAGGTGGAGGTCTCCGGCTTGGCGACCAACACGCAGGGGATCGCGCAGCCGTCGGAGCAGACTCTGAACATTGCCGACGACGAAGATACATCGGCAACGCCGTCCACGGGCATTACGATGACGGTGTCGCCGGACCGGGTGGCGGAGGACGCCACCGGGTCAGCCCGGAACGTGACGGTCGCCGCGACGCTCAACGGCGACGCGCGCGACGCGGACACGGAGGTCATCGTCTCGGTGGAGAACGGCACGGCGTTCGCGGGCACGGACTTCGCGGAGGTGGCGGATTTCACCATCACGATCGCCGCGGAAGCGGTCAGCGGTACGCACACGTTCACGCTGGCGCCGGTCGACGACGAGAAGGACGCGCCGGACCGGACCATCCTGCTGCGGGGGAAGACCACCGCCGCAGGGCTCTCGGTGGAGCCCCTCGTGGGGCTGTCCGTGACGATCGAGGACGACGACCCGGAGCCTGTCGTTACCCTGGCGCTCACGCCGGCGGAGATACGGGAGGACGACGGCGAGAGCACGGTGACCGCAACGCTGGACCGGCCCTCGAGCGCCGCCATCAGGGTGAATGTGACGGCGGCGCCGGTGACGCCGGCGGTCGCGGGGGACTTCCGCCTGAGCGGCAACAGGCGGTTGACGATTGCGGCCGGCCAGACGACGAGCACCGGGACGGTGACGCTTGCGGCAGTCGACAACGACATCGCGGCGGACGACAGGATGGTGGAAGTGTCGGGCACGGCGACGACGAACGACACCCGCGTGGGCGTGGTTCAGCCGGAGGCCCTGAGGCTGACGATCACCGCCGACGACCAGCCATCGACGATGGTGACGCTGACGGTGTCGCCGGACAGGGTGGCGGAGAATGGCGGCGCGAGGCGCCTGACGGTAACAGGCATGCTGGACGGGGCGCCGGAGTCCGCCGACACGGTGGTGACCCTGACGGTGACCGAAGGCGCGGCCGAAGCGGTCGAGGCGACCCTGACGATTCCGACGGGGCAGCGCAGCGCCACCGCGGCACTGACCCTGACACCGGTCGACAACGCCATCGACGCCGACGCGACGGTAAGGGTGAATGCGAGCACGACCTCGTCCCTGACCCTCAATCCGTCGTCGCTGGAAGTGACGGTGACGGACGACGACGAGCGCGGCGTGAGGGTGACGCCCGTGGCGCTGACGGTGATCGAAGGACCGGAAGGCGGCGCGAGCTACACCGTGGTCCTGGGCTCGCAGCCCACGTCGACGGTGACCGTGACGCCTTCGGTGTCTTCGGAGCCGCCGGGTGCGAACCTGTCGGTGTCGCCGTCGAACCTGAGCTTCACCACCTCGAACTGGAACGAGCCGCAGACGGTGTCGGTGACGGCGCAAGACGACCAGGACGTCGAAGAAGATGCCGCGGTCGAGGTGATGCATACGGTGAGCGGCGGCGACTATGTTTCGGTGACGGCCGCCTCGGTCACGGTGACGGTGCCGGGCTTCGAGATAATGGCGGACGGGAGTGTGTACCTGCGGGTGCCGATTTCCGGCGAACCAGTGGTGACGGTGCCGGAGGGGACTTCCATTCCCGCCGGCACCCGGGTGACCGTGCCGTCCAGCCTGGCCGGCGGGACGGTCCGATTCGCGATGGTTGCGGACGACCACGAGGCCCTCACCGATCCGCCGCGCGGCTTCCGCACCGGCGATGCAGTGCTGGACATCGAGCCGAACCCGCCGTTGCCGGCCGGGCAGACCGCAACGGTGTGCCTGCCCGCGTCGAGCGGCAGCCAGCGGGTGCACCGCTATGACGAGGATGAAACCCCACCGGAATGGGTCGCGTTGGACCCGCCGCCGAGCGGTTCGCCCCGGGGCCTGGCCTGCGGCGTGACCGACCGCTTCATGCTGTTCGCCCTGGGATCGGCACCGAACGAGACCGTGGCGCAGGCGTGGCTGGCGCGCTTCGGCCGCACGGCCGCCCAGCATGTGCTGGACGGCATCCGGGAACGCCTGTCGGCGGCCCGCGAGGCCGGCTTCCGGGGCAAACTGGGAGGCCATGAGATCGGAACCTACCGGGCCGGAATTCAGGGAGACCGGACCGAAGACGGCTCCGGGTGGAACGGTCCGGGGCAGAACGGTCTATGGCAGAATGGTCTGGGTCGGAACGATGACGGGCTTTCGCCATGGCGGATCGGAACCCGTGACCGGGGCGATACCGCTGCCGATCCGTTTCACGACGGGGGTCCGGGCCTGCGCGGCTGGTGGCGGCCGGTGGCGGAGCGGGAGCTGATTACCGGGACGGCGTTTACGGCAACTGGCGGGGCTGAGGGCGACAGCTACACCGTTTGGGGCCGCGGGGCGCACACGCGCTTCGACGGGCGCGATGGCAATGGCGCACTCGACGGCGCGGTGACGACGGCCACCTTCGGCGGCGACTGGTCGTTCGACCGCTGGATTGCGGGCCTTTCCATGTCGCACAGCAGGGGAAGCGGCGGCTACCGGCCGGACGACCGGGAGGACCGTCTCGAAGCCTCGGTGACGGGTCTCTATCCCTACGTCGGATACAAGCTCACCGACCGCGTCTCGGTGTGGGGCGCGACCGGCTACGGCAAGGGCGAACTGTCGCTGACGCCGGATGGCGGCGAGGCCATCGACACCGATCTCAGCCTGTGGATGGCGGCGGCCGGGGCGCGCAGCGAACTGCTGAAGCGCACCGGCCCGGACGGGCCGGCCCTGGCGCTCGATGCCGATGGGCTGTTGGTGCGCACGTCGACGCCGGCGATGAGCCGGGCGGCCGGCGACTTGGCGGCCGTGGCGGCGGATACCAGCCGCCTGCGGCTCAAGCTCGCCGGCTCCTGGGCGACGACGCTGGAGGATCAGGCCCGGCTGACGCCGTCGCTCGAGATCGGATTCCGTCACGACGGCGGCGAAGCCGAGGACGGGTTCGGCCTCGACCTCGGCGGCGGCCTCGCCTACGCCGTGCCGGCGCACGGCTTTACAGTGGAAATAAACGGGCGCTGGCTGTTGGCGCACCGGGACAGCGCCTTCCGCGACTGGGGCGTGTCGGGTTCGCTGCGCTACGATCCGAGGCCGTCCTCGGAGCGCGGACTCAACCTGTCGGTGACCTCGTCCGTGGGCGGCTCCGCCAAAGGCGGCGCCAATGCGCTGTTCGGACAAGGCCTGCCGGCCGGACCGGCGGCGAACGACAACAGCGTGCCCGGCCTCGGCCTCACGACCGAACTGAGCTACGGCTTCAGCGCCCTGGGCGGAACCGCTGTCCAGATTCCCTGGGCGGCCTGGTCGCTGACGGAGTCGGACGGGCAGACCGTGCGCCTGGGCTGGCGGCTCAGGCTCGGCCCGGGCGGCAGTTCGGCCGACTTCGGCATCGAGGCAGGCCGCTCCGAGCGGCAGCGTGCGGTGCCGGACTACCGCATCGGCATCGCCCTGCGCCTGCCGCTCGGCGGTGGTCCGGCCTTCCTGGGCGGGTCCGGTGAGGCGCTGCCGGACTGACGAGGGTATGTTCCGATGAAAGCCTATCCGTAAAGGAGGGACGGCTCATTCCCACGGTGGTGGGTTGCCCCACTCCTCGTAGTAGGTAGTCTCGGAGGTGGGGCGGCGCGTGGTGGTGCCGAACCGGCCCTCGGGATAGCCCAGCGGGATGCAACAGTGGACCTCGGCTTCCGGCGGGATCTTGAACAGCTCGTGGATCCGGTCTGCGACCTGGGCATGCAGGGTCGTCAGCACCGATCCGATACCCAGTGCCCGCGCCGCCAGCATCAGGTTCTGCACCGCGGGGAGGACGGAGTTGGCCTGTCCCGGGGACGTGGAGACCGCCAGCACCACCAGCGGAGCGTCCTTCATCGCGTCCGCCAGGCGCATGGCCGAAAGATGCAGGTCCCCCTCCGGAACGCCTTCGGGCGTCCAGCCGGCGGGCCGCTTTGCCCACCACGCCTCGCGATACAGCTCCCCGAACCTGCGGAGTCTGTCCCGGTCCCGCACCACCAGAAACCGCGCGCTCTGCGAATTGCGCGAACTGGGCGCCTTGGATGCCGCATCCATCAGCGTCTTGAGGTCTTCCTCGCTGACGGGATCGGGCTTGAGCCTGCGGATGGCCCGCTGGGTGAACATGGCCTCACCCAGGCTCATGTCGAGTTGCGCAGGCGGTTGGAGCTTTACCATAGCCATTGTTTCGGTCCCCTTTCTATCGGACGCGCCGATTGTACTGCGGCACCCTCACCCCAACCCTCTCCCAGAGGGAGAGGGGGTCGGAGGAGGAGAACCCGCCCAAGTGTCTACAAGACCCGACCTCAACGTCCCGTCAACTCGCGCGCCCTGTTGGATTGTACTGCGGCACCCTCACCCCAACCCTCTCCCAGAGGGAGAGGGGGTCGGAGGAGGGAGAACCCGCCCAAGTGTCTACGAGACCCGACCTCAACGTCCCGTCAACTCGCGGGCGCGGTTGAGCACCGCGAAGGATCGCGGCGCGCCGGGCATGAGGAACCGGAAACCCGCCTCCACCAGGCGCTCGATGTTGTCGGCGCTGGGATGGGGATGGCCGCAGGGAACGTTGTGCTCCTTGCAGATGTCCAGGATCCGGTTGATGTGGTCCGCCACCACCGGATGGTCGTAGTCCCGGGGATGGCCCAGTTCCTGGCTCAGGTCGCCTTCGCCGATCAGCACCACGCCGATGCCCGGAACCTCCTTGAGCATGGCCGGCAGGTTCTCGATGGCGCGGACCTCCTCGCACTGGATCACCACCAGGACCTCGCCGTCGGGCGCCAGCGGCCATACGTCCGCGCGCTTGTAGTATTCCTGTTGCGCGAGACCCCAATAACGGGCGGCACGGGCGGGAGCGTCGCCGCGGATGCCCGGAGGATCGTAAAGCGGAGCGGACGAAAGCCGCGGGTAACGGCAGGCCGACACCGCGTTGCGCGCCTCCTCCACCGAGCTCACGTGGGGAAAGATGATCCCGTAGACGCCGATGTCCAGCACCTGCTTGGCCAGCCACTGATTCATCTCGTTGCCGTTGGGCGGGATGCGCACCATGGGCGTTACCGCGGGCGCCAGCGTGCCCCGGTCCACCAACTGCCTCCGGTCCAGCATGTACTGCAACGCGTGCCGCAGGCCGGGAATGTCCAGGGGCGCGTGCTCCATCTCGAAGGCCACGCCGTCGAGCCGGGAGCCCGCCATGGCGATGGCGGTCTCGACGTCGTTGGAGGTGAAGCTCACGAAGGCCGTCTTGCCTTCCTCCAGCGCTTTGATGACACCGTTGAGACGCGGGATTTCCGCCATGAATCACTCCTTGGAAAGGTTGGGCTCCCGGTGCCCCCCTCCGTCATCCCCGCGAAGCTTGTCCCCGACCCTGATCGGGGAGCGGGAATCCAGGGGCGGCGGAGGGGTGCCACGGCGAGTTGCCCCCGCCCTACCCCGCCTGTTTTTCCGCGGAACAGGGTGTCTCAAAACGCCATCCGAGAGAGGCAACGACCCCCCGAATCGTCATTCCCGCGAAAGCGGGAATCCAGGTGGGGTGGGGTGGGGAAACACCGCTGTAGCGCCCCTCCGCCGCCCCTGGATTCCCGCTTTCGCGGGAATGACGGAGGGGGCAGGAATGACGGATTGGCCTTTGCTACCCGGGAATGGCGTTTTGACACAGCCTGTTTCGCGGGAAGGACGCCGAGATGGCCAGTATCTGTTTTATCCCTTGGAAGAACCGGTCGGGTTAAGCCTATAGCCTGTCCTCCCGGGCTTTGCTAGTGTAGTGTCCTGTCCGTAACGGCCACGACAACAGACGTATACAGACTCCCTGGAGGTTCACGCTCGTGATCATCGACGCCCATGCACACTACACCACGGCGCCGGCCAAGCTTCAGTCCTTTCGCGCGCGGCAGGTCGCCAATCAGGCGCGCCCGAGGCCCGCGAACATCAACATCAGCGATGAGGAAATCGAGCAGTCCATGCGGGGCCAGTTCAAGAGAATGGCCGATACCGGCATCGACCGGCTGCTGTTCTCGCCCCAGGCTTCGGCCATGGGCCATCACTTCGGGTCGGAGCTTATCAGCCGTTACTGGAGCGAGGCGTGCAACGACCTCATCGGACGCATCGCGAAACTGTGGCCGGACAAGGTCTCGCCGGTGTGCCAGCTTCCCCAATCGCCGGGAGTCGGCCCGGAGAGCTGGGTGGAGGAACTCGAGCGCCGCGTCAAGGAGCAGGGCTTCATCGCCTGCAACATCAACCCCGATCTCGGCGGCGGCCGCGAGCCGTTGACGCCGTCCCTGGCGGACGAGTGGTGGTACCCCCTGTGGGAGAAGATGGTGGAGCTCGACATTCCCGGCACCATCCACGCCAGCGCGTCGCTGCATCCGGCCATGCATCTGACCAGTTCGTACTACATCGGCCAGCACCACAACGCCGCGGTGGAGCTGTTGAGCTCCCGCGTGTTCCGGGACTTCCCCAAGCTCAAGCTCGTCATCCCCCACGGCGGCGGCGCGGTCCCCTACCAGTGGAACCGCCACCGCGGCATGCACGTGCAGGAAGGTCTGGAGCCCTTCGAGGAGGCCGCCCGCCGGGTGTACTGGGACATGGCCATCTACGACGCCGAAGGCATGGAGCTGCTGATCAAGCGGGTCGGGTCGGACCGGGTGCTGTTCGCCACCGAGATGTTCGGCGCGGTGAACGCCACCGACCCCCAGACCGGCCGCAACTTCGAGGAGGTGGTGCCGATCTTCGAGTCCGTCCCGGGCCTGAGCGATGAGGACCGCTACAACATCACCGAGGGCAACGCCAAGCGACTCTACGGACTGCCGTAGGTGAACGCGTTGGCTCTTCTTGGCGTCGCGTGCGTCACCGGACGCGGGCGGGTTTGAAACCCGCCCCTACAAGCGGAAGCGGGCGGCCCGACGGAGACATTCATGATCGACTTCTTCTTTCCCACCAACGTCATGGGCTCTCAAACGCTTCGGCTCGTGGCCGAGGCCCAGCAGGGGGGCGGCGAGGTTTTCGATATCGCGCGCCTGTGCCGCGACCTCGACCCCAACGACAAGAAGGGATGGGAGCGGGCCTGGCTCGATCTGGCCCGGAGGACCGAGGACAACGCCAGGGAGGCTCTGTCCAAAGGGCACGAGCACACGGCCATACAGTTCTTCTTCCAGGCCAACCAGTACTTCCGCATGTCCGACGTGTTCCTGACCATTGCCGAGAACGACACCAAGGCGGAGCGGTTCAAGCTGTCGCAGGCGAGCTTCCGGGAGGCCGCGGCGCTGCACAAGCCGCCCATGGAGGTCATCAGCGTGCGCTGCGGCGACGAAGTGTACGACGGCTACTTTTGCCACCCGAAGTACCCGGCGCCGGGCAAATGGCCCGCCGTTTTTCTGATCGGCGGCGCCGACGCCTTCGCCGAAGAGATTTACTTCAGCGGCCGGCAGGTGCTGGAGCACGGCTGGGCGCTGCTGCTGGTGGACACCCCCGGACGGGGCTCGTCCATGTACGTCAAGGGCATCCCTACCCGGGCCGACTACGAGGTGCCCACCAAGGCATGCATCGACTACCTGGTGTCCCGGCCGGAGGTGGACCCCGAGCGCATCGGCCTCATCGGCATCAGCATGGCCGGCTACTACGGGCCCCGGGCCGCCGCGTTCGATGAGCGCATCAAGGCGCTGGTGGGTTGGAGCGGGTGCTACAGCATTCTGGATGACCTCTACCTCTTCTGCGAGCACCTCCAGCCGGTTGTGCAACGGCTGCTGGGCGGCGTGAGCGACGAAGTGGCCCGGGAGCGGCTCAAGGACTTCACCATGGAGGGCATCGCCCAGAACATCACCTGCCCGACGCTGATCACCCACGGCGCCGACGACCGGCTGATGAACGTCGAAGGCGCCAAGCGGCTGTATGACGAAATCGGCAGCGCGGACAAGACCCTCACGATCTACGACGACGCGCGCAGCGGCGGCGCCATCCATTGCAGCCACGACTACTGGGGCCACAACGTGCCGTACATGCTGGACTGGATGCAGGACCGGCTCTGAGATGTAGCGCCCCTTGAAATGCAGGGTCTTGTGTTGTGTGCAGCGGAACCACTACCAAAAACAGACCTGGAGCAATCGTGGACACCTATGCTCCGCTTACTCCTTGACTTTGCAAACCAAATGACTGTATCAGAGGCCAGATTCCGTGAAATCTTGCGGTCTTTGCCAGTGGCGCTATATTTGAACTAGGGGGAGACATGGGAGACGCTGTAGGGCTCAAATGTACTTTTGGGTCTGGGATGTTGCCATCTGAGTACGCTGTGGAAACTACGACAGCGGAGGGAAAGAAAGTCTCCCTATTCACGTCAGACCAGTTCCTTTCGAAGGATAGGAACTTGCTGCTGGTTTACTTCATCGATAGAGTTCACAACACCATACTTGTCCGCCTACCCGACTCGCCTCTGGAGGTGTCGTCGAGGTTCATCAACGTGAATGCGGAAAACATCGTTGAGCTCTAAAAGCACTTCTTCAAGAAGTCCACGCTGTTGTGATTTTAAGCAATACCGAGATACAGAAGGCCATCGACGACGGCCGGCTCGGAATCCTACCAGAGCCTCAACCCCGGCAACCAACGCCCGGGGATTCAAGACCGTGCCCATACGATACAACATCGGTCGACCTCAGGCTTGGAGACACTATATCGATACCACCAACCAAGGGACCGTTCGCCTACGATCTCCGAAAGGGAGGACTCGCCTCCTTCCTTAGTAAAAATTGCGAACACATCAAAATAGATTCGCATGGGTACTCCCTAGAACCCAACACGTTTGCACTAGGGAAAACATTAGAGCACATCAAACTGCCGATTGGTTCCGGCAGGCAATCCCTCGCCGGTAGAATCGAGGGAAAGAGTTCCTTCGCAAGATGCGGTCTATTGATACACTTCACCGCACCAACGGTTCACGCTGACTGGGACGGGACGCTTACTCTCGAAATGAAGAACCTTGGAAACTGCGCTATCATCCTCTATCCCGAGATGCCCATCTGCCAATTGATCCTGGAAGAAGTCTTGGGTGAGCCAAATCCAAACCCTAGCCAGTTCCACGGCCAGACTACTCCATCAGGAATAGGCTGACGCCCGCAATGTGAACAACTTTCCCCAACTGAAGGAGAAATCATGGCCAAGGGATCGGTTGTTTCGATACAGATCGCGAAGGACGCCAAGGGCGCCATGGAGAGCCTTCAGGAGGTCCTCGCGGTGGAAGGCAGGGGCCTCGAAGGAGACCGCTACTGCGATCAGGTGGGCAGTTACTCGCACAACCCCGGTCCGGACCGGGAGGTGACGCTCATCGAGGCGGAAGCGCTCGAGGCCATGGAGCGGGACTACGGCACCACGCTGGACCCCAAGGACAGCCGCCGCAACATCACCACTCGCGGGGTTCCGCTGAATCACCTGCTACAGGGGCGGGAGTTCACAATCGGAACCGTGAGGATGCGGGGGCTGCGCGTGTGCGAGCCCTGCGTCAACCTCGTCAAGCTTACGGGCAAGAACGTGCTGCAGGGGCTCGTGCACCGGGGCGGCCTGCGCGCCCAGGTGCTCAACAGCGGCACCATCCGCGTAGGCGACACCGTGGAATGGGATACGGAAGGCGCCTATGCGCCTGACCTCCCGGGGACGACGAAGAGAGCCGCCGTCCGATAGCGGTACTCAAGCCCCGAACTCGTCATTCCCGCGAAAGCGGGAATCCAGGAGGGGTGGAGTGGGGAAACGCCGCCGTAGCACCCCTCCACGACCCCTGGATTCCCGCTTTCGCGGGAATGACGGATTGGCTTTCGTGCCCCGAAGTTAGGGTTTTGACACAGCCTGTTTCGCGGGAGCGACGGAGGGGGCGGGAATGACGTCGAATTCTATTTCCCAGGCACGACGAACAGGTCTTCGGTCCGGTAGCGCTCCGGCGTGAGACCCTGTTCGTAGGCGTGGTCGAGGAACGCCTCGACGGTGCGGCCGTCCTCCTCGAGGGAGTAGCTCCATGGGTCTCTCGGATGGCCGGGGCCGCCGCACAGGGTGTCCATCTGCTCCGGGGCAAGCGACTCCCACCACTCCTCCTCCTCGGAAGCCAGGATGTACCGTGAGCGCGGCTCGCCGCCGCGGTTCCCCACCGTCCTGGCGCGAAGAAACGCTTCGTATAACACCTGGCACAGGTCCTCGTGCCGATCGGCCACATCCTGCCACAGCGCGATGGTGTGCATGATGGGAAAGCAGCCGGTGCGCGAGTAGTAGTCCACTTCGAGCTGGCGGGTGTCCTCACCCAGTAGACGCCGCACGCCCGCGGCCTCGCGTGCCGGGGCGCTCACGGTAGAGGCCTCGATCATGGCGTCGATGTCGCCCCGCACCAGCAGCTCCTCGAGACTCTCACCGGAACGCACCACCTCCACGTTGAGGCTGTTGCGCACCTCGTCACGCAACGGCACGTCCACCGTCACCACCCACGTGATGTCGTTCAAATTGACGCCGTAGTCGTGCTGCAGCAGCGCCCGCGCCCACAGGCCGGCGCTCAGGTTGAGTCGCCGTACACCCACCCGGCGCCCGGCGAGGTCCGCGGGCGACTCGATGCCCGCCGGGCCCCGGCAGAAGATGTAGGGATGCCGGAAGCGGCGGTAGTGAAAAACCGGAATGGCCACGAGCGGAACACCTTGGGAACGCGCGGTCACGAACGGCGCCATGCCCATCTCGCAGATGTCGAAAGCCTTGTCGTCCAGCATGCGCAGGGTGCGCGGATACTGGTAGTCACCGAGAATTCCGGTGGGTGGAAACGGGTCGGGTATGATCTCGATGTCGTATCCCGCCACCGCAACGCGCCCGTCCAGGAGCGGACGGGTCCGCTTGTATTCGCCGCACGATAGAGTCAGTCGAGGCTGCATGGTGTCGGACCGGATACCGGATGGGTTCCCGCGGGACCCCGTCACACGTCTACCAGATCAACCCGCACAGGGCGAGGTATCCCGTGGTCATTTCACGCCCAGCCACGGTAGGTCGGACTAGCTAGCGAAGCGTAATCCGACATGCCGGTAAGAGGTCGGGTTACGCCTTCGGCTAACCCGACCTACAGCGTAAAATGGTCCTGCGAGGTATCCCGAAGGATGTGGTTCGACGAGACAAGGCGTGGTAGATTCGACGGACCACGCACAAGGGGGAACATCGCCATGGCCAAGACACTAAAGACTTCCGATTCCTGGGAACCGCCTGCCAGCCTGTCCAAGGAGGAGCTGGTCAAGATATCCGACGGGATACTGGGAGAGCCGGACATCCCCTACACCGAAACCGAGGACGTCTTCCGCATCCACGCCAACGGCATGGACTGGGACATCGGCTGCATGGTGTACGAGCCCACGGACCCGGCCAAGATCCCCACCGGGCCGGATGGCAACAAGCTCGGCATCTTCATGATCCACGGCGGCGCCAGCGACTGGCGCTCCATCGAGCGGCTGGCGCAGACCTTTGCCGGGAAGCGCGGCTACAAGGTGTGCAGCATGACCTACCCCGGCCGCCTCTACCTCCCGGACCCGAGCCGCGACTGGCCCGGCGACACCTTTCACGACGACGGCGGCGTGCGCACGCCCATCTGGCTGGACGGCGAGTTCATCGGCAGGGACGAGTACGAGGTGGTGGACGACGCCGCCATGCGGGAGATCTACGGCTCCCGGAAGTACGCCAGGGCCAAGAAGGGAAGCAATTTCTACTATCGCATGGCGGCCTGGCCGGTGGCCTTCGAGGAAGGCATGCTGGACATCTGCCGCCGGCACCTGCCCGTGGGCGAGTACTCGGTGTTCACTCACGGCCATTCCACCGGCGGACCCTTCAGCCACTACCTGCTGCAGCGCATCGAGAACGGCAAGGGGCTCATCGGCATCGAGAACTCGCCGTTCGCGTTCATCTTCCGCAAGATGAGCGGCCACGACTGGCCCACCCCCTTCGACCATGTACTGATCCGGAACTGGCGTGAGCTGGCGCGTTACAAGGGCGCCGAGGTGGCGATGCAGGAAGGGGCGGAGCCGCTCTTCAGGCTGGCGTGGTTGATGGAAGAGATCTTCGAGATGTGGGAGCAGGCCAAGCGCTTCCCCCAGTTCAAGGCGGAGAACTGGCTGCACAGCGACAGCCACCCGTGCCTCACCGAAGCCGCCAAGGTCACGGCCGAGCGCCTCAAGATGAACGCCGAGGAAACCCAGGCCCTGGTGGACCGCTACCTGGCCTACGGCCGCCCCCTCCCGGGCCCGGACGCCAAGCCCATCCCGCCGCTCCTCTACGGCATCAACAAGTTCAGCCGGGACCACACCCCCGAGAAGTACAACAACATCGTCAAGCCCGAGTACGCCGCCATGAACCCGGCCCCCAAGGTGCGGGTCGTCGAGATCGGCACCGGCATCCATTCCTACTGGAAGACCGAGGACGGCCTGCCCCTGGGCGTCTGCCCGGTGATCACCAAGGTGTGGCATGACGCGGTCATGAATGGGTACTACGAGGTGTAATCGCGGCCTGCCAACACCACCGCGCGTTTCGGTGTCCAGCAACTGGCAGATTGCAGAGGTGGCCGGTGACTGCCTCGACCGCCAATAGGATAGGGAAATAACCCATCCGTGATTGTCCGCGCGTCACGATTGCCCGGAGCCCGTGGGCTAAGATGACGCACGTAGCGAGCGAACTAGGTGCACCCGCAAGCAGGTTGTCATGAAAGGTCGTCGTGGAAATCCTGGCCTCAAGGGGCGATTGGTTGATAAGAGCGTAGAGGCATATATCTTAGCCCTAGAAACGATAAATCGACTTTCCATCCAATACCGTATCGAAACATTCTGCTACCTGTTTTGTAATTCTTGGGAGTTGCTTCTAAAGGCCAAAATTATAGACCACGATGGTACGCCAAACTCTATCTACTACAAAACGACCCGCGGACAGCCAAAGCGATCTTTGTCTTTGCGAGACTGTTTGAAACGAATCATACCAAATCAGAAAGATCCGGCACGGCGAAACATCGAGCGTATCGAAGAACTACGCGACGAGGCGACTCACCTTGTACTGGGCCATCTACCACGGGAGGTTATCGGACTCTTTCAAGCGGGCGTGATCAATTACCATAAGCGCCTGAATGAATGGTTCGGTGTCTCCCTTGCGGATAAGATCCCTTTGGGGATGATGAGCATAGTGTACGATATCGGCCCAGAACAGTTCGACATAAATGACCACCGCCTTCGACGGAAACTCGGAAAGGATGCTGCTGAATTTCTTGGACACTACTGCGCCGAAGTCACGCAGGAGCTAGGGCAACTTCAACGCTCCGATCAATTCGCTATCGGAATCGAATATAAGCTCTCCCTTACAAAGAAACCAAATGATGCGGATATTCAACTTTCAACGGGACCACAGGGAGAACACTCCCGTATCATAGAGGTTCCACGAGATCCTAGTTCATCACACCCCTTTCGCGAGAAAGAAGTGGTTGAGTCTGCAAAGGCCGCTGGCTTGCGGGTAAACCAACACGATATCCGGTGCGTCAACAAAGTATACAATATAAAGAAACGCAACGAGTACTTCTATCAGGGAAAGGTCAAGGGCTCTCCAGGCCAGTATAGTCAAGGATTTGTTGACTGGCTCATTGAGCGATATCGCGGAAATGATCAATTCTTTCAAAACACCAGGGCCAAAGCAAAGATGGGGTCGTAGGCTTTCCGGTAGCGGAGCGTACCTGAGAGAGACCCTCACAAGGCGAAGTCATGCCACAACGTCAAGAGAAGACGTTACCTTCCATTTTAAGAAGCGAGCTGAAGGCTGAGGTGGTCCCGGCCATCAACGGACCCGGGATCTCACACACACGAGGTTCGCCATGAGCTCGTGATTCAGGGATCCATTCCTCGGGGCAGTTGGCGTCCGCAGGGCATCCCGAACCCGAGTTCCTCGTCTCTGATCGTTTTGTAGTGGTCACGATACGGGTAAAACGAAAACAGGAGTAAATGAACCCATGACGGTCCCAGTGCTGACTTTCTTCAACAACAAGGGCGGCGTCGGCAAGACTTCGCTCGTGTATCACCTCGCTTGGATGCTGTCCGATATGGGTCATCAGGTGCTCGCCTGCGATCTCGATCCACAGGCGAATCTCACCGCGGCATTTCTGGACGAAGGGCATTTGGAAAGACTCTGGGAAAACGATAACGACCAGCCCGGACGAACGATCCTGCAATGCATTCGACCTCTCACCAAAGTAGGGGACATCAAAGAACCCAGCCTCGTCAAAATTGCAAACAGCCTTAGTCTAATACCGGGGGACTTGGCCCTGGCCGGATTTGAAGACACTCTGTCGGCGGAATGGCCAAACGCATTGGGCTCGAACCCCACCGAGTTATTTCGCCCCTTCCGTATCCTGACCGCGTTCTCCACTGTGATGCAGTCTGGAGCGGCCAAGATAGACGCCTCGGTCATCCTCGCGGACGTAGGTCCCAACCTTGGCGCCATCAACCGCTCCGCGTTGATTGCCACTGATTACATCATCGTTCCGTTGGGCGCCGACCTCTTTTCACTGCAGGGGCTCCGCAACCTCGGGCCGACACTGAATCGATGGAGACAGGACTGGCAGCGGCGCAGAGAAAATTGGGAGTCGCCGGACTTCCCCCTCCCGGCCGGGCGGATGCAACCGGTCGGCTACGTGGTTCGACAACACAGCGTAAGGCTAAACAGACCTGTCCAGGCATACGACAAGTGGGTGAATCGAATGCCGCGAGAGTATGCCCGCAACCTGCTCAACGACCAAAAAGGCCCTTATCCAGCAACTCCTGCACAGGATGAGCAACACGCTCTTGCCACCGTCAAGCACTATCGTAGCCTAGTACCCATGGCCCAGGAGGCACGCAAGCCGATTTTTCATCTCACTGCTGCCGATGGCGCGATCGGCAGCCATGCGGCAGCCGCCAACGATGCGCGCCGGGACTTCAAGGAAGTGGCAAAGAAGATCGTACAAAAAGTTAGACTCCTCGAATGCTGACACTCTGCCAGGAGGCCCAATATGTCACGGAGCAATTCCGTGATCGCGAAGAGTTTGCGTCTCGGTCGCGTCGTCCGTTTGAGAAACCGCCGGTTCTATCCCCTTAGTCGGGTGATGACGCTTGATTTCCAGTTACAGAGTGTCCAATAGTCGGAGTCGTAGATTCCATATTTGGACGGATAGTGGAATTAGTTAGGTCGATTTTTCGACATCCCAAGCCAGAGTTGCATCCTGTTTGGTCCTCGCGGAACCGGAAAGTCCACATGGTTGCGCCACCGGCTCCCTGATGCCCTGTTCCTGGACCTGCTCGAACCGGCGCTGCACCGCAGCCTGAACGCTCGCCCCGAGCGCGTTCGGGAATTTCTTGCGGGCTCGCCCGGGACGGGAGCCGTGGTGATCGACGAGATCCAGCGGAGCCCGGAGTTGCTATCCGTCGTTCACGCTCTCCTGGAAGAGGCGTCGCCGCCGCGGTTCATCCTGACGGGATCCAGCGCCCGAAAGCTTCGGCGGGGCGGCGTGGACCTCTTGGGCGGACGGGCCGTGCACCGTACCATGCATCCCTTCATGGCGGCGGAACTGCCTGATTTCGATCTTGGAAAGGCGTTGCAAATCGGACTGCTGCCGCTTGTGGTCGGCGCGCCCGAGCCAACCGATGTCCTGGACGCCTACGCGAGCCTGTATCTCGAACAGGAAGTACAAGCTGAAGGGCTCACACGGAACATCGGGAACTTTGCCCGCTTTCTTGAAGCCATCAGCTTCTCCCACGGCGGCCTGCTGAACATCTCCGCGGTGGCCAGGGAGTGCGAGGTCGAGCGCAAGGTCGTGGCCGGGTACATCGGCATCCTCGAGGATCTGCTGCTGGCATTCAGGGTGCCCGTCTTCCGCAAACGGGCCAAGCGCGCCATCGTAAACCACGAAAAGATATACTTGTTCGACGCCGGCGTGTTCCGCTCGTTACGCCCCAAGGGACCGTTGGACCGTCCCGAGGAAATAGACGGGCAGGCGCTCGAAGGGTTGGTGGCTCAGCATCTCCGTGCCTGGGCGGCGTATTCCAGGCACCACGCGGACCTGTTCTTCTGGCGCACACGCGCCGGCACCGAGGTCGACTTCGTGGTCTACGGGGAGCCGGGGCTTCAGGCGTTCGAGGTCAAAAATACCAGCCGGGTCCATTCCGCCGACCTCCGGGCTCTCAGGGCGTTTCGCGACGACTATCCCGAGGCAGAGACCGCCCTGCTCTACCGCGGCCGGGAACGGCTGCGGATCGACGACGTCTGGTGCCTGCCGGTCGAGGACTTCCTTCGCCGGACCACACCGGACCAGGGTCTGCTGGCCTGGCTGTGAAGGGAGAGCCAGGGTCGCAACGGTCGAGACCGCGGCGGGGCTTGCGCTCGCCGTTCTGGCCGAGGGGGCACGCGGTCCTCGTCTTCACCCAAGCCGGATGCGCCTCAGCCTGAGGGCGTTTCCGACCACCGACAGCGACGAAAGGCTCATGGCGGCGGCGGCGACCATGGGCGACAGGAGCACGCCGAACATCGGGTAGAAAACGCCGGCCGCGATGGTCACTCCCACCGCGTTGTAGACGAAGGCGAAGAACAGGTTCTGCCGGATGTTGCTCAAGGTGGCGCGGGCCAGCAGCCGCGCGCGGACGATGCCGTTCAAGTCGCCGCGCATCAGGGTGACTCCGGCGCTCTTGATGGCCACGTCCGCCCCGGTCCCCATGGCGATGCCGGTGTCGGCCGCGGCGAGCGCCGGCGCATCGTTGATGCCGTCGCCCGCCATTGCCACGTGATGGCCGCGGGCGTGCCACTCGGCCACGATGTCCCGCTTGTCCTCGGGGACCGCTTCGGCCCGCCAATCCTCGATGTCGAGAGCGCCGGCGACCGTCCGCGCGGCCCTCTCGCTGTCCCCTGTCACCATCATGATGCGGAGCCCCGAACGGCGGAGCATCCGGATGGCCTCGCGGGTGGTGGGCTTGATCTGGTCCCCCGCCGCCACGAGCCCCCGCGGTTTCCCGTCTACGGCAACGAACATCACGGTCTTGCCCGCCTCCTGCAACCGTTCGCTGGCGCCCACGATCTCGCCGAGGTCGGCATCGAGCACGCGCATCAGCGCCAGATTGCCCAGGACCACCGCGCGGCCCGCGACCCGGCCCCGGACGCCCCTGCCGGGGATGGCCTCGAAGTCCGTCGTTTCATAGAGCACGGCCCCCCGCGACTCGGCGCCGGCGAGGATCGCCTCCGCCAGCGGATGCTCCGATCCGCGTTCGAGGGAGGCGGCGAGCGAAAGGACCTCGGCTTCGTCCATGCCGTCATCCGCGGCGATCACGTCGGTCAGCTCGGGCTTCCCTTCGGTCAGGGTGCCGGTCTTGTCGACCATCAGCACGTCCACTTTGGCGAGGCTCTCCAGCGCCGCGGCATCGCGCACGAGCACACCCGCCTGAGCGCCGCGCCCGGTTGCCACCATGATCGACATGGGCGTGGCGAGCCCGAGCGCGCACGGGCAGGCGATGACGAGGACGCTCACGGCCGCCACCACCGCATGGGCGAGGGCGGGCGCGGGACCGACGATCAGCCACACGACGAACGCGATCAGCGATACCACGACCACCGCGGGCACGAACCAGTTCGCGACGCGGTCCACCAGGGCCTGGACCGGAGCGCGGCTTCGCTGTGCCGCAGCGACCATGTCGACGATCCGCGCCAGCACCGTATCGGCGCCGACCCCGTCGGCGCGCATGACGAACGAGCCCGACTGGTTGATGGTGCCGCCCGTCACCGTGTCGCCCGCCGTTTTCTCCACCGGGATCGGCTCGCCCGTGAGCAGCCTCTCGTCCACCGCCGAGTGTCCGTCGAGAACGACGCCGTCCACCGGCACGCCTTCCCCCGGCCGCACCAACAGCCGGTCGCCGACCTTCACCGCTTCCAGCGGCACGTCCTCGTCGCCGTCGTCCGTGACCCGCCGCGCGGTCTTGGGCGCGAGATCGAGCAGCGCCCGGATCGCGCCGCCGGTCCGCTCGCGCGCCGAGAGCTCGAATATCTGGCCCACCAGCACCAGGATGAGAATGACCGCCGCCGCCTCGAAGTAGACCGGGGGCAGCCCGTGCGGCCCGCGCACCGACAACGGGTACAGGCCCGGCGCCAGGACGGCCGCCACGCTGAAGACGTAGGAGGCCCCCGCCCCGAGCGCGATCAAGGTCCACATGTTGGGACTGCGGTTGACCACCGAAGCCCAGCCGCGCTTGAAGAACGGCAGCGCCACCCACAGCACCACCGGGGTCGCCAACAGAAACTGGAGCCAGACGTGCAGGCGCGGTCCCAGCCATTCCGCCATTGGCAGCCCGAGGTGGCCGCCCATTTCCAGGACAAGAGTGGCGAGGCCGAGGGGCGCGCCGATCCAGAGACGCCGCCGGAAGTCCAAAAGCTCCGGATTGGCCCCGGCATCCGCGGACGGCATCATGGGCTCGAGGGACATACCGCAGACCGGGCAGTCTCCCGGAGCATCGCGAATGATTTCCGGGTCCATCGGGCACGTGTAGCGCACGCCCTCGGGCGCCGGCTCGGGTTCGGAACGCGGACCGAGGTGGTCGTCGGGCGACGCCTCGAAGCGCGCCTGACAGTGCTCGGAGCAGAAATAGAACCGTTCTCCGGCGTGCCGGGTCATATACCGCGCGGTGGAGCGATGGACCGTCATCCCGCAGATCGGGTCCCTCGCCTCCATGTAATCCTCAGGCGCCGCGGTGAACTTTCGCATGCACCCCTCGCAGCAGAAATGATACCGCTGCCCGAGATGCTCCAGCGACGGTTTGCCGGACGAAGGAGAAACCTCCATCCCGCACACGGGATCTCTCGTGATGGCGTTCGAGGACGTATCGGCAGGCGAGTGCGTTTGGTCAGTGTGGTTCATCGGCGAGGTCTCAGCATAGCACAATTTGGCGAATTCCCGGCCGAATCGGCACCGGCTCGACCAGGCAAGAGGAGATTGACAAGAACGGCTACAACTACTATATGACCAGGGCCGTGACTACGGTCATTATATGGAGAAACAAAATGATTTCCATCTCGAAAAGCAAGCTCAAGGCAAACATGCTTCGTATCTTCCGCGACATCGAAGAGAGCGGCGAGGAACTGATCGTCACGGATCACAACCGCCCGGTCCTGCGGATTCAGCCTATTGATCGAAAGAAGGCGGTGGAAGAAGTGTTTGGCGCGATTCAGGGCAGGGTTGTCTACCGTGAAGACATCGACACACCGACCACCGATGAATAGGCCGAGTCATAAATGATCGTTCTGGACACCTCCGCGCTCATTTTCTGGACCCTGGACCGGGCCCGCCTCTCCGAGGCTGCCGCACAGGCAATCTCCAGCACCGACCGCATCGCCCTCAGTTCCATCTCCATTTGGGAGATCGGTATCAAGGTGAAACGGGAAAGGCTGTTCATCCCGGTTTCCATCCAGGAGTTCACGGACAAACTGGAAACAATCGACCGCGTGGATATTCTTCCCGTGGATGTCCTGATCTGGATCAAGAACATCGAGCTCGACTGGGATCATCGGGACCCCGCCGACCGGACGATCGTGGCAACCGCGAGCCTGCACGCCTGCCCGCTTGTCACCTCTGATTCCGCGATCCGCGCGTTCTATTCACAGACCATCTGGTAACCCGCCTCAAACGGATTGATGACCACGATCCCGTGGTAGGTTTGCCCCGGGTTCAGATCCTCGGAAACGATCCGTGTGCATCCGGCCCTTTCCGCGGCGGCGACGATCAGAGAATCCCAATACGTAACCCCGTATTGCCCGTGTGTATGGATCGCGCGTCGGACCAAAGACACATCGACTTCCACGACCGGCAGGATGGTGATCAGGTCCAGCACGTCTTCAGCTTCCGAAATCGAGAGCGGATTCGGAATGCGTCTGGTCACGACGTTGAAGAATTCACCGAGCACCTGCACGGACACAACCGCGCTCTCATCTTCGAGTCCGGTGCTCAGAATCTCTTGCGCCCGTGCGTGTTTCCGCGGGTCGTGCCGATCGCAGGCGTAGACCAGCACATTGGTGTCTATGAACTCTCTAGCGGGCATGCAGGTCTTCCCGCGTCCAGCTACGAGGTCCCATATCCCTGCTCACTCTCTGTAAAGTAGCCTTGACCCGAGCCACGCGTTCTCTGTGTTCAACAACGTCACTATTGGCAACGGTCGTCAGATACTCCCTGACCATCGCTGTCAGCGTCGTATCCTTGTCGACGGCGATCTTTCGGACCTTTTTCACAATTTTTTCATCGATACTCAGGGTAATATTCATCGCTTCCGTCTCCGCGTCAGAAAGGTGCCACATATTAAGGCTTACCCTTAATAAGGTTGCATGTATTTGTCAAACTCGTGACCACGTTCACACTGAAGGGCTCGGTCTGACGCCGTTCCACAAACGTTACGGCGCCAGCAACTCCGCCAGCAGACGGAACTCGTGCTCACGCGGTGACTTCGTCCTCCAGACGAGGCCGATGGTTCGGCTGGGCTCGGGTCTCCGGAAGGGCCGGATGACGATGGACGAGGGAGCGCGGCATTCCACCTCGAGGGCGATCCGCGGAAGCAGGGTGATGCCGATGCCGCCCGCGACCATCTGCACCAGCGTGTTGAGGCTGCCGGCACGGAAGTCGCCTACCTCGCCGGCTCCGACGGTCTGACACACTTTCAGGGCCTGGTCCCGCAGGCAGTGGCCGTCGTCCAGCAGCAGCACCTGTTCGCCGGCGAGGTCGGCTTCGGTCAGGCGCTTGCGCGCGGCGAACCGGTGTCCGGCGGGCACCGCCACCACGAAGGGGTCCGCGGCCAGCGGCAGGGTGGCCACGTCGCCCAGGTCCGCCTCCAACGCCAGCAGCAGCAGGTCCAGCTTCCCTTCCCTCAACAGCGCCAGCAGCCGGTGCGTGAAGTCCTCGTGCAGCAGGATGCGCAATTCCGGATACCGCCGGCGGATGGCCGGCAGCGCCTTGGGGAGCAGATAGGGCGCCACGGTGGGGATGACCCCCAGCCGCAGCGTGGCGGATAGCGGCCGGGTCAGGCTGCGAGCCGTGTCCACGAGCTCGCCGGCCTGAGTCAGGATGCTCCGGGCCAGGGGCAGCAGCGTCTCCCCCTCCGGGGTGATCAGGACCCTGCGCCGGCTGCGCTCGAACAGTTGCACGTCCAACTGTCCCTCCAACTCCTTTAGCTGGATGCTCAGGCCCGGCTGGGTAACGAAGCACGCCTCGGCCGCAGCCCGGAAGCTCAGGCGCTCGGCTACCGCCACGAAGTATTCGAGCTGCCGGAGGGTGATGTCCATGATAAGTTTAAATTATCATGATGCGAATAATTATCAAATTTATTTGTCGATTTTTTCCTTTATACTGAAAGACAGAACAGCGGTTTATTCAGGAGAAAGGAGAGCAGCATGTCCCAGAAACAATGCCCCGTGATGACCACCAGCGCCGGTGCGCCGGTGGCCGACAACCAGAACGCCCTCACCGCCGGAGAACGCGGGCCGATCCTGCTGCAGGACTACCAGCTCATCGAAAAGCTCGCCCACCAGAACCGCGAGCGCATTCCCGAGCGGGTGGTGCACGCCAAGGGCTGGGGCGCGTACGGGACCTTCACGGTCAACCACGACATCTCGCGCTACACCCGGGCCAGGGGCCTCCAGCCCGGTGCCACATGCGAGGTCCTGGTGCGGTTCTCCACCGTGGCCGGTGAGCTCGGGGCGGCGGACGCCGAGCGCGACGTGCGCGGCTTCGCGGTGAAGTTCTACACCGAGGAAGGCAACTGGGATCTGGTGGGGAACAACACGCCGGTCTTCTTCATTCGCGACCCCTACAAGTTCCCGGATTTCATCCGTACCCAGAAACGGCATCCGAAGACGCACATGCGGAGCCCCGTGGCCATGTGGGACTTCTGGTCGCAGTCGCCGGAGTCGCTGCACCAGATCACCATCCTGATGTCGGACCGCGGCTGCCCCACGGCGCCCATGTACATGAACGGCTACGGTTCGCACACCTTCAGCTTCATCAACGCGGACAACGAGCGCTTCTGGGTGAAGTTCCACTTCAAGACCCGGCAGGGGCACCGGCACTACACCAACGCGGAAAGCGCCGAGGTCATCGGCCAGACCCGGGAGTCCTACCAGGAGGCCCTGTTCGGGGCCATCGAGGAGGGCGCGTACCCGAAGTGGGACCTCAAGGTGCAGATCATGCCGGAAGAGGACGCGGAGAAAACGCCCTACAACCCGTTCGACCTCACCAAGGTCTGGCCCCACGGCGACTACCCGCTGATCGACGTCGGCGTGATGGAGCTGAACCGCAACCCGGAGAACTACTTCGCCGAGGTGGAGCAGGCCGCCTTCTCCCCCTCGAACATCGTACGGGGCATCGGCTTCTCGCCGGACAAGGTGCTGCAGGCGCGCATCTTCTCCTACGCCGACGCGCACCGTTACCGCCTGGGCACGCACTACGAAGCGCTGCCGGTGAACGCGCCCAAGTGCCCGGTGCACCACTACCACAAGGACGGCCCCATGCGGTTCTTCGAGCCCCGGCACGGCAACACCGACGCCTACTACGAGCCCAACAGCTTCGGCGGCCCGGTGCAGGACAAGAGCTATGCCGAGCCGCCGCTCAAGGTCTCGGGTGACGCCTCCCGCTACAATCACCGGGCGGGCAACGACGACTACACCCAGGCGGGGGACCTGTTCCGGCTGTTCGACGACGGCCAGAAGCGGCGTCTCTTCAGCAACATCGCCGAGGCCATGAATGGAGTCCCGCGGAGGATCATCGAAAAGCAGCTCGAGCACTTCGCCAAGGCCGACCCGGCCTACGCGGCGGGGGTGAAGGACGCTTTGGGGTGGCCCGACGCCGCGTGAGAGCGGTTGCGCGCGGCTAGGAGCTTACGCTGAGGTGGACCCCGTAGGGGCGACCGGCTGGTCGCCCCATTCGGACAGGCTCCTAGCCGCCCTTGAGAGCGGCCAGCCGCGCCATCGCCTGTTCGTGATAGAGCCGGTCGACGGCGTCCCTGGAGGGTTTCTTGAGGGCGCGTTCGAGCAGACCGCGCGCCTCCTCCCGGTTCCGTTCCTCGTCCATCAGCAACAATCCGAAGGCGTATTCGACGCACACCACCTTGGCGCCGGGCATCATCTCGAGGGTGCGGCCGTAGTGTGCGCGGGCCTTCTTCTCCGTGGCGCCGTAGAGGAACCCCGCCATGCCGCCCGCGGCGTTGACGATTTCCGCGTGCCAGGTCGCCATGCTCAGATGACCGGCCGCCTTGTCCGGGTCCAGCCGTAGCGCCTCTTCGACGGACTCGCGCACTCTCGTGGCATATCCCCCGGTGACCGCCTGCAGGAACCCGATGGCCTGGCCGTACCGGCCCGTGGTGTGGGCCAGTTGGATGTGCGCCTCGGGATTGGCCGCATCGAGCCGTACCGCCTCTTCCGCCAGCTCCACGGCACGCTGGAACAGCGCCTTCTTGTCTTCCCCCTTGGCGAAGAAGTGCCCCTGTATCGCCAGTGATTGAGCCGCCAGCGCATAGCTCTCGGAGGTCTTTAACGCCGCGCCGAGCTCGGCGGCCTCGACGAACCGGCCTTCGGCGTACACCGCCCGCATCTGCTCCACCGATTGGGCGCCGGCGGTGCCGGACAGAAGAAACGCACAGATGACGGCGACAGAGGTCAGGGATGCTGTTTTGATCATGGGAACAAAAGACATCAGAGGCTGTCCGGGATGACGGTGAAGCCTTCTGCAAAGCCGGCCTCACGCAACCGTCGGTCAAACACGACGAGGCCGTTGCCCGCGGTCAGCCCCTGACACCATTGGATGGCCGCCGCCAACTGTAACGCATCCGCGGCCCGCAACGGATGGACTCCCAACAGGCGTTCCGCCGTTCCGCGTATAGACTCACTGGGCTGGATCTCGATCCCGGCTTGCACGACTGCGTCCAACGCGTGACGTGCGACCCGCCCATCGTTCGGTGTCAGGTGGCCCTCTCGTACCCTTCGCATGAACACGGAAGCACACTCGGTACGGGTGCCCCACCATATGACAAAGGATGGGTCCTCGTTCAGAATATCCCGTACAGCCGCGGTACCGGTCTCCTGGACGCAGAGCGGCACAATGGCCGACGTATCCCAGAACTTCACCAGCCCTCTTCCCGTTCGCGAGACACCGCTGCCCGTACTGTCGAATCGGCATCTACGGGGCGCGGCCAATCCCAAAAGTCCGCCGGCAAAGGGGCCTTGGGACGTCTAAGCAGTCCTTTTCTTTCCATCTCGTTCAAGTGCTCGGCGAGCGACGACGCACCGGCGATGGGCAGCAAGCGCGCGATTGGACGACCACGCTCAGTAATCAACACTTCTTCACCTGCCTTCACTTGGCGCAGGTACGCGCTCAACGATGTCTTGAGCCTCGATACTGTGGCAATCTCCATGATTTTGACCTGTCTGGTTAAAACTATCTGGCCATTATAGTCAAGTGAGATAGCCAAGGGCAACCTTCGCAGCCTCACCAAGGTCTGGCCCCACGGCGATTACCCGCTGATCGACGTAGGCGTGATGGAGTTGAACCGCAACCCGGAGAACTAGTTCACCGAGGTGGAGCAGGCCGCCTTCTCCCCCCTCGAACATCGTACGGGGCATCGGCTTCTCTTCAATCCCGGCCGGGGCGGTCTTCATTGACATCGTTCGGCAGCGGGCTAAGGTGGCCCCATGAACAAACGCAGACTGCCCATC
Organism: uncultured Binatia bacterium (SeqCode); assembly: GCA_965261895.1. Taxonomy (GTDB): domain Bacteria; phylum Desulfobacterota; class Binatia; order UBA9968; family JAJDTQ01; genus JAJDTQ01. Next base: position 3,289,462 of record OZ253480.1, on the reverse strand, counting down.
GGGATGCAGACCTTCCGCGAAGTCCGGGAGGAGAACTGCTATTACGTGGACAAGACGGCGTATGTCCGGCGGTTGCTGGACGAGGGCAAGCACTACTTCCTGTCGCGCCCGCGGCGCTTTGGCAAGAGCCTGTTCCTGGACACGTGCAAGGAGCTGTTCGAGGGCAACGAGCGGCTGTTCGAGGGGCTCTACATTCACGATCATTGGGATTGGTCGGTTCGCCATCCCGTCCTTCACATCAGCTTCGGCAGCGGCAACTTCAAAGAGCCCGGCTCCGCGCACACCCACCTGATGGCCCAACTCGATGCCGTCGAGCGTCGGGCGGGAGTGGCGTCGGCATACCTCACGGGGCCCGAGCGGTTCGGCCATTTGATGGAAGCGTTGCACGGAAAGGCCGGGCGCACCGTCGCGGTGCTGATCGACGAGTACGACAAGCCGATCCTGGACGCGCTGGACACGCCGGAGGTGGCCCGCGCCAACCGCGACTACCTGCGCGGCGTCTACGCGGCCATCAACGACAGCGACGCGCACGTCCGGTTCACCTTCCTCACCGGCGTGAGCGAATTCTCCAAAGTGAGCTTGTTCTCCGGCCTGAACAATCTCAAGGACATCACCCTGGACCCGCGCTACTCCGCCATCTGCGGCTACACGGACGCGGACCTGGACACCGTGTTCGCGCCGGAGCTCCCGGGGCTCGACCGAGACCAGATCCGCGACTGGTACAACGGCTACAGTTGGCGGGGCAAGGAGAAGGTGTACAACCCCTTCGACGTCCTCCTGCTCTTCGACCGTCGCGAATTCGATGCCTGGTGGTTCGAGACCGGCACGCCCACGTTCCTGGTGGAAACGTTGTTCAATCGCCAGGTCGGTTCCCTCGCCCTGGGCGACATGGCCGGCACCGGGGATCTGCTTTCGACCTTCGACGTGGACGACATCGGCACCGAGGCCCTGCTGTTCCAGACCGGCTACCTTACCATCACCGATGAAGAGGACCTCGGCGGGGAGACCCTGTTTCGGTTGGGCTATCCCAACCGGGAGGTGCGCCAGGGCCTGAACAAAAGCCTGCTGCGGCACCTGGTGCGGGACCCGTCACGGCAGATGGCCAACAGCGTCCGCCTGTACAGGCTGTTGGAAGTCAACGACTTCGCCGGGCTGAAGACGCTGATCCAGGCGTTCTTCGCCAGCATTCCCTACGAGTGGTACACGAACAACGACATCGCCCGCTACGAGGGCTACTACGCCAGCGTATTCTATTCCTACTTCGCCGGTCTCGGCCTGGATATCACGGTAGAGGACAGTAGCAGCCACGGCCGCCTGGACATGGCCGTACGCTTCAACGGCAACGTCTACCTCTTCGAATTCAAGGTCGTGGAGTTGGCCCCCGCCGGCGCCGCCATGGCGCAGTTGAAGGAGAAGCGCTACGCCGACAAGTACCGGGCTTTGGGCGAGCCCATCCACTTGGTGGCCGTGGAGTTCAGCAAGGACGCCCGCAACCTGACGGCGTTCGAGGTGGAGCGCGGTTGAGGGGCTTGAAGGGGGGTGGTGTGGCCGTTGACAAGGCCAAACCGGCTGATATTGTTGTCAGCGGCTGCCGGGGGGAGGTCGAATCGTCGCCAGGCGGTTCAATGGCCAGCGATCCCCGGTCAGCCGGAACCACTCAGATCCACCACTCAGTTCCTTGATGTCGAGGCCCACGGGGGCATCCCCGCGCATGCGGGAGAACCGACGCCGGGCGGCCGCGTCGCGGTTTGATATGGGCCTATCCCCGCGCATGGCTGCTTCAGTCCTCATCACAGGGTCGAACAGGCAGTATCCACGCGACACCAGCCGCTCCACCGCCCTTTGGTGAAAGAGGCGGTTGAAGGCGTCCGTGGATGGAAACTTGATCCCGCGCAGGCAACCAGTCCGCCGTTGTCACCGCAAACCAATGAGGCCGGGCCTTTCGGCCCGGAGCAATACGCGAAATGAATCGCGTAAAGACCTAGGATCTCAGCACTTCAATGGATCTGCTGACCGCAACTTGACATTGGAATGCATCAGCAGTATATTCAGGCGGAGTCTTCGCTGATATCCTTGGTCTTGAATGATAATAAACTATACTGGTAACAGCTAGACACAAAAGGGGCAACTCCATGACCAAAACGATTCGCTTTTTACACTCCGCGTTCTCCAAAGAAACTGAGGATGTTTCAATTTGCATCCGGGACGACCAGCCCGCCCGCGGCACTTCAACCGTCAACACTAGCCACTCGCAACACTGTGGCCGGCTATTGTCCCTCCGCTTTTCAAAGGCCCGGATCACAGTTCAACAGAAAAAAGGAGAAGCCGAACATGACGATTGATTTACAGACCTTACGAACGGCTCTCAGCGGCACGGCCGCGGCGTTTCGGTGCGTGACCGACTATCAACCGGCGGGAGGGCCCGGTGACAAGGTTTTCCCGCCGACCTACGAAGGCGGGAAATACGCCACCGAGGAGCGCATCGATCCGGAAACCGGCGACGTCCGACAATGCGTCCTCCTGGATTCCGTGCAGTCACAGGCCAATCGCATGGAGCTGGCGCTACTGGAGTCGCACCGGGCAGGCAAGGTGACGCTTCCGTTGTTGGTGGCTCGTTTCAATCAGAAAGAATTGCTCAAAAAGACATTCACGGTGACCAGCCTTGAGGCGCCGCACCGCGTTGCGGACGCGCTGTTCCGCGACAGTCTGCTGAACGGCACGATTTTTCGCAAGTCGGACAAAGGCGCCATGCTGGACACGGCAGACGTTCGCAACGCCACGGGGCTGTTCGGGCTTTGTCCAACCGGCCTGGTTTTCGGGTTGTGGGACTCGACCGGGCCTCGTGGCGGCCTTGGATGCAAGTTCCAGCGTGCGCTGGTGTCGGAAATCGTCGGATATGATGCGGTGGTGGGGAAGCAGACGTCTAGCCGCATTGATCCTGCGGAGATCAGGCTTGGCGCCGGTCCACTGTACGAGCGCGAATCTGCAAGGGACAATTTGCCAGACTGGACTTTGGATGCCGAATCCGCTGTGGTCGAAAAATCCAAACCCAAGCCATTTGGCAAGAATACGGAAACACGGGGCAAACCCTCGGCTGCTGTTCACGGGAACATAACGCCGGACATATCGGAAGGCGGATTCACCATCTCAAAGGCAAGGCAAACGACAACCTTGTCTCTGGCCGTCCTGCGACGTCTCCGTTTCCCGCTCAACGGCGCCGCGGACTCCGCCCACGATACCGATCTGGCCGCGCGCACTGCGCTGGCCGCTCTCGGGCTGGCGGCCGGAACCCTGGCGCGGGTCGACACGGACCTTCGTTCCCGTTGTCAGTTGTTCGCGGAGAGTGTGCTGCTATGGGAGTTGCTCGTTCGTCCCGGAGAAGCTCCACAGGAGTTTGAACTTGGTCCTGAAGAAGCGCTGAAGCTGTTGGAGGAAGCCATTGTCAAGGCCAAAGATCTTGGCCTGCCGTGGGAAGGCGAAATTGAATTGACCCCATCACCCGACCTGGTCGAACTGGTTCGGCGCAGCCAGGAATTGGCGAGCGCTCCGGGAGCGGACGAAGGCTGATGTTCGCTCTCGGCATCCGCTACCTGAATGGGTGGTCGATGGCAGCCGCGGACGGAGCGCGCAAGGAGCGAGCCGAATGGCCGCCACACCCGGATCGGATCTTCATGGCCTTGGCCGCTGCGTGGTTCGAGACCTGTGGAGATTCCCACAAAGATCCGGACGACGAGTATCGGCGAGAGGGAGAGGCTCTGCGTTGGCTCGAAACCTTGCCTCCCCCAGCCATTGCTGCCTCGGACGCCACGACTCGCACCGCCGTTGTCAGTTACGTGCCGGTTAACGACGTGCGTGTCGGGAGCAAAACGCCCACCGGCGGAGACCTTGCCAAACTAAAGACCGCGGGACTGACCCAGCTTCCCGAGCATCGGACGCGCCAGCCCCGTGGTTTTCCGGTTGCTATCCCCGACGACCCGACGGTGCATCTGATTTGGCCAGAGGTCGAGCTTCGTGTGCATCGCGGCGCCTTGGAACGGCTGGCCGCCAAGGTAACTCATGTGGGACATTCCGCATCCTTTGTGCAAGTATGGTTGGAGGAGAACAGCGCTGTCGCCGTGACCTGGGAGCCGACCGAAGGAATCGCCAAACACCGATTACGAGTACCCTCTACCGGGCGGCTTGACTGGCTTATCCGGTCTTGTAATCGCGACGCGTGGATCCAATACCACGATCTTCGTGGCGAAATTGCGGATGCGGAGTCTCACGCCAAGACGATGACGCACCCCCCGAGGGCAGCCTGGAAGGGATTTGCGGACGCGGTTTTTCTGACCGACGAATCCCGGACCAGACAGCATCCAGAATATTCGGGCGCAAAAGCAGGCGACACCGTAGCCGCCGCGAACCTTGTCAACAGTTTGGTTGATGAAACGGCGATCGCCGCGGTTCGGGCAATGATCTCGGAGGTCAGTGAAAGCGGCAAGCCCGTGCTGGTCAGTGCCCATGCCTACGAGCGCCAAGGGGTCAATGCAATTCCTGCTGCCTTGACGAGATTGCTAAACGAGCGACTCAGTATCCCTCGCGAGATGGCTATTGTACAGTCGAACGTCGTCTCCCACACGGGCGCTGATGGATATGGTCGCCTTGCTCGCCAAGCCCACTTCGAGGGCGATATCAACAAGGGCTGCGAATACGTGATGGTGGACGATTTCATCGGGCAGGGCGGCACCTTGGCGAATCTGCGCGGCTGGATCGAGAAAAAGGGAGGCAAGGTCGTCGGGGCTATCGCGCTGACCGGCAAACCGTACTCCGCTAAGCTAGACCCCTCAAAGGAGCAACTGCATGAACTCCGACAACGACACGGACCGAATTTCGAAACGTGGTGGCATGAACACTTCGGGCACACCTTCGATTGCCTTACTCAATCAGAGGCTCGGTACCTCACCCGCTCCCCGGATGTTGACACCATCCGAAATCGCCTTGCTGCGGCGAAGCAAGGGGGAAGTGGATCGAGTAACAGGCGAAGTCCTCGCGAGCAAAGGCAATACATCAAGGAGTTGAAAGCGGGTTTGAAAGACCGTTTTCCCAACGGTCAACCCGTGAGTCTGCGCCCGCCGCCCGGCCGCTGGCAGGGATATGATCGACCGGGAGAAGCAGGTCCCATGGCCATACCCCAGTCGGTTTTCGATCCACGCTTCATCGTCCTCGGCATCAAAGGGAAACAGGTATCCCTGCCCGCGACGCTCAAGCTGACGATGGCCCTGCGCGGCTTATTGATGGGAATGTGCCCCGAACAACCGCCACCCGAGTGGTTTAGCGGCCATAGCTTGGACGGTAAGCCCTCCGCCGCACCACACTTGGCACTGACTCCCCTCCCCTTTGTCGGTTCGGAACATGCTGACGGCCGAATCATGGGGTTGGCCCTAGTCCTGCCGTCGGGCTTGGATCAGCAGGAGGCCGGGGACTGCCTCGAACCCTTTCTACACGATTCGGCTACAGGCTTACCGTGCGAGCACCGCTTGTTTGACGGCCAATGGTTCGAATGCGCCGTCGAGATGGAGACCCGCGAACGGCCACCGTCCAATTTTATCCCGGACACTTGGACGCGACCATCGCGCGTTTGGGCGACCGTGACCCCAGTGGTCCTGAACCGGCATTTCGATGGCAAGGACAAGTGGGAACGGGCGGCAGCGAGCGTGAAAAAGGCGTGTCTGCACATCGGTCTGCCTCGTCCGCGTGAGGTGCTGCTGCACCCGGTTTCGCTGGTCGAGGGCGTACCGCATGCCAGGGAATATCCGCAATTGACGCGCAAGAACGACGGCAGCAAACGAAGCCACAACCATGCGGTGATCGTCTTTGACGAACCGGTGCGCGGACCCTTGCTTGTCGGAGCCGGTCGGTTCAGGGGATATGGACTTTGCCGCCCCATGGATGACCGAGGCGACAACCATGAGTGAGTTGAACGCCACAGACTTCGCCAAATTCTTCAACGCCTTGTGGGACAGGCCGCCCTTCGCTTGGCAGCAGGCCTTAGCGAAGAGAGTGCTGGAGGGAACGGCGACCCCAGCGGAGGATTCCGTATCTCGCAACAAGGGCGGACCGAATGCACCCTGGCCCGGGGCCATTGCTCTGCCGACGGCGTCCGGCAAGACCGCATGCCTGGATGTCGCGGTCTTCGCGTTGGCGGCCCAGGCTTCCCGGCTGGCCCGGAAGCAAACCATCACCGCGCCTCGCCGCATCTTCTTCGTGGTGGATCGGCGCGTGATCGTGGACGAGGCGTATGATCGCACCCGCCGATTGGCCGAGAAACTGAAGAGCGCCAACGAGGGCATTCTGAAGACCGTTGCGGACAATCTCCGGCAGATCGCCCATGGCGAGACGACGAACTCCGATCACGAACGACCGCTGGCTTACCACGTATTGCGTGGCGGCATGTACCGGTCGGAAGCGTGGGCAGGCAATCCGCTGCAACCAACGGTGGTAGCATCAACCGTTGATCAGATCGGCTCCCGCCTGTTGTTCCGCGCCTATGGACGCGGGTCCGGCACGTGGCCGATTTACGCGGGACTCGTCGCCAACGACAGCCTGGTCCTGCTCGACGAGGCGCACTGTGCGCAGCCGTTTCTACAGACCCTGCAAGCCGTTCGACGTTTTCAGACATGGGCACATGCTCCGCTCGGGCGTCCATTTTATCCCGTGGTGATGTCGGCCACACCGCCGCCGGGAATAGCGGATGTATTCGAGGACCGGTCCGACGAACGCCGCGATTCCACCCACTCGCTGGGTAAGCGCCAATTGGCGCACAAGCCCGCGACCCTGAAGACAGTTGAAAGAGCCAAGGGAAAGCAGGCCAGCAATGTGTTGGCCGGAGCTTTGGCTGAGGCTGCATCGGGGCTGATCAACGAAGACCGCCGTGCCATTGTCGTGTTCGTCAACCGCGTTGCCACGGCGCGGGAGACTCATCGGCTATTGGCCGCCGATTATGGGGACCGGGCTGTCTTGCTCACGGGCCGCATGCGTCCGGTAGATAAGGACGGCGTCGTTGAGCGCTTGAAGCTCTTGCGTTCTGACCAAGCCGTTGAGCGCTCCCTGGAAGAGCCTTTGATCACCGTTGCCACCCAAACCCTGGAGGTCGGCGCCGATCTCGACTTCGACGGTCTTGTGACCGAGTGCGCAAGCCTCGACGCCCTGCGCCAGCGCTTTGGTCGATTGAACCGCATGGGGCGACAAATCGCGGCGCAAGCGGTGATTCTCATACGCGGCGACCAGGCCGACGCCACGAACAGCCAGGACGATCCCGTTTACGGCGAGGCCCTGACCAAGACTTGGGCGTGGCTCAACAACTGCAAGGACGCAACCGGCGGCGTTGATTTCGGGATTGCCTATCTCGACGAGAAACTGCCAAAGGGTGATTCCCTGGCCGCGCTCAACGCGCCGTCCGTCGATGCTCCGGTGATGCTCCCCGCCCATGTCGATTGCTGGGCGCAGACAGCGCCGGAACCGCAACCTTCGCCCGATGTGGCTCCGTTCCTGCACGGTCCCCGTGAAAGCGCGGCGGATGTCCAGGTCTGCTGGCGCGCAGACCTGGATCTAACGAACGAGAAAGCGCGAGGATACGCGATTGAGTCCTTGTCCTTGTGTCCGCCGAGCAGCAGCGAAACGCTTCCGGTACCGATTGGTGTGTTCAAACGCTGGTTGGCCGGAAACGACATGGAAGACGATAGCGCCGATATCGAGGGCAACAGGACGGAGGCGGACACGGACGAAGAGGGTCCGTCTTCTGCGGATCGTCAAGTAGTCCGGTGGCGCGGCGCCGAAACTAAACGCGAAGACATCACATCGGATCCCGCTAAGATTCGGCCCGGCGACGTCATCGCAATTCCGACCAATCATCCGCACTCATGGCATCAGCTTGGCGATCTGCCGCCAGACGCCGACTTGGACGTGGGTGATCGAGCCTATCGGCTCGCCCGTGCCAAACCCATCCTCCGCTTGCACCGGAAGTTAGTGGACGCATGGCCGGATTCCGTTACGGCCAAAACAACCGCTGGTGAGTTACTGGACGATTTGGAAAAGAAAAACGAGGACGATCCCGCTGAGGTTACCGACGCCTTGCGCGGTCTTCTAACAGAGCTTTCCCGTTCGCCTGAACCACCTTGGCTATCGGAAGCCGCGGGCGAACTCCTTAAGGAGCTTTCCGGGTCGAGACTTGGGCCTGCGCGTTACATAGTCGGCGACGACAGCTTGGTGCTCGTTGGCCGGCGCCGCATACGCTGTTCGAAACTCACCCAGGAGGCCGACAGCTTCAGCGACGAGGACGATGCCAGCGCATCCGGCATTTCGCACCACAACGGACAACCGGTCAAACTTCGAACCCACCTTCCCGGAGTTGAAAGCTTCGCCCGTCGGTATGCGTCGGGTTGCGGGTTGCCGGATGACTTGATTGAGGCCATCGCCCAAGCTGGCGTGCTGCACGATCTGGGCAAGGCCGATCCTCGATTTCAGTCCTTGTTGCGGGGCGGCGCTCGCTGGTTGGACAGCGAACCTCTCGCAAAGTCCGCCGGGATGCCCAAGACCCGCGCTAGTCGCGATCGCGCGCACAGGGACTCCGGATACCCGGACGGAGGCCGGCACGAACTGCTTTCGGTGCGTATGGCCGAAAATGCGCCAAACCTGTTGCCCGAAAGCGATGAGTTGCGCGACCTGACCCTTCACCTGATCGCCAGCCACCACGGCCACTGCCGGCCCTTCGCGCCAGTGGTATTCGACGATCAGGAGGTACCAGTCAGTTTCGAGTTGCGCGACCGACAGATGCACTGGTCCGGTCCCACCGGCCTTGAGCGCCTCGATTCCGGCGTCGCGGACCGCTACTGGCGGCTGGTGCGGCGCTATGGCTGGTGGGGATTAGCTTGGATGGAAGCCCTGCTGCGACTCGCTGACTGGAGGCGAAGCGAATGGGAGGAAACGCCCCATGCCGACGAGTGAGCCAACTTCAAGCCTATTGCTGAACGGGCTCGACGGCAGCAATCCCCTCGGTTTCCTTGCGGCTATAGGCGTCGCGGTCGTCCTCAAAGACATGGCGCCGAATATGCGCCTCGGCTGGCGCGCAACAGGGAGCGGTTGGAGACCTTCGGTGGAGGGCTGTGGCGAAGACGAGGAGGACTTTTCAAAGAATCTTTTGACTGCTCTGCAGAATTGCCCTATGACCGTTTTTGATATCGATAACAGGATGCCGTTTGACGCCGTCAAATTCTCCGACGCTCTTCGAGATGTTCAATGCCGTGCGTCTATCTACGACCGTCGAGATGCCGATTTCCTTGCCGGTTTTGGAACCGAACTTTATCCCACCGAACGGAATGGACAGTTTCAGGATTCGAGCCTCCGAATGGTGCGCAGTGGAGACTCTGCGGGACAAGGATTGCCGTTCTATGCCAAGAACATCCGAAAAAGGACCGTCCTCGATTGCATTCAACGTGCTGTATTTCACACATGGGACTACCGGGACGAAAGCTACAGCCTGCGTTGGGATCCGATAGAAGACCAGCGCTATGCGCTCCGTTGGCGAGATCCGAGCAAGCCAGGCTTGGCCGATGGTCCAGGCACCATGCTGGCCGCCAACAGCTTGGCTGTCGAGGCACTACGGTGGTTTCCTACCTTGTTGATTGGCAATCAAGCACGAACCACGGGATTTCAGCGGCTTGGTCGGCGCGAGACCTATTTCGTTTGGCCGATTTGGACACCCTTGGTCGGCATGGATACGGTTCGATCCCTGCTGGCGCTGGACGATCTTCATAAGAACCCCGTACCCCTTTCATCTCTTTCAAAGAGGGGTATTGAGGATGTTTATCGCAGTCAACGCATTCGACAGAACCAATACTACAGCAACTTTACCGTTGCTGTTCCGGTATGAAAGGACTCACGAACTCTTTGAAGTCCCGCAACAACAAGGGGTCTGCGCCAAGGCGATTTTCGTACAGGTGCCCCGTATAGAGAACGGCTTTTAGGCGCCACGCTATGAGTGATCACCAACAACTCCCCCTCGGACTACCGCCGCCTCCAGCAACGGGCGACACTCCGCTCATCCCCGTCCGCATGATCAACGAATGGGTCTACTGCCCGCGTCTCGCCTATCTGGAATGGGTGGAGGGCGAATGGGCCGACAGTGGAGACACTGCGGAAGGGACACGCACTCACGCACGGGTTGATGAGGGCGGGGGGCATTTGCCCGCGCCGGACGATCTGAACGAGGATATGGCCCGGGCCAAGTCGGTCACCATGTCCTCGGAACGCCTGGGTATTATCGCAAAGATGGACGTGGTGGAGGCAGACGGAGAATCCGCCACGCCCATCGACTTCAAGAAGGGCAAGCGGCCGCATGTGCCCGCGGGCGCGTACGAGCCCGAACGGGTTCAGGTATGCGCGCAGGCCATGATCCTGGAAGACAATGGATACCAAGTCGAGCAGGGCGCGCTTTGGTACGCCGGCTCGCGAGAGAGAGTCCCGGTCGTCCTGGACAACGAGCTTCGCGCCCGGACCCTGGAGGCGATTTCGGGTTTGCGGTCAGCCTCAACGTCCGCCCACCGACCGCCGCCGCTCGAGAACAGCCCTAAGTGCCCGCGGTGCTCACTCGCCGGAATCTGCCTGCCGGACGAGACCAACCTGTTCCGAAAGGGTTATCCGCCGCGCCAGCTCAACCCGTCCGACAACCCGGCGCTGCCCCTCTACGTACAGACGCCGGGCGCGCGGCTGCGCAAGAGCGGAGAGCAGTTGATCGTCGAGGTGGAAGAGGAGAAGGTTGCAGTGCCGATGATCGACGTGTCCCAGGTGGCGCTGTTCGGTCCGGTCTCCGTGACGACTCCGGCGCTGCACGCCCTGATGCGAGCAGAGGTTCCGGTGTCATGGTTCTCCACCGGAGGATGGTTCCTCGGCCACACGGTCGGGACCGGAAACGGTAATGTGGCCGTGCGCGAGGCCCAGTACCGGTTTGCCTTTGATGAAGGTCGCCGTCTTGCCTTCTCACGTGATCTGGTAGCCGCCAAGGTACGCAACTCACGCACCCTGCTGCGCCGTAACTGGCGTGCCGACCGAGACTCGGGCGACAAGGTAGAGACGCTGGAACGACTCAAGCGTATAGCCGAGCATGCGCCTTACGCCGAAAGTGCTCAACAGCTATTGGGGGTCGAAGGCGAAGCCGCGGCGATCTACTTCGCGCACTTCGAGAGTATGCTCTCGTTGAACGCGGAAGAGGGCGTGGCAACTTTTTCCTTCTCGACTCGCAACCGGCGTCCGCCGGCGGACCCGGTGAACGCAATGTTGTCGCTGGCCTATGCTCTGCTGACGCAGACCTTCGCCAATGCAATTTCGGCAACGGGGCTGGATCCCTACATGGGAATGTACCATCGCCCACGCCACGGCCGTCCGGCACTGGCCCTGGACTTGATGGAACCGTTTCGGTCCCTGGTCGCCGATTCCTGTGTGATCCAAGCCGTCAACAACGGCGAGGTCAAGCCCGGTGATTTCGTTTTCAACGGGCCAAGCTGTGCGTTGAAGCCCGGCGGCCGCAAGGCGTTCATGGCAGGATTTGAACGGCGCATGCAACAGGAAACCACCCATCCGGTCTTCGGTTACCGCGTCTCCATGCGACGGTTGATCGCCGTCCAGGCACGGTTGCTCGCCCGGCACTTTCAGGGAGAGATCCGCGCCTATCCGCACTATCTCCCTCGGTGAACATCATGGCCAACGAGCGCCTCTACATCGTCACTTATGACATTGCCGAGCCAAAGCGCTGGCAGCAGATATTCAAGACCATGAAGGGTTATGGCCACTGGCTCCAGTTGTCGGTTTTCCAGTGTCGGCTGACGGCCCGGCGACGTGCCGAGATGGCCATGCGCTTGGAAAACCTGATCCGGCCCTCGGAGGATCACATCCTGATCGTCGACCTGGGTCCCGCCGACAGCGTCGATCCTCGCGTCGAGAGCCTCGGCAAGAGCTATGAGGCGCCGGATCGTCGGGCTACGATCGTATAAGGTCGCCAGAGGTGCCGAACGTTATGCGAATGCTCCAGCAACCCGGAAATCACGGGCAGTGCTCGCACCGCATTTTTCTCTTGTATGATAGGGAGATACGAGAAGTTCATGTCGATTTCTCAAGAGAGTTTCCTGTACTTTGGGGACAATAAAGCCCAGCGCTCGCAGAACGTTGAAATAGCTCAACCCACGAAAGGAGTTCGAAGGGGGGCTGGATTCCGAGGCTTGATTGCCTCGGCCTCATTGAAGCCGGCCGTCCGCCACAGGTTGAAGTGCTTCACCAGGAGGATTCCGAGGCTTGATTGCCTCGGCCTCATTGAAGCGAACCGCTTCATCCTCGTACCTCTGGACCCTTACCGGGATTCCGAGGCTTGATTGCCTCGGCCTCATTGAAGCGGGCAGGGGCTCATGATCCAGCCTCCGGACATCACGGGGATTCCGAGGCTTGATTGCCTCGGCCTCATTGAAGCGGTCGCAGTTCGGAAGCCCATGCGAAACGGTAACGGCGGGGATTCCGAGGCTTGATTGCCTCGGCCTCATTGAAGCCGAGTGATGGATACACAAGGGTCGGCGTCTGTACCGGATTCCGAGGCTTGATTGCCTCGGCCTCATTGAAGCATCGCCTTCATGCCCTGCGCCATGGCCAGCACGGAGGATTCCGAGGCTTGATTGCCTCGGCCTCATTGAAGCCACGGGTATTGTTCCCAATCCTCCGCCGTGATGTCCGGATTCCGAGGCTTGATTGCCTCGGCCTCATTGAAGCACCTCCGCCCTGGAGTGGATTTGTCGCCCGCGACAAGGATTCCGAGGCTTGATTGCCTCGGCCTCATTGAAGCCCGGAACAATCGGGTTCCCAGGGGTCAACGCAGGCCCGGATTCCGAGGCTTGATTGCCTCGGCCTCATTGAAGCCGGGAGGTTGGCGTGAGCGTGAAACAGCCCTGGAGGGATTCCGAGGCTTGATTGCCTCGGCCTCATTGAAGCCCGGAGAGCGTCGTCCGACACGGCCGACTTCGGTTGGATTCCGAGGCTTGATTGCCTCGGCCTCATTGAAGCGACCTTTGGGTAAGAGTGACCGCGTACTCGAAACACGGATTCCGAGGCTTGATTGCCTCGGCCTCATTGAAGCGGCGGGTACCTGATTTTGACGGGGCGACCATGAGGGGGGATTCCGAGGCTTGATTGCCTCGGCCTCATTGAAGCCAAGATTTGAACGGGAGGCAATGCACGTCAGACCGGGGGATTCCGAGGCTTGATTGCCTCGGCCTCATTGAAGCACGCCGATCTTGGCGGATCCGCGGCCGGGGGAACCGGGGGGATTCCGAGGCTTGATTGCCTCGGCCTCATTGAAGCCTCTGAGTCTGCATGCCGTCGCGGCATAGGCGCCCGGGATTCCGAGGCTTGATTGCCTCGGCCTCATTGAAGCCGCAGCATCGACGGTGGCCGCGGTGACCAGTCTTGCGGATTCCGAGGCTTGATTGCCTCGGCCTCATTGAAGCAGGTCAGGTTCTCTTAGGTAGCTCAGGAGATATTCTAGGATTCCGAGGCTTGATTGCCTCGGCCTCATTGAAGCGAAGCAAGACAGAGTCTCGCGGTCAAGCTGGGCATGGATTCCGAGGCTTGATTGCCTCGGCCTCATTGAAGCATCTCATTGATATCACTGTCGTGAGAGATGTAGACGTGGATTCCGAGGCTTGATTGCCTCGGCCTCATTGAAGCCTTGGCCTCCGCAACGACTCCCACGCCCAGGGAGAGGATTCCGAGGCTTGATTGCCTCGGCCTCATTGAAGCATGCGCCCTAGCATTCGTCGTCCTCCATCTTCTGGGGATTCCGAGGCTTGATTGCCTCGGCCTCATTGAAGCGATTTCGACCCTGATGCTGACCAGCGTCCCCGGGGTGGGATTCCGAGGCTTGATTGCCTCGGCCTCATTGAAGCCCTTGTTGACGGAAGCCACGCCGGCGCGCCAGCCCGGATTCCGAGGCTTGATTGCCTCGGCCTCATTGAAGCCCCTGTCTCATGGGAACCCGATTGTTCGCGAGCACCGGATTCCGAGGCTTGATTGCCTCGGCCTCATTGAAGCACCCAGGCGGAGAAGACCAAACTCGGCGGTGTCGAAGGATTCCGAGGCTTGATTGCCTCGGCCTCATTGAAGCCGAGTAAACAAGCGACCGGAGGGGCTGGCGGATTCCGGATTCCGAGGCTTGATTGCCTCGGCCTCATTGAAGCAGGTCGCCCTGGGAGACGGATCGGTTCAGCAGATGGATTCCGAGGCTTGATTGCCTCGGCCTCATTGAAGCTTTGATACTACGGGATGAGGACAGGCTTAGAGTTGCGCAGGATTCCGAGGCTTGATTGCCTCGGCCTCATTGAAGCGGTGGCAAAGTCTATGTCCTTGACGAATTTGCGCATAGATTCCGAGGCTTGATTGCCTCGGCCTCATTGAAGCCTTGGAGTGACAGAGATAGAGCTTTTGCCGAGGGATGGATTCCGAGGCTTGATTGCCTCGGCCTCATTGAAGCACCTTCAATCACCTGCATCCCGTTCCCAGTAAACGCGATTCCGAGGCTTGATTGCCTCGGCCTCATTGAAGCGTCCACGGCGTACCCGCTACCCGCGCCTCAAATTGCGATTCCGAGGCTTGATTGCCTCGGCCTCATTGAAGCCAAAGGGAAGGACAGTCGACTAAGGTAAGGACAAGTGGATTCCGAGGCTTGATTGCCTCGGCCTCATTGAAGCACACCGCCCCCGCGACGGGTGTACTGGCACACCACTAGATTCCGAGGCTTGATTGCCTCGGCCTCATTGAAGCCTGGCCCACCGGCTCCGGCCGCCACGCCGCCATGACGATTCCGAGGCTTGATTGCCTCGGCCTCATTGAAGCACAACCCCGCCTATTGATGTCATAATACTTACCATGAGATTCCGAGGCTTGATTGCCTCGGCCTCATTGAAGCGTGGTGAGTGGTGAGACATACAGGGCTTACGAGGGTGATTCCGAGGCTTGATTGCCTCGGCCTCATTGAAGCGACACCACCGTTACCTATGACCCGGAAGTGTGGCTCAAGGGATTCCGAGGCTTGATTGCCTCGGCCTCATTGAAGCACCCTTCACACCGTAGCGAAAGCCGGACTAGGCCGGATTCCGAGGCTTGATTGGGGAATTATATAGCAGTTTACCCAGGGTAAGGTAGGACCATCTGATCAACTCTTGGGTTCTCGAACACCAAGGCATAGGCGTTTAACTCATTGCCCTTCTTTATCAGTTCCTCATCAAACGTATTGAACAGGGATACTCCTACGTCGATCGCCGTAGCTACATGAAGAGCATCCTTGGGTTTGATGCCGTGATCCCATACAAGGTCTTGCCCGCGCTCCGCTGTAGCACGGAGAATGGGGACAACTATGATATAGCTCTTGTTGAAAAACTGCCTGATCGTGTCGCGCTTATCCTTCGGGATCGCCGAATGGTTGCGCATGTGTAGTACTTCGGCAATGGTTAGGGCGCTCGTAACGATCTCGATCTTACCTGTTTCAGCGAGTGATAGGGCTTGACGACAAGGGTCGACTTTGCCCGCTTCTGCGGCTAGCCAGCCAATGAAGCAGTCGGAGTCCCAGTAGCGTCTTTCAGGCTTGTCGGGCATTTACTCCATAGGTAGAATGCCCAGTACATCGGCAGAGGACGGCAACGCATCGTCGTCGGCAAACGGTTGGACCGATTGTGCATCTATACTGGCAGGGAACCCGTCCGAACGATAGTGAACCATGCCATAGGCCGTGACCCTTTTTCGCCACAAGTGGCGCATGCCTTCGAGCAAAGCATCGGACACGTTGCACTCAATTCGCTTGTTCCAAACGGGCTCATAAATTGCCAAGGCGCTCCGATCACTGAGTACAGATAACCGACCCTCCACGCTACCTGGAGCCATGTAGGCGGGACGGCAAGCGGCTTTCAGCGTCGCATAAACATCCTGCGTAATTTCACGACTCTCGCGGCCTACCCAAAGATGAACATTCTTTATGCTGGACAAAACCCGAATGTGTCGGACGACTTCGTCGGAATGAATAGAAGGGAGTTTCCCCTCCAGGCTGTCATGCGCGAGGGCCTTGATCTGTTCTACCGTGCCGGGATCGGTCGCCGCGTTGGCACCGATGAGAAGACTCCCGGTTTTCGGTCGGATTATCCAATCGACAGAGGAGCCAGGACATACAGACTTCGTCACAGTCTTCAGTAAACCATCGAATGCATCAATGCTCTTGCGGAGGTCGTCGCTGGTGAGATTGGCGTCGCCAATCTCCAGGGTGATGTGAGAGTCTATGTCCTTTGGCTCAGCCATTTCGGGTCTATCATAAGACTTGCCAAGGGGGTTGACAACAGGGTTGGGCCAAAAACCGGTAGAGGCTTCGGATTGAATGGATCCCCTAACTAACCGAAAACATTAAAAGAACCCATAACCTCCACCTTTTCCCTTGGCGCCGCCCCCTAACTGATTTTACAAGAAAAACACATTTCCAACCGACAGGTCCTGCCGGAAGGACTTCTCCGTCAAGACGGACACCCTCATGCACAACTCGCCCCTGGGTTGCCAGACATGGGCCATCGCCATCTACCTCATGGCCACGGGCTTGAAGGGTGTCCCTTCGATGAAACTGCAAAGGGACCTGGATGTGACCCAAGAGACGGCATGGCACCTGTCGATGAGAATCCGGGAGACCTTCGAGGATGACGGGGTTGCCTCCCAGGGACCCGTTGAAGTAGACGAGACCTACATGGGTGGCAAGGAGAAGAACAAGCACGGGTCCAAGAAGCTCAAGTCCGGTCGCGGGACCGTGGGCAAGGTCGCCGTGGTGGGCATGAAGGACCGGGACACCAACCGCGTGAGCGCGGAAGCGGTAGAAAGCGCGGACGGGCTGACCCTGAAAGAGTTTGTGCTGGATCAGGTCGTTGATGGCGCGAAGGTCTACACGGACGAGCACATGGTATCAGGGGCTCCTGAACCACCAGACGGTCAATCACTCGGTCGGCAAGTACGTGGACGACCAAGCGCGCACACCAACGGGATCGCGTCCTTCTGGTCCATGCTCAAGCGGGTCTACCACGGCACCTATCACAAGATGAGCCGCAAGCACTTGGGCGCTATGTCAACGAGTTCGCGGGGCGGCACAACGCCCGTTCCGAGGATACACTGGACCAGATGGCGGCCATCGCATGCCGCATGAGTGGGCGATGGTTGCCGTATGCCCATTTGACTGCTTCCCAGGACAAGCCCGTGCCGCAGGCTCGAAGCAACGTGTTCTGATGGCCAATGGGCGAAAGGATCACGGACATGAAAACCGCTGACCCCAAGAAACAGAAGCGTGACCGTCCCGAAAACCCGAAGTATTCCCCTGATCCCCGCCTTGGGTAAACTGCTATATAACTCCCCTTGATTGCCTCGGCCTCATTGAAGCCGTTTTCTTCGGTCTTTGAGCTGCATGGACGATGGTATGATTCCGAGGCTTGATTGCCTCGGCCTCATTGAAGCGCCGACCTCTTGTAGGAGGCATCGACGACCCGGGTCCTGGCCCCCATTTCCGCCGACCGCGCGATGGCGTGAATCACGCGCTCGAACCGCAGGGCGGCGGCGAAATCGGGATAGGCCGGCACGTCGTCGGCAATCGCCTTCAGGAAGTTGGCCAGCTCGATGGTCTTGAGGTCGTTGAAGCCCAAGCCGTGGCCGGGAGCCGGGCAGAAGTTGCCGTAGGGCTCGTGCGCCGGCCCGGCCAGGATGGTCTTGAAGCCCTGATCGCTCTTCGGCCCGTCGTTCCGGTAGAGCTGAAGCTCGTTCATGCGTTCCTGGTCCTGGACCAGCATGCCGGCGTCGCCGTGAAGCTCCCACGCCAGATGGTTCTTGCGCCCCCACGCGGCGCGCGACGACGAGAGCATCCCGGTTACGCCGCTCTCGAAGGTGACCAGCGCGGACGCGACGTCCTCGTTTTCCACCGCGAGCCGTTCCCCGCCGTCCGCGGCGCGACGGGTGGCGTAGTGGATGCGGCAGTCGGCAAGAACGCTCTCGATGGGTCCGAGCAGGCCGTCGGCCATGCTGACAAGATGACACATCATGTCGCCGAGCACGCCAAGGCCGGCCGCGGCCTTGGCCGACCGCCAGGTCCACGGCAAGTCCGGGTCGGCCTGGTAGTCCTCGTCGCACACGCCGCGAAAGAACAGCGGGCGGCCGATGGCTCCGGAACGGATCAGTGCCCGGGCATGCTGGAACAGGGGATTGCAGAGGTAGCCATAGCCCACGATGGTCTTGCCCCTGGCTTTCGTCGCGACGCCGACCATGCGCTCGGCCTCCTCCAGCGTCAAGGCCAGCGGCTTCTCGCAGTAGACGTGCTTCCCCGCCTCCAGGGCGGCCAGCGCCATCTCGCAGTGAAACTTGTTCGGTGTCGTGATGGAGATGATGTCGACATCGGGATCATCCACCACGACGCGCCAGTCGTCGGTTGCACTCTCGAAACCACATCGCGCCGCATGACGCTCGGCCGCCGCCGGCTGCCGACTGCAGACGCGTACCAATCGTGGCGACAGAGGCGTGTCGAACACCGCCCTGACCGAACGGTAGGCCAACGTGTGGCACTTGCCCATGAAGCCCGTGCCGATCAGGCCGACACCGATAGTGCGCATGGTTCCCCTCCGACGCATGAGTGGAAAGTCCACCCCATTCTAATGGATGGCCGCCGGGGACCCAAGTCAAGACGGCGCATCGCCCCGACCAGGGCCATTTCACGCTAGCGGCAAGATGCCAAGGAAACCGGAGAGGGCCGGCGACAGCCTACACTTGGCGAGGGCTCACCCTAGGAGCGAGGGCATCTTGCCCTCGCCGAGGGCGGGACGCCCTCGCTCCCAGGTCCTCGCCCCGATTGTCCAGCCACGACAGCCAGCGTGAAATGACCCTGTTCGCCCCGACTGACGCTGTTTCGTTTCCGTGGATATCCCGCGCATGGCAGGCATGGAGTTTTCTGTTTTCAATTTCAGAAAGAGAGCTTATATTCTATCCTCAGCCGAGCATCCAAGTCACAGGGGAAACGACTCAAACCATCGCCGCCCGTCGGTTCCGGCGCATGGGGAAAGAACGGAGGAGAACCATGACATCCAGGTTTTTTGTATTGGCGGTCGCCGCTTTGACGGCGATTGGTTTGGCGGGGGCTCCGAATCTCGCCGCGGCAGCGGGCGAAAAGTTCGTCCTGATCAGCCACGCACCCGACAGTGACAGTTGGTGGAACACGATCAAGAACGCCATCAAGGTGGCGGGCGAGCAGATGGACGTGAGGGTCGACTACCGCAATCCGCCCACCGGCGATCTCGCTGACATGGCCCGCATCGTCGAGCAGGCGTCGGCGGCCAACCCCGACGGCATCATCGTCACCATCGCCGATTTCGACGTGCTCAAGGGACCGATCACGGATGCGGTCGACAAGGGCATCCCGGTCATCACCATCAATTCCGGAACCCAGAAGCAATCGGAAGAGCTTGGCGCCCTGCTGCACGTTGGGCAACCGGAATACGACGCCGGGCTCGGCGCCGGCAAGCAGGCCAAGAAAGCGGGCGTGAAGAAGTTTCTGTGCGTCAACCACTACATCACCAATCCCGCGTCCGTCGAGCGCTGCCAGGGCTATGCCGCCGCCCTCGGCGTGAAGCTCGGCCGCCAGATGATCGACAGCGGCCAGGATCCGGCCGAGATCAAGAACAAGGTGAAGGCGTATCTGAACAGCAACAAGGACGCCAACGGCATTCTGACCTTGGGTCCGACGTCGGCCCACCCGACATTGGCCGCGCTGCAAGATATGGGGCTCAAGGGCGAAGTCCACTTCGCCACCTTCGACCTCTCCGGCGAGATCGCCGCCGGCATCAAGGACGGCACGATTGCGTTCGCCATCGACCAGCAGCCCTACCTCCAGGGCTACATGCCCGTGGTCATCCTCACGAACCTCGCGCGTTACGGCGTGTTGCCGTCGGGCCACATGAACTCGGGTCCGGGGTTCGTCACCAAGAACAACATCGGCCTGGTCGAGAAGTACGCCGGCGAATACCGCTGAGCCGGGTCCCG
This sequence comes from uncultured Binatia bacterium (SeqCode), assembly GCA_965261895.1. Taxonomy (GTDB): domain Bacteria; phylum Desulfobacterota; class Binatia; order UBA9968; family JAJDTQ01; genus JAJDTQ01. The sequence goes on along the minus strand of OZ253480.1, from coordinate 3,269,353 downwards.
GCGTCCTGTCCGCTCCGATTTGCCCGGGCAGGACCCTGGGAGCCTGTGCGGCAACGGTCTGCTCCGCCGCGGCCACGCACCGCGGCGGACGCACCGTAGGTTGATCGGGTGTAGGGGCGGGTTTCAAACCCGCCCGCGCCCCGGCCACCCTGTAATGGCCCCGTCATTTGCAGGACACCGAGGGGGAGGTCATGGCCGACGAACGTTTGAAGGAGATGTCATCGTTCCGCCGCGCGATGATACGGCCCGAACTGGGCGCCATCTGCGGCACGATCCTCGTTTTTGTCTTCTTTCTATTGGTCGCCGCCGACACCGGCATGTTCAGCCTGGAGGGCGTGATGAACTGGGGCGTGGTTTCGGCCCAGTTCGCGATTATCGCGGTCGGCGCGTGTTTGCTGATGATCTCGGGCGAGTTCGACCTGTCCGTGGGCTCGATGATCGGATTCGCCGGCATCGTCATCGCCATCGTCTCGGTCCAGTGGGGCCTTCCGGTCTGGTTCGGGATCTTTCTGGCCTTCGCCATCGCCATCGCGCTGGGCGCGCTCAACGGTTGGCTGGTGATCAAGACCGGCTTGCCGAGCTTCATCGTCACCCTGGCATTCCTTTACATCCTGCGCGGCCTGACGATTTTCCTGTCCATCGCCACCACCCGCAAGACCATCATTGGGGGCGTCAAGGAAGCCGCGGCGGGCGATTGGCTGGCGCCGCTGTTCGGCGGCAAGATCTTCAACGGCCTGTTCGTGTGGCTCGCCGACATGGGGCTGATCGAGACCTTTAGCCGCGGCCGGCGGGTAGGCCAGCCTATCGTCGACGGGATTCCCATGCTGATGGTATGGGCGGTCGTACTGGTCATTGCCGGGCATTGGGTGCTGACCCGCACGAAGTTCGGCAACTGGATCTACGCCTCGGGCGGCGATGCCCAGGCGGCGCGCTACACCGGCGTTCCGGTGAACCGCGTCAAGATCCTCATGTTCATGTTCACGGCGTTCTGCGCCGCGGTTTTCGCTACCTGCCAGGTGATTGAATTCGGCTCCGCCGCGGCGGACCGCGGCCTGCTGAAGGAGTTCGAGGCGATCATCTGCGTCGTCATCGGCGGCGCTCTGCTCACCGGCGGATACGGCTCGGTGGTCGGCGCGGCGCTCGGCGCCTTGATCTTCGGCGTCGTTCAACAGGGCCTGTTCTTCACCGGCGTGGAAAGCAGCCTGTTCCGCGTCTTCCTTGGCGTCATCCTGTTGTTGGCGGTGATCCTGAACACCTACATCCGCCGCATGATCACGGGAGAACGATGATGAGCGAACCGCTTTACGAAATGCGCGACGTGAGCACGTCCGAAGACTCGTTGATCGAGTTGCAGGAGATCGAGAAACACTTCGGGGCGGTCATCGCCCTGGCGGGCGTCTCGGTGGCGGTGTACGCGGGCGAATGCCACTGTCTGCTCGGGGACAACGGCGCCGGCAAGTCCACGTTCATCAAGACCATGTCCGGGGTCCACAAGCCCACCACCGGACAGATCCTCATGGGCGGCCGGCCGGTGACCTTCGAGAGCCCGCGCGCCGCCATGCTGGCGGGCATCGCCACCGTGTACCAGGACCTGGCGATGATCCCGCTCATGTCCGTGACCCGCAACTTCTGGATGGGCCGGGAGCCCACCAAGGGATGGAGGCCGTTCAAGTACATCGACTTCAAGAAGGCCAACGAGGTCACGATGACGGGAATGGCCGACATGGGCATTCGCTTGCGGGAACCCAACCAGGCGGTGGGGACGCTGTCCGGCGGCGAGCGTCAGACGGTGGCCATCGCCCGCGCCGTCTATTTCGGCGCGAAGATCCTGATCCTGGACGAGCCGACGTCGGCGTTGGGGGTGCGGCAGACATCGAACGTCCTGGCCACCATCGATCGCGTCCGCAAGTCCGGCATCGGCGTCGTCTTCATCACCCACAACGTCCGCCATGCCATGGCGGTGGGCGACCGGTACACGGTGCTGAACCGCGGCACCACCCTGGGCACGGCGAAGCGCGGGGAGATCCAGGCCGACGAGCTTCAGGACATGATGGCGGGCGGGCAGGAGTTGGCGAAGCTCGAAGGCTCCCTGGGCGGTACCGTTTGAAGCGGGCTCTTGACGTCATCTCCATCGGCCGGTCGTCGGTGGATCTCTACGGCGGTCAGGTGGGCGGCCGGCTGGAAGACATGCGGACGTTCCGCAAGTATATCGGCGGCTCACCTACCAATGCCGCAGCCGGGGCGGCTCGGCTCAGCCTGAAGTCCGCGGTCATCACGCGGGTCGGCGACGAACACATGGGCCGCTTCATCCGCGAGCAGTTGCAGGCCGAAGGGGTGGACATCCGGGGCGTCATCACCGATCCGCATCGCCTGACGGCCCTGGTGCTGCTCGGCATCCGGGACCCGGAGCGGTTTCCGCTGATCTTCTACCGCGAGGACTGCGCCGACATGGCGCTGTCGCCGGACGACATCGACCCGGACTTCATCGCCGAGGCGCGCTGTGTCCTGGCCTCCGGCACCCACCTGTCACATCCCCGGACCGAGGCCGCGACCCTGCGGGCGCTGGATCTGGCGCGGGAGTCGGGCGCCAGGACGGTCCTCGACCTCGACTACCGGCCGAACCTGTGGGGCCTCTCGGGGCATGGAGACGGCGAGAACCGCTTCATCCAATCGGCGGCCGTGACGTCCAAGCTGCAAAGCACCCTGTCGCGGTTCGACGTCATTGTGGGCACGGAAGAGGAATTCCACGTCGCGGGCGGCACGTCCGATACCATCGAGGCTCTGGCCAATGTCCGCAACGTGTCGGAGGCGGCATTGGTCTGCAAACGCGGCGCCGCGGGAGCCACGGCGTTCGAGGGGCCGATCCCCGCGAGCCTCGATCACGGCGTCAGCGGAGAGTCGTTCACGGTCGAGGTGTTCAACGTCCTGGGAGCCGGCGACGGCTTCATGGCCGGGCTCCTCAAGGGCTGGCTTGCGGGAGAGGACTGGGCCGAGACCCTGCGCATCGCCAATGCCTGCGGCGCGCTGGCGGTGTCGCGCCACGGTTGCACCCCGGCCTATCCCAGCGCCGTCGAGCTGCGCGACTTCCTGGAGAACGGGCCGTCCACGCCGGCGGTGCGGCATGATGCGCGGTTGGAGCAGCTTCACTGGGCCACGAACCGGCCCAAGGCATGGCCCGTCATGCACGTGTTCGCCTTCGATCATCGCACGCAGCTCGAAGACATCGCCCGGGAGTGCGGGGTCGGGGCAGAGCGGCGCGCGGCGACGGGTCGGGGCGACGGCGTGGGGGACCGTGGTGGCGCGGACGGCCGTGGCGCCGTCGCGGACCGCATCGGCGCGTTCAAGCGCCTGTGCCTGGAGGCGGCGCTTCGGGTCGCCGGCGGCCGCGACGGGTACGGCATCCTGTGCGACGTCCGCCTGGGCCGCGACGCGCTCTACGCGGCGGCGGGCACCGGACTGTGGATCGGGCGGCCGGTGGAGGAGCCGGGCAGCCGACCGCTACGTCTCGAGATCGGCGACGACTTCGGCTCGGCGCTGGCGGAGTGGCCCGCCGAGCACGTGGTGAAGGCGCTCTGCTTCTACCGCCCGGACGATCCGGAGGAGCTTCGCGCCGGCCAGGAAGCGACGGTCAGGCGGCTAGCCGAGGCCGCCCGCGCCAACGGGCTGGACTTCCTGCTGGAGATCATTCCGTCGAAACATGGAGCGGTTGACGATTCGACCACGGCCGCCGTCATCGAGAGATTCTACGCCATCGGCGTTTTTCCCGACTGGTGGAAGCTTGAGCCGATGGCCTCCGATGCCGCCTGGCAAAACGCGTGCGCGGCCATCGAGGCCCACGACCCTCACTGCCGGGGCATCGTGGTCCTGGGTCTGGACGCGCCCTTCGAGGACTTGCGGGCGAGCTTCCAGGCCGCGGCCAGGCATGAGATGGTGAAAGGGTTCGCCGTCGGGCGCACGATCTTCGGCGACGTGGCGCGCGCCTGGATGGCCGGGGGCATGGGCGATGGCGCGGCGGTGGCGCGGATGGCTGAAAATTTTACCAGTCTCTGCGAAGCGTGGGACGAGCCGCGGCGGGTGGCCCAACACGGTGCAAGGGACACCGATCATTAATGGCTGAATCGGCGCCCTTCGACTTCGCTCCGCTAACGCGGAGCTACGCTCAGGACGAACGGTATCGTGGAGTCCTAATCCCGTCGGTGTCGTGGAGTCCTAATCCCGTCGGTGCCGTAGAGTCTCAACCCCGGCGGTGTCGTAGGGTCTCAACCCCGGCGGTGTCGTAGGGTCTCAACCCCGTCGGTGTCGTAGAGTCTCAACCCCGTCGGTGTCGTAGAGTCCCAACCCCGTCGGCGTCGTGAGTCCCAACCCCGTTCGCCCTGAGCGTAGCGTAGCGCCAGCGGAGCGAAGTCGAAGGGCGCCATTTAATGGCAAGCTGCGAGAGGACAGACAATCCATGAGCACCATCCGACTGACGGCGGCCCAGGCCCTGGTTCGCTATTTGAGCGCGCAAGTGAATGAGGACGGTGAGCGGACGAACGGTATCGTGGAGTCCGAATCCCGTCGGTGTCGTAGGGTCCCAACCCCGTCGGTGTCGTGAGTCCCAACCCCGTTCGCCCTGAGCGTAGCGTAGCGCCAGCGGAGCGAAGTCGAAGGGCGCCATTTAATGGCAAGATGCGAGAGGACAGACAATCCATGAGCACGATCCGACTGACGGCGGCCCAGGCCCTTGTTCGCTATCTGAGCGCGCAAGTGAATGAGGACGGTGAGCGGACGAACGGTATCGTGGAGTCCTAATCCCGTCGGTGTCGTAGGGTCCCAACCCCGTCGGTGTCGTGAGTCCCAACCCCGTCGGTGTCGTGAGTCCCAACCCCGTTCGCCCTGAGCGTAGCGTAGCGCCAGCGGAGCGAAGTCGAAGGGCGCCATATAATGGCAAGCTGCGAGAGGACAGACAATCCATGAGCACGATCCGACTGACGGCGGCCCAGGCCCTGGTGCGCTATCTGAGCACGCAGGTAAACGAGGACGGTGAGCGCTTCGTCGCGGGTGTCTGGGCGATCTTCGGGCACGGCAACGTCGCCGGCCTCGGTGAGGCCCTGTACCATGCCGGCGACGCGCTGCCCACGTGGCGGGGTCACAACGAACAGGGCATGGCCCATGCGGCCATCGCCTACGCCAAGGCCAACAACCGCAAGCGGGCCATGGCGGTGACCTCCTCCATCGGACCCGGCGCCACCAACATGGTCACGGCTGCGGCACTGGCCCACGTGAACCGCCTGCCGGTGCTGTTCCTGCCCGGAGACGTCTTCGCCAACCGGATTCCCGACCCGGTGCTGCAACAGGTGGAGGACTTCGCGGACGGCACCGTCAGCGCCAACGACTGCTTCCGCCCGGTGAGCCGGTACTTCGATCGCATCGCTCGTCCCGAGCAGCTCCTGACCGCCCTGCCGCGGGCCATGGCGACGCTCATCGACCCGGCCGGCTGCGGTCCCGTCACCCTCGCCCTATGCCAGGACGTTCAGGCCGAGGCCTACGACTATCCCGAGGCATTCTTCGAGCCGCGGGCCTGGGTCATGCGCCGGCAACGGCCCGACGCGGGAGAGCTGGACCGGGCCGTCGAGGCCCTGCGCGCGGCGAAAGCGCCGCTGCTGATTGCCGGCGGCGGGGTCCACTACTCCGATGCCTGCGAGACCCTGGCCGCCTTTGCCGAGCGACACGGCGTCCCCGTGGCCGAGACCCAGGCCGGAAAATCGGCGCTGCCGTGGGCGCACCCGTGCAACGTGGGCGCCATCGGCGTGACCGGGACCGAAAGCGCCAACGCCCTCGCCCGGGCGGCGGACCTGGTCATCGCGGTGGGAACCCGATTGCAGGACTTCACCACCGGATCGTGGAGTCTCTTCCGGAACCCGGACGTCCGGCTGCTGGCGATCAACGCGGCGGCGTTCGACGCGGCGAAGCATGACGCCATCGCTGTGGTGGGCGACGCGCGGACGACCCTGGAGGAACTGGACGCCGTCCTGGGCGACCGCGTCTTCGCCCCGCCGAGCGAAGGGCTGAAGGCCGCTTGGGACCGCGCCGCCGATGCCGCCACCCGCGCGACCGGCGACAACGCGGTACCGTCGGACGCTCAGGTGATCGGCGCCGTCCAACGGGCCATGAGCGACAACGGCATCGTCGTGTGCGCGGCCGGCGGTCTGCCCGGTGAGCTGCACAAGCTCTGGCGTTCGCCCCGGCGCGGCGACTACCATCTCGAATACGGGTACTCGTGCATGGGTTACGAGATCGCCGGCGGACTGGGCGTCAAGATGGCGCGCCCCGAAGCCGACGTGGTGGTGGTGGTGGGTGACGGGTCGTACATGATGATGAACTCGGAGCTCGCCACCAGTGTCATGCTGGGCCTGAAGCTGACCGTCGTGGTCCTGGACAACCGCGGCTTCGGGTGCATCAACCGGCTGCAACTCGCCACCGGCGGCGCCAGCTTCAACAACCTGCTCGATACGGCCCGGCACCAAACGCCATCGGACATCGATTTCGCCGCCCATGCCGCCTCCATGGGAGCTATCGCGACGCATGTGGACGGCATCGAGGACCTCGAAGCCGCCATGATCGAGGCCAGATCCGCCGACCGGACATCGGTCATCGTCATCGACACCGACCCCATGGCCGGCACACAGGCCGGAGGCCATTGGTGGGACGTGGCCGTGCCCGAGGTCTCGGACCGGCCTGAGGTGGCGGCGGCCCGCGAGTCCTATGTCGCGGCGCTACGGAAACGCCCGTGATCCGATACGGCACCAACCCCATCGCGTGGTCCAACGACGACGACCTCAGCCTCGGGCGTGATATCCCGCTGGAGCGGTGTTTGAGCGACGCCGGCCGGATCGGTTTCGAGGGGATCGAGAAGGGCCACAAGTTCCCTTCCGATGCGGCCACCCTGGCGGCGACCCTCAAACCCTACGGTTTGGCCTATGTGTCCGGGTGGCACTCGCTCAGGCTGCTCGAACGATCCGTCGAGGACGAGAAGTCGGCGATCCAGCCTCACCTCGACGTGTTGACGGCGTTGGGGTGTTCTGTTTGCATCGCGTGCGAGACCGCCGGCGCCGTCCACGGCAAGGTTGACGCGCCCTTGCGGGATCGGCCGAAGCTCGCGCCGTCCGGCTGGGGCGGCTTCTGCGCCGACGTTGAAGCCATCGCCGGGCACTGCCGCGACCGGGGCATCCACCTGGCCTATCATCACCACATGGGCACGGTAGTGGAGACGATGGAGGACATCGAGGCGTTCATGGCCCACGCCGGGCCGAACACGAGGCTGCTTTTGGACACCGGGCACGCGGCGTTCGCGGGCGCCGATCCGGTAACCCTGGCCGAACGATACATGGACCGCGTCGTTCATATCCACGCGAAGAACGTCCGCCCCGCCGTCCGCCAAAGAGCCCTTGCGGAAGGGTTGTCGTTACTGCAAGCCGTCAGGCTCGGCGTGTTCACGGTCCCGGGCGACGAAGAGGGATGCGTCGATTTCCCGGCGGTGCTGCAAATCGCCGCCCGCCATCACTACTCGGGTTGGCTGATTGCAGAGGCCGAACAGGACCCGGCCCAACGCGATCCGGTGTACTATCAGACTTTGGCATTGAAGACGCTTCGCGCAATGGCGCGGGAAGCAGGCTTGGACTGAATGCGTGCGAATATGGGCAGTGAAACCCCGAAGCCGTCATTCCCGCGAAAGCGGGTGTGTCAAAACACCATCCGAGAGAGGCAACGACCCCCGAATCGTCATTCCCGCGAAAGCGGGAATCCAGGAGGGGTGGCGCGGGGAAACGCCGCGTAGGGACCCCTCCAGGACCCCTGGATTCCCGCTTTCGCGGGAATGACGGAGGGGGCGGGAATGACGGATTGGCCGTTGACACTTCGAAGTTGGCGTTTTGACACAGCCTGGAAAGCGGGAATCCAGGACAGGCGGGGTTGGGAAAGTACGGGAGCACATCCAATGAGCAGTCTACTACGCAAGCCGTCGGGGACTACGGGCAAGGTCGTCGACATCACGCCCGCGGACGCCGGATGGCGGTATGTCGGGTTCGGCGTCTACGCGCTGAAGGCCGGTGAGACCGCCGGGGAGACCACGGGAGATCGCGAGGTCATCCTGGTCATGGTCGAGGGCAGTGCCCACATGTCCACGCCCGAAGTTGATTTCGGCATCCAGGGCGAGCGCATGAGCGTCTTCGAACAGACGAAGCCGTACGCCGTCTATGTTCCGAACGGGACGTCCTGGTCGGCGCGCGCGGTGACCGACTGCACCATCGCGGTGTGCTCGGCGCCCGGTTTCGGCGGACACGCGGCCAGGGCCATCGATCCGGACGGCATACCGGTGCTGGAACGCGGCAAAGGCGCCAACACGCGCTACGTGCACCCCATCGCCATGGACGACGCCGACATCGCCGACAGCCTGCTGATCACCGAGGTCTTCACGCCCCAGGGCAACTGGTCGAGCTATCCCCCTCACCGTCATGACAGCGACCAGGGCGAGGACATGACCTATCTCGAGGAGACCTACTATCACCGGATCAACCCGCCCCAGGGATTCGGCTTTCAACGGGTCTTCACGGAAGACGGCGAACTGGACGAGAGCATGGCCGTTTCCGACGGCGACACGGTGCTGGTGCCGCGCGGGCATCATCCGTGCGGCGCGCCGTACGGCTATGACATGTACTATCTGAACGTCATGGCGGGTCCCAGGCGTCAGTGGCGGTTCAAGAACCATCCGGATCACGACTGGATCTATCAGCGGGACACGAAGTCATGAACCAGCCCGTCAGGCTCGGTCTCCTGGGGGCCGGCCGGATCGGACGGACCCATGCGCGGTCCATTGCGGACGCGGAGGGTGCCCGGTTGGTGGCCGTGGCCGATCCTGATGAGCCGGCCGCCGCATCGGTCATTCGGATGACCGGCGCCCGTGCCGCATCAGCCGAGGAGGTGTTGAGCGATCCAGCCATCGAAGGCGTCCTCATCGCAACGCCCACCGACCTGCACGCTGATCAGATCGAAAAGGCCGCCGCGGCCGGCAAGGCGATCTTCTGCGAGAAACCCATCGATCTCGATCTGTCCCGGGCGGAACGGGGCGTCGCCGCGGCGGTCCGGAGCGGGGTTCCGCTGATGATCGGCTTCAATCGCCGGTTCGACCCGTCGTTCCGGCGTCTGCGCGACGAGATCGACCGCGGCGGCATCGGAGCCGTCGAACTCGTGCAGATCACCTCGCGCGATCCGGCCCCGCCTCCGACGGCGTACATCCAACGGTCCGGCGGCCTGTTTCGGGACATGATGATCCACGACTTCGACATGGCACGGTTCCTCGTGGGCGAACCCATCGTCGAGGTCACCGCCACGGGCTCGGCTCTCGTCGACAAGGCCATCGGCGCCGCCGGCGACGTCGACACCGCCGCGGTCGTGCTGCGTTCGGCCGGCGGCCGCCTGTGCCTGATCTCGAACTCGCGCCGCGCCGCCTACGGCTACGACCAGCGGATCGAAGTCCACGGCTCCGAGGGCATGGTCTCCGCCGGCAACCCGGTGGCCACCACGGTCACCCGCGCCGGCCGGTCAGGATTCGCCACCGACCCGCTCAACGACTTCTTCACGGACCGCTATGCCGCCGCCTACCGCGAAGAGATGGCGGCATTTTGCACTCTCGTCAGGGGTGGCGATGTGGCGTACCCGAGCGGCCAGGACGGCTTGGCGGCTCTCGCCATCGCCGCCGCCGCGGCGGAGTCGCTGGCTACGGGCCGCACGGTCAGGGTCGTGCGTGTGGATGGCACCTAGTGTGGTGTCTCGCAAATACGGTTATGAATCTGCGGGTCCTTTTGGCCGTCGGCTGCGTTGCTCTTCCTCGCGTGGTATTGGCCACTGCTCGTCATCGCGCCTTGCCGACAACCAAAATGCCCTCGCATCTTCATAACCGTATTTGTGAGACACCACACTAGTAACCGGTCAGGGGCAACGGCCGGGCTCGGCTCGAAATCCGGGCCTTGTACCGCTACAGCACCAACGACAACTGCTTCGGGGCATTGGCCCGCACCGCGGGTACGCGCTCCGGTAGCTCGGCGATCTGCGACTCGAGCCAGCGGATGTAGGTGCGGCGGTGGGAGCGTTGCCGGATGGCCTCGACGCACAGGGTGTGCACCCGGCCGGCGTAGTACCGCCAGTTCTCGCGCACGGCACGCGGGACCCGCAAGTAGGTGGGGGCGTCGTCGCAGAAGAGCTCGCTGCGGGCGAGAGTCCAGATGTCGCACTGGGTCTCGCCGCCGGGCAGAGGCTCCCATGCGGGAGTTCCTTCCGGAGGCGGGAGCTTCGTCAGCCCCTGCAGCAGATGGGTCAGCTCATGCCCGATGGTGTTGTAGGTCAAGCCCCGGACCCTGAGACGGATGTACAACGGAAGCCGGAGCCGGGTGGGAATGAACGCGACCCCGAGCTTGGTCTTCGTATGGCCCACGTGGAGGTCCAGGTTCCGCAACTCGGGAAACTGGCTCAGCGACTGCTTGAGCATCCGCACGGCGCTCTGCGTGATGCGCTTCTCCATCTGCGGCGTGAACGACACCGTCACGCCCATCCCAAGCGACAGCATCATCAATGGCACGTCACACTCAATTGAGCTAAAATGTCGTTCGGCATCCCAACAACCATTACCGCAGTGATCGACAAATTTCATCCTCTGGTACGCGACTGGTTCCGGGGCCGCTTCGGCAAGCCCACGCCGCCGCAGGCGGCGGGCTGGGAAGAGATCGCCCGGGGCCGGGACACGCTCATCGCCGCCCCCACCGGCTCGGGCAAGACCCTGGCGGCTTTCCTCTGGTCCATCAACCAGCTCATCGCTCCGGCGGAAACGGCCCGGGACCACACCCAGGTGGTGTACATCTCGCCGCTCAAGGCCCTGGGCAACGACATCCAGAAGAACCTGCAGGAGCCCCTGGCGGAGATCACCCGGGCGGGCCGGCTCCAGGGACTGCCGCTGCAGGAAATTCGCACGGCCGTGCGCTCGGGCGACACCCCGCCCGCGGAGCGGCAGCGCATGATCTCCCGGCCGCCGCATATCCTCATCACCACGCCGGAGTCGCTCTACATCCTGCTCACGGCCGAGCGCAGCCGGCAGATGCTGAAGCGCGCGCACACGGTCATCGTGGACGAGATCCACGCGGTGGCCGGGGACAAGCGGGGCGCTCATCTGGCGCTTTCGCTGGAACGGCTGGACGCGCTGGCCGGCAGGCCGTTGCAGCGCATCGGGCTGAGCGCCACCCAGAAACCCATGGAGGACATCGCCTGCCTGCTGGTAGGGACCCGCCGGCTGCGGCGCGACGGCACGCCTGAATGCGCCATCGTGGACGTGGGCCACAAGCGGGAGCTCGACCTGTCCATCGAGGTGCCGGACCAGGAACTCGGGCCCATCACCTCCCATGGGCTGTGGGCCGAGGTCTACGACCGCATCGTGCAGCAGATCCAGACCCACCGCGCCACCCTGGTGTTCGTGCACACGCGCCGGCTGGTGGAACGGGTGGCGCACCAGCTCACCGACCGGCTCGGCGAGGGCAAGGTGCTGGCCCACCACGGCAGCCTGTCCCGCAAGACCCGGCTCGAAGCCGAGGAGAAGCTCAAGGCCGCCGAGGTGCCGGTGGTGGTGGCCACCGCGTCGCTGGAGCTGGGCATCGACATCGGCCACGTGGAGCTGGTCTGCCACATCGGCGCGCCCCGCTCCATCGCCACCCTGCTGCAGCGGGTGGGGCGCTCGGGACACTGGCTGGGCGCCGTTCCCAAGGGCATCCTGTACCCCCTGACCCGGGACGACCTGCTCCAGTGCGCGGCCTCGGTGTACGCGGTACGCCGGGGCGACCTCGACCGCATCGGGCTGGTACGCCAACCGCTGGACGTGCTCGCCCAACAAATGGTGGCCACGGTGGCCAGCCTCACGCCGGCCCCCAAGCCCGGCGAGACCCTGCCGCTTCTGCCCGAGTCGAAGCCGCCGCCGGGCATTGCCGAGGAAGACCTCTGGGAGCTGGTGCGGGGGGCCTACCCCTTCCGTGACCTCTCGCGCCGCGAATACGAACAGGTCCTGCACATGCTGTGCGAGGGAGTGGCGCCGGCCAGGGGCCGGCGCGGCGCCCATATTCACCGGGACCGGGTGAACAGCATGCTCCGGGCACGCCGCGGCGCACGCCTCGTCTCCATCACCAACGGCGGCGCCATCCCCGACACCGCCGACTATGACGTGGTCGAGTCGCCCACCGAGACCTTCGTAGGCAAGGTCAACGAGGACTTCGCCATCGAAAGTTTGGCCGGCGACATCTTCCTGCTCGGCAACACGTCGTGGCGCATCCAGCGGGTGGCCTCCGGCAAGGTGTGGGTGGTGGACGCCCAGGGAGCGCCGCCCACCATACCGTTCTGGTTGGGGGAGTCCCCGGGGCGCACGCTGGAGCTGTCGCGCGCGGTGTCCGACGTGCGAGAAAACGTCGCCCGTCGCGCGGCCGAGGTGGATGCGCCCGACGGGTGGCTTCAGCGCGAGGCCGGGGTGGGACCGGCCGGCGCCGAGCAGATCGTCGCCTACGTAAACGAGACCCTGGCCGTGCTCGGCTGCGTGCCCACCGTGGACCGCGTCGTCGCGGAGCGGTTCTTCGACGAGTCCGGCGGCATGCAGCTCGTGCTGCACACGCCCTTCGGGGGACGCATCAACCGCGCCTGGGGACTGGCCCTGCGCAAGCGGTTCTGCGTCAACTTCGATTTCGAGCTCCAGGCCGCGGCCACCGACGACGGCATCGTGATCTCGTTGACCGACCGCCACTCCTTCCCCCTGGACACGGTCTTTTCCTACCTTCACCCGGCCACGGTCGAACAAGACCTCACCCAGGCCTCCCTGGCAGCGCCGATGTTTGCCAACCGCTGGCGCTGGAACGCGGCCCGGGCGCTGGCGGTGGAACGATTCAGCCGGGGCAAGAAGGTGCCCATGCAGATCCAGCGCATGCGCGCGGAGGACCTGCTGGGCGCGGTCTTCCCGGACCAGGTGATGTGCCAGGACAACCGCGCCGGACCCGTGAGCCTGCCGGACCATCCGCTGACGCGGGAGACCATGGACAACTGCCTGCGGGAAGCCATGGACGTGGATGGATTCAAGGAGACGCTGATACGGCTTGGCCGAGGGGAGATCGCCACCGTGGCGGTGGAGACCCCGGCGCCCTCGCCCATGGCCCACGAGATCCTCAACGCCAATCCCTACGCGTTCCTCGACGACGCCCCGCTGGAGGAAAGACGCGCCCGGGCGGTGGCGCTGCGGCGCACGGCCCCGGATCTGGCGCAAGGTATCGGCGCGTTGAGTCCTGAAGCCCTGGCGGAGGTCAAGTCACAGGCCTGGCCGGATATCCGTGACGCGGACGAGCTTCACGACCTGCTGCTCACGGTCATATTGCTGCCGGTTCGGGAAGCAGCGCCGTGGCAGCAATACGCGCAGGAACTGATGGCTGCGCGGCGGGCCACCGTAGCCGAAACCGTACTGGGCGACAGCGATCCGTTCTATGTGGCCGCGGAGCGGCTGGCGGAGGCCCGGGCGGTGCTGGGAGACTTTCGCATGGCCCCGGCCGTGGCCGACCCGGGCACGGCAAATGGCACAGCGGCGCCGGACACGGAGGACACGGTGACGGGGCGGGACGCGGAAGATGCCCTGGCCGCACCTGTCGGGGACGACGCCCTGCGGCGTGTCGTGCAAGGCTGGATGGAAATCGCCGGCCCGGTGACGGGCGCGGGCCTTGCCGCCCGCCTCGGCTTGCCCGTCGAGTCGGTGGAACGCGGCTTGGCTGCCCTGGAGGTCTCCGGGGTGGTGCTGCAAGGGCGCTTCTCCCCCGGCACTGCACCCGACGCCCCGGTGGAATGGTGCGAGCGCCGGCTGCTGTCCCGCATCCACCGTCTCACCCTGGGCCGGCTGCGGCGCGAGATCCATCCGGTTTCGGCTACGGACTTCATCCGCTTCCTGCTGCGCTGGCAACACGTTCAGCCGGGCTCGCAGCTCCACGGCCGCGACGGCATCCACCAGGTCATACGGCAGCTTCAGGGCATGGAGTTGCCGGCCCCGGCCTGGGAGCAGCACGTCCTGGCCGCGCGGATGGCGGAGTATGACCCCGCCGAGTTGGAGCACCTCTGTCTTGCCGGCGTCGTAACCTGGGGACGGCTGCGGCGCGACACCGGCGCGCCGGAGGACGATGCGGACGCGGCCAGACTGTGGGACGCGGCGCCGCTGGCCCTCCGGCCAGCGAACGGGAGAACCCGCAGGACCACACCCACGCGATCCGCGCCGCTGGCCTTCGTGATCCGGGAAGACCTGCCGCACTTCCTCGATCCGGAAGCCCTGGACTGGCGCGGGCTCCAGGGGCTTTCCGCCGCCGCCCGGGACGTCGCTGCTTACCTGGAAACCCACGGCGCATCCTTTCTCACGGACATCGCCCGTGGCACCGGGCATCTCACCGTGCGCACCGAACGGGCTCTGTGGGAGCTGGTCACCCGCGGGCAGGTGACGGGAGACGGCATCGCGGGCCTGCGCATGCTGCTCACCCCGGAGCTCAAGCGAAAAGATACCAGGCGCGGCAGCCGGAAAGGCTCGGCGGATCGAGCCATGCCCGTGGGACGCTGGTCGCTGTGGCGAAACGAAGACCCCGGCGCCGCCGACGCCGCGACGGAGACCCTGGCGCGCCAGTTCCTGCAACGCTACGGCGTGGTCTTCCGGGAACTGCTTGCCCGGGAGACCCGTTGCCCGCCCTGGCGCCTGCTGCTCCAGGCCTACCGCCGCATGGAGGCCCGCGGCGAGATCCGCGGCGGCCGTTTCGTGGGCGGCTTCGTGGGCGAGCAGTACGCCCTGCCCGATGCCGTGGAGTCCATGCGGAGCGTGCGGCGCCTCGCCCCCGACACCGAGCCGGTGATGGTGTCCTGTACCGACCCCCTGAATCTGGTCGGCATCCTCACCCCCGGCCCCCGCGTCCCCGTGCAGTCGCGTCAAACCATCGCCTACCTCAACGGCGCGCCTGTCGAGGTCGGCCCCCTGGGCAACGTGCTGAGCCGCGTGCAGCCGGTGACGATATCAGGGTCGGAGTGACATGTCTTCGTGGGCAGGGGAATGCCATCCCGCCCCGTATGAAAAGGGAATTATATACGATCTTAGCCAAGCCCAAGCCCCGCGTCAGTAGGTAGGCTCCACCTTCGCGCCGCTCCCCGGTTTGAGGTAGTCCCATTCCGTCTCCGCCTTCGGCGGTCCCGTCATGCAAGCCCGCACGATGTTCGCCGGTGTGTCCGGGATCGGCTCCGGCATGACTAGCTTCGGCGGGCGGCCCTTGGGTTTGCTCCGCTTCGTCGGTGCGGGCTTGTCTGACTTGTTCATGTCCGTGCTCCTTGCTGTCGCAGACCTTCGCGTACCAGGACCGCGACAAATTCTTCCTGGCTCCTGGTTCCCTTCATCGAGTTGCAAGCCCCACACAGTAGTTGCAGGTTGGTCATATGGTCCGTGCCACCCTTGGACTGTGGCACGACGTGATCCACTGTCATGTTGCGGAACGGGAACATGACACGGCATCCGGCGCACAAGCCTTCCTGGATACCGTAGAGCGTGTGTCTGTGGGTTTTGTAGTTGGGAACCTTCTCTTGATCCAGACGGCGCGGGATGTCCAGCCGGTGGCGCACGTCGTAGAACAGGCCCATCTCCTTCCGTAGCCGGAGCTTCACAAGGTCAGCGGCCTTGGCAGATAGGTCAATCCCTACCCACTGGCGCCCGAGCTTTTCCGCTGCGACACAGGCCGTGGCGCAACCGCAGAATGGATCCAAGACGACTTGGCCGTCGTCAGAGCTGGCCTTGATGATACGTTCGAGCAACGCTAAGGGCTTTTGGGTGGGGTAGCCTACGCGTTCCTTAGCCTGCGAATTCACGGGCGGAATGTCGGCCCAAATGTCGGACGGGACTTGGCCTTCACTCGCGGCCAGATAGCGCTTAAGCTCCGGGGTTCCCTTGGATGTAAAAACGATCAAGCCTGCTCGGGCGAGTATGTCGAGACGTGCAAAAAGGCTTTGTTCGGCTCGATAGCCGGGGATCAGATTCGCCTCAATCCAGGCAGCATATTCGCCGGTTCGCGGTACACTCCAATGTCGCCCAATGCCGGTAGGGTTCCACTCTCTCCATGCCTCGCCCGCGTCGCCTTCCCTCAACCCCGCCCCGGTAAGATCGCCTTTCCGATAAGACCCCAAATGGTCCTTGTGGCGGTAAATGGTCCTTGTGGCGGTACTTGGACGACACATTGGCATCGGCTAAGGGAACACGGCATGCATTCCGGCGTATCCGGGTGCCATAAAACAGCAGCCGGTCCCCGACACGTCCGAATGCTGTGGCATCGTTGTGTGACGAATTGCGTTGCCACACGACTTCATTTCGGAACCGCCCCGCCCCGAACACTGCGTCCATGAGCGTCTTGAGGTAATGGCTGGCCGTGGAGTCACAGTGTAGGTAGATACTCCCGGTGTCCTTCAGAATGCGCCTCATCTCCATCAGCCGCACGGCCATCATGATAAGGTAGGACTTCATGCCCTTTCCGTGGGCATGCGCGGCTGCGTCAATGATGGCGTACAGGGTGGGGTCCCGGTCGGCAATCTCGCCGTGCCACGCCTCGTCCACGTCGTTCAGCGTCCACGTATCCTTGAAGGCCGCCCCGGCCGCTTCGGAGCCAATCGGGGCCGCATAGTCTCTATTGGAATTGAAGGGTGGGTCCAGGTAGATGAGGTCCACGGATTCGGAATTCATGCCCCGCATAATGTCCAGGTTGTCCCCGGTCCACAGGGTCCGGTTTGCCCAATTCGGGATAGCCATCAGAACACGTCGCTTCCAGCTTGGGGCACGGGCGCGGCTTTTGTGGCGATCAGGTCTGCATACCGGAGCCGCTTGCCCGACGTGCTCCGCACCATGAGCGCCATCTGATTCAGGGTGTCGTCTTCCCGCTGATTGTGCCGCCCCTCGAACTCCCGGACGTAACGGGGCAGATGTTCGGCACTCATCTTGTGGTAGGTGCCGTGGTAACCCCGCTTGAGCATTGCCCAGAAGGACTCGATGCCGTTCGTGTGAGCCTGTCCGTCTACGTACTGACCGACGGAGTGCTTGACGCTCTCGTGGTTGTCCAGCCCGTGATACGCCGTAGCGTCATCGGTGTAGACCTTCGCGTCAGGCGCCACTTGCCCAAGCACGAAACCCTGCAACGTGGGCGCATCCGTCCGGGACACCACCGTGGCGCTGACGGCGTTGCTCTCCCTGTCCTTGGCACCCATGATCGCCACCTTGCCCACGGGACCGCGTCCCGCCTTCAGCTTCTTGGACTCGTGCTTGTTGCGTTCCTTCCCCCCGATGTAGGTCTCGTCCACTTCCACCGGACCCTCGAACGGCACGTGATTTTTCGCCCATGTCTCCCTGATCCGGTGGGCAAGGTGCCATGCCGTCTTTTGCGTCACACCGAGATCGCGGTGCAACTTCATGCTGGACGTGCCCTTCAAGCCCGTGGCGACCAGGTAGAAGGCGATTGCCCACGTTTGCAGCCCAAGGTTCGAGCCCTCCATGAGGGTGCCCACCTTCACGCTGAAGCACTTGCGGCAATCACGGCACCTGTAGGGCTGAGGCTTTCGGCTCTTGACATGGAGTACGTTGGTGCTGCTACACTTGCGGCATGCCACGCTATCCGACCAGCGCGTCTGCACGAACCATGCCTCTGCTGCTGCATCGTCCGGGAACATCCGGGTCAGTTCAACGATGCTCATTCCCTGTCGGTGTGCTTTTCCGGGTGCCTTGTGTGCCATCTCTCAACCTCCAACTTATGGAAGAAGGCGCTGGATGGATGCTGAAATGACGGAACGCGAGGTCGATTCCGAGATAGGACGGCTGGCCCGCGACTACGCGTATACTGAAGCATGCTCACGGAGGAGGGCACATGAGAAACTTTAGGTCGAGCTTCGTTGTCGCTCTTGTCGTCGGGTTGTTCGCCGAAACTCTTCTTGCCCAAGACGCTTGGGCTGAGTGCGAGTTTCTGCCCGTGTCGTCGGTAAACTGTCCTGCCAGCCTCAGCCCTCAGGAAGCCGCTTTTTGTGGAATCTGGGGGGAAGGGTATTTTGAATTCGCTGGCGGCAAGCTGCCTCATTGTCTGGCGGTCGAAATCTCGGACGGCAAATCCACGATCTGGTACGCCACGGGTCAACATACTACACAAAGAAGTCGCACGGGCTATTCTGAACGCAAGGCCCAAGTCAAGGGCGAGGTCCTGACCGCTTCATGGTCCACCAGACTGCCTGGTGGTCTAATAGAGGTGGAATACCGTCGCGATGGCGACGTGCTTCGTGGCAAGTACATGCGAAACAATCGAACCTCCTTGGTGACCCTGCCTCGCTTTGGAAAATGAGGGGCTCGATGTGACCACATGTAACCCCGCATTTTCTGCGCGGGCGGGAGCGGAAAAATGACCCACCGAAGATGAACATGGCGAGATCGGTCGGATGTACGTCGAGAGGGAGGATGTGCAGCGGCGACTCGCGTGTCTCGGCAACAAATCCTTGCGGCTTGAGAAGACCCTGCGCGAGACAGCCGACGCCTTGAAGATGCGGCGCGAAGAAGACGGATCGGTTATGCTCGCCCAGGAGTTCCCGACTCATGAGCAAATCAAACGACTATTGGACGATCAGTCCCAACTGAAATCCCGCCTACAGAACCTCAATAACTTCTTCGCGGCCAGAAACCCCGCTGGCTAAGATCGTATATAATTCCCTATGAAAAGCGCCCTTTGACCCCCCGATGCTTCTTGAAAATGTAGCTCGAAGCCTACATGGTAGTCTCGATGGAGACAGCGCCACATGTCGACGAGCGCGTGACGGACGGCTTGACCCTTGACGAGCGCGCCGCAGCCATGGCCAGGAAATACGTTTGGTGGCAGCCGCCGGACCGTACCCTGGAGGATCGGCGGCTTTTGCCAGCGCAGATGATGACCCTCGGAACCGCTGACGACGTCCGCTGGTTGCTCTCGCGGGTTTCGGACTCCGAGCTGCGCCGTGTGTTGCTTGACCCGCCGATAGGCATCTTCAACCGCCGTTCCTGGAACTTCTGGCACCTCCGCCTTGGTTTGACACCGACGCCCGAACTGCCCACGCGGCGTCTGCCGCGGGAGATGCCGCGGTGACACTCAAACCGCGGCAGAATGCTCACGTGCACGAATCGACCTTGACACGGAAATCATCCTCGCTAGGGTAAGGACGTGGCAAAAGTAACGAGCAAGTTACAGGTGACCGTCCCCAAGGTGCTCGCCGATCGTTACGATATCCGACCCGGTGACGAGATCCGGTTCGAGGAGGCCGCCGACGTCATCCGTATCATCCCTCCGTCAATGCGGACACCGACGGACGGGCTCCACGTCAGCGAACGCCTGGGGCTGTTCGATGCCGCAACAGAACGGCAACGGGAGAGACAAATCGGGATGCCACAGCGGCCACGCCCGCGAACCCGCGGATGGACCCGCCAAGCCCTCTACCGACGTGGCCTGTCTGATTGACACAAATGGAGCTGATGTATCTGGAACTCAGTAAGTCATTGAATTCTAGACATTTTTTCTAAACCGTCCTTCAGTAACCCTTAGGCCCCGCTCGTCAGATAGTGCCTCAGTATAGGCGCGCGACCAAGAGCGCCACAACGAACACGAGGACCAGAACGATGATCACCGTGTCCATGGGGGATTTCGTGGCTCCTTCGGATACACGACCTCCGCGTTGAATCTCCTCCGCCGTCTTCCGCGCTTTTGTCGCCACTTCTGGACACTCCACCCCAACGCTGCCAAAGTGGCGCCTGAACCCCGCGCATCGCATCCCCGCTGAGCGCGTTCCCCTACCCGACAATGCGCCCCGCGCCGGGCACGATTTCCGCAGGCGCTTCCGGGTCAGGTCTGACATACGCAGACGCGCTTTCCGAAGGAACAGACGCGTTCATCAATTCGTCAATCCGGTCGGCGACGCGTTGCGCAGCTTGTCGCCGATAGCATCGACGAGTTGCGGCGGCACTGCGGACGGCAAGACCTCGCAGACGAGAGACTGACACCCACCGGGCAGCCGGTTCGGGCATAACCCCGCCGCCAGGCCGGCAAGGCGTGCTTGGTGATCTCTTGCACTATTTGATCGATTTCTCGATGAAGCCCAGCGTGTTGGCGTTCTCGATCAATGTTCGTACTTGCGCACGATCCAGACCAGATGGAACTTCGGCATCGATCTCGAGTTTCAGCGTCACCTCGCTGCCGGGAAGGGCCGTGAGTTGCTCGACGACGGCCTCGACGATTCGATGGATATCTCGCGCCGGTCGCTCCGATGAAATCATCGCCGTGCCTATGAACCGCGTCGGTTTCTTTTCGGTTGGCTGGCCCTCATGCACCATGCCAGCATCTGTTTCGGGGATCGGCACGCTATACGAAGAGGGCGGACTGCTGCCTGGGTCTTTAGTAGGGCCCCACGGCTGCGGGCGGTGCGCCTCGGCGACATCCGGTCTCACGATGACACTTTCGTTGTCGATGACCACCTGGACATTGACTGCGTTGTCGATCGCGAGGCCACGATAGGCCCGGGCGGTGTCGTCCCAGCTTTCGGCATAGGCAAACGGTCCTGGCAGCATGCCGCCGATGGCCGTGGCGACGGTCCTGACGAGCACTGAGCGGTCCTTCAGCCGCGGCAAGTAGGTATAGCGGTCGAGATACTCCCGGAGATCCTTCAGAGAGAGATGGTCCTTGCCCTTCCAGATATATCTCTGGAGTTCGCGATCCAGTCTCGCCGGACCGAGTTCGGGCAGAAGGCCTTCCTCGTCAACCAGTCTCTTGCTGGCCCGTCCAAGAAGGCCGTCGCGAGCCGGCACCTTGCCCGATATCCACGCAACATCGGCCTCCGCGCCGTCCTGCCTCGGATACAAGAGGTAGCACCAAGCTTCCTTGAGGCGTGTCTTCACGGTCTCGTTCGCTTCGGCCAATTTCGCCTTCGCGAGCGCGCTGTCGCTTTGGGTCAGATTGAGACGTTCCGTTTCGCGAACGATCCCGTCCCACGCCAGGGCGCTGCGCATGGCCTCCTTGTGGTTGTCGAGTTGGCGTGTCTCGGCGGCGAGGAACACCAGCACATTGCGATAGACACGCGGTGTCCTTCCCCGGTGCATCAAAATATCTCTTGCCGCTGTCATCGCCCCGGAACCGGCGCGGCCGTCATGGGAATGCGCGATACCGAGAACGATGGCGCGCACGCCGCCCGCTTCGTCTGGAACTTCCGCGGAACTTCCGGGCGCTGCCTGCACGGCATCGAAGTGGCCGCGGTCACCGAGCCCGTTGACATAGGCCGTCAACAACTTGTCGATCTCCACCAGAACAAGCGCTTCCTCGACCTGTTCGGCCCGGTCGGCGGCGACACGGTTGAGGCTGGCCGACATGGAATACCAATAGCGGCCGAGATCGCCGTGCATGAACCTAGTGCGGTTGCCGAGCCGCCTCAGCGCGTCGCCGAAGACCGCCGGTTTCTCCCCCGGCTGCACGACGCCGAGATTGATCTGCTTGTCGTCGAGGCCTCTGTTCTCCTGCTGGTGCGTCGGGGCCGTGCCCATGAAGATGGCACGGGCAACCCGTCGGGTCGCGGAGCACCGGTTCAGATTGGGGGCCGATTGATCGATCTTGTAGGGAATCGATTCGGGGCCGTCGATATCGCCGGCGATGATCGATTGCCAGCTCACGTCGAGATAGTGAAGCAACTCCGATTCCACGCGCGCCGAACCGACCGCCATGCTTCCCGGCATGATCATCACCGAGGGATCGTTGTTCATCCACAACTCGTGAATGGCCTGAGCCATCAATCGCAGCACGCCGCGGGTGCGTTGGAATCGCTCCAGAGATCCCCAACCCGCATAGAGCTGATCGAAAAGTTCCGGATGGAAGGGGTAGGCTTTTTTCAGCTTGCGCCGATAGTCCTCATCGGCCGAGCCGCGCGGGAACTCGTTGACGTTTTCCCGATAGAGTTTGGCGAACTGTTTCAGCGTGTTGTCTGCGTGGTGGAACCTGTCGCCCGGAATGTCCTTGAACAGCCGCCGGCGAACGATTTCGTAGCTCTCTTCCTGCGAAGCCGGCCGCCAGGACGACTCGACCCGGGAGAAGGTCTGCTTGAGCCGGACCAACGCCTCCTGACCGCCCTCGCCGCCGACCTCGATCTGCGAAACCGGCAGCGCCGCCACGAGCAAGGTGCCGGGGCTAGTCTTGATCGCCTCTGTCAAGGACTGAACGAAGCTGAGATTGGCGTCGAAGGAACCGGACGGCAGGCCGTCGACCTTGTAGATCTGGCGCAGATAGGCGACCCACTCGTCGATCAGGATCAGGCATGGCGAGCATTTCCTGAAAATCGCCTCCAGGACGTTCGACCCGGGCGCGATGCCCCTGGCGTCGTTCTCGGCGACCATGTCAAAGGCGTCAGCGCCGCCCAGTTGCCAGGCCATTTCGCCCCAGGTCGTGCGAATCTCGCGGCCGCCTTCCTGAAGGCTCACGTCCTGCGGGCCGCGCCACGTGCCGACCATAACCGCGCGGTTGATGTGTTGCGGCACCGCCGCATCGTGCTCCGAAAGCAACTGATCGAGACCGGGCAAGTCCCGCGCCGGCGTTCCGCCGGCCATATGATATAGCGCCAGCATGGAGTGCGTTTTGCCGCCGCCGAAGTTGGTCTGAAGTTCGACCACCGGATCGCCGCCCGTGCCGGAGAGCCTCCTGGCCGCGCCGACCAGAAGCGCGCCGAGGCCGTCGGTGAGGTAGGTGCGGCCAAAGAACTCCCGCGGGTCGCCATATTCCGAAGGCGCACTGCCGACGTGGACCTTGCCGAGATCGGCGGCGAACTCCGCCTGCAGGAAATCGCCGGTTGCGACATCATGGTGCGGTTCGACGACCTCGCGCCAGGGCAACAGGCCTCCGACCGTGTCGACGGAAATCTCGGTGCGGCTGGTCTTGCGGCGCTCCTCGTTGCGCTGAAGCTCGGTGAATCTGGTGCGAAGGATCGTGTCGCGCATCTTGCCGAGTCGTTCAGCGGAGGCGCCGGCACCAATGGCTTCCATCAGGCGGCGCATGGAATCCAGCGCGCGCTCAGCGTCGTCATAGGTAAACGTCTCGTTGTGCGAGAGCTTGTTTCGGACGGCGACCAGTTCGTTCACGATCGAGCGTTCGGCGCGTCCTAGCACGGTCTTGAACGCGTCTGCCCAGAACCGGTCCATGGCGTTGAGCAGCGCAGCCTGATCCCAGGCGATTTCGCCGTTGGGGCCGACCTGCAGCCGAAGCTTTTCGGCAACCCGAACCTGCCAGTGGCCGGTCAACGCGTTTTCCAGCCGCTTCTCCACAAACGGTACCAGCGCTTCCGGCAGCACTTCCATGCCATCGAATACATATTGCCGGGTGCTCTTGGCCATACGCTACCTCTCCTTGCCCACGCCGTCTGCGCGCCTTATCCGTTGTCGTTCAGGAGCAAATGCGTGGTCATCGACGTCCTCGACGGGCATCGAAATATTCGACAAGCGCCGACCGGCCGACGATATCGACGATCCGCACGCACAGTTCGGTGCCTTCGGCATCGGTCAATTGCAGTTTCTCACCGGGGATGAAGTTGACCGGCTGTTGTTTGCCCGCGTCGATGGCGATATTCGACGCATAGAGATAAGTCCGGTCAAGGGTATCGCGAATGGGATTCAACCTCCCCTTCAATCCTGGCAGGTTACCGGTCCCCTCTGGAAAAATAACGCTCCCGCCTTCCGGCAAGGCATCCAGATTGATCGCAAGCGCCCGTTCGCTCGGTGTCCAATCCCGCTCCAGATACGCGGCCTGTCCGGGCGCGGACGCGAACACGGTCATGGGCAGCGTTGTCGTGTGCAGATCGACCGCCGCCTCACCTTGTTCGTCCGTGGTGGCGCGTTTCCAGGTCTTGTTCGGAAACAGCAGGAGGAGATCGGTGCCCGGCAAGGGCCGGCCCTCGGAGCGCACCGAGATGACGGCCCGGGCGGGACTTCGTTCCTGCATCGCTGCGGGAATGACAAGAAGGACTTCCGAATCGTCGACGACCCGGTACTCGGGATATTTGCCGCACAACTCCCATGTTTCGCGCTGGATAATGAGGACACCGTCGCCGCGGCGCTCCATGAAGTAACGCCTGTCTCCGCCGCCACGGGTCCCGCCGACAGGCATCCGCGCCAAAACGGAGGTCAGGGCCTCGTTGCGGGTCGACTGCCGCGAGCCCATGCTCTCCACGGTCAGGTTGTTGGGCAAGGAGCCGGGCGATTGGATCTCCAGGCGATCGTCGAACATCGACAAGCGAATCTTGGTTCCCCTTATGGAATAGTCGCGGTGGACCACTGCGTTGACCAATGCCTCGAACACGGCTCTTTCGCTGTACTGGGGCAGATCCGAACGGGCCGGATCCTTCCGTGCCGCGACCAGCATGTTTCTGGCGGCGAACGCAACGGCGCTGGCGATCTGTTCGTTCAGCGGGCCGGTGATCTCCTGTGCATCGATCTGGCCCGATGCACGGTCTCGGCCCCGGTATCTGGTCGCCGTGATGCAGGCGTTGGGAAGCCATTGTTCCGGATTCGGAGTGCACAACAACACGCCGGCGACGGCGGCGCGAAGAACCCCGGCCTCGTCGTCAACCAGGAGCGCCAATTTCCCGAGCGCCGCCTCGGGTTCGGCCGCGCCCTCGGCGCTCAGCAACGGTTTCCAGAGCGCCTCGGCCAATGTCCTGAATCCGGTCTCCGGCACCGGCTGCTTGTCGAACCACAGAAAGCGGGCCTGCGACCGCCGTTGCGCCAGGCGTAACCGCTCGTCGCCGCCCATGAGCCGCTTCGAGGCGCCCACGCGGATGTAATTCCCGCCGGGGCTCTCATGCACGGAATCACTCTCCGGCACCTCGGCCAGCAGCACCAGCCTGCCGTCGGACAGTTCGGTGTGATGTGTGCGGATGCGAACGGGCGGCTTGATCGTATCGGTGCTCACCTCGACCAAAAGGGCATCCAGGTTAGCGATTTGCGCGCGCGACATGCCGATGACCTTGCCGTCGTCGGCAACGCCGGCGAGCACCACGCCCCCGGCGGCGTTGGCGAAGGCCGCGATTTCGTCGGCCCAGTCGTCGCGGGTCGGTCGTCTCGGACGATCCCCGGCAAACTCGACCTGCTTGAATTCCCAGCCGCTGTCCTCGCCCGACCGCAGCCGGCTTTCGATTTCTTCGACGCGGTAGTTCATGTCCCTAAAATTCCAGCGACCCTTGCAGGTCGCCACGTGTGTCGTGGATTGCCGCCGCCTGGCGGGTCAGTTCCGACCATACCGCGATCAGGCCGTTATAGGATGACGCCTCGCCGGCGTCCCGCCTCTTGTTGGCGCAGATGTCATACAGGCAATAGGCGAGGTCCTTGGCTGCGTCCGCATGGGCGGGACCGATCTTCCGGAGAAGAAACGCCGCCGCCTGCTCGCCGCCCTGTTCCAGTTCGCGGACTAGGTGCTGACAACATTCCCATACGGTCAGGTGGGCATCGGCCGCAGGGTCCCAGCCGGCGTCGATCTCGTCGCGCCTGAGAATACGGACCTTGCCGGCGGCGCTTTCCACGATTCCGGCATGCCTCACGCTGTCGACCGAGATGCCACGCGCTGTGGCAATGCTGTTCGCGGCGCCGTAGTCGCCCGCCGCCAGGCCGTTCTGCTCGAACCAGGTAGTGGCGAAGCGGGTATCGGCGTCGAATTCGCCCTGGATATCGCCCAGATACTCGTCGAGTTCGCGATTAATGAGCTGCAACGCGGTCTTCACCGTCATCGGGCTGTCGTCGGCTTCCAGCACGGCCTTGCAGCGGCTGAAGACGCCCATGCCCGGGCCGATGGCCGATTGAGGCACGTCGGCCGGGGAAATGTTGGCTTTTTGCAGTTCCTCGATTGCCGGCGGCAGTTCTCGTTTGAGGGCTGCGACAAACTCTGCGCGGCTGATGGTCTCGGCGCTGCCTTCCTTCTTGCGGCAGACGAGGACGACCGAGTTGGCGAGGGCGTTGGTACCCATCGCAACCTGCCGAGTTCTCATTTCGGTGCGGATCGGCCATGTTCCAACAACTGCATAGCCCGTTTCTATCACGGCTTGGAGAAAGGTAGCCCACCCGGCTGAACTGATCCCTTCATGCGCGATTTCGCTCTGCTTGAATGCGTAGTAGATCGTCGCAGGGTTATCGGCCGAAGACTGGCGCGCTATGTTGGTAATCGCTTTTGACATTCCGTTCAGGAAAAACGACTCCGCTGCTTCCTTACCGCCGTGTCGATAGGGCGTGGCGACGAGTTCCTCCGACTTAGGCGTCGCAAGCACTCCAAACAGCTCGGGATACACCCAACGAAGCAGAGGTTTCATCCAGCAATAGAAAAAATCCGAGAGATCGGCATAGCCGATGTTGTCGTAATATGGCGGGTCTGTATTGAGGACCGCTCCATCGGTTAGCACGACTGATTGGGCATCAGCTAGAATTACTTGACCGGTGCCTCCCGGAAGTGTTTCAAGACCATTCATTGCCATCTTGTAGGCTGCACTGAAGGCTCCAGTTGCTCTTCCAAGGGGATTAGTCTCCGCGTAATCCCACAGCATCGGAATAGCCTGGCGCCCGAAGATATGTTGCGCTTTCTCGCCAACTTGGTTCCACCGAACAAGGCTGTTTCCTGACATTGCTACGCGACTCATCGCAAACGCCAAATACACACTCACCGCCTCGGCATAGGCTTTGGCACCGGTGCCGCCATCGCGGATTGGGGGGGAATCGTTGGAAAGACCCGCGGTCAGCGCATCGCGCTCGATCTCGGTCCGCGCCTCGTGCACCAGATCGCTGAACGTGTTCAGTGCCACAAGCTGCCGGTCGGTGAAGAGTTTACCCCACTGATTCAGGCCATACCCATGGCAAGTTCCGCCCGTGAGTCTCGCTGGTGTCTCGCCGGAGAGAAACGTGTCGCGACACACCCGTGCGACCTCTCTTGCTTCGTGTGAAGCCGCCGTGGCGATGTGCGCCTCGTTGGGTGCAACATAGATGCGGCTTCCTTTTCCCTCGGCAGCAATGGCGATCAATGTCTGCCCCATCTCGTCCGCGTTGCCCTTGGCTTTCACATAGTCCGGCGTGATCGCCGTATCGGACAACAGGCAACGAAACACCGCCCGTCCGGCTTTCGTACCCTCTTTGGCCTTGGCGATTTCTTCTTTGGTGCCGCACTTGCGGATGCGATAAGAGATCGTCTTCGCGACTTTGTCCACGATGGGCTCGATCCAGGCTTCCTTGCCGGCCTTGGAACTCAGCAGGAAACTCGAAGCGATGGGCACCTGCACATCCCCGAACGCCGGATCCGGGCTGGGTACTGTACGTGACCATATCCAGGCGATCACAGTTGCCTTGCCGCCGCCATGTTCCTTCGGCAGGTCCACCTGCGGGTATAGATGGCCGATGCGTTCGAACGCCTGTTCGCGCATCCATTCGCCGTAATGTTTCACATCTTCGGCAAGACCCTCGGCGTTGCGGTAGTGGTTGCGGTCCCTGGTACCCGGATGCACCGGCTCCCGGTCCTTGAACTTCGGCGGAATCTCGATCATCGCCTTGCCGATCATCACCGCGACAGGATTGAGATCGCTGCCGTAAGCGGGCAGGCCCAAGCGCTGAGCTTCCAGCGAAATAGAGCCTCCGCCCGAGAATGGATCGTAGACCGGCGGAAGATCTCCGCCGCAACTCTTGCGGATCTCGGCGCGGGCGCGGTCCAGCACCGCTTCGTTGGTGGAGTTCTCCCAAACCACCAGGTCCTCGATGATCTTAAAGAGCCTTTTGCGCTCTTCGTCGACGGCCTCCACGGTCGGGAATTTATCGGGGCGGCTGGAGGGATCGTCGACCGGTTGCGCGAACAGCACCGCTCGGCACGCCGCCAGCGGCCGCCGTGCCCACCACAAATGCAGCGTCGAGGGATGCCCATGACGAATGGATTTCTCCCGCGCCGAAGCGGCGTTGATGGCCTCCAGCGGGATCGCGACTTCGATGAGTTTCTTTCGGCTACCGTCCATCACGGTCTAAGCGCGGTAACCAACAGGTCGCCACATTTGACGGTTTCAATCATTCGCACAATCCCACGTAGCCGAATTTGCTCTCTTCGAAGTTGTTTGAGATCGAGCCTATGTATCGGCTTCTTATGTGCCAGAACTGGGACAAATCGAAACGCGAGACCCGGTGGGAGTAACTCCGCTGCCAGCTCAGCGCCGCCCCTAAGCTGATTCGCCACGCGAGTAACGCTGCCAACCTTACCGCCTTTCAACTCGATAGGTGCTACCCATGTGGTCTTGTCTTCTTCGCTCACGAACAGATAGTCGCACCGTGTTTCGTTATTGAGTCCGAGCGCGTCGCAGTCCATATCAATAATGAGACGGTTAAGCGGGGTGTCGTCCAAACGAACTTTGCACTGATCTCTATCGCATCGCGCGGCATGACAGCAATTGGGAACCTTCTCGGTCAATTCTG
This sequence comes from uncultured Binatia bacterium (SeqCode), assembly GCA_965261895.1. Taxonomy (GTDB): domain Bacteria; phylum Desulfobacterota; class Binatia; order UBA9968; family JAJDTQ01; genus JAJDTQ01. The sequence continues at coordinate 3,240,798 of OZ253480.1, read as the reverse complement.
CAACTGATCCCATCATTTGGCGTTTTCATGCTGGGTGCGACTGAAGATGTTCACACTTTCGTTGTACAGCTCTTCACTGACAACGTCGAAATCGGTTGGATAGAGGCCGGTTTCATCGTCCAACTTAACTTCCTGCACTACCGATCCTTTTGGGCGTTTCTTTTGTCTGAACAGCCATGCTCCCACCTGGTCAGGATGCAACACGATCTTGGTTTCGGCAGTTGTCTTCCGATCAGGCGTGAAAAGAGCGGACCGGCGCACGATATTGGCGAGTTCCTCAAGCACCCACTCACTGTGCGTGGTGACGATCACCCTGATACCGGCGTGAACGAGCGCTGCAAGCTGGCGGGTGAATTCAACCTGCATGGCCGGATGCAGATGTGATTCCGGTTCCTCGACGATTAGCACGTTCCCGGGCCCGACCATGTGGCGCAGATACAGCACCACAGGAGCAAGTTCTGAAACCATCGATGAAGCGTTCATCAAGGACAGGCTTTCCTTCCATCCCTCCGGCCTGTAGGTGAAGTGCGGGTAGTCGATTGCCTCCGATTTATCGACCCCTACCGATCCGCCGAGAAGGGCTTTTTCGATAGGCGTGCCGAAATCGTGTCTAGGCTTGCGCCGTCGATACGGCGAACGGTCGAGATCGATCAACTGTTCAAGAAAATCCGCCAGAACACCCGAAAGCATCGGCGTGCGAGCGGCCGGACGCAACCCTCTCATTGCCGCACTTTCGATCAGGGCGCTGACGACCACGCTGTGCGCATGCATGACGCCGGTGCGGTCGGCGGGGAGATAGAACGCCGGGAGGTCCAAGGGACCGACGATCTGGGGACGGACATGATCGGTTAAAGCCTCTAACAGCCTCCGCACAGAAAAAGTCGTCCGTTCTTCCTCACGATCACTTGTCGAGATCATTTCCATCGCCACGCGGTGCAAATATTCGAACGGGTAATCGCCATCTCCCACCCCAATTCGCATCTGGAATCCTTCGGGGACTATCGTCTTGAACTCGCTCGCATGTGCACTGATCGTTAATCGGTGGTCGATAGGCGCTAACTCATTCGCGTTATGCTTGCGGAAAACCATACGCGCGCCACCCTTTGTTCCTTTACGGATTAGCGCTCCGGCCTCCTCGATGCCGAAGCATCGACCGATTTCATTGCCGAGGTATTCACCCCGCTTGCCAAATCCAGAACGAATCACATCCGTCACCAAACTGGGAAGAACAAGACCTTCTTCGAACAGAGATGTTCCTTTGTCTGCAACTATCTGTCTCGCCAATTCGGTAAACTCATTGATGGTTTTCTTCGGCAATTTCTGAAGTCCGACGTCGCGGAACATCAGAGAACTTCGGAGAAAACGTCGACGTTCGGGCCAACCGCCGCCACCGAAATACCGGTGCAGCGCGTATATCAGAATTGCCAGATAGGATTTCCCGGTGTTGCTCGGCCCGACAAACACCGTCAGCGGGCGAAGATCGATCTTCGCCTCGACGATCGGACCAAAGTCCGTCATTTCGAGTTCAAGAATGCCTTGCTTGGGTAAATCGTTCATATCCTTAATCTCCGGCTTCTGCGATCCTTCAGACTGATCGCCACTTCGTCATCGACGAATATTGGGCGAGCAGAGATCTGCAACTCGAATGGCTCCCGCCCGTATTTTCTCATCCCGGCACTCCCGCGCGCTCCAGCAGGCGCCTCAGGTTGAACTGGATGGCGGTCTGATCGAAGGGCGGATCGCGCTCGTCGAGCGCTCCCTTGATATAGCGTGGCTCGCCGGCAAATCCACCGCTCACCTCGACGACAGCAAGGATGAATTTCTCCGGCTCGTGCAACGACGTGATGATCTCCTGGCGGGTGATTATCACGGTGTCCGCGCCGTCCACGCGTCCTTTCACCTCGATAAACCGGTGGCCCCGGGTGTCGGGATCATAGGAAGCGATATCGTAACCGATCTTTCGGTGCGACACGTCTTCCGGGGCGTTGCCGAGTTCCCGCTCCGCCGCCATCACGGCCTCCATGGCGGCAAGCTCGATCTCTCGCCGCGCGGTCGGATCTTGTGCGAAGCCGGCCGGCGAAGCGCCATTCTGCGCATCCGCCCGCGCGTCCAGCAGGCCGCGGGGAATGACGATCAAGCCGCCGCGCACGCGGGGCGGCAGGGAGGCGATGAACTTCTCCTGCTCAAGCAGCGCCATGCGCCGCTTGAGGCGCTCGGCCAGATCGGTCGCCCGGCGTTCGGCGTTCTCCCAGTTCAGCCGGGTTTTCTTGCCGGCGCGCCGCTGTTCCTTCAACTCGAAGGCGCGGGCGTCCCAATAGTTGATTTCCTTTCTGAGACGCGCATCGACCTCATGCTCGACCTTCTCGATCTCCGGTAGACGGCGCGCCTTCACCTCTGCGACATGCGCCCGCGCCAGATCGACCGTCGCGAACGCCGCGGCCGTCCGTTCGAGATCGCTGTTCAGCCATGCCTCGTCCAACAGATCCTCGACCAGCGCGACCTCCTCCGGCCGGGCCGGGCGCAGATTGAGGTGCGGCGCGATCCCCGCATCGGCTGCGTTGCCGTTCGGGCCGATCGCGGCGAACTGGAGCTTCCCGGAGACGATATGCGGCTTTCCCGTGGCGAGCGGCCTCCCGTCCCGGACGTCGTGCTCCAGCAGGACAACCACCGACAGGGCCTCGCCAATATCGGTATCATCGACGAAGACCGCCCCCTGTGTCATCAGGTAGCCGTACTTCTCCCGGACGACGCTGATGACGGCTTCCAGGAGCGGATGCCCGGGATAGATGAAGGCGGCGACGGGCTGTTGGTCGATCCGGCTTTTTTCGAAACAGATTCGCTCGTACTTTCTCTGGATTGCCGCGCCGGCGCCGATCTGGCGGTCGCGTTCGCGCAGGATGGCGGGGACGTGGGTGATCTCCCACCGGCCTTCCTCGCGCCGTTTCAACCGGCCGCCGAGATGCCGGAAGGCCTCGACGAAGAAGCTCTGCACATGGCAGGGCTGGAGCCGTTGCGCCTCGGCGCGTTCCATTTCAAGGCGAAGTTCCTCGACCCTGGCCTCGGGCATGGTGTCGTTGGTCAGCGCGCGGCGCTGGAGAAGCTCCAGGAGATGCGTCTGGTCGATCGCGCCGTCGACCTGCTGGAAGAGCCTGGCCTTGACCTCTTCGCGCTCGCCATACTGAATTGCCTCGAACAGGAGGTCTTTCAGCGCCGTCCCCTCGAACAACTCGCCGAGCACATCGTAAACGCGCCCGCCGAGCGCTTCGCGCGCCGCCTCCAGCTTCTCCAGAAGCCGCGCATACACTTCGCCCTCGCGGGTATCGGCGGCAACCAGATTCCACAAGTGGCAGACTTCGGTCTGCCCGATCCGGTGAATGCGCCCGAAACGCTGCTCGATCTTGTTCGGGTTCCAGGGCAGATCATAATTGACCATCAAGTGGCTGCGCTGAAGGTTCACGCCTTCTCCCGCGGCATCGTTGGCGACGAGCACCAGCAGATCGCGGTCCTGCATGAACCGCTCGATGACCTTGCGGCGCTCCTCGCGGGTGACGCCGCCGTGGATGACCGCGACCGCATCGGGATTGCCCAGCCGCGCCTGGATCTTGTCGCGCAGGTAGTGGAGCGTGTCCTTGGGCTCGGTGAAGACAATCAGCTTGCGGCGGTTGCCGTCGGTGTCGACCATCAGCGGGTCGTCGAGGATCCGGCCCAACTGCGCCCACTTCGCGTCCCGGCCCGAATACAGCACGCCGAGCGCTTGTCCCTCGAGAGCCTTGAGCGTTTCGACCTCCAGGCCAAGCTGTTCGACGGTCTCCGCCGTTGTCGCGCCGGTTACGACCAGATCCTCGAGATTGTCGATCTCGTCCTGGCCGTATTCGTCCAAGTCTTGCAGGATATCGTCGTTCACCGCCACGGTGCCGAAACCGGCCGCCCGGCCCTTCGCAGCGAGCCTGGCTTCGGCAAGCTCGCGTTCGAGCCGTTCACGTCGCCGCTTGAGCGATCGGTGGATCGCGGCCGGCGAGGACGCCAGTCGGCGCTGCAGGATCTGCAGGGCGAAGCCGACATTGTTCCGTTTCCTGCCGTCGGTTTCTGCGAACCGCGCGACTCGGTTCATCTCGGTTCGGACATAATCGGTGACGGCGGCGTAGAGCGCGGCTTCCTCGGGCGACAACTCGTACTTGGCGGTATAGGCGCGCCGTTCGGGAAACAAGGGCCGCGCATCGAAGCGAAGCAGTTCTTCCTTCGTCAGCCGCCGCATCATGTCGGCGGTATCGGCGTAGTGGACGCCGTCGCGGAAGCGGCCCTCGAAGCGGTCGCCGTCGAGCAGCGCCATGAAGAGCTGAAAGTCCTCTTCCTTGCCGTTGTGCGGTGTCGCCGTCATGAGCAGGAAATGACGGCATAGCCCGCCAAGCTGCTGGCCGATCCGGTAGCGCTTCGTGTATTTGACCTCGCCCCCGAAATAGCTGGCCGACATGCGATGGGCCTCGTCGCAGACGATCAGGTCCCACTCGGTGCACTGTCCGAGCTTCTCCTGGAGGTCCTCGTTGCGGGCGAGCATGTCGAGCCGGGCGATCAGCCGGTCGCGGTCGTCGAAGGGATTGCCCGAGCGCGAGGTTTCGATCATGTCGCGCGTCAGGATGTCGAACTCCAGACCGAATTTCTCGCCGAGCTCGTCCTGCCATTGCTCGACGAGGCTCCCAGGGGCGACGACCAGACAGCGCTCCAGGTCGCTCCGTGCGCGCAGCTCCTTGATCAGCAGCCCGGCCATAATCGTCTTGCCCGCCCCCGGATCGTCGGCGAGCAGGAAGCGCAGCGGCTGGCGCGCCAGCATCTCGCCGTAGACGGCGGAGATCTGGTGCGGCAATGGATCGACCAGGCTGGTGTGAATGGCGAGATAGGGGTCGAAATGATGCGCGAGCGCGATCCTGTTCGCTTCCGTGACCAGACGGAGCAAGTTGCCGTCGCCGTCGAACGACCAGCTCCGGCCGGGCGCCTCGACCCCCAGGCGGTTCTCGTCGTCTCGATATAGCGTGGTTTCCGAAACTCCGCCGTCCGGCTCGCGATAGACCAGATTGATTGCCTGGTTGCCGATCCAGTCGACCGAAACGATCCGGACCGAATGGCCCGGAACCACGCCCCGAATTGTGGCGCCGGGTTTGACATCGTCGAGGACGGTCATCGCCGGACCTCCGGGTATGCGTCCGGTTCAAAGGGCGCGTGCATTTCGTGCCAGACCTTCGAGCCTCTCCTGGTATCCGGTCCTGGCACTTGTTCCAGTCCACGCCTCGGGGCCGCTTCGAGGACGCAAGCGGGTCGGCGCCGCACGATGGATGCCGGAATGACCGTGCCATATTCGGACCGCCCAAAATCCCCTGGAGGGATTCCCGCGACCGGCCGGACAAGTCCGCCCGGACTACGGACATCGGCAATCGATCCCGGCACTATTTTCCTCCCCGTTTATGCCCGGCGGACTGCCGCTCGATCCACCGGTCGATCTCGCTACGCCGGAACCGCCAGGCCCCGCCGACCTTGAAGCTCGGGATCTTGCCGTCGGCCGCATGGCGGTATGCCGTCTTCGCGGCAAGCTTCAGGTATACGGCCACCTCACGAATCGCGATGACGTCGCCATCCATGCGGTTCCTCGTCGGAGAGCTGCTTATTACTGAGAATACATAGCAAAAATCGGGACTGGAAACGAGTTGGCGGATCGACATGCAGGCAGCCGCACGGCTGTGTTCCTGTGAGGTCAGCGAAGATCCCGCTCTACTCGTTCCCCTTGAAAGCGATGATGGGTGAAGGGGAGACGCTCGCAATCATGCGCCGAACGTACAGAAAATCGGCGAATCTGGCCGCCGCTGTCCTGCTGTGGTTGTGCTTGCCGCTATCGAGGACCGACCCCCGTCCGGTTCCGGCATCGGTCTCCAGAGACAAGGAAAAAGTCTTGTCGTACCTTTACGCAGCGTTGCGCACGTCAGCCCAGAATTGTCGTTAACTAACGCCCCTTTGGCTCTCCGGGGCTAGCCGGCATCTTGCAGGTCCGCGCTATTCGAGCCCGAGTTGCGGTCGGCGATCTTCCGGGGATTGTCCTTGTCGCGGGGGAGCCAAGCCTGGATGTGTAGTCCCGAGGGCGTCAGGGGCTCCGTGCAGGCGCCGTTGTGAGGGCCGAATTCCTTCGTGCACCCGAGCCGACTCCAATCCAGGCGTCTGGGCCGAACTCGACACCGCGCTCAAGCAGACCCGAGCACCGGGAGTCGTTCCGAGCGCGGACCGGACCAAGGGGGTCGGGCCAGTTGTTCCTGGGCGTGGGGCGACAAACAGTGCATCAAGAGGCTGTCCACTGATGAGGGGACGCTATCTTTGCCCTATTGGCTTCTGGATCTTGACGAAACGATCAGTCTCCTAGCAGGCTGTGTCAAAACCCTATCCGAGAGAGGCAACGGCCCCGAAATCGTCATTCCCGCGAAAGCGGGAATCCAGGCGGGGTGGAGTGGAGAAACGCCGCGTAGGGACCCCTCCAGGACCCCTGGATTCCCGCTTTCGCGGGAATGACGGATTGGCCTTTCGTGCCCCGAAGTTAGGGTTTTGACATAGCCTGCCAAGCCCGCCGCCTCCTCTCGGAGTCGGATGATAGGCCGTGCCGAAGCGCACCAGACACGCTGTGCTGAAGCCGCATGCCCTAGATATCAAGCACCGATGATGCGGCGCGGCAGTTCGAATGCATTTCAGGGTTCTGTCACCTTGACGGTCGCCCCCCGAGCCATTTCGATGAACTGGCGATCGAAGGTCAGCATGGTCTCGCACCGCGCCGCTGCGCCGAGATGCAGTGCATCCGCGAAGTCCATACCGATCTCAGCGCGATCGAACGCTTCGGCGACCAAGTCGGGACTCTCGACCGAAACGCGTGGCAACCCCGCAAAGGCGCGGAACGCTGCCGCAACTTCCTTTCCGGCAAAGCCGTAGACACTCCGTAGCACCCATTCGCTTTCGAGTCATACTGTCCTGCTGACGAAGACATAGCCCGCATCAATCACGGCCTTCGCCTTGGCGGCCTGCCCCGGATCATCGCCGGTCAGGTATCGAACGACGATATTGGTATCAACAGCCCGCATGGCGCCTCTTCGCTTCCGCCAGAACCCCCGCATCCATCTCCGCCAGAGATCTGGGCTCGCCGTTACAGACGAGGGACCCAAACACGTCCTCGGGTCGGGTCTCCTCAAATGCGGGCTCAGGTCTAAGCAGCACCCCCTCAGGCGTGTTCTCCACGATCAACCGCATTCCTGCCTCCCAACGCAGCGCCCGGCGGATCACCTTGGGCAGCATGATCCGACCCTTTGTCGATACGGTGATGGTAAGCCGTTCGGACATCGGCATGGCGATTCCTCCCAATTACGCCAAGAAAGACAACTCAGTAAGGGTAAACCCTGAGTTGATTTGAAACAAGTGTGGACATTGAAGCAGCAGGGTCATTTCACGCTGGCTGTCGTGGCTGGACAATCGGGGCGAGGACCTGGGAGCGAGGGCGTCCCGCCCTCGGCGAGGGCAAGATGCCCTCGCTCCTGGGGTGAGCCCTCGCCAAGTGTAGGCTGTCGCCGGCCCTCTCCGGTTTCCTTGGCATCTTGCCGCTAGCGTGAAATGGCCCTGTTGAAGCAGCACGCCGGTGCCGTAACCATCACGTAGCGCAGGCCGGCTTCACATCACCTGCGATTCGTTCAGCTTCTTATCTAGTGTACTGTCTCAAATAAAACGTGGTGAATATGCGCAGGAATTGTTGTTGTCGGCAAGGCGCGATGACGAGTAGGGGCGACCTGCGGTCGCCCCAGGGCGTGCACCACGCGAGGAAGAGCAACGCAGCCGACGGCGAAAAGGACCAGCATATTCGCCACGTTTTATTTGAGACAGTACACTAGTGACTCTCGGGCACCGTATCCGTAACCCCTTCGTCGCGGAGTGAGGCCTTGCCCTTGCCGGCTGACTGTCGTCCAACTAATCCATCCGCGCCATGACGTTGTCGGCGAAGGCTTCCATGCTGGCCAGCGTCTGGGCCAGGCTGGCGTTCCGCGCCAGCCTGATCATGGCGTGCCGCAGGCCGGCGTCGCGATAGCGTTTGAGGTCGTCGAGGATATCGTCGTAGGCGCCGGTGAACGCATGGCCGCGACGGGCGACTCCGGCGCTGTAGTTGAACACCACCAGGCCCAGCTCGAGCCGTTCGAAATCGCGTCCTGCCCGGTCGCAGGCGGCGCGCAAGGCGTCCACCGCGGCGGCGTAGCGTTCGGGGGTGTCCAACGGGTGGTTGCGGTTGTTGATGATCGGGTACCAGCCGTCGCCCAATTTGGCGGCGCGACGGATCGCGGCCGGGCTCTCTCCGCCGATCCACAGGGGCGGATGGGGCTTCTGTACCGGCTTGGGCTGGAACGGGAATCCGCTCACTTGTACGAACTCACCGTCGTAGGCCGGTGTATCGCGGGTCCAGCATTCTCGAAACACCTCGATATACTCGTCGACGGCTGCGCCGCGCCTGGCGAACGCCGGCGCGCCCAGCACCTCGAATTCCCGACTCTCCCAGCCGGCGCCGCAGCCCACCACCAGGCGTCCCTCGGAAAGCACGTCGATGGACGCCAGCACCTTCGCCGTCACCAATGGATTGCGTAGCGGCACCACCATCACGCCGGTCACCAGCCTGAGCTTGCGGGTGACCCCGGCGATGTACGTGGCGAGGGTAAGGCATTCAAGCACGTTGCCCGAATCATCCCACGGGGTGGAGCCGTCAGCGGTGTAGGGATAAGCGTCCTTCTCGTCGAAGGGCGGGAGGATGTGATCGGCGATGGAAACGTAGCTCAGCCCGACCTCCTCGGCCTTTTCGGCGATCCTGCGGGTGTTCGCCGCGGTGCCGAGGGGAGGTCGGGTGGGTGCGCCGTATCCGAAGTACATGTCACTCGTTCAAGGCAATGACACGTCTCTCGGGGTTGCGACGCAGCCTGCGCCGCAGGAACCCGAAATCCGATGTAGGGGCGGGTTTCAAACCCGCCCCTGTCCAGATCGCACTGTTGGCCGATACCGGCGCGCTAGTGCCTGGTGGCGGGCCACCGTCCCTCGACCATGGCGTTGAACTCGTCGGTGAAGAAGAATTTCTCCTGGCCGAATGCGGGCCGCAAGTGGTCGAACCACGTGGCTTTCGGGTCGTAGGCCGCGAAGAACGGGCGCCCGACCCAATCGGGGCTCCGGCCCTGGAGAAAGCGGAGAATGAACACCTTCTCGCCGGCGATCTCCTGCACGTCCTGGATCTCGATCTTGCCGGGGGTCGCGCTCATGCTCGGGCCGCGGACGGTGCGGGCAAGGCCGGACACGTACTTGATGGCGCCCTGGAAAATGCCGCAGGCATGCTCCAGCGGCACCTCGAAGTAGTTCCGCGCGCCGGTGTCGCGCTCCACGAACATGTAGTAGGGGATCATCCCCAGCCGCACTTCTTCTTCCCACATGCGGATCCAGACGTCCGAGGAGTCGTTGATGTGGGCGAGCAGCGGCGCCTGGCAGCGGATCACGGCGCCGGCGTCACGCAGGCGGCGGATCGCCTCCCGGACGACATCGGTTTCCAGCTCCTGCCAGTGGTTGAAGTGGGCCATGATGGCGACGTGCTTGCCCGCCTTCACGATCTTCTCCAACAGGCGCAGCATGTCGTCCGCATCCTCGTCGCCGACGAACCGGGAGGGCCAGAAGGTCAAGGACTTGGTCCCGATACGGATGTCCTGCACATGTGCGAATCGAGGGTCCTCCACCAGCGGCTCCAGGTAATGGGCGAACACGGAGGTCTTCATGATCATGGGGTCGCCGCCGGTTATCAGGAGATCGCTCACGTCCGGATGCGCGGCCAGGTAGTCGTGCAGGCCGTCCGCCTCCTTGGCGACGATCTTGAGCGTGTTGTCGCCCACGAACTGGGCCCAGCGGAAGCAGAAGGTGCAGTAGGCGTGGCAGGTCTGCCCCTGGCTGGGGAAGAACAGCACGGTTTCGCGGTACTTGTGCTGGAGACCGTTAATCGTCTCGTGCGCCACCTGGGGGATGTTCAGCTCCCGCTGCCCGGCGGGGTGCGGGTTGAGCTTTTCGCGGATCTCATGGGCGCCGGCCTTGATCTCGTTCGCCGAAGCGTCGCGCCGCATCAGGTCGGCCATGTGCAGGAAGTCAACCTCCTCCAGCATGCCCTGCTGCGGGAAAGTAATCTGGTAGAGGGGGTCGTCGGGCACCCGGTCCCAGTCGATGAGGTTGTCGATCACGTACCGGTTGGAGCGGAAGGGCAACACGTTGGCCACCACCTTCATGGCGAACCGATCGTCGGCGGAGAGCCGCTCGAGCTGCGGAATCTCGTCGAGATGCTTGGCTGAAAGCGCCTTGTAACGCGTGGACGGAAAGACCGGCGCCGCATGGTCCAAGTGTTCTTCGTCCGTTTGTAGGGACATCATTCCCGGGCTTTGGACAGGCTCGTTGCCCTGGTCTGACGGAACTTTGCTCATGACTCACCTCCAACGTTGTCTCGACTCGTCTTCAACACTCGGTTCTCAATACCAGTATACGCCACCGTGCCGAATTTGAAAGACGGATAATCAGAATAAGCAGGGCCATTTCACGCTAGCGGCAAGATGCCAAGGAAACCGGAGAGGGCCGGCGACAGCCTACACTTGGCGAGGGCTCACCCCAGGAGCGAGGGCATCTTGCCCTCGCCGAGGGCGGGACGCCCTCGCTCCCAGGTCCTCGCCCCGATTTGTCCAGCCACGACAGCCAGCGTGAAATGACCCTGTCAGAATAAGCGTTGGCAGCCCCGTTTTGCAAGGGCCGGGGCGACCCACTGGTTCTCACCGGTTGGTTTTTGCTTCACCACTTTTTTCGGCTTTTCCTTTTTTTTTCTGCTTTACTGTTTCTTGGGGGCAAGTGCTTAAAGTGCTTATCGAGTAGAGTCTCTCAAGGCATTGAAAGGAGCAAACCATCCATGGCCACCGATCTCTTCACCACCGCGCGGGAGCGTCTCGACGCCGCCGCCCGCTATGTCGACATCGAACGCGAGGTCATCGAGCAGCTTCGCTACCCCAAGGAAACGCTGGCCGCCACCCTGCTGGTGCGCATGGACGACGGCTCGCGCAAGGGGTTCAAGGCGTGGCGGTGCCGCTACAACGACACCCGCGGTCCCACCAAGGGCGGCATCCGCTTCCACCCCGCGGTAAATTTGGATGAGGTGATGACGCTGGCGTTCTGGATGACGTTCAAGTGCGCCGTCGTGAACATTCCCTTTGGCGGCGCCAAGGGCGGCGTGTCGGTGGACGTCAAGACCCTGTCCCGGGCCGAGTTGGAACGTCTGAGCCGCGCCTACGTCCAGGGGTTCTCACGGTTCATCGGGCCCGAGCGCGACATCCCTGCCCCGGACATGTACACCAACGGCATCGTCATGGCCTGGATGGCGGACGAGTACAGCACCATCACCGGCCATCCCAGCCCGGCCATCATCACCGGCAAGCCGGTGGCGCTGGGCGGCTCGCTGGGACGGGACGACGCAACCGGACGCGGCGGCTTCTACGTACTGGACCACCTGAAGGAGGAGCTCGGAGTCAGTCCGGAGAGGTCGCGGATCGTCCTTCAGGGATTCGGCAACGCGTCTTTTCATTGCGCGCGCCTGCTCCACGACGACGGCTACAGGATCGTCGGCCTCTCGGATTCGACCTCCGCCATCTACGACCCCGACGGCATGAATCCGTACGAGGTGATGGAGCACAAGAACCGCACCAAGGGCGTCGCCGGCGCGCCAACCAACGGCGCCGCGCGACAGCTCGACAATGCCGAACTGCTGGAGGCGGAATGCGACGTGCTGATCCCCGCCGCGGTGGAGAACCAGATCACCGAAGCCAACGCCGCCAATATCAAGGCGCCGGTCATCCTGGAGCTCGCCAACGGTCCGGTCACACCTGCCGCCGACGCCATCCTGGAGAAGAACGGCGTGGCCGTGGTCCCCGACATCCTGGCCAACTCGGGCGGGGTCACGGTGTCCTATTTCGAGTGGGTGCAGAACAAGGCGGGCTACTACTGGCCGGTGGAAGAGGTGCACTCGAAGCTCAAGGCCATCATGGAACCCGAGACCCGGCGGATCTGGGAGGTGGCCAGGGACAAGGCGTTGAGCATGCGCACCGCCGCCTACGTCCACGCCCTCGAACGTATCGGCCACGCGGTGGAGGCCCGCGGCACCAAGGCGTTCTTCAGCCAGAAGGGCTGACGCCGGCGCCGGTCGAGATCCGCGGCGGGACACCCTGCGTGCTCCTGCATATCAGACGGAGCCTCCACCACTCCCGGTGATCGCCGCCGAAGACCTTTCCGGCGGCGCGAGCCGCGCCGCGCACGGTTGCAAGCCGGTCGGCGGTGGGCGGGTGGGTCGAAAGAAACCGGGGAAGCGAGGCTCCGCCCTTTTCCTGGCGGGTCAATAGCCGGGCAAGGAACGCTTCCAGCCCCCCGGAGTCGATTCCCGCCGCGTTCAGCCGCTCCAGCGCGTAACCGTCCGCCTCGCGCTCCGCAACGCGCGAGTAGCCGGTGTTGAGCATCCATTTGCCGAGGCCCGTGACCAGAATACCCCCGGCCACGTCACCGGTCACCAGGCCGGTCAGCACCGAGACCGCCGCGGTGCGATACATCTGCCGGATCCCGTGGTCGTGCGCGATGTGGCCGATCTCGTGGGCGATGACGCCCACCACTTCCTCCGCACTCAAGGCATTCTCGATCAACCCTTTGGTCAGCACGATGAAGTTGCCCGGCAGCGCGAACGCGTTGACCATGCCCGTGTTGACGACGACCAGGCGCAGCGCCGGCGGCTCGACGAGGTCAGCCGTGAGGCGGGCCGCCATGGCCTGGAGGGCGGCGCGCCCCGGTGCATCCCTGCAATAGGCCCGCCGCGTCTTCCGGGCACCGCTTCGGTTGATGGCAAGAAGACGCGTGAGCTGACGCAACGTCGTGGCGCCGATGCGCTGCCTGACGGCGTCCGGGGTCACCGCCGCCAGTTGCATGGACAGGGACGGCACGACGAAAAGGACGATGACGGCGATGGAGGCTACGGCCGCGCCGGCCCACCCGACGATCCTGGCGACACCACCCCACGACAGCACCACCCGCCGAAAGAGCTGGGGCGCCACCGGCCGAAGCGTCTCCACCACGTCCGGGTCATCGACGATCAGCCGTGCCGTGGTACCGTCGAGACCGAGCCGCACCGGCTGGCTGGCGCGCGGCAACTCCGCGAGCATGACGCGCTCCGCGGGCCAGTGCGCGAGCGCGGCTCCATGCACGGCGGAAATGATGATTCCCGTATCCGTGACGGCCATGGCGACAGGCTGCGCCCGGGCCGTCATGCCGTCGTAGTAAGTGGCCAGGTACCTCATCGCGGGTCAGAAACCGCCCACGTCCAGGGCATCGGCGAGCCCTTCGCCGTGGCTCGGCAGGGCGGCGGTGGATTGAGCCGTGCGCTCCAACGCCTCGGCGTGCTCCAGCTTCAGTGTCGAGCAAACGAGCTTGAGCAACGTGATCTCGACGAACAGCCTCCTGGCGAGGCCGTAGAGCAAATACGCAGAGCCGGCCAGGAAAACAACGATGAAGAAGATGGACAGCTTGTCCACCGTACCGGTCAGCTTGACCGCCGCTCCGATGCCGCCCACACCGAAGACCCACAAGAACACGATCGCACCGAAGACACAAAAATAAAACACGAACTGGAGGATGTACACGGCCGCTGTCTCCAGCCTGGAATCCAACCGGATCTCCCCTACACGCACGGCGCTCAACAGGTAACGGAATTCGTTCACCCGGTACCAGGTCCTGAGGATCAAGCTCGGCAGGAGAAGCCACGCCGGGCGGTAGTCGACCCCACGCACTGAACGCATGAACTCCCTCAGGGAGGTCCTGTCGAGCTTACCGCGATAGTCGTTCCAGGAAGCGCCGACCTCCTCGAAAGCGTCGCCATTGATGGCCGCGAAGAGAAGGATCGCCACAAGCGTGGGCACGATCACCACCAACCACCGCGGGAACAGCCGGCGGGCGTGCCCGTCGAAGGAAAAATCGGTGGAACCGAATCGGGCATGACTCGCGAAATAGCGCGTTGTAGCCACGCGCAACCACGGGTAGGCCAGACCGAGGGTCGCCAGCGTCACAAAGCCGTACAGCGACCAGATCAAAGCATATTTGAACGACGAACCGCCGAGCCCGAAGCGTACGCCTTGCCACGCCGTGCGGGTCAGCCGGTAGCGCCGCACTCGATGGACGGCCACCTGAAAGAGAAACCAAAGCACGAGGTAATACAGCGCTTGCAAGACCAGACCGCTGTAGGGAACGCCGTCCGGGATCAGGAGAGGAAGCAGTGAATACGCGCTTGTCAGCGGGGCGAGGATCACCAGGGCAATGAGAAAGCCGATGAGCAGCTCGGTGCCGGTTCCCAGGTATTCCAGGGGTTCGCCAAGGAGCTTGACGTGCCGCCACAGAAACCCGCGCACGCGCGTCTTGGCCCAGAACCGGTAAATTCCGAGGGTCGCCACCGTCAGCAACAGGTTTCGCACCAGCAGCACCGCCAGTTGCCCGCGGCGGCCACTGAACGACACCGGCCCGGTTTGGGCCTGCTCCATTGTTTCGACAACCGCGTGGTTCATTCGGATTCGTCACGGAGAATGAATTTCTGAATCCATTATTCCACAAAAAGCCATGCAATCTCAACGGAGTCGTCACAACCTAAATCCACCACCAAGACAAGAGGGGGCGGGATTTGGGGGCATTGATAGAGTGTTGAGAGCCATGGCGGGGTCACACCGGGGTCATGGGTAGGGCGTGGGACTAGGGCTGGTGGGTGTTGGCGGTGTTTCACACTGTTTGGGGCTGTTTTGAGGCTGAGAAGGACAAGGCTCGGCGTTGGCGAGCGGGCTGAGTGACGATGGATTAAGGGAGTAGGCCGGGTCTAGGCCAGGGGAGGGGCGTGAGCGAGGGCGAGGATTCGCTGACGCGCCCTGAGCAAGAGGGGGTAAGCGGGATGGCCACGGGCGAGGCGGATGATGAGTCTTCTGGCGCGCTGTACGACACGGCCTGGGAGGGAGATGAGGGCGAAGCGGAGTGCCTTGAGACGCTTGTGGGACCACGGTGCGCCCCATATCAGCCGCTTCATGGCGGAGTTGAGGTTGAAGGCCAGCACCGCGATAGCCCACCAGGCGGCGTTGGCGCCGAACCGCCCCGAGGGCAGCCGGCCCCCGGCCAAGTCCTTCTTCAGCACCCCGTGAGCCTGCTCACTCTTGCCGCACCGCTTGCGGTACCACTCGATCACCTCCTCCCCGGAAAGCGCCCGGTTGGCCACCACCGCGGTGAGCTTGTACCAGCCTCGGTTGCAAAACTCCACGGTGGGGAAGGGCAGGGCCAACTGCTCCCCGAGCCCGGGCAAAGGCGGATCGCGCAGCGGCTCCCGGATGGCCAGGAAGCGATACTCCGGACTCCTCTTGCGGTGGCCGATCCAGTTGGGCACAAAGCACACCTCCGCCCATTCCTGGCCGGTGTCCACCCGCTGCTCCCCCGTCCCCCGGTAGAGCACCTGCCGCTCCTCCTCCCTTACCGCTGACACCGCGCGCTTGAACGCCGCGGTCACGTCCACTCCCACCGCGAACTCGATGACTCCTAAGCGTTCGTCCCTGCCCTCGGCGCAGTACTTCAACAACTCCTGCTGATACCCCGCAGTGTCCGACCTCAGCCTCACCGCCTCCACCCCACCCGGCAGGTGTCCCATCGCTTCCTGCATCACCCGCAACTGCTCGTACCTGCCGGTACGTTGCCGTCGCGAAACTCCGAATGCACGATCATCTCTGCCTCCGCCCAGTACGTCGTCAAAGGCTGATACGCCTTGGTCTTCTTGTAGCTCGCCAACGCCTCCTGCTTCTCGCTCTCCACCAGCGTCGCATCCATGTCCAGCGTCGCCTCCCGCCGCCCCTCATGCCGCTGCACAAATCCCACCATCTCCCCGTTCACCTTCCACAGCCCCCTCAATGCTCCGTTGGCCACCGGTATGAACGCCCGGTGCGCTTCCCGCCGCCCCTCCTCCCCCGCCTCGTGGAATCCCTCCAAATAACGAAACACCGCCGACGCTGACGGCACCCCTCGCCGACGCCCCCGCCGGTCCTTTTCTCCCACGGTTGTTTCACGCTTGGTCACATCCTGGCGCCTCCATGGTGGACCACCTACGTCGACGCCACCGGCTCCTCCGACACCCTCTCCCTCTGGGAGAGGGTTGGGGTGAGGGTGCCCCAATGAAAGCACCCCTTTGATGTGGCAGAAATCGGAGCGGCCAGGGTTAGTCGGGCTCCCTCACCCGGCCTTCGGCCACCCTCTCCCAGAGGGAGAGGGGTTTAGTCCGTCCTATCCTGCTGCTTCCGTGTAGCCTCCCCGTGGCCGAGGTTAGCCGAAGGCGTCTCCCGGCACCGCACCGCGGCCCTGTGTCGGATTGCACTGCGCTAATCCGACCTACCCGGGGCTGGAACCGTAGCGTGAAATGACCGGTCCTTTTCTCCTCTTCATACTGGAATGATAACGTCCCTTGCTTCATAATACTTGCACCTCGTTGGTGATGGCTTGTCTTTGCAACTTCCATCTTAGCCCGCTTCCCTGCGGGCTCCAACGAGGTACCCCCTATCTTGGTGGTGGATTCAGGGTTCGCGAACGACGAGGATCTGAACGAGCAGGCGTGGCGCTGGCTGGAGGGCACCGCGAACGTGCGCCGGCACGGCACGACGGGAGAGCGCCCGGTGGACCGCTACCCTTCGCCACGGTCGGGATCAACCGTAGGACGTCAGCCCCCGAGCGTCCTACCTCAAAGTGTGCAGTTTTCGATTGCCATTGACAAGTGGGCCGGAATCTTACGCTACCCGGCGAATGGCAGTTTGTCCGGTCCTCGTCAGAGCAACGAAGCCTCCGCATGATCGACGAAGGACTCCTCGTCGCGAATGTATTTCAGCACCGTTTCCGCGTTCCCATGTCGGGTCACCTCCATGATGCGGATTCAGGCCTGATCGGATTTTGCGGATTGGGCGCCGAGGCGCTTCTCTCCCGGGTTTGTTGTGGGGGTCCTCCGCTATTGGTTTCAGGGGACAGGCCGGAGGCCGGCCCGATGCGGGCGTAAGCGAGCCTTGGTCGGGCTGCAATGCGTCGACGGGGGGGCGGCGGCAAGCTCTTTCATTCATCATGCCGCCGCGCGCCGCGGTATTGCGACCGGGGCTCCCTCATTTACCGTTTGCCGCCGTCGAGCGGCGGCGGCTTGTTGCGCTTGCGCCGGGACTCGCCCGAAGGCACGCAGTGCTCGGAACGGGGCGGATCAGCCAGCTCGCAGGGGGCGACGCATGGGTCGCCCCCTGCGCGTCAATGCGTCAAACGCAATGACCGGTCCCGCCCCGGGATGCCGCGTCCGGCGAGCGGCGAACCGCAGCGGCGCCGGGAAGACGGGGCGCCATCCTGCCTACCACCTGAGCGCGCCCCGCAGCATCAACCCGTGCTCGGGCGGCGCGTCGCCGCCGGCACTCTCGCTGCGGGTCCCTTGGATGTCGAGGGCGAAATCGAGCGCCTCGCGCCGCGCCGACCCGAGCCGCCAGCCGAGACGCCACTCGCGCCCGCTCTCGCTCAAGCCCAGCCCCGCATAGGGCGTGCCGGTGAACAGCCCGCCGCCGAGGCCGAGGCCGTAGCCGACCTCCGCGTTCAGCCGCGCCTCGGGCTCGAACCCCTCGCCCGCGGCAAGGTCCCGCGCATCGGCCATCGACCACAGCCGCTCCGTCCCGCTCGACGCCGCCCCGAAGGTGGGCGCGAGGGTGAACGACAGCCCCCGTCCCGAGGCGCCCGGGTCGAGCCGGATGGACCCGCTCGCCCCCCACTCCTCGAAGCCCGAGGCCTGGTGGGCAATGAGCGTCCGCGCGCTCGCCTCGACGCTCAAGCCCGACGCCGTGTCGGCATAGCGGATGCGCCCGCCCAGTTCCACGCCCGTCCCGGTCTCCGCGGCCCCGCCGTCGTGGCGCAAGCCCAACTCCAGACCCGGCGTCAGCGTCGAGCCCTCGCCCAGTTCGAACGCGCGGCTGCCCTCCAGCGTCAGCCGCAGCCGGCTCGCATCCGCCGTCGTCGCCGCCGTGTTCGCGGCCTTCTCCGACTCCATCCGCACCAGGAAGGCATCGGCCTTGAGCGCGAGGTCCACGCCGCCCGCCTCACCGGCTTCGAGCAGCGCCCCCCGCACCCCGACCGCGCCGAGGCGCATCTCGATGTCCGTACGGGTGACCGTCTCGAGCCGCTCCCCGTTCGCGGCTTCGGTGATCGTCATGTCGCCGCTGCCGTAGCCGACGAGGCCCCAGGCCGAGAGCCGCTCGCTCATCTGGAGGCGCGCATAGGGCTGCACGCTCGTGAGGCGGCTCTCCACCGTGCCCGAATCCACCCCCGGCTGCTCGAACCTGCCCTCGCCTGCGCTCACCGAGACCGCGACGCCCGCAAGCCAGCGGTTCCACGCAGCATCCGCGCCGACGATCCCCGTCGTCACCTCGCCGTCGATGCGCATCCGTCCCCGCTCCGCGGGCGCCTCGGCATCGAAGCCGCCCGTCGTCACCCGGCCCCAGGCCGCGAGGCCCGGACCGCCGCCGCCGCCGTCATGGCTGAGATGGAACGCGCTCCCGAGCAGCAGCTCGCGCCCCGACAGGCTCCGCGCGGACGCCCCGGCTGACGCCGGATAGTCCCAGGCGCTACGCGTCTCAGGCCAACCGTCCGGTCCCGCCTCGGGCCTGGGTCCGCCCCCGGCGCCCAGCGCGCGGGCAAGCCCGGCGATCGCCTCCGCCACACCCTCCCCGTCCGAGATCCGGGCGAGGTCGATGCGCTGACCGCCCACCGTCACCTGCGCGCCCGCGAGCGGTCCCGACAGCCGGGCCGATACCGCCTCCACCACGTGGCCCGCGGCGGCGCGCCCGAAGCGCGAGAGCCACATCTTCTGCAACGGGTCGCTGTTCGAAATCGTGCCCACCGCCTCGGCGTCGCCGAGCTTCACGCCCGAGGGGCTCGAGAGCGTGAGCCGCATCGTCTCCTCGCCCTCGTCGATGGCGTCGTCGAGCACCGGCACCGGCACCGTCTTCACCGTCTCGCCCGGTGCGAAGGTGAGCGTTCCCGTGCTCTGCGTGTAGTCGGCGCCCGCCGTCGCCGTGCCGTCCGACGTCGCGTAGCCCACCGTTACCGCCTTGTTGGTTGCGCGGGAGAGCGTCACCACGAAGTCGAGCGTGTCGTCGGTCCCTTCCTCGGCCCGCGCATCGGCGACGCGCGCCGCCGGCGGCCCGAGGACCGTTGCCGCCAGCGCGCCGGAGAGCTTCCTGCCGTCGGGCAGGCAGATGGCGCCCGCGCCGGCGCAGTCGGCGGTCGCGGGCAGGCGCACCGTCACCGTCTCGGGCGCGCTCGGCTGCGCGCTGACCGCCCAGCCCCGGTTGCTCCCCTGCGCGAGTCTGCGCGCGCCCGTCACCCGCGCGCCCGTCACCGTGAAGGCGCCATCGCGCAGTGTCCTGTAGCTCAGGCCCGGCACGTCCTCGCTGAAATGCAGCTCGAAGCTGAACGGTGTGCGCCCGTCGTGCTCGGCCGGCATCGACCGGAACTCCGCCGTCAGCGGCGGTGCTGCAGGGGGGCCGAGCACCATGGCTGCCAGCGGCGTCGACAGCGGCCGGCCGCCGCTGCAGATCGCTCCCGCTGCCCGGCAATCGGTCGTGATCGGCAACGCGATTTGCACATCCTCCGTGCCGGCGGGCCGCACCGTCACCCTCCAGCGCTGGTTCTTGCCCGGCTCCAGGCGCCGAACCCCCGTCACCAAACCGTTCGTCACCCGGAACGCCGAGTCGCGCAGCGTCTTGTAGCTCAGATCAGGAGCGTTTTCGCTGAAATGCAACTCGAAGCTGAACCCGCCCGCGCCATCATGGCGCTCGGGCAACCCTGCAAGCTGCGCCGTGAACGCCACCGCCTGTGTCGCTTGCGCCGCCGCGCGGCTGACCGCGGATGTCGACGCGCTGAACACTACCTCGATGTTGCCGCTGTCGTCGGTGAAGTCCACCATCACCAGCAGCTTGCGGCCTATATCCGCCTCCACCGGCGTGTAGGCGCTTCCGGTCGCCGACTCAATCCTATCGGGGAGTGGGAAGAAATCGTCTGTCGGTGACTCGTCCTCTCGATACCATCGAATTCTGTAGGACGCCCCGCTCAGACCGTCAGCGTCCGTCATGCCGGAGGTCGAGACGCTCAGCGTCTCCCCCACACGCGCCGTCCCCGTAATCTCCGGCACACCGGTCGCCGTCCTGCTCAACGCCGCCACGCCCGCTCCCACGCTGTTCACCGCGCGCACCTCGAACGAGTAGGTCTGGCCGGGATCCACCCGGAAGGTAGCCCCCGCCGCACCCAAATGAAGGTCCCAGGTCCACGCCGCCGCTTCCGGCACCGAGTGCCCCTCCGCAAACCGATACTCGTAACGTATGATCTCCGTAATGGCGATGTCCGCCGGCCTTCCCCAAGCGTACAACCTCACACGGCCGTCGGGGCGCAACTTCGTCGTCAGCACCGTCGGCGCCGACGGCGCCCCCACCTTCGGAGGCAGCGACGCCGACGCGCGGCTGACCGCGGATGTCGACGCGCTGAACACTACCTCGATGTTGCCGCTGTCGTCGGTGAAGTCCACCATCACCAGCAGCTTGCGGCCTATATCCGCCTCCACCGGCGTGTAGGCGCTTCCGGTCGCCGACTCAATCCTATCGGGGAGTGGGAAGAAATCGTCTGTCGGTGACTCGTCCTCTCGATACCATCGAATTCTGTAGGACGCCCCGCTCAGACCGTCAGCGTCCGTCATGCCGGAGGTCGAGACGCTCAGCGTCTCCCCCACACGCGCCGTCCCCGTAATCTCCGGCACACCGGTCGCCGTCCTGCTCAACGCCGCCACGCCCGCTCCCACGCTGTTCACCGCGCGCACCTCGAACGAGTAGGTCTGGCCGGGATCCACCCGGAAGGTAGCCCCCGCCGCACCCAAATGAAGGTCCCAGGTCCACGCCGCCGCTTCCGGCACCGAGTGCCCCTCCGCAAACCGATACTCGTAACGTATGATCTCCGTAATGGCGATGTCCGCCGGCCTTCCCCAAGCGTACAACCTCACACGGCCGTCGGGGCGCAACTTCGTCGTCAGCACCGTCGGCGCCGACGGCACCCCCACCTTCGGAGGCAGCGACGCCGACGGCGGCAACGGCACAGTGCCACGGCCCATACCGGACCCCATGCCGTCGAACGCAGAGATATGGAACTGCCATCTCACTCCGGTATAGACAAGCCCGCTCACCGTCACTGTCAACGGAGCCCCTTCCGTGTGCTTGCAGACCGGTGCATTGGAACCGTCGCTGTGGTAATAGCAGTATTTGTATCCTAGAATCGGCTCGCCACGGTCAATATCCGGCGGCTGCCAAGTCAGCACCGCCTCGCTCTGGCTGGTCCACACCGCGTCGAAGTTTGTCGGCGGATACAAGTCCCTCGCCTGCGCCGTCGCCACACTGGTCAGCGTCTCGCTGTTGCCCCGGTCATCGGTGAAGCTCACC
This sequence comes from uncultured Binatia bacterium (SeqCode), assembly GCA_965261895.1. Classification (GTDB taxonomy): domain Bacteria; phylum Desulfobacterota; class Binatia; order UBA9968; family JAJDTQ01; genus JAJDTQ01. The sequence continues at coordinate 3,219,196 of OZ253480.1, read as the reverse complement.
TGCACCTTGAACTTGCTCCCCTCGAACTCCGGCGACACCAGCAATTCGTAGCGCCACCACGGTCTCTCGATCTCGGACTCCACCGCAACGCCCGTGCTCTCATCCACCCGAATCCATTGGTAGCTGTACGACGCCCCGCTCAGACCGTCGGCGTCCGTGATGCCGCTCGTCGATGCCGTCAACTCCATCATCACGTGCGGTTCGCCCGAAATCGTCGGAAGCCCCTGCGCCGGTGTGTTGGGCCGCTCATCATCATCCTCTGCGCTCGCAGTCCGCTCGCCGTTGATCCGCATTCGGAGCTCAACATTCGTCGGCGAACTCTCCGATGTGGACCATGTACTATACGAACCCTCACAAAACTCCCTAGTTTGAACATCGACGAAGTTCCAGCCGGGCAGTCCCGTTTGACGGCCTCCGCAAGCAAACAAATGGGACCAAATACGCCGGTCACCGACATGAAAGATCTCCCCTTTCAGTGCCGATAAAACCAAATAGTATTTGGTTTCGGCATCAAGGCGAGTTCCGGCAGGGGCTGTCAGAGTAAAGATGGTTGAGTGAGAATTATTACTTCTATCGCTTGGCCGCATCGTCCATTCCGGAAAGGTCGCCACGAGCTCGCCTGTTACCGGGTCGTTCTTTCTCAGGACGTAGGACCGCGCTCCAAATGATGACCCAACGGTTGTACCGAGAAGTTCGATGCTCGTGAGTGTGTAACCCCCCCCTTGCCAGTCATGAAAGAGGGCGCAACGTCACGATCACGCGAGGCCGCCCATATACAAGAATAAGCACGTTCCATACTTGAGAGCAGCACCTCGGCGTAGGCCGAGCGGCCGAATCCGGACAACGCCAGCATTGCCGCAGCACACACGAAGAGCCCCGCCACAGCGAGGCGCACGGGCCTGCCGGCCGCGGGCATCGCGACGCGTCGCCGCCGGACACCCGGCCGGATCGAGCGGCGCGAGCCGCCGGCGCGACCGTCATGCCGAAGGACCTTCGGAAGAATCGATATCGCCATCTCTGTTTTCTCTACCAACATCCCGGCACCCCTCTCCTTTGCCCGACGCCGCCGCCAGACAGTGCTCCGGCCGCAGGACCGAACCCCCATCGTTCATTTGTGGGCACACTCAACTGTCCTCACGCCTGGCGTCCACTCCCGATGCAGCAGCTTGCTGCCCCAATTCCATCTTCGCCGGCTGCTGGCTTATATCGTACTACACCGTGCCCCGCAAGCCCTAAATCCACCACCATGGGTGTTGGCGGTGTTTCACACTGTTTGGGGCTGTTTTGAGGCTGAGAAGGACAAGGCTCGGCGTTGGCGAGCGGGCTGAGTCACGATGGATTAAAGGGAGTAGGCCGGGTCTAGGCCGGGGGAGGGGCGTGAGCGAGGGCGAGGATTCGCTGACGCGCCCTGAGCAAGAGGGGGTAAGCGGGATGGCCACGGGCGAGGCGGATGATGAGTCTTCTGGCGCGCTGTACGACACGGCCTGGGAGGGAGATGAGGGCGAAGCGGAGTGCCTTGAGACGCTTGTGGGACCACGGTGCGCCCCATACCAGCCGCTTCATGGCGGAGTTGAGGTTGAAGGCCAGCACCGCGATGGCCCACCAGGCGGCGTTGGCGCCGAACCGCCCGGAGGGCAGCCGGCCCCCGGCCAAGTCCTTCTTCAGCACCCCGTGAGCCTGCTCGCTCTTGCCGCACCGCTTGCGGTACCACTCGATCACCTCCTCCCCGGAAAGCGCCCGGTTGGCCACCACCGCGGTGAGCTTGTACCAGCCTCGGTTGCAAAACTCCACGGTGGGGAAGGGCAGGGCCAACTGCTCCCCGAGCCCGGGCAAAGGCGGATCGCGCAGCGGCTCCCGGATGGCCAGGAAGCGGTACTCCGCACTCCTCTTGCGGTGGCCGATCCAGTTGGGCACGAAGCACACCTCCGCCCATTCCTGGCCGGTGTCCACCCGATCTTCCCCCGTCCCCCGGTAGAGCACCTGCCACTCCTCCTCCCTTACCGCTGACACCGCGCGCTTGAACGCCGCGGTCACGTCCACTCCCACCGCGAACTCGATGACTCCGAAGCGTTCGTCCCTGCCCTCGGCGCAGTACTTCAACAACTCCTGCTGATACCCCGCAGTGTCCGACCTCAGCCTCACCGTCTCCACCCCACCCGGCAGGTGTCCCATCGCTTCCTGCATCACCCGCAACTGCTCGTACCCTGCCGGTACGTTGCCGTCGCGAAACTCCGAATGCACGATCATCTCTGCCTCCGCCCAGTACGTCGTCAAAGGCTGATACGCCTTGGTCTTCTTGTAGCTCGCCAACGCCTCCTGCTTCTCGCTCTCCACCAGCGTCGCATCCATGTCCAGCGTCGCCTCCCGCTGCCCCTCATGCCGCTGCACAAATCCCACCATCTCCCCGTTCACCTTCCACAGCCCCCTCAATGCTCCGTTGGCCACCGGTATGAACGCCCGGTGCGCTTCCCGCCGCCCCTCCTCCCCCGCCTCGTGGAATCCCTCCAAATAACGAAACACCGCCGACGCTGACGGCACCCCTCGCCGACGCCCCCGCCGCCATCTCCTCCCCTCTCCCCGCCCCTCTCCCCGCCCCTCCCTCCACCGCTCCCTCCGCCCCTTCCCGTACCCCTCCGCCTGCCTCAGTATCCGGCAAAACCCCTCATCCTTCTCCAATACCTCCACGTCCCCCACCGACTCCCCTCCCGCCAAGTTCAACAGCACCAGCGCCATCACCACTTCGCTGTCCCTCCACCCCTGCCCCCCTGCCCGCACTCCCACATGCCGCTCCACCCATCCCCTCAACCCCATTGCCTGCGCCATCTCCACGTACACACCCAGCCCGCCCAACCCCGTCGTCCCCCCCTGTCCTTTTCTCCCACGGTTGTTTCACGCTACCGACGTCAAGGAACGGGTTGACGGAAGAAGAGGGAAGTAGAGGGGTTGAGTTGAGGAGTTGGGGATGACGACGGTAGGGGAAAACCAGGCAGAAGGAGGGGCGGGAGAAGCTGTGCGGGGGTTTGGGTGGGGTCAGGGTGTGGAAGGGGGGGAGGAGAGGGAGCTCAGGAGGGGGAGAGGATGGCGTCGAGGGCCTCAAGGGGTCGCATGAGGAAGTGGAGGTTGGCCTCGGGGAGGTGGCGGAAGCCGCGATGAAAGACGATGGCGAGGGCGATGTTGTTGAGGGTGGCGTTGTTGGCGGGGGCGTGGCGGGCGCGGATGCGGCTTTTGTCCTCGCCGAGGCTGGCATCGCGCCGGTAGTGGTTGCGGTTTTCGATGGCCCAGTGACCACGGTTCCAGGCGAGCAGTTGTTCGGGGTCAGCGCGGTGTGCGGGGACGGAGGTGATGCCATAGGCGATCTCCTCGCTGGTTTCGCCGCTCTTGAGGTCGGTGCGCTGGCGGGTGACGCGGAAGGCTTGGCGCGCCTTATCGAAGAGCAAAAGACGCTTGGGCAACGTGAGGACATCGATGCGGCGGCCGTCGATGCGCCCGTGGCCCTTTTCCGGCTCAGCGGTGTAATGGCGGGCGGGCGGGGTGTTCCAGTCGAAGGTGGCCAGCGTCGTGAGGGTGTCGGGGCAATTGCCCTTGACCGTGAACAGGTAGTCGGCGCCGTGGGTTTCGACGATGGCCGGTTCGGTGTCGCGGGTGGTGTGCAGCGCGTCGAGGGTAATCACGCAGCCTTGCACGTCCACGTCTTCGAGCAGCGCCCGGGCTGCGGCGATCTCGCCTCCCTTGTCGCGGCAGCAGCGGCTGGCCAGCGGGCGCCCGGCGTGGGTCACCAGGGTCACCGTCTCGAAGTACACGCCCTCGTCGGTATGGCGGTTGGCGCCGCGGATGCGTTTGCCGTCCGCGGCCAGCGCCGGCTGGGGGCCGGTCGCTCCAGCCCGAGGCGCCGCCCATTGGCTCAGCACGTCCTGCAAGGCGTCCGGGTCGGTGTCCGCCACCACCCGGCACAAAGTCGAGTCCGACGGCGCCACCCACCGGCCCGCCTTGGGGTCCCGCCACGCCCCCAGCGCCCGCAACTCCTCCTGGCTCAGGTGTCTCGCGAACCGTTCCGTCGCCGCCGGCCCGCTCAACCCCGACAACCGCGCCAGGGCGCAGATCGCCAGCACCGTCGCCAGCCGGTGCTTGCGCCCCTGACCACGGCGGCAATCCGGCATCTGTGCGAACAACTCCCGCAACGACCGCAACTCCTCCCTCGTGTAACACACCTTCGTCCCCCGACAGTGCCACTCCGGGCGGTCCGCCGGGTCCGCCAACCGCTCCCGCGCCCCACGCCTCAGTGCCCGAACGAACATCTCCTTCGGCTCCTCGTGCGCGTCCGTATACGCCCCGTTGTGCCGCGCAAACCCCTTCGTCCGCCCCACCCGCACCCAGTTCGTGGCGTCGTACACCCCGCCGTGAAATCGCGCCGGGTCCACAAACGTCTCCGCCAACTCCAACCCATGCCCGTGCGCCGCCTCCCAGTCCCCGCTCACTCGCCGCAGGCTCCGCCCCAATACCCGAGACCCCAAGTTCGCTATCCCCTCTGCCTCCGGCAATATCAAAAACCGCGTGTTGTTCCCGATCAGGTGCAACCGCCGAAACTGCACCGACCGGTGCCACCCCAACCACCGATCCCGTACCCCGCACTTGAACGCCCCTGACTGCCACCCCACCAGCGCCAACCACTGCCCGCGCCACTCCGCCACCTGCCGCAACCCTCGCCCCGCAAACTGCCGAAACCCCAAGTAGTGGTGCCGCTCCATCAACTCGTCCCACCGCCGCCGCTCCTCCCCTCGTACCAGCCGCACCTCTACCTCCCTCACCACTACCTGCCCCTTGTCCAACCCTTCCGCCATCTACCCCTTATAGCCGAAGTGTTCCCAAATAGCCAGCCCCGCCCCTCACCCTTCATGAACTCACTCCCTTGCCGCTAGCGTGAAATAGCCCTGGTTTTTCTCCCACGGTCATTTCACGCTACGGTTCCAGCCCCGGGTAGGTCGGATTAGCGCAGCGCAATCCGACACAGGGCCGCGGTGCGGTGCCGGGAGACGCCTTCGGCTAACCTCGGCCACGGGGAGGCTACACGGAAGCAGCAGGATAGCACGAACTAAACCCCTCTCCCTCTGGGAGAGGGTGGCCGAAGGCCGGGTGAGGGAGCCCGAATAACCCTGGCCGCTGCGATTTTCTGCCGCATCAAAGGGGTGCTTTCATTGGGGCACCCTCACCCCAACCCTCTCCCAGAGGGAGAGGGTGTCGGAGGAGCCGGTGGCGTCGACGTAGGTGGGCCACCATGGAGGCGCCAGGATGTGACCAAGCGTGAAATGGCCCTGGTTTTTCTCCAACAGGGCCATTTCACGCTAGCGGCAAGATGCCAAGGAAACCGGAGAGGGCCGGCGACAGCCTACACTTGGCGAGGGCTCACCCCAGGAGCGAGGGCATCTTGCCCTCGCCGAGGGCGGGACGCCCTCGCTCCCAGGTCCTCGCCCCGATTGTCCAGCCACGACAGCTAGCGTGAAATGGCCTGGTTTTTCTCCTCTCCATACTGGAATGATAACGTCCCTTGCTTCATAATACTTGCACCTCGTTGGTGATGGCTTGTCTTTGCAACTTCCATCTTAGCCCGCTTCCCTGCGGGCTCCAACGTACCCCCTATCTTGGTGGTGGATTCAGGACAACACGCCCGGCATGAGCATGGACATCCCGGCGCGAAAACGATAGACGGGGGCTCATGGCGGGACACCAAGGACTCAACCATCTCGACGAGCTCGAAGCAGAGTCCATTCACATCATGCGCGAGGTCGCGGCCTCGTTTGCAAAGCCGGTCATCCTCTACTCCATCGGCAAGGACAGCTCGGTGCTCGTGCGGCTGGCACAGAAAGCCTTCCACCCGGCGCCGCCGCCCTTCCCGCTGCTTCATGTGGATACCACCTGGAAGTTTCCGGAGATGTACGAGTTCCGCGGACGCATGGCCCGCGAGACCGGCATGGAACTCATCGTCCATATCAACGAGGAAGGGGTCGCCCAGGGCATCGGCCCCTTCACCCACGGATCGTCGCTCCACACCGACGTCATGAAGACCCAGGCGTTGAAACAGGCCCTCGACAAGTACGGCTTCGATGCGGCGTTGGCGGGCGCGCGGCGCGACGAAGAGATGTCCCGCGCCAAGGAACGGGTGTTCTCCCTGCGCACGCGGAACCATCGTTGGGACCCCAGGAACCAGCGCCCCGAGCTTTGGCACCTGTACAATACCCGGATCAGCCCGGGTGAGTCCATGCGCGTCTTTCCGCTCTCCAACTGGACCGAGCTGGACGTGTGGAACTATGTCGACCGGGAGAACATCCCCGTGGTCCCGCTCTACTTCGCCGCCCGGCGCCCGGTGGTGCGCCGCTCGGGAACGCTGATCATGGTGGCCGACGAGCGCATGAAGCTCGACCCCGGGGAGCAGGCGGAGATGAAGCAGGTGCGCTTCCGCACGCTGGGATGCTACCCGCTGACCGGCGCCATCGAATCGGATGCCGACAGCGTGCCGGCGATCATCCGCGAGATGGTCTCGGCCACCCATTCCGAGCGCCAGGGGCGCGTCATCGACCACGACGGGGAAGGCTCCATGGAGCGCAAGAAACAGGAGGGTTATTTCTGATGTCCGCGGACGCGTCCTCGGAGGGCCGCGAGTTCCGCGCCTATCAGAACGCCCGCGAACACAGCGACATCCTGCGCTTCATCACCTGCGGCAGCGTGGACGACGGCAAGTCGACGCTGATCGGCCGCCTGCTCTACGAATCCCGGCTGGTCTTCCAGGACCAACTCGCGCAGGTGGAGGCCGACAGCAAACGACACGGCACCCAGGGCGACAACCCCGACCTCGCCCTTCTGGTGGACGGCCTTCAGGCGGAACGCGAACAGGGCATCACCATCGACGTCGCCTATCGCATGTTCTCCACCAGCAAGCGCTCTTTCATCGTTGCCGACACCCCGGGACATGAGCAGTACACACGGAACATGGTCACCGGCGCATCCACCGCCGATCTCGCGGTGGTGCTCATCGACGCCCGCAAGGGGGTGCTGCCGCAGACCTGCCGGCACACCACCATCCTGTCCCTGCTGGGAGTGCGCCATGTGATCCTGGCCATCAACAAGATGGACCTCGTGGACTGGTCCAAGGACGTCCATGCCAGCATCATCGAGGCCTACGGCGACTTCGCGCAGCGGCTCGATGTGACCGGCGTCACCTGCATTCCGGTGTCGGCTCTGACCGGCGACAACGTCACCGAGCCGTCCGCCGCCATGGACTGGTATGACGGCCCGACGCTGCTCCAGGCCCTCGAATCGGCCGATGTCGCCACCGACCGTGAAAGCGCGCCCTTTCGCATGCCGGTCCAGTGGGTGAACCACCCCAACCCCGAGTTCCGCGGCTTCGCCGGCACCATAGCCTCCGGCCTCGTGCGTCCCGGCGACCCCGTGCTGGTGTGCCCCTCGAACAGGCCCTCGACGGTAAACCGCATCGTCGGCCCGGATGGAGACCTCGACCGCGCCAGGGCCGGACAGGCCGTGACCCTCACCCTCGCGGACGAGATCGACGTGAGCCGCGGCGACATCATCGCTTCCGCCACCGACCCGCCGAGCCTCAGCGACCAGTTCGCCTGCCACGTGGTATGGATGAACGAGAAGCCACTGCTGCCCGAGCGTCCGTATCTGCTGCAGATCGGCACGCGGCTGGCAGAAATCCAGGTAACGCGCATCAAGTACAAGCTCAACGTCACCAATCTGGAGCACACCGCGGCCAAGACACTCGAGCTCAACAACATCGCCTATTGCAACATCGGCCTCGACCGGCAGATCGCCTTCGACCCCTACCGGGAGCTGAGGGAAACCGGCGGCTTCATCCTTGTGGATCGGTACAGCCATGAGACGGTAGGCGCCGGCATGATCGACTTCGGCCTGTGGCGCGGGTCAAACCTGACCCTCCACCAGCTCGCCATCGACAAGCCGGCGCGTTCGGCCCAGAAGAACCAGAAGCCCTGCATCCTGTGGTTCACCGGTTTGTCGGGCGCGGGCAAATCGGCGACAGCCAATGCCGTGGAGCGGCGGCTTCACGCCATGGGCCGGCACAGCTATACCCTGGACGGCGACAATCTGCGGCACGGCTTGACCAGGGATCTCGGCTTCACCGCGGCGGACCGGGTGGAGAACGTGCGCCGCATCGCCGAAGTCGCCAAGCTGTTCGCGGACGCGGGGCTGGTGGTTCTCGTTTCGGTGATCTCGCCCTTCCGCGACGAGCGCAGGATGGCGCGAGCGATGATGGAGGAAGGCGAGTTCATCGAGGCCTTCGTCGATTGCCCCATCGAGGTCTGCGAGCAGCGCGATCCCAAGGGCCTTTACCGGAAGGCCCGGGCCGGCCAGATCAGGAACTTCACCGGCGTCGACAGCGTCTACGAACCGCCGGAGAACCCCGAACTCGTGTTGAAGACCGCGGAGCGGAGCGTCGACGAGATCGCGGACCAGGTCATCGACTATCTCCGATCGAGGGTGGAGGTTACGTGACTTGTCATCGTCACCTCCTCTATGCGCTTTGAAGCAGCGAGCGGAGGCTTTCCACGCGCCTCCGGTTCACGCCAAGGTCCGAAAAGAACGAGAGCCGCGCCGCGGAGCGGATGTGAACCACCCGGCCCTCGGGATGGAGGCGAAATTCGATGTCGTCGATGAAGCCCAGCCGGCTTCGGCAGACCGCATGGAGATAGTCTTCCGTTGCCGTGAGGACGGCCGTGCGCGGCATGGCAGCCAGGAGAGCCCTCAGCCGGCTGAAAAAGGCGGCGCAGTCTCCCGACACGACGAACGGCTCGACCCGGTGCCGGGCCGCGGCGTCGTCCCTGCTGCTCACGCAAGTGGGGAAAAAGGTGCAGGGCGAGAGCCGTCTGGAAAAGAGATCCGTGTGCTTCGTCGTTGTCATGAATTCAACCCCGCTAGGAGTCTGCGCCGCAGGAACGGGAGGGATTATAGGGGGGGACCGTTTAGTTGTGGTATGAAGTATGTAGAGGAGAGCAAGGGCACAACATATTGTGGGGAGGATGTTTGTATGCCGACGAGGTTTCGCCCGTACCATCGAGGGCAGCAGTTGTTAATGCCGCCGGACCTGCGGGAGTGGGTGCGGGAGGGGCACTTGGCGCATCACGTCAGCGACATGGTAGAGGCGCTGGATTTGAGAGGGTTTTACGAGCGGTATGAGGGGGACGGGCGGCGCAACTCGCCGTATGATCCAACGATGATGGTGAAGGTACTGATTTATGGGTACGCGACGGGGGTATTTTCGTCGCGGAAGATAGCGAAGAAAGTGGAAGAGGATGTGGCGTTTCGGATGTTGGCGGCAGGGAATTATCCACAGCACCGGACGATCTGTGAGTTTCGGCGGCGGCATAGGGAGGAGTTTCGGAGGTTGTTTGTGGCGGTGGTTCGGTTGGCGCGGGAGATGGGGGTGGTGAAGTTTGGGACGCTATCGGTGGACGGGACGAAGGTACGAGCGAATGCGAGCAAGCGCAAGGCGATGAGCTATGAGCGGATGGAGAAGGAAATGGGACGGTTGAAGGAGGAGATCCGTGGGCTGGTAGAGCAGGCGGAGGCGGTGGATGAAGCGGAGGACGGGGAGTACGGGGCAGAGATACGCGGGGACGAGATGCCGAAGGAGTTGAGACGGCGGGAAGCGCGGCTGGCGGCGATTGAGGCGGCGAAGGAGCGGCTGGAAGCGGCACAACGGGGGGCGGATGATGCGCGGGGGCGTGAGCCGGGTCAGGCGTGCAACCCCAAGGGGGGTAGGCCCTACAAGCGTGGGTATGGGGAGCCGAAGCCGAAGGCGCAGAGCAACTTTACCGATCCCGAGAGCGGGATCATGAAGACCAGCACGGAAGGATTCCAGCAGTGTTACAACGCGCAGGTGGTGGTGGATGGCGAACACCAGATCATCGTCGAAACGCATGTGGGAGCGGAGGCCACGGACCAGGGTCAGATGATCCCGTTGCTGGACCAGGTAAAAACGACCCACAAGGCGGTGCCGGCGGTGGTGCTAGCGGATGCGGGGTATTGCAACGAGGAGGATCTGGTTGAACTGGAGTTGCGCAGCATCGACGGCCATGTGGCTCTGGGACGGGAGGGCAAGGTGCAGGCCGAGGTGAATCCCGAGACGCTTCCTGCGACCCATCGCATGGGAGCCAAGCTGGCGAGCCCCGAGGGCCGGGCGTGTTATGCCAAGCGCAAGTGGCTGTCGGAGGCGCCCAACGGGTGGATCAAGGAGGTGCTGGGGTTCCGGCGGTTCAGTCTTCGGGGGTTGGAGAAGGTGCGGGGCGAGTGGGACTTGGTGTGCCTGGCCTTGAACATCAAGCGGCTGCCGGCCCTGGCAGCGTGCTGAGGGGCCGCACCGGAGGTATTTTCCAAGGGCTGAGTATGAAAAACCGTGACGATGGCGAACCAAACGCCGACGGATCACCTCTGGTTTCTGTATCGAACAGTCCATGTCGAAGCCCGATGATATCCGAACTCCGTTTACAAGCCGTCATACTGAATCTGCCGTCGTATCGCTTACCCGATCTCGCCGCCAACTCTTCCTGCGGCGCAGACTCCTAGTGTGGTGTCTCACAAATAGCATTAATTAACGTTTCATGGTACATTCCCAGCGGACAACGACTTTGGGAGGAAGTATCATGGCGCGACCAGTAAGCATCATAGAGTTGACGACGCAAGAATCGCAAGAGCTGCACCGGCGGGTGCAGGCGAGTACGACAACGCGACGAGACCATCTGCGGGCGAGGATCATACTCCTACGAGCGCGGGAGATGAGACAGCAAGATGTGGCAGGGGCACTGGGCGTGAGCATCGTCTGCGTGAACAAGTGGTCGCAGAGATTTGAGCGGGAAGGACTTGAAGGGTTGCGGGACAAACGGGGACGGGGGCGACGGGGGACGATACCGCTGGAGACGGTGGAACAGGTGATCACGCAGGTGGGGCAGGCGCGGCAAGGGCGGCGGCGCTGGAGCACGCGGACCATGGCGTCGGAGGCCGGGGTGTCAGCGGCCAGCGTGCAGCGCATTTGGCGTCGGCACGCTCTCAAACCGCATTTGAGGCAAACTTTCAAGCTCTCCAATGACAAGCAGTTCGAAGAGAAATTCTGGGACGTCATCGGTTTGTACCTCGATCCACCGGAGAAAGCGCTGATCTTGTGCTGCGACGAGAAGAGTCAGTGCCAAGCGTTGGAGCGTACGCAACCCGGCTTGCCGCTGGGGGTTGGGCACATTCGGACAGCGACCCATGACTACATCCGCCATGGCACCATTACCCTGTTTGCGGCCTTGAACTACCTGGAAGGGAAGATCATCAGTCGTACCGAGGCGAAACATACCCATGTGGAGTGGTTGCGCTTTCTCAAGCAAATCGATCGGGAGACCCCCAAGGACCTGGAAATCCACATGATCGCGGACAACTACGGCACTCACAAACACGCCAACGTCCGTGCGTGGATGCAGCGTCACCCGCGTTTTCACATGCATTTTACGCCCACGTCGAGTTCCTGGTTGAACCTGGTGGAGCGGTTCTTCGCCGACCTCACACGCGATGTCGTGCGCGAAGGAAGCTTCCGCAGTGTCCGGCACTTGGTCCAGGACATCGAGTCCTATCTTGCTGATAGAAACGAACATCCCAAGCCCTACAAATGGAAGGCTGCCGGAAGAGACATTCTGGACAAGATCCACCGAGCCAGGATCGCTATGACCACCCAACGTTAATTAAACTTATTTGTGAGACACCACACTAGTGTCGTGTCTCACAAATACGCTTATGAAGATGCGAGGGCATTTTGGTCGTCGGCAAGGCGCGATGACGAGCAGTGGCCGTTACCACGCGAGGAAGAGCAACGCAGCCGACGGCCAAAAGGACCCGCAGATTCGTAAGCGTATTTGTGAGACACCACACTAGTGTCCTGTCCGGTTAATTCGCATGATAATATGCGGAGGATTTTTTGTTGTCGGCAAGGCGCGATGACTTGTAGGGGCGGGTTTCAAACCCGCCCGTGTGGCGGTCACCACGCGAGGAAGAGCAACGCAGCCGACGGCCAAAAAGACCCGCAGATTATCATGCGAATCAACCGGACAGGACACTAGGAGCCTGTGTCAAAACCCTAACCCCGGGGCACGAAAGGCCTCTCCGTCATTCCCGCGAAAGCGGGAATCCAGGGGTCCTGGAGGGGTCCCCACGCGCCGTTTCCCCACTCCACCCCGCCTGGATTCCCGCTTTCGCGGGAATGACGATTCGGGGGTCTGTGCCTCGCTGGGATGGAGTTTTGACACAGCCCGCTAGGGCAAGGGGCACAGTCCGGAACGGGAAACCTGCAGGCCGAGCCCGGGATCCGACGGCAGCGCCGCGGTGGAAAGAACCCCCTCGTGGCCGAACATCAGGCAGGGCTCGGTCAGGTCCCGCTTCACGAGGTGTGTTCCGAACGCGCCCTCCGAAGCCACCAGCGCAGATCCACAGGCGTTCATGAGCGACAGCCCCGCGCGGGTCAGCAGGCTGGTCTCGCCGACCTGGGCGCCGACGATGATGCCGATGCCCTTCCGAGCCGCCCTGCCGGCCAGATCAAGCGAACGAATCAGTCCTCCCAGCTTGGACACCCGTAGATTGACGATCCAGGAACCGGAATCATCCAGGAAATCCAGTTGTTCCCCGCGCAGTAGGCTCTCGTCAAGGATGATCTTCGTGTGGCAGGCCCTGGCCACCTCTCGGAACCCCCCCAGGTCACCCGCGCTCAACGGCTCCTCGATGGCGAAGATATCGGCGTCAAGCGCCTGGATGTGACGGATGAATTCTCCCGGATCGGTGCCGAGATTGTTGGCGTCGAGTCTGACGCGAAGGTCCGGGCGGGACCTGAACACGGCGAGCTTGCGCCGATCGCGACCGCGCCGGCCGGACAGCTTGACCTTGAAGTCGCGGAATCCTTCCCGGCGGTAACGGCGGAACTGCCACCAATAGGCCGGCAGCGGCGCGTCGCCCAGGACAGCCGAGTAACGGAAGCTTCCGTCGAGCCGCGGCAGGCCGAGAACCTCCTCCACCGTGCATCCCGAGAGCTTGCCGGCGAGGTCCAGGATCGCCAACTCGACGGCGCAGAACGCCGCTGGGTTCTGGTCGATATCGTCGCGATGCCCAGCGATCCAGGCCCGGAGAGCATGGACGTCCTCGACGTTCCGCGCCAGTTCTTCCCGGTGGCGGACGATGAACCGGGCCGCCGTCTCCACGGTCTCGCCGGTGACGTAACGCCGGGGGCAGCCCTCCCCATAGCCGACCGCCCCGTGCCGGGACCGGGCCGCGACAATAACGTTCTCGGCCCGGTCCCGGCTGGCCGAGGCGTGACGGAACACCTGCTTGAACGGCACCGGGAAACTGTAGGCCTCCAATGTCGCGAGTTCCATCGGACTATCATTTGTGGCCTGTAACATGGCAATCACCAGTGTGGTGTCTCACAAATACGCTTACGAATCTGCGGGTCCTTTTGGCTCCGCGCATCCTGAGCGTAGCGAAGCGAAGTCGAAGGGCGGCTGCGTTGCTCTTCCTCGCGTGGTGCACGCCAGACGGGCGGGTTTGAAACCCGCCCCTACAGATCATCGCGCCTTGCCGACAACCAAAATCCCCACGCATCTTCATAACCGTATTTGTGAGACACCACACTAGCGATCCGCTGAGCCCGGTTGCCGGTGCGCGGCAAAATCGAAGGCGCACTCGCGAGCGTACTGAAGGTGCAGATACTTGAACTGTGCATCCCGCTGTCCCTGCGCCACCCGCTCCGCCCGGTAGGCGGCGCCGGCCCCGGGCCGAAGCGCTTGGACCCGGACCGGGGCGAGACGGCCGCTGTCCCGCTTGGCGTCGTACTCGACATTGGTTACGCGCAATCGGCGGTCCAGCGCGTCCGCCAACTCCGCACCGACGGCACCCATTTCGATGAACAACGTGTAACCCGACGCTTCCTCGTCGGCCAGCATGACGAAGAACTCCGCCCCGGCTCCCAAACGGGCCGTCTCCACCATGACCGCATCGACAACCTGGCCTTCATACAGCTTCTCGCCGGTAATGCTGGTGACCCCCTTGCCTTTCTGAACGAATTCGAGGCAAGGGGTGCCGTTCAACCACCCGGTGACCCGCACGATATCGTTCATGTCGTAACGGTAGAGACCGTCGGGCGTGGTGACGAACACATAGTACTCCCGCCCTTCCGCCAATTCGTGGAGCAGGAGAAAATCGCCGCGTCCCGTCTCCCGGCTCTCACGCTCGGCGAACTCGAACAGCGTGTCGCACAGGGTCGGTACGCACAGGTTGGTGCCGGCGTCCAGATTCACCGTGCCCTGAAACTCGCTGGCCAAATAGCCCAGCTCCACCACCGCCGCGCCCGGCGGCAACGATGCCCCGAGCCTGGCCAGGGGGACCTTGCAACTGCCGCCGGTCCACGTCACCACCGCCCGGAGGTTCGGCCAGATGTCGGCGTAGGTGAGGGTTCCCCTGGCGGCGAGGAGACGCGTGAGGGCGGCCGCCCGGGCCGGATTGGGCGCCGGCGTCAGGGACCCGGACGATGCGATTCCGGGCAAGCTGCCATCGTGGACCGCGCGCAAGAGCGCTTCGGCGTGTTCCTGGATGAGCGTTTGCAGCCGCACCAGCGTGGAGGGATTGGCCGTGCCCACGCAGGTGACGCCAGGCTCGGCGAGGCCATACACGGCCATGACCAGATAGCGGGTCTCGTAGTCGCCGATATCGGCGGTTTCGGCCGGCAGCACATAGCGGCGGCGGACCAGCCGGGAGTGCTTCCGGTAGAGGAGCCCGGAAGCCGAGCCGTAAGCGGTACCGCCGGCCATCCGGCCCTCCACCGCCTGGCCGGTGATGCCGCAGACCTTGCCCTCGAAGGCCCGGGTGCCAAGGGCGAGGGTACGGGTGAGGAGTTGCTGGTTGCGGTGGATGCGGCGCAGCCCCGCGGCCGTCACGGGAATGTCCTTGGGCTTGCCGAGGGTGCCGCTGGTGCGCTGGTAGTAGACCGGCGGGTCCGCGGTGAGGCAGCGGTCGCCGGACCGTTCCTGGCGCTCCACGTAGGGACGGAGAGCCTCATAGTCCTGCACCGGCACCGCGGCGCGAAGGTCCGCCATCGTCTCGATCCGGGAGAAGCCGTGCTCCCTGCCGAAATCGGTGTCGGCGTTCGCCGCGACGATGCGGCGCAGCAGCGCGGTCTGGGCCGCCCGGGGCTCCTTCGTCGCTTCCAGGAACGCCCGGTATTGCCGCCGGTAGACGATGCGAACCGCCGCCCGCACCGTGGCATTTGCCAGGGTCATCCGCGGTGCCTGCCGGTGATTTCTCACTTTCCTGCCAGACCCAACCCGAACGGCGTGCCCATCTGGGCCAGGAACCCGGCGGGATATTGTCGATCGACCAGGCCCAAGGGGCCCACGTCGCGGTCATCGGGCAGGAACCGGGTCCCGAACAGAAGGTCCCACACGATCAGGTTGTTGCCGAAGTTCCGGTCGGACTCCCGGGCCAGCATGGAGTGGTGCCACCGGTGAAGCTCCGGCCCGCTGATCACGTAGTTCAACCGCCCCAGCCACACCAGACAGTTGGAGTGCTGGTAGAATCCGTTGACGGCATAGAAAGTGAAGTATCCCGCCAGCACGTCGCCCGATACGCCCACAAGCGTGAAGGGCAAGGCGTCGAAGACGTACTGAAACGCCTTCTCGATGGGATGGAAACGTCCGACATTGAGCCAGTAAAGGCGGCGCGGCGAGTGGTGCACGGCGTGGAACCGCCACATGAGCCCGAACTTGTGAAACGCCCGGTGAAGCCAGTAACGACCGAAGTCCGCGATCAGCAGCATGAGGACGACCTGGAACCAGACCGGCAGATGATGGGGCCACACCGTGCCGAGCACAATTCCGTGGGCAACGAAGTATTGCGCCAGCACCGAGACCAGCGAGACGGCGAGAAGCAACGGCAGCGCGACCTGCACGGTGATCAGGAAGAGCAAGTCGTCGGCTACCTCGGGCCGACGCGGCTTCCAGCTCTCCCGATAGGGCAGGCGGATCTCGTGCCACGTAATCAAAAAGGCTGCCAACAGCCCGGCTGCATAGGCCGCGAGCGGGGGCGAGAGGCCCATCCACGCCAAGCTCGCATGCAACGTCACCGCCATGGCCATGACCGCGGGATAGGCGCACCCGGCCACGAGCCGCGCGCCGCGGCCAAGAGCAGGCTTGTCCTTATTGGGGTTCGACACCGTCAGCAAGCCCCTCTCGGAGTTGCCCGCCAAGTCGCTTTCGAATTACGTGTGCGAATGCGCCGCGCGCCACGGCGCGGAGGAAGGCGGCCCCCGCCGGAACTAATCGATCGCGGCGGCAGGTCGGGATTCAACTCTGACAGCTACGAGCCTTCCGGCTCGGCGGGCTTCGCTTCCGGTGCCGCCGGTGCTGCGTCCTGAACGGCCTCTGCTTCCGGTGCCGCCGGCGCTGGTGCCGCCGGTGCC
Organism: uncultured Binatia bacterium (SeqCode); assembly: GCA_965261895.1. Classification (GTDB taxonomy): domain Bacteria; phylum Desulfobacterota; class Binatia; order UBA9968; family JAJDTQ01; genus JAJDTQ01. Next base: position 3,202,695 of record OZ253480.1, on the reverse strand, counting down.
ACTGCCGCCGGTGCCACTGCCGGGGCGGCCTCTGCCTGGGACGCGGCGGCATTCTGCGGCTGGAGCTTGGCGTCCCGTGACATTTTGCGTGTTCGCCGCTTCAGACGCCGGATCTTTTGCCGCAGGATCTCCCTCTTGCCGGCTTCCTGAACCTGGGTCTTGTCTTCTCTCAGCGCCTGTCTCTTTTCCTTGACGGCGCGAATGCCGGTCTCTGTTGCCACGTGTGCCTCCTTTGGACGAACGAAGGGTAACGGGTATCACATGGGGGTCGGAATCAAAAGCGGCGGCGGAGCACCATCGTGGCACCCGCCCTCCGCCACCCCTGGATTCCCGCTTTCCAGGCCGTGTCAAAACCCTAACTTCGGGGCACGAAAGGCCTCTCCGTCATTCCCGCACCCCTCTCCGTCATTCCCGCGAAAGCGGGAATCCAGGGGTCCTGGAGGGGTCCCTACGCGGCGTTTCCCCGCTCCACCCCGCCTGGATTCCCGCTTTCGCGGGAATGACGATTTCGGGGGCCGTTGCCTCGCTTGGATGGAGTTTTGACACAGCCTGTTTCGCGGGAATGACGGAGGAGGCGGGAATGACGGCCCTACCGGTCGTCATCCCAGCCGCCCCACCGGCGCATCCTGGCGTAGGGGTTGGGATGCGGCAGGATGAAGAGCTCCGTGCTCTTGGGCAGCATCCGGCGCGTGAGCACGAGCCGGGAATCGGCTTGCGGGCGGACCGGATAGCGGTTGTCGAGGAACGACGCGAAGTACTGGGCCTGGGCCGGATCGTCGTAGTGCATCGGGAGCACAATGGGCGGTTTCACCTGCTCGATCACCTTGACCAGATCCCCGAACCCAAGGTTGTTGCGCGCATCGATGGGGATCATCATGACGTCCACCCGGCGCAAGAACTTCTGCTGCTTCTCGGTGAGCAGGTGCCCGATGTTGCCCAGATGGGCGATGCAGAGGCTGCCCATCTCAAAGACGAAGATCGAGTTGGCGATCCGGGTGAAATCGTAATTCCGCGCGCTGGGCAGGTTCACCACCACGATGTCCTTGACCTTCTTGCGCACCGGCTGCCAGCGCTGGTCCAGCGTAATGCCCCTCAGCACCAGGGGATTCCCGCCAACCGCCTCGGTGTTGTTGTGGGTGTAGTGGTCGTTGCTGACGGTTACCGCATCCGCCGCTATTCCGGGAGTCACGTCGAAATTGGGGTCGGCAACCACCCGGGTGCCGGTACCGGAACGCATGGCGAAGCTCGAGTGGCCGAACCAGCGTACGGTGTACTGGCCGAGACCGATGTCCGATTCTACGGATGCGCTGGCGAGTCTGCCGGGGACACCGACGGCGCGGGCCAGGTCGGGACCCGGATGAATCGACCGAACCAGGTTGGGATTGCAGATGGCGCCGGCGGCCTGTGCACTCAACAGGACCGCGAACCCGAGCACGATACTGGTGATACCACGTCTGGACATGGCTCCTCCCGCATGGCCCGCGGCACGGCGCCCGCGGGCGTCATGAGCACGTTTCGCACGTGCCGTAAAGAGAAAGCTGGTGGGAGGTCACCGTAAAACCGGTGTCGGGTGAGAGGAGGGGCTCAGCTTCTTCCCTACGGTCGAGGGTGACATCATAGACCTTTCCGCAGCTTTCGCAAATAAAATGCGGATGCTTGTTCAAGAGCGGATCGAAGTGCTGTGTGCGCTCGATGTTGAGGATCTGAAGCTTGCCGTCGGCGGCCAGCTTCTGAAGATTGCGGTAGACCGTGCCGAGGCTGATGTTCGGGAGGTCTTTCCGGACCCGTTCGTAGATCTGGTCCGCGGTGGGGTGGGACATCTCGTCCTTCACGGCGTCCCAGATCACTTCAAGCTGTCGCGTGCGTCTCGTGGACATGGACGATCCTGCAACCGGCTTTCCGGCGGCGGTCCGTCGGACACTACTCCAGATCCCGGAGCAGCTCCGCCTTCGTAGCGGCGGTCAACGCGGTCTCCGCGTGGTAATTCTCGTGGTCCACCACGATCCGGGCGTCCCGATCCCGCAGCGCTTCGGCCTCACCCGGGGTGAGCCCAAAGGTGATGTACTGCACTGCGCTGATCTTGTCTTCCTTGCTGCGGCCTTCCTCGAACCTGGCGCGAATCGCGTGATCGTCGCCGATCCTCAGGAACACCCGCTCGTCGATGCCGAGGAACTTCAGCAACCGTTCGCGCAGGTTGGTCTGATCGTCGATCTCGAGGAAAAGGGTCGCCCTGAGCTCCCCGGCCTCCGGAATGAGCTCGTTGTAGACGTCGATCTCCTCGCGGATCTTGTCCAGATCGCGGATCCGCTCCGCCCGCAGCATCTCCTGTATCTGAAAGATCACCGTGTCCCTGTTCTCGAACACCAGCGAGACATTGTCTCCAACGGACACCCGCCGGCGCTTCTTCAGGTCGATGATCTCGCGCCGGAGGGAGTCGCGCTTCTCTTCGTAGGCGTTGGCGCCGACGATGTCATTCAGGTTGATCTTTTCCATGTTGCGTCAGAGGACGGAACTTTCCGCCCCGTCTCCCAAGATGTCCCGGGTCCGGGGCGGAAAGGTGGTTCCGCTTGGACTGATTGACGAATCAACCGGCGTCCGCGGGGTCCTTGCCCGCGACCAACTGCAGTCCCTTGTTGAAGCGGCCGGCATGAGACTTCTCCGCCTTGGCCAACGTCTCGAACCACTCGGCCAGCTCCTCCAGGTTCTCGTCCCGGGCGGTCTTGGCGAAGCCGGGGTACATCTCGGTGTACTCGAAGGTCTCACCCTCCACCGCGGACTTCAGGTTCTTCTCGGTGCTGCCGATGGGAACGCCGGTGCAGGGATCGCCGACTTCCTTGAGGAAGTCCAGATGACCGAACGCGTGGCCCGTCTCCGCCTCGGACGTGTCGCGGAAGAGTCCGCCCATGTCGGGGTAACCCTCGATGTCCGCCTGCCGCGCGAAGTAGAGATAGCGCCGATTCGCCTGCGACTCGCCCGCGAAGGCGTTCTTCAGGTTCTCATGACTCTTGGTCCCATTGATACTTGCCATAGATGCCTCCTTATCAGTAATAGTTCTGATTAGTACGAGTTTACGTTTCCAGAGTCAAGGGAGTGAACTCGAACAGCGTGGTCAAGCTGGACAGAGTACCTCCGTACCTGTACAGTGATACCGTACAGATGGGGGAACAAGTCATGGCAAATACGACAACATACACGCGGGCGCGAGCCGAGTTCGCTTCACTCTGTGCGCAGGTCGCCGATACGCGAGAGCCCGTGATCATCCGGAGGCGCAACGCCGAGGACGTGGCATTGGTGTCCGCAGATGAATTGGCCAGCCTCTTGGAGACGGCTCATCTCCTCAGGTCGCCCCGGAACGCCAACCGCCTTCTCACCGCCATCAACCGCGCCCAACGTGGTCAACTGCCGCCTTCTTCGGTGGGAGACCTGCGCGAAAAACTCGGCCTTGGCTGAGAGCAAACACGCCGAACCCGACCGCGCGAGGGCTCGAAAGTGATAAAGACGTTGTAGGCCGGGGTGGGTATGAAAACTCCACAATCAGCCCGCGGACGAACCTCCGTATTCCACCCAGAATTCATTTCGGACCTGCGCTATTGGGTCAAGACCGACCGCAAGGTTGCCTTACGCGTTCTCAATCTGGTCGAGGCCGTTATGTGCGACCCGTTCTCGGGGATCGGGAAGCCCGAGCCACTCAAGTACCTGTTGTCCGGGACCTGGTCGCGGCGACTCACGGAAGAACATCGCGTCGTCTACCTGGTAAGCGAAAGCCAAGTGGACTTCCTGCAGGCACGATATCACTATTGACGCGCCCCGGCGTACAGATGGGCCGAGCAAGACGCCGGTGGCTTGGCCGGCCAGGTTTTGTTATCCTGTGACAAACCCGCAAACGTTCGATTGACCTCATGGACACGACCATCACCATCGACGAATTCCGCGCCCTGGACCTGCGCATCGGCACGGTCATCAGCGCCGAGCCGCATCCCAATGCCGACCGGCTCATGGTGCTGAAGGTGGACCTGGGCTCGGAGGAACGGCAGCTTGTGGCCGGCATCCGGGGTCACTACAGCCCAGAGGAGTTGACGGGCCGGCAGCTTGTGGTGGTGGCGAATCTGAAACCCGCGAAGCTGCGCGGCATCGAGAGCCAGGGCATGATCCTCGCCGCATCCACCGACGACCAACTCGTCATCCTTGCACCGGAGCAACGAATCGCTCCGGGAGCCAAGGTTTCCTGACACGCCCGAGTGTCCACCATCAACACACCAGCGGGTACCTGCTGTCTTGTTGACCTGTCCGCCTTGCGCGCCAACCTGGGCACGGTGCGCCGCCTGGTGGGCCCCGATGTGGAGATCCTCGCCGTGGTCAAGGCCGACGCTTACGGCCACGGCGACGTCGAAACCGCCCGCGCCTTGTGCAACGAAGGGGTCCGGCGCCTCGGCGTCGCCACGGTGGCGGAAGGCGCGCGCCTCCGAGAGTCCGGCATCGAGGCCGCCATCCTCGTTTTCGGGAGTCTTTACAGCAGCGACGACGACGCCCTGGTGCGATATTCCCTGAACCCTGTCGTTGCGACTCTCGACCTCCTGAGACATCTGGAAGCCTTCGGCGCCGAACACGGTGTCGATATTCCCTGTCACCTCAAACTGGACACCGGAATGGGACGCCTGGGGCTCTTGCCCGAGGCCATCGAGGAATGGCTTCCCGAGCTGGGCGGACTCAGCGCGGTGAAGTTGCAAGGGGTCATGTCCCACTTCGCCAGGGCCGAGGATCCCGAGTCGCCGTCCTGCCGCGGGCAACTCCACGCCTTCCAGCGAACGCTGGAGCGTATCCGAGCGGCGGGGAACGGGCCCGTACTGGCCCACATGGCCAACAGCGCCGCCATCCTGCTGCTGCCCGAGGCCCATTTCGACATGGTCCGGCCGGGCGGAATGCTCTACGGCATCTTCTCCCATGCTCCCATGGCGAAACAGGTCCAACTGGCGCCCGCGCTCACGTGGAAGACCCGCGTGCTGCAGCTCAAGACGCTCCCCAAGCATTCACCCATCAGCTACGGCGGCACCTTCGTCACCGGCCGCAAGAGCGTCATCGCGACCCTGCCCGTGGGCTACGCGGACGGCTACAAACGGTCCCTGTCCAACAAGGCCGCGGTGCTGATTCGGGGCCAACGGGCCCCTGTCGTGGGCCGCGTCACCATGGATTTGACAATGGCGGACGTTACCGATATAGCCGCTGTTCAACCGGGGGACGAGGTTGTCCTGCTCGGGACACAGGCCGGCGAAACCGTCTCCGCCGAAGAGATGGCCGGCTGGGCGGACACGATCTCCTACGAGATCCTCACGTCCATCAGTCCCCACATCCCACGTTACTACATCCATGACCAAGAGGAACCGGGCTACGCGAGCACGGCAGGAAGAAAAATCTAAAACGCCTGAAAATCTCGAACGCCTGGAATCGCTGAGGCGGTGAGCGTTCGAACCACAACAAGGAGGAATTCGGCACCCGTGGGTAAGATCAAAAGAGCGTTGATTAGCGTATCCGAGAAGGACGGTATCGTCGATTTCGCCGAAAAGCTGGCGGGATTGAGCATCGAGATCCTGTCCACGGGAGGTACGGCCGCACTGCTGCGAGAGAACGGCGTCGACGTGACCGAGGTGGCGGATGTCACCGGGTTCCCGGAAATCATGGACGGCCGGGTCAAGACGCTCCACCCCAAGATCCACGGCGGCATCCTGGCCCTCCGGGACAAGGCGGAGCACCGCGCCCAGATGGAAGAGCTGGGCATCGACGCCATCGACATGGTGGTGGTGAACCTGTACCCGTTCGAGGCCACGGTGGCGCGGGAGGCGCCGTTCGACGAGATCATCGAGCAGATCGACATCGGCGGCCCCGCCATGATCCGGTCCGCGGCCAAGAATCATCCGCACGTGGCGGTGGTGGTGGAGCCGTCGGATTACGCGTTGGTGGCCGACGAGCTCCTGACCGGCGGCGGCGAGCTGTCGGGAGAAACCCGTTTCCGGCTTGCCTGCCAAGCCTTCCACCACACGGCGCGCTACGACGGCGCCATCTCCAACTACCTCGGACGGCTCGACGGCGAGAGAAAAGCCGGTGCCTGGGGCGAGAAATTGAACCTCCAGCTCTCGAAGCTCCAGGAACTGCGCTACGGGGAAAACCCGCACCAGAGCGCGGCCTTATACGCGCACGGCGATTCCGCCGGCCCCTCGGTGGCCCGGGCCACACAGGTCCAGGGCAAGCAGCTCTCGTTCAACAACATCCTGGACGCGGACGCCGCCCTCAGCACCGTGCTGGACTTCTCCGAAACCGCGGCCGTGGCCATCAAGCACACCAACCCCTGCGGCCTGGCCACCTCCGACGTCTCGCTGGCGGATGCCTTCCGCAAGGCCAAGGCCGGGGATCCGGTGTCCATCTTCGGAGGGGTCATCGCGCTCAACCGTCCGGTGGACGCGGAAACGGCCAACGAGCTGAAGCAGATCTTTCTGGAGATCGTCATCGCGCCCTCGTTCACGCCGGAAGCCCGGGAAATCCTCGCCTCCGCCAAGCGGCTTCTCAACATCCGCCTGCTGGAGATCGACATGACCCCGGAAACGGACGGCACCCACGACCTGCGCCGGGTCCACGGCGGCGTGCTGGTGCAGGACTGGGACCACAAACCCATCGACGTTCGGGAATGCAAGGTGGTGACCGAGCGCCAGCCCAGCGACGACGAGTTCAAGGCCCTGGGGTTCGCCTGGCGGGTGTGCCACCACGTCAAATCCAACGCCATCGTGTTCACCTCGACCGACCAGTTGCTCGGCGTCGGCGCCGGCCAGATGAGCCGGGTGGATTCCGCCAACCTCGCGGTCACCCGCGCCAAGACCCATGGATTGAACCTGACAGGTTCCGTGGTCGCCTCCGATGCTTTCTATCCGTTCCGCGACGGCGTGGACGCGGCTGCCGAGGCCGGCGCGCGCGCCGTCATCCAGCCCGGCGGCTCCATCCGCGACGAAGAGGTCATCGCCGCCGCCGACGAGCACGGCCTTGCCATGGTGTTCACGGGGATCCGGCACTTCAGACACTAGGAAACTCTGACTACTTGGCATCGTCCAGCATGCGTCCTTCGACTTCGCTTCGCTACGCCTGTCCTGAGCCTTGTCGAAGGGCTCAGGACGAACGGAAAATCATCCCAAACCGTTCGTCCTGAGCGCAGCGGAGCGCGAGCGTAGCGAAGTCGAAGGACGCCAACTGTCCATGCCGGCAGGGCGCGCCTGCTTCGCTTCGCTACGCCTGTCCTGAGCCTTGTCGAAGGGCTCAGGACGAACGGAAAATCATCCCAAACCGTTCGTCCTGAGCGTAGCGGAGCGCGAGCGTAGCGAAGTCGAAGGACGCCAACTGTCCATGCCCGGCAGGGCGCGCCTGCTTCGCTTCGCTACGCCTGTCCTGAGCCTTGTCGAAGGGCTCAGGACGAACGGAAAATCATCCCAAACCGTTCGTCCTGAGCGTAGCGGAGCGCGAGCGTAGCGAAGTCGAAGGACGCCAACTGTCCATGCCGGCAGGGCGCGCCTGTCCTGTCTGGGAGATTCGCCAGAGATCCGACCGGAACCATGAACATTCTAGTCATCGGCAGCGGCGGGCGGGAACATGCGCTAGTGTGGAAGCTGCGCCAGAGTCCCGGCGTAGACAAGCTGTACTGCGCGCCCGGCAACGCCGGCATCCACCAGGATGCGGAGGCGGTCAACATCGGCGCGGGCGAGATCGAGAAACTGGCGGACTTCGCCGCCCGGGAGGCCATCGACCTTACCGTGGTGGGCCCGGAGCAGCCGCTGGTGCTGGGGATCGGCGACTTGTTCCAGAGCAGGGGCCTCAAGGTGTTCGGACCCAACCGTAACGCGGCCAGGCTTGAGGGCAGCAAGGCCTTCGCCAAGGAATTGATGCTGGAGAACGGCATCCCCACCGCCGCCTGCGAGGTCTTCTCGGACCTCGACGAGGCGAAACGATACGTGGGCCGGGACCAGCCGTGCGTGGTCAAGGCGGACGGGTTGGCCGCGGGCAAGGGCGTGATCCTGTGCTCCGGCAGGGCAGAAGCCGAAGCCGCCCTCGACGGCATCATGGGCCGGAAGATCTTCGGCGCGGCCGGCGACCGGGTGGTCATCGAGGAGCTGCTCATCGGCGAGGAGGCCTCGTTCATGGCCTTGATGGACGGCGACGACTTTCTCCCGCTGGCGTCGTCCCAGGACCACAAGCGCATCTTCGACGACGACAACGGCCCCAACACGGGTGGCATGGGCGCCTACTCTCCCGCGCCGGTGGTGGACGCGACGGTGCACGACACCGTGGTCGAGCGGGTTCTGAAGCCGCTGGCGGCGGGGCTCAAGCGCCGCGGCCTGATGTATCGCGGCGTGTTGTACGCGGGGCTCATGATCACCGAGGACGGCCCCAAGGTGCTGGAGTTCAACTGCCGGTTCGGCGATCCCGAATGCCAGCCCATCATGATGCGCCTCAAGACCGATCTTGCATCGCTGCTCATGGCCACCGCCGAAGGCAGGCTCAGGGAAGTGGACGCCGAGTGGTCGGATCAGGCGGCGGTCTGCGTGGTGCTGGCGTCCAAGGGCTATCCGGGAGAGTACAGGACCGGCATGGAAATCAGGGGGCTCGACACGCTAGAGTCCTGGAGCGGCGGATACGCGTTCCATGCCGGAACGAGCCGCCGGGAGAACCGCTGGCACACCGGCGGCGGCCGGGTCCTGGGGGTGACCGCGCTCGGCGATACCATCGCCGACGCCACCCGTGAGGCCTACGACGGCGTGAGCCGGATCGGCTGGGCCGGCATGCACTACCGCCGGGACATCGCCCGGCGCGCCGTGGATCGCCGATGACCCTGGCGACGCCCCGCGGCGAAGACCTCCTCCGACCCCCTCTCCCTCTGGGAGAGGGTTGGGGTGAGGGTGCCCGGAGCCGCAAGGACGTAGGTCGGATTAGCGAAGCGTAATCCGACGCGGGACGGAGCGGGAGTCGGGTTACGCCTGCGGCCAACCCCAATACTGTTGCTTTAGGCTCCATACGGGCTCACGATTGTCCTCGTATGGCGGAATTCGCGCCCGGAAATGGCGTTCTTCGACCGTGAGGAAACAAAGACAACAGTATTGCGGCTAACCCGACCTACGAAGCCGAGGTCGACCAACGAATTGTAGGGGCGGGTTTCAAACCCGCCCGCGCCCGCACCGCGGAGCAGAAACACGTGGGGCGCGAATAGCGTTCGAGCCCAGGAACGAAGGAGGATACACACCGTGACGGAGCAGACTCCGAAGGTCGCGATTCTCATGGGAAGCGATTCCGATGTGGAGGTCATGAAGGAGGCTGCGACGCGGCTGGAATCCTTCGGCATTCCGTACGAGATGCACATATCGTCGGCGCACCGCTCACCGGAGCGGACCCACGCCTATGCCAAGGGGGCCGCGGACCGGGGCATCGAGGCGTTCATCGTCGGCGCCGGCGCTGCCGCCCATCTGGCGGGGGTGGTGGCGGCCGTCACCACGCTGCCGGTCATCGGCGTGCCGCTGAGCGCGTCGGCCCTCGACGGCATGGATGCGCTCCTGGCAACGGTGCAGATGCCCGCGGGCGTACCGGTGGCCACCATGGCCATCGGCAAGGGCGGCGCCGCCAACGCCGGAATCTTCGCGGCCCAGATCCTCGCGCGCAAGGACCCGGAGCTGGCGGACAAGCTCACCCGTTTCAAGGAGGAGCTGGCCGCCGGGGTGGAAGCCCGGGACCGCAAGCTGCAGGACAGCCTGAAGGCGTAGAATGACCCCTGCGCCGTATCCGAATTCGGCGCAAGACGATAAGGACACTCAGAAGACACTCAAACCGGAGAAAAGCGGCATGGCACAGATCTTTCCCTTCCGGGGCCTGACCTACAATCCCGGGAAGACTGACGAGTTTTCCAGGGTGGTGGCGCCGCCTTACGACGTCATCTCCCCCGAGCACCAGGCGGAGCTGTACGGCCGTTCGCCGCACAACATCGTGCGGATCGATTTCTGCCGCGACGCCGATCCCTACGAGACCGTGCCTCGGCGGTTCAGGGAATGGCAGGAAGACGGCACCCTGGTGCCGGAGGACGCCCCGGCCATCTATTACCTGAGTCAGGAATACCGGTTGCAGGACGGGGTCCCCAGGGAACGGCGCGGCTTCATCGCATTGGCCACCATCGAGGACTTCGGCGGCGGGATCCACGGCCACGAGGCCACCATGGCCGAGCCCAAGGAGGACCGCCTGAAGCTGATGCTCGCCTGCGACGCCCAGTTCAGCTCCATCCTGGGCCTGTACACCGACGAGAAGCCCACGTTGACCAACGCACTGAGAGAGCACGTCAGCTCCCGGAAACCCAAGATCGAGGCCGGACTGGGCGAGTTCGGCACCTCCCGGCTTTGGGCGGTGACGGACCCGGGCCTCATCGGCATGATACAGGAGGCCATGAGCCGGAAGGCCGTCTTCATCGCCGACGGCCACCATCGTTACGAGGCCGCCTCCGGCTATCGCCAGCGACGCCTGGCGGAACGGCCCGGCACCGCCGGCGACGAGGGGTTCAACCGCGTGATGATGTACTTCGCCAACCTCGAGGAAGAGGGCGTGGTGATACTGCCCACCCACCGGCTGGTCCGGGAGCTGCCCGACATGCCGGTCCGGGAGCTGAACGAGAAGCTCCAGCGCCACTTTCACGTGGAGGAATTTCCCCAGGATGCCGGCGGACGGCGGCGGTTTCTGGAGACCCTGGAACACCGTGCGCAGGGCCAGCGGCTCCTGGGGGCCTCTTTCAAGGACGATCCGCGCTACCTGGTGTTGCGGCTCAAGGACGGGGAGACCATGCAGCAGTTGGCTCCCGGGATGAGCGCCGAGCTGCGCGGTCTGGACGTCACTACGCTGCACGTGCTGCTGATGGAGCACGTGCTCGGTGTGTCCACCCGGAACGCTGTGAATACCGACGCGGTGGCGTACACCCACGACGCGGAAGAGGCGCTGGCCGAGGTGGAGAACGGCGGCTGCCGGGCGGCGTTCATCCTGAACCCTCCCAGCGCCGCCGAAATGATCGACGTCTCCCTCACGGGCGACAAGATGCCCCAGAAGTCCACGTACTTCTTTCCCAAGCTCGTCACCGGCCTGGTGATTCACAAAGTGGAGGTCTAGATTAGCGCCATGGCAAAATTACATCTGACACTGGCGTGCGGCGACTACGACCGCACCAAGACGCTGCAGGACGGCTCGCTGGATCCCGTCGGCATCGCCCTCAACTACCTGCCGATGGAGGCCGAGGAGATCTTCTGGCGCATGGGCCACCACCAGGAGTTCGACGCCTCCGAGATGTCGTTGTCCAACTACATCACCATGACCTCCCGGGGCGAGAGCCCGTTCACGGCCATCCCGATCTTCCCGTCCCGCTATTTCCGCCATTCCTGCGTGTTCATCAACACCGCCCGGGGCCTGGACAAGCCCGAGGATCTCGGCGGCAAGCGTATCGGCGTTGCGGAATACGCCATGACCGCGGCGGTGTGGATACGCGGTTTCCTGAGCGACGACCACGGCGTCGCCGCCAAGGACGTCGCGTGGTTCACCGGCGGCCAGGAAGTCCCCGGACGGAAGGAACGCATCGAGCTCAGGCTGCCGCCGGAGATCAAGGTGCAACCCATCCCCGATGACCGGACCCTGAACGACATGCTGGACAAGGGCGAGCTCGACGCGCTGGTCACCGCCCGCATCCCCTCGTGCTTCGCCGCCGGGGCGCCGCACATCCGCCGCCTGTTTCCCGACTTCAAGTCCGTGGAGATCGACTACTACCGGCGCACCCAACTCTTCCCCATCATGCACACCATCGTCATCCGCGACGACGTGTACGAGGCCGATCCGTGGGTGGCCCGAAGCCTCTACAACGCCTTCCGCCAGTCCAAGGACGACGCCATCGCGCGCATGAACATCAACAACACCATGGCCAGCACCCTGCCCTGGCTCCAGGCCGAGATGGCGCTGCTCCGGGACGTCTTCGGCGAAGACTGGTGGCCCTACGGCATCGAGCCCAACCGCCACGTCATCGAAGCATTGATCCGTTACATGGGCGAGCAGGGGCTGCTGGCGAACGACATCCCCACGGTGGAAGATTTGTTCGCGCCGTCGTTGTGGGGGGATTACAAGCTCTAGGAGCCTGTGCCGCAGGAACCGGACATCCGATGTAGGGGCGGGTTTCAAACCCGCCCGTGTGCGGATCGGGTTGGGTCCTCGCGGCCCGCGGTGAGACCATGACCCGCAAGGAAGCGGCATTCATCCGTGAGGCCCGGGTGGGCCATCTGGCAACGGTGGACGAGCAGGGCCAGCCGCTGAACCTGCCCTTCTGTTTCGCCTTCGACGGCGAGTCCCTGTACTCCCCGATCGACGAGAAGCCCAAGACCGCTGCGCCGCAGGAGCTGAAGCGGATCCGGAACATCCGCGCCAACCCCCGGGTATCCGTGGTGGTCCACCGCTACGACGACGAAGACTGGTCCCGGCTGGCCCATATCATCATCCAGGGCGAGGCCGACATCCTGACGGACGGGGAAACCCACCGGAAAGCCATCCGGCTGCTGCGCCGGAAATACCCCCAATACCGAGCCATGGCCCTGGACGAACGGCCCATCATCCGGATCCGGGTGGTGCGGTGCATCCGCTGGGGCAGGATCTGAGTGCGGGGGCCGCCAAAACGACCCGCTACACGTTCTTCACAACGATGACTTGTAACCCACTCAACTGAGTGGTATACATCATGGGATGGAAGGCCTAACGGAAGTCCAGGCTCGTGTCCTAGACGCCGTACGAGAGCGTGTTCAGACCGGCGAACCGCCCCCCAGCTATCGGGATCTCTGCGCCGAGTTTGGATGGTCCTCCACCGGGACGGCCAGGGATCATTTACAAGCTCTCGAGCGAAAGGGTTACGTTGATCTCCCTCGTAGCCGTGGTGGCCGGGTCCGGCTGCGGCACAAGTTGCCGAGGACCGCTCGCGCGCCCATCGTCGGTCGGATCGCAGCGGGCCGCCCGGTGTCGGTGGACGAGTACCATGATGGGTCGCTTCCGTTTCCCCCCGAGTGGTGCGGCTCTGGGAACTGCTTCGCGCTACGGGTGACGGGAGACAGCATGGAAGACGTGGGGATACTCGAAGGGGACCACGTGATCGTCCGCCGACAGGGAAGCGCCGACAACGGGGAAATCGTTGCAGCGACCCTTGATGGAGAGACCACGCTCAAACGCTTGGTCAGGGAGGACAACCGGACGTTTTTGGTCGCTGAGAATCCACGTTATCAACCCATTGAGGTCACCACGGATGCAACGACGATTCACGGTGTCATCGTCGGGCTGTTACGTGCGTATCCCACCTCACCACGAACAGCGCGGGCCTGGGTGCCAACGGCAACCCCTCACCCACGGAAGGACCGCCATGCTGACCTCACGTAGAGCGTCGAAGTTCATTCGTCGCTTCAGCGGCCCCGGAGACGACTCGGGAATCGTGTGCTTCAAGTTCTGGCAACTGGTGCCGGCGGGAGGTTGTCCCTATCAATGTTCCTATTGCTTCCTCCAGACGACACCCTGGTTTCGCTTCAACCCCGATCAACTTCACGGGCTCGTCTACACGAATGTTGACGACATGCTCCGAGAGATCGACGCCTGGTTGCAGGACCCGATTCCCAAGATGATGATCGTCGGCGAGCTCCAGGACGGGCTGGTCTTTGAGGCGGCGTTCAAGAAAGCGACCGGGAAGCCGCTCACGCATTGGATCGTTCCGAAATTCGCTGCTCAGTCCCGGCATCGTCTCATCTTCCTGACCAAATCGACGCAAATACAGGAAGCTCTGAGACTCGATGCCACGCCGCAGGTGGTATTCTCCTGGTCGGTGAACGCCGAGGAAGTCGCCGCCCAGTGGGAGCATGGGACCCCACTGCCGTCGGAGCGCTTCGTAGCCGCCTCGGCGATGAAGGACGCGGGTTGGCCGGTCCGTTTTCGGCTCGACCCGATGATACCCTACCCGCGCTGGCGGTCCGGATACAGCGCAGCGATCCGGGAGATCAACCGTATTGGTCCCGAGATGGTCACGCTGGGTGCGCTACGTGCCACATCAGCTAAATCGCTGCGCGGCGCAGCGGCCAAAAACGGCCGCGACGACAGCATCTTCGACTACTTAACCGAACAACGGGACCCCTCGGGATTCAAATACCGGATCCCGTTCCCGGTTCAGGTCGAGCTGTTTCGCTATACGATCGCAAAACTCACTAGGCCGATCACCCCCGCGCTTTGCAAGGAGGACCAAGCCCTCTGGCGGGAACTCGGGCTGCCGTTCGGGGGCTGTCACTGTCTTCTCGGGGCTACCGACTCGCTCCTGGACAGGTCGCCGAAGGACATTCAATCGCTTGCCGGGGTTGACAGCACCCTCTTCCACGAGCGGCGACCAACAGCCAGTGTGTCGGCTCGTCGTTCTGCGCTCTCATCGGTACCTTGGCAGGCGGGCATGTAGGCTATGACCGCGTGAACGCACACCGAAACGGGGCCATATTCTCGTGTCTCCAGGGTCCGGACGGGTCAGATAAACGACCTCGCTAGGGACTAGTATAGTAGTTTACCCAAGCCCCGTAGTTTTAGGTTGACATTGCACCGAAGTGGTGCAATTTCAAGGAAAGGGAGCACCGATGAGAGCTCAAAAGAAGGCGGAGACAACTGAAGAGGAGGAAGAACATATGCCTTTTCACGTTGGTGACAGGGTGTGGCTCGCTTGTGAAGTAAAGCCGGGGCCTTTCTCGAATGAGCGACTTGTTCGTATTCAACTCCCCGCAGGTTCATGGCTTGGGTTTGTTGATACTCGCGCCCTAAAGAAACCAGTGGAAACGGGGAGTACCTACGTGCTCGCTTCTATTACTGCAATCAAAGACAACAACGTAACTGCCATCGTGCAAGGCCACGCTATTGAGACTCGCCAAGTACAGGCGTCAACTGCCAAGGTGCAACCATTTAGTTCTCTCTCGCTCTGACATCCTCAAACATATTGAGAGCCAATCCCTGCGCTTTGATCCGGAAGTCCCAGAGGATAGGGTAGCGCAGGTGTCAATTGACCTGCTCCTCGGACGGCGCTTTACCACTTTCAAGGAGAAACCTGGCTATCTCACTTCGATACATATGGACCCCTCACTCTGGGATTCAGCAGATCTCTGGGACCACAAAGAAGCAGATACCTTCCTGTTGAAGCCCAATCATTTTGTTCTTGCTCAAACGTTGGAACGTGTACACATACCAAACACGCTAATGGGGCTTGTTGAAGGGCGAAGCAGTTATGCAAGAATAGGCGTTGCAGTACATTTGACTGCTCCTAAGATTGATCCGGGATTTGATGCTCACATAACATTAGAGATGGCGAATTTTGGAAAAATACCTGTAGAACTGCGTGCTGGAATAGACAAACCTGCTCAGCTTCTACTTGTTGAAATTACGACATCGATAGAAGCGTCTGACCTGTATGGCACAAATCCAACGGATGTTTTCCAGAATCAGATCGAGCCTATTCCGAGAAAGCGTAAGTCATAAAGGAAGTCTGGTCGAACGAGAGCTCCTCCGGCACCCCGCCGAACCACCCGAAGGCGCTGTCCAGTTCTTCGATCAGCACCGCCATCGTCTGCCGGCGGTAGAAGTGCAGCCACAAGACCCGCAAGTGGCCCAGAACCATCAGCAGCGCATAACGCCGCCCCCACGGAAGCGTGAAGGTCGCATAGTCCACCTGCCCCTGTCGCCCCGCCAGCGCTCGAACCGCACCGGCTCCCACGGCCGCATCCACCGGACGTGGTGTCGCGTGCCCGCGCAACACCTCACCTTCAATGGAAGGACGCTGAGATACGTTGACCGCACGACAAACCAAGGATTAAACGGGCCTACGCCGCCGCCTCCTTGATCGACGTCACGCCCGTGGCCTTCATCATGCGCGCCATGAAGGCATGCACGTGGGTGTACTTGGCGTCGATCTCGCGGTCCAGGGAAGTGTAGAGGTAGTGGAGCTGCGCGTAGATGGAGATGTCGGCCAGGGTCATGCGGCCGAACACGTAGTCTCTTCCGGAATAGAGCAGGTCCAGGTTCTCCAGATGGACCGCCAGCCCCTTCTCGGCCTGCTTCACGGCCTCTTCGTCTTTTGCCCTGCGGAAACTCATGACAGCCCCGTTGAGGTCCTCGTCGGCCCAGTCCTCCAGCATCAGGCACAGCCCCTTGTCCGAGGGGTTGTCCGGATAGATGCTGGGCTCGGGGTGCTTCTCCTCCAGGTACTTGGCCAGGACGGTGGAGTCCTGGATGCACTGGCCGTCGAAGTCCATGGTGGGGACCTTTCGCTGATTGGAGAACGCGATCAGCGACTTGCGCTCGTCGGCCCGGACGTCCACCACATCGTAGGGAACCTTCTTCATGCTGAGCACCACGCGGAGCTTCTCGCAGAACATCGAGTTTTTCGAATTGAAGAGCCTTGTTGCCATGGGAATGCCTCCTTGTCGCTTGAGCGACGGATAACCGTTGTTGTTGTGGATCTACAGATAACCGTACTGTTCCAGAAACTCGCTCACTTAACCATCGAAGGTCACGGGGTCCTCCGGGCGGCAGGCGTGGCCAGAGCGACCGCTTCGGCAGTCAGCCGGGTAATTTCATCGAACCGGCCTGCCCGTGCGAGGGCGGGATCCGCGATCCAGGACCCTCCGCAGGCAAGAACGCTGGGAAGCGACAGGTAAGCCGTCAGATTGCCCGGGCCAATGCCGCCGGTGGGTACGAACTGCATGTCACCATAAGGACCGGACAAGGCCTTGATGAACGGAACACCGCCGCTGGCCTCGGCCGGAAAGAACTTGACCGTTTCGAGCCCAAAGCCCATCGCCTGTTCCACGCCGGTCGGATCGTTGATTCCAGGAAAGATCGACAAGCCTGCCTCAAGGGCTGCCCCGACTACGGCCGGATTGAAGCCGGGAGTCAAAATGAATTGGCTGCCTGCCCGATGTGCCATCCCGACCTGTTCAACATTGAGAACCGTCCCTGCACCCACCAGCATGTCCGGATATTGTTCGCGTATGATGCGTATTGAATCGGCGGCTGCTTCCGATCGGAAGGTGACCTCAACGACAGTCAAGCCGCCCGCCATAAGCGCCCTTGCCAGAGGAGCTGCCTGATCGGCTGTGTCCAGGGTCGCGATGGGCAGGACCCTTGCAGCTCCAATTCGAGCGATGGTTTCCAATGTACCACAAGACATGTGTCTCGCTCCGTTTTCAGTCGGTTGGCAGTGGCTGCCGTTCGGCCCTTCAAGGCCGTGACAGGATTGCGCCCGCCGCGCCCACCACCCGGGATGCAATCTCGTGTCCTGTCAACAGGCATTGCCGTTCATCTTGACCGCCAATAAATGCCGCAAGGTAGCCACCGTTGAAACTGTCTCCGGCAGCCGTCGTATCGACAACCCTGGAAGCCGGGCGAAAGCGGGGATGCGCATCATGGGCGAGGTATGGCGAAATCGGCCCGCGGACCCCTCGTTTGATGGCGCACGCACTCCAGCTTCCAGCACCGAAGCGCGCGATGACCGACTCCTCGCTCGCATCGCCGAACAGGGCCATCTCGTCATCTATCGAGGGCAATGCGATGTCGGCGATCTCCCACATTTCACCGATGATCCGGCGCGCCGTCTCTGCATCCTGCCATAGCCGCGGCCGGTAGTTCGAGTCGAAGGCGACAAGGCAGCCATTGCGCTCACGCAAGGTGCGCAAATGGTCGATGAGGCGTCGGCGGGCCGGGGGATGCAGGATCGCAAGCGTAATACCCGATACAAAGATAATCCGCGCCTCCGGAAGGACACCCATCGGGTCGTCGGAAGAAAAAAGCCGGCGAGCCGCCGAGCTGCTGCGCCAGTAGTGGAAGCTGCGCTCGCCAACAGCATCCGTCGACACGGTGTAGATGCCAATGAAGTGTTCCTGGTCGCGGGCGACGTGCGACACATCGAGGTCCTCTTCCGCTGCCATGGCAAGGAAAGCCTCGGACAGCGGATCAAGGCCGACGCGCGTGCAGTAGCCGACACGGCCGGAAGCGCCCAGTTGTCTGGCGCAGTAGACAGCCGTGTTGAAAGTATCGCCCGCGAAACCGACTCGGAATCCGAGCTCCGGTTCCCGCCGGATCTCCGCCATGACCTCGCCAATGGCAAACAGCTCAAGCTTCACAGATTCCGCTCCATGCGCGCCCGGCATCATGTGGGACAGGACACCAGTCAGTCCCCAAGTGGCTTCGAGTCGTCTTCGTCGCGCGTATGGACCAACTGATACTTGATGCGACGCATGGATTCCACCGCCGTCTCGCCGCGCAATTTCGCCACCTCGTACGCAATAATGTCGATCAGTGCGAGCAAGACGTAGCGGGCAGGTGTCGGGGACAGGATGTTCTCCGGTTCCTCGGCGAGGAACGGCAGCGTGTCGGATGTCACTCGAGACAGCGGTGAATCGGGCGAGGTGATGGCGATGGTGTGGGCGCCGTACTGACCGGCCACCTCGGCCGCCCGGATGATCGGTTCGAATTTCCCGGTGATCGATAGCGCCAGCAGTACATCGCCGGTCTTCAACGTGGCTGCCATCATCAACTGAAGCTGTGAATCGTTGCACGAGGAAGCATGCAGCCCCAGCCGGAACAGGCGGTTCTCGGCTTCCATCGCGGCCATCGAGGATCCGCCGCCGCCCCCGAAGATCATCACGCGCTGCGCTCCGGCGATGACCGTGGCGACCTGCTTCAGCGTCTCATCGGCAATCTGCTCGACGAGGGAAGCGAGGGAACGCTGGATTTGCGAGACGATCTCCGTTACCGCTTCGGAGGTGCCGAGCGGGACGGGCCGGGGGTGAAGGTAGCGATTCCCGATGGCAAGGATCTTCGCCAGATCCAGTTTCAGTTCGCGCAGCCCCTCGCAGCCTACGGTACGGCAGAAGCGGGTAATCGAGGCGGCGCTCACCCCGGCGCGCGCCGCGATGTCGGTGGTTCGGGCATGAACCGCGAAGTCCATGTCCGAAAGCACCAGATCCGCCACGCGCCGCTCGGCCGGGTGCATCGTCGAGCCCAGCCTCACGATACGCGAGAGCAGATCTTCGGCAACGCTTCTGGTGTTGTTGCTTGTCAAGAGCCTGTCCAAACCGCGCTTCGAACTCGGATTCGAATACCAAGTATCGCCTTTCGCGGTTGCGATGTCGATGACGGAGGGAACGAGATCTCAAAAAAATCGTTGCAATTCATGAAAATAGTTTTTACAATCGGCTCCATGAGTCCCGTCCGAATCCCCCTATTACCAGTAAATTGTACCAGAGGAGATTAAAATGTCACAAAATCCTTGCAATCCATGAAAATCTTTTTTATGATCGGCTCCGTTATGGTCCTATGAGTCGCGGTCCAAATCCCCTTTGACCAGGAGGAGTATCATGAAGATCATTCGAATCACCGCACGAATCATCGCCGGAGTTGCCCTGCTGGCGCTCGGCTCCGCCGCCTCTCTGCCCGCGGCGGACACCCTGCGTTACGCCACCGTGGGCGAGCCGCCCAGCCTCGACCAGCAGGTGGTCACATCCGACCTCGCCACCACCATAGCCCACCACATCTTCGAGGGCTTGTACACTTTCGACGCGAGCTATGAACCTCGACCGCTACTCGCTTCCGGCGAAGAAGTCGGGAAGGACGGCAAGTCCATCACCATCCACCTGCGCAAGGACGTGAAGTTCCACGACGGCCAGGCCATGACTTCGGCGGATGTCGTGGCATCGCTGAAGCGCTGGGGCGAACACGGATCGCGCGGGAAGCTGCTGTTCTCCAACGTCGCCGAAGTATCGGCATCGGGCGCGCACAGCGTCAGATTGACATTCAAGACACCGTTCGGCCCGTGGAAGAATCTGCTGGCCTTCATCAACGGCGGGCCTGCGATCTATCCGGCCAGGATCGCTTCCAAAGCCGGCAAGAAGCCGATCGACGTCAAGGACTATATCGGCACCGGTCCGTACCGGTTCGGCGAATGGAAACCGAACCGTCATATCGAGCTGGTGAAATTCGAGGGCTACACCGCTCCGGCCGGTGAAGCCAGCGGATACGCGGGCAAGCGGGTGGCGCACTTCGATCGCCTGCGCTTCATTCCGGTCCCGGACCCGGGCACACGCGTCAACGGGGTCAAAGCCGGCGACTACGACTATGCGGAAAGCATGCCCAGCGACCTGATCGACGAGTTGGACAAGGATCCGGCGGTCAACGTGGTCTTGAACGGCGGGCCGATCTTCGGGCTCGTGTTCATGAACTCGAAGGCCGGTCCTCTGCAGCGCAACTTCAAGCTGCGCCAAGCCATCCAGGCCGCACTCAACAAGGAAGACGCCCTGCGCGTTTCCATCGGTCCGGAGAAGCTCTGGCGCGCCAACGGTTCGTTCCTGCCCAAGGGAAACGCCTGGTATTCGGAGTCCGGTACAAGCCGGTTCAGCGAAGGCGATGCCAAGAAGGCCAAGGCGCTCGCCAAGGAGGCAGGATACGACGGGACGCCCATCAAGTTTCTGGTCTCCACCAACTACGCTTTCCACTACGATCAGGCTGTCGTGTTCACCCGGCAGCTCCTGAAGGCGGGCATCAACGTCGAGATGGTTGTGGTCGACTGGGCCACGCTGATCAAGAAGCGGGGCCAACCCGACCAGTGGGACCTGTTCTTCACGCACCACGGATTCGTGCCGGATCCCATCCTGATCTCGGTGATGAACGACAACTACCCGGGCTGGTGGGCGACCGGGCAGAAGCAGGAGCTCAAATCCGCCTTCACCGCCACCAACGATCCGGCCGACCGCAAGGCCACCTGGGCGAAGATCCAGTCGCTGATCTACACCCAGGTACCAACGATGAAGACGGGCGATGTCTACACGTACAACATCGCCTCACCCAAGCTTTCGGGAATCGAGGCGACGACCCTGATCTGGCCGCACTTCTGGGGTGTGTCGAAGTGATTCGCTGGAAGGCAACGGCGCCTGGTCCCGACAGCGCGCCGTTGCTTTCCAAACGACTCTGTGCGAATCAGGCCGTTGATTGCCGGTTATGCTGAGCGGCATCGATCATCCAAAGCGACTGGAAGCCGAACGTGCTCCGCTACCTGACTCGCCGGATCGGGGTCTTTCTGCCGACGCTGTTGGCGGCGTCATTCCTCATATTCGTCTTCATCCGGCTGATCCCGGGCGATCCTGCCGCGATCATGCTCGGGGACCAGGCGACTCCCGGGGAGATCGCGGCGCTCCGGGCCGCCATGGGTCTCGAAGATTCTCTCGCAAGTCAGTATGTCCGTTGGTTGTCGGCCGTTGTCCGGGGCGACCTGGGCGATTCCATTTTCTTCCAGGTCTCCGTGCTGGAACTGATAACCGACGGTCTGGAGACCAGCATCCTGCTGGCGCTCATCACGATGGTCTGGATCATCGTCATCGGGCTTCCCATCGGGATGCTTGCGGCGGCCCGCCGGGGAAGCTGGCTCGACCAGGGCCTGTCGGGAACCACGATGTTTCTGGCGTCGGTTCCCACCTTTTGGGTGGGCCTGTACCTGATTCTGATCTTCGCGGCCATGCTGAAGTGGCTGCCGAGTTCCGGCTATCCTTCGATCTTCGGCGAAGGCGGGATCGCGAACCTGCGCCATCTGCTGTTGCCGTCCATCGCCCTCGCCGCACCCAATGCAGCGCTCATCATTCGACTGACCCGGGCCAGTATGCTGGAGGTGTACCACGAGGACTATGTGCGCACCGCGCGGGCCAAGGGCATGCACCCGGTCAGGGTGGTGGTCCGGCACATATTCCGCAATGCGTTGCTGACGGTGGTCTCGGCAATCGGATTCACCATCGCCGCGCTGATCTCCGAGGCGGTGGTGACGGAAACCGTGTTCGCCCTTCCCGGGGTCGGTCGTATGGTCGTGCAATCAATCCTGAGACGCGACTATCCGGTTATCCAGGGCACGATTCTCATGATCGTCCTCCTCTACCTGGTGATCAATCTCGTGGTGGACATCCTCTACGCCTGGCTGGATCCGAGGGTGCAGTTGCCATGATCCGGGTCGCGGCACGCATCGGCCTGGGCGGACGGAAACTCGCCTTCGCGGGACTCGTCATCGTTGCGGCCCTGGCCGTGTGCGCACTCTTTGCGCCGTGGCTGGCGCCTGCGGATCCGCTCGCCATCGATCCCCCTGCGCGCCTGTCGCCCCCGAGCGCCGGGCATTGGTTCGGCACCGATCACTTCGGCCGGGATACCCTGTCCCGGGTGATCCACGGCTCCCGCATGGCGATGCTCATCGGCATCGGCGTGGTCGCCATCGCCCTCGGCGGCGGCGTCACATTCGGCGTGCTCTCGGCGCTCTTCCCTCGCCTCGGCATGCTGCTCATGCGGATCGTCGACGTGCTGATGGCGTTTCCGGCTCTGCTCCTGGCACTCGCCCTGATCGTGGTCCTGGGGCGCGGCGTGGAGAACTCGATCCTGGCCATCGGCGTCGTCTATATGACCACCACTGCCCGCCTGGTGTATGGCGTATCGCTCCGGTTGAAAGCCGCGACATGGGTGGATGCGGCGCTGGCCATGGGAGCCGGGACAGGACGCATCATATTCGGGCATATCCTGCCGAATCTCATGTCGCCCCTGTTTGTGCAGGCGAGCTTCGTGTTCGCCTTTGCCCAGTTGCAGGCGGCTTCCCTCGATTTCCTCGGGCTCGGCGTTCCGCCCGAAACGCCGACCTGGGGCAACATGCTGAGCGAGTCGCGGGTCTACATCACGCGGGCGCCGTGGCTGCTTCTGTTCCCCGGGCTGATGATTGCGCTCTCGGCGTTCTCGTTGAATCTGGTCGGCGATGCCGTGCGCGATCGACTCGATCCCCGGCTGCGAGCCGCCTTTGCCAGCAGGACCCGGTCGTGAGCGCATCGATGTCCTTCCGCAAGCTGACGCTCATCGGGCACACGGTCCCGGACCCGCAACGCCCCATCCCGGTGCTCTCGCCGACGGGCGAGCCGCCCGCCCCTGTTGCGCCCCCGGCGGGTTGCCGGTATCATCGCGCACACCCATTGGCCGATCCGGAAGAGAACCCGTCATGAGACTGTTCGTGGCATCGCTGGCGACCGAAACGAACACCTTCTCGCCGGTGTTCATCGATCTGCGGGATTTCCGGGACAATTTCTATTTTCCCCCGGGCCAACATCCGAACATTCCCTCCTTGTGCAGCGCACCCTTCATCGCCCTGCGTGAGTACCGTGACCGCATGGGCGACGCCATCGAGACGATCGAAGGGAGCGCGGCGTGGGCGGAACCGGGCGGGATCGTCAGTTGCGCGGCCTACGTCCAGTTGCGTGACGAAATCCTGAGCCAGCTCCGCGACGCAATGCCTCTGGATGGGGTCCTGCTCGGTCTGCACGGAGCCATGGTGGCTCGGGGCATTGAAGACTGCGAAGGCGATCTGCTGTCGGAGGTCCGCCGGATCGTGGGCGGCGAGACGGTCGTCGGCGCCACCTTCGACCCCCATAGCCACTTCACGCGCCGTTGCGCGGATGCCCTGGACGTGGCGATTACCTTCAAGGAGTTCCCCCACACGGACGTCATGGAGCGCGCCCGGGAACTGGTCGAAATCGTCGCCCGCGCCGTGCGACGGGAAGTGAAGCCGCGGATCTCCCTGTTCGACTGCCGGATGATCGACGTGTTTCCGACGACAGAAGCGTCGATACGGGCATTCGTCGATCGGCTCTCGGCACTGGAGCGCGATCTTCCCCACGTCTTGTCCATCTCCATCGTACACGGGTTCCTCGCGGGTGACGTCCCGGAGATGGGGACGAAAGTCATCGTCGTCACCGACAATGCCCCACGGGAAGGTCACATCCTGGCGCGCAAACTCGGACTGGAGCTGTATTCGATGCGGGGCAAGACGAGGATGGAGCTGCTGGCGCCGTCCGAAGCTCTCGATCGGCTCGACACTCAGTCCGGCAATGGCCCATTGGTGATCGCGGACGTATGGGACAATCCGGGCGGGGGCATGGCGGGAGATTCGACCGTGATCCTGCGCGAGATCGTCGATCGGCGTATCGGCGGCGCCGCCATCGCGGGCATTTGGGATCCCATTGCCGTGCAGTTCTGTTTTGCGGCGGGCACGGGCGCGCGCATCCCGCTTCGCTTCGGCGCCAAGTCCGGTCCAGGACTCGGGGAACCGGTCGACGCAAATGTGACGATCACGGGCCTCAGCGAGAACGGCTTCATGCGATTCGGCGGATCGATCGCGAGGCTCGGAAGGTGCGCCGCGATTCGGCTCGACGAGGACATAGCGGTCGTCCTCTGCGAGAACCGGGTCCAGGCCTACACCCCGGACATCTTCTCCTGCGTCGGAATCGATCCGTCCAGCAAGTCCCTGCTGGTGGTCAAATCCACTAACCACTTTCGAGCGGCTTTTTCGGAGCTGACCGATCGTGTGTTGTATGTCGACAGCGGCGCGCCGTATCCGCACGACCCGCGCACGACGCCTTACGAGAAACTCGAACGCGCCATCTGGCCGATCGTCGCCTGTCCGGCCCACGAGCTCTGAAATCGCTACTCAGCCCCGCCCTTGGAAAGAACCGTGGAACAGCGCTACGCCATCGACAATCCGCACAAGATTCTATCGCCGGGGCTGGTCATCTTCGAGGAAATCGTGCGTGAGAACATTGCGCGCATGAAGGCCATCGCTGGAGCGGATGGGCGGCTTCGGCCGCACTGCAAGACCCACAAGATGATCGACATCGTTCGGTTGAAAGTCGGCATGGGCATCGCCAAGCACAAGTGCGCGACGTTCGCCGAGGCGGAAATGCTCGCCATGGGCGGAGCCGGCGATGTGTTTCTCGCCTACAACCTGGTGGGACCGAACATCGATCGCGCGGTGCGCTATCGGCAACGTTTCCCGGAGGTGCGTTTCTCCGTGGCCGCCGATCACCCCGAGCCCGTCGAGGCGCTCAACGACGCCATGGCGCGCGCAGGAATCGAGATCCACGTGTTCGTCGATATCGACACGGGCCTGGGGCGAACGGGTCTGGCGCCAGGCCCCGAAGCCCTGGAGCTGTATGCGCGGATCGATAGAGCGAGCCATCTGAAGCCGGCCGGGCTGCACGTCTACGACGGGCAGAACCATCAGACCGGCCTGGAGGAGCGGTCGTGCGCCGTAGAGGAATGCTGGAACGCGGTGCAGGCGCTTCGCGACAAGCTGGAGAGCTCTTCTCTGGCCGTTCCCGCCATCGTCGCAGGGGGCACCGGCACATTCCCTCTTTATGCCCGCAAAGACGATCCTTCCCTGGAGCTGAGTCCGGGCACATGCGTTCTGCATGACGCCGGCTATATGCGGCAGTTCCCGGAAATGGGGTTCGTTCCGGCGGCGCTCATCCTGACCCGGGTCATCAGCCGGCCTTCGCCCGAACTCGTAACCTTCGATCTCGGCTACAAGGCCTGCGCATCCGATCCCCCGGCCGGCAGCCGATTGCGTTTCCCCGCTATTCCGGACGCGAAGGAGGTGCTGCAGAACGAAGAGCACCTCGTGATCGAAACCACGCAGGCGGCCCGCTACCGGCCCGGCGATGTCGAACTGGCGATCCCGACCCATATCTGTCCGACCTCTGCCCTGTACTCGCACGCATCGGTCGTGAGCGACGGCCGGGTCCAGGGACGATGGGAGGTCACCGCACGCGATCGCATGTTGACCGTGTGAACACGCGCAATGCTGCTCTCCTCATGGGATTGGCTAGCCGACCTGCCTCCCTGTGCCGCTTGGCAGGCTGTGTCAAAACCCCATCCGAGAGAGGCAACGGCCCCCGAAATCGTCATTCCCGCGAAAGCGGGAATCCAGGCGGGGTGGAGTGGGGAAACGGCGCGTGGGGACCCCTCCAGGACCCCTGGATTCCCGCTTTCGCGGGAATGACGGAGAGGCCTTTCGTGCCCCGAAGTTGGGGTTTTGACAGAGCCTGCTGGGGGACGGGTAACACTTGCCTTTACAGATAACCGTGCTGTTCCAAAAATTCGTTCACGTAGCCGTCGAAGGTGACCGGATCCTCCAAACAACAGGCGTGGCCGGTGGCCGGGACCACGCGGTGGACCGCGCCCGCGATCCTGGCGGCCATGAATTCGCTGCCCCGCCGGGAGTTGTCGAACTCGCCGTTGATCACCAGCACCGGCATGCGCAGTTCCGCCAGCCGCTCGGTCTGGTTGCGGTTCTGCAACGCATTGAAGATCTCGATGATGGCCGGGCCGCTCAGCTTGGGGTCCCAGTCCGTGAAACGGTCGAGGAGGTGGCCGCCGAGGCGGCTCGCGGCGAACTCCGGCGAGACCAGGGCCTCCAGGTGCTCTCTGTGAAAGCCGGCAACGCCTCGGGAGTATCCGTCGATCCGGTGTTGGTACGCGTCCGACGGCCGGCTGCTGCAACCCACCATGATGAGCGCCTTGAACATCTCGGGGTGGTCCAGCCCCATCTGGAGCACCATCACGCCGCCCACGCTGATGCCCGCGGCGATGGCTTCGTCCGCCCCTTCCTGCCGGCACACCGCCACCACGTCCTCGCTCATCTCCGCCATGGAAGTCGGGGTCTCGGGCTTGTCGGAGTAGCCGTAGCCCCGGATGTCCACGTTGATGACCTTGAACCGGGTGGAGAAGTGCGCCGCCTGGTACATCCACAGCCGCCGGTCGAACGGGTTGGCATGGACCAGCACCAAGGGGAAGCCCTCCCCGGACACGTCGTAGTGGATGCGGACGCCGTTAACCGTACAGTAGGGCACCCGGACTCCATAGAACGTACCCGGCCCCGGGTCAAATGACGGGCCGGAGGGAGCGCCAGCCAAGACCTCGCTGACGTCTAGAAATTGCGCCAGTCTCCCGAATCCGTCATTCCCGCGAAACAGCGTGTGTCAAAACACCATCCGAGAAAGGCAACGACCCCCGAATCGTCATTCCCGCTCCCCTCTCCGTCATTCCCGCTCCCCTCTCCGTCATTCCCGCGAAAGCGGGAATCCAGGGGCGGGGAGGGCAAAACGGACGTGTTTCCCCGCCCTACCCCACCTGGATTCCCGCTTTCCAGGCTGTGTCAAAACCCCATCCGAGAGAGGCAACGGCCCCCGAAATCGTCATTCCCGCGAAAGCGGGAATCCAGGCGGGGTGGAGCGGGGAAACGCCGCGTAGGGACCCCTCCAGGACCCCTGGATTCCCGCTTTCGCGGGAATGACGGAGAGGCCTTTCGTGCCCCGAAGTTAGGGTTCTGACACGGCCTGTTTCGCGGGAATGACGGGAGGGGTGCGGGAATGACGGAGTGGCATGGCAATCCCACTCCCGCCCCCATTTGTGGTAGGGTGTTGGCCCATGAGCGAGATTCATTTTGTCGACACGACGTTGCGGGACGGCCAGATGAGCCTTTGGGCTACGCGCATGCGCACCGGGATGATGCTGCCCATTGTCGAGCGGATGGACGAGGCGGGCTTCGACGCCATCGAGCTGATGTCCAGCATCTTCCTCAAGAAGTGCACCCGGGACCTCAAGGAGGACCCCTTCGAGCGGCTGCGGCTGGTGGCGGAAAAGACACCCAACACCCCGCTGCGGATGACCTCGGGTCGGTTCAACGCCTTCGAGGTGACGCCGTATTCCCTGTACCAGCTCTACCTCGAACGCATGCGCGCCAACGGCATGAGCCAGGCGCGGATATCGGACGAGTGGAACGAGTTCGAGGGGTGGAAGCAAAAGGTGAAGACGGTCCGGGACGCCGGCCTGGAGCCCATCATCAACCTCATCTACTCGGTGTCGCCCAAGCATACCGACGAATACTACGCGGAGCGGGCGCGCCAGGCGGCAAGCCTGGACCTGCCCCTCATCTGCCTGAAGGACCCGGGCGGCCTGATCACCCCGGACCGGGTCCGCACCCTGGTCCCGCTGGTGCTGGAGAACGTCAACGGCACGCCGGTGGAGTTCCACACCCATTGCACCACCGGGCTGGGGCCGCTGTGCTGCGTGGAGGCCATCAAGCTCGGCATCACCATCGTCAACACGGCGATCCCGCCCCTGGCCAACGGTTCGTCCAACCCGTCGCTGTTCAACGTCGCGGCCAACGCCCGGGCACTGGGCCATACCACCGCGGTGGACGAAGAGTCGCTGCATGCGGTCTCCGAGCACTTCACCCGCATCGCCGAGCAGGAGGACCTGCCCCTCGGGCGGCCGGTGGAGTACGACTACGGGCAATACCTGCACCAGGTGCCCGGCGGAATGTATTCCAACCTGCGCCACCAACTGGAGAAGGTGGGGCTGGGGCACAAGTTCCACCAGGCCCTGGAGGAGTGCGGCCGGGTGCGGGAAGAGTTCGCCTATCCCATCATGGTGACGCCGCTGTCCCAGTTCGTGGGCAGCCAGGCGGCCATCAACGTCATCGTCGGAGAGCGCTACGCCCAGGTCACCGACCAGACCATTCTCTACGCCCTCGGGCTTTGGGGCGAGGAAGGCAGCCGGTTGATGGATCCGGAGGTGAAGGACAAGATCCTGGACCGGCCCCGGGCCCGGGAGCTGGCCAAATGGGAACCACCGCAGCCCTCCATCGCCGAGATCCGGAAGAGCTTCGAGTCCGGTCTCTCGGACGACGACCTGCTGCTGCGCTGGCTCGTGACCAAGGACGAGTTCAACGCCATGCGCGACGCCGGCCCGGTGACGCCGTACACCGGCAACGGCCAGCCCGTGCTGGGGCTCCTGCGGAACCTCCGGGGCCACAAGGCCAACCACGTCTTCATCAGCAAACCGGGACTGAAACTGTCGCTGCAGGGGCCAGCGTAGGGGCGGGTTTCAAACCCGCCCGCACAACTTCCGCCCACTGGGGTTGCACGACACATCGGTCCTTAATATGGCGTCCTTCGACTTCGCTACGCTACGCCTGTCCTGAGCTTGACGAAGGGCTCAGGACGAACGGGAAGACGCTTCCAAACCGTTCGTCCTGAGCCCTTCGTCAAGCTCAGGACGTAGCGAAGTCGAAGGACGCCATTGTATGGATGGGAGCGGCCCTATACAGGCGGGTTTCAAACCCGTCCGGGCCCGTACCCGTGATTCGACAGCCGGAGGTATCCCATGAGCACGGAAACCGATGAGTTCTACCGGGAAGTGGGCGAGAAGCACCTGGTGCCGCTGTGGAACATCACCCAGGACGCCTTGCCCGCGGAGCCGCAGTCCCCGGTGAAGCCGTACCTGTGGCGTTGGGCGGACCTTCGCCGGCTGGCGCACCAAGCCGGCGATCTCGTGCCCATCGAGCGAGGCGGCGAGCGGCGTGTGCTGGGACTGGTGAACCCGGGGCTGGGCGGCAAGCACGCCGCGACCCGGACCCTCTGGGCGGCGGTGCAGATCGTCAAGCCGGGAGAGATTGCCCCCTGTCACCGGCACTCCCCCTCCGCCATCCGCTTCATTATCGAAGGGGACCGCACCTACACCAACCTGAACGGCGACAAGTGCGTCATGAGCCGAGGCGACCTGGTACTCACGCCGAGCTGGGACTGGCACGACCACGGCTGCGAGTCCGACGAGCCCATGATCTGGATGGACGGACTGGACCTGCCGCTGGTCGGCGATCTCGACGCGACCTTCTTCGAGATGTACCCCGACCACCGTTTCCCCATCACCCACGTCAACGAATCGGAGCGGAAGTTCGGCGTGACCCACCTCCGCCCCACCTGGGAGAACCCGCCGAAAGACCGCTCCCCGCTGCTGAATTTCAAGTGGGAGCCCACCTACGACGCGCTCCAACGCATCGGCGAAGGGCCGGCCAGCCCCCAAGACGACGTCTGCTTCGAGTACCTGAACCCGAGCACCGGAGGCCCGGTGCTGACCACCATGAGTTGCACCATCCAGATGATTCGGCCCGGGGTCCGGACACAGGCCCACCGGCAGGTGCAGAGCTCCGTCTATCTGGCCTTTTCCGGCAGCGGCTACTCGGTCATCAACGGCCAGCGGTTCGACTGGCAGCAGGGCGACTTCTTCGTGGTGCCGCCCTGGGCCTGGCACGAGCATGCCAACGAAACCGACGGCGAGACCATCCTGTTTGCCATACACGACACCCCGGTGATGAAGGCCCTTGGCCTCTACCGCGAGGAAAGCTATACAGAGAGTGACGGTCACCAGGAGATCACGGCGAGCTTCAAAGCCTAGTGTCCTGTCCGGTTAATTCGCATGGTAAGATGCGAGGGCATTTGGTCGTCGGCAAGGCGCGATGACGTGTAGGGGCGACCGGCGGTCGCCCCCGTGGCGTGCACCACGCGAGGAAGACCCCGGGTCAAGCCCGGGGTGACGTACGCAGCCGACGGCGAAAACGATCAGCAGATTACCATTCGAATGAACCGGACAGGACACTGGCGCTTCGAAGCGTAGAAAGATCAAAGCATGGCGAAGTACCTTCAATGCAGTGAGTGCGGCAAACTGGCGTTCTATTACGATGGTTACGTCGGCACCGAGAAGCCCTTCTACCTCAAGAACATGATCTATCCGGACGGCAGGCAGCCGGAAACCCCGCGCTGCATAAGCTGCAACGCCGTCCCGCGGATGCTCTTCGACTTCATCAAGGAAGACAAGGAAGCCCTCCCCACACCCGAGCCCGCGCCGGAATCGACGTCGGACTAGGCAACAGTAGCGACATTCCCGATCGGGACATTTCACCCCTCTGCAACGGCATCTCGGCGCTCGGCTTCCCGATCGGTAAATTCTTGTTGAATTACCGTTGGGATCCATGTAATATTCCCGTTCGGGAATTCCCATGCCAATGCGAACCCTGACTCCCTCCGACATCGGAGACATCGTCCGCGGCGCCCGCAAAGCCGCGGGCCTGCGGCAGTATGAGCTCGCCGGCGCCGCAGGCGTGGGCGTGCGCTTCATCGTCGATCTCGAAGCGGGAAAGCCCACCGCCCAGATCGGCAAAGCACTCCAGGTCCTGCAAGCGCTCGGGTGCTCGTTCGACATCGCGCCGCCGCCCGGGGTCAAAGGAGGGCGGACCCCGTGAGTCCCGCCCTCGACGTCTGGTGGGACCGGCGGCTGGTCGGCCAGCTCACGCAAGACCGTCACGGCGAGCTCGGGTTCGTCTATTCGCCAGACTGGCTTCAACGTGAAGATGCGCCGCCCCTGTCAGCCTCGTTGCCCAAGCGCACCGAGCCGTTTTCCGGTCACGAGTGCCGCCCTTTTTTCAGGGGCCTGCTGCCCGAACAAGAGCAGCGGACGGCAGCAGCTCAAGCGCTGGGCGTTTCCCGCGACAACGACTTCGCGCTTCTCGAGCGGCTCGGCGGTGACGTCGCCGGCGCACTCCAACTACTGCGTCCGGGAAGAGGGCCGACGGCGTCTGATTCAGATTTGCGGCCGGCGTTGTTCGACGAGACCAGCCGTACCGATAAGCTCGATCCGCCGTGGCCCCGAATATACTGCAGTATATCGTCGTTGCTCGACGAGACCGGCCTGATCCGTGTACTCGATGCACTGCCGATCCGTCCACTGCTCGCGGGTGAACAGGGCATGAGACTTTCGCTCGCCGGCTCTCACTCAAAGGTGCCCGTGGTCTTGATTGACGGCAAGGTAGCTCTGCCCTTGTCGGGGAAACTGACGACCCACATTCTCAAGCCGCCGGTCCCGCGCTTTCCCGGGACGACCGAGAACGAAGCCTTCGTGATGCGCCTTGCAACGGCTGCAGGGCTTGATGTCGCCCCGGTAGAACCGCGCATGGTACGGGACCGGACATTTCTGCTGGTCGCCCGCTACGATCGTTCAGTGGGCACCGACGGGCGCGTGCACCGCATCCATCAGGAAGATTTCTGCCAAGCGCTAGCGATAAGCCCGGAACGGAAATATGCGGGAGACGGAGGCCCGACGTTCAAGGATTGTTTCGCGCTGCTACGCCAGATTTCGCTACGGCCTGCAGTGGAAGTCTTGAAGCTCCTCGACGCCGTGATCTTCAATCTGCTGGCCGGAAACGCCGACGCTCACGGCAAGAACTTCTCGATTCTGTATGACGAACGCGGCCCACCCTGGCACCGCTGTATGATCTGTTGGCCACGGTCGCCTATCCTGAGCTCTCACCCAAACTGTCCATGAAGGTAGGGGGAGCATCGACGCTGGGCGAAGTGGATTCCAAGGCATGGGTGGCGTTTGCGGCGACGCAACTCTCGGCCTTCCCTTGGTTCGTCGCCGAGTCATGGAGATCAGCGAAGCCGTCAAGGAGCGGGCAGAGGAAGTCGCGCGCGCACTGATTCAATCAGGGCTTGATGAGCAGATCCTGTCACGGATCGCCGAGCTGGTTGTTGGACGCGCGGAACTGTGCGCGCGGACGGTTCGAGCGTGACTCCCATGGAAACAAAAGCAGACGACCGCATCATCCGTCTCGGCGAAGAACTGCCTTCGATTCCCGAACGTCTGCTGCTAGCCCATGCGCGTGGCGAAGTGCTGTTCGTCTGCGGGGCTGGAATTTCAAAGCCAGCGGGCCTTCCTAATTTTCGAGAGCTTGTGCGTTGCGTCTATCAGGAGCTTGATCCCGTCGTACATGTGGTCATCAGAGACTTACCGCGGGACGCCTGCAATCAATGGAACCCCGACTGCTCAAGCCTTACTGACCGGCAAACAGCTGAAGTTAAGCGCTTCCTTGTTGGCGACTACGATGTCGTCCTGGGAATGCTCGAACGCCGTCTGGACGACCAGACACGCCCTGACAGCAGCGTTAGGGGGTTGGTGTCCGAAATTCTGCGAATTAAAGGGACGTCACCGGCACCCATCCATCGAGCGCTTATGCGCCTCGCCGATCGCGGCGGTGCAACGACCATAGTCACAACTAACTTCGATCTCCTGCTCGAAGCCGCTGCGAAACGTAACCGAACCCCTGTCCAAACCTATTCGCTCGGCTCCATCCCGCGCCCGACAAAACGAGGAGACTTTGGGGGTGTGCTCCACATACATGGCGCGTTGGACACGAACCCAAAGCGCGTTTCCGAGTTGATTCTCTCAGACCAGGATCTCGGAGAGTTTTACCTTAGGCGGCGCGTAGTCCCGGATTTCATCTATAATGCGGCACGTCTGTTCCACCTCGTGTTGGTCGGCTACAGCGCCAACGACCCACCAATGCGATATCTTCTGAATGCGGTGGCAGCCGACGGGACCCGTTTTGGCGACCTCAAGGAGCGCTTTACCTTAAACGGTTACCGAGTTCCGGACCCGGTCGTGTCAGAAGACTGGAGGGCGCGGGGGATTACCCCGGTCCCTTACGATGAAAAGAACAATCACGACACACTGCGTCTAACCCTTGAAAAGTGGGCGCAACTCTCAGCGATTAACGGGACCCCGACGGCTGTTGATAAGGAAGTTCGGCGGATCGTCAAGATTCCGCGATCGGCTTCATCGGAAGCGAACCGTGACCTATTCGATCACTTCCTAAGAAGAAGCACGAGACACGGCGCTGTTCGTCTTGCAAAGTTGGCATCCAGCGGAGGGGCCGATTTGGAATGGCTCGATGCCATTACGCAGATCCGGCGTGAGAAAGAACGAGAGCGCGACTGATGATTCCCTCCTGGACCACATTAGATGAGAAAGATCGGAGCGTTTTCTCGGCCGTTGTTGGCTTTCTGGAAACACGACTTGCCGAACGCGACACTATCAAGTGGGCGTTGGGGTTAAAGGCTGACCAGCAAATTGAGCGGATTGCCGTCGTCCATTTGCTTGACAGCACAGAAGGACGTGTGCTCAAGGAGCCGTGGTCAACTGCGTGGCACCTAATCAGAGAGAGTTGGTCCCAGCCCCTAGTGGACGAAGACACACGCGACCGCGTCTATACCATCGGGGACCGGCTTCGCAAGGGAGACAGATCCAGAGGGATCGTCTCGGACATCATTGAACTTGTGTTGCCTTCGCTGGTGCTTAAACCCATCCACGTCGACTCAATACCGTTTGTTAAGAAACGGCGTCGCCCGACGAAACTACATCACCTAGTATCGGCAAGCCTGACGAGC
Source organism: uncultured Binatia bacterium (SeqCode) (assembly GCA_965261895.1). Taxonomy (GTDB): domain Bacteria; phylum Desulfobacterota; class Binatia; order UBA9968; family JAJDTQ01; genus JAJDTQ01. Next base: position 3,168,697 of record OZ253480.1, on the reverse strand, counting down.
GGATATCTCGTTGATTTGGCAAGATTGGGCTTGGGAGAACTTACGGAAGCTGCGTTCCTGAACCTATTGGCGAACGAGCTTGAGGCGGCGGTCACCTACGGCCTCGATCTAGCGCGTCAGACCGGCCGGACCGAGGACCCTGCCTTTTGGCCGACGCGGGGGCTGCGCCGAGTCCGCTACAGGCAACTTGCTCCCAAAGCTGATCAGGCGAACGAACCCGAGGTGTTCCATCGTGGGCTAGGCCCGGCAGTCAAACTGCTGCACGCAGTAGTAGCTCGTATCGCCAAACTTGGACCCACATCGGCACTACCTTTCGTCAGGCACTGGCGTGTTTCTCCGTCGCCGATCCACATCCGATTGTGGGCAACGATTGCACTAGAGACTGCTCTGGTTTCGCCCGACGAAGTGGGCGAATTTCTCATCGGCGTCGGTACCCGCCAGTTTTGGGACTTGTACTCGTTCCCGGAAATCGCAGAACTGCGCACACGACGTTTTGCCGAGCTTGATCGCCGGACCCAAGACAGAATTGTCTCGCTGCTACGAAAACTCCCGCCAAACAGTTGGTGGAGGAGCACGGGAACCTACGATGGCAATCGCCAGTATTGGGCCTTTAGGGAACTCAAACGTATCGAGTTGGCTGGAGCCGAACTCACCCCCCGCGGACGATCATGGTTAGCGACCGGCGTGGCTCAGTTCCCCCAACTCAGTGTTATGAAGATCGACGATGGGTTTCTCAAGGCATCCGAAATGCACTGGATCCATCATAGTCCCGACGGTCAGTATGATGCATTGAAAGGCTTCGCACGATTACGCGCGCTCGAGGTGGCGCTGTCGCCGGGTAGTAAAGACCTCAGATCCTTCATGAAGGCACAGGACTGGTTGCAACAGCCGAACAAGGCGACATGTCTCCTGGAAGACCTGGAATCCGTCGAAGATGGCGGCGACAAATTCGTTTTTGTGTGGAACCACTTCGGCTGGGTGCATAGCTCCAAAGAGCCGGCCACAGAAGTTAAAGCACAGCGAGATTTGCCACATGAGGGAGAACGCGTTCTACGGCTGTTGAATGTGCTGTCGGCAAAGACTTTGGCCGCGGCCATCGAAGGCGTCAGTAATTGGCTCCACGAATGGCGCGAAGAAGTCATCGCGTCGCCCTTGGGCTTATCGGTGTGGATGCGGGTCTGGCCAATTGCAGTCGAAGCAACCAATGCGCGCGAGCAAATGCACGGCGATTCCGATTTGAGCGTTTCGGACACCTTCGACGATCAGGAATTCATGCACATTGACAAGTCCCACACGTCGGCAGGCAAACTTGTCAGCGTATTGCTTGCTTGTCTTGCGCCTGGGGAACATTCAGACGCGTTCGTTGACGGAAGTGTCGCGCGCCGAATGAAGGATGCCGTACTTAGCGCAAACGGCCGAAGCGGCCTAATCGCGCGGTTTCGGCTGATCGAACGACTGCCGCTGTTTCTGCTAGCAGATTATGACTGGACCATTGAACATCTGATCCCCACCTTGAGCAAAGCGGACGAATCCCTTGTCCTCTGGCGTGCCGTCGCGCGACGGACTCGTACCACTGACGTCCTGAAAATCATTGGGAATGAGATGGCTGAAAGAGCAACGGATCTGCGGCTCGATCGCCAGACACGGAAGAGCTTGGCAGCCAGCCTTGTTAGAGAGTCCTTGCACGCCTTCCGCGAGAACCGTACGCCCGCCGTTCCAACTTCTCACATTCAACAAATGCTGCGGTCCCTCGATGACGAGGTCCGTGGTGACGTGGCGCGTGGCATCCGAGAATTCGTAGAGGGTGTAGAGGATGCGAACAACGAAGCATCGTCGGCGGAGCGGTTTCGATCTGCGGTCGCACCGTTTCTTCAAAAGGTATGGCCGCAGGAGCGTTCTCTGTCTACGCGGAGCGTCAGCCACTTTTTCGCGCAATTGCCCGCTACCTCTGGCGAGGCTTTCGCCGAGGCCGTTGATGTAATCGAGCGTTTCCTGATGCCTTTCGAGTGCTGGTCGATACTTCATTTCCTTCTCGACAGCCGTGGCCAACTCCCTAATGCTCCGAAGCTGTCGAACATCGACGATGCAGGTAAAGCGAAGGCCCTGCTGCGGCTCCTTGATTTGACCGTTGGGACCTCCGAAGGCGCCGCGATTCCCTATGACCTGTCCGATGCTCTGGAACGAGTCCGGACTGTTGCACCCGGTCTTGTCAATTCTCCAGCTTACCGGCGGCTGTCAACGGCGGCCCGCCGTTAGCAAGTGGCCAGCGTCGTTAGGCTCGATTGTCTCAAGGGTGTGGCTGTTTCGGCGTGGGTTACTCGGTCAGGTTCCCGTGTCGCTCTCATCGGGTGCCCGTGACCGGCCGGTTAGTCTCTCGAACAATCCCTCCAACCGCGACAGACGTTCCTCGAACCGCGCCATGCGTTCCTCGAGTCTCACGAACCGCTCCTCCAGCGTCGCGAAGCGCTGCTCTAGCGTCACGAAGCGCTCCTCCAGACGCGCGAGGCGCTCACGCAGACCGGCTGCGTCGTTGTGGAGTGCCCACAGGAAGGCAAGAGACGCGGCATTGGTCAGGCCGACGATGATGATGGCAATGAGTTCCGGAGACATGACAACCACCTGATGTTACCAGACTAACTTATTTTTGAAGCTTCGTTCAAGCGATAAATACCGCCACGAACTCCCAGGAAAAGCCGACTGCGCCGTCACGGCGCACACTTCACCAGGGTGACCTGGCCCGTGGCCCGGTCATAGGTGGCCACCCCGGTGCCGGCACCGCAGCCTTTGTTGGCTGTGGCTGTCGCCACGAACGTAGTGGTGTCAGCCGCCGTCACGGCCGGGGTGACGTTGGCGCTTTGCACGTAGCCAAAGGTCGTCAGGTCCGCGAGGGTGTCCGTATAGGTGTTGTTCTCCACGAAGTAGGCCTCCTGGGCCAGGGCCATGTTCCTGACGTTGGCCTGGACATCGGCGTCGAAGCCTTTGCGGCGATAGGTCCCGAATTGCGGGATCGCCACCGCGGCCAGAATCCCGATGATGGAGATGACCACGAGCAGCTCGATCAGGGTGAAGCCCGCGGCCCTCGCAAGCCCTGGGGCGCGCAGCGGCGCCGTGGCGGCCTCACGCATTCCGACGGAAACGCCCGTCGTGCGCGTCGCGTAATCATTCATGTTCGAACTCCTTATTGCACGATGCCGCCGATCTGAAAGATCGGCAGATACATGGAGATGACGATGCCTCCGAGCACCACTCCCAGGACGATCATCAGCGCCGGCTCCATCAGCGTGGTCAGCCGCACCACCGCCCGGTCCACCTCCTCTTCGTAGAACGCCGCGACCCGGTTGAGCATCGTATCGAGAGCGCCGACACTTTCCCCCACCGCGACCATGTGGCAAACCAGCGCGGGAAACAGGCCGCTGGCCGCCAGCAACTCCGCCAGAGTCATCCCCTTTTCCAAGCCGTCCCGTGTCTCCAGGATCGCCTGCTCCAGAACCTTGTTGCCGGTGGTTCCGGCGGTGACGGTCAGACTGTCCAGCAGCACGACGCCGGACTGGAGCAGAAGCCCGGTGTTGTGGCTGAAGCGCGCAATGGCCGACTTGCGCAGGAGGTCTCCGATGAGCGGCAGCTTCAGCGACCATCCGTGGACCGCACGCAGGCCCCCGTCGGTGCGACAGGCCAGATGAATTCCCGCGGGAATGGCCAAAAGGCCGGCGAGAAGGAACAAGAGGTAGTCGTACATCCAGCGGCTCAGCGCGATGGTCAGCACCGTAAAGGGTGGAAGGACCTGCCCCATGCCTCGATAGACTTCAGCGAACACCGGGATCACGTGCAGGAGAAGCACGGCCACCACCACCGCGGAGACGGCGACGATGGTGGCGGGATAGACCATGGCGGTCTTGACCTTGCGCTTGAGCCGTGCGGACCGCTCGATGAACAGCGCCAGGCGGGCGAGGATCTCGGGCAGAACGCCGCCGTGCTCGCCGGCCGCCACCATGCGGACGAACAACGTGTCGAACAACCGGGGGTGCCGGGACATGGCGTCGGTCAGGGTCATGCCGTTGGACACGTCGAGGCGGACCCTCTGAAGCGCCTTTCTCACCACCCCGTTCTCGGTCTGATCGGCGAGCACCTGAAGACACTCGACGATGGTCACGCCGGCCTCGATCATCACGGCGAAGTTCCGCGTCAGCATGACAACATCGTCGGCGCCGACCCTGGGCGCGAGTCCCGGGATGGCGATCTCCCGCCTCAATCCCGCACCCTTCTCCCGGATGCCCGACGGCAGCGGCTGGATCCGCCGGCGGCGAAGCTCGGCCATCACGGCGCCGGGGTCCGTCGCCTCCAGCTCACCTCGAAGGAGCCTTCCCTCGCGGTTCCTGCCTTTCCACCGGTAGAGCGCCATGGGATCACCCCTTCTCAAGCGCCGGCGGCGTCCGGCTCCGTCACCCGCAGCGCCTCCTCGATGGTGGTGACCCCCTCCCGGACTTTCCGGACGGCGGCCTGGCGCAGGGTCCGCATGCCCGTTTTCATGGCGGCGGACTTGAGCTCCCCGGCGGAACCGCCGCGAAGTATCATCCTCCGAAGATCATCGGTCAGGGGCATCACCTCGTAGATGGCCGCGCGTCCCCGGTAACCCGTGTGGTGGCATTCGGGACATCCCGCGCCGTGATAGCCCTCGACGTCGCGCACCGCCTCGGTCTCCCGCGGCGCCGCCGTGAGCATGCCGGCCTGCAGCGCCGCCCGCATCTTGCACGCCTCACACACCCGCCGCAGCAGCCGCTGGGCCACCACCATGGTAATGGCGGACGCGATGAGGTAGGGCTCCACACCCATGTCGGTGAGGCGGTACACACTCGAAGGAGCATCGTTGGTGTGGAGGGTGGTCAGCACGAGATGACCGGTCAGTGCGGCGTTGATGGCGATACGGGCGGTTTCGGCGTCACGGATCTCGCCCACCATGAGGATGTCGGGATCCTGGCGCAGAAATGCCCGCAGGCAGGCGGCGAAAGAGAGGCCGATCTCCCCGTGGGTCTGGACCTGGTTGACGCCCGCGAGATGGTACTCCACGGGATCTTCTGCCGTGGAGATGTTCACCCCCGGCTGGTTGAGCTCCGACAACATGCCGTAGAGGGTGGTGGACTTGCCGCTTCCGGTAGGGCCCGTCAGCAGGATCAGGCCGGCGGACCTGCTCATGGCCTCGGTGAAATGTTCCCGGTCGCGCGCGTCGAGGCCCAACCGGTCGAGGCTGGCCACCAGATCGGATCGGTGCAGCAACCTCAGCACCACCTTCTCCCCGAACCGCGTCGGCAATACCGAGACCCGCACGTCCACGTCTCCGCCCGCGGCCGTCAGCTTCAGGCGGCCGTCCTGGGGCAACCGGTGCTCGGCGATATCGAGGCCCGCCATAACCTTGATGCGGGAAGTCAACGCCTGCTTCATCTCGTAGGGCGGGGTCATGATCTCCTGCAGTATGCCGTCGATCCTGAAGCGGACGCGGACGCTCTCGTCGTACGGCTCGACATGGATGTCGCTTGCGCCCCGCGCCACCGCATCCTTCATCAGCGAGTCCACCAGCGCCACCACCGGCGCATCCCCGGCGGGCTGCGCCGACGCCGGGGGACGTGCGGCCGCCTTGGGGCGTGCGGCCGCCTTGGGGAGGGCCTTCTTCGATTTCTCGTTGCGCAACCCCGCCTCGTAGCCCTGCACGCCGAAACGATCGTCAAGGATGTGCTGGATGGCGGACGGGCGCGCCAGCACGGTTCTCACGTCACGCCCGGTCATGAACCGGATCTCGTCGATGGCCGCCAAGTCCGTGGGATCGCTCATGGCCACGTCCAGTACCGAGCCCGTGCAGGCCAACGGGAGCAGACGGCGTTTCTTCAAGAGCGGCAAAGGCAACAGGCCGAAGGCGGCCTCGTCGACATCGGCTGGTCTCAGGTTCACCTCTTCCAGCCCGAAACGCTCCGCCACGAACGCCATGACCCGGCCCTCATCCGCGACGCCATCCTGAACCAGGGCCGCCACCAGGTTGACGCCCGTGCGCCCTTGGGCCGCCGCGGCCCGGTCGCGCTCCTCGCCGGTGACGACCCCGGCCCGCACCATCGATTCTCCAAGAGACAATTCCATAGGGAGACCTCCACACACCCGTTATTGTTGGGAACCGGCACCGCGCGGCAAGGGCGTCATTGCCGCCCCCCTTCCGTCATTCCCGCGAAAGCGGGAATCCAGGAGGGGGCTGGGGCGGGGCCAACACGGCCGTTGCACACCTCCACCACCCAGGATTCCCGCTTTCGCGGGAATGACGGGAAGGGGGGCGGCAATGACGGAGAGAGCCCGCTCGCCGGTGTCCTGCAGTTTATCGATCGGCCGGCCGGCCGAAATCTATAGGGAAGTGGGGGATTACGTAGGTCGGATTAGCGAAGCGTCATCCGACGCGGGCGGGGGTCCTGTGTCGGATTACGCCTTCGGCTAATCCGACCCACGTGGAGACGGCTCATTCGACAGTGACACGGGCGGTGGAAGCGTGGTCCGGCTGGGCTTCTTCCGGAGTGCCGCCTGGGCGGCGGCCAGCTTGGCGATGGGGACGCGGTAGGGAGAGCAGCTCACGTAGTCGAGGCCCAGGTCGTGGCAGAAGACCACCGACTTGGGGTCGCCGCCGTGCTCGCCGCAGATGCCCACGTCGAGGTCCTTGCGGGTGCTGCGGCCTTTCTGCACGCCCAGCGCCATCAACGCGCCGACCCCGGGCTCGTCGATGCTCACGAAGGGATCTTCGGGCAGGAGGCCCTGGGCCACGTAGCGGGGCAGGAACCTGCCGGCGTCGTCGCGGGAGAGGCCCAGGCAGGTCTGAGTGAGGTCGTTGGTGCCGAAGGAGAAGAACTGGGCCTCCCTGGCGATCTCATCGGCTACCAGACAGGCCCGGGGCAGCTCGATCATGGTGCCGACGGCGTAACGGACCTCGACCCCGTACCGTTGCATGGTGTCCCGGGCGACGCGCTCCACGATCTGCCGCTGGGCGCGAAATTCCTCCAGGCTGCCCACCAGCGGGACCATCACCTCGGGGCGCGGGTCCTTGCGCTCCTTGCGCAGCTCGCACGCCGCCTGAAAGATGGCCTGGGTCTGCATCTCGGTGATTTCCGGGAACGAGATCGCCAGCCGGCAGCCGCGATGCCCGAGCATGGGGTTGAACTCCCTGAGAGCTTCCACCTTCTCGCGCACGGTCTTCGGGCTGATGGACAGGACCTTGGCCGTGCTCGCCACATCGGCGTCGGTCTGAGGCAGGAACTCGTGCAGGGGCGGGTCCAGCAGCCGGATAGTCACGGGCAGCTTGTCCATGATGCCCAGGATCGCCTTGAAATCACTCTGCTGCATCGGGAGCAGCTTGGCCAGAGCCTTGCGCCGCCCCTTCTCGTCGTCGGCCAGGATCATCTCGCGGACGGCGTCGATGCGCTGCTCCTGAAAGAACATGTGCTCGGTGCGGCACAGGCCGATGCCCTCGGCGCCGAAGTCCCGGCTGATCCGGGCCTGCTCCGGAAGGTCGGCGTTGGTCTTGACTCCGAGCCGGCGGGTCTCGTCCACCCAACGCATGAGCTTCGCGAAGCGCCGGTAGCTGGGCGAGCCGGCGGCCTTCCGATTCCGGTCCAGCAACACCCGCAGCACGTCCGAAGGGTGGGTCAGGAGTTGCCCCTGGATCACTTCTCCGGTGCTGCCGTCCAGGGACAGCCAGTCCCCTTGCTTCAGCACCACGCCGCCGATGCGGGCTTCGCCGGCGCGGTAGTCCACCGACAACGCCTCGCAGCCCACCACGCACACCGTGCCGAGCTGCCGCGCCACCAGCGCCGCGTGGGAGGTCATGCCGCCCCGGGCCGTAAGAATGCCCTCGGCCGCCTCGATGCCGCGGATGTCTTCCGGGCTGGTCTCCACCCGGCACAGGATGGTGCTGTCCCCCCGCCTGCGCCATTCCTCCGCGTCGGCGGCGTGAAACACGATCCTTCCCGTGGCCGCGCCCGGGCCGGCGGGGAGTCCTTGCGCCAGCACACGGCCCTCCGCATGCGCCGCCACCTTGGCCGCCTGGTCGAAGACCGGGCGGAGGACCTGGCTGAGATGGTCGGGCTCGATGCGCTGCAACGCCTCTTCCCTGGATATGGCGCCGGCATCGGCCATGTCCACGGCGATGCGCACCGCGGCAAAGCCGGTCCGCTTGCCGGTCCGGGTCTGCAGCACCCACAGTCTGCCATCCTCGATGGTAAACTCCATGTCCTGCATGTCGCGGTAGCGCTCCTCGAGCACGCGGCCGATACGCTGCAGCTCGCGGTACGCCTTGCGCTGGACCCCGGCCAGCGCACTGATGGGTTGCGGCGTGCGGATCCCGGCCACCACGTCCTCGCCCTGGGCGTTCATCAGGAACTCGCCGTAGAACCGCCGCTCTCCCGACGCCGGATCGCGGGTGAAGGCAACGCCGGTGCCGGAGGTGTCGCCCATGTTGCCGAACACCATGGTCTGAACGTTGACGGCGGTCCCCCAACTGTCGGGGATGCTGTACATTTTCCGGTACGCCGCGGCGCGGTCATTGTTCCACGACCCGAACACCGCGCCGATGGCGCCCCAGAGCTGCTCCGCCGGATCCTCGGGGAACGGAACGCCCCGCTGCCGCCGTATCTCGTCCTTGAACTCGCCTACCAGGTCCTGCAAGTCCCCGGCGGTCAATTCCGTGTCGTCGCGCACATCCCGGGCGCGTTTCTTGCGCTCCAGCAGCGTCTCGAACACGTCGTGGGCGTCGGCCCTGTCGGGCTTCAGGCCCAGCACCACGTCGCCGTACATCTGCACGAAGCGGCGATAGGAATCGTACACGAACCGCGGGTTGCCGGTGCGCCGGATCATGCCGGCCACGGTCCCGTCGTTGAGACCGAGATTCAGCACCGTGTCCATCATCCCGGGCATGGATTCCCGCGCGCCCGAGCGGACCGACACGAGCAGCGGGTTTTCGCCGTCGCCGAAGCGCCGGCCCATGATCTTCTCCACCCGTGCCATGGCGCCGGCGACTTCCCGCTCCAGACCCTCGGGGTAACTCCCTTGTTGTTCGTAGAAATGAGTACAGACGGCGGTGGAGATGGTAAAGCCCGGCGGCACCGGAACACCCATTCGCGTCATCTCGTGAAGGCCCGCGCCCTTGCCCCCCAAGAGCTCGCGCATGGAGGCACGGCCCGTGGCCTTGCCCGCGCCGAACGAGTAGACGTGCCGCGCCATCAACCCTCCCTCGTGCGCGGGTCCATGCGGCGGCGGATCTCGTCCACCAGCCGGTCCACCGGAATCCTCACCTGGGTCATGAGGTCGCGGTCCCGCAGCGTCACGGTCTGGTCCTTCATGGTCTCGTGGTCCACGGTGATGCCGAAGGGAGTGCCGATCTCGTCCTGCCGGCGGTAGCGCCGGCCGATGGAGCCGGCCTGGTCATAGACCACGGGGAAATGCTCCTTCAGGATGTCCCGGATCTCCTGGGCCCGTTCCGGGTGGCCTTCCTTCCTGAGCAGCGGGTAGACCCCCGCCTTGAACGGCGCCAGACGCGGGTCGAGGCGCAGCACGATCCGCTGGTCGCCCTCCACCTCCTCCTCGTCGTAGGCGTCCACCAGGAACGCCAGCAGCGGCCGGTCCACGCCGGCGGAGGGCTCGATGACGTAGGGAACGTAACGGCTGCGGCTGACCTCGTCGAAGTAGGTCAGGTCCTTGCCGCTGTACTCCATGTGGCGCTTGAGATCGAAGTCGCCGCGGTTGGCGATGCCTTCGAGCTCCGACCAGCCGAACGGGAACTCGTACTCCACGTCCACGCAGGCCTTGGCGTAGTGCGCCAGCTCGTCGCTGCCATGGGGGCGGATGCGGAGGTTCTCGGCGCGAACGCCGTTGTCCACGTACCACTGGAAACGCGTTTCCTGCCAGGACTGGAAGGCCTCCTCGTCCTCGCCCGGCTTGACGAAGTACTCGATCTCCATCTGCTCGAACTCGCGGGTGCGGAAGATGAAGTTGCCGGGGGTGATCTCGTTCCGAAAACTCTTGCCGATCTGAGCGATGCCGAAGGGGAGCTTCTGGCGCGCGGTGTCCAGGACGTTGGCGAAGTTGACGAAGATGCCCTGGGCGGTCTCGGGCCTCAGGAACACCGTGCTGGCGGTGTCCTCCACCGGTCCCATGAAGGTCTTGAACATGAGGTTGAACTGCCGCGCCTCGGTGAGCTCGCCGCCGCACTCGGGGCACGCCTTCCCCTCGACGTGGTCCTCCCGGAAACGGTGATGGCAGGATTTGCACTCCACCAACGGATCGGAAAAGCCGGCGACGTGCCCCGACGCCTCCCACACGCGCGGGTGCATCAGGATCGAGGCGTCCAGGCCGACGGTGTCGTTGCGGGTGGTCACCACCGCCTTCCACCACGCCTCCTTGACGTTGCGCTTGAGCTCCACTCCGACGGGCCCGTAGTCCCAGGTGCTGCCGATTCCTCCGTAAATCTCACTGGACGGAAAGATGAACCCCCTCCGCTTGCAAAGATTGACGACCTTTTCCATCGTCGCGTGTTCGTTCATGGGTGCTCTGGATCTCCTGTGTGCTGTCCTGGTATCGCAACATCGGCCCGAAGCCGGGCACGGGCGGGTTTGAAACCCGCCCCTACATCAACCCGTTCGTAACGCCGGGCCTAGTGTGGTGTCTCACAAATACGCTTACGAATCTGCGGGTCCTTTTGGCCGTCGGCTGCGTTGCTCTTCCTCGCGTGGTGCACGCCACTGAGGGGCGACCGCCGGTCGCCCCTACAAGTCATCGCGCCTTGCCGACAACCAAAATGCCCTCGCAGCTTCATAACCGTATTGGTGAGACACCACACTAGCTGAACGAGCCGTCCAGGAAGGCCGCGGACTTCAGCTTTTTACTAATCTGGTACTGGATAAACAAGGGCACGATCTCCCGGGTCTCCCTGACCGCTGGCCGGGAGAACTCGGGCGTCTCGCCATCCCGCCAACCGTGCCTCTGAAAATGGGTGAGGATGCCCAACGCCTCGGGCGACAAGGGCACCGCCTCCCGGCGGAGACCGCAACAATTCCGGCACAGGACGCCGCCATCCCGCGGGCTGAATCCCCACCGGCCGTTTCCCGGCCCGTGACCGGGCTGGGGCCTGTCGCCGCAACGCTGGCAATGCTCCAGGGTGGGTTGGTACCCGGCCAGCCGCAGCAGCGTCAATTCGAACGCGGTGAGGAACTCCGGCGCGGCCTCGTGCTCTTCCAGGAACCGCAAGCCGTCCCGCAGGTGGTCGAACAGCGACCGGCTTTCGTCGCCGTCTCGCGTCAATTCATCAGTGATTTCCACGAGATAGGAAGCGTGCACGATCTTGGCCAGGGTTCGGGTGATGGCCCGGAACACATAGACCCAGTCACAGGCGTGGATGAAGGCCAGCGGGCTGTTCGGTCGCTCATGAAAGCGCAACTGAACGAGCGTGAAGGGCTCCAGAACATTGAGGAATCGTTTACGGGACCGCCTGGCTCCCTTGGCGATGCCTCTGATCTTGCCGAAATCCCGCGTGAGTAAAGAGACGATCTTGTCCGATTCGCCGTAGGCCCAGGATCGCAGCACGATGGCCGGGCTCGACCGTATCACCGGCACCTGAATACCCCCCACATGAACGGCGTCCCCTCAGTGCCTGATGACCTCCCGCCCGGTCCCGTCACGGAATCGCCGATATCCTGTCACGTATACACCAAGCCGCCGCAAAAGTCGCGCGGAAACGTCCACTTCGCCCCTCCACCACCCCTGGATTCCCGCTTTCGCGGGAATGACGGAGAGGGGTGCGGGAATGACGGAGAGGGAGTGCCGGAATGACGGATAGGGGTGCCGGAATGACGGATAGGGGTGCCGGAATGACGCTTTTATGGCGATTCCAGCTACCTTGACAAGGTCCACTTCGGTGATTACCTTCTCTCGTCCCGTTGTCGGGGCAGGTACCTCTTTGTACCCGCTGTACCCGCAGCGCCTTTGTACCCGCAGGGTGCGGCGCCGGTCTCACGTAGGTCGGATTAGCGGAGCGTAATCCGACAATGCGGCGTCGGGTTACGCCTTCGGCTAACCCGACCTACGATGAGGAGAGGACACGCGGGAATACGGGCAGATTCATAAGGCACGACAGCATCATGGCAGAAGAGAAAAGAGAACAGGCCGAGGCGGCCGTGGAACAGGAAGAGGCCGGAATTGGGCCTCAAGTCGACGACAAAGCGGACGGGGCACCCGAGCCGTCGGAGATCGAACAGCTCCGGGCGGAGCTGGAGGCTGCGAAACAGGAAGCCCGGAGCCACCATGATCGCTACCTGAGGGACGCGGCGGAGACGGAGAACTACAGGAAACGCGTAACCCGCGAGAAACACGACGCTATCCGGTACGCCAACGAATCCCTGGTGCGGGATCTCCTGCCCGTGATCGACGACCTCGAGCGTGCGGCTCAGCACGCCCGGACCGACGGCGCCCCGCAGTCGCTGCTGGACGGCATCGAGCTGGTGCTCAAGGGCTGCCTCGAAGCGCTCCAGAAACACGGCGTCACGCGGATCACGGCCAAGGGAGAACCCTTCGATCCGGAGAAGCATGAAGCCTACGCCCAGGTGGAAACCGACGAATACGAGGCCAACACGGTGGTGGACGAGGTCCACCACGGCTATTACCTGGCTGACCGGCTGCTGCGGCCGTCTATGGTGAGCGTTTCTAAGGTACCGACTTTAAAAGAAAAAGATGAAACCACGGTTGAAAGCGACCGGACCGATGATTAGATTCACACTGCAATCGCAATCGAATGACAAGGAGACGAAGAGATGGCAAAGGTCATAGGCATTGATCTTGGGACGACCAACTCCTGCGTGGCCATCATGGAGGGCAGCGACCCCACGGTGCTGACCAATGCTGAAGGAAGTCGCACCACTCCTTCCGTAGTGGCTTTTTCGGAAAGCGGCGAGCGTCTGCTGGGCCAGATCGCACGGCGGCAGGCCATCACCAACCCCCAGAATACCGTGTTCGCGGTCAAGCGCCTGATCGGCCGCAAGTTCAACGACCCTATGGTGCAGAAGGCTCAGTCCCTCCTGCCCTACAAGATCGCCAAGTCGGACAAGGGCGACGCCTGGGTGGAGAGTCGCGGCAAGACCTACAGTTCGCCGGAGATTTCCGCATTCATTCTGCAGAAGATGAAGCAAACCGCCGAGGAATATCTGGGCGAGCCGGTGACCGAGGCGGTCATCACGGTGCCGGCCTATTTCAACGACAGCCAGCGCCAGGCAACCAAGGACGCTGGACGCATCGCCGGACTTGACGTGCTGCGCATCATCAACGAGCCCACCGCGGCCTCTTTGGCCTACGGTCTGGAGAGGCAAAAGGAAGAGAAGATCGCGGTGTTCGACCTGGGCGGCGGCACCTTCGACATCTCCATTCTGGAGCTGGGCGACGGCGTGTTCGAGGTCAAGGCGACCAACGGCGACACCTTCCTCGGCGGCGAGGACTTCGACCAGCGGATCATCGACTACCTCGCGGACGAGTTCAAGAAGGACCAGGGCATTGACTTGCGCGGCGACCAGATGGCCCTGCAACGCCTCAAGGAGGCAGCGGAAAAGGCCAAATGCGAGCTGTCCACGTCGGTGGAGACGGACATCAACCTGCCGTTCATCACCGCGGATCAGGCCGGCCCCAAGCACATGAGCATCAAGCTGTCCCGCTCGAAGCTCGAAGCCCTGTGCGAGGACCTCATCGAAAGGACCGAAGAGCCCTGCCGCCAGGCCCTGGCGGACGCCGGATTCTCGGCCGGGCAGATCAACGAGGTGATTCTCGTCGGCGGCATGACCCGCATGCCCGCGGTGCAGGAGCGGGTCAAGAAGATCTTCGGGAAGGAGCCGCACAGGGGCGTGAATCCCGACGAGGTGGTGGCCATCGGCGCCGCCATCCAGGCAGGGGTGCTCAAGGGTGACGTCAAGGACGTCCTGCTGCTCGACGTGACGCCGCTGTCCCTCGGCATCGAGACCCTGGGAGGCGTCTTCACCAAGTTGATCGAGCGCAACACCACCATCCCGACGAAGAAGAACCAGGTCTTCTCCACGGCTGCCGACAATCAGCCTTCGGTGACCATCAGCGTGCATCAGGGCGAGCGGGAGATGGCCAAGTACAACAAGATGCTCGGCCAGTTCAACCTCGAGGGAATACCGCCCGCTGCGCGCGGCATGCCGCAGGTCGACGTGACCTTCGACATCGACGCCAACGGCATCGTGCACGTTGGCGCCAAGGATCTGGGAACCGGCAAGGAGCAGTCCATCAAGATCACCGCCTCCAGCGGCCTCAGCGAGGAAGAGATCAAGAACATGGTCAAGGATGCGGAAGTCCACGCCGAAGAGGACAAGAACCACAAGGAGGCGGCGGAGGCCCGCAACCAGCTCGACTCCCTGGTCTACTCGACGGAAAAGTCGCTGAAGGAGTACGGCGACGATCTGGAGGACGAGGTCAAATCCGGCATCGAGGAGGCCCTGGAGAAGGCCAAGAAGGCCCTGGAGGGCGACGACACCGCGGCCATGCAGGCGGCGGCCGAGGAGTTGAACGAGGCCTCCCACAAGCTTGCGGAAGCCATGTACGCCAAGGCGTCGCAGCAGCAGGGGCCGCAGGATCCGACGCAACAGCCGCCGCCGGGGGCCGGTGACGGCAAACCCGACGACAACGTGGTGGATGCCGACTTCGAGGAAGTTAAAGAGGAAGCTAAAGACTAGGGGCGACCGGCCGGTGGCCCCTGCATGTAAATCAACACCGGTCGTCCGTAGGCGCCTGGCGGGACTCACCATTGGACAAAAGGGACTACTATGAAATCCTCGGCCTGAGCCGCAACGCCGGCGAGGACGAGATCAAAAAGACGTATCGCAAGCTGGCGCTCCAGTACCATCCCGACCGGAACCCGGGCGACAAGGAGGCCGAGGAGAAGTTCAAGGAGTTGTCCGAAGCGTACTCGGTGCTGTCCGATCCGGAGAAGAGGTCCAAGTTCGACCAGTTCGGCCATGCCGCCTTTGGCGAGAGCGGACCGTTCGCCGGCGGCTTCGACTTCTCCCACGGGTTCGAGGACGTCTTCGGGGACATCTTCGGCGAATTCTTCGGCGGGTCATCCCGGGGCCGCGCGAGATCTCGTGCCCAGCGGGGCGACGACCTGCGTTACAACCTCGAGGTCACGTTCGAGCAGGCCGCGTTCGGCACCGAAAAGAAGGTCAAGATCCCCCGCCACGGACCCTGCGACGAATGCGAGGGCAGCGGCGCCGAAAAGGGAACCAACGCTCAGACCTGTCCCGCCTGCAAGGGCTCCGGACAGATGGCCTTTCAGCAAGGCTTCTTCACCGTGTCCCGCACCTGCAACCAGTGCGGCGGCCAGGGTCGGGTGATCCCCCACCCCTGCCCCTCGTGCCACGGTGTCGGGCTGTCCCGCAAGTTCCACACCATCAACGTCAAGATCCCGGCAGGGGTCGACACCGGCTCTCGGCTCAAGCTGCGGGGCGAGGGAGAGAACGGCGCCAGGGGCGGCCCGCCGGGGGACCTGTACGTGGTCATCATCGTCCAGGACCACGCGATCTTCGCCCGCGACGGTACGGACGTGATCTGCGAGATGCCCATCAGCTTCGTCCACGCCACCCTCGGGGCGGAGATCGAGGTGCCCACGCTGGAGGGGAAGGTCAAGATGAAGATCCCCGCGGGGACCCAATCGAGCGCGGTCTTTCGGCTGAAGGGCAAGGGGATCAAGGACGTGCACGGAGGCCGCAGGGGCGACGAGCACGTCCGCGTGCTGGTGGAGACGCCGACAAGGCTCAGCGCGCGCCAGAAAAACCTGCTCAAGGAATTTTCCGAAGAAGGTGGGGAGGAAGGCCACCCTATTGCCAAAGGGTTCTTCGAGAAGGTAAAGGAACTGTTCGACTGAGGGTAACTTCGACTGAGGGTAACGAATGGACGTAACGGACCAGGACACTGCGGAGCTTGTGGCCGACCGGCCTGCTGAGGACATCCCTGACCTCATACCGCTCCTGCCCATCCGGGACATCGTCATCTATCCCTACATGATGATCCCCTTGTTCGTCGGGCGGGAGATCTCCATCAACGCGGTGAACGAGGCGCTGGCGCGGGACCGGCACATCTTCCTCGTGGTGCAAAAAGACTCCACGGAGGATGAGCCGGCCGCCGACGACCTGTACCGCGTGGGCACGGTGGCCACCATCCTGCGCATGCTGAAGCTCGACGACGGACGCGTGAAGATCCTGGTCCAGGGGCTGGCCAAGGGAGCGCTGGAACAGTTCGTGCGCGAAAAGCCGTACTTCGAGGTGCGGATACAGAAAGTCATCGAGCAGCCGGTCATCGAAGTGTCCATCGAGGTCGAGGCGCTCATGCGCAACGTCAAGGAAAAGATCGAGCAGATCCTCAACCTCAAGAATCTTCCGCCCGAGATCGTCATGGTCACGGACAACGTCGTCGATCCCGGCGTGCTCGCCGACCTGGTGGCCTCCAACCTGCGCCTCAAGATCGAGGAAAGCCAGTCCATCCTGGAGATCTACGAACCGGTGGAGCGGTTGACGAAGATCAACGAGATGCTCACCCGCGAGCTCGATCTCGCCACCATGCAGGCGCGCATCCAGAACCAGGCCAAGGACGAGATGAGCAAGACCCAGCGGGAGTATTTCCTGCGGGAGCAGCTCAGGCAGATTCATCAGGAGCTGGGGGAGGGCGACGAGAAGACCGAGGAGATGAACGAGATCAAGGCCCTGCTCGACAAGGCCGGCATGCCGCCCGAGGTCAAGAAGGAGGCCACCAAGCAGCTCAAGCGGCTGGAGCAGATGCATCCCGAGTCCTCGGAGTCTTCGCTCGTGAGGACCTACCTGGATTGGATGACGGAGCTTCCCTGGAGCGAGCGGACCGAGGACAACCTCGACCTCAAGAAGGCCAAGGAAGTCCTCGACGAGGACCATTTCAATCTGGAGAAGATCAAGGAGCGCTTTCTCGAGTATCTCGCGGTCAACAAGCTGAGGAAAGAGATCCGCGGACCCATCCTCTGCTTCGTCGGACCGCCGGGCGTGGGCAAGACCTCCCTCGGAAAATCCATCGCCCGCGCCCTCGGAAGAAACTTCGTGCGCATCTCGCTGGGGGGGATCCGGGACGAGGCGGAGATCCGCGGGCACCGCAGGACGTACGTAGGGGCTCTTCCGGGCCGGATCATACAGGGCATGAAGCAGGCCGGCTCCAGCAACCCCGTCTTCATGCTGGACGAGCTCGACAAGCTCGGCAACGACTTTCGCGGCGATCCGTCCGCGGCCCTGCTGGAGGTGCTCGATCCGGAGCAGAACCACGCGTTCAGCGACCACTACCTGAACGTCCCGTTCGATCTGTCCAGCGTGCTGTTCATCTGCACCGCCAACCTCCTCGATACGGTTCCGCCGGCGCTGCGGGACCGCATGGAGGTCATCAACCTCTCCGGCTACACCAACGAGGAGAAACTGGAGATCGCCAAGCGGTTCCTGATCCCGCGGCAATTGCAGGGGGCGGGGATTTCCAGCGACCTGCTGGAAATCTCCACGGATGCGGTGCTGCGGATCATCGAGCAGTACACGCGGGAGGCCGGTCTCCGGAACCTCGAACGGGAGATGGCGGCCATCTGCCGGAAGGTGGCGCGCAAGGTAGCCGACGGCCGCACCGCCCGTACCCGTATCACCCAGAGAAACCTCCAGCAGTTCCTCGGTCCCGCCAGATTCCTGACGGAGACCCAGGACCAGAACGAGATCGGAGTCGCCACGGGTCTGGCGTGGACCAGCGCCGGCGGCGAGGTACTGCACGTCGAGGCCTCGCTGTCCAAGGGGCGCGGCAACCTGACCTTGACGGGCCAGTTGGGCGACGTCATGAGGGAATCGGCCCAGGCCGCGGTCAGCTACGCCCGGGCCCAGGCCAAGAATCTGGGCCTCGAAGAGAACTTCTACCAGAAGCAGGACATCCACATACACGTCCCGTCGGGCTCCATTCCCAAGGACGGCCCGTCGGCGGGCATCACCATGGGAACCGCCCTCATCTCCGCGCTCACCCGGCGGCCGGTGAGCCGGAACGTGGCCATGACCGGGGAGATCACGCTCCGGGGCCGCGTCCTGCCCGTGGGCGGATTGAAGGAAAAGTGCCTGGCGGCATTTCGTTCCGGAGTCGAGACCGTGACCATCCCGTTCCAGAACCAGAAGGACCTGGAAGACATTCCCCGTCCCTTGCGGAACAAGCTGCACTTCATCCTGGCGCGGAACATGAACGACGTGCTCGCGGCGGCCTTCGGAGACAAGCAGCCCGGCGCCGCGTCTCCCCCCCGGCCGAAGACCAGGGCCCCCGCCAAGGCCAAGAAGTCGAGCCGGCGGAGCCGCCCCAAGGGCGGGAGGGAACCGACGGTACCCGCGATCGCCTGACAGGGACGGGTTTCAATCCCGCCCATGAAACTTCGCGATCCGGTGTAGGGGCGGGTTTCAAACCCGCCCGTGTCCACACCACGCGACAAGGCGCACGAAGACCGGTAGCCCCATGAAACTTCGGGATTTGGGAGAGTTCGGGCTCATCGACTTGATCCAAAGGAAGACCCCGCGAACGCGCGGCGTACGTCTCGGCATCGGCGACGACGCCGCCTGGGTCTCCACCGCCGACGACTCGCTTCTGTTCACCTCGGATCTTCTCGTCGAAGGCGTGCACTTCAATCTCGATTGGATCTCGATGCGGGATCTCGGGCACAAATCACTCACCGCGAGCTTGAGCGACATTGCCGCCATGGGCGGGCGGCCGGCCTATTTCCTCCTGTCCCTGGCCCTGCCCAACCTGACCACGCAACGGGCGGCCGCGCTGATTCGCGGCATTCACGCCGTGGCCGCCGAGCACCGGGTAGCGCTCGTGGGGGGCGACACCTGCGCCGCGGACCAATTGATCATCGACGTGTTTCTCGCCGGCTTCGCACCCTACGGAGCGGTCACCCGCGGCGGCGCCAGGGTAGGCGACGACATCTACGTCACCGGCACCCTGGGGGACTCGGCGCTGGGCCTGGCGCTGCTTTCCGAGCCCCGGAACACGGTTTCCGCCAGGGACCGGAACTACCTCGTCCGCAGGCACCACCGCCCCACGGCGAGGGTGAAGACCGGCATGCAGCTTGCCAAGGAAGGCCTGGCCCGGGCCATGATGGACGTGAGCGACGGGCTGGCCCAGGACCTGGGACACATCTGCCGCGCCAGTCGAACCGGGGCCGTGGTGCGGCAAGACAGGGTGCCGTTGTCGCCCGCTTTCGGCCGGGTCGCCGGGCCGGGCGACCTCGCCTGCGCGCTGGCCGGCGGCGAGGACTACGAGCTGCTCTTCACCGCGTCAAGCGATGCCCGCAAGGGGGTGGAGCGCGTGGCCCGGCGCACCGGCGTCCCCATCACGCACATCGGCGAATGCGTGCCCAAGAAGCACGGGATCACGCTGGTGGACCCGCGGGGCGATCGCGTGCCCCTGGCGGCGCCCGGCTACCAGCACTTCAAGGAGGGGTCGGCAAGGCGTGATGACAGCTCCTCCTCACGTGACAGGGAGACCGAACACGGGCGGGTTTGAAACCCGCCCCTACACGAGCCCGGGCCATGGGAAGTCGAGGGTGTAAGGGCGGGTTTCAAACCCGCCCGCAGGCGCACGGCGCTGTCGATCGATACGCCTGGGCCGTGGGAAGTCGAGGCTGTAGGGGCAGGTTTCAAACCCGCCCACGGGCGCACGGCGCCGTCGATCGATACGCCTGGGCCATGGGAAGTCGAGGCTGTAGGGGCGGGTTTCAAACCCGCCCGCAGGCGCACGGCGCTGTTGATCGACACGCCTGGGCCATCGGAAGTCGAGGCTGTAGGGGCGGGTTTCAAACCCGCCCGCAGGCGCACGGCGCCGTCGATCGATACGCCTGGGCCGTGGGAAGTCGAGGCTGTAGGGGCGGGTTTCAAACCCGCCCGCAGGCGCACGGCGCTGTCGATCGATACGCCCGGGCCATGGGAAGTCGGGGCTGTAGGGGCGGGTTTCAAACCCGCCCGCAGGCGCACGGCGCTGTCGATCGATACGCCCGGGCCATGGGAAGTCGGGGCTGTAGGGGCGGGTTTCAAACCCGCCCGCAGGCGCACGGCGCCGTCGATCGATACGCCTGGGCCGTGGGAAGTCGAGGCTGTAGGGGCGGGTTTCAAACCCGCCCGCAGGCGCACGGCGCCGTCGATCGATACGCCTGGGCCGTGGGAAGTCGAGGCTGTAGGGGCGGGTTTCAAACCCGCCCGCAGGCGCACGGCGCTGTCGATCGATACGCCTGGGCCGTGGGAAGTCGAGGCTGTAGGGGCGGGTTTCAAACCCGCCCGCGGGCGCACGGCGCTGTCGATCGATACGCCTGGGCCGTGGGAAGTCGAGGGTGTAGGGGCGGGTTTCAAACCCGCCCGCAGGCGCACGGCGCTGTCGATCGATACGCCTGGGCCGTGGGAAGTCGAGGCTGTAGGGGCGGGTTTCAAACCCGCCCGCAGGCGCACGGCGCTGTCGATCGATACGCCCGGGCCATGGGAAATCGAGGGTGTAGGGGCGGGTTTCAAACCCGCCCGCAGGCGCACGGCGCTGTCGATCGATACGCCTGGGCCATGGGAAATCGAGGGTGTAGGGGCGGGTTTCAAACCCGCCCGCAGGCGCACGGCGCTGTCGATCGATACGCCTGGGCCGTGGGAAATCGAGGGTGTAGGGGCGGGTTTCAAACCCGCCCGCAGGCGCACGGCGCTGTCGATCGATACTAGCGGGATCACCATGGACGAAGAGAAGCTTGCAGAGCTGTTGGAAGGCGTTCGGCGCGGCGGGGTTACGGTCGACGAGGCGCTGGAACGGTTGCAACACCTTCCCTTCGAAGACCTGGGGTTTGCCAAGGTGGATCATCACCGGGCCTTGCGGCAGGGCTTTCCCGAAGTCATCATGGGCGAAGGCAAGGAGGTCTCGGACATCGCCGACATCGCCCGGGCCATCCGGAAACGCGGCGACAACGTGCTCATCACCCGCCTGTCCCAGGAGCAGATGGACTCCCTGAAGACACGGCTCCGGGGGTTCCGCTACCACCGCCAGGCCAGGGCCGCCACCTGGCGCGCCAAGGACGCCCCGATGAAGGGGAAAGGGACCATCGCGGTGGTGTGCGCCGGCACCTCCGACATACCCGTGGCCGAGGAAGCCGCGGTGACCAGCGAGATCATGGGCAACCGGGTGGAGCGGGTCTACGACGTGGGCGTCGCCGGCCTGCACCGGCTCTTGGGCCACCACCGGCAGCTCACCGAGGCGGCGTTGCTCATCGTGGTGGCGGGCATGGAGGGCGCCTTGCCCAGCGTCGTGGCCGGGCTGGTCCGGAGGCCGGTCATCGCCGTGCCCACCAGCGTCGGCTACGGCGCCAGCTTCCACGGTCTGTCGGCATTGCTGGCGATGCTGAACTCCTGCGCTGCGGGAGTCACGGTGGTGAATATCGACAACGGCTTCGGCGCCGGCTTCGCAGCCTCGCTGATCAACAGGGATTGACACGGTCGTCCCGTATATGGGGTAATCGCATCCCACACCGAGGGATCACGAAAATGGCCGATGAGGACAAGAAATACAAGGTAATCAGACGGTCAACGGAGTTGAGCATCCGGCTCTCGGGCGACTCGCGGACGCAGATTCTCGCGGACGCCGGGTTTGCGCTGTTCGACCTGTTGGTGGACCTGTCTTCCGTGGAAACACGGGAAAGCATCACCCTCGAGGTCGAGGGCGTGGACAACGACGACCTGATGGTCAACTGGATGCGGGAGCTGCTCTACGAGTACGAGACCAGCGGCTATGCGCTGAAGGAATTCGACATACAAGAGGCGG
Organism: uncultured Binatia bacterium (SeqCode); assembly: GCA_965261895.1. GTDB lineage: Bacteria > Desulfobacterota > Binatia > UBA9968 > JAJDTQ01 > JAJDTQ01. The sequence continues at coordinate 3,146,815 of OZ253480.1, read as the reverse complement.
GCGAGTTTCTCGTGCGCGTGGAGGCCCGGGGAGAGAAATTCGATCCGGACCGTCACGAGGAGCGCGAGGCCATCGGCGCGGTGGCGGAACGCGTGAGCCACCTGGGAAAAATGGGCTCCCTGTGGACCGCCCAGGTGAGTTTCGAGCTGTGACCGCCAACGGGACACCCCATGCGTGACGAGTACTCCGGGTGCTCCCTCATCGCCGACCCGATCCATCGCTACATCCCTTTCACGGTCCCCCAAGACGCCGGCGAGGTCGCGGAAAAGGACCTGATCGATTCCCCCTGGTTCCAGCGCCTCCGGTACATCTTTCAACTCCAGAGCGCCCGCTGGGTCTATCCTTCGGCGGAGCACAGCCGTTTCCAGCACTGTCTGGGGGCCATGCACCTGGCCGGGGTCTTCGCCCGGGGCCTGTACCCGTCGCTGCGCAAGGTGCTGGGGGAGGAGTGCCCGTCCCCTGCCTACGTGGAAGAGTACATGCGGATCACCGGCCTGCTGCACGACGTCGGCCACGGCCCGTTCTGCCATTTCTTCGACAATCACTTCCTCAGCCAGCACGGCCTGATCCACGAGGACATCAGTCAGGTCATCATCCGCGAGCATCTGGGGGAGATCATCCGGGGCATCCGCCGCAGCCCTACGGGTTCGTTTGCCGCCGGAGAAGAGCTCGATCCCGACGACATCGCCTTTCCCATCAAGAAGGATTCCGCGGACGATCCCGCCAAACCCCTGTGGCTCCGGTTCCTGCAGCCTCTGACCAACGGCATCTTCACCTTCGACAACCTGGACTACGTGTCGCGCGATTCGTACATGTGCGGCGTAGCGGTTGGGCCCATCGACCGGGAAAGGCTCATCTACTACACCTTCATCTCACCCAAGGGGCTGACCCTGCACCGTTCCGGCGAGGGCGCCCTCACCATGTTCCTGAACGCGCGCAAGTACCTTTACGAAAACGTCTACTTTCACCGCACCACCCGGGCCATCGACGCCCACCTCCAGGAGTTGTTCCCGGAAACCATGGCCCGGATCGCGCCGGGCAATCCCCTGGACCACATGGAACTGTACCTGCACCTGACGGACTGGTCGCTGCTGCAGGAGGCGTCCCGCTGGCGCCAGCTCGACACCCCGCTGGGCCGCGAGTGGGGCCGCATCCTCGACCGTGATCTCAAGTGGCGGCTGGCTTACGAGCGGACCCTGTCGGCGGCGGAGATGGCGAGCGGGCTCGACCTCATCGAGGTCCACGAATGGGAGACCCTGATCCGGGCGGCCCTGCCCCCGGAGCAACGGAACCTAGTCTATCACGTGGACATCGCGAGCCAGGACTCGCGGCCGGAGAATCCCATGGCCATGGGCAAAAAGCAGATCCACACCTATGATCCTTCCACCGGCATCATCACCAAGGAGTCCATGGCCGAGCTATTCGCCTACATCCCGTCCAAGTTCGTCAAGTTCCGCGTGTTTGCCCTGGACCACGACCACGACCGGCTGCTGGCCGGCTGCACCGAGGAGGTGTTCCGAGGCGCCGGGAAGTAGGGCCGGCCGATACGCCGCCACGGCGCCGCCAGCTTTGCATGTCCGAAGCGCGGTGGTGTATAGTTAGTTAGCGAATTAGTTAGCGAACCGATGTTCCGCAAAGAGGTACGGAACGGCAAACGCCCCCGCTACGGCAGGGCCGAAGGACTCACATGACCAGCGGAAAGAGCCACGCCGGAGAGGCGTCTTCCCAGCATCGCCCTCGCGCCAGGCGGCAGACACGGCAGCGAAGCATCATTCAGCAGGTGCTGTTGGAAGCCAACCATCCGCTTAGCCCCCACGATATCCTCGAAGCCGCGCAGCCAAGTGTCCCCGGTCTGGGTATTGCCACCGTCTACCGTGCGATCCACACCATGATGACCGAGGGCGCCCTCGTCGTCGTGGAAATGCCCGGGGAGGCGCCCCGCTACGAGACCGCGGGAAAGGGACACCATCATCACTTCCAATGCCGGGAGTGCGACGACATCTTCGACATCCAGGGTTGTCCCCCGGGTCTCCAAATGCTCGCGCCCAAGGGCTTCCGGCTGGAGAATCACCAAGTCGTGCTCTATGGCGTGTGTCCCCCGTGCACGGGAATGCCGACCTAACCCAGTGTCGCCAGGAGGCGAATCATGAGCAGCCTGCGTATCGAACAGGAAGGCAAGGCCGCGGAGGAGCTGGATTTCCAGCAGCTCGCGGCGCTGGACGGCCAGATCGACGACGTCAGCGCGCTGATCCCCGGCCGTGTCGGCGGGGCGGTCACGCTTCAGGCCATCCTCGACCGGCTCCAGCCGGACCAGGCCCTTGACTACCTGACGGTGGAGTCCACCGACGGCGGATTCGCCGCCAGCGTCCCACTGGAGGCGCTGCGCCACGCGGTCATCGCCTACCGGGTCGGCGACGAGCCGCTTCCCAGGGACAAGGGCGGGCCGTTGCGCTTCCTCATCCCCAACGACGAGGGATGCGCCACCGGCGGCGCCGACGCCTGCGCCAACGTGAAGTTCGTCGGCACGCTCCGGTTGACGAAGGGACGCGGCAACGACACGCGCCCGGAGACACCCAGGCAACACGCCGGGCTGCACGAGCGCGAAGGGCAGGAGGGGAACTAGTATGGCGTCCTTCGACTTCGCTACGCTACGCTCAGGACGAACGGTGTATGAATTTCCCAACCGTTCGTCCTGAGCGTAGCGTAGCGAAGTCGAAGGACGCCATACTTCACCAGCGCAATCAATCAGAGGTTCTCTGGGCGAATTGACAGGAAAGGACACTGGATGGCCTCACTCAAGGACAAATACGCGATCGTGGGCGTGGGACACTCGGCGCTGGGCAAGGTGCCCGAGCTGAGCGACTACGGCTTGCAGGTGACGGCGGTCAAGGCCGCCCTTGACGATGCCGGCCTCAAGAAGACCGACATCGACGCGGTGATCACCCACAGCCACCTGCTGGGCGCCGTGAGGGTGCACCACCAGATGCTTTCCGAGCGGCTGGGCATCGATTCGGCCTTCGGCGTGTCGCTGTCCTCCGGCGGGGCGACTTCCTGCCTGATGGTGCAGATGGCGGCGGCCGCCATCGAGGCGGGCTTCTGCAAGACCGTGCTGTGCGTGCACGGCGACAAGGGCGCCACCCGCAAGACCCCGGGACGGGGCGACGGCGGCGGCGAGTTCGGTCCGGAGTACGGCCTTTACGGCGCCGCCGGGCAGCACGCCTTCGGGCTCACCCGGCACATGCACGAGTACGGCACCACCCACGACCACATGGGCGCCATCGCCGTGGCCTGCCGCAAGCACGCGCAACTGAACCCCGTGGCCACCATGCAGGCCCCAATGACCCTGGAGGACTACCACAACTCGCGCTGGATCGTGTGGCCTTTCCACCTGTTCGACTGCTGCCTCCGAAGCGACGGCGCCGCGGCCGTCATCGTCACCTCGGCGGAGCGCGCCCGGGACATGAAACAGAAGCCGGTCTACGTCATGGGCATGGGCCGCGCCAACAACTCCCGCGGCTACATCTACGGCGACCACATGACCGAGTTGGGCGCCAAGGACTCCGGCGCCAAGGCCTTCGCCATGGCCGGCATCACGCCCAAGGACATCGACACCGCCCAGATCTACGACTGCTTCACCTACATCCTCATGGCCACGCTGGAGGGCTACGGGTTCTGCAAGAAGGGCGAGGGAGGGCCGTTCGTGAGCGGCGGCCGCATCGAGCTGGGAGGCGAGCTGCCCACCAACACCTCCGGCGGCATGCTGTCCGAGTGCTACATCGAAGGCATGCTCCAGATCGTCGAAGGGGTACGCCAGTTGCGCGGCGAATGCGGACCGCGCCAGGTAAAGGACGCCGAAACCGCCATCGTCAGCGGCAACGGCGGCAACGCCGTGTGCCACTCGACGCTGATATTGAGGAACTAGCATCGCGTTTTGCGTGGTATCCGGGCGCGGGCGGGTTTGAAACCCGCCCCTACACGGAACACAGGAGACAGCGTACGGGCGGAGTTCAAACCCCGCACGCGGAACACGGAAGACGATGCACCGGCGGGTTCTAAACCCGCACGCAGAACACGGAAGACAATGCACCGGCGGGTTCATAACCCACACGCGGAACACAGAAGACGATGCACCGGCGGGTTCTAAACCCGCACGCAGAACACGGAAGACAATGCACCGGCGGGTTCTAAACACCGCACGCAGAAGACAGAAGATGATGTAGGGGCGGGTTTCAAACCCGCCCGCGCTGATACCCGCTGGGAAGCCCGACGAACAGGAAGACCACCATGAGCGACTACGCCAAACCCATTCCGACGCCGTCCGAAGACTCCCGGCCCTACTGGGAGGCCGCCCGGAACCACGAGCTCAAGCTGCAGCAATGCGGCGAGTGCAACGCCTTCCGGTTCCCGCCGGCCGAGGTGTGCTCCGAGTGCACCTCCGACGCCTATGACTGGAAGCCGGTGTCCGGCAAGGGCCGGGTGTTCTCCTTCGTCATCTATCACCGCGCCTACCACCCCGGCTTCCAGGACGAGATCCCCTACGTGGTAGGCGTCATCGAGCTCGACGAGGGCGCGCGCATGCTCTCCAACGTCATCGGCTGCAAGCCGGAAGAGGTCCGCTGCGACATGCCCGTGGAGGTCAGCTTCGAGGACATCACCGACGAAATGTCCCTGCCGAAGTTCCGGCCCGCCTGAGTCGGTGGCCCCTCCGACCCCCTATAGGGAGACCAGGAGAAGCGGTTCCGACCCCTCTGGAGAAGCCAGGAGAAACAGTTCCGACCCCCTCTAGAGAAGCCAGGAGAAGCAGTTCCGACCCCCTCTGGAGAAACCGGAAGAAGCAGTTCCGACCCCCTCTCCCTCTGGGAGAGGGTTGGGGTGAGGGTCCCCGCCGCAAGCAGCCCATCGGATGCAGCAGAGGAATGTACGGACAGGGTTGTTGTGGCGCCCTCACCCGGCCTTCGGCCACCCTCTCCCAAAGGGAGAGGGGTTGAGTTTGGGACGGGTCGCCCCGGCCTTCGGCCACCCTCTCCCAGAGGGAGAGGGGTTGAGTTTGGGACGGATCGCTCCGGCCTCGGGCCACCCTCTCCCGGAGGGAGGGGAAGGGAAAGGAAACCACCATGTATAGGGACCTCAGAGAGTGGCTCGAGCAGGTGGATGCCATGGGCGAGCTTCGCCGGATCCCGGGCTGCGACTGGAACCTGGAGATCGGCGCCCTGGCCGAGGTGGCCGGGCGCGGGCAGGACGCCTCCGCGCTGCTGTTCGACAACATCAAGGACTACCCCGAAGGACACCGGGTGCTGGTGGGTATGGTGGAATCCCTCAAGCGCGCCGCTCTCACCACCAACCTGCCCACCGACATCACCCGCAACGAGTTCATCGCCGCCTGGAAAGAGCGCCTCAACAACCCGACGCTGATCCCGCCGCAGTACGTGGACGAGAGCCCGCTCTACGAGAACGTGTTCACGGGTAAGGACATCGACGTGCTGAAGCTGCCGGTGCCCAAGTGGCACGACGAGGACGGCGGCCGCTACATCGGCACCGCCCACGTGGTCATGACCCAGGACCCGGACGAGGGCTGGGTGAACATGGGCACCTACCGAACCATGGTCCACGAGGCCGACCGCCTGGCGGTCTACATCTCCCCGGGCAAGCACGGGCGCATCCACCGTCAGAAGGCCTTCGACCAGAACAAGCCCCTCAAGGTGGCCATCTCCTTCGGCCAGGACCCGCTGCTGTTCCTGCTGTCCTCGCGGCAGATCCCCTGGGGCGAACAGGAGCTCGACTATGCCGGCGGCATCAAGGGCGCGCCCGTCGACGTCGTTCGCGGCGAGTTCACCGGCCTGCCCATTCCCGCCCACGCCGAGATCGCCATCGAGGGCGAGATCATGCCCGACGAAACCCGCGACGAGGGTCCCTTCGGCGAGTGGCCCGGCTACTACGCCAGCGGCTCGCGCCAGGAGCCGGTGGTGCACGTCAAGAGCCTGATGTACCGCAACAACCCGATCCTTACCGGCTATCCGCCGTTCCGGCCGCTCCCCGGCGCCGACGGCTGCACCTCGCTGATACGGGCCGCGTTCATCTGGGATTCCATGGAAAAGGCCGGCGTCCCGGACGTCACCGGCGTCGCCTGCTACCAGAACCGCTTCTTCACCGCCGTGTCCATCCGCCAGCGCTACCCCGGCCACGCCAAACAGGCCGCCATCATCGCCAGCCAGAACCACACCGGCGCCTACCTCGGCCGCTACGTCGTGGTGGTGGACGACGACATCGACGTAGCCGACCTGAACGACGTCCTGTGGGCCATGTGCACCCGCTGCAACCCCGCCGACTCCATCGACATCCTCAGAAGGACCTGGAGCGGCCCCCTCGACCCCATCATCCCCCGCGACCAGAAAGGCCACAACTCCCGCGCCATCATCGACGCCTGCCGCCCCTACGAATGGATCAAGGACTTCCCCCCGGTATCAGGCGCCAGCCCGGAGCTGAAGGAGAAGGTGCTGGAGAAGTATGGGGAGTATTTGAAGGGGTGAGGGGGAGATTCCGCAATTCGGCTGCTTCACATTGTACTTCACATAGCCTAAGCTGGGGTTAGGAACCCAGGCGCGTCATGACCACGATATTGCCACCGCCAATGAGTGGCCCTTCGCCGACCGAAGTGTCGCTTCCGCAGGCCCCGCTGGTCCGGGTCATTGCGCAGGTGCGGTTTCCGACCATCCTGTCCATTCGCAATCCAGACCAGGTCGCAGCCTTCCAAGAGACGGTTCGCTCAGCGTACCCAATCCTGAATCAGGAACAGGTCCGCCGGGTCGTATTGAATCCGTTGGCCCCGGTATCCGATCCGAAGATTCAGGAAGACATCGTGTGGCGTTTTCAGGATCGGGATCGGAAGTGGCGAACATCGCTTACGGCCGACTTCATTGCACTGGAGACGACGAGCTATAACAACCGTCGAGATTTCCTGGAACGGTTGCGGTCAATCCTTGTGGCTATCGATACAACGATGAACCCGCAGGAGGCGTTACGCGTCGGTGTACGGTACATCGATCGAATTACAGGTCCAGCCTTACAGGACATTTCAAACATGATTCGGCCGGAAGTCCTCGGTGTTTCCTTGTGCCCTATCGGCGACGCAGCCCAAACCGTATTGACGCAGTCGCAGTTTCGTGCCGAGGAAGGCTCACTTCAAGCCCGCTGGGGCCATTTGCCGCCGGACGGCACAATCGATCCAGGCACTCTCGAACCCATCAAGGAGCCCTGTTGGATCCTGGATCTCGACATGTCTTCGACCGAACCGCTGGACTTTTCGGCTGATATCCTCGGCAACGCGGCGGAACGTTTTATGGAACGCATCTATTCAGTATTTCGCTGGATGGTGACTGATGACTTTTTGCGCTTCTATGGAGGCCAACCATGAGTCTGGCAGCGACCGAAGCACTCGATATGGCAACTTCCGCCGGTGGAGCGATGCAGAGCCCTTCACGCACGACCAACAGCGTCAGCCTAAGTGCAGACTTCGCCGAGCCGGCGACTGTAAGCTCCTATGACTCCATCATGATTTGGCCGCAAACCCTGGCCAATCCATGGCCCCCGATCATTGTCCCGAGTAAAGCCGAGTCTGTACAACACAGGACAAGTGTTGCAGAACTCCGCCGCCTTTCGGGTTTGACGTGGGACCAGTTGGCAGGTCTCATGGACGTCTCACGGAGAAGTCTTCACCACTGGGTTAGCGGGAAACCCGCCAGCGCCGAACATCAGACGCGACTGCAGCGGCTTCTCGGAACGCTGCGCCGTCTTGACCGCGGGGACAGCTCGCAGAATCGGACCCTGCTTCTTACACCCGACCACACGGGAAGACTGCTGCTAGACTTGCTCAAATCCGAGCAATACGAGGCTGCGGTTGCACTCCCGGGGCAACAAGCGGCGCAGCGCGTTTCCGCAAGCACCGAACTGAGTGCTGCCGCGCGCGCGTCCCGTACCCCGCCGGCTCCAGCGGATCTCGTCCAGGCCAAACAGGATCGGCCTCGTAGCTCGCATCGGGCAGTCATCAAAAAACCCCTGAGGCACCCTAAGGCCCGGGACTAGCCCACATGCCGTCCTTGGACGCTGAAGACGTCACGCGCATCGATCGGGCGCTGCAATCCTGGCGTCAAGGAGATGTGGCTTTCGACGACAGCGTCTTCTTCCTTCATTTGGCCGACCTGGGGACACCCCTCACGACCGAAGCGCGAGAAACCGCCAACGCCCACACCGGCTCCGGCGAAGGCGGGTCGGTGGAAGGGGTGGCCAGCGTAGTCCCTGGAGTCGTTCTTGTTACCCAAACGTGTGACATCGTGCGTTCCTGCGCTGAACGGCCCTATGTCGAGGTGTCCCCGCTGATCGAAGTCTCCAGAGCCTTCCTTGGCGACGTCCGAAGGCTCCGGCGCCCTGCTTTCGCGCATGTGCCAGCCGTGGAAACACGGGGGCTTGTTGCTGACCTTGACCGCACCATGACCGTTGAAAAAGCAGTGGTTGCTACTTGGGAACGGACACCGGGTTGGACAACAGACACCGAATCCCGCGCTTTCGCGGATGCACTTTCACGGAAACGAGCACGCTTTGCCTTTCCAGACGACTTCGTCGCCGCCACTCGGCGACTACAAAACCACCTCAAGCGACAACACAACCGTCAGAATAATGAAGGCGCCCACCTCCGATCACTTCGCGAGATTCGCGTTCGGGCAACTCCATCGTGGGATCACGCAACCGTGGACGTGTTCCTGTGGTTCGTGAAGGAATCCGACCCGCTTGGTTTCCAACCCGCTTGGCATGACCATATCGACAAATGGAAGGACAGATTCGATGCCAAAGGCCGATTCACAGTCGACGGTGCGGTTGTCTGCGGCCTCGAGGACATGACCGCACAAGACTATGTGGAAAGCGACAGGTTGGACCTGGATCAGTTGTCTTCCCACGAATGACACCGGTGACGGAGGGCTTGCCAATTCACAAAGTGAACTAGCCACCCACTTCGAGCCCAGCCCCACCGACCCCTTCCATCCTGAACGACGTGCTGTGGGCCATGTGCACCCGCTGCAACCCCGCCGACTCCATCGACATCCTCAGAAGGACCTGGAGCGGCCCCCTCGACCCCATCATCCCCCGCGACCAGAAAGGCCACAACTCCCGCGCCATCATCGACGCCTGCCGCCCCTACGAATGGAGCAAGGACTTCCCCCCGGTGTCGGGAGCCAGCCCGGAGCTGAAGGAGAAGGTGCTGGAGAAGTATGGGGAGTATTTGAAGGGGTGAGGGGGGAGTTGGAGTGAGGCCACGTCGGAGGGTCCCGGAATTCACGAGGCGAATTTGAAGACCTGCATGGAGAGGGATCGGACGGCTTTGCCCTCGCCGTGAACCATCAGGCGGACTTTCTCTGCTGTTTCACGGCTGAAGGTGTGTTCGCCACATTGACTACACACCACCGCCGGAACGCCGTCGACCATGACGTACTGCCCGTCGACGCAAAACACCTCGTCGACCAACTCCTCCCGTGACTCTCCGCCGTGGCAGACGTGACACTTGGACATCTCATCTCCTCCTGGAGTAATCAATCCACTCTGTCGGTCTGGGCTCATAGCGCGTGATGATCCTCACTGACTCGCCGGCGGCCAACGAAACCTGGATGTGCAACGGCCTCCCCGTTCGCGTATAGCCCAAGAGGAGGCAACTCGGAGAATACTTGTCGCCGGGGTAGTCTTCAATCACGATTGCCCATCTTCCAGCTTCCCGAATTTCCTGCTGACTGATGTTTCGTTCGACAAGGCTTCTAAGTGCTCGCCAACTCTTGCAAAATAGAAATCGAGTTCTAAAATGCAAGGATGCTCCCGCGAAAGATCATGTCCATTCTGCGTGCCCGGCTGGAGGACTATCCCGCCGTCGCCGTGGTGGGCCCGCGCCAATCCGGAAAAACAACCTTAGCCCGCTCGTTGGGCGGCCGATACTTCGACCTGGAACAGGAGCCGGACCAACTAAGCCTGGACCTCACATGGGAGGATGCCGTAGGCGGGGGTGACCTCGTCGTCCTGGACGAGGCCCAGGCGTGGCCGGAAGTCTTTCCGCGCCTGCGCGGCGCCATTGACGGTGACCGGAGACGGAACGGCCGCTTCCTGCTTTTGGGATCTGTGTCTCCAGCCCTGATGACCCAGGTCTCCGAGTCCCTCGCCGGCAGACTCTCCGTCATCGAACTCACCCCGCTGCTGTGGTCCGAACTGACCAGCGACCGCCAGCGGCAAAGGCTTTGGCTTTTCGGAGGCTATCCCGACGGCGGCGTACTGAACGGCAAGAGATTCCCGATCTGGCAACGGGACTATCTGAACCTGCTGGCTCAACGGGACCTACCCAACTGGGGTCTGACGGCACCCGCGCAGACCACGCAACGCCTTTTGCGGATGCTCGCCGCCGTCCACGGCCAGGAATGGAACGCAAGCCAGCTCGGAAAGAGCTTGGCCCTCTCCTACCATACCGTCAACGGCTACCTCGACTACCTGGAAGGCGCCTTCCTGATCCGCCGCCTGCCCGCGTACCACGCCAACATACGCAAGCGCCTGGTCAAACGGCCCAAGGTGTACTGGCGGGACTCGGGACTGCTCCACGCGTGGCTGAACACGAGCGACCGAGAAACCCTCTTGAGCCAACCCTGGGTGGGCGCGAGCTGGGAGGGGTTCGTCATCGACCAGGTGCTGAGCGCGCTGCAATGCGCCGGCCGCGCCTTCGACCCCTATCATCTCCGCACCAGCGACCAGCGGGAAATCGACCTCCTGGTCCAGGTGGACTCCGAGCTGTGGGCGCTGGAAATCAAGCTCACCACCCGCCCCGGACCCGAAGACCTCGCGCGGCTTAACGCCAACGCCGACTTGGTGGACGCCGACCGGCGGTTCCTCGTGTGTCAAAGTAGGGAGTACCTGGAACGGGGTTCGCAGGTGGTCTGCAACCTGGAGAGGATGCTGGCCTATATTGAGCGCTAGACTAGATTTGGGCGGCCGGCGTTTCTTTGATCGACCGTGGGGCGAGATTGTACGTACATTATCCGTATACCAGGAGAAGGACCAAATAGGAGGTTCCCATGTCCATCGCCGCGCCTAAATCGGAGCGGATCGAGGTTCGCACCACGCCGGCCATGAAAGCGCTGTTGCAGCGTGCGGCCGATTCTTCGCATAAGAGCGTCACCGAATTCCTGCTGGAAGCGGGGGTGAACGCGGCGGAAGAGGCTTTGGTCAACCGCCATGAGCGTCACCGATCATCCGGCGCTGGACGAAAGGCACCTGTCTCAGGGTCCGCCGTCCATAAATAGCCGGTATCGATGTCGAACCACCAGCCGTGCAGGGCGAGGTCACCCCTTTCCACCCGCTCCCGGATCAACGAATAGGACCTCAGGTTCGCGAGCGACTTGAGCACGGAACGCTGTTCCGCCGCTGCCGCCATTTCCGCCTCTGAGCGTTCGCCCGCAGAGTCCTCCGCCAGCACCTCTCGGCAAGCCGCATCCGCCAGCTCCACCCACGCCCCCAGACACTCGAACGGCGGTAGTTCCCGCCCGCGCGCCGCGTCCATCGCCGCCCGGACACCCCCGCAATGGGAATGGCCACACACCACCACATGCGAGACCCCGAGCGCCTTGACCCCGTACTCCACCGCCGCCATCACCCCGTGCTCCATCGCATCGCCCGAACGCTGGGCCGGCACCAGGTTCGCCACCACGCGCACCACGAAGAGGTCCCCGGGCCTAGCGCCGAAAATCAGCGCAGGGTCCACGCGCGAGTCGCTGCACGCAATCATCAGAACATCCGGTTCCTGGCCTTTCGACAGGCGGCCCATGAGAGCCCGGTCGCCGTTGTACTCGGTCTGGTGGAAGGCCAGTGCGCCCTTGAGAAGCGCGGAGAGACTGTCTTTGCCAAGGTCGGTCACGTCAAATACCCTTTCCCCGCAGTTCCATAGTCATAGTTCTTCCAAGCCCGGTCGGCTGCGGTAGGCCTCTGAGACTAGCACTCTTTGGTGGACCCGGACGAGTTGCCGGGTTTGAAGCGGGAATGCATGCAGTTCCCGCAGCTCTGGGAGCCCCGGTACGGCTATGTCTTCGGTTGTCGACCCCGGAAGACGAGGCCCCCAAGGCGACACCTTCGAGACCAGCAGAAAGGAGGATTAGGGCCCGCGGAACGGAGACTTACGGAACGACGCACGGATTGTTTAACTCTCTACTTCTCTGTGCGATACTCAAGGGTCGGTGCCGTACGGAGCAGATATCAAGACGAAGACGACAAATAAGCAGTGATGCGAACAGGACAACATAACCAGCCCGTGAAGGCCGTTACAAGGACACGGCTTCAGTCCCTACTCGATATACGGCCTCTCTACATGCTTCCTAACGATGACTTGGCGGACGCAGTACTCATTCCAAGCTTTCGCTCAGCCACTCATATCGATTGCATGGTGGGTTTCTTTTCTAGTGCAGTCTTGGCGTCACTAGCTCCCGGCCTAGCTACCTTCATAAACTCCTCCCAGGAGAGTTTCCGACTAGTCATTAGCCCGCTTCTTCGTCCTGAGGATAGGACTGCAATTGAAGAAGGCACGCTTTCTCCGGAATCTGTGGCACGCGAAGCTCTGGAAGATTTGCTCATTACCGAGGATCTCATCCAACAGCACACACTGAAATGCCTTTCGTGGCTGCTGCGTATGGGGCGACTCGAAATCAAGATCGCTCTGATGAGGGATGCGCTCTTCCATCCAAAGGTTTGGCTCTTTTACGATGGCGCAGACGTGATGGCGGCGCATGGGTCAAGTAATCTGACCTATGCCGGCATCAACAAAAACATTGAACAAATCGCCGTTTCCAAATCCTGGGAAGACCCCAACCAGAGGTATATTGCGGAGAAACTTCGGGACCACTTCAGGGTTCTTTGGGAAGACAACGAGGACAACTGCATCGTTGTTGCGTTACCACAGGCTGTCCAAGGGCAACTGTTACAGACCTACCGATCAAGCATCCCACCAACAGAGGCAGGTCTTCGCGAACTCTACGGACGCGCATCAGGACTCGTAAAGGAATCGGCCACAACTTACGGACTTCCTAATGCTTCGTTTGCGATACCAGCAGGACTTCGCTACAAAGACGGCCCGTTCGAGCACCAGGGCCAGGCTGTGGCTGCATGGTGCGAGGCCGAGTATCGCGGCATTCTGGAAATGGCGACCGGATCAGGCAAGACAATCACGTCGATGATAGGGGCACACTGCCTTTATGAAGATCACAAACCACTTCTGATCGTCGTGGCTGCACCGTATGTGCCGCTAATCGAACAATGGTGCGATGAAATCGAGCCCTTCGGGCTGAACCCTGTCAATCTGACGGCGGTGGGCAGTGCTACGAAGCGAGCGAGCGAGCTGCAGAAACTGAAACGACGGCTGCGCATCGGCCTGTCAGATGTCGAAGCCGTAGTTGTGAGTCACGACACCCTTTGCACGTCGGAGTTCGTAGAAGCGGTCACGGATTTCGACTGCTCCCGGCTTCTGATCGGAGACGAAGTACATAATCTAGGACGTCCGTCGTTCATTAACGTCCCGCCCGAATGCTTCGAGTATCGGCTCGGCCTATCGGCTACACCGATACGCCAGTACGACCAGGAAGGGACCGAAGCCCTGTTCCGGTTCTTCGGACCCTCAATATTCCAATTCAACCTCGAAGAAGCGATCGGTCGCTGCCTTGTCGAGTACGATTACTACATTCACCCGGTTTATCTTACCGAAAGCGAGATGGACGAATGGTTCGATCTAACTGGCAAGATCAAACAGAATGCCTGGCGCGACGACCACGGCAAACCTGACGACTATCTCGCGAAGTTGCTCCGCGACCGGCGCGTCGTGCTGGAAACGGCGTCGGGCAAGGTATCCACACTGGGGTCCCTTCTCGACGAAGAGGAAACCCACTTGCGGCACACACTCATCTACACCTCGGACAAGGGACCGGAACAGCTTGACAACGTAAACCGATTACTGGGTGACAAGCATATTCTGTTTCATCAGCTAACCGCGGAAGAGACAGTCAGCCGGGATAAGACCCAACAGATCCTCAAATCTTTCCAGGACGGCACGATTCAGATCCTCACCGCCAAGAGGGTCCTCGACGAAGGCGTGAACATTCCGCAGATATGCAAGGCATTCATCCTTGCGAGCACGACGGTCGAACGGCAATGGGTGCAGCGCCGCGGACGGCTGCTGCGCACGTGCGGTGCCATAGACAAGACGCACAGCGTGATCCATGACTTATTGGCCCTGCCACCACGGCTGGAAGAAGGACTCGACTTAGACGCTCGCGCTATGGTGCGCTCGGAGTTGCGCCGCGCTCAGGAATTTGCAGCGCTCGCAAGAAACGCGGGCCGACCGGATGGGCCGCTAGCCATGATCGACAGAATGGTTGACGCTGCGTACCTGTAGCGACCGGGAGAAGATGGATGCCATTGAACGACAAGAAGATAATCTCGATCATCCTTGAGCAATGCACCGAGATAGAAGAACGGTGCGATGGATACAGGGAAGAGATTGCCGAGGTGATCTCGGAAATACTCGAACACGAAAGAGGCCATCGCGTCTCGGCCACGAACATTCAGAAGAAGATAAACGACAAATGTAATGCTACCGCACGCTTCCTGGCCGAACAGCGTCGCCATGATACCGGTACGGAGGAAATGGACGCATGAAGCTAATCCGCGCGAAATTTCAGAACTTCCGCTTGCTGCGCGATCTTGAGCTTGAATTCGCCACCGATGCGAATCGAAACCTGACCGTAGTCCGTGCCGCGAACGAGTCCGGTAAGACGACGATCCTCCACGCATTGCAGTGGGCGCTTTACGGCGACGATGCGTTGCCGGGCAAGGGGGAGGATTTTCGCCTTCATCCGATCGACTGGGAAACGGTTGACGGGAAACGCGTTCCTGTCACCGCCACTGTCGAATTCGAGGTGACGACTTACCGGCGCGTGTCGGGTGACCTGCGGGAAACACGGCGGCGGTACCGCCTTGTACGGTCCGCCTTCGAAGAAGTAGACGGCCACGCGCGCCGGTCCGCTTCGACCATCAAACTGTTCGCGCTGCACGACACTGGCGCTAGCCCCATCGACGCCCCGGAGGCACTGATCAACGACGACTTGCCGCCGGAGTTGCGAGAAGTCTTTTTCACCGACGGCGACCGGGCGTTGAGCTTTATCGAAGCCGATATCGCGCTCTCCACCAAACGCGACCGAGTACAACGGGCCATCCGGTCCCTTCTCGGACTCGGTGTCATAGACGACGCGATCAAACAC
This sequence comes from uncultured Binatia bacterium (SeqCode), assembly GCA_965261895.1. GTDB lineage: Bacteria > Desulfobacterota > Binatia > UBA9968 > JAJDTQ01 > JAJDTQ01. The sequence goes on along the minus strand of OZ253480.1, from coordinate 3,131,498 downwards.
GTTCGCAAATCGGCGGCCGAGGCGAACAAGAAGGCGAAACAGGTTGGCACCGGCAGCGAGTTGATCGGCATCGCCTCGCGACTAGAGGCAATCGAGAACGATCAGGAAAAGCTGACCGCCGATCTTGAAGACGCGACGCAGCAATTCGGAGCCTTTGATGAGAAAGTCGATGACGTGGATCGCAAGATCTCGACGGCACTCCAAAAGGGCGACAAGGACACGTTACAAAAAGACCTCGATCACGCAAAGCACGAAATCAGGCAACTAGATGGCCAACTTAAAGCAGCGAACAAGGAGCATTCTGCGCTGTTCAGCAGTCGCGCGATTGCGACTGACCTGCTTGCCCCTTTGCTCGGACGAGCTTTCCAAAAACTCGAAGAGTTGCATGACCAGGGCAAGATTCCGAATACGACGATCCCGGTGCTCCTTGAGCGACTTGCAGCGAAAATCTGCATTTGCAGCGAGACATTAGCGCCCGGGGACCCGGATGCCGATAGGCGCCGCGCGCACATCCAGAAGCTCATCGACGACAGCCAGCGGTCCGACGAAATTCAGAAGACTGTCACCGACCTATATTACGGCACCAAACCGCTACCGGGCAGTGGCGAAGCGGCGAACGGTGTTTGGCTCGTAGATTACAGGAAGGTGGTCGAGCGCCGCGACGGATTTCAGACCGTGCGTGATGGCGCGGGCCGGAAGTTCAGGGCGCTGGAACAGCAGCTAGATTCGCTTCCAGAGACCGATATCCAAGGACTGCGCGAAGCACGCCGCAAATACAAGGATCAGCGAGACCGGCACCTGGCGAGACGGGCCACCATCGAGACGCAACTCACCGGCTTGCAGCGTGAGCACGATAGGTTGGAGGGTGACCGCAACCGACTATTGCGAGAGCAGAAGAAGGGGGTACGAATACTCGCGGAACTAGAGGTCACGCAGGACGTGACAGGCGTGCTGCAACGCGCGTATGACCGGCTCACTAGGGAAGAGCTATGCAAGGTCAGCGACCTCATGAACGAAATATTTCTCGAAATGATCGGTGCCGACCCAGAACAGGGCGCGATCATTCAGCGAACGGAAATCAGCCCAGATTTCGATATCATCGTCTATGGCCCCAACGACAGGATGCTGAATCCGGACCGCGACCTAAACGGCGCATCCCGCCGCGCCCTCACACTTGCCTTCATCCTCGCACTGACAAGGGTCAGCGAGGTCGAAGCCCCCAATGTCATCGACACACCGCTCGGCATGACGAGCGGCTATGTCAAACGCTCCATCCTGAAAACCGCCGTGCGCGAGAGTGCCCAACTTGTTCTCTTCCTGACGCACGACGAGATCGCCGGATGCGAGGAAATCATTGACGAGGCCGCAGGCGTGGTATTCACGCTCACGAACCCCGCACACTATCCGAAGATGCTTGCCAACGATCCCGGCGTCGCCGAACGCAAGGTTCTGCGTTGCGAATGCAACCACCGCACGGAGTGTCAACTCTGCCACCGCCTCACCGATGCCCCCGTCGAACTGGGAATTGCGTCATAGGAGTCAACGATGGCCGATCGATACTTCAATCCCTTTCAGGCGATCGACATCAACGTGCCGGTCGAATTCCACGACGCGTTCGCCCGGTACTGCCAAAGGAGCGCCGACGCAATCATCGACCAGAGCCCATTTCCGCGCATGGTCGATCTCTGGTTTCTCTCCATTTGCGTCGCGTCGCGCCTCGACCTAGAACCCTCCGACATCGGCAAGTACGACACACGAAAGATTATTGACGGATCGATTTTCGGCAGCGATCCGTGGCGTGTCCATATCCTGATGCTGATAGCAATCGGGAAGACCGGCGACGTACAGATCGTATCGGAACCCCGAAAAATGATGGCCCTGGCTAGCGGTCTCGCCGTCGCCGGCCTGCCAAAGGTCATCGCGATGCTAAAGGATGGCGATGCCGACCCGATCTGGAACCTATCGGACGCAATCGACGGTCTGATAAGAGAAGACTGAAGCGCGCAGCCGACAGCGAAAAGGACCGCAACGATGATTAGCTGGAATTCAAGCCCGCACCCCATCTCGGATCTTCGAGACTGGAGTGAAGCGGGTCGTCTTGAGCTTAGACCTCCTTTTCAAAGACGTGAGGTATGGTCAGATCCCGCCCGCATAATGCTGATGGACACCATTCTCCGCGGTATTCCGATGCCCAAGATCTTCCTTGCCAATTCCATTCGAGACGGCAAAACCTACCGTGTCGTTATAGACGGTCAGCAACGCATCACCGCCATCCTTGATTTCCTCCGGGACCGATTCACCTTAAGGGACCCGTATGTCGGCGATGAGAAGGGACAGAGCTTCTCTGACCTGTCTCAAGAAACACAGGACCGTTTCTTGAGCTACCAGATTGACTTCAACGAAGCACAAAAACCGACAGACGAGGACGTGAGAGAGGTCTACGCACGCGTTAACAAGTACACGGTCCCTCTCACAAAGCAGGAACTTCGGCGAGCCGATTTTCCCGGGGATTTTCTCAACGTATCGGAACGCTTGGCACTAGATGTGTATTTTGACCACGCCGCCATTTTTTCCACGGCCAATCGACGCCGCTACGCCGATGTCGAATACATATCCGAGTTGTTAGCTGCCATGATAGACGGGATCCAAGACAAGAAAACAAGCCTGGACGACTTCTATACCAAGTACGCAAAGTGGAAGAAACCGGATAGAGACGCGATCACTGCTCGATTTTCTAACGTTTTAAATGACTTGAAATTCATATTCGATGATCCATTGAATCTAGCGGACACCAGGTTTCGACAGAAAGCCGATTTTTACACGCTGTTTTTGGCAATCGACGAGTTTGTTTCCGACGGACGCACAACCAAAGGGAAGAGCATAGAATATCTGCGACAAGATCTCCAGATTTTAGACGAGAATATTCGTCCCGAGTCTGAAAGCTACATCTGCAGAGAATACGCAATCAAATGCGTATCACAGGCAAACACTGCTTCAAGCCGTCGATGGCGTCACCAATTTCTCAAGTCAATATTGGCAGGGACGTATATTGACGACCAGCCAGATGATGCACGAGTACGGCTGTTCTACGCCCTCATGGACGATCTGTACTCAGGCGGGTCAATGTGCCCGGAGCCCGTGGTGGAGTGTGAGGTTTGCGATGGGGATATTTCAGGAGAGTTTGACGACTGTGTGTTGGCTTGGCGACGCTCCGACACTGTAACGCAGCTTAGTAACGCGGATTGGGTGCACTCTTCATGCGTCGACGAACAAAGTGATTTAGTGTTTTGGAGTCGCCCAAAGCGATGACCAGCGACATCTATTTTGATTCGGAGCAGCTAAGCCGAGGAAACTTTTACAGGCTGCACGGAGAACTACAAACTGACGACGGCGATCCGTACGAACTTGAAGAATGGCTCGACCGTGGGGGAAACGCTGCGGTATTCAGAGGCACACAGCGCATTACGGGAGAAGAGTGCGCCATTAAGTTCCTTCTGAAGACGACAATGAGAAGTACCAGACGATTTCTCAGAGAGATAAAACTTCTTGAATCCATACACGGTGACCACATTGCGAGATACCATGGGAGCGGACGCGTTAGAGTGAGACACAACAACGGGTCCCGAGACAATAAACTCCCCTTTGTTGTGATGGAGCTGGCCGATTGCAACTTACAGGATCACTTGCGTAGTGAGGCGACGCCTATTGGTTACGAACAATATGCTGGTCAATTTCGCGGACTAGCAAGAGCCTTGGCCTCCCTCCATGAAGTCGCTGTACACCGTGACATTAAACCAGAAAATATTCTCGTAGCCGGCGACCGCTGGTTACTCGCTGACTATGGCCTCTGCACCTTTGTTAACCCGAAGGAAGGAGACTTGACGCCGGAGGGGCAAAATATCGGCCCTAAATTTTGGCTGTCACCAGAAGAACACAATGGCCGCTTAGGCTGCGGCGACGAGATTGATGCGGCATCTGACGTGTTTCAGTTGGCGGCAATATTTTGGTATGTAGCTACGGGCCGTCATCCCAGCGGGATACTTACAGCAGGTGACTGGACAGGACCTAAAAAGTTATTCAATATATTGTATAAGTCGCTCTTTCACGACAGTACAAAACGACCGCAAGACGGAAAGGAGTTCTTGACGGAGTTGGAAGAAGCTTTAAACCAATAGTGCTATTAGATCATTTGTGACACGCCAAACACACCTTCGCCTTCCCGTAAAGATCATCGATATCCAGTGGCTCGCTATCCGGCCTCAACGGGTTGGGCTGAGACCTCGACTGCATTCGGGCAAGCCGCTGTTCGTGGTCCTTTCGGATCTGCTCCACGCGTGCCGGCTGCTCTAGGTCCCCCAATGACTCGCCTTGGCTCCACGTGAACGGCGACCCGTGCTCGATGGCGTTCTTCTCGTAAGCCTTGGCCTCCTCGAAATAGTCGGGGTGTCGTTCTCTGAGCCTAACCCACTCGATCTTTTGCTGGAAAAAGCAAAAGGTGCAGCCGCTTCGGGTTCGCCATTCGTAGTATTGGGGTAATCCGAGGCCCGTTCCCTCCAAAATCTCCAAGACGCCAGCCTTGTCGATTCCGGCATCTTTGAAGGGCAGCCGTACCACGAGATTGGTATGCTTCGAGGCATAACCCTGGCGGTATTCTTCGTCCGCGCGGATGGCGACGTAGCTGTAGACTTGGGCACCAGTATCGAGAAGCGGCCTAACCCACTGCTCGAACGGCCGCAGCTTGAGTTGCCGCGTGCACCAGCGCGTCTGCGCCGAGGGCAGGAAGTTGTTGTACTGCTTGAGCCAGAAGTCAAAGTCCCGGTCCGGATTCAAGCGCAGGATGGGCTTGCCCAGGAAGCCCTCCAGCTTGACCAGAAACTCATAGACCTCCGGCAACTCCTTGCCTGTGTCGGTGAAAAAGTAGTCGATATCCAGCTCGGGGTGGTTTTCCCGCATGTAGACCGCAAGCGCGGCGCTGTCACGGCCCCCCGACAGTCCCAGTACATGCCGCTCCATCTCCGCTGTCCTCACGACGCCGTCCGCCTCTTTCTGCGGCTCTCCGCCGGTTTGGCTACTGCCGCCTCCTTGAGATACCGGGCACTCAACTCAGCCAAGGCGGCCAGGACAACGTTTCGCTGCTTCTCGCCGCTACGGCTCAGTACCTCGTCCACTGTGCTGACCAAATCATCCACTCGCCTGCGTTCCATATCGGTGATGTCGAACTCGTGGTGCACCGGCGCCGTTCGGTTACCCATCCCCACCACTACTGCCATGGCGTGCCGCTTGTCCGGTCTTCCCTTGACGTGGGCGAAAGCCTCTTTCCGATTAAATTGCTGGGCCAGCTCCGCAAGCTCCACAGACGCCCGGTCGACATCGGTGTCCACCCAGCTCCGGGACGGCTTGTTGGTCGCCATGCTGGCCAGACTCTCCATGTCCTCGTCACTGCCCTGGAATTGCGCAAGCCTTACGACAAAGGCTTCCAACCGGTGGTCGCCGCCGAGCTGGCGGACGTTTTCGGCTCGGGCGCGCAGTTCAGCCAGCATCGGGGATGAATCATTCGGCACCTGTAGCTCGGCTAACAGAATTTCGCGCAGGCGATGCAGCATCGCAGGATATGCTTGCCGGAGCTCTTTGAGTCCGTCACGCATGTGATCGGCGATCCGGCCCAATGTCGCTCCGTCGCTAGTCTCTACACCGTCGTTCAACACGTGAGGGATATCGTCGAAGAGCAGCTTATTCGGGTCGTTCGCCTGTTTGAACAACTGCCGCACGCGTTTGGCGTTGGCGGATAGCCTCTGGGTGCGCTCTACCCAGGGCGGGACTCGGTCATAGATCGCGACCAAGCCCTTGGCGACGTCGATGGGTTCCAGATCGGCGAGCTGGTTGTCCTCGTCCAGCTCACGCACGATGCCGACCATGTCGGAAAGGAGCCGGCGCAACCAATCGGAGAGATCCATCCACCGGACCTGGATATCACCCGGATCGTTGACCAGGTAATCCATATCCAGGTCTAACATCCGGGCCTGAAACATGCCCTGACGATAGAAAGCGAGATCGCTATGGCTGGAGAGAATGAACGCGACCACCAACACTGGCAGTAAGCCGTCCCTGATTCCGAACGGCGCTTGGCGCCAGATGCCGTAGATTTCCGCCACCGATACAATCCGGTTCTCGTTGTCCCTCAAATAGTCCGTTGCCGCCTCCCAAGCCGCGGCCAACAGGTAGGGGTCATCATCCGGTGTGGGAGCAACAAAGCGCCAGCCATGCGCGGTTTCGCGATACAAACCGGTCACCTTTAAGAGGGACTCGAAAAGTCCTCCCTCCGGCGGGAATCCGTCAATGCCGAGTCGCAACTGGCCCTCGTTTAGGGCCATTCGCCGGAGTAGTGCCTTCTGCGCTGCAACCGCATTGCTGGAGGGCTTGATCCTGTTGAGCAACTCGTTACTCAACCTGGGTGCCCAGCGGAACCGCTCATCGGCGAGATCGGAAGCCAGACTGTTGAGCTCCGAGTGAGATAGGAAGTTGGGCTCTTTGTCCTTGCGGTACCACACCGCATTGTCGAAGGCTCGATTCAACCCGCTCTCAATGCGCCCTTGGGTATCGGAAATGCGCGCATCGACCTCGTTTCTTGCGACCCGGTCTCCCCGCAAATCCAGAGTTTCATCCCGCACCTTTTCCAAGGCGAGCAATTCCTTCGCGAGCCAAGAAATATTCCAAGCCTCTTTCGGCAGACCGACGACAACATCCCAATCCCTGGCCTCATCCGCCACGTGGAGACATATTCCCCGGGCCGTTGACTCGTCCTCACCGCGTTCCGGAATGGTCAGGAAGAAGGCCCCGAGTGCGCCCTGTCGGGATCGGTAGCTTGCTGCGGCATCTTCCAAACCCGTCAACGGAACAACAGTTACGTCAAACCACCGAAGCGCTCCCGTCTCGTGGTAATGACGCTTGGCAACAACAGGTTGAGCCGCGGCAAGAGCGTTGAGCTTGCCATAGTCCACCTCGTCTATCGTCGCCAGGGTGCGCTCCACGGCACGGTCGATGTCGAAGTCGCTACCCTCGAAGACACTGTAGGACTCCGTGAACTTGCGAAAAACAACCAACGATCGCTTTTTCAGCTTCGCCAATGCCCGTTGGATCTCGACAGGGGCATAGCCAGGGAGTGCGAGATCGAGCAATGGCGCGCTCGCCACCAACCCGGAACGGTCCTTGAGCAAGTCGACCAGCCCAATCGTCTTGAGGAGTTTAAGTTGCAGCTCGTCACCGCCTCCAGCCGCGCACCGGTCGAGCGCGTCGATCGCGAGCGCCCACCGGTGACCGTCGGGAGAAGCCATGATGGACGGTTCGAGATTCACCCGCAGATAGTCCCAAAACAGGTCGGCAGTGTAGATCTCCGCATCGCCCGCGTGGCGCAGGAAGTCTTGAAAACCACGCGGCTCTGTCGAATTGAGGAACCCGAAAATACTGCGTTGGTTCTGACCGAAACGTCGCCGCGACATGGGTCCCAGCAAACACCCCACGACCGGGTGCAGGGGCCAACAGTCCTCCAGCATCTGCGGCAAATCCGGAGCTGCTTGCGTGCTCACTAGCCCAGCGATGCCCTGGGCCAAAGGACTCGGCTCTGTCGGCCCTCGATCACTCTCGATGGCCCTGCCAAGGAGGTCGATCTGTTCGTTCCCGCTAACGTTGATTGCGAGGTCCACAAAGCGGCCCTGGATCTTCGACCACTCGTCGCGCGCCTCTCGCGACAACCGGTGGGCGTACTCCTCGAACGCCTGGTGGAGGATGCCGATGACGATCAATCGTCCTGCGCTGCGTGACGCAATCTCGGCGAGTTGCTGGAAAAAGTAGATGTCGATGCCGTCATAAGCGGCCGCCTCGAGAAACTTGCCCATCTCGTCGATGAACACCACGAGTCCACCGCCGGCACGCGGTTGCTCTTTCGCGAGTTGTTGCAAAGTTTCCAGCGCCCGTTTCTCACTCCACGTCCTTGGGGTCTTCCCGTTCTGGAAACCAGCAACAGCAATCGCTTCACCGACAACCTGGGCAGCGCTGTCACGCCGACCCACCACGGGCAGAATACGCCAGCCCTTGGTACGGGGCGGCAAGGCGTCCCAAACGGCCGTCGCCGTACCGCCGCCAAGGATCGACCCCGCGTAGCGCCTCGGCCCGGCGCTCCCGTTCAACAGAGCGCTCAACGCTACGGCCAGACTCGACTTGCCGCTGCCGTACGGTCCCGTCCACGTGAATGCGCCTTGACCCGTCTCCGCAACGTGGCGGGCCATGGTCTCCAGCACATCGGCCGATGAACGAGGGCAAATGAAGCCCTCCAAAGCTGAGGGGGAAGTTAGGTCCGTGTCGATGCGGATGGCGCGCTGAAAACGTCGGGCGACATGAACGTGATCCGCCAAGGCCATCACGCGTTGCCTTTCTTCCGCTTCAGGCTGTAGTCCGCATCCAACAAAGTCACGGCATCCTCGACGGGCAGTTCGCGGGTACGTAGGAGCTGCTTCAGACCGGCTGTCTCCGACCACCTGTAGACCCCGCCGCTCGCGTCCTCCAGACGGGACAGGAGGTCCACAACATCGTTCTCTTCCAACAAGAACACCCGACCGGGCGACCCAGGCTCGTGCGCAAGCGCCTCGAAAGAAAGGGTTTGAGCGTCCGAGAAACGGGACCAAAAGTCGGTCACCGCATAGCTGAAGGTGCCCAGGCCTAGGGAGGGTTTCTGTCCGCGGACAAAGCGGAACCCGCCGTGCTTGCCCACCGGCTTGATCAGGCCCAACTCGGTCAAAGGCGATTCCAAGCCATCCTCATAGGCTGCTTGTCCGGACGAAAGCTGCGCGACGTAGGTCCGCACGAAACAGGCGACGTCGTTCTTGATGGTAGTCGGGGAGGCACGGCCCCAGTCACGGTCCTTGGCCAGCTTCCCAATATTCTCCACCAATGTCTCCCGCTCGAATGCGGTGTATGAGTAGTGGTTGAATGCCCAGAACCACGTAGTCTTGTTCGGGCGCCCGCATAGATGCCAGTGCACAAGCCACGAGCTGGCCGGATTCTCCATGTAGGGATCAAGACCGCCGGCCTCGAACAGACGCCTGCCAATTCGGGTAGTTACGAGACGATCCCGCTCTGCCGACTCCTCGACAACACCTGCCACCGTCGCCCAATGGCGCATCGACGCAACCATGTTCTTGCCGACGCCAAACCGTGCGATGGCGTCTTCGCCCGAGAACACCGACCGATTGTCGCCGGCGTCCTCGGTGTCCCGGACGGCGTCGAACGCCTTCTTCAACCACCCGTACCGGAGCGGAAATGTCTCATGGCCCGAGAGTTGCGGGCGGTAACCGTCTTCGTAGAGAGGACCTCGTGACATTCTAAATCCGCGGAGAGGACGACCTATTCTCGACAATACCGCCATTGTGAGCTATCGTCAAACTGGGGATGGTCTCCAGTTCGTCATCAAAGGAGTAGGCTCTAACACAGCTACGCCGTTCTTGAACATGGGCAATCCAACGACAATCTACGCGGACTATCAGGCGACAACGCCCGTTGACCCTCGTGTTTACGCAAAAATGGTGCCGCACTGGAAGGATTCTTTCGGCAACCCCCATTCGAGCGACCATGTGATCGGCTGGCGTGCGGCGGAGACCGTCCGCGAGGCAGCGTCATCCGTGGCGAGGCTGATCGGCTGCGATGATGACGAGGTGATCTTCACATCGGGAGCCACCGAAGCCAATAACCTTGCGCTACTAGGCCTGGCGCGACGCGCCCCCGAGGGCCGGCGACGTATCCTCGTCAGCGCCATCGAGCACAAATGTGTCCTGGCTTCCGCACGGACGATCGGAACTTACGAAGGGTTCGAGGTGGAGACCCTACCGGTGGACGGGGCAGGCTTCGTCGACCTCGGAGCGCTGACAGAGCAGCTCGATGAAACCGTTCTTCTTGTCAGCATTATGGCGGTCAACAACGAGATCGGGACTATTCAGGACATACCGCGGATAGCAGAGATACTGGCGCCACACGGCGTCCTATTGCACTGCGACGCCGCTCAGGCCCCTTGCGCCATGGATGTCGGCGATCTCGCGACCCAGGCCGGTCTGGTAAGCCTTTCGGCCCACAAGATCTACGGCCCGCAAGGTATCGGCGCCCTCTACATTCGGCGGGATGTGCAAGACAAGATTGAGCCTCTGATCTATGGAGGCGGACAGCAAGAAGGCCTACGTTCCGGCACGGTCCCGGTACCCTTGTGCGCCGGCATGGGAGCGGCGGCCGAACTTCTCTGCGCCCCCGAAGCCTCCGAAGAACGTGCACGGCTCGCCCGCCAACGGGACACCTTTATCGAGCTGTTGCAAAAAGCGTCATTTCCAACCACGCTCAACGGCCCCATTGGCCACATGCGGCACGCAGGCAACGTGAACATTCAGTTCACTGGGTTCGACGCCCACAGCATTCTAGGCGCTTTACAGCCCCGACTGGCCGCGTCTACAGGCTCCGCCTGCACATCCGGCACCCCCGAGCCATCCCACGTACTCCGTGCCATTGGCCTTAATTCCGTCGATGCCGACTCGTCGATTCGCTTCAGCTTCGGTCGCTTCACCACCGACGAGGAAATCGAGGAAGCCGCCCGGCTCGTTGGCGACACGCTCGATTCTTTCCATGCCGAGAGCCTTCAACAACCTGCTTCAGACCCGCCGTAAGCCGCCTACCATCAGAAACGCTTGCCATGGTCTCTAATGATGCGATCAATCTCGTTTAGGGCTGCTTGCCCTATTCTCTTTTGAGCTTTTGTTGACTGGACCGTTGTAGTCTCTAAGTCGCCTAGTATTATAATGTTTTCGTCGTTGAGTCGGTTGGCTGGTCCAGTGTAGTTGAAGGAGCCACCTACCACCAACTGCTCGTCCACGACCATCAGCTTGTGGTGAAGTTTTCCGACCTTCGAGCTCTTGGAGACACCAAAGAGTTGGACCCCCTTCTTCTTGAGCGTTCTGATAGCCGACCATTCATGACCTCCTTGCGTACGGTCAAAGGCACCGCGGATCTGGATGCCGAGGTCGCGTAGGCGCGACATTGCGTCGTCAATTCCAGACGATTTAGCGAAAGTGAAGATGGCGAAATCGATCCGTTTCTGTGCCTTCAGCATCTGCTTCATGATCTCCATTTCCGGATTGTGATCCGGCGCGAAACATATCCTTACAGGGATTCCAGAGACGGTGATGTCAGCAGGTGCCCTGTCGTGGCCTTCGTTGTATTTGCCGAAGTGCCCTCTTTGTATCTCCCTAAATTCGCGGGAATAGATCTTGGCCACCGTTTCGTCGTTTATGATGATCACGTGATTGAGGTTTTTGTGGGTTCCACTCGGCGTGAAGTTGGTAGAGCCGGTAAGCACCGCCGTTCCGTCCCGGACGATAAACTTCTGGTGAAAAATTGAGGAATTGTAGTCGACCTTTACATCAATGTTGGCCCGCAAAATGGCGTTGTGCACGGTACGGTTAGTTTCGTGTCCGCCACCCGGCTGCCAGGGGTTTCGGCTCGCGGTGCCTGCACGTAAATAGTCCTGCTCCACTACCAACTTGACCAGCACTTTCCGCTGGCGGGCCTGTACGATGGCGCGAGCAATAGTATCACTCTCGAGTTCTTGGACGGCGATCTCAAGCCGCTTCTTCGCACCACTAATAAAGTCTACGATAACCTGCTCCAGATCGTCAGGAGCCCCTGCCTCAAGCGGCCCCATATAGACAAGTACATTGCCAGTTTGTACCATAACGTCACCCTCCCGTGCCGACCATCCCATTGTAGAAGACTCAGATTTCCGTATCGTTACACGAGTCCTACCTGCTCAGCACTACCGTGGAGCTATCCCTGCCCTCGAGTTGCGTGGACCCGACTCTCATCAGCCACTCACACCCCCCTCAACACCTCCGCCATCTCCCGCACCCCGATCACCTCAACCTTACGCGACAGCGGGTAGCGTTCCGTCCCGGCGTACACCACGAACGCCTTCTCGGGCCGCACGTCTTCGAGGGCGTGATGAAAGCCGCGGGTGGGTCGCGGGGCGAGACTGTGCTTGATCTCGACGGCCCAAGGGGCGGTGCGGCCAGGCAACTCCAGGACCAGGTCGATCTCGGCGCCGGCGGCTGTGCGGTAGAAGCTGGCCAAGGTGCGCGGGGGCGCCACGGCGAGAAGGTTCTCGATCACGAAACCTTCCCAACTCGCTCCCATCACCGGGTGACCGGCGAGGGCAAGGTCGTCCTGAACGCCGAGGAGCCCGTGCACGAGCCCGCTGTCCCGGACGTACACCTTGGGCGACTTGACCAGCCGCTTACGGGTGTTGGCGATAAACGGCGGCAACCGTCGCACCAGCAACAGGTCGGCGAGGAGGTCAACGTAGCGCGTGACCATCGGTGCGCTGATGGACAGGCTGGCGGCCAGTGCCGAGGCGTTCAGCAGCGATCCCTGTGCGTGGGCCAGCATACGCCACAGCCTCTCCAGCGTTGCAGCGGGGATGCGCTGGGGCGAGAATTGCGGGATGTCGCGCTCCAGGTAGGTGGCGATGAAGTTCAGTCGATATGCGAGGCTGTCGGAGTCATTGGCGGCGAGGAAGCTCTCCGGGAAGCCGCCGCGCAGCCACAGTCTCATAAGAGTCTCGTCGTCAGGCGCTGCTTCGAGAACATCAAGGGGACGGAGCGCCACGTATTCAATCCGCCCCGCCAGGCTCTCGCTCGACTGCCGCAGCAGGCCCATGGAGGCCGAGCCCAGGACCAGGAACCGGCCGTTGCGCTTGCCGCTCCGGCGCCCGGCATCGATCAGGCCGCGGAGCTCGCGAAACAACTCCGGCGCGCGATGGACCTCGTCGATGATCACCAGACGGTCGGCGTACCTCTGGAGGAAAAGAAGCGGGTCGGCCAGCCTGATCCCAGGGCCATTTCACGCTAGCGGCAAGATGCCAAGGAAACCGGAGAGGGCCGGCGACAGCCTACACTTGGCGAGGGCTCACCCCAGGAGCGAGGGCATCTTGCCCTCGCCGAGGGCGGGACGCCCTCGCTCCCAGGTCCTCGCCCCGATTGTCCAGCCACGACAGCCAGCGTGAAATGACCCTGAGCCTGATCCGGTCAGTGCTTGTCTCAAGGTCGAGGTATACGTTATCGTCCGCTTCGGCGATTCGCCGCGCCAGAGTGGTCTTACCGACCTGGCGCGGGCCAATGAGCGCCACCGCTGCCTGCCGACCCAGCCCCAAACGGACATCTTGCGCTGCACGGCGCTCAATCATCCTTGCAAATTAAAATAAACTGTTTTGATATACAAGGATAATTTGCTCCGATCACTGTCTCACCAAGGCACCCGGCCCGGTCACGGCTCTGAACGGGGGTTTTGCACGGCCGCCTCCGTGACCGGCCCTGCATCGACCTGGACCACGACACGAATGCTATCGTCAAGGGCAGCAAGCATCTTCATCAGTCGGTCCAGGGTGAATCGCCCGAGATTGGCGTTGCGGATGCGTGAAAAGTCGGCAGCGGCGAAGCCGGTCATTGCCCCGGCCTTCCTCACGGTAAGCCCGCGGTTGTCCAGCACGGCGATGATACGAGCCGCCAGAATCGCTTTTGCCTGTTTCAGGTCCGCGTGGGGATCGCCGAAGTCTCGAAAGACATTCCCGCTTCCTTCAACCCACTCGACGTCGTTTTCGCTCATTGCAACAAGTCCCTCTTCAATCGGCCCAGTCGGGCCTTCACAAGGTCGATCTCGGCCTTCGGTGCCTTGATGCCGGTCTTCGATTTCTTGCCAAACGCGTGCATCACCCACAATCTTCCCGCGACCTCCGTCACGTAGATGACGCGCCAAGCGTCGGTCCGGTAGCGTAGAGCAATCTCCATCACCCCGGGCTCGAAGCCCTTCAGCGGCTTGACGAACTCTGCCTTGCCACCTTCCGCGGCGATAGTGAGGGCTGTGTTGACGCGATCCTGCACGGCCTTTGGGAAAGCCTCATAAGCCTTTCGTGCCGCTCGAATCCACCTGACCGGCCTTGTGGCACGGTTGATATCCAGTGTTGTCATATATAACTACAAACGTCAAGCAACGACACCGCCGTATGGAGCGCACGAGCGGAACTCCGCGTACTCGATCCTCCTGGCAGACCAAGGTCCTGTTCCCGTTGTTGTGTGACCGCAAGGAATGTGCCATTCCCAGACGCACCATGTCCGACGACCCCCATGACGACACCCCACCGGACGAAGACGTCGTCGTCCTGCCCATCGAGGACCACATCGACCTGCATCCGTTCGCGCCCAGGGACATTCCGAGCGTGGTTGAGGAGTATGTGTGGCAGTGCCACGAGCAGGGGCTACGGGAGGTGCGGATCATTCACGGGCGGGGCAAGGGGGTGCAGCGGCGCATCGTGCAGTCGGCGCTGGAGAAGAACCCGCTGGTGGAGTCGTGCCGCGACGCGCCGGCGGAAAGAGGCGGGTGGGGCGCGACGGTGGCGATCATTCGGTTGAAGGAGACTGAGGAGGGGGCGCCGTAGGTCGGATTGGTGGGGCGTAATCCAACGCCCCTCCCCGCCCCTGGATTCCCGCTTTCCATGCTGTGTCAAAACCCCATCCGAGAGAGGCAACGGCCCCCGAAATCGTCATTTGTATGTTGAGAGTTCCTCTCAGATCGGCCAATTTGGGGGGGAGGCATGCGGGGCGAGTCGCTCGTCATAGGGTGAGCATTGCCTTGGGGCAGTACTGCACCGGGCGGGAGTAGGACACCCCGCATGCCAGTTGTCGCTCCGAACAGATACAGGGGGGTAAGCCCCGTATAAGCAAGTGTGGAGGACAGCGACATCGTAGCAGAACAGGAGGCGGGCATGAAAGTAGTAGCAGGGATTGATGTAGGCAAGCGGGAGTTGGTGGTCTCGGTGTCGGGCGGGGCGGTACGGCGCTTTGGGAACCAGGCCGGGGGCATCAGGGTTTTACGGAACTGGCTTCGGGCAGAGGGGGTGACGCAGGTGGTGTGTGAGGCGACGGGGGGGTACGAGGAGCAGGTAGTAGAGCGTTTGGGGGCGGGGGGGATGGCGGTGCATGTAGCGCATCCGCCGCGGGTGCGGAGTTTTGCGCAAGCCCTGGGACAAGGGGCGAAGACCGATCCGTTGGACGCGCAGGTGCTGGCGCTGTACGGCGGGGTGTTCGAGGTGGAGGGGCAGTCTGAGCAGGACAGCGCCAGTCGGGAGTTGCGGGGGGTGGTGGGTCGAAGGCAGCAGTTGGTGCAGGAACTCAATCGGCTGGAGAAGGGGCCTAAGGGAGTGAACAAGAAGTCCTGTGAGCGGCATGTGGCCTGGCTCGACAAGGAGATCGCGCGGCTGGACAAGGCCTTGCAGGCACTGGTGCGGCGTCACCCGAGGTTGAGCCAACGCGGGACCTTGTATCAGAGCGTGAGCGGCGTGGGAGAGCT
This sequence comes from uncultured Binatia bacterium (SeqCode), assembly GCA_965261895.1. Taxonomy (GTDB): domain Bacteria; phylum Desulfobacterota; class Binatia; order UBA9968; family JAJDTQ01; genus JAJDTQ01. The sequence continues at coordinate 3,116,072 of OZ253480.1, read as the reverse complement.
GACCGCCGCGACCTTGCTGGCGTACTTGCCCGAACTGGGCCAAGGTTGCGGCAAGGGCTTGACCGCCTTGGCGGGCTTGGCGCCGTGGTCCCACGACAGCGGTCAGCGTCAGGGACACCGCGCCATCCGGGGAGGTCGTGGAACCGTCCGTCGGGCCTTGTACATGGCCGCGCTGTCAGCCATACGGTTCAACCAGGAACTGAAGGGCTTCTATCGTCGTTTGAGGCGCCGCGGTAAGCTCGGCAAGGTGGCCCTGGTGGCGGTCATGCGCAAGTTGTTGTTACTCCTCCATGCCATCGCACGCCGCGGTACCCCGTGGGTGCCTTCTCTTAACCCAGCACCCTCTTAGACCCTTGACTTCCAACACAGATACTCCCGCGAAAGCGGGAATCCAGGAGGGGTGGGGCGGGGAAACGGCGCGTGGGGACCCCTCCAGGACCCCTGGATTCCCGCTTTCGCGGGAATGACGGAGGGGCGCGGGAATGACGGATTGGCCTTTCGTGCCCCGAAGTTAGGGTTTTGACACGGCCTGTTTCGCGGGAATGACGGGTGCGGGCATTTGCGGGCTATTTTCGTGGCAATGACGGATACGAGCTCTGTCCGGCCCGCTGCCCGCCGCTTCCGCCCGCCTCCCTTATCAGCCTCCGCAACCGGTCCGGTGTCAGCGGCAGGTCCTTGATCTGTATCCCCAGGGAGGACAGGGCGTGGGAAACCGCGTTGGCGAGGGCGGCGCCGCAGGCGACGATGCCGCCTTCGCCGGCGCCCTTGACGCCGAGGGGGTTCAAGGGGGAGGGGGAGTACTCGGTGATGATGCTCTCCACCGGGGGGATTTCCATGCTCGAGGGCAGGGGGTAGTCCAGCAGGGTGGTGGTGAGGAGCTGGCCGTCCTCGTTGTAGACAAGTTCTTCCAGCATGGTGCCGCCGATGCCCTGGGCGGCGGCGCCGAGGGCTTGGCCGTGGACCAGCAGGGGGTTGACGGCGCGGCCCACGTCCTCCAGCACGAGATAGCGCAGGATCTCCACCATTCCCGTCTCCGGGTCCACGGTCAGGTGCACCAGGTGGCCGCCGTAGGTGTAGGTGAGCTTGTCTGTGTGGAAGTACTCGGTGGCCTCCAGGCCGGGGGCCTCTCCGCCCGAGACCTTGCCGGGCCGGGTCATTGCCAGCAGATCTCCCAGCCCCAGCAGCGGCTGGTCGGTGCCGGCGGCGTGGACTTTGCCGCCGTGGAACTCCAACCCGGCGGGGTCGGTCTCCAGGCGCTGCGCGGCGACCTGGAGTAGCCGCCCCTTGAGCGCCTCGGCGGTGAGATGCACGGCGTTGCCGGCCATGACCGTGCCACGGCTGGAGTAGGTGCCGCCGCCCCAGGGCATGAGGTCGGTGCTGCCGTGGAACACGGTGATCCACTCAATCGGCACGCCCAGGGCGTCGGCGCAGATCTGCGCCATGACGGTCTCGTGGCCCTGGCCCAGGGTGGCGATGCCCAGGTAGACGGCCACGCTCTCGGGCCCGGTAATGGCGATGCGCGCGCCCTCGGACGGCCCCAGGCCGGTGTTCTTCACGAACCAGCCGATGCCGATGCCGTGGTAGCGGCCATCCTGTTTCTTCCCTTGGAGCGGCTTCAAATCGTCGTAGCCGAACCGTTCCAGGGCGTGCTCCAGCGCCCGTGGGTAGTCGCCGCTGTCGAAGACGGTGGAGGCGAGGCCCGGACGGGTGGGACCCAGCTCGTAGGGGATCTCCTCGGGCTGGATCAGGTTCTTGCGGCGCAGGTCGATGGGGTCCATGCCCAGGTCCTCGGCCACCATGTCGAGCAGGCGCTCCCGGAAATAACAGGACTCATACCGCCCGGGGGCGCGGTAGGTGCCAACCCCCATCTTGTTGGTCATGACGCAGTGTATGTGGGCCTCGTAGGCCGGGATCCGGTAAGGCCCGGGCAGCACTCCGGCGGTGGACGCCGGCACCAGGCCGCCGTGGGTGCGGATATGCGCGCCCATGTCGCCGTGGATGAGGGCGCGCATGCCCAGCAGCGTGCCGTCCCGGCGCGCGGCAATCTCCAGCTCGCAGCGCACCTCCCGCGAGTGATTGGCCGCCATCAGGTGCTCGCGCCGGTCCTCGATCCATTTCACCGGCCGCCCCAGCTTCATGGCGGCATAGGGGATCAGGAAGTCCTCCGGATAGAACTCGCCGCGGATGCCGAACCCGCCGCCGACGTCGGGCTCGATGAAATGGATCCGGTGCTCCGGCAGCTCCAGCAGCGAGGACAGCACCGCGCGATTGAAATGCGGCACCTTCGTCATCCCCCACACCGTCACCTCGTTCCGCCCCCCGTCATAAGACGCCACCAGCCCCCGTGTCTCCATGGGGTTGCCGGTATGGCGGTGCACCCGCAGCACCTCCTTGCGGGTGTACTCGGCCTCGCGGAACGCCCCTTCCACGTCGCCCAGCTTGACATGGTGGCCGCCGGCCACGTTGGTGCCCTGCTCCTCGTGGATGATGACGTCACCCCGCAAGGCCGCTTCGACATCCGGCACCACTTCGAGCGGCTCGTACTCCACCGCGATGGCGTCCGCCCCGTCCTCCGCCACGTAGCGGTCCACCGCCGCCACCAGCGCCACCGGCTCACCCACATACGCGACCTTGCCCCGGGCCAGGGGATACTGGAGGAACCGGTCCAGTCCATCCAACTGGTACATGCGCAGCGGGATCGGCTTGACGCCCGCGGGCAAATCGGCAAAGGTGAGCACGCTGACGACCCCCGTGAGCTTCAGTGCCTCCGACACGTCCACCGACTTGATGCGGGCGTGCGCGTGAGGGCTCCGCAGGACGGCCGCGTACAGCATCCCGGGCAGCTTCACGTCGTCGATGAACGTGGCCTTGCCGGTCAGGAACCGAATGTCTTCACCGCGCCGAATCGGCGCCCCGATGTAAGTCTGCGTCATGTGCTGCTCCGTTGACTCCGGCCCCACCCGGCTGGATTTCCGCTTGGGGAAGATGGCGTCCTTCGACTTCGCTTCGCTAACGCTCCGCTACGCTCAGGACGAACGGGAATCAACGTCCTGGCACCCGTTCATCCTGAGCGTAGCGCCGCAGCCTTACTCCCCGTTCGTCCTGAGCATAGCGCCGCAGCCTTACTCCCCGTTCGTCCTGAGCGTAGCGCCGCAGCCTTGCTCCCCGTTCGTCCTGAGCATAGCGCCGCAGCCTTACTCCCCGTTCGTCCTGAGCGTAGCGCCGCAGCTTCACTCCCCATTCGTCCTGAGCATAGCGCCGCAGCTTCACTCCCCATTCGTCCTGAGCATAGCGCCGCAGCCTTGCTCCCCGTTCGTCCTGAGCGTAGCGCCGCAGCCTTGCTCCCCGTTCGTCCTGAGCGTAGCGCCGCGCCAGCGGCGCGAAGTCGAAGGACGCCATCTTCCCCGGCGGTCATTGATCAGAGTTTCATATCAATCACGGTTTTCGGGACGGCAGTATCCGTGCCAATATTCGTACCAGACTAGTACACGCGTGTCGCGCTTCGCAAAACAATGTTCCTCCTGAAACAACTCACCCGCCCGGAGACCCTCCTGGTGCTGCTTTGGTTGACGCAGCTCGTCAGGATGGCATGGCCGGGCGCGGGCATTGACCACGCGGGGGCGGTGATCGCGGGGTTGTGCATCCTGCGGGTGTTCCCGCTCCTGCGGCGGCCGACGGTGATCCTGTGCACCAGCCTCGCCACCCTGGCCGCCGTGCTCATCTTCATCTACGGCGGGCTGGCCACCGTGCTCGTGGGCTTCAAGGCGGCGCCCATGTTCGTGGGCTTCTTCGGCACCATCGTGCTGATGCGCGCCACCGCGGACCAGCTCCAGCAGATCGCCAGCGCCCGCGCGCTGTTCAGGCGCCTCAAACCCGACCATCGGCTGGGCGGCTTCCTGGTGGGCAGCCACCTGCTGGCGGTGGTGCTGGGACCTGGCGCCTACGCCATCACCGCTCCCATCATCGGCGAGAGCACGGAGGAGGAGGAATACCTCGCCGCCATCCGCGCCTGCCATCGCGGCGGCAGCCTCGGGGGCCTGTGGTCGCCGTTCTGGATCGCCATGGCGCTGTCCACGCAGTACGTGCCGGGGGTGCCCTTGTGGCAAACCATGATGCTGGGTATTTCCATGGCCGCCTGCGCCTTGACCGCATCCCACGTGCTCTACTCCCGGGAGCCGGGCATCGCGCTGCTGTGGCGGGCGCTCCGGAGCCTCCAGCCCATCGTGCTGCCGGTGGCGCTCTGCGTCCTGCTGGTGGCCGTGCTGTCCGGCGTCACCGTGCTGTCGACCCTGGAGGCGCTGATCGTGAGCGTCCCGACGCTGTGCCTGCTGACGCTCATGGCCAAGGGCCGCCGGGCGCTCCGGACCACCCTGGTCAACACCTACCGGAACGCCGCCCACATCAGCAACGAGATCACGATCCTGACCATGTCGCTTGCGTTGGGCGGCGTCGTCCGGCACGTCTTCGCGCAGACCGGCATCACGGGCTGGATCGGCGGCCTCGACCTGCCCGCCATGGCCGTCATCGGGATCATGATCGGCACCGTGACCCTCGGCGCTCTGGTCGGCATACACCAGATCGTGCTGGTGACCTTCCTGCTGACGGTCTTCTCGGATCTGCCAGTGCCGGTGGCCGACGTCATCCTCATCGAGAGCGCCCTGGTGGCCTGGTCCTGCTCGTCGATGATCGGCCTCTCCGCCATCATGGTGGCCACCGCCACCACCCTGTTCCAGGTCCCCCCGGAAAAGCTCATCCTCGGCCCCAACCTCAAGTTCGCGGCCGGGTTCGCCACCGCATCCATACTGGTGCTGACCGGCGTGAACGCGTGGCTGGGTTAGGGCGTTGCAGTGCCAGTGATGGTGAGTCCCTGCCAGTCTATAGTCAATCCGTTCGGGAAGAGCATCAGATTCGATTTGAGGGGGTTCTGGGCCGAAGGCGAAAGGAACCCTTGAATGGTGGTTTGCCCCGCGAGGGCAGCACCAAGTGCTTGCGTGGGGGCCTGCCTTTGACCACTGTGGCGCACGTAACCAATGGCACCGGTCGGCCCCTGGCCGGGATAGCTCCGCCAGTTGCCAGTGAGTTCCTGCGCCGTTGTCGCCAAACGGCTTCGCTCTTGGAAATCGCCTAAGTCGACAACGTTCACTCCGCCTACGCTGATCGGAAAAACCGCATATCGATGAGGCGCGATGGAAACCGGGTTGGCGGCGTGGATGCTTCTCGCCAGCGCTTGCACCTCAAGGAGCGCGGTAACGGGATCCGGCGCCAGATAAAGGATGAAATAGTTGTTCCCGCCGTTGAACCGGGTGATGGCGGACGCCGTGTGAGTGTAGCCCAGTGGGTTCTGCCAATGGGCAACCTCGACAGCTCGGTACCATGTTGATGACGGAAGAACGGTGACCGTCAGGCCGGCCACGCTCGCGAGATTCACGAGAAGGCACCCTGTTCCATGGCAGCGATGACGTCGGAAAAGTGCTTGCGTTCCTTGTCATTTCCCTCGAGATACACGCGCGGTGGTTTGCCATGAAACGCGACGTTCGGTTGGGTCAGCCACTCCTCAATCTGATTCTCTGTAACTCGGCTTCCTTGATCGACATCAACAACAAACGGTTCTTTCGGCCAATTCGCCGGGTCCTTGAGATCGGCAAAATCTAGCTTGCGGTAACTGTCCGCATGGCCCATCAACAGAACATTCAGCCGGCAACGGAGTTCCTCACTGCTGGGCGTACTCATGGTGCCCTCCTCAACGTGAATCGTCGGCAAACAACTGACGCTAGAGTCTCTACCTTACCAAGACTTCCAACCGTCAACAACGACGGAATGGCCATGGTCCAGGGCCATTTCACGCTAGCGGCAAGATGCCAAGGAAACCGGAGAGGGCCGGCGACAGCCTACACTTGGCGAGGGCTCACCCCAGGAGCGAGGGCATCTTGCCCTCGCCGAGGGCGGGACGCCCTCGCTCCCAGGTCCTCGCCCCGATTGTCCAGCCACGACAGCCAGCGTGAAATGACCCTGGGCCATGGTCGGTCAGCTTGGCGAGGGGTTGTGAATGTGTGAAACTAACTTCGATAACTCATCCGGCGCACCGATTTTCCTACGTCGGGGGGCCAGCACCCAAACCGGAGAACCCCACATGACCACCTTGGCCAAGGACACGAAGGCCACGATGATTCCGGCGATCCGTTACCGGGACGCGGCGGCGGCCATTGACTGGCTGTGCGAGGCGTTCGGTTTCGAGCGGCATCTGGCGGTGCCCGGCGAGGGCGGCGCCATCGACCATGCCCAGCTCGTGTTCGGCAACGGCATGGTGATGCTGGGCTCGGCCCGGGACGACGAGTTCGGGGCGCTCCAGCAACCCTTGGCGGAACCCGGCGGGCCGGTGTCGTTAAGCATCTACATCGTGGTCTCGGACGTGGACGCGCACCACGCCAGAGCGGTTGCCGCGGGCGCCGAGATCGTCATGGCCCCCGAAGACCAGGACTACGGCGGCCGGCTCTATTGCTGCCGCGACCCGGAAGGCAATCTCTGGAACTTCGGCAGCTACGACCCCTGGGAGACGTAGCGGACTGCCCCGTGGAAATCGGACGCTCGATGCAGGGGCGTGGTGGAGCGTGCCCTCCGACCCCCTTTCCCTCTGTGAGAGGGCCGGGGTGAGGGGACCTCGTGGCAAGTAGGCCGGTCCCAACGGCAACGGACGGGTGTAGCAGGGTGATTGGGGACCCTCACCCGGCCTTCGGCCACCCTCTCCCAGAGGGAGAGGGGTTGGATTTGGGACGGGTGCCCATGGCAAGCTGCCCAGCCTCCGACCCCCTCTCCCTCTGGGAGAGGGTTGGGGTGAGGGGACACCTCGTGGCAAGTAGGCCGGTCCCAACGGCAACGGACGGGTGTAGCAGGGTGATTGGGGACCCTCACCCGGCCTTCGGCCACCCTCTCCCAGAGGGAGAGGGGTTGGATTTGGACGGGTGCCCATGGCAAGCTGCCCAGCCTCCGACCCCCTCTCCCTCTGGGAGAGGGACGGGGTGAGGGGACCTCGTGGCAAGTAGGCTGGTCCCAACGGCAACGGACGGGTGTAGCAGGGTGATTGGGGACCCTCACCCGGCCTTCGGCCACCCTCTCCCAGAGGGAGAGGGGTTGGATTTGGGACGGGTGCCCATGGCAAGCTGCCCAGCCTCCGACCCCCTCTCCCTCTGGGAGAGGGTTGGGGTGAGGGGACACCTCGTGGCAAGTAGGCCGGTCCCAACGGCAACGGACGGGTGTAGCAGGGTGATTGGGGACCCTCACCCGGCCTTCGGCCACCCTCTCCCAGAGGGAGAGGGGTTGGATTTGGGACGGGTGCCCATGGCAAGCTGCCCAGCCTCCGACCCCCTCTCCCTCTGGGAGAGGGTTGGGGTGAGGGGACACCTCGTGGCAAGTAGGCCGGTCCCAACGGCAACGGACGGGTGTAGCAGGGTGATTGGGGACCCTCACCCGGCCTTCGGCCACCCTCTCCCAGAGGGAGAGGGGTTGGATTTGGGACGGGTGCCCATGGCAAGCTGCCCAGCCTCCGACCCCCTCTCCCTCTGGGAGAGGGTTGGGGTGAGGGGACACCTCGTGGCAAGTAGGCCGGTCCCAACGGCAACGGACGGGTGTAGCAGGGTGATTGGGGACCCTCACCCGGCCTTCGGCCACCCTCTCCCAGAGGGAGAGGGGTTGGATTTGGCCTTTTTTGCGGGAATGACGGAGGGGGGTACGGGAATGACGGCATGCGACGCAAGGAGGGCATCATGAACAAGGTCGTCAAAACCTTGACGGTCCTCGGCCTTTGTCTCGCTTTGGGCGGCCTGGTAACGGCCAACAACATCCCGGGGACGAGTTTCACGTTCCCCACGGATACCGCCGCCAAGAGCCAGGCGGCGCCCTTCGCGGCGCTGCTCGACGGCAGCAAGAGCGTGGTGGTTCAGGGCTTCCAATCGCGTGAGCTGGACGCCAAGATGTTCAAGTACATGGGGGTCGCCGGCGTCGACAAACGCCGCATCGTCCAGGTCGGCGTGTCCAAGGAGGACACGCCTTGACGCCCATGCGCCAATGGCCGTGCTATTGGCTGGCGCTGGCCGCGGCTCTGACAGTCGCGGCGGTTCCAGCCGCGACGCTCGCGGAGACCGACCGAGCTGCTACCGAGGCCGCGCGCGACGCGGACACGACACCGGCTTCTGGCGCCACCGCCCTGGACGGTTTCTACCTCCGGGCCGGATTCGTCGCCGACGGGTCCAAGCCGACACGGTTCAAGGACGAAGACTGTTCCAGCACGTCTCCCGCGGCTCTCTACGGCTGCGGGGACGGCGTCGACGGCGCACCTTTGAGCTCCCTGGGCGACTTCGGAACCAAGGCCGGCATCGACCTCGGGCTCGGTTACGTCGCGGCGCCCGCCCTGCGGCTCGAGGCCGTGCTCCAGCACCGCCCGCGCTTTTCCTTCGACGGCCGCGCCAATTTTCTCCAAACCACCGCCAGGCAGGATGTGTCGGCGGAACTGTCCACGCTGACCGGCATGCTTGCCGCCTACGTGGACCTGCCGGCCCTCGGGCTACCGCGGGTGGGGCCCTTGAGCCCGTTCGTCGGCGCCGGCGCCGGCCTTTCCCGCATCCGCATCAGCGAGACGCGCATGGAGTTCCCACGGACGAGGACCGTCGTTCCAGGCGGCCGTCGAACCGGTTTCGCATGGATGGCCGCGGCGGGGGTCGCAGTGTCTTTGGGGGACAAAATGGCGCTTGATCTGGCTTGGCGCTATACGGATTACGGCACCGTCAAGACCGGCAAGGCAACGGGCCGGATCGAGTTCCGGGACGGGCGGGCGCCGTTTCCACTCTCTCTCGCTCGAACCAGGGCCGCTCTGCGGCGCCATGGTTGGGTCCTGTCCTTGCGCTACGCATTCTGAGAACGTCGTTTCCGCTGTGCCCGCAGCAGCAAAGCGTAGCGCAACCATGCCGGCGCGCTGAGCACCAGCGCATAGGCCAGGATCGCCACCCGGTCGAGCAGGTTCACACAAGGGACCCGGCATCAGGGACTACCTGGCGGGGTGGTCATCCTGACTCTTGCGGCTTCGGAAGCCGCAGCAGAATGGTCTTGATATCGCGTTCGATACGGTCGAACCGGGCTTCCCACCGGCCGTCCATGCGGTCTACCCGAGCCGTGAGCGACTCGATGCGACCGTCCAGTCGCCTGATCTCCGGGTTGATTTGGACATGAATCGCCCACAGATCCAACGAAGCCAGCGCGGTCATCACGGTCACCAACGCGACAATCACGCCGGCGTATTCCTTCAATTTCTTCAACGGCCGTACACCTCCATTGCAGTATATGAGTAATGTATCGGCTGGTCAAAGATTTTCTTTAGCGGGGTCTCCGGGTTAACTCCGCTGTCCCCGGCGCAGCAACGCGTAGAGCAACCACGCCGGCGCGCTGAGGACCAGCGCATAGGCCAGGATCGCCACCCGGTCGAGCAGGTTCACACAAGGGACCCGGCATCAGGGACTATCTGGCGGGGTGGTCATCCTGACTCTTGCCGCTTCGGAAGCCGCAGCAGGATGGTCTTGATATCGCTTTCGATGCGGCCGGACCGCGCTTCGATGCGGTCGAACCGGGCTTCCCACCGGGCGTCCATGCGGTCTACCCGATCCGTGAATGACTCGATGCGACCGTCCAACCACCTGATCTCCGGGTTGATCTGGACATGAATCGCCCACAGACTCAGCGAGGCCAGCGCAGTCATCACGATCACCAACGCGACAATCACCCCGGCGTATTCCTTCAATTTCTCCATCTGCCGTACACCTCCATTGCAGTATATGAGTAATGTATCGGCTGGTCAAAGATTTTCTTTAGCCTGAAGTTTGAGAACGAGGGCGAGCTAACCTGTTGATATAATGGGGAGAACGAAGAGACTGTGGAGCAGCTACTGGGAACGTTCGAGGGGGATACCGAGGAGATCGAAGGCTTTGCCTTGCAGCGGGGTGGGACGGGTGATGAGGTTGAAGGTCTGAGCGCCAGGCAAGCGAGGGGTGAGGCGGTTTTTGGCAATGGTGGCGAGGTCGTCGAGCAGGGTGCGGAAGCTGTGGACGGGGGAGCCGTCATCGGTGTGCTTGGTGCGAGCCTTTTTTTGAGCAGCGGGAGAGGTCGTTGCCGGGGCGACGCTGGAGGAGCGTTGGGCAGAAGCGGGGTCATGGTCGTCGAAGAGCAGGGGGGCGAGGCTTCGACGCATGTGCCATTCGACGTAGTAGGCGAGCATGCACAACAAGACGTGGGCGCGGACCCTGTGGGGGGCATGGTGATGAACGGGGCGCACCTTGAGGTCGACGGTTTTGAGGCAACGGAAGGCGCGCTCGACCCGGCTCAGGCTTTTGTAAGCGGTGACGGTGGCTGGGGCATCGAGATCACTGGGGGGCAGGCTGGTGCGTACGATATAGAGGCCGTCGAGGGCGGCCTCGCGTGCGATGGAGTCAGGGTTGCGGGTGTAGCGGAAGGAGTGGTCGGTGATGTCGAGGTGGAAGTGTTTGGCCATCTTGTACTTGCCCATGCCCCGGCCTACGCGCAGGGCGATGTGCTCGCGGCCGGTGAGTGGCCGCTTCTCACGTTCGGTGGCGGCCACGATGGGGTCGAGCAGCCGCTCGGTGGCGCGCAGCAACTCTTCGCGCTTGCGTGCCCGTTCGGTTGCCAGCAAGGGGTTGCGGCACACCACCAGGCGCTCGCCCGGATAGGCATCGGAGCGGATCTCCACCAGATCGGTCTGATCGAACAAGGACATCTGCACCGCCCCTGATTCCACCAGTTGGCGAATGGCCGAGGAACGCAGGGCGCTGATCCAGTCAAGCCCCGCAGGGGCCACCTCTTCACGGATACGCGCTTCGGTGAGCATGCCGCGGTCGCCCACCAGCACGACCTTCGAGAGTCCGAAACGCTGCCGCAGCTTGTCCACCTGAGGCCCCACGGTCCTGGGGTCGGCAGTGTTGCCTTCAAAGACTTCCACCGCCACCGGACGGCCCTCGCGGTCGCACAACAGCCCGAACTCGATCTGAAGCTTGCCGCGCTTGCCGTCGCGGGAATGGCCGTGCCGGGCCAGCGGGCAGCAGCGCCCCTCCAGATACACCGAGGTGAGGTCGTAGAGCACCAGGGCACCGTCTCCAAGGTGTCTTTGGGCCAGGTGCTTCTCCACCTCCTCCTGCCGCTCCAACAGCCAGTCCATGGCCGCGTACAGTTGATCCTCTGAGGTCTCCCCCAGTCCTAAGGTCTCCGCCAGCGAGTCCCGCGCGGTGGCCTCGGCCAGAGCTCGGGCCGTGGCCAGCTTCGACGCCGGCCCCAGGACACGGGCCGCAATCAGCGCCACCACTCGTTCGCGTTCCCGACAGGGACGAGCCGAGAGCATGCGGTCGAGCCCCAGCTTGCGCAAGGTGCCGAGCACCGCGACGACATGGCCGTGGGGCTTGGAGCGGATGATGTCGAAGGCGTCGGTAGGGCTGAGCAGGGGTTCGTCCTTGAGGAGCCGGCGGAACGTGTCGATCTTGGCTTTCGGCCAGTCGGAGAGGTTGGCGATGGTGCGTTTGCGGACGCGCTTGCCTTCGCGCCAGCCTTCGCGCAGCAGGATGGCGGGAGGGGAGTTGCGGTTGGGGACGATTTCCACGTACATGGCAACTACCCTAGCATATCATGCGGCTAATAACAAGTGTTATTTAGCATTTACATGGGAACACATTTACGCTCCCAAACACCCCTTTCCTCTTGCATACTCGACACTTAACTCAAAATGAACGACAAATATCGCTGGAACTTCAGCTTAGCGGAGTCTGCGGGTTGACGCCGGGGTGTCAATGGCAACCGCAAACTGCACATATTTGGCAACCGAAAACTGCACACTTTGAGGTAGGACGCTCGGGGGCTGACGTCCTACGGTTGATCCCGACCGTGGCAAAGGGTCTGTGGCGGACGGTCACGGCGCGACTCCCTCGCGGTGCTCGGCGTGTCCAAGGCGGACGCGCGCTCACACAAGGGACCCGGCATCAGGGACTATCTGGCGGGGTGGTCATCCTGACTCTTGCCGCTTCGGAAGCCGCAGCAGGATGGTCTTGATATCGCTTTCGATGCGGCTGGACCGCGCTTCGATGCGGCTGGACCGCGCTTCGATGCGGTTGAACCGGGCTTCCCACCCGGCGTCCATGCGGTCTACCCGGGCTTCCCACCGGGCGTCCATGCGGTCTACCCGATCCGTGAATGACTCGATGCGACCGTCCAACCGCCTGATCTCCGGGTTGATCTGGACATGAATCGCCCACAGACTCAGCGAGGCCAGCGCGGTCATCACGGTCATCAACGCGACAATCACCCCGGCATATTCCTTCAATTTCTCCATCTGCCGTACACCTCCATTGCAGTATATGAGTAATGTATCGGCTGGTCAAAGATTTTCTTTAGCGGGGTCTGAGGGCTAACGCCGCTGTCCCCGGCGCAGGAACGCGTAGATGATCCACGCCGGCGCGCTGAGGACCAGCGCATAGGCGAGGATCGCCACGGGGCCGAGCAGGCCGGCGAAGAGCGACGCCACCGCGGTAAAAGGCGCCAGCACGGCGAACACGGCCCAGGCGGTGACGGGATATCCGATCCTCAGGAACCTGCGGCAGGCCCCGGCCAGCGGCAGGCCGCAGGGCGCGACCACCAGCAGCGCGAGCCACGCCTGGGGGTCCACCAAAAGCGGCATGTTGCCGCGAAAGACCGCGGCCGCGACCACGATACCGGCGGGGAGCCACAACCACGGGAGGAGACGGGACACGACGCGGCGCCTGTCAAGGGTGCAGGCCGGCACAGGCCGAGGCGGCCATCCGGAAGACCGCGTCCTGATTGAACCGCTTCGCGTACTGGGCGGAAATCTCGTCCACGACCTTCATGCTTTGGGCCGGGTCGAGAGACACCGCGCCCAGCACCACCTTGACGGGCTCTCGCTGCAGCTTCCCGGACGGCGGCAGCCACTGTCCCCTGCCGTCGAACACGGTGAGCCCCGCCGGAAAGCGCGGCGTGATGGTATCGGCCAGGAACTGCTGCCACTGGTCTTCGGTGACGATCTTTCCGTCCTTGTCGGTCAACCCGAAAAACAGCCGGAACTCGGTCACCGGCTCCATCCCCTTGGGACACTCCGCGCCGGCGCCGGCCGGACCAGCCAGCGCCATCAGGAACACGACAGCACTCAGCCAAACCCTCATTTTCGTCATCAAAACACCCCCTTTCCATTGCACTAGTCATAGTCCAAGATTTCACCCTATTCCAGATCCCTCAATGCATGATTGCGTCCGTCCAGAGCCGTTCCAGGAACCGCTCCCAAGGTAGTATCCAGATCCCATCGCCGGTGCGTCTCTCAGCGTCTTCGTTGCACACCACCACGGCCTGACGCGGTTGGTGCTCCTCCATGTAAGCGCGCATGGCCCTGAGTTCTCCGGGCCGGACACGGGCACTACCCTTCACGTCGACGGCCACCTCGCCCGCCCGGCCGAGCACGAAGTCGCACTCCAGGCCCGATTTGGTGCGCCAGAAGCGCACCGGAAAGTCGTCTTCGCGGTAGGAGCGGTAGGCGAGCAACTCCATCAAGACCAGATGCTCCAGGGCGCGCCCGAACTCCGCACCATGGGCACGTTCGATCCGCCGCCCGGTGACATGGCCGGCCACGCCAACATCGAAGAGATAGAATTTCGGCGCCCGCGTGATGACCGCTCGCGAGCGACGCGGGCTGAAAGGCTCGACGAAGACACCCAGCAGCGTATCGACGAGTATCTGAAAATACTCTCGTACGGTCTTGGAATCGACACCGCAGTCCCTGGCGACATTGCTGTAGTTCAGCAGCTCGGCGTGGCAGAACGAAAGGGCGTCGAAAAACCGCGAGAACGCCGGTGCGTTCCGCGTCAGCCCTTCGTCGAACACCTCCTCCTTCAGGTAGTCGTCCACGTAGCCGGCAAGCGCGCGCCCGTACCGGGGCGAGTCGTAGTGCTGCGGGACCATCCCCTGGTTGAGCGCGCGCAACAGGTCGAAACCCGGGACTTCCGGCCATGTCAGGGGATGGAGCTGGAAACGCCAGGCTCGTCCGCCCAGCAGGTTGGCACGTCCGCGCCTGAGCTTCCTGGCGCTGGAGCCGCACAACACGAAGCTCAGGCCCTCGTTCTCCATCAGTCGATGAACCTCGTCCAGGACGGCAGGCGCCTTCTGAACCTCGTCGACGATGATTGGGTTCGCGCGCGTTGCGCGGTCGAATGCGGCCACGCGTTCCGAGAACGCCCATGGCGCCCGCGTGAACTCCAGCAGGAGCCGGGTATCAAGCAAGTCGAACCGGGCGGCTTTCGGGAACAGCCGGCGAAGCAATGTCGACTTACCCGTCTTGCGAGGTCCCCACAGGAAGGCGGACTGTCCCTGTGGAAGGTCAATGCGGAGGGTGCGAGTGTAATGCATCGGTTCGGAGCCTACTCCGAAGTAGTCGAGCTACTTCGGAGTATACTCCGAGTTGAAGCAGCCAGCAAGATCCCCGCCCGAGGGGTAGTGGCTCAGTTTGAAATCTTTGGGAATTTGTCCGACGAGCTTAGCGGGGTGTTTTTCGGGACAATTCACTGTTCAGTTATCTGTAATGCCTTATCGTCCGCGACCTGCGCCAAATCAGTCAGCCAACGAATCGCCGCCCGGACGCTACCATCAATCAAATCAATCAAGAAGACGAACGGAGCAAAAACTGTAAACAGTGCCCAAAAAAGCGGCGATCGCACTACCATGCGACCCATCTGGACCTGGATTGCCTCGAAATAGATAGAATGTAGTTCTTCCCGAAGTTCCTCATTGTCCATTTGCTTGATTTTATCACCAAGGGTCTTTATCTTCGGGACGGCCCCCCCATGAGCGATCAACATTGCGACCATGTCACCGAACAAATTGGCGTGCGCCAGTCGTATGCGGCTGTTCAACCATTCCCGTAACGCTCGATAAACCGGGTCGTCGAAGTCAATGCGACCATCCACAGCGAGCATAAACAGTCGATTCCTGAGCTCAAAACAGCGGTGCCTAGAGGCGTCTATGCAAAGCGCCTGCCATGGATGTGCAAAAAACCACATAAGCCCCGCCACAACAAGCAAGAACTCAGCAACATGGTAGAATTCTTCAGGTGTCATAGTTATCCTTCGGATTAGTTTGCCCTCCCGCTCGAGGTTCGCTTAGGGTCGCGAGATGTTTCCAGAGCTTTGATGTGGCTTTCCATGCTTTTTATATTCTTTTGACGCAAAATCCGCTCTACGGGCAGCGTTCTGATGGAACCGCTTCGCGCGTCATTGCTCAACCTGATCGGCCGGGGCCGGAAGCCGCGCCAAAATCGTATTCATGTTCGCGGCCATGTCATCGAACCCCTGGTTGATTCGACTCTCCATCTGGACAAACCGCTCGTCCATCTGGACAAACCGCTCGTCAATCTGGATGAACCGGTTGTCGATCTGGATGAACCGGTTGTCGATTCGGTCAAGCCGGCGTTCCAGGCGATGGTCCATGCGGCCGAGCCGGTCCTTGAGCTCCGTGTACTGGGTCTCGTAGTTTTCCATGCGGCCGTCCACTCGGTTGATCTCAGGCGTGACCTGGGCGTTGATGGCCCACAAACCCAACACCGCCAGTGCCGCAATTACCGAGACCGCAGCCGTAACCACACTCGCATATTCCTTAAGTCTGCCCATGATTCCGTCCATGATTCTCCATACCTCGCTTTCATTCTATAATTGGAGAATCGGCCGGTCAAGAACTTTCTTTATTATCGGAACAAAATAAAATCCTGGACTGAACGAGCGCAGGCAGTCCCACACGGGATCGCCGCCCCGGATCAGAAGTCCCGGCGCCAGCCGGCGAGGAAGGTCGTCTCCGGGCCCGCGGTTTCGCTATGTCCCGGCCGGTGGCTGTAGACCGCGCCCAGGCGAAGCTCGCCCTTGCCCAGCGGGCGGTGCCACTGCCCCGCGATGTCCATCTGCCGGCCGCTGGGCGCCAGCTCGGCCGGCACCGAATCGTACAACACCGCGCCCGCCTTGGTCCGGCCGGCCGGCACCGTCAGCGAGGCCCGGCCACTCTCCACCCGCAACGGCTGCGACACGGAAACCCGCAGCGCTCCGGAACCGGCGAGCGTCCGGGTGGCATGAAGCGCGAACGCGCTGGTGGCGAGCGAGGACACCCGTGTCACGAGTCCGCCACGCGCCGCCGTGGTGACCATGCCGAGCTCCGCGTTGGCGCCGATCCGCCACCGGCCCAGGCCGGTGCTCGCGTCCACACCCACGAAGGCGGTGTCGCCGGCAAGGTCGCCGAAAGCGCCTTCGCCGACGCTCCCCAGGAGGGTCTCCCGCTCGCCGATCCAGCCGGCCCGAAGACCGAGCGGCAACCCGGCCCGCCGCCAGCTCAACGCGGCGCCCACGGCGGGCTTTTGTCCCGGATCCCCCTTGGTGGTGAAGGCCGCGGCGGACAGGCCTCCCTGCCCTGCCAGGGTGGCCTTCACGCCACCTTCGGCCAGGGCGAGGTGGCTGCCGCGGACCTCCGCCGTCGACTCCAGCCGGGCGATGTGGAGGGTCACGGGAGCCCCATTGGCTTCCGACCCGGCCTGGCCCCGCGCCATGGTGGTGGCACCCGCCGGACCGTCCCACCCGGGCTCGACCGCCAGGAAGCCCCGCAGCCGCGCCGCCACCGGCATCCCTTTGGCGGCCGCCGTGAAGCTGCCCAGGCCGTACCAGAACGGCGCTCCGAGATCATCCAGCGCCATGATCTGCTGTGCCGCAAGCGACTGCTGGAGCCCGTCCCCGAAGGCCGATCCCGGCCGAAGCCGCGTCGACAGGAAGCTGAAGCCGTTCTGTCCCACGCTGTCGCCGACCGGAAACTCCAGCACGCCCGCCGGCGAGGTGGCGGCGCCGAGATCCATCGATCCCTGGCCGTAGATGGCCGCGTCGGCATAGAAGCCGGTCTTGTCGGCCGTTGCGAACAGCCGCGTCACCAAGTCCGTGTTGGACAACTGGTCGCGGAAGATCTGCTTCATCAACGCCAGCCCGCCGGCCACCATGGGAGCGGCGAAAGATGTACCGCTGCCGGTGGCGAACCCCCGGAAGGCGTCACCTTGGAAGGCGTCACCTTGATACGGTCCGAAATAAGCAAACGAGACGTTCTTCCCCGGCGCCGCGATGCAATAGGCCGCGGCAATACCGCAACGATTGGAGAAAGAGGCAATCTGCCCGTCGACCGGATTCAACGCCCCCACGGCGATGGAATGCCCTCGGAGCTCCTCGATGCGCGCGGGCAGGCCCGACAGGATGCTGGGCGAAACCGCATTGAGCGCGCCGTACTTGCTGCAAGAATCCGAAATCGACGGATCGCAGCTATCTCCATGGGTGTTGCCGGCCGCCCAAACGAGGATGGCCTTTTCCTCGGCGTCCCCCTGCGCCAAGGCAGCGATGGTGCCGCCATAGTTGTCGCGAAGTTCCTGTTCGGTGTAGCGGGCGATCAGGCCCTGGTAGCCGAAGCTCAGGTTCAGGATGTCCACCTTCCGCGCGCCGTCCCGCCAGGACAAAGCCTGTTCGTACAACGCTGCGTCCTCGGCGTCGTTGAGGGCCAGATCCTCCACCGATATGGGCCTGTAGACGCCGTCGCCCGTACCCAGGGTGAGGGCGAACATGGCGATGTCGGCGCCCCAGGCCACGCCGTGGGAAGTCCGGGGATCTGCCAGACGCGCGCCGGCGGCGATGCTCGCGACCGCCGTACCGTGGGAGAAGTCGTCGACACCGGGCTCATCAACCGCGTCCGGCGTGAATTCCTCGGTGACGGTCATCCCGGCGGCGGTCTTCGCGGCGAACGCCGGATGGTCCAGATCGATGCCGGTGTCGATGAAGCCGATGGTCACGCCGGCGCCGGGCTCGACGTCCTCGCCCTTAAGCAGGCTGAGGTTGGCGTAGGCCTCGGCCGCCTTGATGTGGCTCAGCCCCCACTGGTTCTGGAAATTCTCGTCCAGGCGGTACTCCTCGACGAGCACCGCCGTTGACTCCGTAACACCAGGGAAAGGACGATGAAACCAACGAATGCTGAATTACGCAAAACGACTCTACCCCTACGCGAATATATCGGGGACTATAGCATGAGCGGGTGGTAAGGAGAGCCGGATGTTCATCCCCGCTCCTCTCCCTCATCCCCGCGAAAGCGGGGATCCAGGGGCGGCGGGGCCAGCGGCGTCCACCGCGAGAAGCTGGCGGCCTGCCCCCGTTTGATCCCGTGCTCGTCCAGCACGTTCCACACGGTGGCGCGCTCCACCAGGAAGCGCCGGCCCGTACGCGAGATGCGGACTCCCCGGTAGTCGGTGATGAAGCCGTGGGCGGCCACCCGATGGAGCGTCCAGGCGCGCTCGTCGCGGTTCACCGGCTCGGCGGTCAACCGCGACGGCGTGGTGGTGAACTGTGCCCAGGTCATCTCCCACAGATCGAGCGCCAGGCGATTGCCGTAGTTGAGGATGGGGTCTTCGGAATCCAAGTGCGACACCACCACGAAGGGCGCGAAGAAGAGCCGTTCGCTCTGGGCCTCGGTGTCGCCGCTGCGGTCGATGAGTTCCTGCTTGAGCCACAAAGCATGGCTGTCCAGGAGCCAGCCGATCCAGGCAAGGTCCATGGCGGGCAGGCCAGGAGAAGGGGCCGTCTTCGAGCGGACCGCCGACATCGGACCAACCTGCGTCATGGTTGAGCGTCGGTCTGACGGACGGCGCCGAAGGCGCCCCGGAGATCATCGCGACGAAACGTGCCGGCCGCGCCTTGATGCTGGGTGCCGTAGAACGAGCCTGAGAGGGTAGCGCTGCCCTGCGTGTGCGCGAATGCGCCGTTTTGGATCCGCAAGGCCTGCCACGACATATCGCCGTGCCCCGCTTCAAAGTTCGTGAAATCGATATCGATCGTAGTTTGGTCGAAATCGACCTCGAGCCGTGCATCGCCGCTGACGGGCATCCACTGACTGTCCGAAGTGTCAACGGCGCGTACCTTGCCGGACCAGACAGCGGATCCCGATACCGGATTGTCTCCGGAAGCGGTCCCTTCGACACGTCCGTACGGAGTATGGTACGAGAGACGTCCGTCGGCGAGGTCCTCTATCGTCTGTGCGACAAATGCCCCAAACAGGGCGTCCCCGAACTGCCTTCCCCAAAATCCCCAGTCATCGAACGCATGAAAATTTCCCAAGGCCCTGACCGTGCCGCTCCCATGGAGCGTCACCGTATCCGGCATGCGCCGCGCTCCGAAGCTGCCGGTAACGCCGGCCGCGTTGTGGTGGAATGCCCCGGCGGCTTCCTCATGGGAGGCGCCGAAGAGGGCGCCGTCCACAAGTCCTGTGGTGCCGCCGCCCCCAAACGTCCCATCGGTGCCCAATCGAAGATCCTCGAAGCCGAAGTCGGCAAGCTGCCGCGTACCGTCGCGGCTCACGACCTCGGAAAATGCCAGGTCCACCTGGTTGTCGCTTAACGAAAATGCGACCGTTGCAAGCCCCTCCACGAACGGCGCTTCATTGGCGGCATGCCCGCTGTGATACCCCACCATCCCACCGGACCATCTCGCCACGCTGCTCGGAACACCCCCCGACAAGGCACCCTGGAACCCGGCCCAGCTTCTGTAGAAACCTGCCGGTTGGCCGTCCGGGTCCGTCCACTCATCCGTGTACTTCTCGAAGCCGGCCCCGAACGCAACGTGCTCCAGCGTCCCCGTGTAGCCGTCCATGACATGACGTCCACGACCGCCGTCCGTGACCGCAAGCGACTGCCGCGCGATTCTCACGAAACCGTGGTCCGCATCCGGTATTTCGCCGCTTCGCAACTCCCACCCGGCCGTGGCGGCCAGCACGCCTTCGCGGGTCGTCGCCGTCCAGTCGGTCCACCCCGTCGTTGCCCCATGACGAAACTCACAGTCGGAGTCCACCTCGCACCGATACGTGTACCATCCGTCGTCGGCCGAATCCGCCGCCCCCCGCTGGTATGAATTCCCACCCATATGATCGGCCGAGGCGATCACCTCCTCGCGGCTGGGCCTGTCGTCGACCGTGGCTCCGAAGCCGGCCAGCAGACCGGCTCCCGGGTCGTGGAGGGTTCCCGCAACGTCCTGGTGCCGTGGTCCGTAGAAGTCCGCCCGAAGCGTCGAACCTGCCGTCGTTCCGACCAGGGCGTTGGCCGACAACTCGAAGGGGTAGTGCAGGCTTCCGCCGGCGAAGACCCCGGGGGTCCCCTCGGTGTGGACCGTGAGCGAGGTGAAGCTCGCCCTGCCGTCCAGCGTGCCGAGGTTGACCGCGAGGCTGGCGGCCCCGGTCACGGGCGGCAGCCAGGCGCGGTCGATGGCGGCGCCGATCAGGCCCCCGGCGTAGCGGACGGTGGCCTCTGCTCCCTCCTCCGAAAAGGACTGAAGGAGTCCTCCGGCGCTGCGGTGTCCGAACACGTCGACCCCCACGTGCAGCAGATCCAACACCTCGAGGGTCTGCCAATCATTGGCCGCGCCGTCGTAGTGGGGTTGCGGATCAGCCAGGGCCACTTGCAATTCGCGGGAAACCGACAGCGTAAACCCCGCGTGATCCGTCCATCCGGCGAGCCCGTAGGTCTCGGGCCTGTCGGTCTCTTCGGCCACGGTCACTCCGAGATCCGCGAGGAATGCGAAATCGATGGCATGCGGCAGAAACGCCGGCAGGGCGGCGTTCTGCCGACAGTAGGACATGACCGAGACGCAGACGCCGCTGTGGTGGAAATCGAACTGCGAGGCCTCCGGATCCCGCTCGCCGTCCACCCAGGTTTTCGGGTCGGCCGCGTCCTGGAACGGCGCTGGGCCGCCATGTACCGCAACCACGTTGGGTCCGGTCCAGGTACCTGCCTCCTCGTCGGTATAGGCACCGTAGCTCTCCGTATCCGACCCGCCCTTCCATGCACCCAGCACATGCCCGAGCTCGTGGGTGAGGTTGGCGAACAGGCTCGCCTCCGTGGCCCCCAGAAGATACGTCCTGTCGATCTCGATGGATCCGAAACGGGGTTCCCAGGAACCGCCGGGCGGAAGAACACCCGAACTGGCCCGGCCGGCGGTATCGGCGGGCAGGTCGTCTTCCTTGACGTCGATTTCGAGTCCGGTGCTGACCTCTCCACCTTCCCCGACCCGCACCTCGATGTCGGGATTGGTACCGTTGATCAGCCAGCCCTTGAGCTCGCCGGCCGCCCGATGCCACGTGGACCAGGTATCGATGATCCGATGGCTCCACACCTTGCCGGCGCGTTCCAGGATGGCGCGGAACCGCGGATCGTCCTGCAACCCCGGCCCTGCCCGGGAGAGGTCGAAGTCGATGGACAAGGTGTCGGCGGGGCCGCCGGTCCAGCGCCCGTAGGTGACGCCCCGGTGGGAGCCGAGGACCCGGACTTCGTCATCATCGGCGAGACCCGGCGCCACGACCCCCTCGCTCTCCGCCTGCACCGCTGCCTGGAGCGCTCGAAAGCCGTCCGCGTTGTCCTCGGCTGCCGGTTCCACCAGGGAAAGGGTCTCGGTAATCTCTTGAATGCGCCGGTGCCCCCAATGGTCGAGAAGATCGGCCGCTTCCGGGTTGTTGCGCGGAAGCTCGGCCAGACGCCGGCCGCCGGGAGTCGTGCCACCGTCGGAGGACTCGTCTTCGGCGGTCGAGCCGCCGTCCGATACCCCGTCATCCGCGCCGACACTCGTTCCATCGTCAGGAACGTCCAACGGCGGCTCGTTGCCATCCTCTTCGGACCCAACCAGCGCGACCTCAACCACCCCCGGCTCAAGGCCCGCGCCCGAAAGGAAGCTGGGGGCATCCTGCCCCCGCGTCGAACCGGCACCGGAGGGAAGCGCCTCGGGGTTGCCGCTCCCGCCAATAACACAACCGGACAGCGCCAGCGCGAGAAAGGCGAAGGTCTCAACAGCGGAAAAGAACCTGCGGGTCGACCTGAAAACCATTGGCTTCCCTCCAAAAAAACCCGCCCATCCTATCAGTGTAAAGAGGAGGATCTCAAGGCTGGGGCGTCTTGCCCTAGAACTGCCGCACCACCCGCAGCTCCCCGCCCGTGCGCTTGTAAGCGCGGAGCTGGGCGTTGGTGGTGCGGGCTTCGTGGATCAACGACACTTCCGGGCTGAAGCCCAAGAAGGTGAGCGCTCGGTTGTGGACCGAGGCTCGCAGGTTGTAGGTCTCGTCTTCGCGGGGACGCCCGTCCAGGGTGGGCGGGAACTGGATGCCATCGTAGTCGGTCCATCGATAACCGGCGCCCGCGCCCACCGTGAACCCCCGCGGCAAGGCCACGGACACCCCCACCTGCAGCCACTTGCTCTCGTTGCGAAACCTCAACAGCTCGGGCCGGTCGCGCCCGTACCCGGCGGTGGCATCGAGCCGCACCGTGGGCCTCAGCACCCAGCCGGCCCTGAGGGAGAAATTCCGCACGGGGCCGTCCAGTGTTTTTTGTGTGCGGTACCGGCGGTCGTGCCACGACGCCCTGCCGCTGGCCGTGAGCCGCCTGCTGAACCGGTGGTTCAACGTCAGCCCGCCCCCCAGGTCGAAGTAGTTGGGGTCGTTGGCGTTCCACTGGTGGCGCCAGTTGCCCAGCACGCTGAACTCCGTGGTCCGGCTCAGGAACACCCGCGGGCCCGCATGCCACGACGCAAGCATCCTGTCGAACCTGCCGCCCGAGTACTCCCGCCGCGACGCGTCCATGCCCAAGCGGAGCCGGACCCGCTCCCCCAGCGGGTGCTGGTATTCCCCGCCGCCCCAGACCGACAGTCCCACTCCCGACGTGGTCAGCGACTCCGCATCCCGCTGGAACGGCAGCCCGAAGATGTAGATGATCCTCGCGTTGGACGCGCCCCCGATATTCGTGTCAGGGGCCAGCGCGAAGCCGAGGTGTAGGTTCCAGCGCCGTCGAGCCCGAATCTGTGTGAGGAATCGCCGCACGTTGGCCACCACGGGTTCGGGTGGGCTACCCGCCAGCACACGCTCAAAGTGCTCCTGTGACAACGCGTCCTCGCCCTTGTAGAAGAACGCTCGGGCCAGCTCCAGCCGCACACGTACCAGCCCTGGTTGGTCGACGAGCATGGTGCGCAAGACCGTGATGGCCTCGTCCAGCAATATCCTGCGGTCGGTTTCCGACAGATTCCGGAGACGCGACGACTCGATAGCCGCAAAACCGAGAACAAAGAGGATGTCCTTGCGCCCTGGGTTAGTCTCCGCGAGCGGTCGCAGAATGGCCAACGCCTCCTGGTATCGCTCGCCCTCGACCAGTGCACGCGCCGCCGCCAAGTCCCAAGAAACCTCGGAAGGCGTCTCCTGTCCTGCAATCCAGGCTGGCCCGACCAACACCAACAATCCAGAAAGCACAAGTGTGCGCCAGTTCAATCTCCCCGTCATCATTCACCCTAAATATGCCAAAGAGCAAAGGGGCGGCCCTTGCGTGCAGCCCTCCTTCTTACGAGGACCGTCCGCCGGCGAGTCGGCCGCCCGGCAGGCCGCGCGAAGCCCTGCCCTACTGTTTCTTAGAACGTCCGGACCATGCCGACCTCGCCGACGGTCCGCTTGTAGTCGTAGAGTTGGATATTGCTGTCCCGGCGCTCATGCCGGATCGTCACTTCCGGCATGAACCCGAACAGACTGACATGGCGGTTCGAAACCTTGACCTGCCCCGCCAGGGTCCGGTCCAGCCGCGGCTTGGGTCCGAAGACGGGAAGAGGCGCGCCATACTCGCGCCACCGGTAGCTCGGCCCGGCGGACAGCACGAACCCAAGAGGAAACTCCCGTTTGACCGAAACCCCAATGGTGAACGCGCGCCACGAATAGGCCTCCCGATCGAGTATCTCGCGGCGAAAGGAGGTGTCGGCCCGCAGGAGCGTCGCCTCTGCGAGGGCGTGGCTGAGGCTCAGATAGGTGCCATAGGAGTGTCCGTCGCCGAGGAAGGTCTCGTAGGAAATCCGCTCGCCCCCGACCGACGCGCTCAACCGCCACGTCGGCGCCATCAGCCAGTCGCTCGAAAGTTCGACACCGGTCGCCCGGCTGTAGCTCTCGCCGCCCAGCCACCGAAACCGTGAGGTCAGTTCCGTGCGCAGGTCGAACTTTTCGAACAGGAACCTCGGTCCGGCACGCAAGCTCAAAAGCCGATCGTTGAAATCGCTCTCACCGTAGGTCCGCGTGCGCAAGCCGCCGCCGACCCGGAACCTCAGATCCTGCGAAATCCGTCCTTCGTATCCGCCGGAGATATTGGCGCTCAGCCCTACCCCGCTGGTTTGCCGCGCATCCTCGGAAAGGCGCGCCGGCAGACCGAAGAGGTCCACTAGCCGGGCGCTCGTCGCCGCGTTAATATTGCTGTCCGGCAGGACCGCCAGAGAGCCGGTGACCGACCAGGTCTTGCGCCGTCTGATTTGGTCGAGAAAGGCAAGCGCTCGCGCACGCACGATAGCGGGCAAGTCCTTGGCGCCCAGCGCCAGACCGAAGTGATAGGCCGCGTTGCCGTCCTCGCCCGCATGGAAATAGGCCCGTGCCAAGTCGAGGCGCACCCGGGGCAGATCGGGATTGCGCGCTAGCATCGCACGGAACCGGGCGATGGCATCCTGCCAGTTCCGCCGTGCCAGCGCGATCGTGCCGTGCAGGAAGTCGAGATCGTCGATGTTCCCGTGGCCCGGTTTGACGCCCTTCAGCAGGAATTCGGCGTCGTCCAGCTTGCCCTTCGCAAGCGCCGCCCGGGCGGCTTCGATCAGGGTCTCCGCCGACACCCCGGTGCCCTGCGTCTGTTGTGCCCCTACGGGCATGGGAGAAATGCCGACGGCCAGCAACAGTGCCGTCAGGATCGCAGCACCAAACAGGTTCAACAGGTTCATGTACCGACGCATACACGCCTTCATTCGGTTGGAGGTCCGGGTTGAACGCAGGGAACGAATGGTGGGACAGGATCGATCATGCCGCATCACCGGGATCGCTGTCGGTGCCTCAGGAAACTGGCGACGCCGCAATCCGATAACAGCTCTTGTGGGCACCGTCACCACTCAAGTAGATCCCGACAACCGGAGCGGGTCGATGATCACCGCATTGTAGAAAGAAAAAGCGCCCGGTCCGTTGCCGGACCGGGCGCCCCGCAGTGGTAGTATTTAGTATTCTAGAGCCTCAAACGATCAGTCGGTCCGCCTGCCGCCGAAGGCGCCACGGAACGCGCCATCCTTTTGGTCTTCAGACTCATAGTCGAAGACACCGCCGGCTTCCTCCGCCTTGGAACCGAAGAAAGCACCCTTCACAGTACCCGTGAACTTGCCATCCGAGTCCAACCCATGGGGATCGCCAGCTATGACCTTCGCGGCCTCGGAGCCCGTGAACCTGTTCCGCAGGATGTTGCTCCCCCCGATCTTAGCCTCAAGCGTGGCGAGACCCATCAGCTCGACAGCGACCGTATCCTTCCGGAAGTCCGCCGACATGGTTGCATCGCCCTTCACTTCCATTCCACCGCTGACAGCTCCGTCGCCGTCCTCGTCGGCTTCCTGAATGTTGGCAACCCAGTTGCCCTCATACTTGGCATCACCGTTGTTCGGCATCTCCTCGTCCTCGGTCATGCCCGCGCCCGTGAAGTTCTGGACGAAGGCGATGCCGAGTTCGGAAACCTCTTGTTTACCGGTCATGTCGTCATTCTTACCCAGGGACGCCCAGACACCGAAATGAATGTGTTTGTAATCCGTCCCATGCGGAAGCTTAATTCCCTTCTTCACGTCGACCCGCTGGTAGGTGTACGTGGTCGTGCTCTCCCCCGCTACCACGTTCGTTCCCGTCATGGAGTGTCGCACATACTCTTTTACATCGACGTTGCTGCTGTTCTCGTAAGTGTACGAGTACAGCATGATACCTTTCTCCGTGGCGGTCGCGATTCGGCCGGCCTCCAGGAGGTTGTCGGCCAGGAAATGCACACCTGCGGACTTTAGTCTGAAAGTTTGTTCGTCCCCGTCGTTGTTGCCATCGAAGGTGACGACGCCTGTCTTCACTGCTGTCTGTGTGCCACTAATATCTTCATAGGCAGCCACCGTACTCGAACCGATGAAGGCCTTGATCAACGCAACGCGGGCGTCGTCTTCGTCCGAGTCAACAATGCGACCGATCTCGATTTGACGGTCAGCAGCCACGCCGGGTCTTTCTTCGTCTACATTCGCGGTTTCGCTGTCATCCCCCATACCCATGACCTCTTCAGACTCGACCGTGATGTCGTCGATCTTGCCGGTCTTTTTCATCACGTCATTGATGGTTTCTGTAAGGGCGCTAGCCGAAAGGTCGACCATCGCAGTGCCGACGGACTTGACCGTGCCGGCGATCTTCAACTCCACCATAGAATCCGCCTCAGCGTCGTCCCGGGCGGTTTCGGCGGCTGTCCGGGCAGTCTCGGCCGCTTCCTGTGCGGCTTCGGCCTTATTCTTCTCGGCGGTCGCGGCATTAACATTGGCCGCCGTCATCGCTGCCGTGGCGGCAGCAGCCGCGTTGCCGGCCTCTTCCATTGCCGTGTTGGCCGCAGTCCTGGCCATCATCGCATCATAGATCGAGTCGGCCTCACCGGTCTGGATAGTTGCCCGGTTGTCATCCGCAACCTCGGCCTCGTCGGCAGCCGTGTCGGCAGCCATGTAGGCGTCGTTCGCCGCCGTAGACGCGTCACTGGTCGCCGTCCTGATCGGCTCAACCAAGTCGGGGGCCGTCCCGGCCTCCAGCTCTGCAATGCGAGCTTTCGCGGCGTTGAGCTGACCGTTGAGGCTCGCGGTCGCGCTATCGTCCGCTTCATCGGTCGCGTCACCGATCATAGCCACGGCCGTTTTCAACAACGGCCCGAGGCGCGCCACTTCGCCAGTAGCTGTCCCCAGCTCGCCCGTGAGGCGCGTCACTTCGTCGTTGGCCGTCTTCAAACTCGTCTGCGACGTCCCCAGCTCGCCCGTGAGGCGCGTCACTTCGTCGTTGGCCGTCTTCAAACTCGTCTGCGACGTCCCCAGCTCGCCCGTGAGGCGCGTCACTTCGTCGTTGGCCGTCTTCAAACTCGTCTGCGACGTCCCCAGCTCGCCCGTGAGGCGCGTCACTTCGTCGTTGGCCGTCTTCAAACTCGTCTGCGACGTCCCCAGCTCGCCCGTGAGGCGCGTCACGTCGTCGTTGGCCGTCTTCAGCTCGCCCGTGAGGCGCGTCACGTCGTCGTTAGCCATCCCCAAACTCGTCTGCGCCGTCATCAACTCGCCCGTGAGGCGCGTCACGTCGGCAGTAGACATCCCCAGTTCGCCCGTGAGGCGCGTCACGTCGTCGTTAGCCATCCCTAAACTCGTCTGCGCCGTTGCCAACTCGGCTTTCAGCATGGCCACCTCGGCGAGAGCGTCGTCCCTATCGTTTTTCACGCCGGAACCGCCGCAGGCCGCCAAAGCCAGCGCCAAAAACGCCCCGACGAGAAGGGAAAATCCTCGTTTTGTTACCATTAACCTCATCGTGTCCTCCTTGCTCATTTTGTTGCTACGCTCCCCAGCCATTCTTGTTACTGTTGCCGGCCCTGACATTAAACGCCCTCCTCGGCCGGTTCCCCGTTTTAATACGGAGTTTTTCCGGGTTTGTCAAATGTATTTTTGCCCGTTCCCAAAAAATCTTGACAGCCTGTACTTGCGGTAGAGAACCACCCTCGGGGTCGGGTTGCCTGTCGAATGAGTTCTTCCGCGTTTGTTTCCAGCTACCGTTCCCCCTTCGCGTCCTTGTACCGGACCCCACCCTTTGCCCGTGAGGCCCACCCGGATCATCCACCTTATCAGCCAGGATCATAGGCCGTCCAACGAAATCCGCCGGTCCACACGGCTGTGCGTGCTGGACCAACCCCTCTGCTCGTGACGGACGAGGTCGGCTACCTGCCGGTTAGCCAGGACGACGCCGTGCTCTTCTTCCAACTCATCAACGCCCGGCATGAGCGCGCGTCCACCGTGCCGAATCGTGCCGGGACGGTCCTATCCTGTCCTTGGCCATGGGCCGCCGTCATAGGAGACGCCGACCGGCCGCGTCACGAGCAGCGCACCGAGACTCCATTGCGTCTATCCTTGTCGTATCGATCCTGCGCGGCGTTTCCATAGGCAACGCCAAAAGATGGTAACGGCCAGGACGACCGATTGCCAGGGGCGCGGAATGCTATCCTGATTCTGCCTGCGGTTCTTTGGAGGATGGGGTTAGCTGTCCTTCTGGGACGCAATGATTTGGGCCACGGCGCGACAGGCCGGCTGCTCCACGGTCCTCAGCGAGGAAATGCAGGACGGCCAACGCCTGGGCGGCGTCGAGTTCGTCGATCCATTCTCCGCGGATATAGTCTCTCGGGGGGCGGATCTGCTGGACGGGTGACATGCGCCGGTTCCGGTACTATCGGATTCCCCACAAACAACTCACCGGCAAAGCGTACAGGCGTTGCCCGAACGTCAGCTTTCGTTCACCCGGATAAAAGACGATCGAGGTTACGGTGCGGGTCTTGCCCGGGCCCTCGAAGGCGAACCACCGCATGTGCCTGAAGTCCTGGCGGCTCACCGATGTGGCGGCCTTGACTTCGATGGCAGCCAGGTCGTTGGCGCTCTCTGCCAGAATGTCGATCTCGCGTCCACGCTGATCACGCCAGTGATAGAAGCGAAAACCGTTCTTCTGGTAGGGGGCGCAGCGCAAGAGCTCGGAGAAGACGAAGCTCTCCAGCAACCCGCCCAGCGCCGTGGGATCGGCGTCGGGATCGAAGGACCGCGGGGCCAGGCTGCGGAGCGCGCGGCGATGCCCGCGTCCACGAAGTGGTGCTTCGCGTTCTTGATCTCGCGGCGGGTTTCTCCCGAGGTCCACGCCCCGAGCCTGACCACCAGGGACAGCCGCGTCAGCACGTCCAGGTATTGTTCCACTGTACCTCGCTGCACGCCGATGCGCTCGCAGAGCTCCGCAATGTTGAGCTCCGTGGCCGTGCGGACGGCGAGTTGATCGATCAAACGCCGGAGCGCGTCGCCTTTCCTGATGCGGACGATGTCTGCAACGTCCCGGTCCACCATGGCATCGACGTATTCGCGATAGACTCTTTGTCGCCTGGTGTGATCGAGATCGCGGATCTCGGGAAAGCCTCCCTTGAGGACGCGGCCGATGTAGTCCGCCCGGGTCGCGGATTCCGGCGCGGGCAGATCCTTCAGGTCCGGATCCTTGGAAACCGCCCAATCAAGCACCATCGACGGCCCGCAAGACATGGTTTCGGCCGCGGTCAACGGCCACAACGTGAGCGTCAGCATGCGCCCGGCCAGGGAATCGGCCACATGCCGGGTCGAAAAAATGTTGGAGGAACCCGTGAGGACGAACTGCCCCTTGCGGTGGCTGGAGTCGACGATTCGCTTGATCGCCAGCGCCAGCTTCCTGGACCGTTGCGCTTCATCGATGATCAGCGGAACATCGGGCGCCTCCTCCTTGAGGCGCTGCAACTGACCCCACGGGTCGCCCTCGATGGCCTCCAGCACCGTTTCGTCGTCGAGGGTGATGAACCTGCCGGTCTTCAGGATGTCGCGAACGAGTGTCGTCTTGCCCGCCTGACGGGCACCCACGATATTGACGACGCGCGCATAGGTCAGCGCGTCTTGCAGCTCGACGCTAAGGTGGCGTGGCAGGATGGTTCGTTCATCAGGCATGGACAGCGCTCACGGGCGGGGAAATCATGTCCAGAAATATGGTGAAATTTATAATATAATGGCGGGGAAAGTGTCAATAAAGGGGGCTTGCAGAAAAGACCCGCAGCTATCCTGCCTCTGCCTGCGGCGGAAGCCTCAAGAGAATGGTCTTGATGTCGTTGCGGATAGTAGTGATCTCGCTCTCGACGCGGTCAAACCTGTTGTTCATGTCGTTCTCCAGGCGGTTGAACCGCTCATCGACGCGCTCGAACCGCTCGTCCACCAGGTTGAACCTGTCGTTGATGACCTTCAGGTTGGCGTCGAGCTTGCCGTCGAGCTGGTCGATCCGCCCGTCGAGTTTTTCAATCCGCCCGTCGAGCCGGTGGAGCTCGGGGGTAACCTGGACATTGATAGTCCACAGACCCAATGCGCCCAGTGCGGCAACCACCGTAACCGCGGCCGTAATCGCACCGGCATATTCCTTGAGTGCCTCCATGCTCTCCCCCTTCAGGCGTTGCGTTTATCTTATGTTTGAAGTATCGGCCGGTCAAATACTTTCTTTAGAAGTTGACATTCTTTAGAAATTGGCGTTCGTCCCGAGCGGAGATTTGACTTGTCTTGGGAAAAGCCTGATAAAGGGACAGTCTGGGCTCGGACGTTTCACAACGGCTTCCGCAGCGGGCCGCAACAAATTCTCAGCGCAAGGAGAAACATCCATTGGCAACCTCCATCACAGCTCCCATGGTTGGTAAGATATTGAGAATCGAGGCGAATCCCGGCCAGGCCGTTGAAGAGGACGATGTGGTCATCGTGATGGAGGCCATGAAGATGGAGATCCCCGTGGTGGCGCCGGCCGCCGGGACGGTGAAGGCGGTCAACGTCGAGGTCGGGCAGTCGGTGGAGGCGGGTGAGGCGCTCGCCGAGATCGAGTAGCCCCGCGGCTACGGACGGCATTCTACCCGGTATAGTTGGCATGGGCACCTGGGAATTCGGTTTCACGGTTGCGCTGGTGGGCAGCGTCGGCACGCTGCTGGTGCTGTGGCTGCTGAGTCTTCTGATCCTCCTGATCAGGAAGATCTTTCCCGCCTAAAACCTATACAACAATATGGTATCTGCGATTCTTTCTGGCTCCCTGGGGCTGCTTGACGGCGTTTCGCACCTGGGGCTCGGCCAGGTGGTCATGATGGCCATCGCGGGGGTGCTGCTCTACCTGGGAATCAGGAAGGGGTTCGAGCCGCTGCTGCTGGTGCCCATCGGGTTCGGCGCCATCCTGGTGAACATCCCCCAGGCCGAGCTGATGGCCGAGGGCGGGACGCTCCGGTTCTTCTACGACATCGGCATCCGCACCGAGATCTTTCCGGTGCTGATCTTCCTCGGCATCGGCGCCATGACCGACTTCGGGCCGCTGTTCTCCAACCCCAAGATCATCATGCTGGGGGCGGCCGGGCAGTTCGGCATCTTCCTGACGCTGCTGCTGGCGCTGGGCCTGGGCTTCGAGAAGCTGGATGCCGTGGCCATCGCCGTCATCGGCGCCTGCGACGGACCCACCGCCATCTACGTCAGCTCGCGATTTGCGCCGCACCTGCTGGGGGCGGTGTCGGTGGCGGCCTATTCGTATATGTCGCTGGTGCCGCTGATCCAGCCGCCCATCATGCGGGCGCTGACCACCGCCCGGGAGAAGCAGATCGTCATGGGGATGGTGCAGCAGGCGCCGGTGTCCAAGACCACGCGCATCCTGTTCCCCATCGTCGTCACGGTGGTGGCGTCGATCATCGCGCCCCTGGGGACGCCGCTCATCGGCATGCTGATGCTCGGCAACCTGCTCCGGGAATGCGGCGTGGTGGAGCGGCTCAAGCTGGCGTCGGAGAACGAGATCGCCAACATCGTGACGCTGCTGCTGGGACTGTCCATCGGCGGCACCATGGCCGCGGAGCGGTTCCTGCAGGTGCAGACCCTGCAGGTGCTGGCCCTGGGGTTCGTGGCCATCGGCCTGGACACCGTGATGGGCGTGCTGTTCGGCAAGCTCATGTGCCTCTTCACCCGCGGCAAAATCAACCCGCTCATCGGCGCCGCCGGCATCTCCGCCTTCCCCATGGCCGCGCGCGTGGTGCAGAGCGTAGGACAGCGCTACAACAAGAAGAACCACCTGCTGATGCACGCCATGAGCGCCAACGCCGGCGGCCAGATCGGCTCGGTCATCGCCGCCGCCATCATGCTGTCCGTGCTAAGGGGGATGGGGATCATCTGAGGAAAATGGCGCCCTTCGAACCCGCTGGGGACGAACGAAAAAAGCTTGCGCCCTTCGACTTGCGCCCTTCGACTTCGCTCGCCCTTCGACAAGCTCAGGACTCGCTACGCTCAGGACGAACGGGGTTGGAATCCCCCGGGGGCCAATGCCTGGAATCCCCATTTAGGCCAGGGCCTGGAATCCCCATTTAGGCCAGGGCCTGGAATCCCCATTTAGGCCAGGGCCTGGAATCCCATTTGGGCCAGGGCCTGGAATCCCCGTTTGGGCCAGGGCCTGGAATCCCCATTTAGGCCAGGGCCTGGAATCCCATTTGGGCCAGGGCCTGGAATCCATCCGGGCTATAATCCATGAATCCAATCCGTGCTATAATCCATAAATCTAATCAATCTATAGTCCATAAACCGTTCGTCCTGAGCGTAGCGCCGCGCCAGCGGCGCGAAGTCGAAGGACGCAAGCTTCAGCAACCCCCCGCCATGAACTTGCGCCCTTCGACTTCGCTCGGCTGCGCCTCGCTACGCTCAGGACGAACGGGATTGGAATCCCCCGGGCCAGGACCTGGAATCCCCCATTTGGGCCAGGGCCTGGAATCCCCGTTTGGGCCAGGGCCTGGAATCCCCATTTGGGCCAGGACCTGGAATCCCCATTTGGGCCAGGACCTGGAATCCATTCGGGCTATAATCCATGAATCCAATCCGGGCTATAATCCATAAATCTAATCAATCTATAGTCCATAAACCGTTCGTCCTGAGCGTAGCGCCGCGCCAGCGGCGCGAAGTCGAAGGACGCAAGAAGGACGCAAGCTTCAGCAACCCCGCCGCCATGAGTTTCTGGGTCTATATCCTTCGCTGTGGTGATGGCTCCTACTACACCGGCCACACAGACAACCTTGAGCACCGCCTCCAGCAACACTACGACGGCGTATTCGGATATACTGCCTCCCGGAAACCCTTATCGTTGGTATATTCCTGTCCCTTTCCGACCCGAGCGGAGGCCCTGGAGTCCGAACTGCGGATCAAGGGCTGGCGTCGAAAGAAGAAGGAGGCTTTGATGCGCGGGGACTGGGCTGGACTTCATCGGCTGTCTCGTGGGAAAAACAGGCATGAACGCTGATCGCACACACGATGTCCCGCCTCGAGGCGAGCCTCCCGCTCCCGCCCACGGCGGGACTCCGGAAGAGAAACTCGCCGAGCTCGAGGCCCGCGTCCTCGCCGGCGACCCCCGGGCCATCGACAAGCAGCACGGCGAGGGCAAGCTCACCGCCCGGGAGCGCATCGACAAGCTCGTGGATCCGGGCAGCTTCACCGAAGAGTTCATGCTGGCCGAGACCCAGTGCACGGATTTCGGCATGGCGGAGCGGCGCCGGCCCACGGACGGGGTGGTGTGCGGCTTCGCCCGCATCGACGGGCGGCCGGTGTACCTGTTCGCCCAGGACCGCACGGTGCTGGCGGGGGCCGTGGGCAGCGCCCATGCCGCGAAGATCGCCAACGGCATCCGCACGGCCCGCTCCCTGGGGATGCCGTGCGTCGGGCTCTACGACTCGGTGGGGGCGCGCATCCAGGAGGGGCTGAGCGTCACCTCGGCCATCGGCGAGATCTTCTTCGAGAACAGCATCGCGTCCGGGGCCATCCCGCAGATCTCGGCGGTGATGGGGCCGTGCATCGGCGTGGCGTCCTATTCGCCGGCGCTGACCGACTTCATCCTCATGGTGCGGGACACCAGCCAGATGTTCATCACCGGGCCGCCGGTGATCAAGGAGGTGCTGGGGGAAGAGGTCACCATGGAGGAGCTGGGCGGGGCGCGGATCCACTCGGAGGTGTCCGGGGTGGCGGACGTGGTGAGCGCGGACGACGAGGCCTGCCTGGCGCAGATCCGCGAGCTGCTGGGTTTCCTGCCGGACAACTGCAACGCGCCGCTGCCGCGGAAGGAGACCGGCGACGACCCGGAGCGGCGCCTCGACGGCATCGAGAAGCTGGTTCCCGACGACAAGCGCAAGCCCTACGACATCGTCAAGGTGATCCAGTTGGTGGTGGACGGCGGCGAGTTCCTGGAGCTCAAGCGCCGGTTCGCGCGCAACCTCGTGACCGGGTTCGGGCGGCTCGACGGCAACCCGGTGGGGTTCGTGGCCAACCAGCCCATGTTCCTGGCCGGCAGCCTGGACGTGGACGCCTCGGACAAGGCGGCGCGCTTCATCCGTTTCTGCGACGCCTTCAACATCCCCATCGTCACGCTGATGGACGTGCCCGGGTTCTTCCCGGGCCGGCAGCAGGAAGAGAAGGGCATCATCCGGCACGGCGCCAAGATGCTCTATGCCTATGCCGAGGCCACGGTGCCCAAGATCACCATCGTGCTGCGAAAGGGCTACGGCGGCGCCAAGCAGGCCATGTGCACGCGCGAGATGGGCGCCGACCAGCTCTGGCTGTGGCCCGGGGTGGAGCTGGCGGTGATGGGCGGCGGCGGCGCCGTCAACGTGCTCTACCGCCGCGAGATCGCCGCCTCCGACGACCCCGAGCGCACCCGCGCCGAGAAGATGGCCGAGTTCGCCGAACGCTTCAACGGCCCCTTCGAGGCCGTGTCCAAACAGTTCGCCCAGGCCGCCATCCAGCCCGCCGACACCCGCGCCCGCCTCACCCGCACCCTGGCGCTGCTGCGCCACAAGAAAGAGACCCGCCCCGCCAAGAAGCACGGCCTGATGCCGGTGTAGCGGCCCCAAGGGGGCCCCTGGGAGCGAGGGCATCCTGCCCTCGACGAGGGCGGGACGCCCTCGCTCCCGAGGAAACCCTGATCCATTGTCACAGCGCCAAGTTTTCACGGGGCACGCTAAAGAACGGCCGCCGAGGGCCGATTGTTCTTTACATGGCCATACTTGACATTGGTGCCGTTTCCTGGTGTTCTGTTCTTGACCGTCCCGTACTCAAGCGGGTAGCGCATCTGGAGTTGCAAAGATGGGTCTGATCGTGTCCGAAGTCTACGATGCGCTGATCGAAGCCGGGGCTTCCCCGGACACGGCAAAGGCCGCAGCCGGCGCCGTACCACCAGCCGAGAACATGGCGACCAAAGAAGACATTGCTAGGCTTGAGGGCAACATGGCCACCAAAGAGGATGTTGCCAGACTCGAGATGGCCACCAAGGAGGACATCGCAAAACTTGCGATGGCCACCAAGGAAGACTTCGCAAGACTCGAGATGGCCACCAAGGAAAACTTCGCAAAACATGCGCTGGCCACCAAGGAAGACTTCGCAAAACATGCGCTGGCTACCAAGGAAGACTTCGCAAAACATGCGCTGGCTACCAAGGAAGACTTCGCAAGACTCGAGATGGGCACCAAGGGAGACATCGCCAGGCTTGAGGCCAACATGGCCACCAAAGAGGACATCGCAAGACTCGAGAAGAGGCTGGCCGTCCTCAGTTTCGCAGTATTCAGCTTCCTCCCGGCCCTGCTGGCCTTCATGGTCAAGCTGACCTTCTTCTCGTAGGTCGGATTAGCGAAGCGTAATCCGACAAACCGACAAACCTACCCCTACTTTCGCTCGGTCATGATGGCCAGCCGCGTCAGCCCGGCTGACCGCGCCGCATCCATCACCGCCACCACCAGGCCGTGAGGCACGCGGCGATCCGCCCTTATCAACACCTGCGCGTCGCGGCCTTCTCCAGCCATCGCCCCAAGCCCTTCGCGAAGCGCCGGCAGCGTCACCGGCGCGCCGTCGAGATGGATCTCGCCCGCCGGCGTGACGACAATCCGTATGTCGTCGTCCTGGCGCGCCACCTGCGGGGCGGAGGCGTCGGGCAGGTCCACGGTGATCCCGGGATTGACCAGGAAGTTCATGGACAGGGCGAAGAAGATCAGCAGGTTGAAGATCGTATCCACGAACGGCGTCATGTCGATGAAGCCGCCCGCGGGGCTTCTGCGGGGCCGGAAGTTCATGTCAGTCGGTCAGGCCCTCGGGGTTGAGCAGGTCCATGAAACGGGTGGCGAGCCGCTCCATCTCCAGGGTGAGGGCGTTGGCCTTGTTCAGCAGGTAGCGGTGCATGACGACGGTGGGAATGGCCACGCTCAACCCGGCCAGGGTGGTGACCAGCGCCTCGGAAATGCCGCCGGCCAGGGACGCCGGGTTGACCACGCTCTGGGTGGAGATCACCGAGAAGACCTCGATCATGCCCGAGATGGTGCCCAGCAGGCCGAGCAGCGTGCTGACCCCGGCGATGGTGCCGAGGGTGTCCACGAACCGCTCCAGCCCGGCCGCTTCCTGGCGGCCCGCCTCCTCCAGGTGATCCTTCACGACGTCGCGGCGTTGCCCCGACGCCCGTAACCCCGCCGCCAGCACCCTGGCGACGGCCGCGCGGCTCTGCCGCAGCAACTCCGTGGCCGCGGCCAGGTCCTTGTCCGCGACCAGCGCCTCGGTCCGCCGCACCAGGTCGGCCGGGACCACCCGATGTCTTCTCAGGCTCAACAGCCGTTCGACAAAGATGGCCACGGCCGTGATCGAGCACAGCAGGATCGGGACCATGAAAACGCCGCCCTTGCCGAGAAATTCCAGCATGAGGGGCCAATATCAATTATTCTTGACTTCGGGTAAAGCCCGGAAAGCACCGGCTAAGAAAGCCGCGGCTAAGAAAGCACCGGCCAGGAAGAAGCCGCCGGCCAGGAAGAAGAAGTAGCGAGCTCCGGCGGAAGAGTCCCGTTGCTTTGCGCGCCCGTGTATGGCGTAAAGGAATCAGGGACCCTTATGACCGACGTCAACCTGTTAATCGCCTTCGCGGCCGGAGGCCTCTCGTTTCTCAGCCCGTGCGTGCTGCCGCTAATCCCGTCTTATCTGTCGTTCGTTTCCGGCATCTCGCCCCGGGAAATCAGTGAAGGCCGCCCGGGCAACGCACGGGTCATGGGCAACGCCGTGGCCTTCGTGTTCGGCTTTTCCGTCGCCTTCGTCGCCCTGGGAGCGTCGGCAAGCCTCCTGGGAAGCCTCCTGCTCAGCTATCAGGACGTGGTCCGCGTGGTCGGAGGCCTGTTCATCCTGGTGGTGGGAGTCTACCTCACCGGGCTCTTCCAGGTCGCCACCCTCGAGCGTTACGCGCAGTTCAATCTGCGCAGCAAACCGGCGGGCTATCTCGGATCGGTGCTGGTGGGGCTGACCTTCGCGGTGGCGTGGATCCCCTGCGTGGGGCCGATCCTGGGCGCCGTCCTGACCTTGGCCGGCACCGCCAGCGAAATCTACCGGGGCATGTTGCTGCTGTCGGCCTACGCCGCAGGGCTGGCGCTGCCGTTTCTCCTGAGCGCCATGGCCATGAACCAGTTCCTCAGGCTCTCGCGCGCCATCAGCTCGTGGCTCCCGGCCATCCACGTCTGTGCCGGCCTGCTCCTGATCGCCGTCGGCGTCCTCCTGCTCACCGACACCATGACCGCCCTCAACGCCTACGCCCTGCGCTTCACCCCGGCCTGGCTGGTCACGCGGCTGTAGCGGCGGCGAGTCAATTGTCTCATTGCCATTCATCAATGAGGCGCGTGACGTGGTAAAATAATCGACGGCATCTTTCTCTGAGTACTAAACTGAAGTTCCAGCGATATTTGTCGTTCATTTTGAGTTAAGTGTCGAGTATGCAAGAGGAAAGGGGTGTTTGGGAGCGTAAATGTGTTCCCATGTAAATGCTAAATAACACTTGTTATTAGCCGCATGATATGCTAGGGTAGTTGCCATGTACGTGGAAATCGTCCCCAACCGCAACTCCCCTCCCGCCATCCTGCTGCGCGAAGGCTGGCGCGAAGGCAAGCGCGTCCGCAAACGCACCATCGCCAACCTCTCCGACTGGCCGAAAGCCAAGATCGACACGTTCCGCCGGCTCCTCAAGGACGAACCCCTGCTCAGCCCTACCGACGCCTTCGACATCATCCGCTCCAAGCCCCACGGCCATGTCGTCGCGGTGCTCGGCACCTTGCGCAAGCTGGGGCTCGACCGCATGCTCTCGGCTCGTCCCTGTCGGGAACGCGAACGAGTGGTGGCGCTGATTGCGGCCCGTGTCCTGGGGCCGGCGTCGAAGCTGGCCACGGCCCGAGCTCTGGCCGAGGCCACCGCGCGGGACTCGCTGGCGGAGACCTTAGGACTGGGGGAGACCTCAGAGGATCAACTGTACGCGGCCATGGACTGGCTGTTGGAGCGGCAGGAGGAGGTGGAGAAGCACCTGGCCCAAAGACACCTTGGAGACGGTGCCCTGGTGCTCTACGACCTCACCTCGGTGTATCTGGAGGGGCGCTGCTGCCCGCTGGCCCGGCACGGCCATTCCCGCGACGGCAAGCGCGGCAAGCTTCAGATCGAGTTCGGGCTGTTGTGCGACCGCGAGGGCCGTCCGGTGGCGGTGGAAGTCTTTGAAGGCAACACCGCCGACCCCAGGACCCTGGGGCCTCAGGTGGACAAGCTGCGGCGGCGTTTCGGACTCTCGAAGGTCGTGCTGGTGGGCGACCGCGGCATGCTCACCGAAGCGCGTATCCGTGAAGAGGTGGCCCCTGCGGGGCTTGACTGGATCAGCGCCCTGCGTTCCTCGGCCATTCGCCAACTGGTGGAATCAGGGGCGGTGCAGATGTCCTTGTTCGATCAGACCGATCTGGTGGAGATCCGCTCCGATGCCTATCCGGGCGAGCGCCTGGTGGTGTGTCGCAACCCCTTGCTGGCAACCGAACGGGCGCGCAAGCGCGAAGAGTTGCTGCGCGCCACCGAGCGGCTGCTCGACCCCATCGTGGCCGCCACCGAACGTGAGAAGCGGCCACTCACCGGCCGCGAGCACATCGCCCTGCGCGTAGGCCGGGGCATGGGCAAGTACAAGATGGCCAAACACTTCCACCTCGACATCACCGACCACTCCTTCCGCTACACCCGCAACCCTGACTCCATCGCACGCGAGGCCGCCCTCGACGGCCTCTATATCGTACGCACCAGCCTGCCCCCCAGTGATCTCGATGCCCCAGCCACCGTCACCGCTTATAAAAGCCTGAGCCGGGTCGAGCGCGCCTTCCGTTGCCTCAAAACCGTCGACCTCAAGGTGCGCCCCGTTCATCACCATGCCCCCCACAGGGTCCGCGCCCACGTCTTGTTGTGCATGCTCGCCTACTACGTCGAATGGCACATGCGTCGATGCCTCGCCCCCTTGCTCTTCGACGACCATGACCCCGCTTCTGCCCAACGCTCCTCCAGCGTCGCCCCGGCAACGACCTCTCCCGCCGCTCAAAAAAAGGCTCGCACCAAGCGCACCGACGACGGCTCCCCCGTCCACAGCTTCCGCACCCTGCTCGACGACCTCGCCACCATCGCCAAAAACCGCCTCTCCCCTCGCTTGCCTGGCGCTCACCCTTTCAACCTCGTCACCCGTCCCACCCCACTGCAAGCTACAGCCTTCGATCTCCTCGGTGTCCCCCTCGAACGTTCCCAGTAGCCGCTCCACACTTTCTTCGTTTCCCCCGATGTTTCAATGACTTAGCTCGCCCTCGTTCTCAAACTTCAGCCTAAAGAAACGAAAGAAGTGGCCGAAATAGAAATTACGAGCCCGGAT
Source organism: uncultured Binatia bacterium (SeqCode) (assembly GCA_965261895.1). GTDB lineage: Bacteria > Desulfobacterota > Binatia > UBA9968 > JAJDTQ01 > JAJDTQ01. The sequence continues at coordinate 3,076,652 of OZ253480.1, read as the reverse complement.
CGTCGGAATCGCTACTGACTCATGGCTGAGTTTGCCAAACAGGTACGACCGCCACTAGGCGTTTTTCAGGCATACCATGACCGCATCGAGGCGCTGCGTAGCGATGCCGTGCTTGACGGTTTCGCGGTAAACGAGACCTCCGAACGGGATTTTTGGTCATTCGTGAAGTCCGTGCCCTTCTGTATCAAAGCCCAGGTTGTACTCGTGGACAATGGCAACTTGCGCGCCATCTGGGATGGTGAGGACGGCAGCCACATTGGACTCCAATTTCTCGGAGACCGCATGGTGCAATACGTGATCTTTCGCCAGCGACGGGGAAGCCGCCATATCTCACGGGTAGCCGGACGGGACACCTTCGACGGCGTGCGACAGCAGCTACGAACCTTCGAGATCGAGCCTCTACTGCAAGCATGACCGGCCAAGAACTACCTGACGACGATCATGTCGTCCGGTATGTAAAACCTACAAGCATCCGCACCGACGGAAAGGTCGCGGGCTCCGCATTTTGCCTGCGCGCGCAGCGGCCGGATGATACCGGCTTGTCTGTCAACTGGCTTGAATGCTTTCGCGGCCGCACCAAGGATCAGCAGGTCGCCGAAGTGACGTCGTTGTCAAGGCTAGTGTGGTGTCTCACAAATACGGTTATGAAGATGCGAGGGCATTTTGGTTGTCGGCAAGGCGCGATGACTTGTAGGGGCGGGTTTCAAACCCGCCCGTGTGGCGTGCACCACGCGAGGAAGAGCAACGCAGCCGACGGCCAAAAGGACCCGCAGATTCGTAAGCGTATTTGTGAGACACCACACTAGAGATGAGGGAACGCGGCCGCCTTGCCGAACTGAACATCGGCGCAACGAAGCAGTACCTCCGCAGCGAGCTGGACCCCCTTCACTTCGTTCACAAGCCGCTCGTCCCCGAGGGCGACTACGACGCAGACCCATCACACAGCGAAATGGTCGGCTTGCCTCCAGCGAAGTCGCCCGATGCAGAATTGATCGGCGACATGATCGCGGAATGCATAAGCGCCATCTATCCCGCCATCCAACGCTAATCCAAACTCAGGGCTAGTGTGGTGTCTCACAAATACGCTTACGAATCTGCGGGTCCTTTTGGCCGTCGGCTGCGTTGCTCTTCCTCGCGTGGTGCACGCCACTGAGGGCGACCGCCGGTCGCCCCTACAAGTCATCGCGCCTTGCCGACGACCAAAATGCCCTCGCAGCTTCATAACCGTATTTGTGAGACACCACACTAGCGCCGCATAGCGGCCGCGGCAAAGGCCTTCTTGCCGGCGTAGCGGGCGCGGCGGCCGAGTTCCTGCTCGATGCGGAGGAGCTGGTTGTACTTGGCGGTGCGCTCGCCGCGGCAGGGGGCGCCGGTTTTGATCTGGCCGGCGCCGGTGGCGACGGCGAGGTCGGCGATGGTGGTGTCCTCGGTCTCGCCCGAGCGGTGGGAGATGACGGTGGTGTAGCCGGCGGCGCGGGCGAGCCGGATGGTTTCGAGGGTCTCGCTCAGGGTGCCGATCTGGTTGAGCTTCACCAGGATGGAGTTGGCGACGCCGCGCCGGATCCCTTCCTGCAGCCGCGTGGGGTTGGTGACGAACAGGTCGTCGCCGACGAGCTGCACCTTCTCTCCAAGGGCGGCGGTGAGCATCTCCCAGCCTTCCCAGTCGTTCTCCCCCAGGGCGTCCTCGATGGAGACGATGGGATAGTTGCGGACCCATTTCTCGTAGAGCGCCACCATGGCCGCGCTGCTCATCCTGGCGCCGCCCGACTTCCTGAACACGTAGGAGCCGGCGTCATGAAACTCGCTGGCGGCCACGTCGAGCCCCAGGACCACCTGGGTCCCGTCCTGGTAGCCGGCCTTGACCACCGCCTCCAGCAGCAGCTCGATGGCCTCCTCGTTGCTGCCGAGACGCGGCGCGAATCCGCCCTCGTCGCCCACGCTGGTGCTGTAGCCCTTCTTGCTCAACACGCTCTTCAGGGTGCCGTAGATCTCGGCGCCCGCCATCAAGGCCTCGGAGAACGAACGGAAGCCCCAGGGGATGACCATGAACTCCTGGACGTCGACATTGTTGTCGGCATGGGCGCCGCCGTTGACCACGTTGAGCATGGGCACGGGCAGGGTGCGCGCATCGTCTCCGCCGAGGTACCGGTACAGCGGCACCTTGTCGGCCGCCGCCTGGGCTCGGGCCGCGGCCAGGGACACCCCGAGAATGGCGTTGGCGCCCAGACGGCCCTTGTCCGGAGTCCGGTCCAGGTCGATCATGCACTGGTCGAGCTTGCGCTGGTTCCTGGCATCCAGCCCCACCACCCGCCGCGCCAGGTTGCGCTTGACGTGACCCACGGCGCGCAGCACGCCCTTGCCCATGAAGCGGGCGCCGCCGTCGCGCAGCTCCACGGCCTCGTGCTCGCCGGTGGACGCCCCGGAAGGCACGGTGGCCCGGCCGCGCGCGCCATTGGTCAGCGCCACCTCCACCTCGACGGTGGGATTGCCCCGTGAATCCAGTACTTCCCGCGCAACAACACCCGTTATTTTCATCGCTTCCTCCGGTTCGTCCCCCGTCCCGTCTCCCTTTCGTAGCAGATTTTTTTCGGCGCGGCAGTGTGCCTCCCCGCCCCACGCCGCCTGGATTCCCGCTTTCGCGGGAATGACGATACGGGGCGTCGGCGCCATTCCGTACCCAGGTGGAGTTTTGACACAGTCTGTTTCGCGGGAATGACGGATTCGGGGCCGTGTCACGGGCGAGTCCGGTCCGGTTGCACTCCGGGCCTTCATCACCCATGATAGTAAGATCCCATGACCGTGCCGAAGAAACTGTCGCAGCACGTCATCAACTACGGCCTGATGGCCGCGTTGACGCTGATGCTGTTCTTCCTGGTGTTCGGCGAGTGGGGTCTGCTGCATTACCAGCGGTTGTCCGAGGACCGAAGGTTGCTGGAGGAGCGGTCCCAGGCGCTGCAACGGGAAAACGAGTTGCTGCGGGAGAAGATCTACCGCATCACCAAGGACGACCGTTATCTGGAGAAGGTCGCGCGGGAAGACTTCGGCCTGGCCAGGAAAGGCGAAATCATCTTCCTGTTCCCGGGCGGGGGCGTCAAAGAAGCGGGAGCCAAGAACGGGCGGTCACGCCCGCAAGATTGACATCATTTCCGCGATCCAATAAGAGGTTAAACCAGAGCGGGCGTAATTCAGCGGTAGAATGCCAGCTTCCCAAGCTGGACGTCGCCGGTTCGATCCCGGTCGCCCGCTCCAACCCCCCCACCTCCACACACCTTCACCCGCTCGCTTTGGCCTATACTGCCGAGTTTGGCCCATACTGCCGAGCCTCGCTCCACCGCCCTCCGACCCCCTCTCCCTCTGGGAGAGGGTTGGGGTGAGGGTGGCCAAATCAACTGCCCCGCCGGGTACGGCACGGAATGAGGCAGGCAGGGTTGTTGGGGCGCCCTCACCCGGCCTTCGGCCACCCTCTCCCAGAGGGAGAGGGGCTAGATTTGGGACGGTACGAGGCCACCCTCTCCCAGAGGGAGAGGGGTTTGACGTCTGGCTGACGAGGGTTGCCGAATTCTACGCCGCGCCGGTCAACCGGTCGCCGGACAGGGCGTGGACCATCCGGCCTACCGAGATGGCGCCCACGGTCTTGCCCTTGACGTCCACCACGCAAGCGTTGTCGTCGGGCGACTCCACCACCCGGGGCAGTGCGTCCTCCAGCAGCATGCTGGAAGGAATGCGGCAATCCAGACCGCCCTGGCCCTGCACGCGTGGCTGCGTGGGCTCCATGATGGAGCCGACGCGGATCACCCGGCCGCGGTTGATGTTGCGGGTGAAGTTGGAGATGTAGTCGTCGTTGGGTTGGAGGACGATCTGCTGGGAGTCGCCGTTTTGCACCACCTCGCCGTCACGCAGGATGGCGATGCGTTCGCCCAGGGTGATGGCCTCCTCGAGATCGTGGGTGACGAACAGGATGGTCCGGTGCAGCTCGCGCTGCAGCTCCAGCAGCAGCGTCTGCATGTCCGCCCGGATCAGCGGATCCAGGGCGCTGAAGGCCTCGTCCATCAACAGGATCTGGGCATCGGTGGCCAGCGCCCGGGCCAGGCCCACGCGTTGCTGCATGCCGCCCGAGAGCTGATGGGGAAAGGACGCCTCGTAGCCCGAGAGCCCGACCCGCTCGATCCATCGCTCGGCCCGCTCATCACATTCCCCGCGCACAACGCCCTGCATCTGGAGACCGTACCTGACGTTCTCCAGTATCGTCCGGTGGGGGAACAGCGCGAAGCGCTGAAACACCATGCTGATCTTGTGCCGGCGCAGATTCTGCAGCGCCCCGTGGTCCAGCGCCAGCACGTCCTGCCCGTCCACCAGCACCGTCCCCGCGGTGGGATCGATGAGCCGGTTGACGTGCCGGACGAGGGTCGACTTGCCGCAGCCGCTGAGGCCCATGACCACCTGGATGCTGCCCGGCGTCACCGTCAGGTTGATGTCGCGCAGGCCCAGCACGTGGCCGTGGGATTCCATCAGCTCCTGCTTGTCCACGCCGTCCCGCACGTACGGCATCACCGACTCGGGATCGCCGCCGAAGACCTTGTAAAGCGAACGGATTTCGATATTCGAAGAGTTTGCCATAATCATGAGGTCTGCCTGCTACTTTGTATGCGCCTGCCGTAGCTCTGGGTGATACGGTCGAACACGATGGCCAGCGCCACCACCGCGGCCCCGTTGAACAGGCCGAGGGCGAAGTACTGGTTGGTCACCGCCTGGAGCACGGGCTGGCCCAGTCCCTTGACGCCGATCATCGAAGCGATCACGACCATGGAAAGCGCCATCATGATGGTCTGATTGACGCCCGCCATGATGTTGGGGAGCGCCAGCGGCATCTGGATGTCGAACAGCCGCCGCCAGGTGTCCGTGCCGAAGGCGTCCGCGGCCTCCAGCACCTCCTTGTCCACCAGCCGGATCCCCAGGTTGGTGAGCCGGATGACCGGCGGTACGGCGTAGATCACCACCGCGATCAGTCCGGGGATCTTCCCCAGCCCGAACAGCATCACCACCGGGATCAGGTAGACGAAGATGGGCATGGTCTGCATGATGTCGAGCACCGGCGTGATCGACATCTGCACGCGATCGGAGCGGGACATCCAGACGCCCACCGGAATGCCGATGGCGATGGCGATGATGGTGGAGACGAAGATGATCGCCAGGGTCCGCATGGTGTCTTCCCACATGCCGAGGTAGCCGATGAGGAAGAGCGCCACGGCCACGAAGACGGCGAGCCGCCGGCTGCGGCCGGCCAGATAGCACACACCGACCACCGCGATGATCACCAGCCACCAGGGTGCGGCGAGAAGAAACCGTTCGAACCAAACCAGGAAATACAGCAGCGGATCGAAAAAGCCTTCGATAGCGTCGCCGTAGGTCCTGGAGAACGACCGGTAGCCCTCGTCGAACGTCTTCTTGAGGATGCGCAACGAAGCCTGGTCCAGGGTGGGAAATTCTTGCAGCCAACCGTTCATGAAAACCTCTCGCCTGTTCTTGCGATGGCGTCCTTCGACTTCGCTCCGCTACGCTCAGGACGAACGGTGCCGGACCATTTTCCGTTCGCCCTGAGCCTGTCGAAGGGTCCGGGACGAACGGGAAATGGCCGCACCTCCGTTCGCCCTGAGCCTGTCGGGGGTCCGGGACGAACGGGAAATGGCCGCACCTCCGTTCGCCCTGAGCCTGTCGGGGGTCCGGGACGAACGGGAAATGGCCGCACCTCCGTTCGCCCTGAGCCTGTCGGGGGTCCGGGACGAACGGGAAATGGCCGCACCTCCGTTCGCCCTGAGCCTGTCGGGGGTCCGGGACGAACGGGAAATGGCCGCACCTCCGTTCGCCCTGAGCCTGTCGGGGGTCCGGGACGAACGGGAAATGGCCGCACCTCCGTTCGCCCTGAGCCTGTCGGGGGTCCGGGACGAACGGGAAATGGCCGCACCTCCGTTCGCCCTGAGCGTAGCGGGGGTCCGGGACGAACGGGAAATGGCCGCACCTCCGTTCGCCCTGAGCGTAGCGTAGCGAAGTCGAAGGGCCTACGCATGGGCATCCGCCCAGTTGTCCCCGGTGTGGACGTCCACTACGAGGCCGCAACGCAGCTCGGCGGCGCCTTCCATGCACTCCGTCACCAGGTTCGTGGCCCGGTCCAGCGAAGCGCGAGGCACCTCGAAGACCAGCTCGTCATGGACCGTGAGCAGCATGCGCGCCACCGGCTCCTCCAGCAGCGCCCGGTCCACCGCGATCATCGCCCGCTTCATGATGTCGGCGGCAGTGCCCTGGATCGGCGCGTTGAGGGCCATGCGCTCCCCCACCGCCCGCATGCGAAAGTTGGCGGACTGAAGCTCCGGCAGATAGCGCCGCCGGCCGAACATGGTGGTGGTGAAACCGTCGACCCTGGCCTGCTCCACCTGCGCGTCCAGGAACGCCTTGACCGCCGGAAACTGGGCGTAATAGGCGTCGATGAATTCCCGGGCCTCGCCCACCTCGATGCCCAGCCGCTGCGACACCCCGAACGCGGACATGCCGTAAGCGATGCCGTAGGAGAACTGCTTGACGCGGCCGCGCATCTCGGAGGTGACGTCCTGGAGGTCCACCTCGAACACCTTGGCCGCCGTGGTGGCGTGGAAGTCGTGGCCCTGGGCGAACGCCGCCAGAAAGCTCGCGTCCTCGGACAGGTGCGCCAGCACGCGCAGCTCGATCTGGGAATAGTCGGCGGAAAGCAGCACGTTGTCCGGCGGGGCCACGAAGGCCCGGCGGATCTGCCGCCCGAGATCGGCGCGAATCGGGATGTTCTGGAGATTCGGCGTCGAGGACGATAACCGGCCGGTGGCGGCGGCGGCCTGTTCGTAGGTGGTGTGAATGCGCCCCGTCCGCGTGTTCACGAGGCTCAGCAGGGAGTCGGTGAACCCGGTCCTGAGCTTGGCCACCTCGCGATACTCCAGCAGCGTGTCGATGATGGGATGGCGGCCGGCCAGCTTGCCCAGCTCGGCGGCGTCGGTGGAGTAGCCGGTCTTGATCTTCTTGGTCTTGGGGAGCCCGAGCTTGTCGAAGAGGATATGCGCCAACTGCGGGTGGGAGTTCACGTTGAAGGACTCGCCGGCGTGCTCCTGGACCTTGGCCTGGAGCAAGGTCATGCGCTCCCCCAGATCCTGGTTGAGCCCGCTGAGATAGGCATCGTCCACCAGGATACCGGCGTGCTCCATGCGCGCCAGCACCTCGGTCAGGGGGAACTCCAGCGTCCGGGCCAGCTCCCAGCTCCCGGCCTCCCTGAGGCGCGCCTCCAGCACCGGGGCCGCGGCCTGGACCGCCGCCGCCTCGGCCGCCAGCCGGCGCGCCGCCTGTTCCCGGTCCTCGTCGCCGGGGTTCAGCAGGTCGACCTGGGATCCGCCGTCCGGGCCGCCGGCCTCCACCCTCTCACCGTCCGGACCATGCGTAGGGGCGGGTTTCAAACCCTGTTCCCGGTCCTCGTCGCCGGGGTTCAGCAGGTCGACCTGGACCGCGACCGCCGGGGCGTCGGCCTCCACCGCCTCGCCGTCCTGACCACGTGTAGGGGCGGGTTTCAAACCCGCCCGCGCGCCCGCCGCCGCTGGCCCCGCCTCGCCGTCCAGCGCCGCATCCAGATAGCGGCTCACGATATCCGCCAGCGCGTAGCCGCCGCTGGCGCCGGGGTCCAGCAGGTACGCCGCGATCTTGAGATCGCAGTGTACACCCCGCAACCGCGCGCCGTTGCGTAGCATGGCGCCGCACAGCGGCTTGGCCTCGTAGACCACCTTGGCGGTGTCCTCGGCCGCCAGCACCTCATCCGGGCCTGCGGCCACGTCGAACGGCAGCACCCCCACCTCGCCGGGCCGCGCGCAAAACGCCGCCATGCCGTCGTCCCAGGCCACCGCCACGGACTCCGCCGCGGGGATGTCCGCGCCGGAAGTCCACTGGGAGATGGACGACGGCCGGATCACTTCCTCCTGCGGCGGCGCCGCGTCCGGGGTCAGCGCCAGGAGCCGCTGGTACAGCGTCTTGAACTCGAACGACGTGAACAGCTTACGCACCGTCTCCGGATCCCAGGCCCGGCGCACGAACAGGCTCTCATCGGTTTCCAGCGGCACGTCGTCGAGCAGCCGGCCCAGGGTCCGGTTGAGTTTCGCCTGATCGGCGCAGGTCTCGATGCCCTTGCGGATCTTGGGGGTGAGCTCGGCCGCGTGCTCGATGATGCCCTCGATGTCGCCGTATTCCTTGAGGAGCTTGGCCGCGGTCTTGTCGCCCACGCCGGGGACGCCGGGGAGGTTGTCCGCCTGCTCGCCCTTGAGGGCGGCGAAGTCGGTCCAGCGCTCCGGGCCGACGCCGTAGCGTTCCATCACCATCGCCGGATCGTAGCGGATCATGTCGGTGACGCCCCGGCGGGTCATCAGCACCGTGACGTCGTCGTTCACAAGCTGGAGGCAGTCACGGTCCCCGCTGACGATCACCATGTGGTGCCCCGCTTCCCGGCCCCGCCGGGCCAGCGTGGCCAGCAGGTCGTCAGCCTCGTAGCCCTCCAGCTCCACCACCGGGATACGTAGTACCTCCAGCAATTCGCGGATGAGCGGAAACTGCTGCCGCAGGGTCTGCGGGGTCTCGCTCCGGCCCGCCTTGTACTCCGGATACTGGTCCAGGCGGAACTGCGGCGCGCCCTTGTCCCAGCACGCGATGACCGCGTCCGGCCGCTCCTCGCCCTCCAGCTTGATGAGCATCGACGTAAAGCCGAAGACCGCGTTGGTCACCTGGCCCGAACTCGTGCCGAGGGTTTCCGGCAAGGCAAAAAAGGCGCGAAACGCGAGGGAGTAGCTGTCCAGCAAGACGACCCGGCTCTTCTTCTTGGGGCCCGCCTTGGAAGCGTGCGTCGTCGACCCTCCGGCACTATCAGCTTTCGGAGGCATAGAGTCAGTCTACTCCGTGGGGCAAAGCAGGGTCAACCGAGTTGGAAAGCCACGCGAACCCGCGGGTCCTGGGTTCTGAGAAGGCACCCGCGGCGTGCAATGGCATGGAGCTGCAACAACAATTTGCGCATGACCGCTACCAGGCCACCTTGCCGGGCTTGCCAGCCGCTGCGGCGCCTCAACCGACGATAGTCCCCCAGGCCCCGCAACAGACCATCAACTACCAGCCCCCGTAGGTCGGATTAGCGAAGCGTAATCCGACTCCGGCGCGGTGCGGTGTCGGATTACGCCTTCGGCTAATCCGACCTACGGGAACTACGGGAGCGTATCGGTCGCTTGCAGCAGGCTCGGGGCGAACTCCGCGGGGGGAGCATAGCCCAGGAGCTCCAGCAGGGTGGACGCGAGGTTGGCGAGGCCGGCGTCGGGGCGCGGGGCGAGTTGGTAGCGGCGCCCGGAGAAGTCGCGGATCACGAACGGCACGGGGTTGATGGAGTGGGCGGTGCGGAAGACGGGCTTCCCGTCCTCGTATAGCGGCGCGCCGGCCTTGTCCCGCTCCACCATGTCCTCGGAGTTGCCGTGGTCGGCGGTGACCACCAGGCAGCCCCGGGCGGCGGCCACGGCCGCCCGGATCCGGCCGATGGCCAGGTCGATGGCTTCCAGGGCGATGACGGTGGCTTCCAGGTTGCCGGTGTGGCCCACCATGTCGCCGCCGGCGAAGTTGGCGCGGATGAAGCGGCAACGGCCCTCGGCGACGGCGCGGTTGACGGCATCGGCGGTCTCCGCCGAGCGCATCCACGGCCGCTGCTCGAAGGGCACCTTGTCGGAACCGATCTCGACGTACTCCTCCAGGGCGTCATCGAACTTGCCCGACCGGTTGCCGTTCCAGAAGTAGGTGACGTGGCCGAACTTCTGGGTTTCCGCGCAGGCGAACTGGGACACGCCGGACGCCGCCAGATATTCGCCCAGGGTGCTGCGGATCTCGGGGGGCTCCACCAGATAGTGCTCGGGTATGCCCAGGTCGCCGTCGTAGAGCATCATGCCGGCGAACGAAACGTCCGGCACCCGGCCCCGGTCGAAACGGTCGAACCCGGCCCCGGCAGTGAGGGCCCTGGACATCTCCATGGCGCGGTCGCCGCGGAAGTTGAAGAAGATCACCCCGTCGCCGTCCTCGATGGCGGCCACCGGGCCGCCGTCCGGCTTCCGCACGGTGAACGCCGGCAGCACTTGATCACTGATGCCGGGCTCCCGCGCCCGGAAGTGCTCCACCGCGGCCGCGGCGCTGGGAAACCCCGCGGCCTCACCCAGGACGTGGGCGCTCCAGCCCCGGGCCACGATGCTCCAGTCGGCTCCGTACCGGTCCATGGTCACCACCATCCGGCCGCCCCCGGAGGCGATGCGGTAGTCGCGGGAGCCTTTGTCCCGGATGCCGCGCAGCAACGCTTCGAGGCGCTCCAGGTAGACCAGCGCCGTGCGGTCGGGGACGTCGCGCCCGTCCAGCAGCGCGTGCACGTAGACCCGCCCCAGCCCGTCGTGGTCGGCGCGGCGGATCAGCGCGTGCAGGTGGGCCTCGTGGGAATGCACGTTGCCGTCGGAGAGCAGGCCCATGAGGTGCAAGGCGCCACCCCCGGACCCGACACGCCGCACCAGGGTCTTCCAGTAGCCGTCCCACGCGGTTCCGGTGCCGATGGCGCGGTCGACGCACTTGGCGCCCTGGTCGAAGACCCGGCCCGCGCCCATGATGTTGTGCCCCACCTCGGAGTTTCCGATGTCGGCGTCCGAGGGCAACCCCACCGAGGTGCCGTGAGCCCGCAGCGACGCCGCCAGACCGGTGCGGCGCAGCAGATCGAGGTTGGGCGTCCGCGCCAGCGCCACCGCGTCGAACTCGTCCCCCACGCCGACCCCGACACCATCGAGAATGAGAAGCACCACCGGCCCCCCGGGCGCGGGCAGGATCGTGTGCCCGCGCAGCCCAAGAGGTCCGGGATCGCTGCCGTCTTCCATGTTTGGACCACCCACCTTTCTTCCGTCAGGTTGAGTCTAGGCGTTTTCCACGTTACGGGAAAGTTTATGGGCATGCGTCCTTCGACTTCGCTTCGCTACGCTCAGGACGAACGGTTGTGGAGATACTGTCTCCGTTCGTCCTGAGCGTAGCGAAGCGAAGTCGAAGGACGCAATTCATCCGCGTTATCTCAAAGGGTTCCCCTAATGACCGATTCCACATCCCCCACCCGCCGGCGCGCCGTGGTCATCCGGCACGTGGCCTTCGAAGATCTGGGCTCGTTTGCGGAGCCGCTGACCCGGCACGGGTACCGGATCGAATACGTCGAGGCCGGCCTCGACGATCTCGGCCGGGTCGAGGCGGCCGGGGCCGACCTGCTCATCGTCCTGGGCGGCCCCATCAGCGCCTGCGACGACCGGCAGTACCCCTTTCTGGCGGACGAGGTGCGGATACTGGAGCGCCGGCTCGGCGCCGACCACCCGACCCTCGGCATCTGCCTGGGCAGCCAGCTCATGGCCCGGGCCCTGGGCGCTCGCGTTTACGGCGCCGGAACGAAAGAGATCGGCTGGGGCACCCTGTCCCTGACCGAGGCGGGCGGCGCGTCGGCGTTGCGCCATCTCGCGCCCGACAAGACGCCGGTGCTCCACTGGCACGGGGACACCTTCGACCTGCCCCGGGGCGCCGTCCACCTGGCCTCCACGGACGCTTGTGAGAACCAGGCCTTTCTCTGGGGTGCCCGAGGGCTGGCGCTCCAGTTTCATCCGGAGGCGACCGGCCGCGGGTTGGAACGTTGGTTCATCGGCCACACCGGGGAGATCGAGACAACACCGGGCATCTCGGTGGCGGCGCTCCGGGACTCCACGGCCCGCGCCGCGCCCCGGCTCGAGCGTCAAGGCCCGGCGTTCTTCGACGAGTGGCTCGCGGAAGTCGGCGCCGGCGCATCGGCCTGACCCCGATCCGCCAACCCTTCACGGAGGATTTCCTCCAGCTCCGGCCGGGTATCGATGTCCTTGGCAAAGGAGCGGATCCGGGTGACGGCTATGGCCGCCGGATGGTCGAGCTCGCGGGTGCGGCCCGGCACCATGATCTGCCGGGTCAACTCGGCCGCGAGACCGGGAACCGTGACCCGTTCCAGGCAGTACTTGACGTACAGTCTGAAGATGCCGTAAGGGGCCGCCACGATGCGCCCGGGCCACTGGAACGAAGCGACTCTTCTCAGATCGTCCGCCAGCCACAGGCGCATCACCCGGAGCGTGATGCGGACGATGCGCTCGTAAAGGCCGCGGTTGCGAAAACGGTAGGCCAGCATCAGGAACCGTTTGAACCAGTCGAGACGGATCGCGCTGCCCCGCAGGATCAGGAGATGACCCGGGTACAGGTTCAGCAGCGGCTCTTTGGATGAAAGCCGCATGCGATAGCTTGGCTTCCAGCGACTGACGCCCATCTCCTCGGGGTCGGCGGCGATCATCTGCCACCAGAGCCCGCTGTTCACGTACGGCGCATACGACTCGTCCAGGAGCTTCCGGAAGTCCGCCGCGGTGGGCAGGATGTCGCAGGCGGATACGGCGACGGGCCGGTCCGGATAACGCTCGGTGAGCAGGCGGGCCAACTCCGTGACGGTGGCGAGGAGGTCGCCGCTGGTGTCCGAGATCTCACAGCCCACCAAGTCGTGGTAGATCCGCCGCGGCCCCACGAGAATGGCCTCTTCGAACCGTCCGCTCTCGCAGATCCGCTCGATCAGTTCGCCGACGATGCACCGCCCGGACGGAAGCTTCACCGCGCCCTTGAACCCCCGCAGAATGTCGTCTGGCGTGAGTCCGTTGGGTATCGTTTCCACTCGCTCGTTGCCGCCGGCGAGAATGATTATCGGCAACAGGTCGCTCATTCCGGTCTTGCTCCATAGCTAGTGTGGTGTCTCACAAATACGGTTATGAAGATGCGAGGGCATTTTGGTCGCCGGCAAGGCGCGATGATCTGTAGGGGCGACCGGCGGTCGCCCCCCAGTGGCGTGCACCACGCGAGGAAGAGCAACGCAGCCGACGGCCAAAAGGACCCGCAGATTCGTAAGCGTATTTGTGAGACACCACACTAGTATGCCTTCGTCGTTCACAGGTCTCAAGCTCCTTTCTTAACCGCGATGTTTTGAAAAACCATCGCCGAACTGTTACTCAAAAGAGTAACGCTACCCGATACCCCGGAGCCGCGGCTACGCGGGCCACCTCCGGCAGCCTGGAGGATGATGCCGACCTTGATCAAGTGCCCCGTTTGCCATACCGAGACACCGTGGACCGGCAACCCACACCGGCCCTTCTGCTCGGAACGCTGCCGTTTTGTGGACCTCGGGGCCTGGGCAGACGACAAGTACCGGATCGTCAGCGACGATCGTGAGGACGAATCGCTGCCCGGCGACGAACCCGACCGTCAATGAACCTGAGCTCGATGGGGCTCCGGAAAACCATTCATGTCGATACATCCTACAGCCGTGGTGGATCCACGGGCCGAAATCCATCCCGAGGCCGAGCTCGGCGCCTATGTCGTCATCGACGGGCCGGTGAAGATCGGGGCGGGAACACGTCTGTTGCCTCATGCGGTGGTCATGGGCTGGACGGAGATAGGCGAAGGCAACGAGGTCCATAGCGGAGCGGTCATCGGCGACGCGCCCCAGGATATGTCCTACCGCGGCGCGAAGTCCTACGTTCGAATCGGCGACCGCAACGTGTTTCGCGAAGGCGTTCAGGTTCACCGGGGTACCGCCGCCGAAACTACCACGGTCATCGGCAACGACAATTTCCTGATGGCCAACAGCCACGTGGCCCACAACTGCCGGCTGGGCAACCGTATCATCCTGACGAACAATGCGGTGCTGGGCGGCTACGTCGAGGTCGGCGACCGTGCCGTGCTCTCGGCGAGCTGCGCGGTCCACCAGTTCGTCCGCATCGGACAGGTCGCCATCATGCGCGGCATGAGCGCCACCAGCCGGGACGTCCCGCCGTTCTCCATCATTGACTGGCAGCATACCGTGCGCGGGTTGAATGCCGTGGGGCTGCGCCGGGCCGGCTTCGATCAAACCCGGATACGGGGGCTGAAGAACGCCTTTCAGATTCTCTTCCGAAAGCGCCGCAACCTCGGCGCCGCGGTGAAAGAGCTCGAGGCGAGCCTTGCCGATCCCTCCGGGGACATCGCCGAGCTGCTGGAGTTCATCCGCTCATCGCGCCGCGGCGTCTGCGCCGGCCCGCGGTCCCATCCGCTGGGAAGACCCTAGCGTCCTTCGACTTCGCTTCGCTACGCTCAGGACGAACGGTTGTGATACCGCTTTCCGTTCGTCCTGAGCGTAGCGAAGCGAAGTCGAAGGACGGTCAGACCGGCCTGTGGAACTTTGCCACGCAGCGCTCGACGGCCTCGGCTGAGAGCGGGAACTGAAACATTTCGTTTCTCATGTGCACACGCTGAAGGCTGACGCGCTCGATGGCCCGCTTCATGGCCTTCAGTTCACGTTTGTTGGCCACCGCCGAGGCAGCCTCCCGGGCCGCCACCCGGTAGTGGCTCCTCTCGTCCTGGTAGACCACATCCATGGCCGCGGCGATCTTCCGTTTGAGGACACTTCCCTTGAGCTTGCGGCCCTCGCGGAACAGTCTCGCGCCTCCTCCTTCCGTCACCAGCACCGCGGCCTTTTCCACGGCCGAACCCGAGACCAGGCTCCGGCGCAGTTCGCCCAGGGCCTTCTCCTCCGGCAACTGGAAGGTGTCGCCGGCGCCGATCTTGCGGCCGAGCAGATACTCCAGGATGTCGGCCAGGAGCACGTAGTGGTTGAACTCCTGAACCAACTGCTCCATGAGCCCGTGATACTGATGCCGGTCCACGGTCCGGTCCACCTCGGGAAACATTTCGACCAGATTCGCCAACTCTCGGTGAAGGCCGCTGAAATAACCGTCCACCGGGTGCAGCTCCTTCCAGAGTTGCGCCTTGAGCCAATAGACGTGCTGCTCCCGCGTCGGCTTGCCGCAGAAGAACCGCCTAGCGATCTCCGCCTCAGCCTCCCAGTACGGATAGGCGACGTCGATCAGGTATTTCTCTGTCTGTCCCATTTCAAACGACCCTCCAACGGTTTCTCCGTAGCAGGCCGGCTCAGCCGAAGGCGTAACCCGGCTGCGAACGGTAACCCTGTCGGATTACGCTTCGCTAATCCGACCTACGGGAACTCTGCGGTACCGGGATTCTTCCTCCCCGTAGGTCGGGTTAGCCGAAGGCGTAACCCGACTCCCGCTTCCGCTTTTCCGCTCCATCGCTTAGTATGAAGCGTCACCATGTCGAAGACCGCGGGCATCATCATCATCGGCAACGAGGTCCTTTCGGGCAAGACCCAGGACATCAACTCCACCTTCCTGTGCCGCGAGTTGCGGCTCCTGGGCGTCGACGTGCAGCGCGTCACGGTGATCCCGGACGAGAGGGAGCTCATCGGCAGCACCGCGGCGCGCTTCTCCGACAGGTGGGATCTCGTGTTCACCACCGGCGGCGTGGGCCCGACCCATGACGACGTCACCATCGAGGGCATCGCGCTGGGCTTCGGGGTCAAGGCCGTCATCGACCCGGGGCTGGAACGCCGGTTGTCCGAACGTTACGGCGCCGACCTCAATCCGGCGCGGCTACGCATGGCCATGGTTCCGGAAGGGGCCGAACTGCTGGGCGCCGGGGCCCTGTTCGCTCCGGTGGTGCGGATGAAGAACGTCTACATCTTCGCCGGCGTGCCGCGGATCCTGCAGGACCGCTTCAACGCCATCAAGGAGCGTTTCCGTGAGGCGCCATACTACCTCAGGAACATCTACATCAAGGACGGCGAGGGCGTCATCGCCGCCATGCTGAACGACCTGTTGGAGCGGTTTCCCGAGATCATGCTGGGTTCCTATCCGGTGCTGGACCATCCGGACTACAAGGTGAAGGTGACGGTGGAGTCCAAGAGCGGCGAATATCTCGAGCAGGCCGTGGCCCGCTTGCTGGAAGAGCTCCCCGAGTCGGCCATCTTTCGCATCGAGTAGAGCTGCCTGGGACCTTCGAACGGGCCACTTGCAGTGGGCGCCCTCACCCCAACCCTCTCCCGGAGGGAGAGGGGGTCGGAAGGGTCGTCACTCCCTCGGAGGGCGAGGGGGTCGGAGGGGCCGTAACTTCCCCGGAAGGCGAGGGGGTCGGAGGGGTCGTGTACTGCTCGCCGGTCTGACTGCCGATCCAGATTTCCCCGCCCCGGTAGATTTCCTTTTTCCAGATGGGCACGCGCTTCTTGAGCTCGTCGATGGCATAGCGGCAGGCCTTGAAGGCGTCGTCGCGGTGCGGCGCCGACACGGCGATGATCACGCTGGCCTCGCCGATGGGGACGTTGCCGATGCGATGGACCATGGCCATGCGGGTGATCCGCCACTTCTCCTCCACCTCTTCCCCGAGCCGGGCCATCTCCTGCTCAGCCATCCCCGGGTACGCCTCGTAGTCCAGCGACAGGATCGAACGGCCTTCGTTGTTGTCCCGGGTCGTTCCGATAAAGGTCGCCACCGCGCCCGCGCCGGGGTCGCCCACGAGGGCCAGCAACTCGTTCAATTCGATGGGTTTGTCGGTAAGCCGGTACACGTCACCCTCCGCTCACCGGGGGTATGAAGGCGACCTCGTCGCCGTCCGCCAGCCGGTGATCCAACACGACATACTCGCTGTTGACGGCGTAGAGGAGTCTCAGATTGACCCCGGAAAGTCCTGCGTGCTCGCGCCGAAGCTTGTCCCAGAGGTCGTTTACGGTGCTGCCCTCGGGCAGCTCATGGAAGGCATCGCCGGTTCCCGCGCGCTCCCGCAGCATGGCGAAGAGTTTGACCCGGACCTTCATAGTCCGCGGGCCTGGGCTACCATATGACCCAACTGGGGCACCAGCAGCCGGGTCATGGCCAGCTCCACGGCTCCCCGCGAGCCCGGCAGGGATACCACCACGCGGGATCCCGCGGTGCCGGCTATGGCGCGGCTCAGCATCGCCGCGGATCCGATGTCCTGGTAGCTCAGGAAACGGAACAGCTCGCCGAACCCGTCGATCCGCTTGTCGAGCACGCGGCTCACGACCTCGTAGGTCCCGTCTCTCGGCGCAATCCCGGTGCCGCCGTTCAACACCACCACATCCACGCCCGGCGCTGCCAATGCCCTGGTGATCAAGGCGCCGATGTCTTCGGGTTCGTCCTTGACGATCTCGTAGCCCGCCACCCCATGTCCGCCTTCCTCCAGCAGCCGCTTGATGGTGGCGCCGCTCGTGTCCGTCGCCTCATCGCGGGTGTCGCTCACCGTGATGACGAAGCAGGCTACGGTCTTGAGGCTTCTCTCGGCGTGGGATTTTTCTGCCATCTGGGTGTGTGTGCGAATGTGTTACGGCGCGTCCGCTGCTAGTGTCCTGTCCGGTGAATTCGCATGGTAAGATGCGCAGGATTTTTCGTCGTCGGCAAGGCGCGATGACTTGTAGGGGCGGGTTTCAAACCCGCCCGTGTGGCGTGCACCACGCGAGATTACCGTGCGAATTCACCGGACAGGACACTATATCCGCATCGGCATCACGACGTAAAGCAGGCTGTCATCGCCGCTGCGCTTCAACACGGTGGGGCTCTGGTCGTCCTTCAGCGCCAGCACGACCTTGTCCTCCTGGTCCAGCACGCCAAGAATATCCAGCAGATACTGGGCGTTGTAGCCGATGGAAAGGCGTTCGCCCTGGTATTCGACCTCCAGTTCCTCGTCCGCCTCCCCAAGGTCGGGATTGTTGGCCGAAATGGCCACGCTTCCGCTATTGAACTCCACCCTGACACCCCGGAAGCGGTCGCTGGACAACAAGGACACGCGCCGCAACGCCCGGAACAGGTTGCGCTGCCCCACGTTGGCCTCGCTGGTGTTGTCGGTCGGAATGACCTTGTCATAGTCCGGAAACTCACCGTCAATCAGCCGGATCGACATTTCCACGTCCCCGTACCACACGAACGCCATGTTGTCGCTCAAGCGAAGGGAAACCATTTCTTCCCCGGAGTCTTCCAGGAGCCTGCGAAGCTCTCCCAGACCCTTTCGCGGGATGATCACGCCCTTTTCCAAACCCAGCGGGCCGATCTCCCGCTGCACCAGGGACAGCCGGTGACCATCGGTGGTGACCATCCGCACGTTGGCCTCGCCCGAATCGTGCAGCAACGCGCCGTTCAGATTGGACCGGGTCTCGTCCGAGGAGATGGAGAAGATGGTCATGTCGATCATCTCCTTCAGGACCTGCGCCGAACACTGCTTGCGCTCCTCCTCCGAGCTCTTGGCGAACACTGGAAATTCCTGTGCATCGAGACCGACCATCTTGAACACGGACTTGCCGCTCCGGAGCTCCACCCGGTCGTTCTCCAGCCGCTTCAACTCGATCATTTCCTCGGACAGCTCGCGCACGATCTCATAGAGCTTCCTGGCGTCCACGGTGACGCGGCCCGAGGTGATGATCTCACCGTTCAGACTCGCCCGGACCCCCACCTCAAGATCGGTCGCGGTGACCCGAATCCGGCTGGTGTGGGTCTCAATCAACACGTTGGCCAGGATCGGCATGGTATTGCGCCGTTCCACGGTGCCTTGGGTCCGAGACAACGCGTTCAGGAAGTCTTCCCGTTTCGCTCTGATTTCCATTTGTTCTCCTGGATCACCCTGCCCTATTATCTCTTTAGACTAGTATATTAATACAAGAGTAGTAGTAGGGCTTGTGGATATCGGGATAGCCGTTGAAACCTGCTGGTATTTAACCACCTTTTCGGTGGAAAAAAAATCGCGGTTACGCGCGTTCTTCACAGGAGAGGGGGTTGGGTGCCGGGAAGCTGTCAGGATCTCAACAGGCTGCGCCAGTTTCTCCACAGCGTTTCCACCCCTCTTTTTCAGTTTTTGAGTTGGCGCACGAGGCGTTCCACGGCGGCCTTGACGTAGGGGTCCGTCACGCTCTTCTTTTCAATGGTCTTGGACGCGTGGATGACCGTGGAGTGGTCTCTGCCGCCGAACTCCGCCCCGATGGCCGGAAACGACGTAGCGGTGAATTTCCGGCAAAGATACATGGCCATCTGGCGCGCGAGGGCCAGATTCTTCGTGCGGCGCTTGGATTTGAGCTCGCTGATCTTGACGTCGAAGTACTCGCAGATGGCCTTCTGGATGTTCCGCACCGTGACCTGTTTCTGGTTGTCCTTGAGAGTGTGCTGGAGCACCTCCTTGGCGAGATCGGTGGTGATCTCCACCTTGGTCAGGGACGCGAATGCGCCGAGGCTGGTGAGCGCGCCTTCGAGCTCCCGGACATTCGACCAGATGTTGGTGGCGAGGAAGTTGGTAACATCTTGCGGAAGATCGATCTCCTCTTCCTCGGCCTTCTTGATGAGGATCGCGATACGGGTCTCGATGTCGGGCGGTTGGATGTCCGCGGTCAGGCCCCACTCGAAGCGGTTTCGGAGCCGATCCTCCAGTTTCGGTATTTCCTTGGGGAATCGGTCCGAGGTTATGATGATCTGCTTGTGACTTTCGTACAGCGAGTTGAACGTGTGAAAGAATTCTTCCTGGGTCCGCTCCTTGCCCGCGATGAACTGGATGTCGTCCAGGATCAGAACGTCGATATTGCGGTAATAGCTCTTGAACTCGTTCATGTGATCGCGGCGCAGCGATCCGATGAGTTGGTTCATGAACGACTCGAAGGTCGTGTAGATCACCTTTTGACCGGGGTTCTGCTGTACCAGGCGGTGGCCCACGGCGTTCACCAGGTGTGTCTTGCCCAAGCCGACGCCGCCATAGATGAAAAGCGGATTGTAATTCTCCGCCGGCCGGTTGGAGACGGCCAGACAGGCGGCGTGGGCGAACTGATTGCTGGCGCCGACTACGAAGTTCTCGAAGGTGTAGCGTGGAATCAGGGTCGACGGTTCGGACGGTTCGGGTTGCCGCGGTTTCCGGGCGGGACGGATTTGGTCGTGGTCGTTCCCGGTGGACGGATTGACCGAAATGGTTATGCTGACAGGTTCGTCATAGTGGCGCGAAAATTCCGCCTGAATGGTCTCGAGATAGTTGTCGTTGAGCCAATCGCGAAACAGGGTGCTGGGTACCTCGATGGTGACTGCGCCATCCTTGACATCAGTGACTTGTAAAGGTTTGATCCATGTCTCGAAATTGTGTAAGCCGACCTTTTCCTTGAGGCGATCTTGTATCTCGTGGGGAACGGGTTTCATCGTCTTCTTGCCTCGTATCAGTGCCTATGTGGGCGTCAGTTATCAACAAATTTGTCAACAGGTGTGGACAACCTTTCGTGGTCTTGACAGTGACCCAAGCCGCACAAAGCCCGTCTTGGCCGCTGTGGGTGTTGAGGACAGCGGCAAGTTTTTGGCCCGTCGAGCTTGTAAAATGGTGCGAGAAAGGGGGTTCTTCTAAAGGTTTTTCGGGTGCATTGCAAGGATAAAAATGGCTCTACTGGTTTTTGTAACGAATTCCACGGGATCGCCGTCTTGAACCCCGAAGCTTGCGAGGAGGCCGCTCATGGGTAGGTGCTTTTCAGCCGAGCACGGTGGCCGGGAGCGGATCCATGAGTAGGGGTTCGCGGGTGTCGGCCGGGCTTTTCGAGCGCTCGAGCCGGGTGGTGCCGGGTGGCGTCAACAGCCCGGTGCGGGCATGGAGCGCGGTGGGCGGCGAGCCGGTTTTTGTGGGCCGCGGCGCGGGCTCCAGGATCTTCGACGAAGACGGCCGTGGCTATATCGATTACGTCTGCGCCTGGGGTCCGTTGATCCTGGGCCACGCGCCGCCGGCGGTGGTGAACGCCGTCGTCAGCGCGGTGCCGGAGGGCATGGGGTTCGGCGCCCCGACAAGAAAGGAGCTGGAACTGGCCGAGCTTGTGAGCGAGCGGATCGCCGGCATCGAGCAGTTGCGGCTGGTGAACTCCGGCACCGAGGCGACCATGAGCGCCATCCGGCTGTCGCGCGGGTATACCGGCAGAAACAAGGTCTTGAAGTTCGACGGCTGCTACCACGGGCACGTGGACGCCCTGCTGGCGAAGGCAGGTTCCGGGGTGGCCAGCTTTTCCTTGCCGGACAGTGCCGGCATACCGGAGAGTTTCACCGGCCAGACGCTGATCGCGGGTTTCAATGACGTGGCTTCGGTCCGGAGTGTGCTCCAGGAAAACCACCAGGATCTGGCGGCGCTGATCGTCGAACCCGTGTGCGGCAACATGGGAGTGATTCCTCCGGAGCCCGGTTTCCTGGAAGCGTTACGGGAGTTGACGCGGCAGTACGGCGTCGTGTTGATCTTCGACGAGGTGATCACGGGTTTCCGGGTGGCCAGGGGGGGAGCCCAGGAGCGCTACGGCGTGACCCCGGACCTCACCTGTCTGGGCAAGATCCTGGGCGGCGGACTGCCGGTGGGAGCCTTCGGCGGGCGCCGGGACATCATGAGCTGTCTCGCGCCCGTGGGCCCGGTCTACCAGGCGGGCACCCTTTCGGGAAATCCGGTGACGGCCACCGCCGGTTTGGCCACTCTGAGGGCGCTGGAGGCGCCGGGCGTGTACCGGGAGCTGGAGGAGAAGGGGCGGAAGCTGGAGGAGGGGTTGAAGGGCGTGCTCGGCCGCGGGGTCCAGGGCACGGTCAACCGGGTGGGCTCCATGCTGACGCTGTTTCTGGGGCTCGACCGGGTTACCGAACCGGACCATGCACGAGCCTGTGACCGGGATCGCTTTGCGCGCTTCTTTCACGGCATGCTGGCGCGGGGGATCTACCTTCCGCCCTCGCCCTTCGAGGCGCTGTTCCTGTCGCTGGCCCACAGCGACGAAGACATCGCCGCCACGGTGACGGCGTTTGCCGACTGGGCGGAGGAAGACATTTGACCGTGCGTGCCTTCAGAGGCTAAGCTTACGGTCTGGAGAGCACGTATCATAGAAGCTGGCCAACTTTCGCGACAGGGCGCTCAAGCATCCGCCAAACGCCAAACACCAAACACAAGAGAGCGCCTGGGACCGGGCAGAAACTGACGTTCCTGTAGTTCTTTTGGAGGAAACCCCGAGTGCATGCGCGCGAGACAGACGAATACCGTGAGCATGACGACACGGATGACGGTGGTGGAGTTGAAGCCGAACCCGAAGACTCGGGCGAAATCGAAATCCGCCGCCCCTTCAATCCAGAGAAAATCAAGGTTCGCACAACCAACATTGTTGTGGAGCAGCTCGTTTCGAGAATACGACACGACGAAATTGATCTGTCGCCCGACTTTCAGCGCATGCGCGGAATATGGAGTGACGCACGAAAAAGCCGCCTGATCGAATCCTTGCTTCTGCGTATCCCTATACCCGTTTTCTACGTCTCCGCGGACGACCACGACAACTGGGCCGTTGTCGATGGCGTACAGAGAATGTCAACGATCTATGACTATGTCAGTGGTCGGTTTTCATTCAGTGGACTGGAGTATCTAGATGAACTTCACGGATTGAAGTACGACGCCTTGCCAAGAAACATGCATCGTCGAATCAGCGAAACCCAATTGATCGTCAACGTCATCGAACCGGGTACACCTATCGAGGTCATGTTTAACATTTTCCACCGCATCAATACGGGAGGGCTGACACTTAACGGCCAGGAAATCCGTCATGCCCTGAACCCGGGTCCTGTCCGCGACTATCTGAGAGAACTCGCTACAAGTGAGGAGTTCCTCCGGGCTACGGCCAATTCCATAACGGAAATACGAATGGCGGATCGGGAATGTGCCCTGCGTTTTCTCGCATTCTATATCGGCCGCTGGGAAGACTACGCGGTCAATGATCTTGATGGCTACCTAGTGAATGCCATGAGACGTCTTAACAAGATGAGTCAAGAAGGGCTGGATGAGTTGGCGATGACCTTCAAAAAAACTATGAACACCGCCGCCGCCATTTTCGGGGACGACGCCTTTCGCAAACGGACCGACGCCGAGGAACGGCGGAGACCTGTAAACAAGGCACTGCTGGAGGCATGGAGCGTCGCCTTGGCGAGATGCTCGCCGGAAAACATAACGAGATTGATAAAGAACCGCAAGCGGCTTCAGAAGAAGTTCATGATGCTTCTCAACGATGATTGGGAGTTTTATGACTCGGTTTCTGCGTCGACCGGTGCGCCACAGCGCGTGAAGAGACGTTTTGGAGTGATTGAAGCGCTTATCAAGGAGTTTCTGTAATGCTGCAGGCCATCACACTAACGAACTTCAAGTGTTTTGAACACCTGCAATTGTCGTGTGCGCCGCTGACGCTGCTGTGCGGTCTGAACGGCATGGGGAAAAGTAGCGTGATACAAGCCCTTCTGGTGCTTCGGCAGTCGATCGAAGCGGCGTGGCATCAGGTTCCCGAGGAGCTCGTTTTGGGAGGCGATCGTACAGATCTGGGCACGGGTTCGGACATCCTCTTCGAGGATGCCAAGACTAGCACTGTTGGGATAGAAGTGCGAGACGACAAGATACCCAAGCCATACGGGTTGTCCTTTGAGTACGTAAGCCGGGCTGATCGGTTGCTTACAGTCCGGGAATCCGAGACCTACCAATGGGGAGCAGAGAGAGAATGGAGTGACACTCCGCCCGTCGGTGGAGATTTGTTCTACGTCAATGCCGAACGAATTGGTCCCCGAAAGCTCTACCCGCTGTTGGCGACGGTCGGCCGTCAGGGAAACATGGGCTTGCGGGGAGAATTGGCCTTGGCTTACTGGAATTCTCAACAGGGGCATGTGCTTCCCGAGGATGACCCGCGGGGTGTCGGCCGAAGCAACCGGAAATTGTCCGCAATTCTGGAACATTGGCTCGGCTCGGTAAGTCCGGGTGCTCATCTACAACTGGAGCCAATCCATGCTGCCGACGCGTTGATGGCGCGATTTTCATTTGACCGTACCGGGGACGTCGAAACACGTCCATTTCGGGCTACTAATGTGGGTTTCGGCCTATCTTATACCTTACCGGTGCTGATTGCACTGCTGTCGTCGTCGCCTGGTACGCTGTGCCTTATTGAGAATCCAGAGGCCCATCTTCACCCGCAAGGACAGACGCGGCTCGCAGAGCTCGCAGTTCACGCGACAAGGGCCGGTGTTCAAGTAGTAGTCGAGACCCACAGCGACCATTTCATGGATGGTGTCCGTATTGCGGTTCACGACGGACTTGTCTCTCCGCAGGAGGTCGCGATTCACTACTTCGAGCGTGATGGCGGCAGGGCGGTGGTTTCGTCTCCGGTATTGGATAAGAACGGTCGATTGTCGTCATGGCCTGCGGGGTTTTTTGACCAACATGAAGAGAATCTCGCCAGATTGCTCCAACCGAGGGAATGAAGAATGCGCGAGATGGTGTTCAACCATGCGAGTGCGACTGCATTGCAGGTCGACGAGACGCGTGTCTCCGAGTGGTTGAGGGATACCGTGCAGGGTATGGCACGACTTGTCCTTCAACAAGTAGTCGAGAACAGTCTCCGCATGGCCCGGGCCCTTCACGAGATCGAGTGTTTGCCGGGTTATTCCCTAGGAAGTGCGGTGCAGTCTCTCCGAGAACTCGGGCACCGTGATGAATATTTGTTTTTTGTGAAGCTCGCGACAAAGATTCCCCTTCTCACCGAGGTACGCGAAGAGCTTGCGGACCGTTTTCATGGGTGCCAGGGGCGAACGCTGTCTGAGGTCGACGGTGGACCATTGGTATTGTGCGCCATAACCGACGGAATATCGGTTGGTTTGCCTTCGCAGGCGGACTGGGATGACGATCATATCGCGGTGGAGTTTCAGGAACTTCTTGACGACGGGACAATGGAGGACGTCTCCGAAGAAATCGACCAGCTAAGTCGGTCCCTACATGCGAAACCGATTTGGGAGCGAAATCTTGCGCGAATTCAAGCTGGCATGGATCCATCGAAGCTATGGCAGAATCGGGGTTCGGCGTTCCCGGATCTTGCTTTTGGTCCCGCCGTCGAGGAAGACCTCAAAAAGGTGGCCGGGCTTGTGGGGACGGTCGTTGGGAAGCTAGTAGCTTTGGACCAATCCGCCAGAGAATGGCGTGAGCAGGGTGGGCCCGCACCGGTGTGGCGCACCCACGTATCTCCAGAACCGCCTGAAAAGATGAAAAACGCGAAGTTTCGGAATGCTCGGACATTTCGGTCATATCGAGGCTCACAAGAAATATTCGAGTGGCACGCGCGGTATGGTGACCACGGGCGGATTCACCTTCGGTTCGACGCAGACGAGCGTGAGGTTGAAATCGGCTACATCGGACCGCATCTGCCCGTTTGAAAGGGATCGAGGATCACTCGTCATCGTACTCGCCGCGGCGTTGACCAGGCGAGGTTCGCATGTTAGTAGATCTTCCCCTGTGAGCAAAGAAAGCGGAGACCGCCCGCCTCCAAAGAGCCCCATTCTCTTTCGAGCCGCCAAGTACACGGCGGTGGGCTTTGAATTCCCCTCAACGGTCGGAGCCGGCCTGGTTCTGGGTTACTACACGGATCAGTACCTCGGCAGCTCCCCGTGGGGGGTGCTGGTGCTGAGTCTGCTGGCGCTCGCCGTTGCCTTCTACCGTCTGGTGCTCCTCTTGCGTCATTTCTCGGCGGAACGGCGATGAGTTGGGAAACGCGAGGTCTCCCGGTGTTGCGGGTGGAGCTCTGGCACGGGCTGCTGCTGGCGGCCCTGTTGGCGCTCGTGCCGCTGGAGTGGGTGGAGCCGGCCGGGTTGTTGTTGGGCGGGTTGTTCATGGGCGTGAATTTCCTGCTGCTGGCCGTGGGCATACGGTGGGTCATCACGCCGTTCGCCAACAAGGGAAGGGTCCGGGCGGGCGTGTTCTTGCTGATCCTGAAGTTCTGCTTCTTGCTGGGAGCTTCATGGATGTTGTTGACCCGTATCGCTCCGGACGCGGTCTCGTTCGCCGTGGGAGTCAACTGCCTGATCCTGGCCATTCTGTGGGATCGGTTCTACGATACGAAGTTCGGCAGGTAAGATGAGAGAACATCCTTTCACACGGCGCGGGCTCTACGATAAGACGTTCGGTAGGTAAAGATGGGACATCATCCTTTTACATGGTACGACCTGATACCGGCGGCATTGCAGGGCGTGTTGCCGATGCATATCTTCTTCTCGCTGGTGACCATGGTGCTCCTGGTCTTTCTGGCACTGGGTGTCAGGCGCCGGCTGCTGGACACCCATGACCCGGTGATTCCCAGCGACCGCATCACGCTGGTCAACATCTTCGAGCTGTTGATCGAGTTCGTGATGGGCCTGAGCGACAGCATCATCGGCCCCAAGGGGCGACGGTACCTTTCCCTTTACGGGACCTTCTTCATCTTCATCCTGATCTCCAACTTCATCGGTCTGATCCCAGGGTTTTCGCCCCCCACGAGCGATCTCAACATCACACTGGGCCTGGGGTTGGTCTCCTTCGGCGCCTATCACTACTTCGGCATCCGGGAGCACGGCAGCAGCTACGTCAAGCAGTTCATGGGGCCGTTCCTGTTGATCGCTCCCCTGTTCTTTCTGATCGAGATGTTCTCCCACATGTTCAGGCCGCTCACGTTGGGCCTCCGACTGGCTTTCAACATGTTCGCCGACCACTTGGTGGTGGGGATCTTCACCGACCTCACCTACGTGGTGATACCGGTGCTGTTCTATCTGTTGGGCGCCCTGGTCTCGGTCATTCAAGCCTTCGTTTTCACGCTTTTGAGCATGATTTATGCATCCTTGGCTCTGAGCCATGATCATTGAGCGCTACGCTTGCAACCGGGGAGGATGATGAGGAGAGGTTGGCAAACACGTCCGTAGCGCCGGAAAGGAGAAAAAGATGAAGCAAATGACAGCTTTTGTACTGATGGGACTTTTCGTGCTGATCCTGTCGGGGGTCGCAGCCGCAGCCGAGGCCGCGGGCGGTAGCTCCCCAAGCATGGTCACGGGCATCATTGCGTTGGGAGCCGGATTGGGCATCGCCATTGCAGCGTTCGGTTGTGCCCTCGCACAAGGCCGGGTCGGCGGCGCCGCCATGGAAAGCATCGGCCGCAACCCCAACTCTGCCGACAAGATCTTCACCCCGTTGATCTTGTCCCTGGCCCTCATCGAAGCGCTGGGCATCTACGCCCTGATCATCGCTTTCACTCTCGCGAACAAGGTTTAGGTAGCCGCCGAATACGCGGCGCGATCAACCGCCATGATGCGGGGTCACCCCCCAGTGGCCCCGCACCGTGATCCGCTCCCAAACTCAACCCCTCTCCCTCTGGGAGAGGGTGGCCGGAGGCCGGGTGAGGGCACCCCAATAACCCGTGCCGTTCCCAACGGGCTGCTTGCACTGGATACCCTCACCCCAACCCTCTCCCAGAGGGAGAGGGGGCGGTCTTGACACGGCCGCGAAAGCGGGAATCCAGGGGGGGTGGAGCGGGGGAGCCGCGTCAGGGCATATTCACCGGATGCAGCTTGACCCCCGTGTGTTCTAGGATGTCCGCCACGGTGTCGAGCTTGTAGGGTTTCTCGTAGAAGATGTCGCGGATCCCCGTGTTGACCAGCACCTTGAGACAGTGAATGCACGGGGTGTGGGTGATGTAGATGGTGGCTTCCTTGATGGTGGCGCCGTTCTTGGCGGCCTGGGCGATGGCATTGATCTCCGCGTGGATGGTGCGGAAGCAGTTCTGCTCGATCTCCCCGTTGGGGGTCCTGGATTCGTAGATGAGACAACCCACCTCCGTGCAATGGGGCATGCCCGCGGGTGAGCCGTTGTACCCCGTGGCAAGGATGCTCCGGTCCCGGACGATCACGGCGCCGACCTTGGCCCGCGTGCAGGTGGAACGTTCGGCCACCTGGCGCGTGATGGTCATGAAGTACTCATCCCAGCTCAGCCTTTGGTCTTCCGTACTCACGTTTCAAACCCTTCCTTTCAGCCGCCACATCCCTGACGGATCGATGCGGATCGGTTACCGGAATACTCCCCGGAGAACTCTACATATCAGGTAACGGATTCCCAAGCAGCACCGGGGTGCCTACCCGGGCGCCGAGGCCGGCTTGGGCGTTGCCGTTGCACCGGGAGATCTCCAACAACCCCCGGCTATTGATGAGGGCGAGGTAGTTGCCGGGTCCGGCCGAGGCATAGTTGGCGGACAGGCCGCGGATCACGGTGTCGCCGATCCGCACGGAGACTCCATCGACTGAGAACGGCTCCAGGTCCTCGCGGCGGATGTTGGTGGCCAGGTTGCCGAAGCCGTCGATATAGATCACCTCGCCGGCAATGCGGTCCTTGCCTTGCATCTCCGGGACCGGAATGGTCAGGGCCTCGAAGACCTCCACGGCCCGGCCGAGCTTCTCCAGCGGCACGCCCGCGGAGACGTGGGCGGCCACCGGAGCGAAGATGTCCCGGCCGTGGAACGTCGTGCTGGTGGGCCGCAGGTGATAGTCGGGATTGGAGAGGTGGATGGTGCGGACCAGGCGTTGCCGGTCCGCCGCAAGGCTCATGAGCCCGTTGTCGGGGCCAACGTAGCAGGCGCGGTCGGTTTCGAGGAGGATGGGGCGCCGGTTGCCGCCGACCCCGGGATCCACCACCGCCACGTGAATCGCGCCGGCAGGAAAGAAGTCCACCGCGGCCGCCAGCACCAGCGCGCCGCCGGTGACGTCCTGGGGCGCTACGCCGTGGGTCAGGTCGACAATCGCGGCCGCCGGGTTGATGGAGGACACCACCCCCTTCATGATGCCGACAAAGGGGTCCCGGTAGCCGAAGTCGGTGGTGAGGGTGATGATTCGCGACACGACTGCCTCGCCGTCCGGGGCGTCCGCCACCGTCCGGACGCGGCTGCTGTAGGGGCGGGTTTCAAACCCGCCCGTGCCCGTCGTTGCGGCAAACACCGTGACGACGCCGCGCCTTTGCCTTCCTTGCGGACCCGGTCCGATAGCCGGTAGTATCCTGCGTCACACGAAGATCCGCAAGGAGGACCGCCATGATCGAGCTCTACACCAGCGCCACCCCCAACGGACAGAAGATAAACATCTTGCTGGAGGAGACGGGCCTCGCTTACCGGCTTCATTGGGTCGATCTCAAGAAAGGGCAGCAGTTCGACCCGGAGTTCCTCAAGATAAGCCCCAACAACAAGATTCCCGTCATCCTGGACCGGGACGGCCCCGGCGGGGCGCCCATGTCGGTCTTTGAATCCGGTGCCATCCTGATCTATCTGGCCGAAAAGACCGGGAAGTTCCTGCCGGCGGAAACACGGGCGCGCACCCGGGTGCTGGAATGGCTGATGTTCCAGGTGGGTGGGGTGGGTCCCATGCTCGGCCAGGCGCACCACTTCCGCGCCTACGCGCGCGAGAAGATCGCCTACGCCATCGAGCGTTACACCAACGAGGGGGCGCGTATCTACCGGGTGTTGGACAAGCGGCTCTCCGAGCACACGTATCTGGCCGGGGACTACTCCATTGCGGACATGGCGGTGTTTCCCTGGATACGGCTACACGAGCGGCAGGGCCAGGACATGGCCGACTACCCCCATCTGAGTCGCTGGTTCGACACCATTGCCGCGCGGCCCGCCGTGGCCAAGGACATGGAGAAGACCCGGGACGTGGTGGGCACCATCACCGACGAGACGTGGGACAACCTCTGGGGCCGGAAGCAGTTCGAGCGCCGGTAGGGTAGACTCCCAGCAGGCTGTGTCAAAACCCTAACTTCGGGGCACGAAAGGCCAATCCGTCATTCCCGTCCCCCTCCGTCATTCCCGCGAAAGCGGGAATCCAGGGGTCCTGGAGGGGTCCCTACGCGGCGTTTCCCCACTCCACCCCGCCTGGATTCCCGCTTTCGCGGGAATGACGATTTGGGGGGTCTGTGCCTCGCTGGGATGGCGTTTTGACACAGCCGCTTTCGCGGGAATGACGATTTGGGGGGCCGTTGCCCCTCTCGGATGGGGGTTTGACACAGCCTGCTAGGGCTTACCCCCTCGACAGCAGCCCGCCAGGCCGGTCGTAAGCGAAGTGTCGTGTCCCGGCCTTGCTCCTGATGATGGCGACCCCGGCCTGGAGCGACCCCGGGAGCTATCCGGAACGCATCAGCCGCCCGCTTTTTCCGGGGTCCTGATGCCGGCGAAGCCGGCGCGGTCCGCCAGCGCCGCCGGCGTCAACACCCCGGTGTGACGCTGGCCCTTGATGATCCACGTGGGATAGGAACGGATCCCCGCCGCCAGACACTTGGACAGCGTCGGGCCGTTGCGTCCGGCGGGACTGCATTCGACGTAAGGGATACCCTCGGCGGACGCCCCGAACAACTCCTTCTGACTCTTGCAGGCGGGACACCAGAACGCCCCGTACATTTTGGAGCCGGTCTCCTCCAGGTGGGCGGTCAGCCCCTTCATCCAGGGATCCTGCTTGCCGGAGGCCGCCACGTTGGCGCCGGCGTAGAAAACCAGGTGCAGGGCCAGCACCGCCACTGCGGCCGCCCCGAAGCTCGCCCCGAGCCAGGGCTTCCATGGCACGCGGCGGCTTACCTGCGGGACCTGGAAGAGGGTGACGGCGAAGATGGCCGCAAGAAGCCCCAGGGACGTCAGGCAGTACGGGCAGGCGGCCTCAAGCCGAAACACGGAAATGGCCGTGAGATACACGCTGTAGGCGACGCCGAACAGCGAGACCGCGGCAATCACCTTCCAGCGTTTGCTGCGACGCTTGATGAAAGCCGCGCCCGCGAGCACGGCGTAGACGAGGAATCCCCAGAGCGAGGTCGGCAGGCCGAGGAGCGTGGACCAGCGGCTCTGCAGCACGATGTCACAATCGGCCCCGGCCTCGCAAAAGGCGGCCTTCTCCTCCGACCAGGTCGTGCCGGTCAAATATCCCGCCAGCACCAGGCCGACCACGGCCAGGGCCAGAACCGGCCAGTTCGGGCTCGCCGACGGGGTCGGCGGCGCCCCCGGCGCCTGCTGCCGGGGTCCCCGTCCCCCCCCTTTTCTGGATGCTTTTGCCATGATTTCTCCCCCGAGGACGGCCGGCACTCGGTGGCCGTCCCGCACGTGACCCTCATGTGGAATCTAACAGACCCGGCGCTTCCAAGACAAGAAACCGCCCTTCCCCGCCGGTGCCCTATGCCTGCCCGGCCAGGAGACTCCGGGCGTTCTCGCGCAGACGCTTCAACGCCTGCGGGTCGTTGCTGTCGTAGTAGCCGCGGATCTCGCCGTTACGATCCACCAGCACGAAGCGGGTGCTGTGGAAGACCACGGGATCCGGGGCATTGTCGTCGACCGGGGCGGCGCTCAGGCGAAAACCCTGCTGCACGATCCGGCGGATATCCTTCAGCCCGCCGGTGAGGAACAGCCAGCGTTCGGGGTGGGCGCCGTAGCGGTCCGCATATTGCGACAGCAAGGCGGCGGAGTCCGTGAGCGGATCCACGGTGATGGACACCGAGCGGAGGTCGCCGTAGCCTTTCAGGTCCGCTTGCAACGCGGCCATGGCCCGGCTCTGAAGCGGGCAGGTGTCCTTGCACTTGGTGTAGATGAAGTCGGCGATCCACACCCGGCCCCGGAGGTCCCGGGCGGACACGGGCTTGCCGCTTCGTTCGACCAGCGAGAAGTCCGGCGCCGCGCCGTACCGCGCCAGTCGCTCCAGCGCGGGCCGGCGGGTCGGCGACGGGGGCGCTTGGGTTCGGACCTGGTGGATGACCAACCCCACGAGGACCGCGAACAGCACGGTCCCCACGGTTACGTGGACTACGAAACGCCGTTGCGTCATGGTCCGGACCGCCCGCTATCCGGGCGGAACCCTATGCAGCAGTTTGTCATCTTCGTAGAGCTCGTATCCTTTGATTAGAAGCTCGTAACCCCGGCCGGGATGGTCGCTCAGGTCGAGCAGTTCGAGATCCAGGACAACTACCGTCGTCGCGGCCGGTTTGAGCTCGAGTTCGAGGCGGATGGGGCTCACGGCATTCTTGACCCGGTCCGGCGCCCCGGTCTTCCGGAGAATCCCGCGGATTCCGGTGATCTGCAGGTCCACGGCCGCGAAGCGTTGCGCCGGGTGTGCGCCCCGGTACACCGTGGCCGCGGAGCTCCCGTCCTTGTACCGGGTGAGGTCCATCCGGTCGAGCTGCGGCGCCAGTTCCAGCCAACCCGGATCGGTGGATTTGAGGCGGGCACTCGGGGCCAACCGCAGCCGCCCCAGGCTCAATTCGAGGCTCTGGAAGTCGTCGATGGCGTTCCGGTGGTCCTTGACCCGGACCTCCAGGGTCCCTTCCGGCCGAGCCCGGGCCTCGCCGGCGCCGGTGGGAAACCAAAGCACAACCGCGATGACGGCCGCGCCGAACCAACCCGCCCGGGTGAAAAGACGCTTCTTGCTGTTGAAAGGGTTGGTGATGAGCACGCCGCGGAACATCCTCCAATTAAAGCACGAACGTACGGCAAGTGCAGGCGGCCCGACCCGTCCGACCTCCCTCTCTATTCGCAGAGGGTCGGTTTTTGCCACCCTCTCCCAGAGGGAGAGGGTTGGGGTGCGGGTGCCCCAGGCAAGCAGCCCGCCCTCCGACCCCCTCTCCCTCTGGGAGAGGGTTGGGGTGAGGGTATCCAAATCAACTGCCCCGCCCTCCGACCCCCCTCTCCCTCTGGGAGAGGGTTGGGGGTGAGGGTGCCCAGATCAACTGCCCCGCCGGGTACGGCACGGAATGGCACAGGCAGGGTTATTGGGGTGCCCTCACCCGGCCTTCGGCCACCCTCTCCCAGAGGGAGAGGGGCTGGATTTGGGACGGGTCGCTTCGGCCTTCGGCCATCCTCTCCCAGAGGGAGAGGGGTTTGGCAACGCGGGGAGACGTACCGGTACCGTCAGCGGACAGGTTCCTAGCGGCTCCCCCGGAGCCAGCGGCGGCCGCCCACCAGGAAAAAGACCAGCGCGAAGGTGAGCACGATCATGGCACTCGAGGAGATGTCGATGAAGTAGCTCGCGTACATGCCCGACGCCGCGCAAACGGCCCCGATCAGCGGCGCCACGATCAAGAGGGTCTGAAACCGCTGGGTCAGATAACGGGCAATGACGGGGGGGATGACCACGGCCGCGGACACCAGGGTGACGCCCAGGATCCGCGTGGAGGCCACGATGGTGCAGGCCAGCACCAGGATGAAGATCAGCTCGGTGCGGTTGGTGGAGATGCCGTAGACCGGCGCCACCTCGGGGTCGAAGGTCGAGAACAGGAGCTGGTGGCGGATGACGATCATGACGAACACGACCGCGGCGGAGGTCAGCGCGATAACCCAGAGATCCACCGGCGTGATGCCGAGAAGGTTGCCGAAGAGCGCGGCCTCGAAGTCCAGGGTGAATTTCCGGTAGGTGGAGACCACGGCCACGCCCAGGGCGAAGCTCGACGTCGTCACCACCCCGATGGCGGCGTCGGCGCCCACCAGCCGGCGGTGGCTGATGAGGTGGATCAGCACCGCGCTGACCAGCGCCCAGGCGCCGGCGCCGATGAAGAAGTTGACGCCGACGATGGTGCTGAGGACCGCGCCGCCGAAGAGCGCGTGGGCCAGCCCATGGCCGATATAGCTCATGCGCCGGAGCACCACGTAGACACCGACGTAGCCGCACACCGCCCCCACGATGATGGCGGCGATCATGCCGTTGCGGAAGAACTCGTAAGCGAACGGCTCCAGCATCAGCGCCCGTTGGGGGAGTGGGGCCGTTCTCCCACCATGATCATGTCGCCGTGCTGGAGCACCACCATCTCCCCCTTGTAGGTCTCCCCCAGCACCTCGGTGGTGAAGACCGTCTGGGGGTCGCCCTCGGCGATGACGTGGCGGTTCAGGCACACCACCCACGGTAGATGCGCGGCCACCCAGTTGAGGTCGTGGCTGGTGATGAGGATGGCGACGCCCGAGTGGTTGATCTCGTGGAGGAAATGGACCACCTCGTCGCGGGAGCGGATGTCCAGGCCGGAGGTGGGCTCGTCGAGCAGGATCAGCTCCGGCTCCCCCAGCAAGGCCCGGGCGATGAACGCGGCCTGCTGTTGACCACCGGAAAGTTCCCGGATCTGGCGGTCCCGCAGCTCCAGCAGGTTGAGCCGCTGCATGATCTCGTGCGCGCGGTCGCGGTCTTCGGCGCCGGTGCCGCGGAACCAGTGCCGGTGCCGGGACAGGCCCAGCAGCACCACCTCTTCCACCGTGATGGGAAAGCTCAGGTCGATCTGCTCCAGTTGCGGCACGTAGCCCACCGCTCCGAGGGACGAGCCGTTGACCGTCACCCGGCCTTCCTTGGGCCGGATGTGCCCCAGGATGGTGCGGAGCAGCGTGGTCTTGCCGCCGCCGTTGGGCCCCACCACGGCCAGGAACTGGGCCGGCCAGAGCTTCAGGTTGACGCCGGCGATGCCCAGGGTCTGCCGGTAGCCGCTGGACACGTCGGTGAGCTCCACGATGGGCGTCCCCTGCTCGCTCCATTCGCGGCCGGCGCCACCCCGGTGACTGTGAAGCCTGCCGTGTACGTGATGGACCCTGTCGGTGTGTTTTTCGGAAGTCACGGCGTCAAGTGTGAGATTCGGTGGGTTCCGTTGGCCTGGAGGGCTCCTTCGACTTCGCTTCACTGACGCTCCGCTACGCCTGTCCTGAGCCCTTCGACGAGCTCAGGACAGGCTTGTCGAAGGTCCCAGGACGAACGGTTGCCGAAGCCTTGAACCCGTTCGTCCTGAGCGTAGCGTAGCGGAGTCGAAGGGCGCCATCAGATCTTGTACAGCCGCTTGGGATTCTCCGACAGGATCCTGCGCTTGGAATCCGCCGATACGTCCTCGCGTGCGAAGAATTCCGGCAGGTCGCCGAAGAAATCCGCCCGCCGCCGCTCGTGGGGATAGTCCGAAGGCCAAACCAGCTTTTCGTCTCCCAGGAGTTGGATGAAGAACGGCAGGGTCCTTTCCTCGATCTCGAAGGAGAAGTAGACGTTGGGGTCCATCAGGTACTCGCTGGGCTTGCGCTTGAGGTCGTCGGCGCCCTTGCGCGCGAACTGTTCGTCAAGCACGTCCATCAGGTACGGCACCCAGCCGCAGCCGGCTTCCAGATAGGCCACCCGGAGGTTCGGGTAACGGTCGAAAACCCCCTGGGAGATCATGCTGGTGGCGTGGCTCATGAGCGGGATCACGTGCTTGAGAGACCGGACTTCCCGATAGGTGCGCAGCGGATCGGCGAAGTTGTGCGCCCCGACGAAGCCGCCGTGGACCGCGATCATGGTGTCGAGTTCGTGGGCGGTGGCGAAAATGGGGTCGAACTCCGGGTTGCCGTAGGCCATCAGGGGCGAGGAGATGGACGGCAGGATCGCGCCCACGAAGCCGAGCTCGCCCACGCAGCGGTGCAGTTCCGTGACACAGGCCGCGACGTCCTGCACCGGCAGCAGGGCCACCCCGAGGAGGCGGTCGCTCTGGCGCAGGAACTTGTCGTGAAGCCAGTCGTTGTACGCCCGCGCCAGGTCCACGGACCACTCGACCCGGCGAACCATGCCCACGGCCGCGGCGTTGCTGGGATACAGCACGGTGGCGCTGATGCCGGCCTCGTCCAGGAAGCTCAGCCACATGGCCGCGTCCGGGACATCCTGCTTGTGCGGGTCCACCACGCCGAACGCCCAGGAATCCTGCGGGAACAGGGAGTAATCGCGATTGCCCGGAATGCGCCGGAACCGTTCCGGAAGGTACTGGGCCACCTCCTTGTCC
The DNA here is from genome assembly GCA_965261895.1 of uncultured Binatia bacterium (SeqCode). Lineage (GTDB taxonomy): Bacteria > Desulfobacterota > Binatia > UBA9968 > JAJDTQ01 > JAJDTQ01. Next base: position 3,041,099 of record OZ253480.1, on the reverse strand, counting down.
GGCTCCACCACGTGCCCGTCGCCGTCGATAATGGGGTAATCCACGTTGATCATCCGCTGCCTTCCTTTCCGGTATCGATACGGCCTACGCCTGTTGAGTACCGCCTATGCCTGTTGAGTACGGCCTATGCTTTTGAATCCGAGCTACGTCTGTTGAACCCGGGCTACGCCGCTGACAAACCGTCGTCACCCTCCCTCCGTCATTCCCGCGAAACAGGGTGTGTCAAACAACATCCGAGAGAGGCAACGCCCCCCCGAATCGTCATTCCCGCGAAAGCGGGAATCCAGGTGGGGTGAGGTGGGGAAACGCCGCTGTAGCGCCCCTCCGCCGCCCCTGGATTCCCGCTTTCGCGGGAATGACGATTCGGGGGGGCGGGAATGACAGACGAAGGATTACAGGTGCGGGGCAGACTACCACTATTCGGCGCGCAGCACCATTTTCGTGCCGGCTCCCAAGTAGGTCGGCTCCCAAGTAGGTCGGGTTAGCCGGAGGCGTAACCCGACTCCGTTTCGATGTCGGATTACGCTTCGCTAATCCGTCCTGCGTCGGACCACGTTGACGCGTGCGATTGGGGGCCTACCGGTAGCTCGCATGATGGCCGGCCACCGGCGCCGGGTCCACGGCATTCAGTGCGTCGGGCGAGCCGTCCAGGGCCGTGACGATGGTGCGGATGTTGGCGAGCATCATGCCGGTGTACGAATGGTGCGGGTCGCCGGGCTCTCCGGGGAGGTCATCGTCTCTCAGGCTGTCGACGAAGGTCGTCGCCGCTTCCCGGGCGATCTGCTGGAGCACCGGGCTGGGAAACACCGCCGACCCGAACACCGCCGGCAACTGCTCCCGCCGCAACTGGTCGATAAGCCGGGCCACTTCCCGCGGACTCGCCTCGGCGAAGCTGGAGGGCTGCACCGCGCCGATGACGGTGAAGCCGTAGCGTTTGGCGAAGTAGGGCCACGAGTCGTGATAGGTGAGGAGCCGCCGGTTCCCCGGCGGCACGGTGGCCACGGTCGCGGCGATGGCTTGGTGGAGCGCCCGGAGCTGCTTCAGGCAACGCTCCGTGTTGGCCTCGTACACGGCCCTGCCCCCGGGGTCCGCGTCTATCAGGGCGTCGCGCACCAGACGCGCGTAGTTCATCACGTGCACCGGATCGGGCCACAAGTGCGGGTTGGGATACCCCTGGTCCTCGGGGAAGCTGAAGTCGAAGACGTAGTCCTGTTCGGCGACGGTGTGGTCGGCCAGCAGCAGGATGGGCGTATCCGGCCGCTTGTTGGCGCGGGCTAGCTTGAGCGTGGGGATCTCCAGGTTGAGGCCGTTCAGGATGATGAGATCAGCCCTCGCCATGGTCCGGGCAATCGAGGGGGCTGGCCGGAACGTGTGGGAGTTCACTCCCTCCGGCACGATGCCGGTCACCTGCGCCCGATCCCCGGCCACGTTCTCCACGATGCTGGTGATCGGCGCCACGGTGGTGACCACCCGCAGGGCCGCCGCGGAAAGCTGGGTTGGGAACGCCAGCATCAACCCGAGCAGCAGCGCCAGGGTCACGCTCCCGCCCGCGGAGTGGCAATTGAATCTGATCGCCATGGTGGTATGGGCGCCCCTACTTGTTGGAAATGAGCGGTCCGCCGGGCATCCAACCCCTCTCCCTCTGGGAGAGGGTGGCCGAAGGCCGGGTGAGGGCGCCACAACAACCCAACCCGCCTGCTTCATTCCCTGCCGCACCCGGCGGGCAGTTGATTTGAGCACCCTCACCCCGGCCCTCTCCCAGAGGGAGAGGGGGTCGGAGGGCGGGGGGATGGGCCCCTTTGGTAGACCTTGGGGCACTTTGTAGACCTATTCGTGGGACACAACACTAGCCCTCGGCCATCCGCGCCGGCTCGTTGGCGCTGACGAGCTGGGTCATGACCAGGTTGGCGTACAGGCCGTTGGTTCGGAGCAGGTCGTCGTGGGTGCCTTGCTCGGCGATGCCGCCGGAGTCCAGCACCACGATCCGGTCGGCGTCGCGGATGGTGGACAGCCGGTGGGCGATGACCAGCGTGGTGCGGCCCTGCACCAGCCGGTCCACCGCCTGGTGGATCAGCTCCTCGTTGATGGCGTCGAGATGCGAGGTGGCCTCGTCGAGTATCAGCACGGGGGCATCCTTGAGCAGCGCCCGGGCGATGGCGATGCGTTGCCGCTGGCCGCCGGAAAGCTGCACCCCGCGTTCCCCCACGACCGCGTCGTAGCCCGCGGGCAGGCGGGCGATGAAGTTATGGATGTGAGCGAGCCCGGCGGCTTCCTCCACGTCCTCCTGGGATGCGTCGGGCCGGCCCAGGCGGATGTTGTCCCGCAGCGTGGTGTTGAACAGGTAGGTGTCCTGGGACACCAGCGAGACCTGGGCCCGCAGGTGGTCCAGGGTGAAGTCCCGGAGGTCCCGGTCCGCCAGCCGCACCGCGCCGGTGGCCGGGTCCCAGAAACGCAGCAGGAGGTGCGCGCAGGTGGTCTTGCCGGCCCCCGAGGGACCCACCAGGGCCACGGTCTGTCCCGGCTCCACGTCGAGGCAGACGTCCCGGAGCGCGAGGCCGTTGCCGGCGTCGTAGCCGAAGTTCACGTGGTCGAAGCGGATCGCCGGCGGGGTGTTGCCGTTGGCCGCGAGCTCCGGCACGCCGTCGCCGTCCCGCACCGGCACGGGCTCGTCCTTGACCTCGAACACGCGGCGGCCCGACTCCAGCGTCTCCATCAGCTCCTTGACCGTGCGGGCGACGTCGGTGATAGGCCCGAAGGCCAGCAGCGCCAGCACGCTGGCCAGCGGCAGCAGCGCCCGGTCCATCTCGAGCTGGCCCACGAGCCAGACCCCGGTGCTCAGCACCGCCAGGGCGCCGAGGCCGGTCACCGCCTCGTTGAAGCTGGCCTGAAGCGCCTGGTCCTTGTGGAACGCGAGCTGGGCCTTGGCCAGCCGCAGGCTGTTGGCCAGGACCGCGGCCACCTGGTGCTTCTCGTGGCCGAAGGAGACCACCTCGCGCATGCCCTGGATGCTGTCCACCAGGTGGGCGTTCAGATGCCCCAGATCCCGGCGGACGGCGCCTCCCAGCCGGTCGGAGCGCTTCTGCGCCAGGAACGGCGACGACGCCAGCAGCACCAGAAAGGGGGCCAGCGCCAGCATCAACGGCCAGCCCACCGTGCCCAGCACCATCAGAATGCCGGCCGGGACCACCACCGCGATGAACGCCGGGGTAATGGTGTGGGCGAAGAAGAGCTCCACCGTCTCCACGTCGGCGCCGGCGATGCTCACCAGGTCGCCGGAACGGCGCCGGGCGAGATAGGCCGGCGCCAGCGGGTCCAAGGTGTTGTAGAAGTCGACGCGCATCTCGGCCAGGAGCTGGTAGGCGAGGTCGTGGGGCAGCCAGCAATCGGCCCAGGAAAGCGCGGACGCGAGCCCCACCATGGACCCCAGCAGGATCAACTGGAACGCGATGTCCTCGCCGCGAATGAGCTGCCCCACCAGCAGCGCGCTGGCCGCGCCGACCCCTACCACCGAGGCCTGAAAGAGCACCCCGGCGGAGAACGATACCGCGAGCTTGCGGAGGAAAGGCCGCACCAGCTCCGCCAGGCGCCGCAGCACGGTGAAGGCCGGCAGCGGCGCCTGGGCGTTCACGGTCCGGGCGGCGGGCGCCGCGGCGGCTTCCTCGGGCTCCGCCGCCGCGGCCGTGGCCGGGGCCTCGAGCTCCGCCAACGCCTCGGCGTCGCCGGCCTGGGCCTGGGCGGCCATGAGCCGGGCGTAGGTGCCGCCGCGCTCCAGCAGCGCCCCGTGGCTGCCGGTTTCCACCACCCGGCCCCGCTCCAGCACCAGGATGCGGTCGGCGTGGATGACGCTCGACAGCCGGTGGGCGATGATCAGCGTGGTGCGCCCCTCCATGAGCTTGCGAAGCGCCTCGTTGATCACCGCCTCGCTCTGGGCGTCCACGCTCGACAGCGCCTCGTCCAGCACCAGGATCGGGGCGTCCTTCAGGATCGCCCGGGCGATGGCGATGCGCTGGCGCTCGCCGCCGGAGAGCCGCACGCCCCGCTCGCCCACGACGGTGTCGTAGCCCTCGGAAAGCCCGGCGATGAACTCGTGGATATTGGCCGCCCGGGCCGCCGCCTCGATCGCCTCCGGGGTGGCTTCGGGTTTGGCCATGCGCAGGTTGTCCGCGATGGTGCCGTAGAAGAGGTACATGTCCTGGGCCACCACGGCGATGTGGCGGCGCAGGACGGCCAGAGGGAGGGTGCGGATGTCCTGGCCGCCCAGGAGGACGCGGCCCTCCTGGGGGTCGGCGAAGCGCAGCATCAGCGACACCAGGGTGGACTTGCCCGCGCCGCTGGGGCCCACGACACCGAGTTTCTCGCCGGCGCGCAGCTCCAGGGAAACGTCCCGGAGGGCCGGGCGGCTACCCTCCTGATACGCGAAGCTCACGTCCTCGAAGCGGACGGCGGGCTCGAAGGAGATCCCGGCCGCTGCCTCGGCCTCCGCCGGCTCGCGCACCGTCACCGGGGCCTCCAGCAGCTCGAAGATGCCCTCGGCCGCGGCCATGGCATTGATGCCCTGGTGGTACAGGATCGTCAGCTCCCGCATGGGGCGGAAGATCTCGGCGCCCATGATCAGGATCACGATCAGCGAGCGCACCTCAAGGTCGCCGGCGCTGACCTTGAGGGCGCCCCAGCCCAGGGCGCAGGCGGTGCCCCCCAAAATGCCGAAGGTGGTGACGCCGACGGACACCATGTTGGTCGCCAGGACGCTCATGGTGGTGCGGTAGAGATGGCGCGCCCGGGACGCGAGGTGCTCTCCCTGGCTGCGGCTCCGGCCGAAGATCTTGAGGGTGGCGATGCCCTGGATGCTGTCCAGGAAGTCGGCGCTGAAGGCGCCGTAGGAGGTGCGCCGGCGCCGGCTGCTCTCTTCGGTCAAGAGCATGAACAGCGGCGTCGCCACCAGCGTCAGCAGGGCGAAGACCACGAAGATAAGCCCGATGACCAGGTCGAAGGACGCCATGAGAAAGAAGATCAGCACGGGCGCCACCCCGGCCACCACCATCTGCGGCAGGAACTGCCCGTAGAAGACCTGGAGCCGCTCCACCCCCTCGCCCAGCGAAACCAGCACGTCGCCGGTGCGCTCCTGGTTGAAGTGTCCGGGACCGAGGTCGAGGGCATGCCGGTAGAGCTTGTCGTGCAGCCCTTCCTTCACCCGGGCGGCGGTCTCCTGGCTCACCATGTCCCGCAGGTACTGGAACAGCGCGCGCAGCACGATGAAGCCGGCCACGGCCGCCAGGTAGGGGACAAGCGACGAGAAAGCAGCGCCGGTGAGGACCCCGGCGATGATCAGCCCGGAAAACGCCAGTCGCGAGATGCCGGCGGCCACGGCGCAGAGGCCGAGCGCGGCGGCCGCGGCGATGCGCCCGCGCACGCCGCGAGTGTGGGTCAGCAGTCTTCGGTCCAGGTACATAGCTCACCAATCCCAGTTTCAGGACATTAGAAGGTCGTCGTAGTGAATACAAGGCCGGCCGGCCGTGCGGCCGGGTGGTCGGGCCTCGCGACCGGTGCTCGGCTTGTTTATAGGCAAAGGAAATAATTAATTAGGGCAATCAAACTTTAGGTATTGCACAACAGGGACTAATGAACTATGGATGCGGAAAGTATCTCGCGAAGGGAGACCGTGGCAATGACGAAACGAGCAATGGGGACCAGAATGCTGGTGGCTGTGGCGGCGGTCCTTGGCCTGTCCATGGGGATCGCGGCAAACGCCGGCGCCGACGGTGAAGTCAACATCTACTCCTACCGGCAGCCGTTCCTCATCAAGCCAATGCTGAACGCTTTCACCCACCAGACGGGGATCAAGACCAACGTGGTGTTCGCGCCCAAAGGGATGATCACGCGCCTGCAGAAGGAGGGCAGGAACAGCCCGGCCGACGTAGTCCTGACGGTGGACATAGGGCGGATCAATGACGCGGTGGAAGCGGGTGTCCTGCAACCGGTGAAGACGAAGAAGCTGACCACCAACGTTCCGTCGTGGGACCGGGATCCGACGGGTCTGTGGTACGCGCTCACCAGGCGGGCGCGCATCGTCTACGCTTCCCGCGAGAGGGTGAAGCCGGGCGACCTTTCGACCTACGAGGCCCTGGCCGATCCCAAGTGGAAGGGCCGCATCTGCATCCGGTCGTCGCAAAACGCCTACAACGTGGCGTTGCTTGCCTCGCTCGTGGCTCATCACGGAGAGGCGAAGGCGGAGGAGTGGGCCAAGGGGTTGAAGGCCAATCTGGCGCGCAAGCCTCAAGGTAACGACCGGGCCCAGGTCAAGGCCATCTTCGCGGGCGAGTGCGACATCTCCCTGGGGAACTCCTACTACATGGGCAATATGCTCACCAACGAGAAGCAGATCGCGTGGGCGGAATCCGTGTTCCTTTTCTTCCCCAACCAGGACGGCCGCGGCGCGCACATGAACATCAGCGGCGCCGGCGTCACCAAGCACTCCGCGCGGAAAGAGAACGCCATCAAGCTTTTGGAATTCCTGAGCGACGACCTGGCGCAGAAGATGTACGCCGAGCAGAACTTCGAGTATCCCGTGAAGCCCGGCGTGCCGTGGTCCGGCCTGGTGGAGTCCTGGGGCAAGTTCAAGGCCGACAAGCTCGACATGATCGAGGTCGCCAAGAACCGCGCGAAGGCCATCAGGATCTTCGACCGCGTAGGTATTCCCTAGCAGGCTGAGTCGAAACTCAATCTGGGAGAGGCAACGGCCCCCGAAAACGTCATTCCCGCGAAAGCGGGAATCCAGGCGGGGTGGAGCGGGGAAACACCGCGTAGGGGCCCCGCCAGGACCCCTGGATTCGCGCTTTCGCGGGAATGACGGATTGGCCTTTCGCACCCCGAAGTTGGCGTTTTGACACGGCCTGCTAGGACCGCAGCCGCGCCGCCGCAGAGGAGAGGGCCGTTCGGCGGTGCGGCGGCAGGCGCGGGTCAGGAGGCAGCCCGCGCTTCGAGGTGCTCTACGTGATGAGCCTCTTCCGCGCAGTCCCCGGCGTTGTGCTCCAACTGCACTTTCGCTTGCGCAGACGCAGATACGCGCCTTACAAAAGGGACCTGACTTGATTATGCTCCATATAGACCGGTTCCTCGGTTCCGAGAGACGACACCATTCGACGCAGGAGGATGTGATATGAAGGGCGATCCAAGGGTCCTCAAGGCGCTCAACGACGTGCTGCGGAAAGAGCTGACAGGGATCAATCAATACTTCATGCACTCGCGGATGTGCCGGAACTGTGGCTATCAGGTCCTGGACCAGTCCATCTTCAAGGAGTCCATCGAGGAGATGGAGCACGCGGACCAGGTCATCAACCGCATCCTGATGCTGGACGGCGTCCCCAACGTTGCCGGCTACGACAAGATCATGGTAGGCAAAACCGTCAAGGGGCAGTTGGAGAACGACCTCGGCCTGGAAGAGGGGGCCATCAAGGTGCTCCACGCAAGCATCGCGACGTGCAACGAAACAGGAGACCACGTGAACCGGGATCTCCTGGAGCGGATTCTGGCGGACGAGGAGGGTCATGTGGACTGGATCGAAGCCCAGCTTCACCTGATGCAGGAGGTCGGCCCCCAGAACTATCTGGCCCAACAGATCTACAAGGACGGCGGCACCGCGAGCGAAGCGTGAGGGCCGTGGCCAGCGTCATCGAGAGCAGACCAAAATGGCCGTGAAACGCTCGGAAGCGACCGAAGACTACCTCAAGGCAATCTACAGCCTGGCCGAGGAGAGCGATCACGTCATCGCGGCGCGGGTGGCGGAAGACATCGGCGTGACGCCGTCCACCATGTTCAGCGCCCTGCGGCGGCTCGAGAAGGAAGAGTTCGTCCGGGTGGAGCGCCGCAAGAATATCTATCTGACCACCAAGGGCCGTGAAGTGGCCGAGGCCATCCTGCGCCGCCACTATCTGACGGAAAGGCTCCTGACCGACCTGTTGGGGCTGGACTGGGTCACGGCCCACCAGGAGGCGCACCACCTGGAGCACGCCATATCGCCGGTGGTTGAGGAGCGCTTGAGCGCGATTCTCGACAATCCCTCCACCTGCCCCCACGGCAACCCCATCCCCATAAAGGGACAGCCGTCCCCGCGCCGGGAGTGGAATCCGCTGAATACGGTGGAATCGGGCACCGAGGTGGTCTTTCGCTGCATCACGGAGACCGGAGAGCGCGACGCGAGGCTGCTTTCGTTCCTGTACGATCACATGATCCGTCCCGGCTCGACCATCGACGTCGTCGAGGTGGCGCCGTCCCTGGGCACCGTCAGCCTCAAGGTAGGGGACGCCGAGGTCGTCCTCGGTCTGGAAGCCGCCAAGAAGATCTACGTGCAGTGACCGGGACGGACCCGTGAGCGCGTGCGCGGTGACTCCGCGCCCGGGCGCCCGGGGCGGGTATGGGGGTCGCAGTCAAGCGGTGAGTCAGGATGGCGGCTTTACGCTGTCCGTCTAGCCGCCACGGCCTTGGCCAGTTCATAAGTGGCCTGCAAGTTCATCCAAAGCTTCGCGGAGGTGCCGAGGGCCTCGGCAAGGTCGAGCGCCGACTCTACGGTTACGCCTCGCTTTCCTCGAATCAGTTCATTCAGCCGAGCCCGGTTCCAGCCGATCTTCTGCGCGAAAGCGGCCTGGCTCATTCCCATGGGCTTCAGAAACTCCTCGAGCAGCATCTCGCCTGGGTGAAACGGGTTCTCCGGTTGCGTATCCAATATCCTGCCTCCTTCCAATGTCGTACCTCGTTAGTGATAGTCTATGATCTGTACGCCACGGGCATGGCCGCTACTCCATTGGAATGCCAATCGCCATTGATCGTTGATCCTGATGGAGTGGAATTCTTTCCACTTGCCTTTCATTCTTTCGAGTTGGTTGCCTGGAGGCACTCTCAGATCTCTCAACGCTGCTGCATCGTGGAGATAAAGCAGCTTTCGTCTGGCGATGCGGCGCAGCTCCGGAGGAAACAGGCGAGTCGCCTTGGTTTGCTTGTCGTAGAACAGATCCTTCGCCAAAGCGTTGCCAAAGGCAATGATCATGTTCCGATGTTATCGCAATTCGATAATCTTGCCAAGCAGATGGCCGGACTCGAAATCTCCCGAATACTGTGGTACGGCTCCAACAGTGGTACGTCGCGAAAAGTGGTACGTCGCGAAAATTTCACCGAAAAGACGAGGAGAATTGAATGCAACCGGTAACCGACATGAGAAGCTACCTTGAGCGGTTGGAGGGCATGGGCGAGATCAAGCACATCGAGGGCGCGGACCTCGACACGGAGGTGGGGGCGCTCACCGAGTACATGGGCGACGTGGAGTCGCAGGCGCTTCTGTTCGACGGGTTTGCGGGTTTTCCCAAGGGCTTCCGCATCGTCTCCAACCTGTTCCGCACCTGCGCGCGCTCGGCGGTGGCCATGGGCTTGCCGACGGACGTCAAGGGAGTGGATTTCCTCCACGCGTGGCGCAAGCGAAGCCTGGAGTTCCAGCCGCTGCCCTACGAGCAGGTGGAAGGCGGGCCGGTGTTCGAGAACCAGATGGAAGAGGACGACGTGGACCTGACCCGGTTCCCCACGCCGCTGTGGCACGACCTCGACGGCGGCCGCTACATCGGCACCGGGTGCGGCGTCATCACCAAGGACCCCGAGTCCGGGGGCATCAACATCGGCACCTACCGGGTGATGATCCAGGAGAAAAACAAGGTTTCGGTCAAGATGAACAAGGGCAAGCACGGGCGGCTGGCCATGGAGCGGGCCCATGCCCGGGGCGAGTCGCTGCCCGTGGCCATCACGCTGGGACAGGAACCCGCCGTGATGCTGTCGTCCCAGATGCCGCTGCCGCCGTCGGTGAACGAGTACGAGTTCGCCGGATGGATGCAGGGCAGGCCCATCCCGGTGGTCCGCGGCGCCGTCACCGGTCTGCCCATCCCCGCCAACGGCGAGGTGGTGCTGGAAGGCGAGATCCCGCCGCTGCCGCCGGAGCAGTTGCCCAAGGAGGGCCCGTTCGGCGAGTGGCCGGGATACTACACCGACGCCACCGAGGGCGACGTCCCGCTCATGACCGTCAAGCGGGTCTACTACCGCGACGACCCCATCATCCTCGGCGCGCCGCCGGTTAAGCCGCCCAACAGCTACCTGCCGATCCCCCTGGGCGCCATCACGCTCTGGGAACAGTTGGAGAAGGCCGGGATTCCGGACGTGACGGGGGTCTGGGGCTTCGTTTACGGCGGCCAGACCGGGCCGTTCACCGTCATCTCCATCAAGCAGCGCTACACCGGCCACGCCAAGCAGACGCTGCTGGTGGCCGCGGGTTGCCGGGCCGGCGCCTACGGCGGCAAGATGGTGGTGGTGGTGGACGACGACGTGGACATCACCAATGCCGGCGAGGTCATCTGGGCCATCTCCACCCGCTGCGACCCGCGCGAGGGCATCGACATCGTCAAGAACGTGTGGGCCTCGGTGTGCGAGCCGGTCATCTCCCCCAGGGACCGGGAAACCAAGGGCTACGTGACCGATCGCGTGCTCATCGACGCCTGCCGTCCGTACCATTGGATCGATCAATTCCCGCCGGTGAACGCGTTCAAGCAGGACTACAAGGAGACGGTAGCCAAGAAATGGGGCGTATGAAGCCCGGCCAATGAAGGAGCGGCGTGCATGAGGGCGGTTCTATCAAGGACGCTGGGATTGGTGGCATTGGCGCTGGCGGTCCTGTTGGCGCCGGCAGCGGAGGCGCCCGCCCACGAGTCCATCCTCAAGGTCAAGTTCGCGGAAAGACGCGAGCTGAACGTCGTCATCGACAACTTCGTCCTCACCGATCAGAACGGCAAGCGCCTGGAGTTCAGCAAGCTTCGGGGCAAGCCCGTAGTGATCAATTTCATGTACACGTCCTGCCCGGACGTCTGTCCGCTGCTGACGGCGAGCCTCAAGATCGTTCGGGACCACATGAATCCGGCGGAGGCCAAAGCCATCCGCTTCCTCTCCATCACCACGGACCCGGAGGTGGATACGCCGAAGGTGCTCAAGGCCTACAGCCGGCGGCACCAGGCGGTCGGCGCCCACTGGTCGTGGCTCACGGGCGAGGCCCGGGAGCTGGCGCCGGTGTGGCAGGCGTTCGGGGTGAGCGTGCGGCGGCTGGCCCGGGGGCTCATCGAGCACACGACGCTCACGGTGGTGGCGGACGCGCAGGGCCACATGCGCTTTGCCTACTTCGGCTCCGCTCCGAACCCGGACGTGCTGCTGAAGGACCTGCGGGCGCTCGAAAAGGATCCCGCCGCCTGAGGATTCTTCCAGTCCCCTTTCCGCAGCACCCCGAGATGGACGGCGTCCTTCGACTTCGCTCGGCTTCGCCTCGCTACGCTCAGGACGAACGGAATCTTACCGTTCGTCCTGAGCCCTTCGACAAGCTCAGGACAGGCGCTAGCGAAGCGAAGTCGAAGGACGCCGTCTATCGTGGTGCCCATCCCGTTGGAGCTTGAGCCGTGGAATTGCTGTTGAGCGGTATCGTATGGGAGACTCTGGGGGTCTTTTACGAGGCTTCCGTGTACGTCCTCATCGGGTTCTTCGTCGCCGGGCTGCTGCACGTGTATCTGCCGGCGGACCTCATCGCGCGGCACCTGGGCCGTAACGACTTCCGTTCGGTGGGTCTGGCCGCGCTCTTCGGCGCGCCGATTCCCCTGTGCTCGTGCGGTGTCCTGCCGGCGGCGGCATCGTTGCAAAGGCAGGGAGTCAGCCGCTCGCCGCTGCTGTCGTTCCTGATCTCGACTCCCGAGACCGGGGTGGATTCGGTGGCGCTGACCTACGGCCTGATGGGCCCGGTCATGGCGGTGGTCCGTCCCTTCGTGGCCGTGGTGACGGCCCTGACCGCCGGCATCGTCTCCATGGGCGTCAAGGAGCAAGCGGACAGGCCGGCGCCGGCCCAGGCCCCATGCGACGATACGTGCACGGAGGCCGAGGCAGAGCCTGGAGATTCGTGTGACGAGACTTGTGCGCCCGGCGTCGCGGCTCCCCTTGGGCGGCGCCGTTTCCTCCGTTCCCTGCATTACGGCTTCAGTGCGGTGCTGGACGACATCGCCCTGTCGCTTCTCGCCGGCATGTTGCTGACCGGCATTCTGGCGGGCCTTCTGCCCGACGATTTTTTCGCCGAGGTGTTCGGGCAGGGCTCGGGGCTCATGCCGATGTTGGCCATGATCGTCGTCGGCCTGCCGTTGTACGTCTGCGCCAGCGCGTCCACACCCATCGCCGCGGCGCTGATGGGCAAGGGGCTCTCCCCGGGCACGGCGCTGGTGTTCCTGCTGGTGGGACCCGCCACCAACATCGCTACCATGGCCGTGGTCGGACAGCTCCTGGGCCGCCGTCATCTCGGCATCTACCTTGGCGTCATCGTGCTCGTGAGCCTGGCCGCGGGCCTGCTGGTGGACGCGACCCTGGCCGGCGCCATCCATGTGGTTCCCTTCGGCGAGCTGGGGCAGGACTCCGGCGTGATATTCGCGCTCAAGGCGCTGTCAGCCGTGGCGTTGGTCCTGCTGCTGCTCCGGAGCTTCGTGCGAACCCGCCTTGCTTGACAAAGGACGAATATGATAATAAGTTCTCAATAAATACTCAGACGAGGGAAATCGCGGAATGAAGAGACTCGCGGGTCTTTTACTCACCATCGCCACAAGCTTTTGGATCAGTGCTCATCCGGCGCTCGGACGCGGCGAGCCCATGGGCGTGGTGACCAGCGTAATTCCCGTCGCCTATATCGTTGAAGAGTTGGGAGGTGAGCGCGTCCGGGTGCATGCGCTGGTGCCGCCGGGTGCGAGCCCCCACACGTTCGAGCCGGTACCCAGTGATCTACGGAAGCTTGCTCAGGCTCGGCTTTTTGTCGTCGTGGGCGGCGGCTTCGATGCCTGGTCCGACAAGCTTCTGGAGGCGGCGCCCAAGGGTCTGGAGACCTTGACACTGTTCGACGCGCCGAACCTGAAGCCTCTGGAAGGGGACGACGACCATCACGGCGAAGAACAGGCTGCCAAGGAGGGCGGCAAGAAGAAAGGTGAGGAGGAGGAAGAACTCAATCCCCATTTCTGGCTGGACCCGATACGGTTAAGAGATGCGGTCGTGCCGGTGGTGGTGGAGCGGTTGATTGCGGCGGATCCGGGCGGCAAGGAATACTACGGCAAGCGCCGGGAAGACTTTCACCGGAGGTTGACAGCATTGGACGTGCGGATTGGACGGGAACTCGGCAACGTGAAGACGCGAAAATACGTCGCCTTTCACGCTGCCTGGCCCTACTTCGCCGAACGGTATGGCCTTGAGAGGGTCGCGGTGGTGCAGGAGTTCGGCGGCGAGGAGCCGACCCCCAGGGAAGTCGGCAATCTCGTGCGCGATGCACGCGCCGCGGGAGTGGGGGCCATCCTGGTGGAGCCGCAACTGAGTCCGCGGGTGGCGCGGACAATCGCCGCGGAGTTTGGCGCCAAGACGGTGTTGGTGGACCCGGTGGGCGACCCCGGGGACCCGGCGCGCTCCAACTACGAAGCGCTCATGCTGTTCAACACACGAGCTTTCGGCCGGGCGCTGGAGGGGAAACGGAATTGAGCGAAGGAAACGACAAGGTCGTGGTGGGCTTGAGCGGCGTGACAGTGGAGCTCGACGGCCGCTGCGTGTTGCACGACATCAACTTCGAGGTGCACGAGGGCGGTTTCGTAGGGATCGTCGGCCCCAACGGGGCCGGCAAGACCACGCTCATGCGCACGATCATGGGGCTGGTGCCGGTGGTGAGCGGGCGGGTGGAGGTGTTCGGCTACCCGCCGGGCCGGAAAGGCTCGCACGCCATCGGTTACGTCCCGCAACGGCAGAGTGTCGCGGTCGACTTTCCGGCAACCGTCGGCGACGTGGTGATGATGGGGAGGCTGCGGCAACTCGGTGCATTGGGGTTTCCGGGCCGGAAAGACTGGCAGCGGGTGGACGACAGCCTCGAGCTCGTGGGCATGCAGGACCGTAGGAACCGCCCCGTGGGCCGGCTGTCCGGAGGCGAGCAGCGCCGGGTCATGCTGGCCCAGGCCTTGTGCGCCAGCACCCGGCTGCTGGTGCTCGACGAGCCCACGGTGGGCCTCGATCTTCCGGCGGAGCATGAGTTCTACGCGCTGCTTCGCAGGCTCATACGCGACCTGACCCTGACCATCGTGACCGTGTCCCATGACCTCGTGGCCATGGCCGGCCAGACCGATGAGCTGATTTGCATCAACCAACGCATGCACATCCACGGGAACGCCGAGGACGTGATCCACAGCCACGCCATTCGCGAAGCCTACCGTTGCGAGTTCGACTTTCTGGGCGGGGAGCTTGCCCATCACGAGACGCCCGGCCATCAACATGAGGGCTGACACGCCGGCAGCGCCCCGGCGCGGCTGACGGCCTGTCATACGGAAACTTTTCTGATGTTCGATTTTGCCTTCATGCAGCGTGCATTGGTGGCGGCGGTCCTGGTGGGCGTCTTGTGCGGGGTCCTGGGTTTCTTCGTGGTGCTGCGCCGCTTGGCGTTCATCGGCGTCGGGATTTCCCACTCGGCCATCGGAGGGGTGGCCATCGGCATCCTGGCGGGGTGGAATCCCCTCCTGACCGGCGCCTTCTTCGCCATCGCCGTGGCGCTGGGTATCGCCCTGGTCAGCCAGAACGACAAAATCAGCGAAGACACGGTCATCGGCGTGTTCTTCTCGGGCTCCATGGCCCTGGGCGTCGTCCTCTTCAGCATGAAGAGCGGCTACCAGCAGGACCTCTTCAGCTACCTCTTCGGCAATGTGCTCGCCATCTCCACCGTTGAGCTCCTGGCCCTCGCCGGAGTGAGCGCGGCGATCATGGTGATCATGCTGATAACCTTCAAGGAGCATCTCCTGATCGCCTTCGACGAAGAGGTGGCGGCGGCCTACGGGCACAATGTTCTGGCCCTCAACGTGCTGCTGCTGGTGGTGCTGGCCCTCACCGTGGTCATCGGCGTCAGGCTGGTGGGCCTGTTGCTGATTCAGGCGCTGCTGGTGGTGCCCGCCGCCATAGCGGCCCTCTGGGCGGTGAATTTCCGGTGGCAGGTGTTGCTGGCGGCCCTGGTGGGAATGCTTTCAGGCGTGGTGGGGCTGGTGCTGGCGTATCACTTCGACATCGCCGCCGGCGGCTCCATCGTGATGGTGGCGGTGGCGCTCTTCTTCGTAACCCTCCTGGCGCATTTCATCCGCCGGCACTTCAGGAACCCTCCCCCTGCGTCGTAACCATTGAGGGGCGACCGCCGGTCGCCCCTACAGGTCGTCGCGCCTTGCCGACGGCAAGAATTCCTGCGCATCTTTGCAAACCTATTTGTGAGACACAACACTAGCGCCTTCAGGGGGGCTTTCCGCCGGCCGCGGCCAGCGCAGGCGCGTGATCACGAACAGCGCCAGCGCGATCGTGACGACCGAGGGGCCGGACGGCGTGTCGAAGGTCGCCGAGGCGAGCAGTCCGCCGACGATGGCGGCGATACCTGCGGCGGCCGCGGCGCCGGCCATCCTCTCGGGGCTCGACGCGAAACGCCGGACCGTCGCCGGTGGTATCACCAGCAACGCGACGATCAGCAGGATCCCGACGATCTTGACGGCGACCGATATGATCGCCGCCACCAGGAACCCGAACACCAGCCGCGCGCGTTCCGGCTGTAGCCCCGCCACGGTGGCGAGATCGGCGCTGACCGTGGCCGCGAGGAGCGGGCGCCAGATCCACCACAGCACCGCCAGGGCGCCGGCGCCGCCGGCCCAGATGACGAGGAGATCCGTGCGCGTCACCGCGAGGATGTCGCCGAAGAGGAGCGCGTGCAGGTCGAAGCGCATGCTCGGGAAGAAGGCCAGCACCACCAGGCCCAGTGAGAGTCCGCCATGGGCCAGCAGGCCGAGCATGGTGTCCGTGGGCAGGGTGTCGCTCCGTTCGAGAAAGAACATGATCAACACCACCGCGCTGGCGGCGGCGAAGATCCCGATGGCCAGATCGATGTCGAGCACGATGGCCACCGCAACGCCGAGCAGGGCCGAGTGGGCGATGGTTTCGCCGAAGTAGGCCAGCCGCCGCCATACGACGAAACATCCCGTCGGTCCGGTGACGATGGCCAGCCCGACACCGGCCAGCAGCGCCCGCGTGAAGAAGTCGTCCAGCATCGTTCAGCCCGGGGGGGCGTCCCCGCGATTCGCGTCGAGCCCCTGGAAGCGCTGGATGCCGAAAGGCGGGTCGTCGTGCTCGTGAGGCACCAGGACCACGAGGTCGTCGCCCGTGTCCATGGCCTTCTTGAGGTCGTGGGAGATGATCAGGACGCCGCAGCCAAGGTCCCGGCGGATCCCTTCGATCAGCTCATAGACGACGTCCGTTCCGGTGGCATCGACGCCCCGTTCCGGTTCGTCGAGGACCAGCAGATCGGGCCGGTGAATCAGCGCCCGCGCCAGCATCAGCCGCTGGAACTCGCCCCCCGACAAGCTCGTGACCGGCGGGTCGCCGAGCCGTTCGAGACCCACGGCGGCGAGCGCCGCGTCGATCCTGTCCGCAGGGAAACTGCCCGTCAGCGTCATCAGACGGCGCAGGGTCATGGGCAGGGTCGGGGTCACCTGCAGCCTCTGCGGAACATAGCCCACCTCAAGCGATGGCGCCCGCGTCACGCGTCCCTCGGTGATGTCGATCAACCCGAGGACGGCCTTGACGCAGGTGGACTTGCCGGCGCCGTTGGCGCCGATGATGTAGACCAACTCGCCGGGAGCCACCTTGAGGTCCAGGTGCCGGATGATCCAGCGCTCGCCGAGCCGCACGCCGATGTCACGGGCGTTGACCAGCAGGTTGGGAGCGGCAGGCTGTGTGTTTGAACTATCCATCATCGGTGCGTGATAGCGCGGGGGAATCGAATGAGCTTGAACGTTTGAAACCCACGGGGTAGTTTCTCGCAAATATACTACGCAGACTCAAGGATCGACATGACTAGACGAAGTATTGCGACACTGCTGCTTATGATCGCGGCGACGACAACGGCCGGTGCCGCGGATCGGGTGGTGGCGACGTTCAAGCCGGTACACTCGCTTGTGAGCGCCGTCATGGCCGAGGTGGGTGAGCCCTACCTGATCATGCGGGGCGCCGAGTCGCCACACACCTACCGCATGCGCCCGTCCGACGCCGGGGTGATCGGCAAGGCCAGGGTCATCTTCATGATCGGCGATCTCGTCGAAACCTCCCTGGCCGGGGCTATCCACAAGCTCGGCGGCAAGGCCCGGGTGGTGGAACTGGCCGAGGTGCCGGGGCTGGTCCGAAAGCCCCTCCGCATGGGCGGTGCCTTCGAGGACGACGGGCACGATCATGGACACGGCCACGGGCATTCACATGGACCCGGGAAAGGCCACAGCCATGACGACGAGGCTTTCGACATGCACGTGTGGCTTGACCCGGTGAATGCCGGGTTGATGGCGGTCGCTATCGCCCGCACCCTGTCCGAGGCCGATCCGGCCAATGCCGCGAAGTACGAGGCCAATGCCGGCGCGCTGGTTGCCCGGCTGGACGAGCTGAACGCGCAACTCGCCGCGGAGCTGGCCCCGGTGAACGACAAGCCCTTTATCGTGTTTCACGATTCCTATCGTTACTTCGAGGATCGTTTCGGGCTGACAGCCGTGGGCTCGGCGGTGGTCAGCACCGGCCGGTCGCCCGGCGTCCGTCGCGTCAGAGAGCTTCGCAAAAAGGTACACGAACTCGGGGTGGTCTGCGTGTTCGCCGAGCCTCGTTTCGACCAGCGGTTCGTCAAGCTCATCACCGAAGGCACGAAGGCGCGGCCCGGCACCGTCGATCCCGCAGGCATTGCCATCAAGGCAGGACCCGAGATGTACTTCACCCTGATGCGCAACATGGCCGCATCCTTCAAGGGGTGTCTGGCGCCGCCGGGTTAATCCCGAATCCGTCATTCCCGCGAAACAGGCTGTGTCAAAACGCCATCCCAGCGAGGCACATGCCCCCGAAATCGTCATTCCCGCGAAAGCGGGAATCCAGGCGAGGTGGAGCGGGAAAACGCCGCTGTAGCACCCCTCCGCCACCCCTGGATTCCCGCCCCCGATCGGGGTCGGGGGCAGGCTTTTCGCGGGAATGACGTTTGCGGGTGTCGGCGCCATTTTCGTATCAATGACTCGAGTTAGTTTCCGATGATGGATGCCTTCCGCGACAGGTTGAGGGCGAACCCACCGCTGCGAACCTGTATGTGCGCGTAGTCCCCTCGTCGGGTGAACCCCTCCACCAGCCGCGTTACCGGTTCCGCCTTGAAGGGATAGTCCCTGGGCGGACCGGCGGCGCGCATGGTGTCGATCTCGTCCCGGGTCAGGAAATACCGTAGCAACAGCTCCTCGTCCGACACCCCGGCGCCGCCGTACTTCGCGCGCAGCTCCTGGATGGTGGGCTCCGGCGGCTCCCACGCGGCCAGCTCCCGGGCTCGCGGGCACCCCAGGATTCGGTCCTTGACCTCGGCGTCCATGGTTTCGCTGCCTTCCCGGCCCCAGCGCCCCAGGGCATAGAGGATCACCTGGTCCGTGACCTCCTTGTAACGCTCTCCGACGATGATGTTGATGGCCGCCTGGCTGCCCACGAACTGGGACAACGGCGTTACCATGATGGGATAGCCCAGCTCCTCGCGCACCCGCACCACTTCCTCCAGTGCGCTCTCCATGTGGTCGCCCAGGCCCACCCGCGCGAGCTGGTGGCGCAGGTTCGAGATCATGCCGCCGGGCACCTGGTGCAGATACTGGCTGTAGTCGTACTCCAGGGGCGCGCCGATGGGGAATCCCTCCCGGCGGGCGACCTCGGTGAAGTACTCGGACACCGGCCGCAGCACGTCCTCGTCCACCGCGGTCTCGTAGCCCAGGCTGCGGGCGTTGGCCGCGACGTTGAACAGCGACGGGTTGGACGAGCCGTTGGCCAGCGGCGGCAGCGCGGTGTTGATGATGCGGATGCCCTGCTTGATGGCCTCCAGGGCGCACAGCGGCCCCAGGCCGGTGGTGCAGTGGGTGTGGAATTCCAGCGGGATGCCGCCGATGTTCTCCATGATGAGAGGAACCAGGGTGCGGGTGCGGTCCGGGGTCAGCAGCCCTCCCGGGTCCTTGAAGCAGATCCGTGCCACCGGCACCGTCGCCGCCTGCCGCGCCCGCTCCGCGAAGTACGCGTCGGTGTGCTTGGGCGACACCGAGTAGATGATGTTCAGGATGGGCTCGAGCCCCGCCCCCGTGGCGATGCGCACCGTCTTGCGCCATCCCGCGACATCGTTCCACTCGTCGGAGATGCGGCCCTGGCGGACGCCGTTGGCCGCCATCCGCTCCAGAAAGATCCGCTGGATGGACTCCGGCGTCAGCTCGAACCCGTTGCGGCTCCCGATGATGACCCGCAGCGGCGTCTCCCGGATCCGCCCCGCCACCAGCCGTATTCGCTCCCAAGGGTCCTCGTGCAGCTCCCGCACGCACTTCTTGATGTGCGAGCTCGACATCAGCTCCATGCCCTTGAAGCCAGCCCGGTCCATGCGCTCGCCTACCGCCAGCATCATGCCCGTGCGCATGGACTCCGCCCACAGGCTCTGGTGCCCGTCCCGCAACGTGGTGTCGACGAATTCGATGGGTTCCATGGGTGCTCCCTTCCAAGGGGGTTTTTCAAATGGCGCACTCATCGCGCTCGCGCGATCACCCATGTCGGCTTGCAACCGACAGATGAATGGGCAATGCCGGTCAGGGCCGCGTTTCGTCCCAAATCCAACCCCTCTCCCTCTGGGAGAGGGTGGCCGAAGGCCGGGTGAGGGCGCCCCAATAACCCGGACCGTTCCTTCCCTGCCACCCGGACCGTTCCTTCCCTGCCACCCGGACCGTTCCTTCCCTGCCGTTTCCAACGGGCCGCTTGCACCGAGGCACCCTCACCCCGACCCTCTCCCAGAGGGAGAGGGTGTCAAAGGCACAAGCGCCTCAATCCTCCTCCGCGGCGTTGCGGCCGGCAATGCGGCCGAAGGCCAGCACTTCCGTGAGGTTGCTGGCTCCCGGGTAGTTCTGGGACCACATGGAGCCCAGCTCGCCGGCACCGTACAGGCCCTTGATGGGGCGGCCCCAGGCGTTGAGCACCTGGGCTCGGGCATTCCGGCGCGGGCCGCCCTGGGTGTTGAACAGGCTGGGCCATAGCGCGGCGCCGTAGAACGGCGGGCGCTCCAGCGGTCTCAGCGTGTCGGGAGATCGCCCGAAGGCTTCGTCCCGCTCCTCGGCGCAGGCCTCGTTGTACACGCCGACGGTTCGTTCCAGCGCGGGTGGGTCCAGGCCCAGCGCTGCCGCCAGCGCCGCCGGGGTGTCACCCGTCTTGATCCAGCCCTTCTCCACCTCCGCCGCGTTGTCCTCGCTCCACCGGTACCGCTCGGCCACCGCGCCCCGGCCGGTGTTGGCCACCGGTCCGGCCGTGCGGGTGGCTTCGTCGAAGACCACGAAGGAGGGCACCCGGGGCCGCTGCATGGTCTCCAGGTCCAGCTCCGTCACCAGCGAGCCCACCGCGTGCGCGTCCATGACGGTCTCGTCCGCGAAACGGCGCGCGTTCCGGTCCACGTAGATGAACCCCGGGCCGGGCATGGCGTGGATGACGGCGCCGTCGAACCCGTCCACCCGGTAGCCGAAGCCCGCGGCCACGGCGTTCATGTGCCAAAGGGACGCGCCCACGTCCACGGCCATGCGGATGCCGTCTCCGGTGTGACCGGAGGCGCCCAGGGACCAGAACCGTTGCCCCAGGAACTGGAGCTGCATGTCGGGGTCCCATTCATAGCCGCCGCAGGTGAGGATCACCGCCTTGCGCGCCCGGATGACGATCTCTTCCCCGTCGCGGTGAGCCACGAGCCCGTTGACCGCACCGTCTCCGTCCCGCAGCAGGCGGGCCGCGGGGCTGTCGAAGAGCACCGGGATGCCTCGCTCCTCAACGTTACCGGCCAGCAGTCCCCAGAGGTCGCGGCCGTTGGCGGTGGTCTCGCCCTTGACCCGGAGCCGCGGTCCCACGCCGTCCGCGCCCGGCTGCTCCGGTGAGGCGGCGCCGGTGGGATAGATGGGATAGCTCGTGGGCGTGGCCCGGATCGGGTCGATGACCACCTTGCCTCCGAGCGAGCGGAGCCACGGTTCGTTGTCATGGCTCTCGCGCACCAGCGCCTCGATCACCTCCGGGTCGGTGGCGCCGCCGCACAGGAAGGTGATGTGCTCCACCGCCCGTTCCATCGCGCCGAAGGTGCGCACCGAACCGGCGGAGAGCCGGGTGTTGCCGCCGCCCGAAGCCGCCTTCTCCACGATCAGGACCTTGGCGCCGCGGTCGGCGGCGGTGATGGCCGCGGTGGCGCCCGCGCCGCCGTAGCCCACCACGGCCACGTCGGTCTCGCGCGACGACGCTAGTGTTGTGTCCCACATACAGGTTTACAAATCTGCTGGTCTTTTTCGCCGTCGGCGGCGTTGCTCTTCCTCGCGTGGTGCCCGCCACGGGGGCGACCGCCGGTCGCCCCTACACGTCATCGAGCCTGCGACGACGAAAAATCCTGGCGCATCTTTGTAAACCTGTATGTGGGACACGACGCCAGCGAACGGCTCATTCCGGCTTGACCAGGCGCCCTTCCCGCACCAGCCGCTCGATGATCTTGCGGGCCTCGGCGCGGGTCTCCACGGTGTCTTGCAGCTTGCGGTCGCTCCAGCCGTCGTTGGGCCAGCGCTTGGCCTTGGCGTACACGGGGGCGTACATGTCGCTGCGCAGTTCCACCAGGAAGTTCCACACGTGGCCCGAGTCGGCCATGCGGGTCCGTTCCCAGCGCAGGTTGTCGATGTCCACGGTGCCGGTGACCACCGCCTCGCCGGGAGCGTTGGCCGCCGACTGCACGTGTCCCATGTAGTCGATGACCTGGGTCATGCCGCGGTAACCGCCGGTGGGGCGGTTGGAGCCGACGAAGGCGCCGGCGTTGACCGAGAGGAAGTAGCAGAGATTCTCGTAGGCCCGGGCGCGCCGGAGCACGTCCCAGGCCTCGCCTTCGGGCGCGTAGGGCTCGGCGGTGGGGTGGATCAACACCTCGGCGCCGCGTAGCGCCAGGCAGCGCGCCATCTCCGGGAACACCACGTCGGTGCAGGTCAGGCACCCCAGCCGGCCGATTTCGGTGTCGGCCACCGGGAACATGGAGTCCTCGCCGTATCGTTCCGTGTACTCGGTGTAGACGTCGCCGGGGCCGGTGTACGTGGTGTTGAGGTTGTTGGGGCCGTTGTTCTTCCGGTACTTGAGGATGATTTGCCCGTCGGGGTCGACGATGAAGCTCGTGTTGAAGAGCCGGCCGGGCCAGTCGTCGTCGCGCTCGTAGAGATTGCCGACGATGTAGCAGCCCCGCTCTTTGGCCTTCCGGCCGATCTGATCGGTGACGTCGCCGGGGATGGTCTCGGCCAGGGCCAGCCATTCATCCACCGAACGCGGCCGGTACTGTCCGATGATGCTGTACTCCGAGAACACCGCCAGCTTTACGTCTCCGAGACGCAGCGCGGTCCAGTCCAGCAGCTCGAAGATGCGATCGAGATTCTCGTCGATGATCTCGTTTCGCTCCTTCGGCTCCACGATCACCCGGGTCTGCTGTTGAATCAAAGCCACTCGATACGGTTTCATGAAACCTCCCTGGGCGCCAGTATCGGCCGCCGGCGCGATGCAGGCGCGGGCGGGTTTGAAACCCGCCCCCTACGCTTGGGTCGTCATGCGGCGCAGCCTCCCTACGCCCTGTTGTCCAGGTACCACTGCGCCATCTCCTCGCGCTTGGGATACCACACCCCGTCGAAGGTTTTGACGTAGTCGACGAAGTCGCGCAGGGCGCGGATGGCGTAGGCCTGCCCCATGACGTGGGGGTGCATGCCCACGTTCATGATGCGGCCGCTGGTCTCTCCCTCCAGGTAGAGCTGGTTGAACTGCTCCTTGAACAGGTCCAGGGCCTGGGAGGTGGTACGGCCGCCCCGTGAGAACACCGCGAAGTCGTTGACGTCGTTGGAGTAGGGGATGCACACCAGCGGACCGTGGCGGGTGTTGAGCAGATAGGGTTGGTCGTCGTTCAGATAGTCCGCCTGGAACAACAGCCCCAGGTCCTTCAGGATATGGGGTGTCTCGTGGGTGCTCCGGAGGGACGACGACAGCCAGCCCCGGGCCGGCCGTCCCACCGCTTCGGCGTAGGCGTCCAGCGTCCGCCGAATGACCTCGCGCTCCTTCTCCGGCTGGTGCGCGTAGTAGGTGAGCACGTCGTTCTGGGCATAGTTGTGAGCCAGGATCTCCCAGCCGCGCTCGTTGGCGGCGTCGATGATGCGGCGCCGCTCGATGCCGGTGAGGGCGTTCATGGTGCAGGTGGCGGGCACGCCGGCCTTGTCGAACACGTCGATGATGCGCCACACTCCGACGCGCTGCCCGTACTCGCGCCAAGTCCAGTTGGCATAGTCGGGAACATTGCCCGGAAGCGGGTGTGGAATGGTGGCCGGGCCGCCGGGGTAAAGGGGCTCCGCGCTGTCGCGGGTCATCTCCCAGTATTCGATGTTGATGGTGAAGATCAGCGCCACCCGCGCGCCATGGGGCCAGCGGAGCGGCGGGCGGTCGGGAAAGGCGACATAGTCGTACAGCATACAGGACACCTAACATCCATTGCCCCCGCCCGGCAACGCGGGCATAATGAATCGGGAGGTGTGAATCACATGAAGCATTTCAAATGGCGGGTGTTCGCGCTCGCGGTCGTCATGGGCCTCGCGCTCCTGTGGGCGTTCGGCAACGCGCCGGCCTCGCTCGTGGGCAAGCAGGCGCCCGAGTTCACCAACGATACCTGGATCAACTCGGAGCCGCTCAGGTTGAAGGATCTGAAAGGGAAGGTGGTCCTGATCGAGTTCTGGACCTACGGCTGATACAACTGTTTAAACACACTCCCATCGTTGGTGGGATGGCATGAAAAATACGGCCCCCAGGGCCTCGTCGTGGTGGGCATCCATTCGCCGGAGTTTGCTGGGGAACATTCGCTGGACAACGTTCGAAACGCCTGCAAGGAGCTGGGAATCAAGTTTCCGGTAGCGCAAGACAACGATTTCGCGACCTGGAAGCGCTACGGCACGCGCTACTGGCCGACGCTGCACATCATCGACAAGAAGGGCGTGATCCAGTACACGCGCTTTGGCGAGGGTGGCTACGAGGAGATGGAAAGCGAGATCCAGCGCCTGCTGAGCGAGTAACCCCTGGCCGTCCGGTGGCGCCGGCTCTAATGTACACCGGGCCGCATCACCCCGACCCCTCCGAGGCCCTCTGCCCGTAGGTCGGGTTAGCCGAAGGCGTAACCCGACTCGGCGTCGCATGATGCCGCAACCCGATTCCACGCGGCTCTTTGTCGGATTACGCTTCGCTAATCCGACCTACGAAACTGCGCAGCAGGAACCGGACATCCGATGTAGGGGCGGGTTTCAAACCCGCCCGTGCGCGGATCACGCTGCCGGCCGATAAAGACCGCTACCCCACCGGGCAGCTCACGCCGACCCCGCCCAGCCCGCAGTATCCCCAGGGATTCTTGGCGAGATACTGCTGGTGATAGTCTTCCGCGAAATAGAATTCGCCGGCGTCCAGGACCTCGGTGGTGATGCCGCTGTAGCCCGCCTTTGATACCTCCGCCTGATAGCGTTCGCGCGAGGCTTCCGCGGCCTCCTTCTGGTTGTTGCCGTATGTGTATATCCCCGAGCGGTACTGCGTGCCCACGTCATTGCCTTGGCGCATGCCCTGGGTCGGATCGTGAGCCTCCCAGAACACCTTGAGGAGCTCATCGTAGCTCACCGCCTTGGGATCGAACACCACCAGCACCACCTCATTGTGCCCGGTCCTGCCCGTGCACACTTCCTCGTAGGTGGGATTGGGCGTCATTCCCCCGGCGTAGCCCACCGCCGTGGCGTAGACGCCGTCGAGCTGCCAGAAACAGCGCTCCGCCCCCCAGAAACAGCCCAGGCCGAACACCGCCTTCTCCATGCCTTCGGGGTAGGGCGGCGCCAGCGGATGGCCGTTCACGAAATGCGCCGCCGGCACCTGTATCTTCTCCTGCCTCCCGGGCAGCGCCTTGGCTGCATCCGGTATCTGTGTCTTCTTGCCGATCAATCCCCAGAGCATGTCTGTCTCCTTTCGCGAGGAAGTGTAGCGTATCGATTGCCGACTCCTTAACCATGCCACGTCCCGGGAGGGTTTCAAGCCGGGAGCCGAACCCGGATGGATGCGGGCGTCGTAACAAACGCCAGTCAGCTTGCATTTAGTAGCACCATATGCAATTTCACATTGCATATGGTTCAGCGAAACCACTGGATAAAAACCATTGAGGATCTTTGGAAGGCCAAGTCCGTGGTTTGGCTTGCCGGCGTCCGCAGGGCGGGCAAGACTTTTCTTTGTCAATCCCTGCCGGACGTCGAGTATCTCGATTGCGAGCTCCCGAGCACGCGCCGGGCGGTGGAGGACCCGGAAGGCTTTCTGCGCGACGTGGGGCACCGCCGGGTCGTGCTGGACGAGGTCCATCGTCTGCCCAATCCGTCGGAGCTGTTGAAGATCGCGGCGGACTACCATCCGGAAACGAAGCTCATCGCCACCGGCTCATCCTCGTTGGGAGCATCCCGAAGATTCCGTGACACGCTCACCGACCGAAAGCGGGATCTGTGGTTGACTCCGATGTTAATGCAGGACGAGCAGGAGTTCGGCGGTCGTGGGTTCGATCACCGTTTCCGGTTCGGCGGTCTCCCGCCTTTCTACCTGGCCGAGGCGGTGCCCGAGCGTGGTTTCCAGGACTGGATCGACTCCTACTGGGCGAGGGACATTCAGGAGTTGTTCCAGGTAGGGCGCCGCTGGTCTTTCCTGCGATTCGTCGAGCTGATGTTCACCCAGAGCGGCGGGATGTTCGAAGCCACACGATTTGCGGCCGCCTGCGAGGTCAGCCGCACGACCATCGCCAACTATCTCCAGATCCTGGAGGACACCCTCGTCATCCAGGTCATCCGGCCCTACAGCACGCGGCGTGCCACCGAGATCGTTGCGGCGCCGAAGGTCTACGGCTTCGATACCGGGTTCGTCTGCCTGTTCAAGGGGTGGGAGGGGTTGCGCAACGAGGACCGCGGCGCCCTTTGGGAACACTACGTGCTGAACGAGTACCTCGGCCGCCGGCAGAAACGCGACCTGCACTACTGGCGGGACAAGCGCGGCCACGAGGTGGACTTTGTCACGCTTCGCGGAGGAAAGTTGATCGCCATTGAGTGCAAGTGGCGCGCTGACGGCTTTGACCCCCGCAACCTGCACTCTTTCCGCAAGGCCTATCCCGACGGCGAGAACTTCGTAGTCACGTCCGATACGGAGCGGTCGTACCCGAAGCGTGACGGCAATGTGCAGTACCGGTTCGTGGGTCTTGCTGAATTGGTCCAGCGGCTGGCTTAGGCACGAAGTTGTATCGACCGACAGCGCGGTGCGGGCGCGGGCGGGTTTGAAACCCGCCCCTGCATGTCATCGCAGGTCACCGACAGGCTGGGGCGCCTAGCAGGCTGTGTCAAAACCCCATCAGAGAGAGGCAACGGCCCCGAAATCGTCATTCCCGCGAAAGCGGGAATCCAGGCGGGGTTGAGTGGGGAAACGCCGCGTAGGGACCCCTCCAGGACCCCTGGATTCCCGCTTTCGCGGGAATGACGGAGAGGCCTTTCGTGCCCCGAAGTTGGGGTTTTGACACAGCCTGCTAGTGTGGTGTCTCACAAATAGCATTAATTAACGTTTCATGGTACATTCCCAGCGGACAACGACTTTGGGAGGAAGTATCATGGCGCGACCAGTAAGCATCATAGAGTTGACGACGCAAGAATCGCAAGAGCTGCACCGGCGGGTGCAGGCGAGTACGACAACGCGACGAGACCATCTGCGGGCGAGGATCATACTCCTACGAGCGCGGGAGATGAGACAGCAAGATGTGGCAGGGGCACTGGGCGTGAGCATCGTCTGCGTGAACAAGTGGTCGCAGAGATTTGAGCGGGAAGGACTTGAAGGGTTGCGGGACAAACGGGGACGGGGGCGACGGGGGACGATACCGCTGGAGACGGTGGAACAGGTGATCACGCAGGTGGGGCAGGCGCGGCAAGGGCGGCGGCGCTGGAGCACGCGGACCATGGCGTCGGAGGCCGGGGTGTCAGCGGCCAGCGTGCAGCGCATTTGGCGTCGGCACGCTCTCAAACCGCATTTGAGGCAAACTTTCAAGCTCTCCAATGACAAGCAGTTCGAAGAGAAATTCTGGGACGTCATCGGTTTGTACCTCGATCCACCGGAGAAAGCGCTGATCTTGTGCTGCGACGAGAAGAGTCAGTGCCAAGCGTTGGAGCGTACGCAACCCGGCTTGCCGCTGGGGGTTGGGCACATTCGGACAGCGACCCATGACTACATCCGCCATGGCACCATTACCCTGTTTGCGGCCTTGAACTACCTGGAAGGGAAGATCATCAGTCGTACCGAGGCGAAACATACCCATGTGGAGTGGTTGCGCTTTCTCAAGCAAATCGATCGGGAGACCCCCAAGGACCTGGAAATCCACATGATCGCGGACAACTACGGCACTCACAAACACGCCAACGTCCGTGCGTGGATGCAGCGTCACCCGCGTTTTCACATGCATTTTACGCCCACGTCGAGTTCCTGGTTGAACCTGGTGGAGCGGTTCTTCGCCGACCTCACACGCGATGTCGTGCGCGAAGGAAGCTTCCGCAGTGTCCGGCACTTGGTCCAGGACATCGAGTCCTATCTTGCTGATAGAAACGAACATCCCAAGCCCTACAAATGGAAGGCTGCCGGAAGAGACATTCTGGACAAGATCCACCGAGCCAGGATCGCTATGACCACCCAACGTTAATTAAACTTATTTGTGAGACACCACACTAGCGTCGCTTCCGGCCCGAACCGCGCGGTGTTATCCCCTAGGGGTGGAAACCGGCATCGCCTATGCGCTGGTGGCCGCGCTGTTTTGGGGCACCTCTCCGGTGCTGGTCAAGCGCGGCCTCAGGCACTCCAACGTCAGCGCCGCGGTGCTGCTGCAGCAGGTGGGCTCGGTGCTGACCCTCGTGCTGATCATGGTTCTTCCTTTCGGCGACGCCCAACTCCAAATGCCCTGGGCCGCTGCGGGGGTCTTCGCCGCCGTGGGCCTGGTCGGCAGCTTCCTCGGCCGCACGTTCGTGCTCAAGGGCATCGATGAGATTGGCGCCTCCAAGGCCCAGTCCATCTCCAACTCCGCGCCGCTGCTCACCGCCGTCTATGCCATCGTTCTGTTGGGCGAGACCGCGACCCCGATCATCCTCATCGGTGTGGTTTTGATCGTCACCGGGCTGCTGATCATTACCCGCGGGACCCCCGACGACAAGGTCACCGGACGGCCGGTGAGCTACAGGGCATTCCTCAACCCCCTCCTGTCCATCATATTCTTCGGCTTCGGGCCGATCCTCAAGAAGGTGGCGATGCTTGCCGGCGGCACAGCCGTTCCGGGAGCGCTGATCACCCACATCACCGGACTGCTCCTCATCTTTCTGTTCGGCCGGGTGCTGCACATTGAATGGAGGGAAGGGATACGGGTCTCCGGCGACAGCTACTTCTTCCTCCTCCTGTCCGGGTTGTTCCAGGGCGTGGGTTCCATCCTGACCTATCTGGCGGTGGCCTACGCCCCGGCCATCATCGTCGCCCCCATCTGGAACGTCCAACCGCTGATCACCTTCTCGCTGGCTCGGTTGATCCTGAGGGGGGACGAAACCGTAACCGTCAAGGACGGCCTGGCCGCTGTCCTGGTGGTGGCAGGGGTGTTCTTTCTTTTTCAGTCGCGGGGGTAGCGGCGATACTGTTGCGCTACGGTTGCCGACGCCCTGAATACGTCATTGGTACGATATCCGAGAGGGGCCTCGTTTCCGTCATTCCCGCGCAAGAGGGAATCCAGGGGTGGAGAGGTTGGGCGGGTCGAGTGTTACGTCAGCTCTCCGAACACGGCAATCCATATGCACGGCGGCGTCCGGCTCGTGTAGTCGACGCGGTGGCGCCGGTGGGCGGGTATGAGCACGTGGTCCCCAGCGTTGAGCCGTAGCCTATCGCCGTTCTCATATTCCAGCACCGCCTCCCCCTGGATCAGAACGACCCATTCGTCGCGTTCCTGGTCGTACCACTCCCCCGCGGGGGAGTTCTGGCCGTGGGAGACGATGCGCTCGATCTTCACGCCCCGGTCGGGAATCAGGTCGGTGAACTTCTCAGCGTCTGGGAGCGGTTCGGGCAGGTTATAGAGATTGACCCGCATATTGAACTAAGTCTCCCGCCTACCTTATGGACGGTGAGGGCTAGCGTTATGACTCAAGGTGGAGTGCAGGCGTGTCCAGCCACGGCGGCGGGTTCTCTGCGATCCACTTTGACTCGGGCGTCAAAATCGCGATCTCGCGATGTGGATTCTCAGGGCTGGCATTATCATAGATCCGAGTGTCGTCGGACCGCGCGACAGCCGCCGGAAGGTTCGCCAGCGAGCGAGGAAACCTCCGCCTCACATCCCCTTCCGGCACGTCGTGACCACCCAAAGCTACACGGTTGGCGATCCGGTCCAGCGCTTGGGCGACGGAGTTCACCGAGACATAGTGCAACTCGATTCTGTATCCTGCGGCACGGGCTTGGTCCATGACGAGAAGTATGGTTCTGCCAGCCAACGTGGTTTCCACGACGACTGTTCTGCGATTGGCGAAAGCGGCGCGGCGTCTCCGCACAGCCTCGCGGCGGGCTGCACGCACGGCACTTTCGGGATCAACAAGACTGTTGCGGCGAGCTATGGCGTCAGGGTCGATCAACTCCACGCCGCCGAATCGCCTGGAACGTGTTAGCGTGGATTTCCCTGATCCGTTCGGGCCAGCCACGATATAGAGGATCGGCGTGGCCGAAGGCATTGGCAGGCCGGTTCAGGTGCTCTTGCTTGCGCCCGGCGTGACGATCTCGTCACCACTCTTGGTCCGGGCAACATACGCGCCATCCTGGCGATAGCCGTAGAGGGTGCCTCCAGCCTCAACTTGAGCAGCTAGATCGGCCTTGATCCGATCACGCCATGCAGCCTTTCGAACAGGCTCCTCAGGGGGCCCCGTGTCTTCGGCTTTCACCATAGGCAACACGTTAATTGGACAATGTCCGGATTGCAACTCTGGCTAAACCCGATGCTCCGGCGGGCGGAATAGCGCGAACACCTTGTCCGAGTTGGTGATCCACGATTCCAGGAACACCGCGTCGTCGGGCTTGCGGTCGATCTCGGCCATGGCGCCGGCCAGGGCGAACCAGTTGAGCAGCTCGTGGTGGCCGCGGTCCTCGGCTTCCGGCAGGTTGGTCTTCCGCCAGGTGTCCCAGTCGCCGTCCCGGAGCGCCTGGAAGTAGCGCTTGTCGGACTCCACGTCCGGATACATGAACGAATGCTTGGCGGTGAGGAACGAATGGGACCAGCTCGACGAGGCGATGAGCGCCACCCGCCACGGACTCTCCCGAAACGCGCGGGCGGTGGCCGCGCCGATGTCGAAGCAGCGCCAGGGCTGAGGGCCCGGCGGGTCGAACTGGTCTGCGATGTCTTGCGCCGCCGAGGGCGTCAGCGGAATGCCCCGGCTGCCCACGAGCTTGCGGCCGTAACTGTTCACCGTGAACGGCACCACCGGATAGGGGAACCCCTTGCGGTCCCAGTCGAGGTACAGAACGGAGTTCACGAAGGCGTGGCCTACCCCGCGATGGAGCGGCTTGTACGAGTACGCCACGTCAAAGCCGTTGTCCAGCAGGCTCGATGCCAGATACTTTCCGCCTTCCTGATGGCCCGGGATGGTGAAGGTCTTGTCGTCGGGCTCGTCCCAGACATTCGCGCCGCGGCGGCTATGGGTCCACGGCTGTGCGTCCACCGACTCATAGGCGAGGATGGAGAAGGCCGGCACGCAGTCTTCGTGGTAGTTTTCGTACTGATCGTCGCCCCACATCACGCACAGGTCGGGCTGGAAGTCGTCCAGCGCCCGGCGCGCGATGCGGAAGCGGTCGATCATGTCCTGGCGGTGCGCGTCGGAGTGGCCCTGGCCGTCGTCCGTGCCCCACTGCTCGCGCATGGGCGCCGGCCAGTTGTCCATGTTGCGCAGCCGCTCCGGCAGTGCCGGGTCCTCCAGACACATCTTGATGCGGCGGGTCATGTTTCCCTGAAACCCGAGTCCAGGGTAGTGCGTGATGCCGAGGCCGAGTATCTCTCCCATTTCCCTTCCCCCTTCTTTTAGGAGTCATTCCCCGTTGCTACTAACTCCGACGCGGGAGACGGCGCCCTTCGACTTCGCTCCGCTACGCTCAGGACGAACGTTTGCGTTTTCCGTTCGTCCTGAGCGTAGCGGAGCGTCAGCGGAGCGAAGTCGAAGGGCGCCATATCACCGTCACGGCAGCGCCCGCAGCAGGCGCCCGAAGCCTTCAACAGGCTCGCGAATCCTGAGGCGCTTCTGGGTCGCCCACACCTCGGCATTTAGGTTGGTGACCACGGGCACCCCGAGATCCTCCTCCAGGTACTCGATGGCGGGCAGGCAGTCCCAGCCCGCGCCCAGGAGGTAGACGCACTCCCCGCCGTGCTCGACGAAGGCCTTCTTGGCCTCGCGGTAGATCACCTCGACCGGGATTTCGCCGACGTCCGCGAAGTCCACACCGCGGATCTCCTCGATTCCGGTCACCGTGAATCCGGCCTGCTCGATGAAAGCGGCGAACTTCGCGTTCATGGCGCCCTGGATGTAGGAGAGGATCACCATCGTGCGTACCTCCAGCGCGCGAAAGGCCTCCACCTGGGCGGTGGTCGCGGTGAGTACCGGCACCGCGTACTGCCGGGTCAGCCGCTCGGTCAGCTCGCCGTCGAAGCGGTAGCCCCGGAGCATGATCGGCGGCACTCCCTGGATCACCACCAGGTCCACTCCGAACTCGGCCAGCTCGGCCACCCTGGATTCGGCCACGGCGATGGCCTCGTCGAACTCGGCCTCCGTGCCGGCGCGGACGCCGACGTAACGCGGCACCACACACACCCCATCCGGCAGGAGCCGCGTGAAGGTCTCAAGCGAACCGGGCCGAAACGTCGGCTTCACTACCCCTACGGTTCCACGCCAGCAATACAAGGCCTGTCCTCCTGATCCCTGAGGAAACTCTGATTATTTGCCATCGTCAGGGTATTGCGTCCTTCGACTTCGCTCGGCTACGCCTCGCTACGCTCAGGACGAACGGGCAGGTGGTCCCACAACCGTTCGTCCTGAGCGTAGCGTAACGAAGTCGAAGGACGCCCATGCCTAGCCGTCGTCACACGGCGATGGTCTGGCCGCCGTCCACCACCAGGGCGTGGCCGGTGACGAAGGAGGCTTCGTCGGACACCAGGAACAGCACGCCGTAGGCCATCTCCTCCGGCCGCGCCATTCGCAGCAGGGCCTTGTTGCTGTCGGCCATGCGCTTGCGCTGCTCGGGGGTGGCGGCCTGCAGCGAAGGTACTGGCGGATGCCCGCGGAAGCGAGGGGTCTCGGTGGCGCCGGGACAGATGCAGTTCACGCGGATGCCCTTGGGGCCGTAATCCAGCGCCATCTGCCGGGTCAGGCTGATGACCGCCGCCTTGGTGGCGCAGTAGGCCGGATAGTTTGCCGAGGCCAGCAGCCCGAAGGTGGACGCCGTGCTCACGATGTTGCCGCTACCCTTCTCGAGGAAGTGAGGGATGACCGCACGGACACTCCTCTGGATGGCGTTCAGGTTGAGGTCCATGATGAAGTTCCATTCGTCGTCCGTGAACTCGTGAGCCTGCTTGCGTATCCCGCCGCCGGCGTTGTTGTAGAGGATGTCCACGCCGCCGTACCGTGCGATGGCGGTCTGGACCATCTCCTCGGGACCGCCCTTCGCGGTGACGTTTACGTTCAGGAAGGTGGCCTCGCCGCCCTCGTTGATGATGAGCTCATCCACCCGCGGCGTCATGGTTTCCTGGATGTCGCAGCACACAACGCTGGCCCCCTCGCGCGCGAACAGCCGCGCGGTGGCCCGTCCGATGCCGCTGTTGGCCCCGGTGATGATGGCCACTCTTCCCCTCAACCTCCCCAATCCCTCCCTCAGCATGGGATGCTCGTCGCCGTTCGGTTTCGCCATTGCTTGCCTCCTTGGATTGTGCGCCTTTCGGCTCACTCTCCATTATCCGATTGCCGGTTGATTGCCAAGGGATGTGCCAACGACGGTGCACCTGGGTGTCTGCGTAGTTTGTGTACCGTTGTGATTGGAAAATCGTATGCTGCTAGTATGCTGCCCATAGTGTTTTTGGTATCCTGCTCATAGCGTTTTCCTCGCGCCTTGTGCACATGAGATAAGCCCTACCTCTCCGGCAACGTCCAACGAACGAGAGATGACGACAAGCAAAGAACTCCCGGAGCTCACGCGACAGGACATGCTGGCGGTGCTTGCCCTCGGTCTAATGGTGGCGGTCAGCTACTTCCCGGCACTCTCCGGCGGCTTCATTTGGGACGACAAGATCTTCGCCCAGAACCGGGCGATCCGGGAGGTGGCCGGCCTCTGGAACATTTGGTTCTCACCGGGCGACCTCAAGAACGAACATCATTACTGGCCCATCATTTACACGACCTTCTGGCTGGAGCATAAGCTTTGGGGCCTTACCCCCCTGGGCTCACACCTGGTCAACGTGGCGCTGCACCTGATCAACTCCGTGTTGGTGTGGCGCGTCTTGCGGGGTTTGGCTGTTCCCTGGGCCTGGGTCGCCGCCGCGCTCTTCGCCGTCCACCCGGTGCACGTGGAATCGGTGGCCTGGATAATCGAACGCAAGGACGTACTCTCGGGCCTGTTCTATCTCACCGCCGTGTTGACCTGGGTCCGGTTCGTGGAGACGCCGCGGCGGGCAAGCTACGTCCTCGCCCTGCTGCTGTTCGTGGCGGGGCTGCTGTCCAAATCCATAGTGGTGACCCTGCCGGTGGCGTTGCTGATCGTGCCTTGGTGGAAGCAGGGCCGGGTGACCGCCACCGACCTGCTGCGGCTGGCGCCGTTCTTCGTGGTGGCGCTGTGTATCACGCTGGCCGACTTGTGGTTCTACTATACCGCCAGGACGGCGTTGTCCCTGGGCTACTCGCTGATCGAGCGAGTTCTGATCGCGGCGCGAGCGTTGTGTTTCTACGTCGGCAAGCTCTTCTGGCCCACGGATCTGGCGGCGATCTATCCTTTGTGGGACATCCGCGTCAGCGACCCGCTGGCATGGACGTACGTCGTCGCTGTGGCGGCGCTGGCGGCGCTGCTCTGGCTCGGCCGGCATCGGGTGGGCCGAGGCCCGCTGGCCGGCGTGCTGTTCTTCGCGGTCACGCTGTCGCCGGTGCTGGGGTTTCTGGACTACGGTTACATGATGCTCTCCTTCGTCGCCGACCGCTACCAGTACTTGGCGGCCGCTGGCGTGATGGCCGTGGCCGCCGCCGCCGCGGCCCATGGCGCGCGCAGGTTGCCGGACCGGTGGAAGACGGGCGCGCAGGGTCTTGTGGGGGTAGTTCTGGTGCTGCTGGGAACGATGACGTGGCATCAGGCTGGCATCTACCGGGACGAGATCACCTTCTTCGGCCATGTCCTATCGCTCAATCCCCAACAAGCCTACGCCCACAGGCGTGTGTCGATCGGGTTGAGCCAGACGGGCCGTCTGGAGGAAGGCCTTGCCGCCGGCCGCTTTGCCGTGGAGCAACTCCCGGATTCCGCCGACGCGCATGGCGTCCTGGGCTTTGCGCTCATGAAACTCAGGCGGTTCGACGAAGCCGAGAAGAGCTTGCATCGGGCGCTGAAGATCGATCCGCGCGACGAATACGCCCTCCAGACCATGGGCGAGGCCTTGAGGTTACAGGGGCAGCACGAAGCAGCGCTGGTATGGTACCGTGCGGCGCTCCAGGTCGACCGCGGCTACGCTCCGGCCCATGCCGGCATGGGCGATGCCCTGCTCCGCCTCCGTCGGTTCGATCAGGCCGTCGCGTCCCTGAGGGAGGCTGTTTCGCTACGGCCTTACGAGCCCATAACGGGCGCCGTGCATTTCGTTCTGGGCCAGGCACTGCAGGAGTTGGGCAGGGCCGGGGAGGCGGCGGAGCACTACGAACGCGCCCTGCAATTCGACCGGCGCAATACGGGTACGCTGGCCCGTCTCGCCGTCCTACGTTTTGGGCAGAAGCGCTACGAGGAGGCCCTCGGCCTGTATCGCGCCTTGATCGAAATCGATCCTTCAAAGGCGCAGGTTCATTCCAATGTGGGCGCCCTCCTCTACTACCTGAATCGGTACCAAGAAGCGCTCCAGAGCTTCGAACACGCTCTCTCCCTGGACCCGACCCTGCCACGCGCCCGCGCCGGCGTCAGGCAGGCGCGGAAAGCCCTGCAGCGAGGCCGGCGATAGCGTGGCGGCTGCGGTGTTAACGTGCAGGGTACAATCCGCTACAGTTGCCCGGTGTGATGACCCGCGCCGGCCGCGGCAGAGCCGGCGCGCTTCGCGGAATCGCCGCCGGCAGCCGCCGGACGGTATCCGAGCCGATCATCAAGGAGGACTGATATGGACCAGGCGGACGAACGATTCGTGGACGTGGACGGCATCCGTACCCGCTACTTCGAGAAGGGCAGCGGCGAGCCGCTGGTGCTGTTTCACGGCGGCAATTTCGGCTCCAACGACGCGGCCGACTGCAGCCTCGACTGGGGCCTCAACTTCGACGGCCTGGCGCAGTGGTTCCACGTCTACGCGGTGGACAAGCTTGGCCAGGGGCTGACGGACAATCCCAAGAGCGACGACGACTACACCATGGCCGCGGTGGTGCGGCACGCCCTGGGCTTCCTGGAGACCCTGAAGCTCGGCAATGTCCATCTCGTGGGCCATTCCCGCGGCGCCTACCTGGTGGCGCGCATGGCCCTGGAACGAGCCGATCTGGTCAAGTCCGTGATCCCGGTGGACACCAACACCCTGGCGCCCGGGGTCGGGCGCAACGACATCGTGTTCGCCAACGCGCCGAGCCCGCGGCTGGGTCGGGAGAGCCAGCGCTGGGTGCTGGAGCGCTACTCCTACAGCCACGACCACATCACCGATGACTGGCTCGACGCCTGCACCGCCATCGCCCAACTGCCCAAGTACAAGGAGGCGGTGGACAAGATGGAGATGCAGGGGCTCAAGACCAACCTCTTCCTGGCCCAGCACGCGCGGCAGAAGGAGGAGACCCTGGGCCTGCTACGGGACCGCGGCTTTCAACGGCCCACGCTGCTGGTGTGGGGCTACAACGACCCCACCGCGACCCTCGACCAGGGCATGCGCCTGATGGAGATCCTGGCCGGAAGCGAGCGCCGCACCCAGATGCACATCATCAACCAGGCCGGCCACTTCTCGTACCGGGAGCATCCCCCGGAGTTCAACGAGACGCTGCGGGCCTTCATCGCGAGCCAGTAGTCCGGGATAGAGCTGGGCAAATCGGAGAGGGTTGTGTCGGTGGCATTCTTCTATGGGGGCACGGGGCCAGTTTCTGGTACGAGTACAGAAACTCCATACAATAGGCCATGCCAAAAACGAACAAGAATCCCACGGACCTGAGAGACGGCGGAGCCCGCCAACCAAGACGCGTCCGCATCGACCCTGCGGGCCGAGTGGTGGTGCCCGTCTGGTTCCGGAAGGCGCTTGGCATCCGCGGCGGCCAGCATCTCATGGCTTCGCTAGACGACGGGGTACTCACGCTCCGGACCATCGACTCGGCCTTGGAGCGGGTGCGGCTGATCGCGAGAGACAAGCGCGAGGGGAGCAAGAGCGTCGTGGGCCAGTTCATCGCGGAGCGGCGCGCAGAGGCCGCGCGGGAGTAATGATGCCGCGGGCGGTTCCGGACGCATCCGCTACGCTTGCGTTCATACCCGAGGAGCAGGGTGTTGACCTTGTCGTCTCCGGTCGTCGAGCCAAATTGAGATGGTTCATTGGATGAAATGGATCGCTTGAGCACCAGCAGCACACTTCCGGCTAGTTTCATGGAAGGAAAGCACCATAAGGGAGAGAACCGTGGCCGTGACAGTTAGTCTCATCAACATGAAAGGTGGCGTGGGGAAGACGACTATCGCATCGCAGTTGGCCCATGCCGCAAGTGGACGCCTCCGTGTCTTGGTAGTTGACCTGGATCCGCAGTCGAACTTGAGCCAGTCCATTATGGGTGCCAGTGACTATGTAAAGCATTTGGCGGAAAATAGGCCTACCATCGCTCAAGTATTCGACGAGTATATCCCTGCTGGAGCAGTTCATGGTTCTACGCGTCCGATCAATATAGACGAAGTAATCGTAGAAGACGCGGGTTACTGGGATAGCAAAGTCGACCTGATCCCGTCGCGCCTGGAGGTGAGCCGCACCCTGAAGAATCCGACGGGGAAGGAACGGAGGCTCGCAAAGGTTATTGCGCAGGTGAGCGACCGGTACGATCTCATCATTGTTGACTGTGCGCCTACCGAATCTATATTGACGGACGCGGCCTACTTCGCAAGCCGGTACGTGATCGTGCCGATCAAGCCTGAGTTCATGGCCACTATTGGCTTGCCGCTTCTCGCACGATCCATCCGAGAGTTCCAGGTAGAAAACGAGGACCACAGCATCGAGATTGCCGGTCTTGTTTTCAATCACTCGTCTTCCTACTCGAACGGGCCGGAGGGACGGCGCTCGATCGAGGAAGTCAGGGAACAGGCAAAGCAATACGGCTGGCACATCTTTTCGAACCGAGTGAAATATTCTGCGACCTACCCCAAGGCCGCGAGAGAGGGAACGCCTCTCAACTTGACAAGCTATGCTCGCTGGGATGTCATTGACGGGTTCAGTAGCCTCAGTGACGAGATTTTCACAAGGCTGGGTGTCGAAAGGAGAAGCAAATGAACGAGGACGAAACCCTTCTCGATCTTGAACTTCGCCTGTTGATCGCACGGCATGGGAGAACACGGGTAAGCGAAGCACTCTCAGCGATAGGTGATGTCGATGTCGCTGGTATCAATACCGGGATCAAGGCCTATGAACACAAAGCTGAGAGAAACAGGGCGCAGCGTAGGCCCCGGAAGACCATGGCGGAGATGGTCCGAGATGCGCATCCGAAGAGTTTTGAAGCCCGAAGCCTACTAGAGGAACTTGGCCGTGCATATGAAGGCAAGGAGTTCCTGCCTGAACTTCGAGAGGTCAGGCGGTTTCTGGAATCTCGGGGTAGTTCGGCTACGATGTTTCGATCACGCGCGGACGCCTTACCCACTGTTCTCCGCGTGCTTGCGCTGTGTGCGTTGGACGAATTGCAAGCGCTGCATAACAAGCGACGAGACCGCGGAAGCGATTTAGGGATAATCACCGCACAGATACTCGGTCCCGCAAACCAGTCCGGCACGCGGGTTTGAGCATTCACCTCGTCGTTTTGATGTTTGAGGGGTTGTTGTCTGTAGTCAGACCACGCTCTATGAACAATCGATTGGTAGATCACAATCCTTAGGGAGGGACACCCATGGCTAAATACATGTTCCAATCCAAGTACACCGCAAAGGGGTTGGTGGGCCTGTTGAAGGAAGGCGGCAGCCGGCGGCGGGAAGCGTTGACCCAGACCATCGAGGGGATGGGCGGCAGCGTGGAGGGGTTCTATTACGGCTTCGGCGATACCGACCTCTACCTGATCGCCGATCTTCCCGACGACGCCACGGCAACGGCCGTCTCGCTCAACATCGCCAACGCCGGCGCCCTTGACATCAAGGCTACCGTGCTGATCACGCCGGAGACGGTGGACGAGGCGGTGAAAAAGAAGGTGCCCTACCGGCCGCCGGGGGCCCGGGCCACTCGCGGCAAGTAGGGTCGAAGCGGCGGCACCGGCTTGAGCGGGCGCCGGTGCCCCTTAACGAACCATGCCCCTCGTAAGTTTCGAAGACGTATCCCTGCAGTTGGGTGACCAGCGGCTGTTGGCTCACGCGGATCTCGCCATCGAGCCGGGTGAGCGGGTCTGCCTGATCGGCCGCAACGGCGCGGGCAAGACCTCTTTGCTCCGGCTCATCACCGGCCGGCTCGAACCCGACGACGGTGAGATCCGTTACCAGAGCCGCATCCGCATCAGCGAGTTGGAGCAGGCGCTCCCCGAGGAGCTCCGGCAAACGGTGCGGGAATACGTCACCACCGGGCTGGCGGACCTGCAGGCCCTCATCGATCTCTATCAGCAGCGGTCCCAGGAGACTCTGGACCGCAAGGGCCTGCTGGAGCTGGAGGCGCTGCATCGGGAGATCGACGCCCACGGCGGCTGGCACCTGGACCAGCGCGTGGATACGGTCCTGAGCGAGCTGGACCTGCCGGCGGACCGGCGGCTGGAGGAGCTGTCCGGCGGCTGGCAGCGCCGGGTGGGGCTGGCCCGGGCCATCGTCGGCAACGCCGAGCTGCTGCTGCTCGACGAGCCCACCAACCATCTCGACCTGAGCACGATCCAGTGGCTCGAGGACCGGATCTACAACTACGCGGGCAGCGTCCTGTTCATCACCCACGACCGCGCCTTCCTGCGACGGCTCGCCACCCGCATCGTGGAGCTGGACCGCACCCGGCTCACGAGCTGGCCCGGCAACTATGACAACTACCTCAAGCTCAAGGAGCAGACCCTGGCGGACGACGCCCGGCGCAACGCCCTGTTCGACAAGCGGCTGTCCCAGGAGGAGGAATGGATCCGGCGCGGCATCAAGGCGCGCCGGACGCGCAACGAGGGCCGCGTGCGGGCGCTCATGGGCATGCGGAAGGAGGCGGCCCAACGCCTCAAGCCCCTGGGCCAGGCGCGTATCCACGTCCAGCACGGCGGGCAGTCCGGCCGCAAGGTGGTGGAACTCCGCAACGTTACCCACAGCTACGGCGCCGACCCGCTGATCCGGAACCTTTGGCTCCGCATCATGCGCGGCGACCGCATCGGGCTTATCGGCAACAACGGCGTCGGCAAGAGCACGCTGTTGCGCATCCTCGTGGGGGAGATCACCCCGAACTCCGGGACCGTGGAGCCCGGCGCCAACCTTGAGATCGGCTATTTCGATCAACTGCGGCGTGAGCTCGACCCCGACAAGACCGTGGCCGAGACCGTGGCGGACGGCCGCGACCACGTCATGGTGAACGGTAAACCGCGCCACGTCATCGGCTACCTCAGCGGCTTCCTCTTCAGTCCCAAGCGGGCCATGAGCCCGGTGGCCGCGCTGTCCGGCGGCGAGTGCAACCGCATCATTCTGGCCCGGCTGCTCACCCAGCCGGCGAACCTGCTGATCCTGGACGAGCCCACCAACGACCTCGACATCGAGACCCTGGAGGTGCTGGAAGAGCAGCTCGTGGCGTACCGGGGCACACTGCTGGTGGTCAGCCACGACCGCAGCTTTCTCGACAACTGCGTCACCAGCACCCTGGTGTTCGAGGATGCGGGCCGGATTCAGCCCTACGCCGGCGGCTACAGCGACTGGGCCAGGCGCGGCAAGGCCCTGAACGTCACCGACGACCCCAACCGCAAAGGCGTCCGGGAACCGGCCCGGGACCGGCGCGAGACGAAGTCACGCCCCAACAAGCTGAGTTACAAGCTGCAAATGGAGCTGGACGGGCTGCCGGACCGCATCGAGGCCATGGAGCAGGCCGTGTCCGCGCTGGAGGAGAAGACCCACCAGCCGGACTTCTACGCCCAGCCCTTTGCCAAGGTCCAGCCGGTGCTGGACGAGATCAAGGCCGCCAAGGCAATCCTCGACGAGGCGGTGGAGCGCTGGACCGAGCTGGAGACCCTGAAGGAAGACGCGGAGCGGACCCTCCCTCGTAGGTCGGATTAGCCGAAGGCGTAATCCGACTCCCGGGTCGTACTACGCCTTCGGCCTAGTAGATTCTGATCAATTGGCGCCGAGCAAGAGATGGCGCCCTTCGACTTCGCTTCGCTACGCCTGTCCTGAGCCTTGTCGAAGGGCTCAGGGCGAACGGGTGAAAGGTTCGTACCGACCCCATCGAATGCGTTGCGCCCCGGTACACCTGTCTTGAGTTCATCGGAAGGCTCAGGGCGAACGGATGCGGATTCCTGGTCTAACTAACCCCGTTCGCCCTGAGCGTAGCGAAGCGAAGTCGAAGGGCGCCATCTTGCTCGGTGCCAATTGATCAGAGTCTTCCTAATCCGACCCCAGCCGCGGAGACTGAGGATACACATTGCCTGCCCTCGGAAACTCGGTTAAGAAGGGGTTCGGAGACACCTATGAAAAAACAACGACTATTAGTGGCCGGGCACCCCGCGGTGCGCGTCGACGCGGTGGAGAAGGTTTCGGGCTCGGCCTATTATACCGGGGACATAGAGCTTCCGGGAATGGCGTATGCGAAGATCTTGAGGAGCCCCTTGCCCCACGCGCGGATCCTCAAGGTCGATGCCAGCAAGGCGAGGGCCTTGCCCGGGGTCATCGACGTCCTCACCCGGGACGAGCTCGC
Source organism: uncultured Binatia bacterium (SeqCode) (assembly GCA_965261895.1). Classification (GTDB taxonomy): domain Bacteria; phylum Desulfobacterota; class Binatia; order UBA9968; family JAJDTQ01; genus JAJDTQ01. The sequence goes on along the minus strand of OZ253480.1, from coordinate 2,999,641 downwards.
CGGCCTCAACTACAAATACGGTGCCACCTACAAGGACCAGGCGGTGGTGGCGGTGGACAAGGTCCGCTACGTCGGCGACCCGGTGGCCGCGGTGCTGTCCGCGGACGAGTTGGTGGCCGAGGAGGCTCTGGCGCTCATCGACATCGAGTACGAGGAGCTGCCGTTCGTGGACACGGTGGACGATGCCCTGGCGCCCGGCGCTCCGCAGGTGCATGAGGGCGACGTTCCCAAGGCCGAGCTGCGGGGCTCCAAATACGGAGCGCCGGACCGGTTCAAAGGCACCAACGTGTGCTACCACTTCGGCTACGCACGGGGAAACGTCGACACCGGCTTCGCACAGTCCGACCACGTCTTCGAGGATGTTTTCCGCTTCAACCGGGTGCAGCACTACTCGCTGGAGCCCCACATCTGCCTCGCCAACTACGACGGCGAGCGCCTGACGGTGTGGAGCTCGTGCCAGGACCCGTTCACGCTGCGGGGACACCTGGCCGGGATCTTCAAGCTCCAGCTCAATCGGGTGCGCGTGGTGGTCCCCTACGTCGGCGGCGGCTACGGCGGCAAGCTGTACGTCAAGGCCGATCCCATTGCCGCGGCGCTTTCGATGAGAAACCGCCGCCCGGTCAAGCTGGCCCTCAGCGTCAGCGAGAGCTTCAAGACCGTGACCCGCCACCCCGCGCGTATCCGCATCAAGACCGGGGTCAGCAAGAAGGGCAAGCTGGTGGCCCGGGAGCTGGAAGTCTACATGGACACCGGCGCCTACGCCGACGCCGGACCCCGGGTGACCCAGAAGGCCGGCTACCGGGCGGTGGGACCGTACCGCGTCGCCAACGTGAAGATCGATGCCCACGGCGTCTACAGCAACACGGTGCCGGCAGGGGCCTTCCGCGGCTTCGGCGCGGTCCAGGTGGCTTGGGCCTACGAGTCGCAGATGGACATGATCGCCAAGCGGCTGGGCCTGGACCCGCTCGACTTCCGGCTCAAGAACCTGCTGGAGAAGGGTGAGCCCTACACCCCCGGCGACACCCCCGTGGACTGCGACCTGAAGCAGGGACTGCGCAAGGTGGCCCGGGCGCTGGACTGGAAGAAGGCTTCCCGGCCCAACGTGGGCAAGGGGCTGAGCGTTTGCTTGAAGGATGCGGGGGGCACCTACAAGGTGGCCGGCGCCACGGTGAAGATGTCCTCGGACGGCAGCGCGGTGCTGCTCACCGGCACCGTGGAGGTGGGCCAGGGTTCCCGCACCGCCCTGAGCCAGGTGGTGGCGGAGGAGCTGGGCATCAAGCTCGAGCAGGTGTCCGTGGCACAGTTGGATACGGATGTCACCCCCTTCGACGTGTCCACCAGCGCCAGCAGCTCCATGACGGTCATGGGGCTGGCGACCCAGAGGGCGGCCCAGGATGTGAAGAAGCAGTTGCTGCGGGCCGCGGCCAAGGTCATGGGCGAAAAGGCCGACGGCTTGTCGCTCAAGGGCTGCCGGGTGCGCGGCGCCAAGGGGCGCGGGGTACCTTACGGTGACGTCATCGCCGAGTACTTCGGCAGCTCCGCCACCGAGATCGTCGGCCGGGGCGAGTACCGCGACAAGAAGAGCAAGACCGCGGTGCTGGGCTCCCCCACCACCTTCTGGGAAGTGGGTTGGGGCGGCGTGGAGCTGGAGGTGGACCCGGACACCGGCGTCATCCGTATCCTCAAGTACGTGTCCATGGCCGACGTGGGACGGGCCATCAACCCGTTGCAGGCCGAGGGGCAGGACGAGGGCGGCGTGATGTTCGGCCTGGGACACACGCTGCTGGAAGAGATGGTCTACGAGAACGGCCAGCTCCTGAACCCCAATCTCGTGGACTACCGCGTGCCGGCCTTCCACGATATGCCGGAGCAGTTCATCTCGGAGCTGGTGGAAAGCGGCAACGGCCCCGGCCCCTTCGGCGCCAAGGGCATGGGCGAGGGCGGCGTGCTGCCGGCCGCGTCCGCTATCGCCGCGGCATTGGACGACGCCGTCGGCGTCCGCATCTGCGACCTGCCGCTGACGCCGCCCAAGGTGTGGAAGCGCCTGCAGGAGCGTGACAGCGCCGGCTAGTGTGGTGTCTCACAAATACGGTTATGAAGATGCGAGGGCATTTTGGTTGTCGGCAAGGCGCGATGACTTGTAGGGGCGACCGGCGGTCGCCCCTCAGTGGCGTGCACCACGCGAGGAAGAGCAACGCAGCCGACGGCCAAAAGGACCCGCATATTCGTAACCGTATTTGTGAGACACCACACTAGTGTCTTGCGGGGCGCGACACTAGCTGGCCCGCGCCCTGCGAATCGCTTTCGCGATGCGCGGACCTTGTCGCCACGGCATGACGACCGGTAGGGGCGATTGGCGGTGGCCCTCCGTGACCAGGCACCACGCGAGGAGGAACCACGCGGCCGACGGATAGACCTGTAGGGGCGACCGGCGGTCGCCCCGCATGCGCCTGCACCCACGAAAGGATTTCATCATGTCAGACTCCACCCGTTTCCGAGCCATGGTCGTCAGCGAGAACGAGGACAAGACCTTCTCCCGCGCCATCAGCGAGAGGACGGCGGACGACTTGCCGGACGGCGACCTGCTGGTCTCGGTGGCCTACTCGTCCCTCAACTACAAGGACGCGCTGTCGGCCTCCGGCAACAAGGGCGTCACCCGCAACTTCCCCCATACCCCCGGTATCGACGCCGCGGGCACGGTGGTGGAGAGCGGCGCCGGCGATTTCGCCAAGGGTGACGAGGTGGTGCTCACCGGCTTCGACCTGGGCGCCAACACCGACGGCGGCTTCGCCGAGTACGTGCGGGTGCCGGCTGCCTGGGCGGTGAAACGCCCGGACGGGCTGAACCTCAAGGAAAGCATGGTCTACGGCACGGCCGGCTTCACCGCGGCGCTGTCGGTGCTGCGGCTCCAGGAAGGCGGGGTCACGCCCGACTCGGGCGACGTGCTGGTGACCGGCGCCACCGGCGGCGTCGGCTGTCTGGCGGTGGGCATCCTGGCCCACGCCGGCTACCGGGTGGTGGCGTCCACGGGCAAGGAGTCGGAAAAGGACTTCCTCATGGGCCTGGGCGCGGCCGACGTCATCTCCCGCGAGGCCGCGGACGACCAGTCGGGGCGACCCTTGTTGAAGAGCGTGTGGGCCGGCGCCGTGGACACCGTCGGCGGCAACATCCTCGCCACCGCCATCAAGTCCGCCAAGTACGGCGGCGTGGTCACCTGCTGCGGCAACGTGGCCTCCGTGGATCTCCCGACCAGTGTCTTCCCCTTCATCCTCCGGGACGTGCGCCTCATCGGCGTGGCTACCCCCGACTGCCCTGCGGGCATCCGCGCCACCCTGTGGCGGAAGATGGCCGGCGAGTGGAAGCTCCCCAACCTGGACGCCGTCACCATCGACAGCTCGCTGGACGAGCTGGACCCCCACATCGAAAGCATCCTCAAGGGCGGGATCCGCGGCCGCGTGGTGGTGGACCTTTCGCGTTGACGCGCGCGGCCTGCCAGGGCCAGCCGTTTGGCAGGGTGTGTTCACTCGCCCGGCAACCCCGCTCGGCCGCGGTTCTCTCAACAAGGAGGTATCCTATGGTGCGGTCCTTCTGGGCGCTCGGTCTTGTGCTGTTTCTCGCGGCCTGCGCCGGAGGCGGATCGGGGCTTCCCACGGTGGACCCCAGTTCCACGCAGTCCCTTACGGGCCTGCAACCGCCCGGTTTCTCCGATTCTGAGATCGTTCCAATCGTCAATCAGTTATTAGCCAGTGCAGACGCCATCCTCGTCAGCGATGTAGCCGTGGGCCAGGGGCAGGACGCGGGCGTTTTCTACACCTACTGCGATACCAAAACCGTCTGCGTGACAGAACTCGGTGACGGCTATACCGTTTCTTGGGATGTCAGGGACACCAGGGATATCGGGCTTGACCGGAGCCTCAACTACTCGGGGGTGGGTGAGAAGTATGGAGTCTCCCTTGCTCAAGGGCAAGGACGAAGCGAGTTCTCGGGTATCCCGGTCAGTGCCACGAGCTACGGAGCGTGGCTTGACCATAGCGCCTTCATTCGCAGTCTTGAACGGATAACTGGCGGGACGTTGGCCGGGGTAGATTTAAGCGGAGTTACCGTGGGCTACAGCCAGTCCGTCGGCGACGATTCGGGCACGCGGCCCTCCGGGAGTGCCACGTGGAGGGGGATCATGGTCGGAGGCACCGGGGATATCGCAGGCGACATCGACGTGATCCAAGGGGATGCAACCGTAACCTACGACATCGGCAGGGACGACCTGGACGTTTACTTCACCAATGTCTACAACCTCGACACGCGAGCGCGGTTCATGGACTTGCGGTGGTTGGACCTGTCCGTGGACGCGGACGGCAGCTTTTACCAGTTGACAGCCGCAAGAGAGATCCATGGCCGTTTCTACGGTCCAAGCCATGCAGAGGTCGGCGGGATCTTCACGCATCCCGAGGCGATTGGAGCTTTTGGAGCGAAACGATAGCTGCTACAGCGCACGAACCCATTGAAAGTCCGAGGAAGAATCGCCATGACATCATGGATGGTCGGTATCGATACCGGGGGCTCCTTCACCGATCTGATCGCGTTCGCTCCCGACACCGGCGGACGACGGATCGCCAAGGTGCCCTCAAGGCCGGATGACCCGTCGGCGGCGGTGATGAACGCCCTCGACGAGCTGTTCCAGTCCGGAGTCGACCCGGGCGGGATCGAGTTTCTGGTTCACGGCACCACGGTGGCGACCAACGCCATTCTGGAAAACAGGGGCGCGCGCACGGGTCTGTTGATCACCCGCGGTTTCCGGGCAGTTTATGAAGGGCGCGGCTGGTCGCAGCCGGCGCCGGAGGACCTGGCGGATCCCTACTACGTCAAACCGCCCCTGTTGGCGCCGCAGTCGCTCACCGAAGAGATCACCGAGCGCCTCGACTATCTCGGCGACGTGCAGACACCGCTGGACGAGGATGACGCCCGGCGGGCGATCGCACGCCTGAAGGAGAAGGACGTCGAGGCGGTCGCCATCAACTTTCTCTTCAGTTTCCGAAACCCCGAGCACGAGGAGAGGACCGCGGCGCTCATCGCCGAGATGGCGCCGGAGTGCCGTGTGTCGGTGTCGTCGCGCATTCTGCCCACCATCCGTGAATATCCGCGCCTATCGACCACCGTCATCGATGCCTTCGTGGGCAGGTCCATGGAGACCTACCTGCTGCGGCTCGTGGAAAGGCTGCGCGCCGCCGGCATCGTGACCCCGCAGATCTTCCTCATGCAGTCCAACGGCGGCCTGATGCGCATGAACGTCGGCGCCCGCTATCCAAACCAGACGCTGCTCTCGGGTCCCGCGGCCGGCGTGGTGTCCGGCATCGAGCTGGCTGCGGTCCTGGGACGCCGGAACCTCGTCACCTTCGACATGGGCGGCACCTCCACCGATATCAGCGTGATCCGCGATGGGCGGTCCGAGGAGACCACCGCGGGCCGGATCGCGGGACAGGACCTGGCGACGCCGATGCTGGCGGTCCACACCCTGGGCGCGGGCGGCGGCACCATCGCCTGGATCGGGAAGGACGGCCTGATGAAGGTCGGCCCCCGGAGCGCGGGCGCCGACCCGGGTCCGGCCTGTTACGGCAGGGGCGGCGAGCTGCCGACGGTGACCGACGCCAACCTGCTGCTGGGCGCCCTCGGGGACAGCAGCGCCCTGGGCGGGCGGCTCCGGCTGGACCGGACCTGGGCGGAGGCGGCCGTGCGCACGGGCCTGGCCGAACCGCTGGGCCTCGACGTGGTGCAGGCGGCGGCCGGGATTCTCAAGATCGTCAACAACAACATGGCGGTGGAGCTCAGGCTTGCGCTGCAATACCGCGGCGTCGATCCGCGTGACTTCGTGCTGGTCGCCTTCGGCGGCGCCGGACCGCTTCACGCCGGCGTGCTGGCCGAGGAGCTCTGGATGCCCGCGGTTCTGGTGCCGCCGAATCCCGGCCTCAACAGCGCCTTGGGACTGCTCCAGACCCAGGTGAGGCACCTCTACCTGCAATCGGACCTCGGCCTGGTGAGCGGTTACGATCCGGCGCGTATGAACCAGCGTTTCGGGGAGCTGCGCCGCCGGGCGATGGAGGACATCGAGGCGGAGCACTTCGACCTTTCGGAGGTGGTTTTCCGGCGCCAGGTGGACATGCGCTATCTGCATCAGGGGTACGAGCTTTCCGTCGACTGTCCGGACCGGGAGATCGTCGACGCGGACAAGGCCGAGCTCAAGGCGCGCTTCGATGAACGCCACGGCGCGGTGTACGGGGTGAGCGCCAAAGACGAGGACGCGGAAATCGTGACGTTCCGGCTCCTCGCGGAGATCGCGGTACCGCGGCTCACGCCGCCGCCCATCGAATCCGGGGACCGGAGCGTCGAGCACGCCATCATCGGCCGGAGACCGCTTTTCGACCTGAAGCGCGGAGAGTTCCTGGAGGCGGTGGTGCTTGACCGGGGCCGGTTGCTGGCCGGCAACCGGATCGACGGGCCTGCCGTGCTCGAACAGCTCGACGCGACGACGGTGCTGCCCGAGTCGCAGCATGCCACCGTCGATACGTTCGGCAACCTCGTCATCGAGAGAGAACCATCATGACCTTGGTGTTATGCTCCCGTACAGGTTGCAAAGATGCGCAGGATTTTGGGTCGTCGGCAAGGCGCGATGACATGTAGGGGCGGGTTTCAAACCCGCCCGTGTGCGAAAGACCAGCAGATGGGTAAACTCGTATGGTAGACACAACCCTGGACCCCATCACCACCGAAGTCGTACTGAGCCGGCTGCGGGAGATCACCGCATCCATGGCCCATGCGCTGTTCCACAGCGGCTACTCTCCGATCCTGCGCGAATCCCAGGACGGTACCGCCGGGCTCACCGACCGGGACGGACGCGTGATCATGGTGGGCGGAGGCCTGCAATTCCATTCCCTGCTGTATTCGCAGTCGGTGGCCAGCATCCTGGAACGCTACCCGGCGGAGGAGATGAGCGAAGGCGATTCGTTCGTTTCCAACGATCCCTACAAGGCGGGCAACAGCCATGTACCCGACATGATGGTGGCGACTCCGGCATTTCACGAAGGCAGGGTGGTCGCTTTCGGAGTGAGCGTGGCACACAAGGCCGATGTCGGCGGGCTGGTGCCGGGCTCGAGCGGCGCGGCAGCGCGCGAAATCTTCCACGACGGCATCCTGCTGCCGCCGGTGCGGTTCGTCACGGCCCAGGGCGTCCTTCCGGAGGTGGAGGCAATACTTCGTAACAACAGCCGTACTCCGGACGTGGTGCTCGGCGATCTGCGCGGACAGGTGGGGGCCACGAGACTCGGGGCGATCCGGTTCCAGGCGCTGCTGCGCGAATATGGAGCGGACACCCTGTTGGGCACCATTGAGGAACTGCTGACGCGCACCACCGCCCGGGTCCGGCGCGAGATCGCGTCCTGGCCGGATGGGGAGTTCGAGGCGGAAGGGTTCCTCGATCACGACGGCGTGGACCGGTCGAAGCCGGTACGTATCCACGTCCGGGCCATCAAGGCCGGGGAGCGGTTGACGCTCGATTTCTCCGGCAGCGACCCCCAGGCCCCCGGACCCGTGAACACGACGCGGGTTACGGCGCGGGCGGTCTCGACGCAAGCGGTTCTGGCGGCATCGGATCCGAGCATCCCGATGAATGCGGGCGCATTCGAGGCCATCGAGTTCAACCTGCCGCCGGGACTCGTGATGAGCCCGGAATTCCCGGCAACCGTCAACCATTACTTTCCGACGTCGCACCTGGTCTACAACTGCGTTCTCGCCGCCATCGGACGGTTCAATCCCAACCGGGCGGTGGCGCCCTCCGGCCTCGGCACCGGCGCCATTGCCGTCGGCTACAAGCAAAGCCGCTCGGGCCGCCCCACCGTCCAGTATGAGATCCTGATCACCTCGCTGGGCGGCACCAGTGACCATGACGGTGCGGCCATCGTCATGCCGGTCAATCATTTCGCCCCCGGCACGCCGGTAGAGATCCTCGAGACCGAATATCCCGTTGCCGTCCGCCGTTACGAGATCTGGCCGGACTCGGCCGGCCCCGGGCGCTGGCGCGGCGGCACCGGGTTTGTCCGCGAGTACGAGTTCCTCACCGATTGCATGCTCACGGTACGCTCTTCAAACCATCGGCAGGCCTCATGGGGCCTGAACGGCGGCGGAGCCCCGCCCACCTCCAGGACCACCATCCAGAACCCGGGCGAGGATCCCTCCGAAGTCGACATTCTGGAAAGCCGGTCGCTCCAGGCCGGCGCCAGGCTTGCCATCTTCCGTAGCGGGGGCGGCGGTTACGGCGATCCCAGGGAACGCCCCGCCGAGCTCGTGCGGCAGGATATCGAGGATGGGTACGTGTCGCGAGAGCATGCCCGGGAAGCGTACGGGCTTCCTGACGACGAGGGCTGAGGGGTCACGAAGAGGGCGCCCGCCCTTTGGGGTCGGATTCTCTATGGTCGCGTTTCGCGGATAAGGCGGGCAAGGAGCCGAGAGCAGGCACCTGGCATTGAAGCGGCCAGTACTTCATGCCATATTTTATGTCATGCGCACGTCCGTTCACAATTTGCATGTTCCTCTTCCGACGGGTATCCACACGCGTCTCAGGGCGGAGGCGAAACGCTCTGGGCAGCCCGCGACGACTCTGGCCCGTGAAGCTATTGAAGCGTGGCTGGCCGATCGGGAAAACGAGGCTCTGCACCATGCCATTGCCGACTACGCCCAGGCGGTTGCCGGCACCCCTGACGATCTGGATCCGGAATTGGAAAGCGCCGCGGTGGATCAGCTTCTCAAGAACGAGCGAGGCGGCACGTGAACCGCGGGGAGGTCTACTGGGCCAATCTGACACCTCGTTCCGGCTCGGAGCAGACGGGCCGGCGTCCTGTCATTGTCGTTTCTCATGACGGGTTCAACCAGATACGCGGCTGGCGTTCCGTCATTGTCGTCCCCCTGTCAACCTCCCTCGCCCAACAGCAGCGCGGGGCGACAGCCGTCACTTTGCCGAAAGGTGTTGCAGGGCTGAGAAGAGACGGTACCGCGCTATGCCACCAGGTCACGACGCTTGATCGAGAAAAATTGTCGCTCCGTATCGGCACACTGCCGGCGACGGTCATGATCGCGGTAGACGCCGGTCTCAAAGCCGCGTTGTCGTTGTGGTGAGCCGCCGACACGGTAGGGACGGGCCATAGATGCCTCCCAAGCGGAGGAGCTCTCGGGCGCGACCGCAGCCTGCCTCATGGCAACGGTGTGGAACTGCCTTAGCTCGACAGGCAAATCACGAGCGCCGGCGACCTATCTCCCACCCATCTGAAATGCTTCCAAGTTGAAGTCGGCTGGTCCCCCGGACGGTCCGGCCAGTCCCGGCAAAGATACTATGATAGGTCCGCTGTGGGCGTGTTCACCCGTTCAGCTTGAACAGCCGCTCGGCGTTGCCGTGGCGGATGAGCTCCTTGGTCTCGTCCGAGATGTTCTGGTTGATGGACAGGAGCTGCACGTCCCGGAACTTCATGCTGCCGCCGGGGTCGTCGTGAGGGTAGTCGGTGGCGAAGAGGAAGCGCTCGGGTCCCAGGAACTCGATGGCGTCTGGCAGCGCGGCTTCCTCGGTCTCGATGGTGAAGTAGAAGTTGTTGCGGAAGTAGTGGCTGGCCGGTTTCTTGTTCTTCTCCAGGAACACCTCGGGTCCGTAGAACGCCCGGTGACGCCGCAGCTTGGCGTTGACCCCTCGCATGACGTCGGCATCGGCGTCCCCGTCGTAGTCCACGGGAGGACCGTTGAAGGCCGCGTCGAGCCTGTCCACCAGCGGCTTGATGAAACCCGTCCCGGCTTCGGTGAAGATGACCTGCAGGCCGGGGAAGTCGTCCAGCAGGCCGCTGGTCACCAGTGACACGAGGCTCAGCTGCCCCTCCTGGGGCGCGAATAGGTAGAGGCCGTCCTTCTGGAAGTTGGGCAGATTGCTGATGCGGTGGCCATGCTGGATGTTGTGGAGGTAGATGGGCATTCCCATCTCCTCGGCCCGGGCGAAGAAGGGCCACAGCTCCTTGTGGCTGCCCAGGCTCTCGCCGTAGGGATGGTCCTGAACCGGGTAGACCTTGTCCAGGACCACGGCGCAGAACCCCTCCTTCTGCGCCCATTCCATCTCGCGGATGGCCGCGGGCACGTCCTGGAGTTGCACGAGGGCCACGCCGATGATGCGGTCGCCGTAGTGCTCCATCAAGCGCAGGTTGGACAGGTTGTAGGAGCGGGCGATGGCCGACGCCAGCGCCGGCTCGATCATGTAGGTCCACCAGCCGGAGAACTGCGGCAGGATGAACTGGCGGTCCACCCCCAGCACGGGCATCTCGTCGAGCCGCACCTGGAGATCCACCAGTCCCTTCATGCTGGCGCCGGATCCGGGCGCTCCCAGCGGCGTGACGCCGGGCACTTCGGGCGGCCCGCCGGGAAAGTCGATGTCGATGAGCAGCCCCTCCTCGCTGTACCGCGGGATCGGCGCCTTGTCCCGGAATTCCTCGGGCATGTCGTCGAAGGCGTCGCTGGGCATGATGTGGGTGTCGCAGTCGATGATCACGGTCCTGTCCTCCTGGTCGAATCAGTATGCTATTAGCGCCGTTGGCCAGCCTTGGCAACCTTGCCGGGCCGGCGATGGGCGAGCAGTCCGGGCGCACGCTACACGCACGCTACAGAACGCGGGTGGGCCGGATGCGGCAGGAACGGGGCGGGTAGCAAACGTGTCATCGTGTCAGCCAGTGTCGCTTCCCGCAAATTTCTGCGATAAGTTGCGCAGGATTTTTTGTTGTCGGCAAGGCGGCGATGACTTGTAGGGGCGGGTTTCAAACCCGCCCGTGTGGCCGTCACCACGCGAGGAAGAGCAACGCAGCCGACGGCAAAAAAGACAAGCAAGTTATTGCAGGGACTTCACGGACCACGGACGAATCGGTAAGAAAAGCCTCATGAGACGGTCACGGGAGAAGGTTGCACCTGGCCGCCGGCGGGAGGCTGATAAACGGCCGCCGACGTTTCGAGGCTGGCTGTCCACCGACGAGGACGAGATCCGGCGGCGAGAATGGCGCGGCCGGACGGAGATCGACGAGGTTCGCGCCATCGACCCGGAGCACCATCCCTTCGGCGACTACCGGGTCGCTTCGTCCAGCGGCGGCCGCTATGTGGTCGAGATCCGCTCGCTCCGGCAACGCATCAATTCCTGCGAGTGCCACGACTACCGCACCAACCGTCTGGGCATCTGCAAGCACATCGAGGGGGTGCTGCGCCGCCCGGACGGTGTCCGCTCCGGGGGTGCGGCGACCCGGCGGTTGAGCGCCCGCATCGAGGTCTTTCTCGACGAGCGCAACGGCCGGGCGCCCCGGCTGATCCTCCCGAAGGGACCCATGAGTTGCGCCCCGGAAGTTTTAGCGGAAACGGAGCGGCTCTTCCGCGGCCTGCGCCGCGGGTCTCGAAAGGCGCTCGGCGGGCTTCGCCGGATGGCGTTGGACCACTCCGGTGCCATCCGGGTCTCACGTCTGCTGGAGAGTTGGGTCGAGGCCCGGCAGGCGTCGGAGCGCAGACGCCGGGAACGCGCACGTTTTGCCGCGGAGCTCAACGAGGGGCACCGCTCCCTCGACTTTCTCAAACGTCCACTGCTGCCGTACCAGGTGGAGGGGGTCCTCCATCTTGCGTTCGGAGAGCGCGCGCTGCTCGCAGACGACATGGGCCTCGGCAAGACGGTGCAGGCCATTGCGGCCTGCGCGCTGCTGCGCGAGCTGCGCGGAATCGAGCGGGTGCTGGTGGTGTCGCCGGCCTCCCTCAAGGCCGAATGGGAGGAACAGATCGCAATCTTCTCCGATCTCCCCGCCACGGTCGTGTTCGGGGGACCCGTGGCGCGCCGCGCGGCCTACGGACGGGGCGTTTTCTTCACGCTCTGCAACTATGAGCAGGTCGTGGTGGACCGGCGGGAACTGGTCGAGACGTTCCGGCCCGATGTCGTGATCCTCGACGAAGCCCAGCGCATCAAGAACTGGCAGACCCGGACGGCGAACGAGGTCAAGAAGCTCGAAAGCCGCTACGCCTTCGTCCTCAGCGGCACCCCCCTCGAGAACCGCATCGACGAAGTCTACTCGATCGTCCAGTTTCTGAATCCCGATCTCCTCGGGCCGCTCTTCCGCTTCAACCGGGAGTTCTACGAGTTGGACGAAAAGGGCCGGCCCGTGGGCTACCGCAACCTGGAGGCGCTGGCGGATCGGGTGTCGTCGGTGATGCTCCGCAGGCGGAAGGAAGACGTCGAGAGTCAGCTTCCGGCGCGCACGACGAAGACTTTCTTCGTTTCCATGACCGAGGCCCAGCTCGACGTCTACGATGGTTACGAGCACCTCGCGCAGCGGCTCGCCGCCATCGCCGCGAAACGGCCGCTCACGCCCGAGGAGTTCAAGGCGCTCCAGGGGAATCTCGCCTGCATGCGCATGGTCTGCGACACCCCTTACATCCTCGACGGTAGAACACACGCGTGTCCCAAGATGGAGGAGATAGAAGGGCTTTTGCCGGATTTGCTGGACGATCCCGGACGCAAGATCATCATCTTCTCCGAATGGGTGCGGATGCTGGAGCTGGTCCGTGACTACGCGGTGGAGGCCGGCATCGAGTTCGCGTGGCACACCGGCAGTGTGCCCCAACCCAGGCGCCGCGCCGAGATCCAGCGGTTCCGCAAGGACCCCGAATGCCGGCTGTTCATCTCCTCCGAGTCCGGCGGTGTGGGACTGAACCTTCAGGTGGCCGATACGGTCATCAACATGGACCAGCCGTGGAATCCCGCCCGGTTGGAGCAGCGCATCGCCCGCGCCTGGCGCAAGCACCAGACCCGCGTCGTCAACGTCATCCACCTGGTGAGCGAGCACACCATCGAGCACCGCATGCTCGGGCTGCTGGATGCGAAGCGGGCGCTGGCCGAAGGCGTGCTCGACCGCAAGGGCGATCTTACGGACATCCGCATGCCCAACAGCCGGGCCGCGTTCATGGAGCGGTTGCAGGCCGTGCTCGGCGCCGGGCCGGAAGAAGGGGAGACCGCGCCCGGAGCGCAGCCTCCGGTCACGGCCCTCGACCGCCTGCGCGACGCTCTGGTGGCCGGGCACGGAGCGGCGTTGCAGAGAATCCTTGCGCGCGAAGGCACGGGCGCCGCGCTGGTCGTGCTCAACCTTCCACCCCCTTTTCTGGCGGAGGAAGAACGCCGCCTCAGCGAATCGACGGGATTGAGCGTCAAGGTCATCGACCCTGACGCCTATGAGTCGATGCGGCGTCTTGCGGAAGCCGGGTTGATCTCGATGCCGGCGGAGGACCTCCGCGAGGTGTATCCCGCCGCCGGCGCGGAAGACGACGGGAGCGCTGGCCGCATGCTCCGCGCCAAGGCCCTGGCCGAACGCGCAGAGCACAAGCTCAAGGCCGCGGTGTTGCTCGAAGGCGGCGGCTTTGCCGAGGAAGCGAGCGCGCCGGCGGTGGAGGCGGCCCGGCTCGCCGCCGGATGTCTGGCCGTGGCTGAGGGAGCGCCGGAGCCCGAGGACGCCGAAGCCGCGGCTGCGTTTTTGCTCGATCGCCTGGCTGCGGCGGGCGGCCTGCCGCTCGACGCGATACCCGTCCTGTCCGGCGAGGTGCCGGAGGCGGGAGCGGCGGCCCCTGTGAGGAGCCTGCTGGACGCGGTGCGCGCCCGCCTCGATCCCGCTGCGGGCTGAAGCATGTGCGGCCGGTACACGCAGACGGCGAAGCTCCAGGACCTCATGGACCGGTTCGGCATCGACGAGCCGGATTTCGAGCTGGCGCCCCGGTACAATCTGGCGCCCAGCCAGGACGCGCCGGTGGTGGGGGTGAACCCGAAGACGCCGGATACTCGCTCGCTTCGGCTGATGCGCTGGGGGCTCGTACCCTATCACGCCAAGGACGCCGCCAAGCCCATCATCAACGCCCGGGCGGAGACCCTTGCCCAAAGGCCCGCCTTCCGGGGCCTGCTGCCGCGGCGGCGCTGCCTGGTGCCGGCCGACGGCTTCTACGAATGGCGCCGGGAGGGCCGATTCCGAACGCCGATGCGCTTCACGCTCCGGGACGGCCAGCCCTTCGCCTTCGCTGGCCTTTGGGACCGTTGGCTCCAGCCCGACGGCTCGCCGCTCTATTCGTTCACCATCGTCACCACGAGCCCCAACAGCGTCCTCGAACCGGTCCACAACCGGATGCCCGTCATGCTGCTCCCGGAGGACGAGGCCAAGTGGCTCGACCCCGTCACCACGGACCCCGCGGCCCTGTCGGCATTGCTGAACCCGTACCCCGCCGAGCTGATGGAGGGGTACTGTGTCTCACGGGCGGTGAACTCGCCGTTGAACGACTCCCCCGAGTGCATCGTGCCGGACGAACCGCCCCTTGCTTTGCTGCGCACACCCTGAGCCCGGCGTTGTGGCGAAACCGGCGCCCGCACGCGTTCCCGAGGCAAAGATGACGGCGAGCAACCGAGGGCACGCAACCTTCTCGATCAGATCAAACGGGCCTGTCGCAGGTTGCCAGAGGTGTGAAAGCGTTCTAAAAAAGACGGGGCAGTTGGATCCAGCCAGCCGCCCCGGGTATCCCCAAGAAAGAGATATACGAATGGCGGATGGAAGCGACCTGGCGGAGCTCCTGATTTAGGCCGGTCTCGGGCGTAGATACGATGGAGGAAGAAGGCAAGGATGGTGTCCCTGACGAAAACGAGGAAGGGGTGAACATGGGAAAGCACTTGAAGATATCTGACGCTCTGGCCGGATTCGCCTTGGCCTTGGTCATCGCCGTCGCTCCCGGTTGCGTGCCCGTGGCGGTCGGTACCGCCGCCGCGATTTGGCAAAGCCTCCAATCCAAGGAGGGCTGTAGCGAAACCATGAAGGATCCGAACTTTGAGGCCAAAATGAAGGATCCGAAGTACAGGGAATACTTCGAGTCCTGGTGCGGCCCAGCCGATCAATCGAAGAACTAAGGTAGTACCAGCCCCAGGATTGGGTCTTGGTCTGCGGTAGTCACACCCAGAGGTGATCGTATCCGCATCATTTCGGTGCGCCGCTCTCGGGCAGAGGAGGTCGCCTTATATGAAGGCAAAGAAATTTGACGCCGACTTCGACGCCGGCAAGGATACTACCGCCGCCCTCGACCTGTCTGCCGCTCGGCGTCCCGCCCGAGAACAAAGACGCGTCAACGTGGATTTCCCGGTCTGGATGGTGGAGTCCCTGGATCGAGAGGCACGAAGACTCGGAGTCACCCGCCAATCAATCATCAAGCTCTGGTTGGCCGAGCGCCTGGAGCAGTCCGCAGCAAACGACTGACAAGGTTCGTCAAGCCCCGCCCCTGGATCCCGGCCCCGGACTCGATCCGGGGCCGGATCCAGGGGCGGAGGGGCTACTTGGCCGCGCAGACCATGATCTCCACCTGGGTGCCCGGCGTGAGAGCCACGCCGATGGCGGCCCGCGCCGGCAGGTTGTCCTTGTCTATCCAGGCCATCCAGGCTTCGTTCATCTCGTCCTTGGCGTCGATGTCGGCGAGGTACACGGTGGACGTGAGGATGCGGGACTTGCTGGTACCGGCGGCGGCCAGGACATCGTCGATCTTGGCCAGCACCTGCTCGGTCTGGCCTTTCGTGGACAGGGACTTGTCGTCGGCCACTAGGCCGGACAGGTATACCAGATCGCCGTGCACCACGGCGCGGCTGTTCCAAACCTGCGGTCTGATTCGTTCGATATTCATGGAAGACAGTCTCCTTTGTGAAGAATTTCCAGGACGCTATGTGTTCGCGCCCGGGATGTCAACGCGGAGTGCGCGGTTCGATTCCACCGCAACCGCCTCTAATCCTGAATGTGGACCATATTAAATTGAATTTAAGGCGAAATTCTGTCATCATTTATGGATGATTCACCGTTTCCGCATAAGTAACTTCCAATCCATTCGCGAAGAAGTCCAACTCGATTTCCGTATTCCCCGCACCTGCCCGGACCTGCCGCGCTTCCGGCAATCCCATTCGCGGAACGGTGTTCGCCTTCCGAGCGTGATCGCCTTCATAGGGCCTAACGGCTCCGGTAAAACGACTTTAGTGCGGGCAATAACCGAGACTATCGAGTTTGCACATCGCTCGTTCGATCTCGGCCCGTCCCAAAACATCCCTTACTTCCTTCCGTTTCTTTCTTCCGAGTCGCAGGCCGCCCCAACGCGGATCGAGGTAGATTTCGATGCGGTCTGGTTCTCCTCGGACCCCGGTGCGCCGTCCCTGTGCCGGTATACCCTGGAACTACAGCGAAATGGTTCCGACCTCAACTCTGTGAGGGTTTCCGGTGAAGCCCTCTACACCTTTCCCAACGGGCGCCCTCGACGCATGATGGAGCGGCGTGGCGACGGCCCGGTCTACGTCGCTGGCGGCCTTGGAATAAGGCGCGGTGACGACCGCCTCTCGTCCGTGCCTGCCAATGCGTCGGTAATCTCGACCCTTGCGCGCCTGGGCATGGCTCCGTTCCCCTTGATAGCTCAGGATCTCGGGAATGTTCAAAGGAATATCAGCGGTCCATTACCATTGCGACTTGATACCGAAACGGTGACGCGTTTCTACCGGGACCAACCGGCGTTGCTCGACAAGCTGTCCGACCGGTTGCAGCGTTTCGATCTCGGAATCAAGACCATCAGGACCGCAATGTTGCCTGACGGCCAGTGGATACTGCTTTGCGATCATCAGGGGCTGGACGTGCCCGTCGTCATCTCCCAGGAATCCACCGGTACCCGTCATCTCGTGCAGGTGTTCCCGCAACTCGACTATGCCCTCCAAACCGGGCACATCGCGATCATGGACGCCCTGGATGCCGAATTCCATACGGAGTTGGTCGCCGAAGTCTTGCGGTGGTTTCAACGTCCTGAGACCAATCCCCAAGGAGCGCAGTTGATCTGCTCCCTCCACAACCTGTCCGTCCTCGAAGAGCTTGAGAAGGAGGAACTTTTCATCGTCGAAAAGGGCCAGGATGGCGCCACCCGGGCCTACGGCGCAAGGCAGGTGCAGGGCCTCCGTCGTACGGAAGACCTCCACAAGCGATACCGTAGCGGCGTTCTGGGTGGACTTCCCACATTCGGTTGACGCATGGCGCGCCTTCCGTCCATTCCTTCCCGGAAGCGCATCTTCGTTGGGACCGAGGGCGAGAGTGAACGGGCTTTCGCCGCTTGGTTGCAGCAGTTGTGCAACCAACAGAGACAGCCCGTGCACCTCGATATCTCCCTCGGCAGTGGCGGGGACAGCCGTCAATAGTGGAAGATGCGGTCGTCCGCTATCGAGAACGTTCGAGGCGGCATGGCCGGTTTGTGGATGGATGTATCCTGCTCGACGCCGACCGCTTGCGTCGAGACCAGCGGCATGGTCGGGATCCCGAGACCGTCGCGGGTAGTGAGAGGCTGCGTCTTGTTTTCCTTAAACCAAACCTTGAGGGGTTGCTGGTCCGCCTTCATCCCGGCTGTGAGAACCGTAAGTTGTCGGCACACAATGTCGAGGCAGAACTTCGCAGGCTATGGCCGGAGTATCGGAAGCCTGCCTCCTCCCACGCTTTGGGACAGCGGTTCGGTCTGGAGGATCTTCGGCGCGCTTACCGTCACGACAAGGGCCTGGCGTCGGTCCTGAAAGTGCTTGGTTTGTCATGACCCCGGAAGCCACAGGGGGGGACTGGTGTTGACTGAAACTTCCCGTCCACCCTTTCGGCGTGTGTAGATCACTGCCTGGTGTCCCCGTGTTGGACTCCCCGCTTGGGTCCCCTGCGCCGGAACAGCGACGCCACGGCGGCCACGGCGCACAGCCCGGCGGCGGCCAGGAACACGTTCTGGAACGCGGCCACGAAGGCGCCCACCTCTCCGAGATCCGCGTGGAAGACGCGCCAACGCTCGAATAGCAGGCTGGCTCCGGTGACGCCGAAGACGATGCCGAAGGTGCGCATCATCTGGTTGACGCTGCCGGCGACGCCCTGGTGCTCGCGAGGGATGGCTCCCATGACGAAGCTCATGTTGGGCACCTGGAACGTGCCCAGGCCGAGCCCCACCAGCCCCAGGGCGAGAGCCGCGGTGGGATAGTCGGAGCCCGCGTCCAGGCCGCTGGCGAGCCACAGGCCCACGGACTGGATAGCCAGCCCCGTGGAGCTCAGGCCGGCGGTTCCCATGCGGTCGGACAGGCGGCCGGCGAACACGGCGGCAACGGTGGTCATCACCGCGGCCGGAAACAGCAGGAACCCGCCCAGGGTGGCCGGGTAGCCCAGGATGTTCACGGCATAGTAGGGTACCAGCAGGCCGATGGGGAACCGGGTGCCGTTGGCCATGAGCGTGAGCAGGTTGGCGAGGGTGAAGGCGGGCCAGCGGAACAGGTCGATGTTGATGACGGGCGCAGCTACCCGTTTCTCGGTCACGAGGAAGACCGCCAGGCTTGCGGCCCCGGCAACCGCCAGGACCAGGACCTCCGGTGCGGTCCAGCCGAGATCGCGGCTCCGGCTCATGGCCAGCAGCAGGCCGGCGGCGCCCAGGGCCAGCGTCACGGCGCCCAGGAGGTCGAACCGTTCTCCGGAGGCCGAGCGTTGCCCGGACCGGGCAAGGCCGGAAGTGAACCATGCGATGAGCAGGGCGGGCAGTGCCCGGTAGAGATAGACTCCGCGCCAGCCGAAGGCGTCCACCAGCACCCCGCCCAGCAACGGACCCAGGGCGAACCCCACCGCCAGGTTCATCTGGTAGAATCCCAGCGCCCGCCCACGCTCGGCCCCGCCCACGGACAGGGTCACCAGGGCCGGCGCCGAGCCGAACACCAGCGCTACCCCCAAGCCCTGGAGCATCCGCCCCATGAGCAGCCATGCGAAGGTCTGGGCGGAGCCGCACACGACGAACGCCACGGCGCTGGTCAGAAGGCCGATCGTCAGGATGCGCCAGTGGCCGAAGAGGTCCGCCAGCCGGCCGCAGCCCAGCAGCAAGCTGGCGTAGGTCAGCACGTAGCTGATCACCACCCACTGGATGGACATCAGGTTGATGCCGAATGCCCGGGTGATGGCCGGGAACGCGATGTTGACCGAGGTGTCGAGGGACGCCAGCAGGCCGCTCAACCCGGCGATGAGCAGAGTCCGGTTCGACCATATCCGGGTCGGTGGTAGTGTCGTGTCAGGCAAGGAACTCCGCTGATCAGGCTGTGTCAGAACTCCAACTTCGGGGTACGAACGGCCTCTCCGTCATTCCCGCATCTCCGTCATTCCCGCGAAAGCGGGAATCCAGGGGTGGTGGAGGGGCGCGACGTGGTGTTCCCCCGCCTCTCCCCTCCTGGATTCCCGCTTTCCAGGCTGTGTCAAAACCCCATCCGAGAGAGGCAACGGCCCCCGAAATCGTCATTCCCGCGAAAGCGGGAATCCAGGCGGGGTGGAGTGGGGAAACGGCGCGTGGGGACCCCTCCAGGACCCCTGGATTCCCGCTTTCGCGGGAATGACGGAGAGGCCTTTCGCACCTCGAAGTTGGCCTTTTGACACAGCCGCTTTCGCGGGAATGACCGAGGGGACGCGGGAATGACGATTTCGGGGGTCATGGCCTCTCTCGGAAGGAGTTTTGACACAAGCTGTGTTGCGGGAATGACGATGTAGATGTCGTCGCCGTTCCTTCAACTTCCGGCCAGCCATTGATCCAGCCGGGCGTTATACGCGTCGGGCCGGGTGCCGCGCATCATGTGCCCCACGCCTTCCCAGAACTCGAATACGACCTGCGGCGAGGCGATGGTCCGGAGATGGCCGAGCTCCTGGGCAAGGATGGCCCCGGGCTGCGGTGAGGCCGTGGCGTCCCCTACCAGGATCAGCGTGGGCACCTGGATGCGCCGCAGGCGCTCCTCGGACGCCAGCGCCCAGTCCCGGTTGTCGGTCAGGAGCCGGGTCAGGGCGTGGGCCGAGAAGTGGCGGTTGCGGTAGACCTCCCAGTCTTCCTGCTCCGGCGAGAGCCCGCGCTCCCGGGCCTCGGCGCGGATCTCGGCTTCGGGCCGGCTAAGCCGGGCCAGCCCGCCGGGCAGGGCGGTCACGAAGGCGTGCTGCATGCGCCAGTACACCGGGTCTTCCAGGAAGGCCCGGGAGATGTCCTCGGGATGGTCCGACGCCAGGATGGTGCCGATGTTGCCGCCCCAGGAATGGCCGGCGTAGGCCGGGCGCTCGAGCCCGAGGTTGGCGATGAACTGGTGGACATCTTCGGCGAAGTCGCGCAGGCGGTAGCCGGTCTGGGGCTTGTCCGATTCGCCGTGGCCCCGGAGGTCCGGCGCCACCACGTGGTAACGGCCGGCGAAATGCTCCGCCACTCCCGCCCAGCCGAGGCTGTAGTTGGTCCAGCCATGGACCAGCAGCAGGTCCGGGGCGCCGGGGTCGCCCCACTCCCGGTAGTGCAACCGGATGCCCTGTACCTCGGTGAAGCCGCTTCTGGGGTCCTCAGCCATGATCGTCCTCCCTGTGCAACGAACGTAGAGTACGTGATACACTTTTGGGGAATCTCTGACCAATGGCGTCCTTCGACTCCGCTTCGCTACGCTCAGGACGAACGGATGAGGAAACCTCCGTACCACCAAGCTCAGGACGAACGGATGAGGAAACCTTGTTCCCGTTCGTCCTGAGCCCTTCGACAAGCTCAGGACAGGCGTAGCGGAGCGCCAGCGAAGCGAAGTCGAAGGACGCCATTGTAGAATGCGCGATGCGCGTTTGGGGAAGTTCTGACCAATCCACAGGTCTCGGCTCCACGAAGACAACAGCGATGCCGGAGTTCATCACCGCAGCCACAGAAGAAGACTACCGGGAGGCGAGGGTCTTGCTCCGCGAGTATGAGGTCGAGATCGAAGTGGACCTGTGCTTCCAGGAGTTCGAGGAGGAGCTGAAGACTTTGGACCGCGTTTACGGCTCGCCGGGGGGAAGATTTCTTCTCTTGCGTCAGGGAGAGCGGACCGCGGGCTGCGTCGCCCTCAGGGATCTGGGCGGCGGAATCTGCGAGATGAAGCGCCTCTTTCTGCGCCCTGGTTTTCGCGGCAAGGGTCTGGGGAGAAAGTGTGTGGAGCAGATCGTCCAAACGGCGCGGGAGATGGGCTATGCCGCCGTGCGGCTCGACACGCTTCCCTCCATGTACGCGGCCATCGCTTTGTATCGCTCGATGGGTTTCACCGAGATTGCCCCTTACGCCGAAAATCCCGTGGAAGGCGCGCTGTTCATGGAGTTGGGGTTGGGGTAGGGTTCAAACCGAGACACTTCTTGACGCGGGTGCTACCGAGTGCTACCCTGCCGTTTAGGAGGGTGCCTATTGACTATCAAGTCCTCGATTTCTCTTACAAATGAGCACCACGCCTTTGCCAAGGCATTGGTCGATACGGGGCGTTATGCCAGTGTCAGCGCGGTTATTCAGCAGGGCATTAATCTACTGCGACAACGTTTGGATGTCGAAGACCTGGAGCGCAGGGCGCTATACGAAGTCCTGTCCCGCCGCCGGACCAGCGAGTTTGTCGGAGCAGAAGAAATGGACGATCGGCTGAGCAGGATGATCGCCGAGAAGCGCCGCACCCATGGCGTTTCGTCTTGAGTTTTCGGCTCAGGCCGAACGCGATTTCGAGCTGATATTCGACCATCTTCTAGAAAGCTACATTGGCTTTGGCGAAAGTGTGGAGAGTGCGATCGAACATGCCGAAGCACGGGTTCTGGAAATTCGTGCAACCGCTGATCGCATTTTGACTGCTCCGCACCGAGGCGAACGTCACGACGATTTTCTGCCGGGACTACGACACCTGACGATCAACCGTGCGATCTATTGGTTTGACGTGAATGAAGAAAAGGAGACCGTAAGCATCCTGGCAGTGTTTTTTGGTGGACAGGATCACGTCCGTCACATGCTAGCTCGGCTCATCGATACCTGAGCCGCCGCCCCACGAAACCCTTGTCAGCCGGCTATGGCCCATTTCTAGTGTGGTGTCTCACAAATACGGTTATGAAGATGCGAGGGCATTTTGGTCGTCGGCAAGGCGCGATGACTTGTAGGGGCGGGTTTCAAACCCGCCCGTGTGGCCGTTACCACGCGAGGAAGAGCAACGCAGCCGACGGCCAAAAGGACCCGCAGATTCGTAAGCGTATTTGTGAGACACCACACTAGAGGGCCTGGCTTGCTCGACTGCATCACCGTCCCCTTCCGCACACTGAAGAACTGGCGGCAGTCCTTGCAGCGGTAGGGCATTGGCTTGCGACGAGATCACCGGTTACACCGAAAATCCCGTGGAAGGCGCGCTGTTCATGGAGTTGAGGTTGGGGTAGGGTTCAAACCGAGACTCTGACAAGGGTACCAAGGGAGGACCATATGAGCCCAGCCGCAGATTCGTTCACGCTGCCGGAAGCCACCATTGAGGACATCCACGCCGCGTATACCGACGGGCGCCTCACGGCGCGCCAACTGGTGCAGATGTACATCGACCGCATTGAGGCCTATGACCGGGGCGGTCCCGGGATCAATTCCATCATCACGGTGAACCCGGCGGCCCTGGACGAAGCGGATCGCCTGGATGCGTCCTTCAAGGCCTCGGGCAAGGTAGGCCCGCTCCACGGAATCCCGGTGCTCATCAAGGACCAGGCCGACCTGAAGGGGACCCCCACCACCCTGGGCTCCCTGGTGTTCAAGGACTACTACCCGGACCGGGACTGCCGGGTGGTGGAGAAGCTCAAGGAGGCCGGCGCCATCGTGCTGGCCAAGACCACCCTGGGCGAGCTGGGCGCGGGCGACACCCACGGCTCGCTGTTCGGGTCCACCCGTAATCCCTACGACCTGGAGCGCACCGTGGGCGGGTCGTCGGGCGGGTCCGGGGCCGCAGTTTCCGCGAATTTCGGCACCGTTGGGATCGGCCAGGAGGGACTGGCGTCCATCCGCCGACCCTCCACCTGGAACTGTATCGCCGGCATGCGCCCCACGGCCGGGCTCGTGAGCCGCAGCGGCGTCTACTCCGGCTGGCCCCAGGAGGCGGGGTCCCTGGGTCCCATGGCCCGCACCGTCCGGGACATGGCCGTTCTGCTGGACGTCATGGTGGGCTACGACGGGGATGATCCGATCACCTCCAGAGGGGTGGGGCACATGCCGCCCAGCTACACGGATTTTCTGGACGCGGAGGGTCTGCGGGGAGCGCGGATCGGCATCCTGCGGACACCCATGGGGTACAACACCGACCCTGAGGCGGAGGATTTCAAGAGCATCACCGGGGTCCTCGACAACGCGGTGGAGGAGCTTCGCGCCGCCGGCGCCGAGGTGGTGGACCCGGTGGAGCTGGCGCGGCTCAACGAGCTGCTGGCCACGCGTTGCGCCAACCCCACC
Source organism: uncultured Binatia bacterium (SeqCode) (assembly GCA_965261895.1). Classification (GTDB taxonomy): domain Bacteria; phylum Desulfobacterota; class Binatia; order UBA9968; family JAJDTQ01; genus JAJDTQ01. Next base: position 2,976,307 of record OZ253480.1, on the reverse strand, counting down.
GCCGGCGAGACGGCCTTCGGAATCTACATGGCCCGGAGCGCCAACCCGCCGTACCGGACGCGCGAGGAGGCCATGCAATCGCCCGAGTTCGCCAAGCTCTCGGATCAGGCCAAGGTGCGCCTGCAGGTCACCGCCGACCCCGCGGATCACTACCAGTACCTGCTGGCCCGGGACCACCTCATGATCCACCTGCTCAAGACCATGGCCGAGCACCGCCTCGACGCCATCGTCCACAAGGCCGTGGAACACCAGCCCACGCTCATCGCCGACGGTGTCAAGCCGCCCTACGTGAACCACAAGGGTGCGCCGCACCTGAACACGTTCGTGGTATACGTGCCCACGGTGACGGTGCCCGCGGGATTCACGACGGACGGTCTGCCCGCCGGCATCAGCTTCCTCGGACGGCCCTATGAAGACGGCCGCATGATCAAGCTTGCCTACGCCTACGAGCAGGCCACGCATCACCGCAGGCCGGCGGCGAGCGTGTCATAGAAGATCGATAGAAGATTGCGCCCTCCGACTTCGCTCGGCTACGCCGGGACGCAAGCCTTTCCACGGCCCACGGTCGGTGGTTCCGCGCAACAATGGGCGCGGGCGGGTTTGAAACCCGCCCCTACAAAGGCCGCGTCCGAATACTCCCCGGGAACCCGTGGCGCGAGGCTGCGGGCCGATGGCAACAACTACGGTTTGGTGGAAGAATGGCACGGAGGGATGTAGGGGCGGGTTTCAAACCCGCCCGCGTACGCACCACCTCCGCCGCTTGACCACAGATCCGACGCACAACCAGTGTGGTGTCTCACAAATACGGTTATGAAGCTGCGAGGGCATTTTGGCCGTCGGCAAGGCGCGATGACTTGTAGGGGCGACCTGCGGTCGCCCCAGGGCGTGCACTACGCGAGGAAGACCCCGGGTCAAGCCCGGGGTGACGTACGCAGCCGACGGCCAAAAGGACCCGCAGATTCGTAAGCGTATTTGTGAGACACCACACTAGACTCCCATCAACCAAGGAACTGCGCATGGGTGACAAGCCGGCAAACGTGGTCCAGTGGGTCTACGCTGCAAAGAACAACACCGAGCTGGAGGAGCGGTACGACGAGTGGGCCGGGTCATACGACCGCGACCTCGACACCGACTTCGGCTGGCTGAGCCCGCGGAGGGCCGTGGATGCCTTCGCCAAACGGGTGCCCAGGCACGCCCGTGTCCTGGACGCGGGCGCCGGCACGGGCATCGTGGGGGAGTTGCTGCACGAGGTCGGCTTTGAGTATCTGATAGCCATGGACCTGTCCCAAGGTATGCTGGACGAGGCTGCCCGCAAACATGTCTACAAGGAGTTCCACCGGATGGCGATGGGTTCCCCGCTGGACTTCCCGCCGGGCTCCTTCGATGGGGTCATCAGCGTGGGCGTCTTCACGGTGGGGCACGCTCCGCCCGGTTCGTTCGACGAGCTGGTGCGCGTCACTCGTCCCGGCGGCCACATCGTGTTCTCGCTTCGGCCCGACATCTACGAGCAGGACGGCTTCCGGGAAAAGCAGTCGTCGCTGGAGGCCGAGGGGAAATGGCGGCTGGTGGAGGAGGGGGAGAAGTACCGGCCCATGCCCAAGGGGGAGCCCGAGGTCTACCATCAGGTGTGGACGTACCAAGTCCTGTAACGGCGATTCGCGGGCGTAAGCGACGGCGCTTTCCGGACGAAATGCTGCGGTCCCGGCCTTCCGGCGGCGGTAGAAAAGTTTGCGAATCCCTTGATGTAGAGAGTCCAGGAACGGTATAAGGTCCGAAAACGAGCACACGCATCCGTCGAGCCCGCAACTCCGGCTCCATTCTACGCAGGAGGTACAGAAATCATGTCCAGTCTCAATACACGCATTATCGATGGCGATGGCCACATCCTGGAGGACAACCCGGGAATCATCGAGCACATGGACGGGCCGTACCGGGACATCGCCGCCAAGAAGGGCATCATCTTCCCGCCCATCGACCATCTTCACGATGGCCGCGCGGTGGAGACGCCGCCGCTCAGGGACGGACGCGCGAAGGTGGGTCCCGAGGGTTGGATGCAGTTCCTGGACGACGTGGGCATCGACTGGACGGTGATGTACCCGACCCAGGGGTTGGGCTACGGCAAGATCGTGAGCCTCGACTACGCCGTGGCCGCCTGCAAGGGGTACAACGACTGGACGTACCACACCTATCTGCAGCGCGACCCGCGCTTCAACGCCATGGGCCTGATCCCCATGCAGGACCCGGAGGAGGCGGCCAAGGAACTGCGCCGCATCGTCACCGAGCTGGGCATGATGGGCGCCATGATGCCGTCCAACGGCCTGCCGCTGCCGCTCGGCGCCAAGGCCTACTGGCCCATCTATGAGGAGGCCGACCGGCTGGGCTGCTGCCTCGCGGTGCACGGCGGCTGCCACGACCGCTTCGGGCTCGACCAGATGAACATGTACGTGCCGGTGCACGCCCTGGGCCACCCCTGGGGCATCGCCCTCAACTGTGCCAACATCCTCTACAACGGCATCTTCGAGCGCTTCCCCAACGTGCGCATTGCCTTCCTGGAAGGCGGCGTCGCCTGGCTGCTGATGCTGCTGGAGCGGCTGCACGCGTCCCACGAGACGCACTTCCAGTACATCCCCGACGGCGGGTTCGGCATCGGCGAGGACCAGGATCCCGTCAAGGTCATCCAGCAGCTCATCGGGGAAGACCGCTTCTACCTGGGCATCGAGGCCGAGGAGCTGACGCTGCCGTTCGCCATCAAGACCGTGGGGCACCGGCCGTTCCTCTACTCCTCGGACTTCCCCCACGAGGTCACCACCGAGAGCTGCATGCACGACCTCGGCGAGCTGATGGAGAGCGACGAGATGACCGGCGAAGACAAGGCCGCCATGCTCTATCGCAATGCGGAGCGGTTCTACAAGCCTGCAACCGCGGACGCGCAAGCCGCGGCCAAGGCATAGCCGATTCCGTACGGCTTTCCTGAATCTGAAGGGGCGGGGCGTGCATGACGCTCTGCCCCTTTCTGGGAGATGCTGATTCGCCGCAGGAAACCCTCCGAGCCCCATGAGGAAACGTAGGGGCGGGTTTCAAACCCGCCCGCGCCCCGGTTTCACCGGAAATGGGCGTGCGCGTCCAGCCGGACGCCCGACAGCCAAGGAAGGAGAAGGTCATGAACGAATGCCGCGCTGCCGTGGTGGTATCCCACAACGAACCCTTGGAAATACAGAAGGTGCCGATCCCCGACCTGGAGCCGGGGGCGCTGCTGGTGCGCATCGATGCGTCCACCATCTGCGGCACCGACGTGCACCGCTGGCACGGCCCCCTGGGCGGCGGCGACTCGCTGCCCATCATTACCGGACACGAGCCGTGCGGCTACATCGAGGAGATCAACGGCGAGCGCACGGACATCCTGGGCAAGCCGGTGAAGCCCGGCGACCGCATCGTGTGGAGTTACGTGGCCTGCGGCCACTGCTACTATTGCACCGTCGCGCTCCAGCCGTGCATCTGCCCGGGACGGGCCTCCTGGGGACACAACCGCAGCGATGAGTATCCCTATCTCCTGGGCAGCGTGTCCGAGTACATGTACGTGCCTCCGCCCTGCGAGATCATCAAGGTGCCCGAGGACGTGACCTCGGCCTCCGCGGCCGCCTCCGCCTGCGCCTACCGCACGGTGATGCACGGCTTCGACCGGCTCGGGGCCATCAAGAGCCACGAGACCGTGGTGATCCAGGGCAGCGGGCCGCTTGGCACCTTCGCCACCGCGGTGGCCAAGGACCACGGCGCCAAGCAGGTGCTGGTCATCGGCGCGCCGGCCGCGCGCCTGGAAGTCACCAAGCGCATGGGCGCGGACGCGGTGCTCAACCTCGAAGAGGTCACCGACCCCAAGGACCGCCGCCAGTGGGTGCACGACCACACCGACGGCCGCGGCGGCGACATCGTGATCCAGGTGGCCAACAACATGGCGGTGCCCGAGGGCATCACCCTGCTGCGCGGCGGCGGCACCTTCGTCAACATCGGCGCCGGCGGCAAGGCCAACATCGGCGTTCAGGACCTGCCCCAGGAGATGATCCTGCACACTATCCGCTCCGGCGAGCCCCGGCACTGGCTGCAGGCCATCGACTTCCTCTCCTCGCGCAAGGACACCTTCCCGTTCGAGGAGATGATCACCGCCGAGTACAAGCTCGAGCAGGTGAACGAAGCGCTGCAGGCGATGGCGAAGTACGAGATCGTCAAGGGGGTCATCTACTTCAACTAGGGCAACAAGGGCCAGTTCTTGGACATGTGTAAGTGTCGGATTACGCTTCGCTAATCCGACCTACGGGACTACGGAAACTAGGCAGGTCAAGATGGCGTCCTTCGACTTCGCTTCGCTCAGGACGAACGGGGAAGGACGATTCCCGTTCATCCTGAGCCCTTCGACAGGTTCAGGACAAGCTTAGTGGAGCAAAGTCGAGGGGCGCGCGCAACCGTTCGTCCTGAGCGTAGCGAAGCGAAGTCGAAGGACGCCATTTGATTACAAGGAGATTTCATGCGCGCGATTGTCATGGGCGTTGGCCCCATCGGCGGCATCATCGGCGGGCGCTTGGCCCGGGCCGGGCACGACCTGACATTCGTGGACGTGGACCGCGAGCACGTCGCCGCCATCCGCGAGAACGGCCTTCAGGTGGACGTGCCCGACGGCGCGTTCAACGTGAAGGCTACCGTTGTCTTCGCGGACGAGATCCAGGGAACCTTCGATACGGCCTTCATCGCCGTCCGCTGCAACTACACCGCGGATACGCTGGCCACGGCGTTGCCGCATCTGAACGAGGATGGGTTGGTGGTGTCGATGCAGAACGGCATCAACGTCCCGCTGCTGGAAGATGCGGTGGGCGCGGACCGGGCCGTGGGTATGGGCATCCGCATGGGCAGCCGGCGTACCGCCCCCGGACGGGTGCACACCGCCACGCGAGGCCACCTCTACATCGGCCATTCCCACGGCCGTACGACTCCGCGGCTGGAAGAGCTCAACGCCATGCTCGACGCCGTGATCCCCAGCGAGATCACCGACAACATCCTCGGGGTCCTCTGGAGCAAGCTCACCTACACCTGCTACGGCTACTACGGCTCGCTGGCGAACACGCCGATGGTGGAGAGTTGCGCCGGCCCCGACGACCGGCGGTTGCTAGCGGACTTTTTTGGTGAGGTGGTGGCTGTGGGCACGGCCGCCGGCGCCCGGTTCATTTCCCTGGCCGAGTACAACCCGCCCGACCTTCATCCCGACAAGCCCACGGAAGCGCGCATGGCCATAGTGAACGGCTATGCCGAGTCCTGGAGGTCCGACGACCTTAAGGGTCCGCTACGGCAACTGCTGGCGGGATCGAAGCTTGAGGTGGCGTTCACCCTGGGCCACGTGGTGCGGGAAAGCGCCCGGCTCGGCCTCTCCACGCCGCTGTGCGACAACCTGCTGGCCATGATGCTCGACCTGGAATCGGGCAAGCGCTCGCTCGGCCTCCACAACTACGCGGAGCTGGCGGCCTGCCGGACGTAACGGGACGACCGAAACCGATTTTCAACTCGGATTTGTGGATCGAGCGCAGTAATCAAAGGCAAAAGGTCGTGAGAACTAATCTCACGACCTTTTTTTCATTTGGGAACGCGCCACGGTCAAATAAGAATACGGAGCTTACATGAGGCCAGTGGAGGCCTTATCACATCGCGGCACAAGCGCTCGACGCGGATCACCTGTGGAAGAAGAACGCATGCCTACAGATACAATGCCTTGGAGTCTTGTTCGACAGAAGGCCGCAAAGTGGTTCCAGGCCACCAACCCCCGACGGGTGAAGCGGACCACGATGGGACTGTTGATCATCGTCTTGTTATCGGGCGTGACCTGCTATTGGCTGATGTTCATCCGAGTCACAAACGGCGGGTTGACCTTTGAGAATAAATTGCTGATTCCCGATCAGTTGTTTGGAACCGTTGTCGACGGACGTCGGCAGTTGCACCTGACCGTTGCCGAAGGGAGCCGGGAGTTCCTGCCAGGTAAACAAACGCCGACAGCCGGCGTTAACGGCCCGTTTCTGGGACCGACGTTGCGACTGCGTCGAGGCGAAGATGTCGATCTGATCGTCCAGAACAACCTGGATGAAATGACGACAATGCACTGGCACGGAATGCACGTTCCCGCTCGCATGGACGGCACACCGCATCAGAAAATCGCGCCCGGAGAATCGTGGACGGCCAGCTTTCAGGTGGATCAACAGGCCGCTCCGCTGTGGTACCACCCGCATCCGCATGGCAACACGGGGCGGCACGTCTATCGGGGAGTCACCGGCCTCATGTGGATCGATGACGATAACAGTGATGCGCTGGACCTGCCAAAGACCTACGGCGTTGACGACATTCCACTGGTGATCCAAGACCGGCTGTTTGACGACGACGGTGCGTTTCGCTTTGCCGTCAACCAGGGTGCCGTTTACGGAAACACCATGCTGATCAATGGAACCTGGAGTCCATTTCTCCAGGTTGAGTCACGTCGCATTCGATTCAGACTGTTGAACGCCTCGAATGCGCGAATCTACTACATCGGCTTTGGCGACAGCCGTGTGTTTCATCAGATCGCCACAGATGGCGGATTCCTTGAGACGCCCCTCCAAACCAACCGCGTGATCCTCGCTCCCGGCGAGCGAGCCGAGATCCTGGTTGACTTCAGCGATGGTGCCGAGGTGGTGTTGAAAAGCTACCCGGAAGCTGGATTGCTGGAGACGATCGAGTCGTTTTTCGGGGGAATCGGCACGGGGAACCTGCAATTGTTGAAGATCGTTCCCCAGCCGGCAAATCGCGCATCTCACGCACTGCCGGAGCGCCTCAACACCATCGCCCGCATCGATGCCTCACGCGCCGCCAAAACCCGTCCGATGGTATTGGGAGGGCCTATACAGGGAGGACAGGGAGGACGGTTTGCCCAGGGTGGGCCCGGTGCGGGGCCGCCGATCAACGGCAAGATAATGGATATGGGGAGAATTGATGAGGTCGTGCGATTGGGAGACATCGAGATTTGGGAAGTGGACAATCGCGGCGGTCAGGCTCACCCTTTCCACGTCCACCTGGTCCAGTTCCAAATTCTCGATCACAACGGCCAACCGCCCACCGACGCCGAGCTCGGTTGGAAAGACACGGTCCTGGTGCCTGCCGGCGATATCGTTCGGATCATCATGCCCTTCGAGCGATATGCCGATCCGGAAGTTCCATACATGTACCACTGTCACATCATGGAACATGAAGACAACGGAATGATGGGACAGTTCCTGGTCGTGGAACAGCCAGAGCAACTCAGCAGCCGTACGAAAAATCTGCCGGGTAGGTTATGATAACTTTGGCTCAGATCGGGCATCGAGCATGGCGTCCTTCGACTTCGCTGCGCTACGCTCAGGACGAACGGTGATAGGGTTTCCACGCCGTTCGTCCTGAGCGTAGCGAGGCGCAGCCGAGCGAAGTCGAAGGACGCATTGACCAGAGGTTCCTTTCAAGCGACACGGGAGAACCATCATGCAATACCACCAATTCAGCACCACCGACTGCAAGGTGTCGCCCATGGGGCTCGGCTGCCTGAGCATGTCCGGCATGTACGGGGCCGGCAACGACGACGAGTCCATCGCCACGCTGCACCGGGCCTTCGATCTCGGTATCAACTTCCTCGACACCTCCGCCAGCTACGGCAACGGCCATAACCACGAGCTCATCGGCAAGGCCATCAAGGCAAGACGCGACCAGGTGGTGATCCACTCCAAGTCCGGCAGCCCGCGGTCCGCCGACGGCACCGGCCTCGACGGCGGCAGCTCGCCCGAGTACCTGATCCAGACCTGTGACGAAAGCCTCCAGCGGCTGGGCATCGACTGTCTGGACGTCTACTGCATGTCCCGCATCGATCCCGCGGTCCCGGTGGAGGAGTCGGTGGGCGCCATGGCGCGGCTCGTGGAGCAAGGGAAGACCCGTTACATCGGCCTTTCCGAAGCCAGCGCCGCATCCATCCGCCGGGCCCGGAAAGTCCACCCCATCGTCTCGCTCCAGATCGAGTACTCGCTCTGGTCGCGCGACCCCGAGCAGGGCAACATCGAGGCCTGCCGCGAGTTCAACATGGGGCTGATGGCCTACTCGCCGCTGGGTCGGGGCTTCTTCGCCGGCGCCGTCCGCGACCTGAACGAGCTTTCCGAAGGCGACAACCGCCGCAACCAGCCCCGTCTCCAACCCGGCAACATCGAGCGCAACCTGGAGCTGCTGGCTCAGGTGGAGGCCGTCGCCAAGGAGAAGGGCATCACCACCACCCAGCTCGCCCTGGCGTGGCTCATGGCCCAGGGACCGGACATCATCCCCATCCCCAGCAGCAAGAGCCGCAACCACCTGGAAGAGAACGTCAAGGCCGTCGACGTGAAGCTCACGGACGACGACCTGGCTCGGCTGGATTCCATCCTCCCCTACGGCGCCGCCGCCGGCAATCGGACGCGGGACATGAAGCGGGTGAACGTGTAGCCTGGTTGGTGCGGGCACGGGCGGGTTTGAAACCCGCCCCTACAACGGCTGCACGGGTTGATGACCGGCGTTTTGGTGCTGGACGCGCCCTGTCCCGGCGCAGCACCCCTTGTCACGAATGCGAGCGTCCTTGTAGGGGCGGGTTTCAAACCCGCCCGTGCGCTCAGTGCATCAACCGCCCGCCCGAAACATTCAACGCCTCGCCGGTGGTGTGGGACGAGTCGCTGGAGGCGAGGAAGAGGGCGGCGTTGGCCACTTCCTGGTGCTGGGCGTGCTTCCGCAGCGGGGTCTGCGCCAGGACGCTCTTCTCCAACTCCTCGAAGGAGACGCCGAGGCCCTTGGCGCGGTCCCGGTACATCTCACGCAGATCGGCTTCGTCCATGCCGCCGGGGCAGATGACGTTGGCGCGCACGCCCGAGGGGCCCGCTTCCTTGGCGATGGTCTGGGTCAGCCCCAGAAGGCCCCATTTGGCGGCGCACAGGGAACCGCGTAGCGCCATGCCCTCGCGTCCGGCGGTGCCGGAGATGCTTACGATGCTGCCGTGCTTCTGCTCCATCATGACCGGCAGCGCGGCCTTGCAGCAGAGAAAGATTGCCTTCAGGTTGACGTTGAGTACCGCGTCCCACTCCTCTTCGGTGATCTCGTGCACCTGAACCATAGGGCCGCGGAAACCGACGCTGTTGACCAGGATGTCCAGCCGGCCCAAGCGGCTCACCACGTCGGCCACCATCCGGTCCACCTGCGCCGCGTCCGTGGCGTCGGCCGTCACGGCCACGGCCTCGTCGCCCTTCTGCCCGATGGCCTGGACTACGCCGTCGAGCTCGGGTTTCATCTTCTCGAGATCCACCAGGACAATTGTTGCGCCCTCACCAGCGAAGGTGTGGGCGATGGCCTCGCCGATGCCCCGGGCACCGCCGATGATGACTGCGATCTGATCTGAAAGTTTCATACGATTCCTCCGGACATAGCCAGACTAGTACCCCCATGTGTCTTCAAGCATCTGGATGGGAACATGTCGGAAAGTGCCGGTCAGTCCGCGGCAGTCACAACAGATACCGCGTCCGGGCACAGTCTGGCAGGCTATTCAATCTTGCGCACATCGCTCGCTTTCGTTATGCGAGTAATAAACGGCGGTTGGTTCTTGCTGACGAATCGTTGAATTTTCGGCAGGGCGTTGACGATCATTGAAATCATCTGATCGCGGGGAATATTCCCCGACGACAAAATAAACGCACGGGCACCGCTTCTTAGGAGTGCGTTTCGCTCCACCTCCCGCTTGCGTATCTGATCGTCCTTGGTGAGAATGATCCAGCCCCATTCACCTACTCTAGCAGCCTGTCGGACTTGAAGTGCAGGGAATCTGTAACTAGCTGAAAACATTGAAGTTTACCGTATGGCAACATTTCCCACAGAAATCGATTTCGTCAATAAAATCAATAGGTTAGCAATCTACGGAATATTAAGTCCGACAGGCTCCTAGGGAGCCATTCCTCGTCTGGGACATCTCCGCGGAAGTGATCTTCCAGTAGTTCAACCTGGAATCCACGCTCGCGCAGTGCGGCAGCAAAAATCTTTCCCCCTAGGCATTGATCGAGGAAGAAGGTGAGATTTTCAGGCGGCCTGCTCGAATTGCTCGGCATCGGATAGCTTCTTCGATGTCTGACGAGGGGCGGGCATAATCGGCAGCGAGTTCTTCGACGGAGTCCCCGGCTGCAAAGCGTTGGTAGACGACTCTCGTTGCTATGTGGCTACCCACCAACACGGGACGACCAAACGAAATACGCGGATCAACGACAACCCGAGTTTGTTGGACTTCTGTGGGTGGCAGGTCTCTCCGATTGAACAAATAGAGCTTCGTCGCAATACCGGTCATGTCACGCTCGATTCTCTTCAGGTATGTTTTGAGAAACTCGCGTATACCGATTTGCCCACCTTGAGTTATGTTGACCACCTCCCCGAGGTGGTCAACAAACAGGTCCATACCATCCGTTTCAAAGTCTTTTTCAGCCAATGGATGTGGTGACGGAAATTGCCGATAGAGATAGTCCAGGCCACGCCTAATGCTTCTGAACGGTACTTTGGATTGTCGAATGGCTCCGAGGACGTGCGCCTCTGTCAGGTTTACGAAAGACAAAAGGCCACGCGATTCGTCCGCCAGCTTAATTACCGGTTCAGACCATTGCTCGCCTTGAGTGGTCGGATAGGTTCGCCCACGAACCCACGTCCGCAGTGTGCTGGGTGGTATGCGTAGGTAGTGGGCCGCCTCGCCTATTCCATAGGCAGGCAACTCACGTGGGTCTTTTCCCCCGTAAAGGTCCATCATGTACCGTTGACGCCACAACTTTCCGGGCGAGTCAAGGGGCAACTTGCAATAAACTGGTTTCCTTGGGTTTCTCTTTCTTCAAGAACCCTTGCGTCGAGTCTGCTCGCGGAGACAGGGGACATCACCGTCCAAGCGCCATCAAGCCGCCCCCAGGGTCGTCACCACGGCGATGACGCCGGCCACGGTGACGCCGGAGAAGACGGTGGTCCAGAAGACCACGTCGCCGGTGAGCTCGGCGTCGCCGTCGAGCTCGACGGTGAGGATGAGGGTGTTGACGGCGGTGGGGGCGGCGGCGCCGATGATGAGCTGGGCGCCGGGCCAGGGCCACAGGCCGAAGGCGTAGACCGCGGCACCGATGAGCGCGGGCACGGCCAGGAGCTTGACGAAGGCGATGGGCACCACCTCCCGCCACCGGCGCCAGCGGGCCCCCCGGGCGAGATGCGCCCCCAGGGCCACGAGCATCATGGGCACCAGGGCCCCGGACAACGAGCGCAACGGAAAGGCGGCCCAGATCGGCAGGAAGTCCACGCCGCCGAAGCGCCGCAGGCGGATCTCCCGCAGCACGAAGGCCGCCACCAGCGCGTAGGGCATGGGAAGCTTGAAGATCCCCAGGGCCTCGCGCGCGCGGCCGCCCTTGGCCACCGCCAGCACCACGTAGCCCAGGATCCAGATCAGCAGGTTGCTGAGCATCACCACCAGCGCATGGACATGCAAGCCCGCGTCGGCATCGGGCTGGCCCCCGAAAAGCGTGCCCCCCTCTACGTAGAGCAGATGGGCCACCGGGATGCCGAAGTTGCCGGCGTTGAAGACGACGCTGCCGAGGATGGCGGCGGCCACGGTTTCGTTGGGCGCGCCCATGGCTCGGCCGCTTGCGAACAGCAGCACCCCCAGGACCCCCAGCACGATCAGGAAGACCAGGGCGATGAGCGCGATCTCGCCCCAGGGAATGTCGCTGTCATAGATCTTGATCAACAGGAACGACGGCACCAGCAGCCACATGGCGACGCGAGCGAGGGTTCCCACGCTCAGCGGCTGATACCGCTGGAGCAGCGTGCCGAGGCTCACCATCAGCAACAGCGGCAACAGGATGTTGTAGAGGATCTGGCCGGTATGTTGCAGCATGGCGTGCCGGAGAAGATGCTACCGGCCCGTGTCCTGGGCCGCGCTCCGGCTTGCGGGACAGAGCGCCCCCGCGCGCCGGCGGGAGCTTGCAGGCAGGAAGGCTTCGGCGCTTCAAGGCTCCCGCTCGTGCGGGTCCCTGAAGCGCCGGCCGTGGTGACTAGGTTACGAAAGCTTGGCTATGCCGCGGCTATCCCGCGGATTCCGCGAAGAACATGCCGGGCATCTCGATGGGAGTAAGGGTCTTGTTCTCCTCCGAGTTGGACGGGAGCGGTTTGCCGTCGGGGCGGAGGCGCGCATCTTCACCCCTCTGGGGCTTGGCGTCGATGCCGCAGCCGATGCGCAGCATCACGAGATTGCTGTCACCGGTGTTGAGGTACCGATAGTATGCGCCCTTGGGGATCATCACGCCCTGGTACTTCTCGATCGTCAGCTCGTTGTCCTTCTCGTCGAACACCGACATCTGGCCTTCCAGCACCACGAACGAATGGTCCTCGTCCAGGTGGCAGTGAACCGCGTTCTCGCCGCCCTCGGAGTTGATCTTGGTGTGGATCCACATGTTGTCGGTCTCGGCCACGAGCTGGGTGACCCGGCCCTGCTGCATGTAGGGGGTCTTCAGCGAGTACTTGTAAGACTTCGGCCTCTCGACCTCTTGCTTCTCTGCGACTGCTTCCATGGTGAACTCCTTTCCGAAACTTCGGGTTCTGTCGTCAACGACGAAAGCCCGCCCGGCGGGCTCCCGCCGCTCTCTTGTTACGCGTTGATGCCGTCCAACTTGAGGTCGTAGAGCCGCAGGACGTTTTCGCGCACGACCCTGCGGAAGACATCCGTGGGCAGGTGGCCCAGTTCGTCGGCAATGACCTGGCGGGAATGCGGCCAGGTGGACGCCGCGTGCGGATAGTCGTTGGACCACATGCAGGTCTCGCTGCCCCACCAGTCCAGCAGGCGGCCGCCCGTGGGATCGCTGAAGAACGTCGCGTAGAACTGCTCGTTGCAGTACTCGCTGGGGAGCTTCTTCATGTACGGCAGCGGCGCCTTGGTGGCGTGGCGCTTGAAGTACTTGTCCCACTCGTGGAGGTAGAACGGGATCCACGAGATCTCGTTCTCCACGTAGACGAACTTGAGGTCCGGATAGTTGGCCATGGCGCCGCCGAAGACCAGTTCGAACAGCGTGTTGGCGGCATCCGCCAGCTTCTGGTTGACGGTCATGCGGTAGACTTCCAGGCCTTCTCTTTCGTAACGGCTGTAGTTGAACCCCGTCAGGATGTGGAGATTGACGGGCATCTGGAGATCCTGGGCCGCCTCCCAGAAACGGTTGTAGTGGTCGCTGGTGAAGGGCAGGTGCGGCGGCGGGACCTGCCAGATCAGGCAGCCCACCAGGCCGGCCTTTTTGCAGCGCTCCAGCTCCTTGATGGCGTTGTCGATGTTGTACAGCGAGACGCTCGGCACGCCCACGAGCTTGTCGGGATGCACCTTGCAGTAATCGATGAGCCAGTCGTTGGCGAGCTCGAAGCAGGCTTCCTGAAGCTCCGCGTCCTCCAGGGCGAACAGGCGGAGGCCCAGGGTCGGGTACAGAACCTCGGCGGAGACGCCGTCCACCGCCATCTCTTCGACCCGCGCCTGGGGATTGTAGCCGCCCGGCTTCTCGCCGATGGCGTTCCGGGGCGGAAACTCGGGATACCGGCCCTTGAAGCCGGCCGGCAGGTTCTTGGTCCACAGGTCCGTGGGCTCCATGATATGGGAGTCCGCGGATACGATGATCTCGGTGGCGAGATCCTTCTCGGCACTCTCTAAGGTTGGCGCACTTATGCTCACTATTGTTCCTCCTCTATTTCTTCGGTTCAGCTACTTCTTATGCTCGTTTTTGGCCGGTTTGTCCACCGTCCTTCGACTTCGCCGCGCCCCGTCTGTCCTGAGCTTGTCGAGGGCTCGGGACGAACAGTTGAGGGTTGCCGGCCGACCTGCCTACCTCCATGTTGTCGGATTACGCTTCGCTAATCCGACCTACGGAGAGGCGCCGGGAGCCGGTGGCGTCGTCGGAGCATACCGATGCACTCGTGGGTGCATTGTGTTATGAGGACTTCTGTAGCGCGGGCGGGAGCGCATCCGCCGCGAAATTCATCATTGGAGGCACCTCATGACAACCATGATCACGGGCGCGGGTTTAGTCGGTTCCCAGATCGCGCGCATCCTCGTGCAGCAGGGCGAGAAGCCCGTCCTGTTCGATATCGCACCCAATCTCGCCGCGCTGGCGGATGTGGTGGAGGTGGACAAGGTCACCCTGTTCCGCGGCGACCTGCTGAATCCCTTCGACCTCGGAAGGGTTATCAACGAGAACGGCATCACGCGGATCGTCCACACCGCCGCCTATCCCAACCTCGGCACCGGCGCCCAGGAGAACCCCTACGGCGCCATCCAGGTGAACATCATGGGCACCGCCAACGTGCTGGAGGCGGCGCGGCTCCACGGCGTGGAACGGGTGGTGATGATCAGCACCGCGGCCGTGGCCCGGGGCGTGTTCGGCGGCGAGGACAACGGCGACCGCAGCAAGGAAGAGGCGCTGCCCCGGCCCAATTCCTTCTACTCCGCCACCAAGCAGGCCGGAGAGAACCTGGGCTACAATTACGCGCGCTCCCACGGCGTCGACTTCCGCGCCGTGCGCTTCCCCAACGTGTGCGGCCCCTGGATCCCGGGCGGGGGCGGCCGCCCCAGCGCCATGTTCCGCACCCTGGTGGAGAAGTCGGTTGACGGCGTCGAGCACACCGTCCCGCCCGGCACCATGGAATGGCTCTACTCCAAGGACGCGGCCCGAGGCGTGGTCCTGACGCTCCAGGCCGAGGGCATCAAGAGCCGCGTGTTCAACCTCGGCGTCGGCCGGCCCTACGACAACCAGGAGCTCATCGACATATTCAAGCAGGTGGTCCCCGGCGCCAAACTCAGCATCGACGAGAGCGTGACCACGGCACAGACGTCCTCGATCTTCCTGGACATCACCCGCGCCCAGACGGAGCTGGGCTTCGACGCCGAGTACGACATCCCCGCGGCCGTGACAGACTTCGTGGGCTGGTATCGCCGCATCAAGAAGGCCAGGGGGGGCTGAGGTTAAGCACACCCCGATTGTTTGCCATCGTCGACCATACGTCCTGCGACTCCGCTCGCCCTTCGACAGAGCTCAGGTCTCGCTACGCCTGTCCTGAGCTCTGTCGAAGGGCTCAGGACGAACGGGGAAACGGTCCCACAACAACCGTTCGTCCTGAGCGTAGCGGAGCGAAGTCGAAGGACGCCATTTCAATTTCAATTGCACAGAGGAAGACGCCATGAGTGATACCCCCGTCTACGAACCCCCGAAAGTCTGGAAATGGGAACGCGAGAACGGCGGGCGGTTCGCCTCCATCAACCGTCCCGTCTCCGGCGCCACGCACGATGCGGAGCTGCCGCGCGGCAAGCATCCGCACCAGCTCTATTCGCTGGCCACACCCAACGGCGTGAAGGTGACGATCATGCTCGAGGAGTTGCTGGCGGCCGGACACGCCGGCGCGGAGTACGATGCCTATATCATCAACATCCGCGAGGGCGACCAGTTCGGGTCCGGGTTCGTTGCCATCAATCCCAACTCGAAGATCCCGGCGCTGGTGGACTACTCCACGCCCAAACCGACACGGGTGTTCGAATCGGGCTCGATCCTCCTCTACCTGGCCGACAAGTTCGGCGCCTTCGTCCCGAAAGACCCGTCGGACCGTGCCGAGTGCCTGTCATGGCTGTTCTGGCAGATGGGCTCCGCTCCCTATTTGGGCGGCGGGTTCGGCCATTTCTACGCCTACGCTCCCTACAAGATGGAGTATCCCATCGACCGCTTCACCATGGAGGTGAAGCGCCAGCTCGACGTCCTCGACAAGCGGCTGGCCCAGACCCGCTACGTGGCGGGCGATGCCTACACCATCGCCGACATGGCCATCTGGCCATGGTACGGCGTGCTCACCACCGGCCACCTCTACGATGCCGCCGAGTTCCTCGACGTACAGACGTACACGAACCTCTTGCGCTGGTTCGAGGAGATCGGGTCACGTGATGCGGTGGTTCGCGGCCGCATGGTCAACCGGACCAACGGGCCGCCCGAGGATCAGCTCCGCGAGCGCCACGACGCCTCGGACTTCGAGCTCCAGACGCAGGACAAGATCGAGGCGGCGGAGTAGCGGTAGGGCGCCGCCAACCCGCAGAGGTTGTATAGAGCCCGGGCGTTCTTGCTTTTTCGGTGAAGATGAGGGAGGACAACTTCGTACAAGAATCACCTCCCTGTCGGATTGACTTCCGGGGCGCAGACGGGGCACGATTTGGATTCCCCACCTTCTGGTTTCCATTCCGGAGCCGGAAGTGTTTGTCGGTTGGTGCCTGCGTCGTCCGGGTCAGATGGCGTCGTCGAGGTGCAACAAGGAAGGAACGACGAGACGCTCAATGCCAAGGCCACGGGTCAGGAAAGAAACAAGGTCGGGAGTTGGCATGAAAGCGAGCAAACTTGGCGGCGAGCTTCCCATCCGCAGGGCGCTACGGAACCGATACCTCCGCCACTATAGGACGCAAGGTGAGGTACTGGTACTAGATGAGTTAGGGCTAGCTCATGCCCGCAGTCGGGTCGATATCGCGGTCATTAATGGCCACGTCCACGGGTATGAAATCAAGAGTGCAGTAGACAAGCTTGATAGGCTGCCTCGTCAGTTGGATATCTACCGGATGTCGCTCCAAAGGTTGACGCTGGTGGTTGCGCCTCGCCACTTGGACACAGTGGCAACTACAGTCCCGAAATGGTGTGGAATCCTAGAGGTCGTGCAGGGGCCGCGCGGTGGAATCGGGTTTCGGTGTGTTCAACAACCGCGAACTAATCCAGACATGGATCCGTTTATGCTTGCGCATTTGCTGTGGCGGGAAGAAGCACTGGCCGCTTTGGCAGAACTAGGTGCGGCGAGGCGTGATCTAAAAGGGACACGTAAGGATCTCTATCGGTTACTGCTTGAGGTGATATCTGTGTCGGAGCTCACGGCGTTGATCAAACGATCGATGCTGCAGCGGCGAAGCTGGCGAGATCTTCAACTACCAGCGTGATGTGGTGGTTTACCCCGACTTCCTTCCAACGGGTAAGGTTGCTAGGGCTTACCTGACGGACGGCACAGTCGGCAATGTACTTGTCACCAGAAGAAAAGTCCTGACCGCGGAACTCGAAATGGGCACCGTTGACGATCTCAGCGCAATGTATGTGCATTTGCGCGGGATTGTCCCGGAACGCACCTCCTTTGCGGGTAGCCCAGGTCTTAGAGGCCGTGTAGATGACCTTGCCGGCTGGTTTAATCATCCGCATGTCTATAGCTGTGAAGTCAGGATGGACAGTCGTGTAGTCGCCATAGATTGGTCGGCGCATTTCCGCTGGGAGTCTGCGTAGCAGGGCTCGAAAGAAGAGCCAATCATGGCGCGGGATTTCGTCGGAGCCCATAGCAATGTTTCTGAATGTCTCGGGAACAGCCGTGCTAAGGAGCACGAAGTTCCTGAAGGCGTCGATGTCGCCCAAACGCCGGATCGCCACGATCAGTGCGTTTGCAAACGTGTCATAGGGCTGAAAGTTTGGCGCACGCAGATCGACGATCAGGTCCACCTCCTGGGGTGGAACGGCGAGCCCATTGGCCAGAGCCAATATTTTCGTTCCGGCCGCAGGTTTCATGAGATCTTCGAGTCGGATCGTTACGCCGGCGCCTTGGCGGTCGCGGGTGGTGGCGCGTGCGGCTGCTAGAACGGTGTCTGTGTCGGCACCCAAGGGTAAGGCCGGGATGGCGGTTGCGTTGTGGGACCTGAGACCGTCAAACACGTAGTCGAAGACATGACTTCCGTCATCCATACGGCCAACAGCGATTGAGTCGTCCAGCGTGATCCAAGCCGGACGCCTGCCCCATTTTTCTTTGTAGCGGCGGACAAATGGAAGGACGTGTTCGTGGATCGTACGCTTAAGCTGCCGAGACTCGAAATCGAACTCCACGTGGGGAATCGAGA
Organism: uncultured Binatia bacterium (SeqCode); assembly: GCA_965261895.1. Classification (GTDB taxonomy): domain Bacteria; phylum Desulfobacterota; class Binatia; order UBA9968; family JAJDTQ01; genus JAJDTQ01. The sequence continues at coordinate 2,958,330 of OZ253480.1, read as the reverse complement.
TCAGTGGGACGATCTTGGCTTTGACCAGTTCTTTGAGGCGAAGGAGAGCCTGGTACTCGCCTTGCCGCCACCGCAAGGCAGGTACATACACGTCTTCACGCAAGATCATCTTCGACTTCAGCGAGTTGGCCGCGGACACGGTCTTGGCCGACAAGGTTGTTTAGGATTGTGTAGTCGCCCTGTTCCTTGCGAATGCGCCCTGCGATGATGCTCGCATCGATACCAAGTGCTTCAGCGTCCAGACGGACGGCTTCTTCAGTCATTGCGAAGCGCGAAAGGCATTGATCCCAAGCCTCATCGGAGATGAGATGGTTCAGGGCAAACTGGTCCGCTTCCAGTTCTACGCGATCGCCTTCCGATGGGCCTTCTTCGTCAAAAAAATCGTAGCGCAGGCCACTCATCAGATGCAGGAACACATGTCCCAATTCGTGGAGCAAGACAAACCAGAAGTTGTCTAGGCGGTCGTAGCGAAGTGTGACGCCGATAACTGGGCGCCCATCGTCCGTCAGCATCGCTGCGCCATCCAGATAGGTGCCGGAAAGGTGTTCTTCGGTGACCAACACGATCCCCTTGCTAGCCAACAGATCCCGTGCTCTCTTGGGACCGTCGGCACGGCGCGTGAGGGCAACGAGGGTGGGCAACCAACGATCATCTACGACGAACTCTGGCAGCCCGCTGTGGGCCACCTTGTTGCGAGCCCGTTCAAGCACTCGGGCCTGCCACGCCAGTAGGGAGTACTCATTCGGCATTGTGCCGAAATGTATTTTTTTTCGGTGAAACGCCGTCAGAAATTCGGGCCCAGCGGCTTCAAGAATGTATTCCTTGACCCTGTGCACCGCGTCGGCGCCTCGGGGCAGGTCAAACCAGCGCCGTTTACGCATCTCATTGATTGGGAACTGTTGCCAGACGATATCGTCAGCATTTGCCCATGAGACTACAGCACCTTGGGTCGCTCGGTCGCCCTCAAACAGGCCTGCGGTGTGGACGTTGAGAATCCTCGAAATCTCTATTAGCCGTGCAAGGCTAGCGCCCATATAGTTTGAGGCCTCATAGCGTTGAATTTGCTGGGGTTTTATGCCGAGTGTTTGCGCTAGATCAGTCTGGCTCATGCCGGCGGCAATGCGCGCTTCCACGAGAATTGAAGGTAAACTCTCGAGAGCGAAGGACTTGGCAAAGGTGATCTCACCGTCCTTGAGCAGGTCGTAGTGGGCGATCCCCGCTTCTAGCTCGGCAATCTGGCTTCGGAGAGCGTCAATTTGCGCATCGCGCAACCAAGCCTGATCGGTTTCGTGCGCTTGCGCGACAGCTAGCGCATCTTTCAGCTTGGTCAGCTCGCGGTTCGAGATGCGATATTGCTGATCGCTGTAGATCATGGCTCCACCTTTCATTGGATTATTGGCTCAGTGTGCAATTCGATAAGGACGAGCCCCTTCTTGAGGCCGCTGAATCGCTCGATCTGAAAAAAGTCAATGAAAGTGTTGCCGGTTCGGTCCGCCGGCCAACCCGAGGGAAAGAACTCCCCGTTGTACTTACTTTTTTGGGCTGCGCGTCGATTATCGAAGTTGAGAAAAACGGGATCAAGGAGCGTTGGATCGACCCCGCCTGGGTCCCAGCAGACATCATAGTCGCGGGGGTTGGGTTTCCCGGTCACGTAACTGCCGTCCAAGTATAGGCGCAGGCAGCCCGCTTCCTTGAGGTTCCGAGAGGCGTTGAGAAGGCCGTCGAACAGCGTTCTGCGCCATGGGTTGATGGCAAAGTTAGCAGCCACTTCACTGAAGTTCGAACTGTGCAAACCCTCAGGTAACACAGGCCAGGGCGCGCCTAGGATGCAAATCAATGCCGGTAACACCATTTACAACTATAATGTTGTAGTGGATGGATGTCAACCGAGGTTCCCTACAGTGGGCATTTATTTGGTGTGCGTGCGCTGGCTACGAATGAACCTCGACCGGGATGCTTACGTCAGTAGAACACAAACCAGCCGTGGCATCCGCGACCTCCCTAGTGGTCCGACGCAGAATAGAGCGTAGATGTGAGTAGCCCGCTGTTCTGTGACGTCCTTTTGCCAGCCTCAGAGGTTGTACAGCGCCCGGGCGTTCCCCCCGGTGATCTTGGCTGCGAGCTCCGGGCTCAGGCGCGGGTCGTTGGCAACGCCGTCTATGGCCAGCAGCTCGGTGGCGCTGTCCGCGTGGCCGTAGTCGGTGCCCACCACCAGGTGGTCCTCTCCGGCGGTTTCGATGACGTAGGGAAGGTCGTCGGTGGTCTCGCACCCGACCCAGATCCGGTTCTTTGCCAGCAGCTCGTTCCGTTTGAACCCCTGCTCCTTTATGTACGGGCGTTTGTACAGGTCGGTCAGTGCGTAGGGCAGCCACTGCGAGCTGACCTCCAGGAACCCCATCTTGAGTTGCGGGAATCGCTCGGGGATGCCGCCCGCGACGATGGTGTGGAACGCCCCCACCACTACCAGCTTGAACTTCGAGAAGGCCACGGGCTCGTACTTGTAGTAGTCGAACAGCACGGAGCTGCCGTTGGAGGCGTGGATGCACACCGGGATGTCCAGCCTGCCGGCGGCGTCGTACACCGGATAGAAGTAGGGATCGTTCAGCAGCCGTTCGCCCTCGGAGCCGCGCATGTAGATGCCTACCGCGCCGTTCTCCTTGGCCAGCCGGGCTTCCTCGTACACCTGGTCCGGGCTGAGGAGCGGCACCACCGCCACCCAGCGCAGGCGGTTGTCGGACTGTTTCCAGCATTCTCCCATCCAGCGGTTGTAGCTGCGGCACAGCGCCAGCTCGATCTCGGGCCGGGGCGTCAGCGGGATGATGAAAATGGTGGGAAAGATGACCTGGATGTCCACCTTGAGCTCGTCCATGTGCTTGAGCCGCACGGCCACGTCGCGCAGTTCGCGGGACTCCAGCGGCGTGTCTTTGCCCACGTTGCGGGTCTTGAGGCGCAGGGTTCCGTCCACCAGCCAGTACTCGTCCCCGGCCCCGGAGCCGTTGGTGGAGCCGACGATTTCGGGCCGGTATTTGCGGTCGGCGCCGTCCATGAACTCCCAGGTCTCCTCGGTTTCGAGAACGTGTGCGTCCGCATCGATTCTGAGCATTTCGGTTACCTCCGCTTGCGGGATTGCATTGAAACAGGCCGGTCCTCGGCCTGATATCCGTATGCTCTATCCGAAGTCCGGGAACGAATCAACGCCCCTTCCAAGCCGGCGGGCGCTTCTTGACGAAGGCGCGCGGCCCTTCCTTGCTGTCCTCGGCGGTAAGCACCAAGGCGGCGAGGTCGGATTCCAGCCGCAGCGCCTACCCTAGTGTGGTGTCTCACAAATAGGTTTACAAATCTGCTGGTCTTTTTCGCCGTCGGCTGCGTTGCTCTTCCTCGCGTGGTAACGGCCACTGAAGGGCGACCGCCGGTCGCCCCTACAAGTCATCGCGCCTTGCCGACAACCAAAATGCCCTCGCATCTTCATAAGCGTATTTGTGACGCAGGACACTAGCGGCAGGGGGAGCCCCGTTCGCTCCAATCCGATCTCAAAGGTTGTAAAGCGCCCGGGCGTTCCCGCCGGTGATCTTGGCGGCGACCTCCGGGCTCAGCCGCGGGTCGTCGGCGACCCCGTCCAGGGCCAGCAGCTCGGTGGCGCTGTCGGCGTGGCCGTAGTCGGTGCCCACCACCAGGTGGTCTTCGCCGGCGGTGTCGATGACGTAGGGCAGGTCGTCGTTGGTCTCGCAACCGACCCAGATCCGGTTCTGGGCCAGCAGTTCCTTCTTGTTGAAGTCCTTGCCCGTCATGTGGTGGCGCTTGTACAGGTCGCTCATGGCGTAGGGCAGCCACTGGCAGCCCACCTCCAGGAACGCCATCTTGAGCTGCGGAAAACGCTCGGGGATCTTGTCCATGATGATGGTGTGGAACGCTCCGACTACCACCAGCTTGAACTTCGAGAAGCCCACGGTCTCGTACTTGTAGTAGTCGTAGAGCACGGAGCTGCCGTTGGAGGAGTGGATGCACGCCGGGATGTCGAGCCTGCTGGCGGCATCGTACACCGGATAGAAGTGAGGGTCGCTCAGCAGCCGCTCACCCTCGGAGCCGCGCATGTAGATGCCCACGGCGCCGTTCTCCTTGGCCAGCCGGGCTTCCTCGTACACTTGGGCGGTGTTCAGCAGCGGCACCATCGCCACCCAGCGCAGGCGGTTGTCGGACTGTTTCCAGCACTCTCCCATCCAGCGGTTGTAGCTGCGGCATAGCGCCAGCTCGATCTCGGGCCGGGGCGTCAGCGGAATGATGAAGATGGTGGGGAAGATGACCTGGATGTCCACCTTGAGCTCGTCCATGTGCTTGAGCCGCACCGCCACGTCCCGCAGCTCGCGTGATTCCAGCGGCGTGTCCTTGCCCACGTTGCGGGACTTGAGCCGCAGCGTGCCGTCCACCAGCCAGTACTCGTCCACGGCCCCGGAGCCGTTGAGGGTGCCGACGATCTCCGGTTGGTACTTCCGGTCGGCGCCGTCCATGAACTCCCAGGTCTCCTCGGTTTCGAGAACGTGTGCGTCGGCATCGATTCTGAGCATTTTCCGGCTCCTTTAGTCGTTGCCTCTTTGCGTGGCCGGGGCACGGGCGGGTTTGAAACCCGCCCCTACACCTGCCGCCAATGAAAAGCCGGCAGGACGCGCGTGCGCGAGGGTCCCGGCATTACGCCATGCACGTCGTGGCGATGCAGAAGGCTGGGGCCGCGTGCGCGAGGGTCCCGGGCAGCCGTTGCTCCTGCGCAATTCGCCTCGCGGTTTGTACGGTACCAGACACGGGTCCGATAGCCGTTTCCTGTATCCGAAGTCCGTTTGTGAATCAACGGCCTTTCCACACCGGCGGGCGCTTTTCGACGAAGGCCCGCGGCCCTTCCTTGCAGTCGTCGGTGGTGAGGACCAGCGCGGCGAGATCGGACTCCAAGCGCAGCGCCTGGTCCAGCGGCAGGCCCTCGCCCTTGCGGACGGATTCCTTGATGTACCGCAGGGCCAGTGGCGCGCCCTTGGCGAAGGATGCCGCCATCTCCTCGCCGGCGCGGGTCAGCTCGCCCGCGGGTACCAGCTTGTTGACGAGTCCGATGCGGTACGCTTCCTGAGCGTCCACGAGCGCCCCGGACAGGCACATCTCCATAGCCTTGGCCGCGCCCACGAGGCGGGCGAGTCGTTGCGTCCCGCCCGATGCCGGCATGAAGCCAAGCCGAACCTCGGTCACGCCCATCCGGGCGTTCTCCGCGGCGACGCGGATGTCGCAGGCCATGGCGATCAACAAGCCGGCTCCGACAACGTAGCCGTGCAACAGCGCGATGGTAGGCTTCTGCACCAAGGCCGCGGCGTCGATGGGCGAATGGACGCCCGGAGCCTGCCTTGCCTGCCGGGCCTCCAGCGGAGAGACCGATGCTTCTGCCGGTTCGGTGTTGCGGCTGGCCCGTTCCTTGATGTCGCCGCCCACGGAAAACGCTTTTTCACCGGCGCCCCGAAAGAGAACCACCTGGACGTCCTTGTCCGCTTGCGCCCGGATGCAGAGCTCCATCATGCGCAGCCGCATCTCCTCGTTGATGGCGTTCATCGCCTCGGGCCGGTTCAGCGTGATCCACGCCGTTTGCTCCTTGACCTCGTACAGGACCGTGTCGTTGTTCATCAGGGATGCCTCCTGTATCCGAATTCAGGAATAGTCTGAGGAATGGCGTCCTTCGACTTCGCTTCGCGAAGCCTGTCCTGAGCTTTGTCGAAGGGCTCAGGACGAACGTAGTAGGAGACATTCCGCCAACCGTTCGTCCTGAGCGTAGCGAAGCGAAGTCGAAGGACGCCATACATATCGCAAGCGCTACACAACCCGATAGACCCGCCCCGCCGTGTCGTGGAACAGCGCATGCCGCTCCGTCTCCGAGTAGCCCCGGGCCATGATCTTGAAGGCGTTCCAGATGGATACATAGGCATAGGATATCCGGTCCACCGGGAAATTGCTTTCGAACATGCAGCGGCCGGCGCCGAACTTCTCGATGCAGAGCTCGAAATAGGGCCGCATGGCCTCGGCCAGCTCGGCGGAGCCGGGCTTGGGCGTACGCTGGTGCCAGTCGTAGCCCGAGCGGAGAGATCCGACGCCGCCCAGCTTGAGCACGACGTTGGGGCACGAGGACAGGGCGGTGATGTCGGCGCTCCAGGCCTGGAATACTTCGTCGCGGCGGCCCTCGTAGGGTCCCAGCCCCAGGGGCCCGCCGATGTGATCGAGGATGATGGGCACGGCGGGGAAATCCCGCGCCAGCTCCACCAGTTCCGGAATCTGCGGGTGATAGAGCCAGGCGTCGAAGCTCAGGCCGTGGCGTTGCAGGCATGCAAAGCCCTTGCGAACTGCGGCGTCCCGGAGCAGGCCGGGCCGGGGCACGCTTCGGAACGAGTCCGAGGCGTCCCACATGGTGGAATAGCGGATGCCGCGCAACCGGGTGGGGCTCGCCTCCCGGTGCGCTTCCAGGACCCCGGCCACGGCGTCGCCGAGGGTCAGATCGGCATAGGCCACGATGCCTGCGGCCACCGCGGTGTCGTGGCCCGCGCGCGCATTCTCGGACGCGATACCCTCCAGAAACTCCGTCTCTCCCGCCGGCCGCAGCTCCGGCGGCCCTTTCTCGCGGTACATGGCGCCGCATTCCACGGCCACGCTCGATACGATGCGATGGCCGCCGCAGGCGTCGCGCAGGAAATCATCGAGCAGGTACGGGTTGTTGGGACGCCGCCACAGGTGGTGGTGCGGGTCGCAGATGGCGAGATCGGGCTCCAGCGGAGCCTCGTCGGTCGTGGTCGGATCGGTCACCGTCGCCGCCCGCCGCTCACCGCTGTTCTCATGACCCCTCCGAGTTCCGTGGTTCCGTAGGTCGGATTAGCGAAGCGTAATCCGACAACTCGTTGTTCTTGCGGTCCCGGCATGCCGGATCTTTTTGGATGTCGGATTACGCTTCGCTAATCCGACCTACGGTCTCGGCCGTGCCGAGTGCTCGCACTGCGGGGCCGGGTTTGGTATGCAGGGTTTGCCTTCGACGGACGAGCCGATTCCGGCTGAGGAGGTCGCGTGGATTTCGAGCTGGCCCATTTCCCTGTCCGGTCCCTTTCCTGGGGCGCCAACACCGAATATCGGGAAGGCGAACTCATTGTCAACCGTGAGGCGCTGCGCGCCGAGTTGCTGGCGGAGCCGCTCATCGACGACGTGGAGCTGAGCATCGTCAGGCCCGGAGAGCGTACTCGGGTCCTCCACGTGGCGGACATCGTCGAGCCGCGATGGAAGGACCCGGAGCGCGGCAGCCCGTTCCCCGGCAGCCTTGGACCCTTGTACCAGTGCGGCCTGGGCCGAACTCATGCGCTGGATGGCGTGGCCGTGGTGACGTCCGGCTCCCTCCCCAGATCCGAGGAGGCCATCATCGACATGTGCGGCCGCGGCAGCGAGCTGAGCCGGTTCGGCCAAATGCCCGGTCTGGTGGTCCTGCCCATCCCGCGGGAGGGCTCCGACCCCGGTGAATTCGGCCTTGCACTCATGCGCGCGGGCCTTCGGACGGCGGTCTTCCTGGCCGAGACCACGAAGTCGATGGAGCCGGCCCGCACCGAAGTATTTTCCCTGGACCTGGGACGAGGCGCGTCGCCGGACCTGCCGCGCGTCGGATACCTGAGCTTCGCGTATTCCCACGGCATCGGCCGCCAGAAGCTGTTCTACGGCAAGAGCACCAAGGACATCGTCGCCAGCGTGGTGCATCCCAACGAGCTGCTGGACGGGGCGCTGGTGAACGACGGCTATACCAAGCCCACCAAGAACGCCACCCACGACATCCTGAACCATCCGATGATCCGGGAGCTCCACCGCCGGCACAACCACGACCTCGTGTTCGCGGGCATGGTGCTGGCCAACCACCACGCCACCTACGAGGAGAAGGCGGATACGGCCTTTCACGCGGCGCGCCTGCTCAGGCACGTGGTGGAGGCCGAGGCCGTGGTCATCACCAAGGACGGCGGCGGCCAGGCGGACGTGGACCTGATGCTGGCCTGCAGGGCCTGCGAGGAGGTGGGCCTGCGCACGGTGCTGGTGGCCAAGGAGGAGTCCGGCGGCGACGGCCCGGGGATGGTGGACGTTGCGCCCCAGGCGGACGCCATGGTCAGCGTCGGCAACTGCCCGGAAAGGGTGCGCCTCGACGAGGGCATGGAGCGGGTCATCGGCGGCGACGCCTTTCTCGGTGCCATTGAGGGCGAAGTGGCCGGCTCGGTGGAGATCCCGGTTCAGAACATCATCGGCGCCATCGATCCCATCGGCGGCTCGACGCTGACGGCCCGGCCGGGGTAGCGGTTTTGCGCCATGGATAGTCTTGTGAAGATGCGAGGGCATTTGGTTTTCGGCAAGATGGCGTCCTTCGACTTCGCGCCGCTGACGCGGCGCTACGCTCAGGACGAACGGAGACAAGGACGAACGGAGATGAGGACGAACGGGAGATGGGGATAAGCGGAGACGAAGACAAACGGGCATGAAGACAAACGGACATGATGGACAACAGGTGGAAGGACGATCGGGGTCCTTCTCTACCCGTTCGTCCTGAGCCCTTCGACAAGCTCAGGACAGGCGTAGCGCCGCGTCAGCGGCGCGAAGTCGAAGGACGCCATCTTGCTCGGTGGCAATGGATCAAACTTCCCCTGGGGAGGCAACATGAAACGCATCGTCCACTACGTGAACCAGTTCTTTGCCGGCCTTGGCGGTGAGGAGAGCGCGAGCCTCGCGCCGGGCCATCTGGAAGGCGCGGTTGGGCCGGGCAGGCTGTTGCAGTCCTTGCTGGGCGAGGGCGCCGGCATCGTCGCCACGGTCTACTGCGGCGACGATCACTTCTCGGAGAACGAGGAGGAGGCGACGGCCCGGCTGCTGGAGCTGATTGCGGCGGCCAAGCCCGACCTGCTGTTCGCCGGGCCGGCCTTCGGCTCGGGCCGGTACGGGCTGGCGTGTGCGGGGGTGTGCCGGGCGGCGGGCGCGGAGCTCGGGATCCCGGTCCTGACCGCCATGGCTCTGTCCAACCCCGGTGCCGACTTGATCCGGCGCGAGATCCCGGTGGTCCGGACCGGGGAGTCGTCGGGCGATATGCGCGACGCCCTCGAGCGCTCGGCTGGACTGATTGCGAGGATCCTGACCGGCGAGAGCGTGGCTCCGGGCAGCGAGGAGGGTCTGATCCGGGGTGGCCGTTGGAACACGCGGGTATCCAGGCGCGCGGCCGAACGCTCCGTGGACCTGTTGCTGGCCAAGCTGGCCGGTGGTCCGATGGAAACCGAGATTCCGCTGCCGGCCCTTGAGGAGGTCGAGCCGGCGCCGGGTATCCGCGACCTCGGGCACGCCAAGATCGCGCTGGTCACCACCGGCGGCCTGGTTCCCCGCGGCAACCCCGACGGTATCAAGTCGTATCTGTCCACCCACTTCGGCACCTACGGCCTGGAGAGCAAGGAGCACCTCACCGCCGACGAGTTCGAATCGGTGCACGGCGGCTTCTTCACCGCGGCGGTGAACGAAGACCCCAACCGGCTGATTCCCCTGGACGTGCTGCGGGACGCGGTGCGCGAGGGATCCCTGGGCGCGCTGCACGAGTATTTCTACTCCACCACCGGCAACGGCACACCCATCGAGACTGCCGCCAGCATGGCCCGCGACATCGCGGCGTCACTGGAGGAGGACGGCGTTGACGGCGTCATCCTCACCTCTGCATGAGGTACCTGCACTCGCTGCGGCGCAGCGATGGCAAAGGAACTGGAAAGAGGCGGCATCCCCACGGTGCACGTGACCAATCTCGTTTCGGTGTCGGCAAACACCGGCGCCAAGCGGATCCTGTCGGGACGGGCGATTCCGCATGTGTTCGGGGACCCCTCCCTTGACGCGGATGAGGAGCGCCGGCTCCGGCGGCGCTTGGTGGAGCAGGCGTTGGACATGTTGAAGGAGCAGGAGGGTGCGTCGTGAGAGACGGCGTGACCTCTCCGCCCCGCCCCGCCTGGATTCCCGCTTTCGCGGGAATGACGGTTACGTGGCCTTGGGCGTGCGGTCGGCCATCCCGGTCGCTGGCCCGACGTAGGAGCCTGCGCCGCAGGAACCGGACGTCCGATGTAGGGGCGGGTTTCAAACCCGCCCGTGCCCGCACGGCGCTGCCGCCCGATACAGGCTCGTAGGTCGGATTAAGGGGCAATGGGGCGTCGGGTTACGCCTTCGGCTAACCCGACCTACAGGGAATAGCGTTACATTGGACTCGCGCAGCGTGCGACTATCCGGTGTTTTTTCCACGGGGGTCCTTGACATGTTCGGCGTAAAATCGGTTAATCGCACGACATTGGGCTAATCGCACGAACAAACCCGAAGAGGAGGCATCGCATGGTTAAACGAATTCTCGTTCTGACAGCAGGGTTGCTGCTCCTGGCAGGCCCGGCGTGGGCTGACGCGGTGGCGGATTTCTACAGGGGCAAGACCATCCGCATTGTCGTCGGCTATGGTCCGGGCGGCACCACCGACCTCACCACTCGGCTGATCGCACCGGTTCTGCACAAGTACATTCCCGGGGGGCCCCGGATCGTGGTCCAGAACAAGTCGGGCGGCGGCAGCATGCTGGCGGCCAATACGGTGTTCAACAACGAACGCAGGGACGGCACCGTGATGGCGGCCATCAGCAGCAGCCTGGTGATGAAGGAGGCTCGCGGCGTGGCGGGGATCAGGTTCGATGGCAGAAAGTTCAATTGGGTCGCCAGCGCGTTCCGGGCCAATTCCATGTGCGCGGTGCGGTTGGATGCAGGCGTGAGCAGCTTTAGCGAGGCGGTGAAGACCAAGAAGCAGCTCATCATGTCGAGCTTCGACAAGGGCGGCCTTTCCCATCTCGAGCCGATCATCTTCAACGCCGTCTTCGCCAGCAACTTCAAGGCCGTCACCGGATATCCCAGCGGCGGCGCCCAGCGTCTGGCGGTGAAGAACGGCGAGGTCAACGGTTTCTGCACGACTTTCCAGACGGCCAAGAGCACCGAGATCGCCATGTTCGAGGGTACGGCGAAGTGTTGCCGGGTCCTCATCATCGCGGGCGCGACCAAGGAGGATCACCCTCTGCTAAAGGGCGTCCCCGCGGCTGAGGCATTGGCCAAGGAGCAGGGCAAGAGCGCTGATGAGCTGGCCATGCTGAGGGCGATGAACGCCACCAACCAGATCAGCATCGTCCACACGCTCCCGCCGGGCGTGCCGAAGGACCGTGTCGAGGCCATGCGCGATGCGTTCGCCAAGGCGTACACGGATCCGCAGGTCAAGGCGCTGGCCGAGAAGCAGAAACGCGATCTGCAACCCAGGCGGGGCGACAACGTGGCCCAGATCGTCGACGATTTGCTCAACACTCCCAAGTCCATCATGGACAGGTTAAAGGCGCTTATCGAGAAGGGCTGAAGACCGGCGGCGTACCGTCGTAATCAACCGTGGATTCCGGGGCTCGGTTCGCGCCCGCCGCAGGGCGGTCTCGGGCCGGGACCCGCAATCCCCAAACTCGCAACTGAAGATCACGAACCAGCCGTTCCGGCCACTGTAACAACATGTTCGAAGCTTTCATCGAAGGTTTGCTGGCCGTATTCACCCAGACCACGTTCCTGCTGATGATGATCGGCATTGTCCTGGGGTTCATTGTCGGGATCCTGCCCGGCATCGGCAGCCCCGGCGCGGTGGCCCTCATGTTGCCGTTCATCTTCAGCATGGAACCGGTGCAGGCGTTCGCCTTCCTGCTCGGGATGTACGCGGTCACCGGCACCACCGGTGACATCACCTCGATCCTGTTCGGTGTGCCGGGGGAGGTGGTCTCCACCGCCACCATCATCGACGGGCATCCCATGGCAAAGAAGGGCGAGGCCGGCCGCGCGCTGGGCGCGGCGCTCATGAGCTCTCTCGTGGGCGCCATCATCGGTGCCTTCTCCCTGGCTGCCGCCATTCCCATCGTCACGCCGCTGGTGCTGTCCTTCAAGTCACCGGAGTTCTTCTCGCTGGCGATCCTGGGGATCTGCTTTCTCGCGGCTCTGAGCGGCAACAACAGGCTCAAGGGGCTGCTGGCCGGGGGACTGGGGCTCGTGCTTTCCACCGTCGGCCTGGACTACCAGGAGAACATCGAGCGCTATACCTTCGGCATGGTGCATCTCTGGGAGGGCCTCGGCCTCATCGCCGCGGCCGTGGGGCTGTTCGCCGTGCCGGAGATCGTGGAGCTGTGGATCAAGGGCTCCAGCATCGCCGAAGCCAAGGTGGGCAAGCTGGGGGGTGTGTGGCAGGGGGTCAAGGATACCTTCATCCACATCGGCATCACCGTCCGCTGTAGTTTGATCGGCACCTTCTTCGGTCTGGTGCCGGGCGTTAGCGGCGCGCTGTCCCAATGGGTGTCCTACGCCCACGCGGTGCAGAGCTCCAGGGACCGCAGCGGCTTCGGCAAGGGCGACGTCCGCGGCGTCCTGGGGCCCGGGGCGGCCAACAACTCGGGCATCGGCGCCGCCATGATCCCCACCGTGGCCTTCGGCGTGCCCGGCAGCGCCACCACCGCCATCCTGTTGGGCGCCTTCATCATACAGGGGCTGCAACCCGGGCCGAAGATGTTGACGGAGCATCTGGCTCTGACCTTCTCGTTCGTCTGGCTCATCGTCATCTCGAACATCATCACGGTCGCGTTGTGTCTGCTGTTCCTGAATCACTTGGCGAAGATCACCCAGATACGCGGGTCGCTGTTGATTCCCGCGCTGTTCATGCTCATCTACCTGGCGGGTTTCGCCAACACCAACTCCTACTTCGCCATGACCACCACCCTGGCGTTCGGGGTTGCCGGCGTGATCATGGTGAACCACGGCTGGCCCCGTCCGCCGCTGGTGCTGGGTCTGGTGCTCGGGCCGCTGGTGGAGCGGAACCTGTTCATCTCGTACGAGATCTACGGGCTCTGGTTCCTTTTGAGGCCCATCGTCATGGTGACCTTCGGGATCGCCCTTGTCGTAATCTTCCTGCCGGGGCTGCAGGACTGGATGGCGAAGCGCGCCAAGCCCAAGGAGGGGATCGGTGCGGAACCGGACTGACGTCGTGATCGGCGTGCTGCTGGTGACGCTCCTCGCCTGGGCGCTGTTGGAAGCGCAGGACTGGCCGGCGCGCACGCGGTTCTTCCCCCTCATCATCGGTTATCCGATGCTGGTCTTGGCGGCGATCCATCTCGGCTACAGCCTGTGGCTCGGGCTCCGGCCAGCCGGGCCCGGGCAGGCCCTGGAAGAGCCCGAGCCGGAGATGGAGGCCGGACCTCCTCTGGATCCCGCCGTGGTGCGCCGGCGCACCCTTGAGATCTCCGCCTGGGCCGTGATTTTCGCGCTGGGCCTGTGGCTCCTGGGATTCAAGGTTGGGGGGGTGGCCATCCCTCTGGTCTTCCTCCGGTTCCAGGCCCACGAGCCCTGGGGCACCAGCGTCCTGTACAGCCTTGGCGTCTACGTGTTCTTCTGGGGCGGCCTGGAGCAGGCCCTTTCGTTTCCCCTGCCTCCCGGCCTCCTCGCCGACGCCCTGGGCATCTACTCCTTCGATTCCTACCTGACGGACCCGATTCTGAACCTGTTCCGGTGAGTTTGCCCGCTTTGGGAAAGACGGACGCGTTTCCGCCTTCTCCTGACACGTGCGCCTTGGCCCACCGCGTCTTGACAACCGAGTGACAAAAGGCGGTTAATCGCACCAACCAAAGAAAGGAAGGTGTCTGATGGTTCAACGAGTTCTCGTTCTGATAGCGGGGTTCATGCTGTTGGCGGGTCCGGCATGGGGCGAATCGGTGGCAGAGTTCTACAAGGGCAAGACCTTTCGAATCGTTGTCGGCTTGGGCCCGGGGGGCGCGACGGATACCAATGCCCGGCTCATTTCTCACGTTTTGTGGCGGCACATCCCCGGACATCCCCGGATCATCGTGCAGAACAAGCCCGGGGGCGGCAGCCTGCTGGCGGCCAACACCATTTACAACAATGAGCCGCAGGACGGCACCGTGCTCGCGGCCGTCAGCAGCAGCCTCGTGGCCCAGCAGGCTCGCGGCGAGCGGGGGGTGCGCTTCGACGCCCGAAAGTTTCAGTGGGTAGCCAGCGGGTTCGACTCGGCGTCCATGTGCGCCATACGGACGGACGCGGGTGTGAACAATTTCAGCGAGGCGATGAAGACGAAGAAGCGGCTCACGTTTTCAGCCTTCAGCAAGGGGGGCCTTTCCCACCTCGAGCCGGTGATCTTCAATGCAGTCTTCGGCAGCAACTTGAAGGCGGTCACAGGGTATCCGAGCGGCGGGGCCCAGCGTCTGGCGGTCAAGAATGGTGAGGTCAACGGATTCTGCACGACTTTCCAGACGGTCAAGAGCACCGAGATCGGCATGTTCGAGGGCGACGCGAAGTGCTGCAAGGTACTCATCATCGCGGGCAACCAGAAGATCGATCACCGCCTCGCCAAGGGGGTGCCGATCGCCGAGCTGTTGGCCAAGGAGTTGGGCAAGAGCGAGAGTGATATCGGCATGCTGCGGGCAATGAACGCGACGAACCGCATCAGCATCGTGCAGACGTTAGGGCCCGGAGTACCGAAGGACCGCGTTCAGGCGATCCGCGACGCCTACGAGAAGGCCTACAAGGATCCGGACCTGTTGAAGCTGGCAAGGAAGTCCGGGATGGACCTCAAGCCGAAGCGCGGTGAGCAGGTGCAGGAGATCGTCAACGAGCTGCTCAACACCCCCAAGGAAGTGCTCATGAGGATGAAGGAACTCATCGAGAAGAGCTGACATCCGACCGAGTGCCGCGGGGACTACCCGCCCATGGTTCCCGGCCCGCATCGCCCGCAGGTGATCGCGGGCCGGGAATAGCCGGAGTCGACCCGACTGCCGGCTGTACGCGTTCTTCTGGCCCATTTCCACACAGGCTGGTATCGAGACGCCGCTTGTAGTACTTTGTAGTACATGGCGACTTTGACCATTCGTATCGACGACCGCTTGGACGCGGAGTTGCGCGATGCCGCGGCACGCACCGGCACGGGCAAGAGCGCTTTCGTGCGCGAAGCCGTGCGCCGGCAACTTGCGATCGCACGACTTGAACAACTGCGGCGCGGCGTCGTGCCGTTCGCCGAGGCGCATGGCTGGCTGACCGACGAGGATGTCTTCGACGAAGTCTCGTGAGGATCCTGCTGGACACCAATGTCCTGGTCGCGGCCTTCGCGACTCGCGGGTTCTGTCATGACATTCTGGAACTCGTGCTCGCGCAGCACCAGCTTCTTGTTGGCGAAACGGTTCTCGAAGAACTCCAGCGGGTTCTCGCTGACAATCTCGGCATACGAGAGGCGCATGTGAGCGAAGTGGTCGGTTTAGTTCATGAGCACGCAGACGTCGTGGCGCCGATTGAACCGGCGACATGGCCCGCCACCGATCCTGCCGATCGATGGGTAGCGGCCGCAGCGCTCAACGGCGCGGCGGACATCCTGGTGACCGGAGACAAGGACCTTCTCGAAGCCGCCCCGGTGGCGGGTCTACGGATCGTGAGCCCCAGGGGGTTGTGGGAGTTGCTCCGCGCGACGCGGCCTGAATGATGATTGTGAACCGGGACCTGCCTGTCGGGTCCGGAAAGGCCCTCTATTCGAAGAACGACTTGAGCAGCAAAGAAATCACACCTGCGACAATCCCGCCCGTCATCCACTTCACGACCAACAGTTCCCGCTCAAGTCGCGAAATATCGGCCTTGGTCGCCAGACTCTCTTCCGACATGGCTTGAGCGGCTGCACGGGCTTTTCCTTCCGGCGCCCCAGCCGCTCTCAAGGCATCATACAACTCAGTCACCATCATGCTCATTCCAAAGATATACGAAAAAATTATACCATCGTTCGGTCCTGTAACCAAGAAAAATGACTCAGTGTCCGCCTGCCGTTCCGCCTATTCCCGTCGCCGGGCCGCCGCCTCCACCTCCTCCATCACCCGCAGCAGGTTGCCGCCCCACAGTTGCGCGATCTGCTCCTCGCTGTAGCCCCGCCGCACCAGCTCCACGGTGACGTTGAGGGTGTCGCGGGCGTTGTCCCAGCCGGCGATGCCGCCGCCGCCGTTGAAGTCCGACGCCATGCCTACATGATTGATGCTGGAGTGGGACGCGATCACCGGTGCCCGGGACGCGCGGATGGCGTCCATGGCGGTGGTCATTGCCGCGTGGGAGATGTCCACCATGATGCCCAGATCGTTGGCGCGGCTGACCACGGCACGTCCGAAATCGGTGAGGCCGTTGTGCTCCGCCGCCGGGTCCTTGAGGCGGGACATGGGCACCGCGGAGTCGCCCAGGTCGTTGTGGGTCGGCCCAGGTACCGAGGGATTCCACGGAACCGCTTGCGGAAACCACCGCCCTCGACGCCTGGCGGGCGTCAGGCCACAGTCTCGACGATGCGTCAAGCGGTCCGAAAAGCCATGGTTTCTGTGCCCAACGCAGTCTTCAGGAGGCACAGGCTAGTCCCGCCACGGTGCTACTCTGCGTTCGAAGCGCGCCAAGCTCGCCATCAAGACGATCGACGTACCGGCAAGTATGAACACGCCGGTGAACAGCTTCGGCATGTTGTACTCTTCGGCCGAGAACCAGATCATATTGCCGACGCCCGCCTCCGACCCGAAGATCTCTGAAATCAGCACGCCGGCGAGGCCGCGCGCGACTGCAATGCGCATTCCTGCGATAATGAATGGATAGGCATTCGGCAGCAAAACGGTACGGATGACCTGGATGGGTCTCGCCCCGAACGACTCCGCAGCATCGATCAGATCTCGATCGGTTGATCGAATTCCGAGGCAGGTGTTGATCGTGATCGGGAAGAAGGCCTCGATAAAGATAATGGTGATCTTGGAGTAAATACCGATTCCCAGCAGGACAATGAAGATCGGCGCAAGCGCGATCATCGGAGTCGCGTAGAGCGCACCCAGCCAAGGTTCGATATACTGAGCCGAAGATCGGTGGAGTGCGAGCAGAATTCCGAGTAAAATTCCGAGTATCGTCGCAGTACTATACCCGAGTACGAACTCGAGGGCGCTGATCCGGACATGCTTCCAGAGCTCCCCGCTCCGGCCCATCTCATAAAAGTTCAAAGCGATATCGGTAAGCGAAGCGAAGATGAGATCGCTTTGGATGACATATCTTGCCATCACCTCCCACACGATCATCACGACCAGGATGGAAATCACAGTCCGGCGGCGCTCTGGCGTCAGGAAGTTGGCCAGACGCCCCGGAGCCATGACCTTCCCAGTGTCAGGTTGGTTCATGCTTGTTCCCCTCATCGCTTGCAAGAACGATCTTCGAATCCAGTGCCCACACTCTTTTTGATTCCAGATCGACGCCGAGCGGGTTGATATCGAACTCCACAAGATCGTCGCCCAGGACCTGGCACAGGCCGTCGAAGGCCAGGATCAGGCGTTTGAGCTCTTGGATCAAGCGTGCGGCCGAGTCGCCCGCGAGACGCTCCAGCGCGGACGCGACGTGTGACTCGCGGACCAGTGCCTCGGCATCGCGCACCCCGAGCGGGCTGAGGCGCAGCGCTGTCGCACCGACATCCTCGACAAAAGTACCGCCAAGTCCGAAGACGATACCGAGACCGCTGACGAGATCACGCCGCGCCCCGAGAAAGACCTCGATGTCCTTTGCGACCATCGTCTCGACGACAACCGCGCGTGCGTCGTCGCCAAAATCGGCAAAGAAGCGCGCGACCACCGGCGGGACCTCCTCGGCCGAGCGAAGGTCGGCGATTACCCCTCCGACTCGCCGCCGGTGCAGGATCCGGTCCGACGAAATCTTGACGATGTAGGGTGGCGGTAATGCTCGTGCGGCAGAGAGCGCATCGTCTCCGCGGTTGAGAACCTTGAGAGGCGGGGTGCCAAACCCACACGCCGCGAGGACGGAGAAGACCCGTTCCTCCGTGAGAACCCGTGTCGCCGATGAGGTCAGTACGCGCGCATGGTCCTTCACCCTCCCCGGTAGCTCGGGCAGAGCGGGGGAATCCTCGGCAGCAGTCTCTCGATCACGGTAAAATCCGGCAAGCTTGCCGAGCACCGCAAAGGCGTGCTCCGCGTCGGGCAAGATCGGAATAGCCTCGAGGAAATTATCTTGCGGCATGGCAAGGGTGTCAAAGCTGGTCCTTGTGTAGAGTACGAGGCGGCCATCCGATTCGTCAAAGAGTCGGAGGTAACCCTCGAATACGCCCGCCTGGGGCAAATAGCGGGCAAGCACGAAATCGGCTCCGCTTTGTAACGCCAGCAGGCTCACCAGTTCGGTTAGATTCTCGACCCGTATGGCGCCCGACTGGCGTAACGCCGCGTCGATCAGCGCGTCGTCGCCGGCCAGGCCGCCCGAATGTGCGAGCGCGGCGCGGGCGCCCACTTCACTCCGTCCCGTCTTGAGGACGACGATAGGAACTCCGAGCGAACGAGCGCGTTCACATGCACTATCCGAGGTCATTGACTGCCGATCTTCCCCGCCCGTATAGTGGCCGGGCGATGGTCCAGCCAGAGCGTGAGTAACAGGAAGGCCGCAACGTACCCGAAAGTTTGGCGGAAGGATCATGTCTGGCGCTCTCAAAGATAAGTTTGCCATTGTCGGTCTCGGGTTGCTTGCGGGCCGGTTCGAGGATCGAAGCTTTCGGACGCTCCAGACGGAGGCCGTCAGGCTCGCCATCGAGGACGCCGGCCTTACGGTAAACGACGTCGATGGCGCGATTGATCTCAAGATCGCACCCGGCGCGGGAGACGTTCCGTCGCCGACCGATGCCTTTCCACGCGTTCTCGGCCTGCCGTGCCGTATGTTCTTCCAGGTTGCCCGTGGCGGCACCGCGAGCATCGTCGGCGTTCTGGCGGCTACCAAGTTTCTCGAACTCGGCATGGCCAACTATGTCGTACTCGCGTCGGGAACGAAGGATTACTCGCGGAGCCGAGTCGCGCGGCGAACGGGTAATACCAGCATCGGAGTCATCGAAAGAGCGGGCTATTGGGGGAAGCCATTCGGCGATTTGGCGGCGATGAGTCACCACACTTTTTTTGCTGCGCGCCACATGCATGAGTTCGGCACGAAAAAGGAGCAGTTCGGCGAGATTTCCGTGGCGATTCGCGGTTGGGCCCAATACAACCCTTTGGCGCAGTTCCATGATCGGCCGCTGACGCTGTCCGAATACATGGACGCGCCACCGCTCGTCTGGCCCTACAACATCTTCGACTCTTGCGTCGTGAGCGACGGTGGTTTTGCCATCGTCCTGACAACCGCTGAGCGGGCGAAGGACTTGGCACGCAAACCCATCTATGTTTCGGGCGCGGGGGTGGGAGAGGCTATGGGGCAGCTCTGGTGGGACAAAGCCAACTACACGTGTCTTGCCGTACAGACCGCCAAGGAGACCGCCTTCCGTGAAGCGGAGATCGACCTCAAGGATCTCGATTTCGCGGGCCTCTATGATTGTTTTACCGCCGAGGTGCTATTCCAGCTAGAAGATTACGGATGGTGCAAGAAGGGTGAGGGTGGTGCTTTTGTCGAGGGGGGGCGCATCGGTCCGGGGGGCGAGGTCGCAATCAATACTAGCGGTGGACTCCTGTCCGCATATCACCTGGGCGAGCAAACTCATGTCGCGGAGGCCGTCATGCAGCTCCGCGGCGAAGCCGGAGAGCGGCAGGTAGAAAACGCAAGAATCGGGTTGGTGACGGGACACGGTGGCGAGATCCTTTCGCCCGGAATGTGCTCGACCCATGCCTGCATGATCCTGAGCAACTGAGACTTGCGTCGAGTGGAGCCGATCATCATGTCTGCGTCCTACCCGAAGCCCGCTATCGATGAGGACAACAAGCCATTCTGGGACGCGGTCCAGAATCGACGGTTTGTCCTGATGCAATGCCGTGAGTGCGGCACCTGGTATTGGCCGGCGGCCTACTGTCGCAATCACGCCAACCAGCCTTTTTACGGCAGCCTCGAATGGCGCGAGGCGTCGGGCCGCGGCAAGGTTTTCTCATACAACGTGCATCATCGAGCCTTCGATCCGGCTTTCAAAGACGATCTACCCTATGTTTATGCCTTGATCGAGCTTGAGGAAGGCCCGATGTTCGGCACGAACATCGTGGGCTGTGCACCGGGTGATGTTTCGATCGGCATGGACGTAGAGGTTCGTTTTATCGAAAGGGGCGGTGCCTTGTTGCCGGTGTTCGGGCCCAAGGGCTGAGGCGGCGGTGTCGACTTATACCATCCGTTCAGATTCGCGGCCAATAAAGACTCGTATCCCCTGTCGGGTCCGGGCCTATTCATGGCGCCGGGCCGCCGCCTCCACGGCCTCCATCTCTTGATGTTGGGACTTCACGCCAGTAAGGAGGCGACGAAGTCGGTCCGCCTAGCGCGTGGCGACAAGGTGGTAACGTGCCCTCCGTCTGCCCGATTTTCCGGGACCACCTCACATACCACCGGCCCAGCGAGGATTTCGATGTCGGCACAGGAGGTTCCTGCTGTATTCTTGGATTTTCCGGTATTTTTCACGGCGCCCGAATCGCTGATGACGGTCACCCCTCTCGGAAAGGGAATTCCGTAATGTAAGGAACTCACTCGCGAGTCAGCGTTTTGGTTGTTTCGAATAGAACAGAGCTTCACCGTATCAGGCTGCGGGTGATAGCCGCTCGACCTTGATTTCATCGGCATGCTTCATCGCTTGCGCTAGGTCGTAGGCAGCTTGGAGCCGCAGCCACGTGTCGGCACCGCCTCCGAATGCCTTGTCGAGCCGGATCGCCATTTCAGGCGAGATGCCCGCGTGACAGTTCACGATGTCGGAAAGCTGCTTGCGGCTGACGCCCAAGCGCTTGGCCGCTTCCGTGACGTTCAGCCCCAAGGGCTCCAGGCAATCGTGCCGCACCGAAAGTCCTGGATGCGGCGGGTTCTTCATTCGCATGGCTTATTCCTCCTAGTGGTAGTCGACCAAGTCCACGTCGCCGGCGTGGCCGCCTTCAAAGCGAAAGACTACACGCCAATTGCCGGACACCGTGACCGACCAGAAACCTGCAAGATCGCCCTTGAGGGGGTGCAGCCGGAAGCCCGGCAGGTCCATGTTGCCGATCTCCGACGCCTCTTCGAGGCGCGCGAGTATGCGTCCGATCTTGTCTGCATGGCCCGATTGTACCTTCCGCCGGTCTCCCTTTTCGAACAGGAGCTTGAGACCCTTGTGGCGGAAGCTTCGTATCATATGTCAAGTGTAACCACCCACCTATCATTTCTCAAGAGGCCGACAGGACTTCTGAGGTGGTCCCGGAAAAACGGACAGGTTGCTAAGGTGTATTCCACCGACTGAGGGAGGGATACGCGATGAGCACACGACGACGGTTCAGCGGGGACTTCGAGGCGAAGGTGGCCTTGGAGGCGCTACGCGGTGCTCCTTCAGTATCCCGATCACCTGCTCCTCACTGAATCGGCTCCTGCGCATGTCCTCCCCCCTCTCTGGGCTAACACTAACCCTCGCGTGAGGACAAACAAGGGGGGCAGGTCAGCGCTTCTCCATATCGGCTGCAATACTCGCCGAGACCCTCGCAGCCGACGTCTTCACCGACTCTCGCGCAAGGTGGGCGTAGCGGGCCGTGGTCTGCACCTTCCGGTGGCCGAGGAGCTTTCCGATCATCGTCAGGCTCTCCCCCAGCGCCAGTGCCCTCGAAGCGAAGGAGTGTCGCAGGTCATGGATACGCACGTCTTCGAGCCCCGCTCGCGCCCGAACCACAAGCCACCGGCCGTTCAGGTTGCTCAAGCGCCTCCCGGGCCGGGGTCCGGCAATCACCCACGGGTTGTCCGGCAACCGGGGCAGGGTGGCCAGCACCTTCCTCGCCGCCGGCGGCAGCGCCACCGACCGTGCTCCTGTCTTGGCGTCCCGCAACCGCAACTCCCCCGCATCCAGGTCCATGTCCTCCCACCGGAGCGTCAGGATCTCGTTGCGCCTACACCCGGTCAGCATCAGCAGACGGAACGCCGCGACAGCGCTCGCCGAAACCTTGCCCTCGGCTTCCAGCTCGCTCAGCACGCTTCCCAGTCGGCGGAACTCCTGTTCCGACAGAAACCGCTCGCAACTCCGGTCTTTGTACTTTTTCACGAGCCGGCACGGGTTCCCTCCCTCCGGCGCCACGCCCCATGCCTCCGCCATGTAAAAGAGCCGGGAGAGCGTCTCCACCACACGGTTCGCCGTAGCCGACGTCTTGTGGAGCCGGTAGTGCAGGGCCGTCACCTGATCGCGGCCGATCCCTCCCCAGAGGGACGGAACCGAAGGCCGGAAGGAGCACCTTGTCGAGGGCATGGCGATACCCTCCGGCCGTCGCCGGCTTGCAGCGCACGGCGACATGCTCCCTCATGTACCGCTCCGCCACCTCCGCCAGTGTGGGCCCGGTGGCCGCTGGCGATACGACGCCGTTTCGCCTCGGCTCCTCTCCTGCCTTGATGCTCGCGATCACCGTCGCCGCCTTGCGCCGAGCCTGCTCCGCCGACACCAGCCCGTGCCGTCCGATGGTAACCCGCCTCGACTTCCCCCCGGCCCGTGTCTGCACCAGGTAGACCTTTGATCCCGATGGATGGACCCTCACCCCGAAGCCCGAAAGCTCCCGATCCCAGAACACCACCTCCCGTTCTTCTGTAGGGAGTCCTTCGACCGTACGCCTGGAGATCGTTCCGCTGTTCAACCTCGCCATTGTCCGTTTCCTTTCACTCGCTACTCCGGCAGAATGTCCGCTCCGATGCTCTCCGCCACCTTGGCTGTCGACGCCCGCACCGAGTCCCGTGCCAGATGAGCGTAGCGCGCCGTGGTCGGCACCTTCCGGTGTCCCAACAGCTCCCCGATCATCGACAGGCTCTCTCCGAGCGCCAGTGCCCTCGAAGCGAAGGAGTGTCGCAGGCCATGAAGGCGCACGCCGGCGAGGCCGGCACGCTTGCGCACGCGGTCCCAGGAGTCGTTGATGCTGTGCTGGCGGTCGCCCTTTTTCCTCCCCGGAAACACCCACGGATTGCCCGGAACCCGTGAGAGGCCCGCCAGCACCCTCGCTGCCGCCGGCGGCAGCGGCACCACCCGCGCTCCGGTCTTGCTGTCCGCCAACCGCATCTCTCCGGCCTCGAAGTCCAGATCCTCCCACCGAAGTCCCAGGACCTCGTTCCGCCGGCACCCGGTCAGCACCAGCAACCGGATCGCTGCGGCCGCATGGGTTGACGCCAGCCGCTCGGCTGGAGCCGCGTCCAGCACCCGGCCGAGCCGGTAGAGTTCCTCGGCAGTCAGGAACCGCTCGTGGTGCTTCTCCACCTTGTAGCGGCGCACGAACCGGCAGGGATTCCTGCCTGACGGACGCCATCCCCACGCATCGGCCAGGTTGAACAACTTGATAAGGATTTCCACGGCCCGGTTCGCCACCGTGGGCATGTCCCTCAGACCGTACTGAAACGCCATGATGTGCTTGCGCTCGACCTCTGAAGCCAGAAGCTTTCCCAGCGCCGGCACGATGTGCTTGCGGAGCATGAGACCGTAGTGGGACACGGTCAAGGGCTTGCAGTGCATGGCCACGTACTCGCGCTGGTAGCGTTCGGCCAGGTCAGCGACCGTCGGGGCGGCGGAAGGCTCGGCCAAGGGTGCAGACTCGCCCGCCTTGATCCGGGCGGCTTCCTTGCGGGCCTGGTCGGCGGAAAGCTTGCCGTGGCGGCCCACGGTGACGCGCTTGGAGCGGCCGAAGACTCGGGTCTGCACGACGTAGACCTTGGCGCCCGAAGGGTAGACCCGGATGCCGAATCCGGGAAGGTCTGGACACCAATGTCCTGGTCGCGGCCTTCGCGACTCGCGGGTTCTGTCATGACATCCTGGAACTCGTGCTCGCGCAGCAAGCACTTAGAGATCGACAGTTCATGATCCCCTTAACAACAATAATATCAGATAGTTATGAATGACTCTCAAGGCCGCTACTTGGTCGGCGTGGACGTCGGCGGCACAGAAATTTCATCGGTGGTTGTCCATGCAGTCAAAATATGCTAGCAAATGTTGAACAGAGGTAGGTTGGATGAAAAGGAGGCCGCCACTATGAGTTCGACCCTCACTGTCCGCGATATCGATCCCGGAGACAAGTCCTGGCTCAAGCGCGAAGCACGTCAAGTAGGGGTATCGATGGAAGAGTTCGTCCGTCAAATGATACACGAAAAGCGTCTCAAGACCGAGCGCCGGCCGCAGCCGTCTGAGGTCTTTGGACGGTATTTCGGGCGCGAGCATGGAGTGGAAATGCCACCCCGTGCGCTCTACCGCTACGGGCCTGTGGAATTCACCGACGAGACTGGAACGTGATCTCGCAGATCGCTTGGTTGCTCGATACAAACGTCGTCTCGGAGATGATGCGGCCGAATCCGGAGCCGCGCGTTGCCGCCTTTCTCGATTCGATCGCTGACGAGGGAATCGGTCTTGCCGCTGTGACCGTTTGGGAAATTTGCGATGGAATCGGGCGTCTGGATCATGGCCGGCGCCGGGACATCCTCACCGAGCGATTCCAAGACCTTCTCGATGAACTGTTTGAGAATCAAATCGTTGATTGGACCCAGGCGGATGCCCTAGCGTGTGCCCGGATTATGGAGGAAAAGCGCCGCCGGGGAGAGCCACTTGACGACCACTTGCCCGACGCCATACTTGCGTCGATAGCGGCGTCTAGAGGTCTTGCAGTCGTCACGCGGAACACGAGCGAATTCCGCAACACCGGCATTGAAATCGTCGATCCCTGGGTCGGCGGGAATCCGTGAGGATCGTTTCCAACGCCGGCACCGACCACGTAGTCGATCTCATGCGACCGTGGCTGCGGGAGGGCCACCGCATTGAATCGCTCCCCGAAGGAGACGTCGAGTTCTTGAGGGAGAGCTCCTGCCGATCTCTCGATGTTTCGGCTCCTTGACGATTAACGGCGCAGTCCGTGCGATGACTGTCGCCAGCCTCCGACTTCAGCCTGATTGGTTTGCCCGAGGCCGGGAACCTGGCGGCCGTTCGCTGGAAGTTGGTGAACCGGGAAAAGCCCAAGCAAGAAAATTCGGACAAGCATGCGGTTGAGCGCGAAGCGCTCGAAAGCCTCTTCCGATAACGGCGAATCCCCGCTTGGTCGAGGACTGCGATCAGGGTTTGGGCGTTCGGGACAACTGGTTTACTCGGCACCCGTATGGGTCTGTGATGTCGCGATGGCGGAGTCTCAAGAACTGGTAAGAGACTACGAAAAAGAGTGCGAGTGCGAAGCTTTTGAACTGAATGCGTTCGGGGAAGACCGTGGGCTCGACACCATTGGGCGAAAACTGGAAGAGCTGGACGGGATGCAGGCCGGGTGCGGACTTGGGTGGTGTATCCGAGTACTGTTACGGGCAAACTGTGGGAATCGGCCAGCCACGGGTGGGAGGGCTTCTTCAGCAAGGGGGGGCAGTGGTACCAGCCCGTGACGGCGGACTGTGTTGGAGGATCTGTGCGACAGAGTTGCGCTGGAACGCGCGCAGACGGGAATGAATCCGCTTACGGTATGCTGACGGCGAAGGCGGGATGCTTGAAATATCAACAGTACATGATCCCAATAAGTACAATAATATCGCTTAGTTAGTGTTTGCCAGAAAACAGGTATCTATATGAAATCAAAGAATAAATGGCGATTCAAGATTGCGAAGAAAGTCGATATCCGGTAATTTATGCAGGAATTTGATGGTTAATCCACCCATAGTAGGCAATCTTCGGAGGATGGAGGAACAATGAGACAGACACGGAAAACGCAGTTGGCACTTGGTGAGGCGCGGATCGAGGAGATCAAGCTGGATGATAAATCCCGCGATGACATTCCAGCGGTTCTGCTTGGTCTCCAGCATCTGTATTCGCACGAGGAGACTCGGGAGAAGCTTTTTTCGCTGTTGGAGGAGCACATTTTGCCGGGCACGAATCGCAAGGTGGGACGTCCGGGGATGGAGTTGTGGCGGATCCTGGTGATGGGCGTCCTCAAACAGGGTCTTGGTTGTGACTTTGACCGTGTTCATGAGCTTGTGAATCAACATCGAACGGTGCGGGAGTTCCTGGGTCACGGTGCGTTCTCGCAAGGCGACACCTACGAGTTGCAGACGATCATCGACAATGTGTATCTGTTGACCCCCGAGCTTCTGTCAGAGATTGGGCGGTTGGTTGTGGAGAGCGGCCACGCGGTCGCAAGAAAAAAGCCTGGCGAGCGGTTGCGGGGGCGCTGTGATTCGTTTGTGGTCGAGACTGACGTGCACTACCCGACCGATGTCAACCTGCTGTGGGAGGCGATGCGGTGCTTGCTCGGGGAGTTGGGCGGTGCGGCGAGGAAGCACAACATCGGAGGCTGGCGCCAGTGGGGACATCTCACGCAAGAGGTGAAGAAGTGTTTCAACCAGGTCCGCTCGACGCGACGCGCGAAGAGTCGGCCGGACCGAGTCGAAGCCTATCTCGAACGTTGCTGGCACTTGGTCGGCCGAGCCGAGGAGAGTTGCAAGGAGCTGGAGCAGGCAGGTGTTGCGCAATCGAGCATACTCCAGTGTCTGATTGCCCATGCGCGTCGGCAAATGGACCAAATCGAGCGGCGTCTTCTCAAAGGCGAGACCATCGCGCACGATGAGAAAGTGTTTTCGATTTTCGAGGAACACACCCGCTGGATCTCGAAGGGCAAGGCTGGCCGTGCGGTGGAACTCGGAGTTCCGGTGTGCGTGGTTGAGGACCAATTCCAGTTCATCCTTCACCACAAGATTCTGTGGGAAGGGAGCGATACCGATATTGCGGTGTCGATCATCGAGGAGACGCAGGCCCTGCATCCCGACCTACGGGTGTGCAGCTTCGACCGTGGGTTCCACAGCCCCGGCAACCGGGCGCAACTCGACGCCATGCTCGACCTCAATGCGCTGCCGCGCAAGGGTCGGCTTTCTGTGGCCGAGCGCGAGCGCGAGGAAGCGCAAGCATTTGCCGAGGCCAGGCGCCAGCACCCGGCGGTCGAGTCGGCAATCAACAACCTTGAGCATCGCGGTCTCGATCGGGTTCGCTCCCACGGCGCCGATGGGTTTGCACACACCGTTGCCTTGTCGATACTGGCCGCCAACCTGCACCGCATCGGCCTGCTTGTGCGACGGCGCATGCGTGACGCCGAACGTCGTCGAAGACGCCGCGCTGCCTGAGCGCCGCCATCTCCTGCGATCCCCGGCCCGCCACACGGAGACGGGTACGGCCTCCTGTGTCCGGAAGTCGGCATTGCGGACCGGTTTGACGCCGAGCACCCTTCAGTGGTGTCCGTGCCGCCCGTTCCGTGGCTGAAACCTCGCCGAAACTGTCGCGGTTCGTCGCAGTTCCCGTGCACAAGTGGGGGTTTTCTGGCAGACACTAGTTATGAGTGATTCTCAAGCTCGCTATCTGGTCGGCGTGGACGTCGGCGGCACCCACAAAATACGAGACCACCGCGCGCTATACGCATCTCGCACGTGATTCGGTGAGGGAAGCCGCCGAGCGAATCGCCGTCAGCATCGCCGCTTATATTATGTAGGCGCCTCAATCTTTGTGGCATGAGAATACGGCATGGGCCTCGCTCCGGGTCCACTCTGCGCCTCACAATCACATCATTCACATCGCCATGCCCCCGACCCGCCAGTCAACTGTCGGCTAGGCTGCCGGAGGTGCGGCCGCTGTTCGCCGGCTTCCCTATCGAGGAAGTCGAAACGCGCTACAGCGTAAGTGCCAAGGCCATGCGCCAGGTGGGCGAGCTGTTGATCTCGGGAGGAGATTCCCCCGCGTGATCGCAGCCGGGACCGCCCGGGTCAGCGGACCCCGATATGTGAGCGAAGTGGTCGGTTTCGTTCGTGAGCACGCAGACGTCGTGGCGCCGATCGAACCGGCGACATGGCCCGCCACCGATCCTGCCGATCGATGGGTAGCGGCCGCAGCGCTCAACGGCGCGGCGGACATCCTGGTGACCGGAGACAAGGACCTTCTCGAAGCCGCCCCGGTGGCGGGTCTACGGATCGTGAGCCCCAGGGGGTTGTGGGAGTTGCTCCGCGCGACGCGGCCTGAATGATGATTGTGAACCGGGACCTGCCTGTCGGGTCCGGAAAAGCCCTCTATTCGAAGAACGACTTGAGCAGCAAAGAAATGACACCCGCGACAATCCCGCCCGTCATCCACTTCACGACCAACAGTTCCCGCTCAAGTCGCGAAATATCGGGCTTGGTCGCCAGACTCTCTTTCGACATGGCTTGAGCGGCGGCACGGGCTTTCCCTTCCGGCGCCCCGGCCGCTCTCAAGGCATCATACAACTCAGTCACCATCATGTTCATTCTAAAGACATACGCAAAAATTATACCATCGTTCGGTCCTGTAACCAAGAAAAATGACTCAGTGTCTACCCGCCGTTCCGCCTATTCCTGTCGCCGGGCCGCCGCCTCCACCTCCTCCATCACTCGCAGCAGGTTGCCACCCCACAGTTGGGCAATCCGGCTTTCCGTGTAGCCCCGCCGCACCAGCTCGATGGTGACGTTGAGGGTGTCGCGGGCGTTGTCCCAGCCGGCGATTCCGCCGCCGCCGTTGAAGTCCGACGCCATGCCCACATGATCGATGCCCACGAGGTTGACCGCGTAGTCGATGTGGTCGGCAAAATCCTTCACCGACGCCTTGGGCCACTTGAAGTCGATCTCCCCCCGGCGGGCGTCGTAGCTGTTGCGCTGCTCGTCGCTCAGTTGTTCGAAATCGGCGAACCCCTTGATTCCCATCTCTGTTCTCAGGGCACGAAGCGCCGCCTGCCTCTCGCTCGACACCGGCCGCAGGTAGTAGTCGAAGGCCACCATCTGGGCCACGCCGCCGTTGTCCCGTAGTGCCGTCAGCGCCTCGTCGGACAGGTTGCGCGGGTGGTTGTAGACGCCTTTTACGCTGGAGTGGGAGGCGATCACCGGTGCCCGGGATGCGTGGATGGCGTCCATGGCGGTGGTCATGGCCGCGTGGGAGATGTCCACCATGATGCCCAGCTCGTTGGCGCGCTCGACCACGGCACGCCCGAACCCGGTGAGGCCGTTGTGCTCCGCCGCCGGGTCCTTGAGGCGGGACATGGGCACCGCGGAGTCGCCCAGGTCGTTGTGGCCGTTGTGGGTCAGTCCCAGGTAGCGGGCGCCGAAGTCGTAGTACGTATCGAGAATGTCCAGGCTGCGGCCGAGGGCATGCCCGTTCTCGATGCCGATGAGCGCCGCGCGCCGCCCCTCGCCGTGAATGCGCCGCACGTCCGCGGCCGTGCGCGCCAGACTGATGGTCTCCGGGTACTGCACGTCGGTCATGCGGCGGATGGCGGCAAACTTGGTGAACGCGTCGGCCATGGCCCGCGCGTAGCCCGCCACGTTGCGCTCGCCCTGCCCCACGTAAACGATGAAAAACACCGCATCCAGCCCGCCGCGCTCCATCCCCACCAGATCGATCTGGCCGCGGCCCGCCTTGGCCTCCCTGGGGTCATAGCTATCGGTACCGAAATCAGGCGGGATATCCACGTGGGTGTCCATGGTCAGGACACGCGCGTGGATGGCCGCGGCGCGGGCCAGGAGGCCGGGGTCGTTGTCCGTTTCGGCCGTGGTCACCGATGAAGCTGACAAGTTCGTTTCCCTCTCCTAGGAGCCTCTATCGGCCGGCAGCGCCGTGCGGGCACGGGCGGGTTTGAAACCCGCCCCTACACGGTCGTCTACCCTGATCGTCCTGTGGCGCAGACTCCTAAGGCTCGTCCGGGAGTTGCGCGCCGTGCTACACGCCGACGACCCATACCGTGTCCTGTTCCCGACGGTAGAGAAAACGGTATGGGGCGACGATGACTTCCCGGTGAGGAAGTTCCGGGAATTCGGGAATGACTCTGCCGGAATCGGGGAATTGTTCAAGCGGACGTAACACCTGCCCTGCGCGTTCGCGAAACTGTCTGGCTGCCCTTGGGTTGTCGCGCGTGATGTACGCAATGGCGGCAAGGAATTGCGCCCGCGCGGATGGCGTGAACTGAACGGTCACAAGTCTTCAGTCACCAGCAACGCATCGGCCTCGGCCAATACCGCGTCCAAGTCGGCCCCCTGTCCTTCGGCGATTTCCTTCTCTCCTTGGGCTAGCAGCATTAGTATCTCCCGTTCCGACTCTGCCCGCTGGTACGCGTCCGCACTCAGCAACACCGCCGCCGCTCGACCCCGCTGGGTGATGACAAACGGTTCACGTGATTTACCTACTCGTTCCAAAATCGCCGCTGCATCCTGGCGCAGATCAGTGACAGGTATGATGTGGGGCAATCTGGCCATGAGAGACTCCTGGAAAGACACTTTGAAATATCGTTAAACGTATCGTTAAACGAACTTCACGGCAACTGGAATTTCCACATTCGGGCATCTTTCACGGGATGGATGTAATTGACGTCACGAGTTTGACAGATCATATTGAAGAGTCTGAAGAGTCAGCGAATGCCATTTGGACCGCCTCAGAAAGGAATGTAAGCACGCATGCCTGTGAACGTAGACGACAAGATCAGGAAGTTGAGTCCCATTCAGCGCGAAAAGGTCGAGGCGCGTGCGGCGGAGTTGGTCGCCGAGTTCCCCGATCGTGCTCGGGTCGTGCTGTCGGGCATCGCCGACGATGAGCCGCGGGCCTGATGTCGATCGTCAATCCCGACGACTACGTCTACGTCCGCGATGCCGCGACCCTGGAACGGCTGATTCATCGCATCCGGGGGCATGAATCGGTCGCCGTCGATACCGAGGCCGACAGCCTGCACAACTACTTCGAGAAGGTCTGCCTGATCCAGCTCTCGGTCGGAGGCGGGCACTTCGTCGTGGACCCTCTCTCCGAGCTGGAGATGACGGGTCTTATCGAGGTCCTGGGGGACAAGCGGCTGATTCTGCACGGCGCCGACTACGACCTGCGGCTGATGCGCGCGTGGAAGGGCTTCAGGCCGCGCGGTGAGGTGTTTGACACCATGATCGCGGCCCAATTGCTGGGCATCGAGCAGATCGGGCTTGCCGCCCTGATCCAGCAGTTCCTTGAGGTCACCATCGAAAAGGGCTCGCAGAAGTCGGACTGGTCGCACCGGCCGCTCAGCCAGACGCAGTTGCGCTACGCGGTCAACGACACGCGCTATCTGGAGGAGCTCTCCGAGTGCCTGCGCGGCGAGCTGCGCGAGCGCGGACGGTTGGAGTGGCACCGGGAGAGTTGCCGCGCGGTGGTGGAGGCCACCGGCCGCGATCGTGCACGCGATCCCGAGGAGGCCTGGCGAATCAAGGGGGTGGGCCGGCTGACTCACCGCCAACTGGCCTATCTTCGAGAACTCTGGCTCTGGCGCGACATGCTCGCCCGCCGCGCCGACCGGCCTCCCTTCAAGGTTCTTCAAAACCAGAAAATGCTGGAATTGCTTGAATGGGCCGAGTCCCATCCGGGCGAGGCCCTGGAACAGGGCCCGAAACTGCCGCGTGACATCGTCGGCTCACGCCGGAGAGCGCTCCAGCAAGCGCTTGACCGGGCCGCGGCCATGACGCCCGCGGAGTGGCCCGAGTTTCGCCTGAAATTGCACGCTAAACCGACGCCCTTCGACCCGCGGGAGCTGGACGCGCTGCGTGGCGCGTGCACGAAGATCGCCGAGGAGTTGGAGATCGCCCCGTCGACTCTGGCGCCCAGGGCGGCCCTTGAGGGCATTGTCCGGCAGCGGCCTCGGACCCGGGACGAGATCATGGCGAGCGGCGGCCTGTTGCACTGGCAGGCGGAGCTCGTGCGCGTTGCGGTGGAAGGGACGCTGCACGCGTCGAGGGCCGAGTCCGTCACGGGTCCGAAGACCGCGGCCATACCCTGAGCCGGCAAGAGGTGATAGGTTTTATCCATTGAACGACATGGCAGGGAAACTCCCTGCGACAGGAGCGCGACCATGGAGAATCAAGCAGTACGGATACACGATGGGCTGAAGCACCCGGTGATCGACGGCGACGGCCACTGGATCGAGCCGGTTCCGGTCTTCCTGGAGTACCTGAGCGAAGCGGGCGGCCCTGGGGCGGTCGATCAGATCCGGGCGCTCTGGCGCCGGAATCAGGGGTGGTACCGGGCCACCGAGGCGGAGCGCCAGCACAATCGCATGCGCCGCACCATCTGGTGGGGCGTCACCGCGGATACCCTCGACAAGGCCACGGGGCTGTTGCCGGCACTGCTGAACGAGCGGCTGCCCGAGCTGGGCATCGACTTCGCGATGATCTATCCGAGCTTCGGACTGAGCGTCAACGGCATTCAGGACGACGACCTGCACCGGGCCGGAGTCCGCGCCTACAACATGATGACGGCCGACATGTTCGAGCCCTATAGCGAGAGGTTCGCACCGGTGGCCATCATCCCCGCCCACGACCCCGACGAAGCCCTTGAGGAGCTGGAGTACGCGGTGGTGCAGCGCGGTTACAGGGCGGTCATGCTGCGGGGCAACCAGGAGCGGAAGATCCCCGGCGCGGCGGAGGGCATCGATCCGCGCAAGGCCGCGTGGTACTGCGACAACATCGCTCTGGACAGCCCGTATGACTACGAGCCCGTCTGGAAGAGGTGCGTCGAGCTGGGCGTGGCCGTGACCCAGCACTCGGGCAGCGGCCGCTGGCACGATCGCGCTTCCATCAGCAACTTCACCTACAACCACGTGGGCCACTTCGCCGAGTCGAACCACGCCTTCGCCCGGGGCGTCTTCCTCGGCGGCCTGGTCCGGCGCTACCCGAGCCTCAATTTCGGGTTCATGGAAGGCGGCATAAGCTGGGCCTGCCAGATGTGTTTCGACCTGATCGAGCACTGGGAGAAGCGCCGCCGCGCCGGGCTGCAGTACCCGGGCACGACCGATGTCGAGGAGTTGAAGGGGTTCATCCACCGGTACGGCGACGAACGGCTGAAGGCCAACGCCGACGCCCTCATGGACAACCTGGACGCGTTCCGGCCCAACTGCAGCCTCGAAGAGCTGGTAAACCCCGAGCACGTGGTAGACGATTTCGAGGCCGCGGGCATCGACTCCGCGGACGATGTCCGTGCCGTCTTCTCGGGCAACTTCTTCTTCGGCTGCGAGGCCGACGACCGCGCCACCATGTGGGCGTTCGATTCCCGGATGGGCGTGCGGCTCCGGCCGGTGTTCAGCTCCGACTTCACCCACTTCGACGTGCCGGACTTCAAGGACGTCATCCCTGAAGCGCACGAGATGGTGGAGAAGAGCTTCGTCACCGACCAGGATTTCAAGGAGTTCACCTTCACCAACGCCGCCCGCCTGCACACCCGCAACAACCCGGAGTTCTTCAAGGGCACTGTTGTAGAGAAGGCCGTGGCGGAGGAACTTGGGCTGTAAGAGCCGGCGCCCGCGCCTAAAGCCTAAAGTGTTCCGCCCGCGCTGACGGGGTTATGCCATCCAGGGTCGCGGATCGTCGAGTTGCTGAACGGTTAGTCATGTAGTAAT
The DNA here is from genome assembly GCA_965261895.1 of uncultured Binatia bacterium (SeqCode). Taxonomy (GTDB): domain Bacteria; phylum Desulfobacterota; class Binatia; order UBA9968; family JAJDTQ01; genus JAJDTQ01. The sequence continues at coordinate 2,924,891 of OZ253480.1, read as the reverse complement.
TGTCCCCTCAGTGAAATCGGTTGCCGATGGGGAGGTTACGATCATGAAGCTCGCTGACCAGATCAACACGATGCACTTCAAGGAGAGCGTTACCGGAGAGACGCTGTTCTTCTTCGGGCCCCTGCCCTGGCCCTCGAGCTGGACCGGCTACATCGTCACATCCGATGACGACATCGCCAAAATCAAGTCGTACCTGGGAACATATCAGTGGCTGACGAACCTCTTTGTCGTCCCGCTTGTTTCGGTGTTTGTCGTGTACCGGCTCCGGTCCGGGTCCATGCCGTGGGTCCCGGACAGTGAAATGGTGCAACAGATCCTGGGCGCTGTCGTGGCTGGATTGGCCGTCGCGGTGATCTCCGCCTTCGGGTTCAGGCGCTTCGTGCTTGATCCGATCATCCGCAACTACCCGGTCTCTCAGGAAAAGATGGGCTATCGCGAAATTCAGGAGAACATGGCCGTTAGGAGGAGTCGGAGAGCGTGGGTCGGCCATGGTCTCCTGGTGCTTCTCATCTTTGCGGGCGGCATCGCCTCTTTGCTTTGGAAAGAGGACCCGGAAGACCGTATCACGGGGGTATTGATGATCGTCCTCGCCGGCGCGCTCGCCGCGTGGGCCGTCTACTCGCTCCGGTTGAAGCGGCAGCGCACGGATCGTGATCGGTGGATGGTGCAGTGAACCAAGCGTTGGCCATCACTCGTATCTGGCCCCGACGGCCTTACAAGGAGCGCTTGGTGTCCGGGATCTCCCTTCGAGCGGTGGCTTCGTTTACCACCGAGAGTTCGGTGGTACGCACCATGGTGCCGCCCCCTACGTCCTTCCTGTGGGCCGCGAACCTCGCGTAGAGGACTGAGCCCGCCACAACCTTTACGTCGATTGTGATCGTATCGGTCGTAATCGGCACACTGCCCATTTTCGTTACGATCGTGTGGTTGCCCGGCGGCAGCTCGTGAACCTGGTGGGTACCGTTGTCGAGGTCCGGTTTCTGCTCACCGTCCACCTGAACGCGCACTGGCAGAAGACCGCCGACGAAGGACCATGGTCGATACAGATACACGACCCCAACCCCTGCCTTCGGACTCTTCCACCCGCCGAAGCCCGGGCCTCTGGCCGTGGCGCAGCCGACAAGCAGCAAGAGGAGAACGCCGGCAATCCAGCTCTTGGTGGCGTCCATGGTCCGTTCGCCGCTGCTTGACGCCGGTCACCGGCGTCCGGCGTGGCTACGCCTCCAGCCCGAGGCTGTAGAACCGGTTGCAGTTGTCGAAGAACACCTTCCGCTTCTGGTCCTCGGAGATGTCGGTGCGTTCCCGGACTTCCTTGGTGGCGTTGGGCCAGATGGTGTCCCAGTGCGGGTAGTCGGCGGCGAACAGCCACATGTCGTCGCCGTAGCGGTCCATGCAGTAGGGCAGCATGGGGTCGTCGGGGTCGAAGCTCACGTACACGCGGCCGCTCTTGACGTACTCGCTTGGCTTGGCCTTGAGGAGCGGCGCTTCCTCGCTGCGGCGTTCGTAGTGCTCGTCGATGCGGTCGAGCCAGTAGGGTAGCCAGCCGCAACCGGCCTCGAAGAAACCGACCTTCAGGTTCGGGAAGCGCTCCAGCAGCCCGGAGGTGACGACGCCGAGAAACGCCTGCATGATCTCGAAGGTGAAGCTCACGGTGTGGGCCTGGAGAAAGGTCTCCCAGCGGTCCTGCCCCTCGGCGCCCCAGGAGTTGCCGTGGAAGCAGACGGGGATCCCAAGACGCTCGGCCTCGGCGTAGATGGGCCAGAACTCTTCGGCGCCGAGATTCTTCTTGTGGCCGTGGGTGTGGAACATCACGCCCGGGTGGTGCCACTTGGTGACCGCGCGGTTGAGCTCTTCCACGGCCGCGGGCACGTCCTTCAAGCACACGGTGGCAACGCCCTTCATGCGGGGGTTCTGCTGCTGTACCTCGCCGATGTAGTCGTTCCAGGCCCGCGCCAGCGCCTTCTGAAGATCGCTCTGTGGCACCAGGCACAGGTTCAGACCCATGGTCGGATAGGTGACGGTGAGGTTGATCCCCTCGACGTCCATGTCGTCGGTGTACCCGTCCGCGCCGACGGTCTGCTTCCCCATGCGCCCGAGAAACCGGTCCCAGGTGTCGCTGGGGAAGAGCCCCTGGCGGATACGCCGGAACTGCTCGGGTATGCGGGAGCGGTAGTCATCCACGGTTTCGCGGATGTGCGAGTCGGCATCAAGGATGGGATAGGCTGCCATATGAATATACCTCCACGGATAGGCGTTCGTAGCCATGTGAATACGGCAATATGTCGTCGCGTGTCAATCAGGGCGAGGGCGCGGTGGTCGTCTCCGTTGCAGGTAGGGTTAGCCGCGGGTTAGCCGAAGGCGTAACCCGACACCGCACCGCGGCCTGTGTCGGATTACGCTTCGCTAATCCGACCTACGGGTACGGTCACCCGGCCTCGCCGTAGACGCCGTCGGTCTTGGCGGCCATGATGAAGTCGTTCCGATGAAGATTGCGGATCTTGTGGGTCCACCAGGTGACGCGGACCCGGCCCCATTCGGTGACGATCCTCGGGTGGTGGCCCTCCGCCTCGGCGATGTCCCCCACCGAGGCCGTGAAGGCCAGCGCCTGGCCGAAGTTCTTGAATTTGAAGAGCCGGTCCAGCTTGGGAATCCCGTCCTCCTCGATCATGGCCCACTCGGGCATTTGCGGCTTGAGCTCGTGCACTTCCACGTCGGTGACCACCGGGGCACCCGCCCGGCATGCCACGCATTTCTCTTCGGTCAACTGGCTCATGGAATCCCTCCCGGGGTGGTGTTGGGGAACAGGCAAGAGTCTTGCCGATTGATACGAAAAGGGCAACGGTCCCGCGCCCCCGTCAATCCCCCGAACATAGCCCGAGAATGCCCGTATCCGTCATTCCCGCGAAACAGGCTGTGTCAAAACGCCATCCCAGCGAGGCACAGACCCCCAAAATCGTCATTCCCGCGAAAGCGGGAATCCAGGCGGCGTGGGGCTGGGGAAGCACGCCGCCGCAGCCCTCCTCCACCCCTGGATTCCCGCTTTCCAGGCTGTGTCAAAACGCCATCCGAGAGAGGCAACGGCCCCCGAAAATGTCATTCCCGCGAAAGCGGGAATCCAGGCGGGGTGGAGTGGGGAAACGCCGCGTAGGGACCCCTCCAGGACCCCTGGATTCCCGCTTTCGCGGGAATGACGGAGAGGCCTTTCGTGCCCCGAAGTTGGCGTTTTGACACAGCCTGTTTCGCGGGAATGACGGTTTCGGGGACCGGGTGCCATTTCGGACCAATCGCGTTGCCCATTTTCCCGTCAATGAAGTATCCGGTAAACAAAAGGCAACAGGGGCTGTGACGCGGGTCACCGGCTCCGGGACGGGAGGGGTCATGTCGGACGATCGGTTTCGGGTGGTGGTGCTGGACGACTACGAGGGGTTCTGTACGACGGTGCCGGCTTACGAGGAAGCGGCCGGGCTGGCCGACGTCGAGGTGGTGGAGCGCAAGCTCACCACCGATGAGGAATGGTCGGCGGCGGTGGGCGACGCCCATGCGGTGGTGCTCATGCGCGAGCGTTCGCCGTTCCGGGAGCGCGAGTTCGCCCTGGCGCCGTCGCTTCGCTTCATCTCCCAGATCGGCCGCGGCATACCGCACCTGGATGTGGCGGAGGCCACGCGCCGCGGCGTCGTCGTGTCGGTGACCCCCAACGATTCCGGTGCCTCCACGGTGGAACTGACCTTCGCGTTGCTGCTGGCGTTGGCAAGAAAGATCCCGGCGGTAGCCCAGGGCATGCGCGAAGGCGCCTGGCCGCCGGCGGTGGGCATGCTGCTGGAGGGGCGGACCCTGGGCGTAATCGGCCTGGGACGCATCGGCGCCAAGGTGGCCCGCATTGGACGGGCTTTCGACATGGACATCCTGGCCACGGGCAAGACCCTCACCGACGAGCGGGCTGCGGAGGCGGGAGCGCGGCGGGTTCCCCTCGACACGCTGCTGGAGGAGTCGGACGTCGTCTCGGTCAACTGCCGGTTGAACGCCGAGACCACCGGGCTCATCGCCGGCCCCGAGCTCCAGCGCATGAAGCCCGGCGCGTTGCTCATCAACACGGCGCGCGGTCCGATCATTTCCGAGGAAGCACTCGTCGACTCGCTCAGGCGGGGGCATCCGGGCGGGGTCGGTCTCGATGTCTACGATGAGGAGCCGCTGCCGCCGGACCATCCGTTGCGCGGCCACGACAACGTGGTCCTGGCTTCCCATCGGGGCTATGCCGTGGACCGGATCCTGCACCAGCGCTACCAGAGCGCCTTCACCAACATCATCCGGTTCATCGAGGGCGCGCCGGTGAACGTTATCAATCCTGGGCCCTGAGCGCCTTTGTGAGAATGTGAGCGTCCTTCGACTTCGCTTCGCTACGCTCAGGACGAACGGAAAGAATAGCCCCAGAACGAATGGGAAGAATAGTCCCAACCGTTCGTCCTGAGCGTAGCGAAGCGAAGTCGAAGGACGCTGGCCCGAACCCGCTACGACTCCGCCAGCGCCTTGCGGAAACGGTCCCGGTACTCGGGGCTGTACAGGCGGGGAAAGTTCTCCGGGTAGTCTTCCCCCGGCTCCACCTTGAGGTCCACCATGATGGGGCCGTCCTCCTTGAGGAGCTTGTCGAGGTTCCGGTCCCAGTCCTCCAGACTGTCGAAGGTGTAGGTGTTGGCGTAGCCGGCTTCCCGGGCCACGCCGGTGAAGGTGAAGTTTTCGTGACGCGGGATGGGGACGGCGCCGTTGGTCTCGTAGGTGCCGTTCTCGCACACGCAGTGGATAAAGTTCTTGGGGGCGGCGTTGGCGATGGTGACGATGGTGCCCAGGTTCATGAGCAGGCTGCCGTCGCCGTCCAGCACCACCACCCGCTTGTCGGGCCGGCCCAGGGCCAGGCCCAGGGCGTGGGACGAACCCTGTCCCATGGCGCCGGTGAAGGTGTAGTTGAGGTCGCTGGGCGCGATGTGGATCCACTCCTGGGCCGCCTTGTACACCGCCACCACGATCTCGTCGGTCCGGTGGCGCGCCAGCACTTTGAGGCATTCGTCGCGTTTCATCATCAGATAGGCTCCCGTCCGATTAGCATGGCCACCGGTCTCAACTCGGTATAGGCCGCTTCCACCGCGGGCACGACCTTGTCCACCTCGCCGGGGGCTTCGATGAGGTGGTGCTCCACCTGCATGGCGTCCAGAATCGGCTCGACGATACGAAGCCCGTAGCGTTTGGACTGCGTAGGCGGGACTCCGGGCTCCTTCTGGAGCATCCCCACCATCATGCACACCGGGTTCTTCCCCTGCATGGCCACGCCGCGGACCGCGTTGATGGAGTCCAGTAGCCCCGTGTACTGCATCAGCAGCAGCGACCGGTGCCCGGCGGCATAGAGCCCGCTGCAGATGGACACGCCCTCGTCCTCCTTGCACACCTGCACCACCTGGAAGTCGGGATCCTTGATCATCGTCTTCAGCACGTTCTCACTGGTGGTGCGGTCCGGCAGCGCCACGATAAACCGGATGCCGGCGCGTTTGATCTCCCGGATGAGGTCCCGGGCCTTGAGCCTGTCGGCGTCTTTGTCTCCGGCCACGCTTCACTCCTTCCGTTGTTTCCGGCGCCCTGCAACGGCCTCCATTCCTTGCCTCTCGCCGTCGGTCCTGAGCCCTTCGACAGGCCTGTCCTGAGCTCGTCGAAGGGCCTGTCCTGAGCTCGTCGAAGGGCCTGTCCTGAGCTCGTCGAAGGGCTCAGGACAGGCGTAGCAAAGCGGAGTCTAAGGACGCACGCCAATGCGAACTCTATACTATGGGGCTTCCTTCGAGGAAAGACTTGAACGTACGGAGATCCGCGGGCGAATCCGGCCGCAGCTCGCACCAGCGCAAGGCGCCCTCGTACAGGCGGACGGTGGGCGCGAACCCGTGAGCGATCGGCAAGAGGTCCCGGAGACAGTCGTACCATGCCCGGCGTTCGTCCCGGTCGGGCGGGTCCGGGTCCTCCGCGTCGAGCGCCTCGCACAGCCGGCGCCATTTACCGGTGGAGAAGCCCATCTGGAGGTCCGCGGGATAGAGGCCCAGGGCGATGGCGCGGGGTCTGGTGAAGTGCTGGCGCTCGTCGAACTCCAGAATGAATCCCGGGCTTGCTATATAGTAGTCGCACGGCGGCATCCGCGGCGTTCGTATGAAGTCTCCGTAGCCCCGGTGACTCCGTAGTCTGTCGAAGATGCGTTGCAACACCTCCCCCATCCGGGTGCCACGGTACGCCTCGGGGCCACTGGGCCAGGGGAATGAATGGTCCTTGCGGCACGCGTCCGGGTACAGCGCGGTGAGGAGTTCGTGCAATCGGGTCTTGCAGTCGCGGCAGTGCTCGGAATGCGTCGGATTGGGCATGACCGCCGTATTGTTGATAATATCCGGCACGGAGGCAATCCTGCTTCCCGGTGCCGACGTCCCGAAGACGTCATTCCCGCGAAAGCGGCTGTGTCAAAATGCCACCTGGGTACGGAATGACGCCGAAGCCTCGTATCGTCATTCCCGCGCAAGCGGGAATCCAGGAGGGGTGGGCCGGGCAACTCGGCTGCGGCACCCCTCCACCGCCCCTGGATTCCCGCTTGCGCGGGAATGACGATTTCGGGGGTCTGTGCCTCGCTGGGGGTGGCCTTTTGACGCAGCCTGTTCCGCGGGAACGACGGGTGGGCATGACGACCATGTTCGCGGCACGGTTTTCGCGAGCCTTTGGAGGGCGTGATGGGTTGGACTTATCTGTGCATTGCCGGCGTGTTCGAAACGGTGTGGGTCATCGGCCTCAAGTACACTGCCGGGTTCTCCCGGCCGTTGCCGAGCGTGCTCACGGTGTTGGCCATGGGGGTGAGCCTCTTTCTCCTGTCGCAGGCGGTGAAGACCCTGCCGCTGGGAACGGCCTACGCGGTCTGGACCGGCATCGGCGCCGTGGGTGCGGTGGTCCTCGGAATGATCCTGTTCGCGGAGTCGAGGGATGTTCTCCGGCTGGTGTGCATCGGTCTCATCATTGCCGGCATCGTGGGTCTCAGGCTCGTCTCCAACGACGGGTGAACACAACTGTCCCGGGAGCTTGAATGAAACGGATATGTGTCTTTTCGGGGTCCAGCATCGGCGCGTTGGACGAGTACGCGCGGACGGCAACGTCACTGGGCCGCGAGCTGGCCCGGCGAGGCATCGGGGTGGTCTACGGCGCCGCCTCCATAGGGCTGATGGGATGCGTGGCCGACGCGGCGCTGGAGGAGGGCGGTGAGGTCATCGGCATCATACCCGAGGCCCTGGTGATGGACGAGGTGGTGCACCGGGGTCTCACCGAGCTGAAGGTGGTGGCCTCCATGCACGAGCGCAAGGCGTTGATGGCGCAACTGTCGGACGGGTTCATCTCGCTTCCGGGGGGCTACGGCACGCTCGAGGAGCTGGCGGAAATGATCACGTGGTTGCAACTCCGGATTCACTCCAAGCCCTGCGGCATTCTGAACGTCCAGGACTACTACGGTCACCTGATCCGGTTCCTCGACCACGCGGTGGAGCAGGGGTTTCTCGAGCAGAAGCACCGCGACAAGCTGCTCATCGCCGATACGGTGGATGATATGCTGGGCGCGCTGACGAGTGTCCTGTCCCCTGCGAATGTCTAGTGCGGTGTCTCACAAATACGCTTATGAATCTGCGCGTCCTTTTGGCCGTCGGCTGCGTTGCTCTTCCTCGCGTGGTGCACGCCACACGGGCGGGTTTGAAACCCGCCCCTACAAGTCATCGCGCCTTGCCGACAACCAAAATGCCCTCGCATCTTCATAACCGTATTTGTGAGACGCCACACTAGGAGTCCGGATCGGGCCGCACGCCCCGCAGGAACCGGACATCCGACCCCGCAGGAACCGGACATCCGGCCCCGCAGGAACCGGACATCCGGCCCCGCAGGAACCGGACATCCGGCCCCGCAGGAACCGGACATCCGATGTAGGGGCGGGTTTCAAACCCGCCCGAGCCCGCACCGCGCCGGCCTCCTGGCTGTGTCTCACGGACAAGTTTACAAATCTGCCGGTCTTTTGAACCCTCTGCCCGCGACTGCCGCCACCGTGACCAGCGTCATGAGCCAGGCAAACCAGTCGCCGTAGCGTACGTACACCGTTTCCATCTCCATCAAGGGAACCGTGGCCCTCAGCACCCCCTCCGCGAACAGCGGCAGCGGCGCGGACATGCGGCCCGCGGGATCGATGACCGTGGTCACGCCGGTGTTGGTGGCGCGCACGAGAGTCCGCCGGGTTTCGATGGCCCGCCATCGAGCCAGCCGCGCATGCTGCCAGGGCGCCACGGTGCGGCCGTACCAGGCATCGTTGGTCAGGTTGACCAGCAGGTTGGCGCGCTCGTGCCGGACGAAGCGGCGCGACAGCTCCGGCATCAGGTCCTCGTAACAGATGAGCGGCGCCACCCGAGCGCCCTGCGGCAGGACCAGGGCGCTCTCGATCTCGCCCGGTGTGAAGCCTTCGCCGATGGCGGACATGCCCGGCACCGAGCTGATGAGCCATGCCAGGGGAATATACTCGCCGAAGGCCAGCAGCACCCGCTTGTGGTAGCGGCCCAACACGGTGCCGGCGGGATCCACCGCAATGGCGCTGTTGTACCTGCGGAAGCGGTCCCCAGGTTGCTGCTGGTAGGTGACGGCGCCGATGATCATGTGTGGATGGCGCGCTGGAAGCAACTCCCGGGGAATGCGCTTGGCCCGGTTCGGCAGCCATTTCTCCATCGCGGACTCGGGCCAGATGACCAGATCCGCGTCGCGGTTTCTCTCTGAGAGATTCTTGTAGGTTTGTTGGTTGGTCTTGAGAAACGCGGCCTTGCCCTTCCGCTCGATGGCGATGTTCCCTTGTATGACCGCGACGTCGAGCTTTGCGGCCGTCCGCGCCGCCACGTCGACTTGCGCCAGCCGCACCTGTCCATACACCATGGCAGCGGCAAGGACGGCGCACGCGGCACCCGTGGCCCACGCCGCCGACCGCATCGTCCCCTCACCCCGGCGCGCGCGAAGCACCTTGTAGAGGGCGGTGCCGCACCACAGCAGCACGAAGGTCGTGCCGTAGTGGCTCACCAGGTCCGCCGACTGGTTCAAGGAAGTGAACTGGGTCTGGCCGGTGGCGAGATACCAGGGGAAGAGGTTCGGGAACCAGAACTCGACGGTGACCCAGAACGCCGGCGGAAAAAGCCCCAGGGCGCCCACCCCGCACAGACGCACCAGGCCCGCGAACACGACGAACGGTATCGCCGAATACGCCGCGAAGAGGATGAACGCCATCGCGGCCAGGGCATAGTTGACGCCGCCGAACAGGTGAATGGTGTAGACCAGCCAGTGAAACCCAAGGGCAACGGTGGCCATCCCCGTAAGCGCCCCTGCCCAAAGGGCCTGCCGCCAATCGCGGGCTCCCTCGACCGCCGTCAGAAACGGGACGAGAGCGAACCAGGTCAGAGGAAAGAGGATCGGCCAGAGGAAAGGGGAGGCGATGAGCGCGGCACTGAGGAACGACAACGGGAATAGCGACCTGAACCCAGCCATGAAGCCGCAAGTCTACGTGCACCGCGAGCAGGCGTCAACGTCGGCCAACGTGGATCGTATCCCAGTCAAATTCGGGACACGCCTACCCGTTGACAGGGGAATCGGCGAACGACTAATGTAAGGTTCGGCCCATTGCCGTATCCAGTATGGGCACGCTCGATTCATCGTCAGGCCGTTTGAGGAAAGGTTGATACCGAAATCATCAAAAAGGGGGAGAGAAAAATGGGACAAGCATTCGTAGATGCCGACGGGCATATCATGGAGCGCGAGAACGAGATCAGCGAGTACGTGGAGGAGAAGTACCTGGGACGGGGCAAGCTGAGCTTCCGCCAGATGCTGCCGAGTCTGGACAAGTTCCACACTCCGAGGAACCGCATCATCGAGCCGGAGGGGATCTTCGACGCCTCCGTGGGACCCGAGCGCTGGCTCGAATTCCTCGAAAAGACCGGGATCGAGTGCACGGTGCTCTATCCCACGGCCGGCCTTTCCTACGGCCAGGTGCACTTTCCCGAGTGGGCGACGGCGTACGCGCAGGCCTACAATGACTGGTTCTCCGAGAAGTACATGAAGGTCAGCGACCGTTTCAAGGGGGTTGCGCTGATTCCGGTGCAGGACGTGCCGGCGGCGGTGACGGAGCTGCGCCGGGCGGTCAAGGACCTGGGCATGGTGTGCGCCATGCTTCCGTCCAACGGCCTCGACCGGCACTACGGCTCCGACGAGTTCTGGCCGCTTTACGAGGAGGCGGAAAAGCTCGGTTGCGCCCTGGCGGTACACGGCGGTTGCTACGGCGACCTGGGCTTCAACTCGTTCAAGGTCTTTCCGGCCACGCGCGCGCTGGGCATGCCGTTTCCCCTGGCCATCCACATGACCGGGATGATGTCGGAGGGCGTCTTCGACCGGTTCCCCGATCTGCGGGTGGGCTTTCTCGAGGGGGGCACGGCCTGGATCCCGCTGGTGCTCGACCGGTTGAACCGCGAGGTGGAGTACGGTGGCCTGCAGCTCAAACGGGCACCCATCGACTACTTCCGTAGCGGACGGGTCTTCATCGGATGCGAGGGCAACGAGGACGTGCTGTCCTACTGTGTCAATCGGGTGGGACACGAGGTCTTCATGTTCTGCTCCGACTTCCCGCACGAGATCACCATGGACAACTGCATGGAGGAGATCGACGAGATCCGCGATCGGGCGGAGCTCACGGACGAGCAGAAACAGGCGATCCTCGGGGACAACGCGAGGAATTTCTACAAGATCTGACCGAAGAAGTCGTGACACGGTTCGTTGGGGGGCGGAGAGTGGAGGGGACTCGTCAGGGCAGCGATGGTGCCCCGCGCGATGTCCACCGACACTTGACGCCCCCGGACCGAAGGGTTACCATGAATGGGTCCCTTGAGGGACAGACCATAGTAAGTCTCACCTTGCGAAGCCTACTCGAAGGACCGACCGACCGGATCGTGGTTCAGAACAAAATCTTGCCATGTTCGACTCCCTTTGAAGTTAGCGCCCCGGGGTGTACGGCCATAACGTTCGGGAGGAGAAAACATGGAAGGTAGAAAACTCTACGTTGGCGGGTTGCCATACTCGACGACGGACATGCAGCTTGAGGAAGTCTTTTCAGTTCACGGCGCCGTTGAGTCGGCTCAGGTGATCATCGACAAGTTTACGGGCCGCTCCCGGGGCTTCGGCTTCGTGGAGATGGGCTCTTCGTCGGAGGCCGAGTCCGCGGTCAACGCACTCAACGAGACCCAGCTCGAAGGACGCACCATCACCGTGAACGAGGCACGGCCCCAGCGCCGGGACTTCGGCGGGGGAGGCGGAGGCGGGGGCGGAGGAGGCCGTCGCTAGCAGGCCCGGGACATACGTCCTGTCGCCGCTGGCGCAATTCATATCAACATAACGGGGCGTAGGGTCGGTCGCCCTCCGTAACCCGCGAGTCGTGGGGCGTGTGCGCCTCACGACTCGACTTGACTCTCCCGCGGCGTGATTCTTTCACGCCGTTTCTTGCATTGGTTCTCCGGAAAGTCCGCGTGCCATTTTCGTACCCAAGACGGGTTTCCGTTTCGGGGTGTCCTGCCACTCGCAGACTATGGGAGGCGTCGTTGCCATTTTCCCACGAATCGGGCATGTAGGCCTTGAGCCGACACACGGGACCGGAGAGCGAAAGGAGAATCGAGATGGCGACAGGCAACGGATTCGGCACGGCCAGCAAGATCAAGCAGGTGGCCCGCATGGACCTGCCCGGCGGCGGCAAGATCGAGGTGGACAAGGGTTTCGCCTACGTGGGGCACATGGACCCGCCGCACGGAACTTCCGTCATCGACGTGCGCGACCCCAAGAATCCCAAGCTCGTGGCTCACCTCGATGTGCCCCCGGGGATCCACTCGCACAAGGCCGCGGTGCGCGACGGCGTTATGATCGTCAACCACGAGCGCTACGAGAACAACAACGACGCCCAGGGAGGCCTCAAGGTCTTCGACGTCTCGGACCCGTCCAACCCCCGCGAGGTGTCGTTCTTCAAGGCCGCGGCCAAGGGCGTCCACCGGTTCACCTTCGACGGCCGGTACGCCTACTTCTCGCCCGTCATGGAAGGATACGTGGGCAACATCGCCATGATCCTGGATCTGGTGGACCCGGCCAACCCGCGGGAAGTGGGACGCTGGTGGATGCCGGGGCAGTGGGTCGCCGGCGGCGAGGAACCGACCTGGCCGGGCACCATGCACCGCTGTCATCATCCCATCCGCCGGGACGACCGCCTCTACGTGAGCTACTGGCACGGCGGCTTCGTGATCCTCGACATCTCCGACATGAGTAAGCCCACGCTGGTCAGCCATCTCGATACGAGCCCTCCCTTCCCGTCGCCCACCCATACGACCCTGCCCATGCCGGAGAAGCTCATGGGCCGGGAGATCCTCGTGGTGGTGGACGAGGAAGCCCAGAAGTCGGCGCCCTTGCCTTACGCCTTCATGTGGGTCGTGGACATCAGCGACGAAGCCCATCCCGTGCCCATTGCGACGTTCATGCCGCCTGTAGAGCAGGAGCCGACGGATCGCTACGGCGCGCATCAGCCGGCGGAGCAGGTCTACAGCAACGTCCTCTACGTCACCTGGTTCAGCGGCGGCCTGCGCGCGGTGGACGTGTCCAACCCTTATCAGCCCAAAGAGGTGGGGTACTACGTGCCCGAGCCCGGGAAGGGACAGAACAGCGTTCAGAGCAACGACGTCTACCACGACGAGAACGGGCTCCTGTACCTCATCGATCGGCTCGACGGGTTGGAGATCCTCGAGTCCCAGGTGTAGGTGCCTGTCCGATTGCTGTCCCGATGCGAGAAATTGTAGGGGCGGGTTTCAAACCCGCCCCTGTTCGCACTGGCAGAGGAGAACGACCTGAACGCGAGAATACCCCCTGGAGTTCACCGCACCGTCATCACCGAACCGGAGAACGGCCCCGCCTCCGCCGCCGCGCTGGCCCACCTTCGGGTGGTGGAGTTGGGAGACGTGCCCGGGGCCTACGCGGGCCGGCTGCTGGCCGATCTCGGCGCCGACGTCATCAAGGTGGAGCCCCCCGGCGGCGCCCCCGAACGGCGGCTTCCCCCTTTCGCGGGCGGCGTGGAGGAAATCGAGCGCAGCCTGCCCTTCATACACGCCAATACCAACAAGCGCGGCCTCGTATTGGACCTCTCAGCCGCCGGCGACCGCGACATCTTCACGAAGCTCCTGCTGTCCGCGGACGTGTTCATCGAGGCCACGCCACTGGGCCGCCTGGAGGAATGGGGCTTCACCGACGCGTGGCTCGAGGAGAACTGCCCCGGGCTGGTGACCGTGTCCATGACGCCCTTCGGCCGCACCGGCCCCTACCGCCACTACAAGAGCAGCGACGCCATCACCAACGGCGCCGGCGGCTTTCTCTACAGCCAGGGAGACGATGAGCGCGGGCCGTGCACGGCGCCGTCGCACTCGGCCTACCAGGTGGCAGGATGCGTGGCAGCGACCCTGGCCGTGGCTGGCGTGCGGCACCGGCGGCGCAGCGGCGTGGGCCAGCGGCTGGATGTCTCGCTGCAGGAGGCCCTGACCTTCACCAACAGCAGCTCCATCGCCCGCTACACCCTGGAAAACCGCATGGGGCGCCGTCCCGGGGCCAAGACCTACGGGGGCTCGGTGACCAACATCTACCGCTGCAAGGACGGCCGCTACGTCCACTTCACCGCCAACCTGCCGCACATGTGGCGCGAGCTGACCCACAACTGGATGACCGGCACGATCCTGTCGGAGCCGCAATGGGAAGACATGAATTACCGCGACGCCCGGAGCGACGAAGCCTCCGCGGTGGTAGCGGAGTTCATCAGCGGCTTCACCGCCGACGAGTTCGTGGCCGAGGCCCAGGGGCGGCATCTCTCCGCGGCTCCGCTCAACACCGTGGGCCAGTTCGTGGAGGGCGAGCAGTTGGCGGCGCGCGAATGGCTCCAGGAGATCGAGCACCCGGTCATCGGCCGCTACCGGGCGCCCGGCTTCCCCATGCGCCTGTCTGGAACCCCCATGCGGGTGCGCCGTCCGGCGCCGCTGCTGGACCAGCACCGGCAGGAGGTGCTGGCCGAGCTGGAGCAGGGCGGAGAACCCGCCTCCGTGGATCAAACCCCCTCCGCGGATCAGCCGACTTCCGCGGAGCAACCCACTTCCGCTCGCCCCGAGCCGTTCGACAAGGCTCAGGGCAGGCCCTTCGGCAAGGCTCAGGACATGCCCTTCGACAAGGCTCAGGACAGGCTTCGCGGAGTGCGGCGGAGCGAAGTCGAAGACCATCCCCCCACACTTGCCCGGCAGGCTGCGCCCGGCGACGCCATGCTGTCGGGCCTCCGCATGGCCGACCTGACGCAGCAGTTCGCCGGTCCCTTGGGGACGGAGATCCTGGGTTACTACGGCGTGGAGGTGCTCAAGATCGAGTCCAACACGGTGGCGGCCAGGGGCCGGCGCGCCGCCATCCACGCCGACATGAACCGGGCCAAGCTGGGCGTCACCCTGAACCTGCGTCATGACCAGGGCAAGGAGCTGTTCCGCCGTCTGGTGGAGCGCTCCCAGTTGGTGGTGGAGAACTTCAGCGTGGGGGTCATGGAGCGGCTCGGCTTCGACTACGAGTCGCTGCGGCAGATAAACCCCGGCATCATCCAGGTGTCCATGCCCGGCTGGGGCCGGGAAGGGCCGCTGCGCTCCTGGGTGGCCTGGGGCTGGCAGCTCCTGGCCTACACCGGGCTCATGCGCCTGTGGGGCTATCCCGAGTCGCCCATGCGGGCGCGCTGCAAGATCGCCTGGCCGGACCGGGTGGGTGCCGTCACCATGGCGCTGGGCGTGGCCGCGGCCGTGGAGCATCAGGAGCGCACCGGGGAAGGACAGTTCATCGAGGCCTCGATGCTCGAGGCCCAGGGCGCCATGATGGGCCCCGCCATCCTCGACTACACGGTCAACGGCAACGAATGGGAGACGTTGGGATACCGTGAAACCCTCGGCGACATCTACGCCCCTTACGGCTGCTACCCGTGCGCCGGGAACGACGACTGGATCATCGTCGCCTGCGAGACCGAGGAGGAGTGGCGGGCCATGGCCGGAGTCATCGGCGCGGGCTCATGGGCCGACGACGCGCGCTTCGCGGACCGGGAGGGCCGGCTGCAAAATCGCGACGAGCTCGACCAAAAGCTCACCGAGTGGAGCCGGACCCAGACCGCCCGCCAAGCCTTCCGCCGCCTGCAGGAGGCCGGGGTGGCCGCCGGTATCCCCATGTCCGGCGAGGACCTCTACTACGACCTCCACCTGCGCGAGCGCGGCCACATCGTGGAGTTCGACGAGCCCCCCTGGGGCCGGGTCGCCCACCACGGACTGCCCGGCATCCCTTCCCGCTCCAAAGCCAGCGCCGCCCTGCCCGCCCCTTGGATCGGCGCCCACAACGCCTACGTTCTGGGCGAGGTGCTGGGGTTGAGCGAAGAAGAGATCACCGCGCTGGAGGAGGCGGAGGCGGTCAAGTAGGCAAGGCACGAAATGGCGGGCGGCAGGATATGAAACCGCAACGGGAGCATTTCGGGACCTGTTTCATTGACCCCATAGTTCGCTGAATTCGACGCTGGAGGCAACGATGCGTAGGGTTATATCGAGGCCCTTGTACGACTTCGTCAGTGCCGGTTCGCCGGCTTTGACATGCTGTTTATCAAACCGTTGTTGACCCCTTGCGGCAATCAAGGCGTAGCGGACCGCAGAGTTTTTGAGCGTGGCATCGCACTCGATCCTGCATAACGTACGAAGGTATTTCAGCCACGGCAAACTTCGCCGCAATTGCTCGAGACCATCGGAATTGTCGGTCAGTGTTTTCTTCAGTTCCACGAACAATACACGAACCGTGCTGCCGGCCGGGCTGACGACGACGTAGTCACATTGCTTCTTCCATGGCCCCTCTTTGATTCCACTCAAGGAGCCGAGTCTCTGATCCAGACGGACCGCCACTGCATCGCCACCCAAACCTGACACCTCTACCTTCATGACGCACTTTTCGCGGAGCGTGACGGATCCATCGGGCGTCGGTGATTCGAGGACTCGTTCGTGGAGAATCTGTCGAAGGCATGCCGGGAACGTCACGTCATGTCTCTGCTATTCGTTGCAGGTGCGCAGCCAGTTCGGTCGAGGCTTCATTTATACTGTCGATAGTCTTATCGAATACGGGCATTGCGATTCCAAATCTGTCGATCTCGCATCGCGTCAAGCCGCCGTTTTCGGCTATGTACGCGCGGATCGAAGACGGATCCAATGCGTCGTCCGCCTGGTAACGTAGCTTCTTCAAGATCGTGTCTTTGGACTTGAAATCCTGCGCGAGCATTACAAGGTTGTTGATTTCCTTTATGAGATAGTCACTGTGCGTCGTGATGAGTACTCGCAGCCCGGCGCGAACACAGTGGGCGAGCAAGCGGGCCAACTCGATCTGGTTGCTGGTATCGAGGTGGCTTTCGGGTTCGTCGATTATGAGCAGATCGTTGCGTTTTGCCTCGTAGCGGAGGAAAAAGTAAAGGTCTGACAATCCGCGGACGGGAGACGACGCAAGGTGCATGGGAATGTTGAAGCTGCGTCCCTTGCCTCGCGCCCTCGATATGAAGCGTATCTCGTCTCCGACCGACCTATAGTCGCCGTCTGTCATCTTCTTGAAATCGCCGGAGAGTTCCGTCCAAAGCGCCCCCTTCGCTGCCCTACGGTTCGGGACGCTTCGGGTGTAGTCAATGTTGTCCTTGATCGGAAGGGCGTAACGGCTCGTGATCTTGTCAACCAGCAGAAAGGGCGAGATCCTTTCCCGGTTCTTGTCGTCTCCCAGTTTCTGCAGCATGTCGACCAACTGGTTCTTGGTGAAGTCCAGCTCCCGGTAAAACAAGGAGATGCCGAAACGTTCGGCCGAAAGGATAAACGGCGTGGGAAGCACACGGAGGAGCAAGAAAAGCAGATAGCAGTGACCCAAATGCTGATCGATATCGTACGGCAAGGATGGCGATGCGGTCAGTGGGGCTGCGGCCATCGTCTTGCCGATGTCAAAACCAAGTTGGCCGGCGTCATAATTGATGGATAGATAGTGTTCCCGGTCGAGCGCGAAATCGATGGGGGACAGATCGATCCTCGCAGGGTCATTTTCGTTACAAACCACGTTGATCGAGGCATTCTCAAAGTCGTCATCGTGCGAACTGAAGACCTGGGTGATGCCGTCTTTCGAGAAATCACGGGACAGTGTCCGGAGCAGGGAGGCGCGCTGCCTCTTGAGGGTGTTCTCGTCGATACGAAAGCTTGCGTTTCCGTCGCGACGAAGTTGCTCGGAAATTCGCGGCAAGTCGGGAGTGTCAACTGAGTGGCCCTGGTCAACGGGTGAGTCGTTCAGATGCGAAAATGTATCGATCCCAGGCCATGCCTTCCACATTTTCAGGAAGCCGTAGAGGGTATACGCAAGGTAAGTCTTTCCCGTATTGTTTCGCCCCGCGATGATCGTAAGGTCACCGAGTTCCATCTCGGCTTCCTTTGCAGGTCCGAGGTTACGAAAGTGAAACGATAAAGGTACTCGACTCATCGTCGTTTCCATTACTGCTGCCCGCTCCGCTCTGCCCTCTCCCCCTCACTTCGCCCGCGGCCCGAAGGGCTCCGGCCGGAACGGCTTGTCCCGGGCCTCGAAGAAGGCGCGCAGGCCGCCCTGCTTCCGGGCGTCCTCCAACCGCTTGTTGAACTCTTCCCGCTTGGAAAACCGGGCCATAGCGCTCAACTCGGCGTTGAGCAGCCATGCCTTGTGGAGCCCCATCATCTCAAGGCCCTGGGTGGCGATGGCGAGGTTGATCTTGACCGTTTCCGGCGGCACCAGGGCCACGCGCTCGACCATGCGGAAGCATTCCTCCAGCAACTCTTCCCTAGGCAGCACCTTGTTGACCAGGCCGATGCGGAGCGCCTCCTGCGCGTCCACGTGGTCGCCGGTGAGGGCGTAGCGCAGGGCGTTCTTGGGGCCCGCCAGCAGCACCCAGATGAAATCCGTGCCGGCGGCCTGCCGCACCTGCGGCTGGCCGAAGACCGCGTCGTCCCCGGCCACGGTCAGGTGGCAGGTGAGGGCCAGCCACGAAGCGCTGCCCAGGCACCAGCCGTTGACGGCGCCGATGATGGGCTTGGGGTACTCCCAACGGTAGAGCCGCTGCTGCAGCATATTCTTGCGGTCCTTGTCCCGGAGCTCATCGAACTCCTTGTAAAGCGGCACCCCCTCCGGCAGGGCCTGGGGCCATACGGTTTCCGGGACGCCTTCCTGAGACATGTCCTCGCCGGTGGAGAAGCAGTCGCCCGAGCCGGTGAGGATCACGCCCCTCACCTCGGGGTCGTCCTTGGCCTCGGCCAGGGCAGCATCCAGTTCCGCCAGCAACGCCTCGCTCAGGGCGTTGCGCCGTTCCGGACGGTTGAGAGTGATGAGCACGCCGCGGTGCTGTTTCTCGTAGAGAAGGTTCTGATAGGTGGACATGTGCGGTCTCCTGGGAGCCATTTCGCGCCCGGGTGGTTCTTCTCCGTGGGCGCGGGCACGGGCGGGTTTGAAACCCGCCCCTACGTTTCTTCGAATCGGGACAACAAGTTCGACGGCCTCCTCGCGGGCGGACCTACTCCTTGGGCTTCGATCGCGGTCCGAAGGGCTCGGGCTGGAAGGGGCCGTCGCGAAGCTGCAGGTACTCCCGGATGTTCTTTTCCCGGGCCTCGTTCAGGGGACGGCGGTACTCCTCTCGCAGCATCACGTGGGCCGGCGCCGAGAGTTGCGAATCCAGCATGAGGGCGTCGCGCAGGCCCATCATCTCCATGCCCAGGGTGGCGATGGCCAGGTTGATCTTCACCGTTTCCGGCGGCACTAGGGCGATGCGCTCCACCAGGTCGAAGCATTCGTCCAGCAACTGGTCGTGGGGCACCACCTTGATGACCAGACCGATACGCAAGGCTTCCTGGGCGTCGATGTGGTCCCCTACCAGGCCGTAGCGCAGCGAGTTCTTGACCCCCGCCAGCATGGTCCAGAGGAAGCTCGTGTTGGAGCCGTGGCGCACCTCGGGCTGGGCGAAGACCGCGTTCTCGGACGCGATGGTGATGTGGGTGCACAGCGCCAGCCACGAGCCGGCGCCCATGGCCCAGCCGTTGATGGCGCCGATGACCGGCTTGTCCAGCTCCCACAGGCGCAGGAACTCGTTGCCCTCCCGGCCGCGCCAGGAGTCGATCCAGTCCGACGCGGACTGCCCCACGGGGACGCCGTAGGGCCATTCGAGATCGCGCCGCCGGCCCGGCTTGGGCCCCTGGTCCATGCCCGCGGAAAAGGCGCGCCCGGCGCCGGTGATGACGATGGCCCGGACCTCGGGGTCGGCCACGGCCTCGTCCAGCGCCGCCGACATCTCGTGTTGGACGGTGGGGCTGATGGCGTTCATGACCTGCGGCCGGTTCAGCGTGATCAACGCGCCGCCGCGGCGTTTCTCGTAAAGGATTTCGGTGTAGTCTCCCATGAGCCTTCCTCTCTCGGTGCGTGGCGAGGCAGGGGCGGGTTTGAACCCGCCCCTGCACCTCGGCGTGACGCCTTGCCGGCAAGGTCCTCTCGCCGGCGATTCCTATGGTACTGGCCAATAGCAGATCAGGACGGGCATGGCGACCATGCGCGGAACAGCGCGGTGGCCGCTACCGCTCCTTCTTCCAGACGATGCGGTAGATGCCGGCGATGTCCGAGACCGGCATGATGATGGGGTCGTAGCCGTGGGCGATGCTGATAAGGACCAGGTTGCCGTTCTCCCTCTTGACCCGCTTGATCAGGTACTCGCCGTTCACGGTCTTCACCACGCAGTAGTCGCCGGAGTGCCATTCCTTGCCCGGTGAGCACACCACGGTCTCCTTGTCCTCGTAGCGCGGACTCATGGAGTGGCCCCGAACCTCGACTCCGAAGGCGTTGGCGTCCTTGAGATCATAGGGGCGTGAGACCCGGCGCCAGCCCTCGCCCACCGGGAATCCGTCCTCCGAGAACTCGCCGCGGCCCGCGCCGGCGCGTCCCACCACCGGAAGGTCGTCCGGCACGTGGCCGGAAACGTCCCGGATCTGGTCATTTGTGGACAGCAGCCATTCCAGGGACACGCCGCACACCGAAGCCAGCCGATGCAGGATGGCGGATTGCGGCGCCCGGTCGCCGGCCATGTAGTTGTAGACCGCGGTCTTGGAGATGTCCGCCCGGGCTGCCACCTCCATTGGATCCCGATCCGCCAGGGCGAGGGTGAGGCGACGGGCGAGATCCGTCTTCGGAAGTCTTGTTTTTTTCCGCGGCATCGTGTATATAGTGCTCAATTGAGAATTAGCTTGACATTATAGTAGTCAATTGATAACTTCCCGTCAAGCGCTATCACGGACGCGACTCTCGACGAGGAGGAAGGACAACGATGCCAAGTGAGACAAAACGACATCTGAGATCTGTGCACGGAGGCCGGGAGACCAAGAACTGGGTGGAGGTGGATGCCTCGCTCGTGGGGCTCTCGGTGCTTTCGGCCCTGCACAAACTTGATCACGGCGAGGAGGGCGAGGCCGACGTGGATATCGGCGGCCGCACCCTGCGAATCCGTTTCGACCCGCTCAAAAAGCGCGTGCTGATGTTCGAGCTCAAGAAAACCCGTTCTCGAACACCCCGCCTCAGGGGTCCGGGCACAAAAACCCTCCAGTGAAACCGACGAGCAGGGAACGAGTCCCGGGGTAGCGGCTACCGCGTGGCCGAGCTACAGCCTCGGGCTCGCTTCCCCTCCGCCCCCGCGGCACAAATCCATCACGCATCCACGAATTGCACTGACCCACGAATTGCACCGCGCACAGGGCCACGTCTATCGCGATACGCTTTTCTCCAGGGCCTGCATGATCCAGTGTTCAGGCCTAGCAGGCCGTGTCAAAACCCTAACTTCGGGGCACGAAAGGCCTCTCCGCCATTCCCGTCCCCCTCCGTCATTCCCGCGAAAGCGGGAATCCAGGGGTCCTGGAGGGGTCCCTACGCGGCGTTTCCCCACTCCACCCCGCCTGGATTCCCGCTTTCGCGGGAATGACGATTTCGGGGGCCGTTGCCTCTCTCGGATGGGGTTTGACACAGCCTGTTAGGCCGCTTTGCGCCGCCGCGCGCCGGGTGTTCGGTTCCGGGTGAGGACGGTGAATCAGCGCGCTTCGTAGTAGGAAACGTCGATATACTTCTCTGGCGGAGGCGTGGGAGGGGCGATAAAGCCCATGCCGGCCCTGAGATCGAGCGCGGCCGCGAGACCCGGCACGTTCAACTCGGCCTTGGGGTAGAGGCCATGCTCGGGGTCCAGCAACGAGTCCAGGGTCTCCTCGGCGGCAGCCCCGGCCAGGCCGTTGTGCCGGGCCAGGAGGTCGAGGCAGCGCGCCCGGTTCTCCGGTGCGAAGCACCACTCGGTGGCGGCCACGTAGCAACGGATGTAGTTGACCAGATGCGTCCGGTTGTCCTCCGCCCAGGAGCGCTTGGCCAAGCCCACCGTCGCCTGATACACGGGCGCCATCTCCTCCCCTCGGGCGATGACGTGGCAACCTCGCTCCAGGGCCGCTCCCACGAAGGGCGGCGTGAGCAGCGTGGCAAACAGATTCCCTTCGATGAGGGTCTGGTAGCGGCTCTCCCAGCCGCCCACCTCCACGAGCTCGTATTCGTCCGGGCCGAAGCCGTGGTCGCGCAAGGCCTTCTCCAGGATGAAGACGAAGCCGCTGTCCCGTGCGTCCACCGCCAGCGGCTTGCCCCGCAACGACTCCATCGTGGGACACCCGGGTGCGCCGACAAGGCTCAGCAGGCCGCTGTGGAGCCCCATGAATGCGAACAGGTCCGAGCCGGGCTGATTCTCCACGTCCGCGACCACGTCGTCCGCAGCCGCGTGGCCGATGATGCAGCGCCCGGTGCGCACCGCTTCCACGAGATAGGCCGAGCCCGGCGTGTACTCGATCTCCACGGCGAGCCCGCCGCCGGCAAAGATGCCGTTCTCCACGGCCGCATGGACGGGCAGATTGTAGGCGGCGCGAAACTGGATGAGCCGGATGGGGGTCAGAGAAGCCATGGAGGTCACATCATCTCGTCTTTCACGACGGCAAAAACACGGTATGACTCACGAACCTTGCACACGGCCATTGACGTTTCTCTTTCAAGTCCTCAAGACCAAAGGCTTGGTTGATAAAATGATACACTCTCATTGGGTCAATGACTCTACCATGGACAGGGCCGACCGGCACGTTCCGTGGTCGGAAGCGTCGAAAACGTGGCTGGCGCGGCAATTTTCTTCGGCAGGGTTGTGCGGCCTTGGGCGCCTGAAGGGCCGGTTTTTGTGGAGTGTCGGGAAGGGTAGCCGCAAGGCATGACGGCGAATGAAACAGGAGGGCCGATGTGTTACAATTCTCCACCGCATACAGTTCCTGAAACCGGCGGCGGCCGTAGATCGCCGAAGAGGTTCTCAATGCCCGACACCGTTTCAATCGCCGATGCGAAAGCTCACTTGGAGGAGCTCATTGGTAGACTTCTTCCGGGTCAGGAAATCGTGATCACCGACCGGACCAAGCCGGTGGCAAAGCTCATCGGTCAACGCCCCATGGCCCGTCGACCCGGCAGCGCAAAAGGAAAACTCCGTATTCTCGTTGACGATGAGGAACACCTTGGAGACTTCAAGGAACATGTGTAGTGAGACTACTGCTCGATACGAACGCGTTTCTCTGGTTCGTGCTGGATGAGCCGAACCTGGGCAAAAGAGCGCGTGAGGTCATCGGCGACGCAGCCAACGACGTTGAAGTGAGCCCGGCTATCCTTACGACGCTTCCCTTTCACCATCGAGATCCTTTCGACCGCCTACTGGTGGCGCAAGCCATGGTCGAAGACATTCCGCTTGTCAGCAGCGACGCCGCATTGGAGGCTTATCCTATAGAGCGAATCTGGTAAGCCCTGAAAGGGCGCGACCGAACAGCTACAGGCTACCGATCAGTACAACCCATGCCGCAAACCAATTTCCAGCACGTGGGCCGGGACGTTCCCCGGGTGGACGGCGTCGACAAGGTGACGGGGCGAGCCAGGTATACCGGCGACATCGTGCTCCCCGGGATGCTCGAAGGGCGGATCCTGCGAAGCCCATTGCCGCACGCGCGCATCCGGGCCATCGACACGTCGAGGGCGGAGGCGCTCGGGGGCGTGCGCGCCGTGGTCACCGCGAAGGACTTGTCGGGTATCGACCCGTTCTACAACGGCCGGCCGGTGGTGGCCATGGACAAGGTGCGCTACGTGGGCGAGCCGGTGGCGGCCGTGGCCGCGGAGGACGAGCACACCGCGGAGGCGGCCCTCGCCCTCATCGACGTGGACTACGAGGAGCTGCCGTCGGCCCTTGGCATGGACGCGGCCCTGGCTCCGGGTGCACCTTTGATCCATGACGACGCGCCCGGCAACGTGTGCGCCCATGAGCGGGTGGAGCAGGGGGACGTGGACCAGGGTTTTGCCGGCTCGGACCGCGTCTTCGAGGGCCGCTACACGTTCCCCATGGTCTATCACTACAGCATGGAGCCCCACGCCGCGGTGGCCCGCTACGGCGCGGACGGTATCGACTTGTGGTCGTCCGCGCAGCACCCGTTTCTCGTGCAGGGCGATATCGCGCGCATCTTCGGCATGACCCGGTCCCAGGTGCGGTTACGGGTCTCCTTTCTGGGCGGCGGCTTCGGCGGCAAGTCCTACAGCAAGTTCGAGCCCCTGGTCGTGGTGCTCTCGCGCAAGGCGGGCCGTCCCGTGCGGCTCTGTCTGTCAGTTTCCGAGGCCATGGTCACGGTGCGGCGGCACGGCGCCACCGTGAAGCTCAAGACCGGGGTGAAGAACGACGGCACCCTGGTGGCGCGGCAGGCGGAAATCCATCTCGACACTGGAGCGTATACCGAGAACACCCGGATGGTGGCGCAGCTTGCCGCCACCCGGGTGCTGGGACCTTACCGGATCCCGCATCTCAGGAGCGACGTCTACTCCGTCCACACCAATGCCGGCTCGGCGGGCTCGTTCCGCTCCGTGGCCGGCCCCCAGACCCTCTTCGCCTGCGAGTCGCAGATGGATGAGATCGCGACGGACCTGGTCATGGACCCGTTGGACCTGCGCGACCGGAACCTGCTCAAGCGGGGTGAGACGCTTCAGCCGAAGCTCAGGCCGGTGGATGTGAACCTGCATTCGAGTCTCCGGCGGCTTGCCTCGGGAGCCCGCTGGCGCCGGCGCACCCGCGACGGCAAGGCGCCGCTGGGCATGGCCTGCGGCTCCACCAACGCCGGCGGCCAGTTGCCCGTGTCCGTGGCGCTGGTGCGCCTGGGCGCCGACGGCCACGTGTCGATACTGGCGGGCAGCACCGAGATGGGCCAGGGGGTCAAGACGGTGTTCACCCAGATCGTGGCCGAGGAGCTGGCGTTGCCGCGCGATCGGGTCCAGGCCGTGCCCGTGGACACCACCGTGACGCCCTACGACCACTCCACCGGGGCAAGCCGCTCCACCACGGTCATGGGCCGGGCGGTCCAGGCCGCGGCCCGGGACCTCAAGCGGCAGTTGCGCGCCATCGCGGCAAAGGCGTTCGGGGTCACGCCGGGAAAGGTGACGGTGTCCGAGGGCCGGCTTGTGGCCGGTGAGCAGGGGATGTCGTTCACCGACGCCCTCGCCTGCCGCTTCGGCGTCGTCGCAGGCGAGATCGTAGGGCGCGGCACCATGGGCCCGGAGATGGTCGGCTGGAAGACGCCGGTGCTCTGGGAAGTGGGCATGGGAGTCGCCGAGCTGGACATCGACCGCGACACCGGCGCGGTGAACCTGGTGAGCTACGTTTCGGTGGCCGACGTCGGCAAGGCCATCCATCCGATGCATTGCGTGGGACAGGAGGAAGGCGCGGCCATGATGGGTATCGGCCACACCTTCATGGAACAGATGGTGCACGACGATCACCAGTTGCTGAATCCCAACCTCGTCGATTACCGGGTGCCCAAGTTCGAGGACCTGCCGAGAGAGTTCCATACGTTCCTGGTGGAAAACCGGGACGGCATCGGCCCCTACGGCAGCCGCGGCATGGGTGAGGGCGGCATCTTCTCCGTTGCGCCGGCCGTGGTTAGCGCCCTGGCCCGGGCCACCGGAGTGCGCATCCGCGACCTGCCGCTGACGCCGGAACGGGTGTGGCGCGCGCTCAGGAAGGAGGGGTGAGGGACCGGACCTTCTCCTCAAGCCACGCCTGCAATTGGGTGAACCGGAAGGAGCCGGTTTCGAAGAGCTGCATGAAGAAGGCGTATGCTTCATCGCTGTCGCAGTCGATGAATTGGCCGTTCATGCGCAGGAAGGTGTCGGTGACGAAGAAGGCAATCCGTTTGTTGCCGTCCAAGAAGGGGTGATTGTTGGCCAAGCTCTCCATGAGAGCGGCTGCTTCCTGGATGAGGCTGTCGTAATACCCGAGCTGGGGGCGCATGAGCGCGGAGGCCAGGGCGCCTT
Source organism: uncultured Binatia bacterium (SeqCode) (assembly GCA_965261895.1). Classification (GTDB taxonomy): domain Bacteria; phylum Desulfobacterota; class Binatia; order UBA9968; family JAJDTQ01; genus JAJDTQ01. The sequence goes on along the minus strand of OZ253480.1, from coordinate 2,899,340 downwards.
CATCACGGATGCCGGTGGTTCCGCCAAATGCGCCGATCAGGGCGTCATGCATGGCGATGACTTCCTGGATGGTAGGGAAGTCATGAGTCATTTGGCCAGCAACTCACCCAGACGGCGGTTTCTCTCGACGCTGGCTTGGAAACGGGCCATGACCGAGGCCCGGGGCTTTTCCTGAGCGCGGTTCTCAATGTATTCCTGCAGGGCCTCCTCCAGTACCGCCTGGAAATGGCGGCCGTCCTTGCGGGCGATCTCGCGCATTGCCCCCAAGATCTCCGGCGAGGCCTGACTGGAAAATTTCTCTCGTGGCACAGCATGCTCCCTTCCGGTTCTCTTTCAGCGATTATGTGTCTGCAAAGCCGAGGTGTCAAGAAATAGCTTGACAGAAATGGCACAGAGCAATTCGCGAGGCTCGGGAGTGAGGGGCGTCCCGCGGAGAGTCTTGTGTAGGTCGGACTAGCTAGCGAAGCGTAATCCGACATTGGTGCCGGTTGGGTTGTCGGATTACGCTTCGCTAATCCGACCTACGAGGAACGACGGTTCGATTGCCCGGACATGCTCCTAGTGTGGTGTCTCACAAATACGCTTACGAATCTGCGGGTCCTTTTGGCCGTCGGCTGCGTTGCTCTTCCTCGCGTGGTGCACGCCACTGAGGGGCGACCGCCGGTCGCCCCTACAAGTCATCGCGCCTTGCCGACAACCAAAATGCCCTCGCAGCTTCATAAGCGTATTTGTGAGACACCACACTAGCCGTTGTCGCGTGCGCGGATCCAGGAACGGATGCGGTCGGGACTCAGGGGCAGGTCCTTGACCTCGATGCCGAGGGCGTTGCTGACGGCGTTGCCCAGGGCGCCGGCGGTGCCGACGATGCCGCCTTCTCCGGCGCCCTTGACGCCCAGGGGATTGTAGGGTGAGGGGGCCTCTTCCAGCACGAGGTCGTCGATGGGCGGCACGTCGGTGCTGGTGGGCAGCAGGTAGTCCAGGAACGTCGTGGTCAGAAGTTGGCCGCCCTCACCGTATACGAGCTCTTCCAGCACCACGCCGCCGATGCCCTGCACGGCAGCGCCCACGGTCTGGCCGCGCACCATAAGCGGGTTGATCACCCGGCCCACGTCCTCAACCACCAGGTACTTGAGCACTTCCAGCATGCCGGTCTCGGGGTCCACGGCCACGTGGGCCAAGTGCACGCCGTAGGTGTGGGTGATGTTGTTGGAGTTATAGTAGGCGGTGGTCTCGAGCTCGGGGACGCCCTGCTCGGGGGTGATGGACTCCCGCATGTGTGTCACCAGCTCTCCCAGCGGCAACACCGGCGCCTCGGTGCCCGGCTGGACGATGTTGCCGTCCTCCAGGACCAGCGTGGCGCCGTCCACGTCCAGGTGCCGGGCAGCCGCCTCCAGGATCTTGTCCTTCAGTTGCAGCGCGGTGAGGTGGACGGCATTGCCGGCCATGACAGTGCCCCGGCTGGCGAAGGTGCCCCAGCCGAAGGGCGACAGGTCGGTGTTGCCGTGGAAGACCGAGATGGCGTCCATGGGAACGCAGAGGGCGTCGGCGCAGATCTGCGCCATGGCGGTCTCGTGGCCCTGTCCGAGCTGGGCGATGCTCAGGTAAACGGTCACTCCGCCGCCCTCGCCCACCACCATGCGGGCACCCTCGTAGGGCTCCAGTCCGCCGGTGTTCTTGACGAAGTATGATAGCCCGACGCCGTGGTAGCGGCCGTCCTCCCGCAGCCCCTGTAGCTTCACCATCTCGTCGTAGCGAAACCGTTCCAGCGCCTGTCTGAGGGCGCTCGGGTAGTCGCCGCTGTCCAGGATGGTGGGGTGGGCGCTAGGCCGGGTGAACCCGATCTCGTAGGGGATCTCCTCGGGCTGCACCAGGTTCTTCCGCCGCAGCTCCACCGGATCGAGGTCGAGGTCCCTTGCCATCATGTCGAGCATGCGCTCGCGGTAGAAGCAGGACTCCACCCGTCCGGGGGCCCGCAGCGTGCCCAGGCCGGTCTTGTTGGTCATGACGCAGTGGATCTTTGCCTCGTAGTTGGGGATGCGGTAGGGACCGGTCAACAGCGCTGCGGTGGAGCAGGGCACCAAGCCGCCGTGGGTGCGCACGTAGGCGCCCATGTCTCCGTAGATCTGCGCGCGCAACGCCAGCAGCGTGCCGTCCTTGCGGGCGGCGATCTCCAGCTCGCAGGTCACCTGGCGCGAGTGGTTGGCGGCCAGCAGGTGCTCGCGCCGGTCCTCGATCCATTTCACGGGAAGCCCGAGCCGCACCGAGGCGAAGGGGATCAGGAAGTCTTCGGGATAGAGCTCGCCGCGAATGCCGAAGCCGCCGCCCACGTCGTTCTCCTCGAAGTGGCACTTGTGCTCGGGCATTTGCAGGAAGGCGGCGATGGTCTGCCGGTTCAGGTGCGGCAGCTTGGTGGCGCCGTAGACCCTGAGCTCGCCCCTGCCGCGGTCGAAGTGGGCCACGGTGCCGCGGGTCTCCATGGGGTTGCCGGTGAAGCGGTGCACCCGGAACTCCTCGCGGCGGGTATATTCGGCTTCTTCGAACGCCTTGTCCGCATTGCCGATGGAGACGTGGTGGACACCGGCCAGGTTGGTGCCGTTGTGTTCGTGGACCAGCACCTTGTCCTGGAGCGCTTCGCGCACGTCCATCACTTCGGGAAGCACCTCGTAGTCGACGTCGATGACGTCCAGCGCGTCCTCGGCGAGGTAGCGGCTGTCGGCCACAGCCACGGCCACGGGCTCGCCCACGTAGCGCACCACCTCCCGCGCCAGCGAAGGCTGGAGGTACTTGTCCAGTCCCGGAATCTTGTACATCCGGATGGGGACGGTGGCGTCCAGCTCGCCGATGTCCTTCAGGGTGAAGACCAGAACCACCCCGGGCAGGGCCTCGGCGCGTTTCGTGTCGATGTTGTGGATGCGGGCGTGGGCGTGGGGGCTGCGAAGAATGGCGGCATGGACCATGTGGGGCAGCTTGATGTCGTCCACGTAGGTGCCCGCACCGGTGATGAACCGGATGTCCTCGCGCCGCCTGATGGGAGCGCCGATGTATGGTTGCGCCATGTCAGAGAGCCTCTCGTTCAGGGGGATGCGCCATCGCTGTCGTGCAGAAGCCCCTCGCCCGTGGATCCACGAAACAGCCTCCGGCAACCCACAAACAGGTCATTCCCGCGAAAGCGGGAATCCAGGCGGGGTGGAGCTGGGAAACGCCGCTGTAGCACCCCTCCACCGCCCCTGGATTCCCGCTTTCGCGGGAATGACGGATTGGCCTTTCGCACCTCGAAGTTGGCCTTTTGACACAGCCTGTTTCGCGGGGTGACGTTTGCGGGCGTCAGCGCCATATCGCATCATGCATCACTGACGGGGTTTGCCGCTCACCTCCGGGGCCGCCTGCGCGATGGCCTCGATGATGGGCTGGTAGCCGGTGCAGCGGCAGATGTTGCCCGAGATGGCTTCGCGGATTTCGGGTTCCGTGGGCTGGGGGTTTTCCTTGAGGAAGGCCGACGCGGTCATGAGGAACCCCGGGGTGCAGAAGCCGCACTGAAGCGCGTGCCGGTCCTGGAACGCCGCCTGCAAGGGGTGCAGCCGGTCGCCGTCCGCCAAGCCCTCGACGGTCTCCAGCGTCGCGCCTTCCGCCTGGACTGCCAGCAGCAGACAGGAGCGCACCGCCTCGCCGTCCATGATCACCGTGCAGGCGCCGCACACGCCGTGCTCGCAGCCCAGGTGGGTGCCGGTGAGGTCCAGCTCGATCCGGAGGAAATCCGCCAGCGTCATGCGCACTTCCGCCAGCTTCTCGTAGGCCTTGCCGTTCACCGTCAGGTTGAGGATGCTCTTGGTGCTCATGACGCGCTGCCCTCCGTGCCCCGGGCCGCGGCCGCGCTCAGCGCGCGCCGGGTGAGAACGCCGCCCACCTCCTTGCGGTAGAGCGCCGATGCGTGGATGTCGGCGTCGGGCTCCAACTCCTCGAAGACGATGCGCTCCACCTCCTTGAGGGTGGCGTCGTTCAGGGCGGCGCCCTTGAGGTGCTGCTCCGCCTTCTCGACGCGGACGGGCTTGCCGCCGACGCCGAACAATGTGATCCGGGCGTCCCAACAGGCGGCGCCGTCGAGGTCCACCCACAGCGCCACGCCCACCATGGCGAAGTCGCCCTTGCGCCGGGACACCTCGTCGATGGCCCAGAGACGGCCGGCTTCCCAGGCCGGCAGGCGGATCTCGGTCAAGACCTCGTTGGCCTCGACGGCCGTGGCCATGTAGCCCAGATAGAAGTCTTCCGCGCGCACCACCCGTTCGCCGCCGACGCTGGTGAGCACGAAGTCGGCGCCCAGGGCCACGGTGACCGCAGGCAGCTCGGCCGCCGGGTCGGCGTGGACCAGACTGCCGCCCACCGTGCCGCGGTTGCGGATCTGGAAGTGCCCGATCAGGGGCACGGCCGCGGCCAGCAGGGGGTTCCGCGTTGTGAGACCGGCGTCCCGTTCGAGCGTTCGCTGGCGCGTCATCGCGCCTATGCCGAGGCTGCCGTCGCCGTTGACAGCGATGCGATCCAGACCGGGAACGCGATTCATGTCCACGATGACGGCGGGACGCGCGAGGCGCAGGCTCATGAGCGGCATCAGGCTCTGTCCGCCGGCAAGGATCTTCCCGTCCTCGCCGTGCTGGTCCAGCAGGCCCACCGCCTCGTCGAGGTTTCCGGGACAGTAGTAGGTGAAGGGTGCGGGTTTCATAGTGCCTTCGATAGATAGGGAATCAAGACCTGTCGCGACCGTCCGGCACGGCTGCGACCGTCCGGCACGGCTCCTGCGTTGCGTAGCCAATTGGCCGGTCCTTGTCAACAATACCCCATTCTGCCCTGAAGCATTCCGCCCCGCGTAGGTCGGGTTAGCCGAAGGCGTAACCCGACTCCCGTGGCAGCCGCCCAGTGTCGGATTACGCTTCGCTAATCCGACCTACGTCGGATCGGCGCCCGGCGTAATCCGTTGCGCGCAGGCTCCGCACCAGGGCACGACACGCTCGGCACGCCCCGACCGTTCTTGACATTTCTACCTGACGCAAGTAGTTTCACGTTCTTTGATTGTCCGGGCGCCCGTGGCACAAGGGGTGCCGGATGGAGCAGCGAAAGGAGATCACGATGAGTCGATTGCAGAGGTTTCTGGTCGTTTCACTAATCGCGGTTTTTGTCGCGACCCTCGCGCCGGCGGCCCTGGCGGAGAGCTACAAGTTCGGCGCCTCGAAGCCGGGCGGTTCCTGGTATCCCATCGGGACCGTGTTGCAGCGCTTGGCAGACAAGAACTACGGCGACAAGGTTACCGTGGAAATCGGCGGCGGCACGGGCAACCTGCTGAACGTCATGTCCGGTAAGTTGAGCTTCGGTCTCGCCAGCGCAACGAGCATTCAGGAGGCCCTCAAAGGGGCGAAGATGTTCAAGGGGAAGGTGGCGCAGGCCAAGAAGGTGCGCGTGGCCGCGGTGCTTTACCCCAACTACCTGTTCTGGTTGGTCTGGGCCAAATCCGACGTCACGTCGTACCAGCAGCTCAAGGGCAAGAAAGTCAACGTCATGCCCAAGAGGTTCTCGTTTCAGGCGCTGAACCAACAGATGCTGGGCGCCCTCGGCATCGAGTACAAGGACTTCTCCAAGGTCAACTATCTCGGCTTCAACGACGCCGTGGCTCAGATGAAGGACAACCATATCGACGCCTACCTCGGCCCCGGCGAGGAGAACTACGCGCCTATCGTCCAGTTGGCGACTCACGCGCCGATCCGCATTCTCTCGTTCTCCAAGGAGGACGTGGCGAAGATGAAGGCGGCCAATCCTGGCGTCGTACCCTTCACGTTGGATAAGACGAACTACAAACAGAAGAACGACGTGAACACCGTTCAGACCTTCCTGCTCATCATTACGAACGAGGACGTTCCGGCAGAGCGCGTTTACAAGCTCACGAAGACCATCTACGACAATCTGGGCGACTTCGCCGGAGCCGTGAAAGCCTTCGAGCGGGTCACGGTGGCCAACGCCACCGGCGACATGGGCGCACCGCGGCACGCCGGCATGGACCAATACCTGAAGGAGAAGGGACTCCTCAAGTAGAGGGACACTACGCAAAGAGGGCCGGCCCCGGAACGCCGGCCCTCTTTTTCCGCTTCGACATCTTCAACCAACCTGACGTGAGCGAACGTCCGGGTGTCCGCGCCGCATCGGACACGTGGCAGAGAGCGGTCCTATGCAGCGTAACCTGACAGGCGTCGCCGGGATCATCCTGAGCCTGGTGGCTTTCGGGACCTCGGCCTACCACATCTACACCGGCTTCTTCGGCCAACCCGAAGCGTACCTGCATCGCGTGATCCACGTCACGCTGATGATGCTCATCACCTTCATGAGCTATTCGGCGTTCAGCCGGGCGGATGACGGGAAAGTTCCCTGGTACGATGTCGTCGTCATTGGCCTGTGGTTCGTGACCATGGGCTATCTTTTCTACGAGTACGACTGGATCATCGAGCACATCGGCTACACGGAGGAGTTCGCCCCCTTTCAGATCATCCTGGCTTTTGGTGCGGTTGCGCTGACGCTGGAGGCCTGCCGTCGCGCCATCGGCTGGCCGCTGGCGGCGTTGGCCTTGATCGTTTTCCTGTTCGCGTTCACGGGGCCTTACCTGCCCGGATTCATGAACCACCTGGGTTACACGGCGTCGGAGGTGGCCGACAATCTGTACTTCCTCACCGACGGGCTGTTCGGGCTGCCGACCCACATCTCGGCCAACTTCATCTTCCTGTTCATCGTCTTCGGCGCCTTCCTCGAGAAGTCGGGCTTCGGCCTGTTCACCATCGAGTTCGCCACCGCCCTGGCCGGACGGTTCCGGGGCGGCCCGGCCAAGATTGCGGTCGTGGCCAGCGGCCTCATGGGCTCCATCTCGGGCAGCAGCACGGCCAACGCCGTCATCACCGGCTCCTTCAGCATCCCGATGATGAAGAAGATCGGCTTCAAGAACTACATGGCCGGGGCAGTTGAAGCGGCGGCGTCCACCGGCGGACTGATCATGCCGCCGGTCATGGCGTCCGCGGGCTTCCTGATGTCGGAATACACCGGCATCCCATACGTCAACGTGATGCAGTATATCCTGGTCCCTGCGGTGCTGTACTTCCTCGCCGTGGGCATCATGGTGCACATCTACGCGGTCAAGGAGAATATCCCCACGGTGCCGCGGGAGGATCTGCCGAGCCTCAAGAAGGCCATCATGGCCCGGGGCCACCTCGCGCTGCCCCTGATTATCCTCATCTATCTCTTGGTGGCCGGCTTCAGCCCGGGCTACGCGGTGGTGCGCTGTATCGTCGGCATCGTGATTGTGAGCTGGCTCCGCAAGGCAACGCGCATGGGCCTCAGGGACATCTGGAATGCTCTCGTGCAGGGCGGCATCCAGTCCACCGTGGTGGCCGTGGCCATCATCACCTCCGGCATCATGGTCGGCATCTTCGACCTCACCGGCGTCGCCATCAAGTTCTCCGGCGTCATCGTGGACCTCGCAGGAGGCCAACTGCTGGTCGCCCTGATCTTCGTCATGATCACGGCCATAGTCCTCGGCATGGGCCTGCCGCTGTCGTCGGCCTACATCGTGCAGGTGGGCATCGCCATCCCGGCCCTGGTGGTCATGCTGAGGAGCATGGGACTCGACGCCGACGCCATCGTGCCGCAGGCGCATCTGTTCGTGATCTTCTTCTGCGCCATCTCGGCCATCACCCCGCCCACCGCGCCCACGAGCTACGCCGCCGCGGCCATCGCCCAGGCACCGGTGGTGGCCACGTCCGTGGAAGCCGTGAAGCTGGCCCTGCCCGCCTTCGTGCTCCCGTACGCGTTCGTCGCCAACTCCGCGTTGCTCACCATCGGCACCGCCGCGGAAGTCACCGTCACGGTCTTCTTCGCCGTGTGCAGCATGGTGGCCATGGGCATGGCCGTGCAGGGCTATTGCTTCAGGAACCTCGATCCCGTCACCCGCCTTGTCCTCCTGGCCGCCAGCCTGGGCATGATCACCCCGTGGCTCCAGTGGAATCTGGTCAGCCTGGTATTGGGCGTGGCGTTGACCGCGTGGGAGTGGTATCGTTCACAGCCCCGCGTCGCGGCTGACGGATAGCCGGCCGCCATTCAGCACGGAATGCAGGCGAGCCGACTCCGGCCTCTCGGACAAGCGCTCGAAGCCTCGTTTCAGCTTTGGAGAAAAGAGGACATTATCGAACCGACCGCTCATAAGACCGCAGAATCGCCGACCGAAGCCGCGACGGCAATCGTGTACTGCGAAGCGAACTTCGGCGCCATTAACGGAAAGACCGCAAACGGCCTCGTCCGTCACTCCGAGCTCTATAAAATCCTTTCGGTCATCGACAGCGAGAAGGCTGGTCTCGATGCCGGCGTAGTGCTCGGCGAGCTGCCAAAAGCCATTCCCATCTGCCGCGACCTGGCCGATGCACTGGCGAGCGCCGGAACCACGCCCGACTACTTTATTTTCGGCATGGCTCCGGCGAGCGGCAGGTTGTCGTCCCGCGATCGGGAGGTTCTGCTGGAGGCCATCGACCTGGGAATGAACATCGTGAACGGGCTCCACGAGTTCTTGACCGACGACCCCGAGTTCGTAGCGGCAAGTGCCGCACGAAACGTGAAAATACTCGACGTCCGAAAGCCCCGTGCCAAGGAGAGCCTGCGAACCTTCAGCGGCCGTATTGCAGAGGTCACCTGCCCACGCATCGCCGTTCTCGGCACCGATTGCTCCGTTGGCAAGCGAACCACCGCAATCGTCCTGACCCGGGCACTCAATGATTGTGGCATCAAAGCGGTCATGATCGGCACGGGCCAGACCGGCCTGATCCAGGGAGCCCGCTATGGGGTCGCGCTCGACGCCGTTCCTTCACAGTTCTGCGCCGGCGAGCTCGAAGCGACGATCATCGAAGCGTTCGAAGCCGAGAAACCCGACGTAATCATTGTCGAAGGGCAAGCTGCTCTCAGTCACCCCGCCTACGCGACCTCGGCCTTCATCCTCCGCGGCGCCTGCCCTGACGGCGTCCTGCTGCAGCACGCATCCGGACGAGCCCATCGTTGCGACTTTGAACACATGGCGATGCCGGAGCCGGCCGACGAGATCAATCTTATTCAGACCTTCTCCGACACAAAGGTCATCGGCCTCACGATCAACCACGAGAACATGACCGACGCCGATGTCAGCGCCGCCATCGTGCGGTACGAAGACGCACTCGGCATCCCCGTCACCGACGCGCTGACCCGACCGCCGCAGATTCTGGTCGAGATGGTTCTCTCGGCGTTTCCGGGGACTATACGAAGGCCGTCCCCGGTTATGCCATGACCGCATTACTTCGTCCTCAAGTCCATCATCGTCAATAGTCTCTACGAGTTCGACGCATGTCTTCCTCGGCGAGGAGGGCGGGGATAGACTTGAACCTGGTGCCTTACTAAGTCAGTATAGTAGTAAGGAGGCCGTGATGATCGTCAAGATTACATCGAAGCGACAAGTCACGTTCCCGGCACGGGTGTTGGATGCCTTGGGTGTCGGTCCCGGCGATCAACTTGAACTGGAAGAAGGAGCGGGCGGCTTCGTTCTGCGACCCAGGCGCATCGACTATTCCCGCCTCGGGACATTGCGCGACAAGATTCCAAACGGACACCCACCGTTCGACATCGAAGCCTTCCGGGAACAAGGCTATGATCCGTCGCTACGGGATTGATACCTCGGTGCTCGTGCGGTTACTCACGGGAGACCCGGAAAAGGACTTCCAGTATTGCGTGAGCAGGCTTCGGGCCCTGATTGATGAGCAGGGCAGCGAGATCTTCGCATCAAACCAGGTCGTGGGAGAGGCCTACGTCGCTGTGCAGCACCACTATGGAGTATCCAAGGCCGCGGCCCGCGCTTCCTTGCTGGACGTGCTGCGTAGCGGCCTGGTGTCCCCTGTGAATGGGCGCTCGGTCATTGAGGCCCTTGAGACTTCCAGCGGCGCGGGGCTGTTAGACCGGCTCATCGCCGACGACTACGGCCGTGCTGGTCTCGAAGTCCTGACGCTGGATCGGAAGATGGCCGTCTTGTCCGATGTGCGACGCTTGTAGACAGCATCCCCCTCTCACCCATCAAACTCCCTCGCCAGCCCGCACCCGTGGCATCTCGTATCCGGCGAGGTGATCCAACTCAGGACAGCGTCCGAAGCCTCTCCGCAAGGTCGGACGGTGCGGTAAAGCTGAAAACCCGTCCCATCTTCGTCATGCCGAGCAGCTTCCTGGACGCCAGATCGAGAAGATCGGTCCTTGCCGTCTGGTACGTCACGCCATGACTCTGCTTGTGTGATGCAATGGTATAGCGCATCCCTGGGTGGCGCAGCGCATGTTCGAGGAGAGCGAGCTGCCGGTGGTTGACCGAAACGGAAGACCGAAGGACCTGCTCCATTCGTTGAATCTCGGAAGCCTTCTTGTCGAGGTATGCGTGCAGGGCGTTTATGGCTCGCCGTATGACCCCGAGTTGAGCCAGAATGAAGTAGGTCAGGTCATTCTCGTCCGTTTCGGTGTAGAGGAAGGACCGGGCGTACTGGGCGGGAGCCTTGTGAATCACGCTCGAGATGGACAGGAACTCGAACATCCCGTACCCCTGTGACAGCGCCGACCAATAGAAAAGCGCTCTCGCGGTTCTGCCGTTGCCGTCGACAAACGGATGGTCATAGGCAAGCCAGAAATGCAGGACAATGGCTTTCAGGATCGGATGGAGAAAGGCGTCTGCCTGCGTCTTGTTGGCGAAATCGCACATCGCGGCCATCCGGCGCGTGATCTCGCCGGCGGGCGGCGGTTTGTGGAGCAGGGTGCTGCCTTGCTTGTCATAGACGGCGATATCATCGCCCTTCACTCTCAGATAGTTCCGGTCCGCGCCTGCGTCCAGCGTGCCTGCCGCAAGCGTCCTGTGAATCGTGAAGACCGTCTCCGGTGTGAGGGGCCGATCCTTGAACTCCTTGGTCAGGCGGACTGCCCGGTAGTTGTTCAGGATCATTCTCTCGCTTCGGTCCACCGGGTTTCGCCCGGAGCGAATCATGGCCTTCGCTGCTTCGCGTGTTGTCGAGGCCCCTTCGAGTTGGCTCGAAGCGATGGCCTCCTCGATGAGAGAGCTCTCGATGTGCCGTTCCCTGGTTTGTGGATTGACAATCCGGCCGCCAGCCGTCATTCTTCCGTTTGCGTCCCGGTCGATCTCGTGGAGGAATTCGAGCACCGGGTCGGGGAGAGAGTAGGCGAATGATTTCCCCCTCTTGTCCTTCAATGGAACGGTCCTCCGTGTTTGTCGGCGCGCAAGCTTGATGCCTGCCCACCATTCCTCGGAGGAAAGTCCATCCGGAGGCCGTATTCGTCCAAGTGTTTCCCAATGCCAATACTTTCCGTCCGGGGCGGAGTTGATTGATCCTCTCGCAAGGCTCTCGGCTATCCGCTTTGCCCCGGCGGGATCCTTCAGCCTTGAGAATATCTCCTCGAAGCTTGGCGGGGTTGGTGGTATTTTCATGGCCTGGTACTAATTTGCTACTAATTCATTTATGATTAGTATTTGGTATCTCGGCTGTCAAGACGGCTCTGATTCAACCATGGCGTGCCATGGTTGAACCCGCGTTGACCCGCGTTGCCCTACCATAGAGACCTCGGCACCGGCCGCGGTTCCGGGTCTGTGATATTGAGCCTGCACAAATTCTCAGGAGTTCAGAATGCCGGATGCACCGGTTGCCGACCTGCACCTCCGCCGTCTGTGGATTACCCTGGCCGTAGTCGTCATCGGGTCGTTGCGGCCTTGTTGTACTACGGCAGCGAAGTTTACCAGGAAGCCCCTCCGATCCCCGCATCGATTGTCACGACGGATGGCCAGTTGCTCTTCACGGGTGACGTCTTCTCAGTCCCATCGCTTTTAGCCACGCATCGACTTGGCCGAAGGCATCTTGTTGCCACTGGTCCGGAGAGCGGCCGTCGAGGGCGTCCGACCCTTCGAGAAATTGCCGCACGCAGGTCGGGCCGTAGCCCTCAAAGGCATCGAACTTGTCGGCGATATAGCCATAGCCCTCTCGCCCTTTGTCATTTGCAAGCACCTGCTGGCAGGCAGCCACGAGCGCGTCCATGCCGCCGTCATAATTCCGGATGCTGTAAAATATGTCGTAGGCGTCCTTGTTCTTGTGCCGCCTGTCGATCGCAAAACCCTTCATCGCCAGTAGGGCTGGAATCGTCGCAACCGCGAGGCTGACCGTATTGGTCCCGCCATTGGGCATATCGCCGGTGATGGCGACCATCTCGTGGAAATTGATCGCGAGGGCCGCCCCGTCGGCGCGTTGCACGGCAAAGTTACCGATGAGCGGCGGCTTGTTCTTGGCGATATCTGCGTCTTTCGGCATCAGGAAATCGACGATGACGTCAATCGGTGGACCGTCATCTTTCGGGTCGATGGTTCGAGCGAGCTGAAAACCCCTGATATTGTCGCGCTGCTCATAGCCCTGTTTCATGAGTGACTCGACGAGGCCGGCGTATTCACCGTCTCCCAGCGCCTCAGCGTCCAGGCTTAGGTCGACATCTAGCGTCCCGATGTGGGGAAAGTCGGGTTCCTCAAGCAAAATCCACGGGACGGCGCCGCCGATAAGGACAAACTTCCCACGGTAGCTGCCGAGGGTTTGACCGATCTCGACGAGGACGGATTTCACCGCAGCGGTGGTGCGATCATCATAGTCATTGGCTGATTGTGGTTCTAACGGCGCCATGGGAACGTCTCATTTCCCAGGAATTCGGCCGCTTCGCGGTCGCGTTCATTCCCGCTCCAAAGATCGAGATAGGTTTGGACGGGGCTGGTGGTGAAGATGCCGTTCACAGGTTCGATGGCATCCCGGAAAATGCCCTCGTCCCTCGGCGTCCGAATGATGACGTTCGGTCCTTTCGGCGCTTGAGAAATGTCGAGCACGTGCTGGATGCGGTCGGCGCCTTCTTCATCGGCGTAGAAGGTGTGCGTTGCGTTGCGCCCATAGGGTGCGATCCACTGCGCCGCCGAGTGTAGCGATAGGATAGCGAGGGGGCCGTTTTTGTATGGGTTGAGAGCGTGCCGGAGGCGGGCTTCGAACTCACGTCCGTGCAGATGAGTATAGCCGCTCACCCGATCCCCTGACGGTCGGCGATAGTTCTCTCGCCAGGCATCGAGCAACGCGGCGGGGTTGGATAGGATCACGCCGTCTTCGTGTTTTTCGATCCATTCCAGTTCAAGCAAGGCTTTGCGCACATTGCTGACATGCCCGAGACTGACACTGGCTTTCTCCGCGAGCTTGGTGACACGCCAAGCCAATCGCGGTTCGCGCAATATGATTCTCAAGATTTGAGCAGCCTTCGGGCTAAAGATTGATTTTAGGTGCCGCGACTCCGATTTTGGCTTACCGGCGACAGACCGCTCGATATAGACGCTGTCGAAAGCGAGCTTCGCATTCCCAAACAGATCGAGATAGGCGACGTTGTGATCGTCGCAGATCGAGCGCGCTTCCGGTGACAGATAGGGTGATATCAAGAGCGGGATCAGCCGCCCATGAGCGCGATTATCACTGTCCTGATCATAGCGGGTCACATAGTCGCGGAGTTGATAGATGGCGTTGCGCACATGGCGAGGTTGGCCGTTGCCTTTCACTTCAACGATGAAAGTGTATGATTGCGCCCCGTGGCTGACCTCCATGGTCGCATCGATCCGGTCAGGGCCCATCACGAGTTCGTGCTCGACGGCAGCCACTTCCAGTGCCGGGATTGACGCGATCAGCCCGCTGAGGGCATCGGTGGCTTGGATTTCTACCCATTTCATTTGTTTGGCTGATTCCATCAGATGCTGAAAATAGCTTATTGAGTGAAGTTAGTCAAGATATTAGCCTGTGGACCTTTTCAACGATCGTTGAAAGCATGTAAATCAGTGAAATACTATTAAATTTGCCCGTCATCGGTTCTGGCAAGCGCTGCTATCGTTTCGGCAGCGGTAGAAGAAGGCATTCGCATCGGCCCTGCCGCGGCCCCCCGCATCCCGGTGTGCCGGTCACCAGCATCCATCGGACTTCCTGCGGAGCCTTTTTCGTCCCAAGCAGCGTCACTCATGAAGCGCGGCCCGTGGCCCTCACCCGCGGCATCACTTCCTCCGCGATGAGCTGGATGACCGACTCGATGCCGCCCCCTGGCGGGGCGAGCACCCAGGTGCCGAAGCGGCGGATGCCCATGTCGGCGATGCGGGTGATCTTGGCGGCGACCTCCTCGGGGGTGCCGGCCCAGACGAAGGCGTCCACGAACTCCTCGGGCACCAGCGGCCCGGCCTTGAACATGAGCTCGTAGTCCCGCTTGGCGATCATGGCCTCCAGCTCGGCGGGCACCTCCATGTCCAACTGGGTGACGAAGTCGCGGTTGGGGTAGCTGCTCCACAACAGGAAGGCGATCATCTGCTTGACGCCGGCGCGGGCCTTGTCGCGGTCGTGGTCCACGCAGGTGTCGACGCGGGAGATGATCTCGATCTCTTCGGGGTCGCGGCGGGCCTGACGAGCTCCCTGCTTGACGAAATCCCACGCGATGCGGACCCCTTGGGGCGTGGCCATGGTGGCGATCATGGCGCCGTCGGCGATGCGCCCAGCCAGTCGAAACACGGCCGGGCCGCGGGTGGCGATGACGATGCGTATGTCGGGGCGGGTGGAGAACCCCAGCACGCCGTTTCGGACGCTCACCACCTTGCCCTCCACCACGGCGGGCTTGCCGGACCACATGCCGCGCATGATGGCGATGGCGTCGCGCATGGCGGCCACCGGGCGCTTCCGCTGGATGCCCATGGCCGGGAAGCCGGAGCCGCCGGCGCCCATGCCCACTATGACGCGACCCGAGGCGATGTCGTCCACCGTGGCCATGGCGGCGGCGGTGAGGGCGGGATGGACGCTGTAAGGGTCGGTGACCGCGGCGCCGATGCCGATGCGCTCGGTGTGGGCGGCGCTAAGCGTCATGTTCGCCACCATGTCGCGGCCGAACTTTTCGTTGGAATGCCACAGACGGTCGAACCCCAGAGCTTCCGCGCTCTTGATGATGGCGACGCGCCGGGACAGCGGATAGGAGGCTACGGTTCGAGAGCTGAAGCCGAGGTCGAATTGGATGTCGGTCATGCTGTTCTTTCCGGAGATGTCGTCGTGGGCCGTGGGTGTCGGATTACGCTTCGCTAATCCGACCTACGGGTTGCCTACCGTTTGCCATGGTATGTCGCGGGGTGCCAAGAGCCGTCGCTGTTCGTCAGGGTTTGTCGAGGGTTGCCGGGCGTGACCGGGCGTGCAGGGTCCGCATGGATACGCGTCACGCCCCGTGAAGCGCCGGCAGCACCTCGGCGGCGAAGCGTTCCTGCTGGGTTGTCTGGTCGGGGGCGCCGAAGCGGACGACGATGGTTTCGGCGCCGTGTTCCACGAAGGCCTGGAGCTGTTCGATGCAGCGGGCGGCAGGGCCGTTGCACGGCGGTTGTACGGCCACCATGGTTTCGTAGGGCACGTTGTAATAGCCTTCCATGAAGGCGCGCATCTCGCGCTCGGCCTGGGCGGTGTCGTCGTTCAGGTTGACCGTGACGTACACGGCCCGGGCGAGCTTGCCCGCGTCTTGCCCCATCTCCTGCCCCAGGGATTCCAGCCGTTGCCAGTTGCGGGCGAACGACTCCGGCGACGTCGGCAGCGGAAACCAGCCGTCGCCCAGCCGAAGCACCCGGCGTAGCGCGTTGTCGACGCCTCCGGCGAGCCACAGCGGAATGCCCGAAGATTGGGCCGGACGAAGCCCCAGGCGCACGCCTTCGAGGTGGAAGTGGCGCCCGTGAAACGTCACTTCGGGCTCCGTCCACAGCCGCCGCATGAGCGCGACCCCCTCCTCGAAGATGCCGATGCGGTGGCGGAAGTCCACGCCGCAGGCGGTGAACTCCCTTTCGATGCTGCTGTTGTTGCCGGCGATGCCGAGGCCCAGTATCAGCCGGCCGTTGCACAGGAGGTCGAGGTTGGCCAGCTCGTTGGCGAGCACCACGGGGTGGCGTAAGGCCGGGAGCAGCACGGCCGTGCCGAGCTTCACTCGGCTGGTGCGGGACGCCGCCGCGGCCAGCGTGGTCAGCGGCTCCAGGCGGGGCCGGGCCAGGATGCTGTCCCCCACCCAGACGGAGTCGAAGCCCAGCGCCTCGGCGCGCTCCGCCAGTTGGACGATGGGGCCGCAGTCGGGCGTTGCCTGCGCCATCACCACTTCCCGCGTGGGCAGCAGATACCCCACCGCGGTTTTTGTCTGTGTCATGAAATTCCTCCCGAGTCCATATTGGTGCTTCTTTACCGGTCCGCGGGGTACGGCAAACACCCTCTCCCTATGGGAGAGGGTGGCCGAAGGCCGGGTGAGGGCGCCGCAATAGCCCTGACTAGCCAGACCCTCCAGCCTCATCCCGCTCATTCCTTGCCGTTTGCGGCGGGCTGCTTGCACTGGGGACCCTCACCCCAACCCTCTCCCAGAGGGAGAGGGGGTCGGAGGGCTGTGATACGAACCTCCCCGATAGCATCGCAATATGAAAACGCAACACTAGTGTGGTGTCTCACAAATACGCTTACGAATCTGCGGGTCCTTTTGGCCGTCGGCTGCGTACGTCACTCCGGGCTTGACCCGGGGTCTTCCTCGCGTGGTGCCCGCCACCAGGGGGGCGACCGCCGGTCGCCCCTACAGGTCATCGCGCCTTGCCGACAACCAAAATGCCCTCGCAGCTTCATAAGCGTATTTGTGAGACACCACACTAACCGCCGTTGAACGGCTTCATGACCTCCTCGGCCAGCCATTGGATCTGCTCCAGCATCTCCGCTCCCGTGTCCGAAGGGAACTGCAACGCGCATACGTGGTCGATGCCGGCCTTGTCCAGGAACGCCACCTGCTCGAGGATGCTGGCCGGGCTGCCGATGAGGTTGTGGGTCTCGGCCAGGGCCGGATTCCGGCCGGTGTGCGCCAGGGACACCCGATGCTGGACCATGCCGGTGTTGCGGTAGCGGGCCCGCGCCTCTTCCACCGTCTTGCCGATGCACAGGGTGAACTGGGAGCACGCCTCCACGTCCCGGGGGTGCCTTCCGGCTTCCTCGGTGAGCCGGCGCAGCAGCGCCACGCGCTCCACGATCTGGTCGAAGGGCCGCCAGCCCGGCAGCCATCCCTGGCCGAGCCGGGCCGCGCGCCGGATCATGGCTTCGTTGTGTCCGCCCACGAAGATGGGCAGCGGGTCCTGCAGCGGCTTGGGGCGCATGGCAATGTTCTTGAAGGCGATGTGCCGTCCCTCGTAGCTGGCGTCGGTGTCCCGAAACAGGCATTGGAGCGCCGCCAGGCTCTCGTCCAGCAGGTCGCCGCGCCGTTCCGCCTTCCGTCTCGGCCACTGGGCGTCGAACTCCTCGCGGTAGGCGCCGATGCCCGTGCCGAGTATCACCCGGCCGCCGGTGAACTGGTCCAGGGTGCTTATCTGCTTGGCCAGCAGCACCGGGTCCCGCAGCGGCACCACCAGTACGGCCGTGCCCAGCCGGATGCGCGTGGTGTGGGCGCCCACCGTGGCCAGGGTCACCAGCACCTCGTAGAAGTTGGGTGGCGCCGGCCATTTCTGTTGTGTGTAGGAAGCCGGCGTGACGTGGTCGTTGCCCCACACCGCGTCGTAGCCGAGCCGTTCGGCTTCCTGGGCCATGAGGACGAACTCCTCCGGTTCCACGAACGGAACCGGGTTGACCAAGCCCTCGGTGCAGGTGGGGAGTTGTATGCTGAATTTCATAGTGCCTTACTGGGAGCCCGCCGCGCTTCCCCGGCCCCGCCGCCCCTGGATTCCCGCTTTCCAGGCTGTGTCAAAAACGCCATCCGAGCGAGGCAATGACCCCCGAAATCGTCATTCCCGCTTTCCAGGCCGTGTCAAAACCCCTCTCCCTCTGGGAGAGGGTGGCCGAAGGCCGGTGCGACCCGTCCCAAATCCAACCCCTCTCCCCCTGGGAGAGGGTGGCCGAAGGCCGGGTGAGGGCCCCCAATAACCCTGCCGCTCCCATTCATTGCCGTTGACACCGGCCTGCTTGCCACGAGGTTCCCTCACCCCAACCCTCTCCCAGAGGGAGAGGGGACAGTTTTGACACGGCCTGGAAAGCGGGATCCAGGAGGGGTGGAGCGGGGAAACGCCGCTGTAGCGCCCCTCCAGGACCCCTGGATTCCCGCCCCCGATGGGGGTCGAGGGCAAGCTTTCGCGGGAATGACGATACGGGGCGTCGGCGCCATTCCGTACCCAGGCGGAGTTTTGACACAGCCTGTTTCGCGGGAATGACGGATTTGGGGTGCCCGCTGTCACGTGTCGACACGATAGCCGTAGGCATCTCGCAGGGTCTCCAGGAATTGGGTGGTGTCGCCGTCCACGGTGGGGATCTCGGGCGTGGCTGCGGCGGTGGCGCCCGTGTCCTTGAGTCCGCTCGCGGTGTTGACGACCACCACCGTGTCACGCGGGCCGATTCGGCCTTCTTCGCACAGGCGGCCCACGGCGGCAAGGGCGGCCAGGGAGGACGGCTCCGCGTAGATGCCGTCGTCCGCGGCCAAGTCGCGTTGCAGGCCCAGCAGCTCGTCGTTGCGCGCTACCCGCGCGGTCCCGCCGGAGGCTCGCAGCGCGTGCAGCGCCTGATAGGTGCTCTGGTTCACGCTGATGGAGCCGGCCACGTACGGTGAAGGAGCCGCGATCTCGGGAATGGCGTCTTCGCCGGAAGCCAGCGCCGCCGCAAGGCAACCGGCCATCTCCGCCGCCACCATGCGCGGCTGTTTGCGGATCA
Source organism: uncultured Binatia bacterium (SeqCode) (assembly GCA_965261895.1). Taxonomy (GTDB): domain Bacteria; phylum Desulfobacterota; class Binatia; order UBA9968; family JAJDTQ01; genus JAJDTQ01. Next base: position 2,880,537 of record OZ253480.1, on the reverse strand, counting down.
AACCCAGGCGGGCGAGCTCGTCGAAGCCCTTCCACATGCCGAACAGGGCGTCGCCGTAGGCCACGGGCAGCACGCACCAGTCGGGCGGCTCCCAGTCCATCTGCTCGCAGACCTCGTAGGCGAGGGTCTTGTAGCCGTCCACGCCGTAGGGGTTGCTGCCTACGGGCGGCCCGAAGTAGGGCGAGGTCGGATACCAGCCCCACTCGGCCACCCCGGTCTGCAGGAGCTTCCAACGGTCGGCCTTGGTGCGGGTGGCTACCACCATGGCGCCATAGGCCTGCATCTGGGTGATGATGGCGGAGGCGGCGCCCTGGACGGTGAGCACGATGCAGGGCAGCCCGGCGCGGGCGGCGTAGGCCGCGGCCGCGGCGCCGGCATTGCCGGTGGAGCTGACCCCCACCGCCCGGGCGCCGAAGCGCGGCGCCATGGCGATGGCGGCGAACGCCAGCCGGTCCTTGAAGGAGCCCGACGGATTCTGTGATTCGTCCTTCAGGAACAGCCGCTCGATCCCGATCCGGCGCCCGTAGCGCTCGCAGTGGAGCAGCGGCGTCTCCCCCTCGCCCAGGGTGGCGGCGTCCTGGACGTCCGGGGGCAGCAACTCGCGGTAGCGCCGCATGCCGGGGGGCCGGCCGTGCAGCGACTCAACGGAAAGCGCCCTGCCGATGGCGTCGAGGTCGTAGCGTGGCGTGAGGTTGGCGGGGGCCTCCCGCCGGCATTCCGGGCACCCGTCGAAGCGGGGCTCAATGCCGAAAGACGCGCTGCAGCGGATGCAGACGAGACCGATGAGGTGACTCATGTTCGGATTATGCTTTGAAGACTCAGAACAATTGTGATGGCGCCCTTCGACTTCGCTTCGCTACGCTCAGGGCGAACGGGGTTTCTTTAATCAGAATCCCTTAACTTACCCGTTCGCCCTGAGCCCTTCGACAAGCTCAGGACAGGCGTAGCGAAGCGAAGTCGAAGGGCACCGTCACGAACGCGGCTCCAGCCTCAGGGCGAACGGGGTTTCTTTGATCAGAATCCCTTAACTTACCCGTTCGCCTTGAGCCCTTCGACAAGCTCAGGACAGGCGTAGCGAAGCGAAGTCGAAGGGCGTCGTCACGAACGCGGCTCCAGCACCTGGAGGTGCCGGGGCACCGAGGTGAGGCGCCGGTAGCCGTCCTCGGTCACCACGATCATGTCCTCCACCTGGACGCTGCCCCAGCCCATCTCGTAGTAGGGGGTTTCGATGCACAGCACCATGTCGGCCTCCAGGGCCGTATGGTCCCCGGGGGAGATGGTGGGGCTGTCGTAGCCGCCGAGGCCCAGGCCGATGCCGTGTCCCACGTGCTGGCGGCCGTAGTGCGGAATGCCGGTCTCGCGCACCTTGGCCACTGTGTCGTTGAAGATCTCGGAGGCGATCTTGCCCGGCTTGACAAGGCTGAGGGCCAGATCTTGGCCTTTTAGTACAGCGTTGTAATAGCTGGAGAATTTATCGTCCGGCGGGCCAAAGGAAAACGTCCGGGACATGTCGGTGAGGTAGCCTTTGTAGAGGCACCCCACGTCGAAACGGATCATGTCGCCGACCTTGAGCCGATCCTCGGGCACGTTGCTCATGCCCAGGGCGGCGCTTCGGCCGAAGCCCACGTGGTTCATGTTGGGCTCGGCGCCACGCCTTACCTGCCCGAGATCGAAGGCGAGACACATCTCCGCCTCGGCCATGCCCTCGCGGGCCTCGTGCGCCGCCTCGTAGATGGACTGCTCGGTGACCCGCACCGCCTCGGTCATGCGCTCGATCTCGGCGGCGCTCTTGACCATGCGGATCTCCCGGAACGCCGACATGGCCGGCACCAGCTCCAGGTGCGGCAGCCGCTCCTTCAACCGCTCGGCCAGGGCCGGATCCAGGCCCCGTTCGTCGTAACCGAGCCGGCTCCGGTCAAGGCCCGCGTTCTCCAGCGTCCGGACGATGCCTTCGAAGAAGTCCTTCACCGGCTCCAGGTCGATGCCGATCTCGCGGATGCGCTGTTCGCGGGGGGTGAGCGGCCCGTTGTCTTCCATCACACGGAAGAAGGTGCCGTAGGTGACCACCCCCGCCGGCGGCACGGTGTCCACCATATAGTCCACCTCGCCCCGGGGAATCACCAGCCACGGCGCGGTCACCGCGTCCCGGGTGACGATGGCGGCGATGTCCTGCCGGCGCCACACGCCGCTCAGGTAGAACACGTTGGGAATATTGGTGGCGGCGAACAGGCCGTCGAGGTTCCGCTCGGCCAGAACCCGCTGCGCCCGCGGTTCATTGATCCACATGTGAGAGCTCCCTGGCGATGGAAAGTACGATGCAACGAAAGCACCGAATATAGGGAGCCGAATCGGGGGTGTCAAACAAGGATTGGCGACGTCACTCCACGGTGGTTTCAGTCCACCCGGCAAGAATCTTGCTGAAATAGGAGGTCGATATTGTTATCATGGTTCTCGACATGACGGGTTCCACGGTACTTGAAGAGATCGATGGGCTGAAAGGGGAGCTGGACGCATTGCGGCCGCTGCCCCCGGACGCCGTGGGCCGGATCGGGCAAAAGCTCAGGCTGGAATGGAACTACCACTCGAACGCGCTGGAGGGTAACAGCCTCACGCTGGGAGAAACGAAGAGTCTGATTCTGCATGGCCTTACCGCGCAGGGGAAGCCCATGCGCGATCACCTGGACATCGCCGGGCACGACGAGGCCGTGAAGGCGATGGAGGAAGCGGTTGCAAGCAACCAGGCGCTCACACAGGTCTTCATACGCAATCTACATCAGGTGCTGCTCAAGGAGCCGTACGAGAACGACGCGGTCACGCCGGATGGGCGGCACGTAAGGCGGCGCATTGCCATCGGCGCATACAAGGTGCAGCCGAACAATGTGAGGACCTCCACCGGCGAGACGTACTACTTCACCCCCCCGGATCAGGTTCAGTCAGCCATGGGTGATCTCGTGGAGTGGTACCGAAAGAGTGAGGACAAGGGGGAGCATCCTGTCGTCATTGCCGCCACGTTCCACTATCGCTTCGTCCGCATTCACCCCTTCGACGACGGGAACGGGCGCATGGCCCGGCTCTTGATGAACATGATACTCATCAGGCACGGCTACACCGTGGCCCTGATACCCACGGAGGAGAGAGACCGCTATATCGGTACGCTGGAGCGCGCCGACAAGAGCGAAGATCTCGCGGAGTTCATTGCCTATATTGCCGCCTGTTGCCGATACGCCCTGAATCTCCATCTGAGGGTCGCCCGTGGCGAGGATATCGAAGAGGTGGAGGACATCGACAAGGAGATCGCTTTCTTCAAAGAGTCCCTGCACACGAGCCCTGGGGGCATGGTCCATGCAAGGGAGTACGCCGCCACGGTGCTGTATCCCCTGTTTTCCCATTGCCAGGAGAAAATTGAGCAGTTGTCGGATCAGTTCACCCATACAGCGGCTCGTGAGAGCGCTTCGGTCACAAAGGAAGACAATACCGTTGCGTCTTGCGGTTTGTCGAAGGACAGTCGTGACTGGCCGCAGAGCGCACTTGCCCTCTCCGTGACCATTCGCCTCCGGTTATTTGGTTTTCGAGGTGAGAGTGGAAAGTCCTTCTACTTCGTAATAACCAATACGGCCGATTCGAATAGGTGTGCCTGGAGATTCACCGTCTCAGACGTTGCAGCCGCCCCCTTGCATGAGAAGGACTACACGGGCCAGGACCTGGACGTGCTCAAGAAGCTGTTCAACGAGACGTTGCGCGCCATGATGGAAGAGCTCTCGAAGGCATCTCCCGACTCCTGAGGATACCATGTGGTCTTCTCTACCCACCCCGCTACGGTTCTTGAATTTTGAAAAGGCCTCATGTAAAAGATAGCTCTTGAATTTTCAAGAAGTTTGGAGGAGCACATGGCCAAGCTGGCGGAACAAGTAGATACCACGATGGACAACACCCCCTTCTTCTACAAGTGGCAGAAGGGCGAGGGGATTCCCGTCGTCGAGACTTTCTTCATCAAGGACCTGAAGGAGGTGCCGCTCAAGTGGTGGGACCGCATGGGCGGTGACGGGACCCTCTTCAATATGGAGGGAGCGGGCGATGCCACCGGCGCCTACATCGTGGAGATCGCGCCGGGGAAGAGTCTGAACCCCATGCGCCACCTCTACGAGGAGCTGATCCTGGTGGTGCAGGGTCGTGGCGCCACCACCATCTGGAACGACAACGGCGCCAAGCAGACCTTCGAGTGGCAGGAAGGGAGCCTCATTTCGGTCCCGTTGAACGTGCATCACCAGCACTTCAACGGCCAGGGCGACAAGCCGGCGCGGCTGTTCTCGGTCAACAACATGCCCATCGTCTTCAGCCTGTTCCACAACGATGACTTCATCTTCAACACGCCCTACGATTTCGCAGACCGCTTCGATGGCCGGCCGGACTACTTCTCCAGCACGGGCACGCAGCATCCCGGCCGCATCTGGGAGACCAACTTCATCGCCGACACGCGCACCTTCAACCTCCAGGAATGGAAGGAGCGCGGCGCGGGCGGCAAGAACGTTTTCCTGGAGATGTGCGACGGCACCATGGCGGCGCACATCTCCGAGTTCCCGGTAGGGACCTACAAGAAGGCGCACCGCCACGGGCCCGGCTTCAACGTCATCATCATCAAGGGGCAGGGTTTCTCGCTGTTCTGGTGGGAAGGCGAGGAGCCCAAGCGCTACGACTGGCAGGACGGCAGCGTGTTCGTGCCGCCGGAGAGCATGTTCCACCAGCACTTCAACCTCGGCCCCACCGGCGCGCGCTACCTGCCGTTGCGTTTCGGCGGCATCAAGCACAGCATGGGCGAGAACTACGGAGACATCTCCAAGGTCGACAAGGACGTGAAGTCCGGTGGAAACCAGATCGAGTACTACGATCAGCCGGCGTACATCCGCGAGATGTTCGAGGCTGATATGGGCAATACCGGGGCCACGTCGAGGATGGATGCCGGCGTCTACGTGAAGCCCGCTGCATAAGAAAAGGGCCTTGTGACAGAGGGAGGAGGCCCCGCGCTTCCTCCCTTTTTTTGTCCGGGGAAGGAACCGCGCCGGGCTGGTGTCCCGCGGGTACAGGCGCCAGTCCGGGTTCGACACCATGATGGCTCCGATCATCCTCACGATCCTCTCCTATCTCCTGGGATCGATTCCCGCCGGCTTTCTGGTGGGATCGTCCGCGGGCGTGGACGTGCGCAGCACCGGCAGCGGCAACATCGGCGCCACCAACGTGGCCCGGACCCTGGGCTGGAAAAAGGGTCTCGTCACCCTGTTCGCCGACGTCGCCAAGGGTTTCCTGCCGGTGCTGGCGGCCCATCTGCTGGACCTCGGCAACGCCGCGGCCGCGGTCGCCGGTCTGGCGGCCTTCGCGGGTCATCTCTATCCCGTGTTTCTGCGTTTCAAGGGCGGTAAGGGCGTCGCCACCGCCGCCGGCGTCTACCTGGCCGCCATGCCCCTGGGGATCCTGGTGGTGCTGGGAGTGTTCGTGCTGGTGATGCTGGCTGGCCGGCGGGTATCGCTGGCTTCCATGTCCGCGGGTGTGCTGGCTCCCGTGGTCGCGTGGGCACTATCCTATCCTGACGAAGTAGCCTGGATGAGCCTGGTCATCGGTATCCTGGTGGTGGTTCGCCACAGGGAGAACATTCGCCGTCTGGTTGCCGGGGAAGAGCCCCGGTTCGAGCGGCGGCGCTAGTGTGGTGTCTCACAAATACGCTTACGAATCTGCGGGTCCTTTTGGCCGTCGGCTGCGTTGCTCTTCCTCGCGTGGTGCACGCCACTGGGGGGCGACCGCCGGTCGCCCCTACAAGTCATCGCGCCTTGCCGACGACCAAAATGCCCTCGCAGCTTCATAAGCGTATTTGTGAGACACCACACTAGCGAAACTGGCGGCCGCGTGATCTCAAGTAGAGGTGGGCGCAGTGCGCCGGATCAACTCCTCCAGCGCCCGCATGGTTTCCCGGTGTTGATTGTCGCGATGTTGAGAGGCGTTGCGCATCTGGGCCAATCCCCAGGTAATCAACAAGATCTGACCGACTCCTATACCAAAGGTTATCCATGCCTGCGTCTGCTGAATGGTCAATGTTGCGGCTTCAAACTCGGTCATATGGCTTCCTTCCCGCAAGACAAAAATTATGCCGCCGACCTACGCTTGTCAATGCTTTGGGCTGACAGTAGTGTGGATGGAGCGTTAGCCTCATCCGAGTGGTTGCGATTGCATCCTGTTAGTACTGATCGGCGGGATATGCGGTTTCTTTAGGTCGTGGTGGGCCTGACTTGGCCCTGAACACGGAAAAATCCCGCACCTGTCTGCCATGAACTTCATCGGCATCGACTTGGCTTGGGGCAACCGCAATCCGAGCGGGTTGGCCCATCTGGTGGCGGACGGCGCCGGTTGCCGGCTCACGCGAGCGAATCGGCGTACCACCGACCGGGAGATTCTGGAGTGGGTGGAAGCGTGCGGCGGCGAGGACGTGTGGCTGGGCATCGACGCGCCCATCATTGCCAAGAACCCGCCGGGGACGTCCCGGCCAGCGGACAAGATGGTATCGTCGCGGTTCGGCCGCTATCACGCGGGGGTCTATCCGGCCAACCGGGTCCGCTGTGAGCGGCCGGTGCGGTTGTGCCGCAAGCTCCGGCGCCGGGGGTTTTCGTCGAACCCGTTCCTCCCCGGCCGCGGCGGCCGCCGCCAACTCGAGATCTTTCCCCACCTGGTCCAGGTGGCTTTCTTCGAGCGGCCGCGCATCATCAAGTACAAGAAGGGCGCCGTTTCGGCCCGGCAGGCCGGTTTGTCGGAGTTTCAGGCGGCCATCGAGACACACCTGACCCGGCAGGACCCTCCCCTGCTGCCGTCGCCCGCGCTCGCTGAATTGCTTGGCGAAGATCCCCGGACGCTACGCGGCGCGGCCCTCAAGTCGCTCGAGGATCGGCTCGACGCGCTATTGTGCGCCTACATGGCATTCTATTTCCAAACCTGGGGAGAGACGCGCTGCGAGATCATAGGGGACCACGCCGAGGGGTACATCATCAGCGGCAGGGGTTGAGTGGGGGCCAGCCGGTCGGCCGAGCCAAGGGGCCCCTGATAGCCGCCTGCCCCTCGTCAGGGATGGCTTTGGCGGCTCACGTCTGCCGGCGCGCTCTCGCCCTGGCGGGTTTCCTGACGCCCGTGGCGGCCTGTTCCAGGCGCGCATCCCGGTAGTAGCCGAGGGCGATGATCAGCGACTGCGCCAGCACGATGGGCGCGGCCAGGGGCCGGAAACGGTGTACTTCGGCATCGCGGACCACGAAATAGAGGCTGGAGTTGCGGGCGAGCGGGCTCGTCATGGAATCGGTGACGGCGAGGACGGGAACCTTGCGGATGTGGGCGTCGGAGACGATGTCCACGACCGGCGGGGAGTACTCGGCAAAGCTGACCGCGATCAGGAGATCGTCGCTCCTCATGGTCGCGACCTGCTGCGGCACCATGCCGCCGACGGAGTCGAGCAGGTGGCACCGGTATTCGAGCCTGATGAGACCGTACGCCAGATAGGCGGCCACCGGAAAGGCCCGCCGCTGCCCGATGACGTAGATGGCCTTTGCACCGTCCATCATGCGGACCGCTTCCCGCAATGCCTCGCCGTCGATGTCCGCTTTGAGATGTTCGAGGGCAAGGGCGGAAGCGTCGGCGAACCCGTTCAGGATCGCGGAAGGATCATCCTTGGCGGCCTCCTGCAGTTCGCCGCGATGCTCGTGGATCTGACCTCGGAACGGCGCCGCGCCCTCGATCAGCCGCAGCCGGAAGACCCGCTGCATCTCGGTGAAGCCCGAGAAGCCGAACACCTTCGCGAACCGGATGAGGGTGGACGGCTGCACGCCGGTCTCCTGCGCCGTCTCGGCCACCGTCTGTAACGCGAACCGGTTGGGATCTTCCAGGGCGTACTGGGCAATCCGCTTCAAGTGCGGGCTCAGCGCCTCGAACCGGTGCTGGAACGCTTCGCGCAGCCGGTCGAATTCCTTTGGCGGTGGTGCGCTCGCCATGCCTCACTCCATCCCCTGGAAATCAGAGCAGATCCGCATCCCGCGACATTCCCAGAAATTGAGCAGAAATTCAATGAGATAGAGATGTCGGCGTACAGAATGAATATTCAGTCTTGACTTCCAATTCCGAATTGGTGTTTAATTCGAACAGAATTTCTAAGGCTGGGGGCCTATCGAATATTTATGCGAGTTGGAGGCGAGCCATTATGACGGAAAAGGTGGGATTTGCCGGCACGGGGTTGATGGGTCGTGGCATGGCGAAGAACATCCTGGCCGCGGGATACCCGGTGGCCGTGGTGGCCCACCGGAGCCGGGCCCCGGTGGAGGATCTCGTCCGCCTGGACGCGACGGAGCTTCACAGCTATCGCGAACTGGCGGCGGGCTCCGACATCGTGGTCCTTTGCGTTACCGGAACGCCCGAGGTCGAGAGCGTCGTCCATGGACGGGACGGGCTTCTGGAAGGGGCGCACGCCGGGCTGATGGTGGTGGATTGCTCGACCAGCGAGCCCGCTTCGAGCGAGCGCATTGCCGCTGCCTTGGATGAACGGGGCGCTTCCTTTGTGGATGCGCCGCTTGCGCGCACCCCGGCGGAGGCCGAGGCGGGACGCCTGAATACCATGGTCGGGGCGGCGGATGACGACTTCGAGCGCGTCCGCCCCCTGCTGGAGGCCTGCTGCGAAAACATCTTCTACATGGGGCCGGTGGGCTCCGGCCACAAGACCAAGCTCATCTACAACTTCATCACCATGGGATACGCCGCGCTCATATCCGAGGCGCTCTGCGCCTGCGCGGCCACCGGAGTCGATCTGAAGCGGTTCTCCGATGTCGTGTCGGCGGGTGGGGCCAACAGCGGGATCTTCCAGTTGATCGTACCCAAGGCCATCGAGTCGGGGGACTGCTCCGGCCTCAATTTCAGCCTGGCAAACGCGGAGAAGGACCTGCGCTACTACAACCACATGGCGGACACGGTGCCGTTGTCCGGCAATCTCGGCCGGGCGGTGCAGCATGCGCTGATACAGGGCCTCAACCTCGGCTACGCGGATGGCCTCGTCGGGGATCTGCTGCACGCTCAGGAAAAGATCAACGGAGTCGCGATCCTGAACCAGGAATCACAAGGCACTGCGCGGGCCGCCGGCGATAAGGCGACGGCGTGAGCACCAGGGAAACGATGATCAACCTGAATGGCGTCCTTCGACTTCGCTTCGCTACGCCTGTCCTGAGCTTGACGAAGGGCTCAGGACGAACGGGATAAGGCTTCCACACCGTTCGTCCTGAGCCCTTCGACAATGCTCAGGACAGGCGTAGCGGAGCGCTAGCGGAGCGAAGTCGAAGGACGCCATTCAGGAGAGACGAATTTCACAAAAGGAGGAAACGACGATGTCACGAAGGAACCTAACGAGACGTTCACTGTTGAAGAAGGCCGGCCTGCTTTCGGCGGGGGCCGCCGCCACCACCTTCATGGGACCCTGGCGCTACAACCGCGTTTTTGGCGCCGCCTCGGACAAACCCATGGTGCTCGGGCTCACGTCCGACGCGTCCGGGCAGTACGCCAACTCCGGCGCTTCCGATCGGCGGGGCATGCAAATGGCCATCTCCGAGTTCAACGCGCGCGGCGGTGTGCTCGGACGCAAGGTGGAGACCATGCACCTCGACACCGAGACGACGCCGGCCACGGGCAGCCGCGTGGCGGAACGTCTGATCACGCGCAATGAGTGCGCCTTCCTGATCGGCGCGGTCAGCTCGGGGGTCGCCAACGCCATCTCGCAGGTCGCCCAGAAATACGGCACGGTGTACCTCAACACGAACTCGAGCTCGCCCACCGAATCGGGCAAGAACTGCCATCGGGTCAAGTTCGTGTGGGACGGAAACGGCAGAAATTTCGCGCAGGCCGCGGTCAAGAACGCCATCAGCGCCTATGGCACGAAGTGGCTGCTGATGACCAACGACTACGTCTGGGGTCACAACACCTCTGCCGCCACCCGCAAGCTGGTGGAGCAGTATGGCGGCAAGATCACCGACGAGATCCTGGTGCCGCAGGGGACGCGCGATTTCAGCGCCATGCTGCTGAAGTTGCAACAGGCGTCTCCGCAGGTGGTCGCGGCGGCCGTGGGCGGTGACGACCTTAAGGCCATGCGCCAGCAGGTCTCCCAGCTCGGACTCGGCCAGAAGATGGCCTGGATCAACAACCAGCAGGACTGGCCCGACGTGTACGGCCTGCCGCTGGACAATCTGTTCGGCGTATTCGGCACCACCTGGTACTGGAAGCTGGACCTGCCGGGTGTCGCGGACTTCGTGAAGCGGTATCAGGCTGCCTACCCGGATGCCAAGATACGCGTGCCGGGGAATGTCTTCTACAACGGCTACATGGCCACCAGCGAGCTGCTGAAGGCGGTGGAGCGGGCGGGTTCCACCAACAACCGGAAGGTGATCGGGGAACTGGAGGGCCTGAAGGTCTCGGCCCGCGATCGGATGCAGCACCACGATGCGTACATGAATCCCGGGACCCATCAGATGCAGCAGACGGTCTACCTGGCCACCGCCAATGTCGGCACCAAGGACCGCGACGACATGTTCAAGGTCCTCAGCCAGTCGAGCCCGGAGGAGATCCGGGACAAGGGGGCGGACGCGGCCTGCAAGATGGAGTCGCTCGGGGACACGCCCACCTACGAGATGTAGCGGGCCCTTTCGGTAGGGGTTCTCCCGCTGCCGCCGGTTCCTCTCCGGCAGGAGCCGGCGGCGTGCTATTCTGGGTGACTGTATCGACCGGCTGCGCAGTGCGGGCACGGGCGGGTTTGAAACCCGCCCCTACACCGTCATCGCACGGCGGCTACCAAGGCCAGGCCAACACCGCGGCCAGGCCCCTGCGGCGCAGGGCACTAGGGTCCGGATCCCGATGGCATCTCCATGTTCGCGCGGGAGGCTGCATTCATCTGACCGGGAGGCCCGCTGAAGACTCGCCATGCCGAATCTGGTTCCTCATCTTCTGAACGGTCTGAGCCTCGGTCTGCTGTTTGCGCTGATCGCCCTGGGCTTCATGCTCATCGTCGGGGTCATGGAGCTCATCAACCTCGCCCACGGTTCGCTGTTCGCGCTGGGCGCGTACTTCGCAATGGTCGTCATCTCTCCGGACCTTGCCTGGCTCGGCTCCGCGGGGGAGGGATACCAGGCGCTTCCCCTGGCGGTGCGCTACGGCTTGGCAATTCTCGTGGCCCCGGTGCTGGTGGCCGTCGTCGGCATGGGCCTGGAGCTCTGCATGCGCCGAACCTACGGCAAGAAGGCGGAATACGGTCTGCTGCTGACCTTCGGCGCGGCCATCGTCATCGAGGAGACCATCCGGCTCGTCTGGGGACCCTCCGAGCAGTATCTGCAAGTGCCGCAGGCCATATCCGGGGCCTTTCTCTTCGCCGGCCTGATCTACTCGAAATACAAGCTGTTTGCAGCCCTGTTCGCGGCGGCCGCCATCATCATGGTCTGGTTGTTCCTGGAACGGACGCCCTACGGAGCCATCATCAAGGCCGGGGCCCATGACAGCGAGATGGTGCGGGCGCTGGGGATCAACCTGACCCGGCTGCGTTTGCTGGTGTTCGGTCTCGGAGCCGGTCTGGCAGGCTTCGCGGGGATCGTGCTGACGCCCATCTGGGGGCTCCGGCCCCACGTGGGCGTCGATGCCGTCATTCCCGCCTTTCTCATCATCGTGCTCGGCGGCATCGGCAGCTTCTGGGGCGCCGTCCTCGGCGGCATCCTGGTGGGGCTGGCGGTGGGAATTACCGGGGCCTACGCCTCGGAGTGGTCGCTGTTGTCGATGTATCTGCTCCTGATTGCCGTCTTGACGGTCCGGGCGCGCGGCCTGCTCGGCAGGAAGAGCGTGCTGGAGGCGTGAACGATGGCAGTGCATCTATCCATCGCAACCGTCGCAAGCCGCTGGCTATCCCGTGAGATGGCGCTCCTGTTCGTCATCATGGCCACGCTGCCGCTCTGGATCCGGCCCATCGGGCTGTACCAGTATATCGGCATCGAGATCGCCATATGGATGATCTTTGGCCTCGGCTTCAACCTGTTGCTGGGCTACTCCGGCCTGCCAAGCTTCGGCCACGGGGCCTTCTTCGGGATCGGCGCGTACGCATTCGGTCTTTTTCAGGCACGGGTCTTCGAGAGCCTCCTGCTCGGCATCGCCTTCGCCACCGCGGCGGCGTTCGTCGCCGGCGCCATGGTGGCCTGCTTCTTGTCTCATCGGCGCGGGATCTACTTCGCGCTGATGACCATCGCCTTCGGCCAGGTGTTCTGGTTCATCGCCATCAAGTGGCACACCGTTACCGGCGGCGAAGACGGGTTGCTGAACATCCCGCGCCCAGCGCTGGGTCTCGGCGTGGTGTCCGTGGAACTGAGCTCCAACGTCGCCCTTTTCTATTTCGTGGTCCTCGTTCTCGCCGCTCTCGTCGTGGTTTTGTGGCGGCTCGTCCATTCGCCGTTCGGAAAGGTGCTGCAGGCGGTCCGACAGAACGAGGCGCGAGCGCGCTTCGTCGGCTACAACGTCTGGCTGTTCAAGTGGGCGGTGTTCTCCCTGTCCGCGGCCATAGCGGGGCTGGCGGGCTCGCTTTTCTCCATGGCGCAGCAGAGCGCGTACCCCGACGTCATGAGCCTCCACGCATCCGGCGTGATCGTCATGATGACCCTGATCGGCGGCGGATTCGTCAGTTTCTGGGGTCCGGTCGTGGGAGTCGCGGTCTATTTCCTGGCCCGCGACGTGCTCGGCTCCGTGACCGAGACCTGGCTGCTCTGGTTCGGGCTGGTGTTCATGGTGATGGTGCTGTTCAAGCCCGAAGGGATCGCCGGCGCGTGGCAGGAGCGCGTCCTTCGACTTCGCTACGCTGGCGCTCCGCTACGCTCAGGACGAACGGGGAAGCCTGTGCAAACCGTTCGTCCTGAGCCCTTCGACAAGGCTCAGGACAGGCGTAGCGAAGCGAAGTCGAAGGACGCCGTTTCTCCCAGGGAGTAGATCATGGCCCTGTTCGAAGCTCGCGGCATACACAAACGGTTCGGTCACCAGGTGGTGCTGGAGAACATCGATCTCTCTTTCGAGACCGGCTGCCTGAGCGGCATCATGGGTCCCAACGGCGCCGGCAAGACCACCTGCTTCAACGTGCTGACCGGCAGCTTCAAGCCCGACCGGGGCCGGGTTTTGTTCGATGGCGAGGACATCACCGGACTGTCCCCCAATGCCATCGCGCGCAGGGGCATCTCGCGATCGTTCCAGACCATGAGCCTGTTCGACGAGTACTCCGCGCTGGAGAACGTGTTGATCGCGCTGCCGGAAGTGCGCGAGCGCGGCTTCAACATGACCGACCTGCTGGCCACCGACGGCGAGACGGCCGACCGTGCCGCGGCCGTCCTCGCGCGGGTCGGCCTGTCCGGGCGGGAGCATCGCCGCGCCGGCGATTTGGCCTACGGCGAGCGGCGCGCCCTGGAGATCGGGGTGGCGCTGGCCGCCGCGCCGCGCCTGCTCTTTCTCGACGAGCCCACGTCGGGCCTCGGCACCGAGGCCACCGCGCGGCTCGGCGACCTCGTGCAGGACCTCAAGCGCGACTACTCCATCGTGGTGATCGAGCACGACATGCAGTTCCTGTTCGGCCTCGCCGATACCATCTCGGTCATCCACTGGGGTCAGGTGATCGCCAGCGGCACCCCGGACGAGCTGCGAGAGAACAAATGGGTGCAGCGGTCGAGCCTGGGGGCATTCTGATCCATGGGAGTCAATCGCCAAGGCTCAATGAGAAGACGTCCGGGTGGACTCTGGTCATTGGGAAACAATCTCCGATGCTCGATGGGGAGACGTCGGGGCGGGTTTCAAACCCGCCCGTGCTCGGGTCACCTCGCAGAACTGGAGGACTGACGTGATTCTCGAGATCATCGATATCGAGGCCTTCTACGGCGAGACCCAAGCGCTGTTCGGCGTGTCCCTGTGCGTCGGGCAGGGCGAGGTGGTGGCGTTGCTGGGGCCGAGCGGGGCCGGCAAGACCACCACCCTGCGATCGATCCTGGGATTGACGCCGGCAAGGCAAGGGACCATCAAGTTCGACGGAAGCGACATCACGACGAGGGCCACCCACGAGATCGCCCGGCTGGGAGTCGGCTGGGTCCCGGACCATCGCCGCATCTTCCCCGCCCTGACCGTGGCGCGAAACCTGTCCATCGCACGCAAGCGCACCCGGTTCCGGTCCTGGTCCCTGCACGAGATGTTCGAGATTTTCTCCGCCCTCGAGCACCTGATGGAGCGCGAGTGCGAGAACCTGTCCGGCGGTGAGATGCAGATGGTCGCCATCAGCCGGGCGCTGCTGGGCGCGCCGGGCCTGGTGTTGTTCGACGAGCCGTCCCAGGGCCTCGCGCCCAAGGTGGTCCAGGATGTGATGACGACGGTCGCGCGCCTGAAGGAAGCCGGGGTGTCCGCCCTGGTGGTGGAGCAGAACGCCTCCACCGCGCTCCAGGTCAGCGACCGCGCCTACGTCATGGACCGGGGCCGCATCGTCCACCAGGGGCCGGCGGCCGATCTCCTGGCCGACGACGACCTGCGCGTGGGCCTGTTGGGGGTTTGATGATGGCGGCGCCGATCCTCGAAGTCCGCGGCCTGGTCAAGCGTTACACCCGCGGCCTGCTCCGTCCGAGAGAGACGTTCCGGCTGGAGGCGGACCTGACCATGCCGGACACGGCCATCGTCGGCGTCATGGGACCCAACGGCTCGGGGAAAACCACGCTGTTCGAGTTGATCACCGGCTCGAACATGCCGAGCGCCGGCTCGGTCCGGGTCATGGGCAGGAACATCCACGACGTGAAGTACGGAGAGCGGGACCGGTTGGCGATCCATTATCACCAGTCGTACCAGGTGCGGCACTTCCGCAGGACCCGGCCCTCGTTCCTGATGCAGCCGGCCGGCCATGACTACCCCATGGTGCATCTGTTCGACGAGCCGCAGTTCAACACCCGGGACGGCTACATCGGCTTCATGCTGGACTTCTTTCGCAGGCTGCGGTCCGAGGGCAGGCTCGTTCTCGTCTGCCTGCACCCGAACGAGCCTTACCACATCGAGTTGATGGAAGAGGTTTGCGAGCGCTTCGTCTTCGTCCTGGCGGGGCGCGTCCGCGAGTATCCGGATTTCCGCGCGATGGTCGAGGCGCGGGAGGTCCGTTCCTATCTCGGCCGGCTGGCTCCGCCGGCCGAGGAATGATGGCGATGAACGATAAACGGCTCTCCGTCGTCACCGGCGCCGCGGGCGTCCTCGGCACCGCGGTAGCGCGCCAGCTTGTTGCCGACGGGCACCGCGTCCTGATGATGGACATCGCCGCCGACCGGCTGGAGGCGACGGCGCGGGACATCGGCGACGCGGCTTCTCCGCTGGTCGTGGATGTAGGCTGTCCGGTCACCGTGGAACGGGCCTGCGAGACCATCCTCAAAGAGCACGGCACCGTCGATACCCTGGTCAACAACGCCGGCATTCTCTCCAACAACAAGGTCGAGGGCACGACAGTGGACGAGTGGCACCGGCTCATGGCGATCAACCTGGACGGCCCCTTCTATCTCACACGCGCCCTGCTCCCGGGCATGCGCGAGCAACGCTGGGGCCGCGTGGTCAACGTCTGTTCGCTGGCCATGAAGACCGGCGGCCTCACCGCGGGAACCGCCTACACCGCCTCCAAAGGCGGCCTGGGTGCGCTGACCTTCTCCCTCGCGCGGGAGGTCGCGGCCGACGGCATAACCGTCAACGGGGTCGCGCCGGCATACGTGCGGACACCCATGGTCACCGAACAGCTCACCAACGCTCAGCGCGAGGCACTGCTCCGGCAGATCCCGGTGGGCCGCTTCTGCGAGCCGGAGGAGGTCGCGCGCCTGATCGCATTTTTGGTGTCCCCCCACGCGGGCTTCATCACCGGCGAAATCATCGACATCAACGGCGGCCTACACATGGACTAGGAGCCTGTGTCAAAACTCCATCCGAAGGAGGCAACGACGCCCGAAATCGTCATTCCCGCGAAAGCGGGAATCCAGGCGGGGTGGAGTGGGGAAACACCGCGTAGGGACCCCTCCAGGACCCCTGGATTCCCGCTTTCGCGGGAATGACGGATTGGCCTTTCGTGCTCCGAAGTTAGGGTTTTGACACACCCTGCTAGGGGCCGCCGATGAATCGAATCGCGTCCTTCGGCTTCGCTTCGCTACGCCTGTCCTGAGCCTTGTCGAAGGGCTCAGGGCGAACGGGGATAAGGTCTGGAAACCGTTCGTCCTGAGCCCTTCGACAAGGCTCAGGACAGGCGTAGCGAAGCGAAGCCGAGCGGAGTCGAAGGGCGCAGTCTGAGGAGGTCTTTTGCCCATGAACCGCATCACCCCCACCATCGATTTCGCCGCAGAGCTCACGGACCTCTTCGACATGCAGGACAAGGTCGTGTTCATACCCGGGGGATATGGCGGCATCGGCGAGGCCATAGCCTGGGCCCTGGCGCTGGCCGGCGCACAAGGTCGACTTCTTCCCGCTCAGCAACCACTTCATCGGTCAAGACAACAAGATCTTCTGCGGTCCGACATCCGTCGCCATCGTCTTGAATGCGCTCCGCCCGCGTCACCCGGACGCGCCGCTCACGACCCACTCGCTCACGCCCGAGGACCGCGCCTGGATGCGCGCCGAGTCAAACCCCTTTCTGCGCAAATACACGCCGCGTAACGTACTGACCGCGCAGACCAAGACGCGGCTCGAAGTCCTGGGCAAGCCCGTTGTCATCAACGGGAAACGGCAGCGCGACTACGGTCTCCAACTTCGTCAGCTCGCCCAAGTATTCCGCGCCCACGACCTTACCGTCGCTACCCGTGTGGTGGACGCCGAGGCCGACGCCGCCCGGATCACACGGGAGCTCGCGCACAATCTCGCCACGCCGCACAACTTCGTGGTGGTCAACTACTCGCGCCGCGCGCTCAGCCAGCCCGGCGGCGGGCACATCTCCCCGCTCGGCGCATACGATTCCCACTCGGACTCCTTCCTTATCCTGGACGTCAACCCCACGCGGGCCCCGTGGGTCTGGGTCCGTGCCGCCGACCTGATCGCCGCCATGCGGACCTTCGACACGGTCGAGAATCGGGGTTATCTGCTGGTGTCGGAAAACTAGCGCTACCGCAATCTCCGGCCCTGCCTCTCTTCTTCATTTCGTGGCCGCAGTCCCATCACGCTCCTTTAGAGCGGCCACCTTTTCCTTCAAAAACCCCATCTCCTCCTTCAAAAAATCCACTGCCTCCTTTAGCGTCGCCACCGCTTCCTTGAGAGCCCCCACTGCCTCGCGCAGGGTATTCACGTCGTGTCGCACTTCAGTCATGTTGCGTCGCATGTCACGCATATCGTCACGCAGCTCGGTGAAGCGCCGGTCCATGTCTTGGCGCACCTGCCTGATGCCCGTCATTGCCAGGGTCCCGACTGCCGCGCCGACAGCCACCACGGACACGATGATGCTGATCGTTTCTGCGTTCATTTGTTGCCGGCTCCTTCTTTGCCTGCTGAAATGCCCTCGCCTGCAGCCGCCGCAACAGCTTCCTCGGCGAGGTCCCGGGCTTATTGTATTGATCGGTACCATAGTCGGTTTCTTTAGTGGAGGCCACCCATTATTGGGCGCTCGGCTACACGAACTCCCATTGACAATCCACCACTACCGGTTCGCTTGAAGGGATTCTCCCTCTTTACGCTGGAGAACTACCGGGCGGTGCTCAACGCGGACTACTATCTGGGGCTGCTCTGGAACACCCTGTTCGTCGCCGCGGTCTCGGCCACGGCCGCGATGGGGATCACCGTCATCGCCGGCTGGTTCGCGGCGCGCCGCAAGTCCGGCGCCTGGGTGCTCGACCAGCTTGCCACCATGCCGCTGATCTTTCCCGGCATCGTGTTGGGCGTGGCGGTGATGCAGATCTACCTCCAGGTGCCCATCCCCATCTACGGCACCGTATGGATCCTGGTGATCGCCTTCGTGATCCGCTATCTGCCCTACGGCATGCGCTATTCCTATGCCGGCATGCTGCAGATCCATCACGAGCTGGAAGAAGCCGCCGGGGTCTGCGGCGCCTCCCCATTGACCACGCTGCGCCGCATTGTCGCGCCGCTGCTGGCGCCGGCGATGCTGTCCGGCTGGCTGTTCATCTTTCTGTTGGCGGCGCGGGTTCTGTCGCTGCCGATCCTCTTGGCGGGGCCGGATTCGCAGATGGTAGCGGTCGAGATGTTCGATCTCTGGAACAACGGACAGTCGACCGAACTGGCCGCCCTGGGACTGGTGTGGACCGCGGTCATGACCGTGATCGCGAGCCTGTTCTACTACACGGCGCGGCAGACCGGCGCCACCGCCTACGGCAACTGACACATTGACATTGACGCACGCCACATGAGCTTACGAAAAGCCCGAACATCACCGCCGACATCGAATCCACGGCCCGACGTGGAGGCCCTGCTCGACCCGCGCAACGTGGTCATCGTCGGCGCCACCGACAGGCCGGGGAACTGGGCGCAGCGCTGCTGGCGCAATCTCGACCGCTACGGCTACGGCGGCCCGGTCTATCCGCTGAACCCGAGGCGCGAGGAGGTCTGGGGCACCCGGTGCTACCGGACCTTCTCCGAGCTGCCCGACCATCTGGCGGTGTTCGTGCCGGCGCCGTTCGTGGAGGCGGTCTTGCGCGAAGGGGCGGCCGCGGGGGCGCGTAGCGCCACGGTGGTTTCGTCCGGCTTCGGCGAGGTGCCTGATCCGGTTGCCATCGAGCGCGGCCGGCAGCTCTCCGCCGCCATCGCGGAAGTGGGAATCGCCGTTTCCGGCCCCAACTGTCTCGGCAACTTCAACGGCCGCGCCAAGTTCGTCACCATGACCGACAACCGGCCGCAACCCACCGAACCCGGCCCCATCGCCATCGTCGGACAGTCCGGCGGGCTGGTGATGGCGCTCAAGCGCACCCTCGAAGAGCGCGGCATGGACGTGGGCTACATCGTCACCAGCGGCAACGAGGCCGGACTCAAGACCGCCGACTATATCGAGTATTTCGCGGCCGATCCGCAGACCCGGGTCATCGTCTCCTATCTGGAGGCGGTGCGCGAGCCGGAGCGGTTTCTGGCCGCCTGTGCCGCGGCGAAGGACGCCGGAAAGCCGGTGATCGTGGTCAAGCTCGGCACGTCCGACAACGGCCGGGCGGCCGCCCTGGCCCATACGGGCGGGCTGGCGGGTTCTATCGCCGCCTTCGATGCCATTGCCGGTGACGTGGGCGCCGTTCGCGTCGCCACCCTCGATGACGTGGTGGAGATGGCGGAGTACCTGCTGCATGCCCGCCTGCCCAAGGGTGACGGCCTGGGCGCCATGACATTCTCCGGCGGCCTGCGTGGCGTGCTGCTGGACCAGGCCGCGGCCCACGGTCTGTCGTTTGCGCCGCTCGCAGCCAAGACACGCAAGCGCCTGGGGAAGCTGCTCGGTGTCGGCACGGTTATCGGCAATCCGCTGGATTCCGGCTTTGGCGCCCTGAGCAGCCGCGAGACCTACATTCGTTGCGTCGAGGCCCTGGTGGACGATCCCGGAATCGACACGCTGCTGTTGCAGGAGAAGCTGCTGCGCGCCCCCGAGGGCGGGGACAAGGAAAACAACATGCGGGCCGTCAATGAGCTGGCGGCCCGGGCGAACAAACCCATCGCCTTCGTCACCATGATCTCCCATGGCCTGAACGACTACGCCCGCGACTTGCGCGACGGCCTGCGCAACGTGGCGTTCCTGCAGGAAGCGGACAAGTCGCTGCGCACGGTCCGCTCGGTCATCTCTTATGCGGCGCGGTTGCAGAGTAAGGCGGCTGCGAAACGGCGCGACAATCCGGCCGTGCCGGCAGCCGTCCGGAAACTACTGGCCAAGCCCGGCGGCGCGGCGCGCCCGACGCCGTTGTCGGAGATCGATTCCAAGACGCTGCTCCGGGCATACGGCCTCCGGACCCCCAGGGAGCGCCTGGCCGGCAGCGCGGCCGAGGCGGCGCGGATCGCCCGCGCCATGGGATTCCCGGTGGTGCTGAAGGCCGCCGGCGCCGAGCTGACGCACAAGTCGGACGCGGGCGGCGTGCTCCTGAACAACGGGACCGCAGCCGCCGTGCGCCAGGGCTATGGCACCATCCTGCGCAACGTTGCGCGCAACGCCAAGGGGATCGCCCTCGACGGCGTGCTGGTGGCCGAGCAGGTGGCCGGGGACCTGGAGCTGGTCATCGGCGCCTCGCGCGATCCCGAAATGGGAACGATGGTGATGTTCGGCTCGGGCGGGGTGGCGCTGGAGCTCTATCGCGACGTCGCCTTTGCCGCGCCCACCCTCGACGAGGCCGCGGCCGAGGCCTTGATCGCGCGCACCAAGGCCGCCCGGCTGATCGACGGCTACCGGGGTGCGCCGGCCCTGGACCGCGGAGCGCTGGTCAAGGCGTTGATGGCGGTGTCGCGGCTCGCCTGCGACCTCGGCGACAAGCTCGAGTCCATCGACGTCAATCCCTTTGTCCTGCGCCGGAGAGGCGGCATCGCCCTCGATGCCTTGGTGGTGCTGGCCGGCACGGGTCGTGACGGTACTGGATCCTAGGAGCCTGTCCGATATTTTGCGTCCTTCGACTTCGCTTCGCGAAGCCTGTCCTGAGCTCGTCGAAGGGCTCAGGACGAACGGTCCTACGGGAATCGAGCCGTTCGTCCTGAGCGTAGCGAAGCGAAGTCGAAGGACGCTACCTAGACAGAGAGCCATGCCATGCTTGAGATCGAGCGGCTGACCAAGATTTTCGCCAACACCACGGACGCCATCGCGGGGGGTATCCGCAACGCCTCCTTCTCGCTGGAGAACGGCACGTTCTTCACCTTGTTGGGACCCTCGGGGTGCGGCAAGACCACCACGTTGCGGTGTCTGGCCGGGCTGGAGACCCCCGATGAAGGCCGGGTGGCGGTGGAGGGCGACGTGCTGTTCGATTCCGCCGCCGGCGTCAACGTGCCCATGAACCGGCGCGAGGTGGGCATGGTGTTCCAGTCCTATGCCATCTGGCCGCACATGACCGTGGCCGAGAACGTGGCGTTCCCGCTGACGGTGTCGAAGGACCGGCGGTACTCGCGGAGCGAGATCGAGCAGTTGGTGGACGAGGCATTGCGGACCGTCGACCTGGCAGGCTTTCAGTCGCGCCCGGCCACCCGCCTCTCAGGCGGCCAGCAGCAACGCGTCGCCCTGGCCCGCTCCATCGTCAAGACCCCGCGCCTGCTGCTCCTGGACGAGCCCTTGTCCAATCTCGATGCCCAGTTGCGCGAGGAGATGCGCGTCGAGCTCAAACGCCTCCAGCGCCAGATCGGCATCACCACCGTCTACGTCACCCACGATCAGGCCGAGGCCCTGACCCTGTCCGACCAGATCGCCGTCATCGACCAGGCCAACGTCATCCAGATCGGCACGCCGAGAGAGATCTATTTTCGCCCCGCCAACGACTTCGTCGCCAAGTTCGTCGGCAGCACCAACCTGCTGGACGGCAAGATCGTGCGGACCGACGGAGACACCGCCGAAGTGGAGATCGCCCAGGGCCAAAGGCTGGCTTGCATGAAGACCGGAACGCTGCAGAGCGGCGCGGAAGTGGCCGTCTCCGTCCGGCCCGAAACCATCCGGTTGTCCTCGGCGGACCAGGAGCGGGGAACCGGCGTCAACCGGCTGTCGGGCAAGGTCCGGCACGTGGCTTTCCTGGGCGACGCCTGCCGCGTCGACGTCCTGGTCGGCGAGACGCTCGTGCAGGTAAAGGGCGCACCGGATTTGGCCCTGGCCGATAATGTCGAGGTCGAGTTGGTGTTCGACGCGAACAATACGCTGGCGGTGCCGAAGGCCGGATAAGGCCCCGACCCTTCTTCGCCACGGTTCAATTGAGATCAACCACCCCGTGGCTCCGGACGACCTCCTTCACGATCCGCGTCTCCTGTTCGCAGAAGACAATCAAATTGTTTGACGGCGGGACGCGAGCGCTTGGGACCAACAGACCGTCGGCGCCCAGGAACGAGCAAGCCTCGACCTCCTGGGAGCGGGGATACTCCTTTTCTCGCTCAAGATAGCTCAATTGGCCGTAGTGCGCCGTGTCGAACCCGATGGAAGACAGCGCTTCAAGGTCGGGGAAGCGCATTACCGCCTCAAGAGATACGGTGAGTTCGTATAGTTCGTAGCGGACCCTGGAAGGCGGCATGGGTTGGCCCTGATAGAGATGAAACCGTCGCTCGGCGATGGCGGCCTCCGGCGTTTCCGAGGTGTACAGTACGTCGAGCGTCCCGTCGTCCCAACGGCCGCCGGACCGCCAGGAGGCAAGCGGATCGCGGCCCTCTCGGACCGACCACCAGACCGTTCCCGAGTAGGGAGCCGGGTCGACGGCTTCCAGCGCATCGAGCAACCGCTGATTGCGTATCCGGCGAGGGGTCTGCGGACTGTTCCTTCGCACCGTGCTCAGATGTACGTGTCCGCGTCGAGGCGATCGAGGATTGCGAGCACGTCTTCGGTCCGCCCGCCATGGACAAGGTCGATGGCCCGCTCCCCGTCCAACTGCGGATGACGCGCGTACAGCCAAGCGCGTACTTCTTCCCGGCTATAATACTCGCTGAGCCGCATCACCACGTAGGCCAAATCGGAGATGATGAGTTGTGTATTGGGATGAGGCGACTTCTGGCCGGTCGTCCAGCGGGATACGGTCGCTTTGGAGACGCCGGTGAAATTCGCGATGTCGGTTCCCTTCAAACCACCGGTCTGTTGCAACCGTTCGATGAACTGCACCACCGGCTTGACCGCCTTCACCTGTGCCTGATCCATGCGGGACTCCATTCGGCGTCTGAGCCGACCTATAGCCGTCATGCCTTTGACTTTGTTGTTTCAACCCTAATATCTTTGGAAACACCGAAGTCAAGTATTGGGGAATGGCCTCCCTGGGTGGGCGAGTATTCTCGGCGGCAAACGCGGTCTGGCATGATCTATTTCTGGATTGCGCTCGGCAGCGCCATCGGCGGCGCAGGGCGCTACTGGTGCAACAACCTGGTTTCCGGCGCATTCGGGAATGCGTTCCCCTGGGGCACGATTGCCGTGAATGTGGCGGGATCGTTCCTCATCGGTTTCCTGGCCTCGATCGATCCCTCTTCGGGCCGATCCTGGCTTCCGGGATTGGAAGCGCGCGCGTTCCTCATCGTGGGCGTGTGCGGGGGCTACACCACCTTCTCGGCCTTCAGCCTGCAGACGCTGGACCTCCTGCGGACCGGCCAATGGCCCCAGGCCCTCGGCAACATCGCCCTGTCGGTTGCGCTGTGCCTCCTCGCGGTCTGGCTGGGACACCTTGCCTATGTCGTCCTCGGCTCCTCCCGCGCTGGTTGAGCGGCACGACCATCCAAGTGAGGGCTGGCCACTGCACCCACCGTCGGTAGGAGCGAATTCAACCCGCAGGCATCTTTGTCGCCTTGATTGTCTTCACGTGGAGGTTAGTCTTTGATCCAAGAGGAGTGGACGGGCGGCGAAGGCCTGAAGCCGAGTTTCTCCTCGGAAGGTCATCTGAGACGTGCACAATGAAATCTATGTTTGAAGCTACGTGAGAATGGCCGCTTGACCGTACGGGCACTCTCGAAATTTTTCGTGGCGGAGTTGTGCATCAGTGCCAAAGACCAACGTAAACCTACGCAGATCGTCCAGTGACGGATTGACGGCAACGATGTTCTTGCCATGAAGGCTGTCCTTGAAAACTTCCGGGCGTAAGAATCGTAGTCATTGAAGGGAGTAACCAATAAAACGACCATGTCTGCCCTGTCTATGAGACAGGAGGCATTGCTCCATAGCAGTCCTACGTTCTCATCGAATTCGGGCAGGTCACCGAACCAGCGGCGTTAATCGCCACCTCTCCACTCCCACGGCCTGACAGATGATAAACATTTGTTTTCGGCGAGATGCGGATCTCCGAGGTGCAGCGCAAGGACATCGCCAAACTGCATGACGGCATGCGCGACAAGCCCTACCAGGCAAACCGGACCTTGCGTCCCGAGTCGTTAGCCGCAGCAAAAGCCCCACGGTGATCGCTGAGCCCTCGCGCCTAGCATTGTCCGGGTGACCGCCCCAGAAGTTCTGCTCCCCGGAACTCCATCCAGATTGGCGCCGTCCCCACCGGAGCGATCGGCGGACAACACTTTATGGTATGGTTGTTTCAAAAAATTGACATACCATATGGGCAAAGCTCTCAGCTATTCCAGACTCCTCGTCTAGGAAATCTGCAACGCTGAGTTGTTCGTCTCCGATCCCATCCAAGAGGTAATAAATTTCCTCCCGCTCACGTTGTAACTCGCGATGATTCAAATTCAACTTTCGAATCATCGCGACCGCCGCGTTGTCCCCCAACTCTCTCGGCAATATTTCTCCGGTCGACGAAAACAGAAACCTATGCGTACAAGCGGGGTACTCCGGTTCAATGTGGCAGAGTTCATCAAACCAGTTGTCTTTTGCGGTTCCGCAAGTCTCCGACCGATTTCCTCCTATTTCTTCTTGCCCACAGCTAAGGAACAGATTGGCAAAACAGGTCGCCAATTCCGGGTGAGTATTTTGTGGACGAAAATGCTCAACGTGAAACGAGGTTCCTGCACTTGAGAGGTCCAGCTTGCGTCCACAGTAAACACACAGACCGCGCTGCGCTTTGACTAAGGAGCGAATGATAGGCTGTCTAATGTCATTCGGAAAAGGGTAGGACGGTTTCCAATTCGCGCTGTCCAAAGCTAACCAATCAGTGAGGGCTTCGGGCTCCGCCTTCGTATGACTACCTCTCATCTTTCGCCCGCAATTTTCGTAGTCGTTTGCGTAGTACCAAGAGTATCGGCGTGTCGTCTTCTATTTCACTTTCAATCCTTGCGAGTTTGCCCTCGGCTGTAGCCTTGTCGCCCTTGTCGATGGCGCGGTTGAAATCATCGATTAGGTCCTTAATTGGCGGGTACCGCTCCGAGGCGTGGAAAACGCCGTCCAGCAAATAATTGCTTGTTCTACCCCTTGTGCTCAGCGGTATGGTGACATTTGTAGTTCCCGCTGGCTCTTGCTGTAGAAGTCGCACATTCTTGCTCTGAATCCCAGAAATCACCTGTGGGGAATGCGTTGTTATGATGAATTGGCATGACTTAAAAACTGAGGTAAGAGTTGGCACAATTTGGCTTTGCCATGCCGGATGCAGGTTTAGTTCGATTTCGTCGATCATTACTATCGCTGGGATATCTTCCAACGGCCTGTCTGGTGCAAACACCTGCAGGCGGCGCGCAAGATCGGCAAGTAAGATAATGTAGGAGCGTTCACCACCCGAGAGACTGCCGACATGTATGGCAATGTTATCGGTTTTTGTCAGGTGTAGTCCTGGAGGCGAAGCCGTTGATGAAAAGGATATACCAGTAAAGCCGTCGATTCTCTTGACTAACGCTCGAATCGCCTCAAGTTGCGGATCGCGATAACGTCGATTCCTGTCCCGCACTATGCGGGCTTCTTCTGCGTCTCTGTTGTCCCACCACGCTTCTAGATCACTGATCGCGCGCAGGTCCTCCCCAAGGGAAAGATCTTGAACAGTTTCTGAGTCAAATATGTGATCGGCCTTGCGCCTTGTGCCCCCCGCATTCGCTTCAAATCCTCGGTACTGTCGATAGTGTATGAAACGAGGTTGATACTTGGCGGTATCAGACCATCGTCTAAGCTTGTCTAGATGTCCATAGTAAGGCTCTTCGTTGTCGGCATCCCAAATGATTTGCAACACGTTCGCGTCGCCCGAGTTGTCCCATTCATCTTCGAAAGTGAACTTCAAAGCAAGTTCGAAGCGAGAGGCGCCCAAGCGAACATCGCGAGCAGAAAGTCGCCTATTCATGCCGCCACGCCCTCTTCCTTTCAAATGGGAGCGAATTAAGCGAGCGTGCTCTCCCAGCGCATCAAGTATGGATGACTTACCAGCGCCATTTCGACCCACCACGACAGTCATGGTCGGGTCGAGTTCGATATGCAATTGTCGTATACCCCGAAAATTCTCGATGTGCAGGAAACTGAATCGCATAGCCGGCACTCCTATATTCTGGCTGTCCGTGGTTCCCTAGCGAACCATGACTTCTCGTCAGCTAAGAAATCAATCACTGCACAGGCCAAGTGGCGCCCAACCGTGTGTCTAACACCATGCCTCCGATTTCAGACCAACCGGCGCCGGTGGCAATCGCGCCCTGAACCAATCTGCACCCAGGGTAGGCGCATGCGCAGGTTTAGCCGAATACCCTGCTGTCGGCAACACGACGAGGCCAGTACTTCCTCCGGACACCGGGGCAGCCGATCAACCTAACCCCATCTAGCCGGCGTGTCCCACTTGGGAGCTAGGGTGGCCTCGGCCCCCTGCCGGGAAACCATGCGAAGGGCGAATAACGACGACGACCGGTAGACATCGCCGCCGCGTCGCAGGTGAACCAAACCCCGGCCACATTTTCGACGATGATTTTCCTTTAGCGGGTTTGGGATGGCGATCGGCCTTGTTTACCGGTCGCACGAAGGAACTCCGGATTGGTGCGCCTACAGGGAAACCATGTTTCAGCCTTCGGCGATATCGGCTTGGCTGATTCCAAACACTACTCTACGAGCCGCGGTGCTCACTGAAGTCATACGGGCATCCAGCCTGCCGACGCCCCCCGTCCCGCCAGTCCTCATTCGCCCGGAAACCCCGTTGGTGGCGCATGCGGTCGCTCCTGACGTACTTTTTGCGAAACGAAATGTTTTGCCAATAGTTTGCCAATTCGTCTGGAAGAGCGAAATGCGGGCAAGAAAGACCCTTGAAAACTTCAAGGGTTTCTTGGGTGGTTGCGGGTTAGGATTCGAATCAGCGGCGTTCAGGTTATGAGTCAGGAGGTCACGGGGCTTCGTCCGCACTCCAGTACCCGTGGAAGTGATGCACGGGACTGTGCCCCGCGCCTATGGAGAATGCTTGGGTGATGAATTCTTTGGCCTCGGCGACTGCGATTTCCAGCGGCTTGTTACGGGCCAAGCGGCAGGTTAGGGCTGCCGAGTACGTGCAGCCGGTGCCGTGGGTGTTTTGGTCGGTATCCGTGGAGCCGGATATTCGTGGAAAATGCAGCGCGGTCGTAGAAGATACCGGTTGCGTACCCTCCGAGACGCGATTGGACAGCGTCGTCGTGGAGACGGCTTCCCGGAGCTAGAAAACGAGCTTCTTGAAGGTTTGGAGGGGAAGGTACAGACGGCGCGGCGTCCCGGCAAAGGCGATGAAGCCGTAGCGCTCGTAGAATTCCTTGGCGCGACCGTTCCTGGCATCGACAACGATCGCATACACGGCGATTGTCTCGCTCGCGCGCACGACCCGGCGGATAGCGTCGAGCAACAACAACTCGCCAAGCCCGCGCCCTTGATGTGCCCGGTCGACGGCAAGCCGCCCGAGCACGGCGGCTGGTACAGGATAGTGCGGCAACCGCTTTGACAGTTGCGCCGGCAACTCGCTCTTCTCGAAGCTGGCTGCGCTCAGGCTGTAATACCCGGCAACCCTTTTGGGCGTGTCGCCGAGCTCGACGAAGATTTCTGCCACACTCCGCCGCACGTCTTGGGTGGCTTGCCGTTGAAGGTAGGTGTCGAGAGCGGGTTGCCCGCATGAGAAAGCTGAGCGGTCATGTTGCCGGCCGAGGGGTTCGATGACGAGGGGTGGTTCATCCGTCCATGCGCTCGCGATAGCGGCGCGCCGCCTTTTTCAACGCTGCGTTCGGCTTGGGAGGGTTGACCAGCGCGTTGTGAAAAGCCTCCCAATCCATTGCGGAAAGGACGACTCTTTCCCGGGACTCGATAACACGCTCGGCCGCCGCCACCGCGTTCGCCAACACGAACCGGCTGACGGTCATCTCCTCGTAGGCTGCCGCCCGCTCCAGCTTGCGCTTCGTCCTGGTGTCCATACGCAAATGGATGCGATCGTGTTTCAACTCGGTGGTCTTTGCCATTTCTCGCTCCAGCGCTTGTCGTTGGCTCGAGTTGCACCAATTTGGCGTATAAATCAACTGCCACGGCCCATACACCCAGCTCGGGCGCTAAAGCCCAGGGAGAGTCGCATCGTGTCACTGAGTCCCTTCTCGTGGGACCATCCTTCGGGCGGGCGAACTGGTATTCGACGGCTTCCGCGTGGTCACGCCGGGCGCTTGGCTGAAGGAGGAGGACTGATATGGCGACACTGACGATCCGGCGTCCGGATGCTCATCGCGATCGTTTGGCGGCGATGGCGGCGCGGTGCGGCGTGAGCCTGAACAAGCTGATGGAAGAACTCTCCGTGCGGGCGTTGACTGAACACGACACCGAAATGCGGTTCCGGATGCGCGCGGCGCGTGGCGATGCCGCGCGAGGGCTGAAACTGCTCGACGAACTGGACCATCGGCATGCACAGTCCACGGACCCTTGAGACGATGACGACCTGTCGGAGGCTCCCGCCCCGGTCGAGCTAAGCGATCGGTATGGTCTTCAGATGCTTTTCGACGGCATTTATGACGTTGTTAGCAAGTGGCAAGTTTGCCTTTGCGGCGGTCCAATGCTGATGAAAGAGCGCCACGGTTTCGCGCGCGGTGTCGAGGACCAGCTTTAGCGGCAGGCGGGCCTTGGCGGCAAGATGCGAAAGCTCGTCTTCGGAGAATTCATCGAAACGCTTGGTGCGGCTTACATTGAGCGCCGCCTTTTCGTCCGGGATGTACGGGATCGTCGACAAGAAATCATAGGCGGGCGCGAGTGCCGCGTGACGCCTGTCGGGATAGATCAGCGACCAGTTTTTGAGGTGCATGTCGGCATTGCCGATCAGGGTGTTGAAGGTGAGGCGGCGAATAAATTCGGCAACGTCGTCATCGCTTCCTTCCGTGGCGATGACGTTGGCGATGCTGCGTGCATTGCCCTTTCTGTATTTATCATCGGGATAGACGCCGAAGATTTGGGCGAAGTCCTCGATATGGACGGCAGTGCCGTCCGAGAGCCGGTCAAAGCGCTGTATGGCGAGTGCCTGTCCTTTCAGCGCGCCGATCCCTTCGGGCAGGTTCCCGATGGCATCGATATCGATGAGCTGAAGCGCCGGCACGTCCATGCCGATCAATCGAGCGAGCGTCATCATCGCGTATTCGTTGTCGGGCACACCCGGGAATTCACGCGAGGGCAGCTTGATGATCCAGGATCCGCCCACGCCGCGGGCCGGAATGGTCAGCCCGCCTTTTGCCGCCTGAACGGCGGAAAACTTCAACTGCACGCCGGCCAGCGAAAAACGTAGCGCATTCTCGTGCCGGTCATGACCATGCCCGTCGTGATCATCGGCAGCGGTCGGCCAAGGCTCGCCATCCGCCGGGACGATGGTGACGGCACCCGGAAGGTCGCTACCCAGCACCCATAGCAGGAAGAATTCGCGCACCGCATTTACGCCGGCACGCGTGGCCAGATAGCTGCGCAAAGGGCCTTCGGGCAACAGGTTGGAAAAGAACGGCAGCACTTTAGTCTGCGTCAGCCTGAACTTGGTGATCAGCTCCCCGAGGCGGTCCTTGAAGCCGAGCCCGAGGACTGGCCGGTTTTCGTCAGCGATGTAATCCTCGTTAAACGCAAAGAGCGTGCGGTCGTCGGCTACGCGCGTCAGCGTGCCGATGGGAACGCCGTAGAGCAGGACGTTGAGGACGGCAACGTCAGCCATCGTCGCCCTCATCTAGGTCATAGGCCGGGCGTACCGTTTCGGTGTCATGACTCGTTGGCAGGGCGTGGGCAAGAGCGTTGCGGAGGTTGCGAAGCTGCGCGAGTGAATCCCGAAGCGCATTCAGGCTGAAGGGTTTCTCGTGGAAGACTTTGACGGCTGCCGCTACGTTGAGTACCGCATCAAGGTAATGCCGCGGAATTGGGAAATGTTTGAGTTCGCGGACTAGACGTAGGATCTCGGCCAACTCCGGCAACGCCGGGTGGATCTGTGCGGTACGGGCAACACTTTGCTGCAGCCGCTTAAGCTCGTTGAGCGTGTGGCGGCTGGATTCGACGGCGGTGGGCACGCTTTCGGCTCTGCTCCTGACAACCGCATGCACGGCAGAGATGGCCTTGCGCGGCACGAGTACAAGCTCCAGATCAAGGACACGAGCGAGTTCCACGAGGCTGGAAACCCGGAGATCGACGGTGCCGTTCTCGATCTTCGAGATATGGCTTTGCGGCAGGCCAACCTTGGCGCTGAGCGCACGTTGGCTCAGCCCCTGGGTCTCGCGGGCGCTTCTGAGCGTAGGGGCTATATGTTCGGTGGCATAGGTCATGTCGATATCCTATTATATATCGTTAGGTAATAATTATATATGTTAACATATCAAACTAAAGGGCGTGATTCAAGTCTTGATCTATTAAAACGGATTAGCTATCATACGAAATATGTTTATCTAGATCAATCGTACTGCCGGAGGCCTACTACCCCCGGGACTCCAGTGCATCGCGTATCGAACCATGGCTGAGGACAGCTTCAAACGACTCGTGGAATTGCAGAAAAGGCTCCGCCGTCAGCTTGAGCCGCTTTCGGCGTCCATCAAAGCTCTACAGGCCGATTCCGGCGTTCAGCGCCTGATTGAGGATCCCAGAGGCATCAGGCCCTAATCCGGGCGGCGCTTGGCCCCTTCGAGGAACTGCGCTTCGGTAGGAGCGTATTCAACTCGCAGATACCTATCGCCAAAGCGCCCCACGACTCTCAGGACCCAGATCCGGCGCTCTTGCTTGCGCCGGGCGTAACGACCTAGGAGCCTCAATCAGCCGTGCGGGCTCGGGCGGGTTTGAAACCCGCCCCTACATCGGACGTCGGGTTCCCGCGGCGCGGGCTCCTAGTTCCCGCTCCTGGTCCGGCACCGGCAATCGGCTGTGCCGTTGCGGACGCACCGAACGAGGAACTGCGCTTCGGTAGGAGCGTATTCAACTCGCAGATACCTATCGCCAAAGCGCCCCACGACTCTCAGGACCCAGATCCGGCGCCTCTTGCTTGCGCCGGGCGTAACGACCTAGGAGCCTCAATCAGCCGTGCGGGCTCGGGCGGGTTTGAAACCCGCCCCTACATCGGACGTCGGGTTCCCGCGGCGCGGGCTCCTAGTTCCCGCTCCTGGTCCGGCACCGGCAATCGGCTGTGCCGTTGCGGACGCACCGAACGAGGAACTGCGCTTCGGTAGGAGCGTATTCAACTCGCAGATACCTATCGCCAAAGCGCCCCACGACTCTCAGGACCCAGATCCGGCGCTCTTGCTTGCGCCGGGCGTAACGACCTAGGAGCCTCAATCAGCCGTGCGGGCTCGGGCGGGTTTGAAACCCGCCCCTACATCGGACGTCGGGTTCCCGCGGCGCGGGCTCCTAGTTCCCGCTCCTGGTCCGGCACCGGCAATCGGCTGTGCCGTTGCGGACGCACCGAACTTGCTCATTCCAACACCTCATGTACGAAAGAAGGAAATTCCAACTTTATGAGGCTCGCAATGCCATTGGTTACCGTGAAGCCAAAGTTTCAGGTCACAATTCCCGCCAAGTTGCGTAGAGGGATCAATCTGCATGAGGGCGACATTATGCAGGCCACTGTGGTGGGAGACGGCATCCTCTTTCGGCCCATGGAGGTGGTGGACCGAACCACTGCCGCCGATCGTATCGCCGCCACTTTCTCGGCCACGGTGCCGTCGTCGGAGGACGTCGGTCGCACCGAGGACGAGATCATGGAGGAAACTATTGCCGACATCGTCGATGCTCGCCGGCGGCGCGGTTCTGATTACCGGTAACAGTCGGGATTTCACGGAACCACAATACGGGTCCGTCAAGGTCTTCTCTCCGCGTGCCTTCCTTGATCAAATGACCTGAGGAGGCGCGGATCAATTGCGAGTTGGCGTGCTTCGACTTCGTTTCGCTAAGGCTCCGCTACGCTCAGGACGAACCGAAAAGCCTTCCAAATCGTTCGTCCTTGGGGTGGCGAAGCAAAGTTGAAGCGGGAAACAACGGTCACCGGCGGCGATCCGTGTCCCAGTACCCGTGAAAATGATGCACCGGGCTGTGCCCCGAGCCGATGGAGAACGCTTGGCGGATGGCCTGGGTGATGAACTCTTTGGCCTCGGCGACGGCGGTTTCCAGCTCCTTGTTCCGGGCCAAGCCACAGGCCAGAGCGGCCGAGTAGGTGCAGCCGGTGCCGTGGGTGTTCTTCGTGCGCACGCGCCGGGCCGGAAACTCGCAAAATGCCGTGCCGTCGTAGAAGACGTCTGTTGCGGCGCCCTTTCGATGGCCCCCTTTTACCACGACACTTCTCGCGCCCATGCCGACGATGTGTCGGGCCATCTCCTTGATGGCGCGCGAGCCGGTCCCCTCCACGCCCGTCAGCGCCTGGGCCTCGGGGAGGTTGGGGGTGACCACCGTCGCCAATGGGAACAGGCGGGTCCGTAGCGTCCGGATGGCGTCCGGCCGCAGGAGGACGTGGCCTCCCTTGGCCACCATCACCGGGTCCACCACCAGGCGTTGGATGCCGTGCTCCTGAACCTTGTCGGCCACCGTGCGGATGATGCGGGCGTTGGCGAGCATGCCGGTCTTTACGGCGTCAGCGCCGATGTCGCTCATGACGGCATCGATCTGGGCGGCGACCATGGCCGCCGGCGTTTCGAGGACCCGCGTGACGCCGGTGGTGTTCTGGGCGGTGATGGCGGTGACCACCGACGTGCCGTAGACGCCCAGAGCCGCGAAGGTCTTGAGGTCGGCCTGTAGGCCGGCCCCGGCTCCGGAATCCGAGCCCGCGATTGTGAGCGCCTTGTATATCTTCACTTAGGTGTCCTTGAACTGCCCTTGAACACTGGCAGTGCGCCGGATGTTCGCTTGGGCAGCCCATGTTCGTCGTAAAGCAGATCTCCATGCTCGGCTGACGAGGGTCCAGGTGCCAACAGGGTGGCACAGCGCTGTCCGATGGCGTGAAGCTCCTCCGCCAGTGCGTCGGCACTGCGTCGGTTCCGTTCGCGCTCCAGACGTTCGCGCAACGCCACGGTGATTGCGCCGGTCATGGTCTCACCTGTCAATTGCGCCAATTCGTGGGCTAGTCGGCATGTGTCCTCGTTCTTGATATTGAGCGCCATCGGTAGCTCCGGGTATGTGAACTTGATGTACTGCTACCCTACAGGGTGTCAAGGCTAGGCTCCGATGGCCGATGCAGCCTGGCTAAGACCCCCCTGCCTTGCCGCCGCCTGTACCACACTGCCCCCAATACCCATGCACGTGAAATATAGTTTGACATCCCCGCCGTTTCTTGATGGCATACGCTGCCATGGGTGATGCCATGACAAAGATCCTTTCGAAAGACCGTTTGCAGGGGTTTTTCCTCGATATGACGCAGCGATGCTTCAGCGAGCTGGGAATCCGCGATACCGAGGTGACGGGGTACGTGGCGGACGTGCTGGCGGAGTTTGCCCGCAGCGACCGGCTGTATCGCGTGCGCTCCCGCAGGAACCAGAAGCTCGACAGCGTGGTGCAGATGCTGGCGGCGGAGGAGGAGATGGCGGCGGAGGAGGAGATGTTGTCGGGCGAGAACACGCTGATGCGGGAAAGACGGCTGCGCAAGTATCTGGGAGACTATACGTTGTTCATGAGCGGGTTCTTTCGTTCCCATGTGGAGAGCGGCGGTTATCTGGACTACTACCTGAAGGAGGGCAGCCGGTCCTACTGGAAGGTGTCGGAAGTGGATCTGTCGCTCTACCGGACCGGGTTCCTGCTCTTCCAGGAGCTTTCCGAGAAGTTCGAGTACTTCTCCGGGGCGCTCGATTACATGCACAAGGCCTATTTCGCCGCCTCGTCCGAAAAAGATCCATTCGCCGGTTTTCTGAAGCAGATCGAAGGGTGGGTGAAGGTGAACGTAACCGACAACTGACGGTGCCGGAGTCCCTGCTTACCAGTCGTGGAGACCTCCTGGTTGCCGGCGGTCTCCTCCTGCTCGTCGCCCTCTTCGTTCTCGGTTACGTGGCCGCGTTTCTGTGGACCCCGTATCACGGCCATTCGTCGGTTGCGGAGATCGAGATCCGGCGCGGCGACGCATTTGCGGCCGTGGCCCGGGAGCTCGGCGAGAAGGGGGTCGTCTCCCAGCCGCGCCTGTTGGTGTTCTGGGCCCGGCTTCGCGGGCTCGATACGAAGGTGCATCGCGGCCTCTACCGCTTCGAGGGTGCGGTGTCGCCGCAATCGGTGCTCGACGGACTCGTTCGTGGCAGGACCGTCTTCTACAAGGTCACCATCCCCGAAGGCTTCACGGTCGGGCAGATCGGTGGGTTGCTCGAACGAACAGGATTGGTAACGCCGGCGAGGTTCACCGCGGCGGTGAGCGATGCGGCCGTCCTCTCTTCCCTGGGGGTCGACAGGATGGAAGGCTATCTGTTCCCCACAACCTATCATTTCCGCGCGCTGGCCACCGAAGAAGAGATCGTCGGGACGATGTTCGCGGAGTTCAAGGACACCGTCAACCCGGACATGGTCGCGCGGGCCCGGGAGCTCGGCCTGACCCGCCACGAGATGGTAACCCTGGCCTCCATCATCGAGAAGGAGGGCGGCCCGGGTGACGACATGCCGCTGGTTTCCGCTGTCTTCCACAACCGGTTGAAGCGGGGCATGCGGCTTCAGAGCGATCCGACGGTCATCTACGGCCTGGCGAATTTCAACGGCGACCTGACGCGTGAGGATCTCCGGAGCCCCGGTCCCTACAACACCTACAAGATCCGGGGCCTGCCGCCCGGTCCCATCGCCAATCCCGGCCTGGTCGCCATGAAGGCGGCGCTCTTTCCGGCAGAGGTCGACTACCTCTATTTCGTGTCCAAGAACGACGGCAGCCACCACTTTTCCGAAAGCCTGCGGGAGCACAACGTGGCGGTCAGGAAATATCAGAAGAACCGTCGCGCCGGGACGCCGGAGACGCCGTAGGGAGCACCTCGGAGTTTCCTGGAACACACCATCCCATGGAACCGGAATTGGCTGCACCGGCGCTTCAAATCGACCAACTCACCGTTCGTTTCGACGGGAGAACCGTCATCGACGGGTTCTCGCTGCGGCTGGGGCGCGGCGAAAGGGCCATCATCACGGGCGATTCGGGGGCCGGCAAATCCACCGTGCTCCGTTGCATCTTCGGTTTCGTTTCCCCGTTCGAGGGACGGGTCGCCGTCGACGGCGAGGCGGTCAGCGTGGCATCCATCTGGACCCTGCGCGCGCGCATGTCCTATGTGACCCAGGAACCGCAGCTTGGAACGGGTACGGTGAAGGATGTGCTGGAGCGCCCTTTCAACTACCGTGTCAACGCCGGGCTTCGTTCCGGGCTGTCCCGCATCCCCGAGCTGTTGGACCGGCTGCTGCTTCCCGCGGATCTGCTGCACAAGGATATGGCGGTGCTTTCGGGCGGGGAGAAGCAGCGGGTCGCCCTGGCGGCGGCGTTCCTGCTGGGCCGCCGCATCATGCTGCTGGACGAGCCGACCTCGGCGCTGGACAAGTCGGCCCGGGCGGCAGTGGCGGGCCTGCTGTCCGCGGACTCGGGTTTGACCGTACTGGCCGCGGCTCACGATGCCGGCGACCTGCCGTTGTCCGGCACGATGGTGTCGCTGCCGGGAGGAAGTCGGGGATGAGCACCGCGGACATCAGCTTTGCCCGGCTCGCCGCCGGCTACAGCCTTCTTCTGGCCCCCCTCGCCTTCCTGCTGTGGTACCGCTTGCCGCTGTTCAAGGACAGCCTGATCGCCGTCGTCCGGATGACGGTCCAGTTGCTGTTCGTGGGGTTCTATCTGCAGGTCGTCTTCGAGTGGAACAACTTCTGGCTCAACGCCGCGTGGCTGCTGGTGATGATCGCCGTGGCCGACGCGTCCATCGTCCGCGGCTGCGGCCTGCGGCTGGCGCGTTTCGCGCTGCCGGTCTTCATCGCGTTGGTCGCCGGCACGCTCGTCCCGCTGCTGTTCTTCATGGGGCCGATCCTCCGGCAGGCCAACTGGCTGGAGGCGCAGTACGTGATCCCCATCGGCGGCATGATCCTGGGGAACTGCCTGCGGGCGGACATCGTGGGCGTCACCCGCTTCTATCGTTCCATCCGCGACGGCGAGCCCCTGTTCCTGCATCACCTGGCCCAGGGCGCGCGGCTGAGTGAGGCCGCGGCGCCGTTTCTCCGCGACGCCGCCCAGGCCGCGCTGGCGCCTACGGTCGCTTCCATGGCCACCATCGGCCTGG
Source organism: uncultured Binatia bacterium (SeqCode) (assembly GCA_965261895.1). GTDB lineage: Bacteria > Desulfobacterota > Binatia > UBA9968 > JAJDTQ01 > JAJDTQ01. The sequence goes on along the minus strand of OZ253480.1, from coordinate 2,844,315 downwards.
TGTCGCTGCCGGGAATGATGACCGGCGTCATTCTCGGGGGCGCCGATCCCATGACCGCCATCAAGTACCAGATCGCCATCATGATCGCGATTTTCTCCGGCACCGCCATAACCGTGCCCGTGGCCATCTGGCTCACCATGAAGAGCAGCTTCAACGGCTACGGCGTACTGGACCGCGGCATCTTCGCGTAGGGTCACTAGTGTTGCGTTCCACAAATACCTTGACGAAGATGCGCAGGAATTCTTGCCGTCGGCAAGGCGCGACGACCTGTAGGGGCGACCGGCGGTCCCCCCCCAGTGGCCAATACCACGCGAGGAAGAGCAACGCAGCCGACGGCCAAAAGGACCCGCAGATTCATAAGCGTATTTGTGGAACGCAACACTAGCAGGCTGTGTCAAAACCCTAACTTCGGGGCACGAAAGGCCAATCCGTCATTCCCGCGAAAGCGGGAATCCAGGGGTCCTGGAGGGGTCCCTACGCGGCGTTTCCCCACTCCACCCCGCCTGGATTCCCGCTTTCGCGGGAATGACGATTTGGGGGGCCGTTGCCCCTCTCGGATGGGGTTTTGACACAGCCTGCTAGGGTACGCCCGCCGCCACAGCTTCCAACGACGTCGCCTACCGGCTAGTCTCCAGGGACAAGGAGGAAGCGATCATGGATGCATCCGATATCAAGCGGGTCTACGGTCTGGCGGCCCGAGTGGGTTCCCTGGAAGGATACCTCTACACCGGCAAGGATATCGAGGCGGAGTACCTGCCGGGCTGGCTCGGCAACATCGAGCGGGGGTTCGACGAGCTGCCGGCCGACGCGCGGCGGGCGTGTGCCGAAGATCATCACGAAGTGTTGCGCAAGGTGGCGGCCTACCTCAAGAAGTTCCACGGCGTTGGGGACCCCAACGCGCTCAAGGCCCAGGGCATGGTCAACACCGCCAAGGGTGTCATGGATTCCGAAGGCTGCTAAGCTGGTCCGATGACCGTCACCAGGCGTCAGAGGGAGATCCTCGACGTCATCCAGGACTATTCGCGGCGCGCCGGCTACGCGCCGACCCTGGCCGAGATTGGCCGGGAGCTGGGCTTGACGTCGGTCGCCACCGTTCACAAGCACCTCGGGAACCTCGAGGACAAGGGCCTCATCAGACGGCAGTGGAACCGGAGCCGCGCCGTGGAGATCGTCGCCCAGAGCGCGCCGGGCATCGTGGAGCTGCCGTTGCTGGGAGTCGTGGCCGCCGGCGTGCCCATCGAGCCGGTGGAGGTGAACGACATCCTGGGCGTGCCTAGGGAGTTGGTGCGAAGCCCGGACACGTTCGCCCTGCGCGTCAAGGGCGATTCCATGATCGACGAGCAGATCCGCGACGGCGACCTCATCCTGGTGCAGTCGACGCCCACGGCGCGGGAGGGCGAAACGGTGGTGGCGCTGGTCCGGGGCGAGGCCACGGTCAAGCGGTTCTACCGTGTGGACGGGAAGGTGGTGCTGCGGCCCGCCAACGAGCGGCTCGAGCCCATCGTGGCGGAGGAAGAGGATGTGGAGATCCGTGGCGTGGTGGTCGCGGTCATCCGCAAGTATTGATAGCGAAGCATGGGTGCAGGGCCCCCCGGGAGCCTGTACAGGAAGATGAGGGTGTAGGGGCGGGTTTCAAACCCGCCCGCACAGCGCTGTCGGCCGCTACAGGCGCCGAGGGACCCGTCCGAGAAGCGCCATAGGAGAACCTGTCGATGAACCGCCTGGCCAACGAGACGAGCCCGTATCTGCTGCAGCACGCCGGCAACCCGGTGGATTGGTTCCCCTGGGGAGAGGAGGCCTTTGCCAAGGCCCGGTCCGAGGACAAGCCGATCCTTCTGAGCATCGGCTACTCGGCCTGTCACTGGTGCCACGTGATGGAGCATGAGTCCTTCGAGAACGAGTCCATCGCCGCGCTGATGAACGAGAACTACGTCAGCATCAAGGTGGACCGGGAGGAGCGGCCCGACCTGGACGAGATCTACATGAACGCGGTGCAGATGCTGACCAGGCGGGGCGGCTGGCCCATGACCGTGTTCCTGACCCCCGAGGGCAAGCCTTTCTTCGGCGGCACCTACTACCCGCCCGAGGACAGGCAAGGCATGCCGGGGTTCCCCCGGGTGCTGCAGGCGGTGGTGGATGCCTACCGGAACAAGCCGGAGGACGTGGCCAAGAACGTCGATCAGATCGTGGCGGCGCTGGACCGCATGAGCGTGCTCAGCGAGACCGGCAACGAATTGAGCGTGGAGGTCGTCACCCGGGGGGCCGAAGGCCTGACGCCGGCCTACGATGCCGCCAACGGCGGCTTCGGCAGGGCCCCCAAATTCCCCAACGCCGGGGTCTACAACCTCTTCCTGCGGTCCTACCGGCTGTCGGGAAACGAGCGGTACAAGGAGATGATCACCGAGACGCTTCGGAAAATCGCCCAGGGGGGCATGTACGACCAGCTCGGCGGCGGCTTCCACCGATACTCCGTGGACGACAAGTGGCTCGTGCCCCACTTCGAGAAGATGCTCTACGACAACGGGCAGCTCGCGCAGGTCTACGCCGAGGCGTACCGCATCACCAAGGACGGCTTCTTCAAGCGCATCGTCGAGGAGACGCTGGACTACGTGCTGCGGGAGATGTGCCAGCCGGAGGGGGGGTTCTACTCCGCTCAGGACGCGGACAGCGAGGGCGAGGAAGGCAAGTTCTTCGTGTGGAGCCGTGACGAAGTCCTGGACCTCCTCGGCAAGGAGCACGGCGACATCTTCTGCCGGTTCTACGATGTCGCGGATCTGGGCAACTTCGAGGGCAAGAACATCCTGCACCCCATCCTGACCGTCGAGCAGGCGGCCAAGTATTTCAGCAAGGACCAGCAGGAGATCGAAACGGTGCTGGCGGAGTCCCGGGCGCGCCTTTTCGCGGAGCGGGAGAAGCGGATCAAGCCCTTTCGCGACGAAAAGGTGATCGTCTCCTGGAACGGCTTGATGCTGTCGGGGGTGGCCGCGGCCTATGCCGTCACCGGCGATGCCCGCATCCGGGAGGCCGGCGCCAGGACCGTCGATTTCATCTTTACGCGCATGTTCGACAACGGTCTGCTGCTCCACACCTACAAGGACGGACAGGCCAAGCTGCTGGGCTATCTGGACGACTACGCTTTCCTCATCGCCGGCTTGCTGGACCTGTTCGAGGCCACCTTCGAGACCGAGTTGCTGGACCGATCCGCGGCCTTGGCCCGAACCATGGTGGAGGAGTTCTGGGACGAGGAGAACGGCGGTTTCTTCTATACGGGCAAGTCCCACGAACAGCTCATCAGCCGCACCAAACCCGGCTTCGACAGTTCCATCCCGTCGGGAAACTCCGTGGCGGCGCAGGTCCTCATGCGGCTTTACCACTACACGGGGGAACAGGGTCTCCTGGATCGTGCGGAGAAGACCCTGCGCCTTCACTACGAGGTCATGGCCAAGGAGCCGTTCGGCATGTCCACCATGCTCGCGGCGCTGGACTTTCATCTCTCGGGGCCGGCGGAGATCGTCATGGTGGCGGGCCGGGATGACGCGGATGCGGGCGGCATCGTGCGGCAGGTGCAGGACAGCTACCTGCCCAACAAGACGCTCCGGTGGGTGAGCCCCGATGCCCGTCTGGAGGAAATCTCCCCGCTGCTGGAGGGAAAGTCGCAGATCGACGGCAAGCCCACGGTCTACGTGTGCCGGAACTTCACGTGTGCTCCGCCGGTGACGGACTGGGAGGGGTTGAGCTCGCTGCTGGAGGAATAGGGTTGGCCGGTAGCGCGATGCGGACACGGGCGGGTTTGAAACTTGGTTGTATAGCGTGAATCCTGCCGTCTGTAGATTGTAACTATTTGAATATAAACAATAAAACTGTCCTTCCGAGGGAACCGTAGTGTCCGCGATGGGAACAATCAACACCAAGACAACACAGTGCACCGACCGCAAACCCGGCGTCGTCTGATGCCCCATCGTGTGGCGCTATGAGAATCCGTTCGCCATGGATCCGTTCAAACTTTACCGCTTTGCGGCATGGCGCCGATTCGGATTCTGGTGTGGTGTCTCACAAATACGCTTACGAATCTGCGGGTCCTTTTGGCCGTCGGCTGCGTTGCTCTTCCTCGCGTGGTGCACGCCACACGGGCGGGTTTGAAACCCGCCCCTACAAGTCATCGCGCCTTGCCGACAACCAAAATGCCCTCGCATCTTTATAACCGTATTTGTGAGACACCACACTAGCTGCCGTTGACGCCCCGCGAAGCGCATTCTCGAATATCGCACACGCGGCGGGCGCCGGTCACCTCTCTGGCGAGGCCGTGGCCGCTTTCGACCGCTGGCCCTTGAAGGACCACTATCCGGTGCTGATACTCGACGGCGTGGTGCTGTCGCGCAAAGACCGGCCTGCGCGCGCTACGCCGCCCGGTGTTGACGGCCTTGGGGCTTCATCCGGAAGGCCGTAAGGAAGTCATCGACTACCGCCTAGCGACTACCGAGACCGCGCCCACCTTGACGGCGGTCCATCTTTCGGTAAAGAAGGCGGTAAGCATACCACTGGTCGGTGTGAGCCTACCACTTCCCTCGTGACGGATTGCTCCAATGAAATACATCAGGACTGTTATCCACGTTTGCTTTGCTCTTTCGCTCGCCGCCTGCGGCGGTCGCGGTCTTTCTATCGACCTTCCCGGGAAGGGCCAGACGCTCGATCTCTATTTTCCTCTCGAGGAAGTCGTTGTGTATCCGCTTCCATTTCGTATCTCCGGCGGGGTTCGGCCCTACGAATCGAGTATCGACGGCTGTCCTGACTGGGTGACTCTCTTCCCGGACCAGGGAATCCTTGCGGGTACTGCCCCCGCAGTCGATAGCGGCAAGACCTTCTTCTGCACCTTCCGCGTCACCGAATCCGACCCCGCTTTTCGGCCAGCGCGGAGCGTTTCTTATGGCCTCCGGCTTACGGTTGGTTCTTCTACGCCCGTTGTCAGCCTCTCCCTTCCGTTCCCGAGCAAGATAAGTCTTACTGTTGGAACCTTCCACAGCGAGGCGGTCCCGGCTGCTTCTGGCGGCATCGAGCCGTACACGTACTCCTTCACCTGTGCGGGGGGGGCGCTGCCCTCCGGGATGGGCTTCGCGCCCGCGACCCGGATGTTCGCCGGCACTCCGGACGCCCGTTTCCGCGATTCCTGCACGCTTACGGTAACGGACAGCTCGCAGCCCGCCGCGACGGCCTCGAGAGCCGTCGAGGTCGAGGTGACCGGCGGCGTAACACCGCCGCTGACACTTCCACCGTTCCCGAGCAAGGTAAGTCTTACTGTTGGAACCTTCCACAGCGAGGCGCTCCCGGCTGCTTCTGGCGGCGTCGAGCCGTACACGTACTCCTTCACCTGTGCGGGGGGGGCGCTGCCCTCCGGGATGGGCTTCGCGCCCGCGACCCGGATGTTCGCCGGCACTCCGGACGCCCGATTCCGCGATTCCTGTACGCTTACGGTAACGGACAGCTCGCAGCCCGCCGCGACGGCCTCGAGCGCCGTCGAGGTGACCGGCGGCGTAACACCGGCGCTGACACTTCCACCGTTCCCGAGCAAGGTAAGTCTTACTGTTGGAACCTTCCACAGCGAGGCGCTCCCGGCTGCTTCTGGCGGCGTCGAGCCGTACACGTACTCCTTCACCTGTGCGGGGGGGGCGCTGCCCTCCGGGATGGGCTTCGCGCCCGCGACCCGGATGTTCGCCGGCACTCCGGACGCCCGTTTCCGCGATTCCTGCACGCTTACGGTAACGGACAGCTCGCAGCCCGCCGCGACGGCCTCGAGAGCCGTCGAGGTCGAGGTGACCGGCGGCGTAACACCGGCGCTGACACTTCCACCGTTCCCGAGCAAGGTAAGTCTTACTGTTGGAACCTTCCACAGCGAGGCGCTCCCGGCTGCTTCTGGCGGCGTCGAGCCGTACACGTACTCCTTCACCTGTGCGGGGGGGGCGCTGCCCTCCGGGATGGGCTTCGCGCCCGCGACCCGGATGTTCGCCGGCACTCCGGACGCCCGATTCCGCGATTCCTGTACGCTTACGGTAACGGACAGCTCGCAGCCCGCCGCGACGGCCTCGAGCGCCGTCGAGGTGACCGGCGGCGTAACACCGCCGCTGACACTACCACCGTTCCCGAGCAAGGTAAGTCTTACTGTTGGAACCTTCCACAGCGAGGCGCTCCCGGCTGCTTCTGGCGGCGTCGAGCCGTACACGTACTCCTTCACCTGTGCCGGGGGGGCGCTGCCCTCCGGGATGGGCTTCGCGCCCGCGACCCGGATGTTCGCCGGCACTCCGGACGCCCGTTTCCGCGATTCCTGCACGCTTACGGTAACGGACAGCTCGCAGCCCGCCGCGACGGCCTCGAGAGCCGTCGAGGTCGAGGTGACCGGCGCCGCAACATTGCCGCTGACACTTCCCGAGAAGGTCGTGCCCGGGCCCGTGTCCGACGGAGATCCGATCAATCATGTCTCCCTTATGGTGCAGCAGCGCGCCGATGTGACGTTTGAGAAGGCATCCGGGGGTGTGCGGCCTTACACCTATGACCTTCAGTGCGAGCTTCCTCGCGGTTTGGGCTTCAGTTCGGGTACCCGCACTCTGTCAGGCACCCCGCTCGAAGTCTATCGTGGTCCGGACTGCACCTACCGGGTGACCGACAGCAGCTCTCCTCCCGCCAGCGTCTCGCGGGGCTTCGAGCTAATCGTCGATCCCCTCGATCTGCAGACGTGGCGGTTCCGCACCAGGACGGTTGCGGGGAGCGATCATCCTCTCAGTCGCACGCCCGAGATCCAGCAGCCGTTCGTCACCCTGCCGCACGCGGTCGGCAGGACGGATACCACGCCAACCACGCCATCGTACAAGCTCCTGGACTATCACTCGCCCCTGGAGTTCTCCTCGGCCACCCGCCAACTCTCCTATCGCCACACCGGGGTGGACCCCCTCTTCGATACACCCACCACGTTCCGCTATCAGGTCTCCGTCGACGACAAAGTTCATGACACCTTATGCGTCGATGTCTCCTACCGCGATCCCCCTCCCGGTGGTGGGGGCAACGACGGTCTGCTCAGTACCGCGCGGGTCTTGGTCCGTGACGATGCGTACTGGGACGGCAAGGAGTATCGGTGTCCGGACGCGCCCCCAGGATCGGCTTCGTCAGCACACGTCACGCTGTCCAACCCGGTCCACTCAGCGCTCGCGCCGATTCACGCACGACGAGCCGTCGATGTCGCCCATACCGCCGTTTGGGATCGCGTCCGCGACTGGTCGCCCGGGGCTCCACGCGTGCTCTCCGCGATCACACCCGCTGTCGGCATCGGCTCGCTGTCCGGGCAGAGCGGAGGCTTCGAGTACACCGGTTCCAGCGAGTCGCTGAGCGTCGGCGCGGAACTGGGAGCAGGCTCCTGGCAGGCGGGCCTGGTCGCCTCGTTCACCGGGACCGATCTTCACTACCGTGCCGCGGCGGGCCTGTCCGAAAAAGGGTACCTCGCCGGCGAACACAACACCGAAATTCTCTCCCTGCATCCCTTCGCCGCGTGGCACATGCCGTCCGGCGGACACCTCTGGGCGTCTCTAGGCACTGGAGTCGGCCACCTGCGCCACCGCGATGATCTGGGCTTCCGGTCGTGGTCCGGCTCCGACGTGCGCCTTCTCGCTCACGCCGTGGGCGCCTCCGTTCCCCTGGCCGACGTGCTGTCTGGAGAGCTTCAAGCCGAAGCCGGCATCGAGTCATTCGCCTTCGACATCAAGGGAGGCGACCGGATTTCATCCTCGCTGCCCACGATGCGCGGCCACGACTATCGCGCCGGCCTGGCGTGGAGTGCGCCGGTTCCTGGTGCACCCTCGGTGTCCATGGCCTACAAGCATTTGACTGGGGATGGACCCGAGGGCGGTCAGTTGGAGGCAACAGGCTCCGTGTCCGTGGAGGGCGTTTTCGACCCCCGCCTTACCCTGATTGGGAACGCCGAGGGCTCGTTCGGCCTTGGCGACTACGAACAGAATTTCTGGCGCCTTGGCGGCGGCGTCCGCTTCGCTCCTGACAGTCTCGGTCGCGGTTTCGGGCTGGATCTCGACGCACGGCTTATGTCCCTCGCCGGTGGACGTTCGGCCGGCGTGGGTCTACGAAGCGAGGCCGGATACGGCCTTTGGGGTGGCCCCTTCTTTGGCATGATGCGGCCGTACGTCGGCTTGATTCGTTACTCGGGCGATCATTCCGTCCGGCGAACCTTGGGGCTCGACCTTCGTGACAGGTCGAACTGGCCGATCAAGATCGAAGTCCACGACGATTCCAGCGATCAATCACTCGCGCTCAAGTTCTCGCTTCGTCACCGCTTCTGACTCTCGTACACCTGCTCTCCGTGCCCCGCGCGAGATGCGTGCGGCGCGTGTCGATGCTCCAAAACGCAGTGCCGATCAGTTGGAGAAGGCCGCTGGCGAGCGCATCGCGGCGCCGGCCGAATCGCTAAACAGGCCGCGTACGAGACCGTGTTTGGCGTCGAGCGGTCCGGCGACCTCGACCACGGCGACCACCGCTTGAGCGTGCCGCAACGCGACTTCGGACAGGAATAGGTCGCCGAACCGCGGCAGAAGTCAACAAATTTCGATCTTGGGATGTAGGCACCCTGCCTCCCTCCGGCCAACTCACGGGCCGTCGCCAGCGAAACTCCGTCACGAAGCAGAACCGGGAACGCTTGACACCGCCACCGGATCGGGCGGTGGTATTCCACCGTCGCCCTGCCGCTGCCGGGCCTTGCGGCCCGCCGCCGTCATTCCGGTGCGCAGCCTGTCGTTGGCGTGCCACGCGAGCACCAATCGGTGCTCGCGGATTTCCTGCGGCTACCAAATCGGTAGCTCCATGCTGCCGCGCATGAGGGCGCTCTCGCGGCGGTGTTCAATGGCGTGCGCGGACATGGACGCGCACGGACATCTTCTGCGCAGCCTCGGCACGCCGGGGCTGTCTTGGAAATGGCGTCGCCGGGCGCCGAAGCCGCGCCACCGACCGGTAGCGGGGTTGGCAACCGGCTATAGAGCATTTCCTGCACGACGGGCTCGCGAGGCCGTCGGCAGCCATCCAAGCCGTTGAAATCGCAGGCCGATGGTCGGACCGATCTACGGCCGTGTAGCGAAGAGCTATCGCCTTTTCCAGGGGGTTTCGAGGGACGAGGGGCTCCAACTGGGCAAGGGAGCGCACCCGGACGCAGACAAGACTCGACAGACAGTGTACTGCGGCGGGTGTGAATCCGAAACGCCGCAAGGCGTCCTTGTTCCGCTTCCTCTGTCGGCAAGCAATGGGTTGCCGACAACCGTGGCGTTCCGGGCAGTTAGGCCGAGTGGCGCTTGAACGGCAGCGTCCGCCGCGTGACTTCCAAGCGGCACTATGGGAGCACGAGGTAACAAAGCAATGCTTGCGAGACGATGCGGGGCTGCGTCATACACTTGGCCCACACCGGCGGAGCCGGCGTTGCCGGGACACCACAGGGACTGCCGCACAGGTTACAGCAGTGTCGTGACGATCAGTGCAGACGTACACGCACTGAAGTACGGCTTGGGCAACGGTGTGCCCCGTACTCCGGCAGGACTTCCGACACGAGCGGGTGCAATTCCGTCGGCTCGCCGTGCAGTTCTATGAGAGAAAGTTGCCGTGACAGTAGAGAAGCATGGTTTATATCGGGTCAATCGTCATGAAGCCGAGTGTTGCCGGACAGGGTGAGCAGGCCGGCGACCATAGCGCTCCGTTGCGGCGCATTACGCGGCGAGCTAGAGTTGGTTCATGAAGATCGGGCACAAGGAACGGCGGTCGCTGCACGAGCGGGACGACCTGTGCAGCTTCCCGCCAGCCTCGCGCCACGGCTTCGGCGCATCTTGTTCCGGCTGCAAGAGACAAAGCAACCGCGGAGCGCGGACGCGCCGGAAGGTGAGATAGGCTTGTCTTGACCGCCAGTGCATGGCGGGTCCAGCTTCGGGAGGCCGCCTGAACCGTTGGCGGTGAACAGGAGAAGGTGAATGTTCCAGGTCAACCGTTGGGGAAAACCGCCTCGTCCGGCTTGAAGAACGGCGTTTCGCCGACCTGGATCTTCGCGAGCGCGACCATCTTCAGGAATGGCTGGAGCGGATGCCGGACGCGCTGGCGAAGATCTCCTGATCGTTCAAAAGGAGTTCGACGGCTTCGCGGACACCCGCGAACGCCTCGATCTCTTGGCTCTCGACAAGGAAGGCCGGCTGGTGGTCGTCGAGAACAAGCTCGACGACTCGGGCCGCGATGTCGTGTGGCAGGCGCTCAAATATGTTGCCGACTGCGCCAGCTTGAAGAAGGCGGAGATCGTCGAGATCTATCAGAAGTATCTCGACCGCTGGTTCGAAGGCGCGGACGCGGTGACGAACCTTTGCGAGTTTCTTGACGTCGAGGAACTCGACGACATTGTGTTGAACGCGGGCAACGAGCAACGGCTTGTGCTGATCGCGGCGGCTGGCCGGAGATGATCGAGTGGCTGTGCCGTCATATTGTCAGGCTTGACGAGGCGTTCTCGGGACCGCTTGGCCGTCTGAATCAGCAACTGAAATCCCGCGGCGACACGTCGGCCAGGGATCGGAACGCTCCTCAATCAGTCTCGGGCGCCTGACGCACCTGTGCCGCCGGATTGGCGGATGTCGCTTTGACAGGAGGGTTTGAAACCCGCCCCTACATCAGGTATCCGATTCATGCGCAGCCTCCCAGGGTCGATGGGGTCGATTCTTGGAGTATGATTCGGAGATTGTAACTGGTTATTTTAACTACGGAAGGAAGAAAATGTCAGACAAGGTAAGACTTGGAGTCATCGGCGCCAATCCAACCCGTGGATGGGGTCCGCGCGCCCATCTTCCGGCGATCGTGGCGAGCCGGGACGTGGAGTTGACGGCGGTGTGCACGACGCGCAAGGAGAGCGCCGAGGCATCGGCCTCGAAGTACGGTGCAAAGATGGCGTTCGATGACTACCGCGAGATGCTGGCCTGTCCCGATATCGAGGCGGTGGCGGTGCTGTTGGTGGTGCCGAACCACTATCACGTGACGGTGGACGCGCTCAACGCGGGCAAGCACGTGTTCACGGAATGGCCTCTGGGAAAGACGTGCGCGGAGGCCGTGGAGATGCGTGATCTCGCCGAGGCCCAGGGACTCCGGCATATGGTGGGCTTGCAGGCCAGGGCCAACCCCTCGATCATGTATGCCAGGGACCTGGTGGCGGACGGCTATGTGGGCGAGGTCATGGCGTGTCATGTGAGCGTGTCGCGCGGCGGGGTGTTGCAGCGGCCCTCGGACCGGACCTGGCAGAAGGACGACTCCCTGGGCGCCAGCACCTTGACCATCCCGGGCGGTCATACCATTGATGCGCTGCGCTTCATCGTGGGCGAGTTCAGCTCCGTTTCCGCCGTGGTGAGCACCCAGGCGAGGCAGTGGTTCGAGACCGACACCCAACGCTACGTCGACGTCACCGCCTCGGACAACGTGCTGGTGAGCGGTCGGTTGGCCAACGGCGGCGTGGCCTCGGTCTACGTGGCCACCATACCCTGGAGCGGCTCCGGGTACCGCATGGAGATCTACGGCCGGGAGGGCACGCTGGTGGCCTCCTCCGGTAACACCCCGCAACTCCTGGCGCTGCGTCTTCAGGGAGCCAAGGCCGGCGGGTCCGGCCTTGAGGACCTGGAGGTGCCGGCCGAGTACGTGACGGCGCCGGCGGAGACGCCGGAGAAAGAGCCCAAAAACGTCGGGGAAATGTACGTGAGGTTCAGCGACGCCGTCCGGAACGGCACCGGCTGCGAGCCCGATTTCAACACGGCCGTGGACCTGCACCGGCTCCTCGACGCCATTGTGGCGTCGTCGGAACGGGGCGAGGCCGTGGAGTTGTAGGAAGGGCCTGGGTCATGGCTAGCCCACACTCGGGCCTGTTCATGTAGTGGTTAATGGCTGTGGCGGATCGAGCTCGGGAGAGATGCGCACTGCCGTGCACGCTCTAGACCGATCAGGTCAACGCCCCAGCTCAAGTGATGCGGCAAAACTCGCATCCGGCCGTGGCGCAACGCGTCAAATACCGCGTTGGCAAGCCTGGCATGTCCTAGGGCACCTTGGATGTTCTCGTGGGCCAAGAGGTCGACGGTGCTTGCGGTGGAAAGGGAGGGAAAGCGCTCAACGCATAGCCGGTTAGCCTTGCGTTCGTCAATGAGGGGTATCGTCCGGTGTTCCATCGCATACGCGATTGTTGCGGCCTCGCCGTCGTCCAGGGTCTGAGTAGCAGGGCCGGAAACGAGGCTGAAGAAATGCAGCAATCCTTCATTTCCAAGCTGCACGATTGCGGCCCGGCGCGAAGCGACGAGCTCGGCAAGCGAGACACCATCGTTTCGGCCGGTGTGCTGGTCTAACTCAAGCTCCAGTTCGACCTCTGAAACCACAAGAAAGCGGTTCGGCAACGCATCAAGGATCTCTGGTGCGCAACCGGTGGCATTCAGATTGATGACAACGCTGGTATCTGCGACGACGGGAACACTACGATTATTCAGGCAGCTTTGGTGCTCCATCAATGTGGGCTCCTTCATCCTCCGCGTCGTCCAGAAGCTCTCGAAGTTTCACTCGATCAAGGTGTAGCAGACGGGCGATTTGTCCCTCACTGAGCAGTCCTTTCCGCCATGCCACCGTGGCCAGAAGGCTCAAACGAAGCGTAGTGGGACGTTCGGCGTCGGTTCGCTCCGTATCCAACGCCGTGAGGCCGCCGAGTACCTGCCGAGTCTGCTCATTCGTGATCCCGCCTTGATCCTGAAACCAGTCCCAAGTTCCCTGTTTCGTACAATCAAGTTCTTCGAGCCGCCGAACGATGGCCTCGCGTGAAACGCCAAAGGCATGGGCGAGCAGGATGACGTGCCGACGCGTAAGGTGGGACGCCCCTTGCGTAGTTTCCCGGAACTTCTGCATGACGGCCCAGGCTGGTGTCAGGAAGGCCCGTCCGAAGGCATTTGCGTAACGTTCCAAGCGCGAATTCTCACTTCCCTCCCCGCGCAGTACATCGGGAGAATGTCGGCTTGACACGAAATGCCCGAGTTCATGTGCCGCAGTTGACGTTCGGCGTTCGCGCGTGTGGTTAGCGTTCAGTAGCATGCAAGCACCCACCTGCTCATCGTAGGCGAACAACCCGGAAACACTGGAGGCGAGTCGGCGCACGTACACGCGGATTCCGAGATCGAGTTCCAGTAGACTTAACAAGTCTCGGACCGGCGCCAAGCCGAGGCCAAGCCTGTGACGAAGTTCGGTTGCGTCATTATCCGCTTGAGCGTTGACATCGCCGGACATCAACCGTCTTTGGGGGGGATAGTTCCGGGGATGAGTAGTCCCGAGCAGGTTTTCGAGTTCGACTTCGGCGCGAACAAGGTCTGCCAGTAGTCGCACGGCCGAAGCCGAGGACTCATCATTGCATTCGGGGAGTTTTCGAAAGCGTGGTACGAGATCCATGAACACCGACTCGCGCTGAAGCAGGGAGTTGGCCGACGTACCGTATATCCGTGCCAGCGATTGTATTTCGGCGGGCCGAACGGTTCGCTGACCTTTTTCAATTGCGACGAGCGTGGTTCGCGCCACATTTATGGCCGTCGCAGCGCATGCCTGCGTCACACCCGCCGTTTCACGCGCAGTCCGCAAACGTCTGCCGATGTCAGCGGGATATACCTCCTCCTGGGGCATGTTCATCGCTCCTTTCAACCCATTGGGCTACAAATGACTTTGGACCCAGGGAACTCACAAAGCTGGTCCACTCTTCAAGTCTTGTGGTAGCGAATATTAGCCTAGGCGTTTGCGAGGCGGATTGCGGGATCCGACCAGGGTGTGTTGTAGCGGTATTGACGGGAGGTGGATCGGGACTAGGATGCCGGCAAAGCGTGACTGACGACGCCTAGGCTTCCATAGCAGTTTAATGAACAAGATCGAGTTCTAAGCGTCGTGCGCGATGGCCTACATTGGCAGTATCGTAAATGGGCCGTACCCTTCCTCCCGAGGGGCCCAATACAGCTTCTACGCCTTACGAGCGCCGCTGGGCCGAGGCGCGGGCGAGGTTTTCGAGCATGGGAACGGTGGTTTCCCAGTCGATGCAGGCGTCGGTGACGCTTTGGCCGTAGGTCAGCGGGGTGTCGGGTTTGATGTCCTGGCGGCCGGCGACGAGATGGCTCTCCATCATGACGCCGCAGATGTTGTCGGTTCCGGAGGCGACCTGGTCGCATACGTCGCCGCAGACTTTGGGCTGGCGCAGGTAGTCTTTCTGGCTGTTGCCGTGGCTACAGTCGATGAGCACGCGGTGCGGAAGCTTCGCTTTGCGTAGCGCTTCCGAGGTTTCATCGACCACGGCCCGGTCGAAGTTGGCGCCGTTGTTGGAGCCTCGCAGGATGACGTGGCAGCTCTCGTTCCCCGACGTGGAGATGATCGCGGCGATTCCCTGACTGGTGACCCCGAGGAAGTGATGTGGGTGTCGTGCGGCGCCCACTCCGTCGATGGCGATCTGGATGGAACCGCCGGTGCCGTTCTTGAATCCCACGGGCATGGACAATCCCGAGGCCAATTCGCGGTGCACCTGGCTCTCGGTCGTGCGCGCGCCGATGGCGCCCCATGACACCAGGTCGGCGGTGAACTGGGGGGTGATGGTATCCAGGAACTCCGATCCGGTTGCCAACCTCATGTTCGCCAGATCGAGCAACAAGCCCCGGGCGAGCCGCAATCCCTGGTTGATGTTGAAGCTCCCGTCGAGATTCGGATCGTTGATGAGGCCTTTCCATCCCACGGTCGTGCGAGGTTTTTCGAAATAGACACGCATGATGACGAGCAGGTCTTCGGCAAGACGATCAGCTTCCTGCTTCAGACGGCCGGCGTACTCGAGTGCGGCCTTCGAGTCGTGTATGGAGCAGGGGCCGGCGATGACCAGGAGTCGCTGGTCGCGGCCGCTGATGATGTCGCCGATCTCACGGCGGGCGGTGGTGACCGTCGCGGTGGCTTGTTCGGTAATCGGCAATTCTTCGTCCAGCAAAATCATCGGCGGGACCAAGGGACGCAGATTCTCGATTCTAAGGTCGTCTGTGGCTCGTTTCATGGCGTTCCAGCGATGGAATCTAACACAGTTTTTCAGGAGAGGCGAATAACGCATGACGCCATGACCGTGCGAGCCGTTAGGAACCAACGCACCTCACGCAAGTCGTGCGCAGATGGGCTATAGTGGGCGGGGCGTGAAAAGCGGGACATTCCCTTATGTACAAGGCCGATACCATTGCAGCAGTGGCTACGCCCCCGGGGGAGGGGGGTGTGGCCATGGTGCGTTTGAGCGGTCCGGATGCCAAGCACATCGGCAGGGAGATGCTCGGTCGCACGGATGTCGGATGGGAATCGCACCGGTTGTATTACGGCAAGGTTCGGGATCCGGCTCGGGGCGCTCTCGTGGACGAGGTGATGTTCGCCTTTCTCCAGGGGCCGAGAAGCTATACGGGAGAGGACACCGTGGAGATCCACTGCCACGGAGGCCCCTTCGTGGTCCGGCAGGTGCTTGGCTTGGCGCTGGCGCGCGGGGCACGGCATGCTGAGCCCGGGGAGTTTACCAAGAGAGCTTTCTTGAATGGCAGGTTGGATTTGGCGCAAGCCGAGGCCGTGCTGGACCTGATCCGATCCCGCACGGACAAGGCCGTCGGTGTGGCGTTGGGCCAGATGGAGGGCGGCCTGTCCCGGGAGGTGCAGGCACTGCGGGAACAACTGGTGGATACCCTCGTACAAGTGGAGGCGGCGATAGACTTTCCGGAGGAAGAAATAGAGTTGCTCCAGCGCGAGGAGTTGGCCCGGAACATCGTTGGGATCATCGAGAGAATTTCGCTGCTCGTCGACAGTTACGAGTGGGGTCGATTGATTCGCGAGGGCGTCCGGGTATGCATCGTTGGGCGGCCGAATGTCGGCAAATCGAGCCTGATGAATGCGTTGCTGGGGGTGGACCGGGCCATCGTCACGGCGACGCCGGGGACCACCCGAGATTTTATAGAAGAGACCGTGAGTCTGAACGGGTTGCCCGTGGTCTTGTGGGACACCGCGGGCATCAGAGACAGGACCGAGGGCGTGGAGCAGATCGGCGTCGACGTTACTCTCCAGAGACTCGCGGAGAGCCAGGGATGCATGCTGGTCCTCGATGGATCGTCGCCGCTTACCGGCGAAGACATGGACGTGATGGACAGGGTGCACGAAAGGCAGGGGCTTGTCGTCATCAACAAATCTGATCTGCAACAAAGGATCGATCATTCGGCCGTTTCGGGCTGTCTGCCCGGTCTGCGGCAGGTTGAGGTGTCGGCGTTGGAGAACCAGGGGCTGGACGGGTTGAAGGGTGCCTTGCGCGAGTGCTTTCTGGATTCCCCGCAGGAGCCGGAGATCGTGGTCACCAATGTCCGCCACAAGGCAGCCCTGGACCGGGCACGGACGAGCCTGCTGGAGGTTCACCGTGCGATAGATCAGGGTATGCCGCCCGACATCGTAGCCGTGGATTTGCAGGAGGCCCGTGACAGCCTGGAGGAAATCATCGGCACGGTAACCAATGACGACATTCTCGATCGTATATTTTCGCAGTTTTGCATCGGGAAATAGAAGGGGTCCGGGCTGCTAGTGTGGTGTCCGGTTAATTCGCATGATAATCTGCTGGTCTTTTTCGCCGTCGGCCGCGTTGCTCTTCCTCCCGTGGTGCCCGCCACAGGGGCGGGTTTGAAACCCGCCCCTACAAGTCATCGCGCCTTGCCGACGACGAAAAATCCTGCGCATCTTATCATGCGAATTAACCTGACAGGACACTAGCAAACGAGGGTGTAGGGGCGGGTTTCAAACCCGCCCGCGCTCGCATGGCGCTAATGGTCGATACATGCCCCAACGGCACACGGGGGTTGGTCTTTCGGCTCGCCGCATGGAAGTTTAACGCAGAATTTGGCACAATCGGAGTCGTGGGCAGTAAGTCGGTGAGGAATGTTTCACGTGAAACAATCAGATAAGGGAAAAGGCAGGATCTACGACATCATCGTCGTCGGGGCCGGACATGCGGGCATCGAAGCCTCTTTGGCTGCCGCACGCATGGGGTTCGACACGCTGATGTTGACGTTGAACCTGGACCACATCGGTCAGATGTCCTGTAATCCCGCCATCGGTGGAATTGGAAAGGGGCATCTGGTCAAGGAAATCGACGCCCTCGGGGGCGAGATGGCCCGGGCCATCGACGAAACCGGTATCCAGTTTCGTATGCTGAACACCAGGAAAGGGCCCGCGGTCAGGGCTTCGAGGGCGCAGGCCGACAAGGCCCTTTATCGCCAGCGGATGAAACGTGTGTTAGAGAATTGTGACAATCTGACTATCAAGCAAGCCAGCGTCGAGGCGCTCCTGTGTCGTGACGGGCATGTCCTGGGCGTCGAATCCCAGATAGGAGAAGTGTTTGAGGCCAAGAAGACCATATTGACCACCGGGACGTTCCTCCAGGGCGTTATCCATGTGGGCGACCGCAATTACTCCGCCGGCCGTGCCGGCGATTTCGCCGCACAGGGCCTGAGCGGATCGTTGAGTGCGCTGGGTCTACGGCTGGGGCGGCTCAAGACCGGCACCTGTCCGAGGTTGAACGCCCACACCATTGATTATTCGAGGCTTTCTATCCAGTACGGCGATGAAAAGCCCTTGCCTTTCTCCTTCGGCACGGAAAGAATCGAGCAGAAACAGATCCCCTGTCACGTTACGTACACGAACCCCGCCACCCACGAGATCATTCGAGCGGCCATCCACCGCTCGCCCATGTATTCCGGGGTCATCAAGAGTCGCGGGCCACGCTATTGCCCCTCCATCGAGGACAAGGTGGTCCGCTTCGCGGACAAGCAAAGGCATCAGATCTTTCTCGAGCCCGAGGGTTACGACACGGTGGAGGTCTACCCGAACGGGATCTCCACGAGTCTCCCCCTCGATGTCCAGGTGGAGATGGTCCACAGCATCGAAGGCCTTGAGGACGCCGAGATCATGAGGCCGGGCTATGCCATCGAGTATGACTACGTGGAACCTACTCAACTGAAGCCGTCCCTGGAGACCAAAGCCATCGACAGTCTTTATCTGGCCGGCCAAATCAATGGGACGACGGGATACGAAGAGGCGGCCAGTCAGGGCCTGATGGCAGCCATCAACGCGGGTCTTAGCCTCAGGGGTGACGAGCCGCTAATTCTTTCCCGCGACCAGGCTTACATCGGAGTCCTGATCGACGATCTCGTCACCAAGGGAACGGACGGCGAGCCCTACCGGATGTTCACGTCCCGGGCCGAATACCGGTTGCTGTTACGGGAGGACAACGCCGATCTCCGCCTTACGGAGTTGGGTCACCGTATCGGGCTCGCCACCCCGGAGGCGCATGCGCGAACCGCCAGGAAACAGGAGCAGATCAACGAGCTGGCCACTAGACTCGAAAACACCCGCATCCATCCGACACCGTCGGTCCAGGCGCAACTCGAAACCCTGAACACGGCGCCCATCCGAAACATCGCACCACTAGCACAACTTCTCCGTCGGCCGGAGATAACCTTCCGGAATTTGGCGGCTTTCTGCCCCGAGCTCGCAGAGGTACCGTTTGATGTGGGTCTGCAAGCGGAAGTTTCGCTCAAGTACAGCGGTTACGTCCAAAGACAAGCCCAAGGCGTCAAGCGATTCCAGAAGATGGAGAACGTGTCACTCCCGGAAGACCTCGATTACGGAAAAGTCAACGGACTCTCGCGGGAAATAATGGAAAAACTGACCTTTGTGCGGCCACGTTCTCTGGGACAGGCCTACAGGATTGCGGGCGTGACGCCGGCCGCCATCTCCGTACTTTCTGTGTATCTTTACAAGATGAACGCCGGCTGACCAGCCGAAGCCAACCGCGGTTCAGGAGCTCATGGTCTCCCGGAAGGTGCCACACGGCGACGAAACCAGGAACGAGCAACTCCTGATAGAAGGCGCCAAGTCTTTTCATCTCGAACTCTCAGCACATCAAATCCGGGCGTTTGGGCAGTATCTCTCGCTCCTCTCGTTCTGGAATCAGCGGCTGAACCTCACTGCCATCCGCGAGCCGGAACTCGTCGTACGCCTCCACTTCCTGGATTCCCTTTCCGTCGTGCCTCTCTTGAGCGCTCACGGCAGCATTCTGGACATCGGTAGTGGAGCGGGATTGCCGGGAATTCCCATCAAGCTCATGTTGCCCGACAAACCCGTGTATCTGCTGGAGCCGCGCCGTAAGCGTGCGAATTTCCTGAGACACGTCATGCGGGAGCTAAAGCTCACGGATGTCCATGTGATCGAGCGTCGTGCTGGGGACCTGTCCGCGGAACCCCTGCCACCCATGAAGGAGACGATCACCCGCGGGTTCTCCGATGCCCCGGGATTTCTGGAGGTGAGCGGGGAAGTGCTGGCTCCGAACGGCGCCGCCTTTCTTATGCACGGACCCAAGGGAGTGACTGTCTTGGATGAACTTCGAGCTTGCCTTTCGAGTTGTGGACTTTCCGAGGGGGAAAGCATCCACTTCGAGCTTCCTTTCGGGGGAGAGCGCAGGACCGTCCTGACGTTTCCCAAGAGCCTGTCCGAGTAATCCGGAGTCTGGATCCGCTCATTTGCTACACCACATCCATGTTTCACGTGAAACATGGAACTTTCTTTCCAGGCTGCGGCATGCTACAAATCAAGATGGTGATAGTTCTATAACCTATTGAAATATAACAAGTTTGGGAAAGATAATCGCCATAGCCAACCAGAAGGGCGGGGTCGGGAAGACGACCACGGCGGTGAACCTCGGCGCGTCTCTGGCTGTCGCCACGAAGAGGACCCTGATCGTGGACATGGATCCCCAAGGCAACACCACGACAGGCTTCGGGGTTGACCCCAAGGCTCTCAACAAGAGCATCTACGACGTGATGCTTGAGAACTGCTTCGTCACCGAGGCACTCTGTGCCACGGAAATGACCTCGTTGTATCTGTTGCCTTCCAACCGCGATCTGGTGAGCGCGGAAATTCAGATGATAGACATGGAGAACCGCATCGGGCGGTTGAAGCAGGCGCTGGAGACTGTCAGGTACCGGTTCGACTACATTCTTCTGGATTGTCCGCCGTCTTTGGGGCTTCTCACTCTCAATGCCCTGGTGGCGGCCGACTCGCTGCTGGTCCCCCTTCAGTGCGAGTACTATGCTCTCGAAGGCCTCAGCGCGATTCTGGACACCATGAAGCGTGTCCAGACCTCCTACAATCAGCACCTGCAGTTCGAGGGGGTCGTCCTTTGCATGTACGATGCCCGCAGCAATCTCTCGGCCCAGGTGGCGCAAGACGTTCGCAGCCATTTTCCCGACAGCGTTTTCCAGACCGTCATCCCCCGAAACGTCCGCTTGAGCGAGAGTCCCAGCCACGGAAAGCCGGCACTGCTCTATGATGCCCGTTCGACCGGGGCACAAAGCTACCTGAGTCTCGCAGCCGAATTGATGGGCCGGAAGGAGCGCAGTGATGCAGAAGAATAGACTGGGGCGGGGTCTCGATGCCCTGCTCCCGAACAACGAACCGGTGGCGGAGGATTCCCCCTCGGACACTCCACCCATGACCGTCCACCCTTCGTTGATCGTACCGAATCCGAACCAGCCCCGGCGGGTCTTCGACGACGCGAAGATAGACGGGTTGGCCAAATCCATCGAGGCCAGCGGCATGCTTCAACCCCTGGTGGTACGTACGAGAGCCGGCGGCTACGAATTGATCGCCGGCGAGCGCCGCCTGCGCGCCGCGCGGAGGCTTGGGCTCTCGGAAGTACCGATTATCATTCATGAAACGGCCGATCCGAACTCGCTGCTCCTGGCCTTGATCGAGAACCTCCAGCGCGAGGACCTGAGCCCCATCGAAGAAGCGGCCGCGTTTGCCGAGCTACAGGAACAATTCAACCTGACTCAGGAACAGGTGGCGGAAAAGGTCGGCAGGAGCCGGTCCGCGGTGGCCAATTCCCTGAGGCTGCTGTCGCTGCCCGACCCGATCAAGGAGCATGTCTCCCGTGGTGAACTGGCCGCCGGCCAGGCCCGAGCGCTTCTCGGGCTCCGGGACCGCTCCATGCTGGCCGCGACCGCGCGCGAGGTCATGGGCAAGGATCTGTCGACCCGCGAGACCGAGGCGCTGGTCAAACGACTGAATGGCGTCAGGAAAACAAAAACCGAAAACCGTCTCGATCCTGATCTGTCGAACCTGGTCGAAACGCTACAGCGCCGCCTCGGCACCCGGGTCAGGCTCATGCACCGGGCCCGCGACGACAAGGGCAAGCTGGAAGTCGAGTACTATTCGCAGGATGATTTGGAACGGATTACGAGCATGATGATGGGGAACGGGTAGTAGGCGGTTTGTGCCAGGGTTTTCCCTTGATAACCTACGAGGGTGGCTGGCGAGTACCAAGCCGATGGATATCTTGATGAAAACTAGTGTCGCGTCCCGCAAATACCTGCGATAAGTTGCACAGGATTTTTTGTTGTCGGCAAGGCGCGATGACGAGCAGTGGCGGTTACCACGTGAGGAAGAGCAACGCAGCCGACGGCAAAAAAGACAAGCAAATTATTGCAGGTATTTGCGGGACGCGACACTAGCCCCTGCTGTCGATATCGCGGTCAGGACCTGATATTGCAGCGAGGGAGCAATTTTGGCAAGATGGCGGACTTTGGTGCAGGCGGCTAGAATCGGACGGATGACATGCGGATCACGCCAGAGATAAGTGGTGTGAGTATAGTCTTGGTTGGTGAGTTTAAACCGGCGATATTCACCCCCGCGTGGTTTACGATGCAGGGCCTTTTGTCGAAAGGTACTGAGGAGAGTGCGCAGTTGCAGGTGGCCCACCAACAGTTGATGGCGTTTTCCACTGAGTGGCTCCGTCTGGAGGTGACGCCCGACCGGTTCTTAGCCGAAACGTTGCAAGCACCTCACATTCAACTCCTGGACTTCATCGTCCGTGTGTTCAAGGAGCATCTGCATCAATCGCCTCTCGTCGCGCTAGGGATCAACCGTCAAGTTCATTTCCAAGTGAAGAGTTTGGCCGCAAGAGATCGGATTGGTAGGACGTTGGCTCCCGTGGAGCCGTGGGGCACCTGGAAGGATGCCCTTGGGTTGGATGGCAGGCACGGTGGGATGACGTCTTTGACGATGTCACAACGTAAACCCGAGGGGAGGCCCGAGGGGGGAAGCATCAATGTCAAGGTTGAGCCATCCAGCCGAATTGGCCAAGAGGCAACGGGGGTCTACGTCGCGGTCAACGACCACTACGCGAGCGATGAATCCGAACTTGGGTCGGCCGGCCGCTTGATAGGTACGCTTGAGGACAATTTCGTTACGTCACTAGTTCGCAGTGAGGGTATCATTGATCACATCATGTCCTTGGGAGATATGCCAGAGGTATAGATCATGCCGCAGACAGCTCAACTCACAACGCCGCAACGTGCCAGTGCATACGATGATGACAACAGTCCGGAGATTGGTGCGACAATCGAGGATGTCGTCCGGGATCGGGACGAGTTCGCGGGTATGATGCTGCCCCACGGACCGGATGCTTCAACAACAAGTGTTCGCGACCCTCAAGCGAACGCGACACCGTCGCGTCTGTTTACTGGGAGTGATCAGAACGAGACCAGACCCACTAGGGTCGTCAATCTGCCCGGGCCGCGAGCGACCCCAAAGCTGACGCCGTCCCTACACGCTCTCCAAGAATGGGAAGGCTACGTTACGGAAATTAATGATTCGGAGTTCGTCGCCAACCTGTTGGACGTTACGGCCGGGGACACATTTGCTGGCGAAGAGGTGGTGATCCCTCTGGAGGAGATATCGGAGGCCGACGTGGCTAGGATGCACGCAGGCAGCATCTTTCGCTGGGTGATAGGTTACGAGCGCGCCCCGTCAGGAAGCAAGAGACGTGTCTCTCAAATCGTGTTCCGCAACCTGCCGGCTTTCACCAAGAAAGATTTGCAGGAGGCCGAAGAGTGGGCTGAAAAGATGATGTCGGTCTTTGAGAAGTGAAGGAGGCGGCGACTCCAGGTACGCTGCCTGACCGGGATGAGCTTGAGATCACGCTGCTCGGGCCAGGGTATGGGGAAAGCGTAGTTCTACACACCGGTGACGGCAATTGGATCATTGTCGACTCTTGTATCGACAATAGCGGTGACCCGCGGGCATTGGCGTATCTGGAAAGTATCGGTGTCGACCCTTCGCAGGCTGTTGGTCTGATCGTAGCGACCCATTGGCATGATGATCACATACGCGGAATGTCTAGATTGGTCGATGTCTGCGACAGGGCCGTTTTCTCTTGTGCTGCTGCACTCTGCACCAAAGAGTTCTTTGCCGCAATAGATGTTTGGAGTAGGCGTCACGTTACTCCCGATGGCTCTGGTGTCAGGGAGATTCACGACGTGTTCACCAAACTCAGCTCCAGAGCCAAGGAACCGACGTTCGCTCTGGCGAACCGACTGATCCATACACAGGGAGCGTGTCAGATTTGGTCATTGTCTCCAGGGGACGCGGACTTTCGAAATTTCTTGAATTCCGTTGGCGCCCTGTACCCCGAAGCTGGCCAGACAAAGACACGGTTTCCATCTGTGTCGCCAAACGAGGTGGCAATTGTGGTCTGGATCAGCGTGGGTGATACAAACATTTTGCTGGGTTCGGACTCTGAGAAGGACGCTTGGTTGGAGATTTTGCAGAGTCGCCAGCCTATCGGTCACGCATCCGTATTTAAGGTACCACACCACGGGTCGGGGGATGCCGATGAAGAGCGCGTGTGGAAGCAAATGCTCGATCCTGAGCCGTTCGCGGTCCTGACACCCTGGCGCAGAGGAGGCCATTTCCTACCGACTCGGCAAGATGCCCGGCGAATTCTCAGGGAGACTGGCAATGCCTTCGCTACGTCTAATGCTGGGCTCACCGTTCAATCCGGCAGGCGCAGAGATCGAATGGTGGAGCGAACCATACGTGAATCCAACGTCGCACTCCGACGCCAACCGATACTCGCGGGTACAGTCCGGTTGAGGCGCATGCTTGGATCTGGGTCGGAATGGAAGGTCGAAATGTTCGGTCCGGCGTGTCATCTCCGCGACTATGCCGCGTGACGGCGCAGGTTTGTCTACCTCTAGTGTGGTGTCTCACAAATACGCTTACGAATCTGCGGGTCCTTTTGGCCGTCGGCTGCGTTGCTCTTCCTCGCGTGGTGCCCGCCACACGGGCGGGTTTGAAACCCGCCCCTACAAGTCATCGCGCCTTGCCGACGACCAAAATGCCCTCGCAGCTTCATAAGCGTATTTGTGAGACACCACACTAGTTGATGCTCTCTTTGACAAGCACAGATGTGAATGCTATAGACCGTCCGGTGGTCGGCAGTTGAAAGAGGCGTGCCTTTCCTCGACTGCGGCAGAGACTCCTCCGGCGCGGCGCCATAGGGCCTGCGCTTCCGTGGAACAAGTTACTGGACAGGCTATCGAGGCTTCCCTTTCCGGGAACGTCACAGAACGTCACACCGTTTATGCGGTTGATTTCGTTGAGCAAACACGGGAAGGAAACGTTTATAGAGGCTACCTGACGACATCTCGGTTCACGCCATCTCCGTTTTTCCAATGACCGGGCTCCCGTCCGAGTCCGGCGTCATCAACACCGAATCCGAAGCATGATCAGCATAGACTTTTCCCTGGTGGTGCAAATTGTCCTGTTCCTGATTCTCTGGAGCATTCTCCGGCGAGTACTGTTCGGGCCCGTGGGGCGTCTCATGGCGGAACGGGAGCGCAGGACAGAGGGTGCCCACGGCGAAGCCCGCTCCATGGTCGAGGACGGCAAAGAGTTGCAGGCGCAATATGATGCCGCCATCGCCAAGGCGCGGACCGAAGGGGAAGTGATCAAGAGCGAGATACGGGATGAGGCGCTCAAGGCCCGAAACGTCATCCTCTCGCAGGGGCGCGACGCCGCGACCCGAAAGATCCAGGAGATACGGGCAGAGGTCCGGAAGGAACTGGAAGCGGCGCGTAGCGTCGCCGCCACCAACGCCGACGCGCTGGCGCAGGAGATGGCGGAGAAGGTTCTGGGCCGAAAGTTGACATGACCCTTTTAAACGACATGCTGGTGTCCGCGGCATGGGCTGCTTCCGGAGGCGAAGTCCACGTTCCCTCCATCACGGAGTTGCTCTTCCCGCTGATCAACTTTCTGATCTTTGCCTTTCTGGTCAAACGCTACGGCCTTCCGCTGATCAGGCAGCACCTCAAGCAACGCCGCGAGACCCTCACGGAAGCCGTGGCCACGGCGCAGCAGGCCAAGGGCGAAGCCGAAGGGTACGTTCGGAAGTATCAGGAATTGTTGAAGGTGCTTGACCAGGAGGGCGACCGCATCCGGGAGGGGCTGAGAGCCGAGGGCGAGCGCGAACGGGCGCGAATCATGGCCGAGGCGGACGAAACGGCCGCAAAACTGAAAGACGATGCGGACTTCCTGGCCGAGCAGGAAATCAAGATGGCGCGGCAGCAGATTCGCGGAGAGATGGCGCTGTTGGCCGAGGCCGCCGCGGAAAGGGTGATCCAGCAGCACATGGCGGCCGCCGACCAGGATCGCATGGTCGAGAACTTCTCACGGCAGATACAAGTACTCTGACGCTTTCGAGTGGCCTGTAACTATCAATGGTTGGCAAGATGTGCAGGACTGTTCGTTGTCCGCAACGCGTACGACGGAGTGTAGGGGCGGGTTTCAGACCCGCCCGTTACCGGGTTCATAACAGATGATCGAAGGAAAACTCAGCCGCCGTTACGCAAGAGCCGTTTTCGAGCTCGCTGCCGGTCGCGAGGAGGCTATCGGAGCCGAGGTCGACGGATTTCTCGGCGTGTGCGAGGACCCTGACCTCAGGAAGGTATTGGGAAACCCCGCCTTCGAGCAGGACCGCCGCAGGGGTATCGTGGTGGATCTCGCGGGGCGCCTGGGGCTCTCGGACCTCACCACCAACTTTCTCTCGCTGCTGGTGACCCGGGACCGCCTGGTTGGCTTGCCCGCCATCGCGGGCCATTACCACCGCCTGCTGGATGATTTGAGGGGCCGCGTCAATGCCAAGGTCATCGTGTCCCAACCCTTGCGCGATGAACAGCGGGAGAGCCTTGCCGAGGTAGTCGGCGAGATAAGCGGCAAGACCGCCATTCTCACGGAAGACGTCGACCCCACCATCATCGGCGGCATCATCGTCGAGGTCGGGGGCAAGGTCTATGACGGTAGCGTGCGCACGCAGCTTCAGAGCCTCAGACAGAGCGTCGAACGAACCTACTAGTGTTGTGTCTCACAAATAGGTTTACAAATCTGCTGGTCTTTTTCGCCGTCGGCTGCGTTGCTCTTCCTCGCGTGGTGCATGCCACGGGGGCGACCGCCGGTCGCCCCTACACGTCATCGCGCCTTGCCGACAACGAAAAATCCGGCGCATCTTTGCAAACCTATTTGTGAGACACAACACTAAGGCGACCATGTAGGGGCGGGTTTCAAACCCGCCCGTGTCGGGGAGATTGCAGACCAGTCCAAGGGAGCGATTCATGGATATCGGGACGGCCGAGATAACCAGCATTATCAAGAAACAGATCGAGGACTACGAAAAGGGCGTAAAGGTCGAGGAGATCGGCACCGTCCTGTCCACGGGAGACGGCATCGCCCGCATCTACGGTCTGGACAACGCCGCGGCCGGAGAGCTCCTTGAGTTTCCCAACAACGTGTTCGGCATGGCGTTGAACCTCGAAGAGGACAATGTCGGCGCGGCGCTGTTCGGTGAGTCGCATCTGATCAAGGAGGGCGACCGGGTCAACCGCACCGGGCGTATTGTCGAGGTTCCTGTGGGCGATGCGCTCAGGGGCCGGGTCGTCTCCCCGCTCGGAGAGCCCATCGACGGCCGGGGTCCCATAGAAACCACCGAACGGCGCCGGATCGAGCTCAAGGCCCCGGGCATCGTCGCGCGCCAGCCGGTGACGCAACCGCTGCAAACCGGGCTCAAGGCCATCGACTCCATGATTCCCATTGGACGGGGTCAGCGGGAGCTGATCATCGGCGACCGGCAGACGGGAAAGACCGCGGTCTGTCTCGATACGATCATCAACCAGAAGGGCGGCGACGTGACCTGCATCTACGTCGCGGTGGGCCAGAAGCGCTCCACCGTGGCCCAGGTGGTGGATCAGCTCCGGCAGTACGGCGCCATGGATTACACAATCGTGGTGGCGGCCACCGCCTCGGAGGCGGCGCCGCTCCAGTACATCGCGCCCTACAGCGGCTGCACCATGGGCGAGTACTTCCGTGACAACGGCCGCCACGCCTTGGTGATCTACGATGACCTCTCAAAGCATGCGGTGGCGTACCGGCAGCTCTCCCTGCTGCTGCGCCGCCCGCCGGGCCGCGAAGCCTTTCCGGGCGACGTCTTCTACCTGCATTCCAGGCTGCTTGAGCGTGCGGCCAAGATGAGCGATGCGCAGGGCGGCGGCTCGCTGACGGCCTTGCCGATCATCGAGACCCAGGCAGGCGACGTGTCCGCCTATGTCCCCACCAATGTCATTTCCATCACTGACGGTCAGATCTACCTTGAGACCGACCTTTTCTACTCGGGCGTGCGTCCGGCCATCAACGTCGGTCTGTCGGTCTCCCGGGTCGGCGGCAACGCGCAGATCCGGGCCATGAAGCAGGTGGCCGGCGGGCTTCGGCTGGATCTGGCCCAATACCGGGAAATGGCCGCCTTCGCCCAGTTCGGGTCGGACCTCGACGTGGCTACCCAACGGCAGATCGCCCGCGGCAGCCGACTGGTGGAGATCCTCAAGCAGGGTCAGTACCAACCTATGCCCGTGGAGAAGCAGGTGCTCATCATCTACGCGGGCACCAGCGGCTTCATCGATCAGGTCGCCCCCGAGAACCTGCAACGATACCAGAACGAGCTGTTCGAGTTCGTGGAGTCGCAACACCCGGGTCTGTGCCCGGCCATCGTGGAGAAACGTCAGATCGACGATGACACCAAGCCGCAGTTGGAGAAGGCGTTGCAGGAATTCAACCAACGATTTGAAGCGTAAGTGGCCACTATCAAGGACATAAAGAAGCGGATCTCCTCGGTCCGCAACACGCAACAGATCACCAAGGCGATGAAGGCGGTGGCGGCGGCCAAGCTGCGCCGGGCCCACCAAGCCGCGGTGGAGGCACGACCGTACGCGGAAAAGATGCGCGAGCTGCTGTCGAACCTTTCCGCGCGCGTGTCGGAGGAAAGCCACCCCCTGCTGATCGAGCGGGAGGAGAAACGTATCGACATCCTGCTGGTCACCGCGGACCGCGGCCTGTGCGGCGCCTACAACAGCAACGTGATCCGTTTGGCCGAGAGCTTCCGCGCGGATCATCGCGAGAAGGAAGTCTCCTTCCGGTTCGTCGGTCGTAAGGGCGCGGAGTATTATCGCCGCCGCGGGATTGCCGCCATGGACGACGGTCCGGCGACATGGCATGTGCCGGCGGATGAACTCGCCTCGGGGGCGGCCGACCGCCTCATCGGGCGCTTCCTGAACGGTGAATCCGACGCCACTTACATCATTTACAGCCGATTCCGCTCGGCCTTGTCACAGGTTCCCGCTGCGGCCCGGATCATTCCCGTGGCGCCCTCGGAGGTGGACGAGGAGCAGCACCTGACCGAGTACCTGCTCGAGCCCAGCATCGGCGACCTGCTATCCAACCTGCTGCCCAAGAGCGTGGAGGTGCAGGTCTACCAGGCCTTGCTCGAGGCCGTCGCCGGCGAGCACGGCGCCCGCATGACGGCCATGGAGTCCGCCACCAAGAATGCGTCCGACCTGATCAGCGACCTCACGCTACAGATGAACCGGGCGAGGCAGGCGGCCATCACCACGGAGTTGCTGGAAGTGATCTCCACGGCGGAAGCGCTTAATTGACCTTTGGGCGGGTTTCAAACCCCGACCGTGGAACTCCTGTTAACGGAGGATGAAGACGCTATGAACATGGGCAAGATTACTCAGGTCCTGGGGGCCGTGATCGACGTGGAGTTTTCCGACGGCTCCCTGCCGCCGATCTACAACGCCATCAAGGTCACCAACCAGGCGATCAACGATCAGGAGTGGAACCTGGTGGTGGAGGTCGCGCAGCACCTGGGTGAGAACACCGTCCGCTGCATCGCCATGGACGCCACCGAGGGGCTCGTTCGCGGCCAGGACGCCATGGATACCGGGGCCGGCATCAGCGTGCCCGTGGGCGAAAAGACGCTGGGGCGCATTCTGAACGTGATCGGCGAGCCCGTGGACGAAGGCGGGCCCATAGAAGCCGAGCATCACTTCCCGATACATCGCGAGGCTCCCCCCTTCGTCGACCAGGAAACCCAGGTCCAGGCGTTCGAGACCGGCATCAAGGTGGTGGATCTGCTGGCGCCCTACGCCCGCGGCGGAAAGGTCGGCCTCTTCGGCGGCGCCGGCGTGGGCAAGACCGTCATCCTCATGGAGCTCATCAACAACCTGGCCATGAAGCACGGCGGGTACTCGGTGTTCGGCGGCGTCGGCGAGCGCACCCGCGAAGGAAACGATCTCTGGCTGGAGATGAAGGAGTCGGGGGTCATCGACAAGACGACGCTGGTCTACGGGCAGATGAACGAGCCGCCGGGCGCCCGCGCCCGGGTGGGGTTGTCGGCCTTGACCATGGCCGAGTACTTCCGGGACGAAGAAGGGCGAGACGTCCTGCTCTTCATCGACAATATCTTTCGCTTCACCCAGGCCAACTCGGAAGTCTCCACGTTGCTGGGCCGCATGCCTTCGGCGGTGGGTTACCAGCCCACGCTGTCCACGGACCTTGGCGAATTGCAGGAGCGGATCACGTCCACGCACAAAGGCTCCATCACGTCGGTGCAGGCCATCTACGTGCCCGCGGACGATCTGACGGACCCGGCGCCGGCCACCACATTCGCCCATCTGGACGCCACCACGGTGCTGTCCCGGCAGATCGCCGAGCTCGGCATCTACCCGGCGGTGGACCCCCTCGACTCCACGTCGCGAATCCTGGATCCGCGGGTCGTGGGTGATGAGCACTATGACGTGGCGCGCCGAGTCCAGGAAATCCTGCAGCGCTACAAGGACCTCCAGGATATCATCGCCATCCTGGGCATGGACGAGCTCTCCGAAGAAGACAGGCTGACGGTCACCCGCGCCCGGAAAGTGCAGCGTTTTCTCTCACAGCCGTTCCACGTCGCGGAAGTGTTTACGGGCTCTCCGGGCGTGTACGTCGAGCTCAAGGACACCATCGAGGGCTTCAAGGCCATCGTGGACGGCAAGCATGACGACCTCCCCGAGCAGGCCTTCTACATGGTCGGAACCATGGAGAGCGCCATCGAGAAGGGACGGCGGCTCGCAGCCGAGTAGGTCATGGCCGGCAACATTTCACTGAGAGTCGTAACGCCGGTCCGTCTGGTGCTCGAAGAGCAGGTGGACGAGTTGACCGCGCCCGGTCCCCTGGGCCAGCTCGGGATTCTGCCCGACCACGCCGCGCTCATGACCACGCTCGACATCGGACAACTCAGCTACAAGCAGTCCGGCGCCACCTCCGTCGTCACCCTGGCCGGCGGCTACGCCGAGGTGCTCGACAACGTCGTCACCGTGCTCGCCAATGCCGCCGAGTTCCCCTACGAGATCGACAGGGACAGGGCCGAGAACGCCCGGGCCAGAGCCGAGCGCTCGCTCGGGGAGAGCGATCACTTCGACGAAGAGGATCTCGTGGCGGCGAGAGCCGCTCTGCAACGGGCCCTCGTAAGACTCGAAACCGCCGGCTATCGCTGACCGGTCCGCTGCCCGCACGCCGGCTTGACCCGTCCCAAACCCAACCCCTCTCCCTTTGGGAGAGGGTGGCCGAAGGCCGGGTGAGGGCGCCCCAATAACCCTGCCCCTCCGATTCTTGTTCCAGGATAGGCTCACGACCCAGCGGGGTGCTTGCTCTGTGGCTCCCTCACCCCAGCCCTCTCCCAAAGGGAGAGGGGGGCGATAGCGGCCCGGGGCCGTGGGTGTGGCTCTCTCCCAAAGGGAGAGGGGGTCAATGGCGGCCCGGGGCCGTCGGTGTGGCTTGTGGGTGTGGCTCGCGTCCAATCATCCCGTGCGCGCTGGCCGGGGACGTGCGTTTGGGCTAAGATGTGGAACATGTTGCGCTATTTTACGGCAGGAGAGTCCCACGGTCCGTGCCTCACCACCATCGTCGAGGGGGTGCCGGCGGGATTCGACATCGACATCGAGAAGGTCAATCACGATCTCTGGCGGCGCCAGCAGGGCTATGGCCGGGGTGGCCGGATGCTTATCGAAAAGGATGAGGTGCAGGTACGGTCGGGCCTCCGGTGGGGGAAGACGCTCGGCTCGCCGGTCACCTTCGGCATCGACAACCGCGACTGGAAGAACTGGACGAAAAAGATGTCGCCCTACGCGGAGGATGCGGGCCAGGCCATTGCGGTCAAGAAGCCCCGTCCGGGACACGCGGACCTCACCGGCGTCTTCAAGTACGGCCATTCGGACATCCGTAACGTCCTCGAGCGCGCCAGTGCCCGCGAAACCGTGTCACGGGTGGCGGTGGGCTCGTTCTGCAAACAGCTCGTCGATCCGTTCTCTGTCAAGGTGAGGGGTTACCTTCGGTCTCTCGGCGGCATCGAGGCAGACGTGGAGGGGAAGAGCTACGACGAGATATTCGAGCTGGCCGAGAATTCCCCGGTGCGCATGGCGGATCCGGAAGCCGAGAAGAAAGCCATCGAGCTCATCGACGCGTGCAAGAAGGAAGGCGATACGCTGGGCGGCGTTTTCGAGGTGGTGGCCACCGGCGTGCCGCCAGGCCTGGGAAGCCACGTCCATTGGGACCGCAAGCTGGACGGCCGGCTGGCCCAGAGCCTCATGAGCATCCAGGCCATGAAGGGGGTGGAGATCGGCCGCGGCTTCGACATCGCCCGGCGGCGGGGGTCGGAGGTGCACGACGAGATCTTCTACGACCCGCAGCACATGATCTCCGACACCAAGCCGCGTATGCAGCCCACCCATTTCTATCGCGGCAGCAACAATTCGGGGGGCCTGGAAGGCGGCATGACCACCGGCGCCCCGCTGATCGTCCGGGTTGCGATGAAGCCCATTTCCACCCTCATGAGCCCGCTCCAGTCGGTCAATCTCGACACCAAGCAGCCCGAGGATGCATCGGTGGAGCGCTCGGACGTCTGCTCCGCGCCGGCCGCGGCGGTCATTGGCGAGGCGATCGTGTCTTTCGAGCTGGCGCGGGCGTTTCTGGAGAAGTTCGGCGGGGACTCGTTAACGGAAATCACCCGCAACTATGACGGCTACCTCGACCAGATCAAGAGCCTCTGAGGCCGCGTCATTACGGACTACGCGAACATCGCTCTGACCGGTTTCATGGCCGCCGGCAAGACCGTGGTGAGCCGGCGGCTGGCTCGGTCGCTGGGCTGGTCGTTCGTGGATCTGGACGCCGTCATCGAGGCCAAGGAAGGGCGCGCCGTGCGGGATATCTTCAGCGGCCGCTATTCTGGAGGAGACGAAACGGATGCCGTGATCCGTGGTGTCTTGGCTGAGGAGGTGTTGGGCGGAGAGCACTATTTTCGAGAACTCGAGAAGGCCGCCCTCGGACAGGTGCTGAACGGGTCCGAACAGGTCATCGCCCTGGGCGGTGGCGCGGTAGTGGACCCCGACAATCTGAGGCTGCTCAAGGAACGCAGCCTGTTGATCTGGCTCAAGGTGTCACCCCAGACGGTCCTGGGCCGGACGGGAGGGACCGATGACCGCCCGTTGCTGCAAGGTCCTGACAGGCTCAAGCGTATCGAGGAGCTTTCCGCGGAGCGGGAAAGCATCTATGCCGAGGCCGATTTCACGGTGGACACCGATGAGTTGACCGTGGACCAGGTGGTGCAACGCATCCAACAACAGCTATGCAGACCGTAACCGTCAATCTGGGACAGCGCTCGTATCCCATCGAGCTCGGCGGGGGCCTCCTTTCCCGCGTGGGCGAGATCATGAAGGCCCAGGGAATCGGCGGCCGGGTCGGCATCGTGTCGAACCCGCCGGTGGCGGGCCTCTATGGCGAGGAGGTCCGGGAGTCCCTCCGAGGCGCGGGCTACGAAACCACGCTGGTGTTGATCCCGGAAGGAGAGGCGCACAAGAACACCGCGTCCCTGGGGTTGATCTACGACGCGCTGGTGGAGCACCGCTTCGACCGTAGCGCGACCCTGATCGCCCTGGGCGGAGGCGTCATCGGCGATGTGACCGGGTATGCCGCGGCCACGTTTCTGCGGGGCATCGGCTTCGTCCAGATCCCCACGACGCTGCTGGCGCAGGTGGACGCCAGCGTGGGCGGGAAGACCGCGGTCAACCATCACCAGGGCAAGAACCTCATCGGCGCCTTCCACCAGCCGCGGCTGGTGGTCATCGACATGAACACGTTGCGGACGCTGCCGCAACGCGAATTCGCCGCGGGGATGGCCGAGGTGATCAAGCACGGCATCATCGAGGACGCGGGGTTCTTCGGGTTCCTGGAAGAGGAGATGGACGCGTTGCTGCGCATGGAGCCGGCAGCGGTGGAGACCGCCGTCGCCGCCTCCTGCCGCATCAAGGCCGCGGTGGTGGAGCAGGACGAGCGGGAGGACGACCGCCGGGCCATCCTCAACTTCGGCCACACCATCGGCCACGCGCTGGAGTCCTTTACCGGCTACGAGCGCTTTCTCCACGGGGAGGCGGTGGCCATCGGCATGATCCAGGCGGCGGCCCTGTCCGCGGGCCAGGGCCTGTGCAGCGCCCCGGAGCTGGTGCGCATCGAGGCGCTGGTGCGCAGGGCGGGCCTGCCGTGGCGGATCCCCGACGACATTGCCCTGGAAGACCTGGTCGCCGGCCTGTCCCTGGACAAGAAGTCGCATGCCGGCAAGATCAAGTTCGTGCTGTGCGAAGGCATTGGCAGAACCCGCTTCCAATGGTTCTCGGCAGCCGAGATCGTCCGGGAGCTGGCATCCGCTCGGTCCTGAGCAGTTGCCTGGAGGCCGGCACCACCGCTCGGTCCTGAGCCCTTCGCTTCGCCTGTCCTGAGCCCTTCGACCAGCTCCGGACAGGCTGGTCGAAGGGCTCAGGACAGGCGAAGCGAAGCGGAGTCGAAGGACGAACCATGCCTGATAGGAAGATCCTGGTCCTCCACGGACCGAACCTGAACCTGCTCGGCTCTCGGGAGCCGGAGATCTACGGCCATGACACCCTTGCGGACATCGACGCCCGTCTGGGCTCGCTGGCCGCGGAGCTGGGGGTGGGGGTGGAGACGCGTCAGTCCAATCATGAAGGCGAGTTGGTCACCTGGGTCCAGCAAGCCGGCGCGGAAGGGTTTGGTGCCGTGATCATCAACGCCGGCGCGTACACCCATACCAGCATCGCGCTGCGAGACGCTCTGACCGCGTGCGGGCTCCCGGTCATCGAGGTCCACCTCTCCAACATCTACAAGCGTGAAGAGTTCCGGCGAACGTCGCTGATTTCCGATGTGGCCGTGGGGCAGATCGCGGGATTCGGTCCCCAGAGCTATCTTCTGGCGCTGCGGGCCGCGGTCGAGCTGGGGGCCGCAAGGAAATAGGCGACCGTATCCGCCGAGAGAGGCCGACCGCACCCACCGCCGGTGCGCCATCGGCCCCGGAACATCATGGCTTTCCCCCTGTTCATCCTTGCCCTGGTCACCAGCACCCACATCATCGGGGCCTCGGCGCAATACGGCATCAACACCTTCGCGCCGTTCTACCAGGAGGAGCTGGGTCTCACCCGCGCCCAGGTTGGGCTGTTCTTTACCGCCTTCTACATCGGCATGGCCGGCTTCTCGTTTACCGCGGGATGGTTGAGCGACTCTCTGGGAGTGAGGAAAGCGTCCTGCATCGGCCACGTGTTCGCCGGAACGGCGGTCATCTTCGCCTCAATGGCGCAGTCCTTCGGCCTGGCCTTCACCTGCTTTCTTCTGACCGGCCTCGGTTACAGCTTCCTCAACCCGTCCTCCACAAAAGGGGTACTGATGTGGTTCCGGCGCCAGCGCGCCACCGCCATGGGTATCAAGCAGACCGGCGTGCCGGCCGGCGGGGTGCTGACCGCCCTGGCGGGTGCGCCCCTGGCGGCCGCCTTCGGCTGGCGCGCGACGCTGGCGGGCCTGGGGGCGCTCAACGTGCTGTTCGGCTTGGCCTTCTGGTTTCTCTGGCGCGACCCCGTCGAAGTCGACGGCACCGGCGGAGGCCGTTCCGGGACGGCCGGACCCGGGAGGCTGCGCATCAGGAGCCTGTTGGCCTTGAGTTGCGGCACGGCCCTGCTGCTCATCGGGCAGATGTCGCTGCTCACCTATCTGCCGTTGTTCCTCAAGGAGAAGCTGGCGTTTTCCACGGTTCACGCCAGCCAATGGCTGTCCATCACCCAGAGCGGAGCGGTTCTCGGCCGTGTCGGCTGGGGCACGGTCAGCGACCGCGTCTTCGGCGGCAGGCGCAAGATCGTGCTGGTGCTCATCGGCGTCATTTCGGTGTTCTTGTGCGCGGCCTTGAGCGCTCTCGACGAGGGGGTCTCGCCGTTCATCCTGGTGCCCCTGACATTTTTCGGAGGGTTCACCATGATCGGTTATCAGGGCGTGTCCTATTCCCTGATCAGCGAGATCGCGGGACAGTCGCGGGCCGGGATGGCCCTGGGCCTGATGATCACCATCAATGCCCTGGGGACCGTGGTCGGCACCCCCACGTTCGGCTACATCGTCGACGCCACCGGCTCCTATGTCATCGCGTGGCAGGCGCTGGCAGGCGTCCTGGTGCTGGGGACGGTGAATATCGCGGTATTCGTGTCGGAGGCCGGCGGAAGCGGTGCGGCGGACTCCCCCGCCCGGTGAACAGGCCCCTGGCGGGCGGCGCATGGGCCGTAGGTGCTATTTCATGGCGTCATCCCGGACTTGATCCGGGATCCAGCGGCGGGACTGATCCGGGCGCATTTCATCTCCCTTCCGTAACCACCGAAGAAGGCCATGGCGATTCCGGGCGCGCTCCCCGCGCATTGGCATTGACGGCCGGCAAATGCTATTATTCATCAGGCTTGGCGTTCTGCCGAGCGCACTCCGTGGTTCACAAACATTGAAGGGTCGCGCAACCACTTTGACATGATGGCTTCTTCCGAGTCTGACTACAAAGCCGACAACATCAAGGTTCTCGAGGGGCTGGAAGCGGTCCGGAAACGCCCCGGCATGTACATCGGAGACACGTCCGAACGTGGCCTCCATCATCTGGTCTATGAGATCGTCGACAATTCCATCGACGAGTCATTGGCCGGCCAGTGCGACCGCATCGAAATCACCATCCATATCGACAACAGCGTCACCGTGGTGGACAACGGCCGCGGCATTCCGGTGGACATGCACGCCACGGAGAAACTGCCGGCCGCGGAGGTGGTGCTGACCAAATTGCACGCCGGCGGCAAGTTCGACAAGGGCGCCTACAAGGTCTCCGGTGGCCTGCACGGGGTGGGGCTGTCCGTGGTCAATGCCCTGGCGGAACATCTCGAGGTAGAGATCAAGCGGGACGGCAAGGTGTACCAGCAGGCCTATGAGCGGGGTGCACCCCTGGCCCCCCTCAAGGAAATGGGTACTTCCACGGACCGGGGGACGCGCATCACCTTCAAGCCGGATACCACCATATTCGAAACCGTGGACCTCAGCTTCGACGTGCTGTCCCAAAGGCTCCGGGAGCTGGCGTTTCTGAACCGGGGCCTGCGCATCTTCATCGAGGACGAGCGCCACGACAAGAAGCACGAGTTCTATTACGAAGGCGGCATCGTCTCGTTTGTCGAGCACCTGAACCGGGTCAAGACCGCGGTTCATCCCAAGGTCGTCTACGTGCAGGGGGAGAAGGACGGCACCGATGTCGAGATCGCCCTGCAGTGGAACGACGGCTATACCGAGACGGTCTATTCCTTCGCCAACAACATCAACACCACCGAAGGCGGCACCCACCTCAGCGGCTTCAAGGCGGCGTTGACCCGCACCATCAACAACTACGCGGCCGGTTCCAACCTGCTCAAGAAGGACGAGGACAACCTGCAGGGGGACGACGTCCGCGAGGGCCTGACCGGGGTCATCAGCGTCAAGGTGCAGGAGCCCCAGTTCGAAGGCCAGACCAAGACGCGGCTGGGGAACAGCGACGTCAAGGGAATCGTGGAGGCGTTGATCAACGAGCGGCTGGCAGCCTATTTCGCCGAGCACCCCGGGGATGCCAAGAAGATTGTCTCCAAGGGCATCGAGGCCGCCAGGGTACGCGAGGCCACCCGCAAGGCCAAGGATCTGGCGCGGCGCAAGGGCGCGCTGGACTCGGCCTCGCTGCCGGGCAAGCTGGCGGACTGCCAGGAACGCGACCCCGCGTTGAGCGAGATCTTTCTGGTGGAGGGCGATTCGGCCGGCGGCTCGGCCAAGCAGGGGCGCGACCGGCGCAATCAGGCCATCCTTCCGCTCAAGGGCAAGATCCTCAACGTCGAGAAGGCGCGCTTCGACAAGATGCTCTCATCCCAGGAGATTCGCCTGCTGCTGACGGCCCTGGGCGCGGGCGTCAAGGACGACTACAACCCGGAGAAGCTCCGCTACCACACGGTCATCATCATGACGGATGCGGATGTGGACGGCTCTCATATACGGACGCTGTTGCTGACCTTCTTCTACCGCCAGATCCCCGACTTGGTGGAGAAAGGCTACCTCTACATCGCGCAGCCGCCGCTGTACAAAGTCAAGCGCGGCAAGCAGGAGCGTTACCTGAAGGATGAGGGCAGTCTCGAGGACTACCTCATCGAGAAGGGCACCGAGAACCTGCGGTTGCGGTCTGCGGAATCCAACGGAAACGGTGGCGGCACGGCCCTTGGCCGCGACGTCAAGGGAGCCGCGCTCCAGTCCTTCGTCAAGAAGGTGGTGCGGATGGACAAGCTGTTGCAGCTCATGACCAGGAAGCACAAGGAGCGGGCCCTGATCGAGGCGCTGCTGCTGCAGCCCGACTTCAATGCGGAGCGGCTCAGGGACCAGAAGGAGCTGGAGGACCTGGCCATTCAACTCGCCTCCTACATCAACCTCCTGGCGCCGGAGGTCGGGCCGATGTCCAGCGTGGTGGAGGAAGACCCGGAGCACAATAGCCTGAAGCTGGTATGCGCGACCCGCTCCAACGGCAGCGGCATCCGTACCGTCATCGACCGGGAGTTTCTGGCCAGCCCCGAGTACCGCGAGCTCAAGCGTCTCCACGGCGAGCTGGTGGCCTCCGGCCATTCCCCCTTCATTCTGGAGGACGGCGAGCGCAGCAGCGAGTTGCGCTCCCACAAGGACCTGCTCGATTTCGTCATGGAGCGGGGCAAGAAGGGGCAGTACATACAGCGATACAAAGGTCTGGGGGAGATGAATCCGGGCCAGCTCTGGGAGACCACCATGGATCCCGAGTCCCGGGTGTTGCTGCAGGTCCGCGTCGAGGACGGTGTCGAGGCCGACATTATCTTCTCCACGCTCATGGGTGACCACGTGGAGCCCCGCCGGAAGTTCATCGAGGACTACGCCCTGACGGTGCGTAACCTGGACATCTAGGCCCCTGTCCGCGCAGGGTTATGGGCACGGGCGGGTTTGAAACCCGCCCCTACAGTCTTGCAGGAAGGTTGGCCAACGAATTGTAGGGGCGGGTTTCAAACCCGCCCGCGTGCGGCGTCGCGCCCCCTGCCCACAACCAACAGGCCTGTCTCATGGAAGCCGGAATAAGACAAAACAAAGTTCCCGTCTACATCGAGGACGAGATGCGCCAGTCCTACGTGGACTACGCCATGAGCGTCATCGTGGGGCGGGCGCTGCCGGACGTGCGGGATGGATTGAAGCCGGTGCATCGGCGCGTGCTCTTCGCCATGCACGACATGGGCAACCACTGGAACAACGCCTACCGCAAGTCCGCCCGGGTCGTGGGAGACGTCATCGGCAAATACCATCCCCACGGCGACGCCGCGGCCTACGACACCATCGTCCGGCTCGCACAGAACTTCTCCATGCGTTACTGCCTGGTGGACGGGCAGGGAAACTTCGGCTCCGTCGACGGCGATCCGCCCGCCGCCATGCGCTACACGGAAATCCGCATGGCGCGTATCGCCGAGGAGATACTCGCGGACATCGACAAGGAGACCGTCGACTTCCTGCCCAACTACGACGACTCCCTGAAGGAGCCGTCGGTGCTGCCGTCGCGGCTTCCCAACCTGCTCGTCAACGGCGCCTCGGGCATTGCCGTGGGCATGGCCACCAACATACCGCCGCACAACCTGAACGAGGTCATCGACGGCCTCATCGCGCTGGTGGAGCGGCCCGAGCTGACCATCGACGAGTTGATGGAGTACATTCCCGGGCCTGACTTTCCCACCGCGGGGTTCATTCACGGGCGTGAAGGTATCAACCAGGGCTACAAGACCGGACGGGGCAGCGTGCAGATGCGCGCCCGGGTCTTCACCGAGACCGTCAAGCGAACGGGCAAGGAGCAGATCATCGTCTCGGAAATTCCGTACATGGTGAACAAGACCCGGCTCCTGGAACAGATGGCCAACCTGGTCAACGACAAGAAGATCGAGGGCATCGCCGACCTGCGGGACGAGTCCGACCGCGACGGCATGCGCATCGTCATCGAGCTCAAGCGCGACGCCGTGCCGCAGATCGTCATCAACTCCCTGTACAAGCACACGAGCCTTCAGGAAACCTTCGGCGTCAACATGCTCGCCATCATTGACAACCGCCCGAAGCTGCTGAACCTGAAGGAGATCCTCGAGGCGTTTCTCGAACACCGGAGGGAAACGGTCATCCGGCGGACCGCCCACGACCTGAGGAAGGCCGAGGAGCGGCTGCACATCCTCGAAGGGCTCAAGATCGCCCTGGACAACCTTGACGCGGTCATCGCCCTGATCCGCGAGTCGCCGGATCCCCGCTCCGCGCGGGAAGGCCTCATGACCAGCTTCGGCCTTTCGGAGGCGCAGTCCCAGGCCATCCTGGAAATGCGCCTGCAGCGGTTGACCGGGCTCGAGCGCGACAAGATCATCGAGGAGTACCGGGCCACCGAGGCCACCATCGCCGAGTTGCGGGGGATCCTGGCCGACGAGAAGAGGGTGTACGCCATCATCGTCGAGGAGCTCCGGGAGGTCAAGGAGGCGTTTGGCGACGAGCGCCGCACCGCCATCGTCGACAGGGCCGAGGATATATCCATCGAGGACCTCATCGTGGAAGAGGACATGGTGGTCACCGTGTCCCACGAGGGTTATATCAAGCGCAATCCCATCACCCTGTACCGTGCGCAACACCGCGGCGGCAAGGGCAAGGTCGGCACCACGACCCGGGACGAGGACTTCGTTGAAGCGCTGTTCGTTGCCTCCACCCACTCGCACATCCTGTTCTTCACCACCATTGGCAAGGTCTACCGCATCAAGGTCCACGAGCTGCCGCAGGGCGGCCGCTCGGCCAAGGGTCGGCCGGTGGTGAACCTGCTGCAGCTTCAGGACGGCGAGAAGGTCTCGGCATTTCTGCCCGTGCGGGAGTTCCAGGAGGGCCGCTACGTCATATTTGCGACCCGGAGAGGCCTGGTCAAGAAGACTGATCTGATGGCCTATTCGAGTCCACGGGTCACCGGTATACGCGCCATCGCGCTGGAGGAGAACGACTCGCTGATCGGGGTCCAGCTCACCGACGGCGATCAGGACATCCTCCTGTCCACCATGGACGGACAGTCCATCCGCTTCAAGGAGGGGCAGGTCCGGCCCACCGGCCGCGATACCATGGGGGTCATCGGCATCCGCCTGGAGGAGGACGACCAGGTGGTGAGCATGGAGGTGCTGCACCCCGGTGCATCGATCCTCACGGTCTCGGACAAGGGCATGGGGAAGCGCACCGGCATCGACGAGTACCGGTCCCAGGGCCGCGGCGGCCGGGGCCTCATCACCATGAAGACCACCGACCGGACCGGGCGCGTGGTGGGCGTGCAGCAGGTGGTGGACGAGGACCAGTTGATGCTCATCACCGACGGCGGCAAGATCATCCGGCTCCGGATCGGCGACCTCCGCGTCATTGGCAGAAACACCCAGGGCGTTCATCTCATCGACCTCGACAACGGCGAGCGGGTGGCGTCCCTTGCCCGGTTGGCGGAAGACGACAGCTAAGCCGTCACATCCAATTCCTGAATCGTCATGGGTCCGAAAATGGTGGCCAGACCCCAAATCCGTCATTCCCGTACCCCTCCGTCATTCCCGCGAAAGCGGGAATCCAGGAGGAGTGGGGCCGGGGGAGCACCGCCGTGGCGCCCCGCGCCACCCCTGGATTCCCGCTTTCGCGGGAATGACGTTTGTGGGGTGTCGGTGCCTATTCTCTCTGGTACTCCCCCATGTCCATCGGCATCATAGGCGCGGGCGGCTGGGGCACGGCCCTGGCGGTGCTGCTGTGCAGGAAGCACGACGGCGTCGCCTTGTGGTGCCATTCGGCGGAAACCTTCGCCCGGATACGAGAGACCGGCGAAAACACCACCTACCTGCCCGACGTCAAGCTGCCTCACAGCCTGGAAGTCACCCGTTCCCTGGAAACCGCGGCATCCGGCCGGGACCTGCTCATCTGCGTGACCCCGTCCCACTTCCTGCGTGAGGTCATGAGCCGGGCGGCACCGTTCGTGGCACCCGAAACCATCGTGACGTGCGGTTCCAAGGGAATCGAGGAGTCGACCCTGATGACCATGGGCGATGTCCTGGCGGAGGTTCTGGATGAACCCCGCCGGCACGCTTTCCTGTCCGGACCGACTTTTGCCCTGGAGGTGGCCAACGGGTTGCCGGCCGCCATCACCGTGGCGAGCGTCGATCAGGGCGTTGCGGGGAGGGTGCAGCAGAGCCTCGGGTCCCCGGAATTCAGGGTCTACACGTCAACCGATGTCCTGGGCGTCCAGATGGGCGGCGTGATCAAGAATGTCATTGCCATCGCCGCCGGAGTCAGCGACGGCCTGGAGCTCGGGCACAACGCCCGGGCCGCCCTCATTACCCGCGGGCTGGCCGAGATGACCCGGCTGGCCGTGAAGATGGGCGCCGACCCGGGCACGCTTGCCGGCCTCCCGGGCCTGGGCGACCTGGTGCTCACCTGCACCGGCCACCTGAGCCGCAACCGCAAGGTCGGCTTCGAGCTCGGGCAGGGACGCCGGCTTCCGGACATCGTCGCCGGAACCCGGATGGTCGCCGAGGGCATCCGCAACACCCGCACCGTCCACCTCCTGGCGGAGCGATTCGGCGTCGAGATGCCCATCGTGGAGCAGATGCACCATGTCCTCTACGAGGACAAGGACCCCATGCAGGCCGTCCGCGACCTCATGGGCCGGACCCAGAAGGCTGAGGCCGACTGAGAGCGAGAAGTGAGAGGTGGCTAGATTCCGGAGGATCTTAAGGCGTCCCCGGGCCGGGTCAGGCCACCTGAACTTGGCGTATCCGGGCTATTTGCGATCAGCGCGTCGGTTTCAAGGGTTTGTCATGCAATGACTTGTCGGCATGTTTCACGGCCTCCATCGTCACCACAGCGAGGCCACCGATGAACACCAAAAAAGCGGCTACGACTAACAACTCCATCACAGTTCCTCCAGTTCGTCGATCTTCCTGTACGCGGCCCTGCTGACCCAGACGACTCCTCCTGTAACCACGATCACTGCGGCTAGGCGAGATCGCTCTCCGTCAGAGCGCCAACAAGGCCCCAGGAGCGCATAGGCGGCACCGTGCGTACCTTTTCTCGCTGCCGGCCCTTCAACGCTAAACTGATAATTCATTGGCACCGTCCCAAGCCCCAAACCCTCGATCAGGAAGACCCATAGCCATCCACACCGCCCGAAACGTCGAGGATTGAACCGCTGCTCCTACTTCAATTTCGCGTGCCCTAACGCTCACCCTGCTCCAAACACTTGATGAACGCCTCCCTCACCTGCAGGTTGCGCCCTTCGCTCGCCCGATTCCAGAACGAGCGATAACCATTCGACACCAACGCGCCAGACCGCAGCGCCACGCGCGCAAACCTCTCTGCCTCCCTGGCCTCAACGAGCCTCGGACTGTGGAAACCCGACTCTGGCCCGCCGGACACGACTGATCCGAAGCGCTCCACCTTTCCATCTGCGCTCCGAACGGCCAGCTGCACCAAGCGACGATCGCTTGGAAACCCACCAAATGACGTCACCGCCTCGATCTCATAAGGCCCCCGCGTCGCACATATCACCGCCAATCCTACATACTCACCAGAATCACCCAGCTCACCCCGCATCGCGTACGCCACGGCATCCGCAGCTTCCAGATCGACAATCTGCCGGATTTCCGGCGTCGGCCAGCTCTCTTCAGCATCCAACGATTTCAATGTCTTACACCCCGCCGCACACCCTGAAATGGGCCTCTACTGTTGAAGTTCGGTCTACCTCTACGTCCTGCTCGACATCTTCAGCCGCTACGTCGTCGGCTGGATGGTCGCCGAGCGGGAGAACTCCGCCCTCGCCGCAACGCTGATCGAGCAGACCTGCCTCAAGCAAGGCATCGAGCCCCAGGTCCTCACCCTGCACTCCGACCGCGGGGCGCCCATGACCAGCAAATGCACCGCGCAACTGCTCGCCGACCTTGGGGTGACTCGCTCGCTGAGCCGCCCCCAGGTCAGCGATGACAATCCCTTCTCCGAGGCCCAGTTCAAGACCCTGAGGCACCACCCCG
Organism: uncultured Binatia bacterium (SeqCode); assembly: GCA_965261895.1. Lineage (GTDB taxonomy): Bacteria > Desulfobacterota > Binatia > UBA9968 > JAJDTQ01 > JAJDTQ01. The sequence continues at coordinate 2,800,585 of OZ253480.1, read as the reverse complement.
GCTTCCCCGGGCGATTCGACGACATCCACGCCGCCATCGCCTTCTGCCGGTTATTCTTCCCTTGGTACAACACCGAGCACCGCCATGGCGGAACCGGCATGCTCACATGCACGCTGGGTGGCTCCCGTGTCGGCGAAGCTACGCAGGCCGCGATGCATTCGTCGGCCGAAACTCGAAATCGCTCCGTCATTCGAGGCGCAGGAGCGGGCCATGGCAATCTGATCGCTGCGCCGCTCGATGAGGCGGTTCTGGTCGGTTTGCTTGTCGCCATGTACGCCCAGCGAATCGGCGACTGCCAAAAGCTCTGCCTGAGCAACTTCTGGGGGCGGGACGACCGGGTTCAGGCTCTTTTTGCTGACGTGTGGATGCCGTTGGACCGGGTTGTGTCCCGGTGCGTGTTCTGAGAATTGCTCCGGACGTGGCGGACGGCATCCGCAGCGAGGACAGGGCAGCGCTGTTCACCCAGGGCCCGCGCAGTTGCAGCAAGCGCATTCGGGCCATCTGCAATCTTCCAATCAAGAAGCTTCGACTTGGCGCATTGGCCGCGACCATCCGTCGCGGCGTCACTGAACGTCCGGCTCTGCACGCCCTGCTGGGTTGTGTCCATGATTACTATCGAGGATGTCGAACTCGCCGGTTCCTACCACCTGAGCGCGCCCCGCAGCTCCACCCCGTGCGCGGGCGGTCCGCCGGCGCTCTCGCTGCGCGTCCCTTCGAGGTTGAGCGTGAAGTCGAGCGCTGTGCCCGCCGGGGCGAGACGCCAGCCGAGCCTGTAGTCTCGACCGCTCCCGCTCAAGCCCAGCCCCGCATAGGGCGTGCCGGTGAACCGGCCGCCGCCGACGCCGAGCCCGTAGCCCACCTCGGCGTTCAGGACCGCCTCGGGCTCGAACCTCTCGTCGCGCGCGCCAAGCCCCCGCGTATCGGCCATCGACCACAGGCGCTGCGTTGCGCTCGACGCCGCCCCGAGCGTGGGCGCGAAGCTGAACGAGAGGCCTCGTCCCGAGGCCCCGGCGTCGAGGCGGATGGACCCGCTCGCCCCCCACTCCTCGAACCCCGACGCCTCGTGCGCAAGCAGCGTGCGCGCGCTCGCCTCGATACTCAGGCCTGACGCCGCATCGGCGTAGCGCAGCCGCGCGCCCAACTCAACGCCCGTGCCCGTCTCCGCATCCCCGCCGTCGTGGCGAAGCCCAAGTTCAACCCCCGGCTCGAACACCTTGCCTTCCCCAACCTCGAATGTGCGGCTGCCTTCGAGCGTCAACCGCAGCCGGCTTGATCCGGCCGAGGTGTCCGCCTCGTTTGAAACCTTGTCCCATTGTGTTTCCACTAAGAACGCATCGGCCTTGACCACGAGGTCCATGCCGCCCGCCTCATCGGCTTCGAGCAGAGCGCCGCGCACCCCGGCTGCACCGAGACGCATATCGATGTCCGTACGGGTGACCGTCTCAAGCTTCTCCCCGTGCGCCGCTTCGGTCATCGTCATCTCGCCTGTGCCCCACCCGAGTAGCCCCCAGGCCGAAAGTCGTTCGTTCACCTCGACCCGCGCATAGGGCTGCACGCTCGTGAGCGAGCTCTCCACCGTGCCCCGACCTCCGTCGGCCAGGCCCCCGGACTGCCCGAACGTGCCTTCGGCGCTGCTCATCGACACCGCAAGCCCCGCAAGCCAGCGTTCCCACGCCGCATCCGCGCCGACGATGCCGGTGGTGACATCACCGTCGATGCGCGTCGTCACCGCACCGGACACCTCCTCACCGTCGAAGCCCCCCATCGTCACCCGGCCCCACGCCGCGTAGCCCGGAGCGCCGGACCCGCCCTCCGACGCCAGATGGAACGCGCTCCCGAGCAGCAGCTCACGGCTCGAAGGGAAATTCTCCGCCTGTGCTGTTCGGGCTACTCCTGCAAGGACATTCTCCATCTGCTCTTTCACCGGGTTGGCGAAATCAAGACTTTGACCGCCTACCGTCACCTGCGCACCCTCAAGCGGTCCCGACAGCCGGTCCGACACCGCGTCCACCACATGGCCCGCCGCCGTGCGCCCGAAGCGCGAGAGCCACATCTTCTGCAACGGGTCGCTGTTCGAAATCGTGCCCACCGCCTCGCCGTCGCCGAGCTTCACGCCCGAGGGGATCGAGAGCGTGAGCGTCATTGTTTCCTCGCCCTCGTCAATGGCGTCGTCGAGCACCGGGACCGGGATCGTCTTTGTCGTCTCACCCGGTGCGAAGGTGAGCGTCCCGCGCGATGCGGTGTAGTCCGACCCTGCTGTCGCCGTCCCGTCCGACGTCGCGTAGTTCAGCGTTACCGCGCTCGTTGGTGCGCGGGTCAGCGTCACCACGAAGTCAAGCGTCGCATCGGTGCCTTCGTGCGCTGTCGCATCGGCAACGCTCGCCGCAGGCGGCCCGAGGATGGTCGCCGAGAGATCGCTCGTGAGCTTGCGCCCGTCGGGCAGGCAGATGGCGCCCGCGCCCGCGCAGTCAGTGGTTGCGGGCAGGTGCACCGTCACCGCCTCGGGTGCGCTCGGCTGCACGTTCACGGCCCAACGCTGATTGCTCCCTTGTGCGAGTCTGCGCACGCCTGTCACCCGCCCGTTGGTCACGGTAAAGGCGGAGTCGCGCAGCGTCCGGAAGCTCAGGCTCGGCACGTTCTCGCTGAAGTGCAGCTCCAAGCTGAACGCTGTGTGCCCGTCATGTTCGACCGGCACCGACTGGAATTGCGCCGTCAGCGCAGGCGGCGCTAGTGGGGTTTCCAGACCGACTGCCGGACCCGGCACAATGATTGCCGATGTCGTCGACAAGGGTTGGTCACCGTCGCAAATGGCCCCTGCGGCTTGACAATCGGCAGTGATGGGCAGAGCAATTTCTACCCCAGCCGTATTGGTCGGATTGACCGTTACCCGCCACTTCTGGTTCTTACCCGGCTCAAGGCGACGCACCCCGGCAATCGTTGCGTTAGTTACGGTAAAGGCATGGTCGCGAAGCGTCCGGAAGCTCAAGCCTGGAATATGTTTGCTGAACGTGAGATCAAATGTGAACGGACTCCCGTCGTGTTGAGTTACCGACAGGTTACCAATCTCGGCGGTTAGGAGGTCAATCGGTTCCGGCTCCACCTGGGTGGATGTTCCTAGTGTCGTGAATAACACATGGAACGTATTTGATCCTGAAGTTTTGCTGTGAAAAGTGCCTCTAGTAAGATCAAGGCTGATACCTCCATTGTAGGATAACTCAGGGTTTGTCCCTAAGTCGTTAACCGCCTGGATTTCAAGACTGTACTCCGTGCCGGCCTCCAAGGATAGATTAGCGGAATGTTTCAACGCTTTTATTCCTCTATCTTCCGAAACCATTGCTGTGTTCAACCTTGCAATTTCATTGCCGTCGGTAATTTGTGTACCTGCAACATTACTGATGACCCTCCAAGCATCGGTGCTTCTGTTCTTGCGATATCTGATGTTGTAGTGGGTAATCTCAGATCCCTCAAAGGTGTAGCCGACCCGGTTAATTAAAACTTCCGGAGAAACCCATTTTATTTCGACTGGCCATCCGTCGTCGGTACCTGTTTCTGCAGGTTCTACTACCGGAGGGGATTTGAAATTATAAGGAGCCGAGTTGACATATCTTATCGTCCGGGTTGTCGCCGGGGTTGTAAACATCACATAATTTCGTTCTTGAGACCACTTATTTGCTCCACCTCCAGGACGTGGGCTGACTGCCTGGATGTCGAGACGATAAGTAGTTTCTGTCTCTAATCCCTCCAAATTGAGAGTGTATTCATAAACATTTACACCATAATCTCTATTATAACTCAGTCTATGATTATTATAATTTAGTCTGTTAATTTGTGTCTTGTTGTTGGCATTAATTGGGATAATATTCTTACCAATGATATTATTGACATATTTCCAATCATCGTCGGTCCCGCTTTTGCGGTATCTAATGTTGTAGTTAGTAATGTGCGGCCGACTAACATTCCACGGAGACACCCATTCCATCTTTACCGGCCATTCATCCCTTCTCTTCAGGTCGGACGGTGTTACGACTGGAGGATAGTAAAAATCAGCAGGACGATCACTCTCATCGATTAGTTTAATCTTTAGTGATTGTGTAACTGTATGCGTTCCATCCTTGAGGGTTAGGATGAAAGGTCTTACATTATCTGGGAATGTTGAATTCTCGTAGTTGAAGGGGTTTTTTATAGCCAACTGCATTTCTATATATTCATTAAAGTTACCACGAGGATCAAAATTATCACGATTTACTATAACAGTTTTACCCTTATCAGAACTACTTATTACATCTCCAACCCAAAAAAGATTATCTCCGGAAACTGAAAGAGTTAATGTATCGGTTCTATCAGAATCATAAAGATAAACTGTGCAAACAAAGTGCCCTATGGGCAAATGCTCACGAAATGTACGCTCCCAAGGAGAAGTTTGATGACTTATGCCAGCTCTAAACCCACAATTGCTTTTGTTATCACTCCATGTGTCGTCGGAAAAACCAGGATCTTCATCAGTGGATAAAAACTGTGGGGGAGATATAGTTCCTGATTTTTCAATCCTAAAACGCAGAGCACCGGAGTTCTTGGCTTTTAACGTAGTACTACCCGTAGCATTGTTGCCGGTCCCTATTTCGTTGCCTTGTTCCCAATATCTCTCACTATCAGATCCAGTCCATGTAGTGAGACTAAATTCAACATTATGGGTATCACCAGAATTCAATTTTGATATTGCCATATAATAGTTGGTATTTGGAGTCAACAGTGGTGAATCGAAATCATCTGCGTTTATAATAATCCTATATTTTCTTACGCAGTCTTCTGTTCCCTTATCATATGTTTCAGTGTATGTTTCACCAAAATTTGGTGCAATCCGCCAAGGGAAAAACCCTACAGTTTTCCTGGTTGCGGCATTCGGAGTTGTCCAAATCCAAAGTGTACTATTAGGACATGTACCATCGGCTTTCTTTTTATGTACGATCCATATATTTTGTAGTTTATAATTGGGATATAAATTACCCGTTTTGAATCTTTGTATCACAGCTTCCGTATGATCGGTCAGAGTATAGGTATGGGTTCCTCCGTTTTCGATATTGCTAGTCAGAGTTATTGCAGCCGAGGCCGTATAAGACCAGACACCGAGAAATCCGATAGCCACAACCAGTTTGGTTAAAAACCCGAAGCCAGACTGCATCAACTTGGGGGTTATAAACATTTCGGTTCTCCTGGACTTATATATTTGACTACCAATATTTTGGGAAGCATGTAGCACAGTAAGCTATTGAGCTAATTGGCCTTTTGGCAGATTGCCAGAAGCGGAAGAGCGGTGAATGGGGCGAATGGGAACCGGAATCGCAAGTCATCCCCGAATTCGATCCCACGGATGTCGGCCGCACCATCCGGCCTACCTTTGGAAACCGTACTGGGTCCCGAGGAATACCTAACCAGTGCATGCACGACACCGATCCTTTCATCTTTCGGCGACTGCTTCCTTTACTTCGAACTGCGGCCAGTCGGTGCCAGACGAGGTGCCAGACGAGGTGCCAGACGAGGTGCCAGACGAGGTGCCAGACGAGCTCGATCTTATTAACGGATTTTGACCAAATTGTCAATCCTTCTTGTGTTGGAGCAAAGCGATAATGTCCCCTTTTGAACAAAGCTAAGATGTCCCCTTTCTGGAAGGAAGAGGGGCAAGAGATTGTTGAAGACAGGAGAGGGGATGACCATGAGAGAGGTGGACCGGCTGGGGGTGATCCGGGAGGTGGCGGGGAAGCGGCTGCGGCAACGGGAAGGGGGGGAGCGGATGGGGCTGAGCGTGCGGCAGGTGAAGCGGCTTTTGCGGCGTTACCGGGAGCTTGGGGCGAGGGGGCTGATTTCGGGGCATCGTGGGCGGAAGGCGAACAATGCCATAGCGCCGGAGGTGCGGGCAGAGATTCTTGGGGTGGTGCGGGAGCGCTACGAGGATTTCTCACCGACCCTGGCCTGGGAGAAGCTGAGGGAGGTGCACGGCTATGGGGTGTCGGTGGAGACGTTGCGCAAGTGGATGGCCGAAGAGGGGCTGTGGCGGTCGAGGAAGCGCCGGGGGATGCGGGTGCATCAGAGCCGTCCCCGGCGGCCGGCGCTGGGGGAGTTGGTGCAGATCGACGGCTCGCCGCACCGGTGGTTCGAGGATCGGGGGCGGTACTGTACCCTGATCGTGTTCATCGACGACGCCACCAGCCGGCTCATGGCCCTGCGTTTCGCCGAAGCGGAGACCACCGAAGCCTACCTGAGGACCCTGCGCGGGTATCTGGACCAATACGGCCGGCCGGTGGCCCTCTATTCGGACAAGCACAGCATCTTCCGGGTCAATCAACAGGACCGCGAGGGCGAACTGACTCAGTTCACACGGGCGCTCAAGACCCTGGACATCCAACCCATCCACGCCAACACCCCCCAGGCCAAGGGTCGGGTGGAACGGGCCAACGAGACCCTCCAGGACCGCCTGGTCAAGGAGTTGCGCCTTGGCGGCATAGACTCCATCGACCAAGCCAACGCCTTCCTGCCCGAGTACATGGCCGACCATAACCGCCGCTTCGCCCGGCCCCCGCACAACCCCCAGGACGCCCACCGCCGGGTGCTGCACGACGCCGCCTCCCTCGACCTCATCCTGAGCCTCCACTCCACCCGCAAGCTCAGCCGCAACCTCACCCTGAGATACCAAAACCGCGAGTACCAGATCCTGAATCAGGGCAAGGGCTACCGCCTGCGCTCAAGCCCCGTCACCGTGTGCGAGGCCTTCGACGGTCACCTCACCCTGTTGGGCCAGGGCAAGACCCTCGACTACCGCGTCCTTGCCGAAAGCCAGGCGCCGGTCCCTCTGGACGACCAGAAGAGCCTCCACCGCACCGTCGACAGCGCCCCTGCGCTTCAGCGCCAACGCCCCAAGTACAAACCCTCCCCAGACCACCCCTGGAACCGCTGGAGACGCCTCCAGGCTCCGCAAGCGCCCCCGTAACCCCCCGCCCCTCAGAGCGGAGAGGGGTTGGCGCAGGTGGTTCCGGCGCCGCGCCCTGGGGGAGTTCCTTGCAGGGGGACTGCAACGACGTGAGCGTTTGCAACTCCGCACCGTCTCAACGTGCCGGTGACCCAACACCGGATCATCCACAGCCCCCCTGCGTGGCGCAGCCTCCTGCTCTCGCCGCCACCCCGCAGCGGTCATCACCCGGCGCCAGCCGAACTTGGCCTCTCCAGGGGGGCGTCGGCACTATCCCTCCTGTCTTGTCTTGACCGTTCCTGCCGCCCTTCGCGCGGGTGCGTGAAGCCTGTGGGCAACCGGTGGTTGGAGGAGCGGCCGCGGGGTTGTCCACAGGCCACCCCGGGTGCCGTTGGAGCACCAACCGCACTCGTGCGCCTCCCAACCCCACCAAGGGGACATCTTAGCTTTGCTCAAAGGGGACATTTTAGCTTTGGGTTGACATCCTCTATACGGTCTCGGCGACGGCCTCGAAGAGGGTCTCGGCGGGTTCGCGGGGCGGGTCCTCTCCACGCCGGATCGCGGCGAGAGTTCGCACGGCACTCGACCGCGCTTCGTCCACGCTCATAGCGGCTGCGTCGCCGAGGATCTTCCAGACTCGGTCTCCCCGATGTTGGGAATGGACGAAGAAGCGTTTGCGGCCGGAGGGCAGGACCCGGACACCGAAGCCTCCGAGTTTGCCGTCGCGAATGTCGTAGCCGATCTTGCGGGGTCGAAGCGCCCCGATACGGGCGTCGGTGAGGAGACTGACGTGCACTACCCGACCGATGTCAACCTGCTGTGGGAGGCGATGCGGTGCTTGCTCGGGGAGTTGGGCGGTGCGGCGAGGAAGCACAACATCGGAGGCTGGCGCCAGTGGGGACATCTCACGCAAGAGGTGAAGAAGTGTTTCAACCAGGTCCGCTCGACGCGACGCGCGAAGAGTCGGCCGGACCGAGTCGAAGCCTATCTCGAACGTTGCTGGCACTTGGTCGGCCGAGCCGAGGAGAGTTGCAAGGAGCTGGAGCAGGCAGGTGTTGCGCAATCGAGCATACTCCAGTGTCTGATTGCCCATGCGCGTCGGCAAATGGACCAAATCGAGCGGCGTCTTCTCAAAGGCGAGACCATCGCGCACGATGAGAAAGTGTTTTCGATTTTCGAGGAACACACCCGCTGGATCTCGAAGGGCAAGGCTGGCCGTGCGGTGGAACTCGGAGTTCCGGTGTGCGTGGTTGAGGACCAATTCCAGTTCATCCTTCACCACAAGATTCTGTGGGAAGGGAGCGATACCGATATTGCGGTGTCGATCATCGAGGAGACGCAGGCCCTGCATCCCGACCTACACGGGTGTGCAGCTTCGACCGTGGGTTCCACAGCCCCGGCAACCGGGCGCAACTCGACGCCATGCTCGACCTCAATGCGCTGCCGCGCAAGGGTCGGCTTTCTGTGGCCGAGCGCGAGCGCGAGGAAGCGCAAGCATTTGCCGAGGCCAGGCGCCAGCACCCGGCGGTCGAGTCGGCAATCAACAACCTTGAGCATCGCGGTCTCGATCGGGTTCGCTCCCACGGCGCCGATGGGTTTGCACACACCGTTGCCTTGTCGATACTGGCCGCCAACCTGCACCGCATCGGCCTGCTTGTGCGACGGCGCATGCGTGACGCCGAACGTCGTCGAAGACGCCGCGCTGCCTGAGCCCGGCCAGCTCCTGCGAATTTCGCCCCCCGGCCCGCCACACGGAGACGGGTACGGCCTCCTGTGTCCGGAAGTCGGCATTGCGGACCGGTTTGACGCCGAGCACCCTTCAGTGGTGTCCGTGCCGCCCGTTCCGTGGCTGAAACCTCGCCGAAACTGTCGCGGTTCGTCGCAGTTCCCGTGCACAAGTGGGGGTTTTCTGGCAGACACTAACTAGCACCGAAGGTGCGTCGAGCGGTGTAAGCCGTGGGCGCGGAAGCGTGGCGGCTCCCGTCGCCGGGCAATCCAAAACCCTTTCCGGTAGATTCACCCGGCGCCTTCCGCAAATTGACAAGCCCTCCCGCGTATGCTTGAAATAGAGCACTGAAGAAAATGAGGGTGCGGAAATGAAACGGACTTATCAACCAAGCAATCTGAAACGAAAAAGAACCCACGGCTTTTTTGCGCGAATGGAGACCCCTGGCGGACGCAATGTGCTGAGGCGCCGGAGGGCCAAGGGAAGAAAGCGGTTGACCGTCGTCATCCCACCAAAGGGTCCTCGTTCCTAGGACAAGCCGTTGTCCTGTGTCCGCGAGAGTTTCCCAAGGGAAGCCCGCCTGACTAGACGTTCCGAGTTCCTGCTGCTGTCTCGCAGGGGCAGGAAATTCTACACGCCGCACTTCATCATAATCCGAAACCACAACGACCATCTGGGGAAACGGCTGGGAGTCACGGTCAGTTCCAAGGTGGGGAACGCGGTGGTGCGCAACCGCGTGAAGCGCGGGCTGCGCGAGTTCTTCCGTCGCGGGCGCAAAAATTTTCGCCCCGACCAGGATACGGTCGTCATTGCCCGCAGAGGGGCGGGAGAGTTGAGTCACGCGGAGATGACCGCAGAACTCCGCAAAGTAGTCGGCCCGAACGGACAGTCCCGATGATCCAATGACCACGATTGCCCGTACCGCCGTGCGAATCTGCATCCGGGCCTACCAGCGGTTTCTCTCGCCGTTGCTGCCGCGCTCTTGCCGGTTCTTTCCGACGTGCTCGGCCTACGCGTTGCAGGCGGTGGACCGTCACGGCGTTGTCAAGGGGCTTCGCCTGGGCGCCTTCAGAATTCTGCGCTGCCACCCGCTCCACGCCGGAGGGTACGACCCCGTTCCGTGAAATTCCATGGAAAAGCGAGCCTTCATAGCAGTCGTCATCTCGATCCTCGTCATCATCCTCTACCAGGAGTACATGAGGCGTTTCTATCCGCCGGTGGCGCCTCCGGCCAAGGAGACCGCAACACGGCCTCTGGAGCAGCCCCCTGCCCCGCGGGCGGCGCCGAAGCCGCCGCCGGTAGCACAGGCCGCTCCCGCCGAGGCGGCCCGGAACGTCCCGGTCGTCCCGATCCGGGAAGTGACGGTGGAGACCCCTGACTACATCGCACGCTTTACCAATCAGGGGGCCCGGCTCAAGAGCTTCCGTTTGACGCGGTACCGCGCCGGGGTGGACGTCGACAGCCCGTTGATCGAGATGGTTACCCGTGGACCCGGGATGGAACATCCCCTGGGCCTCCGCCTGGCCGATACGCCCACCGGTACCGATCAAGGCATCGTCTACAAAGTCCGGGGCGCGGACCTGAACCTGCAGGAGGGTCGTGACGGGAGTCTCACCTTCGTCGGCGCGACGCCGTCGGGTCAACGTGTGGTCAAGCAGTTCACCTTCAGCGGTTCGAGCTACGCGGTGGACGTGGGCGTCTCGATCGCGGGGTCGCCGCAGGGCGCCACGTTGCTCTTGACCACCAGTGGCAAGAACAAGGGCGTCAAGGGCGATGCTCTTTTCGAGGGCGTCATCGCGCTGCACGAGGGCGATCTGACACGGGAATGGCCGGACGACATCGAAGCCCGGATCAACCTCAACGCTCCGCTTTCGTGGGTCGGCTTCGGCTACACCTATTTCTTTTCGGCCCTCATCCCCGCGGAAGGAGTGGAGGCGGATGCGACGGTGGCGCCAAGTGCGGGCCGGGATGGGGGTTTTGTCCTGGAAACCCGCGGCCGGCTCATCTCGAGTCAGGAACGCACCGCCCGCTACCAGCTCTTCATGGGCCCCAAGGCGCTCAACCTGCTCAAGTCCTTCGAACTGGATCTCGAGCAGTCCATCGACTTCGGTTACTTCGGCTTCATCTCGGTGCCGATGCTGCGCGCGCTGCATTTTCTCCAGACGTACACGGGCAACTACGGTCTGGCCATCATCCTGCTCACGCTTGTCATCAAGCTGCTGTTGTGGCCGCTGACGCAAAAGAGCTTCGTCTCCATGAAGCGGATGCAGAAGCTTCAGCCGCAGATGCAGCGCCTCAAGGAAAAGTTCGGAGACGACAAGACCCGGCTCAACAAGGAGATGATGGACCTCTACAAGCGGAACAAGGCGAACCCGCTTGGAGGCTGTCTGCCCATGCTCCTTCAATTTCCCTTTTTCATCGGATTCTACAACGCCCTGCTCACACCCATCGAACTGCGTCACGCGACCTTTCTGTGGATCAAGGACCTTTCCCGTCCGGACTGGGAAGCGCTCCCCTTCTCCGCTTTCGGCTATGACGTGGGCATTCCGGTGCTCGTTCTGCTCATGGGCGCGAGCATGTTCATCCAGCAGTGGATGTCCCCGGCCGTCGGCGATCCGAACCAGCGGCGCATGATGATGCTCATGCCGCTGGTGTTTACCGTGATCTTCGTGAGCTTCCCATCCGGGCTCACGATCTATTGGTTCGTGAACAATCTTCTGAGCATCCTTCAGCAATACTTGATCAACCGAAAAGAGCGTTGACGGCCTGCGCCCGGCAACCCCAGGTCTGTCGCGCCCCGTGGAGGAGAGGTTTGTGATGAAGCAAGTGGAGACGGAAGGAGAAACCCTTGACGAGGCCATCACCAAGGCCCTGAACCTGCTGGGCGTCGAGCGGGACAGAGTGTCGCTGGACATCCTGGCAGAGGAAAAGGTGGGTCTGCTCGGCTTTGGACGCCAGAACGCCCGCGTCCGCGCCACGATCCGGGAGGCGGTGGCGGTAGCGCCGGCCGAAGATCCCAGGGACAGCCAGGCCGCCGGGGCGCCGTCAAACAAGCCGGCCGAAACGCCGCAGGCGGAGCCCGCGCCGCCCGAGCCCCCGGCGAGCGAGCCTGAAGACAGCGAGGCGGTTGAGGAATTCGCGGACACGGATGAAGACTTCGCGGAGATCCGCAGGGTCAGCGTCGACGTGCTCACGGAGATACTCCGGCTCATGGGTGTGGCCGCGGAGGTGGTGGTCAAGCCGGGCACGGGTCCGTCGGAGTTCGTCCTCGATATCCGGGGCGACAGCACCGCCCTGCTCATAGGCCGGAGGGGTCAGACCTTGGAGGCTCTCCAGCACATCCTGAGCCGTATCGTGGCCGAGAAACTGGGGCCGGACGACCCTCAGCCCATCGTCGATGCGGAAGACTACCGCGGCAAGCGTGTGAGATCCCTGGAGGACATGGCATTGCGCATGGGCGAGAACGCCAAGCGCAGCCGCAAGACCCAGGAGCTCGACGCCCTCAGCGCCCGGGACCGGCGTGTCGTTCATCTGGCCCTGAAGGATGACCCCTGGCTCACCACCGAAAGCGTCGGCAGCGGTGCCTTCCGCCGGCTTCTGATCATCCCTGAAGGGGACCGGAAGGCCACCGGGGCGGAACCCGCCGGCGACGATCAGTAGAGCGGCAAAGCAGTGAATGAATCATTGACTTGTGGGGTGCGTGGATATAGTTTTTAAATTGACCGGCTGACCGGTCAATCGACAAATGCCTCTATTGACGAGTGTCTATTGACGAATGCCTATTGAAAAATGCCTATCGTCGTCGACAAGGAGCGCAAGAGCTCGGAGATCCTGGAAGCGGCAATGACCGTCGTTGCCAGCAAGGGCTTCCATCGTTCGAAGATGGAGGAAGTAGCGGCTGCCGCCAAGATCGGCAAGGGGACCATCTACGAGTACTTCGAGAGCAAGCATCAACTCCTCCAGGCGCTGCACGGCTACATGCTGGCCAAGCTCAAGGACTACTATGCCGAGAAACTGAAGGGCATCGAGGAGCCTCCCGAGATCATCGCGGGTTTCCTGGCCGCCGCTCTCGCCAGCTTCCGTCAATGGGAGCCCTTCTTCTACGTTTTCTGCGATGTTTGGGCCGAAGCCGGCCGGGCCGAGCAGCAGAGCCTTTTGCGCATGCAGTTGCGGGACGCCTACCAATCCTCCATCGACGACCTGGTGCTGGTGGTCGAGGCGGGTGTCGCCGGCGGCTTCTTCCACTGCGACCACCCGAGGCTCGCCGCCGAACACATCCTCGCGTGCGTCGACGGGTTGGCGCTGCACTGGCTGTACGACCAGCAGGCCTTCGACCTGGACGAGATGACGGACTTCCTCACACGAACGGTCATGAGGAGCCTTGAATGAAGGTCCGGATCGCCATCTCGATATTGCTCATCCTCCTGGTGAGCGCCGTCGCCGCTGTCGGCGTGTACGTCATCAGCGATGTCGAAGAGAAGCCCCGGCTGGAACCGGCAGCCGCGCCCGTGCCGGTGGAGGTGGGCGTGGTGGTGGCCACCGATTTCGTCCACCGGATCGAGGCTTTGGGGACGATCTCCCCCGTGCGGGAAGGTCCGGTCAGCGCGGAGATCAGCGGCCGGATCGTCCGGATTCCCCCGAATATCGATCTCGGCAGCGTGGTTCGGGCCGGCGAGCTGCTGTCACAAGTGGAGTCCCGGGACTACGAGATCGCCGTGCGGAAAGCGGCGGCGCAGGTGGCCGGCGCGAAGGCAAGGGTCCGGAAGGCTTCGGTGGATATCGAAAGGCAGCGCAAGTCGGTGCAACTGAACCGCCAACAGTTGCGGCTGGCGCGCGCGGAGCACGAGCGGTTTACCAAGCTCCTGAAGAAGGAGCTGGTGTCCAACCAGGCGGCGGAGCGGCAGGAACTGGCCTGGCGGCGAATCGAGGAAGAGCTCGAGTCGGCCAAGAGCGGAGAGCGGGAGACGGAAGCGCTACACGCCATCGCCGAGGCGGATCTCGCCCTGGCCAACGTTCAACTGGAGCAGGCGCAAGCGACCCTGAAAGATACCGAGATCCGCGCGCCTTTCGCCGGCGTCATCGCGCGCAAGAACGTGACTCTCGGGGAGCGTGTCGCTCCGGGCCAGGTGCTCTTCCAACTGGCCGATGTCGAGACGGTGAAACTCGACGTGCGCATTCCGGCCGCGGACATCCACCGGCTCGACTCTCGAATCGTTGCCAACGTTCGGGTGCGTGGTTTGGACGAGACATTTACCGGACGGGTCGCCAACATCGGCCCGCGAGCGGACCAGCAAACCCGTTCGTTTCCGGTCGAGATCTACATGTCCAACTCCCCGGGCCGCAAGCTTCTTCCCGGGACGTTCGCGCGGGCCGTCATCCCGGTCCGCAACTATCCCGGGGCCATCATGATTCCGCGGGAAAGCGTCATCTTCGAGGACGACAAGCCGAGCGTCTTCGTGGCGAATCCTGATTCGGGGCTGGCGACGCGACGCCCGATCCGCATCGCCCGGCGGTTCGGGGCGCGTTACATGATCGCCGCGGGCCTTGAACCCGGGGACCTCCTCGTGACCGCCGGACAGCGCCTGCTGCTGGACGGCGCCCGCATCCGCATGGTCACGCGCCGGGATCTGTCCTCATGAAGAAGCTGATCGAGTTCTCCATCGGGAACCCCGTCATCGTCAACCTGCTGGTGCTCCTGATCCTCATCTCCGGCGCGGTCTCCTACGTGCGGTTGAAGCGAGAGCTGTTCCCCGACTTCTCCCGCCGAGTGGTCCGCATCGATACGCGCTACGCGGGCGCCTCGCCCGAGGAGGTGGAGGGGCTCATCACCGCCAGGATCGAGGACCAGGTCCGCAACGTCGACGGCGTCAACGAGATGCTCTCCACCTCTCGCGAGGGGCAATCCGAAATCCGCCTGCAGATGCAGTCGGACACCGAGATGAGCCGGGCTCTGGGGGACGTGAGAGCCGCCCTGGACCGGGTCGTCGGCCTGCCGGAGGAGGCGGAAGAGCCCCGGGTGAGCGAGGTCGTGTCCACCATCCCGGTGATCACCGTCTCATTGAGCGGCGACATACTCGAGCAGGAGCTGCGGGAGATCGCCAAGGATGTGCGGGATCAGCTCAGGCGCGTCGACGGTGTCGCCACCGTGTCGATCTTCGGCATCCGCGAGAGCCGGATACTCATCGAGATCGACCCGGAACAGCTCGACCAGTACCGGCTGAGCCTGGACGAGATTCGCGCCGCCGTGAACAATCAGAACCGCAACGTGCCCGGCGGCGCGCTCAAGACCGCCCGGGGCGAGGTCCTGGTGCGGACCCTGGGGGTGGCCGCAGGCGTGGCCGACGTGGAGCGCATGATCCTTCGTTCCACCGACACCGGACACGCTCTCACGGTGGGGGATGTCGCCGCCGTGCGCGAGTCCTTCGAGGACCCGACGTTCCTGGCGCGTTTCGACGGAAAGCCGTCGATCAACCTTGTGGTCGTCAAGGAGCGGAGCGGCGATACCATCAGCGTCGCGGAACGCGTCCGCGACTCCGTGGCGGAAATCCGCAAGACCTTGCCGGGGACCGTTTCCGTGGGAGTTTTCAATGACTTCTCGGTGTTCATCCGAAACCGTTTGAGCACCCTGGGCGAGAGCGGCGCCATCGGCCTGGCCATAGTGCTCGCGACGCTCTGTGTCTTCGTCCGCGGACGGATTGCCCTGCTGACCTCCCTCGGCATTCCGTTCGCGGTGCTGGGTTGTCTGGTCTTGATGTCGGTTATCGGCCTCAGCCTCAACATGATCTCCGCATTCGGCCTGATCCTGGTCCTCGGCCTTCTGGTGGACGACGCCGTCATCGTTACGGAAAACGTGTACCGCTACGTCGAGCAGGGCATGCCTCCCAAGGAGGCGGCCCTCCAGGGCACCTACGAGGTTGCCTGGCCGGTGGTCACCACCGTGCTGACCACCGTCGCCGCGTTCGTCCCGTTCCTGCTGCTCCCGGGAACCATCGGCTTCTTCCTGCGGCCTCTCCCCTTCGTGGTGACCTTCGCGCTGCTGCTCTCGCTGCTGGAGGTGTTGTTCATCCTGCCCTCGCATCTTTCGGACGTCATCACGCCCGCCTATGCCAACAAGCTGCGCCGCGGCGAGCGTCTGTGGCTTACCCGGCTGCGCCATCGGGAGCGGCTGACCGGTCTCCGCCGTTTGCACGTGCCCGGCCAGCGCCTGTGGTTGACCAGCCTGCGCCATGTCTATGAGAAGGTCCTGGGAGTCGCGGTCCGCTGGCGTTACGTGGCGGTGACCGTGATCGTGGCGGCGAGCGTGCTGCTGGCCGCGGCGGCCCAGTACCGGGTGCCCTTCGTGCTCTTTCGCGAGTTCGAGTCGAGCCAGTTCTTCGTGAACTTCGAGACTTCGGCCAACGCCAAGCTGGAAGACACCGAGGCCGTGGCCGTTCAGGCCGAAGAGATCGTGCTGGGTTTGCCCCCCGGTGAGCTCAAGTCCATGGCCACGACCGTCGGCATCGCGTTCCTCGACGTGAATCGGGTGGTGCGGGGAAGCAACGTGGGACAGCTCACGCTGGAGCTTCACGACGACCACAGCCGAACGGCGGCCGAGGTCATCGACGATCTCCGGGGGAAGATGGAACGGATACCGGGTATCACCAAGCTCCAGTTCCTCGGTCTCCAGGCCGGGCCCGGAGGCCCCGCCATCGAGGCCCGGATCATCGGCGAGGACCTCGCAAGCATCAGGCGCCTGACCGAAGAGGTCAAGGGCTTCCTGGCCACCCTGCCCGGGGTACGGGACATCCGCGATGACCTCGTCGCGGGCAAGGAGGAAATCCGCATCAGGCTCAAGCCGGAAGGCCGCACCCTGGGTCTCGACCTGAGGGGCCTCGCGCGCCAGGTGCAGCAGGGCTTCCAGGGGGTCGAGGCCTCGAGCATCCAGCGCGGAGACGAGGATGTGCCCATCGTCGTCCGGTTCCCCCGGGACCAGCGCAGCCACGTCGACACCGTGTCGCGGCTGAAGCTCACGCTGCCCTCCGGCGAGCGCGTCTTCCTGCGTGACGTCGCCGACATTCGCACCGGCATCAGCGCCAGCCAGATCAACCGGGACGACCGCAAGCGGACGCTGAGCGTCTTTGCCGAGGTGGAGACGGGGAAAACCACCGTGGTGGAGGCCACGGACGCCTTGAAGCGGCAGTTCGCCGACGCCGGCCGGCGCTATCCCGGCCAGCGGGTCGTGGTCAAGGGCGAACGGCAGGAGATGGAGGAGTCCCTGGCTTCCCTGCCGCAAATCTCTCTGATCACGTTGCTCGTCATCTACTTCGTGCTGGGTTCCCTCTTCAAATCGTTCATACAACCGTTCATCGTCATGGCCGCGATTCCCTTCGGCCTCGGCGGCGTCGTGATCGGGCATCTCGTCATGGGCGAGAACCTGAGCTTCATGTCCCTCCTGGGCTTCATCGCCCTCGCGGGAGTCGTCGTCAACGATTCCCTCATCCTGGTGGACTTCATCAACCGCAGCCGAAGAAGCGGCACGTCGGCGTACGACTCCATCATCCAGTCCGGCGTCGTGCGCCTGAGGCCCGTCATGTTGACCACCGTCACCACCGTGGGCGGCCTTGTTCCGCTGGCCTTCTTCGCCACCGGTCAGGCCAAGTTCCTCTCGCCCATGGCCATCTCCGTGGTCTGGGGGCTGTCCTTCGCCACCGTTCTCACGCTGATCCTCACCCCCTGTCTCTACGCCATGCTCGACGACGCCAAGGGGATAGCCCGGAGATGGTTCCGCTTCGGCGCGGCGGCGCCCGACGGAGTCGTCGCGGAGCATTCGTAAGGACCGGGAGCGGTGTGCTGCCCGACGCAAAGGCAGGGCGCCCCACTCCGTCATTGGGCAGTAGTGCTCCACTCCGTCATTCCCGCGAAACAGGCTGTGTCAAAACCCCATCCGAGAGGGGCAACGGCCCCCGAAATCGTCATTCCCGCGAAAGCGGGAATCCAGGCGGGGTGGAGTGGGGAAACGGCGCGTGGGGACCCCTCCAGGACCCCTGGATTCCCGCTTTCGCGGGAATGACAGAGAGGCCTTTCGTCCCCCGAAGTTGAGTTTTGACACACCCTGGCAAGCGGGAATCCAGGCGGGGTTGGGGGCGGAGGGCAGACGGAATTTGACAGGTCCCCAGGGGCTTCCTATAAGTGATGGCATGCGCTGGCGAACGTCATTCATACCCACCCTCAAGGAAGTACCGTCGGATGCCGAGGTGACGAGCCACCGGCTGCTGGTGCGCGCCGGCATGATCCGGCAGGTCAGCCGCGGGGTGTACGACTTTCTGCCGCTGGCGCTCCGGACTCTGCGGAAGATCGAGGGCATCGTGCGGGAGGAGATGAACCGGGCCGGCGCCCAGGAGTTGTTGATGCCCGTCACGTCGCCGGCGGAGCTGTGGCAGGACAGCGGCCGCTGGGAGATCTACGGCAAGGAGCTGCTGCGCTTCAAGGACCGCCACGAGCGGGATTTCTGTCTCGCTCCCACCCACGAGGAGGTCATCACCGATCTGGTGCGCCGGGACGTCCGCTCCTACCGGGAGCTCCCCATGAACCTCTACCAGATCCAGACCAAGTTCCGGGATGAGGTGCGCCCGCGCTTCGGCTTGATGCGTGGGCGCGAGTTCATCATGAAGGACGCCTACAGCTTTCACCTGGACCGGGAGGACGCGGAGCGCGAGTACCGGAACATGTACGACACCTACCGGCGGATCTTCACCCGCTGCGGCCTGGAGTTCCGCGCGGTGGAGGCCGACTCCGGGGCCATCGGCGGCAGCCTGTCGCACGAGTTCCAGGTGCTGGCGGAATCGGGCGAGGACGCGCTGGCCGCGTGCGGTTCGTGCGACTACGCGGCCAACGTTCAGAAGGCGGAATCACGCCAGCCGGCGCCAGAAGACGGCGGCGACGCGGACGCCCCGCCCGAGACCGTGGCCACGCCGGGACTCAAGACGGTACCGGAGGTCGCCGAGTTCTTGAAGGTTCCACCGGAGCGATTCATCAAGACCATGATCTACCGGACGCCGTCCGGGGGGTTGTTGGCGGTGCTCGTGCGCGGCGACCACGAGGTCAACGAGACCAAGCTGGGCAATCTGCTGGACGCCATAGCGGTGGAGCTGGCGGACGAGGACGAGGTGCAGCAGGCGGTGGGGGCGCCGCCGGGCTTTCTGGGTCCCGTGAACCTGCCCTTGGAGGTGTGGGCCGATCATGCCGTCCGGGGCATGACCGACGCCGTCACCGGCGCCAACCAGCCCGACGCCCACACCATCCACGTGAACCAGTCGAGGGATTTCACCCCCGCCCGCTTTGCCGACCTGCGCCTGGTGAAGGCGGGGGACCCGTGTCCGCGCTGCGAGGCTGGCGTCATCGAAGAGTACCGCGGCATCGAGGTAGGCCATGTATTCTACCTCGGGCGCAAGTACAGCGAGGCCATGGGCGCCACGGTACTCGACTCGGAGGGGCACGAGCGCTTCATGGAGATGGGTTGCTATGGTATCGGCGTCACCCGGCTCATGGCGGCCGCCATCGAGCAGAACAACGACGCCAACGGTATCATCTGGCCCGCCTCCATCGCGCCTTTCTCCGTCGAGCTATTGCCCCTCAACTACAAGGAAGAAGCCGTTCGGGAAGTCACCGACCACATCTATCAGGGGCTGAGCGAGGCCGGACACGAGGTCTTGCTGGACGACCGCGACGAACGCCCGGGCGTCAAGTTCAAGGACGCCGACCTCGTGGGCATCCCCTTGCGGGTCACCATCGGCGCCAGGGGTCTGGCCAAGGGCATCGTGGAGTTGCGTTGGCGCGGGGACGGCGCCACCTCCGAAGTCCCGGTGGACGAGGCCGTGGCGCGCATCGGCGCGGCCCTCGGCAACGGACGGACATGACGGCCACGGATATCAAGCAGCGCCTGATCGTGGCCCTGGACCTGGCCGATCCGGCGAAAGCGAGAACCCTCGCCACCCTCCTCGCCCCGGAAGTGGGGATGTTCAAGGTCGGCAAGCAGCTCTTCGTGAACGCCGGGCCGAACGTCGTCCGCATGATCCACGATCTCGGCGGCGAGGTCTTCCTCGACCTCAAGTTCCACGACATTCCCAACACCGTGGCGGCGGCGGCCGTGGAAGCCGCCCGGCTCGGGGTCCGGCTGTTCAACCTGCACATCTCCGGCGGCCGGGAGATGATGCGGCAGACCGCGGCGGCGGTCGAGGAAGTGTGCGGGAAGGAAGGACTGCGGCGGCCGTCGGTGCTGGGCGTGACCGTCCTCACCAGCCTCGACGGGTCGGACCTCGATGCGCTGGGGATCCGGAACGGCGTGCCCGCCCAGGTCGTACGGCTGGCCGGCATGGCGCAGGAGGCGGGTCTGGCGGGCGTCGTCTGCTCCGCCCAGGAGGTCCCGGAGATCCGGCGCGCCTGCGGCGATTCCTTCATGCTGGTCACGCCGGGCATCCGGCCCGCGGGTCAGCAGGCAGGCGACCAGAAGCGGGTCATGACCCCGGGAGACGCGGTTCGCGCGGGCATCGACTTCATCGTCGTGGGCAGGCCCATCACCGCCGCGGACGACCCGGTCGCCGCGGCTCGGTCGGTGGTCGCCGAGATGGCTGGTACGCTGTTGTAGGGGCGGGTTTCAAACCCGCCCGTGTGGCGGTCGCGCGGAAGATTCGGAGTTGCCCCGGGGGATTCCGTCGCCATCTTTGACCTTGGCAAGCGAAATGTTAGGTTAGGAACCCATGCCCGTAGCCACCATAGAAGAAGCGCTTGAAGACATCAGGCAAGGCAAGATGGTCATCCTGATGGATGACCAGAACCGCGAGAACGAGGGTGACCTGACCATGGCCGCGGAACTGGTCACCCCGGAGGCCATCAACTTCATGGCCACCTGGGGGAGGGGCCTGATCTGCCTGCCGCTTACCCAGGACAAGGTCGACCAGCTCGGCCTCACCATGATGGTGAGGGACAACACGGCGCCCTTCGGCACCGCGTTCACGGTCTCCATCGACGGCGTCAAGAACGTTACCACCGGCATCTCGGCCTCCGACCGGGCCGAGACCATCCTCGCCGCCATTGCCGACGACGCCGGACCCGCCGACCTGTGCACGCCCGGGCACATCTTCCCGTTGCGGGCGAGGGAAGGCGGCGTGCTGGTACGCACGGGTCAGACCGAAGGCTCCGTGGACCTTTGCCGGCTGGCGGGGCTCAGGCCCGCCAGCGTGATCTGCGAGATCATGAAGGATGACGGCACCATGGCGCGGCTGGCGGACCTCGAGGAGTTCGGCGAGAAGTACGACCTCAAGATCTGCACCATCGCCGACCTCATCCAGTACCGCCTCAAGCACGACTCGCTGATCCACCGGGTGGCCACCACCCGCTTGCCGACGCGCTACGGCGGCGAGTTTCGGGCAGTGGTCTACAACACCCACGTGGATTCCGCCGAGCACCTGGCCCTCATCAAGGGTGAGATCTCCGAGGACCGCGAGACCCTGGTGCGGGTGTGCACCAAGTTCCTCCCCGGCGACGTGTTCGGCTTCGAGTTCTTCGACACCGGGTCGGTCATCAAGCAGTCCATGGAGTTGATCGCCAAGGAAGGCGCGGGCGTCCTGCTCTACCTCCAGCCCGAAGGCAAGGGCCTGCGCACCGCCGAAGCCAGAGAGGCCAGGAACTTCCGCGACTTCGGCATCGGCGCCCAGATCCTGCGCGACCTGGGCGTGCGCAAGCTCCGGCTCGTCACCAACAACCCCAGAAACCTCGTGGGCCTCTCCGGCTACGGCCTGGAGATCACCGACTCGGTCCCCTTCCCCATGCGCCCCGGCACCATCCGGCGGGGCGGCGCCGCCGGTTGACCCGGTGGCCGGGACAAAGAAGTGGCCCGTAGTTGTCGCTAGGCAGTTTCGCTTGCGTGTCGAGCAGCATGAGCGATTTCACCGGCTATCCATCGACGAGCCGACTGTGATATCGGAATTCGGCCAGGCTGGTTGAAGACGTGGTGCAACGGCTATATACGGACGAAGAGTTGGACCGACTTCGTTCCGTGCGCAAACGGGTATCCAATGTAAACTCACGATGGTCGGAAAAGCCGACCGTAGCACCGGTTCACAAGCAACGATCGTTCAAGGCCGTAGGCGAGGGGGGAGAGGAATCTCGATTCGAGATCTATCAACGCGAGGGTCTGTTGGATCAGTCGGACTTCTCCTGCGGGATCGTCTACGTCGCCCTGGACGGCTCCAGACTCACACTGGCCCGCTACAACGGCCCGGGGCACGAACACGGCGACATACACTATCGGGTACATATCCACCGGGCGACGGAAAGAGCGATCGCGGCTGGGCTGAAGCCAGAACGCGAAGCGGAAGAAACGGGTCGCTACGAAACCCTGGAGGGGGCATTGGCCTGTCTGATTGACGATTGCAACGTCGTCGGACTTACTGCGGCCCACGATCACCCGAGGTTACTCTGATGCCGATCAACACAAATGCGCTGCAGCGGCTCTTGTGTGAACGTTTGTGCGAGGATGTTCAGCTAACGGAACGGCCTGACGGCGCATTAATGTTGCGTACGCAATTTGAGTTTCCCGACGGAGACCGGTTCCCGATGCATGTCTCGGAAGCCGGTACCGGAGGCATTCGCCTGTCGGATAGCGGCCATACTCTCACGCACCTCAGCTACGACCACGATATTGACTCGTTTCTGGAAGGTGCGCGGGGAGAGCTGTTGGAGCGCATCGTCGGCGAGACTGGAATCGAGCGGGATGGCGGTGCGTTCCATGTGGATGCTCCTATCGAACGGCTGCCTGAGGCTATCTTCCGCTTTGGACAAGCGTTGACGAGAATCCACGATTTGACGTTTTTGTCTCGATCGCGTGTCAGGTCGACCTTCTACGACGACCTTGCCGACTTTCTGAAGAGCCGGATCGACGAGGACAAGATACAGGCCGACTATCTGCCGGAGGGGTTGCCGAATCCCCAAGCCTACCCTGTCGACTACAGAATTGAGGGACGGTATGATCGACCGTTGTTCCTCTACGGCATTCCGAACCGAGACAAGGCCCGACTTACCACTATCATACTGTCACACTTCCACCGGAATAGTCTCAAGTTCGATTCCATACTGGTCTTTGAAGATCAGGCAGAGATCCCACGACTGGATCTTGCACGGTTGTCAGATGTGGGCGGGGAAATGGTCTCTTCGCTCGAATCGACCGGCGATCTTGAGCGAAAGATTCTCAGTCGCGTATCTGCTTGAGTGAATAGTGATTCACGTGAGCAACCACAGAATGCCAACACAAATCGACTTGATGTGGCCTACATTGCAGGCCCTGGTCAAGACTGGCGGGTCTGCTTCGGTCCAGGAGATCTCGAAAGAGATTGCTGAGATCATGGAGCTTTCCGATGAGGTCCTCGAGGAGCTTCAGGGAGAGAGCCGACAACCGAAGCTTGATTATAGAGCGGGATGGGCAAGAACACGCCTGAAGCATGTCGGAGCCGTTGACAAACGCAGACGCGGGATTTGGTCAATAACCGATCACGGCCGAAGTCTCGATTCAGACCAACGAGTCAGAGAAGCGGACGCAAGGGAACAGGCGTTAAGACGCCCAGGATCGAAAAGGAAGAGATCGTAATCGAAGAGCGTTTTTTCGAGTCCATCTAAGTCAAAAAGAGACCTAAGAAGCACATGGACGTGCGGGAGAGCCACCCGGTCAACCCATGCGAGGAGCCTTGGATCGCATTCGGCATCCTCGGCGTCTCAAAGTCCCCACAGACCCATCACGCCGCTGCGCCCCAGGCGATCTTTGCCAGCATGTCTTCAACCAAGCGGGTTCCGGCTGTCGTTTGGATCATGTCGATGGGCCGGCGATCATCCAACGCAACGAGGTTCTTGTGAAGCCAGCGGTGGGCCTTGTCCTGGTTGGCGAAAGTTCTCTCCGCCAGCGCGATGACCCGAGCCACCCGTACCGCGCGGTCGGATTCTTCGACCGTCAACCTCCCGCCCCCTGCTTTTTGGTAGGAAAGGGTCGGGGTTTCATGATCGGGCAGCCGATCTCCTCGTCCGTAATCCTTCTTTCCGTCAGGACATCAAGAGCCCTGCCAGAGCACCTACGCTCCACGGCCTTGGTCTTCATATTTGCGTCTCCACGGTGCTCTTGCGCAAGTAGCGGTGGATCGAGTTCCGCAACCGTTTGAGGGCGTCCTCGATGGAGCGGAACATCTGCTCCTCGATCAGCTCGCCGCTGTTCCAGTAGTCCATGGACGGAGCTTCGGTGAAGTTGATGTCCAGCACTTTTTCGCCCGGAGGGTTGCCGGTGATGAGGACACGGATCGAATAGCCGGCGTCAATGGCCAGGGCGCGGGCGTAGCGCGGAATTCTCAGCGAATCCTTGATGTAGTTGAGCCGTTTCGGGGGGAACTCGCCGACGCCGAGGGACAGGTAGACCCACCTTTCCTCGTTGTTGCCGAGCTCGCGCAGGACCTGGCCGTTGATATCCACGATGTTCTGCAGCGCCCGTTCCTGCCGGTAATCCTTCAGCAGGTCGAAGGCCCAGCGCTCGATCACGCCCTTGGGGACCCGTTCATCCGTTTCCGACTGTTGCTTGTTTCCTGTGTCGATCCACCACTTCACCTCTTGAACGGTGGTGTCGCCGGCGCCGACGTCCGCTGTCTCGGTGGCGGGGGATTCAACTTCGGGTTTGTCGGGATCGGACATGGCGTTCTCGTGGAAGGTTCTCGTCTGGCCGCACGGACCCGCGTCGTTGGGCACGGGCGGGTTTGAAACCCGCCCCTACAAACCCTTGGCCGGGCCCTGCCGGTGACAAGTCATTCCGTGCCTCTTCGTCGGCAAGCCTCCTGTAAGAGACGCTACACCTTGAACTCGTTCAGCGTGCTGGGGGCGAACAGGCTGTCCACCTCGAGCCGCTGCTTGATGAGGCCCTGCTCGTGGGCGTAGCCCACCAGCGTCTCCAGGATATGGCGGTTGGGCTCCAGCCCGTAGGACCAGGGGTCGGGTCCCATGAGATCCTTCTCCTTCTCCATCTGCTCGATGGACCAGGCCAGCATGTACTTGAGCGCGGAGTACTCGTACATGGACTCGGCGCAGAGCCGCTTGGATTCGCAGAAGGCCTTGTAGAGGTTCTGGGCCACCCAGGGATGGCGTTCGTACACGTCCTCCCGAAAGACCACGGTGTGCATGATGGGGAAGATGCCCGTTTTGCGGAAGTAGTCCTCCTCCACCGAACGGAAGTCCGGGAACAGCCGCGCCACCTTGGGCGAGCGGCGCACGAACGGCGACGGCATGTGAGCCGAGATCATGGCGTCGAGGTCGCCGTTCTCCAGCATGGAGGACAGTGTCTGTTCCGGGCCGATGGGGGTGATGGAGAGGGTCTCGGGCAGGTCCGGACGGAGCTTTTCCTCCCGGCCGGGGGTCTCTTCCCCACCCGTGAACCAGTTCACTTTATCGAGCTCCACGCCGTACTCGTGCTGCAGGATGCCACGTTGCCAGATGGCCGCGGTCATCTGGTACTCGGGGACGCCGACCCGCTTGCCTGTAAGGTCGCCGGCTTCCTTGATGCCGGAACCGGTGTGGATGTAGATCCCGGAGTGCCGGAAGGCGCGGGAGGGGAACACGGGAATCGCCACGAACCGCGGGGTTCCCTTGTCCTTCGACATCAGGTAGGACCCCATGGACATCTCGGCGGCGTCGAAATCCTGGTAGCGCAGCATGCGCCAGAAGGTTTCCTCCACGCGGAACGGCAGGTAGGTCAGGTCGACCCCTTCCACGGGGACGCGGCCCTCCTGCAAGGGGCGTGTCCGGTCATAGTCCCAACAGGCGACGGTGATGCTAACATTGGACATGGCGGTTCAGTTCTCCCATTTGGTCGGGTTGTCGCGGGCGCGGAAGCTCGGGAGCCGCATCGGCGCCCCTCCTCCGCTCGTTAGCAAACTAACAGGAATGGTTGGGGAGTGTAAGGCTGTCCTGGAGGCACACCGGCCGGTTTGTTGACCGGGACAGGCTTTTGTGTATATAAAGACCCTCTGAAAAAGGTTATTGATTTCTTTATCTTACCCGAGGACAAATGCTTTTCGACTTCGCCAGTGTACTGGTTTTCACGTTGTTGGGGGCGGCCTTCGTCTGGGTGAACCTGTTGATCGGCCGCTTGCTGCGGCCCAACAATCCCCAGCTCAGAAAGCTCTCGACCTACGAGTGCGGCGAGCCCGCGACCGGGAGTGCCTGGGTCAACTTCAACGTCCGGTTCTACTTCATCGCCCTCATCTTCATCATCTTCGAGGTGGAGATCGCCTTCATTTTCCCGGTGGCCGTGGTCTTCCGCAACTGGCTTCAGAACGACGCGGGACTTTTTGCGTTCGGGGCCATCTCCATCTTCACCATGATCGTGTTTCTGGGTCTCATCTACGACTGGTGCAAGGGCGATCTGGAGTGGGTGAAGAACTAGTGTGGTGTCTCACAAATACGGTTATGAAGATGCGAGGGCATTTTGGTTGTCGGCAAGGCGCGATGACGAGTAGGGGCGGGTTTCAAACCCGCCCGTGTGGCGGTTACCACGCGAGGAAGAGCAACGCAGCCGACGGCCAAAAGGACCCGCAGATTCGTAAGCGTATTTGTGAGACACCACACTAGGACATCAGCCGGCTCGGACGGGCAGGATTTCCGGGCAGATAGCGACGACATGACCGCAAAAGAGATATACGAGCGCGCCAGGGAGCTTTGTCCCGGGGGCGTGGACGACCTTGACGAGCAGGTTCTGGACCCTTTCTTCAAGGTCAAGGCGGCCAGCCTCAAGGAGTTGCTCCTGGCGCTGCGCGACGACGACGTGCTGAAATTTGACGTGCTCTCCGATCTGACGGCCGTGGATTTTCCGAAGGAGGAGATCATACAGGTCGTCTACCATCTGTACTCGTACGAGTCCCGGCAACAGACCGTGATCAAGGTCGACTTGGACCGGGAAGCGCCGCGGATCGCGACGGTGGAAGACATCTGGAAGGTCGCCAACTGGTTCGAGCGGGAAGTGTTCGATCTCTTCGGGGTCATCTTCGAAGGGCATTCGGACCTCCGGCGGATACTGTTGCCCGAGGACTGGGTGGGTTATCCGCTGCGCAAGGACTTCGTGGAGCAGGAAGAGTACGACGGCATCAGCACCGAGCGCGAGCCGTTGGTCCCGGAGAACATGCGCTAGTGTGGTGTCTCACAAATACGGTTATGAAGATGCGAGGGCATTTTGGTCGTCGGCAAGGCGCGATGACTTGTAGGGGCGACCTGCGGTCGCCCCTCAGTGGCGTGCACCACGCGAGGAAGAGCAACGCAGCCGACGGCCAAAAGGACCCGCAGATTCGTAAGCGTATTTGTGAGACACCACACTAGACCCTTTTGTCGGCAGTGTGCCGCGATGGATTTGTCGGGGCGGATTTCAAATCCGCCCGCGTCCACCATCGCAATCGGGTCGGTTGACGAAGGAATGATATCATGAGCGAGGCTACCGCCAGGACCGGCTTGCACACGGAAGACATGACGCTGAACGTGGGGCCGCAGCATCCGAGCACCCACGGCGTGCTGCGGTTCGTGGTCAAGACGGACGGCGAGGTCATCAACGAAGCCATCCCGGACGTCGGCTACCTGCACCGCTCCATCGAGAAGATCGGCGAGAAGTGCACGTGGCACG
The DNA here is from genome assembly GCA_965261895.1 of uncultured Binatia bacterium (SeqCode). Classification (GTDB taxonomy): domain Bacteria; phylum Desulfobacterota; class Binatia; order UBA9968; family JAJDTQ01; genus JAJDTQ01. Next base: position 2,773,228 of record OZ253480.1, on the reverse strand, counting down.
GTTACGTCCCGTACACCGACCGGGCCGACTATCTCGCCGCCATGTTCGCCAATCAGGGCTTCTGCATGGCGGCGGAGCGGCTGGGCAACATCGAGGTGCCGCCCCGCGCCGAGTACTGCCGCGTGATCGCCTGCGAGCTCAACCGCGTCGCCAGCCACCTCATCGCCGTGGGCACCTTCGGGCAGGATATCGGCGCCATCACTCCTTTTCTGCACGCGCTCCGGGAGCGGGAAAGCATCAACGATCTCATGGAGGAGATCTGCGGCGCCCGCCTCACCTACAACTACCTCCGGATCGGCGGCGTCGGCTACGACATCAAGCCGGAGACGTGCGGCCGGATTACGGCGTTCCTGGACCACTTCGAGCTCATCGTCGACGAATACAACCGGCTCTTGTCGTACAACAAGATCTTCATCGAGCGGCTGGCCAACGTCGCGGTGATCTCGAAGGAGGATGCTCTCCAGTACAACCTGGTGGGTCCGAACCTGCGTGCGTGCGGCATCCAGTGGGACATCCGCCGGGACATTCCCTATTCGGTCTATCCCGAGCTCGACTTCGAGGTGCCGGTGGGCCGGGGCGTGCGGGGGACCGTGGGCGACTCCTACGACCGCTACCAGGTCCGGATCGAGGAATTGATGGAGAGTTGCAAGATTCTCCGCCAGTGCCTCGACAAGATACCCGACGGGCCGGCCGTCGCCAAGGTCGCGCGCAAGTTCAAGCCGCCGGCAGGCGAAACCTACGTGCGCGTCGAAGCGCCGCGCGGAGACATGGGCTATTACGTGGTCAGCGACGGCAGCGAGTATCCTTACCGGGTGAGGATCCGCACCGGTTCCTTCACCGCCATGAGCATCATCGACAAGATCAGCCCGGGAATCATGGTCGCCGATCTGATCGCCTTGATCGCGAGCCTCGATGTGGACGCTCCCGAGATCGATCGCTAGTGTCGTGTCCCGGAAATTGGCATGATTAGTTGCGCAGGAATTTTTGTCGTCGGCAAGGCGCGATGACTTGTAGGGGCGGGTTTCAAACCCGCCCGTGTGGCGGCCACCACGTGAGGAAGAGCAACGTAGCCGACGGTAAAAAGGACAAGCAAATGATCATGCCAATTTCCGGGACACGACACTGAGGCTGTGCCGATGGAATTCACCGTTCAAGACTTGATTCAGGGGTTGCTGCCGGGGGCCGTTCCGGCGGCCCTGGGCTATGCCCTTGCGGTGGTGCTGGTGGCCGTCGTCGTGCTGTCGGCCTTCGTGGCGCCGCTCGCCGGCGTGACGAGCTGGCTGGAGCGGCGCGTGTGGGCGCGCATGCAGTCCCGGGTCGGTCCCAACCGGGTCGGCCCGCAGGGAGTGCTTCAGTGGCTCGCCGACGGGGTCAAGAACATCCAGAAAGAGGACATCATCCCGACTGCGGCCGACCGGAAACTCTTCCTGCTGGCCCCTTATATCGTCTTCTCGGGGTTTCTCGGCGCCTTCGTCGTGATACCGTTCGGCAGTTGGCTGATCGCCGCGGACCTCAACATCGGCATCCTTTACCTCCTGGCCATTACCTCTCTGCCGGTGGTGGGTATCCTGATGGCGGGCTGGTCGTCCAACAACAAATGGTCGCTGTTGGGGGGGATGCGCTCGGCTGCGCAGATCGTCAGTTACGAGATCCCCGCGGGGCTCGCGGTGCTGACGGTGATCTTCCTGTCGGGCACCCTCAGCATGCAGGGGATCATCGAGGCCCAGGGATGGGCCCCCTGGAACTGGTTCATCTTCTACAACCCCTTCACCCTGGTGGCCTTCTTCCTCTTCTTCACCGCGGCTCTGGCCGAGGGTAACCGGACGCCGTTCGACATTCCCGAAGCCGAATCGGAGTTGGTAGCCGGCTACGTGACCGAGTACAGCGGCATGCGCTTCCTATTCTTCTTCTTTGCGGAGTGGGGCAATCTGTACGTCATCGGCGCCATCGCGGCCACCCTGTTTCTCGGCGGCTGGCAGATACCGGCGGCGATCTTCGGCGTGGTCATGGCGGACCACCCGCTGCTCAAGGGTGTGCTGGAGTTCACGGTCTTCTTCATCAAGGCGTACATGTGGGCCTTCGTCGCCATGTGGGTACGGGGCACCCTGCCGCGGGTGCGGGTGGACCAGCTCATGGCCATGTGCTGGAAATACATGGTCCCCATCGCGTTCGTCTGCATGTTCGGAACGATTTCGCTGTTGGTGCTCTGGCCCGAAGGGAATACCGCGCTGACCGTTGCCACGTTGGCGTTTTCGGGTCTCGTGGTCCTTTATTTTTTTTGGCGGGTGGTCTTTCAGATCATTCACTCGCGTCCGACCCTGTATCTCAAGCCCTACGTGTAGGGTCCAACGATCGTCCGGGGAAACGTCCATGAATGGAGTCATCGAATACTTTCAGAACGTGCGAGACACGGTGACGAGCATCTTCGAAGGCATGTCCATCACCTTCTCGCACTTCGTCCGCAAGCCGTCGACGATCCAGTATCCCGACCGCATCGCGCAACAGGTGCAGGCGACCCTGCCCTTGCGTTACCGCGGCATCCTCGAGGTCGACATGGACATCTGCACGGGCTGCCTGGCGTGCGAGAGGGTCTGCCCGATCAACTGCATCGCCATCGGCATCGAGAAGAACGCGGAGACGAACCAGCGCGACTTCACCCAATTTGACATCGACATTTGCAAGTGCATGTATTGTGGGCTGTGCATGGAGGCCTGCCCCACGGGCTCCATTCGTCACACTCAGGAGTTCGAGGGCGCCTGCAACAATCCCGCCGGTCTGGTGCGGCATTTCGTTACCGAGACAGTGCCTCTCTACAAGCCGAAGAAGGGTGGGGAAACGGAACCCCGAATGGTTCAGAAGGTGGATATCGGACTGAGGTACCTGGACGAGGTGGCCGAACCGGAGAAATGACGGCCCGCCGGCCATGGCAGGATTCACGAGACTTTTTCGTCGGACACGCTCCTGGCCCCACCGCCGACCGTAAACGGCGCAACCCTCCCGGTTTCTAAGTAAAAGGGTGGTTTTGATCATGGAGATTTCCATAGGCGTCCTGATCTTCTATCTGGTTTCCCTCGTCGTGATAGGGTCCGCTTGCATCGTCGCGTTCTCCCGGAACATCGTGCATTCGGCCTTCTCGCTGCTGGGTACGTTCGGCGGGGTGGCCGGCCTCTACGTGTTTCTCGGCGCGGACTTCGTGGCGGCGGTGCAGGTATTGATCTACGTCGGCGGCATTCTCGTACTGATCCTGTTCGCGGTCATGTTGACCCATCGGATCAGCGAAATCGAGATCACCAACCGCACGGTGGGCCGCATTCCCGCGCTTGCGGCAGTGGCGGTCTTCCTTGGCATCCTGGTCTACGCCATCGGCGAGACCGGCTGGGTGCAGGTCAAGGAAGTGGCGTTCGCGCCCACCACGGCGGCCATCGGCAACCTCTTCCTCGGCGACTACCTGCTGCCGTTCCAGATCGCCGCGGTGGTGCTGTTGGTGGCGCTCATCGGCGCCATCACGCTGTCGCGCAAGGAAATCAAGGAATAGCGAGAGTTTCGCGAGATGGCTGAATACGTTGCACTGTTGACGGACGTCGGACTGAGGCACTACCTGGTGGTCGCGGGCATCCTGTTCGCGCTGGGCATCTACATCGTTCTTACCCGGCGCAATGCCATCAGCATTCTTCTGGGTGTCGAGCTCATCCTCAATTCGGCGGGACTGAACTACGTCGCGTTCTCGCACTTCAGCACCGGGAACGTGGATGGGCAGATCTACACGGTCTTCATCATCATGCTGGCGGCCTCCGAAGCCGCCATCGGCCTGGCCATCGTGCTCTCCATCTACCAGCTCTTCGCCACCATCGACGTCGAGGCCACCGAGACGCTCAGGGACTAGCCTTTCACGAACTGCCTCGCCATGGATCACCCCGTTCAAACCGATTTTCTGCGTTGGATCGTGTTGTTCCCGCTGCTGGGCGCCGCGGTGAACGGTCTGCTGGGGGCCCGCATACAGGAGCGCGCGGGCAAGCGGATGGTGGCCGTTATCGCCTGCGCCCCGGTGACCCTGTCGTTTCTGTTCTCGCTGTGGGCCTTTGGCCGGTTGCTGTCCCTGCCGGCCAAGGATCGGTTTCTCATCGACCACTTCTACAGTTGGATCCCCATGGGCTCCTTCAACGTGGACGTGGCCTTCTGGGTGGATCCGCTGTCGGCCATCATGATCCTGGTGGTGAGCGGCATCGGCGGACTGATCCACTTCTACTCCATCGGTTACATGCACGAGGACCGGTCCTTGTGGCGCTACTTCGCCTACCTGAACCTGTTCACCTTCTCCATGCTGCTGCTGGTGACCGGCGACAACCTGCTGCTGATGTTCGTGGGCTGGGAGGGCGTGGGGCTCTGCTCTTGGGCGCTCATCGGGTTCTGGTACACGGACCACACCAACACCCGCGCCGGCAACAAGGCCTTCATCGTCAACCGCGTCGGCGACTTCGGCTTCGTCCTGGGCATCTTCCTGCTTTTCTGGAGCCTGACGGAGCACGGCCAGGGAACGCTGGCGTTCCGTGAGATCCAGGAGCACGTGGGGCTGTTGGCCAACATGGAGCTTTGGGGCATCGGCGTGGTCACGCTGGTGACGATCCTGATGTTCATCGGGGCCGCCGGCAAGTCGGCGCAGATCCCGCTCTACGTCTGGCTGCCGGACGCCATGCAGGGCCCGACCCCCGTGAGTGCGCTGATCCACGCCGCCACCATGGTGACGGCCGGGGTCTACATGATCGCGCGGCTGAACCCGCTCTTCTCCGCGGCTCCCGTGACCCTGGGGATCATCGCCGTGGTCGGCGCCGCCACTGCGTTCTTCGCCGCCACCGTCGCGGTGACCCAGACCGACATCAAGCGCGTCCTGGCCTACTCCACCATCAGCCAGCTCGGCTACATGTTCCTGGCCATGGGCGTGGCCGCCTACTCCGCCGGAGTCTTCCACCTGCTGACCCACGCGTTTTTCAAGGCCTGCCTCTTCCTGGGCTCCGGAAGCATCATCCACGCCATGCAGGGGGAGCAGGACATGCGGCAGATGGGCGGCTTGAGGAAGGTGATGCCGGCGACCTTCTGGACCTTCACCATCGCCGTCCTGGCCATCGCCGGAGCGCCTTTCCTGGCGGGCTTCTTCTCCAAGGATGCGATCCTGTGGCAGGCCTGGGCCACTCACAACGTAGCGCTGTGGGGGGTAGCCGTGTTCGTGGCGGGGCTCACGGCCTTCTACATGTTCCGCCAGTTCTTCATGGTGTTCTTCGGCGAATGCCGCGCCGACCACCACGTGCAGGAGCACCTGCACGAGTCTCCGAAGATCATGACCTATCCGCTGTGGATTCTCGCGGCCGGCTCCGTGGTCGTGGGTTATATCGGGCTGCCGGCGTTCATGGGCGGCAGCATGCTCGACCACTGGCTCGATCCGGTGATCCACGTCCCCCACGTCGAGCACCACGCGATGATGGAAGAGGTCGGGGTCATGAGCGTGGCCATCGTCGCCGGCGTCGCGGGCGTCGCGCTGGCGTGGTTCCTGTACTACGTCCGGACCCCATCCCGGGACGAGTCGCCGGAGGCCCGTGGGTTCGCATACCGCCTGCTCTACAACAAGTACTACGTGGACGAGGTCTACCAGTTCGTTTTCGTCGGCGGCACCCTGTTGCTGGCGCGGATCGGAGCGGCGTTCGATCGCTACATCATCGACACCATCGTGGACGGAACGGCCAAGCTCACTATCGTCGTCTCCTGGTTCAACGGCCTGTTCGACCAGTACGTCGTCGACATGCTGGTCAACGCCGTTGCCAACGTGACCTTCGCGGTAGGCAACAACTTCCGAAGGGTCCAGACCGGGAACATCAACAGCTACCTCTACGTGGTGGTGGGAGCCGTGGTCGCCGTCCTGATCATCAAGCTGCGCTACTGGAGCTGAGTCGAAGAGGAGAGATGCGAAAATGACCGAACATGTGCTGAGCTACATGGTCTTCTTCCCCTTGGCCGGGATGCTGGTCGTGTTGATCCTGCCCAGCGGACGCCATGATCTCATTCGCTGGGTGTCAGCCGCAGCCACGGTGCCGCCGCTGATTCTGGGCGTCTGGCTGTACGCCAACTTCGACACCGCCACCACCTCCATGCAGTTCGTCGAGCGGGCAGAGTGGATCCCCGCGTTCAACATCGAGTACTTCATCGGCGTCGACGGCCTCAGCGTCTCCATGCTGCTGCTGACGGCGCTGCTGTCGTTTATCTGTATCTTCGCTTCCTGGGGTATCGACAAGGGGGTCAAGGGTTATTTCGCGCTGTTCCTGCTCCTGGACACCGGCATGACCGGGGTGTTCGTGGCGCTGGATTTCGTGCTCTTCTACGTGTTCTGGGAAGTCATGCTGCTTCCCATGTATTTCCTCATCGGCATCTGGGGCGGCCCGCGCAAGGAATACGCCGCCATCAAGTTCTTCCTCTACACGCTGCTCGGGAGCGTGCTGATGCTGGTCGCCATCCTGGCGCTGCATTTCTACTCCGAGCCCAACACCTTCGACATGACCAAGCTGATGGACCGGAGCAGCCTCTACAGCACCACGCCGCTGGCCATGTGGCCGTTCAACGTGTGGGGATGGGGCTTCCAGCACGTGGTGTGGATGGCGCTGTTCATCGGCTTCGCCATCAAGATTCCGGCCTTTCCGTTCCACACCTGGCTGCCCGACGCCCACGTGGAGGCGCCTACCGCCATCTCCGTGATCCTGGCGGGCATCCTCCTGAAGATGGGCACCTACGGCATCCTGCGGATCAACTATCCCATGCTGCCGGTGGCCACGGCAGACCTGGCCTTCTACTTCCTCGCGGCCCTGGGAACGTGGAACATCGTCTATGGCGGCCTTTGCGCCATGGCGCAGACGGATATGAAGAAGCTGGTGGCCTACTCCAGCGTGAGCCACATGGGCTACGTCATGCTGGGGATGGCGGCCTTCAACACCCAGGGCATCAACGGCGCGGTGCTCCAGATGTTCAATCACGGCTGCATCACCGCCATGCTCTTCCTGCTCGTGGGGGTGATCTACGACCGCGCCCATCATCGTGACATCAACGGCTTCGGCGGCCTGGCCGGCATCATGCCGGTGTACGCCGGCTTTACGGCGCTGGCCTTTTTCGCCTCCATGGGACTTCCGGGGCTGTCGGGCTTCGTCTCCGAGGTGCTGGTCCTGCTGGGCGCCTGGCCGAGGTACCATGCCCTGACCGTCATCGCGGCCCTGGGCATCGTCATCACCGCGGGCTACATGCTGTGGATGATGCAGCGGGTCTATCTCGGCCCGCCCAACGAGAAGTACCGGTCGTTGCCCGAGATCAACGGCCGCGAGATCTTTACGTTGTTCCCGCTGGGAGTGATCGTGGTGATCGTCGGCGTGTATCCTCGGGTGGTGCTCGACCTGCTCCAGGCCTCCCTCAACAACATCAACCAGATGGTCATCACGCACCTGTCGTAACACAATATGGACCTCGGTAACCTCGCAAGCATCAAGCTGTTCCATCCGGAAATCGTCCTCGCGGGAACAATCATCCTGCTGACGATCCTGGACCTGTTGGTGGCCAACAAGCGGCTGCTGGCGTACGTGGGTCTGGCCGGATGCGCCGTCGCCCTGATCGCTGCCCTGGAACTCTACGGGACGCCTCCGGCGTTGCTGTTCCACCGCATGGTGGCGTTGGACAACTTCAGCCTGTTCTTCAAGGTGATCACGCTGGCAGCGTTGCTGGCGGCCATCTGGATGTCCATCGGATCCGGCGAGGTCCGGCAGGTGCACCTGGGCGAGTACTATATCGTGCTCTTGACCTGCGGACTGGGGATGTTCTTCATGGCCTCGGCCAGCAACCTGCTGATGGCCTACCTGGGCCTGGAGCTGGTGAGCCTGACGTCCTACATCCTGACCGGCATGCTGCCGCACAACCGGCGCTCGGCGGAGGCGGCGCTCAAGTATCTCATCTACGGCGGGGTCGCGTCCGGCACCATGATCTACGGCATGAGCTGGGTGTTCGGCATGGCCGGCAGCCTCGACTACGCGGCCATCAACGCGGCCATGGTTCAAGGGAGCGGCAACCAGACAGGGTTGTTCATCGCCTTCATTTTCATCCTGGCCGGCTTCGGCTACAAGATGGCCTTCGCGCCGTTCCACATGTGGTCGCCGGACGTGTACCAGGGGGCGCCGACGCCCTTCACCGGATTTCTTTCGGTGGCCTCCAACGCTGCCGGCGTCGCCATCCTGATCCGCTTCTTCTACCCCGCGGTGTCCACCCTCGGACCGGATGGGAGCTGGACGTTCCAGGCGTTTCCCGCGCTCCAGTGGACGGATGTGCTGGTGGCCCTCAGCATCATCACCATGACCTGGGGCAACCTCTCGGCCCTCAACCAGAACAACGTCAAGCGCCTGCTGGCCTATTCCGGCATCGCCCACGCGGGCTACATCATGATGGGTCTGGTGGTGCTGAACAACGACGGGCTGACCGCCATGCTCTTCTACGTGGTGGTCTACCTGATCATGAACCTGGGCGCCTTCCTGGTGGTCATGGTGGTGGCCAACGCCACCGGCCGCGAGGACTTGGAGGCCTACCGCGGGCTGGCCTGGCGGGGCGCCGCGTTCCCGGCCATCTGCATGGGGGCGTTCCTCTTCTCCCTCACTGGCCTGCCGCCCTTCGCGGGTTTCATCGGCAAGTTTCTGCTCTTCGCCGCCATCATCAATGCCGAGTTCTACGTCCTCGCGGTGGTGGCGCTCATCAACACGGTCATCTCGCTGTACTATTACGTGCGGATCGTCCGGACCATGTTCCTGGACGCCCCCACTCCCGAGGACGGTCCAGTGGCCGCGACCGCGAGCGCGGTGCCGCTGCTCGGTGCCCTCATGGTGCTGACCGTGGTGCTGGGAGTGTATTGGGGGCCGTTGCTCGACTATACCAGCGGCTCGCTGGTATTCTTCATGAAATAGGCGTGGCCGGAACCACTCCGGTGGTCCCTCGGTGTTCGGTCGGGCTGTTGTAGGGGGTCACCGACGGCAACGGCTCGTCGGGCGAAGGTCCCTTCGCATTCGTTCGGTCGGGCTGTTGTAGGGGCGGGTTTCAAACCCGCCCGTGCCCGCACCCGCAGGGGAGAATGACCTCTAGAGGAACGGTCGAAGGCTGGCAGGTATCTCCAACTCCCCGTTCACCGACTCCCTGATTTCGTCGGCCAGCAGATCCAGCCGGTCACGGGCCGGGAGCGTCCGGTCCACGATCACCCACTTCTTTCCTCTGACCGTGCAACCGCCGCTACGCACGCGATAGCCTAAGTCGCGCGGCAACTTCTCGCACCGGACCTCGATGCCGCACTGTTCCGCAAAGCTCCGAAGCTCCCGGAACAGGTTCTCCTGACGGTTGTCCTTCGCTGACGTCTTTCCTGCCATGGCCCTATATTATCATCATTGTGCGTAGTCTGGAAAATTCAGCCGCCCATTTCCGCAACGCGGCGCGCCATCCACTCGACGTACGCGGTGCGGGTCATGCCGCGCCTTCGCGCCTCGCCATCGATGAAGGCAGCGACCCCCTCGTCCAGCGTCATATGGGTGCGGACGCTCCGGCCCGAAAGACGGATTAGCGGAACGGATACGAGAGCCTGTCCCGCCCGCGTTTCCACTCGCTCCAGGTCGCTCGGCGGGGTAATCTTTTCACCGTCCTTGAGCGCCTCGGTCGCGTAGTCGCGAAGCGCTTCCTCGGCGTTGACCATTGCCTCGTCAATGGTCTTCCCCATGGCGACGATACCGGGCAGGTCGGGAAACGCAACGCCGTAGGCGCCTTTCTTGCCGTCGATCAGCGCGGGATATCGTGCCATCCTGTGGGTTTCCTTTCGCGTTCCGTCATTCCGGCCATCCAGCCTTTCTTGCGATGGAGCGGACGACGCCGGGTGACAATGTCTTGTGCCGCGGAAGGGTAATGATTCCCTTGATACGGGGTGCCTATAAACGTCATGGCCAGATCCGTGACGCGCCAGAAACCATCCATCCTTTTCCAACCGGCTCCTGATGCGGTCGGCCCTGGCTTCCACTGAGAACTCCCCGCTGCACACATATATGCACTTTTTTATCGGATTGTCATGCTTCCGTGAACGGCTTTTTCGGCCGCGGGCCGTCGAAGCCGAAGACACCGAGTCCGTATGAACCCCTGTTCAGGGGACGAGCTCGGGCGTTTCAAAAACGCCGGCGTGTTGTTATCGTGTTTTAGAGCCCTGTTTGTGCGCCGCCCGGTGTTCTCGCGTCGTTGGAGAGAATCCATGCAATTTCTCGCCGCAGCGGTCCAGATGCTGGCCACATCGGATAAGGAAGCCAATCTTCGCGAAGCCGAAGGGTGGATTCGCCGGGCGCACGCCGAAGGCGCCCAACTGGTGGTCCTGCCGGAGGTGTTCAACTGGCGCGGGCGCGGCAAGGACACCGCGACGAATGCCGAACCGGTGCCCGGGCCTTCGACGGAGCGCATGACTGCCCTGGCAGCCGAGCTTGGGTTGTACGTGCTGGCGGGGTCGATTCTGGAAGTCTCCGATTCGGCGGGCCGGGCCTTCAACACCAGCGTGCTCATCCGCCCGGGAACGGGGATCATCGCCAAGTACCGGAAAATCCACCTGTTCGACGTCGATATCGAGGGCGAAGCGCCAATCCGCGAATCCGAGTTTCGCCGGCCCGGCGACGCTGTCGTGGTCGCGGACACCCCTCTGTGTCCCATGGGGCTTTCCGTGTGCTACGACCTGCGCTTCCCCGAGCTCTACCGCCAGCTCTCCGCCGCCGGCGCCAAGGTCATCTTCGTGCCGTCCGTGTTCACGGTCCCCACGGGCCGGGCACACTGGGAAACGCTGCTGCGCGCCCGCGCCATCGAGAACCAAGTGTACATCATTGCCCCGGACCAGACCGGCGAGCATCCGGCCAGCATGTCGGCCTACGGACACTCCATGATCGTCGACCCATGGGGCAAGGTCATCGCCGAAGCCGACACCGAGCCGGGCTTGGTCCTGGCCCCCATCGACCTCGACTACCTGGAAAACGTGCGGCGCAGGCTGCCGGCGCTCTCCCACCGCAAGGCCTTTCTGAACGAGGGCGGGACGGAACCGGGGCCATGATCCCGCTCAGGAAAGCGGGATCATGATGTGCTCCTTGTAAGGCGGGCGCTCGCACAGGCGCGCGTACCATGCCTCCACGTTGGGCATCGAGGGGCGCTGGATCGGCATGGTGAACCAGCGGTAGGCCCAGATACCGACGGGGATGTCGCCGATGGTGAAGGAATCACCGGCCAGGTAGCTCTGGCCTTCCAGGTAACGCTCGACCATCTCCCACTTGGGCACCGCTGCCGCCACCGCCTTCTCGATGGCGGCGGGGTCACGTTCGGCTTCCGGGGTCCGGACGATGCCGAAGAAGATCGGCACCATGAACGTGTTCAGGGTGGTCAACTGCCAGTCCATCCAGCGGTTGGCATTGCCCCGCCCCTCGGGAGTGCCGGGGACGAGCTTGCCGCCGTTGTACTTGTTGATCAGGTACCGGACGATGCTGTTGGACTCCCACAGGACGAAGTCGCCGTCTTCGATGGTCGGGACCACGCCGTTGGGGTTCAGGTCCAGGTAGGGCTGCTCCCTGTTCCCACCGAACTCTCCGCCCAGGTCCACGCGCTCGAACGGAATTTCCAGCTCTCCGCAGCACCAAAGGACCTTCTGTACGTTGGATGAAGTCTTTCTTCCCCATATTTTCAACACGTTGCGTTACCTCCGTGTAGGGGCGGGTTTCAAACCCGCCCGTAGCCACCAGACCAAGGTGATGAGACCGATCATGAAATCGAACACAGTATACGCGGTTTTGCCGCCTTGGCCAATTTCGGTCCACGATTTGGCCCGCAAAAACGTTCTCCAAACGGGTTGCACCCGGCCGCCCCCTTGACTGCGGGCAAATCGTGCTTAGATTTCGGTTAAATCCTATCACTAAACTCTTAAAGGGAGGTTCTTATGGCGGCAAAAGTGAAGCCTTTGCACGACAGGATCATCGTCAAGAGGGTCGACGAGGAGGAGACGACGGCGGGCGGTATCATCATCCCCGACGCGGCGAAGGAAAAGCCTCAGGAAGGCATGGTGGTGGCGGTGGGTTCGGGCAAGCGCGAGGACGGCAAGGTGTTGGCTCTCGACGTCAAGGCAGGGGACAAGGTCCTGTTCGGGAAGTATTCCGGCACGGAGATTGAACTGGACGGGGACGAGCATCTCATCATGAGGGAAGACGATATCCTCGGGATCGTCGAATAGAGAGGACGAACAAAAATGGCTGCAAAGGACATCAGATTCAGTGAGGACGCGAGGGCCAAGGTCCTGAAAGGGGTCAAGCTCCTCGCGGACACGGTTACCTGCACCCTGGGGCCCAAGGGCCGCAATGTGGTGCTGGAGAAATCCTGGGGCGCCCCCACCGTGACCAAGGACGGCGTCACCGTCGCCAAGGAGATCGAGCTCGAGGACAGATTCGAGAACATGGGAGCCCAGATGGTCAAGGAGGTCGCCAGCAAGACCTCCGACGTGGCTGGTGACGGAACCACCACGGCCACCGTCCTTTCCCGGGCGATCTTCACCGAGGGTCTCAAGATAGTCGCCGCCGGTCATGATCCCATGGCGGTGAAACGGGGCATCGACAAGGCGGTGGCGAAGGTCGTGTCCGAGCTCCAGAAACAGTCCAAGTCGACGCGTGACAGGTCCGAGATTGCGCAGGTCGGCAGCATTTCCGCCAACAACGACAAGACCATCGGCGACATCCTGGCGGATGCCATGGACAAGGTCGGCAAGGAAGGCGTCATCACCGTCGAGGAGGCCAAGGGACTGGAAACGACCCTGGAACTGGTGGAAGGAATGCGCTTCGACCGGGGTTACCTGTCGCCCTACTTCGTGACCGACCCCGAGCGGATGGAAGGGACTCTGGACGAACCCTATATCCTGATCCATGAGAAGAAGATCTCCAGCATGAAGGATCTTCTGCCGGTGTTGGAGAACATCGCCAAGAGCGGCAAGCCGCTGCTGATCATTGCCGAGGACGTGGAGGGCGAGGCCCTGGCGACCCTGGTGGTCAACAAGATCCGCGGCACCTTCAAGTGTATCGCGGTCAAGGCCCCGGGCTTTGGCGACCGCCGGAAGGCGATGCTCGAAGACCTCGCCATACTGACCAACGGGCGCATGATCGCAGAAGAGCTCGGGATCAAGCTTGAGAACGTGACGCTGAATGAACTCGGCCGGTGCAAGAAGATCATCGTCGACAAGGAAAACACCACCGTGGTGGAAGGCGCCGGCGAAAAGGCCGACATCGAGGGCCGCATCAAGCAGATCCGGGCTCAGATCGAGGACACCACCTCGGATTACGACCGTGAGAAGCTGCAGGAGCGGCTGGCCAAGCTGGCCGGGGGCGTCGCCGTGATCCAGGTGGGAGCTGCCACCGAGATCGAGATGAAGGAGAAGAAGGCCCGGGTCGAGGATGCGCTGCACGCTACCCGCGCGGCCGTCGAGGAAGGCATCGTCCCCGGAGGCGGCGTCGCGCTGATTCGCGCAGCCGTCGCGTTGAAGGACCTGGAAGTGAACGAGGACGAGTCCTTCGGCGTCCGGATCATTCAGCGCGCCGCGGAAGAGCCCGCACGCTGGATCGCCAGCAATGCCGGAGCGGATGCTTCCGTAGTCGTTGACGCCATCAAGAAGGGCGAAGGGGCCTACGGATACAACGCCGCCAAGGGCGAGTTCGAGGACCTGATCAAGGCCGGGATCCTGGATCCCACCAAGGTCGTACGCTCTGCGCTGCAGAACGCCGCGTCCGTGGCTGGCCTGCTGATCACCACCGAGGCCATGATCACCGACAAGCCGGAGAAGAAGCAGTCCGCTGCCCCGGCCATGCCGGAAGACTACTAAGCGTCGTTGAAGCTCAAATCCGAGCTGATAACCAAAAGGGGAGGACTTCGGTCCTCCCCTTTTTTTGCTGTCGGTCAGTTTGTGAATTGTTTCAAGAAATATATAACCTGACCTCTTGCAAAACGGCCTAGCCAAAGCGTTGCATGGCAGGCAGGAATGGCATATTATGCCAATATAGACCTGCAAAGGAGAATCGATCATGCCGACGCGCAACGTGGTTCTTTCGGATCATCTGGCGGCCCTGGTCGCGAGGCTGGTCAACTCCGGTCGTTATCAGAATGCGAGCGAAGTGATGCGTGAAGGTCTCAGGCTGATAGAGCGTCAGGAGGCGGCGGACGAGATCCGCCTCAAGGTCATGCGCGAAGCCGCAGAGGCCGGCATCGCCGATATTGCGGCGGGACGCTATCGGTCGTTCGATGCGGCCGAGGCACTGCGCGAGAGCCTGTCCGCCCTTACCGCCGAAACGCTCGGCGGCAGTTCATCCAACGACGACAGGACGTAATGGGCAGCGGCGGCCGTTGGCGAGTCCGTTTGGCAGCGGCGGCAGAAAACGATTTCCGGAACATTCTCCGCTGGACATCCGAACGGTTTGGAGAGGAGCAGGCGCGTGTCTATGCCGAGACCTTGATCTGGGCAATCGAATCGCTGGCGGCGGGGCCGGAGGTTCCTGGATCGCGGAGACGCGATGAAATTGCTGCAGGGTTGATGACACTGCACGTGGCGCGCAGGGGGCGGAAAGGCCGGCACGTCGTGTTGTATCGGGTCGGCAGACCAGAGGAGCCGCCTGTGATTGACGTCCTCCGGCTCCTGCACGATTCGATGGACATCATACGCCATGTTGGGACAGGGGAAGAGGAAGGTCGGTGAAGGCTGCGGCTCGTATATGGTCGATGTGGACGAGACGAGTTTCCGCAGATCCGGAAGATGCTCTTGCAGGCATTCGGGAGCAATCATTGGCCGGGCGAGACACCATTGCTGTCACCCACATGTAGCGTCTTGCTGAACGGCGCGGGACTCCCCATGTGTCCCGTTCCCCGGCCATCAACCGTAGCCAAAGGCCGCGAGGGCGGCGAACATGACCCCTGTGTCGGGGTCACGGCCGAACCAGGTACGAAACGACGCGGCTCCCTGGTGCACCAGCATGCCGATGCCCTCCACGGTCCGGCACCCCTTCCGTCTGGCTTCCCTGAGCAGCACTGTTTCACGTGGCTGGTAGACGATATCGTAGACGGCGTGGCGCGGCTCGAGGAGCGCGGGGTCGATGGGGCATCCCTGAACGCTCGGAGTCATGCCCACCGATGTGCAGTTGATGATGAGGTCAGCCGCGCTTCCGCGCGTTGCGAAATCCGCCAGCAGCCCGGAGCGGACCGCCGTACCCGCCGCGCTTCCCGCCGCGATGTCCCGCGCCAACCTGTCGGCCTTGCCCGGGTCCCGGCCCAGTAGGGTGAGTTCCGGCAGCCGGAAAGTCTCCCTCCCGCCGCTCGCGCCCGCGCAATGGCCCCGGACCAGCACGAAAGCCAGCGCCCGGGCCGCGCCGCCGGTTCCCAGGATCGTGACTCGCTTGCCGTCGAGCTCGATGCCGGCCTGGCGGAGATTCAGCACGGCGCCCGGGGCGTCGGTGGTGGTCCCCATCAGCCGGTCCCCTTCCCAATAGAGGGTGTTGACGCTTCCCGTGAAGCGGGATTCCTCGCTCAACCCATCGAGATGCTCGATGACCGCCTGCTTGTGCGGGATGGTCACGTTGGCGCCGAGGAACCCCATGCCGCGGAGGCCGGCGATGACGTCGCCCAAAGCCTCGGGCGGACACGGGAAGGGGACGTAACAGGCGTTCAGGCCTGCGGCCTGGATGGCCGCGTTGTGCATCACCGGCGACATGGAATGTTCCACCGGCCATCCCAGCACTCCCAGCAGTTTCGTGGTGCCGTCGATCATGACTCCCGCGTGGTCTCGCAGGCCGGCAACCGAAACAGCGCCCGGGCGTTGCGGCTGGCGGCATCGGCGATTTCGTCAACGCCCACCCCCCGGACCCGGGCCAGGGTCTCGGCCACGAAACGCACGTAGGCGGGCTCGTTGCGCCGGCCCCGCCGGGGAACAGGCGCCAGGAACGGCGAGTCGGTCTCGATGAGCAGCCGGTCCAGAGGAACCCAACGGGCGACGTCCCGCAGCGCCTCGGCGGTCTTGAAGGTGACGATGCCCGAGAACGACAGGTAGAAGCCGAGGTCGAGGAACGTGCGCGCGGCCGCGGCGTCGCTGGTGAAGCAGTGGATCACCCCCTCCAGGCTTCCGCCGCCCCTGTTTCGAATCGTCTCCGCCACCTCGCGGTCCGATTCACGGTTGTGGACCACGATGGGCAACCCGGTTTCCACGGCCAACGCCACGAATCTCTCGAACATGTCTCTCTGGACCTGGCGGGGCGAGTGTTCGTAGTAAAAGTCGAGGCCGGTCTCACCGATGGCGACGACCTTGGGATGGCCGGCGAGGCCGCGCAACCGGTCCATGGCCTCCGCGCTCACGTCCTTGGCGTCGTGCGGGTGCATGCCCACGGTGGCGTAGAGGTTCGCGTGTGCTTCCGCGAGGCGCACAGCCGCGTCGTTGGTGGAAAGATCCCCGGCTCCCCCGACGACGATCAGGGTGTCGACGCCGGCCTCTTGTGCGCGGGCGAGCACGTCATCGCGGTCCGCGTCGAACTCCTCGGTCTGGATATGGCAGTGGGTGTCGATGAGGCGTGGGAGGCCGGGAGTCATCGCACACCCCCGTCGTTGGTAGGGAGAAGCCATCGAGGCCCGGCATGGGTCATTCCCGCGAAACAGGGTGTGTCAAAACGCCATCCGAGAGAGGTAACGACCCCCGAAATCGTCATTCCCGCGAAAGCGGGAATCCAGGAGGGGTGGGGCGGGGAGGCATGCCCGTTTGCCCCCTCCACACCCCTGGATTCCCGCTTGCGCGGGAATGACAATGCGGGTGTCGGTGCCATTCCCGTACCCAAGCGGGATCCTACGACGGGCTCCCGTCGCCGTCGCTCTCCGTTTCCTCGATCCTGGGGAAGAGCATTTCGGGCGGTTGGACCTGGTGTCCTTCGGGGAAGGAGCCGCCCCACTCGGTCCGGAGCGCGTCACTGGCGGGGAGTCCCAGAAGGTTCCGGACCGCGGAGCCTGTCTCCGGGAGGAAGGGCGCCAGCAGTTCGCCGGTGATACGTACGCCTTCCAGGACGTGGTGCAGGATTTCGCCCACCCGCGCCTTCTGGTCCGGTTCCTTGACGAGCGTGAACGGCGCCGTCTGCACGATGTACTGGTTCGTCTTGTCCAGCGCGACGAAGATCGATTCCAGCGCCCGGTGGAAGGCCATCTCCTCCATGTGCCTTTCCACGTTGGCGGCCGCCGTCTGAAAGGCTTCCTTCAATCCCCGGTCTTCGGCTCGGGCGCCGTCGCCCATGGGTTGAACGACCCCGCCGAAATACCGTTTTTGCATGGCGAGGACGCGGCTCACCAGGTTGCCGAAGTTGTTGGCCAAGTCGGCGTTGACCCGGTTCACGAACGCTTCCAGGGAAAAGGTCGCGTCCTGGCCGAACACCATCTCCCGCAGCAGGTAGTAGCGGAAGGCGTCCATGCCGTAGCGTTCCTTCATGTCGAGCGGGCGGATGACGTTGCCCAGGCTCTTGGACATCTTGCCGCTGTCCATGATCCAGTAGCCGTGCACGTTGAGCCTCTGGTACAGCGGCAACCCCGCGGCCATGAGCATGGTGGGCCAGAAGATGCCGTGGGGCTTGAGGATGTCCTTGGCGATGATGTGGTTGGCGCAGGGCCAGTAGGTGTTGAAGAAATCCGCGCCCTTGATCTCTACGGCGCTTACATAGTTGATCAGCGCGTCGAACCACACGTAGGTGACGTAGTCCCCGTCGAAGGGCAAGGGAATACCCCACTCCAGCCGGCTCTTGGGCCGGGAGATGCACAGGTCTTCCAGGGGCTCACGCAGGAAGGACAGCACCTCCGTGCGGTACCGTTGCGGCGTGATGAAGCCGGGGTCCTCGTTGATGTGCTCGATCAGGCGGTCCTGGTACTTGCTCATGCGGAAGAAGTAGTTCTTCTCCTCGATGTAGGTGGCCGCGGTCTGGTGGTCCGGGCACTTGCCGTCCTGCAGCTCCTTCTCGGTGTAGAAACGCTCGCAGCCGTAGCAGTAGTAACCGCCGTACTCCCCGAAATAGATGTCGCCGGCATCGTAGATGTGTTGCAGGATCCGGCTGACCGTCGCCTTGTGGTAGTCGTCGGTGGTCCGGATGAAGTGGTCGTAGGCGATGCCGCAGGTGTCCCAGGTGGACCGGAACAGCGCGCTGATCCGGTCCGCATACGCCTTGGGCTCGGTGTTGTCCGCGGCCGCCGCCTGGGCGATCTTGTCGCCGTGCTCGTCCGTGCCGGTGAGCAGATAGACGTCCTTGCCCCGCATCCGGTGGTAGCGCTTCAGCGTGTCCGCGATGATGGTGGTGTAGGTGTGCCCGAGGTGCGGTTGGGCGTTCACGTAGTAGAGCGGCGTGGTGAAATATAAGCGATCCATGGCAGTCTTCGGGTCCCTTCAGTTCAGGAGTCTGGGAATAAAGCCCTCCAGCACCATGCGCCGGTTGTAGTTCCGGTGAATGGCCCGGGTCACGTTGTCGATCTCGGCCAGGGCGGACGTCGATTGCTGCACGCGGCGGCCCGCGGCGACCTGCTGGAGCTGTTCCAGCAGGTCGCGGTTGTAGACCGTCGCGGTGGAGCCCGTGACCTGAAGCACCATGACGTCGCGCAGCCATCCCTTGACCCAGTCCAGGAACTTCAACGCCTTCTCCCGGTCGCTGCCCATTTCCTCGGCCAGCGCTGTAATGCCGCGCATGTCGTCGGACGAAAGCGCTGCCAGCCTGCGAATGCAGTCCTGCCGTTGGTCCAGCAGTTCCGCCTCGTCGCTCTCCAGCGCGGTGCCGAGGCTCCCGTAGCTGAGGGCGGCCAGCAGCAGGGCGCGGTCTTCGGGAAGCCCCTTGCGCCGGGTCAGGATGGCGGCGACCTGCTCCACCGCCAAAGGGAAGAATTGCAGCCGGAGGCAACGGGACAGCACCGTCGGCAGGGCACCTCCCGTGCTCTCCGCGATCAGGATCAGCAGGGAATGGTCCGGCGGCTCCTCCAGCGTCTTGAGGAGTGCGTTCTGGGCGTGGAGGTTCACCAGCGTCAACGGGTCGATGATGGCGATCTTCTTGATCCCCGTGAAGCGGTGCAGCACCAACTGTCTCTGCAACTCCCGCACCTGCTCGATGGTGATGTCCCGCTTGCCCTTGCGCTGCTCCAGCCAATGCACGTCCGCATGGTTCCCGTCGCGAATGCACAGACAGCTCGGGCACTCGCCGCAGGCGTCGCCGGCGACGGTCTCGCATTGAATGGCGGCCGCCAGGGCGGTGGCCACGGTTCTCTTTCCCGTGCCCTCGGGGCCGACAAAAAGATAGGCGTGGTGAAGCCGGTCGCGGTCCACGGCTCGCCGCAGCAACTCGATTTGTCCCTGGTGGCCGATGATGTCCTGGAATCGCAGCATCACGCCTCCGGCATCCGCGCTTTACCGGCCCGCGCCGGCGTGAAGCCGTTCATCGATGATCCGTCTCATCTTCTCCTGGGCCGCCATCACCGGACCGTCGGTCTGGACCACCACGCAACGTGAAGGCTCCTCCTCGGCCAGCTCGAGGAATCCCTCGCGCACCCGGCGTTGAAACGCGATCCCTTCGGCCTCGAACCGGTTTTCGCGCGCCGCCTGCAGGTCCCGCCTTTCCGCCGCACGGGCCAGCGCCACCTCCACCGCACAGTCCAGGATGATGGTGAGGTCGGGGATGGTGCCGCCCGTTGCCATGACATTCAACCGGCGCAGCAACGCCAGATCCATGCCCCGGCCGTAACCCTGGTACGCCAAAGTCGAATCCGCGAAGCGGTCCGAAACCACCAGCTTGCCCTGCTCGAGGGCGGGCCTGATGACCTCGCGAACGTGCTGTGCCCGGTCCGCCAGCATCAGGAACAGTTCGGTCTCGTCCGAGAGGGATTCCGGATGGCCTTCGAGCAGGAGTCTTCTGAGTTCCTTCCCCAGCGGGGTATCACCCGGCTCGCGGGTCAGCAGCCGGGACACTCCGCGAGAGCCCAGATACTCGTTGAGCAACTCGACCTGACGGGTCTTTCCCGAACCGCCACCTCCTTCGATGGTCACGAAACGCAACATTCCACGCCCTAGTGTCCTGTCCGGTCAATTCGCACGGTAATCTGCTGGTCTTTTTCTCGTCGGCTGCGTTGCTCTTCCTCGCGTGGTGCCCGCCACGGGGGCGACCGCCGGTCGCCCCTACACGTCATCGCGCCTTGTCGACGACGAAAAATCCTGCGCATCTTACCATGCGAATTAACCGGACAGGACACTAGTGTGGTGTCTCACAAATACGCTTACGAATCTGCGGGTCCTTTTGGCCGTCGGCTGCGTTGCTCTTCCTCGCGTGGTGCCCGCCACACGGGCGGGTTTGAAACCCGCCCCTACAAGTCATCGCGCCTTGCCGACAACCAAAATGCCCTCGCAGCTTCATAAGCGTATTTGTGAGACACCACACTAGCACGATATTATTACACGAGAACGAGACGGCTGCCCAACCGGCCGCGGCAGGCGGCGGGGGCGCGTCTGTATTGCCATGCGGGTGCCGGTTCTGGTACGGGTGTGCAGGTCGAACACACCCGGACGCGGTCGCCTGGAAACGGCGTCCCTGCCTGGCAAAGGAGCTCTCCATGCGCGGTACAACGCCGAGACGAATGCAGGGAATGGCTGATCCCGTGCTGGCCTCCATGGTTCATTCCATGGGGGCGGACGAGGTGCCCCACTACGCCAGCCGTTCGGAGACCGTGGTCGGATACACCAACCGATGCGTGGAGAACGCCAAGTTCCGCGACGGTGCGGTAAACCCGCAACGGGTGGAGGTGGCCGACCGGTCCGCCGTGACCGCGCGGATCAAGGCCAAGGCTCGCGAGCTGGGCGCGGACCTGGTGGGCATCTGCCGGCTCAAGCCGTCCATGATCGATTTGGGGAAAGAGGTTCCCCACGAGTACGTCATCGCGGCCTGCGTGAGCGAGGACTACCACAAGGTCCTGGACGGCGCCGATGCGGTGGAGGAAGAGGCCATGCGGGTGTACGCGGTGGTCTCCGACCTTTCCACCGACCTCGCGGCCTACATTCGCGACCTGGGGTATCCCGCCTGGGCCCATCACAACGGCGTCCGGGAGGTGCAGGCCATTCCGGTGTTCTATCAGGTCGGGTTCGGCGAGCTGGGGCGGCATGGCAGCCTCATCAACGAGAAGTACGGGGCGGACTTCCGGCCCGGTTTCGTCACCACCGATCTGCCGCTGGACGAGGACCAGCCGCGGGAGTTCGGCGTGCAGGACTTCTGCACGAACTGTAACGTGTGCATGCAGAACTGTCCGGGGGACGCGATTCCCCAGGACCACGTGATGACCGACGGCATCAAGCGCTGGTTGATCGACCTCGAGAAATGCTACCCGTATTCCCGCTTGCGCGACGAGTACTGCCACCTGTGCGTCGACGTCTGCCCCTACAACGTGCGCAGTCACCGAACCACCTTCAAGACCTTCATGAAGGAGCGCAAGCGAGTTGGGTACAAAACTCCGACGTACTGAGGCGGTAGCCGTGGACAAGTTCTACCTGCATGAGCACAGGCCCGACGGCCAGGTCAGCACCGTCGGGCTGTACTACTCCCGGGAAGAAGCGGAAGGCATCATCGCGCAGCTCCGCGAGTTGCCGGACAAGCAGGGTTGCGAATACGTCCTGGTCCGGCCCGGCGACGATTCTCCGGAACCCCTTTGACGTACCTCATGGTCCCAGCCCCAGGTTGGCGGGTGTCACGACCGATCGCAGCGTGTGGGTTCGGTAACCGCCGTTCCGGGGGTAGCGCGGATCCTGTTTGCCGGTCCGTGTCGTTACGCTGATCCTGAGCTGCCGAATCGCGGTGGTTGCGGTGGTGACGTTGCCTGCGGCGTCGAGGTATTCCACGGTGAACCCCTGCACGTCTTCCGCCAGGGGCTGCCCGCCGCCGCCGGTGTCGCGCCTGAGTACCAGGCGGGCGGGGTCGTGGAAGTAGACGATCCGTTCGTTGGCGTCGCTGAGGTCACCGTCGCCGTTGTGGTCGGCCGCGATGATCAGACGGGCCGGAGCGTATGCCAGACCGGTGATCCCCGCCCGCGCTGGGTCGTACCCGGCGGTTCTCGCGTCCCGGATCACCAGGGTTATGGCCGCCCGGGCGTTCTGTTGCATGGCATTGATCTGTTCCTGGAGGTCATGGGTGGTGAGCTGGCCGGTAAAGCTCGTGACCACCGCCGCCAGTAGAATTCCCTGGATCGCCAGGACCACGAGCAGCTCGATCAGAGTGAAACCCCGGTCGTCGCGCCGCTGTCGGGATGTGCCGGAACCTGGCTTCCGGAAACCCGGCCACAAGGGTCTGGAGGTGTGCGACGTCATGGGCCCAGCAGGGTGTGCAGGACGACCGAGCCTCGGTCCCAATACACGGTTACGGTGATGGTGCTCAAGCCGGCCTCGGGCACATCGCGCCGCACGTCGGTGACTCGCTTGTAGTGCGGGAATCCGGGCATGGTCCCATAGTCCTCCGTGGTTGAAGTTGCGCTTCCCGCGCCCAGACCCTTGAGGGCCTCGATCCGGTCCTGGGCCAGCAGGGTGGCGACGCCGTGGTTCCGGCTTTTGAGGTTTCCCTCGATGACGCCGATGGTGAGACGGCCGATTCCCAATAACGCCGTCGACAGGATCAACATCGCCACAAGCAGCTCGATCATGGAAAAGCCCTGGCTGGACGGACGCAGCGGCTCCATTGCCTGTCCCTTCACCGGATCCGCACGCGGCCGGCAATGCTGATGCTGATGCGTTTCGAGCCGGCGGCATTGGCCAGCGTAATGGTAGCCAGACTGCTGGCCGTACCTCTGGGACTGAAGACCGGATTGTTGGTGGAGCTCATCACCACGTCTCGATAGTCGGTTCGCAGGTCCCTGGTGAGCGTCCATTCTCCCGGGTCCACGGCGCCGTCGTTGTCCGCGTCGTCAAGGATCCGATACTGGTGATCGTTGAGGAAAAAGATCCGGTGGCGGTTGTTTCTTTCGATGGCTTTCATGCGTGCCCACATGAGATCGCCCGTGAGTAGCCGTACCGCACCGTTCAGGCGATGCCTGGGCATAACCTTCAGGTAACCCGGTACGGCGATGGACAGCATGATGCCGGCCAGGGTCAGCGTGATCAGTTGACCCAGCAATGAGAATCCGGCGGTTTGTTTGAACGCTTGCAGCATCGGCACTCCCGTCTTCAACACATGTGGAGCAGGGCAGCGAGACACAGGAACGGGGCGAACGGCAAGGGAGTCGTCAGCGCAACGTCCTTTCGGAGGATCATGAGCCCGATGCCCCAGAAGCTTCCCGTGAGAGCGCTCCAGAATAGAATGCCGGAGACGCCGTCCCAGCCGGCGAAGGCGCCGATCATCGCCATCAGTTTGACGTCGCCGCCGCCCAGGCCGTCCCTCCCGGTCATGGCGCGGTAGCCGCGGGCCGTCGCCAACAACAAGCCCCCGCCCAGAAAGGCGCCCAGGAGTGCGCTCGCCGGTGACGGCATGTCCTGAATCGAGAGCGCGGGGGCGATACACGACAGCACGAGTCCCGCCGCCGTGCCGGAGACGCTGATGGCATCGGGGATGATACCCGTCTCGAAGTCGATGACCGCCGTCACCAGCAGCGCGCAGGCAAAGGACAGGCGTGCGAAGAAGAGTCCGCCCGGGCCGAAGCGGTGGTAGCACGCCGGCGCCATGGCGGCAGTGCACAATTCGACCAGGAAGTAGCGCCGGGAGATGCGGGCGCCGCAGTGAGCGCATCGCGCGCGCAGCAGGATGTAGCTGATCAGGGGTATGTTGGCCCGACCGCGAAGCCGCGTCTTGCAGGCGCGGCAACGGGATGGGGGGAAGAGGATGGATTCACCGGCCGGTATGCGCGTGATGCAGACGTTCAGGAAGCTCCCGATACAGGACCCGAGAACGAACAGCAGAACAGGTCCCCAGTTCTGTTCGAGCACTTCCGTGACCATGGTGCCGGCCATGAAGAACGAATCCATAAAAAGATTGTCGGCACCGGACGGCCAATCTTTAGGAGCGGTGATTCAGGTTTTGGGAGCGGTGATTCAGGTGGGTCCCCAGGAACCTGGGCGAGTCAGCCGAATCGGCTACGATTCGCCTACTGGGACAGGCTTCTGGATTCGAGCCATCCCCGGACGAGCGGAAAGACGTCGGCTTCGGCGTTCTTCCCGAGAATCAGGTCGAAATGGCCGTAGCTGATGTCCTCGTCGGGATCCGACCAGAAGATCATGAGGTCCCGGTCCTCCGAGCCAAGCTCCGAGTAGAGCTTTTTCAGGGCTTCCGGCGGTGCGATGGGGTCGGCCGCGCCCCCTATCAGGAGAACCGGGATACGAATTTCGGACAGCGTGTCGCGGTAGCTGGAAGCGCCGTCGGCGGAGACGAACTCGTCCTTGTTCACGGTTGTAATGAGTTGATCCAGCACGCCGGGGTTGACCGAGACCAGGAGGGATTCCAGCAACTCTTTTTTGACCCGCTCCGTCATGTTCCCGGGATTGTAGAAAGTGTCCTCGAACCCGGGAACCATGAAGAGAAACCGGTTCAGCCCGGACGAGTTCGCATAGAGAAGGGTGTTACGCAGGACCGGCTGGCGGTCGAGCTTGACCAGGACGTCGAGCCGGTCCTGCTCGGGGCTGTCGAAGGACATCGGCGAGGCGATGCCGACGATCCCGGCGACTCCGTGCTCTCGATCCTTGCCGACATGCGCGAAGGCCAACGCCCCGCCCAGCTCGTAACCCACCAGAAAGACGTTCGCGCTACCGGTGGTCTTCTTGACGTATCCGATGACCGTCGGGAGGTCGTCCTTCAGGATTTCGTCCAGGGTCCAGGGCTTTTGCCCCCAACCCAGAGGGCTGAGGCTCCGGCCGGTGCCTCGGAGCGACAGGTTCCAGACGTCGAACCCCGCCTCTGCCAGGTATTCGGCCAGGCTGGCGCCGCCAAAGTCGAGGAAGCCGCTGTTCACCAACAGGCCGTGGATGAGGATGACGGGTTGCGGGTGCCGTACATTCTTGTTGAGACGATAGCGCTTGGACGAGAGCTCGAACTTCGTGTCGGTGACGGCCCAGTGACGCTTGGAGGTAACGAACTCGTCGTCCAGCGAGGCTGGCTGCACCGGCCCGGGCAAGAGACACAAAAGGGCCGTCGCCAGGCAGAAGCAGTAAACCCGGCATGTGACACCAAGAGAGTCCTGGCGACCGCCTCCCAAGATCAGGATCAGCCAGAACCGGACAGCGATGAACCGCATCTCGTTCACGCTGTTCGTTCATGAATCAGATGACGGGGAATTTTGCCCTCCGCGTTGTAGAATATCGTGTGGCACTACCGTGAGTTTTGCGTGTTTGACAGTCGGACATACTTATAGATACTCTCCACTGGGTTCTCTTCGGTCCTCGGTCATAACGACCAAGGTTTCACAAAGGCTGAGTAGTGGCCTGTACCACATCAACGCGTGGCAAGCTACGCGGGACTCTTTTGTCGGCAAGACGCGATGACTAGTGTAGGTGGTTCTCAAATCGAGAACAGAGGAGGCAAGCCATGGCACCGGAACAGGTAAGGTTCTTCTCCGCGGATTCGCATGTCAATGAGCCGCCGGAGGCTTGGGAGCGAATACCGAAGAGACTACGCGAACACGGACCTCACTTTGTCCAGGATCCGCCGGGAAAGAAGGGTCTCTACATGGTTTTCGATGGCCATGAACCGGACCCGGTAGGCATGACCTTTACCGCCGGGGTACAAGCGAAGGGTGGCAAAATCATCGATGTTATCGAGAATTTCCAGTGGGAAGACTGGCGTGGTCCCTGGGACCCCACGGCACGTTTGAGCGACATGGACCTCGACGGAGTCAGGACGGAGGTGCTCTACCCGAGTCTGACTCGCAATTTTTTCTCGCTCAAGGGGGAGGAGACCGAGCTGCAGAAAGCGGGCCTCATCGCATACAACGACTGGCTTATCGAATACGCCAACGTCGCGCCCGATCGTCTTGTCGCCTTATGTATTCTGTCGGCGCTCGATGTCGAGTGGTCGCTGAAGGAAATGGAGCGCTGTGCCAAGCTCGGACATAAAGGCGCGCTCATACCTTCCGGTTTGCCCGAAGGAATGAGCTATGCCGATCCGGAATTTGAACCCCTGTGGACCAAAGCCGAGGACATGGATTTCCCCATCCACATTCATGTCAATATCCTGCAGGGCGTGGACAGGATGCGGGCGCGGCTCAAGAAGATCTCGCCGGTTCAACAGGGTCAAAACTCGTTGCGACGCGGCATCCTGGAGCCTCTCGGGCTCCTGACGGAGCTGACGTTTGGAGGGGCGCTTGAGAATCATCCACGGCTGCGTGTGGTCTTTGCGGAGTATGACCTCTCCTGGATCGTGCCCTATTTGAACTGCATGGATTCCGCCTTGAAAAGAGCCCGATCCGAGGCCTCGGTGGCGGGTAGGGATTCGGCACTTCCCAGTGAAATGATAAGACGCCAGGTTTACGTGACGTTCCAGGAGGATCGCGCCGGCATTCTTGGAGCGGAAGTCTTCGGGATGCTCGACAACATCATGTGGGCTAGTGACTATCCACACGGCGGTGCGACCTGGCCTCAATCAAGGGAGGCCGTCAAGCGCCAGTTCGAAGGTATGTCCGATGCGGTGGAGCGGCAGCTTACGTGGGAGAATGCCGCCAAATTCTATGGAATAGGGTGATATTCCGCGATTTCGAAACCGGGGCGCGCTCCGGCGCCCCGCAGTTCGGAGATCTCGGCGGTACCGTCTCGACGAAGGCGTAGGCAAACGTAAACGTCTCGGGCTCGACTCAGTAGGCCGGCTGCCGGCGGAGCGCTTCCATCAACGGCTCGATCGAGGGGCTTTGCTCCAGGCGGTCCACGAGGTCCGGTACGGCCGCCCTTTGCGCCTCGGACAGAATCCTGTCAACGCTGTCGTTGAACTTGTCCAGCACCGCCTCCCGTCCCTTCAGATCCGCCGGGGTTCGAACAGGTTCGGTGACGGTTGTGCCGTCCTTCAAACGCACGACCAGCGAGTCCGATCCGGGAACGTGGCGAACGCGCCCGAGCAGGTTCCTCAACTCCGGATCCCGGGCTCGTTCGTCGGTGAAGTTCTCAGGGTCCAGTCCTCCGTAAAGGAGAGCCAGGGAGAGGCAGTAGGCCATGCTGAACCGTCCTTCAAAACCCCGTTCCGGTTGCATTCTCACCAGCGGGTACGGGTGCATGTCGCACTCGATGAAGTCTATTTCGGAAGGCGCCAGTGGCCTATTCTCCTGAACCATCCTCAGCATCGCCTCGACCCCGTCATGCGTAGCGGTGCAGGAACCGAACCGCTTCAGCTTGACCTCCTTGCCGAGGCGGTAATCGGTCCCGAGCCCCCTTCCCAGGGCCTCCAGTATATCGTCCTGGAGCGGGCCGACGGCATCCAGAAGGCCGTATGAGCCCTCGACGGCGGTCTCATCGCTGGTGAACCCCTCCTGGGCCAAGTATGCGCAAGTGAGGCCCGCGGATGCGGCGTGGCCGACCCGAAACGGTTTCGCCATGGTCCCGCCATCTCTGGTCAATGCCCCGCATGAGCCGGTGGCAAGCCCGATGGCGGTAAGGGTCTGCGAGACATCGAGGTCGAGGATCTTGCTTGCGGCACAGGCAGCCGCGATGGGGCCAAGGATCCCATTGCTATGCCACCCCCGCGCCCCAGGCCCAATGCCGCTGCTTCGTCTGGCGAAGAGGGGTTCCAGGGTCATCATGGCTTCGCGACCCGCGATAAACGCCTCCAATGTCCTGGCGCCGGACGCTTGGCAGCCTTCGCTTGCCGCCAACGCGGCCGCCAACGTGTAGGTGGAGGCATGGCCCCTGTCGTCGAAATCCAGGCCATGGGCCAGAGTCCCGTTCACCAGCGCGGCATCTCTTGGATTCAACGTGAAATCGGACCCCCAAACCGTACATGATCCCGGCCCGAGGTTGTTGCGGGCGTACCGCAGCAACTTGTCGCCGATCTCTTCACCCGCGGCCAAAACGGACACGCCGAGACAGTCGAGAATGGCAAGTTTGGCGTTGGACAGTACGTTGGCGGGAAGCCGGTCCAGGCTCAATGACACGGTGAATTCGGCGATTTGACGAGACAAACCTTGCGTCGCTGTACTTGGGCTTTCATCCACGGACTTTTCTCCCCCGGAACCGGGATCCGGTTTCATTGACAAGGACATCCTTCCCAGCCTTCCTTTTCGACCTGTCGCATGGCTTCGTCACGGGGGAAGACTCCGGACAGCGACCCCCGTGACGCCCTGTGCTAAATCACTGTGCGGCAATGATCTTGGCCATGAGTTTTCTGGATTCCTCCGGCGCCGACACGATCTTTCCGATGAGTTCCTGCACCTCCTGCCCCCTCAGCGGTTCGTCGTCCAGATAGCCGATCTTCTTTGCGTCCGCGAGGTACTGCGGGTCATTGACGGTGGCCCAAAAGGCATCCCGCAAAATCTTTACCACGTGCTTGGGCGTTCCCGGAGGGGCGAGCATCGGGTAGGCATTCCGGTACGTCAACGTCAGCATCTCCGCGACATCTTTTGATGCCTTGTCCGGTGCGAGTTCTATCAGTGTTGGAATGTCCGACAGCTCGGGATGCCGCTTCGTCGCGACCTGGACGAGCACGGAGGTGAAAGGCGTCTTGCTTCCCAGGCGAGCGAACCAGTGCCGTTTCCTGGTCTTGGCCGAGCTCCACACGAAGCCGCAGCGCATGTCCACCTCCCCTTTCTCCATGGCCAGATCGATGGGCGCGCCGCCCTGATAGCCCACCACCAGCCTCGTGTTGATGCCGGTAAACCTCTTCAGCATCTTCCCTATGGCCGCGCCGGTGCTGTTCCCGCTCGTTTCGCCGCTACGCAACTGGGTCTTCTTGGAACGCTTGATAGCCTCTTCGAGATTCGCCCCTACCCGGTCGATACGACCCGTGCAGATCGCCGTCGCCGTGGTCAGGTTTCCGATCCAGTTGAACTTGTCGGCCTCGAAGCGCGCCGCCGGTTCGTTGATGGCGTGCTGGAGACCCGTGCCTCTGATGATCTCCGCAATGGTGAAACCATCCGGTTTGGCGATGTTGTAGAGGTAGTTGCGCGCTCGGAGACCACCGCCCCCGCTCCTGTTTTGCACGACGAGATGCGGCTTGCCGGGCAGATGCCTGGCCGCGTGCCGGGCAAACAACCTCGTCCTTATGTCATTTCCCGCACCGGGCCCGGACCCGACGATGACCAGGATGGTCTTGCCCTCATAGTACGGTTTCGTTTGGGCCTGGGCTGATCCCGGAGTTCCCGGCATCGAGCCCTGAAATACCCAGACCGCAACCGCCAGGATCAAGGTCTTACTCGCCCACTTCATGGTGTTGCCTCCCTTCATATGGTTAGAAGCTCCCCTTGTTTGGGACCAGAAGAAGATCTTGCTATCCGGGCCTGTAGTGGACCACCCGCAACGGCTTCAAATCCCCGGAGTTGCAGGGATTGAGCACCTGGGGGCAGTTCGACCCGGCAACCAGGACATCCATGTCGGCCCTGAAGTCGATGTAATCGCCCGCCTTGGATTTCGGTGGTTCGATGGAGAACGTCCCGTCAGCCTGGATGGGGCAATTCATAAAGACGTTCATGTTGTAGGGTATGTCTTTCCATCCAAGTCCCCACGGTTTGAGAGCGGCGACGAAGTTGTCCCGGCAATTGGCAGCGCCCGGAACACCGTAGCGGTATTCGTTGGTATAGCTGGAGCAGGCCCCTGCGAGCATGTCGTGGGTGCCGCAAGTATCCGCCACAATCGTCATGAGCTTGCCGGCTTTATCCGAGAGCAGGGTGTAGCCGACCGTCGGATAAATCTGCTTGTTAAGGTTCAAGGTGTTCTCCGGGGAGAGTCTTTCATCCAAATCATTCAGATTGAAAGCCAGGAAATCCATCACCTGCTGCCCCTCGATATCGACGATGCGGAACACCTCTCCTTCCCGGACTTCCCAGGCGCAATGCCCCCTTGGTCCGATGATTCTGTCGTCGATGATTTTTCCGGGGATCTTGTCTGCATCGGTGCTCATCATTGGCCCTCCCTGAATCTAGTGTGGTGTCTCACAAATAAGGTTATGAATCTGCGGGTCCTTTTGGCCGTCGGCTGCGTTGCTCTTCCTCGCGTGGTGCACGCCACTGGGGGGCGACCGCCGGTCGCCCCTACAAGTCATCGCGCCTTGCCGACAACCAAAATGCCCTCGCATCTTCATAACCGTATTTGTGACACACCACACTAGTGGTCCCGTACCTATCGGTGCTCATACCCCTTCTTCGTCCTGTTCTACGCGGCCCTCAACCGCCTGATCGCTGTTTCTCATCCTCTTGTACACACTATAGGAAACGCTGCCCAACAATATCACTATCATGACGATTACGGGCGGGTGGAGAAGCCAGCCGGTGCCGTAGGCGCCCAGCGAGATCCCGAGGTACCTCTCCGCCAGGCGCCCCAAGACCAGACCGAGAACGAACGGAGCCCTCGGCCATCCGAAAAGGACCATGAAATAGCCCAGCACGCCGAAAACACAGGCCACCACGATATCCGCGAAATCGTTGTTTGCCGAAAAGGCGCCGAGGAATACGAACACAACCAGGAAAGGAATGAGCAGATTTCCCCGCACGAAGGTGAGCTTGACGAGCTGGCTGAGAAACAGGAAAGCGACGCCGGCGGCAAGGATATTGGAGATGACCAGTATCCAGACCATCGCGAGGGTGACGTCGAGGTGCTTGGTCAGCATTTCCGGGCCGGGCGTCAGGCCGACGATCAGAAAAGCCCCGAGGAGAATCGCCATTCCTGTGGTCCCCGGAACTCCGAAGGCTACGGTCGGGATGAGGTTCCCTCCTTCCTTGGAGTTATTCGCGGCGCCGGGTCCCAGTACTCCTTCCACCGCCCCCTTGCCGAAACGGTGCTTGTCCTTGGAACTCTGCACCGCATGGGCGTAAGCCATCCACTGGGAGACGCCGCCCCCTACTCCGGGCACGGCCCCGACAAGAACGCCGATCATGCCGCAACGCATGGTGAGCCAGAAATGCCGGAAGGTATCCTTGACCCCCTCCATCACTCCACTGATTTTGCCCACCTTGGATTCGGCAATGCTTGAACCCCTCACCGCCAGGTCCACGATCTCCGGAAAGGCGAAGAGCCCCACGACGACAGGCGCCAGACTCAATCCCTCCCAGAGATAGATGGTCCCCATGGTATAGCGAAGCGTCCCCGTATGATCTTCAATGCCAACCGAGGAGATCGCGAGCCCGATACCGCCGGCCAGGACGCCCTTGCTGAGCGAAGAACTGCTGAGAGTGGCCAGAAAAGTGATCCCCAGGATGGCGAGCATGAAAAGCTCGGGTGCGCCGAAAAACAGGACGAGAGGCCGCATGATCGGGATCGAGATAGCCAGAATGACGGCGCCTTCAAGTCCGGCTACGAGTGAGCTCATCAGGGCAGCCCCCAGAGCCCTTCCCGCCTGGCCGTTCTTGGTCATGGGGTAGCCGTCCATGATCGTAGCTGCCGAGGTTCCCTCGCCCGGGATGCCGAAGAGGATGGAGGTGATGTCTCCGGTGGTACCGGTGATGGCGTGCATTCCAAGCAGGAAGCAGAAGGCCGCGATGGGCTCCTGGATCGTGTAGGCGAAGGGGAGCATCAGGGCCAGGGTGGTCAACCCCCCAAGGCCGGGTAGAATGCCCACGACGAAGCCGATTCCTCCGCCGATCAGAAGGAAACCGAAAGCCGGCCAGGACAGTACCTGGAGCAAACCACTTATGGCGGCGTCAATCACGGGACCCTCTTACGCCGGCAAGCTGCCAATGCGTCACACAACCCATGCTTCGAGACGCCACACATTGTCATAGCCCCAGCCAGAAATAGATTTTTCCCTCGGGAATTGGGAGCCGAAGCAACTGTTCGAAGAGACCCCAATACAGGAGCCAGATGGCGCCGGTCAGCACGAGAGACAGGGCCCATCCCTCGCCCGACTTGACCCTAAGGTAGAGGAAGACGAACGGTGGGACCGTCACGGAAAGACCGGCGAGCCAGCATGCCAGGAGGAAACCGAAAATCCACGAAAAGATATTGATCGTCCGCTGCCTGGCCAGGACGGGGTCGATGCCTTTCGTGAACTGGAAGTCGGCCGGCGTGGTCCCTGGAGCGTTGGCCAGCGTGGACGGAGAAGTGCTCTTTCCGCTTCCCTCCTTAAAATCCATGACGAGATGGAGGGCGGCCAACACAAGCATGGGAATGCCGATCACCCAGGGGTAGAGCTGCGCCTTCACGGGCCAATCCTTAGCCCCCCAGATCACGAAGGCAAAAAACAGGAGGACCAGGAAACTGAAGACAGTCTGCGGCCGAATCCTCATGAAAACCCCAACTACCCCCCCGTTTGGGCATTGTTTGCGAGAGCTGGCGGCATCCTAACCCAGAAAAGTATTGTGTGTCCAACCGCCTGATGACGAGCACCAGGCAGGCACGTGTCTGGAAGCGAACGAAGTCACTGACCGTGACGCGTGGGTCACGGAAGAGTGGCGGACGCCTCACGCCGAGTACGGAGAAACAGGCGTGATGTTCCTGTAATCCACCGGCAGAGGCTCGACATGGACGCCGGCATCGATCTCGGCCATGCGTGCTTCGGTCAACGGATGGCCGAAGGTTTCGTTGCGGAGCCTCAGGTGGGCAATGGCCTTCTCGGTGATGATTTGCCTCGCCTTCTCCAGGTCGTCGTCGTTGCGAATCGCCTTGGCGATGCGGGGAATGTGAACGGGTCCGTGACGCATCTCGTCGTGGAAGATGACGCCCATAGCCTCGGCGATGGCCCTTTCGACGGCGCCGCCGGAATAGGAGGTGTAGGGGAGTTCAAGAAGCCTGTTCCCGATGTAGAAGATGGCCGCTCCCGCCCCCTCGGAAAAGCCCAGTGCCACCTCCGCAAGATCACCGTAGGTTTCGTGGAGCCGCTTGGTGGCCTCGATCTCAGCGGTCATGGCCGGCAGGTCGGGGTGCCCCCTGCGTTCACGCTGGCAACCCGAGAGGGCCAGCAGCTCTTGTGGATCCGGTCTCTCCCCGGCGATCTGCTCCATGATGTTCGCCAGGAGCCGGTAATGCCGCGTCTCTTCGTAGATGGACCGCGTCGAGGCCTCGAAGGAACCGCGGCTGACTGCCGTCTCGATCTGCGCGAGGTCGTGGGGCAGGGCCTGGAGCAGCCGTTCCACCGTACCCAGCTCCCGCGCCGCCTGCAGCCTTAGCCAGTGCAGGTCGTCCTCCCGGGTCCGGGGATTGGAGAAGTAGGTCCGGACCACTTCGGCCTCCCCGGCCCACCAGCGCAAGGGGGCGGCTTCGAGCACCGCTATACGCTCATCGAGTTTCGCGTCCGGTTCAAGCCTCGCCATCTCACCCTCGCTCGAAGGCCGCCGGTGGCCGGTATTGTTGCAGGCGACAAGTTACGGGTTTCGCTCTCGGACATTGATTACGGCCGCGGCGATTGTATATAGACCTGAGCGAAAGAATCAAGAACCGGCGGCGCATGCCGTTCCACGGATCGGCCGGCACCCGGAACACCAATCGGCAAGGAGAAACGCACCATGCGCGCGAGCACCGAGAGAAAAACGAAACGCTGGCAGGAGCAACGCTGGATACTCGATCAGGTCATCAAGGTGAGCGGCCTCGACTTCGATCAGGGGCGCTCGGGCAAGATGCTGCGGAACTGCGGTCCGGGCATTGCCGGGGAGCTAAGGGGCATCGGACAGCGGGTTCAGAAGTTCACGGACTTCCCGCGGGAGTTCTCCCGCGCCGCCGAGAAGCGGGAGCAGCAGGGACGCGCCGCCGAGGCGCTGGGGCACACGGTGGAGGCCCGCGAGCACTACTACGTGGCGGCGACCTACTATACCGCCGCCCAGTGGGGGATCTTCGAGGACGGCAACCCGCAGCGGATGGCCTGGGCGGAGAGCAAGCGAGACTGTTACGACCGCTACATCGGGTTCGCCGATCATCCCATCGAACGGGTGGACCTTTCCGTGCCGGGCGGTAAGCAGGCGGCTTTGTTGCATTTGCCGCACAAGCCGGCGCCGGGGGAGCGGTTCCCGTGCATCCTGTATCAGCCGGGCATGGACGGCGTGAAGGAGGACAATCCGCTCATGGGCGATCCGCTGCTGCAGCGGGGAATGGCGATCCTCTCCATCGACGGGCCGGGGCAGGGCGAGACCCGGGAACGCGGCATCACCGTCACCGCCTCCAACTGCGAGGACGGCGCCAAGGCGGCCTACGCCTATCTCAAGACCCGTCCCGAGATCGACGGCGACCGGATGGCCATCTACGGCTCCAGCATGGGCTCCTACTGGGGCACGCGCATGGCGGCCGCCGAGCCCGGCTTCAAGGCCTGCGCCGTGGCCGGCGTGTGCATGGAGCCCAGCCAGTACACCATCTTCAACACCGCCGCCCCGACCTTCAAGCTCAACTACATGTACATGGCCGGCTACGACGACGAGGCGAAGTTCGACGAATTCTGCAAGACCCTGACCCTCGAAGGGGTGGCGGCCAAGATCCAGTGCCCCTACATGGTGGCGGCGGGAGAAGACGACGAGCTCTGTCCCATCGAGTTCGTCTACCAGCTCATGGACGAGGCTACCTGTCCCAAGGTCCTCTATGTCTACGAGGGCGAGCGCCACTCCATCCGCAACCCGGCGGCGCGCACCATCATCGTGGACTGGCTCAAGGACTGCCTCGACGGCAAGCCGGTCACGTCGGAGAAGGTCTACGTCGAGATGAGCGGCAAGGAGACCCGGACACGGTTTTGACGTGTTCCGAGGTCGCCCTCCCCGGAACACGGGGGTCTTTCGGATTCATGCAGAGGCGGCTTGGGTTGTGCGCTCGCGCAGAGCCCCCATTTCTTCACGCAGGCTGCTGACGTCCTGCCGCATCTCGCGCACGTCCTCGCGCAGTTCGGAAATACGCTGGCCGTTGTCGGAGATGCGCTGGCCCATATCGACGAAACGCCTGCCGACCTCGGCAAATCGCTGGTCCATTTCCCTATGCATGTCCGCGCGCAGGCGTTGTATCATTCTGCCCAACGCGACCCCCACCCCCACGACTGACACGATGATGGCGATTGCCGAAATATCGACGGTCATTTGAATCGCTCCTACCCGACTTATTGATACAGAATGCCCCGGGTCCGGTCAACACGGTTCCTTGACAGGCCTGCGCTGACGTGGTTCATTCTGTTTCAGCCTTCGACTGACGAAAATTCGCCGAAACGGACCCTCTCCGGTTCGGTCGCAAAATTCCGGCCAAGTCCCGCGGGCTGCAAATCAAGATACACGAGGAGAGTTCGTTCGATGCAAATGTTCATTGCAGGTGAGTATACGGATACCGCAAGCGGCGAGACCACGTCCATCCACAACCCCGCCACCGGCGAGTTGGTGGATACCGTACCCAAGGGTACGGCCGAAGACGTCAAGAGGGCGGTGGCGGCCGCGGCAGAGGCGGCGGTGGAGTGGGGTAAATTTTCTGCGGCCAAGCGCGGCGCCTGCCTGTCCGAGGCCGCGCGTCTGGTGCTGGAGAACGAGAAGGAGCTCACCCAGCTACTCACCAAGGAGCAGGGCAAGGCATTGCGCGAGTCGGTGCTGGAAATCCGCCGCTTCGCCCACACCCTGGAGCACTACGCCGGCATGGCCAAGACCTTGCGCGGCGGCTACGTGAAGCTGGATGACGGGCGCTACGGGTTGATCATCAGCAAGCCCATGGGCGTCGTGGGCTCCATCATACCGTGGAACTTCCCGGTGTCGTTGATGGGCAACAAGGTGGGCCCGGCGCTGCTCGCCGGCAACGCCATGGTCATCAAACCCGCCAGCACCACGCCGCTGACCGCGACCCGGTGCGTCGAGCTGGTGCAGCAGGCGGGCCTTCCCAAGGGCACCATCAACATGGTGACCGGGCCGGGCGGGACCGTGGGCGAGGAGATTCTGCGGCACCCCGTCATCAGGAAGATCGGTTTCACCGGCGCGACCGATACCGGCAAACGGATCATGGAGGTGGCCGCCCAGGAGGTCAAGCGGGTCACCCTCGAGCTGGGCGGCAGCGACCCCATGATCGTGTGCGACGACGCCAACATCGATCGGGCGGTGAGCGCGGCTTCCGTGGGCCGTTTTTTCAACTGCGGCCAGGCGTGCCTGGCGGTGAAGCGGCTTTACCTCCAGGACAAGATCGCCGACGAGTTCATCGCGAAGCTGGTGGAGAAGGTCCGCAAGCTGCGGGTGGGCAACGGCCTGACGCGCGGCACCATGCTCGGTCCGCTGCACACCAAGGCGCAGCGCGAAGAGGTGGAGGAGCAGGTGGCGGACGCGGTGCAGCGCGGCGCCGAGGTGCTGGTGGGCGGCGACCGCCCCACCGGCGACGAGTACGACAAGGGCTACTTTCTGAATCCGTCCGTCGTGGTGGATGTCGACCTCGAGTCCAAGCTGTTGAAAGACGAGGTGTTCGGCCCCGCACTGCCGGTGGTTCGGATCAAGAATCTCGAAGAGGGCTTGGCTCAAGCCAACGATTCCATCTTCGGCCTGGGCTCCTCGATCTGGACCCAGGACATCGACCAGGCCCTGTACGCCGCCGAGAAGCTCGATGCCGGTTACACCTGGGTCAACTCGGCGCAGATCATCTACGACGAGCTGCCCTTCGGCGGCGTCAAGCAGAGCGGCGTCGGCAAGGAGCACGGCAACGAGGCGGTGGAGCACTACAGCGAGGTCAAGTCCGTGGTCGTGGCCACGGAACAACGGTCGGAGATGGTGGGAGGCGAATAGCCCGAACCCGTCCCGCCAGGTGTCGACGCCGCAGGAAGGCGAGAGTGTAGGGGCGGGTTTCAAACCCGCCCGCGCCCGTATCGCGCTGTCGGCCGGTACGGGCTCCGAATTGAAACGAGCATGAGCGCTCCGCGACTCGAACTGCCGGACCCCTACAACGCGGCCACCACGTTCGTCGACGACAACGTCACCGCCGGCCGCGGCGAGCGCACCGCGATCCTGTACGAGGACCAGCGGATCACCTACCGGCAGGTCCAGGAGGCGGTCAACCGCGCCGGGAACGCATTCCGCGGACTCGGGCTTGACACGGAACAGCGCGTCCTGCTGGTGCTTCCCGACTGCCCGGAGTTCGCTTTCAGCTTCTTCGGCGCCATCAAGATCGGCGCCGTCCCCATTCCGGTGAATCCCTGGATGAAGGCCGGGGATTACGAGTACCTCCTCAACGACAGCCGGGCTCGCATCGTCGTGGTGCACGAGTCCGCGCTGCCCGAGATCGAGGCCATCAGCGAAAGGCCGCGCCACCTGCGCCACGTGGTGGTGGTGGGAACCCCGCGGGGTAGCGCCATGGGTTGGGACGCCCTGCTGGAGGGCCAGTCCGCGGAGCTCGAAGCGGAACCCACCGGACGCGACGACGTCGTCATGTGGAACTACACCTCGGGGAGCACAGGCAACCCCAAGGGCGCGGTCCATCTCCAGCACGACATGATCACCATCACCGATCTGTTCGTGAAGCCCGTGCTCGGCATGACCGAGGACGACGTCTGCCTGTCCGCCTCCAAACTGTTCTTTTCCTACGGGCTGGGGAACTCCCTTTACTTCCCCTTCCGTTTCGGAGCCGCCGGCGTGCTGTGGCCCGAACGGCCGGATCCGGAAAAAATACTCCAAACCATCGAGCGGTACCGGCCCACCTTCTTCTTCTCGGTGCCGACGCTCTACGCCCGCATGCTGCGGGTGGAGAAGGAGTACGACCTCAGCTCGCTGAAGGTCTGCCTGTCCTCCGGAGAGCCGCTGCCGCCGGCCCTCTTCAACCAGTGGCGGGAGAAAGTCGGCGTGGAGCTGCTGGACGTCGTAGGCTCCACCGAGGCGACCCACGATTTCCTCGCCAACCGGCCGGGACGGGCAAAGGCGGGAAGCAGCGGCGAGGTGACGCCGGCCTTCGTGGCCAAGGTGGTGGACGACGAGGGACGTGAAGTGCCCAACGGCGAGGTGGGCAACCTGTACGTCAGCGGCGACGCCACCGCACCCTACTACTGGAACAAACACGAGCAGACCCAGCGCACCATGCTCGGGGAGTGGCTCAAGACCGGCGACACGTACTATCGGGACGACGACGGCTATTTCTGGTACTGTGGCCGCTCCGACGACATGCTCAAGGTGGGCGGCCTGTGGGTCTCGCCCATTGAGGTGGAGAACGCGCTGATGGAGCATCCGGCGGTGCTCGAGGCGGCGGTGACCGGACAGGCCGACGCCGACGGCCTCATCAAGCCCAAGGCCTACGTCATCCTCAAGACCGAGCACCACGGCGCCGACGGGCTGGCCCAGGAGCTGCAGGACTTCGTCAAGGGCAGTCTGGTACCGTACAAGTACCCGCGCTGGGTGGAATTCGTGGACGATCTGCCCAAGACGGTGACTGGCAAGATACAGCGGTTCAAGCTCAGGGGATAGGATAATGCGGTCCTTCGACTTCGCTCCGCTCCGCTTCCTTCGACTCCGCTTCGCTACGCTCAGGACGAACGGAGAGAGGCCTTCCACAACCGTTCGTCCTGAGCGTAGCGAAGCGGAGTCGAAGGAAGCGGAGCGGAGTCGAAGGACTTTCAAGGGGGTTTCATGGACGACTTGGTAGCGTTGAGAGACAAGGTGGCGATTTCGTGCAACATCCTGGCCCTCGAAGGGCACTGGGACAATATCCTGGGGCACGTGTCGGCCCGGGTGCCGGGCGAGAACGTCATGTTGATGAAGCCCCACAGCTACGGCTTCGAGGAGATCCGCCCGTACCACATCATCAAGGTGGACTTCGACGGCAACAAGATCGAGGGCGATTACGAGCGCCACTCCGAGGTATTCATCCACACGGAGATCTACCGGGCGCGGCCGGACGTGAACTGCGTTATCCACAGCCATCCGCCCTACGCCACCGCATTCGGCTCCCTGAGACAGCCGCTGCGCCCCGTGAGCCACGAGGGTTCCATCTTCCACGATGGGCTCCCGCTCTTCGACTACACCACGATCCTGATCCGGACGCCCGAGCTGGGGGTGGAGCTGGCCAAGAAGCTGGAAGGGTACCGGGCCGTGCTGATGAAAAACCACGGCTCCACCGTCGTGGCCGAATCGGTGGAGACCGCCACCCTGTACGCGATCTTTCTGGAAAAGGCGTGTCGCATACAGCTCCTTGCCGCCGCTGCCGGAGATCCCACCTGGAGTAACGACGAGGAGGCGCGCGAGAAGTACGACCAGATCTACACGCCGCACCGGCTGGGCAGCATGTGGGACTATTTCGTGCGGCGGGCGAAACGGCTCGCCATCGACTGAACGGATACTCCGCGCTGCCGGCCCGTGTCGGGCGACGGCGCAATGCGGGCGCGGGCGGGTTTGAAACCCGCCCCTACAACCTCGTATTCCAGCGGCTTTTGGCTCCCGGGGTTCCAGGCCGCGCGAGACTTCGGAGGTAACGAAATGGCCGAGAAACTTCATTTGACACTGGCTTGCGGCGACTACGAGAGTATCCGGGCCCTCAAGGAGGGAACGGTGCAGCCGGACGGCATCGAGCTCACCGTGCTGACGGACATGGACTCGTCCACGCGGCACTGGCGCGTGTCGCGTTTCCGCGAGTTCGACGTCGCCGAGCAATCGGGCTCGTCCTATCTGCTGGCCAAGGACCGGGGCGAGGCGGACGATCTCACGGCCATCCCGGTTTTTCTCCACCGCCGGTTCCGCCACGGCTTCATCTTCATCAACGCGAACAAGGGCATCCAGGAGCCCAAGGACCTTAAAGGCAAGACCGTGGGGCTCAAGAACTGGCAAGCCACGGCGCTCTTGTGGATCCGCGGCACCCTGCAGGACGAGTACGGCGTCTCTTTCAAGGACATTGAATGGCGGGCCGAGAAGGAAGAGGACGTCCCCTTCGATCCGCCGGAAGGTCTCCGGATGGAACGCCTTCCCAAGGGGAAGCGGGTCGAGGAGATGCTCGCCGAGGGCGAGCTGGATGCCGTCATCTATCCCGACATCATCGCGCCGGTCCTGGAGGGCGACACCCGGGTCAAGCGCATCTTCGACGATCCCAAGAAGGTCGAGCTCGATTATTTCCAGCGCACCGGCATCTTTCCCATCATGCACACCACGGTCATCAAGCAGGAGATCGTGGACAAGCACCCCTGGGTGCCCATGAACATGATGGTGGCGTTCGAGAAGTCCAAGCAGGCAGCCTACCGGAGGATGGACAATCCCCGTGTCGTGCCGCTGGCGTTCTTCCGGGACTCCTGGGAGGAGCAGATCGAGCTGCTGGGCGAGGACCCGTGGGTCTACGGGCTCAACGACACCAACCGCAACAACTTCGGGACCCTGGCGCGCTACTCCCGGGAGCAGGGCATGATCAAGAAGGAACCCAACGTGGACGAGCTCTTTCACGAGACCGTTCGCGGAGAGGAGTGGAAGCTGGCGCGCTCCCGCGGGTAGCGCGCCCCCTTTCGAATGATCCCCCCTCCCTTCGAGTACCGGGCGCCGGATTCGATTCCCGAAGCGCTCGCGCTGCTCCGCGAGTATGGCGAAGAGGCGCGGCTCATGGCGGGAGGGCAGTCCCTCCTGCCGATGCTGAAGCTGAGGCTGATTCGGCCGCGGGTGATCATCGACATCGGACGACTCCGGGAGTTGACCGACGTAACAGAGGACGCGGATTCCGTGCGGATCGGCGCGCTGGTGACCGAGCGGACCCTTGAACGTACGTTCCTGCGGCGTCAGCCGCTCCTTTCCGAGGCCGCCGCGAGCATCGGCGACATCCACATCCGGAATCTCGGCACCCTCGGCGGCACCCTGAGCCAGGCGGACCCGTCGGGCGACCTCGCCCCCGCGGTGCTGGCACTACGGGCCACCCTGACGGCCCGATCCGCCGGCGGAAGCCGCACCATCGCCGCCCACGATTTCTTTTCCGGTCCGTTCGACACCTGTCTGTCCCATGACGAGATGGTAACGTCCGTGGACGTCCCGGTTCCGGCAGGTGTCTGGGGCCACGCCTACATCAAGCTCACGCGCCGGGCCGGCGACTACGCGGTGGTGGGTGCCGCGGCGCTGGTGAGCCTGTCGCCGGACGGCTCCTGCAGCGATGCCCGCGTCGCCCTCTGCGCGGTCGGCCCCACGGCCCTCGTCTGTGAAGCCGCGGGCCGGTCGCTCCGGGGCACGAAGCTGACGGACGCCGACCTGGCGGAAGCCGCCGCGCTGGCCGGAAAGGCTGCGGATCCGGTGAGCGACGTTCACGCGTCCGCGGAGTACCGCAGGGAAATGACCCCGGTGGTGGTCACCCGGGCCCTGACCCGGGCGCGGGAAAGAGCCCATGCGCGGCTGGACGAGGGGCCGGTATCTTGAAGGAAAACCTCTTCCGCAACGCCTCCGACCCCCTCTCTGGTTTTGGAGAAAGCAGCCTCCGACCCCCTCTCCCTCTGGGAGAGGGTTGGGGTGAGGGTCCGCCGATGAAAGCTGCCAGTTTGGATGCGGCAAGGAATGGGACAACGAGGGCTGTTGGGGCGCCCTCACCCGGCCTTCGGCCACCCTCTCCCAAAGGGAGAGGGGTTGGATTTGGGACGGAACCAGGCCACCCTCTCCCAAAAGGGAGAGGGTTTGGATTTGCGGGTCAAGCCATTCGACAACAGGCAGTCCGAATGGGTTCCCTTCACGGATGACGGTTGATGCAACGGATCACGGTCCACACCACCATCAACGGAACGGCTTACTCGTTCGAGGTGGAGCCGCGCCTCCTGCTGGTGGATCTCATCCGCGACAAGGCCGGCCTCAAGGGCACTCACGTGGGCTGCGACACCGGCAACTGCGGCGCCTGCACCGTCATCATGAACGGCCTCACCGTGAAATCGTGCCAGGTGCTGGCGCCCCGGGCCGACGGGGCGGAGATCCGCACGGTGGAAGGCCTGGCCCCGAACGGAGAGCTGCATCCGATCCAGGAAGCGTTCTGGGAATGCGACGCACTGGAGTGCGGCTTCTGCACCCCCGGCATGCTGATGACCACGGTGGCGTT
Organism: uncultured Binatia bacterium (SeqCode); assembly: GCA_965261895.1. Classification (GTDB taxonomy): domain Bacteria; phylum Desulfobacterota; class Binatia; order UBA9968; family JAJDTQ01; genus JAJDTQ01. Next base: position 2,731,110 of record OZ253480.1, on the reverse strand, counting down.
TCTCGACGAGAACCCTGACCCATCCGACGAGGAGATCCGCCGGGCCTACTCCGGCAACCTGTGCCGTTGCACCGGCTATCTGAACATCATCAAGGCGGTCAAGCAGGCGGCGGAGCGGATGCGCTCGTAGGGGCGGGTTTCAAACCCGCCCTGGCCCGGTCTGATATAGAAGGCAAGAAGACGACCATGGCGACCTACGTCGGCAAGAGCATCAAGCGGAAGGAGTCCTTCGACTCCATCCAGGGGAAAAACACCTATATCAGCGATATCGAGGTGCCCGGGATGCTCCACGCCTGCATCCACCGCAGTCCCTACGCCCACGCACGCGTGACGCGAGTGGACCTGTCGGAAGCGCTTGCGCAGCCCGGCGTCGTGGCGGCCATGAGTGGCGAGGACGTCCGGCGGCTGTCCCGTCCCCTGTCGCCTTTTCCCTTCACCAAGACCAAGCCGTACACCAGCGACTACCCGCGCGTGCGGTTCGCCGACCACTACTGTCTGGCGGTAGACCGGGTGCGCCACGTGGGCGAGGCGGTGGCCGTGGTGGTGTCGGAAGACCGTTACGCGGCGGCGGACGCGGCGGAGGCGGTACGGGTCGAGTACGAAGCCTTGCCGCCGGTGGTTGACGTGGAGGCCGCGCTGGAGTCGGGGACCACCCGGCTCTACGAGGCGTGGCCCGACAACATCCAGTACGAGTTTCGCTTCAGCGAGGGCCCGGTGGACGAGCTGCTGAAGGAGGCCCCGGTGGTGATCCGGGAGCGCATTGTGCAGCACCGTTACACCGGGACGCCGATGGAAACACGCGGGGTCATCGCCAGCGCCGACCGGCGGGACAATCTGCTGACGCTGTGGAGTTCCACCCAGGTGCCGCACGCGCTCCCGAACCTGGTGCTGGACACGCTGGGACGCACGGATCTCAAGATCCGGGTGATCTCGCCCACCATGGGCGGCGGCTTCGGCATCAAGTGGGCGTTCTATCCCGAAGAGGTGCTGATGCCGCTGCTGTCGCTTCAGCTCAACCGGCCGGTGGGCTGGCGGGAGAGCCGCAGCGAGCACATGGTGGCCTCGCACCATTCCCGGGCGCAGGTGGACTACGTCGAGGCTGGCTTCGACCGCTCCGGCCGCATCACCGCCCTCAAGACCAAGGTGATCGTGGACCTCGGCGCCGCCTACCCCAGCGGCGGCACCTCCCTGGCCTTCGTCACGGCGAACTTCATTCCCGGGCCCTACCGCGTCGACAACTACGCCACCACGTCCTTCGGCGTGGTCACCAACAAGACCGCCGCCGGCCCCCACCGGGCCAACGGCAAGGCCGAGTCCAACTTCATCATGGAGCGGGTGATGGACCGGGCCGCCCTGGAGTTGGGCCTGGGCAAGGACGAGATCCGGCTGCGTAACCTGATCCAGCCCCACGAGTTTCCCTACACCTGTGTCACGGGCTCCACCTACGACAGCGGCGACTATCCGACGTGCCTGCGGAAGGCGCTGGAGCACGCGGACTACGGCGGCCTGCTGGCGGACCGGGACCGCTGCCGCCGGGAGGGCCGCTACCGTGGCATCGGCCTGGCGTTCATCCTGGAGCCCCTGAGCTCGCTCCGGCCCAACGCCTACAACGCGGGCTACGAGACCGTCACGGTGCGGGTGGACCCGGTGGGCAAGGCCTGGGTGTTCTCGGGCGACGTGAACATGAGCATGAGCCACAAGACCACGCTGTCCCAGGTGGTGGCGGACGGGCTCGGCATCCGCTTCGAGGACGTGCAGGTGTTCGAAGGCGACAGCGCCCTGGTGTCGTCGTCCAGCGGCTCCTACGCCAGCCGGTTCTCCACGGTGACGGTTTCGGCCGCCATCAAGGCCTGTCAGGCGGTGCAGAGGAAGATGCTGGCCATCGCCGCGCACGCGCTGCGAACCCATCCCGCCGCCCTCGAATGCACCGGCGGCATGGTGTTGAGCCGGGAAAAGCCCGGCGTCGCGCTGACGGTCAAGGAGATCGCCAACCTGGCCTACTACTCCATCAACCAGTTGCCGCCGGGCATGGACCCGGGGCTCCACGACACCCACTACTTCATCAACCCCAACACCAGCTTCGAGCCCGACGCCAAGGGCCGGACCTCGAACTTCTCCACCTTTCCCTATGCGGTGCACGTGGCCTACGTGGAGGTCGACGTCGCCACAGGTGAGACAAAGATCCTGAAGTATCTCGGCGTAGACGACTGCGGCAACATGGTGAACCCGATGATCGTTCAGACCCAGATCACCGGCGCCATCTCCCACGGCGTAGGGGGCGCGTTTCTCGAAGAGCTGGTGTATGACGAGCAGGGACAGCTCCTGTCAGGCACCTTCGCCGACTATCTGATACCGTCCATGGCGGAGATGCCGGATCTGGAGCTCCATCACATGGTGACGCCCATGCCCTTCACCCCCGGCGGGTTCAAGGGAGTGGGGGAGATCGGCGCCATCGGCCCGCCGGTGGTCCTGGCCAGCGCCATAGAGGATGCGCTGGCGCCGCTGGGCGTGAAGATCATGAGGCTGCCGCTCAAGCCGGAGAACATCTGGCGGGCGATACACGAACAGAACATCAAGACGACAGGAGAACAGGGATGAGCGACGCCGGGAACGGTTTTACCGAAAGGGCAACCCGGGAGTTGGCGCGGGTGGCGGCGGTCTTCGCCGCGGGCGAGGCGGAGATCGCCGATACCTATTTCAACTGGGACCAGCGGGACCGCGGCAAGGAGGTCATCTGGCTCACCAAACAGGCGGGCCGGGAGATCGAGAGCACCTTCACCGCCCTCAAGGAGATCGTCGAGAAGGTGGGCGGGGACCTCACCAAATCGGACCAGTACTGGGTCGACCAGTGGGGCGGAGACGTGGACCGGAACTGGCTCGAGGAGAACCTCTTCCGGACCAAGCAGGAGCTCAACCACGGCAACCGGTGCGTCGACATCATCGAGTGGCTCACCGGCGAGCCCCTGGACATCAAGGAGGTGGTGCGCCGGTACAACCGCTGGAACCCCGACCCCTCGCTGCCCGATATGACGGAATGGGTACGGCTGGCGGAGGTATTCAAGGAACAGGAGGCGCGCCAGGAGTCCTGGGCGCGTCTCATCAACTCCCAGGGATTGCTCGAAGGCGGCAGTTGCGGCCTGTTCTACGCCGCCACCCAGTTGAGCGGCAACGAGCTCAACGACCGGTTGGCCGAGGCCTTCACCGTGGTGCTCGACGACGAGCGCGGCCACGGGCCCGCCAACATCTACCGGATCGCCGATGCCTTCACCACCGAGGAGGCCGTCAACGGCGCCCGGGGCTTGATGGTGGAGCGGGGTGTGCAGCGCCTGCGCATGCGCAACGAGCAGTTCAGCTACCCCATCGCCGAGGCCCGCATCCAGGAGATCGCCCAAGGCAAGATCGGCCTCGACGTGACCCGCGAGATCTGGGGCGAGACCTTGGCCAAGTTCATCGACTAGCGTGCTCTGGTGGGACAACGCCTCGCAGCAACTGCTGGACGAGATCCAACAAGGTCTGATCGCAGTGAGTTGAAGAGATTGGCACATGCTCATACGAAGCATTAAACTACAAAATCTACTCTCCTTCGGACCGGACGCACAGAAACTCGAACTCAAGCCACTCAACGTGCTGATTGGACCGAACGGCTCCGGGAAGTCCAATCTCATCGAAGCGGTAAGCCTGCTGCAAGCCGCTCCCCAGGATCTTGCAGCTACCATTCGGGAAGGTGGCGGGGTTCACGACTGGATTTGGCAAGGCGACCCTGGAACGCCGTCCGCCCAAGTCGAAGTGATTCTGGATTACCTGGGTGGAAGGCAATCTCTACGCCACTGCTTTGGCTTCACGGAGAGAGAGCAGCGGTTCGTATTGACTGACGAACAGATAGAAAACGAAGAACCTCATCTCGATCACCACGGCAAGCCATACATCTACTTCGAGTTGCACGACAGCCGCGCCGTCTTGAACTACAAGGACGGCGGTCAGCGGCAGTTGCGTCCCGAGGATCTCGACCCGCAGCAATCCGTTCTCGCCCAGCGTAAAGATCCCGATCATTACCCGGAACTGACTTGGCTCGGTGGTATGTACCGCCGCATACGGCTGTATCGCGAGTGGTCTTTCGGACGGCAGACACCGGTCCGCCGTCCGCAGATGGCCGACCTTCCCAATGACTTCTTGATGGAGGACGGTCAAAATCTCGGCTTGGTGCTGAACCGTTTGATGCGGGAGTTCGACGTCAAGCAGCGATTCCTCAGTGCCTTGCGCAATATTTACGAGGGCGTATCGGATTGCCACATGAACATCGAGTCCGGCACCGTGCAGGTTTTTCTGCAAGAAGGCAAAGTAACCATGCCCGCCACCCGTCTGTCGGACGGCACGATCCGGTACCTTTGCCTGCTAGCCATTCTTTGCCACCCGACGCCGCCGCCGGTGATTTGCCTGGAAGAGCCAGAACTCGGTTTGCATCCCGATATTCTTCCGGACTTGGGTAAGTTGCTGCGAGAAGCATCCGAACGATGCCAGTTGATCGTCACCACGCACTCGGACACCCTCGTCAACGCCCTGACCGAGACCCCCGAAAGCGTCGTCGTCTGCGAGAAAGACAGGGGACAGACGACATTGCGACGCCTGAAGCAGGATGATCTGGCCCATTGGCTCGAACGTTATCGGTTGGGAGAACTCTGGAGTTCCGGAGAGCTCGGAGGGAACCGGTGGTAAGCGTCCGAATCTATGTGGAAGGTGGCGGAGACCACCGAGAGTTGAAGACCAAGTGCCGAAAGGCTTTCAATGCCTTCTTTAAAAGATATCTAGCCGGACGAATGCCAAAAGTTGTCGCCTGCGGTTCACGCCGAAGCGCATACGACGATTTCTGCACTGCCTTGGCTCATGCCGAGGACGACAAGTTCATCGTGTTACTTGTCGATAGCGAGGACCCCGTCGCAAAGGGATCCGGACCCTGGCGACACCTGAAGAATCGCGACAATTGGTGCAAACCTGATAGCGCCACGGACGACCATGCACATCTGATGGTACAGTGCATGGAAGCGTGGTTTCTGGCGGACAAGAACTGTCTGGGGAGCTTTTTCGGTCCCGGCTTCAAAGAGAAAGCCCTTCCGGGCCAGTCCTCCATCGAAGATATCCCGAAGAAAGACATCGAGAACGGTCTGAAGATGGCCACTCGTCAATGCGGAAAGGGTGCTTACCACAAGGGAAACCATTCGTTTGAAATACTTGCAGGATTGAACCCTGAAAAGGTGTTGGCGGCCTCACCGCACGCAAAGCGGCTCATCAATACCCTTCTGGGCAGAACGGAGCAGTCATGACGACGGGGCTCACTGACGATTGCTGGGAAACATGAGGGCTCATGAGGGGCGGAATCTGCCTTGCCACGTTTGCCAACTAAAGTGATGAGACGTTCCGCTTGGGACGAGGAGAAGGGGAATGCGTGAGTTGCCCGAGCAGCAGCGCAGCCAGGAGCGGCTGATCCGTTTCGATGAGCAGATCGTCGCTGACGCTTCGTTTGAGGATCTCGATCCCGCCTTGGTCGATCAGTTCCGCACGCCGCGCACGCGGGACGACCGCCAAACCCTCGCGCGCAAGCTCGCGATCGCGGCGCCCGATGACGTAGGCGAGTTGGTGCCGACCGTCGCCGGTCTCCTGATTGGCGCGCGCAATCCGGAGCGCTGGCTGCGCCACGCCTTCATCCAGGCGGTGGCCTACCGCGGGCGGAGTGTCTCGGACTCGTTAAAATCACCTTACTATCAGCTCGACGCGAGGGACATCGTGGGACCACTAGACGTGCAGGTGACAGACGCCTGCCACTTTGTCATGAAGAACCAGAAGGTGGCGGCGCGTAAGACGATGGGCCGCGTTGATGTGCCGCAATATGACATGACCGCTGTTTTCGAGGCGGTGGTGAACGCCGTGGCACACCGCGACTACGCGGTGCGCGAATCGAAGATTCGGCTCCACATGTTCGCCGACCGGCTGGAGCTGTATTCACCTGGGGGACTAACGAACACGTTGACCGTCGATACCATCGAGTACCGACAGGCAAGCCGGAACGAGACAGTCACAAGTCTGCTCGCCCGGTGCCGCATACCGCCCGAAATCGTCGGGCTCGATACGCAGCGCGAGACGCTCATGGACCGCCGCGGGGAAGGCGTGCGCGCCATCCTCGACCGTAGCGAGGACCTGTCCGGCAAACGGCCCGTTTATGAACTCTTCGATGACGCGGAGCTTCGGCTGACGATTTACGCGACCGGCGAGTGAATGATTTGGAAGCAGACGTGGCGTCTCACATTGAACTCGAGAGCAGGGGCGGCATCGCCTTCATCACGTTGAACCGGCCCGAGCGGCTCAACGCCATGAACGAGGAGATGTGGGCGGAGCTGGGGCGGGTGTGGGACGCGTTCGCGGCGGATGAGGGGCTTCGGGTGGCGGTGGTGAGCGGCGCGGGCGACCGGGCGTTCTCCACCGGCATGGACCTGAAGGAGCGGGCGGTGGCCGGCGATCCCCGGGCGCGGGAGTTCTGGACCTCGGCGCTGGCGCGGGACCCGGGGCGCCGGGAACCGGTGTGGAAGCCCATGATTGCGGCGGTGCACGGGTACTGCCTGGCCGGCGGCTTCGAGATCGCCCTGTCCTGTGACATCCGCATCTGCAGCGAGGACGCCACCTTCGGGCTGCCGGAGATCAAGCGAGGGTTCTTCCCGGGTAGCTCGGGGACCGTGCGGCTGCCGCGCATCATGCCGCTGGGGATGGCGCTGGAGATGCTCTACACCGGCGAGGCCATCTCCGCGGCGGAAGCCTTCCGCTGCGGCCTGGTAAACCGGGTGGTGCCGCGGGACGCGCTGATGACCGAGGCCGGGAAGCTCGCCCGGACCATCGCCGATGGGCCGCCCCTGGCGCTGCAGGCGGTCAAGGAGGTGGTGCTGCGGGGCCTCGACCTGCCGCTGGCGGACGCCATCCGCTTCGAGGCCGGTTTCCGGGCCATGGTGGGCGGCACCGAGGACGCCCGCGAGGGTCCCCGGGCGTTCAACGAGAAGCGGAAGCCGAGTTTCAAGGGCCGCTGAGATATGGCGTACCGGCTCACTTCGATCCATGACCATCCTCGCGGCAAAGTCTATGAAATTCGGGCGGATGAAAAGGATGTTTCAGTCCTGCTCACCTATCATGTGCTGAACAGGCTCGAAAAGTGGCGTCTTACAGACGATCTGGTTGTCCGGACAATGCTCTTCCCTGAGGAGGTGCTCATAGGGCATGCTTTGTCGCCCATCTCCGCCGAGGACAACATCTTGTTCGGGTGGTATATGAGTATGAGGAGACGCTGCCTGTTGCAATAACTGTGTACAGTCCATCTGTGGAGCGTTATTTCCAGGGAGGTGGCGAATATGAAGATCTCATACTCTCGTGATGCGGATGTGCTCACCATTCAGTTGCGCGAGGGGCGGCCTTTCGACTCCACTGACATGGCTGAAGGGATCATCGTGCACCTTTCCGAGGAAGGACGGCCTTTGGAAATCGAGATCCTCGACGCCTCCACGATCATAGACAACAAAAGGGTCGAGGTTTCTTTGGAGGCGCTGTTTCCCGCTGCCTGACCGGAGTCCTCGGTATGAACGGTGGGAAGCAGGACTTCGTGGATCCATGAAGGGCCATCCGGAAAATTGAGCCGCTGAGAAGGGAGTTGGGATGTACCAGGACCTCAGGGAATACCTCGACCTGCTGGACCGGCAGGGGCTGCTGCTGCGCGTGGCCGCCCCGGTGAACAAGGACACGGAGCTGCATCCGCTGGTGCGCTGGCAGTTCCTGGGGTTGCCGGACCACGAGCGGAAGGCGTTTCTCTTCGAGAACGTGACGGACGCCAAGGGCCGGCGTTACGAGACCCCGGTGGTGCTGGGGGCGCTGGCTTCCAACGAGGCCATTTACGCCGTGGGCATGGGCTGCGAGCCCGGCAAGAGCTTCGAGAAGTGGTCCGCGGCGGTGGCCAGTCCGCTGGCGCCGGAGATGGTGGACACCGGACCGGTGAAGGAAGAGATCCACCTCGGCGACAGCCTGCTGGAGCACGGCGGCCTCGACGAGTTTCCGGTGCCCATCTCGACGCCGGGGTTCGACAACGGGCCGTACCTGACCGCCTGCCACTGGATCACCAAGGATCCGGATACCGGCATCCGCAACGTCGGCAACTACCGCGGCCAGATCAAGTCCCCTACCAAGACCGGCCTCTACCTCATCAGCGCCCAGCAGGATCTGGCCATCCACTGGAACAAGGCCAACGCGCTGGGCCAGCGGCTGCCCGCGGCCGGTGTCATCGGCGCGGTGCCGTGCCTCTCCTACGTGGCGGTGCAGAAGATCGCCTACGGGGTGGACGAGCTGGGCGTCGCCGGTGCGCTCCTCGAGCGGCCCATGGAACTCGTCAAGTGCGAGACCGTGGACCTGGAGGTGCCGGCAAACGCGGAGATCGTCATCGAGGGGTACATCCGCACGGACCTGCTCGAGCCCGAGGGTCCCTTCGGAGAGTCCCACGGGTACATGGACCCCCGCAGCCTGAGCCCGGTGTTCGAGGTGACCTGCATCACCCATCGGAAGAACCCCCACTACGTGGGCGTGCTGAGCCAGGTGACACCCAGCGAAAGCAGCAAGATCAAGCACCGGGGCTGGGAGTCGCTGGTGCTGGACCACCTGCGCAACCACTGCAGCCTGAAGAGCGTGGTCCGGGTGGGCATGCACGAGCCGCTGGTGAACCTGCGCCAGTTCGTCGTGGTGCAGATGAGGAAGACCCACAAGCTCGAGCCGTGGCAGGCCATGATGGCGGTGCTGGGCTTCCGCTACGACCTCGGCAAGGTGGTGATCGCGGTGGACGACGACATCGACCCCGAGAACCTCGCGGCGATCAACTGGGCCATCTGCCACCGCTCGCAGCCGCACAAGGACGTGCGCATCATCAAAGGCCGGCAGACGGTGCACTCACCCATCAACCTGGTACGCATGCACGGCCACGCCGGCGACTACGACAGCGAGGACTCGTCGCTGCTCATCGACGCCACCAAGAAGGCCGAGTTCCCGCCGGTGTCGCTGCCCACCCGGGAGTACATGGAGCGGGCACGGAAGCTCTGGGACGAACTGGGAATGCCGGAGCTCAAATACGGCAACCCGTGGCACGGTTATTCGCTGGGCCTGTGGCCGCCGGAGCTCGATGAGGAGGCGGCCCTGGCGGTCAAGGGCGAGCACTATCGCATCGGCGCCAAGCTGGACCAGCGCGCCGTGCCCGTGGCGCGGGGCGAGCCACTGCAGGACGTGCAGAAGCGATGGAAGCCGTAGGGACCAGTCCGAGTCGTAGTCGAATTGTAGCGACGGCAGGGGCGACCGGCCGGTCGCCCCTACGGGGGTCCACCGTCACGCAGGCCACCAATCCCGACCGGTTCGCGGCGCAGCGGTCCGCTAAGGGGAATCGCCGCGGGCCGGGTTTCTCCGGTGCCGGAGCCTGATCCGTGGAGCTTGACGGCACCCTGGTCCTGGTGGCCGCGGCCATCTTCTTCGCGGGCTTCGTCAAGGGCGCCACCGGCATGGGATTCCCCCTCATCGCCACCCCCATGCTGACCCTGCTGCTCGACATCCGCATGGCCATCGTCGTGCTGCTCATTCCCAGCGTGGTGATGGACCTGAGCCAGATCTTTCGCCGCGGCGTTCCCACCGCCATCTTCCGGCGCTTCTCGTCCATGTTCCTGTTCGCCCTGGCGGGCGTGTTCCTCGGCACCTGGGAGCTGACTCAGCTTCCGCTGTGGGTGCTGAACCTGATCCTGGGAACGGTCGTCATCCTTTTTGCCGGGTCCGGGCTGTTCTCTCTTTCCTTCAACACGCCCCCGAGGGCGGAGGCCGTGATGTCGCCTGTGATGGGATTCGCCGGCGGGTTCTGCCTCGGTTTGACCAACACCATGGGGCCGGTCATGGCGGTCTATCTCCACGGCCTCCGGCTCGACAAGGCCGACTTCGTCAAGGCCATCTCCACCGCGTTCATCATGGCCAAGTTCTGGCAAGTCGTCGCCATCTCCACCTGGGGCCTGTTCACTGCCGAGGCGCTGAAGCTCTCGTTGTTCGTGACCGCGTTCATTCTGGTGAGCTTTTACCTGGGCCTGCGGATCCAGGACCGCATTCGCCAGCGTACCTTCAACCGGGCCATCCTTGCGCTGTTGATCTTCACCGGTTTCATGCTGGTCTACCGGGCGCTGAATGCGGCGTAGTGTTCGGGCACCCTGGAATCCAGCGCGGGCGGGTTTGAAACCCGCCCCTACAATGGTTGCGCCTTGCCGAGAAGAAAGACCTGGGTTCCAGGCCGTGTAGGGGCGGGTTTCAAACCCGCCCGCGCCGAGTTCCAGGCGCCGGTTCGGGGGAAATTGAAACGGAGGCGCGGCATGCCCGTGTCATCTGTTCCCGCTATCTGCTATTCAGACTATTGACCGACTCGATGGCGGATACGGTTTGAACCGGCTATCCAGACGCGCCGGACCCGGAGCTGAACAGACTGCAACGGATACAAGACTCATGCAGGCTTTCGACTACGATGTCATCGTCATCGGCAGCGGTCCCGCGGGCAATACCGCCGCCATTCAGGCGTGCGAGCTCGGCGCCAGGGTGGCCATTCTGGAGCGGCAGGAAACCCTGGGCGGCATCACCCTCCTTTCAGGCACCATACCCAGCAAGACCTTGCGCGAGGCCATCCTCTACCTGCGGGGGGTCCGCCAGCGCCCGTTCTACGGCACCGACTTCACCGAAAGGAAAGACATCACCCTGTCCGATCTGTTCGTCCGGGTGCGGAAGGTGGTGGAACGGCGGATCGCGACAATGGAGGACCATCTGCAGGTCTACCGCGACCGGAATCAGATCGACGTCTTTCGCGGCTATCACGCGACCGTGGACGGCCCCAACTCCGTGCACGCGTGGGTGCTCAAGAATCCCATGGAATCCGTCACCCTGAAGGCGGAAAAGATCATCATCGCCGCGGGATCGAGGCCTCGCTTCTTACCGGACATTCCGGTGGACAACGAGGTCATCTTCGATTCCGACTCCGTGTTCACCCTGGAGCTCAAGCGCGAGGCGTTGCCGGAATCGCTGATCGTCGTCGGCGCCGGGGTCATCGGCGCGGAGTACGGTTCGGCCTTCGCGGTTCTGGGTTGCAAGGTGTCGCTCATCCAGCGGGACCATACGTTCCTGACCTTCGCCGAGCGTCCTATCGTCGATATGCTCATCCGGCACATGGAGGACTACGGCGTGGAGTTCGTCTGGGGTACCTGGTACGACAAGATCGAGCGGATCTCCGGGTCGGAGGAAGACAAGGCGCGGGCCGTTCTCACCGACGGCCGGGTGCTGGAGGCCGACGCGGTGATCGTGGCCAGCGGACGCGAGGTTGCTTCCAGGGTGCTGGGGCTGGAGGATGTGGGGGTGGAGGTCACCGAGCACGGCCTGATCAAGGTCAACGAACTGTTCCAGACCTCGGTCCCGAGCATCTATGCCGCCGGCGACGTCATCGGCTTCCCGGCGCTGGCCTCCACCAGCAGCGAGCAGGGCCGCATGGCCGCCAACTACGCCCTGGGCCGCCGGGCGGGCGGCCGCAGGACGCTGTTTCCCATGTGTGTCTACACCATCCCCGAGATCGCCATGGTGGGCTATACGCAGCAGGAGCTGGACGCCAAGGGCATTCCCTACACCAAGGGGGTGGCCACCTATGAGGAGGTCACCAAGGCGGGCATCATCGGCGACCCCCACGGCATGCTGACCCTGTTGTTCGAGCCCAACAACTGGCACCTGCTCGGGGTGCACATCATCGGTGACCAGGCCTGTGAGCTGATTCACGTCGGGCAGGCGGTGCTGAGCTACAACGGCACCATCGACTACTTCATCGACAATGTCTTCAACTTCCCCACCATGGGGGAGGCTTACAAGATCGCGGCCCTCAACGGGGTGAAGCAGCTTGGCGGGACCGGGTCGTGACGAGGGGATGGCAGCTACCCTTTCGTACCTTTTGATACGGAAAGGCGAAATGGTGCATAGGCATGGGGACAGGCGAACCGCCGGGCTCGTCACACCGTCAACCAGGCCCTGCTTTCGTGTCCCGCAAGGGGGCTGTTTTTCTTGCAAGAGGGAGTTGTTCTTGGGTAACGTTTGAGTCAACGATTTCAAAGGAGAAAGCCATGAGAAAGCTGATTGTTGGCATCCTGTTTGTCGTCGTTTCGATGTACGCTGGCGCGGCCTTTGCGGCCGACGTCAAGCTGGGTGTGGTGCTGGGCTATACCGGACCCATCGAGTCGCTGACCCCCGCCATGGCGGCCGGAGCGGAGCTTGCGATGAAGGAGGTCAGTGACAGCGGCGCGTTGCTTGGCGGCACGAAGGTCGTCTCAGTGCGCGCGGACTCCACCTGCGGTGACGCCTCAGCCGGGTCCGCGGCGACCGAGCGGATCGTGACATCGGACAAGGTGAACGCCATCGTCGGCGGCGACTGTTCGGGCGTTACCATCGCCATGCTCAAGAACGTGGCCAAGCCCAACGGCATCGTGATGATCTCGCCGTCCGCCACGTCTCCGGCCCTGTCCACCATCGAGGACAACGGCCTCTTCTTCCGGACGGCTCCGTCCGACGCCCGCCAGGGCGAGGTCATTGCGGACATCCTGAAGGAAATGGGGATCAAAGAGGCCGCGTTGACGTACACCAACAACGACTACGGCAAGGGTCTGGCGGACAGTATTGCCGCGAATGTAAAGAAGCGCGGCGGCAAGATCACGATCTCCGTGCCCCATGAGGACGGCAAGGGCGACTACAGTGCCGAGGTAGCGGCGCTGGCGGCGGCCGGCGGCGACGTTCTGATCGTAGCCGGCTATCTCGACCAGGGCGGCAAGGGCATCATCCAGGGCGCCCTGGACACCGGCGCCTTCGACAAGTTCTACCTGCCCGACGGCATGATCGGCGACGCCTTGGTGAAGGCCATCGGCAAGGGCCTTGAAGGCGCCATCGGCGCCCATCCGGGCACCGATAGTCCCGGGGCGGCCAAGTTCGCGAAGATCGCCGGTGCGGCGAAGATCAAGGCGGATAGCCCTTTCGTGCCCGAGTCGTATGACGCGGCCGCCCTGATCATGCTGGCCATGCAGGCGGCGAAGTCGGCCGAGAGCGGCAAGCTCAAGGACAAGGTCATGATGGTGGCCAACGCGCCAGGCGAGAAAATCTATCCGGGTGAGCTGGCCAAGGCGCTCAAGATCATCGCGGGCGGCGGCGACGTGGATTACGTCGGGGCCTCGGCGGTGGAGCTGATCGGGCCGGGTGAGAGCGCCGGCAACTACCGCCAGATCGTCATCAAGGGCGGCAAGATCGAGACCGTCCGGTACCGGTAGTTTCGCGAACGCGCGGGAAGGGATCCGCCCTTCCCGCCCCAGGTAGACTCCGATCGATTGGAATGGGGTCCTTCGACTTCGCTCGCCCTTCGACAAGCTCAGGACTCGCTACGCTCAGGACGAACGGCCGAGGCTTCCGAGACCAGGGCCATTTCACGCTAGCGGCAAGATGCCAAGGAAACCGGAGAGGGCCGGCGACAGCCTACACTTGGCGAGGGCTCACCCCAGGAGGGAGGGCATCTTGCCCTCGCCGAGGGCGGGACGCCCTCGCTCCCAGGTCCTCGCCCCGATTGTCCAGCCACGACAGCCAGCGTGAAATGACCCTGCTTCCGAGACCGTCGGTCCTGAGCGTAGCGTGAGCGAAGCGGAGACGAAGGATGATCGCTGTTGAAAACCTGCACATGCATTTCGGCGGCATCCGGGCCGTCGACGGGGCTTCTCTCACCATTGAGGGAGGCGCCATTACCGGACTCATCGGCCCCAACGGCGCCGGCAAGACCACCCTCTTCAACGTCATCGCGGGGGTCCACAAACCGACCTCCGGAAAGGTCTACCTCGACGGTGAGGACGTCACCGGGCTCACGCCCCACGAGCTCTTCGCCAGGGGCGTGCTGCGCACCTTCCAGATCGCCCACGAATTCTCCACGCTGACGGTCCGTGAAAACCTCATGACGGTGCCCGCCGGCCAGTCCGGCGAAAGCCTCCTGGACGTGTGGTTCCGGCCCGGGAAGATCCGCGCCGAGGAGGACGCCATCCGCGCCCGTGCCGGCGAGGTCATCGAGTTCCTGAAGCTCGAGCGGGTGGCGGGGGAGCTGGCCGGGAACCTCTCCGGCGGACAGAAGAAATTGCTCGAGCTCGGCCGCACCATGATGGCGGAGCCCCGGCTGGTGCTGCTCGACGAGGTGGGCGCGGGCGTCAACCGCACCCTGTTGAAGGAAATCGCCGGCGCCATCCTGCGCCTCAACCTGCACCACGGCTACACGTTCTGCATCATCGAACACGACATGGAGCTGATCTCGCTGTTATGCGATCCGGTCATCGTCATGGCCAACGGGGTCGTGCTTACACAGGGCTCGGCGCCCGAGGTGCAATCCGACGAGCGGGTTATCGAGGCCTATCTCGGCAAAGGGCTGGTGACCCGTGAGGAGCGGACGTCATGAGCTTTCTGGTCGGCGAGGACCTGACCGGCGGCTATGGCGGCCCGGACATCCTGCGAGGTTGCGCCATCGCCGCGGAGCGCGGAGAGATCACCGTGGTGGTGGGACCCAACGGCGCCGGCAAGTCGACGGCCATGCGGGCGCTGTTCGGCATGCTGGCGCTTCGATCGGGCACGGTGCGTCTGGACGGCGAGGACATCACGGCTCTGGCACCCCAGGCGCGGGCCCACAAGGGCATGGGATTCGTGCCCCAGACGGACAACGTGTTCCGTTCCATGAGCGTGCAGGAGAACCTGGAGATGGGCGCCTTTGTCCGGAACGACGACATCTCCGACACACTGGAGGAGGTTTACGGCCTGTTCCCGGCGCTGAGGGACAAGCGCCGCCAGGCCGCCGGCGAGCTGTCCGGCGGCCAGCGCCAGCAGGTGGCCATCGGGCGGGCGCTGATGAACCGGCCCCGGGTGCTGATGCTCGACGAGCCCAGCGCCGGCGTGTCCCCTATCGTCACCCACGAGCTGTTCGAGCGTATCGTCGACATCGCCCGGAGCGACGTCGCGGTCCTCATCGTGGAGCAGAACGCGCGGCAGGCCCTGGAGCTGGCGGACAAGGGCTACGTGCTGGTGCAGGGCCGCAACCGCTTTACCGGGACCGGCGAAGTGCTGCTGGCCAACCCGGAGGTCCGGAAGTCATTTCTCGGAGGGTGACCGTTGGAAGACGTCGTCAACGCGGTCGTGCTCCTCACCAATTTCCTGGTGGTTCCCGCCACCGCCTACGGCTGCCAGCTCGCCCTCGGCGCCCTGGGCGTCACGCTGGTGTATGGCGTCCTGCGCTTCTCCAATTTCGCCCACGGGGAGATCATGGCGTTCGGCACCATGGCCGCCGTCCTGTTCACCTGGCTCCTGCAGTCCTGGGGCGTGGACCTCGGCCCGCTGCCGACGGCGTTGCTGGCGCTGCCCGCGGCGATGGCGGTCACCGCGGGCCTCTGTCTCCTGACGGACCGCTGGGTGTTCCGGTTCTACCGGCGCACCAAGGCACCGCCGGTGATCTTTCTGGTGGTGTCCGTGGGGGTGATGTACGTCATCAACGGGCTCATACGCTTCGTCATCGGGCCGGCCGACCGGGTCTTCACCGACGGCGCCCGTTTCCTGTTCACGGTGCGGGAGTTCAAGGCCTTCACGGGGTTGTCCGAGGGACTTGCGATCAAGACCACCCAGACCCTGAGCTTCGTGGTGGCGGTGGTCCTGGCGGCCGCGCTCTTCTGGTTCCTCGAAAGGACCCGCACCGGCAAGTCCATGCGCGCCTTTTCGGACAACGAGGACTTGGCCCTGCTGTCCGGGATCAGCCCGGAACGGGTGGTGGCGGTCACCTGGCTGATCGTCGGCTGTCTCGCGGCCGTGGCGGGAACGCTGTACGGCCTCGACAAGAGCTTCAAGCCGTTCACCTATCTGTCGCTGCTCCTGCCCATCTTCGCCGCCGCCATCGTGGGCGGCCTCGGCAATCCACTGGGGGCCATCGTCGGCGGTTTCGTCGTCGCCTTCTCCGAGGTGTTTCTCACATATCCTTACCGGAAGTTCCTGGCCTATCTGGGACCGGAGGGCTGGCGGCCGGACGGTCTGGTGCAGATTCTTTCCACGGACTACAAGTTCGCCGTGTCGTTCTTCATCCTGGTGGTCGTGCTGCTGGTGAAACCCACCGGAATCTTCAGCGGGAGATCGTCATGAGCGATGCTCCCGCGCCCTTTGCCGCGCGCATCGGCCAAGTGCTGCGGGCTCCCCGCAAACCCGTCCTGTTGGGCGCCATGGCAGCGCTCATCTGCCTGGTGGGCGTGGCCCAGAGCTGGCCTCTGGCGCTGGCGATCCTCAACCTGTGCCTGATCTCGGCCATCATGACCCTGGGGATCAACATCCAATGGGGTTACGCCGGCCTTTTCAACGCCGGGGTCATGGGCTTCGCCGCCCTGGGCGGGCTGGCAGGCGTGCTGGTCTCCATGCCTCCGGTGAGCCCGGCCTGGCAGGCGGGCGGCGCGGGCGTGGTGCTGGCCCTGGCGACGGCGGTGATCACTATCGTGGCGGCGGTGCTCGTCCACCGCCGGATACGCCACCCGGGCTACCGAAAGCTGGCGGTGGCGTTGGTCGTCGTCGCCGGCTACTTCGCCGCCCGGGCGCTGTTCGAGCCCGCGGTGCGCGCCATCGAGGCGGTGGAGCCTTCCCGGACCGGCTACCTCGGCGGCTTCGGCCTTCCCGTCGTCCTTTCCTGGTTCGTGGGCGGTGCACTGGCCGCGGGCGCAGCCTGGGCCGCCGGCAAGATCAGCCTCGGCCTGCGCGCCGACTATCTCGCCATCGCCACCCTGGGCATCTCCGAAATCATCGTCGCCTTCCTCAAGTACGAGGAATGGCTCGCCCGGGGAGTCAAGAACGTCACCGGGCTACCGCGGCCGGTGCCCTACGAGGTGGACCTGCAGAACGCCCTGTGGTTCCAGCAATGGGCCGAGAGCCTCGGGGTGTCGCAGGTGGAGCTGTCGTCCATCGTGGTGAAGCTCTGCTACGCGGGTCTTTTCGCCCTCGTGCTCGTGGTCTTGATGTGGCTCTCCGAAACGGCGTTGCGGGCGCCCTGGGGACGGATGCTGCGGGCCATCCGGGACAACGAGACCGCGGCCGAGGCCATGGGCAAGGACGTCACCGCCCGGCACCTGCAGGTCTTCGTCCTCGGCTCGGCGGTGGTCGGCATCGCCGGCGCCATGCTGGTGACCCTCGACGGGCAGTTCACCCCCAACACCTATCACCCGCTGCGCTTCACCTTCCTCATCTGGGTCATGGTCATCGTCGGCGGCTCCGGCAACAACTGGGGCGCTGTCCTCGGCGGCTTCCTGGTCTGGTACGTTTGGGTGGAAGCCGAGCCCGTGGGCCTGTGGCTGATGGAATTCATCACCTCTCCCCTCTCCCCGGACAGCCCTGTCAGGAACCACCTCATGGACAGCGCGGCCCACATGCGCCTGGTGGTCATGGGGCTGGTGCTCTTGCTGGTCCTGCGCTTCGCGCCCCGCGGCCTGATACCGGAAGAACGGCGCTAGCGGCGGGAGTTGCATCGGCTTTTTAAAAGCGTAGTAATAAGTTTGGAACTGAGGTTGTGTAAAGAGAGTCATTGTTGTGTGTGAGCCGCAACGGTGATAAATTTTCTCCTAGAAAACCGGAAGGAGGCAGCCATGAAACTGAAAGCTTTGTTACCCACCATGATCGGTGTCGCGGCCATTTTCGCCCTGTCCACGGGCATTTCGGCCCAGACCGTCAAGATCGGCCTCAACATCCCGCTGACCGGTGACATCCCCAAGGTCGGCGAGGGCTCCAAGTTCGCGGCCCAGATGTGGCTTTCCGACGTGAACGGTGCCGGCGGCCTCGAGGTCGGGGGCAAGAAGCACAAGGTGGAATTGGTCATCGAGGACAACGAGTCCAAGGCCGAGTCCGCGGTGAAGGCCAATACCAAGCTGATCACCGAGGACGAGGTGCTGGTCATCGTCGGCCCGCAGTCCTCGAAGCAGGCGGTTCCCGCGGGCGGCGTGGCGCAAGACCGGGCGACCCCGATGATCAGTCCCTGGTCGACCAACCCCAACACCACCAAGGACCGTCCGTACGTCTTCCGCGCCCCGTTCCTGGACCCGTTCCAGGGGCCGGTTCTGGCGAACTTCATCACCAACGAGTTCAAGTACACCAAGGCGGCGGTTCTCTACGATGTAGCCAGTGACTATCCGAAGGGACTCGCCGAATTTTTCAAGGGGGCGTGGGAGAAGCTCCACGGCGCCGGCTCCGTGGTGGCGTATGAGAGCTTCACGACCAAAGACACGGACTTCAGCTCCCAGCTCACAAAGATCCGCGGTTCGGGCGCCCAGGTGCTGTTCACGCCGCAATACTACAACGAGGTGGCATTGATCGTGCAGCAGGCGCACCAGTTGGGCTGGAAGGGTCCCATCGTGGGCAGCGACAGTTGGGGCTCGGCGGAGACGGTGGAGCTCTGCGGCAAGGACTGCTTCGGGTCGTTCTTCAGCACCCACTACGCGGCCGCCGGAGCCACCGGGGCCACCAAGGCGTTCATCGACCGGTACAACAAGGCCCACGGCTACGTGCCCGACGACGTCGCCGCCCTGACCTGGGATTCACTGCGTATCGTCGCAACGGGCATCCAGGGTACCGGCGGGCTCACCGGCGACCTGAAGAAGGACCGTGCGAACGTCCGCAACGCCATGGCCGGGATCAAGAAGTTCTCCGGCATTACCGGGGAAATGACCTTCACCCCTGAAGGCGACCCCATCAAATGCGCCGTGATCGTCAAGATCAGTGACAAGGGCCAGTTCGAGTTCTACAAGTCCGTTTGCCCGTAGGCTCGGCCCGGTCCTGTCGTGCCTAGGAGCCTGCGCCACAGGACAGTGGCGGTGTAGGGGCGGGTTTCAAACCCGCCCGTGCCCGCACCGCGCTGCCGCCCGATAAAGGCTCCTGGCGGTCGGGTTTCGAGCAAGGCGCACCGGGACGCCTTGTCCCGGTGCGCCTTGCTGTCGGAGCCCCTGCGAGAAGAGTCCGGAAGAAGATGGCGCTATTTCTCCAGAACCTGGTGAATGCCCTGCAGTGGGGGAGTTTCTACGCCCTCATCGCCTTGGGTTACTCCATGGTCTACAGCATCCTGATGCTGTTCAACTTTGCCCACGGCGACATCTTCATGGTGGGCGCCTATATCGGCTTCGGGGTCGCTGCCTCTCTGATCTATTTCGCCTCGCAAGGCGCCCTCGCGCTGCCGCCCTGGTTGATCCTCGTCCTGACCATTCTGTTCGCCATGTTGCTGACGTCCTTCGTCGGCATGATCGTCGAGCGGATCGGCTACCGGCCCTTGCGGGCCGCACCGCGCGCCTCCGCGGCCATCACCGGCCTGATGATCGGGATCATCCTGGAGACCGGCAACCTGGCCCTGCTCGGCGCCCGGCGGTTCCGCTTCCCGTCCCTGATCGATACGACCGTCTACGAGTTGGGCGGGGTCTTCATCACCAACAAGAAGATCATGATCGTGGTGGTGGCGTTGCTGCTCGCCACGGCCATGCACCTGTTCGTGCACAAGACCAAGTGGGGCCTGGCCATGCGGGCCATGGCGTTCGACTATGTGGCCGTACCATTGATGGGAGTGTCGGTTAACAGCATCGCCGCGCTGACCTTCGCCCTGGGCTCGGGGCTCGCCGGCGCGGCCGGGGTTCTCTACGCCCTCGCCTATCCCGTTCTCGACCCGTACATGGGCATCGTTTTCGGCTGGAAGGCGTTCGTGGCGGCGATCCTCGGCGGGAGAGGTTCGGTCATGGGGGCCACGCTGGCGGGCTTCCTGCTGGGATTCATCGAGATTTTCGTGGCCATGATCTTCCCCTCCACGTTACGCGACCTCATCGCCTACTCCATCGTGCTGGTGATCCTCGTCGTCCGGCCGCACGGCTTCTTCGGGGAGCCCTACAGCGCGCGCCTGAGGCTCTGAGTGTCCGGCGGTGGCCTTCACCATGGATGTGCGTAGAACGATAAGCGGGTTTTCACGGGTCCCCCTTCTGGGGTGGCTGGCTGCCGCGTTCACCGCGGTCGTGCTGGAGATTCTGGTGGGGACGCCCCTCGCTCTCCTGCTTGGCCTCCCCAAGATCCCGGTTCTTTTCGGCGTGATCGCCGGGCTCAAGAAACCCGTACTGCTCCCCGGCGCGGCGGTATACGTGTTGTTGATCTACGCCTTGCCCATTGCGGTCATCGCCCGGCTCAGCACCGGTCTCGCCAACTGGGCGGCGGGCCGGCTGCTCGTCTTCCCCCTGCTGGTCTCCGCGGCCGTCCACCTCGGCCTCTTGTACATCACCCTCGAGCTGTGGTCCGGCCTCAACGACTACCGGGATCTCGTGCTGCGCTTCACCCTGATCGCGGTCATGGTCACCTTGAGCCTCAACGTGATCAACGGCTACATGGGGGAGTTCTCGTGCTCCCATCCCGGCTTCATGGCGGTGGGGGCTTATACCGCGTCGGTCCTGACCATCGACCTGTTCACCAACCACCGGGTGTTCGGCTCGGCGCTGCTGCCGGCCGCCCTGGGCCCGCTGATGTTCCCGCTGATCCTCATCATCGGCGGCCTGGTGGCGGCCGTGAGCGCGCTGGTGGTGGCCATTCCCTCGTTCAGGACCCGGGGCGATTATCTCGCCATCATCTCGCTGGCGTTCATGTTCATCATCAAGAGCCTGATCGAGAACCTGGAGTTCGTGGGCGGCGCGCGCGGCCTGGGCGGACAGCCGGACTGGGCCGGCCTGCCCACCGTGTTCCTGTGGACCGTCGCCTGCGTGTGGGTCATCAACAATTTCGTGCGCTCGACCCTGGGCAAGGCGCTCAACGCGGTGCGGGACAACGAGATGGCGGCCACGGCCATGACGGTGGACACGCGGTACACCAAGATCGTGGGTTTTCTGTTCGCCGCCTTCTGGGCCGGCGTGGCCGGCGGGCTGTTTGCCCATGTGCTCCGATACGTCAATCCGGGCACCTTCAGCATACAAAAACTGGCTGAAGTCCTGGCGATGGTCTACTTTGGCGGGTTGAATTCGGTGTACGGCTCCATTGTCGGCGCCGTCGGCATCAGTCTCCTGGGCGAAGCCTTGCGGCCGCTGGAGATCTTCAAGTGGATCATCATCCCGCTGCTGCTCATCCTGGTGATGATCTACCGGCCCACGGGTCTGGTGGCCTTCAAGGAGTTCGTCCCCGAGGCCATCCTCAAGCCGAAGACGGACCCGGAAAGGGATCGCGATGCCCTTCCTCAAGGTTGACAACGTGACTCACCAGTTCGGCGGCTTGCGGGCGGTGCACGACTACGCGCTGTCCATTGAACCCGGCCAGATCTGTGGGCTCATCGGACCCAACGGAGCCGGCAAGACCACGATCTTCAACCTGATCACCGGCATCTATAACCCCACCCACGGCCACATCTATCTCGACGGCGAGAAGATCAGCGGCCTGGCGCCGCACCGCATCGCCTCTATGGGCATCGGCAGGACCTTCCAGAACCTCCTGTTGTGGCGCCACATGACCGTCCTCGATCACGTCAAGATGGCCCGTTTCTCGAGGATCGGTTACGGTCTGCTCGGGGCCTTCTTCGGCACGCCTCGACGACACCGGGAAGAGCGGCAGATCGAGGCGAAAGCTCACAATCTGCTGGAGATGTTGGACATTGACCACCTGGCGGACCAGGCCGTGCCCAACCTCCCGTACGGTGCCCAGAGGAGGGTCGAGATGGCCAGGGCCTTGGCCACGGAGCCCAAGCTGCTGTTGTTGGACGAGCCTACCGCGGGCATGAATCCCGACGAGCTGGTGCAGATCATGGAGATCATCCGGCGGGTGCACCGGGAGCTGAACCTCGCGATCTTCCTCATCGAGCACCGGATGCGGTTCGTCATGGAGTTGTGCGAGAGGATACAGACGCTGGATTTCGGCGAAGTGATCGCCGAGGGGACACCGGAGGAGATCCAGAACAATCCCAGGGTCATCGAAGCCTACCTGGGAGCCACCGAAACATAACGACGATGTTGTTGTCCGTCGAAAATTTGCACGTCTCCTACGGCCAGATCCGGGCACTTCAGGGAATCAGCTTCGAGATCGACGAGGGCGAGATCGTCTGCATTATCGGCGCCAATGGGGCCGGAAAGAGCACCACGCTGCAAGCGATTTCGCGCATGATACCGGCGGAAGCGGGTTCCCGCATGACCTACATGGGCAAGGACTTGCTCGGATACTCCGCCGACAAGGTGGTCAGCGAGCTCGCCATCTCCCACGTGCCCGAAGGAAGGCGCCTGTTCGAAAATCTCACGGTGATGGAGAACCTGAGGCTGGCCTGCTTCGCCAGAAAGGACACCGGCGTCAAACGCGACATGGAACGGATTTTCACGATCTTTTCGCGGCTGGCGGAGCGCCAACACCAGAAGGCCGGGACCCTCAGCGGCGGCGAGCAGCAGATGCTGGCCGTCGGCCGGGCCTTCATGAGCGGACGGAAGCTCATGCTGCTGGACGAGCCCTCCATGGGCCTGGCCCCTCTCATGATGAAAAGCGTGTTCGACGCCCTCCGGGAAATCAATCAGGAGGGCACCACCATCCTGCTGGTGGAACAGAACGCGCGGCTTGCGCTTCAGTTCGCCGGCCGGGGCTACGTGCTGGAGAACGGCAGTTTGGCGCTGGAAGGAAAGTCCGCGGACCTTCTGGCCGACCCCGGAGTCAAGCAGGCCTATCTGGGGGGTTGAGGCACGCTCGACTCACTTTAGCGCCTCCTCCCCGGATATCCGATTTGGTATATTCTGTTTCGGTTAGTCAATAATGCGGGATTCTTTGTCCATACCGGTTGACTTCTTGTCGCAGTCAAGGGTCATATGGGCAATCGATTTTTTTCAACGGAGGACACTTATGACAAATTCGAGACGGTTGTTTTCGGTCGGCCTCGCGGCCGTGATGCTGATGGCGGCGTCGTTCGCGTCGGCGGGGACCCTGGACGACGTCCGCAAACGCGGACATCTAAACTGCGGCATCAATACGGGCCTGGTGGGCTTTGCCGCTCCGGACGACAAGGGGGTCTGGAAGGGTTTCGACGTGGATCTGTGCCGGGCCGTTGCCGCCGCGGTATTCGGCGACGCGGGCAAGCTCAAGTACAAGAACCTCACCGGCAAGACGCGCTTCACCGCGCTGCGTTCCGGCGAGATCGACATGCTGTCGCGCAACACCACCTGGACGTTCAGCCGGGACGTCGACCTGCAGCTCACCTTCGTGGGAGTGAACTACTACGACGGACAGGGCTTCATCGCTCCGAAGAAGCTCGGCGTCAAGTCCGCCACGGAACTCCGCGGCGCGTCGGTCTGCATCCAGACCGGGACCACCACCGAGCTCAACCTCGCGGACTACTTCCGCGCCAACGACATGAAGTATGAGCCGGTGCCCATCGAAACCAACACCGAGGCGCGCACCAACTATCTGGCCGGCCGTTGTGACGTGTACACCACCGACCACTCCGGTCTTGCGGCGACCCGGGCCGCCATGGAAAAACCGGCCGACCACGTGCTGCTGCCCGAGATCATCTCCAAGGAGCCGCTGGGGCCGGTGGTACGCCACGGCGACGACCAGTGGGCGGACATCGTTCGCTGGACCCTGAACGCCATGATCGCGGCCGAGGAAATGGGCGTGAATTCCAAGAACGTGAAGCAGATGGCGTCAAAGGAAAACAAGAACAAGGAGGTCAACCGGCTGCTAGGGGTCGAGGAACTGCAGGGCCGCGAGCAGCTCGGGCTGGCCAAGGACTGGGCGGTCAACATCGTCGCGCAGGTGGGCAACTACGGCGAGGTCTTCGAGGCCCATCTCGGCACGAAGACGGCCGTCGGCCTCGCCCGGGGACTCAACGCACAGTGGAAGGACGGCGGACTGCTCTACGCCCCGCCCTTCCGGTAAACGAAGTCACATCATCGTGAGCCGTATGGATCCGGTGTCCCTACGGGACACGGCACCGGCATACCATACGGCTCACGCCGCCAAGGTGGGTGTCCTGCGTCACGGATAGGTTCACGGACCCATCCGTGATACAGGACTCTACCGGGTATGGTGAAACTTCCCGACACACTCGGTCCGCCGACAGGCCCCACGTTTAGCGTGGGGAGCCTGTGGTACGACGAGGCCGTACGTGGCGTCGCCATCCAGATCCTGGTCCTGCTCGGCGTCTTCGCCTTGGTGGCCTGGATGATCGGCAACGTCGTCGCCAACTTCGCCATCCTCGACAAGTCGTTCGGTTTCGACTTCCTCTGGCGGCTCCCCGCCAACTACGACATCAACCAGACCCTGATCCCGTACAGCAACCGGGACACGCACCTGCGCGCGGCCGTCGTCGGCCTGCTCAACACGGGCCTGGTGGCGTTCCTCGGCATCATCCTGGCCACGGTGCTCGGTTTCCTGGTCGGGATACTGCGGCTGTTGGACAATTGGCTGGTTTCCCGATTGGCCTACTTTTACGTCGAGTTCACCCGCAACACCCCCGTGTTGTTGCTGATCCTGCTCTGGCACGGGATCCTCATCAACACCCTGCCGCATCCGCGGCAGGCCATGACCGTCGGCGACGTCGCATTCCTCACCAACCGGGGCTTCTACGTTCCCAAGCCCCTGTTCGGACCGGGTTTCGAGTGGGTCGCCGTGATGCTGGTGGCGGCGCTCGTGGCCGCGTTTTTCGTGCTCCGGTACGTCCGCCAGGTGCGCGAGGACACCGGCCGCCAGCTTCCCGGCGGCTGGATGTCGGCCGGGCTCATCGTCGGATTGCCGGGGCTGACCTTCGTGGCGGTGCAGGCATCCCTGTCCTTTGAAGTCCCGGCGCTCCGGGGCTTCAACTTTCAGGGGGGTCTCTACCTCACCCCCGAGTTGGTGGCGCTGACCTGGGCGCTGGCGTTCTATACCTCCGGCTTCATCGCCGAGAGCGTTCGCGCCGGCATTCTCGCGGTCGACAAGGGCCAAATCGAGGCGTCGCAGGCCCTGGGACTTCAACCCGGACGGGTCCTGCGCCTGGTGATCCTGCCCCAGGCGCTGCGGGTAATCATCCCGCCGTTGACCTCCTCCTACCTCGACCTCGCCAAGAACTCGTCCCTGGCCATCGCCATCGGCTACATCGACCTGGTGGCGACCCTGGGCGGGATCACCCTGAATCAAACGGGGCGGGAGATCGAGTGCATGATGCTGGTCTTGCTGGTCTATCTGTCCATTTCCCTGAGTATCTCCGCGTTGATGAACTGGTACAACCGGCGTGTCCGGTTGGTGGAGCGCTGATGTCCGTTCCCGCCACCACAACCCCGACCTATCCGCCCGGACACCACCCGGACCTGCCGCCACCGCCGGGCACCGCCGGCGTCATCGGCTGGTTGCGCGCCAACCTGTTCTCGTCGGTGTCCAACACGGCGCTGACCCTCGTTTCCATCTGGCTGACCTACGAGTTCGTCACCGCCGTCATCGACTGGTTCGTGCTGGAAGCGGTGTGGGAAGCCGGCTCCCGCGTGGATTGCCGCCAACAAGGCGACGGCGCCTGCTGGGCGGTCATCACCACCCGCCTGGACCAGTTCGTCTACGGCTTCTATCCCGCGGACCAACGCTGGCGCCCGGTGCTGACTTTCGTCCTGCTCTTCCCTGCGTTGGCGCCGGTGTTGTTCGACCGTACGCCCTTCCGTAGCCAGTTGTTGTGGTTCTCACTGGCCTATCCCGCGGTGGGCGCCTGGCTGATCTACGGCGGCCTCGGCCTCCCGGTGGTGGACACGGACGCCTACGGCGGGTTCCTGCTCACCATGATCCTGGGCGTCACCGGCATCGTGGCCTCACTTCCCCTCGGCATCCTTCTGGCCCTGGGGCGGCAGTCGCGCCTGCTCGCCATCCGGGTCTTGTGCACGACTTTCATCGAGGTGCTGCGGGGCGTGCCGCTGATCACCCTGCTGTTCATCGCCCACACCATGCTCAACTATTTCCTGCCTCCGGGGACCACCTTCGATCTGCTGATCCGGGTGCTGATCATGGTCACGCTGTTCGCTTCGGCCTACCTCGCCGAGGCCGTCCGCGGCGGTTTGCAGGCCATTTCCAAGGGCCAGTACGAGGCCGCCGACTCGCTGGGGCTGTCCTACTGGAAGAAGACCTGGCTGATCACGCTGCCGCAGGCCCTCAAGATCGCCATTCCCGGTATCGTCAACGTCTTCATCGGGCTTTACAAGGACAGCACGCTGGTAGTAATAATCGGGCTCTTGGACCCCTTGGGCGTGGCGCGGGCGGTGCTCGCTGACTCAAACTGGAACGGCCTGTCCAACGAGACGTATCTTTTCATCGCGCTCTTCTTCTTCATCAGTTGCTTGGCCATGTCGCGTTACTCTCTTTGGCTTGAAGGACGCCTGAGCGTCGACAACCGGTAAGGCTTTTCCATGGCTATCGTCGATGAAACCATCCAGCGCATCCTATCCACCGTCGACCCCTCCAAGGTGATGGTGGAGATCAACGGCATGCACAAATGGTTCGACACCTTTCACGTGCTGAAGGACATCAACCTGCGGGTGACGGCCGGGGAACGCATCGTCATCTGCGGGCCGTCGGGATCCGGCAAGTCGACGCTGATTCGCTGCATCAACCGGCTGGAGGTCCATCAGCAGGGGACCATCCGGGTGGACGGCACCGAGCTGACGCGCGACGTCAAGAACATCGAGCAGATCCGCTCCGAGGTGGGCATGGTGTTCCAGCACTTCAACCTGTTTCCTCACCTCACCGTTCTCGAGAACTGCACCCTCGGCCCCATGTGGGTGCGCAAGCTTCCCAAGGGCGACGCCGAAAAGATCGCCGTCCAATACCTGGAGCGCGTGCAAATTCCCGAGCAGGCCGACAAGTATCCGGGCCAGCTCTCCGGCGGCCAGCAGCAGCGCGTGGCCATCGCGCGCTCGCTGTGCATGCAGCCCAAGATCATGCTGTTCGACGAGCCCACCTCCGCCCTCGACCCCGAGATGATCAAGGAAGTGCTCGACACCATGCTCGAGCTCGCGGAAACCGGCATGACCATGCTGGTGGTGACCCACGAGATGGGCTTCGCCCGCCGCGCCGCCCACCGGGTGATCTTCATGGACGGTGGCGAGATCATCGAGGAGAACGCCCCCGAGCCGTTCTTCAACCAACCGCAGAACGAGCGCACCAAGCTGTTCCTCAGCCAGATCCTGTCGCACTGAGCCGCCGCCGGATCGCCGGGTCCACGCCCCCTTCGTCATTCCCGTGAAGAAGGCGCCCTTCGACTTCGCTTCGCTACGCTCAGGGCGAACGGGGTTCTGATCAGGCTCCCTAAATTGACCCTTAACCGTTCGCCCTGAGCGTAGCGAAGCGAAGTCGAAGGGCGCCTTCTTCCTGGCACCTGAATTTCGCGGGGTTCTGTGTTACGGTCCTGAATCTGCAATTCCCGCAATTGAGGGGCCAGAAACGCATGTCTTCAACGCTGATCAGGAACATAGGAACTCTGGTAACCGGTATGCTGGAGGATCCCCTCCGCCACGCCGACTCGATTCTCGTGGCCGACGGCGTGATCCGGGCGGTCGGGAACGGGCTGGGCGGAGGCGCCGACCGCACCATCGACGCCAACGGCACCACGGTGATCCCCGGTCTCATCGACTCCCATTCCCATCCCACCTTCGGCAACTTCACGCCCGCGCAGAACTCCATTGGATGGATCACGCACTACATGCACGGCGGGGTCACCTCCCTCATCTCCGCCGGCGAGCTGCACGTACCGGGGCTGCCGCTGCCGCCGGACCCGCTGTGCGCGGTGTCCCTGGCTATCGTGGCCAAGCGCTGCTGGGACAACCTCCGGCCCACCGGGGTCCGGGTGCACGGCGGCACGCTGCTGCTGGTGCCGGGCCTGGAAGAGAAGGACTTCGACACCATCGCCGAGGCCGGCATCCGGCTGGTCAAGTTCATCTTCTACGACTACAGTCTGCTGCCCAACGGCGAGGCCGAGCGCTACGTGAAATGGGCCAGGGCGCGGGACATGAAGGTCAAGATCCACTCCGGCGGCGTGTCCCGGTCGGGAGTCAGCCAGGTGGCGGGCGTGGACATCGTCAAGGCCATCGACCCCGATGTCATCGGCCACAGCACCGGGGGTCCCATCCCCATGCCGGAGGAAGACCTGCGCCGCATCGTGGCCGAGACCGAGTACTACGTGGAGATCTGCACCTCCGGCAACCTGCGCATGGGAATGGTGCTGGCCGACGCGGTCCGGAAGCACGGAGCCGAGGCCCGGGTGCTGGTGGGCACCGACACTCCAGGCGGCACCGGGGTGGTACCCCGGGGGATCCTGCGCGAGATCTGCTTCCTCGCCTCCCTGGGCGAGATCGCGCCGGAGCACGCCGTGGCCATGGCAACCGGGAACACCGGGCGCGCCCACGGACTGGACCTCGGCATCATCGCGGAAGGGAAGCCGGCGGACCTCGTGATCATGGACCGCATCACCGGTTCGGTGTCCCGGGACGCGCTGGATTCGTTCGCCAAGGGCGACCTTCCGGGCATCTCGGTGGTGATGATCGACGGCGAGCTCACCGTAGACGGCCGCAGCCAGCAGACGCCGCCACCGGAGCGGGGAGTGGTGATTACGTCGTGAGCAGGATGGCGCCCTTCGACTTCGCTTCGCTACGCTCAGGACGAACGGAAAATGAAGCTTCCAACACCGTTCGTCCTGAGCGTAGCGAAGCGAAGTCGAAGGATGGACGCAAACTTTGTGGACTAAGCACGTGCGACAGGAAATCATGACGCGCCCGCTAACATCCAAGGAGGTTTCCCGGTGAGCTCACTACAGTACGGCGTGGGACTTTTTCCCACGGAATCCATCTCGCGGATCGTTCAGCTCGGCAAACAGGCGGAAGAACTGGCCTTCAGCCATGTCTGGGTCGGCGACTCGCATCTCATCTGGCGCGAGGCCTTCGTGAACATGGCGGCGGTGGCGTTGAACACCTCGAAGGTCATCATCGGCACCGGCGTCACCAACCCCGTGACCCGGCACCCTTCGGTGCTGGCCAGCGCCTATGCCACCCTGGACGAGATGGCGCCGGGCCGGTTCGCCGTGGGCATCGGGCTCGGTGACAGCTCCCTGGAGACCATGGGGCGGAAACAGGCGCGGCTGGCGGACTTCGAGGAGGCGGTGGCGCAGATGCGAGCCATCATCGAGGGTGGCGAGGCCGAGCTGGAGACCGGGAAGATCCGCCTCAATTTCGCCCAGAACCGAAAGATTCCGTTCTACGTCGCCGCCAGCGGGCCGAAGATGCTGGAGCTTTCCGGGCGGATCGCCGACGGCGTCATCATCCTCGTGGGCGTGGATTCCGGCGCGGTGGAAAGGGCCGTGGAGCGGATCGAGGCAGGTGCCGAGTCGGCCGGCCGCAAGCTTTCCGATATCGACCTGGTGCTGTGGGTGCCGTGCGCCGTTTCCGAGAGCCCCGGAGCCAAGGACGCGGTCAAGGCCCACGTGGCCCGGGTCATCGCCCACCCGCTGCCCTTCTCCCTGGACGAACGCGAGTTGAAGGTCCTCGACGACATTCGCCAAGCCTACAACTACTACCAGCACATGGATCAGCGGGCCGCCCAGGCACGCGTGATCCCGGACTGGCTGGTGGACAAGTTCGCGGTCGCCGGCACCCCGGAAGAGTGTCACGCCAAGGTCGAGGAACTGAAGCAGAGCGCTATCAACCAGGTGGCGATCATCCCCTACGACGTGGGCGACGCCGACCGTGGCGAGACCCTGCGGCTGTTTGCCGGAGCCGTGTAACCCTCCGACGGTGCGGACCCTCACCCGCTACTACCTCTTTCAGATACCCGGCTGGATACTGGCCGCGGCGTTGGTGACAGTTCTTCACGCATGGCTGGGCCTGTCGACATGGGTGGCGCTGACCATATTGGGCGTGATGGTGCTGAAGGACGTAGTCTGCTACCCGTTCCTGCGCAAGGCCTACCAACTCGAAGTTTCCGGCGCGGCCCAACTCGTGGGCCAGCGCGGCGTCGCCCGGGATACCTTGGACCCTACGGGATACGTGTACGTGCACGGCGAGCTGTGGCGCGCGCGCGCCGAGCCCGGCGCTGCCGCGATACCCGCGGGCAGTGAGGTGAAGGTCGTCCGCGGCCACCGGATGATGCTGACCGTGGTGCGGGACTAGGAGCCCTTCGCTAGTGTCCTGTCCGGTTAATTCGCATGATAATCTGCGGGTCTTTTTTGCCGTCGGCTGCGTTGCTCTCCCTCGCGTGGTGCCCGCCACACGGGCGGGTTTGAAACCCGCCCCTACAAGTCATCGCGCCTTGCCGACAACAAAAATCCTCCGCATCTTATCATGCGAATTAACTGGACAGGACCCTAGCGGGAGAGTGTTCCGGGAACGGGCGGGTTTGAAACCCGCCCCTACACGGAACCTCCGAGGCCGTAATGTAGGGGCGGGTTTCAAACCCGCCCGTTCCCGGAACACTGCAGAAACCCCATGTCCTCGTAGAATTTCTGTGCCCCCGGATGCAGCGGGATCCCCAAGGGTCCGGCGTCGGTATCGCGGCAGACCTGCCGTATGTTCAGTCGCGCGGCGTCCACCGGGATGTCGTGGCGGCGGCGGTAGATGGACTCGCACAGGGAGTAGGCCATGTCGTCGCTCAGCCACTTGTGGGTGATGACCGGCCAGCCGCTGAAGTCCACGGTGCGGACGTCCTCCTTGAGTCCGGGGAATCTCTTTTTGGGTATCACGGCTCTCTTGAAACCGAGATCTTCCATGGCCTGGATGATGTCCTCGTCCAGGTGCAGCACCTCGTACCCGTTCTCCAGCGCGGCCTCAAGCCACTTGGTGGACAACCCTTCGTCGAACACCGCGTCCACGGTCCGTGCTCGGATCGACTCGATGCGCTTGGGCGAAGAGGGATGGGCGCATTCGTCGACCGTGCCGCCCCAGCGCTTGATCTTCTGAAACGTAAGCCCATGGAGCGAAAGGATCGTCGAGATGGCGTAGTGGGTCGAGTTGTCGATGCCCGAAGTTCGCGTGGAGACCGTCAGCGGCATCTTGTTCTTGACCACTTCCCGTAGCGAGCGCACCCCGAGTTCCTTGGACACCACGATGGCGATACGGTCCCAGGAGGGAAAGCAGGCGAGGGCGCGCAGGGGCAGAGCCTCCTTGTAGTACCCCTTGCCGCCGTAGGCCATGGTGGCGATGACCGACGGATTCACATGGGAGACGTCGACCCGGCGCTTCCCGACCTCGATGGGGGCCTTCATGCCGCCCATGAGCTCGCCGTGGACGCCGAAGCGGAGCGGCGGGAAGATGTGGTCTTCTTCCTTGCTGGAGTGGATGGTCACGTCCAGCGCCACGCCCACGTCGAGCATACGGTCCGCGTAGACTCCGGCCGCCATCTCCAGCATCGCCTTGACTCGCTTCATGCGTGAATTGGGTCGTTGTTGTGCCATGGGGTCCTCTTTCGATGCCCCTCACGTCTACCAGATCCGGCGACCGGCCGCGACCAATCCGGGAGCCTGTCCGAGCAAGCTGAATCTCCTGCGAGGCATGGAGATGAGCCCATGCTCCTTGTGCCCGCCCCGCGTGCCGTTTCCTTGAAGTGGGAGCGGTGGTCGAGTATGAATAGGGGCATGGACGACACGGCCCAACGGCTTAAGGAAATCATCGACGATGACCGGCAGGATCTGATCCAGTTGTGTCTGGAGTTGGGTAACATTCCGAGTCCCCACGCCAAGGAAAAGGCCCTTGGCGAAGCGGTGGTGGGATGGCTGAAGCAGAACGGTATCGAGGCTTTCCTTCAGTGGATTACCGATGAGAGCGTCAATGCGGTGGGGGTGATCCGGGGCTCGGGCGGCGGATCGAGTCTCATCCTCAACGCACACATGGACACCGGCCCCGAGCTTCCCGCCGACGCCTCCGAAACCGACGTGCGGATGGAGGGGGCCTGGGTCGACGGCGACCTGGTATTCGGCAAGGGCCTCATCAACGACAAGGCCCAGCTCTGCGCCTTCATGATCGCCGCCAGGGCGTTCAAGAAGGCGGGAATCGTGCTACGCGGCGACCTGTACGTCACCGGCGTTGCCTTCGAGACCGGAGAGCCGTCGGTGGACGACACCCAGGGCGTCAATTTCCCGGGCGAGGGTTTCGGCGCCAAATGGTTGATCGACCGGGGCATCACCGCGGACTACTGCTTGGTGGGCGAAACCTCCGGTTTCGGCATCATCATGGGGGAATGCGGCGCGGTGTGGCTCAAGATCCGCTGCCAGGGACGTGAGTTGTACACGCCGCGGCTGGTTCGAGGGGAGTCTCTGCGCGAGCATCCCAACCCCTACATCAAGATGGCCAATGCGGTAACGGCGCTGGAAAACTGGGCCATCGCCTACGAGCACGAGGCGCGCTTCGAGTTCCCCGGCGGCACCATGATCCCCAAGGCCCAGGTAGCCGCGGTTCGCGGCGGTCCCGGTTACTGTGACATCTACTACGACGTGCGCATCGTGCCCAAGACCGATCCCCAGGCCATCAAGCGCGAGATCGAGGCGGTGATGGCGACCCTGGACTTCGATTCCGAGGTCTCGGTCTACCAGTATTCCAGGGGACACGTGACACGGAACGCCGACATGCTCATCGACTCCATCGATCGGGCGCACCGCGACGTCATGGGCGACGAGCCGCCGGCGCCTCCCTCGGCCGAGATCAGCATGTGGCGGGACATGAACGTGTTCAACGAGGTGGGGATTCCAGCGATCTGCTACGGGCCGCCCAGGCAGAAGGAAACCATCAGTCAGGCGCAGAACCGCGCCATGAAGATTGCCGATCTCGTTGCCGCGACCAAGGTGTACGCACTCACCATTCTGTCGGTGTGCGAGGAGTCAAAGTGATCAAGGTGATCGGAGAGGGAGGTTGCCTTGGGTAACTCGAAGGCGGTGACACGCGGCGTCCGGATCGAGGTCACGACCGAATACGACCCGAGCCGTTCGTTCCCCGAGCACAACCGCTGGTTCTATCTCTATACCGTGGAGATCAGCAACGACGGCTCTGAAACCGTACAGCTCGTCAGCCGCCACTGGATCATCACCGACGCCGGCGGACACGTGGAGGAAGTCAAGGGACCGGGAGTGGTGGGCGAGAGCCCGGTGCTGGAGGAGGGAGAGTCCTTCGAGTACACTTCCGGGTGCCCGCTGTCCACCCCCTACGGCTCCATGCACGGCACCTACCAGATGGTCACCGCGGACGGCGACCGGTTCGATGCCATGATCGGTGAGTTCGTGCTCGGCCAACCGCAGTCGCTGCACTAGTTCCCTTTGTCCGAACTCCCCCCGGCTCACTGGAAGAGTCACTCACACGCCCACAGTTTGCCGACACTTGAGCGTGGGCAGGGCTCGATGGTCCATCGCGAGAGCGATCTTGGAAAACCGTTCAATTGGGCTGGGGTCGCCTGTGGTGCCTCCGTCCGTGCCGTTGTGGACTACGCCTCGGGCGTGATCTCGTCCCAACTCGCTTGAACCGCTTGTAGCGCCATCCGGCCGTGACGATCGTACCGTCGTCCGAAACCACGATATAGGCATCGAGTTGGCCTTCAATTCGCGCGTAACGCTTGGCGCCAACGTCTGTCTTGACCCTTGGTTTTTAACAACTTCTATTTAAGACTTATTACGTTAATGTCCACAAGATCGGATCTTCTGAACGCACACCGGTACCTTCCCGAGAACCGGTCCGTGCTGGGAGATTCCAAGTGGTCTGCAATACTGGCGGGTCAGTCTGTATTGATTACTCCGCGAAAAACGCGGATATATAGATATGATTGGCAGTCTTGGTTCCTCTCTCTTCTCATGGACAATGAATCTTCTCGCTTCCGGCCGGGTCGTGTTTTCACCCGAGGAAGCAATGCGAGAGATCGGGGTCAACCGTGGCGCCTTTCTCGATGCAGCGGAACGCCTTCAGCATCAGGGACGTTTGATCAAGCCCCGGCGTGGCTTCTACGTGGTTGTCCCGCCTCAGTTTCTTTCGTGGGGTGCGCCGCCGCCGTCCTGGTACATTGACGATCTGATGCGTTTTGAGGGACGGAGCTACTATGTCGGGCTGCTCAAGGCATCAGAATTGCGTGGTTCATCTCAGCAGGCTGTCATGGAGTTCCAAGTCGTCACGGACAAACAAATCCCCAGAATACGAGCGGGGCGTTCGATCATCACATTTTACTACCGGAATCACTTCGCCGACATCCGCGGTGGTGTGGAGGAACACAAGACCGACACCGGCCACATGAAAGTTTCGTCGCCAGAATTGACAGCCCTAGACCTGCTGCGCTACGCGCCCGCCTTGGGCGGACTCGATAACGTGGTGACAGTATTAGGCGACCTCGCCTACGGGCTCGACGCTGAAAAACTTGCTGCATTGTCGGGAACGGTCGAAAGGTCGGTCGTTCGGCGCCTCGGTTATCTGCTTGAGAGTCTTGGGTACGCGGATCGGGTCGGCCTGATGAATACCGCGTTGGGTGAGGCGCAAGGTGGCTGGGTTGAGCTCGACCCTACCGAAGCGAGAGACCCGTTGTTTGCGCCGAGCCCGGTCGCGAGGAACCCGAAATGGCGTGTTGTCGTGCGCCGAGTGCCGGAGGTGGATCGATAAATGATTCCATCACTCAACATCGTGGCCTGGGGCACAACGGTCCCTTGGGCGGAACCTCGTCAGATTGAACAGGATCTCATCATCTCCCGCGCAATCATCGCATTGTTCGCAGATCCTTTCCTGGCCGAGGAACTTCGCTTCCGTGGCGGAACCGCCCTCAACAAGCTGCACTTCCCGGAGCCCTTACGCTATTCGGAGGACATCGATCTTGTCCGCAGCACAAGGGGACCCATCGGTCAGATTCTGGATCATGCCCGCGTGGCCCTTCAGCCGTGGCTGGGGCAGGCCGGCTTCGAACAGAGCCCTATAGCGCCGAAGCTTGTATTCAGGGTGCCGGCCGAGGACAATCCTGCAACTCGAATCAGGTTGAAAGTCGAAATCAACACGACGGAGGTGGAGACCTGCGACCAGCTATTGACGGTTCGTTACAGCGTTGACAATCCGTGGTTTTCCGGCGAGGCCAACGTCGTCACGTTCTCGCGAGAGGAGATGTTAGCCACGAAACTACGGGCGTTGCTCCAGCGCGACAGGGGTCGTGACCTATTCGATATCGCACGAGGGCTAGATGTCTTCGAGAACCTTGACATGGCCCGCGTCGTACAGTGCCTCATCTTCCATCTCGCCCAGTCCGGCCTCCGAATCACGCGGGCAGAGGCGGAACGCCGCATGTTCGCCAAATTGAGAAGGGCGGACTTTATGCAGGATGTGAGGCCCCTACTATCTGCACCCGAAGCGGTAGAACTGACGGCTGCGGCGGCCAGGGCCGCCTTTACAGCGGTGTTCACGAGGCTGATCGTTCAACTACCGGGTTCACCATGGAGTCGGACTCCGGAAATGGCCGAACGCTTCGGCATTGAGGTCCAAGTCAACTAGTTGGATACGGGCGGGAAAGAGGGAAGGCAGGGGTCGGGGTGTCTCGTCGCGGGCAACTCCGCGTGAATCCACTCCGACCCCCGTTGATAGCCGAATCTAGCTCTTCCGGTTCAACGCCTCGAACACTTTCTCCGAGGTGATCGGCAGCGACGTGATGCGGACGCCGACGGCGTCGGCCACGGCGTTGGCGATGGCTCCGGCCGTGGGGATGTTGGCGGTCTCGCCGATGGCCATGCTGTGGTAGGGTCCGGGGCCCCGCTTGGTCTCCGACAGCAGGGTCTTCAACTCCGGAATGTCCCGGATGGTGGGGATCTTGTAGTCGCCGAAGTTGGCGGTGGTGACCTTGCCGTCGTCCACCATCAGGTGTTCCATCAGCCCGTAGCCGATGCCGGTCATGCTGGCGCCCTCGATCTGGCCCTGGTGCATCAAGGGATTCAGGATGGTGCCGGTGCTGTGGCTCGTGATCAGCCGCTTGAGCTCGACGTTGCCGGTTTCCGGATCCACTTCCACCTCGGCGATCTGCGCGCACATGGCCGCGTCCGCGACCTTGGAGGTGTCGTCGTAGAGTCCGACGGTCTCGATGGCCGAGCCCTTGGCCTTGACCACGTCGGCATAGCTCATGCCCCGGCCGGCGTTCTTGTGCACTACCTGACCGTCGGACAGGTCGAGGTCCTCCTTGGGCGAGTCCAGCGCGTTGGCGCCGTGCTCGAGCAGCTCCTCCCGCGTCTTCATGATGCCGTCGTAGCCGGCGTTGCCGTAGACCCGGGTGCCGCGGCTGCCGCCCAGTCCGGAGTCCTTGATGCCGACGCTGGTGTCGAAGTGCTCGAACTTGATGTTTTCGGCCGGGATCTTGAGTTCCTGCTCCGCCATCTGCTCCAGCAGCGTGAACGTGCCCACGCCCTGGTCCAGCATGGCGGATGACACCGTCAGGGTGCCGGTGTCGTCGAGCCTGAACTTCACCAGCCCCTTGCCGCCGTTCACCGACCACTGCACGAGTCCGATGCCCCGGCCGACGTTCTTGGGCCGGGGTTCATAATATTTGACCTCGTCCAGGGCCCGGTTGAAGACCGCATGGGAGCCGACGTAGTCGACCTTCTCGCCCACGGGCGATTCGGCGACGCCCTCCAGCAGGTTCTTCTTGCGCAGGTCGGCCGGGTTCATATCCAACGCCTGTGCCAGCAGGTCGAGTTGGCTCTCGTTGGCGAAGAATCCCTGCGGGTCGCCGGGCGAGCGCATGTGTCCGCACGGCACCTGGTTGGTGTAGACCATGTGCTCTTCCACGAAGGTGTTGGGCATGTTGTAGGGTCCCGGGGACTTCTGCGGTCCGCCGAGGATGCCGTTGGGCTTGAACGCGCAGTAGGCGCCGGTGTCGAACACGAAGTCCATGTGGTGGGCCGTGATGGTGCCGTCCTTCTTGGCGCCGGTCTTGACCTTGATGATGGAAGCATGGCGCGGGTTGCCGGCGATGAACTCCTCGTCGTAGTCCATGACGATCTTGACCGGCCGGCCGCCGCTCTTCTTCGAAAGCGAGTAGCACAAGGCGATGTCCATGAAGTCGCCCTTGCCGCCGAAGTCGCCGCCGATGTAGCAGGGATGGACCACGATGGTCTCTGGGTCCACCTGGACGGCGTTGGCCACCTGGTCGCGGATGCCGAAAGGCACCTTGCTGCACGCCCAGATCTCCGCCGCGCCCGTGGCCGGGTCGGCCTTGGCCACGCAGGAATGCGGCTCGATGTAGGCCTGGTGAACCTTGGGCGTCGTGAAGGTGTTCTCGACGATGACGTCCGCCTCCTCGAACCCCTTGTTGATGTCGCCCTTTTCCCATTTGACGTAGATCACCCGGTTGGTGGGGGCGTCAAGCTTCTGCGGCAGCCCCTTGTAGGTGTGGACCTCCGGGTGCAGGAGCGTCGCCGAGGACTCCATGGCCTCCATCGGATCGAGCACCGGGTCCATTTCCTCGTACTCTACCTCGATGAGGGCCGCGGCTTCTTCGGCCGCATCTTCCGTCTCAGCGGAGACCGCCGCCACCTTCTCGCCGATGAACCGCACGATGCCGTCCGCCACGATGGGCATGTCGATCACACGCCGGCCGATGCGTAGTCCGGTGACGTCCTCGCCGGTGAGGATGCCGACGACGCCGGGCACCTGCATGGCCTTGCTCGTGTCGATGCTCTTGATGCGGCCGTAGGAGATGGGGCTCCGCAGGATCTTGCCCCAGAGCATGTCGGGGAACGTGATGTCCACCGCGTATTTCGCCTTGCCGCTTACCTTGTACTCCCCGTCGATGCGGGGTGTGGGAACTCCCACGCCGTGTGTTTCCGCCATTGGCTCACCTCTGGAAGTTGTTGAAGATATGGGTGCCGGAACCCTTGAAATAACGCATCTTCAATACCACACGCGCCGGTTGATGTGTACCTGTGCTGTCTTGCCGCCGTATCCGCAGCCGCCGTATCCGTAGCCGCCGTATCCGCAGCCCTCGTCCCGGCCCCCCCTCCGTCATTCCCGCGAAAGCGGGAATCCAGGGGTCCTGGAGGGGTCCCCACGCGCCGTTTCCCCACTCCACCCCGCCTGGATTCCCGCTTTCGCGGGAATGACGGAGGGGGGGTGACGGTGTCAGATGTCGGCGGAACGCCCTGGTGGGTGCCTTGCCAACAGAAACGAGATATGTGCCTTGCCGACAGAAACGGGATATGTGCCTTGCCGACAGAAACGGGATATGTGCCTTGCCGACAGAAACGGGATATGTGCCTTGCCGACAGCAACGAGATATGAGCCTTGCCGACAGCAACGAGATATGAGCCTTGCCGACAGCAACGAGATATGAGCCTTGCCGACAGAAACGAGATATGAGCCTTGCCGACAGAAACGGGATATGAGAACGGTGAACGGGAGAGGAGGAACGGGTATGCACTCCGGTATTGGCACATCTACCGCGAGACGGTGTCTCCGGATCAGCCTCGCGCTTCTTTCGATTGCGTTGGCCGGGGCACCGGAAGTCTGGTCCGAGGTTCTGGACCCGGCGGAGGTCACCAACCGCGAGTACCGGGGATTCATCCGCGCCACCGGGCGTCCGGCCCCGGAGCATTGGTCCGACCGCTCATATGCCGACGGCTCGGCGAAGGATACCGTGGTGCTCGTGACCTGGCACGATGCCGTGGCCTATTGCCGTTGGGCCGGCGGGAAACGGTTGCCGACCGTGGCCGAATGGCTGGCTGCCTGCCGTAGCGGCGACTTGACCAAGTACGGCGATATCTGGGAATGGACGGCCACGGAGGTGGGCGCGGAGGGCGACTCCTTCAAGGCCCTGTGCGGGCCGTCGGGGGAATGCGACTGCTCCCACCGGTACCGGCCCCACTGGCGGAACGAGGTGAAGGGTTTCCGGTGCGCCGGGAGCCCATCGCCGGTGGCGTTCCGGTTGGTGCCCCGGGTTGCGGCCGGCGGCGTTGGCCCGGACACGGGCGGGTTTGAAACCCGCCCCTACAGTTTCACTACCAGAAGCGTGCGCCGCAGAAACGAAGTTGTAGGGGCGGGTTTCAAACCCGCCCGCGCCCGCGTCGCACCCAAGGGGTCGGTAGAGGCTCCTAAACCA
The DNA here is from genome assembly GCA_965261895.1 of uncultured Binatia bacterium (SeqCode). GTDB lineage: Bacteria > Desulfobacterota > Binatia > UBA9968 > JAJDTQ01 > JAJDTQ01. Next base: position 2,691,966 of record OZ253480.1, on the reverse strand, counting down.
GACGGCTTTCCGGAAACATGAACGAACGGATGGTGACCGGGATGACCTCGGTGACGCCCATGGCGCTGCCGACGTCGATGAAATCCAGGTCGCCCACGTCGATGCCGTCGACGGCAATGATCTCCTGCGCGACCTTCAACTCCTCTTTGAGGATGCCGCCCAGGGATTTGGCCACGTCCATGTCAAGGATCAGAAACACGTTCAGATCCTCGTCTTGCGACTCTTCCGCGTCGTTGACGACGGCGGCGATGCCTTCGGCCACGCGCCGGATGAACTTGTAGTTGGGTACGCCCTGCAGGCCCAGGGCCAAGGCCAGACCCGGCTTGTATTTCTCCAGGTCGAACTTGGCCAGCGCCGTCCGGATGGTGCCCTGCATGTCGGAATTCTCGTCGATGAGCGCCTTGACCACCTGCAGGCCGTAGACCGGAAGCGGCGTCTCGCTGGAGATGTAGCTCGTGTTGCCACTGGCCTGAATGGTGTACTCGCCGGCTCCGATGACGGTGGCCCGGATCCCTTCCGTGTGCTCCTTGACCAGATCTGCCCGGTTGAGCTCGGCGATGCGGTCGCGGATCTCCTTGCCCAGATGGGGGCCGACGTCACCGTAGGAAGGGGTCTCGTGGTTGTAGATGTGCTCGGAGACGCCGCCGGAGAAGACGATGTGGTCGATGCTGCTCAGACCATCATAGTCGGGTAGCTGATCGGTCACCCGCAGGTGGGTCTCCAGGTCGGAAAGCGGTTTCGCCTGTATGACGTTGAAGAGGTAGGTCCCCATGTAGGCGGCGAACGCCCGCTTGACGTCCTCGCTAATGACCTGACCCACCTCGACCGGGGTGCCCAACTCCTTGGTGATGAACTTGGCGGGGAGCTCGACCCGCGTCACCACGTTGTTTTCGTCAAAGGCGATGAGACGGGCGCCCACGCTGATGGCCGCGGTCTGCGTCACCGTTCCGTCCCGGATGACGGAGAGCTTGGTGGTGCCGCCGCCCATGTCGATGTTGAGCACCGTGGCGTTGGCCGATTTCGACAGGTCCACCGCGCCGCAGCCGTAGGCCGCCAGCAGCGCCTCGTGATTGGGTCCGGCGGACGCACAGATGAACTTGCCGGAGTCCTTGGCGAAATACTCGAGGATCGGCCGGGAGTTCTCCTTGTTGAGGGCCTCCCCGGTGATCACCACGGCACCGGTGTCGATGTCGTCGTGGGTGTAGCCGGCCACGCGGTAGGACTCGTGGATGAAGTCCTCCACCTTGGCCGTGTCGATGAGCGTCCCGGAGCTGTACGGCGTCAGCATGATGGGCGAACGGTACAGCACCTCCCGGTCCGTGACCCTGAACCGGGCCGAGAGCCCGGCACCCTCGCGCCGGAGCGTCAGGTGGGAAAAGACCAGATGCGAGGTGGAGGAGCCGATGTCGATGCCCACGCTGGTGAGCGAGAACATCTCGATCCCTTCGATTTCCTCCACGATGGCATCGGGGCCGGGGTGAAAGTGTTCGGGATTGTCTGCGTCGTCGTGCATGGCTTACTGTTTCTGATTTCCTTGGACCTACTGTTTTCCCATCCCCTTGGACCACTCGTAGTCGGGGTTGGCGTAGGCTTCCTCGTGCATCAGGGTGGTGGTGCCGCGTTGCGCCAGCTCCTCCTCGAACTTCTGGCGCACAAAGAGATCCTCGTCCGGATACTCGATCTGGTCCTTGGCCCGGTCCTCGACCTTTTCGGCGTAGCCGTGGAACTGCAAGGGCGGATGAAAGGCCAGGTACCGCGCGGGCGTGGTGCCGGCGTTGAAGTGCTGGTGGAACCACTTGTTGGGCGGCACGAAGACGCTGGCCTCGTGCCAGGGGACCACGATCTTCTCCTTGCCCTCTTCCCACAGGATCGAGTAGCCTTCGCCCGCGGGAATGACGATGACACGGCCCGGGCCGTGACGGTGCGCCTTCTTGTAGGTGCGCGACGCGAACACCGACATGTGGCAGGAAAGCTCCGAGTTGGGGAACTCGATGAACACGCTGTGGCCGCCGGCGCCCCGCTTCTTGTTCTCGTCCAGCTTGTCCCAGGCTCTCATGTCAGGGAAGAAGTTGCCGTACCAGTAGACGCGCCGGTTCCACACGTTCCACTTGGTAGAGTCCGTGACCATCTTGGCCTCGGAGTAGAACTCGCCTTCCTCAGACGCGATGACGTCCTGGCCGGAAAAGGGATTGTCGAAGAAGAAATCCGGATCGCCCACCGAGGACATGGCCAGCGGCAGGTAGTTGTAGTGCAGCAGCCGGACCACCTTGTCGCCCTGCATGTTGTTGATGGTGTAGTGGTAGTTGCGGGGGACGATGAACATGCTGTTGTTGTGCCACTCGAAGGTCTTCTTCGTACCGTTGTCGTCCCGCCACACGGTGGTGGTGCCCCGGCCTTCCACGACGTAAACCACCTCGTCGAGGGCGAACCTCACCGGCGGAGTCGACTCTCCGGGGGCGACTTCCTGGATCCAGGCGCCGGTCACGCCCTCCTGCCCCATGAGCTGCATGAAGGCCGCCTTGCACTTGCGGTTCTCCCACCATTCGAGGTCGCAGGTGCGCAGGTCCCCGATGAAATACCCCGTGTGGATCGGAAGTCCGAGGGACTCCATCCAGTGGTCATAGGTGAACTTGGTCTTCTCTACGACGGCATCGCTGATATCTTCTCCCATGAGACAACTCCTTGAATTTGATTTGGCGTGAACCGGGATTACCCGGGTGACTGTGGCCCGGAGAACAAAAACGGGCCAGCGGTTTGCCCAGCCCGAGAACAGGAGTAATCTATATAGCGTCCCGTGGCACCGGGGGTCAAGACCGGGGTCGGGCCGGCCGTCTCGAAGGGGATCGGCACGGAGTCGACTTGAGGCCGCGTGTTCACAGGGCACCTTTGCTCTGTGAACCGTATGCTTACGGTGATAGGCTTCCCGTGGAGGTTTACATTAGCCTCGTGAGTGGGGAGGAGTCGTCATGTCCGTCCTCGAAATGATCAGCCGGCCAGCCGATCTCAAGAATTTGTCTCCGGAGCAGTTCCCGCAGATCTGCAAGGAGATCCGGGAAAAGATCATCTCGGTCATCTCCAACGTGGGCGGCCATCTCGCCTCCAACCTCGGCGTCATCGAACTGACCGTCGCCCTTCATTACCTGCTGGACACGCCCAGGGATCTCATCGTCTGGGATACGGGCAACCAGGCCTACGCCCACAAACTGTTGACCGGACGTCAGGAGCAGTTCCACACCATTCGGCAATACGGCGGGTTGAGCGGGTTCTGCAAGCGCGAGGAGAGTGAGTACGACACGTTCAACGCCGGCCATGCCGGCACGGGCGTGTCGGCGGCGGTGGGATTCGTGGAGGCCCGCGAGCAGCGGAAACAGTCGCACAAGGTCGTATGCGTCGTCGGCGACGGCGCGCTGACTTCGGGGCTGACCATGGAGGGTCTTCAGCAGGCGGGGGGCTTGAACAGGGATTTCCTGGTGATCCTCAACGACAACCAGATGTCCATCTCCAAGAACGTGGGAGCAATCTCCGCCTACCTGAACCGGACTATTACCGGGGAGTTCTTTGACCGCGTCACGGAAGAGACCAAACGGGTTCTGGGCAAGGTGCCCCACATCGGCGAACAGGTGCAAAGACTGGCCGGCCGGGCCCAGGAGTTGGTCAAGGGGCTGCTGCTGCCCGGGCTGTTGTTCGAGGAGTTGGGATTCCGGTACGTGGGACCCATCGACGGGCACCAGTTCGAGCATCTGCTGCCGACCCTGGAGAACGTGCTCAAGCTGGAAGGCCCCAGCTTGCTGCACGTGGTGACGAAGAAGGGATTGGGTTACGGACCGGCCATGGACGACCCCGTGTGGTTTCACGCCAGCTCGCCCTTCGACCGCGACACCGGGAGGCCCAAGCGAAAGTCCGCGAGACCCTCCTACAGCAGCTTCGCCGTCAACACGCTTATTCAACTGGCCAGGGAGGACCCGCGAATCGTAGCCGTTACGGCCGCCATGTCCGAGGGGACAGGATTGGCCGCCTTCAAAAACGTCTTTCCCGAGCGGCTCTACGACGTCGGCATCGCCGAGCAGCACGCCGTGACCTTTGCCGCGGGCCTGGCCGCCCAGGGGATGCGGCCGGTGATCCCCATCTATTCGACCTTCCTGCAACGGGCCTACGACCAGGTGGTCCACGACGTCGCCACGCAGAATCTTCCGGTGACGTTGTGCATCGACCGCGGTGGACTGGTGGCCGAGGACGGCAGCACCCACCACGGAGCGTTCGATCTGGCCTACCTCCGGCATGTGCCGAACATGGTGGTCATGGCCCCCAAGGACGAAAACGAGTTGCAGCACATGGTCAAGTCGTGCATCAGCTACGACAGGCCCGCGGCCGTTCGCTATCCTCGGGGATCGAGCCTCGGGGTGGAGATGGAGCCGATGCCGCAAGTGCTGCCCCTGGGCAAGGGCGAACTGCTGCGGGAAGGCACGGACATCGCCCTGGTGGCCATCGGCGTGACGGTGCACCAGGCGGCGGCCGCGGCCGAGCGGTTGCAGCAGGAGGGGATCTCTGCCGCGGTGATCAACGCGCGGTTCGTCAAGCCCATCGACGGCGACCTGATCGCAGCCGTGGCGAGGGAGGTGAAGTGTCTTCTTACGGTGGAGGAGTCCACGGCCATGGGCGGCTTCGGGTCCGCGGTTCTTGAGCTATTGTCCGAAAAGGGTATCATAAACTTGCCGACGAAGTGTTTGGGGTTGCCCGACTGGTTCATCGAACAGGGGCCCCAGGATCTGCTTCGGGAGAAGTACGGCTTGACCGCCGACGGGATTTATCAACGAGCCAAACAGTTGCTTACCCAGGTCGTAGGCGAAGCAGCGGTTGCGTGAGGAAGATCACTCGCTGATTGCTGTTGAGTCTCACGCCCGACTTCCGAAATCCTCCTGTCGGGAACTGGCAGGGGGTCAGGAGGTTCAAAATGGAACAGGTACCTCAAGCGTAAGCCGAAGGTTATGCCAAGGCCCGTCTCTACGACGAGGCAGCGGCCGACAACTATATCCGGCACACCACCATCGGCGACCCTGAGTTGGACCCGATGATGGAGGAACTCGCCTCCTCGATGGAACCCGGCGACCTGCACCGGTTCATCGGAGCGGGCATAGAGTAGCGCGACGAGGTTCTACGCGAGGCGCCGCAGGCGCTGCGCGATTTCTTCAACAATCTCGAAGATCCTCCCTGGGCAATCTTGTGGCCTTCGGCGTGTTGTGCGCCTTCGTCTACTCCATGACTCTCCTGCCGGCGATGCTTTCGATCCTGCCGTTGCGCGCCCGTCGTATCCGCACCGAACGGCCGGCCTTCTTCGATCGCTTCGGCGCCTTCGTGGTCGCGCGCCGCAGATTCCTGCTCTGGTCCGTCACCCTTCTGGCGGTGGTCCTGGCCATCGGCATTCCCCGCAACGAGCTGACAGACAACTGGACGAAGTACTTCGACGAACGCTACGAGTTCCGGCGCCATACCGACTTCGTCATCGATAACCTGACCAGCTTGATTACGCTGGAATACTCGCTGAAGGCGGAACGCGAAGGCGGCATCACCGATCCCGACTATCTGCGCGCGGTGGACGCCTTCGCCCAATGGTACCGGAGCCAGCCCGACGTGAGCCACGTCCAGGCCTTTCCGGACATCATGAAACGGCTGAACAAGAACCGGCACGGGGACGATCCGGCCTTCTACCGGTTGCCGGACGATCCCGAGCTCGCCGCGCAATACCTGTTGCTCTACGAGCTTTCGCTTCCTTTCGGCAGCGACCTCAACGATCGCATTGACATCGCCAAATCCGCCACGCGCATGACCGTCGTGGTCAACAGCACGTCGTCCCGGGAGCAGCGCGAGCTCGATGCGCGGGCGCAGGACTGGCTTCGCGCCAATGCCCCTCAGTTCGCCACCGAGGCAACGGGCCTCAGCATCGTCTTCGCACACCTTTCCCTGCGAAACATCCACGGCATGCTGCGCGGCACCATCATCGCCATGGCCCTCATCTCGCTCATTCTCATCGGGGTCTTCAAAAGCGTGCGCCTCGGTCTCGTGAGTCTTTTACCCAATTTCATTCCCGCGGCCATGAGCTTCGGCCTGTGGGGCTATCTCGTCGGCCGCGTGGGTATTGCCTCCTCGGTGGTGGTTGCCATCTCCTTCGGGATTATCGTGGACGACACGATTCATTTTCTGACCGAATATCTGAAGGCCCGCCGCGGGGGCCTCGCCGCGCCCGAGGCCGTGCGCGCCGTCTTTCGCACCGTGGGCCACGCGTTATGGACCACCACCGCGGTCTTGTGCGCGGGTCTGCTGGTGTTCTCGTCATCGGGGTTCGAGCTCAGTTGGGCCCTCGGTCTCCTGGTGACGATCACGCTCGTGTTCGCGCTGGTAGGCGATTTCCTGCTTCTTCCCGCTCTGCTGATGACTATTGACCGGAGAAAATAATGAGTCACGTTTCTTCCGTGTTGTCCGTGGCCTGTCTTGCTTTCCTGCTGTCGCTGAGTGGGCCGGTCCCGGCGCGTTCGGAGACCCCGGAGGAAAAGGGGTTGAAGATCGCGCGTGAAGCTCGCGACAGAGGGAAGGGTTTCGGCAATTTCACGGCTCGCCAGACCATGGTGCTGCGCAACAAGCAGGGACAGGAAAGCCGGCGCCAGATTCGAGTAAAGGTGCTCGAGGTGGCCGACGACGGCGACAAGAGCCTGTTCGTGTTCGACCAACCGCGGGACATCAAGGGGACTGCGTTTCTCGTCCATGCCCACAAGGAGAAAGCGGACGACCAGTGGCTGTACCTGCCCGCTCTTAAACGCGTCAAACGCATCAGCTCGTCGAACCGTTCCGGCTCCTTCATGGGCAGCGAGTTCGCCTATGAGGACATGAGCGTCCAGGAGGTGGAACGGTTCGGCTACAAGTACCTGCGCGACGAGCCATGCGGCGACGCCGCGTGTACGGTCTCCGAACGCTTTCGGTGAAGGGGAGTGGAAGTTGCGGCTCGGCGCCGACCGGGTATTCTGGGGTGTTGCGGAGTCGCGCCATCTGGTGGACATCGTCAACCAGACCGACCTCATCGAGCATCCCAACGAAGAGGCCAAGCTCGGGCAACCCATGGCCCATCTCACCTGGTCCGGCGACTCGGGCGTGGTGGAGCTCTTCGCCCTGACCTACCACCGGGAGCGCACCTTTCCTGGACGGTCCGGCCGGCTGCGTAGCCGGTTCGTGGTAGACGACGAACCGGTCTCCCACGAAAGTGCGGCCGGGGAGTGGCACGTGGACCTCGCCGCCCGATACAGCCACAACTTGGGCCCCCTCGACCTGGGTCTCAGCGTATTTGAAGGCACCAGCCGGGAGCCGTGCCTGGGTTGTCTGCCGCCGACGATCGACCGCAATGGCGAGCTGCTGCTGGTTCCGCACTACGAGCAGATCCGGCAGTTCGGGGTGGATGCCCAACTCACCATCGAGGCTTGGTTGTTGAAGCTCGAGGTGATTCACCGCGCCGGCGCCCGAAATCAAGCCGGCCTGGAACAGGACTACGCGGCTTTCGTCGCAGGCGGCGAGTACACCTTCAATGGAATATTCGGCTCGCCCGCGGATCTCAGCCTGCTCGCCGAATGGAACCACGACGGGCGGGGCGAGCAAGCCACCAACGTATTCGACAATGATGTCTTCCTGGGCGCCCGCGTGGCGCTGAACGACGTCCAGAGCACCGAGTTCGTCGCCAGCGTTCTGGGCGACGTGGACCATTCAACGCGCTCTCTGGTCGTAGAGCTGAACCGCCGTCTGTCGGACCAATGGTCGCTGCACCTCGAGGGAGTCGTCATCCTCGGCGTGGACAAGGCGGACCTCACTCACTACCAAACCCGTCGGGACAGCTTCGTCGAGTTGCAGGTAACCTACAATTTCTAGTGTGGTGTCTCACAGATACGGTTACGAAGATGCGAGGGCATTTTGGTTGTCGGCAAGGCGCGATGACGTGTAGGGGCGACCGGCCGGTGGCCCCTACACGCACGCAGTCGAATCCAGCTTCAACAGCCGCCGCGCATTCCCTTCCCGGATCGTCACACGGCCTGTTCTTCGGCCCCCACCAGCTCCCGCGGCAGCTTGAAGGTGACGTTTTCCTCGATGCCGTCGAGGTCGGTCAAGGTGACGTCGAACATGTCGCAGAGGCGGTCCACCAGGCCCTGCACCAGCTCTTCGGGGGCTGAAGCGCCCGCGGTGATTCCCACCGTGCGGGCCCCGTCCAGCCAGGCCGGGTCCAGGCTCCCGGCATCGGGTATCAGGTGACTGGCGGTTCCGACCTCGTCGCCGATCTCGCGCAGGCGGTTCGAGTTCGAGCTGTAGTCGGCTCCGATCACCAGGATCACGTCTGACTCGGCCGCCAGCAGGCGCACCGCGGTCTGCCGGTTCTGCGTCGCGTAGCAGATATCCTTCACATCGGGGCCCTGGATCTCGGGGAAACGGGCCTTCAGCGCGGCGATGATCTCCCGTGTGTCGTCGACGCTGAGGGTCGTCTGGGTCACGTAGGCCAGCTTCGCGGGGCCGGCAGGCTCCAACGCGGCTACGTCGGTGATGTTGGAGACCAGGTGCACCTTACCCGGCACCTGCCCCATGGTGCCCTCGACTTCCGGGTGCCCGGAGTGCCCGATGAGAACGACTTCATACCCCTGCCGCGCATAGCGCTGCGCCTCGACATGAACCTTGCTCACCAGCGGACAGGTGGCGTCGATGACCTGAAGGCCGCGGCCGTCCGCGGCGTCCTCCACTTTCCGGGATACGCCGTGGGCGCTGAACACGGTGACCGCGCCCTTGGGGATATCGGAAACCGTCTCCACAAAGCGCGCGCCCTTCTCGCGTAGCGCATTGACCACGTGCTTGTTGTGGACGATCTCGTGCCGCACGTAGACCGGCGCACCGTAGAGCTGGAGCGCGCGCTCGACGATGTCCACGGCCCTGACCACACCGGCGCAGAAACCTCTCGGCTGCGCCAGGATGACTCGCAAGGGTTGTTTTGCCATTGGAATCCTCCGATCCCGCCGTACAGGCGCTTCGGCACATTCCACTATGCAGCAGCCGCACCGGACGGTCAATGATCGTTTCCTGAACGGGCAGGGCGGTTTGAAACCCGCCCCTGCAACCGCCACGCCCAGGCGGCGCCAATGATTACGGTTTCCCCAATAGAATAGACCGGGAACATGGTTTACGACGGAGAATACGGCCCAAATTCGTGGTTCTTCGTAAACCACGGGGGCCCGCTGTGGCACACTACGACCGATTTCACGCCGTTGCCGCGCTATTCATGGCCGATAAAATATCCGTCTGGGAGAAGTCATTGCCTTTGAACAGAAGTGGCGCATCCAGATACTTGGCCAAGGCATAGGAAAAACAGTCGCCGTAGTTCAGGGCCGCACCGTGCCCCGTCCCCTTGCCGAACCGCCGGTAAGGCGCGTCGTTCGGGTTCGTTGCCTATAATGGCAATGAGCGCCGAGGTTGTCGATGACCATCATGCAGGCAGACCGGTTTCGTCATAACCGATGATCTGATCGGCACTCCGTTTGTCGCGCCTCGGCAGGTTAGGGCAATGCAAGGCAATGTGATCCAACTCATCGGCGAGCGAGGGCCCTCCTTGCACCTTTTCCACCTGTGCCAGTTTTGCCTGGATGGCGTGTTTGACAGCCGTGGTTAAAGATTCGCCGGTCAGGCTCGCAAGCCTTTTCGCCAACGTATGAGTTTCAGCATCTTTGATGTTCAGCGGCATCGCCAGTCACCCTTCGAAGGCCGGTCGTTCCGGGTCTGGAACAGGTAGGGGGGCGAGGAGCACAGGTAGAGTTGCCAGCCCAGCTCCACGAGCCGATTCCGGGGGAGTTTGCAATACGCGGGAGGCTCAAGGACGCTCACAGCAGCTTACGGAACTCTTCAATCGTCAATCCTGCGTCCCTGACGATGCCACCCATGGTAAAGGCATTCACAGGATTGTTTCGCGGGACCGTTAAAATGCGCGATCCGTTGGTCAGGACGATGTGTTTGCCGTGACGTGCAATACGAAACCCTGCCTTCTCCAGAGCTCGCACTGCATCCAGATGGTTGACACCCGGAAATTTGGGCACGTGTTATCCTGAGACTTCGATTTCCCGAACCTCGGCACCCTCCAAGAGATCCTCTACGACGCTGAGGTATTCGTGGATGGCGGCCTCGATATTCGCAAGGGCCTCTGTCTCTGTTCGTCCCTGGGACCAACAACCCGGAAGGCCGGGTGCTGACACACTATAACCCTCGTCCGACTGCAGCAGGGCGATCTTGTACTTCACAAAACGCTCCTCTCGGTCCCCTTTGGTTTTGGCCGTACGCGGCCATCCCGAACCTCTGAGGTTACCCGTCCATTTCATCCGATTCCGGGGGCGTTTGCAACATGCGGTTCAGCCTCCGGGAATCTAAAACTGTAAACCATGTTCCCGGTCTGTTTTGTAAACCATGTTCACCTTGCACCGTGAGGGTCATCCGATGATGGCGCGTGCGGCCATGTGACCCGACCGGATGGCGCTTTCGATGGTCGCGGGCAGCCCCGTATCGATCCAATCCCCGGCCAAGTACACGTTGGCGAAACGGCTTCGCGTCCCGGGACGGAGCTTCACCTGCGCGGGGGTCTGCGCGAACGTCGCGCGTTTCTCCTTGACGACGCGGTACGGCGGCAGCGGGTCCGGGTCGCGGGCGAGGGCCGTGGCCACGTCGTGCCAGGTCTTCCGGGCGATCACGTCGGACTGTTCCTCGACCATGTCGTCGGCCGCGCTGATGGTGATCGAAGCCACCTCACCGCGCACGAACAGCCACTGCGCCGTTCCGCCGATGAGCCCGAGAAACGGCAGCTCCGCCGGCAGGCCGGCGGGCTCGGACAAGCGGAAGTGGGCGTTGACGATGGCGTGGCTTTCGTCCGGGACGGTCAGGTCCGGCACCAGGCTTGCCGCGGCCGGCGGCGGTAGCGCCAGCACCACGCTGTCGTCGTCCTTCAATGCCACCATTTCCGTGCCGAAGTTCAAGCCGCGCGCCTCGCGGCCCTCGTAGGCGATGCCGCGCAAGCGGGTGCCGAGCCGAACGCTGGCACCGCGTCGGCGCAAAAGCTCCACCGCCGGGTCCACGAACGTGCCGGAGAGTCCCGTTCTGGCGATTCGCGGCCGGCAGGCGGCCTCTCCCTTGCCGAAGGTCTCGCGCAATACCGGCCACAGGAGACACGCGGCTCCGGCTCCCACCGGGCTGTTCAGCGCCGCAACCGCCAGGGGCTCCCAGAACTTCTCGAACAGGACGCCGCGCTCGCCGACGCAGTCGGTCACGGTGCGGTCCGCGCCGGCCAAGGCGAAACGGAGCCCCGAAAAATAGTCCCAAACCCGAGTATCAGGCACGCGCCGCCGGGCGTCGAGGAGCCACCACGGCAGCCGGCCGGCATTGGGCCGCAGGAGCCATCGCTGGCCTGTGCGCAGATCCAGGAATGGAAAACACGCCGAAACCGGTCCCATCAACTCGTCGGTGGCGCCGATGTCCGCGAGATAGCGCATGGTGGATCGGTTGCCGGTCAGCAGCAGATGGTTGCCGTTGTCGATGGCGCAATCGAGTCTGGCATCGAAATAGGACCGGCAGCGGCCGCCGGCCTGGCCGCTGGCCTCGTAGAGGATGACGGCATGCCCCGCCCGCGCCAGCGATACCGCCACGGAAAGGCCGGCCACGCCGGCGCCGATGATGTGTGTTCGGGCCACGGAGAGAAGGCTAGTCAGAGCAGCCCGTAACGCAGGGCGAGCCACAACTTTCGCGCCCGCGTCAGCCGGACCGGACTGTCGATGCGCTTCCAACCCCGTTCTTCCAGGCGCTGGAGCGTCTCCCGATACACTGCCATCATGAGCACGATGGGGCGCATCTGACGCCATTCGAGCTGGGCCAGCAGCCGGTCGGTCTCGGCGTAATAGCCCCGAGCGAGCTCCGCCAACTCCGCGCACGCCGCGGCAAAGCCGGGTTGGATGAAGACCGCGCTCAGGGAGCTTTCCGCCACACCGTGGCGATGGACTATCTCCAGGGGGACATAGAGGCGCTCGATCTCCGCGTCTTCCTTCACGTCGCGCAGGATGTTGGTGAGCTGCACGGCGTTGCCGAGGGACTCGGCGATCTGGTATCCGGGGTCCCGGGGCACGCCGAAGGCGTGGATCGACAGCATGCCCACCGCCCCGGCCACCTTGCGGCAATAGTTCAGCAGGTCATCCAGCGTCTGCATCCGTACCGTGGGTGCCGCGTCGACCTCCACGCCGGCGATGACGGCGAGGAATTCCTCCCGGGGCAAGTCGAAGCGTCGAACCGGCTGCAGCAGCGCCCGGGTGGTCAGCCATTGCGGTTCACCCGCGTAGAGCCGGGCGATCTCTTCCCGCCAGGCCGCCAGCCCCCGCTTCTTTTCCGCCGTCTCCCCCGGCTCGTCGGCAACGTCGTCCACCTCCCGGCAAAACGCGTAGATGGCGTACATGGCGCGCCGCCGTTCCGCCGGCAGCACCCTCATGCCCCAAAGGAACGACGTGCCCGACCGCGCCACCACGCGATGGACGTGAGCCAATGGCTCGTTGACGTCATCGGCCGAGGTGTCCCGGCGTTGTGTGGTCTTGTCGGCTGCCATCCGGAGAATCCGTAACCCCGTTCGCGTCATCGCCGCCTTCGGAACAGGACTCGGCCGATGCCGCGCGCGCAGCAGGCCGCATACTGCGCTTTCGTCAGCACCACCCGTTCCGCCAGGGGATCGCGCCGGCGCAATTCAACGCTGAGCTTCCGTGCGATGGCGACGATGGTGGCGGCTTCCATGGCGAAACGGAAGTTGCAAAGCCGGCCCGGCAAATCATCGGCCACCTTCAGCAAGCCGTCGGTGCCGTCGAGGCAGAGGTCCAGCACGCGCCGCAGTGCGGTCGTCGATCGGTCTTCGCCGAGCACCTCGACACCGATACCCGCGCCGGTCATCCAGTCCTGCGGCAGGTAGACCCGGTTCAGCGCCTTGTAGTCGTCACCGCAGTCTTGCAGGTGGTTGAGCACCTGAAGCGCGTTGCACAAGGCATCGGATGCCGGATAGGCCAGAGGCGACTCGCCGTGCAAATCCACGAGGTAGCGACCCACCGGGGCCGCCGACAGGTTGCAGTAGCCCATCAGATCGTCCCAGTCGTCGTAACGCAGCTTCGTCGCGTCCTGCTTGAAGGCTCGGGTCAGGTCCACACAGTGTTGGTGCGTCACCCCGGTCTCCGCCAGGCTGCGGCGGATCTCATGCGCCTTGTGGAAGGCCGGATCCGGCGTATCGGTGCCGCTCACGGTTTTGGCGAAGCCGTCCAGACGGGCGATCTTGTCGGCGGGCTCCAGGTCGGGGTTGTCGGCGATGTCGTCGATGGCCCGGGCATAGGCATAGAAGGTCGCGATGTGCGGCCGCAGACGCGCCGGCAGCAGCCACGACCCTACCGAAAAATTCTCATCCGCTGCCGCCTTGCCGGACGGCGTCTCTATGGCGACTGACTCGTTCATCGTATTTTCATGGGTGAACGCACCGGTCGTGGCATGTTGAAATCAGGTTATCACGAAAGCGACTTTCAGTGCCATACGCGAGTCCGGTGAGAGCAGGGCCATTTCACGCTAGCGGCAAGATGCCAAGGAAACCGGAGAGGGCCGGCGACAGCCTACACTTGGCGAGGGCTCACCCCAGGAGCGAGGGCATCTTGCCCTCGCCGAGGGCGGGACGCCCTCGCTCCCAGGTCCTCGCCCCGATTGTCCAGCCACGACAGCCAGCGTGAAATGGCCCTGCCGGTGAGAGCGCCAAGTTCTACTCTGGTAACCATGGTCGTCACTATGGCATTCTAAGCACAATCAACAAGGACAAGGACTCAAGGGAGGCTTGACGACAAATGGCCGACACCGATCTCTTTCGCGTAACGCTTCTCGGCACCGGCGCGCCGCCGCCGAGACTCGACCGGTTCGGGCCGAGCACGCTGGTGGAGGTGGGCGGTGAGAAGCTTCTATTCGATGCGGGGCGCGGCGCTTTGCAACGCCTGTTTCAACTCGGGATTCCCTTCGGCGAGATCACCGCCATGTTTCTCACCCATCACCATTCGGACCACGTGGTGGGTTTTACCGATCTCTGGCTCACCGGCTGGATCGGCATGCCATGGGGCAAGCGCAACGTGCCGCTCAAGGTCTGGGGACCCGAGGGCACGAACCAGATGGCCGAACATCTCCCGCTCGCTTTCGCCACCGATATCCGCGTCCGCAGCCACAGCTACCCCGCCGAAGGCGTGAAGCTGGACTCCACCGAGATCGAGGAGGGGGTCGTCTACGAATCCGGCGACATCCGGGTCACCACCTTCAAGGTCGACCACGGCGGCGAAGAACTCGATGCCTTCGGCTATCGCATCGACTTTCAAGGGCGCTCGGCCGTGCTCTCCGGCGACACCACGTTCAACGAAAACCTCATTGCCCATTCGCAAAATGTCGACCTGCTGGTGCACGAGGTACAACACGGCATGGGCCAAGGTGTCCAGCGCGCCAACCTGGAGAGAATCCGGCGCAACCACACCATTCCGGAAGACGCCGGCGTCGTGTTCACCCGCACCAAGCCCAAGCTCGCGGCCTACACGCATCTGCTGCTCTTCGGCGAGGCCACGCCCGCCGACCTGATCCCGGCCACGCGCGGCACCTACGACGGTCCGTTGGTCGTCGGGAAGGACCTGATGCAGTTCGAGATCGGCGATGAGGTGCGGAGCAACCAGTCTACGCCTCCGGCCTGAATCCCGTTCGGGTTACCGCGAGCGGAACTCCGCAAGACGCCTGTGCCCCACGAGCTGCTGCATGTTTTGCAGCGTGAAGACCTTGCCTCGGGTCGAAAGAAGCAGCTTCTTCATGTCTTCGAGTCGGATTCCGAAACCTCGCCCGGCGATGCACGCTACCACTTCGAATCCAGGTTGGTCTGGCGGTTGCCCCTCCTTGCTCAAAGCGCCGAGATGTTGAACCCGTGTCACCTTGTCGCGGGCTGTACCGTCGTCCTCGGTAAGCTTCGCCTCGATGACGACCTGCGGGTTGAACTCATTGGGAACCACGAAATCAGGCGCCTGGTCGAAGCCGGGTAGACTTTCCGCCCGCTTGGTCTTGCGAAAGCTTATTTATGCCGGCGCGGGACAGGACGTCCTCGATGGCGTTCTCGACGACATTGCCAACGAGTTCGCTGATCGAGTCCCGATGGCCTGCAAACGGCCGACCGAGGAGGCGCTCGTAAAGTAACATCGAGTAGGGAACGCCCAAATCCGCCGACGCTCGAAGACTGGTGAGCCCGGCCCTGGTGTCGGCCTTTTCGAACCGGTGGAGACTTCCGGGAGAGGCAGCGGGCGCTCCGGATTCCAGGGCATGACAGGCTGCGGCGATCAGCGCATGAATGCGTCGTTCCGTCACGCTTCCCGTTCGCGGCAAAGCCGCCTCGGGTGTCATTCGTATCTTCCGGTCGATGATTCGTGCCGCGCCTTGGGTGACCGCCACGCCGGTGTGCTGGGTCGCGTAGTAGGCCCACTCCGGCGGCGTGAAACCCAGCATGCAACGGAGGACGACCAGTGAGATTGGGACCTCGAAGACGACCGGGGCAACCTTCTCCGGATTGACGTCCTGGAAACCGCCGGTGGCGCGCTTCAGCGCTTCATACCCGGTTTCAAATGTTGAGAATTCACGAAACCCGTGCCTTTCGGCATGACCAGAAACTCGGATTCCAGACACCCGCACACGGCGTCGACATACTCGTCAAGACTGGCTTGGACGTCATCGAAGCCGACCTCAAAAGGGAATGGCACTGTACGCCTCCTCTTCGGATGCGTCCGCCACGTACAAAGACCCCTGTAAGCGTACCTTTGGTCGGCCGGTTGCTACGCGCTCCACGAGTTGCTCCGCTGTTCCAAAAGCAAAAACAGCCTCGGCAAAAGCCGCCAGCTTCTTCTTCGTGGGCAGCCCGCGGTTCCAACCCTTACGGAGTTTCCAGACTGCCATGCGGGTAAGGTGGCCAAAAACGATGCATCGCCGGTCGCCGTAGGTCGGCGTTCTGCCGGCGCTCTCCAGCCTTTCCAAATCGTCCGTTACGATGGCGGCGAGTTGCTCCGGTGTTTCGAACAGCCAGCGCGCCGGTGTCGCACCCGACGCTCGACACACGAAAACGGTGTCAATGATGGACGACGTTGTGCCGTGGATATGGATCGAGCCGCCCATCTCCGCGGGGCAGGGCAGTGACGCGGAACAGACAAGGCCGGCATCCAGGATCGCCACGCCGACGGCGTAGTAGGCTTCCAGCTTGTTGTGGTGGTAGGTGAAAACCAGGGGTGCACCGGGCTTCAGGCCGCCGGCCATGCGCGAATAGACTGCGGACAGCCCCTCTGTGAAGTGCTCCAGGCCGCGCTCCGCGGTGACGTTGCCCGTCAACTCATGCGGCGAACGCGTGGATGCGCGGTCGAACCCCTCGGCCTTGTTCCCAACCAGGCGGCGCAGCCAGACATAGCAGAAGTCCATCAATTCGCCGTACTGGACGTTACCGAAGTAGGGCGGGTCCGTGAACACGGCATCAAGGCTTCGCGGCGCCAACTCGACGCCCGCGGCGTCCTCGCAACGAATGGTGACCTCCCTGTGGCTGCCGTTGAGCTCCTCGCCGATCCACTCGCCTTCGATAGGAATCCTGACTTTGCGCGAGCCTTGGCGTCGAACCTCGAACGGGGCGCTGCAATAGCGCTTCGCCTTCACGTACTTGTCAACGATGTTGGACCAGCCGCCGGACCCGACATTGGAGCCGCCCCCGTTGGCAATACCCAGAATATTGGACTCGCACTGCACCAACCCCACCGGAAAACCGTGCACGGAGAAGATATCCAGTGACTTCAGGGCCATGGTGTCGTAGCGGCACAGCATGTTCTGGTAACGCAGCAGGTCGGAAAGGTTGGTCGCGAGCGCGTGGCGGATGCGACGGTTCTTGGTTTCAGAGATCAACCGGCAACTCATCTCCAGCCCGAGGAGTTGACGTGGATTGAACATGTCCCTGTAGCGGGCATAGCCCCATCGATGCAGCCGGTCGGTTTCGTCGCCGGGCAGAATCTCTTGGTCCGGGACGAATAGTGGTACGATGTTTCGCCATCGCTCGGTCGCCTCAGCCATGCGCGCAACGTCCTCGGCATCGGGTTTCTTGAAGAAACGGCCCTTGTGGCCCGCCTTCCGCTTCGGGTTGTAGTACTCCATGGCGAAAAGACGGTGCTCAAGAGGGCGCTGAGCTTCTCCGGGATAGGCATTGGAGTGTCCACAGTGGGGGCAGTCGCAACGTCCCCGGCGTGCGGGTCCGGTTTGGGTCAGACCGGTTCCACATGCCGTGCAATCTCCAGGGCTTGTGCGGTCGTCGACCTCGTTGAGATCGCCGCAAGCCGAACAGACCAGGACATTCTTCGGATGACGCCTATTCTCGGCGAGAAGGTAGCCCGGGAAGAGATCGAAGGGCATCCCGCAGGCTTCGCAATCGAGCAGCTTAACCCACAAGAAGGACTTCACGGGTACGTCGGCGTCGCCGTAGCGGGGGCAGGATGTCCGGTAATATTCACCGATCTCGGTCCGCAGGCTAGCGATGAGAGCCGCGGCCGTCCGTTCATAGGCTGCAACGTCAAGGTGCTCGATCTCCTCGCGGACGACCCACGCCGACATCGGGTTTATATCGAAGCCCTGCACGGCGCATCCGAGGCGGTTCGCCTCGATCAGCGGCGTCCCGCCCCCCATGAAAGGGTCCGCGATGCGGATGCCCGACAGGTCATTTGATCGGAAAAAGGCGCCTTCCAGGCAATCCTCCCCGAACTCCGAGAGGATCAGGCCGCGAAACAAGGTTCCCGGGCGGCGGGCAAACCATTTGTGAACGCCAATGATCGGGCGATAGTTCTGCTGGATCTGCTTTTCCCTGAGCGCCATTTCCGCGATCAGAGAAACGTCGAAACACCGCTCGATGCTCATTGGCGCCCCTCTCTGCCCGACCCGAAGTGGCTTCCTCCGTCTGCCAACGAAGTCAGCGCCGACCGAACATGGGTTGCCCGGTCCTGGGCGAGTAGCGCCTCAATCACACTCCGGATCACCCATGAAACTGCGATATTCTCCCGTCTGACGATTTTCACGAGCGAGGCATCCGTTTTCGGATCAAGATTGACCGTCAACCGGGCGGGTTCGGTGCGTCCTCGGGGTCTTGCCACCAGTTCCGTTTAGCGCAGCACAAAACTGCTTGCAATGTTGTTGGGTGTCAGATGCAAGTGTCCCCTGTATGTAATGTCTATCCCTATCGGCAACATGGTGAAATACTCTATAGTGTTTGAAGTCGAAAAGGGGGCGGGAGTGACTAATAGAGACAACGGTCTTCCGCCGTGCACTTCGCTGGCGTAGCATGCGGACCAGAAATCAGCTTGGAGGATGGAGAGTTGGCCGAGTCGAGTGAGATTGAAGCGGCGAGACTTGAAGTTAAAAGGGCGCGGCTTGAGATCGAAAAGCGGCGCCTTCAGATCGAAGCTAGGCGGAGTGCCCTGTCCGTTTGGGTGACCTATGTCTTGAACACGGCCCAGCGCAGAACCTTGGGCATCGTGTTGTGCTTGACTTCGGTCTTGCGCAACGGATTCCACCTGGAACGTCGAGGAGCCAGTTGTGGTTAGTGCTGGTGCTCATACTTCGGTGCTGGTCGATGATATCGAACTCGATCGGTCGAACCCACGTATCCGAAAATTCCTCGAGATGTACGGCGATGAGCCAACACCGGAGCAAATCTTCCTTGCGCTCGGCGCAGGCAACGATGACGACGGCGGCACCTCGAGCAGCACGACGTACGAGAAACTAAAGCAGTCGATCATCTCCAACGGCGGTATCATTCAGCCGGTGATACTGAACCGGCGGAAGAACGACACACTGATCTGCATTGACGGAAATACGCGCGTCGCTCTCTACAAGCACTTCCAGAAGACCAATGTGAAGGGCGATTGGACGTATATCCCGGCCTTGGTTCATGACGACATGAACGAGGCGTCCGTCCACGCGATTCGTCTCCAGGTGCATCTCGTCGGTCCTCGTCCCTGGGATCCGTACTCAAAGGCTAAGTATCTGTACGAACTACGCACGCAGGAGCATTTGCCCTTTGCGACGATCGTCGACTACTGTGGGGGCCGCCAGACCGAGGTGGTTGAGAATATCAACGCCTACGACGACATGGAGCAGTTCTACAGGCCAGCCGTCGGTGACGACGGTGAATTCGACACAACTCGCTTCAGCGGTTTCGTTGAACTGCAGAAGGCAGGGATCAAGCAGGCCATCACCGCCGCGGGCTTCGACCTAAGCAACTTTGCGCGGTGGATACATGAGGGCAAGCTCTTCCCTCTGCAAAAGGTACGGGTGCTGCCGCGCATCCTGCGTAACGAGAAGGCACGCGAAATTTTCCTCAAGCAGGGTGCCC
The DNA here is from genome assembly GCA_965261895.1 of uncultured Binatia bacterium (SeqCode). GTDB lineage: Bacteria > Desulfobacterota > Binatia > UBA9968 > JAJDTQ01 > JAJDTQ01. The sequence continues at coordinate 2,672,489 of OZ253480.1, read as the reverse complement.
GGAAGGCCGAGGCGGTGCTGGAGAAGCCGGATCTTAACCGCACGCTCCAAGAGGCTGAGATTGGGCAACTTGCGCGGGCGCTAGTCGGCAGGATCGCGTCGCTCCCCTACGGAGAATACCAGCGCATTGGCACCGACCCCGGCGGCGACACAGCACAGGCGCTTATCGAGGCACAGACGGAACTCACCAATCTGACCAAGTCCCTGGGCTTGACGTCCTGATATGTCTGAGTCGGCAACACACGCAGACCTAGTCCAGGCCGTCATCGTCTACACAGAGCGGGAGTTCGGGGGTCTCGCCGACATCGCAGTCCGAGAGGACGCGGTGCGACCTGTGAGGGGTGAGAGGCCGCCAAGGATCGAGGGCCACGTGCCCGATGTCTTTGCGACCGACGTCCCAACAACGACGACCCTCATTGGCGAAGCCAAAACGCTACGGGATATCGAAACCGACCATTCGCACCGACAGATTTCCGCCTTTCTGAGCTATCTATCAAAGACGCCACGGGGCGTCTTTGTTCTGAGCGTACCCCTGGCCGCGGGCGCGACGGCCCGGCGACTCCTTGCCGAAATCAACGCGCCCTTCGCGGGCGCGGCCACTCGAACTGTGGTCCTCGACCGGTCCGGTTCGGCTGAGTGTTGAGGGGGCTATGCTGAAAGTTCAGAGGGCGGCCAATCTTCAAGCCAAGCGGCCAGCGTTCCCGCATCAGATGGAGGCGCTTGAGGCAATCAAGGACCTTCCCTACGCCGCGGTATTCCACGAACAGGGACTCGGGAAAACGAAAATAGGTCTGGACTTGGCGTTGTTCTGGTTGGCCCGCGATATCGTAGACTCCGTCCTCATTGTCGCCAAGAAAGGGCTGGTTGAGAACTGGCGGTCGGAGGTGGCGAGCCACAGCCACTTAACCCCACGCGTCCTAGCACAGGACCGCAACGCCAACTTCTATGCCTTCAACAGCCCAGCGCGCGTCTACCTGACTCACTACGAGGTGGTGCTGTCAGAGCGGAAGCGCCTGGACCTATTTCTTCGGACGCGCCGAGTGGGCGTGTTACTCGACGAGGCGCACAAGATCAAGAACCCAGACGCAGAGGTCAGCGAGGCGCTGCATGCTCTTGCCGACGGTTTCGTGCGGCGGGTGATCATGACTGGTACACCGGTCGCCAACCGCCCGTACGATCTGTGGTCGCAAGTGCGGTTTTTGGATGGCGGCGAAGCGCTCGGCCATCAGTTTGCCGCGTTCAAGCGTACGCTCGACCTGACCAACGATCTCGGGCGCAACAAGGACCGCGCGTCGGCGTTTGTCAGCGCGCTGGAGCAGCTCTTCGAGAAGATTCGGCATTTCTCGGTCCGCGAGACAAAGAAGACGGTAAGCCTGAAGCTGCCTGACAAGACGATCCGGAACATGGAATGCTTACTTGAGCCACGACAAGCGGAGATCTACGACCAGTTCCGCGATGAACTGGCAGCGGTGGTGGTCCGGGAGGGCCGCCCCACCTTGGACGACGCGGAGGGGCTGTTGAAGCGGTTGCTGCGCCTTGTCCAAGTCGCGTCAAACCCGGCGATGATCGACCAGTCCTACCGGACGCCTCCAGGCAAGTTCCTGGCGCTAGACGAGCTTGTCCATGAGGCAGTGGATGCCGGCGAGAAGATCGTGGTCTGGACATCGTTCACTGAGAATGCGGACCTGCTCGGCCTGCACCTGGACGAGTTTGGTGCCGTCGTCGTGCATGGCGGCCTCAGCATGGCCAAGCGCGAGGAAGCACTTGGCACCTTCAAGACTGCGCCGGAATGTCGGGTGCTAGTAGCTACGCCAGGGGCCGCGAAGGAAGGCTTGACGCTGACGGTTGCCAATCACGCGGTGTTCTTTGATCGAAGCTTCAGTCTTGATGACTATTTGCAGGCGCAAGACCGTATCCACCGCATTTCCCAAGAGAAACCCTGCTACGTCACGAACCTGGTTGCGACCGGTACGGTGGACGCCTGGGTAGACGCGTTGCTCACCGCGAAGCACTTGGCTGCTCAACTCGGGCAGGGCGACATCAGCCGCGGCGAGTACGACGCCCGCGCCGACTATGCGTTCGGAGAGATGGTGCGCGACGTCCTGCGACTAGACGGAGCGGAGGAGTCATGACCACTGCGCGCGCAATCACCACGGCCGGAGAGACGTTGCTCATTCGAGGGGTCGAGGTTCCCGTTCAGACCACTACACTACCGCAGGCGGACCTGCGCTTCTTCGTCGAAAATCCCAGGGTCTATTCGATCCTTCGCTCTGACGGAGAGGAGCCCAGCCAGGCGGATATCGAGTGCAAGCTGCTTGAGATGGATCACGTCAAGGCGCTCATCCAAGACATCAAACGCGACGGCGGACTTACGGATGCAGTAATCGTCCGCGCTGGCAGACTAGAAGTCCTGGAGGGCAACAGCCGGCTTGCTGCGTACCGCGCGCTTGGCAAGACCGATCCCCTGAAGTGGGGCCGCATGAAATGCCGGCTCTTACCCGAAGACCTCGATGAAGGGTTGGTCTTCGCTTTACTTGGTCAGTACCATATTAGGGGAAAGAAGGACTGGGCTCCCTTTGAGCAGGCCGGTTTCCTGTATCGCCGCTCCAGGGCTCACAACATTGACTCTGCTCAACTCGCACAGGAGATAGGTTTATCGAAGCGTAAGGTGGAGCACCTGATCGCCACCTACCAGTTTATGCTCGATCACAGCGAAGCTGACACGGCGCGCTGGAGTTACTACGACGAGTATCTGAAGTCCTCGACGATCCGGAAAGCGCGGCTCGGTCAGCCCGGCTTCGACGTTTTGGTCGTCGAGAAGATCAAGTCGGGAGAGATCGCCCGTGCGGTCGATGTCCGCGACCGTCTACCCGTGATCTGCTCCGCGCCCAAGACGCTAAGGAAATTCGCCAACGGCGCCTATGACTTCGAGGACGCACACGAACAGGCTGTGGAGGCAGGCGCCGACAGCGCACCCTATAAGAAGCTGGCTAGGTTTCGACAATGGCTTGCGAAGCCTGAAGTAGCGGTGGCCCTCGGGCAGGCTCAAGGCGAGACGCGCAAGAAAGTCCAGTTCGAGCTCGACAAACTCGCGGGTCGGGTCGAGGCGGTACAAGGCAAGTTGAAACATAGGAACTGAGTCTGGGCGTGTTGACGCCGTCGGCGACCGTTGGATTGCCCTTGACTTGCAGGGCTACACCCTTCAAAGTGCAGTATCAGACTGCGATTTTGAGGGAGGATTCGCATTGTGTTGTCCCCTATCGTGATCAATTGCCTGCGAGGCCGGTCAGCACATCGGCCGGTTCTGCTAGGGTTTGCACCCGCTGACCTTCTATCCAAGCTGAGCTTTCCGGACATCCTCGACGAGGACAGCGGCCGCGGCTATCAGCGTCCGTTCAATGAGCGCCACAGTCAGGACTTTCGGCGTTACATCAAGGAGTCTGACAGCTCGACCATACCGCTGACGCTGAACCTGCGACCGTCCACGGAAGGTGACTGGTGTATCGTCGAGTTGGGAGAGGGTAAGGTTCGGCTAGAGATAGCCGCCGACGCCGGAAAGATCATGGCCCAGGTTGATTGCCAGCATCGGCTCGGCCACTTGGGTGACTTGCCGATCCAGTTGCCGTTTATGTGCTTTGTTGGCCTCTCCGAGCGTGAGGAGATGGAGGTGTTCAGCGTCATCAACAGCAAAGCCAAGGGCTTGAGCACCAGCCTGCTCGACTACCATGAGGCCCAGCTCGCCGAGTCGTTGGCCCAGGAGCGTCCTGAGCTCTTCGTTGCGCTCCATCTCAACAGCATCGAAGGGTCTCCCTGGTTCCGTCGGTTGAACCTTGGCGGCAAGACCACGTCTGGCCTGAAGCGGATCGCGTCGCTTCGCATGATGCAGCAGGCGGTCAGCAACTTCGTGAAGGCCACTGAGATTCTCTCGACGAACTCAGTCGACGACGCGGTGCGGGTAGTGCTCGATTTCTGGCGGGCGGTGGTGGCCGTCCTGCCGGAGGAATGGGCGGACCCCCGTCGGCACATGCTGACCAAAGGCATCGGTTTGTATGCCCTGATGAGGATCGCAGCAGATATCTTCATCGAGTGCCGTGACGGGGGGCGGCCTTGCGACAAGCGGGCCTTCACTACTGCCTTGGCCGATTTTACCGGCTCCGTCGATTGGTCGACCGCGGGCCCGCTCAAGGGCTTCGGTGGACAAGGCGGAGTCAAGGCCGCCGTCGAGCACCTACGCGAGGTCCGGAAGCGTGCACAGTACAAGGTGGTCAATGGCTAACAAAAATATCCTGCTCATCGAACCGGGCTACAAGAACAAGTATCCGCCGCTCGGTCTGATGAAGATCGCCCAATACCACGGGGCCCGCGGTAAGAAAGACCGCGTGCGGTTCATCAAGGGGCAAGATCGCTCGGTCTTGTCTCAGGCTTGGGACCGTATCTACGTCACGACGCTATTCTCCTTCGAGTACCAGAAGACCGCGCAGACCATCGACTTCGCTGTCGAAGTCGCGAACGGGCAGGCGGATAAAGTGTTTGTCGGCGGAATTGCGGCTTCTTTGATGCACGAGCGCTTTCTGCGGGAGCGGCGGTGGCAGGGTACACGATTCATCAAGGGTCTGCTTATCGACCCACCCGCGGTTGCGCTTCAACTCGACGACTTCTCGGAGGAACTGTACGCGGACGATATCTACGGCCGGGCGATCGAAGATCTAGTGCCAGACTACAGCATCCTTGATCAAATCGACTACAAATACGCGGTGCGGGACGCTTACTTCGCATACACCTCTCGCGGCTGCATCCGCAAATGTCACTTTTGCGGCGTGCCGAAGCTTGAGGGCGGTCAGCGCGACACCGATTCACTAACCTCGGTCGTCCGCGCCATCGAGGAGTTGTACGGTCCAAAGAAGGATCTTATCCTGATGGACAATAACGTAGTGGCTTCACCGCGTTTCAAGGAAATCATTGCCGAGATCCGTGACTTGGGCTTCGTCCCAGGCGCTATGCTGCAGCGCGGGGCCCCGCGAGTGCCTGTGCAGCGTCGGGTCGACTTCAATCAAGGCGTTGACGCACGGATACTGTGCAGGGATCCGATGTACCTTCGGGATCTCGCGACCATCTGTCTGAAGCCACTCCGGATAGCCTTCGACCATCTCGGGTTGAAGAAGCCCTACGAACAGGCAGTGCGTTACGCCGCTGAGTACGGCCTGACCGAACTGTCAAACTACATGTTGTATAACTTTCACGACAGCCCGGTCGACCTGTTCGAGCGGATGCGTCTCAACGTCAAGCTGAACGAAGAGCTTGGTGTCCGTGTCTGGTCCTTTCCGATGCGATACCAGCCAACGGACCGGCCAGACCGGGGACATGTGGGTGAGAAATGGTCGCGGTACCAACTGCGCTCGATGCAGATCATTCTCCAGGCGACGCACGGTATCGTCAGTGGCATGCCAACTTTCTTCAAACGCGCTTTCGGCGATACGTCCGAAGACTTTGAGCGCATTCTTCTACTTCCGCACGACTTCATCTTCAATCGCGACTGGGCCGAACGATTTGATCCCGAGGAGCGCTTGGCAGCCTACCGCACGGAGTTCGATAAACTGGACGGATATGAGCGCGCCGAGTTGGTGGAGCTGTTGTCCTCCTGCTACCCCCGGGAGTTCGCAGGGCTTGCCAAACAGGCGACGACCGCACCGCTGAAGCGGGTTCTCCGGTTCTACGTGCCGCTGCCGAAGGAGGAGCTCTTCGCGATCTGGGCAAAGCAGAAGGAACTCACGCGTGGCGAAGTCACAGCCGACATGGACCTCGCCGAAGACGAACGTGTAGAGGATGCTGGCCTCGACCACGAAGACGAATCGGATCTGCCGCGCCCCCGCAAAACCAAGTCTCGCCAGAGCGTCGCAGCATGAACCTCGCAGGGACTACCAACGCCGGTCGCGCCACGCCAGTGGCGGGCGCGCGCACCGCGAAACGGCATGATCTCTCGGAAATCGTGATTGGAAAGGATGTGCTCGAACTCGTGTCGAGTGCGATGTACGTTGATCCGATGACGGTCTACCGCGAATACGTCCAGAACGCTGCAGACGCCGTGGACGCCGCGCGCGCCGCAGGGGCACTCACGGTTGTGGAGCCTGGTCGAGTCGACATCTCGGTCGATCCTGGGACGCGGGCCGTGAGTATCCGTGACAATGGGTGTGGCATTCCTTTCCGGGACTTCGGGCGGAAGCTGACGGCGCTAGGTGGAAGCGCGAAGCGCGGCACGGCGACCCGTGGTTTTCGTGGGGTGGGCCGGCTCGCGGGGCTTGGCTATGCGCAGGAACTGATTTTCCGCTCCCGCGTCCCGGGCGAGGCCGACATCTCCCAGCTTCGGTGGGATTGTCGTCGGCTGAAGGCCGCACTGAGAGAGGCTTCAGACGACACGGGTGCGGTCGACCTCATCCGAAAGATGACGGCTCTGGAGCGCGTGGAAAACGATGATGCCCCCGAGCGCTTCTTCGAAGTAGAGATGCGCGGCATCATCCGCCTGCGGAATGATCGGCTGATGAGCCCGGTGGCGATCTCGGAGTACCTCAGCCAGGTCGCCCCCGTGCCGTTCTCGCCGGTGTTTTCGTTTGGTGGCGAGCTGTCGAAGGCGCTGTCACGACACCTCGACCTCGGCGAGCTGGACATTCGGATTGACGGGGCCGATGAACCCGTCTATAGGCCACATCGCGACAGCTTCAGCATCGACGGCAAACAGGGTGTCGAATTCGATAGCCTGAGCTTCGTTGAAATCCCGGGCGTCGACGACGACGCCGCAGCAGCGGTCGCCTGGGTGCTGCACCACGCATATGAGGGGGCTGTGCCGACCGGAACCCTAGTGAAGGGCCTCCGGCTGCGCACAGGCAACATTCAAGTCGGGGATCACGTTCTTCTGGAAGACCTTTTTCCTGAACCGCGCTTCAACGGTTGGTCGGTGGGGGAAGTGCACGTGATCGACAGACGGATTGTGCCCAACGGTCGTCGCGATCAATTCGAGCAAAACGTCCATTTCCACAATCTGGTCAACCATTTGACGCCAACTGCCCGTGACATCGCCCGCCGCTGTCGCACCAGTTCGGTTCGGCGTAGATGGGATAGAGAGTTCGAATTATACGCGCAGTCTGTCACGGAAACGATCGGCATCATTGTTCAGGGCAGCGCCAGTCGGCGAAAACGACAGCAGCTAGCGCTTTCGGCGGAGCAGACGCTGCTCCGGATGAGCAAAATTGCCAACAAAGATCTGCTTGCCGACACCGCAAGCCAACGTGAAAAAAGAATAGAGGTGTTGCGGGAACGATTGAGCGAGGCGATGAACGATGACGCAGTAGTATCGTCGCCGCTCATGCGCCTCCCCGAAGCGCAGCGGAAGACATACGAGCACTTTTTCGATCTGCTTTACGAATGCTCGGTGAACCGAGCCGCAGCGAGAGCCCTAATAGATCGCATATTATTGCGACTCGAATGAGGGACCTCCGGGGGCGAGGTCAAGGTGATACGAGTAAGCTCACAGTGCACAGCCCGATCGGATCGGCCGTGACCCAGACTATGCGCGTGCCCATACTCACGATCCCGAGCGAGGTGGAAGGCTCGGCCGCTTTCAAACAGCGCCTCGCGGCTCTCATCGGTGTCCAAAGCACGCATATCTACATCGACACCTCGTTCCTGATGTGGATGACCAAGATCGGCTCAAAATCGAGACGGGAACTCATCGACTGGCTCCAGCAGAACTGCACCGGCCGGGTACATGTGCCGATCTGGGCGGCCCACGAGTATCTGAAGCACCACGTAGCCGGAACCATAGTCACAGACTTGGTCGAAAAGAGTAACGAAGTCGCCGATTTTGTCGGACGTACCTATCGCTACTTCAGACCCTTTGTCGATGAACCGTTTGGCGAAGGCGCGGAAGACCCGTCCACCATCCGGGCCACGACTCGGGCGGCGTTGAATACACTAGATCGCTTGGCCGCTCTAAGTCGGCAGTGGAACAAGTCATACCAGAAGCATGCCTCAGAGGTGATTGCCTTCATCAACGAGGTCACGCCCGAGGAAACCTCCATCTACGAGCACCTAGAAGACATTACACGAGCCGGTACGGGTCGCTTCGTCGGGTCCGTTCCGCCTGGCTATCAAGACCGGTGGAAGAAGGGTAGCAAGCCGCAATCTAAAGACGAAGCGCCGATCGAAAGCAATCGATACGGCGACCTTGTCTTCTGGAAAGAGCTTCTTGTTCACGCGAAGCTGGTGAAAGCTGCGGCGCTGGTTGTCGTGACGAACGATCGCAAGAACGATTGGCACATGGGTCGAAGTGACGTGATTGATATCGATCCCGCACTTCTTGCGCTTAAGAGAGCATGGAAACCTGTCCCGAGACCGCATCCGATGCTTGTCATGGAGGCTAAGCTCGTAGCTGGGGTCGACCAAGTTGAGCTCGTGGACAGCCCTTACCTGGCTGCTTTTTTGCGGGAAGTGGCCGAAGATGATGTCCGTGCCTTCGCCGACGTCGCTATCATTCCGGACGAGCCAGAGCCCGCGACGGAGAGCAACAGACGGGCTGAGATCCTCGAAACGCGGATTGCCTCGGATACAGCCAAGACGACGGCGGAAGCCGCCGAGAAGGGGTACCTGTTCTCTGACGCCCCACAGGTGCTGAATTCCCGCGCCCGGCTCTTACGCGCGCTGTATGAGAGCAGGAGTGTCATAGACGAAAGGAGCGACACGCTTCTGGAAGAGTGGCGCGCCAGCGTCGAAGCCAAGCGCTCGCTTTCAGAGACCATCACCTCGGAAATCCTGGACGGCTTCGACCAAAATAGACTGGCGAGACTCGCTCGTGAACTACATGACCGAGTTCTGCGAGAAACGCCCGGGTACGAGGAAGCGGTCGCTGACTTGGTGTCAATCCTGGATCGTCTACCCCCTAACACGGCGGCGTCGCTGTACCTCGGTCTTTTGTCATCCATGTACCTTGTCCGGGAGTCCAATGCATCGCGCTTGCCGCCCTCTAGTCCGGTCGCGCAGTTCTTGTTTGAGCGGCAGTCGGCCGATTACGCGTTCAACGGCGTCTGCGCTGTCGCGAAGCGACTATCCGATAATGAAGTGGCACCTCTTTACTTACCGGATAGCGACCTTCCTCCGGTGACAATCGTGCTCGACACCGAGCCGGACACATCGGCGACCGATCAACTACGAAGCCTCAGAGTCCGAGAAATTGAGTTGCTTACAGCGGCCCAAATGGACGACTCATTGAGGCTCAGCGCACTGTTCGACAGCGACGGGCCGACAGACGGCGCAGCGATCATCCGCAAGGCGTGTGAGCTCTTTGCTATCCCCATTGCACAGATCGAGCGCAAAGACTTGTTCGAACAAGGCTACGTCCTGACAAAGACGATCGGCTTCAAACGCCCAACCGATATCTCTATTCCGAAGGAGTGGCCCGATGCCGAATAATCAAACTTCTGTTGCCTTCGAGCCTTTCTTCGGCGGTTTCGTCCTGGAAACCTTGACCATCGGTATGTACGGCGAAGCGCGAAACGCAATCCGGGAGTACATCCAGAACGGCTTCGACTCAGTTCAGCGGGCCATTGGCGAGTTGAGGATCTCGCCCGAGGGTAGCGGCCTGATTGAAATCGAGTTGGCGGCGGACCGCAGAAGTCTCACGATCTGGGACAACGGTGCGGGCCTACCGGTAAAGACTGCGGCCACGGTTCTCACTCGGGTCGGCGCGTCCGGTAAGAGTCACCACAAGAACGCCGGATTCCGCGGGATCGGCCGACTTGCGGGCATCGTCTTTAGCGACACAGTCACGTTCACGACAAAGGCCAAGGGCGAACGCGAGCAGACAACCGTCATTTTCAACGCTAAAGCGATGCGTGCGGCAATGGCCCCCGGTAAGGGCAGCACCAAGTCAGCCCTAGATTTGATGAAAGAGAGCGTAGTAGCTTTTCGGTCTCCCAGTCAAAACGCCAACAAGCACTTCTTCGAGGTGAAGCTTGAAGGTTTCACTGACGCACCAGGCGAGTGTCTATCACCGAAAAAGATGTACGACTTCGTCAGCCAGGTAGCACCAGTCCCATATCCCGATGCCTTCCCCTACCAAGACGAGTTGCGAGACGCGGCGGAGAAGTCGGGAGTTCTGATCGAAAACGTTCGGATTACCATCAAAAACGGAATTGACAAGCCGAAACCGGTCACAAAGCTCTATGGCGCGAGTTACGAATTCGAGTCTGGGACGGTCACCCTTAACGATTGCGCCATACATCGCTCACCGACTGATCGGTGGTGGGCTTGGGTTGGCAAGAAGGCAGAGTCCGGCGCCTACACGGATACGCGCGTTAGCGGCCTGCGCGTGCGTGTGCGCAACATTCAAATCGATGGGACGGCGGTCGTCAGAGACATTTTCCGAGATCACGCCAAGTCGTACGTACGCTTCCAAGACTACTTCCTCGGGGAGATCTTCATAAAACCGGGCACACTCGTTCCAAATGCTCGCCGAGACGGTTTCGAAGAGGACGCCGCCTGGAAGCGTATTAGGAACCAGCTCGCGACCGTCGTAAAAGAACTCGGCAAGGAGGCCTATCGAGTTTCCAAGCAGGGGCAGTTGTCTGTGGAAGCTCTGAAGAGCAACCTAAAGACAGCCAAGAATGAGATGAGGGTGCTTCAGGGGACCGAATTTGACGACACGGATCGTGTCGTCAAGCTCTCGAAGAATGTGACCACATTCCAGTCGCGTGTCGCTCAGGGGGCGCTCGGAGCCGACATGGAGACAGCAGCTGAGTTGCAAGCGATCGGTTCAGCACTTGCCGACATCAAGCAGGAGGCACTGTCACACGTAGCAGGCGCTGCGGCGGCAGTCGATCGAGAGAAAGTGCAGCAGGAAGCGCGCGATGACTTTCTTCAAGAGATACTCTCAGTGCTCGAAGGTGCTCTGTCGCCGGCTTGCTTTGCAGATGCTCGCGAGGCACTCGTGGAAGAGTTCGGCGACGAATGAAAACATCGTCGAAAACGCCGTCACTTTCGAGGCTGAATCGCAACGTGACGCAATCGTCGACACATGTAGATGATGAACAAACCAGTGTGTGTTTTCGAGGGCTTCGAGGAAAATCTATTGGCGCGGCGAGCGGGCAAAATATTGAGCAGAAATAGGCTTCACCTTTACTATCACCCATTGAAATCTGGTATGGATTTCCTCGTCTGACGACGAAACGCAGGATGACCTCCGAAAACCAACTAGACGCCTTCGTTCCCGATGTATTCCGAACCCTGGAGGATCCCGCGCGGGATCTTCCTCGGCTCGCCAAGGATACGTCCGCCATGGTAACGCTCGACGCCGCCATACGCCGAATCCCCACACGGCATGAACTGTTATTGGGAGACGCCCGCCATGCGAGCTTTCCCGCCGGGTCGGTCCACTTGGTGGTGACGTCGCCTCCTTACTGGACACTCAAGGAATATCGCCGCAGCGAGGGCCAACTGGGCTGGATCGAGGACTACGACGAGTTTCTGGAACAACTCGACGATGTCTGGCGCATGTGCCACAGGGCGCTGACCCCTGGCGGGCGTCTGATCTGTGTGGTCGGTGACGTCTGTCTTTCCAGACGGAAGAACTCCGGACGGCATACGGTCGTGCCTCTCCACGCGTCGATACAGGAGCGATGTCGGAAGCTTGGGTTCGATAACTTGGCCCCGATCATCTGGAGCAAGATCGCCAACGCTACTTACGAGGTCGATCGGGGGGCCGGGGGATTTCTGGGAAAACCTTACGAGCCCAACGCCGTTATCAAGAACGACATCGAGTTCATCCTGATGCAGAGAAAGCCGGGGGGATATCGAAAACCCTCCACGGCGGCCAGGACTTTGAGCTTACTCCCCAGGGAGTATTTTCAGAGGCTCTTTCGCCAGGTATGGACCGACATAAAGGGTGCCTCTACACGGAAACATCCCGCGCCCTATCCGGTGGAGTTGGCTGAACGGCTGATCCGCATGTTCAGCTTTGTAGGCGATACGGTGCTCGATCCTTTCACCGGAACCGCCTCGACGCAGATCGCGGCCGCCGCCTGTGGCCGGAACAGCGTGGGCATCGAAGTCGATCCGGTCTACATGGAGGCGGCGCTGAGTCGACTCCAAAACGAGACCAGCGATCTATTGAAAGAAGTTCAAATCAACACCGGCAAGATTGCCGGGAGCCCGGCCGTTTCGCAGAAGGACGCCGTGACCGGATAATCCCACGTCGCAATGCGAATCTAGACATGATCTCCCCCGATGATGCGGTCCAAGACCTCTACCGGATAGCGGTTGTCGAAGGCAGGACCACCTCCACCGTTCGACTGAAGATGCTCGCCGACTATTGCGTGCAGGAACTGGAACAGCGCGGCCTGAACGGCGTCGAGAAAGAAGGTGGCAATCCCCGGCGCAGGTAGAGAAAAGCAATGGGACGTCGCTTGGAAGTACGACGGCAAGTATCGACTGGGGATTTCCCTTAAATCCATACTGAAAAACATTCCGGGAACCGTCCCCAACAGGATCGACGACCTGATCGGGGAGACCGCGAACGCCCAGCTTCATTCTCCCGAGATCGCAATTGGCTACGTCATGGTTTTCAACGCCGAGCACGACACGGTGTCCACAAAGCATCATGCTCGGTGGTCGGACATCGTTTACGAGCGCCTGACCTCTCTGTCCGGCAGAAGGCCGCCCTCGTGGACTACCGGTACCATAGAAGACTTCGTGCTGGTCAAGGTCGATTTCGGCTCATCACCGTTGATCATCGACGTTTCCCGTGAGTTCGGCGATTTTTTCGACACCTTGGTGGACCAAGTCGCCCACCGAAACCCGAATGCGATACGGTAGTTTCTTTTCCCTGCGACGAGGGAGCGTATTTGCCCGGCCCCGGCGAATCGGGGAACCCGTTTCGAGGACGGTGACCGACTCAGGACGGATTCGACAAGGAGACGTAGAGGTGGTCCGCCCAAGCTCGCGGCCTACACGCATCTTCTGCTCTTCGGCGAGGCCACGCCAGACGACCTGATCCCGGCCACGCGCGGCACCTATGACGGTCCGTTGGTGGTCGGCGAAGACCTGATGCGGTTCGAGATCGGCGATGAGGTGCGCGTCAATCGGTCAGCATAGCCAAAGCTTCAAGTTTGAGCCGGTCCGGTCGGGCGAGCCGGCGTTTGTGGTGACGCAGCTCCAGGCCGGCGTTGAAGGCCGCGAGAACCTCATCCCCAGCGGTTTCCAATTCTTCACCAAGGTGCTTTGTGAGCCAGTGCGCCACGTCTGACCAGCGCCACAATCGGTAACGGCTTCGGGGGTCGGTGACCGGTGGCGGAAACCCGCCCGGGCCGCGCGCTCCAGTGATCAGTAGCCGTATCCCTTCTCGGGTTCGTCCGATACGCGCGGCGATGTCCGCCATGGAGACGAAGCCGGCGTCGGCGATCCGTACCACGGCGACGCCGTTGATGCGTTCCAGGTCGGCCACTGCCGAGATGATGGCCTGGTCGAGGCTGGCCGCCTCCCGGTCGAAGTCGACATACTGGATACCGTCTACCCGGCCGACCGCAGCATCGTCACATCCCGCCTCGAAGACCGCGTCGATAAGGGCATCGTCCTGCAAATCGGGACCGTCCACGATCAGAGTGAAGTGGTGAATCGGCATTTAAGATTTCCCCGTCGTTCTCGCACTACCGTTCTCGTACTACTCGTGTGGGCACCGTCTGATGAAGCGGCGCAGTTGCTCCGCGTGAACACCGGTGTTACGAGGCGTGGACCAGATTGACATCTGGCATCCCGAGCGACGCGTCTCTCCGCAACGCATTACGCCCCACCGATGCCCGGCTGTCGTCGTAGTGACCGCCCAGCCTGCTGCCTCAGCATCACGCAATGCACCTTCTACATCCTTCTTCGGATGCCTCGCCCTTGCCACGTTGACACGATACAACGGTTATCAGGCATTGTCCAGTTCGGTGCGCTTGGTAAGAATGGATGCCTGCACATCGGAGGCGTCGGATGTCGAGCCCCGTTATTGAAATTACCCCGAGAATGTGGTTCGGGGATAGTATCCGCCAAACGACTGCATTCGGAAGGAGAAAGACTTGGCTGAGAAGCATGTAATCCCCGGACCCGGTCCGATCACCCTCGACGTCGCCAGCAACTACTACCCTTTCTTCGGCTCCCTCATGAGCGGGCGCCACCAGGCCTACGGTCTGGACATGCGCTGGCACTACGTGGACCCGCCGAACAAGCTCTTCCGGCAGGTGCTGAAGTCACCGAGGTACGACGTCACGGAGCTGTCCCTGTCGAGCTATACGATGATGCGGGAACAGGGGTGGCGCGCCTACAAGGCGTTCCCGATCTTCACCTCCCGGCGTTTCCGCCATTCGGCGCTGTTCGTGAGGAGCGGCAGCAGGCTGGTGAGCGGGGAGCAACTCAAGGGGCGGCGGGTGGGAGTGCCGGACTTCCACATGACCGCGGCGGTGTGGATCCGGGGTATTCTCGAGGAGGAGTTCGGCGTCAAGCCCGAGGACATCCACTGGTTCACGGGCCGGGTGGAGCGCGTCAAGCTGCCGCCCGCCGTCGCCGACAAGGTGGTGTACGTCGGCAAGGAGGCGCGGCTCTTCGACTGGCTGCTGGAAAAGAAGCTCGACGCGGTGATCTACGCGCATCTGACCAAACCGCCCGTGCCCGACGGCGCTGTGCGATGCCTCTTCCCCGATGCCGTGCAGCAGGAAAAGAAGTATTTCCAAAAGCACGGCGTCATTCCGATCATGCACCTGATGGCCCTCAAGGAGAAGCATCTGGAGAAGGGGCTCGGGATCGCGCGCAAGGTGGAGCGCGTGCTCAGGAAAGAGAAGGAGTCCTTCTTCAAGCGGCTGGAAATGGTGAGTTCGGCCGGGGTGCTTCCCTGGTTCTCCGAGTACGTGAATGACACCGCCGGAGTCCTCGGCGACGACCCATGGCCCCACGGCATCGAGGCCAACCGAAAGGGTTTGGAGAAGTTTCTGGATTACTCCATGGCCCAGGGCCTGATCTCTCGCAGGCCCGATCTGCGTGAGCTGTTCATCGACGTGTGACGAAGCCGCCGGCCGTGGCGAGCTCCAGCCCTTCTCGTGAGCCTATGGACACGTTCCCGGCGGCAATGAAGGGGCCGGCCGCCACCAGTTTCTTGTTCCGGGCATCGACTCTCAGATTCAAACCCTCCAGTGTACGCGCGCCCAGCAACTGAAGGTCGCCTTTTTGCGCGAAAACGACCTCATCCGTCGTGAACTCCTTGCCCACACGAACGATGGCGAATCCGATGGACCGGGTTATCTCCTGACCATTGGCCATGACGAAACGCCGGTCCTTCTTCTCGGGCTCGACGCCGATCTTCTCCAGGTGCTTGTGATGGATCCAGGTCAACTCGCTCCCGGTGTCGACCATGATTTTCGACACACGCACGGAGCGGGTCCTGTCCTGTTGATTTTCGAGCGAGCATCCTACACTGAAAGGTCCCATGACGGTTCACCTTTCCTCTGCGCCCCCGGACGGGCACTGACCGAATTTACGCAAATTCAGTCAGTTGTGAAGCCCGAATTCAGCCAAATACCGTCAGATCACAGTTCGAGCAACTCCGGAGCCCGCGACTCTCCAACGCACGCGGCCTCACAGCACGAACGGCATCGTAGCCGCCAGCAGCACGCTCTGGTCCAGCAGCATGGTCCGCTTGCGGATCTTCCATTCACCGTCCACCTTGCGCAGTACGTCCTCGCGTTTGCCGGCGAAGATGTCGGTGCTGTCTTCGAGCCTGTTCCGGTAGATCAGGATGCGGTACTTGACGCTGACTTCCTCGGGGTCTTCCAGGCTTGGAGTGGCCCGGATGGCGTGGACGTTGGAGATCATGCGGGAGACCCGCGGCGACGGTTCCTCCACCCAGTGCACTCCGGAGGTGATCTGCTTGATTCGGAGCCGGAGGGTAGCCTTGCCCTCGTCGAACCAGTTCATGTCCCGGCCCTGGCGGGTGTTCTCGGTGTCCCAACGGCCGAACTGCACGTTCCGCCGCATGGGGACCCAGTACGCGATGTCGTCGGTCAGCAGGTCCAGCCACTCCTCGTAGCGGCGCTCGTCCAGCAGGTCCGCCTCGGCGCACAGGAACTCGTGCACCTCCTGCGCGAGCAGCAGGTAGGGCAGACCCTTCCCTCCGCCGGCCACGTAGTGCCCCGCTTCGTCGGTCTCCGGAAGCGGGTTCGCCGGCGTAGTTCTACGGCTTGTCATTCATGAGCTCCGCCCAGCGCCCGTAGAAGGCCCGGGCGCCTTCCTCGGAAAACGACGCCTTCACGGTCACCGCATCGGGGAGATTCGGCACCGGCTCCGCGAAGCCCAGGCCCATGCCGTAGTTGTAGGGGTAGCGGCGCGCTATGGTGCCCCGGCTCGCCTCCGTGGCGTAGACCCAGTTGTCCATGTCGTCGGACTCCACCATGCCCGCCGGGCCGGCGAACCGCATGTAGTAGTGACGCAGCAGGTCCTTGACCTCCCAGGGCGCGTCCTTGTCCACCAGGTACCAGCGCCAGGCCTCGGTCCGCGCCGGGCCCACGGGATGCCACACCACCATGGTCCGTGGAAACCAGGGGTGGAACGCGGTGTTGGGAAAGACGTTGCCGTTCCCGGGCGTCACCGTGACCTTGCTCTTGAGCCGCTCCCGCCGTTTGGCCTCCACCTCCTTGAAGTATTCCGCCACCAGCGGGTCGTTGGGAAATTCGGGGAACAAAGCCTCGGCCCCCACCGCCGGCGGCCCGGTGATGGTGGCGTGGCCGAGCGCAGGGAACGCCAACAGTCCGCTGGTGAACCGTTTGGCCTGGTTCTTGTGGGCCGAGCCGTGGCGCTCCTGCCCTTCGCCGCCGGGTCCCAGCCCGGCGATCTCCGCGGATTTGTGTGTGGTGGGGCTGTGGTACGTATCCCAGGCGAAGTTCTCGGCGGCGAACTTCCAGTTGCACGGCATCCGCCACTTGACCATCCCGCCCAGCACCTCCGATCCGCCCTCGCCGCCGTCCCGCGCGTCCAGCAGCGCATCGAGGTACAGGCGCATACCGCCGAGGTATTCGTCGAACGACGGCGCGGACGCGTCCCAGGTGGCCCAGATGGTTCCCTTGTAGACTTCCATCTGCGCCACGTGGATCAGCCCCCACTCCGATTTGTCCAGTTGTTCGCGGTAGCCCGCGCGGTACTGGGGAACGCCGTAGAGGTCGCCCGGCGTCTTCACCAGCCCGCCGTCCGTGGAGTAGCTCCAGCCGTGATAGGGGCAGGTGAACACCGCGGTGTTGCCCTGATCGTAGCGGCAGACCTTCATGCCCCGGTGCCGGCAGGTGTTCAGCAGCACGTGGATCCGGTGCTGCGGATCCCGGGTGACGATGACCGACTCGTCCCCCATGCGGGAGAGAAAGAAATCGCCGGGCTCGGGGATCTGGCTCTCATGGCCCACCAAGAGCCACGTGCGCGTAAAGATCTGCTCCAGCTCGGATCGGTAGATGTCCTCGTTGACGAAGATCTCGCGGCTGATAGTGCCCCGGTCCAGATCGACCCAGGTCCCGTTCGGTTGTTTGCCGTTGCCCACTACGCCTCCGGGGTGCGTTTGATTTGCTTGAAATGGCGTCCTTCGACTTCGCTTCGCTACGCTCAGGACGAACGGGAAATGCCTCCAACCGTTAGGACGAACGGGAAATGCCTCCAACCGTTAGGACGAACGGGAAATGCCACCAACCGTTAGGACGAACGGGAAATGCCACCAACCGTTAGGGCGAACGGGAAATGCCACCAACCGTTAGGGCGAACGGGAAATGCCACCAACCGTTAGGGCGAACGGGAAATGCCACCAACCGTTAGGACGAACGGGAAATGCCTCCAACCGTTAGGACGAACGGGAAATGCCACCAACCGTTCGTCCTGAGCGTAGCGAAGCGAAGTCGAAGGGCGCCCTCACCACAGTCTCCCCTAATGGAAACAGCGGAAACCGCGGGTTGTCAAGAAGCGCCGCGTCACCGGACTCTGCCCTCGCCGGCCACCGCCCCTCAGGCCCGCACCTTGCGCAGGCTCGGCAAGAACGCCACCACCACGGCGGCCAGGGCCAGCACCATGGCGCCCATGCCCATTACGGTGTAAGGGGCGCCGATGAAGTGGGCGCTGACCCCGGCCATCAGCGCTCCGGCGGGCGTGATGCCGCGGTCCAGCATGTAGATGCTCATGACCCGGCCCCGTAGCTGGTCGGGCACGGTCATGTGCAGCACCATGTTCGAGATGGACATGAACAGGACCTGGAATCCGCCCACCACCACCAGAGTCAGCAGTGCCAGCGGCAGGGTGCGCATCAGCGCGAACAGGATGAGGAAAGCCCCCTGCAGCACCAGCGCCGCGATCATGAGGAGCCCGGGCCGGTTCACCCGGTTGGCGAAGTGGGCGACGCTCAGCATGACCAGCATGGCCCCCAGGCCGGGCGCCGCCATCATCATGCCGAGACCGTCGGGACCCACCTGCAGCACGTCCTTCTGGAAAATGGGCATCAGCGCCTGGTAGGGCATGGCGAACAGGCGGGGGATCATGGCGGTGGCCAGAATGGAAAACACCACCGGCTCCGACCAGACGTAGCGGATCCCCTCGCGCAGGTTGCTGAGCACCGACGACCTGTTCGCGTCCCGGACCCGCTCCGGAATGTGCATCCGGTAGATCATCCACATGACGAAAAGGTAGCTGGCGCTCTGGATGTAGAAGTTTCCCGCCAGCCCGAACAGGACGATGAGCACCCCGCCCACGCTGGGGCCGATGATCTTGGTGAAGTTGAAGGCGGCGGAGTTGAGGGCCACGGCGTTCATCAGCTCCGCCCGCGGCACCACGTCGGGAATGAGCGCCTGCCGGACGGGTTCGCTGAAGGACCACACCACGCCGGTCACCAGCGTGAACGCGAACAGGTGCCAGACCTCCAGCAGGTCCAGGCTCACCACCACGCCCATGGCCAGGGCCGTCACCAGCACGAACCATTGTGTGGTGATCATGAGCTTGCGCCGGTCCGAGCGGTCCGCGGCCACCCCGGCCAGCGGGCTGAAGATGAGAAACGGCAGGAACCGCAGACCGTTGAGCGCCCCCAGAAGGATGGACGAACGGGTCATCTCGTAGATCGCCCACCCCAGGGTGACCTGCTGGATCCACAATCCGCCGCTGAGGAAGCAGGTGCCGGCCCACAGGTAACGGAAATCCCGGTTACGCAGGGACGCGAAGGTGCTTTGTGATTTTGTGTGAGTGGCCTCTACCATACGAATGCGCAGCGGGATGCGCAGGGCTTTCGGTTGCCCGCAGGGCGCGACGACGAGTTGTGGGGTGGGTTGAAAACCCGCCCGCGCCGGCAGGAAGGAGCGGTCCGCTCCGATTCACTGCACCACCCATTATCCCCGTTGGACCGCTGCCGCAATCAGTCCGAAGGGTCGCCGTCTCCCGGTGCGCTGCCGGAACCGGCCATGGCTGCCACCAGGCTCAGTTGGCGCCGGTCCAGGTTGGCGCTCTTGATGAGGGCGTACACCTCCTGCCCCGGCGCCAGCGCCAGTTCCTGGACGGCCTGCCGCGTCACCCGGGCCGCCAATGCCGCGTCGCCGATGCGGAGACTGAGCTCAACCAGGGAACCGCCGTCCTCGCCTCCGCCGATCTCCGTCAGGGTTCCCTTGAGCACGTTACGCAGGCTCAGTCCCCGCGGCGGCTCCGTCGCCACGCTGACGTCTCGTGCGCGGATCCACACCCGCACGGCCACGCCCGCGGGAATGTCCACCAGGGGAACCCGCAACTCGCCGCCGCGGAAGTCGAGGTGCGTGAGTCCGGCTGCGGCATCGTGGCGGCCGACCCGGGTGGCCAGCATGGTCCCGGTCTCCGTTTCGTCTTCCGGCGACCAGAGCTCCAGCCGGCTCAGGATCTGGTCGACCCCGCCCGACGCGGTCACCCGGCCCTCGGACACCAGCACCAGGTTCCGCGCCAGCCGCGACACCTCGTCGAGGGAGTGGCTCACGTAGAGGATGGGAATGCCCATCTCGTCGAGACGCTCGAGGTAGGGCAGGATCTCGTTCTTCATGAGCACGTCGAGAGAGGCCAGGGGTTCGTCCATCAGGAGCGCCCGGGGGTTGCTCAACAGCGCCCGGCCCACGGCCACGCGCTGCTTCTCGCCGCCGGAGAGGGAGCGCGGCCGGCGCCCCAGCAGCGCCTCCAGGTCCAGCAGTGCGATGACCTGGTCCACGGTCAGGTAACGCTCGGCCGCGGCCGTGAAACCCCAGCCGTAGAGCAGGTTCCGGCGCACGGTCAGGTGGGGGAACAGGCGCCCTTCCTGGAAGACGTACCCGATCCGGCGCTTCCAGGGCGGCAGGTCGACGCCGGTTGCGCTGTCGAACAGGACGTGGCCGTCCACCTCGATGCGGCCCTCGTCGGGTTTCAGGAGCCCGCTCACCATGTTCACGATGGAGGTCTTGCCCGAGCCGGAACGGCCGAAAAGGGCCGTCACACCGTGGTCGCTGCTGAACCGGGCATCGATGCGGAAGTCCCCGAGCCGCCGCTTCACGTCGACTTCAAGCATGTGAGTGTCCTGTCTCACAAGAATTCCCGCGCAGTTTCATAACCCTGTTCATGAGACAGGACACCACTATCCCAGCGTCTTTCGGGCGACGTAGCGGCCCAGCATCTCCGACGCTACCAGCGCGACGACGGTGACCAGGATGATGATGATGGTGAGACGCATGGCGCCGGGCTCGCCCCCGGGCACCTGAAGCGCGGAATGCACCGCCAGGGACAGCGTCTGGGTCTCGCCGGGGATGTTGGAGACGAACGTGATGGTGGCGCCGAATTCCCCCAGGCTTCGGGTGAAACCGAGGATGGCGCCCACCACCATGCCCGGGAGGCTCAAGGGCAGCGTGACCGTGAGGATCGTCCACAACCGGTTGGCGCCCAGGGTGGTGGCGGCGGACTCCAGGCGCCGGTCGATGGCTTCCAGCGAGAGCCGGATGGGTCGCACCATCAGCGGAAAGGCCACCACCGCCGCGGCCACCACGGCGCCAATCCAGCGAAAGGCGAACACCAGACCGAAGGTCTCTTCCAGCCATGCGCCCACCAGGCCCCGGCGCCCGAGCAGCACCAGCAGCAGGTATCCGGTGACCACCGGCGGCAGCACCAGCGGCATGTGCAGCAGGGCGTTCAGGACCTCCTTGCCCCAGAACCGGTAGCGCGCCAGCACGTACGCGGCCAACGCCGCCAGGGGGAGGCTGATGGCCGTGCTCCAGGCGGCGATGCGGACACTCAGGCGAAGGGCCTCGATCTCGGCGGGGCTCAGAGACCACATGGACACAACCCTATGGCTTCCGCGCCGTGAAACCGCGGGCCTCGAAGACCGACCGGGCCTTGGGCGACCACAGAAAATTCAGGAACGTCTCGGCCTGCGGATGGGTGCTGGCGGCCGGGATGGCCACTGTATAATGGATGGGCGGATGCGAGTACTCGGGGAAGGTGCCCACCACCGCCACCCTGGGCGCCGCCTTGGCGTCGGTGACATACACGATGCCGTAAGGCGCCTCGCCACGTGCCACCAGCGCCAGCGCCCGGCGCACGTCGGCGGTGCCGGCCACGCGCCGCGCCACCGCCTGCCAGACCTTGAACGTCTCCAGCGCCGCCTTGGCGTATTGCCCCGCGGGGACGTGGCTCGGGTCGCCCATGGCGAGCCGCCCGTCCCCCAGCAGGCGCGCCAGGGGGAAGCGGGAGTGGATGGCCACGGGAGCGGTGTGGGCCGCCGGCGCCACCAGCACCAGCCGGTTGCCGAGCAGGTTGCCGCGGGTCCCGGGCCGCAGCCATCGCCCGCGCTCCAGCCGGTCCATCCACAGGGGACTTGCCGACACGAAGACGTCCGCGCCCGCGCCGCGTTCGATCTGCCGGGCCAGGGCGGAACTTGCGGCGAACGACACCGCGACCCGCGCCCTGCCCGTCCGTTCGAATCGCCGCGCCACGACGTCGACGGTGCCCTGAAGGCTGGCGGCAGCGAATACCAACAGGCGCTCGGCCGCCACGGCCGGGCCGGCGAAAGACACGGCGAGCATCAGGACCCCCGCGAAGAGGCTCGCGCGGCGCAGCCGCCGGGCCTTGGGGTAGTGGTCCCGAACGAGGCAGTGGCCCGAGCACGGGCGGGTTTGAAACCCGCCCCTACATTTCTTCGCCGGGGTTTTTGGGGGTTTGCCGCGATCGATCATGGTTTCCATGGGTTGCACGGACGGGTTTGAGACCCGCCCCCTTTTTTCACCGGAGCCTTGGGGGGGTTGCAGCGATCGATCATGGTTTCCATGGGTTGCGCGGGCGGGTTTGAGACCCGCCCCCTTTTTTCACCGGAGCCTTGGGAGGTTTGCAGCGATCGATCATGGTTTCCATAGGTTGCGCGGGCGGGTTTGAGACCCGCCCCCTTTTTTCACCGGAGCCTTGGGAGGTTTGCCGCGATCGATCATGGTTTCCATGGGTTGCGCGGGCGGGTTTGAGACCCGCCCCCTTTTTTCACCGGAGCCTTGGGAGGTTTGCCGCGATCGATCATGGTTTCCATGGGTTGCGCGGGCGGGTTTGAGACCCGCCCCTTTTCTTCACCGGAGCCTTGGGAGGTTTGCCGCGATCGATCATGGTTTCCATGGGTTGCGCGGGCGGGTTTGAGACCCGCCCCCTTTTTTCACCGGAGCCTTGGGAGGCTCGCCGCGATTGATCATGGTTTCCATGGGTTGTAGGGGCGGGTTTGAGACCCGCCCCTTTTCTTCACCGGAGCCTTGGGAGGTTTGCCGCGATCGATCATGGTTTCCATGGGTTGTAGGGGCGGGTTTGAGACCCGCCCCCTTTTTTCACCGGAGCCTTGGGAGGTTCGCCGCGATCGATCATGGTTTCCATGGGTTGCGCGGGCGGATTTGAGACCCGCCCGCTTTTTTCACCGGAGCCTTGGGAGGTTTGCCGCGATCGATCATGGTTTCCATAGGTTGCGCGGGCGGGTTTGAGACCCGCCCCCTTTTTTCACCGGAGCCTTGGGGGTTTTGCCGCGATCGATCATGGTTTCCATAGGTTGCGCGGGCGGGTTTGGGACTCGCCCCCTTTGTTCACCGGAGCCTTGGGAGGTTTGCCGCGATCGATCATGGTTTCCATGGGTTGCGCGGGCGGGTTTGAGACCCGCCCCCTTTTTTCACCGGAGCCTTGGAAGGTTTGCCGCGATTGATCATGGTTTCCATGGGTTGTAGGGGCGGGTTTCAAACCCGCCCGTGCCCGGCCCCGCACCTTCCCACGGCGGGGCAGAAAGTCATTTTTACTTGGCATTTTGTCGTCTATAATACCACATGGTCGATGCCCCTGCGGAATGAGCGCCGGAAACAGCACGGCGCGCCGGATTACGCCGCGAGCACCTGCGCGACCGGTGCCCCGCGCCGCCGAAAGGAGCCCATGGCTGGACGAAAAGTTCCCTACGATCCCGCAACTGCCACCCTCTTGTGCTACGCATCCGCGGTTCCCGCCTTTCTCGACGGCAGCGATACGCCACGGGCCTATCTGGAGCGATGCCTGGAAACCATCGAGGCGCTGGAGCCGGAGGTCAAGGCCTTCGTCCGGATGAACGTGGACGGCGCCCGCAAGGCCGCCGATGCGGCCACGGCGCGTTACCAGGACGGCCGGCCCCTGTCGCTGGTGGACGGCATGCCCATGGCCATCAAGGACGTGCACGAGACCGAGGACATGCCCATGGAGGTGGGCAGCCCGGTGCTCAAGGGCTGGCAGTCCGGGTGGGACGGCGCCGCGGTTCACTGCCTGCGCAAGGGCGGCGCGCTGATCCTCGGCAAGACCGTCACCACGGAGTTCGCCTTCGCCGCGCCCGGACCCACCCGCAATCCGTGGGACGTGTCGAGGACTCCCGGGGGCTCTTCCAGCGGCAGCGCCGCCGCGGTGGGCGGGCGCATGGTGCCGGCGGCCACCGGCACCCAGGTGCGCGGCTCGGTGCTGCGGCCGGCGGCCTACTGCGGAACCTATGCCATCAAGGCCTCCTATGGCGCCATCAATACGCTGGGGGGATTTCCGTCGGCGCCTAGCCTGGCGCACCTGGGAATTCTGGCGGGCACGCTGGAGGACATGTGGAGCACGGCCTACTTCATCTCCCACACCGCCGGCGGGGACCCGGGCCATCCGAGTCTGGCTGGGGAGCCCTCGCTGCCCGCGGCGGCGAAACCGGGCCGGGTGGTCCGGCTCGAATCCGCCGGATGGGATGTGACCCCCGATGAAACCCGGGCGGTCTTCGAGGCATACATGGAGGCGTTGCGGTCCAAGGGCGTGGAAGTGATCGGCCGGGCCGATGACCCTGAGGTGGAGGCGCTGGAGCAGAAGCTCCGGGAGCTCCCCGAGGTCATCCTGCTGATGCTGACCTATGAAGGCCGCTACCCGCTGGGGGTCTACGCCGACCGCAGCCCGGAGCTCCTGAGCGAGCGGGTGCGGGAACGGGTGGAGGTAGGCCGGAGCCTCAAGCCCGACGGCTACGCCCGGGCGCTGGACTGGTGCCGGGACTTTCGCCGGCAGTGGGAGGCCATGGCGGGACGCGTCGACGCTTTCGCTACCCTGAACTCCATCGACGCGGCGCCCGTGGGAATGCCGGTGGGCAACTCGATTTACGGCGAGGCCTCGTCGGTGGTGGGCGCGCCCGCCCTGAACCTGCCGTTGCTTGAGCTCGAGGACATGCCGCTCGGGGTTCAGTTGCTCGGGTTCTACCGCAAGGACTGGGAACTGGTGGGCATCGGACGCTGGCTGGCCGAGCACTGAGCCGCGTCCGCCGGGGTCGGTCTTTCGAAATCAGTCATACGGTCTTGTCATGAAAGTCCTCGTCAGCCTTCTTGCAGCCGTCCTCGAAGCGCCGGAGACCCGGCGCAACCTGGGCGTTCTGTTCAAGTTTCTCGGCGTCCTCGTGGCCATCATCGTGGTCTACGCGGTGGTCTTCCACTTCATCATGGTCGGCGTGGAAGGAAAGGACCACTCCTGGGTCACGGGGTTCTACTGGACCCTGACGGTCATGAGCACGCTGGGTTTCGGCGACATCGTGTTCCACAGCGACATCGGCAGAATCTTCAGCATTCTCGTCCTGATGTCGGGCATCATCCTGCTGCTCATCCTGCTGCCCTTCACCCTCATCCGCTCCTTCTACGGGCCGTGGCTGGAAGCGCAGATACGGGGCAGCGCGCCACGCGAGGTACCGAAAGACCTGACGGGCCACGTGGTCATCTGCGGTTACGACGCGCTGGCCACGGGTCTGGTGGAGCGGCTGGCCCTGTACGAAATTCCCTACTGCCTGATCGAGCCGGACGTTGCCGAGGCCGCCCGCAAACACCGCGAAGGCCTGTCGGTCATCACCGGCGACGTGGACAGCCGGGAGACCTACGTGAAACTGCGGGCTCCGGACGCGCGGCTGATCCTGGCCAACCTCGGCGACGCGGTGAACACCAACATCACCATCACCGCCCGGGACGTGGCCCCGAACGTTCCCATCGTGGCCACCGCCGAGGCCGAGGACTCCATCGACGTGCTGGAGTTGAGCGGCTGCACGCACGTGCTGCCCCTGCACCAGCAACTGGCGGAACGCCTCGCCAACCGCATCAACGCCGGCCATGCCGAGGTACACGTCATCGGAGGCATCCGGAACCTGCGCATCGCCGAGTTCGCCGTGCACAACACGCCGTTCGCCGGCCGCACCATTCGCGAGACGCAGATCCGGGAAGCCACCGGAGTGGAGATCGTCAGCGTGTGGGAGCGCGGCAAGCTGCTGCCGGCCCGGCCCGACACCTACCTCTCCAATTCCAGTCTGCTGGTGGTGGCGGGCACGGAGCAGCAGATCCTCGAGCTCAACCTGCTGCTGGTGATCTACGACATCAACTACAACCCGGTGCTGATCATCGGCGGCGGCAAGGTAGGCCGCGCCACGGCCAGGGCGCTTAGACGCAAGGACGTGGAGGTCCATCTCATCGAGCGCAAAGAAGCCCTGCGTCCGCGCATCGGCGAGATCCCCACCCGGCTCTTCCTCGGCGAAGCCGCGGACCGGGCCCTGCTCATGGAGGCGGGTCTCAGCAACACCCCCGCGGTGGTGCTGTCCAGCAGCGACGACGCCATGAACATCTATCTGGCCGTCTACTGCCGCCGCCTCAACCCCGAGGTCCTCATCCTGAGCCGCATCACCCACTCCCGAAACCTCGAGGCCATCTACCGGGCCGGCGCCGACTTCGCCTTGAGCTACACCTCCCAGGGCGTCGAGGACATCTTCGCCCAACTCCACGCCCGGGAGCTGCTGATCATCGGTGAAGGCATTGAGCTCTTCGTGGCGCCTGCGCCGTCCTCCCTCGTCGGTCGGGAACTCGGCCGTTGCGCCGTCGCCGAGCGCACCGGCCTCACCATCATCGGCGTCCAGCAGAATGGCACGGTCGTCACCAATCCCCCGCCCTCCACGTCGCTGCTCAAGGGCAGCGAGCTGATCATGCTTGGGAGTACCGAGCAGCGGCAGGCGTTTGCCAGGGATTTTGGGTGAGGGGGAAACCGCGGATTTCTTCATCCCGGATACGAGGCGGGCGAATGCGCGACAATCGAGATGTCCCGGTTCGTTAGACTGAAGTTTGAGAACGAGGGCGAGCTAAGTCATTGAAACATCGGGGGGAACGAAGAGAGTGTGGAGCAGCTACTGGGAACGTTCGAGGGGGATACCGAGGAGATCGAAGGCTTTGCCTTGCAGCGGGGTGGGACGGGTGATGAGGTTGAAGGTCTGAGCGGCAGGCAAGCGAGGGGAGAGGCGGTTTTTGGCGATGGTGGCGAGGTCGTCGAGCAGGGTGCGGAAGCTGTGGACGGGGGAGCCGTCGTCGGTGCGCTTGGTGCGAGCCTTTTTTTGAGCGGCGGGAGAGGTTGTTGCCGGGGCGACGCTGGAGGAGCGTTGGGCAGAAGCGGGGTCATGGTCGTCGAAGAGCAAGGGGGCGAGGCATCGACGCATGTGCCATTCGACGTAGTAGGCGAGCATGCACAACAAGACGTGGGCGCGGACCCTGTGGGGGGCATGGTGATGAACGGGGCGCACCTTGAGGTCGACGGTTTTGAGGCAACGGAAGGCGCGCTCGACCCGGCTCAGGCTTTTGTAAGCGGTGACGGTGGCTGGGGCATCGAGATCACTGGGGGGCAGGCTGGTGCGTACGATATAGAGGCCGTCGAGGGCGGCCTCGCGTGCGATGGAGTCAGGGTTGCGGGTGTAGCGGAAGGAGTGGTCGGTGATGTCGAGGTGGAAGTGTTTGGCCATCTTGTACTTGCCCATGACCCGGCCTACCCGCAGGGCGATGTGCTCGCGGCCGGTGAGTGGCCGCTTCTCACGTTCGGTGGCGGCCACGATGGGGTCGAGCAGCCGCTCGGTGGCGCGCAGCAACTCTTCGCGCTTGCGCGCCCGTTCGGTTGCCAGCAAGGGGTTGCGACACACCATCAGGCGCTCGCCCGGATAGGCATCGGAGCGGATCTCCACCAGATCGGTCTGATCGAACAAGGACATCTGCACCGCCCCTGATTCCACCAGTTGGCGAATGGCCGAGGAACGCAGGGCGCTGATCCAGTCAAGCCCCGCAGGGGCCACCTCTTCACGGATACGCGCTTCGGTGAGCATGCCGCGGTCGCCCACCAGCACGACCTTCGAGAGTCCGAAACGCTGCCGCAGCTTGTCCACCTGAGGCCCCACGGTCCTGGGGTCGGCGGTGTTGCCTTCAAAGACTTCCACCGCCACCGGACGGCCCTCGCGGTCGCACAACAGCCCGAACTCGATCTGGAGCTTGCCGCGCTTGCCGTCGCGGGAATGGCCGTGCCGAGCCAGCGGGCAGCAGCGCCCCTCCAGATACACCGAGGTGAGGTCGTAGAGCACCAGGGCACCGTCTCCAAGGTGTCTTTGGGCTAGGTGCTTCTCCACCTCCTCCTGCCGCTCCAACAGCCAGTCCATGGCCGCGTACAGTTGATCCTCTGAGGTCTCCCCCAGTCCCAGGGTCTCCGCCAGCGAGTCCCGCGCGGTGGCCTTGGCCAGAGCTCGGGCCGTGGCCAGCTTCGACACCGGCCCCAGGACACGGGCCGCAATCAGCGCCACGACTCGTTCGCGTTCCGGACAGGGACGAGCCGAGAGCATGCGGTCGAGCCCCAGCTTGCGCAAGGTGCCGAGCACGGCGGCGACATGGCCGTGGGGCTTGGAGCGGATGATGTCGAAGGCGTCGGTGGGGCTGAGCAGGGGTTCGTCCTTGAGGAGCCGGCGGAGCGTGTCGATCTTGGCTTTTGGCCAGTCGGAGAGGTTGGCGATGGTGCGCTTGCGGACGCGCTTGCCTTCGCGCCAGCCTTCGCGCCAGCCTTCGCGCAGCAGGATGGCGGGAGGGGAGTTGCGGTTGGGGACGATTTCCACGTACATGGCAACTACCCTAGCATATCATGCAGCGAGTAACAACTGTTATTTAGCATTTACATGGGAACATATATACGATCCCAAACACCCCTTTCCTCTTGTATACTCGACACTTAACTCAAAATGAACGACAAATATCGCTGGAACTTCAGGTTAGAGAGGATGGCGGCAGAAAGAATGGACTGAAACGGCAACACCCTAAACGAAGCTATAGGTGCCGCCCTACATCCATGCTCTGGTGCAAAATGCGGATGATCTCCACAACACCGGACTGCATTCGGAAAAACAGCACATGCGATCCGACCGCGACCTTGCGGTAACCCTGGCGGATGTTCTCGGCCGATCGACTCACCATCTTGCCTTTGCTCAACGCCTCACACGCCGCCTGAATATTCCGCGTGTAGTCCTCGGCTTGCGCCTCGCCCCAATGCCTGACGGGTATAGTCCCAAATGCTTTCGAGATCAGCCCGGGCCGCCGGGGACAGCGTATATCCCGCCATGCCGTCTAAGTGGATTTCTTGCGGGCGATGAACGTATCGAAGTCAAACGGTGTCGCCGGGCCGGATTGCTCCCCTTCGACGAGAGCTTCCCTCAAGACTTCAACCTTGGCTTCGTGCTCTTCCAGCAGCCGCAGCCCGGCACGCACCACATCGCTAGCCGAGTTGTAACGACCGGACTCAACACGCTCGTTAATGAAACCTATGAAGTGGTCCCCGAGAGAAACCGATGTGTTGCGCGGCATGAGCACACCTCCCTAACACACAATATACCAAGAATTGGTAACATCGGAAGGCTCGCGATTGGCTCCATCAGTATAGCCGATTTTGCTACGGTTCAGCTAAACTGAAGTTTGAGAACGAGGGCGAGCTAACCTGTTGATATAATGGGGAGAACGAAGAGACTGTGGAGCAGCTACTGGGAACGTTCGAGGGGGATACCGAGGAGATCGAAGGCTTTGCCTTGCAGCGGGGTGGGACGGGTGATGAGGTTGAAGGTCTGAGCGCCAGGCAAGCGAGGGGTGAGGCGGTTTTTGGCAATGGTGGCGAGGTCGTCGAGCAGGGTGCGGAAGCTGTGGACGGGGGAGCCGTCATCGGTGTGCTTGGTGCGAGCCTTTTTTTGAGCAGCGGGAGAGGTCGTTGCCGGGGCGACGCTGGAGGAGCGTTGGGCAGAAGCGGGGTCATGGTCGTCGAAGAGCAGGGGGGCGAGGCTTCGACGCATGTGCCATTCGACGTAGTAGGCGAGCATGCACAACAAGACGTGGGCGCGGACCCTGTGGGGGGCATGGTGATGAACGGGGCGCACCTTGAGGTCGACGGTTTTGAGGCAACGGAAGGCGCGCTCGACCCGGCTCAGGCTTTTGTAAGCGGTGACGGTGGCTGGGGCATCGAGATCACTGGGGGGCAGGCTGGTGCGTACGATATAGAGGCCGTCGAGGGCGGCCTCGCGTGCGATGGAGTCAGGGTTGCGGGTGTAGCGGAAGGAGTGGTCGGTGATGTCGAGGTGGAAGTGTTTGGCCATCTTGTACTTGCCCATGCCCCGGCCTACGCGCAGGGCGATGTGCTCGCGGCCGGTGAGTGGCCGCTTCTCACGTTCGGTGGCGGCCACGATGGGGTCGAGCAGCCGCTCGGTGGCGCGCAGCAACTCTTCGCGCTTGCGTGCCCGTTCGGTTGCCAGCAAGGGGTTGCGGCACACCACCAGGCGCTCGCCCGGATAGGCATCGGAGCGGATCTCCACCAGATCGGTCTGATCGAACAAGGACATCTGCACCGCCCCTGATTCCACCAGTTGGCGAATGGCCGAGGAACGCAGGGCGCTGATCCAGTCAAGCCCCGCAGGGGCCACCTCTTCACGGATACGCGCTTCGGTGAGCATGCCGCGGTCGCCCACCAGCACGACCTTCGAGAGTCCGAAACGCTGCCGCAGCTTGTCCACCTGAGGCCCCACGGTCCTGGGGTCGGCAGTGTTGCCTTCAAAGACTTCCACCGCCACCGGACGGCCCTCGCGGTCGCACAACAGCCCGAACTCGATCTGAAGCTTGCCGCGCTTGCCGTCGCGGGAATGGCCGTGCCGGGCCAGCGGGCAGCAGCGCCCCTCCAGATACACCGAGGTGAGGTCGTAGAGCACCAGGGCACCGTCTCCAAGGTGTCTTTGGGCCAGGTGCTTCTCCACCTCCTCCTGCCGCTCCAACAGCCAGTCCATGGCCGCGTACAGTTGATCCTCTGAGGTCTCCCCCAGTCCTAAGGTCTCCGCCAGCGAGTCCCGCGCGGTGGCCTCGGCCAGAGCTCGGGCCGTGGCCAGCTTCGACGCCGGCCCCAGGACACGGGCCGCAATCAGCGCCACCACTCGTTCGCGTTCCCGACAGGGACGAGCCGAGAGCATGCGGTCGAGCCCCAGCTTGCGCAAGGTGCCGAGCACCGCGACGACATGGCCGTGGGGCTTGGAGCGGATGATGTCGAAGGCGTCGGTAGGGCTGAGCAGGGGTTCGTCCTTGAGGAGCCGGCGGAACGTGTCGATCTTGGCTTTCGGCCAGTCGGAGAGGTTGGCGATGGTGCGTTTGCGGACGCGCTTGCCTTCGCGCCAGCCTTCGCGCAGCAGGATGGCGGGAGGGGAGTTGCGGTTGGGGACGATTTCCACGTACATGGCAACTACCCTAGCATATCATGCGGCTAATAACAAGTGTTATTTAGCATTTACATGGGAACACATTTACGCTCCCAAACACCCCTTTCCTCTTGCATACTCGACACTTAACTCAAAATGAACGACAAATATCGCTGGAACTTCAGGCTAAAGTGGGTGACATGAACGGCTCACCAATCGAGTACCGGCTCGGCATCGACGTCGGCGGCACTTTCATCGATTTCGCACTCTGCGACGCAGCCGGCGAGATGACCGTCCACAAGGTGGCGGCTGACCCCGCTCATCTGGCTGCCGCCATCATGCGCGGCATCGCAGACCTCGCGGAGCAAGGTGGCACGGATGAAAGGACCTTCCTCGGGCGCATGGACCTCGTGGTCCACGGCACCACCGTGGCCACCAACGCGGTGCTCACCGGCACCGGGAGCCGCACCGGACTGTTGACCACCAAGGGCACTCGTGACGCCCTGGAGATGCGCCGGGGCGTCAAGGAGGAGCCTCTCGACAACAAGTACGAAGCACCGCCGCCGCTGGTGCCGCGCTACCTGAGGCTCCCTGTCGACGAGCGGGTGGACTGGAGCGGCAACGTCATGACCGCGCTGGATGCGGGCTCGCTGGATGCGGCCGTCCAGGCCCTGAAAACGCACGAGGTGGAGGCGGTGGCCGTGTGCCTAATGCATGCCTACGCCAACGACGCGCACGAGCGGCGGGTCGCGGAGCGGCTGCGCGAGGCGCTGCCGGATGTGTATCTCACCGTTTCCTCGGAGTTGCTGCCGCAGTTGGGCTACTACAACCGCGTGAGCACGGCGGTGCTGAACAGCTACGTGGGTCCGCTGCTGAAGTCGTACCTGCTATCACTGGCGACCGGTCTCGCGGACGCGGGATTCGCGGGACAATTGCTCATCATGAACTCGGCGGCCGGGCTGATGGCGCCGGAGGAGATTGTCCCGCGCGCTGCCGCGGCGCTCTTGTCCGGTCCGGCGGCGGCGCCGGTGGCGGCGCGGGTCTACGCGGGCGCCGCCGGAGCGTCCCACTGCGCGGTTATCGACATGGGCGGCACCAGTCTGGATATTTCACTGGCGTCGGGCGGCGAGCCCCTGGAGGTGACCGAGGGCCGCGTAGGACGGTACGCCACGGCGCTGCCGATGATCGACATCCGCACGCTCGGCGCGGGGGGCGGCAGCATCGCCCGGATCGACGCGGGTGGGGGTCTGCAGGTGGGTCCCCAGAGCGCGGGGGCTGCGCCCGGACCGGCGTGCTACGGCAAGGGCGGGGAGCTGCCCACGTGCACGGACGTGGACCTGCTGTTGGGTTACCTCGACCCCGACTATTTCCTCGGCGGCCGCATGCGGCTCTTGCGGGAGCCGGCGGAGCGGGCGGTGCGGGAGCATCTGGCGGAGCCGCTGGCCATATCCGTGGAGGAGGCGGCGGTGGCGACATTCGAGGTCATCAACGCCGGAATGGCCGCCGGGGTCCGTGACATGATCGTGGATCACGGGCTGGATCCCGAAGCCATGCCCATGGTGGTGGGCGGGGGCGCCGGGCCGGTGCACGCGGCCGCGGTGGCCATGGAGTTGGGTATTCGGGACGTGGTCGTGCCGCGGCAGTCCGGCGTCTTCTGCGCGGTGGGCATGCTGTTCGCCGACCTCAAGCATGACTTGGTGCGGAGCTACTGCGCCTCCGGCGAGCAACTGGATCCAGAACGCTGGCGGGTGCTGTTCGCCGCCATGGCGGAACAGGGCCGCCGTACACTGGTGTCGGAAGGGGCGCGTCCGGAGGAGGTGGAGGTGCGCTACTCCGCGGATGTGCGTTACCTCCGCCAGATCCACGAGCTCAACCTGCCGGTGGACGAAGACTTGGCGGAGTGCCTGAAAATCGACGAGTTGCACCGCCGCTTCGACGCCCTCCACGAGCGGCTCTTCGGCCACCGTCTTCCGGAAGAGCCACTGGAGGTAGTCAACCTGCGGACCCGGTGCGTGGCCCGCAGGCCCCGGCCCGAGCTGCCCCGCGCGCGGATAACCGGAGCGGCAACGCCAAAGCCGGAAGGGGTGCGGCGGGCCTACAGCCCGGGGGAAATGTGCTTCCGGGAGTTCGCGGTGTATCGCGGGGACTCCATGGACGGCGGCTGCCGCCTGGAGGGGCCGGCCATCGTGGAGCTTCCGCAGACCACGGTCGTGGTGCCGTCGGCATTCGCGGTGCGGCTGGACGAGGTGGGGAGCTTCGTGCTGACGCGGGGAGGCGTCCCGTAGCCTAGCGACGTCGGAGAGTGTTACGCTGGTGTTGTGGTTGCAAGTCTTGGCGACTCGTCGTGGCAGTTCGTCGCATCGCCTTCCGGCCCCCTCTCCCTCTGGGAGAGGGTTGGGGTGAGGGTGCCCCGGTCCAAGCAGCCCAAACACAACGGAAGGAATGGGAGGCGTAGGGCTATTGCGGCTCCCTCACCCGGCCTTCGGCCACCCTCTCCCAGAGGGAGAGGGTGAGTATGATGAGTTCCCCATGACCCTGAACCTCACACAGTCGGCCCGCACGGTGGTGTTCCAGCGCCGGGTCAAGTCCCTGGCCCACGAGATGGCCCGGGCGCTGTACCGAAGCAGCCGCTCGCCGCTCATCAACAATGGCGACTTCGCGCTGGGATTCCTTGATGCCCGGGGGCGGATGCTGGAGCAGGACGAGCACCTGCCGCTGATGGCCTTTTCCTTGTACCCCGGTTGTGGCTATCTGATGGACTTCTTCGGCGACGACATCCACGACGGGGATATCTTCATCCACAACGACGTCTGGTGCGCCAACCTGCAGCACGCGGACGTGGGGTTCTACAAGCCGGTCTTCGCGGGCGGTGAGCTGGTGGCGTGGACCGCCTGCCGGGGCCACTGGGCCGACATCGGCGGCGCGGTCAAGGGCACCTGCAACCCCGAGGCGGTGGAGGTCCACCAGGAGGCCCTTCGTATCCCGCCGGTCAAGCTGTGGGAGAAGGGCCGGCTCCGGCGCGACGTGTGGGAGTTGATCTTCGCCAACGTGAGGCTGAGGGACATCGTCGAAGCGGACGCGCAAGCGCAACTCGGAAGCTGCACCGTGGGGGAACGGCGCCTGCTGGCGTTGATGGAGGCGGAAGGCGCCGAGGGCTTCCAGGCCAACGTCGAACGGCTCTACGACATGACCGAACGGCGGGTCCGGGCCGAGATCGCGGTCTTGCCCGACGGCGAATACTTCGGCCAGAGCACCATCTACCAGGACGAGCCCGGCAATCCTTCGACTTCGAAGATCGTCGTAAGGATAGTGATTCGGGGGGACAGCATCACCTTCGACTACTCGGGCACGGACCCGCAGACCCCGACCTTCACCAATGCCTCCCTCACCTCCACCACCTCGGCGACCCTGACCACGCTGCTCTACCTGCTCAGCCACGAAGTGCTCCACAACCACGGGCTGGTGCGGGCCGTGGACATCCACGCGCCCGAGGGATCGATCCTGAA
Organism: uncultured Binatia bacterium (SeqCode); assembly: GCA_965261895.1. Classification (GTDB taxonomy): domain Bacteria; phylum Desulfobacterota; class Binatia; order UBA9968; family JAJDTQ01; genus JAJDTQ01. The sequence goes on along the minus strand of OZ253480.1, from coordinate 2,637,942 downwards.
CGCGCAATATCCGGCGGCCACGTTCATGGGCAACAAGCTGTGCCAGCACACCGGCGAGGCCATCATGCTGGCGTTGCGCGAAGCGCTGCCCGAGCGGGTCACCGCCCCCTGGGGCCGGCGCCTGTCCTACCGCATGACCGGCAAGGACCCGCGCAACGGGCGCGGCTTTCACGACATCTTCTTCCTGACCTACGAGGGCGGCGGCGCCACCCACGGCGTCGACGGCTACAACCAGCCCGGGCTCATGGGCGGCGGCAACGTGCTGGCGCAGGACTACGAGACCTTCGAGGTGCAGAATCCGGTGCACCTCCTCGAGCACGAGTACGTGACCGACTCGGCCGGCCCGGGCCGGTGGCGCGGCGGGCTCGGTACCCGGACCCGGGTGCGTTACTACGGCGAAGAGACCGGCGGCTCCACCCACGGCGATGGCACCATGGAACCGTCCCCGGGGATACTGGGGGGCGGCGCCGGCACGCTCAATCAAGTGGAGTTCCTGTTTCCCGAGGGCGAGCCCCGGAAGGCCCACGCCATGGAGATCATCCCCGACATCCCGCCGGGGACGGTGTCGGTTCACGACGGCGGCGGGGGCGGCGGTTACGGCCGGCCGGAGGAGCGGGATCTTCGGCGGGTGGACGAGGACCTGGGCAACGGATTCATCTCCGGGAAGGCCGCCGTCGAGGTCTACGGCGCCATCCTCACGCCGGACGGCACCGGGGTGGATTTCGAGGCCTCACGCAGGCGAAGGAAGGCCGCGTTCGGCCCTCGGTGCGAGTAGTCGAATCGTGGTGGTGGCGACCGGCCGGTCGCCCCCACGGGAATCTGCCGCAGCGCAGGCCCCTACCCACGGGTCTTGTTGAATGACCCCATCCCGGGCCGGTATTCCTTGGCGAGAAACTTCTCGATCCCCACGCTGCCGCGGCCAGTGGTAGGGGCGACCGGCGGGTCGCCCCTACGGGAATCTACCGCAGCGCAGGCCCCTACCCACGGGTCTTGGTAAACGACCCCATCCCGGGCCGGTATTCCTTGGCGAGAAACTTCTCGATGCCCTCGCCGCCGCGGCCGCTCTCCTGGTGCCGCCAGCGGAGCTCGTTACTTTTGCTCATGAGGAACCAGTAGGCCTGGTCGTAGGACATGTCCACCACCTGCTTGAACGCTTCCTTGGTGGCGCGCACCGCGGCCTCGTCCAGGGACGCCAGGTGTTCCGCCAGCGCCATGACCTCTTCCCGGAGCCGCTCGGCCGGCACCGATTCGTTGACCAGCCGCACCTCCGCGGCGCGCCGGCCGTCGAAGGTCTTGCCGGTCATGGCGAAGTAGAGGGCATCGCGGTACGGCATCAGGGTGCTGACCACCTTGGACACCAGCCCGGCCGGCAGGGCGCCCCAGTTCACCTCGCTCAGCCCGAACACGGCGTCGTCCGAAGCCAGGGCGAAGTCGCAGGAAGCCACGATGGTGAAGGCGCCGCCGAAGCAGTGGCCGTTCACCATGGCGATGGTGGGCTTGGGGAACATCCGCAGCATGCGGTCGCACCACTCGTTGGAGACACGCCGGTTGATGTGGCGCTCGGCGTCGGCGTCATCGACGTCGTGGAAGTATTCCTTGAGGTCCATGCCCGAGCAGAAGGCCGGCGGCGCGCCGGTCACCACCAGAACACGGGCTTCCCGGTCCCGCTCCACCTCGGTCAAGACGTCGATCATCTCCCGGTGCATCAACGGGTTCATGGCGTTGCGCTTCTCCGGACGGTTCAGCACAACGGTGGTCACCGCGCCTTCCTTCTCGATCGCGACGGTCCGGTAGTTCGACATGACGGCTCCTGTTCAGGTTTGATCCGTGCCAAAGCTCATGAATCCTTACCACAGGACGCCCGTGAACAGGACAGTTGCTCGTTCCCGGACCGCTTGAATGGCACGGCGGGGCCATGATAGATTTTTCCATCATGTCTACCAAGGCCGCCCGGATGAACCGGCGGAACCACCTGAGACGGGTCCTGTACGCGGTCCCCGTCGTGTTGGTTCTGACCGGCTGTACCTCCCCCACGGGGGAACGCCCGAGGTTCCCCAAGTTGGGGGATCTTACCGCTGCCGTCACGGAACTGTTCGAGTCGGATCCGCGCTCCAAGTCAAGCCCAACCGCCGCGGCGCTGTACAAGGACGGTCTCGACTTTTTCGAGAGGGGGCGCTATGCGCGGTCCATCTCGTTCTTCCAGAAGCTCCGGGACGAGTATCCCTTCAGCGAGGAAGCCGAGGCCGCCGAGTTGAAGATCGCCGAGGCCTACTACCTGAACGAGGAATACATCCAGGCCGACGAGACCTACAAGAACTATCTCACCTTCCAGCCCACCGGCCGGCACATGCATTATGTCAAATATCAACTCGGACGGGTCAACCTGGCCCAGTTCACGGGCGTGGACCGGGACCTGGAGAAGATCAAGGAGGCAAGAGGATACTTCCAGTCCGTGGTCAAGGACCATCCCCAGTCCGAGCACGCGGCGGATGCCCGCAAGAAGCTTGCCGAAACCCGGCTTCACCTGGCGGAGCGTGAGCTCTACGTCGGCAACTACTACCTGAAGGAGGAGCGGTATCCGGCGGCGCGTGAGCGCTTCGAGAACGTCCTGCGCGACTACGCCGACACGCCGACGGCACCCAAGGCCCGGGCCGCGCTGGACGGGATGCCGGCGATGCAGAAGGGCGCCGGGGAAAGCCGCGTACCCGCGGATCCGCCAGCCGACCCCAAGGCGGCGGTTGAGCAGGGTGCTACGGCGGCACCGACCCGGTTCATCACCAAGAAAGGCTACGACTACGAGGATCCGGCAAACAGGAGCTGGACCAGTTACCTGAACCCGTTCTCATGGGGCCGGAGCACTACGGCAGAGGCGGTGGAAACCGCTGCTGTAACCGTCGTCAGTGAGGGGTTGAGTTCCGCCGCCGGACAGGCGGCCGCCGAGGAAACCGCTCCCGCCGAGAAGAAAAAGAGTTGGTTCAGCTTCCTCAATCCGTTCGCGTCCTCCGACGACAAAACGGAAGAACCGGCGAAGGCGGGTTCCGACGAAACGAAGTCCGCCAAGGCGGTGGTGGAAGGCGTGGATGAGACCTTGGGGACATCTTCAAAGGGCGACGCACCCAAACCGCCGGTGAGCAGCCTTCCGCCGGAGGAGAAGGAAACGGGTCCGACTCCCGATGACCCGGCCGCGGTCCTGGGCGATATCGATACCCGGCTCGGCGGTCAGACATCGCCGGGCGGCGTACCCACGGCGCCGGCCGCGGATCCTGCGCTCTTCTCGGTCAAAAAGCTCAAGCCCGCCGCCGAGAAGCCGGAGACCGGGGACCCCCCCCAGTCCGGGCTGTTGGAGGGAATCGACCGGCAGCTCCGGCGGGAAGGGATCGACACCCGCAGAGAGCTCCCGGCTCCGCCGGCGAGCCCGTAAGCCCCGGGAAACGAGCGGTAGCCCGGCCGGTTACGGGTTGAATGCCGAAGCCCTGCCCATGGCGCGGGCGAGGCGTGCCTCGGCCAACTTGTGGTCATAGATGGACCGAATATGGTCCGTCTGAGCCCTGCTGTTGATCACCTGCGCTTCGGTAATCTCGATGATCGAGCCGACCCCTACCTGGTAGCGGCCGTTCGCCAGCTCCAGGTTCTCCTTGGCCGACTTCTTTTGCGCCTCGTTGGCCTTGATCCGCTCACCCGCCTCCGCGAGATTCAGATAACTTTCCTCCACCTCCAGCGCGATGCGTTGTTGCTCCTCGTTCATTTGCGCCTCGATCACCGCGTACTCGCCCATGCTTCTCGCGATCTCGGGTTTCAGCGTAAAGCCCGTAAACAGAGGAACTTCCAGGGTCACCACCGAGCTGATGATAGCCTCGTCCTTGTGCCACCGCCGGCCGTATTGTCCATCGAAGCGGACCCTGGGCATGCCGCCGCGTTTGATCACCTCGATATTCTCCTGCTGGGCCTTGAGGCGGGACTGGAACTCCTTGATCTCGGTGCGTGATTCGAACGCGGCCTTGACCGCGTCATCCAGTGACAGGGTGGGCGCCCGAACATTGACGTCGGACGCCACCGGGCGCTCCGGGAAGCGGGTCACGCCCATGGCGCCCTTGAGCCGCGCCCACGCGATCCTGACGCCGTTCTGGGCCCCGATCAGCCCGGCCTTGGCGGCGAAGAGGCTCGCCTCCGCGCGGGCGACGTCGATCTTGGGCCGGGTACCTACATCGAAAAATCCCCGGGCCTGGCGCACCAGGGCCTCGCGGTCCTTGACCGTATCCTGCTCCACCCGAACCAGCGCCTGGGCCCGGAGGTAGTCGAAGAAAGCCCGCCGTACCCCGAACACCACGCCCTCCACCGAGGTCCGCTCGGAGAAACGCCGGGCCTCCAGCGTTTCCTGCTCCCGCCGGATGCCGCCTTCACGGCGGCCGAAGTCGCTGACGAGCCAGCTCACCTGGCCGCTTGTATTGAAGAGGTTCTTGTCCGCGTTCGGGTTCTCGGTGACCGGCTTGTTCTCGTACGAACCTCGGAGCCCGGCCGTCGGATAGTAGCCGGCCTTGGCTCTTTTCAGAACCGCCTCCTGGACCTTGATCCGTTCACTGGCGGCGCGGATTCCCGGGTGGTTCTCCAGGGCCATGCTTTCGGCTTGCTGCAGTGTCAGGGTTTTCAGCTCCGACTGTTGACCATTGGCGGCATGGACCGTCCACAGCAACACGAACGCCCCGATCCCCAGCATCGCGGTGCTGTGCTTGCGGCATTGCATAACGACCTCCTTGTGCGCGTCTTCCGGCGCATGCATTCAATCCCGTATTTTAACCAATCTTCTATATCAGCGTCGCCCCGTTCAACAAGGGGAAACGCACCCCCTGCCGAGTGCCGTCGAAGGCATTTCGGACAGGCTTCCCGACAAGCGTGAACACGTCGCAAAATACGGTGCAAAAGGCATGCCACCACCCACGGGCGGCTTCTCGCCGCCGGGCGCATTACACGTTCGTGTCATGTCTGATAAATTCAGTTGCAGAGGGGTTCGAGGTCCCGTTGGATTCACTAACGGACAAGATCGCGCTGGTCACGGGCGGGGGAAGCGGCATTGGCCGGGCCGTGGCCCTGGCGCTGGCCCGGGAGGGGTGCCACGTGGTTCTGGCGGGGCGGCGGGAGGAGCCCCTCGAGCGGGTGGCGGAGGAGGTGCGCGGACACGGGCGTGAAGCCTTCCCGGTGGTCTGTGACGTCGGTTCCCCGGCGGCCGTGGACAAGCTGGGGGAGCGCGCGGGCCGGGTAGGCGTGGTGCAGATCCTGGTCAACAGCGCGGGAATCGCACCCGCCGCAAGCTTTCTGGAGATGGAGGACGCGGTGCTGGAAGAGGTGCTGCGGGTCAACTTCCTGGGTACCTGCTATTGTTGCAAGCGGTTTCTCGGCCCCATGATCGGCGCGGGCTGGGGCCGGGTCATCAATATCGCCTCGACCACCGCCAGGACCGCGTATCCTCACACCGCCGCCTACACCGCCTCCAAGCACGCCGTCCTGGGGCTGACGAAGGTCCTGGCCCTGGAAACCGCCCGCAAGGGCGTCACCGCCAACGCCATCTGCCCCGGATACGTGGATACGGAGCTCACGCAAGAGAATGCGCGGCGTATGGCCGCGCGGGTCGGCGGCACGGCATCGGCGGCGCTGGAGCGCTTTGCCGCCACCTCGCCGCAGCGGCGTCTGATCGCGCCGGAAGAGGTCGCCGAGGTGGCGGTGCTGCTGTCGGGCCCGGCGGGCGATTCCATCACCGGCCAGGGCATCAACGTTGACGGCGGTGCGGTCATGTCCTGACAGACGCAGGACATCATTCGGGTCGGCGAGGCGCGACGACGACATGTAGGGACGGGTTTCAAAAACGGCCGGTACAGACGGCCTGTACCCATACGGCGCAACAGGACGGTAAAATGGCATATGACACCTTCGACTACGCTCTGGACGGCGGCATCGCCACCATCCGCCTCAACAATCCCAGGCAGCTCAACGCCCTGACCTTTCGGACCTACGAGGAGTTGGCGGAGCTGACCGGCTCCCTGGCCGACGACCGCCGGGTGCACGTCGTGGTCCTCACCGGCGCGGGCAAGGGCTTCTGCTCCGGAGGCAGCGTCGACGACATCATCGGCGAGTTGCTGAAGATGGACGGCGCCGGGCTGTACCGCTTCACGAGGCTGACCTGCGACCTCGTGCGCAACATGCGCCGGCTGCAGAAGCCCATTATCGCAGCCGTAAACGGAATCGCGGCAGGAGCGGGCGCGGCCCTCGCCCTGGCGAGCGATTTCCGCATCCTGTCGGACCGGGCGAGACTGGCCTTCCTGTTCGTCAAGGTGGGTCTGGCGGGGTCGGACATGGGCGCCATCCATCTGCTGCCGCGTATCGTGGGCCTGGGGCGCGCCATGGAACTCCTGTCCCTGGGGGACCCCATCGACGCCGCGGAAGCCCACCGGATCGGCTTGGCGAACAAGGTGGTGCCTCACGACGAGTTGATGCCGGAGGCGTTGCGATTGGCCCGCCGGCTCCAGGACGGGCCGCGGTTCGCCATCGGGGTCACGAAAAAGCTCCTCGACCTGGAAGCGGGGATGGGTCTCGACGCGGCCCTGGAGATGGAGGCCATGACCCAGGCCCACTGCATGCAAACGGCGGACTTCCAGGAGGGCTTTCGCGCCTTTACGGCGCGGGAAGAGCCCCGATTTAATCGGGAGTAGGCACCCTCCGACCCCCTCTCCCCCCGGGAGAGGGTTGGGGTGAGGGCTTGTTCGGAATTGAGACCGGACGCGACAGGTTGGATGACGGAAACCATGGACAGCGACTTCCGGACGGGACACAGCGAGGACGGCTTGAGCGCGCCGCAGCTTCGTTTGCGGCAGGGGATGGCCGCGTGGGCGGAGTCCGAGTTGGGCGGGATCGATGCGGAAACCGGCGACGAGGCGGCGGTGACGGTGTTCCGGCGGCTGGCGGCGCGCGGCGTTTTCCGCTATGCGGCGCCGCGCGGGTTCGGCGGCGTACGCCGCCGGGTGCAGGTCCGGGACCTGTGCGTGATCCGCGAGACCCTGGCGGGGGTGTCCCCTCTGGCGGATACCTTGTTCGCGGTGCAGGCGCTTGCCGCCTACTCGCTGGGGATGGCGGGAACGCCGGACCAGCAGCGCCGGTACCTGCCGCGACTCGCCGCGGGCCGGGACATGGGAGCCTTCGCCCTGACCGAGCCGGATGCCGGATCGGACCCGGCCGCGGTCAGGCTGCGGGCTCGCAAGAGGGGCGGGACCTACGTGCTTGACGGGGTCAAGAGCTTTATCTCCAACGCCGGTCTGGCCCATCTCTACGTGGTGTTCGGCAGCACTCATCCGGCGCGCAAGGGGAACGGCCTCAGCGCCTTCGTGGTCGAGGCGGCGGCTCCGGGCGTGGCGATCACGGAGCGTCTCGCCCTGATCTCACCGCATCCCATCGGCACCGTGGCTTTCGAAGGCTGCCGGATCCCCGAGGCGCAACTCCTGGGTGATCCCGGAAAGGGACTGGGGATTGCGCTGGCGACGCTGGAAGCGCTCCGTTGCAGCGTCGGGGCCGCGGCCGTGGGCATGGCCGGCCGCGCGCTGGCGGAATCGGTTCGCTACGCGCAAAGCCGGAGCCAGTTCGGCCGTACCCTCAGCCGCTTCCAGGCCATCCGGTTCAAGATCGCGGACATGGCCACGGAGCTCGAGGCGGCGCGCCTGCTGGTGTACCGGGCCGCGCGGGCTCACGACCGGGGCGATACCGGCATGGCGAGGAAGTCATCCATGGCCAAGCTGTTCGCCACCGAGGCGGCCCAGCGCATCGTGGACCAGGCCTTGCAAATTCACGGGGGGCGCGGACTGGTGGCAGGGAGCGTGACCGAACGGCTCTACCGCGACATACGGGCGTTACGCATCTACGAGGGCACTTCGGAAATCCAGAAGCTCATCATTGCGCGCGACCTGTTAGGTGGGTAATAGTCTCTGTTTCCCCACCGGAGGATTCATGGATTTCGATCTGTCGGATGAGCTGCTTGCGGTAAGGGAACTGGGCCGTGAGTTCGCGGAGAAAGAGATCGCGCCGACGGCGGCGGCGGATGACCGCAACCATCATTTTCGTCGGGAGATTTTCGAGAAGATGGGGCAGTTGGGCTTCTTCGGCTGCGTCGTTCCCGAGAACTATGGCGGCACGGGTCTCGGCTATCTGGCCATGGTGCTGCTCACGGAAGAGATCGCGCGGGTGCACAGCTCGGTTCGGGTGCACGTCAACACCCAGCTTGCGCCCGCGGTGGCGCTGGCCCGGTTCGGCACGGAGGAGCAGAAACACCGCTGGATCCCCGGGCTGGTGGATGCTTCGCGCATCGGCTGTTTTGCCATCACCGAGCCGGACTCGGGTTCCGATGTGGCTTCGATGTCCACCCGTGCCGCCCGGACGGACGACGGCTACGTCCTCAACGGCACCAAGACCTGGATTTCCAACGCGCCCATCGCCGACCTGGCGCTGGTCTACGCGGTCACGGACCGGGACGCCGGACACCGCGGCCTGTCCGCCTTCGTGGTGGAGTTGGACCGCGCCGGCGTTCGCCGGGGCACCCTGGACAAGATGGGCGCGCTGGCGTCGCCCACCGGGACGCTGGATTTCGACGGCGTGGCGGTGCCCGCCGACCACCGCATCGGAGCCGAGGGGCAGGGCTTTGCCATGTGCATGTGGCAGCTCAACCAGACGCGTTTGAGTTGCGCGGCCGGAGCCCTGGGGGTGGCCCGGGCATCGCGGGAGGCGGCCGTGGCCTATGCCAACCAGCGTGAACAGTTCGGCCAAAAGATCGGACGCTTCCAGATGATTCAGGACAGCCTGGCCCAGATGATCGTGGAGGAAGAGTCGGCGCGTCTGCTGGTGTACCGGGCGGCTCATCTCGCGGACCGCCAACAACCCAACAACCTGGAGGTGTCCATGGCGAAATACGCCGCCGCCGAGGCGGCAGCGCACGCCGCCGACGGCGCTTTCAAGATCCTGGGGGCCTACGGATATTCCACGGAGTTCCCGGTGGAGCGTTACTTGAGGGACGCGAAATCCTATCAGATCGTCGAGGGCTCCTCGAACATCCACAAACTGATCATTGCGCAGGACGCGTTGGGGTACCGTAAGGCCAACCGTCAGCCTGAGGCGGGCTAGGAGCCTGCGCCGCAGGAACCCGGCATCCGATGTAGGGGCGGGTTTCAAACCCGCCCGTGCCCGCACGGCGCTGCCGGCCGATACAGGCTCCTAGTGCTCTGTTCGATGCTGTACCCTTTAGATCACCAGGTTACCCGCTTTTTCGGTTTTTTTATCGCTTCGTTATGTATTAGTATTACTCCCGAGTGATTGATCCCGTGTCCATGTCTGCGGCAATGTCTCATCCACCATCCCGCAAGTCCCGTGTCGGGTACCGGCTCGGCGGCGCACTCGTGTTCCTGTCGCTTATGTTGGCCCCGGGTGTGCCATGGGCCGCGGACTCGTCCCTTCCCCTCAAGCAGGACGGCCCGCCGTCGGCAGCGGCGGGGACGGATATCCGTGAACAGCGCGTGACCAAGCGGATCGTCAGCGGCGACACCCTTCCCCGGCTACTGATGGATCTGGGGGTTTCCGCGCCGACCAGGAATCGCTGGCTCCGGGCGGTGGCGAAACAAGTCGGCGTGGCCAACGTCCTGAGGGTGGGAGACACGGTCCACTTCCACTTCATCGCACAGTGGAACGCTCCCGGTCCCGGGCACATGACGGCCCTTCAAATCGAGCGCGCCGGCCCGAAACCGTTAATCTGGCAGTTGCGCGCCGACCAGATCGTCTACCACAGGGACAGTCCCGTGGCTTCCGTGGCGAAGCGAGTGGCGCCTTCGGCCGAGGCCGGACCTCCGGTAGCCCCGCAGGGCCAGGCCGCGAAGAAGAAGACCTCGACGGAAGTTGCCCCCGCGGTGGAGCAGGTGACGCACGTGCTCCGGAAGGGAGAAACTCTCAGCCGTGTGCTGCGCGCCAGGGGAGTTTCCGGGAAGGCGGCGCAGCACTGGATTCGCGCCATCGAAAAACGGTATCCGCTGAGACGGTTGTATCCGGGCAAGAAGATCGTCCTCTATTTCGTGGCTTCCCAAGGCGGCGGCCGAAGAACCCTGCGGGCGCTGCAGATCGAATCGAGGGGCGGGGATCTCCTGACGTGGCAATGGACCGATGGACGGATCAAATACCGGGGCAGAAATCATCGGGTGGTGGTGGGCAAAGTCCCAACCGTGTCCACGCCCGCGCCGGTAAAGACCCCGGTCGCCAACAGCGCGCCGGTCGCCACTCCCAAGTCGCTGGCGCCGACACGGTCCTTCGAACCCCTGGAAAAGGTCATACGCACCGTGGGCCGGGGCCAGACCCTGGTGCGCATCCTCAGGCCTCTGGGCGTCTCCGGGAAGGAAGGCGAAGTGTGGTTCGACGCCATTGACAAACAGTATCCTGTCACCAGACTCAGGCCGGGCCAACGCCTGCATCTGTATTTTGACAGGACTCCCGCAAGACACCGCCGGGACAACCTCAAAGCCGTCGAGCTCGAGGTGAAGAAGAACCGAAAGCTGACCTGGGAGCGGGTCGGGGGCAAGGTCCGTTTCGGGAGCGGTCGGGTCCTGGGGCGTAGGCCGACGACCCGCGACGCGGTGCCTTCCCCGTCCAATGGAGTCTCTTCGGCCGCCCGGAAAGGGGCTTTCCTGTCCGAATACGCGTTGGCCCGGATCAAGCAGCGAAACGGGTTGCTGGAATACACCCCGCCGCCGAATGGAACGACCAACGGCAAACGGCCGGTGCCGTCATTCGATGGCGCCGAACGGGTGACGCACAGGTTGAAATCCGGAGAACATCTGTGGGGCGTGCTCAGGAAGTATGAGCTGGACGACGAGGAGAGGCACCGGTGGCTCGCCGCCCTCCAGCGGTACAAATACGTGCGCAGGCTCCAGGCTGGCAGCAACATCAACTTCTATTTCAACTCGCATGGAAACGGCAACGGCAACGGCGCCGCTGAATCCAACGGCACCGGCAACCTACAGGCGTTGGAGATCGTGCTTCGTTCGGACCTGCGGCTCACCTGGTATCGCGTCAACCAGGGCGTCCGGTTCTACAAGGATGAGGTGCCCTACCAGCAGGAGGTGCGGTCGGTACGCGGCGTGATCGACCAGGGATCGGTCTACAGCAGCGCCAAGAGCGCGGGGGTTGACGTCGCCGTCATCTCCCGCATGGTGGATGTTCTCGGCTGGGACATCAACTTCCAGCGGGACCTTCGAACCGGCGACACCTACCGGGTGCTCTACCGGCGGAAGTTTCGTCCCGGCGGCGCAGCGTCCGACCGGATCCAGATACTGGCCGCGGAGTTCGTCAACCAGGGGCGTAGGTACACGGCAGTCTATTTCGAGGGCGACGACGGCAACGGTCATTACTACAATGCCGGCGGCCGCACGGTGTCCCGGTCGTTTCTGCGCTATCCCGTTGAGTTCAGGCGTATCAGCTCGCGTTTCTCGCTGCGCCGCTTCCACCCCGTTTTGAAGGTACGGCGTCCGCACTACGGCGTGGATTTCGCGGCGCGAACGGGTACGCCGATACGGGCCGTGGGCGACGGGCGCATCACCCACGCCGGGTGGAAAGGGGCATACGGCCGGTTGGTGGAGGTCAGCCACGGGGGAGGGATGAAGACACGGTATGCGCACATGAGGCGCTATGGGCACGGGATCCGGCGCGGCGTGTCCGTGAAGAAGGGTCAGACCATCGGCTACGTGGGTTGTTCGGGCCTATGCACGGGTTCGCACCTTCATTTCGAGATGTGGCAAGACAACCGGTACGTGGACCCGTTAAAGGCCAACGTCCCGGTCGAAGGGCAGCTCGATCCCTTGTTGATGGGGATCTTCGAGGCCACCAGGGAGTTGTTCTTCGGCCGACTGGACGCCGACCGCAAGACCGCGGGGTTGCCCTCACCCATCTCCGGGCCGATTGATGCGGACACTCGCGGCCTGTAGCAGTCCACTGGACAGTATGACCGGGGCCGCTAAAGAAATCGTCCCAGCCGCCGAAGGAGATTATTCGTAGGACCGTGTCGACCTTGCGAGTCTTCGTCGGCGTCCCCGTAGGGGCGGTCGTGGCCGCGCGGATTTCGGCCGTCCGCAACGAGTTCGGCGGAGAGGCGGTTCGCTGGGTACCGGCGGAAAACCTCCATCTGACCCTGAAATTTCTGGGCGACGTCGAAGAGGCCCAGGTTGTTTCCATACGTTCGGCGTTGCGGGAAGCTCTGGCCGGCACCGCCGGGTTCGGAGTCACCGCCAGGGGCCTCGGGGTCTTTCCGAACGCCCGCCGTCCGCGAGTCCTGTGGATCGGACTGGCGGCCCCGGAGCTTGCGCAGGTGGCGGGGCGGGTGGACCGGGCGCTGGAGCCGTTGGGCGTCGAGCGGGCGGCGACGCGGTTTCGTCCGCATGCGACCATCGGACGCTGGCGGCGCCCTGAGCCTCCCGGTGTCAGTCTTCGGGAAGAACTGACCCGCTGGCGAGACCGCGAGTTCGGCGAGTTCCGGATGGATGCGGTGACTCTTTTCCGGAGCACGCTTCGACCCGCTGGAGCCACGTATTCCCCGCTGGAGGTCTTTCGGCTGGAGGCCGCCGGAGTCGTCCGGCCGTAGCGGGAGGCCGCGAAACCGAAAATTCGAGAACGCATTAAGGAGACCCCATGGACGCGAACAAGGAGAAAGCCATCGACCTGGCGGTGAGCCAGATCGAGAGACAGTTTGGCAAAGGGGCGATCATGAAGCTCGGGGAGGGTGGGGTGATCAAGGACATCGAGACGATATCCACGGGCTCCATCGGCCTCGATATCGCCCTCGGGGTGGGTGGGGTGCCGCGTGGCCGGGTGGTGGAGATCTACGGCCCCGAGTCCTCCGGCAAGACGACCCTGGCGCTTCACATCCTGCCGAGGCCCAGAAGCTAGGGGGAATGGTGGCGTTCGTCGACGCCGAGCACGCGCTGGATCTCAGCTACGCCCAGAAGCTCGGAGTACAGACCGACGAGTTGCTGATCTCCCAGCCGGACCACGGCGAGCAGGCCCTTGAGATCGCCGAGACCCTGGTCCGCAGCGGCGCCATCGACGTGCTGGTGGTGGACTCCGTAGCGGCGCTGGTGCCACGGGCCGAGATCGAGGGCGAGATGGGCGATTCGCACATGGGTCTCCAGGCCCGCCTCATGTCCCAGGCGCTACGCAAGCTGACGGGCACCATATCCCGTTCCCAGGCAGTGGTGGTCTTCATCAACCAGATACGCATGAAGATCGGCGTCATGTTCGGCAACCCCGAAACCACCACCGGGGGCAACGCCCTCAAGTTCTACGCTTCATTGCGCATGGAGATACGCCGAACCGGGGCGCTCAAGGACGCCGACTCGGTCATCGGCGGGCGTACCCGGGTGAAGGTGGTGAAGAACAAGATGGCGCCGCCCTTCCGGGAAGCCGAGTTCGACATCCTCTTCGGCACCGGCATCTCCAGAGAGGGGGAGCTGGTGGATATCGGCAGCGACATGGGCGTCGTCGCCAAGAGCGGGGCCTGGTACTCGTTCGAGGGCGACCGCATCGGACAGGGCCGGGAGAACGTCAAGCAGTTCCTGCGCGAGCACCCCGACATCGCCGCCCAGTTGTCAGAACTGATACGGGCCAAGGCGGGCCTCAAGAGCCCGCAACGCCAGCCCGCCAACGGGTCGGATGCGGGAGGGAAGCCGGGTAAGTGAGCGGTCTGTGTCATCCCTGTCCGCCGCTTTTCCGCCACCCCTGTCGAGGGTGCTTCCGATGCAGTGGGCCGTGGCATTCACGGGCGTTGTGACGTTGCCTTCGCGCCGGGGGGAATGCTATCAATGGGCGTCATGACGGCCGGAAAAGAGATTCGCGACAGCTTCCTCGACTTCTTCAAGGACAAGACTCACACGGTGGTGCAGAGCTCGTCGCTGGTGCCGCAGCAGGACCCGACCCTGCTGTTCACCAACGCGGGCATGGTCCAGTTCAAGAACATCTTCCTCGGAGTCGAGCGGCCCGCGTTCAAGCGCGCCGCCAGTGCCCAGAAGTGCCTGCGCATCAGCGGCAAGCACAACGACCTGGAAGCGGTGGGCCGGGACACCTACCACCACACCTTCTTCGAGATGCTGGGGAACTGGTCCTTCGGCGACTACTACAAGGAAGAGGCCATCGCCTGGGCCTGGGAGCTTCTCACGAAGGAATGGGGACTCCCCAAGGACAAGCTCTACGCCACCGTGTTCCGCAACGACGACGAGGCCGAGGGGTTGTGGCGCCGCATCAGCAGCCTGCCCCCGAGCCACGTGCAGCGTTTCGACGAGAAGGACAACTTCTGGGAGATGGGCGACACCGGCCCCTGCGGTCCGTGCAGCGAGATCCACCTGGACCGGGGTCCCGAGGCCTGCGACCACCCGGACGATCCCGGCCACGTCTGTGCCGTCAACGGCGACTGCGCCCGCTACATCGAGCTCTGGAACCTCGTTTTCATCCAGTACAACCGCGACGCCGAAGGAACCCTCCACGACCTGCCAGCCAGGCACGTGGACACCGGCATGGGACTCGAACGCATCACCGCGGTGCTCCAGGGAGTCTTCTCCAACTACGACGTGGATCTGTTCCGCAACATCATCACCGCCACCGAGAAACTGGCCGGCAAGGCCTACGGCGACAACGCCGAGGCCGACGTGTCCTTTCGAGTCATCGCCGACCACGCCCGCGCGGTAAGCTCACTCATCGCCGACGGGGTGTTCCCGAGCAACGACGGCCGCAGCTACGTGCTGCGCCGGCTGCTACGGCGCGCCGCCCGCCACGGGCGGCTCCTGGGCTTCGAGGAGCCGTTCCTGTCCCGGCTGGTGGAGCCGGTGGCCGGGGTCCTGGGCGAGGCGTACCCCGAGTTGCGGGCCGCGGCGGAGCGTATCAAATCGACCATCCATGTCGAGGAGACCCGTTTCGCCGACACCCTGGACAAGGGGCTGGTGCTGCTGGAGGACTCGCTGGCGGAGTTGCGCAAGAGTGGCGGACAGTCGCTGCCCGGGGACGTGGCCTTCCGCCTGTACGACACCTACGGCTTTCCCGTGGACCTGACCGGGGACATCCTGCGCGGCGAGGGCGTTGCCGTCGATCACGAGGGGTTCGAGCGGCTGATGGAGGAGCAGCGGACGCGGGGGCGGGCCGCAAAGGCCGTTTCCGCCACTTTCACAGGAGTCCTCGTCGGGAGTCTCGGGGCCACTGCTACGTTAGGCCCTCCGCCGAGCCGCTTCCTGGGCTACGACCGCCTGACCCACGAATCTCGGGTGACGGCGCTCTATTGCGGCGACACACCGGTGGAGGATGCTGTGGAAGGTGACGCGGTGGAACTGATCGTCGCGGAGACACCGTTCTACGCCGAGTCCGGCGGCCAGGTGGGGGACCGGGGCACCATCCGCACCGCCCGTGGTGACACCGTGGAGGTGCTGGATACGCAGCACCCGACGCCCGAGGTGTCGGTGCACCGGGGGAAGGTCGTCAGCGGCCGAGTTGCGGCCGGGGACGAGGTGGAGCTGGCGGTGGACGGCGAGCACCGCCGGCGCGCGATGCTCAGCCACTCGGCCACCCACATCCTCCACGCGGTGCTGCGCGAGGAGCTGGGTACGGGCGTGCGCCAGGCCGGATCGCTGGTGGCTCCGGACCGGCTGCGGTTCGACTTCACCCACGGCGGCCCTGTGGATCCGGAGATTCTGGAGCGCATCGAACGGGAAGTGAACCAGCGGATTCGTGAGAACGCCGGGGTCTCCACCGAGGAGATGGACTACGACGACGCCATCCGCGCCGGCGCCATGGCGTTCTTCGGAGACAAGTACGGCGACCGCGTGCGAGTGGTGCGCATCGGGGACTTTTCCACCGAGCTCTGCGGCGGCACCCACATCCATCAATCCGGCGACATCGGGCTGTTCCGGCTGAGCGCCGAGGGCGGCGTGTCCGCGGGGGTGAGGCGCATCGAGGCGGTCACCGGGGCTACGGCCTTCGACGTGATGCGCGCCTACGACGCCGTCCTCTCCGAGGTCAACGGGCTGCTCCGGAGCACCAACGAGGACGCCGCGGACAAGGTGCGGCGGCTGCTGGAACGGCAGAAGGAACTGGAACGCCAGGTGGCCGAGCTCAAGAGCCAGCTCGGGCAGGACCGGGTCCCGGAACTGCTCGGGAAAGCCCAGAAGAACGCCGCGGGCGCGAGCTTCATCGTCGAACGGGTCGAGGGCCTGGACGCCAGGCAGCTCAGGGAGACCGTGGACCAGCTCCGGCAGCAACTGCCGGGCGGCTTCATCTTCCTGGCGTGCCCCGGCGAAAAGAATGTGATGCTGGCCGCCGGCGCGGGCAGCGACCTGGACGGGCGGTATCACGCGGGAGACATCATCAAGCAGGTGGCGCCCACCGTCGGCGGCGGCGGCGGGGGCCGGGCGGATTTCGCCCAGGCGGGCGGCAAACAGCCGCAGAAGACCGATGACGCGCTGCGCCTGGCCCGGGAGATCGTGTCGGGGATTTCTTGACCGTGAGTCAAGCGAACATCGAGAACGTGGTGGCGGTGCCCCATCTGGCGTTCAACGATCCCCGGCTGTTCCGGGAGCTTCTGGGCAACCAGGACGAGCACCTGAAGGTCGCGCAGCGGGCATTGGGCGTCAAGTTTCGGGTGCACGGCACCGAGATGGAGATTCAGGGCGACCAGCCCGAATCGGAACTGGCGCGGGAGGTCATGCGCCAGCTCTATGGCCTGCTGGAGCGGGGCTACCCCGTGTACGGCAGCGACGTCGACTACGCCATCCGCATCCTGAGCAGCAACAGCAAGGCGAACCTCCAGGAGATCTTTCTCGACACCATCTACATCTCCTCCAACAAGCGCACCATCACGCCCAAGAGCGTGGCCCAGAAGAGCTACATCGACGCCATCCGGCGCCACGACATCGTCTTCGGCATCGGCCCGGCGGGGACCGGCAAGACCTATCTGGCCATGGCCATGGCCGTGTCCGAGCTGATGAAGAACAACTACGCCCGGATTATCCTCACGCGCCCGGCGGTGGAGGCGGGGGAGAAGCTCGGGTTCCTTCCCGGCGACCTGGCCGAGAAGGTCAACCCCTACCTCCGGCCCCTGTACGACGCCATGCACGACATGGTGGACTTCGACAAGGCTCAGCGCTTGCTGGAACGGGGCAGCATCGAGGTGGCGCCCCTGGCCTTCATGCGCGGCCGCACCCTCAACGACTCCTTCGTCATCCTGGACGAGGGACAGAACACCACCCCCGAGCAGATGAAGATGTTCCTCACCCGGTTGGGCTACGGCTCCAAGGCGGTGATCACCGGCGACGTGACCCAGATCGACCTGCCCGCCGGCCGGCTGTCCGGGCTCAAGGAGGCCTGGCGCATCCTGCAGGCGGTGGAGGGCATCCGCTTCGTCACCTTCACCGAGAAGGACGTGGCCCGGCACCGTCTGGTACAGGACATCATCACCGCCTACGAGCGCGATACCCGTGAGAACGACAACCGCGGCGATGGGTGACGGCGCCGTCACCGTCGACGTGGTGCGCCAGGGCGTGGCGCGGAAGGTGCCCGTGCGCGCACTCAAGGCCAAGGCAGGGCGGATCCTGCGGCTGATGGACCTGAGGGACTGCGAGCTCAGTGTGGCCCTGGTGGGCGATGAGGAGATCCGCAATTTGAACGGGCGCTACCGGTCACGCGACGAGCCCACCGATGTGCTGTCGTTCCCGGTGGATGAGCCGCTGCCCACCGGACATCGGCTCATCGGCGATGTGGTCATCTCCGTGGAGAAGGCGGCCCGGCAGGCGCGGCAACGGCGGCGGTCGTTCGAAGACGAGCTGGAAGTGCTGCTCGTACACGGTATCCTGCACAACCTGGGGTATGACCATGAGCGGTCCCCCGAGGACGAGCGGGAGATGCGCGCCATGGAGCGGCGGCTGCGCAAGGAGCTCAAGGCCGGCGAGCCATAAGCAGCTACGCCGGCAGGATCCAAGCGGCTAGCAGGCTGTATTAAAACTCCATTCGAGCGAGGCAAAGACCCCCGAATCGTCATTCCCGCGAAAGCGGGAATCCAGGTAGGGGGAGGCGGGGAACGCCGCTGTAGCCCCGCTCCACCCCGCCTGGATTCCCGCTTTCGCGGGAATGACGGAGGGGGGACGGGAATGACGGAGGGGCCTTTGCTACCCGGGAATGGCGTTTTGATACAGCCTGCCAGGCCGACAGTAACAAAGGCCGCTACTTCAGGGACTCGCCTATCCGCAGAATCGCCTCCTCGAAGGTCGGCTGGATGGCCGATCCGGCATCGTTGAGGGCGCCGATCATCATGAGGTTGTCCGCCATCCCGAAGCTTTCGACCAATTGACCGTGGACGTCCACCTGCGGGTTCTTCGCGTCAAGCTTGTAGTGTAGCGCCACCTTGTCGGAATAGAGGCCCGCGGCCTCCCTCTTGCCATAGAAGGGCGCTGTTTCGTAGTAGCCGAACACCGGCTTCCCCAAGCCGCGCATATAGCCCATTTCGAAGGCGGTGCCCGTGTCCATGCCGGGGCCGCGAAACCGCACCATGTTGGCCGCGATGAAATGCGCCTTGTCCATCATCGCGATGTTGGCCCGGTAGATGCGCAGGCCGGTGTCCCGGTCCGGCTTGAAATCGGCAATCTCGTTGTCCCGCGGATACAACCCCACCAGCCGGAAAGGCCAGGCGTGTTCCCCGTTGAGCCGCTCGATGATCGCCTTCTTTTCCTGGCCGGCCTTGACCGGCTCAGGCAGGAAAACTTCGGGTCCAGCGAGATAGACGTAGTACACGGGCTTGTCCGCGGCTTCCATGCCCGTAGAAATGACCGACAAGGCGCAAGCAATCAACCCACAAATGAAACGACGCACGGCTTCCTCCTCTGTGTTGCGTAACTCTCCTGGATGTATCTCATCGCCATTGGCGCGAATTGACATGTTGGATTCCGTGCAACCAGCATGCCAATGGCCGAGTCCCCATTCATAGGCGATTTCCGCGAACGTGTCAGGTGGATGGCGGCCAGCGTGCCGTGGGGGACGACGGTCTGCCGCTGTTTCTTTGTCATCGGGGTCAGATCCGCTATATTGATGGACAACCGTCGAGACGAGCCCGATCCGATTCCCCGCTCTCCATTCATTGGGTCTTCTGCAGAAGCGTTGCCGGGAGTCCGCCGATCCGCTCATTTACGGATGCATTTCACTGCCACAGGAGCCCACGATGTTTGACGAACCACGCGAACAATTGACACTGCTCGAAGAGAAACTGCGCCTGTTACGGAGGCGCCTTTGACGTCGAAGGCAAGCAGAAACGTATCGACGAGCTGGTAACCTTCACCGCCAAGCCCGACTTCTGGAACGACGCCGACAAGGCTCAGGAGATCCTCAAGGAACAGTCCCTGCTCCGGGATGCCGTGGACGACTACGGCAAATGCTATTCGAGCGTCGAGGAAGCACGCTTCTTTCTGGATCTGGCCGAGGACGAGAACGACGCCGAAGCGTTGGAAGAGACCCAAACCCGGCTCCGGGAAGTCACCGTCAGCCTGGCGGACATGGAGCTGCGGCAACTTCTGGGGGGCACGGACGACCGCCGGGACGCCATCATCACCCTCCATCCCGGCGCCGGCGGCACCGAATCCCAGGACTGGGCCGAGATGCTGCTGCGCATGTACCTTCGCTGGGGCGACCGGCGCGGTTACAAAACCGAGATCATGGAGTATCAGCCGGGCGAAGAGGCCGGCGTCAAGCGGGTCACCTTCACCATCGCCGGGGAGTATGCCTACGGCTACCTGAAGTGCGAGGCCGGCATTCACCGGCTGGTGCGCATCTCCCCCTTTGACGCCAACTCCAGGCGCCATACCTCCTTTGCCTCGGTCTTCGTCTACCCCGAGATCGACGACACCATCGACGTGGAGGTCAACGAGTCCGACCTGCGCATCGACACCTACCGCGCCAGCGGTGCCGGCGGCCAGCACGTCAACAAGACCGATTCCGCGGTGCGCATCACCCACCTCCCCACCAACATCGTGGTGGCCTGCCAGAACGAGCGCTCCCAGCACAAGAACAAGGCCATGGCCATGCGCATCCTGCGCTCCCGCCTCTACGAGCTCGAAGTGAAAAAACAGCGCGAGATGATGGACAGCTACCAGAAAAACAAGAAGGACATCGCCTGGGGCAGCCAGATCCGATCCTACGTCCTGCACCCCTACCGCATGGTCAAGGACCACCGCACCAACGTCGAGATCGGCAACGCCGACGCCGTCCTCGACGGCGACATCGACCGGTTCATCCAGAGCTATCTGATGGAGGGGGAGGAGGCTTGAGCAGCGGTCAAAGGACTTGCTGGTGGCGGAGGTCGCTAGGTGCGACAACGGGTATCTCTTCGACCGTTTGAAATGCCTTGTCGCTCGACACCAAGCAGTCGGCCTCCAATCGAATGGCCACTGCCAAAATGAGTGAATCATTGCAGACGGTAAACACCTGACAGTCCGACCGCGGATCACTTAGGATGGATTCTTTCTCTGACGAATGAGGCCCATGTTACCGTTGATGATGTTGGGGCGTTGAATTTCGCCCAACTCTCCTTAACACTGTCTTCTATCGCGTCAAGCAAGTCGAACAGAACAGTGAGTCTGTGGACATAGTGAATGGGTTTCCCGGTGAAGGCATCTTCCCATATGTATCTTTGTACCGAGAGCTTCAGTTCCTTGTCGAGATAAATACAGAAATCCTCGAGTTTTCTTATCGATCTACTCCTCGGCGCCTTTGTTGGCTCAACGGTAGCGGAACCTTCGGTGAGTACGGGATTGATGGCTATCAGCATAGGGTCTGTGACACGAAAGACGGTTTCAAGTCCTTCGGCTATCTCTGGCGCGAGACGGGACAGATCTCCAAACAATTTCGTGAAACTGTGTCTATGTTTCTTCGGGTCTTCTCCATGGATAAGGATCAGGCACTTTAGCCCCAGTTCGAAGGCGACCCCGAAGTTGAAGTGGCTGACGGTGGTCAGCGACATCCATCGGAAAAACCCTTCATGTCCACTCGAGTGCCAACTCATAGTTGAATAGTCGGCGGCGACAACAGGACGGAGTTCCAAGTTGTCGATGTTCCTTTCGATCAACGATGCCGTGTCCCGAAAGGCTCGAATGTCGCAAATGAGTTTCTCACACTGAGCTCGATTGATTAGGCGCTTCATTGGAGGCTCAAATCGGAGTTCGGACGTTCTATACATCTGCAAGAGCGGGGGTTGCCGAGGGTAGGAGCCGGCACAGTCCGCAGACCTCCCGCCGTCGCCAAATGTACGAGCGGTGCCATGAGTTGCAATCTCAGGGATTCTCTACGATCCCGAGGGCGGCGTCATCAAGGCCCAGAGATTCGAGCACGGGACCGAAGTACCCCGCGAAGGTGCCCGTCACGGAGCCGTCGACGATCAGGCACTGGCCGTCACCGCAGTGGATAACAAGGGCGTCCGCGAGGGGGCGTGACAAACGGCTGAAACGAACCTCGTCTTTCAGGTAGGTTCTCGACTCGCCGTCGTCGAGCGAGAGTTCCTCCTTCGGAACCTCCCCTACAACGACGCGGTCAGCAAACAGGAGCACCCAGCGCGCCCGCGCGTTGCCGGACGACGCCTTGAACACCGCGACGGCCCGGGTCCGAACGTCGGAAGTGACGGTGCAGCCCGCCGGCGCAGGGAGTTTCTGGTCGCCGATCTGCCGCAGGACAGCCGGCGCCGACCCTGGTGGGACGGTCGACAGCGCCCCGTACTTCAGGCGATCACGCAGCCGCGACTCCACCGCCTTCAGATATCGCGACCAGAGCGTAGTGACCTGCTTACGCTCCGGGAGCAACACCGAAGCATTGAACAGCACCATATGGTCGTGTTCGACCGGCCAGTCCTCCGCAGCCTTCGTCGCCAGTAGATCGACGAAGGACGCGATCAGTGGTTCGGCCAGCGGGTCTCCGACCAGATCCCGCGGGGGCTCGATCAAGCATTGCTCAGTTTCCGCAACGCGGTCAGATTCGAGGCCATCATCGTCGAAGGCGATCGGCATCGCTTTCTCCAACAGCACGCGGTTCACGTCGGCATCACCGATGCGCTTGCGCGCCGCCACGGCGAATGTGCTGCCTTCGATCACCTGCTGCGCTTCCCCGGTACCGAGTCGGCACCAGTCGCGGGCAAGCATCGCGAGCTGAAAGAATCCCTCCTCGATGCGTATCTCCTCGCGGCTTCCGGCATCGATCAGGTCAACCTGCAGACCTATCGACAGCCCCTTCTCCATTTCCTCTATCGCCTTGCTGGCCTTCGGCTCATTCAATCCGCGCATGTCCCGCAGGATCGCGCCGAGAGACTCGGCAATCGCCTGGCGTTGCGCGGGGCGCAGGGAGGCGAAGTCGATTGGCAGCGTCAGCGCGGAGTCCGGCTCATCGTCGTCGGCAAGTGCGCGCAGCAGCGCCAACTTGGCGAACTCGTCCGGAATCTGCGCGCGCAGAATGCGGTCCAACAGGAGCTTGCGGTTGTGGTCGATGCCCGGAACCAGCTTGTGAATCCGAAGCGCTTCGACGAGCCCCAGCCAGTCAGCGCTCCGATACGTGTGGCCTGGATCGTATGTGCGCGCCACCTGCAAATAGACCAGCGCGACGGAACCTTCCAGCAGTTCCTTCATCCAGCCCTCTATGTACCTCTTGGCGACGTGTTTGCCGACCCGCGTTAGTGCCTCCGAGCCGAGAGTCGAGGCCGCTAGGGTGACCGGGTTCGCACCGAGGGCAATGCGAGCAGCCAGCGTCGCGCCGCGCACATAGTGCTGATAGGGCGTATACTTCCGGTAGAGATTACGCACCTTCTGCACCTGTTCGAGCCGCGTCACGACTTCCCTCACGGTCAGACCCGTGACGTTAACCACCGGCACCTGCCGCGCCACTTGCAGGAGGTCGCCGATCGCAGAACGCGCGGCAAGCGCGATGTCGCCGATGCGCGCATCGAGTTCCGCTTTCTCGGCATCCTTCCCGTACAGGCGGGCGACTTCCTCCACAACGCTGCGGATTTCCTCGAAAACGGCGCGGCCGTCGAGGCCGCCGATCTTCCCGTGCTCCTGCTTCACGTAGCGCCGGTCGCGGATGCCATCCCAGACGCGGTCGCAACGGGCCTGGATCATTCTCCCAAGCCGCGCGTCGAGTTCCGACGCCGTGTCCGTTTCCGGGTCGTGCGACCGCTGGAGCGCGTTCCGAGCCTGCTCCACCGGCGACACGCCCTCGGTGCGCCAGCGCTTCTCGACCTCTCTCAGATCGCGCTCACGCAGTTCGTCGATGTGCTGCTCGACCTCTGCGACGAGCCCTCGGTCAACGGCGGCGGATCGCACGAGGCCCGCCGCGAAACCGAGCGCACCGGCGCCGAGCAGGATGAGCGCGATCCCCACTTCTACCGAGAGCAGGAAAAGGATACAGACCCCGAAGACCGTGACACCGCATCCTGCGACCAACCAGCCGACGGACGCGCTCATTCGGATCAATCGCATGTCACCATTCTTCGGGAGTGTGTCTCCCCGGTAGGATCCCTCTCCATGCCTCACGCCCACTCTCGCCCTGAGGCGTGTCGTACGCAGAGGAGCGGCTAATGGACAGCAAGCGGCATTGACCGCTCAGGCTGAGGTCCGGATGGTCGCGCCGGATCATGGACCTGCTCCACCATCAACTCCCCGATCTTCGCGTGCAGGCCCGGATTCAACACGGAATATGTCGTGGCTTCCCGAAGAGGCAGGTCCTTTCAGACGAAATCGCAGATTCGCCGGGCTCCTTGTTGAAACGATGTAGGCAGACGACATACGTTACGGCTTCTTGGCCAGCCGAGTTCTCAGGCTTGCTTCGATGGCCGCGTACTCGCGGCGGCGGTCTTCATCGGATACCCATGATACCCGCGCATCTGGAGAGACCCTTCCTTCGGGCGGTATGCGTCGGTCCCAGGCCTGTTTCTGCGCGTCGGCCGCGGCGAACAGCGCAAGTGTCGCGACATCATCGGTAAACTCGCGCCACGGGTCTATGCGCATGATTTCCAGGACTCGGTGAAGACTCGCCGCCATGCCGCCAACCGGACTGAACAAGCGATTGGCTTTCACGTTGCGAACGTCAGACAGGATTTCGTCGAGTTGGGCCAAACGCGCACGTATGACTTCAATGCTTTCCTCGTCTTGTTCCTCAGTCGCAGGCTCATCCCCTAACACGTCCACAAACTCCACGAAGCCATCCGAACCGTCGGACTGGATGGCGTACCGGAAGCGGATCTCATCCCTGTCGTCACCGCGGGTGTCATCCTTGATGCTGAGCACGTGAATCGCCGCGTAGAAACCATGTGTGTTGCGAAGCACGACGATTCCCCCGAGAGGAGCCGTCGGCGCACGCGATGTGTAGTCTAGCGCTTCGGCGTTCAGCACTTGAGAAATTGAGGTGCATCCCCGGGCCAAAGCGACTCCATTGATTGACGGGGGATCGTTGTATACGTGGATGCTGGTATCGCTTGCCTTCGTCCACATTGTTTCGAATGCCAGTTCCCCAGAACCGATGAGATAGTGACCATTGTAGCTGCTGTAATCGAACACCACTTCGCCGGTTGGTGAGGTCATCCTTGGAGGCGGTATTTGGGACGCGTTGTCGTCGAAAGGACGGATGCCCAACTTGTCGGCTATCATTGCCGAAAGCTGTGCGGGCGTGTGCTCACTGGCGCGTTGGTAGATAATGTCGTCGGGCAGACCAGGCACTGGCGTGTCATCGAAGCGCACGGGAAGGATGTATTCGTCCTGTTCGCGGATCATGCGGCTCAGGGCTGACTGTCTTTCGTGACGCGTCCAAGCTTTTTCCACATAGGCTCGGGAAATAAACATCACCACATAGGCACTTTGTCGGGCGAATGCTTCATGGAATTCCTCCGTGCCGCTCCGGCCCCAAAGGCGCACCTTTTCGAAGTCGTCGTAGAATACGGCGATTGCCTGCTTTCTGAGATGGCGAGCCACCTCTTCAACGTAGCTTCGCTGTTCACCAGCAAATGACAGCGCTACCTGGTACTTCGTCCGTCCCATCTGTTCCATCTGTCCGGCGTCATCCACAATGCACCCATGTTCAGGTAGAAGGATGCGCCTCGTTTAGCGGCGGCTGCCTGCGCACGAACCATGGTCCTGACCATAGCACTTGCGTCGGCACCGCGCGAGGAAGCGCGCTCGAACGACAATCGACGCCAAACGCCAACACGCCTGTGAAGCGGCCCCTTCGGCGCTTGTACCCAGTCCGAAAAGCGCGTATCCGGGCTCCATGGACACACAAAACCGGCGTGAACACGCGCTCGGCGGGAGGCCCGCATGGTTGCTTCCATCGGCGTCATCGCTTCGCCGTCTCAGGGCGTGTCCTACTACGAGAAGGACGGATACTACGCGAGGGACGATCCCGCCCACAGGGAGGCGAGCGCCTGGGCGGGCCGGGGCGCGGAGGATTTGGGGCTTTCAGGTCCGGTCGATCCGGAAATTTTCCAGGCCGTGCTCGAAGGCAAGGTGCCGGTCGGCCCGCACCTCGGCAAGGGGGACAAGGACGGAGAGATCCACCACCGGCCGGGCCGCGACGTCACGCATTCGGCACCGAAATCGGTTTCCCTCATGGCGCTGGTGGGAGTAGACGAGCGGATCGTCGCCGTCCACGACCGGGCCGCAACACGCACCCTCGCGTGGATCGATGGCAACGCCATCGAGACCCGGATGCAGGACAAGGCGAGCGGAACGATGGTCCACGCCAGCGGCCAGAAGATGGTGGCCGCCACCTTCCGCCACGACACTTCCCGAAATCTCGACCCGCAACTCCATGCCTTATGTGAACATCAACATAAGGTATGTAATGTTGCGGATCGGATTATGTTGCGGAACTGTCCGGGCTCCCTGACGGACCGAGTCATTCTGAAAATTTCCGCAACATAATTTTCTGACGCTGGTACATCGGCATCATCATGTCCTCGACGAAAGGAGGACGGGATGATGTTCAGCAAACTCTTCACCAAGCCCCAAACCATCGAGCGATATTCCGATGCGCCGTTGCTGCAAGAGCGGCTGCGCTATCTCGAATTCCGTGCCGGCGAGGGGGCGGCGCGCAGCACGTTGCATAGAATCGCGCATCATCAGCTCTGCGCGATTCAGCTACTCGGTCTGCACGACCGTGTGCGGGTTGGCATGGCACGGCTGGAGAACGCGGCCCGGCGGTGGCCGTTTCCCGGCACTCGCCGACGTCGTCTCCGTGCGTTGGGGAAGGGCCGGGCGGAATTCATCGGCTGCACCGCGCATTGGCTGCGCTTTGCCGGCCTGTTCGAGGAGCCGCAGGCCAAGCGCCACGTCCATGTCGACAAGGTAGACGCGTATGCACGCTGGATGCGGGTAGAACGGGGTTTGTCCGACGAAACGATCGGAGGATGCCGCCGCACGGTCGAGGGCTTCCTCGCCGGCTGGGGTGGCGACCTGTCGTTGGTCCGTGCCACGGATATCGACGCGGCGGTCGCTCGCGATCATGCCCGCGGCTGCGCCCGAAGCACGGTCCGCGTCAACGCCCTGCGCCTGCGCGGCTTTCTGCGTTTTGCCGAAGACCGGGGCTGGTGCATGAACGGCTTGGCCGATGCGGTCATGCCGCCGCGCCATCATCCCGGCGAGACGATCCCGAAAGGGTTGAGCCGGGACGAGACCCTGCGCCTGCTCGCCACCACCGAGGGCGACCAGGCGACCGACATCCGCGATCGCGCCATGCTCCTGATGCTCATCACCTACGGGCTGCGCTCCGGCGAGGTTCGCAGTCTCCGGCTCGAGGATATCGGCTGGCGGGAGGAGAGGGTGCGGGTGCACTGTCCCAAGACCGGACGGACGCTCCTGCGTGCGCTCTCGCGCGGGGTCGGGAACGCGATATTGCGGTATCTGCGCGAAGTTCGACCTGAACACCCCGATCGAACGCTTTTTCTGACGCGGAAGGCGCCGTTCCGGCCACTCACAGCGGCCGGGTTATACAGCATCGTGGGCAGTCGCCTCGTGCGCATCGGCGTCACCGACGGGCGTCGGGGCCCGCATGCGTTGCGCCATGCAACCGCTCAGCATCTTCTGGACCAGGGCCTGTCGATGAAGGCGGTCGGTGACCATCTCGGCCATCGCAGCGTCGCCGCCACCTCAATCTATGCCAAGGTGAGGCTTGATGTCCTAAGGGAGGTGGCGGCCATCGACCTGGAGGGCTTGGCATGACCCTGCGCGACGCAATGGCAAATTACGTCGCCTGGCGTCGCTCCCACGGCGCGCGATTCACCACCAGCGCCAGAATCCTGAACCGATTCTGCAGAGGGTTCCCCGGCGGAACGGGCTGTAACGGGGTCCATGAGAGCGATGTCCTGCGCTTTCTCGCCGGAACCGGTCCGCTCACCCGAACCCGCGCAAACCGATACGGCGCCCTTGCCGGGTTCTACCGCTTTGCGATCAGCCGCGGCCTTGCGACCCGTTCGCCGCTGCCACCGGCGCACGACGAGCCGAGAGAGCCGGAGTCGGCGCCGCCTCACATTTACACGAAAGAGGAATTGAAGCGCCTGTTCGCCGCCATCGATCCCACCACCATGCATGCGATCCAACTCGACGGCGACACACTGCGCATGCTGCTGCTCCTCCTCTACGGAGCCGGTCTTCGGCGAGGCGAGGCCATCGGGCTCACCATCGGCGATGTCGATCTCGAGGAGGCGGTGCTGACGGTGAGGGACACGAAGTTCCACAAGAACCGGCTCGTGCCGGTCTGCCCCCGGCTTGCCGACCTGCTGCGAGGTTATGCCGCTCGGCGCTCGCAGCGTCCGATACCCGATGGAAGGGAGTCCGCATTCCTCGCAAACCGGGACGGAACCACCGTGAATTGCCACACCTTGAAGTCCGCCTGCTGCAAGCTCCTCGGGGCCGCTGAAATCGGCCGCAGGGACGACGTGCGGCGCGGCCCGTGCCTGCACTCGCTCCGCCACACCGCCGCCGTCCACAGGGTGACCGCCTGGTACCGGGACGGAAAGGATGTGCAGCGGCTGCTGCCCGCGCTCTCGACCTGGCTCGGTCATTCCAACCTCGAAGGCACAAAGGTCTACCTGTCGATGACGCCGGAGCTTCTTCACGAAGCATGCGCCCGCTTCGACCGATATGTCCATGGAGATCGAACATGATTGAACATCGCACCCTCGGCCACTGGCTCCGCCGCTTCCTGGCCGAATACATCGTCACCGAGCGCCGTCTTGCCCGGAACACGCAGAAGAGTTACCGGGACTCCTTCACGCTGCTGCTCCCCTTCCTCGGCAAAACGGCTCGCAAGCCGGTCGACCGCCTGGCGGTAGCCGACCTGACCGCAAAGCGGGCGCTCGCGTTCCTCGACCATCTCGAACAGGAGCGCGGATGCTCGGCACAGACCCGCAACCAGCGCCTGGCGGCAATCCGATCCTTCGCCCGCTTCGTCGCCAGCCGCGACCCGGCCCAGGTCGACTGGTCGGCTCAGATCCGCTCGCTCGCCGCGAAGAAGACCACTGCGAAGCCAGTCTCCTGGATGACCAAGGACGAGGTCGAGGCCCTGCTCGCAGTGCCGGACCGGCGCACGTCCCGGGGACGGACCGAGCACGCGCTGGTGCTGTTCCTGTACAACACCGGGGCACGGGTCTCGGAGGTCACGGGGCTGCGTGCCGGCGATGTCCGAAGCGGTGACGACGGACGCTATCCGCTCGCCAACCTCAACGGCAAGGGCGGCAAAGTCCGCCAGTGCCCGCTGTGGCGGCGGACCGTGGAGGCGCTGGCGGAACTCATGAAGGGGCGCCCAGACGATGCCGCGGTCTTCCTCAGCAGCCACCGCAGACCCTACACCCGGTTCGGCGTCTATCGTCTCGTCGAGCGGTGTGCGGCCGGCGTGCCGGAACTGGCGGGCCGCGCGATTACCCCCCACCTCGTACGCCACACCACCGCCTGCCACCTCCTCCAGGCAGGCGTGGATCTGAACACCATCCGTGCCTGGCTCGGACATGTCAGCCTCGAAACCACCAATGTCTACGCCGAGATCGATCTTGAGGCCAAGGCCGAAGCGATTGCACAGTGCGACGCCTCCCCACCCGACCGCGGTCGACCGTGGAAGGAGGACAAGGGCGTGATTGCGTTCCTGAACGCATTGTGACCGCAGAATATTATGTTGCGGAGATTGTCAGTAGAACCCGACCTGTCAGGGAGCCCGGACACATCCGCAACATAATCCGATCCGCAACATTACATACCCATGCGGTGGTGGCGAACATGGTCCAGGGGGACGGCGGGAAGTGGATGACCATGGTCAACGACGGCCTCTACCGGAACAAGATGGCGATCGGCGCCGTGTACCGGTCTGAGCTTGCCCAGGATCTTAAGGAACTTGGATAAGGGATCGAGAACGCACCCGGACGGGAGGTTCGAGATCTCGGGAGTATCACGGGAGGTAGTGGAGGGGTTCTCGACGCGGCGGGCGGAGATAGAGGCGGCGATGTTGGCGCGGGATGAAGGGGCGCCGTTGGAGAACCCGAAGCTCGCGGACGGCGCGGCGTTGATGACGCGGGCCGCGAAGCGGGGCGTGGACAAGGGGGAGCTTCGACGGTCTTGGGAGCGGCAGTCGGCGGAGCTTGGGTTTTCGGCCGAAGCTGTGCGCGCGAGGGCAAGGCAGGCTGAGCGGAAGCAACCGGCTCCGGATCTGTTCAGCGGTCCGGTGGACGCGGAACGATCCGGGCTCGGGGCTCGCCAACGGGGAGACCGCGGCTGTGGAATCGGTCGGGAAGGACGGCGTCCGCTTCCGTCTCGATGACGGATCGGCGGCGAAACTTGCCGAACACGATCCCCAGTTGCGCCACCTCGACCGGGCCTGGGCTTCTATGGTGCTATGGTCCATGCTTTCCAGGGCAGGACGGTGGACTAAATCGTTGCGGCTATGCCCACGGGGAACCCGGACCTGACCAACCAGAGGGCGTTCTACGTGGCGATCAGCCGGGCCCGGGAGCGGCCGAGCTGGTCACCGACGATGCCTGGAAGCTCTCCGATCAACTGGAGAGAGCGACGGGCGAGCGGGTTGCGGCGCTCGATGGGGCGGCGATGGAGGCAGCGCACGAGACGGTGTTCGGCCTCGGTCCCGGCGGGGTCGTTCTCCGGTTGGGTCGCTGAAGCGGGGGCGACGTGGCGGGATGATCGATTGGACTACGGTCTTCGCGACTCTGTCCGGCGAGTTTACTCTCGATACCCTGAGCGCCCACGCGACGGCGAGCGGGAAAACCCGAACTTACCTCCGGCAGTTGGTCGTACGCTGGTCGAAGGAGGGGCGAATCAAGCGCACCGGCCGGGACGGGTACCAGAAACTCTAGACTCCAAGGAAACAGGACGTGCGGACGTGTGCGCGCTTGGGGGGTGCGCTTCTTGTACTCAAACCGCTTGCGATTCGCTTACGGTGATAGCGACGTTGGAAAGATCGTTAGAGAAAGCGTCCTAAAATCAGGTAGATAACTTCTTCGGCAAGACCTACTTCCGTTTGTATCAATCACACACAGGCTGCCGCCGGGGATGTCGTCGAGACTCATTGATCCTAAACGTCCGCTTGCAGAATTTCTTGGAAATCTTCGAAAGAAACCTCCATCGGCTCCTCACAGAACAACCTGTACGCGGCCTCACGGCGGTCGGCCCGCGGCAACTTGGCTGTCAGGTAGAGATCCAGGGCATCATGTATCAGGTCGCTGAGCGGCCGTCCCTCGTCGACCGCCTGTCGCTTCGCTATGCGTAGGACATCAGCGTCGATGATCGTTGCGATCTTCTGCTTCATTGACGGGATCCTCCGTTTTGTGAGCCACGATTTCTAGCTTCACCCAGAAATCTGATGTGTCAACAACCACGCTTGGAGGTCGGCAAAGCTGACGCCGTCCTCGACGGCGACATCGACTGTTTCATCCAGAGCTATCTGATGGAGGGGGAGGAGGGCTGAGCGGATTCTGCTCCGTGCAACCCGTTTCAGTGCCGGTAGCCTCTGAGCCGGTCGTAGTTCTCGATCTGATTGGCGGCGAGCTCGCGGGCACTCTCGATGTGCGCGAGCAGGTGGATTGCCTGGAGCTGCCCGCGCATGATGCCCAGGTGCTCGGTCATGCGGGTCATCTCCTCCACCGACGGGTGACCTGAAGCGAACAGGTTCGCCAGGTGGCGCTCCGTTTCGAGGATTTCCTCGCCCTTGGCGATTGCCCGCATCTTCATCTTCTTCCGAATCGCCTTGATCCGATCGATCTGTGCTTGGCTGAGGTCGAGGTCGGACACCAACTCGAGAAGGTGCTTCGGCCCGGGGAACTGGTTCAACTCGGCCGGGCGGGCCAGGCCCATACCCTCCCCGTTCCGCAGTTCGCGCACTTCCTCGGGTGTAAGGGTTGATACTTCACTGCTCTGGGTATGCGCGTAGGGCGACATCGTGTGAGCATGCTGTGCCGGCGCCGAAGTCGAAGCCACGGCGAACAGGCTGATCCAGCCGAACATGGCGATGATTGTGTTCATGGGTTGACTCCCTCGTCCTGGGCAGCCCTCTACGCGAGTACGGCTCGGGCTGACCGGTGGAGACGCACGCGTCCCACGGTCAGTCGAGCCGCACGAAGCACGATACAGGCGCCGGCGGGCGCCCGGTTGTGAATCTAACGCAACGGCGAGAAGGACGCCGGCACGACGATGGAATTCTCCTGGTGGAGCAGCATCTCGCGGGTGGCCGGCGGCCAGTTGGGGAGCTTCATGGATTCGGCGCGGAGCCGGGCCCGCTCGCCCATGTCCTTGTAGGGCCAGATGTGCACCCACTGGTTCAGCGTCCCATAGGTCGTGAACCAGCCGGCGGCCAAGGGCGAGATCTTGATCCGATCCTCGATACAGTCCTGCCAGCGCTCGATCAGCGTCGGGATGCTGCCCGGGTGCACCGTGTAGGTGCGGATCTCGTAGATGTTGCCCATCTCACGGGGTTCCAGCGGCGGGGAAAAAGGCGCCGCCTGAAATACCTTGCTCTCCTGCGTCACCATGAACTCGCGGACCTTGGGCGGCCAGTGGCCGGTGGCCCGGGCCTCGGCGCCGATCCGGTCCTTCTCCGCAAAGCTCTCATAGGGCCAGATGTGGATGACCTGGTTCAGCGGCCCCACCTCCGAATGAAAGAACGCCCCCAGCGGAGAGATCTTGGCGCGGTGCTGCAACCCTTCCTCAAAGGCCTTCTCGAAGTCGGGTATCTTTCCGGGCTTGAGCGTATAGGTTCTCATCTCGATGATCATGTGTTTCCTCCTGAGTTTTTGCCGGTGAAGTCTGTTCCCTTTCTTTCCGTTTTGGCCGGCAAATGCAAACACTCATGCTACAATTTGACCTTTGGCGAGAGCCTCTGAGTGAGAGGAACCAACCATGGCACGAACCCGGGTAGGACTATTTCTGACCAAGGAAGAGGAGACAAAGTTGGAAGAGTGGTGCCAGGAGCGCACTACAAGCACGCGACTTCAATTCCGGGCTGCGATTGTACTGGAACATGCGCGCGGCGACTCGGTGGAGGAAGGGGGCGGCGTGGTGCGTGGACCGAGGAGGTCTATGATGGCGATGCAAGATCCTCCACATCCCGGAGGGATCGTAAGGCGGCAGTGCCTGGAACCACTGGGACTGTCCGTAACCCGGGCCGCCCAGGGCCTGGGCGTTACGCGGCAGGCTCTGTCCGAAGTCGTGAATGGACGCACGGGGGTTTCCGTTTATATGGCCGTACGGCTGTCGAAGGCGTTCGGCTCAACGCCTGAGACTTGGCTCGGGATGCAGATGGCCTACGATTTGTGGCAAGCGCGGGATCGCGCCGATCAAATCAAGGTCGAGAGCTTCGCCGCAGCCGGACAACTTTGTTGAAGGCCATGAAGTTGGCATGTCGGATTACGCTTCGCTAATCCGACATGCAGGTTGGGTTTTAGCGCTTTTGCTTGCCGAACGTCATGGCCGTTTGCTCAGGTCAATCGGAACGGCGTAGCGCGGATTCGCAACAGGCTGGCCGGGCGGCGGTGCCTCAAGGAAAGTCACGCTGTCATAGAAGTCATCCAGGGCGATAAACTTGCCGTTCTGCTCCGCCCATTCCCGCATCCGGCGGTTGCAGCTATGTCGCCACGAAAGGACTTCAATGCGCCATTTCCGGCGGCGCATACGCTCCAGGTCGGCGTGAAAGCCCACGCCGTCATCGAACCCCGCGCCGTCTCCGGTAAGCAGAACCGCTATTCCCGGGTCTCCGTTGTAGTCTACCGCATCGCGCAGCATCACGGTTTGCAAGGCCTGGTCCACGCCCTGTTCACGACCTTGGAGCGCGCCGCGCTCCAAGAGCTGAACCGTGACCCCTTCGTTTTCCAGCCGGTTCCACACGTGTCGCAACTCCGGCGGGACGGAGCCGACGGCGATAGCGCGCTCGATCTCTCGCTCCCCGTGGGCCAACTGCAGCAGATTTCGGAAGTGAATACGGGCACGGAAGCGAGCGGCTTCGCCTTCGCGCTCAATCGCGATCTGCTGTGCGCTAATGAAAATGTTGGAGTTGTCCCAGTAGATGAAAACCTTGTCCACTCGAATACACCGCCGATCGAAAGTATAAAACAAGTCTAACCGACGGCGCGTGTGTAGAGCAAGCTGGAGGATAAGGAAGGGCTACGCCGGCAGGCTGCGGCAAGCTACGCCCCTGCATCGGTGAAACGGTTACGGCGTGCGTCTGAATACGGAAAGTCGGATTACGCTTTGCTAATCCGACCTACGGGGTACCCTCCGCGGCCACCTCACGCAAACATTACCCCGCCCCATTCGCCTCCAGATACTCCCTCAACGCCCTGGCGGTATAAGACCGCTTGCCGTCCTGCGCCACTTTGGACGGCGGGCCGTGGGCGACCACGCGGCCGCCTTTGTCGCCGCCTTCGGGGCCCAGGTCCACGAGGTAGTCGGCGTCCTTGATGATCTCGAGGTTGTGCTCGATGGTGATGACGGTGTTGCCGGCGTCGACGAGGCGGTGGAGGATGTCGATGAGTTTCTCGACGTCGGCGAAGTGGAGGCCGGTGGTGGGTTCGTCCAGGATGTAGAGGGTCTTGCCGCGGGACTCCTTGCCGAGCTCGTAGGCGAGCTTGATGCGCTGGGCCTCGCCGCCGGACAGGGTGTTGCTGGCCTGTCCCAGGGCGATGTAGCCCATGCCGATGTCGTCCAGGATCCTGAGCGGCCGGTAGGCCTTGGGGAAGGGGCGGAAGAACTCCACCGCTTCCTCCACGGTCATCTGCAAAACCTCGGCGATGTTCTTGCCGTTGAACTTCACCGACAGGGTTTCCTCGTTGAAGCGCAGCCCGCCGCACCCGTCGCAGTGCACGAACACGTCGGGCAGGAAGCTCATTTCCTTCTTGATCCTGCCCTGGCCGGAGCACTCGTCGCACCGCCCGCCGCTCACGTTGAAGGAGAACCGGCTCGGGGTGTACCCGCGCATGCGCGCCTCGGGATGCAGCGCGTAGATGCGGCGGATCTCGTCGAGGAACCCGACGTAGGAGGCGGGCACCGAGCGCGGTGTCTTGCCGATGGGCGTCTGATCCACCTCTACCGCCCGCTCGATGGGTTCCCAGCCGCCAAGGTCCTCGTGCCGGCCCGGTCGGCCTGCGTTCTGTCCCAGCCTCGCCTTGAGCCCCTTGAACAGCACCTCCTTCACCAGAGTGCTCTTGCCCGAGCCGGACACGCCGGTGACACACGTCCACATGCCCAGGGGCAGCCGCACCTTGAGGTTCTTGAGGTTATTCTCCCGTGCACCGGTCACCATCATCCACTCGCTGCTCTTGAGTGCCCGTTCCGGCCAGAGCCGGCGCCGGGAGGTTCCCAGGAACGCCCCGGTGACCGACGCCGGATTGGCGCAAACCTCTTCCGGCGTGCCCATGGCCACCACCCGGCCGCCGCGCACCCCGGCCCCGGGCCCGAGGTCCACCAGCACGTCCGCCGCCCGGATCGTAGCCTCGTCGTGCTCCACAACCAGCACGCTGTTGCCCGCCTCCACCAGCCGCCGCAGCGTGGCCAGCAGCCGGTTGTTGTCGCGGGTGTGCAGGCCGATGGTGGGCTCGTCGAGGATGTAGCAGACGCCGCGCAGGTTGGAGCCCAGTTGGGCCGCCAGGCGCACCCGCTGGGCCTCGCCGCCGGACAGGGAGTTGGCCCGGCGGTCCAGCGTCAGGTATCCCAGGCCCACCTCGTCCAGGAACCGCAGCTTGTGATGAATCTCCTTCTGGGTCTTCTCCAGGACCAGCCGTTCCTTGTCCGCGCTGTGTTTGAGAAGCCGCTCCTCCAGTGACGCGAAGCGGCCCAGCGCCTCTTTCACCGACAGGGCCGTGATCTGCCAGATGGCCTTGCCGGCGACGCGGACGTTGCGAGCCCGCGCATTGAGCCGCGCCCCGTCGCAGGCCGTGCAGGTGTGCTCGCTCATGAACGAGTTCAGATAGCCGGCCAGGGCACCGTCGCTCTTCACCCGCAGTCCGGACAGCGTACCGAGGAGACCGGCGACCGACGGCCGCGCGCGCCCGTTGAGCACGGCGTCCCGCTGCCGTGCCGGCAGAGCGCCGAGGGGTGCGTCGCCGGGAACGCCGAGCTTCTGCTGCAACTCGCCCTGAAACAGGTTCAGCCGCCGCTTGAGGGAGGCGCGCCCCTCGGGCGCTTCCGCGCACAGCCGGTTCACCACGTCCGTCAGGCTCAATCCGGGATCCGGGATGACGAGATCGGCGTCGAACTCTTCGGAGGAACCCACGCCGTGACAGTCCGGGCACGCCCCTTGCCGGCTGTTGAACGAGAACAGCCGCGGATCCAGGGGCTCGTACCCCACGCCACAGGCCCGGCAGAAGAGGCGCTCGTTGTACACCTCCTCGGAGCCCTCGGAGAGCACGTGGATCACGCCGTTGCCGAGGCGCAGGCCCTGCCCCAGTAAGGTCTCCATGCTCAGGCGTCCGGCCTTTGCGGTGCCCACCACGATGTCGATGTCGTGCTCGTGGAAACGCTCGAGTCCCTGCTGGAGTACCGACGCGGTGAGGGCGGTCATGGCCCCGTCGATGCGGGCGCGGCCGTAGCCCAGCCGCCGGGCCGCCATCATCACGTCCTTGTGATAGCCCTTGCGCCCGCGCACCACCGGGCTCAGCACGGTGATGTCCTTGCCGCGGTACTGGCGCCCCACCCGGTCCAGTATCCGGCTGTGGGTGAGCGAGGTGATGGCGCCGCCGCACTGGGGGCAGTGCTGCTTGCCCACCTTGGAATACAGCAGCCGCAGGTAGTGGTAGAGCTCGGTGACGGTGGCCACGGTGGAGTTCCGGCCCCCCTGGCTGAGGCGCTGCTCGATGGCCACGGTGGGCGGTATGCCTGTCAGCACGTCCACGTTGGGCCGGGCCATGATCTTCATGAACTGCCGCGCGTAGGCGGAGAGGCTGTCGATGTAGCGCCGCTGGCCGTCGGCGTAGATGATGTCGAAGGCCAGGGACGATTTCCCGGAGCCGCTGAGGCCGGTCACCACCACCAGCCGGTCCCGGGGGATATCGACGGCGATGTTCTTGAGATTGTGCTCCCTGGCGCCGACGATCCGGATCGCCGCCGGGTCGTTGGACCGTCTCGCCGTGGCCCGGCGCGGACGGGTCTTGGCCAGGGTGGGGGTGAACGGGGACGACGACGGACCCAGGTGGTCCTTGAGGTAGCGCCCGGTGTGGGACCGCTCCACCGCCGCCACCTCCGGGGGCGTGCCCGTGGCCACCACCTCGCCGCCGCCGTCGCCGCCCTCGGGCCCCAGGTCGATGATGTGGTCGGCGCACTTGATGACCTCGGTGTTGTGCTCGATGACCATCACCGAGTGGCCCTGGTCGATGAGTTCCTGCAGGGCGGAAAGCAACCGGCGGATATCGTGGAAGTGGAGACCGGTGGTGGGCTCGTCGAAGATGAAGAGCGTTCCGGTCCTGGTCGCACGGGCGATGTGGGAGGCCAGCTTGAGACGCTGGGACTCCCCGCCGGAAAGGGTGGTGACGGGCTGGCCCAGACGCAGGTAGTCGAGCCCCACCCGGGCCAGCGGCCGGAGCCCGCGCACGATCTCCGGCTGGTCCCCGAAGAACTTCATGGCCTCGGCGATGGTGAGGCCGAGCACGTCGTGGATGTTCTTGTTGCGGTAGGTGACCTCCAGGACCTCCTGGCGATAGCGGGCGCCGCCGCATTCCGAGCAGGTGGCGAAGACGTCCGAGAGGAACTGCATCTCGATCCGCTCGAAGCCCTCGCCGCGGCAGGACTCGCAACGCCCGCCCTCCACGTTGAAGGAGAAGGTGGAGGGGGTGTAGCCCCGGAACCGCGACAGGTCCACGCCGGCGAACAGCCGCCGGACGGGGTCGAACGCCTTCATGTAGGTCACCGGGTTCGACCGGGGCGTGGTGCCCAGCGGAGACTGGTCCACGAGGATCACCTCGGGGACCCGGTCGACGCCGCGAATCTCGTCGCAGTCCGTCAGGGTTGCCAGCGGCGAGGCCTTGAGGCGCCGGATGTTCCGGGCGATGACCTCGTCCACCAGGCTCGACTTGCCCGACCCCGACACGCCGGTGACGCACACCAGCCGGCCCAGGGGAATGCTCACGTCGATGTGCTTGAGGTTGTTGGCGTGGGCGCCGCGTATCTCCAGGGTGCGTCCCTGTATCCAGGGCCGGTAACGGACCGGCCGCGGGATGACTTTCCGCTGGGTGAGATAGTCGGCGGTGAGGGAGGTCTTGCTTTCCAGCAGTTCGTCATAGGAGCCGGCGAACACCACCTCGCCGCCGTGTTCACCCGCCCGCGGACCCAGGTCGATGACGTAGTCGCTCTCCTTGATGATCTCCGGGTCGTGCTCCACCACCACCACGGTATTGTCGTTGGAGCGGAGGCGGTGAAGGATCTCCACCAGACGGTGGCTGTCCCGCGGATGCAGGCCGATGGAGGGCTCGTCCAGCACGTACAGCGTGTTCACCAGGGACGAGCCGATGGCGGTGGTCAGGTCCACCCGCTCGAGCTCGCCCCCGGACAGCGTCCGGGACTGCCGGTCGAGGGTCAGGTACTCCAGGCCCACGCCCATGAGATAATCCAGGCGCCGGCGGATCTCGTGGAGCACCAGACTCGCGACCTGATCGTCGCTCTTCTCGAGCTCCAGCGACTGAAAGTAGGCGTGGGCGTCGGCTACGCTCATGCGGCTGACGTCCGCGATGTTGCTCCCGGCGATCCGGAAGTTCAGGCCCTCGGGCTTGAGCCGGGTCCCCTGGCAATCGGTGCAGGTCACGTAACGCCGGTAGCGCGCCAGGAACACGCGGACGTGCATCTTGTAGCTCTTCCGCTCCAGCCACTGGAACCAGCCGCGGATTCCGTAATACTTCCCGTCCTTCCAGCTTCCTTCGCCGTCGATGATCAGCCGGCGGTCCTCTTCGTCCAGCTCGGCGAAGGGGCGGTCCAGCGGGATGCCCCTGCGCCCGCAGAACTTCTTGAGCTCCCGCACCTCCCAGCGCGCGACCCGGGTGGTCCATGGCTTGATGACGCCGTCGGCGATGGACTTGGACGGGTCCGGAATCACCAGGTCGAGGTCGAGGTCGATGGAGCGGCCGAAGCCGTGGCAGGTCTCGCAGGCCCCGAGCGGACTGTTGAAGGAGAAGAGATTGGGCTGGGGCTCGGCGTAGGACAGGTCGCAGGCGGAGCAGTGCAGGCGGTTGCTGAAGCCCTCCCGGCGCCAGCCGTCCTCCACATCGTGGAGGGCTAACCTGCCCTTGCCGAACTGGAAGGCCTGCTCCAGGGAGTCCGTGACCCGCTTGCGCGTGGACTTGCGGTACACGAAACGGTCCACCACGATGTCGATGACCTCCCCGGGCGGGGCGTCGAGGGGTTCCAGTTCTACCAGGCCGCTGTCCCGCAGGAGCCGGTGGAATCCGGCCTGGAGCAGTCCTCCCTTGACGTCTTCCCAGGGCAGCGCCGGCGGCACGGACACCGGCAACGTCAGCACCCACCGCACCCCCTCGCCCCGGACCTGGAGTTGCCGCACGATGGACGGAGCGCTGTCCTTGGTGATGACCTTGTCGCAGCCCGAGCAGTAGAGGACGCCGATCTTGGCGAACAGGAGTTTCAGGTGGTCGTACAGCTCGGTCATGGTGCCGACCGTCGACCGGGAGGTCTTCACCGGACGGGTCTGGTCGATGGCGATGGTGGGAGGGATGTTCTCGATGGAGTCGACGTCCGGCTTCTCCATGCGATCGAGAAACTGCCGGGCGTAGGCCGAGAAGCTCTCGACGTACCGGCGCTGACCTTCCGCGTAAAGAATGTCGAAGGCGACGGTGGACTTGCCCGAGCCGCTGACGCCGGTGACCACCGTCAGCGCGTTGAGGGGAATCTGGAGGTCGATGTCCTTGAGGTTATTCTGCCTGGCGCCGCGGACGTGTATCCAGCCCTGATCCATGTTGGGTCCTTCGACTTGCCTGTCCTGAGCCGTGTCGAAGGGCTCAGGACGAACGTTCTCGGTCCCTTTCCCCCGTTCGTCCTGAGCGTAGCGAAGCGAAGTCGAAGGACGCTGTCCAGACGAAGGCGCACTCAGGTTTCCTTAGCCGATTCCGAGCTTTTCCCGCGCTTCCTCGCTGATCCGGCTGGCGTCCCAGGGCGGATCCCAGACCAGGTCCACATTGGCGTCCTTGACGCCGGGGATCTCCATGATCAGGGACTGCGCGTTGGAGGCGATCATGCCGCCCATGCCGCATCCCGGCGCGGTCAGGGTCATCTTGACCGCCACGGTGTCGTCTTCGACCTCAACGTCGTACACCAGGCCGAGGTCCACGATGTTCACCGGGATCTCGGGATCGTAACACTCCTGCAGAGCCTCATAGACCTGTTCCTTGGTAACCATTTTTCCTCCTGTCGTGTCCTGTCTCATGAATAGCGTTATGAAGATGCGAGGGCATTTTGGTTGTCGGCAAGGCGCGATGACTTGTAGGGGCGGGTTTCAAACCCGCCCGTGTGGCGGATACCACGCGAGGAAGAGCAACGCAGCCGACGGCAAAAAGGACCCGCAGATTCATAACGCTATTCATGAGACAGGACACTAACCCTTCTCACACTCGCTACACGGACACAAAGAGCGCAGATAGTCGAAGGTATAGATCCCGGTCATGTGCCCGTCGCTCCAGCGGAAACAGACGGCGTAGTTTCCCACCAGCTCGATCACCTCGAGACCCACGTCAGGCACTTCCACGAAGCGCTTCTCGATGGCGGCCTCGTGCCCCTGGCAGAGGGCGCAGGGGCAGTATCCCCTCAGGTGCTCCCTGGGATACTCGCCCGAGTGCCCGTCGTCCCAGGTGATGCGGACGATGCCCTGGGCCTTGACGTGATTGATCTCTACGGGAACAGCCACGAACGTCCTACGGGTCAGCTCGTCACGATCTTGAGGCCCGGCGCCTTGTCGGCGGCCTCGGACGCGACGGAAAGCTGGCCGGCCAGCCGCGCGGCCACGTCGAGGAACGCTCGGCCGGTGGGGGAGTCAGGATCCCGCGCCAGGATCGGCGTGCCCTTGTCGCCCCATTCGCGAATCGCCGAAACCAAGGGGATCTCGCCCAGAAAGGGCACTCCGAAACTGTCCGCGGCCCGCCTCGCGCCGCCCCGCGAGAAGATCTCGTGTTGCTTGCCGCATCCGTCGCACACGAAGTAGCTCATGTTCTCCACCATCCCGAGGATGGGGATCTGGACCTTGTCGAACATGGACTTGGCCCGCACCACGTCGGCCAGGGCCACGTCCTGGGGCGTGGCCACCAGCACCGCGCCGCTGCACTTGAGTTGCTGCGAGAAGGTGATCTGCACGTCCCCGGTGCCCGGCGGCATGTCCACCACCATGTAGTCCAGTTCGCCCCAGTGCACGTCGGACATGAGCTGCTGCAACGCCTTGCCGAGCATGGGACCGCGCCAGATCACCGCCTGGTCCGGCTCCAGGAAGAACCCGATGGACATCACCGGAACGCCGTGGGCCACCGGCGGCGCCAGCTTGAAGCCACCGTCCACTTCCACCTTGGCCGGCTCTTCCCTTACACCCATGAGAATGGGCACCGACGGCCCGTAGATGTCCGCGTCCAGGAGGCCTACCGAAGCGCCGTGCATCTTGAGCGCCACCGCGAGGTTGGCCGCCACCGTGGACTTGCCCACGCCGCCCTTGCCCGACGCCACCAGCACGATGTTCTTGACGCTCGGCAGGAGGTCCGTGGTGCCCGCGCCGGCCTTGCTGCCGCGCACCTGGGCGCCGAACTCGAGGGCAAGCTCCGAGACCCCCAGGGGCGCCAAGGCTCGCTCCACGTCGCCCTTGATCTGGTCCTTGAGAGGGCACGCCGGCGTCGTCAGCTCCACCGTCAGGGATACCTTGCCGTCCGATACCACCAGGTCCTTCACCATGCCCAGGGTGACGATGTCCTTGTGGATCTCGGGATCCTGCACGGTCTTCAGGGCTTCCATAACGGACTCTTGCGTGGCGCTGGACATGTCGCTCCTCTTCTCCCCGTCAGCCTTGCTCTCCCCTTCGGCGTTGCGCCGCCAGAACGGCGTTCCAAAGACTGCCATAAAGACCTCTCTCGCTCGGTTGGGCTGCGAGGCTCGCGCTCGCTCCAAAGGGACTCGCCGGCTAGGGACGGCTGAACGGTATCGGGACTAGGACCAATTAGAACTATAGACTCGCATGATCTCCTTTTCAAACGTGCAATGGTGTGGGTACGGGGTGATGCGCACCGTGCCGGGACTCCGCTGCTTCACGGCGTCCGATGCTCTTGCCGCAACAGGTCCAACACGGTCTTCACCGGCGTGAAGGTCTCGGCCGGGATTTCGACGAACACGGTGTTCCATCGTGCCATCCCGCCGTTCCAGAGCCCCGGATGCTCCAGCGCCTTGAGCTTGCGCCCGCCACTGGACTTGATGGAGATGAACGCGCTCCGCGGATCGCTGAAACGCGTCAGGTCGAAGCAGGCCCCGGAACGGTCGCGGACGCCGCAGACCAGATCCACGGGATTGAAGTGGGTGGAAGCGGCAAACACGTCCCTCTGCCCAGGCTCCTCCATGTTCACCTGGGACGACTCGACGATCTGGAGCGAGCACGTGCCGTCGGCGCCCCTGACCCAGAAGGGTCCGCCGCCAGGTTCCCCGCCGGACGGCACCATGCCGCACACCCGGAGCGGACGGTCGAGGATCTCTCGCAGGAAGCGCACCCGCTCCGCCGCGGGCGCGCGCCCCAGGCCTTCCGGCGGCGCCACGGACAGCGCGGCGCGTGCAAACCGGAGCACTTCGTCGAGGAATGTCGGCGCCGCGTCCCGGTGGAGGCCGTCGAGGTAATTGAACACGCGCGACTGAAGCTCCACAAGATAGCCCGCCAGCGCCTTCCGGCAGCGGATGGCGGTACCGGAATCCATGGCGACGTTGTCGATGTTCTGTATAAACACGACGTCGCCCCCGAGATCGTTGAGGTTCGCCAGCAGTGCGCCATGGCCGCCGGGCCGAAACGACAGGCCGCCGTCCGGCTCCCGGAACGGCCGGTTGTCGGGCGTCGCCGCCAGGGTGTCGGTGTCGGCCCGCTGTTCCGACAGGGTCACGTCGTACCGCGTGTCGGAGTCCTCGTAACGCCGCCGCAAGGCCGCGACGTGCCCTTCCACCGCTGCTCGATGCTCGGGGGAAACCGTGAAATGAACGCGCGCGGTCCCGTCACGGTCCCGAACGTACGCCCGTGCATTTACCAGGTGCTCGGCCACCGGGGTGCGGCAGTCGTCGGGATAACGATGAAACGGGATGAGTGCCTTGGGAAGTCCGGCGTAGCCGAGTCCCCCAGGGTCCAGGAGGCAGTCCAGGACCGCCCGGAACCGGCCGGTATCGCGCAGCGGCTGAAGCCGTCTGCCTTGCC
This sequence comes from uncultured Binatia bacterium (SeqCode), assembly GCA_965261895.1. Classification (GTDB taxonomy): domain Bacteria; phylum Desulfobacterota; class Binatia; order UBA9968; family JAJDTQ01; genus JAJDTQ01. The sequence continues at coordinate 2,594,988 of OZ253480.1, read as the reverse complement.
GATCCAGGATTGCCTTCAGCTCGGGATAGAAGGCGAAGCGCTCGAGCCGGGCCATGAACTCCCGCAACGCCGGGTATTCCGGCAGATCCCGGAGGTCCTCCACCGTCGCGGCTTCATCCGCAGCCCGGCTCCCGGCTGACAGCAGTGGCTGAAACATCCGGGTGGCCGCTCCCGACGCCGGGACGAACTTCGAGAACCGGCCGGCCCCAGCCGCCTCGTCGCCGCGCCGGCACAGCCGCTCCAGCCCGCTTTCGTCCAGGACCGTGACGCCGTCGCCCGTGGCGCAGGGACGGTCCAGGACCACGTACGGCAGGCCTTTCGCAAAGGTCGCCAGATACCCCGCGGCCCGCTCCGCCGGGATGCCGCGGTCCCGTAGTTGCTTCAGGTCCCGCTCGGTGAATGGATGCGCAATGGGCATGGAGAAACACGAAGCGTCCGGCCGGCGACAGGCATTCGATGACAGACCACTGGGATCACTGCTATTGCGTGTTGCGGCTTGCCGTCTTGACCATCTCGTCGTCGGCGTCGTTCATGTATCCGCGGCAATGCGCGGTTCCGCATATGCACGCGTACAGCTCTTCTCCCTGAAGCCGGTAGTCGAACGTGATCTCCTCGCCATCTTCGATGGTCTGCTCGGCGATGAGCCAGATACGGCCGCGGATGATGTCCACGTAGGTATTGCCCTCGCAGGAGTGGTTGGCGAAGCGCGCGTTGTTGCCGTTCACGGCCCCGTCCAGGTCATACTCGTCGTTGAGGGTGAAGATATAGGTCAGCTCCTCCTCGTTCCGAGACCGGACGGTGCCCTCGCCGGAAAGGATTTTCTCGCCCGTGTACTCGATGATGCGCCGCCCGTGCCGGATCTTCTCGCCGGCGAAGAGCCCATCCCCGTGAATTCTGGACTTGCCCACGAACACCTTCGGAAGCCTGCGCTTCGATTCCTTTGCCACTTTCCCTCCGTACCCTGACAGCGTTCAGCAGTGGATGGTGTATAGCATTCCGGGGCCGGAAAGTTGATTCGCGAACGGATGCCGTGAACCTCCGGGAGGATTCTTCGTGCTATTGAATCAGCTTCCAAATCGGAGTAGTTTGTAATCATGAAGACGACAATCGATATTCCAGATGGTGAGCTTGAGGATGCCATCCGGTTCACGAAGGCGAAGACCAAGCGCGAAGCCATCGTCGGCGCCGTGGCGGACTTCAATCGCCGCATGCGCATGGCCGAGCTTACCAAGTATGCCGGCACGTGCGCCGACCTGATGACGGTGGAAGAGCTTCAGGACGCGCGCCGCCGGGATTGACCGTTGATCCTCGTCGACACCTCATCCTGGATCCACATGCTTCGCCCGAGCGGCGATCCCGCAGTACGCGCCCGTGTCCATGCGGCGCTCATCAGCGGGCAGGCCTGTTGGTGCCCGCTGGTGCAGTTGGAACTCTGGAACGGCGCTCAAGGGCGTCAGGAACACAAGGTGCTGCGGGACTTTGCGCGGACACTGCCGGAGCTGCCGATGGACGAAGCGGTCTGGCAGGCAGCCTACGATATGGCGCGTCGGGCGCGGGCGAAGGGTGTCACCGTTCCCGCCACCGATGTGGCTATTGCCGCCTGCGCCATCCGGCACGGCGCTGCCCTGGAGACGGCCGACGCGGATTTCGAGCTGCTGGCGTCGGTGACCAGTTGAGTGCGGGATCCGATCACGGCGCGCGCCGCTGCCTGATCCACTCGCGTAGCGCCTCGTCGATCCGGGTCTGCCATCCACGCCCAGCGCCCTTGAAGTGATCGATTACTTCCTGGGACAGACGGATGGTGGTTGACACTTTCGGCCGGTCCAGCGGAGGGCGGCCACGCCGGATGGCGAACTTCTCCGGCCAGCCGTCCCGGGACAGATCCGGCGCGTCGTCCTGATCGGCGGCTTGGTACACGGATTGTTTGTCACCGTCCATCGGCTTTCCCCACGCTAACAAGCGTGCCATTGCGCCTCGTTGTGTCCAAATAGAGACCAGTCTAGAGTAACTGTTACTACATTAAATGCGTTTCGTCCAATGACTAGTTGGATAAACGTGGTCGTGGCCCTGGACACGGCGACGCAAACCGCTCGCACGCCTTCGCCTCGGAATCAGGACGGCATTGAACCGCGACAAACATTCCGGCACATTGTCTCGTATGGTCGCGGCCAGCGCGACAAAGGGTCGAGTCGAGAAGTATTAGGTATATTGGCTCTGGCTCGTACCGGGAGGATCCATGGCCATCACGAGACTGAAGCTGGAACGCTTTACTGCCTTTGAAAGCCTCGATTTTCTACCGTCCCGTGGCATCAACGCCCTTATTGGTGCCAATGGGACCGGCAAGACCCACCTCATGAAGGTTGCCTACGCCGCCTGCGATATCAGCAAGACGGGAGTCGGCTTTGCGGAAAAACTGATCCGTGTATTTATGCCCTCCGGTCGATCCCTCGGCCGGCTCGTCAAACGACGACAAGGGAGTACGGAGTGTCATCTTGAAGTTCGCCGCGACAAGAGGACGCTTAACCCATCTTTAACACGGGTTTTTGAAAGTGGTTATAATTCGGGGGGTTAGCGGGGAATAATTTAGCGTGTGGCACTACATTTCGACAGTTAAGGTATTTAGACGATCAATTTGGTGACACCTCCGGGTGCGGGGTCGAGATCGAGAGCGGTGTAGATTTTGAGTTGGGGTTGCTCGGCACGGGTGGCCTTGCGGACGTGGAGAGTGCGACCGTCCTTTCGGCGGAAGGAGGCGGTGACACGGTGCTGGCCTTGGAGGATACGGCGCAGAGTGGTCCAACTGGCGTTCTCTCCGTGTTCGGCGAGGCGCCTGCGGATGGTCTGGACCAGTTGGTAGGCGATGACGGTGATGAAGAGGTGACCGTCGGAACGGTTCTGGGTTTTGTGGAAGATGGGGCGGAGGCCGAGTTCGGACTTGAGAGAGCGGAAGACGGCTTCGAGATCGGTGAGCATGGTGTAAGTGCGCCACAAGGTCTGTGGATCCCAGTCGTGGACATTGGAGCGTAGACAGTAGACACCCGGATGGGTGAGCATGGTGCCGGCAAGGGGCGTGTGCTTCCAGGTGACGGCCACTGCCTTGCCGCTGTGCGGGTCGGCGACGACGTCCACGGTGTAATGCTGCCCGGCGCCGCGGCAGCGCTCCTGTATCCGCCCGATCCGCTGCCAGACAGAGTCGAGCCCCTTGCGGGTGCGGGGCCGCGACAGCCCCTCGTGGAGCTTCCGCAACTCGCTCTCGAAGCGCTCGGCGAAGCGTCTGGCTATCCCCTCCTCCTTTTTGGCGCGCTCCTCAGAATAACAGTACAGCCGCACCTCGCCTCGGTCCTCATCCACCACCTTGTGCAGGTGAACCTTGTGGTGCGACCGGGTCTCGATGGCGATGGACCGCTCGGGGTCGAAACGGCGGGTGCGTTGGCGGCTGACCACCAGATAACGGTAGCCGTTGTCGCGCAACCATGCCACGTTGTCCTCGGTGGCAATCCCCGCATCCATCACCACCAGGGCGTCGGCGGGCGCGTGCAGGGCCTTGAGCATCGGCTCCAGCGTCTTGTCTTCGTCGACCCTGCCGGCAAACACTTCGGAGCGGCGCACGAAACCCGAACCGTCCAGCACCAGCCCCAGGGTCAGCAGCGCACAGTCGCTGCGCTTCTCTTTCGAGTGCCCGCGCTGTGCCTTGGGCTGGTCTTTGGCCTCGCCTTCGAAAAACGTGTTGGTGAGGTCGTACAGCGTCACCGTGTGACCCAGACCGAACAACTCCGTCACCTGCTCGAACAGGTGCTTCTCGATGGCCTCCCGATGCGCCATCAAAGCATCCGACACACGGTACAGACGCATCAGGCTCATGGCCTCGAAGTCCACCTCCAGCAACTCCCCCAGCCCGCTGCGCTCGCACAGCCAGCGCCAACTCGCCCTCTCCGACCCCGGCTGCCCCATCCGCCCGATGATCGACCCCACCGCCACCGCCCGCTGCCGGCCGTTGAACCCCAGCCCCTCCAGCAATCTCCCCAGTCCCAGCCTCTCCATCGCCCACAACCCCACATGCTCCACCCCCACCGTCCGCGGCCGCTCCAACTCCAGCGACTCCACGTCCACCGTTTGCAGGTCCGTGCCACCCGCCGCTACCTCAGCCCCGCGCTGCACCAGTTGCATGGCTATCCGTTGCGCTTCCCGTTCAACCTCTTCCGGACACTCCAGCTCTACCAGCACCCCCTGCCGCTCCAGCAACTGCTCGATCCGACTGCACAACACCGCCCAATGCTCCGTTGCCACCGCAAAGTCACTGCCGAGATTGAGCAGCGTGCGCTGGCGCACCCGCTCCCCGCTACGCTCGGAACGCACCAGTCGGTAGGAGTGGTAGACCTTGCCGCCCTCGGCACTGCGCGTCTTGGTGCGCCGGATGAACATGGAGGCAGGATAGCAGAGGGGGAGGGAGAATGCAAGAGAAACTTGATAAGTATGGCACTACATTACGCAACCCAGAACGTCAACTCAATGAAATCAATAACTTAGCTCACTCCCTACCCCCCAATTAGCCGAAATCCCCCACTCTCGTGTTAAAGATGGGTTAAAGCCAGTTTTTCCAACCATGCAACCGTTCCCGACTCGGCCTCCATCAATGGTGCGAAGGGGTGGGCGGCTCATCCAGTTGACAGCGTCTACGTACCCGTAAAGGAAATGCTCGCAAACGCGCCGGGATTCCGTTCCCTCTACGCGCAGCGTGAAATTCATTTCGAGGAGGTCTACGCTGATATTCTAGACCGCGCCTACTCGCCTTTCTTGCGCGGTCCTGTGGACCGCAATCGTAAGAAACTACTCGACGCTCTACAGAAGACGATCGACGGTAAGGTAACCACGAGCAAGGAGGAGTTTTTCCTGCATAGCGGGCAAGGAAACCTCGAGTTCACACTACTCGCGGAGGGAATGCGTAAGCTCGGCCTGGTCTGGATATTGATTCAGAACGGGACTTTGATTGACGGCTCGGTGCTTTTTTGGGATGAACCCGAAACTAACTTGAACCCGAAGCTCTATGGCCCGGTGATCGACATCCTTCTTAGCCTCCAACGGATGGGCGTGCAGATCTTCATCACCACCCACGACTATGCCATTCTCAAAGAGTTGGATCTACGGAAAGAAGAGAACGACGAGATCGCGTTTCATTCACTCTATCATGATCCGGAGAGTCGCGAGATCGCGCTTCATACGGCGAATTCATACGTGGACATCGATCCCAATGCGATCTCCGAAGCGTTTGCTGACCTTTACGACCGGGAGGTCAGGCGAGGCTTGGGAGGTTTCTAAGGATGCCGACCCTAACTGAACGTAATATCGAGATCGGTTTTCCTCCAGAAGTAAAGGCACGGAAATTCGACGACAGTTCACACGGGTTACCTTGCATGAAGGCTGTAGACTTCGTGGTAGAATGTCCTGACCGATGTCTCTTCATTGAAATTAAAGATCCGGAAGCCCCTCGGGCAACTGCGACACAAAGGAAAGAGTTTCTCACGGAACTTCATTCGGGGCGACTGGACACCGATCTGAAATACAAATACCGCGATTCCTTCCTCTACGAGTGGGCGAAGGGAAACGACGCCAAACAGATCTACTATTACGTCATCATCGCTATAGCTAGTCTTTCAACAGTAGAACTCCTCCACCGGACCGATGAGTTGAAACGTAAGCTTCCAGTATATGGACCCCGCTCTGGGACTTGGAAACGGCAGTTCGTGACGGACTGCGCGGTCTTCAACATCAAGATGTGGAACGAGTACCAACCAAGGTTTCCGCTGTCGCGCATCTAGTGTGGTGTCTCACAAATACGCTTACGAATCTGCGGGTCCTTTTGGCCGTCGGCTGCGTTGCTCTTCCTCGCGTGGTACACGCCACTGCTCGTCATCGCGCCTTGCCGACAACCAAAATGCCCTCGCAGATTCACAAGCGTATTTGTGAGACACCACACTAGCCAGGTTCCCAGCCGCGGGGTGGTCGCCCAAGTTGACGGCCAGTCGACACCAACAATGAGGTGGTCCTCGCTATCACCTTGCCGGTACCCCCGCAATCATATACGAATAGCCTCGGACCCATCGTCGGTAGACCGGGGGATGAATTGAACCCATGAACAAGAAAGGGACAAGATGCCCAAGACAACCCTGTTGAACGTGACCGTGGCGGACGCCTATCTGGCGCTGCTGGCCGACCGCGGCGTGGATTACTTCTTCGCCAATGCGGGTACCGATTTCGCTCCCATCGTGGAGGCGCTGGCCAAGGCCCAGAACCTGGAGACCCGGATTCCCGAGCCGATCACCTGCCCCCATGAGAACACCGCCATGCACATGGCCATCGGCTACTATCTGGTGACGGGGAAGCCCCAAGTGGTGATGGTGCACGTCAACGTGGGGACCGCCAACGGCATGAACGGGTTTCTGAACGCCTCCCGCGGTAACATCCCCATGCTGTTCACCGCGGGCCGGACGCCCACCAACGAGGAAGACCTCGCCGGCCACCGGAGCCTGGACATCCACTGGACCCAGGAGATGTTCGACCAGGCCGCCATGGTGCGCGAGGCGGCCAAGTGGGACTACGAGCTCCGGAACGGCAAGCAGACCGAGACCATCGTCGACCGCGCCCTGGCGGTGGCCAAGAGCGAGCCCACGGGTCCGGTTTACCTCAGCCTTCCCCGGGAGGTGCTGTCCGAGCAGATGGACGAGTTCACCTACGAGTCGCCCGGGCGTCAGCAGGCCGCGGCGCCGCCCTATCCCAACGCGGCGGCCACGGACCAGACGGCGGCGCTGCTGGCCGATGCCGAGAACCCGCTGATCATCACCAATTGGGCCGGCCGCAGTCCTGGGGTCTGGGGACCACTGGGCGATCTGGCCGAGCGCTACGCGATTCCGGTGGTGCAGTACCGCAACCGCTACATGTCGCTGCCCACCGACCACCCGATGAATCTCGGCTACGATCTCGATCCGTTGCTCGGTCAGGCGGACGTCATCCTGGTAGTCGACGTGGCGGTGCCGTGGCTCCCGGCTACGGACAAGGTGCGCGACGACGCCAAGGTCATCCACATGGGCGCGGATCCGTTGCACAGCTACGTGCCGTTGCGGGGCCACCCCTGCGACATCGCCCTGGCCTGCGCCACCGAGCACGGCCTCACCGTGCTGAACGAGGCCATGTCGGCCCACGAGGGGCGGGTGCGCGCAAACATCGACAAGCGCCGGCGGGTACTGGCGCAGATGTGGCAGCGACAGCGCGACGGCTGGGCCCAACGGCTCGAGCAGGTGAAGGACAACAAGCCCTTGCACCCGCTGTGGATCACCCACTGCATCAATCAGATCAAGGGTGACGACACCATCGTGGTGAAGGAATCCGCGCTCGCGTCGACCCACATCGACATCACCCAACCGGGCACGCTGCTCAACGCCGGCGCCGCGTCGGGCCTCGGGCACGGCCTCGGGGTGGCGCTGGGCGCCAAGCTCGCGGCCCGGGACCGGCTGGTCATCGGCACCCACGGCGACGGCTCCTACATGTTCGGCAATCCCATCGCCAGCCACTACGTCGGCGCGGAGCAGAAGCTCCCCATCCTCAGCGTCATCTTCAACAACCAGAGGTGGCAGGCCGTGCGCCGGGCCACCGTGGGCCTCACCCCCGAGGGCTACGCGGCCAAGAGCGACCACCAGCCCATCACCATGCTCGACAGCGTTGACAAGTACGAGAAGGCGGTGGAGGTGGCCGACGGCTACGGCCAGCGGGTGGAGGATCCGGCCGACCTGATGCCGGCCCTGGAACGGGCCCTCAAGGCGGTGGAGGTGGAGAAGCGCCAGGCCGTGATCAACGTGATCTGCTCGGCGTAGCCGCCTGCGCCCCAGACCATGTCGGCGGGACGAACACCGGTAGGGGCGACGGCCGGTCGCCCCTACATGCCTCGTCCGGCAGTCCAGCGTCTCACGTTCCCTGTCTCAGAGGCACCCCTTTCCTGTAGGGGCGGGTTTGAAACCCGCCCGTGCATGCAGTCCCGCACACCGTTCGTGACGCGGGACGCCGTTCCCTGTCTCAGAGGCACCCCTTTCCTGTAGGGGCGGGTTTGAAACCCGCCCGTGCATGCAGTCCCGCACACCGTTCGTGACGCGGGACGCCGTTCCCTGTCTCAGAGGTAACCCTTTCCTGTAGGGGCGGGTTTGAAACCCGCCCGTGCATGCAGTCCCGCACACCGTTCGTGACGCGGGACGCCGTTCCCTGTCTCAGAGGTAACCCTTTTCCTTGTAGTAGCGCGCGGCTCCCGGGTGCAGCGGAAGGTCCAGCGGGCCGTCCGGGGTGTCCGTGCAGAACTGCGTCATGGGGGGAACCTCCGGGGTATCGTAGCCGATCTGTTCCCGCATTTGCTCGATGACCTGGACCAGGTGGTAGGCCAGCTCATCCGGCAGGTCGGCGTGAGTGGTGATGGGCCAGCCGCTGAAGTCCACGGCGGTCACGGGCTCGGGCAGCTTGCCGTCGAACAGTGGCCCGTTCAGGGGTGCGCGGCTGAAGCCGTAGCGGTCGAGCGAGGCCATGGCCTTGGGCGAGAAGTGCAGGAACGCCATCTCCTGTTCCACGGCCGCGCCCGCCCAGGACGACAGCCCCTCGTCGATGACCGCGTCGACGTCGCCGGAGACGATGCCCTCCAGGCGCCGCGGATTGCTCGGCCGCACCACCGGCTCCACCACGCCGCCCCATTCCTCGAAGGTCTTCAGGCTCATTCCGTGGGCGCGCAGCGCCGCGCTGATGGCGAAGTCGATGCAGTCGTTGGTGGCCACCGAGACCCTGAGGGCGGGGCGCCGCCGCTTGAGCTCGTCCATGGAGCGGATGCCGTGCTTGCGCGCTACCGCTACCACCAGGCGGTCATAGGAGGGAAAGACCGCCAGCGCCCGCAACGGCAGCGGTTTTCGGAAGGCGCCGCGCCCGTGATAGGCCATGGAGGCGATGACCGAGGGGTTTAGCCAGGCGATGTCGATCTTTCGCCGGGCCACCAGGCGGGCGCCCTGGATGCCGCTGCACCACGCCGGACTGATGGCGATGTTGAAGGCAAAGGGCGGACCCGCGGAGGCCGCAGCGGCGCCGGGCAGGTCCACCGACAGCCGGATGGCGCTGGTCATCATGGTGGGAACCGTGTCGTACAGGCCGGCCAGGAGCTTGGTTCCGATCTGTGCCCGCAAGAGGCTTGAGCTCATGGGTTTCACGCTACGGTCGTCGTAGGCCATATCTTCGTTCTCCTTCGTCGTGGACCGCGCGGGACCCGCGCGGTGAGTGTCCGTCCCCGTCCGGCACAGGTTAGCCTATCTCACACGGGTATTGTATAGTGTGCCGTCTCGCAGAACAGCTTCGCGATCCGCCGGTCCCGCACACACATGACAACATTGACCGCTCTGGGAGCCGCGTTCTTTTTCGGTTCCGCCCATATCCTGGTGCGCTACGGACTGAGCACCGGCTCACCCACCACGGCCATCACGTTCAACATCATAACCATGGGCGCGGTGTTGCTGGCGGTCATGGGGCCGTTCGCGGACTGGACCCAGGCGTCGGCCCCCGCCGTGGGGTGGTTCATGCTGGCCGGGGCGGTGGCACCGCTGACGACCCAGTTCCTGTTCTACGAGGCCATCTCCCGGGTCGGCGTCGCCCGGGCTTCGCCGCTCCGGAACACCTCGCCACTGTTCGCCGGCGTGGTGGCCGTGTCGTGGCTGGGTGAGCAATGGACCCCGGCGCTTGCCGGCGGCACCGTCCTGATCATCCTGGGAGCGACGGTGTTGGGCCTGCGCGACCGCAAGGCGCTCACAACCTTCCGCAGGCGCGACCTGCTGTTCGCCATGGGTGCTTCCGTTCTGGGGGGCGCCGCCAGCCCCATTCGCAAGTTCGGCTATTCGATGCTGACGTCGGTGCCGCTGGCCATCTGTCTGACGTTGATGGGGAGCCTCTGCGGCCTGCTTCTCTACGTGGTGGTTGGGCGCGGTTACCGTGGCGTGACGTTCAACCGGGGCACGGTGCTGTGGTTCGGCCTCTCCGGCGTGGTCACGAGTTGCGGCATCGCCGCCTACATGGTGTCGCTGAGCCTCGGCGACGTGGTGCTGGTGGACCCGCTGATCGCCACCGCGCCGCTGTTCTCGGTGACATTCACTCACCTCCTGCTCAAGGATCAGGAACGGGTCACGTCCAAGGCGCTCATCGGCGCGCTGCTGGTATGCGCCGGCGGCGTGGTGCTGACGGCTTTCTGAACCCTCCCGGTTTGAGCCTCCGATCCCGCGTAGGTCGGATTAGCGAAGCGTAATCCGACACGGGCGGGTTGGGAAGTCGGGTTACGCCTTCGGCTAACCCGACCTACGACGAATGCCGGCGAGATCAGCCGGACAGGTTTGGTTGACAAGGCATGGACCGGCCGCTAACCCGCATATCTCATGGACCCGGGCGATGAAATCGTGGCCATCGTGGACGAAGACAACAACGTCGTCGGCTCCGCGGTGCGGCGGGAGATGCGGGCGAGACGGCTGCCCCATCGCGCCACGTATATCCTGGTGTTCAACCCCCAAGGCGAAGTCTTCATCCAGAAGCGAACCCTGACCAAGGACGTGTTCCCGGGATACTACGATCCCGCGGCCGGCGGCGTGGTGCTGGCCGGCGAGAGCTACCTCGAAGGCGCCCATCGTGAGCTCGATGAGGAGATGGGTATCCGCGATGTTCCGCTCCAGAGCCTGTTCGAGTTCTACCACACCGACGCCAACAGCCGCGTGTGGGGCGCTGCCTACCGGTGCGTCTACGGCGGCCCTGTGACGCTGCAGGAAGAAGAGGTGGAGAGCGGCGCCTTCATGGCGGTTGGCCAGGTCTTTGAGGCGGCGGCGACGCAGCCCTTCACCCCCGACGGCCTGTACGTGCTGCAGCGCTACGTGGAATCGGTGGACGGCTAGGGAACCGTCCGATCGATTCAAATACCGCGGCGGGCGGCGTTATCGGCCGTAGTCGCCGAGGCGCTGCTCTTGCAGGGCGGGTTTCAAACCCGCCCGCGGCCGTTCTCGCGCAGGCCAGAAGGGGCGAGTGTTGTTCGCGCATCCTATCATTCAGATCGCCGGTATTCTTGACGAGGCCGAGGCGCGGATGCTGGTGAAGAGCGGCGTCCACCGGCTGGGCTTTCCAATCGGCCTGGACGTGCACCGGGAGGACCTCCTGGAAGAAGAAGCTACGGCCGTCATACGCACGCTCGGTTTGGGTCCGCACGCATGGCTGATCACCTACCTCGAAGACCCGCATTCGATCGCCGCCCTGTGCGGCAGCCTCGGTTGCGCCGGCGTTCAACTGCACGGTCCCATCGGTGAAGGCCAGGTGGCCGAGCTCAGAGTGCTGCATCCGGGTCTGGAAGTGATCAAGAGTCTCGTCGTCCGGGACGACAACCTCGCGGAGCTCGAAGCCCGGACGGCGGCCTTCGCGCCGCACGTGGACGGTTTCATCACGGACACCTTCGATCCCGCCACCGGGGCGTCCGGGGCCACCGGCAAGACCCACGACTGGGCCACCAGCCGCCGGCTGGTGGAACTCAGTTCCCGACCTGTCATACTGGCGGGAGGGCTGACGCCGGAGAACGTTGCACGGGCCATAGAAGCGGTAAGGCCCGCGGGCGTCGACGCGCACACCGGCGTCGAGGATGAACACGGGCACAAGGATCTCGAACGGGTCCGGGCCTTCGTTCACAACGCGGGGGAGGCCTTCGCCAAACTGGAACGCCGGCAAGGGAAAGTCGGCGGGAGCCAGCGGGAGAGATGATGAAACTGGGACTGAGCCCGTTGCAGGGCACTGGGAGCTTCGACGAAACCATCCGGGAATGCGAACGAGCGGAAGCCGCGGGGTTCGATTCGGTCTGGCTCGGCGAGCACCACAACAATCCGGTTCTCTATCCGGCACCGCTCCTGGGGCTGGCCGCCATCGCCGCCCGCACCAGCCGCGTGTCGCTGGGAACGGGGGTCCTGTTGCTGCCCCTCTATCATCCCATGGGTGTGGCCGAGGAGGGGGCCATGGTGGACATGATCTCGGGCGGCCGCCTCATTCTCGGGGTGGGGGCAGGATACGCACCCGAGGAGTTCGCTGCCTTTGGCCTGTCGGTCAAGCAGCGCGGCAGCCGGCTGGAGGAGGGAGCCGCCCTGCTGCGGCGTCTCTGGACCGAGACCCACGTGACGCATCAGGGCCGGTACTACCACGTGGAAGACGCGACGGTCGGACCGAGGCCCGTGCAGCAGCCGGCGCCGCCCATCTGGTTCGGCGCCTGGACCGCACCCGCCATCGATCGCGCGGCTCGGCTGGGCGACGCCTGGCTGGGCGGGCCGTCGGCCGCGTTGACGGAGCTGTCGTCGTGCGCGAAGTCGTACCGGCAGGCGCGCGCCGAGATGGGCAAGGAGCCGGGGGAGGTCGCCGCGTTCCGTTACGTCTTCGTCGCGGACACCACCGAGCAGGCGCTGGCATTCGCCGGGGGCTCTTTCATCCAGGCCTACGAGAACATGTACTTCCGCTGGCCGCACCCCGTCATCAAGCGGCCGCCCGGAGAGCTGACCATCGAGCGGCTCGCCGAGAATCGCATCATCCTGGGCGATCCCGATACCTGCGTCCGGGAGATCTCGCGCTTCCGGCAAGAACTGGGCCTCACCCATCTGATCTGCCGTTTCTCCGTCCCCGGCATCTCCCGCGAGGCGTCCATGGCGTCCCTGGATCTATTCGCCCGGGAGGTCATGCCGGCCCTTCAGTGAGATGGGTCCCAACGGACTTGAGCGCGGAATCGAGCTCCCGCCACCAGTTGGCCATTACCTCGTTCTCGACCACGCGCTCCCGGGCCCTGCGCCGTTCGTGACTGACCGCAGTGTAGTCCAGACCGCCGAGATGTGCGCCGATGGCTTGCTGGGTCATGCCGCCGTGGCGGTACAGCAGCTCCATCAACAGGCCGCGCTGGTCGCGGCAGCGGCCCCGCTTCCGCTGAAGCCGTTCGGGCGCCAGGTTGAAGTACCTTGCCGCCTCCGCCGTGATCCTGGCCGGTTCCATCCCTGTCGCGGGTAACGGGAGTTTCTGTGCCGCGGGACTGCCGGAGGCGCCGGCCCAACGCTCCCTGGCACTTGCCCAGAAACGGTCGTCGCCCAGGATGACCTGTCCGCGCAGTTGTTTCCACGGACTCGAGACACCCTGCTCCAAGCCGTCCTGAACGAACCGGCCGTACCGCTGCCGAGAACGGCCCACCGGCGACAGCACCTCGTCATAGTGGACCCATGACTTCCGGCGCCGAGCCGAAACATACCCTCCGAGGCTGCTCCAAGGGTATTGCCAGAGTTGCCGTACCTGGTCCGGGACGATGCCCCGCCGGAGGCGAGGCGTCCGCACCGGATTCATGTGTACGTACCGGCTCAACTCCAGCAGCCAGGCGTCGGGCTGGATCAGGATCGCCTTGAAGCGGCCCTGGTAGAGATGGCCCGTGCGGCCGTGCCGCCGGTTGAAGAAAGACGTGTACGCGACGCTGAAGTGCCGCATGAACTCGGAGAGATTGGCCTTCGGAGTCTCCGCGACGAGATGAAAGTGGTTGTTCATCAGGACGTAGCAATGCAGGTTCACCTCGTAGATCGCCAGCGAACTCCGCAACCGTTCGAGAAAGGCATGCCGGTCGTCGTCATCCCTGAATATTTTCCGCCGGTCATTGCCGCGGCAGGTGACGTGGTAGTGCGCGTGTGGGTACTCGATCCGTAACGGCCGTACCATGTTACTCCCCAAACAGCATAGTTCAAGGTTTGACCCCTTGGGAGTATTATCGCCGGCTGGAACACAATGTCAAGGACGATCCGTCATTCCCGCGAAAGCGGGAATCCAGGGGTGGTGGAGGGGTGCTACAGCGGCGTTTTCCCGCTCCACCCCGCCTGGATTCCCGCTTTCGCGGGAATGACGATTTGGGGGGTCGTTGCCTCGCTGGGATGGCGTTTTGACACAGCGTGGAAAGCGGGAATCCAGGAGGGGGTGGGGCCGGCGTTGCCGCGCGGCGGGTAGGGGTGAGCCCGGACCGCGGCCGGAAGGTGCTTCAGTCGGCCAGCCGTTCGATGACGGCGTCGGCGAAGGCGTCGGTTCCGAGGCTGCCGCCCAGGTCCGGGGTCTTGCAGTCGTCGTAAAGGGTCCGGTCGTAGGCGGCCTTGAGGCGTTCCGCCACCTGGCGGCAGCGCTCGTCTTCACGCGTATCCGCGAGGTGGTTCAGCATCATCACCGCGGACATCAGCATGGCCAGGGGATTGGCCACGCCGGTGCCGGCGATATCCGGAGCCGAGCCGTGCACGGCTTCGAACACCGCGCGCTCGTCCCCGAAGTTGGCCCCCGGCACCACCCCGAGGCCGCCCACGAGTCCGGCGCACAGGTCACTGATGACGTCGCCGTAGAGGTTCTCGAGCAGCAGCACGTCGAACCGGCTCGGATCCTGCACCAGCTTCATGCAGCCGGCGTCGATGATGTTCTCCTGGTAGTCGATGTTCGGGTACTCGTGCTGGTGGATGCGGCGGGCACACTCCAGGAACAGTCCATCCGTCACCTTCATGATGTTGGCCTTATGAAAGACGGTGATCTTGCGGCGCTGCCGCCGGGTGGCGAACCGGAACGCCCAGTGGGCAATGCGCAGGCTGGCGCTCTTGGTCGCCACCTTCATGTTCATCACCACGTCCTCGGTGACCTGGTTTTCCACGCCGCTGTAGAGCCCTTCGGTGTTCTCGCGGACGATGATGATATCCACGTCCTGAAAGCGCGTCGGAACCCCCGGGGATAAGTACAGCGGAGTGTTTCTTCATAGGAGCTGATCTGCCTGTCTGGTTGTCGCCTGTCAGGCCTAGCGCCTGGACGGAGAGCCTTCAATATTGCCGATAAAAACGGTTTCGGGGACCTTTCCGCGATGTCGTCGACGGAGGGCTCCGCGCACCGACCGAGGGCGTCTGCCGTAGAGTTTTGCATTTTAAGCCCCTTTCTGCGACGATCGGGGCTAGTGTGGTGTCTCACAAATACGCTTATGAATCTGCGGGTCCTTTTGGCCGTCGGCTGCGTTGCTCTTCCTCGCGTGGTGCACGCCACACGGGCGGGTTTGAAACCCGCCCCTACAAGTCATCGCGCCTTGCCGACAACCAAAATGCCCTCGCATCTTCATAACCGTATTTGTGAGACACCACACTAGCTCCCTCCCGCAACCGCCAAGGCAATGCACGCCATGCAAAATCCTCGCAAAGAAGATCGCCGTCCCAGATGTTCTTTCCGACCGGGGTGGGTGCGCAACGTTCAGCGTCCGGCAACGGACTATTGCGGGTGATGCCAATGTTTGAGGGATTTGCGACACACAATATCCGCTGCGAGAATGCCACGATCCATTGCCGCGTCGGCGGTCAGGGCGAACCACTCTTGCTGTTGCATGGATTCCCGCAAACTCATGTTCAATGGCATCGGCTGGCTCCACTACTGGTGGATGCGTTTACATTGGTTATCCCCGATCTCCGCGGTTACGGAGCAAGCCGGGGACCCGCGCCCGATCCTCAGCATATCAACTACTCCAAACGTGAGATGGCCAAGGACATGGTTAACGTCATGTCGGAGGTTGGGCATGACAGGTTTGGCGTCGTCTCGCATGACCGCGGCGCAAGGGTCGGGTACCGGCTTGCGCTCGATAGTCCTGAACAGGTGAGCCACTTTGTGAGTCTGGACACCGTCCCAACGCTGGATAGCTGGGAGGCCACGGACATGGACGTCTCCATCAGACGATTCCATTGGTCTTTTCTGGCTCAACCAGCGCCCTTGCCGGAACGAATGATGGGCGCGGATCCAGACTTCTTCCTCTTGCATCTGCTGGATCGGTGGGCCGGACGGCCAGGTGTATTGGACCCGGCTGCAATCGAAGCGTACAAGGCGGCGTTTCGCCAACCGAGTGTGCTGCAAGCAATGGCGGAAGACTACCGAGCCGGTGCAACGATTGACCTGGAGCTCGACCGGCAAGACCGACAAGCGGGAAGGAAGCTCCAATGCCCGGTCCTGGCGCTGCGAGGATCGCCTCGCAAACCCAAACCGCTTCGCCCGATTTGGGAAAGATGGGCCGATGACGTGTCCGAGGCTGCCTTGGAGTGCGGCCACTTCATAGCCGAAGAAGCGCCGGAAGCTTGTGCGGAAGCCGTTCGTCGTTTCTTGTCGGCCAGATAGCGCGGTTTGTCCCGCTGACTTCTAGTGTGGTGTCTCACAAATACGGTTATGAAGATGCGAGGGCATTTTGGTTGTCGGCAAGGCGCGCTGACTTGTAGGGGCGGGTTTCAAACCCGCCCGTGTGGCGTGCACCACGCGAGGAAGAGCAACGCAGCCGACGGCCAAAAGGACCCGCAGATTCATAACCGTATTTGTGAGACACCACACTAGTGTCCTGTCCGGTTCATTCGCATGATAAGATGCGGAGGAGTTTTTGTCGTCGGCAAGGCGTCCTTCGACTTCGCTTCGCTACGCTCAGGACGTGTAGGGGCGACCGGCGGTCGCCCTCAGTGGCGGGCACCACGCGAGGAAGACCCCGGGTCAAGCCCGGGGTGACGTACGCAGCCCACGGCAAAAAAGACCCGCAGATTATTATGCGAATGAGCCGGACAGGACACTGGGGGTACGAGCAATGAGCACGAAGGTGGAGATCCGGCTGGACGTTCCTTACGGCGGCGGGCCCGACGGGAAGCTGTGCAACGACGTGTATCTGCCCGCCGGTCCGGGGCCGCATCCCGCGCTGCTGTGCTTCCACGGCGGCGCCTGGGCTCGCGGGAGCCACCGCCAGTACCAGGAATGGGGGCCGTGGCTGGCGGCCCGGGGCTATGCCCTGGTGGCGGTGGACTACCGGCTGTCGAAGGATATTTCGCCTTCGTGGCCGGGGGTGCACGAGGACATCCGGCGGGCGCTGCGCTGGTTGCTGGAGGAGGTACCGGCTTTGCGTGTCGATCCGGCGCGGCTGGGTCTCGTGGGGGACTCCGCAGGTGGACACATGGCGGCGCTGCTGGCGCTTGAGGACTGGGTCCGGCCGCACCTGCGCGCGGTGGTGGGGGTCTACGGCATTTACGACCTCCTCGACTGGTGGAAAGTGACCCAAGCGCGGCAGGACGATCCCGTGGGCAGGCTCATGGGCCGGACACCGGACGAGGCCCCGGAAGACTACCGCCGGTTCTCGCCGCTCCAGGGAGTCGAGGCCGAGGGCGTGCCGCCGGGGGTCCCGTACCTCATCATCCACGGCGAGCAGGACCCCATCGTCCACCACAACCAGTCCGAGCGCTTCATCGCCGCGCTCCGCGCGGCCGGCGCCCCGGTCGAGACCCTATTCGTCGCGGGCGCGGGTCACTCGTGGTTCACCTACCTGCCCAACGAGCCCGACCGCCGCCGGGTGGATCAGGAGCCCAACGTCACGGTGGCGCCGGTGATCCTCGATTTCCTCGAGCGCAACATGGCGTCCCATAGCAGAACCGCCTGACGTCTCTGAATCTTTCGGTTCCGGTTGGCGGACGACGTGTAGGGGCGGGTCTGAAAACTTGCTCGTAAAGCGTAAATCCCGCGATCCGGGTTCTGTACCTGATTGAAAACAAACAATAAAACTGTCCTGCCGAAGAACGGGATGGGGTTCATGCCAGCAGCAATCAACACATAGACGACACCGTGTACCCCGCCCGCATCTAGCAAGACGGCCAATCACCCACTGCCGCATGGCCAATCAAGTCGTTCCATGCGTATTGGATTGAGGTGGTCTCGGAGAGTAGGATCGGCGTCCGGTGGTGTCTCAGTTAGACACGACCCACCGGGGGTTGGGTGGCGCCATCTCTCCTCTTCGAGGCAGAAGGTACTCACGCGCTGATCCGTCGGGTGACGCTTCATCACCGTCTCGATCAGCGCTTCTCGGCACTTCCGATCGTCCTGCACCCGTTTCCTGACGGTCGGTGGTTACTGATGGCAGAAGTCAAGGTGCTCAGACTTGTCGGTGTAACGCAGTATTAGGTGCATCACACCGATGTGTGTGAAATACGAGGCGATGTTTGTCGCAGAGGGTATCAGTGATAAAAATTTCGTCCCGCAAGATCCAAGCGTCGGGGCCTACAGAGAAGCGATCACTCCTTCCCCAGTTCGACCAAGGCGTCTTTATACGCGTCGGAGCGTGCCAGCCTTCCGAAGCTGTGCTTGACGCCTTCGACAATCGCCAACCGGGCGGAGATCCCGCGCTCCTTCAGGCGCGCGAAGTAGGGTGCGCATATGCTGGCAGGGTTGATATTGTCGCGCGAGCCGGTGAGAGCGACGATCCTGGCATTCATCGGTATCTTGTCGACATAGTCGATGGGACTGAGGTCCTCGTCCCGCACCCTCCGGTTACGGTGCATGGCCTTCGCGACCTTGTCGCAAGCACATCCTGCCAACAGTGCCCCATCCGCTACACCCGGGTGACGGCCAAGCATCACGGCGGATATGTTGGCACCGCCTGAGTGACCAATCAGAATGACACGCGACGCGTTGTGGTGCCCCTTCAGCCGACTTACGGCGGCCGCGAACTCGTCAAGGTCTTCGGCTGTTTCATCTCCGAGAGAGCCATAGCTCTTCTCGGATGTTTGCCTGCCTTCAAAGTCCCAGTTGCCCGGCCGCAGCATGGCAACCGAAACGACACCGGAGGGAGTGCGAAGCGCGTAGTTATACATGCGGTCCACCGGGCCGCCCCGACGGTAGTCACCATGGATAAAAATACGCAAGATCGGTCTCGACACCATTTTTGCGGGCATGAATGTCCTGATCGCGAAGCAGTGCCTGTCGCCGGAGACCCACCTGAGGTTGTCGGCTGCCTCGCAAGAATTTGTGTATGGAACGACTGGCCCCCTCGCGCTGATACTCCCGGCATTCAAGCTGAGAAACAGCAGGCAGGCTGCGACAATTGTAGCGACATAGTATCTGAGCCTTCTCATCTCATGCCTCCTTTGTCCGAACGGTCCCGTGTACCTCAGACGGGACGGCCAGCGTATATGGTTCGCCCCGCATTGACAACGTGCTGTTGCGTGGCTGGGTAGGTCCGTTGCGGGCACAACTCCGGCCTCTCTTTGGGAGCGTCTCGGCTCCCGGGCCGACCGTTGACGGCTCCGCTGTCGGCCTGGGCCAAGATATCGTCCACGGCCTCAAGCGCGCCCGGCATCTTCAGATCCACCAGCATCGCCCGTAACCGGTGGCGCCGGTTGCCCGTTGGCGCGCCCTTGGCAACGAGAACGCATACAGGTGTATCAGCGCGCTAAGTAGACAGGGAGGTTTGAAACCCGCCCCTACGAGTACTGGGAGGCGCGACGCTGCCGGAGAAATTCTCCGGCCTCGATCGGCAGAAACTGCCGGGGACGGTCGGCGCTGCAACAGGAATCCATGCAGCGGACCGTGACCTGGCTGTTGGGATTGTAGAAGAAGACCGTCGAATACCGGGACTGCGTCACGTCCGCGCCGGGCAATGCCACGCGGTGCTTCGGCGACCGGTAGATGCCGTTGGTCCAGCGTGACAGCAGGTCCGCCACGTTGACCGTGACGGTGCCGGGCACCACCGGCACCGTCAGCCATCGACCGTCCACAAAGGCCTCCAGTCCTTCCACCGAATCCTGAAAGACGAGGGTCACGGTGCCGTAGTCGGTATGGCTCCCGGCCCGCAACTGGCCGGCTCCGGGTTGATGCTCCACCGGCGGGTAATGGAAGAAACGCACCGTGCCGGCATGCGGCGCGTGCTTGTCCACGAAGAAGTCCTCGGGCGCGTCCAGGGAGAGCGCCATGGCCTGCAGCAGCGACGCACACGCCCGCGCGCCGGCGTCGTAGAGGTCCAGGACCGTTTCGCGGAAACCGGCCACGGGAATGTGCCAACGGTCCAGCAGCCCGAGGCTGGCCTGGTTCAGGCTGAAGGATTCCTTGAGGTCCCCGGGCTGTTGGGTGTCGAGGTGCTCGACGGCGACCCCGACGTAGCCGGAGATGACGTCCAGCTCGGAGCGGCCGATGGCTTCCTTGAGCTCCTCCGGCAAGGCAAAGAACTCCCTGGCCTGGGCCGATACCCGTTCGAGCAAACCGTCGGGCAACGGCAGGTTGGCGACGTTGAGAAAGCCGAACTCGCTGCAGGCCGCGCGGATCTCTCCGGCCACGCGGCGGCGCGCTGCCGCGTGGCCACTCAGGAAGGATCCGAAGTCGACTTGAGGTATCCCTGGCACGGTAAATTTCCTGAATCTTCCGGCCTACAGTTTCTGGTCGACACGTAACAGGCAGTAGTTCTTCAACCAATTCGCGCAGTTGTAGTCCGATATCCATTTACAAGATCTGACCCCTGCAAACCGGCGGGGGCACCCGGGCGCACTGTGCAGACTCCGGTCACGCGTCTGTGGCATCCGTCAATCGCGCGGCGCCCGCCTGGGTAACGAGTTTCTCCAGCCTTTCGTAGGGCTCCGCGCCCACGATGGCCAGACCCTCCGACAGATAGGTGGGGACGGCCGACACGCCGAGGGAGTGGCAACGCTGCCAGTCGTCGTTCACGGCCTGCTGGAAGGGCCGATCGGACAGCACCCGGCGCGCCTCCTCTACCGGCAACCCCGCTTCTTCCACCAGTTGGAGCAGGACTTCCGGTTCCCCGATATTCGCCGCCTCGACGAAATACGCGCGGTACACCGCGTCGTTGAAAGCGTCGCCCCCGCCCTCGCGCTCCGCCCATTTCGCTAGCTCCTGGGACAACCGGCTGTTGTAGCTGAACTTGCGCTCGGTGAACGGCAGGCCCTCCTGGGCCAGCACGGCGTCGACCCGGCTCGGGCCGTTCATGTTCCGCGGCTTGCCCTCGGGCGGGGTCTCGGGATGCAACGGGAATTGGGTGAACACCACATTGAGATCAAAGTTTTGCCGCAGTTTCTCAATACGCCCGGTACTGAGATAGCACCACGGTCACACGAAGTCGGAGAAGACTTCCAGGGTCACTCGATCGGCCATCGGCATCTCCTTTCCTGCGGTACGCCGGATTGGTTGGCGCGTCGCAACGAGGGCGCCATACTATCAGATCGGATCGAACCGTGCGACAAGAGAGGCATCCGGACCAGGCATATTCAAAAGTAAGTACTCGGGTCTCTTCGGGGATGATTGGGGCGGGTGGTTGGTCTGCGGTTCGAGGGGGCGACGATGCCGAGGCGGCCTGGAAGGGGTTTGGGGGCGTGAGGATTTGGTATAGAGCGGAGTGGCGGTGTGCGTGGGCAGAGGCAGGGTGGCGCGGACGGGGAAGGGGGGCGCGGTGGGGTGATCAACGCAGGTGCGGGTTCAGGATCGTGTCAAGAGCGTGCTGCGTCCGTGCCGCAAAGTAGCGATTGGCGTTGGGCATGTAGTCGAAGGTGTGGCCGCAGCGCACGATGGAGATGGCGGCGTTGGTGAGGGCGGCGAGGTTACGCGGCAGGTTGCCGACCCGGGCACGGCAGCGGTCTTCGTCATAGGTCACGTCGCGCACGTAATGCAGCCGATTCTCAACCTGCCAGTGGTCCCGGACGAGGGCGAGCAGTTCCTTGGGGCCGGCCTTCTCAGGGCCGAGGGAGGTGAGGCAATAGACGGTTTCGGCGCTGGTCTTGCCCGACTTGAGGACGTGGCGCTGGCGCTCGATGCGTAGCGCCTGCCTGCGTCCGTAGAGCATGCAGGTGCCGTCCCATAGGGGGTCGGTGACATCGATCACGGCGCAGCGGCGCTGTTCGATGCGCCCATGGGCCTTCTCCCAAGGCGTCTCGTAGCCGCGTGCTTCTCGCCAGTCCATCACCTTGAGGTCTTCGAGCAGGCTTGGCTGGTTCTGCTTCACCGCGGTGACCAGATAATCGGCGCCGCAGTCGTCGAGCAGGCAGCGTGCCGTCTCCTGCTGCACATGCATCGCATCGAGGGTGATGAGGCGCCCGCTCAGCGCCAAGCTGCGCGAGAGTTGGCGCACGGCCGGGATCTCGTTGCTCTTGTCAGCCACCTGGGTCTGGCCCAGCACCAGGCCGCTGCCGTGCTCCACCGCAGCCACCATGATCCGGCGTTCATCGTTGAGTTGCTTCGAGGCGCCGCGGATGTCCTTGCCGTCCATCGCCACCGGCCGTGCCGGGTCGCTGTGCTGGCGGCTCCAGTCACGGAGCGCCCGCTCCAGGGTGTCGCCCGGCACAGAGGAGAGAATATAGTGGAAGGTGGAGGCCGCAGGCGCCGTGTAGCGCTGGCAGGTCGGACTCCAAAACGCTCCCACCGCCTTGAGTTGCTCCGGGTCGAGTTGTTTGGCGAACTGGCCGAAAGCGGTGATGCCGCGATAACCCGCAAGACGGGCGGCGATCATGATCGCGAGGTAACAGGCGAGCCCGTAACGCACGCCGCGGGGTTTGCGAAAGTCGGGCATGTCGTCGAGGAACCGGTACAGACTGTGCAACTCCGCCGCCGCCATCGGTTCGGCTTTCTCCCCCACCTGCCCCTCCTCCGGCGTCTCGTCGGCACACAGCGCCTCACGCGCATGCTTGGCAAGGGGAAACACCAACACCTCCTTCGGTTGACCGTGCCGCCGCCAGCGCGCCGAGCCGCCGGGCGCGCGCGAAAACCCCCGCGTCAACCCCAAAGACTGCCAGTTGCTGGCGCGGTAGCAGGTCCCCGCAAAGCGCGACGGGTCCACCATTGTCTCCGCCAAAAGCACCCGATAGCCATGCAGCGCCTGCATGTCGCCCGCCACCCGGCGCAGGCTCAGCCCCAGAACCCGCGATGCCAGATTCGCTACCCGCCCGCCCTCCAGCACCGTGAATCGTGCGTTGTTCGCTATCAGATGCAGACGCTGAAACTGTTGCTCTGCCGTCCACCCGATCCACTTGTCCCGAACCCCTATCTTGAACGCTCCCGCCTGCCACCCCACCAGCGCAAGCCAATCCTCTCCCTGCTCCGCCACATGTCGCAACCCCTTGCCGAACAGCCCCTTGAACGGCAGATAATGATCACGCGCCACCAACTCATCCCAGCGCCGCCGTTCCTCCGCGTCCCGCACCGGACGAACCCTCACCTCACCCAGCCTTACCCCCTCACCCTTGCTCTCTCGCCTCCCCATCCCCCCCTCTATACCACGGCGACTTTTGCTTGGCCAGTCCCCAATCAGCCTCCCCGCCCTTAATGCCTCTCTAAAAACGACTTTTGATTAGCCCTGGCATCCGGACCGAGGGCAAGGTCACGCGCCCGCCGGCCGCACTTGGCTGGCTATTTCGGCGCCGCGGTCCCGTTCGACAAGTGCAATGTCGTACTGGCTCTGGAGTGCCAGCCAGAAACCGGGGCGATTGCCGAAATAGTGGCCTAGCCGCACCGCGGTTTCGGCGGTAATGGACCTCCGGCCGTTCAAGATGTCCGTTATACGGCCGGAGGGCACTCCGAGGGCCAAGGCCAAGCGGTTAGCGCTCAGGCCGCGGGCGTCAAGCTCACGTTTCAGCAGTCTGCCGGGATGGACAACAGGGAGCATCACATCATCCTTTGTGATAGTCGACGATCTCGACATTGAAGGCATCGCCCTTGCGGCACTCGAAGCCGGTATTACAGTGAATTGCAACACAACTTGTCAAGTGTTTCACTGACTTGCCTGACAAGTGCGCAAGAGCAACCCTGAATCGCAACGAGCCGTGGTAAGAGAACGCAGCAACGAGACTGCCCCCGCCGAGCCCCTGTCGAACCTCATCGGCAGGTTCCTCCAGCGGGTGCGGGCCAGGGGTGTGCCCCGTCGCGTCAGGGAGACCGCCAAGGAGCATCTGCTGGACGGGTTCGCCACCATGCTGGGTGGAGTCCCGGAGGAGGCGAGCCGCAGGATCCGCGCGCATGTGGCCACCCTGGGCGGCCGGAGTGAATCCCGCATTGTCGGGACAGCGCTCAAGGTCCCGTGCCAGATGGCGGCCTTGGCCAACGGAGTCCAGGGACACGTGCTGGACTATGATGACGCCCAGCTCACGACGGCGCCGGGCCGGCCCTTCGGCCAGCAGACCCATCCGACGACACCGGTTCTGGCCGCGGCCTTGGCGCTGGCGGAGAAGATCCGCGCAAGCGGGCCGGAGCTGCTGGCCGCCTATGTCGTCGGGGTGGAGGTGGCCTGCCGGTTGGGCGATGCCGTCGAGCCGAATCACTACATGGATGGCTTCCACCCCACCGGCACCCTGGGCGTGTTCGGCGCCGCGGCGGCGTGCAGCTACCTCCTCCGGCTCGACCGCGAGCACACAGGCTGGGCGCTTGGCATTGCCGGCGGGTTGAGCTCCGGGTTGCGCGCCAACCGGGGCACCATGGCCAAGGCGCTGAACGCCGGCCGGGCCGCGGAGAACGGCGTGGTGGCCGCCACCCTGGCGGCGAAGGGGTTCACCGCGTCCGCCGGCGTCTTCGAGGATCCCATGGGGTTCTTCAGCGCCGCCTGCGACAACCGTTACGACCGCGAATCGCTGCGTTTCGGCAGCCCGTATTTCCTGAGCAAGCCGGGCATCGCCGTCAAGCGCTATCCCTGCGCCGTCGTCATGCATCCAGTGCTCGATGCGCTGCTGGCGCTGCTCGAGCGCCACCTGGTGAACCCCGGCGCCGTCGATCATCTGCGTGTCCACCTGCATCCCGACTCCGCACGGCCGCTGGTCTATGATCGCCCCGAGCGCGGCCTTGAGGGCAAGTTCAGCCTGCCCTATACGGCCGCGGCGGCGCTGCTCGACCGCCGGGTCTCGCTGGAACACTACACCGACGCCCGGGTGCGGGATCCCAGGATTCGGGCGCTGATGCCTCGGGTGGAACTGGTCCGGGACCCCGAGTTGAACCCTCTCGGCGGCCAGGGCGCCCCGGCCAAGGTGGAACTGGTTTTAACGGACGGCCTTCGGTACTATGAAGCCGCGTCGAGCGGGCGGGCCAAGGGCCCGGACCGGTTGGCGCTGGAGCAGAAGTTTCAGGAATGCGCCGAGTACGCGCGGGTCGGGAAAGGGAGGAGCCTACGGAAGTTCCTGGACGCGTTGTGGTCCCTGGAGAGCGTCGATTCCCTGGCGTCGTGGCTGCGCCTCTTGCGCGCCTGACCCTGTGTCCCGTGTCACCAATACGTTTGTGGCACAGGACCCTGACGAACGGACGGACATGAGCGACATACGATTTATCGACACCACCCTCAGGGACGGGCATTTGAGCCTGTGGGCGCTGGGCATGCGTATCGGCCACATGCTCGGCGCCGCCCGGCAGATGGACCGTTGCGGCTTCGAGTCCATGGAGTTCTTCGGCTTCGCCAGCATCATCAAGCAGGTGCGCGAGCTCAAGGAGAATCCCTGGGACTGGGTGCGCCTGGGGGTCAAGGAGTTTTCCAGGACCCGGCTGCGCTACCACGGCGGCCTCGGTTCCGGGTTCGAGCCCATTCCCTCCTGCGTGATCCACCTCGTGCTGGAGCGCGTCATCGCCCACGGCATCACCCTCACGCGCTCGTCCAACCCCTGGAACGACTACGGCGTGCTCGCGAGGGAGATCGAAACCCTGGGGAAGATGGGCATGGACGTCGTGGCCAACGTCATCTACTCGGTTTCCCCCAAGCACACCAACGAGTACTACGAGCGGAAGGTCCGCGAGCTGGCGGCGCTGCGGCCCTACCGGATCTGCTTCAAGGACGTCGGCGGGCTGCTGACGCCGGACCGCACCCGGGAGATGCTCCAGTTGGTGATGGCCAACGTCGGCGACATCCCGCTGGAGTTCCACGCCCACTGCAACAACGGCCTGGCGCCGCTGAACTACGTGGAGGCCCTCAAGCTGGGGATCAAGACGCTCCACACGTCCATACCGCCCTTGGCCAACGGCTCGGCCCAGCCTTCCATCTACAACGTCGCGGCCAACGCCCAGGCCATGGGGTTGACGCCACGGGTGGACCTGGAGGCGGTCAAGCCCGTGGAGGAGCACTTCACCCGAGTGGCCCGGCAAGAGAATTTCCCCGTGGGCTCGCCGCGGGAGTACGACCACGCCCAGTACCTGCACCAGGTGCCCGGCGGCATGATCTCCAACCTGCATTATCAGCTCAAGGCCGTAGGCATGGGCGACCGGATCGACCAGACCCTGGAGGAGGCCGGGCGCGTGCGGGAGGAGTACGGCTATCCCATCATGGTGACGCCGCTGGCCCAGTTCGTGGGTACCCAGGCGGCCGTCAACGTCATGGCGGGGGAGCGTTACAAGGAGGTCACCGACCAGAGCATTCAGTACGCACTGGGTTATTGGGGGGAGGAGGGCGCACGGCTAATGGACGAGAACGTCAAGGACAAGATCCTCAGCCGGCCGCGAGCCCGGGAATGGGAAGGCTGGACGCGGCCCGAGCCCTCTCTGGACGAGGTGCGGGAGAAGTTCGGCGGCCCGGGAGTCTCGGACGAGGAGTTGGTGCTCCGGGTTATCACCGGCCCCGATTCGGTCAAGGAAATGCTGGCCGCCGGCGCGCCGAAGGAATATCTCGATGCCGGCCGTCCGGTCTCCGTCCTGATGAAGCAGCTTGCGGGGGTTCGCGAGCTGCGGCAGATCCATATCCAGCGCGGCGGGCTCTCGTTGCGGCTGGAACAGAAAGACGCCTGAAGGGGACGGAAACGACCGACTGTGCGTTGTGAGGTGCACCCGTGAAGCTGACTGACCGGACCCTTTTTACCCTGGGCGTGTTCGTTCTCGTTCTGGCCTTTCTGGTCCTCTCCCTGGACTACCGGCCCAGGGCCCGTCTGGTGCCAATTATCATCGCCGTGCCCACGCTGTTGCTCACCTTGCTCCAGCTATTGATCGACATGATCCCCGCTGTGGCCCGACGCCTCAGCCTCTTCCAGGAGTATGACCTCTTCGGCATCGAGACCGGCCGCGCCGCCGAACCTTCCGAGGAAAGCCGCCCCTCCAGCAGCATCTACCGCCGCGAGCTCAACTTCGCCGCCTGGCTGCTGCTGCTCATGGCCCTCATCTACTTCCTGGGCTACCTGGTGGCCATCCCCCTGTTCCTCATCTCGTTCATGCGCCTCCGCTCCTCCGAAAGCTGGCGCATGACCCTCTCCATCACCGCCGTCACCTGGACGTTCGTCTACGTCGTCTTCATCATCGTCATGGGCGCCCCGCTGCACGAGGGGGTGGTGTGGAAGGTGGTGGGGCTGTGAGCACCCTGCGGAACAGTCCCATGAAGTCACCGCCAAGCCGCTCGCATTCTCTCCAGCTCTCGAACGAACTTTGGCTCGTCCGGCAATAGATCGATGGCCTTGCGATAGGCTCCTTCAACTTCCCGAACCGGCGCACGCAACCAGTTCAACGTGCGCGCCAGTTCCCGCCACGCCCATGCATGGCGTGTCGGCGAAGCATCAAGCTGGATGACCCGTTCGAGCAGGGCCTTCCCCTCCATAAGAAACCGGCGGTTGGGTTCACGCTGCCGCTTTCGGTAAGCTGTAGCGGCCAGTTCGAGTTTGGTTTGCGCGAACTCGAGTAGCGCACGAGGGTCGGCGTACACTGCCTCTCCAGCGCGCTCGAAGTACCGGTGTGCGAGGCCCGAATCCCTTGTTCGCCGAGCCAGGATGGCAGCATCGATAGCGTCCTGACCGAAAAGCGATTGGCGGTCTTGTCGGAGCAGCCGCAACGCTTTCGTGTCTTCGCCGACCTCCAGAAGCGCGTCGATCAACACATTGCTGACGTGGGAGATCGCGTTTTCCGGGGCTTGCGCCACGAATGCCTTCATGACTTCTTCAGCCCGACCGATCTCGCCGCTTTCCGCGTACAGGCGGATTAGTTCCGATGCCAAGGCCGCCGAAGCTTGGTTCGAGGTCCAAGCAGACTCGATCCGGCGAAGAGAGTCCCCGTGCTCTCCCAGTGCCCGCAAGTGAGCTGCGTCCCGCAATGCCGACAGCGCTTCATATTCCGCGTGGGCAGGTAACGTGGCCTGAAAGTACGTACGCTGTTCGTCGAATTCGAACCGTGGCACTGGTGATCCATTGGCTCTCATCGACTGAAACACTTTCGGCAGGCCGGAGAGTCGTCCCTCTGCCAGCCCTAATTCTTTCAGCAACTCGCCGATACGGCGATTGCGCGCAGGCGCGGCTCGAACTTCTGCGTCCGGGAGCAGGTGCCGGCTTTCAATTCCCGGAACGGGCCCAGGATAGCTGATGACTTCGACTCGACTCGGATAGAGATAGACTTTGGTGGGCTCGGGCTGATCGGCGCTATAGCCGCGGTGATACACTGCGTTGACGAGGGTCTCGCGAAGAGCCGGCAGCGGATAGCTGACCCAGCCGCGGACTTGGCTTCGATCACGCTGCTTTTGCAAATGGGACGTCGAGAGATTTTCAAGGTAACCCAGACAGTCCCGAAGCTGGTCTACCAGGGCGCCGCCGAAGACGCGTTCCTCCTGCACGTCCCCGGCCCGGTCCGCCGTGAACTGCACGACTTCGATTCTGGCTCCCGGAAACCATTGCTCGGGATCTCTTGAGAAAAAAAGAAGACCTACGTTCCGGGGTACTTCGTGATCGTTGATCTTCCTCGTGATGCGCATGCGTCGATAGATATCCCTCTCGTTCGCGTCGTCGAGTAGGCCACTCCGTACATCGCGCAGGAACTCGCGAACCTTGGCCTCGCGCAGATCCTCAACTTGGGCATCAAGGGCTTGGCGGTCATCCCAGGGCACGCGAGCCGTCTGCTGCATGAGTCCCCGAAGCAGGTCTCCGCGTTGCTCAGCGTCGACGGTCTCGGAGCCGATACGAACCCAATACCGGCTTGATCGGCTGTCCGGGGAGGGTGCGCGATGAGGTCTCATATCGCTTGCAGGCGCCCAGATCACGAGGATGCGCCGATCGCCAACCGTCTCAGGCGATAATATGGGGGGATAGGGGGGATCAAGCCGATTGCAGTTGCCGCGGATCCACTTCTGTGCTGTCTCGACCTCCGTATCGGACAGGCCTGCTGGGGGTACGGCCGGCCCCTCCCGCTTCTCGACGCCAATGACGATATAGCCGCCGTTCAGATTGTGAAAGTCGTTCGCGAAAGCGCAGATTGTCCGGAGTACCTGGGGGCCTGTCGTGTGGTCATCCCATGACCCCTTGAACTCCACCCGTTCCGACTCAACGCCCCGGCAGTTAAGAAGATTGTCAAGGTTGATGGGGAGGATCGCGCTCATGGAGGGCTCATAGCCTCTTGTCGGATTCTCGTCCTGACGTGGAAGACGGGCCAGCCGCTGTTCTGCGAGGTATGGGTTAGCCCGCCTGATGGGAACGTTGACGTCTACGGCCCGTTAACGCCCTCCGGCGGCGTATCCAGGGCTCCCCACAGTCGGGCCGATTCTGCGGACGACAGTCTGCCAGACTTGACGAATCCTAGAATCCTGGTGTCCTGACATCGAAATACGTTTACGAATCTGCCGGTCCTTCTTGCCGTCAACTGGGTGCCTCCTCCGCCCGTGGTACATGGCCACACGGGCGGGTTTGACCACCCCTACAAGTCGTCGCGCCTTGCCGACAGCAAGAAGTCTTGTACATCTTAGCATACGTATTTGTCTGACAGGACACTAGCCGCGAGGCCTTGGTAGTTCGTTTTTCGAGACCTCGCAAACGAGCATACGCAACGCTACTCGCAATTGCGGAATCGTCTACATGCACGTATCAGAGGACGCGCGCGGACGTGACGCCCGGCCTGATCGTGGGCCCCCTTGCATAAGCGCTTACGACGGCCTCGGCTGCCCGTAAGCGAGCCCGAACGACGTTTCGCTCATCCAGCGCTTGAAGCTCTCGTTGTCCATGAACTGCTTGAAGAGTTGGGTATCGTCCTTCATCAGGGAGGTCATGACCCGCAGCAGCGCCTTGTCGTGCTCGATACGGGCGTTCTCCTTGTCCGAGTTCTGTCGGGCGTTCTTGAAGGCCGTGTCCTCGGCCACGCGGGAGGGGATGGTCTCGGTGATGAGTTCCCGCACGCGGTCGGCGTCTTCCCAGGGAATGTCGCCGAAGTGTTCGTTGAAGACCCTGATGATGCTGGACAGCCGGTCCAGCTCGGGCTCCGGGCGGTGTCCGCCGCCGGCGGTGGGTACAGGGTCGACCTCGGCGTCCTCGTCGGGCAGGATGATCTTCTGCATCGCCTGCTTCTCGACCCGGTAGCTGTCCATGTCGATGGCATCGAGGATGCCCTTGGACAGATCCTCGTCCCGAGGCGGCGGCAGCTTCGAGACCAGGAAATTGAGGAAGATCGAGCGCTTCTCCCATGCGGGGTTGGTGTAGGGGAGAACCGATGACAGGAAGCCGTAGGTCCGCACGAAGCCCTTGGCGTTGCCCTTGAACGCCACCTGCCCGTCTTCGTCCAGGTCCTTCAGATAGACGGCCACGCAGGCATCGAGGATGGGATCGAGCTGGTCGCGGTCGGCCCCGTCCAGGTAGCGCTCCACGAACTCGTCAACCTGCTCCACGGAATAGACCTGGGCGCCATCCAGGGCCGCTTGCAGGTCGTGCAGCTTGTTGGGGTCGGTCACGTCGGCCAGAATCGTCGCGCGATAGAAGTCGGCGAAGGCCTCGCGGATGGTGTCGGAGTCGTTCAGAAAATCCAGCACGAAGACGTCGTGCTTCCTGGGATGGGCGCGGTTGAGGCGCGACAGGGTCTGTACCGCCTTGATACCCGAGAGCGTCTTGTCCACGTACATCGTGTGCAGCAGCGGTTCGTCGTACCCGGTCTGGAATTTGTCCGCGCAGATCAGGAAGCGGTAGGGATCCTCCTGGATCTTGTCGGCGATCCTGCCTGACGGGAATCCGTTCAGCGAAGCCTCGCTGACCTTCGCCCCGCCGAACTCGGGCTCGCCGGAAAAGGCAACGATGGCCTGGTAACGGCTTTTGCGCTCCTTCAGGTAGTCGCGGATGGCGTGAAAGTACTGGATGGCGCGCTCGATGCCGTTGGTCACCACCATCGCCCGGGCTTCGCCGCCGACCTTGTTCTGGGCCAGCACCTGCTCGTGGAAGTGATCCACCATGATCTCGGCCTTGAGGTGGATGGCGTGGTCGTGGCCCTCCACGTAGCGCCGCAGCTTCTTCTGGGCTCTCCGGGTGTCGAACTCCGGGTCGTCCGGCACCGTCTTGGCGAGCTTGTAGTAGCTTGTCACCGGCGTGTAGTGCTCCAGCACATCCAGGATGAAGCCTTCCTGGATCGCCTGCTTCATGGTGTAGCTATCGAAAGCGTGGTGCTTGACCGTGCCGTCGGCCCGGGGTTCCGGCTCGCCGAAGATCTCCAGCGTCTTGTTCTTGGGGGTGGCGGTGAACGCGAAGTAGCTGGCGTTGTGGAGCAGCTTGCGCGATTCCATCAGGCGGTTGATCTGGTCCTCGTATGTTTCCTCCTCGCTCCCTTGGCCAGCCTCGGAGAGCGCCTGCCCCATGGCTGCGCTCGTGCGGCCTCCTTGGCTCGAGTGCGCCTCGTCGATGATGATGGCGAAGCGCCGCCCCCGTTGCTCGTTGCCGATCTCGTCCAGGATGAAGGGGAACTTCTGCACCGTGGAGATGATGATCTTCTTGCCGGTCTCGATGAATCGGCGCAGATCACCGGAGCGCTCCGCGTGACCGACGGTCGCCCCGACCTGGGCATACTGCTTGATGGTGTCGCGGATCTGCTTGTCGAGGATGCGCCGGTCCGTGACCACGATGATGGAGTCGAACACGGGCGCGTCATCCTTCGCCAAACCGATCAGTTGATGGGCCAGCCACGCGATGGAATTGCTCTTGCCGCTGCCAGCCGAGTGCTGGATCAGGTAGCGCCTGCCCGCGCCGTGGGCCGTGGCGTCGGCCAGGAGCCGGCGCACCACGTCGAGTTGGTGGTGGCGGGGCCAGATCTGGGTTCTTTTCTTCCTGCCCGTCTTCTCGGCCCTGGAGTCCACCACCTGGGCGTAGTTCTCCAGGATGTCGGTGAGGCTTCCACGGGTCAGCACTTCCCGCCACAAGTAGTTCGTCTTGATCCCGCTCGCGTTGGGCGGGTTGCCCGCGCCTTCGTTCCAGCCGCGATTGAAGGGCAGGAACCACGAGGCCTTCCCCTGGAGGTGGGTGCAGAAGCACACCTCGCTCTCGTCCACCGCGAAGTGTGCCACGCAACGGCCGAACTCGAACAGCTTCTCTCGGGGGTTGCGGTCCTTCTTGTACTGCCAGACCGCATCGCTCACCGTCTGCTTGGTCAGGCTGTTCTTGAGCTCAAAGGTGAAGACCGGCAGGCCGTTGAGGAAGAGCCCGATGTCCAGCGCTCGCTGGGTCTCGTCGCGGCTGTAGCGAAGCTGCCGAGTGACCGTGAAGCGGTTCTGCGCGAAGCGCTCCTCCGCCCTCTCGTTCCCCGCCGAGGGCGTACCGTAGAACAGATCAAGCTCGTGCGCCCCATGCTTGATGCCATGCCGCAGAACGTCGATGGTGCCGCGCTTGCTGATCTCTCCCTGTAACCGCGCCAGGAACTTGCGCCGCGCCGGACCGTCCTCGGACAGGCCGAGCGACTCCGCCGCTTCGGCTTGGGTCGCGCGCAGGAAGGTCGAGAGCTGAACCAGATCAACGCAGTGCTCGCGGTCGTAGTCGCGGGGGTCACCGCAGCTCCAGCCCACGCCGCCGTACGCGGCAGGCGGTTCGGCCACCGTGCCGGCTACCGAAGGATTGCACGGATGGCCCGTAAGCGCCGAGCAGATAAGGCGCTCCAGGCCGCGTTCGGAGGTGTCTGTGGTCATGGGCCAGCGTGCAATGCGCCCGGTTCGATCCAGCCCTTCTTAGCCAGGACATCAGCGGCCAACTCGATCTGGCGGGCTGAGAATCGCTTCTTGCGATCATTCCAGCCATAGACGCGCGATATCACGTCGTTGAGGTTTTCAGGGGATTCACGCGTGATCACCCAGTGCACTGTTGACAGAAGCTCCAGGCCGAAAGACGACTCGAACCCTGCAACGAGCCTAGCCACCCGGTCGAACCGGGCGCGTGTGTCGGGATGCTTCTCCAGGAATGCGTTGGCGTCAGACACCGCGCCCGGCACCAGTTCAAGCTGCTTGTTCGGCGCATCGCCCCGGTCACGATAGCCCGATATGAAGTAACCCTCGATCTCACGGAGTACGTGGGTCAGGTTCTCCGCGTAAGGACCATAGAGCCCCTTTACCACTCGGAGCCGCTCCATGGCGGGTTCACCGCCGACCTTGAGAAAGTACATGAGCTTATGCACTTCCAGCAGCGTCACGAACGGGTCAAGAAGGCCGCTCAGATAGCGGTCCATCAAGCCCACAAGCGCCGCGCGGCCGGCCGTCATGTTCGGCGCCGATTTCCGTTTGGCCATCTGAGTGGTCTCCGGCGCGCCGTTCGGCTCAAAGATCACGATACGCAGATCGTTGAAGCCTCGCAGCGCCTCTTCGATCCGCGGCCGCACCTCGCTCCAGTTCAGGCCGCCGAGTCCGCTGCCGAGGGGAGGAATGGCGATGGAGCGGATACTCTTCTCGCTGACCACATCCCGTAGCGCCTTCAACCCGGCGTCGATGTCCTCCATCCGGCTCTTGCCGTGCCAGTGGCGCTTGGTCGGGAAGTTGATGATGTACCGCGGGTTGGTCAGTTGGCCCGTGTCGAACACGAACATGCTCCCCGGCTGTACTTCCTGATGCTTACAGGCCTCAGAGTAAGCCTTGAAGTTCTCGGGAAAGGCATTCTTGAACTGGAGCGCAATTCCGCGTCCCATCACACCAACGCAGTTCACCGTATTCACCAAGGCGTCGGTATCTTCGGCAAGTATGTTGCCCGTCTTGAATTCGACCATCTCTGCCTCCCGCCTGTCAGTAATACCACTCCGGCCTAATTGCGAGATGCGGTTGGTGGTGCGCCTCCTCCAGCGCCGCCCTGACTTGCCCATAGATCTGTCGCGAGCTGACCCCGACACGGCTGACAAGCTCCCACGGAAACGACTGCTCCACGAGAAATTCCGCCTGTTTGCCCTCTTTGCAGTCTCGCCAATCTCAGGCCTCGATGGCTGCCCAGTCGAGTTCGTCCAGTAGCGTCAAGTCCGCTCGATCCTCGAGGTAATATGCTCCGGCGTTCGACAGCGTGAAGGCCCACCGGCGCTGACTACGGTCAGCCCAGTCGACAGTTTGCTGCATATCGGCTTCGAGATGCAAGATCGGGCCTTGTCCGCCACGATAGGAAAGCTCGGGGTGGTTTGCGCAATGGACCACGTAGAGCATGATCGAACGCGGGCAGAAGTAGAAGGGCACGCACTGACCCACGTAGAGGCTCGGATGGCTGTCGAGCGTGAGCTCGGTCAGTCGCCGCTGTTTGATACTGTTCATCCCAATCAGGGTGCCGATGTCGGCGTTGGCCTCGGTTCGACGCGCAATTTCCGCATCGCACCAGAGGCTGCCGTCGGTGATAATGGATGGCAACCGGTCCAGATGGACAATGTGGTAGATCTTGGGCGCTGCGGGCGGCGGCATGGTCAGTCTCCAAGCTCCGCCACCTGTTCCCCGTTGGCGAACTTCGGCCCGCCGTCGGGGTCGCCAGTATCGTCCAGATCGTCTTCGGCAGCGAGGAGATCGACCTCAGGCAGTGCGGCGGCCGCCTCGCGCACGTCGAGCTTGCCGGTGACGACATCGACGATGAGCCGGGTACGGTATTCACGAACAAGGTCGGTTTCTCGATTGACTTTTTTGATGCTTTCGGCCGATTTTGACAGAGTGCTATCAACGTGGCGGAGCATCCCAATTTGTTCCATGAGCGGTGGAATAGGTAAACGCAAACGTGAGACGAGATCGCAGTTTAGGGCCTCCTGATTCCCCCCCCGCCCTATGTTTCGGACATTTAGGTAGAGTGCTGTTAGTAGACAATGAAGGAAATTCGCGTCGACGGCGGTCGAGGGGACGATGGCTGCGAGGTTCTGACTAATGGTTGTGTCAATGCCCAGTAAAGCCGACATACCCCGGGTCCGACCTTGTCCCACCAAGCCGAGAACGACGGCGCCGCTCGGTGCGAGGGAGATCGAACACTCCCGAACAGCTCGCTCAGTTACTAGTTCAGACGGTTCAACGACGACCTGTTCGTTGACCTTACTACTGTTCAGCCAAGGAACGGTGCCGTTCTCCCAGTAGGCTGGCTGCGCTCTGCTCGGCGTTGCACCGTTGAACACTCTGGCGATCTGTCCCAGTTTCCTAATCTGCCAATGCTCCGGCACCTCCCCCAGCCGCTCCACGCCGGAGGCCTTGTAGGCCGGGTAGGGCTGGCCGGTTCGGACGTCGATCTGGCCTGTGACGGCGTGGTGGATGATGGCCTGCTTCTGCTCCTCCAGCAACGCGATCAGCTTCTGCTTGGCGCGAATGTAGCGCGAGATGCGCTGGTCGGCGTGGTTGAGGAAGCGCACCATGGCGGTTTGTTCGACCGGAAGTGGCACCAGGAACTGGATGTCACGCATAGGCGCCTCTGCCAAGTCCCACTGACCGATGCGCACGCCGTCGGATGCCCGCGTGAAGGCTGGAACGTACGCTTGAGACCGAATGGCAATATGGAAGAAGTCGGCCTCCACCCCCGACACCTCGAAGACAAAATAGGCAGGGCTGACGATGCCATCGTGGCAAGACACACCGTACGAACCTTGCCATGCTTTCATTTTGTTCATGGCAAACTGACCGGCACGCACGACCTTGTAGTTGCTCAGGTCATCAGGGATGTAGTTATGGTTCTCGTCCGCACTGGTTGTGTCTCGTAGGATTACACCCTTCTCGCGTACTACCGAGAGAAGCGGAAGGTCAGGCCGGTTCCGCTCCGCGTGGCGCCGCAGGACATGGCGTAGCTTCCGTACACCCCAGTGCTTCGGCACCTCCCTCAGCCACGGCACACCGGAATCCTTCATCGAGGGATAGGGTTTGAGATTGGCGATCATGCCTTGTATCTCTTCACGCGCTTAAACCACGTATCCACGTTCCCGAGTTCCGTCTCGAGATCGGCGACGTCCGGCGCGACATAGTTCACGAGCGTGCTCTTGTCGTGACGCCTCGCCCACTGTGAGACCCGGCTGTAGCTGGCTTCGAACTCGATGTGGTCGGTGTCGGAGAAACGGGCCAAGACCTTCACCATCATCGGGTGGACCTCTAGTCCACCCTCGGCGAGAATCGGCCCGACGATCTCCTGGCTGAAGATGCGTTCCCAGGTCTCCGACAGGTTCCCTGCCCAGACGGCCACGGCGTCCTCGTACGTTCTCTGATCCCAGCTAGTGCCTTCCTTCTTGATTCGAGCCAGTTCTCTTCGAAGCTCGTCCATGCGCGCGGGCGCGTCCTTGGCCTTCCACGGATGGTTGTTGCTGCACGCGCCAGGCTTTCGTACGTCGGCCCAGCTTCGAGTCACCGACCGCTCCGCAACCGAAACTCCTCCACGGCTGGCCTCGCGCTTAAGGTCCGCAACGAAGGCCACGTCGTGTGTGAACATAATGACTTGGCGATTTGCGGCGAGGGCCGCCAAGCGTGCGGCCACAAGACCACGACGGATGTGGTCGAGGGAAGTCACAGGGTCATCAAGGATGAGAGCCGACTTCGAGCCGTCGAGGTGGGCTTCGGTGAAGAATGCTGCGAGGCCGAGTGCGGTCCGCTCGCCTTCGCTGAACACCCGCGGCAGTTTCACCTCCTGACGCGCGCCGACCAGCTTGGGCTGATGGAGCAATGCCCCCTTTTCAGCGCGGGTGCGGGCAATGGTCACGCGTTCGAGCCGTAGCCGTTCTGTTTCCCGGGTGAAAGTGTCCCGGACTACATCGGTGATGCTCTCCTCGGAGAGCTCCAGGACCTTCTTCGTGATCGGTCCGGTCGCGGCGGCGGTCTTGGCCGCTTCAAGCGCTTCCCGCTCTTTCAAACGCGCGATCTCCTTGATGATCGCCTCGCGGGAACTCTTGATCTGGTGCAGAAGCTCGAGTTCTTGCCGCTTGGCCGTAGCCGTCGCGAGTCGTTGTCGAACAACCTCCGGATCGCCAAGACCTTCGGCAAGTTCCCGCGCTCCTTTCTCCGCTTCAGTAAGCTGGGCCAGAATGGTGGTGGATTCGATGCCGGGTAATGCAAGCCGTTCCGTGCCCGAGAGGGCGTTATGCGTTTGCTCTCTGGCCTTCTCATACCTGTCGAGCAGTGCGCGGAAGCCCGTGATCAGGTCTGTGTGGGTCGGTTCGAGATCCTGCTGGTTGCTCGCCACCGCCTCGGGTGAAATAACCAGCTTCGAGAGGTTCTCAACCTGCGCATCGTGGACTCGACGAGCTTCATCAAGCCGTGTCTGGGTGTCGTCCTTGACGAACGTCTCGAATCCAGAAAGCCGATCGCCGCCGTCTGTGTCGAGCGTCTGCTGGCACAAGACGCATCGGCTTTCGTCTTCCACGACCGGAAACGTCCGGTCGGGATAGGCATGTTCCTTCGAGAAGCGCCTCGCCGACTCCTACAGTGCCTTCCAGGGAGAGCTGCCGACGCCAGGCAGGGGCCCCGACTCGAAGGATCGTGCCAATAGGTTTGCGGCTTCCTGGAGGGTGTGGAGTTGGTCACGGCTCTGCTGGAGCGCTGCCAGACCATCGTCACCGAGGACCGCGTGGAGCTTCTCGATGTGCTTGCGCAGAGCATCCAGCTTCTCGGCCTGCCGCGTGAGACTCTGCTGCTCCTTGCTCGTGTCTGCCTTACGCAGGCCAGCTTCTTCCGCATTGAGCTCGTCCATAGTTTCGGGCGACCCATCGAATCGCGAGATCAGCTCCTCTAGGCCGTTGACCGGAGTACTACCAGAGAGTTGCTCTAGAAACTTACCGGGTTTGGTGATCTTCACCTCGTTGCCAACGACGGGTAGGGGCACTGCCGAACGGGCGTTCTCGTGCAGCCTAGTGTCGATACGGCTCCGCACCGCGACGCAGGCGCTGATGAGGCCGTCCATGACGACGAGTGCTGAGGGCCGATAGGGGAAGTTCGACTCGGTGGCAACGTAGGCATCTCTGCATGCCCCG
Source organism: uncultured Binatia bacterium (SeqCode) (assembly GCA_965261895.1). GTDB lineage: Bacteria > Desulfobacterota > Binatia > UBA9968 > JAJDTQ01 > JAJDTQ01. Next base: position 2,557,053 of record OZ253480.1, on the reverse strand, counting down.
TCATAGAAGCGCATACGCTGCAGCTCAGGCCGTGTCGGCTCGGGCCACGTAATTGCCTCGTCCTGGTCACCGATACGAACCCAAAGGCTCGCGGTCGGCGTCTCCATCGCCGTGTCTCGGAAGACGTCTGAAATAACCTCTTCGTGGTGTCGTGCCCGCGTGGTCCGCTTCAGCAGTCGTGCGTAGCCGGACTTGCCGCTCGCGTTGTCGCCATACACGATGGTTAGACCATTGGGTTCGAAGGTGAGCGGCTGGTCGGAGGCGAGAGCATTCACATGTTCGGTCTTAGCAATGGAAATGAGCCGAACCGGTGGGTCTTCGGCTGCGGCCTTCGGAAGGTGCTCCAGACCGAAGGTGACCTTCGCGCCGGGATCAGGAGCGACAATGTCGTGGACGAGCCGGTCGTAGTCTTCGTTGGAAAGGACATCTCCAGTAGCGGTCCTGCGCATGACCTCGCGTTGCCACGCCGGGCGTTCCTTGCCCCACGCAACGATCTGCTCTTCTAACGCCACAGGTGTTCACCTCCCGACGCGATCATTATTTCAAGGTCACGTCGCACTTTCGTCCGTTCCGATGATTTCGCCTAGTAGCCCTTCTGTCTTTTTTCGGAGCGCGAGAATATCAGCCCGAATTTCCGCCAGTGTCCGCATTGGCTGCGGCTTGTAGAAGCAGCGGGTAAAGCTGACCTCGTATCCGATCTTGACACTGTCGGGCTGATACCAAGCGTCGGCGGCGTAGGGAAGGACCTCGCGTCGCAGGAACGCTTCGATGCCGCCCTCCTCTCGTAGCGGAATCTGCTCAGTGTCGCGCAGGTCGGTGTCCGGCTCGTACTCCACCACACCGGGCTTGCCGGCGATCGTGGCCCCGAACCAGCCGCGTAGCGGATCGGCTTCGGTGCCTCTCTTGTGGGTCTTCTTGATGATGGGCGACGCAGTCTCGCTACGCTCGCCGTTCTCCTTGAGCCTCTTGATCTCAACAGCCTTGTAGGCGCGGTCGGGGTCAACACCTTCAATGCGCAGGGGCCTCCAGCCAGTCGTTCTCGATGATCCAGCGGCGGATATTGCTCTCGCCCTGCCCGGCGTCGCCGGTGAAGAGGGAGCTGCCGTTGTGGACCTCGGCGATGCGGCTGCCGAGCGGGGTGTGCTGCTTCATCTTGGAGAGCTTGCTGGCGAGGAAGAGCATCTGGCCGTCGCTTGAGCGGGTCACCAGGGAATATTCGGGATTGCCTGCGTGCTCGATAACAAAACGCGGGTCGCGCATGTCGTTCTTGCCGCCCATGCGCTCCAGGTCGGTCTTCCAGCTCTTGCCGTAGGGCGGGTTGGAGAGCATGAAGTCGAACTCCCGGGACGGGAAGGCGTCGTTGGCCAGGGTGGAGTGCTCCGGGCCGCCCACGATGTTGTCGGCGGCGTCGCCCTCGCCCTTGAGCAACAGGTCGGCCTTGCAGATGGCGTAGGTCTCGGCGTTGATCTCCTGGCCGTAGAGGTGGGTTGAGACGTCCTTGCCGTTCTCGGCGGCGAGTTTTTTCAGGGTCTCCTCGGCCACGGTCAGCATGCCACCGGTACCGCAGGCGCCGTCGTAGAGCAGGTAGGTGCCGGACTTGATCTCGTCGGCGACGGGGAGGAAGAGAAGCTTGGCCATGAGGGTCACCGCATCCCGCGGGGTCCAGTGTTCGCCGGCCTCCTCGTTGTTTTCCTCGTTGAAGCGTCGAATCAGCTCTTCGAAGATCGAGCCCATGCCGTGGTTGTCGAGGCCGGGATGCCGGACGGAGCCGTCGGAGTTCATCACCGGAACAGGGCTCAGGTTGACGTCGGGGGAGGTCAGCTTCTCGATCAGCGTGCCGAGGGCGTCGGCTCTGGACAGCCGTTGGATCTGGTTGCGAAACTCGAAGTTGTCGAGGATGTCCTGGACGTTGGGCGAGAATCCGTCGAGGTAGGCCTCGAAGTCAGCCCTGAGCTGCTGACGATTGGCGCGTGCTTTCAGGTCGCGCAAGGTGAACTTCGACGTGTTGTAGAAGGCCTGTCCCGCCGCCTGCTGCAAGGTCGAGTACTGTTCGATCACACCGGCGGTGTCGAGGGATGCCTTCGTGTCGAGGACGGCCTGCTTGCTGTCCTCCAGCACCGCATCGAGCCGGCGCAGCACGGTCATCGGAAGGATCACGTCGCGGTACTTGCCGCGCACGTAGAGGTCGCGCAGGATGTCGTCCGCGATGCCCCAGATGTAGTTGACTATCCAGTTCAAGTCGTTGGTGCTCATACGGTCTCACGGTTTCGTGCGCAGGGTCCCTTGGTTAGACTCCGATAGCCATGCTGTGCCCTGTAAGTGTTGGCGATTTCGGCAGAACACGCAATATCCGGTGCCGTAGACGAATTGTATTCCGGGGCAGTGTTTTGCCGTCATTGACTTGTCGTTATAGAATACTTGGACATCGCGAAAAGACCGTTCCGGGCACACGGCTGATTTCGGTCCGTCCAGCGTCCCGCAGGGAAAGGCAGGCTTACCATGAAACGCTACGATAAGCCCCTCACGTCCAAACAGATCGCGGCCAGGAGGGAAGGAGACATCGACTTCAGTGATATTCCAGAACTGGACGAGACGTTTTGGCGGAATGCGGAGCTCGCCGAGCCCGATACCACGGAGCAGATCACTATGCGCGTGAAGCGCTCGGTGTTGGATTATTTCAGGGCGCGGGGCAGGGGGTACCAAACGCGGATCAACCGTGTACTGGAAAGTTATGTGCGAGCCCAACGCGAGTCGCGATGAGACATCCCCTGCCGACGGCAGGAGATCACCAGTGGCGAGGGCGACCGCCTGGCCGCCCTCGCGGGGTGGGAGTGGGTTCCGACGCCGCACTTGCGGCGCGGGCTTCTAGGTCGAGACGAGTTTCCAGGTTCCGTCGGGCTGACGGCAGGCGGTGCCGTAGGCTTCTTCGGTACGGCCGCCGATGGTGATGGTCTGGGTGAACTCGCGGCAGTAGGCCCCGTCAGGGCGTTTGTAGGTTTTCTTTGGGGTGATCGAGCCCTGGTTGCCCGAATCGGGGTTCTTCCAGGTTGAGGTCTTCCCCACCGGCGCCTTTTCCAGCGTCTGCTGCGTTGTCCGCTGCATGGCCAATCGGTCGGCGCGGTCGAGCGACCTGCCGATCTCGCTGCCGAGCATGGCGCCCAAGAATGTTCCGACGCCCGTGGCTACGAGTTTTCCGCGGCCCTTGCCAACTTGCGAGCCGGCAAGTCCGCCGGCCAGGGCACCGAGCAGCGTTCCCGCGTTTTCTTTGTCACCCGCTCCGCTGGTGCAGGCGGCGAGCGACAAGGCTATCAGACCCACCAGTGCCATTCTCAGTGCATGCATGGCGTCTCCTTAGGTGTTGTTGGACGTAAGCCTGGCGTCCGGGGCTCCAGTCCATTACGGTACTTGCCGACGGCGATACGTTGCCGGTTTCCTTGTCTTTGTAGTATCGGCTGCAATCATTATTTTTCACTGAACTTCGAGCGGAGTCAAGCCGTCTCCTTTTCGGCAGGTCGTTTTGGTCCAAGGTGTCAACCGCGACGGCGGGGGGGTGATGTCGGATTACGCTTCGCTAATCCGACCTACGGGGACTGCGGCTTGGTTACGAGAACAGATCCAACTGGTTGTCCTGCTTCCGGGTCCGCGCTCCGGCGGGACGCGCGCGGCTTTGCTCGAGGAGCTGTTGTTCGATGTCGGCGAGGTAGGGTGAAGGGGGCATCTCCCGGACCTTGCCCCGCCAGCGCCGTTTGTGGGCGCGGCAGAGGTAGAGCTTGGTCATGGCGCGGGTGACGCCGACATAGAACAGGCGGCGCTCCTCGGCCAGGTCCTCCGGTCGGGGCTTGCCCCAGGTCAGGGGGAGCAGGCCGTCTTCGCAGCCGACGATGAAGACGACGGGGAATTCGAGACCCTTTGCGGCGTGGAGCGTCAGCACCGAGATGCGGTCGGCGCGGGGGTCCCAGGTGTCCACCTGGGTACCCAGGGCCAGCTCGGACAGGAAGCGTTCCAGGTCCTCTCCACAGGTGTCGGCCAGGGGTTTCAGCAGCTCGCGGGCCTCGCGCTTGTCCGCTCCGGACGGTTCATCGTCCTTGCAGGCGGCTTCAAGGCGTTGACGCACAGTGCCCGTGCCGGGCGAGCGGTGAAGGGTGTCCACGAGCGCCGCGACCCCGGGATGGGCCAGCAGCGGGTCGTGAGAGCGTTGCTGGAAGGGCATGCCGGACCGCTCCAAGGCCTCGATGAGGGCGGGTGCCTGGGCCTCGGTGCGGTAGAGCACGGCGAAGTCCGAGAACGAGAAGTCGTGCCCCTGGGCTTCGGCCGAGCGGCCGCTGTCGATGGAGAAAAAGCTGTGGCCGCCAAGGATTTCCTCCAGCGATTGCACGACGAACTCCGCCTCGGCTTTTTCGCTCGGGGCTTCGTGGAGGGTGACGCGGTTGGGGGCGTCGTCGAGCACCGGGACGGATGGACCGGCCGAGGCTGCCGGGGCGATGACCTGTGATGAAAGGGTGACGATGTTGCGGTCGGAGCGGTAGTTGCGGCTGAGCCGCACCATTCGGGTGCCGGGGAAGTGCTCGGTGAACTCGGAGAAGAACCGCCGGTCCGCGCCCCGGAAGCCGTAGATGGCCTGATCGGGGTCGCCGATGGCGCAAATGTTGCCGTCGGACGGGACGATCTGTCGGATGAGCCGGACTTGCTGCTCGTCCACGTCCTGGTACTCGTCGATGCAGACCCACGGGTACTGCTGCCGTACCTGCGCCCGGATTTCAGGGTCGGCTTCCAGGGCGTCCGCGGCGCGGATGACCAGGTCGTCGAAGTCGCACCAGTTGCGCGATTCCATCTCGCTCCGGTAGGTCTCCGCCGCCTGCGTGAGCTTCTGGTCCGCGGACGGCGTGCCCGTCCGCCTTGCGTGGGAGATGGCCGACAGACGGCTACGGGCCTGCCGCCCGGAGATCCCCAGCGCGTCCTGCAGCAACTGAAGCCGCTCGGCTTCGGAGGCAACCCGGAAGCCCCCCTGCAACCCCGCGGCATTCCAGTGTTCCTGGAGTATGGCGAGGCCCAGGGAGTGAAAGGTGTGAAGCGGCACCTGCGCCCATGCGTCCGGCAAGAGCGCCCGCAGGCGGCTCCGCATTTCGTCGGCCGCCCGGCGGGTGAAGGTCACGGCCAGACAGCCGGACGGTGACACACCGTGTTTCGTGATGAGGTGGGCGAGGCGGTGGGTCAGGGTCCGGGTCTTTCCCGAGCCGGGTCCGGCGACGATGAGCAAGGGCCCGTGGGCGACCTCCGCGGCCTGGCGTTGTTCGGCGTCCAGCCCGGCTAGGAAGTCGCGGCTGCCGGGCGACAGTTGCACCGGGAGAGACAGTTGGTCCGGCGGCCCCTGGTCCCATGGCCCGGTCATGGGCCCGGGGGTGGCTCCCGGGGACGCCGCCGCCGGCTCTTGCCGGGGAGCTGCCGGAACCGCGGCCCCTTGCGCCGGAGCCGCCGGCTCCTCCCCGAAGAGTGACGCCCCACGGGCGCGCCGTTCCAGCTCGGCGTCCCGGAACAGCCGAATGGTGCCGTAGACGCCATCGTAGCCGGCGTCGCGAAACACCTCTCGCCTGCGCAGCCGCGCCAACGCCTCGGCCACCAGCGAAGGCGCCACCGGTCCGATGTCCTCCAGCGGGAGGGTGTTGAGGAGCGGGAGCTCCGGTCCGAGACGCGCCAGCAGGCATTCGTAGTCCAGCGCCACCCGTTTGCTCTTGGGGCCCACCCGGTGGATCTCCCCCAGGATCTCTGGCAGCGGGATCAACCCCCGGGTGTCGCCGGCGGTGTCCGGCCGATCGGCATCCGGTGCCCGGTCCGCCAGGTCCTCGACCCGGTGCATGACGCCCACGGTCAGGGGCTTGCCGCATGCCGGGCAGCGGCCGTCGCGCTTGCGGGTCTCGTCCGGCTCCAGGCGGACATTGCAGTTGCGGTGGCCGTCCAGGTGGTACTTGCCCTCTTCGGGAAAGAACTCCAGGGTCCCGCCGTAACCCTCGCCCGTCTCCAGTGCCCGGCGCAGGGCGAAATAATCCATCGCGGTGTCGAAGACGCATACCTCCCGGCCCAGCTTCTCCGGCGAGTGGGCGTCGGAGTTGGACACCAGCCGGAAACGGTCCAGGGACGACACCCGCCAGTTCATCGGCGGGTCCGATGAGAGTCCCGTCTCCACCGCGAAGATATGCGGCGCCAGGTCCCCATAGCAGTCGTCCACGGCGTCGAAGCCGGACTTGGAGCCCAGCGCGGCGAACCACGGGGTCCAGACGTGGGCCGGCACCAGGTACGATCCGGGCCCCGACTCCAGCGTCATCTCCAGCAGATGCCGGGAGTCCAGTCCCAGGATCGGCCGCCCGTCCGAGTGCAGATTGCCGATCTTGGTAAGGCTGGCAACCAGCCGGTCCGCGGAGTCGAAGTCCGGGGCGTAGACCAGGTGATGGATCTTCCGGGTCTTGTCGCCCTTCTTGTAGATGGTCGAGATCTCCACCGACAGCATGAACCGGACCGGATTGAGGCCGCTGGCGCAGGCCGGTGGAAGCTGCCCCTCCACGGTCCGTTCGAGGTCGGGGCGCAGACGGAAGAGCCCGGGTTCCGCGGGAACGAGCTGCTCCTTCAACTCGGCCCGCCAGGCCGGATGGGTGAAGTCGCCCGTGCCGACGACGCCGATGCCCTTCTTGCGCGCCCAGATGGCCAAGTGCTCTAGGTCGCAGTTCCGGCTGGTGGCGCGGGAGAATCGAGAGTGGACGTGCAGATCCGCGTAGAAGGCCATGGGGCGCGTTCCTTCTCGACCGAGCCCGCAGGCCGCTAGTGTTACGTCTCACAAATAGGTTTACAAAGATGCGCAGGATTTTTCGTCGTCGGCAAGGCGCGATGACTTGTAGGGGCGGGTTTCAAACCCGCCCGTGTGGCGGGTACCACGCGAGGAAGAGCAACGCAGCCGACGGCGAAAAAGACCAGCAGATTTGTAAACCTATTTGTGAGACGCAACACTACGGCGTGTCCGGCGGTTGACGCCCCTGCCATGCCCGCTTGAGTGGCGCGAGCAGGGGCAGGGCCAGGGCCATTGCGATGAGGAGGGTCAGGACCAGCGAGACCGGGCGGGTGACGAAGATCAGGAAACCCGTGTCCGATATCAGCAGCGTCTGGAACAGCGAGACCTCGGCGATCTCTCCCAGCACGTAGGCGAGAATGAAGGTGATGAAGGAGTAATTGTACTTTTTCATCCCGTAGCCGATGAAGCCGAACACCAGCACCGCCACCGGGTCCAGAAAATTGTTCCTGAGCACAAAGGCGCCCACGAAGCTGATGACCAGAACGATGGGGACGATCAGGGAGACACGGATCCGCGTGATCTTCACGAGATGGTTGGCGAAGAGCAGTCCCAGGATGGACGTCCAGACGTTGGCGGCGATCAGTGCCAGCACCAGGGTGAAGACCGTGGCTTGGTGCGTGGTGAGAAGCTCTTTTCCGGGGTTCAACCCGAGCAGCAGCAGCCCTACCAGCAGGATGGCATGCGGCGCGCTCCCGGGGATGCCGAAGGCCACGGTGGGCAGCAGGGCGCCGCCGTCCTTGGCGTCGTTGGAAGCCTCCGGGGCGAGCACGCCTTCGGGCGCGCCGCGGCCGAAGTTGGCCCGGTTCGGGGAGGTGGCCTGGGCCTGCGCGTAGGCCAGGAAGGCCGCTACGTTGGCGCCGACGCCCGGGATGATCCCCACCACGCAACCGATGGCCGCGCTCCGGAGCAGCAGGAAGAAGTTGGCGAACACGAACCGGACGCCTTCGAGCACGTCCTTGGCAGTAGGCCGCACCACGTCGGTCTGCTGCACCAGGTCGTCTCCCTTGACCGCCAGGGAGAACATCTCGGAGACAGCGAAGATGCCGATGGCGATGACCCCGGTGTGGACCCCGTCCCAGAGATAGAGCAGGCCGAAGGTGAACCGCAGGTCGCCGGTGATGGGCGCGTATCCGATGAACGCCACCAGGAACCCGAGCCCGGCGGAGATGAGGCCCTTGATCTGCTCCCTCTGGGTCAGCGACGCGATCATGCTGATGCCCAGAAGGGCCATGAGAAAGAACTCCGGAGGGCCGAAGGCAAAGACGATGGAACGCACCACCGGCAGCAGGATCAGGAAGATCAGGTACCCGAAGACCGATCCCAGGGCCGACGCGGTCGCCGAGATGGCCAGGGCGTACCCCGCCCGTCCCTGTCGCGCCAGCGGGTGTCCGTCAAAGACGGTGGCAATGTTGGCCACGGTGCCGGGGACGTTAAGCAGGATGGCCGAGATGGAGCCGCCGAAGGTGATGCCGCCGATGGAGGCGGCGAAGACTATCATGGCGAGCTCCGGCTCCAGGGCCATGATGATAGGGAGCGAAAGGGTCAGGATGACGATGCCGCCCAGGCCGGGCAGCGCGCCGAATAGCATGCTCACCGTCGTGCCAAAGAGCACCACGAGGATGTTGGGAAACCGGAAAACATTGACGAGAGCTACACCGAGGGCTTCAATCACGGATCATCTCTTCCAAGGCACTCCGGGTCATGAGCCCGGATTTGCATGTTGTCAGGATGGCGGGCGAGGCCTGGCGCCAGGCGCGGCCGAGCGTAAATCCCGGCCGGCGCCCGACCCCGGACCGCTCGCGAAACGACCAGTCCACGAATGATCCGGGCCGGGTGCCGGCGACTCGACTGAAGGCTGCTGCTGCCTACTTCTTGTGCTGTTTCTTGTATAGGGCGATCAGGTTCGCGTAGTCCTTGATCAGGTTGTTCACGAGCATGGCGGTCTCTTTCCCCGTTCCCGGCGCATGGATGACCTGGGCCTTGCCCTCGAGCTCCTCCTTGGATTCCATGATGACCGCATGCACGGCGTTGCTCAGCACGTCCGCGATGGCCTGCGGCACCTTGGGCGGCGCGGCCACGAGGATGTACAGGATGCCGCCGGGCATGAGATCCTTACGGCCCAGGCTCTCAGCCGAAGGCACATCCGGGAAGAACGGATCCTTGTCCTTTTCCGAGGAAAGCTGGACCAGGCCCCGGACCTCTCCGGACTTGATGAAGGTGATCACACCGCCCGTGGTCTTGATGGTGGTGTCCACGTCGCCGCGCGCCACCGCCACTACCAGGGTCCGTCCGCTCTTGTACCCGGTGACGTCCTTCACCTGGATGCCGGTCTTGTCGATGATGTTGGCGAGCACGAAGGAGCCGGCCGAGGACGGACCCACGGAGGAGACCTTCAAGGGCCGCTTCTTTCCTTCCGCGATCAGTTGGTCAAGGGTGCGGATCGGGGAGTCTCCCTTCACGAACAGGAAACGGGGCGCCGTGGTGATCTTCGCCAGGTAGGTGAACTTGGACAGGTCGAAGCCCACCTCCCGTACCGCGGATTGCGCCAGGCCGCCGGCGGGAAGCATGCTGCCGATGACACTGCCGTCCGCCGGGGAGTCGAACAGCTTCTTCGTTCCCACGGTGCCGCCGGCTCCCGGCAGGCTCACCACCTTAACCTCCTTGACGCCGTGGCCTTCGAGCTTCTTCTGCAGCTTCGGCGCCAGCACCAGGGCCGACGTGCCGGTGCCGCCCCCCAGTCCGAAGGGGACGATCCAGGTGACCTTGGCCGGCAGCTTCTGGGCGCCGGCGTTGGAACCCACCAGCAGGCACAGAAGCATCGCGGCCGCGGTGGCGCCGGCCACCGCAAAAGACTTTCTCAAATTCGTTCTTCTCTTCATGGTTCACCTCCCTGGTAAACTCGCCAAACCCGAGTTGCGCACCTTCAAGCTATCCTCACATCTCACACATCTGCCTTGCCTGCGTGCCTTGCACACCCGCCGGGGTTACCACAGGAGCCCCGTTCTTTGCAATTTCCGGGGGGCGGACCGCCATGCGGCGCGGTCCAAAGAGACAACCACACCCCGCATCGTCATCGGTACGAAAAACGCGCGGCGCCCCGGACCGTCCTTGCCATGAAACAGCCCGCCAGTGTGTGAGTCGCCATCCGACAATGGCAGCGAGCTCCCAAACCGTCATTCCCGCGAAAGGCCGTGCCAAGACTCCTTGTTAGGGGCGAAATAGGCGCCAACACCCCGAACCGAGACGCGACACCCCCAAACCGTCATTCCCGCGTCCCCTCCGTCATTCCCGCGAAAGCGGGAATCCAGGGGCGGTGGAGGGGTGCTACAGCGGTGTTTCCCCGCCCCACCCCTCCTGGATTCCCGCTTTCGCGGGAGTATCTGTGTTGGAAGTCAAGGGTCTAAGAGGGTGCTGGGTTAAGAGAAGGCACCCACGGGGTACCGCGGCGTGCGATGGCATGGAGGAGTAACAACAACTTGCGCATGACCGCCACCAGGGCCACCTTGCCGAGCTTACCGCGGCGCCTCAAACGACGATAGAAGCCCTTCAGTTCCTGGTTGAACCGTATGGCTGACAGCGCGGCCATGTACAAGGCCCGACGGACGGTTCCACGACCTCCCCGGATGGCGCGGTGTCCCTGACGCTGACCGCTGTCGTGGGACCACGGCGCCAAGCCCGCCAAGGCGGTCAAGCCCTTGCCGCAACCTTGGCCCAGTTCGGGCAAGTACGCCAGCAAGGTCGCGGCGGTCAGCTCTCCCACGCCGCTCACGCTCTGATACAAGGTCCCGCGTTGGCTCAACCTCGGGTGACGCCGCACCAGTGCCTGCAAGGCCTTGTCCAGCCGCGCGATCTCCTTGTCGAGCCAGGCCACATGCCGCTCACAGGACTTCTTGTTCACTCCCTTAGGCCCCTTCTCCAGCCGATTGAGTTCCTGCACACGCTGCTGCACCAACTGCTGCCTTCGACCCACCACCCCCCGCAACTCCCGACTGGCGCTGTCCTGCTCAGACTGCCCCTCCACCTCGAACACCCCGCCGTACAGCGCCAGCACCTGCGCGTCCAACGGATCGGTCTTCGCCCCTTGTCCCAGGGCTTGCGCAAAACTCCGCACCCGCGGCGGATGCGCTACATGCACCGCCATCCCCCCCGCCCCCAAACGCTCTACTACCTGCTCCTCGTACCCCCCCGTCGCCTCACACACCACCTGCGTCACCCCCTCTGCCCGAAGCCAGTTCCGTAAAACCCTGATGCCCCCGGCCTGGTTCCCAAAGCGCCGTACCGCCCCGCCCGACACCGAGACCACCAACTCCCGCTTGCCTACATCAATCCCTGCTACTACTTTCATGCCCGCCTCCTGTTCTGCTACGATGTCGCTGTCCTCCACACTTGCTTATACGGGGCTTACCCCCCTGTATCTGTTCGGAGCGACAACTGGCATGCGGGGTGTCCTACTCCCGCCCGGTGCAGTACTGCCCCAAGGCAATGCTCACCCTATGACGAGCGACTCGCCCCGCATGCCTCCCCCCCAAATTGGCCGATCTGAGAGGAACTCTCAACATACAAATGACGGAGGGGACGCGGGAATGACGAAATCAGGGCCTCATATCGCGGCTAGTCCAGTCCGGAGCAGTCGAGTTGAATGTCCCAAAGCGGTCTTTGGTCGTCTCTGCTGGGGCAGAAGACGTCGACCTGCAGCAGCGTGGCGCATCCCGGGCAGACATACCCCAGCAACACACCGCGGTAGGGTTCGCCCGAGGGGACGCGCTCGCCGGCCAGCTCTTCGAGGTCCATGGTGATCTCGATGGCGCCGTTTTTGTAGTTCTCCCCGCCGCCGCAGAACACGTGGGCGCACTTGCGGCACCGCACGATCAGATTGCCGCCGACCCTGACGAGATGGAGGTATTCGTGGAAGTGAAGCACGACCTCCGCGTTAGTTGCTTCGAAGCCGGCCGCGTCGGCCAAGCCGCCGGCGCTACCGTTACCCGTGGCGTCGGACGAGTTGGCCCCCCAGGCCAGGCGCTCGGCCTGAAGCTGTTCCCGCCGTTTCGCGGTGGCGGCCTCGTCCACACCGCCGCCGTCGAGCCGGACGCCGTAGATCCGGTCGGCTGCGTCGGGACTGGTCCGTCCCGCCCTGATGTCACGTTCCACCTGCGCGGGGCTTCGCTCCAGCGGGTCGCCGAACCCGCCGCCGCTCTGGGTGACGTCCGTGATGAACGCCAGCTCGGGGATGGCCACCCGCGGTCGGAAGCCGTCGGGCAGGTCCAGCCGGCACCAGTCGAGGCCCCGCAACTCGTCGGCGCCCGTGGGATAGGCGCCCTCGCGCAGGCGCTGCAACAGGCCCTCGGTGCGATAGAGCGCCCGGTTGCCGCCGAAGCCCGCGGGATAGCCGCCGAACAGGCCGAACCCGTTGGGCACCGCGCCGTAGGGGCGATAGTTGGCCGTCAGGTCCTGGGAGCCGTAGACGAACAGCAGGCGCTCGCTGCCATATCCGCCGCGATACCTGCCGAAGCCGGCGCCGTCCTTCACGTGCCTGCGGGACAGATAGATGAAAGGGTACTGCATCTCGATACGCTCGACGTCGGAGATGCCGCCCGACGGAATGTTCATGTGGCCCCCGGTATCCACGCCGTCACGGTCGGGCCTGGCGCCGAGGCCGCCGCCGTGCACGTCGTAGAGCCCCTGGGCCGTGGCCAGGCCTTCCCGGTTGTGGCCGCCGTACATGAAGCCCGGGCCGCCGGAGTACCAGGCGCCGGCCCAACCGGCGTTGACGTCTTCCATTCGCCCGGCGGTATAGAGCATCTTGGCCAGGCATTCGCTGACCGCGGCCACGAACATCCCGCCGATCATGGGCGCCAGGCCGCAGGCCGCCGGGAAGGTGCAGTTCAGCACCGAGCCCTCGGGCACGGTCATGCGGATGGGCGCCAGCTTGCCGTCGTTCCAGGGGATGTCCCAGAAGAGCTGATTGGTCAGCGCGATGTTGAGGTGCGCCACCGTGCTCGGCAGGGTCGAGTTGGTGTCCCCGGAGGTCTGGGGGCTGGTGCCGTCGAGGTCGATGTCCAGGGTGTCGCCCTTCTTGGTGACGGCGCAGACCACGGCGATGATGTCGGCATCGGACTGGTCGGCCTCGCGCGCGGAATAGTACACGCGCGAGCGCCAGATGCCGTCCGGCAGCGACCGCAGCTTGGCGCGGGCCATCTCTTCCGCATCCGCCAGGGTCTTCCGGCCCGCCGCCTCGATGAAGTCCAGGCCGAACTTGTCCACCAGGCTCAGGTAGCGGGCGGCGCACACGTTGTTGCCGGCGATCATCGCCTTGATGTCCAGCCCCACGTACTGCGGGTCCCGGCACTGCTCGGTGAGGGTCCGGAACACGTCCTCGCGGAACTCGCCCCGTTCCACCACCTTGACCCCCAGGATCCGGATGCCCTCGTGATAGATCTCCAGGGCCCCGCCCCGCAGCACGCCGCCGGTGTCGGCGGTGTGGGTGCTGGTGGCGATCCAGGCGATGAGGCGCCCGTCGAGAAAGATGGGCTTCACCACCATCATGTCGTAGGTGTGGGACCCGGCCACGTAGGGATCGTTGAAGAAGAGCTGGTCGCCGTCGTGGAAGCCGGGGGAGGCCTCGAACCACTCGATCATCTGCTTGATGGCATCCGAGGTGGCCGCCGCGAACCGCAGGTGGCCGGAACAGGCCAGCACCATAGTGCCCTTGGCATCATAGAACGAGCTCATGACCTCGCCGCCCTGGGCCACGATGGGCGACGCGGTGACGCGCTGGAGGGTGGAGCGCCCCTCCTCGCCCACCGCCCACAGGCGATGGAGAAACATCTCGTAGCGGATCGGATCGACGTCCATGGTGAACCTCCGGTTGGTCAGGCAACTCCGGTGGCGCGTACCCAAGCGGGTAACGACGCAATGAATCCGTCATGGGTACGAAAATAGCAGTGTGGCCCCAAATCCGTCATTCCCGCGGAACAGGCTGTGTCAAAACGCCAACTTCGAGGTGAGAAAGGCCAATCCGCCATTCCCGTCCCCCTCCGCCATTCCCGTCCCCTCCGTCATTCCCGTCCCCTCCGTCATTCCCGCGAAAGCGGGAATCCAGGGGTGGTGGAGGGGTGCTACAGCGGCGTTTCCCCGCTCCACCCCGCCTGGATTCCCGCTTTCGCGGGAATGACGATTTCGGGGGCATGTGCCTCGCTGGGATGGCGTTTTGACACAGCCTGGAAAGCGGGAATCCACGGCGGGCCAGCAACCGGTCAGATGGTCTCCGCCACGTAGTAGTCGCCGATGCCGGGTTTGGTCTGCCAGGGGTCGATGGTCTGGCGGAACTTCACGTGGGGCGGCGTGCCGCGCCAGCGTTCGTGGTGCTCGCGGGTTTCCCAGTTAAGCAGAACCATGACGGCAGCGGGGTCCTCATCGCTGCACAGGATGAGGCCGCCGTGGCATCCGGCCTCCTTGCTGGACTGAATGGCTTCCTTGTAGGCATTCACGTATTCATTTCGAGTCTCGGGATCCACCGTCTGGAACCTCACTTCATAGATCATGGCGTTACCTCCTGGGTGATGTGCGGTACAGACCGTCCGGCCGGGGCGGCCCCTCACGATTCCGGCGCGTTGACTTTCCGCCGCCGTGCAATGATATAAGGACACTAACCGTTTGTCTTGCGGAAAGGAGCCTTTTCCATGCGTATCGTCGATCTCAGCATGACCGTAGAGGAGTGCGATTCGGCTCCGTTCGCTCCCGACGAGACCTACTTCAAGATCAAGCCCATCATCAACTGGGAAGAGAAGGGGTTCGTCTCCAACCTTGTGGAGATGACCGTTCACGCGGGCACCCACATCGATTCGCCGCACCATTTCTTCCGGGACATGCCGTCGGTGGAGCAGCTTCCGCTGGAGCCGTTGATGGGCACGGCGGTGGTGCTGGACCTGTCGTTCCGCTGTCAGCCCAGGGCGCGCATCACCCCGGAGGACATGGAGCGGGCGGAGGCGGCGCTGGCGGAGCAGGGGGTCACGATCGAGCCCGGGGGCATACTGCTGCTTCGCACCGACTGGCCCAAGGGGCATCAGACCACGGATCCGTCCTGGTGGAACGACTCGCCGTTCCTGTCCCGGGAAGCGGCCCAATGGATCGTGGACAAGCAGCCCGCGGTCATCGGCTACGACTTCGCCCAGGAAGAGAAGGGCACGGACTACCAGCACGCCGACGAGATTCTGGACAGTGGCATGACGGTCCACCGCACCATCCTGCCCAAGGTCACCTGCCAGATCGAGAACCTCATCAACCTGGACCAGATCGGCGCCACCGCGAAGATCATCGCTCTCCCGGTGAAGTGGAAGACCGAGTCCGCCCCGGCCAGGGTGGTGGCGTTGCTGGACTGATGGCGGGGGTCGTCGCCCCAACTCCCTGCCCCGTAGTAGATTCGGGTTGCTTGGACAGGCTCCTGGAATGGCCGGCCCGGGGTCCGAAATGAAGGCCGTCCGGGTACACGAGTTGGGCGGCCCGGAGGTGCTCCGCTACGAGGAAGTGGAGGCGCCCGAGCCCCAGGACGACGAGGCGCTGGTCGAGGTCGCGGCCTGCGGGGTCAACTACCTGGACATCTACTACCGCTCGGGTTTCCACTGGGGCGGGCATCACGGGCGGGCGCTGCCCTACATTCCCGGGGCGGAGGGCGCCGGGACCGTGCTTGCGGTAGGGCGCGGCGTCTCCGAGGTCCGGGTCGGCGACCGGGTCGCCTACGGTATTTCCAACGGCCAGGGCTCCTACGCCGGTCTCGCCGCGGTGCCCGAGCGCCACTTGGTGCCCGTGCCGGAGGCCGTGGGTCTCCAGCCCGCCGCCGCGTCCATGCTCCAGGGAATGACCGCCCACTACCTCACCCGCGACACTTACCCTGTGGGTTCCGGCGACACCGTGCTCGTCCACGCCGCCGCGGGCGGCACCGGATTGCTGCTGGTCCAGATGGCGAAGATGAGCGGCGCCCGGGTGTTCGGCACGGTATCGACGCCGGAGAAGGCGCGCATCGCCAAGGTGGCCGGCGCCGACGCGGTCATCGACTACACCAGCCGGGACTTCGCCGCCGAGGCGCGCCGCCTCACGGATGGCCGCGGCGTCAACGTGGTCTACGATTCGGTGGGAAAGAGCACCTTCGAGCAGAGCCTCGACGCGTTGGCGCCGCGCGGCTGCATGGTGATCTTCGGCCAGTCCAGCGGCGCCGTGCCGCCCTTCGACACCGCCGTGCTCAATGCCAAGGGGTCGCTCTCCCTCAGCCGCCCGAGCCTCACCCACCACACGACCACCCGCACCGAGATCCTGGCCCGGGCCGGAGACGTGTTGCAATGGATCGAGTCCGGACAACTCGCCGTACGCATCGGCGCCACGCTTCCGCTGTCCCAGGCCGCCCAAGCCCATCGCCTGCTGTCATCCCGAAACACCACCGGCAAGATCCTGCTGATCCCGTAGCCGCCACGCGCACCCGACCCGAAAATATTCGGCTCCAGGCTATAGGACGGACGCGAGGAGCCGATTCCAATATTAGGGGCGACACTCCTGCGGTACAGGGTTGTTGTGTTTAAGAACAGTCGTATTATAATGAGGAGCGTTTCCTGGGAGAGCCCATGAGCCTGATCGTTGCAGAAGTCTACGAAGCGCTGATCGAAGCCGGTGCTTCCAAGGAAAAAGCCAAGGCGGCGGCCAGTGCCATCCCGCTTGTCGAGCGTTTGGCGACGAGGGAGGTCGTCGCCAGCCTTGAGAAGGAGATGGCTACCAAGACGGACATCGCCAACTCGGAGAAGGCCACGAAGGCGGACATCGCCAGCTTGGCGACGGCTACCAAGGCGGACATTGCCGGGTTGGCGACGGCTACCAAGGAGGACATTGCCAACTCAGAGAAGGCCACGAAGGAGGACATTGCCAACTTGGCTAAGTCTACGAAGGCGGACATTGCCCGCCTGGACAAAGTCGTAACGCGCATGGACAAGAAACTCGCGGTACTCAATCTAGCGGTCCTCAGCTTTATCCCGGCTGCCCTGACGCTGTTGGTGAAGCTCGTTTTCTTCCCGTAGGTCGGATTAGTTAGCGAAGCGTAATCCGACATCTCACCACACGCCTCCGCCTACGAGTGCAGGTCCTGCGAGAACCATTCCGTGGGCAACTCTTTTCCCAGCCCGCGTTCCTGGGCCAATTCGTAGATACGTGCCCCGGCGGCGGCGAACTGAAGCCCCAACCCCACGTAGTTGAGCATGCAGGTTACCTCTGCTGGGTTTTCTCGTGTCGCCGCCTTGCCGGCCATGAGCTCTCCCAGCTCCGGCTTGCGGGTCCAGTCGGCCTCGGTGCCGCGCAACTCCTCCCGGCGATAATCGCCCTCGCCGGCCTCCGGGATTCGTTCTTCCTCGCCGGGCAGCGTCACCAGCCGCGCCGCCTCGCGGCTCGACACCACCACGCGGTCGCAGCGAAGCAGCGCGTCCACGGTCATTTCGCTGGAGCGAACGGTGGCGATGTGCATCCCCTCGCGAATCCAGTCGGCCGGGAAGAACGGTACCAGGGCATTGGTGGCCAGGAGCACGATATCGGCGTCCCGGGCTGCGTCCTCGGGGACATCTACGGCCCGCACTTGGGCATTCACCTGCGCGTTCATTTCGCCGGCGAAGCGCCGGCGGTTCTCCACGGTGGGGCTGTAGACCCGGACTTCCCGGATCGGCATGGCCGAACACATGGCCAGCAGTCCCGACCGGGCCTGCCACCCGGAGCCGTAGAGCCCCAGGACCGACGATTCCGGCCGAGCCATGTACTTTGCCGACAAGGCGTTGGTGACGCCCACCCGGATGGCCTGGACCAGGCCGTCGGGGAAGATGGCCAGGAGCTCGCTGGTGGCGGTGCTGAAGAGGAACACCAGGCCCACGTATTTGTTGCCCATGGCCAGGGGCACCTTGACCCGCCGTCTCTCGCCGTCCACCTCCGGCCAGGTGACGATATCCGAGGTCAGCCGCGCGGCCGTCACGCCGAGTCGCGGGATGGATCCGCCGGCGGACTTGAGGCCGTGATAGCTGCCTTCCAGAGGGCCCGGCACCAGCAGGTCCTGCCGCGGCAGGTTCGCTGCGGCGCCGTTACCCAGGTCAATGAACGCCGGCTCCAGCGCCCGGAAGCATTCCTCCAGGGTGAAGCAGCTCTCGATCTCCTCGTTGGTGAGGATCAGCGTCATTGCATCCGGACGCTCGGAGCTTACCCCAAGAGCGCCGAGTACTTCTCCCGCAACTCGGCGAAGCGCCTTCCGGATTCCCGGCAGGCCTCCGCGAAGTCCTCCGGCATGACGTCGTAGGGCGGCCGGATGGGGCCCGGCTTGCAGTAGCCGGATGCTCCCATGAGGATCTTCTCCATCTGGATGTTGTAGGAGGCGAAGACCTCTTGCGAGCCGGTGATGGCGTGATGGGGCTCGGCGGCCCAGGCGATGTCGCCGGCCACGGCCTTGGCCTGTTCTGCCGGGCCATCCGCCAGCGCGTTCATCAGGGCCAGCGCCGGCTGCGGTCCCACCGATGGGGTCCAGCAGGTGGTGGCGGTCTCCGGAGACAGTTGGGCGAACTCGTACGCGAGCCCGATGGGCGGAACCAGATTGACGCGTCCGCCGGTGGCGGCCACCACGTCACGAAGGATCCCCCGGTTGGAGAACTTGGCCGACATCACCGTCGGCGCGGCCTCCACCACCCGCCCCCAGAACTCCGTGTCGAAACCGAACCGGAAGGCCCGGGCATTGGCGTAGACCATGATGGGGAAGTCCGGGAACGCCTCCGCCACCGCGGCATAGAAATGCACCGCCATGTCCGGCGTCGCAGGCTGCCACATGGGAATTCCCAGGAGCGTACCGGTGGCGCCCCGTTCCTTGACGAAGCGGATGCGTTGCGCGATCTCATGGCCCCCAAGGGCCGTGGTGCCCACGAAGGTGGGGACCCGGCCCCGGACGGTCTCCAGCAGACAGGTCACGTAGGCCTCGTAGTCGCTCCGGGAGACGGTGGCGCATTCCCCCATGGTCCCCAGCACCATGATGCCGGCGACGCCGTCGCGCACCAGGCTCTCCGCAAGCCGCGCGGTTTCGTCGAGGTCCACGGTGTCCACGGCACCGAGACTCTCGGCGCCTTCCTTGGCCGGTGTCGGCATGATGGCCAACACGCCCTGTATGTCCTTGGCTTCCAGCATGTTTCCTCCTTGCGTCGGTTGCCGTTCCCGGATCAGACCCGCATCAGGTCCCGGGCCACAACGATCTCTCCCGAGTAGTGGGCCGCGACCTCCGCCTTGAGCCGATCCTCTTCCTTTTCGGACCAGAGGTGGGTGAGCACGAGCTTCCCGGCGTTGGCTTCGGCGGCTATCTTGCCCACCTGAAACGGCTTGGTGTGGCGCACACGGTTCGCCCACTCCGGGTGGATGAACTCCCGGTGCCGGCCCGCCGGCGCGCCCGTCTGCTCCAGCTCCGGGGAGAAGAGGACTTCGTGAATCAGGAGATCGCAGTCCTTGGCCAGCTCCACCAGGGCCGGGCACGGCCGGGTGTCGCCGGAGAATACGATGGACCGGTCCTGGGTGTCCACCCGGAACCCGAGACTGCCGGGGATGTGCACCACCCGCACGGCGTCGAGCTTCCATGCCGGCGTCTCCCACACCGGTCCCTCGTCGATCTCCCGGGTGGAGACTTCGAATCGGGAATTGGTGCCGGTCGCCTTGCGGCCCTGGATATCGATCTTGAAGGCCTCCAGGAGCCCCTCGACGAAAGCCGTGGTTCCCGTCGGGCCGAACACTTCCACGCCGGTGTTGCGCCCCACCATCCAGCTCCCCAGCAGGAGATCCGGAAGCCCGATGATGTGGTCGTAGTGGAGATGGCTCAGGAACACCTGTTCCACGAGCGCCGGATCGATGCCCGCGCGGACGAGCTGCGTCAGGGCGCCGCGGCCGCAGTCGAGCAGGATGGGCTTTCCTTCGATGATGATGGCGATACAGGAGCCCTGCCGGTTCGGATTGGGTTCCGGCACTCCTGTTCCGATCATGATGACCTCGGTCATTACAGATCCTCCGAATTACGAGTCGGCGGCCAGTTTATCCCGCCGCTTCGCGCCGGTTCAAGGACTTGCTTCGAACGCGCTGTAAACGCTGTAAATACTGTTTCGTAGGCGTTGGCGCATGTGCTACTTCCAGCAGGCGCTCGACGCCAAGCTGAAGGAGGATCCGCCCGAGGACGGCCGGCCGCCGGCGGAGGTGATGGGGTGGGTCGCACGCGAGGTGCTCCCGTTCGCGACACGCCTGGACCACCCGCATTGTTTCGCATTCATCCCGTCGGCACCTACCTGGCCAGGTGTGCTGGCCGACTTCATGGCCGCCGGGTACAACTTCAACCAAAGCACCTGGCTGGTGGCCAGCGGTCCGAGCGCTATCGAGCTGGTGGTCATCGACTGGCTGAAGGGTTGGATTGGCTACCCGGAGGGCGCCGGAGGGCTTCTGACGAGCGGGGGCTCGGCGGCCAGCGTGGACGCCTTCGTCGCGGCCCGGGAAGCCGCCGGCAACCCCGAGGGCGCCACGGTCTACATGAGCGACCAGAGCCACAGTGCCCAGGTCCGCGCCGCCAGGATCACCGGCGTCAAGCAGGAGCATACGCGGCTGCTGCCCACGGACGAACGCTACCGTCTTGATGTAGAAGCGCTGGCTCGCGCCGTGGCCGAAGACCGGGCCGCGGGACTCCATCCCGTCACGGTGTGCGCCAACGCCGGAGCCAGCAGCACCGGGGCCATCGATCCGCTGGAAGCCATCGCCGATTTCTGCGAGGCGGAGGGCATCTGGCTCCACGTCGACGGCCTTCGCCATGGTGACGGAGAAGGGCAAGGAACTCTTGCGCGGCATCGAGCGCGCCGATTCGGTGAACCTGGATGGCCACAAGTGGTTCTTCCAGCCTTACGAGGTGGGTGGCCTGCTGGTAAAGGACGCCTCCACGCTCGAAAGGGGTTCGAGGTGCACCACGATGTCCTCCAGGACACCATTTTGGGGCGCCAACCACCCGAACTTCTCGGACCGCGGGCTGCAACTGAGCCGGCTCGGCCCGGGGCTTGAAGATCTGGATGTCGGTGCAGACCTTCGGCATGGCCGCATTCCGTCAGGCGGTGTCCCAGGGGATGGAGCTGGCGGCCCGGGCCGACGCGTATGTCCGGGAGAGTGCCATGCTCGAGACGCTGAACCCGGCATCGCTGGGGATCGTGTGCTTCCGGGTGAACCCAGCCGGCCGTGACCTCGACGAGGAGACCCTGGAGAAGGTCAACCGGAACGTGCTCGCCCGCGTCTTCTGGGAGGACCGCGCCCTCATCTCATCGATCGCGCTGGCGAAGAAGCTCTCGCTCAGGCTCTGCATCATCAACCACAACACCACCTGGGACGACGTTCGCGAGACGCTGGAAGCCACCGAGCGGTTCGGCGCCGAGGCGTTGCAGAACAAGTGAGAATCCTTCGACTTCGCTCGCCCTTCGACAGGCTCAGGACGAACGGAGGTGAGGTTCCACAACCGTTCGTCCTGAGCGTAGCGAAGCGAAGTCGAAGGACATTCCAGACGGCAAGTTGTCAGAGTTTCCCCGGGCGGCCGCATCAACTCGTCTCTCCCCGGAACCCTCCCGTAGCGGCCAGAAAGCCGGCCAGACAGGCGCCACCCACATCCGTCCAGATGCCGTAGCTCACCCCCCCGGCCGGGAAGAACAGCAGCGCCCCGGAAGTTATGAAGAGAACCCGGTGGCCGATGCCCAGGGGTCTGGCGAAAAAGCCCATGAAACCCGCGGACACCAGCCAGACGCCGATGATGGCGGTGGCCGAGGTGTGAACAATCTTGAGTGCCGAACCCTGCATCAGCAGTTCCGGCGCCAGCACGAACAGGAACGGCACCACATAGGCGGTCCAGCCGAAGTGGACCGCGGCGAATCCCGTGCGCATGAAATCCGAGCCGGCCACGGTGGCGGCGGTGAAGGCCGCTACCGCCACCGGCGGCGTGATCAGCGACAGCATGCCGAAGTAGAGGGCGAACAGATGCGCCGCCATCGGCGGGATGCCCACCTCGACCATGGAGGGGGTCACCAGCGTCGCCAGCAGCAGGTAGACGCCCAGGGTCGGCATGCCCATGCCGAGAACGATGGAGATCAGCGCCGCCAGCACCAGGATCATGGCGGTCTGTCCCCCGGCCAGGTGGATGATGGCCTGGGTCAGCGCAAAGCCGAGGCCGGTGATGTTGAGAACGCCGATGATGATGCCGGCCATGCAGCTTATCATCAAAAGTTGCACGCACAGGGCGCCGGTCTTGGCGAGGACCGTGAAGATGACCGTCCAGGACATCCGCTGGCCCTGATAGCCGATGAAGAGGCCGATGGGGACGAGGCTCCCGGAGGCCCACAGGGCCGAGGTCTCCGGCCTGAGGTTCAGACGGAAGAGGCACAGGATCACCACGGCGAACGGCACCACGTAGGGCCAGCCGGCCCGGAATACCGGCCAGCGGGGCGGGATGGAGGCTTCGTCCACGCGCCCGATGCGCTCCCGTGCGGCGTAGAGATCCGCCTGGATGAACAGCGCCACGTAGTAGAGGATCGCCGGGATCAGCGCCGCCAGCACCACCTCCTGATACGAGATCTGCAGGAACTCGGCCATGACGAAGGCGGCGGCGCCCATCATGGGCGGCATCAACTGGCCGCCGGTGGAGGCCACGGCCTCGATGGCGGCTGCGGTGTGAGCGGGGTATCCGCCCTTCTTCATCAGCGGGATGGTGATGACGCCGGTGGAGACCACGTTGGACGTGGCGCTGCCGGAGATGGAGCCGAAAATGGACGAGGCGGTGACCGCGATCTTGGCGGAGCCGCCGCGGTAACGGCCCATGAGCGCGGTGGAAATGTCGGTGAAGAACCGGGAGCCGCCGGACAGGTCGAGCAGGTTGCCGAAATAGATGAAGGCGATGACGATGGTGGTAGCCACGGTGAGGGGAATCCCCACCAGCGCGTTGGAGTCGAGGCTCAGATAGATCACCAGCCGGTCGATGTCCACGTCGCGCCCCTGGAACTGACCGGGGATGAAGTGGCCCATGAGGCCCAGGGTGAAGAACGACAGCAGGAAGACGAACAGCACGGGGCCGGCGGTGCGCCGCACCCCTTCCGCCACCAGCACCAGGATCACCGCGCCTCCCACCAGGGCGTCGCGGGGGCGCGAGTAGAGCTCCTCGAAGATCCGTTCGTAGTGCCAGCTCAGGTAGGCGCACACCAGCAAGCCGGCGACTGCCGCCAGCGCGTCGAACCAGGGGACGTTGAGGCGTTTCGCCCCCGGCGTGGCCGGCTTGAGGATGTAGAGGGTTCCGAGTGCCAAGCCGAGCAGCGCGAGCAGGCGCTGCTCGGCAAAGACCACGATGCCGACGGCGCGATAGAGGTCGGCGGCCTCGGCCAGGGCCGCGGCCGTCAGCAGTCCGCCGAGCAGGCGCCCGCCGATCCGCACCGTCCAGGACGCGATTCCGGCCTGGACGGTGTCTCCCTCACCGCCGGTCATGGCGACGATTCACGGAACCCATTCGGTGCGGCTACATGCCCTGTTCTTTGTAGAAGCGCGCCGCGCCGGGGTGGTACGGAACGCCCAGGTCGACGTGCATCTTCGCGGGATCGAACTGCTTGAACATGCCGTGGGAGCCGATCAGTTTCTGCTTGTTGGCGTGCAGGGCCTTCACCACCTTGTAGACGACGTCGTCCGGTGTCTTCGTGCTCGCGTTGACGACGAAGGACGCCTTGAACACGTGGGTGGGTCCCATGACGCCGGGATAGAGCTTGGCCGGATGCAGGGTCCCGATGCTCCCGGCCGGGACGATGCTCCTCAACGCGGCCAGCGCCTCCGGCGTGTTTTCCATGGACAGCACGCGGATGCCGCCCACGGCGGCGTGAGCCTGTCGCGTGATGCCCGAGGTCATGGAGAAATAGGCCGCGTCGTTCTTCCCTTCCATGAAGTCGCGCACGCCGCGCACCCCGTTGGGCACAGGCACGCCCACGACGTCCTTGAAGCTCAGCCCCACCGTGGCCAGGACCGACTGCGCGTTCAGGCTCACGATCTTCTGCTTGGTGAACTTGGAGGGGAGGCGCTTGCCCTTGAGGTCACTCAGCGTCTTGATGTCCGAGTCGTTGCGCACGTAGAAACCGCCGTAGAGTGGGAACAGCACGGCCACGAGCCGGATCTTGTCCTGCTTTCGGCCGTTGAACATGGCCTGCCCCAGGTAGGCGAACGAGCTGGCGGCAACGTTGGAGATGGTGAAATCCAGCTCGCCGTTGTTGGCCAGCGGCAGCGTCACCACCGGCCCGCCCTGGGGCACCACGCGCATCTTCACGCCGGCGGCCTCGATGGCTGTCTTTGCGACCCCGGCCCCGGTGGCGTACGCCAGCGAGCCCTGAGGATTGGTGCCGATGCTAACGGTCTGCGCATGAACGCCCTGGGCCAGGAACACCAGCGCCAACGCGCCGAGTACGAACATTTTCATCTTGTCCTCCTCTTCCGACCGGTTACGAGAATGATGTCTCTCTTCTCGTTGAAGACCGGGGGCTTTGTCAACCGATGCCAACAAGCCGAAGGCGACGTGTGTTGCCTTGTGGCCGCGGTTTCGTCTGTGATAGACGGGGACATCGATGCCCGCCACGACGGGTTCTTCATATCTACAGGAGGTGGAACATGGACGACTCACGGCCCGCAGACCACTGGCGTATCGGCAAGGACAACACGGCGCTGATCGTCGTGGACATGCAGAACATGTGGGTAGACCCGAGAGGGATGCGTTATCTGCCGTCGTCGGAGGACATCATTCCGAAGATCCAGGAGCTGCTCGAGGTGTGCCGCTCGTCGGACGTGCCGGTCATCTATCTCTACACCACAAAGCGTAAGGACCTGGCGGACGTGGGCGTGTTCGCCGACCTGAAGCCGGGGACCCACGACACCGACGATCCCTGGATCAACATCGAGGGGGCTCCCGGCGCCCAGCTCTGCGAGAGCGTGAAACCCGAGCCCGATGAGATCGTCATCAAGAAGTTCCGTTACAGCGGGTTCTACGGCACCAACCTGGAGAACGTGCTGCGGCGCCTGGGACGGGACGTCATCGCCATCACTGGCGTGGCCACCAACGTGTGCTGCGACAGCACCGCCCGGGACGGCGCTATGCGCGACTTCAAGGTGCTCTTTCTCTCGGACAGCACTGCCTGCTTCTCCGACGAGGAGCAGGCCGCGACGCTCCAGCAATTCGACAAGCACTTCGGCGTGGTGATGGACTCGGCCACCTTCGTGGAGAAGTTGCAGCAGCAGGCCTGACGCACGGAGACGATACTGGAAGCCTGTATCGGCTGGCAGCGCGATGCGGGCACGGGCGGGTTTCGAACCCGCCCCTACATCGGACATCCGATATCTGCGGCGCAGGACAGAGGGGACAGCACGTGGCCGAGGCTCTCAGACTCTACGCCGGAACCCAGGCCGGCATGGTCGTCCTTCGCGGCGTCGGGGACATCTGGACCTCCATGCGAGGGTCGAGGGAGTACACCGGTTTTTTCCCGGACCAGGTGGTTGATTCCGTCTGGGGGTGCCGCAACACTCCCGAAGTGGTCTATGCGGGGGTGACCCAGGACGGCCTCTATCGCACCCGCGACCAAGGGCGCCACTGGCAGCGTGTGCTCGAAGGCGACATCCGCTGGGTCACCGTGGATCCCGCGGAGGACCGGGTGGTCTACGCCGGCACCGAGCCGGTGAAGCTCTTTCGCAGCGAGGACGGCGGCGATTCCTGGGAGGAGCTGGAGGGCCTGCGCGCGCTCCCTCCCGAGGTGCAGCAGCACTGGTGGTTCCCGTACCCGCCACATCACGGCCACGTGCGCCACATTTACATCGACCCCGACGACACCGACACGATCTATCTCGCGCTGGAGCACGGCGGCATCGTGCGCAGCTTCGACCGGGGCAAGACCTGGGAGGACGTGAGCGACGGCATCGAGTATCCGGACGTGCACATGATCGTCCGCTCGCCCGCGGACTCCGGCACCTTTTTCGCCGCCACCTCCAGGGGCTTCTTTCGCGGCGACCCTCCCGAGGCCGGATGGCAACGGGCCGAACGGGGGATGGAGAGCGACTACTTCCACGATGTCGTCCTCTTGCCCGGGGACCCGCCGGCACTGTTCCTTGCGGGCGGACACGGCTCACCCCAGTACTGGGACCGACCCACCGGCGCCGACGGCCGGATCTATCGTAGCGAGGACTCCGGGCGGAACTGGCGGCAGGTGGGCGCCGGACTGCCGGTGACGCACCCGGGCATGTGCTGGCAACTGGTGCGTGACCCTTATGATGACAACGCCATCCTGGCAGCCTTCGGAGACGTGGCTCGCGGACACACAGCCGGCCCGCCGGGAGAAGGGGACATTTACCGGAGCGGCGACCGGGGCGATACCTGGGAGCGCATCGGACGGCAGAAGCGGGGCAGTCAGTTCCTCGGCCTGCCGGCCATCCGCGTGCTTTGGGCCGCGGCCGAGGCGTAGCGACGCCAGTGTCCTTGCCAGTGAAACGGCATGACAAGTGTGGTGTCTCACAAATACGGTTATGAAGCTGCGAGGGCATTTTGGTTGTCGGCAAGGCGCGATGACGAGCAGTGGCCGTTACCACGCGAGGAAGAGCAACGCAGCCGACGGCCAAAAGGACCCGCAGATTCGTAAGCGTATTTGTGAGACACCACACTAGGTTCGCATGCCAAGGTGCGAAGGATTGATCGCCGCCGGCAAGGCGTGATGACCTTGTAGGGGCGGGTTTCAAACCCGCCCGTGCGGCAGGCAGGTTCTCGACATGATTCATGTAGGCGAAAACGCAGAACGGGTGGACGGACCGGCGAAAGTCACCGGGGCCGCCCAGTACACTGGCGACCTGGAGTTTCCGGGGCTCACCTACGTCAAGACGCTACGAAGCGTCCATCCCCACGCCAAGGTCCTTTCCGTGGACGCAAATGCCGCCGAGGCGTTGCCCGGCGTGGTGGCGGTGCTCACCCGGGCCGACCTCTCCCAGGGCAACT
The DNA here is from genome assembly GCA_965261895.1 of uncultured Binatia bacterium (SeqCode). Taxonomy (GTDB): domain Bacteria; phylum Desulfobacterota; class Binatia; order UBA9968; family JAJDTQ01; genus JAJDTQ01. The sequence continues at coordinate 2,530,165 of OZ253480.1, read as the reverse complement.
CCCACTTCGGACCCGTGGTCAAGGACCAGCCCATCGTGGCGCTGGACCGGGTGCGCTACGCCGGCGAGGTGGTGGCCGCGGTGGCCGCCGAAGAGCCCGACATCGCCGAAGAAGCCGTCGATCTCATCCGGGTGGAATACGAGCCTATGACGCCGGTGGTGGATCCGGTGGCGGCCATGGCCCCAGGGGCGCCGATTCTCCACGAAACCCGGGTGCGGTCCGAAAGCCGTCTGGACGCGGCCCACTACCGCTACGAGGACCGGTCCAACGTGTTGACCTCCTACAACGTCGGCCGCGGCGACCCGGAGGAGGGTTTCGCCGCTTCGGACCTGGTCTTCGAGGACACCTTCACCACCCCCAAGATCCAGCACGGCCACCTGGAGCCCCACGTGGTCACCGCCTTCTGGGATGCGGCGGGCAAGCTGACGGTCTATTCCGCTACCCAGAACCCGTCGTCCATCCGGGTCCAGCTCGCCGAGCTGTTCGAGTTGCCGCAATCCATGGTCCGTGTGGTGGTTCCCTACGTCGGCGGCGGCTACGGCGGCAAGGTGCACCTGCGGCTGGAGCCCCTGGCCGCGGCCCTGGCCCGCAAGGCCCGGCGCCCGGTTCAGTGGAAGCTGACACGCGAGGAAGTCTTTCTCACCGGCCACTGCCACGCGTCGGTGGTGCGCATCAAGACCGGCGTGAAACGCGACGGCACGATCCTGGCGCGGCAGGTGGAGGCGGTCTACGATACCGGCGCCTACGCCCTCACCGGTCCCTCCACCTCGCGCAACGGCGGCGAGGTTTCCGGCGGCCCCTACCGCATCCCGCACCAGCGCCTGACCTCCTACTGCGTCTACACGAATACACCCCCCACCGGACCCTACCGGGGGTTCGGCGTGCCCCAGGTGTGCTGGGCCTACGAGGCGCAGATGGACGACATGGCCCGCCGGCTGGAGCTGGACCCGCTGGAGATGCGGCTCAAGAACCTCGTGCACGACGGCGACGTCTTCGTCACCGGCGATACCCTGGAGGCGGTGGGGCTGGAGGATTGTCTCCGGTCCGCGGCCGAAGCCGTCGGGTGGCAGGGCAAGGCGGAGCAGGCGCCCCGGCCCCCGGCGCCGTTGGTGCGCGGCAAGGGAGTGGCCGTCATGATCAAGACCACCATGACGCCGTCTCATTCCTCCGCCAGCGTCCGGCTCAATGCCGACGGCTCGGCCACGCTGCTGTCCGGCAGCGTGGAGATCGGACAGGGAGTCCAGACCAGTCTGGCGCAAATGGTGAGCGAGGTGCTGGGGCTACCCCGGGAACGGGTCTCCGTCACCCTGCCCGATACCGACGTGACGCCCTTCGACCAGTCCACCAGCTCCAGCCGCACGGTCTTCAGCATGGGCAACGCCGCCATCGGGGCGGCTCGCCAGGTTGCCGACCAACTCCTGGAGATCGGCGCGGGCGAACTCGAGGCCGACCCCGGAGACCTGGAGTTGCGGGACGGCTTCGTGCAGGTGGCCGGGGTCCCCGAGCGGCGGCTGCCCATCAGCGACCTCTTCCGCGCGCGTTTCGGCGGCCTGGTGGGCAGCCTCTTCGGCAGCGCTGGCTTCCAGAGCCGCGGCGGCGTCGATCCCGCCACCGGCAAGGGCAAGGCCTCGGCCTTCTTCTTCCTGTCCGCGTGCGCCGCCGAGGTGGAGGTGGACACCGAGACCGGCAAGGTGCGGGTGGTGCGCCTGGTCACCGCGGTGGACGCCGGCAAGGCCATCAACCCGCGCCAGTGCCACCTGCAGAACGAGGGCTCCATGCTCATGTCCCTGGGCTCATCGCTGTTCGAGGAGATGCTCTTCGACAACGGCCAGCCCATCAACTGTACCTTCCTGAGCTACCTCCCCCCGTCCATGCAAGATCACCCCGAGACCTTCACATCCCTCCTGATCGAGCATCCCCACCCCGACGGCCCCTTCGGCGCCAAGGGCATGGGCGAAGCCGCCCTCGGCCCGGTGGAGCCGGCCATCGGGAACGCCGTGGCCAACGCCCTGGGCGGGCTGCGGATAAAGGATTTGCCGTTGCGGCCGGAGCGGGTGGTGGAGGTGTTGCGGGGTGGAGGGGGCGGGGGCGCCGCTGGCGAGTAGTCCCTTCTCCGTTTCTACACGCCATCCGACGAACATCACACGTAGCTTGGGCTTTCTGCGCAAGCAGGAAGAAACAGCGGAGATTTTCCAGTTGGTGACAGGGGATGGGGAGGGGGTAGATTCCGAGGCTTGATTGCCTCGGCCTCATTGAAGCACCTGCCTTTGATCATCGTGGAGCGGTTCGCCTCACAGTGACGCCAGCCGGTCGAACGTGTCCGGGTATTTCCGAGCCATGAGGATGAGCGCCGTGGCGGTGTCAGGCGGGTTGGATCTGCCTTGCTCCCAGCCCTCGACGGTGCGTACCGGCACGCGTAGCAGATGGGCGAACACCGCCCTCGATACGTCGAGGTCCTCGCGAATCTTCCTGATCATTTCAGGCGTGAGTCCGGGCAGCGGCCTCACCTCCACACGGGTCGTCCGGAGTGTGCGCCTGCCAGCCCGGTGCTCGCGAACCTCGTGGAGTCCCCTGAGGACCTCTGCAGCGATATCGCGTTCAGCCATTTGCGATCTCCTCGACGACCTTGCGCCAAGCGGCCCGCTCGGTCGGCGTCAAATCATCCTTCACACCCTTGCCGTACAATGTGAGCAGGTAGATGTGCTCCTCCGAGACGAGCCAGTAGTAGATGACCCGACTGCCGCCCCGTTTGCCGCGCCCCTTCGACCTCCAAGAGCCCGGTCCGAGAGGTCGATCTGTGAATGGATGGTTGCTCGACACCAACGTCGTATCCGAGCTGCGCGAGACTCGGCTCAACCGCCAGACCTCTTCATCGCCGCTACGGCGCAGGTGCATTCCCTGACGCTCTGTACCCGCAACGAGAGGGATTTCCGAGAGGCCGACATCCCGATCTTGAATCCCTGGTCAGGCTGATTGTCTGATCCTCGTCTGATTCCGAGGCTTGATTACCGCTCCTCTTGAAGCCTGGAGTTTGGCGTAGCCATCGTAGAAACACCACCCCTTACAGGTGCTCGTTGAACCACTCCACGGACACGTCGAGCAGCCGGCTCAGGTGAGGTTCCTTGTAGATGCCGTGGTGGTCGACGGCGGGTAGCACGACGTAGTGTTTGGGCTCGGGTGAATTCTCGTAGAGGCTGATCTGCTCGTCGAGGGGGGTCAGGGCGTCGAGCTCGGCGGACACGTACAGGGCGGGGCTTGTCATCTCGTGCGCGACGGTTTCGGGCTTGTACTCGATGATGGCGTCGGCGCATTCAAGGGGCATCTCGACCTCGCCTCTTATTGGATTGGCCGCAACGGTTTCCTTCCAGAACTCCCAACCCTCCGGCGTCGTCTCCATGATGTGGTAGGGGTGCACGCGCCGGGATTGTCCCGTCCGCACACGCTGGTCGCGGTCCTCTTCCAGTTCATTCAGGAACGCCTGCCACTCCCATTCCCGGCGCAGGCAGCGGAGCCAGCGCTCGCCGTCGCCCACGCCGACGACGCTCACGATGCACCGGACCCGGTCGTCCACGGCAGCCGCGTAGGTCGCGTGGGCGCCGCCGAAACTGGTGCCCCAGATGGCGAGGCGCTCGGGATCCACCTCGTCGCGCGTGCCGAGGAAGGTGAGGCCGTTGCGGATGTCCTCGATCTGCTCCAAGGGTATCAGCCGATGACGCGGTCCTTCGCTCTCACCGAACCCGCGGTAGTCGAAACGGAGCGTCACGTAGCCCTCATTGGACAGTCGCTCGGCCACCTGAGGCATGAGCCCTTCCTTGAGGCCCGCGTATCCCTGGCACAGGATGATGCCCGGGTGTGGCTCCGAGCCGTCACGAGCGTCGGGGATGGAGAGCACCGCGGACAGGCTGTAGCCGGGGCCGCTGAAATACCGGATCTTCTCTTCCATGATACCTCCTCACGGTGGCCCGTCCCGGCGGTTACGCCTCGCGGAGCCGCCGCAGCAGTCGGGTGCCGTTGACGTAGATGTGCTGGGTCCCCAGATTTACCACCACCACCCGGGCGAGATGAAACGCGATGACCGCGGGAACGCCGATCTGCAGCGCCTGGGCGGTGATGGCCATCTCCGCCATGCCTCCAGGCGAGGTGGAGATGATCATGGTAGCAATCGGGAGCTGGAAGGCCCAGGCCAAGGCAACGCCTACCACCATAGACGCCGCCAACACGAAAAAGGAATTGAGCAACGCGAAGGGGATGAACAGCTTGTAGCGGGCGAAGAATGCCCGCTCGTAGCGCGCCCCGAGCACCAGTCCGAACATGAGCTGGGCGAACTGCGTCATCCATTCCGGCACGGCCGAGAGCTGGACCTCGCTCACCGTGAAGGCCGCTCCGAAGAAGATCGGCATGAGCAGATAGCCGTTGTGTATGTGAAGGCGTTCGGAGATCTCGCCCAGCGCGAACCCCGCGAGAAGCCAAGGCACCAGCACGCCCACGTCTAGCGGCACCGTCGGCCGGAAGTCGCCGGTCTCCAGCGGGATGCCGCCGTAGGTCAGAGCGAAGGGGATGACCAGCACGAGGATGGAGACCCGCAGGCTGTGGGCCACCGCCACCGGCGCGATCTGCGCGCCGTACTGGTGAGCGAGGTTGGCCATGGCCATGGCGCCCCCCGGGATGGACGCGAAAAAGGTCGAACGGGTCTCGACCCCCGACACCCGGCTCAGAATCACCGCCCCCAGCGCTCCGATCACGAAGGTCGACAGGGTCGACAGGACGATGGGGATCCAGTAAGCGGCGAGCGCCGATACCACCGGCGGTGTGAAGTAGAGAGCGAGGCCGGAACCGAGCAGCACCTGCCCCATCTGCCGCGCATACGGCGGCGAGTCCATGGGCACTCCCATCAGGTTGAGGGACGCCACCGCTATCATGGGCCCGATCATCCAGGGGATGGGCAGGTTGAGCCAGTGGCAGAAGTAGCCCGCCGGGATGCCCACCACCAGGGCGGTGCCGATGGCGGGCAAGCGCCCGCGAAGATCCGTCGCGCTCCGGCGCAGATCCGCGATTGTCCGGGCCCCCAGGTTCATCGATGCGGGCGGTTCCGGCGCGGGGCGCCCCTCATACGATGTTTCTTTCCTGGAAGGAGCGGATCTCGTCGGGAGAGTATCCCAGCTCGGTGAGGGTTTCCTCGTTGTGCTCGCCGAGCTTGGGCGGCTTGAGACGGAGGGTGATGGGGGTGTCCAGCAGGTTGAGGCCGTTCCGCACCAGTTTGAACGAGCCGAAGTCGGGGTGGTCCACCTCCATCAGCCGGTCCAGGTACTGGACCTGCGGATCCTCGAAGACCTCGGCGAAGTTGTTGATGGGGGCGCAGGGGACGTCCTTGGCTCGCAGCTCCTCCATCCAGTGGTCCCGGGGCGCCGACTGTACCACCGCGCTGAAGGTCTCGGAAATGAAGTCGTAGTTCTGTGCCCGGGCGGGGCGGTCCTTGGTGCGTTCGTCGGTCTGGAAATCCGGGCGGCCCATGACCTCGGTGACGCCGATCCAGAACTTGGGCGGATGCGAAAGGTGGATGACGAACGGTTTGCCGTCGCCGGCCACCAGCGCGTAGACGCCGGCGGTCTTGATGCGGCTACGCATGCTGGGCACCTCCCCGCTGAAGAGATACTGCGTCATGCCGAGTCCCAGGAAGCAGATGGTGGACTCCAGGAGCGAGGTCTCCACCTTCTGGCCGACACCTGTGCGTTCCCGGGCGGCCAGCGCCGCCAGCACGCCGTAGCAGCCGAAGATGCCGCCGAGATGATCGGAGAAGGCCGCACCCGGGCCGTGCGGATGGTCCAGCTCGGTAAGGACGCTCAGCAGCCCGCTCAGGGACTGGCCGATGGTGTCGTAGCCGGGCCGCTTCCGGTACGGGCCGTCCTGGCCGAAGGCGGAGATGGAACAGTAGATGATGCGCGGGTTCATCTCGCGCACGACGTCGTAGCCGATGCCCAGACGGTCCACCACCCCGGGACGGAGGTTCTCGACGATGACATCCGCGTCCCGGGCCAGCCGCAGGAACACTTCCTTGCCCTCGGGCGTCTTCATGTCCAGGGTCAGGCTCTTCTTGTTGCGGTTGAGGGCGCAGAAGCTCGGGCTGTAGTTCTTGGGCTCCTTGTCCCAGGTGCGGAACGGGTCCCCCTTGCCGGGGGTCTCGATCTTGGTCACCTCGGCCCCCAGGTCGGCCAACAGCAGCGACGCGTAGGGACCGGCGATGTAGTTGGTGATGTCGAGGATCCTGATACCTTCCAGTGCTCCGGGCATGGGACGATGACCTTTCTTACGCTTCCATTCTTAGCGGGTGCGGTTGTACTCGTAGTCCTCGCGCTCGGTGGCGCCGGAGCGAAGCTCGGGCAGCAGCGGCGGACGGGTGGTGTTCACCTGCGCGTGGACATCCAGGGCGGCCTGGTCGACCCAGCGCTCGACCAGCACCAGCTTGTCCGGGTTCACCACACTGCGGAACACCTCGAACTGCTCGCATCCCGGCTCCTTCATGACTTCCTCACAGCGCCCCCGATACCCCTCGGCAAGCTCGGCGCCTTTCCCTTGCACGGCACTGATGGTGACCATGAGTCGAAGTGACATTTCAAATCCTCCCTGTAGGTGCGCATGAGCCTGCCTCCTTGGCAGGGGTCACGCGACGAGATTCCTCCAGTGTGTACCAGATTCGATGGTGCCCCGCGAGATGCGGTGCGGCGGACCTCTCACTCCGTCATGGGTATGAAATGGTAGTGAGGCCCCGAATTCGTCATTCCCGCGAAACAGGCCGTGTCAAAACCCTGACTTCGGGGCACGAAAGGCCAATCCGTCATTCCCGCGAAAGCGGGAATCCAGGGGTCCTGGAGGGGTCCCTATGCGGCGTTTCCCCACTCCACCCCGCCTGGATTCCCGCTTTCGCGGGAATGACGATTTCGGGGGTCATTGCCTCGCTCGGATGGGGTTTTGACACAGCCTGGGAAAGCGGGAATGACGAATTCGAAATCTTCAGGCCGGCTCGGGCATCTCGGCGAGCAGCCGTCCGTAGCCCGGGATCGGCTGGCGCACGCCCAGGCGCATCTGCGTCTCCCAGCAGCGGGCCGGCAGGGCGTGCACCACGGGTACGCCGAGGTCGGCCTCCAGCGGGTCGATGATGTCCAGAGTCTTCCACGCGGAGCCCAGCATGTAGAGGCATTCGCCGCCGGGGTGTCTGGCGAACATGGCCGTGAGCTGCCGTTGGATCTCCGAAGACGGGACCTTGGGAACGTCGGCGAAGGGCACGTCGATGCCCTCCATGCCCAGCACCTCGAAGCCGGCGTCGGTCAGGTAGGCGCGGAACAGGGCATTGAGCTCCTCCGGGAAATAGCTCGCGCCCACCAGCCTCCGCACTCCCAGGGTCCTGAACGCCCGCACGTGGTTTCGTCCCGAGGTCATCATGGGGATGCCGTAACGGCTCTCCCAGGAGCTGATGGTGTCACGCTCGCCTTCGTATCCCAGGAGCATGAACGGCGGGGCGCCGATGACCCGGATCAGGTCCGCTTTCAGCGCCGCAAACTCGGCCGCTTTGGCCTCATAGCCCGGCATGGACGCCCTGAACTCGGCCTGAGTCCCCTGGGTAAAGCCCATGGTCGAGTGCACGAACTCGATGCTCGGAGGGAGCTTCGGGTCGAGCTCCTTGTCCCCGAGCACTCCGGTCCTATTGGTCGGCCACACCGAGCCCACCAGATACTGCGTCTTGGCTTGCATCATCTTGCTCTCTGCGGTCCAGCCATTCGGAACCTGCTGAAATTCAACGCCAAATGGCGCTCGTTACATAGTACAAGAACCGACCCCAGACCTATTTGGCCGTGACGTGGGGGCCGCCGAAACCCTCGGGACGGTTGCCGAAGAGAAGCAAGGGGCCGGTTCCCACGTTGGTGATCTGGTAATAGTCCTTGGCGTCGAAGAAAACGACCTCGTCTTTCTCGATGATGCGCTCGTCGCCGTTGATTCCCGTCACGGATGCCTTCCCTTCGAGCACGAGAAAGGTCTCCGGCGTTGCATGATAATGCATGTCGGTGTGATCGCCGGGCTCAAAGTTGAGCATCCATGAACGGAACTTTTCGGTTCCGAAGAGCTGGGTAAATCGTTCCTGTTTCGCTATCGTGTCCGTCAGGTTGATGAATTCCATGCCTGCCCTCCTGTTCTCAAAATTCACGGCCAATACTGGCATGGGCCATAGCACAATTCGGCGGCCGCTAACAGTGGCTCGAAGCTTGTTCCATGCGGACCCTGTGAATACATTCGCTGTTTACGCTTGCTGTTGATGGACGCGTCAGGCCTGTGGTAGCAGCGTTAAACAAGACCCGTCAGGAGTTAAACAAAACCGTCAGGAGAATACAGGAGAAGACCTATGCGCGGCGTGATGTTCAATGGAAACAGAGTGGCCGAGATACGGGAGTTCCCCGATCCCCATGCGGGGCCCGGCGAGGCGGTGGTGAAAATCCGCGCTTCCGGCATGTGCGGCACCGACCTGCACCGGTATCGGGGAACCGTGGCCGTCAATGCGATCACCGGTCACGAACCGTGCGGCGTGGTCGCGGAGCTGGGCGCCGGCGCGCCGGCCGGGCTCACCGTCGGCGACCGTGTGGTGGTGCACCACTATGCCGGGTGCGGTCTCTGCGAGATCTGCGCCATGGGCTTCGAGCAGGCCTGCCCCCACGGGCACGTGACCTTCGGCGGAGTGGACGCCCACGGGGCCAACGCCGACTACATCCTGGTGCCGTCACGCCTCCTCGTTCCTCTGCCCGAGGAGCTCTCGTTCGAGGGCGGAGCGGCCATTTCCTGCGGCACCGGCACGGCCTGGAACGGCCTCAAGAAGATGAACGTGGCCGGGGGCGACATCGTGGCGATCTTCGGACAGGGGCCGGTGGGCCTGAGCGGGACCATGTGCGCCAAGGCCATGGGTGCCCGGGTCATCGCCGTCGACGTGGTGCCGGAGCGGCTGGAGCTGGCGCGCGGGTACGGCGCGGACCACGTCATCAACGCGCGCGACACGGACCCGGTGGAGGCCATCAAGGAGCTCACCGGCGGTTTGGGTTCGACGGCGTCGCTGGAAACTTCCGGCAACCCGGAATGCCGCAGCCAGATCCTCAAGGCCATGCGCACCTTCGGACGCTGCTGCTACGTCGGCATGGGCGACCCGTCCACCATCGACTTCAGAAGCGACGTCATCTTCAAGGTGGCCACCATCTTCGGCTCCTGGACCTTCAGCAAGTCCGAGCTCATCGAGATCTGCCGCTTCATGGTGGAGGAGAAAGTGCCGGTGGACGACCTGGTCACCCACCGCTTCGCCCTCGACGACGCCGTCGAGGCGTTCCGCGTGTTCGACGGCGCCACCACCGGCAAGTGCGTGTTCGTGCTGGACTGACGGCCGCCGGGGACGCCGTGCGGGCAAACCGGGAGCAAGGGCGCGCCGCCCTCGCTCCGGTTGAGGAACTTTGACCATTCGCTCGGTCCGCGGTCAAGGAAACACTCGCGGCTTCCGTTCGGCATATATATCCGGTATATACCACAGCATGTTCATCGAACGTGTCGTCTCGGCTCTCCGGCAGGCGAGGGTTCGTTTTGCCATCGCCGGCGGACATGCGGTCGCGTTGCACGGAGCGGTGCGCGGCACTCTGGACGTTGACTTGGTGTTGGCATTGTCCCGCGAGAACTTTGCCGCCGCCGAATCGGCACTCAACCGAATGGGTTTGCAATCGCGTCTGCCGCTAAAGGCCCAGGAGGTATTCGACTTCCGGGAAGAGTACATCCGCAACCGGAATCTGATCGCCTGGAGCTTCGTCAACACGGCAGACCCCACGGAGATCGTGGACATCATACTGACCGAGAACCTGGATGCGATCCAAGTAGAATTGGTCCCGGCGGCGGGGCTGCATCTGCCCGTCGTCGCGGTTGCCGATCTGATCCGCATGAAAGAGAGGAGTGGCCGGCCGCAGGATCTCGTGGACATCCAGGCTTTGAGGGAGATTGGCTCATGAGACCCGTGCAATACTTCTCGAAGGAGTACCTGGAACAGTGCAAGGGTATGAAGCCGGCTGACATCCTGCGTTTTCTCGACGAGTTCCGCAGGCTCTATTCGCCGGCGGCGCGCAGGGGTAGCCGTCTGATCAGCCTCAAGGTCCCGGAGCACCTGCTGGACGCGTTCAAGGCCAAGGCACGCCTGCACGATGTGCCCTATCAGACCCAGATCAAACGGTTGATGACGGAGTGGGTGACGGGCCAGTCTACGGATGCGAATACCGGAAAGCGCGGCACTTCGCGCCGCCGGGGAGACAGTGTGGCGAAGGCGTAGGGGCGGGTTTCAAACCCGCCCGAAGTCACAGGCTCTCAGCCTTTCAGGAGGATAAAGATGCCCATATGGCAAGAGTTGAGTTGGCCACGTATCAAGGAATGCGCCGATAAAGGGTGCGTGGTGATCGTCCCCATCGGGGTCATCGAGCAGCACGGCCATCACCTGCCGCTGGATACCGACGCGTTCATCGCGCAGGAGATCGCCCGGGCGGCCGCGCGCCGGGATCCGGAGATCCTGGTGGGCCCCACCGTGCCCTTCGGCTTCACCCCCAGCAACAAGAACTTTCCCGGGACCATCAGCCTCACCGCTGCCACCTGGTCGGTGCTGATCCGCGAGATCGTGCGCTCGGTGGCGCGGCACGGCTTCACCCGTATCGCGCTGCTCAACGGCCACGGGGGCCAGGTCGCGCTGTCGCGGTCGACGGTGGCTGCCCTCCAGGACGAGGAAGGTATCCGCGTGGTGGTGCTGAACTGGTTCGGCCTGGTGGACAAGGACATGGGCCGGCTGTTCGCGGACGAGAAGATGCCCGGCGGCCGGGTCGGACACGCCGGCGCGGTGGAGACTTCGATGAACCTGCACCTGCGCGGCGAGCTGTGCGCCCAAGGCAGCCTCGTAACCCATCTCGGCCCGCAGATGCCGGACTTCGTCCGGAAGGTAGGGGGCTACGTCCAGACCCCGCGAGAGGACCTGTCACCGTCGGGGGTGATGGGCGATCCCAATCTCGCCAGCGCCGAGAAGGGCGGCGAGCTGTTCGAGCTTTGCGTGGAACGGCTGTGCGCGTTCGCGCGGGAGTACCGCGAGACCGAGTAAGGTGGGAGGGCGGGGTTCATTCGTGTCTCCCGGTTCCCGTTGGGAGCGTCCGCAGTGGCATGGCGCCGCGGGTTTGTGTCGGATTACGCTTCGCTAATCCGACCTACGTGGGAATGGACCGTCGACCGGGGATAACAGCAGAGCCGTCCCCGTAGGTCGGGTTAGCCGAAGGCGTAACCCGACATCCCACTCTTCCTCGCGTGGTGCACGCCACAGGGCCCGCCGGTCGCCCCTACACGTCAGCGCGCCTTGCCGACGACGAAAAATCCTGCGCAGCTTACCATGCGAATTAACCGGACAGGACACTAGTGTACTGTCTCAAATAAAACGTGGTGAATATGCTGGTCCTTTTCGCCGTCGGCTGCGTTGCTCTTCCTCGCGTGGTGCACGCCACTGCTCGTCATCGCGCCTTGCCGACAACAAAAATTCCTGCGCATATTCACCACGTTTTATTTGAGACTGTACACTAGACCCCGTCATCCCGCGCTTGACCCGAGATCCAGGTGGGTAGGGCCGTCCTTGCCTATCCCATGACCGACCGGACGGCTGCCGCGATGCGCTCGGCGGTGGGAGTCACGTAGTCTTCCATGGGCACGGCGAAGGGCACGGGCACGTGCGGGATGGCGACCCGTTTGATGGGCGCCTTCAGGCTTTCGAACGCCAGATCGGCCATGAGCGCGGCCAATCCCGCGGCCACGCCGCAGTTGTCATGGCTTTCGTCGGTGACCACCAGCCGCCCGGTCTTCCTTACCGAGGCCAGCAGGGTTTCGGTGTCCAACGGTTCCAGCGTTCTCGGGTCCACTACCTCCGCCGATATGCCGTCCTTGGCCAGGGCGTCGGCCGCCGCCATGGCCCGGGGCACCTGGACGCCGGCGGCGACGATGGTCACGTCGGTCCCTTCGCGTGCCACCGCGGCTTTTCCGAACTCCGTCTCGTACTCCCCGTCCGGCACTTCCCCGCGTTCGCCCAACAGCCGTTCGTGGGAGAAGAAGATGGTGGGGTCCTGGCTCTTGAGGAGCGCGGTGCGGAGCAGCCCCTTGGCGTCCGCCGGCGTGGCAGGCATGGCCACCTGCAGGCCCGGGGTATTCCAGAACCAGGGCTGTGGGCTGCCCGAGTGCTGTACGCCGCCGCCGCCGCGGATGCCGTAGCGCATGAAGTAGGTGACCGGCACGTTGGTCTGGCCGCCCGAATTGGAGTAGGCGACGGCGGCCTCGTTGTTGATTTGCGGAATGGCCTCGTAGGAAAAGGTCGCGGTACCGATATCCACCAGCGGCCGCAACCCGGCCATGGCCGCGCCGGCGGCGATGCCGCAATAGCCCAGCTCCGCGATGGGCGGCGACTTGATCCGGCGCCCGTGCCGCTCCCGCACCGCTCGGAACCGCGCCGCGGCCGGCCCCGAGCTCACCAGACCGCCGCCGATCAGGACTACCCGCTGGTCCTGATCCATGGCCTCCGCCAGTCCCTCGACCAGCGCCTCTCCCAGGGTCATCTCTTTTGGCATGGTTCAGGCACTCCTTCCCGCGTACGCGTAGTTGAGCGCCGCTTCCGGGGCCGGCAGCGGGCTCGTCAGCGCGAACTGCGCTGCGGCGTCGGCCTCCCGGCGCACATCCTCGTCCACCCGCACGACGGTGTCGCGGTCGCAGCCGTCGCTGTCCGCCAGCTCCCGCGCGTAGATCAAGATGCCGTCCCCCTCGGCGTACCAGGGACGCACCTTCTCGGGCACGGAGCTGGGGTCCCAGGCCCAGTTGATGTCGGTGATCCCCGCCACCAGCTCGGGGTGCGCGCCGTCGTTGCCCGGCCATGGGTGGGTGCGCGCCTCGACGAAGAACGGGCCTTCGCCCGCCCGTGTCCGCGCTGCCAGCTCCTTCACCGTGCCGTACATCTGGCCGACGTCTCCCCCGTCCACCGTGATGGTTTCGATGTTGAGCGCGCGGGGGATGTTGGCCAGGTCGTCGGCGCCGTGGTCGGCATTGACCCTTCCGGCCCTGCGGTAGTTGTTCTCCATCAGGAAGATCAGCGGCAGGTTCCACAGCTTGGCGATGTTGAGGCTTTCGTAGGACACGCCTTCATCCATGGCGCCGTCGCCGAAGAAGACCACGGTGACGGCGTCCGACTCCAGCACCTGCGCCGCCAGGGCCGCGCCCGAGGCCAGCGCCGTGCTGCCGCCCACGATGGCCGAGGTGTGCGGGATGTTCAGGTCGGGCGCCGCCACGTGGAAGGTCCCGCCCCGCCCCCGGCAGTAGCCGGTCTCGCGTCCGATGATCTCCGCCAACACCTTTCCGGGGTCGCCGCCCTTGGCGATGACGTGGCCGTGGTTGCGATGGGTGCTGAAGACGTAGTCTTCCGGTGCCAGGGCGGCGCAGACGCCGACGCCGGTCGCCTCCTGGCCGATGTAGATATGGAAGTGGCCCCGAATGAGGCCCTCGTGTTCCTCGTTGAACCGAACGACGTGCTCTTCCGCGCGCCGGATCATGAGCATTTTACGCAGCAGTTCGAGCCGCTGATCTCTTGACATGTCGGGTAGCATCTTCCCTCCCGGTTGTTCGAATTTCGCTGGTGACTCTACTCCGGTTGATGAGAGAAGGAAAGCCGGAGAGACGCGGTGACGTGGGCACGGGCGGGTTTGAAACCCGCCCGTACAGGGACCGTCTACGACTCGACGGGCGACACTTTGACGGCGGGTTGCGGGCGGGTTTGAAACCCGCCCCTACGGGGACCGTCTACGACTCGACGGGCGACACTTTGACGGCGGGTTGCGGGCGGGTTTGAAACCCGCCCCTACGGGGACCGTCTACGACTCGACGGGCGACACTTTGACGGCGGGGGTTGCGGGCGGGTTTGAAACCTGCCCCTACGGGGACCGTCTACGACTCGGCGGGCGACACTTTGACGGCGGGCGCGGGCGGGTTTGAAACCTGCCCCTACGGGGACCGTCTACGACTCGGCGGGCGACACTTTGACGGCGGGCGCGGGCGGGTTTGAAACCTGCCCCTACGGGGACCGTCTACGACTCGACGGGCGACACTTTGGCGGCGGGTTGCGGGCGGGTTTGAAACCCGCCCCTACGGGGACTGTCTACGACTCGACGGGCGACACTTTGACGGGGGTTGCGGGCGGGTTTGAAACCCGCCCCTACGGGGACCGTCTACGACTCGACGGGCGACACTTTGACGGCGGGGTTGCGGGCGGGTTTGAAACCTGCCCCTACGGGGACCGTCTACGACTCGGCGGGCGACACTTTGACGGCGGGCACGGGCGGGTTTGAAACCCGCCCGTACAGGGATCGTCTACGACTCGACGGGCGACACTTTGACGGCGGGTTGCGGGCGGGTTTGAAACCCGCCCCTACGGGGACCGTCTACCACTCGACGGGCGACACTTTGGCGGCGGGTTGCGGGCGGGTTTGAAACCCGCCCCTACGGGGACCGTCTACCACTCGACGGGCGACACTTTGGCGGCGGGTTGCGGGCGGGTTTTGAAACCTGCCCCTATGGGGACCTCCGCCGACAGGTGTAGGGGCGGGTTTCAAACCCGCCCGCGCCCGTACCGGCGATGGTCCGCGGTGGGGCGCCTGGTTAGAGCCGGAAGAACGCGACGGCGTTGCCGGCCACCATCCGTTGCCGCTCATCTTCCGCGACCCCCGCCATCTGCGAGTCCAGAACTTCCAGGGAATGGGGCCAACGCGTGACGACGTGGGGAAAGTCGCTGCCCCACAGCATACGGTCGACGCCCACGTCGTGGCGCAGCCGCACGCCCACGTGATCCTCGAAGAACCCCCAGTAGGCGTGTTCCCGGAGATACTCACTGGGAAGCCGCTTCAGACGCGGCAGCCCCATCTGCCGCTCGGCCCAGAACCGGTTGATGGAGTACTCGTGGTCCATCTGCTCGTAGAAGTACGGCAGCCAGCCGACGTTGTTCTCGGCCCAGTAGATCCGCAGCTTCGGGAACCGGTCGAAGATCCCGGCCACCACCATCTGGCTGGCCTCCACCGAGCCCGAGTGGTACGGACCCTGCCGGGCAAGCCGCTGGACGAAGTCCGTGGGCGGCCGGCGTTCGGCCGGAGGCTCCTGGGGATAGTCGAACAGGGGTGTCTCACGGGTGCCGACCTTCGTGGAGAACGAGGTGTGCACCACCACCGGCACGTCGAGGTCCAGGGCCGCGGCCCAGAAGCGGTCGTCCTCGGGTGAGGGATAGCCCTTGCCGCTGGGGTAGGTACTCAGCCATACGGCCTTGCAGCCCAGGCGTTTGCAGTGCTCCATCTCCGCGATATCGTCCTCGATCCCGCGGTTGGGCAGGATGCCCACGCCGATCAACCGTTCCGGGTTCACGGCGCAGTAGTCCTCGGCCATGAACTCGTTGAAATGGTGGATGATGCCGACGAACGCTTCCCGGTCACGGATGGCGGGATTGCGCACGTCCAGGGCGAACAGCACCTCGGCATCGATGCCGTCCTGATCCTGCTCGCGCAGCCGCTGCTCGGCGTTGCCGCAACCCGGCGTGTTGTCGAAGTCGATGACCGAGGGATCGAACTCTTCCGGCGGCCGCCCGGCGTAGTAGCTCGTGCCGCCGTACACCAGCGGCCGGCCCTCACGTTGCAGAGCGTCATGGCCGCTGGGCAGCCGGATCCTTCTGGAGGCGCGATCCCGGTACTTCTCGGGAATGCGATGCCGCCACAGGTCGGGCGGGGCTTCGAAGTGGCTGTCCGCGGACACGTGTTGGTAGGCTCTCGCCATGGGAGGGTTCTCCTGCGGCTGGTTCTCCTGCGCCTATGCGCCTTCTTCCAGCGGCCAGTCGAGCCACTCGGCGATGGCCCGCCCGAGGATCCACTCCTTCTCGGTGGCCGTCAGGTCGTGCAACTCCTCGGTGAACAGCGTCAGCGCCTGCCGGTAGGGACAGGGAAGGTGGGACAGATCGGTGCCCCAGAACACGCGTTGCGGCCCGAAGGCGTCGACGACCCGGCGGACCTGCGGGTGGAGCGACGGATAAGGGTAACTCTCGGTGGAATAACAGGGGAGGGCCGAAGCCTTCACCACCACGTTCGGCAAGGCCGCCAACGCGACCACGCCGTCGATGATGGGACCCAGCGGCTTGCCGACCAGGCCGGAGTTGAGCCCCATGTGATCGATGCACAGGCGCAGGCCCGGGTGGCGCACGGCGATCTCGCCGAGTTGCGGCAGCGCGTGCGGCGCCAGCGCCATGACTGGGACGTCGTAGCGCTCGGCCGCCTCCCAGAACCAGTCGATGGTGCCTTCCTCAAGCCATGTGCGATAGCGTCCGCGATGAAAGGTCAGCCGAATCCCCAGCATGCCGGCTTGCTCCTTCCACGTGGCCATGCGTTCCCGGCTCTCGGGCGCGTCGAGGGTCAGCCGGCCCATGACCGCGAACCGGTCCGGGTACAGGCGGGCCGCCTCCAGCGACGTATCGTTCCGGTCCGCCTCCCAGGTGGGCGGCACCAGCACCGCGCGGTCAACCCCGGCGCCGTCCATCTCGCGTAGCAGCTCTTCATGGCCCAACGGCTCGGGGCGGTGCGGCTTGGCCGCATCGACCCGGTCCCAGGGCTTGTCGGGGGTCTCGGGCGCCCAGATGTGCACCTGTGAATCGATGATCGTCATGGGTGAGTGGACTCCGTGGACGAGTCTTCGCTACGGCGTCGCTTGCGCCTCGGCGTCCCGGTAGCTCCACTGAAACTCGCGATTGCGGTAGACCTCGTCGGGCATCAGGCTCGTCAACTCCCGCTTGTCCAGCGCCGACTCGAAGCGCTCGCGGATCGACGATTCTTCGTCGGCGTACTCGATCTGGTCCTTGGCGCGGTCCTCTATCTTCTCGGCGTGGCCGCGGAACTGCCGGGGCGGATGGAGCGCCAGATACCGCGCCGGCGTGCCCCCGGCATTGAAGTGCTGGTGGAACCACTTGCCGGGCGGGACGAACATGCTCGCTTCGTGCCACGGCGCCACCACCTTCTTCTGCCCTTCCTCCCAGAGGATGGAGTAGCCTTCCCCTTTGGGAATGACGATGACCCGGCCCGGGCCGTGGCGGTGCGCCTTCTTGTAGGTCCGGGAGGGAAACACCGACATGTGGCAGGACATCTCGGAGTTGGGGAACGTCATGAGCACGCTGTGTCCGCCCGCGCCTCTGCGAGTGCTCCGGTTCAGCTTGTCCCAGGAGCCCATGTCGGGAAAGAAGTTGCCGTACCAGAAGATGCCGCTGCGGCCGCCCCAGGTCCGGGTGGGATCGCCGTCGCGCACGAGCTTTGCCTCGGAGTAGAGCTCGCCTCCCTTGGACAGGTGGTCCTCGCCCTCATGTTGGTTGTTGAAGAAGAACGACGGGTCCGTGTTGAGCGACATGGCCAGCGGCAGATAGCTGTAGCGCAGGAGCCGCACGGGCTGGTCGCCGCGCATGTTGCTCAGGGTGTGATGGTAGTTGTGCGGGATCTGGAACAGGCTCCGGGGCTGCCATTCGAAGCTGTTCCTGGGGCCGTTCTCACCCATCCACACCGTGGTCACGCCCTGACCCTGGAGCACGTAGACCAACTCGTCCAGGGCAAACTTCAACGGCGGCAGCGTCTGTCCGGGAGGGATCTCCTGCACCATGGCGGAGGTGACCCCTTCCTGCCCCACGAGCTGGATGAACGCGCTCTCGCAGCCGCGCTCCTCCCACCAGCCCAACTCAACCGTACGCAAGTCCTCGATGAAGTAGCCTCGGTGAATCGGCACGCCGGTGGAGGCCATCCAGTCGTCGTAGGTGTATTCCTTGACCTCCAGCTCGGGAGCGATGGAATCGTCGGAACTCGTGTCGGGTTGGACCTTCGCCATCAATCGATTCTCCTTTGTTGCTGATGAATTGGCTTATCTCCGCCCCACGGCGTGGCTTGTCTCCGCCCCACACGCCCGACGCCTGGCGCCGCGCGAACCTGTCCTCCCGTCTTCCCGAAGTGGGTTGCGGAGAACACTTCGACTTCCCGCGCCCGGCGCGAGTTACGAGCCGGCCACCTCTTCGAACGACGGCTCGGGCATGCCGTTCTTCCAGGTGGGGTCACGTAGTTCCAGCCGGTTGCCGCTGGGATCCGTGAAGTAGAGCTCTCGTCCGGGGAAATAGCCGCCCTTGCGGTAGTAGAGCTCCGCCACCGATACGTTCTCTTTCTTGAAGACTTTGCATGCCTCGTTCAGGGTCTCCGGACTGACCGTAAAGGAGTGATGGACGCGGTCGTCCTCCGCCTTCTCCGGGATCTCCCTGCGCTCACACAGGAGAATGTTGTGATCGCCGACGTTGAAGCATGCCATCACGTCGTTGGCGAGCCGCCCCATGGACTTGAGGCCGAGCAGATCGCCGTAGAACTTCTCCGCCTCGCCCAAGTCGTTCACCGGAATCGACCAGTGCGTAACCCCTTCAATCTTGAGCATATGCCTGTCTCCTTTCTTGGTTGCCGGGCGCCGACACGGCTCCGGCTCAGGTCAGCCTACCTGACCTCCCGCTCTCCGATCAAGGGGATTGTATTTCCACTACAACGTAGCTAGTGTTTGCCAGAAAACAGGTATCTATATGAAATCAAAGAATAAATGGCGATTCAAGATTGCGAAGAAAGTCGATATCCGGTAATTTATGCAGGAATTTGATGGTTAATCCACCCATAGTAGGCAATCTTCGGAGGATGGAGGAACAATGAGACAGACACGGAAAACGCAGTTGGCACTTGGTGAGGCACGGATCGAGGAGATCAAGCTGGATGATAAATCCCGCGATGACATTCCAGCGGTTCTGCTTGGTCTCCAGCATCTGTATTCGCACGAGGAGACTCGGGAGAAGCTTTTTTCGCTGTTGGAGGAGCACATTTTGCCGGGCACGAATCGCAAGGTGGGACGTCCGGGGATGGAGTTGTGGCGGATCCTGGTGATGGGCGTCCTCAAACAGGGTCTTGGTTGTGACTTTGACCGTGTTCATGAGCTTGTGAATCAACATCGAACGGTGCGGGAGTTCCTGGGTCACGGTGCGTTCTCGCAAGGCGACACCTACGAGTTGCAGACGATCATCGACAATGTGTATCTGTTGACCCCCGAGCTTCTGTCAGAGATTGGGCGGTTGGTTGTGGAGAGCGGCCACGCGGTCGCAAGAAAAAAGCCTGGCGAGCGGTTGCGGGGGCGCTGTGATTCGTTTGTGGTCGAGACTGACGTGCACTACCCGACCGATGTCAACCTGCTGTGGGACGCGATGCGGTGCTTGCTCGGGGAGTTGGGCGGTGCGGCGAGGAAGCACAACATCGGAGGCTGGCGCCAGTGGGGACATCTCACGCAAGAGGTGAAGAAGTGTTTCAACCAGGTCCGCTCGACGCGACGCGCGAAGAGTCGGCCGGACCGAGTCGAAGCCTATCTCGAACGTTGCTGGCACTTGGTCGGCCGAGCCGAGGAGAGTTGCAAGGAGCTGGAGCAGGCAGGTGTTGCGCAATCGAGCATACTCCAGTGTCTGATTGCCCATGCGCGTCGGCAAATGGACCAAATCGAGCGGCGTCTTCTCAAAGGCGAGACCATCGCGCACGATGAGAAAGTGTTTTCGATTTTCGAGGAACACACCCGCTGGATCTCGAAGGGCAAGGCTGGCCGTGCGGTGGAACTCGGAGTTCCGGTGTGCGTGGTTGAGGACCAATTCCAGTTCATCCTTCACCACAAGATTCTGTGGGAAGGGAGCGA
Organism: uncultured Binatia bacterium (SeqCode); assembly: GCA_965261895.1. Taxonomy (GTDB): domain Bacteria; phylum Desulfobacterota; class Binatia; order UBA9968; family JAJDTQ01; genus JAJDTQ01. The sequence goes on along the minus strand of OZ253480.1, from coordinate 2,510,338 downwards.
TACCGATATTGCGGTGTCGATCATCAAGGAGACGCAGGCCCTGCATCCCGACCTACGGGTGTGCAGCTTCGACCGTGGGTTCCACAGCCCCGGCAACCGGGCGCAACTCGACGCCATGCTCGACCTCAATGCGCTGCCGCGCAAGGGTCGGCTTTCTGTGGCCGAGCGCGAGCGCGAGAAAGCGCAAGCATTTGCCGAGGCCAGGCGCCAGCACCCGGCGGTCGAGTCGGCAATCAACAACCTTGAGCATCGCGGTCTCGATCGGGTTCGCTCCCACGGCGCCGATGGGTTTGCACACACCGTTGCCTTGTCGATACTGGCCGCCAACCTGCACCGCATCGGCCTGCTTGTGCGACGGCGCATGCGTGACGCCGAACGTCGTCGAAGACGCCGCGCTGCCTGAGCCCGGCCAGCTCCTGCGAATTTCGCCCCCCGGCCCGCCACACGGAGACGGGTACGGCCTCCTGTGTCCGGAAGTCGGCATTGCGGACCGGTTTGACGCCGAGCACCCTTCAGTGGTGTCCGTGCCGCCCGTTCCGTGGCTGAAACCTCGCCGAAACTGTCGCGGTTCGTCGCAGTTCCCGTGCACAAGTGGGGGTTTTCTGGCAGACACTAACTACAATTCATTGATGTGGTAGAACTGCATTTTGAGTGGCATGAGCAAAAGGATGCCGCGAACAAACGCAAGCACGGGGTGGAGTTCGAAGAGGCGCGAACCGTGTTCCACGACCACCGTGCCCTAATGATCGATGATCCGGATCAGTCCAGCGATGAAGACCGATTCGTCCTCTTGGGACTGAGCTTTTTGCTCAGGACCCTCGTAGTCTGCCATTGCTACCGCGAGAACGACGAGGTCATCCGCATCATCTCGGCACGCAGAGCGAACCGTACGGAGCGCACCGAATATAACCGCAGGTGGAGAAATGAGAGATAACTACGACTTCTCGAAGGCCCGACGTAATCCGTATGCCAAGCATCTCAAAAAACAGATCACCCTGCGGCTGGACCAGGACACTCTTGCCTACTTCAAGGCCCTCGCGGCGCAGAACGGAGTTCCATACCAGACGTTGATCAATCTGTACTTGCGTGACTGCGCCACGAGCGGAAAGAAGCTCGTCTTCCGCTAAGGTCGGGCCGGTACAAACCGGCTAACGGTTTGCGTTTCAGTTCCGGGACCCCGGGCCTATTCAACCCAGTGGCAAGGGGGGAACATGCAGACAACGGAGTCGGGGATGACACCGTTCAGGACCATCATGGATACGCCGAAGAAGACCAGGACAAAAACCGTCAGCGCGACAACCGTCAGCCTGCCCGAGCGCCGCGACAAGGGGCGCATGCTCTTGGCGTCGTAGCGGTGGTAATGCTCGCCGTTGGCCTCCAGCGTGCCGCGGTCATCGAGGTCGATGATGCGGCGCGCGTAGTGCCGGACCCACGGGTCGGTCTGATCCTGCATCAGGTAGCGGAAGAAGATGGGCTCCAGCCGCTTGGCGTCCACCTCCGTGCCGAACCAGTCCGCGTGGGCGAGTTGGAAGATCTGGAACTCGCCCACCCCAAGGCGGTTGGCGGCCTGGGCGACGATGTTGTCTTCCGGCTCTTCCAGCGAATAGAATAGTTTCAGCGCAGACAACATGGATCAGGCACTCGTGGGGAACTCTTTATCATGCCGGACCTCGATGACAAATGGTTCGATGTGGTCTTCGTGGTGGTCACCGCGTTGATCGCATGGCACGGCATCAGCTTCCGCACCAAGGACGGCGAACGGGAGTGGATACACGCCCTGTTCGGTTGTATCGCGCTGTTCTTCTGTATCTGGGTGCTCACCCACGACCTCTTCGAAATCTTCTGATGCGGTTCATGAAGGGGGCGCGGGCTCATGGGTTCCCTTCGACCTTGTACGAGCGTTGTGCGCTGTCCAACTCGGGTACGCGGAGAAGCCGCTCGGCCGCGGGCTTCTTCAGTTGCTGCTCGAGGTAGACGGCGCGGTCGCGGATCGTGGGCGGCGCCTTCGGCTGCTTGCGAAAGAACCGCGTGATCCAGCCGGGACCGTCGGCGAGGGTGGCGTCGAGCTGCAGCGCTTTCCGGTAATCGTCCAGCGCCTTTTCGTTCCTGCCCGTACGGTCGTGGAGTATGCCGCGATTGGCAAAAGCCGCGGCAAAGTCGGGCTGCAGCGCGATGGCCCGGTCGATGGCCGCCACAGCCTCCGAATTTCGATGCAGTCCCATCAAGGCCAGCCCCTTGCCGAGATGACCGGGGGGATACTGGGAGTCCAGCCGGAGCTGGTCCTCGAATTCTGCCAGCGCCTCCTGGTAGCGGCCGTCCTCCAAGCGCAGGTTGCCCCTGCGGTAGTGCAGTTCTCCCTGGTCGTAATTGGTGAACACGTATTCATGGAGAACCGATCCAACGACCAAGATCCCGGTGGCCACGGCCAGCCACACCATGACCCTGTAGGCGCCGGATCCTGTCTGAATCACGGGAGACTCTCCTTTCGCGAGCCCCGACCCCCGGGACATGGGTCCATGGTCACGAGAGGGATATGTAGTGGTTGAAGAGGTACGCGAACGTGATCCCGATGAGTCCGGCAGCGAGCCGCGTCTTGACGCGCAACGTCGCGACCTCCTCGTCGGTGGCTTTTGCGCCGGTTTTGGCTTCGAGCCTGCGTACCCGCATGACCCAGATCATCCGGTGCACGGGCCAGTAGAGCAGGATGGCGAGCAGCCATGTCATCGTCCAGAACCAGATCACCGACGGGGCCAAAGTGGACATGGGTGTGGGGTGATGATTGTGATGGAAATGTAAACGAACTCGCCGGCGTCGATGAAAAAGACCTCCCCCGGTACGGACCGGGGGAGGTCTTTGACGTCCGGACGCGGATCACGCGCTGGCGACCTGCTTGTCGCCGATGTCCTCGGTGAGCGCTTCCACTTCCTTGTGCGGCACGATGGACATTTCCATCTTGTAGGCCAGGAACCACATCATGCCGACGCCCAGGGCCCACCAGATGATCTGCCACACCCAGATGGACGGCATGCCGAACACCCACCAGGTGGCGGGACTGTTCGGGTCGCCGAACAGGGTGTTGCCGAACACGGCGCCCGGGCCGATGGCGAAGACGAACCAAACCAGGGTCACGATCCAGGCGATGGGCACCATGCCGCGTTTCTCCTCGGACAAGCTGGCGTGTTCGTTCAGGAAGTTGTGGTAGGACATGCGATGCTTCATGTCCTCGGCGCTTTGGGTCGCCGCCGAGATGGCAATCGCCAACCCGAGGTTGAAGAAGATGCCCCAGCCCGCGGAATGGATCGTCCAGGGCCAACGGCCCCAGGGCAGCCCCCCGGGTACCAGATTTTGACCGATGGTCTCGGTGAACGTCACCGCGATGATACCGGCCAAGAGCCCCCAGGAGACGCCGGCCCGTGTGAGCCAGGGCCACCAGCACACCGCGATCAGCGCGGGCCACATCTGGAAGCCGTAGGCCACGGCCAGGCCTCCCAGCAGGACCAATGCATCCGTCGAGAACGTTGCCACGATAAGCGCGGCCACCACGATGATGAGAACGCCGATACGGCCGACCCATACCTGCGTGCTGTGGTCGGCGCCGGGGTTGAGATACCGCTTGTAGAGATCGCGGGTCAGAATCGAGCCGGCCGTGGACATGTAGGCAGCGCCGGTGGATTGCATGGCGGCCAGCGCACACACGGCGAGCAGACCGAGGAGCCAGGGCGCAACGTCACCCATCAGGTTGATGAGGGATGGAACAAGGAGTCCCTGGCTCATCAGGCCGGAGGTCGCGTTATAAGGCCCTTCGATACCCATGATGTTGGTTCCGGCTCCTGCCTTGAGCATGAACTCGTTGCCGCCCAGGAAATGCCCGGCCATGGACTGAAAGGCCGTGAAGAAGAACAGGATGAATCCGATGGCCAGCGACGAGGCCCAGACTTGCTGGGGCGCGAACGGGGCCGGGTTCCTGTTCGCGAACGACCACATGGAAAAGGCCGGCGCGGATTGAATGCCCATGAGGGCGAACATGTAGGTGAGGACCATGATGCCGGTCCAGGCGCCCCCCACGGCGCTAGGCCCGGATGAGACGAACTGGATCACCCCCGGGATCGCGATGTAGTGGCTGTATCCGTCGGGAGTGAGCTTGATGTTGTTGGCCACCTGGTGCTGGACCAGTTGTGCGATCTTTCCGGTGAGGGCGTCGAAGCCGCCCACGTATGTAACGCCGATGATCCCGATGATCGAGATCCCCAACGCCAGCAGAATGCACTGCAAGGTATCCACGTAGGCCACGGCTCGCAGACCTCCCGATGCCACGTAGATGAACACGACCACCGAGAGCATCCACATGCCGAGTTCGATGGGCATGGCCTGGTCGGTGAGCACGTGAAAGAGAAAGCCTGAAGCCCGCAACTGGACGCCCAGGTAGGGGATCGAGAAGAACAGCGCCACCACCACGGTGAGAATCCGTATGAAGTCGCCTTTGAAATAGTCGGCGAACATCTCTCCCGGCGTAACGTAGCCGTAGCGCTTGCCGAGCATCCACTGGCGCTTCAGGAACATCACGCCGGTGAACGGGATCGTGATGGTGTAGAAGGACGCGTAGGCGTACTGGAACCCGTCACGGAACACCAGGCCGGGATGGCCGATGAACGTCCAGCCGGAGAACGAGGTGGCCGTGGCCGCCAGGACGAAGACCCAGAGGGGCAGCACCCGTCCGGAAATGAAATAGTCGGCGGCGGTTCGAGCCATCCTCGCGCCGCGGATACCCCAATAAATGCAATAGGCCCAGTAGAGTACCACGAAGGCAAACAACCAGATGACCTTGGCGGACATGGATACCTCCTTCAGTCGAAAGGATTACCTGTGTGCGGCACACGATCTGTGTGTGGCGAATGCTGCCGGCCTCGGTCGAGACCGAATCTTGATATGGTTTCTTCGTCCGGCAAGCGTGTTCCCCCTCGACGGGAGCCCCGAAACCAGTGCGTAATCCCGTTGCAGGATCTATGTCATTGCGGATACACGCAACCGCAGGAATTTGTCAAGGAAAAGATCAACCTACGAATCAACGTAAGCCCTGTCCGTACCCGAACTTCGGACGTTATGCTTTCGGGTAGCCCAGCCGGCCCAGGTCCTCCTTGATCTCGTCCAGTATGGCCGGGTCGTCGATGGTGGCCGGGGCCTTGTAGGGGGTCCCATCCGCCATGCTTCGCACCGTGCCCCGGAGGATCTTGCCGGACCGTGTCTTGGGCAGGCGCTTCACCAGCAGGGCCTGCTTGAAGTCCGCCACCGGGCCGATCTTCTCGCGCACGAGGCCCACGAGTTCCGGCACCAGCTCCTTCTCGGTGGTCTCCACCCCGGCCTTCACCACCACCAGTCCCAGCGGCAGTTGCCCCTTGAGCGCGTCGGCCACGCCGAGCACGGCGCATTCGGCCACCGCCGGGTGGGCGGCGAGAACCTCCTCCATGGCGCCGGTGGAAAGCCGGTGTCCGGCGACGTTGATGACATCGTCGATGCGCCCCATGATCCACAGGTAGCCGTCTTCGTCGCAATAACCCCCATCCGAGGTCACGTAGTGGCCCGGATGCTGCTCGAGGTAGGCTTTGCGGTAGCCTTCCTCGTTGTTCCACAGAGTCGGCAGGCAACCCGGCGGCAGCGGCAGCTTCACCGTGATGCTGCCCATCTCGCCGGCGGGCAGATCCCGGCCCTGGTCGTCGAGCACCCGGACGTCGTAGCCGGGCACCGCGCGGGTGGGCGAGCCCGGCTTCACCGGCAGCGGCTCGATCCCCATGCAGTTGGCCGCGATGGGCCAGCCGGTCTCGGTCTGCCACCAGTGGTCGATGACCGGCACTCGCAGGAGATCCTGGGCCCATAACAGGGTGTCGGGGTCGCAGCGCTCGCCGGCGAGGAACAGGGTCCGGAAACGGCTCAGGTCGTATTGCTTGACATACTCGCCCGCGGGATCCTCCTTCTTGATGGCGCGGAAGGCCGTGGGCGCGGTGAACAGCACGCTGACGCGGTGCTGGCTGATGACCCGCCAAAAGGCTCCCGGGTCCGGCGTGCCCACGGGCTTGCCTTCGTAGAGGACGGTAGTGCAGCCCTTCAGCAACGGCGCGTAGACGATATAGGAATGGCCCACCACCCAACCCACGTCGGAGGCGGCCCAATACACGTCGCCCGCGTCCACGCCGTACACGTTCTTCATGCTCCACTTGAGCGCCACGGCGTGGCCGCCGTTGTCGCGGACGATGCCCTTGGGCTGCCCCGTGGTGCCGGAGGTGTAGAGGATGTACAGCGGGTCGGTGGCGGCCACCGAGACGCACGGAACCGGGCTGGCGGCGGCCACCGCCTCGTTCCAGTCCACGTCCCGGCCGGCCGTCATGGACGCGGGCGCCTGAGGCCTTTGCAGCACCAGGCAGGCCGCGGGCTTGTGCTGCGCCAGCCGGATGGCCTCGTCCAGCAAGGGCTTGTACTCGACGACGCGGTTGACCTCGATGCCGCAGCTCGCGCTCACGATGACCTTGGGCCGGGCGTCGTCGATGCGCGTGGCGAGCTCGTTGGCCGCGAAGCCGCCGAACACCACGGAGTGGACCGCGCCGAGACGGGCGCATGCCAGAATGGCCACCGCGGCCTCGGGCACCATGGGCATGTAGACGATCACCCGGTCGCCCACCCCCACGCCGTGTGTCCGGAGCGCGCCGGCGAAGGTCGCCACCGCGTCCCGAAGCTCCAGGTAGGTGAAGACCTTCACGCTGTCCGTCACCGGGCTGTCGTAGATCAATGCCGGCCGGTCGCCGTTTCCCTGTTCCACGTGCACGTCGAGGGCGTTGTAGCAGGTGTTGAGCGCGCCGCCGGTGAACCACCGGTAGAAGGGCGGGCGCGAGTCGTCCAGCACCCGGTCCCAGCGCTTGTCCCAGTGAATGTCCTCGGCCGCCTCGGCCCAGAAACCCTCCGGGTCGTTCAGCGCGCGCTGGTAAACGTCGTTGTAGTCGTTTCGGTTCATTGCGTCTCCCCGAACACGGAATCCTGGGAATTCCCATAAACCCTGCATACCCGGATGCGCAAGCGGAACTGCGCCGAACCTCTTTGACAGGGCATTTCACTTGGTCTAGGTACTACTTGGTCTAGGTACTACTTGGTCTAGGTACTAGTGTGGTGTCTCACAAATACGCTTGTGAATCTGCGGGTCCTTTTGGCCGTCGGCTGCGTTGCTCTTCCTCGCGTGGTGCACGCCACTGGGGGGCGACCGCCGGTCGCCCCTACAAGTCATCGCGCCTTGCCGACAACCAAAATGCCCTCGCATCTTCATAAGCGTATTTGTGAGACACCACACTAGTTTCCGATAGGGCGCACTCATCATGAGCTACAAGACCATCCATCACAAGGCCGAGGTACTGGTCATCGGCGGCGGCGCCGCCGGCGCCATGGCCGCGATTCGCGCGCGCGAGGCGGGGGCGGATGTGCTGCTGGTGGACAAGTCCGTGTTCGGCCGGAGCGGCTGCGCGGCGCTGGCGTCGGGGGCCTACATCACCTACATGCCGGGCGACGACCTCATGATCCATCTCGGCGGCCGCGGCGTGCTCACCAACCAGACCAAGGCCATCGAGGCCATTCACGCCACCTACGACGTGCTCAAGATCCTCGACGGCTGGGGCGTGAGGTTCGTCAAGGAGGGCGGCGAGATCTGGCGCGGCAAGGGCGGCTCCGGGGCCGCCGCGAGCGGCGGACTGGCCGCGGGTCTGGTGGGCGGCGGCACCGCCATGATGAAGGTGGTGCGGGCGGTGGCCCTTCGGGCCGGCGTCCGGGTGCTCAACCGGGTCTCGGTCACCGATCTCCTGACCTCGGACGGCGAGCATCCCACCGGCGGCCACGTAATCGGCGCGCTGGGGGTCTCCGGCCGCGAGCGTGAGGTCCACGTGTGCGAGGCCAAGTCCGTGGTGATGTGCGCCGGCGGGTTCAATTTCGGTTACAAGCAGCCGGGACAGTGGTTCGCCGGCATGCCCCTCAACATCACCAGCGACGGCGTCGCCATGCAGATCAGGGCCGGCGCGGTGATGGGCAACATGGCGGTGGGCAGCAAGTACCTCCAGACCATGGAGTTCATGTGCGCGCCGGGCATCGAGCACTTCACCACCATGGGCACCAGCTACTTCAACCGCCTGGGCGAAGACGTCATGAAGCGGTTCTCGGAGTCGGAGGCCGAGTTCACAAGACGGCTGTCGCTGGGACACGCGACGGCGCTGGAGATGCTGGAAGGCAACGGGCCCGTTTACCTCGATTGCACCAAGCTCCCGCCGGAGAACATCCGGCTGCTGTACGAAGTCATCCCCATCATCATGCACACCTTCGAGGCCGCCGGATACGAGGTCAGCAAGGACCGGATTCCGTATCTGCCGGTGCTGGCGGCCACCTACGGCTCCAGCCACGGCGGCGGCGCGGTGGTGGACGACCAGTGCATGACCTCGCTGCCGGGCCTGTTCGCGGCGGGCGCCAGCAGCGACGGGATGAATATCTCGCCCAACCTCAACCTGTCCTGGTGCATGGTGCTGGGCTGGTGGGCCGGGCTGCACGCCGCGGACTACGCCAGGACGGCGGACCTCAAGGGCGCTGTAGGGAAACAGGTGGAGTCGCTGACCCAGGGCACCACCCAGTACCTCAAGACCGAGGGGACCGACTTTGCGGAGGTCCATGGCAGGGCCGCGGACCTGCTGCACGAGTTGGGGATCATCGTCGACGACGAAAAGATCACCCGGGTGCGGCGGGGTCTCATGGAGATCCTGGAAACCTATGACAACGTCATGGCCAAGGACCCGCACGACCTGGTGAAGGTGCTGGGGCTGCGGAACTCCATCGAGGCGCTGACCGCGGTGCTGGACTACCTGCTGCACCGGCAGGAAAGCCGCGGTTCGGTGATCAACCGCGATCATCCGGAGACCGACAACGAGAAGTGGCTGGTGTTGAGCAAGTCGATCATCGAGAACGGCGCGCTGAAGATCTGGGACGAGCCCATCCCGCGCGACGAGTTCTACGTGCACTACCGGCCGAGGGCCGGGAAGGCGATGCACCCCTTCTTCAAGATCGCCGGTCAGTCGATAGAGGCGGGGGAATAGAGGCTGCCATGGCTCAAGAGCTGCATCTGCCGAAGGTCGAGATCTCCAAGGAAGTCTGCATCTCCTGCACGGCCTGCGATGACGCCTGCCCGACGGACGTGATCAGGATGGGCAAGGACGGCTACCCGTTCGCCATGTACGAGGAAGACTGCCAGGGCTGCTTCATCTGCGAATGGGACTGTCCCGTCGGGGCCATCAAGATTCGCGTCGCGCGCTGGTACGAGGCGGACCAGTAGGTGTCCCGGCAGCCAGCCAAGTGTCCCGTCCGCCTGCCCGCCCGCCCGCCTGAATGTCCAACCGGCCGGTGCCGCAACGTCCGCCACGCGGCCTGGAGCGGGTGAGGACACCAAGTCCGGCCCGCACCTCCATCTCGCATGAGCATATACTACGCCTTTATCGCGTCGCTGAACTTCGCGGTGTCCCACATCCTGATTCGCCGGGGCCTGGCCCAGTCCAGTCCGCTGGCCGGGTTCGCCATCTCCATCGTCATCTCGGCGTTGACCCTCTGGTCCATCGTGGCGGCCACCCTGCCCCTGGCCGTTTTCTGGACCCACGCCATCTGGTATTTCGCGGTGGGCGGGCTGTTCGCGTCCGGCTTGGGCCGCTGGCTGGTCTATGTCTCCATCGACCGGCTGGGGGTGGCGCGCGCCATTCCGGTGGTGAGCACGTCGCCCATGTTCGCCTCGATCATGGCCGTGCTCATCGTCGGGGAGCACTGGACCCTGGGCGCGTTCTTCGGCACGGTGCTCATCATCTGCGGCGTCATCGTCATTTCGGGAACCCACAAGCAGACGGCCGAGTGGCGCCGCGCGGATCTCATCTTCCCTATTTTGGGGGCGTTGTCGTTTTCCTTCTCCGCCAGCGTCCGGAAGCTCGGCTTCGCCATCGACAACCTGCCGCTCATGGCGTCGTGCGTGAACGCCACCACGGGGCTGGTGCTGGCCATCGTGATGATCTACGGCCAGGGCGGCCCCCGCAAGGTGCTGCCCATGTCCCGTTCGGTGTTCGCGTGGTTCGTGGGCGCGGGGATCTGCAACACCGCCGGCATGCTGGCAAACTTCTACGCCCTCTCCACCGGCGACATCGTCATCGTGGAGCCGCTTATCAGCACCAACCCGGTATTGACCGTCGTTCTCACCGCCATCTTTCTGCGCGACGTGGAGACCGTGAACATGCGGGTGACGGTGGGTGTCGCGTTCACTTTCGTCGGGACCCTGCTGCTGGTCTACTCCAGGGGGGGCTAGTGCAAGCCCTGTAGCCGGTCTGCACCCGAACACAACCCCTCTCCCTCTGGGAGAGGGTGGCCTCGTTTCGTCCCAAACCTAACCCCTCTCCCTCTGGGAGAGGGTGGCCGAAGGCCGGGTGAGGGCGCCGCAACAGCCCTCCCTTTCCATTGTTCGTCCCATGCTGGCAGCGGAAACCCTCACCCCAACCCTCTCCCAGAGGGAGAGGGGGTCAGAGGGCGCTGTATCGAAGAGGGTGCTACAGGAGGCCGCACTGGTCGCCCAACGGCTCTGGTTGCACGCGTCCGTGTCCTTTCACGACCGGCTCGGGTAAAATGACCGAGTGCGCACCGGACTGGAAAGGCTTCTCGGCGATCCGCGGGCGTGGCTGGGCAGTGCGCGGGTCGGCCTGGTGGCCAACCCCACCACGGTGAATCACCGGCTGGCCCATGCCGCGGACCTGCTGCACCGGCACCCGGACGTGGACCTGCGCTGCCTGTTCGGGCCCGAACACGGGCTGCGCGGATCGGCCCAGGACATGGTCGGAGTGACGGGCCACGCGGACCCCGCCACGGGCCTGCCGGCGGTGAGCCTCTACGGCACCACCTTCGAGTCCCTGTCGCCCACACCGGAACAGCTTTCCGGCATCGATGTGCTGTTGTTCGACGTCCAGGACGTGGGCGCCCGGTACTACACCTACGCCGCCACCATGGCCCTGTGCATGCGCGCGGCCGGGGCTTCCGGTGTCAAGGTGGTGGTGCTGGACCGGCCCAATCCCATCGGCGGCGTGGCGGTGGAGGGCGGGGGCCTGGCCGAGGGGCTGGAGAACTTCTGCGGCCTGTACCCGGTGCCGCAGCGCCACGGGATGACCCTGGGCGAGCTGGCCCGGTTGTACAACGGGACGTTCGGCATCGGATGCGAGCTGGACGTGGTGGCGTGCGAGGGGTGGTCCCGAGGCGCCTACTACGACGAGTGTGGCCTTCCCTGGGTCATGCCGTCGCCCAACATGCCGACCCCGGAGACGGCGCTGGTGTATCCGGGCATGTGCCTGCTGGAAGGCACCAACCTGTCCGAGGGCCGGGGTACGACCCGCCCCTTCGAGTTGTTCGGCGCGCCCTTCGTCGACGGTGACGCGGTGGCCCGGGAGCTGCGGCGCCATGACCTGCCCGGGGTCCTCTTCCGCCCCTGCGCCATCGAGCCGGCGTTCCACAAGTTCAAGGGGCAGCGCTGCGGCGCGCTCCAGTTGCACGTGAGCGACCGGCGAGTCTTCGAGCCCTACCGCACCGGTCTTGCCGTGCTGGTGGCGGTGCGTGAGTTATGGCCCGAATCGTTTGCCTGGAGAACCGAGCCTTACGAGTTCCGGGCTGACGTTCCCGCCATCGACCTCTTGACCGGGAGCCCGGCCGTGAGGCAAGCCATTGACGGCGGCGTGACGCTCGACGAGGTCGTGCACATTGCCTGCGGCGGCACCGAGATCTACGACTCCGGGCGCGACCGGGCGTTGCTGTATGATTGAGAGAGCGGAGCCCGCTGTCCAAGTTATTGAGAGCCGCATGATGTCGTGGCATCTGAGCACGCCGGCCTGTCCTCAGAAGGCGGCAACGAGAACGGAAAGGGGTCACTATATTGTGCAATGGTCAATAGTTGTCAGGAGTGACCGGCATGGATCGTGAAGGAGGGAGATTATGGTAGATCAGGAAGTAGCAGTGGTGGTGGGAGGCGGCCCGGGACTGAGCGCTTCGCTCGTGCGGCTGTTTACCCGAGAGGGCATGAAGGCGGCGATCGCGGCCCGTAACCCGGACAAGCTCGAGGCGTTGTCGGAGAGCACGGGCTGCCGCGCCTACCGGTGCGACGCCGTCGTCCCCGAGGAAGTGAACGAACTGTTCGCCCGGGTCTCGCAGGACCTCGGAGCTCCCAACGTGGTGGTCTACAACGCCAGCGCCCGCGTACGCGGTCCGCTTACCGAGATCGATGCCGGCGCTGTCAGGGACGCCATCATGGTGACCTGCTACGGCGGTTTCCTGGTGGGACAGGCCGCGGCGGTCAGCATGCTCCGGACCGGCGGCGGGACCATCCTGTTTACCGGCGCCTCGGCGAGCGTCAAGGGATACGCCAACTCCGCGTCCTTCGCCATGGGCAAGTTCGGGCTCAGCGGTCTGACCCAGAGCATGGCGCGGGAATTCCAACCGCAGAACATCCACGTAGCGCAGATCGTCATCGACGGCGGCATCGATTCGCCCCGGCGGGACCCCGGGCGCGGCCCGGACACGTGGCTGAGCCCGGACAGCATCGCGGAGACCTATCTGCATCTTCACCGCCAACACCGGAGCGCCTGGGCATCGCACATCGAGTTGAGACCCTGGGTCGAGAAGTTCTGACGCGGACTGCGGGCGCCGGGAGGGAGCGGACCAAGGCGAAGCAAGCTAAAGAATCTGCCGTATCCGCCGATGTTTTACTGGTGGAATGAGACGGCATGATTCACGGTCGACGGCCCGGCGTGCGAGGCTTGGTCTCGGGGGCGAGGAAGGCATCGTGCTCCCGTCAGTGCTCATGCTGATCGCGGTCCTGACCGTGGTAAGCGCCACGAGCATGACCGCGATCCTGACCGACCTCCGGATCGCCGGCGCCCACTACAAGAGTGTGGCCGTGTTCCACATCGCGGAAGCGGGGCTCACCCACGGTCGGTATGAAGTCTCGGACGAGGACGGAGACCACGATTTCTCCTCCATCCTGACGCCCACCACCCTCTTCAACGGCAGGGCTTTCCACGACGGCAGCTACACCGTCGTCGCCACCCCCGTAACCGGCGCCACACCCGCCAGGCTCCGGCTGCGCTCCTCCGCATGCTACCCGGCCGCCAACCCGTGCCCCCGCGCCAATGCCAGAGCCGCCCTTGAAGCCCTGCTGGAGCATGACCCCGCCGGCGCCACCCCCCAAGACCGTGTCCGCCTGGTAGCCTGGAGGTCGCTGGACTAGCCGCCTTTCCCAGTGCGACCGATCCCTCTTACCCCCTCTCCCTCTGGGAGAGGGTTGGGGTGAGGGTATCCGGTGTAAGCACCCCGTTGGGAACGGCAGGGAAGGAACGCGCCGGGTTGTTGGGGTGCCCTCACCCGGCCTTCGGCCACCCTCTCCCAGAGGGAGAGGGGTATGATTCGTATCCTCTTACCCCCTCTCCCTCTGGGAGAGGGTTGGGGTGAGGGTATCCGGTGTAAGCACCCCGTTGGGAACGGCAGGGAAGGAACGTCCCGGGTTGTTGGGGTGCCCTCACCCGGCCTTCGGCCACCCTCTCCCAGAGGGAGAGGGCTATGAATTCGCATCCCTCTTACCCCCTCTCCCTCCGGGAGAGGGTTGGGGTGAGGGTATCCGGTGTAAGCACCCCGTTGGGAACGGCAGGGAAGGAACGCGCCGGGTTGTTGGGGTGCCCTCACCCGGCCTTCGGCCACCCTCTCCCAGAGGGAGAGGGGTATGATTCGCATCCCTCTTACCCCCTCTCCCTCTGGGAGAGGGTTGGGGTGAGGGTATCCGGTGCAAGCAGTTCGTTGGGAACGGCAGGGAAGGAACGCCCCGGGTTGTTGGGGTGCCCTCACCCGGCCTTCGGCCACCCTCTCCCAGAGGGAGAGGGCTATGATTCGTATCCCTCTTACCCCCTCTCCCTCTGGGAGAGGGTTGGGGTGAGGGTATCCAGTGCAAGCAGCCCGTTGGGAACGGCAGGGAAGGAACGCGCCGGGTTATTGGGGTGCCCTCACCCGGCCTTCGGCCACCCTCTCCCAGAGGGAGAGGGGTATGATTCGCATCCCTCTTACCCCCTCTCCCTCTGGGAGAGGGTTGGGGTGAGGGTATCCGGTGTAAGCACCCCGTTGGGAACGGCAGGGAAGGAACGCGCCGGGTTGTTGGGGTGCCCTCACCCGGCCTTCGGCCACCCTCTCCCAGAGGGAGAGGGGTATGATTCGTATCCTCTTACCCCCTCTCCCTCTGGGAGAGGGTTGGGGTGAGGGTATCCGGTGCAAGCAGCTCGTTGGGAACGGCAGGGAAGGAACGTCCCGGGTTGTTGGGGTGCCCTCACCCGGCCTTCGGCCACCCTCTCCCAGAGGGAGAGGGCTATGAATTCGCATCCCTCTTACCCCCTCTCCCTCCGGGAGAGGGTTGGGGTGAGGGTATCCGGTGTAAGCACCCCGTTGGGAACGGTAGGGAAGGAACGCGCCGGGTTGTTGGGGCGCCCTCACCCGGCCTTCGGCCACCCTCTCCCAGAGGGAGAGGGCTATGATTCGCATCCCTCTTACCCCCTCTCCCTCCGGGAGAGGGTTGGGGTGAGGGTATCCGGTGTAAGCACCCCGTTGGGAACGGCAGGGAAGGAACGTCCCGGGTTATTGGGGGTGCCCTCACCCGGCCTTCGGCCACCCTCTCCCAGAGGGAGAGGGGTATGATTCGCATCCCTCCGACCCCCTCTCCCTCTGGGAGAGGGTTGGGGTGAGGGTATCCGGTGCAAGCAGCCCGTTGGGAACGGCAGGGAAGGAACGCGTCGGGTTGTTGGGGCGCCCTCACCCGGCCTTCGGCCACCCTCTCCCAGAGGGAGAGGGGTATGATTCGCATCCCTCTTACCCCCTCTCCCTCTGGGAGAGGGTTGGGGTGAGGGTATCCGGTGCAAGCAGCTCGTTGGGAACGGCAGGGAAGGAACGCGTCGGGTTATTGGGGCGCCCTTACCCGGCCTTCGGCCACCCTCTCCCAGAGGGAGAGGGGTATGATTCGTATCCCTCTTACCCCCTCTCCCTCTGGGAGAGGGTTGGGGTGAGGGTATCCGGTGCAAGCAGCCCGTTGGGAACGGCAGGGAAGGAACGCGTCGGGTTGTTGGGGCGCCCTCACCCGGCCTTCGGCCACCCTCTCCCAGAGGGAGAGGGGTATGATTCGCATCCCTCTTACCCCCTCTCCCTCTGGGAGAGGGTTGGGGTGAGGGTATCCGGTGCAAGCAGCTCGTTGGGAACGGCAGGGAAGGAATGCCGCGGGTTATTGGGGCGCCCTTACCCGGCCTTCGGCCACCCTCTCCCAGAGGGAGAGGGGTATGATTCGTATCCCTCTTACCCCCTCTCCCTCTGGGAGAGGGTTGGGGTGAGGGTGTCCGGTGTAAGCACCCCGCTGGGAACGGCAGGGAAGGAACGCGTCGGGTTGTTGGGGCGCCCTCACCCGGCCTTCGGCCACCCTCTCCCAGAGGGAGAGGGGTTGAGTTTGGGACGGAACGAGGCCACCCTCTCCCGGACGGAGAGGGGCTTATTCCGTACCCTTCCGGCTAGAGAGGCAGGGGTCTGCTTCGTCACCTTTGGTTTCTTCTGGCAAGTGAGCAGCCAGTGTGGTCCCCTGTAGCGCCTTCCTTGGGTGCGGTCGGGTCCGCACCCCCCGCTCCCTGCGGGAGAGGGTTGGGGTGAGAGCCTCATCCAATTGTTCCAGTACGGCTTGGCCGTGCTGCAGGACTTCGTGGTTCCAGAAGCGGAGGATGGTGATACCTTTGCTCGCCAGGAAAACTGTCCGCGCGGCGTCCTGTCGGCGGGTTTCGGGGTCGTTGTGTTGTCCGCCGTCAACTTCGATTCCCAACCGTGCTTCGTGACAATAGAAGTCCAATATATATGGAGTAATCGGATGTTGCCGGCGAAACTTGAACCCTTGGAATCGTCTGCGGCGTAACAGTTGCCAGAGCCGTTGTTCCGCTTCCGTTTGCGCCTGACGGAGGATGCGTTCAGGAGCCCCTTTGCTCACGGGAGGCTCCTTCCTCCCTTCGTGCCTTGGAAGGCACCGCACCGTGGCAGTCTCAGGCGGGTTTCGTGAGAGTCCGGGTTGCTGCGGGTCGTTTCCATGGTGACTTCGCACGGGGTGATGGTCTTGACCCGGTAGCGGTGGTGGCCGAGTCGCGCGCCCGGCTGGACGACATGTCCGAACCCTTCGGCGTCCTTCACCAGTGCCACCGCGGTGCGCTTCTCCCAGACGATGCCCACGGCATGGAACTGGGGAGCGACTTCAGGTTCGTAGGGGCGATCCTGGGGCTCTTGCGGTTTCGGTTGTCCGTCCGGCTCTGGTGGAGCCGGGGCCTCGTATGGCTGAAACGGGTCCCGGGGCAAGGGTTCGATGTCGACACCAGCCGACGGCGGCGCCGGACTCGCGGCCGGCGCATGGGTGCTCGTCTCCGGAATCGCGCCGTCCTCCGGGACCGTGTCCGCTTCTTCGGGCGGCACTCGGAGCGTCGCCATCTCCAACGCGATGCGGAGCATGGTGTGCCCGTCCTCGGCAGCGAGCGCGCCGATTGCCAGATCCGTTGCATTCAGGACGTCGTGCGATCCCGCCGAGAATTCGAAGAACCTCAGGAGGTCGTGGAAGGCCCCCTTGAGCTCCACCTCCGTGGGGACCTCGGTAAAGTGCTCTCCGGGGCGAGCTTCGCCGGGATGGAAACGGATCACTTCGAGTCCGGCGATGGCCGCCTGGGCGGAAATATTTTCCAACGGCGTCGATGAAGCGCCTGGGCGGGGAACGTGCGAATGCAACTCGCGCCGCAGCGCCGCCACCTCCTGGCGGAGTTGCGGCAGGCGGCCCAGTTCCGCGCGCAAGCGAGCCTCGTCGAGGCGGGCGAGCTCGATCTCTTCCGTGGCATGTTCGATACGCCCGGCCTGGCCGCGGTACACCAGGGTATAGTCCAGCGCCGCCAGCGCCAGGACCACCGCCACGGTGAACAGAATGCGCTGGGCGAGCGGGAGTTCGAGCAGAACGTCCAGGTAATACCGCATGTTCGGGTCAACCGTCCTTCCGCCGATGTTGCTCGGGCGGAACAGAATTCGGCGCCGGGTCGTTTCCGGCGTGGATGACGAAGCGCCTCAGGCCGTGCTCCCCGGCCACCTTGCCGGCTTCGACGAGCTGCCGGCTGTTGAAGACCCGTGAGAGGCTGCGCAGAAATTGTGCAATGGACTCGTCGTCGGTCGCATGGCCCTCCAGGATCGTCGTGCCCTGCGACTGGGCGTAACGTGTCAACCACAACCGGTCCGGCGCCGCGCCCGAGAGGCTGCGCAGTACCCGCGGGTACGGTGTCCGGCGTTGGAGCCATGCCTTGACGGCGTGGTTCTTCCCGCGTTGCCGCTCGATACGTTCTTCCAGCCCCTTGACGGCCCCGGTCTTGAGCCGCAGCCTGGCCGCGGCTCGCCGCCGGTCGGCCAGTTCGGACTCCAACCCGGCCTGCCGGCGCAGTTGCGAGACGTTGACCGCGGCCAGTGCACTGACGGCGAGACAGAGCGCGGCGATGCCGGCCATGAGCGTGCGACGCTTGCGCCGTAGCGCGCGTATTTCCCGGGTCGGCAGAAGGTTGATGCGAATCATCACCGGAGCCTGGTGTTGTGTCTCACAAACAAGTTGACCAATCTGCCCGCCTTTTTTGTCGTACGGCTGCGTTGCGTTTCCGCGCGCGGTTCCGGCCGCACGGGCGGATTTGAACCCTCTTGCATCGCCTCGCTGTGATCCGCCTACTCGGACGGACTCCTCGTGACCAGACCGGCCACGACCGCGAAAGCCGGTCCCGTCTGGATGTCCTCCAGCGCCGGGGATCCGCCGAAAAAGGGTCCGCAGACCCGGACCTCCGCTTCGAGGGCGCGGGCCAGACTCGGACCGAGACCGGGCAGCAGGGCGCTTCCGCCGCTCAAGGAAACCCGGCGCGGCCCGTTCCTGTCGCTCAGCGCCCCGAACAGGTTGAGGCTGCGGCCTGCCTTCGTGGCGAACTCGTCGCACAGGGAGTCCAGCCGCCCGCCGATGTCCCGAGACGGGGCGCCGCACTTGATGGCCTCGGCCTCGTCCCGGGAAACGCCCAGATTTTCGGCCAGACTCTCGGTGAACCGCTCTCCGCCCAGGGGCAGGTCCGTGGTGTAGTCGGGGGAATCATTCGCGGGGATGTGGATCGTCGTGGAGCAAGCGCCCACGTGAATCAACGCGTTGGCACCTTCGTCCGGAAGCCGGCTGCTACCGGACCGGAGGGCGAAATGGTCCACTTCCACGATGACTGGAACCAGGCCGGCGACCTCCATGAGATCGACGTAGTTTTCGACCAGGGTCTTCCTGGCGGCGATCAGCAGTACCTCCAGTCCGTTGCCGTCGTCCGAGGGGCCGAGAACGTGGTAGTCGATGTTGACGTTGTCCAGGTCCTCGGGAATGGCGTCCATGGCTTCGAACTCGATGACCCGGTCGAGCTCCTTCACGTTCTGGTTCCGGAGCCGGAGCCGCTTGATGATGACCCCTCGGCCGGGGATCGACACAACGGCTTGGCGTGGCTTCCCGCGCGCCAGGCCTGCGAACTTCCGGATTGCACTGCCGACGATGTCGGTCTGGCGCACAAGCCCGTTCTCCACCGCTCCGGCCGGCACCGGAAGCACTCCGGTGCGCAGGACCCGCGCGCCGCCGCGGGCGTCGATGACCTCGGCAATCTTGATGGAGCTGGAACCCACGTCGACCGCGAACCAGCTTCGTGCCCGTCGAAAAGGATAGAGGTGAACCATGGGGTGGGTTAGACGCAAAACAAGGGCCAGCTCTCCAAATCCCGCATTCCCGCGAAACAGGCTGTGTCAAAACGTCCAAGGGAGGACGTACCAATCACGTCAAGCACGGCATTTCCGCCTCCCACTCCGTCATTCCCGCGAAAGCGGCTGTGTCAAAACCCCATCCGAGAGAGGCAACGGCCCCCGAAATCGTCATTCCCGCGAAAGCGGGAATCCAGGCGGGGTGGAGCGGGGAAACGCCGCGTAGGGACCCCTCCAGGACCCCTGGATTCCCGCTTTCGCGGGAATGACGGAGGGGGACGGGAATGACGGAGAGGCCTTTCGTGCCCCGAAGTTAGGGTTTTGACACGGCCTGGGAAGCGGGAATCCAGGTGGGGTAGGGCGGGGAAACACGTCCGTTTCGCCCCTCCCCGCCCCTGGATTCCCGCTTCCGCGGGAATGACGATACGGGGCGTCGGCGCCATTCCGTACCGAGGCGGTGTTTTGACACAGCCTGGAAAGGTGGCGGCGGGGCGCAACAGCCGTGCTTCCCACGGTAGGAGGCGGGTGGGGCAGGTAAATTCCACCGATCGCGTCAAATACGTGGCATTCTGACGGCGTCTCATCAATAATTCGGGGGACATGAAGGCGGATCAGAAATCGTTTTGGTGGAGGCGACTCGGAACTTCGCTCTGGTGGAGGCGAATCGGAAATTCGCTCGGGGGGAAGCGACTCGGAACTTCGCTCTAATGAAAGCGACTCGGAAATTCGCCCTGGGGGAAGCGAATCGGAGATTCGCTCTTGGGGATGCGAATAGGAGATTCGCTCTGGTGGCGGTGCCGGCGCCGCTTCAGGAGCCGTTGACCTATGCTGTGCCCGAGGCGCTGGACGGGCGCCTGGAGGTGGGCATGCGGGTCCTGGTGCCGCTGGGGCGGCGGCGGGTGACCGGGGTCGTGGTCGGGTTCCAGCGGCAATCGCCGGTGACGGGGATCAAGGAGGTCGCCGAGGCGCTGGACGACGAGGTGCTCCTCGACCAGGCCTTCCTGGAGATGTGCCGCTGGGCGGCGGACTACTATGTCGCCTCCCTGGGTGAGGTGCTGGCCACGGCGTTGCCCCCGCTCCTGCGCACCGAAAGCCGTGTGGTGGTTGGCTTTGCCCGGGAACCGGAAGACTTTCACGGACCGCTGGACCGCGATGTGCTGGATGCGGTCAGCCGGCGCGGTCCGTTGACGCCGGCGGCGCTGAGTCGTCTGTTCCCGCGCCGGGGCGTCAAGGCGGCCCTTGATCGGCTGGCCGCGGCCGGGGCCGTGACCGTGGAGGACCGGCTCCGGGGCCACGTGCGCGAGGCCCGGCGCAAGCGGCAGCCCCCGCCGGACAAGACCGCCGGGGCGGCGGCGCCCGATCGCGCTCCCGTGCTCACCGAGGAGCAGCGGCAGGTGCTTCACGCCATGGAACCGCGCCTGGACCAGGGCGGCTTCGAGACCATGCTGCTGCACGGCGTCACCGGCAGCGGCAAGACCGAGGTCTACCTCCAGGCCATGGAGCGGGTGCGCCGGCAGGGCCGGCAGAGCCTGATCCTGGTTCCGGAGATAGCCCTGACCCCGCAGTTGCTGGACCGGCTGGAGGGACGTTTTCCGGGCGACGTGGCGGTGCTCCACAGCGGCCTCACCTCGGCGGAAAGGTGGCGTCACTGGTGGCGCATCGCCCAAGGCGCGGTGAAGGTGGTGGCGGGCGCCCGGTCCGCGGTCTTCGCCCCGGTCCGGGAGCTGGGGCTCATAGTGGTGGATGAGGAGCACGACTACAGCTACAAGCAGGAGGAAGGTGTCCGCTACCACGGGCGCGACCTGGCGGTGGTGCGCGGCCGCATTGTCGGATGCCCGGTGATCCTGGGCTCCGCCACGCCGTCGGTGGAGAGCTATCACAACGCCCGCAGCGGCCGGTACCGCATGCTCGAGCTCACCGAGCGGGTGGAGGCCCGGCCCATGCCTCGTGTCGAGATCGTCAACCTCAAGACCCGGCCCGGGCAATCGGCCCCCGACGGGCTCTTCTCCGCTCCGCTCCTGCGCGCCCTGCAGGAGAACCACGAGCTTGGCCGCCAGAGCCTGATTTTTCTCAACCGGCGCGGGTTCGCGTCGTTCCTTCAGTGCTGGTCCTGCGGCTTTGTGTTCCGATGTCCGCGCTGCAGCATCAGCCTCACCTACCACCTCGGGCGCAACAGCACGTTCTGCCACCATTGCGGCTTTCGCCAACGCAAGGCGGACGCCTGCCCCGAATGCGGCAATCTCTCCCTGAGCGAGGTGGGTTTCGGCACCGAAAGGGTCGAGCACGAGTTGCGGCGGCTGCTGCCCAAGGCCCGCATCGGGCGCATGGACCGGGACACTACCGGCGCCCGGGGCGCCCAGGAGCGGATCTTCCGGTCGTGGGAGAAGGGGGATCTCGACGTCCTGGTGGGCACCCAGATGGTCGCCAAGGGGCACGACGTGGGCGGCGTCACCCTGGTGGGGGTGGTGCTGGCCGATTCCTCCCTGAACCTCCCTGACTTTCGGGCGGCGGAAAAGACCTTTCAGATCATCAGCCAGGTGGCCGGCCGCGCGGGGCGCGCGCGGCAGCCCGGCCGCGTCATCGTGCAGACGTTGGTCCCGGGCCACTACTGTTTCGACCACGCCAGGGTCCACGACTACCCATCGTTCTTCGCCACCGAGACCGGGTTCCGCCGGGAGCTCGGCTACCCTCCGTTCCAGCACCTCGTGCACCTGCGCCTCGACGGGACCGACGAGGACAAGGTGGCCCGCGGCGCCCGCGACCTGGCCCGGGCCCTTCGCCAGGAGAAACCCCGGGCGCCGCTGGAGATCCTCGGGCCGGCGCCGTCGCCCATCGCCAAGCTGCGCAACCGCTACCGCTGGCAAATTCTGCTCAAGGCGCGGAGCCGGGCGGCGCTCCTGGCCATGGCCCGGCGGGCGTTGGCGCTCATGCCCAAGGGCAGGGCGACACGTATCCACGTTGATGTGGATCCATACAACATGTTATAATTTGATTGTTTGCCGCATTCGGGCGTGGCAGCCGTAGGGGCGGGTTTCAAACCCGCCCGCGCCCGTTGTCGCGCCGGATCGTCGGCTGTGAACCCCGAGTTCCACATGATCCTCGACATTCTCAAGTTTCCCGCCCCGGTCCTGCGCGTGCCCGCCCGGCCGGTGGAAGCCATCACCGGCGACACCGCCGAACTGATGCAGAACATGCTGGAGACCATGTACGCGGCGCCGGGCATCGGATTGGCGGCGCCGCAGGTGGGCGTATCCACGCGCATCCTCGTGCTGGACCTCGATCACGAGAACCCCGGCGCCAACGCCATCAAGCTGGTCAATCCGGTGATCTACGAGGCCGAGGGCGAGGTGGTCTACGAGGAAGGGTGCCTCAGCGTCGTCGACTTCACCGCCGAGGTGAGCCGGGCCGAGTGGGTGGCGGTGTCCGGGTATGACGAGAACGGCGAGGAAGTGGACATCGAGGCGGACGGACTCCTGGCCGTGGCGCTGCAGCACGAGATCGACCATCTTGACGGCAAGCTCTTCATCGACCGTATCAGCCGCCTCAAGCGCGAGATCTACGTGCGCAAGCTCAAGAAGTCCATCCGCACGGGCAAGGAGCCGCAGGAGAGCCGCGGCGTCGTTATCTGAGTCCCGGCAGGGAAGGAGCGGGGGAGGGCTGTTGGGGTCCCTCACCCGGCCTTCGGCCACCCTCTCCCAGAGGGAGAGGGGTTGAGTTTGGGACGGATCGCACCGGCCTTCGGCCACCCTCTCCCAGAGGGAGAGGGGTTGAGTTTGGGACGGATCGCACCGGCCTTCGGCCACCCTCTCCCAGGGGGAGCGGGGTTGGGTTTGCATTCCTCTTACCCCCTCTCCCTCTGGGAGAGGGTTGGGGTGAGGGTGCTTGGTGCGAGCAGGCTGTTGGGTGGGGCAGTCAATGAGACTGGGAGGGTTGTTGGGGACCCTCACCCGGCCTTCGGCCACCCTCTCCCGGGGGGAGAGGGGTTGAGTTTGGGACGGGTCGCACCGGCCTTCGGCCACCCTCTCCCGGGGGGAGAGGGGTTGAGTTTGGGACGGGTCGCACCGGCCTTCGGCTACCCTCTCCCGGAGGGTGAGGGGTTGAGTTTGGGACGGGTCGCACCGGCCTTCGGGCACCCTCTCCCAGGGGGAGAGGGGTTGGGTTTGGGACGGATCGCACCGGCCTTCGGCCACCCTCTCCTGGAGGGAGAGGGGTTTGCACACATACCCGGACATCATGCGTATCGTCTTCATGGGGACGCCGGCCACGGCGGCGACTTCGCTGGAAACTCTGCTTGGCGGACCCGATCAGGTGGTGGGTGTGATGACCCAGCCCGACCGTCCGTCCGGGCGCGGCCAGGCCACCTTGCCCTCGCCGGTCCGACGGGTCGCGGACCGGGCCGGGATACCGGTCCTGACGCCTGTGAAGATGAAGGACCCCGGCTTGCTGGAGCAGCTTCGAGGCTGGCGACCGGACCTCATGGTGGTGGTGGCCTACGGGCGGATCCTGCCCCAGGCGATGCTGGACCTGGCGCCCCTGGGCTCCGTCAACGTACACTATTCGCTGTTGCCCAAGTACCGTGGCGCGGCGCCCATGCAGTGGGCCATCCTCGAAGGGGAGGCGGTCACCGGGGTGACCACCATGCAGCTCGTGGCGGAGATGGACGCGGGTCCGGTCCTGCTGGCGGAAGAGTTGGCCATGGAACCGGGCGAGACCGTCACTTCCCTGGAGGCGCGGCTCGTTCCCGTCGGCGCACGGCTCCTCATGGCGACCGTGGCGGGAGTCAGGCAGGGCTCGCTTACGCCGCGCCGCCAGGACCCTGTGGACGTCACCTTCGCTCCCATGCTCAAGAAGGAGGACGGGTTGATCGACTGGGCTCGGCCCGCACAGGAGATCGAGCGGCGAGTCCGGGCCTTCACCCCCTGGCCCTCGGCCTTCACCTACTGGCAGGGGAAGCGCATCAAGGTCCACGGCGCAAGGCTTGCGGCGGACGGCACAGCGCCGGAGAAGGAAGCTCCGGGAACGGAAGCGCAGGCCGCGCATCCTCCTGGCTTTCCCGCTCACCAACAGGACGTCCCTGGAACGGTGCTGCAGGCCGGTGCGGACGGCATCCGGGTCGCCACCGGTGACGGCGCGCTGCTCCTCACCGAACTGCAACTGGAAGGCCGCAAGCGCATGCCGGCCGAAGCCTTCCTTCGTGGCGCCGGGCTTCGAGAGGGGATGCGGTTTGAGCGACCTGCCCACCAGGAGCCTTAGAAATCCGCGCGAGATCGCCCTCGCCATCATCGACCGCGTCGACCGGCGTAAAGCGTACGCGGATGTGCTGCTGAACGCGCGTCTGGATGAGGCGGCCCTGCCGCATGCCGATGCTGCGCTGTTGACCCGCACGGTCTATGGCACCCTGCGCTGGCGCGGGCGCATCGACTGGGTGCTCGCCCGTCTGCTTCGGAAACCCCTCAAGGACCTGGATCCGCTGGTCCGCAACCTGCTTCGGCTGGGCGGCTACGAACTGCTCTTCCTGGATCGGGTGCCCTCTTACGCCACCGTCAACGAGCTGGTGGAACTCGCCAAGAGGCGCGCCGGGCCGGGAAAGGCGCGGCTGGTCAACGCGGTCCTGCGGCAGATCGCACGCCGGGAGCGCGACGCATGGTCCCCGCCCACGCCATCCGGGAACCCCGTGGATCTGGCCGCCCTGGTTTCCCACCCGCCCTGGCTCATCGCCATGTGGCGGGAGCAGTTCGGCCTCGAGGACAGCCGGCGGCTCATGGAAGCCAACAACGAAGAGGCGCCGCTGGTGCTGCGGGCCAACCGCCGGCGGATCGCCCGGGACGCGCTGGTGCAGCGCCTGTGCGCCCGCGGCATCGATGCCCGGCCCGGGACGTGGTCGCCGCTGGCGGTACGTCTGCGCGGAGCGGCATCGCCGGCGGCGCTGCCGGAGTTCCTCGAGGGGCTGTGCCAGGTGCAGGGAGAATCCTCCCAGACGGTGGGCTTCCTGGCCGACCCCAGGCCCGGAATGCGGGTGCTGGACGTCTGCGCCGCCCCTGGCGGAAAGACGACGCACATGGCGGAGTTGATGAACGACCGAGGCCAGATCGTCGCCTGCGACGTCTCGGAGCGCGGCCTCGCAAGGCTGGCCGAGAATGCCCGCCGGCTGGGACTCGATTGTATCCGCACCCAGGTCTGTGACGCGACTCAGGTTCTCCCCGGGGATTCCGGCGGCTTCGACCGGGTGCTGGTGGACGCGCCGTGCTCGGGCCTGGGAACCCTGCGGGGGCATCCGGAGATCCGGTGGCACCGCACCGGACAGGACCTTCGCCGCCTCGCGGCACTGCAGGCCGGCATCCTGGATCAGGCCGCCACCCGGGTTTGCCCCGGCGGGCTCCTGGTGTACGCCACCTGCACACTCTCCCGTGTGGAGAACGAACACCTGGTGGAGGCCTTCTTGGAGCGCCGCCGCGATTTCGTCGTCGAGGAGGCCGCGGCCCACCTCCCGGACACCGCCCGCTCCATGACCGCCGGACGCTATTTGCTTGCGCTCCCCCACCGCCACGATACCGATGGCTTCTTCGCCGCCCGGATGCGCCGGCTCCCGGCGCCATGACCGCGGACGCGCCGTTTTCCGAAACTTCCGTAAGGCAGGTGTCCAGCGGTAGCCGGCCCGACGTCCGGTTGCGGCAACGCCCCGTTTTGCGCCCGTGAGACAACGGTGGCGTCGTTTACCTCGTACCGAACCTGTGTTAGATATTGGATACAAGCGAAGGTGCAGTAGGACCGAGAGTCGGGGCGTGGCTCAGCCTGGTAGAGCGCACGGTTCGGGTCCGTGAAGTCGCTGGTTCAAATCCAGTCGCCCCGACCATTCACTTCTTTCCGGATTCGATGTTCGCTGATAGTCCAGCCAAGCCCCAGCCAAATCCACCAAATCCAGTATCTTCGAAACGTGGCCTAGTCCCATGGTGGCCAGCGGCGCCATGACCCTCAGCTCGCTGTCCGTTATCGGCAATTCCCTGCGGGTGCGCCGGAAGCCGCTGTAGGAGCCTGTCGGTTGTCCGAGCGAAATAGACTCTTCGAAAAGAGGATTTGGTGCAGGAGGCAGGCGAGGCCCGTCATGATGAGGATGGCAAAGACGGAATCAGACAGGAAATGCCGTCCCTTCACTTCGCGCAGGAACAATCCGAGTGCCGCAACGGTGACGGCGAGCGCTCGGACCGTCCCGTGGTATCGGTTGATTGGCAGATAACGGACCAACACCATGACCGAAATGCAAAAAACGACGGCGGCGGAACCTTCCCCGGAAATGAATGAGCAGTTCTTTTCGCACTGGTCGGCGAGTTCGAAGGCTCTCGAGAACTCTTTCGTGCCGCCGAACTCCTGGATGTGGGCCGGCCGCGCGCGCCCGGAGAAATTCTTGAAGATCCCGTTCACGAGCAGCAGGGGTCCGGATACATAGAGGGCCACGATGAAGCACCAGACCCGTGGCGGCACGCCGGCATAGGCGCGGTGGAACGCGGATGCGGGCCAGAGGACCAGCGCGAGCAGGCACAGAAGGATGCTGGAGTACAGGATGACATCCCTCAGTATCTGGAGCGCGTGGTTGTCATTGAGCCGGAAGCCGTGCTCCTGCCAATAGAAGAGCGAAGACATCCAGATGTCGATGCCGGGAACGGCGGCGAACAGGAGGTGAGTGACCGCAAACGCAGTCACCAACCACAACCAGTGCTCATAGGTTCTCTCTTCTCTACCTGATTTCATCGCTGCACCTCTCCGGCATGGTATATCCGTAGACCCCGGACGGGTAGTAGGCCCCGCCGCGGGTGTCGAACGCGACCGAGGACGTCAGCTCCCCGCCGGCGCAGGGTAGCGTTTTCTTCCGCGTCACGAACAGGAACGGCCCCGGTGGGTCCGCCCCCAACGCATGCTTCTGGGCGTAGTAGTGTGCCGGAGCGCCGGCGCCACGGGTCGAGGAGACCCTGAAACCCTTGTCTCTGCCTGTGTAGTGCAGGTCTGCGAGGATGCTCCGGTTCGACGCCACCACATGATCGAGGCCGAGATCCCGGGCCGCCGCGAAAATGTCCTCGCTCAATGCGTGGCGCCCGATGTACCGGTACATGGCAGGCGTCCCGTCCGGTTTCCGGAGGCTTTCCGGCCAGATGGTGACGAATGGCACGAGAAGGCACAGGGCCGCGTTCACCACCAGCCCCCATCGCAGCAGACGAAATCGATGGCCCCTCAACGCCCAGACAACGACCAGGGGTGTGGCGGTGAGATAGGCCGCGGCCGCCCAGTTGGCGTAGGCTTTCGCGAACAAGGCCTGCAGGGTCACCACCAGGAGGACCGGCACGGCGAACAGCAGGTAGCCGCGCTCCCTGGCCATGGGAGAAGAGGTCGCGGCCAGCACCAGCATGACGACGAAGACCGGACCGAACGCGCCGATCTGGCTTCCCAGGAACTCCACCATCTCGATGAAATGCAATCCGGGTCCGGTGCCGTTGGGCGCGATCCAGCCGATGTTGTCCGCCGTGTGCCTGAGGGCCGTCAGTTCGTTGGCGATGTTCCAGATGAGATTGGGCGATGCGACCGCCAGGAACGTCAAACCCAGCACCAGCATGAGACGCGGTTTGGGACGAAAATCCGGTAGAAAGGCGGCGGCGCAGGCCGCTCCCAGGAAGAAGTAGACCGCCGCGTACTTTGCGAGGAACGCGAGGCCGATGGCCACTCCCGCGAGAACGGCAGGACCGGTCCTCCCCTCCGAAAGCGTGCGCCGGTAGAACAGCAAAGCCGCCGCGAAGAACGGCGCCATGATCGTGTCGGTGGAGATCCAGGCGCTCCCCACGGAAACCAGCGGCAGGGAAAGATAGGCGAGCGCCGTCCAGAAACCGGCCTCGGCGGACTCGTCCCGCCGGATCCACAGAAACAACAGGAGCGCGGTGATACCGTGCAGCGCCGGCCCCGGCAGCCGTACCCAGAACGGCGAACTGCTCCGGGCCAGGTCGGTTACGGCGCGTAACACCCAGCCGATCAGCGGGGGTTTGGAGAAATACCCCAGATCGAGATTCTGCCCCCAGAACCAGTACTGGGCCTCGTCGACGAAGAGATCGGTCTCGTTGAACCACAGCGCGACGACGCGCAAACCGACAATGGCGGCAATCCAGAACAGCGCCCGCGCGAGCCACGGGTGGTCGGGAGCGGACGGGGCTGGCGGGCCTGGCGGCGCGATAGCGGTAGTGGACGACAAAAGGGTGTTCAGCCGCGATCCGAAGCGTCTTGTTGGGCGGTTTCCCGGACGTGGCGTCTCTCACGATGGATCAGCCAGAGGTTTCGTGAGTAGATGACGAGTCCCAGCGACTGGCCCAGAATGAACACCGGGTCCTTGCGATAGACCGCGTAGCAGAACAGGATCAACCCGCCCGCGATGGAGAAGTACCAGAAGGCCACCGGAATGATCGAGCGGTGCTCGCGTTCGGAGGCGAGCCATTGGACGAGGAAACGGAAGGAGAACATGAGCTGACCGGTCAACCCGAAGGCGACCCACCAGAACTCGACCCAGCCCTCGATCTGGAGAATCGACAATAGCTGATTCATGAGGGCTTGTACTCTTTCGCTCTCGCGGCCTTGCTCCGCTTGAGTAACCAGAAGACCCCGATGAGATCCACGATGCCGACCAGGGCGCGCTGGACATTGGAGTAGTTGGAGTTGCCGGTCTTCCTGGGAAGATGGCGGACGTCCACATGGGTGACCTGCCACCCCGCGCGCTTGAAGAGCGCTGGCAGGAAGCGATGCATGTGATTGAAATACGGAAGTTCGAGAAAGGCATCGCGCCGAAAGGCCTTGAGACCGCAACCGGTGTCGCCGGTACCGTCACCGAGCACATAGGCCCGCAGGCCGTTGGCAAAGAGGGAAGCAAGCCGCTTCGACGCGCTGTCCATCCGTTTTTTCTCTGCCCCGCTACGAGCCCAAGGTCTCCGGGTCGCGCGGGATCAAGCGAGGGCGCGAGCAGCTTCGGCAACTCCCCGGGAGGATTCTGCCCGTCGCCATCGAGCGTGCACACGAGGGATCCTCTGGCAGCCAGGACGCCGGAATGAACGGCCGCGCTCTGGCCGGCCTGGACCGGGTTGCACAACAGGCGGCAGTTGGGATGTGTCTTGACCATCGATTGAACGACTTCACGTGACGCGTCCGTTGAGGCATCATCGACAGCGATGATCTCGTAGTCGAGCTCAGGGGTCATCGCCGCCATGATACCTTCAATCAACGGTGCGATATTGCCCTCCTCGTTCCGAACCGGGATAATGATCGAGATCGTCGGATGATGCGTCATGCTTGGGGAAGCCCGTGGTCGGGATTCACGTCATCCGGGACACAGGCGCGTGACCGTCAATGCTCCCGCAAGAGCCTGCCGTACCCTTCGATGCGGTCGTCGATGCCCAGGGTGCGCAGCGCCCACCACAGGATGGCCTGGCTTCCCTGAACGACGTTGACGCCGAGCTCCTGCTCCAGCGTTTCGATGACGGCACCGGTGGCCCAGTGGGGGGAGCCCAGGTGGAGGGTGTCGATCTCCGGGTGTTCCTGCTTGAGCTCCCGGGCGAGCTGCAAGGGCACTTCGGAGGGGATGGTGCCCACCTCGATGAAGGGCACGCCGGCGAACTTCTGGCCCACCAGTGTGGTCTTGTCCGGGTCGGTAAAACGCTCGTTGGGCAGGTGTTCGCTGCTTCCCGGAGCCGAGGCGTAGGTGACGGAGCCCACCACCCGGGCGCCCAGGGCGGCGTCCGCCTGGTGATAAGCGGTGGTGCTGTTGGTGACGGGGATGCCGAACTCCTGTTGCAGCGCCTGCATGGTGTCGTGGGCGCGCTGTTGGCCCCCGGAATAGTTCACGGGCCCGCCGCCGAAGACGATGATGTCCACCTTGGCGTGGGCCATCTCACGGGTGGCTCTTACGGCGTGGTTCCAGCTTTCCTGGGCCTCTCCGGACTCGGCCGAGTGCCGGGCCACCATGAGGGTGGTCAGCGCCAACGTGACGCCGGGCGGTGCCATCTTGTAGAATTCGTAGGGAAAGACCTCGGTGACGATGGGGGGTGAGGTGTACCCTATGCGTGCGCGATGGCCGTACATTTCTGACCTCCGCTCTTCACAGTCCTGGTTGGGGAGAGTCGGGAGTCCCGGCGCCGAATTGGGCCGACGGAACTCCCGACTGATCCAGCGCCGGCTTACATGCCGGCCTTGACCTTCGCCGCCACGTCCGCGGATACCCACTTCGACCACACCGCCTCATTGTTCTTCACAAAGTGCTCCGCGGTCTCCTTTGCATCCGCCTTCTGGTCGTCCTTCCACGCTAGCAGCTTGTTCAACAGCGAGTTGGGCCAGGACACGCTCGACACGAACTTGAACGCCTCCGGCTCCCTCTCCGCGAACTTGCCGACCACCGCGGTCTGCACCACGGATTTCGGGTACATGTTCGGCTTCGGGTCGGCGCAGTCCTTGTCGGTGACACACGCATACGTCTTGGGGTCATGATTCATCCCGCCGAGCTTCACCATCGGGTATTTGCCGAGGACCGACGTAGGCGCCCAGTAGTAGGTGAATATCGGCTGCTTCCGCTCGTACGCCTTGGCAATGGCCCCCGCCAAGCCCGGCCCGGAGCCCGGATCGAACAGGTTGAACTTCGCTTCCTTCAGCCCGTAGGCCTTGAACAGATTGGCGTTGATGATCTGGCAGGCCCAGCCCGACGGACAACCGTAGAAGCGGCCCTTTCCAGGATCTTCCTTGTCCGCGAACAGGTCCGGACGCTTTTTGACCGCATCCAACGTCGTGAGCTCCGGGTTTGCCTTGACCATGTACTCGGGTACCCACCAGCCTTCCTCGCCGCCGTCGCTCAGGATCTCCCCGGCGATCTTCAGCCGTCCCTCCTTCACCGCCTTGTCCATAACCTCCTTGACGGAGTTGATCCAGATCTCCGGCGCGATGTCGGGTTCGCCCTTTTCCGTCATGGACGTCAACGTCGGCACGGTGTCACCGGGCACCAGCTCCACCTGGCAGCCGTAGCCCTTGGCCAGTATAATGGCCTCCACGTGAGCCGCTACCGCGGCCGAGTCCCAGTTCATCTCGGAGATGCTCACCTCGCCGCACTTCGCCAGTGCCGGCGCGCTCAGGGCCAGAACCAAAAACGCCCCCGCCAGTAAGCCCGCTATTCGCAACTTCATATGAGTCCTCCCGTTCTCTTTCCGTCCACGCGCCCCCGCCCGGCCTTCCGGCGCCCGTCTGGGAGGGCCGGAAACCCCGATTGATCCAGCGCCGGCTTACATGCCGGCTTTTACCTTCGCCGCCACGTCCGCGGATACCCACTTCGACCACACCGCCTCATTGTTCTTCACAAAGTGCTCCGCGGTCTCCTTTGCATCCGCCTTCTGGTCGTCCTTCCACGCCAGCAGCTTGTTCAACAGCGAGTTGGGCCAGGACACGCTCGACACGAACTTGAACGCCTCCGGCTCCCTCTCCGCGAACTTGCCGACCACCGCGGTCTGCACCACGGATTTCGGGTACATGTTCGGCTTCGGGTCGGCGCAGTCCTTGTCGGTGACACACGCATACGTCTTGGGGTCATGATTCATCCCGCCGAGCTTCACCATCGGGTATTTGCCGAGGACCGACGTAGGCGCCCAGTAGTAGGTGAATATCGGCTGCTTCCGCTCGTACGCCTTGGCAATGGCCCCCGCCAAGCCCGGCCCGGAGCCCGGATCGAACAGGTTGAACTTCGCTTCCTTCAGCCCGTAGGCCTTGAACAGATTGGCGTTGATGATCTGGCAGGCCCAGCCCGACGGACAACCGTAGAAGCGGCCCTTTCCAGGATCTTCCTTGTCCGCGAACAGGTCCGGACGCTTTTTGACCGCATCCAACGTCGTGAGCTCCGGGTTTGCCTTGACCATGTACTCGGGTACCCACCAGCCTTCCTCGCCGCCGTCGCTCAGGATCTCCCCGGCGATCTTCAGCCGTCCCTCCTTCACCGCCTTGTCCATAACCTCCTTGACGGAGTTGATCCAGATCTCCGGCGCGATGTCGGGTTCGCCCTTTTCCGTCATGGACGTCAACGTCGGCACGGTGTCACCGGGCACCAGCTCCACCTGGCAGCCGTAGCCCTTGGCCAGTATAATGGCCTCCACGTGAGCCGCTACCGCGGCCGAGTCCCAGTTCATCTCGGAGATGCTCACCTCGCCGCACTTCGCCAGTGCCGGCGCGCTCAGGGCCAGAACCAAAAACGCCCCCGCCAGTAAGCCCGCTATTCGCAACTTCATATGAGTCCTCCCGTTCTCTTTCCGTCCACGCGCCCCCGCCCGGCCTGTACGTGCGCAGCCCAGGAGGCGACCCATGATCCGGTTTCCATTTCGTCTAGCACCCACTTCAACGCTCATCCCGCGCGACGTGAAAGGCTCGGTCACATGATCCCATGCACGCAACCCCCGTGGACCTCGGCCCGGACCTCGACCGCCGCCGGCCTGTTGTTCATTCCGGGGGATTATCCCGCAAGTGGACAGGGGTGGCAACCCCAGAAGCATTTTTGTTAGCGCAAAGCCAAGATGTCCCCTTGGGGAGATCACATCGCCCGGGCCGTTCATGGAACCAGCCGCCAGCAGGACACAGGCCGGAAGTCCCCTTCCAGCCATAGGCGCCTCCCAGGAGCCTGCGCCGCAGGAACCGGCGATCCGATGCAGCAGCGGTGCGGTGGGATGTGACGGGCGCGCCAGGAGCCTGCGCCGCAGGAACCGGCGATCCGATGTAGGGGCGGGTTTCCAACCCGCCCGTGCCCGCACCGCGCTGCCGGCCGTTACAGGCCACCAGCGCTTGCATCCGCTCGATGTTCAACGCCAGGCACACCCAGTCCCACTATTGAGCCCGCCCGGTTGGGGTCGCCAGCCCGGCGCCCATACGGTGGCTGGCGGGACGCTTGTTTCGATCCACCGCCACCTGCGCCTTGCCCTCCCCGCCCCAGGGCCACATGGCCATCGATGCCGCGCTCCTCAAGCTCCACAAGGGCTTCTTCGTTGCAGTAGCCTGCGTCGGCGAGCACCACTTCCGGCTGGACCTTGAACGTCTGTTTCATCGCGAACAGTATCATCTGCCCCTGGTCCGTGGCCTCTGGCCCCACCTGCGGCGCCACGATGATCTGCCGCTCCCCGTCCACTGCCATCTGCGCGTTCCTGCACTGCTGGAACCCTTCCGTGCTGGTCTTCATGATCCCGCTCCCGGGGTCCGTGAAGTTGCTCTGCGCCTTCGGCTCCGGTTCTCCATAGACCCGCTTGTACGGCGGTCAGCAGCCCCTCGATCTTCCCATATCCATCCCCTTCCCTTATCCGTCACACCAGAAAACCTTCCTGTGCGCAGACTCCTGGAGGAGCCTGTATCGAGCCACAGCGCGGTGCGGGCACGGGCGGGTTTGAAACCCGCCCCTACGTCGGATGTCCGGTTCCTGCGGGGCTAGCTCCTGGCACGCCGGTCACATCCCATCGCACCGCCCCTGCATCGGATGTCCGGTTCCTGCGACGCAGGCTCCCAGGTCGAGGCCGCCGGTATTCCTGGATGGCGGCCTCGGTATTGGCCAAAGCCTCCGCCTCTGTCTTTCCCTGGGATCAGCAACCCGGCAGACCCGGTGCGGACACACGGTTACCTCAAGTGATTGGCGTAGCGCGACTTTGTACTTAATGATCCCCCCTGCCGGTTCCCGTTGCCGCTCAGCGTGCAAGGCCAGACCCTGGATGAGAATCTCCCCGGTCCATCCCTTCAAACCCTCAACCCGCACCCCTCGAACGCCTCTCTGGTCCGTTCCTTCTCTTCCTCGGTGAGTTGGAGGAACGGCGGGCGGGTGGGGCCGCCGACCTGGCCCAGGAGTTCCTGCCAGTATTTCTGGTGTGCCTGGGGCTTGCCGCCGGGGCGGGTCGACGACAGCGCCTCGCGAACGGGGTTCAGGCTGTCACGGACCTGGCGGGCCTTGTCGGCCTGACCGTCGAAGGCAAGCTGGGTATATTCATGCATGCGCCGGTCGTTCCGGGTCTGGAGCAGGTAGGGGGGCGAGGAACACAGGTAGAGTTGCCAGCCCAACTCCACGATATTGTCGAGCCATTCCTCCTCCGAGGCGGTGCTGACGATGATCCGGTCACCGGCCAATCGCGTCAGGTCGGCGTACATGGGCCGGGGCACCGAGTACTTGATGGCCACGATGTTGGGCAGCTCGGCCACCCGTGTGCACAGCTCCAGGCTCATCAGGTATCCGGAATCCGGGTGGCTCCACATGGCGATGCC
This sequence comes from uncultured Binatia bacterium (SeqCode), assembly GCA_965261895.1. Classification (GTDB taxonomy): domain Bacteria; phylum Desulfobacterota; class Binatia; order UBA9968; family JAJDTQ01; genus JAJDTQ01. Next base: position 2,476,192 of record OZ253480.1, on the reverse strand, counting down.
GATATCCACGCGGTCGCAGACGGACTTGTAGTAGTTGTAGACGGTGTCGTCCCGGTCTGTGATGAAGTGCAGCATGGGGGCGTGAACCACGATGTAGTCGGCGCCCACGGCCTCGGCGTGGCGGGCCAGCTCCACCACGGTGTCGAAGTTCTGGTCGGAGCAGGACATGATGGTGCCGGCCTTGTCCCCGCACTCCTCCACCGCGATCTCCATGTTGCGCTTGCGCTCGTCCAGCGACATGGTGGCGAACTCGCCCTGCTTGCCGGCAATGAAGAGCCCCTGAATCGCCAAGTCGTCGATCCAGTGCCGGATGTTCCGGCGCAGCCCCTCCTGGTTGAACGAGAAGTCCTCATTGAAGGGGTTCATGGCCGCGGCCCAGATGCCCTTCATGTTCTCTCGGGCGTAGTCCTTCGCGTTGAGCTTCGAATATTTCATCGGTCCGTTCCCCCGCCGGCGGCTATTTGCCGGCCAGCAGCTTGGGCCAGTTGGCGTTGCCCTTGGCGATGTTGCCGGGAATGTCCCCGGACCACTGGTCCCGGACCCCCAGGCTGTAGTTGAGGTAGAGGGCGCCGTCCACGATGCTCCAGGCGTCGGGGTCGATGGAGGCGGTATAGCCCCGGCTCACCGCGAACGCGCAGTATCCGCCGTAGCGGGGCGCGTACTTCTCCGGGTTGGCCTCGAACATCTCCTTGTTCTTGGCGCTGGCGAACGACCAGGTGGCGTCCTTCCATTTCACCCGGTGGGCTTTCTTGCCCGCCACCGGTTTCCCCTCGGTGTGGTAGGCCACGGGGTCATATCCCCGGATGGCGCCGCCGAGATAGGTCGAGAACACCGGGTCGACGGCCAGCGCCGTGCCTGCCCAGCCCGCCAGGAACGCGATGACGAGCACCGCAATGAGGGCACGTCGGATTCGCTGTGTGAAATACATGGCTGCCTCCAGAAACACTAAGGTGGTTGATTTCATTTCAGCCCATTCCGGGCGAGTTTGCAATACGCCGTCCCAAGCCGAGTTGCGCACATGAGAAGGGCGTAGGACCTGATATACCCTACGTAACAGAATGTCATGAATTTCACGCCTCCGTGTCGGCGTCGAGGAGGGGACAATGTCTGAAACCCTTTCCTGTATCGAACTCGCGCCTGATGATCTCGCGGAACTGCCCGCCAGACTCCGCAAGAGGATCGGAGCGGCCATTGGCTCCGTCGATGTCCCTTCCGGGGATTGGCTGCTCGTGGGCACGGCGGATGCGGCACTCGCGCAAGTGATCGAACGAGCGTTGGAGGCGCTTCCGTCAACCGTCGCCAAACGCAACACTCGATTGACCGAGGCCGATATCGACAAACTGCTCGACGTCATGCTCGCGGACGCGCCGCGCGCCCCGGTCGAAGCGCAACTCGAACTGGACAACGCCGCACTGCGGGCAGAGTATCTCGAGGAAACACCGCTTCTCACCGCAACGGAAGTGCGCGCGGCCTCCGGTCTCAAGCCGCGGAACAGGAGCGAGCCCGCCTCCCGTTGGAAGCGAGAGGGCAGGCTCTTCGCCGTGCGCCGCGCCGGCGTGGACCTCTATCCGTCCTTCCAGTTTGCGGACGGTGCCCCACTGCCGGTCATCAAGGACGTTCTCGCCGCTCTCCCGGGACACATGACCGGCTGGCAGACCGCCATGTGGTTTGGTTCCGGCAACGGCTGGCTTGATGGAGCCGAGCCCCAGGAACGTCTGTCGGACCCGGACGCGGTTGTCGATGCAGCCCGGAAGCTGGCCGACTCCGCAGTCGGGTAAGGCGGATTCGTTGGATGTCGGTTCGAAAGCCGCCGGCAAACCTGGCCGGCCCCAGCGTCGTCACATTTGTCGTCACATTTGAGGCCGGTGCCTTGCTGGAACGGATACACGATCGGAACTACAGGTCGAACGAGTTCAATCCTTGCAACGGGGCGCCCACGCGCTTCGCGCCTATTCAAGACCTACAGGGCGATTGCGTGCCGTCGCTCCATGCGGGCGACACCTTGGAGTCAGCCATTTACGAGACGATCTTTCACGACATTCCCGCCGAGGCCAGGCGCAAGACCGTTCCCAGGATGCTCGTGGAAGGCCGCGCTCACGGTCGGCTCGAAGTGTTGCGCGACTTGAAACTCGCCTCGTTGCGCGGCCCCGACCTGAAAAAGTGGCGCATCAGCCGGGATTCACTGACCATGACCTCGCCGAAGCTCTATGCCGCAACCGCTCGCTGGGCAGAGGCCATCCACCACCAGTACCCCGAGGTCGAAGGGCTGATCTGGACGTCCAACCAATGCGATCCGGACACCGCCTATCTGTTCTTCGGCGACCGTGTCGCTTCCACGGACTTCAGGGTCGTGCGCGTTCGTGACGGCAGGTTCGACGCGGGCTTCCTGTCGGACGTGCGCCAGGCGGGGCGGAGAAGCGGGATCACGATCACGGTCTAAGGCGGAAAGCAGTCCGCCTTCCCGGCCTCACCATTCCCATTCAATCGCCATGTCGTCCCCCAACCAGGCTGCCAGTCTCAACAGCGCGACGGCCAATGCCAGCAACAGGACCTCGATGGCGACCCAGACCCACGACTGGAACCGTGGCAAAACCGACGGCGTGGCGAACAGGAGCGGAATGGTTACCAGCATGGCTGTTACCGGAACACTGGTGGCGACGACGACACCCATGACAAGAAAAAACCGCGTGTCCTTGCCTAGCTGTTTCGAGGTCCTCATGGCTGTCTCCTTTCGGCCCTTCTGCCGTCACTTTTCGGCGATTTATAACGATATGGTATACAAGCTGGTATACAAGCAAATTGTAGGGTTGCCGGGTCGCAGTTTCTTCCTGTTCGGTGTGCGGGGCGTTGGGTGGACGGTTATCGTCCGCCTGGGCGGCCCGCGCCACTGGATGGGACCCGCATCGCGTATAGCATCAGCATCTTGGGGAGAATCCGGGCATCCCCTTGACCTTCCTGGCCACGACCTTCCACCCCAGGACACTGGCCGTGAAGCCTCAACCCCACGGAGGCCCCATGCCCACCAACCGCCGCACCATCCTTGCCTGGTGCCTTTACGACTTTGCCAATTCGGCCTTCACCACCCTGGTGGTGACGTTCATTTACGCGGCGTTCTTCACCAAGGTCATCGCCCCGGACGAGGTGACGGGCACGTGGCTGTGGTCCCGGAGCGTGAGCATCACGGCCGTCACCGTGGGTTTGCTGTCGCCGCTGCTGGGAGCCTTGGCCGACCGCGGCGGCTATCGCAAGCGCTTTCTCGGGTTCTTCACGCTGGTGGCGGTGGTCGGCGCGTGCCTCCTTTACACGGCCATGCCCGGCCAGGTGTTCAAGGCGCTGTTCTGGTTCACGGTGGGCAATATCGCGTTCGAGATGGGCGGGGTGTTCTACAACGCCTTTCTGCCGGACGTGGCCCCGCCGGACCGGATCGGGCGCATCTCGGGTTACGGCTGGGCCTTGGGTTACGTCGGCGGCCTGACCGCCCTGGGGTTGGCCCTGGTGGGCTTCGTCGACACCGACACGCCGTGGTTCGGCCTGAGTAAGGTGGCATACCAGCACATCCGCGCCACCAACCTGCTGGTGGCCGGCTGGTTCGTGGTGTTCAGCCTGCCGCTGTTCCTGTGGGTCGGGGAAAGGCCCGCCCCGCCCGGCGCCTCCCGGGCGCCTCTGTCCGATTCCTTCCGCCGGCTGGCTACCACGCTCCGCGAAATTCGGCGCTACCCCGACATCGTCCGCTTGTTGCTGGCCCGCCTCTTCTACGCCGACGGGCTCAACACGGTCTTCGCCTTCGGAGGCATCTACGCGGCCGGCACCTTCGGCTTCACCTTCAAGGAGCTGCTGTTCTTCGGCATGGTCCTGAACGTGGCCGCGGGCTTCGGCGCCTTCGCTCTGGGGTTCGTGGACGACTGGCTGGGGGGCAAGCGCACCATCCAGATCAGCCTGCTGGGCCTTGTCGCGGCCACCGTGACGGCGCTGCTCACCGGCCGGCGCATGCTTTTCTGGGGCGCGGGGCTCCTGATCGGCCTGTGCGGCGGGCCCAACCAGGCGGCCAGCCGCTCGCTCATGGGCCGCTTCGTGCCGGAGGACAAGAGGAACGAGTTCTACGGCCTGTTCGCCTTCTCGGGCAAGGCCACGGCCTTCATGGGCCCGTTTCTGCTGGGCGAGCTGACTCGGTTCTTCGGCTCCCAGCGCGCCGGCATGGCCGTGGTGCTGGTCTTTTTCGTCATCGGCCTCGCGCTGATCCGGCGGGTAGACGAGGAGCGGGGGAAGCAGCGGGAGCAGGCGACGGAGCGCCTCCCCTGAGGATCGCCAGGGCGGCCTTGACGCGGTTGTTCACCTTCAGCTTGGAGAAGATGCCGGTTACGTGGGCCCTGACCGTGCGTTCGCTGATGAACATTCGGGCGGCGATCTCTTCGTTGCTGAATCCCTCGGCCAGGAGCTTCAGAACTTCGAGCTCCCGCCGGGTGAGGCTCTGTATCCCGTCTGCCTCCTCCCCCGGCGGCTCCGCGTGGGACTGGGCGGCAATGGCGGCGAAATCACCGGCACGGGGCAGCTTCGGGTCGATCCATACTCCGCCGCCGTGAACGGTCCGGACCGCCTGGAACAGCGTCTCCGGAGTCACGTCCTTCAAGAGGTAGCCACGCGCTCCCGCCTTGGCCGTGTCGAGTATACGGTCCCCGTCCACGTGCGCGGTAAGGATCACCGTCCTGGTTTCAGGGTGTTCATCTCTCACCTGCAGGAGCATCTGTACCGCATCCCTTCCGGGCATTTCGACGTCCAGCAGCAACACGTCGCCTTTGCCCTTCGCCACGGCCGGTTCCACGTCCTCTGTCCGCGAGGCCTCCGCCGTCACCAGCAGGTCCCTTTCCCCGGCCAGGATCCGTTTCAAACCTTCCCGAAATAGTGTATGGTCATCTCCTAGTACGATCTTGATGGCGTCCATGAACTTGTCTCTCCCCAATACCCCAAACCGGAACGTCAAATCTCAGTGGCTTTAGCCCCAAACTTAGTGGATTTAGCCCAAAAGTACAACCTAGGTATTAGTTATGGGTGGGTATGGCCCTTGTCTTCCGGGAAACAGTACATAACGCCAATTGCGTGTGAGGGGTTAAAAACGTAGAAAGCCTAAAGCAGATTCGCTGGTTTGTAGCTTATAATCTCGTTACCAAGGAGGGGGTCATGAATAAGGTTTTGAAAAAGGCGCTCGGTTTCGCAGGTGCCTTGGGTTTAACGTCAGTTATGGTGCTTGCGGCAGCGCCGGTCCAGGCGTCTGACGTGGATGCTCGGATCCAAGTCCTGGAACGGGAACTCGTCCAGCTCAAGCAGAATCAAGAGAGTGCGTTGGCGGCCGAGATGAAGGGGCCGTCGTTCAAGTACTCCGCCGGCAAGGGTCTCACGATCGCCGCCGCGGACAACAACTGGAGCATCACTTTCGGGCAGCGGTTGCAGATCTATACCAGCCTGTGGCTGACCAACGACGACCCGGAAAACGGCTATCAGAATGGCGTGATCCGGATCCGACGCTTCAGGCCGAACATCTACGTCACGTCGCAGCAGGGGTTTTACGAAGTGAAGTGGCAGTTCAACGGTAATAGTGGCGTGGCCTTCGACGGCGATGTGTTCCTCCACTTCGAGAAGATGAACCCCTTTCTCCCCACTGTCGTCTACGGCTACAACGCCGCCTTCAACGGCAACAAGAACCAGGGCTTTGGCCGTACAGAGGATTCACCGCTTCTCAACGCGTTGGGAATGGGCGCTTCGCAGGACGGCAGCGTCGTGCTGTCTTGGAAAAAGCTTCCTGCCATGGGGATCAGCAAGATCACTCACCTTGACCTCGCAATGGGTCTGGATGAGCAGGACGAGTACGGGCGTGGACCTGGCCACGGAACCGACGGCCGCAGCATGGCCCTCGGCCTCGGCATTCAGCCTCTTGCCAAGGCGAAGGGAATGGGTGGTTTCAACGTTTCGAGCCTGAAGTATGCTTTGGTGTACGAGTCGATGAGCGATCTCAACGAGGGTCCCGGTTCGATTTACGGGGCGACGACTCAGGAGCGCATAAACATCGCGAGTGTCCCCAAGGTGCAGGGTGACCACACCTACATGTTCCATAGCCTTTCGTGGTCGCCTTTGAAGTGGCTCGGACTGGCCGCGCACGTGGCGTCGTACGAGGGTGATGCCGACGGAACCGCCGACGACACCGATGTTTCCGAGGTTCGTCTCGCGGCCCAGGTCTGGCTGTGGGGCCCCAAGAGCGGGATGATGGGCGGAAGCAAGAAGGAAGGCGGAATCTCTATTTCCCCGATGTACTCCGTCACGGATGTCGATTCGTCGGACCAGGAAGGGTCCAACGCCGGGGTAGCGGTAGTGTACAACGTCCCCGGCGGTTGGATGCAGGTCCACGGCGTGTGGGACAGCCTCAATTGCGAGGGTGACGACTGCCCGGCCGCCGGCACCTCCGACGATGGCGACAACAAGGCCAGCGTCTTCACGTTGATCGTCGAGTACCGGTTCTAGCGTTAACCTGAACCACGAACTAACAGGGCCGCTCCCTCAGGGAACGGCCCTGTTTTTTTGCCTTGAAACATTTGGCTTGTAGGCAAGGCGTTCTGCGTCGTGTGTCTCGACACAGTTTGACGAACGGCGACGAGTGGAATATATACTCGCAACGGCGACCATGAAGCACCGTCGTCGTGGGTGTTCCGAGAGACGCCTGGAAACAGGTGTCGCTCACGCCGAGTGTGGGGAGAATGGTAGGTAATGGCGAACCCAAGGGTTCCGGGGGGGGGGAAATGGTGCGATTCGGGCCTATGATGCGGTTTCTTGTCAGTGTTGTCGTTGCCGGCATTCTGGTAACAGGCCTCGCGGGTTGTTGGCGGCCCGGTGGTATCGGAGTGGGCGGCAGCTACAATGACGCGGTGTTGGAGATGGGAAAAACGCCAAGGGGCGGGAACGTCAACAAGGCCATCGTGGACCTCGAATATGTGGTGCGCCGGAATCCCAAGTACCTCGACAGCCTGACGCAGTTAGGCCGCGCCTACTACTACGCGGGCCGGTACGGTTCGGCGTTCGAGGTCTTGAAACGGTCGCTGGCGCTCAACCGGGAGGACGAGATTGGATGGATCGTCCTCGGCCTGACGCAGATGCGGCGAGGCGAAGACGACGAGGGCCTGGAGAGCTTCAAGGGTGGCCTGACCCTGCTGGCCAAGGCGACCAAGAACGGTTACAAGGATTTCCCGGAGGAGTTTTGGGACAGTAGGGGCGTGGTGCGCAGGGCGTTGCGACGAGGTATCTCTCTGGCGCGCAGAGGCATAGGCGAGAAACGACGTATCATTCAGGCAGGAGAGTTGCTGCTGCACCGTGTCGACGGGGAAGTGTACGACACGGAACAGTACCAGAGCCACAGTGAGTATCTGGACCGCCGTCGCAACCCAGATGACAAATAGTTACACACTTGGGAGCTCAAAACGGAAGGGCCTGTTCCCGGGAGGGCACGGCCTTTTCTGCAGCCGCCAACAGGGCCGGGATGTTTGCCCGTTTGGCGGTTCCAGGGAGTGTCGGTCCCTTGGTGCCGCCCACCGATGTTAGAGAAAATGTGGGCTCATGCTGCCGCCCCGGAGTTTGTCATCCGTGGCTTGCAACCGTTCCCGGGTGCCCATATCCTGCCATTCGCCGTCGAACGGGAAACCACACAGCCGCTCGCCTTCGGTCAGCATCCGCGGGTACGTAGCGCGGGTGATGCTGAAGGGGTCCGAGCCTTCCATGTATCCGAAGATCCGCGGCTCCACGACGTGCACGCCGGTAAACATGTATTCCTCGAGAGCACCAGCCCCGGCCCCCGGGGCCTCATGCTGCAGCACCTTTTGTATTCGTCCTACCGAATCCATCCAGATCGCCCCGTACGCGTCTGCCATCGGGTCCTTGCGGAGAACCAGTGTCGCCACGGCCTCGCGCTCGCGGTGGAAACGCAGCACCTCGTCCAGCCGCAGGTCGATCAGCACGTCGCTGTTCACGATCACGAAGGTGTCCTGGTCCAGAAACCTCTTGGCGCCGAGCAGGCCACCGCCGGTATCCAAGAGCACGGGCTCCCGGGAATAAGCGATGTCCACGCCGAAACGGGAGCCGTCGCCGAGGTACTCCTCGACGCGGTCGGCATGGTGGTGAACGTTGACCACGATCTCGCGGATCCCGTAGTGGCGTAACAGCATCAGCGGGTAGTCGATCATGGGCCGGTCGTTTACCGGCACGAGGCATTTGGGCAGGGTGTCGGTGAGGGGCCGGAGCCGGGTCCCCAGGCCGGCGGCGAAGAGCATCGCCTTCACGAGATCTCCTCGAAGTGGGCGGCCAGGACCGGGATCAGGTGTTCCAGCCCGGGCGCCCGCCTGAGATTCCTCCCGATGCGTCTTAGTGTCGGCGCGATGTATTGCTTGTAACCCGGTTTGCCCTTGACCAGGTCGAGGTACCGGAAACGCCCCACCACCTTGAAATCCCGCTGCAGGGCGGCCAGCAGGTAAGTCTCCCGGAATGCGTCCCGGTCCGGCCGGGGCTCTCCCCATTCTTCCGTGCGTTCGAGGTAGTAGTCGAGGAGTTGTTCTTTCACCGCCGGCGTCACCACTTGGTCGGTCTCCCGGTCGTTCAGCAGCGAAGCGAGATCGTATTGGGCCGGGGCCAGCAGCGCGTCCTGAAAGTCGATGACCACCACGGCGTCGTTGTGAACCATGAGGTTCCAGCTATGGTAGTCCCGGTGATTGAGCACCCGGGGCCGGCCGGAAAGATGCCCTGCGATGCCCTCGAACGCCATGTCCAGTATCCGCCGTTCCGTCTTCGGCAGGCTCCCCTGGTCTCCGGCCTCCAGGCCGTACTCGATGAAGTGGGCGAACTCCCAAAGGTAGAGCCGCCGGTCGAAGGCTTGCCTGAAAGCCATGCACTGGTCGTTCCGGGCCCGGGTGCCGCCGATCTGCAGCACCAGGAGCTCGTCGATGGCCTTACGGTACCAGCGGATGACTTCCGCTTCCGGCGCCTCCCGGACTCGATCCCAGAGGCATACGTCCCCCAGGTCCTCCAGGAGCATCAACCCTTGCTCCACCCAGTGGCCATGGACCGCCGGCACCCTGGTCCCCGCCGCCTTGAGAAACCGGTGCACGTTCAGGAAGGGGAGCTCATCGAGCGGTTCGCTGAACACCGCTAGTTCGTCAGAGGAAATAGGCATGCCGACATCGGTCCAGGTCATGACGATGACCGAAGACGGCGCCGCCGGAGGCTGCAGAACGGCGCGAAAGTAGCGCCGGCTGGAAGCATCACCCGCAAGCGGATGCAGCCCCGCCAACCGCGCCCCGCCCCCGAACACCTCCACGACCTTCTCCGCAACTTTCGCTTGGAGCGTATCCATAGGACTCCTGTAGCCAATCACGACGGAGAATCAAACGCATCCCCCTGACGAGAGGGTGCCCAAAGGGAGGGTGAGGGAGTCCCGCGCCCAAGCGGAACCTGCGGCCGGACAACGTCAGTTCATTCCTGCTGGCGCGGTGCGTTGGATGGCGACGCGGAGCGCTTCGCTCTGTTGTTCCAGCGCGGCAATCGCAGCCGCGAGCGCCGTCGTGGCCTCGGTGCGGGCAGTCATGGTTTCGGCGTGTTGCCGTTTCTGAGCGGTCATGGTTTCGGTGCGGGCAGTCATGAATTCGGCGTGCTGCTGTTCCTGAGCGGTCATGGTTTCGGCGTGGGCAGTCATGAATTCGGCGTGTCGCTGTTCCAGCGCGGTCATGGTTTCGGTGTGGGCAGCCATGAATACGGCGTGTTGCCGTTCCTGTGCACCCATGGTTTCAGTGTGGCCAGTCATGGTTTCGGCGTGTTGCCGTTCCTGCGCCCCCTTGGTTTCAGTGTGGGCAGTCATGAACTCGGCGTGTTGGTTGTCCCGGTGGTCGGACGCTCGGCGCATCAGCCAAAGCCCAAACCCGATAAGCAGACATTGAGCGGCCCCGACACTGCCGGCAACCCATAGCCCGGCATATTGGTAAGCAAGCGTTGCAGCCCCGAACTCTGTCATGGTGAACCTCTCCTCGTTGGTTCCGGTAACATTGACGCGCGCCCTGCGCTAGCGGGGTGCGCATCCAGTGCCCACGAACTTCAGTCCCAGGACACTACTATCGGCAACGAGTGGAACTTCCATAGCCAACGCGGAAAATTGTAGATGCCGGGACTGCGGATTGCAAGGCGCCAGCGTGGAGTTGGCGTACGTCGCCGACATCTTGACTTACGCCCCTTTTTTCATTATTGGAAAACATGAGTAAATCTTTCAAAAGGCCCGAGTACAAACGGAGGGTTACAGAAATGGACTTGGCCGTTACTGCGTCAAGCTGTATGCGTGGAATTCTCGTTGTTGGCCTCGCGATACTGCTCAGCGCCTGCACGGGGGCCGAATGGAACTCGATCAACTGGGGGTTCAACCCCACCGACGGAGACAGCCGTCTCATTGATGCGAAACAGCGGGCGATTATCTCGGTGAGGCGCGACGTGATCGGGGCGGACGGGCGTCGGGTGATTGGGCCTGATGGCGAACCGGTGAGGGACCTCGCGGTCTGCGTCGAGCCGAGCCCGGACGCGCTGCAGGCGACGGCTACGGCGCTGGCCGGGGCGGTATCGGGCGAGACATTGAAGACGGCGCTGAATCTTTCCGTTTCGACCTCCGAGAGCGTCGCCTCCATCGGATTGCGCACCCAGACCATCCAGCTCTTGCGCGATGCCTATTATCGCCTCTGCGAAGCGTTCCTGAACGACGGCATCGACTCCATCGCCTATGATGTCCTGCAACGCCGCTTACAGAATCAGATCATCGCCCTCCTCGCGGTAGAGCAGTTGACGGGGACGGTGAAGGCGGGTCAGGTGGCGCTCAACACGTCGGCTGCCGGAAACGCTGGCGCGCAGGCGGGGCTGATCGCACAGATGCTCGAAACCGCCGAGGAAGATTTGTTGGTTCTGCAGAAAAAACAGGAGACCAACGCTACGGAGCTGGCGAAACTCAAAGAGAAAAAAACAGGACTCGAGGCCGCAGAAACGAAGGCAACCGGCGAGTTAGACAAAAGCGACGCAACAAGAAAGGACTCGGCTCTCCAGGGCAAAGCAGCAGAAGCCAAGAGTAATCTCGAAATCAACGGCAATGAAATCAGCGCAGCCGAACGTCAGAAAACTACGCTCGAAGGCCAGATCGCGCGAAAAAATCAGCAGATCGCGACATTGACCGTAGCATTTGGCGAAGCCGCCAACGCCACAATCACGTCGAACGCAACCGCTGTGGGGACGTTTGGCGGCGACGGCACCACATCGAACACGACCCACGCATCCGACGTCGTCAACGCCGTCCGCGCCATCACCCTCAACGCGATCAATCAGGACTACGAGGCGCAGGTTTGCTTCGAGGCTCTTCGCTATCGCAACAACGTGGGCCAGTTCAAGAATGAAGTGAACCGCGTTTTCGACAGCCAATCGTCGACAAAGACGGGGAAAGAAACCATCTTCGCAAAGGTGCCAGGAACGATCTTTACCGCTCATTGCAGGGAACTGTTTAGGCAGCAGGTCAAGTTGCGTGGGGCGCGCGCCAAGCTGATTGAAGCGCGTGCGTCAAATGTTACAGCGATTATCAACAACGTCGGTCCAAAGATTTCCCCTACGGGCGCCGCCAAACTGATTCTCGCGCTTTCACAGGCATCACCGACGGAGCCGGGAGCGGCGTTCCTTTCACGGGCCTTCAAAATAGGTGGTCCAGGTAAACAATCGATGGAACCTAGCAGTGGTGACGGTGGGGACCTAGGCTCGCCTGACGAGTTCACGGCAAAAATAAATAATTTCATACGGAATGCGTTGCGGACAAATGGCGAACCTTCTGATCTAGATCTAGAGAAGATAATCGCCGATTTGGGGAGGGAGGTTGGAAAGGAGGCAGGGAAGGAGATTGGAAAAGAAGTTGCTAAGCTGAATGCGGCGGTGGAAGACTTGGAAAACAAAAAGAAGGCTGACGAGCAGGCCCGGGATCGGACAACTGCTGTTTTGAGGGAGGAGGTTGGGAAGGAGGTTAAGAAGCTAAACAAGGCGGTCACAAAATTGGAGAAGAAAAGGGCGGCCGGCGAGCAGTTGATTCTCAAGGGCGTGACAAAGCAGGAAGTTGTTGTACCGATCAACATGCAAACCACAACCAAGGTTGGTCCTTCGAGTCTTGTTCTGAAGTGCGAAAAGGGGGAAAAGGCTAACGCCGGAGGAACAGAATGCGTCGCTCGTTGCGGTCGCGACGGAGTTGAATATGATGAGAAGTCGGATGAATGCGTGCCGGAGGTCCCGGTGAAAACTGGCGCGACTCCTCAATAGTTGGGTTTACAAGAGGATGTCTTTTTCACCACTACCTGGTCTCGGCAATGAATAGACCCTGTGGTACGGTCACGCCACGGTTGTACAATCGTGAGGGATCCTTGAAATCGTCATTGACGGCTTAAGAAGGTTTTCCTCCATGATTCTACAAGAAGCGGCCATCCAGAATCAGGACAAAGACTCGGAAAGATAGGGTCTCGGATCGAGTATGGCATATTAGTTGCTTAACCTTACGCGGGAATCCTCGGTCGGATTGGAGGCGAAGTAGATGGCTGTCCGGTTAAGCGTTCGCGGTGCGGAACAAGACCCAGAAACGATCGAACTGATCCGGCGCGCCTTTGCGCGGATGCAAGGGTTACACGACGACCGCGGCTATGACTTCTTCGCGTCGCTCCACGGCCTTAGTCTTCCGGTATGGTGTCAGCACGGCACACCATTGTTTCTGCCTTGGCATCGTGCCTTTCTCTATTATTTCGAACTGGCGCTGCAAACTCGGCTCGGCCCTCGTTTCACGGTCATGGAACCCCAGGAACCAGACTTGACGGATGTTGGGTTGCCCTGGTGGGATTGGACATCCGACGAATCACACGGAACCGGGCTGCCGGAGTCCTATCGCGATTCCCGCGACGAAAATCCGCTGCATCACGCGCGAATCGCGACTTTCTCGACGCAGGAGAATGTCACCACGGGCGTGTGGTCGCGGTTTCTCATCGAAACGGTACGCGCTAGTCCGATACTTTTCGGGACAATCACGCCGGAAGATCCGCCAACAACGTTACGCGATCCCGATCCACCGCATGAGCTTCCTTCCGCGAACGACCTTCTGACCAACGTCATGGAGGAAAACACCTACGACGGTTTCTGGAACAAGCTTGAGAACGTTCATGACGCGGTTCATGTATGGGTGGGAGGGGCCATGTCGGCCGTGCCAACGGCGGCCTACGATCCGGTATTCTGGTCGCACCATGCCATGATCGACCGGCTCTGGTATATTTGGCAAATCAGTCAAAAGGGCGCGCAACCGCCGGCGGACCTGCTGAGTGTCGTTTTGTCCCCATTTCCCATGACGGTGGCACAGACCCTTGACATCGCAAACCTGCGATACGAGTATGCTGTGCAGGCGAGCGCATAGAGAGGTAGCCATGGCGACACCGAATCGAAAGGTCGTGCGGAAAGACGGCGCGGTCGTGCTTCCACTGAGATTCCGCGCGCGTGACGCGGGCGGGACCGCATTCGTCCGTGCCGATCTGGTCATCGAGGGCGTCTCCCATGAAGCAGACAGCTACGAGGTGCGGATATTTCTTAACAATCCCGTGGCCAGCGCCGAAACGTCACGCTCCGTCAGCGATGGCTATGCCGGAAAGTTCAGCGTTTTCGGCCATGGTGGATGCTATGGAGGCAGTGGTCATTGCGAAATCGCCGGTGCACCCACCGCCACCGTATCCTTGGCGATAGCGGTGACGGTCCCGCATCCTCTAACGCCGAAACGGAAGACGGTTACGATCACAAAGCCGCTCAAGGCGTTGCTCAAGAATCCTGACAGTAATCTTGAGACAGTCACGCTGGTGCCGATCCGTAAGGCGCCACGGCGAGAGGATTGCGGCCCGGCCGCCGACCTATTCTCTTACCAGCGTGTCAGGCTCCAGACCTATCGCTGAACGGTACTTTCCCAACTCTAGTGTCCTGTCCTCCGGATTCGTTTATGTCATACTCCCCTGCCGCCAGTGTCGTGTTCCGCATAAAGTTGACAAAGATGCGCAGGATTTTTCGTTGTCGGCACGGCGCGATGACTTGTAGGGGTGGGTTTCAAACCCGCCCGTGGGCGTGCACCACGCGAGGAAGAGCAACGCCGCCGACGGCGAAAAAGACCAGCAGGTTTGCGGCGACGCGGTGAATCAAGTGGGACGATCAAACGAACCTTGGATGCTGTTGGTCAAGTGCGGCTCTGTTGGGCGCAGTCTGCTACTGATCATTGCCGGCCTGCTGGTCAGTGGTATGGGGTCGGTTGATGCGCAGACGCCGCGCTTTGAGATCGAAGTCAACGACACCCCGACGCCGGATGACGACTACTTTTGCTGGACACCGACGCCTGCGCGAGTTCGCATGGTCGGCGGCGAGACACCCGTGACGGTGATCGTCGGTGGTCGCGGCCAGAGCAGTGGCGCGGTCGTGTTCCAAGCGCACAACGGCGCACGACCAACATCTGAGGACTTTTCGCCCAGGGCATCTGTGGAACTGAAGCTTGTAGCGACCGGCGATTGGACACCGTTTTGGGTAGCGGGGAGCAGGGCATCAACGAACGGGAAAGACACTGACATTGTCGTGACGCGGGCTGACGGCGTCGAAGTTGCTGCCGTGCGGGTGATGGTGAGAGTGCGAAAGGACGCGGCGACCCTTGATGCTGATGAGACTCGGCGTTTCTTGGCCGCGCTGCGCACTCACCACGATCTCGACAACGGCGGATCGGCGTCCAAGTACATAAAGTATGCTGATGCTCACGAACGCGCATTTCGCGTCGGTATTCACCATGGGGGATCACCCCGATTCTGGCCGCTGTTTCTCGCTTGGCACCGAGCCTTTCTGTTGAGTATCGAAAGGGAGTTGCAATCGATTGATCGCTCCGTTGCACTGCCTTACTGGCGTTTCGACCGAGACGACGCTCCGAAGGGCGGTTCGCGAGGCATCTTTACGCCGGATTTCATGGGAACTGTATCGGGTGCGGCTGATAAACCTGGCGGCTTCGTTGTGCACTTTTCGAACGACAATCCGTTGTATGGTTGGAGCCACCCCAGCGACGGTGCACTGGTACGCCACCGGGATGGCATATCGGCACTGATACCTGCTGGGCGGCTGGATTCTTTGTTCATGCAGCGCTCCACAGCGGGGAACTTGATTAACAACACATATATTCGTGTCAATGGCTCGTTGGAACTCCGCTATCACAATGGTGCACACAGTCGCATAGGAGGCTGGTTAAACCGGGCCGACTCGCCCACGGACCCCCTGTTCTACCTTTTGCACGCCAATGTGGACCGCGCATGGGCGCTTTGGCAGCAGCGAGATCCGGCAGTTCGATTCGATCCGAGCCGCGGCGAAGCCTATCACGCTCAGGGCAGATACGCGGGATCAAGTCGGGACCGATACAGAAAGGGATCGTACAGTGAAGACTTGATGTGGCCGTGGGCAGGAATGCCGGGCAACCAAGGGAACGAGGATCCCATGGACGATTGGCCGGAAATCAGCTTTGAGTTGCCCTTTGGCCGTGGTGTTGGGGGCTCGTTGAACCGACCGACTCCGGGTAGTATGATTGACTACCTGGATAGGCGCGGGCGGAGCGCTGGCATTGGTGCATGCTATGACCATATAGGGTTTCAGTAGGGTGGCGTCGCATACGCACACGTTGATACAAGAGGACGCAGTACAATGAAGTTGAGTGCATTGCTGGCTTTGGCCGTGATTCTGGTCAGTACCTCTCAGGCGCGTGCCGGGGTTCCGACTGGGTCATTCAGCCCGGTACCTGGTTCCGAACAAGCGGCCTTCCAAGCAGCGAACGCAACAGCGATTGCGAGATTGGCCGAGACTATCCGGAATAGGGATGCGAGCACAAGCGTCCGTCGAAACGCACTTGAGCAAATGGCCAACTCCTATCCCGATGCGGCACTTAACTTGGCTGTGGAATTGATTGCGGCCAACGACGAGACGATCACGAGAGACAGCGTGCAGCTCTTGGCCGACTCGGTCGCGATGTCTGACCATCGAATGGTGATGGACGCCATGCCTGAAGGGGCGGCAACGATCTCACAGCGAATTGAAGCCGCCAAGTCAGCTCTGAGGTCGGCAGTTGACCACCAACGCAAAGCCATCCGTGAAATCGCGGCGGGTACCCTTGCATCTTTGGGAGATAAGGCTACCCTCGACCAAATCGATTCGGCTGTGAAGAGCGGGGCCTATTCGCCGGTAGAGGCGGTCAACTATTTCGGCTTGGCACATCCCGAAGTCGGGGCGCGGTATATCGTGCCATATCTAAACGTGGATTCAGACGATGCCCGGATAGCCGCGATCAGTTACCTCGGGACGATCCCACAATACCAAGTACGCGTTCGTGATGCGGTGTTGATGAACGCTGGCGTGGCTCCTGAAGTGCGCGCGAAAGCCGCAGAGGTACTCGGTCGCTATGACGACGACTTTCCGAGCTATGCGCTGGTCGTCACCATTGATCGTAACGTGCCGCCTATAGTGTATGGCGCCGTCATCAGTGGCTACATCGACAGTAGCGAGCGGCTGAAAACCCTAAGCACAGCCAAAGGCAAGATTTTGAAGGAGGCGGTCACCCAGGCGCTTGTTACTCATCCCGACGATGAGCAACTGTTGGTGCTGAATAGACGGCTGTTCCGGTTCTGACCTTACCCGATAGTCGTTTCGATTCCGTACAGTATCGTAGGGTCACAGCGAGATATGTGACGACTTCCCTCCGCTTTCTCCCCTCGCGAAAATGTGTTAGCCCCCCCTTCATGTCGTTCCGAGTGGGCATGGCGCAGATCAATCCGAAACTGGGCGACGTGGCGGCGAACATGGCCCTCTACGAGGCCGGGGTGCGGCAGGCTGCGGACCGGGACGTGGACCTCGTGATCTTTCCGGAGCTGAGTCTGACGGGTTACTTCCTGCGCGACATGGTACCGGACGTGGCGGTTCGGCTGTCGAGCCCGGAGATGGAGCGGCTCAAGGCACTGAGCCGTGATGTGTCCCTGGTGGCGGGACTGGTGCTGGAGAGCGAGGATCACCGGTTCTTCAACACCGCGGTCTATCTGGAGGACGGCGAGGTCCGCCACATCCACCGGAAGGTGTACCTTCCCACCTACGGCATGTTCGACGAGCAGCGCTACTTCGCCCGGGGCGGTCGTCTCAGGGCTTTCGACACCCGGCACGGCCGGCTCGCGTTGCTCATCTGCGAGGATCTCTGGCATCCGTCCACCGTGCACCTGGCGGCGCTGGACGGCGCCCTGACCATAGTCTGTCCGTCTTCCAGCCCCCTGCGCGGCGTCACCGACGGCGCGGACCAGGACGACAACGCGCGTTACTGGGAGCTTATCACCCGGAGCTACGCCGAGACCTACGGCGTCTTCGTGGTGCACGCCAATCGGGTAGGCTTCGAGGACGGGGTGGGCTTCTGGGGCGGCTCCGGCATCCTCGACCCCTTCGGCCGCACGGTGTGCAAGGCGGACTACTACGAGGAGGCTTTCGTGGCCGGGGAGGTGTCCCACGAGGTGGTGCGGCGCAAGCGCACCCAGGCGCCGCTCATGCGCGACGAGGACGTGGACCTCACCATCCGGGAGCTGGAGCGCATCCGCAACGAGTAGGGTCCGATGATTCCCACCAACGTCTCACTCATGCGCCGGATCCTGGTGGCGTTCATCCGGAACGAGGTGCGCAAGGTCGGCCTCGAGCGTGTGGTGGTAGGCGTTTCCGGCGGCGTGGATTCGAGCCTCAGCGCCCTGCTGGCGGCCGAGGCGCTTGGTCCGGAACAGGTGCTGGGCATCATGATGCCCTACAAGAGCTCCAGCGCGGAGAGTCTGGAGCACGGCCGGCTGGTGGTGGAGAAGAGCGGCATCCGGTCCGCAACCGTGGAGATCACGGCGCAGATCGACGCCTACTTCGCCACGTTCCCGGACGCCGACCCCAAACGCCGGGGCAACAAGATGGCCCGGGAACGGATGACTATCCTCTACGACCACTCCGCGCGCTGGGACGCCCTGGTGGCGGGCACCAGCAACAAGACCGAGCTGTTGCTGGGCTACGGCACCCTGCACGGTGACATGGCCTCCGCCCTGAACCCCCTGGGCGACCTCTACAAGACCCAGGTGTGGGCCTTGAGCGAGGCCGTCGGCGTCCCCGAGGTGATCGTAGACAAGAAACCCTCCGCCGATCTCTGGGCGGGGCAGACGGACGAGGCCGAGCTGGGCTTCAGCTACCGCGCCGTGGACGAGCTGCTCTACCTGATGGTGGACCAGCGCTACGGCCGCGCCGAGCTCATCAAGGCCGGCTTCGAGCCCGATTTCGTCGACGACATCGCCCGCCGCATCATGACCTCCCAATTCAAGCGCCGCCTCCCCGTCATCGCCAAGGTCTCCCACCGAACCATCGACCGCGACTTCCGATACTCCCGGGACTGGGGCAAGTAAACCGCCGCCGTTGGCGTCGGCCAGCCAAGGAACGGCCATTAAAGGAATAATGATTAAAGAATTGACCGGAACGGCCGAAATCTCTAGTATTGGACACGGACGCACGTGGCATGCGTGGAGGAGACATGACGGGCGAGATCATCACGATGATCGGGGTCGGGCTAGCCCTCGCAGCGTTCAACTGGCGCATGATGGTGCGGCTTGAGAATCGGCTGGACGGCAGGATAGACCGGCTGGACGGCAGAATTGACCGGCTGGATGACAGGATAGGCGGGTTGAAGAAGGAAGTTCACGAGTTGGGACGGGAGTTTTCGGAACTGCGGGGTGAGATACGAGGCGGCCGGACATGACAGGTGAGATCATTGCGATAGTCGGTGTAGGAATAGCCGTTGTGGCATTCAACTGGCGGGTGATGGTTCGGCTGGAGAACCGTCTGGACGGCCGGATCGACCGGTTGGACGCCCGGATGGACGGCCGGATAGGCGGGTTGGCGAAAGAAGTTCACGACTTGGCGCGGGAGTTCTCGGAACTGCGGGGAGAAATACGGAGCAACCGCGAGTGACGCGGCTGAACCAACAGGGCCATCACACCCCGCCATCATTGCCGCTTGGCAACCTCCAACACCAGTTTGTAGACGTCGCGTTTCACCAGAAGAAACGTCTGCGCCATCAGCTTGGCTACATCGTTGGCCTTGTGTCCTGCCTGAAGGAGCTTGGCGATCTCCGTCCGCAGCATCTCCTCGTTGACCGGCGCCGCCTCGTCGCGCCCCGCTACCACGATGACGAATTCCCCGCGCTGGACGGTCTCTTCCGGCTCCGCCGCCAGTTGCGACAGAGTGCCGCGGAGCAATTCCTCGTGCACCTTGGTCAGTTCCCGGCCCACCAACGCGGCGCGGTCGCCCAGGATCTCATGCATGTCCGCCAGCGATTCCCGGATCCGGTGCGGCGCCTCGTAGAACACCAACGTGCGATCATCGTCCTGAAGCTGCCGCAGCGTCTCCCTCCGCTTGCCCTGCTTCGCCGGCAGGAAGCCCTGGAACACGAACCGGTCGGTGGCCAGTCCGCAGACGCTCAGGGCCGCGGTGGTCGCGGAGGCTCCCGGAACCGGCGTCACCGGCACTCCATTCTCGGCCGCCGCCCGGACCAGGTGATAGCCCGGGTCCGAGATCGTCGGCGTGCCCGCGTCCGACACCAGCGCGATGTTCTCGCCGGCTTCCAGCCGCTTCACCAGCGCCGGAGCCTTGGTCCGTTCGTTGCCGTCATGATAGCTGGTGAGGGGCGTATCGATCTCGTACCGGGTGAGCAACTTCCGGGTGTGCCGGGTATCTTCCGCCGCGATGAGGTCTACCTCCCGCAGCACGCGCAAGGCGCGCAACGTGATATCCTCCAGGTTGCCGATGGGCGTAGCCACCACGTAAAGCATCGCCAATTTCAGCCCCTCCCCCTCTGGGAGAGGGTGGCCTCGTTCCGTCCCAAATCCAACCCCTCTCCCTTTGGGAGAGGGTGGCCTCGTTCCGTCCCAAATCCAACCCCTCTCCCTCTGGGAGAGGGTGGCCTCGTTCCGTCCCAAATCCAACCCCTCTCCCTCTGGGAGAGGGTGGCCGAAGGCCGGGTGAGGGCACCCCAATAACCCGGCGCGTTCCTTCCCTGCCGTTTCCAACGGGCTGCTTGCACTGGATACCCTCACCCCGACCCTCTCCCAGAGGGAGAGGGGGAGGGAGAGAGGGGAGATGAGGCCTCCGACCCCTCGCCGGCGGGAGAGGGAGAAGATTCTCCGTCCAGCATCGCGCGCAGCTCGTCCTCGTCCAGGATGCGGATGCCCAGCTCCCGCGCCTTGTCGGCCTTGGAGCCCGGGTCGGCGCCCACCACCACGTAGTCGGTCTTGCTGCTGACGCTCCCGACCACCCGTCCTCCCAGGGCGGCAATGGACTTCTGCGCCTCGCCGCGCGACAGGGTGTCCAGGCTGCCGGTGAGCACGAAGCTCAACCCGGTGAGGCCGCCCTCGGTTCGGGCCTCCGCCTTGAGCCGGAATCCCGCGGCCAACAGCTTGTCGATGACCCGGCGATTGGCCTCGTCCGCGAAGAAGCCGGCAATGCTCTTGGCCACCTCCGGACCGATGTCCCGGACCTCGGTGAGAGTCTCCTCATCGGCGTCCATGATGGCTTCGAGGCTGCCGAATTGGCTCGCCAGGACCTTGGCCGTGGCCTCTCCCACGTGCCGGATGCCCAGGGCGGTCACGAAACGGGCAAGGGTGGTGTCCTTGCGGCGGTCCAGCTCCCGGATCAGGTTCTGCGCCGACTTGGCGCCCATGCGCTCCAGCGACGTAAGCGCCTCCTCTTCCAGGCTGTAGAGATCGGCGCTGTCCGCCACCAGCTTTTTCGCCACCAACTGGTCGATGAGCTTCTCACCCAGTCCCTCGATGTCCAGGGCGTTTCGGGAACCAAAGAACTTGAGGCTTTCCTTCAGCTTGGCAGGGCACGCCAATCCCACGCAGCGATAGGCGGCCTCGCCCTCCTCGCGGTAGACCTGGGAATTGCACATGGGACAGCGGGCCGGCATCTCGAAGGGTCGCTCGCTGCCGTCCCGTTCCTCGACGAGCACCCGCACCACGTAGGGGATCACGTCGCCGGCGCGCTCGATGATGATGGTGTCGCCGATGCGGATGTCCTTCCGCTCGATCTCGTCCATGTTGTGAAGCGACGCGTTCCTGACCGTGACTCCCGCCAATTGCACCGGTTCGAGGCTCGCCACCGGCGTGAGCGTCCCGGTTCGGCCCACCTGGGGCTGGATGTCGAGGATCCGGGTGGTGGACTGGCGCGGCTTGAACTTGTAGGCCATGGCCCAGCGGGGGGAGCGGGCGATCTGTCCCAGGCGGCGTTGCAACTCCAGGCTGTTGACCTTCAATACCACGCCGTCGATCTCGTAGGGCAGTGCATCCCGCCCGCTTTCCATCTCCTCCTGGTAGGCGACGATCTCCTCCGCGCTGCGGCACACGCGGGTCAGCGGCACCGGCTTGAGTCCCCAGGCTTGCAGCGCGGCCAGGAAATCCGCGTGGCTCGCGAAGGACGCGGGCTCCACCGTGCCCATGCCGTGACAGAACAGGTCGAGGGGGCGGCCGGCGGTGATCTTCGAATCCAGTTGCTTGAGGGCGCCGGCGGCGGCGTTGCGGGGATTGGCGAACACGTACTCTCCGGCTTCTTCCCGTTGCCGGTTGAGGCGCTGGAAACCTTCCGTCGGATAGAACACTTCGCCGCGCACCTCCAGCAATTGCGGCACGGCAAGCCCGTCCCGGCGCAGGGACAGGGGAACCGAGCGGATGGTGCGGATGTTCTGCGTGATGTCCTCGCCGTTGGTGCCGTCGCCCCGGGTCGAGCCCACCTTGAGCTCGCCGTTCTCGTACACCAACTCCACCCCGATGCCGTCGATCTTGGGCTCCACCACGTACCCGATGGGATCTTCGGTCTTCAGGAACCGCTGAATCCGCTGCTCGAAGTCCGCCAGCTCGTCGGGGTTGGTGATGTTGTCCAGCGACAGCATGGGCAGGGTGTGCCGCACGGTGGTGAACTTCTCCACCGGCGGGCCGCCCACCTTGCTGGTGGGCGAGTTGGGCAGCGCCAGCTCCGGATGTTCCTGCTCCAGCCGGCTGAGGCGCCGGAACAGCTCGTCGTATTCGGAATCGGTGATGGTCGGGCGGTCGAGGACGTAGTAGCGATAGCCGTGCTCCTCCACCTGCGCGCTCAACTCCCGAATCTCCGCCCTCAACGCCTCCAGTGAAACGGTCACGATGCAGCTCCTTGAAATCCAACCCCTCTCCCTCTGGGAGAGGGTGGCCTCGTTTCGTCCCAAATCCAACCCCTCTCCCTCTGGGAGAGGGTGGCCTCGTTTCGTCCCAAACCTAACCCCTCTCCCTCTGGGAGAGGGTGGTCTCGTTTCGTCCCAAACCTAACCCCTCTCCCTCTGGGAGAGGGTGGCCTCGCTTCGTCCCAAATCCAACCCCTCTCCCTCTGGGAGAGGGTGGCCTCGTTTCGTCCCAAACCTAACCCCTCTCCCTCTGGGAGAGGGTGGCCTCGTTTCGTCCCAAACCTAACCCCTCTCCCTCTGGGAGAGGGTGGCCGAAGGCCGGGTGAGGGCGCCCCAACAACCCTGCCTCTCCCGTTCCCTGCCGTATCCAACGAAGTGCCTGCTCCGGGCACCCTCACCCCGGCCCTCTCCCAGAGGGAGGGGGGGTCGGAGGCTGTCAAATGGGCTTTCCCGTCAAGTCGTCGTAAAGCAACACCAGTGGTCTTTCCGGTTATCTCGCATACGCGGCGCGGGGTTTCAAACCCGTCCGGCCGATCCCAGGCGGGATCGGGTTTTCATTCCGGCGAGCTCAAGCGTCGCTTCCCGTGCCGTCAGCACCGCCCGTTCGGTGACGATGCCGGTAACGCAGTCGAGGGGCGTCAGGTCGAAGTAACGGTTGATGATACGGAGACCTTCGGGCGCCTGGGGGAGAATCTCCTCCGCCGGCCTGTCCTGCTGATGGAACTGGCGGGACGGGGACGGCAGGAACTTCTCGCTCCCCGCGAGCACGTAGAGCGAAATTCCCCAACTCCGGGCCGCGGTCGCCAACCCCAGGGTGCCGGCCTTGTTGACGATGCCGTGGGGGGTGACCGCGTCCGCGCCCACCACCAACACCGGTCGTGCGGCCTCCCGCAGGAGCGAGAATGCGAGACTGTCGGTGGACAGGGTGGTCGGTATGCCCTGCGCCGCCAGGTCCCGCGCCAGCGCGCTCCCTTCCGCGGCCGGGCGGGACTCGGTGCAGTGGACCGTCAGTCCCCGGCCCGCCCGCCAGCAGTGCAGCAGGGCGGCACGTACGGTGGAGCCGGCGGAATGCGTGAAGATCTCCCGGTCTTTGTCGAGGATGTCGCAGAAGTGGCGCGCGATGGCGCGGTTGTGTTCGTCCATACCGTCGACGAAAACCGCCGCGGCCTGGCGGATTGGGCCGTGTGGGTCGTCGGCGGGGGCAACGTCATCCAGGCATTCCAACAACGACTCGAAAAGATTGTACAGTGGCGCCATGGCCGGGTGCGCGCTGATGAGCGCGTCCGCGACTTCCCGGAGCCGGATTTCGGCGTTGCGCCGCGAGCGGCCGGGTCGTCCGAGGTCGCGCGACTCGGGCGAAGCATCGGCGAGGTACGCTTCCACCAGCGCCGCCGCCCGCCGCGTGATGGCCTGGGAGCCGGAGAGATTGTCGCTTCGAAGCGCTTGAACCGCCGCGTCGAGGTCCACCGGCCTGCTCGTCATTGACCGGTCCGGGCGCCTGTGATAGCTAGATTTTTGCATTCGTCCGCTCTGGAAACTCTGGAAAATACCATGTGGCGTCTTGGCTATGGAATCGTTTTAGCACTGTTTCTCGCGGGTTGCGGTCCGTTCGAGCCGGTCCCCGAGTCCTTGCCGGATGCCTCCGCCAAACAAGAGCCGGTGGCAGTCTCGCCGGAAGCGCAGGCAATGTACCGCTACCTGAGGGCTCGGCTGGAGCTGCTTGCCGGCGATTCCCGGGCCGCCCACCCGCATTACGAGGCAGCCGCACAGCACGATCCGGCCAGCGCGTTCCTGCGCGTCCGTCTGGCCAAGTCCTATCTGGGCATCGGCGAGAGCGACAGCGCTTTGGTGGAGGCGGAGGCCGCGGTGCGGCTCGATGATGGGAATCTGGAATACCGTCGCTTGCTGGCCGGGCTGTACAGCGCCACCGGAAGGGTTTCGGACGGAATCCGGGAGTACCGGAAGGTGCTGGATATCGACCCCAATGATCCCCAGACGCTCCTTTACCTCGGCGCAATCTATCTCGGCCGGGAGGAATACGGGCCGGCGCTGGAGCACACGGAGCGGTACACCGAACGCAATCCCGGATCGCCGCTGGGACACTACTACCTTGGCCGTATCCTGGCCGAGTCCCGGGAGTTGGCGCGCGCGGAGGAGAGCTACGCGGCGGCGCTCAAGCTGCACCCGCGGTCCGCACCGGTGCTGACGGAGCTGGGACTGGTGCACGAGTTTCGCGGCCGGCGCAGTGTCGCGCTGGAGACCTATGAGAAGCTTCTCGAGGTCGATCCACGGAACGACTGGGCCGGCAGGCGGGTGGATGCCTTTCGTTCGGGCCGGCAGGACCTCGACGCGGCGCGCGCCGAGTTTCATCGCCTGCGCTCTCGGGAAGCGGCACCCGGCGTGGCCCGCATGAAGATGGCTCTGGTTTACTACGAACTCGGCAACCTGGAGGATGCGGTAACGGAATTCAGCCTCGCCCTCGCGGAACGGCCCGATGACCACCGGGTGCGATTCTATACCGGCCTGACGTACGGCCGGTTGGAGGACGATGAAGCGGCGGTGCGGCATTTCGAGCGCATCCCGGCGGACAGCGAGTATTTCGTCGACTCCCGGGTGCAGCTCGCCTCGGTCTATGAAGGACAGGAACGGTTTATCGAGGCGGTGACGGCGGTCCGCGCGGCCATCGACAAAGACGACAGCCGGCGCAAGGAGCTGTTCCGCTTTCTGGCCGAGGTCTACCGCAAGGCCAAGGATTATCCCAATGCCATCAGCGCCATGCACACGGTGGTCGAGCTGGACCCGAAGAGTGACCGTGTCCACTTCGCGCTGGGGGCGCTCTACGACGAAAGCAAGGACAAGGACAGCACCATCGAATACATGCAGAAGGCCATCGAGCTGAATCCGGACTATGCCGCCGCGCTGAACTACCTGGGTTACACCTACGCCGACCTTGGCGTCGAACTCGACCGGGCGGAGCAGCTCATCATCCGGGCGCTGGCGATCCAACCCAACGACGGTTTCTATATCGACAGCCTTGGCTGGGTGTACTACCGTAAAGGCGACTACCCGAGGGCCATCGAGCAGTTGGAGAAGGCGGTCCATCTGGCGGTTGACGACCCGGTTATTATCGAGCACCTCGGCGACGCGTATCTCAAGGCCGGCGAACCAGGCAAGGCGCTGCGAAGCTATCGCGACGCGCTGAAGGCCGCCGCCGAGGATGAGCAGGTGGAACGGATCCGATCGAAGATCGGAGAGCTTGAGCGAGGGATTTGAAGGATTTGCCGCGGAAACCAATCAGATCGGTCGTAACGGCCTTGTGTGCCGCAATCTTGCTGGCGGGATGTTCGGTTCAGGCGCCTGTCCCCGAGCCCGAAACGGGTCCGAACCCCCGCCTTCCCGCACTACTCGCCGAACGAAATGACGTGTTCCAGTCGCTCCGGAGCCTGGCCAGGATCAGCTACCGCGCGAGCGGGGGAAGAGGCGCATTCGACGCCGCGGTTCTGGTCCGCAGACCTCACCGGCTAAGGCTTGAGGCGTTCTCCATCGTGGGCGCCGCGCTGGTCCTGACGGTGGACGACGGTGAGGTTACCGGTTTCCTCCCCTCCGAGGCGCAGTTCTACCGCGCCAGGACCTCGCGAGAGAACCTGTTCCGCGCCACGCAGATTCTTCTGGCGCTGGACGAAATGGCGGCGTTGATGATGGGCCTGCCACCGGTGGATCCGAACGCGCCTTGGGACGTCGGCGCGCGCGCGTTGCGGCGTGCCCGCGCGGACGGGAGCACCGACATCCTCACCTTCGACTCGGAGGTCACGGCGCCCATCCGCTGGCAACGCCTTGGCCCATCCGGAAAGCCCTGGTACGTCGCGACCTTCGAGGACTTCTCCGACACCCCGTTCGGACGCTTCCCGCTCAAGATCGCGCTGGAAACGCCACCGCTCAAGCGGTCTTACGAGATCCGTTACGACAGGCCGGAAATAAATGTCACCCTGCCCGATACCCACTTCGTCCAGGATCTGCCCGAAGGCGCCGTCAGGGTCCCACTCCCGTCGCCCACAGGCTGAACGCGTTTTGGCGCCCTTATTGCCCTGCGCCGCCGAAATTGGACGTCCGATGTAGGGGCGGGTTTCAAACCCGCCGGCAAATGGCGCCGTGCGAACGCGGGCGGGTTTGAAACCCGCCCCTACAAGTCGTCGCGCCTTGCCGACAACGAAAAATTCCGCGCATCTTATCATCCGAATTAACCGGCCAGTACACTATATGTCCAAAGCGGCCGCCACGAGTTCCTTGGTGTAGTCGTGGCGGGGCGTCTCGAAGATGGCCGAGGCCGGACCCTGCTCCACCACCACGCCTTCGTGGACCACCAGCACGTGGTGGCTCATGGCGCGCACCACCTTGAGGTCGTGGCTGATGAACAGGTACGCGCAGCGGTGCTGTTCCTGGAGTCTTCGGAGGAGGGTCACGATCTGGGCCTGAACCGACACGTCCAGGGCCGATGTGGGCTCGTCCAGCACCACGAACCGCGGTTTCAGCACCATGGCCCGGGCGATGGCGATGCGCTGGCGCTGGCCGCCGGAGAACTCGTGGGGATAGCGGTGGCGCGCGTCAGGTTCCAGTTCCACCTCCCTCAGGGCTTCCAAGATGAGCCCGTCGCGTTCCTCCGCGGTGCCGCCGAGCCCGTGGACCACCAGGCCTTCCTCGATGATCTGGGCCACGGACAGGCGCGGGTTCAGGGAGCCGTAGGGATCCTGGAACACCACCTGCATGTCCCTCCGCAGCGGCCGCAGTGCCCGGGAGCGCAGACCCTGGATGTCCCGGCCGTCGTAGCGAATTGATCCGTTGCTGCCCACGAGCCGCAGCAACGCCAGCCCCAGGGTGGTCTTTCCCGAGCCGCTCTCGCCCACCACGCCCACCGTCTGGCCTTCCCGGAGCTCCACGGATATGCCGTCCACGGCCCGGACGTAATCCACCGTGCGTCGCATGATGCCCGCCTTCACCGGATACCAGACCTTGAGATCCTCGCACGCCAGCACCGGCTCGGCCGTCGAGTCGGGCGCCGCCGGGGCGCCCTTCGGCGTCGCCGCCAGCAGGTGCCGGGTATAGGGATGCTGCGGCCGCTCCAGCACGTCGTCGGTGGCGCCCGCCTCCACGATCTTTCCCCGTTGCATGATGCACAGGCGGTCGGCCAGCTCGCGCACGATGCCCATATCGTGGGTGATGAACAGAATCGCCATGCCCAGCCGTTGCTGCAGGCTCATGAGCAGCGCCAGCAGTTGGGCCTGGATGGTCACGTCGAGGGCGGTGGTGGGCTCGTCCGCGATGAGCAGATCCGGTTCGTTGGCCAGGGCCATGGCGATCATCACCCGCTGCCGCTGTCCGCCGGACAACTCGTGGGGGTAGGCGCCGAGCCGCCGTTCGGGATCCTGGACGCCAACGAGCCGCAGCAACTCCAGGGTCCGCGCGACCGCCGCCGGCCCGTCGAGTCCCTTGTGAAGCTTCAGGGTCTCGCCGATCTGGCGCTCGATGGTATGCAGCGGATTCAACGATGTCATGGGCTCCTGGAAGATCATGGCGATGCGGTCGCCGCGAATGCCTTGCAGGGTCCGGGAGTCGGCGCCCAGCAGCTCGGTGCCCTGGAAGCGGATGCTGCCGCGGGGATGGCTGGCCGCGGGGTAGGGCAGGAGCTGCAGGATCGACAGCGCGGTGGCCGATTTGCCCGAGCCGCTCTCGCCCACCAGGGCCACGGTCTCGCCCCGGCGGATGGTGAGGGAGACTCCGTCCACGGCTTCCACGGCTCCGGGTCCCGAGCCGAAGCGCACCGCCAGGTCCTCGATGGCCACCAGCGCGGTCCCGCCGCCGTGGACATCTCCCGGCTCGGCGCTCCCCGGCCCGACCGGCGTCGCCCGGTCCGTTTCGCCGAAGGTCGCGGGTTCCGGCGCGAAGGTCTTGCGCGGGTCGAAGGCGTCGCGCACCGCCTCGCCGATGAACACCAGCAGGCTCAACATGAGGGCGATGACGAAAAAGGCCGAGAACCCGAGCCACGGCGCCTGCAGGTTGTCCTTTCCCTGCTTCAACATTTCGCCCAGGGAGGCCGAGCCCGGCGGCAGGCCGAAGCCGAGAAAGTCCAGGGCCGTCAGCGTCACCACCGCGCCGCTGGTGATGAACGGCAGGAAGGTCAGCGCCGCCACCATGGCGTTGGGCAGCACGTGGCGGGCGATGATGCGCGGGTTGCCTACGCCCAGGGCCCGGGCCGCCCGCACGTAGTCGAGGTTGCGCGCGCGCAGGAACTCCGCCCGCACCACACCCACCAGCGCCATCCAACTGAACAGCAGCATGAAGGTCAGGAGCCACCAGAAGCTCGGGGTTACCACGCTGGCCAGGATGATCAGCAGGTAGAGCGTCGGCAGTCCGGACCACATCTCGATGAAACGTTGGAAGATGAGGTCGAGCCAGCCGCCGAAGTACCCCTGGACCGCGCCCGCGGCCACGCCGACGAAGGAGCTCACCAGGGTGAGGATCAGGCCGAACAGCACCGAGATGCGGAAGCCGTAGATCAGCCGCGCGACCACGTCCCGGGCCTGGTCGTCGGTGCCGAGCCAGTTCCGCAGGCTCGGCGGCGCCGGCGCCGGGGTCGGCAGGTCGTACACGATGGTGTCGTAGCTGTAGCGTATGGGGGGCCAGAGGATCCAGCCGCGCTCCTCGATGAGGGCCTTGACCTCGGGGTCGCTGTAGTCCGTGTCGGCCTCCAGGAAGCCGCCGAACTCGGTCTCCGGATAGTCCACCAGCACCGGCGCGTAGAACCCGCCGTCGTAGCGCACCAGCAGCGGCCGGTCGTTGGCGATGAACTCGGCGAACAGGCTGATGAAGAGCAACCCGCCGAGGATCAGGAGGGACCCGTAGCCGCGCCGGTTGGCGCGGAAGTTTTGCAGGCGTCTTTGGTTGAGCGGCGTCATGCGGGTGCCAGTTTGCTATTGAATGTCCTTCGACTTCGCTTCGCTACGCTCAGGACGAACGGTGACAAAAACATTCCAACCGTGCATCCTTAGCGTAGCTGAGCGCTAGTGATTCCAACCGTTCGTCCTGAGCGTAGCGAAGCGAAGTCGAAGGACATTCGACGGACCAGACTCTCCCTGTACGTTGGACGCCACAGGTGTCAGGTTTCCCGGCTCTCGAAGTCGATGCGCGGATCCACCACCACGTAGGTCAGATCCTCCACCAGCTTCATCGCCAGCCCCAGCAGGGTGAAGAAATAGAGCGTGCCGAACATCACCGGATAGTCCCGGTTGATGGCCGCCTCGAAACCCAGCAGGCCGACCCCGTCCAGCGAGAAGATCACCTCGGTGAGGAGCGCGCCGGTGAACAGCACGCCGACGAAGGCGCCGGGAAAGCCGGCGATGACGATGAGCATGGCGTTGCGGAACACGTGCCGGTAGAGCACCCGCCGCTCGCTCAGCCCCTTGGCCCGGGCGGTCATCACGTACTGCTGGTTGATCTGGTCCAGGAACGAGTTCTTGGTGAGCATGGTGAGGCCGGCGAAGCCGCCGATGACCATGGACACCACCGGCAGGGTGATGTGCCAAAGGTAGTCGATGATGCGCTGCCACGGGCCCAGCTCGCTCCAGTTGTCCGACACCAGGCCGCGCAGCGGGAACCAGTCGAGGTAACGGCCCCCGGCAAACAGAACGATCAGCAGGATGGCGAACAGGAACCCCGGCACCGCGTTGCCCACGATGACCGCCCCGGAGGACCAGACGTCGAAGCGTGAGCCGTCCCGCACGGCCTTGGCGACCCCCAGGGGAATGGAGACCAGGTACACCAGCAGCGTGGTCCAGAGTCCCAGCGAGATGGACACCGGCAGCTTGTCCAATACCAGTTGCACCACCGAGCGGTCGCGGAAGAAGCTGTCGCCGAAGTCGAAGCGCAGGAAGTTGCCGATCATGAGGATGAACCGCTCGTGGGCCGGCTTGTCGAAACCGAACTGCCGCTCGATCTCCTTGATGAACTCGGGATCGATACCCCGGGCGCCGCGGTACCGGCCGGCGGAGCTGCTGCCCGCGTCCCGGGACGGCTTCGCCGACGGCCCCACCTCCCGCTGGTCGCCGCCGCCGCTGAACCGCTCCGTGGCCGACACGGCGGTGTTCTGGAGCTTCGCCAGAAGCTGCTCCACCGGCCCCCCCGGCGCCGAGTGGATGATCAAGAAGTTCAGCACCATGATGCCGAACAGCGTCGGGATGATCAGCAGCAGGCGGCGTATGATGTAGGCAAACATGTCGTCAGTCGGTTCGCCGGGCGAGGCGCCCTCCGACCCCCTCTCCCTCCGGGAGAGGGTTGGGGTGAGGGTGCCCCGATGCCATCGGTTCGTCGGGCAGGGTGGGGGATGGGAGGGGGAGGGTTATTGTGGCGCCCTCACCCGGCCTTCGGCCACCCTCTCCCAGAGGGAGAGGGGTTAGATTTGGGACGGATCGAACCGGCCTTCGGCCACCCTCTCCCAGGGGGAGAGGGGTTGGATTTGGGACGGATCGCACCGGCCTTCGGCCACCCTCTCCCAAAGGGAGAGGGGCTGGATGCGTCGTGGCCATCAACCGCCCTTGCGCCCCGCCTCCAGGGCTTCCACCTTCCCGGCGTCGATCCACCAGGCGTCGAACTGGACTCCCTGGGTGGGGGTGACCTCGGGGCGGCCGAAGCGGTCCCAGTAGACCAGGCGGTCGTAGGGGATGTGCCACTGGGGGATGACCCAGTGGCCCCACTGGAGCACGCGATCCAGGGCGCGCACGTGGTTCACCAGGCTCTTGCGGTCGGGAGCCTTGATCACACCCGTCACCAGCGCGTCTACCACCGGGTCCTCGATGCCCACCAGGTTTCGGCTTCCGGGCCGGTCGGCGAAGTCCGAGCCCCAGAAGTCCCGTTGTTCGTTCCCGGGGGATAGGGACTGCCCCCAACTGCCGATGACCACGTCGAAGTCGAAGTCGTCCAGCCGGCGCCGGTATTGCGCGCTGTCCACCGTGCGCACGGTGGCGGTGATGCCGAGCTGGGCCAGATTCTTTTTGAAGGGCAGGACGATCCGCTCGAACAGAGGGCTGACCAGCAGGATCTCGAACTCCATGGTCCGGCCGGTGGCCTTGTGGGTGAGCTTGCGGGTGGTCTTGTCGACGTTCCAACCGGCTTTCCGCAGCAGCTGCGACCCCAGGCGGAGATTGGCGCGGATGCGGCCCGAGCCGTCGTTGGCCGGCGGTTCGTAGGCCTTGGTGAAGATCTCCTCCGGCAACCGGCCGCGGTAGGGGTCCAGGATCGCCCGCTCGGCCGGGCTCGGGAGCCCGGTGGCCGCCAGCTCCGAGTTGTCGAAGTAGCTGCGTGTGCGTGCGTACTGGCCGTAGAACAGGGTCCGGTTGGACCATTCGAAGTCGAACGCGTACGCCAACGCCTCTCTGACCTTCCGGTCCTGGAACAGCGGCTGCCGGCTGTTGAAGGCGAACCCCTGCATGCCGGTGGAGCGGTCGTGAGGGATTTCCTCCTTCTTGACCAGACCCTGCCGCAACGCGGGAAAGTCATAGGCCGTGGCCCAGTTCTTGGAGCTGTTCTCGTCCCGGAAGTCGTACTCCCCGGCCTTGAACGCTTCCACGGAGACGGTGCCGTCGCGGTAGTAGTCGTGGCGGATGCGGTCGAAGTTGTCGCGTCCCACGTTCACCGGAAGATCCCTGCCCCAGTAGTCTTCCACCCGCTGGTATTCCACGTCGCGGCCGGGCTCGAAGGCCCCGATCTTGTACGAGCCGCTCCCGAGGGGGGGCTCCAGGGTCGTCCTGGTGAAGTCCCGCTCCGCCCAGTAGTGCTTCGGCAGCACCACCAGTTGTCCCAGGATCAGCGGCAACTCCCGGTTGGTGCCGCCACCGAAGGTGAATCGTACGGTCCGTTCGTCGAGCTTTTCGACCTTCTTCACGTCGCGGTAATACCCGCGGTAGAAGGGGACGGCCTTGGTGATCAGGGTCTCGAAAGTCCAGATGACGTCATCGGCGGTCACCGGCCTGCCGTCGTGCCAACGCGCCTCCGGCCGCAGCTTGAAGGCCACCCACGAGCGGTCCTTGGGCACGGTGATGCTCTCCGCCAAAAGGCCGTATTCGCTGAAGGGCTCGTCCGCGGACCCGGTCATCAGCGTCTCGTAGATGCGTCCGATGCCCGCCGCCGGACTACCCTTGACGATGAAGGGGTTGAAGCTGTCGTAGGTGCCGATGGCCTGTAGCCGCACCGTGCCGCCCTTGGGCGCCTGCGGATTCACGTAGTCAAAGTGCTTGAAGTCCGGCCCGTACTTGAGGTCCCCGTGCATGGCGATGCCGTGGCTCGGGCGGCCTTCGTCGCTTGAAGCCGCAAAAACCGGCGCGGTGACCAGAGCCAGCGCCCACAGCACCGACCCCAATACCCAATTCGATCGCATGGAACCTCCCTAGTGTCCTGTCCGGCTAATTCGCATGGTAGTCTGCTGGTCTTTTTCGCCGTCGGCTGCGTTGCTCTTCCTCGCGTGGTGCCCGCCCTGGGGCGACCGCAGGTCGCCCCTACAAGTCATCGCGCCTTGCCGACGACCAAAATGCCATCGCATCTTACCATGCGACTTAACCGGACAGGACACTAGTATCTTCCAGGAGCCGGTATCCCCGACCGCGCGGTGCGGGGCGCGGGCGGGTTTGAAACCCGCCCCTACACCCTCGTCCTCCAGCGGCGCAGGCTCCTGGCGGCCCAACTTGCCGACCTACCGCCAGAGTTACAATATGCGGACCGTGAGAGGCCATTGCAAGATCACAGCAGTTCGACGTTGGCCCGGGGGACGATGACGACGTCGCCGTTGGCGAGCCGGGCGTTCAGGACGCGGGTGCGGGCGCCGGTTTCGATGGGCTGGGGATCCGCGGGCAGTGCGACCACTTCCGCGGTGGCGCCGAAGTGGGGTTCCCGGATGATGCGGACCGATGCTCCGAGCCGGAGGCCGGCTGCCGGGTCGCGTTCCGCGGTTCCGGATCCGGTCTCCTCCCGGGCCACGATGATCTCCGGGCGCACCGCGCCCGCCCGCACCTGGGTGGCGCCGTTGATGGAGGCGGCGCGGCCTTCCAGGCTCCGGAGCAGGGAGTGGGTGCGCTCGGCCACGGGCAGCCAGCCGAAGCCCTCGGTGACGATGACGGTCAGGGGAACGTCCTCGTGGCCGGTAACGGCCATGCCGAGATCGTACCCGAGGTAGCCGGTAAGGGCGTAGTCGTCGATGGATCCCACCACCAGTCCGGCGGCGCCGGTTTCAGCGGCACGTTGCAAGGCCTCCAGGGTCGGGCGGGTTCCGCCCACCAGCACCTGGCCGGCGGCGTCGACGGGTATTTTCTTGGGTCCCACGATGGTCTTGGGACCGCCGTCGAGCATCCGGATGGTGCCGTAGCGTTCGCCGCCGACGCCGAAGATGCCCTGGATGAAGGCCCCGCGGCTCTCGATGGTGACGGACTTGCCGGGGTCCACGTCCGCCACCGTACCCTGCACGTAGGCGCGCAACTCGATGGCGTGAGGCGCCAGCCGGACCCCCAGGTGCCCGGTCCGCCGCGAGACGAACTCGACGGCGCCGTCCACCGGTGCGTGGTAACGGGAGCGGAACAACCCGAAGAGGCCCACGTGCTCGCACACGAGGTCGCCCTCGGCGATGACGCCGCCCTCGTCCACCTTGAGCCCTTTGACGGCCTCGAAAGGCTCGATACCGAGGGTCTCCGGGATCCGCAGGATGTGCAGGTCTCCCGGGAGCTCGGCCCGCCCGACGATGGCGTCCGGCGTCACGCTATCGCCTTGCCGGCAAAGGATCCGGCCGGGTACCGGAAGCTCGCGGGTTTTCCGTACCACTGCGCCGGCCAGCACCTGAAGTGCGGGTGTCAGTGCCTGGGTCATGGCTCCACCAGTCCCAGTGCCGTCATGACGGCGTGGCGTTCCGCAATCTGTTGGTCCGCGGACGCCGGGGGTTTCAGCGGGCGGTTCCGGCCGTCGAGGATCACGCCGCAAAGGCCGGCGGTGAACTCCCGTTCCAGGGTAACGCCGGCGCCGGCTCCCACGTCGATGTTCCTGGCCGCGGGTTTGACCGTGATGCGCGTTGCGGCACCGGGCTCCAGCTCGATGTGGCCGACGCTGCCGGTGTCGATGGTTCCGGCCGGGTCGCCGTCCACGGACACGTGAGCCAGTATCGATGCCGGCCGCTTGCGGGGAAACACGGGGACGACGGCATGCGCGATGTTCACGAGACAGTCGTGCAGGAAGATCTCCCGCGCGGCTTCGGGATGGACGGAGGCGAAGACGCCCAGGTGGGGCATCATGAAGATGGAGTCCACCGCGATCCGGGTGAAGCCCTGAAGCTCGAAACCCTCCAGGATCATGAGCGCGGAACCCATGCGGTCCGGGGCGTGGCTCAGGACGCCGCCGGAGCCGATGACCAGATCGAGGCCCATCATGTCCACCAGGTCCGACCGGCTGGCGGTCTGCGAGAAGATGTCGGCGATGCCGCGTTGCTGCTGCACGCCGCTGAGCCCCACGGCCAGGGAGCGGTGGTGCACCAGCGCCAGCCGCAGGGCCTCGCGGCACACCGCCTGCTCCAGCCACAGGTCCTCCAGGGTCTGGGGAATCGAGGTCGGCCGGATCATCTTGTTGCGCAGCCGGTCCCGGATCTCCGCGGGCTCCATTTCGTAGGGCAGCCACCGGCGGATGGACTCGGCCCCGGCCTCGATGAGGACGTTGGCCACGGAGTAGCTCATGCCCAGGTTGGCGCTCACCGTGCGGTTGAACACGGGCTCGCCCTGGCGGTTGTCAAAGACGCTGAAGACGTCGGTGGTGGCGCCGCCGATGTCGACGCACAGCAACGTCTGGCCGGTGGTCTCGGCATAGCCGCGCACCATGTCGCCCACGGCCGCGGGGGTGGGCATCACCGGCACCGGAGTCCACTGCAGCAGCTTGTCGTAGCCCGGCGAGTGGCTCATGACGTGGGTGAGAAAGAACTCATGGATGGTTTCCCGTGCGGGCGCGAGATTCTCCGCGTCCAGGGTCGGGCGCACGTTGTCCACCACCGCCACCTGGGCCGTCTTTTCCAGGATGCGCCGGACGTCCTCGGTGGCGTGGCTGTTGCCGGCGTAGATGACCGGCAGCTTGAGAGAGTCGCCGAACCGAGGCCGGGGCGCCGCGGCCACCAGGGTCTCCGCCATCTCCACCACGTGCTCCTGGGAGCCGCCGTCGACGCCGCCGGTGAGCAGCACGATGTCCGGTCTCAGGTGCCGCAGCCGCTGGATGCGCTCATGGTCCTCGCGGCCGTCGTCCGCGGAGATGGAGTCCATCACGATGGCCCCGGCGCTGAGGGCCGCCCGTTCCGCGGATTCCGCGCTCATGTGGCGCACCACCCCGGCCACGGTCATCTGCAGCCCGCCGCCGGCGGAGCTGGTGGAGAGATAGAGGTCGATGCCCTGGGCGCCGTCGTCGCCGGCTTCGAGAAACGGCGCCTCGCCGCCCGGCCCCGCGTCGGGCGCCAGGAGCTTGCGGCCGCTCACCTCCTCCACCTCGGTGAAGGCGTTCAGCGCCCCCACCGTCACGTCGGCCACCGGTTGCTCCACGGTGGTGGGCGCCTCCCCGCGGTGGGTCTGGCGCCAGCCCTCCGGGGTCTTCTGGAACAGCAGCGCCTTGGTGGTGGTGGAGCCGCAGTCGGTGACCAGCACGGTCCGGAGCGCTTTGGGGTCGGTCTTCATGAGGATGGGTCTGCTGTAGCTTATCGAACTCCGTGAGAATCTGGATACAGTCCAGTCCCGCCGGTCCCCTTGACATCAGAGGACAAGCCAAGTTAACGTCAAAGAACTATCGGGTTCTCAATATGCATTTCCAGACTGATTGTGTCGCGGCAAACAAGGAGCAAACAATGGCAACTCTCGGTCCAGGCACCTTTCGGCCTGCTTAAATTATCGGAGTCTCTTCAGGACATCTCTCGTCGCTACGGCATATTTGAGGGTGTCTTCCATAGAGGCTTCATATCTTTTCCAAAGACTTAGTTTTCTAGCCGAACGCCAGCCTCTGACGAGTTCCAGGTCGAAACTCTGGGCATAGGCGTGTAGTTCCGCTTCATGATGGAAGTAGGACAAGAGGGTACTACTTTCTTGTTCGTTCAGCAGTTCCATTAACTCGATTATCTGATCATAGGTAAGATCGTCAGCGTCTGAACGCGGCACGTATGGCGTGTAGAAGCGGTTTTTCCTGATCTCCTTTCGAGCCTCGTTGTTGGCGTGCCTCGCGCCTTCGAGAGAGTTTACCGCATCGTTTGTATGGTGATAGATGGCGTCAACAAGCTTGCGGCGTTTTCTGTGACGCGATTCAAAAAAATTGAATAAGCTAAAACCTAGGGCCACAAGCGCTACGAGCGCCGTCAACAATTCTACGGCGATTCCACCCTCTCCAAACAACCATTCTAGCATTTCCCTGTCTCTTTCAAGCCGCGCTGGCGCCGGTTTCCGGTCCAGGTAGCGTTATGCGACCAACCTCACCAGTACGCCGTACCAGTCCACCAGCAGGAACTGGACCCGTTCCACCAGCAGCGCGGTGCGGGCCATGACCGTGGAGCCGAAGAAGGCGCCGAAGCACACCATCAGGAGCCAGCGGCCGGAAAGGGCCATCCCCTTGGCCGCCCGGTTCTCGTGCCGGAAGGAGAAGAAGAAGTAGTACATGACCGCCAGCAGGGTGAAGATGAAGAACGCGTTCTCCAGGCTGCTGCCCACGGCCAGGACCCCGTCCTCGAACACCACCAGCGGCCTGAAGCTGCTGACCACCTGGGGCATGATCTGGTTGAAGAACCCCTTGAAGGCGAGCCCGCCGCTCATGCCCAGGGAGAAACCGATGACCAGCTTGGCCAGCCACGCGTACCGTTGCGAGTACAGGAAGTAGTAGAAGAGGCCGAACACCATGGGCAGGAGGTAGAGCAGCAGCCGGGGGTCGTACTCGTGGGAGAGGCTGCCGTCGGGATAGGTCACGATGTCCAGGCCGAGCACGGGCACGAGCACCTTCGGCCACAGGAAGTTCTTGATGCCCAGGACGAGGCCGAAGCCCGCGGCGATGCCGATGAAGAGGTGCTCGAAGAGCCGGAAGAACGGGTTCTCCTTGATCAGGAAGCTGAAGATCGCCAGCGTCCCGATGCCCCCCACGAGCACCGTGGCCGCGTGCCAGGTGTCCAAGACCGTCATGGTTCCGTGTCCCGTCCCGGCCCCTTCTCCCGCCCATCCCCTTCTTCCCGTCGGTCTCCTTCCTCCCGTTGGTCCTGAGCGTAGCGAAGCGGAGTCGAAGGGAGCGGAGTCGA
The DNA here is from genome assembly GCA_965261895.1 of uncultured Binatia bacterium (SeqCode). Lineage (GTDB taxonomy): Bacteria > Desulfobacterota > Binatia > UBA9968 > JAJDTQ01 > JAJDTQ01. Next base: position 2,438,543 of record OZ253480.1, on the reverse strand, counting down.
AGGGAGCGAAGTCGAAGGACGCGAACCGGGTCGCGAAGTCGAAGGACGCAGCAACCCGGCAAGGTTGCCCAACACGATGAAGGCGATCACCACGAGCTGGGCCACTCCCAGGCCCGTGTTCAACATCAGCGACTCGTCCACCGGCCTCTCGGGGTAGCGCTGCCGCAGCATCTCGGAGTACCACGCGGCTCCCGCAAGGCCCCCCAGCAGTCCCTGGATCTGTCCCGAGTCGAGGTAAATGAACGCTTCCGGGATCGTGATGGAGGTGGAGCCGTGGCCGAAGGCCGGCGTGTAGTCCTTGCTGGTGAAGTACTGGACGTAGTTGTCGAAGACCCCTACCAGACCGGTGAACTCGGCGAGGAAGACGATCTGGCGAAGCGTACGAAGGCCGCTGAACGCCGGCAGATCCGCGATCCGGTTGCCGCGAGTGTCCTTCTCGAACAGCTCGGCCAGGTTCTCCGACTTGGGAATGGCCTGGATGAGGACGCCGGCCCCCGGCCGATAGCCGAGATTGAGCCAGTCGCGGCCATATTCCCAGGTCTCGCCGGGGTGCTCCCGCTCGAGCTGCCGCGCGACCTCTTCGGGGACCGACTTGAGGAACGGCTCGGCAAGATAATAGAGCGAGAAGACGATCACCGGGATGCGCTTGCGCATCAGATGCTCCACCACCGCTTTGGCCTGGGGCTGGTTCTCGCCCTTGGTGCTGGGGCCGAAGTCCATGGCCACGAAAGCGTACTGCCCCGGCTTGGCCTCGATGCCCTCCACCACCTCGAAGAACCGTTCGGCGTCGTCCATGCGCGCGGGCTTCACCGTGTACTGGGTGAGGATGGGCACGCTCAAGGCGAGAAACACCAGCAGGTAGATCCAGCGGCGGTCCAGCCGTGCCAGGCCCACGTTACCGCTCCTCCCCGTCGAACGATTCCGATTCGATGGACAACCACATGCGGAACGCCATGACCAGCCCCGCCACTCCCGCGCCGAAGGTGATGGCCCGGAACGCGGCCGAGTTGGGAATCTCCAGCAGCCACAGCCTGACGTCCGGCAATCCCGACCAGATCCACACCCCGAAGGGGATCTGTCCGAGCATCACCAGCACGGCCGCGATCATCATCAGCGACGACTCGGCCGAGCGTATCCTGAAGGCGCGGTAGGCCGCGGCGGCGATGTAGAACCCGAGCAGCGAGAACATGGCCGATCCCAGCGACACGAACAGCCCTTCGAACAGCAGCCGATAGACGTGTTTGGCGTTGGAGTGCTCGTACTCGAGGTTGCGGAGGTTGCGCCAGGAATCCGCAAGGCTTTTCAGGGCCCCCGCCACGGCGCCGTTGCCGGCCAGGTCCACCACGTCCGTTGCCGTCAGCTTCTCGAGCGCTGCCCGGACCGCGCCGGTGCCGGCGCCGGCCGCCGCCAAATGGCCTTGCGCCAGCCCGTGGTCGATGCTCCCGGCCCCGAAACGGTCGAGGTCGAAGACAGCCATCTCGCCCTCGATCCGGGCCAGCAGCCGCGCCGCCGCCTCCCTGAGCTTGCCGTTGCGCGCGGGCACGGGCAGGACGCCTTCAACCTGCTTCTCGTGATCCGATTCGATGCGCTCCGCGAAATCCGCCAGCCGGGATATCTCCCCCACCTCCCCCGCGATCCGGCGGGTGCCGGACCAGTCCTGGCCGGTGACCACGATCATGATTACCAGGCCGGAGAGAAGCGCCGCGCTGTAGACCCACTCCCTGCGCCGGAAGATGATCTTCGAGCCGTGTTGCATGATCAGGTTGATGAGGCCCAGGCCCGCGGCCATGGCGCCGATGGTGATGAAGCCGTTGGAGATCTGATCGTGGTAGGTGTCGATCTTCACCCCGAAGACGGTGCCCGGAAGCACGAACTCCAGGAAGAAGTAGATGCCGCCGAGGAAGGTGACGAGCTTGATGAGACGCGTCCGGACGTTCACAGCCCGAGCCTCCAGCCGAGTTGGAGCAGCGCGTCGAAGTTGGTCAGCCCCAGCTCCGGCCACACCGAGTTCAGCGTGGCGATGCCCACCCCGGCCACGATCATGAGCAACAGGAACAGCTTGGCCCGGTCCTGCCCGTAGAGGCTGCCGAGCTGGATCGGCTCACGGGTCAGGTAGGCCGAGGCGGCGAACAGCTCCTCGCCGATGAGGGTGTAGTCGCAGGCGGCGATGAAGAACGCCACCTGCTCGGGACTCACCGAGGCGCCCACCTGCATCGCCCCCACCTGCTGTCCGGCTTCCGCCAGGATCAGCGATTCGGCGGCGAAATGGCCGAAGAGAAAGGCGCCGGCCACCTGCTCCCGCTGCACCAGTCCGACATAACCCGCGGCGAAGGCGAACTGCTCCTCGGAAAGGAAAAGGATGTTCCGCGGGTCGAACAGGGCTGACCGGCCCTCGGCGCGGTAGGCCTCCCGCAGCACGTCCTCGGCAATGGCCATGACCTCGGGGTTGTTCTGCGGCAGCAGCAGGCGGGTTTTGTACTGGGCAGCCTTGCGCGCCACGTAGTAGAGCACGCCGAGGCACGCGTACAGCACCGGACCGACGTTGGTGATGCCGGTGGAAAAGGACAGGGGCCGTCCCATCTCCGCCGCTCTGCCCGCGGCCTCGTCGATGGCGTCCACCCCGGCCAGGCGCCGGACGTAGAGGTCCCGTCGGCGCCGGGCGATCCGGATGTAGTAGAGCACCGGCCCTATCATCAGGGCCATGACCACCAGCACCCCGGGGGTGGCATTCTCGAACCCGCCCATCAACGGTCCCCGCCTCCCTCGGCAAGTTGCTCGATGCGCCGGATCAGCCGTTCGACGTTGTCGCGCGACTGGAGAAACGCCGGCAGCTCCCGGGCCTTCGCCCCGAACAGCGGCAGCAACAACGGCAGGCTCATCACCGCCGCGGTATGGAACAGCGACGTAAGCGGCTTGTGGGCTTCGAGGAACAGGATCGCCGGTACCGTCATGCGGCGGGCATGCACCACGGAAGCGAGCTGCTCGATGAGCGCGTCCGTGGTGCCGGTCTGGCTGTGGTGAAGCGCTTCCATGGTCGTGGGAGCGTAAGGCCGTATCTTCCGCGTCTAACAGGATTCGTCCGGCCGATCAAGGAAACACCGGGCTCATGCGGCCCGTGTCCCGCCAATTTCGTTTGCACCCTCGCTGTTTTTTGGTACAGTTCGCGCTTGCGGGCTTGATCGGGCCGGTATGGCAGGGGGTGGCCGCAGGGTATGGCGACACTGCTCGAAATCAAGAATCTCCACACTTCGTTCGTGACCTCCGACGGCGAGTTTCCGGCGGTGGACGGACTGAACCTCACCATCGAGGCGGGCAAGACGCTGGGGCTCGTGGGCGAGTCGGGTTGCGGCAAGAGCGTGACGGCCCTCTCCATCATGCGGCTGATCCCGTCTCCTCCCGGAAGGGTGGCGGACGGCGAGGTCCTCTACCGCGGACAGGACCTGCTCAAGCTGAAGGACGAGGAGATGCGGCGGATCCGCGGCAACGAGATCTCCATGGTGTTCCAGGAGCCCATGACCTCGCTGAACCCGGTGTTCACCGTCGGGGACCAGATCACGGAGGCCATCCGGCTCCATCAGAAAGTTTCACGTCGGGAGTCGAAGGACAAGGCCGTGGAGATGCTCCGGCTGGTGAAGATCGCCGATCCCGCCTCCCGCGTCAACGACTACCCGCATCAGATGAGCGGCGGCATGCGCCAGCGCGTGATGATCGCCATGGCGCTGTCCTGCAACCCGAGCCTGCTCATCGCCGACGAACCGACGACGGCCCTGGACGTGACCATTCAGGCCCAGATCCTGGACTTGATGGGCGAGCTTCAGGACAAGCTCGGCATGGCGTTGCTGCTCATTACCCACGACCTTGGCGTCGTGGCGGAGCAGGCCGACGAGGTCGCCATCATGTATGCCGGCCGGATGGTCGAGCGCGCCAAGCCGGAGGCGATCTTCAGCAAACCGCTGCACCCGTACACCATCGGCCTGCTGAACTCCTTGCCCAGCAGCACCAGCAAGCGGCGCCTGGACGCTATCCCCGGTGTGGTGCCGAGTCCGCTGGATCTGCCCAGCGGGTGCCGGTTCCGGGACCGCTGCTTCAAGGCTTCCGGGATCTGCGCCGGCCATGAGCCCCTCCTGGAGGAAAAGGCGCGCAACCAGTGGGTGGCGTGTTATAGAACGAATTAGGTAGGGGCGATCGCCCGGTCGCCCCTACGGATCCCGAGCACGGGCGGGTTTGAAACCCGCCCCTACATCGGACGTCCGGCGCCGGGTACAGGACACGTGATTCAATGAGCTTGCTGGAAATCAGGAACCTCAAGAAGTACTTCCCGGTGGAGGAAGGATTGCTTTCCCGGCGCAAGGGCGACGTCAAGGCGGTGGACGGCGTCAGCCTGACGGTGGAGGATGGAGAGACCCTCGGTGTGGTGGGTGAATCCGGGTGCGGCAAGTCGACGCTGGGCCGGACGATTCTTCGCCTGATCGAACCCACGGAAGGCGAGATCCTGTTCGAGGACAGGGATATCATGAGGATCTCCAGCGCCGAGATGCGGGATCTGCGCAGGCGCATGCAGATCATCTTCCAGGATCCCTACGCCTCGCTCAATCCCCGCATGAGAGTCGGCGACATTATCGGCGAGGGGCTCAAGATCCACCACATGGCTTCCCGCAGCGGCCGCAAGGAGCACGTGATGGGGCTGCTTGAGAAGGTGGGCTTGAGGGACGATCACTACGAACGCTACCCGCACGAGTTCAGCGGCGGCCAGCGCCAGCGCATCGGCATCGCCCGGGCACTGGCCGTGTCGCCCAAGTTCATCGTCGCGGACGAGCCCGTGTCGTCCCTGGACGTGTCCATCCAGGCCCAGATCATCAATCTTCTGCAGGAGTTGCAGGAGAGCATGCAGCTCACCTTCTTCTTCATCTCCCACGACCTCAGGGTCGTGAAGCACGTCAGCCACCGGGTGGCCATCATGTATCTCGGCAAGATCGTCGAGATCGCGCCCAGCGAGGCCATCTACACCGACGCACGGCACCCCTATACCCGCGCCTTGCTTTCGGCCGTGCCGATGCCCGACCCCAATCCCAAGAGGGACCGCATGGTGCTGGAAGGGGACGTGCCCAGCCCCGTGAACCCCCCCTCCGGGTGCAACTTCCACCCGCGATGCCCGTTCCGCGAGCAGATCTGCACCGAGGTGGAGCCGGAGCTGGAGTTCTCCCACGGCGGCCATGGCACCGCCTGCCACGTGTTCGGCCCCGGCAAACGCGCCTGGGCGGCCCCTCCGCTCGCTTCCTGAGCCACATTGTCCGCTGTCCCCCTCTCCCTCTGGATCCCGGATCAAGCCCGGGACGACGTTGGGGCCGTCCTTCGTCATCCCGGGCGTGACCCGGGATCCAGAGATTCCACCCGTTCTTTGATTTCTCGCTGACCGGTGTTACACTCCCCACCGTCTTGAAATCCACGGGCGGGCGGGGGTTCCTCGGCTCGCCCGGATATTTTCCAGAGGTACAGTCAGATGGCAGACAACGACGGTCCCGTGCCCATGACGGCGCAGGGGCATCAGCGATTGGTTGAGGACCTCCATCGCCTCAAATCCGTTGAGCGTCCCAAGAATGTTCGCGACATCGAGGAAGCCCGGGCCCATGGCGACCTGTCGGAGAACGCCGAGTTTCATGCGGCCAAAGAGCGCCAGTCCATGATCGATGTCCAGCTTCGCGAGACCGAGGACAAGATCGCGCGGGCACAGGTCATCGACGTGTCCCGCCTCTCCGGCGACAAGGTCGTATTCGGCGCCACCGTCGAGTTGGTGGACGACAACACCGACGAGAACGTCAGTTACAAAATCGTCGGCGAGCACGAGGCGGAGCCCAGGGAAGGGAGGATATCCCTGGGGTCACCGGTGGCGCGGTCCCTGATCGGCCGCCGGGTGGGTGATCTGGTGGAGGTACGCACGCCTGCGGGCGTACGGAACTTCGAGGTACTGGACGTCTCTTTCATCGAATAGCCTCCTTCGACTTCGCTCCGCTGGCGCTTCGCTACAGCCTGTCCTGAGCTTGACGAAAGGCTCAGGACCAACGGGGTGGGCTGCGGTTCTGGCGGCCTTGGCGCTCTTCGTTTCCGGTCTGGCGCCGGCGGAGGTTTCGATAAGGGCGCAACCGGGCTTCGGGGGCATCTATCGCCTCGGTGAGCCGCTGCCGGTGCGCATCGAGTTGGTCAACTCCGGGGTGGCGGTCCGGGGCGTCCTGGAGGTGGTGGAGGCCCGTGGCGGCCCCACCCGGGGCATTGAGCCCTACTCGTTCATCCAGCGGCGGGACATCTTTCTCTCCACCCACGCGCGCAAGGTCGTCTTCGTCACCGTCGATCCGGACTCGGTGGCGCAGCCGCTGTTGCTGCGTTTCACCGGCGGCGGCGGAAGCCATGAGACCTCCGTCAGCCTGCGCGGCCGGTTCACCGGCCAGCCGCTGATTCTTCTACTGACCCGGAGCAACGTCGCCCCGGCCATCCCGCTGTCCTACCAGACTCCCGTGCCCGTGGTTTCGCTTCCCCTGGGTGACCTGCCGGAGGACACCCGAGCCTACGGCGGCGTCTGGAGCGTGATGCTGTACGAGCAGTCGCTGCGCGGCTTGTCGCGGGGGCAGCGGCGCGCGCTGGAACGCTGGCTCGCCGCCGGGGGGACCATGGTGGTGCTGGGCGGCGCTCACTTCGCCCTGTATCAGGACCCGGCCACCGCGGCGTTGCTGCCGGTGGCCGTGCGGGGCTTGAAGCGGCTCGAGGTCTTGCCGGAGCTGTCGGCTCGATTCGGTGGCGTCCTGGAGGACGTCCTGGTTCAGGACGCCGGCCCGGCCACGGACGGCCGGGTACTCTTGGCGGAGGGGGACACGCCCATTGTCGTGGAGAAGAGCCACGGCGAGGGCAGGGTGGTCTATCTGTCGCTGGACGTGGGCCGGCCGCCAGTGTCGGACTGGGAGGGCCTTGCGGCGCTGTTCGGGGAGATCCTGGGGGCGCCGCCAGCCAGGCGCACGGAGCCGTGGACCGCCTGGAATCAAGAGGTGTTCACGGGGCTGCTCCAGGACTTCGGCTTCTCCAGCCTGCGGTCCCCGATGTTGCCGCTGCTCCTGGCGCTGGCGCTCTACATCGGGTCGCTGCTGCTGTGGTTCCGCTGGCGAAAGGCCGGCGGGGCGTCCCGGTACGGGCTGGCCCTTGCGCCGGCGGGGCTGGTGCTGGCATGGGCGCTGGGCGGTTACTGGTACTTCGACCGGGGCGGTCACGTGCCGGACGGGATCCTGATCTCCTCCACGGTGGTAGATGCGACACTATGGTCGGACGTCGCGCCCGTGCACTCCAACGTGGGGCTGTTCGCGACCCGGCAGAAGGAGTTCTCCTTCAGCCTCGGACGGGACCTGATCCAGCTCGATCTGGTGCCGGCGGGCGGCGGCGATTCGGAGGCGTCGCTGGTGCTGCGGCAAGGGCGCCCGCGCAACCGGGTTCACGTTCCGCTCGCGGAATGGAAGGCTGCGCTGTTCAGGCTTCGCGCCGTCCGCCCTTCACCGGTTGCCATCGAGTGGGAGCACTCCCGCGAGACCTACCGTATCGGCATCGTCAACCGCGGCTCCGGCACCCTCACGGAATGCTGGCTCCTGATCGGCGGGCGTGGCTACAAGCTGGGGGACGTACCACCGGGCGGCACCCTGCGACGTGAGCTGCCCGAGGCTCGCCGCGCCGGTGAGGCGGAGGACGTTGAGGGTCCCCAGCCCGAGGACGTCCGGTTCGACGAAAACGTGCGCGAGGTCCTGCTACGGCGCTCGATATTCCCGGAGGGCGAGGCTGCGGACCCCAAGACGGCGTTCGTCATCGGCTGGGTGCGGGACGAGGAACCCGAGTTGCGGGTGGAGGACCCTCGGGTCACGGCGCACCACTTCAAGCTGTTTCGCGTAGCCATCCCGCTGGGAGATGGGGAGGAGGATCTGTGAGGCCCTGGGCCAATCCGGTGTTCCAGGAGGCCGTGACGATCTACTGGAAGGAGGGACAGGCCTGCGTCAGCTACCTGTTCTATGTGGGCATCCTGGGCGCGCTGCAGGTGCTGGCACTGGTGCTGCCCGCTGGCGAAGCGAGGTTCTGGATCGGACCGGCCTTCCTCTTCAAGTTCTCCGCCGTGGCTGCGCTGCTGCTGATCGTCTACCTGACCCTTCGCTTCGCGGGTCTTGAATTCCTGGCCTGGCGGTTCTCGCCGCTGCGGCATTGGCTTGAGGAGGAGCGCCTCGGCGTGGTCGCGGTGGCGTCCGGGTTGCTGGCTATCCTGGTGGTGCACGGCCTGATCCTGTTGTTCCTGGCGGCGCCGCTGCTGGCGTGGTCCGGCGCCATCGCCCGCGCGCCCCTGGGCGACATGGCCTCCACCCTGCCCATGCTGTTCCTGTATGCCGTGGGCTACGGCATCTGGGGCCTCGTGGGCCTGGCCCTGTGGGAACGCAAGCCGGACAGCCGCCGGGTCTTCATCCGCTGGATCTTCGTGTGTTTCTTCCTGATTTCGGGCGCCTTCGGAGCGTGGGCGCAGACGTTGAATCCGGTGGCGTTTCTGCTCTATCATCTCGGCACGCTGGAGATGACCACGACATCCTTGCATTGGGGTCTGGTGTGGACCCCGCCCCTGGTTCACTGGACCTTCCAGGGCTTCATTTTCACCGTGGGCCTGGCGTTGCTGGCCTGGGGCTTGAAGCGCATCCAGAGAGGCTACTCGTGACCGATCCGGGAGCACGTCTGAAGGAGAAGCTGGCCGACCTGCGCCGCTGGGAGCGACGCAAGCGGCGCGAGCGCCTGCTGCTGGAAAGCCTCTTCTACACCGCGTCGGCCGCGGCCGCGTTGGTGCTGGCGCGCGCTCTGCTGCCGGTGGACGCAGGCCTCCTGTGGTTCGCGCCGGTGGTCTTTGCCGCGTTGGCGGTGGGGGTGTTCCTGCTGCGTCCCTGGCGCGAGCAGGCCTTCATCCGCTCGCTCAAGCAAGTGGACGACGGGATGGAGCTCCATGAGCGGGTGCTGACGGCCTGGGAGATCCTGTTCCGGCCACGGGAGCTTCCGCGGGAACACGTCCCCCCGGAAGAGTCTCTGGTGGTGGAGGAAGCCGCGGAGAAGCTCGGGGCGGCGCCGCTCCGGTCGCTTTGCCGGCGCCGGTTCACCTGGCACGCGTTGGCTGGGCCGATCCTGGTGGTATTGGCGGCGGCAGGGTTGTGGCTGCCGCCAGGGGGCGCTCCCCAGGCGGCCTCGGCGCCGTCGCGCATGGCCCGGGAGCTCAGGGAGCACGCCGGGGAGCTGGAACAGCGGGCGCGGGAGCAGGATTTGACCGAGAGCCGGCGCATGGCCGAGGCCTTGCGCGAGATGGCCGACCGGCAACTGGGCGAGGCCGGCGCGGAAAAGTCGCGCCTGGAGGCGTCGGTGGGGGCGATGGTGGACGTGCTGAAAGAAATGACCCGGTCGTGGCCCGCCGGGGCGGGACTGGAGTGGCCGGCTCTGTCCGACGCCGCCCTGGAGAGGCTGAGGGAGCATCTGCAGCGATCGGACGCCAGGAAGATGGACGGTTCGTCCGCGGGGAAGAGTCGGTCCGAACTGCTGGAGTCCCTGGGGCTGTCCTCGCTCGATCAGCGTCCCGGCGGCTCCACCGACATGAACCAACGGGAAGTGCAGGATTTCCTCGACCGGTTGGAGCGGGAGGCCAGGGAGGAGCAGGACCGCCGGTCGCTGGGCTCCACGCAGCAGTTCCTCACGGAGATGTTGCTCGGGGACGCGCCGGATGAGTCCACCGCCGAGGCGGCCCGGCCCGGGAGCCCCGAAGGGCGCTCGGAGAACCCCCCGGCGACAGGACGACAGCCGGGAAACGAGCCCGGAAAGGGAGAGCAGGAGCCCTTCGATCCGGCCTTCCAGGCACGGGTCCGCACGCATCTGAAGGGGCTTCTGGGCAAGGGCCGCAGCCGGGGGTTCGGCTTCAGGGGCGAGGCCCGTCCGGGCGACAGTACCGTGGCGGAAGAAGCGGTCGTGGTCCGATACCAACGGCAGTTGGAAGCGGAGCTTTCCTCGGAGGAGATCCCCGCCGAGTTCAAGGAAACCATCAAGAACTATTTCCTGTCCCTGGGCGTGACCCGGGAGAGACCTTAGTGTGGTGTCTCACAAATACGCTTACGAATCTGCGGGTCCTTTTGGCCGTCGGCTGCGTTGCTCTTCCTCGCGTGGTGTCGGCCACACGGGCGGGTTTGAAACCCGCCCCTACAAGTCATCGCGCCTTGCCGACAACCAAAATGCCCTCGCAGCTTCATAAGCGTATTTGTGAGACACCACACTAGTTGGGAAACGACGCCACAGGAAGGCACGCGTGCAGGGGCGGGTTTCAAACCCGCCCGCGCACGCACGACGCCGGGGGTCGGCATGGCCTCCAAGGAGCGACATGGCAGTGACATCCGACGCTTCGACCGAGGGGATTCGAAACCGCATGCTGAGCGCGCAACGCGCGTTCGAGGAAGTCAGGAACGAGATGGGCAAGGCCGTGGTGGGCCACGAGGAGCTCATCGAGGGCATCTTCATCGCCCTGGTGTGCGGCGGCCATTGTCTGCTGGAGGGCGTGCCGGGCCTGGGCAAGACGTTGATGGTGCGCTCGCTGGGAGAGCTCATGGACCTGGGCTTCTCGCGCATCCAGTTCACCCCCGACCTGATGCCCGCGGACATCACCGGCACCAACGTGGTCAACGAGGACGCCTCGGGACGGAAGGTGTTCGAGTTCGAGGCCGGGCCGGTGTTCGCCAACATCGTGCTGGCGGACGAAATCAACCGGGCCACCCCGAAGACACAGTCGGCCCTGCTCGAGGCCATGCAGGACCAGAGCGTTACCGCGGGCGGTGCGGTGCATCCCATCCCCAGCCCGTTCATGGTCCTGGCCACCCAGAACCCCATCGAGATGGAGGGCACCTATCCCCTTCCGGAGGCCCAGGTGGACCGCTTCTTCTTCAAGCTCATCGTCCGCTATCCCTCGTACGAGGAGATGGGGCGCATCGCCGAGCTCACCACAAGCGCGCCTTCGGGGGCTTTGAACAAGGTGTTGGCGGCGGAGGCCGTGCTGGAGATGCGCGAGGCGGTGCGGGCGGTGCCCTTGGCGGGTCCGGTGCGGGACTACGCGGTGCGTCTGGTGAGGGCGACCCATGCCGGGACCGAGCAGAGCATCGAGTCGGCGCGCAAGTACGTACAGTACGGCGCCAGCCCCCGTGGGTTGCAGGCGGTGATCCTGGCGGCCAAGACCCGGGCGCTGCTTTCCGGCCGGCCCAACGTCTCGTTCGAGGACATCCGCCGGGATCTGATGCCGAGCCTGCGGCACCGGCTGCTGCTCAACCTGGCCGCGGAGGCTTCCGGCATCGCCCCTGAAACGGTGCTGGAGGAGGTGGTGGAGCAGGTGCCGGAGGTTCAGCCCTGATGGCCGAAGCCGAGGCGCACCGGTTCCTCGAGCCCGACTTCCTGGCCCGCCTGGACAAGCTGCGGCTGGTGGCCAAGCGCTTGAACTGGGGCATGGCCCGGGGCGAGCATCCCACGGTTCGCAAGGGCTACAGCCTGGAGTTCTCCGACTACCGCAAGTACAGCCGCGGCGACGACCTGCGCTACGTGGACTGGAACGTCTACGGACGCCTGGAACGGCTGCTGGTCAAGGTCTTCACCGCCGAGGAGGAGATTACGGTGTATCTCTTGCTGGACACGAGCCTGTCCATGGGGGAAGGCTCGCCGCCCAAGCTGGAGTTCGCCAAGAGCGTGGCCGCGGCCCTGGGCTACATCGGCCTCAAGACCCACGACCGGGTGGGGGCGGTGGGCCTGGCCGAAGACGTGGCGGCGCAGTTGCCGCCGGCCCGGGCCCGGCGTCAGATCCTGGCGCTGTTCAACTTCCTCGATGCGCTGTCCTGCGCCGGGCGTACCGACCTGGAGACTTCGGTGAAGACCTTCACGCGGCTCTATCCCCGGCCGGGACTGGTGGTGCTGTTCAGCGACCTGCTGGACGCCGCCGGGTGCCGCGCGGCTCTGGAAGAGCTGGCGCGGAAGCGGCACGACGTGTTGCTGGTCCATGTTCTCAAGGAGGGCGAGACGCGGCTGGACCCCGGCGGCGACGTGTCGTTGGTGGACGTGGAGACGGCCCGGGAGCGCCGGGTCTTTCTCGACCGGGACCTGGCGGACCGGTTCCAGCGGGAAGTGGAGGAGTTCTTCGCCGACACCCGCCAATTCTGCGAGGGCCGGGAGATGGACTACCGGCGCACCACCAGCGACGTTCCCTTCGACGACTTCGTTCTGCGCTATCTGACACAGGGGACAGGATAGCCCCGTGCTGTGGCTCTTCCCCACGGCTTTTCTCTTTCTGCTGGGAGCGGTCCCGGTCATCCTGCTGCTCAACAGCCTCAGGCCCAGGGGCCTCCGGGTCCCCGTCACCACGCTCTTCCTGCTTGAGAAGGTGCTGCGGGAAAGGCCCATGGGCCGGCGTCTCGGCTGGCTCTGGCGCCGGAACCTGCCGCTGATCCTGCAGCTCCTGGCCGCCGCCGCGGTCATCACCGCGCTGGCGGGACCCGCGCTCCTGGGGGTGGGCAGCGCCGGCCGCGACCTGGTGGTGGTGGTGGACCTGAGCGCCAGCATGAAGGCGTCGGGCGAGTCGGGATCTCGTTTCGACGCGGCCCGGGCCGAGCTCCACCAGCGCATCGACGCGCTGGGCGCCAACGACCGCATGATGATCATCGGCGCGGCGGCGTCGCCCCAGGTGATACAACCCTTCACCGGGGACCGGGGACGGCTTCGGGGAACCGCCGACGGCCTGGCCGCCACGGACGCGGAGGCTCCGGTGAAGGAAGCGGTGCTGCTGGCGCACACGTTCCTCAAGCGCCAGGGGCCGCACCGGGTGGTGGTGATCACCGACGGCGCCTTCAAGGGCATCGAGGAGCTGCCGTTGGCGGCGTCCTACCTCGATCTGGTGCGGGTACAGGGTGGCGCGGACAACGTCGGTATCCTGGGCTTTCAGTTCCGCCGGGTGCCCGGCGAGGCCGACGAATACGAGGCCATGGTAGTGGTGGAGAACTTCACGGAGCGGCCGGTGCATGCGCCCCTGATCGTCACGGTAGCGGACCGGGTGGTGAGCCGGGCACTGCTGTCGCTGGAGCCGTTTGCCCGGGAGGTTTTGATCTACGGGATCTCCGGTCCCTTGCGCGGGCGCGCCACCGCGCTGCTGGCCATCAACGACGACCTGCACACCGACAACCGCGCCTTCCTGGCCTTCCCCGACGAGCGGCCCACACGGGTGCTGTACGTGGGGCCGGGGAACCCTTTCCTGGAGCGCCTGCTGCGCTATTTCCCCCACGTCACCCTGGCCCGCATCGACCGGATCTCGGTGGACCGGGTCCCCGAACAGGTGGCGGCCTACGACGTGGTGATACTGGACCGGGTGCCGGCACCGCCCCTGGTCCGCGGCAACTTCATCCTGATCCGCACGGTGGCCGAAGGCCTGTCGCTGCGCGTGGCCGAACAAACACCACAAACCGCGCTGGTGTCCGCCGGTTCCGACCATCCGCTGGCGGCGGGCGTGCGGCTGGACGGGCTTTACGTCCGGGACGCCCTGGAACTGGTCTCGGACGGCGGCGGGGTGTCGCTGGCGGAGTCCGAGCGCGGGCCGCTGATTCTCGCGGTGGAGTCGGGTGACCTCAAGGCGCTGGTGTTTGCCTTCGATCTCACCCAATCGGACTTGCCGTTCCGGGTGTCGTTTCCGCTGCTGGTGCGTAACGCCTTCTCCTGGTTCCGGCCCACGGCACGGGAGTTTCCCGCCAGCCAGGTGGCCGCGGGCCTGCCCTTCGTCGCGGACGTGGGCGTGGATGAGGAGCAACTGGTGTTCGTGGGGCCCTCCGGCGAGAGCCGCCCGGTCCGTATCCGCGAGCGCACCGGCACCTACAGCGACACCGCGGAGGTGGGCTTCTACCGGTTCCAGGGAAAGCACGCGGAGGGCGAGTTCGCGGTGAACCTGTTCAGCGAGGAGGAGTCCCGCATCCGTCCTTCGTACCAGGGGGATCCGGTGGCCTCCGCGGCGCCGGCGGCGGAGAGCGGCCGGGACGCCCGCTTCGACCTCTGGCCGGCGCTGCTGGTCGTGGCCCTGGCGCTGCTGCTGGCGGAATGCGTGGTGGTCTGCCGCACCCGCCGGTCGCTCTTTCCCCTGTGGCTGCGGGTGCCGGCCGCGGCGGTGTTGTTGGTGGCCCTGGCAAACCCGCGGGTTCTCGCCGAGGATCCGGAGTTGGACGTGGTGATGGCCGTGGACCTTTCCGACAGCGTCGGGGAGGAGGCTCGCACCCGGGCCGTGGACGTGCTGGAGCGGGCCCAGGGGTTGGTGGGCGCCAAAGTGCGGTTGGGCCTCTTCTCCTTCGCGCGCCGTCCGCAGTGGGAGTTCCTGCCCACCCAAGAGCTTCCGGTGAGCGAGCTGCCGGCCCCGCCGGAGCGCGACGCCACGGACCTGGGGGCGGCGCTTCAGGGCGCCCTGGGCGAGCTCAGCGAGGGGCGCCAGAGCCGGATCCTGCTCATTTCCGACGCCAACGAGAACCGCGGTTCGGTGGAGCGGGTGCTGCCCATGCTGCGGTCCCACGGGGTCTCGGTGTGGCCGTATCCCGTGAGCCTTGCCGAGGGCCGGAACGAGGTCTACCTGTCCGAGTTCGCCGTGCCCTCGGTGGTGGACAGCGGCGAGACCTTCGAGATCAAGGCCGCGCTCACCAGCGCCCGGGCATCGTCCGCGGCTATCACCCTGCTGCGGGACGGGCGCGTCATCCGCTCCACCCGCCGGGAGCTGGCGCCCGGCGCCAACTGGCTGAGCTTCACCGACAGCGTGGAGCGGCGGGGTACGCACACCTATGAGTTGATGGTGGAGGCGGCCGCGGACGTGCTGGCGGAGAACAACCTGCTGCAAGGCATCGTCAGTGTCAAGGGGCCTTCGCGGATCCTTTACCTCCACGGCGCTGACGCGTCGCGGCGGTTCATGGCCGAGGCGTTGCAGGTGCAGGGATACGATGTGGTGGAAAAGACTCCGGCGCGGGCCAACCTCACGCTGCCCGAGCTGTCCGGCTTCGACTTGTTGATCCTGGACAACGTTCCCGCGTACCAGCTCTCCCAGGTGAAGATGGAGCGCATCGAGCGGTTCGTGCGCGACCTCGGGGGCGGCCTCATCGTGCTGGGCGGAACCAGGAGCTACGGCGCCGGGGGGTACTACCGGACCCCGCTGGAGGAGACGCTGCCGGTGGAGATGCGCCCGCCGGTGCGCATGGAGCTGCCCCACGTGGCGCTGCTCTTCGTGGTGGACAAGTCCGGCAGCATGGGCGGCGGCCCCTTCGGCACCACCAAGCTGGACCTGGCCAAGGCGGCCACCATGGCATCGGCCGAGCTGCTCAACCCCACCGACGAGGTGGCGATCCTGGCGTTCGACTCGAACTGGCAGTGGGTGGTTCCGTTCCGCGCGGCGGCCGGCGGCGAGAGCATCGCCGCCGACGTGGCCCGCCTGAGCTCCGACGGCGGCACCGATCTCCACAAGGCCATGTTGGAAGGCCGCCGGGCGCTTGCGGCCAAGGAGGCCGCCATCAAGCACGTGCTGGTGCTGTCCGACGGGCTCACCGACAAGGTGGACTTGCTGGAGCAGGTGACTCGCATGGGCCAGGAGCGGATCACCGTGTCCACGGTGTCCATCGGCGGCGATGCCGACCGCCGCCTCATGACCCAGCTCGCCCACAGCGGCAGCGGCAGGAGCTACGCCACCGTGGACCCGCGCACCATCCCGCAGATCTTCACCACCGAGACGCTGTTGATCTCCCGGGACCTGCTGGTGGAGAAGACCGTGACCCCGACGGCCGCGGGGCCGCCGGGTCCCATGCGGGGCCTCTCCGGCGAGCCGTTGCCGCCGGTCCTGGGCTACGTCCTGACCCACGTGAAGCCCGGGGCGGAGGTCCATCTGCGGGCCGGCGAGGACCCGTTGCTGGTGTCGTGGCGTTACGGCCTTGGCCGGGTGTACGCGTTCACCTCGGACGTGTCCGGCCGGTGGGGGCGTCACTGGGTGCAGTGGGAGGCGTTTCCCAAGTGGGCCGCGCAGATGGCCCGGCTGGCGGTGAGGAACGTCTCGGACCACCGGCTGCGGACGGACTTCGTGAGAGACGGCGAGGAGATGAGCGCGGTGGTGGATCTGTTCTCGGCCTCCGGGCGCCCGGTGAACCACCTGAAGCTGGAGGGATTGCTGACCCGGGCCGACGAGTCCCTGCAACAGGAGACCTTCCGGCAGGTGGCTCCCGGCCGTTATCGCACGAGCTTCGCCACGCCCCGCCGGGGCATCAACCTGCTCACGGTGAAGCAGCCGTCGGGTCCGTCCGGCACACCGCCCGTGGCCCTCACCGTTCCCTTCATCGTGCCCTTCTCCAGGGAGTACCGCGACATGAACGCCAACACCGAGTTGCTGGAACGGCTGGCGCAACAGACCGGCGGCAAGGTGTTGCGGGACGACACTCTGGCAGCGGACATCGAGGGCCTTTTTACCGCCGACCCCGATGCCGCGGGGACCGCCCGGGGGATCTGGTGGGTCCTGGCCGCCGCCGCCCTGGGCGTCTTTCTCCTTGACCTCGCGCTGCGCGCCTTCATCCAGGTGCGCCGGGCGGGGTGAGTGAACGCCGATCGGCGTCCGTATCGTACCACCGTTCCGCTGAAAGGCTCGGACACTAGTGTGGTGTCTCACAAATACGCTTACGAATCTGCGGGTCCTTTTGGCCGTCGGCTGCGTTACTCTTCCTCGCGTGGTACCCGCCACTGCTCGTCATCGCGCCTTGCCGACAACCAAAATGCCCTCGCATCTTCATAAGCGTATTTGTGAGACACCACACTAGCCCTTGTGCCTCCAGCCGTCAGCCCGAGCCGCGCAAGGTGTAAAAGATCTTGCGCCAACTGATTGGCGTGTAGCTGGTAGATTTCGGGGGGGAGCCGGACTCAGTTACATAGACGAAGTGTGTACGCAATCCGAGCAAGTCCTTCATCAGATATTCCTGGAGGGCTGTTTGGCTAACACAAGGCAAATTTCTTTTCTTGAAGATCTTTCGCAAGGGGCCTCCACCGGGGTACTTACTCTCTCCGGATAGGAGCTTGGCCTCGATACATACTGCTGCATCCTTGGAAATATGTATGACCATATCGGGTCGTGCGTTAAAGGACCATTTGAATTTACACAGGTTAAGCAAGCTGGCGTTGTCGATCTTGTCCAGATCCTTTATCCTGTGCAATTGCCAGTTTTGGGGACCTTCAATGTGCTCCGCTGAAGGTTTCCGAGACTTATTGCCAGCGCCAAAGTACTCGTTGAAGGACTTGATAGAAGGCTGGCTGACGGCGTCCGGCAAGGCAGTGCCTACAACACTAACGATCATCTGCTTCTTTTGCTGGTTGCCGTCCTCGTCTTGCTTCAGGTGTTCCCACAGGTCTCTCAGATAGGCGTATTCGAGGAAGATTCCAAACTCATCCTCTACTATTTCTTCGGCTTCCGGGTACCCTGTCATTTCGAGGAACTTGCCCAGATTCTCGCGGTCTTGCAGAAGATGGTACAGCCTTGCTACACAATTCACTTCCCCTCGAGGCCGTTCGCGGTAGTTAAAGCCTACGCCGGCTATTTGGCGTATGTTCATGGCTTGTTTTCGTCGACTCGGCTGCTTTGCTTTTGCTCCTTCTGTCTTCCAGGCACAGGGAAGGATCCTGCCGTTCCCCAATAACGTTTCTCCCGCGACCAGTTCGAAACCGATGCCTTCGGGCAATTGTTTTGTTCGCTCAGGGTGTGCGAGCAGTTCGATACGAACAAGGTTGTCATCCTGCCGGTAGGCGTCCATCAGCAGGCTGGCCGGTGCCATGTCCGTACCGGTGAAGCGGACTACACTGCTCAGGGGGCTGCCCCGCCTCAGAACCGCCCGCGTCCGGTCATCTACAGGACTGAAAGTGGCAATCACAGCGTGTTGTCCGGGGCGTCTCATCCTTCGTACTTCCGTATGTCCACAATGCGAAGCCGACCAAGTTCTTCGGCGTCAATGTACGCCGCTTGTCCAATGCCATCAAGGCTTGTTATGAGAATGGCCCTCTCGGCAACTTCATCATCCAAATCCAAAATGACAACACGACCCGGGAAACGCTCGTCAAGCGCTCTCCCCCACTGCCAAGCAGCCGTTTCGCTCCCCGCCAACCACTTGCCGAGTCCGCAGCTATTGTCCCCTGCCCTCAGCACGCCGCTATTGGTGATGTCTTCCCATTCCGCATCTTCGACGTACCTGTACCAGCGCACCATTCACTCTGACGGATACCCATGCGCCATCACGAAGTCAACGCTGGCTGGTGGTGTCGTGCACTCCACGTGAATACATTGCCGGTGTCATCCGGAATTGGATAAGCCTGACTGATTGACGTGCCGTCCGCCCGTGCCATAATGGGGCGATGGCCGAAACCGACTCCATGCACACGGATGATGCGGCTGCTTCCCTGCCGGAGGATTTCCGGTCGGGCTTCGTCTCGATCCTGGGGCGGCCCAACGTGGGCAAGTCCACTCTGTTGAACCAGCTCCTGGGGGAGAAGATCGCCATCGTCTCGCCCAAGCCCCAGACCACCCGGAACCGGATCATGGGCATCAAGACCGTGCCCGAGGGGCAGATCCTGTTGCTGGACACGCCGGGGATCCACCGCGCCCGGTCGCTGCTGAACCGGCGCATGGTGGACGTGGCCAAACGCTCGCTGGTTGACGTGGAGGCGGTGGTGTGGGTGGTGGACGCCGGCGGCGGCCTCAAGGCGGACGACCATGACATCGCCGGGATTCTGACCGGCAGCCGGCACGAGACCCTGATCGCGCTGAACAAGATCGACGCGGTGTCCAAGGGACGGTTGCTTCCGGTGATAGCGCGTCTGGCCGAGTTGCTGCCCGACCGGGACATCGTCCCCATCAGCGCCCGGACCGGGGAGAACGTCCCGCTGCTGGTGGAGGAGATCCTCAAACGGCTGCCGGCCGGACCCCGCTACTATCCGGAGGATGATCTCACCGACCAGACGGAGCGGTTCATCGCCGCGGAGATCGTGCGAGAGAAGGTTTTTCTGCGGACCCGTCAGGAGATACCCTACGGCATCGCGGTCTCGATTCGGAGCTTCGAGGAAAAGAACGACGGTGCGCTGGTGGTCATCGGCGCCACCATTCACACCGAGCGGGAGAGCCACAAGCCGATTCTCATCGGCAAGCGGGGCGCGTCGCTGAAAGAAATAGGCATCGCGGCGCGGGAGGACCTGGAGCACCTGCTCGGCTGCCGCGTCTATCTGGAGCTCGCGGTCAAGACCACGCCCGGCTGGAGCCGGGACCCCCGGAGTCTCGAGGCATTCGGTCTGTAAGGGGATGTGCGCGGGGCGCAAGCCCGGGATTATCGCGGAACAACGGGCACGGGCGGGTTTGAAACCCGCCCCTACAGGAGCGTTGCCCTGGTGCCCGGCAGAAATGAGTCTTCCTTCGAACATGAGCAATCTCGAAAACATGCCGGTGGTGGCCATCGTGGGCCGTCCCAACGTGGGCAAGTCCACGCTGTTCAACCGCCTGAGCCGGGCCCGGCGCGCCATCGTGAATGACCAGCCGGGGGTTACCCGCGACCGGAACTACAACGAGGTGGCATGGCGCCGGCGCAACTTCATGCTGGTGGACACCGGAGGGCTGGAGCCGGATGAGCGCGAGGGGCTCAAGGGGCGGATCCTGCAGCAGACCCTGACGGCGGTGAATGAAGCCGACGTCATCGTGTTTCTCCTGGACGGCCGGTCCGGGCCCACGCCGCTGGATACGGCCGCGGCGGAGCTGCTGCGGCAGGCGCCCAAGCCCGTGTTCTACGCGGTGAACAAGCTGGACACCGGGCGCCGTGAGAGCGACCTCTACGAGTTCTACCAACTGGGCGTGGAGCGGCTGTTCCCGCTTTCGGCGGAGCACGGGCTGGGGGTCGCGGACCTCATGCAGGAGGTAGTGGACGCCCTGCCCCAGGACCGGGAGAGGACCCCCGGGCCCGCCGAGCCTTTGGCTCTGGCCGTGGTGGGCCGTCCCAACGTGGGCAAGTCGACGCTGGTGAACCGGCTGCTGGGCTACGACCGCTCGCTGGTGGATTCGCAGCCCGGCACCACCCGCGATGCGCTTCAGGCCGCCTTCACCTGGCGCGGGACCGCGTGCCGCCTGACGGACACGGCGGGCATCCGCCGCAAGGCACGGGTCGTCGACCCGGTGGAACGGTACAGCGTGAGCCGCGCTTTGCGCTCGGTGGATGCGGGGGACGTGGTCATCCACCTGCTGGATGGTTCCGAAGGGGTGACGGACCAGGACGCGCAGGTCATGTCCTACGCCTTCCAGCGGGGCAAGGCCACGATCCTGGGCATCAACAAGTGGGATCTCCTGGATGCGGCTCGCCTGAGCCTCCAGGAGTACCAGAATTTTCTGCATCGGCGGCTACCGTTTGCCGACCACGTGCCGATAGTCTCTCTATCGGCATTGGAAGGGTCGGGCATGGATGAGCTGATGGATACGGTGATACGGATGGGAAGCGCCCGGCGCAGGTGGATCAAGACCCCCGCGCTCAACCGGGCGATGAGCCGGATCACCGAGCGCCACGCCGCGCCGCAGTTCCACGGGCACGCCGTGAAATTCTACTACAGTACCCAGACGGACGTGCGGCCGCCGACGTTCACGCTGTTCGTCAACCATCCGGAAGGCATCGGGTCGGGCTACCGGCGGTACCTCACCAAGGCGCTGCGCGCGGAGCTGGACCTGGAGCACACGCCGGTGCGCCTGGTACTGAGGCCGCGTCCCGGCAGGGGAGACTAGTGTTGCGTTCCACAAATACGTTGACGAAGATGCGCAGGAATTCTTGTCGTCGGCAAGGCGCGACGACTTGTAGGGGCGACCGGCGGTCGCCCCCCAGTGGCCAATACCACGCGAGGAGGAGCAACGCAGCCGACGGCGAGAAGGACCAGCATATTCGTCAACGTTTTTGTGGAACGCAACACTAATGTCCGGTGCAGTGGATCGGCGAGACCTCGCCTGGCTGGCTTTCGGCCAGGTCCCGGGGCTCGGGTGTGTCGGGTTCCGGCGCATCGCGGAGTTCTTTGCCGACCCCACCGACGCTTTCTTCAGCGGCCGCGGGGTGCTGCGCGGGGTTCCCGGGTTGAGTCCGGCAGCGGTCGGCGGGCTGCTGGCCTTTTCCGCCTGGGATCGTCTGGCGGACGAGATGCGCCGGGTGCCGGAAGCCGGGGCACGGCTCGTTCGCTACTCCGACGCGGCGTACCCCGAGCGCCTGCGCGCCATACCCGACCCGCCCCCGGTGCTTTACGTCAGGGGATCGCCGGAGGCGGCGGGCCGTGCGGCGGTGGGCGTGGTCGGGTCGCGGGCGCCGAGCGAGTACGGTCGCGAGATGACCCGCCTGCTGTGCGGGGGGTTGGCCTCCGCGGGCATTGCCGTGGTCAGCGGCCTGGCCCGGGGCATCGACGGTGAGGCGCACGAGACCGCGTTGTCCAGGGGCGGTGGAACCGTGGCGGTGCTGGGGTCGGGGGTGGACGTACTCTATCCGCCGGAGCACGGCGACCTCTGCCGCCGCATCGAGGAGCGGGGCGCCGTCCTCTCCGAGCACCCCTTGGGAACGCGTCCGCTGCCGCACCACTTCCCCGCCCGCAACCGCATCATCAGCGGTCTGTCGCTGGGCGTGGTGGTGGTGGAAGCCACGGAGCGGAGCGGTTCGTTGATCACCGCCCGGTGGGCGCTGGAGCAGGGCCGGGAAGTCTTCGCGGTCCCGGGCCCGGCGGGTGCCAGCCGCAGCCGCGGACCCCACCGCCTGATCCGTGAAGGAGCCAAGCTGGTGGAGAATCTGGCGGACATCATCGAGGAGATCGCGCCGCAACTGGCGGCCGTGCCTCCGCCCGTCGCTGCCGCCGACCCCGGCGAAACCGCCTCGGGACCGTTTCGCGTCGAAGGCCCGGCGGGCGCCATCTTGCGGGATCTGGAAACCGGACCGCTGCAAATGGACGATGTCATTCACCGTGCCGGCCTTCCGTCCCAGGAGGTCTGCGCGTTGCTGTTGGACCTGGAGTTGCAAGGCTTGCTCAAGCAGTTGCCAGGTAAGAGATATCAACTGACCCCTGCCGCAACCGGCAACCGGTGAGCGGTACGGAGAACGTGTTGCTCCCGAATGTTTTACGTTCGTCATGCCCTTATGGTATGAATAATCCAGTGGAGGAAGCCATGTTCGAAGCGTCGTCGGAAACCTCTATTCTCCTCGCCATCTTCGGGACCGGGATCGCCTTGGCTGGACTGATTCTGCCGGACTTGCGGTCCATGAAGCGCGACATTGCAGACTTGCGAGACCGGATGGCGCGGCTGGAAGGACTCTTCGAAGGATTTACCCGCCGAGACAACAACCCCGACATCGCGTCTTGACCAGGAGAAGGCGTGAAGGAACTTGCGGTGGGGGCGGCAGAGTTCAGTCTGTCGCCCCTTCGTGTCTCTCGTCGCAATGTGAAACGCACGGATATGAGCGAAACCATTGAGCGCGTCAACATCGTGGGCGGCGGTCTCGCGGGCTGCGAGGCCGCATGGCAACTCACCAGACGGGGAGTGCCGGTGGACCTCTACGAGATGAGGCCCGTCACCAAGACCGCGGCTCATGCCACGGGTGACCTGGCCGAGCTGGTGTGCAGCAACTCGTTCCGTTCCCAGTCGTTGACCACCGGGGCGGGCCTGTTGAAGGAAGAGATGCGGCGCCTGGGCTCGCTGATGATCACGCTGGGGGAGGCGCATCAGGTGCCCGCGGGATCCGCTCTGGCGGTGGACCGCACGCGCTTCGCCCGGGCGGTTTCGGAACAGGTGGCGTCGCTGCCGGGCCTTCGGCTGATCCGCCGGGAGCTCGAGACCATTCCGCCCGGCCTGACCATCGTGGCAACGGGACCGCTGACGGGGCAGGCCTTTTCGGAGTCCATCCGGGATCTGTTGGGGGCCGAGCATCTCTATTACTACGACGCCATCTCTCCGGTGGTCACCGCGGACTCCGTGGACCCGGCGGTGGCCTTCCGGGCCTCCCGCTACGACGAGAGGCCCGGCGACTACCTGAACCTGCCGTTGACTCAGGAACAGTACTACCGGCTGGTGGACGCGGTGGTTGCGGCGGAGAAGGTGCCGGTGCGTAGCTTCGAGCGATTCTTCGAAGGATGTCTCCCCGTCGAGGAGATGGCCCGGCGCGGCCGGGAGACCCTGGCCTTCGGCCCCATGCGGCCCACGGGGCTCGTGGACCCGGCTTCGGGAGGGAGAGCGTACGCCGTGGTGCAGTTGCGGCAGGAGAACCGCGAGGGCACCCTGTACAACCTCGTGGGCTTCCAGACCAAGATGACGTATCCGGAGCAGAAGCGGGTCTTTTCGTTGATACCGGGATTGGCCGACGCGGTGTTCGTGCGCTATGGCAGCCTGCACCGCAACACCTACATCAACGCGCCGAAGCACCTGTTGCCGACGCTGCAATGGCGCGGGGCGCCGCGGCTTTTCTTTGCCGGCCAGATCACCGGCGTCGAGGGATACATCGAATCGGCCGCGGCGGGGCTGCTGGCGGGCGTCAACGCGGCGCGTCTGGCGACAGGGGCGAAACTGGTGACGCCGCCCGCCACCACCGCCCTCGGTTCGTTGCTTCACTACATCACCGATACCGGGCGAGAAGCCTTTCAGCCCATGAACGTCAACTTCGGTCTTTTCCCGAGCCTGTCTTTCAAGGCCAAGGGCCGCCGCAAGAAGGAGTTCATGGCCGAACGATCCCTCCGGGACCTGGAGCGGTGGTGGCTGGAGACGGGCGAGGACGGCGTCGCGGGCGCGGTCCGGCAGGCATGACCGATGGACGGCACGAGCCTCATCACCGTCGAAGAGATCTCGAAGACCCACGCGCGTTGCAGCCCGGCGGCGGTGTCCGCTCTGAGCTTCACCTTGGGGCAGGGCGAGATCCTCGCTCTGCTGGGTCCCAGCGGATCGGGCAAGACCACCACCCTGCGTCTGATCGCGGGCTTCGACCGGCCCGACGGCGGCAGGATTCTGCTGAACGGGCGGCCGGTATCCGGGGGCGGTGTGTGGGTGGCTCCCGAGGAACGGCGCATCGGCATGGTGTTCCAGGACTACGCCCTGTTCCCGCACCTCACACTACTGGACAATGTCATGTTCGGGCTTGGGAAGCAGTCGCGGACATCGCGAGTGGACGCGACGCGGCGGGTGATGGCCGTGGTCGGGATGGAAGAGCTGGCGCAGCGGTATCCCCACGAGCTCTCCGGCGGTCAGCAGCAACGGGTGGCCCTGGCCCGGGCGCTGGCCCCGAACCCGCTGGTGCTGCTGCTGGACGAGCCCTTCAGCAATCTCGACTTCGATATGAGAACCGAGATGCGGGAGGAACTGCTGCGGATCCTGCGCGCGTCGGAGATCAGCGCCATCATGGTGACCCACGATCAGGAAGAGGCCCTCGCGGTGGCGGATCGGGTCGGTGTGCTCAACCACGGCTTTCTGGAGCAGCTTTCCGAGCCGGAGGTGCTCTATCGCCAGCCGCGGACGCGCTTCGTCGCGGAGTTCGTCGGCCAGTCGGATTTCATTCCGGGTGTCGTGGGGGACGGCATCGAAACCGAGGTTGGGAGTTTCCCCGACGACTCCGGGTTGCCACGCGGAACCGAAGTCGAGTTGCTGGTCCGGCCCGATGAGGTGGGTGTCGAGGCTGCGGATGACGGCGAGGGGGTCGTGGCCCGCCGGCGATTTGGCGGGGCCGAAAACCTGTACAACCTGACGTTGCCCTCCGGTGTGCAGATCCGTAGTACTCAGCCTTCCACCCGCATCCTGCCCACGGGCACGCGGGTGAAGGTCACCGTCCGTCCCGCCAACCTCATCGTTTTCCCTGCGCCGGCCGCCCGGTGAGACCCGGCAAAGTTTGACTTTCCACACGGAATCTGAAGAATTATAGGCCCGTGGCGGCCACCATGGCGTTGGCGTGGTGGCTTTCGTGGCGGCCCTCGTGGTGGCCTTAGTGGTGGCCCTCGTCGCGGCCTTTTGTCTTTGAGAAAACGCTATCCGGAGAGTATCGATGTCTGTGAGGAGTGAAAAGATCTGGGTTGACGGAGAGCTGGTGGATTGGGATGACGCCAGGTTCCACGTCATGAGTCACGGGCTTCACTACGGCACGGCGTATTTCGAGGGGATTCGTTGCTATTGGCTGGAGGAGGAGCGGTCGGCGGTCTTTCGGCTGGCCGAGCACGTCCGGCGCTTGCGGGATTCAGGGCACATCCTCGGCGCTCCCCTGCCGTACAGCCCCGAGCAGATGACCGAGGCCATTCTGGAGGTGATCCGGGTCAACCGGCTGAAGGAGTGCTACATCCGGCCGTTGGCGTTTATCGGCGACGGAGAGATGGGACTGTACGCGCTCAACAATCCGGTGCGGGTGATCGTGGCGGCGTGGGCCTGGGGGGCCTATCTGGGCGACGAGGGGATCGCGCAGGGCATCCGCGCCAAGGTGTCTTCCTATACGCGGCACCACGTCAACGTGATGATGACCAGCAGCAAGATCTCCGGCAACTACGTGAACTCGGTGCTGGCCAAGCACGAGGCGAAGCTCGCGGGGTACGATGAAGCCATCATGCTCGACCCCGCCGGGTGCGTCTCCGAGGCGAGCGGCGAGAATCTCTTCATCGTGAAGGACGGAGAGCTGAGGACCGCGCCAACGACCTCCATTCTCCCCGGCATCAACCGGGCCAGCATCATCGAGCTGGCCCGACAGAAGGGCTACCGGGTCAACGAGGAGCCTTTTGCCCGGGACGCCCTCTACATTGCCGACGAGGCCTTTCTGACCGGGACCGCGGCGGAAGTGACACCCATCAGGGAAGTGGACGACCGGACCATCGGCGAGGGGAAGCCGGGACCGGTGACCCTCGACCTGCAGCAGGCATTCTTCGATGTCATCCGAGGCCGGGATGAACGTTACCGTCATTGGCTGACGCTCGTGTGACCCAGGGAATCATTCCCACCTGACATGCCGAACAGTCTGGTGTCGGGTTACGCCTTCGGCTAACCCGACCTACGAGATGCGGGCGCGGGCGGATCTGAAACCACGAGGGCGACCGCCGGTCGCCCCTACCCGTCCGCACAAAGGCGCGGCGACATGTAGGGGCGACCGGCGGTCGCCCTCAGTGACCCTAGTGTGGTGTCTCACAAATACGCTTACGAATCTGCGGGTCCTTTTGGCCGTCGGCTGCGTTGCTCTTCCTCGCGTGGTGCCCCCCACACGGGCGGGTTTGAAACCCGCCCCTACAAGTCATCGCGCCTTGCCGACAACCAAAATGCCCTCCCAGCTTCATAAGCGTATTTGTGAGACACCACACTAGCACCGCTCGTTCCAGCCCGGCACCGAATACTTGCTTTCCACCAGCGACGCTATGGCGTCGGCCGGGAGATCGACTCTACCGGGTGCGGCGTTCCAGGAACGCGCCAGCAGGTCCTTGATGCGGGCGGGGCGCTGACCCAGGTTGGTGAGAAAGGTGCGGTGGGGACGCTTGCGGCGGTAGCGCGGCGTCTTGGGGGGATAGGGCAGAATCTCTTCCAACAGCGGGATTGGGAAATCCAGCAGGAACGTGCCGTGGAACAGCAGGAAGCGCCGCCGCCGGCGCTGGGCGTTGCCCGAAAACTTCTGCTGACCTACCGCCAGGTCGGTGACCCCCTGGTGCCGGATCGGCAGACCCGTGGCCTCCGCCAGCAGACGGCCGTGGCGTTCCGTGATGAAGGCATTGGTGGAGTCGATGCGCTCCAGCGGGCCGTTGTCGGTGATGCGCAGGATGAGCGTGTAGCTCAGGCAGCCGGGGCCCTGGACCACGGTGCCGCCGCCGCTGCATCGCCGCAGGATGGGAATGCCCCGGGCCTCGCACGCGGGCACGTTGACTTCCAGGTCCCGCCGGCTGGCCAGGCCCAGCACCACGAAAGGCACGGGAGATTCCCAGAACCTGAGGATCTCTCGATCCTGCTTTTCCTCGCAGTCGTCGAGCAGCGCCTCGTCGCAGGCGAGGTTCGCTTCGGGGGTCGGGAGTGTGAGGTCGAGGCACTGCATGGCTGATCGGTATGGTGTGCGAGGGGGCCGCGTCCGGCGGCCGGTCTCGGAAAGGATTTCGCCCGATCCGAAAGGGCTTGACACGTATGGGCGGCGCTGAATATGTTGCCCGGCACGTGTTGCTTACGCAAACGTTTTTGTAATATCCCTGGAAAGCCATGAACGCCAAAGATTCCATAACCTCCGCCCATTCGGCGGCGGAAGCCGAGCTCCGCACCGGCGCCGAACCGGGTGAAGGCACGGGGGGCTCCGGGCCCGGCGCATCGCAGAACGACAAGTGGCTCAACTCCCTGGAGAGCCTTCTTGGAGACGTGGTCCAGAAGAAGGGTCCGGAGCAGGTAGACTTCCTCCTGGCCCAACTGGTGGCGCGCATCCGAGACCGGCAGCGCGGCGCGGTCTCGACCCTCAACACCCCTTACGTCAACACTATCCGGCCAGAGGACGAGCCCAGGTATCCCGGCGACCGCCGGATCGAGCGCCAGGTCAAAAGCTATGTCCGCTGGAACGCCATGGCCATGGTGGTGAAGGCCAACCGGCTTCATCCGGGCATTGGCGGGCATATCTCCACCTACGCTTCCGCGGCGAACCTCTACGAGGTGGGCTTCAACCACTTCTTCCGGGGCGGCGACAACGGAGCGCCGGGGGACCTGGTCTATTTTCAGGGCCATGCGTCGCCTGGCAACTATGCCCGCGCCTACGTGGAACACCGCCTGAGCCCCGGCAAGCTGCACCTCTTCAGGCAGGAGCTGGCGAAGGGCGGCGGACTGCCCTCCTATCCCCACCCCCATCTGATGCCCGACTTCTGGCAGTTTCCCTCGGTGTCCATGGGGCTGGCACCCATCATGTCCATATACCAGGCGCGCTTCGCCCGTTACCTGACCGCCCGGGGACTGTTGTCGGGAGAGCCGCGCGTGTGGTGCTTCCTGGGCGACGGGGAAACCGACGAGCCGGAGTCCACCGGGGCGCTCTCTCTGGCCTCCCGTGAGAACCTCGACAATCTCGTCTGGGTGGTCAACTGCAATCTGCAGCGCCTGGACGGGCCGGTGCGCGGCAACGGCAAGATCATCCAGGAGTTGGAGTCCGTGTTCCGGGGTGCTGGCTGGAACGTCATAAAGGTCATCTGGGGCTCGGATTGGGATCCGCTGCTCGAGGCCGACACCAGCGGGCTCCTGGCGGAGCGGATGGAGAAGGCGGTGGACGGGGACTACCAGAAGTATTCCGTGGCGCCGGGAAGCTACACGCGGAAGCACTTCTTCGGCACCCATCCCGAGCTGCTGGAGATGGTGAATCATCTCAGCGACGACGGGATCCGCAAGCTGGCACGGGGCGGCCACGATCCCCAGAAGGTGTACGCGGCCTACAGCGCGGCGATCCGCCACAAGGGTACGCCCACGGTGATCCTGGCGAAGACGGTGAAGGGCTACGGTCTCGGCGAAGCGGGCGAGGGGCGGAATATCACCCATCAGCAGAAGGCGCTCAACGAGAGGGAGCTGCGCGACTTCCGCTCGCGGTTCGGTGTGCCGCTGTCGGACGAGGAGGTGGTGGAGACACCCTTCTACCGGCCGCCCCTCGAAAGCGAGGAGACCCGCTATCTGTTGGAGCGGCGCAAGAGCCTGGGGGGCTTCCTGCCCCAGCGGGCGCGCAAGGCGGAAGCGCTGAGTGTGCCCGGCGAGGCGGCCTATCAGGAGTTTCACAAGGGCTCTTCCGAAACCCGCGTCTCCACTACCATGGCGTTCGTGAGGCTGCTGAGCAAGCTGCTCCGGGATCCGAACATCGGCACCAACATCGTGCCCATCATACCGGACGAAGCCAGGACCTTCGGCATGGACGCGCTGTTCCGCCAAGTGGGCATCTATTCGTCCAAGGGCCAGCTCTACGAGCCGGTGGACCGGGAGACGCTGCTGTACTACCAGGAGGCGCGGGACGGGCAGCTCCTCGAAGAGGGCATCAGCGAGGCCGGCGCCATGTCCTCCTTTATCGCCGCGGGCACGGCTCAAAGCACCTACGGCAGGCCCATGATCCCGTTCTACACGTTCTACTCGATGTTCGGCTTTCAGCGCATCGGCGACCTCATGTGGGCCGCGGCGGACAGCAAGGCCAAGGGTTTCCTGCTGGGCGCCACCGCCGGGCGCACCACCCTGAACGGGGAAGGGCTGCAGCACGCGGACGGCCACAGCCACGTTTTGGCGAGCACCGTTCCGCCCCTGCTTACCTACGACCCGGCGTTCGCCTACGAGATCGCCGTCATCGTCCAGGACGGCCTCAGGCGCATGTACCAACGCGGTGAGGACGTCTTCTACTACCTCACGCTGTACAACGAGAACCAGGAGATGCCCGCCATGCCTCCGGGGGTCGAGCAGGGCATCCTCAAGGGGCTCTACAAGTTCAAGAGCGTCGACGCCGGGAAAAAGGTTCGCGCCCATCTGTTCGGCAGCGGCCCGCTCCTGTTCGAAGCGCTTCGGGCCCAGGAAAT
Source organism: uncultured Binatia bacterium (SeqCode) (assembly GCA_965261895.1). Lineage (GTDB taxonomy): Bacteria > Desulfobacterota > Binatia > UBA9968 > JAJDTQ01 > JAJDTQ01. Next base: position 2,408,945 of record OZ253480.1, on the reverse strand, counting down.
CCTCGCAAGCCGCTACGACGTCGCCGCGGACGTCTGGAGCGCCACCAGCTACAATCTCTTGCGCCGCGACGCCCAGCAGGCCCAGCGGTGGAACCTCCTGCACCCGGGGGAGGCGCCGCGCAAGTCGTACCTGGAGTCGTTGCTGGAGCCGGAGGAGGGGGTTTTCGTGGCGGTGTCGGACTACATGAAGATCGTGCCGGATCAGATCGCGCCGTGGGTGCCGGGGGGTCTGCTCACGCTGGGGACGGACGGCTTCGGCCGCAGTGACACCCGGCCCCGGCTGCGCCGCTATTTCGAGGTGGATGCCGAGTCGGTGGTGGTGGCGACGCTGTATGCCCTCGCCCAAAAAGGCCGGATCAAAATGTCGGTGGTGGCGCGGGCCATGCGCGAGCTGCATTACAATCCGGCGAAGCCCCATCCCGAAATGGCCATTTAGCCGTCAATGGCCCGTACCCCATGGACATAACGCTTCCCAAACTGGCCGAAGGGGCGGACTCCGGTACCGTCGTCAACATCCTGGTCGCGGAGGGTGATCAGGTCCAACTGGATCAGACCCTTGTGGAGCTGGAGAACGAGAAGGCGGTGGCCCCCATTCCTGCCCCCGGAGCCGGCAGGGTTGCCCGCATACACGTGGACGTGGGCCAGGTGGTCTCGGTGGGCCAGGTGCTGGTGACCATCGACGATGGGTCGGCTTCGAAACCGGCCGCGGCTCCAACCGTAGCCGCACCGGTCGAGGCCGGCACATCCCAACCTCCGCCGGAGGCTCATGTCCACGCCTCCAGCAGCGGCGCGCCACCCGCGGCCTCGCCGACGGTGCGGAAGATCGCACGGGAGCTGGGCATCGATCTGACTCGGGTGAAGGGCAGCCAGCGCGGCGGCCGTATCGTCATGGCGGACGTTCGCAGCTACATCCAGGGGCTTCAGCAAATGGCGCTCACGCCGTCCACTGCCGCGGCGGAGCCCGCGGCCAAGGTCCTTGAGACTCTGGACCTCGCCAAGTGGGGGCCCACCACGCGGGAGAGGATGTCGCCGCTCCGGCGTACCATCGCCCAGCGGATGACCGAATCCTGGACCACCGTCCCCCACGTGACGCAGTTCGACGATGCGGACATCACCGACCTCATGGGACTCCGGAAACAGTATGCCAAGGCCTATGAGAAGTCCGGCGTGCGGCTGACGGTAACTTCTTTCGCCATCAAGGCCGCGGTGTCGGCCCTGCGCAAGCATCCGTCGTTCATGACCAGCGTCGACTATCAGGCCCTGGAGATCGTCACCCGGGACTACGTGCACATCGGGGTGGCGGTCGACACCGAGGCGGGCCTGATCGCGCCGGTGATCCGTGACGTGGACAAGAAGAACCTGCTGGATCTCTCCAGGGAGCTGAACGAGTTGGCGGAGAGGACGCGGCAGCGCAAGTTGTCGGCGGACGAGATGCAGGGGGCGACGTTCACCATATCGAATCTGGGAAGCATCGGCGGCTCCCACTTCACGCCCATCGTGAACAGCCCGCAGGTGGCGGTCCTGGGCATGGGGCGGGGCGTGTACCGGCCGGTGGTGCAGGACAAGAAGGTGGTGCCGCGGCTGGTGCTGCCGCTGGCGCTCTCCTATGACCACCGGGTGATCGACGGGGCCGACGGAGCCCGTTTCCTGCGCGAGATCGTGAACTATCTGGAGAACTATCCCCAAGAGGACATCAAGTGGCCTGTCTCATGAACAGGGCTACGGAACCGCGCGGGGTTCTCTTGTCAACGAGACAGCACCCTTGATCGGTTAGGAGGCCCGTGGAACCCATCAAAACGGAAATCGTCGTGGTCGGCGCCGGCCCCGGGGGCTATGCCGCGGCATTCTATGCGGCGGACCTGGGAATGCGCGTGCTGCTGGTGGAACGGGACGAGCGCCTGGGCGGGGTCTGTCTCAACCGTGGTTGCATCCCGTCCAAGGCCCTCCTTCACGCGACCCAGGTCATCGGCGAGGCGGCGTTGTCCGAGGTCCGCGGCGTCACCTTCGGCAAGCCCCAGGTGAAGCTCGACAAACTGCGGGAGTGGAAGGGGTCCGTCATCGACAAGCTTGCCCAGGGGCTGGACGGGCTGTGCTCGCGGAGGGGCGTCCAGCGGCTCCACGGCCGCGGGCACTTCGAGGACTCCCGGACCCTCCGGGTGGAAACCGCCGAAGGGCAACAATTCATCAACTATGACAAGGCCATCGTCGCGGTGGGGTCCAAGCCGGCGATGCCGTCGGCCTTCGATCTGGGGAACCGGCGGATCATGACCTCCACCGAAGCCCTGGAGCTCGAGGACATCCCGGGCCGGTTGCTGGTGGTGGGGGGCGGTTACATCGGCATGGAGCTGGGGACCGTCTATGCCCGGCTGGGGAGCGAGATCGTCCTGGTGGAGGCGCTGGACCACCTGCTGTCGGGTGTGGACGCCGACCTCGTGCGGCCCGTGGCCAAGGTGGCCGAGTCGCTGTTCAAGGAGATCCGTCTCAAGACCAAGGTCCTGCACATGGCCACCAGCGGGAGAAAGATCAAGGCGGCCATGGAGGTCAACGGCACCAAACGCGAAGAGACCTACGACCGGGTGCTCGTCAGCGTGGGCCGGACGCCCAGCTACGAGGACCTGGGTCTCGAGAACACCGGGGTCAAGATCGGAGCCAACGGTTTCATCGAGTGCAACGATGAGCAGCAGACGGACGACCCGGCCATCTACGCCGTCGGCGATGCCAACGGCGGCGCCTTGCTGGCGCACCGGGCCACCAAGGAGGGGCGCGTGGCGGTGGAGGTCATTGCCGGCGAGTCCAGCACCATCGCGGACGTGGTGATTCCGGCGGTGGTATTTACCGAACCGGAGGTCGCCTGGTGCGGGCTCACCGAGCGGGAGGCCAAGGCTGGGGAGGTGCCGGTGGAGATCGTGAAGTTTCCCTGGGGCGCCTCCGGAAGGGCACTCACCCTCGATCACACCGAAGGGCTGACCAAACTGATCCTCGAGCCCGAGACCGAGCGTATCCTCGGCATGGGCATCACCGGAACCGGCGCCGGCGAGTTGATCGGCGAGGGAGTGCTGGCCATCGAGATGGGCGCCACCGCCAGGGACCTGGCCGAGTCCGTCCATCCGCATCCGACGCTCTCCGAGACGCTCATGGAATGCGCCGAGATGTTCTACGGCACGGCCACCCACACGCCGCCGCGGAAGCGTCCCCGGACCAACGGCAAAGGGGCTGCGGAAGGGGCGTCCGAGACGGTCCGCACTTGACTTGAACCGGGCTATTTGTTAGCGAAAAATTAACCCGCCTCTGGTGGTAAGCAGGGTGGAAAACCGCAGCCGTGGGCGCGTGGCGCGGTGTCTGAGATGGCAGACGAGGTACGGGACAGCACACTAGCATCCCCAGGAGGAAGTGAATGACGTACGTGATTGCCGAGCCCTGTGTCGACGTCAAGGACACGGCTTGTGTCGATGTTTGCCCTGTCGATTGCATACACCCGACCAAGAACAACACCGAGGTATTCGAGAAGGAGAAGATGCTCTTTATCGATCCCGAGGAGTGCATCGACTGTGGCGCGTGCGAGCCGGTGTGTCCGGTGGAGGCCATTTTCGAGGAGGCCGCGGTCCCGGACAAGTGGGAAGAGTACACTCAGATCAACGCCGACTGGTTTCAGAAATAGCCGCTAAACGCCGCGCGCGTTGCCCGCACCGGAGGCCGGCTCGGTGGCGTCTCCGTCTTGCACGACCCCGTCGTATCCAAACGTCCGGTAAAAGCCCTGCACCAAGAGGTGCTTCACCACCTCCATTTCGACGGACCTCCCCACCTCTCGCTCGATCGACGTGACCTGGGCCCAGTCCAGGCCGCAGGGCACGATCCTGCGAAAATAGTTCAGCTCGGGCGCCACGTTCAGGGCGGCGCCATGGTAGGTGACGCCGCGTCTCACGGCGATGCCGATGGCGCAGATCTTGCGGTCGCCGGTCCACACGCCGGTGAACGGGGGCCGGCGCACCCCCTCCAGGCCGAAGGACCCCAGGACGTCGATGATCACCTGTTCGAGCTTGTCGAGGTAGCAGTGGACGGCGCGGCGCAGCTTGGACTTGAGATCGACGATCGGATACGCCACCAACTGCCCCGGGCCGTGGTAGGTTACGTCACCGCCGCGGCTGGTGGCGTGGACCGGGACGTCGCCGGGGTCGAGTATGTGGGCGCCTGCTTCCCGTCGGCCGGTGGTGAAGATGTGCGGATGCTCCACCAGTATCAGGCAATCGTCCACCACCTCGCGGGTCTTCGTTTCGAGAACCTGTTCCTGAGCGGCCAGCGCGGCCTTGTAGTCGAGACGGCCCAAATCCATGACGCGCAGTGAGCGTGACATCTTGCTTGACGCATACCACATCGGCGGTGAAAACGAAGCAAGCGACCCGTGGCTCCATCGCGAGCCAGGGCGGCGCGGCACCTTCTTCCTTCTTGACTCCCAGCCCCGGCCGCACTATGAAACGAACCGACTATGCAACGAGCCCTTTTGGAAGCTTGTGGCTGTGACCTACAAGGACGAGGTGTAGGGGCGGGTTTCAAACCCGCCCGTGCCTGATGTGACAGCCGCAAGGTACGGTCAAGGGAGTGAACGCAGGTGACGGGAACCATCAAGAAGATCCTGAGGGACAAGGGATTCGGCTTCATCGAGCCGGACGACGGCGGCGACGATGTCTTCTTCCATCGCAGCAGCGGCGCCCCTCGAGTCCAGTTCGAGGACTTTGGTGAAGGCGACAGCGTGCAGTTTCAGACCCGTGCGGGCGACAAGGGGCCCGTAGCCTTCGGGGTGAAGCTCCGCTGAGCGTACCCTTCCTTTGACTCCCTTCCTCACCATACCGACGCAGGCATATGTCAACCGCCGCCAAGAGGAGGAAGGACGCGCATGACGCGCGATGATCGTTCGGGCCGTCCGGACGCCGGCGACGCGGCAGCGAAGCAGGCGTTCCTGGCGCATCTCGAAAGCATCCGGAAACGCCATCTCCCGGAAGTCCTGTTGCTCCTCGACGACGTGGTCCGTCAGGCGGAGCTGGCTGATTCGGGGCTGGCGGAGATGTGCCGCTATCATTTCGAGACGGGCGGCAAACGGCTTCGTGCGTTGCTGCCGCTGCTGGTGGCCGATTGTCTCGGGGAGGATCCGGCCAAGGCGGTTGCCATGGGCGCGGCGTGCGAGATGCTGCACAACGCGACGCTGGTCCACGACGACGTGCAGGACGGCGACGAGGCCCGGCGGGGGCGGGAGACGGTATGGCATCGGTTCGGCGTGGTCCGGGCCATCAACCTCGGCGACGCCATGTTCTACTTCACGTTGTTGTTGGCGCAACGGGCGCCGGTGTCCGGCGAGCGGCGGGAGGCCTTGGCACGGCGGATGCTCATGGAGACGTTGAAGGTCATCGACGGGCAGGAGCAGGAGTTCGCGCTACGAGCGAGCTCGCGCCCCACGCTGCCCCGATACTTCGACATGGTCGAAGCCAAGACCGCCCGATTCTTCGTCCTGGCCATGGCGGGCAGCGCCGAGATGTTTGGCCGGGAGGCGCGGATCGTCGACGGGCTGACCGAAGCGGCGCGTCAACTCGGCATCCTGTTTCAGGTTCAGGATGACGTGCTGGATCTCTACGGCGACAAGGGCCGTGACCAGCGCGGCAGCGACATCGCCGAGGGAAAGCGCAGCGTCCTGGCGGTTCATGCCCTGGAGACCGCGCCGCCGGACGATGCCCGGTGGTTGCTGGAGGTGCTGGACAAGGACCGCACGGCGACCTCGCCCGCCGACGTGGACCGGGTGGCCGGGTTGTTCGACCGGCTCGGGTCGCTGACCTTCGCGGTGAGGGAGATGCACGCCCGCAGGCAGGCGGCCCTGACGGCTATCGGGACGCTGGAGCAGCCGAGCCTTTCCGCCATGATGCAGGGCATCTCCGAGGCGGTGTTGGAGCCCATACGGGAGCTCGTGTAGCGGCTTCGACGTTCCGATCCCTCTCCCTCTGGGAGAGGGTGGCCGAAGGCCGGGTGAGGGCGCCGCAATAACCCTGCTCCTCCCATGCCGTTGGCAACGGGCTGCTTGGATGGGTACCCTCACCCCAACCCTCTCCCAGAGGGAGAGGGGGTCGGAGGGCGGTGAAGATCAACAAAGGAGTGGATGGCATATGAAAATGTTCCTCGCAGGAGAGTGGGTCGATCGACCGAGGATGCAGGAGGTCGGCAACCCCTATGATGACTCCATTATAGACAGTGTACCAAAAGCCGGACTCGACGACGTGGAGCGCGCGCTGGCGTTCGCCGCGCGCGGCGCCGCCATCATGGCGCGCTTGACCGCCCACGAGCGGTGGCGGGTTTTGACCCGGGCGGCCGCCCTCATGGCGGAGCGGGTGGACGAGCTCGGCACGCTGATCTCGAGCGAAGAGGGAAAGATCCTGGCCGAAGGGAAGGGAGAAGTGCGCCGGGCGGTGGAGACCCTGACCGCTTCGGCCGAAGAGGCCAAAAGGATTCACGGCGAGACCGTGCCGCTGGACGCCGATCCCGCGGGCGCGGGCAAGCTGGCCTTCACGCTGCGCGTGCCCTGCGGCGTCGTGGTGGCCATCGGCCCGTTCAACTTCCCGCTCAACCTGCTGTGCCACAAGGTCGGCCCGGCCATCGCCGGGGGCAACTCGGTGATCATCAAGCCCGCTTCGGACACGCCACTGTCGGGGCTCAAGTTGACGGAAATCCTGATCGAGGCCGGCCTTCCGCCCGAGGGCGTTCAGTGCCTGACCGGCTCGGGCAGCGAGATCGGCGATCCGCTGGTGTCCGACGGCCGGGTTCGCAAGATCACTTTTACCGGCAGCCGCGAGGTGGGCGAGAACATCTGCCGGGTGGCGGGCATCAAGAAGGTCACCATGGAGCTGGGTTCCAACTGCCCGGTAATCGTGATGCCGGACGCCGACCTGGACAAGGTGGCCGCGGCCGTGGCCGCCACGGGTTACGCGAATTCGGGGCAGGTCTGCATCTCCACCCAGCGCGTGCTGGCGGACCGCCGGGTCTACTCGGACTTTCTGGGCGTGCTGGCGCCCATGGTAGAGGCTCTGGCCACCGGCAGCCAGCTCGATGTCGCCACGCAGGTGGGGCCGATGATAAAGGAGGCCGAAGCCGTCCGGGTCGAGGAGTGGGTGAACGAGGCCGTGGGCCAAGGGGCTCGGCTCATGGCCGGGGGGTCCCGCATCGGCTCGGTCTACGCGCCTACCGTGGTGGCCGACGTGTCGCGCGACATGAGGATCTCGCGCGACGAGCTCTTCGGCCCGGCCGTGGCGGTCATGCCTTTCGAGTCCATCGACGAGGCCATCGCGCTGGCCAACGATACGGTCTATGGCCTTTCCGCGGGGATCTTCACCGAGAACATCGGCTGGGCCATGCGATTCGCCCGGGAGGTCGAGTCCGGCAACCTCCACGTCAATTGGGGGCCGCAGTGGCGCGCCGACGTGATGCCGTACGGAGGGCTCAAGGAATCGGGTTTCGGCAAGGAAGGGCCACGGTACGCCGTCGAGGAGATGACCGAGCTCAAGACGGTCGTCTTTCATCTGTAAAAAGCGGGTTCCGACCCGCTCCGAAAAAAAGCGGGTTCCGACCCGCTCCGGGAAAAGCGGGTTCCGACCCGCTCCGAAAAAGGGCGGGTTTCGAACCCGCCCGTGCCCCGGGTGTCTGCTCCCGGAACGTTGAGGCAAACATGCGATCATACGGACGCGGGGATCAGGATCTGCGCCCCGTCGACATCACCCCCGGTTTCATCAAGAGCGCTGACGGCTCGGCGTTGATCGCGATGGGCGAGACCCGGGTCATCTGCACCGCCAAGCTGGAAGACCGGGTGCCGCCGTTTCTGCGTAAGTCCGGAAGGGGTTGGATCACCGCGGAGTACGGCATGCTGCCGTCGTCGTCGCCGACGCGCATCCCAAGGGAGGCGGCTCGCGGCAAGGTAGGCGGACGCACCCATGAGATCCAGCGGCTGATCGGCCGCAGCCTTCGCGCGGTGGCGAACCTGGGCTGTCTCGGGGAACGAACGGTGTGGCTCGACTGCGACGTCATCCAGGCTGACGGCGGAACCCGGACCGCCTCCATCACTGGAGCGTACGTGGCGCTGGCCTGCGCCTTGCAACGGTGGGTGGCGGACAAGACAGTGCCGGAGGGTTTGCTGAAGGACAGCGTTGCCGCGGTCAGCGTCGGGGTGGTGGAGGGAAGGGCGCTGCTGGACCTGGATGCGGGGGAGGACAATAACGCCGAGGTGGATATGAACTTCGTGATGACCGGGTCGGGGGAATTCATCGAGGTCCAGGGGACCGCGGAAAAGCAGCCCTTCAGCCCGGCGCGGCTCAATGAGTTGGTCCTTCTGGCACAGACGGGCATTCAGCGTATTCTGGACGTCCAGCAGCAGGTGCTGCGGGACTGGCGCCCGTCGTTGTAGGGGAGGGGTTTCAAACTCGCGCGTGCCCGCATCCGCGGAGGACCATGTCGGCGCGGAACGGGTCCCAGGCTTGATATCGGCGCAACATCAGGTAAAATGCTAACTTCGTGACGGGGCGTAGCGCAGTCAGGTAGCGCACCTGCCTTGGGAGCAGGGGGTCGGCCGTTCGAATCGGCTCGCCCCGACCACGCCGGCAAGGCGGTCGACCGCGGGATTGGGTTTGTGAGGGTTGGTGGCTTGCCGGAAGCAGGCTTTGAAGGAACGGTTCGACGCGCCAGTAGCTCAGGTGGATAGAGCAACGGCCTTCTAAGCCGTAGGTCAGGGGTTCGAGTCCCTTCTGGCGCGCCACATATCGGTGTCAGAACTGGGTGTTTTGGTGAGTGTAGCTCAATTGGTTAGAGCACTGGACTGTGGCTCCAGGGGTTGAGGGTTCAAGTCCCTTCACTCACCCCAATCAAGAGGTTGTGCGGGCCGCTAGCTCAGTTGGTAGAGCAGCTGACTCTTAATCAGCGGGTCCGGAGTTCGAGTCTCCGGCGGCCCACTCCTCCCTTCTCATTGGGTCCACGGGCCATCAGCCTTCCACTTCGTCCTCGAATCCGGGCAAGACGCACCGACGAAAATCAGACCAAAAATTTGACCAGTAGATTTGTAAACTTGTTTGTGAGACGCAACACTAGCAGGCTGTGTCAAAACCCAGTCTTCGGGGCACGAAAGGCCACTCCGTCATTCCCGCGAAAGCGGGAATCCACGGGTCCTGGAGGGGCGCTACGCGGTGTTTCCCCACTCCACCCCGCCTGGATTCCCGCTTTCGCGGGAATGACGATTTCAGGGGCCGTTGCCTCTCTGGGATGGGGTTTTGACACAGCCTGCTAGGAGCCTGCAGCATCCATAGGAGTACCAGGAGCGTGTCCGAGTCATGAGAATCTACTAGCGTGCGAGAGTGGCGGAACTGGTAGACGCACTAGACTTAGGATCTAGCGGGCAACCGTGGGGGTTCGAATCCCCCCTCTCGCACCATCGTTGACAGGGGGCAAATCAGGGATGAAGTGTGAAGTCGAGGTATTGACGCCCACCCAAAGAAGGCTTCGGGTGGAGGTTCCGGTCGACCGCGTCGGCAAGGCGTTCGCCCGGATCTACCGGCAGGTCGGACGTCAGGCGAAGGTGCGCGGTTTTCGCCCGGGCAAGATCCCGCAGCACGTATTGCGAGGCCTCTATGGCACGGAGATCCAGTCCCAGGCCCTGTCCGAGCTGATCGAGGAGGCGCTTGCCGGAGCGATGCAGGACCAGGGACTGGAGCCGGTGGCCGAGCCGCGGCTCGAGACGGGCGAACTGAACGAGGCGCAACCGTTCGCCTTCACCGCCGTAATCGAGGTGAAGCCGGAGATCGAGCTCAAGAACTATCGCGCCATTCCCCTCGAACGTGTGCGCGCCGACGTGAGCGATGAGGATGTGGAACGGGCCCTGAAGGCGCTTCAGGACCGGCATGCCCAACTGGAAGCGGTGGAGGGACGTGACCGGGTGGAGGATGGAGACTACGTGCTGATCGATTTCTCGGGTTCGGTGGATGGCAAGCCGTTTCCGGGGAGCACGGCGGAGAACTACGCGGTGGACATCGGCGCGGGCCAGGCCTTGCCGGAGTTCGAACAGGGCCTGGTGGGCATGACACGGGGGGTGCCCGGGAACATCACGGTGAATTTCCCGGGGGACGCCAACCTTGAGCACGCGGCGGGGACGTCGGCGGACTTCGAGGTGACCGTGCAGGACATCCGGAACAAGATCCTGCCTCCGTTGGATGATGAGTTCGCCCGCGATTATGGCGAGTGCGATTCACTGGAGGAGCTGCGCGAAAGGCTCCGCGCGGAGTTGCAGAGTGAGATCGAGACGTTTCAGAACGGTCCGCTGAAGGATCAGATCATCGAGCGGCTCGTTGAAGAGCACAGCTTCGAGGTCTCTCCGTCCATGGTCGATCGGGAACTGTCGTATCTCATGCGCCGAGCGAGGGGCCAGAGGGAATCGTCGGGGTCCGAAGCTCCGGAGCCGACCGCGGACGAGATGAGAGAAGAGTTGACGCCACAGGCCCGGCACCGGGTCAAGATGATGTTGCTGGTCGAAAAGATCGCCGCCGCCGAGGGAATCACGGCATCCGACCAAGAGGTCGACGGCCGCATCGAAGCCATGGCGCGGGCCAGCGGCGAGCGGGCGGCCTCGGTGCGCGAGCAGTATGGCCAGGCTTGGGCCCGAGAGACGATGCGCTCCCAACTCGTGTCCGAAAAGACCTTGGATTTCCTTCTGGAGGAGGCCGACATCACGGTAGTGGATCCTCCGGAAACAGCTTGCTGACCCAAACAAAAGAGGATAGACTTTTCTGGTGACGTGGCCACCCCGTGTTGAGGCAACATGAACTTCATTCCTTTCGTCGTAGAGCAGACCGGTCGCGGTGAGCGCGCTTATGACATCTATTCCCGGCTTCTCAAGGACCGGATCGTCTTCCTGGGAAGTGCCGTCGTAGACGAGGTGGCGAATCTGATCACCGCGCAGTTGCTGTTCCTCGAGTCCGAGGATCCCGAGCGCGACATCTACTTCTACATCAATTCCCCGGGCGGCTCCGTGACCGCCGGTCTGGCCATCTACGACACCATCCAGTACATCCGCCCCCAGGTCTCCACGGTTTGCCTGGGTCAGGCAGCCAGCATGGGCGCCGTCCTGCTCGCCGCCGGGGAAAAGGGCAAGCGGTACGCGTTGCCGCACTCGCGCATCATGATTCATCAACCTCTTGGCGGCTTTGAGGGGACCGCGGCCGATGTGGACATCCAGGCGAGGGAGATCCTGAGGATCAGGGAGGAACTCGGCGCGATTCTCCAGAAGCACACGGGTCAGACCCTGAAGAGGATCGAGCGGGACACGGACCGGGATCTGTTCATGACGGGCCAGCAGGCTTTGGAGTATGGATTGGTGGATGAAGTGATCACCAGCCGCCTTGACGCAACCACAAAGGGGTGAGGGGAGTTTCAATGCCAAAGCATGGGGATGATCGAACCGGCAGTCTCGTCTGTTCGTTCTGCGGCAAGAGCCAGGACGAGGTGCGTAAACTGATCGCAGGCCCCACCGTCTACATCTGTGACGAGTGCATCGACCTGTGCAACGACATCATCGCGGAAGAGTGCGAACACGAGGACGCCATCACATCGTCCTCGGGCGTCCCGAAACCCGTGGAGATCAAGCGGGTGCTGGATCAATACGTGGTGGGCCAGGATCCGGCCAAGAAGATTCTCTCCGTGGCCGTGCACAACCACTACAAGAGAATCGACAACCAGATGATCGCGGGGGACGTGGAGCTTCAAAAGAGCAATATCCTTTTGCTGGGTCCTACGGGGTCGGGCAAGACCTTGCTGGCGCAGACGTTGGCGCGGCTCTTGCAGGTACCCTTCACCATTGCGGATGCCACCAGCCTTACCGAGGCCGGCTACGTCGGTGAAGACGTCGAGAACATCATCCTCAACCTGCTGCAATCCGCTGACTACGACGTCGAAAAGGCCCAGCGGGGTATCGTCTACATTGATGAGATAGACAAGATATCGCGGAAGTCGGAGAACCCTTCGATCACCAGGGACGTGTCGGGGGAAGGGGTGCAACAGGCGCTGTTGAAGATCATCGAGGGCACCATGGCGAGCGTTCCTCCCAAGGGCGGCCGGAAGCACCCGCAGCAGGAGTTTCTCCAGATCGACACGACCAATATCCTGTTCATCTGCGGCGGCGCGTTCGTTGGAATCGAGGACATCATCCGGAAGCGCACCGGGCGCAGGCGGCTGGGTTTCGGCGGCAACCAGATGGATGTCGAGCTCCGTGCCGACGCCAGAGTCGTACACGACGTGCAACCCGAGGATCTGCTCAAGTTCGGCCTGATTCCCGAGTTCGTGGGGCGGTTGCCGGTGATTGCCACGCTGGACGAACTGAATGAAGAAGCGCTGGTGCAGATCCTCAAGGAACCGAAAAACGCCCTCACCAAACAATACTGCAAACTCTTCGAAATGGAGGGTGTGCATCTCAACTTTACAGACGAGGCGCTTTGGGCTATTGCACGGGAAGCCATGAAGCGGAAGTCGGGAGCCCGCGGCTTGAGAGCGATCATGGAAAACACCATGATCGACGTGATGTACGAGATGCCTTCCCAGCCCAACATCAAAGAGGTGGTCATTACCGAGGAGGTGATGGCCCGGAACGAACCTCCTATGGTGGTGTATGCGAAGGCGGCGGAGAGCGCGTAAGGGAGGACCTCATGCTATTTCGCAGCGACAAGAAGGACGACAAGGACGACAGCGATCAGGGAATGGACAACACCATGCAAACGCCGTTGCTGCCCCTCCGGGATATCATCGTCTTCCCGCACATGGTCGTGCCGCTGTTCGTCGGGCGGCAGAAATCGATCAGAGCGCTGGAAGAGGCATCCCGGAAGCAGACGTCGATTTTTCTCGCCTCTCAGAAGGACGCCAGAACCAACGAGCCCGGCGAGGACGACATCTACCCCATCGGAACGCTGGGGAGTGTCGTGCAGATGCTCAAGTTGCCGGACGGGACCGTCAAGGTCCTGGTCGAGGGCAAGAAGCGCGGCAAGATCGCCCGGTACCTGACTCACCCGGAGTTTTTCCTGGTAGAGGTGGAGGAGCTGGACGACGTCGTGGGGCAGGGGACGGAAGTGGGCGCGGTGGTGCGCGAGGTCCACAGCGCCTTCGAGAACTACGTCAAGGTCAAGAAGAAGATTCCCCCGGAGATGGTCATGTCCGTCTCCTCCATCGAGGAACCCGGCAAGCTCGCGGATACCATCATCGGGCATCTCGGAATCAAGCTGGAGGAACGGCAGGTTCTGCTGGAAACCATCAACGCCGGCGAACGGCTCGAGAAGGTGCTGGGCCATATGCGGGCGGAGATAGAGATCCTCGAGGTCGAGCGGCGGATTCGTTCGCGCGTCAAGAAGCAGATGGAGCGCTCCCAGAAGGAGTACTATCTCAACGAGCAGATGCGGGCCATCCAGAAGGAACTCGGCGAAAAGGACGAATTCAAGAACGAGATGCAGGAGATCGAGGAGAAGATCAAGCAGAAGAAGCTGTCCGCGGAAGCCAAGGAAAAGGTCGAGAAGGAGCTGAAGAAGCTCAAGATGATGTCGCCGATGTCCGCGGAAGCGACGGTGGTTCGGAACTACATCGACTGGATCCTCAGCCTGCCGTGGGCCGACTACACCGAGGACAAGCTCGACATCACCGAAGCCGAGAGGGTGCTGGAGGCGGACCACTACGGGCTTGGAAAGGTCAAGGAGAGGATCCTCGAGTATCTCGCGGTTCAGAGTCTCGTAGGCAAGATCAAGGGCCCCATCCTGTGCCTGGTAGGACCTCCAGGGGTCGGCAAGACCTCCCTCGGCCGCTCCATTGCCCGCGCCACTGGACGGAAGTTCGTTCGGGTGTCGCTTGGCGGCGTGCGTGACGAGGCCGAGATTCGAGGGCATCGCCGCACCTATATCGGCGCGTTGCCGGGGAAGATCATTCAGTCCCTCAAGAAGGCCGAGTCGAGCAATCCGGTTTTTCTGATGGATGAAGTGGACAAGATGTCCATGGACTTTCGGGGCGACCCGTCGTCGGCTCTGCTGGAGGTGTTGGATCCGGAACAGAACCAGGCCTTCAACGATCACTATATGGACCTGGACTACGACCTCTCCAAGGTCATGTTCATCACCACGGCGAACACGCTGGACGGCATCCCGCGGCCGTTGCAGGACCGCATGGAGATCATCCGGATCGCGGGCTACACGGAACTGGAGAAGCTGAATATCGCGAAGAAATACCTGGTGGCGAAGCAGCGTGAGGCCAATGGGCTGAAGGACGACCACATCGCCGTGTCCGACAGCGCCATTGTGGGCCTGGTGCGGCACTATACCAGGGAAGCGGGCGTCAGAAACCTGGAGCGTGAGATCGCATCCATTTTTCGGAAGATCGTCGTGGATGTGGTGAAGAACGACCGCACGGCGAAGACCACCGTAGGCGGCCGGAACCTCTCCAAATACCTGGGTCCTGCCAAGTACCGCTACGGCCTCGCCGAGGCGGAGCACAGGATCGGCACCACCACAGGTTTGGCCTGGACCGAGCTCGGAGGCGAGTTGCTGTCCACCGAGGTGTCCATCATGCCGGGCAAGGGCAATTTGACCATCACCGGAAAGCTCGGAGATGTCATGCAGGAGTCGGCCCAGGCGGCAATGAGCTATGTCCGTTCGCGGGCGCAAGACCTCGGGTTGGAGAAGGACTTCTACCAGAAGAACGACATTCACATCCACGTCCCGGAGGGAGCGATACCTAAGGACGGGCCGTCGGCGGGCATCACCATGGCGACTTCGCTGGTATCGGCGCTGACGCGTATCCCGGTCTATCATGACCTGGCGATGACCGGTGAGATCACGCTCCGGGGGAATGTCCTGCCCATCGGCGGGTTGAAGGAAAAGGTGCTCGCAGCGCACCGTGGCGGCATCAAGACGATCCTCATTCCCGAAGAAAACAAGAAGGACATCAACGAAATCCCGGCTACCATACTGAAGGGTTTGGAGTTGATCCCGGTTTCGCACATGGATGACGTCCTCAAGCGGGCTCTCGTGGTCAGTGATCCGGAATCGCTGTTCACGCCGCAGGATTTGGACGATGTGACCCCTGACGCGCCCACGGGGTTCCAGAAGAAGGACACCGAGTCCAGGCCCAGTCTTCCCCAGTGATTGGTCTTCGGGCGGTTAGCTCAGTTGGGAGAGCATCGGCCTTACAAGCCGGGGGTCACAGGTTCAAGTCCTGTACCGCCCATTCGTTTCACGAGGGTTGCAATCTCGTCGGATTACAGCTATTCTCCTCGGTTCGGGGCCGTAGTTCAGCTGGTTAGAACGCCGGCCTGTCACGCCGGAGGTCGCGAGTTCGAATCTCGTCGGCCCCGCCAAATAGTGTCCTGTCTTTGAAGTCCGTGTACGAAGATGCGGACGACTGCAGAGACAGGACATTTGGTAATAGCGATATGAGTACGGTTCAACTGACAAAGGCGGAGTCCTTGGCCCAGCGTCGCTGGTACATCGTCGACGCTGAGGGTAAGGTGCTCGGACGGATGGCGACAGAGATCGCCCGGGTCCTGCGCGGCAAGCACAAGCCGTCCTTCAGTCCGCACTTAGACGCGGGTGATTTCGTCATCGTCGTGAACGCCAAGCGGGTCAAGGTGACCGGAGCCAAGGAAAACGACAAGCGCTATTATCGCCATAGCGGCTATCCCGGCGGGCTGAAGGTGGCGCGTTTGTCCGAGATGCGGGACAAGAAACCGGAGGCGATTGTGCGGTTGGCGGTCAAGGGCATGCTGCCGAAGAACCGGCTGGGACGAGGTCAGCTCGGTAAGCTGAAGGTCTACGGCGGCCCGGAGCATCCGCATCAGGCGCAGTTGCCCGAGCCTCTTGCGATGGGGCAGTAGAGATTGACATCATGGCGGATGAATTCATTTACGCGACTGGCAGACGGAAGACCTCGGTAGCACGGGTTTATCTGAAGCGCGGCGACGGGGATATACGGATCAACCATCGGGTCCTGGAAGAGTATTTCGGTCGTGAAACGGCCAGGATGATCGTCCGTCAGCCCTTTCACGTGACCCGGACATTGGGGGACTTCGATCTTGTCGTGAACGTCAAGGGCGGCGGGATTTCGGGTCAGGCAGGCGCCATCCGGCATGGACTCACCCGGGCGTTGATGAAGGTGGACGAGGGCTTTCGCGCCCCGTTAAAGAAGGCCGGGTACGTCACCCGTGACCCGCGCGCGGTAGAGCGGAAAAAGTACGGCCACCACAAGGCCCGCAAGCGGCCGCAGTTCTCCAAGCGCTAGGAACCTGTCCTATCTCGCCACTCATTCGGAGCCTGTGTAGAGATACAGGCTGAGAGTTCCCACCAGCAAATTGGGTAACCAGGCCGAAAGCCAGGGCTGCATCGCCCCGGCCTTGCCCAACGACACGCAGAAGCCCAGCAACACCCAATAGGAAAATCCTATGGCGACGGTCAGTCCGAAGTTCAGGACGAGATTGTCGTTCCTTCCGGGCTTCGCCGCCAACGCCACCGCCAGGAGAATGATCAGCGGCGTGACCAGCGGGATCGCCACCTTGGCGTGCAGGTTGACCGTGTCCCGCACCGTATCGACTCCTTTTCCCTGCAAGTCGTCGATCCGAGCCCTCAACTCGAAGTAGCTGAACTCATCGGGCGAACGCGCGAAAATCCGGAAGTCGTCGGGTCCTTCTTCGAGAGGGAGCGTGGCTCCCAGGGACCGCCGGCTCACGGCCCCGTCCTCCAGTAAACGCCATTCGGTGCCTCCCTGCGGCACCCAACGATTGCCGTTCCAACTCGCGGCGGGCACCTCGATGAGCCCGTCCAGCTTGAATTCCGGGGTGATACGGTAGATGACCAGCCCGCGAAGCCGGTTCCGGTCCGGGTCGAAGTCGTCGGCCCGAATGAAGTCGCTGTTGCTCCGCATCCAGATCTCCTTGCTGCCGAACACGGATCGCTGCTTCTTTTGGTGGACCTCCACGTCGTAGATGTGTTTGGCCTTCCCGGTTGAGAAAGGCACCACGGTTTCGTTCCAGAAAAACGTGGCGATGCTGATACCGAGGGCCGCCAAGAGCAACGGCACCGTTATGCGGTGCAAGCTGACGCCGCAGGCGCCGATGGCGACCAGTTCGCGTCGCCGTGACAGCGAACCGAGGGTCAGGAAAGCGGCGAACAGCGCGGCGAAACCGACACCGCGGGAGATCAGCAGGGGTAGCCGATAGATGAAATACTGAACTGACGTCGAAAGCGTGGCGTTGCTCCCCATCAGGTTGTCGACACGATTGAAGACGTCGCCCACCAGGTGCAACAGAATGATTCCCGCGAGCGTCGCGCAGAAGACGTGGAAGAATAGCTTCAACAGATACCTGTCGAGGAGGCCTCCCAGGGGAGGAGTCGGAAAGGGACCCTCGGACCAGGTCATTTCCGCGGCACCTCGCGCCGTGTCAGCAACCTCCGGCTCAAGGCTTGAAGCCGGTTCCTGACCGTGGGGTTAAACGGTGACGGTGATTCCTTCAGTGTCCTGATGAACAGATAGATCGAGATGAGCCCGACGAGGATGTTGGGCAGCCAGAGCCCCAGCCCCGGCGGGATCTTCCCGTTCTCCGCCATGGCCGTGCCCACGGAAAGCAGGGCGTAGTAGGCGAACAGCCAGGCCAGGCATGAGGCAACTCCGTGCGAACGCCCCGCCGATGGCCGACCGGGTGTGAGAACGATGGCGATCCCCAGCACGGCGAAGACCAGCGGCGCGAACGGGAATGCGAATCTCCGATGTGCTTCCATGATTTCCGGTATGGCGCTTACGCCCTGTGCCGACTTCGACCGGATGGTCTCACGCAAGCCTTTCAGCGACATGTCTTCGGGGCTCCGCCGCCCCGCCGCCAGCAGCGACCGGAGAGGATCCAACTCGAGGTGCAGGTTGTAGACGTTGAACGATGTCTGGCTGAAACCGGAGCGCTTCGTCCGCCGCTCATGGATCGTGCCGTCGTACAACCTCAGGCCGATGGAGTCCGTGTCGGCAAGTAGCAGCGCGACCCGCGCGATGATAAGATTTTCGGCGTTGCGGTCTCTTTGGTCGACGAGCAGGACGCCCTGGAAGGTGTTGCCCGGGGGGACGACCCTGTCGACGTAGATCAGCACGTTGGGGAAGATGTCGTTGAACACCTTCTCCTTGAGCAGCGATCCGGCCCGGCTCTGGGCGATGGCGTAAAGCTCTTGCTTGACGGCGAGGTTGGCGGCGGGTCGGACGAAGACCGACAGGCCGAGGGTCAGCAGCGATACCGCCAGTGCCACCAGGCCCACGGGGATCAGGAAGTGGAATGGACCGACGCCGCACGCCTTGAAGGCCAGCGTTTCGTTGTCTCGTGAAAGGCGACCGCAGCCATACAGAATCCCCAGCAGGAAGGCCATGGGCAGCGTCGTCTCCAGCAGGGTCGGGAGGATGAGAGCGAAGAGTTTCGCGATCTGGCCGGCCGGCGCGCCGCGGCTGACGACGAGTTCGATGAGCCGGACTATACGGCCTGTAAGGAATACGAGGGTGAACGCGAAGAGTCCGACCAGGAATGGCGGGATGATCTGACCGGCTACATAGGCGCTCAAGGTCCGATGCACACCGGCAATGGTAGCTTTCTTTGATGAAATCCTCAATCCAGCGCGCGCATGGCACCCGGCAACGGAAATCGGTGCTTGTCTACGGGATCCATCCGGTTCTGGAAAAGCTCCGGGCGGCACCCGGCGACGTCATCGAGGTGCTGATGCTCCCGGGCGGTCGCGGGCCCGCGCTGCGCAGGGTAGAGCAGACGGCCCGGCAGGAACGTTGCCGGGTTTCGGACATCGACGCCCGCGCGTTGGACGCCCTGACTCAAGGGGCAAAGCATCAAGGAGTCGCCGCCCGGATAGCGCCGTTCGCCTACGGGTCTTTCGAGGCGCTGCTGGCCGCGCCGTCTCCCGCCACCGCCGACTGCGTGCTCTTTCTGGACGGAGTTGTGGACCCCCGGAACCTGGGCGGCATTCTGCGTTCGTGCGAGGCCATGGGGGTCGGCCGCATCGTCATTCCGAAGGATCGCGCCGCCGGGGTCACGGGGGCCGTGATCAAGACCTCCGCCGGGGCCGTCCACCACGTGGATCTCTACCGTATTTCGAACCTTGCTCGTGGACTCATGGCGCTTCGGGATCGGGGCTACTGGGTGGTCGGGCTTGACGCTCAGGGGGAGAACCGGGCTTGTGACCTGGCCTATCCGGAAAAGCTGGCCGTGGTCATGGGCGGGGAAGAGCGGGGTATCAGGCCGTTGATCCGGCGGAGTTGCGACTATCTGGTTTCCATTCCCATGCACGGCCGCGTCGGTTCGTTGAACGTCAGCGTGGCTTGGGGTATGTTCGTCTATGAGTTGACGAGGCAGCGAACTTCCGCGGTTCCGCACCGGCCCCGTTGACATTCTCTCCGACAAATGCTTAAAATCACGGGAATCATCTGTAGCCAACGTGTGCCCTGTTTTCAGAAAAAGGGACAGGGTAAGTGTGGCTTTTTGTTCTCGGGCGTGAGGCGCTGATCCGCTGGCGTAGCTCAACGGTAGAGCAGCTGATTTGTAATCAGCAGGTTGTAGGTTCAAATCCTATCGCCAGCTCCACGTGCGTTGTTGAATGCCTGTCGAACCCGTCCGGCCCGCGCAAGAACTCGAGGAAGTGAATCGGGGAGAGGTTCCCGAGTGGACAAAGGGAGCAGACTGTAAATCTGCCGCCGATCGGCTTCGGAGGTTCGAATCCTCCCCTCTCCACCATCAGTTGCAGGGCTCTGGAGCGAAGGAGTCGTTTTTGCGGGAATAGCTCAGTTGGCTAGAGCACGAGCCTTCCAAGCTCGGGGTCGCGGGTTCGAATCCCGTTTCCCGCTCCACCAATGTCCGTGCGAAGTGCCCCGTTTGGCGTGAACCGCCGGTGGCGGCCGCCTTCCGTCACGTGACCCCATGCCCAGGTAGCTCAGTAGGTAGAGCACGTCCTTGGTAAGGACGAGGTCGGCGGTTCAAGCCCGCTCCTGGGCTTTGCCTGTTTGTGAGAGATTGAATCAATCTGCGTGTGTTCCACAGGAGGAGAAGATGAGCAAGGCGAAATTCCAGCGTACGAAACCACACCTCAACATCGGCACTATCGGCCATGTCGATCACGGCAAGACGACGTTGACGGCGGCCATTACGAAGGTGCTGGCGGAAAAGGGGGGCGCTGATTTCGTGCCGTTCGACCAGATCGACAAGGCGCCGGAAGAGCGGGAGCGGGGAGTCACCATCAATATCGCGCACGTCGAGTACCAGACGGACAAGCGGCATTACGCCCACGTGGATTGCCCCGGACACGCGGACTACATCAAGAACATGATCACCGGCGCCGCCCAGATGGACGGTGCGATCCTGGTGGTGTCGGCGGCTGACGGACCCATGCCGCAGACCCGCGAGCATATCCTGCTGGCACGGCAGGTGGGCGTTCCCTCCATCGTGGTCTACCTCAACAAGGCCGACATGGTGGATGACCCCGAACTGCTGGAGCTGGTGGAGCTGGAGGTGAGGGAGCTGCTGTCCAAGTATCAGTTCCCGGGCGACGACATTCCGGTCGTCACCGGCAGCGCCCTGAAGGCTCTGGAAGGCGAGTCGAGCGAGATGGGCGCCGACTCGATAACCAGGTTGATGGATGCCGTCGACGGCTATGTCCCCAATCCGCCCAGGGACGTGGACAGGCCGTTCATCATGCCCGTGGAGGACGTGTTCACCATCAGCGGCCGTGGCACCGTGGTAACCGGCCGTGTGGAGCGTGGCATCCTGCATGTCGGTGACGAGGTCGAGATCGTTGGTTTGAAGGAAACCCAAAAGACCGTCGCAACCGGCGTCGAGATGTTCCGCAAGCTCCTCGACGAAGGGCAGGCCGGCGACAATATCGGCGTGCTTCTGAGGGGTATCAAGCGTGAACAGGTGGAGCGAGGGCAGGTTATCGCGAAGCCCAAGACCGTCACACCGCATACCAAGTTCAAGGCCGAGGCCTACATTCTGACCAAGGAAGAGGGCGGACGGCACACGCCGTTCTTCAACGGCTATCGGCCGCAGTTCTATTTCCGCACCACGGACGTGACGGGTGTCGCGACGCTGCCCGAGGGTACGGAGATGATCATGCCGGGCGACAACATTCACATCGACGTGAACCTCATCACCCCCATCGCCATGGATGACGGGCTGCGCTTCGCCATCAGGGAAGGCGGCCGTACCGTGGGCGCGGGGGTCGTTACCGAGATCGTCCAGTAGGTGGAGGTGAAAGATGCGTGATTTGGTGGGACTGGCCTGTGACCGTTGTAAGCGCAAGAACTACACCACGACCAAGAACAAGAAGAAAACCACGGATAAGCTCGAGTTCAAGAAATTCTGCGCCAGTTGTCGTACCCACACGGCGCACAAGGAAATCCGGGTCTGAGTCAAAGGGACCGGGTCAGTAGCTCCAATTGGTAGAGCACCGGACTCCAAATCCGGCTGTTGCAGGTTCGAGTCCTGCCTGACCCGCCATCTTATCGCACGATGGAGAAATTGACTGATTCGTTCGCCTCCGTAGGGCGGCTGACCGACTTCGTTCGGGAAGCGTGGCAGGAACTGAAGAGGGTCCACTGGCCCACGAAAAGGGAGACGTACGCGGCAACGGGCGTTGTGGTGCTGGTGGTGATTTTCTTCGCGATTTATCTCGGGTTGGTCGACATCCTGCTCTCTTACGTCAGACAGTGGCTGTTGCGTTGATGTGACCGGGTGTTCAATGGCAAAGAACTGGTACGTCGTCCACACATTCGCGGGGTTTGAGCACAAGGCCAAGGCTGCTCTCGAGGAGCGGATCAAGGTGTTGAAAGGTGACGGCGACTGGTTCGGCGAAATTCTCGTGCCGGCCGAAAAGGTCGTCGAGTTGGTAAAGGGGAAGAAGCGGACCACCTCCAGAAAATTCTTCCCCGGATACATCCTGGTTCAAATGGAGATGAACGACGAGACGTGGCACGTGGTCAAGTCCACCCCCAAGGTGACCGGGTTTGTCGGGGGTACCACGCAGCCGCCGTGGGTCAGTGAGGATGAGGTGGGGGAGATCACCAAACAGATGGAGGAGGGGGCGGTAAGGCCGCGGCCTCGGGTGGTCTTCACAGTGGGTGAAAGCATCAAGGTTATCGATGGACCCTTCTCCGAGTTCAACGGTGTGGTCGAGGAAGTAAAGCCCGAGAAGGGCAAGCTGCGAGTGCTGATCAGCATCTTTGGCCGGGCGACCCCGGTAGAGCTGGATTTTATTCAGGTGGAGCGGAGTTAAAGGAGTCGGGCGATGGCCAAGAAGGTGATCGGCGAGATCAAGTTGCAGATACCTGCAGGGCTGGCGAATCCCAGCCCTCCGGTGGGACCGGCCCTGGGGCAACGGGGCGTGAACATCATGGAGTTCTGCAAGGCCTTCAACGCGGCCACCCAGACACAGCCGGGCATGATCATCCCGGTCATCATCACCGTTTACGCCGATCGCACCTTCAGCTTCATCACCAAGACGCCTCCCGCCGCGGTGTTGCTGAAGAAGGCAGCCGGGCTTGACAAAGGCTCAAGTGAGCCCGGCAAGGAGACCAAGGGCGAGGTGACAAAGGCGCAGGTTCAGGAGATCGCCCAGATCAAGATGCCTGATTTGACCAGTGCAAGTATCGAGGCTGCGGTGAAGACCATCGAAGGCACCGCTCGGAGTCTCGGACTCAAGGTTGTCTGATCGGGCAGGGGGCTGCAATGAGAGCGAAGGGCAAAAAGTATCAGGGTGTTGCCGATAAGCTGGACGGGACCCGGAAGTATCCGCTGGACGAGGGGATACGGATGGTCAAGGAAACGGCGACAGCGAAGTTCGATGAGACCGTCGAGTTGTCCGTCCGGCTCGGGGTCGATCCGAGGCGGGCAGACCAGAACGTTCGCGGCGCCGTGGGCCTGCCGCATGGACTGGGCAAAACCGTCAGAGTCCTGGCGTTCGCCAAGGGTGAGAAGGAAAAGGAAGCCGAGGAAGCCGGGGCGGAATTCGTCGGCAACGATGAGTTGATCAAGAAGATCACCGAGGGTTGGCTCGATTTCGACAAGGTGGTGGCCACCCCCGACATGATGGGAGCGGTGGGCCGCATCGGCAAGATTCTCGGGCCCCGTGGACTGATGCCGAACCCTCGGTCCGGCACCGTCGCCGCGGAAATCGGCAAGGCGGTCAAGGAGATCAAGGCGGGGCGGCTGGAGTACCGGGTGGACAAGGCCGGTATCGTTCATTTGCCCATCGGCAAGGTGTCCTTCGAAGCCGACGCGCTGCTGGACAACGCAAGGGCAGTGGTCGGCGCCTTGTTGCGGGCCAAGCCCGCCGCCGCCAAGGGTACCTACATCAGGAGCGTGGCGGTGGCCGCTACCATGGGGCCGGGGATCAAGATCGATCCCGCCGAAGTCCGGGTCATGGCGGTTTGAGCCATCCCCGGCGTTGATTGGAGAGCAGCGTGGATCGTCAGGAAAAATCGGCAGTCGTCGGTGAGTTCCAGAACAAGTTCAGGACCGCCACCATGGCGGTGGTGACCGACTATCGAGGGCTGTCCGTCGGCAAGATGACGCAACTTCGTTGTGACATCCGTGAGGCGGCCGGCGAGTACAAGATCGCCAAGAACAACCTGGTCCGGCTGGCCATACGGGACTCGTCGTATCAGGCGCTCGAAGACTTCATGACCGGGCCCAACGGCTGGGTGTTCGCCTACGACGACCCGGTGAATCTTTCGAAGGCCCTGATCAAGTTCGCGGATGCGAACGCGAAGCTGATCATCAAGGGGGCGGTTCTGGACGGGGCGTTGCTCGAACCGATCCAGGTCAAGGGTTTGGCCCTCTTGCCGAGCCTGCCGGAGTTGCAGGCGCAGGTGCTTTCACTGATGCAGGCGCCGGCCACCGCTCTGTTGCGGACCATTCAGGAACCGGGAAGTCAGCTCGTGCGTTTGCTGGAGGCGTACAGGGAGAGCAGATTGTAGGGGCGGGTTTCAAACCCGCCCGCGTTCCGGCCTCTGCAGGCAGGTACGGCAAGGGCAAGAAGGTTTTGGGAAACCGGATATTTTGCAGTTGAAGGGGGAGTTCACCAATGGAAGTGAATCGGGAGCAAGTCAAGGATTTCATCAAGAACATGTCTCTGTTGGAGGCGGCGGGTCTGGTGAAGGAGCTGGAAGAAGAGCTAGGGGTCAGTGCCGCGGCACCGGTAGCGCTGGCTGCGGCGCCGGCGGCCGCCGCGGCGGTCGAAGAGCAGACCGAGTTTGACGCGGTGTTGACCGGTGTCGGAGAGAAGAAGATCCAGGTGATCAAGGTGGTTCGGGAGATCACGGCTCTGGGGCTGAAGGAGGCCAAGGATCTCGTGGACGGAGCTCCGAAGAACGTCAAGGAAGGTGTCTCGAAGGACGAAGCCGAGGAGGTCAAGAAGAAGATCGAGGAGGTCGGCGGGAGCGTCGAAGTCAAGTAGCCGGGCTGGACGTAGCGAACGGTTCGGCCGTCGTGCCGGGCGTTATTGGTCGGGGTCGAGTGAAAGGGGAGCTCATGCCGGTCCAGGTGGCCAACAATGTGAGACTGCGCCGCGATTTCGGGCGGATCAAAAAGATCATCGATCTGCCTTATCTCATCGAGATACAGAAAAACTCCTACGACCTTTTTCTGCAGCGGGACGTTCCCGAAGACCAGCGGCAGGACACCGGCTTGCAGGCGGTGTTCAAGTCCGTGTTTCCGATCAAGGACTTCAACGACACGGCGTCGCTCGAGTATGTCAGTTACTCTTTGGGAGACCCCAAGTACGACGTCGACGAGTGTCATGAGAGGGGCATGAACTTCGCCGCGCCGCTCAAGGTGACGGTGCAGCTCGTGCTATGGGACGTCGACGCCCAGACCGGCTCCCGGAGCATCCGTAACGTCAAGGAGCAGGAAGTCTATTTCGGCGAGGTACCGTTGATGACCCGGAACGGCACTTTCATGATCAACGGTACGGAGCGGGTCATCGTCAGTCAGCTCCACCGCTCGCCCGGGGTATTCTTCGAGCACGACAAGGGGAAGACCCACGCCAGCGGCAAGTTCCTCTATTCGGCCCGGGTCATCCCTTACCGCGGCTCGTGGCTCGATTTCGAGTTCGATCCGAGGGACGCCCTGTTCGTTCGCATCGACCGCCGGCGGAAATTCCACGTCACCGTTCTGCTGCGTGCCCTGGGGATGCAGCCCGAGGAGTTGCTGAACCATTTTTACAAGAGCGATATGATTCTGTGCGGTGGCGAACGGCCCATGCTCGAGGTAAAGCCTCGCCAGCTCATGGGCATGAAGGCCACGTGCGACGTCAGGGATCCGGAAAGCAACAATCTCATCGTCCGGGAAGGCCGCCGCTTCACCCGCTCGGTGATGCGCCAGATGGAGAACGCGGGCGTCAAGCAGATCCCCATTGCCTGGGAGGACATCCTGGGTCGGGTGGCAGCCCATGACATCGTCGACCCGGAGTCGAGCCAGGTCATCGTCGGCTGCAACGACACCGTCACCGAAGAGAAGGTGGACCACATCCGCGACGGCCGGGTCGAGCAATTGGAACTGCTCTTTCTCGACGACGCGGAAACCGGGCCCTATCTGCGCAACACGCTTTTGCAGGACAAGATGCAGTCCTGCGACGATGCCCTGCTGGAGATCTACCGGCGCCTGCGGCCGGGGGATCCTCCCACCATGGACACCGCCACCACCTTCTTCAACAATCTTTTCTTCAGCCCGGACCGCTACGATCTGTCGCGGGTCGGAAGGCTGAAGCTCAATCACCGCCTCAAACAGGACGTGCCCCTGGAGCATGGAGCTCTCAGGAAGGAAGACATCCTCGAAGTCGTGCGCTACCTCATCGTGTTGAGGAACGGCAACGGGTCCGTGGATGATATCGACCACCTCGGCAATCGTCGCGTGAGGCCGGTGGGCGAGCTTGTGGAGAACCATTTCCGTGTCGGTCTCGTGCGCATGGAGCGGGCCATCAAGGAAAAGATGAGCCTTCAGGACATCGACACGCTGATGCCGCAGGAGTTGATCAACCACAAACCGGTTTCCGCTGCCTTGAAGGAGTTCTTCGGCTCGAGCCAGTTGTCCCAGTTTCTGGATCAGACCAATCCGTTGTCCGAGATCACCCACAAGCGGCGGTTGTCCGCGCTCGGTCCCGGCGGTTTGACGCGAGAACGGGCGGGCTTCGAAGTCCGTGACGTCCATCCCACGCACTACGGCCGGGTCTGCCCCATCGAGACTCCGGAGGGGCCCAATATCGGGCTCATCGCCTCCTTGTCCACCTACGCGCGGGTCAATGAGTTCGGCTTCATCGAGACGCCCTACCGGGAGGTCCTGGGAGGGAAGGTCACGGACCGCATCCGGTATCTGTCGGCCCTCGAGGAGGAAGACCACGTCATCGCCCAGGCCAACGCCGGGCTCGACTCCGAGGGTGGGTTCACGCAGGATCTGATATCCGCTCGCAAGGCCGGCGAGTTCGTCATGGCCCACCCGAATGAAGTGAACTTCATGGACGTGTCGCCCAATCAATTGGTCAGCGTCGCGGCCTCGCTCATTCCCTTTCTGGAGAACGATGACGCGAACCGGGCGCTGATGGGCTCCAACATGCAGCGCCAGGCGGTGCCGTTGCTCCGCACGGAGGCGCCGCTGGTGGGCACGGGGATGGAACGGGTCGTCGCCCGCGACTCCGGCGCCACGGTGGTGGCCGCCCGAGGCGGCACGGTCGAGAGCGTCGACTCCACCCGCATCGTCATCAAGGCGGACGAGCCTTCCGGTGCCTATGCGGACACCGGCGTGGATATCTACAGCCTGGTGAAGTACCAGCGCTCGAACCAGAACACGTGCATCAACCAGCGACCCATTGCACACGTCGGCGATCATGTGAGCGAGGGGGATGTGGTGGCCGATGGTCCCTCCACCGAGATGGGGGAGCTCGCGTTGGGCCGGAACCTGCTCGTGGCCCTCATGCCCTGGGGTGGTTACAACTTCGAAGACTCGATTCTGATCAGCGAGCGTGTGGTCAAGGAGGATATCTATACCTCGGTCCACATAGATGAGTTCGAGTGCGTCTCCCGGGATACCAAGCTGGGACCCGAAGAGATCACACGGGACATTCCCAATGCCGGCGACGAGGCGCTGAAGGACCTTGACGAAAGCGGCGTGATTCGCATCGGGGCGGAAGTGAAGCCCGGCGACGTGCTGGTGGGAAAGATTACCCCCAAGGGGGAGACACAGCTTTCTCCGGAAGAGAAGTTGTTGCGCGCGATCTTCGGCGAAAAGGCCGGAGAGGTGCGGGATTCATCCCTGAAGGTTCCGCCCGGCGTCGAGGGCACCGTCATCAGCGTAAGGATCTTCTCCCGCAAGGGTATGAACAAGGATGAGCGGACCATGCTCATCGAGAACCAGGAAGTTGCGCGCCTCAACAAGGATCAACACGACCAGATCCGCATCATTCAGGACGGCGCCATCAAACGGCTGAAGGAGTTGCTGATCGGCCATCACGCCGGGTCGCGGCTTACGGACGAAAACCGCAAGGTCCTGATAGCCAAGGGCGACGAGTTGACCGACGCGCTTCTGGACGGCATTCCCCTTTCCTTCCTCGCGGATCTCAAGCTGGACGATCCGGAACTGGAAGGCGAGGCGACCCGAATCGTCGCCAGCACGATGGCGCAGGTCGAGTCCCTGAAGGTCCGCTTTCAGGACAAGATCAGCCGGTTGACCAGCGGGGATGAGTTGCCTCCCGGCATGATCAAGATGGTCAAGGTGCTGGTGGCCATCAAGCGCAAGCTGCAGGTGGGCGACAAGATGGCGGGGCGCCACGGCAACAAGGGCGTCATCTCGTGTATTCTTCCGGAAGCGGACATGCCGTATCTGGAAGACGGCACCCCGGTGGACATGGTGTTGAATCCCCTGGGAGTTCCCTCGCGGATGAACGTCGGGCAGATCCTGGAAGCCCACCTTGGCTGGGCCGCGCGCAGTCTGGGCCAGCAGATCCAGGTGTTGCTCGACCAGAACTCGTTGGAGATCACGGCCCGGTTGAAGGACTATCTGGGCGAGAGCGAATCAAGCAAGGTCGGCCTCGACAGCTTGCCGCTGGAGGACGTGCGCCGTCTGGCAGAGAAGTACCGGGAAGGAGTTCATCTCGCGTCGCCGGTGTTCGACGGCGCCCGGGAAGACGAGATCTTCAATCTGCTCAAGAAGGCGGGCTTGCCGGTGACGGGGCAGGTCACGTTGTATGACGGCCGCAACGGCGAGCCCTTCGATTCGAAGGTCACCGTCGGCGTCATGTACATGATGAAGTTGCATCATCTGGTGGACGACAAGATTCATGCGCGGTCCACCGGCCCTTACTCGCTGGTAACCCAGCAGCCGCTTGGCGGCAAGGCGCAGTTCGGCGGCCAGCGGCTGGGTGAGATGGAAGTCTGGGCCCTCGAAGCCTACGGAGCCGCATATACGCTGCAGGAAATGTTGACGGTGAAGTCGGACGACGTGGCGGGCCGGACCCGCATGTACGAAGGCATTTTCAAGGGCGATCACTTTCTCGAGCCGGGATTGCCGGAGTCCTTCAACGTCATGGTCAAGGAGTTGCAGAGTTTGTGTCTTGACCTGGAGTTGGTGGAATAAGGAGGCCCCATGGAAGAAGTATACAGTCTGTTCGAGAAACCCAAGAATCCGATCAACTTTCAGGGCATCAAGATCGCCTTGGCCTCGCCGGAAAAGATCCGGTCATGGTCACACGGCGAGGTGCGCAAGTCGGAGACCATCAACTACAGGACCTTCAAACCGGAGCGCGACGGTCTCTTCTGCGCCAAGATCTTCGGTCCTACCAAGGACTACGAGTGCAACTGCGGCAAGTACAAGAGGATGCGCCACCGAGGCGTCGTGTGTGAGAAATGCGGCGTCGAGGTCATCCAGTCGAAAGTCCGCCGGGAACGGATGGGGCACATCGAGCTGGCCACGCCGGTGGCGCACATCTGGTTCCTGAAGAGCCTCCCGAGTCGGATCGGCGCCTTGCTGGACCTGTCGCTGAAGGACCTGGAGAAGATCCTGTACTTCGAGTCCTACGTCGTGATGGATCCGGGCTCCACCAAGCTCCAGTACAAGGAACTGCTCACCGAAGCCCGCTACCGCAAGGCGTTGGAGGAGTACGGCGCCGACTTCACGGCGCAGATGGGGGCTGAAGCCATCCGCGAGCTCTTGACCCATATCGAGGTCGAGAAACTGTCCGGGGAGCTTCGGACGGAACTGCGGGACGCCAATTCGGAGGTCAAGCGCAAGAAGCTCGCCAAGCGGCTTAAAGTCCTCAACGCGTTCCGTTACTCCAAGAATCGTCCGGAGTGGATGATTCTGGAAGTCATTCCCATCATTCCGCCGGACCTCCGTCCCCTGGTTCCTCTGGACGGAGGGCGGTTCGCCACGTCCGACCTGAATGATCTCTACCGGAGGGTGATCAACCGCAACAATCGGCTCAAACGCCTCATGGAGTTGAACGCGCCCGATATCATCATCCGCAACGAGAAGCGGATGTTGCAGGAGGCGGCCGACGCATTGTTCGACAATGGACGGCGCGGCCGGGCGATTACCGGCCCCAACCGCCGGCCGCTCAAGTCGCTCAGCGACATGCTCAAGGGGAAGACCGGCCGGTTCCGCCAGAATCTGCTGGGCAAGCGCGTGGACTACTCGGGGCGCTCGGTGATCGTGGTGGGCCCCGAGTTGCGGCTCCATCAGTGCGGATTGCCGAAGAAGATGGCCCTGGAGCTGTTCAAGCCCTTCATCTACAACAAGCTTGAGGAACGGGGTTTCGTCACCACCATCAAGAGCGCGAAGAAGGCCGTGGAGAAGGAGCGCCCGGAGGTCTGGGATATCCTGGACGACGTGATCAAGGAGCACCCGGTGCTGCTCAACCGCGCACCGACGCTGCACCGATTGGGGATCCAGGCATTCGAGCCGGTGTTGATCGAAGGCAAGGCGATTCAGTTGCATCCGCTGGTGTGCGCGGCCTACAACGCGGACTTCGACGGCGATCAGATGGCCGTGCATGTCCCGTTGTCGGTGGAAGCCCAGGTGGAAGCGCGCGCGTTGATGATGTCCACCAACAACATCCTCTCCCCGGCCAACGGCAAGCCCATCATCGTGCCGTCGCAGGACATCGTCCTGGGCCTCTACTACCTCACGCGTGAACGTCCCAACGTGAAGGGCGCGGGCAAGGTCCTCGCCAGCCCGGCCGAGGTTCGCATCGCCTACGACCAGGGCGAAATAGCCCTTCAGGCCCGGATACGGGTGCGGGTTGAGGGCGAGATGTATGACTCCACCGTGGGACGGGTGCTGCTTTATGAAATCGTTCCGCCCCAGATCCCGTTCCGCGAAGTGAATAACGTCATGAAGAAGAGGGAGCTGGGGAATCTCATCGATCTCAGCTATCGGCTCGCGGGCAACAAGGCTACCGTCATTTTCGCGGACCAGCTGAAGGACACCGGCTACAGCTATGCCACCAAGGCGGGAACGTCCATCGCCCTCAAGGACATGGTGATACCGGCCAGCAAGCCGCGCTTGCTGAAGCAGGCTTACGAAAACGTTCAGGAGATCGACGAGCAGTACAACAACGGCCTCATTACAGACGGGGAGCGGTACAACAAGGTTGTGGATATCTGGGCCGAGGTCACCGACCGGATCTCGGACGAGATGTTGCGGGACCTGGGGACGGAGACCGTTACGGATGAGCAGGGCAATACCATGCGGGTGCCCAACTTCAATCCGATTTTCATGATGGCGGACTCGGGCGCCCGGGGTAGCGCGCAACAGATACGGCAACTGGCGGGCATGCGCGGGTTGATGGCCAAACCGTCGGGGGAGATCATCGAGACGCCCATCACCGCCAACTTCCGGGAGGGCCTGACAGTCCTCCAGTACTTCATCTCGACCCACGGCGCCCGCAAGGGCCTTGCGGACACTGCGCTCAAGACCGCCAACTCCGGCTACCTCACACGGCGTCTCGTGGACGTGGCCCAGGACGCCATCATCTCCCAGGCGAATTGCGGAACCCTGGACGGCATCGAGATGGCGCCCCTGATGGAGGGGGGCGAGGTCATCGAGCCCCTCGGAGACCGTGTGCTGGGGAGGGTGGCGCTGGAAGATATCAAGGACCCGTTCAGAGGTGAGGTTATCGTCAAGGCGAACCAGGAAATCGACGAGGGGCTGGTGCAGCGGATTGAGGACGCGGGCCTCGAACGCATCTGGATTCGCTCGGTGCTCACCTGCCAGTCGAAGAAGGGCGTGTGCGTCATGTGCTACGGCCGGGACTTGGCCCGCGGCGAGATGGTGAACTCGGGAGAGGCCATCGGCGTCATCGCGGCACAGTCCATCGGCGAGCCCGGCACCCAGCTCACCATGCGGACCTTCCACATCGGCGGCACCGCCAGCAGGCGCGCCGAGCAGACCACGCTCGTGCCGCGCACGGATGGCTACGTGAAGCTCATCAACGTCAGCAGCGTCACCAGCCGGGATGGTGAACTGGTGGTCATGAACCGCAACGGCGAGTTGGCCATTGTGGACTACCCGGAAGGCTCGGACAGGTCTCGAGAAAGGGAGCGGGAGCGCTATCCGCTGGTCTATGGCGCCAAGCTCAAGAAGCAGGACGGGTTCGCGGTCAAGGCCGGAGAGCTGCTGGCGGAGTGGGACCCTTATACGATCCCCATCATCACCGAACTCGGCGGCTCCGTGAAGTTCGGGGACATCCTCGAGGGGACCACCATGGAGGAGAAGGTGGACGAGCGGACCGGCCTGTCCACCAAGGTGATCATCGACTTCAAGGACATCGACAAGCGGCCGCGAATCTCCATCAAGGACGACAGCGGCAAGACCGCCAGGCTCGCCAGCAATAACGAGGCGCGGTACATGGTGCCCGTGGGTGCCCACATCAACGTGATCGAGCACCAGGAGGTATCCCCGGGGGACGTGTTGGCGAAGATTCCTCGGGAGACCACCAAGACCAAGGACATCACCGGCGGGCTGCCCCGCGTGGCCGAGTTGTTCGAGGCGAGGAAACCCAAGGAGTTCGCCGTCATCAGTGAGATCGACGGCGTGGTCTCGTTCGGCCGTGACACGAAAGGGAAGCGCAAGGTGGTGGTGACGCCTGATATCGGGGAGCCGCGGGAGTATCTGATCTCCAAGGGCAAACACATCAGCGTGCACGAGGGTGACCGGGTCCGCGCCGGTGAGGCGTTGATGCAGGGCTCATCGAATCCTCATGACATACTCGGTATTCTCGGCGAGAAGGCGTTGGCCAAGTACCTCGTGGACGAGATTCAGGAAATCTATCGGCTGCAGGGCGTACGCATCAACGACAAGCACATCGAGGTCATCGTCAAGCAGATGTTGAGGCGGGTGCGCATCAAGGAGAGTGGAGACAGCGATTTCCTGATGGGCGATCAGGTCGAGAAGTGGCGATTCGAGGAGGAGAATCAGCGAGTTCTGGCCGAGGAAGGCCAGCCGGCGGTGGCGGAGCCGCTACTGCTTGGAATCACCAAGGCATCGCTGTCCACCGGAAGCTTCATCTCCGCTGCGTCGTTCCAGGAAACCACCAAGGTTCTCACCGAAGCGGCCATCAACGGGAGGCTCGACCCGCTCAGTGGGCTGAAGGAAAACGTGATCATGGGCAAGCTGATCCCCGCGGGTACGGGCTTGGCCGAGTACAACGTCCTGGGCGTTGAATGCGAGGAGCAATTGGGCGAGATCGACGTGTCCGAGGTGGAAGTGGCGTGATGGTTGACAGCATGCCAAAGTTCCGATAAATTCGACGGTTTATTGGCAGGACAGGGGATTATGCCTACGATCAATCAGTTAGTCCGTAAGGGACGCGAAATACAACGGCGGAAGAACACCGCGCCGGCGCTGCAGGGCTGTCCGCAGAAGCGAGGTGTTTGTACCCGGGTGTATACCTCCACGCCGAAAAAACCCAACTCGGCCTTGCGTAAGGTTGCCCGGGTTCGTTTGACCAACGGGACGGAAGTGACGTCGTACATTCCCGGGGTGGGGCACAATCTGCAGGAGCACTCCGTGGTGCTGATCCGGGGCGGCAGGGTCAAGGACCTGCCGGGCGTACGCTACCACATCATTCGCGGAGCGCTGGACTCCATCGGTGTTCAGGAGCGCCGTCAAGGGCGCTCGAAATACGGAGCCAAGAGGCCGAAGTAGGAACATGCCGCGCAAAGGTGAAATCAAACGGATGGAGCTGCTCCCGGATCCGAAATACGGGGACAAGCTGGTCACGAAGTTCATCAACAACATGATGAATCGTGGCAAGAAGAGCATCGCCGAGGGAATCCTGTACCGATCGCTGGACATCATTGCGACCAAGGCCAATACCGAGCCGTTGGGGGTGTTCAAGCGGGCCGTGGACAATGCCAAACCCACGGTGGAGGTCCGCTCCCGGCGGGTCGGCGGGGCTACCTATCAGGTGCCGGCGGAAGTGCGTCCCGACCGGCGGCTTTCGTTGAGTCTTCGCTGGTTGATCAGTGCGGCCAGGTCCAGAAGTGAAAAGTCCATGGACGAGAAACTGGCCGGCGAATTGATGGATGCCGCCAACCAGCGGGGCAACGCCGTCAAGAAGAAGGAAGACACGCACCGGATGGCAGAGGCGAACCGCGCCTTCGCCCATTACCGCTGGTAGTCGCCAAGTCAAACACCGTAGGTCAAGGAGGCGGTAGAACCGCCTCCTTTTTTTGCCGTCATACAGACACGACATGAGTAGACAGATACCACTCGACCGAACCCGCAACATCGGCATCATGGCCCACATTGATGCCGGCAAGACCACCACGACGGAGCGCGTGTTGTTCTATACCGGCATCAACTACAAGCTGGGGGAGGTGCACCACGGCACCGCGACCATGGACTGGATGGTCCAGGAGCAGGAGCGCGGAATAACCATCACCTCGGCGGCCACGACGTGCCATTGGCAGGACCACCGGATCAACATCATCGATACCCCGGGCCACGTGGACTTTACCATCGAGGTGGAGCGGTCCTTGCGGGTGTTGGACGGCGCCATTGCAGTGTTCTGTTCCGTGGGCGGTGTGGAGCCCCAGACCGAAACCGTGTGGCGACAGGCGGACAAGTACGGTGTGCCCCGCATCGCCTATATCAACAAGATGGACCGGGTCGGTGCCGACTTCCTCCGCGTGGTGAAGATGATCGAGGATCGGCTGGGGGCACGCCCTCTCGTGATTCAGCTCCCGGTGGGGTCCGAAGACCAGTTCCGGGGCGTCGTGGATCTCGTGCGGATGAAGGCCCTGCTGTGGGACAACGAGAATCTCGGGGCAAACTTCCGGGAGGAGCCGATACCACCCGAGTTGCAGGCCCAGGCAGCCGAATATCGTGAGATCATGGTGGAGACGCTGGCGGATTGCGACGACGCGCTCATGCTCGCGTACCTCCAGGGTGACGAAATCTCCAGCGACCGGCTGGTCGGTGCCATTCGGGCCGCGGGGCTGAAGCTTCAACTTGTCCCGGTGCTTTGCGGCGCCGCCTTCCGGAACAAGGGCGTTCAGCCGTTGCTGGACGCGGTCATCGACTATCTCCCTTCCCCGCTGGACGTGCCGCCGATTCGCGGCACGGCTCCGGACAGTGGTGATGAGGTGGTTCGCCCGACCTCGGATGAGGCGCCGTTCTCCGCGTTGGCGTTCAAGATCATGGCCGATCCCTTCGTGGGAACGCTCACTTTTTTCCGGGTCTATTCCGGAACGCGGAAAGCCGGGTCGTACGTATACAACGCCTCCACCGGTCAGCGGGAGCGTGTCAGCCGTATTCTCAAGATGCACGCCAACAAGCGGGAGGAGATCGACGAGGTCTACGCCGGAGACATCGCGGCGGCCGTGGGCCTGCGCAGCGCCAAGACCGGCGACACCCTCTGTGACCAGGACAACCCTATCCTGCTCGAGTCCATCGATTTCCCCGAACCGGTCATCGCCATCGCCATCGAGCCCAAGTCCCGTGACGATCAGGAGAGGCTCGGAACATCCCTTCAGAAGCTGGCCAAGGAGGATCCGTCCTTCAGGGTGAACCTCGACCAGGAGACCGGCCAGACATTGATTTCGGGCATGGGCGAGCTCCATCTAGAGGTCATCGTCGACCGGCTGTTGCGGGAGTTCAAGGTGGGTGCCAACGTGGGCAGGCCCCAGGTGGCGTACAAGGAGACCATACGCCGGATGGTGGTGCAGGAAGGACGCTTCGTCAGGCAGTCCGGCGGTCGCGGGCAATTCGGCCACGTCTACTTGCGCGTGGAGCCCCAGCCGACGGGCACCGGCTTCGAATTCGTCAGCGCCATCAAGGGGGGCAGGATACCGCAGGAGTACGTGCCGGCGGTCAAGAACGGTATCGTCCAGGCCATGAGCAACGGCGGGCTGGCGGGATATCCGGTGGTGGACGTGAAGGTCACGCTGCTGGATGGCACCTACCACGAGGTGGACTCCTCGGAGATGGCGTTCACCATTGCCGGTTCGATGGCCTTCAAGGAGGCGTTGGGGAAGGCCGCTCCCGTATTGCTGGAGCCGGTGATGGAGGTCGAGGTGGTGGTGCCGGAGGAGTTCATGGGTGACGTGATCGGCGACATCAGGTCGCGCCGGGGCAAAATCCTGGGGATGACCTCCAGGGGGAACGCCCAGGTCGTGGAGTCCCGCGTCCCCTTGTCGCTGATGTTCGGCTACGCCACGGATCTGAGATCGAGGACCCAGGGCCGGGCGACCTACACGATGCAGTTCTCGCGCTACGAGGAAGTACCGGAAGCGGTGAAGGAAGACATGCTGGGCCGAGAGGCACAGGCGTGACCGTAATTCGACAGGGGTGAGGGTGTGAACGAGAAAATCCGTATTCGGCTCAAGGCCTACGATTACCGGGTCCTGGACCAGTCGGTGGGCGAGATCGTCGAGACCGTCAAGAGAACCGGGGGGCGGGTTGCCGGCCCCATCCCGCTGCCGACCCGCATCGAGAGGTTTACGGTCAATCGATCCCCGCATGTCGACAAGAAGTCGCGGGAGCAGTTCGAGATTCGCACGCACAAAAGGCTGCTGGACATCCTTGAGCCGACCCAGCAGACCATTGACGCATTGGGAAAGCTCGATCTGGCGGCCGGCGTGGACGTAGAGATCAAGCTTCAATAGGCTGGAGAAGATGACGGGACTCATCGGAAAAAAAATCGGCATGAGCCAACTCTTCGACGACACGGGGAACGTGGTCCCCGTGACGGTGGTGGAGACGGGGCCGTGCGTGGTGGTGCAGAAGAAGGACGTAGCGAAGGATGGCTACAATGCACTGCAACTGGGTTTCGGGACGCAGAAGAACCAGCGCGTGAACCGTCCTCTGCGGGGCCACATGGCCAAGGCGGAGAAGGGTTCTTTCCGGGTGCTTCGCGAGTTCCGGGTGGCGGACGTTTCCGGATACGAGGTAGGCCAGGAACTCAAGGTGACCGATCTGGTCAAGCCGGGAGATCTGGTGGATGTTACCGGAACCTCGAAGGGCAAGGGCTTCGCCGGCGTCATGAAACGTTGGGACTTCAGCGGGTTCTCCCGGACGCACGGCACCCACGAATATTTCCGGCACGGCGGATCCATCGGCAACCGTTCCTATCCGGGCAGGGTATTCAAGGGCAAGAAAATGGCCGGGCACTTGGGCAACGAGAGAGTGTCGATCCAGAACCTCCAGGTGGTTGACGTTCGTCCCGAAGAGAATCTTCTTCTGGTGAAGGGCGCCGTTCCGGGCTCGAACGGCGGGATGGTTCTCGTGCGGCGAGCCGTCAAGGGGTAGCGCATGGAACTTCGCAGGATCGAGCCGGTACTTCCGGAAAGCATATTCGGCGTGGCCGTCCGCCCGCACTTGTTGCATCAGGTGGTGGTCATGCAGTTGAATAATCGGCGTGCCGGCACCGCATCCACCAAGACGCGGGGTAAGGTTCGCGGCGGCGGCAAGAAGCCGTGGCGCCAGAAGGGCTCGGGCAGGGCTCGTGCCGGCAGCGTGCGGTCGCCCATATGGGTCGGGGGTGGAACCACTTTCGGGCCCCTACCCAAGGACTTTTCTTACCGGATACCCAAGACGGCCCGCCGGCAGGCGGTACTGTCCGCACTCAGCCTGAAGCGTCAGGAAGGTAAGCTGGTGGTGGTGGAACCCGAGGATGTCTCCGAGATAAAGACCCGCGTCATGGCCGACGCCATGGCTTCGCTGGGTATCGGAAGATCGCTATTCGTGATCGCGGAAGGCGACGACAAGATCGAGTTGTCCGCACGCAATCTGCCGAACGTGAAGGTGCTGCGGGTGGTCGGGCTGAATGTCTATGACATGCTCCGTTTTGAATATCTGGTGCTGACTCGGGACGCGCTGCAGAAGATTGAGGAGAGGTTTTCGCAATGAAAGGCGTTCGAGATACGGTTCTCGGTCCGCTGATCTCCGAGAAGGGCTCGATGCTGGCCGAGTCGTCGAATCAGGTGCTTTTCAAGGTTCGTCCGGATGCCAACAAGATCGAGATCCGGAAACAGGTGGAGGCGCTGTTCAAGGTGACGGTACTGAACGTGAGGACCGCGCGCTACCTGGGCAAGATGCGCCGCGTGGGCAAGAATACCGGACGGTTGCCGCTGTGGAAGAAGGCGTTCGTCACGCTGAAAGAAGGCGATCGTATCGATTTCTTCGGTGTCGGTTAGGATGATGAGGTCGTGATCCATGTCGATTAAGAACCGCCGCCCTACGTCTCCCGGGCGCCGCTTTTCCACAGGTTTTGGGTTTGAGGAGGTCACCAAGGACTCGCCGCACAAACCGTTGCTGCGTCCGCTCAAGAGATCTGGCGGGCGGAACAACAACGGCAGGATCACCAAGGACCACCGTGGCGGCGGCCACAAGCGCCGGTACCGCTTCATCGACTTCAAGCGGGACAAGAAGGGGGTCGCCGGCCGGGTCGAGGCCATCGAATACGATCCGAATCGGTCGGCGCGGGTGGCGCTCATCTGCTACCTCGACGGCGAACGGCGTTATATCCTGGCACCGGACAAGCTCAAGGTTGGAAGTCGGATCATCTCCGGCGACCAGGACATCGATATCCAGCCCGGCAACTCGCTGCCGCTGAGGTTCATCCCCACCGGTACGCTGGTCCATAACGTGGAGATGAAGGCGGGCAAGGGCGGGCAGATCGTCCGCAGCGCGGGAGCATCCGCGCAGGTGATGGCGAAGGAGGGCTTTTACACGCTGCTCAAGCTGCCGTCCGGGGAGTTGCGCAACGTCCGTTCCGAGTGCCGCGCGACCGTTGGAGTGGTGGGCAACAGCGATTACGAAAACGTCACCATCGGGAAGGCGGGCCGGACCCGATGGCTGGGCTGGCGGCCGGTAACCCGGGGCATGGCCATGAACCCGGTCGATCATCCGCATGGCGGCGGCGAGGGCCGGTCCAAGGGCAATCACCCGCAGACGCCGTGGGGCAAGCCCACCAAAGGGTATCGGACCCGCGGCGTCAAACCTTCCGACAAGTACATCGTGAAGCGCAGAAAGGGACAGTAGCCATGGCTCGTTCGATCAAGAAGGGTCCTTTCGTGGACGATCACCTGATGCGCAAGATCGATGAGATGAATCGGTCCCAGCTTAGGCGGGTGATCAAGACGTGGTCCCGGCGTTCGACCATCACCCCGGACATGATCGGTCACACCATCGCGGTTCACAACGGACGCAAGTTCCTTCCGGTGTTCGTGACCGAGAACTTGGTGGGCCACAAGCTGGGAGAGTTCTCGCCCACGCGCACGTTTCACGGTCACGCGGGAGACCGCAGGGGCGACGCCAGGGGCGTGAGGAGATAGTCTATGGAGGCGCGCGCGGTTACGAAGTTCGCCCGGGTCTCGCCTCGCAAGATGAGGCTGGTGGTGGATCAGGTCAGAGGCCGGTCGGTGGAGGACGCACTGACGATTCTCAAGTTCGTGCCGAAGGGCTGCGCCGGCATCGTGGCCAAGACCCTTCGGTCGGCGGTTGCCAACGCCGAGAACACCCAGAGCGTGGACGTGGACCTCTTGTACGTCAAGGGGGCCGAGGTCGGTCAGGCGGGGATGTGGAAACGGTTCATGCCGCGCGGAATGGGCCGTTCCAACCGGATCCGCAAACGTCTCAGTCATCTGACCGTTGTGGTTGACGAAAGGGCCTAGTGTGGTGTCTCACAAATACGGTTATGAAGCTGCGAGGGCATTTTGGTTGTCGGCAAGGCGTCCTTCGACTTCGCTGCGCGAAGCCTGTCCTGAGCCTTGTCGAAGGGCTCAGGACGAGCAGTGGCGGGCACCACGCGAGGAAGAGCAACGCAGCCGCCCTTCGACTTCGCTTCGCTACGCTCAGGATGCGCGGGGGGAAAAAGACCCGCAGATTATTGTGCGAATGAACCGGACAGGACACTAAGATGGGACAGAAAACGCACCCCAAGATTTTCCGCATGCGCATTATCGAGTCGTGGGACTCGAGGTGGTATGCGGGACACGACTACGCCGAGTTGCTGCATGAGGACCTCAAGATCAAACGCTTTCTCAAGGGGCGGCTTCATCACGCGGGCATATCGAAGATCGAGATCGAACGGGCCACCAACAAGGCGAAGATCAACATCCACACGGCCCGTCCGGGGATCGTCATCGGCAAGAAGGGCGCCGAGATCGAAAAGCTCAAGGAAGAGTTGGGGAAGCTGTCTCCGCGGGAAGTCTTCATCAACATCCATGAGGTGAGAAGGCCCGATTTGGACGCGCAGTTGGTGGCGGAGAATGTCGCCCTGCAGCTCGAGCGCCGTGTGGCTTTCCGCCGGGCCATGAAGGAGAGCGTTTCCCGTGCGTTGCGCATGGGCGCCCAGGGGATTCGTATCCAATGCGGCGGCCGGCTGGGGGGTCAGGAGATCGCGCGCACGGAATGGTACAGGGAAGGCCGGGTTCCGCTGCATACGTTGCGGGCCGACGTGAATTACGGTCTGGCAGAGGCCAAGACCACCTATGGCGTCATCGGCGTCAAGGCGTGGATTTTCCGGGGTGAGATCCTGACCAAGCAGGAAGAGCAGCAGAAGGCAACTTTGGGATTGTAGCCGTAGCGGGATCGAATCATGCTCGAGCCAAGAAAAGTCAAGTACCGCAAGATACAGAAGGGTCGCAGGGGCGGGTTTGCCCAGCGAGGTTCCACCCTTTCCTTTGGCGACTACGGGTTGAAGTCCGTGGACCGGGGTTATTTAACGGCGCGGCAGATCGAAGCCGCCCGAGTCGCACTGACGCGTTACCTGAAGCGCGGTGGGAAGGTCTGGATCCGGGTTTTCCCCGACAAGCCCATCACCAAGAAGCCGGCGGAGGTCCGGATGGGAAAGGGCAAGGGCCCTCTGCATGCCTGGGTGGCAGTGGTCAAGCCGGGCAGGCTGTTGTTCGAGATGGAAGGGGTTCAGCGAGATGCCGCCCAGGAAGCATTTCGGCTTGCCTCGCGCAAGCTGGGTCTGGCCACCGTGTTCGTAGAACGATAGGTGGGGTTTTGATGCGCGCAAAGGAATTACGAGACTTGAGTTCGGATGAGCTGCGGCAGAAGCGCACGGAGTTCAAGGAGCAGATCTTTCATCTGAAACTCCGCCGTGCCACGGGACAACTGGAGAACCCCATGAAGTTGCAGCAGTCGCGACACGATCTGGCCCGGGTGGAGACGATCCTTGGAGAACGCCCGTCCCCCGAAAATCGGGAAGGCAACCATGAGTGAACGTGGTGTCACGAAACAACGTGAGGGTGTGGTCAAGACCAATCGAATGGCGAAGACCGTCGTCGTCGAACTGGAACGGATTGTGCTTCATGCACGGTACAAGAAATATCTCAGACGACGGACCAAGGTGAAGGCCCACGACGAAACCAACCGGTGCCAGGTGGGAGACCGGGTCGTCATCGTCGAGTGCCGGCCGCTGAGCCGCGAGAAACGGTGGCGCGTGAGCCGGGTTCTGAACCGTCCCGACGCCGGCGAGGCCGCTTCGCAGGCTCCGGCAGGGGCGGAAACCACAGGGGTTTAGTGCGATGATACAAGTGGGGACGGTGCTGGACGTGGCGGATAATTCGGGTGCCCGGAGAGTCCGGTGCATCAAGGTGCTTGGAGGGACGAGGCGGAAGTACGCCTCCGTCGGCGACGTTATCGTCGTGTCCGTCAAGGAGGCGATGCCCAACTCCAAGGTGCCCAAGGGCAACGTGGTGAGAGCCGTGGTGGTGCGCACCGCCAAGGAGCTGAGCCGGGTGGATGGTTCCTATATCCGCTTCGACAACAACTCGGCTGTCCTGATCGACAACCAGAAGGAGCCCGTGGGCACGCGAATCTTCGGCCCGGTGGCGCGTGAACTGAGGGCGAAACGGTTCATGAAGATCGTTTCTCTGGCACCGGAGGTGCTGTAGCCATGAGCCTGTTCGTCCGCAAAGATGACAATGTGATGGTGGTCGCCGGGAAGGAGCGCGGGAAGACCGGCAAGATCATCAAGGTGCTGCCGAAGAAGAGCCGCGTGTTCATCGAGCGGGTGAACCTCGTCAAGCGCCACGCCAAGCCCCGTAGCGCGCAGCAGCCTGGAGGCATCGTGGAGAAGGAAGCTTCGATCCATGTCTCCAACGTCATGATCATGTGCGATCCGTGCAATGCCCCGGTCCGGGTCGGATACAAGATTCTCGCGGATGGACAAAAGGCACGCGTCTGCCGGCGTTGCGGGCAGGGCTTGGGGTAGTGTCCTGGGATGGCGTCCTTCGACTTCGCTTCGCTACGCCTGTCCTGAGCCTGTCGAAGGGCTCAGGACGAACGGAAAAGGTTCAAACCGTTCGTCCTGAGCCCTTCGACAGGCTCAGGACAGGCGTAGCGAAGCGAAGTCGAAGGACGCGCATCGGGCTCGGGGAGTGGAATTAAACGATGGTCAGGCTCGAACAGAAATACCAAGAGGCGACGGTGCCCGCCATGATGGCGGACTTCGCCTATCGTAACAGGCTCCAGGTCCCGCGGTTGAAACACGTGTCCATCAACGTTTGCATCGGAGAAGCCGTGCAAAACGCCAAGCTTCTGGATGCCGCGGTGGCGGAGTTGGCTGCTATCAGCGGCCAACGTCCGGTAGTGACACGGGCCCGGAAGGACATCTCGAACTTCAAGCTCCGTCGCGGCAATCCCATCGGGTGCATGGTGACTCTGCGCCGCGCGCGGATGTACGAGTTCCTGGATCGTTTGATACAGGTTGCCCTCCCTCAGGTGAGGGACTTCAAGGGTGTCTCGGATCGGTCCTTCGACGGCTGTGGCAACTACTCGCTGGGGATCCGGGAGCAGATTATTTTTCCTGAAGTGGGAGCGGATTCGGTGGAACGGCTTCACGGGCTGACGGTGTCCGTCGTGACTACCGCCCGGACCGATGAAGAAGGCAGAGCCCTACTCAAGCATCTCGGAATGCCGTTCGTCAGAGACGGGGGTACGACCAGTGGCTAAGAAGTGTCTGCGCATCAAGGCGGAAAGAACGCCGAAGTTCAAGGTACGGAAGTACAACCGTTGTCCGCTTTGCGGCAGGGCCAGGGCATTTTATCGACGGTTCCGGATGTGTCGGATTTGCCTTCGGCTTTACGCCCGCCGGGGAGAGATTCCCGGGGTCATCAAGGCAAGTTGGTAGGAGGCGCAGTCTCGTATGAGTATGACCGATCCCATTGCAGACCTGCTGACCCGGATGCGGAACGGCGGGATGGCGAATCACGAAACCGTGGATGTCCCGTGGTCCCGACTCAAGGAAGACATCATGAAGGTGTTGGTGGAGGAGGGGTACGTTCGGCAGATCCGGCGCTTCCAGGTCGAAGGCCAGGTGCAGGATACGCTCCGAATCCATCTCAAGTACGACAGGAATCGGCAGCCGGTGCTGGGTCAATTGAAGCGGGTCAGCCGGCCCGGACGGCGGGTCTATCTCGGCTACCGGGATATTCATCCGGTCCGCAAGGGGCTGGGAACCCACATCCTGTCCACCCCCAAGGGTATTGTCGCGGATCGGGAGGCGGTCAAGGCCAAGGTCGGCGGCGAGTTGCTGTGTTCAGTCAGCTAGAGGTGGTTTCGTGTCGCGTGTAGGAAAACTTCCGATCGTCGTGCCTGAAACCGTCAAGGTTGCCTTGGAGGGCGTGGAAATACGGGTTCAGGGCCCCAAGGGGACGTTGTCGCACAACATCCCGCGGGACATCGATGTGGACGTGGATGGTGGCATGCTTCATGTCCGCCGGAACGCGGACACCAAGTCGGTGAGGGCGTTGCATGGCCTTACCCGAAAGTTGCTCGCGAATATGGTCGAAGGTGTCAGCCTGGGGTTCAAGAAGGTGCTGGAGATCAACGGCGTCGGCTACCGGGCGGAACTGAAAGACCAGTCGCTGCACATGACGCTGGGTTTCTCCCATCCCATCGTGTTTCCGCTGCCGTCGGGTGTATCGGCCGCGGTGGAACGGCAGACGGTGATCACCCTTGAATGCCATGACAAGCAGGTGCTGGGCCAGGCGGCGGCGGAGTTGCGAAGCTTCCGTCCTCCCGAGCCCTACAAGGGCAAGGGGATCCGATATCA
Organism: uncultured Binatia bacterium (SeqCode); assembly: GCA_965261895.1. Taxonomy (GTDB): domain Bacteria; phylum Desulfobacterota; class Binatia; order UBA9968; family JAJDTQ01; genus JAJDTQ01. The sequence goes on along the minus strand of OZ253480.1, from coordinate 2,365,329 downwards.
GGGCGAGGTCGTCCTGAGGAAGGCCGGCAAGGCCATGGGTGGCTCAAGTTGATAGAACGGGATCCGGTGAACCGATGTTGACGAGCAAGAAAGTTCTGAACCGCAAACGGCGGCAACGAAGTGTGCGGAAGCGGACCACGGGGAGCGACGCCTGTCCCCGGCTTTGTGTGTATCGAAGCTCGAAGCACATCTATGCACAGATCATTTCCGACGAGAGCGGGGTAACGCTGTTGAGTGCGTCGACGCTGTCGAAGGAAGCCGCCGGCTCCGAAGAGAGCAAAGGGGTCGAGGCGGCCAAGCAGGTCGGCCAGGAGATCGCGAAGCTGTGCGAGGCGAAACAGATCGCCCGGGTGGTGTTCGACCGAAACGGGTTTCTCTTTCATGGACGGGTAAAGGCACTGGCGGAGGCTGCGCGAGAGGCTGGCCTCGTCTTTTGATTCGGGGGTTGTTTTGGAACGAGTCGATCCGCAAGGGATAGAGCTCAAGGAGAAGGTCATCCACATCAGCCGCGTGGCCAAGGTGGTCAAGGGTGGACGGCGCTTCAGTTTCAATGCGTTGGTGGTGGTAGGCAACGAAGCGGCCGTGGTCGGATACGGGTTGGGCAAGGCCAACGAGGTGCCCGAGGCCATTCGCAAGGGGGTCGAGCACGCAAAGAAGACGCTCCTTCGGGTGCCGCTGGTGGACGACAGCATTCCGTTCGAGGTTACGGGCCGCTTCGGCGCGGGGCATGTCCTGCTCAAGCCCGCCGCCCCCGGCACCGGTGTCATCGCCGGCGCCGGCGTGAGAGCCGTTGTGGAAGCGGCCGGAATTCCCAACGTCCTGAGCAAGTGTATCGGTTCCAACAATCCGCACAACCTTGTAAAGGCGACGTTCGAGGCCCTCAAGAATCTCAAGTCCCCGGAGGAAGTGGCGAACTTGAGGGGCAAGACGCTGGCGGAGATTCGATAAAGTGTTCTGTTCAACGTACTGGGAAACAGAACACTAAGGGGAAACCGTTCATGGATCTGGGTAAATTACACCCTGCAAAAGGGGACAAGCATTCAAAGAAGCGCGTGGGCAGGGGCATGGGTTCCGGGACCGGCAAGACCGCCGGCCGGGGACACAAAGGCCAAGGGTCCCGCTCCGGAGGTGGCGTAAGGCCGGGTTTCGAGGGCGGCCAGATGCCGCTCACGCGGCGCGTGCCCAAACGGGGCTTCCACAACCCTTTTCGGACGACGTACATTCCCGTGAACCTGGACGGTCTCGGCCTGTTCGAGGCGGGTCAGGAAGTGTCGCCGGAATCGTTGCGGAAAAAGGGGTTGGCCGGTCGCGGATTGGTGAAGATACTGGGCCGCGGGGAGTTGGACAGGCCGCTCACGGTAAAGGCGCACGGGTTCTCTCGCAGCGCGAGGGAAAAGATCGAGGCGGCAGGAGGCCGGGTAGAAGTCCTTTCCCATGCTTAAGGGTTTTCAAAGCGCTGGCCGCATTCCCGAGCTGAGGCGACGCATCCTGTTCACCTTGGCGATGTTGGCGGTGTATCGCGTCGGCGTGGCCATCCCGACTCCGGGTATCGACCGCGACGGACTGGCGGCTTTCTTTGCCCAGGTCGAGAATACGATCTTCGGCCTCTTCAACCTGTTTTCGGGAGGCGCGCTGGAGCAGTTCTCGGTCTTCTCGCTGGGCATTATGCCCTATATCAGCGCGTCGATCATTCTGCAGCTCCTGACGGTGGTGTTCCCCTACCTGGAGCGCTTGTCGAAGGAAGGCGACGTCGGCCGCAAGAAGATCACGCAGTACACGCGCTACGGCACCATCGTGCTTTCGATCATCCAGGGCATGATGATCAGCTTCGGTCTCGAAGGGACGCGGGGCCCCAACGGCGAGGCCATCGTGTTGGAGCCGGGCTGGAACTTTCGCCTTATGACGGTTCTGACGCTGACCTCGGGAACGGCCTTCATCATGTGGCTGGGCGAGCAGGTCACCGAAAGGGGTATCGGCAACGGCATATCGTTGATCATATTCGCGGGCATCGTAGCGGCCCTCCCGTCGGCGGTGACCTCCACGTTTCAATTCGTGCGCGAAGGCGAGCTCAGCATCTTCTTCGTGGTCTTTCTCGTCTTGTTCGTGGTGCTGGTGGTGGGTGTGATCATTTTCATGGAGCGGGGACAACGGCGAATACCGGTTCAGTATGCGAAACGTGTGGTGGGACGGAAGATGTACGGCGGACAAACGTCTCATCTGCCTCTCAAGATCAACACGTCCGGCGTGATCCCGGTGATCTTCGCATCGTCGGTGCTGATTTTTCCGGCCACCATCGCGCAGTTCGTCCAGAATCCCTGGGCACAGGCGTTGGCAGGGTCCATGGCGCCGGGGCGTTGGTTGCATGACTTGCTGTACGTCGGTTTGATCATGTTCTTCTGCTACTTTTATACCGCGGTGGTGTTCAATCCGGTGGACGTAGCCGAGAACATGAGGAAATACGGTGGTTACGTGCCGGGTATTCGCCCGGGCAAGCGTACCGCGGAGTTCATCGACAGGGTGCTGTCGCGGATCACCCTCGGGGGCGCCATTTATCTGTCCCTCGTAGCGCTCTTGCCGACGATCCTGATATCGCAGTTCAACGTTCCGTTCTTCTTCGGCGGAACCGCATTGCTGATCGTGGTCGGCGTGGCTTTGGACACCGTTTCACAGATGGAAACCCACATGATCTCGAGGAACTACGAGGGTTTCATGAAACGGGGTCGCATCCGGGGCCGAAGGGGTTGAGGAACGTGGGACGCCCCGTTGGCGTTGGGCGGCACGTGCGGGATCGGACTTGCGGGTCGAGGTGATCCTCACATGATTTATCTCAAGTCCCGAACGGAGATAGAGACGATGCGCCGTGTCAACGTCATCGTCGCCGAGGTGCTCGAAACGCTGAAGGAGACGGTGCGACCGGGAATGACGACCCTGGAGCTGGATGAGTTGGCGGAGCGGTTGACCTATGAGAAGGGCGCGAAGCCGGCTTTCAAAGGTTATGTCGTTGCCGGCCGGACGTTCAAACACAGCCTGTGTACGTCGATCAACGAGGAGATCGTACATGGGATCCCTTCGGAACGAGTGCTCGTGGAAGGGGATATCCTGGGGATGGACTTCGGGGTGGTATACGAGGGCTTCTACGGCGACTCGGCGGTGACGGTGGGTCTCGGTGAGGTGAGCCCGGAGGCCGAGCGTCTCATGGAAGTGACGGAGACCGCGCTGAACGAGGGCATCGAGAGCTTGCGCGAGGGTAACCGTTTGGGTGACCTGGGCAGCATCATACAAGGTATCGCGGAGGGGTCGGGTTATTCGGTGGTACGAGAGTTCGTGGGTCACGGTATCGGCAAGAAGCTTCACGAGGAACCGCCGGTACCCAACTATGGCGACGCGGGCAAGGGATGCCGGCTGCGGGCGGGGATGGTCCTGGCCGTGGAGCCCATGGTCAACGCCGGGAGCAAGGAAATCAAGATCCTGGACGATGGCTGGACGGCTATCACCCGGGACCGAAGTCTCGCGGCCCATTTCGAGCACTCCATCGCCATTACCGCGGACGGGCCGTATGTATTGAGTCGGTTGTAGGGGCGGGTTTCAAACCCGCCCGTGGGCCTGTTCATGACACGGGCTTTGGCAAAGCACAGCAAACGAGGTCGGAAGTGAAAGTACGAGCATCGGTCAAGAAGATCTGCAACAAGTGCAAGATCGTTCGCAGGAAAAGAGTTGTACGGGTCATCTGCGTCACGCGGAAGCACGCCCAACGGCAAGGCTAAGAGGCGCGATTCTCGCGCCCAGGCGGGTTTCCCTGCGGGTGCGGGGACGGGCGGGTTTGAAACCCGCCCCTACAGGGGGATAAATCATGGCACGTATTGCTGGCGTAGACTTGCCCAAGAACAAGAGCATGCAAATTGCTCTGACCTACATCTATGGCATCGGCTCCACCACATCCCGGAATATTCTGAGGGGAGCCGGAATTCCGTTGGAGCTCAAGTCCGATAACCTGTCCGACGATCAGGTCGTGGTGATACGGCGGATCATCGATCAGGAAGTGAAGGTGGAGGGCGACCTGCGGCGCGACATCACCATGGACATCAAGCGCCACATGGACATCAGCTCGTACCGAGGCCTCAGACACCGGCGGGGACTTCCCGTGAGGGGACAACGCACCCATACCAACGCACGTACCCGGGTGGGACCCCGGAGGGCCATTGCCGGAAAGAAGAAGCCGCCGTCCAAGGGTTAACCCTTCGACTTCGCTCGCCCTTCGACAGGCTCAGGACTCGCTACGCTCAGGACAGGCGTAGCGAGGCCCAGTCGAAGAACGGGCATAAAACAGAACAGGAGCATCTATGGCTCAGGCCGCGAAAAAAGTGCGTGATGCGAAAGCGCCGAGAAAACGGCGCGGGCGAAAGAACATCGCCGAAGGGGTGGCGCATATCCATTCCACCTTCAACAACACCATCATCACGATATCGGACCCTCAGGGCAACGTCGTGGCGTGGTCGAGCGCCGGCGCCATCGGCTTCAAGGGATCGCGCAAGGGTACGCCCTTCGCGGCGCAGCAGGCGGCGGACAATGTGGCGCGCAAGGCCATGGATCACGGCATGCATTCGATACAGGTGTTCGTGCGCGGGCCGGGCTCGGCCAGGGAGTCGGCCCTGAGGTCCCTACAATCGGCGGGGTTGCACATCAGCCTGATCAAGGACGTTACCCCCATTCCCCATAATGGCTGCAGGCCTCCCAAGCGAAGGCGTGTCTGAGAGGAGATAGTCAGTGGCTAGGTACCATGGTCCCGTGTGTCGGCTCTGCCGGCGAGAGAATCTGAAGCTGTTTCTCAAGGGAGAGCGGTGTTATACGGACAAGTGCGCCATTGAACGGCGTAACTACCCTCCGGGTCAACACGGCCAAAGACGGCTCAAGTTCTCTGAATACAGCCTCCAGCTCCGGGAGAAGCAGAAGGTCAAGCGCATGTACGGGCTGCTCGAGAAGCAGTTCAGGGGCAGTTTCGAGACAGCGGAAAAGGCCCGCGGGATCACCGGCGAGAATCTCCTGGTGATACTGGAGCGACGGCTCGACAACGTTGTTTACCGGCTCGGTTTCGCGTGTTCGAGGGGCGACGCCCGCCTCCTGGTGCGGCATGGCCACCTCTTGGTCAATGGCCGGCGGGTGACCATCCCTTCGTATCGCGTCGGACTGGGCGACGTCGTGTCGGTGGCTGAGAAGAGCCGTAAAACGGAAAGGGTCATCACCGCGATGGAAGGCGCCCAACGGCGCGGTGTGCCTGACTGGATCGAGGTCGACCAGGAGAACTGTTCCGGTACCGTCAAGGTCCTTCCGAGCCGTAGCGACATCACGACACCGATCAACGAGAAGCTCATTGTCGAGCTTTATTCCAAGTAACCAGTGGCCTACTAGCGAACCGTGTTGGAGATCCTATGCAAGAGCATTGGAGCGAATTGATCAAACCAGATACTGTAGAGGTCGACGAGAAGAGCCTGACCGCGACCTACGGTAAATTCGTCGGTGAACCCTTCGAGAGAGGGTTCGGCCAGACCATCGGCAACAGTCTGCGCCGCATCCTGCTGTCGTCGCTCAGGGGCGCGGCTATCACCTCCGTCCAGATTGACGACGCGCTGCACGAATTTTCCACCATCCAGGGCGCCACCGAGGACGTGACCGATATCATTCTGAATCTGAAAGAAGTACGGCTCAAGCTGCACGACTCGGAGCGGGAGGTCGTCCGGATCGAATCGAAGGGCGCGAAGGATGTGTTGGCCAAGGACATCATAAGGGGCCCGCAGGTCGAGGTCCTCAACCCCCAGCATCACATCGCGTCGCTCTCGAAAGAAGGACGGCTGAACGCGACGATGGTGGTGCGGATGGGGCAGGGATACGTGTCGGCGGAACGCAACCGGGAAGAGGATCAGCCCGTCGACACGATCTTCATGGATGCGGTTTTCTCCCCCATCCGCAAGGTCAACTTCAACGTGACCAACGCCCGGGTCGGCCAGCGGACGGATTACGACCGCCTCGTCCTGGAAGTGTGGACCGACGGAAGCGAGAGGCCCGAGGATGCGCTGGCGCACGCTGCCGGGATTCTTCAGGACCAGGTCGCCATCTTCATCAACTTTCGAGAGGGACCGAAACCGGCCGAGAGCGAGGCCGACGCTGACGCCGCGCTACTCAACGACAACCTGTTCCGCGCGGTCGAGGACCTGGAATTCTCCGTCAGGGCGCAGAACTGCCTGCAGAACGCCGACCTGAAATACATCGGCGAGTTGGTGCAGAAGACCGAGTCGGAGATGCTCAAGACCAAGAACTTCGGGCGCAAGTCCCTGAACGAGATCAAGGAGTTGCTCGGCGAGTTGGGGCTGGAGCTGGGCATGAAGCTGGATCGTTTCCCCAGCCGCGAGGAACTCGAGAGCCGAAAACAGGCTGATCAGAAGGAGACAGCGTAGTCCATGCGGCACCTGAAAAAAGGCAGAAAGCTGAACCGCAGTCCCAGCCACCGGCTGGCCATGTTCCGGAACATGGCCACGTCGCTCCTGCGCCATGATCGTATCACCACCACGGATGCGAAGGCCAAGGAACTGCGGCGTTGGGCAGACTGGCTGATAACGCTTGGAAAGGACGGCAGCCTGCATGCTCGCAGACGTGCATTGGCGTTCGTTCAGGACAAGGCCGTGGTAGCGCGGCTGTTCAACGAGCTTGGGCCGCGTTTCCAGGAGCGTAACGGCGGCTACACCCGGATCGTCAAGGTCGGGCGCCGTCGGGGTGATGCGGCGCCGCTTTCCGTTATCGAGCTGATTCCGGCAGGCGGTGGAACGGACGCCGCGGCAGTTGCACCCGACGATACGGCAAGCGAATCGACCTCGGCCACCGCGTAGTAGCGGCCTGTCCGGCCTATGGCCAACCATCGAAAGGCGACGGATGGCGGCAACGTCTATTTCAGCCGCCGCCAGTTGTTCACCGTCGCATCCCTCTTCGTCACCGCGTCGGCCTTCATCTTCTTTCTCGGTATCCTGATCGGCCAGAGCATCGAGGAGCGGAAGCTCCTGCTCCGGGAAGGACCGGCGGTCCAGGGTGCGGTGAAGTCCGGTGCGCCCAAGGTTGACCAGGACTTGACGTTCTACGACACGTTGACGAAACCCGAGGCTGCCCCGCCGAGCGCCGAAGCAACGCGCGGAGCAGCCGACAACGTGAAGAGCCCATGGACGGTGCAGGTGGCCGCTATTCGGAGCCGCGCCACCGCGGATAAGATGGTGGCCGAGCTCAAGAAGCGGGGCTACCGAGCCTACGTGAGCTCCGGAACACTCAACCAAAAGAGGTTCTACAGGGTACGGGTGGGAGCTTATGGGACGCGTCAGGATGCCATGGCCGATGTTCAACGGCTCAAGGCCGCGAAATACAAGAACGCGATGACAACGAGGAACCGATGAACATCCAGCAAGCCATAGCCCAACTGGTGACCGGCACCAACCTCACGGAACAGCAGATGGTTGACGTCATGAATCAGGTAATGACGGGCGAGGCCACTCCGATCCAGGTGGGAGCGTTCCTGACCGCGTTACGAATCCAGGGTGAAACCGTGGAGGAAGTGACCGGCGCGGCCCGGGTCATGAGGGAGAAGGCGCTGCACGTCGACGCCGGTGAAGGCTGTGTTCTGGATACCTGCGGCACCGGAGGCGACGGGAAAAATACCTTCAACATTTCCACCACGGTCGCCTTCGTGGTGGCAGCCGCGGGTGTTACCGTGGCCAAACACGGCAATCGGGCCGTTTCCAGCGGCTCGGGCAGCGCGGATGTCCTGGCCGCCCTCGGTGTGAAGATCGACGTGCCCAAGGAGATGGTGGAACGATGTCTGCGCGAGGTGGGGCTGGGCTTCCTGTTTGCGCCGCTGTTGCACGGAGCCATGAAGTACGCCGCGGCTCCGCGCCGAGAGGTCGGCATACGCACCATTTTCAATCTCTTGGGCCCTTTGACCAACCCGGCCAGAGCCAGCCATCAACTCATCGGCATCTACGACGGCACGCTGATCGAAACCGTTGCACAGGTTCTGGGTAACCTCGGGAGTGCGAGGGCCATGGTGGTCCACGGCGAGGAAGGCCTGGACGAAATCTCTCTCGGCGGTCCTACCGCGGTGGCCGAGTGGAAGGACGGAGCCGTCACCTGCTACACTCTCCACCCGGAGGAGTTCGGTTTCGAGAAGTGCCCCGCGGAACGGTTGACGGCTGCGGGCCCGGAGGAATGCGCAGCCATCGTGACTGCTGTCCTCAAGGGAGAACCGGGCCCTGCCCGGGACGTCGTGCTGCTCAACAGCGGCGCCGCCCTCTGCGTCAGTGGAGGGGTACCCACCATGGCCGACGGCATCCGTCTGGCTCGGGAACGAATCGACTCGGGGGCCGCGCTGGACAAGCTCCAACACCTCATCCGGCTCACCAACGAGGCGTAACCGCAGGATACCGGGAGCCTGAGCCGTACGAACACGAGGGTGTAGGGGCGGGTTTCAAACCCGCCCGTGCCCGCACCGCGCTGTAGGCCGATACAGTCTCCTGGCTGGAAACTTTCGACAAGGCACGCAGATGGGAAATGACGGCACGCTGAGAAACGACATTCTGGAACGGATCGTGGCGCACGTGCGCGCCGAAATCGGTTCCCGCCGGAAGGAGCGCCCGGAAGAGTCACTGAAGGACAGCCCGCTCTATCATCGGGAGCCTCGGGGTTTTCTGGAGTCGCTGTCGCGGCCCGGACGCCACGTCATCGCCGAGGTGAAGCAGGCATCGCCCTCCCAGGGCGTGATCCGTCCGGACTTCGACCCTGTCGACATCGCGTCGCGTTACGAAGCCAACGGCGCCACGGCCCTTTCGGTGGTTACCGAGGAACGCTTCTTCAACGGTTCCCTCCGCTATCTGACCGACATCGCGGCGGCGGTCTCATTGCCGCTTCTCAGGAAGGATTTCGTCCTGGTTCCCTACCATCTGGTGGAGGCGCGCAGTTCCGGCGCGGACGCCGTGCTGCTGATCGCCGCGATCCTGGATGAGGACGAGTTGAAGACGCTTCACGCCGAGGCTCGGTCCCTGTCCCTGGACGTGCTGGTGGAGGTACACTCCGAACGCGAGTTGGAGACGGCCCTCCGAATCGGCGCATCCATGATCGGAATCAACAATCGGAATCTGCACACCTTCCAGGTGGACCTCGGAGTGGCCGAAGCCCTCCTGCCTCGAATCCCGGAGCATGTGTTGGCCGTGTGCGAGAGCGGCATCAAGGACGTCGAGCATGTGGAGCGGCTCGAGGCCTCCGGGGGACGGGTCTTTCTGGTCGGCGAGACGCTCATGCGTTCCAGGGACCCGGGTGCGAAGCTTGCCGAGCTTCTCGGGGCGGACGTCGCCGCCGAACGCGATGGTCAAGGTTAAGATTTGCGGCGTCACCAACGCCGAGGATGCGTTGAGGGCAGTGGAGTATGGCGCCGATGCCTTGGGGTTCAACTTCTATCCGCCGAGCCCGAGGTACATTCAGCCCGAGAAGGCAGCCGAGATACTCCGGGAGTTGCCTCCCGGCATCTGCACAGCCGGCTTGTTCGTCAACGAGTCGCGGCAACACGTGGCGTCCGTGTTGCGGTCGTGCAAGCCGCCGGAAAGCTCCGGCCTCACCGCGGTCCAGTTCCACGGTGACGAGGATCGCCGTTTCTGTGCCCGCTGGCCGCTCAAGGTGATCAAGGCGTTCCGCGTCCGGGACCAGGAGACCATCGGCCGGATCGGAGAGTATCCGGTGGACTACTATCTCCTGGATTCCTGGAGCCGGGGGTTCGGCGGCTCGGGGTCTGTCTTCACCTGGACGTGGCTTCAGGAGCCGATGGCGCGTCCAGTGATCCTCGCGGGTGGTCTCGATGTCGAAAATGTCAGCGAGGCGGTGCGGGTGGTGAAACCCTTCGGCGTGGACGTTTGCACCGGCGTCGAGGCGACACCGGGGCGCAAGGACCATCAACGAATGAAGGAATTCATCGCCGCAGCCAAGGCGGAATGACGTAGGGGCGGGTTTCAAACCCGCCCGTGCCCCGGTCTTGTGACTTCCTATCAAAAGAGTCTCGACTTCATCTACAATCTTCGCGGCGCCGAGATCGACCTGCGGCTGGAGCGCGTGGCGCAGGCGTTGTCGTTGTTCGACCATCCCCAGAACCGGTTCCGGGTCTGTCATGTCGCGGGGACCAACGGCAAGGGGTCCACGGCCGCCATGATCCATTCGGTGCTGTCGGCCGGGCGCTACCGGGCCGGACTCTACACCTCGCCGCACCTGGCCGATTTCACCGAGAGAATCCGCGTCGGCAAACGGCGCATCACGCGGGCCGCGGTCGTCGCCCTGGTCAGGGAGGTCGCCGATCGAACGAGACAAGCGTCCTTGTGCCTGACGTTCTTCGAGTTCGCGACCGTCATGGCCTTCTTGCACTTCGCCCGGGAACGGGTGGATGTTGCCGTGGTCGAGGTGGGGCTCGGAGGGAGGCTCGACGCCACCAATGTGGTCCGCCCGAACGTTTGCGTGATTACGACCATCGCCAGGGACCACGAGCGTTTTCTCGGAACTCGGATCACCTCCATCGCGCGGGAGAAGGGCGGCATCATCAAGACCGGGGTTCCCCTGGTTTGCGGCGCCCTGCCTCCCGCGGCCAAACGCGTCATACACGAGATCGCACGCTCGCGGGGCGTTCCGGTCTACCGGTGGGGCAAGGATTTCTCCGTCACGCCGCACGACGATCGACGTTTCGACTACCACGGCCGGGAATGGTCGTTGGACCGTTTGAGCCTGTCCCTGCGCGGCGAGTATCAACGACACAACGCCGGAGTCGCGCTGGCGTCCCTCGAGACCCTGCATGGCGTTCTGCCTGTTCGCGAAACGTCGATCCGCTTGGGCCTCCGGTCGGTGGCGTGGCCGGGCCGGTTGGAGATCCTGCCGGGTTGTCCTACCATCATATTGGATGGAGCGCACAATGGCGGCGCCGTGGAGGCGCTCGTCAACGAGATTCCGGGGCTGCTTGGCGGCAGGAAGGTCCGGTTGTTGTTCGGCAGCATGCGCGACAAGGACTGGTCATCCATGCTCCCTGCGCTCTGCGGCGTGTCCAGGGAAGTGGTTTTGACCCGGACGCCGACCGAACGGGGTGCCGACCCGAGTTCCTTGTCGTTGGCGGTGCCCCGGGGGCTGCCGGTGACGGTGGTGGATGATCCTGTCGCGGCCATCTCCTGCCTGGCGGCAGACCGACAACGATGCGACGATCCGATTCTGGTGGCGGGCTCCCTCTACCTCGTGGGGGCGGTCCGCGCCAAGGCCCTTGAACTGTCGAAACAGCCCGGTACCTCAGGTCCATAGCCTGGAGCTAACGGGGAATGGCGTCCTTCGACTTCGCTACGCTACGCTCAGGACGAACGGAGACAAAGGCTTTCACAACCGCTCATCCTGAGCGTAGCGTAGCGAAGTCGAAGGACCCTTGACGAGAGTTCCCCCAAAGATTCACCATGGAATGGCGACAGTATTGATCATGTTTCGCTGGCGTTGGCACATAGTGATCTGGCTCCTGGTATCCTGCTGCGGCCTGTCATCCGCCGGCGTGGCCCAGGCCCAGCCCGAGGACGACACGGAGCGGATCGAGGTGTCGGCGGAGGACTCCATCGAAGTGCGGCGGGGCGGCGACGCTGTCGAGGCCAAGGGCAACGTGGAGATCCGGCGACGGGAGTCAGTTTTCGGAGCGGACTCCGTGGAGATCGACCAACCGAAGCGGAGGTTGCGCGCCGAGGGTTCGGTCTATCTCCGTGATCCGCGGTACCGGCTCCAAGCGTCCGGGCTCGAAATGGACCTGGCGGACGAGACCGGTACGATTCTCGACGCCGATGTATTCATCGAGGAAGGCAACGTCAGCCTGAGCGGAAGTCGCGTGGAGAAGTTCGTAGGCCAGACCTACAGGGTCGAAGACGGTCTTTTCACCACGTGCCTCTGTGAGGGCGGCACCCCTCCCTGGCGCATCGGCGCCAGGGAGATTCGGTTGGGCGAGGACGGGAAAGCGGCGGCGGACGACGTCACTTTCTACGTCTACGACGTTCCGGTGCTGTATCTGCCCCGGGCGACCTTTCCTTACGTTGCGGAACGCGCCACGGGCCTGCTCTTTCCCTCGTTGGGCTGGTCCGGCCAGGCCGGGCTCCTCTACCGGCAGCCCCTTTTCTGGGCCCTCGACAGGAGCAACGACCTGACGGTCAACCTTGCCGTCGAGTCCAAGACCCGTGTCGGTTTCACCGGACAATACCGCACCGTCCTCAGCGCAACCACGGACGGGCGGTTGGATGTCTCCTACTTCGACGAGCGGATGCGCGCGGTCAGGTCCGTGAAGGATTCGGAGATCGCGGATCCCACGATTCCGGCAGACCGCTGGAACGTCTTGCTGACTCATCGGCATCGTGAACCGTCCGGTTGGGCGACATTCAGCGACCTGGCACTCTACAGCGACAGCCTGGTGCCCCGGGAGCTGATGGACTTCTCCGACCTGAATGTCACACAGAGGAAGCTCGCACGCACGAGCCGCTACAGCGAGTCGCGACTTGGTTTCTACCGGCACGAGTCGAGGATGACCCTGGAGGGGGAGCTGGACTACCTCCAGGACCTGATCCAGCCACAGCGGCAGGCGCTCCATCGGGTGCCCCACATTGCCTTCAGCGGCACCCGCGGTCTCGGCCGCCATCTCGACCTGGGATGGGACGTAGCAGTGACCCACTACGTCCGCGAGGAATGGGCGGACGGCTTGAGGGTGGACATCCGGCCCGAGTTCACGTGGCCGGTAACGGTCGGACGTTACTTCAGACTCGCCACCAGCGTCGCTCTGCGTGAGACCCTGTATCGCCTGGATTCCGTCGACGGCAAGTTCAATGCCGAGCGCAATGATTTTTCCGGTACATTCGCCCGCAACCGTTCGCGGGAGTTGGTGGAGATTCGATCGACCCTGGCCACATCGTTGAGTCGTACGTATGACTGGAATCCGGGTGGGTGGAGCCGGATCCGGCACGTGGTGGAGCCCGCGGTCGAGTATCTGTTCATTCCCGCCACGGACCAGCGCGACATCCCGATCTGGGACGAGGTCGACCGGATCCAGCGCCGCAACCTGCTCACGCTCTCATTGACCAACCGCTTCTGGAGGAGGGGCGGCCCGGCCGCCCTGCAGGTTCCTCGCGGCGGCGGTGGTGAAGCGGGTGTGGTGGCCCGATTCGCCCGCGTCCGGATTGCCGGGAGCTTCGACGTCGACCGGGCGCGCGGGGGAGGGGACGGCCTGTCCAACGTGGACATCGGCCTGGGCCTCAACCCGGCGGACAATCTCGACGTCGCCGTCGACCTGGGTATCGACCCCGGACCCTGGAACCTCCGTGAGGCCGCACTGGGACTCGTGTTGTTCGAGGCCGAGCCGCCGGAGACGAGCGTGCCCGACAGGGATTTCCGCCGTCCCGGCGGCTTTTCGTTGCGTTACCGCCATATCCGAGCGAATCCGCTTTCGCCGCTTGCGGACCACGCCAATCTCTATCTCCTTCCGGACTGTCCCGGTGACCCGCGGTGTGTTCAACGGGAAACCCTCGACGCCGTCCAGGCCAGCGGCCTCTTGCGTCTGACCGATCGTCTCCTGTTGCTTTACGACGGCAGCTATGACGGCGCTTCGGGCCGGTTAACGCGCAACCAGGTGGGCATCAAGTACCTCTCGCGGTGCCGTTGCTGGACCTTCGCCGCGTTCGTGGACACGCAGACCAACCCGGATCGAACGCTTCTCTCCGTCAAGTTCAACCTCCTGGGCCTGGGTTCCTAGTGTGGTGTCTCACAAATACGGTTATGAAGATGCGGGTCCTTTTGGCCGTCGGCTGCGTTGCTCTTCCTCGCGTGGTGCCCCCCACTGGGGGGCGACCGCCGGTCGCCCCTACAAGTCATCGCGCCTTGCCGACAACCAAAATGCCCTCGCAGCTTCATAACCGTATTTGTGAGACACCACACTAGTCCCAAACCCAACCCCTCTCCCTCTGGGAGAGGGTGGCCGAAGGCCGGGTGAGGGCGCCGCAACAACCCTGCCCCTCCCATCTCTCGCCGTACCCGGCGGGCTGCTTGCACCGGGCACCCTCACCCCAACCCTCTCCCAGAGGGAGAGGGGGTCGATGGTGGCTGGGGGCCATGGGTGTGGCCCTCACCCCAACCCTCTCCCAGAGGGAGAGGGGGTCGATGGTGGCTGGGGGCCATGGGTGTGGCTCTCACCCCTCCCTCTCCCAGAGGGAGAGGGAGTCGGAGGGCGGTCAGGCGAACCTGTCCGATGTGTGTCGTCGCCCTATGAAGACCCTGCACGAGTTGCCTGGATCATTCGAATAGCGCGGCCCAGGTTTTGCGTTCCAACAGGACCATGGCCATTAGGTATTCGTGGGTGCTCGCATGGTTGATGTTGGGAGTTCACCTGTATGGGGGTTCGACGCCGCCTCAGAGCATCGCGGCGCCACAGCCCGCGCCGCAACCGCCTCCGGCCGCGTCCGCGGTGACCACTGAGGACTCGGACAGCGCCGACATGGTGACCTTGAACTTCGACGGTGTCGACCTGGCCGAGGTCATCCACGTCTTGGCGCGGCACCTGCGGCTCAACTACACCATCGATTCCGACGTTCGGGGCGTGGTCACCGTCTTCAGTGGACGACCGGTAAGGAGGGATGACCTCCTGCCCATACTCCACGAGATTCTTCGAATTCATGACGCGGTAGCCGTCAAGCAGGGAACCCTCTACCGGATTACCGCCATCTCCAAGGGTCCCGGGCTGCTCCGGCCCGGCGGCATGAAGGACGCCGGCGTCGTCATGCACATCCTGCCCGTACGCTTTTTCCCGGTCGCCGCCATGAAACGGCTGCTAACGCCCTTCATGAGCGAGGGAGGGACGATTCTCGATCACGTACGCGGCAACTATCTGGTAGTTGTCGATCTGCCGTCGAATATTCGACGTTTGTCCGAGATCAAGGCCTTGATCGACGTCGAGGCATTCGCCGGCACCCGAATGCAGCTCTACAAGCCCAGGGCGGCCACGGCCCATGATCTCGCACGGGAGATGTCGGCGGCGATGAATTTTTCCGCCGCGTCGCCGGCGCGGGAGGGCACCTTCGCCGCCCGCTTTCTTCCCCTGCCGCGGATCAATCAACTCCTCGTCATTGCGTATAGCGACGCGGCGTGGAACTACGTGAAGCGTTGGCTCGAGCGGATCGACGTCGCGGACGAGACGGCGGAACGGAAGATCTACATTCGGGCGATTGAAAACCGCAAGGCGACGGCGCTCGCGCGTGTCCTGAGTCAGGTCTATGGGTCCGGCAGGTCCTCCCCGCCCAGACCGAACCCGCGGTTGCGCGGCGCACTCGGGGGCGCTTCGGGCCTCGGGGCCGGAGGAGACGCGGACGGCGGTTGGCACGGCCTGTCCTCCGCCAAAGAAACGCGGACCGCGAGCAGCGAGGTCCGGCGGGCGACGCATGGGGAGTCGCCGGGCCCGCGGGCGCGCGTCGCGGCAGCCGCGACCGTGCCGCCGGGAGGAGCCGGGGAAGGTGTGCGCGTGGTGGCCGAGCCGGATACCAACTCGCTGGTGATCCTCGCGACCCCGAGGGAATACGCCGATATCGTGGAGGTTGTGGGGAGGCTGGACCTGGTCCCGCGCCAAGTGCTCATGGAGGTGCTGGTGGCTGAAGTGACGCTCACGGATGACTTCGAGTTCGGTTTGGAGTATGCGCTGTCCAAGGGTGGGTTCGGCCCTTTGGCCGCGGAAGGTGAGCGCTCGGTTGACCCGGCCGCCGGCACCGGTCTCCAGGCCCTCGATTCGGGCTTTACTTCCATCGTCGACGCGGGGCGCGATTTCCGCGTCTTCGTGAAGGCCCTGATGCAGGACGCTCGGGTCAAGGTCTTGTCCTCGCCCCACCTCCTGGCGGTGGACAATCGACCCGCGCGGATTCGCGTGGGCAGCGAACAACCGGTGGCCACCGGGACGGTGGTCTCCCAAGAGGCCCAGGCCACGACGACCACGATACAGTTCAGGAACGTCGGCCGGATCCTGACCATTGTCCCCCAGATCAACTCCCAAGGCCTCGTGAACCTTCAGGTCAGGGTCGAGGTCAGCGACGTGGGTGAAAGGGTGATGGTTGGAAGACAGTCCTTCGATGCCTTTAACGTCCGGGACGCGGAGACCACCGCGGTGCTCCAGGACGGTCAGACCCTGGTCATCGGCGGCATCATCACGGACAATATACGCAAGACGCGGATCGGCATTCCCTTGCTGATGGACGTGCCCGTTCTGGGTCCACTCTTTCGCACGGACCTCGAACGGTCCGACCGGACCGAGCTCGTCATTCTGATCACGCCCCGCGTGATCCGCAATCGCCGGGAAGGCGAGTACGTCACGGAGCAGTTTCTGGACAAGGTCCGTGCCGTCAGGCGGGAGTTGGAAGCAGGTCGGACGCCCGAACCAAGCCGCTGACCCGAGCCTCGGCCCGTCAACCCGGAGATCTGTAGGGGCGACCGGCGGCCGCCCCCCAGTGGCGGGCACCACGCGAGGAAGAGCAACGCAGCCGACGGCCAAAAGGACCCACAGATTCGTAAGCGTATTTGTGAGGCACCACGTTAGCTGCGCGGCGTGCTTCGTTTCTTGATCGAGTCCCAGGCGTCGAGCCGCTCCCGGATGATCTTCTCATACCCTTCTTCGCCGGGCTCGTAGTAACGGCGCCCCTTGAGTTCCGACGGCAGGTACTGCTGTTCCGTGACATGACCGGGAGCGTCATGCGGGTATTGGTAGTCCGCGCCATAGCCCAGGGACTTCATGAGGCCGGTGGGCGCGTTTCGCAGATGGAGAGGGGTGGGCAGGGCGCCCCGTTCGCGTACGTCCCGGGTGGCCTCCAGCAAGGCCCGATAGGATGCATTGGACTTGGGCGCCGTCGCCAGGTAGACGGCCGCCTGGGTCATGGGAATCCGTCCTTCCGGCAAGCCCACGAAGTGGAAGGCGTCCTTGGCGGCAACCGCCACCTGCAGGGCCTGCGGGTCCGCATTGCCGACGTCCTCGGCCGCGAAGATGACCATTCGGCGGGCGATGAAGAGCGGATCTTCTCCGGCCTCGATCATCCGCACCATCCAGTACACGGCGGCATCGGGGTCGCTGCCCCTCAGGCTCTTGATGAAAGCCGAGACCAGATTGTAGTGTTCGTCGCCGGATTTGTCGTAGCGCAGCGGCCCGAGCTGGAGGGCCTGTTCGACGTGGATCATCTCGATGCGGGCGGTCCCGGAGTCGTTGCGCGCCAGCGTGACGGCTCCCTCCAGACCGTTGAGCGCCACCCGGGCGTCGCCCTGGGCCCGCTGGGCCAGCACCGCGCGGGCCTCCGGCGCGATGGCCAGGTCAGCGTCCCAAAGTCCCCGTCCACGTGCCGTCACGGCCCGGTCCACGACCTGCGTGAGGGTCTCCTCGGTCAGCGGATGCATCACGCATACGCGGCAACGGGAGAGCAACGGCGAAATCAGCTCGAAGGACGGGTTCTCGGTGGTGGCGCCGATGAGGGTCAGGAGCCCGGCCTCCACATGGGGGAGGAAGGTGTCCTGCTGGGACTTGTTGAAGTGGTGAATCTCGTCCACCAGGAGCACCACCGGAACGGCGCTCCGCTGCAGGCGTCTGGCGTCCGGCAGGATCTTCTTGAGGTCGCCGATGCCCGAGCTTACCGCGGAGAACTGGATGCAGTGCGCATGACAGGTATCGGCGAGAAGTCTGGCGAGGGTGGTCTTGCCGCATCCGGGCGGACCCCAGAGAATGATCGACTGGAGACGGCCGGTGTCGGCCATGCCGCGCAGCAGCTTGCCCGGGCCGAGCAGGTGCTCCTGTCCCAGCACTTCGCCCAGGCTGGCGGGCCGCATTCGCTCTGCCAGGGGTGTGTTCTTCCCGGCGGTGCGAGAACTCGCGGAGTCGAACAATTCCACGTCGTCACACGTTCCTGTGGTGTCACGCGGGCTGCTTGGGGAAAGCCTCCGTGAGTCATGTAGGGGCGGGTTTCAAACCCGCCCGCGCCGACCCGAACGCCGTCAGCGCGACGCCCGCGGCCTGCGATCTTCTTCCAAACGAGCCCGTTTACCGGAGAGGTTTCTCAGGTAGTACAACTTGGCTCTTCGAACCCGACCCTGAGTCACGATCTCGACCTTGTCGATACGCGGTGAGTGGAGGGGAAAGATGCGTTCCACTCCCACGCCGTACGATGTCTTTCGGACCGCGAACGTTTCGCGGTTGCCGCTCCCGGAGATGGCGATCACCACGCCTTCGAAGACCTGGATACGTTCCTTCTCGCCTTCGATGATGCGGACGTGGACACGGACCCGTTGCCCGGGCTTGATTGCCGGCATCTCCCGCGTTTGTTCCTGTTCGATTCGGTCAATGACGTTCATTTGAGGTTCCCTTCGATCCAGTGTGGTGTCCCGCAAATACGCTTATGAATCTGCGGGTCCTTTTGGCCGTCGGCTGCGTTGCTCTTCCTTGCGTGGTGCACGCCACTGCTCGTCATCGCGCCTTGCCGACAACCAAAATGCCCTCGCATCTTCATAACCGTATTTGCGGGACACCACACTAGCGTCCCAATATACGATCCAGCATGATGGCGGACGCAGCTCGTACGGAAAGATGATTGTAATCGTCCTTGCCCGCGATGGGTTCCAGCACCAGGTCCGAACGGGCGAAGACGGAATCCGCCAAACCCCAGCCCGTACCCAGCAGGATCATGCAGGGGACATCGTCTCTTGTTAGCATTTCCCGCATCTTTCCAAAAGTTGTCCGATCGGTTCCGGCGTCCGTCCGGGCGGAGGTCGCCACCAGCCGGGGGGCGGTTCCGCATTCCCTCTGCACGTCGGCTACCGCCGCATCCAGGGTGTCCTGGAGCCGGACGAGGGAAAGGGCTTCCCGGCGCGAGCTGTTGTAGGAGCCGCCGTAGCCCTGTTCCCAGTGGCCGATGATCTTGGCCGCCAGCTTCTGCAGGGTCTTCACCGGATTGACGACATAGAAACCCGCAACCCCGTAGGTGCGGCAGGTGCGGGCGATATCGTGTATGTCGAGATTGGTGATGGACGAGGTAACGGTGTCGCCGCGCCGGTCGGAAACGGGATAGTGCAGCAGCGCCACGTAGACCTTTCCCCGGGGCCTGGCCCCCTCGGCCGGCGCCTTCGCCAGCAGGTCCGGCCGCAACCGGGCGGTTATCTCGAGGCTCATGCTGCGGCGCCACCGGCGAATTTCTTCGTGGTCGCCCGAAAGCAGAACGTCGGGAACCTTCATGCCTCTGTATTCCGCCGGCCGGGTGTACTGCGGATATTCCAGCAATCCATCCACGAAAGAGTCCTCACGGGCCGACTGCTCGTTACCGAGGACACCGGGCACCAGCCGCGTGACCGTGTCGATAACGGTGAGAGCCGGTATCTCGCCTCCGCTCAAGGTATAGTCTCCGATGGACACGATGTCGTCCGTATAGCCCACCACCCGTTCGTCAAACCCTTCGTAGCGGCCGCAGACCAGAATGATCTCCTGGTGGCCCAACGTCGCCGCGGCCATGTCCTGATCGAAGACCCGCCCGCGAGGCGAGAGCAGCACCACCCGCGGGTTCTCGAGCCTGCTCCGGCAGTCCTCGATGGCCTCGATGAGCGGCTCCGGTTTCAGCACCATGCCCTGCCCGCCGCCGTAGGGGTAGTCGTCGGTGGTACGGTGCCGGTCCCGCGTATACTGGCGCAAGTCCACCAGATCGATGGACACGAGCTTCTTCTCCCGGGCGCGCTTGAGAATACTGTGGGCCAGGGGGGACTCGAAGATTTCCGGGAACAGCGTGATAACCGAAAAGTGCATCGCAGCCGGGGAGTCCATCCTATAAGTCCAGCAGCCCGTCGGGGGCGTCGATGGTGATGGTCCGCGTGACCACGTCGATGTGCCGGACGAATTCCTTGAGCGCGGGGATCAGATGCTCTTTCCCGGACCCGGCAACCACCAGCAGGTCGCCGCCTTGCGTGGGCCATATCCGGGTCACCGTGCCGAGGCGCTCTCCCTCGGCGTCCACGACCTCGAAACCCACCACCTCGTCGTAGTAATACTCGGACGGGTTCAGGGGCGCGAGCGTGTCCTGCCGCACCGACAACCGGCAGCCCACCAGCTCCCGGGCCGCGTCCGGGTCATCGATGCCCCGGAGCTTCAGAAGAGCGAGTCCGCCGTGGGGCTTGGCCTGGTCGACCCGAAGCGTGAGCCGGGTTTCACCCCGTGCCAGCTCCACCTCCGTGCTCGAATAAAGCGTGCGGCCTTGCGAATTGAACAACCTCAGACGCAGCCAGCCGGCTACGCCGTGGGTGGCTACGATGGCGCCCAGAGCGATCTGGTTTTGGGACAATGAAAAAGGGCGGCGGTTACTGTTCGTCGATGATCTCGAGAACGATCTTCCGGTCGGCTCCGGCAGCGGCGGCGTTCAATATCGTTCGCAGAGAATTGGCGGTACGTCCCTGTTTGCCGATGATCCGGCCGAGATCCTCTTTGGCGACCTTGAGCTCCACCACGGATGCGTTGTCGTCCTGCGTTTCCGTGACCTCGACGGCGTCGGGCTGGTTCACGATGGATTGCGCAAGATACTGTACCAGTTCCTTCAAGAAACGTGTCTCCTGTGGGCTCGGTCCGGCGGCTCTTGCAGCACGGGACGCTTATGGGAGGCGGCAGGGTGTGGGCACGGGCGGGTTTGAAACCCGCCCCTACGCCGACGCCGACGTCGCCGCGGCCGCGCTTGCTGCCTTCGCTGCTCTCTTCATGAGACTGCGCACGGTCTGTGTCGGTTGCGCCCCCTGCTTCAGCCATCCGTCGACCTTGGCCTGGTCGAGCCTTAGCGCGGCGTCGGGAGTACAGGGGTCGTAGGTGCCCACCTGCTCGATGAATCTTCCGTCACGGGGAGTCCGGGCGTCCGCCACCACGATACGGTAGTACGGCCGCTTCTTGGCGCCGTGTCGACTCAGTCTGATCTTTACGCTCATATTGGAAGCTTCCTTCTCTGTTTTCTATAGTTTTTAGTTCATTGGAACGGCATTGACAAACGGCTCAACATGCCGCGCCGCTTGCCTCCCGACTTCTTCATCCGCTGCATCATCTTCCTCATCTCCATGAACTGTTTCATGAGACGGTTGACGTCGGTGACCGTGGTCCCGCTCCCCTGGGCGATGCGCCGGCGCCGGCTGCCGTTGAGCAGCGCGGGGCTCCGGCGCTCCTTGAGCGTCATGGAGTTGATGATCGCCTCGATGCGCTTGATCTCCGTTTCCGCGTGGGACATGTCCACCTGCTGGCCCAGCTTCCTCCCTCCGGGCACCATGTCCAGCAGGCTGCCGATGGAGCCCATCTTCTTGATGGCCTGCATCTGCGTCTGGAAGTCTTCCAGGGTGAACTCCCCCTTGCGCATCCGCTGTTCGAGCTTCGGCGCGTTCTTCCTGTCGACGGCCTGCTCCGCCTTCTCGATCAGCGACAGCACGTCGCCCATGCCGAGAATGCGCGACGCCATGCGATCCGGAAAGAACGGCTCCAGGGCGTCCGCCTTTTCCCCGACGCCGACGTAGAGCACCGGCTTGCCCACCGCCGCCCGCACCGAGAGCGCCGCCCCGCCCCGGGCGTCGCCGTCCATCTTGGTCAGAACCACTCCGGTGAGGTCCAGCGCCTCGTTGAAGCCCTGCGCCTGATTGACGGCGTCCTGCCCGACCATGGCGTCAAGGGTCAAGAGAGTGTTCCGCGGCTCCAGGGCCGAGCGAATCGCCACCAGCTCCTGCATCAACTCCTCGTCGATGTGAAGGCGCCCGGCGGTGTCCACGATCAGCACGTCGCAGAGCCTTTGGTTCGCCTTGTCGAAGGCGCTGCGGCAGATCTCCACCGGCGCCGAGCTGTCGCCGGAGTCGTACACCGGCAGCCCGTGCTCGTCGCACAACGTGCGCAGTTGTTCCCTGGCCGCGGGCCGGTACACGTCCGCGGACACGAGATAGGGTGTCCGCTTCTGCTGCTTCTTCAGGTGCAGCGCCAGCTTGACCGCGGTGGTGGTCTTGCCCGATCCCTGAAGCCCCACCAGCATCAGCACCACCGGTTGCCGCCCCTTGAGGTCCAGGCCGGCGGCTTCCCCGCCAAGGATCTTGACCAACTCTTCCTTGACGATCTTGATGAGCTGCTGGTCCGGCGTCAGGCTCTGAAGCACGTCCTGACCCATGGATTGGGCCTGGACCGAATCGATGAAGCTCTTGACCACCTTGAAGTTGACGTCCGCCTCCAGCAGCGCCAGCCGCACTTCGCGCAGCGACTCCGCCACGTTGGCCTCGGTGATCCGGCCGTGGCCCCGCAGCCGCTTGAAGGTCTGCTCCAGTTTGTCGGTGAGGTTTTCGAACATGCTATCGATTCATTCCAGAACGGCCATGGCAAAAAGAGCCGATAGACAGGAGAAGACCAGTGGTGGGACATCGAGGCATCTGCTTCACTATGCCAGTTTCATGATGCAGGTCAAATTCTGTCTGTCCTTGCTGGACAAGGTTACAGAAAAAAAGGGCCTGGAACATCTCCTCGGAGACGCCCCAGGCCCTTGATGTGCCGGAGTGGCTGGTTACATCATGCCGCCCATTCCACCCATTCCTCCCATGCCGCCCATTCCACCCATGCCGCCGCCCGGAGGCATCGGGGGCATGGCGGACTTGTCGTCAGGCTTCTCGGCCACCATGGCCTCGGTGGTGAGCAACAGGCTCGCGATGGAAGCGGCGTTCTGCAGCGCCGTCCGTACCACCTTGGTGGCATCGATGATGCCCGCCGCCAGCAGGTCCTCGTAGGTTTCCGTGGCCGCGTTGAGGCCGAAGTTGCCCTCGCCTTCCTTCACCCGCTGCAACGCGATGGAACCGTCGACGCCGGAATTGTTGGCGATTCGGCGAAGCGGCTCTTCCAGGCACCGCTTGACGATATTGACTCCGACTTGTTCGTCGGCGTCAACCTCGAGGTTTTCCAGCGCCGGAATGGAGCGCAACAGCGCCACGCCGCCGCCCGGCACGATGCCTTCCTCGACCGCCGCCCGCGTCGCGTGCAGGGCGTCTTCCACCCGGGCCTTCTTCTCCTTCATCTCGATCTCGGTGGCCGCGCCAACGTTGATGACGGCAACGCCGCCCACCAGCTTGGCCAGGCGCTCCTGGAGCTTCTCCCGGTCGTAATCCGACGTGGTCTCTTCGATCTGTGCGCGGATCTGCTTGATGCGGCCCTCGATGTCGGCCTTCTCGCCGGCGCCGTCCACGATGGTGGAGTTTTCCTTGTCCACAACCATCCGCTTGGCCTGGCCGAGATCCTGCAGGGTGACGTTTTCGAGCTTGATACCGAGCTCCTCGGCGATCAGCTTCCCACCCGTGAGGGTGGCGATGTCTTCCAGCATGGACTTTCTGCGGTCACCGAAGCCCGGGGCCTTCACCGCCACGCAGTGCAGGGTGCCGCGGATCTTGTTGACCACCAGGGTGGCCAGGGCCTCGCCCTCGACGTCCTCCGCCAGGATGACGAAAGGCTTGCCGGTCTTGGCGATCTGCTCCAGCACCGGCAGCAGGTCCTTCATGTTGGAGAGCTTCTTTTCGTGGATGAGCAGGTAACAGTCGTCCAGCACGCATTCCATGCGCTCCGGATCGGTTACGAAGTAGGGGGACAGGTAGCCCCGGTCGAACTGCATGCCCTCGACGACTTCCAGGGAGGTGTCGAGGCCCTTGGCCTCCTCGACCGTGATGACGCCTTCCTTGCCCACCTTGTTCATGGCCTCGGCGATGACCTCGCCGATGGTCGCGTCGTTGTTGGCCGCGATGGTGCCCACCTGGGCGATTTCCTTGGGGTCCTTGGTGTCGTTGGACATGCTCTGGAGGGATTGGGTGACCGCGGCCACGGCCTTCTCGATGCCCCGCTTCAGGGTCATGGGATCGTGTCCGGCCACGACCATCTTCAGTCCTTCGGCGTAGATCTGGCGCGCCAGCACGGTGGCCGTGGTGGTGCCGTCGCCGGCGATGTCGGACGTCTTGCTGGCGACTTCCTTCACCATCTGAGCGCCCATGTTCTCGAACTTGTCCTCCAGCTCCACCTCTTTCGCCACGGTGACGCCGTCCTTGGTGACGGTGGGGGCGCCGAACGACTTGTCGATGACGACGTTTCTGCCCTTGGGTCCGAGAGTCACGGTCACCGCGTCAGCCAGAATATTGACGCCGCGGACGATGGCCTCTCTTGCATCCTGTTTGAACTTGACGATTTTCGCTGCCATTGAGGGTCCTCCTTGAAAAGACTCGGTTTATTGCTCGACGATGCCGAGGATGTCATCCTCGCGCATGATCATGTGCTCTTCGCCGTCCAGGGTGATCTCGGTGCCGGCGTACTTGCCGAACAACACCCGGTCCTTGACTTTCACATCCAGCGGAGTGATCTTGCCGTCCTCGTCGGCCTTGCCCTTGCCCACCGCAACGATCTCACCCTCCTGGGGTTTTTCCTTGGCACTATCGGGAATGATGATCCCGCCCGCAGTCGTTTCCTCTTCCTCGATCCGCTTGACGATTACCCGATCCTGTAAGGGTCTGATGTTCATGTTGTCTCCTCCTTTTTTCAATACCGTCGTGACGAATTTCCAATGAACCGATAGACGTGCACAATGAGGTGTGGCGGTAAATCTAAGCACGGTCTCGACCCTGTCAAGGGGTGTGGACGACTTTTGTGGGAAATCCGCCACCCCCGGGCTCGCGGCCCGGCAGAATCCCGCGCCCGGTGTTTGCCGTAGGGCGAAAATATTGACAAAATCGCCCTGTACAACGTGATGAACCTCCTCAAACCCCCTCCTTTGAGGCCCGGAGACACCATCGGGGTGGTGGCTCCGGCCGGAGCGGTCTACCAGGACCGTCTGGCCAAGGGCGTCCGGACCCTCGAGGCGCGCGGGTTCCGGGTCGAGCTGGCCGAAGGGATTCTCGCGCGCAAGGGCTATCTGGCGGGGAGCGAGCAGCAGCGCGCCAGGACCCTGGAGCACTTCTTCGTGCGGGACGACATCTCGGCGGTATTCTGCGCCCGCGGGGGATTCGGTTCGATACAACTCCTGCCCGGTCTCGACCCCGAGCTCATTCGGGCTCACCCCAAGATCTTCGTGGGGTTCAGCGACGTCACCGCGTTGCTGAACTGGATGTCGCAAAGCTGCGGGGTGGTGGCCTTTCACGGTCCCATGGTCGCGGTGGAGTTCGCCGGGGAGCTTGGCGGCGGCGTCAGCAGCCGTTTCTGGGACGCGTTGACCGGGAAGCGCCGGCTTTGGCAGATCAAGGGCACCGGTGTCCTTCGGAACGGCGACGCCCCCGCCCGGGGGCCGCTGGCCGGAGGGTGCCTCTCGGTGTTGGTGACGACCCTCGGAACCCCTTACGAGATCGACACCGCGGGGAAGATCGTCTTTCTTGAGGACGTGGCCGAGCGTCCCTACCGGCTTGAACGGATGCTGACGCACCTGCGCATGGCCGGCAAGCTCGACGATGTCGCCGGAGTGGTGACCGGGGCGTTCAAGGGATGCGAAACGGGGGCCGAAAGGGACGTCGAGGATGTCCTGGCGGAGGTATTCGGCAACGTCCCGTACCCGGTGGTGACGGGTCTGCCCTGTGGCCATGCCACCGCCAACACCCTGCTCCCCATTGGGATCGAGGCCGAGCTCGACGGCGGCAACGGCGTGCTGAGGCTCACGGAGCCGGCGACGCAGGACATAGGTCCGAACGGACGCCGCTAATGCGGCTGGACGCCCTCGATGCGGCGTGCCGCCGCGGCGTGTCGGCGGGAGCCTTTCCGGGCGCCGTGGTGCTGGTCGGCAACGGCGCCGGGATCCTCTGTCATCGCGCCTATGGCCATCGGGCGCTGGCGCCCGAGCGGCTGCCGATGATGCCCGACACCGTGTTCGATCTCAGCTCTCTCACCAAGCCCATGGCCACGACCACCGCCATGATGCTGCTGGTGCGGGACGGGCACGTGCGACTTGACGACCCGGCGTGCACGGTCATCCCCGAGTTCGGCCCCGGCGCCAGGGCCGCGGTCACCTTCCGCCAGCTTCTGAACCACACCTCGGGGCTTCCGGCCTGGAAGCCCTATTATGAATCCATCATTCCCGCGACAAAGGCTGTATCCGAACCGCTCTCCGGTACGAGGGCGCCAAGACACCCCGCAACCGTCATTCCCGTGAAGCTTGTCCCCGACCCCGATCGGGGAGCGGGAATCCAGGTGGGGTTGGGCGGGGAAACACGCCCGTTTCGCCCCTCCCCGCCCCTGGATTCCCGCTTTCGCGGGAATGACGATTCGGGGCATCGGCGCCATTCCGTACCCGGGCGGAGTTTTGCCAAAGCCTGGAAAGCGCGGATCCAGGGGCGGATCCATGACGAGGAACTGGTGGCGCGGCCGGGCGAGAAGCACCTCTACAGCGACCTCGGCTTCATCCTCCTGGGGGAGGCCATCGAGAGACTGGGCGGCAGGCCGCTGGACCGGTTCTGCCAAGACGAGATATTCGCGCCCTTGGGCCTCGCGTCGACGTTCTTCGTGGACCTGAGCGGGTCCGCCCCGGAGCCCCGACCGTGCGCCGGCCGAACCATTGCCGCCACCGAGGACTGTGCCCGGCGCCGGAAGATCCTCTGCGGCGAAGTCCACGACGACAACGCCTATGCCATGGGCGGTGTGGCAGGACATGCCGGCGTGTTCTCGTCGGCGCCGAACGTGCATCGGTTCCTCCGTTTTCTGGGGCGCTGCTACGAGGATGCCGAGCCGGACTTTCTCCCGGGTGCGGTGGTGCGCGAGTTCCTCGATGCGGAGCGGACCCTGCCGGGACAGACCCACGTGCTGGGCTGGGATACCCCCTCACCCGAGGGCTCCTCCAGCGGCCGGCACTTCTCCGCCCGCACCGTCGGGCACCTGGGCTTCACCGGCACCTCCATCTGGTGGGACCTGGAGCGGGACGTTCACGTCGTGTTTCTCACCAACCGGGTTCACCCGTCCCGGGACAACGCGGCCATACGCGAGTTCCGCCCCTTGGTGCACGACGCGGTGATGGAGGGTCTGTCTACATGAGCCCGGACCTGAGCCCCGGAGCGCACGTCCATTTCGTTGCCGTTTGCGGCGTCGGCACCGGTTCCCTGGCCGGCCTGCTGCGGGAGCGGGGTTATCGGGTCACCGGCTCGGACGAAAACGTCTACCCGCCCATGAGCACCTTCCTGGAAGGCATCGGCATCGACATTCTGCCCGGTTTCAGCGAGGACCACCTCGGCGACGGCCCGGACCTGGTGGTCATCGGCAACGCCGTGTCTCGGGGGAACCCCGAGGCGGAAGCGGTGCTGCGGCGCGGCATCCCCTACGTGTCGCTGCCCCAGGCCCTGGGCCGGTTCCTCATCGACGGAAAACACTCGCTGGTGGTAGCCGGAACGCATGGCAAGACCACCACCACGTCGCTGATGTCGTGGGTGTTGGTGGCCGCCGGGATGGACCCGAGTTTTTTCATCGGCGGCATCCCGGTGAACTTCGGCAGCGGATTCCGCTCCGGGGAGGGCTCCTGGGTGGTCATGGAGGGAGACGAATACGACAGCGCCTTCTTCGACAAGGGGCCGAAGTTTCTCCACTACCAGCCGGAACGGGTCATCCTCACGAGCCTGGAGTTCGACCACGCGGACATCTACCCGGACCTGGAGCACTTGCAGGAGGCCTTCCGGCGCCTGGTGAAGATCGTTCCGCCCGGCGGCGGCCTGCTGGTGTGCGACGAGGCCGCCCATGCCATGGGCCTCCTGGACGAGGCGGCCTGTTCGGTGCTGTCCTACGGCCTGGGCGAGTCAGCCGACTGGCAGGCCCGCGACGTCCGCGCCGGGGGAGGACGGATCGGCTTCACCCCCTGCCACAAGGGTGTCGCCGAAGGCCCGGTGGAGGTGCCGTTGATCGGCCGCCACAACGCCAAGAACGCGCTGGCGGTCTACGCCACGGCCAGGGAGATCGGGTTGAGCCCGTCGGTGATCCGCTCGGCCATGGCGACCTTCCGCGGGGTACGGCGGCGGCAGGAAATCGCCGGTGAAGCCGGCGGCGTCCTGGTCATCGACGATTTCGCGCACCACCCCACCGCGGTGGCGGACACCATCGCCGCGGTCCGGGAAGCCTGGCCCGGACGGAGGCTCTGGGCCGTTTTCGAGCCCCGCAGTCAGACCAGCCGAAGACGGATCTTCCTGACGGATTTCGCCCGCGCCCTGGCCCGGGCCGACCGGGTCATCCTGCCCGACCTCTACCATGCGGAGAAGATCCCCGAGGAGGAACGGCTCTCGCCCGCGGAACTTGTGGATCTCATCAACCGGGACCGGGGGGACCGGGCCGCCTCTTATCTACCCGGGGTTGACGACATCGCCCGGGCCGTGGTCCGGGACGCCGCGGAGCGGGACGTCGTGCTGGTGATGTCCAACGGCAGCTTCGGCGATCTGCCGGAAAAGATCGTGGCCGGGCTTCGGCAACGGGAATCCCGCTAGGGCGTCACCATGGCCACCGCCAGTCCGTCGCGCATTTCCTTGACAATGCGGTCCAACAGGCGCCCTTCTCCATTGAGCCATCCCGGTGGGACGGCGGTTCACATGCATGCGTTGATGTTGAAGGCCATCGCTGGCCGCCTGTTTGCTCGTCGGCATGGTCCGGTTTCCGTGTTCCTCGAGCAAATCGAGCGGTCCGTACAGTCGTTCGAGAGGGCGTTGCGTTGAGCGACAAGCAACCACCCGTCGAGTCCGCCAACGAGCGTGGCGGTACGGAAGACGAGCCAAGTAGTCAAGCCCCAACTTCCGGAGTTGCGGACGCCAAACGGGGAGAGGTCACTAATGTGGTGTCTCACAAATACGGTTACGAAGATGCGAGGGCATTTTGGTTGTCGGCAAGGCGCGATGACTTGTAGGGGCGGGTTTCAAACCCGCCCGTGCGGCCGTTACCACGCGAGGAAGAGCAACGCAGCCGACGGCCAAAAGGACCCGCAGATTCATAAGCGTATTTGTGAGACACCACACTAACGTCCCTGGCCGGCATGATCGGCTTCCCCAAAGTATTGTGGAAGAGTTCACCAGCATCGCCCAATTCGGACCGATGCATCATCCGATCTTTGGCAAATTCGAGCCAGAGCGGACATTGACTTGCACGGAACCGTGGACTAGACTGGAACCCGTGGACAGTCACGAGCAAAGCCTTCGCTTCACCGATGCGGCGATAGCGCACGTCAAGAAAATCCGCCAGCGGGAGAACCTCGCCGCCCGGGGACTGCGAGTTTCCGTGACCACGGGAGGATGCTCCGGCTTGTCCTACAAGCTGGACTTCGATGACGCTCCCAAACCGGAGGACGTGGTGCTGGAGCTGGATGGCCTGCAGGTCTACGTGGAGACTGCCATCCTGCAGCAGCTCGGAGGCACGGTCATCGACTACGTGAGCGAGCTCCACGGCGCCAGCTTTCGCTTCTCCAACCCCAATGCCACCGGCACCTGCGGGTGCGGCACTTCCTTTTCCGCGTAACCCGCCGCCGGGCGGAGTGCCGTCAGCCGTCCGGCCGACACCGTCGATGCTTCCTGTTACACGCTACCAAACGGTATCTCCGCTGAGGCCATTACCTTGAAAGCCGTCCAGATTTACGAGCACGGCGGAGCCGACAAGCTCCGCTATGAAGAAGCCGAAGACCCGGTTCTGCGGTCGCAGCGCGACGTGATCGTGCGCCTGCGGGCGGCCTCCCTGAACCACATCGACCTGTGGAATCGCAAGGGGCTCACCGGGATGAAGGTGGAGTTCCCGCATATCCTCGGCGCCGACGGCGCGGGCGTGGTGGAAGAGGTGGGGAGCGAGGTGACCCACTGCAAGAAGGGCGACGCGGTCTGCTTGTATCCCCCGGTGGGGTGCGGCGGCTGCGAGTTCTGCCGGACCAACCGGGAATACATGTGCGTCCGCCTGCGGGTCCTCGGCGAGGGGATGAAAGGGTCGTACGCCGAATACGTGGCGATTCCGGCGGCCAACTGCTTCCCCATCCCCGAGGGCTACAGCTTCGAGGCGGCGGCGGCGTTTCCCCTGGTATTCATCACGGTCTGGCGCATGCTGGTAACCAACGCCAGTCTCGCGCCCGGGGAGAAGGTGTTGATCCTGGGCATCGGCGGTGGTGTCGCCATCGCCGCGCTGCAGATCGCCAAGGCCATGAACGCCTGGGTGGCCGTGACCTCGAGCAGCGACGAAAAGCTCGAAACCGCCCGCGGCATGGGAGCCGACTACGGCTTGAACTACACGAAGTGCGACTTCACCCGGGAAATCCGCAACGTCACCGGCAAGCGCGGGGTGGACGTGGTGGTGGACTGCGTGGGCGGCGAAAGTTGGGCCAAGAGTCTCGCGGCGCTGGTCAAGGGCGGGCGGCTCGTGACCTGCGGCGCCACCACCGGCGCCACGCCGCCGACGGACATTCGGCGGATCTTCTGGAATCATTTGAGTATTTTCGGGTCCACCCTGGGCAGTCGCGAAGAGTTCGAGCAGGTGTTGCGGTTCGTCGAAGCGTCCGGGGTGAGGCCGGTGATCGACACGACCTTCCCGTTGGCGGATGCGGCCGAGGCCCAGACGAGGCTGGAGACCGGGAAACAGTTCGGCAAGATCATCCTGCTTCCGGGATAGGGGATGCGCATCATCGGAGGTACCGCGCGGGGAAGACGAATCAAGGCGCCCAAAGGGAGCACCATCCGTCCGACGGCCGATCGAGTGAGAGAGTCACTGTTCAACATTCTTGCCTGGGATCTGTCCGGGCACGAGGTGTTGGACCTCTTCGCCGGCAGCGGGAGCCTGTCCCTGGAGGCCTTGAGCCGTGGGGCGGCGTCGGCGTTGCTGGTGGACGAATCGGCGCAGGCGGCGGGCTTGATCCGGCGGAATCTTGAAACGCTCGGCTTCGCGGACCGGGCACGGATATGGTCGCAGCCCGTGGGAAAGGCCTTGAGTCGATTGACGGCCGACGGCGCGGCGTACGACGCCGTTTTCCTCGACCCCCCATACGATCACGGCTGGGTGGAGAAGGCATTGACGATGATCTCACGGGGCCGGTTGCTCCAGGCAGGGGGCGTCGCCGTGGCGGAACACAGCGTGCGGGACGAGGTGGGAGAACGGTACGGCCAACTGGTGCGCCGTGACCGGCGACGGTACGGCGACACGGTGCTGTCCTTTTTTGGACTCGACAACGGAGGCTAGAATTTAACATGGCGGAAATCAGCGTAGCGGTCTATCCCGGATCCTTCGACCCCATCACCAATGGCCACATCGACCTGGTGACCCGAACGCTCCGAATCTTTGATCAGGTGATCATCGCCATCGCGCGCAACCAGGACAAGGGAGGCACGCTCTTTTCGGTGGACGAGCGCATGGCCACGGTACGAAAGGTCTTCGAGGGCGAGGAGCGGGTGCGCGTGGACAGCTTCGAGGGCCTGCTGGTGGACTACGCCGAAGCGGTGGCGTCCAAGGTGGTCATCCGAGGGCTGCGGGCGGTGTCGGACTTCGAGTACGAGTTCCAGATGGCGACCATGAACCGCCGGCTGAAGCCGAATATCGAGACCTTTTTCATGATGACCGGCGAGTCGTCATTCTATATCAGCTCGAGGCTGGTCAAGGAGGTCGCCGGACTGGGCGGGGATGTGGCCGCGTTCGTTCCGGAGGTGGTCCTCAAGCAGCTTCGGGAAAAGTTACCCCGCCCGTAAACAGGGGTTGGTCCCCGCTCCAGTTGACACCGCAGGACCGACGGGCTACAACCATCCTGCGGGGTGGAGCAGCCCGGTAGCTCGCAAGGCTCATAACCTTGAGGTCGGTGGTTCAAATCCACCCCCCGCAACCATCTAAGCCCCTGGAAACACGGACGTGTTCGGGGGCTTTTGTTTTGTCGGCGTGGCTCCCACACGTTACCGTCAACGCACAGTCAACACGGATGTGAGAATGTGGCCTGTGAGGCAGTGGGCTCCGATGCGGGCCGACAGCCGAGCCAGCAGTCGCACCTGCTGTCCGGCCCGTCACGTTGGCGCGTGGTGGAATAGATCGTGGGTCTGAGACCTGTCCTGGTCAAATCCAAGCGCGATCTCGCTGTCTTTCAGGCGCGTCTCGGCCCGTGGCGTTTTGAAGTGAAGGGATATGTCGCGCGCGTTTCTGATGAAATCGATTTGGTCTGCGTCAAATTGATGAGGGTAAGAGGCGTCCCTTCGCGCAACGATAGGATGACGAAGGTGTTCGCCGAGCAGCAATGAAACCCTACGCAGCAGCGATTCTTTTGACCTTTATGGTCTGTTCCAGGTGCCGCGACCGTGCGAGGTCGAAGGCCAACTGCATGCCAAGCCAGGTTTCGGGCGTTGAGCCGAATGCCTTCGACAGGCGGTACGCCATTTCAATTGAGACGGACGTCTTCTCGTTGATCACGTTGGAAAGAGTCTGACGTCTGATACCGAGCCGCTTTGCGCCTTCCGTCACGGACAAACCCAGCGGTTTCAGGCAGTCTTCACGCACTATGGCGCCAGGATGTACAGGATTGTTCATTGCCACTGGAGAACCTCCTAATGGTAGTCTAGGTAGTCGACATCCGCAGCATGGCCATCTTCGAACCGAAACGTCACTCGCCAGTTGCCCGAGACGGACACCGCATGGTGTCTCCGCTTGCGACCCTTGAGAGGGTGTAGTCGGAAGCCTGGAATATCCATTCCCTCAGGGCCAGCGGAGCGGTCGAGCGCGGTTAGGATGCGTAAGAGCTTCTGCATGTGTCCCTGCGCCAACTTCGAGGAACGTCCTTCTTCATAGAGCTCTTTCAAGCCGCGATGCCGAAAACTCCGGATCACTTGTTAAGTGTACGGTGTCAATTGACAATGGGCAAGGAAAAAGAGGGAGTTGATTTGTTCCTTTCGAGCGGTTAGGATTAGCCTCCATATAGTTCTCGGCAACGTTTGGCGAAACGCTTCCGCAAGGCTCATAATCATGAGGTCGGTGGTTCAACCCCCTGCAACCACCACGCCTCCCGTCATCACTTCAATGACCCACTTCATGCCATGAAAGTACACGAACGCATCCTCACGCCCGAAAGAGACGGCATTTACGGTTATCTGGCCGCTCCTGAGCGCGACAAGCCGGGTCCTGCGCTGCTCATGACGCACCAGAACACCGGGCTTACCGATTACCAGAAGATCGAGGCACTGAAGTTCGCCCATCTCGGATACACCGTGGTGGTGCCGGATCTCTACTCGATGCTCGGTTATCCCGACGTGACCCATATCCATACCGGCCGCCAGATCCAGGCGCGCACGAAGGACGGGGATTTCGTCCGGGTCATCCGGCAGGGTTGGGACTGTCTCACTTCGCGGAGCGACGTGGACAGCACCCGCGTGGCCGTGTCCGGATACTGCATGGGCGGACGCATCGCCATCCACTTCGTCGCCGCTACTCCCGAGGTCCGGGCCTTCGTGGGCTACTACCCGACGGTTCGGGACGAGCCCACCACCGAGATCAGGCCGGTCCACCCGTGCGACGCCGCCCTCAACATCAAGTGCCCGTCCATCATCCTCTACGGCGTCGACGACCGCATATCCACCGTGCCCATCCAGCAACGGGTGTGGCAGAGCTTCCTCGCCAACGGGCAACCGCTGGAGTGGCATTTCTTCCCCTTCGGCGGCCACGGGTTCGTCGATCCCGGCACCGAGGGGTACCATCCCCACACCGCCAAGCTGTCATGGCCGCTGGTGGTGGACTTTATGGCCCGGGAGCTCGACCACGAGGCCGACGGCCTGACCTTCTCGGAAAACTAAAGCGCCAGCCCCTAGTTGCGAACGGGAACGGAGCCCGAACAAACTCCGCGGTGAAGGGCGGGGGTGAGGGAACCGAGCGCGTGTACGGCATCTACGAAGGGCATGGATCGAGTTTTACCGTAACCGTTGGCCGTCACACATTGCCGGCAACGAGAGGGCCTTTGATCTTCGAAACACCTGCCGCAACGGCTTACCCAAATTTAACATTGGTCTCCAAGAGTTTTTTTGTCGGAGGGTTAGCGGGGTAAGATCTCTTCTGGCACTACACACGCCATCATCGTCAATTAGTTAGTGCTTGTCAGAAAGCAGGTAACTATATGGAAATCAAGGAATAAGAGGAGATTCAAGATTGCGAAGAATGTCGATATCAGGTAGTTTAAGCAGGAAATTCCACGCTAATCCCCCATTGGTCGGCAATCTTCGGACGGACGGACATCAATGAGACAGACACGGAAAACGCAGTTGGCACTTGGTGAGGCACGGATCGAGGAGATCAAGCTGGATGATAAATCCCGCGATGACATTCCAGCGGTTCTGCTTGGTCTCCAGCATCTGTATTCGCACGAGGAGACTCGGGAGAAGCTTTTTTCGCTGTTGGAGGAGCACATTTTGCCGGGCACGAATCGCAAGGTGGGACGTCCGGGGATGGAGTTGTGGCGGATCCTGGTGATGGGCGTCCTCAAACAGGGTCTTGGTTGTGACTTTGACCGTGTTCATGAGCTTGTGAATCAACATCGAACGGTGCGGGAGTTCCTGGGTCACGGTGCGTTCTCGCAAGGCGACACCTACGAGTTGCAGACGATCATCGACAATGTGTATCTGTTGACCCCCGAGCTTCTGTCAGAGATTGGGCGGTTGGTTGTGGAGAGCGGCCACGCGGTCGCAAGAAAAAAGCCTGGCGAGCGGTTGCGGGGGCGCTGTGATTCGTTTGTGGTCGAGACTGACGTGCACTACCCGACCGATGTCAACCTGCTGTGGGAGGCGATGCGGTGCTTGCTCGGGGAGTTGGGCGGTGCGGCGAGGAAGCACAACATCGGAGGCTGGCGCCAGTGGGGACATCTCACGCAAGAGGTGAAGAAGTGTTTCAACCAGGTCCGCTCGACGCGACGCGCGAAGAGTCGGCCGGACCGAGTCGAAGCCTATCTCGAACGTTGCTGGCACTTGGTCGGCCGAGCCGAGGAGAGTTGCAAGGAGCTGGAGCAGGCAGGTGTTGCGCAATCGAGCATACTCCAGTGTCTGATTGCCCATGCGCGTCGGCAAATGGACCAAATCGAGCGGCGTCTTCTCAAAGGCGAGACCATCGCGCACGATGAGAAAGTGTTTTCGATTTTCGAGGAACACACCCGCTGGATCTCGAAGGGCAAGGCTGGCCGTGCGGTGGAACTCGGAGTTCCGGTGTGCGTGGTTGAGGACCAATTCCAGTTCATCCTTCACCACAAGATTCTGTGGGAAGGGAGCGATACCGATATTGCGGTGTCGATCATCGAGGAGACGCAGGCCCTGCATCCCGACCTACGGGTGTGCAGCTTCGACCGTGGGTTCCACAGCCCCGGCAACCGGGCGCAACTCGACGCCATGCTCGACCTCAATGCGCTGCCGCGCAAGGGTCGGCTTTCTGTGGCCGAGCGCGAGCGCGAGGAAGCGCAAGCATTTGCCGAGGCCAGGCGCCAGCACCCGGCGGTCGAGTCGGCAATCAACAACCTTGAGCATCGCGGTCTCGATCGGGTTCGCTCCCACGGCGCCGATGGGTTTGCACACACCGTTGCCTTGTCGATACTGGCCGCCAACCTGCACCGCATCGGCCTGCTTGTGCGACGGCGCATGCGTGACGCCGAACGTCGTCGAAGACGCCGCGCTGCCTGAGCGCCGCCATCTCCTGCGATCCCCGGCCCGCCACACGGAGACGGGTACGACCTCCCGTGTCCGGAAGTCGGCATTGCGGACCGGTTTGACGCCGAGCACCCTTCAGTGGTGTCCGTGCCGCCCGTTCCGTGGCTGAAACCTCGCCGAAACTGTCGCGGTTCGTCGCAGTTCCCGTGCACAAGTGGGGGTTTTCTGGCAGACACTAGTTAGCGAAAAACAGTGTCAACTCAAAGCTAAAATGTCCCCTTTGAGGGAGGGGTTAGCCTAGGTGAACTGGGGCGGGTTTGTAGCGAGGGCGTTTGCGCTGGGGGGAGCGGGCGGATTCGACGTTTAAGCTGAAGTTCCAGCGATATTTGTCGTTCATTTTGAGTTAAGTGTCGAGTATACAAGAGGAAAGGGGTGTTTGGGATCGTATATATGTTCCCATGTAAATACTAAATAACAGTTGTTATTCGCTGCATGATATGCTAGGGTAGTTACCATGTACGTGGAAACCGTCCCCAACCGCAACTCTCCTCCCGCCATCCTGCTGCGCGAAGGCTGGCGCGAAGGCAAGCGCGTCCGCAAACGCACCATCGCCAACCTCTCCGACTGGCCGCAAGCCAAGATCGACACGCTCCGCCGGCTCCTCAAGGACGAACCCCTGCTCAGCCCCACCGACGCCTTCGACATCATCCGCTCCAAGCCCCACGGCCATGTCGCCGCCGTGCTCGGCACCTTGCGCAAGCTGGGGCTCGACCGCATGCTCTCGGCTCGTCCCTGTCCGGAACGCGAACGAGTCGTGGCGCTGATTGCGGCCCGTGTCCTGGGGCCGGCGTCGAAGCTGGCCACGGCCCGAGCTCTGGCCGAGGCCACCGCGCGGGACTCGCTGGCGGAGACCCTGGGACTGGGGGAGACCTCAGAGGATCAACTGTACGCGGCCATGGACTGGCTGTTGGAGCGGCAGGAGGAGGTGGAGAAGCACCTGGCCCAAAGACACCTTGGAGACGGTGCCCTGGTGCTCTACGACCTCACCTCGGTGTATCTGGAGGGGCGCTGCTGCCCGCTGGCTCGGCACGGCCATTCCCGCGACGGCAAGCGCGGCAAGCTCCAGATCGAGTTCGGGCTGTTGTGCGACCGCGAGGGCCGTCCGGTGGCGGTGGAAGTCTTTGAAGGCAACACCGCCGACCCCAGGACCCTGGGGCCTCAGGTGGACAAGCTGCGGCAGCGTTTCGGACTCTCGAAGGTCGTGCTGGTGGGCGACCGCGGCATGCTCACCGAAGCGCGTATCCGTGAAGAGGTGGCCCCTGCGGGGCTTGACTGGATCAGCGCCCTGCGTTCCTCGGCCATTCGCCAACTGGTGGAATCAGGGGCGGTGCAGATGTCCTTGTTCGATCAGACCGATCTGGTGGAGATCCGCTCCGATGCCTATCCGGGCGAGCGCCTGATGGTGTGTCGCAACCCCTTGCTGGCAACCGAACGGGCGCGCAAGCGCGAAGAGTTGCTGCGCGCCACCGAGCGGCTGCTCGACCCCATCGTGGCCGCCACCGAACGTGAGAAGCGGCCACTCACCGGCCGCGAGCACATCGCCCTGCGCGTAGGCCGGGGCATGGGCAAGTACAAGATGGCCAAACACTTCCACCTCGACATCACCGACCACTCCTTCCGCTACACCCGCAACCCTGACTCCATCGCACGCGAGGCCGCCCTCGACGGCCTCTATATCGTACGCACCAGCCTGCCCCCCAGTGATCTCGATGCCCCAGCCACCGTCACCGCTTACAAAAGCCTGAGCCGCGTCGAGCGCGCCTTCCGTTGCCTCAAAACCGTCGACCTCAAGGTGCGCCCCGTTCATCACTATGCGCCCAACAGGGTCCGCGCCCACGTCTTGTTGTGCATGCTCGCCTACTACCTCGAATGGCACATGCGTCGAAGCCTCGCCCCCCTGCTCTTCGACGACCATGACCCCGCTTCTGCCCAACGCTCCTCCAGCGTCGCCCCGGCAACGACCTCTCCCGCTGCTCAAAAAAAGGCTCGCACCAAGCACACCGACGACGGCTCCCCCGTCCACAGCTTCCGCACCCTGCTCGACGACCTCGCCACCATTGCCAAAAACCGCCTCACCCCTCGCTTGCCTGGCGCTCAGACCTTCAACCTCATCACCCGTCCCACCCCGCTGCAAAGCAAAGCCTTCGATCTCCTCGGTATCCCCCTCGAACGTTCCCAGTAGCCGCTCCACACTTTCTTCGTTCCCCCCGATGTTTCAATGACTTAGCTCGCCCTCGTTCTCAAACTTCAGTTTAAGGCACAGGCATTTTTCGTCATCTTTGAGGATCGGCGACTGGCCTTGAGCGAGCACCCGGTAGTCGATGGGCATTGCGTTTCGCCAGGAACAGCAACTTTGCTGGCCCCCGATCCTCGAACCATGAGTGGGGAGAATCGTCGATCTGCACCAACTCGCCCAGTGCCGGCCCGTCTGGGCCGGCTCTGGTGAATCCGCGCCCCCCGGCGCTTCGTCGGCCGCCATGGCCCTCTGCCGCCATCCACTTACGCAACGTCTCCACCGACACCCCATACCCGCGCTCCTCGGTCCACTCCTCCCACGCCAGCGTGGGTGGTAAGTCCTCGTAACGCTTCCGCACTTACCCCCAAGATCTCCCGCCTGAACTCCGGCGCTATCGCATTGCTCGCTCGCCTACCCCACCGCCTCGACTTCAGCCCCCTTGCTCCCTCTGCCCGGTACCGCCCGCACCAACCACTTCACCTGCCGGACACACGCAGATCCCCAGCCACTCCGATGCCTCCTCCTTGCAGCAATCAAACTAGTTGGCAATAAACGAGTTATAGTGCTAACGTATTTTTTTTCTCCGAAACGGCAATAAATGGGGCAATCTGAAAAATGTTGTGCATGGTGTCTTTGTCGCTAGCCTTGGTGAGATGGGTAAGTGCCCTGTGCCGCGGTGGGCTACTAGTCGTGCTCTTATTGCTTGTGACAGGATGCGCCGGGGTTTCGGACCTCAAGCGAGTCAGTAGCTTTCAGGAGCCCTACGCGCAGGGTGACTACGCCGGCGCCGCAGCGGTGCTCGGTGGTAAAGGCGGGCTCAAGTATGATGAAGAGAACCTCCTTACCTCGCTTCAGGTGGGCTCGGCCCTGAGAGCGGCGGGATCGTTCGGCGCCTCGCAAACCGCCTTGGACAGGGCTGAGGCGAAGTTGCTGTGGACGGCGGACGAGATCTCCAATGTCGGTGAGTTTCTCGAACAAGGTCTCACAATTGTCGGAAACGACTTGATATCCTCCTATCATGGCAACATCTACGACGGCGTACTCATCAACACCTACAAGGCGATGAATGCGCTTGATCTGCGGGACGAGGCTCGCGCACGGGTTGAGCTGAACCGAGCAGATCAGCGACAGGCGAACGCGGTTCATCAGCTCGCCGCGAAGGTGCGGGCGCTCAACGAGGAGGAGCCGGGCGAAGCGGCAAAGCGACGGGAGAAGTCTCAGCAGATCGATCAGACCTATGCGCAATCCACCAAGCCCGACAGTGAGCTTGGCAAGCGCTTGGCAGCCGTGCGGTCGCTGGGTGAGTACAAGGATCTGCGAAACCCTTTCACGGA
Source organism: uncultured Binatia bacterium (SeqCode) (assembly GCA_965261895.1). GTDB lineage: Bacteria > Desulfobacterota > Binatia > UBA9968 > JAJDTQ01 > JAJDTQ01. The sequence continues at coordinate 2,326,047 of OZ253480.1, read as the reverse complement.
CTGGTTCCATGGTGTGTTCCGGTTGGCCACGGGCGAACCGAACCGGGCTTCCGATCTCCTTCGCAATGCTGTCGTACTTGATGGTGAGCGCAATGGCCACGTCAAGGAGGATTTTCGTGTAGCTGAGGAGACCGCTGGTAGCGCTGGCGGTCGCGTGGCTCCGCGTGTGTGGATCGTTCATGAGGACGGAATTGGCCCGCGCCTTGAGGAGTTTCGCGTTGATCTCCCCGTGAATACGACGAGAGGGCTGATCTACGCGGGCATCGCGATACCGGAGTTCGTGACCGGCACCCCTGGAGTCGGTTCGTTGACCGTACAAGCCGCGGGCTCAACGTATCGTACCGAACCGCTCTTGAGCATCGACCGTTACGCGGCGACGGAGTTTCGTGTCGGGTACGATAAGATCATTGGCAAGGCGATCGCATCGATGGTGGTGAAGGTGGTTGCTCAGGCCGCTGCACAAGAAGTGGCCCAACGACAGGGCGGCATGTTCGGTGCGTTAATGCAAGTCGGTTCGGTCGTCATGGCGCAGGCCACGACACAGGCTGACACGCGTATGTGGCGGGCGTTGCCGCAGTCGATCAACGTGGCGAGCGTGCCGTGGCCGGCGGACGGCAGGATCCGAATCTCGTCAGACAGCAGCTTGATCTCGGACATCTCGCTCCCGGCGGCCCCGTTCGCGCTTGTATGGGTCAAGACTGTTGGAGCCGGCACGCCGTCCGCCGTCCATGTCGCTCCATTCGGTAGCGGTGGGGCTATTGCCACTGCCACCGATGCTGCCGGAGCGGCGGCGCGGCCCCCCGTGGCGGCAGTCCGTGAGGCGTCTGGCGGCCCCACAATCCGTCGGCTGGTCGCGTCATCAGACCCGGCCCCTGATGTGCTTCATCGAGGATACTCCAACACCCGTTCCCCAAGCCGGCGCGACGGGTCCACCGCATCGAACGCGTTGGTTGTCGCTCGTTCGACTGCCGCGCTTGCTGCTACTCCTAACTGGTGGAAGCCCCATGTTTCGGTGGATAGGACCTTGAGGAACAAGGGCCTGCGACAGTTGGCGTTCACGCGCTCGCTCAATGCTGGCGGCTTGGTGCGGGTGGCGGGCGAGTTTTTCAACGATTCCAGCCGAAAGCTCTCTGCCATGTATCGCTTCACGTGGTTGGATGCTGCGGGGCAGCCGGTTGACAGTATTCTCGCGCGTTGGCAGGTGGTGCATGCCTTACCCGGGACGAACGCGTACATGCAGGGCATCGCGCCCCGCGACGATATCCACGACTTTCGCCTAGAGTTGAGTTCGGTTTCACGAGCGCTTGGCGACGAGACCGAACCGAGCGACAATGACTCCACTACAGACTGAGGAGCGAATCCATGAAAATCCAGCCTGTTCGCAAGCGCTTTCTGTTGCTCATGTCCCTCTGTCCCATAGCGGTGGTGGCCCTGTCCGGCTGCGGCGGCACGGGCGGCCCGAAGGTCGTGAGTCTCACCGACCCCGCTTACGCCTCCCGACCGGCAGCCGGCGGGGACACTACTTTCGGGCTGGACTATCGCGACTTCGAGTATTCCGCCAAGCGCGCGGTCGACTCGTTTTTGAGCAGTCCATTGTCCCGAAAGCCTGGTAGCAATGCCCCCTGGGTTATGGCGATCAGCCGCATCGTTAACGATACCACGCTCAATCTGGACACCGATCAGTTGGTCAAAAAGATCCGTATTGCACTCTTGAACAGCGGGCGAGTGATTACCACGACTGCGGTCGCGGCAGGCGGACCGGAGGATCGCATGAGCGCGCAGGTGCGGGAGCTTGCACGCTCAGATTTGTTTAATCAGCGTACGGTGGCTAGGCGCGGCACCATGGTTGCGCCGGATTTGAGCCTGTCTGGCAAGATCATCCAGCGGACCAACCGTGTCGGTGGCAAGCAGCAGGTCGACTACTACTTCCAGCTCACGGCGACGAGCATAGAGACCGGCCTCGCATACTGGGAGTTCGAGGACGTAATCGCCAAGCTTGGCAGTGACAGTGAGTTCTCGTGGCAGAACTAGCGCTTGGTGGAACCAGGGAGAGAACCATGAGCTGTAGCGCGGGACGATTTGGGATTTGCGTGTTGGTGACGCTCTCGCTCTTGTTCGCGGGTTTCGTGGTGGGCGGGGTTGCGGCACAAACTCGTGAGGCGGGTGGCACGCAACAGCAGGGTGTGGAAGAGACGAACGCGACTCAGGATTGGGATGCTTCTAGTCGTGTCGAGCGTCTGATAGAAGAGTGGAAAACGGCGGATCCTGTCGGACGCCGCTTTCAGGAACGACAGGCGAATGGTAAAATCTCGTTGGTGGAGGGCATCGCGCTGGCCTCGTTTCGAACCGACGAAAAGCGATGGGGAAAGGCCCGGTCCCTCGCCTATACGCAAGCGTTCATCGAAGCGACGAATGAATATATTTCGCGCATTCGAACGAGAAACACGAGCACGTCGTTGCGGGAGCACTTTGAGCAGGACCTTGACGAGAGCGAGTTTGTGTACCAGCCGGGCGAAACGTCAGGTGACTATCTAGCGCGGGTGTTGAAGAAGGCGGCGGCGCTGGGAGAGCGTAAGTTGGATCAGGCGCTCGCAGAGTCTGGCATGAGCCCGGACGAGATTGAGCGTATGACTCCTCCTCAGAAGAAGACCAAGTTCTCAGATGTACTCTCGCGGCGGGTTGTCACCGAGGCGTTCGGTTCCGCAAATGGCTTGATACCGGTGAAGACATTCGAGGCGTATGACGACGAAGGTAACTCTGCGGTCGGCGTTGTGGCGGTGGCATCTCCTCGCATGCGGCATTTGGCCCGCCAAGTTGCAAAGGGTAAGCCGATTCGACCGGATAGAGATAGGGCGAGGTCGCCCGTCGCCGATCAGGTCAGCGCACTCTCCGATGAGGATCTCCTCAGTGAGTTCGGCCCGCGCGTCTGGCGGGACGAGCATGGATACCCGACGATCGTTGCGTTCGGGCAGTGGGCGTGGTCGTCTGCGGGCTTGGACAAGCGCAAGAAGGCGCGACGTCGTGCCTTCGCGAAGACACAGGCATCGAGCGACGCCAAGGCTCACCTGACGACGTTCATCAATGCGAGTACGCGATTCACTGAGGTAAGTGAGCAGGGCAGCGAGGTCGAAGAGTTCAGTCGTGTTTCGGCAGACGGTACCGTGGGCGAGGAAGAAACGGCGACGCTTCTCGACAAAGTGTTTCGTACCGCACGAGTGAGTTCCTCTGTGAATCTCACCGGATTGAAGGTCCTGCGGCGGTGGTTCAGACCCCACCCCGATCTGGATGGGCATGAGTTGGTCGGTGCGGTCATTGCGTGGTCGCCTGCCCAGGAGGACCAGGTCCGAGCGGAGTTGGGAAAGAGGGCCAAGCACCGGCCAACGGCGAAACGAAAAGTGCAGAAGTCACGCGCCTCGACAAAGACCAAAGAGAGCCGCAATCTGATGGACCCCGCAGATTTTTAACGCGTTGACGAGGAAACAGTCATGCGTGTATCCGCTTTCCAAATCCTGCGTCCCGGTCGTGTAGCGATCGGAGGCGTGGTCGCCATAGTCTGGTCCATCCTTATACTCGCGGCCGCCAACGCGCAGACCCAGCGGGTGGAGAGGAACGTCGTCGGGCTTGGCGCGGACGATGCGGCCGCGGTCTTCAGCGCGTTACAGGAGGCCACGTTCCAGATCTGTGGCGTCCGAATTCAGTCGAGGGTGGATGTCCGGTCGACACAGATTGAGGATGACGACGGTGTGCGGATGAAGGACGAAGTCAACCGGCGCATCCGGGCCAGCACCGCGAAACCCAACTGCGAAATCGAGGGTTACGAGGTGTTGGATAGCTCTCGCGATGGTGTGAGCAAGCGGGCGACGTTGCGAGTTCGCTACACCGTGTACAAGGTGCCGGGGCCGTCCATGGAGAGGCGGCGCATCGCCGTCCTGAACTTCCCGATGGAGGAAGTACATCTCTACGGGGGTGTGGATATAAACGTCGACCTGGTCAGGAACCTGGAGGACGAGTTTAGAGCGAAGATCGAGGCGCTGCTGACACAGGGCCGCCGGTTCGGCGTACTCGATCGGAGTCGGCCCGACGTGTACGCGGCCGAGAAACGCCTTCTGCGGTCGAGGGATGTCGGCCGTGGTGAGCGCGCGCGACTCGGCAGGGTGTTGGGTACCGACTATTTGCTCTACGGCACCGTCGACCGCGTGGTTGTCGAAGACCAATCCAAAGTGATCGAAATTACCGGGGAGCGACGAGAACAGTTGTTCGGTTTCGCCGAAGTGCGGTTCACGGTGCTAGCCACGGCGACGAGACAAGTCAAGTGGTCGTCGTCCATCGCGGTGGAACGCACGTTTCCAGTGAGGCTTCGGCCGCAGGAGGCGGTCGCGACAGTGCTATCGGGTGTGGCAACGGCGATGGTCGACGAGTTAACTGAGAATATCTATCCGCCACGGGTGACACGGGTGCTCGCACCGGGTCAATTCATTGTGAACCGCGGCGGAGGCACGGTTGTCAACGGCGATCTCTTCGAGGTCTTTAAGGTCGGGGATCGGCTGATCGATCCCGATACGGGTGAACCGCTAGGCCGCATCGAGACATCGGTAGGCATCGCACAGATCGTTGACGTAAAACCGAAATACAGTCTCGCCGAGATCATTTCGGGGAACGCGGATATTGCACGCGGTATGGTTCTCCGTCGGCGCAGGGTCGACACCGCGCCCGATGCCGCGCGAGTTGAGGCCAAACCAAGCTTTCAGGACAACGACGGGGACGGCTTACCGGACTATCTCAATCGACGCTAATTTTTTGCGTCAGGGCGTCCGCCGGGGCACGAAAGGAGGCCGACGATGATGAGAAATCGGGGACAGTACATTAGGCATGGGATTGCGTTCACGGTTGCCGTTGCGTTCGCTTCGACATTGACTGTCGCTACCGTTCGCGCCGATGATCGGCATCGGTCGTCGGATGGCGCGGTCTTGGGCGGCATCATCGGGGCGGTGATCGGTTCCACGGTAGGTAGGGGCTCGGAGCGTGTAGCCGCGATCGGCGCTGGAGCGCTACTCGGCAGCTTCTATGGTCACCTTGTCGATCGTGGTGGCTACGTTCGGGAGCATCGTCGCCCCATGCGTCGGGATCACCGGTGGCAAGGAAACCGCCGTCATTACCGCGGGTGGCACGCACCGCGGCACCGGCGTCATCGCTATGGGCAATATCACGGATGGACACCCCCGCACGTCCATTCACCCGCGGTGTCACGTTCACGGTCGAAAGTGTTCACGGTTGAACCACGCACCGCTCGACGCACGCCACACTATGAAGCGGCGGATAAGTACGTCGGCTCAGGTTCGGTGGCGGTGAGACCGGGCAGATACCGGGCCAAGTGCCGTGTGTTGGAGGATGGATTGTCGAAGGTCTACGTGTGCCGCGACACGGTCCAGAATTGGCGCAGCCTTCGCTGATCGGTCTCCAAACATTTAGTGTCTTTCCCGGCGCGGCCAAGCCGGGCCTTATGGGCCCCGGGACGGAAGATCACCATCCGTACGCCGCGAAGCTTTCCTGGCCTCCGGTGGTGGACTTCATGGCCCGGGGCGTCGACAACGAGATCGGCGGCCTAACGTTCTCGGAAAACTGAAGCGCCAGCCCCTGGTTGCGAACGGGCAACGAAGCCCGTAGTCCGCCATTCCCGAGAAAGCTTATCCGTAGCCCCGATCCGATCGGGGCGGGGATGGAGGAGGCGAGGATGAGACACCTCCGAACCGGACTCACGATCTTCGACGAAGCCCGCGCGACGCCGGGCTACACGATCTTCAGCCCCCTCGGCCGGAACGCCACTCACCTGATCGACATGCATGGCCAGGTCGTGCACGAATGGCGTCTGCCGGGCTTTGCAGGAATCTACGCCTACCTTCTACCCAACGGTAACCTTCTGGCCGCGGTCCAGACCACGGACGGCCCGAGCAATATGCGTGGCAAGGGCGGACACATTCTGGAACTGGACTGGGACGGGAACACGGTCTGGGAACACGTTGATCCCTTCCACCACCATGACCAACGGCGCTGCGCCAACGGCAATACCGTCTACGCCTCCTGGAAGTTGCTGTCCGACGAACAGGCACGGCGCGTGAAGGGCGGGCGTGAAGGAACCGAGCACGCGGACGGCATCTACGGCGATGTGCTGCGCGAGATCGACTGCGAAGGCAACCCGGTCTGGGAATGGGAGGCCAGTTTATCGGAGGAGATGTACCGCTACCCCATCAACCCCATCTGCGCGCGCGTGGAGTTCAGCCACGCAAACGCCATCGTGCCGCTCGACAACGGCGATCTGCTGGTGAACTTCCGGTACAACCACCTCATGGCGATCATCGACCGGGAGACCAAGGCGTTCAAGTGGGAATTCTGCGACTGGTCCTTCGGCCAACAGCACAATGTGCACATGCTCGACAACGGGAACCTGCTGTTCTTCGCCAACGGCGCCGACGTGCTCTATGGCGGACCGGGCTCGGGGTCGCGCGTGATCGAGTTGGACCCGGAAACGAAGGAGATTGTCTGGCAGTATCAGGGCTCTCCCCCGGGGACATTCTTCAGTTGGTTCATCAGCGGCGCGCAGCGGCTCGAGACGGGCAATACATTGATTTGCGAGGGCGTCTGGGGCCGTATCTTCGAGGTAACGCCGGAAGGCGAGATCGTCTGGGAGTACATCTCGCCCTACTTCTCCGAAAACCATCCGAGCTACACGGGAGGCAACTATGTCTTCCGCGCCTACCGCTACAGCGCAGATTCACCGGAGCTCGCCGGACGACTCGACCGCTGAACGGGGTGGACATAGAGGGCCGGAGCGCAACATTGTACGCAATTGACATGCGCGGCCTTCTCCAGGGAATGGAACTCCGTTGAACCGTCTCCGGGTTGCTCACGGCCTCTAGCAGGCTGTGTCAAAACTCCATCCTGTGTCAAAACTCCATCCGAGCGAGGCAATGACCCCTGAAATCGTCATTCCCGCGAAAGCGGGAATCCAGGAGGGGTGGAGCGGGGAAACACCGCTGTAGCGCCCCTCCAGGACCCCTGGATTCCCGCTTTCGCGGGAATGACGATACGGGGCGTCGGCGCCATTCCGTACCCAGGCGGAGTTTTGACACAGCCTGCTAGTGTGGTGTCCCGCAAATTCCTGCAATAATTTGCTGGTCTTTTTGCCGTCGGCTGCGTTGCTCTTCCTCGCGTGGTACCCGCCGCACGGGCGGGTTTGAAACCCGCCCCTACAAGTCATCGCGCCTTGCCGACAACAAAAAATCCTGCGCAACTTATCGCAGGAATTTGCGGGACACCACACTAGACGTGAACGCTCGATTCATCCTGCGTTTTGCTGGTATTTGCTCGTAGTTTGTTCGATCATACAATAGCCTGAACCCCTAACGTGGGGATGCTGGTCACGGCATGGCTGTGCTTGCCTGTTACGTACGCTTGTCCGAGCTGGATAGCTGAATGGTTGAGACCAAGTCCAGGATAGTCAGGTTCGACCGTGTTCAGAAGAGCTATGATGGCGAGACTCTGGTCATCAAGGATCTCAATCTGGACATAGAAGCGGGAGAGTTCCTGACCATGCTGGGGCCGTCCGGATCGGGCAAGACCACCTGCCTGATGATGCTTGCCGGATTCGAGCCGGCGACGCACGGCGAGATCTATCTCAACGATCAACCCATCAACCACGTCGCGCCGCATCGGCGCGATATCGGCATGGTGTTCCAGAACTACGCGTTGTTCCCGCACATGACGGTAGCCGAGAACCTGGCGTTTCCCCTGCAGGTCCGCAAGCTTCCCAGAGCGGACATTGAGAGCAAGGTGGAGCGGATACTCGAGATGGTCCGGCTATCCGGCTTCGACAACCGGCGGCCGGCTCAGCTTTCCGGCGGCCAGCAGCAGCGCGTGGCGGTGGCGCGAGCGCTCGTTTTCGAGCCGGCCCTGGTCTTGATGGATGAACCCCTTGGCGCGCTGGACAAGAACCTGCGCGAGGAAATGCAGTACGAGATCAAGCGCATTCACGAGAATCTAGGTGTCACGGTTATCTACGTGACCCACGATCAATCCGAAGCGCTGACGATGTCCAGCCGAATCGCGGTCTTCAACGACGGCGTTATCCAGCAACTGGCAACGCCCAGCGTACTCTATGAGAAGCCCGAGAATGCCTTCGTGGCGCAATTCATCGGCGAGAACAACCGCTTGCGGGGTACGGTGGTATCCGTTGATGGGCACTATTGCGAGGTGGTGCTCGAGGACGGTGCGACCGTTCGCGCCCGAAAAATCAATGTGGTCGGCAAAGGGGCGCCAACCACCCTGTCCCTGCGCCCCGAACGGGTCGCCATCGAACCGACGGATGCCGCGGAAGAGAATGTCGTCAGCGGCCGCGTGGAGGAGTTGATTTATCTGGGGGACCACATCCGCGCCCGGCTGACGGTCGCGGGACATGATGAGTTCATTGTCAAGGTACCAAACGCCCCGCATCATGCTTCTCTCCGTGAAGGCACACGGATTCGCCTCGGCTGGGCCGCCGAGGATTGCAGGGCGCTTGAGTGCCCACTCCCGAATGACTCGGAATTGGAGGATACGTCCCACGGAAGGAGCGTGGGAACTGAGTAGAGACAGGGATGTCCCGTCGACTACGACAGGGACAGAATAGGGGGAGATCGATGAAACGAATACTGAGTTCCGTGGCAATAGCGGCGGCCGTTGCGCTGGCGGCCGGGAGTGCCCAGGCGGAGAATCTGACCATCGTGTCGTGGGGCGGCGCCTATACGGCCAGCCAGCAGAAGGCGTACCACGAACCCTACATGGCGGCGAACTCCAACGTGAAGATCGTCAGTGACGATTCGGCGGCGGAGGGGTTGGCGAAACTGCGGGCCCAGGTGGAATCCGGCAAGGTGACCTGGGACGTCGTCGACATGGGTGCCGCCGATGCGATCATCGCCTGTGACGAAGGGCTGATCGAGGCCATCGATCCCGACACCTAGCTGGCTCCCGCTCCCGATGGCACTCCGGCATCCAAGGACTTTTTTGCCGGGACCCTCACCATCGGGGAAACCGACTGCTTCATTCCGCAGATCGTCTATTCCACGACCTTCGGTTACCGCACCGACGCCTTCAAGGGCAGGCAGCCCTCCACCATCGCCGACGTGTTCGACCTGAAGACGTTTCCCGGCAAGAGGTCGCTGGAGAAGAAGCCGATCAACAATCTGGAATGGGCGCTTATCGCCGACGGCGTTCCCGGCAAGGACGTCTACAAGGTACTGAACACCCCGGAGGGCGTGGACCGGGCGTTTGCCAAGCTCGATACCATCAAGGACCATGTCGTCTGGTGGACCAAGGGAGCCCAGCCGCCGCAGTTGCTGGCGGACCGCGAGGTGGCGATCGCGTCGGCGTACAACGGCCGGCTGTTTTCCGTCATCGTCGAGAAGAAACAGCCGGTTGCGATGCTGTGGGACTGGCAGGCGTTCGATCTGGACGGTTGGGTGGTACCCAAGGGAGTCAAGAATCTCAAGGCGGTGAAAGCCTATCTGCACTTCGCCACCGACACCCAAAGGCTGGCCGACCAGGCGAAGTACATTTCCTACGGGCCCGCCCGGTACTCTTCCGCTCCCAAGGTGGGTAAGCACGCGGAACTCGGTATCGACATGAGACCGCATATGCCCACCGACCCGGCGAATGCGAAGACCGTTCTTGCCTTCGACTACGTCTGGTGGGCGGACCATCGCGCCGAGCTCGACGAGCGATTCAACGCGTGGCTCGCCAAGTAGGCATTTCCTGGCCGGGCGGACAGCGCACGCGTTTCCCGCCCGGTTATCTTTGCCGCCTTGCCTGACGACCTGCCGATGCACATGTCCAGGACAACCCATGAGGTGATGCGAACGGCTGACGGCGTGCCGCTGAAGATCAGCCTTCAGAAGGCATTGGCGCGCAGCCGGGTCCGAGCGCTGCTGCTGGTCCTGCCCTTGCTGGCCTTTGTCCTGGTCTTCTTCCTGTTTCCCATCGTCCACATGCTGTTCCGGAGCGTCGACAACCGGATCGTTGCATCCGTCTTGCCGCGCACCGTCGTGTCCATCCAGGACTGGGATCCCGATCGCACGGGGTTGCCCGGCGACGCCGTCTTCGAAGCCCTGGTTCGCGACGTTCAGACGGCGTTCGAGAAAAGGACACTGGGTCGTGCCGGGCGCCGGCTGAACTACGAAAAACCCGGCATGTCGAGCCTGTTCAGGAAGTCGGGCAAACGAGTTGCGCGTATCACCGGACCGCCCTACAGGGATCGGCTCATAGGGATCGACAAACGCTGGGGAGACATAAGCACCTGGCGCCTGATTCAACGGGAGTCAGGGGTGCTGACACGCGCGTATTTCCTTGCCGCGGCCGACTTGAGGCTGAATGACCGCGGCACGATTGTCAGGCAGCCGGAACCGCGCCGGATTTATCTGATCCTGTTCTCCCGAACCTTGTGGATGAGTGCGTTGATTACCGTCCTGTGTCTGCTGCTGGGTTATCCCGTTGCGTATCTCCTGGCCACGCTGCCGCTTCGCATCAGCAATCTCTTGATGATCCTGGTCCTGTTGCCGTTCTGGACATCCTTGCTCGTGCGGACGACGGCGTGGATTGCGCTCTTGCAGACCCACGGCGTGCTGAATGACATACTGGTCTTTGTCGGGCTCGTATCCGAAGATGGCCGGCTACCACTGATCCACAACAAGTTCGGCACAATCGTGGCGATGGTTCACATCCTGTTGCCGTTCATGATCCTGCCCCTCTACTCCGTTATGAAAACGATTCCCGCATCCTTGACGCGGGCCGCCCGTTCGCTCGGCGCGACGCCGTTCACCGCGTTCGTCAGGATATACATGCCGAATACGGTCCCAGGCGTCGGGGCCGGTTGCATTATAGTGTTCATTCTGGCCATCGGCTATTACATCACGCCGGCGCTGGTCGGGGGCCGCACCGGTACCTTCATCTCCAACTTCATTGCCATTCATGTGAGCGAAACGCTGAACTGGGGTCTCGCGGCCGCGTTGGGAGCCCTGCTGCTCGGTCTGGTCCTGGCACTCTATCTGATCTACGACCGGATCGTCGGCGTCGACAAGATGAAGCTGGGTTGAGCCCGCCCAATGCCCCTGCCGATATACACATCTCCGATGGAGAAGGTCTGGCACTACACGTATCGTGTGATCTGTGCCGCTATCTTCGTCTTCCTGATCGGCCCCATCTTCGTGATCATCCCGTTGAGCTTCAACGAGCTGCCCTATTTCACCTTTACCCCGGAAATGCTGTCCCTGGATACTGCCGGTTACAGCACCAGGTGGTATCGCGAGTTCTTCACGGAGGATTCCTGGCAGAGTGCGGTACGGAACAGCCTTGTCATTGCCGTCTTCGCCACACTGATCTCGACTGTTCTCGGAACGTTGGCGGCTCTCGGTCTGAGCCGGTCCGAGATGCCGTTCAAGACCGCCTTCATGGCCCTGTTGATATCGCCGATGATCGTACCATTGATCATCTCGGCCACGGGCATGTACTTCTTCTATGCGCTCATCGGAATATCATCGACCCACCTGGGCGTCATACTCGCCCACGCGGCGCTGGGTACTCCGTTTGTGTTGATCACCGTTACGGCCACACTGGCTGGTTTCGATCATTCCTTGCCCCGGGTCGCGGCCAGCCTCGGGGCCAACCCCGTTGAGACCTTTTTCAGGGTGACGATGCCGCTGATCCTGCCCGGTGTCGTATCCGGCGCTCTGTTCGCTTTCATCACCTCCTTCGACGAAGTGGTCGTGGTGTTGTTTGTCGGTTCCGTGGAACAGCGCACCATCCCGTGGAAGATGTTCTCGGGCATCAGAGAAGAGATCCGCCCGACCATCCTCGCGGTGGCCACACTGCTCGTCTATGTCTCGATCCTGCTCTTGACCACACTTGAACTGTTGCGCCGGCGCAACGAGCGGCTGCGCGGCATCAGGGCGAGTTGATATGCGATCCGTCTCTTCCACAATCGTCAACCGGGAAACCAAGGTGTTCAAGCGGGAGGTGAACTGAGCATACAGTTGACAACTGACATTATATCAGTTATTATCTGATCTGAAATCAGTTATCAATTGGATATAATTGGATATGATGCAATGCTGTATACGTATCGTGCACTAGATGATGACGAGAAGCGAGTAGAGGCTGCCACGGCTCGGATACGGGCTGATCTGCGTCACCACATCGTCACGGAGCCGCATCGCTGGACAGGCCTGTTAGCCCGCATGACTCGGGCTCGCGCGCTTATGGCCTCCAATAGTGTGGAGGGCATCAATGTGTCTGATGAGGATGCCATCGCTGCCATTGACGGTGAAGACCCGGCAAGCACTGACCGCGAGACGTGGCGGGCCGTTGTAGGCTACCGCGACGCAATGGACTACATCCTCCAGCGTCGGCAGAGCACGTCCTTTGCGATTACAGAGGACATGCTCTTGGCCGTCCATTTCATGATCTGCCATTCAGATTTGACGGCACATCCAGGTCAGTACCGTCCTGGGTGGGTTGGTGTTAGAAATACCAAAACCGGTGAAGTGGTGCACGAGGGGGTAGACCGTGACCAGCTAGAGCCGCTCATCCGTGAGCTTCTAGACTACGTGAACGATGAGGATGTCGATTCTGTATTCCTACGTGCGGCCATGACACATCTGAACTTGGCGCTGTTGCATCCATTTACGGATGGCAATGGCCGAACGGCTAGATGCATCCATACTGCGGTGTTGGCGAGCGACGGGATTGTGGCGCCAACGTTTTCCTCGATTGAGGAATATATAGGTCACAATCAACAGGACTACTACAATGTGTTGGCGGAGGTCAGCGGCGGCGCATGGCATCCACGGCGCGATACCAAGCCGTGGGTTCGCTTCTGCCTAAGCGGCCATTACCGGCAGGCACAAACACTTCTTCGCCGGACCCGAGAGTTGGAGAGGGTCTATGCAGAACTTCTGAACCTGGTAGAGGCTAGAGGGCTTCCTGATCGCACGGCTATGGCGCTGCTCCAGGCTGCCTTTGGCAGCAAAGTAAGAAACTCGTCGTATCGAGTGAGTGCAGACGTGTCCAACAATGTGGCCAGCCGTGATTTAAAGATCCTGGTGGATACCAACCTTATCGTCCCAAAGGGCGAAAGGCGGGGCCGTTTTTATGTGGCGTCTCCAGCCGTGGCAGAAATTCGCCAGAAGTTGCGCCTCCCGAAACAGATTGACGATCCGTTTGCCCCGAACGCGGAACTTCAGATTCCTACTGGTCAGGCAACCCTTTTCCCCGCGAACTAAATCACTATCCCGTCAGAGCTTGGCGAGCCGTTCCCGGCGCACCCGCTCGGCCTTGGAAAGCCGCCAGGGATTGCCTTTCTTGCGCCCGTTCAGGCTGCGCGGCGGCTCCTCGAAGTCGTCGGCATCTTCCAACGAATCCGACGCTGCCGGGTTCGTCCGCATCTTCGCGAGGAATTCTCCGACGTACACGGCTACCGCGCCGCCGCTCTCCACGCTGCGGCGCAGGTCCCGGTCGGAGGTGACCACGACGCACTGGGTCCCCATCTCCCGGGCCAGCCGTTCAATGACCGCGTCGGCTTTCTCGCCGAAACGGGAAAACACCACCGTCACCTCCCCGACCTGTAGCCGCGTTTCGTCCGTGCGGCCGGCTCGCCACCCGTCGAAGACCGTGGTCAGGGCATGGCCCGTGCGCGCCTGGTATTGCCCGATCTCCTTGACGAGGTCGCCCCGCTTCTGCTCCAGGTCGCCGCGCAGACCCTTTTCACTGCCGATGACGTTGTAGCCGTCGACCACGATATGGAACGGCATGGATCGGTTTTCCCCTCTTGGGCGGTACGGGCACGGGCGGGTTTGAAACCCGCCCCTACGCTGTCGCGCGTTCCCGACCAACGAGAAGCCCTGTATATTCTACAAGTAAGGAATTGATTGGGACCGTAACCAATAACTCTGGGGAAGCCAAGGGTTTTACCCGGCGTGGAAAAAACCAACGGTCTTACCCGGGGCCTGGGAAGCAGGGGGGTTTCACTAGTCCGCGGGAAATGTTGTAAGCTCGCTCTGATCTGGAGACCTTTCGGATCCGGCCTCGATGTGCATGAGCCGGGGCGAGGCTGAAATCCAACCGAGGAAAGCGAGTCAGCCGTAATGTTCAACAAGGCTCAACGCATCCAGGAGTTGCCACCGTATCTGTTCGCCGAGATTGACCGGAAGAAACGGGCCGCCCAGGCCAAGGGGGTGGATCTGATCGACCTGGGCATTGGCGACCCCGACATCCCCACGCCCGGGAGAATCATCCAGAGGCTCACGGAGACCGTGACGAAACCCGCCAACCACCGCTATCCCAGCAGCGCGGGCATGATGGAGTTCCGCCAGGCGGTTGCCGACTGGTACGGGCGGCGGTTCGGCGTGACGCTGGATGCCGCTACCGAGGTGGTTTCGCTCATTGGCTCCAAGGAGGGCGTGGCCAACATGGCGGTAGCGTACGTGGATCCCGGCGACGTGGTGCTGGTGCCTACCCCCGCGTATCCCGTGTACGAGATCGGCACGAAGTTCAACGGCGGCGAGGTCTTCTTTCTGCCGCTGCGGCGCGAGAGCGGGTTCCTGCCTGATCTTTCGAGCATCCCCGCAGACGTGCTCAAGCGGGCGAAGATGCTGTGGCTCAACTATCCCAACAATCCCACCGGCGCGGTGGCGGACGAGAGCTTTCTCAAGGAGGCGGTGGAGTTCGCCCGCCGGCACGGTATCATCCTGTGCCACGACGCCGCGTACACGGAGCTCGGCTTCGACGGGTATCGCGCTCCGAGCATCCTGCAGGTGGAGGGCGCGAAGGAAGTGGCCATCGAATTCCACTCGCTGTCCAAGACCTTCAACATGACCGGCTGGCGCATCGCCATGGCGGTGGGCTGCCCGGAGCTGGTGGCGACCCTGGCACAGGTGAAATCCAACGTCGATTCGGGAGTCTTCCAGCCGGTGCAGGAAGCGGCCATCCTCGCCCTCGAGCACGCGGAGGAGTTTCTGGGACCGATTCGGGAAGTGTATCAGGAGAGGCGGGACGCGGTGGTGGACGGACTCCACCGCGCCGGCTTCGAGCTTCCGGCGCCCAAGGCGACTTTCTACGTCTGGCTGCCCGTGCCCGGGGGATGGACCTCCACGGACTTCACCGCCCGGCTCCTCGACGAGGCCGGCATCGTCACCACTCCCGGCAACGGTTTCGGCGAGCCCGGCGAGGGTTTCATCCGGATGACGCTGTGTTCGCCGGCGGACCGCCTCCGGGAGGCGGTGGAGCGGCTCCAGCAGCTCAGCCTGTAACCACCGTGCCGCAACGCGCCTACATCGGGGTGGGCTCGAATCAGGGAAGCAAGGAGGAGAACTGTCGCCACGCCGTCAGGGAGATCGGTCGGATGCCGCAAACGCGGGTGCGGGAGGTCTCGACCTGGTTCGTTACCGAACCGTGGGGCACGGCGAGCACGGAATGGTACGTCAACGGAGTGGTGGCCGTCGATACGGATCTGGAACCGGAGACCCTTCTGCGGTACTGTCAGGGCCTCGAAAGGCAGATGGGACGCCGGCCCAGCCCTCTCCGCTGGGCCGACCGGGTCATTGATCTGGACATCCTCTTTTTCGGTGATATGGTTTTGGAAGGACCCGAGTTGACCATTCCGCACCCGGAGTTGCACCGCCGGCGGTTCGTGCTGGTGCCGCTGTGCGAGATCGCGCCGGACCTGAAGCACGCGCGTCTGGGCCGCGATATCCGGGAGCTCCTGGCCCAGGTGGAGGATAACATGCGGGTCCATGAATTGGCCTCTCCGAGAGGTGCATGAGTTGACGTCCTGCGTCCTCGTGAACGGACCGCAGGACATGGACGATCATCGACGGTGCCACTGCCATGATCCTCAGGTTTCTCATACTGGGCTTGCTGGCCTACCTGGTGCTGATGCTGATCTACTCAAGCCTCAAACGCAAAGGGAAAGGAGCTAGCACCGACCCGTCCCAGGGGGAGTCGATGGTGCTCGACCCCCACTGCAAAAGCTACGTCCCCAAGAACGAAGCCTATCAATCACACGGGCACTATTTCTGTAGCGAGGAGTGCGCCCAAGCCCACGCTTCCCAGCAGGTATAATCCTACATACTTTACAAACTGGACATCTTGCTCCATCATGGTCGCTGACAATGAGCCGGGAGTAGGGATGGTGTGGCTAAATCTAACGAATCGATGAGGGAATCGATGGGATTTCTCGTAGAGGGATTACCGGGCCTGTCGAGCAGTGCCAGAGACTTTGTTCGCGATCACCCTCGCGAAGCGCGTCTGGCTGTGGCCGTCGCCCTGGAAACGGCGGCGGCGCGATGCGAGGCCGAGGAGAGCGGCGCTGTCGTTAACGTGCCGGAAAAGCTGCGGCCATTCATAGTTCGTCGAACGGGGCGCGAGTACATCCTCGGCGTTTCGGAGGCCGCAGCACGGCTCGAGGTGTCGCGTACCACGGTCTATGACTGGGTGGAGAAGATAACGCTCCTTGCCTGGAGGTCGACAAAGCGCGGGCTGAGCATTCCGGCGGCGCAGATCCTCGGTCCGGGCCGGGTCGTTTCCGGCTTGGCGGATGTCGTTGATGTTGTCGGAGACCCCGAACTGGCTTGGGCGTTTCTGACCCAGGAGTGGCCGTTTGAAAACACGACGGCGACACCTCTTGAATTGCTGAATGCCGGCCGGATTGACGAGGTGTTGGATGCGGCGCCCGGATTTGGCGCCACTTTCACGTGAGCAAAGCCAGCTATCCTCGGCACAGGATTCGGTCAGTACTCCTTAAGGCCGCGTTTCCCGACAACTACCGAATCGCGCCAAGCCGCTATCTGGCGTCGCCCTTGGGAACCAGTCGCGCCGATTCCCGGTTCTGCTCACGGAACGCCAGCCACACCGTCCTCTGTGCGTCGCCCGACTTCGCCACCGCCTTGATCGAAACGGTGGTGAGAGACAGGTTTACACGGCAGCGAAAACGTGAGGTCGGGTTGAAGGAGATCACGAAGCGGATCTGGGTGCGTATCTCGGCGCAACCCGGAGCGGTGCTGACCTTGTTGGACCTTCGCGGGAACGGGTGCGCCCGGATCGGCGCCCCGACCGATGTGGTCCATGCCAGGAATCACGCGGCGGGGCGTGCGTTTGCCAAAGCGATTCACGCGGAACACACCGATATCGACGGCTTGCTCCATGCCTCTCGCCTGACCGGCCAGAATGTCTATGCGGTGTTCGACCGCGGGATAGCGAAGCTCACTTCCACTGAAGCGGGAGAGTTGGTGGATCATCCGGAGTTGCCCGATGTTTTGGCCCGGCACGGAATCGGCCTCGTAGGGTAGAAGCGGACTCGGACCGCGGCGAACAGTCATGCGTTCCGAGGCGGCGCCGGACGCGAGGGGGGGTCAGGCCAGTCGAGCTTGACGAGTTCCTTGCGGGGTATCTTGCCGTGCGTATCGAACGCCGCCTGCAGCCGCTCACTGAGCCAAGCACATCCCTGCAAGGAGAGTTTTACATCGGGCTGCCGCCTGTAAGCGTTGCGCGGGTTCATGTTGCCTGCACCTCGCGTTGCATGTTCTTGCGTGGACGCGAACGAGTCCGCTTCGAGAGTGTCCATCAGTTCCGTAAGTGAGACGCCGTTCGCCATTGTGCCGTTGACAAACTCGGCGTGGTGGACACGGATATAGCGGGGCCAACGCTCCTTCCATGGGCGTGCCTCGATTTCCGCGCGGGTGGCATCGTCACGATCGCGTTCATACCTCAACGCGACGGCGCGGCCGAAGACGCGTATGTCGGGCCCGTCGGTGAAGAGAGCAATGAACATCACATCTCCGTCCTTGACACGTGTTGGGCGCTTGCCGGCGGGATAGGTAAGTGCCCAGTGGCAACCGCCATCTTCGAGTTGTTCAAGGATTGACCGAGACAGTGGATAACGGTTGTCGGCTCTGCCGAGGAACTTCACGAATCCCTGTTCGGTGTCGGTAAAGGGCGCCGGCAAGGCAATCTCGGGGAGCGTCACCAGACCGACATCGGCGCCAAAATCATCTAGGGTGGTCGATCCTTTTGGCGGCGCGCCGGATGCAAGATGGTCTGTGAGCATGGCGGTCCACTCATTGACCTCTTCGATCTGGAGATCAGCACCGCCGGACCGCCACAAGGCATCGAAATAGTCCAGACAACTGGCGATGGCCGTCGGGTCTTCGGTCACGATGCCGAACTCGGGGTTTCTTTCCAGGCCGGCATGGGTCAGGTTGGCGGAGGTGACGATGGCCCGGCTCTGCCCGAAGATGTAGAGCTTGGCGTGAAGATTGCGGATGCCACGAACCGAGGCGCCCCGGTCCAGCAATGTCCGTAGCGCGGCGATATCGCTGACGCGCCGGGCAAAGTCGTCGAGGTTGTAACGGGTGATGACGCGAACGTTTTCGGGGCGAAACGCGAGCAGACGGTCGAGGGCACGGGCCTTGATGAAGGGGCAGACGATCCGCAACTCGCTACGATCAATACCCAGGGCGCTTTCGAACTCCGCGCCCCATCCCGCGTCCACCAGACGGAAAGTCATGCCGCTGTGTCCATGCTTCTTCTCCCGTCGCCCCGGGACAGCCCTACACGTAGCAGTCCAAAAAATCCTTCAGCAGCGTCTTCCCGGTCTCGGTCAGGATCGATTCGGGATGGAACTGGACACCTTCCACCGGGTGGCGGTTGTGGCGGATGCCCATGATCACTCCGTCCTTGGTCCGGGCGGTGACGGTGAGTTCGTCGGGCAGGCTGTCCGGGTCGATGACCAGGGAATGGTAGCGCATGGCCGGGAAGGGATTCTCCTGGGACCGGTAGATGGTCCTGGAGTCGTGCAGCACCTCCGACATCTTGCCGTGCATGATCTCGGCGGCGCGCACCACCCGAGCGCCGTAGGCGGCGCCGATGCACTGATGGCCCAGACACACGCCCAGGATGGGAATTCGCTGGCCGAACCGCTGGATCACCTCGCAGGAGACACCGGCCTCCTTGGGCGTGCAGGGGCCCGGCGACACCACGATGGCGTCCGGCCCGAGCGCTTCGACGCCGTCGGCGCTGATCCGGTCGTTGAGCGCCACTTGGACGTCGGCGCCGAGCTCGGCGAGATAGTGGTAGAGGTTGTAGGTGAACGAGTCGTAGTTGTCGATGAGCAGGATCATGTCAGTGTCCGGTCCTCCATGACTCCGCCAGCTCGATGGCCTTGAGCATGCCCCGGGCCTTGTTGAGGGTCTCCTCGTACTCCGCGGAGGGATTGGAGTCCGCGACGATACCGGCTCCGGCCTGAATGACCGCGATGCCGTTGTGAACCGTGATGGTGCGGATGGCGATGCAGGTGTCCAGGTTGTTGTTGAAGCTTAGGTAGCCCACGGCACCGGCGTACAGACCCCGCCTTTGCGGCTCCAGCTCGCTGATGATCTGCATGGCCCGGACCTTGGGCGCCCCGGAGACCGTCCCCGCGGGAAAGCAGGAGCTGAACAGATCCAGAGGCGTCTTTCCCCGGGCCAACTCGGCCTTGATGTTGGAGACGATGTGCATGACGTGGGAATAGCGCTCGATGCCCATGAGCTGGTCCACCTCCACCGAGCCCACTTCGGCCACCCGTCCCACGTCGTTGCGCCCGAGATCCACCAGCATGATGTGTTCGGCCCGCTCTTTCGGGTCCGCCAGAAGGTCCTCTTCCAGCTCCCGATCCTCCCGCGGGTCCTTGCCGCGGGGCCGGGTGCCGGCGATGGGCCGCAACTCGATGTTCTTGCCGGTGAGCCGGACGAGGATCTCCGGGGAGGAGCCGATGATCTTGAGGTCGTCCAGCTCCAGAAAGAACATGTAGGGAGACGGATTGGTGAATCGCAGGGCGCGGTAGATCTCGAACGGTTCGGCCCGGGTCCGGGCCTCCAGCCGCTGGGACAGCACGACCTGGATGACGTCGCCCGCTGCGATGTACTCCTTGCCCTTGCGCACCATGCCGTGAAATACCTCCGGCTTGACGTTGGACCGGTACTTGACGGGTGATCCGGACCCGGTGAGGCTTCGGGCCTCCAGGCTCTTGGGCGTTTTTCGCAGGGAAGACCGCAGCTTCTCGATGCGGGAGACGGCGTCGCCGTAGAGAACCCGCAGCCGCGCGCCCTTTTCGATGGGTACGTTATCGATGATGGTGATGGTGTGCTTGAGGTTGTCGAAGCTCACCAGCGTGCGCACCAGCAGGAAATAGATGTCCGGAAAGCGGCTGGCTCGTTCCGCGGTGTTGGGGACCCCGTGGAGCATCTCCACCGCGTCGTAGGCCACGTACCCCAGCGCCCCGCCGGTGAAGGGGAGATCCGGAATGGTGGTGGCGGGCTGGTACCCGTCGAGGATCTCGGCCAGCGCCTTCAACGGATCGTCGCAGGTCCGCGACTCCTTCTTCCGGCCTCGGGTAATCTCCACCTCGTGGCCCCAGGCCTTGAAGATCAGCTCCGGCGCGGTGCCCAGGAACGAATAGCGTGCCCAGCGCTCGCTGCCCTCCACGCTCTCCAGCAGGAACGAGTGGCGGCTCTTCTTGAGACGGTTGTAGAAGGACACCGGGGTCTCGAGATCCATCAGGATCTCCTCGTACACCGGGACCATGTTTCCCTGTTTGGCGAGCGCCGCGAACTCTCGGTACGAAGGTTGGATCATGGAAGGTTGGATCATGGGTTGTGTTGTGGAGGGTGTTGTGTGACCGAAGAAACAGGTTCAATTCCCAGCCGCCTATTCTAGCTGAAATGCCTTCATGCCGCTAATGTTGTTCTGGCACCCCCACCGACCGAACGGAGAGCTGCCACTGGGGTTAAATTGACAACTAGGTTGCTGTTTGTCATGATATCCAGCAACTTAATTGTTGATTAGTATAAGAATGACGCCTCCAATCATTGCACGTTATCTCGACGCCAGAGAGCTTCTGAAACAGAGGTCCTGTTTCCTCTTCGGCCCACGGCAGACGGGAAAATCCACACTAGTCCGTCACCAGCTTGCGGACCTCCGTACGTACAACCTGCTCGATCCGACGCTCTTCATCCGTCTCTCCAGAAACCCGGCGCTGATTAGAGAGGCGCTCGCGCCACAAACAGAAATCATCGTGATCGACGAAATTCAAAAGATGCCGGCCCTGTTGAACGAAGTCCAACTCATGATCGAAGAGCACGGTGTTCGATTCTTTCTGACGGGGTCCAGTGCGCGCACGTTACGGCGCAAGGGGGTCAATCTGCTCGGCGGCCGGGCCCGTTCGCGCGTGCTGCATCCGTTTGTCAGTGTCGAGCTCGGCGACCATTTCCGTTTGGAAAGGGCGCTCGAATTCGGCTTGCTGCCGTCGGTTTATTTCTCCGACGCGCCGGCGGAAGATCTTGCCGCTTACTCGGGAGACTACCTCAAGCAGGAGGTCGCGGCCGAGGCCCTGGTCCGAAATATCGGCGCATTCAGTCGATTTCTGGAAGTCGCGGCGCTGTCACACGGCCGGATGATCAATTTCTCGCAGATTGCGAGCGATGCCCAGGTGCCCGCGTCCACGGTGCGAGAGTACTACGGGATCCTCGAGGACACGTTCATCGCGCATGAAGTGCCCGCGTATACCGAAACCCGCAAACGCAAGGCGGTCTCGACCTCCAAGTACTATCTGTTCGACATTGGCCTGGCGCGTCATCTGCAGGGGCGCCGCGGTCTGCCCTTGGGCACAGCCGAGTATGGCGAGGCGTTCGAGAGCTTCGTATTGCAGGAAATCAAGGGGTTCTGCGACTACCACCTGCTCGACCCGCCCAGGTACTGGCGTTCAAAGTCTCAGTTCGAAGTGGATTTCGTGGTCGGCGAGCTCGCCGTTGAAGTGAAAGCCAAAAAGGCAGTATCGCACCGGGATCTGAGGGGGCTGCGGGCACTTCGTGAAGAGAACAGGCTCTCACACTACGTGCTTGTATCACTGGAGCCCATGGCCCGTCGCGTGGACGGCATCGATATCCTGCCGTGGCGTGAGTTCCTTACCCGGTTGTGGGGCGGCGAGTGGCTGGCCTCTTGAAAGCACAAGGGAGTAGAATGCGCCGGTTTCTTCTGCTGGGGTGCGTGTTTTTGTTGGCGGCCCAGGCCGCCTGCAAGCATGGCCCGGCCGTCGTGTTCGAGGGCTCCGAGGGAATCAAGGCGGCCTTCCGCGTGGAGGTGGCCGACACCGCCGAGGAGCGGCGCTGGGGATTGATGTACCGGCGCGAGCTGGGAACAGACGAGGGCATGCTGTTCGTGTTTCCCGACGAGAAGGTTCAGTCGTTCTGGATGAAGAATACCCCCTTGTCCCTGGATATCATCTTCATGGACCGGCGCCGGCGGGTGGTTGGGATCATCCACGACACCGTGCCGTTCTCCACCCGTTCCGTGAGCGTGAGGGTCCCCAGTCAGTACGCGCTGGAGGTCCGAGCCGGCATGGCGCGCGGAAACGGCATCGCAGTGGGCGACAGGGTCCGCTTCAAGCGAGTCCTTTAGGAGCGTGCGCCGCAGGTCAATGACCATGTAGGGGCGGGTTTCAAACCCGCCCGAGCCCGTACGGCGCCGCCGCCCGATACAGCCTCCTGAAAGGGTTGAGGGTCAGATCTCCCTGAAAAAGTAGGGCCGGATGGGCTGCAGGCGCTCGTCGTACGTATCCGGATTGAGCAGCCAGAGGGTGGCCGCGATGCTGCTCAGGAGCGAGTTCCCGTCCTGGGACGTGAAGCACATGCCCACCACTTCGCGGTCCCCCCGCAACGCCAGGCTCTGGGTGACGATGGCCGTGTGGTTCAGGATGCGTCCGAACAGGCCGTGGTCGCGCCCGAAGGAGAACACCGCCGCCGACGAACTCTTGTTGGTGACGGCGATGCGGCGGTTCGACCGGATCCGCTGCATGATCTGCTCCATGTCGATGGCGCGCTTGAGGATCAGGTTGAAGTGGATCGTGTGCATGTACTGGGTGTTGAGCTTGAGCGCGGACGAATAGATGTCGAGGTCCAAGCCCAGGGACTTGAACAGGTAGTAGGCGTCGCGCCCCTGGTGGGTGCCGAACCTGTCGTCGTCGTGCCGTCCCACCTCGGGAGCGGGTATGAATTCCCCCTCCTGGCTGATGTCGTTGGCCCGCCGCATGCAGACGAACCTTCCGGCCTCGAGGTTGTCTTCCTTCTCCGGTCCCAGGGCGAGGGTATCGATGAGCACCGCCAGGTTATGAGTATTGCAGCTCACCACCTGAACGAATCGGTCTTCTTCTCTTTCGAGGGCGTCGTCGTTGATGCCCCGGGCGTACATCTTGCCGAACCCGAACTCGCTGCCCTGGGCGATGAACCCCTTGCCATTCTCGCCCGCGTACTGCTGGTAGTGCTTCTCCTTGTTCTGGTTCCCCACCGGGGTGCAGTCGATGACCACGGAGGCCCGCTCGATGGCGTCTTCCGAGTCGAAGGACGGGTCCATGCCCATCTTGGCGAACTCGCCCCAGCGATCCTTCGGGACGCTGAGCCGGGCACCCTTGCCCCGAAGCGCGGTGACCTTGGAGCGGTCGGTGATGCGCGGGGTCTGCTTGTTGAACGTCACTTCATCGATGCCGAAGGCTTCCCGGAAGGTCGCCAGGATGCCGATGAGCGGCTCACCTATGGTACCTGTACCGACAATGTGAACGATCTTCTGGTCCATCGGTTCAACTCCTCGATGCTGCCACCGGGGGCATGCCGCGTCCTTCCATGTTCCATGCGTTGCCGGTACACTGTTACTGTGTCGGCGGGAGAGCGGAGCGGCCGCGCAACGGCTCTCGCGTAGCATACAAGCAAGTCTGACGTAAGAAAAGGGGAGCGTTTTGGACAAGAGCCTTGCGAATCGGCCCGCGTTCTCGCCGGCGGCGTTCTTCGATGAGCAGTTCGGCGTTACGGCACGGGATCTGGATCAGATCCTGGGCCGGGCGATGGCCCGGCAGGCGGACTACGCCGACCTCTTCTTCGAGTACCGGACCCACGAACAAGTCCATCTCGAAGAGGGTATGGTCAAGCATGCGTCGGTATCCACCGCCAACGGTGTCGGCGCGCGGGTGCTGGCCGAAGACAAGACCGGATACGCCTTCACCGATGACGTGACCATCCAGAACCTGGATTCGGCGGTGAGGACGGCCAACGTCATCGCCCACGACCGGGGTTCGGATTCACCGGCGCGTATTCCCGTCCCCGCCGCCCCTCGGCACGACCTCTATCCGGTGCCCCGCTCCTTTTCGGAGGTGCCGCTGGAGCGCAAGATCGGTCTGTTGGAGGACCTGGACCGGTTTGCCCGAAAGGCCGATCCCCGGGTGAAGGGGGTGTTCGCCTCGCTGTTGCTGGAGAACAAGGTCATCCTCATTGCCTCCTCGCAGGGTTGGGTGCTGGGGGACCTTCAGCCCCTGGTGCGCTGCAACATCCGCTGTATCGTCGAAGCCAACGGCAAGCGTCAGGCCGGCCACTTCGGATGGGGCGGGCGCATGTCTCTGGACGACTGCACCGATGCGGAGCAGTGCGAAGCCCATGCCCGGGAGGCGGTCCGACAGGCTCTCGTGAACCTCGAGGCGGTGGCGACTCCCGCGGGCACCATGGACGTGGTCCTCGGTCCCGGCTGGCCCGGCATCCTGCTTCACGAGGCCATCGGACACGGGCTGGAGGCGGACTTCAACCGCCGCAAGACCTCGGCCTTCTCCGGGCGCATCGGCGAGCGCGTGGCCACCGAGCTCTGCACTGTGGTGGACGACGGCACCATCCCCCGGCGGCGAGGCTCTCTCAACGTGGATGACGAGGGCACGCCGACCCAGCGCACGGTGCTGATCGAAGACGGCATTCTCCGAGGCTACATGCACGACCGCTTGAATGCCTCCCTTCTGGGCATGGAGCTCACCGGCAACGGCCGCCGCGAGAGCTACGCCCATGTGCCCATGCCGCGCATGACCAACACCTTCATGCTGGCCGGAGAGGAGGACCCGCAAGACATCATCCGCTCGGTGAAGGACGGCCTCTACGCGGTGTCCTTCGGCGGCGGGCAGGTGGACATCACCAGCGGCAAGTTCGTTTTCTCCGCCAACGAGGCGTACCGGATCGAAGACGGCCGGGTTACGCATCCGGTGCGGGACGCCACCCTCATCGGCAACGGGCCCGACGTGCTCACGCGCGTCAGCCGGGTGGGGGCGGACCTGGCACTGGACAAGGGCATCGGCACCTGCGGCAAGGACGGCCAGGGGGTGCCGGTGGGGGTCGGACTGCCCACCATCCGAGTGGATCAGCTCGTGGTGGGCGGTACCGCCGTGCGCGGTCCCGGCCAGGGTTGAGGCGGCGATGGAGCGTTTGCCGATAGATCGGGAGCTGGCGTCGGGGCTGATCGCCCGGGCGAAGGCGAAGGGCGCGTCGCAGGGCGACGTGACCGTGGTGGAACACGAGGGCGTCGGGGTGAAGGTGCGGCTCGGGAAGGTGGAGACCGTCAGCCAGGCCCACGAGACCCGGCTCGGGCTGCGGCTTTTCTTTGGCCGGAGCTCCGCCGCCACCGCTACCTCCGACATGTCACGGGCCTCCCTGGACCGATTGCTGGACCAGACCTGCGCCATGGCCCGGGCGACGGCCAAGGACGAGTTCGGCGGTCTGCCGGAACCCGGGGAGCTGGCCGCCGAGGTGCCGGAGCTGGACCTGGTGGACGAAGAGGCCCGGGGCCTGCCCGTGGAGCGCGGCATCGACGCCGCCCGTCTGGCGGAGGACTACGCGCTGCAATACGATGAGCGGATTACCAACTCCGAGGGCGCGGAGTTCGGCAACTCGTTCAACCGGCTCATCTATGCCAATTCGGAGGGCTTTGCCGGCGAGTATGCCGCCTCTACCTTCCACCTGTCCGTGGCTCCGGTGGCGGCGTCCAACGGTTCCATGGAGCGCGACCACTGGTTCTCGGCGGCGCGCCGGCATGACGCGCTGGATTCCCCGGAAGCAGTGGGCCGCGAGGCCGGCCGCCGGGTGATCCGCCGGCTGGGCGCCCGCAAGGTGCGGACCTGTGAGGTGCCGGTGGTCTTCGACGCAGCCGTCGCGGGGACCCTGGTGCGACACGTGAGTCAGGCCGTTTCCGGTTACGCCCTCTATCAGCGGGCGTCTTTCCTGTGCGACAGACTCGGGCAGCGCCTGGCTTCCGACCTTGTCCACATCGTCGATGACGGCACGATTCCCTCGGCCCTGGGGTCGCGGCCGTTCGATTCCGAGGGCGTCGGCGTCCGGCGCAAGGACGTGGTCGAGGCCGGTGTCCTGAGGAGCTATCTGCTGGACACCTACAGCGCCCGAAAGCTCGGCGGCAAGTCCACCGGAAATGCCGCCCGGGGCGCGGGCCAGGCCTCGGCGGTTTCGCCCATGAACCTCTACCTCATGCC
The DNA here is from genome assembly GCA_965261895.1 of uncultured Binatia bacterium (SeqCode). GTDB lineage: Bacteria > Desulfobacterota > Binatia > UBA9968 > JAJDTQ01 > JAJDTQ01. Next base: position 2,299,652 of record OZ253480.1, on the reverse strand, counting down.
CGGCGTGCACAGCCTCCAGGATATCATCGGCTCGGTGGAGGACGGGTTCTACGTCACCGAGTTGATGGGTTTCGGCGTCAACCTCATCACCGGCGACTATTCGAGGGGTGCGGCCGGGGTCTGGATCGAAAAAGGCGAGCTGGCCTTTCCCGTGGCCGAGCTGACCATCGCCGGCAACCTCAACGACATGCTGAACCAGATCGAGATGGTCGGCAACGACCTCCGCCCGCAAAGCTCGATTGCCGCCCCCACCGTCAAGATCTCGCGCATGACCGTAGCCGGGGACTAGTAGACACTTGACAACCTCCACGGGCGGGTTCGAAACCCGCCCCTACAACAGCTACGCCCGGACGCAGTAAATTATTAAACTCGCTTCAAAAGAGTAGGTCGGATCCTGACGGTGTGTAATCCCGTCCGCAAACACCTCAAATGACAGCAATTCGAGTTTGATAACTTAAAATCAACGGGATTTTTTGGGTTTGTAACTGCATTCTGCGTCATTTTAGCCTATAGTAGTGTGCAAAGCTGCGGATTTGGATGACTGTGTTCGAGCGACTAATCAAGAAACCCCTGGAATCGCGCAAGAGCTTTTTCCTCTTCGGCCCCAGGGGCACGGGCAAGACCACATGGTTGAAGCACCGGCTCCCCGAGGCGCTCTTCGTCAACTTGCTGCAGTCCGAGTACTACAATCGTCTGTCCGCAAATCCCGGGCACCTCCGGCAACTCATTCCCCTTGACCACACCGGCTGGACCGTCATCGACGAGGTGCAGCGCATACCCGCGTTGCTGAACGAGGTCCATGACCTGATCGAAGCCCGCGGACTGGTATTTGTCCTGACCGGGTCCAGTGCCAGGACTCTTCGACGAAGGGAGGTCAATCTGCTGGCCGGCCGTGCCTTGACGTATCGCATGCACCCTCTGACGGCCGTGGAACAGCAGGAGGCATTCAACCTGCGTGACTCCGTCCAGCTAGGCCATCTGCCCGCTCGTTTCAGCGAAAGCGATCCCGCCAAATACCTCAAGGACTACGTGCAGACATACCTGCGAGAAGAGGTCATGCAGGAGAGCCTGACGCGCAACATCGGCCATTTCGCGCATTTTCTCGAGGTGGCGAGCTTTTCTCAAGGGGCTATCATCAATATCAGTGCCGTAGCCCGAGAGGCACACATTGAGCGGTCAGTCGCGGAAAACTATTTCTCCATTCTGGAAGACCTGCTCATCGCCGTCCGCCTGCCGGTGTTCTCCCGCAAGGCCAAGCGCAAGCTCATCTCGCAAAAGAAGTTCTATTTCTTCGACGCGGGCGTGTTTCGTGCGATCCGGCCGGTGGGGCCGCTGGACTCCGACGCCGAGATAGACGGTCCCGCCCTGGAGACACTCGTGCTTCAGGAACTGAGGGCGGTAAACGAGTACCACGACTACGGCTACCAGATCTCTTTCTGGCGTACCCGGAACGGCCTGGAAGTCGATTTCGTTTTGTACGGGCCGCGCGGCCTGCTGGCCATCGAAATCAAGCGCTCGACCCAGATCCAACCCAAGGACACAAGGGCACTCCGGGAATTCAAGAAAGACTTTCCTCCAGCCAAATGTTTCGTCTTCTACGGTGGACCGAGCCCTGTTTACATGGATGACGTCACCGTTCTGCCCATTGAGCACGCATTGAGGAATCTTCACCACATCCTGGGTAACGGTGAGTAGCCGCTGCCGTTGCGCGACAGGTAGGCGCCGGTGTGTTGTGCGGGTTCCAGCCATGTCGGATCGTAGCGGCGTCCATCGTGCCATTTTGATGATCCGATCATCGAACTGACATGACTCGCTCTTCGACGTCGCCTAGCTAGCGCTCGGCTACGCTTGGGACGAACGGTTTGGAAACTCCTGCCGTTCGTCCTGAGCCCTTCGACAAGGCTCAGGACAGGCTTCGCGAAGCGAAGTCGAAGGGCGCCAATCGACCAAGGTTTCCCTAGTTGAGGAAGCGGACCAACAGCAAGACGCCGGCCACAAGGATCAAACCGATCACCGTGGCTGCGCCCAGGTGACGCTCGATTAGCACCCGCGCCCTGGGGCCGAAATGCCAGAGGAGCGCGGCTTCGACGTAGAAGCGCAGGCCGCGAGACAGCAGGGATGCCAGGAGGAAAACGCCGACGCCGAGCCGGGCAGCGCCGCATGCGACGGCAACCAGCTTGTACGGAAGAGGGGTGAGGGCGCCGGCAACGACGATCCATGCGCCCCATTCCTCCCGGTACGCCTCGAATACCTCGATCTTGCCCTCATAGCCCCACAGACCGAGCAGTGGCTCACCCACCGCTTCATAGAGAAAATAGCCGATGGCGTACCCGACGAGGCCGCCGGCTGTCGATGACAGGGTGGAGACGGTGGCGAAAAACCATGCCTTGGCGCGCCGCGCCAGCACCATGGGGATGAGAAGCAGATCCGGCGGCACCGGCAGGACCAGACTCTGCAGAAAACACACCGCGGCCAGCGCCCATACCGCGTGCCGCGTCCCGGCGCTACGAAGCGTCCAGTGGTACAGGCCTTGGAGCGACCAGGGGGCGGTGCCTGCTGCGGTCAAGTCGTCGTTCCTTGTCATCCTCCGCCTTCCATGGGCTTCGCAGGTTGGCAGGGGTTGGGTATTGACCTTTCCATAGGTTGGGGCTTATGATCGGGTCCTAAGTCAGGGTCCTAAAACAGGGCCGTTTAGGAGGTCGTGATGCTTCAAGCCAAATTCAGTCTCGAAGAATCGCACGTCGAGTTTCTTGCACAATTCAGGCGGTATGGATTCAAGGACAAGAGCGATGTCGTGCGTCATGCTCTTGACCGCTTCCGTACGGAATTAGCCCAGCAACGCTTGCGCGAATCGGCTGATCTGTATGCCGAAGTCTATGCGAATGACGATGAAACACAAGAATGGACCGATGCGGCGCTGACGGAGTGGCCGACTTGAGCCGGTTAACGCGGGGAATGGTCATTGACGTCAATCTTGATCCCACGAAGGGGTCAGAGACCGGGAAGGTTCGGCCTTGCGTGATCGTCACGAACAACATCTACAATGCCCGCGTCCCGGTTATTCAGGTGGTGCCGCTAACTGCATGGAGCGGACGAAAGGCCCGCATTATTACCAATGTGGAAATTATGCCGTCGTCCCGAAACGGACTGACCAAGAGGTCGGTGGCGGATTGTCTGCAGGCCCGCCCGGTTGATCACCGCGCTCGATTGGTCAGCGTACGCGGCGGGCTGGAGGACCAGGACATGGCCAGGATTGACGACGCCCTGAAAATCGGTTTCGACATCGAGGGATGACGGTCATAGCACCTTGTACCCCTCGGCCAGCACTACCCGCATCAGCGCGTCGATGCTGGTGGTGTCCGGATCGAACTCGATGACAGCGACCTTTCGCTCCACCGAGAAATCCACCTCGGTGACGCCGGGTGCGCTCTCGAATGCTTTGGTCAGGCCGGGTACGGCCTCGTCTGTGAGGTCGCCGATGGAGATGATGGCGGTTTTGGTGTTCATGGCGTGACGGCTCCGGACCTGGTGGCCTGCTTCGATTCCAGCAGGCGCTTGATTTCCCGGCCGGCGCGCTCGGCGTCGGCCGCGGGAACGAGGGTTTCGAAGGCGGGAAAGAGCCTGCGCTCCTCGCTCCGGATGTGCTGCTCGAGAAGGTCTCCGAAGTCGAACAGCGACTTCCGCAGTCCTCCGGGGTCGGCCGGCCGGGCCATTAGCTTGCGGAATTCCCGGTGCTCGCTCTTGAGTTGCGCCACCAGTTCCCGGCATTCCTCGTAGGCCGCCATCAGCGGGAAGAGCACCGTCTCTTCGGCCTCGAAATGGGCGAGCAGGTTGTCGTTGAAGAAGCGCGAGGCCTCCGCCGCACATGCCTCGATGGCTGCGGGGTCGCCGGGATTGAGCTGCCCGAGGGCGTGTTTGCGGCAGCGCAAGGCCAGCGCCAGCCCGTGGTGGTGATCGTGTGACAGCGGTATCAGCGCTGGATGTCGTTTGGCCATGGGAGTCCGCTTAAATTGACGGTGCCGGGTCTATCGGCTACCCTCCATCTTACTGCATTTTTGGGAGGTTGTTATATGGCAGACGACATGACAGTCAAACGCGAAATCGTCATTGAGGCCGATACCGAGACGATGGAGCGGCAGAAGAAGCGCGGCGAGGCGCGAGGCTTTACCGTGATGTGCGATGAGGGAGAGCGGATCGGCGGCGACAATACGGCGCCTCCGCCGTTGGCGTATTTCGCGCTTTCCCTGGGATTCTGACTACTCACCCAGATTTCCCGGTACGGGGAAATGATGAAGGTGGAAATCCGGAAAGCCCGGGTCAAGGTCACCGCGCGTTTCAAGAACGAAGGCTCGGTGCTGCGAGAGACCATCGACGCGCAAGGCGTCGGGTTCGAGACGGATCTCGACGTGGAGTCCGACGCTCCCCCGGAGCGGGTGGCGGCGGTGGTCCGCAACTCGGAGAAGGGCTGCTACGTGATGCAGACGATTCTCAAGCCGACCCCGGTGGAAACGCGGGTGACGCTCAACGGGGCCGACTTCGACCCAAGCAAGAAGTAGCAATGGAATCACTGGTTTTTGACGTCGATCAGTCCGAGTTCGAGACGGCGGTGCTGGAGCGGTCCAGGGAAACCCCGGTGGTGGTGGATTTCTGGGCGCCGTGGTGCGGCCCGTGCCGGGTCCTGGGGCCGGTGTTGGAACGGGTGGTGGAGGAGTACGAGGGCAAGGTTCTTCTCGCCAAGGTCAACGTGGACGAGAACCAGGAGCTGGCGGCCGGGTTCGGCATCCAGGGGATCCCGGCGGTCAAGATCTTCAAGGACGGCGCCTTGGCCACGGAGTTCACTGGCGCCCTTCCCGAGCCCGCCGTCCGCGAGGTTCTCGCCCAGGTCGTGCCCTCGCGCGAGGATGAGCTGGTCCTGGAGGCGGATGGGTTGTGGGCCCGGGGCGACGCCGAAAAGGCATTGGAAACATACGAGCAGGTGCTGGAGGAGTCGGCGCAGCATGCCGGCGCGCTGCTGGGAATGGGGCGCGGGTTGCTGGACACGGATGTGGAGCGCGGCCTCTCCCTCCTCGAGAGAGTCCCCCTCGGCGGCCCGGAGCGCAACGAGGCCGACCGGTTGATCGCCCGTCAGAAGCTAAGTCAGAGGGACGGCGACGACGCGGAGTCTCTGCGGCGGGAGTTGGCTGCGGCCCCGGACAGCCTCGACCTGCGTTTCCGGCTGGCCCAGGAGCTGGCGGCGGAAGAGCATTACGAGGCCGCCCTCGAGGAGTTCCTGGCGGTGCTGAAAAAGGACCGTGCCTTCGAGGATGACGGCGCCCGCAAGGCCATGGTGCAAATCTTCGAGGTCCTGGGACGGGGGAGCGAGTTGGCGGACCGGTTCCGCTCCGAGATGGCCAAGGTCCTGTTCAGCTAGCCGGCTTGTATCGACCCACGGCGTGATGCGGGCGCGGGCGGGTTTGAAACCCGCCCCTACACGCTTGTCTTCCACGTCGCAGGCTTCCAGCCCTTACCCGTGGGCCCGGGCGGCCTCCGTGGAGGCCGTCTCGGTGGCATCCAGCCGATCCCGCAGACGCGGGTAGAACCGCAGCGGATTCTCGAAGAAGATCTTGTGCTTGAGCTCTTCGCTCATGTCGGTGCGGCCCATGAGATGCGGGATGTCGTTGCTGAAATCCCGTTGATCCCGTTCGTGGGGATAGTCCGAAGCCCAGAGGAAGGTGTGCTCCGGTACCAGCCGGGCGGTTTCGGGCAACAGCGTCTCCTCCACCTCGGCGGCGAAGTAGATGTTGCCTTCGCGGAAGTATTCGCTGGGCTTGCGCTTGCAGTTGGGCGAGTAGTGTCCCTTCCGTTCGTACTCCTCGTCCATGCGGTCCATCATGTAGGGGACCCAGCCCGCGCCGCATTCCAGTACACCGAACCGCAGTTTGGGGAACATTTCGAACACGCCTTCACAGATCATCGCCACGAGCTGCCGGAACTGCGCGAAGGGGTGCTCCAGAGTGTGGGCCACCATGAAGTTTCGGGTGCCGTCGATGCCCAGGTCCGGAAAGCTCATGCCGCCGTGGGGCGACACCGGCACGTCCAGCCTTTGCGCCTCCTCCCACAGCGGGTGGAATTCGGGTCCGCTGAAGAGCCGCCCTCCCGGGGTGGCGGAAGGCAGCACCGCACCCACCATCCCCAACTCCTCGACCGAACGGCGCAACTCCTTCACCGCCTCGTCGATGTCCTGGATCGGCAGCAGCGCCACGCCCACCAGGCGCGGGCTCACGCGCATGAAGCGGTCGTGCAGCCAATCGTTATAGGCCCGCGCCATGGTGATGGCCCATTGATGGTCCCGGATCGCGGCATGGGTCAACCCTTGGGTCGGATACAGCACCGTCAGCTCGATCCCGTTCTTGTCGAGGAAATCAAGCCAGTGCTGCGCGTTGGGTCCGGTGCCGCCGCCGACCCAGCCGCCGGGTGCTCTCAACGAGCGGAGGTAGCCGTCCATGGTGAGCCCCGGCCAGAAACTGTAGGACCGATGCCATTCCAGGTCCGTGTACGGGCTGCCGATGTAGTCGCGGAGTTCGTCGTCGAGCTCCATAACGTGCCCGTCTGCGTCGATGATGCGTTGTTGAGACATGGCTTTTTCCTCTCGTTGAACGGTCTTTGTATTGATGTCGATCCTAACCCGGATACGGTGTCCGGGCAAGCTCGCCATGAAGACGGAAGGGCGCCGTCGCTCTGAGGTGGATCCGCGTCGATGGTGGCTCGGCACAGTGTTGTTTGTTACGATGCATCGACACGTCACTACCATGAAAATGGCTTGGGAGTGCGTCAAAACTGCCCCCTCTCCCTCTGGGAGAGGGTTGGGGTGAGGGAACCTCGTGGCAAGCAGGCCGGTGTCAACGGCAATGAATGGGAGGGGCAGGGTTATTGGGGTCCCTCACCCGGCCTTCGGCCACCCTCTCCCAGAGGGAGAGGGGCTTTGACACGGCCTGTTTCGCGGGAATGACGGAGGGGACGCGGGAATCCAGAGAGTTTCGTTCCGGCTATGAGGAGGTGAGCGTGATGTCGAAACTGCGAATGTCCATGATGACGGCGGCAGCGCTGTTGGCGTTGGCCACGGCGGCGGCCGCGGAACGTGGCACCGACGGCGAGCTGAGGATGCTCTACTGGCAGGCGCCGTCCATCGCCAACCCGTTCCTGTCCGGGGGAACCAAGGACATCCACGCTGCGGCGTTCGTTCTCGAGCCACTGGCCCGCTACGACGAGAACGGCAACATGGTCCCGACGCTGGCCGCGGAGATTCCCACCCCGGAAAACGGCGGCGTCTCGGCCGATCTCAAGTCCGTCACCTGGAAGCTCCGGAAGGGCGTGACCTGGTCGGACGGCACGCCGTTCACCGCCGGCGACGTGGCCTTCACGGCCGCCTACTGCATGCATCCCGACGGCGGCTGCAACGCCGCCAACCGGTTTCAGGACGTGGCGTCGGTGGAAGCGGTGGACGACCATACGGTGCGGATTTCCTTCGCCGTGCCGATGCCGTTCCCCTACACACCGTTCGTCGGCTCGGCCTGTCCGGTCATCCAGAAGAAGCAGTTCGAGAACTGCATGGGCGCCAGGGCGCCGGAGTGCACCGAGCAGAACTTCGGGCCCATCGGTACCGGCCCCTTCAAGGTCAAGGAGTTCCGTCCCAACGACGTGGTCCGGTACGAGCTCAACGACCGGTACCGCAATCCGGACCAGCCGGCCTTCTCCTCGGTTCTGGTGAAGGGCGGCGGCGACGCGGTGTCGGCGGCCCGGGCGGTGCTCGAGACCGGCGAGTTCGACTACGGCTGGAACCTCCAGGTGGAGCCCGAGATCCTCGCCGCCATGGAAAAGGCGGGCAAGGGCAAGGTGGTGTCGGCCTTCGGTACGCTGGTGGAGCGGTTGATCCTGCAGCTCACCAATCCCGATGCCGCGCTCGGCGCCAAACGGTCGACCCATCAGGACGGCAACAATCCCCACCCTTTCCTCTCGGACCCGGCGGTGCGACGCGCGCTGTCCCTGGCCATCGACCGCAACATCCTGGTGGAGGCCGGCTACGGCCCCGCCGGCCGGGTGACCTGCAACGTCCTCCCCGCGCCGCCGGTCTATGCCTCGACCGGCAACGACTGGTGCAAGACCCAGGACATCGCCCGCGCCAACAAGCTCTTGGACGAGGCCGGCTGGGCGCGTGGGTCCGACGGCATCCGCGCCAAGGATGGCGTGCGGCTTTCGATCCTCTATCAGACCTCCACCAACTCCGTCCGGCAGGGCACCCAGGCCCTGATCAAGCAGATGTGGCGGCAGATCGGCGTCGAGACCGAGCTCAAGAACATCAGCGGATCGGTATTCTTCGGCAGCGATCCATCGAGCCAGGACACCTATCAGAAGTTCTACGCGGACATCCAGATGTATACCAACAACTTCGACGGCACCGACCCCCAGGCCTACATGCAGAGCTGGATCTGCAAGGAGATCCCCGGTCCGGAGAACCAGTGGATCGGCAACAACATCCCACGCTACTGCAACCCGGAATACGACAAGCTTGCGGCGCTGCTGGCCAAAACCGCGGGAATCGAGAAACGAGCGGTCATCGCCAGGCGCATGAACGACATGCTCATCGACTACGGCGCGTTGATCCCGCTGGTCCATCGCGGCGAGGTGGCCGCCCACGCGCTGTCCCTCGGCGGAGTCCGTCACAACGCGTGGGACGCGACCCTGTGGAACATCCAGGAGTGGCACCGCCGGAAGTAGCGCGTTCGCAAGCCTTCACGGGCGTGTGCTCCGCAGGACGCCGAGCGTGTAGGGGCGGGTTTCAAACCCGCCCGCATCCGCATCGCGCTGCCGGTCGACACACGTTCTCAGGTGCTTGCGGTTGTGCGCCGTCCCCATGAGTCATCTCCATGTCAAGGTATGTGGCCAGACGCCTGCTCTTCGCCGTCCCCACGCTGCTGGCCATCAGCTTCATCGTTTTCGCATTGCTGGACCTCGCGCCCAATGACCCCACGGCGCAGCTCCCGCTCACCATTCCGCCCGCGACACGGCAGGCCATCAAGGAGAGCCTGGGACTCGGACAGCCGTTCCACGTCCGCTACGTCAAATGGCTCGATCAGTTCATGGTCAACGAGCCGACGACCTTTGCGGGGGCCATCATCACCGAGCAGATCTTCCGCATCAACGGGGTCGGCCAGTTGCTCATCGGCGCCATCGAGGCTGGCGACATACCCACCGTCCAGACGGTGACTTTCATCTTCGCGGTGCTGATCGTGGTGTTCAATCTCGTGGCGGACGTCCTCTACGGCGTGCTGGACCCGAGGATTCGATATGGCTGACGGTTCCACGGGTTCCGGCCCCAAGCCGATCGTTCCGCCGGAGCGCCGCCCTTCGAGGCAAGGCGTTTGGCACGAGTTCCGGCGTCACAAGGGAGCCGTGGCCGGCGCCACCGTGTTCTCCCTGATGGCCCTGGCCGTGCTGTTGGGGTCCGCCGTCCACGGCGTCGATCCCCAGTATCTCGACTACCCGGCCCGGAACCAGGGAATGTCGCCGGCCCATCCCCTGGGTACGGACAACCTTGGCCGCGACATGCTCGCCCGGGTGCTGTCGGGCGGGCGGATCTCGCTGGCGGTGGCGGTCGCCGCCATGGCCCTGTCACTGAGCCTCGGAACTTTCGTCGGCGTCACGGCCGGCTTCTTCCGGAGGCTCGACGGCCCGCTCATGCGGCTCACCGACCTCTTCCTGGCGCTGCCGGTGCTGCCGCTGCTGCTGGTAGGCATCATGCTGTTCCGGGACCCGCTGCGGGCGGCCCTGGGACCCGAGACCGGCATCTTCATCCTGATCGTGGCGGTCATCGGCATGACGAGCTGGATGCAGACGGCCCGGGTGGTGCGCGGAGAGGTGCTGGCGGTCAAGGAGCGGGAGTTCGTGCTCGCCGCCCGAAGCGTCGGCGCGCCCTCACGTCGCATCATCCTGAGGCACATCCTGCCCAACGCCCTGAGCCCCATCACGGTGGCCGCCACGCTGGACATCGCCAACGCCATCATCACCGAAAGCGCCCTCAGCTTTCTCGGCCTGGGCTTCCCGTCCGACTTCCCCACCTGGGGCCGGCTGCTCTACGACGGCGTACCCTTCCTGGAACTCGCCCCCGCGCGCGTGCTCTGGCCGGGCCTGGCTATCTCGCTCACCGTCCTGAGCGTGAACTACATGGGCGACGGCCTACGCGACGCGTTGGATCCACGGGTCCGGCGGCGCTGAACTAGTGTGGTGTCTCACAAATACGCTTACGAATCTGCGGGTCCTTTTGGCCGTCGGCTGCGTTGCTCTTCCTCGCGTGGTGCACGCCACACGGGCGGGTTTGAAACCCGCCCCTACAAGTCATCGCGCCTTGCCGACGACCAAAATGCCCTCGCATCTTCATAACCGTATTTGTGAGGCACCACGCTAGCAGGCTGTGTCAAAACCCTAACTTCGGGGCACGAAAGGCCAATCCGTCATTCCCGTCCCCCTCCGTCATTCCCGCGAAAGCGGGAATCCAGGGGTCCTGGAGGGGTCCCTACGCGGCGTTTTCCCACTCCACCCCGCCTGGATTCCCGCTGTCGCGGGAATGACGATTTGGGGGGGCGTTGCCCCTCTCGGATGGGGTTTTGACACAGCCTGCTAGTGGCCTGTAACGTCCAAATCGAGACCGATCTGCTGGTCTTTTCGCTGTCGGTTGCGTACGTCACCCCGGGCTTGACCCGGAGTCTTCCTCGCGTGGTACCCGCCACGGGGGCGACCGCCGGTCGCCCCTACACGTCATCGCGCCTTGCCGACAACGAAAGTCCGGCGCATCTTGGTCCCGATTTGGACGTTACAGGCCACTGGGAGCGCCCGACTGCCCGCCGGGCGCCCCATCTTTCCGCCGGCGCTCCGCATCCGAAGATAGCGCGACATGGGTTGCCGCATGTATTGACCGGGCGGATCGGATGGCGATATGGGCATGGATCAGAAAGGCGTATACGGGACGTACGACGTGAGCTACGATTTCGATCTCGGCCCTTATTCCCGGCCGATCAACACGGACAACCACGATGCACAAGTCTGGTTCGACCGGGGGCTTCTATGGCTCTACGGCTTCAACCGTGAGGAGGCGGTGCGCTGTTTCAGGGAGGCGCAACGGGCCGCGCCATCCTGCGCCATGGCCTGGTGGGGCGAGGCGTATGCCGCCGGGCCGTTCATCAACCTGCCCTGGCAGTGGCAGGGCGCCGTGGAGTGCCGGGCCTCGCTGGCTACGTGCGTCGCCGCCACCGAGGCGGCGATGGCCCGGCGTGAACGCGCCACCGCGGTGGAGCGGGCTCTCATCGAGGCTCTGCCGGCGCGGTACCAGGGCAACGTGGTGGTTCCGGCGGAGGAGTTTGCGAAGTGGGATGATGCGTTCGCGGCCGCGATGCGCGGCGTGTACGGCAGGTTTCCGGATGATCCGGACGTGGCCACCCTCTTCGCCGAGGCCCTCATCACCCGTACGCCGTGGCAGCTCTGGGACCTCGACACCGGCATGCCGGCAGACGGCGCAGACACACTCGAGGCCAAGGCGGTGCTGGAGGCGGGGATGCAGCACCGGCGCCACCGGGGGCAGCCGCCCCATCCGGGCATGCTGCACATGTACATCCACGTGATGGAGATGTCACGCGTGCCCGAGTGCGCCCTCGCCGCCGCCGACCAACTGGACGGCCTTTCTCCCGACAACGGACACCTGAACCACATGCCCACCCATATCTACCTGCAGTGCAGCCGCTATGCGGATGCGCTGGAGGTGAGCCGGAAGGCGGTGACCGCCGATGACAAGTACGCGCGCCGCATGGGCTCGTTCAACTTCTACACCACCTCGCGCTGCCACGATCTCCACGCCATGATGGACGCGGCGATGATGCTCGCGGACTATCGCCACGCCGACGAGGCGGCGCGGAGGATGGCACGCACGGTGACTCCGGAGTTGCTCCGTCAGGACCGGCCCTATCTGATCGCGGCCCTGGACCACTACCGTTCCATGGCGGTCCACGTGCCGGTACGATTCGGGCGGTGGCGCGAGATCGTGAACGCGCCCATGCCTCCTCACCCCGAGCTCTACGTGGTCACGACCCTCATGGTCCACTACGCCAAGGGGGTCGCCCACGCGGCGCTCGGCGATTTCGAGGCGGCGGACCGGGAACGCTCACGCTTCGATGCGGGCTGCGCCGTCCTGCCGGAGGACCGGATCTTCGCCAACGAGACGGCGCCCAACGTCATGGCCGTGGCCCGGGAGATGCTCTACGGAGAGATGGCCTACCACCGGGGAGAACACGAGGCCGGCTTCGCCCACCTTCGTGAGGCGGTGCACCGCAACGATAACCTGCGCTACAGCGAGCCCTGGCCCTGGATGCATCCGCCCCGCCATGCCCTCGGCGCCCTGCTCCTGGAGCAGGGGCGGCTGGATGAGGCCGAGCAGGTCTACGGGGCGGACCTCGGCCACGACGATACCGTCAGACGCTGCCTGCAGAACCGCGGAAACGTCTGGAGCCTCCACGGTTACCACGAGTGCCTGCAACGCATGGGCCGCGAGCGGGAGGCGGCAGCCCTTGCCCCGTCGCTGGCCGCGGCCGTTGCCCGGAGCGATGTGGAGATCGTTTCATCCTGCCATTGCCGAAAGCAGGCGGCCGCGCTTTCCGATCCTTGATTCAGGTTCAATCGAGCGTCTGCCTGCGGGGAGACAACGACCGTCTGAGTTGAACGCGGATCCCGGTTTCGTCCTCCCCGGCGTACCAGAAACGGTCCCCGTTCAAGGCCATGCACGCCGGCCGGAAAGGTACCGGAATGCGCTCCACCACCTGCTCGCGCGCCGGATCATAGGACATAAAGGCGTAAACCGCCTGGCGCTCATCGCTCCAGTCGCCGAGGGGTCCGGGGTCGCATTCGACGCACCAGAGTTCGTCACCGTGCGAAGTTGGACTGAGGATCTGGTGCTCCATACGGATGGTCCACAAGTTCCAACCTTTCTCCGGGTCCATGCAGAAGAGCTTGCGGTTGCGCCGGTGGCTCAGCCACAGCTTGCCATTGACCATGGTCGCGCCGGAGGCTGCGCCGTCCGGGCAGTCGAAACGGCGCATCATCCGGTTCGTTTCGGGAGACCAAAGGAGCAGTTGCTGTCCTAGCCGGCCACCGCCGGCGATCAGCCACACGCCTTCGCTGGTCGGGCAGGCGTGCCGGACATCGGCAAGTGAAAGGATCTCCTCGCAAGATTCAGTGGCGGGGTCGTAGGTCACCACCATGGACGCATCAGCAGACGTAAGCCACAGGCGTCCCGCGTGCCATTGCATGCCGGTTATGTGAAGTGACCCGATATCGATCATGCGTGTTGGCGTCCTACGGTGTCCGGACCGGAACTTGCTGCGCAACGGATGGCCGGGTCTAGTGTTGTGTCTCACAAACAGGTTTGCAAAGATGCGCAGGATCTTTCGTCGTCGGCAAGGCGCGATGACTTGTAGGGGCGGGTTTCAAACCCGCCCGTGTGGCGGGCACCACGCGAGGAAGAGCAACGCAGCCGACGGCGAAAAAGACCAGCAGATTTGTAAACCTATTTGTGAGACACAACACTAGCTAACCCACCGTGTCGTCGCGGTCGACCTCGTCGCGTCCGGCGATCTCTCGGACCAGTTCTCTATACTCCTGCGCCAGGCGGCTTCTCGGGCGATCCTTGGTGAACACCACCTGGTTCAGCAAAGACAGGCTGTCGTACCTGTGCACGATGGTGGGCTCGCGCCGGAAGCCAAGCTGTTCCTGAAACGCCCTGATCCTATCGCTTAGGACGCCGTCTTCGTCGTCCAGGTCGGGCACGTTGGACATGACGAAGTGAAGCTCGATGGTCTTGCTGCGCGGTGCCGAGGCTTCGGCTCGAATGTCCCGGACCACCCGTGTGAGACCGCGCAGGTTCTGTTCGTTCGGAAAGAACAGGACCACCACCGCATCGGGAAGCTGGCGCGTGCAAATGCCGCCGGCGTCGGTGTGTCCGGTGCACGAGTCTATCAGAATGTAGTCGGGTTCGACGAAACGTTTCCATTGCTCCTTGAGGTCTTCGAACAGCAGATAGCCGTCGCGCTCATCGTAAAGCGCTCTCCAGTCGATATGGTGGAAGTTCGCGGTGTAGGTCTCGCGCCGGGCAGACGGCATGATCCACAGACCGCCGCCCTTTTCTCCGGTGTGGGCGGTTTCACCAATGAAACGGTGGACATCCGGGGCTTGTCCCGAAGCCAGATACTCGTTGACGAAGTCGATGATCCCGGGGACTTGCTTGCGGGGCCGCATGATGTCGAAGGTATCCAGTGCGGGTGCATCCAAATCGAAGTCCACCGTGAGGACACGATAGCCCCTGTTGGCGAGTTCGACCGCTGCGTTGACCAGAGCCGTGGTGCGGCCGACGCCGCCCTTGAACGAATAGAAGGTCGTAACGTACATGACGTCAAGCAGCCGGCCGCAGTCGAAAATGATCCTGGTCCCTGCGGATGTCGTCAGAGACTTCCAGCGTCCGAAACTGATTTTCGCCCGCGCCCGAACCCGCTCTCGGGGACGGTCTTCTCTCCACGATCTCTTTCAGGTGCTGCATGATCCCGGGCAAGGCCAGCAGGCGAAGGTATCTGTCGTAGGCGTGCGTTTGAATGTTGAGTGCGTTCTCCCAGCGATTCAGCGAAGCCTCGCCGATGCCGGTGACCTCGGCGAACCTCGCGCGTGTCATCCCGTGATGTTCCCTGATGCCTCGAATCTCGCCAGGCGGCAGCACGCCGAAGTGTTTGCAGAGCGCTTCCTGTTTCAGGTCTTCGCTCACTTCATCAAGGTACTCGATGTCGCAGGGGTCGCAGCGGCGCACTGGCAGGTTTACGGGCAGCTCGATGGCGGATTCTCCAATTCCATAGCTGTATGCATGGCGATGCATAATGGTCTTGACATCATCACCGCCACATAGTGGACACTTCAGATCCTTCGGTACTGACTGTAGTCGGGTTGTCGAGTGTTGCGATTCCATCACTTCGGTCCCTCAGTCTTTCGGTTCAGAGTAGTGAAAGCTGCGACCATAGATCACGCCAGATCCCAGTTGCAGTTTGATGTAGAGTTGGGGTTGTCCCGGTTCGATGTCGATCTTCATGACGTAACCTTTTGCCCCTGGCGGTTTGTCCAGGTGAATTGTCTCCAATGGGTGGCCAGCTTCGATTTTGGATGCGATCAACTCCCAAGCCGTGACGTCGGTGAAGCAGTTCTCGAATAGTCCGTCCGGGTTGCGGACCTGCACTGGCCGCCAATCAGTCGGCCTGTCGCGACTAAACTCAGTGCGGCGGGCATTCCTCCTTCTGGCGAGAACGACCAAATGGTGTCTCGTCGCCTCGTCTACGTCCAAAATCTGCTCCAACGTAACGAAGCGACACCATCATTTGACATCATATGGCTCCTTCAAATGAGTTTCAAGCACCCACGGCTCTCATTTGATCGATTTCCAATCGTAGTCGAAGTGCCTTCACGACCAGGCTCTTCAACTACAATCGGCAGTTTCGGCCTCACCATTAGGGCCGGTCGAGGGATTCACTCGCGGTATGCTCACGAGGTTTGACTCCACAGCAGGGTTGCGTTATCAACGGCGAGTGTCGCGTGGCTGAGACTCCATTGCGGAGATGAGTCCCGGCTCCAACTAGAACCTACTCACGCCATGTACCCCGCTGCCTTCGACTACACCGTCGCGGAATCTCTGGATCACGCCATCGACCTTCTCCAACGTCATGGAGAAGGGGCCAAGCTATTGTCCGGGGGCCAGAGCCTTGTGCCGCTCATGAAGCTGCGGCTGGTTCAGCCGGCCCACGTCATCGACATCGGGCGCCTTCCCGGGCTTTCCACCGTGCGTGAAGACGAGACGGCGGGCCTGTTGCGGATCGGCGCGCTGGCCACGCACGCGCAGGTGGGGACGGCGCCCGTGGTCCGGGAGAAGCTGCCCTTGATGACGGAGGCTGCGGGGGTCATCGGCGATGCCCAGGTGAGGGGCTGGGGGACCTTGGGCGGCGCGTTGGCCGAGGCGGACCCGGCAGGAGATTGGGGTCCGGTGGTGCAGGCGCTGGAGGGGCGGGTCGAGTGCACCGGCCCGACGGGCGTCCGGGTGGTGGACGCGGCCTCGTTTTTCGTGGACGCCTACACGACGGTGCTGGCGGACGACGAGGTGATCACCGAGATCCAGGTGCCCTTGCCTTCACCCGGCGGCGCGGGGGCCTATCTGAAGATGGAGCGCCGGGCCGGCGATTTCGCGGTGGCCAGCGTTGCGGTGCAGCTCGAGCTGGACGGCGCGGGTAACTGCACGAAGGCCGGGGTGGCGCTGGGGGCGGCGGGCCTCACGCCCATCAAGGTGAGCGCGGCCGAGGAAGCCCTTTGCGGGCAACCGGTCGCTCCGGAGGTGGTGGATGCCGCGGCCGCCCGCGTCGTGGAGGCGGCGGACCCGCTGGCCGACGTGCGCGGGTCGAGCGACTACAAGCGCGCGGTCTGCGGGGCATTGTTCCGGAAGGCCGTGGATGTCGCCCTGCGCCGCCATCGGGGTGAAAACGTGAGAGGCGGTCATGTCCGATAGAGTGAAGATCGGCATCACCATCAACGGCGCGCCCCACACGGGCGAGGCGCCCCCGCGCATGCTGCTGGTGGACTACATCCGCGATGTGGTGGGCCTCAAGGGCACCCGCTACGGCTGCGATACCAGCAACTGCGGCTCGTGCACCATCGTCATGGACGGCAAGAGCGCCAAGTCGTGCACTTTTCTGGCGGCGCAGGCCCACGGGCGCGAGCTCATGACCATCGAGGGGGTCGCGGACGGCGCCGAGCTGCATCCCGTGCAGACTGCCTTCCAGGAGTTCCACGCGCTTCAGTGCGGCTTCTGTACCTCCGGCATGGTGATGTCCGCTTACGCACTGCTGGCGCAGAACCCCGACCCGTCCCGTGACGAGATTCGCGAGGGGATCATCGGGAACCTGTGCCGCTGCACCGGATACTTGCCGGTAGTCGAAGCGGTGGAGGCCGCGGCCCGCCGGTTGAAGGCCAAGGAGGCGACTCCATGAGCGCCGCTACGCGCAAGCCCCTCGTGGGCACTCCGGTCATGCGCAAGGAAGACCCGGAAATTCTCCGGGGGCAGGCCCGCTACACCTTCGACGTCGACCTGCCGGAGATGCTTCATGTGGCGGTGTACCGGAGTCCGGCGGCCCACGCCAGGATCCGGAAGGTGGATCTTTCCAAGGCGTTGGAGTTGCCCGGCGTGGTGGCCGGCTTGACCGGCGAGCAGGTTCGCCAGCTCGGCTACGTCAACCCGCTGTCGCCGTTCCCGTTTCAGAGCCGGGATCCGTTCAAGCGCGGCAACCCCACCATCAAGTTCTTCGACCACTACTGTCTGGCCTGGGACAAGGTGCGGTTCGTGGGCGAGCCCGTGGCCGCGGTGGTGGCCACGGACCGGTACATTGCCGAGGACGCGCTGGATCTCATAGAGGTGGAGCTCGACCCGCTGCCGCCGGTGGTGGACTCCGAAGCGGCGATGGAGCCCGGCTCCGAGCGTCTCTACGAGGACTGGGACGACAACGTCATGCTGACGTTCCGGGTGTCCGGCGGCGACGTCGACGCCGCCTTTCGTGAGGCCGACGTCATCGTCAAGGAGGAGATCCACAGCGGCCGCTTCACCGGCACCCCCATCGAGACCCGGGCGGTGGTGGCCGACTACGACGCCAGCGGCAAGACGCTGAGCGTATGGACCACCACCCAGATCGGGCACGTCATCGGAACGCTGATCGAGAACACCATCGCGCTCCCGGACCTGAAGGTCCACGTGAATTTCCGGCGCATCGGCGGCGGCTACGGGCAGAAGTGGGCCTTCTATCCGGAGGAGATCCTGGTGCCGCTGCTGTCTATTCTCACGAACCGCCCCATCAAGTGGGTGGAGACCCGGCGCGAGCACATGACCGGCACGATTCACGCCCGTGAGCAGACCCATCACATCGAGGCGGCGGTGCGCCGGGACGGCACCATCCTCGGCGTGAAAGACAAGATCGTGGCCAACATCGGCGCGGCCTATCCCACCGGCGGGCTGGCCTCCATCGTCACCACCGGCATGTTCGTGCCCGGCGCCTACCGCATCGCCAACTACGAAGGGCAGGTCCAGGGGGTGGTCACCAACAAGACGCCCTACGGCGCGCACCGGGGCTTCGGGAAGTCGGAAGCCTGTTTCGTCATCGAGCGGATGGTGGACCGGATCGCGGCGCGGCTCGATATGAACCCGGTGGACGTGCGGCGGCGCAACTTCATCCCCCCGGACGCCTTTCCCTACCGTTCCGTCACCGGCCCGCGCTACGACAGCGGCCGGTACCAGGAGGCGTTGGACAAGGCGCTGGGGCTGCTGGACTACGACCACTGGCGGCAGGTGCAGAAGGAGGCCACGGCCCAGGGACGCTACCTCGGCATCGGCACCTGCCTGGTCATCGAGCCGTCGAGCTCCACCCGCATGGGCTCCTACAACGCCGGCTACTACAGCGTCCGCATGCGCATGGACCCCAACGGCAGGGTCTACGTGTTCCCCGGCGGCAGCGACGAAGGGCAGGGTCACGCCACCTCCATCTCGCAACTCGTGGGCGACGAGCTGCAGGTCTCCTTCGATGACGTCATGGTGGTGGAAGGAGACAGCCTGGCCTGTCCCTACGGCTCGGGCTCCTACTCCAGCCGCTTCTCGGTGGTGGGCACCACCGCGGTGACCATGGCCGCGCGAACGCTCAAGGAGAAGATCACCCAGATCGCGTCGGTCATGCTGCGGCATCCGCCCGGCGGGCTCGAGTTCGCCGACGGCAAGGTGTGCGTGGAAGGCCGCCCGGACCAGTCGGTGTCGCTCCAGGAGATCGCCCGCACCGCCTACTTCTCACCGTTCCAGTTGCCAGAGGGCATGGATCCGGGGCTGGAGCTGCTGTACCACTTCCGCGATCCCAACATTGAGTTCGAGGCGGACGAGCGCGGGCGCGTGGCGATGTTCAGCAGCTTCCCCTACGACGCCGAGGCCGCGGTCGTGGAGGTGGAGCCGGACACCGGTCTGTTGAAGATCCTGAAGTTCGTCTCCGTCCACGACTGCGGCAATATGCTCAACCCGCTCATCGTGAGGGGCCAGCACGTGGGCGCGCTGGCCCACGGCTTCGGCGGGGCGCTTTACGAGGAATTGCCCTACACCGAGGATGGCCAGCCCATGGCGGCCAGCTTCAAGGACTATTTTCTGCCCACTGCCATGGAGATGCCCGAGATGGTGCTGGACCACATCGAGACGCCCAACCCGTTCACACCGGGAGGGTTCAAGGGCGCCGGTGAGACCGGCACGGTGGGGCCGCCGGCGGTGCTGGCCAACGCGGTGGAGGACGCCCTCAAGCCCCTGGGCATCGCCATCCGCCGGCTGCCGCTCACGCCTCAGTACCTATGGTCGCTGATCCAGGAAGCCAGGAGAAGCCGGTTGTAGGGGCGGGTTTCAAACCCGCCCGTGCCCGGTTCCGGCAGACCGTGCGGCCAAGGTTGTAGGGGCGGGTTTCAAACCCGCCCGTGCCCGGTTCCGGCAGACCGTGCGGCCAGGGTTGTAGGGGCAGGTTTCAAACCCGCCCGTGCCCGGTTCCGGCAGACCGTGCGGCCAAGGTTGTAGGGGCGGGTTTCAAACCCGCCCGCGCCCGCATCGCACTGCCGGTCGATATAGGCTCCAGGCAAAGAACCGTAACCGAAACGGCCGGAAAGGAAAACGCCACATGTCCGACAGAGTCCTTCTCGAGAAGGCGGGTGATACCGCCAGCCTCACGCTGAACCGTCCGGAGAAAGGGAATGCCGTCGACTCCGAGCTGATGACGGCGCTGATCGAGAGTCTGGCCGAGGTGGCCGCCGACAAGGCCCTCCGGGTGCTGGTCATCGAGGGTAGGGGAGAGCACTTCTGCTCCGGGCGCGAGCCGGACGTGCCCAAGCCCGAGAACGCCTCCCAGTTTGCCGCGGCCCTGGGCCGCATCGTCCGCGTCAACGAGTTGCTGCAATCATTCCCGGGGATCAGCGTGGCGGTGGTCCGGGGAAAGGCCTTCGGCTTCGGCTGCGGACTGGCGGTCCAGAGCGACGTGACGCTTGCCGCCGATGATGCGAGGTTCGCGTTTCCGGAGATCAACGCCGGGTTCCCGCCCACCATCGTCATGTCCTACCTGAGCCGCTGGATCCACCGGAAGAAGGCCCTGGAGCTGGTCATGACCGGAGGCGAGATCACTGCCCAGGAAGCCGAGCGGCAGGGGCTGGTCAATCGGGTGGTGCCGGCGGATCAGTTGGCGGATGAGAAGGGACGGTGGATGGAGACGCTGGCCGGCCGCGACCTCAACGGGCTGCAGGCAACCAAGGCGTTCTTCAGAGACACTGCCGAGTGGTCCACCGGGGCGGCGGCGCAGTACGGGGTTACGCGGTTGGCGAATTTCCTGGCGAGCCGGGACCGCCATTAGGGGTCGGAGCGAGGGGTCGGAGCAGGACGATAGCGGCTCTGACCTGACTCCGACCCTAACGCTTTAGTTCGATCCTGCGTCCGTAGCTGACCTCGCCCTTGTCAATCCTGAGGGAGAATCCGCATTCAGGGTTGGCGCAGACCCACGCCTTGTACATTACGGATGCACCATCCTGACCGTAATCGGACAGTGGGATCAACGTGCCAATGTCGCACTTCTGACATTTCGGCAACTCCATCTCCACTCCTCCTTTGCAGCGGGAACCGGTCCTGCAGATCCGCCTGAAGGCCATCCCTGCCTGGCCGCTTCCGGCCACGACCCGGCAAGTTGAAAGTTGGGTCGCACCTTATAGAAAATCCGTCCTGAAAGCAAGTTGACGAAGGCCGGGGGCGGCAGGGTCCGGTACGGTGTTATTTGACAGTTTCAACGGCCTGGGGATATGATGAGTCCGGGCTCCTCACCGGTCTGATGACAATCACGTGAGGCGTCCCCTCACTGCGGATATCGTGTCAAAACTCATGTCGGTTGTGGCCATCATTCCGGCGCGTTACGGGTCCACACGGTTTCCCGGGAAGCCGCTGGCCAGGATCGGTACGAAGCCGATGATTCAGCACGTCTACGAGAGCACCGCCGCGGCGGATCTGGTGCATCGAACGTTGGTGGCCACCGACGATCCGCGGATCCTGGATGCGGTGCGGGCCTTCGGCGGCGAGGCGGTAATGACCTCGAAGGATCACCTGAGCGGCACGGACCGGCTGGCCGAGGTTGCCGGAGGTCTGGAGGCCGAGTGGGTCGTCAACGTTCAGGGGGATCTCCCGTTCATCCAGGCGGAGACCATCCGCAAGAGCGTGGACTGCCTGGTGCGGGATCCGGCCGTTCCCATGGCCACGGCGCGCACCCCCATCACCTCGGAGCGGGAGTTCCTCAACCCGAACGTGGTCAAGGTGGTGACGGACCAGCAGGGCTTTGCCTGCTATTTCTCCCGCGCGCCCATCCCATACCACCGGGAGCCGCCGGCGGAGCCCGTGCACTGGGGTCATCGTCACCTGGGCATCTACGTCTACCGGCGGGATTTCCTGATGCGCATCGCGTCCATGCCTGCCGTGGAGCTGGAGCTTACCGAGGGTTTGGAGCAGTTGCGCGCACTGTACTACGGTTTCCGGATTCGGGTCGCGGACGTGGTGGAGACGGGTGTGGAGGTGGATACGCCGGATGACTTGAAACGCGCGGAGGCGTACTGGAGCCGGCTCCAGTCGAGTGCGCCTGAGGAATGCCATGGCTAACTTGCGACAGAAGTTCATTTTCGTCACGGGCGGGGTCATGTCGTCGCTCGGCAAGGGACTGGCGGCCGCTTCCATCGGCGCCCTGCTGGAAAGCCGCGGTCTCAAGGTGACCCTGCTGAAGATGGACCCCTACATCAACGTCGATCCGGGCACCATGAGTCCGTATCAGCACGGCGAGGTGTTCGTCACCGACGACGGCGCGGAGACGGACCTGGATCTGGGACACTACGAACGTTACGTGTCTTCCCCCACCGGACGGGCCAACAACTTCACCACCGGTCAGGTGTACGACACGGTCATCACCAAGGAGCGCCGCGGCGATTACCTGGGCGGCACGGTCCAGGTGATCCCTCACATCACCGACGAGATCAAGCGCCGGATCGTGGCGGCGGCCGAGGACTACGACATCGCCATCTGCGAGGTGGGCGGTACCGTGGGCGACATCGAGGGGCTTCCTTTCCTGGAGGCGATTCGGCAGTTTGGCCGGGACTGCGGCAGGGACAACGTCATCTACGTTCACCTGACCTACGTCCCGTACATTGCGGCCGGCGGCGAGCTCAAGACCAAACCCACCCAGCACAGCGTGAAGGAGCTCACCGGCTTGGGGATCCAACCCGATTTCCTGCTGTGCCGGACCGACCGCCTGCTGAGCCGGCAGCTCAAATCCAAGATCGCCAGCTTCTGCAACGTGGACGAAAACTCGGTGATCACGGCCAAGGACGTAGAGTGGATTTACGAGGTGCCCTTGGTGCTTCACCAGGAAGGCCTGGACGACCGGATCGTCGAACGGCTCCAGATGTGGACGGGCGCTCCCAACCTGCGCAAGTGGCAAAAGACGGTGCACATCCTGAAGAAAGCCGATGAGTCGGTGCGGATCGCGGTAGTGGGCAAGTACATGGAGCTCAAGGAATCGTACAAGAGCCTCATGGAGGCCCTGGTCCACGGGGGCATCGCCAACGGCGTGCACGTCGAGCTCGATTGCATCGACGCGGAGAAGATGGAGAAGCAGGACGTCCAGAAGCTTCTGGAAGGTGTTCAGGGCATCCTGATCCCCGGGGGGTTCGGAGACCGTGGCACCGAAGGGAAAGTCCGCGCGGTGCGCTACGCGCGCGAGCACAAGGTGCCGTTTTTCGGGATTTGCCTCGGGATGCAGATCGCGGTGGCGGAATTCGCCCGCAACGTGTGCTCGCTCAAGAGTGCCAACTCGGTGGAGTTCGATCCCAAGACGAAATACCCGGTCATCGATTTGATGGACGAGCAGAAGGACGTGGACAAGATGGGCGGGACCATGCGGCTGGGGGCCTATCCGTGCGTGCTGGCCTCGGACTCGCTGTCGGCCAAGCTGTACCGGAAGACGCGGATCTCCGAGCGACACCGGCATCGGTACGAGTTCAACAACCGGTACCGGGAGGTGATGCAGGAGAAGGGATTGCGGCTCAGCGGCCTGTCACCCGACGGCAACCTGGTGGAGGTCATCGAGCTCAGGGACCACCCCTGGTTCGTCGGCTGTCAGTTCCACCCCGAGTTCAAGTCCCGTCCGACGGAGTGTCATCCGCTCTTCAGGGGCTTCATTCGAGCCGCCTTGCAGCAGCGTTCGTCCGTCAAGGAAGAGCCGCGCATGCGCATCGTCGCGGACTCGGCGAGGCCATGACCGCCGAGGTTGGCATCGGCGGCATCCGTGTCGGAGCGGGGCGGCCATTCACCCTGATCGCGGGTTCGTGCGTCATCGAGAGCCGGGACTCGGCGCTCCGGCACGCAGCGTACCTGCAAGAGCTGACCCAACGCCTGGGCATACCGTTCATCTACAAGTCGTCCTACGACAAGGCCAATCGTACGTCGCTGGAGTCCTTTCGCGGACCGGGGCTCGACCAAGGGTTGCGCATTCTGGAGGACGTGAAACGGGAGATCGGGGTCCCGGTGCTCACCGACGTGCACGAACCCGACCAGATCGCCCCGGTCTGTGACGTCGTCGACGTGGTCCAGATCCCGGCGTTCCTTTGCCGGCAGACGGACTTCGTCGTGGGAGTCGCCCGGGCCGCCAAGGTGGTGAACGTCAAGAAGGGCCAGTTTCTGGCGCCCTGGGACATCAAGAACGTGGTGGCCAAGATCGTGGCGGCGGGAAACACCAACGTGCTGCTGACCGAGCGCGGGGTCTCCTTCGGTTACAACAACCTGGTGTCGGACATGCGCTCGCTGGTGATCATGGGGGAGACGGGTTTCCCGGTGGTTTTCGATGCCACCCACAGCCTGCAGCTTCCCGGCGGCCTGGGCCAGGCCTCGGGCGGCGACCGGCAGTTCATCGCGCCGCTGGCGCGGGCGGGAGTGGCCGTGGGGGTGGACGGCCTGTTCATGGAAGTCCACGAGGACCCGGACCGGGCCTTGAGCGACGGTCCCACATCCTTTCCGCTGGACGCGCTCGACAAGCTGCTGCGGACGGTCAAGGATATCGATGACAGGGTCAAAGAGCACGGGGGGCCATGACATGGGCGGGGCGGCGGACGTCATTCGAAAGGCTCGTGAGGTGCTCGACATCGAGGTCGGGGGGATCGCCGCGGCCAGGGACCGCATCGGCGACGCGTTCGTCCGGGCCGTGGATATCCTGCACGACTGTACCGGCAAGGTCATCGTGACCGGCGTGGGAAAGTCGGGCCTCGTTTGCCACAAGATCGCGGCCACCCTGGCCAGCACCGGCACACCTTCGTTCTTTCTCCACGCGGCCGAGGCGAGCCACGGCGACCTGGGCATGATCATGCGGGAAGACGTGGTCCTGGCGGTGTCCAACAGCGGCGAGTCGGAAGAGGTCCTGAAGATGCTGCCGCTGATCAAGCGCTGGGGCCTGAAACTCATCGCCATGACCGGCAACGCGCGATCGGCCCTGGCTCTTTCCGCGGACGTGGTCCTCGACGTCGGGGTGCCCGAGGAAGCCTGTCCCCTGGGCTTGTCGCCCACCGCGAGCACCACGGCCGCCCTGGCCATGGGGGACGCCATCGCCGTGGTGCTGCTGGAGCGCCGGGGATTCAAGACGGAGGACTTCCTGCTCCGGCATCCCGGGGGCGCTCTGGGTCGACGGCTGCTTCTCCGTACCAGGGACCTGATGCATTGCGGCGAGGAGATACCCCTGGTGTCCGAGGATACACCGCTCAAGGACATCCTGTTGGAGATCACGTCCAAGCGGTTGGGTGTGACCGGCGTGGTCGATCCGGAGTCGGCGCTGGTGGGCATCATTACCGATGGAGACCTGCGGCGCGGTCTGGCCAGGAGTGACGGGAAAGCGGACATCCTGGACCGCAAGGCCGCGGAGATCATGACCCGTGACCCCAAGACCATCGGCGGCGATGCGCTGGCGGCGGAAGCCGTGGCGCTGATGGAAAAGTTCTCGATCACCTCCCTCTTCATCAAGGCCGAAGACTCGGAGCAGCCCCAGGGGATCATTCACCTCCATGACCTTCTCAAAGCCGGCATCGTCTGACCCTCCCGTCCAAGCGCGGGCCGAAGAGCTGCGCCGGAAGGTCCAAGCCGTCAAGCTGCTGCTGCTGGATGTCGACGGCGTGCTGACCGACGGCGGCATCGTCATCGACGAGCGGGGCGAGGAGGTCACCCGTTTCGACGTCCAGGACGGTCACGGGGTCAAGCTGCTCCAACAGGCGGGAATCCGCGTCGGGCTGCTGACCGGCCGGGCCTCCCGGGCCGTGGCGGTGCGTGCGGAGCGCTTGTCCATCGGACTCGTCTATCAGAACGTCTCGGACAAGCTGCGTGGCTACGACAGGGTCAAGGCCGACACCGGCCTGACCGATGACGAGATCGCCTACGTTGGCGACGACATGCAGGACTTGCCGGTGTTGCGGAGGGTTGTCTTCGCCGTAGCGGTGAAGAACGCGTGGGACGGCTTGAAGGCGCACGCGGACTACGTCACGACCCGTGAGGGCGGCCGTGGCGCGGTGCGCGAGGTAGCCGAGCTGCTGCTGCGGCTCACCGGCAAGTGGGACGCGTTGTTGAAGGAGTACGACCGTTGACGCGGAATCGGGCCGGATCGGCACGGGCCGGGCGCGGAAGGATGGCGGATATTCAAGCAAATATCGTGCCCGTTGCTTTACACCCCCTGGCGGACTTGTTATCCCGAACGTAGCTTACCAGTGCCTTTTCGCCCAAGGGAGGGCACAGGTCCAGTGCATGCGGTCCACACGGTTATTGCTCTTGCTTGTATTGGCCGCCGGGACGACCTTCGTGGGGGTCGAGGTCGCGCAACACATGCGGGAGCAGGCGATCCGGGACCCTCGAGACCTGTTGCAATTCACGCCCGGGGTGCCCTTGCAGGTCAAGAATTTTCGCCGGAGCATGATCGAGGACGGGCGAAAGGCGTGGGAGATCGAGGGAGCCGAGGCGACCTATTTCAAGGCGGAGGAGCGGGCTGCGATACGGCGTCCGCGGTTGGTCTTCTACCGGGAGGACGGCCGGACGCTGGAGGCCAGGAGCCGGGAAGGGAACGTTTTTCTGCCCGGCGGGCACTTGGAACGGGCGGTGCTGGACGGTGCGGTGGACATCACCTTCCAGGGCGCGAGATTTCGGACCGAAAGGCTCATCTACCATCAAGCAGATGACCGTGTCGTTTGTCCCGGCCGGGTCTGGGCCGTCGTGGACGGCCTCGAGTTCGAGGGCGAGAGCATGACCTACTGGTTGACCGACGAGACCCTGGAGGTTCTGGGGGCCGTAAGAACCACCATCCAGGGGCGGCTGAACGAGGAACAGGGTGAGAGTCGATGAAACGTGACTCGAAGCGCCATATCTCCCGGGTGAAGTCTTGTCTCGCGGTGGTCGTGCTGTTGCAGGCCATCAGCTCCGTGGGCGGGGCGGCGGAAGGCGGCCCCCAGAGCGGGGAGCCGAACAGCGGCGGCCTCTTTGGGGACACGGACACCGCCATCGTCATCACCGCGGATTCCATGGAACTCCAGCGCAAGACCAACACGATCATCTACAAGGGGAACGTGCTGGTGGTTCGGGACGACATCAAGATCGCCAGCGACGTCCTGTTTGCCCGCTATGACCCCAAGGGCGGGGGGTTGAAGAGCGTCGTCGCCGAAGGGACGGTGCGGGTGCGCCATGGAGGACGCGAGATGACCGGCGACAAGGCCGTCTTCGACGGTTCGGAGGAAACCATCACCGTGTCCGGAAACACTACCGTCCGGGATGGGAACAACAGCATCTCGGGGGATCGCATCACCGTCTATTTGAAAGAGGACCGCAGCGTGGTGGAGAACAGTGGCGGACGCGTCAGGGCGGTGATCTTCCCCAGGCAGTTGAATCGTTGAGAAACGGCGCAGGGCCGGCGCGATGAGCGTTCTCAACGCAGACGGAATCGTAAAAGCGTATCGAGGTCGGCGAGTCGTCGACCAGGTCACGCTTGAAGTGAGGAGTGGAGAGGTCGTGGGTCTTCTGGGACCCAACGGAGCGGGCAAGACAACCCTGTTCCACATCGTCATCGGTCTGGTTCGTGCCGACGGAGGAACGGTCACCCTCAACGGGACCGACCTTACGGCGGCTCCCGTTTACCGGCGCGCCCGGGCGGGCATCAGCTATCTACCCCAGGAGTCGTCGGTATTTCGAGGCCTGACGGTCAAGCAGAACCTGTTGGCCATTCTCGAGACCCTGGGACTCGGCAAGGACGAGGAGGAAGAACGGAGCCGGCGGCTCCTCGGCATGTTCGGTCTGGCACAGTTGGCCGATCAGAAGGCCTACACGCTGTCGGGAGGCGAAAGGCGGCGCGTCGAGATCGCCCGGGCACTGATTCTGTCGCCCTTCTTCGTGCTGTTGGACGAACCCTTCACCGGCGTCGACCCCATCGCCTTGGCGGATATAAAGTCCGTGATTATGCAACTGACAAAGGCCGGTATCGGAGTCCTGATAACGGATCACAACGTCAGGGAAACCCTGGAGATCTGCACCCGCGCCTATATCCTGAGCCAGGGAGTGGTGCTGGCCGAAGGGATCCCGAGCGACATCGCCGCCAGTGACAAGGCACGCAGGGTCTATTTGGGCGAGGGATTCAGGCTGTAGTCCGATGGCACTCGAGTTCAAACTCTCTCAGAAGATGCTGCCGCAACTGGTGATGACGCCCCAGTTGCAGCAGGCCATCAAGCTTCTTCAACTGTCCCATCTCGACCTCCAACAACGGATTTCCGAGGAACTGCAAGAGAACCCCGCCCTGGAGGAAGGACACGACGACGAGGAGACCGGTGCCGAGACCGTGCGCGAGCCCGAGGCGACGCCTGAGATGATGGTCACCGACCGGATTGCGGACTGGCAGGATTACCTGGACAACCACTCCAACTCGCGTCACGACATGGTGAGCACCGAGGTGGTCCGGGAGGAAGCCGACTTTCCGTCCCTGGAGAACACGGTGACCCGCCGGGACACGCTCCAGGAACACCTGTTGTGGCAGCTCCGCATGGCTGGACTCGATGAGGCCGGTGAGAGTATCGGCATGTACATCATCGGCAACCTGGATGAACGGGGCTACCTGGAGGCGTCGGTTGGGGAGATCGGCGAGCGGGCCCATGCCGCGCCCGATGCCGTTGAAGAGGTGTTGGCCTATATCCGGTTGTTCGATCCCGTCGGCATTGCCGCGCGGGACCTGCGCGAGTGTCTGCTGGTACAGCTCCACAATGCCGGGATGGGGGAGAGCGTGGCCGCGGGCATGGTGGCGAACCACCTGCACGAGCTGGAGTACAAACAATATGACCGGATTGCCGCGGGCTTGAACGTCGGCCTCGAAGAGGTGATCGAGGCCGCTCATCTCATTGGCTGTCTCGAGCCCAAGCCGGCACGGGGCTTCGACGACGACGAGGTCCGTACCATCATCCCGGATGTGGTGGTGCAGAAGGTGGCGGGGGAGTATGCCATATTGTTGAACGACGACGGCGTCCCCCCTTTACGTGTCAGTTCGCTGGTGCGGCGTCTGGCCGGCGAGCGGGGCGAGGAAGTGCGCAAGGCCAAGGAGTACCTGGAAACCAAGGTCCGTGCCGCCACGTGGCTGATCAAGAGCATCCAGTGGCGTCAACAGACCCTTTATCGCGTCAGCGAGAGCATTTTCCGGTTTCAGCGAGAGTTCCTCGATCATGGCACCGCCGGCCTCAAACCATTGGTGTTGCGCGAGGTCGCGTCGGAAATCGGCATGCACGCGTCCACGGTCAGCCGTGCCACCTCCAACAAGTATGCCCATACACCGCAGGGCGTTTTCGAGTTGAAGTTCTTCTTTCAAAGCGGGATAGCCCGCAACGACAGCTCCACGGTGGTGTCGTCGGAGTCGGTTCGGGACAAGATCAAGACGTTGGTGGAGTCCGAGGATCCCGGGAAGCCGCTGAGTGACCAGGAGATTGCCGGCGCGCTGCAGGGTATCGGCATCGACATCGCACGCCGGACGGTGGCCAAGTACCGCGAGCAACTTGGTATTCTGCCGTCATCCAGGAGACGGGAACCGTTCGCGAACTATCGGGTGGCGCCGGACTGATGCGGCGTCCGTACACGGCATTGCACACGAGCTGCCGGCCTGGCAGCCGTCGAAGAAAGGGGTAGGGGTTGCGAATCGCCGACGTTCTGGATCCTGAGGCGGTCATTCCGTGTCTCGAGGCACGGGAAAAGTTTGCCGTGCTCGAAGAGATGGTGACGCGGGTGTCGAGTCACTACGGATTCGAGGACTCGCAACGATTGCTCGAGGTGGTTCGCGCCCGGGAAAAGATTTGCAGCACCGCCATCGGGGAAGGGGTCGCCATACCCCACGGCAAACTGCCCGGTCTGAAGCGCGTGTTCATCGCCTTTGCCCGCAGCCGTGAAGGGGTCGATTTCGACGCCCAGGACGGCACGCCCACGCATCTCTTTTTTCTGCTGGTGGCTCCCGAAGGCTCGACCTCCGAGCATCTGAGCGCATTGGCCCGGGTCTCCCGGCTGGTGAAGGACGCGTCGCTCAGGGAGCGCCTGATGCGCGTCGAGACTCCCGAGGAGGTGGTGAGCCTTATCGAGGAGAAGGAAAGGAGCCTCTGACCTGGACGCCTCCCGCTCGGTCAGGCAGTGGGTCATGATGAGGCCGCGTGAAGCGCATGCCCGGCCTGCTTGACATCGTCGTCATCACCGGCCTGTCGGGTTCCGGCAAGAACGCCGCCATGCGGGTCCTCGAGGACAACAGCTTCTTCTGTATCGACAACCTGCCGGTGCTGCTGATTCCCAGGTTCATCGACCTGTGCCAGGGCTACCGCGAGGGGATCGAACGGGTCGCCTTGGGCATCGATCTCCGCGGCGCGCAGTTCATCGAGGGGTGGCACGGCGTACTGGCGGAGACCCGCCGGGCCGGCCACCACGTGGAGGTCATCTTTCTGGACGCCAGCGACGAGTTGCTGCTGCGCCGGTTCAACGAAACGCGCCGGCCCCACCCGCTCCAGGGGGACGGGTCGGTCCAGGAGGGCATCGCGCGGGAGCGGGCGGCCTTGACGGAAATGCGGGATTCCGCGGACCGCGTCATCGACACGACCCTCCTGAATGTCCACGACCTGAAGAAGGTCATCGAGGATTCGTGTGTCCGGGCTCTGGGCAGGCGGCAAATGTCGGTTTTTCTCATGTCCTTCGGGTACAAGTACGGGATGCCCGCCGAAGCGGACATGGTCATGGACGTGAGGTTCCTTCCCAACCCATTTTTTGTTAGTGGGTTGGAGGCTAAGAGCGGACTGGCGCCGGAAGTCCGGGATTTCGTGCTCAGTCGAACCGAGACGCACGCGTTCGTGGAGCGCATGAATGCGTTGCTCGACTTCACCCTGCCGAACTACGAGCGCGAGGGTAAGAGCAATCTGACCTTGGCCTTCGGTTGTACCGGCGGCAAGCACAGGTCGGTGGTGCTGGCTGCCGAGTTCGCGCGGCACCTCGAGGGGACACCGTGGCGCATTCAGTTGACGCACCGGGACATTGACAGATGATCGATGCACCGCGTTAGAAAGAAACTCGAGATAAAGAACCGCCTCGGGCTGCACGCCCGCGCCTCCGCGTTACTGGTCCAGACCGTGAATCAGTTCGCTTCGGAGGTGAAGATCTCCAAGGATGACAACGTCGTGAATGCGCGAAGCATCATGGGCGTCCTGACGCTGGGAGCGGCCAAGGGGAGCCAAATCCGGGTTGAAACCAGGGGGGAAGACGCCCGGGAAGCGATGCTTGCCATCGTACAGCTCATCGAGGACAAGTTCCGCGAGAGCGACTGAGAGCGACTGAGAGCGACTAATTGGTAGGGGCGGGTTCCAAACATTGGTAGCGGCGGGTTCCAAGCCCGTCCGTGTAGCGGGTTCCCCGGAACCGAAACAGGACACCTACGGAAGGGTCCAACAGGAATTATCCATGACCAACAAAGATTTTGTTTTCACCTCGGAGTCGGTTTCGGAGGGCCATCCCGACAAGATGTGCGACCAGATTTCGGATGCGGTGCTCGACGCCCATCTGTCGCAGGACCCGGACAGCCGGGTGGCGTGCGAGACTCTGGTGAAAAACGATCTGATCGTGATCGCGGGGGAGATCACCAGCAAGGGCAAGGTGGACTATGAGAGCGTGGCGCGCCGCGTGGCGCTCGACATCGGCTACGACGACCCCGCCAAGGGTTTCGACGGCAACAACTGCGAGATTCTGGTAAGGCTGGTGAGCCAGTCGCCGAACATCTCCCAGGGCGTGACCGAAGGCGAAGGCCTCCACAAGGAGCAGGGCGCGGGAGACCAGGGGATGATGTTCGGTTACGCGTGTGATGAGACCGACGAGCTCATGCCGCTGCCCATCAAGCTCGCCCACGATCTCGTGTCCGATCTGGCCGATATCAGGAAATCCGGGAGGGTTCCGCTCGCCCGGCTGCTGCGCCCGGATTCGAAGTCCCAGGTCAGCGTCCAGTACCGGGACGGCCGGCCGCACCGGGTCAGCAACGTGGTGGTTTCGACCCAGCACAGCCCTGACATATCCCACGATGACCTCAAGAGGGACATCATCAACAGTGTCATCAGGGAGGTGGTGCCGGCCCGGTACCTCGACGGCGACACGGAGTTTCTCGTCAATCCCACCGGCAGCTTCGAGATCGGAGGCCCCCAGGCCGATGCCGGCCTCACCGGCCGCAAGATCATCGTGGACACCTACGGCGGCATGGGGCGGCACGGCGGCGGCGCATTCTCGGGCAAGGACCCCTCCAAGGTGGATCGGAGCGGGGCGTACGTGGCCCGCTACGTGGCCAAGAACATCGTGGCCGCGAAACTGGCCCGGCGTTGTGAGATACAGCTCGCGTACGTCATCGGCGTCGCCGAGCCGGTCTCCATCGCCGTCGATACCTTCGGCACCAGCAAGTTGTCGGATGCGGAGATCGTGAAGCTGGTGCGAAAAAACTTCGATCTCACCCCCAAGGGAATCATCGATGCCCTGAACCTGCGGGCGCCCATCTACCAGAAATCCGCTGCCTACGGTCATTTCGGCCGCAAGTCGGAGGGCGGCTTCTTCACCTGGGAGAGGACCGATCGGGCTGCGAGCCTGAGCAGCGGACTCGAAGACTAAGACTAGGACAGGCTCCTGGTGTGGTGTCTCACAAATACGGTTATGAAGATGCATACGGTTATGAAGATGCGAGGGGATTTTGGTTGTCGGCAAGGCGCGATGAACTTGTAGGGGCGACCTGCGGTCGCCCCTCAGTGGCGTGCACCACGCGAGGAAGAGCAACGCAGCCGACCGCCAAAAGGACCCGCAGATTCGTAAGTGTATTTGTGAGACACCACACTAGGAGCCTGTATCGGGCGGCAGCGCCGTGCGGGCACGGGCGGGTTTGAAACCCGCCCCTACATCGGACGTCCGGTTCCTGCGGCGCAGGCTCCTAGACCCACATCTGTAACCCATTCCGGTGGTGACGGCTGCACGGCAGCGGTGTAAGCGGGCCGGCGGAGACGGAGAGGAACATGGCGAAATCGAAATTCGACATTGCGGACGCCGGTTTGGCGGCGGACGGCTGGAAGCGGGTGCTCTGGGCGGATCAGGAGATGCCGGTGCTCCGCGAAGTGCGCGCCCGTTTCGAGAAGGAAAAGCCGTTCAAGGGCTTGCGGTTC
The DNA here is from genome assembly GCA_965261895.1 of uncultured Binatia bacterium (SeqCode). Lineage (GTDB taxonomy): Bacteria > Desulfobacterota > Binatia > UBA9968 > JAJDTQ01 > JAJDTQ01. The sequence continues at coordinate 2,266,769 of OZ253480.1, read as the reverse complement.
TCCGCCTGCCTGCACGTCACCGCGGAGACCGCCAACCTGGTGCGCGCGCTGAAGGCCGGAGGCGCGGACGTGGTGCTGTGCGCGTCGAATCCGCTGTCGACACAGGATGACGTGGCCGCGGCGCTGGTGAAGAAGGAAGGCATTTCCGTGTTCGCGGTGCGCGGCGAGGACCACGAGACCTACTACCGGCATCTGCGGGCCGCGCTGGATCACCACCCGTCCATCACCATGGACGACGGCGCGGATCTGGTGTCCATGCTGCATCAGGATTACGCCAACCTGGCATCCGGAATGGTGGCGTCCATGGAGGAAACCACCACGGGGGTCATCCGGCTCCGGGCCCTGGAGGCGGCCAATGCCTTGAAGATCCCCATCATCGCGGTCAACGACGCCGCCACCAAGCACCTTTTCGACAACCGCTACGGCACCGGCCAGTCCACCATCGACGGCATCATCCGGGCCACGGACGTGCTTTTGGCCGGCAAACGGGTGGTGGTAGCAGGCTACGGCTGGTGCGGCCGGGGCGTGGCGTCACGGGCGCGCGGCATGGGATCCAAGGTCGTGGTCACCGAGGTCGACCCGGTGCGCGCCCTGGAAGCCTCCATGGACGGGTTCGAGGTGATGCCCATGAAGGAAGCCGCCAAGGTCGGCGACCTCTTCATCACCCTGACCGGAGACATGCACGTGATCCGCAAGGAGCATCTGCGGGCCATGAAGGACGGCGCCGTCATCTGCAACTCCGGCCACTTCGACATCGAGATCGACATCAAGGGCCTCACCGAGATGGCGGAGAAGTGCGAGAAGAACGTGAGGAACCACGTCGACAGCTACACCCTGCCGGGCGGGAAGCGCATTTTCCTTATCGGCGAGGGACGGCTGGTGAATCTGGCCGCCGCCGAAGGCCATCCCGCCTCGGTCATGGACATGAGCTTCGCCACCCAGGCCCTGGCCTCCGAGTGGGCGGCCCAGCAGGGCGACAAGCTGACACCCCAGGTCTACGACGTCCCCCAGGCCGTGGTGGAGTGGGTCGCCAGCATCAAGCTCGCCGCCATGGGCACCCAGATCGACAAGCTCACCAAGGAGCAGAAGCGCTACCTGTCCTCGTGGGAAATGGGGACCTGAGGAGGGCCGGTCAATCCCGGGGGATATCGCTATTCCCCATACATTCCTGTGATAATCCGCCGAAGCTGAATTGCTGGTAGTGTCTCAGTTTGAATTCTGCTCGATCAATTCCACGATCCAGCCCAAGTCGTAGAAAATGAGACACTACCCGACGACGTGTGATCTTGACGGCGCCGCCAACTCCAGATAGCATTCCCCTGCATCGAAAAAGTGTGTTGACAATCCGATTCCTTGGTTTGGTAGGTTACCTGCTTATCAAGGAGTGACCTTTCACCCATGATGTCCACTTTCCACTAGGTCCTTTGTGACCACCCCTTTTTAATCCCTGGGAGGAGTCTGCATGCCCACAGCCGTGTCGGTGGCTAAGTGTTTCTTTGATCTGAGAAAGAAGGAAACAAATCAGGAACTAGGATTTGTGAAGATTCAGAAGCTCGTCTACTTTGCTCATACCTTCTATCTCGGAACAACGGATCAGACCATGATCGAGGAGCCCCTCGAGGCATGGCAATGGGGGCCAATCTTCCCTTCGTTGTACCACTGCCTCCTGGGACAGAACATACCCCAAGTAATGGCTGCGGCTCCGGCTATTGACGATGAAGAGATCCGAAGTTTCATTGGCACGCTCGAGAGACTGTTCCGGCCGTTCACTACGTTGCAATTGTCCGTGATGGCCCACATAGAAGGTAGTCCTTGGTATGAAACTGTGACCAAGACGACAGGAAGCTCCGACACGTCGGTAGACTTCTTGAGGAAGACTTTACCTCCCCACCTACTCATTGATAGAGAAACCATCCTCCGGCTTTTCGGAGAGTTCAAGGAGCAATCCTCTCATGGCGGAGTCTCCGAATGACACGCTGTCCCGACTGGTTGCGCATTTTTCGTCCCTTCTAAAGAACGAACCTAATCCAGACAAGGAGAATGCACGGCGAACTCAACTTGAGAACCAGCATTTTCAAGCTCGGATTGCTCAGATTGAGGCCGTAAACAAGGACGTCAAGTCCAACAGGAATCTCCGCATAAAGTATGCCAGCCGGGTTTACCGCTTTCTCAAATACTGGGTCAGTGGCGCAGGGTTGCTCGTGCTCATAGACGCGATACAGTGGCCGGACTGTAGCATCTTTGATCCTGCGAGCAGTATGTCCCTTCTTTGTCGCTCCCTGCCGTCCTTTGATGTTGAGAGCTCGATTCTGCTTGCTGTAGTAGGCGGTACTACGGTTGCGGTGATCGGCTTGGTTCTTGCCGTCATAAGAGGTCTGTTCAAAGACCCCGATCCTCCTGCCCCCAACACCCCACCCAGCTCTAGCTCGTGAGCTCGGCCGCAAGGCCCTCGACGAGCTCGCCGCTGAGTGAGTAGCCGATGACCAGGCCGGTATCGATGCCGATGAGCAGGATATTCCTGTCGCCGGCGCCGCGGACTAGCTTGATCCAGTTGACGTCCAAGCAGTTTTCCTCGAATTGCATGGGGGGGGTGCCTCCTTCCCTGGTGAAAGGATAGCAACCTCCCCCTCTCGCCTCGATTTCAAACTGATACAGTACCGAATCGCTTCGTTGGTTGACAATCGGTCGAGCCGGCGGCCGAGTCGTTGCTTTTGGATCCAGACCGTCGCCCACCGTTGCGTCGATATCACTCCAATCTTGCTTCTCGGCCGCCATGGATTTTGACTGACGACAACCGTTACGGCAATTACTATCTTGGCTACCGTCAAACGGTTTTCCTGGCCAGACTGACCGGACACATGCCAGGCCCCAACGCCGCAGAAACCCGACATCCGATGTAGGGGCGGGTTTCAAACCCGCCCGTGCCCGCACGGCGCTGCCGGCCGATACAGGGCTCCTGGTCCTTGGCCTCCGCCACGACCAGAAGAGCGACCAGGGAGTACCCCAAATGAACAACCCTCTCAAACTGGACGCAGAAGAAGTGAAACTCCTTCAGGATTTCGAACGCGGGGAACTTGAAAGCACCAACGATTTCAAGGAAGCGAAGCGAGAATTGGAAGAGGCTGCACACGATTTCTTTCAGAAGGACAAACGAATCAACATTCGGATCTCGTCACGCGATCTGGAAGCCCTTCGAAAAAGAGCCAGAAGAGAAGGAATGCCCTACCAAACCCTCATTTCAAGCACACTCCACAAATTCGTAACGGGGAAATTGCGAAGCGTGGGATAACGGCATGAGGCACGGAGCCGCGTTCGGGCTCCAGGCATGGCGGATTCTTCGGACTCATCTCTTTCTTAGGTTATCATAAACTGATAACTTAACGACGATGATGGTGCCTGACCGTGATCCTGGGCTAGACACTTTGCTGGATCTTCACGGCCAGACCCTGTTCGTGGACGATATCGGGCACTGGGTAAAGTTCGTCGTGCTGCGAACCGTGGTGACTCCGGAACGGCCGCACGGACTTAACTATTCGCTGACCCTGCACGCACCGGACGGCACTAGGCTGGTCGGGTTCGACAACGCCCACTCCGTGAGGGACCGGCGAGGTCCAGGAGCGCGGAAACGCGGGAAGAGCGATCACCGGCATCGGCTTAGGACAGTTCGGCCCTATGACTACAGGGAGGCCGCCACGCTTGTCGAGGATTTCTGGAATGAGGTGGATAGGGTTCTTAAGGAAAGAGGATCGATCCCATGAAGACGCTGAAGATCGGTATCGCCGGATACGATCAGATGAAGGCGCGCACAATAGCCATCGCTCTGGGCCGGCACAAGCCTGCCAAGGGCGAGCCTAAAGTGTGGTTCACCTCGGTTGAGAGCTTTGCGAAGGTGCTCTCCCAGCGCAATAGGGAGCTTTTGGCACTGATTGCCCGGGAGAAGCCGGACTCCCTCACCGAGCTGGCGACACTCGCGGGGCGAAACAAGTCGAACCTGTCGCGTACTCTGAAGACGATGTCGCGATACGGCCTCGTGGAATTGAAGGAGGGACAGCGCGGTACGTTGATCCCGCGGGTCCGCTACGATCAGGTGAGACTCGACGTTTCGTTCGCGCCGACTCCGCAGCAGGTGGCGTGAAAGCGCGGCTACGTTTGCAGTCGAGGACCCGTGAAGCCACGGACGTGGACCTGATCGAGTACCACTGACCGGAAAGGACTAGGCAGCCCACGGATGGGGCGCTCGCATGACCGGGTCCATGCCGGCTTGATTGCAACGCAATCACCCTGTAACCTGAGACGGCTGCAAGCAGGGAGGCGCGACCATGGCAAGCATCACAATCCGCAATCTCGATGACGACGTGAAACCTCGTCTTCGCGTGCGCGCGGCCAACCACGGCCGCTCGATGGAAGAGGAGGCGCGGCTGATTCTGCGCGAGGCCGTTGGGCGTAAGCCGAGCTCACGAAATCTGGCCAGCATCATACGCGCCCATTTTGGACCGTCCAGAGGCGTTGACCTGGAGTTGCCGTCGCGCGAGCCCATCCGTGAACCTCCCCGGTTCGATTGAGGCGGCGGTGATGATCCTGCTCGACACAAATGGGAGCCGGTCTTACCAGAAGCAGTTAACCACCTGATTTTTTGACGTTTTCCCTGGCACTCCTTCAGCCGCCCCTATCACCGTAAGCAAATCGCGAACGGTCTGAGTACAAGAACCGCATTCCCCAGCGCGCGCAACGAGACCAGCGAAGCCTACTGATTCTCTAAGTCAACCCGACTTGAGCTTTCCGACGGCCTGAGGTGGGTGCTAACCTGACGTTCGGTTTGCGGACGCTGCACCCTTCCAGTACACTACTCGCCGTGATGAATCAGCAGGAGGCCTTCTATGCCGGGCAAACGCGGACCTGTTTGCGTGTCAGTGATAAACATGAAGGGTGGCGTCGGTAAGACGATGATCGTCGCACTTCTAGGAAGGCATGCCGCATACAAGGATCTTCGCGTCCTCGTCGTCGACTTGGACCCACAAGCAAACCTAAGCCAAGCATACATGGGCAACACCTATGTACAATTCCTCGAAAGCAAGGAGCCATCCATCGTAGAGACCTTCGACGGCTACCGCCCCCCTACTCGGCACCGCGGGTCACCTACTAGGCTCGATCCCCTCGAAGCTGTCCGGCAGGTCTACACTGACGGTACTCTCTCGTACATACCCTCGAGGTTTGACTTTTCCGACAATCTTGTCCGGGCGGTCAAACCCGACCCACAGGTGCTCGCGGTCACTTTCAAGAAAAGGATCTCGTCCTAATCGATTGCCCACCAACCGAATCGGTATTCACGCGTGCGGCGTACCATGCTTCCCGGTATGTTTTGGTGCCTGTGCGCCCCGAGTATTTCGCGACCGTCGGGTTTCCCCTGCTTGCGAAGTCGCTGGATTCATTCAGCTCCGAAAACCCATCTCACCACATCGATGTCATCGGCGTCGTCATCAATAACGGTTTTTACGACGGGGCAACGACGGGGGGTCCGAAAAACGCCGTGCGATGCCAGAGATATCTGAGGAGGCGAACAAGAACGGCTGGCATGTCTTCAGGCAACAGATTCCTCATTCACGCGGTTTCCCGAAGCTCATGCGGGGGGACAGAAGCTATGGCGGTAACTCGTCGCGCTTCTATCAATTCGCCAAAGAGTTCTTCGACCGCCTCGGTATGGGAGAAAACAACTGATGCCACAACATGACCTGACGGAAACCTTGCAGGTGTTAGTGCGTCGTCACGGCATGAGTTCGGTATTGCACAGTCTCGCCGACATACAAGCCTCGCCAGAGTCGCCGATCTCGTCTTCGTCGCCGAGACGCACGCGCAAGGCAGCAAGCAAGTCGTCCGCAGTCGACTACGTTGCCAGGATGACTCTTCCTCCAGACAAGGCTGAGATAATGAGCCGAGCTGCTCAACGTTTCGAAGCCGGGGGATTCCTGCCCGCAATCGCGGACATCCGAGAGTTCTGTCGCATCCATGGTGTCGAATTGGGCAAATCGAACTCGCGCGCGAGTTCGATTCCTCGTGTGTTTACGTTTCTTGCAGCCATGGATACCGCCAGGGTAATTCAGGTTCTTGAGGAAGGCGCATTTTCCGGTCCTACCCGCCTAGCACCGATCGCCGATGCCATCCGCAGCTATTCCGCTAGCCGTCCCCGTACTCATTATCCTGATTTTGCGCAGCCGGTGTCCGATACGATGACTGCAGACCGCACAAAGAACCGGTAGTGCCGCACAAAACTTGCTGTCCGGCAATACGGCGCGACCCTGGCGAGCCATCGCGGCCCTTCTAATGATACTGGTTGGTCAGTGGCGCGTTTACACGAGCCGAACGAAGAGCTCATTGGCCAGCAGCAGCCCCCGTGGCGCAAAGCGCAAGCGCTGCTCGTCCTCGACCAGCAGCCCCTCTGAGAGCCAGTCCGCGATATTGGGAAAAACGTTCTCGGGTCTCGTCCCGAAACGCCTACCCCAGCGCCATCCGTGGCGGTTTGCAGCGTGTAGCGCGATACGTTACAGTTCGGCCATGAGGATCAGGCACAAGGGTTTGCGGGCGCTCCACGAACGAGATGCCCCCGCGCGGTTGCCCGCCGCCCTGGTCCCCAGGCTTCGGCGCATCCTTTTTCGGTTGCAGGAAGCGACCCGTCCCGGCGACGCGGATGCACCCGGCTTCCGGCTACATCCCTTGAAGGGCGCCCGGGCGGGTGAGTGGAGCGTGAACGTTTCCGGCAATTGGCGTGTGGTGTTCCGATTCGAGGATGGTGAGGCCGTGGACGTTGACTTGGTTGACTACCACTGATCGAAAAGGAGTGTGCCCGATGCGCAAGAGGGATAGTGAACGCGTAGGTCCCATGCTCAACCCGCCACATCTGGGCGAACTGATCCGCGAGAGCATGGAGGACACGGGCTGGAATGTCACCGAGATGGCGGCTCGTCTGCACTGTGAGCGCGGCACGCTGTCGCGCTTGCTGAACGGCAAGGCGGGCCTCTCCGCCAACATGGCCCTGGCCCTGGAAGACATCGGCTGGGGGACTGCGGACCATTGGATGCGCATGCAAGCGAGCTACGAACTCGCACAGGCGCGCCGCCAGCGCGCAACCGCAAGGCAGCCGATGGATGCAGCGCCGGCATGAGCAGGACCAGCGCACGACCACCTGCCTGAGATCGCCATCGGCCATGTTCAGTATCCGCCTCACGTCTACCGCTCCGCTGGTCCTGAGGGAATGGATATTCCGGGCTTTCGACTGCACCCTCTCAAGGGTCGCATGCGGAGACACCATGCGGTGTCCGTCTCGGGCAACTGGCGGGTGACTTTTCGGTTCGAAGATGGCCACGCCGTGGATGTCGACTATCCAGCAGGCTGTGTCAAAACCCCAACTTCGGGGCACGAAAGGCCTCTCCGTCATTCCCGCGAAAGCGGGAATCCAGGGGTCCGGGAGGGGTCCCTACGCGGCGTTTCCCCACTCCACCCCGCCTGGATTCCCGCTTTCGCGGGAATGACGATTTCGGGGGCCGTTGCCTCTCTCGGATGGTCTTTTGACACGGCCTGCTAGATTACCACTAGGAGGTTTCCCCGTGGCAATGAACAATCCTGTACGTCCTGGGGCTATCGTGCGCGAAGACTGCCTGAAACCACTGGGTTTGTCCGTGACGGAAGGCGCGAAGCGGCTCGGGATCGGACGTCAGACCCTTTCCAATCTGGTCAACGAAAAGACGTCTGTCTCGATTGAAACGGCCTACCGTCTGTCGAAGGCGTTTGGCTCAACCCCCGAAACCTGGCTCGCCATGCAGTTGGCGTTCGACCTTGCACGGTCGCGGCACCTGGAACAGAAAATAAAGGGAATTATATAGCAGTTTACCCAAGCCCGCCGGTCAGCGGGGCTTGTTCTTGAGGTAGCGCCACTCGCTTTCGGGCTTGGGTGGCTTGCGCATGATGGCCCGTGCCACGTCCTTGGGTGCCGCGTCGATGTGGACGGTCTCCTGATACTTCGGATTCTCAGGACGACCGCGCTTCGGCTTCTTGGGGTTGGCGGTTGTCATGTCCGTGCTCCCTGTTGTTGTCGCAACCCTTCTCGCACCAGGACCGCGATAAACTCGTCCTGTCTCCGCGTTCCCTTCATCGAATTGCAGGCCCCACACAGTAGTTGCAGGTTGTTCATGTGGTCGTCCCCGCCCTTCGACTGTGGCACCTTGTGATCCACCGTCATGTTGCGGAACGGGAACATGACGAGGCACCCGGCGCATACCCCCTCCTGGATGCCGTAAAGCGTATGCTTGTGGGTCTTGTAGTTGGGAAGCTTCCCTTGATCCGAACGGCGCGGGATGTCCAGCCGGTGCCGCACGTCGTAGAACAGACCCATTTCCTTGCGCAGCCGTAACTTCACGAGGTCGGCGGCCTTGGCGGACAGATCAATTCCCACCCACTGGCGTCCGAGCTTTTCCGCTGCGACACAGGCCGTAGCGCAACCGCAGAAGGGGTCCAGCACGACTTGGCCGTTGTCAGAGCTGGCCTTGATGATGCGTTCGAGCAGCGCTAAGGGCTTGGGGGGGTAGCCTAAGCGCTCCTTGGCCTGCGAATTCACGGGCGGAATGTCGGTCCAAATGTCGGACGGGACTTGGCCTGCACTCGCGGCCAGTCTTTGTGCCGGTACTTGGCCGCCACATTGGCTTCGGCCAAGGGAACACGACAAGCATTCCGGTTTATCCGACTGCCATAGAATAGAAGTCGGTCACCGACGCGTCCGAATGCTGTCGCATCGTTGTGCGACGAATTGCGTTGCCACACGACTTCATTTCGGAACCGACCCGCCCCGAACACCGCGTCCATGAGCGTCTTGAGGTAGTGGCTGGCCGTGGAGTCACAGTGCAGGTAGATGCTCCCCGTGTCCTTCAGGATGCGCCTCATCTCCATCAGCCGCACGGCCATCATGATAAGGTAGGACTTCATACCCTTTCCGTGGGCATGCGCGGCTGCGTCAATGATGACGTACAGGGTCGGGTCCCGGTCGGCGATCTCGCCGTGCCACGCCTCGTCAACGTCGTTCAGTGTCCACGTGTCCTTGAAGGCCGCCCCGGCCGCTTCGGAGCCAATCGGGGCCGCATAGTCTCTATTGGAGTTGAAGGGCGGGTCCGTCCACGTACTTGCCGACCGAGTGATTGACCGTCTGGTGATTCGGGAGACCCTGGTAACCCTTGTGCTCGTCCGTGTAGACCTTCGCGCCGGGCGTCACCTGATCCAGGACAAACTCTTTTAGGGTCAGCCCGTCAGTGCTCGCCACCACTTCGGCACTTATCTGGTTCGTCTCACGGTCCTTCATGCCCACCACGGCGACCTTGCCCACGGCCCCGCGTCCCGCCTTCAGCTTCTTGGTGCCGTGCTTGTTCTTCTCCTTGCCGCCCATGTAGGTTTCATCTACTTCAACCGGTCCCGCGAAGGCAACCCCGTCATCCTCGAAGGTCTCCCGGATTCTCATGGACAGGTGCCATGCTGTCTTTTGCGTCACGTCCAGGTCCCGGTGCAACTTCATCGAAGAGACACCCTTCAAGCCCGTGGTCATGAGGTAGATGGCGATGGCCCACGTCTGGCAACCCAAGGGCGAGTTGTGCATGAGGGTGCCCGTCTTGACAGAGAAGTCCTTCCGGCAGGACCGGCAGCGGTAGGGTTGCGGCTTCCCGGTGGTCCGTTCCTGGATGTTGTCCGAGTCGCACTTCGGGCACCGCACGCCGGCCGGCCACCGGACTTCCGTGAACCACTGTTCCGCCGTCTCGTCGTCGGGGAACATCCCGAACAGTGCCTTGACCGAGAGTCCGAGTCTGTAGTGCTTGCCGGGGGCCTTCTGTGCCATCTTCTTACCTCCAAGTTATGGAAGTAGTTTACCCAAAAGCGAACAGGATTTCAACAGAAATCGTCAAAAAATCCTGCCGGAAACTCAAGAGTTACAAAGACCCCCTTGACGTTGATGAAGATATGGGATACCCGAAGAGTACTGTAGACGTTGGCTTCCCTTTAAAGGAGGGGTTTATATTATGGTTAGCGTCTTGGATGTCGCCGCATACATTCTCCGGCGATTCCCTCATCCCATCCCAGCTATGAAATTGCAGAAGCTTGTGTACTACACACAAGCATGGTCCCTCGTGTGGGATGATCAACCCATGTTTAAGGAACGCATCGAAGCATGGGCAAACGGGCCAGTCGTTCGGCAGCTCTACAATCTCCACCGTGGTGATTTTCTTGTCCGACGCATACCTGGTGGGTTCTCACGGAAGCTCAACGCGACACAGCGGGAAACCGTAGGTGCCGTTCTTGTCTTCTACGGGAACAAGTCTTCCCAATGGCTGAGCAATCTGACTCACATGGAAGACCCATGGCGCGATGCACGCGCTCGCAATAATCTCCGGGATGGGGAGCGCGGGAACGTCGTTATCCGGCATGCGGACATGGCCGACTACTACTCCAGCCTGTAACACATCTTGGCCCAATCTCGGAAGGGCAAAGGCAAGTCGCCAAAGGCCCAGGCCAACCCGACCCCGGAAAAACGAGCAAGAAGCGCGACCGACCCCAAAACGGTCAAGCGCCCCTCATCGGAATCTCGGCCTGTTTCGGGTTTCACGTGGCGTATAGGGGATCACGATAAGGGTGGTCCTTGGGCATGGACGAATCTCGCCGTTCCAGCCGACTACAAACGAGTCATTGAGCAACTTCAAAATCTCGAAAACATGAACCCCGCCCATCCGGGTAACCGGGGTAGTCATTTAATTCGGCTTGATCGCTTGATTCCGAAAAGCACGGAAGCGGCTTCGGGAGATTAAAGAGGATGATTTGGACGAGTTGATGTCTTTTCGGATTTCGAGCAAGGAGATCACGCGTCGCTGTGGTCACCGGCGTCAATTGCGGCCTGTTCGGCGTCCTCCTGGTCGAAAAGGTTGTCCGGCAGGCGGAGGTGCCTCAGGGGCGCGGATTCCCTTCGGCTGGCTGTGGTCGGCGGCAGGATTCGGGCCTGCGGCTCGTTGCCTTTGGTGATGACGATCTCTTCACCAGCCTTGGCGCGCTCTAGAAGTTCAGCGAAGTGAGCGCGGGCCTCGGTGATCTTGTATGTGGCAGGCGGCATGAATCACCCCCGGCGTCGGTACAGGCGGCACTCAGGTAGAGAAGCCGCTTGCCGCGTCGGATGAAAATGTACCACAAGGATGGTCATTCGCAAGCACAACAAGTGGAGACAGAGTAGCCTGAACTGGGGGGCCGTGTAGCTGCAACGCCTGAGAAGGCTTTGAGGTTAGGTTATCCTGTTCCCTGATAGTGAGTCAGTTTGAAATGTCAGAGTCTTGACAACCGGCAACCCTCCGCGCCACCTGCTAGGCTTACTGGAAGGGGACCACATCATGAAACACCGACCAGCCGACGTGAACCAGCTTGGCAAGTTGATCACGGACATCGCCGTTGGGGATGTCGAGGACGTAGAGCCTAAGTCCAACCGGGCACACGGGGGACATGCCCGCGCCGCTGCCATGACACCGGAGCAACTCAAGGAGAACGCAGTCAAGGCCGCCAGCGCCCGTTGGAAGCGCAAGGTTGCCGCCGATGCCGCGCAGTAAACTGACTTGTCCGCCCTCTAGCTAGAGGACGGACAAGTCAGTTTACTGCGCTTTCTTGGGATAGGGTCTGTCTGTTTTTGGAAAACATCCCTTGGATCTGCGCCGTACAGATCCGGATCGGATAGTGCTGTCGTGATTTGAGCAAGTAGAAGCTGGGCAGGCATGTCTCTTCCCGCACGTAATTGTACGGTTACTTTTCCAAAATTGGCCATCTCTAATGTTATAGGGCCGTTGAATCCGGGGTCAATTTTGGGAGCCGTCACGTGAACCGAGATGCCTATTCTTGCAAAGCTGCTTCGCCCCTCAACAAGCCCCATTAACGTGTTTGGCATGCATACCTGTTCTAGTGTTTGCGCAAGAACGAAATGGCCTGGCTTTAGCAGAAAGCTATCTACTTCCTCATGTTTCCAGAGGTCCTCTGAAACCCAGAGTGAGGGGTCCATTTGTATTGAAGTGAGATAGCCGGGCGGCTCTTTGAAGGTGGTGAAGCGCCGACCGAGGAGCAAGTCGATTGAAACCTGCCTGACCCTATTCGGTGGTATTCCCGGGTCGAAGGAAAGGGCTCCGTGTTCAAGTTGATTGAGAATGTCAGGGCGAGAGAGGATCAAGTGGTTGCACCTTGGCAAGTGATGCCTGTACTTGGCCAACATCAAAGGCGTGCCCTTGAACAATGACCGTCACTTGATTGCCTTGGATTCCGGTAACGTAAGCGAGCACGTAGGTATCCCCAGTTTCTACTGGTTCCTTTAGTGCACCAGTATCAACAAACCCAAGCCACGGACCTGCGGGGAGTTGAATACGAGCAAGTCGCTCATTTGAGAAAGGCCCGGGTTTTACTTCACAGGGAATCCAAACCTTGCCGCCAACTTGAGGAGCCATGTTGCCTCCCTCTCTTCAGATTGCCTCCGGCGGATACTTCTTAGGCCGGTCGGGCAGACGTTGGTGTTGCTGCCCGATTAGCAGGCCGTAAGGGGGCCTGTCAACCTCAAACGAACATCGGAACCCGCATGGAAGTGGTAGAGGGTAATCCTGATGAAGCGCACGTCAGTACCTCCTGCGTGGAGCGCCAGAACCTCACCATGCGGATGTCCATGCGCCGGTTCACCCGGCTGACCAACGCCTTCAGCAAGCGGCTGGAATACCTGTCCGCCTCGGTGGCGCTGCACTTCATGCATTACAACTTCTGCTGGATTCACAAGACGCTGCGCGTTACCCCGGCAATGGAAGCGGGCGTTACGGATCGGCTGTGGGAAATTGGCGATATCGTGGACATGGTAGAAGCCGACGCGCCCAAGCCGAACCGCCCGGCCGCCTACGAAAAGCATGGGCTGATTTCAAACTGAGCCACTACCTGTTCCCTTGCCACCTTGACGGATTTGGTTGGTCCACGCTCACACGAACCGAACGAAGAGCTCGTTGGCCAGCAGCAGCCCCCGTGGCGCAAAGCGCAGGCGCTGCTCGTCCTCGACCAGCAGGCCCTCCGACAGCCAGTCCGCAATTTCAGAGAAAGCCTCCCCGGGTTTCGTCCCGAACCGCCGGCAAAACCCCGGCACCGAAACACCCCCGATCATCCGCAGCCCGGTGAACAGGTGCTCCCCCATGGCTTGACGCAGCTCCGGGCGTTCGCGCTCGGTGACGGCGTCGCCGGTCTCGCCGGCGCGGCGCATGTAGCCGCTCGGCAAGCGCTCGTTCTGCCAGCGTTCTCCCAGCGGGTCTTCCGGCCCTCGGTGGTGGCTGTGGGCGCCGGCGCCGATGCCTAGATAATCGCCGCCCTCCCAGTAGTTGACGTTGTGCCGCGACTCGAGGCCCGGCCGGGCGTAGTTGGAGATCTCGTATCGTTCCAGCCCGGCCTGGACCAGCGCATGCTGGACACGTTCGGCCATCTCGATCTCCACCTCTTCGTCCAGGGGTTTCAGGAGGCCTTGGCGGTAGCGGGCGTGGAAGGGCGTGCCTTCCTCGATGGTGAGGTTGTAGGCGGACAGGTGCGGCGGCTCGCACGCCAGCGCCTGTGAGAGGTCCTGGCTGACGCCATCCACGGTCTGTCCCGGAATCCCGTAGATCAGGTCGAGGCTGAAGTTGTCGAAGCCCGCCTCCCGGATGCTGCTCAGGGCTTGGCGCGTCTCGTCGGCGCTGTGGACCCGTCCCAGAAACCGCAGCAGGTCGGCGTCGAAGGTCTGCGCTCCGACGCTGATGCGGTTGACGCCGCAGCGCCGATAGTCCCGGAAGCGGCTCGCGTCCACCGCGCCCGGGTTCGCCTCCAGCGTGATCTCCATCCGCTCATCGAAGGGGAACAGTCCGGCGGCTTCGTCGAGTATCGCGGCGATGCTGGTTCCCTGGAAGGTCGAGGGGGTGCCGCCGCCGAAAAAGATGGTCTTCACGGAACGGTTGGCCCAGGCCTCCGACTCGGAATAGTGGCGCAACTCCCGGAGCAGCGTCCGCGTGTACTCCTCTTCGGGGATGCGGGCCGCGACGTGCGAGTTGAAGTCGCAGTAGGGGCACTTGCTGACGCAATAGGGGATGTGGACGTAGAGGGAGAACGGTTCGGGCATGCCAGTGTCCTGCGAAGGTGGTCCTGGTTGCTTGGACAGGGTGGCGGCAGGGTCACGGTATATTCCGGGTAAACGATCACGCCGCCAGAGTCCTGTTTAGCACGTTTTCGTGTTCCGGTTGAGCCGGCGGAGGGGCGGGCGAGCGGTTCCTGACATTCGCCCGCCGGCGGATGATTCGGCGCCGGACCGCGCGGTCCGATTCGGTCCGATTCCAGGATCTCACCTCAAATTTGGTCAGAATTCATCTCGAATTCGCGCAAGGTTATCTTTAATTCGCGCAACTTTGTGTACTTTCATAAAGTTTCTGTGCTTAGTTGCACAAATTGCTGTTTGCGGACCGCTCCCGCAACGCGGTTCCTTCCTTCGCCGGCAGGTCCGGTCCCTCGGCCGCCGGCAAGGACGAAAGGGGAAAGCAGTCATGGTTTTGACAGTTGGTGGTGTCTTTGGTGGTGTCTTAGCGAAGGTGACTCAGAGCCGAACTCAATGTCTGAACCGCACCCGCGGTGATTCCCCGACCGCGCGCACCGCGTGGGGCCGTCTCCTTTCCCTCCTTCGTTCCCCTGGCGTCGCCCTGCTCGCCATCGCCGCCCTGCTCGCTCTCGCCGCCCTGCTCGCCCTGCCGGCGCCGGCGCCGGCGCAAACCCCGGTCCACGTCGTCTGGTCGGGCACGCTGACGACATACGGGTGGGGCTCGTTTTATGGCTGCACCGATGATGATTCGACTGGGGTGGCGCGGGCTGGCCGCTGCGGCAGCGCCCTTAGTGACAATGACCTTGTGTTGGACGGCACCACCTATGAGATCCGCGAGTTATCACTCAAAGAATCTGTCTTAGAGCTGGCCATTGTGTTCGACGAGGACCTCCTTGTAGGCCGGGCGCAGAACATGACGCTGAACATCACCAACCCCACCTCGAGCTATACCTTCACGGCTGGTGCCCGCGGTTCGAGGAACAAGCGGACTTGGACAACCTCCCTGAGTTGGAGCGGATGGGCCACAGGCAGTACCGTTAACTTCACGCTGACCGTCCCCAACGCCGCGCCGACGGCCGCGCACAACACGGTCACGACGAACCAGGACACGGCCTACACCTTCACGGCCGCAAACTTCAGCTTCGTCGACGCGGACACCAGCGACGAGCTGGCGAACGTGAAGATCGTCACCCTGCCGTCGCCGGGCTCGCTGACGCTCGGCGGCACGTCGGTCACGGCCAACCAGGACGTCACGAAGGATGACATCGACGCGGCCAGGCTCGTCTTCACCCCGGTGACGGGCGGGAGCGGCAGTCCCTACACGACCTTCGACTTCAACGTGAGCGACGGCACCGCCGAGAGCGCCAGCGACTACACGATGACGGTCAATGTGAGGGCCAACGCCGTCGCCACCGGCGCGCCGGCGATCGTCGGCACGGCGCAGGTGGGGATGGATCTGACCGCCTCGGCGGGCACCATCGCCGACGCCGACGGCCTGGTCGGTGTCACCTACAGCTACCAATGGATTCAGGTGGACGGCGTGAACGAGACGGACATCAGCGGGGAGACCGGGTCCACCTACACGCTGTTGACGGCCGACGTGGGCAAGACCCTCAAGGTGAGAGCGAGCTTCACTGACGAAGCGGGCTTCGCCGAGAGCCGGACCAGCGCGGCGACGGTGGCGGTGACCGCCGCGTCCGTGGCGACCGGCATCGCGGACGCGTCCGGGGTCGAGGGCGCCGCGATCACCTTCACGGTCACGCTGGCGGCGGCCGCCGCCGAGGACGTGACGGTGGACTACGCGACCTCGGTGGCGGCGGCCGACACGGCGGCGCAGGCGGACTTCACGGCGGGCAGCGGGACCCTGACCTTCGCGCCGGGCGAGACCCAGAAGACCTTCACGGTGTCGACGCTCCAGGACCGCATCGACGAGTCCGCCGAGACGTTCACGGTGACCCTGTCCGACGTGGACCCGGCCAGCGTGGCGACCCTGCCGCCGGACCCGGCGGCGACGGGGACGATCAATGACGACGACGACGCGCCGATGCTGGTGCTGTCGGTGGCTCCCGCATCCATCGCAGAGGACGGCGGGACTTCGACGGTGACGGTGAGTACGGGTTTGGGGTCGACGTTCCCGGACGATCAGGCGATCACGCTCGCGCTCTTGGGCACGGCGACGGAGTCCGTGGACTACACCATCAACTCGAAGTCCCTGACCCTGTCGGCGGGCGTGGGTAGCGGGGCATCGACGGTGACGGCCACGGTGACGGCGGTGAACGACACGCTGTCCGAGGGCGGCGAGACGGTCCTCATCGACGCGACGCGCGCGCCCGGGAACCTGGCCGTGGGCACGCGCCAGACCCTCACCATCATCGACGACGACCGCCGTGCCACGGGCGCGCCGGCGATCGCCGGCACGGCGCAGGTGGGGATGGATCTGACCGCCTCGGCGGGCACCATCGCCGACGCCGACGGCCTGGTCGGTGTCACCTACAACTACCAGTGGATTCAGGTGGACGGCGTGAACGAGACGGACATCAGCGGGGCGACCGGGTCCACCTACACGCTGTTGCCGGCCGACGTGGGCAAGACCCTCAAGGTGAGAGCGAGCTTCACCGACGACGCGGGCTTCGCCGAGAGCCGGACCAGCGACGCGACGGACACGGTGATCGCCGCGGCCAACAACGCCCCGACGGCACAGGCTGCGTCGGTAACCACGGATGAGGACACGGCTTACACCTTCGCGGCGGCCGACTTCCACTTCGCCGACAGCGACGGCAATGCGCTGGCGAGCGTCACGGTGGTGACGCTGCCGGCGGCGGGGGCGCTGGCGCTCGACGGCATGCCGGCGACGACGGGCCAGTCGGTCCCGGCGGCGGACATCGGCAAGCTGGTGTTCACGCCGGCGGCGAACGCCAACGGGGCGGGCTACGCAAGCTTCACCTTCAGGGTAGCCGACGGCACGGACGAGAGCGCCTTGGCCTACACGATGACGGTGAACGTGACGGCGATGAACGACCCGGCCACGGGCGTGCCGACGATCAGCGGCACCGCGCAGGTGGGCCAGACCCTGACGGCGGCGACGGCAGGCATCGCGGACGTGGAGGGCCTCACCAGAGCCACCTACGGGTACCAGTGGGTCCGAGTGGATGCCAATGGCATGTCGAACCCGGCCGACATCCCCAGTGGTGCGACCTCGGTCACCTACACACCGGTGGGCGCGGATGTCGGCAAGAGGCTCAGGGTGAAGGTGAGCTTCACCGACGACGACAGTAATAACGAAGAACTGACCAGCGCGCCGACGGCGACGGTGACCGCCGCGCCCGCGGTGGCGACCGGCATCGCGGACGCGTCCGGGGCCGAGGGCGCCGCGATCACCTTCACGGTCACGCTGACGGCGGCCGCCGCCCAGGAGTTGACGGTGAACTACGCGACCTCGGTGGCGATGAGCGACACGGCGGCGCAGACGGACTTCACGGCGGACAGCGGGATCCTGACCTTCATGGTGGGCGATACCCAGAAGACCTTCACGGTGTCGACGCTCCAGGACCGCATCGACGAGTCCGCCGAGACGTTCACGGTGACCCTGTCCGGCGTGAGCCCGGCCAGCGCGGCGACCCTGCCGGCGGACCCGACGGCGACGGGGACGATCAATGACGACGACGCCGCGCCGATGCTGGTGCTGACGGTGACTCCCGCATCCATCGCAGAGGACGGCGGGACTTCGACGGTGACGGTGAGTACGGGTTTGGGGTCGACGTTTCCGGACGATCAGACGATCACGCTCGCGCTCTCGGGCACGGCGACGGAGACCGATGACTACACCCTCGACTCGACGTCCCTGACCCTGCCGGCGGGCGTGGGCAGCGTGGCATCGACGGTGACGGCCACGGTGACGGCGGTGGACGACAACTACGACGACGATGCGGAGACGATCATCATCGCCGTCAACCGCGGGGCCAACACCATCGGCTCCGAGACCATCACCATCACCGACGACGACGCCGCGCCGGTGCTGGTGCTGACGGTGGCTCCCGCATCCATCGCAGAGGCCGGCGGGACCTCGTCCACGGTGACGGTGAGTACGGGTTTGGGGTCGACGTTTCCGGACGCTCAGACGATCACGCTCGCGCTCTCGGGCACGGCGACGGAGACCGATGACTACACCCTCGACTCGACGTCCCTGACCCTGCCGGCGGGCGTGGGCACCGCGGCATCGACGGTGACGGCCACGGTGACGGCGGTGGACGACAACTACGACGACGATGCGGAGACGGTCATCATCGCCGCCAACCGCGGGGCCAACACCATCGGCTCCGAGACCATCACCATCACCGACGACGACGCCGCACCGATGCTGGTGCTGACGGTGGCTCCCGCATCCATCGCAGAGGCCGGCGGGACCTCGTCCACGGTGACGGTGAGTACGGGTTCGGGGTCGACGTTTCCGGACGCTCAGACGATCACGCTCGCGCTCTCGGGCACGGCGACGGAGACCGATGACTACACCCTCGACTCGACGTCCCTGACCCTGCCGGCGGGCGTGGGCACCGCGGCATCGACGGTGACGGCCACGGTGACGGCGGTGGACGACAACTACGACGACGATGCGGAGACGATCATCATCACCGCCAGCCGCGCGGGCAACGCCATCGGCACCGAGACCATCACCATCAATGACGACGACGTCGACGCGCCGGTGCTGGTGCTGACGGTGGCTCCCGCATCCATCGCAGAGGACGGCGGGACTTCGACGGTGACGGTGAGTACGGGTTCGGGGTCGACGTTTCCGGACGATCAGACGATCACGCTCGCGCTCTCGGGCACGGCGACGGAGACCGATGACTACACCCTCAACTCGACGTCCCTGACCCTGCCGGCGGGCGTGGGCGGCGTGGCATCGTCGGTGACGGCCACGGTGACGGCGGTGAACGACAACTACGACGACGATGCGGAGACGGTCATCATCACCGCCAGCCGCGGGGGCGGCACCATCGGCTCCGAGACCATCACCATCAATGACGACGACGACGCACCGATGCTGGTGCTGACGGTGGCTCCCGCATCCATCGCAGAGGACGGCGGGACTTCGACGGTGACGGTGAGTACGGGTTCGGGGTCGACGTTTCCGGACGATCAGACGATCACGCTCGCGCTCTCGGGCACGGCGACGGAGACCGATGACTACACCCTCGACTCGACGTCCCTGACCCTGCCGGCGGGCGTGGGCAGCGTGGCATCGTCGGTGACGGCCACGGTGACGGCGGTGGACGACAACTACGACAACGATGCGGCGACGGTCATCATCACCGCCGACAGCGGGGGCAACACCATCGGCTCCGAGACCATCACCATCAATGACGACGACGATCCGCCGGTGCTGGTGCTGTCGGTGGTTCCCGCATCCATCGCAGAGGCCGGCGGGACCTCGACGGTGACGGTGAGTACGGGTCCGGGGTCGTCGACGTTTCCGGACGATCAGACGATCACGCTCGCGCTCTCGGGCACGGCGACGGAGACCGATGACTACACCCTCGACTCGACGTCCCTGACCCTGCCGGCGGGCGTGGGCAGCGCGGCATCGTCGGTGACGGCCACGGTGACGGGGGTGGACGACGACTTCTTTGAAGGCACGGCCGACGAACGACTCTCCATCGCCGGCTCGCGCGGCGGCACCGATTTCGGCACCGCGCGCACCATCGCCATCATGGAGGACGAGGAGGCGCCGAAGCTCACCCTGACGTTGACCGACGACTCGATCCCGGAGGACGGCGGCTCCACGACGGTGACGGCAAGTGTGGCGCCGCGCACCGTGGACGCCTTCACGGTTACGTTCCGCATCGACCCGACGGCGCCTGCCACGACCGCCGACTACGCTCTCTCCGGCACGCTGAGTTTCGCGGCGCTGTCGGACTCGCCCACCGGCACGGTGACCATCGCGGCGAACGACAACCGCGTGGACCGTCCCGACAAGACGGTGTCGGTCACCGGAACGAGTTCCCAGTCCTACTTCCGCGCCACCGAGGCGGTGACGCTCACCATTGAGGACGAGGACGCCCCGCCGGCACCGGTGCTTGAGGTCAGCCCCTTGAGGATTGGGGAAAACGCCGGTACCTCGACCGTCACGGTGACCACGGCCGCTGGCTCCACCTTTCCCGACGCCCAGACCGTGACCCTGACGCTGACGGGAACGGGCACGGAGACCGGGGACTACACCATCGTATCGAAGTCCCTCACCCTGCCCGCCGGTTCCGGGCTGGACGTCTCCACGGTGACCACTATGGTCACAGGCGTCGACGACAAGATCGACGACGATGCCGAAACCATACTTATCGATGCGGCCATCGGCGCGGTGGCCGTGGGCGCGCAGCAGTCGATCGTCATCGACGACGACGACTTGGCGCCGGTGCTCGAGATATCGGTGAGCGATCCGGCCATCGCGGAGAACGGCGGGACCTCGACGGTGACGGTAACCACGGGCACGGGATCGACGTACGCCACGGACCAGCCCCTCACGCTGTCCCTGTCGGGCACGGCGACGGTAACGAGCGACTACTTGGTCGATTCGACGCTGACGCTGCCGGCGGGAGTGGGTCCCGACGCCTCGACCGTGACCACGACGATGACGGCCCTGGACGATAGGATCGACGACGACGACGAAACGGTGGTGATCGACGCCTCGCGCGACGGCACCGGCTTCGGGTCGCCGCAGACGGTCACGATCACGGACGACGACTTGGCGCCGGTATTATCGGTGTTCACCGCGCTGCCGGCGAGTATTGCCGAGAACGGCGGGGTCTCGACTGTGACGGTGGGCACGGGGTCGGGCTCGACCTACGCCACGGACCAGACCATCACCCTGGCGGTGGCGGGCACGGCCATCGAGGGCTCGGACTACACGATCGAATCCAAGACGCTGACCCTTCCGGCGGGCGTGGGCTCCGTGACGACGTTGGTAACAGGGGTTGACGACGGGCTCTTCGAGGGCAACGAGGACCAGACGGTGCTCGTCACGGCCACGCACGACGGGACGGATTTGGGCACGCAGACGGTTGCGGTGGAGGACGACGAGGCGAACTCGCAGGTGGTGCTGACGCTGACGCCGGACGAAATCGAGGAGACGGCGTCGCCGGGCAACCCGAATGCGAACAAGACGACCGTCACGGCGACCGTGTCTCCGCCGGCCGAGCACCCGTTCGTGCTGTGGATCGGCGTGCACCCGATCTCGCCGGCGACGGACGACGACGTTGAAGTGGACTTTCCGGTGCCAGCGTTCGGGCTGCTGGACTTCGCCGCGGGGGCGACGGCCAGTACCGGGCTCGCCACCATCTCTGCGGTGGACAACGACCTGGACACGCCGGACAAGGAGTTGACGATTTCCGGAACCATCGCCGCGTACGACGGCGTGCTGGGGATGCCGCGGACCACGGGCATTAGGGCGCCGAGGCCGTCGCCGACGCTGACGATCCGGGACAACGACGACGCGCCGGATTCCGTGTCCCTGTCGCTGAATGTGACCTCGGTGGCGGAGATCCCCGGGGACACCGATATCGAGGTCACGGCGACGCTGAACTCCGGGCTGCGTGAATCGGACGTTGTCGTGACGGTGACCGTGGGCAGCGGAACGGGCGGCGACGGCGCCGTGTCCGGAGTCGACTTCGTTTCGGTGGCGGCGCTCACGCTGAGCATTATCGCCGGGGACACGAGCGTTTCGGCCGGCTTCACTCTGACGCCGCTGGACGACCGGATCGCCGAGTCGGACGAGGTGCTCTCGGTGACGGGCGCGACGAACGACCCGCTGGTGGGCGTACCGGACGCGGTCGAGATCACGATCACCGACAACGACGAGGCTCCGCAGTTGTCGTTTGGAGTGGACACGGCGACCATCGAGGAGGACGGCGGGACGGCGACAGTAACGGTGAGTACCGGGACGGGCTCGACGTTTGCGGATGAACAGACAATAACGCTGTCGGTGTCGGGGAGTGCCACGGCGGGCACGGATTATACCCTCAGCACCCCAACCCTCACGCTGCCGCCGGGTGCCGGCTTGGAGGCCTCGATCGTGACGGCCACGCTGACGGCGCTGGACGACAACGTCGACGACGATGCCGAGACCATCGTGATCGGCGCTTCGCGCGACGGCGTCGCGTTCGGCACCGAGCAGACGGTTACGATCGCCGATGACGAGGGGACGCCCGCGGTGACGCTGGTGGTGACCCCGCCATCGATCGCGGAGGACGGCGGCACGAGCACGGTGACCGCGACGGTATCACCGGCGTCGGCGACAGCGTTCACGGTGGATGTCACAGCAGCACCGGTGTCTCCTGCCGAAGCCGGGGATTTCCAACAATCCGGAACGACGCTGAGCTTCGCGGCCGGCGAGACCCTAAGTACCGGCTCGGTCACGATCGCCGCGGTGGACAACACGAGGGACACGCCGGACCGCCAGGTATCGGTGTCGGGCACGGTGTCGGGCACGGTGTCGGCGCCGGCGGACGCGACGCTGACGATCCTGGACGACGAGACGGCGCCGGTGCTGGCGCTCGAGGTGGAGCCTGCCACCATCGCCGAGGACGGCGGCACGGCGACGGTGACCGTGACGACCGGGACGGGCTCGACCTTCGACAGCCCGCAAGTCATCACCCTGGTGCTCGGCGGCACCGCCACGCAGGGTGAGGACTACACGGTGAGCGCCACGGAACTGACGTTGCCGCGTGGGGGGGCGAGCGTGACGGCCAGGGTGACGGGGCTCGACGACCGAGTTTTCGAGGGCGACGAGACGCTCCTGATTTCCGGCCGGGCCGGCGGAGCGGCATTCGGTGAGCAGCCCCTGACCATCACGGACAATGAAGCGGCACCGCGGGTGACGCTGGTGTTGACGCCGGACTCGATTGCCGAGGACGGCGGCACGGCGACGGTGACGGCGACGGTGACGTCGGTGTTGGCGGAGGCGTTCACGGTGACGGTGTCGGCAACAGCCGATGCTCCGGCGACGGGCGCGGACTTCACCCTGTCGGGTGCCACCCTGAGTTTTGCGGCCAACGCCACCCAGAGCACGGGCAACGTGACGATCGCGGCGGTGGACAACGGCGTGGACGCGGCGGACAAGACGCTGCGGGTGTCGGGGACGGTGTCGCGGGTGGACGTGGCGGCGCCGGCGGACGCGACACTGACGATCGCCGACGATGACGAGGCCTCGACCACGGTGACCTGACGGTGACTCCGCAGCGGATCGACGAGGGGGCCGGGGCGACGCCGATGGAGGTCACGGTGGCGCTGGACGCGGGCGCGCGCGAATCCGATACGGTGATTGATGTGTCGCTGGGCGGCGCCGGCGAAACGGCGGCCTTGCAAGGCGTGGATTACACGCCGGTGTCGGACTTCAGCCTGACCATTCCCGCGAACGAGACCTCGGCCGCGGTGACGCTCACGCTGACGCCGATCGAGGATCGTGTCGACGAGCCCGATGAGACGTTGACGCTCACGGGTATTGCGGGCGACCGCGGCATCGGCGTCCCCGAGGCAGCGACCCTGACCCTGGCGGACAACGACGAGGTTCCGGAACTGTCGCTTCGAGTAGCCCCCGCCAGCATCGCGGAGACCGGCGGTACGGCCACGGTGACCGTGACCACCGGAGAGGGATCGACCTTTGCCGGGGAGCGGACGATCGCGCTGACTCTGTCGGGCACGGCGACCGAGGACGAGGACTACCGCATCACCTCCCGGACGCTAACGCTGCCGCCGGGCTCCGGAGACAATGCCTCGAGCGTGACGGCCACGCTGACGGCGGTGGACGACGCCGTCAGCGACCAGGACGAGACCATTGTGATCGGCGGGTTGCTCGAGGGCGTCGCGTTCGGCGCCGAGCAGACGGTCGTTATCACGGATAACGAGGGTGCCCCGCGGGTGACGCTGGTGTTGACGCCGGGCTCGATCTCCGAGGACGGCGGCGTCTCGACGGTGACGGCGACGGTGTCGCCGGTGACGGCGGAGGCGTTCACGGTGACGGTGGCGGCAACAGCCGATGTTCCGGCGACGGATGCGGACTTCACGCTGTCGGGTGCCACCCTGAGTTTTGCGGCCAACGCCACCGAGAGCACGGGCGAGGTGACGATCGCGGCGGTGGATAACGGTGTGGATGGGGCGGACAAGACCGTGCGCGTATCGGGCAGCGTGTCGGCGGCGGGCATCGAGGCGCCGGCGGAGGCGACGCTGACCATCGCCGATGACGACGAGGCGCCAGGCGTGACGCTGGTGTTGACGCCGGGCTCGATCTCCGAGGACGGTGGAGTCTCGACGGTGACGGCGACGGTATCGCCGGCGTCGGCGGAGGCGTTCACGGTGACGGTGGCGGCAACAGCCGATGCTCCGGCGACGGATGCGGACTTCACGCTGTCGGGTGCCACCCTGAGTTTTGCGGCCAACGCCACCGAGAGCACGGGCGAGGTGACGATCGCGGCGGTGGATAACGGTGTGGATGGGGCGGACAAGACCGTGCGCGTATCGGGCAGCGTATCGCCGGCGGGCATCGAGGCGCCGGCGGAGGCGACGCTGACCATCGCCGATGACGACGAGGCGCCAGGCGCAACATCAAGCGTGACGCTGGTGTTGACGCCGGGCTCGATCTCCGAGGACGGCGGAGTCTCGACGGTGACGGCGACGGTGACGCCGGCGACGGCGGAGGCGTTCACGGTGACGGTGGCGGCAACAGCCGATGCTCCGGCGACGGATGCGGACTTCACGCTGTCGGGTGCCACCCTGAGTTTCGCGGCCAACGCCACCGGGAGCACGGGCGAGGTGACGATCGCGGCGGTGGATAACGATGTGGATGGGGCGGACAAGACCGTGCGCGTATCGGGCAGTGTGTCGGCGGCGGGCATCGAGGCGCCGGCGGAGGCGACGCTGACCATCGCCGATGACGACGAGGCGCCAGGTGCAACACCAGGCGTGACGCTGGTGCTCACACCGTCATCGATCTCCGAGGACGGTGGAGTCTCGACGGTGACGGCGACGGTATCGCCGGCGTCGGCGGAGGCGTTCACGGTGACGGTGGCGGCAACAGCCGATGCTCCGGCGACGGATGCGGACTTCACGCTGTCGGGTGCCACCCTGAGTTTTGCGGCCAACGCCACCGAGAGCACGGGCGAGGTGACGATCGCGGCGGTGGATAACGATGTGGATGGGGCGGACAAGACCGTGCGCGTATCGGGCAGCGTATCGCCGGCGGGCATCGAGGCGCCGGCGGAGGCGACGCTGACCATCGCCGATGACGACGAGGCGCCAGGCGCAACATCAAGCGTGACGTTGGTGCTCACACGGTCATCGATCTCCGAGGACGGTGGAGTCTCGACGGCGACGGCGACGGCAACAGCCGATGCTCCGGCGACGGATGCGGACTTCATGCTGTCGGGTGCCACCCTGAGTTTCGCGGCCAACGCCACCGAGAGCACGGGCGAGGTGACGATCGCGGCGGTGGATAACGATGTGGATGGGGCGGACAAGACCGTGCGCGTATCGGGCAGCGTATCGCCGGCGGGCATCGAGGCGCCGGCGGACGTGACGCTGACGATTCAGGACGAGGAGACGGCGCCGGTGCCGCCTGTGCTGCCGGAGCCGAAGGCAACCCTGGCGCTCACGCCGGAGTCGATCCGGGAAGACGGCGGATCGACCACGGTGACGGCGACGCTCGACAGTCCGTCGACCGCAGCGACGACGATTACGGTTACGGCGACGCCGGTGGCGCCGGCGGTCGCGGGGGACTTCCGGCAGATCGGGACGACGCTGACGATTCCCATCGGTGCGACCGAAAGCACCGGGTCGGTGACGATCGAGGCCGTCGACAACGAAGTCGAGGCGCCCGACAAGCGGGTGACGGTGTCAGCCACGACGGAGAACGACCTCGGGGTCGAGGATCCCCCGGACCGGACACTGACCATCACCGACAACGAATTCCCGTCGACGACGGTGACCCTCTCCGTGTCGCCTTCCGAGGTGCAGGAAGGTGCCTCGCGGACGGTAACGGTGATGGCGGAACTGGATGGGGCGGCACGCACGGTCGATACGGATATCGCGATCACGGTCGCCCCCGGCACCGCAGCGGCAACCGATTTCGCGCCGGTGAACGGCTTCACGCTGACCATCCCTGCCCAGCAGAAGAGCGGTACAGCGATGTTCTCGCTGGACACGGTGGACGACCAGACGGACGAGCCGGACGAGACGGTGCGGGTAACCGGAACGACGTCCGGGCTCACCGTGGCGCCGGCGGGCGGCGTGACGGTGACGATCGGGGATGACGACTCCGATCCCAGGGTGACGCTGGAGCTGAGCCCGGCCTCGATTTCCGAGAACGGCGGGTCGAGCACGGTGACGGCGGTGCTCGACCGTCCGTCGACGGCGGAGACGGTGATTACGGTGACGGCGACGCCGGTGGTCCCTGCGGTGACGGGGGACTTCCTGCTGCGCGGGACGGGGCTGACGATCCCCGCTGGCCAGACCGAGAGCACCGGCTCGGTGACCATAGCGAGCGTGAACAACGAGCTGAGCGCGCCGAGCAAGCAGGTGGCGGTGTCGGGCGCGGCGGAGAACGCCCGGGGGATCGGGCAGCCGCAAGCCGTGAATCTGACGATCACGGACGACGACCGGCCATCGACGATGGTGACGCTGACGGTGACGCCGGACAGGGTGGCGGAGAACGGCGGCGCGACGCGGCTGGCGGTGACGGGCGTGCTGGACGGGGCGCCGGAGTCCGCGGACACGGTGGTAACCCTGACGGTGAACGCAGGCGCGGCCGAAGCGGTCCAGGCGACCCTGACGATTCCGACCGGGCTGCGCAGCGCCACCGTGGCGCTGACCCTGACGCCGGTGGACAACGCCATCGACAACCCTGCCGCCACGGCGACGGTGAACGCGGCCACGACCTCTTCCCTGACCCTCAATCCGGCGTCGCTGACGGTGACGATCACGGACGACGACGAGCGCGGCGTGACGGTGTCCGCCGGGACGCTGACGGTGATCGAAGGGCCGGACGGCGGCGCGAGCTACACAGTGGTTCTGGGATCGCAGCCGACCTCGACGGTAACGGTAACGCCTGCGGTGTCTTCGCAGCCGCCGGGTGCGAACCTGTCGGTGTCGCTGTCGAGCCTGAGCTTCACCGCGTCGGACTGGAACGAGCCGCAGACGGTGACGGTGACCGCGCAGGAGGACCAGGTCGTCGAAGAAGATGCCGCGGTCGAGGTCACGCATACGGTGCGCGGCGGCGACTACGGCGCCGACAATGTAACGGCGGCGTCGGTGACGGTAACGGTGCTGGGCTTCGAGGAGTCCGAGGGCAAGGTGACGTTCAAGGTGCCGATGTCCGGCGACCCGGTGGTGACGGTGCCGGAGGGGACCGTTGTTCCCGCCCGCACCCGGGTGACGCTGCCGTCCGGCCTGGCCGGCGGAACGGTTGAGTTCGAGACGGTTGCGGACGATAACGAGGCCCTCACCAATCCGCCGCGCGGCTTCCGCACCGGCGACGCGGTGCTGGACATCGAGCTGACCGAGCCGTTGCTGGCCGGGCAGACCGCAACGGTGTGCCTCCCGGCGTCGAGCGGCAACCAGCGGGTGCACCGCTACGACGACAGCGCGAACCCGGCGGAATGGGTCGAGCTGGCGCCGCCGGCGGAAGGCTCGCCCCCGGGCCTCGCCTGCGGGGTGACGGACAGCTTCTCGCTGTTCGCCCTGGGTTCGGCGCCGAACGAAATGGTGGCGGAGGCGTGGCTGCCGCGTTTCGGGCGCACGGCTGCTCAGCATGTGCTGGACGGAATTCGGGAACGCCTGTCGGCACCGCGCACGCCGGGCTTCCGGGGCAAGTTGGCAGGCCATGCGATCGGAACCTATCGGGCCGGAATTCAGGGAGACCGGGCCGAAGACGGCTCCGGGCGAACCCGTCCGGGGCAGAACGGACTATGGCAGAACGGTCTGGATTGGAACGATGACGGGCTTTCACCATGGCGGATCGGAACCTGGGACCGGGGCGATACCGCTGCCGACTCGTTTCACGGCAGCGGTCTGGGCCTGCGCGGCCGGTGGCGGCCGGTGTCGCAGCGGGAGCTGATTGCCGGGACGGCGTTTGCGGCAACTGGCGAGGCTGGCCGCGGCAGTTACGCCATTTGGGGCCGCGGGATGCATACGGAGTTCGACGGGCCCGATGGCGATGGCGAACTCGACGGCCGCGTAACGACCGCGACCTTGGGCAGCGACTGGTCGTCCGACCGTTGGATCGCGGGCCTGTCCCTGTCGCACAGCAAGGGCCGCGGCGGCTATCTGCTGGACGGCCGGAAGGACGGTATCGAAGCCTCGGTGACGGGTCTTTATCCCTACGCCGGATACAAGCTGACCGACCGCTTCTCGGTGTGGGGTGCGACGGGCTACGGCAAGGGCGAACTGTCGCTGACGCCGGATGGCGGCGAGGCCATCGACAGCGATCTGAACCTGTGGACGGCGGCGGCCGGGGCGCGCGCCGACCTGCTGAGCCGATCCGGTCCCATCGGACCGGCGCTTGCGCTCGAGACTGATGTACTGTTCGTGCGCACGTCGACCGCCGCGGTGAGCGGGGCGGTGGGCAACCTGGCAGCGGTGGCAGCGAATGCGAGCCGCCTGCGCCTGAAGTTAGACGGCTCTTGGGCGCTGGCGCTGGCAAACAAGACGCGACTGACGCCTTCGCTCGAGGTCGGGTTGCGCCACGACAGCGGCGACGCCGAGAACGGGTGGGGCCTCGACCTCGGGGGCGGCCTTGCCTACGCCGTTCCGGCGCGTGGCTTCGCGGCGGAGTTTAACGGGCGCTGGCTGTTGTCGCACCAGGACGGAGACTCCCGCGAGTGGGGCATGTCGGGTTCTCTGCGCTACGATCCGAGGCCGTCCTCGGAGCGCGGACTCAGCCTGTCGGTGACGCCGTCCGTGGGCGTCTTGGCGAAAGGCGGCGCCAATACGCTGTTCGGACAATGCCTCCCAGCCGGAGCGGCGGCGAACGACAACAGCGTGCCCGGCGTCCGATTGACGACCGAACTGGGCTACGGCTTCAGCGCCCTCGACGGCACCGCTGTCCAGGTTCCCTGGGCGGGCTGGTCGCTGACGGAGGCGGGTGGGCAGACCGTGCGCCTGGGCTGGCGGCTCAAGTTCGGTCCGGCTGCCGCCTTGGGCATCGAGGCGAGCCGCTTCGAGCGGCCGGGTGCGGTGCCGGACCACCGCATCGGCATTGCCTTGCGCCTGCCGCTCGGCCGTGGTGCGGCCACCCTGGGCGGGTCCGGCAAGGCGCCGCCGGACTAACGAGGGTCATGTTTCGATTGTTGTTCGAGATGGGGAGAGGGCATGCACCGGGCGGCCCTCTCCCCGAGCCTGCGCCGCGATTGACCCGGTTGCCGCCTACCGCGATTCTTGCCCGGATCGGCGCTCGCCAACGAATCAAGTCGTTTGCTCGATACCAAGTGGGAACCGTGCCGCTGCCGTCACCGCTCTCCGCCAAAGCCCGCGGTCAGGTCGGCCCGTTCGACCACACCGCCCATTGCTTCGTGCGAGGAACCGAAAAGGGCGCCGGTGACCGTGCCCTCATCCCCTCCGGACTGTACAAACGTGTTTCCGCGAACGGCCACTGCGTAGTGCAGGTCGCCGTCGCCCCATAGCGCGCCGCTGCCGACGGGTCCCGGGGCCGCGTTCGCCGCCCAGGCCTCCAGTTTGGTGAACGCGAGCTGCCCGTTGAGGGTTTGCAAATCGACCCCGAGATCAGCGGTTGCACCGACCGCCTTCCCGGTTGGGGTGAGCCCCAGAAGGCGGCCGGCCCACCGTACCGTCTCAGACAGAACCGGATTGTCCGCTAATTCCATCCCGGGCGTTGGTCCAGAGGCCCAGGGTTGCAGCAGACCGTTCCTGAAGGCAACGCCGAAGGAAATCGGTCCGGCGAGGCTGTCGAAGCTCCCGCGAACGTGAACGGATGTGTCCTCCCACGGCCCCAGGTCTTCGGCGAGTTGCTCCGGAGCGGCCTGCAGTTCAAGTCCGCTGTAGGCTGCCAGCAAGGCGTCACGATCAACCGGGGAAAGGAGATGTCCGGTGTCGGTGCCGAGACTGCCAGGATTCATGATCGATTGCGGGAACCGGGTCGGGTCCGTATGAAACAGCAGACCGATGGCGTGGATGAGTTCATGGGCCGTGATTGCAAACATCCCGCGGTCGAACAGCTCGTGGGGAATGTGCGCGGGATCGATCCAGATCTGCGCCGCGCGAAGCGAAAACGTCGCTGTCCCGGTATCGGGATCGACCGCATGCAACTCGGGTAACGGCACACTGACGCCGACCTCACCCTCGACAGAAAAGTCGACGTTCCACGTTTCGCGCGGGGCATAGTTGATGAAAATCTCTCCGTCCGGGACATCCTCCAGAGCGGTCAGGGGCGGTGCGGGATCACCGCCGAACAAGATTCGGCTTTCGGGGGGCAGGGCGGCATTGACCAACTGGACGACTCGGACCGCGTAGTCCGCATAGGCGGCACTGGTTCCCTCGGCAAGACGGACAACCGGCCGGCCGAGAAACCGCGTGAGGCCGGATAGTCCGGACTCGGCATCATAGGCGAAGCTCAGATAGGCGTTCACCTCATCGGCGCCCACGCCGTCCCGGACCCGGCCGAACGAAACCGCAATGCCGTCATGTGTGGCGGACGGCGCAATCGCCCCGTCCGCCGGCGCAACATCGGCCCCGACATGCAGGAGGCCTTGTCGGCCAATGATCGGCCACTGGACCGCATGGACAGGCTGCTGTAGCGGTTGGACGGCACCGTCGCCGGGTGGTGATATCGTGGTATCACCGCCTGCCATTCGGTCGCCGCCGCTGCATGCGGTCAAGGCCGTGACGACCGCCATGGTGAGAACCATGGAAGAAATCCGCAGCGTCGTTTTGTTCATTGCGGTCCCCGTTGCCGGTTCTCAAACCGGTGGCGCCCACCGATGGGAAAACGGCAGGCGCAAGGCACCACCCCAAGCCGATATCTCATGGCTCAAGAAGCCTCATCGGTTAAAACGTCTATCGGTTGTCCCTTCTGACTGACGCTACCCGGTTAGTTAGTGTTTGCCAGAAAACAGGTATCTATATGAAATCAAAGAATAAATGGCGATTCAAGATTGCGAAGAAAGTCGATATCCGGTAATTTATGCAGGAATTTGATGGTTAATCCACCCATAGTAGGCAATCTTCGGAGGATGGAGGAACAATGAGACAGACACGGAAAACGCAGTTGGCACTTGGTGAGGCACGGATCGAGGAGATCAAGCTGGATGATAAATCCCGCGATGACATTCCAGCGGTTCTGCTTGGTCTCCAGCATCTGTATTCGCACGAGGAGACTCGGGAGAAGCTTTTTTCGCTGTTGGAGGAGCACATTTTGCCGGGCACGAATCGCAAGGTGGGACGTCCGGGGATGGAGTTGTGGCGGATCCTGGTGATGGGCGTCCTCAAACAGGGTCTTGGTTGTGACTTTGACCGTGTTCATGAGCTTGTGAATCAACATCGAACGGTGCGGGAGTTCCTGGGTCACGGTGCGTTCTCGCAAGGCGACACCTACGAGTTGCAGACGATCATCGACAATGTGTATCTGTTGACCCCCGAGCTTCTGTCAGAGATTGGGCGGTTGGTTGTGGAGAGCGGCCACGCGGTCGCAAGAAAAAAGCCTGGCGAGCGGTTGCGGGGGCGCTGTGATTCGTTTGTGGTCGAGACTGACGTGCACTACCCGACCGATGTCAACCTGCTGTGGGAGGCGATGCGGTGCTTGCTCGGGGAGTTGGGCGGTGCGGCGAGGAAGCACAACATCGGAGGCTGGCGCCAGTGGGGACATCTCACGCAAGAGGTGAAGAAGTGTTTCAACCAGGTCCGCTCGACGCGACGCGCGAAGAGTCGGCCGGACCGAGTCGAAGCCTATCTCGAACGTTGCTGGCACTTGGTCGGCCGAGCCGAGGAGAGTTGCAAGGAGCTGGAGCAGGCAGGTGTTGCGCAATCGAGCATACTCCAGTGTCTGATTGCCCATGCGCGTCGGCAAATGGACCAAATCGAGCGGCGTCTTCTCAAAGGCGAGACCATCGCGCACGATGAGAAAGTGTTTTCGATTTTCGAGGAACACACCCGCTGGATCTCGAAGGGCAAGGCTGGCCGTGCGGTGGAACTCGGAGTTCCGGTGTGCGTGGTTGAGGACCAATTCCAGTTCATCCTTCACCACAAGATTCTGTGGGAAGGGAGCGATACCGATATTGCGGTGTCGATCATCGAGGAGACGCAGGCCCTGCATCCCGACCTACGGGTGTGCAGCTTCGACCGTGGGTTCCACAGCCCCGGCAACCGGGCGCAACTCGACGCCATGCTCGACCTCAATGCGCTGCCGCGCAAGGGTCGGCTTTCTGTGGCCGAGCGCGAGCGCGAGGAAGCGCAAGCATTTGCCGAGGCCAGGCGCCAGCACCCGGCGGTCGAGTCGGCAATCAACAACCTTGAGCATCGCGGTCTCGATCGGGTTCGCTCCCACGGCGCCGATGGGTTTGCACACACCGTTGCCTTGTCGATACTGGCCGCCAACCTGCACCGCATCGGCCTGCTTGTGCGACGGCGCATGCGTGACGCCGAACGTCGTCGAAGACGCCGCGCTGCCTGAGCCCGGCCAGCTCCTGCGAATTTCGCCCCCCGGCCCGCCACACGGAGACGGGTACGGCCTCCTGTGTCCGGAAGTCGGCATTGCGGACCGGTTTGACGCCGAGCACCCTTCAGTGGTGTCCGTGCCGCCCGTTCCGTGGCTGAAACCTCGCCGAAACTGTCGCGGTTCGTCGCAGTTCCCGTGCACAAGTGGGGGTTTTCTGGCAGACACTAGCTAGTGCTTGTCAGAAAGCAGGTAACTATATGGAAATCAAGGAATAAGAGGAGATTCAAGATTGCGAAGAATGTCGATATCAGGTAGTTTAAGCAGGAAATTCCACGCTAATCCCCCATTGGTCGGCAATCTTCGGACGGACGGACATCAATGAGACAGACACGGAAAACGCAGTTGGCACTTGGTGAGGCACGGATCGAGGAGATCAAGCTGGATGATAAATCCCGCGATGACATTCCAGCGGTTCTGCTTGGTCTCCAGCATCTGTATTCGCACGAGGAGACTCGGGAGAAGCTTTTTTCGCTGTTGGAGGAGCACATTTTGCCGGGCACGAATCGCAAGGTGGGACGTCCGGGGATGGAGTTGTGGCGGATCCTGGTGATGGGCGTCCTCAAACAGGGTCTTGGTTGTGACTTTGACCGTGTTCATGAGCTTGTGAATCAACATCGAACGGTGCGGGAGTTCCTGGGTCACGGTGCGTTCTCGCAAGGCGACACCTACGAGTTGCAGACGATCATCGACAATGTGTATCTGTTGACCCCCGAGCTTCTGTCAGAGATTGGGCGGTTGGTTGTGGAGAGCGGCCACGCGGTCGCAAGAAAAAAGCCTGGCGAGCGGTTGCGGGGGCGCTGTGATTCGTTTGTGGTCGAGACTGACGTGCACTACCCGACCGATGTCAACCTGCTGTGGGAGGCGATGCGGTGCTTGCTCGGGGAGTTGGGCGGTGCGGCGAGGAAGCACAACATCGGAGGCTGGCGCCAGTGGGGACATCTCACGCAAGAGGTGAAGAAGTGTTTCAACCAGGTCCGCTCGACGCGACGCGCGAAGAGTCGGCCGGACCGAGTCGAAGCCTATCTCGAACGTTGCTGGCACTTGGTCGGCCGAGCCGAGGAGAGTTGCAAGGAGCTGGAGCAGGCAGGTGTTGCGCAATCGAGCATACTCCAGTGTCTGATTGCCCATGCGCGTCGGCAAATGGACCAAATCGAGCGGCGTCTTCTCAAAGGCGAGACCATCGCGCACGATGAGAAAGTGTTTTCGATTTTCGAGGAACACACCCGCTGGATCTCGAAGGGCAAGGCTGGCCGTGCGGTGGAACTCGGAGTTCCGGTGTGCGTGGTTGAGGACCAATTCCAGTTCATCCTTCACCACAAGATTCTGTGGGAAGGGAGCGATACCGATATTGCGGTGTCGATCATCGAGGAGACGCAGGCCCTGCATCCCGACCTACGGGTGTGCAGCTTCGACCGTGGGTTCCACAGCCCCGGCAACCGGGCGCAACTCGACGCCATGCTCGACCTCAATGCGCTGCCGCGCAAGGGTCGGCTTTCTGTGGCCGAGCGCGAGCGCGAGGAAGCGCAAGCATTTGCCGAGGCCAGGCGCCAGCACCCGGCGGTCGAGTCGGCAATCAACAACCTTGAGCATCGCGGTCTCGATCGGGTTCGCTCCCACGGCGCCGATGGGTTTGCACACACCGTTGCCTTGTCGATACTGGCCGCCAACCTGCACCGCATCGGCCTGCTTGTGCGACGGCGCATGCGTGACGCCGAACGTCGTCGAAGACGCCGCGCTGCCTGAGCCCGGCCAGCTCCTGCGAATTTCGCCCCCCGGCCCGCCACACGGAGACGGGTACGACCTCCCGTGTCCGGAAGTCGGCATTGCGGACCGGTTTGACGCCGAGCACCCTTCAGTGGTGTCCGTGCCGCCCGTTCCGTGGCTGAAACCTCGCCGAAACTGTCGCGGTTCGTCGCAGTTCCCGTGCACAAGTGGGGGTTTTCTGGCAGACACTAGCTAAAAACGCGTTGCGTTGCCACTGCGAGAGCAGCGTGAAACGGACGGGGAGCGCGTAACCCGCGCGGTTACCCGTGTTCGCCAGTGTCCTGTCCGGTCAATTCGCATGGTAAGATGCGCAGGATTTTCGTCGTCGGCAAGGCGCGATGACTTGTAGGGGCGACCCGCGGTCGCCCATGGTGTCTCTGAGAATCCGGAGGATCCGAAATGAACCCAGTTGACGAAAAGTTCGTGGACGTGGACGGCATCAGGACGCGTTACTTCGAGAAGGGAAGCGGCGAGAACCTCGTGTTGATTCACGGCGGCGTTTTCGGGTCCAACGACGCGGCCGATTGCAGCCTCGACTGGGGGCTCAACTTCGACGCCCTGGCCCAATGGTTCCACGTGTACGCCCTGGACAAGCTCGGGCAGGGGCTGACCGACAACCCGCGGAGCGACGGCGACTACACCATGGCCGCGACGATCCGCCACGCCATCGGGTTTCTCGAGACCCTGGGCCTGGGGGAGGTGCATCTCGTGGGCCACTCCCGCGGCGCCTACGTGGCGGCCCGCATGACCCTGGAACGGCCGGACCTGGTGAAGTCGTGCATCCCGGTGGACACCAACACGCTGGCGCCGGGCATGGGGCGGAACCAGATCGTCTTCGCCAACGCCCCCGAGCCACGGCTCACCCGGGAAAGTCAGCGATGGGTGTTCGAGCGCTACTCCTACAGCGGCGCCCACATCACCGATGACTGGCTGGACGCGGCAACCGAGATCGCGCATTTGCCGAAATACCAGGAGACCGTGGAGAAGATGGTGACCCAGGGTCTCCGAAAGAGCCTGTTCCTCACCCGGCACTCGCTTCAGAAGGAAGAAACACTGGGGTGGATCCGGGACCGCGGCCTGCAAAAGCCCACGCTGCTGGTGTGGGGCTACAACGATCGCACGGCCACCCTGGAGCAGGGGCTCCGGCTGTTCGAGCTGCTCACCATGCAAGAACGCCGCTCACGGATGCACATCATCAACCAGGCCGGCCACTTTTCCTACCGCGAGCACCCGAGGGAATTCAACGAAGTGCTGCGGGGATTCATCGCCAGCCAACGGCGGTAACACCATCCACAGTGGCCCCCCGAAATCGTCATTCCCACGAAACAGGCTGTGTCAAAACCCCAGCCCAGCGAGGCACAGACCCCCCAAATCGTCATTCCCGCGAAAGCGGGAATCCAGGCGGGGTGCGGCGGGGAAACGCCGCTGTTGCGCCCCTCCACCACCCCTGGATTCCCGCTTTCGCGGGAATGACGGTGTGGCCTTTCGTACCCCGAAGTTAGAGATTTGACACACCCTGTCTCGCGGGAATGACGGCGTTGTACGTCGTTGCCTCGTACCGTTACCCCCCCAGCCACCGCAGCACGACCTCCTGCGGACCGGCGACAATCCCCTCAGGCCAGGGAATGTGCAGGGTGTAGTGAAACACGCCCAGGAGAACCGACAGTGCCAGCGCCGTGTAGCCGAGGCAGAGCCACCAGCGGGCGCGCGCCCGGAGCGCCAGATACAGCCACATGAAGAGGGGCACGCTCAGCAGGAAGCCCATGACCCAGATGGACGCCAGGAGGCCCGCGATCCAGCCGAAGATGTCGGCGGCGCGGCGGGCGACGATGCGGCCGGGAACGCCGCGCTCCGCTTCCAGGTCCATGATGCGTGCCCCGCCTTCCACCGGGATCCGGAACAGATCCAGGAGCAGTTGGGCCGCGCACATGGCCACCGCCGACACGCCCACCACCAGGGGGAAGAGCCGGGCCTGGGCGGGCCACCCGCGGGCGGTGACCACTCCGCCAAGGACCAGCAGGAAGATGGCGACGGTGAACACGGCCGGCACGCTGAGGTGGAACCGGAACCGCGGCCCGGAAACTTCGGGAGCGGGTTCCGCCCCGGCGACCCCCGGCTGGCCCCACTTGCGCCCGTAGACCAGGCTGGCGACGATGAGCGCGCCGATGACCAGGACGATGGGGCGCAGGAGCCAGCTTGCGCCGAAGTGGCTGGCGGAGATGAAGAAGTAGTTCTCCAGCACGCTGCTCAGCACCAGGCCCAGGATGAGCGGAGGCCTGGGCCAGCCGAAGCGCTTCATGAGCCATCCCAGGAGGCCGAAGGACAGCAGCAGCAGCAGATCGCCGTAGTGCCGCTTGGCCTGAAAGGCTGCCAGGAACACCACGACGATCACCAGGGGCGCCAGCAACTGGACCCGGACATTCGCGAGCCGGGCCAGGGAATTGGTCAGGAGCAGGCACAGGCCGGTGCCGAAGATGTTGGCGATGGCGATGCTCCAGACCATGGTGTAGGTGATGTCCAGGTGCTTGGTGAGCATGTCCGGGCCCGGGCTGATCCCCTGAATCAGGAATACCCCGAGTAGAATCGCCATGGAGGCGCTGCCGGGCACCCCGAAGGCCAGGGTCGGGATCAGGGCGCCGCCCTCCTTGGCGTTGTTGGCGCTCTCCGGGGCGATGACGCCGCGCACGTCGCCCGTGCCGAAGGTATCCCGCGCCCCGCGCTCCGTCTGCACCGCGTGCCCGTAGGCGAACCAGTCCACCACCGCGCCGCCCAGACCGGGCGTGGCGCCCACCCACACGCCCACGGCGCTGGACCGCAGCACCAGGAACCAGTGACGGAAGGCGTCCCGGATACCCACGGTTACGCCTCGCAACGCATCCTTGGGCACGTCCGCGATGCGGGTGCCGCGGATCACGAGGTCCACCATCTCCGGGATGGCGAAGATGCCCAAAGCCACGGGCACCAGCGGCACCCCCTCCCAGAGGTAGAGCTGGCCGAAGGTCCAGCGCATCTCCCCCACCTGGTAGTCCATCCCCACCATGCCCACCATGAGCCCCAGCGAGCCCACCACCAGCCCCTTGAGGGGCGCGCTGCCGCTCAGCACTGCCACCATGGAGATGCCCAGCATGCCCATCATGAAGAACTCGGGGGCGCTGAAGGCGAGCACGATGGGACGCAGGACCGGTATGGAAACCGCCAGGATGGCCGCGCCGAAGAGCCCGCCCATCATGGACGCCATGTACGCGGCGCCGAAGGCCCGGCCCGCCTCGCCCCGCTTGGCCATGGGATGACCGTCCAGGATGGTGGCCTGGGAGGCCGCCGTGCCCGGCACCCCGAACAACACCGACGGGATGGTATCCGACGTGCTGGTCACCGAGATCAGCCCGATCATGACCGCGAACGCGTTCAGGGGATCCAGGTCCAGCGTGAACGGAAGCAGGATGGCCAGCCCAACGAGCCCGCCGAGGCCGGGAATGGCGCCCAGGGAAAGGCCCATGACGACGCCGAGGGACAGGAAGGCAAGACTCCGGGGGATCAGGTCGAAGAAACACGGACAGCCGAAGATGTTGTGTAGCGCGCTGAGAGCTGCGTCCCACATGGATTTTCTTCCCTTGAAATACCGGTCCGATTCCCTTAGTGTCGTATCCGGTAAATTCGCGAATTTACGGGATACGACACGGGTCCTGCGTCACGGGAGTCTGCAAGTAATAACCTATCGGAATCTACCAGATGAGGACGGAACATGGGTATCGCAGCCATTGATCATTGGGTCCTGGTGGTCAAGGACCTGGAAGAGACTTTTGCCTTCTACCGCAAGATCGGCCTCGACGCCGGCTGGCAGGAACGTCCCGGCGGGCGCGGGAAGCGTCCGATCATCCGCATCAGCGAGACGCAGAAGGTGAACCTGTACGTGGTAGATCGCTACACAACCGAGAGCCCGACCCACGCGCCCAACTACGCCACCGGAGGCGCAGACTTCTGCCTGCGCTGGGAAGGAACCGTGCAGGAAGCCCACGATTTCCTCCAACAGGCCGGCGTCGACGTAATCTCCGGTCCCGTGGCCCGCACCGGCTCCCAGGGCGTCGGCACCAGCCTGTACTTCCGCGACCCCGACGACAACCTGATTGAGTTGATGACCTACGGCGACCCCGCGTACGCCTAGGAGGCCTGTCCGAGTATGCAGAATGGCGTCCTTCGACTTCGCTTCGCGAAGCGAAGTCGAAGGACGCCATCTAGCGGGGCACTCCTGGAAAGCTACGCCGCCTCGGGCCGCGGTCCCACCGTGATAGGGCCCGGTTCGTAGAGAAGCTGGTCGATGCCGGATTCGTCCACGTCCAGCTTGTAGAGTCCGACGGCGTTGTCCATCAGGATCATCTTGCGCTCTTCCGCCGACGTGACGTCCTGCAGCGAGTGGGTCCGGCACCACACCGACCTGGGCCACGTGGTGGTGCCGTGAGGGTAGTCCACCGAGTACATGATCTTGTCCACGCCGATCTCGTCGCGGCTGCGGATGCCGTGGCGCTCGTGCCAGAAGGTGCTCCACATGTTGGTCCGGAAGACGTCGCTGGGCTTGCGCGTCAGGGTCGTGTTCTCGGCCACCTTGCGCTCCTCGAACTCGTGGTCCAACTCCTCCAGCAGGTAGGGGAGCCAACCCACGCCGCTCTCCACGCTGATGGTCTTGAGCTTGGGGAACTTCTCGAACACGCCGGAGTAAAGGATGTTGGACACGATCTCCATGTGGCTCACGAAGGTCATGGAGACACCGAGGGCGAGCCTGGAGCGCGCCTCCAGCGAATCCCAGGACGGCAGGGCGGGGAGCGCGGTGGAGTGCAGGCAGACGGGCACATCCAGGTCGCAGCACGCCTGAAAGACCGGGTACCAGTAGGGATCGTTGAAGTGTTTGAGCCCCAGGACGTGGGGGGCGCCGTGCCAGACAAGCGCCTTGTGGCCGCGCTTCACCGCGCGATGGATCTCGGCCACGCACAGGTCCACGTCCCACATGGGCGCGACGCACTGGGCGATGAACCGGGGTGTGACATCCTGCCACTCGTCGATGAGCCAGTCGTTGTAGGCCTGGATGCAGGCCAGACGAAACGCCTCGCTACCCTCCTTCTGGAAGTTCTGGTTGGTGATGCCGATGATGTTGGGGAACAGTACCGAGGCGTCCAGCTCCTCCTGATCCAGTACCTTCGAACGCTCCGAAACCTGGTACGTGGAAGGAGGCACGTCCTCCCATCTTTTCACGTTGGGGTTGACGCCCGAGACCCGGGCCAGCCCCCCGAACCCCTTGGTGTTGCCGCCCAGGGACCAGGTCTGGGTGCCGTCCGGCATTTCCACGATGTGGGGGATGTCGTCGCCGAACTTCGCCTTGGACATCCGGTTGGTCCAGACATCGGGAGCCTCCTGGATGTGATCATCCGCAGAGACGACGCCGTATTTCATCTTCAAGGTTGCCATGTGCCTCTTTCCTCCGGTTCCCCGACCGGTTCGCCACCGGACCGATGACCGAATTTACTCTCGCCCCCGCGTGGCTGTCAATCGGAGCCGTTTCCCTGTCCATCGGCACCGTTTGTATGTTACCGGGCACATGCCATATCCTCGATTCCATGGAGGGAGCACCCATGCAGATTATCGATGCAGACGGCCACGTCAATGACCGGGCTTGTCAGGACGAGATCGCCCGCTACATGCCCGAAGGCAACCGATCGTCCGCGATCTTTCCGGTGCTGGACCATCTCCACTTCCACTACCTGCGGCCGCGCGACAACAACAAGGAGTTGCGCAACCCGGGGGCGGCGGAGTGGCTGGCATTCCTGGACGAGACGGGCATCGAATGGTCGGTGCTGTATCCGACGTTCGGACTGGCGGTAGGGCGGTTCGTATCGAGAGAGTGGGCGGTCGCCGCATGTATTGCCTACAACCGATGGCTGCACGAACGTTTTCTGAGCAAGAGCCCAAGGCTCAAGGGAATGGCGCTGCTCCCCATTCAGCACGTCGACAAGGCGGTGGCGGAATTGCGCTACGCGGTCACGGAGCTGGGGATGATGGGCGGCA
This sequence comes from uncultured Binatia bacterium (SeqCode), assembly GCA_965261895.1. Lineage (GTDB taxonomy): Bacteria > Desulfobacterota > Binatia > UBA9968 > JAJDTQ01 > JAJDTQ01. The sequence goes on along the minus strand of OZ253480.1, from coordinate 2,226,111 downwards.
TGCTGCCCTCCAACGGGGAAGGGATCAAGACTCATCTGGGCGACGACATCTACTGGCCGATCTACGAGGAGGCGGAGAAGCTCGGGTGCTGCCTCGCCGTCCACGTGGGATCGCTGCACCACCTGGGAATGGATTCCTTCAGCACCTACTATCCCGTTCATGCCGTGGGGCATCCGGTGGGGATCATGATACAGGCGGCGGCGATGCTGTCACACGGCGTGTTCGAGCGATTCCCCAACCTTCGAGTGGGTTTTCTCGAGGGCGGAGCCACCTGGGTGCCATTCTTCATGGACCGGCTCGACCGCTCCTACCACGAAGGCCACATGCAAACGGACGCGGACGGTGTGGTTCTGGGGGGACCGGAGCCCGGCGAGAAGGCAAGCGACTACTTCAAGCGGCACGTGCGCGCGGGCCAGATCTTCGTGGGATTCGACTGCGACGACGACGGACTCGGTTTCGCCGTCGGCAAGGCAGGGCGCGACGCGTTCCTGTTCGGCAGCGATTTTCCGCACGAGGTCTTCGACGCGAAGAAGTGCCGGCACGAGATCGACGAGCTGTTGGAGCGTGACGACCTCACCGAGCAGGACAAGGCCGCGGTCCTGGGAGGAAACGCGATGCGACTCTACTGTCCGGAGAATGCGTAGCCGCCTGCGCGCAGGAACCCTACATCCGATCCGCCTGTGCCGCAGGAACCCTACATCCGATCCGCCTGCGCCCCAGGAACCCGACGTCCGATGTAGGGGCGGGTTTCAAACCCGCCCGTGCCCGCATCGCCTGGTGGACCGATAAGGCTCCCATCCCTTACGGCTCCAGCCAGGTCCGCCACAGGCCGCCCTTGGCGTGCCAGTATTCCTGTGTGGGACCCCGCTCCCAGTTCTTTACCTCGTCGCGCCAGACGTAGTTCCGGATGTTGGACCACCCGACGATGTAGTGGACTACCTCGTCAATGAAGTAGCTCCGTGCAAATTTCTTCCAGATGGCCAGGCGCTTGGCCCGGTCCGGCTCTTCCATGTACTGGGTCACGAGCTTTTCCAGCTCGGGAGTGCAGTAGTTGGTGACGTTGCTGACGCCGGACTTGCCCTCGGTGCAGCCGAGGTGCTGCACGTTGGCCACCAGCGGCTCGCCCACACCGCCGGCCCCGTAGACGGATACGTGAAGCTCACCGGTGATGGTCTTCTTGATGAGCTCGGCTCCGCCCAGGTTCTGGAGCGAGAACTTGATGCCCGCCTCGGCCGCCTGCCGCATGATGGGCTCGGTCCACGGGTCGCCCTGGCCCCGAGTGGCTCCCAAGGTGATGGGCTGGCCCGAATACCCGGCTTCCTTGAGCAGCCGTTTGGCCTCGGCGACGTTCCGCTTCCACTTGAAATCGAGAGAAGTTTCCCAGTCGGTGGCCGGTTGGCCCCAGGTCAGCACCGGGACGCCGAGTCCGAACGTGGCCTCGTTGAGGATGGCGACCTTGTCCAGCGAGAGCGCGATGGCCCGGCGCACCCGCGGGTCGGATACCGGCGCCGACTTGGTGTTGAAGGTTAGAATCCTGAGGCCGGCGGCGCCGATGGGCATGTAGTGGAGCCCCTTGATGCGCTTGCTGTCGATGCGCTGCACGAAGGTCGGCCCCAGACGCTCCGTCAGGTGGACGTCCCCCGCCTGGACCGCGGCGGCTCTGGCCGCCTTTGCCCGGATGACGATGAAGCGGACGCCGTCGAGGTAGGGGGCGCCGCCCCAGTAGTCGTCATGACGGAGCACGTGCAGCTCTTGCCCGGGGGTCCAGGACTTGAACTTGAACGGGCCGGTACCCGACGGAGGCGCGCCGCCCTTCATCTTCTGCTGGCCGTGCGCGAGGGACCCTGCCGGGGCGATGTGAAGGGTCGACGTATTGGCGAGCACCTCGGGCAACAGGCCGCGCGGCCCGGGCGACTTGAACTTCACCGTGTATTTGTCCACGGCCGTGGCCTCGGCGACGTTGTCGGCCAACTGGCCCTGGCCCGCCGCGCCGTTGGCGGGATCCATGATGTGCTTGGCGGACCAGACCACGTCCTCGGCGGTCAGCTCCTTGCCGTTGTGGAACTTGACGCCCTTGCGAATCTTGAACGTCCACTCGCTGGAATCGGCGTTCGGCGTCCAGCTCTCCGCCAGCCAGGGGTGAATGTCGCCCTTCTGGTCGTAGTTGACCAGGGGTTCGTACATGTTGTTCTTGATGTACTCGGGAATGGAAGTGAAGGCCACGAAGGGAATCGGCGTACCGATGCCCTTGGCGTTGCCGAGCTTCAACGTTCCGCCGATGCGGGGCTTGCCCGCGGCCTCGGCCGAAGAGCTTAACGCCAGCGGAGCGACCCAACCCGCCAACAAGAGCGCCGCGCCGATCAATGAACCGCGTATGATAGGTTTCAAGGTGTTGCCTTTCGCCATAACTCCTCCTCTTGAATTGTTCGCGAGACTCGGCCGGCCCGATGGCTTGAGCACCAGACACCGCGCTCACGAATCCAAAGCTTTCGAACCCCTCTCCTCTCGGGGTGGCCGAACGCTAGCATTGGAGCGCGACAGGTGTCAACGTGAGCTGCCAGGCGCCTGAATCGGCCGACAGAGCGACCCGAACACGGGCGGGTTTGAAACCTGCCCCTACATCGGATGTCGGGTTCCCGCGGCGCAGGCATGCTGACGACAACAAACAACCCGAGTTTCCCCTACGTCGGACAAGACCGTACAGATCGCTACTGTCCGCGTTGGGCCAAGGCCAGGCGCGTGCGCGGGTCCATGCGGTCCCGCAGGCTGTCCCCTACCAGGGTGAAGGCGAGGATGACTCCCGCCAGGGCGATTCCCGGGAAGACCGCCAGCCAGGGCGCCACCTCGAGAAAGTCCTGGGCCTCCCGGACCATCAGGCCCCAACTGATGTAGGGCGCCGCCAAGCCGAGGCCGAGGTAGCTGAGGGCCGCCTCCACGCCGATGGCGCGGGCGAAGTCGAGCGTGATCTGCACCGCGATGGGCGCCATGATGTTGGGCAGGATCTGCTTCGCCAAGACGCCCATGGGCCTTTGTCCCATGGCCCGGGCAGCCTCCACGTACTCCCGTTGCTTGTGCGTCAACACACCGCTCCGGACGATGCGCGCAAAACGCGGGATGGAGCTGAAGGCGATGGCGAACCACAGCATGGGGACGCTCGGCCCGGCCAGCGCCACCAGCGCCAGCGCCAACACCAGCGACGGGAAAGCCATGATGCCCTCCATCACCCGCTGGACCAACGCATCGAAGGTGCCGCCGACGTAGCTCGCCAGGGCGCCCAGCGGCGCGCCCAGCAGCAGCGCCACGATCACCGCGCCCGCGGCCACCTGCAGGCTCACCCGGGAGCCCGCGATGATACGGGTGGCGACGTCCCTGCCGATGCGGTCCGTGCCGAAGGGGTGCTCCCAGGTCGGACCTTGCATGCGGATCGCGATGTTGGGCGAGGTGGTATCGTAGGGAGAGAAGCTGGACCCCACCAGAGCGATCAGAATGTAGAGCAGGAGCAGGGTGACGCCCACCAGGGCGCGCGGGTCGCTGAGGAACACGGCAATGGCGCGGCGCGGCACACGCAACAAGCGCGGAGACGGCGATGCCGTCGGGGCATATGAGACATGACCTTCCACCCAATGTTCCCCGTTACTGGTAGCGCACCCGCGGGTCCAGCACCGCGTAGAGGACGTCCACCACCAGGTTGACGCTGATGGCGAGAAAGACCATGAACAGCACCACTCCCTGGACCACGACGAAGTCCCGCGTGTGAATGGAGTTCAACAGCAGAAAACCGATCCCGGGATAGTTGAAGACATTCTCGACGACGGTGACCAGCCCGCTCAGATAGGCCATCTGCAGGCCCACCACCGTCACCGTGGTCATGAGCGAGTTGCGCAGCACGTGTTTCCACAGCACCAGCCGCTCGCTCAACCCCTTGGCCCGGGCCGTGCGCACGTAGTCCAGGTTCATCTGTTCGAGAAAGTCCTGACGCTGAAACCGCAGGACCGTGGCGGCGACGTTCAGGGCCACCACGGTCATGGGCAGGATGATGTGCCGCAGGAACTGCACGAAGTCCTTTTGCGGCGGCGTATAGCCGATGGCAGGCAGCCAGCCAAGATAGACCGCGAAGACCAGGATGGCCACCAGCGCGAGCCAGAAGGTCGGCACGGTGATGCCGAAGATCACGAATCCCGTGGCCAGGTGGTCCCATTTGGTGTTGTTGTGGATGGCGGCCAGCACGCCGCCGGGTACGGCGATGGCCACGGCCATGATCACGCCGCCGACCATCAGGTACGCGGTGGGCACCAGGCGTTGCAGGATGACGGCCAGGGCCGGCGTTCGGTAGGTGGTGGAGTCGCCCAGGTCCCCCCGCAGCATGTCCCAGAGCCAGTCGACATACTGGACGACGAGCGGCTGGTCCAGTCCCAACCGCAGGCGCATGGCGTTGTAGACCTCCTCGGAGATCGGCGCCCCCTCCACCGCACCCATCATCACCAGCACCGGATCCCCCGGGATGATCCTCATGACGAAGAAGACCACCATGGTGACGACCAGCGCCATCGGGACCAGTTGCACGAGGCGCATGGCGACGTACCGTACGAGCATTCCCGGGTCCTCCCGACCCTGCCTGCCGGACAAGCTGCGCCGCGATGCACGGCGTCTTTGGTGGCACGCGGCAGGCACCGCAGACATTGCCACAATTCGCCCATTCGCACAAAACCCACGGATTGCGGCCGGCATGGCATCCCACAACGCGGCCATGGCCGGCTTCACAAACGCTGGACAACTCACATAGAGGGGGCCATGATGTACGACGAATCACAAGGAGGACAACATATGGCAATTCTTCGCAACGTCCTGGCGGCGCTGATCGTGCTCGGGTGTCTCGTGCAGGCCGCGAGCGCCCAGGAGTCAGTCTACAAAGGCAAACAGGTCGTCATCCTGGTGTCCGCGGACGCGGGCACGTCCTATGACCTCTATCCGCGGATCGCCGCGCGGCATATCGGCAAGTACATTCCCGGAAACCCCAAGATCGTGGTGAAGAACCGGCCCGGCGCATCGGGCATGGTGGCCGCCAATTGGCTCTACAACATCGCCAAGCGCGACGGCCTCACCCTGGGAGCGATTCACCGGACCCTGCCGCTGACCCAGGCGTTGGGGGTTCCCCAGGCGCGCTTCGATCCGGCCAAGTTCAACTGGGTCGGCACGCCGGTGCAGGAGACCGCGTCGTGCTTCGTGCGGGCGGACAGCCCCTACAAGACGGTCGAGGACCTGATGAACGCGGCCAAACCCGTGAAGATGTCCGCGACGCAACCGCGCTCCGACATCTTCATCGTGCCCCTGATGCTCAACAACGTGGTGGGAACCAGACTCGAGGTCACCTCGGGCTACCGCAGCCTCGGCGCCGCCGCCCTGGCCGTGGAGAAGAGCGAAGTGTCCGGCATGTGCGGCTGGGGCTACGCCTCCCTGCGGGCGCTCAGGGCCAACTGGTTCGCCAAGAAGTTCATCCGGATCCTGATTCAAGTCGGCCGTGAGAAGCACCCCGACCTCCAGGACGTGCCCCTGGCCTCCGACCTCGCCAAGGCGGACAAAAAGGCCGTGCTCGAAGTCTACAACAAGCAGCTTTCCGTCGGACGGCCCTGGACCCTGCCTCCCGGAGTGGCTCCGGAACGGGTGGCGACCATGCGTCAGGCGTTCGTCAAGGTGATGAAGGATCCGGCCTTCCTCGCGGACGCCAAGAAGGCGCGCATCCAGATCAACCCGCTCCCCGGCAAGGAGCTGCAGGCGCTGGTGGAGAAGATGATAGACGTCCCGGCGGAGAACAAGGCAGCGCTGAAGAAGATATTCAACTACTGAGTTCCGACCCAAGGGGCTCGCCTTTGGGACGGGCTTGTACTTGGAAGCGAAAGCGCTCGGGCAGCAGGTCACCGTCTACGGTGTCTGCTGCCCGAGCCGTATCAGGCCTCGTGAGCGGATACCGTTCATTGGGGAGGCTCTTGTGTGATTTAGTTTGAATCCACATAGAGCGTATCGGGGCAAATGTCCTGCTCGTGGGGCCAGACGACGCTCCCGTGCAGAACACGGGCCTGCCGGAAGTAAGTTTCGTCCCGGAGCTCCCGAAACACTCCGAAGTCCAGCAAATCTGAACAGTCATAGATCCGCTCTTCGCCGTCTTCGAAACGCAGCCTCAGCCTCTTCCGTTCCAGCACCGTGACTTTCGACACTCTGGGGTTCACAGCCATTACCTCAAGGGATCGCCCTTGTAGGGTTGCTGGCCTGACGAGGCAAGCTACCTCCAGCCGCTTAGAGATGAGTCGTTTTTCAGCAGTAGTAGGGGCGACCGGCCGGTCGCCCCTACCGGGAACATCATCCCTTAAACAACGTGTCCCGCTAGTTGAGATCGAACAGCCGCTTGGCGTTCGTCCGCAGAATCTTCTCCTTTACCTCGTCCGACAGGTCCGGGTGGTTCCTGAGATGGTGCAGGTTCTCGGGGAACTCGTTGTCCCAGTGCGGGATGTCCGAGGCGTAGACGAAGTGGTCGCTGCCCACGTAGTCCACGGTGGCGGCCAACTGGGACTCGCCGGATTCCAGGCTGAAATACATATTGGACTCCCGGAGCACGTCGCTGGGCTTCTGCTTCAGCAGCGGCATCTCGTGGGCGCCGCGCTTTTCCCAGTGCTCGTCGAGACGGTCGAGATAGTACGGAAGCCAGGTGGCGCCGATCTCGAGGAAGGCGAGCTTCAACTTCGGGAACCGCTCCGTAATGCCCTGGCAGACCATGCTGGTGAACTGCAACAGGATGCCGGCGGTGAAGGCGTAGGAGTGGACCTCGGCGAAGGTGGTGAGGATCGAGGCTCCGAGCTCCCGCGAGGTGTTGCGGGTGCCGTGGATGCCGAGCACCACACCCTCCTCCTCGGCGGCCTTGTAGATGGGATCATAGTAGGTCTCGCCGAGGGCGATGGGCAGCCCCGTGGGGAGGATCTCGAAACCCTTGAGACCGAGTTCGTTGACCGCGCGCCGGAGTTCCTTGGCGGCCTCTTCGGGTGCCCTCATGGGTAGCACGCCCACGCAGCTCAACCGGTTCGACAGCGCGTTGTACTCCTTGGCGAAGTGCGTGTTGGCCGCCTTGGTCGCGGCAATCTGGTACGGCACCTCCTGGTTCTTGGCGATGTTGCCCGAGCCCGTGGGGAAACAGATGGCCACCTCCATGTCCTGGTTGTCCATGAGCGTATGCCAGCGCCGCACCTGCTCCTCGGGGGCAAGTCCTTCCCAGTTCACCGCCATCTTGAAGCCCTTGAACAGGTTCGGGTCCCACGGTTGGTCTCCGGGCCACAAGGGCGTCCCGCGCTCGTTCCAGGGCGCCTCCAGGTATTTGCGAATGTCCTCCGGCCGTTCGAGAACATGCCCATCCGTATCGACACATGTTGCGTTGCCCATGGTTCCTACCTCCTGGTTCTGAGTATGGTTTAGTGCATTATGTACAGATTTCGCTCTATTGCCTTTGGGTTCGTTTGTCAATGAACGCCGCTCTCGTACATACTCGCAGGCAAGGCCACGGAAAACCTGATTCCAGCGCCAAACTCGGGAGCGACAGGAACCGCGCGCCGTCCAATAGAGGGGGCGTTGCAGTATCTGCATGGCTGACTTGAAGGGAGATTCAAGATGTCGACTGAGAGAAGTTTGGGCCTTCGCTCGAAACTCGGTGCTCTCGCCGTCCTGTGTGCCGTGGCCGCGTGCACGGCATCCGTCGCCGTGGCAGCGGACCCGAAGCCCGTGAGCGAGTGGGGCAAACGCGCGCCGCTTGCGGAACCCAATTCGGAAATGGCGGTCGCGTACCTCGACGGCAAGATCTACGTGGTGGGCGGCTACCCTTCCACCCGAAAGAGCGTGGACACCGTGCAGGCATACGACGTCGCGACGGACAAGTGGACGCTCACCACGCCTTATCCCACTACCATCAACCACGCCTCCGCAGTGGGCCTCGACGGCCTTCTCTACGTCATCGGCGGCCAGACCAATGCCGGCGGACGCAGGGAAAAAGCCCGCTACACCGCAGCGGTCCACTCCTACGACCCGAAAACCGGGAAGTGGACACCACGGGCGCCGATGCCCACCGCGCGCAGCGCCATGGCACATGACGTCATGGCCGGCAAGCTCTACGTGGCCGGCGGACGTCCCCCTCGGGGCCACGACTTCGCCGTCTACGACCCCAAGGCTGACAAGTGGACCACGCTGCCCGACGTCCCCACGGCGCGCAACCACATTGCCGCGGCCGGCATCGACGGGAAGCTCTACCTGGCCGGGGGACGGTTCGGCGGCGGGTTCCGTAGCGAGATCACCGCGGCCCTGGAGATCTACGACCCCGCCACCAACAAGTGGACCACCGGGCGGCCCATGTCCGAGGCCCGCAGCGGGCTCAACGGTATCGTCGTGAAGGGCTGCTTCCATACCTTCGGCGGCGAGCATCCGACGGCCGGGCCCACGGGCGTGTTCCCGCACCACGAGGTCTACAATCCCAAGAACGATACCTGGACGCGCCTGCCCGACATGCCCATCCCGGTGCACGGCGTCACCGGCCTCGTGTACCTGGACGGCTGGATTCACCTCCCCGGCGGCGGGCTCCGGCAAGGAGGCAGCAGCGGCAGCACACACCACCAGGTGGTGCGGACCGACATGCAGTGTCAGTAACCGGCGGGGCAGCAGACCGGCGCCATCCTCATGGTGGGCTATACGGTCTTCAGCCTCTTGATCATCGGGCAGCCCATCGTGGAAGTGTGACAAAGAAAAAGGGGCCTCTCTTTCGGAGAGACCCCTTTCCCGTGTCTGCACCATATCGGCTGGGCGAGCCGGCCGTTTATCCGGCGCTGGACTCGATGGTCTTCACGTCGGCGGCTTCCGCTTGAACCGGGACCTTGCGTCCCACCGCCCTGGCCGGAAGCGGCACCGAAATCTCGATGACGCCGTTCCTGTGCCGGGCCTCGATGTTGTCGGTGTCGATGCCGTTGGGCAACCTCACCGCGCGCTCGAACTTGCCGTGGACCGTCTCTCGATGGTAGTGGCCCTTCTCCTCGCTTTTCCGTTCTCCCTTGATGGTCAGGAGCCTGCCTTCCACCTGGATGTCCAGATCCTTCGGATCCACTCCCGGCAGGTCGACACGGAACACGTAATTGCCGTCCCTGGTGTACGCATCCATCGGAGGCGTCCAGCCGCCGTTAAGTTCACCGCGCCCCATGAATCGATCGAGCACGGCATCCACGTCGCGGCCCGCGCCCGACAGAACCGGATGCCACCTTGTCACTTCATATCCCAACATGACCCTATCTCCTTCCATGAAACACTGTCCTAAAACATTTTCCGGAGTGCTGTGGAGCTCCCTGTCGCAAGAAGAAGGTAAGCATCGAAACCCCTCGCGTCAACGGTGTGCCGGGCGGTTCTGACTGCCGTGGGGGGAACGGCACCGTTGACACCACCGCTCGGGCGACCCTATAATGCGGCTCGTTTCGCTTCCATCACACACTGCAACCAGGAGGGTGACATGAAGAGGACCTTTGCCGCCGTATTCGCCGCCTTCGGCCTCATCGTTTTCGCCAATACCGGTCACGCCGAGTTTCCCAACCGAGACATCACCATTATCGTACACGCTTCGCCGGGAGGCGGGTTCGACGCCATCGCCAGGGCCTTGGGCCGCTACATGAAGCCCTTGTTACCAAAGAACATTGACGTCATCGTCAAGAACGTCGTTGGCGCCGGCGGCATCACCGGCACCGTCGCCATGTACCGCGCCAAGCCCGACGGCCACACCATCGGACACATCTACGCCGACGGGATGCTGGGGACCCAGATGGTCCGGAGCAACGTCGGTTACGACATCGACAAGTTTACCTGGCTCGCGGTGGTGAGCTCGCAGGAGGCGGAGGCGTTGCTGGTTCGTCGTGAATCACCTTATCGGACCATCGAGGATCTGCAGAAGGCGAAGCGGGTGACCTGGGGCGTGGAAGGCATTGGCGTCGCACGCTGGATTCACGCCTTTCTCGCCGCCAACGAGCTGAAGATTCCGTTCGACGTGGTGGCCGGCTACGGCGGCACCGGCGAGACGCTGCCGGGCTTGCTTCGGGGTGACTTCGACGTGTTTACGCAGCCCATCGACCACCCCTCCACGCTGCCGTTCCTCCGGTCGGGCGAAATCGTACCCATCGTCAACCTCGGCGAAAACCGCGCCAAGAACGCCCCGGATACGCCCACGGCCATCGAGCTGGGCTACAAGAACCTTATCGTGAAGGTGTTTCGCGCCATGGTCGGCCCTCCGGGCCTGCCCCAGGACCTCCACAAGAAGCTGGAGAGCATGCTGTTGAAGACCATGGACAGCAAACCGTACAAGGATTGGGCGGACTCGTTCGGCATCCCGCTGGTGTCGGGAGACGGCGCCAAGGCGGCGAGCGACATGAAGGTGTTCGTGCAACTCTACAGCAAGTACCGTCAACCCATGCTGGATGTGCTCAAGGGTAAGAAATAGATGGAAGCACGCGGGCCGCGGTTGGCGGGACACGCCGCCTGAACGGGCCAAGGAGAAGATTCGCCATGATGGTCAATCCTTACAATGATTCGCAGTTGATGCTGGCGCTGCAGTTCGACCACTCCCGGGTGGCGGGCTTCTTCGCCGCCCACTGGGGCAACGAGGAGTTCGACCGCCTGGAGCCGTATGCGTCGGTGGTGCTGGCGGCCCAGGAGCACGACATCGGCTGGTGGGAATGGGAGATGAAGCCGTCCACGCTGAACGACAAGAACTTCCCCATGGACTACCACGACGGCAGCTTCAAGTTCCTCGGCCAGCTCAGGCTCGACTTCTACAAGAACGCGGTGGACAACGTGCTTCAGCGCGACCCCTACGCGGCCATGCTGATCGCCATGCACGGGGTGGCGCTCATGAACGCCGGCTACGGCAAATACACCCATCCGCCCGATCGCACCGCGGACCCGCGCGTGCGCGCCTACGTGGACCACCAGGAGGAGCTGAGGAAGCGGCTGGCCGCCGAGCTGGCCGAATCCGAAGAGTTCGGGGACTACACCTCCGAGGAGCAGATCTGGACCAACTACGAGTACATCGAGGTGTTCGATCAGCTCGCCCAGTACGTCTGCAACCGCTATCCCCTGAACAGCAAGCAGCGGAAGCTCGGGCCCAGCGACACCCTTGGCGATGTGGACGTACCCCGCAAGAAAGGGGCCGAGCCCGTGCACCTGCACATCGACACGGTGGCCGAGCACCGCGCCATCGTCGACCCCTACCCCTTCGCGGTGGACCCGCTGGTGTTCAGCTTCCCGGCCCGCCTGGTGCCGAACCGGCGCTACGACGATCCGGATGACTTTCTGAGCGAGTTCTACCGCGGCGAGCGAATCACCGTCACTCACACACTCTGTTCGAGTTGAGCGCTTGAGATCTCCGGCGTGTCGGACGGGACACCCCCGTCCGACACGCCGGGCTTGAATCAGGAATCGGAGAGCAGGCGCACGCCGTACAGCTTGGACTCGGGCAGGTCGAGCTTCTCCCACGCCTCGCCGGCGTCGTGGCTGGCGTACACCGTTCCGTCGGTATAGCCGATGACCACGGTGTCGGGGTCGCCGGGATGCACCGCCACGCAACTCGTCATATGGGCATGGCCCTGTGGCAGGCCGCCTTCGAGCCGGCGCCACGTTGCCCCACGGTCGTCGCTACGCAGGATGGCGGACTTTGCGCCGCCCAGCTCCTCCGAGGTGTCACGGCTGAAGCGAATGGTGTTGTACGGCCCCGGGCGAACCGTGCGATGACCCTTCCAGGAGGTGGGGCCGTTCTCGGCCGCGCCCAGAAAGATGCGCTCCGGCACGGTGGGATGGATGTCGAAGGGAATGGCGTAGGAACGTCCCATGTCGTATTCCAGCTTGCGCCAGGACACGCCGCCGTCGTCGGTGCGATAGGTGCCGATGCCGGTGGTGGCGTACAGCGTATCGAGGCTGGCCGGATCCCGTCGTACCCAATGCACGTCGCGGTAGACGCGGCCATCCTCATGCGCGCCCATCTGGTAGGGTAGCTTTCCCGACGGGTCGTTGAATTCCGGGTAGGCGGCGGCGCTCGTCGGACCGCTGATGTCCTCCCAGGTCTCGCCCCGGTCCCGGCTCCGCACCACGCCTCCTTCCTCGACCCCCACGACGATCTCGTCCGGCACCCGGCCGTCCAGCACGATACAGCGGATGTGGGCCGTATGGGGCGGCGGCGGAAAGGTCCAGCGGGCGTAGTCCTCAAGTTTCCGGAAGGCGGTGAGCTCGCGGAACGAGCGGCCGCCGTCCTCGCTCTTGTACACCGCCGCGGGCAGCGTGCCCACGTAGATCTCCTCGGGACGCGTGGGATGGACCTGCATGGTCCAGATGTCACGATAGTCGAGCCCGCCGGAAGGGATCCATTTCCAGCTCTCGCCGCCGTCCTCGCTCACGTGCACCTCCGTGCTGGTGGCGGCATACAGGCGGTTGGGGTCCCCCGCGTCCCGGGCCACCTCCCGCAGCACTTCGCCCTCCAGCATGCGACCCAGCACATCCACCTGCCTGGAACGGCCATCCCAGTGGCACCGGACCAGATTGTCGGCCGTCAAGAGAAACATCTTCAGATTTACTGCCATTTCCTGTCCTCCTATTGCGGGACCCTGACACCCGCCTCATCGGCTTGGCGATTACTCACCACCGCGCCGGGGACTGGTACCTGCAACCTGTCCCTCTCCCCTCACGGCCCTCCGGGCGCTTGGATGCGACTCGTAGCGGTCTAGGTTTGCCGCCAAGGTAACCCGCAGATACTTCCCGTGCAACACCCATGAGGTCCAAGAGCAGACGCACGGGCCGTGGGGCTCGGGTTGGGAACCTCCGATGGTGTCCCCTAACCGGACTCGACGCTCGTCACGGTGGCGTCGCACACGGGGTTGTCGGAGTTGCACACATGTAGCCTACCATATATAAAAACACAGCATACAATATGACGTACAGCCAAATTAGATCTTGACGTAGGTCGTATTGTGTAGTATCTGTATATTCTTATATTCTATGCAGGAGGCAATCATGCCTGAAATTACGATACAACAATCCACGTTCGAGCGGCTGCAGAGCTATGCCAGGCCATTCGTCGATACGCCAGATACGGTGATTGCACGGGTGCTCGATACCCTTGAACAGCAGAGCATGGAGCATCCAACTGACCGAAGACAAGTGACGAGAACAGAGCGACAGCTTGATCCGCACGCGCTTCCGAACCTCACGCATTCCAAAGTACTCGAAGCCTCAATCGGCGGAGAACCAATCGCCAAGCCAAACTGGAATCGTCTACTTGAGGAAGTGTTGCGACGCTCCATGAAGCGCGCTGGTAGCTTCGAGAGACTCCAACAGATTTGTCCGGCCAACATGATCAAAGGACCTAAAGAAGACGAAGGGTATAGCTACCTTTCAGAGATCGACGTCTCCGTTCAGGGCCAGGCTGCAAAGGGAGCCTGCCACGCGATGGTGACAACGTCAAAAGAGTTCGGGATCTCCCTCGATATCGGAGTCATGTGGCGACAAAAGGACGGCGCAGCCTATCCCGGTGAACGGGGTCGCATCACGGTGGCCGGTCGAGGGTGACGGAGGAAAGGAGAACGGCACCCCGGTCACGGTAGACACCAGAACTGGAGTAGACAGGAAACAGATATGGCCGAACGCGCGACCTTCAACATCTATTGCGACGAGAGTTGCCATCTTGAACACGATGGCATCCCCGTTATGGCCTGGGGGGCGGTGACTTGCGAAAAGCGCCTCGCTGGTGATCTGTCGGAACAAGTTCGGAAACTAAAAGTCGAACATGGGCTGAGATCCACCTTCGAAGCTAAATGGACAAAGATCTCACCGGCTAGGACTGATTTCTACTTAGCCCTTGCCGATCTCTTTCTCACTGACGACCGTCTCCACTTCCGTGGGCTTGTCGTGCCCGACAAGGACCGGCTCGATCACCTCCGTTTCGACCAGTCACACGACGATTGGTACTACAAGATGTATTTCACGATGCTCCGCCCGGTGTTCGAACCCACTCAACGTTACCGTATCTATCTTGACTTGAAGGACACGCGCGGTGGCCCCAGGACGAGGAGGCTCCACGAAGTTCTGGCCAACAGCCTACACGACTTTGACCGCGAACGCGTTGAGCGCGTGCAACAGATACGATCCCACGAGAGTGAGATATTGCAAATCTCCGACCTCCTCATTGGCGCATTGACGTACGCCAATCGAGGACTTGCTGACAATCAGGCAAAGGTCGCTGTCATCAGACGGCTCCGCGAGAAACTTGGAGAGCAAGCGCTCACCCGCACCTCGCCCTTGGCCTCCGTCAAGTTCAACATCCTGGTTTGGCGCGCGCGGGATCTAGTCAGATGAGGCCACCCGCTCTTCTACCGTTCGACACCTTTAGTGGTGACTGGGAAGCGTACGAACACGAGCTGTACCGTATTTTCGTGGATGAGATTGCACGGGCCGGCCTTCAGCTGCGTGGCAAAAGAGTAGTTTGTCGCCGTAGTCCAGAGACAGCTGGGCGTTGGGCATCCTTCTGGCATTTGGTTCAGGAGGGACGCGTGGAAGACGACCGTACTCCTGATCTACGCCGCTGTGAACGTCTCCGCTGGATACGGTGGGTGATTCAGAACGCTGGAAACCACCCCGAAATCGACGAATGGCAGAACAGCCGAAGAAACGTGACCAACACCTTGCTCTGGTATCGTGAGGAATACTTGGTGGTGCTCGCCCAGCGGCAGGACCACTGGCTGCTCAAGACCGCCTATTGCACCGGCCAGCGTCAGCGAATTCAGCAACTGCGACGGGAACGCGACAACTTTCGTCGCTTGGGGTAAGGCGGGACGTTAAAATAGCTGAAGCCGCCCAAGCGAACCGGGACGGCTTCGAATGCTCCTCCTACTCTTGGCAGGTGAGACAGTTTTTTTATGCAGTTTTCAGGGTCGATTGTCAAGCGTTCTCAAGAGACCGTGGAGGTACTTCTCCGTTAGCTCGCATGTCAGTGAGGATGTCTTCGACCAACCCTCGGATACCGGAAAGCGCCTGGTGCGGAGTGCCCGCAAGCCAACTCAGTGATGGAAACTCGACGCAGAAGCCCACGTGCGCGGCATCTTCCGGGGACCACTGGGTGCGGTACGTGTAAGAATCCGTCATGCTGGACAGCCCGTTTCCAATCGATTCAATAAGTACCGCAGATCTGTCAAGTGCCCGCGTCCCCTTACCGATGGATGGTGGTCGCAGCAGGACTCGAACCTGCGACCTCTTGCATGTGAGGCAAGCGCTCTAACCAGCTGAGCTATGCGACCATCCTGGAGTAGACCCTGATGTGTAACACCTCGGCGAATGGGTTTCAAGAACGCCGCGACCGCGGCAGCGGGTCATTCCCGTTCCTTTTGCCGTTGCTTGATGCGCTGGTTGAGAGACTGCAAGATGCCGGCGTCGACGGCTGCGATGACGTCCACCGCGGCGTCGAGATCCTCCTCACCGATTCCTGATTTCCTTGCGTCCGCAAGGCGACGGTCCACTCAGGGGTCGCAGTTTCGCGTCATGGCCACCGCCAGTCCGAGAAATATCTTTTCCCGCTCGCTGAGGCACTCGACGGCGTGTGCGTCACGGTAGAACTGTCGGAAGTCTGCCTTCTTCATGGACCCTGTCTCCTTTTCGCCGTCCGGAGCTTCATGGAAGCGGCGCCGACGGACCTTCAGCCCTTGGCCATCTCCATGATGACGTCGTAGTGGGCGTCGCTCACCGGGACGAAGGAAAGCCGGCCCAGACGGAGCAGGTCGAAGCCTTCCAGCTTGGGGTTGAGCTTCATTTCGGCCAGCGACACCTCGCGGGGCAACGCCTTGCCCACCTTGATATCAAACACCAGCAGCCTGGGATCGTCCTTCTCGGGATCGGCATAGGCGCCGGTGGTGGCTCTGCCCAGGCCGACGCAGATTCTCAGTCCGCCGGTGTGGTAGATGATGCAGCGGTCGCCCTTCTTCACGGTCTTGAGGTGCTTGAGGGCGAGATTGTTCTTGATGCCGTCCCACATCGTCTTCTTGTCCCGCTGCAGGTCGGCAAAGGAATATACGTTGGGTTCGGTCTTGAGCAGCCAGTTTGACATCGTAACCCTCCTTGTTCGGCGTCGTCTTGAAATACTGCAATCCGGCGCATGCGGCAACAAGGGGAAGAAATCAGGCGCCCGGCGAGGTTTGTCCGAAACTGTCGCTTGGACCCTTCCAGCCCCGAATCCGCGCTGTTTTCAGCCTGCGACGAGGTTGATCTCCACCTTCATGCCGACGGCGTCCGCATAGCGTTCCAATGTCTTCAGCGACGGCTTGTGGCCGCTTTCCAGGCGGGCGACGGTAGGCTGGCTCGTCCCCATCCGGATAGCAACCTCGCTCTGGCTCATTCCCGCTCTAACGCGTGCTTCAATGAGCTTCCGTGCCAACTCAAACTCGGATCTGAGGGCCTCGAACTCCGTCCGGAACTCGGGGTCCTTGTTCCACTTATTCCGCAGTTCATCAAATTTAGTCATTGGTTCAGGATTTCCACGCGCCAGACCATCCTCCGACTATACCGTTTTTGATATAGAATGCCAGCGGAGTCAGGCTCAGATGGTCGGAAAATCTCGCACGAATCCCGCTTTCCCGGCGGGCCTGTGATACAACGATATTCATGGCGCTCTCACGAAAGAAGAAGCCCAAAGACCGTCCGTTGCTCGGAGCCCACATGTCCATCGCGGGCGGGGTCCACAATGCGCTGCATGCCGGCGACAGCGTGGGCTGCGAAGCCATCCAGATCTTCACCAAGTCCTCGCGGCAGTGGGCGTCCAAGCCGTTGAGCGAGGACGACGTCCGGACCTTCAAGGACACCCAGAAGGCCAGCGGGGTCCATACGGTGGTGGCCCACGACTCCTACCTGCTGAACCTCGGCGCCCCCGACCGGGAGTTGCGGCAGAAGTCCATCGACGCCTTCGTGGACGAGATGGAGCGGTGCGAGGCCCTGGAAATCCCCTGCCTCATCGCCCATCCGGGCGCCCACACCGGGGCGGGCGAACAGGCCGGGCTCCGCACCATCGCCCGTTCCCTGGACGCGATCCATGGCCGTTGCGCGGGCTTCAAGGTCCGCATCACGCTGGAAATCACGGCGGGCCAGGGCTCCAACCTGGGATACCGGTTCGAGCACATCGGCAACATCATGGACAGCGTCAAGCAGAGCGACCGCCTCCGGGTGTGCTTCGACACCCAGCACGCGTTCGCCGCGGGATACGACATCCGTACCCGGGAAGGCTACGAGCGGACCTTTACGGAGTTCGACGAGGCCATCGGTGTCAAGCTCCTGGCCGCCTTCCACCTGAACGATTCGAAGAAGGAGCTCGACTGCCGGGTGGACCGCCACGAGATCATCGGCAAAGGGCACATCAACCTGGAGCCGTTCCGCATGCTGATGAACGACAAGCGCTTCTTCGGCCTGCCCATGTGCCTCGAAACCCCCAAGAGCAAGGACCTGAAGGAAGACCGGGAGACCCTGGAGCTGCTGCGGTCCTTCCAGGCCGGAACGTGAGAACTCGCGGGGCCGCGAGGGGCTTCGGAGACGCACCCCGGATCGGGGCCGGAACCGGCGACCGCACGGCGTGCCATTGAATCACGAGCGGATGCGAGTTAATCTGCGGAAGTTGGTTCCCACGGACCGCGGATCCCGGCACATCGGACTTCAGGAAGCGGGGGCGCTCGTGAGCACGCAGAGTCGTACCGGAAGCGACGGCCAGGCGCAGCAGCGTGAGGGCACGTGTCTGACACGTAGAACGGTGCTCCGCGGCGGGCTGGTTGCGTTGCTGGCGCCGCCGTGGCTCCACTCCCTGAGCGAGGCCCCCGAAGCCGCCATCCGCGGCATCGGAAGCAACGACGAAATCGTCCTGGGGGTGTCCGCCGCGTTCTCCGGCCCTTCCCGGGGCCTGGGCACCGAGCTCTATCGCGGCGCCAAGTCCTACTTCAACCACATCAACGACAACGGCGGCGTCAACGGCCGCAAGATCGCCCTGAAGCTCTACGACGACGGGTATCAGCCGGATCCCTGCGTCCAGAACACCGTGAAGCTGATGCTGGAGGACCAGGTCTTCCTGCTCTTCGGGTACGTGGGCACCCCCACCGTCACCCGCGTGCTGCCCATGTTGAAGAAGTTTCAGGACCAGCAGGTCTATCTCTTCTTCCCCTTCACCGGCGCCCAGCCGCAGCGGGAGCCCCCTTACGGCGACTTCGCCTTCAACCTGCGGGCGTCCTACCGGCAGGAGACCGCCGGGCTGGTGGACAACTTCGTCCGCATTGGGCGGGAGCGCATCGCCATGTTCTACCAGGCCGACGCCTATGGCCGGAGCGGGTGGGCCGGGGTGCGGGCGGCCCTGAAAAGGCACGGGGGCCAGATTGCTGGCGAGGCCACGTACCGCCGAGGGTCGCGGTTCACCGGCAGCATGCGGGCGCAGGTGGAGATCCTGAAGCAGGCCTCTCCCGATGCCGTGATCTGTGTCGGCGCCTACGCCGCCTGCGCCGCCTTTGCCCGTGACGCCGTGGACCTGGGCCTGCGCGTCCCCATCGCCAACCTCTCCTTCGTCGGAAGCGAGAACCTGCTAAAGCTGCTGTCCGAAGGGCAGGACGACCCCGACACCTACGCCCGGTTCCTGGTGAACTCGCAGGTGGTCCCCAGCTACGAGGACACCTCGATCCCGGCGGTAAAGGAATATCGCGAGCTGATGGCGCGTTACGACCCCCAGGTGCCCGGAGAGCTGGTGAAGGAGCCGTACACGCCGTTTCCCCAGAGCTTCGTCAGCCTGGAAGGGTTTCTCGACGCCAAGTTGTTGGTGGAGATTCTCCGGCGCCTGGAGGGCAAGCCGGACCGGGCCGGACTGGAGCAGGCGGTCTTCTCGGTGCGCGACTTCGACCTGGGGATCGGCGAAGCGGTGTCCTTCGGGCCGGATCGCAGGCAGGGGCTGCAGAAGGTCTACTACACAGTCGTCGAGGACGGCCGGTTCGTCACCCTGGACGACTGGAACGCCAAGTTCGGGTGATTATGAAGATCAGGAAACTGTTTCAGAAGACCCAGTTCGGCATCTTCGGGCTCTTCGGCTTGGTCGTGCTCTCCACCTCGGCGCTGACCATCTATACGGTCCAGACTCATTTGTCGGCGGAGTACGAGGGCAACAGCCGGAACATCGCCAAGACCATCGCCGATGCCAGCGTGGACATCCTGCTGAACCGGAACCTGGCCACGCTTCAGTCGCTCATCGACCAGTTCGTGGAGATCCAGGGTATCCGGTACGTCTACATCACCAGCGACAACGGCGAGTTCCTCGCCCATACCTTTGTTCCCGGCATTCCCGAAGTCATCCGCAAGAGCGATCCGTTCGAGACCGCCGCGGTCAAGCGGACGCTGGCGGGAATGGGGGAGTTCGTGGAAGTCGGCAGCCCGATTCTCGCGGGCTTCGCCGGCACCGTGCACGTGGGCATGGATCTCAATGTCATCGCCCTGAAGATCCAGCGGGCCATCGGTCAACAGGTGTACCTCATCTCCATCCTGCTGGTGATCGGGGTCCTGGCCTCCATCTGGTTCGTCAACCTGGCCGCCAAGCCGTTGGGGGAGGTCCTGGCTTTCGCCGTGAAGCTGGCCAAGGAGGAAGACCGGGACGGAGTGCACGACGAACGGATCCTGGCGCGGGACGACGAGGCCGGGGAGTTGGCGCGGCTGCTTCTGCATGTCTCGAAACGCAAGGCCGAGTCCGAGGAGCCGCCCCCGGCGTCCGAGGGCGCCGGATAGTTTCCTGAGAGTCTCCGCGAACGAGGTTGCCAGGGTGGGCATTCGAAGGATCAGCATCGCGTTCTTCTGCACCATGCTGCAGATCTGCTTCGGGACCGTCTACGCCTGGAGCTTCTTCCAGACCATGCTGGTCCACCAGTCCGGCTGGACCCACACCGAGACGGCCTGGGCCTTCAGCATCGCGATCTTCAGTCTCGGCACCTCCGCCGCCTGGGCGGGCTCGGCGCTGGGGCGTCTGGGTCCCAGACGGCTCGCCCTCGCCGGCAGCCTGATGTTCTCGGGCGGCTACGTCATCGCAAGCGCGGCGCTGTGGCTGGACCTCCTGCCGCTCTTCTACGTGGGTTACGGCGTCATCGGCGGCGCGGGCATCGGACTCGGCTACGTGACCCCGGTGGCCACGGTGGCGAAGTGGTTTCCGGACCACAAGGGCTTGGCAACCGGCATCGTCGTCATGGGCTTCGGTGTCGGCGCGCTGCTTCTGAGCAAAGGTCTTGCACCCTTCCTCGTGGTGCGCACCGAGGGCGATCTTTCCCTGGTCTTCCTGTGGCTCGGGATCATATTCGCCTGCATTCTGCTTCCTTGCAGCCTGGCGTTGAGCGACCCGGCGCCGGTGAAGGCTCCCGGTCGCGGCCGGACGCCCGGGGACGCCGCGGAACCGGAATCCACCCTGCCCTACCTGACGTCCGGCCAGTTCATCATCATGTGGACCGTGTTCTTCTTCAACATCGCCGCGGGCATCTCCGTCATCAGCTTTCAGTCGGAGTTGCTCCAGGAGGTCTGGGGGCTGGCGGACCCCACCGTCGAGCCCGCGGTGCTGGCGGAGTACGGAGCCACGCTGATCGCCGCCAGTTCGGTGTGCAACGGCGTGGGGCGGCTCTTCTGGGGCCTGCTGTCCGACCGCATCGGCCGGGTGAAGGTCTTCAGGATACTGCTGGCCAGCCAGATGGTCGTGTTCGGGGTTCTCATGACCGAGGAAAACCCGTGGATCTTCTCCGTGCTGGTGTGCTACGTGCTGCTCTGTTTTGGGGGCGGATTCGCCACCATGCCCCCCTACATCCTGGATGTGTTCGGCACGGAGAAGATGGCGAAGATGTATGGTTTGGTGCTCACCGCGTGGGCCGCGGCAGGCATCTGCGGCCCACTCTACGTCGGATACCTGAAGGACTCGTACCCGGACCGGGCGGTCATGTACTGCTTCCTGATCGGGATCCTGATGCTCGGGGCCGGCTACCTGTTCTCGTACTTGCTGAACGACGGACGGCTGCGGATGGGCCGTCCGACGCTGGAGACCACCCTCAACCAGTACGGCATCCCGATACGGAGCACCGGATGAAATTCTACGACTGCCACACGGCCCCCAGCCCGCGCCGGGTCCGCATCTTCATCGCCGAGAAGGGCCTGGACATCCCCACGGTGCAGGTCGACCTGCGCAAGGGCGAGCATCTCACCGAAACGTTCCGCGCGCTCAACCCGTGGTGCACGGTACCGGTGCTGGCGCTCGATGACGGCACCGCCATCAGCGAGGCGGTGGCCGTATGCAGGTATCTGGAGGAGGCTCATCCCGAGCCGCCCCTGATGGGCGTGGATGCGCGGGACCGGGCCGTGGTGGCCATGTGGGAGCACCGCTTCGAGATCGACGGCTTTCTCGCCGTTACCGAAGCCTTTCGCAACCAGGCCAGGGGGCTCGCGGGGCGGGCGCTGACCGGGCCGGACGGAGCCGACCAGATCCCGGAGCTGGCGCAGCGCGGGCGCAAGCGGGTGGAGCGGTTCTTCGCCGTCCTCGACGAGCAACTCGCGCACCATCCCTTTGTCGCGGGCGTGCGTTACACCATCGCCGACATCACCGCCCAGGTGGCGGTGGACTTCGCCGGCTGGATCAAGATGAGCCTGCCGCCCGAGTGCCGCCACGCGACGGACTGGTACCAGCGGGTCAGCCTGCGTCCCAGCGCGGCCGCCTAGGAGCCTGCGCCGCAGGACGATGACGGTGTAGGGGCGGGTTTCAAACCCGCCCGTGCCCGCACCGCGCAGCCGGTCGATACAAGCACCTAGTGTCGTGTCCCGCAAATTCCTGCAATAATTTGCTGGTCTTTTTTGCCGTCGGCTGCGTACGTCACCCCGGGCTTGACCCGGGGTTCTCCTCGCGTGGTGCACGCCAGACGGGCGGGTTTGAAACCCGCCCCTACAAGGTTTGAAACCCGCCCCTACAAGTCATCGCGCCTTGCCGACAACAAAAATCCTGCGCAACTTATCGCAGGAATTTGCGGGACACGACACTAGGAGCCGTTTTTCGAGGACGCGACCAGCAAGTCAACGGCCCAGTGTCCCCATCCACTCCTCTTTCCACGCCTCGACCGACTTTCCGGTCACCGCCAGGATCGCGGCTTCGGTGTCCTTGATCGGATAGACCTGCATGATCTTCGAGATGCCTGCCGCGCGCAGGAGATGCCCGACGAAGGAGCCGGAGAGCACGTAGAACGGCCGTCGGACCTGCCGATTGTCGAGCTTGGGAACGCCGTTCCGACCCACCAGGTTCAGGGCCTGCCCCGTCGCCGCCGAATGTCCGCCAAGGGCGGCCGCCGCCATGTCGTCGAGGGGATCGCCGAAGTTGGGGAATGCCGGGTAACCGGACAGCGCGTCGTTGAGATGAAGAGACAGGCCATTATACAACCAGCGTGAACCCCAATCCCACGCGATGATCTTCACTGTCTCGGCGAGGTAGGGGGTGCGGCCCGATTTCGCTTGGGAGAGCAGCACCACGGGGTGCAGGTATTTCCGAGGGCTGGAGCCGGTGAGGGTATGGGATCGCGTGCGCCGGCCGTGCACGAAATACTCGATCCGATTCTGCCCATAGATCTCACTGTCAAACTCCACACCCAGAAACGCTTCGATGTCTTCGATCCCTTTGTCGATACGCCGGAGCAGCGCCCGAGCCCGTTCCCTCGGGAGATAGCCCTGCTCCACCCAAAGCACCAAACGGTCGGACGACAGGTTGTATCCGTTCTGCTTGACGGATCTGATGAGCCCGATGTCGCGGCAACGCCCGGTGATTTTGCCGTGGGAACATTCCTGGGCTTCGCTTGGGCCGCCGTGAAGAGCCAGGATGGCGAGAGCCGTGGATAGGATGACACCAAGTATTCGGCCCATGGCGGTATGCGGGCTAGCGGGTTGGCCGGCTCTCGGCCGAGTTGCAGGCGCGCCGAGAGCAGGTTGGGCGGCGTCCCGGAAATCTGTTGACGGTGGGCGGACGTGATACGTGACCCCGATCAACCATCCGATTCGCGCGACGCAGAACAGCGGAACCCGGCAGTACCGTCTTCTGATTTCCGGGACGCCGCCCGACCTGCTCGTCCGGCTCAAGACTCCGGCCACAGCACGAAGCTCTTGTCATCCGGCTGGAAAGACCTGAAGAGATGGTCCTCGGCACTTTGGCTGGCCCCGTTATCGTTCAGGACGCCGAAGAAGAAGATGCGCAACATCTGCTCGATGAGGGCGCGGAGCGACGGGTCCCGCTTGGGATTGTACCAGGTGTAGATCCAGTTCATCATGCCGAACAGCGACAACGCCGCCACCCGCACGTTCAGTTTCCGGGCCTGCTCGTGCCGCTGCAGCTCCTCCACCAGATCCACCAAGGCTTTCAGGTAACGCCGCTTGAGGTCGAGGATCCTCTTCTCGTAGTCGGCTGTCAGCGCGGTGTCCTCCCGGGACATGACCTTCATCTCGTTCATGTTGTGAAGAAAGAAGCCGAGATGGTTGTGAACGAACAGCGCGATCTTCTCCCGCGGGGTCTTCCCGGATTCCTGGATCTTCCGCCCGTTCTCGAGCAAAGTCACGAGGCAGCGTTCCTGTATCAGACAGAGAAGCTCTTCCTTGGTGCGAAAATAGTAGTAGAGGCCTGCGAGGCTCATGCCCGTGGCGCGGCTGATCTCGCGGATGGAAGTTCCGTCGAAACCCTTCTCCGCGAATATCCTGGCGGAATGCTCGAGGATCTGCTGCAACTTCTCGTCGTGGTGGGTGGTGGGCGACCCCGAATCGTTCGGCATCACGACGGATCTTGTCAGATCGGTTTTTCGAAGTCAACGAAACCCCTGCATTGAATCACCATAACTCATGGTATACAGTGGCCTGTATCGTAGAAATGACTGGCAGATTGCTGGTCATTTTTTGCGATACAGCCCGCTAACCCCCCGATTGTATGAACTTTGACAACATCATCGTCGACACGGACGGAGCCGTAGCCGTCGCCACGCTCAACCGCCCGAAACAGCTCAACGCCCTGTCATACGGGCTGTGCAAGGACTTGTGCCTGGCCCTCGAAGAGCTCGACGGGGACGACTCCATCCGGGTTTTCATCATCACCGGGAGCGAACGCGTATTCGCCGCGGGCGCCGACATCAATGAGATGGTGGAGGCCACCCCGTTCGCCGGCAAGGCGCACGAGCGGCTGGCCTTCAGGGACCGCATCAACCATCTGTCCAAACCGATGATCGCGGCGGTGAGCGGATTTGCCCTGGGGGGCGGGTGCGAGCTGGCGATGAGCTGCGACATCATCATCGCTTCGGAGTCGGCCGTCTTCGGCCAGCCCGAGCTCAACCTGGGCACCATACCGGGCTCCGGGGGGACCCAGCGGCTGACCCGGCTGGTGGGGAAGCACAAGGCCATGGAGATGGTGCTCACCGGCCGGTTCATGAACGCCGCGGAAGCGGAGCGGTGCGGTCTGGTGAACAAGGTCGTGCCGGCGGAAGTGCTGCTGGACGAGGCCAAGGCCATGGCGCAAACCATCGCCGGCAAACCGCCCATCGCCGTCCGTTTCGCCAAGGAAGCCATTCTCAAGGCCGCGAACACCCCCCTGGACGAGGGCCTGGCCTTCGAACGCAAGTCCTTCAACACGCTGTTCGCGTCGGAGGACCGACGAGAGGGTATGCAGGCTTTCGTCGACAAACGCAAGCCCGAGTTCAAGGGAAAATGAGCTACGAAACCATTCTCTACGAAAAGCGGGACGGCGTCGCCACCATCACCCTGAACCGGCCTCAAGCGCTCAACGCGTTCACGCCGCAGATGAACCGGGAGCTCCTGGACGCCCTCAAGGACGGCAACCGGGACAAGGCGGTACGCTGCTTCGTCCTCACCGGCGCCGGCGACCGCGCGTTCTGCGCCGGCCAGGATCTCAAGGAGCGTTCCCCGGACCAGAAGGGGTCTCTGGGCGAATCCCTGAGGTCCCGTTACAATCCCATCATCCTTGCCATCCGCCGGACCGAGAAGATCGTTCTGTGCGCCGTCAACGGGGTGGCCGCCGGCGCCGGCTGCAACCTGACCCTGGCCTGCGACCTGCGCATCGCCTCGGAGAACGCACGCTTCATCGAAGCGTTCGTGCGCGTGGGCCTTGGCCCCGACTGTGGCGGCAGTTATTTCATGCCGCGGCTCATCGGCCTCAGCAAGGCCACCGAGCTCTTCCTGCTGGGAGAGCCCCTGGGCGCACAGGACGCGCTTCGGTACGGACTGGTGACCAAGGTGGTGCCGGGAGCCGAGCTGGCGACGGAAGCCCGGGCCATGGCGGAGAAGCTGGCCCAGGGTCCTCGCAGCGCCGGCCTGATCAAGAGAACGCTCAACCGGTCCATGTACGGCGAACTCGAAGCGCAGCTCGAGTACGAAGCATCCACCCAGGAGATTGCCGGCCGGACCTCCGACTACGACGAGGGCGTCCGGGCGTTCATGGAGAAGCGGACGCCCGTGTTCAAGGGGGAGTAGGGTTCCGCTAGTGTGGTGTCTCACAAATACGGTTATGAAGATGCGAGGGCATTTTGGTCGTCGGCAAGGCGCGATGACTTGTAGGGGCGACCGGCGGTCGCCCCTCAGTGGCGTGCACCACGCGAGGAAGAGCAACGCAGCCGACGGCCAAAAGGACCCGCAGATTCGTAAGCGTATTTGTGAGACACCACACTAGGACCCATGGGCTCCCCGGGAAATCAACCATGGTCAACGAAAACAAGATCGGGGTGATCGGCGCCGGCACCATGGGCGCCGGCATCGCCCAGGTGGCCGTCCAGGGCGGGTTCGACGCGGTGGTGTACGATGTCTCCCAGGAATTCCTCGACCGCGGGCTGGGGAGGATTCACGGGTTCATCGGACGCAGCCGGGAGAAGGGGAACATCGACGAAGCCGAGGAGAAGCGTATCCTCTCGCGCCTCAAGGGCTCCCTGGCCATGGAGGACCTTGCCGACGCCACCCTGGTCGTCGAGGCGGCCACCGAGAATCTCCAGGTCAAGCGGGAACTGTTCCAGAAGCTGGACACGGCGTGTGCCGCGGAAACGCTGCTGGCGACCAACACCTCGTCACTGTCGGTGACGGCCATCGGCGGTGCGGTGAAGGACGCTTCCCGCGTTCTGGGCATGCATTTCTTCAATCCCGCGCCGCTCATGGGGCTGGTGGAGGTGGTGCAGGGCGAGTTGACCAGCGCGGCCACGGTTGCCAAGGCCGTGGACATCACCAGAAAGTTCGGCAAGACGCCGGTCCGCGCCAAGGACACGCCGGGCTTCATCGTCAACCGCATCGCCCGGCCATTCTACAACGAGGGCCTGCGGATCCTGAGCGAAGGCGGGGTGGACGTGCAGACCGTGGACCGCGTGATGCGGGAATGCGGCGGCTTCCGCATGGGCCCCTTCGAGCTTCAGGACCTCATCGGCATCGACATCAACTTCACCGCCACCGAGACCCTCTACCGGGCGTTTTTCGAAGACCCGCGCTTCCGGCCGAGTCCGCTGCAACAGAAGCTGTACCTGGCCGGACACCTGGGACGAAAGACCGGGAAAGGTTTCTACGACTATGACAAGTAGCGTGGCGATCCTCGGGAGCAACCGTCTGGCGGAGGACTGGCATCGGTCAGCGCGGGAGAACGGCTTGACCGCGGCTCGATACGCCCGCGCCGCCGAGGTGGACCCGGCCACCGAGGTGGTGGTGGAGACCCTGGCCCACGGGCGTGAAGGCAAGCAGCAACTGCTGGAAGAGCTCGACGCCTCGGTGCCCGGCGCCGCGTTGGTGCTGAGCTCGTGTGTCCGTTGGTCCGCCACCGCCATCGCCTGCTGGAGCCGCCGGCCGGAGCGGATCGTCGGTTTCGCCACGTTCCACCCGCTGGCGCGGCGCAACGTCATCGAGTTGGCACGCGGGCTCGATACCGGTGACGAAGCCTTCGGGGCGGCGGAATCCCTGGTACGCGGCCTGGGCAAGGAAAGCGCCGAGGTCAAGGATGCTCCCGGCCTCGTGTTTCCGCGTATCCTGAGCCTCATCATCAACGAAGCCGCGCGCAGCCTGGACGAGGGCATCGCCACCGCCGAGGAGATCGACATCGCGCTGAGACTTGGCACCAACTATCCCCAGGGACCGCTTCGCTGGGCCGACGAGATCGGCCTGGACGAGGTCCTCGCGGTCATCGAAGGACTCCAGGAAGAGACCGGAGACGACCGCTATCGGCCGGCGCCGCTGTTGAAGAAGCTGGTGGCATCCGGCCGGCTGGGTGAGACCGCGGGGCGGGGGTTCTACAACCACGGGGAAAAGGGCGGCGACACCGCTTGACCGTCGGCGTAGAATAATTGGAATAGTTAGTCTGCTTAGCGCCATTGTGGCGCAGGAAAGGCACATCATGCCCGAAGCCGTCATCATCGACGCCGCGCGAACCCCCATGGGCCGCTACGGAGGAATCCTCAAGGACATCCGGCCGGATGATCTGGCGGCGCACGTCATCGCCAAGCTCATCGCCCGGAACGGTATCGACAAGGCGACCATCGAAGACGTCATACTCGGTTGCACCAATCAGGCCGGGGAAGATTGCCGCAACGTGGGCCGCAACGCATCCCTGCTCGCCGGCATTCCGGACTCGGTGCCCGGGGCCACGGTCAACCGCCTGTGCGGTTCCGGACTGGAGGCCGTCAACCAGGCCGGAAGGGCGGTGGGGGCCGACGAGGGGGACCTGTTCGTGGCCGGCGGCGTGGAGATGATGACCCGCGCACCGCTGGTGATGCCCAAGGGGAGTGTCCCGTTTGCCCGCGGCGACGTCACGGTCTACGACAGCGTGCTCGGGTGGCGTTTTCCGAACCCCCGCATGGGTGAGCTGTATCCGCTCATAAGCCTGGGAGAGACCGCGGAAAACGTGGCCGAGAAGTACTCCGTCAGCCGGCAGCAACAGGACGCCTTCAGCCTCAGGAGTCATCGCAACGCCGTGTCGGCCCAGGAAGCGGGGCGACTGGACGACGAGATCATTCCCGTGGGCGCGCCCCAACGGCGCGGCGAACCGGTGATCCACAGCCGCGATGAAAACCCGAGACCGGACACCACCCTGGAACAGCTTGCCGCCTTGAGACCCGCTTTCGCCAAGAACGGCACGGTAACCGCAGGCAACTCGTCGCCGCTGTCCGACGGCGCCGCCGCGCTGATTGTCGCTTCCCGCGAGAAGGCGGCGGCCTTGAAGCTGAAACCCCTGGTACGGATCGTCGCTTCGGCGGTGGCCGGCGTGGATCCCGCCTTCATGGGCACTGGACCGATTCCGGCCAGCCGCAAGGCGCTCAAGCGGGCCGGGCTCACCGCTGACCAACTGGATCTGGTGGAGCTCAATGAGGCCTTCGCGTCCCAGTCGCTCGCCTGCATCAAGGAACTCGACCTGGACCCGGACAAGGTCAACGTGAACGGCGGCGCCATCGCCCTGGGGCACCCCTTGGGTTGTAGCGGCGCGAGAATCATGACAACGTTGATCCACGAAATGAGACGTCGCGGCAGCCGTTACGGCATGGCCGCCATGTGCATCGGCGTGGGACAGGGCATCGCCACCATTGTCGAGAGAGCGGACTAATCGCCGTCCTTCGCAGGGCACCACATATGCATTGGCGGACGGCATCAGGTGCTATATATTGTGTTCCGTTAGCTGCTTTTTCCTGGAGTGGAACCGGTTGTTGCTGAGGAGGTAGCTCGGAACAGGGAATACCCCGTAACATGAGAAGCAAAGCGTCCAGACTCCTGGTTGTTCTGTCCCTCGCGGCGGTGCTGGCGGTGGTGGCAGTGGTGGGGCTGGAGGCGCTGCTGGACAACCGCAAGGAGGCCATTCGCCAGACGATGGAAAGCGCCATCGGGCGTGCCGTAGCTTTCGATTCCATTCACCTGAATTTCCTCGGAAGCCCCGGAAGCCTCGGTATCACGGTGACAGACCTGCGGGTTGCCGACGATCCGCGGTTCGCGGCAACCCCGCTGGTCCATGCGGACCAACTCACGATTTCACTGGGGTGGCTGTCGTTGCTTGCAGGCAGGGCGACGGTTTCCAACATTGTCCTTCACCGACCCGAGATACAGGTTATCCGTAACGAGTACGGCGATATCAATATTTTCACGCCGTCGCATGCGCTTGACGCGAGCTTGCGATCGGCCCATCGAGCCGCAATGGCCGTTCACGCCAACGGCGGAAAGCTTTATTTCATCGACCGTTCCTCGGAGAAGCCCGAGGAACTCCGCCTGCATGATCTCGCCGTAGCGCTCCAATGGTCGCGGGAGCCAAGGATCCACGTCGACATCGCCGGCACCCTGGCCCCTGACGGAGGGCAACCGTTCTCGTTCACCGGCACCGTCGGGACGTCACAGCCGCTGCCGCAGTGGGCCAGCAATGCGGTAGACCTGGAGTTGCGGGTAGCGTCTGTGCCCCAGGTCCTGGTGGCGCGCGGCTGGAAGCTTCTGGAGAACCACGTCCCCTCCTATCTTCGCCCGTCCGCGCCTCTCGAAGTGAGCGCACGCGTGTCGGGAAAACTCAACCGCCCCCGTGTGTCGCAGATGAGCGTCACCGGAGCCTTGTTCGGCGCGGCCGCCCAAAACGCCCGGTTGGCCGGCGAACTGGACTTCTCGCGCGCCGCGTCATGGAACGAGGGCCGCGTCAAGGCCGAGTGGCAACTGGGACCGGTGAAGTTGGGCCAACTGCGACAGATCCCCTGGGTGGACCGCGTGATGCCGGCGGGGCTGGCCATCCACCAACCACTGAGTCTGTCCAACCTCGTCGAAGGCAGGTTTGACGACCTCAAGATTCACACCTCCGTGACCGCCGATGCCAACACCATCCAGTACGGCAGATGGCTCGACAAGGCGCCGGGGGTAGCGGCCCGTCTGGCCATGAACGTAAGAGTACGCGGCAACCGGGTGGTCATCTACGAGTCCGAGGCGCAACTCCACAACGGCAAGGTGGTGTTCTCGGGCTCCGTCGACCAGCACCCGGAACAGGTGGTGCGGTTGCGCATCAAGACCGACGACATGCCCTTGGGGGGATGGGAGGCATTGGTACCGGCGGCCGCCGGTTACAGGCTGGACGGCACGCTCAGCGCCGGACTCTCGCTACGGCAGAAGTCGGCGCCACGGGATGAGCCCCCGACGCTGATGGGCAGCATCCGGCTCGCCAACGTCAACCTCATAGGCCCGCCGGGAGGAAACCGGAACATACAGGGGCTCCAGGGCGACCTGGAGTTCCGCGGCAACGATGTCGAGATTCGAAGGCTCCAGTTGCGGTCGGGGCTGTCGGACCTCCGAGTCCGGGGACTCCTGGTCAACCTGAGCCGGCCCACGCTGCACTACAGTGTTCAGTCCGAACTGCTGAACCTGGCCGACATAACCGGAGACGCGGCGTACCGGGCGGATTCCTTCAGCAACGTCACAAGCGAAGGATCGGCCGGGCTCACCAAGGGAGTCCTTTCGGTCCGGGGACATCTCGCCTCG
This sequence comes from uncultured Binatia bacterium (SeqCode), assembly GCA_965261895.1. Lineage (GTDB taxonomy): Bacteria > Desulfobacterota > Binatia > UBA9968 > JAJDTQ01 > JAJDTQ01. The sequence goes on along the minus strand of OZ253480.1, from coordinate 2,195,550 downwards.
AGCAACGGGCGGCTCAGGGGTATCGGCTATCGCAATCTTCAGGGGCGAATCGACCTGACCGGCGGCAACCTGAAGGTCGACAGGTTGGGGGTTGAAACGCTGGGAGGCAAGATCCGAGGTGACGGCGCGTTGAGCCGAAACGGCCAGAGCTTCGATTTCGCGTTGAACCCCACGGCGGAACAACTGGACCTGCGGAGTCTGTTGTCACTGCTCCCCAACGGTGCCACGGACTCCATCAGTGGGCGCATGAACCTCAAAGGCCGCTTCCGGAGCACCGGGAAGGACTGGGCGGCAATGGTTCGCAACCTGGGTGGACGCGGCAGCGTCACCCTGGACAAGGGGGTCCTCGGCAAATTCAATCCCGTACGCGGCGTGCTGACAGCCATGGATGCGGTGGACGGCATCAACAAGATCGACTCCGCCGGACCTGCGTACCTCCCCCTGGTGCGGGGCGACCGGGCATCCTTCGAGAGCATCGAGGGGACCTTCAACCTCAAAAAGGGCCGTATCCGGAGCAATGACCTGCTGCTGATCTCGGACGAATACAGTATCGTCGGAAGAGGCTGGGCAAGTCATGACGGCGGCGTGGATCTGCGAGCGACGCTCGTGTTGTCATCTGCATTCTCTCGCGACTTGAGCGGGCGGCACCGTAATGTCCGCTATCTCTTCGATGCTGACGGCATCAGCCTTCCGTTCCGGCTTGCCGGGAACATTCCCGATATCGTCGTCGAACCTGACGTTGCGCAGCTCACCCGCTACATGTACGACAAGCTCGCCCAGGAGAGGCCTCCGAGATCCGACGATAGTGACGGATTCAACCTGTGGAAGAGACTGGGACGAGGCTTTCGCGAGCTGATTCGTTGAGCGCCCGCTTTCTGGTTCTCTCTCAAACGCCATGAGGGAGGACACGCGCGCCCCTTGCCGATCCTATTCTGCCGACCCTATGGACGTCCACGAGATCTACCTCCAGGTACGCCGGCCGGACATCGCGTACATCAAGTTCATCGTAGAGTCCTACGAGCTGCTCGGTATCATCCGCACCGTGGACCCGGAGAAGGCGGTCATCGCGCTGCTGGTGCTGGAGGATTCCCTTCAACTCGCTCGTGAGGTGCTGGCCGCGCTGGCCGACGAAGTGAACATTGAAGAGATACCCTGCCCCGCCGACCTCGGAGACGACTGGCTTCTCGATGAGATCGCCATCCCCGGACCGGACGCCGGCGAAGTGCCCTGATCGGTGCAGACGCTATCCTCATGAGTACACCCGCTGCTCTCAAGCCCCGCATCCTCTCGGTCATGCTGTCCAGGCCGGGGCACCGTTTCAGCCTGAAAGAGATACGAAAGGGCTTCGGCAAGCCGGCAAGGGAACCGGTGCTGGATGCGCTCAAGGAACTGATCCACGAGCGCAAGGTCATTCGTCTCCACAAGAACCACTACGCCCTTGCCAAGGCCGCCAGCGTGGTGTCCGGGGTCGTGCAGGGACATCCCGACGGCTTCGGTTTCCTCGTTCCGGACCAGAAAGGGATGGAGGACATCTACCTAAGCCGCAGGGAGATGCGGCGGGTGATGCACGGCGACCGGGTGCTGGTACGCCCGGAGAACAAGCGCCACGGCGATAGCCAGGGCCACGTGGTGGAAGTGCTGGAGCGGGGCCAGCGCCGCCTCGTGGGCGTGATCCAAGCCGATGGAGACCGGACCCTGCTGATTCCCATGGACCCGCGCGTCGCGCCCGCAATTCCGCTGACGGCATCCGGGCCGCTGCCTACCGGCCAGGTGGCCGCGGTGGAGATGACCCGCTACGGCAGCGGCTACGCGCCTGCCGAAGCCCGGCTCCAACGGCTGCTGGGCTCGCCGGACGACCCCGAGGTCCAGGCCCAGGCGGTGATCTTCCGCTACGGCTGGCCCGAGGACTTCTCGGACGAGGCCCGGCAGGAGGCGGAGCGCCGCGGTGCAGCCGTCGATTCGGACGGCCTTCATGGGCGCCGGGACCTGCGCACGCTGACGACCTTCACCGTAGACGGCGAGACGGCCCGCGACTTCGACGATGCCGTAAGCATCGAGAGGACCGCGGCCAAAGGTTACCGGCTGTACGTCTCCATCGCCGACGTGGCCCACTACGTGCCCCGGGGCTCCGTGCTGGACAGCGAGGCCTACGAACGCGGCACCAGCCTCTACTTTCCGGACCGGGCCCTGCCCATGCTGCCGCCGGCGCTGTCCAACGGAACTTGCAGCCTCAAGCCGGACACCGACCGGCTGGCCCGGACGGCGCTGCTGGAGCTGAACCGCAAGGGAGAGGTGGAGCGGACGGAGCTGTTCCGATCCGTCATTCACAGCAACGCCCGGCTCACCTACACCGAGGTCGGACGAATCCTCGTGGACGGGGACGCGTCCGTCATCGCGAAATACCCGGAACTCATCGGGCCGCTGCGGCTGATGGAGGAGCTGACGCACATCCTCAAGGACCGGCGGCGGGCCCGCGGCAGCCTCGACTTCGAGCTGCCGGAAACGGAAATCCTGCTCAACGAACACAACATGCCCACGGACATCCGGCGCGCGGAACGGACTATCGCCCACCGGATGATCGAAGAGTTCATGGTCGCGGCCAACGAGGCCGTAGCCCGCTACCTGCGAGAGCGGAAGTTCCCCTGCGTCTACCGGGTGCACGACGGACCCGACGAAGACACCCTCGACGCCATCGGCCCGTTCCTGTCCACACTGGGATACCGGCTGCATCGGAGTGAGGAGAAGATCTCTTCAGGGGAGATTCAACGAGTGCTGGAAGCCTGCCGCGGAAAGCCCGAGGAGCGGGTGCTGAACCGAATGCTGCTGCGGTCCATGAAACAGGCCACCTACGACCCCGAGAACATCGGCCATTTCGGCCTTGCGTCCGAGGCCTACCTCCATTTCACCTCGCCCATACGGCGGTACCCCGACCTGATGGTCCACCGCCTCCTGGATCAGGCCACCAACGGCCGCAAGCTCGATTCGACGACACGGGAAGAGCTCGCCGCCTACCTCCAGGAGGCCGCCGGCCACAGCTCCCGGCGCGAGCGCTTGGCGATGGACGCGGAGCGGGAGATGGTGGACCTCAAGAAGGCCCAGTTCATGACCGACAAGATCGGCCAGGTCCACACCGGCGTCATCACCAACCTCACGACCTTCGGCTTCTTCGTGGAGCTCGACCGCTGGTTCGTGGAAGGATTGGTCAACCTCAAGTCGCTGGAGGACGACTTCTACCGCTATTACGAGACCACCCACCTCATCAAGGGGCAGAACCACGGCCGCGCCTTCCATATGGGCGACCCGGTCACGGTACGGGTCGCCCGGGTGAAGCTGTTCCAGGGCGAGATCGACTTCGAGCTGGCCAGACCATGACCCATCGGCCGCCGTGCAGGGACGGGTTTCAAAGCCTCCCTGTCATTTGACGGCAATGGTACTTGGCCATCTTGTACTTACCCAAGACCCGGCCTACCCGCAGGGCGATGTGCTCGTGGCCGGTGCGTGACCGCTTCTCACGTTCGGGTGGCAGCGACGATCGGATCGAGTAGCCGCTCGGTGGGGCAAAGCAGTTCCTTGTCCTTGCGCGCCAATCGGCGCCAGCCGTCGCCGATGCGGGGCAGGATGAGCGAGTTTGTGTTGTCGAGCGGGCGGGCGCAGACGCTTCCGGTCCAGCCTCCGTCGTGCCAGGGGACGCGGATGGTGACGTGGTGGAGCGGCAAGTGGCGGGCGCTGGCGGCGAAGCTTGTCACTACGAACCTCCCGGCGCTGCCATTTTCAGTCCTGCGGGAGGAGGTTTCCAGTCTTTGGCGTTGGTTCCCGACACGTCGTGGCGCTCCAGGAATGCGCCGATGTCGTCGATTTCGAGGAACGTGATCGAAGCCTGCGGCTGCCCGTGGGTGTGGAAGACCTGCCTGATGTGATCTTCTTTCCGGGGCCAGTAGGCGTTGCTCCCGCCGTACTGTCCGTTGTTGGCGACGATCACGAGCTGGAACATGTGGTAGTGCAGCGCCAGGGCCATCTGGTCGAACGTCTTGACGTCCTTGTTGAGCGCCGGGATCGCCAGGATATCCGACTTGTCTCTGAGATCCGCGACAAGGCCGAGGTCCGTCGCGTCATAGCAGACGGCCGCCGTCAGCCAGACGGGCCGCCTACCGTCCGCGTCAAACCACGGATAGCCGATCAACCACTGGCACGGCCGAAAGCCCTGCAAGATGCGTGCACCACCTTCGTTGAACGCCTGCTCAATCGGGGCGAGATGCGCCTTCCCCTGACGGCGAGTCCTGATCTGCAGCCCATAGGCGTCCGACCACTCCGGAATGACCCACAGGGCTGAGTTGACCAGCGGTTGCCCCGCTAGAACCTCTTCATAGGTCAGTCCGGTGAGGATCAGCGCCCTGTGAGCCCGTGCGAAAGGGACCAGATGAGTACGAACGTCATTCGGATGGACGGCAAGCTCGGGCAGAATCAGCCAATCGAGCCGCCCGATGCTCCCCTTGTGCGTCTCCCGCAGCGCCAACATGCGTTCCACGGCCGCGAGCGCTGCCGACAGGTGATTGCGGTGTCTTCGCCGAATTGCGGACTCGTTGAGCGCCAAGTCTGTGTGCTGGAAGTCGTCGGCCCCCGGTATCACCGTCTGGACCACGCAGGCACGCAACGGCCTCTTCGCGTTCGTCGCAGTCGGTCGCTTGGCCAGCAGCGGCAGGATCAGCGCGCGGGTAGCGCTGCCGCGCCCCTGCTCGAGATCGGCAATCCTCTGGCCAATCTGCGTCATCGCCTCTTCGATGCCCTTTTCAACCCAACCGAACCCCTCCGGAGCACGGCACCCCGGCCAGCGCAGGAGGGCCAGGAGGAATCCTTCTACCCAGTCCGTGATCGGAAGCCAGTCGTCTCCGAAAGCCGGCTGCCCGCTGTAAAGGCCGTATAGCCGCTGGTACCAGTGGCTCTCGGCAGGGCGATAGCAAGACTCAGTCTCTCTCCAGCCTGTCCTGCGGACGGGACGCGTGAAGTCCGGCTGCCCCGACAAAATGAACCGCAACAGGAAACCGAGTTGGACGCGCCACCGCTCCTCAGCTTCGCACCACGAAGGTGGCCCGTACAGGGAACCCGATGCGTCGGCCCGACTCCCCAGGATCCGTAGGTTTTCAACGTCAGCGACGCCGTGGTCCTCGGCGAGGCTCAGCTTGACCTGCCCTGGCGTGATCACCTCGGGCAGAGGCTCCTGCTGCCGCCACTGTTTGAGGAAAGCCCTCGCGAAGCGCAGAAGGGAGAGCTCGTTGCGAAGAGAACCGCTCGGGTGCGTGTTCAGGACCGCCTTGGCCAGCGTGTCGTGGTCGCCGTCAGCACTCTCCGAAGCCTTGCAGAGGTCCTCGCGGATGCGCGCCGGAAGGTCGTCGAAGAGGAGAGCATCCGTCTCGGTGTCGATGAGCTCGAGAAGAAACGACGGGTCCCTCTGAGCGAGCTGCCGCTTCCGCGACGGATTGAGGCCGGGTCGCGTCAACTCAACGGCCCGGATTCGATCCACGAACGCACGTCTGGCGAGAACCGCGAGCGTCGCGAAATCCGAACTCCGGAGGCGGTCACCTTCACCGCGCAGGAATCGGATCACCTCCCGGTAATGCCGGGTCTCCGGTCCCGTTCCCGTGCGCGCGACGGGCGCCCCGGCGGGATCGCAGGCAGCGAGGAACAACAGCGCCTGCTGTCGGAGGTACCAGGGAATCGTCGGCCCGGGCAGGGCCACCAGGCGAGCGGCCTCCTTGCGAAGCTCTTCCCGGTAGGATTCAAGGTCGATCCCCGATGGGAGCGACTCGGTGTCCGCCACGAGGCCCGTCTCCGTGGCTCCCGCGCGCAGGACTTCAGCGAGGCAGTACCAAGCGACTCGCCTCGGCGCCTTTCGACGGCCCCCCTTTTCCGTGAAAGGGCGGAGCAGTGAGAGGACTTCCCGCAACAGCTCCACATCCGGCCAGAGATCGAGGCCGATCCGGAGCAGGCGGACGTTCGATGGGTCGTCGATCCACCGTTTAATCAGACCCAGCGCAAACGCCCTCGCATCCTCGTCCAGCTCGCGCCGGGTACGCGCCACGCGCAGTCGCCCGCCGGGCGGGGCATCGCCTCTTCCAACCTCAGACTCGTCCGGCGTGTCGTCGTCTTGGAGCAGCGGCCTGATGGAACGGAACGTAGTGCGATATCGAGCAGCGCCGAATCTGGCGACCGTCTCGTCCCGCACATCCGGGACCGGGGAAAGCCGCCAGCCACTGTCGTCCCCCACGCTTAGGGCTTCCTGCGCGCGCATCAGGCCCTGGATCGCATCGAGGATCTCCTCGCCACCGAGTGCGTCGAATCCCCCGGACACCGCAGATTGGATGCGGTTCATCTTCGCGCTCTGCCGCACCAGCGGTCGTTCGTCGCCTCCGAGCGCTGCAATCTGGGTCTTCTCGGGGGAAAGCACGAGGCCGGTCGCAGTCTCTTCCAGTACCTGACTTAGCCATCTGGAGACGGTCTTCTCAAGGTCATTCGACGCGCCATCCCAGTTCGGATCGATCGCGATCAAGAACCGGAAGTCGTCGACGTACCGGCACGCATCCGCCAGCAGGATCCCGGAGACGATCTCGGTTCCGATCGCCGCGCGTAGCGCCTCATCGAACGAAAGGAGCGCGACGTTCGCGAAGAAGCCGGAGGCGACGAGTCCCTGTGGCAGTGCCACCCGCGTGAAATCCTCCAACTCCGCCTGCTCTGCGTAGATCCGGACGTCTCTTTCATCACGCGGATGCCAGCCCCAATTGAGCACCGACGCCACCAGAGAGTAGAACCCCGGATCATCGCCGTCGCGGCGGACCCGGTCGATCGTTTGGCCAAGCAGGTCCGGGCGCACGCGGTCGTAGAACTGCCGAAGGTCCGCATGGACGAGGTAGACACGCTTCCCCTCGGCTGCCGGAATCGACTCCGCCGCGACTTCCGGACGGGACAGAAACGTCCGGTAGTCCTGGTAGTAGGCGCGGTAGAGCTTGGAGGATCCCCACCGGTGGCGCAGTTCGTCACCGATGGCGTCGCAGAACAGGCGGTTGCCGTAGGAAACCACCTGCCTTCGCGACTCCTGATCACGTACCCGCCGCCGCGGATCCCCCTGCAGCGTCTCGACCCGGTCGGCGAGACAGAGCATCAGCGCCGTCGCTACCACCTGGTCGGCCAGGCTGACGTGGGCGAGCGGTCGAAGCCGTGCCGAGGTCGCCCCTTTCTCGACGGGCTCCCACACGTCTTCCCGCACTCTCCAGCGCCAGCTCTTGGGCGCCGGAACGATGCGCAGGGGATCGTTCTCCCAGCTCTCTAAAGACTGCAGACGTTCACGGAGTTCACCGATAAACGCCGGCAGGTTCACGGCTAGGCGGTCGAGGGCAAGCGTGTCGGAGTACCAATTGTGATAGCGGATGTAGGACGCGGTCTTCTTCCAGGCCTGAACGAGGACGTACTCCTCGCGGACCAGCTCCAGGCGCGGCTCGAGCTCCTCCGGAACCATACCTCAGTCCCCCAGCACATCGACCAGTTCCGCGATCACCCGCAGCTCGCCTTCGTCGGCGCCGGTGAGCACGATCGCCTCGAAGTCCGGGTTGAGGGGCTCGAGCGTGATCTTCTCGTGGCGCCAGGAGTCGCCCTCCTGCGCCTTCTCGCTCTTGTAGCGCTTGACGGTGTAGCGCTGTCCCGTCTCCAGGTCGGTGGCGTCGCGGAGCTGGACGAGGACAGTCTTGCCCTGGCGCGTACCCTCGACCGGAGCGCGGAAGAGGCACCAGGCGCCGTCGGGGATGGCGGGCTCCATGGACTTGCCCAGGATCTGCGCGACGAACATACCCTTTCGCAGACGACGGCGGGACTCGACAGCGACCCACTCGAAGTCGTCGTCTTCGATGTGCTGGGGATCGCTGAAGCCGCCGGCGGCCGCCTTAAGCGGGACGAGCGGCACACAGGTGACGTAGCGGTCCTCGGGTGCGGGCTCGACCAAGCACGGCCGGAAGGGGACCACCTTCGCCTTCCCCTCCGATGCCGCATTCGCCTCCGACCCGATCTGGAACGCGGCGGGCCAGCCGCCGTGAGCTTCGATGACCCTGTCGATCTCGGCCATGATGCGGATCGTCTCACTGAGGGCGACGACGATCTTCTGGTAGTGGGAGATGTCGTCTTTCGAGAGCGTGCGGCCCTTGCGGTCCTTGAGCCACTTCTCGCAGACTTGGTAGCCGCCGATGTGGAAATTCCACACGTCCTCGCGCACGCCCCTGAAACCGGTGCTCTGGGCCTTGTCCACCCACACGGTGTCATGGGACCATGAGATCTTCTCGACCTCCGGGTTCCGGCCGCCGATGAACTCGGTGATGGGCTTCTCGATCTTCGGGGATTCAAGTAGGTGCAGGGCGACGAGTTCGCCGCCGATTGCGGCGAGCGCTCTGAAACTCTCTGGGCCGGACGGAATAGGAATCGAAGGAAAGTCCCGCAACAAGTCGTCGGCGAACGTCATCCTGTAAGAAGGCGAATGCAATAGCGCGTAGACGTAGCCAAGAATCTCTTCAGGGGACATGGTCGCGGGGTCAACACGCTTCGACACCATCTCAGAGATCCCCAAGCGGGTTGCCGCTTCCAGTTCCGAAATGAACCGCGGTGACAAGTTGACGATTCTACGCTCCTCTCCTTTGGTCCCAAGAAGCTCGTCGGACTCATAGCGGTATAGTGGAAACATGTACGCATTAGTTGAGGTGCTGTTCGAGAGCGATATGACTTCGACTGGCCCTCTTGTAATGCTCGCGTGTCGAAACGCGTCGTCCTTGACCACTCGGCTCGTCGCAAGACACAGGTTTGGCCGGAGCAAGTGCCTAGTCACTTTGTCTTGAGGTTCGCACAAGACTTCTCGCGCCCAAATCATCAAACGGTCGTCAAAGGGCCTATAGCGGACACTGCGAATTGATCGCCCAAGCTCACCTGACTGTGCCGCCCGGCGGGCCTTCTGGAACTCAAAGTGCGCCGTTGAGCACAACCGATACTTCTCTCGTAGTCGAGACTCAGCGACTGTAGCATCGGCCAATTCAGCGATACGCGTCCGTAACGTGCGTTCGTCGAACCCGACTGTAAAACTGTCTTGCCGCGTCTTAAAGCCACCGGCATACGTTCTGTTTCGGTCTCTCCTGGGGTCACCGGAACCGAAAATTGCTGGGAGCGGCCAAGTTCGAAGTGAGGACTGCGCCGTGGACGAGGGCACAAATAGGAACAGTGGAGTACTCAGACCCAGCAAAATTCCCTCAGCCACACTCTCGCGCGAAAGCCGTTTGTACTTGCTCAACCTCGATCCAAGCATTTCGAGGTAGCGGACCTGTGCAGACTGGACACCGAAGGACTGTCGTGCGATTGCGATACATACGCCCTGCAGGATGTCGAAGACGTTCTCATCGTCAGAGGCTGCATCCCCGCGACGACCACTTCCATGGAGATTGACGATATCGATGCCTCCGAAGCTCGTCAGCCAGGACTTACGCAGATCTCTAAATAGGCGGCCGTCGAGGTACCCGTTGCTTGTGATTACACCAATGATCGACTTCACACACAGGCTCGCCATGTAGTGGATGAAGCACAGGAATTTCACGTAGTCGTTGGAGACTGCTTTGATCTGCACTTCCTCGGATCGAATCGTCGCTTTGTAGCGTTCCATGAGCTCGCTGATCCAAACACCATCATTCTTTGACTTCTCCGAGTAAGGTGGATTTCCTATCAGGACTGTGAAGCGCTGCGATCCTTTGATGGCGTTGACCGCCTGCGCCTCGTGTGCAAGCGCAGGCAGAAATCCTTCCAATTTCATCTGTCCGAGGTCGGCGGCCGGCTCCAACGCATTTGTGAGGTAGACCCGCGCCCGCTGCTCGCTACCGAAACGGTAGCCCGTCTCGTAGAGCTTGAGCCCGATCTTGAGGTGCGCGATGGCGTAGGGGGCCATCAGCAGCTCGTAGCCGTGCAGGCGTGTCAGCAGGTGCCTCGGCACGTACTCGTTCCACAGCGCATCGATCTTCTTCTCGCCGTGGCCTTGCGCCTTCCACTTAGCGACCAGCGTGTTGTGGACGAGGTCGATGACCTCGACCAGAAAAGTGCCGGTGCCGGTAGCCGGGTCGAGGATCTGGACGAAGGCCTGCCTGGACGGAGTGCCCTCCGGGATCCTCAGTTCCTTGTGGCGCTTGGCCATCTCGCCCCAAGTCGTGGTGTCGGCGAGGCCATCCTCTAGCCCGAACTCTGTGCGCAGTAGCTCGTCCACCGAGCGCACGATGTAGGAGACCACGGGGCGCGGGGTGTAGAAAACGCCGCGGCTGACCTTCTGCTTCTCGTCGTAGGCAGCGAGGAAGTGTTCGTAGAAGTGGATGACCGGGTCTTCCTGTGGGTTCCGGTCGCCGAAGTCGCGGACGACGGCCTCCATGTTGGCGTCGTCGAGCAGCTCGACGACCTCGGAGACACCCAGCTCGTCGAAGTCGATCCCCGGACCACCGGCTTTGCCGCGCCGCCCACCGACCTTGAGGAAGGTCTCCATCAGCTCCTTGAGGAACGGGTTCGTCCGCATGTGGGTGGCGAGGTCGTCGACCGTGCGCCGCGCGGGGTCGGTGATGCGGGCGGAGAGCAGGCCGTAGGTGATGGTCTGGGCGTACATGTCGGCGAAGCCGGCGTCGTCCAGGTCGTGGACGAGCACGGTCTGGAACGCCTTCATGAGCTGGGTGAGCGGGCCGGCCTCGGTCTCGATGGCGAGCGCCGTCCGGATGCGGTCGCGGATGGTGCGGGCCAGCTCGGCCAGGCGCTCGGAGAGCTGCTTTGATGTGCTGATGACCTCGCTGTAGCGCAGTGTGAAGGCAGAGCGCCAGCGCTCGCGCCAGGCGTCGGGGTCGTCCTCGTCGTCGGGCCAGATGAGGTGGTCGCTCAGCTCGCGGGCGATGGCGTCGAGGTGGAGCGGCGTGTCGAGGTTGTCCCAGCCGAGTACCTTGAGGGTGGGCAGGTCGTGGCCGTCCCGGGGCTTCGAGAAGTGGGCGAAGGCGATCCGGCGTTCCTCGCCCTCGCCGTAGTTGGACACGAAGAGCAGGTCGTCGGCGGCCCAGGCCTGGCGCTCGGACTTGTTGGCCGAGGCGCGTTTTTTGAGCGCCACTTGGCCGAGGATGCGGCGCAGCGCCACCACGGGCAGGCGCTTCGGCTCGAACTTGACGAAGAAGATGCCCCAGGGCTGGCCCGTCACGAGCGGGCGCAGGCGCTTGATTTCCTGGATCTTGGCCGCGTTCTTCGCGTCAATCCCGAGCTCCTCGGGGGTATACTCGAAGGTCAGCTCCTCGAAATCGTCCGAGTCGATCGGCCAGCCGAGCTCGTCGCGCAGGTAGGCGACGAGCTGGTCGAAGCGGCGGATGCGGGCGAGGCGTTCGCGGTGGTCGGTCGGCATCGGGTTCAACCCTCGTTCAGCTCCATCCAGCAGCGCAGCCGGGGCTTGACGCCGACGGGGGCGTCCACGCGCTTCAGGTAGCTGTTCTTGATGTGCATCTCGATCCGCTTGCGGATGTCGAGGAGCGTCTTCTCGTCCGTGGTGCAACGCCGAGGCGTCTCGGGCTTCGCGCGGATGTTCGAGACGATCTCGCCCAGATCCTGGAGGATGGTCTCGCGGTCGAGGTCGTAGAGGTACCAGCGCGTGGTGCCGGCCTCCTCGGTGAACTCGTTCTTCTCCTTGTCGAGGGCTGGAAGCGCGTAGCAGAAGAAGACACCGCGCACGCCCTTCGCCGGGCGCTTGCGGCCGCTGAAGATCGCACCGGGGAAGCGAGCGAGGCGCGCCTCCAGCTCCGGGTCGGCCTGGAGAAGCGCCTGGTACTCGAGGTGCACGTCTTCCACGGCCGTGCGCGTTCCCTCGTAGGCGTGGTTGAACTCCTTCAGCGCCTCGTAGTCGTCCTCCGGGGTGAGGAGCTTCTTGCCCTCGATGCCAAGGGTTTCGGAGATAAGGAGCGTCTTCTGCGTGACCTTCCTGTAGAGCGAGAGGATCTCGTTCAGCTCCTCGGGCGGGAGAAAGTTCCAGAACCAGACCTTGCCGCGCGAGGCGGCCGCCTCGGGATGGTCGGCGACGAGCCGTTTCTCGATCACGGGACTCATGCGCCGGTCCACCCGGCCGATGCGCTGCATGAGGCGCACCGGGTTCCAGTGGATGTCGTAGTTGATCATCCGCGAGGCGTCCTGGAGGTTGAGACCCTCGGAGAGGACATCGGTGGAGATCAGCACGCGGATCTCCTCGCGGCGCTTCTCGGCGAGCTCCGGGGACGAGAGGCCATTGTAGTAGGGCGCGAAGCGCTGGATGACGTCTGCACGGTTCTTTGTCGTGGCACTGTCCACCTGCTCGACACCCTCGATACCGGCCTCGTCCAGGTGACGCTTGACATAGCGGGCCGTGTCAGCGAACTCGGTGAAGATCAGGACCTTCTGGTCGGCCAGCGCGTTTGACTTGAGCAGGCGGATGAGCTTCTGGAGCTTGTCGTCGTGCTTCGGCTCGAACTTCCGGGCCTCGTCCAGGAACTGAACGATCTCGTTGAGGTCGAGTAAGGTCTCGGACATCATCTCCTCAACGGCGTACTCGGCCCGGTCAAGGCGCTCGACCGCGTCGAGCATCTCCTGGGGAACGACGTCTTCGTCGTCCGCCTCCTTGCCGTCTTCGCCCCAGAGCTCGAACTGGCGCTGGAAGACGTGGCCTAGGACGTCGGCGTTCTGCGCCTTCCACCTCTCAAGGCGCTTCTTCTCGGCGTCGCTCTCGCTGTGGACCTCGACGAAGGCCAGCAGCTTCTGGAGCAGGCGGTCGCAGGACAGCTCGAAGGCGGCGACGGAGCTCTCGAAGCGCTTGAGAAAGTTGGTCCGGATCAGGCCGACCACCTGTCTCTGGCGGTTCTTCTCGAACGGGTCGATGTCCGTGTCCGGCCCCCTGTACCAATGCAGGGGGTAGTACATCGGGAGCGTGAAGAGCGGGCTTTCTTTCGCGAAGGCCTTCTCGACCAGGTTGAGCATCCGGCCGTAGGTTTTGCGGATCGAGTACGCCGCCACCTGAGGGTCGTTCCGCTCGGGGAAGTCGGCTGCTTTGCCGTACTCCCGAATCTGGCTCTCGCGGGCGTACGCGCGGCTCCGCTGGACGACGAGCTGGCGGAAGATCTCGTCGGTGAAGAGGATCTCCTGGGCTTCGGTCATGTGCTCCGCGGCATCCGCCTCGTCCTGCCCCACACGGCTGCGAAGCGTCCTTTCCATCTGGCTAAAGTGCGCCCGCAGGTTGTTCACGCCGATCGTGCGCGCGAAGTAGGCCTCGTCGCGGCGGGTGAAGAGCTCGGTCATGTGGCGGAAGTCGCTCAAGCGGTTGTTGATGGGTGTGGCCGTCAGCATGAACACGGTCTTGGGGCGTTCCGCGTTGTCGAGCAACTCAAACAGGCGGTAGTAGCGCGATGGCTCGATTCCCTTGTCCAGGGGACCCCAGCGGCCCGGATTGCGGAAGTGGTGCGCCTCGTCGATGACAACGACGTCGGCGAGTTCCGCAATGCGCTGGAAACGCTCCGGAAAGTCTTCCTTGCGTCCGAGGTCGGTGTGGCTGAAGACGGCTAGGTTGCTGAAGTCCGCGCCACCGCCGACGCCGCCGATGTGCGGAAGCCACCGACGCAGGTGGGGCTCCCATACTCCCTCCTTGGTCGCCTTCGGTGCGAACAGCACGACACGCTTGCCCTCGTGAAGGATGAGCCGTTCGATCAGCATCAGACCGACGAAAGTCTTGCCAAGACCCACTCCGTCACAGAGGAACGCACCGCTGTGCTGCCGGGCGATCTTCATCAGCGCCCAGTACGCCTCCTTCTGATAGCGATCGAGGTGCGGGAACATGCGCGACCGTTGCTCGTCCCACTCGGTCGCGGTCAGCTCGTGCCCCCGGAAGAACTGCTGCAGGGCCTTCGCGTACACGTCGAATGGCGAATACAGGTGCGTATGGCGCGAGATCGTCTCGATGACGGCCTCGGTGACCTCGCGCGCTTCGTTCCAGTGCGTCTCGAACCACTCCTGGAGTTGCGCGACCTCGCGCGCGCTCTGGATCTGGACATTCAGTTCGACATTTTTCGTGAGACCCGGCTGCGTGAAGTTGCTGGAGCCCACCAGCGCCTGGGCGCCCACGACCTCAAGCTTTGCGTGGGTGATGTAGGCCTTAGCGTGAAATTTGTTCTTGTCGTAGACACGGCATTCGATCTGCCCGGAGCGGAGCGCGTCGCGGATCGCAGGGACCCCGTGCAGGAAAGGGTTCGGCTCCTTGTCCTCTTCGATGCTCTCGTCGAGCCTGTCGAGCGCTTGCGCCCGGACCGTTTCGAGAATCGCATTCCGAGTCCGATGGGTGGTCTCCGCGCCCATCAGGATCCGGATCTTGTCGAGCCCCTGCCATTTCCCGTCAAGGGTGAGCAGGGCGGCGATCTCGAAGTATCCGGTCGCGATGTCGAACGCCTTCGCGATGCTGGACCACTCCTCCAAGTACCGGCGCCCGGTCCAGCCGGAGACACTGTTGTCGACGATGAAGAGCTCGCGGCCCTTGGAGTCAACGGTCATGACGCTCCCGTTCGCACCTCATCCCGCGGCGCGGGCGGGTCGAGTTCTTGGCTCACCTTTGCCTTTGCTTAACCTGCGAAAGTTTGAAGCGCAGCAGTCGCCTCACTTGCTTGCAAAAGGGACAGATGGGTTACAGCAAAGTTTAATGTACTCTATCGGATCGCCACCCCAAAACGGGACAAGGGCCTCCGATTCAAAAAGTACAGGGACGCCTCGTGCGTCCCTGTACTTTTTGAGAAACCCATATGCCTGCACGGCAAAAGAACCACTCACCGCCCAGTTGCCCAGCCTGCCACGAGACTCCGTACCCATCGCCGAATTCCTGCAAACCAAAGGCATCAAGGTCATTCATGGAGCGTTTCCTCCCAAGGCGCACAATTGACCCGGAAATGCTGGGGGGAGCATCAATATCGCGGGTCTCCGCGAGGAATATCGCTCGGTAAGACAAGGGCAAAACGACGCGTGTTGATCGGCTTTGCCTCCGTGTCAACGACCCGTGGAAACCAGGATGATTCCGATGACCACGAGCACTGTCCCGAGGATGGTAGCCCGGGTGACTCGCTCCATGTCCCGGAGAAAGATCACCGTCCCCAGCAGGGTCCACATGGGCAGCGTCGCCGTGATCGGAGCAATGACGACCACCTCAGCCCCGCGGAGGGCATAGAGGATGCCTGCACCGCCCAGTGCTTCGCAGGCGCCCGCCGCGACAAAGTCCCAGAGCGCCCGCCGGTCCCAGACGTACCGTTGGGCCAATCCCGGTACGGCCTGAGCGGCACCCACCAGGGACAGACCCACCACGCCGATGACGGCGGCGAAGAACAACGGTTCCGGCGACAGAACCAAGGCTGCGCGCCGGAGGGGGAACGCGACCCCCGCCAGGAAGGCCGCGGTCAGGGGCAACAGCACGTACCAGCCGGAGGCCTGCAGCCGAACCCTGGCGCCTTGCCAGGAGATCGCGGCGATGCCCGCAATGACCGTGACGTTGCCGAGCAACAGCCGCAGCGTCAGGGTTTCTCCCAGCAGTGACACGGCGATGAGGCCGGCCCAAAAGGGATGGGTGGCGCGCAGCGAACCGCTGCGCGCGGCGCCGATCTTCTGCATGGCGAGATAGGTCATCTGCCGTACCAAGGGCTGGAAGCTGGCCGCGGCGACGATCAGCCACACGGCGTTCCAGTGCCATGCCGGGACGCCATGGACCGCCACCGCGGTGCCGAAAATCACGCACTGGACCAGGAAGGAAACCATTGTGACGGTGGCGGAGTTGGAGTATCTCAGCCCCCGGCGCGCGACGATGAAGCTCAGGGAATAGACCATGGCGGCCAGAAGGGCGATGAGCTCAGGAGCCATGGGGACCTAGTGTCCTGTCCCACGAAAGAGTCTACGCATCTGCTTGTCCTTCTTGCCGTCGGCTGCGTACGTCACCCCGGACTTGATCCGGGGTCCTCCTCCCGTGGTAGGGGCCACTGGGGGGCGACCGCCGGTCGCCCCTACAGGTCGTCGCGCCTTGCCCACGACAAGAACTCCTGCGCATCTGCGCAAACTCTTTCGTGGGACAGGACACTGGATTCAGATTGCGGCCCATTTGCATGGTACGCGCCACTCGTTCAGCGGAGGGTGATGATGGTGACGGTCCCCGCCACCACGGCCAGGGTGCCGGCCACCGATTTGGCGGTGATTCGTTCCACTCCGCGGAGCAGCAGCATGGCGAGCAACAGGGTCCACAACGGAGAGGTGGCCACCAGCGGCGCCACCACCACGACCCGGCCCATGCTCACGGCGATGAGCGAGAACAGGGATGCGGCGGTCTCGAAGGCCCCCGCGATCACGAACGGCAGCAGCGCGCGCCGGTGCCAGACAAGCGCCTCGCGAGCCCTGCCCGCGGACATGGTGACCGACAGGCAGACGGACGCCACGGTGGCAAGGACCGCGGCGAAGAAGAGGGGCTGGTTCGAGATGTCGAGGGCATAGCGCCGCACCGGAAAGGCGACGCCGGCCAGGAACGCCGCGCTCAGCGGGAACAGGATATGCCACCAACGATAGTCCGATGCAGCGCGGTTGGAACTCCAGGAGATGAGCACCGTCCCGGCCACCACGAGCATCGTTCCGGCCAGCACACCCGCGCCGGGTTGCTCGCCCAGCAGCGTCACGGACCAGACGGTGCTCCAAAGCGGATAGGTGGTCCGCAGGGGCTGACTGCGCGACGCGCCGAGCCTCGCGACGCCGGTGAAGCTCAGGTAGCTCGTGCCTGTCTGCATCACCCCGAGAAACACGAACAACACCAACGCGGCCCAAGCCACCGCGGGCACCCCGCCCGTGGCAAGAACGGCGCCCCACAATAGGATCATCCGCACACCCATGGCGACGCAGGTGGCGGTGAGCGGCGTGGAGTAGCTCAGTCCCAGTCGCGAGGACACCGAGACCGACGCATACGCGAAGGCCGCCATCAGGGCTATGGCTTCCGCCGGCACTGCCGTGGCGCCCCTCGATGATGCTCACTCGGAGGCGTCGGCCGGGGCCTGAGGGGTCAAGGCCCCCGGCGCAAGCCAGCGCGACGCCAACTCCGACACGGTGACGCCGGCGTCCGGCGCCGTCATCCGCAACAGCCTTTCCACTTGTGGGAGGTCGATGGTCAGCCGCTCGTCCAGCAACATCAGGTAGCCGTCGTAGTGCACGGCCGCCAGATCGCCTGCATACTCGAACGCCCGCTCGAGCATGGTCAGGGTCTCGCTTCGATGCCCCTTGAGGTAGCGAATCCCCTCCCGGTGGGCTGTCAGGAACGCCGCCATGGCGCCCCCCTTTTCTTGCAGCGCCGACTCCGTCGTTTCGATGGTGATGGGCAGGGGGTCCGCCGCCACCTCCGGCCAGTCGGGAACCGGCAGGAAGCCCCGTTCCCTGGCGACGAAGTCGAAGGGTCGCGGCAGGAGAGCTGCGCCGGCGGTTCCGGCCACCAGACGGTCCAGCGCGTGCTGATCGGTGTCCACCGGATCGAGCCGCAGATCCGTGTCCAACTCCAGATGCCCGCGGTCCAGCAACGTCGCGGCCAGCGGCGCCGTCTCGGCGATGACCCGGCGGCATGCCAGAGCCTTGCCCCGGAGCTCCGAGAGCCCGCCGACCCCGGGAGGGGCCATGAGCAGATAGGGGCTGCTGTTCATGCACGAGCCGATGACGCGAGTCGCTCCCGAACGGAGGAAGTGCTGCAGCGACGCCCTTCCGATGACGAGAGACAGGTCGGCCTCGCCCCCCGCCAGCGCCTGATTGCGCTCATCCGTACCTTGAATATGATCCCAGGACAGCTCCAGCCCGTGCTGCCGGTAGATGCCCTGCTCGATGGCCAGATACCCGGTCGGGTCCCGGGCCACGCTTTCCGCCCCCTCGCCCAGAACTCCGTACAGGACCCTTAGCCGTGTCACTTCCATCGTGCCTCCCTGGCGTTGTGTTACACAAATACGTTAACGACTATGCTGGTCCTTCTCGCCGTCGGCTGCGTTGCTCCTCCTCGCGTGGTATTGGCCACTGGGGGGGCGACCGCCGGTCGCCCCCCCAGGTCGTCGCGCCTTGCCGACGGCAAGAATTCCTGCACATCTTCGTCAACGTATTTGTGGAACGCAACACTGGTTGTGTCTCACGAACAGGTCCGTAACGCAGGACCCGGGTGCCCCGGCTCGAAGCGGATCCGCCACGTTCCTCGTGACGGCCCGGCAAAGCTTGACACCACCATAGCGAAGGTGTACCGCCTTGCATAGGAAAGGGACGCCCATCGCCGTCCCATAAATCGCTCGCATCCGGTTCCCACATTCTCGCAGAATTCACCCGACGCACTCGGAACCGGGGCTGATAGGCTCAAGGAGGCATAGCCATGACCATAGCACTATCCCACGGCGGAACGACCATGTACTCGTCCCCTTCCCGCTCCAACGAGCTCTGGGTGGGCACGCGAAAAGGCATCGCCGTGCTGGAGCGCGACTCCGGCGGCAGCGGCTGGCGCGTGGCCCGCCACATGCTGGGGGACAAGCACATCAGCGCCCTTCACCAGGAACCGGAAAGCGGGATGTTCTTTGCGGGAGCGTTCCACGACGGCCTCCACGTGAGCGGCGACCACGGCGCCACCTGGGAGGCACGGGAAACCGGCCTCACCGAAAAGGACGTCTACAGCATCGCGTCGCGCCGGACCAGCGGAGGCACCCGGTTGTATGCGGGCACCGAGCCGGCGCACCTGTTCTGCAGCGACGACCTGGGCGGGCACTGGACGGAGCTGCCGGCGCTGCGGTCGGTGCCCAGCCTTCCCGACTGGAGTTTTCCGGCGCCGCCGCACATCGCCCATGCCAAGCACCTGAACTTCGATCCCCATGACCCCGACACCCTGTACGTGTGCGTTGAGGTGGGCGGTCTGATGAAGAGCACGGACCGCGGCGAGACCTTCGAGGAACTCCACGGGATCTACGAGGATGCGCACCGGCTGGTGATCCATCCGGAAGACAGCGATCGGATGTACGTGGTCACCGGGCGCGGGTTGTACGTCTCCCTTGATGGCGGCAAGAACTTCGAGGAATGGATCTCCAGGCCGTCGGAGATAGGCAGCTATCCGGACGGGTGCGTGCTCCATCCACAAAAACCCGAGTTGATGTTCATCAGCAGCGCCGAACACAGCCCGGGGGCATGGCGCAAGACCCATTTCGCGGGCGCGCGGATTTCGCGCAGCACGGACGGCGGCCGCACCTGGGAGATCCTGCGCAACGGGCTTCCGGACCGGCTGCAGGCGAGCATCGAGGCCCTTTGCCTGGAAGCCGCTGGCGACACGGTCTCGGTTTTCGCCGCCACCACCGCCGGGGACATCTATCACAGCGATGACGCCGGAGATAGCTGGTCTATCATCGCCAGCGGGCTGGCGCCCATCTCCAAGGACGCCCACTACAAGGACCTGCAGGCAGCATAGTAGCGGAATTCGGGTAACAGGGGATCGGAGACGAGGCAGGGCCATGGACGCACTGTCCTGCCCTCGTGCGGATTCGCTTGCCCGGAGGCTTGCGGTCATACAACGGGGATCGTTTGGATGAAGTTCGGCTTACTGGTTGATTGTCACGTCCGCAAGGATCAGGGACAGACCCTGGCCTTCGACGAGTTGTTCGCGCAGGTGGATGCCGCCGAGTCCATGGGCATGGACTCCATCTGGATCGTCGAGCACCACTTTCGACCCCAGGCCTCGGTGCTGTCGGCGTCCATGGCGGTAGCGGGCGCCATTGCCTCACGCACAAAACGCGTACGTATCGGCACGGCCGTACAGGTGCTGCCGCTGGGCAACCCGCTACGCATCGCGGAAGAGGTGGCGTCCATCGACCACATGAGCCATGGCCGGTTCGACTTCGGGGTCGGCCGGAGCAGCATCCCCAAGTTCTACGACGGCTTCAACATCCCCTACTCGGAGAGTACGGCGCGTTTCACCGAGTCGTTCGAGATCGTCATGCGCGCCTTCACACAGAAGACCTTCTCCTTCGAGGGAGACTACTACTCGTACCACGACATCAGCATCTCGCCGCAGCCGCTGCAAAAGCCCCATCCGCCCATCTACATGGCCGTACGCACGCCCGAAGGCTTCGCCGCCACCGCCCGGCGGGGATTCCACGTGGTGCTGTGGTACATGGGCGATTACTACGAGGATTGCCTGCAGATCTATCGCGACGAATGGCAGGCCGCGGGCCATGCCGACCCGCCGGAGATCCACGTACGCGTGCCCGTCTTCATCGCCGAGTCGGAAGCCCTGGGGCGGGAGACGCCCAGGGCCAGCGTGGTTCACGACCTCCACCGGGTCATCGCCGAAGCCCAGGCCATGAACGCCGACAACCGCGTCGCCCAGGCCGAGAAGTACATGAACGACTACGACGAGTTCCTGCGCACCCGCGTGGTCTTCGGCTCACCCGAGTCGGTCATCGACCGCATCGAGGAATTCCGCGAGCGCATGGGCCTCACCGGCCTGATCCTGGACATGAACCACGGCGGCCAGATCCCCCATGAGCAGGTGGTGAACTCCATCAAGCTGGTCACCGAGAAGGTGGCGCCGCGGTTCGCGTAGGCGCTCGGCAGAGTTTGGTGCGAAACATGACCCGCCTGCACCTTCGTCCCCGTTAGCTCGCCGCTTGGCACAGCCTCTACCTCCGTCATCGCCCTGAAGATCACCCGTCCATCCCCGAACCCCGCGTCCCCGATTTGGGCCAGGATCCAGAGGGGAGTGCGCCAAGCCGGCATCCGTCCAAGAACGAGGCTTGACTATGTTGTAAATAATTTTATCTTATAAGGATGGTGCGACATTGGGACTTCTATGGACGTCGCGACGAGCTCGGCTGCCTGCTTGAAATTATGCGGACGGGGCGATGGTTTTTTGGCGCTATTCGCGGTCGCCGACGGATCGGGAAGACTGCGCTGGTACAGCAGGCACTGACCACCATCCGGCAGGACGAACCGCGCCGACGGCCGGTGGTCCTGATCCAACTGCCTGACGGCGGCCCCGGAGACTTTGCCGCGGTATTCCGAAGCACCGTGCGGGATACCGCGCCGGAGAGTCTCTTGGACAGATTGGAACAAGTACGCGATCTACCCGCGGTAGCGAGTGCCATCGGTTCTCTTTGCGATGCGGGCGCCGTGGTCGCCCTCGATGAATTTCAGGTCTGCCACCGGGGACCTTTAAGCGTCTTTCCATCACTGCTGCAGGCACAGGTGGACCGGCTCCAGGACCGCGGCCAGGGAGGTGGACTCATCGTTCTCGGCTCCGTTCAGACCGAGATGGAGGCCTTGCTCAATGACCAACGGGCTCCGCTCTACGGAAGGACAACCTTTAACCTTGCCCTCGGCCCATGGGATTTTCGTACCGTCTTGGAGATCTGCGACAAACACGGGGCGGCCGACCCACGGCGCTGCCTGAGTGCATGGACCCTCTTCGGCGGCGTGCCCAAATACTGGCGGCACTTCGCGGAGGCCGGCAGCCTCGACACCGTTCCCGATTGGCGGGAATGGGCCGTGGAACTGTGCGGGAGACTTTTCCTTCGTTCCGATGCCCCCCTCCGCGAGGAAGGTGAGAGCCTGCTCGGACTCGAGCTCCGCCGCAACTATCTTGCCGTACTTCGCGTCCTCGCAGAACGCAGCCGGAGCCATGCGGAGTTGCGAGAGGCTCTTCCCGACCTCCCGAGTCTGGGGCCGTACCTGCAAACCTTGACACGGGACTTGCGGCTGGTGGACAAGGAGCTGCCGGTGTTCGCCCACGATGGCAGCAAGGGCGCCCGGTACCATCTTTCCGATCCGTTTCTGCGCGCCTGGCTTTCCGTCCTTCAGCCCGCCTGTCAGGCCGCGCGGGTGCTTCCCGTTTCCGAAGTGGCGGGACGCCTGCTTTCCAGGCTCCCCGATCTTGAAGGGTGGGCATTCGAGCGGATGGTGCGCCAGGCGAGTGAAGAGGCCTCCCGAGTAGGCGACGGAGATTTTCCCCTGACCGACTTGGTTCGCGGTTACTGGAACCGACCGCGAAATCATCCCGCGTCGATCGAGATCGACCTTGTGGCATGGAACCAAGACCGTCGTCGTGTGCGGTTCGGATCCTGCAAGCGCGACCCTCGCAGACACGACCGGACATCGCTCGCCGCCTTTCGCGGCCATGTGCGACGCTTTTTGTCCACGCGTCCGGGCAAGCGATTCCACGAATGGCGCCAGGAACTCGCTCTCTTTGCCCCGCTGTTCCCCGCAGATCAGCGTTCCCGACTCACGGACGATGGATGGGTGTGCCGGGACCTGACCGACTTCCGGCGAATGCTCGGCGATGAAGAACGTGGCGTGAACGGGAATTGGACGGTGGCTGACCAGATCACGGGAGAATACTGATGGCCGCGCCCTATACGGTGTGGGCGTCGAACGTGGAAGGGCTCTTGACAGTGGCCAACGGCAACTGGGGTGCTACCAGCCTTGCCGCGGTACGCGCCGTCCTCGGATCCGCTTACGACATCCTGACAAACGCGTTCGGGACAGGGCCGGACGCCCCCGTACGCGTAGCCCGCTGGGACCAGGGACCTCGTACGCTCCATGACAACCGGCCCTACGAAATTCGCCTGAATGCGCGGGACCGGTACTGGTGCCAGTACGTGTATCAATTCTCGCACGAACTCTGTCACGTCATGGTCGGTTTCGACCGCTACAAGGTACACAGGCACAAGTGGTTCGAGGAGACCCTGTGCGAGTTGGCCTCTCTTTTCGTCCTGTACCGGCTTGCGGCAGTCTGGGACGAAGCGCCGCCCCCCGACATCATCGGTGCCCAAGACTTTGCATCGAACCACAGGACGTATGCCGACGACATCCAGACCAAGTACCGCACAATTCTCGACGGCCATCTTCCGGAATGGCTGACCAGGAACATCGAATCTCTGGAAGCAGATCCATGCAGACGGGACCTCAACGGGGTGGTGGCCGTCTCCCTGCTGGATCGTTTCAGGGAGGATCCATCACTGTGGCGGGATTGCGGATCGCTAAGCCAATGGGACCCGAGCCGCGATGCAACTTTCGCCGATTATCTGCACTCCTGGGCTGCTTGTCTGTCCAGGAAGGGCCGGCCGGCCCGTGCACCGATCATGGTCGAAGAAATGTTCCAACTCGAATCTGCCGACGCATCAACCAAGGCCGCACCATGAACGCCGCCCACCATCTGCAATATGGCGGAATTTCAGGCCGATCATCTCATCCGGGCCAAGCGGCGTTGCACCGTCTGGATCGCCGGACGTCATCGCTCGTCCCAAAAGTCGGGCGGCATGTCGTGGACGAGCCTGTTTGCCAGTCGCTCGATCTCCTGAACGATCTGCTCGTCTGGTAGCGATTGCTTCTCCAAGGCCATATGAGAACTGGTGCGGCGGACGATATGTTCCGCCTTTGCGAGTGCTTGGACTCGCAAATGATCGCCGACGTTGCCATCAGCCGGCACAATTGCGTAGACGAAGTGGCCACCAAGTGAGTCGGCCATTTTTTCATCTGCCTGATGGTGATGCCACGCTCGCGCTCCTTACGCTCTGCCTGATAGATCGCGGCCTTGGTCACTCCGGCGCGGCGGGCAAGTAGCGGCACCGACATGCCGAGCGCCTTGCGCATGGTGGTCAGCCATCCTTCATGCGGCACCTGTAGGCCGCAGGTTTGCTCCGCTGCCTTGTCGATGATCCGTATGTATTGCCGTCTGGCCGTTTCCCTCACGCTCATGATTCAGTCACTCCCCTATCCTGTCCTCTTGGGAATAGACATCTGTATCCAATTTATGCACATAGGTAAATCTATACATATATTTTCGTGTGGGACAACGTATCTATTGATATAGTCAACTCAAGGGCTGAGCTGATTAACGTCAGGCAGGAAACGAACCGGATAGCTCACTCAAAGGACCCGCGACGGCTTAACAAACCCGTGCGGGGGCGGAGTTCCCGGCCCGTGCGGCATGTCCGGGGTGCGGCCGCTCGGCACTCATCCGAGTATTTCTGGTGCGTGCACCTCAAACATGCTTCGCATTGCGCAATAGAAATGCCGAGGTCAATCGGAGTACGTCCGGGAGCCTCACGTTTTCGGGTCGTACGAGTTATCGAACAACCGCCCGTAGCCCGCGACTTCGGGCTTGACCCGTGCCAGTCCAAGGCCGGCCCACATCATGGCCTGCATGCTGGTCACCACGGGGATGCCGAGGTCCTGCTCCAGACTGTCGATGATGGCGACGCTGGGCATGAGGGCGCCGGTGATCCAGATGCCGTCGGCGGCGGGGGTCGAGAGATAGAGCTCCTTGGCGGCGTGGTAAGGCTCTGCCAGGGGCATGGTGGAGACGCCGTAGCGGCGTGACATGGCGGCCTCGTCGGAGGGCCACAGGGAGCGGTGGGCGACCACGTCGATGCCGGCGTGGCCGACGTATTCGACGAGCTGCCGGTCCATGGACTCGTCGAAAGGGGTCAGCATGACCACACGCTTCATGTCCAGGGCCTGCATGGCACGGATGCAGCCACCGATGTCCGTGGCGAAAGGTATGGCGGTCTGGCGCGCCACCTCCGCCAGCATCTTCTCCTCGAAGCCCCACCCCCGGGTCACCACCAACGGCACCCCCGCCTGGATGATGGAGTCCACCCGCCGGTCCTCCAACTCGGCCACCGCCACGTCCATGCGGCTCACCGCGTCGTCGTACTGCTGCTGGGTCAACTGTGTGACGTGGAGCGACGTCATCACGATGGTGACGCCGTCGGGCGCCATGAGATAGAACTCGTAGCCGTTGTTCTCGTGGCCCGGGCTGGGAGTGACGAACCCGATGCGCGCGCGCCAGCCGTAGGTGGCCCCGAGGGGAGCTTTCAGTGCCATGCCGACCTCCTGGGGATCAAGGGAACCTGTGATCGTACGCCATCGTCAGGAACGGCGTCCTTCGAAATGGCGTCCTTCGACTTCGCTCGCCCTTCGACAAGCTCAGGACTCGCTACGCTCAGGACGAACGGGGGCTGCTTCCACCACCGTTCGTCCTGAGCGTAGCGAAGCGAAGTCGAAGGACCGCAAATTTCCTACAGCGCGTAGAGCCGCCTGGGATTGGCGTCCAGAATGGCGTCCTTGGCGGACTCGGAGATGTCGGTCCGCTCCCGCAGCATCCGCGCGGCAAAACGCTCCCGGTCGCCGTGAGGCATGTCCGTCCCCATAACGATCTGCCCCTCCCCTACTTGGCCCATCACCTGCGGCAGCAGGGAGTCCTCGATCTCGGCGCTGAAGAAGAGGTTCCCCTTCTCGACGTAGTCCATGGCCGGCAGCGCCTGCGCGGGAACGCACTCGGGAAGGAACTTCAACAGCAGCTCGCCCTGGTTCTCGTAGCGGTGCTTCAGCCGGTCGAGCATGAAGGGCACCCACATGCACCCGGCTTCCAGGAACACCACACGCATGTCGGGGAACCGGTCGAGGATGCCGCCGGCGATGAGCGAGGTGCACGCCATCAGGACCGGCATGTGGAACGCGATGACGCCGGAGGGATAGATATGCGAATAGAGATTGTTCACCGACGGGCAGGACCAGCCCACGTGAACCCCCAACGCCAGGTTGTTTCCCTCCACCGCTTCATAGAACGGCAGCAACTCGTCGTCGTCCAGCAGACGGTCTCCCGCGGTTCCCAGCACCATGATCGACACGGCTCCCAGCTTCGCGGCCTCGTTCACCGAGCGCACGGCGCCGCCCACGTCGTCGAGGTTGACCACCGCGGACCACTTGATGCGGTCGTTTCCGCCCAGCCGATCTCCCAGCCAACGGTTGTAGGAGTCGCACAGGGCGGTGGCCAGGGGGATGTTGCTGGTCAGCGGATATGCGAGAAAGAGCGTCGTGTACACCACCTGCACGGCGATCTCTTCCTCGTCCATGATCGCGAGCCGCTCGGGGATGTTGGTCAGCTCCTGGCTGCCGACGCTGTCCGCCTTGCCCACCGAGTGTTTGGCAGGCTCGCCGTTGATGGTTACGGGCGTGCCCAGGTTGTTGCAGCCTCGGCCCACCCGGCGGGGGAAGAGCTGCTCGTCGATCATCCAGTAGGCCATGCCGTCCACCCCCACCACGCGAGGCCGCTGGCCGCGGAACTTGGGGTCCAGGTACTTGTCGTCAAAGGTATCCAGGCACTCTTCCACGTGGCCGTCAGCGTCTACACAGTTCATTTCTCACCTCCGTCGATTCAGGTTACATTGACCAAGTGCCCTGCGGGGACAGGACACTCACCAACATTGAAGACCCCGCCGCACGTTGTCAAGCACAGCGCGACTCGCGGGCACGGGGCCTCGAGCCTCGAAAGATCATCCGCCGGCAGCCCGTCGACGCCGGCCATTCCCCTGATGGAGCCCTCCCATGAGCACACCGGAACCGGAAGTGACCAAACGGCTGGCCGAGTGGGTCTGCCGGTCGGACTTCGACACCGTCCCCGACCCCGTGCGCCGCGAAGCCGCGCGCACGCTGCTCAACTGGATGGGCTGCGCGGTGGGCGGCTCGGGCCACGAGTCCGTGGACATCACGCTACGGGCCTTGGGGCCCTTCATGGGGCAGCCCCAAGCCTCGGTGTTGGGCCGCGCGGAGCGGGTCGACGTGCTGAACGCATCGCTCCTCAACGGCATCAGCTCCCACGTGTTCGATTTCGACGACACGCACCTGCGCACCATCATCCATCCCGCGGGGCCGGTGGCCTCCGCCCTGGTGCCGCTGGCCGAGCACCGGCCGGTCTCCGGGCAGGACTTCCTCCACGCGCTGATCCTCGGCGTCGAGGTGGAATGCCGCATCGGCAACGCCGTCTACCCGGACCACTACGACATCGGCTGGCACATCACCGGCACCGCGGGGGTGTTCGGGGCCGCGGCCGCGGCCGGACGCCTCCTCGGACTCGACGTCCAGCACATGTGCTGGGCCTTCGCCGCGGCCGCCACCCAGGCCGCCGGGCTGCGGGAAATGTTCGGCACCATGTTGAAACCCTTTCTCATCGGGCGGGCGGCCCAGAACGGCCTCGCCGCCGCGCTGGTGGCCGCCGAGGGGTTGACCGGCTCCGAACAGGCCATCGAGGCCCCCCGGGGCTTCGCCCGGGTCCTGTCCACGAAACAGGACTACGCGGCCATCTGTGACGGCCTCGGCGACAGCTACGAGATCCTGCTCAACACCTACAAACCCTACCCTTGCGGCGTCGTGATCCATCCCAGCCTGGACGCCTGCATCCGACTGAAACAGCAACACGGACTCACCGGTGACGACATCGAGGCCGTGGACCTGCGGGTCCACCCGCTGGTGCTGGAGCTCACCGGCAACAAGACGCCGCGCACCGGCCTCCAGGGCAAGTTCAGCGTCTACCACGCCGTGGGTGCCGCGCTCGTTCTCGGACGGGTCGGCGTCGCCGAGTTCACCGACGAGGTCGTACAGGACCCCCGTGTCATGGCCGTGCGCGACCGGGTCTCCGCGGTGGCGGACGACAATATCCGCGAAGCCGGCGCCGTGGTCACGATACGGCTGAAGGACGGCCGTGCCGTCGAGGAAGTCGTTGAGCAGGCCTCGGGCAGTCTGGAATGCCCGCTGTCCGACGAGGACATGGACGCGAAGGTCCACGCCCTGGCCGATCCGCTGCTGGGGGAGGCTTCGACCCAGGAGATGATTCACGCCTGCCGTGGGGTGGCGGAACTGGAGGATGCGGGGGCAATCGCCCGGGCGGCCACGCCGGCCTCCGCATAGCGGGGCCGGCCGGCCCCGCTATGCGGGACGGCGTCTACCAGCGCGGTGGTGGTGCCAATACCCGTTCCGACGCGCGCGGACCGTTCACGGGCCATCCGACTGAGGAGACTCCGATCGATCTTGATTGCACGCTTCGAGATGGCGCCCTTCGGCTTCGCGAAGCGAAGTCGAAGGGCGCCATCTTACCCGGCCGGCGGCAATTAATCAGAGTTCCTCAAGGGAGAATCCCATGTCCGATCACTACGACGTCATCATCATCGGGGGCGGCTCGGGCGGCTGCGTCGCCGCCGCCCGGCTCAGCGAAGACCCGCGCCGCAAGGTGCTGCTGTTGGAAGCCGCCCCGGACCCGCAACCGGTCCCGGAAACCATCCGGCTGGCCAGCGCCCGGGACCGGGTCTGGCTCGATACCCCCCTACGTCGACATGGTCCCCGTCGTGCGGCCCGTCGACGGCAGCCCGTTCCGCTCCCTGGCGGGAAAGATCATGGGCGGCGGCTCGTCGGTCAACGCCATGGCCTATGTGTGGCCGACCCGGCATGACATGGATCGGTGGGTGGCGGCGGGGAATCCCGACTGGTCCTGGGAAACGGTCCACGGAGTCCTGAAGCGCATAGAGGCGGACCAGGACTTCCCGGACGACCCGGACCACGGCCACGCCGGACCGGTCTACGTCAAGCGTCCCTTCAGTCTGGATTCGGACCTGTCCCCGGTGGTCCGGGCCTGTATCGACGGCGCCGTCGAGATGGGCCTCCCGCGCCTCCCCGACACCAACATCCCCGACCCCGTGGGCGTGGGACCGGGGATCTCCAACATCAAGGACGGTGTACGCCAGTCCGCGGTGGTGAGCCATCTCGAACCGGCACGGGGGCGTCCGAACCTCACCATCAAGGCCGAGGCGCCGGTGATGGGGCTGACCCTGTCGGGCAGCCGCGTGGACGGCGTGCGTTACGAGAAGGACGGCCGCATCCACACGGACACCGCGGGCCAGGTCGTTCTGGCCGCGGGCGCGTACCGCACCCCCCAGATCCTCATGTTGTCGGGTATCGGCCCGGCCGCGGAGCTGGAACGGCTGGGCATCGAGGTGACGCACGGGCTGCCGGGCGTCGGAGGAAACTTCCAGGACCACGCCGTCGTCCACGTGACCTTCGAGGCCGCCAAGGACCTCGAGGTGGCGTGGACCCTGTCGAGACTTCGTCTCCTGGCACGGACTTCCCCAAGCGTCGATCACGGGGACTTCAGCGTTTCGCTGCGGCCGCCCACCAAGATCCAGGGCGTGGGCTCCCTCCTGCCCTTGTCCGTTCAACTGCTCGAGCAACGGGCGTCGGGACGGATCCGCCCCGGCAGCCTGGATGCCAGGGATTTCCCCATTGTGGAGACGGGCCTCCTGGAAGACCCCACGGACGTGGAAAAGATGGTGG
This sequence comes from uncultured Binatia bacterium (SeqCode), assembly GCA_965261895.1. GTDB lineage: Bacteria > Desulfobacterota > Binatia > UBA9968 > JAJDTQ01 > JAJDTQ01. The sequence goes on along the minus strand of OZ253480.1, from coordinate 2,166,342 downwards.
CGGCCATGGAGTTCATCCGGGACCTCGCCCGGACCTCGCCGATGCGCGAGTTCTACGGAGCGGTGCGCAACCCTGCCCCCGACGAGGACTGGGCGACCTTCGCCCGCTCCACCTACGACAGCTACCACCACGCCTCCGGCACCTGCAGGATGGGTCCGGCCGACGACCCCGGCGCGGTGGTGGACCAGCGCCTGCGCGTCCACGGCCTGGACAACCTGTGGGTGGCCGACGCCTCGATCATGCCCGAGGTAACCCACGCCAACACCAACGCCACGGTCTACGTGATCGCCGAACGGCTGGCGGAGTTCCTGAGCAGCGCGGCTTAGGAACCGCTACCGGCCGGCGGTGCGGGTACACGGTCGTGGTGCCGCTACCGTTCTTGTGCGAATATGCCGTTGAAAGCCGTCCCACAAGGAGGAACCCATGTCCGATCACTACGACGTCATCATCATCATCGGCGGCGGCTCCGGGGGCTGCGTGGCCGCGGCTCGGCTGAGCGAGGACCCGCGCCGCAAGGTGCTGTTGCTGGAGGCCGCCGCGGATCCGCAGCCGCCGCCGGATACCGTCCAGCTCGCCAGCGGCCGGGAACGGCTCTGGCTCGAGAGTCCCTACATCGACACGTTGCCCGTCAAGCGGCCCATCGACGGAAGCCTGTTCTACCCCATGGCCGGGAAGATCATGGGCGGGGGCTCGTCCGTCAACGCCATGGGCTGGGTGTGGCCCACGCGCCACGACATGGAGCGGTGGGTGGCGGCCGGCAATCCCGACTGGTCCTGGGACACGGTCCACGAAATGCTGAAGCGCATCGAAGCGGACCAGGACCTCCCCGACGACCCCGACCACGGCCACGCCGGACCGGTTTACGTCAAGCGCCCCTTCAGCCTGGACTCGGACCTGTCTCCGGTGATCCGGGCCTACATCGACGGCGCCGCCGAGATGGGCATCCCGCGCCTGTCCGACACCAACCTCCCCGATCCCGTGGGCGTGGGCCCGGGGGTCTGTAATATCAAGGACGACGTCCGCCAGTCCGCCGCGGTGAGCCACCTTGATCCGGCGCGCGGGCGTCCGAACCTCACCATCAAGGCGGAAGCGCCGGTGCTGGGCCTCACCCTGTCGGGCAGCCGCGTGCACGGGGTGCGCTACGAAAAGGATGGAAGGGTCTACGCGGACACCGCCGGCCAGGTGGTACTGGCGGCGGGCGCCTACCGCAGCCCGCAACTCCTGCTGCTGTCGGGCATCGGCCCGGCCGCGGAACTGGAGGCGCTCGGCATCGAGGTCACCCATGCGCTGGACGGCGTGGGAGGGAACTTCCAGGACCATGCCGCCATCCACATGACGTTCGCGGCCGCCAGGGAATTCGAGGTGGACTGGACCCTGCCGAGGCTCCGGCTCATGGCCCGGAGCTCCGCCAGCCTGGACCACGGCGACTTCAGCGTCACCCTGCGCCCGCCCACGAAGATCCAGGACGTGGGCTCCCTGCTCCCCTTGTCCGCGCAACTGCTGGAGCAGGAGGCACCCGGGCGGATCCGCCTCAACAGCACCGACCCCAGGGACTTCCCGGCCGTCGAAACCGGGCTGCTGGAGCATCCGGCGGACATTCAGAAGATGGTCGCCGCCATGGAGTTCATTCGTGACCTGACCCGGACGTCACCCATGCGGGAGTTCTACGGCGAGTTGCGCAACCCGGCGCCGGACGAGGACTGGGCGACCTTCGCCCGCTCAACCTACGACAGCTATCAACACGCCAGCGGCACCTGCACGATGGGGCCGGCCAGCGACCCCGCCGCGGTGGTGGACCAACGGCTGCGGGTCCACGGGCTGGACAACCTGTGGGTGGCCGACGCCTCGGTCATGCCCGAGGTGGTGCGTGCCAACACCAACGCCACCGTGTACGTCATCGGCGAGCGGCTGGCGGAGTTTCTGAGCAGCGCGGCGTAGCCCGCGACCCGAGGCAAAAGGAGGATTGCAGCCGCCCGGCGGGGTGGTCATGTTCGGTTCTGGATGACTTTCAAAGAGACGGGGTGGTTCGCATTCACGCTAAAGTTCCATCGTTTTGGCTCAACTTTTAGTTTGATCGGGTAGGAAAGCCGTGATAATGCGTGGACGGTTAATCGCTCTGAGTGCCCGCTGGCGCAGGATCAGCCAGAATCGGAACGATGGAATGGAACTTCGAAGCCTCACGCAGGACTTTCACAAGTCCGTGGTGTTTCCGCTGTTGCTGGCGGGCGCCCTTTCAGTGACGGCTCCGGTCGTCCGAGGTTCAGTGGACGAACCGGGCTTGATTCCGCCCGCAACGTCGGCGCCGATCACGGTGCCGTTTTTCACCCAATCCACCTCCACCGGTAGCATCAGCCACCTACGCATCATCAATCACTCGACCGAGGCGGGCACGGTGAGCATCGTGGCGTATGACGATGCGGGTTCGAGCTACGGGCCGGCGACGCTGGAGATCGACGGGGACGAGGCTGTTCATTTCAATGCCGGGGACCTGGAGGCGGGGAATGCGGACAAGGGCCTTGGGGGCGGCATCGGCACGGGTGAGGGGGCGTGGCGGCTGGAGCTGACCAGCGCGTTGGATATCGAGGTTCTCTCCTACAGCCGGACCGAGGGCGGAGTGGTGAGCGGCATGCAGGAGGTGGTGCCGCGGACGGGGTCGGGGTATCAGGTGTGGCTGTTCAATCCGGCGAGCACGGTTGGACAGATCAGCCGGTTGCGGCTGATCAACCGGGGCGGGGAGCCGGCGGCGGTGACCATCGAAGGGAAGGACGACGCGGGTGAGTCGGGGGGCGGAGCGGTGCGTCTGAGTTTGCCGGCTCGGGGATCTCGGATGGTGACGGCGGCGGAGCTTGAGAGCGGGGATGGCGAGGGGCTTACGGGGGCGCTTGGGGACGGCACCGGCAAGTGGCGGCTGTTGGTGACGGCGGACGGGCCGATCGAGGTGATGAACCTTTTGGCGAGCACGGTGAGCGGGGAGATGACGAATCTGTCGAGCGGTGCGGTGGCGGCGGAGGACGGGGACGACGGGGCGACGACGATCCATGAGGTGGGGCTGTTTCCCGCGGCGTCGGACGAGGGTCTGGAGGGTGTGCTTCGGATCGTGAACCGGACGCGACAGTTTGGGCGTGTGAACATCGAGGCCATCGATGACACGGGAGCGGTGTTTGGGCCGGTAGCGCTATGGATAAGTGCTCTGGAAGGACTGGTGGTCACGTCGGGGGACCTTGAGGAAGGGAGTGCGGCCAAGGGACTGTCCGCGGGCACGGGATCGGGGACGGGGGACTGGCGGCTGCGGCTGAGCACGAGTCTGGAGATCATGGTGCAGGCCTATGTGCATCCTCTGGGGGTTCAGGACGGGCTGTTGTCGGCGATTCACGATGTGGTTCCGCGTGGCGCATCGGGTCACCAAGTGACGCTGTTCGACCCGGAGGAGACGCCGGGGTCGAGTGGGAGTCTGCGTCTGATCAATCCATCGACGACGGAAGCGGACGTTACGATCCGGGGTGTAGACGGCACGGGAGCGACGCCGGGGGGCGAGGTGCGTCTGACCCTGGGGGCGGGTGCGTCGCGGGAGGTGACGGTAGCGGAGTTGGAGGAAGGGACGGGGACGGGGTTGGTGGGAGCGCTGGGCGACGGCACGGGTCGGTGGCACCTGTCGATCGGCGCGAACCGGCGCATACGGGTGATGAGCCTTTTGTCGGGACCGGGCGGACGGCTTGCGAACCTGTCGACCTCACCGGGCGGGACCACAGGGGCGTTTTTGGAAGCGCCGGAGGGGTCGGGAGACACGGTGACGGCGGCGGAGGTGTTCAGCGAGCACATCTCGGAGCGGGTGGTGCATTCACGGTGCATCTACTGCCATGTGGAGGACGGGCGATCGGGTCATACGCGGTTGGTGTTCGAGGAGTCGACGACGGAGGATCACGAGACGCTGAACCTGGCGACGTTCGAGAACTTCCTGTCGGAGGTGGAGGGCGGGGCGTCACGGATACTGAACAAGATCCAGGGGGTGTCGCACGGGGGCGGGGAGCAGGTGTCGGCGGACAGCGACGATTTTGCCCAGATGGAACGGTTCCTGGAGGCGTTGGGCGGGCCGTCGGAGGTGTTCGGCCGGCACATCTCGGAGCGGGTGGTGCAGTCGCGGTGCATCTACTGCCATGTGCAGGGCGGGCGATCGGGTCACACGCGGCTGGTGTTCGAGCAGTCGACGAACCCGGATCACGAGGCGTTGAACCTCGAGACCTTCGAGAGCTTCCTGTCGGAGGTGGAGAGTGGGGCGTCGCGGATACTGAACAAGATCCAGGGGGTATCGCACGGGGGTGGGGAGCAGGTGCCGGCGGACAGCGCGGACTTTGCGCAGATGGAGCGTTTCCTGAGCGGGCTGGATGCGGGGGTCGTGCCGGCGGCGATCACGGTGGAGACGCTATTCGACCCGGTGCGGATGGCGCCGTTGCGGAAGACGTTGCGGCGGGCGGCGCTGATCTTTGCGGGCCGAGTGCCGACGGAAGAGGAGTACGCCTCGATCTACGGCGGCGGCAGGACGTTGCGTGCCGCGATCCGCGGTCTGATGACGGGACCGGAGTTCCATGAGTTCCTGATCCGGGGGGCCAATGATCGGCTGCTCACCAATCGGGACGATCGTAATGTCATCGACCACGACCAGTTCGTGGACTTCACTAGAGAGCACTATCGCCGGAAAAAGGCGGCCCATGCCAGCGGGGACTCGACTAGTTTCCGCTCTTGGTACCGCCACGTGGAACATGGTGCGCGCCGCGCACCCTTGGAGTTGATCGCACATGTGGTTGAGAACGACCTGCCGTATACGGAAATCCTGACGGCCGACTACATCATGGCAAATCCGTATGCAGCCAGGGCCTATGGGGCATTGACGACATTCGACGACCCCGACGATCCCCGTGAGTTCAGACCAACAAAGATTGTTTCGTACTATCGAAAGGGTGACGATTTCGAACGCGAACGCGATCACATCGTCGACGCCGTTCGCATCATTGACCCTGGTTCCTTGCGTACGGACTATCCACACGCGGGCATCCTGAACACGACGATGTTCCTCAGCCGCTACCCCACGACGGCTACCAACCGCAATCGGGCACGGGCGCGCTGGACCTACTATCACTTCCTCGGCGTGGACGTCGAGAAGTCCGCCTCGCGGACGACGGATCCGGTCGCTCTCGCGGATACGAACAACCCGACCATGTTCAACCCGGCCTGCACCGTCTGCCACAGCGTTCTGGACCCGGTCGCGGGAGCGTTCCAGGACTACGGCGATGACGGATTCTACAAGGACCAGTGGGGCGGCATGGATTCGCTGCATGAGTTCTACAAGAGACCCGAGGAGGAAATTTTCGAAGTCGAGGCCGACTCCTGGGACACCCGTCAAACCTTTTCCATTACGGCATGGTTGCCTCCAGGTAGTGCGTTGTTTCTCAGACACGTGAACAACAATTACTGTGACGATGCGGGATGCGGGACGCTCGGCCGAGATTTTCGGATCGACAAGATAACGGTGCGCGATGTTGAGGACGGTGCGCTGGTACATGATGTCACCTGGGATTTCCTGGACGAGCATTGCATGTCTGATGGTCGTTATAACGGCGCGACAGGCGCGGACGATCATTACCAATGGTGGGGATGGGATTGTGCGATTCCACTCAACATTCCTGCGGGTGCGAGTTACATCGTCGAAGTGGTGACTTGGGCGGATCGAGCGGGGGATGAGTTGGCAAAACTCGGGCTTGGCGCGAGACTTTACCAGGAAGGCGACACCTGGTACCGCGACATGCGGTCCCCCGGCTTCAGCGCCGAACAGGCGCCGGAAGGCGAGGACAGTCTGAGATGGCTGGCACGGCAGATCGTCGACGACCGGCGTTTCGCCGAGGCGACAGTCAAGTTCTGGTGGCCGGCGATCATGGGGAGTGAGGTGGCGGAGCCGCCGGCGGAGGAGGGGGACGCGGACTTTGAGGGTCAATTGCTTGCTGCCAACGCGCAGAGTGCGGAGGTGAGGCGGTTGGCGCATGGTTTCAGGCAGGGGTTCCATGGCGGGTCGGCGTACAACATGAAGGATCTTCTGGTGGAGATGGTGCTCTCGAAATGGTTTCGTGCAGATGCGCTGTATGATTCGGATCCAGTACGCCGCGTAGCGCTCCGGTACGCCGGCGCGCGCCGGTTGCTGACACCGGAGGAGTTGGCGCGCAAGACCGCAGCACAGACCGGCTACCAATGGGACCGGTGGTTCAACACAACGTGCAGGTGGGACACTTGCGAGCCTTTGCCCGATCGCCTGACGCAACGCCTTAGGCTGCTGTACGGTGGAATCGACTCGGATGGTATCACGAAGCGGGCGCGGAACATGACGCCGGTGATGGCCGGGGTAGCCAAGCGGTACGCGGTGCGTACGAGTTGTCCGGTCGTTATGCGTGAGTTCTTTCTGTTGCCGGACGAAGACCGTCGCCTCTTCGGTGGCCTTGACCGGTCGGTTACGCCAAAGGTGAACTTTGCTGCGTCGTTCGACATCGAGGCCGCTTCCCAGGCAGAGCGGGAGATCCTCTCATTGGAGGGATCGTTACCCAAAGGCTCCACTACAATGAGACTGAGCTTCACCAACGACTGGTGGGGGGGGAGTTCGGCCACGGACCGCAACGTCCGTCTTGACCGTCTGGACCTGCGCGACGCATCGGGCCGGGTCGTCGCTAGCCGCGAGCTTGAGACCGTCGAGCCACAGAGCGATTGCCAGAAGGCTGGTGATCACTTCCGCCTCTACTGCAACAGCTCGGTGGACGTCGCCGTCGAGGTGCCGACGGCAGGACGTTACACAATAGAAGTTGTGGCGTGGGCCGATCAGGCCGGCGATGAGCTTGCGCGACTGGAGGTTGCGGTTCTGGATGCGGCGCTTTCAGGTGTTGGCGCGGCTGCGATCAGGGACAAGTTGGTTGAGCTGCATGAGAAGCTTCTCGGTGTCGAGGTCACGCCGCATTCCCCGGACGTGGACGCCGCATTCAACCTTTTCGTGGAGGTCATGGAACGCGGAGAGGGCTTGGATGAAAAACGCTTCCCGTGGTGGAGGTGTCGTTTCGACGACATGTACTATTTTGAAGGAATCCGCGATGACATCGTAGTAGAGGCCAATCGCGATGACGGACGAGTTTACTATACCTACGACCGGGACCGTGTGGATGCCTTTATGGATGGCATCGACTTCTGGGACGCTCACTATTCCGCCCGCACCTGGGTGGTGGTTATGACGTATCTGCTGACGGACTACCGTTATCTGCAGTTGTAGGGAGGTGCAGATATGAAAAGACGCTCCTTTCTCAAGGGCCTGCTGGCGCTCGCCGCCGTGGCGCCCGGCTTCCGCCTGCCGCTAGTCCAGGCCACGGACGGCTACGACGGCAAGCTGTTCGTGTTCGTTCAGGCGGACGGCGGCTGGGACCCGACCAGCTTCTGCGATCCCAAGGTCAACACGCCGGGCGAGCCGATCATCAATCACTGGGCGGAAAACGATGAGATCCGCCAAGTGGGCAATCTGAGTTATGCGCCCTTTGCCGAGAACCAAGCGTTCTTCGAGAAGTATCACCGGATGATGCTGGTCATCAACGGGGTCGACGCACAGACCAACGCACACACGGTGGGGATCGTGCACAACTGGAGCGGACGGAACTCCGAGGGCTATCCGACGCTGGGGGCTCTGGTAGCCGCGCATTTCGCACCAGCGCTGCCGGTCGGCTATCTGAGTTTCGGGGGATTCTCGAACACCTCGGGGCTCACGCGCTTCACGCGCATCGACGATCCACGGCTTTTGCGGGAGATTGCGTCGCCGATCGCGGACATGGGCGATTTTATCAGCGACGCGGACTGGGAGGCGATGGGGAGACACCGTGCGGAGACGGTGGCGCGGCTGGCGTCGGCGCCGGACCTGCTGCCGGGGGATGAGGCTCATCTGGCGTTTTATCGGTCGGCGTTTGGGACCGAAGGGTTGAAGGCGTACGCGGATGCGATACCGCCGGAGGACGAACTGGAGCAGCCGCAGGAAGCGGAAGACAATCACAGTACCCTGCGTCGGCAGGCGCAATTGACGGTTCTGGCGTTCAAGACCGGCGTGGCGGTGAGCGCAGACCTGTACCTCGGTGGCTTCGACACACACACGAACCACGATCCACTGCATGAATGGCTGATCGGCAACCTGACCAACGGGGTGGACTACCTGTGGGACTACGCGGAGGAGCACGGTGTGGCGGACCGGATGGTGGTGGTGATCGGGTCGGACTTTGGGAGGACGCAGCACTACAACTCGGTGAACGGCAAGGACCACTGGCCCATCGGCAGCTACGTGGTGATGGAGAAGAACCAGACGTGGACGAGCCGTGCGTTAGGGGAGACGGACGGGTTGCATTTCGCCCAGAAGATCAATCCGGAGACGCTGCTCCGCGATGACGTCCAGGGTACGATCATCTATCCAAAGCACGTTCACAAGGCATTGCGGCAGTACCTCGCGATCTCGCAAACCGCGGGAGCGCTGCGCTTCCCGTTCAACAACACAGAAGACTTCCCCTTCTTCAGCTAGGCATATTCGGAACGATGGAACTCCGAAGCCTCACGCAGGGCCTTCGCAAGGCCTGGGTGTTTCCGCTGCTGCTGGCGGGTACCCTTTCGGTGACAGCGCCGGTGGTCCAAGGTGCGGTGAATGAACCGGCCTTGACTCCACCCGCGGCGTCGGCCCCGATCACGGTGCCGCTGTTCACCCAATCCACGGCCACCGGTAGCGTCAGCTACCTTCGTATCATCAATCACTCGACCGAGGCGGGCACGGTCAGCATCGTGGCGTATGACGATGCGGGATCGAGCTACGGGCCGGCGACGCTGGAAATTGATGCCGGAGAGGCAGTTCACTTCAATGCCGGGGACCTGGAGGCAGGCAATGAGGACAAGGGCCTGCGGGACGGCATCGGCACGGGCACGGGGGCATGGCGGCTAGAGCTGACCAGCGCCCTGGACATCGAGGTTTTCTCCTACAGCCGGACCGAGGACGGGGTGGTGAGCGGCATGCAGGAAGTGGTGCCGCGGACGGGCTCGGGATATCGGATCGGGCTGTTCAATCCGGCGAGCACAGTTGGGCAGATCAGCCGGTTGCGGCTGATCAACCGTGGCGCGAAGCCCGTGGCGGTGACCATCGAGGGGAAGGATGACGGGGGTGAGTCGCCGGGAGGGGCGGTGCGTCTGACGTTGCCCGCGCGGGGGTCGCGGCAGGTGACGGCGACAGAGCTTGAGAGCGGGGAGGGCGAGGGGCTGGTGGGCGCGCTGGGGGATGGGAATGGGAGGTGGCGGCTGTTGGTGACGGCGGACGGTGCGATCGAGGTGATGAACCTGCTGGCGAGTGCGACGAGCGGGGCGATGACGAATCTGTCGAGCGGGCCGATGGCGGCGGAGGACGGGGACGACGGGGCAACGACGATCCACGGGGTGGGGCTGTTTCCGTCGGCGTCGGACGCGGGTCTGGAGGGAATGCTTCGGATCGTGAACCGGACGCGGCATGCAGGACGTGTGAGCATTGAGGCGATTGATGAGACGGGGGCGGTTTTTGGCCCGGTGACGGTATGGGTGAGTGCTCTGGAAGGACTGGTGCTGACGTCGGGAGACCTTGAGGGAGGGAACGCGAGCAAGGGACTTTATGCCGGCCTTGGACCAGAGTCGGGCAAGGATGTTTTAGCCGGTAAAGACGCGGGCACGGGGGACTGGCGTCTTCGGCTGAGCACGAGCCTGGAGATAGAGGTGCAGTCGTATGTGCACCCGTTGGGGGTTCAGGACGGGCTGTTGTCGGCGATGCACGATGTGGTACCGCGCGGCACGTCGGGTCATCAGGTGACGCTGTTCGACCCGGAGGAGACGCCGGGGTCGAGTGGGAGTCTCCGTCTGATCAACCCATCGACGACGGAAGCGGACATCACGATCCGGGGTGTTGACGGCACGGGTGCGACGCCCGGGGGCACGGTGCGGCTGACGCTTGGGGCGGGGGCGTCACGTGAGGTGACGGTAGCGGATTTGGAAGAGGGCACGGGGACGGGGCTAGTGGAAGCGCTAGGCGACGGCACGGGGCGGTGGCACCTGTCGATCAGCGCGAACCGGCGGATACGGGTGATGAGTCTTTTGTGGGGACCCGGGGGCCAGCTTGCGAATCTGTCCACAGCACCGAGTGGGGTCATGGGCGGGTTTTTGGATGGGCCGGAGGGGTCTGGGGACACGGTGACGGCGGCGGAGTTGTTCAGCGAGCACATATCGGAGCGGGTGGTGCATTCCCGCTGCATCTACTGCCATGTGGAGGACGGACGTTCGGGTCATACGCGGTTGGTGTTCGAGCAGGCGACGACGGAGGATCACGAGGCGCTGAACCTGGCGACGTTCGAGAACTTCCTGTCCACGGTGGAGGGCGGGGCGTCACGGATACTGAACAAGATCCAGGGGGTATCGCACGGGGGCGGGGAGCAGGTGCCGGCGGACAGTGACGACTTTGCGCAGATGGAACGGTTCCTGGGTGCGCTGGAGGGGCCGTCGGAGGTGTTCAGCCGGCACATATCGGAGCGGATGGTGCAGTCGCGGTGCATCTACTGCCATGTCCAGGGGGGTCGTTCGGGTCACACGCGGCTGGTGTTCGAGCAGGCGACGACGGAAGACCACGAGGCGCTGAACCTGGCGACGTTTGAGAACTTCCTGTCGGAGGTGGAGAGCGGGGCATCGCGGATCCTGAACAAGATCCAGGGGGTATCGCACGGGGGCGGGGAGCAGGTGCCGGCGGACAGCGGGGACTTTGCGCAGATGGAGCGTTTCCTGAGCGGGCTGGACGCGGGGGTGGTGCCGGCGGCGATCACGGTGGATACGCTGTTCGACCCGGTGCGGATGGCGCCGCTGCGGAAGACGTTGCGGCGGGCGGCGCTGATCTTTGCGGGGCGAGTGCCGACGGAAGAGGAGTACGCCTCGATCTACAGCGGCGCCACGGCGCTACGCACCGCCATCCGCGGTCTAATGACCGGGCCGGAGTTCCATGAGTTCCTGATCCGGGGCGCCAATGACCGATTGTTAACAGACCGCGAGGATCGCCCTCTCCGGGACGATCGTTTTCTGGTCGACTTCGTCAACGAGCTCTATTCGAGAAAAAAGTCGGACGTAGCAAAGGACGACCTGGACCCACATAGACGTTGGTTTAGAAAAACGCAGTACGGTGCTCGTCGGGCACCCCTCGAATTGATTGCTCATGTGGTGGAGAACGAGTTGCAGTATACGGAGATTCTGACCGCCGATTACGTCATGGCCAATCCATTTGCCGCCAAAGCCTACGGCGCAACGACGATATTCGATGATCCCGAGGATTGGCACGAGTTCAAGCCATCGAGGATCACTAGATACTATCGTATGGGCGACGGATATAGAGACGAGTTCGATCAGGCTGTAGGGGCAACACGCGTACTTGATCCCGGACCTCTGAAGACGGATTATCCACATGCCGGTGTTCTCAATACGACCGCGTTCCTGGTCCGCTACCCCACGACAGCGACCAATCGCAACCGGGCACGGGCGCGCTGGACCTACTATCATTTCCTCGGCGTGGATATAGAGGAGTCCGCGTCACGAACTACAGATCCAGTCGCTCTGGCCGACGCCAACAACCCAACCATGCACAACCCGTCATGTACAGTCTGCCACAGCGCTATGGATCCTGTCGCGGGGGCGTTCCAGCACTATGGCGACGATGGATATTACAAGGACCAGTGGGGCGGCATGGATTCGCTACATAGCCACTACAAGAGTGATTCGGGAACCGAACAAGATGTCGAAGCGGAGTCCTGGGAAGAACGGAAAGCACTGACCTGGCCTCTTGTGCTGGAGGCCGGCACCCATACGGTGAAGGTGACTTACACGAACGATTTCTGGGATGAAACGGCGCGTGAGAGTGGTGAAGTGTACCTCGACCGGTTGATAATACTCGATGCCGAGGGTCAGCAGGTTGCCAGCGTCGAGTTCGAGGATTTGGAGCCGCCGGTCGTGTCGTGGGGTTCTTGCGGTTATACCCCACGTAATCTTGCCACAGGGCACGAGGATTACCTTACGCTGGTGGGTAGTTACAACGACTGCGCATTGCGCGTCGATATCGAGGTTCCGGCACTCGATGTTTACACCGCCGAAGTGGTCGCTTGGTCGAACGGGTATGATGAGCGACGGGGAGATGACGGCGGCTACGCGAAGCTCTCCGTTATCGCCAACCCCTATGAGGAGGGCGATACTTGGTATCGCGACATGCGGGTCCCAAGCTTTGCCGCCGAACAGGCGCCTGAAGGCGAGGACAGTCTGCAGTGGCTGGCACAGAAGATCGTCGACGACCGGCGGTTCGCCGAGGCTACGGTCAAGTTCTGGTGGCCAGCGGTCATGGGGAGCGAGGTGGCGGAGCCGCCGGCGGAGGACGGGGACGCCGACTTCGAGGGGCAGTTGCTTGCCGCCAATGCGCAGAGCGCGGAGGTGAGGCGGCTGGTGCATGGGTTCCGGCAAGGGTTCCACGGCCGGTCGGCGTACAACCTCAAGGATCTTCTGATCGAGATGGTGCTCTCGAAATGGTTCCGTGCGGATGCGCTGGACGACGCGGACCCGGTGCGCAAGGTGGCGCTCCGGGATGCCGGCGCGCGCCGGCTGCTGACACCGGAAGAGTTGGCCCGAAAGACCGCCGCCGTGACGGGCTTTCAATGGGGCCGGTCTATCGATAACGAATGCCACGGGAATTGTGACGCTTTGCCCAACATACTGATTGGAGAGTTCGGGCTGCTATTTGGCGGGATCGACTCCGACGGGATCACGAAACGGGCGCGGGACATGACGTCGGTGATGGCCGGGGTGGCCAAGCGTTACGCGGTGCAGACCAGTTGTTCCGTCATCCTGCGCGAACTCTTTCTTCTGCCGGGTGAGGATCGGAACCTGTTCGCCGGAATCGAAAAGCACATGACGCCCCATGTGGATTCGAGCACTTCGTTCGAGATCGAGGCTGAAGAAGACTGGGAAACGCTCTCGATTCAGGGATACGTGACGGAGGGCTCTACTACGGTGAGACTGGGCTTCACCAACGACTACTACGAACCGCCAGATTCGGACCGCAACGTGCGGCTTGACCGACTGGACCTTCGGGACACGGCGGGCCGGGTTGTCGCCAGTTATGAGCTGGAGAATTTGGAGCCAGCGACGGATTGCAACCGTCCTGTCCACGACCACTTCGCCCTGCACTGCCAAGGGTGGGTGGATATGCCGATCGAGGTTTCCGCGGCGGGGAACTACACGCTCGAGATCGTGGCGCGGGCCGATCAGGCCGGGGACGAGCTTCCACGGCTGGAAGTCTCGATGCTGAACACGACGCTTTCAGGCAGTGGCGCCGCTGCGATCAGGGAGAAGCTGGTTGAGCTGCATGAGAAACTCCTCGGTGTCGAGGTTTCGCCCCATCATCCGGACATAGACGCTGCGTTCGGGCTGTTCGTGGATGTCACCGAACGCGGAGAAGGTGGTACCTTCAATCCGTGGGACTGCGAATTTTGGGCCGATATACAATTCTTTGACGGAATCCTGGAGGACATCGTGATAGAAAATGGCCGCCTCAACGACGACCGTGTGGATGCGTTTATTGAAGGCACTGATTTCTCCGACATTCACTCTGCTGCCCGTGCCTGGGGCGTCGTCCTTACGCACCTGCTGACGGACTACCGCTATCTCCAGTTGTAGACCTCCCCTTCCTCAGTTCACCGCCGCCGTCTTCACCCCGACAAAATAAGATGAAACGATCAGCACCAGATAGCCCTCGTTGGGGCCGTGGCGCTTCAAGTCGAGTCGATCGACGATCATCTTTTTCGGATGGGTCGCGAGCGCGTGAACGATGCGGAGTTCCAACCCTGGCCGGTAGTTGGCGTCCGCGCGGATTTGCACCCGCCAGACTCCCGGCAGGTCCGCCACGGGCCGACTCGACCCGGTACGGAGTCGTGTTTTCCTCAAGCCGAGACGGCTGAACAGTGCGCCAAGCGCCGACTGGAGCTGCGCCTGCGCGAGCCCGTCGGTCTCGGCTCGCCAGAACATCGAGCTGATCTTGCGATGAGCTTCGCGTTCCGTCTCCAGCAAGGCAAGACTGTCTTTCTGCTCCAGCAAGGCCTCGGCCGTTGCCAGTTGCTCGGTCACGGCCTCGTAGTCGTGTCGTGCCTCCGCCAGACGGTCGGACTGCCAGAGGATCGCGTAGCCGAGTAGAAGGCCGAGAATCAGCACCACGCCCCACCGCAGCCGGGCATTCGCGCCCAACTCCGTTGCGAGCGGACGAAAAAGGCGTGACGTTACCCTCATTCCCGCACCTTGAGAGTGATTTCGAGGTGGTCGCGATCGCGGCGTGGCTTGGCCTTGACCTGATCGAACAGCGGTAACGCTTCGAGTGAACGGATATAGGAGATCGGTTCGGGTTTAGGATCCTCGATCAATACGGTGAGCTCGCCTCGCTGATAACGCCATTCCCGGAACTCGGCGTCCGGACTCGGAATGGCCCGGTCGACCGCATCCATCAAACGGGCCTGCGACGGCTCCCGGAGCGCATCGATCAATGCCAGGTTGGTCCGGCGCAGGTCCAGCAGGGCCTTCCGCGCCTCGAATATCGGCGTGAGCTGCGCCTGCAGGCTTTCGAGTCGGCGTCCGGCCGTTTCCCCAAGATGGCGGATCTTCCAGTACCGTGCTTCCTGCCACAGCAAGACCACAACCAGGGGGACGAGACAGGCGGCGGCGAGCAACCGTTGATTTGCCGCCAGCCACTCCCGCGGATCGGCTGATACCGACCACGGCTCCGGCGCCATCGGCTCGCCGGCCGTCGGCGTCGTATCATCGATGGCAAGCGAGGGCGCCCCGCCATCGCCTTCCTGTCGCGCGACGAACCAGCTTAGCTGGCTCGCCTGCGGTCTTTCCGGGAACCAGAACGCGTCGGCCAGCACGTTGGCCCGCCAGTACTGGAGCTCGAAACCCTCCACGCAGGGCTGCAGGTGAAGCCCGTCCGGCTTTCGGGGGTAGAAGACCGTCTCGGGCATAATCCGAGGGCGCGACGACCGGCCGCGGCTCCTCGGCAACAGCGTGGCCGATTCCGCGCGGGCCGAAGCGATCTTGTCGCTGTCCCAGAACCAGACCATGGCAACACCGCCGCGCCACACGGCGTGGTAGCCGGTGTGCTCGAAGGGACTCCAGACCGGCAGTTTGAACTCCAACGCCGCGCGGCGGCGGCCACGGGGAACCGCGGTGAAGTCCTCGCGGCGGTACATGCAGAGGCCCCGGCCTACGATCCAGTTGGACGCGGACGACCGGATTGCGAGCGGGCGCGAGCCCGCCCCTGTCTGGATGGCGTTCGGTTTACCGAAGAAGAGGCGTCGCAGCTTCGAGAGGGCGATCACCGGGCTTTCTCGAGTCGTTACGGGCGGTGGCGGGTTCCGTGTACCGGTAATCTCTTCGCCACGGGGCGGATTTGCCGAGCGGCGTCAATTCGATACCGACGACGTCGCGAGGCCCCAAGGTATCATGCCAGACCACCAGTCTCAAGAAGTTCGACGGGACGACGGCTACATCCATTGCGTCGATGTCCAGATGCTTTCCGCTGAGCATCGCGACCTGGGTCAGCCGCGACAACGGACCCTCTTGCCGTTCTTCCAGCACTCCGCGCAGCCCGTGTGCATCCAGATCGAGCAGTGCCGCCAGGACCTCGGAGTGCATCGTGTTGAAATTGTAGCTGGACACCGGGCGCATGGTGAGCAGCGGCCATAGCCGCGACCACTGCGCCGGCGCGACCAGATCTTCGAGGCCGAGGACGTCCACGAGCTCCAACGGGCTCGACATGAGCCAGTTGAGGGGCGGCTCCTTCCCCCGGAGCCGGTACTCGTGACGTTCGGCGCCGTTGAGGCTCAGTGAATCATCGGCATCGATGTAGTCCTCGATGCGGGCGACGATCTGTGCAACGTCCTCTTCGAGAACTCCCACGTGCCCGAGGAAAGCCGCGAGCGGCGGAAACTTCGGTGTATTGACCGGTATGAGACCCCCCTCATCCTGAAGCGAGAAGCGCACCCCGCCGAGGCCTGCGTAGGTGGCGCCGGTCACCCGCAGTGCTCCAAGCGCCCCGAACCCCGAAGTGGACCTGCCCCGCCGCGGGTCGGAGAAGCGTTGTGTCTCTTCGAGGATCAGCGCGTGATGGTTCATACGGCCGGTGGCGAGGAGATAAGTCACCGTGGCCTCGGTATTGCGGCGCTCGAGCTCGGCCTGGAAGATGCGCTTGTCCTCGATGGCGAACTCGACATCGGCGGTCACGACATGGTTGATGTAGGCGGCGAGGAGCGCCAGCGCGGCGAGCGCCCATAGCGTCGTCACCAGGACGAAGCCCTTCGCGTTCCCGCCACCGGCCATCAGAATTCCTCCCGGTAGTTCGGAACCGGCTCGGGAAACAGGTCGAAGCGCGCGAGCCACAGGACCCGGCCGTCGGACGAGCGCAGGCGGACCATGCGCGGGATGTACTCCACGCTCCCGTTCGGCGGCCACGCCTCGTGCCACTCGCGGGAGGAATCGGCAAATTGAAACCCGAGCGTCCGGTCATGCCCACTCAGAACGGTCCACGGTTGCGCGCCGCGCTCGGTGTAGAGGACGCTGCCAGCGTCGATGGACCATCGAACGCGAACGGGTCGGCCGGCCTTGGCAGCCAGTGGTTGCAGCGTGACGCCTTCGAAGGAATGATCGTCGCCGGCGAACCGTCTTGCCGCGAGACGGGACGGCACCATCGCCGCGACCGTCGAGCCGAACCAGTGCTGCTGAAGGGTTGCCAGGGAGGACTCGCGGTGACTACGCTTGACCGTCGCGTATTGACCGAGAAAGAAGCCCGTGCCCTGGATGACGAGGGTGCCCAGCAGCGAAACCAGGACGAGGACCACGAGCATCTCGACCAGGGTGAAGCCGCTACGAACGGCGCCACCGCCGGTC
The DNA here is from genome assembly GCA_965261895.1 of uncultured Binatia bacterium (SeqCode). Taxonomy (GTDB): domain Bacteria; phylum Desulfobacterota; class Binatia; order UBA9968; family JAJDTQ01; genus JAJDTQ01. The sequence goes on along the minus strand of OZ253480.1, from coordinate 2,149,326 downwards.
GCGGCCTGGCGGCGGCGCGTCACGGAGCCGGCTCCCGGACCTTCTCGTATCCTGGAACCCGTATGTGCCAGGTACCGAGCGACCGGCCCGCGTCGCGCAGCTCGAACTCGACCTCGTACAGGCCGATCTCGAAGTACCCTCGTTCACCCGTCACGGTCTGGCTCTGGCGCAGGGGTTCCAGCAGCCTTGCCGACCAGAACATGTCGATCCCGTCCAGCTCGACTCGTCCCGTGCTCGCCTCACGCGGATTGATGCCGGCGAGATGTTCGATCGCGTGACGGGCGGCCGTCATCTGCCGTGAGGCATCGTGCACGCGTCCCAGCGCCGTCAGATTTGTATTGAAGAGCGCGTAGAGCGCCATGGCGGCACCGGCGAAGACCACCATCGCAACCATGGTTTCCAGGAGGGTAAAGCCTGCGGACCGGGCCCTGGCAGTAGCGGATCTAGTCATGAGTCGCAACGCGGCAGTAGGGTGGTTCGAGAGCGAGCCGGATGTCCACCCTACCTTCGTGACGCAAGGTTAGTCCCGCACCAAGGCAGACCCCGTTCGCTTTGATCAACAGAGGTTGGCTGAGTTCCATCGACCAGCCTCTCGGAAGATCGATGGGGTAGGGATCGGTGTTCGAGTCGGGCGGAGCGGCGGTCCGCGGTTCCGACGATGCTCCCGATTCCGGGCTGGACAGCCCGCTGGAAACCACATAGGTTCGCCCGTGGCGCAAGGCCGTTCGGCCAAGGCCGGCAAACTGGTCCAGGATGGTGTCGCGTTCCGTCTTTCCCTGGACGCTCGTATAGAGGCGTCCCAGATTCGGCGCCGCAACCGCGGCGATCATGGCCATCAGTAACAGAACGAACAACAGCTCCAGCAGGGTGAATCCGCTGGTGCCGGGCCGAGTGGCCGGCGCCGGCCGCCGCTTCAACGGAATGGTGCACATGGCGATTGGAAACGATCAGCGCGACGGCGGTTTTGTCGGAAGGTAGCCGATATCGGCATTGATGCCTTCTCCACCATCCTTCGAGTCGGCGCCGAGCGAATAGAGCGCAAAACCCTGGAGGTTGTCGGCGGGATACAGATATCGATAGGGCGTGCGCCAGGGGTCGGCGGGTACCTCGTCGTCGAGATAGGGTCCGCTCCAGAAGTCGGCCGCCTCCGGGGAGGAACGGACCAACGCGGCGAGTCCTTCCGCCGTCGTCGGGTATCGGCCCAGATCCAGGCGAAACGCCTGCAGGGCGCCGCGCAGCATTTTGATCTGCGTTTCGGCGGTCTGCACCTTCGATTTGTCGATCCTGCCGAACAACCGCGGCCCGACCAATCCCGCCAGCAGCCCGAGGATAACCAGCACGACCATCAACTCGATGAGGGTGAAACCTGCCATCCGGTGAGAACGCAACATCGTTGGCACTGGTGATTCCGAGGACCGTCACTACTATGATACGACGCGGGTGTCGCAGTGGGTGCCCGGACGCTACTACGATCCCGCGTTGGGGTCAATCGTCGTCGTTCGCGGCCGTCGACAGGGCGTCGCCGTGCCGCGCACCCGGCCGATCGACCGCTCCTTGAACGCCTCTCGCGGTTTGAAGTCCTCCGAATTCTGTCTATACTTGTCCGTCGCAAGAGGTTTCTGCTGGGGCTTCACATGCGGTCGGCCGTGACACGCTCGCGACGGCTATTCCGGATTTTGACCCTCTGCGGCGAGTGGCACGATGAACTGGCTTCTGTCGGACTGGCGGGGTTGGCTGGCTGCGGGTCTGGTCTGTTGCATGACCATTGCGGCGGCGTTCGCAATACCGGTTCGCCTGTCCGCACTTCCCCCAACGGCTCCTCCAGCACCGTTGCCCGGACTCTCCGCCGAAGTGGCCGCGGTGGCGGCGAGAGAACAACTCGGCGCCTTTCTGAAAAGCCCGCGCTGGGGTGACTCCGGGCTGAAAACTCGGGGACCCGCCACGCCGGCCGCACCGGCCGCGCCGCCCGTCCTCACGATCAATCCGGAACTCGCCAAGATGAACTACGTGGGGTTGATCACCATCCATGACCAGCGTACCGTATTGTTCGCGGTGCCGGATGTCGGGGTTGTCCGATACGTCCCGGGCGACAGGCTACCCGACGGCCGCGTGCTGGTCTCGGTGACGGACAACAGTCTTACCCTCAGAGCGGACGGCCATCCCGACGAGGAACTCATGCTGTTCCCGACCGTAGAGAATAACGTGCAGAACAATGCCCGAGAGCCCGGTGAAACCGGGATACACGATCGCGGCGCCGAGGCCTCGAGATGAGCGTCCCTGTTCCGTGCTTCCGTTCGGCCATGCTGCTGGCGCTGGCGTGCCTGATGTCTGCGTGCGCACAGCTTCGGGTGGAGCCTTTTCCGGAGCCGATCCGGCCGCCGAAGGAGCACCAGCCCGCGCCGGCCGAGGACCCGCCGCCTCAGGCCGAGACGCCCGCCAAGGGCGTTACGCGCACGGCCCGGGCCCCGGGTGTCGTGATCCAGCGCTCGGTGGCAGAAGGTATTACCGACCGGCTGGGCGAGGATCTTGTCGGAGATCCCATCCAGGTCAGCTTTCACAACATCCCTCTTGTCGCTTTCATCAACGAGATCTTCGGCGAAGAGCTGAAGATGTCTTTCGTGATCTCGCCGGGTTTGCGGCGCAAGGTCGACCTGGTCACCCTCAAGCTGACCGAGCCGCTGGCGCCGCGCCTGCTCTTCGCAACAACCCGTCGGGTGCTTCGAGAATACGGCGTTGACATCGTCGCGACCGACGAGGGTATCCTGACCTTTGTCCTGAGCCAGGACATCGCCTCGCGGGACGTGCCCCTGTTCGTGAGCGGCCGCGCCCTGCCGGATGTTCCGCCTAGTCATCGCGTGATATTCCAGCTTGTGCAACTCAAAGTCGTTCGGGGGCCCCAGGTGAGGGGATGGCTGAGCGCGGCGTTCGACCGCCAGGACCTGGAAATCGTCGAGGACCCGGATCGCAATGCCCTGCTGCTCAAGGGCAACAGCGACATGCTGATTCGTGCGCTCGCCATGATAGAGGTCCTCGACCAGCCGCTGCTGCGCGGGCGCTACGGTGTCATCGTCGAACCGGTCTTCATGAGGTCCCAGGATCTGGCGAAGGCGTTGAACGAGGTCCTTCGGGCCGAAGGATACCAGTCGAGCATCGGCACTGCCGGGACCGGCGGCTCGATCATACTGCTCGCTCTGCCGGAGGTGAACAAAATGGTCGCCTTTGCGGTAGATCAGGCCACACTCGACCATGTGGAGGAATGGGCCCGTATTCTCGATACCAGCCGGCAGGAGTCGATCGATACGGCGCTCTTCACCTATGAGGTTCTCAACACCCAGGCCGAAGATCTCACTGAGACCCTGAACCGGGTGCTCAGTCTCGGCATGACGGAAACGGCGACGGCAGCGCGGGCGCCACCGCCCGCGTCGAAGACGAGGACAATGGGCGGCAAGGGCGGCGCGCGCCCGCGACCGGCCGAAGCGGGGCCGGCCGGTGCCCGTATTGTCGTCGACAAGAACCGGAACATGTTGCTCTTCCGGGGCTCTGGCAAGGGATGGGCCGAGATTCGAAGCGTTATCGAGAAACTGGACAAATCCGTCCCGTTGGCGTTGATCGAAGTGCTGATCGCCGAGGTAACGCTCACGGACCAGGAGAAGACCGGCATCGAGTTTCTCTTCAGAGGCAGCCGCAATGACTACGGTTTTGTCGGCAAGTTGGGGGGCCTGGGTATCGGCGGATCGGGCCTGTCGGTGATTCTTGACAGCGCGGGGGAGACCCGCGCGCTGCTGAACCTGTTCTACCAGGACGACCGGGTCGTGATCCGGTCGCGACCCCGTCTGCTCGTCAAAAGCGGCGAGACGGCCAGCATCAATGTCGGCAATGAGATCCCCGTGGTCACTCGAATTTCCGATGACAATCGCCAGAGCACAAATACTGTCAACATCCTGCAGGACGTCACCTACCGGAAGACCGGCGTGCAACTCGAGATCAAGCCGATCGTCCAGGCGAACGGGCTGGTGGACCTGCAAATTTCGCAGCAGCTCAGCGAGGCCCGTCCGACGGCGGCGACGAGCCTGGCGGGCACGCCGACCATTCTGAACCGGCAGATCAGCACCAGCCTGACGCTCCGGGACGGCGGATCCCTGCTGCTCGGCGGCCTCATTTCCAACAGTCAGAGCGCGGGGGAAACGGGTATTCCGATCCTCGGGCAACTGCCCCAGATCGGCCGGCTGTTTCGCGCCGATTCAGTCGAGGAAGACCGAACCGAGCTGCTGATCATGGTCACCCCCTATGTGATTACCGATCACGAGGAGGGCTGGGAGCTCACCCGGCGAATTCGCGACCGTCTCGACTTGCATTCCCAAATGGCCGAGAAAAAAGAGAGCTTGCGGCCTGAAGCCAGCAAGTGATACCGGCCGCGATGCGGGAAAGTCATTGCTGCCACCCGGCAGGATCTGGTCTCAGACTTCCCTATCTGGTTCCTCTTCTCCCGTGGTTCCTGCAGCGGGGCCGGTGCGGCTATTGCGGGGCAAGAATACCGGCGGCCATTCCGTTGCTCGAGCTCATCATGATCTCAGTGGTGATTCTGACGGCCGTGCAGGTCCAGGAGAATGCGCACGCTGGCGCAAGTTGCTTCTTCGGATGGCTGCTTGTGGTGCTGGTGGGTACCGATCTCCGGCACCAGATTCTCCCTGACAGTCTGACCGCGACGCTGCTGGCGAGCGGCTTGATGAAGGCACTGTTCTTGCCGCCGCCGGGCTTCGCCGAAGCCTTGGCCGGCGCGGCGACCGGCGCCGGTAGTTTCCTCTTGCTGCGGTTCCTCTACTTCCGCTACCGCGGCATCGAGGGCCTCGGCCTGGGCGACGTCAAGCTGATGGCCGGGCTCGGCGCATGGCTGGGCGCGTCCTGGCTGCCGTCGCTGATCCTCATTGCCGCCGTAGCCGGACTGCTGTCGGCCTTCCTGCGGGCCTGGCACGACGGAACCAGGATCTCGGCCACAAGCGCCGTACCCTTTGGCGCCTATCTTGGCGGCAGCGCACTGTTGCTCGCGTACCTGAGGGCGGCAAGCGTCTGGGAGTGGTAGGCAGCTCTCTCGGCGGTGGCCAGGCCGCGCTGAATCCATACTTGCCTCCCGTCGACAAGTTCTCTACTATGCTTTCTGAAACGACTATGGCTGTCCATTTCGAAACACACCACCCGGAGAGGAACCTAAAACCGACCATCAAGGTTCTGCCAACGGTCTTTGTGGGGTTGTGCGTATTTGCACTGTCCGCTTGCGCCGTCGGCGGTGGACGCAACCCTGTGATGTTGCCCCTTCCCGTCGGGCATGGACTGACCGCCGGCAAGATCGCCGTTTCGCCGGGGACCTCTGAAGAACATGGCAACGTCGTCATCTCCTGTCCTTCGGACGGCGCGGCCTGTGTTCTCTACGCCGCCGCCGACGGCTCCGCTACCTACCGCGGTACTGGTGGCATGCCTACCTTCGCATACCCGGCCGCCGCCGCCCTCAATGCCCTGTCCGGATCGGAGAAAGACCGTGTGGTGGCGGGGATGGTGTTGGGGAGGTATCGGAATGTCGTTTCCAGCGCCGACAGCCCCACCGACCCCGACAACCCCCTCAACACGGGTGTTACCAAGTCACCATTCAATGTGGACGCGCGGCGGGATACGCCCGCGGTCATTCGCCAAAACGTCTCGATCAGCGCGCGGTACCGAAACGATCAACTGGTCGTTGATTGGAGCGACTTCGTATCGGGCTTCAGTTTCAGCACGGATACGGAACCGGCTACTCCGGGTTACCGCAAGACGATATCCATACTGGGTCCATCCTGGAAGGGCGTCGAGTATTCGTGCCGCGGCTGCTTCAACGGAAACTACCACCACGTACTCTACTCGGACATCGTAGACAACGACGACACGGACTATCTCGCCCTGGCGTTCTGGATCTGGCTTCCCGATCTCACTAACCCCGCCGATACCCGCTTCCCTTACGCCGGCGCAGCCGCGAGCGGCAACGATCCGTTTCGGGCCGGGGATATCGTGCCCCTCGCGGGCCGAGCGACATATCTGGGCAGCGCGGCCGGCCTGTATGCCGTGAAGGGTATGAGTCCTGAATTCCGCTACTTCACCGCGGGCGTCAGTCTAACCGCCGACTTTGACCGGGACGACATCCACGGAGTGGTCACCGACTTCATAGACCCGACTTCGAATGAACCCATACCCGGAGCCCTGATCCTGGAACGTGACGACATACGAACCGATCTGGCTGCATTCTTCCGAAGCCGGACCACTGGCATCATCGACGGAAAGTATTTCCGCGGCGAGTGGGGCGGTCAGTTCTTCGGTAATGGAGCTTCGCCCGCCGCCGTGCCCGGGGCCATCGCCGGAGCGTTCGATGCCGCACCCAGGTATGATCCGAACGAATACCTCATCGGCGTGTTCGGCGCCCGCCACGGGGAGGAGCCGAGCCGCGTTCCCGAGCGACCCGTGCCTCCAGATACCGGCGAAGCTGACAGGAGCCCGATGGTCGCGGCTCTAAACGAGTATTCCGAGCGGGTGCGAGCCAATGTTGCGAGAAGGGTGGCGCTGGCCGCCGTTCGGCCAGTCGTTTCCAGCACCGCCTCCACCACGAACATGCGACCTGTCACCGGAGGCGCCTGGAACACCGGCGTAACACAGGCGTCGGACAACTCGGACCGCGAGTCCCCTAGGGACAACAGAGTCATCAATGCGCGGTATGTCCACGGCAACCTGGTGTTCGAGAGGATACAGATGCAACTGGACTTCAGGCATCATACGATAGGCACGCCCGAACCCCCCGGTTACCTTACCGCAGTACTCACCACGCCCAACACGCCCGAATGGCAGGGAGTTGAACATTTCTCCATCACCCGTTCGGGTGGCAGATACTACTCCGTGTACTATGCGGACCTCGAAGACAACGCCGACACCGACTACCTGGCCCTCGGTTATTGGGCCTGGATCCCTCGTCCCGGCAGCTTCCGCACGCCGTTCGTCGGCGCTACGGCCAGCGGCAACGATCCGTTTCTGGTGGAGCACATCGCGGCTGTTTCAGGCCGGGCGGCATACGAAGGCGCCGCCAACGGGCTGTATGCGGCCCTGGACGAGTCTCCCGCGTTCAGGAGCTTCGCCGCCGACGTCAGGCTGACCGCGGACTTCGATGAGAATTCGATCGGGGGAACAATAACCGACGCCCGAGACTCCGCCACCGGAGAGCAACTCTTCGAGGGACTGGTGTTGGAAGAAGCCTCCATACGGGTTGCCGACGCCGCCTTTTTCGGAAGCGAGGTGAGGGGTGTCATGAACGGCAAGTACATGGAGGGCGACTGGGGTGGTCAGTTCTATGGCAACGGTCTCGCCACGACCGACATACCCGTCTCCTTCGCGGAGTCTCCCGGATCCGTTGCTGGAACCTTCGGCGCTACATCGCTCGACGGCGATGAGAGCCTGCTCGGAGTGTTCAGGGCGTACCGCGAATAGCCAGCGGACCGGGAAATCCGTCCGCGTATCGAAGCCCAATCGGCTCGCGTATCCTGCGGCGCGCGCCGGTTCGTCGGCGCGGGTCAATACAAGAACCGGTTCTCATGACGAACAAGATTCCAGAACCCAGACCGGACGCCGCATCGCAAGGCCGGTTTTCCGAAAAGCGCCTCGCCGAGCTGCTCGTTGAGAGAAACGATGTTCAGCAGGCGGACCTGGACAAGGCTCTCCAGATCCAGCGCTCGGTCGGCGGCAGGCTCGACGCCTTGTTGCTCCGCACCGGGACCGTCTCGGAAGACCTGCTGCTGCAACGGCTGGCCGAGCTCCAGGGGGCGACCTATCTCCGCAGTGCCGAGGATCTGCCGGACAGCCTCGATGTGTACCAGTTCGTTTCGGAGTCGCCGATAAAGCGCGAATGGTTTCTGGACAACGGCGTTCTGATGTGGCGGCGGGACAGCCGCCTGTTCTGTATCGTCCGGGATATCCGGGACAACGGAGTGTTGGCGGCCCTCGCCTACTTCTACCCGCAGGAGTCAGTGATATTCTGCCTCGCCGCCAGCCACCAGATCGACCGTCTGCTCGATGCCCTGAAGGGCGAGCGGGTGACCGAAGGCCTTCGTTCCGGCGACAATGCCAGGCAGCTTGCGGAAGTGGCGGAGGAGGCTCCGGTCATCGACTTCGTCAACAACCTGCTCGCACAGGCAGTGGACTTGAATGCCTCCGACATCCACATCGAGCCGACCGAAGAGCAATTCGCGGTTCGAATGCGTGTCGACGGCGTCTTGCAAACCAGGATGCTGCAACCGATCGAGCGCTTCCCGGCGGTTGCATCCCGGATCAAACTCATATCGGGTCTCGACATCGCGGAACGGAGGCTGCCCCAGGACGGACGGATCTCGACCCGGATCGCCGGACAGGAGATGGATGTCCGGGTATCGACGGTGCCCTGCGCGTTCGGGGAATCGGTGGTGCTGCGGATGCTGGCAAAGGAGCGGGCAGACCTGGTTCTGACGAATCTGGGCATGGAAGCGGACCACCTCGCGATGTTCCGGCGCTGGTTCCAGACAAGCAGCGGTATCATGCTGGTCACCGGACCCACGGGCTCCGGGAAATCCACCACGCTCGCTTCGGCGCTCACCGAGATCAACGACGGCGTCAAGAAGATCATCACGGTGGAAGATCCGGTTGAGCACCAGATGCCCACTATCACCCAGATCCAGACCCATGCGGAGATCGGCTACACCTTCGCCCGGGCGTTGCGCGCCATTCTGCGTCAGGATCCGGACGTTATCATGATCGGCGAGATCCGCGATCTTGAGACAGCGGAAATCGCTGTCCGCTCGGCGATGACGGGACATCTCGTGCTGTCGACAGTCCATACCAACGATGCGCTATCGAGCTTCACCCGGCTGATCGACATGGGAGTGGAACCGTTTCTGGTCGCGGCATCGCTTCGCGGGGTCCAGGCACAACGGCTGGTGCGCAAGGCATGCCCGCGCTGTTCGACGCCCATCGACCCGCCCGCCCGTTTCCGTGAGCGCCTCGAACGCCTTCCGTCGCATATGCTTGGCGACCGGTGGGTGGCGGTCGAGGGTTGTGATGCCTGCGGCGGAACCGGCTACAGCGGCAGGACGGGCATCTATGAGCTCGTCCCCGTGTCCGGCGAGATCCCGGACCTGATCGTATCAGGGGCAAGACTTACGGAGCTGAGAACGTTGGCCCTCCGGCACGGGCATCGCACCCTACTGGAGGATGGTCTCCTCAAGGCGTCTCATGGTCGCACCACCGTGGAGGAAGTGGCGCGCCTCGGGCTCGAGGAGTAATCCGCAATGGGGGAGTACGAGTACGAGGTCATCGATCGCCACGACCGGGTCGTGAAGGGACGCGCCAAAGCCGCTTCCGTAACCGAGCTCGTTCGCGGGTTGAATGCCGAGGGCCATACCGTCGTCGAGGTGAAGGAGCCTCGTGCCGCCCGGCCTTCGCCGTTCCGCCGCCGGCCCAGCGCACAAGACCGGATGATGGCGCTTCACGAACTGGCGACGCTGCTCGAATCCGGAGTCTCGCTGGGCAATGCGGTACAGGCCCAGGCCGACGGCACGCGGCACCCGGCGCTGGCCGCTTCCTTCGAGGCGATGGCCCGGGCGCTGATGCGCGGAGAGAGCTTTTTCGAGGCCCTTCGTGCCGGGCGGCTCGCCCTTCCCGCCTATGTCTACCAGTTGGTCGAAGCCGGCGAATTGAACGGGCATCTTGCCGCGGCGCTACGCCAAGCCGTCGAGCAGATGCAATATGATCAACGCGTGGCCTCGGAAATACGGGGCGCGCTGCTCTATCCGGCGATCCTGATCGTCTCCGGCTGCACCGCAGTTCTCATCGTCTTCGTGTTCGTTATCCCGCAGTTCTCCGGCCTGCTTGAGACCGGAAACGAACTGCCGCTGCTTGCGGAAGCCGTTTTGCGCGCCGGGCTCTGGTTCGATGCCAACGGCTGGCTGCTTACGAGCGCACTGGTCGTCATCGCCGTCGCCATTGCCGCCCTCTCACGTCATCAAGGGGTGCGCCAGCAGGTCCGGGATGGCTTGTCCACCTTGCCGATCCTCAGGGACTGGTTTACCGAAGCGGACACCGCCAAATGGGCCTCGCTCATGAGCGCCATGCTGGCGAGCCGCGTCGGTATGATGGACGCCCTCGCCCTCGCCGCGCGCAGCGTCCGAATTTCTCGCCGCAGGGTGACGCTGGAACAGGCCACCAGCGATGTCCGGGCCGGCACATCCCTGTCGGAAGCGCTTGAGAAGCGCCGTGCGCTCACGCCCACCGGTTACAACCTGCTTCGTGTCGGCGAGCAATCGGGTCAGCTCGCCGAGATGTTACGGGCGCTCGCAACCCTCTGTGACGAGAACGGCCGACGGCGCATGAGGCGATTCCTTACCCTGATCGAGCCGCTGGCGGTCGTGCTGGTTGGCGGCTTCCTCGGCGTCATCATGATCGGGATCATCCTCGCGATCACCAGTGTCAACGATGTGGCGTTCTGAGCGGGTGGCTCAACTGAAGAAGGGGAAGTCTTCGGTGTTGTTGAACGGGAATCGCAGCGCCCCCGCGGTTTGCGATACCCCGAGGTACTGCCGCAATGCCTTGTGGACGTGCTTCGGATAAATGATCGTACCCGACGTATCATCGCGGCGTAGCGTCTCCGGGTTGATCTTCTGGGCGAAATGGAGGCCGTCCGTCTCGCCCAACGCGCGCCCTGTCCAGCTCTGGTTCTTCTCCATCACCACGTAGCTGCCGATGGGCCAGTGGTCCTTGCCGTTCACTGAGTTGTAGTGCTGCGTGCGCCCAAAATCCGATCCGATCACCACCACCATCCGGTCCGCCACCCCGTGCTCCTCCGCGTAGTCCCACAGGTAATCCACCCCACCGGTGAGGTTGCCGAAGAGCCATTCATGTAGCGGGTCGTGGTTCGTGTGTGTGTCGAAGCCACCGAGGTACAGGTCTGCGCTCACCGCCACGCCGGTCTTGAACGCCAGAACCGTCAACTGCGCCTGCCGACGCAGGGTACTGTGATTGTCTTCCCCTTCCTGCGGCTGCTCGAGTTCGTCCTCCGGCGGTATCGCATCCGCGTACGCCTTCAACCCTTCGGTCCCAAACGCCGACCGATAAAACGCCAGATGAGCCTCATCCCCCGGCAGCAGGTCCGGCGCCGAAGCTAGCCGCGCCACCGTCTCCGCACGGTGTCTCCCCATCGCCTCCCAGTCCGCGTCGCTGATGAAATCGCCCATGTCCGCGATCGGCGACGCTATCTCCCGCAAAAGCCTAGGATCGTCGATGCGGGTGAACCGCGTGAGACCCGAGGTGTTCGAGAATCCCCCGAAGCTCAAATACCCCACCGGCAGCGCCGGCGCAAAATGCGCCGCCACCAGAGCCCCCAGCGTCGGAAAGCCCTCCGAGTTCCGGCCGCTCCAGTTGTGCACAACCCCCACCGTGTGCGCGTTCGTCTGCGCGTCGACACCGTTGATCACCAGCATCATCCGGTGGTACTTCTCGAAGAACGCTTGATTGTTGGCAAAAGGAGCGTAGACGAGGTTCCCCACCTGACGGATCGCATCGTGTTCCGCCCAGTGATTGATGATCGGCTCCCCCGGCGTGTTGACCTTGGGGTCGCAGAAGCTGGTCGGGTCCCAGCCGCCATTCGCCTGAACGAACACGAACAGCTTGCCGTCGTAGCCCTCTTCGGCGTGCACCAGCGGCAGGCGAAAGCCGGGTGCCATGGCGGCAAGCGCCAGCAGGCCCTTGAGAAAGGAGCGTCGTCTCATGTCCGCCTCCCCTACAGCTGCAGATAACGGTAGTCTGTCAGCAGATACGCCAGCACCACCACCCAGGAACGGGCGCCATAGTTAACGTCCGAGAAGTCAGTACTTTCCCAGAGAGGATCCACACGGCTTTCATCATGGTCATAGTACGGTCCCCATTCATTTTGCTTTTCTACCACGATGTCATCGAGGATACCGTCAAAAAAGTATATATCGTCGACCCCGCACTCCCACCAACGAAAGCGAGTCGCTTCCGAACCTAGTCCGCGTTCCATGACATCGACGAACAGACTAAATGCGGCGTCCACGTCCGGGGAATAGCGCGTGACCTCCACACCGAGGAGCTTCTCATGCAGATCAACCAGCTTCTCCCTGATCGCAGCAGCACCGGCGCCTGAAAGCGCTGCATCCAGAACCGCCACCTCCAGTCGAGCAAGCTCATCGCCGGCTTGATCTGCCCACGCGACAACCTCCATCGTGTAACGTCCTGCCGTCGGCACCTCAATCGCGACGTTCAGCGAGCGGTTGCAGTAGAGGGCGAAATGGTCGCCGTCCGGCCCTTGGCAATCGCCCTGCTCCTCGACAGTCTCGATCTCGCGGCTAGCGACGACCCGTCCCGACGCGTCGCGCAGGTCAAGGCGGTCGAGACGAACGTTGCGGTCCGTGTCCGAACTTCCTCCCCACCAGTCGTTTAGAAAGGTCAACTTCACCGTACTGGAACCCTCGGGCAACGATCCCTCCAGTGAAAGGATCTCCCGCTCTGCCCGGGAAGCGGCCTCGATATCAAACGATGCAACAAAATTCACCTTGGGTGTCACCGACCGGTCAAGTCCGCCGAATAGGCGACGGCCTTCGTCCGGCAGGAGAAAAAACTCGCGCAAAACGACGGGACAACTTGTTTCCACCGCGTGCCGCTTGGCCACCCCGGCCATGACCGACGTGGTGTTCCGTGCCCGCTTCGTAATCCCATCCGAGTCGATGCCGCCGTACAGCAGCCGAAAGTCGTCGGTCAGCCGGTTGTGCAACACATCGCAATTTCCCCGGCAACCGGTGTTGCTGCCGCGGCCCCATTGATAGCCCGTCAACGCGACGGTCTTCCGCGCCAGCTCTTCCGGTGTCAGCAGCCGGCGGGCGCCGGCATCCCGGAGCGCAACCCGGCGAACCGGATCCGAATCGTCCAGCGCATCCGCACGAAACCACTTCGAGAGCACGATCTCGACCAGAAGATCCTTGAGATTGTACTGCGACCCGCCATGGAAACCCCGCTGGAACCCATGCGCCAGCCGCCTCACCTCCGCACTCTGGGCATTGGCGCCAAGCAGCCGCCCCTCGAAGTCGGCGTCCCCCTCCTCCGCTGGCCGCTCCGCCACTTGCCTCCCCATGATCGCCGGCCACCAGAACTTGACTGCGGACTCGACGAAGCGCCGGTCGTCAACGATCTGCTGCGCCAGCCATCGCAGACTGTCCTCGCCTTCCGGCGCCTGTTCGGCGCTGAAGCCGGGGGACCGCATGTCGCGGTACCAGGTGTCGCCTTCCTGGTAAAGTCTCGCGCCAAGCCCGAGTTTTGCCAACTCATCCCCCGCTCGATCCGCCCAAGTCACCACTTCGACGATGTAACTCGCACCCGCAGGAATGTTGAGTGGAATCGCACAATCCCATCCCCACCATTGGTAATGATCGTCCGCGCCTGTCGCGCCGTTATAACGACCATCAGACATGCAATGCTCGTCCAGGAAATCCCAGGTGACATCATGTACCAGCGCACCGTCCTCAACATCGCGCACCGTTATCTTGTCGATCCGAAAATCTCGGCCGAGCGTCCCGCATCCCGCATCGTCACAGTAATTGTTGTTCACGTGTCTGAGAAACAACGCACTACCTGGAGGCAACCATGCCGTAATGGAAAAGGTTTGACGGGTGTCCCAGGAGTCGGCCTCGACTTCGAAAATTTCCTCCTCGGGTCTCTTGTAGAACTCATGCAGCGAATCCATGCCGCCCGGTTGGTCCTTGTAGAACCCTTCGTCGCCGTAGTCCTGGAAAGCCCCCGCGACGGGGTCCAGAACGCTGTGGCAGACGGTGCAGGCCGGGTTGCGCATGGTCGGGTTGTTGGTGTCCGCCAGGGCGACGGGATCCGTCGTTCGCGACGCGGACTTCTCGACATCCACGCCGAGGAAATGATAGTACGTCCACCGCGCCCGTGCCCGGTTACGGTTGGTAGCCGTCGTGGGGTAGCGTCTGAGGAACATTGTCGTGTTCAGAATGCCCGCGTGCGGATAGTCCGTCCGCAGAGGGCCGGGGTCGATTATGCGGGTAGCACCGAGGATAGGATCGTATTCGTGTTTGAATTCATCACCCTCTCGATAGTACGAGACGATCCTCGCTGGTCTGAACTCGCGCGGGTCGTCGGAATCATCGAATGTCGTCGTCGCGCCGTAGGCTTTGGCTGTGTACGGATTGGCCATGATGTAGTCGGCCGTCAGGATCTCCGTATACGGCAGGTCGTTCTCAACCACATGCGCGATCAACTCCAAGGGTGCGCGACGCGCACCGTGCTGTACTTTGTCAAACCAATCGCCGTAGCTCCTCGAGTCCCCGCTCGCCTGGGCGGCCTCCTTCCGGCGATATATCTCTTTGGTCAAGTCCACAAAATTATGTCTGTCGATGATTCCGAAATCATCCCGATCTGTCAGCAACCTGTCGTTGGCTCCGCTGATCAGGAACTCATGAAACTCCGGTCCTGTCATCAGTGAGCGGATCGTGGCGCGCAACGCCCTGCCACCGCCGTAGACGGAGGCGTACTCCTCTTCCGTCGGCACCCGTCCCGCAAAAATCAGCGCCGCCCGCCGCAGCGTCTTCCGCAACGGCGCCATCCACACCGGATCGAACAGCGTGTCCACCGTGATCGCCGCCGGCACCACCCCCGCATCCAGCCCGCTCAGGAACCGCTCCATCTGCGCAAAGTCCCCACTGTCCGCCGGCACCTGCTCCCCACCCCCGTGCGACACCCCCTGGATCTTGTTCAGTATCCGCGACGCCCCGCTCTCCACCTCCGACAGGAAGCTCTCGAAGGTCGCCAGATTCAGGGCCTCGTGGTCCAGGTTCGTCGACTGCTCGAACACAAGCCGCGTATGACCCGAACGCCCACCCGCCACATGGCAGTAGATGCAGCGCGAGTGCACCACCCGCTCCGAGATGTGCCGGCTGAACACCTCCGACGGCCCTTCCAACGCCTCCAGGAAACGCTCCATCTGCGCAAAGTCCGCACTGTCCGCCGGCACCTGCTCCCCGCCCCCATGCGATACCCCCTGGATCTTGTTCAGTATCCGGGAGACGCCGCCCTCCACCGTGGACAGGAAGTTCTCGAAGGTCTCGAGGTTCAGCGCCTCGTGATCCACCGTCGTCGACTCCTCGAACACCAACCGCGTATGGCCCGAACGCCCGTCCTCCACATGGCAGTAGATGCAGCGCGAATGCACCACCCGCTCCGATATGTGCTCGCCGAACACCTCCGCCGCCGTCGCCGTGTCCCCAGACCCCTCCGGCGCATCCAAAAACCCGCCGACGGTCCCGCCCGGTGCCGTGGACAGATTCGCAAGCCGGCCCCCAGGTCCCGACAAAAGACTCATCACCCGTATCCGCCGGTTCGCGCTGATCGACAGGTGCCACCGCCCCGTGCCGTCCCCCAGCGCTCCCACCAGCCCCGACCCCGTGCCCTCTTCCAAGTCCGCCACCGTCACCTCCCGCGACGCCCCCGCCCCCAGCGTCAGCCGCACCTCCCCCCCGGGCGTCGCTCCCGTGCCGTCAACACCCCGGATCGTGATGTCCGCTTCCGTCGTCGATGGATTGATCAGACGAAGGCTCCCGGTCGACCCCGGCGTCTCCTCGGGGTCGAACAGCGTCACCTGATGGCCCTGTGAACTGCGGGGAACCACATCGTGCATCGCCGACAACAGCCCGTCCTGAACCCCCAGAGGATGCACATAGGACTGCACCGCAATCTCCAGGCTCGTGCTCAGCCGCAGTCGCCAGTCCCCCGTGCCCGCCCCCGTGCCGGCATGGAGTCCCTTGCCCGTATTACCCTCCTCAAGGTCCCCGGACGTCAGCACCAGTCCTTCCAGCGCACTCACCCAGACCGTCACCGGCCCGAACACCGCTCCCGTGTCATCAATGGCCTCGATGTTCACACGCCCAAACTGCCGCGTCCGGTTCACGATCCGCAGCACACCCTCCAGACCCTCGTCCGACGCCGCAGGAAACAGCCCCACCTCATGGATCGTCGTCGCCCCGTCGTCCCCGTCCTCCGCCGCCACCGGACCGCTCGACAGATTCGTCATCGCCCCGCTGCTCGTGCTCGCCAGCAGGTTCATCACCTCGATCGCACCGTCTGCCGTCACCAACAGCCGCCACCTCCCATTCCCATCACCCAGCGCACCGCTCAGCCCCTCGCCCTCCCCGCTCTCAAGCTCTGCCGCCGTCACCTGCCGAGAACCCCGCGCGGGCACCGTCAGACGCACCGCCCCTCCCGGCGACTCACCCCCGTCATCCACTCCCTCGATGGTCACCGCTACCGGATCCGCACCCCGGTTGATCAGCCGCAACCGGCTGATCCGCCCAACTGTGCTCGCGGGATTGAACAGCCCGACCCGATACCCCGAGCCCGTCCGCGGCACCACGTCCTGCATGCCGCCCACCACCCCGTCCTCCGTCCGGCGGTAGGAGAGAACCTCGATATCCAGCGCGCTGGTCAGCTCCAGCCGCCATGCCCCCGTGCCCGTGCCGATGCCCTCCCGCAGGCCCTTCTCCTCATTGCCTGCCTCCAGGTCTCCGGCATCGAAATGGACCGCCTCGCCGGCGTCGATCTCCAGCGTCGCCGGCCCATAGCGCGAGCCCGCATCGTCATAGGCAACGATGCTGAGCGTGCCCGCCTCAGTCGAGTGATTGATGACTCGCAGATGGCTGATGCTACCGGTGGAGGTGGACTGGGTGAACAGCGCCACCGTGATCGGCGCCGACACCGCGGGTGGGAGCGTCCCCGGGCTGTCCACCGCACCTTGGACGACCGGAGCCGTCACTGAAAGGGTGCCCGCCAGCAGCAGCGGAAACACCACGGACTTGTGAAAGTCCTGCGTGAGGCTTCGAAGTTCCATCGTTCCGATCCTGGCTGATCCTGCTCCAGCCGGCACGCAGAGCGATTAACCGTCTTTGAACTATCACTACTTTCCTGACCGTTCAAGCCAAGTTATTGGCCAAAACGATGTATCTTAGCGTCAATGCGAGGATCGCGTCTCTGTGAAAAGTCATCGAGAACCGAACATCACCACGCCGCCGGGCGGGCTGCGTCCCCCGTTCGCCGCGGGCCCCGGCCTTCCCCAGACTTCAAGGTAGCCTGAAGACCGCCCCTACAACCTGGTCTTACTGCGGCGCATGCTCCCGGGGCGGTCTTGCTCTACTGCTCGGTGAGATCGAGCAGGATCCCGTCAGGGTCGGCCATGGCGTGTTGCCCGATGGCGCAGCCTTCGAGATCCGCCCGGGTCATGGGGCCGAAACGGCCGATGTCGAGGTTGGCGGGGGCCGCCTCGGGGGCTGTCTCGCTCAGGGCTTCGATCTCCTGCAGCGTCCGCTCCAGGTTCTCCACCCGGAAGCCGATGTGGTCCAACCCCTCGCGCATGCCCCGGTAGAGCGCGTTGTCGCACGGGCGCACCAGCAACTCCACCTGCCCGTCGGTGACGTGGAAGCTGCCGTCCGGGGACGGCGCCTCGCCGACGTCGAGCTCGAAGACCTTGTGATAGAACTCGGCCACCCGCTCCGGCTGCTTGGAGCGGATGGAGATGTGGCTGATCTGGCGCGGCTGTTCCCAGCCGTCTTCCAGGTACCCCTCGCGTACCTTGGCAACCCCTTTTTGCGAGATATCGTACTGCGTGCCGCAAGGATCCGTGCCGCGTGAAACCGAGAAGGGCACGTGGGGAAGGCTCTTGGCCACCAGCAGGTCCGGATAGTCGTTGCGCATCCGCTCCAGCACCAAGGGTATCTCCTCCACCTCGAAACCGAAGTGGTCCAGTCCGGACGGGTTCCCCGGGTGCTTCTGCAGCATGGCGAAGCCGATGACGCCGTCGCTGATGTGGCCGCGGTCGGGATTGTAGTTTCCCTTCTCGTCGGTCATCCCGGTGGTGATCTTCTTCATGCCGAAGATCGTCTGATAGAACCGGGCCATCCGGTCCCAGTTCTCCGTATTGAGGGCGATGTGTCGGATCCGCGTCTTCATGCTCAACCTCCGTGACAGCCGGCCGCCGTCTTTGTCACACGTTATCGGGAACCGACCTTATCACATCCTTGCCGGAGTTGGCGCGCCCTGTCCCACCCCTCGGGCGTTGTGCTATAAGCCACCAACGAACAACATCGAAGGAGTTTACATGAAGGTTTGCACGTATGATGCGAAGCAGGCAGGCGCGGTGGTGGACGACAAGGTCTATCCCATCGGAGCGGCGATGGTCTCGGCCGGGATCCTCAAGGCCGATTGCACCATGGTCCAGGTCATCGAGGCGCTCACGGGGAACCCGGACGCCCAACCCTGTGTCGATGAATGCATCCGGTCCGGCGACTCGGTGCCCTTGGCACAGGTGACCCTTCGGGCGCCCGTCGACAACCCCACCTCGCTGTGGGCCGCGGCCGCCAACTACATGGACCACCGCAAGGAGATGGAGTCACGGATGGGAGGCGGCACCCAGGAACTGCCGGACAAGGACGACCACATGTCGCAGGACTTCCTGAAACCGGTGTCGTCCATCATCGGACCCGGTGGCACGGTGATCATCCCCAAGGTCTCGCACGACGTGGATTTCGAGTGCGAGCTGTGCGTGGTTATCGGCAAGACCGCCCGAAAGGTCACCGAAGAGGAGGCGCTGGATTACGTCTTCGGCTACACCATCTGCTGGGACATCAGCCAGCGGGACCCCTGGGGCCGCGGCAAGCAGAACACCCGCAACATCCGCAAGGGGTTCGACACCTTCAGTCCGCAGGGGCCCTGGATCGTCACCAGGGACGAGATCCCGGAGCCGCAGGATCTCTCCCTCACGGCATGGCACAACGGCGAGCAGGTCATGACCTCCCACACCAGCAACATGATCTGCGGGGTCCGGGACCACATCCGGTTCCTGTCCAGCGTGGTGACCCTCCGGCCCGGCGACCTCATCACCACGGGGACCCCGGCCGGCGTCCACACGCTGCTGGACGGCGACAAGCTCCGGGGAGAGATCGAGAAGATCGGCGTCATGGAGTTGAATGTGAAGGCGGAGGTGTGAGAGCAACACACGGGAGGTATTCATGAGTTCGATCGTTCGTGTCACCGGTGTACTCTTCTTCCTGGTAGTGCTCGGACTGGCGCCGATGCCGGCCCAAGCCGACTTTCCCGACAGAAACCTGACATGGATCGTTCAGTACCCGCCGGGAGGCGGCTACGATGCCATGAGCCGCGCCCTTGCCCGCAGCCTCAACAAGGTGCTGCCCAAGGGCGTCAGCGTCATCGTCAAGAACGTCACCGGCGCCGGCGGCCGGCGCGGCGCCATCCGTCTGTACCGCGCCAAGCCCGACGGCTACACGCTGGGGGTGCTCGACATGGGCGCACTGGTTACGGCCCAGGTCACCGCCGGCGCGAAGAAAACGGCCTATGACGTGAACAAGTTCGAGTACATCGCTCGGATGGGAAACGAAGCGTTCACGGTCTTCGTGGGCGGTAAATCCCCCTACAAGACCCTCGACGATCTCAAGAAGGCTCCCCGCATCACCTGGGGAGTCGAAGGACACGGGTCCGGCCGGTGGCTGCCTACGTTGCTGACGGCGAGAACCCTGGGAATGCCGTTCGAACTGGTGACCGGGTACCGTGGCACCGGAGACAGCGTTCCCGGCCTGATGAGAGGCGACTTCGTGGCCTGGCTTAATCCGAGCGAGCACTCCACGGTGGGGCCGCTGGCCAGGGACGGCGATCTCCGTTGCATTCTCCACCTGGGCACCAAGCGGACATGGGCCTGCCCGAACACACCCACGGCCAAGGAGGCAGGCGTCGACTTCGTGAACGAGATCCTCCGACTGATCGCCGTTCCGCCGGGAATGCCCCGGGACCGGGCGAAGAAGCTGGAGGAGATCGTGGTCAAGGCCATGGACGACGCGGAGTACCGCAACTGGGCCAAGAGCAGCGGAACGCCCATCAATCCGGGCGATTCGGCGGCCGCCCAGGGTTCCTTCAAGGGTTTCATGGGGGTGGTGGAACGCGAGGCGGACGCCATCCGCAAGGCGCTCAAACGATAGGAAACGATTGCGGGGCGTGTCTCGCCCTTCCCGCGAGGAAATTGCGGGGCACCCTGCCAGCGAGGACAACATGCCTGGTGTGATAGACGCAGACACGCACATATCCGAGTCGGAGGGGATGTGGGAGCTCATAGAGCCTTCCATGCATCCCCGCCGGCCCGTAATGACCGAGGTGCCGGACGATACGCTGTACGCGGACATCAACGTCCTGTGGCTGATTGACGGCAACCTCTTCCCCAAGCCAGCGGGCAGAGGCGGCTTTCGGCTGATCACGCCTTCGCGCTCCAAGGGTCAGGTCCGGCGCAAGGATGTGCTCACCGCATGCCGGGAGATCACCGACGTGCCGGCGCGGCTGGCGGACATGGACAAGCTGGGCGTTGAGGTCCAGGTCATCTACCCGACCCTGTTTCTGGTCTACCTGACCGACGACCCGGAGTTGGAGACCGCGTTGTGCGGCGCGTACAACGACTGGCTCGCGGACGTCTGGGCCAAGTCCAAGGGGCGGCTACGGTGGGTGGTGGTGCCGCCGCTTCACTCCATGGAAGCCTCCCTGGAGGAGATGCGGAAGGGCAAGGCCAACGGCGCGGTGGGGGTCACCCTACGCGGCGTCGAAGGCGACCGCAGCATCGCGGAACCCTATTTCTTTCCGCTCTATGAAGAGGCCGAGAAGCTCGACCTGCCCATCTGCATCCACACCGGATCCGGCTCTCGCACGCTGCTCAACCTCTTCGACTTGGCCGTCAGCTCGGTGTTCGCCAATCAGGTGGTGCTGCCCCTGTTCGCGTTCCGGGACATCGTCGCCAATCACCTGCCGGCACAATATCCCGGCCTGCGGTTCGGCTTCATCGAAGCCAAGGCGAGCTGGATCCCCTATCTGCTGCATCTGCTGCGGCGGGAATCCCGGGCCGTAGCCTCCGGCGGCCGAAAGGGCATCCAGCGCCCCAGGTGGAAGCACGAGACCAACGTGGAGATGTTCCGCGACTATCGCATCTACGTGGCCTGCGAGGCGGACGAGGACCTGCCCTATCTGCTCAACTACACCGGCGAGGACAACCTCCTCATCGGCTCGGACTACGGCCATACCGACCCCGCCAACGAGCCGCGCATGGTGGACGTGATGCGGCAGCGCGAGGACATCCCGGCCGGAGTCATCGAGAAGATACTGGTGGACAACCCGAAGGAGTTCTACGGGCTGTGACGGGGCGATCCACCGGACGAAACCGGCGGCATCGCATTGCGGGCTAGTGTGGTGTCTCACAAATACGCTTATGAAGCTGCGAGGGCATTTTGGTTGTCGGCAAGGCGCGATGATCTGTAGGGGCGACCGGCGGTCGCCCCCCAGTGGCGGGCACCACGCGAGGAAGAGCAACGCAGCCGACGGCCAAAAGGACCCGCAGATTCGTAAGCGTATTTGTGAGACACCACACTAGTCACGAGAGGCGCCACAGTGGCGGATTCACAAGAGAGCATGGGCGAGAGAACGGCGCGGGAGGTCGGCGTGCTCCTGGGCAAATGCGCGGCCGGGGAAGCGGAGGTGGCCACGATCTACTTCAGCCGGCCGCGGCCCAAGGAAGACCACATCCGGTTTCTGATGCAGCAAACCGGGCGGGAGCTGACCCGCGTGTTTCAGTTGGGCGGCCTGCTGGCCAGTCAATTGGCCGGGCTGGGCGTCACGGTCGACCGGCACACCTACCTGCAGACCCTGGAGAAGCTCCACGAGGAAACCAACCACTACGTCATGTGCCACGACGTGCTGGCCTGGCTCGTGGGCGAGCCGCCCTTCATCGGCGAGCTGCGCCGTTATGACATCTTCAATCCGGATCCGGCCCTCCCCGAAAACGAGGCCAGCATCCAGCTTTCCCGCGAGAAGAAGGCCATCGAGGACGAGCTGGCGGCGGAGACCGCGGTCTGGGCAAGACTGGTGGGAGACGAAGGGGTGCTGGAGGGCGGCGGCGCGGGCACATTCTTCGCCGCCAGCCGGATCAAGGGCGGCGAGTTCGAACGGCGGCTGGCCGAAGCGATGAAGGTGGTCCTGGCCGACGAGCTGCGGCATGGCGCCGACCAGTTGGAACGGTTCCGCGACCTGGAGTTGACGGAGGAAGACCTGGAGCGGATCAAGGGGTACATCAAGCGTCACGGCGACGCGCGTGTACGGTTTCGCAACGCCCAGTTCAACTACCCCTTGAGCGAGGGGCGCATGCGTGAGATCGAAGCCGGAGAGATCGAGCCGTTGTACGTCTGGGAAGAGGTCGCGCGGAGCGGACCGTGACGCACCGGCCGGGCCGTTCCTCCGGATGGGACCGGGCCACGGGCACATGACACACACCTTCGTCAGCGATCTCGCCGCACGGATCGAAACCCTCAAGGCCGAGGGCCTGTTCAAGCAGGAGCAGGTCATCGCCTCGCCGCAACAGGGGGAGATCACTCTTCAAAGCGGTGCTACCTGCATCAATCTGTGCGCCAACAACTATCTGGGTCTGTCCAATCATCCCCGGCTGATCGAGGCTGCCAGGGAGGCGTTGCGCGAATACGGATTCGGCATGTCGTCGGTCCGGTTCATCTGCGGCACCCAGCTTCCCCACAAGCGGCTGGAAGAGCGGCTGAGCGGTTTCCTGGGTATGGAAGACACGATCCTCTTCCCCAGTTGTTTCGACGCCAACACGGGTCTGTTCGAGAGCCTCCTGGGCCCCGAGGACGCGGTCATCTCGGATGCGCTGAACCACGCCTCCATCATCGACGGCGTGCGCCTGTGCAAGGCGCAACGGTTCCGCTACGCCAACAACGACATGGCGGACCTGGAGGCGCGGCTGAGCGAGGCGCGGCACGGCCGCTATCGCCTCATCGCCACCGACGGCGTGTTCTCGATGGACGGCACGATCGCCGATCTGCCGGCTATCTGTGACCTGGCCGAACGATACGACGCCATGGTCATGGTCGACGACAGCCACGCCGTGGGCTTCGTCGGCGCCGGCGGGCGCGGCACGCCCGAGCACTGCGGCGTCGCCGGGCGGGTGGACATTCTCACCGGGACCCTGGGCAAGGCGCTGGGCGGAGCCGCAGGCGGGTATGTCTCGGCCCGCAGTGAGATCGTCGAATGGCTGCGCCAGCGCGCGCGCCCCTATCTCTTCTCCAACACCCTGGCTCCGGTCATCGCCCAGACGAGCCTGAGCGCGCTGGACCTTCTGACCGGCTCCGCCGAGCTGCGCGACCGCCTGTGGCGCAACGCGAGCCACTTCCGCTCGGAAATGACCGCCCTCGGGTTCGAGCTCCTCCCGGGCGAGCACCCCATCGTGCCCCTGATGCTGCGCGATCCGAAGCTGGCGCAGGCCTTCGCCGACGCGCTGCGGGAACGGGGCGTGCTGGCGGCCGCGTTCTCCTTCCCGGTGGTGCCGCGAGGGCAGGACCGGATCCGCGCCCAGATGTCGGCGGCTCACGACATCGAGGACCTGGACCGCGCCATTGACGCCTTCGCCGTCGCGGGGCGCGGCCTGGGTGTCATCCGGTAAGCATCGGGAATAAAGGAGCGAGCATGTTTTCTCTAAAGGGACACACCGCCATCGTAACCGGCGGCGCCAACGGTATCGGCCTCGCCACCACCCGGATGCTGGCGGAGACCGGCGCCAACGTCGTCATCGCCGACATCAACGAAGAAGCCGGCTTGCAGGCGGCGGACGAGCTGAAGGCGAAAGGCATTGCCGCGTTGTTCGTCAAGACCGACGTCACCCAAGGCAGCGATGTGGACGCTCTCATCGCCGCCGCGACGGACCACTTCGGGTCATTGGAAATCCTGATGCCGTTCGCCGGGATCGGAATGGAAAAGGACGCGCTGGAAACCACCCGCGAGGAATGGGACCGCACCATCGCCATCAATCTCACCGGCAGTTTCCTGGTCATGCAGGCCGCGGGCAGGGTCATGGTCGAGGCGGGGTACGGCAGGATCGTGGCCATGGCCTCGATCTCCGGTATGCGGGGAGGCACCGGGCGGACCGCATACGGCGCCTCGAAGGGCGGCGTGATCACCATGACCCGTGTGATGGCCCTGGAGTGGGCCGGAACCGGAGTGACCGTCAACGCCCTGGCGCCGGGTCCGGTCGACACCGCCCTGACCCGGAAAATGCACGACGACGAGACCCGCCGCGCGTATGACCGGACCATTCCCATGCGCCGCTACGGCCTTCCGGAAGAAGTGGCGCACGCGGCCGTGTTTCTGGCCTTGCCGCAGTCCGGCTACATCACCGGCGTCACGCTGCCGGTGGACGGCGGCTTCACCTCGAGCGGCGTCATCAAGCGGAGTTGAGCCCAGTGTCCTGTCGGGTTAATTCGGATGGTAAGATGCGCAGGATTTTTCGTTGTCGGCAAGGCGCAATGACGAGTAGGGGCGACCTGCGGTCGCCCCTGGGCGTGCACCACGCGAGGAAGAGCAACGCAGCCGACGGCGAAAAAGACCAGTAGATTACCATCCGAATTAACTGGACAGGACACTAGCAGGCTGTGTCAAAACTCCATCCGAGCGAGGCAATGACCCCCGAAATCGTCATTCCCGCGAAAGCGGGAATCCAGGAGGGGTGGAGCGGGGAAACACCGCTGTAGCGCCCCTCCAGGACCCCTGGATTCCCGCTTTCGCGGGAATGACGATACGGGGCGTCGGCGCCATTCCGTACCCAGGCGGAGTTTGACACAGCCTGCTAGTGTCGTGTCCCGCAAATTCCTGCGATAAGTTGCGCAGGATTTTTTGTTGTCGGCAAGGCGCGATGACTTGTAGGGGCGGGTTTCAAACCCGCCCGTGCGGCGGGTACCACGCGAGGAAGAGCAACGCAGCCGACGGCAAAAAGACCAGCAAATTATTGCAGGAATTTGCGGGACACGACACTAGGACGGGGCTCAAAGTTTGTAGAAGGCCAGCCCGTTCTCGCGCAGGATCTTCTGCTTGACAGGCTCGGAAATGTCCGTGCGTTCGCGGAGCTCCTCGATGCCGGTCTCCCGGGCCTCGGCGTGAGGGATATCGCCCTCGATGAGGATCTGGTCCTCCCCCACGAGATCGATGACCTGAGGCAGCAGCGGCTCCTCCGCCTCACAGGTCACATAGACCCGGCCCTCCTTGAGATATTCGCTGGGCGGCTTCTTCGAGCGGTTCCCGAGCATCGCCACTACCGGATGGTAGTGATCCATCCGCCCGACCATGTAAGGGATCCATTCGGAACCCGCTTCCAGGAACGCCACCCGGAGCTTCGGAAAACGGTCCAGCACGCCGCCGCCCAGGATGCTGAAGAAACCCATCATCACCGGCAGGGTGAAGCTCAGGATCAATGACGCGTAGGGATCCTCGCAGGTCTGCGTGAGACCCGGGGCGCTCCAGCCCGTGTGGATACACACCGGCAGGTCCACCTCGCAAGCCGCCGCATAGAACGGCGACAGATCGGGATGGTGCAGCAACGTCTGTCCCGCGGTGCCGCCGATCATGAGCCCCACGGCGCCCAGCTCCCGGGCGCGATGGACCTCGGCCACGCAGGCTTCGCGGTCCCGCATGGGAATGACCGCGGCCCACTTCAGCCTCTCGGGGCGCTCGTTGCAGCGTTGCGCGATCCAGGTGTTGTAGCTCCGCATCAGCGCCGCTTCGAACCTCGGGTCTTCCGTGAGCCGGTGGAACAGGATGGACGAGTAGATCACCTGGATGTCGATGCCGAAGGCGTCCAGGTCCTTGATGCGGGCATCGATATCGGTCATGCCCTGGCTGCCGATGTTGAAGGTCTTGTCCCGGGCGAACTTCATCTCCAGCGGCGTGCCGCTGAAGGTCGTCCCGGGCCCCCACAGCCGCGGATGGATCTGGCCGTCGATGAGCCACCAGGCGTCGATGTGGGAGTTGGTGGCCAGCCCCTCGCCCTCCACCACGATCGGCCTCCTGTCCCGAAACTCATCGTCCAGATAGTCCCAGGTCTCGCGCACCTCCATGACGTGCGAATCCGCATCCACGACATCGATCTTGTGCATTGGCTTCCCTCCCAACGTCATCCGTCGCGGGCATCAAACAGACGGGTTCCGCTGCGACTATTGGACAAACCCTGTCCCCTGTCAACCGTCCGCGGGTACCGCGCCGGCCCGCGTTTGTTGCCACGCAGCCGCGTTCGGGGCTCTTCAAGCATCCCCGTCAGACGAGTTGGCGGATTGGCAGACGGCGAGAAACAACGCGTCCTCGTCGCCTGCCGCGGTAACTCCATGGGGCATGGTGGCATCGAAATGCACGGATTCACCCGTTTCCAGGAGAACCCCACTGTACGGCTCCATGTAGAACCTTAGAGGTCCGCTGACGACGTAGAGGAACTCCTCGCCCTCATGACTACTCAGGATCAGTTCCTGGATTTCCTTCGGCACACGGACCAACATCGGCTGGAACGCCTTCTTCGAGAGTTCTTCGCTCAAGAGTTGGTATTCACCCAAAGGCGTTTCGTGTCGAATACCGCCACCCTCGCCGTTCACCGCCCTGGGGCCTCGCGAGAAACGCCGGCCCTGGAACAACTCGCCGAACTCCACCCCGAGACCGTCATGCAGACGACACAGCACATCAACGTTGGGCAACGTTTGATTGTTCTCGATCTTGGCAAGAGTTGATGCCGCGACTCCGGTCTTCTCGCTCACCTCCGAGAGGGTCCAGCCGTGTTCCCCCCTGATCCGCTGCAATGCTCTACCGACATTATCCGAGCGTTGATTTTTAGCCATGGGAGCCGGGCCTCGTATCGTGAGCGGAGTACCTTCTGCCCTTGCCACCGCCTGCAAAGCAAAGGCGGGAAATACTGAGGTGGTCTTGGTTTCTTGGACAGGAGGGCGGCTGAGTCAAGGTGTATTGCGGGTAACTGGTCATGCCGCCAGAGTCCCGTTTAGCACGTTTTCGTGTTCCGTTGAGCCGGCAGAGGGGCGGGCGAGCGGTGGGGCTCAGCCTGTATCGCCATCAGTATTCCTTTTGGTAGGCCTCGGCAGGGGTGGAGCCATCCAGGGCGGAGTGAGGCCTTTGGGTGTTGTCGAACTCCATCCATCGGGAGATGACCCGTTGGCCCTGGAAGCCGTCGGAGAGCTCGTGCAGATAGACGGCCTCGTACCTGAGCGAGCGCCAGAGGCGCTCGATGAAGATGTTGTCCATACACCGGCCCCGGTGCATTGCGTCTCCGCCACAACGATCCGCAACCACTACAATGAGTTATATGTGTACGTGAATTGGCTGCAGAGTTATACAGATCAATATTAATATAATACGAAAAATAGGGAGTGGTACGTGAAAAATGCACTAATTTTCCGACCACCCGCGCCATTCCGGCGCCAGATGGGCTCCAACGGTCCCGTGTCCGGCCGTTCCGTCGAGACCCGGTCGCGCAGCGCGCAACCGAGCCCATCGCCATGCGCACGGAGGGTTTACAGGCGCGGGCCGACCTCGAGGCCCCGGTCGAGACCTCGCCGGTGGGCGTCGTGGTGTTCGATGCCCGGACCGGCCGTCCGGTCTCGCTCAACCGCGACGCTAAGCGCATCGTGGAGAGCCTGCGCATGCCGGGCCATCCCCCGGAGGCGCTGCTCGAGATGATCACCTGTCGGCTGGGGGACGGGCACGAGATCTTGCTCGACCGCTTCCCACTAGTGTGGTGTCTCACAAATACGCTTACGAATCTGCGGGTCCTTTTGGCCGTCGGCTGCGTACGTCACCCCGGGCTTGACCCGGGGTCTTCCTCGCGTGGTGCACGCCACTGAGGGGCGACCGCCGGCCGCCCCTACAAGTCATCCCGCCTTGCCGACAACCAAATGCCCTCGCATCTTCATAACCGTATTTGTGAGACACCACACTAGCAGGCTGTGTCAAAACGCCATCCCAGCGAGGCACAGACCCCCGAAATCGTCATTCCCGCGAAAGCGGGAATCCAGGGGGGGGTGGAGCGGGGAAACGCCGCTGTAGCGCCCCTCCACCACCCCGTCATTCCCGCTTTCGCGGGAATGACGGAGGGGGACGGGAATGACGGAGGGGCCTTTCGCACCTCGAAGTTGGCCTTTTGACACAGCCCGCTAGCCGGCGAGCTGAGCAGCGCGGGGACGGTGCGCGCCGAGGAGATGGTGCTCTCGACCTCCGACGGGCGGAGCGTCACGACGCTCGTCAACGCGACCCCGATCCACGGCGACGAGGGCGCCGGTGGTGGTCACCCTGCAGGACCTTGCGCAGCTGGAGCAACTGGAGCGGATGCGGGCGGAGTTCCCGGGCATGGTGAGCCACCAACTGCGCGCGCCGCTGACCTTGGTCAAGGGGTCGCCCGCCACCGTGCTCAGCGCTTCGCGGGTTCTCGGCCCGGCCGAGATACGCCAGTTCTTCCGCATCATCGACGAGCAGGCCAACCACATGAACGGCCTGATCGGGCTTGCGCACCTCTTCCGCAAATATGCCGGTGCCGAAGACGCGGGCCGCGGAGTGGGCGGCGGGCTCGCCATCTGCAAGGGGCTGGTCGAGGCCCACGGGGGGCGCATCCGCGCCGAGAGCGGCGGCGTCGGCCAGGGCACGCGCTTCACCTTCACGATCCCGGTGGCCGAGGAGGCCGGAGCCGTCGCGCCGGGCTGGACGCCGGCGACGCGCGAAGGCGCGGAGCCGGCGCGCATCCGCGTGGTGGACGACGACCCGCAGACACTACGCTACGTGCGCGACACGCTCACCGAGGCGGGCTATGCCGCGCTGGCCACGGGCGACCACCGGGAGCTCGCGCACATCATCAGGAGGGAGAAGCCCCGGCTGGTCCTGCTCGACATGATCCTGTCCGGGACCGACGGCATCGAACTGATGGAGCGCGTCCCGGCACTGCGTTGCCGCGGGATTTGTGCGGGTCGATTCGAAGTACGGCTATGAGGTCCTTGATCCGACCACCAACATCAACTTCATGCCTTATCCCAGAATAAGAACATATATCTTACGATGCGCCAACTAGAACATAAGAAATATATAGAAATTTGGGATACGAAAAAATATCTTTTTACTTTTAGCAAACAAACCGACGGCTGTCCTATTTCGCGATTCGTGAAAGTGTTCGCGCCGAATGTCGGACGCCATGGTCCCCCTACCGGACCGGCTGGATCCCTAGCCGGTTATCTTTTCCGCTACGTCTTTCTCGTGCGCAACGCTCCCGGTTTGACTGACGACGAGCGTCACGGCATCCGTATCGCCCACGGCAACCCAACCGTGAGGCATTTGCGCATCGAAATGCGCCGACTCCCCCTCCTTCAGGAGAATGGCGGTGTACGGTTCCATGTAGAACTTCACGGCTCCGCTGACGACGTAGAGGAACTCCTCCCCTGCATGGGAGTGTGTTTCCACCACCGGCGGTTCCGCCGTTTCCTTCGGGAGATAGAGCAGGCTTGGCTGCAAGGCATTCCTGGACAACTCGCCACTCAGCTCCAGGCGCTCCCCAGAGGGGGTTTTGTACCGAACGCCCTCGCCCAACCGGTTGACCGTCCTGGACCCGTGGGCAAAGGTCGAGAAAGTCCCGCCTTGGAAAAACTCCGCGAGATTCAGGTCGAGGCCTTCGCACAAGCGGACCAATACGTCATAGTTCGGCGACGTCTGATTGTTCTCGATCTTGGAAAGGGTGGACACCGCAACCCCTGTCTTCGTACTGACCGTCGAAAGCGTCCAGCCGTTATCTCTCCGGAGCCGGTGCAATGTCTTCCCAATATTGTGTGAACGTCGCGTGCTAGCAGCCTGTCGGACTTGAAGTGCAGGGAATCTGTAACTAGCTGAAAACATTGAAGTTTACCGTATGGCAACATTTCCCACAGAAATCGATTTCGTCAATAAAATCAATAGGTTAGCAATCTACGGAATATTAAGTCCGACAGGCTCCTAGACATATGCGTCTCAGATTCGCTTGGTAGCCAATTCCAACTGAAAACTGTTCCCGGACGTGCAAGGAATCATATTGTATCTCCTGTATTATAACAACATATTGGCTGGCTCAAGACAAGCTATGACGATAAACGAGAACAAAGGGCTGGAGACGGAATGCTTACGCACATTCACCAACACGACGGCCGGCAAGCCCGCCGTGTGTGAGGCCGACCCAAAGTCGGCGCAGGCTTTTGGGGCCTCCGTCGGGCTCGCGCGTCACGCATCGCGAACTGCCGAAGGAGGAAAGACGCGCCACTCGATCACCGCGAACTGCTTTTGCCGTTGCCGACGGGTGGACCAGCTTTGCCGGCAGGAATGGATTCTTCCGGCCCTGGCAACGCCGTCGGCCACGCTGTAAACTCTCGACCTTCCAACACCGAGGTGTCCGTCCCCCGGATCCCGCGACGGCCCGGATCGTCGGCTGGAAGACAGCGGGCGGCAGCGGCGACGACGATGTCCGCGGAAATTGGAGGATTCATGAAACTCTACGGCTACTTCAGGAGCTCCGCCTCCTACCGCGTGCGCATCGCGCTTTCACTCAAGGGTCTGGACTACGACCTCCAGCCGGTCCACCTGCGACGCGGCGAACAGCGGGCGCCCGAGTTTCTGAAACAGAATC
Organism: uncultured Binatia bacterium (SeqCode); assembly: GCA_965261895.1. Lineage (GTDB taxonomy): Bacteria > Desulfobacterota > Binatia > UBA9968 > JAJDTQ01 > JAJDTQ01. Next base: position 2,118,707 of record OZ253480.1, on the reverse strand, counting down.
CTCAGGGCCTGGTTCCGGCCCTGGAACATCACGGCGCCGTGCTCCCGCAGTCCCTCGCCATCATCGAGTATCTGGAGGAACGGTTCCCGGAGCCGGCCCTCCTCCCGGCCGCACCCGAGGACCGCGCGTGGGTCCGGGCGCTGGCCCAGATCGTCGCATGCGACATCCACCCGATCAACAACCTCCGGGTCCTGCAATATCTGGAGAACGAACTCGCGCTGGGCGACGGCGCCAGGACCGCCTGGGCCCAGCGCTGGATCGACGAAGGCTTCGCCGCCATGGAAGCCATGCTCGGGGACGATCCACGGACCGGGGGCCACTGCTTCGGCAACAAGCCGACCCTGGCCGATATCTGTCTCGTGCCCCAGGTCTTCAACTCACAACGCTTCGGCGTGGACATGACCCGGTACCCGACCCTGGCCCGGATCCACGAGAACTGCATGCGGCTGCCCGCGTTCGCGGATCAGGCCCCCGAACGGCAGCCGGACGCCGAATGACCCTTGCTTTCTCACCGGTGAGAGTGGTGGCGGCCACCGCCTGCGCCGCCGGGCTCGGCCTGGCGGTGGCGCCCACGCCAGCCGGGTTGCCCGCGGCGCTCCTACCCACCGCCGGGGTCATGGTGGTGTGCGTCGGCCTGTGGGCCACGGCGGTCATTCCCGAGTATTTGACCGCAGTGATCTTCTGCTTCCTGGCCGTGACCGTGACCGTGACCGGCGCCGAGCCGGAGGTGGTGTTCGCCGGATTCTCCTCCACCGCCGGCTGGCTCGTGTTCGGCGGTCTGATCATCGCCGCGGCGGTGCAGACCACCGGCCTCGGCACACGCATCGCCACCGTGGCGGTGGCCTACTTCGGCCGGTCCTATCGCGGCTTCCTGTGCCGCATCGTCCTTACCGCAGGGCTCATGGGCTTCATCGTGCCCTCGAACATGAGCCGGGTCCTGGTCATGCTGCCCATCTTCCTCAGCATGGGCGAGCGGCTCGGGTTCGGCCGCGGCAGCAACGGCCGCACCGGCATCACCCTGGCCGTGGCCGCCGGCAGCATCTTTCCCAGCTTCGGCATCCTCACCGCGGCAGTCCCCAACGTGGTCATGCTTGGAGCGGCGGAGAGCATCTACGGGATCAAGATCACCTACGGCGAGTATTTCCTGATGCACTTCCCGGTCATCAGCGTCGTCACCCTGCTGGCCCTGCCGGTTCTGATCGCGGCGCTGTTCCCAGCGGAGATGCAGACGGCAGAGGCTCCGGAGACCGGTGCGCCCTGGACCGCGGCGGAACGCAACCTGCTGCTGATCCTCGTGGCGGCCCTGGCCCTTTGGGTCACCGACCACTGGCACCGAGCCTCGCCCGCCTGGGTCGCACTGGGGGCGGGCATCGTGTGCCTGCTGCCGCGGCTCGGGTGCATGCCGCCGACCTCCCTCACCGGCAAGGTCAACCTGGGGCCGTGGCTCTTCATCTGCGGCATCGTCGGCATGGGATCGGTGGCGGTGCACAGCGGTTTGGGAGATCTCCTGGCGGGCTGGCTCCTGTCCGAGCTCCCCCTGGAGCCGGGGCGTGACCTGGTGAACTTCGCTGCCATGAGCGCGTTGGGCATGCTCATCAGCATGGCCACCACGGTTCCCGGCGAGCCCGTCATCGCCGCCACCCTTGCCAGGGACATCAGCGCCGCCACCGGCTGGCCCGTGTCCACCGTGCTTCTGACACAGACCGTCAACTGGTCCATGGTGCCCTTCCCCTATGAGTTGCCGCCCATGGTGGTGGCTGTGCGCATGGCCGGGGTGCGGCTTGGACAGGCCACCCGGTTGCTGCTGGCCATGACCGTGCTGGCGTGGGTGGTGACACTGCCGCTCCAGTTCGTGTGGCTCCGCCATCTGGGATACTTCGCGGGGTGACCGCGGTTGGCGGGGCGGGTTTCAAACCCGCCCCGCGCCCCCGCCACTATGCGAGGGCCGGCACCGCGGCCGGCGGCCACGGGATCAGCAGATCGACATGCGAATCGACGGGATCGGAGACTGAGGTGGGCTGGGAAACGGGACTCTACGCTTTCGCCGTGGTGCTGTCGGCCGCGAGCCTTCAGGGAATCACCGGGGCCGGGATGATGATCCTGTCGGTGCCGGCCCTCGTGGTGGTCCTTCCGGCCACCGTGGTGGTTCCGGGCATCGTGCTGCTGTACCTGCCGCTGGGTGTCGCCCAGCTCATCCAGCTCCGCCGGGACGTCGACCGGGGGCGTCTCGCGATGCTCGCCGTGAGTTCCGCGCTGATGGTGCCCCTGGGCGCCGTCATCCTGAGGGACGTGGACGCGGCCACCCTGCAGCGTGGCATCGGCTGGCTGATGATCGCGCTGGCGCTGCTGTTGCAGATGAAACCCGGTCCCCCGTTCTCGCGCGAGTTCGCGCCGTGCGTGGGGGCCGGACTGATCGCCGGCTTACTGGCTGCCAGCACCTCCGTGTCCGGCCCGCCGCTGGTGCTGCTCGGGCTGAAGCAGCGCTGGGAGCCCGCCCGTTTCCGTGCCACCGTGATCGCCTACTTCCTGATCATCTCCGCGTTCTCCCTGCCCTTCTACTGGGAGATGGACCTGCTCACTCCCGCAACCTGGGATTTCGTGCTCTACGGACTGCCGGCGGTTGCGCTGGGTTACTTCACGGGAACGTGGCTCCGGGCAAGGGTTTCGATAGCGGCTTTTCGCTGGCTCGCTACGGGCGTGGTGGTGACCGGGGGCCTGACGGCGGCCTTGCTCTGAGACCTTCCGCGCACGACGGGCTTTGGAGAAACGTCGGGCCTGGAAGCCCCGGGACAGCGTTGACAACTCCCCCGTGAAAGCGCGAGTATTCACGCAACGGCACGCCGAAACGTTCCAACGGACGGAACAAACAGGAAAGGATACGAAATGCGAAATCACTTGCGAACCACATTCCTGGCACTGGTCGTCGCAGGCCTTGCCCTGGGCCTTGCGGCCAACGCGGCGCTGGCACAGACGCGGGTCAGCGTCGGCGTCACCGAGACCATGGAGACGTTCAACCCGTACGGCGACAGCGTGGCCCTGCTTTACGGCATCTACACCGAGATGAGCGGTCCCCTGTGCAAGTACAACTGGAAGGTGGCCAAGTGGGAGCCGCGGCTGGCCAAGAGCTGGACGGTGGAGGACCCCAACAACTGGCTCTTCGAGCTGGACCAGCGGTACAAGTTCAACGACGGCAGCCCGGTGACCGCCGAGGACATCGTGCACTCCCTCACACGCATTCTCACGGACCCGCAAAGCAAGCAGAAAGCCGCGGTGACTCGCCCCATCAAGGAGGCCACGGTGGTGGACAAGTTCAAGGTGCGCATCACCACCAAGAAGCCCACGGCGCCGCTGCTGGACTTCCTCTGCGACAACCTGATCATCACCAGCAAGGCGGTGTACGACAAGTACGGCGCCAGGGAAGCCGACCGCAATCACATGATGGGCGGGGGCCCCTACGCCTTTGCGGAGCTGGTGCCAGGACAGCGCATGGTCATCAAGAAGCGCCCCGACCACCCGGCCATGGCGAGGAACCCCAACGCGCCGGACGAGATCGTGTTCCGGGTCATGCGTGAGCCCGAGCAGCGGGTGGCGGCCCTCATGAACAACGAGGTGCAGATCGCTCAATTCATCCCGCCGCATCTCTTCACGGCCGTGGACAGCTCGCCCAACCACAAGATCGTAAAGGCGGACTCCATCGAGATCATGTTCCTGGCCATGCAGCCCAAGCCGCCTTTCGACAAGAAGGAAGTGCGCCAGGCGGTGTGCCACGCCATCGACCGGGACAAGATCATCAAGACCCTGCTCCAGGGCCAGGCGCGCCGTCTCGACGGTCCTCTGGGTCCGGGACAGTTGGGATACAACCCGAACCTGAAAGCCCGCTACACGTATGACCCGAAGAAAGCGCGTGAGTTGCTGGCCAAGGCCGGCTATCCCGACGGCGTGGCGGTGGAGCTGCAGACCCCGGTGAACCGCTACGTGCTGGACAAGCAGGCGACCGAGGCCATGATCCCGATGCTCAACGCCGCGGGCTTCAAGGCCAGGCTGCTGACGCCGGAGTGGCCCACGCTCTGGGCCAACGTCCAGAAGGGGCGAGTGCCGTTCTTCTACATGGGCCGGGGCGGCGTGCTCGACCCGAGCTCGGCGTTCCACCAATACTTCAGGACGGGCGGGTCGCCACGCATCGGCTTCTACCATCCGGACATCGACACGGCTCTCGACGCGGAGCAGGCGGAGTTCGATCCGGAGAAGCGCAACCAGCACCTTACCACGGCCATGGAGCTGATCACGGATCTGGCGCCCGCCTGCTTCCAGTGGCGGCACCAGCTCCTGTGGGGCATGACTACCGATATCGAGTATCAGCCTCCGGCCGATGCCCGCATCTACGGCATGGACATGGCCGTGAAGTAGAACGTGTTGTCTCACGGAACGAGGGGCATGCTTCCGGCGCGGAGGCATGCCCCTTCTCAGGCCGCGCCGGCAGTGTTTGACAACCACCCCTTACGTTGTTAGCCATGACGTTGTTAGAAGCGCGAGGACTACGTACGTCGCGTCAACGTCGCGACAAAAGAACCAACCGAAGGAGAGAGACGGAAATGCGAAATCACTTACGAACCACATTCCTGGCACTGATGGTCGCAGGCCTTGCCCTCAGCATGGCTGCCACCACGGCGTTGGCGCAGAAAAAGACCCGTGTCACCATCGGCGTCACCGAAACCATGGAGACACACAATCCGTACGGCGACAGCGTGGCGCTGCTCTACGGCATCTACACCGAATTGACCGGCCCCCTGTGCAAGTACAACTGGAAAGTCGGGAGATGGGAGCCGGGGCTGGCCAAGAGCTGGAAGGTCGAGGATCCCAACACCTGGGTCTTCGAGTTGGACCAGGGCTACACCTTCAACGACGGCAGCCCGGTGACCGCGGAAGACGTGGTGCACTCCTTCAAACGTGTTCTGACGGACCCCCAGACCAAACAAATCGCTTCGGTAGCCCGTCCGGTCAAAGAGGCCACCGCCATCGACAAGTTCACGGTACGGGTCACCACCAAGAAGCCCACCGCGCCGCTCCTGGACTTCCTTTGCGATGCTCTCATCGTCACCAGCAAGGCGATCTACGACAAACATGGCGCCAAGGAAGCGGACAGGAAATACATGTATGGCGGCGGTCCCTACAAGCTCGTAGAGCTGGTGCAGGGACAAAGAATGGTCATCGCCAAACGGCCCGATCACCCGGCGGCAAAGAAGAACCCCAACGCGCCCGACGAGATCGTGTTCCGGGTCATGCGTGAGCCCGAGCAGCGGGTGGCGGCCCTCAAGAACAACGAGGTGCAGATCGCACAGTTCATCCCGCCGCATCTGTACAAGTCGGTGGATGACTCCCCGAACCTCAAGATCGTTCTCGCCGACTCCATCGAGATCATGTTCCTGGCCATGCAGCCCAAGCCGCCCTTCGACAAGAAGGAGGTGCGCCAGGCGGTGTGCCACGCCATAGACCGGGACAAGATCATCAGGACCCTGCTCCAGGGCCAGGCGCACCGGCTCGACGGCCCCCTGGGTCCGGGCCAGTTGGGATACAACCCGAACCTCAAGACCCGCTACACCTACGACCCCAAGAAGGCCAGGGAGCTGCTGGCCAAGGGTGGCTACCCCGACGGCGTCGCCGTGGAGTTGCAGACGCCCGTCAACCGCTACACCCTGGACAAGCAGGCGACCGAGGCCATGATCCCGATGCTCAACGCCGCGGGCTTCAAGGCCAAGCTGCTGACGCCGGAGTGGCCCACCCTTTGGGCCAACGTCCAGAAGGGGCGAGTGCCCTTCTTCTACATGGGTCGCGGCAGCGTGCTCGATCCGAGTGGCCCGTTTCACCAGTACTTCAGAAAGGGCGGCTCGCCACGGATCGGTTTCTCCGATCCCGACCTGGACGCGGCCCTCGACAAGGAACAACAGACCTTCGACCCGGTAGAACGGAACAAGCTGCTCACCACGGTCCAGGAGATGATCACGGACTTGGCTCCCGCCTGCTTCATGTGGCGGCACCAGCTCCTGTGGGGCATGGCCAACAACATCGAATATGACCCCCCGGCCGACCTCCGCATCTACGGCATGGACATCAGCGTGAAGTAACGGGGCGAGTTCTCGTACGGACAGAGGGGCATGCTTCCGGCTTCGGCGGCATGCCCCTCTTTATTGTCACGACAAACCTTTCAGGGAGGCCTCCATGAACCCCCGATTCCGCGGAATCTTCATTCCGACCCTGACCACCTTCGACGATGACGGCGAAGTGGATTTCGACCTCCTCGGCGAAATGCTGGAGTTCCACATCGCTGCCGGAGTGCACGGGCTCTTCGTCCTCGGCTCCACCGGCATGGGCCCGGTCATGACCACGGAGCAGCGCGTGGCCACCGCGGAATTCGTCATGGAGCGGGTCCGGGGACGTCTCCCGGTCATCATGCACGCCGGCACCGCCGACGTGCAGACAACCATCCGGCTGGCGCAACACGCGCAGGGGCTGGGGGTGGACGGCGTGGCCGTCGTGCCGCCCTACTACTTTACCGACCACACCGCGTGGGAGATCACCGCGCACTACAAGGCCGTGGCGACGGCGATCAACGGCACTCCGCTGTTCCTGTACGACAACGTCAAGTACTCCGGTTGGGCCTTTACGCCGGCCACGGCCAAGGCCCTGCAGCAGGAAGTCCCGTCCCTCTGCGGCATGAAGGCGAGCTACTACGCCCAGGGACCTCTGCTCGGGTACCTGGAGGCCATGCCAAAGGACTTTGCCGTCATGTCCGGTAACAGCATCGACCTCTTGCCGGCGACACCCCACGGACTGAGCGGCGCCATCCCGCCCTTGACCAGCGCCATTCCGGAGATCTGTGCGGAGCTGTGGAACGCCCTGGAGAGGAAGGACTACGAGGAAGCGATCCCGTTGCAGAAAAAGGCGGACGACTTCGGCCGGGCCATCGGCCGGCTGGGACAGCGTTTCGGCCGCAGCGCCCATCGCGAAGCCATGCGCGCCCGCGGTTTCAAGATCAAGCGCTACCCGCGCTGGCCTTCCGAGGAGCTCACCGAGGAAGCGATGCAGACCGTCGCGGACGCCTTGAAGGCCACCGGCGTCTGACCGCTCGCCGGTCGCCGGTTGGCCTGTACCTTCAGGCTTCTTTCTTCTTGGCGGGGGCGGCCTCCGGCGGCTCGAGATCCCAGCCGTTGGTGGACATGTCCATGATCACACCGTGGGGACCCCGCACCTTCTGCTCGAAGTAGAAGCTGTGATGCGAGCCTACGGCGTCGCCCAGCAGTTCCGCCTCCGTCCCGGCAAGCCGCGCTTTGGCCTCTTCAATGTCGTCCACCTGAAACCCCATGTGATGGAGTCCCTCGTAGTTGGCCCCGCCCACCATGTCCGCGGCCTCGTCGGAAGGATAGTTCAGGAAGGCAAAGTTGATATGCCCGTCGGACAGGAACACGCCGCCGCCACGGGGCGAGTCGGGTACCTGCTTGACGAACTTGAGACCGAACACTTTCTGGTAGAAGGCCGCGGTCTTTGCCGGATCCTTGGTCGCGATCGCGATGTGTCTCAGACGTGCCATTCGTTACCCTTTCCCGTCAAAGCGTGCGCGCGCCGCACACCGTAACCAATCAGTGGACGGATTCCATCGCCCGGGCGATGCCGCCGAGGAACACCTGCCAGAACTCCAGCGACTGCCGCGAAGCGTCCAGGATCCCTTCCCACTGAACATCGGACTTGGCGTAGTCGGCCAGCAGCTTCAGGGTCTGCCCCTTGTGGTCGGTATCGGCTTCGCGATGGAGCTTGAAATTCGGAAGCTGTTCCTCGGTCAGGCCGAGGTCCCGCATCCACCGCTCCTGGGCGCGGGTCTGATGCGCGCCGCCGGGAATGATCGGGTCCAGGTTGACCCGTTCCAGCACGGCAACGCCGCCGAGGCCTTCCAGCCACGACAGATTGAAGGCGAGCCAGGTCCAGCCGCAGAGCGCCGCCCGGGTGGACGGCAGCGGCTGCGCGTTATGCACCTGGTCCGCGGTGAGGCCCACCGCCTCGCCATGCCGGACCCACAAGGTGTAATGGTCGGAGCCGCAACGGGGATCGAAGATCATCTCCTCGGTCTCGTGGGCCAGGAGCTCCTTCTTGATCTCCAGGTGCGGGCAGCGCGCGATGATGTAGGCCCAGGCCGACCGCCGGCCGCGCACGAACAGACCGAACTGCTGCGCGATGATCTGCGCCCGGGGGATGGTCAACGGAGCATTGTAGAAACTCTCTGCCTCCGCAGTCGCGAAGGTATCCCGGGTCATCTGGTTCAACATCTCGTCGTATTTCGCCAACTCGCTCATCCCCTGTCCCTTTCAGGCATCCGCCGGAATGCGCTCCATGACGTCGGCGATGCCCGCGCGATAGATGGTCAGGAGCTCCAGGGACTCCTTGACGGCCTGCAGCGCCTGCTCCTGCAGCGCGCCCGTGGCCAGGCTGGACAGATCCGGCAGGAACATGTCGCTGTGCTCCTCGTCCGCCTGGGAGTGGACCTCGAAGTTGGGCATGTCCTTCATATGGATGCCCATGTCCTCGATCCAGCGCCGGGCCATGCGGGTCGAGTTGCCGCCGCCCTGGTCCATCAGCAGCCGGTCGTCGTTGCACCACTCCGTCACCGTCAGCGCCGCCAAGCCCTCCAGCCAAGGCTTCTCACGGGTGATCCACGCCCAGCCGTAGAGCGTCGCGCGGGTGGTGGGGATGGGTTCCGCCTGCAGGATGTCGTCCACGCCAAGGCCCACCGACCGGCCCTGCTTGAGGATCAGGCTGATGTGTCCGTGCTCGGAATACTCGTCCTTGATCACCTCGCCGTACTCATGCTGGAGGATCTTCTGCTTGACCCCCCATTCGGGGCAGTTTCCCGAAACATAGGCCCAGCAATCGCGGCGATGCCGGACGAAGTGGGCGAGCTCCCTGAGCACGACCTGGGCGCGCAACGGCGTCTGCTTGATGGAATAGTATCGGGTCAGCGTGTCGGAGGCCATGTGGTCCCGCACCATGTCACCGATCGCCTTGCGCCATCCTTGAACGTCCATAGCCGTCAACTCCCCATTCTAGTGTGGTGTCTCACAAATACGCTTACGAATCTGCGGGTCCTTTTGGCCGTCGGCTGCGTTGCTCTTCCTCGCGTGGTGACCGCCACTGGGGGGCGACCGCCGGTCGCCCCTACAGGTCCTGAGCGTAGCGAAGCGAAGTCGAAGGACGCCTTGCCGACGACCAAAATGCCCTCGCACCTTCATAACCGTATTTGTGAGACACCACACTACGCGGTCAAAACCCTATGGCACAGCCGTCCTTGCGCGGATCCGACGCGCCCATGAGGACGCCGCTTTCCGGCTCGATGGCGATGGCGTGGGCGCCGCCGAAACTCTCGGGCGTCCCGGAAACCACGCGGTGTCCCCGGCGTTCCAGGGCGCTCACCGTCTCTCGTGACACGCCCGGCTCCATCGAAACCTCCGCGCCGGAGAGATGGTTGAAGCGCGGCGCGGCCAGGGCGTCCTGCGCCGTCATGCCGAAATCCACCACGTTGGCAATGATCTGACTCTGGACCTGCGCCTGCACGTGGCCGCCCTTGAGACCTACCACCAAGACGGGCTCTCCCCCCTTGCAGACCATTCCGGGCATCAGCGTGTGGGCGCAGCGCTTGTGCGGCCCGAGGCAGTTGGGATGCCCGGGGTCCAGATTGAACATGTGTCCCCGGTTCTGGAGAATGATGCCCGTGTCCTCCACCGCCACTCCCGAGCCGAAGCCCATGAACAGGCTCTGTATGAAGGAGACCCGGTTGCCGGCGCCGTCCCCCACCGCCATGTATTCGGTATCTCCCGGCACCGGCGGCGCGTCTACGTGGGCGGCCGCCTGCTGTAACGACAGGCCGTCTCTCATCTCATCGATGCGCTGCCGCGACGACAGCTCCTCCCAGCTCACGGTCATGCTCTCGCGGTCGGCCAGATAGCGCTCGCGGTCGGCGAAGGCACGCTTCTTCGCTTCGATGAACAGGTGGAGATAGTCGGCGCCATTGTGATCGAGGGAGCGCAGGTCATGGCCCTCGAGGATCTTGAGCATCTCCAAAGCCACGAAGCCTTGGGAGGCCGGCGGCAATTCATAGACGTCATACCCGCGGTAATCGACGTGGATGGGATCGACCCACTCCGAGGCGTGCGCCTCCATGTCCCGCATGCTGAAGCGGCCGCCGAGCTTCTGCGAGCAACGCACGAGCTTCTCGGCCACCTCTCCACGGTAGAAGTATTCCGCACCCCCCTCGGCGATGCCCCGCAGAGTCCTGGCCAGGTCGCGCTGCTTGAACACCTCCCCAGGCCGTGGCGCGCGGCCATTCACCAGGTAGCCGGCCGCAGCCGCCTCGTTCTTCCTCAGCTTCGCCTCCAGGCCGCGCCATTGGTCGCTGGTGAACTCGCTGACCGGGAACCCCTCCTCCGCATAGTGGATGGCAGGATACAGAAGCTCCCCAAGGCTGCGCGTGCCATGGGCTTGCAGCAAGGTCTCCCAGCCGTGCACCGCGCCCGGCACCGTCACCGAATGAATTCCCGTTTGCGGCACCTCTTGAAGGCCCTGTGCCCGGAAAAACGCCGGATCGGCTTCGTAAGGCGACCGGCCGCTGGCGTCCAGCGCCTTCATTTCACCGGTCTCGGCCAGGTGGATCAGCGCGAAGGCATCGCCGCCGATGCCGATGGACATGGGCTCCAGGACCCCGAGCATGGCGGCGGTGGCGATGGCGGCGTCCACGGCGTTGCCGCCCTGCGACAACACCTGCACCCCCACCAGCGACGCCAGCCGCTGGCTGCAGGCCACCATGCCGTTCTTGCCCATGACCGTACCCATGGATAGCCTACGCCGCCCGTTCCTCCCGCACCTCCGTCAGTGCCGACCCCAGCGCCCCACGGTACGCCCGGTCGAGGGCCAGGCAGTCCCGGGCCGCGCGGATTATCGCGGCTCCGGTATCCGAGTCTCGGACGTACTTCTCGAACACCGGATCGAACATGTCGGAGTGTCCGATGTCGGCGGTCATGTGGAGTTGCGTGTTGGCGTCGAGCTTCTCCACGGAGCCGACGATTTCCTCGGCCTTCTTCATGGCCATGCGGTGCGTGAAGCCGCCGCCCTTGACGATCTCGTTGTTGTTCTTGCGTTCGGTGGTGTGGTTGATCATCAGGCTCTCGATCCACGAACGCGTCGAGCACAGATGAAACCAGGCCCAGAAAGCGGCCCGGGCCCCCGGCAACAGATTGGCCTCGTCCGTCGCCAAGGCCATGTCATCGTCGGTCAGGTGGGCCGCCCCCAGCCGCTCGTCGAAGATCAACTCGTCCTTCTCGTGCTCCCAGATGGCCCGCTTCACGTCCAGCGGCGCCTTGCCTGAAGCCACCGCCCAGCAGTCGCGCCGGCTCTTGATGTAGTGGGGGTAGTGAAGATCCATGATGGCCTGACGGGCCGGCGTAAGACGGACCCCGAAGATGCGCCGGTACTCGGCGCTCTCGAAGTGCCGGTTCACCATCTCATCGACCACAGTACGCGCCTTTGACCACTCGCTCATGGGTGCCTCCCTCCAGACTCGCCCGCCGCAACGGGCTCCGGAACCTTCCCGGTCACACCGGCCAGCCGTGCTCGGACACGTCCACCCGGTTCTCCTCGGGATCGGTGATCCAGCTTTCGGCGATGGCGCCGTACGTATTGGCGTTGGCGGTCATCTGGACGGACTCCTCGACGGCCTTGACGCTGTCCACCACAAAGCCGAAGTGATGGATGCCGTAGGGCAGGTTCGGACTGCTGATGAGCGCCACGTCCACGAAACCGTCCGACAGATAGATGGTCCCTGTGGGTCCGCGCGACTTCTCCTCCAGCCCGAAGTGCTCCTTGTAGTAGTCCGCCATCGTGTCACGGTCGTGCGTGTTGATGGCGATGTGTCGTATCCTGGGCTTTGCCATGCGCTTTCTCCTTCTCTTGTATGGTGGAAAACGACTAGTGTCGTGTCCCGTAAATTCCTGCGATAAGTTGCGCAGGATTTTTTGTTGTCGGCAAGGCGCGATGACTTGTAGGGGCGGGTTTCAAACCCGCCCGTGTGGCGTGCACCACGCGAGGAAGAGCAACGCAGCCGACGGCCAAAAAGACCAGCAAATTATTGCAGGAATTTACGGGACACGACACTGGGGTCTCAGTTTCCGATGATGTTCCTGAGCTTGGCCTTGACCGCGGGCGACGTGGACAGCACCGTGTTCACCTGGGCCGCGACGTCTGCCGCCGGGACGTGGCCGATGACCATCCTTGTCTTCTTGGCGAGGGCCAGGAACTCCGGGTCTTCCAGCGTTGCCTTGAAGGCCCGGCGCAGGACCTCGACGCGGTCGGCGGGAGCCTTGGGCGGAGCGGCGAACGGGCGGAAGAAGCGGTACTGGGCCATCCACGCGTTGAACGCCTCCATGTCCTCCGGCGCCTTGATGAAGTCGGTATACTTGGGAAGCCCCTTCACCAAGGGATCATCGGAATCGCCCTGTATGAGCACCGGTATCAGCCGCCCGTCCCCCTTGGCGTCGAGCATGTCCCGGGCGGTGATCTTCATGGACACCCACTGCCAGCAGGCGCCGTCCACCTCCCCCCGGCTCATGGCCGCGCGAATGCCCGAGGTGCCCTGATATCCGGGCACCAGCTTCACGTTGGCGCCGATCAATTGTTTCAGGATCCTGGGCTGCTCCCGGGTGCTGCTGCCCGCCGCCCCCATGGTTATCGGCTTCTTCGACTTCACCAGGTCCTGAAGGGTCTTGATGCCGGTGAAGCCCATGACCGCGCACACCGGCATGCCCACGCTCGGGGCCCCGATCCACTGGAACTTGGCCGCGTCGAACTTGATCCCCTCCGTACCCATGGTCTGCTCCATCACGAGACCGCTGATGAGCATGGCGAAGGTCAGCCCATCGGGCTTGGCCACGTTATACAGGTAGTTGGCGGCGATGAGGCTGCCGGCTCCCGGCATGTTCTGGACGATAACATTGGGCTTCCCCGGCAGGTGCTTGGGCATATGGCGCGCGATGGCCCGGGCGTAGGTGTCGTATCCGCCCCCCGGCGATGTGCCGACAATCAGACGGAGCGTCTTGCCCTGGTAATCCGGAGCCGCCTGGACGGTAGCGGTCAACAACAACACTGCCACGGCCATGAAACAACCGACGGTCTTGATCCTGCTCATACACTCCTCCTCCTGACACGTGAACGGCCCGGTGACGATTGCCGCCGGGCCAAGGCGATACCATCTTTATCTTCCCATTTACCCCTCTTCCGGCTCCCGGTTCAACCCCATCGCGGTCTCAAGCCACGGTCAGGCCCGGGTTGCCGTCACTCGCGGGGAATGCGCGGCTGGTGTATAGGATATGAGGCCCTGCCGGGCCGCTCGATCATGGGACTGACCTGAATGACAGTCACGGAACCCAAGGGAGCAACCCATGGACAAGATACATTTTCCCTACCGGTCCAGCAGCCATCTGGCGTTCCTGCACGTGGTGGCGGAGTCCGGCTCGTGGGAGAGACACGACCTCGACGTCGAGTACGACGCCTACATCAGCTCCGAGGACGCCCACAAGCACGTGGCCGACGGCAGCGTCGAGTTTGTCGGCGGCAACCACGTCTCCACGTATGCCGCGCGCACACGCGGCGATCAGTGGCTCTACCTGGGCCAGACGGTGAGCCTCCTGGACCACCGGCTCGTGGTAAGGGCGGACTCCGGTATCGAGGGGGTATCGGATCTCAAGGAGAAGGTCGTGGCCATCCGTGGGAACCACCCCGGTCTCAATACCTGGTTGTTCCTGAAGCAGCACGGGCTCGACGAAGACCGGGGAGACGTCAAGCTCGAAAGGATTCGCGGCGCCAAAACATGGGAAGCCGTACGGGACGGCAACGCGGACGCGGCGCTGGTCAACCCGCCGGCCGACCTCTTCGCCGAGCGCGCCGGGTTGAAGGTCATCGCCGCGGACCCTCTCCCCATGGTCTGGTTCACCACCATGTCCAGCGGGCGCAAATTCGTGGACCGGAACCCGGACATCGTCGAGCGCTTTCTCAAGGGGACCTGCCAGGGCATCGCCTATTTCAAGACCCACCGGCAGGAATCCATCAAGATCATCCAGGAACGGTACAACCATGAGGGCGAGCTCGACCTGGAGGCCGCCACGCGCTTGTGGGAGAGCATCTCGAAGATCCTGAGCCCAAAGCCCTACGCCTCCTTCGAGGCCGTGGGCAACGTCTACGAACTGGCCAAGCGCCAGAACCCGGCAGCGGCGCAGATCGAGCCCATGTCGCTGTGGGACTATCACTACCTGCGTAAGATCGACGACAGCGGGTTCATTGACAGCCTGTATCAGACCTGAGGACGCCACTACGAAGGCGAGGACCATTCGGGTGGGCCCAACCTCCCACAATCCCGAAGACCGTGGGAAATCAGGAGGGGGCAGAGTCCGAGCCCTGGCGGGACGGAGTCCGAATTGCAGCTCCCGGGCTTGTCTGTTAATCAATCAAGGCACACACTCCGAAGACTCGGACCCTGATCAAGGAGGTTGCATATGTGGCGCATCGCACTTGCGCTCGTGGTCCTGCTGGCTGCCTGTTCCGAAAAATCCGGCGGAGGAGGCACCCCGACAATCGGTGAAATCCTGGAAGACGTCACCGTTGTCTCCCAGTTGAGCAACGTCATCGTTACCGCAGATACACTGATCTTGAGCGACTCGATCTCCGTCCGGGGAGAAACTCTACCGTCGTTGACCCAGTACACCTGCGATAGCAACGGATGCATGAAAACGAACCAGGCCGACGACCCCGTGATCGAGCCCCTGGTTACGGACCTCTCCGACCTGTCGGCGGATCCGCGCACGACCTTTTCGGAGAGGGATAAACGCCGGGGCGTCGGGCTGGCCCAGCACGCCGTCACCGCCACCGACGAGAATGGAGCCGAGTGGAGCTTCAAAAACTATGCCGGCTGGCTCAGCCATAGCGCGTTCGACACCGCCATAGGTACCGCCACCGTCGACGGCATAACCCTGCAAGCGGCCTACAACGTGTCCTTCGGCGCCGCCACCGGAACGAATCCCAAGGGCAACGCCCAGTGGGTTGGCGTGATGCTTGGCAACACAAGACACGGAGACGTGGAAGCCCTTCGGGGCGACGCTACGGTCGATTTCGACTTCGACACGGATGAGCTCGGCGTGGCGTTCACCAACATCGTCAACCTCGAAACGGACGCCTCCCAACCCGACATTGTTTGGCCCACCATTACCAATGTGGCCAACGGCGCATTCGAGTTCCAGGGCAACGGGCACATTGTCGGGAGGTTTTACGGTCCCGACCATGCCGAGGTGGGAGGCGTGTTTACGTACCCCACCGCGGTAGGGGCATTCGGCGCCGGGAAGTAGCCCGACCGACCGAAACGCAACGCCATTGAACGAAGCCGAGACCGTACTCGTCACCGGCGCAAGCGGCTTCATCGCCAAGCACATTGTTCTTGAGCTGCTGAACGCGGGCTATCGCGTGGTGGGCTCGCTGCGGACGGAGGCGCGCCGCGACGAAGTCCGGGACGCGGTTCGCCCGCATCTTGTTTCGGCGGCGGATCTCGACCAGCGTCTGCGTTTCGTCACCCTGGACCTCAGCAAGGACGCCGGCTGGCTCGAAGCCATGTCGGGCGTCGAGGTCCTGATGCACACGGCGTCGCCCTTGCCCATGGCGCAGCCGCGGGACGAGAACGAGCTCATCCGGCCCGCGGTCGACGGGACCCTGAGGGCCCTGAAGGCGGCGGACGCCGCCGGTATACGTCGCGTGGTGTTGACCTCCTCCACCGCCGCCGTCACCAATGCACCCGCCAAAGCCGACACCGAAAGATTCGACGAGTCCGACTGGAGCGACCCGTCGTGGCCCGGGATCACGCCCTACACCAAATCGAAGACCTTGGCGGAGCGGGCGGCATGGGATTTCGTGGACAATGAAGCGCCGGGTATGGAACTCACCACGATCAACCCCTGTCTGGTCCTGGGCCGCCCCCTCGACGACCACTACGGCACGTCGTTACGTATCGTGGAACGGCTGCTCAGAGGCAGGGACCCCATGCTGCCGAACGTAGGGATCGGCGTGGTCGACGTCATGGATGTCGCCAGGATGCACGTCCGCGCCATTGCCGCTACCGGCACGGTGGGAAAACGCATCATCGGAGCCGCCGAGTTCATGTGGCTCGCCGAGATCGCCGCAATACTGAAGGCCGCACACCCACACAAGAGAATACCGATGCGAACCGCCCCGGACATCCTGATCCGCCTCATCGCGATCTTCGACCGGACCATCCGCTCCATCGTCCCCCTGCTCGGCCGGCGCCAGGAGTTGGAGAACGCCCGGGCACGAACGCTGCTCGACATTGACTTCATTTCCGCCGCCGAGAGCGTCCGCGCCACCGCTCGTTACATAATGGAGCGCGGCCTGGCCGGCTAGGCCGGATGCCCGTCATTTTCAGCAGGGAGAAGCGCATCACGGCACTTGCGCGGCCCGTACGGCGCTTGCCACCCAGTTCAGTCATTTGCTAAACTAGTTGAATAAACCAGTTGCACCGGATACTGACACTATGATTGAGGTTGGCGCGTTCGACGCGAAAACGCATTTGTCCTCGCTGCTTGACAAGGTCACGCGGGGGGAAGAAGTGCTTATCACCCGACGAGGCGTTCCCGTCGCCCGGCTCGTTCCCGCCGGGCAAGCGGCACGGGCGAGAACCGAAAGCGCGATCAAGGACCTTCGCGCGCTCCGCGGGGATCTGAAGCTGGGCGGCCTGGACTGGAAGAAGCTGCGCGACGACGGTCGGCGATGAGCGTGTTTGTTCTCGACTGCTCAATCGCCGTTGCCTGGCTGTTTGATGACGAGGCCGCGCCTGAAACCGACGCATTGCTGGAGCAGATGAAGGACTCCGGTGCGCTTGTTCCCACTCTGTGGCGCCTGGAACTCGGCAACGTTCTGGCGCGGGCAGAACGGCGTAAGCGCATTACCGCTACGCAGATTGCCGCATCCATCGATCTAATGGATCGTTTACCGATCGTTACCGACACCGAAACGGATGACCGGGCGTTCCGGGAAATACTCACGCTGGCCCGAACAGTAGGACTGACGACCTACGATGCCGCTTATCTGGAGCTTGCCACGCGGCGGGGGGTACAATTGGCGACACGGGACAAGACGCTCATCCGGGCGGCCCATCGCCTACAGGTCGAGACGTTACCACGGTAGAGGCACACCGTGGCCTGGAATAAGGTCAGCCTAACGACGCTTTACGGTCCGTCGCCGAAGTTGTCCTTTTCTCCGACACTGCACTTATGAGGAGGGCATAGGACCCTTGCCTTGACCAAAGGTCGTTCATGTTGATAACAGTTCTTCATTCAAAGAAACGTGTGATATTTCCAACCCGCCTCAAGACCAAGTCGTGCCCGGCATTCGACAAATGTGGTTACACACGGCTACTCGATGTGTCACTCCGGTGCCCAGGAACCGCGAAGAACGTCAGGGTGGGCGTCCTCAAAGGTCGAAGATTGGATTCCGGCCTTCGCCGGAATGAAATGCCCACACAATCTGGTCAGTTGCGGCTGATAGGATAACCGTCGGGAGTAAGGATGGACAGTTTCGAACAAGCCTTCAGCGATACCGAAAAAGCCGCGGCCTCAACGCTGGCTTCGGCCGGGGATTTGATAAAGCTGGCCAAACAGTTGCAGAAGGCGGCCAAAGAGGGAAACATCGCCGCCATGAAGAGGGTGCAGGGCCGACTCGATGATGCGCTGGGGTCCTTGGGGCAGACCGTGGCGAACGCGGTCCGATCCTGGCCGTTCCAGGACAACGAAGAAGAACAATATCTGAGGGATGGCTACTCCGCGGAGTTGCGCCGTGTCGCCTTGGAGCACGGATTGGATATCCATGAACGGGACGATCGGCTGATCTCTCACCCGTCCATCGTCCGCATACTGCCCGGCGAACGCGCCATCAGGATCGACAAGAAAAGAATATCCTCAATCAGGCCATCTTACTTGACCGATCTCCTGCTGAAAAACCAACAGAAGCCCGGCCGGTTCCAGTCGGGCGCTTTTCTGGAGTCGCTGTACGCCGTCTACTCGGATATCGTCAGCGAAGAACGCTCGGACCGCCACAGCCTGGTGAAAACAGGTGGGCGGGTTGTGCCGCTGGACAGGATCTACAGGCTGTTCACCTCCCTGCCGGGCAGCAGCCGAGAGTACGACCGCACCGACTTCGCCAGGGACCTGTATATCCTGGATACGAACGGCCCCAAGCGCACGAAACAGGGTGCCGCCGTGTCTTTCCCGTCCTCCACCGGTACGCGGCGTTCGAAGGGCCTGTTCTCCTTCGTCGGACCGGATGGCCGCGATGTCGAGTACTACGGACTCAGGTTTACCGAGGGCGGCTGATGTCGAAAACTATCCCTATACAGGACTGGCTGCAGAACATTGATGACGAGTACCTATCTGCTTTCATCAGGGAAGGCGGGGCCTCTATCAAGTTTGCCGTAACCCCCGACGAACTGAAGCCGGATTTGTATGAGGCAGTAAACATCCGCTGTCAGCAGTTGGACTACATTTTTGCGAGGTTGGATGCGGCGGAAACACGGGCACACATGCCGCAGGATCTTTTCTTCGGGTTTGCTCGTCAAGTCGATTGGCGGCTCTTGGCCCGTCGACTGATCCTGCGGCTGGCCGCCGAAAGGCGCTATGAGGTTGAAGGTGTCAACGTCGACGCTTCCGGCAACGTCTTCGCCGCCATCGCCGCTGCCAATGACCTCGAACCACAGTTTTTCCTCAAGGAAATCAGGCCGGAAATACAGAATCACGTCTCCAAGAACCCGCAGATGGCCAAGGATTTCCGAGTGGCCATGTCGCAACTCTGCCGCATGGAGGACACCCGTGATGACGGTCAGTACGACGGCCAGCCCGTTCTGGACTGGCTGACCGGCGCCAATACACGAGTCAGCAGTGTCCGCCCGTTTTCCATCTACACCGGCATCAACCGCACCACTGCCCGGTACTTCATTGAATCTGCGCTCTACTGGGTCCACTTCGCGGGATACGCCGGGACGGTGATCCTGCTGGATAACTCCCGCGTAACTCTGGCCCGCAACCCCAAAGACGGCCAGCGGTACTACACCAGGGCCATGGCCATGGATCACTACGAGCTGCTGCGCGAGTTTGTCGACGACATCGACCGGTTGTCAGGAACGCTCCTCGTAGTGGTAACCAACTCCGAGTTCCTCGACGAAAGCGCCTCGTCAAGAGGCTATGGCATCTACCAAGCCCTGCGCACCAGGGTGATGGACGACGTTCGAGACCGGAACCTGGTCAATCCAGTCGCTTCCCTGGTACGATTGTCCTGAAGGGAGATGCTCGCCGTGCTTACTGAAAACTCGGTCCTGTCCTGCCGACGTGCCCTCGAAGCCCTCCGCAACGGCGTGCCCAACAGGGATGCGGTGAAAATCCTGGGCTGTAACCAACCACAGGCGGAAGGCGATTTCACGGATCTGTTGACCGGGGTCACGGATGCGGTCAGCCCGCCGACCGGCGCTATGGGAATGCTGGTCTCCGGCGATTTTGGCGCCGGCAAATCCCATCTTCTTACCCATCTGGAACACCAGGCCCTCTCCCGAGGTTTCGTTTGCAGCAAGGTGGCCATCAGCAAGGAAACGCCCCTCTACGACCTGGGCAAGGTATTCAAGTCGGCGGTGGAAAACGGGCGAATGCCCGGACACAGCGGGCGGCTCATCGAAGAATTGGGGCAGACCCTCGATCCGAACTCCCAAGCCTACGCCACTCTCTTCGAGTGGGCCAACCAAACCGCTCACAACGGCCATCTCAGTCAGATATTCCCAGCGAGCCTGAGCGTCTACGAAAGGTCGAGAGATCTTGAGCTCAACGGCGAGATCGAAGCGTTCTGGGCGGGAGACCGCATAAGAATATCCAGAGTAAAGGATGGGCTAAGACAAATCGGGCAATTGCAGAACTACTCCTTTCGCGCGCCCAAAGCGGCCGAATTGCCTCCGCAGCGCCTGCGGTTCGCCACTGAGCTCATCAAAGGCGCCGGTTACAAGGGCTGGGTGTTACTGCTGGACGAGATCGAACTGATCGGCTCCTATACCCTCTTGCAACGGGGTAGGTCCTATGCAGAGTTGGCCCGCTGGCTGGGGAAGGTCATCAACGAACCCTATCCGGGACTGGTCGCCGTCGGCACCGTGACCGACGACTTCGCATCTGCCATCATCAGCCCGGACGGCGCCAAGAAGGATCGCGACTACATCAGCCCGAAGTTGGAGGCCGGCAAATACAAGGACATCGCTGCCCGCGCCGAGACCGGGATGCGCTTGCTGGAACGGGATTGCACGCCATTGACTTCACCCACCGAAACCGACGTTCGAGAAACGGTGGAAAGACTGCGGCAAATCTACAGCACCGCCTACGGCTGGAATGCTCCAGCACTGCAAGGCGAAACGGGAGGCGCCGGGTATCAGAACCGGATGCGCTACAAGGTCCGCGCCTCGATCAACGAATGGGACTTGCTGCGGCTCTACCCTGATTCCAGCCCGGAGATTGAGGGCTCCGAATTCCGCCACGAGTATGAAGAGAACGCCGACCCGGAACGAGAATCCAAAGACGATGCCGAGTAGCAGTCGGTCATCCCTTGTGCCTGAGGGTATGCTGCATTGCCGATCCCTTTCGACGACCTGAGCGGGGAGAGTACCGATTCCGTCGCTATAGCCTGGCTGCGGTTCGTCGAAGAGAGCGGCGGCAAAGGCATGCGGGCCGCACTATTCCAGGCGTCGGCCCAAGGTGAGCCGCTGGACTTCTGCTTCAGCCGTATGGAAAGGCACGAATCCATTGGGCAATGGCGAAGCAACAAACCAACGGTCCTGTCATCTCTCGCCAAATCGCTATTTGGAGCCGCCACTTCGTCGCCGATATTGATTCTCGCTCTGGCTGATGAAGTACCGGAGTGTGCGTTCACCGACGAAATCCGAGTTGGGCTACCCCTCTGCCGTATCAGCACCGCCGGGGTGCAAATCCATACCGAATCGGCACCCGGCGACTCAGCTAACGAGCGCTTCGAGCTACTTTGGGAAACAGAACGCCCCAGCGAAGAATCCGTAGCAAGCCAGCTTCTCCGCGAAATAATGGGCCGGGTCAACCCTGTCGAACCTTTCGACCGGGCCGCGAAATGCTTGGACGAAGCCTTCGGCGATGAGCGTATCCAAGCCATGACGGCGCTTCCCGGACTGGCCACTGTAGTCCGTCTCTCTTCACTGCTGACGCGCCCGGAATATTCGGACAACCGCTCTTCAGGGAACGATGAAGCCGTCCAAGAGCCTGGTTTTGTCTTTCGATCTGGCTTGACGCTGGCAGAGCGGCTGTGGGCGGTGCTCACGCCTCCGGAACAGGAACAAGACCTCCAACTGAAATGGCGCGGAGAGTTGATGCCCTTCCAACGAGAGGGCGTTCGAGCCTTACTGGACAACTGCCAACTGCTGCTGGCGGACGACATGGGTCTGGGCAAGACCTTGCAGGCCGTCGCCGCATTGCGGATTCTCCGGGCGCGCCGGGAGGTCCAGTCGTGCCTGGTGGCGGCCCCGGCCGGTCTGTTGGACCAGTGGCGGCGTGAAATCGAGAAGTGGGCGCCGGAGCTTTCTGCCATCATCATCCGCGGCTCGACGTCCGACCGCTCCTGGCAATGGGCGGCCAAGAGAGACGTAACCCTGGTCAGCTACGATACCTTGCGCTCGGATTTCAGCGGCAACGCGCAATCCCCGGTGCGCCGCAAAACGTGGGACGTGGTGGTGGCCGACGAGGCGCAACGCATCAAGAACCGTAACGATACCAGCGACACCCTGAAAGGGCTGCAAAGAACGCGCTCTTGGGCGCTGACCGGAACCCCGATCGAGAATCATGAAGAGGAATTGGCCTCGATCCTGGAGTTCGTAGACCACGACGTTTCCAAACCGACCAAACGCTACCGCCCAGGCGCGGAATTGCTACAGCGGCACAGCGAGTTGCAACTTCGACGCAAAAAGAGCGACGTCTTGGAAGACCTTCCTCCCAAGCAGATAACCAAGGTAACCATCGACCTCAACCCCAGGCAGCGAAACAGCTACCAAAAGGCCGAACAGGACGGAATCGTCTACCTTAAGTCTCTAGGGGCTGAAGTTGGTGTGCGGCACGTACTCGAGCTCATCACTCGCTTGAAGCAAATATGCAACGCCGATCCCAAAACCGGCGAGTCCAGCAAGCTGGACGACATCAAGGATCGGCTGGAACAACTGGCGGATCAGGGCCACAAGGCGCTGCTCTTCTCCCAATACGTGAGCGACACATCCGGTGTTGCCGCCGCTGCCAGTTACCTGAGGGATTTCACCCCGCTCACCGTCACCGGCGACATGCCCCAGCAGGAGCGCACCGACGTCATTGAGCGGTTCAAGGCTCGCGACGAGCACAAGGTGCTGATATTGTCGCTACGCGCCGGCGGCCTGGGCTTGAACCTGCAAGAGGCATCTTACGTCTTCCACCTGGACCGCTGGTGGAACCCCGCCGTAGAGCGACAAGCTGAAGACCGGAGCCATCGCATCGGCCAGACGGTCAAGGTCAACGTCATCAAGTATTCCTGTTCCGAAACCATCGAGGAACGCATCGACGATATCCTGGAGCGCAAGCAACACCTGTTCGATGAGCTCATCGACGACGTGTCGCTGGATTTGTCCGTCCAAATGAGCCGCGAAGAACTCTTCGCCCTGTTCGGCCTGGAGCGGGCAGGCGCATCAGGCAGAGAACGGGAATAGGGTCGGATCACGGTGAGAGCGGATTCAGCACGGCCACCCCTTCAAGACCCGCCGCCGCGCAAAGACGTGCGTCCGCGCAGACGAACGTCAGCGGCCCCGGCACGTCGTGACGTACTACCAGACAGCCGGCGAGTTGAAGCGCGTCATAGGTTCTGAGCGGGTGCCGGTCGATCAATCGGGCGGCCTCCTCCATAATCGCCGAGGTCGACGGCTGCAACAGAAAGGCCGCCGCATCTTCTTCGATCTGCTTGAGAATCCGATCAGCGTCGGCACCCGGTATGTCGCCTTCACGCTCTCTCCCGCGTACCGCCGATCGACACTCGATCAGGGTGATGTCCAGAATGACGATCTGGACACCATCGAGGTCTTCCGTCAGGGCCATGACCTGCGCCGTCCCCTCTTCCTCGACGTAGAGCTTGATCAGCGCGCTCGTGTCCAAATAGACGCTCACCATCGGGCCAAGTCAGCGTCTGTCACCGAGCACGGTAGCGGAAATCGAGCCGCCTCGTATGCGGATCGGGGTGAACCCACCGCCGCGCCCTGGAGCCTCCGATTGAAATCGGGGATGCCTTCGATTGACTCGTATTGCGGTGACTGGGTGATAGGGCTGTTTCGGGTTAGGCACCTGGCTGGTCAGGATGACGCGCTGATCCGTTGCGTGGCGCAGCAGAGAGTGTCTTGTGCCCGGATCGCGCGCCCAACCGTGGCCGCACTCTGGAAGAACATTGTCGCGAAACCATTTCAGGCCAACAAACGGGAGGGTGCATTCGACCTTCTTTAGTTCATCGAGGAGCTGGCTCAGCGCCGCCTCGAAATCGAATGTGTCAGACTGTCCGTCGGAATCCGGCACGCTTGCTTCCCGCCGGTCGTCCTCATCGTTAGGGGTCTCGAACGGAAAGAACCTGATCACTACCTCGCAACGCTCCGGATCGAAGTAGCTGGCTGCCGCGTCGTCTCGGACTTTCCTACCACCATTCAGGTTACGGATACTCACCTGAGGGTTGCGGTCACCCACGGGGAGATGCCTCAATCCCTCCAAAGCCGCCGGCAAGGTCGCCGTCGCCAAGTTGGCCAAGCTCTCTTCTATATCCCGTTGAATATGTGCTATTTTCATTGATATACCACCTTTTATTAAAAATATATCTCGTATAGATCTAATAATTTTTATGATAATACCTCGCTCGTTTGAAATCAACTGTTGAGATGAACCTCTTTTGCCAGGATGGACGGGAGAAGCATCACGGCATGGTCCATGAGGCGCTTGTCGCACATGCTCTTTGGCCATTCCCGATACGTTGAGGACGACGTGTATACGGGCCTTGGGCGATTCACGACGCTGGCCGGAATTCGATGTTGTGAATGCTCTTCAACGGCAGGGCCGTAATGGTATCGGTGAGCGGGTACTCAACGTCGCCGGGGTAGAGCACCCACAAGTGATCCAGCCCCAGATCCTCGATGACGATGTGCATGGACTTGGTCGTGCGCGGGGAGTCGGTGCATTTGAACTCGAAGCCCCAGCGCCGGCCACGCAGCAGCAGCATCAAGTCCAACTCGGCGCCGCGTTGGGTGCCGTAGAAATAGGCCTCGCGCTCGCCGTGCGCAAGCAGGGTCTGTTCCAGGGCAAAGCCCTCCCAACTGGCGCCGTAGCGGGGGTGTGCCGGGAGCTCCCGCGCCTCTTCCAGCCCCAGCAGAAAATGCAGGATGCCGCTGTCACGCAGGTAGAACCTTGGGCGCCTTGACGATGCGCTTGCCAAGGCTTTCGAACCACGGCGGCAACACTCGAATCATGAAAGCGCCCGCCAGCAAATCGCGGTAGCGGTTTACCGCGGTAACGCTGGCATCCATGGAACGCCCCAGTTCCGAGGCGTTCCAGGTCTGTCCATGATAGTGCGCCAGCATCCTCCAGAACCGGCCGAGCGCCTCCGGAGAGACCCTTGAGCCCAGCCCGGGTATGTCCCGTTCCAGGAACGTCTGCGTGAACGACTGCATCCAGCGAACCCATGCCGCGGTGGACCGCGCCAGATAGGCACGCGGGAACCCCCCGCGCAGCCACAGCCTGTCCTGTTGATCCGGTCCCACTTCGGCCAGCCCGAAGCCGCCTACATCCACAAAAAGGATCCTCCCCGCCAAGGTTTCCGAAACCCCCTTCACCAGGTCCAGGGAAGCGCTGCCCAACACCAGGAAGACCGCTTTCCGGTCGGGGTCGTCACAGATCGGGCGCAACACCTCGAACAGACCCGGCATCCGTTGCACTTCATCAAGCACCACCAGGCCTTCGCTGCCACGCAGCAACCGATCCGGGGTTGCGGACAGTGCCTGCCGATGAGCGGCCACCTCCAGGTCGAACACCTGTGACGGTCCCGGCCACTCGGCCACGACCCGACGGGCGAGGGTCGTCTTGCCTACCTGCCGGGCTCCAAGCAGGGCCACCACCGGCGCTTCGGTAAGCCTGTCGGTGATGCCTGAGGCAAGATGGTAACGGTCAATGGATGGTTGTATATCGTACTCCTGGAGTGAGATATACAACAATAATAGGTGAGGATTCGGGTTTTGTCCAGGGATTGGGCAGCGGGAATCGGCCGACAGCGCGACTCGGGTAGGGAGCGGGTTCGAAACCCGCCCCCTACACCGTCGTCTTCTGCACAGGCTTAAGCGCCCGCGCTCGGCAACTCCTCTACTTCGTCGTAACGATCTCCTTGTATTTGTCGAGGAGCTCCTGAGGCGCCGCGTAAAGGTCAGCAACGGTCTTCTCTATGCTCTCCGGAGAGGCCGGAGAGATGATGAGTTTCTGACGCACGGCATGCTTCAGGAGTTCGGGATTCTTCAGGGTGTCCACGAAGGCCTTGCGCAGGGTGACCACGCGGTCGGGCGGCGTGCCTGGAGGCAGGGCGAAGAGGCGCAGGAGCTTCATGGTGCTTATCATAAAGTCCGCGAGGCGTTGCTGCTCGGCGTTGAGATTGAGATCCTTGAGCGTGGCGATGCCGGGGATGGGCTTGAGCCGCGGCTCCTCGCCCATGGACAGGATCGGGCGTACGAGGCCGCTCTCTATGTAGCGCCGGTAGTTGCCCTGCATGGTCTGCTGGGACATGACGCGCGCATCCAGTTCCTTTCGCTCCATGGCCGCCATGACGTTGGCCGTGCCGCGATAGCCCATGATCGCCTTGATGGGATAGCCCAGATGGCGCAGGAAGAGCGTGGCCGCGGTGGATGCCGAGCCGACGCCGGTGGAACCGGCGTTCAAGGGAGTCTTCAGGTTCTTGAAATCCTCGAACGTCTTGACGGGAAGGTCGCTGCGGACCCACAGAACCTCCGGAAGGCTCCCGATGGCCGGGTCACCCAGCCAGATGTATTTCCGCGGGTCGAACTGGATGTTCGGCTTTTTGTTCACCGCCTCCACGAGCGAGCCCGCGTTGAACACGACGACGGTGAGGCCGTTGCCCGGTTCCATGGCATAGACGCGATTGGCCGCGGATATGCTGCCGCCGCCGGGCATGTTCATCACGAGCACCGAGGGATTCCCCGGCACGTGCCTGCTGAGGAATCTGCCCAGAAGCCGGGAAAACGTATCGAAGCCGCCGCCGGGACTGTAACCCACGATGAGGCGGATGGTCTTGCCCTGGTAGAAAGGCGCGTCCGCCGCCCAAGTGGCGCCTGCCAGCATCAGCAGGGCCGCAATACCGATGATCATGGAGCGTAACGTCTTCATTGGAATTCCTTCCTGTAGCAGTTGCCGGTCGATCGCCAACAATCGCGGCAATCGTTACAAAGCCGGTGCTTCGGTGTCAACGGGTGGGCCGGCCCGGGAGCCTCCCCGAAGCCGTCAGAGCCCGGCCTTCGCCTTCATCTTGTCCACCAGCCGCACCGCCACCTCGATGTCCTCCTCCATGGTACGTCCGCTCACCCCCACGGCCCCCACCACGGCGCCGTCCTTGTCCTTGACCAGCACCCCGCCGCCGATGGATGTCAGGTTGGCGTCACCGTACGCGGCGATGCCGCGGCCGCCCACCATCTTCTCGATCTCCACCGAATCCCGGCCGAACCACACCGCGGAGTATCCCTTGTTGTGGGACAGGATGCTGGAGCGGTAGGGCGCGCCGTCCATGCGCGTGTACTGCAACAGCTCCCGGTGGGCGTTGAGCACCGCCCAGGACACCGGACGCCCGGTTTCGTTGGCCAACTCGGCGAGCAACTCGCCGGCGGATTCATATATGACCGTGTGTGACAGGTCTGCCATGTTCCTAACCTCCCTGGTGCCGCGGGCTCACCCGTAACGAGTCTGCTCTTCAGCTTGTTCTCTTATTGGCACCCGGGTACGGAGTCAACCTTTCGGAGGTTTGGTCAGAGGTCGGCATTCCGAAGGTCGCGCCGCCAGCCGAGCATTCCGAGGATGGCGCCGGCGCAGACGAAAGCCGCCAGGAGCAGCGTGGCCGCCGGCCCGAGCACGGAGGCGACGGCGCCCATCTGCGCTTCGCCGAGACCCGGCATGCCGACGCTCAGCATCCGGGTGAAGCTCGACACCCGCCCCCGAAGCGCGTCGGGGGTCAGGTACTGGATTATGGCGTTGCGCGGGATGGTCTGGACGGCGTCGAAGAAGCCGAGCAGCGCCAACATGGCCAGCGACATCAGGAACCATGGCGACACGGCGAGACCCGCCAGGCAGGCGGCATAGCCAAGGATGGCTCCCGCCACCACGAGGCCCTTGTAACGGAAGTCCCCGCACGCCAAGACGGTGGCGGCGCCGAGAAGCGCGCCCACGGCGGGAGCGGACGCGAAGAAGCCGAAGCCTTCGGCGCCCATTCCGAGCCCTGCCGCTATCACCGGCAGCAGGATTCGATAGGCGCCGAAGAAGACCGCCACCACGTCCATGGCCACGAGCACGGCGATGACGGATTCCCGCTTGATGAACGAGAGGGCCTCGATGAGACTCTTGAGGGCGGACTTTCCGCCGGCCGCAGCCACCGACCGATAGCTCATGAACGTCAGCACCGCCGCGCTGCCCAGATAGACGCAGGCGTTGAACCCGTAGGTCACGCTCGTACCCGCAAAGGCGATCATCAGACCGGCCACCGCGGGGCCGATGAGCTGGGCCAGTTTCCAGGCCGTGGAGGTGAAGGCAAAGGCATTGACCAGAAGCTCCCTCGGCACGAGGTTCGGCGTGATGGCGGTACGGGCCGGCGCGCTGATGGCCACGAACGACGAGCTCACCATCGAAATGAGGAAGATGTGCCATACCTGAACGGCGTCCGTGGCTATCAGCGCCGCCAGGAGCAGGTTCGCCAGCGCGCTGGCTAGCTGCATGACCATGATGAACCGCTTGCGGTCGACGCGGTCGGCGATAAGGCCGCCGCCCACGGAAAAGACCACGATGGGAATGCCGCGGGCGAGACCGGTGAGCCCCAGAAACAGCGGTGAATCGGTCAGTTCATACACCAACCAGAGGTCGGTGATCCGCTGAATCTGGTTGCCCATGGAGGCGCTGACCACCGCGACGTAGAACAGCCGGAACTCCCGGTAAGCAAACGATCCCCAGCCTGTCGGAATTTGGCTTTGATCCCCTGGAACATGAATCGGCAGTAGTGTGAAAGTAGTGTGAAGGATGCGTCTCCCGACGGAGAGCCTGTGGCCGGGTCGCATTGATTCTTCGATTCTGCACGGGTATAGCCTAAACGATGCCGGGCGGAAAGGAGCGCAACGTGTATGGGCGAGGCTTACGACCCACTCGACTACGACAATCTCGCGCGTAGTGTCGTGCATGCCCTCCTCGACGCACCCCCTAACGAACTGCCTCCGGATGACGCATTTTTCGGCTCGGGAGTGTATGCGCTCTACTACTGCGGCACACTTCCGTTCTACGCTGATTTTGCTTCTGAAGACTTGCATACCCCAATCTATGTTGGCAAAGCGGTTCCGTCAGGTGGGAGGAAAGGCAGCCCAAGCAAGATCCCTCAGGCGACTACCGAATTGTACCGGCGGTTGGGACAGCACGCCAAATCCGTCGAACAGACGCACAATCTAGCCCTGAGTGAATTTCGCTGTCGTTTTCTGGTAGTTGTGCCCGTGTGGATCACTCTTGCGGAACGATTCTTGATCGACCACTTCCAGCCTGTGTGGAATAGCGTGATCGACGGGTTCGGCAACCACGCTCCCGGACGAGGCCGTCGTGATATGCGCCGTCCCCGCTGGGATGTGGTGCATCCGGGACGTCCATGGGCTGAGGCGCTGAAAGCCGAGGAGACCGTGGAGGATATCCTTGCATCGCTGCGCTCCAGGACGTGACTCAAGGGGCACGGAGCTCGACAGCCGTTTCGTACAATCGCGTACTTTGGTTGACCACGCCAACTCGCACCGATGAATTGACGATACTGTTGCCCGTCCGTTTTTTGCGCACTTCGTGCAAGTCGACTATCTCGAACCCTTCCCCGTCCGCGATCTCCGCGAACAATCTATCCGTTTGAAACTCTATGCCTTGAAGGATGTTGTTGCCGATGACGACCACCACGGTACCGCCAGAGCGCATGAGGGGCAGGGTAAGGGCGCAAAACCGCTGACAATCATTGAAGTAAGTCGCAGCGTAGTTGGCCCATCCCGGCCCTCCGTATACGCCCTTTTCCGGATGACGTGCCCTGAGCTCCTGCAACTGTTCAGCCAGGTGAGGCAGGTGCGGCCTTAGAGCGATCTCCGGACCTGATCGCACCGTCTGCCAGAACTGCCCGAAGCTTTGATGCTCGATAGTCTTCAGGTCGGCAGTATCCTCGACCATCCCGAGCCAAAACAGATGCGGACGGGTATTCCTGATGTAGTGGTAGTTGTTGAGATACGGCGGTGAGGTAATGAGCACATCAATGCTCTGGGGTTCAGTCCGGCCCGCGTGATCGAAATAGGATAACGGATGAACCGTCGCACACGGGATTTGTTCGTGTTTGGTCATCCATCGTTGGAAGGTAACGATATCCTCTTGCATTTCCAGAAGCTTACGCCGTACGGTGCCGAAGACGTCGGCATGATCGATGTTGGGCTTTCCGGCACCGGCCCGTGTGCCGAGGCTTGGCTCGTAAGAGTAATTCGAGAAGCTCACCATGACGGAACCAAAGGCCACGCGAAACAGGTCCTTGACCCACTCGGTCGTTTCTTCCGAGATGAAGTCCAGACACGCCAACGCTTGCCGTTCTATGGTGTCGCTGAAGAACGGTACTCGACTGCGGAATCCTCTTGGTTGTCCTGAAGCCGGTCCCGCATTCAGCCACGACTCTTCCTCACCGTACTCCTCGAAGCGGGCGATGGTCGTTTCCAGAGTGGTGACGTCATAGTCCACAACGTGGGATTTGACCTTGCATGCCAGCGCGGCATACGGATTGATTTCGTAGCCGACGGCGTCGTCGCCTTGCTTGAGCGCTTCTATCAGCGTCGTGCCGACGCCTGCGAAGGGATCCAGGACGCGCATCCTCCGCCGCCGATTCCGTACCGCGTCAAGCACTCCGGCAACAAACGACCCGGAAAAGCCGGCGATCCATGGCACCCAGCGATGGAGGGCACGGTCACGGTTCTCCGAGAATCCGGTATCACGAAAACCCGAGAAAGGAAGCAGTTCGATTTGTACTCCCGGTTCGCTGACGGGTTCCGAAACAAGGCCGGATCCGTCCGTGACACGGTTCGCAAACCCTTTCGTCGCAGCTTGCCCGTTCGCCCCGGCGAGCCACGCTTCGAGCCCCGTACGCAAGAAGCGCCACTCTCGGCCGACCTTCTGCGACGGGATGCGTCTTGTACGAGCCATCTCTCCCAGAGTCTTCTCGCTCACGCGAATGAACGCCGCTGCCTCCGCCAACGTGAGGATCTCATGAATGTCCGCAACTTCCTTTATCTTCATGTATTCTCCGGTTACAGGCTGCAATTACCGATCAGCGTACCACGGTCGCCAGAAACGTCAAACTTTTCCCCCGGCGACCGACAAGGTACCGAACATGTATCGTGAAGTGTATAATCCGCACCTCTGGCCCGACAACATTGATCGTCTGAGGGAAATGTTGGACACGGCATCCATCGCGTTTCTGGACGTCGGCTGGGGCCTGCCGTCTGTTCACTCGAACAGTCTCCAGATCCGCGCCTCCGGCCAGTAGACGTGCGTTATGCGGTCGTACACACCGTATTCGAGCGCGGCAATGGCTGCTGCCATCCCAAAGACAACAGCCAGCCAGCCCCGTGAGTCTTCGGGTAGAGAAAGACGAACAGTACCAGGGCCACGGGCAGTCCGACCACGAGGACAGCCAGAGGTAGACGGATCAACCAACCCCAGATCTCCGCCGTCCTGGATCCCTTCCTAATCGACCTCAAGTCGTTCGAGAGCTCGGCCCAGGTGAGCCAATGGCACGATGTCGCAATCGCTTCGGGACTGACGCGTTGTTCCGCCGTATACCACGGTCTTGGCGGAGATGTGCGGAATCAGGGCGGCCACGCGGTTGAGCGAATCACAGTAGTCAGAGGCAACCGTGGCGCCGGACTTGACCTCGATGGCCCCGATGCCGCGGCCAGTTTCATAGAAAATGTCACATTCCAACCCCCTTGAGTCCCGGAAAAAGGAGAGATTGGATTGGCGGCCCCTATTGAAGCGGTGCTTGAGCGCCTCGGAGACGACCACATTCTCGAAGAGGGCTCCACGAAGGGGATGGGTGGTGACCTGCTCCCTGTTCTCGATACCGATCAGGTAGCTGGCCAGCCCCACGTCGTGGAAGTACAATTTGGGTGACTTGACCAGACGCTTCCGGATATTGGCATGAAACGGTGGTAGCTGAAAGATGATGTAGCTCGTCTCCAACACGGTGAGCCACGCTCGCGCCGTGGTGTGGGACACGCCGGCGTCCGAACCCAGCGAGCCGAGATTCACCAGTTGGCCGACCCGCCCGGCGCACAGGCGCACGAAGCGCCGGAAACTCGACAGGTTGCGTATCTCACCCAAACGGCGCACGTCCCGTTCCACGTAGGTCTCGAAGTAATCGCCAAGCGCTTGAGTCGGGTCGAGTCCTTGGTCGTGGATCCGAGGATAGAACCCCGAGTAGATGATGTCGTCCATCGCCTCGCTTGCGCTCATTCGCCGCCGTTCCGATAGAGAAAACGGCAGCAGACGGAGCAGTGCGGTGCGCCCGGCCAGTGACTGGCTGATGGCGTTGGAGAGCCGGAACTGTTCACTACCCGTGAGTACGAAGAGGCTGTTACGGCCATTTTCATCAGCGAGAACCTGGAGGTAGGACAGGAGCGCGGGCACATGCTGAACCTCATCTATAATGGCGCCCCCGCCGAACTGCGAGAGGAATCTACAGGGATCGGATTCAGCAAAATCCCGTTGGTCGGGCGCTTCCAGGTTGGCATATGCAAGATCGGGAAAGGCTGCACGACAGAGCGTCGTCTTCCCAGACTGCCGCGGCCCGGTCACCGTCACAAAGGGGTACTGGCGAAACAGTGCGGTCAAACGGGGCATGATCTCGCGGCCAATCATGGCCCTTACGCTATCAATGAACTGCACAATTTGCAAGTACTACTTGCAGATTGTGCATCCCGCTCCAACCTGAACCTGCTCCTTGATCCCCTGTCACACGCTGGCTAGCCCCCGAACAGCACGCCGGCCTGGTGCCGGTAACGTACGGGTCGCCGACGAGATCACTCCGTGGTCCGGTGCTCCACCCCAAACTGTTGCAACAGTTGCAGAATCGGTTGTGCATGAACGCCGACCCCGACGTTGAGGAACTGTTCCTCCACATGGCCGCGGCCCGGGACGTGCGGCGCGAAACCGAGCGGATAGTGGCGGGTATGCGATTGCAGCCCCCAGACCGCACCCTCCGAATCGAAGATCGGTCCGCCACTCTGACCCCGCAGTCCGGGCGAAGAGGTCTCGATGAAGAGGCTGGTCTCGTCCGCGGGACCCTTGGACGGCAACGCCGGCGATCGGGCGATCAGGATGCGGGTCAGCATTCCTTCCAGCGGAAACAGCGGCAACGGCACGGCGCCCTTGGGTAGAGCGAAAACGCCCTTCTGCTCGTCGTAGGACGGCACGATCTCGTGAAAAGGGAAACCAAGCCGGCAAAGGCTGCGGCCCGGCAGATAGTCGGTGCCGGGAGTCTTGAACACTGGGTAGTGGGAAACGCTTGCCGGATCGAACGGCTCCAGCCGCCCCAACGCGAGATCGGCGGCGGCCGCCACCTGTACGTCACGCACACCCACACCATCCATCCCCCACCATGTCGAGTGATCGCGCACCGACTCCGGCCGCGGCACCTCGAAATGGCGTATCTTCTTCTTCCGGTACAACTGCTTGGACGCCATGTCGTGATCCATGGAGCGGACGTCGCCCCGATACGTGCGGTAAGTCTGCACGGCCGCGCTTTGCTGCTCGATCACGCCAAACAGGTGTGCGGCGGTGAGGAACCAACCTTCCCGGTTGATGATGACGTAGGCACCCACCGAGCTCTGGCAGTCGCCGTTGACCCTGCGGCTGGAGACCACTACGGGACGGGTGTATCCAGCGGCGATGGCGAAGGCTTTAGCGAACATCCATGGTCCCGGTTGAACCCGTCACCTGGCTCCGCAGTATCTTCCCCACGGGGCTCTTTGGAATGGACTGGGCGAACTGGATTCGATAGGGGATCTTGTAGTGCGCCAGCTCTTGCCCGAGGCTTTGGCGCAGAATCTCCGCCAACTCGTCCGTAGGCTCGCACCCCTCCGCCGGCACCACCACCCCCAGCACGCGGTTGCCGATCTCCGGATCGGGCTCGGGCACCACCACGGCCTCGGCCACCGCGGGATGGCGCTGGAGCGCGTTCTCCACCTCCGTGGGAACGAGGAACAGCCCGCGGGTCTTGAAGCAGTCATCACTGCGCCCGGCGATGAAGAAATAGCCTTCCTCATCCCGGTGCGCCAAGTCACCGGTGTCGTAGACCCCGCCTCGACGGGCGGCCTCGGTACGGCCGGGATCGGCGTAGTATTCGAGAAAAAGCCCTGGGTCTTCGGTGGAAATCACCGTCCGCCCGACAACGCCCTCCGCTACTGTGCGGCCGTCGTCGCCGACGATGTCGATGCCCACGCCCGGGGCCGGCACTCCCACCGAGCCGGGCTTCACCGGGTGCCGCACCCCGTGCCCCACCACGAGCTGATACTCCGATACGCCGTAGTG
Organism: uncultured Binatia bacterium (SeqCode); assembly: GCA_965261895.1. Lineage (GTDB taxonomy): Bacteria > Desulfobacterota > Binatia > UBA9968 > JAJDTQ01 > JAJDTQ01. The sequence goes on along the minus strand of OZ253480.1, from coordinate 2,084,688 downwards.
CTCGTACATCTCGCAGCCGAAGCGCGACTTCCACTGGCGGTAGGTGGCTTCTCGGAGCGCCTCGCCGGTGGAGTGCACACCCCGGAGCGTTTGGATATCATACGCGTCCTCGATGCCCTCCGTAGCCAGCATCCGGCGATAGACCGTGGCCACCGAGTGGAGCAGGGTCACGCCGAAAGCTGAGACCTGCTCCAGCACGTTTCCGGGCGTGGCGCGCCCCGACAGCACCGCGCAGGTGACCCCGTTCCGAAGCGGAAAGAGCAGATTGTGGCCCAGAGCGCTGATGAAGCTCCACTCACCCGTGGCCATCACCACGTCGCCCTGCTCCGGAGGAAGCCGGTAGCGGTTCAGATCCCCCAAGGCCACGATCCACCGGTGGGCGTGGACGATGCACTTGGGCCGGCCGGTGGTGCCGGACGTGCACACCATGAAGGCCGGCTCGTGGGCCGAGGTGTCTCTCGTCGTCACGTCGGTCGCCGATTCATGGATGAGGGAGTCGAAGGGTACCTCGCCGCCCTGAGCCTCCCCCGCGCATACCACGGTCCGGAGGCCCGAGGACTCGCGAAGCTGCCGTAGCGCCTGCGCACGCGAGCCCTCGGTGACGGCGCAACCGGGCTTCGTCTGCTCCAGGATGGCCTGGAGTTCACCAACCCCCAGCAGCGAGTTGACCACGACGGGAAGCGCGCCCAGCTTCACGGCCGCCAGGAAGGCCACGGCGAATTCCGGTGAGTTGGGCATCTGCACGAGCACCGGATCACCCGGCGAGACCCCCAGCTCCTTCAGGCCCCGTGCGAAGCCATGCACCTTGCCGCGAAGTTCCCGGTAGCTGAGAGAGCCGCCGTCCCACACCATCGCCGTGCGATCACCGTGACCCGCGGCGACCGGACGCTCCAGCACTTCCTCGGCGATATTGAGCCGCGACGGGATCTCGCGATAGCCCTGCCACGGGATGGAAGGTTCGGACATGGTCACGCTTCCGGGTTTCCACTGCACTCTCCGACGTAGGTCGGGTTAGCCGAAGGCGTAACCCGACACCGCGCGGCCGCGCATGTCGGATTACGCCGGATTACGCTTCGCTAATCCGACCTGCGTCGGACTCTCGCTCCCCTCACTATTTCTTCTCGCCTGCTTTCTCCGGAAACGGCCAGCCCGCGTCGTAGGGATAAGTGTAGTGGGGCGGACGCTTTTCCTTGAACGCCCGCATGCCTTCCTGGCAGTCCTTGGTGCGGGTAATCTCGAGAACCGACTCCAGCTCCTCGCGATAGCCTTCGTCGGTCCGGTTCCAGTTCCAGTACATCTTGATCAGTCGCTTGGCGTGGCGCACGGACAGATAGGGGTTGGCCGCGATCTTGCCGGCCAGGGAGAAGGCCTGCTCCATCAACTCCTCGTGCGGCACCACTTCGTCCACCAGCCCGATGCGCAACGCTTCCTGAGCGTCGATGATCTCGCCGGTGAGGATCAGGCGCATGGCCCGGCCGATGCCCACGAGCTTGGGCAGGTTGCGCGACCCGCCGCTCTCGGGCACGAACCCCGCGGGCACCGCCACCTCGCCGAAGCGAGCCCGGTCCGACGCCAGGCGCATATCGCACAGTGTGGTCATCTCCAGCCCCACCCCCACGGCCGGCCCGTTCACGGCGGCAATGGTGGGTTGCGGCAGATCCTCCAGCTTGCGCATGGCGCTCTGCAGCACCCGGTGCCTGAGATCGTTCAGGGCATACTCCGCCAACTCCTTGTAGGGGCCCTCGATGCCGCTGGACCCCTCGAACGCCCCCAGCACGGCCCCCTCCGAAGTGAGGTCGCCGCCGGCGCAGAAGCCGCGCCCCTCGCCGGTAAGGATCACCACCTTGAGGACGGAGTTGCGCGCGATCTCGTTGCACAGGGCATCGAGCTCCAGCCGCATCAACGGGTCCACCGCGTTGAGCTGATCCGGACGGCTCAGTGTGATCACGCCGATGCAGGGCTCACCCGGCCGTAGCGGATTGTCGTGCACGACCCATTTTAGCGTCTTGTAATCCATGGCTAACGGATCCTTTCGGTCAGGCGGCGGAGCCACGCCGCGAGACCCCTCCACCGCCCCTGGATTCCCGCTTTCCAGGCTGTGTCAAAACCCCATCCGAGAGGGGCAACGGCCCCCGAAATCGTCATTCCCGCGAAAGCGGGTATCCAGGCGGGGTGGAGTGGGGAAACGGCGCGTGGGGACCCCTCCAGGACCCCTGGATTCCCGCTTTCGCGGGAATGACGGAGGGGCGCGGGAATGACGGGTTGGCCTTTCGTGCCCCGAAGTTAGGGTTTTGACACAGCCTGTTTCGCGGGAATGACGGTCTCGGGGATCTCATTGTCTCACTCGTAGACAGCGCTCTGACACGGCGTGGTGGCCGCCCGGTCAGTCCTCGTCCTCACCGTAAAAGGACGTGTTGGGCAGGATGTCCTTGGTCGAGCGGCGCTGCCGGGCGATCTTCGCGCCGGTCTTCCAGTATTCCCCGCGGGTGGCGAGGGCGGCCTCCTGCTCCAGCTCCGGGTTCCAGTCTCCGAGCGAGTAGCCGAACCACGGCGTTTGGGGCTCCAGCTCCGGCAGTCCCAGCTCCTCCCAGAGCGCCCGGCCCCGCTCCATGTACTCCCGGGTGGGAAGGGAGATGGGCGGCAGCTTCTCCTTGAGGGTGGCGTCCCACAAGAGGCACGAGTCGTCCGCGGAACCACGGGCATCGTGCCGGGGGGCGTGGCCCACGTCCATGCCGTGCATGATCTGTACGTCACGGTGCGGCTTGGAACGATAGCCCATGGCCCAGAACACGGCGTCGAGGTTGTCGGGGTCGATGTCCTCGTCCACCGCGATGACGATTTTCGACATGGCGGGACGGAAGGCCACCGCGCCCATGAGCGCGCGCCACACCTCCGCGGGGCTGGGCTTGCGCATCTGGATCACCGTGAGCTTCTGTGTTGCGGTCAAGGGCTCGTGGAGCATCACCCGCACCACGCTCTTCACGCCGATGCCGTCCCGCAGGTGCTCGAGATAGAGGGGCTCGTAGGCCATCTTCTTGATGACGCTCGACTCCGACGGCGTCATCTGGCTGATGATGGAGCAGAGGATGGCATCGCGGCGCCGGGTGATGCAGGTGACCTCCATGAACGGGTTGTACTCCTTGGGATTGACGTGGCCGTGGGACTCGCCGAACGGCGCCTCGGGCTCCAGCCACTCGGTGGAGACGAAGCCCTCGACGATGATCTCCGCGTCCGCGGGCACCATCAGCGGCACGGTGCGGGCCTGAGTCACCCGGATGGGCGCCTTCACCAGCCCGCCCGCCACCGAGAACTCGTCGAGGTCGTAGGCAAGCTTCTGCGCCGCCACGTAGGAGATGGCGGGCACGCCGCCGATGCAAAGCGCCACCGGCATCTTCTCGCCCCGTTCCCGGTACTTCAGCCAATGACGGTAGATCCCCTGCCCCAGCTCGATGGACGGATTGCACCCGACCCGGGTCCGGGCCTTGATCATGGCCCGGTAGGTGCCGATGTTGTACACCCCGCTGTCGGGATCGTGCGAGACGAAGTGGGCCGCGCTCACGTAAGGCGCGTTGTCCCAGCCCGGCGTGGATATGGGCACCGGAATGCCGTCCATGCCCTTGCCCCTGCTTTTGAGCTGCGCTCCCGAGATGATCACCTCGTGCACCGGCGCGGCCGACGACGGGATCTCCACCGGCGTCACGGGGTTCGTTTTCGCCTCGCTCCACAAGGCGTTGATGTCGGTGTCCTCGTCGCACCCCAACCCGATGCGATAGATGCGCCGGTTGGCCGCCAGCACCCCGATGGCCACCGGGATGTCGTAGCGTTTCCCCTTGGCGTCCACGGGCTGCTCGAACAGGAACGCCTTCCGGTCCCGTTCCTTGATCCCTCCCCTGAACTGCCAGCGCACCAGCGGGTGCATCTCCTGATCCTTGTCCACCGGGCGCGCCACCCGGATCAGCAGGCCGGCGTCGTCCAGACGCTGGAGATGTTCGTGCAAGTCCGGGTAGCCTCGCTCCGGTATTGCCTGCACCGCGCTTGCGATCCTCGGGTTCCGTTTTGCCATGATTGGGGGGTCCTTTTCCGTGGGGAGTTGTTTAACGGAGACAGTCACTTTATCGTACCCGTGGCGGCCAAGTCCAGGGACTGATTTCCTCGCACCTGCAGGCTATGGTCATCACACCTTGACAAAAGACGTCCAGACGTCTACGTTGTCGACATGTCGAGAAACACAAAAAACGCACCGGGCCGCGTACGAGACGCGATCCTTAGCGTGCTGTCCGAATCGCCTACGTCCCTGAGTGTCGCCACAATTATAGCGGAAGTCCAAAAACAGGTCAGAGACGCGCCCCCGTCCTCCGTGCGCTCATATCTTCGGTTGAACACCCCTGAACTCTTCGTCCGAGAGACGCGGGGCGCGTATCGTGCGGGCCGTCTGACTTCAAACCCCTGGCAAAAAGCCTTTCCTGAAATCGACAAAAGAGAAGACAGTTTCTCATTTCAGATGTCCGAACTTCACCACGACGATTGTTTCGCGTGGTTGGATCGACAGCCACACAACTCGATTCATGCGGTGGTCACCGATCCTCCTTATGGTCTGCACGAATATACGCAAGAACAGCAGCGAAAACTTCGCGCCGGGAAGGGGGGCGTATGGCGCATTCCGCCGTCGTTCGATGGACACCAACGTTCCCCGATTCCCCGCTTCACGACGCTCGACACAGTCCAACTAGCCGATCTTCTGGATTTCTTTATTTCTTGGGCGCGCTCGCTGCTGCCGGTGTTGGTGCCGGGCGCGAATGTCATCGTTGCGTCAAACCCCTTGGTCTCGCACATCGTTGCCAGGGCATTGTCGGAAGCCGGACTGGAACGGCGAGGCGAAATAGTACGCCTCACCATGACGATGCGCGGCGGCGACCGCCCGAAAGGCGCGCACGAAGAATTTCGAGATATCAGTGTGATGCCGCGTTCGATGTGGGAACCTTGGCTCGTATTCAGGAAACAATTGGACGGGCGCGTGCAGGACAACCTGCGAAAATGGAAAACAGGCGGCTTTCGTCGTCCGGAACCCGGAAAGCCATTCGGAGATGTCATTCCTTCGGCACCAAGCCGAAAGGCGGAACGCCGTATCGCCCCGCATCCGAGCCTGAAACCGCAGGCGTTTCTTCGCCGAGTCGTAAGGGGGGTTCTGCCGCTTGGCGAGGGCAGGATCTTGGATCCATTCGCCGGATCGGGATCCACGCTTGCCGCGTGTAACGCCATGTCCTACAAAAGCGTTGGCGTCGAGCAAGACCTTCACTATTTTTCGTTGGCCGTTGAATCCATTCCGAAGTTGACCAACTATGGAGTAGCAACCCTGTAGATCCACTGTTCTCGCAGTTTCCTGATTCCTTGCGCGTGGAGCGTGGCCGTCCTGGTCCCAAGCTCACCCCTTGGATTCCTGCGAAAATCGTCCGTCGTTACGTTTCCGAGATACACTTCGCTAAACGTCATCGGTCTGCGATCTGATGCGGGCTCTGTTTTCTGATCGACTTCGTATACAAAGACACACATCCATTGGTTCCGTGCGCCATGGGTGTCTACTGCGCCGCCCTTCTTTCGAGTGGTTTTTATCTCTACGCCTTCCTCTCCCGCCCTCACGGCATTGTTGGGATAGATCCCCTGCACAACGAGGTCCGGGTGACCGTTGAAATAGCGGTTCTCAACAAGCACTCGCGCGTGATTGGCAAGGCTTGAAGTCAGCATGTCGGACAAAGCACCTGACATGATCGCAGGACGTAGCATGTCATCCAATCGTTGGAGTCCCTTCGACGTGAGATGTCGATTCACATCGTAGAAAAAGTCGTAAGCGTCCTGAATTGCGAGACGAAAATCATCGATCCGCAGTTCATAGGGCAGTGAGATGTGAGAATTGAAGCATCCCGAATCAACAACATTTCGTGCCATCGGCGCCACCTTATCGTCCCATACCAGGGAAGTCCACGGACATTGAGGCGCTACCGTTGCGGGTGCCGCCTCTCTTCGGCTACACTCCCACACCGTTCCTTCTGAGGTAACCGGCCAAGTGACGTCCCTATCACTCGACGACAAGATCTCGCAGCTACTGACTCATGAGTGGCGTGGCGAAAAGCGGATTTCCGGACTGCACGGCAGCGCCAAGGCCTATGCGGTCTTTCTCGCGGCCCGGCATCTCGACTGTCCGCTGGTGGTCCTGGTGCCCACCGTGAAGGAGGCGGAACGCCTTTTCCTCGACCTGTCCTTCTTCCTGGGAGAAGAAGCCGTGGCCAGTCCGCTGGAGCGGCGGCTTCATCTGTTCCCGGGGTGGGACATCCTGCCTTTCGAGAGCCTTTCCCCGAATCCGGACCACCTGGCCGCGCGCATGGAAAGCCTCCACCGGCTCGCCCAACAGCCGGCGCCGCTACTGGTGACGACCCCGGCCGCCGTAATGCAGCGCGTGGTGCCCAGGGAGAGCTTCCGGAGCGCCCACTTCATCGAGGGTCAGGAAGTCGACCGGGAAAAACTCCTGTGGCAGCTCTCCAGCCTGGGCTTCGCCCGGGCGCCGCTGGTGGAGGAACGCGGCGACTTCAGCGTGCGCGGCGGCATCGTGGACATCTTCCCCCCGGCCTATGACCGGCCCATGCGGATGGAGTTCGCCGATGACCGCATCGATTCCATCCGCGAGTTCGACCCCCGGACCCAGCGCTCCCGGTCCCACCACGAAGAGCTGTTGCTCCTGCCCATGAAGGAGTTCGCCTCCGGGGCGCAGACCAGCCGCGAGACCCTGGCGCGGATCGAGGAGCGGGCGGACGACCTGGGCTTCACCCGCAAGGACAAGCGGGCGCTGCTGGAGTCGGTGCGCGAGGGCGTGCGGTTTGCCGGGATGGAGTTCCTGGCGCCCTACTTCTACGACCGCCCGCTGCCGTCGATCCTCGCCCATCTGCCTCGGCGCGGCATCGTCTGGTGGGATCAGCCGGCCCGGGTGGAGGAGGAGCTGGAGCGGTTCGAGAAGCTGGTGACCCAACGAGCCTCCAAGGCCGCGGCGGAGGGCCGCTTCCACCCCCATGCCGAGGCCCTGTACCTGGACCCGGACGGCTGGCGCGAGGAGGCCGCGGCGTTCCGGCAGATCCACAGCGAAAGCCTGGACGTTCTCGCATCCCCCGACGCCGCCTCGTCAACGCTCTCGGTGCGCTCCTACGCCAACGCGGACCTGCACAGCGAGCTCACCACCCAGCAGGGATCCGAACGCTCCCTGGCCCCGCTGGTGGAGCATCTGGACCAATGGCGGGACCAGCGGGTGCTCTTCGTGGGCGGACACCCGGGTGACGCGCAACGGCTGCAGCAACTGCTGGCCTATTACCAGGTGGATATTCCGATCTCCGAAGGGTCCTTCCATGAATTCGTGGCCGGCCCCTCCAACGGACCCCGGATCGTGCTGGGGGGGCTGACCCAGGGAGTGCGCATACCCGACGAGGGGCTGGTCATCATCACCCTGGAGGAGTTGTGGGGGCGCAGGAAACGCGACCCCTCCGTTCGCAAGCGGGAGACCTCGGGCCACTTCATCACCAGCCTGAGCGAGCTGCGGCAGGACGACGTGGTGGTGCACCTCGACCAGGGCATCGGCATCTATCGCGGGCTCAAGTACCTCAAGGTGGCGGGCACCGAAGGCGAGTTCCTGCACCTGGAGTACCAGGGGGGCGACCGTCTCTATCTGCCCATCGACCGCATCAATCTGGTGCAGAAATTCATCGGCGCCGAGGGCGGCGCCCCGGTTCTGGACCGGCTGGGCGGCACCTCCTGGCTCAAGCTCAAGGCCAGGACGCGCAAGGCCATCGTGGCCATGGCCAAGGAGCTGTTGCGGGTCTACGCCACCCGGGAGTTGCACGAGGGCCACAACTTCCCGGTCCCCGATCAAACGTATCGGGAGTTCGAGGCCGCCTTCGAATACGAGGAAACGCCCGATCAGGAGCAGGCCATCACCGCAACCCTCCAGGACATGACCCAGAGCAAGCCCATGGACCGCCTGATCTGCGGCGACGTGGGCTACGGCAAGACCGAGGTGGCCATGCGGGCGGCCTTCATGGCGGCGATGGACGGGAAGCAGGTGGCCGTGCTCGCCCCCACCACCATCCTGGCGCAGCAGCACCTGGAAACCTTCCGCAGCCGCTTCGAGCCCTATCCGGTGCGGGTGGAGAGCCTCAGCCGTTTCGTCACCGGCAAGAACGTGCAGCAGTCGCTCAAGGACCTCGCCGCCGGGCTCATCGACATCGTCATCGGCACCCACCGCATGTTGCAGAAGGACGTGGCCTTCAAGAACCTGGGCCTGGTGGTGATCGACGAGGAACACCGCTTCGGCGTAAGCCACAAGGAGAAGCTCAAGCAGATCCGCTACACCGTGGATGTCATGAGCCTCACCGCGACGCCCATCCCCAGGACCCTGCACATGTCGCTGGTGGGCATCCGGGACCTCAGTGTCATCGAGACACCGCCCCCCAACCGGCTGGCCATAAGGACCTACGTGACCCGCTACGACGAGGGCGTGATCCGCGACGCCATCCTGCGGGAAATCAACCGCGAGGGGCAGGTGTTCTTCCTGCACAACCGGGTGGAGAGCATCCAGCGCATGGGCCAGAAGATCATGGACCTGGTGCCCGAGGCCAAGGTCGCCATTGCCCACGGGCAGATGGCGCCGGCCGAGATCAAGAAGAACATGGGCCTGTTCCAGGAGAACGAGGCCCAGGTGCTGGTGTGCTCCGCCATCATCGAATCCGGCCTGGACTATCCCAACGCCAACACCATCATCATCAACCGCGCGGACCGGTTCGGGCTGGCCCAACTCTATCAACTGCGGGGCCGGGTCGGACGGTCGTCGCGCCGGGCCTACGCCTACCTGCTGCTTCCCGGCAGCGGCACCGTGACCAAAGACGCGGAGAAGCGGCTCCGGGCGCTGCAGGAGCTGGACGAGCTCGGCAGCGGCTTCAAGCTGGCGCTACACGATCTGGAGATCCGCGGCGCCGGCAACCTGCTGGGCCGTGAACAATCCGGCCAGATCGCCGCGGTGGGTTTCGAGCTCTACACCCAGATGATGGAAGAGACCATCCACGAGCTCAAGGGTGAGGAGCGCCGGGTCAGCGTGGAGCCGGAGATTCGGCTGGGCATCCCTGCCTACTTCCCCGACGACTACATACCCAGCGCCAACCAGCGGCTGCTGTTCTACAAACGGCTCGCCAACCTGGAGAATCCGGAGCAACTGGCGGAGATTCAGGACGAGATCCGCGATCGTTATGGCAGCTACCCGCGGGTGGCGGAAAACCTGTTCCGGGTCATGGAGCTCAGGCGCGCCCTGATCCAGGCCCTGGCCACCCAGATCATCTACCAGAACGGCCGTTTGTCGCTGACCTTCCATGCCACCTCAAAACTGAACGTGGACCGGCTGCTCAAGCTCGCGGCGGAGGATCACCGGCACTTCCAGTTCTCCCCGCAGGGACGGCTGGCGTTTACCCCGGACCATACGGACTGGCCCGGCCTCATCGACGAGGCTTGTGAGTTATTGCACGTCCTCAACTAGGAATGTATGTTATCCGGGCGAAGGATCAGACCCATGATCAGACCCATAATCTGGCTTGCGACAACAACTTCCGGCTTGCGGCGCGGCTTGTGCACGACAACCGTCCTCGCCTTCCTCGCCCTTCTCGCGCTCTTCCCCGTATCCTCACCCGGAAGTCTCGTCGAGAAGATCGTCGTGGTTGTCAACGGTGTCCCCAATACGTTCTCGGATCTCCGAAAATTCGCCCGGACCAAGCTGAAGCAGGACGTCGAGCTCGATGAACTGACGGCGGGGCGCGTGCCCAAGCAGTGGCTGGAGGAATTCATTACCCACGAGCTCATCAGGGCCGAGGTCAAGAACACCGGCATCCGCGTGCGCGACACCGACATCGACAAGTACATCCAGGCGGTCAGGAAACGGAATGACCTGACCCCCATGCAGTTCGACGCCCTGTTGAAGCAGGACGGCAAGACCATCGCCGAGTACCGCGAAGAGGTCCGCGCCCGCATCGAGCAGGACGAGCTGATCCAGCGTAACGTCAGGAAAAGGATTCACATCACGATCCAGGACGCACAACGTTACTACGACGCCAACCCGGACTTGTACCGGAACGAGCTCCAGGTGCATCTCCGTCATCTCATGTTGGGGGTCGACGACGGCGCCTCGCCCGAGCAGGCCCAGGCGGTGCTGTCGCGCGTCGGAGAGCTGCGCCGGCAGGTCGTGGAAGGAGCGGACTTCGCCGCATTGGCGCGCTCCCAATCCGAGGGCGCGGGAGCCGGCGAAGGCGGCGATATCGGCTGGATGAAACCCGAGAGCCTGCCCGACTCCCTCGCCCGGGTTGCCGCCACCCTGAAGAAGGGAGAGCTCAGCCAGCCGGTTCGCACGAACCTGGGATACCACCTGGTCCGGGCGGAAGACCGGAAGGGCGGGGAGCGATTGCCGTTCGCGGCGGTTTCGGAGAAGGCGCAGGACGAGCTCTACAACAAGACACTCCAGGAAAGATTCGCCAAGTGGCTCAAGACCGACTTGCGGAAAAAGCATCGCGTGGAAGTCAAGCTGGAAGGGTATGCCTTCGAGGCCCAGAAGGCCGAGAGGGGCACGGTCGGCAACCTGATGGCCACGGCCACGGCGGGCGAAGAAGACAAGGACTTCTGGGACTATATCAATCCGCTGACCTACATCTATCAAGAGGAAGTCATACCCGACAAGACCGGCGTGGTCGGCGACCGCAAGCGGGTCAAGCTGTTCGGGATTCCGGTGTTCACTACCGAAGCCGGAGACGATGAGGACGTGCCCCTGGATCAGTCCTTCGAACGCGACACGCCCGCACCCTGATCCTCCATCCGTTCGCACTGATTCACCGCCATCGCCATGTCTAAACCCGTCGTGGCCGTAACCATGGGCGATCCCTCGGGCATCGGGCCCGAGGTGGTCGTCAAGGCAGCCCGCGACGCGGCGGTGCGGCGCGCGTGCCGGGTGGTGATCGTCGGCGATGCAGCGCTGCTCCAGCACGCCCACGCCCCCCGATGGCCGAACCGGGAATCCGGTTCCGCCGCCCCTACCGACGCTCCCGTGCTGGTGGAATCCGTCACGCGCCTGAAGCCCGACGCCGTCCGGCCCGGCCGTTCCACCCGGAACGGCGGCGAAGCATCCTACCGTTACATCCTCCGGGCGGTGGAGCTCATCGGCGCCGGCGGCGCCGACGCCATGGCCACGGCGCCCATCAACAAGAAGGCGCTGAACGACGCCGGCCACGCCTGGCCCGGACACACCGAGCTGTTGGCCGACCTCACCCACACACGGGAAGTTCGGATGATGCTGTACGGGTCGCGTCTCAAGGTGGTTCTGGTCACGGTGCATCTGCCGCTGACGGAAGTGGCCGCGGCGTTGACCCGCAGGCGGATCCGCACCACCATCGAGCTGACTCATCGGTCGCTGCAGGAGTGGTTCGGCCTGGCGGAGCCGCGGTTGGCGGTGGCCGCGCTGAACCCCCACGGAGGTGAAGACGGCATGTTCGGCCAAGAGGAGCGCAGGGTGATCCGGCCCGCGGTGCGCGATTGCTCGGGCCGGGGCATGTGCGTTTCCGGTCCGGTTCCCGCGGACAGCCTTTTCCACCGCGCGGTGGCCGGGGAATTCGACGCCGTCATCTGCATGTATCACGACCAGGGACTCGGGCCGTTCAAGCTGCTGCACTTCACCGACGGCGTCAATCTGACCCTCGGCCTCCCCATCATCAGAACTTCGGTGGACCATGGGACCGCTTACGATATCGCCGGCAAGGGCGTGGCCGACCCCCGCAGCATGAAGCAGGCGATCCTGCTGGCGGCGAAGCTGGCACGGCGGCAACCGGGGGGCGCACTCTGACACGCCGGGGGTTCTGCCGACACGGGCACGGGCGGGTTTGAAACCCGCCCCTACGGGTCGTCACGTCTTGCAGACCGCAAAAATCCTGAGCACCGTGGCGCACGCATTTGCGGGACAGGCCACCAAGGCCTCCGAGCGTGGCTGTTGTAGGGGCGGGTTTCAAACCCGCCCGTGTGGCGGACGCAACGCGAGGAGGAGGAACGCAGCCGACAGCAAGAAAGACCCTGATCGCTAGTGTGGTGTCTCACAAATACGCTTATGAAGATGCGAGGGCATTTTGGTCGTCGGCAAGGCGCGATGACTTGTAGGGGCGGGTTTCAAACCCGCCCGTGTGGCCGTTACCACGCGAGGAAGAGCAACGCAGCCGACGGCCAAAAGGACCCGCAGATTCGTAAGCGTATTTGTGAGACACCACACTAGTGTGTAGGTCGGATTAGCGAAGCGTAAATCCGACAACCCCAGCCCGGGAAGATGTCGGATTACGCTTCGCTAATCCGACCTACCGGGATTGCGCCGACAACGGAGACCCACGGAAAAGGGCCGGCTTTCATGAACATCGTCATCAAGGGCGCCCGCGTCCACAACCTCAAGAACGTCGACGTGGAGATCCCCCGCGACAAACTCGTGGTGGTCACCGGGGTGTCCGGCTCGGGCAAATCCTCGCTGGCCTTCGACACCGTCTACGCCGAGGGGCAACGGCATTACATGCAGTCCCTGTCCACCTACGCGCGCCAACTTCTGAATCCGCTGGCCAGAGCCGATGTGGATTCCATTCAGGGGCTTTCTCCGGCCATCGCCGTGCCGCAACGCCGCTTCCACGAAAACCCCCGGTCCACGGTGGGGACGCTGACCGAGATCCATGATCACCTGCGGCTGCTGTTCACCCACGTAGGCCGGACCTACTGCCAACGCTGCGGCAGCGCCATCACGGTGCATACGGTCCAGCAGATGGTGGACGACCTGCTGAAGCTCCCTTCCGGCACCCGCATCCAGGTGCTGGCGCCGCTGCCGTGTACCGACCCCACCGAATTCCAGCGACAGATCGAGACGGTGATCCGGGCCGGGTTCGTCCGCATCAAGGTGGACGGAGAGGTCCTGGAGCTGGCCGACCTGGCCGGCTCGGCGTCACCCGGCGGAGCGGACCCGACTGGCTCGGCTTCGCTGGCGCGAGCCGACTTGGTGGTGGACCGGCTGGCGATACGGGACGGCGTCGCCAAGCGGCTCGCCGATTCCATCGAGGTGGCCCTGAAGCACGGGGACGGGGTGGTGAAGATCGACGTGCACGATGCGCCCGCCACGGAGTCCCGCCGCTACACCCAGCGATCCGCGTGTCTGGAGTGCGGCGCGCCGGTCCCACAAACGGTGCCGCAACTCTTTTCCTTCAACAGCCCGCACGGCGCCTGCCCTTCCTGTAACGGCCTCGGCATCCGGCCCCCGGGGCGCTCCCGTGGCGGCGCGGCTCCGGCGGACGCTTCCCCACGGCCTTGTCCCAAGTGCGCCGGCGCCCGGCTGCGGAGCGAGAGCCTTCAGGTACGGATCAGCGGCATGGACATCGGGCAGGTGTCGGCCTTGTCCCTGAATGACTTCAGCGGCTTTATCGAAGACGTGGCCCTGGGTGACCGCGAGACCGCGGTCGCCGGCAACATCCTCCGGGAGATACGGGAGCGAACCGACACCCTGCTGGAGCTGGAGCTGGGATACTTGTCCCTCGGCCGGTCCTCCGACAGTCTGTCCGGAGGCGAGTGCCAGAGGATCCGGCTTGCCGCCCACATCGGCGCCCGGCTGTCAGGGGTGATCTACGTGCTCGACGAACCCACCGTGGGGCTCCACCCTCGGGACACCGCGCGGCTTCTCGGCATCCTGCGGCGGCTCAAGGACGCGGGCAACACGGTGCTGGTGGTGGAACACGACCGGGACGTCATCATGGCGGCGGATCACGTCATCGACATGGGGCCGGGCGCCGGCGCCGCGGGCGGAGAAGTCCTCGCCGCCGGGAGCGTGGACCACGTACGCCGGAGCCCCGCTTCCCGAACCGGGCCGTATCTGGCCGATGCCGGCCCGCCGGGGTCTCGGGCGCGCCGGACGGCGTCCGGCACTCTCTCGCTCCGGAAGGTCCGCCGCCACAACCTCAAGAACATCGATGTGGACTTCCCCATCGGCCTCATGACCTGTGTCACCGGCGTGTCCGGATCGGGCAAGAGCAGCCTCGTGGTGGATACCCTCCATGACGCGGCGCAGCGGCTACGGCGGCCCGCCGCGGCGTCCGCCGCACAAAGCAGCGCAAAGCCGGCCGCACGGAGCGCCACGGTCTCCGGGCTCGATGTCTTCGACCGGGTCCTCCACGTGGATCAAGGCTCCATCGGGCGTAGCGCCCGCTCCACCCCGGCCACCTACGGCGGACTCTTCGATCCCTTGCGGAACCTTTTCGCGCGCCTCCCCGAGGCCCGGATGCGGGGTTATGGCCCCGGACGCTTCTCCTACAACGCCGCGGGCGGGCGGTGCGAAGCCTGCCTCGGGGCTGGAACCGTGGACATCGAGATGCAGTTTCTGCCGGACGTGTCGGTGGGGTGCGACGTTTGCGGCGGGCGCCGGTACAACCGGGAAACCTTGGAGATCCAGTACAAGGGGGCCAGCATCGCGGACGTTCTCGACCTCACGGTCACCGAAGCCCTGGACTTCCTGGGGAACGTACCGCTGGTGCGGCGGCGGCTCGACAGCATGTGGCAAGTCGGACTGGGCTATCTGCGGCTGGGGCAGCCGGCCACCACCCTTTCCGGCGGGGAGGCCCAGCGCGTCAAGCTGGCCCGGGAGTTGGGAAAGAACTCCGCCGGCAAGGTGTTGTACCTTTTCGACGAACCCACCACCGGGCTGCACTTCGAGGAAGTGGACAGGCTGGTGGAGATCCTGGACCGTCTGGTGGAATCCGGCCATACCGTCATCGCCATCGAGCACAATCCGGATTTCCTGAGATGCGCCGACTACATCGTGGACCTCGGACCCGAGGGCGGCGAGAACGGCGGGTACGTGGTGGCCGCGGGCACCCCCGAAGAGATCATGGCGGTGGCCGGATCCGCCACGGGTCAGTACCTTAAGGGTAAGGGCTTGGCCGCCAACCCGACGGCGCTCGGGACCTAGTGTCGTGTCCCGCAAATACGCTTACGAATCTGCGGGTCCTTTTGGCCGTCGGCTGCGTACGTCACTCCGGGCTTGACCCGGGGTCTTCCTCGCGTGGTGCCCGCCACCAGGGGGGCGACAGCAGGTCGCCCCTACAAGTCCTGAGCGTAGCGCAGCGAAGTCGAAGGACGCCTTGCCGACAACCAAAATGCCCTCGCATCTTCATAACCGTATTTGTGAGACACCACACTAGACTGAACTTCGAGCGAATTTCATCCTTAATTTTGAATCAAGTGTTTGAATTTGTTGGAGAAACGGCGGATTCGGCATCCTCATATGTTCCCATGTAATGGTTGCAATAGTCCTTGTATTATCCCGCATCCTGTGCTAGTCTCGTTGCCATGTATGTAGAAACCGTCCCCAACCGGAACTCCCCTCCCGCCGTCCTGCTCCGCGAAGGCTGGCGCGAAGGCAAGCGCGTCCGCAAACGGACCCTCGCCAACCTCTCCGACTGGCCCCGAGCCAAAGTCGAAACCCTGCGCCGGCTGCTCAAGGACCAACCCCTGGTCAGCCCCGAGGACGCCTTCGACATCGTCCGCTCCAAGCCCCACGGACATGTCGCCGCAGTGCTCGGCACCGTGCGCAAGCTGGGCCTGGAACGTATCCTTTCGACAACTCCCTGCCCCGAGCGCGACAGGGGGGTGGCGCTGATCGCGGCCCGAGTCATGGCCCCGGTCTCGAAACTGGCTACGGCCCGAGCTCTGGCCGAGGCCACCGCTCGGGACACGCTGGCGGAGACCCTGGGACTTGGAGAGACCTCAGAGGACCATCTGTACGCGGCCATGGACTGGCTTTTGGAACGTCAGGAGGCGATTGAGAAGCGCTTGGCCAAAAGACATCTTGGAGACGGCGCCCTGGTGCTCTACGACCTCACCTCGGTCTATCTGGAAGGCCGCTGCTGTCCGCTGGCCCGGCACGGCCATTCCCGCGACGGCAAGCGGGGCAAGCTCCAGATCGAGTTCGGCCTGTTGTGCGACCGCGACGGTCGTCCGGTGGCGGTGGAGGTGTTCGAGGGCGACACCGCCGACCCCATGACCCTGGGGGCGCAGGTGGACAAGCTGCGGCGCCGATTCGGACTCTCGAAGGTGGTGCTGGTGGGCGACCGGGGCATGCTCACCGAGGCGCGCATCCGCGAGGAGGTGGCGCCGGCGGGGCTGGACTGGATCAGCGCCTTGCGTTCCTCGGCCATTCGCCGGCTGGTGGAATCGGGGGCGGTGCAGATGTCGTTGTTCGATCAGACCGATCTTGTGGAGGTCCGCTCCGAGGAATATCCCGGAGAGCGTCTGATGGTGTGCCACAATCCGCTGCTGGCGGCCGAACGGGCACGCAAGCGCGAGGCGTTGCTGGGCGCCACCGAACGTCTGCTGGACCCCATCGTGGCCGCCGCCGGACGCGAGAAGCGGCCGCTCACGGGCCGGGAGCGCATCGCTCTTCGGGTGGGCCGGGTGGTGGGCAAGTACAAGATGGCCAAGCATTTCCACCTCGACATCACCGACGACTCGTTCCGTTACTCTCGAAACCTTGACTCCATTGCACGAGAAGCAGCCCTCGACGGCCTCTACATCGTGCGCACCAGCCTGCCCCAAAACGCCCTCGATGCCCCCGACACCGTGCGCGCCTACAAGAGCCTGAGCCGGGTCGAGCGCGCCTTCCGATGCCTCAAGACCGTGGACCTCAAGGTGCGCCCCGTTCATCATGATGCGCCGGAACGCGTGCGTGCCCACGTCTTGCTCTGCATGCTCGCCTATTACGTCGAATGGCACATGCGCCAGTGCCTCGCTCCCTTGCTGTTCGACGACCATGACTCCGCCGAAGCCCTACGCGCCTCCGTGGTGGCCCCCGCCAAAACCTCCCCCAAAGCCCAGCTAAAGGCCCGCACCAAGCGCACCGAAGACGGCTTCCCCGTTCACAGCTTCCGAACCCTCCTCGACGACCTCGCCACCATCGTCAAAAACCGCCTCCTCCCGCGCCTCCCCCGCGCCCAGCCCTTCGACCTCTTCACCCGTCCCACCCCCCTGCAACACCGAGCCTTCGAACTCCTCGGCCTCCGCCTCGAATGTTCCCAGTAGCAACCCTGTAGCTCCTGCCTTTTGGCCGAAATATCAATGGGTTAGCTCGCCTGGCCCCTCGAAGTTCAGACTAGAGCGGCGAGGGCAGGATGCCCTTGCTCCCGGGACATGACGTTTGGCTGTTCGCTCCGGCAACGTCACGGGTGGTTCGGCCTTCCGGACGCCTCCCGGGGGTAGTGGCTCAGTTTGAAATCAGCCCGCGCTTTCCGTAGGTGGTCGGACGGTTCGGCTTCAGCGCGTCGGCTTCTACCATGTCCACGATATCGCCAATTTCCCACAGCCGGTCTGTCACGCCCGCTTCCATTGCCGGGGTGACTCGCAGGGTCTTGTGAATCCGGCAGAAGTTGTAGTGCATGAAGTGAAGCGCAACCGAGGCGGACAGGTATTCAAGCCGCTTCGAGAAAGCGTTGGTGAGTCGCGTGAACCGGCGCATGGACATCCGCATGGTGAGGTTCTGACGCTCCACGTAGGACGTGCTGATGTGCGCTTCATCAGGATTGGCCTCTACCACTTCCATGCGGGTTCCGATGCACTCTGACGGGCTGTAGCGCGTCTCCGGGCTCCGGTCGCTTCCACCCGCCCGGTACAACTTCACCAGCATCGCATAGTCCACGTCAGCCCCGAACGCCTCCTCAACCGCCTCCAGGTAGGCTCGATGCCCATCCGTGGTGAGCTGCACCCGGTTGGCCAGCCGTCCCTTGAGATCGTCCATGAAGTCGAGCGCCGTTGCGCCGGATCGGTCTCCCAGGCGCCAAGACGGGATCAGCTTCGTATCCGCACAGATGGCCGTCCACGTCCACACGTCCCCGGCTTCCGGCGGCGCGTTCTTGGCGCGGGCTACGTTCTTCGCCTTGGCGTAGACGAAGCTCCAAATCTCATCGGCCTGGATGCGCTTGCAGGGCAGGTTGCACAACGCCTTGTCCTGATAATCCGCGCACACCTTGCCCGCGTCCGCCAGAAGCTTGGCAACCGTGTTGCGGGACACGTCCGCGATCCGCGCAATCGCTCGGAGGCTCATGCCCTCGGTCAAGCACTTGATGATTAGGACTTTCTTGTGTCTCGGCAGCGTGTTCACAGTGATATTTATAGCCTGCTTTCATCATAAATGCAAGCATAAAATAGTAGTTTGAGCAGATTATTACGCTTGTATCGGCTTTAGTGGCCATTTTTATCCTCAAATGGATTAGAGAATAATGGCAGCGGTGCTCTTGACACACAAAGCCTTTTGAATATAATGGGGATACAGCAAATAGGGTTGTGTATAGCGCACCGTCGTTTTCCAACACTCAAAGGTCAAAGCTATGCAATTTCGAAAAGAATTAGGCGTTTCTGTTGAGTATCACTATGGCAAGTTCCCTCCAGGCGAATTGGACTACAGCGCGATTGCTTCGCCACTAGCTGAAGCCGCGGCTGCAATCGCCGGCTATGAGCAGATGCTTAAAGGCATACAGAATGCCCGTCTTTTTCTGACACCCCTCGAACGGCAGGAAGCGCTTTCTTCCTCGCGTATGGAAGGCACCATCTCCACGCTCGATGAACTCCTGGAATACGAGGCCAACCTTGAGGAGACCAAGCCCACGTTGGCCCCCCGGAGGGACACTCTTGAGGTCCATGCCTATCGAATGGCGATGGTCAAAGCCGAGCGTATGATAGCTGCGGGTGACGAGTTGTCCTCGGAACTCCTGTGTTCAGTCCACTCAACTCTTCTTGGATTTACGCGTGGGCGCGAGAAATTGCCCGGACAACTTAAGACAGAGCAGAATTATTTGGTAGATATGGCCAGCAGTCGGATATTGTTCACTCCGATTGCCCCGACCCATCTAGATGAGGGGCTTCACCGTCTCTTCTCCTTCATCCGTGACAGCGACGCGCATCCTCTAATAAAGACGGCGATTTCTCATGTGGAGTTTGAGTCGCTGCATCCCTTCAATGACGGGAATGGAAGGGTTGGTCGCATTTTGATAACGATCATGATGTGGAAATTGGGTCTGCTATCGCACCCATATTTCT
The DNA here is from genome assembly GCA_965261895.1 of uncultured Binatia bacterium (SeqCode). Taxonomy (GTDB): domain Bacteria; phylum Desulfobacterota; class Binatia; order UBA9968; family JAJDTQ01; genus JAJDTQ01. The sequence goes on along the minus strand of OZ253480.1, from coordinate 2,065,530 downwards.
ACATCAGCGGATCCTTGGAACAGAGAAAGAACGAATACTCGGAGCGTCTACGTGCGGTGTCCGCCACGGGAGACTGGACATCATGGTGTGTATTTTTCCTTGAGGCGGTGCGCAGCCAAGCAGGGACGAACCTCGCAAAAGCGGAGGAAATAGGAAAACTGTATGAAGAAATGAAGGACATCTTCCGAGTCCACCTGTCTTCCCAATGGTATATTGCAGCTTTAGATTTCGTCTTCGCGACCCCGGTGTTCAGGAACAACATTTTCACCACCCGTAGTGGGATCCCGAAGCAGACAGCCAACAGGTTTACCAGGGTACTTCTCGAGGCAGGCTTTCTTTCAGCCATCCTCCTGCCTTCTGGCCGTCGGCCAGGTCTCTATGCCTTTGAGCCGCTTCTGAAGCTTGTTCGCAATTGACCGGTTACTGCGCGACATCGGAGGCAACCTTGCGCTTCCAACGGGCGCTGGCGGCCTTGACTGCGTTCTCCTTGCGCTGTTCCGGTGTCATGGCAGCGGCGCGGGCATATCCCCCGCGTGCCCGGTTGGACTTAGGCTCTGAGTCCTCGACATCCCCAACTGCGATGTCCGTGATCAATTTGCCAAGCTGGTTCACGTCGGCTGGTCGGTGTTTCATGATGCGGTCCCCTTCCGGTAAGCCTAGCAGGTAGCGCGGAGGGTTGCCGGTTGTCAAGACTCTGACATTTCAAACTGAGCCACTACCCTCCCGGGCTCTTTCTTGACATTCACGGGACTTAGGGCCTAAATGAATTGTTTGGAGGTACAGTTCCGTGAAGCTCCCCGTATACTTTGACAACCATGCGACGACCCCCGTGGACCCCCGCGTGGTGGATGCCATGCTGCCGTTCTTTACCGAGCAGTTTGGCAACTCCGCCAGCAAGCACGCGTTCGGCTGGGAGGCCGAGGCGGCGGTGCACCAGGCGCGCAAGAACATCGGCAGCCTGATCGGCGCGGCGCCGAAGGAGATCGTCTTCACTAGCGGGGCGACGGAATCGGACAACCTGGCCATCAAGGGGGTCGCCGAGCTCAATGGGGACCGGAAAGACCACATCATCACGTGCGCGGCCGAACACAAGGCGGTTCTCGACTGCTGCAAGTTCCTGGAGCGCCACGGCTATCGGGTCACCTACCTGCCCGTGGACGCCCACGGCACCGTGGACCTCGACAAGCTGCGCGCCGCCATCGACGACAAGACGCTGCTCATCTCCATCATGGCAGCCAACAACGAGGTGGGCACCATCCAGCCGCTGGCTGAAATCGGCCGGATCGCCCAGGAGCGCGGCGTGCTCTTTCACACGGACGCGACCCAGGCAGTCGGAAAGATGCCCATCGACGTGGCGGCGTGCGGGATTCACCTGCTCTCGATGACCGCTCACAAGCTTCACGGGCCCAAGGGCGTCGGGGCGCTCTACGTGAGCGCGAGAAAACCGCCCGTGCGGTTGAGCCCCACCATCCACGGCGGCGGCCACGAGGGTGGCATGCGGTCGGGCACCCTGAACGTTCCCGGCATCGTGGGGTTCGGCAAGGCCTGCGAGCTGGCGCGGACCGACATGGCTGCCGAGTTGCCCCATATCGCCAGCCTGCGCGACAGGCTCGAAACCAGCCTCTTCGAGCGGCTCGACGAGCTCCACCTGAACGGGCACCCCTCCGAGCGTCTGTGCGGCAACCTGAACGTGGCCTTCGGATACGTGGAAGGCGAGTCGCTGATCATGGGCCTCAACGACGTCGCGGTCTCCTCCGGCTCCACCTGCACCTCCGCGGCACTGGAGCCCTCCCACGTGCTCAAGGCCATGGGCGTCCGGGAAGATCTCGCCCACGGCTCCATCCGCTTCGGCCTGGGTCGATTCAATACCGAGGAAGAGGTAGACTTCGTGGTGCGCCGGGTGGAGGAGGAAGTCACCCGGTTGCGCGGGCTCTCGCCGCTCTATGCCAAGCGGTCGGCAGGAACAAGGCGTGCGGCGGCAGCCGCCGGGAAATAGCATGCCGTCGAGGCAGGGGCGCTGACGGCGTACAGGAAAAACAAGATGGCGACAGCGGTACAGATAACGGAACAGGCAGCCAACCGGATCAAGGAGCTGCTCGATCAGGACGAGAGGGAACTTACCGGTCTGCGCCTCAAGGTCGTGGGCGGCGGCTGTTCCGGGTTGCAGTACAAGATGGATCTCGACAACCCGAAGCCCACGGACCGCGTATTCGAGGAAGAGGGCGCCAAGGTGATCGTCGACCTGAAGAGCCTGTTGTACCTGGGGGGCACCGAGCTCGACTACAAGGAATCCCTCATGGAAGCCGCCTTCGTCTTTCAGAACCCCAACGTCAAGCGCAGTTGCGGTTGCGGCGCCTCGTTCGTGGTCTGAGACCCGCGTCGCCCGGCGGGGCCCCGACGACTTGTAGGGGCGGGTTTCCCTGTAGGGGCGGGTTTCCCTGTAGGGGCGGGTTTCAAACCCGCCCGTGGCCGGGCTCTATGAAATGCGACGCTAGTGTGGTGTCTCACAAATACGCTTACGAATCTGCGGGTCCTTTTGGCCGTCGGCTGCGTTGCTCTTCCTCGCGTGGTGCACGCCAGACGGGCGGGTTTGAAACCCGCCCCTACAAGTCATCGCGCCTTGCCGACAGCCAAAATGCCCTCGCATCTTCATAAGCGTCATCGCGCCTTGCCGACAGCCAAAATGCCCTCGCAGCTTCATAACCGGATTTGTGAGACACCACACTAGTGTCGTGTCCCGCAAATTTCTGCGATAAGTTGCGCAGGATTTTTTGTTGTCGGCAAGGCGCGATGACTTGTAGGGGCGGGTTTCAAACCTTGTAGGGGCGGGTTTCAAACCTTGTAGGGGCGGGTTTCAAACCCGCCCGTCTGGCGTGCACCACGCGAGGAAGAGCAACGCAGCCGACGGCAAAAAAGACCAGCAAATTATTGCAGGAATTTGCGGGACACGACACTAGTCCATGATCCGGTGGGTCACACGCCATGTCCGACGTCATCTATTTCGACAACAACGCAACCACGCGTATCGAGCCGCAGGCCTACGAGGCCATGGCGCCCTATCTCACCGAGCTGTACGGCAACCCGTCCAGCATCCACAGCTTCGGAAGCCGCGTCGGGCGGGCGCTCGACCACGCCCGGACGCAGGTGGCCGGACTTCTGGGCGCCGGCGACGAAGTCGAGGTGCTGTTCACCAGTTGCGGCTCGGAGGGGGACAACACCGCCATTCGCGGGATCCTCGAAGGCGCGCCGGAAAAGCGCCACTTCGTCACCACCGCGGTGGAGCATCCCGCGGTGTTGGGGCTCGGACAACACCTGGAGAAGAAGGGCTATCGGGTTACCTGGCTGGGGGTCAACGAGGACGGCATGCTGGACCTGGACGAGCTCCGGGATTCCCTCTCGGACGACACCGCCCTGGTCTCGATCATGTATGCCAACAACGAGACCGGCGTGGTCTTCCCGGTGCGCGAGGCCGGCGAGATCGTCAAGGCTCGGGGCATCCCTTTCCACGTGGATGCGGTGCAGGTGCCGGGCAAGATCGAGCTCGATGTGAAGAACAGCCCCATCGACCTCTTGACCGTCTCCGCCCACAAGTTCCACGGCCCCAAGGGCGTGGGAGCGCTCTACGTCCGGCGGGGGATCACACTCCGCCCCTTCATCGTCGGGGGCCATCAGGAGCGCAACCGCCGCGCCGGAACGGAGAACGTCGCCGGCATCGTGGGCATGGGCGAGGCCGCGGAGTTCACCGCCAAGGACGTCGCCGCTGAACGCGAGCACGTGGGCGGTCTGCGTGACCAACTGCAAAGCTCCCTCGTGTCCGCCTGCCCGGGGGCCCGGGTCAACGGGGCAAAGTCGAACCGCTTGCCGAACACGCTCAACATCGCCTTCGAATACCTGGAGGGCGAGTCGATTCTGGTGCTGCTGGATGAATTCGGCATCTGCGCCTCCACCGGCTCCGCCTGCACCGCGGGCTCGGTGGAGCCGTCCCACGTGCTGCGGGCCATGAAGGTGCCGCCGCAATGGCTGCAAGGGGCGGTGCGGTTCAGTCTCAGCCGCTACAACACCCCGGCGGAAATCGCTTTCGCGGCGGACAAGATTCCGGGCATTGTCCAACGCCTGCAAGGGCTGTCCGCATTGGGCCGGGTGGGAACCAGGGAAACTCTGCCGGGACAAGCCTCGTAGAATGAGAACAGGCGGACCCGACAGACGCAGCCGCCTGCGGTATCGCCTTCGCTATCGAGCCGGCGAATACCTGCTGCGAGCCCTCGTCGCCACTCTCCGCTGGCTTCCGGCATGGGCCGCGCCTTACATCGCCACGATGACGGAAAAGGTCAGCATCGTGCTGTTCTGGCGATACCGGAAGCGGATGCGCGAAACCATTAGGCAAACCATGGGCGGAGAGTTGCCCACCGAGGGAGAACGCCGCACCGTGGCGCGCCGGGCCTGGCGAAACTTCACACAGGCGCTCATCGAGACCCTCTCCACCCTGCACATGACCCACGACGAGTTGCGCTCGCGAATCGAGATCAAGGGCGAGGAGCGCCTGCGCGAGGCTCTCGCCCGGAAGAAGGGCGTCGTCGCCCTGAGCGCCCACTTCGGCAACTTCGGAATCATCGGTCCCCGGCTGGTGGCCCAGGGCTATGAATTCAGCGCCGTCGTCAAGATGCCGCAGGAACCCCGGTTTGCCGAGTTGCAGACCGAATACTGCGCCAGGGCCGGGGTCAAGATCATACCAGCCCGTCCCGCCCGCCAGTCCGTCGTGCAGATCATCAAGGCGCTGCGGCGTAACGAGATCGTTCTGCTCATCCCGGACGAGTTCAAGACCCACGGAGTTGAGGTGGACTTTCTCGGCCGCCGGGCTCCGGTGCCCAAAGGGCCCATTACCATCGCCCAACGCACGGGCGCTGCCGTGCTTCCGGTCTTCATGGTCCGCGATGCAGAGAATCGGCTGACGCTTCAGGTCGAACCCGAAGTCAAATTCGTTGAGACCGACGACCGGGAGGCCGACCTCCGCACCAATGCCCGGCTGTTCGTCCAGGAAATCGAGAAAATGGTGCGCCGCCATCCGGACCAGTGGAGTTGGCTGGGGTTCCGAAAGCCCCGGAAAGGAGATGCCTCCCGTGTGGCATCGTGAAGGACCATGGACCTGGGCCTGACCGGAAGGGTGGCGATGATCACCGGCGCGAGCCGGGGCATCGGCAAGACCATCGCATTGGGGCTCGCCGCGGAGGATTGCCGGCTGAGCCTTTGCGCCCGAGGCCGGGAGGATCTCGATGAAACCGTCAGCGAGCTCCGGGCAAGCGGTGCGGAGGTCCTTTCATCGACCCTGGACGTCACCGACGAGAACGCGGCGCGCCGGTGGTTCGACGAGACCCGTGACCGGTACCAAACCATCGACATTCTCGTGAACAACGTCGGCGGCTCGCGCCCCGGCGGGAACCTGTCCGCATCCCGAGACGACTGGCACCGCGGTTTTTCCCTGAACTTCTTTTCCGCCCTCGACCTCTGCCGCTTGGTGGTGCCGGCCATGCAGGACCGCCAACGGGGTTGCGTCATCAACATCGCATCCATCTACGGCCGGGAGTGGGGCGGACCCATGACCTACAACGCCGCCAAGGCGGCGATGATCAGCCTGTCCAAGGAGATGGCACGGGAGCTGGCGCCCCACGGCGTTCGCGTCAACAGCGTCGCCCCCGGCTCGATCCTCTTTCCCGGCGGCGGCTGGGACCGGCGCCAAAAGGAAAACCCCCAGGACATCGCGGAGTTCGTCAAACGCGAGCTCCCCGCCGGCCGTTTCGGCACACCCGAGGAAGTGGCCGACGTTGTGGTCTTCCTCGCCTCGGACCGGGCCAACTGGATCTCCGGGGCCTGCATCAACGTCGACGGCTGTCAGTCGAGGTCGTTGATATGACCGCGGCCGGGCACATGGTGAACCAACTCCCAACCGGAACGTGATGCAGATCTACTGCCCGTCTTGCGGCGTGTTGCTGGAAACCGATATCGTGGAGGCAAGCGCTCCCATTCAGGCCGAACCACACGGAGGCAAATCATGAAAAGGACCATGCTGATAGTTGCCGCGGCACTATTGCTCTTCGCCCACACCGCGAGCGCGCAGCAACTCGAGAAGGCGATCTTCGCCGGCGGCTGCTTCTGGTGCGTCGAGTCGGATTTCGACAAGGTGCCGGGGGTCGTCTCAACGGTTTCCGGCTATACCGGCGGCAAGACCAAAGACCCGACCTACCGGCAGGTCACGGCCGGAGGCACGGGCCACTACGAGGCGGTCGAGATTACCTACGATCCGGCCAAGGTCAGCTACGAGGCGCTGCTCACCGCGTTCTGGCACTCGGTGGATCCCACCGATGGCGGCGGCCAGTTCTGCGACCGCGGCCAGTCCTACGAGACCGCGGTTTTCGCCGCGAACGAGAAGGAGCGCAGCCTGGCCGAGGCTTCCAGGAAAGCGGCGCAAAAGAGGGTCGACAAACCCATCGTCACCCCGATCCTGGCCGCCAAGCCGTTCTACGCCGCGGAAGATTATCACCAGGACTATTACGAGAATAACCCGCTCCGCTACCGCTACTACCGGTTTAGCTGCGGCCGCGACAGTCGAGTGAAGGAGATCTGGGGCAAGCATGCCTACGAAGGCATACCCGGCCACGGGTGAGGCTGAGCGGGGTCGGTGGAAGAGGACCCGTGCAAGACGACCTCCGACGACATCGGCTCACGCACTTACCCAATACTCCGCCGGTTTCGACAGGAACTCCTCGACGGGGATGCCGTCGCCGCCAACAAACAGGGTGGGCCTGAGGGCGTACGGACGACAAATTACTCAACGTACTGAGTAATATTACTTAGGATAATGAGTAAATGGAGTCTGATGCGGGTGATGGGGCTACAGGCCATCTACCAAGCGCCGCGGACCGCCACCCGGCATTGAGATGGTCCTGGTTTCTTGGACAGGGTCAGCAACTCGTCCAGAAGCTCAGCTCTCAGTGTCGTCATCGCAGGTCCCTCGGTCAGGTCCTTCCTGCGATGCTTCAATTTGGCAACAGGGTCTGTGGAAAACCCTGTGTATATGGCCGGGATGGGCATGAAGTTTGCGCTGTTCATCCGGGATCCAACGGAATGCATGGTTTCTGTGCAGCGAACTCTCCATGAAAATCAGTCAGTTGCGAAGATAGGGCTCGGAAGGCCTGGAGTATCCGGCAATCGGCTCATCGGGCCCGGTCCGGGCCAGGGGATCGCCAAGTTGCTGATTCCCTAGTGTGGTGTCTCACAAATACGCTTATGAAGATGCGAGGGCATTTTGGTTGTCGGCAAGGCGTCCTTCGACTTCGCTGCGCTACGCTCAGGACGAGCAGTGGCGTGCACCGCGCGAGGAAGAGCAACGCAGCCGACGGCCAAAAGGACCCGCAGATTCATAAGCGTATTTGTGAGACACCACACTAGCAGGCTGTGTCAAAACGCCACCCCGGCGAGGCACAGACCCCCGAAATCGTCATTCCCGCGCCCCTCTCCGTCATTCCCGCGAAAGCGGGAATCCAGGGGTGGTGGAGGGGTGCTACGGCGGCGTTTCCCCGCTCCACCCCGCCTGGATTCCCGCTTTCGCGGGAATGACGGAGAGGGGCGCGGGAATGACGATACGGGGCGCCATTCCGTACCGAGGCCGATTTTTGACACGGCCTGTTCCGCGGGAATGACGGTTTCGGGGTCCATTGCCATTTCGCACCAATGACCGTTGGGAGGCGTCTCGCAGATCAGACCCGTCAACTCAGCATCCGGTGCGTCGGACCCGTCAGCTTTTCCACCGGAAGCCCGTAGGTGCAGGAACCGGCGCAGGCCTGGGTCGGGCAGGTGAGGCAGGCCGCGGCGCCGTCCCCCAGGGCTGCGTACTCGCTCCGCGCCAGCTTCTCGTCCTGGTAGTCCCGGGCGTACATGCGCGTCCTCAACACGTCGGCGATGGGAACGCCGTAGGGGCAGGCGTTCTCGCAGTCGTTGCAGGCGTGGCGGCAGTAGGAGGCGCCGTTCATGCGCGCGTAGCCCTTGAGCAGCTAGAAGTCGCCGCGGGCGGCGGTGGTCCAGCCCGAGGCCCCCAGGTACTCCCGGATTCCCCCCGAATCGGTCATGGAGATGATCAGCGCGTGCACGTCGGGATTGGCCAGCACCCAGCGGAACGCCGCCTGGGCATAGGTGGCGCCGTCCTTCTCGAACGGCCGCATGTCGTTGAGACGGGCGCCCATGAGGGTCTTCATGGCGATGACGCCCACGTTCCTCGCCTTGGCCTTCTTGAGGACACGCGGGAGATCGGGCTGACGCGCGATGAAATCGAACCCCTGGGTGAAACGCTCGTAGAAAGCCGGGTCCTGGCCGAAGTTATAAGCCACGAGGATGACGTCCACCATGTCCCGGTCCAGGGCGTAGTCCAGACACTGGATCAGGCGTCCCGCGTGACCGGACAGGCCCGAGAAGCGGATCTTCCCCTGCTTCCTGGCCTGCTCCACGAATTCGTGCCACTGGGGGTTTTCGAGCCGCCCGACGCTGTTCACGGCGTGGGTGAAGTAGACATCCACGTAGTCCGTCTGCAACCGCCTCAGGCTGGCCTCCAGGGATTGCATCATCGAGTCACTCGTCTCGGCGGCGCTGGTGTGGGTCTTGGAGGCGATGAAGACCTTGTCCCGCTTGTCCCGGAGGGCGTTGCCGATGGTGATCTCGGAATCCCCGCCCCGGTAGCTCTCGGCCGTGTCGAAGTAGTTGATGCCGCGCTCCAGGGCATCCAGCACCAGCCGTTCCTCGCCCGCGTCGAGCCGGCTGGAGCCGAACGAGATGTCGGATATCTCGAACCCGGTGCGGCCCAGGGGGACGTAGCGCTTGACCGTGGCTTGCGCCTCGGCCCGTGCCGCGCGGCCTCCGGTGAAGGGCAGCAGCCCCGCGGCGACCCCTGCCAGAGCGCCCCGGCGCAACAACTCCCGGCGCCCCAGCTTGTCACTGTCGTCGGATCTCTTCATGGCGTTTCCTCTGTCCTTGCGGCCGTTGAACGGAAATGGACGGGGACCCACTCGGTTCCATTCAGTGCACAGGAAAGAAAATGAAATGTCCAGCGGACCACGCCCGCCCCGCTCCTCCTATCCCGGATCAAATCCGGAATGACGGGAAATCGCCTGAACCTCGGGAAGCTGCGTCTTCGGCCGCCGTCCGGTCGGGTTGAAATCGGAAGAATTCGCGTAGTATTCGCGTAAACTGCCGTAAATAGACGATATTATCACGCTATTCAGCTACCAACGAAGCGGGGCCATGTATTACACTACTATTCAACTTTTTCTACAATCAGGAGATTCGTCTCCATGCATAGTCCCCTCAACCCATCGAGAACACATGCGACACATGTTGCGAACAACCACAACTCGCAAACAACCAAAGAGAGGTTCGAGATGATCGTCTCCGTGATCGGATGTCCGAACAGTGGGCCCGCTACCAAGGTCTTGAAATTACCGATTTCTCACCAAGATAGAGCCGAGAGCCGAGAGCCGAGAGCCGAGAGCCGAGAGCCGAGAGCCGAGAGCCGAGAGCCGAGAGCCGAGAGCCGAGAGCCGAGAGCCGAGAGCCGAGAGCCGAGAGCCGAGAGGGTGCGTCATGTCTCGGCTGAGCGCCAGCGGACCGCACCGGGCCTCCCTGTGGCGGCGGCTCCGCCCGCGTGAGAACGCCGCAACCCTGCTGCGTGGCGCGCGGGCCTGCTTGGCCCTGCTGGCCGCCGCCGCGCTGCTGGCCCTGGCCGCGCCCGCGCAGGCCCAGACCGAGGTCTGGACCGCCACCCTCACCCCCGCCACCTTCAACAGCGGCTTCATCGGCTGCTCCAACGAAATCGGCGACACCCCAGTGGCCTGCAGCACCGCCACCGTCCTGTCGGACGACGACTTCACCCACGACTCCACTGACTACTCCGTCATCAACTTGTACCTATCCCCCGCCGGCGCCCTCACGCTAGCGCTCGACGCCGACATCACGACCGCCACCGCCGCCCTCACCCTCGTCGTCGGCACCACCTCCCTCGCCCTCGCCGACGCCGAGACCACCGGCCCCCGCTTCAGGATCTGGTCCAGCCCGGGCCTCTCGTGGACCGCCGGCACCGCCATCGACGTCAAGCTCACCGCGGCCACCACCACCAACGCCGCCCCGACGGTGGCGAACCCGATCGATGACCAGACGGCGACGGTGGGCACGGCGCTCAACTTTACGTTTCCCACCAACACGTTCGCCGACACGGACGCCGGCGCCACGCTGACCTACACGGCCATCCAATCCGACGATTCCGCTCTGCCCGCGTGGCTGAGCTTCGCCGCGGCCACGCGCACGTTCTCGGGCACGCCGACGGCCGCGGGGACAGTCTCGGTAAAGGTGACGGCGAGCGACGGCACCGACTCGGTCAGCGACACCTTCGACATCGTGGTCTCGGCGGCCGTGCCGGGCAGCGCCAATGTGCTGGTGAGCAATGTGGGGCAGTCCGAGTTTGATGGGATTGATATGATGGGCACCGATCTTGCCCAGTCATTCACGACCGGCGACGACGACGCCGGCTACACCCTGACCAGTATCGAGCTTCGCCTCGTCACCGCAACTCCGGCTGGGGCCTCTCCTACGGTGAAGCTCTTCAGGGGGTCCGCAACCGGAACGGAGGTGGCCACGCTGATCGGCCCGACAATGTTGGATGCAGGCGCGACAGAAAACTATGCGTTCACGCCGTCTACAACCGTCAATCTTCTTACGTCAACCACCTACTGGGTCGTCGGCGAGGGGGGCTTTGCGGCTTGGACTTATACTTCCACCAGCGAGGACGCAACCTCCGCCACGGGTTGGACAATCGCCGATGCTAGAGAAGAACGAGCCGCAAGTTCAACCGGTGGTTTCATGGCATCTACTGGAACTGCCCTTCATATCCGCGTCAACGGCACGCCAGGATCCACCACCGTCACCAACGCCGCCCCGACGGTGGCGAACCCGATCGATGACCAGACGGCGATGGTGGGCACGGCGCTCAACTTTGCGTTTCCCACCAACACGTTCGCCGACACGGACGCCGGCGCCACGCTGACCTACACGGCCACCCAATCCGACGATTCCGTGCTGCCCTCGTGGCTGAGCTTCGACGCGGCCACGCGCACGTTCTCGGGCACGCCGACGGCCGTGGAGACAGTCTCGGTAAAGGTGACGGCGAGCGACGGCACCGACTCGGTCAGCGACACCTTCGATATCGTGGTCTCGGCAGGCACCACCGCCAACTGTGCTGGCATGTGTCTGGTGAGCAATGTGGGGCAGACCGGTATTATTGATATAGAGGGCTTGGGGTCCGAGGATCTTGCCCAGTCATTCACGACCGGCGACAACGCCACCGGCTACACCCTGAGCAGTATCGAGCTTCGCCTCAGCGCCTTTGGCAATCTGACAACTCCTACGGTGAAGCTCTACAGCGGGTCCGCAAACGGAACGGAGGAGTCCACGTTTACCGGCCCGGCAACGTTGGGAACAGGCCTGGCAAACTATACGTTCACGCCGGATACATCCGTCACTCTTCTTACGTCAACCACCTACTGGGTCGTCGCCGAGGGCTCTGTGTCTTGGGCAAACGTCATATCCACCAGTGAGGACGCAACCCCCGCCACGGGTTGGGAAATTGCCGACGGTAGCGAATTCCGAGCCGCAAGTTCAACCGGTGGTTTCACGGCAGAGACCAGTGGAACTCCCTTTATGATCCGCGTCAACGGCACGCTAGGATCCACCACCCCTACCACATCGAGCGACGCGACGCTGAGCGCGCTTGCGCTTGAGGATGCCTCTGACGATTCGGCCATCACCATCAGTCCGACATTTGCATCGGGGACGACGTCCTACACGGCGTCTGTGGATAACGGCGTGGACAAGATCACGATCAAGCCGACTGTGAACGAGAGCAGCGCGACGGTCGAGTACCTGAACAGTTCCGACACGGAGATCGCGGACGCGGACTCGGTGAAGGCCGGTCAGCAGGTATCGCTTTCCGTGAGTGCGAACACGATCAAGGTGAAGGTGACGGCGGAGGACACCACCACCACGAATACCTACACTGTGGTGGTGACGCGCGCGGCGGCCGTGCCGGGCAGCGCCAATGTGCTGGTGAGCAATGTAGGGCAGACCGAGAGTAGTGGTAGCTCGGCGTCTTCCGATTTTGCCCAGTCATTCACGACCGGCGCCAACGCCGCCGGCTACACCCTGACCAGTATCGAGCTTCGCATCGAAGGTGGTACTACTACTCCTACGGTGAAGCTCTACAGTGGGTCCGCGACCGGAACGGAGATGGCCACGTTTACCGGCCCGGCAACGTTGGCTGGATCTGTCACAGCAAACTTTACGTTCACGCCGTCTTCAACCGTCACTGTTCTTGCGTCAACCCCCTACTGGGTCGTGGTCGAGGGCGCGGAGGAATGGTCTCTTACTAGCTCCTTCACCGAGGACGGAACCTCCGCCCCGGGTTGGAGCATCGCCAATGGTTATGGATACCGAGACGCAAGTTCAACCAGTAGTTTCACGGAAGCTACTTTATCTGTCTTTCAGATCCGCGTCAACGGCACGCTAGGATCCACCCAGGGCCATTTCACGCTAGCGGCAAGATGCCAAGGAAACCGGAGAGGGCCGGCGACAGCCTACACTTGGCGAGGGCTCACCCCAGGAGCGAGGGCATCTTGCCCTCGCCGAGGGCGGGACGCCCTCGCTCCCAGGTCCTCGCCCCGATTGTCCAGCCACGACAGCCAGCGTGAAATGACCCTGAGGATCCACCACCACCACCAACGCCGCCCCGACGGTGGCGAACGCCATACAGGACCAGACGGCGACGGTGGGCACGGCGCTCCTCTATGCGTTTCCGGCCAACACGTTCGCCGACGCGGACAGCGACACGCTGACCTACACGGCGACCCAATCCGACAATTCCGCTCTGCCCGCGTGGCTGAGTTTCACCCCCGGCACGCGGACCTTCTCGGGCACGCCGCAAGCCGCGGACGTGGAGACAGTCTCGGTGAAGGTGACGGCGAGCGACGGCAATGGCGGCTCGGTCAGCGACACCTTCGACATCGTGGTCAGCCCGCCGGCGGACACCACCGCCCCGACGGTGACGTCCATCGTGCGCCAGACCCCGACATCTTCTCCCACCAACGCGGACAGCCTGACCTGGCGGGTGACGTTCAGCGAGGCGGTCTCGAACGTGGATACGGCGGATTTCGCGGTGAGCGGGACCACCGCCACGCTGTCGGTCAGCGCGGTCTCCGGGGTGACGGGCGCGTACGATGTCACCGCGAGCGGGGGCAACCTGGCCGGTGTCACCGCCACGGTCACCCTGTCCATTGCCGCGGGCCACGACATTCAGGACGCGGCGAGCAATGCGCTGACCAATACAACCCCCACGGGCACGAACGACGACACCTGGATGGTGGACAACACCGCCCCGACGGTGACCATCACCGGCGTGCCGACGACGAGCAATGCAGCGTTCACCGCGACGTTCACCTTCTCGGAGGATGTGACGGGTTTCGTGGCGGGCGACATCACGGTGGGCAACGGGACGGCCTCGGCGTTCACGGCGACGACCGCGGACAGGGTGTACACGGCATCGATCACGCCGACGGCCAATGGTGCGGTGACGGTGGACGTGGCGGCGAATGCGGCGACGGACGAAGCGGGCAACGGCAACCCGGCGGCCACGCAGGCCTCGTCCACCTATACGGCGCCCCTCGTCGACACCACGGCCCCGAGGGTGGCGTCCATCGTGCGCCAGACCCCGTCGTCGTCGCCGACCAACGCGAACAGCCTGACCTGGAGGGTGGCGTTCACCGAGAACGTGAAGAACGTGGACGCGGCGGATTTTGCCATCGGCGGCACGACGGCGACCGTGACGGCCGTCACCGAGGTGACGGCCTCGACGGTGTACGACGTGACGGCGTCGGGCGGGAATCTTGCGGACCTCGACGCCACGGTGACGCTGTCTATCGTGAGCGGCCAGAACATCGCCGACACCACCGACAACAATCTTTCGAACACCGCGCCGACGGGCACGAACGACAACACCTATGTCGTGGACAACACCGCCCCGACGGTGGCGATCACCGGCGTTCCCGACACGAGTTCGGCGGCCTTCACGGCGACGTTCACCTTCTCGGAGGCGGTCACGGGGTTTGTCGTGGGTGATATCACGCTCGGCAATGCCACCGCCTCGAACTTCACGGCCACGAGCACGACGGTCTATACGGCGCTGATCACGCCGGCGGCCAATGGTGAGGTGACGGTGGACGTGGCGGCGGATGCGGCGACGGACGCGGCGGGCAACGGCAACACGGCCGCGACACAGGCCACGTCCACCTATACGGCGCCCGACGTCGACACCATTGCGCCGAGGGTGGCGTCCATCGTGCGCCAGACCCCGTCGTCGTCGCCGACCAACGCGAACAGCCTGAAGTGGCGCATCACGTTCACCGAGAACGTGAAGAACGTGAACGCGGCGGATTTTGCCATCGGCGGCACGACGGCGACCGTGACGGCCGTCACCGAGGTGACGGCCTCGACGGTGTACGACGTGACGGCGTCGGGCGGGAATCTTGCGGCCCTCGACGCCACGGTGACGCTGTCCTTCGCGAGCGGCCGGAACATCGCCGACACCTCCGACAACGCTCTCTCGAACCCCGTGCCGACGGGCACGAACGACAACACCTATGTCGTGGACAACACCGCCCCGACGGTGGCGATCACCGGCGTGCCCGGCACGAGTTCGGCGGCCTTCACGGCGACGTTCACCTTCTCGGAGGCGGTCACGGGGTTTGTCGTGGGTGATATCACGGTGGGCAACGGGACGGCCTCGGCGTTCAGGACGACGACCGCGGGCAGGGTGTACACGGCGCTGATCACGCCGGCGGCCAATGGTGCGGTGACGGTGGACGTGGCGGCCGATGCGGCGACGGACGCGGCGGGCAACCGCAACCCGGCGGCCACGCGGGCCTCGTCCACCTATACGGTCGTCACCGCGCCCGGCGAGCCGGCGAGCCTGACCGCGCGGGCGGGCGATGCGCAGGTGACGCTGATCTGGACGCCGCCGGCCCTCGACGGCGGCGCGCCCATCGAGAGATACCAGTACCGCCATTCGGCCGGCTCCACGGTCGCATCGCGCGCGCCCTGGATGGACGTGCCCGACGCCGACTCGGACGGCAGCTTCGCCGACGAGCGCTCGGTGACGGTCCCGGACCTCGACAACGCCAGGCAATACGCCTTCGAGGTGCGCGCGGTGAACCGGGCGGTCAACGGCAGGGCGGCGAGGGCCGTGGCCATCCCCGTGCGCGCACCGCTGCCCCCCGGGTCCGGTTTCCTGGTCAGCAATTTCGGGCAGACCGCGGACCGCGTCGCGTCGATTTTCGTCACGCAGGATATCGTGGGCGTGTTTACCATCGGCGCCCGCGGCGCCGAGTTGCACAACATCGAATTTCGGCTCTTTACAAGACTGCCCAACATCCCCCTGCTTCCGATTCCCTCGGTCACGCTCTACCGAGCGAGCGTGACGGACAGCCGGGCGACCCAGGGCGAACGGGTGGCGGCGCTCACCGCCGTGCCGGGGACGCCGCGATCGACGGACACCGCGCAGACCGTGGCCTTCACCGCGCCGAGCGGCACCCGCCTTGAGGCGGGCGCCACGTACCTGGTGGTGCTGGAGCACACCTTCCCCGTCAGTGTCGAGTCCACCACCTACCCCGCCGAAGACGCCGGCGGCGCGCGCGGGTGGGCCATCGACGGTATCGGCGCCGGCAACTCCTCGCCCTGGTCGTACGGGACAACCAGCTCGCTGCTGATGCGGGTCAACGGCACGCCGGCCGGCGCGACGGTGGCCACCGCGCCCGACGCCCCGGCGAGCCTGGGCGCAAGCGCGGGCAATGCGCGCGTGAGGCTGCGCTGGGCGTCGCCGAGGAACGACGGCGGGGCGGCGGTCGAGAAATACCAGTACCGCTACTCGGCCGGCTCCAGGGTCGACCCGGGGACGGCCTGGATCGACGTGCCCGACGCCGACTCGGACGGCAGCCTTGCCGACGAGCGCTCGGTGACGGTCGAGGACCTCGACAACGGCCGGCAATACGCCTTCGAGGTGCGCGCGGTCAACGGCGTGCGCGCGGGCGCGGCGGCCACCGCCACGGCCGCGCCCGCGGCGCCGCGCCGGCGCGGTTTCCTGGTCAGCAATTTCGGGCGGCCCGTGGACGGTGCTGCGCAGATTTACGTCACGCGCGATATCGTGGGCGTGTTCACGACCGGCGCCCAGGGCGCCGACTTGCACAGCATCGAATTCCGGCTCTTTACAAGACTGCCCAACCTCCCCCTGCTTCCGATTCCCTCGGTCACGCTCTACCGAGCGAGCGTGACGGACAGCCGGGCGACCCAGGGCGAACGGGTGGCGGCGCTCACCGCCGTGCCGGGGACGCCGCGATCGACGGACACCGCGCAGACCGTCGCGTTCGCCGCGCCGAGCGGCACCCGCCTTGAGGCGGGCGCCACGTACCTGGTGGTGCTGGAGCACACCTTCCACGTCGGTGTCCAGTACACCAATTCCTCCGCCCAGGACGCCGGCGGCGCGTCCGGCTGGACCATCGACGGCGTCGGCGCGGGCAACTCCTCCCCCTGGTCGTACGGGACGAGCGGTTCCCTGCTGATGAGCGTCAACGGCACGACCGCCGCCGCCGCGCGGCAGGCGGTGCGCAAGGAGGCGGCGGAGGAGAAGCCGTTGGCGGCGAAGCAGGAGGAGGCCACGACGCCGGACCCCGACCGGGGGATCAGCCTGTCCCCGACCAGCTCCCCGGCGATCGAAGGCCAGGCGGTGACCATCGGCATGCGCCGGGCCGGCCCGACCGACCGCAGGACCTCCGTGACGGTTCAGGTGTTCGACAGCGCCTTGGATGGCGCCTGGCCGATAGACCTGGACTTTCGCTCCGGCGTGGCCACCGCGACGGCCGCGGTGTCGATTCCGTTCGACGGCGCCCGCCCGGCCTCGCGCACCCTGACGGTGAGGTTGGCGAGTGTCGAGGAACCGTACTCCGTCGGCTCGCCGTCGAGTCTCACCTTCAACGTGATCGACCGCGACGCCGCCGTGAGCGTGCGCGACGCGAGCGTGAGCGAAGGACCCGGGGCGAGGCTGGCGTTTGCCGTGACCCTTGACCGGACGCGGGACCGGGAGGTGAGCGTGAAATACGCCACCTCCGACGACACGGCGAAGCAGGGGGAGGACTACACCCACGTTTCCGGGACGTTGCGGTTTGCGCCGGGGGAGACCTCGAAGACGGTGTGGGTGCCGGTGCTCGACGATGCCCACGACGAGGGCACGGAGACGTTGGTGCTGAGGCTCTTCGCCGCCCGCAGGGTGGCGATCGAGGACGGCGAGGCCACCGGGAGCATCGAGAACAGCGACCCGATGCCGCGGGCGTGGATGGTGCGCTTCGGGCGCACGGTCGGGGGCCAGGTGGTCGATGCGCTCACCGAGCGCCTCGAAGGCGGCAAGCGCTCGCACCTCACCGTCGCCGGAATCCCCCTCATGGGAACGCCGGCCCCGGAGCCCGAGCCCGAGGCCGACGATCCGTTCGCACTGCCCGGGTGGGCCTGGAACGACGTGCGAGAAGAGGAGGCGGCCCGTACCCTCACCGCCGACGATCTGCTGCTGCGAAGCACCTTTCACCTGAGGAGTGGCGGCGAAGGCCGCGTCTTCACCACCTGGGGGCGCGCGGTGACCGGCAGGTTCGCGGCCGATGCCGACGACGTGAGGCTCGACGGCGACGTCGTCACCGGCATGGTCGGGTTCGACGCCGAGTGGAAGCGCTCGCTGGCGGGCGTCATGCTCTCGCGGAGCACCGGAGAGGGCTCCCGGCTCGACCCCCTCGCGGAGGTCGGCGAGCACGGCCCGGCCGACGGCGACTCCGGGAGCATCGAGAGCGATCTCACGGGCGTGTACCCCTACGCGCGCACCGACCTCACCGACCGGGTCTCGTCGGCGCCGGAACCGGCACCATCACGTTGAAGCGCGAGAGAGGGACGGACATGAAGACAGACATCTCGATGCGCATGGGCGCGCTCGGGCTGAAGGGCCAGGTGCTGGACGGCTCCGGACCCTCCGGCGTCGCCATGAGCGTGAAGTCCGACGCCATGTGGGTCGGGACCAAGAGCGCACGGTCGAACGACATGGTGAAAACGCAAGGCGACGTGACGCGGCTGCGGCTCATCGCCCGGGGCGAACGCGACTTCGCCATCAGGGAGCAGGGCAGGCTCACGCCAAGCGCGGAGCTGGGGTTGCGCCATGACGGGGGAGACGCCGAAACCGGCGTGGGAGTCGAGCTCGGAGCCGGGCTTCGCTACATGGCCGGCCGCTTCACCATCGAGGCCCAGGCGAGAACGCTCGTCGCGCACGAGGCCGAGGGCTACGAGGAATGGGGCGTGAGCGGAGCGGTGCGCCTCGCGCCGGGCGCATCGGGCCGGGGGTTGAGCCTGACCGTCGCGCCGACGTGGGGGCGCACCGGCAGCGCGAGCGAGCAGCTCTGGTCGGCGCAAGACACGGGCGAACTCGAAGGCGGGGGCGGGTTCGAGGCCGATGGGCGCATCGAGGCCCAGGTGGGCTACGGGTTCGCGCTGCCGCGCAACCGCGGGCTGCTCACCCCCTACGGCGCACTGACGCTCGGCAGCGAAGGCGGGCGCACGATACGCGCCGGCGTTCGGTGGATGTTCCACTCCGACCTTGCGGTGACGCTCGATGCGACGCGTAGCGAGAGCCGGGCGGCGGACGCCACCAACGAGCTGAGTATCCGTGCGGCGCTACGGTTCTGACCCGCCCCGGCCCGGGGCCGACGCCGGCGAGTTCACGATGACGCCGGAGATCGGGCTCGGGGTCTCGGATACGGGGCGCGACTACAGCCTCGGCTGGTGCGTGGCGGGTCCGGGGCGCGGGACGGCGGCTCGTTCGAACTCTCCCTCGAGGGGCGCCGGCGCGAGAGCGCCAACGACAATGCGCCGGCGGAGCACGAGGCGGGTTTCCGGCTCACCGCGCGCTGGTGACGGCGCCGGCTCGCGCTCGGGCTCGATATTCCGGACTGGTTCACATTTCCCGAGGTCGCGGCAGAGCTTCGTCGTGTCTACCCGCCACGGCACCGGCAGGGCTTCACGGTTCTGTTCACGGGACTTTCCGGCGCTGGCAAGTCCACGCTCGCCAATGCCCTCGTCGCGATGTTGCGCGAGAGCGGAAACCGACGGGTGACGCTCCTCGACGGGGATGTCGTACGCAAGCACCTGTCAAGCGAGCTCGGATCCTCCCGCGAGCACCGGGAGATCAATCTGCGGCGCATCGGCTTCGTCGCGGGCGAGATCACGAGGAACGGCGGCGTCGCGATCTGCGCTCCCATTGCGCCCTATGCAACCAGCCGACGCGAATTGTGCGAGACCATCGAAGCGGTCGGGGGATTCGTCGAGGTCCATGTCTCGACCCCGCTCGAAACCTGCGAGGCGCGCGACCGCAAGCGCGCAGCAACTCGAAAAGGCGATCTTCGCCGGCGGCTGCTTCTGGTGCGTCGAGTCGGATTTCGACAAGGTGCCGGGCGTCGTCTCAACGGTTTCCGGCTATACCGGCGGCAAGACCAAAGACCCGACCTACCAGAAGGTCATGGCGGGAGGCACGGGCCACTACGAGGCGGTTGAGATCACCTACGATCCCGCCAAGGTCAGCTACGAGGCCCTGCTGACCGCGTTCTGGCACTCGGTCGACCCCACCGATGGCGGCGGCCAGTTCTGCGACCGCGGCCAGTCCTACGAGACCGCGGTTTTCGCCGCGAACGAGAAGGAGCGCAGCCTGGCCGAGGCTTCCAGGAAAGCGGCGCAAAAAAGGGTCGACAAACCGATCGTCACCCCGATCCTGGCCGCCGGACCGTTCTACGCCGCCGAAGACTACCACCAGGACTATTACAAAAAGAACCCGCTCCGCTACAAATACTACCGCTGGGGCTGCGGCCGCGACAGCAGGGTCAAGGAGGTCTGGGGCAAGCATGCCTTTGAAGGCATCCCCGGCCACGGGTGAGGTTGAGCGGGGTCGGTGGAAGAGGACCCGTGCAAGACGACCTCCGACGAAATCGGCTCACGCATTTACCCAATACTCCACCGGTTTCGACAGGAACTCCTCGACGGGGATGCCGTCGCCGCCAACAAGCAGGGTGCGAACAGGCTGAAAGACATTGGCGAAGGCGGCCATTCCCGGCGGCGTCTGGCGAGCGCGTCCGCTCTTGACCTCAATGGCGGTTACCGCCTGGCCCGCTCGCACCGCGAAATCCACCTCACGGTTGCGGTGGCGCCAGTAGAAGACCTCGCACGAGCCGCCGGCAGCCGCATTGGCCAAATGGGCGCCCACCGCGGACTCCACCAGCCGTCCCCAGAACTCGCGGTCCGTGCGCGCTTGCGCCAGCGTCAGGCGCGTCCGGGCGGTCATCAAGGCCGTGTTGAGGACCTGCAGCTTCGGGCTGGAGCTTCGTCGTGCCACCTCGCCACCGTACTTCTGCAGGCCCGTCAGCACGCCCGCGCCCGCGAGCAGTTCGAGATAGTGAGCCAGCGTGGTCGTGTTCCCCGCGTCGTGGAGTTGGCCCAGCATCTTCGTGTACGAAAGGATCTGACCCGAGTATGCGCACCCCAACTCGAACAACCGGCGCAACAATGCCGGTTTGTCCACACGCGAGAGCAACAGCACGTCCCGGGCGATCATCGGTTCGATAAGCGAGTCGCGGATGTAGCGAGACCACCGAGCCGGCTGTCTCACCAGCGGCACCGCTCCGGGATAGGCGCCGTAGAACAGAAATCGCTCCAGAGACCATCCGAAGGCCTCTTGCATCTCGGGAAAGCTCCAGTGCGGCAGGTGCAGGAGCTCGAAACGTCCCGCGAGACTTTCCGTCAGGCCCCGTCCGATCAAGAGCTGTGCCGAACCCGACAGCACCACCATAAGCTGCCGCCGGCTCCGCGTGTCCTCATCCCACAGGCGCTTGACGGCCTCCGCCCAGTTGGGCGCTTTCTGCACCTCATCCAGGATGAGCAGTGCCCTCTGGTCCTCCGCATGGTCCGCCATGAGCCTTGCCGCATCCCATTGTTGCGCGATCCAGTCCGGCCCGCGCAAGGTCGGCTCATCGGCACTGGCAAAACGATGGGCCAAACCGGACTGCCCGGCGACCTGTGTGATCAAGGTCGTCTTGCCCACCTGCCGTGCTCCGTTGATGATCTGGAGGAAGCGGCGAGGTTCGCGCAGACGGCTGAGCAACTCCGCGGCTTGGGGCCGCACGTACGACAAATTACTCAACATGATGAGTAATATTACTCAACGTCATAAGTAAATGGAAGGGAATGGACTCTGAAGTTACCATATCGGCTGATGTCAAGCTTTCCAGACACGGCAGGATGCTGTCAGAGACAGGCTCAACCACGGCAGCACGACGTGATATAGTAGTTTCTGGCGAGACTGCTTGATCGCGCGACTGTGATCGCCAAGCACCCCATCACATAAGGCGGTGGGCCTACCCGGAGGTACATCATGAAATGGACCATGCTGACGGTTGCTGCGGCACTTTCGCTCTTCGCTCACGCCGCAAGCGCGCAGCAACTCGAAAAGGCGATCTTCGCCGGCGGCTGCTTCTGGTGCGTCGAGTCGGATTTCGACAAGGTGCCGGGCGTCGTCTCGACAGTTTCCGGCTACACCGGCGGCAAGACCAAAGACCCGACCTACCAGAAGGTCACGGCGGGAGGCACGGGCCACTATGAGGCGGTTGAAATCACCTACGATCCCGTCAAGGTCAGCTACGAGGCCCTGCTGACCGCGTTCTGGCACTCGGTCGACCCGACCGATGGCGGCGGCCAGTTCTGCGACCGCGGCCAGTCCTACGAGACCGCCGTCTTCGCGGCGGAAGAGAAGGAGCGCAGCCTGGCCGAGGCTTCCAAGAAAGCGGCGCAAAAAAAGGTCGACAAACCGATCGTCACCCCGATCCTGGCCGCCGGGCCGTTCTACGCCGCGGAGGATTATCACCAGGACTATTACAAAAAGAACCCGCTCCGCTACAAATACTACCGCTGGGGCTGCGGCCGCGACAGCAGGGTCAAGGAGGTCTGGGGCAAGCATGCCTTTGAAGGCATCCCCGGCCACGGGTGAGGCCCGCGCGGCGGTGTGAATGGTGGAGGCGGGGGAATCGTATAGGTACGTTAGCCAGCCTACATAACACAGGTTTGTCGACTGTTGCTTCGCCTCATCACACGATTTGACCCACGGGAACTTACTTAGCTAACCGAAGGGGTTGGGCATCAACCAGGTAACAATGCCCACTCCGAGGGTCCCTACAGCGATGAGGATGGTCACGCCAGCCCAAAAGGCTCGCGAGCTGACCTTCGAATTCAGTCCGTCCCGAAGGTCCTTTATATCGCCCTCCCGAAGACGCTTTATGTCGTCCCGTAGGCCCGCTACGTCTCCCCGCAGGTTTGATGTTCGTTCGTCGATAGAACCGAAACGTTCTTTGAGCTCAATGAGTATCTTTAGGGCAAAGGAGGAATCGGCGGGGTTCTGTTGCGCATCATCGCCTTCCAATACGTCGGCGGGGGTTGAAGGAACCTTTGGTGTAGGCGTGGTTTTTGACGTCTCACTCATTTCACTTCTTTCGTGTCAAGAATTCCCACAGTTCAGTGTCATGGAATCCGAAGTACGATCCTCCTGCAACACGACAAACAAGATGAGTGGTTTGTTCCTCGCCGGACTCCTTCTTCTTGGCAGAGAATTTCTCGCTGAGAGCTGTTGCGCTGAGATCCGACTCGACGGCAATCAGATGATCATCCGACGTCCTGTGCGAGGCGGTGCACAACTCGGCCAATTGGTCCTCGGAAATCTCTACACCTTCTCCAAGAACGATAATGTACTTCGGCACAGGTAGCTCCTATCTACCCTCACCGTAACAAAGGTGCAGGAGTGCCGTCAACAAACCTCGGCGATATCCAGCCGGTCGCCCCACCCTGCAGTTCAGGCAAATCGACTGGCGGGGGCACAAAGGTGTTTCGTTCATAACCCCACCATGCGTCGCGCTTCGTCCGCCGGGATGCCGGCGTCCATCAGCCTTTTGAGCGCCGCCGTCGCGCTGGCCAAGTCGCGGTATGCCGCATCAAACACGAGCTGCGCCGGCTGCTCCAGCTTTTCGGCAAACTCCGCCTCTAGCACCCGCGCCAAAGGCTCGATAGTCTGAACGCGCAGGCGTCGAAGGGCCTCCCGTTGCGCCGCACCGGGCTGCCGGCCTTCCATCAGCTCGAAGGGCAAACCCAGGGCGCGACCGCACCTTCATGACCGTGAGTTTGCCCATCAATTCCCCCTTGTCCAACGTTCCATCAGGGAACCCCAGGGAATCGAACGGACGTTGTCAACCCTTGATGGACGCTAAACGCCCCTGTTTATAGGGGTTTTGTGGACTTTCGCGGAAGGTGGTGGAACAGGGTGGCACTAGTGAATGGTGGAGGCGGGGGGCGGCGTGGGACCCTGGCGGACACGCTGGGGCCGGCATCCGGGAAGCGCTGCTGACGTGCGGCCGAAAGAACGCCAAGAGCGCCATTGTCGCGGTGTTGCTGCTCGGATTCCTGGCCGATGATGGCCCGCTGAGGCGTCAAGGGTTCCGGGCGGGAGTCGCCAGCGTTTCGAAAGAGAAGGCAACCGAATTGTGGGCGCAAATGGAAGCGATAGCGCGGGCCAGCGGCATCGAGGGCGCCCGCTTCGGCAGGGTTCCGCGCGTCGCCGTGTCCAGGTGGGGCTCGGTCGAATTCCTATCGGCCGACAAAAAAAGTGGACATGCGTCCGGGTTCGACCTGGCCCTATGTGATGAGCTTGGCCTGTACCCCGAGAAGGGCCGCGACCTGGTGGCCGGGCTGCTGAGCAGCACCAGCGCGAAGGACGGGCGGCTGCTGGCAATCAGCGTGCTGGGCGACTCTCCGTTGACGGCCCAACTGGTGAAGCGACGCAAGGACCCGTCCGTGGTGGTGCACGTCTACGAGGCCCCGCGGGGTTGCGCCCTGGATGATGAAACGGCATGGCACGCGGCGAATCCCGGCATTGCCGTGGGCATCAAGTCGCTGTCCTACATGCGCGACGTGAGCAGGAGGGCGGCGGCGCTGCCGTCAGAACAGACCAACTTCAGGGCGTTCGACCTGAACCAACCGGGCAGCGTCGGCGTTGATGCCGTAGTGCCGCTGGACCGCTGGAACGTATGCGCCAACAAGGACAAGCCCGAACGGCGCGGTGCCTGTTATCTCGGGTACGATATCGGCGGTTCCGTCAGTAGGTGCGCGGCGGCGGCGTACTGGCCCGAGACATCGAGGCTTGACACGTGGGCAGGGTATGGCGACACGCCGTCACTGGCGGATAGGGGCGAAGCCGACGCGGTCGGCGACCGCTACGTGAGGATGTCCGCAAGGGGCGAGCTTAGGACCTGGCCCGGCAGAGTAACCCCCGTAGCCGAATTTCTCGCATGGATTGCTGAAGAACTGAACGGCGAGTCCGTCATGCTGGCGGCGGCCGACAGGTACAAGCAACGGGAAGCGCAGGACGCAATGGATGCCGAGCAGACCGGGCTGATGACGGAACTTCGGGAACTGGAACCCCGTATGCAAGCGGCAATCGCAGCCGAGGAATCGGACGCCAACACGCGCGGCGAACAGCGGACCGGCGACGGCGAGACCGCCGAATATCGCGGGCTGTGTGAGCGGGTCCGGCTGTCCGCATACGTCCATGAAGCGCAAAAGCAGGTGGCGTTGGACGGGGCGGAAGCGGAACTGCGCAGCGCGGTATTCGGCACGAACGCGCGGCCGGGACTGGTGCCCTGGGAAGCGTTGCTGCTGCCCGAGCGGCGGACCGAGGAACGGCAGGACGTAATAACCAACGTCGCGGGCAACGCCGGGGCCGTTCAGCAAAGCATTCTGGGGCGGGTCTTCGCCTATACGGCAACCGCCTACTTGGGTGCCGAGTTGCAGTCCGTGGAACGGGGCGTCTCTGCGCACCCTGTCATTTCGGCCGGGGCTGCCGGTGCCATGGTGGCGAAGGGCGCAACGCACCATGCCGAAGAGGCAACCGTTGCCATTACGAGTCTGGAACCGCGGCGACTGACCGCGCGATACGTGCTGAGCGTCGAGGACCTCGCCCGAATCGGTATGCTGGAAGAAGCGTTGCGGCGCGACCTGGCCGGGGCAATTGGTGAGGCAATGGATTCGCGGGTTGTGAACGGCGACGGTGCGGCGCCGAACCCAACGGGCATCCTTGCGGGCTTGGCGGAACCTGCTGTCCCGGCTGCCCTGGCAACTTACGCCGATTACATCGGTTCGGGCGTTCAAGCGGTGGACGGCCGTTACTCGCGGAACCTTGCGGAAGTCCGAGTGCTTGCCGGTACGGACGTTTACGCCCATGCCGGGGCGCTGATTGCGGCGGGTTCGGACGTGTCGGCGGCGGACTACCTGCTGCGCAGAAGCGGCGGTTTCCGGGCCAGTACCCATATGCCGCTGGCCCCGGACGCCGGGACACGGGCCAATATCGGCGAACTGCTGATGTGGCGGACCATGGGGCCGGGAAGCGCGGTTGCGGCCGTCTGGAGTGGTTTCGAAATGATCATCCGCGACGAATACACCGGGGCGGCGGACGGCAAGGTTGCCATTACGGCGGTCGTTCTGTGGAACTTCGCCCTGGCGGGTTCCTTTCCCCGTCCGGCAATCTTGCTACCCGGCGCGTTGTAAGGGCATTACGACGCGCCGGGAACCCAAACTAACAAGGGGCAGAAGGGCGGCGGCGTTCAAGACATTGCGGGACGCCGGCGTTGAAGCTGGCGAAGCACGCCGGCTGGCGGGGTTGACGTGACGGCATACGCCCTGCCGGACGACCGGGAACCCCGAACCCCGGAGCGCACCTTGCTTATAACACTGTTCTGGGATGCCCTGCGACGCGGGGATAAGGAATGGGTTGACGGTCGGCCGGCGCGACTGCCGTTCAATGAGGTCTGCGAGTACCTGGGCTTTGATGCCAAGGTCCTGCGCTGCGCGTTGCAGCGACGGTGGCCCGAGAGGCTGGAACTGAACGACTACCACTACGAGGGGATGTAATGACTACCTGGACCGGCCGTTCCTTCGGATGGAGGTTGAGGCGCTGGCCGAGCGTTGCCGGTCGACCCCTAACTCGAACCCGGCAAGAAGATTTTCAGAACGCCCAACGCAATGGCGGCAGCCAATCCCATCCCGGCAATAATCCCCCCCAGCCACCAGACTTTCAACTTCTGGATGTCTTCCTTGGTGGCGAGGTGGTTTATCTCCGCTTCCAGTTTGGCTACGCGTCCCCCGATATTTTGATGGCGGCTGTTGGCACCCCCATTGCTGGGAAACTGCGCTCCTGATTCCCCAAACTGACCTCCCGCGGCTGACATTTACGGTTCCCCCGCCTTGCGAACCCACTCTACGAAATCGTTGCTTGCAAAGCCATTCCAGGCCGAGATCTCGATGACAACCCCGCGAACTCGTCCGTCCTTGTTGAAGCCTAACTTGTCAGCCAAATCGCGAGTGAGGATTGGCTCATGTTGTACAACGGAAGCAATGTACCGGTTGAAGAAAAAAAATGACGAATTCCAGGCCATTCCTTTTCGATGATGTCCGTGAGCGCTGGGCTCCGCTCCTCTTCGCAGACTATGACGTAAAACTCCATTTGTGGCTCCGAGTTACCCTCTTCCTCTTAGACCTTTCAGTGTATCATCACCGACGCATTGTTTCGAATCTCTACCGGATACCGCGAACCGCCATCCTGGGCAAGCGCCGCGCGAACTCTTTACTGCTAGCCAATGCGCAGCAGTCTAGCCGGTGTCGCTGATAGGCAGCCAGTCCACGAGTCCATCAACCGGCGGCGGTTGCGGTAGGTGCTGGAACTAAACGGAAGGGTGAATTGGTGGAGGCGGGGGGAATCGAACCCCCGTCCGAAGGCTTTCCGCCAGAAGTGACTACATGCTTAGTCGTCGTTTAAGTCTCGCCTCGAAAGCCCCCGACGACAGGGGCTTGCTCGGCCAGCCGGTTTGAATCTCGACCTCATCCCCTCCGGCAGGGGAATCGGTCCATCCCGCTGAATGACGCCTTGTCCGACCCCGCGGGAGAAGGACGGCAAGACGCTGGCTGTCTAAGCAGCCAGGGCGTATTCGTTATTGTCTGCAGTTACAGCAGTCCTGCTTTTTTAACGGGGCAACAGGACCCCGGCATGCCACTTTGACTTCCCACCCCCGTCGAACCCATATCGCCCCCAATAATAAGACGTTCCCGGCGGTCAACTTCTGCGGCTCTTCATGGAGCGTTCCATCTCCCGCCGGACCATCTTTTCCTTGACCGTGGCGCGCTTGTCGTAGAGCTTCTTTCCTCGGGCCAAACCCAACTCCACCTTGGCGCGTCCATCCTTAAAGTATAGCTTTAATGGGATCAAGGTCAAGCCGCGCTCCTTCACCTTTCCCATGAGCCTCAATATTTCGCGCTTGTGCAGCAGCAGCTTTCGCGGCCGGGTGGGCTCGTGATTGAAGATGTTGGCCGCCGGGTACGGGCTGATGTGGGTGTTGACGAGAAACAGTTGGCCCTTGTCGACCCGGGCGTAGCTGTCCGCCAGATTCGCGCGTCCGTCCCGGAGCGATTTGACCTCGCTGCCGAGCAGCACCATGCCGGCCTCGAAGGACTCGTCGATGAAGTACTCCCGGCGGGCCCGCCGGTTTACGGCGATGTTTTTCTGATTTGTTTCCCTGGTAGAAGCCATGACACGGTCTTCGATTCGTCGGTTTCCGCGGCCTGTGCATTCAGCGGAGGGGTAGGGCCGCTTACACTTCTTTCCTTGCCAGGATCCGGTTGTCGATCAAGCGGGCCTTGCCGACCCATGCGCAGAGGGCCAGCAGCGTCGGACTCTTGACCTCTTCCACCGCGTGCAACGCCTTGGGGTCGCACAGATCCGCGTACTCCAGGCGGACCAGGGGTTGGCGGGAGATCTCCGCCACCACGGCCTCACGGATCTTTCGGGCCTCGGTCTCACCGCCGCGAACCAGCGCTTCGGCCTTGCCCAGGGCGCTTTGAAGACACAGCGCCGCCTCGCGCTCGGCCGGCCCCAGGTAGCGGTTGCGCGAGCTCATGGCCAAGCCATCGGGCTCCCGCACGGTGGGACACCCTACGATCTCCACATCCAGGTTCACGTCCTCCATCATCCGCCGGATGACCTGGACCTGCTGGTAGTCCTTCAATCCGAACATGGCCACGTGCGGGCGCACGATGTTGAACAGCTTCAGCACCACCGTGGCCACACCGCGGAAATGCCCCGGCCGGTGCGCGCCGCAGAGCGGCCGACTGACCTGCTCCACATCCACGTAGGTCTGATACCCCCGCGGGTACATGTCCTCCACCGTGGGGTTGAAGAGGAGGTCCACCCGCTCCTCCACCAGCAACCTGACGTCGCGCTCCAGGTCCCGCGGATAGCTGTCGAAGTCCTCGGTGGGCGCGAACTGCGTCGGATTGGCAAAGATGGATACTACCAGGCAGTCGCCCTTCTTCCGCCCCTGGCGCACCAGGCTCAGATGGCCTTCGTGCAGGAAGCCCATGGTAGGCACCATGACGATGCGCTTTCCCTCGCGGCGGGCATGGTCGCTCCACGCCTGCATCTCCCGGATGTCGGAAATGTTGGGTAACCCTGCCATGGGGAAAGGCTCGTCGCGAGCGTCCTTCGACTTCGCTTCGCTACGCCTGTCCTGAGCTTGTCGAAGGGCTCAGGAGGGACGGTTACAAGCGCCCCTCCCCGTCGGTGCCAAGCGTTTGAACGGTCACCTTCTCAATGGAACGTGTGCTCCTCCGCCGGGAAGGCCTCTGTCCGCACCTCTTCCATGTAGCTCCGGACCGCGCCGCCGATGGTCTCCTTCAGATTGGCATAGCGCTTGACGAACTTCGGCGTGAAGTCGTCGAACAGTCCCAGCATGTCGTGGACCACCAGAATCTGTCCGTCGCAGTGCATGCCGGCGCCGATGCCGATGGTGGGAATGGACACGCGCTGGGTGATCTCCCGGGCAAGCTGCACGGGAATGCCTTCCAGCACCACCGCGAAGGCGCCCGCTTGCTCCACCGCCATGGCGTCGTCGAGGATGGCCCGGGCGTCAGCCTCGCCGCGCCCCTGAATCCGGTAGCCGCCGAACTGATGCACCGACTGGGGGGTGAGGCCCACGTGGCCCATGACCGGCACGCCCATCTTCACCAGCCCCTCGATGGTGGCGGCCTGGGTCACGCCGCCTTCCAGCTTGACGGACTCGGCGCCCCCTTCCTGGACCAGCCTGCCGGCGTTGCGCTTGGCTTCGTCCACTCCCAACTGGAACGTCATGAAGGGCATGTCCGACACCACCAGGGCACGCCGGCGTCCGCGTACCACCGCCTTGGTGTGGTAGATGACATCGTCAACCGTGACGGGCAGCGTGTTGTCGTGTCCCTGCACCACCGACCCCAGTGAGTCGCCAACCAGAAGGATATCGATACCGGATTCGTCCAGAATGCGGGCGAGACAATAGTCATAGGCCGTGAGGCAGACGACCTTCTCGCCCTTTTCCTTCATGCTGCAGACTTCCGGCACCGTCATTTTCCGTCCCATCGGTAACCCTCCTCGAAACAAAACCTCCACAAAAAAAGCCTTCCGAACCAAGCCGGAAGGCCATCCCGCTACCGTTGGAGACGATAGAATCCAGAATGTCTCATCCGTCTCGGTCCGGCCCCCCCGGATCCAAGCGGCAGTTCACATCCTTCCGTTTCTCCGCTTGTCGAGTCGGCCGGCTCAGCCTGGCCGCTCCGGAGCGTTTCGGAAAGACGGGGGCATACTAGCGCGAAGCTCACCGAAAGTCCAGCATTTCGGTTGCGATACAGGCAGTGATGCTCCGCAACCGTCATGGGTAGGAAATGGTAGTGAGGCCCCGAAGCCGTCGTTCACGCGGAAGGTGGAATCCAGGATGGAAGGGGCGCAACGGCCGCGTTCACCGCAGCTTGTAGGAGCTGTCCTCGATGAGCGCTCGGAGGTCCTGGCGGAACTCGCCGCGCCACTTGGAGAGAATGACGTCGGCGGGGCACAGCCCTTGGTGGAGCAGGTCGCGCAGCGGCTTCAGGTGAATGGTCTCGTCCTCGCCGCGCCGGTTCAAACTTCGTTGCCGCGTCAGGCCTTCCCAGGCGATATCGACCATCTCCTTTGCCAAATCACCCAGGGAATAGCGCCGAAATCGTGCGGCCAGGCCGTCCCGGTGAGAGCCGTGATAGGCGGTCATGCGCTCGTCGAAAGACCATCCCTTGACCAGGTCCCATGCGGCCTGGAGGCAGTCGGCGTCGTAGAAGATGCCCTTGATGAGCGCGGGCAAGGCCGGCATCAGCTCCGGCGCCTGGCTGTCGGCGGGGCGGAACTCCATGTAGTGCTTGAGCCGCACCTCGGGGAACAGCGTGGTGAGATGGAGCTGCCAGTCCTCCATGGTCGCGTAGTGGCCCTGGTAGCCCTGCTCCAGAAACCGGCGGAACGGAATCCCGGTCATGTCCACGTAGTGCCCGTCCCGGGCGATGAGGTACATCGGCACGTCGAGAGCGTACTCCACGTAGTGGTGGAAGCCGGCGTCGGGGAAAAAACAGAATTCCAGCAGCCCGCACCGGTCCGGATCCGTGTGGGTCCAAATGTGGCCCCGGTAGCTCTTGAAGCCGTTGGGCTTTCCATCCGAAATGGGCGAGTTGGCGAAGGCCGCGCCGATGACCGGCGCCAGACCCATGCCGGTTCGCAGCTTGGCCATGGCGTCCGCCTCGTCGCCGAAATCGATGTTGGCCTGCACGGTGGCGGTCTGCTTCATCATGCGTTGGCCCAGGGTTCCCACCTTGGCCATGTAGGGCCCCATGATGCGGTAGCGCCGCTTGGGCAGCCACTCGATCTCGTCGACGCGGCTGAAGGGCTGGATTCCCAGGCCGAGGAAAACCACATCGAACCGGCCGGCCACGTCGATGAGCTCGCGGATGTGCTGTGAGAACTCGGCGTTGCTGCAGTGAATGTCGTCGCACGGCTCGCCGCTCAACTCGATCTGGCCGCCCGGTTCCAGGGTGATGGCGTGGTTGCCGCGCATCAAGCCGATGACGAAACCGCCTTCCTCTTGCGGCTCCCAACCGTAGTCGCTCACCAGACCTTCGAGGATGACCCGGACGCCGCGCGGCCCGGAATACGACAGCGCCTTGGCGGTGTCGCGCTCGATCCCCACCTTCTCGTACTCCGTGCCCACGCGCCACTGCTCACGAGGCTTGCCGGCGTCGTGAAAGAAGGCTTCCAGCTCGTCTTGTCTCTCAATTACGGACATTGGCTACCGCTCATTTCAAATGGGGTCCTTCGACTTCGCTCCGCCTGTCCTGAGCTTGTCGAAGGGCCTGTCCTGAGCTTGTCGAAGGGCCTGTCCTGAGCTTGTCGAAGGGCTCAGGACGAACGGGGATCACGTTTTCCCATGCGTTCGTTTCAAGTGTAGCGCAGCGAAGTCGAAGAACACACAGCCCGCAGATTCTTTTTATAGGGCGGCGTAACCACCGCCTTCTCCGTGATGATGGCCGAGACCAATGAATGGTCGGTCACGTCGAAAGCCGGATTCAGCGTATGGACCCCGTCCGGCGCGATGCGGCTTCCCGCGATGTGGGTCACCTCATCCTGGCTTCGTTGCTCGATCGGAATATCGGCTCCGGATGGACACCCGAGGTCCACCGTGGAGGTGGGGCACGCCACGTAAAAGGGCACGCCGTGCCTCTGGGCCAGTACCGCCACCGTGTAGGTTCCGATCTTGTTGGCCACGTCCCCGTTGGCGGCCACCCGGTCAGCTCCCACGACAACGGCATCGACCTGCCTGCTTTGCATCACGTAGCCCATCATGCTGTCGGTGATGAGAGTTACCGGGATCTCCTCCTTGAGCAATTCCCATGCCGTCAGCCGGGAGCCCTGAAGGAAGGGCCGGGTCTCGTCCACGAACACTTCGTCGATGGCCGCGCCCGATTCCTTCATCGCCCGCAGCACCCCCAGGGCGGTTCCGTAACCGGCGGTGGCCAGAGCGCCGGCATTGCAATGGGTCAGAATGCGCCGCGAGCCCTTGAGCAGCCCGGCGCCCAGGCCGCCGAGCCTGCGATTCGCGGCGATGTCATCCTCGTAAATCTCGATGGCCTCGTCCTCGAGTCGCTGCTTCAGCAACTCCAGGCCGCCGTCCTTGTTCTCCTCGTAGGTCCGCCGCATGCGCGCCAGCGCCCAATGAAGGTTCACGGCCGTGGGCCGGGTATCTTCCAGCGTGCGGAAAACCCGCTCCATGACCGACCCGACCGACTTCGGATGCCTGATGCGGCGCGCGCCCAGGGCAACGCCCATGGCCGCGGCGACGCCGATGGCGGGGGCGCCGCGAACCACCATGGTGCGGATGGCCTGGGCAACCTGCCGGTAGTTGCGGCAGACCCGGTAGACCTCTTTGCGGGGGAGTCGCCGCTGGTCGATGAGGATCACCTCGCCAGCCCGCCATTCAATGGTTCTCACGGTCATGTCGGTTTATCTTTCGGCTACGCTCAAATATAGTACGCCAAGAACCACCGTCAAGTGTCGACGAATGGCGGACCTTACCGAACTGCTCGCATACGCTTCAGGCGTCTATTTCATCAAGCCGGACATCGAGCCGCACGCGTTGCTGGCAACCTTGGCCGCCATTCACCTGTGCAACGGCATTCTTTGCCTCATCATTGCCCGGCACGGCGGGCGCCATCAGACCGGCTGGGCCCTGGCCGGCCTGATCCTCGGGATCTGGGGAGCCCTTCCGCTCCTCTTGCAGCGCCGGAGGAACGGTGCGGGGACGGGTGTCAAACCCGGCAACGCCGATGCAAACCCGGCAACGACAAGACTGCCGGACGACTAGTCCATCCGCTTGCGCAAGAACGTCGGAATATCGAAGTCGTCCTCGGTCACCTCCTCCTCCTTGAGGTCGTAGGTGACTTGCGATGTGCCTGAATCTTTCCCTGAGTCCCCGCGCTGCCAGCTAGGCTCGCCGAACCCGTCATCCTCCAGCGTACCGAGGTGAACGACCTTCCTGCCCTTGGTGTCCCTGAGACCCAGCCCCAGCGACCCCTGCTTCTGCGTTGGCGCGTGCCGCTGTTCCTGCGGGATCGGTTCCGGCGCCCGGAGTTCGCTGTTGCCGAACCCCGTGGCAATGACCGTGATCCGCAGCTCGTCTTCGAGACTCTCGTCGATCACCGCGCCGAAGATGATGGTCGCATCGTCGTGGGCTTCGCCCTGAATCAGGGTCGCCGCCTCGTTGACCTCGAACAGGCTCATGTCCGGACCGCCGGTGACGTTGATGAGGACGCCGCGGGCGCCGTTGATGGATACGTCCTCCAACAACGGGCTGGAGATGGCCTGCTGGGCCGCCTCGATCGCCCGGTTCTCGCCCGTAGCGGAGGCCGCCCCCATGAGCGCGAATCCCATCTCCTTCATGACCGTGCGAATGTCCGCGAAGTCGAGGTTGATGAGCCCGGGTGTGACGATCAGGTCCGCGATTCCCCGGACGGCATGGGTCACCACACCGTCGGCCACCTTGAAGGTCTCCAGCAACGTCGTGGACTTGCCGGCGATGCTGAGAAGCCGTTGGTTCGGGATGACCACGAGGGTATCCACCTTGTCCTTGAGCTCCCGGATCCCTTCTTCCGCCTGTTGCATGCGGCGCTTCCCTTCGAAGATGAAGGGCTTGGTCACCACGCCTACCGTGAGCGCACCCACTTCCCGCGCCACGCTGGCAATGACCGGCGCGCCCCCGGTACCCGTGCCTCCGCCCATCCCCGCGGTGATGAAGATCATGTCCGCGCCCGTGAGGTATTCACGGATGCGCTCCTTGTCCTCCAGCGCCGCGCGGCGGCCCACTTCCGGATTTGCGCCGGCCCCGAGTCCCTTGGTCAGGGAGTCCCCGATCTGGACCTTGATGTCGGCTTTGCTCGCGTCCAGCGCCTGGCTGTCGGTGTTGGCCACGATGAAATCCACACCCTTGAGTCCCACCTCGACCATGGTGTTGATCGCATTGCTGCCGCCGCCGCCGATGCCGATAGCCTTGATCCGCGCTCCTGAATCAATTGGTTCCACCATCTCGAACATGACACTTCCTCCTTTTTTCCAGTTGCACAATCGTGTTCAGTTCATCGGAAGCGAGTGACCGAACCCCCGGCCGCCCGCCCGCTTCCACCTTTTCCCCGCTAGAAGAACTCTTTGAACCACTCCGTCATCCGGCCCCGGACCTTATAGAACAGCGGGTCGCTGTCCCGGATCCGAAACAGATTCCGGTCCTGTTGCCCGAGGCCGTACAGAAGAAGCCCGGTGCCGGTGGCGTAGACCGGACTGGAGACCACGTCCACCAGACCCGTGACGTTGGCCGGCACGCCCTGGCGCACCGGCACGTTGAAGATCCTTTCCGCCATCTCGATGATTCCCGGCAGGAGCGTGGAGCCGCCTGTCATCACGATGCCCGACACCAGGTCGTCCTCATAGCCGGACTTGCCGATCTCCCGCCGCACCAGATGAAAGACTTCCTCCAGGCGAGGCTCGATGATTTCGCACAGGATCTGACGTGACACCGAGCGCGGGCTCCGTCCTCCCACGCTGGGCACCTCCAGCATATCGTCGCGGTTGATCAGGTCGGTTCCCACGCATCCGTAACGCTGCTTCAACTGCTCCGCGGCCGCCATCGGGGCATGCAAGCCGGCGGCGATGTCGCCGGTGACGTGGTTTCCTCCCACGCTCAGCACCCCCGTGTGCTTGACCGAGCCGCCATGGAACAACGCGATGTCGGTGGTGCCGCCGCCCATGTCCACCAGCGCCACGCCCAGTTCCTTCTCTTCCCGGGTCAAGGTCGCGTCGGCGGACGCCAGCGGCTCGAGCACGAAATCCGCCACGGTGAGACCGGTTCGATTGCAACACTTGATGACGTTCTGCGCCGCGGCCACCGCCCCCGTGACGATGTGCACGCTGGCCTCCAGCCGGACCCCGGCCATGCCCCGGGGCTCCTGGATGCCGCCCTGGCCGTCGATGGCGAATTCCTGCGGCAACACGTGGAGCACTTCCCTGTCCATGGGGATGGCCACTGCCTTGGCCGCGTCGATGACCCGGTCCACATCGGCGTCGGTCACTTCCTTGTTCTTGACGGCCACGACACCATGGCTGTTGAACCCCCGGATGTGTCCCCCGGCAATTCCGGCAAAGACCGTGTTGATCTCGCACCCGGCCATGATCTCGGCCTCCTCCACCGCCTTCCTGATGCCCTCCATGGTGGCCTCGACATTGATCACCACGCCCTTCCTCAAGCCCCGCGACGGGTAGATGCCAACGCCCACCACTTCCGGTCCCTGGTCCGTCTGCTCTCCCACCACGGCGCAGATCTTGTGGGTTCCGATATCGAGCCCGACAACGACATTGGTCTTCTTAGCCATGGGTCTTCCCGCCTCTTCCATTGGTCATGTCCATCGAGTCACACCCTTTTCCGGGGGCGCGCTACCACCTGCCCCCGGAAGCTCAAGTCGACGGCCTTGAATCGGGCCCCCTTTCCCTGGAACTCCCGCAGGAACCACTGCAGCCGGCTCAGCTTCTCGTCCCAGTCGCCCCAACCGACATGGAACGGCACCGAATAGGAGACCGGATAGAGCACGATGCCGCCGCCGGGTTGAAAACGGATCTCGGACAGGCTCAGCGCGGCCCGCTCCACCGTCTGTCCGAAGGCCACTGCCTGGGACAGCTTTTCCCGCGTCCCGGGTTCCCGCGGAGGAAGCTCCGCGGCCCGCAGTCCGGTGATGAACGGAAAGTCGACCGAGTCCTCTTCGTCGAGAGCCTTGAAGATCACGCCGTTGTCGGCCACGTAGTACAGCTTGTCCAGGGCGACGATGGCACCGGGGCGCCATTCCTCGACGGTGATCACCAGGCGCGCCGGCAGTTCCCGGCGTATCAGCACCGCCTTGACCCACGGATGCCGCCGCACCCGTTCCTCGACCTCGGCGGGATCGATGTTCCAGATTCGGGTGTGCGGCCCCAGCCCCGACATCACCACGATGTCCGCCCCCTTGACCTTCTCGGCCCCCAGCACCTTGACCTCGCGGATGGCGAAATAGGGATGCGTCAGAACGAACTCCGAGGTCTTTCGGACCGCCGCCTGAACCCCGCCCGCCGCGTTTTCCAACCCCCGCCGCACCTGCCGGTAGATCTCGACGGAGTATCCGTCGTACAGCCACCCGAGCAGCATCAGCCCGCACAGCGCGACGCCCGCCGCCCACATGGCCCCTCGACGGCCGCCGGCCTTCCCAAATCGGCCCGACGGATTAACCATTGCCCGCCTCCCTCGACGACGCGCTTTTCGGACCGGCCGCTCCGTTCTTCAGCGCCGCCCGGTCGAGAATCCGCTCGACCAGGTCCCCGAAGCCGATGCCGACCCCCGCGGCGATCTCCGGCAACAGACTCAGGGGGGTCATCCCCGGCAGCGTGTTGACCTCAAGCACGTACAACCGCTGTTCCCGGGAGATCCGGAAGTCCACCCGCGGCGCCCCTTCGCACCCCAGCACCGCACAGGCCCGGGCGGCCAGCCGCATGGCCTTGCGATAGAGCGCACCCGGCAAGGGCGCCGGAAAGATGTGGGAAGCCATGCCCGAGGTGTACTTGGTCTTGAAGTCGTAGAAGCCCTTCACCGGCCTGATCTCGGTGACTCCCAGCGCCTCGCCGTTCAGGATCCCCACGGTGATTTCCTTCCCGGCCACGTATTGCTCCACCAGCGCGTCCCGGTCGAACCGGCAAGCCTCCGAAACCGCGCGAGCCATGTCCCGGCGCCGCCGCACGATGGTGACGCCGATGCTGGACCCTTCGACCGGCGGCTTGACGACCACCGGCAACGGCAGCCTGGAGGTCTGCCACCGCTCCTCGGCCACCACTTCATAGGGCGGCGTGGCGATGCGGTTTCGCGCCAGTACCTGTTTGGCCAACACCTTGTCCATGCACAGCGCCGAGGCGGTGACGCCCGAACCGGTATAGGGGATGCCCATGACCTCCAGCAGCCCCTGCACGCAACCGTCCTCGCCGATCTTGCCGTGAAGCGCGTTGAAGACCACCTCGATCCGCCGCTTCCGGAGTTGGGCGGGCAGATCCGGCCCCACGTCGACCAGGGACACACCCTTGTAGCCCCGCTGCCGCAAGGCGTCGGCGACCTCCTTGCCCGACACCAGCGACACCTCCCTTTCCGCGGAAGGGCCGCCGTACAGGACCCCCACCCGCCGGGTCCGATGAGTACCCGTTTGCATGCTCACCGCGGCCACTCCCCGGCGAAACGGACCTCGGTTTGCAAGGTCACCGAGAACCGGCTCTCCACCTCGCTGCATACCTGCTCGATCAGTCGCCGAACGTCCTGGGCCCGGGCGCCGCCGCGATTGACGATGAAGTTGGCGTGCCGCCGGGAGACCTCGGCGCCGCCCACGCGCAGGCCCTTGAGCCCCGACGCCTCGATCAGCCTTCCGGCGTGATCCCCGGGCGGATTGCGAAAGACCGATCCGAAGTTCGGGTGGCCGGACGGTTGGCTCTCTCTCCGCCGCGCCATGATGGCCCGCATGCGTGCATCCACCGCCTCCGGCGTCTCCGGCGTGAGGGCCATCCCGACACGGGTGACGATGGCGCCGTGGGGCAGCCGGGCGTCACGGTAGGAGAACCGCAGCTCCTCGCGTCCGAATGCCAGCGGCTCGCCGGCGGCGGTCATGGCGTCAACCCTGGTCACGACCCGCTCCATTTCCGATCCATAGGCCCCGGCGTTCATCACCAGCGAACCGCCCACGCTGCCGGGGATCCCCTCCCCGAACTCCAGACCGCCCAACCCCCGGCGCACGGCCTCCCGCACCAACCGGCTCACCGCATGGGCCGCGCCCACGTCGGCCCCGGCGCGGTGCCAGTGCACCCTGCGAAACTCGCCCCGCAACCGCAACACGGCGCCGCGCACGCCCTGATCGCTCACCAGCAGGTTGCTGCCGTTGCCCAGCAACAAGACCGGCACGCCGCCGCAGGCCATGAGCTTCAGGCATGCGGTCAAGCCGGGGCTCGTTTGCGCCTCGACGAAATAGTCCGCGGGGCCGCCGACCTTGAAGGAGGTGTAGCGGGCCAACGGCTCGCGCACCTTCACCGCAACCCCGGCGATGCGGCTCAACTCCGTGGTCAACGGCGTCATTGCCTCTGTTCCCGCAAGGACTCAAGCAGCGCCTCCCCAACCTTGTAAATGTCCCCGGCCCCGAGGGTGAGAACCATGTCTCCGTCCGAGAGCCGCGGCAGCAACCCGCCGGCCACGTCCTCCTTTGCAGCCACGAACTCCACGTCCATGTGACCCCGGCGCCTGATGGCCCGGCACAGCTCCTCGCCGCTCGTTCCCGGAATCGGGTCTTCCCCCGCGCCGTAGACGTCCGTGAGGATCAACCGGTGAGCCCGGTCGAACGCGGAAACGAAGTCCTCGAACAGATCCTTGGTGCGACTGTAACGGTGCGGCTGAAACACCACCGTCAGGGGACGCCCCCAGCCTTCGGCGATGGCCTGCAGGGTGGTCTCGATCTCCGTGGGATGGTGTCCGTAATCGTCCATGACCAGAACCCCGGCCACCTCTCCCTTGATCTCCGACCGGCGGTGGATGCCGGTGAAGGCGCCCAGGGCCGCGGCCGCGGCGGCAAAGTCGATGCCCATCTCCGCGGCCACGGCAATGGCCGCCAGGGCGTTGGCGACGCTGTGCCGGCCCGGCATCGGCAACGTCACCGGCCCCAGCACCCGGCGTTGGTGCAGGACGGAGAACGTCGACTCCATCTGCCGGGTTCGAACGCCCTCGGCGCTGAAGTCCGCGTCCCCCGACAGGCCGTAGGTGACCACTCGCTTCTTCACCCGGGGTATCAGCCCGCGGACCGCCGGATGGTCGAGGCAAAGCACCGCAACTCCGTAGAAAGGCACCTTGTTGATGAACTCCAGGAACGCGTCGGCCAGCCCGTCCGTGGTGCCGTAGTACTCGATGTGCTCACGGTCGATATTGGTCACCACCGCCACCGCCGGCGACAGCAGCAGGAAGGTGCCGTCGCTCTCGTCGGCCTCGGCCACCAGGATGTCGCCCCGGCCCATCTGCGCGTTGCCGGCCAGGGAGCGCACCCGGCCGCCGATGACCAGGGTCGGGTCCATCCGCGCCGCGGTCAGGACGTGGCCGATCATCGACGTGGTGGTGGTCTTCCCGTGGCTTCCCGCCACCGCGATGCCGTACTTCATGCGCATGAGCTCGGCGAGCATCTCGGCCCGCGGGATCACCGGGATCTTTCGCTCCTTGGCCGCCATGACCTCCGGGTTGGAGAACTTCACCGCGGTGGAGATCACCACCACCGAAAGGGCGTCGGCCAGGTTTGCCGCATCATGACCGATGCAGACTTCCGCCCCAAGGGAGCGCAGCCGCCGCGTGGCGTCGCTTTCCTGAAGATCGGAGCCGCTTATTTCGTAGCCCAGGTTCAACAAGACCTCCGCGATACCGCACATCCCGACGCCGCCGATGCCGACGAAATGCACGCGGTGGCGTCTTTCGAAGGACGTCGGCACCATCATCGCCACCCCGGGACGAGGGCATGGCACTCGTCCACGATTCGCTCGGCCGCATCCCCACGGGCGAGGCGCGCCGCGGCCCGGCCCATGGCCTCCCGTCGCGCGGCGTCGCCATGGAGCGCGCGGATGGTGTTCGCCAACCCCGGAGCTGTCAGCTCGCGCTCCACGATCACTTCGGCGGCGCCGGTTTCCTCGATGGCCAGCGCGTTGAGCCGTTGATGATCGTGGGCCGCGTATGGATACGGGATCAGCACCGAGGGCTTGCCGAAGACGGCAAGCTCCGACAGGGTCGAGGCGCCGGCGCGGCAGATCACCAGGTCGGCCGCCGCATAGGCGCCGTCCATCCGGTCGATGAATGGCAGCACCTCCGCCTCGCACGGGAGCGACTCGTAGCCCTTTCTCACCAGCTCCTCATCCGCGCGCCCTGTCTGGTGGGTGACCCGGAACCCGGCCGCGGCATCGCCCAGGTGCGCCAACGCGCCCAAGACCGCCTCGTTGATGCGGTGGGCGCCCGCGCTGCCGCCGAAGACGAGCAGATGGAACCGGTCCTCCCGGTCCACCTCGGGGAGCTTGCGCCAACGTACCGGGGTGCCGGTCAGCACCACCTTGGCCCGGGGAAAATACTCGACGCTCTCGCGGAAACTCGTGAAGATCCGGTCCACGAGCCGTCCCAGGACACGGTTGGTGAGTCCGGGGCGGAGGTTCTGCTCCAGGATGGCGCAGCGGATGCGCTGTAACGCCCCCGCCAGCAGCAGCGGACCCGAGGCGTAGCCCCCGAGGCCGATGATGCATTGAGGATCGAAGCGGCGGATGATGGCGCTCGATTGCCACAGGCTCATGGGTATCCCGTAGAGGCCCTCCAGCAGTCCCTTGAGACCCCGCCCCTTGAGGCCACGGATGGGCAACAGCTCCAGGGGGAACTCCGTCTCGGGGATGACCCGGCTCTCGATGCCCCACCGGCTGCCCACGAAAAGAATGCGGACGTCTCCGTTCCGCCGGCGAAATTCCCGGGCCACGGCAAGGCCGGGAAAGAGATGTCCGCCGGTGCCGCCGCCGGCGACGATCAGTCGCATGGCTGGGCCCTCCGCCAGGAAACGCTCAGGAGAATCCCCGCCACCGTCATGTGAACCACCAGGGCCGAGCCGCCGTAGCTGACGAACGGCAGCACCAGCCCCTTGGTGGGCACCAGGCCCATGACCACGCTCATGTGGACCAGCGCCTGAAGGCCCAGGAGCATGGTGAGGCCGAACACCATCAACCGGGTGAAGGCGTCTTCGCTCCTCAGCGCCAGCCGCATGCCGCGAAACAGCAGAACGCCGAACAGCCCTACCACCAGCAGCGCGCCCCACAGGCCCAACTCTTCGCCGATCACCGAGTAAATGAAGTCCGTGTGCGCTTCCGGGAGGTAGAAGAGCTTTTGCCGGCTCTGCCCCAAACCCCGGCCCCACAACTGGCCGGAGCCGAAGGCGATGTAGGATTGGATGATCTGAAAACCGCTGTCGGCGGAATCACTCCAGGGATCCAGAAAGGCCAATATTCGTCTGACCCGGTAGTCGGCGGACATGATGACGATGGCCCCCGCCGGAAGCGCCGCCAGCGCCACGTAGGCCAGATGCTTGACTTGGCTCCCGGCGACGAACAGCATGGCCATGGTGATGATGGCGAGAATGAACGCCGCGCCGAAATCCGGCTCCGCCAGCAGCAGCGCCACGAACAACCCGGCCACCAGCAGCGGCGGCAGAGTCCCGGGCAGGAAACGGTCCAGCCGGTCGGCTCTCCTGGAAAGGCTGTAGGCCAGGTACAGCACGAAGGTTACCTTGGCCAGCTCCGAGGGCTGGAACACGAACGGAGGCGCGCCCAGCCAACGATGGGCGCCGCCGCGGACCACGCCGATGTCCGGGACCAGCACCAGCACCAGGGCAATCAGGGCGACGATGAGCGACGGACCGGCCAGGCGGCGATAGGCCGCCGGCGGCAGCAACAAGGCGATGGAGAGTCCCGCCAGGCCGAGGCCGGTG
This sequence comes from uncultured Binatia bacterium (SeqCode), assembly GCA_965261895.1. Lineage (GTDB taxonomy): Bacteria > Desulfobacterota > Binatia > UBA9968 > JAJDTQ01 > JAJDTQ01. The sequence continues at coordinate 2,023,824 of OZ253480.1, read as the reverse complement.
GCCGCCAACTGCTTGCGGAAGAGGTAGGTGCCGTCGCCGAAGCGTTCCTGGGAAAAGAGGTAGCTGGTGTTCAGCACCATGGTGATGCCGATGGTGAGCAGCACCACCAGGCTCATGAGCATCCAGCGGTCCATGTTGCGAATCCCGCTCATAGGGCTTGCACCAGCTCCTTGAACACGCGTCCCCGTTCCGAGTAGTTCTCGAACATGTCGAAACTCGAGCACGCCGGCGACAAGAGCACCACGTCTCCGCCGCGGGCAGCGGCCCGCGCCTGGCGAACCGCCTCCGGGAGATCCTTCACCACCACGGTGTCGGCCAACGTTCCCAGAGCGTCTTTCATGATGCCGGCGGATGCTCCCAACAGGATCAGCCGGCGCACCCGGTCCCGGACCAACGGCTCCAGCCCCCGGTAGCTGCCGCCCTTGTGGACCCCGCCGGCAATCAGCACGATGGGGCCGTCGAAACTGGCCAGCGACTTCTGAACGGCGCCGACGTTGGTGCCCTTGGAGTCGTTGAAGTAGCGCACCCCGTCGAGCTCCCGTACGAACTCCAGCCGGTGCTCGATGCCCGGAAACCGCTTGGCGAAAGTCCGGATGTGGCGTCCTTCGACGCCCACGGCCTTGGCCGCGCACACCGCCGCCATGACGTTCTCGACGTTGTGGACCCCGGCCAGCCTGACGTCACGCAACGGGAATCGCTCTTCGTCGCCGTTGCCACGCCAGACCACGGCGTCCTCCGTGACGAAAGCCCCCTCCTCCACCTCCGACCAGCCGAAGGAGACCACCCGGGCGCCCAGTTCCTCGCGCAAACCCCACACCCACGGGTCGTCGCGGTTGAGTACGGCGACGTCGTCCGGGTGTTGGGCCGCGAAGATCCTGGCCTTGGCCGCGCCATAACTCGCCAGCCCGTCATAGCGGTCGAGATGGTCCTCGCTGAGATTGAGGCACAGGGCGACCCGGGGGCGGAAATCCCGGACCCATTCGAGTTGAAAACTGCTCACTTCCACGACGCCCCAATCCCAGGTACCGTCCACGTGCTCGATGAGCGGCTTGCCGATGTTGCCGCCGGCGAAGACGCGCAGCCCGGCAGCCTCGAGGATGCCGGCCACGAGCCGCGTGGTGGTGGTCTTGCCGTTGGTGCCGGTGATGGCCACCATGGGAGTGCGGCCGAGCCGAGCCGCCAACTCGATCTCGCTCAACACCTCGATGCCTCGACGGGCGGCTTCCACCAGCAGCTTATTGTCCCTTGGCACTCCGGGGCTGGGAACCACCGCATCCACGCCGTCGAGCCAGGCGGTTTCCTCCGGTCCGAGATGGCAGGCGGCGGACAACCGCGACAGCTCGCTCCTGGCCTGCCGCATCCCGTCATCCTCACGCGCGTCGGCGCCCACCACCCGCGCGCCCCGCTGCGCGAGAAACCGGGCCACCGCCAAACCGGTACGGGCCAGCCCCAGCACCAGGATTTTTCTGCCCTCGAGTTCCATCACCGGTTTCCCGCCTGGTCCTTCTCCCTGCGGATGCGGGCGCGGGCGGGTTTGAAACCCGCCCCTACAAGTCATCGCGCCTGTCGGACTCACTCCAAGATTCCTCAGCGCAGTTTCAGCGTGCTCAACGCGAACAGCGCGCAAATGATCGACACGATCCAGAACCGCACGATGATCTGCGGTTCCGCCCAACCCTTGAGCTCGTAGTGATGGTGGATCGGCGCCATGCGAAAAACCCGTTTGCCGCGCAACTTGAAGGACGCGACCTGGACGATCACCGACACGGCCTCCACCACGAAGACGCCCCCCACCACCACCAACAGGATCTCGTTCTTGCTGATGACCGCGACGATCCCCAGCGCCGCCCCCAGCCCCAGACTGCCGACGTCACCCATGAAGATCTGGGCGGGGTAGGCATTGAACCAGAGAAAACCCAGGCCCGCCGCCGCCACGGCCGCGCAGAACACCGACATCTCCCCGACCCGGGACACGTGGGGGATCTGCAGGTATTCGGCGAACTTCACGTGCCCCACGAGATACACGATGAGCGCGTAGGTGGCCGCCGCGGTCATCACCGGCCCGATGGCCAAACCGTCCAGGCCGTCGGTCAGATTTACGGCGTTGGAGGCGCCCACCACCACCAACACCGCGAAGGGGACGTACCAGATGCCGAAGTCCGGCTGCACGTTCTTGAAAAAGGGAACGGCCACGGTGCTGCTGAAATCGGGTTGCAGCAGCAGCACCACCGCCGCCACCCCGGCCACGGCAATCTGCGGCAGGAGCTTGCTCCACATGCCCAGTCCGCGGCTACTCTTGCGGCGTACCTTGAGAAGGTCATCGACAAAGCCGATGGCGGCGAATCCCACGGTGACCGCGAGGGCCACCAGCACGTACACGTTGGTGACGTCCCCCACCAGCACCGTGGACAACACCAGGGACAGCACGATCAGGGTGCCCCCCATGGTCGGGGTGCCCGCCTTGGAGGCATGACGGTCCGGACCGTCCTCTCGAATGGGCTGCCCGATCTGCCACTGCTTGAGCGCACGGATGAGATAAGGGCCGATGATGAACGAAAGCAGCAACGTCACCAGCGCCGCCAAGGCCGCGCGGAACGTGATGTAACGGAACACGTTGAAGACCGGAAAGGTCGAATGCAGTGGAAAAAGCAGAAGATACAACACCGCGTTACGCCCCCTCGTTCTTCATGGCTGCGAGAACCTTTTCCATGGCCGAGCCCCGCGAACCCTTGATCAGGACCCAGTCGCCCTTCCGCAGCACGGCGCGCAACTCCGACGCCAGCTTCCCGTGGGTCCGGACCACCCGTACGACGGCCCGATCCATGCCTGCCCCCAGCGCCCCCTGCCCGGTATCCCGGGCAAAGCGGCCCAGCAGGTAGAGGGCGTCCAGGCCGCTCCCGGCGGCGGTCTCCCCGAGCTGACGGTGGCAGTCGGTCTCGCCGGAGCCCATCTCCAGCATGTCGCCCAGCACGGCGACCCGCCGCCCGCGCCCCGGAATCGCCTTCAACGTCGCCAAAGCCGCTTCCATGGACGCCGGATTGGCGTTGTAGGCGTCGTTGATGACGCCGATGCCGGCCCAGCGCTCCACCTGCATGCGCATGGCCACCGGCCGCACCGCTTCGAGGCCCGTGCGAATGGCCCCCACGTCGGCTCCGAACGCGTGGGCCATGGCCGCGGCCCCTACCGCATTCCGGACGTTGTGCATGCCGCACAGGCGCAACCGTACCGGCTCCCGCAACCGGCCCACTCGCAGATTGAACCGCAACCGGCCGCCGGACAGCATCTCCGGGTCCTCGCCGCGGACCAAACCGCCGGTGCCGTACGTCACCACCCGTCCCTGGAAGCTCCGGCTCTGGCGCACGACCCGGCCGTCGTCCAGGTTCACCACCGCGGTGCCCCTCGGATCGAGCCCCCGGAAGATCGCCCCCTTCTCCCGGGCCACCCCTGCGAGGGTACCCAGTCCGGAAAGATGCGCCGACGCCACCGAGGTGATGAGGGCGAGATCCGGATTCGCGATGGCCGTAAGCCGGCTGATCTCTCCCGGACGATTGGTACCCAGTTCCACCACCGCCGCGCGCTCCTTGCCCCGAAGCCGCAACAGCGTCAACGGCAGACCCACCAGGTTGTTGTAGTTGCCTTCGGTCTTGAGCACCTTGCCGCGCAACGGACGGTCTTCCAGGCGCGCGCGTTGCAGAATGGAGAAAAGCATCTCTTTGGTGGTGGTCTTTCCATTCGACCCGGTTATGGCCAGGACCCGCGGCGCCAGCTTCTGGCGATGGAAGTGGGCGATGTCGCCCAGGGCCTTGAGGGTATCGCGCACCCGAATCACCGACACCCGCTTCGGGCCGGCGACGCTTCGCTGCACAACCAGGCAACCGCCCCCGCGGCGCACCACTTCAGGGACGAACACGTGCCCATCCCGCACTTCGCCGCGGAGCGCCACGAACACGCCGTCCTTGTCCACCTGCCGCGAATCCGTGCTGATGTAGCCAAACCGGCTCACCGCACCGCGCTGAACGATGGTTCCCTTGGCGGCTCGCGCCAACTCTTCGATGGTCCAATCCATGGTGCGTACACTCGTGGCCTGTGTCAGCCGCCGACGCCGTGCACCTCTTCCCGCAACACCTGCCGGTCGTCAAACTGGAGCCGCCGGTCTCCGACGATCTGGTAGTCTTCATGGCCCTTGCCCGCCACCAGCAAGACGTCCCCCGGAGCCGCCATGGACAGGCCGAGGCGAATGGCGGAACGCCGGTCCGGCTCGACCCGGTATCCGGCCTCCAACCCGGCGCCGTCCCCTTCCCGAAGCCGTCTCATGCCGCGGCCTCGGACGCCCTCCTCGATTTCACGAATGATCGCCAGCGGGTCCTCGCCGCGCGGGTTGTCGGATGTCAGCACGACGCAATCGCTTTTCGACGCCGCGATCTCTCCCATGACGGGACGTTTCCCGTGGTCCCGGTCGCCGCCGCAACCGAACACCGTGATCAACTTCGCGTTGGTCAACAGGCGCAGGGCGCGGATGACCTTGTCCAGGGCATCCGGCGTATGCGCGTAGTCCACCACCAGGGTGATCCCCAGACCGTTGGGAATTCGTTCCAGCCGTCCCGGCACCCGCTCGAGCCGGGACAGCCCGGCCGCGATGACGTCCGAACCGAGCCCCAGGGCCCAGGCCGTTCCCGCGGCGGCGAGGATGTTCTCGAGATTGAGCTCACCCATGAGCGCTGATTCGAATTCGATCCGCCGCGGCCCGCACGCCAGGATCCCCCTCAACCCGTCGATATCACTCTCGAAACGGACCGGATGGATATCCCATTGCGGCGACCTTCCGTAGGTGAGGGTCACCAGCCCGGCGTCTTCCGCCAAACGGATCAGATCGAGACCCCGCGGGTCATCGGCGTTGATGACCGCGAACGGTTTTTCCTTCACGCCGGCGGGCAGGCATTCCGTGAACAGCCGCGCCTTGCTGAGAAAGTACGTGTCCATGTCGCGGTGATAGTCCAGGTGATCCCGCGAAAGGTTGGTGAACACCGCGCCGTCGAAATCGAGCCCCTCCGCCCGGCGCAGGTCCAGGGCGTGGGAGGAGACTTCCATGGCCACGAACCTCACGTCCGCGCGCACCATGTCGGAGAGGAGTTCCTCGATGTCGATGGACTCGGGCGTCGTCAGCGGCGAAGGCCGCTGCCACCCGCCGTAGCGCTGACTGATGGTGCCGATGACACCGCACGAGTCGCCGGCCGCCGAGAAAATGGCGTCGAGCAGATACGTGACCGTGGTCTTGCCGTTGGTGCCGGTGACACCCACCAGCACGAGCCCGCGGCTCGGACGCCCAAAGAAGACGGCTGCCGCGTGAGCCATGGCCCGCCGGGTATCCGGCACCCGGACACAGGCGGCTTCCGGCGGAACCGGAACGGATCGTTCCACCACCACGGCCGCCGCTCCCCGCTTCACTGCCTCGTCGACGTAGTCGTGACCGTCCGCGAGCTGTCCCGCAAGCGCGAAAAACACGTACCCGTCCCGGACCCTGCGGGAATCACACGCGAGACCCTGGACCGGGCGGTCCTCGAATCCCCTTTCGATTCCTTTTTGGTCCCGGATGCCGGGCATGGGCAACAGCTCCCGAAGCAGCATCGACATCAATCCTTCAACGTCAACACCAGGCGGCCGCTGCCGTTCTCGACCCGCTGGTCCACCACGTAGCCGTGGCCGCGGAGGACCACGGAGAACTTGAGCCGCTTGGCCTTGTCCACCGCCTCCCGCATGCTCAGGCCGATGAGGCTCGGGCGGCCGCCGTTGCGCGCCGACTTGCGGCGACCGGGGGCCTTCCGGGACACCCGGATGACGCCGCCATCCCTTGCCGGCGGAACCTCCGGCAGGAGCCGCGGATTCGGAGTCACTCCAAGAGCGTGCAGCGCGGGAGCCGCGATCCGGCGGAACAGGGGCGCCGCGACCACGCCGCCGTACACGTTGACCGTGGGCTCGTCCACCAGGGTCAGGAGCACGAAACGAGGCTCGTCCGCGGGCACGAAGCCGACGAACGAGGCGACCCGCTTGGTCTTGGAGTAGCCGCCCTTGACCGTGTCCGCCTTCTGGGAGGTGCCGGTCTTTCCCGCCGCTTCGAACCCTGCCAGGGCGGCCCGCCTGCCGGTGCCGCCCTCCGCCACCACGCCCTTCAGGATACCCGCCACGGCCCGGGCCGTGGCCCGGGAGACCACTCGCCGCACCCGCTCCGGCCTGTGCTGGAAGAGGATCTTGCCGTCTTCGTCCACCACTCGGGCCACCAAGTGCGGCCGCATGAGCAGGCCGCCGTTGGCGATGGCGGAGAATGCCATGACCATCTGTATGGGCGTGACCGAGATGGACTGCCCGAAAGAGGCCGCGGCAAGGTCGATGGCACGCCACCGGTTGGGTGGCCGCACCGTGCCCACCACCTCACCGGGAAGATCGATGCCGGTCTTCTCGCCGAGGCCGAACCTCCGTATGTAATGCTGATACCGCTCCTTTCCGAGCTTGTCGGCCACCTTGGTCACGCCGATGTTGCTGGAAAGCTGAAGCACTTTCGCGAAGGACAGCCAGCCGTATTCCTTGAAATCGTGAATGGTACGGCCGCCGTACCGATAGCGGCCGAACTCACAGAAAATCAGGTCTTCCCGTCCCACCACGCCGTCCTCCAGCGCGGCCGCGGCCAGCACCGCCTTGAAGACGGAGCCCGGTTCGTAGGTGTCGGTAATGGCGCGGATGCGCCACCGGTCCCGGTCCTGGCTGCGAAACTGGTTGGGATCAAAAAACGGGTAGCTGGCCAGCGCCAGAACCGCACCGGTGAAGGGGTCCGCCATCACCACGGTGCCGCCCTTGGCGCGAAACCGTTTAACCGTCGCCTCCAGGTGCTTTTCGGCCAGGTGCTGCAGCGTCGTGTCGAGGGTCAAGTGCACGTCTGCCCCGGGCCGAATCTTGAGGTCCTCCAGACCGGTCACCACGAAACGGCGTCCCAACGCGTCCCGTCCCACCGGCGAAGAGCGGGTCTTGCCGCGTATGTGCCGGTCGTAGCTCCGCTCGACTCCTTCCAGTCCTTGCGCGTCCTGTCCCACCAGACCCAGCGCCTGTCCGGCAAGATGACCCTGCGGGTAGTAGCGTTTCGGCTCGTGGGACAATCCGATCCCCTCGATCTTCAGGGCCCGAACACGTTGGACCTCACGCGGCGTCACCTGGCGCTTGAGCCACACGAAAGGCTGGTCGGACGTGATCTTGCGGCGTACTTCCGCGGGCTTCAGGTTCAGGGCACGGGCGACCGACGGCACGATCTTCGCGGACGGCTTCAGCCGCCGGGGCCTCACGTACACGGACTGGGACTCGATACTGATGGCCAACGAGTCCCCATTGCGGCTCAGGATGGTGCCGCGTTTGGGTACGACGATCCTCTCCTGGATGTGCTGTCTCTCACCCAGTCGCGCCAACCTCTCGCCGTCGAAGGCCTGGAGATGGATGGCCCGGGCCGCCACCGCCAGCAGCAGGAGCAACAGCACACCGCCCGTCAGCCGCAGCCGCGATCTTGCGGAGAGGTCCCGTGCCTCTTGTGCCTCTTTTTTCGTCACGGAAGCACCACCACCTGTCCGGTTTCGGGGTCCCTCAGTCCGAGCCGTCGCCGTGCCATGGTCTCCAGGCGCTCGGGCGCGGTCAGACTCGCCAACTCCAGTTTCAACTCGCGATTCGTCTGTTCCAACCGCCGCTCCAGCTTGGCGGCGGTGGAGAGTACGTAACCCAACTCCACGACCCGCAAACGCTGCCACACAAGCAACAGGGCCAACGCCACCAGGAGGCAACTCACCACGACCGGGAACAGCGCGCTTCGGCGCCCTGCCGCGGGCTCGGCATCGGCCACCCGCTGCTTGTCGAGGACGCCTGCTCCATTCGTCGGTTCTTGCGGAGAGCGCCACATAGTCCCTCCTCATGGGCCATGCCCTGACTCACAGGGCCATTTCGACACGGGCGGGTTTGAAACCCGCCCCCACAACCTCGGGTCTCACCCTCGGTCGGGTCTCACCCTCGGTCGCGGCCTCACCCTCGGGCTATAGCCTTTCAACCGCCCTCAGCTTGGCCGAGCGCGCCCTGGGGTTGGCCCGGATCTCATCAATGCCGGGAACCTGCGGTTTGCGGGTGAGGGCCGTTGCCTTTCGGGCCCAACCGCAAACACACGCGGGCAGACGCGGCGGACACACGCAATCGAGGCCCCACTTGTGAAACGCGCGCTTGACCAGCCGGTCCTCCAGCGAGTGAAACGAAATGATCACGAGGCGTCCCTTGGCGCACAGCAACTCGTAGGCCGACTCGAGAAAGCTCTCGAGATTTTCCAGTTCACGGTTCACCGCGATGCGCACCGCCTGAAACGTCCGGGTAGCCGGATGGGCCGCCGGCCTGCGGGCCTTCCGGGGCCGGCGCGTCGAGCCGGCCATGGCCCAGGCCACCGTCTCCGCCAGTTGCCACGTCGAGTCGATGGCTCCCTGGCGACGCCGGGCGTCAATGGCCCATGCGATCCGCCGCGCCCGCGGCTCCTCGCCGAAATCCCGGATGATTTTTTCCAGCTCCCTGACGGGCAGGCTGTTCACCAGCTCATGGGCGTCCACCGAACCGTGGCGGTCCATGCGCATGTCCAGTCTGGCGTCGCTGCGGAAACCGAAGCCGCGTTCCGGAGTGTCGAGCTGATGGGAAGACAGGCCCAGATCCAGGAGCATGCCGTCCACACCCGGCCAGCCCGCTTCGTCCAGAACTTCCCGCGCCCGGGTGAATCCCGTCCGGCGCAGAGTCACCCGCTCGCCGAAGCGGGCCAATGCCTGCCCGGCGGCGCCGATGGCCTGGTCGTCGCAATCCAGGCCCAGGAGCTCTCCGTCCGGGCACGACTGACGCAATATCTCCCGCGCGTGTCCGCCTCCCCCCACGGTCCCGTCCAGATACCTTCGCGCCGGCTTGGGCGCGAGGATCTCGAGAACCTCGCGAAGCATCACGGGCTGGTGTTCGTAGTCCATGGGACCGGCTGCTCAGTGGCAGGTGGCCGCCCCATCCCAATCGTCGTCGAAACTCTCGATGGCATCGTCCAAGGAAGCGTAGAACTCGAAGACCCCGTCCATGCCCACGACCCGGAAGATGTCCTTCAGATGGGGGTCCATGCCCGAGAGCTTCAGGTCGCCATTCATTTCGCGCAACAATCTCAAACGGTCGAGCAGCACCCCGATGCTCAAGTAGTTGATGTGATCGACCGCCTTGAGATTCAGAACGACCTTCAGACGTTCCTTCTCGATCAGACCTCCGATCATGTCCTTGATCCGCACCATTTCCCGGAGGTCGATATCACCGTTGACGTCAATGACGGCAATATCCTGTATGGCCTTCCTGTCGAGTCCGATCATGGGTCGCTCCTTTCTTCCGGCATCGGTCGCCGGACTCACAAACCCAACTCCGAGAAGGAGTCCGGATCTTCCATGAGTTGCTCTTCAGCCTCCGTGAACACCTTGTCCCAAGCGTCCTTGTCCCAGATGCGAAACTTCTCGCCCGCCGACGCCAGCATCACGTCACGCTTGAGATCAGCGTACTTGCGCAGGGTGGGCGGGATGAGGATGCGTCCGTGCGGGTCCACGGCGCATTCCGTCGCGCCACCCAGATAGTAGGTCTGAAACCGCACCATTTGGGCGTCGAACTTGGGCTTCTGGCGGACGGCTTCCTCCAGCGCCAGCCACTCGTCCAGCGGGTAGACATCCAGGCATCGCTTGGCACTGACGACGAAATTTGTGATAATGAGCCGTTCGTCACCTTTGCCCAGGAGGACTTCGCGATACTTGGCCGGAATGCTCAGGCGCCCTTTGGTATCGACCGTATGCTCGTATCTGCCTCGAAACATGCCTGACACCCTTTGTGGCTCTATGGGATTTAATCCCACTTTATCCCACCTGCAGGGAATATAGCCAGACCGTTTCACCCCTGTCAACACAAAAACGTCATATTTCGGCCCACGAAAAGGTGGCCGAATACGTTGAATAATTCGCGGTTTCTACTACATCTAGTTGCAGTCAGGCGACAGGAAGCCGGCCGACTACAAGTGGTAGCTTTCGGGAAGAATGCGGTCTTGTCCGGCCGCAACCACCGGTCCGAGACTGGTGAACGGGGATTTAGTGTCCTGCCTCACAAATAGGTTTATGAAACTGCGCAGGAATTTTTGGCGTCGGCAAGGCGCGACGACCTGTAGGGGCGACCGGCGGTCGCCCCTTAGTGGCCAATACCACGCGAGGAGGAGCAACGCCGCCGACGGCGAAAAGGACCAGCAGTTTCATGAAGCTATTTGTGAGGCAGGACACTAGGCAGGTGTTGGCTGGGAAAATGGGGGACAGCGGGGGGGGGGGACAGTGGATCGTTAAGCCGGATTCTGTCGCGCTTCCCAACAGGAAGCGGGACGGTCATTCATCTTGCCCCGTGATTGCTCACGGGGTCCAGCGACCTTACCCGAGGGTGTCAGGCGGACGACCCGACCCTCCTATTTGGTCTTGCTCCAGGTGGGGTTTACCATGCGTACGCCATCACTGGCGGACCGGTGAGCTCTTACCTCACCTTTTCAACCTTACTCGACGGTCCGGTGCGAACCGGAGCCCGCCGGGCGGTGTGTTTTCTGTGGCACTTTCCCTCGATCGCTCGAGGCCGCCGTTAACGGCCACCCTGTCCTGTGGAGTCCGGACTTTCCTCCTCCGCGTTTACCGCGGAAGCGACCGTCTGATCCACTGTCCCCCGAGACTCAGTTTCCCGATTGAGCGGTGAAGTTGCAACCCCTGAGGGGGGCAATTACGGTTGCCCCCCTTGTTCCGGGGCGGGCGGGTTGTAGAAGAGGATTCGTTGACAGCTCGGACAGAGGTTCACGCGCTCATTGCGCAGGACGTCGTTCCATAGCTGGGGTGGAATGTTCATGAAACAGGCACGGCACATGGCCGAAGACACCGACACCACCGCGGTGCCGCCGCGACGGTCAAAAAGCAACTCGTACTTTCCCATGAGCTCATCGTTGAGACGCGCCGCCGTGTTATTGCGCGCTTCGCGCGTTTTGTCGATCTTTGCCTCGATTTCGGCTATCTCGCCCTGCAAGGGGCCCCTTCGCTCGTTCCAGTCATTCCTGCGGTCCGTCAACTCGGCCTCTTTCTGCTTCAATACCGCCTCTTGTTCTTCCATGTCGGTCATGACCTCGATCAGCTCCTCCTCCACGATGGCGTTGGACTCCTTGATCGCTCCGATCTCCCGCTGAAGCGCCTGCAACTCCTTGATGCTCTTGATCTGGCTCATGCGCATGCGCTTGTCGGTGGCCTTTCTGTTGGCATCCAGCACCGTCTGTTCCTTGGTCCGCCGAACCGCATCCCTTTCCTGCCAGGCATCCCTCAGCGACTTGACCTCTGCTGCCAACCCGGCGATCTCGCCCTCACACCTTTCGATTTCGTCGGTGCGTTCCGCCTGGGCGGTCCTGTGCTTCTTCACTTCCAGATCGATGCCTTGAAGCACCGCCAAGGTTTCCAACTGCTCCCGCAACACGTTACCCTCCTGTCGCTGGACGCGCGCCAAAAAAAAGAACTGCACCTCGGTTGGTGCAGTTCTTTCGATTCCGGTCGCGGCTGTCTGTTCGTGTTCGATAGGCCATGAGTGTCATATTTGAACGAATCCTATCGATATTCCATGTGATTGTCAAAGGCCGAGCCGGTTCGGGCCGCGCGGCTGCCGGACGATCCCCATGGGGCAGGCGGCCCGCCGCCGTCACAGACCGAGCTTGCCGGGATTCATGATGTCATTGGGGTCCAGAGCGCGTTTCACGGAGCGCATCAGCTCCAGGTTGTCACCGTGCTCATGACCCATGAGCGGAGCCAGCTTGATTCCCACGCCGTGGCAGTACTCCACCGATCCGCCGAAACGATGGACGGTCCGCAGCAGCGCCGAGACGGTGTCCCCCAGCTCCGCCCGCGCCTGCTCCCCACCCTCCTTGGCCAGCCGCAGTGAGAAGAACTCCGGGCCGGTCCAGAGCCCGCTCTCCCGGAAACGCACGCCGCGGGCGGCGGTCATGTCGATGGCCTCTCGCCTGAAGGCGAGCACACGCGATGCCGGCAGGGCGACGTGGACCCAATCCTGATGCATCCCGGTTTCACTTCGCTTCCGGCGCTCCCGGCGGTTGGCGGCGAATCGCCGGGCGGCCGTGTGACGTTCGCGCCAGAACCGTTGGGCCCTGTCCGGGGCCAGCCGTTTGCCGCCCCGGTCCAGGCACGTTCCCAGGGCCACGCCTTCCTCCGCGGCGACGATCTCCGCCTTTCCTTCGAACCCGAGATAGAGGATCGACGGTCCGTCCGGATCCTCCGTCTCATCGCCGTAGTCGAGCAGAATCGGCCTCAAGCCGTCGGCAGAGAACTGTCGGACGGCATCGAAGCCCCGGGCGAAGGAGTCGAACCGGACGGCGTGGAGTGACCTCACCTCCGGAGCCGGGAAGACCCGGAGGGTCACCTCCGTGAGGATCCCGAAACAGCCTTCACCGCCGATGAACAGGTGGTTGAGGTTGATACCGGTGGAGCTCTTGGCAACGGCGCGGGTGCGGCACACTTGTCCCCGGGACAACACCGCCTCCAATCCCAGCACCTGACTCCCCATGGAGCCATACTTTCCGCCGCGATAGCCGAGGCTGTTGGTGGAGACGGCCCCGCCCACCGTGGCCACTGGAACCGTCCAGGGATCGTGGCCCAGCATGAGTCCGGACCGTTGCAACTCCGATTCGAGGGCCTCCAGCACCACCCCGGCCTGGACTCGGGCCGTGAAAGACCCCGGATCGACCTCCAGCACGGCATTCATCCGCCTGAGATCCACGACGATGCCCGGGGTCAGTGAGACGGCCGCCCCCATGAGCCCGGAACCGCCGCCATAGGGCACCAGCGGCACCCGGGCCTCGTCGGCCAGGCCCACGACGGCCTGGACCTCGGCCGTGGAGGCGGGGGTACAGACACACAGGGGATCAACGGGGACGATGGGGTGTGAAGGATGGATGCGGCTCTGGCCCAACGCATCCCAGGCGTGCAGGTCTATCTCATCCGGATCCGTGAGGACCGAGGCGGGGCCCAGGAGAGCCGTGAGCCGGCGAATCGTATCGGCATGCGTCTGGTTGGCGTGGCCGGCCATTCTCGCTACCCCTCCGCGTCATCTGTACGACGAGGCAGCGTCATTCCAAATCCATCATTGGTACGAAAACGGCAAGGAGGCCCCGAATCCGTCATTCCCGCGAAAGCGGGAATCCAGGGGTGAGGTGGGGAATCATGCCTGTTTTGCCCCTCCCCACCCCTGGATTCCCGCTTTCGCGGGAATGACAATGCGGGTGGTGGCGTCATTCCCGTAACCAAGCGGAGTTTCGACACAACCTGTTTCGCGGGAATGACGTCTCGGAGCGTCCGTACCCATTCTCGTGCCAACGACGAGTTCGGGGGCTCGGTGCCGGTTTCGCACCGACGGCGGACCCAGGGCTGTAGCCGCTGACCGTCAGTGCATGTTCTGGCCGCCGTCCACCACCAGGGTCTGGCCGGTCATGAAGTCCGCCAGCGGGGAGGACATGAACAGGACGCCGCCGACCAGGTCCTGCGGCACCTGGACCCGCTTGATGGCGCGCTGGGTGATATTGCTCTGGCGCATCTTGAGGACCTCCTCGGTGGGATTCACCTCGGACAGGGTCGATCCCGGACAGAGGATGTTGACCTGGATGTTGTCGTCGCCGACCTCCCGCGCCAGGGTGCGGCTGAAACCCATCACGCCGGCCTTGGAGGCTACGTAGTGAATGCGTCCGGGAGGGCCGGAAAGCGCCGTGCCCGAGGCGACGTTGACGATCTTGCCGGACTTCTGCTGGCGCATCTGCGGCAGCACCGCGCGGCAGCAGAGGAATACGCCCTTCAAGTTCACGGACATGAGCTTGTCCCATTCCTCGGGGCTGATCTCCTCGATGAGGCCGCGATTCATGGGAACGGTGGCGAAGATCGACGCGTTGTTGATGAGCACGTCCACCCGGCCGAAGCGTTCGATGGTCTTGGCGACCATCTGCTTGGTGGACTCTTCGTCGGACACGTCGACGTGCACCGCCATGGAACCGGCCTCACTCAGCTTCGCCAGGTCCCCCGCCACCTTCTCCGCCGCATCCCCGTCGATGTCCGCTACCACCACACGGGACCCGGACTTGGTAAAGCCCTCGCAGTAGGCCGTGCCGATACCGTGCCCGCCGCCCGTGACGATCACCACCTTGCCCTGCAACCCTTCGATCATGAGTGCTCCTCTCCAGCCTCGCCGGCTGCCCGCATGACCGCGGGTGTTCGGTACGGCCGTGAAACGATTATGCACTGCTCTATCGGGAAACCGCGACTACTGTCAAGTCAGGCACGGGCGGGTTTGAAACCCGCCCCTATATCCGGTGAACGGAGTTTGCAAGCGGGCGGGGCGCACACGTTGTAGGGGCGGGTTTCAAACCCGCCCGCGTCCGTTCAAGCGCCCTTTCTACCCTTCCCGCACCATTCCGGACGCGGATTTGTACCCACTACCGAATCGTGTTAACGCAACTTCGATGGCACGATATCGAGTAGCGGTGGACACCGGAGGGACCTTTTCCGATTTCGTTTTCTTCAATGAGGACAGCGGCGAGATCAGCATCACCAAGGTGCCCTCGACCCCCAAGGAGCCGTTCCATGCGGTGCTGAACGGGGTCCAGGAGCTGCTCGACCAGGGAGTGCCGGCGGGGGACGTAAGCTTCTTCTCCCACGGCACCACCGTGGGCACCAACGCCCTGCTGGAGGAGAAGGGGGCGGTCACCGGCCTGCTGGTGACCGAGGGGTTCCGCGGCATCTACGAGGTCATGGAGCAGAGCCGGGGCTACGGGCCGGTGACCTACGACCTCTTCTTCGAGAAGCCCCGCCTGCTGGCCAGCCCGTACACCACCGAGGAGATCCCCGAACGCGTGGATTTCCAGGGGCGGGCGCTCACGCCGGTGGACCTCGGGCAGGCGGCGGAAGCCATCCGCCGGCTCAAGGCCAAGGGCGTGGAATCCGTGGCCGTGTGTTTCCTGTTCTCCTTCCTGAACCTGGACCACGAACTGGCCGTGAAGAAGCTCATGGCCGAGGAGTTCCCGGAGGCGAGCCTGTCGCTGTCGTGCGAGGTGCTGCCGCAGATCCGCGAGTTCTATCGCATGAGCACCACGGTCATCAACGCGTACATCGCGCCGGTGATGAGCGACTACCTGAACCGGCTGGAGACCCGCCTGAGAGAGATGGGGGTCGACACGCCCCAGCTCTACATCATGCAGTCCAACGGCGGCGTATCGACGTTCAAGACCTCGGCCCGCAAACCGGTGGCCACGGTGCTCTCCGGGCCCGCGGGGGGCGTCATCTCCTCCCTGGGCGTCAGCGGCAAGGTCGGCATCGACAACATCATCACCTTCGACATGGGCGGCACCAGTTGCGACGTGGCGCTGATCCACGAAGGTCGCCCGGTGGTCACCACCCAGGGACGCATCAGCCAGCGGCCCATCAGCCTGCCCATGCTCGACATCCACACCGTGAGCGCGGGCGGCGGCACCATCGCGCGCATCGATTCGGTGGGGGCGCTGCAGGTGGGACCCGACAGCGCCGGCGCCGAACCCGGCCCCATCTGCTACGACCACGGCGGCGAGAACGCCACCGTCACCGATGCCAACGTCATCCTGGGGGTGCTGGACCCCGACCACTTTCTTGGCGGCCGCCTCACCCTCGACAAGGAGAAGGCAGAGTCGGTGGTGGAGGAGCGCATCGCCAAGCCCCTGGGGCTGAGCGGCCACGAGGCCGCGGACGGCATCCTCAAGATCATCAACGTCAAGATGGAAGAGGCCATCAAGGCGGTATCGTCCCAGCGCGGTTACGACATTCGGGAGTTCACCCTGGTGGCCTTCGGCGGCGCCGGTCCCATGCACGCCGGCCGGCTGGCGCTGGACCTCGGCATCCCCACCCTGCTGGTGCCGTTGACGCCCGGGGTCAACTCCGCCCTGGGCTTGCTGATGTCGGACGTGAAGCACGACCACATGCGCTCCAAGCTGGCTCCGATGCAGGAGCTCCAGCCCGGCGACATCAACGCCTTGTTCGATCAGCTCACGCAGCAGGCACGGGAGGAACTCTACGAAGAGGGCTTCTCGGAGGAAGACATCGTGCTGACGCCGTACGTGGACCTGCGCTACGCCGGGCAGGGCTACGAGCTCACGGTGCCGTGTCCGATGCCGCCGCTTAAGCCCGACGACATGGAACTGGTGCAGCAACGCTTCCACGAGGTCCACGAGCAGGCCCACGGCCACAAGGCCGAGTCCGAGCCCGTGGAGCTGGTGAGCGTGCGGCTGGTGTCCGAGGGGCGGGTGCCGCAGACCCGGCTGTCGCCGTTCGCGCCCACGGGGGCGAGCGCGGCGGATGCCCGCACCGGCGAGCGCCGGATCTTCTTCGGCCGCGAACTGGGCTTCCAGGACACGCCCATCTACGACCGGGACCGCCTGGAGCCGGGACACGAGCTCGCCGGCCCCGCGGTGGTGGAGCAGATGGACACCACCACCGTCATTCATCCCGAACAGCAGGCGCGGGTGGACGACTACAAGAACCTGATCATCACCGTGAAGGGGTAGAGATGGCGTCCTTCGACTTCGCTACGCTACGCTCAGGACGAACGGGAGGACCACGCCCCGTCGACTTCGCGCGCCCTTCAACAGGCTCAGGACAAACGGTTGCGAGACCCTTTCCCCGTTCGTCCTGAGCGTAGCGTAGCGAAGTCGAAGGACGCCATCTTGGACGACGGCAACCGACTCAAGACGCTGCACACAAACGCAGGCCAGCGGCCTGCGGAAAGAAGACCCATGGCACATCCCCAATACAGCGTGACAGCCGCCTCCGTGGATCCCATCACCGTCCAGGTGATCCAGGCGCGGCTGGCCGGCATCGTGCAGGAGATGCAGAATTCACTCTTCCGCACGGGCTACTCCACCATCATCCGCGAGTCCCAGGACGCCAGTTGCGCCATCCTCACCTGCGAAGGCAACGTGGCGGCGCAGCACGTGGTGCTGCCGCTCCACATGGGCGCGTTCCCGGCCTGCGCCCAGGGGGTGCTGCGGAGCTATCCGCCGGAGGAGATCCACGAGGGCGACGCCTTCATCACCAATCATCCCTACCTCGGCGGCAGCCCCCACGCCCCGGACATGTGCGTGATGACGCCGATCTTCTTCGGCGGCGAGTGGGTGGGCTTCTCGGCCACCATGGCGCACAAGAGCGACATCGGCGGCCCGGTTCCCGGGAGCTGCTGGAGCCAGGCGCGGGAGGTGTACCAGGAGGGACTCCAGGTCCCGCCGGTCAGGTACATCGACCGTTACAAGACGAGCAAGGACATTGAGGAGATCATCGCGGCCAACAGCCGCACGCCGGAGCTGGTGGTGGGCGACATCCGGGGCCAGGTGGGGGCGGCCCGCCTGGGCGAGCGGCGCTTCGGCGAGATGATGGCCAAGTACGGCCGCGAAACCGTCCTCGCTTCCTACGATCGGCTGTTCCAGCTCACCGAGGAACGGGTCCGCAGGGAGATCGCGGGCTGGCCCGACATGAGCGCCGAGGGCGAGCGCTTCCTGGACAGCGACGGCATCGACCTCGACACGCCGGTGCGCATCCGGGTGCGCATCGACAAGAAGGGCGACCGGCTGCTGTTCGACTTCACCGGCAGCGCGGATCAGACCCGCGGCCCAGCCAACATCCGCCCGTCGGTGGTGCGGGCCGCATGCTGCTACTGCCTCACCGCGCTCACCGACCCGGCCCTGCCCACCAACCACGGACTGGCCCGGGTGGTGGAGGTCCACTGCCCCGAGGGCAGCGTTCTCAATCCCCATTTTCCTGCCCCGGTGAACACCTACAACCCCACGGTCCACGCCTTGGTGGAGGCCCTGTTCGAGGCCCTGAGCCAGCTCACCCCGGTCAAGAAAATCGCCGACGGCTGCGCCAGCCGCTCCATCATCATCGGCGGCAGGAACGAGAAGACCGGCCGCAGCTACGTCCAGTACGAGATCTTCGGCGGGGGCTCCGGCGCCCGCACGGGCAAGGACGGGGTCTCCGGCACCAACGTCAACCAGTCCAACGCCCGCATCGCCCCCATCGAGATCATCGAGTCCGAGTTCTCCACCCGCCTGCGCCGCTTCGAGCTGGTGCGGGACTCCGGCGGCGCCGGCCGGTTCCGCGGCGGCCTGGGCTTCGTCCGGGAGTACGAGTTCCTGAATCCCGAGGGTCGCTTCTCGCTCCGCTCCACCAAGCACGTGGTGGCGCCCAAGGGCGTGGAAGGCGGCGGCAACGGCCGCACCGGCAAGGGCATCCTCAACCCCGGCTCGCAGGAAGAACGGGAAATCCCCTCCCGCTGCTCCGACATCGCCGTCCGGCAAGCCGACGTGTTCCGCCTGGAGACCCCCGGAGGCGGCGGCCTCGGCGAGCCCCTGGAACGCGACGCCGAAGCCGTTGTGAGAGACGTGAAGAATGGTTACGTGTCACCGGAGTACGCCCTGGAGGTGTACGGAGTTGCCGTGGAAGAGGCGGGCGGAGCCTTCGTCCTGGACGAGGCGCGGACCGAGACCGCGCGTCGGGAGCGCGGACAAGCTGCACGAATGTGAGGAAGATGGCGTCCTTCGACTTCGCTTCGCTACGCTCAGGACGAACGGTTGGAATCACTAGCGCTCGGCTACGCTAAGGATGCACGGTTGGAATGTTTTTGTCACCGTTCGTCCTGAGCGTAGCGTAGCGAAGTCGAAGGACGCCATTCCAGACGATGCCAACCGACCAGACATGACCCAGACCACCGACCCAATCACCGTCCAAGTGATCCGCGCCGCCCTCGACGGCATCGTGCAGGAGATGCAGACCTCCCTCTTCCGCACCGGCTTCTCCACCATCATCCGCGAATCCCACGACGCCAGTTGCGCCATCCTCAACACCCAGGCGGAGGTCATCGCCCAGCACGTGGTGCTGCCGCTCCACATGGGGGCATTCCCCGCCTGCGCCGAGGGCCTGCTGGAACGGTTTCCCCCCGACGAACTCCTCGAGGGCGACGCCTACATCGTCAATCACCCCTACCGCGGCGGCAGCCCCCACGCCCCGGACATGGGCGTGCTGACGCCGGTCTTCTACAAGGGCGAATGGGTAGGCTTCTGCGCCAGCATGGCCCACAAGAGCGATATCGGAGGCACCGTCCCCGGCAGCGGCTCGGGCACTGCCCGGGAGATTTTTGAGGAGGGCCTGCACCTGCCCGCGGTGAAGTTCATGGACGCGGGCCGGCCCGTGCGCGAGCTGGAATGGTTGATCCATGCCAACAGCCGCACGCCGGAGGTGGTGGTGGGCGACATCCGCGGCCAGGTGGGCGCCAACCGGCTGGGCGAGAGGCGGATAGCCGAGCTGCTGGACAAGTACGGCAAGGCCACGGTGGTAGCCGCCACCGAGGAGCTGGCGGGACACGCCGAGCGCCGGCTGCGGCAGGTCATCGCCTCGTGGCCCGACGGCAGATACCAGGGAGAAGCCTGCGTCGACAACGACGGCATCGACCTCGACAAGCCCGTGCGCATCCGCGTCACGGTAGAGAAGACCGGCGACCGCATCCTGTTCGACTTCTCCGAATGCAGCCCCCAGACCACCGGACCGGCCAACATCCGCCCTCCCCTGGTCCGGGCCTGCTGCTACTACTGCCTCATCGCCCTCATCGACCCGTTCCTGCCCATCAACCAGGGCTTGGCCCGGGTGGTAGAGACGCGATTCCGCCAAGGCACCGTGGTCTGCCCCGACTACCCGGCCGCGGTGAACGCCTACATGCCCACCGCGCTGGTAGTGGCCGAGGCCGTGCTCCAGGCCATGAGCCCGCTCGTCCCCGACAAGACCATCGCCGAGGGCTCCGGCAGCGGCGCCATCGCCCTGGGCGGCCGCGCCCGGGACGGCAAGCGCAGCTACGTCCAGTACGAGATCTTCGCCGGCGGCGTCGGCGGCAGAAACGGCAAGGACGGCGCCTCTGCCACCTCCTTCCACCTGAGCAACGGCAAGATCGCCCCCGTGGAGATCATCGAGTCTGAGTTCCCCACCCAGGTCGAGCGCTTCGAGCTCCTGCGCGACTCCGGCGGCCCCGGCCGCCACCGCGGCGGCCTGGGCTTCGTCCGCGAATACCGCATCCTCCAGGACGAAGTCCGCTTCTCCATGCGCACCGACAAACACGCCCTCGCCCCCCAGGGCATCGACGGCGGCAACCCCGGCGGCACCGGCGACTGCATCATCAACCCCGGCGGGGAGGACGAGCGCAGCCTGCCGTCGCGCTTCGGCGACCAACGGTTGAAAACCGGCGACGTGCTACGGGTGGAGAGGCCGGGCGGCGGCGGGGTGGGTGCGGCGTTCGAGCGAAGTCCGCGAGACGTGATCGAAGACGTGCGACAGGGGTACGTTTCGGTGGAGAGGGCAAGGAGCGATTACGGTGTCGTAGTCCGTTCAGACCGCGGCGAGGTCACCCTGGATCCGGACGCGACTCGAGATTTGCGTCTTGTCGTTGATGAACCGAAATCATAGGGACACGAACTGGAGGATGAGCGGTGACTGAAAACGAACTGCTCAAGCGGATCACCGCGCGGCCGGACGTATTCGGCGGAAAGCCGATCATTCGGGACATGCGGATTTCAGTCGAGTTCATCCTGAGCCTGTTGGCCCAAGGCGTGTCACACGAGGAGATCTTGGAAGACTGCCCCGGACTGGAGTTGGAGGACATTCGTGCCTGCAATGCCTACGCACACGCCGTCATCGCTGGGGACTCACTGGCCGCAGTATCGGTGAAGAACCATTGAACCGTACCCCGTGGAGCGGGCGTAGGCCAAAGATCGGACTCTCCTCACGATTCGAAACAAACTTTGGGAAGGCCGTTAACCCAAAAGAGAGGTTTCTATGATTGTCAGCGTTCTTCTACTCGTGGTCGGGTTGGCGGGATTTGCGCTTGGAGGGATGATGTTTGGAGACATCGGAGTCGCTGCGATGATCGGCGGAGCCGGAGCCCTCCTATCCGGTATCGGACTTTTTCGTCTTTCGCGGCGTGTCACTGCGTTGGAACGTGAAAGAGGTGCGTCATGAAGAAGTTGACTTATGCCGTGGTCACCGCCTTTCTGTTCTTAGTTGGATGCAGAACAGACGTGACAGTTGAAGTTTACTCATCGGACCTACGCACGGTCGCCACCGATGACACTGCCAAGTTGACAGCGGCAACATTGATGGCGATTCAGATCCCCTCGGCAGACAAATGTGCTGAGTACACACCACAGATAGTCGAGATCATGAAGGGGTTGGTGGATGACTTCAAGCCACAAGGGTGCAAGCAAGAACAGATGGACTCGTTTCTTGTGGCGGAAATTCAAAGCCCTCTGGTGCCAAGTATGGAGGCATGGGAAAAGAGCGATGCACTGTTCGGCGTAGCGGTATTGGCCCAACGGGAGACTGTTGCCATTACTCTGAACCGCAAAAAATACGCGGTATTGAACAAAAGGATGAATGACAAGTTCCATCAGACTTTAGATCTACCCAAGTCAAAAATTACGATGATTCTGCACAACGATGAACGAGGCCTCCAAACATATGGGGTACGTGGTGCCTTCGTCAACGGTGCCCCGATGTACGAGCCTCAAAACGTCGACGTTAAGCGCCGTGGCAAAGCTACAATCCTGCTTTCTAATGTAGGCTCCGCTTCGTTGGCCAAGCACGGCTATGTGATAGTACTCGGTCTAAAGAAAGGCTGAGGTCAGGCAACGATCGCGGTCGGGTCGCGGCGCTGTCACTTCAGACGAGAAAATCTCCGGGCTGGTGGAACAACAGGCGAACTTCGCCGAGATACGAGATCTGTTCCTCCTGGCGAGTGAGGTTACGTCCTTCTGTCAGGCTCACGGGTGGCGGTTTTGTTTCATCGGCGGGATCGCGCTACAGCATCCGTCAGCCTGACTCCACCCCTTTCGGCGACCGCCGGTGAATGAGGCTCCCCCCGGCGCAGTCTTTCAACCCGCCACTTTCTGAAGTCACGTTGGATACGGGACGCCACTCGACAATCGAGTCTTGCCACCAATCCCCTGAAGCAGTAAGATATCTTCCACGATGGCGGAAACATTTATGGCAACAGGGTCCACCAAGGACTCATGGTCGGCGAACGAGGCGTCGTGCGTCACCGGCGTACCCCTGAAGCAGGTGCATCGTATCATTGACGCAGGTTTGCTGGGTGACGCGGTTGAGAGCCGGAACGGAGCACGCGTCGTTCTCGGCGCAGGCTTGATCGGGCTGAAGCTCGCCTACCAGTTGGGGACGGTCCTGACCCCTGAAGGCAGACGCCGGCTGATCCGGCGTCTCCTCGACGAGCCGACGGCCGAGGCCTTGCATGACGAACCCCTTTCGGTCGACGTGCGGGTGATGGCCGAGGCTGTACATCGCCGTATCGCCCTGTTGGCACAGGCGAAGCAAATGGTCGAGACTGACGACGGCGTGCTGGGCGGTACGCCGTGTTTCAAGGAAACGCGCATCCCGATCCACGATATCGCCGCCATGCTCGCGAACGGGGATACCGTCGCTGCACTCCAGGCGGCATATCCGAGATTGACCGAGGCGCAGATCAGCGCTGCACCGATATACGCCCAAGCCTACCCGCGCCGCGGACGGCGGCGCAATACGCCCCCGTCGCGAAGACAACAGCCACTCTCGTCATTTGCGATCCATTTTGACGATCTCCCACCCGCTTCGTGAAGTTCCTCATCGACGAATGCCTGAGTCCGGAACTCGCCACGGACGCTCGCAATCGGGGTTGCCTTGAATCAGTACACGTGACGCGGCTCGGGCTGGGATCAAGGGAAGATTGGGTCATCGTCCGGCCGGAAGGTATATCATAACGTTGCAAAACCTCTGTAATTGTGTTTTTCTAACACAAGAATATACCATCACTGCCAAGTAGATGATTGAACAGAGGACGAGAAGAGAAAAACTGGCTACTGTCCTGCGGCGCGCAGGTGCTCTGGTAACTGCCGAAGATGCCGCGGAGGCACTGGGTGTGTCGCGGAAGATCGCGGCAAGGACCCTTTGGCGCTGGCACCGCCAAGGATGGCTGAGCAACCTGCGACGCGGCCTCTATGCCCCGGTCCCGCTTGATGCGATATCTGGGAAGCAGGTTCTTCCGGAACCTTGGATTCTGGTTCCTGAGCTATTCGACCCGGGGTACATCGGAGGCTGGTCGGCAGCCGAGCACTGGGACCTGACGGAGCAGATGTTCCGGAGCCTAATGGTCTACACGGCGCGGCCAACTCGGCCACGCACGCAAATGATCCAGGGCATTTCCTACATCCTCAGGAGGGTCAAACCTGAACAGATTTTCGGGATGCACCCCGTGTGGCATGGAAAGGTGAAAGTTCTCGTATCCGATGTTCATCGGACGGTCGTCGACATGTTGAATGACCCCGGCAGCGGCGGCGGCATCCGGCACGTCAACGACTGTCTCAAGCATTACTTGGCGTCAGATCAGGCGGATATGCCGATGATTTTCGAGTACGCCGACCGCCTCGGCAACGGCGCGGTCTTCAAGCGGTTGGGCTTTCTCCTCTCTCGAATGGATGTGGATGAAAGGATTCTGGAGAGCTGTCGCTCGCGCCTGACCACCGGAAACGCCAAGTTGGACCTAATCTTGCCATGTCGCAGGCTTGTAAAGAAATGGCGTCTCTGGATACCCAAGATCTGGGAGGACACACTAGCGCGTGATTGACCGGGGCGAAATTCTGGATCTTGCCGGTGAACTCGACCTCCGTCCAGACATTGTCGAGAAGGATTATGTTCTTGGATGGCTCCTGGCTGGTATATCGCGGCATCCGTCGCTTGGCTCCGCCTGGTTGTTCAAAGGCGGCACCTGCCTCAAGAAGTGCTACCTCGAGACATACCGCTTCTCGGAGGACCTGGATTTCACGGTCGAGGATGAAAGCCAACTGGAGGACCAATTCCTCCGCCAAGCGTTCGGCGAGGTAGCAGCATGGATCTACGATCACATCGGCATCGAGATTCCAAGCAGCCAAGCTCGCTTCGACGTTTATCGAAACCAGCGAGATGGGCTAAACTGTGAGGGACGCATCTACTATCGGGGTCCCCTTCAACCCGGAGGTAGTCTCCCCAGGGTCAAACTTGACCTGACTGCCAGTGAGCGGATAGTACACCCACCCGACTACCGCCTTCTCTCCCATCCCTACACCGACCGTCCTCAAGATGGCAGCATGGCCGTGCGTTGCTATGCGTTTGAGGAGGTCTTCGGCGAGAAGATCCGTGCATTGGGCGAACGCGCCCGACCAAGAGATCTTTACGATGTGATCAATCTCTTTCGGAGTGACGTGTTCCGGCCGGCTTGGTCGACGATTCTCGATGTCGTCCGAGAGAAATGTGACTTCAAGGGAATACCGGTGCCAAGCTTTGCCGCACTCCAGCCATTCCGGGACGAGTTGACAGGTGATTGGCAGGCCATGCTCGGACACCAGTTGCCGATGCTGCCTCCATTCGAAGCATTCTGGTCCACGCTTCCGGAATTTTTCGCATGGCTGGAGCAAGGCGCGACACCCGCGGTCGCGGCAAAAATCCCCACCGGGGAGGGCGAAGAGGTGATCCGCGCTCCCGTCGGAGATCCCGTGATTGCGGCGGGGCGGGCCAGCCTTCTCGATATTGTTCGATTTGCGGCTACCAACAGGCTATGCGTCGATCTGAGGTATGGTGGAACGATACGCCGGATCGAACCATATTCACTGCGCAGGACGCCCGACGGCAACTTGGTTCTGTATGCCGTCCTCACCGACTCAGGTGAACACCAAAATTATCGTGTTGATCAGATAGAGGAGTCAAGAGCAACGGACCAAGCGTTCATCCCGAGATACACGATAGAGCTGACGCCAACGGGACCTCTGTAGTCGCCGGCATGATGCCGCATGTCACCACCGAGGCGCCGCCTCGAACAGATGCAACTGAGGCATCTTGCCGTACACACCGACAAGCACGCCCTCGCGCCCCAAGGCATCGACCGCGGCTTGGCGGGAGGCACCGGAGGCTGCGTCATCAACCCGAGCGCCGAAGACGAGCGCAACATACCCTCCCGCTTCGGCGACCAGCGGCTGAAAGCAGGCGACGTGCTGCCGGTAGAGCGGCCGGATGGCGGGGTGTGGGAGGGGCGTTCGAGCGCCGTCCAGGAGACGTGCTGGACGACGTGGGCCAGGAGTACGTGTCGGCGGAGAGGGCGCGGTCCGCGCAGAGGGTGGCGGTGAAGTCACCGTGGATCCCGACGCAACTCGAGATTTGCGCGGCAACCAGAACGGTGGTGCGTGTGAATCCGGCGCCGCAGCGGCGTCCTGGCCGGGAACCGTTTGTTGAATCCGAACCGAAGACGTAGAATATCTTAGAGCATATGTCTGACAATCAGAAGAAAGAACTACGCGCGTTTGTCGAAAGATGGCGACTGGCTTCCGCCAAATTCGAGGAACTGCGACGCAAAGACCTACGCAACGTCAAGGTGGCTGAGCATATCGAGGCCATGAACGGCGCCTTCGAGGCTGCGCTGTCAACTCAGACGAGAACCACATCCGGGCTCGTGGAACAACAGGCGATTTTCGTCAAAATACGAGATGCGCGATCTGTTCCTCCTGGCAAGTGAGGTCCAATCTTTCTGTCACGTCCGCGGGTGGCGGTTCTGTTTCATCGGCGGCATCGCGTTACAGCGGTGGGGTGAGCCTCGACTGACCGCGGACATTGACCTCACGATTCTCACGGGTTTCGGTCACGAAGCGCGGTATATCGAAGAACTTTGCAGCGTACCGTGATGTCATGCAGCCGGTTTCTTGACCTTGGCGATCTGTCTCATAGCCAAGGCGGCCGCGGCCAGCTTGCGGACGTCTTCCCAGCAATCATAGGATTGCAGAGCTTTGATCGTCCAGTTCCTCGAATTTGCTTCGCCACTCATGTGGTCAAGTTGCCGGTCCAAAGATCGCAGGGCCGAGATTTCGTCTTGCGTCAGTTCGTTCCGTGACTCTACGCCCGCGATGATCCAGCAATTGTCGCTGTAATCAAGCGCCAGTTCATCAACCGCTCGGCCATCCCCTGCCGCCTTGAGTATCGCAAGCTGTTCGCTGGCGGGAAGGGCAAGGTTGAGCACTGCGTCCCACAGTACAGCGACTTGTTCCTCCGTCGATGCTGTCTTTGACATCCCGACAACCTCTATCACGTCTTGATGCGGCGGGAATAGTTGGTCATTTTTACACTGGCGTTCATCACCCGCCAATACGGCTCCGGCCCGTGACGTCCCCCGCCCGGGTGCTATCGAATCGTGCGTCCCGGTCGTTTCCGTTCCTCGTATATTCGCAGCACCCGTCACTTACCTCTACTGCCCCCTCGGCGCAAACTTTGAACCCGCCAGTTCGCTGGTGTCGCGCCCAGGAGTTCCTCGACTTCCTTGAGCGTCTTGTTCACCAGCAACTCGGGGTCCGTCAGGTAGTCTTCGACCGAGTCGCTACATCGCCCCGACATACCACAATCAACTTTCATCTTGGCTGTGGCAACAGCGTTGCCCTTTTGGGGCTTCTACTGCCCAACAACCGTACTAGGGTGCTTAGGCGCTAGATTTATGGTTGACGCCAATGGTTCACAGCAGCCCAATCCCCTGGGCGGCCGCACCCGGGACGGCAAGCACAGCTACGTCCAGTACGAGTTCTTCGCCAACGGAGTGGGCGGAAGAAACGGCAAGGACGGCCCATCCGCTACCTCGTTTCACCTGAGCAACCGCAAGATCGCCCCCGTGGAGATCACCGAGTCCGAGTTCCCCACCAAAGTCGACCGCTCCGAGTTCCTGCCCCGACTCCGGCGGCCTCGTCCGCGAGCACCGTTTCCTCCAGGACGAGGTTGGCTTCTCCATGCACACCGACAAACACGCCCTCGCCACCCAAGGGCATCGACGCCCGCCACCTCCGGCGGCACTGGCGCTTGCATCATCAACCCCGGCGCCCGGACGACCGCAGGGTGCCCTCCCGCTTCGGCGACCAGCGGTTGAACGCCGGCGACATGCCGCGGATGGAGGGACGGGGTGGGAGCTACCCTCGAACGAAGCCCGGAGGCCCATCGAAACCATCAATCAGTTCGTTAGGCCAGAAGGCTAAGAGGACAAGCGATGGAAGATGTGCCGCAGGGGTGCGTGTCAGTAGAGAGGGCGCGGGGCGATCATGGGGTCGTGTTCCACCAAGAGGGCACAGAGATCAACCTCGCACCCAACGCGACTCGGGAGGTTGCGCCTTGACCCTGGTCCGCCTATACCGGTGACAGATCCGCCGTCTTTTTTGGATATCGCCCCAGCTAGACGCTACGGGTGCCGCAATGAAATACGAAAAGCCTCAGAAGGGTAATCCACATCAACTCACCGTCCGGCAGCACTGCTTTCCGAAACGTTCCATCGATCGTTTTGTGAACGCTAAACTGAAGTTTGAGAACGAGGGCGAGCTAAGTCATTGAAACATCGGGGGGAACGAAGAGAGTGTGGAGCAGCTACTGGGAACGTTCGAGGGGGATACCGAGGAGATCGAAGGCTTTGCCTTGCAGCGGGGTGGGACGGGTGATGAGGTTGAAGGTCTGAGCGGCAGGCAAGCGAGGGGAGAGGCGGTTTTTGGCGATGGTGGCGAGGTCGTCGAGCAGGGTGCGGAAGCTGTGGACGGGGGAGCCGTCGTCGGTGCGCTTGGTGCGAGCCTTTTTTTGAGCGGCGGGAGAGGTTGTTGCCGGGGCGACGCTGGAGGAGCGTTGGGCAGAAGCGGGGTCATGGTCGTCGAAGAGCAAGGGGGCGAGGCATCGACGCATGTGCCATTCGACGTAGTAGGCGAGCATGCACAACAAGACGTGGGCGCGGA
This sequence comes from uncultured Binatia bacterium (SeqCode), assembly GCA_965261895.1. GTDB lineage: Bacteria > Desulfobacterota > Binatia > UBA9968 > JAJDTQ01 > JAJDTQ01. The sequence continues at coordinate 1,995,872 of OZ253480.1, read as the reverse complement.
CCCTGTGGGGGGCATGGTGATGAACGGGGCGCACCTTGAGGTCGACGGTTTTGAGGCAACGGAAGGCGCGCTCGACCCGGCTCAGGCTTTTGTAAGCGGTGACGGTGGCTGGGGCATCGAGATCACTGGGGGGCAGGCTGGTGCGTACGATATAGAGGCCGTCGAGGGCGGCCTCGCGTGCGATGGAGTCAGGGTTGCGGGTGTAGCGGAAGGAGTGGTCGGTGATGTCGAGGTGGAAGTGTTTGGCCATCTTGTACTTGCCCATGACCCGGCCTACCCGCAGGGCGATGTGCTCGCGGCCGGTGAGTGGCCGCTTCTCACGTTCGGTGGCGGCCACGATGGGGTCGAGCAGCCGCTCGGTGGCGCGCAGCAACTCTTCGCGCTTGCGCGCCCGTTCGGTTGCCAGCAAGGGGTTGCGACACACCATCAGGCGCTCGCCCGGATAGGCATCGGAGCGGATCTCCACCAGATCGGTCTGATCGAACAAGGACATCTGCACCGCCCCTGATTCCACCAGTTGGCGAATGGCCGAGGAACGCAGGGCGCTGATCCAGTCAAGCCCCGCAGGGGCCACCTCTTCACGGATACGCGCTTCGGTGAGCATGCCGCGGTCGCCCACCAGCACGACCTTCGAGAGTCCGAAACGCTGCCGCAGCTTGTCCACCTGAGGCCCCACGGTCCTGGGGTCGGCGGTGTTGCCTTCAAAGACTTCCACCGCCACCGGACGGCCCTCGCGGTCGCACAACAGCCCGAACTCGATCTGGAGCTTGCCGCGCTTGCCGTCGCGGGAATGGCCGTGCCGAGCCAGCGGGCAGCAGCGCCCCTCCAGATACACCGAGGTGAGGTCGTAGAGCACCAGGGCACCGTCTCCAAGGTGTCTTTGGGCTAGGTGCTTCTCCACCTCCTCCTGCCGCTCCAACAGCCAGTCCATGGCCGCGTACAGTTGATCCTCTGAGGTCTCCCCCAGTCCCAGGGTCTCCGCCAGCGAGTCCCGCGCGGTGGCCTTGGCCAGAGCTCGGGCCGTGGCCAGCTTCGACACCGGCCCCAGGACACGGGCCGCAATCAGCGCCACGACTCGTTCGCGTTCCGGACAGGGACGAGCCGAGAGCATGCGGTCGAGCCCCAGCTTGCGCAAGGTGCCGAGCACGGCGGCGACATGGCCGTGGGGCTTGGAGCGGATGATGTCGAAGGCGTCGGTGGGGCTGAGCAGGGGTTCGTCCTTGAGGAGCCGGCGGAGCGTGTCGATCTTGGCTTTTGGCCAGTCGGAGAGGTTGGCGATGGTGCGCTTGCGGACGCGCTTGCCTTCGCGCCAGCCTTCGCGCAGCAGGATGGCGGGAGGGGAGTTGCGGTTGGGGACGATTTCCACGTACATGGCAACTACCCTAGCATATCATGCAGCGAGTAACAACTGTTATTTAGCATTTACATGGGAATATATATACGATCCCAAACACCCCTTTCCTCTTGTATACTCGACACTTAACTCAAAATGAACGACAAATATCGCTGGAACTTCAGGCTAAAGGGGTCGTGCATGCGCACTTGATCGCTTCCAATGAGTCATTTCGTCTTCGCCCTAGTGCTATTCTCTTCTGCGCCAGCCGCGTTTGGGACCAACGAGCGGAGCGTGGCTTTATGAAAGAGGTTGAAGATGCCTATCAGGAACTAGCTGATGACATCGTAAGGGGGCGCATCGTCCGTCCTCTATCTCAACAAGAGTGTAGGATAGTCACCGATATGTACTGCCTATGGAATATACGGTTCCATTGGAAAACCCGACCTTTGGCAGATCAACAATTGAGTGGTATTCTAGACGTTAGCCACAAGTACACCAAAGACGACCAAGAAATCTTGGAAAAGAACGACATCACCGCGATTCGGCCGGATGGGACTATTTCCGGTCGCAATCTAACCGGCTTAAGCGTTCAGTCAAACATGCTCAGTTGTAGAAGAGCCCTTGCTGCCACATCCTGGGGCATCTTGAAAACTCGCGAGCGACAGTTTATCGTCCCGGACAGTAGTAATTCTAGGTTGTTTATGCCAGTCAATCCGCAGTTGAGTTTGACAGCGGGTGTGGGTTATCGTGTCGTTACCCCTTCCGAACTTTCGGAGATAAACAAGCTCTCACAAACGGGCAGCAAAGAATTCTTCTTCGCGCAAAACCTGCGTGACGCCTGATGGGCGACTGGCGAACTAGTCCGGTCTTCGGAGGAAAGGCGACAGGGACCCTCACTTCGGCACAATTTGTTCGGCGAGGTCAGCAAACATCATCATAAATGCTTCGAAATACGTTTTCTGTTGAGTTGCAGCGACCTGCCCAAAATGCCGTTGAGCTGAAGCCGTTAACAGATCACCCACTCGATACCCCTTGGTCAGCTTGCCGTGAGTTCCAAGATTTAGGAAACTACGGGCTGTTAGCTTGAAGTCCTCGCGCGATTTGGTGGACGAATGCGCTACACGGTTCCGTAAGCGAACAGCCTCCACCAACCGGTCGTTCTTCTTCTGCAGCGCAACGGCGTACGGTCTGCCACCCTCCAAGAACAACTTCGCCAAGTCGATGGTCGTAGAGGGTTGGCTCAATCCGATGAACCGGCTAGTAGGCTCAAAATGAGGATTCGCGGTGATTAGATGATACGCATGTTGAATACTACTGGCCTTCCCTAGCCTCAGGGACGGCTGGTAGCCGCCATCACACTTGGCTCCCGCGATGTACCGAACGAGGGTTTGCTCAAGAAATTCCTCCCAAGATCCAACCACACCCATAAAAGCCAATTCCACTACGCGACGAACATGTTCGGTATGAAGTGTAGGGTACTGGGTGGCCGGATTGATCGCGCCGACGGCCTGAACCGACGAGTAAAGGCCACGTGCCGATCGTATGGCGCGGACAAAACTGACTCGTAAGTGGTCGACCTTTGGGGGACGTCCCGGCATCTGCTACGGCCTCCTGTAAATGGCTGTCCTTTTCCGTCAGGAATTAGCTTTGCGGAATCGCTTTTTTGACGCGTTGCTTCAGGCGATGTGGCAGTATCTGATCGTCGTGCCGTGTCGACGACAAGGCCCGTAGGAGTCCTCCCCGACCGTATTGTAGCGGGGACCGCGTTTGGTACGGACCAGCCCAGGGAGATGGCAAGTCCCTTCCCTAAACTAGGAACCCAGTCCTTACTCAACGCCCCTTACCGCCGGCTAACCGCCTCAAACAGATGCAACTGCGGCGTCTTCCCATTGTCGTCGGTCAGCACGGGGTAGTTGGCTGTGAAGCAAGCGTCGCAGTAGCCGGTGTCGTCGCCTTTGAAGAAGGTGTAGAGGCCTTCGCGGCTGAGGTAGGCGAGGGAGTCGGCGCCGATGAAGTCGCGGATACCGTCGACGGAGTTGACGGCGGCGATGAGCTCCTTGTGGGTGGGGGTGTCGATGCCGTAGTAGCAGGGGCTGATGGTGGGGGGAGAGCTGATGCGCACGTGGACTTCGGTGGCTCCTGCGTCGCGCAGCATGCGGATGATCTTCTGGCTGGTGGTGCCGCGGACGATGGAGTCGTCCACTACCACCACGCGCTTGCCCTGGAGCACCTCGCGCATGGCGTTGAGCTTGATCTTGACGCCGAAGTTCCGGATGTTCTGCTGCGGCTCGATGAAGGTGCGGCCGACATAGTGGTTACGGATGAGCGCGAGGTCCAGCGGGATGCCGGACTGTTCGGCGTAGCCGATGGCGGCGGGCACGCCCGAGTCGGGGACCGGGGTCACCAGGTCCGCTTCGACGTGGCTTTCCCGTGCGAGCTGGCGGCCCAGCTCCTTGCGGTACTGGTAGACGCTGTGGCCGAAGACGTTGCTGTCGGGCCGGGAGAAGTAGATGGACTCGAAGATGCACCGGGCCGGAGGGGCTTTCGGGAATGGGTGGAGGGACTCCATGCGGCCGTGGCTGAACACCAGCACCTCTCCGGGCTCCACTTCGCGCACGTACTCGGCTTCGATGAGGTCGAGCACGCAGGTTTCCGACGCCACCACGTAGGATTCGGCGTTGTCGGATCGGGGGAACCGGCCGAGGATCAACGGCCGGAAACCCACGGGGTCGCGGGCGGCGATCATCGTGTCGGTGGTGAGGAACACGAGCGAGTAGGAGCCCTTGACATGATGAAGGGCATCGATGACCCGGGCCGTCAGAGTCCGCTCCCGTGACGTGGCGATGAGGTGGATGATCACCTCGGTGTCGGAGGTGGACTGGAAGATGGAACCGGACGCCTCCAGGTCCTGCCGGAGCTGGTTGGCGTTGATCAGGTTGCCGTTGTGGGACACGGCGATGGGTCCGTTGGCGTATTCCACCACGAACGGCTGCGCGTTCTTGATGTCGGTTTGCCCGCTGGTGGAATAGCGGTTGTGGCCGATGGCCGAGGCGCCGTGCAGGTTCTTGATGATGTCCTCTTTGAAGACGTCCGCCACCAGCCCCATCTGACGGTGCGAGATGAGGATCTCCCCGTCGGAGGACACGATGCCGGAGGACTCCTGGCCGCGATGCTGTAGCGCGTAGAGTCCGAGGTACACCATGTTGGCGGCTTCGGGGTGATTCTGAATCCCGACCACCGCGCATTCTTCATGGAATTTGTCGAACATGACGTCCTGTCTAGGGAAACTCCGCTTCGTTCGCCTGCCCGAGCGAGGCAGTGACCCGGGCACGGGCGGGTTTGAAACCCGCCCCTACAATTCCTCTTCGGGCCTCCGACGGTCTACCCCATTGATCGGTATTCCCTTACGGAACACTCCGTTCACTTAACACACCGCTCCAAGGCCGTCGACCAGAGATTCCGGAGCCGTTCGACTCGCGCCCGCACCAGGTCGTCGATGATGAGCCGGGGTCCGCCCACGCGGCCGATGACCGCAACCGGGACGTTCTCCTCCGACGCCAGTGCCTCTAGCCGGCCGTAGTCCCGCTCTTCCAGGGAGACCACGATTCTCGAGTGCGACTCGCCGAAAAGGAGCGCGTCCGGGCGGCCTTCCGGTTCCAGCTCGATGACCGCTCCGATGCCCGGGTCGCCGAAGCACGCCTCGGCCAGGGCCACGGCGAGGCCCCCCTCGGACACGTCATGGGCCGAGGACAGGAGACCCATCTCCACGGCCGCGCGGCAGGTCCTCTGGACTCCCCGCTCCAGCGCGAGATCCACCGCCGGCGGCGTCCCGGCCACCTGTTCGTGGACCACCTTCAGGTACTCGCTGCCGCCCAACTCGTCGCGGTTCGAGCCCAACAGCACCACCAGGTCGCCCTCTTCCTTGAACCACGGCGTGGCGATGCGCTCGACGTTCTCCAAAAGGCCCACCATGGCCACCGTGGGCGTGGGATGAATGGACACCCCTTCGGTCTCGTTGTAGAAGCTGACGTTGCCGCTCACCACCGGGATCTCCAGCGCCAGACACGCCTCACGCATGCCCTGGATCGCCTGGGAGAACTGCCACATCACGTCTTCCCGTTCGGGGTTGCCGAAGTTCAGGCAGTCCGTGAGCCCCAGCGGCGTCGCGCCGACACAGGCGAGGTTCCGGGCCGCCTCGGCCACGGCCGCCATACCGCCGGTATGGGGATCCAGGTGGCAATACCGGCCGTTGCAGTCCACGGTCAGCGCCAGAGCCTTGGAGGTGCCCTTGATGCGGACCACCGCGGCGTCGGCGCCGGGCGCCACCACCGTGTTGCTGCGCACGTAGTGGTCGTACTGCTGGTAGACCCATTCCCTCGACGCGATATTGGGGGACTCCAGGAGTTGTGCCAGAACCCGGTTCATGCTTTCGGGTTGCGGCAGCGCCGCGACGTCCAGGCGCTGCAGGTCGTCCTGACGCGCCGGCCGCGCCGCGGGCCGGTCGTAGGCGGGCGCGGCATCGGTCAACGCGGCCACCGGGATGGAGGCCACAGTGCGCCCTTCCGACAGCACTTGGAACACCGGTTCGTCGATGACCCTTCCCACCACCACCGCGTCCAGGTCCCAGCGCTGGAAGATGGCCTGGACCTGGGCCACCGCCTCCGGATGCGCCACCAGCAGCATGCGCTCCTGGGATTCGGACAACAGAATCTCGTAGGGGGTCATGCCCTGCTCCCGCAGCGGAACATTCGCCAGCTCCAGCTCTACGCCCGAGCCGCCCCGGCCGGCCATCTCCACCGCGGAGCTCGTGAGGCCCGCCGCCCCCATGTCCTGAATGCCCACGATGGCATCGGTCTGCATGAGCTCGAGACAGGCTTCGAGGAGGAGCTTCTCGGTGAAGGGGTCACCCACCTGCACCGTGGGCCGGCGCTGCTCGGAATCCTCGGAGAAGGACGCCGACGCCATGGTGGCGCCGTGGACACCGTCGCGTCCGGTTTTGGAACCCACGTACATCACCGGGTTGCCGCTGCCCTGGGCCTTGCCGGTGAAGATCCGGTCCCGCTCCACCAGCCCCAGCGTGAACGCGTTCACCAGGATGTTGGCGTCGTAGCACTCGTCAAAGGTGATCTCTCCGCCCACGGTGGGCACGCCGATGCAGTTGCCGTAGCCGCCGATGCCGCCTACCACCCCGTTTACCAGGTACGGGGTCTTGGGGTGCCGGACGCTACCGAACCGGAGTGAGTTCAGGCTGGCGATGGGGCGCGCGCCCATGGTGAAGATGTCCCGCAGGATCCCGCCCACGCCGGTGGCGGCGCCCTGGTACGGTTCGATGAAGGAAGGGTGATTGTGGCTCTCGATCTTGAACACCACGGCGAGGCCGTCGCCGATGTCCATGACGCCGGCGTTCTCGCCCGGGCCGTGGATCACCCGGGCGCCCTCGGTGGGAAGCTGCTTCAGGTGTTTCCGGGAGCTCTTGTAGCTGCAGTGCTCGGACCACATGACCGAGAAGACGCCCAGCTCCGTCAGGTTGGGCGCCCGGCCCAGGAGCCGGCGGATCTCGGCGTACTCGGCGTCGGTCAGGCCGTGGGCGCGGACCACCTCGGGGGTCACGGGCGTGGCGTCGGCGCCGGTTCCGCCGGTGGTGACGCTGCTGCTCACGCGGCGCTCCCGCGCCGGATCTCGGCGACCATGGACGAGAAGATCTTGAGGCCGCTCACTCCCCCGAGCACGGGTTCGGTGGCGTCCTCGGGATGGGGCATCAGGCCGAACACGTTGCGTTCGCGGTTGCAGACGCCGGCGATGCCGTCCACTGAGCCGTTGGGATTGGCCTCTTCACAGACCTTCCCTGCTGCGTCGGCGTAGCGCAACAACACCTGTCCGTTGTCATCGAGCTGCTTCAGGGTAGCGGCGTCGGCGTAGTAACGGCCTTCGCCGTGCTTTACGGGCATGTCCAGCAATTCGCCGGGGCGCGCCAGACGGGTAAAGGGGGAACGGTTGTCCTCCACCCGCAGGAACACCCGCCGGCACACGAAGCGCAGGGAGGCGTTGCGGGTCAACGTCCCGTGCAGCAAGCCGGATTCACAGAGAATCTGAAAGCCGTTGCAGATGCCGAGCACCAGCCCGCCGGCCTCGGCGAACTCGACAATGCCCTGCATGACCGGGGCGAATCGGGCCATGGCCCCGGCCCGCAGGTAGTCTCCGTAGGAAAAGCCGCCCGGCAGGACCACGCCGTCGCAGCCGCCGGGGAACGGGTCCTTGTGCCACAGGGTGCGGACATCCTGTCCGAGCACCCTGCCCAAACAGTGGACGACGTCGTCGTCATCACAGGAGCCGGGAAAGACTGCCACTCCCCAACGCATCCCGCTATTCCGCGATTTCCGCGATCTCGAAGCGGTAGTCTTCGATGACGGGGTTGGCCAGCAGCTTCTCGCACATGCGGCGGGCCTGCTGCTCCGCGTCCTCCGGCGCAGGCACGTCGAGGTGAAGCTCGAGATACTTGCCCACGCGTACATCCTGCACCGCGCCGAACCCGAGGCTGTGCAGCGAGTTCTGGACCGCCTTGCCCTGGGGGTCCAGCACGCCCTCCTTGAGGGTTACGAAGACTTTGACGAGCATGGTTTCAGCCATCGGCGAGGAGGCTCCCCTTTTGGTCCGTGACACATCGACCCCCTCTCCCTCCGGGAGAGGGTGGCCTCGTTCCGTCCCAAATCCAACCCCTCTCCCTCTGGGAGAGGGTGGCCGAAGGCCGGGTGAGGGCGCCCCAACAACCCTCCCCTTCCCATTGTTCGCCTCCCGCTTGCACCGGGCACCCTCACCCCAACCCTCTCCCGGAGGGAGAGGGGGTCGGAGAGGTTGCCACGCGGACCCTCAAGACAGTCATCGCAACACGAAGATGCGTCCCTACGCGCCGGTCACCCGGCGGCAGACCTCCTGGTAGGCTTCCTCGACGCCGCCCAGGTCGCGGCGGAAGCGGTCCTTGTCCATCTTCTCGAGGGAGCCCTTTTGCCAGAACCGGCAGGTGTCGGGACAGATCTCGTCGGCGAGGACGACCTTGCCGTCGCGCTTCCCGAACTCGAGCTTGAAGTCCACCAGGATCAAGTCCCGCTCGTCGAAGAACGCCGTCATCACTTCGTTGATGCGGAAGGAGAGGCGCTTGATCTCCTCCAGCTCTTCGGCGCTGCCGTAGCCCAGGGCCAAGATATGGTAGTCGTTGATGATCGGATCGTCGAGCTCGTCGCACTTGTAGCAGAACTCGAGGATCGGCATGCTCAGCGACTGGCCCTCCTCCAGGCCCAGCCGCTTGGCCATGCTGCCGGCCACGATGTTCCGGATGATGACCTCGATGGGCAGCATGTCCAGATGATAGACCAGCATCTCCCGGTCGTTGAGGCGCTCCAGGAAATGCGTCGGCACGCCGTTGGCTTCCAGGTGCTTGAACAGCACCTCGGAAATGGCGTTGTTGACGATCCCCTTGGACGTGACGGTGCCGAGCTTCTTCTTGTTGAAGGCGCTGGCGTCGTCCTTGAAATACTGGATCATCTTGGCGGGATCGTCGGTGGCGTAGAGTTTCTTCGCCTTACCCTCGTACATGAATTCGCGCTTTTCCATGGTTCTCCCCCGTGCGCTCGCGGGCGCGTATTGAATTCAATGCGGCGAAGCCGCCGCTTCATGACTGATTGAACACCCGGTCGAAGATCGTGTCCACGTGCTTGAGGCAATCCTTTAGATCCCAGATTTCGTCGATCTCGCCCGCGGTCAGATACTCCATCACCGTGGGGTCTTCGAGCAACTGCCGCTTGAGGTCCTTCCCCTCCTTCGCGGCCACGAGACCATGCCGTTGGACGATCTTGTAGGCCTCGTCGCGGGACAGGCCCTTCTCGACCATACGGAGGAGGACGCCTTGCGAGAACACCGCGCCGCCGCTCAACGCCAGGTTGCGCTCCATGTTCTCGGGATAGACGCAGAGGTTCCGGATCACGTGGGTCATCCGGTGCAGCATGAAGTCCACCAGAATGGTGGCATCCGGGCCGATGACCCGTTCCACCGACGAGTGGCTGATGTCCCGTTCGTGCCAGAGGGCGACGTTCTCCAGGGCCGACACCGAGTACGAGCGCACCAGCCGGGCCAGTCCGCTGACGTTCTCCGACAGGATCGGATTGCGCTTGTGGGGCATGGCCGACGAACCCATCTGCTTGTCGGTGAACGGTTCCTCGGCTTCGAGCACCTCGGTGCGCTGAAGATGGCGGATCTCCACCGCGAACTTTTCGATGGAGCTCGCCAGCACGGCCAGGACGCTGAAGAAATACGCGTGGCGGTCGCGCTGGATGATCTGGTTCGAGACCGGATCCGGGGTGATTCCCGCGGCCTTGCACACGTATGCCTCGACTTCCGGGGGAATCTGCGAAAACGTGCCCACGGCGCCGGAAATGATGCCGCAACTGATCTCGGCGGTGGCGCCCTCCAGACGCGCCAGGTTCCTGCGCATCTCCTCATGCCACAGGGCCAGCTTCAGGCCGAAGGTGATGGGCTCGGCGTGGATCCCGTGGGTGCGCCCCATCATCGGCGTGTCCTTGTAGAGTAGCGCCTGCTGCCGCAGCACCGTCAGGAACTCCCGCACGTCGTTCAGCAAGAGCGCGCTGGCGTCTTTGAGCTGCAGCGACAACCCCGTGTCCATGACGTCCGAGGAGGTCATGCCGACGTGCACGAAACGGGCGTCATCGCCGATGGACTCGGCCAGGCAACGCAGGAAAGCGATGACCTCGTGGTGGACCTCGCGCTCGATGTCACGGATTCGGGACACGTCGATCCGGGCGTTCTGCCGGATGCGCGCGGGGGCGTCTTGCGGCACCTTGCCCATGCCGGCCAAGGCCTCCGCGGCCAGAATCTCGATCTCCAGCCACTTGCCGAAGCGGTTCTCCTCGGACCATATCTGCGCCATCTCGGGGCGGGTGTAACGCTCGATCATCTCACTTCCAGGGGTTTACGCCACGGATACGCGCGGATCCGACACCTCGTCAGGATGCCGTCGATTCGTCGTCCGGGGCTTGTGCTTCTTCGGCGCCGGTGTGGCCGAAACCGCCCGCGTCACGCGCGGATGCCGGAAGCTCGTCCACTTCTTCCCAACTCACCCGAGAAACGCGGTGAACCACCATTTGAGCTATTCGATCTCCGTGACGGATGGTCACCGGTTCCGCGCCCAGGTTGATGATGGCCAGTTGAACCTCGCCCCGGTAGTCCGAATCGATGGTGCCGGGGCTGTTCACCAAGGTCACGCCGTGCTTCAGGGCGAAGCCGCTCCGTGGGCGAATCTGGGCTTCGAAACCGGCGGGCAGCGCCAGGGCGAATCCGGCGGGTACCAGCGCCCGCTCAAGCGGTGCCAGCACCACTTCGTTCTCCACCGCGGCCGCCAAGTCCAGTCCCGCCGAACCCTCGGTCATGTAGCGGGGCAATGGAACGGCAGATTTGCCGTGCCGCACCCGCTTGATCTGGACCTTGACTTCGGCCATGAGTCCCGGCGACCATTTTCGCGCCCGAGTGGTTCTCCTCTGCAGGTGCGGACACGGGCGGGTTTGAAACCCGCCCCTACAATTCTTCGAATCGGCCGGCCAATCCGACAAGCCGCCGGGAGCCTGCCCGAGCGATCAGGAATCGATCCCGGTAGCCGCCGGCGAAGGACCGCCGAACGGGAGCCACTCGACGCTGTGTCCGTCGAGGTCGCCGAGCACGGTGGCGGTCATGGTTTCAGCCAGGAAGAACTCGCGGGCCAGGGCCGTGACGGCGTCGAGCGAGACGTCGCGGACGCCTTGGGTGATCTCATCCAGCGACACCTGCCTGCCGTAGTGCATCTCGCCTCGCGTCATATGGCTCATCCAGGAATCCGCGGACTCGAGGCCCAGCAAGGTACTCCCGGCGAGCTGATTTTGTGCTCGCAGGAGTTCATCCTCGGTGGCCTTGCCCTCGGCTACCTTGAACATTTCCTCAACCGCGAGATCGATGACCTCCCGGGTCCATTCCGCCTTGGTGCCGACATAGACGCCAAGGTAGCCCACGTCCCGGTACGAAGACAAAAAGGAATAGACCGAATAAGCCTTGCCGCGCCGCTCGCGTATCTCCTGGAAAAGGCGCGAGCTCATGCCGCCGCCCAGGAGCGTATTGAGTACATGCGCCGCGTAGTGCCGGGGGTCGCCGTGGGGCAGCGCGGGCACGCCCAGGCAGATGTGCACCTGGCCCAGCTTTCTCGGATGGAGATGCAGGCCGTGGCCAAGCTCCGGGGGCACGCTGGCATCCGCCAATGGCCGGGAGGGGACAGCGCCGAAATCTCCGGCCACCGCGTCTACCAGCTCGGCGTGGGAAAGATTGCCCGCTCCGGCGATGATGATCCGGCCCGGAAGATAGCGATCGGCCACGAATCGGACCAGATCGTCCCGGGTGAACCCGCTTACGTCTTCCGCCTCCCCGCAAATCGGCCGGCCCAGCGGGTGGTCGCCGAAGTAGTCGAGGCCGAACAGATCATGAACGAAGTCCTCGGGGTTTTCGTCCGCCGACGCGATCTCCTGGAGTATCACGGTGCGTTCGCGCTCGATCTCGTCCGGGTCGAACACCGAGTTGAGAAAGATGTCCCGCAGGACGTCGACGGCCAGCGGCAGGTGCTCATCCACGACCTTGGCGTAGTAGCAGGTGGATTCCCTGCCGGTAAAGGCATTGATGACACCCCCGACGGAATCCATCTCCTCGGCGATCCGTTGGGGGCTACGCTGCTCCGTTCCCTTGAAGAGAAGGTGCTCGACGAAGTGTGAGAGTCCGCCCTGGCGGCGTTCCTCGTGACGGGAGCCGTTCTCCACCCAGATGCCGAGACTCACCGCGCGGGTACCGGAGCGCTGTTCCGTCAGAATCCTGACGCCGTTGTCCAGCAGGGTTTTTTCAAACATTTCAGAGAGCCAGACCCGTCAGGATGCCTGCTCTTCCTTGAGGGCCTCTTTGCGGCTGAGCCTGATCTTGCCCTGTCGGTCGACGTCCAGGACCTTCACCATCAACTCGTCGCCCTCGTTGAGCACGTCCCTCACATGGCGGACGTGGTCGTCGGCGATCTGTGAGATATGGACCAGGCCGTCGGTGCCGGGCATGATCTCGACGAAGGCGCCGAAATCCATCACGCGCCGGACCGTACCCTTGTAGATCCTGCCGATTTCCACCTCGGCGACGATCCCCTGGATCATGTCGATGGCCTTGCGGCTTCCCTCTTCATCGGCGGACGCCACCGTTACCGTGCCGTCGTCCTGCACGTCGATCTTCGTGCCGGTGGCGTCGACGATTCCACGAATGACCTTGCCTCCCGGTCCGATGATCTCGCGGATCTTCTCCGGCCGGACCTTCAGGGTGGTGATCCGGGGCGCGTGGCGGGAAACCTCGCCGCGCGTTTCCGACAGCGTGTCGTCCATGGCGTCCAGGATGTGCAGCCGCCCCTCCTGGGCCTGGTAAAGGGCTTCCCGCATGATTTCACGGGTCACGCCGCTGATCTTGATGTCCATCTGCAGCGCCGTGATCCCTTCCCGGGTCCCGGCCACCTTGAAGTCCATGTCGCCCAGGTGATCCTCGTCGCCGAGAATATCCGTCAGCACCCGCACCTCGTCGCCGTCCTTGATCAGGCCCATGGCGATGCCCGCCACCGGCGCCTTGATCGGGACGCCGGCATCCATGAGCGACAGGGAGCCGCCGCAGACGCTGGCCATGGAGCTGGAGCCGTTGGATGACAGAATCTCCGACACCACGCGGAGCGTATAAGGGAATTCGTCCGCTTCGGGCAGGACCGCCACCAGCGCCCGTTCGGCCAAGGCGCCGTGTCCGATCTCCCGGCGGCCCGGGCTGCGGAGAAACTTGACCTCGCCGGTGCTGAAGGGAGGGAAATTGTAATGCAGCATGAACTTCTTGAACTGCTCGCCGGTAAGCGCGTCTACCCGCTGAACGTCGGACGCCGTACCGAGAGTGGCCACCACCAGGGCCTGGGTCTCACCCCGTGTGAAGAGCGCCGACCCGTGAGTGCGTGGCAGCAGGCCGACCTCGCAGGTGACGGGGCGCACGTCCTTGAGCCCGCGTCCGTCGATGCGCTGGCGCTGTTGCAGCACGAGGTCCCGGAGTTGGAACTTCTCGATATCCCGGAAGGCGCCCTTGACCTCCCTTTCACGCCCGGGAAACTCCTCCGAACCCACCGTCATGACCTCGCCGCCGACCTCCTTGATGCGGGCGTTCCGTTGCTGCTTGTCGGCGATGCGTACCGCCTCCTTGAGCTTCTCCCCGGCGAGATCCCGGACCCGGGCCGTCAGCGCCTCGTCCCGTACCTCCTGGGGCGCCACCCGCTTGGGCTTGCCAAGCTGGTCCTTGAGCTTTTCCTGCAGGTCGATGAGCGGCTGGATCGCCTGGTGTCCCTGAAACAGCGCGTCCAGCACACCCTCCTCGGGCACCACCGCGGCGCCGCCTTCCACCATCAGAATGCCGTCACGGGTCCCCGAGATAAAGATGTTCACGTCACTCCCGGACATTTCGGTCTGGAGCGGATTCATGACCCACTCGCCGTTGATCCGGCCCACTCGAACGCCCGCCAGCGGACCCCCGAAGGGGATATCGGATATCTCCAGCGCCACCGAAGCGGCCAGCATGGCCACCACATCCGTATCGTTCTCCCCATCAGCGGAGAGGACGGTGACGATGATCTGGGTTTCCGCCTTGACCCCGCCGGCGAACAGCGGACGAATGGATCGATCGATCAGACGGCAAGTGAGGATTTCCCTCTCCGAAGGACGTCCCTCGCGCTTGAAGAAACCGCCGGGGATTCGTCCCGCGGCAAAGGTCTTTTCCTGGTAGTCGACGGTCAGCGGAAAGAAGTCGATATCGTCCCGGACATCTTTCGAGGCCACCGCGGTTGCGATGACCACGGTCTCGCCAAAGCGGACCAGCACTGCGCCGTCGGCCTGGTGGGCGACCTTGCCCAAGTCGAGACATAGCGGACGGCCGCAATAATCCAACTCGATCTTCGTGTGCATATGTGTACCCTCGAGGGTAGTGGGGGCTGAAGAGAAGAACGCGGAAAGGGAAACCAGTGGCTTGGGGTATCTATCTGCGGATACCCAGCCGCTGGATCAAAGTCTGATACCTCTGAACATCCCTACTCTTGAGATAATCCAGAAGCCGTCGCCTTTTTCCGACAAGCCTGAGCAGGCCCATCCGCGTGTGATGGTCCTTTTTGTGAGTTCTCAGATGCTCTGTCAGGTAAACGATGCGGTGGCTGTGAATGGCAACCTGCACCTCGGGCGAACCGGTGTCGGTATCGTGGAGTCTGAATTTCTTGATCGTCTCGCTTGTCTGCTCCTGAGCTGATTCCATCTGACCCTTTTCTTTCTCCTTGTTTTTATTTTTCAAATGGTTTGTAGCATACGGGCCAAGCGCCTGTAAAGCTGTCCGGTCAAATGGGGCGTGTGCGGGAACCGGGACACGCCGGATCAATGGCGCTGGTTGAAAACCCGCAGGATCTGCCATGCCTCCGCCGCCTCTGCCCACCCTATCAGCGCCACCAGATCACCGTCCGGGTCCACCACCCGCCGGGTGGTCTCGGCGGCCGCGGGCTCCCCGACCTCCACGAGGGAATCCTGAAGGCCCCGTCTGAGCCGGTCCGCCGCATCGGCGCCCAGGACGGCACAACTCAGGTGGCCCAGGGCATCGTTCAACGACACCAGCGGAACGGCATCGACGTCCTCGAGTCCTCCGAGGTCATCCAGGGCCATGGCGTCGGCGATCCGAAACGGGCCGGAGGTCACGCGGCGAAGGCGGCTGAGGTAAGCCCCGCACCCCAGCGACCGGCCGATGTCGGCCGCCAGAGTCCTTACATAGGTACCCTTGGAACAGGTCAGCTCGAACTCCAACTCGGCAGGACCCACCTGCCGCAGCCGGTTGAACTCGACCCGGATGGGGCGCGGCTCTCGCTCCACCTCCACCCCCTTGCGCGCCAACTCGTAGAGCCGGGCGCCGTCCTTCTTGAGAGCCGAGTACATCGGCGGCACCTGTTGGAGACAACCGCTGAACTCGCGACGCAGGGATTCGATCTCCTGCCCGCCGAGGAGCGGCGGATCGCGCCGAAACAGCACCTCGCCGGTGCGGTCCTGTGTGTCGGTCTCCGCCCCCAGCGTCATCACGCCGGTGTAGCCCTTGTCCGCGTCCAGGAAATACTGCGCGATCTTGGTCGCCTCGTTGACCGCCAGCGGCAACAGTCCGGTAGCGAACGGGTCCAGGGTTCCGAGGTGGCCGACCTTCCGCGCGCCGGTGAGCCGTTTCGCGGTCGCCACCACCCGCGCCGAGGACGGACCTTCGGGCTTGTCCACCAGCAGGATGCCACTCCTGGCGAGATGCATGGCGTCGGGCCTCACTCCTTCGGTCCGACCGCCCTGAGGAGGTCCTCGATACGCCGGGCGCGGTCCGGGGTCGCATCGTAGACGAACTCGATAGCCGGAACGAAACGCAGCTTGAGTTCGGCGGCGACCCGGCCACGGATGAAGCCCGTGGCGCCGCGCAGGCCCAGGAGCGCTTCCTCCTTTTGCGATTCGCCGTCCCGCACCGTGAAGTAGATCCTGGCGTGCTTGAGATCGGGTCGGACGTCCACGGCCGTCAGCGTCACCGAGCGAACCCGTGAATCCTCCAGCGTGTGCGCCAACAGCCGGGAAACGAACTCGATCAGCAAGTCCCCGACCCTCTGCGAGCGAGAGTTGTCTTTCGTTTGACGATTGCTCAAGTGCTCTACGTCCTTCGGCGGCCGTATACAGGAGCCTGTCCGATACAAGCGAGGCGTGCGGCCACGGGCGGGTTTGAAACCCGCCCCTACACCTCGTCGTCACGCCTTGGCAACAAGAATGCCCCGCAGAGCGGATAGGCAAGATCAACCATTCAGCCTACACCTCGCATGCGCCGACACCTATTCGTGCAGGATCCGGATGTCCGACTCGCCGAGCTCCGCCAAACCCAGCCGGTCCACGAACTCGACCACCTGCCGCAGCGTGGCCTCGACGATTCTGGCATTGCTGCCCACGACCCCGAACCCTAGCAGCGCCCGTTGCCACAGGTCCTGGTCACCGCACTCCGTTGTCGAGATATTGAACTGATTGGAAACCCGGGACTGGATCTTCCGCAGAACCGATCTTTTCCCCTTGAGGGAATGGTTCTCCGGCAGGATCAACGCGATCTTGAGAACGCCGACAATCATGCCTGTCGAGATGGCTGCGAGCTTGCGCCCTTCGACTCCCTTCGACTTCGCTCGCCCTTCGACAAGCTCAGGACTCGCTACGCCTGTCCTGAGCCTTGTCGAAGGGCTCAGGACGAACGGGTTTTCGTGAGCCCGCCCGCGCACCCGTCGGTCCTGACTGTAGGGGCAGGTTTCAAACCCGCCCGCGCCCGCACCGCACCGTCCAGCGTACCCGTCGGTCCTGAGCGTAGCGACGCGAAGCGGAGCGGAGTCGAAGGACGGGCTACCGGCCCGCCGAGAGCTGCGCGCCCCCGCCGTCCACGCGAGGGCGTCCCCGGCTGATGGCGACCTTCTCGAAGCCTTCGATGACGTCGCCTACCTTGACGTCATGATACCCGTCGATGCCGATGCCGCACTCATAACCTGTGCCGACCTCGCGCACGTCGTCCTTGAACCGCTTCAGGCTCGCAAGCCGGCCCTCGTGCACCACCACCTGATCCCGCAACAGGCGTACCAGGCTCGAACGCATAATCTTGCCGTCGGTGACGGAACAGCCCGCAATGGTACCCACGCCGCGAATCTTGAAGACCTCCCGAACCTGGATCCGGGCGTGGAATTCTTCGCGGAACACCGGGTCCAGGAGCCCTTCCATGGCCGACCGGATGTCGTCGATGACTTCATAGATGATGGTGTAAAGCCGCACGTCCACACCCTGCTGTGCCGCCAGGCTCGTGGCCTTGGGCTCGGGACGGACGTTGAAACCGATGACGATGGCGTTGGAGGCGCTGGCCAGCAACACGTCGCTCTCGGTAATGCCTCCCACCGAGCCGTGGATGACCCTGAGCTTGACCTCGTCCGTGGACAGCCGGGTGACGGCCTCGTTGAGAGCCTCCACGGAGCCGTGGACGTCCCCCTTGACGACCACCCGCAACTCCTTGACCTCGCTGGCCTTGATCTGGTCATAGAACTCTTCCAGCGACACCTTGCTGGTCTTGGTCAGCTCGGCCTCCCGTTGCTCAGTCTCGCGGTATTCGGCGATCTGCCTTGCCTTGCCCTCATCGGTGAGCGCGGAGAACGCCTCACCGGCTTGCGGTACTCCCTGAAGCCCCAGGATTTCCACCGGCATGGATGGTGTCGCCACGTCCACCTTGCGGCCCTGATCGTCGATCATGGCCCGCACCCGGCCGTGGTGGGGCCCGGCAAAGATGGGATCCCCCACCTTCAGCGTCCCTTCCTGAACCAACACGGTAGAAACCGGGCCGCGGCCGCGGTCCAGCTTGGCTTCCACCACCGCGCCCCGGGCCAGCTTGTTGGGGTTGGCCTTGAGCTCCAGCAGGTCGGCCTGCAACAGCAGCATCTCCAGCAGGTTGGGCAATCCTTCACGGGTCACGGCGGAAACCGGCACGAAGATCGTTTCCCCGCCCCACGCCTCGGGCACCAGGCCATGGTCGGCCAAACCGCGCTGGACCCGTTCCATGTCCGCATCGGGCCGGTCGATCTTGTTCACCGCCACGATGATCGGCACTTCCGCGGCACGGGCGTGATCCACCGCCTCGATGGTCTGCGGCATGACGCCGTCATCCGCGGCCACCACCAACACCACGATGTCCGTGATCTTGGCGCCCCTTGCGCGCATAGCCGTAAAGGCTTCGTGTCCGGGAGTATCGAGGAAGGTCACCCCCCTGCCCTCCAGCCGGACGTGGTAGGCGCCGATATGCTGGGTAATGCCGCCAGCCTCCGCGTCGGTCACATGGGTGCTGCGGATGGCGTCGAGCAACGACGTCTTGCCGTGGTCCACGTGTCCCATGATGGTCACCACCGGGGGTCGCAGCTCCAAAGCTTCCGTGGGGTCCACGACCTCATGCTGATCCTGCAGCGCCGTCTCGACGTCGAAGGCCACGTTCTCGACCTGGTAATCGAATTCGTTGCCCACCAGGGTCGCGGTGTCGTAGTCGAGCACCTGGTTGATGGTGGCCATCATGCCGAGGCCCATGAGTTTCTTGATGACCTCGCCCGCCTTGACGCCCATGGACCGGGCCATGTCGCCCACGGTGACGACCTCAGCCATGCGGACGACCCGCTTGCTGGCCTTCGGCACCGTGATCGCGGTCTTCCTCTGCTCCTTGCCGGGTAAGGCGCGCTTTTTCCTGAGCATTCGGCCGCGCGGGGAGCGAAACTCGCGTTCCTTGAGCTCGATGACTTCCTGTTTCCGGATGACCCGTTTCTTGCCCTTGGCGCCCTTGCCGGCCTTGTCCTGGCCCTCCACTACCGCCGGCGGCTGTCCGCCGTCGCGCCCCGCCCGTTCTCCCGCGCCGCCCGTGGTCGCGGTCTTGGCGGGCGTGGTCTTGGCGGGCGCGGTCTTCGCGGGCGCGGGTATCGCCTTTTTGTGCAAATCGATACGGCCGAGGATTCGGTGCCCGGCGGGTCGTACCGCCACCTCACCGATCCCACCCGGCGCGGGAGCGGTCGTGCCGTTTGCGTCGCTCGCAGCAGCCTCGGCTCCTGCCGGCGACGCCGGCTTGGACGCTTCCACCGGTGTGTCGGGTGCCGGTTCCTCTCGTCGTGGTTCTTCCGCCTGCACCTGGCCTGGGCTTGCGGCCTCCGGTTCGGCTCCTGCCGACGCCGTCGCTCCCGCCGACGAGGTCACCTCGGCTGACGGTGGCGGCGGCGAATCGGCTTGCTCGACCTGGGGCGTACCGGCCGCGGGCTCCTCGGGCGCCGTTTCGAGAGGCGTGGCTTCCCCAGCCACGGTTTCGCGAGGCTCGGTCTCCTGAAGCGGTGTTTCCAGCGGAGCGGCTTCACCCATCGTTTCGGCCGCGGCTTCCTCGGTCGCCGGTTCCTGCTCCTCCGGCGCCGGCGGCTCCACCGGGTGAATGGGCTTGCGAGTGACCAACTCGACCGTGCTCCGGCGGCGCCGGATGACATTGGATTGGACGCGGCGCTCCACCACCTTCTCGTGCGCCTGCACCTCGCCCATGTCCTCATCTTCCGCCGTGATCATGCGATCGACCACAACTCGTTCTTCGCCGACCGTGACCTTCGGCTTTTCCATGGCGGCAAGCGCTACCTTGACAGCGTCGATGTCCGACTCCTCAAGGGAACTCTGCGACTTCTTGCCACGGATCCTGATCTTCTCGAGTTGGGCGATGAGATCCTTGGGCTCGATATCGAGCTGCTTGGCCAGTTGATGCACTCTCACTTTACTCATTTCCCACTCCATTGAGGCGAAGCTTTCCCAATAGTTCCTCACGGTCCTTGCGCGGAAGATCGCGACGAAATGCCCGGTAAAGGCTCTTTCGTTTCAGGAAAGCGCGCCAACAATCCTCGCTGTTATGCAGATAGCCTCCTCGTCCGCTGTATTCCTCGGGCTGCAAGCCTTCCTCGGTGACTGCCACTCGAAACAAGACCGACTTCTCATCACGCTTACCGCAACCCAGACACGTTCGTACGGGCGAACGATCGCTCATCCCCGGTGTCCTGAGCTTCACCCGCCTTGCTGCGGGTCAGGGGCCGGCACTTCCTCCTCATCCGTCGCAGGAGCCGGCTCTTCCACGGGTTCGCCCGCCGCTTCCACGGCTTCGCCCGCCGCCGACTCCGGTTCGGAAGCCGCATCCGCCGCTTCCTGTACAGCCTGAGCGGCCTCCTCCGCCTCCTGTGCAACCCGGGCGGCCTCCGCCGCTTCCTGTGCAACCCGGGCGGCCTCCGCCGCTTCCTGTGCAGCCTGAGCGGCCTCCTCCGCCTCCCGGGCCACCCGCTCACGCTCTTCCTCCACGTGCTTCGCGCTCGCCTCCAGGATGGCCAAGGCCTTCTCGGGTTCGACACCGGTGATCTCGTTGATCGTGGCCACCTCGGCGTCGGCCAGATCTTCGGCCGATTTGTAACCCGACTGAAAGAGCAACTCCGCCATCATCTCGCTCACACCGGGAACCGCGGACAGCGACTGCCGCGCCTGCCGGCTCTCCTCATCCGCCTCCGACTCGCTGCGGGCATCGATGCCCCAGCCGGTGAGGCGGGAGGCCAGTCGAACGTTCTGACCCTTGCGTCCGATGGCCAGGGAGAGCTGCTCATCGGGGACGATGACCTCCATGCTGTGGGCCTCCTCGTCCAGCAGGATCTTGGTGACCTTGGCGGGAGCCAGCGCACGGCAGACATATTCGGCCTGCTCCGAGATCCAGTGGACGATGTCGATCTTCTCTCCCCGAAGCTCCTGCACCACCGACTGAACCCGGGTTCCCTTCATGCCCACACAGGCACCCACCGGATCTACGTCGGCGTCGTTGGAGACCACGGCGATCTTGGCCCGGCCGCCCGGCTCCCGGGCCGCTCCCTTGACCTCGACGATCCCTTCATAGATCTCGGGGACCTCCTGTTCGAACAGCTTGATCAGCATGCCCGGGTGGGTGCGCGACAGGACGATCTGGGGGCCTCGGCTGGTCATCTCGACGCTGACGATATACGCCCGGATTCGATCACCCTGCCGATACCGTTCCCGCGGCACCTGCTCCTTTTCTGGCAGGATCGCATTGGTCCGTCCCAGGTTCACGATGATGTTGTTCTTTTCGAAGCGTTGCACGATGCCGTGAATCAGCTCGCCCTGGCGATCCTTGAACTCGTTGAAGATGATCTCGCGCTCGACGTCCCGCACCCGCTGTACGATGTTCTGCTTGGCCGCCTGAGCCGCGATCCGGCCGAACACCGCGGAGTCGATCTTCATCAGCAGCTCATCGCCCAACTCCACGTCCGGGTCCAACGTTTCACGGGCCTCGCCGAGATCGATCTCGGTTTCGGGGTCCGCGACGTCGTCCACCACGACCTTGGGCTCGAACAGCTCGATCTCCCCGATATCGGGGTTGTATTGCGCCTCGAAACTCCTCTCCGCGCCGAACGTCTTCTTGGCCGCCGATACCATGGCGGACTCGACGGCCTCGATCAGGATCGCCTTGTCGATACCCTTTTCCTTGGTCACTTGCTCGATGACTCGATTAAGATCCTGCTGCATCATTCTCTCCCAACCCTGCTCATCAGGGTGACGCCCACTCGTACTCGACGTTGGCCTTGACGATAAGGCCGAACGGGATGAACACTTCATGCCCGTCCTGCAGCACCACGACACCGTCTCCGGCGGCGCCATGAAGCGGTCCCAGAAAGTGTTTCCGGCCGCTAATCAATTCACCGGTATGGACCCGAATCCTTTGTCCGACGCATCTGGCGAAATGCTCCGGTTTCCTGAGCGGACGGTTGATACCGGGAGAAGAGACCTCCAGGGTATAGGAACCCGCGACGACGTCATAGACATCGAGGATGTCGCTGAGCTCCCGGCTGACCCGGCTGAGCTCGTCGACCCCCGGGACTTCGGTTTCGTCCTGCTTCTCGACCTTGTCCAGGTAGACGCGCAGAACGCGGCCCGATCTCCCCTCGTGCCTGAGCTCGATTTCCACCACCTCCAGACCCTCGCCCGTGGCCAACGGACCCACGATCTCCCAGAGGCGGTCCACTGTCCCGCTTGCCGCCATCCGCACCTCAAATAAAAAAGCGGGCAAGCTGCCCACCGATTCCTTATCCTTGTACACACTGACGCACCCGAATGCAAACCAGAAGTCCCTGTCGGCCAATGCCGCAGGGTCATTTCACGCTGGCTGTCGTGGCTGGACAATCGGGGCGAGGACCTGGGAGCGAGGGCGTCCCGCCCTCGGCGAGGGCAAGATGCCCTCGCTCCTGGGGTGAGCCCTCGCCAAGTGTAGGCTGTCGCCGGCCCTCTCCGGTTTCCTTGGCATCTTGCCGCTAGCGTGAAATGGCCCTGGCCAATGCCGCGGCGCGTGTACGGGCGGGTTTGAAACCCGCCCGTACACCGGTTATCATCCGGTGTCTGAAACCACTCATGTTGAACCCGCAGCCCATGCCCACCGTACCGCACTCAGGCGACGTTCCGGCAGCGGTCTCCTGGCAGGACGTTCTGACCAGCCTGGAGGATGCCGTCATGGTGGTGGATTGCTCGCGCGGCGTATCTTTCGTCAATCAGGCGGCCGAGACCCTCACTGGACTCTCTGCGCGAAAATTGCTGACGCGGGCTTCCGGCGACCTCTTCCGCGCCAACCGATGGCTGCTGGACATGATCGACAACAGCCTCGGGCCGAACGAGGGCACCAGCCGAGCGGAGAACAAGTTTCTCAAGCCGCGCGGAAAGAGCGTGCCCGTGAGCGCGCTGGTTTCGCCTCTTCGGGACCAGGACGGACGAGTCGCCGGGAGCGTGCTGCTCTTGCGCGACCGGACCCTGAGACAGGCCATGGAGGAAGACCTGAGGCGTTCGGATCGGCTGGCTCTGCTGGGCAAGCTCGCGGCCGCCCTGGCCCACGAGATCAAGAACCCCCTGGGGGGAATCAAGGGAGCCGCCCAGCTTATTCGCGCCGAGGTGACGCACGACCCGTCGCTGCTGGAAAACACCGACATCATGATCCGCGAAGTGGATCGGGTCAATCAACTGCTGGACCAGCTTCTGGACCTGGCGCGCCCGGCGGGGCTTCACGTGGAGCCTTTGAACGTCCACGAGCTGCTCGAGCAGGTCCTGGGGCTGGAGGTCCACACGGCGGCCGCCGCAAAGGTGCGCATCCAGCGCTTCTTCGACCCCAGCCTGCCCATGATCATGGGGGACCGGAGCCGGCTGATCCAGGTCTTTCTCAATCTGGCGGAGAACGCGCTGCAGGCCGAGCCTACCTGCGTCACCGTCACCACCCACATCGAAACGGACTTCTCGTTGCGCACCGGGCATTCCAGCGCTGCCAAGTTCGTCAGCGTGGATTTCCGCGACGACGGCACCGGCATCGACGAGGACGACCTGCCGGACATCTTCGCGCCTTTCTTTACCCGGAAGCGGCGCGGGACCGGTCTGGGGCTGGCCATCTGCGACCGCACCATCAAGGAGCACGGGGGCCGTCTGGGAGTGGAAAGCGAACTGGGCGAGGGATCGGTGTTCAAGGTCTCGCTGCCCGCCCAACAAGTTTAGCCATGGAGCAGGGCCGTATCTTACTGGTGGAAGACGACGAGTCCCTGAGCCGCGTGCTCCGGAAGGCGCTGGAGGGCCAGGGATACTGGGTGGCCGGCACTGCCACGGGTGCGGAGGCGCGGCAGCTCCTGGACGAGTCCACCTTCGACGCCGTCCTGCTCGACATCCAGCTACCGGATATCGAGGGACTGGCGCTTCTCGACTTGGCCAAGGAGCGCACGCCGTTCATCGTCATGACCGCGCAGAACACCATGCGCAACGCCATCGACGCCATGAAGGCCGGGGCTTTCGACTATCTCACCAAGCCCTTCGATCTCGACGTGTTGATGGTGGTGGTGGAACGGGCGCTGGACCGGCGCCGGCTCATCCAGGAGCTCAGCGACCTCAAGAAAGAGGTCAAGAAGAAGTACGAGCCCGGCGTCAACATGATCGGCACCAGCGCCGCCATGCAGCAGGTCTTCAAGACCATCGGACAGGTTGTCGGCACCGACACCACCATCCTGATCCATGGGGAAAGCGGGACCGGCAAGGAGCTGGTGGCGAAGACGATTCACTACAACTCCGCCCGCTGGGACAAACCCTTCGTGCCGGTGAACTGCGTGGCGATACCCAGAGACCTGCTGGAATCCGAGCTGTTCGGCCACGAAAAGGGGGCTTTCACCGGCGCCCTCGAACGGCACCTCGGGACCTTCGAGTTGGCCCAGGGCGGAACCCTGTTCCTCGACGAGATCGGCGAGCTTCCGCTGGAGCTTCAGACCAAGTTGCTGCGGGTGCTGCAGGACGGCTCCTACCGGAGGGTGGGCGGGAAAGATATGCTCCAGTCCGACGCCCGGCTTCTGGCGGCCACCAACCAGGACTTGGCGAAGGCGGTACAGGAGAACCGTTTCCGGGACGACCTGTACTTCCGCCTCAATGTCATACCCCTCGAGATCCCGCCCTTGAGGGACCGGCGCACCGATCTGCCCGTGCTGATCGACTTCTTCATCGCCAAGGTCAACAGCGACATGGGGACGCAGGTGTCGGGGGTCTCGCCGGACGCGTTGAAGGAGCTCCAGCATTACGACTGGCCCGGCAACGTGCGGGAACTGGAGAACGTGCTCATCCGCGCCGCGGTGTTATCCCCGGGACCGGTCCTGTCGTCAAGGGACTTCGCTCTGTCGAACCCGCGGGAACCGGCGTCGAACGATTACGACAGCCTTTCGCTGGAGGAGATCATCCGGGGCAAGCTCGAGGACTACTTCCGGCGCACCCGTGGCGTCCAGGTGGAGAACCTCTATTCCGTCATCATGGAACGAGTGGAACGACCCCTCATCGAGCTGACCCTCCAGGCTACCCGGGGCAACCAGATCCGCGCCGCCCAACTGCTCGGCATCAACCGCAACACGCTGCGAAAGAAGATCACCGACCTCAAGATCACCGTGAAGCGGGAACCGTGAGCTGTTTGCCGTCACGACTGTATGCCATCGTGGACACGGCCCAGACCGGGGGCCGTCCGTTGGTTTCCGTGATCGACGCCATGCTGGCAGGCGGCGTGTCGGTGCTCCAGTTGAGGATGAAGGATCGGCCGGCGGACGAGTTCCTGCGCCTGGCCCTGACCGCCCGCGAACGCACCACCCGCGCGGGTTGTCTCTTCATCGTCAACGACCGCGTGGACATCGCCCTGGCCGCCCGGGCCGACGGCGTGCACCTGGGACAAGACGACCTGCCGCTCGAAGCGGCACGACCCCTCGTGGGGGAAATGCTCATCGGCATCTCCACCCACAGCCTGGAACATGCGGAAGCCGCGGAGCGGGGCGGAGCCGACTACATCGGCTTCGGCCCCATGTTCCCCACCCGCACCAAGGAGACCGGCTATGGGTCCCGCGGTCTCACCATGCTCGAATCCGTACGGCACCGGGTAAGCCTCCCCATCGTCGCCATCGGCGGCATCACCGCGGACAACGTCGCGCGGACGTGGCACAGCGGAGCCGACGCCGCCGCCATGATCAGCTACCTGACCCAGAGTGACGACGTCACCGCGCGGGTGAAGGAGATCCTCGATCTAAAAACCTCCGACACCCGGTGAAGAAATGTAGGGGCGGGTTTCAAACCCGCCCCTGCCCGGGCCACGTCCTCGGTTGGGACAGGCTCCTGGCAGGCTGTGTCAAAACCCCATCCGACAGCGGCAACGAACCCAGAATCCGTCATTCCCGCGAAAGCGGGAATCCAGGCGGGGTGGAGTGGGGCAACGCCGCGTAGGGACCCCTCCAGGACCCCTGGATTCCCGCTTTCGCGGGAATGACGGAGGAGGTGCGGGAATGACGGATTGGCCTTTCGTGCCCCGAAGTCAGGGTTTTTGACACAGCCTGCTAGTGTGGTGTCTCACAAATACGGTTATGAAGATGCGAGGGCATTTTGGTTGTCGGCAAGGCGCGATGACTTGTAGGGGCGGGTTTCAAACCCGCCCGTCTGGCGTGCACCACGCGAGGAAGAGCAACGCAGCCGCCCTTCGACTTCGCTTCGCTACGCTCAGGATGCGCGGAGCCGAAAGGACCCGCAGATTCATAAGCGTATTTGTGAGACACCACACTAGTATTCCCCGGCGTCGGAGAAACCCTCGTCGTCGCGCCCGGAGTAGTCCTCGAAGCGGGTGTATTCCTTCAGGAAGGTCAGCTTCACGGTACCCACCGGGCCGTTACGCTGCTTCTCGACGATGATCTGCGCGGCGCCCGTATGCTTCTTCGGGTCCTTTTCGTAAGCATCCTCGCGGTAGACGAACATGATCACGTCGGCGTCCTGCTCGATGGCGCCGGATTCCCGCAGGTCCGCCATCACGGGACGCTTGTCGCCCCGTTCCTCCACCCGCCGGTTGAGCTGTGAGAGGGCGACGATGGGAACGTTCAACTCCTTGGCGAGAGCCTTGAGGGATCGCGATATCTCCGAGATCTCCTGCTCGCGGTTGGGCGAGTCGCGGGGGCCGCGCATGAGCTGCAGGTAGTCGACGACCACCAGACCGATCTCCCGGCTCCGGTCGCGCAGGAGCCGCCGGGTCTTGGCGCGCACCTCCAACACCGTTACCGCGGGGGTGTCGTCGATGTAGACCGGCGCGACGCCCAGCCGCCCGGCCGCCGCCACCAGCGCGGGGAACTCGTTCTCCCTGAGATAACCGGTCCGGAGCCTGGAGTGGTCCACGCGCGCCTCCGAGCAGAGCATCCGGAGGACGAGCTGTTCCATGGCCATCTCGAGGGAGAAGACGGCCACGCCGACGCCCTTCAACGCGGCGTTTACCGCGATGTTGAGCGCGAACGCGGTCTTCCCCATGCCGGGCCGGCCGGCAACGATGAGCAGATCCGAGGGTTGGAACCCCGCGGTCAGCCGGTCGACGTCGTGATAGCCCGTGGCCACGCCGGTAACCAGCTCCTTGCGCTGGTAGAGCTCGTCGACCTTCTTGATGGTGGCGGTCATCACGTCGCCGACCTTGACGAAGGACGAGTTGATGCGCTTTTCCGCGATATCGAAGATGGCGCGCTCCGCGTCGTCGAGGAAGTCATCGACGTCGCCCCGTTCTTCAAGTCCGCGGGTGGCGATGTCGGTGGACGTCCGGATCAGATGACGGAGAATGGCCTTCTCCCGCACGATACGCGCGTAGTAGGCGATGTTGGCGGCGGTGGGGACCTGGCTCGCAAGCTCCGCGAGATAGGCGGAACCGCCCACGGCTTCCAAGTCGCCCTTGGCCTTCAGATGATCGCTCAGGGTGATGATGTCCACCGGCTCGTTGCGGTCCCACAGCTCCACCATGGCACGGTAGATCTTGCGGTGGGACTCCCGGTAAAGGTCGTCGGAATTGACCAGCTCGATGACCGAGTTGATGGCGTCGTTGTCCAGCAGCACGCCGCCGAGGATCGAGGCCTCCGCCTCCAGGTTCTGGGGCGGGAGCTTGTGAAGGTTTCCGGTCGCGTCCGCCATCGATCACTCCTCGCCGAACACCCTGCCGGAGTTCCCGGGCTCGGTTCCGTGCTCCGCGGTCACCACCGTGCGGATACCGCCACGGACATTGAAGTCGCCCACGACACTCATGAACTTCGGCGCACAGGCCGCCACCAGGTCGTCCAGGATTCGGTTGACCACGTCCTCGTGATAGGCGCCCTCTTCACGGAAGGACCAGAGATAGAGCTTGAGCGACAGGAGCTCGACGCACCGCGGTCCGGGGACGTAACGGACCCGGATGGTGGCGAAGTCCGGTTGTCCGGTCTTGGGGCAGACGCAGGTGAACTCCGGACACTCCATGGCCACCTCGTAGTCCCGGTCCTGCCGTGGATTGGGGATGGTTTCGATCTGCTTGCTGGGCTGCGTCGGCACTCTAGTGTCCTGTCATCTGCCTTTCATCCAGTCTGCCGGGGAATCCGCCGCCTCAAACGCCGCCGCCGTGGAAACCTTGACTTGACGCCGTCCGGGCGCCAGACTGACGCCGCATGAAACTAGACATCCACGTTCCTTCCATCGCCGGCGTCGTCAGGGTCGAGATCCGATCAGTCGAAGACGGCGACTCGTGGTCGGCCTATCTCGTGCTCATCGGCGGCGGCGCGCTCGACGATGCCTGTCTTGTGCTGGCGCGGTCCGGTCTCCCGCTTCGTTTCAGCGGTGAATCCGCCGAGGCCGCCGAAACCCGGGCCAAGGAATACGTCCAGGCCAACTACCAGGTCTCGCGCATGATCTGGTGAAAACGCGCCCCGATCTGCCGTTACGACAACCGCAAGGTGTACTCGAGCACCTCGCTGAGCCTGCGGATCTTGGTGGCCCGATCCAGCCGCTCCTCACGGGGCGCGAGAAAGTATCGGTCCAGGCTGCTCCGGAGATTCCACTCCAGCACATCGATGCATTGCTCCGTCACGTCCCGTTCCAGCCGCCGGCGCTGCTCCTGGCGAACCTTGCTGATCTCTACGACGCGCGCCATGACACAGGACACTAGAAACACGCGGGCGGCGTGTCAAGTCGCGCGGGCGGCGTCAGGTCGCGGGCTGCTGCTGGGTGACGCAGTGGATGCCCCCAAGACCGCGGATCAGCGCACATGCGTCGATCCCGGCCACCCGGCGGCCCGGAAACAGAGCCGCAAGCGTATCGAGCGCGGCCTGATCCTTGGGTCCGCCGTAGAGGGGCACCAGCACCACGCCGTTGGCGATATAGAAGTTGGCGTAGCTTGCGGGAAGCCGCGAACCGTCCGCCACCACCGGATCAGGTTGCGGCAGCGGGACCACGTCGAGCCGGCGGCCAAGGAGATCGGTGGCGCGGGTCAAACGCCGATAGTTCTCCTGGAGCACCAGGTAGTTCTCGTCGCGCGGATCCTCCTCGACCACACACACCACCGTCGTAGGGTTGACGAAACGCGCGAGGTTGTCGATGTGGCCGTCGGTGTCGTCACCCGCCATGCCGGCCGGCAACCATACGACGCGCTGGAGCCCCAGAGCGGATCGCAGCAGCGCCTCGATGTCCTGCCTGGTGCGGCCGCTGTTGCGGTTGGGATTGAGAAGGCACTCCTCGGTGACCAAACAGAGGCCGGCGCCGTTGACGTCGATGGAGCCCCCCTCCAGCACGATTCCCGGCTTGAACGCCGGCAGTCCGAGCCATTCGTTGATCCGCGGCGGCACGGCGTCGTCCGCCACGTACTCCGGGTATTTCATCCCCCAGGCGTTGAACCGCCAGTTGACGAAAGCCAACGCTTCGGACGGGTCCTCACGGGTGAGGAAGGTCGGCCCGTAGTCCCGGATCCACACGTCGACGGTGGGGATGCGGTGGAACACGACGCGGCGCGTGTCGACTCCGCTGCGCCGGAGCCGCGCCGCCACCTCGGTCTCGAGGGAAGCGTCGTTGACCAGCAGATGGACCGTCTCGCCGCCCGCCAGCGTCCGGATCATCTCCACCCAGGTCCGCCGCACCCGTTCGAGGTCATCCGGCCAGGTATCGACGTTGTGCGGCCACGCGAGCCACGTGGCGGCATGGGGCTCCCATTCCGCGGGCATCCGGTAACCCGCCCCGCTTGGGTCCGACAATCCGGTGCGCGTGGATTCCCGACCTTCTCCCGGAACGGCGCCCGGGCTTGCCCCGCGACCGCTCACGGCGTCATCCGCGCCCGCCATGCTCCTCAACTCGATGGATCGTCGACGACATGGCGGGTGAGGGCGCCGTAGGCATCGATGCGCCGGTCCCGCAAGAACGGCCAGTTGTGTCGGGCTTCCGCCACCGCTCCCAGGTCACAGTCCAGCAGCAGGGTCTCGGGTCTGTCCTTGCCGGCCCGCGCCAGCACCCGGCCGGAAGGATCGGCGGCAAAGGAGTGGCCCCAGAAGGTGATCTTCCCCTCGCGCCCCACCCGGTTGACCGCCGCCACGTAAACTCCGTTGGTTACCGCGTGGGACCGCTGCACCAGCTCCCAGGCTTCGAGCTGTGTCTGGCGCGCGGCCTGGGTCTCTCCAGCGCCCCAACCGATGGCGGTGGGGTAGAAGATGATCTCGGCGCCTCCGAGGGCCGCCAGGCGCGCCGCTTCGGGAAACCACTGGTCCCAGCAGATCAGCACGCCCACGTGGGCGTAGCGGGTCCGGAACGTGCGGAACCCCAGGTCGCCGGGAGTAAAGTAGAACTTCTCGTAGAAGCCCGGATCATCCGGTATGTGCATCTTGCGATACTTGCCCAGGATCTGCCCGTCCGCATCGATGACCACCGCGGTGTTGTGATAGACACCGGGCGCCCGCGCCTCGAACACCGACGCGACGATCACCACCTCCAGCTCCTGTGCGAGGGGGCAGAAACGCTCGGTGGTGGGGCCGGGAATGGGTTCCGCCAGGGAGAAGGCGGCCGTGTCCTCGGCCTGCGGGAAATAGCGCGAGCGAAACAGCTCCTGCACGCAGATGACCCTGGCGCCGCCCGCGGCAGCCAAGCGTATACGCCGCGCGGTGGCGGCGAGGTTGCGCTCCGGATCCAGGACCGCCCTGGACTGGATCAGCCCCAGGGTCACGCGGTGGTTGGTCATGGGCTCACTTCCGTGGGGCAGAGGGATCGAGCACCGGCACACCCGTCGGCTCGAAATCCCGAACATTGCAAGTGACGACGGTCAGGCCATGATCGAGCGCCGTGGCCGCGATCAGCAGATCCGCGTTTTTGTGTCCGGTGGCATGCGACAGTCGACCCCAACGCCTGGCCGTTGAGACACTGACGTTCAGGATACGGTCGCCGTACAAGGTGATCACGCTCTCCAACCAGGCAGCCAACACGCGGGAAAACGCCGGATCACGGCGCTGCTGCCCGGCGATGCCCCGCTCTATCTCGCCTATGGATACGACGCTCAGGTAGAGGTCCACGGTCCGTTGCGCCGCCATCCATTCGACCACCTCTTGATTGCGTTTCCGTTTCCGCAGCGCCGACAGCACATCGGTATCGATCAGGAACATCAGATGTCGAGGGGTCGGGAGGGCAAATCGAGGCGGTCGAAGCTCTCGTCATCTTGCGGGATGGCGAGGATCAGATCGGCCAACCGCGGCGCCTTGGATTTCTCTGCATGGCGGAGGCGCTCGTACTCGTCCACGGCCAACACGACGACCGCAGGCTTGCCGCGACGGGTGACGCGCTGCGGCTTTCCCGTGAGCGCGGCGTCGACGACAGCGCTGAACCGGTTCTTGGCGTCCTGCAGGGACCACTCGGTCATGCTCTTTCCTCTGTCCAGTTAAGCTGGCTAGATTATGAAACTGACCAAGTGCGGTGTCAAGCCCGCCGAAGGGACACTTTGTCGGGCATCGTTGTCGGGCGTCGTTGCGAAACTACCTACGCCGCCTGCCGGCGGCCCATGGGCACGTAGTCGCGCACGTCCGAGCCGAGGTAGAGCTGGCGCGGGCGGGCAAGCTTCTGCTCGGGATCCTCCAGCATCTCCACCCATTGGGCGAGCCAGCCGGAGGTCCGGGCGATGGCGAACAGCACGGGGAACATGCTGACGGGCAATCCCATGGACTGGTAGATGAGCCCGGAATAGAAATCGACGTTGGGATAGAGCTTCCGGTTAATGAAGTACTCGTCCTCCAGGGCGATGCGTTCGAGCTCCAGGGCGATGTCCAGCAACGGGTTGCGCCCGGTCACCTCGAACACCTGGTCCGCCACCCGTTTGATCACCTTCGCCCGGGGGTCGTAGTTCTTGTAGACCCGGTGCCCGAAGCCCATGAGACGCCCTTCGCCGGCCTTCACTCCCTTGATGAAAGCCGGGACCTTGTCCTTGGAACCGATCTCCGCCAGCATGCGCAGCACCATCTCGTTGGCGCCGCCGTGAAGCGGACCGTAGAGCGCGGCGGCGGCGCCGGCCAGGGCGGAGTACGGATCGGTCTGGGAGCTGCCGACGCTGCGCATGGCGTTGGTGCTGCAGTTCTGCTCGTGGTCCGCGTGCAGGATGAAGAGCACGTCCAGTGCCTTCTCCAGCACCGGATTCGGCGAGTACTTCAGCTCGGTCATCTTGAAGAGCATGTTGAGGAAGTTGCCGGTGTAGCTGAGATCGTTGTCGGGGTACGCGTAGGGAAGTCCCATGCTGTGGCGGTAGACGAAGGCCGCCAGGGTGGGAATCTTGCCCATCAGGCGAAAGATCTGAGCGCGCTGGGATTCCGGGTCGAAGATCTTCTTGGCGTCGGGATAGAAGGTCGACAGCGCCGCGATGGAGCTCACCAGCATGCCCATGGGATGGGCGTCGTACTTGAAGCCGTCGATGAACTTCTTGATGTTCTCGTGGAGCAGCGTGTGATGCCCCATGTTCCAGGTCCAGTCTTCCAACTCCGCGGCCGTGGGCAGCTCGCCGTGGAAGATCAGGTAGGTAGTCTCCAGGTAGGTGCTCTCCTCCGCCAGTTGCTCGATGGGGTATCCACGATAGCGCAGGATGCCCACGTCGCCGTCGATGAAGGTGATGCGGCTGTGGCATGAGGCCGTGTTCAGAAAGCCCGGGTCATAGCTCATCAGGCCGAAATCGCCCTCCGATTCCTTGATTTGTCGAAGGTGGAAAGCATTGATGGCACCATTCTCGATGGGGATCTCGTAGGAGGTCCCCGTCCGGTTATCCGTCACGGTCAAAGTGTCTGCCGTCATACGTCGTTCCTCTTCCTGTTCGATTTTAGAAGTAGCACTCTTAGAACATCCCCGGTGAGGGGTCAAGCCATATTTGGGGAGTCGTTTCGCTTGAAATTTTTACAGAACTCGTTCTCGAAAGACCGCCCCCGAAAGGGTTTTCAGACCCGGATTCACGCCCCTGTGAGCCGCATGCCGCCGTCCACGGGCAGGATGGCGGCGGTCACGTGGGATGCCGCGTCCGACGCCAGATAAAGGGCCGCCTGGGCCACGTCCTCGGGCTCTCCGATGCGCCCCAGGGGCACCCGGTCGGCGTAGCGCGCCAGCTTTTCCGGCGTCGAAGTGTCCACCATGGGAGTCCGGTTGGGGCCTGGGCAGATGCAGTTGACCCGGATGTTCTGGCGGGCGTGGTCCTCGGCCATGGCCTCGGTCAACCGGACCATGCCGCCCTTGGAGGCGCAGTAGGCGGCGCGCCCCGCCTGCCCCATCATCCCCGAGCGGGCGGCGATGTTGATAATGACGCCGCCGCCGCGCCTGGCCATCTCCGGGATGGCGTGACGGCACACGTTGAAGACCCCCTTCAGGTTGGTGTCCAGGGTCCGGTCCCAGTCCTCCTCGGTGATCTCCGTCACTGCGCCGTTGGTGCGGACGCCGGCGCTATGGACCACGATGTCCAGGCCCCCGTAGCGCTCCACCGTTGCGGCCACGACCGCCTTCATCTGGTCGGACTGTCTCACGTCGGCGGCCATGAACAGGGCCGTGCCGCCCTCGGCGCGAATGAGCCCGAGGGTCTCTTCGCCTCTGCTCGCCGTGGTGGAGGTCCCCGCCACCGCACACCCTTCCCGGGCAAAGCACACCGCGATGGCGCGCCCCAGGCCCGAGCCGAATCCGGTTACCAGCGCTACCTTGCCGTCGAGTTGTTGCATGACCTTTCCCTCCCGCGTCGGTGGATTCCCGTGTTGTAGGGGCGGGTTTCAAACCCGCCCGTGCTCGCCATCCCTCCCGCGCCCGGGCACGGCGGGTCCCCCGAGCATGCCGGATCGGTGGGGCCTCGCCATCCCTCCCGCGCAGCCACAGAACGCGTAGGGGCGGGTTTCAAACCCGCCCGTGCAGTTGCGTTTTGCGGGCACGGGCGGGTTTGAAACCCGCCCCTACATCGGATGTCGGGTTCCTGCGGCGCAGGCCACTAGTGTCGTGTCTCACAAATAGGTTTGCAAAGATGCGCAGGAATTTGCGGGACACAAGACTAGCCCTTCAGTCCGCCGCGTACTCCCGCACCGCATCGTCGTTCAGGACCATCCCGTGACCGGGGGTTTCGGGCAGCGTCACCCAGCCGTCCTCGGGCTCGGGCGGGTCCTTGTAGATGGCCTTGGCCATGTGCCAGTCGTTCACATGGAACTCGGTGCGCCAGCCGTTGGGCACGGCCCCATGCAGGTTCATGTCGTAGTAGGCGCCGTTGCCGATGGGCAGGTCGAATGCCTGCGCCACCGCCGCCGCCTTCATACCCATGGTGAAGCCGCCCACGGAGCCCACCTGGATGTTGATGAAGTCAACGGCCTCGGCCCGTACGAGCCCCGCCAGCCCGTAGAAGTCCTCCCATTGCCCGGCGGCGATGGGGATGGACGTGTGACGCCGCAAGGCCGCGAGCCGGGCCGGGTCGTTCCGCAGGATGGGCTCCTCGAACCACATCAGGTTGTACGGTTCCAGCCGCTTGCACCAGCGGAGCGCCGCGTCGTAGCGCAGCAGGCAGGCGGCGTCCACCATGAGCTCCACCTCGTCGCCCACCGCCTCCCGCACGGCCCGGACCCGGCGCTCGTCCTCCGCCGGATCGTCCTCGCGGTGGGCGGCGCTGGCGCCGCGCATGTCAATCTCGCCGTGGATGTTGACCCGCCCCACCATCAGCTTGAGGCGGTTGTGGCCGCGCTCCACCCAATGCCGCGCTGCTTCCACCAGGGCCTCCCGGCCGTAGCTCCTGAGACCGAAGGTGAAGTAGCAGGGGACGGACTTCTGTGCCCCTCCCAGCAAACGCCACACGGGCAGGCCATAGAGCGTGCCCTTGATATCCCAAAGCGCCACGTCGATGGCGCTCACCGCGGCGTTCCACACTCCCGGCGCCGCCCGCGGGTTGAAGCGCCAGCGCATCTCGTGCATGAGGCGCTCGTTCTCCAGGGGGTCCCGGCCCACGAGGAAGGGCGTCAGGTCCGACTCGATGAACCGCAGGATGGCGGACCCCGGACCGTGCCCCAGCTCGGCGGTGCCGGTGAGGCCTTGGTCGGTCTCCACCCACAAGAGGTCCACGGCGCCGCGGCGCTGTTCGTGGAACGGCAGATCCAGGGGAATGTTCGAGAGCCGCCGGGTCTTGATGGCGCTGATCTTCATGGTGTCGAGTCTCCGTTCGTGTCATCGGAACGTCCTTCGACTTCGCTACGCTACGCTCAGGACGAACGGTGACAAGGCACGAATCCCGTTCGTCCTGAGCCCTTCGACAGGCTCAGGACAGGCGTAGCGGAGCGTCAGCGGAGCGAAGTCGAAGGACGCCGTTTCAACGGATTAATCTTCCTCCGCGTCAAAAGCCTGGTGGCGCAGGAACACCTCCGCGTCCCGGGGCAGAAAGAACACCAGCCGGACCTCCCGGATGGAGGGATTGGAACGGAGGGCGTCCTCGATGGCCCGGGACGATACCGTGGCCGCCTCGTCCATGGGGTAGCCGTAGATTCCGGTGGAGATGGCCGGGAACGCCACCGTCGCCAGGCCCTCCTCGGCGGCGATTCCGAGGGAGTTGCGGTAGCACTGGGCCAGCTTCTCGGCCTTGTCCGGACCGCCGCTGCCGTACACCGGACCCACCGTGTGGATCACGTGGCGCGCCGGCATCCGGCCGGCGGTGGTGAGGACCGCGCCGCCAGTGGGAAGACCGTCCGGGTATCGCGTGGCCCGAATGTTCCTGCACTCCTCCAGAATGGCCGGGCCGCCGGCCCGGTGGATGGCTCCATCCACGCCACCGCCGCCCAGGAGCGTGCCGTTGGCGGCGTTGACCACCGCGTCCACCGCCTCCTGCGTGATGTCGCCGACCTTGACGACCACACGGCCGCCGAGAAAACTCGGAAAGGTCGTCGAATCGCTCATGGGGAATCGCTCATGGGTTCTCATGCTCCCATTGCCACCGATCACTACGACCGTCCTTGGTACGAAAACGGTATTCAGCCTGCAAGCCTGTCATTCCCGCGCCCCCTCCACCCCTGGATTCCCGCTTTCCAGGCTGTGTCAAAACGCCATCCCAGCGAGGCACAGACCCCCGAAATCGTCATTCCCGCGAAACAGGTTGTGTCAAAAGGCCAACTTCGGGGGACGAAAGGCCCCTCCGTCATTCCCGCGAAACAGGCCGTGTCAGAACCCCTCTCCCTCTGGGAGAGGGTGGCCGAAGGCCGGGTGAGGGCCCCCAATAACCCTGCCGCTCCCATTCATTGCCGTTGACACCCGCCTGCTTGCCACGAGGTTCCCTCACCCCAACCCTCTCCCAGAGGGAGAGGGTGCAGTCTTGACACGGCCTGGAATGCGGGACTCCAGGTGGCGTGAGGCGGAAATGACGGATTGGCCTTTCGCACCTCGAAGTTGGCCTTTTTGACACAGCCTATTGCGCGGCAATGGCGCGAATCGAACTATTTACCCCCACACCCGCCGCGCCGTCTCCACTACGCGTTCGAGCTTCCGCTTCTGGTCGTCCGGGGTCACGAGATTGCCCACCATGTCCGACGAGAAGCCGCACTGGGGACTGATGGCCAACTGCTCCAGGGGCAGGAAGCGGGAGGCGTCGTCGATGCGCCGTCTCAGGTCGTCCACGCTCTCGAGCTCGGGGACCTTGGTGCTGACCAGGCCCAGCACCACCACCGTGCCCTTGCGGACGAACCGTAGCGGCTCGAATCCGCCGGCCCGTTCGGTGTCGTACTCCAGCAGCAACCGGCGGTGCTTCAGTCCGGCAAACAACCGTTCCGCCACCGCATCGTAGGAGCCCTCCCGGTGCCACATGCTGCGCTGGTTGCCCCGGCAGAGATGGATGCCCGACACGGCCTCGCCGAAGGCTTCGAGGATACGGTTGTCGGCGGCGATGGACCGCTCCAGGTTGGCGTCCGGGTCTTCCCCCCGCTGCCGCATGGCCTCCAGCGACGGCTCGTCGACATAGGCCGTGTAGCCCGGTGCGTCGATCTGGATGTAGCGGCAGCCGGCCTCCACCAGGCTCGCCACCATGGCCTTCTCGATGGCCACGACGTCGTCAAGAAAGTCCTCGACGGTGGGATAGATGTCGCGCGAGTTCTCGTAGTCGAAGCGCTGGCTGATGCGATCCGGGCCCACGAGCGCCACTTTGGCGGGGGTGTGGGTCACGGTGCCGAGGTAGCAGTATTCTTCCAGCGGCAGGTTCCGCGCCAGACGCAAGCGCTCCACCGCCGGCAGCCGGTGCCAAACCGGCACCTGGGGGTTCACGTCGCGCTGAACGTCCCAGCGCCGCAGCGCCGTTCCACCATGGGACTGGCGTTCCAGGATCTCCATGCGGGCCGCCCCCGAGCGAAACCCTTCCACGCAGGCGCCGAAGCTGTCCTGGAAATTCAGCCTGCGGAACTCGCCGTCGGTCACCACCCCCAGGCCCAGGCTCTCCTGCAACGCCACGGCTGCGCGGATTTCCTGGTCCTCCACCTCCCGCAATCCGGCGGCATCCACCTCGCCGGCCTCAAAACGGCGCCGCGCCTGCTTGAGCCGCTCAGGCCGCAGCAGGCTCCCCACCACATCCGTTCTCATGGTTGCCAAATCACTCATCGTCATCCTCCTCGACGGACCCTATTCAGCATTCGCCGCGTCGTAAATGGCGCGCACGCTCTCAAGGGTGTCCGCCTGTTCCGCGCGCTTGTCGGGCCGGTACCGTTTCACGCGGGCGAATCGCAGCGTCGGACCCGCGGGATACTGCGGGCTCGCGTTGAAGGCCACCTCCACCACCACGCACGTACACGGTGTGCCGGTCCCGGGCGGTCTCCAGCCCGCTGCAACCACTCCGTCTGCTCCATGAGCATGGCGTCTGTCAAGCCCTTGAAGGGCTTGCCCGGCTGCCTCGCCCGGTCGCTGCGCAGGCCGCCATACTTCTGGCGCCAGCCCAATGCTCATGATAGAGTCCGCCGACGTGGCCCATGCAACCCGCGGGAAGCGCGGACTTGACCACGGGTGTGCTGTCGGTCTCGCCACTGCCAGGCTCACCAGACCGTTTCGTTTGATTGATGGCTTGGTGCAGGGATCGAAGGACCGGGTACGCGCGGTATCGGTGACCCAAGGCCAATGTTCTCACGAAGAACGCTGACAATGACGGACTGGGAGAGTCACAGGCGTGAAGGAAACCCAAGGCGGATCTGAGACCTCTGGCACTCCGACCGTCATCGGGCTCTTGATCGCCGGCTTGTCGCTATTCCTCGCCCTTTTCCACCTGTACACGGGTGTGTTTGGCTCTCTGAATGCGATGCTGCAACGCAGCATTCATTTAGGGGTCGCCCTAGTGCTGGTTTTCCTGATTTATCCCGCAAACAAGAGGGCCAAGAGCACGCCGGGCGTCTCCAGTTACGTTTTCCTGGCGCTCACGATCGTGACGATGGGTTATCTCTATTGGAATAGCGAGTATCTGACCCAGGAGCGCATCGCCGCGGTAACACCGGCCACCTTGTTCCAGACGGTTCTCGGCATTTGCCTGATATCGGTTGTTCTCGAGGGTGTGCGAAGAACGCTCGGGATGCCTCTGGCAATCGTCGTTTCCGTGTTCATCCTATACTACATGGTTGGCCCGTATTTCCCGTCCGACGGCATCGGCTATGCGGCGCTCGGCTACTCGTTCTTTATCGACAATCAATACCTGACGCTGGACGGCATGTTCGGCTTGGCGCTAGGCATCTCGGCCACGTTTCTGCCGCTGTTCATCATCTTCGGACGCATCATGAACGCCACGGGTTTCGGCGGGTTCTTGACGGACTTCGCCATGGGCGTTGCGGGGCGCACACGGGGTGGGCCGGCGAAGGTTGCGATAATTTCCAGCGCGCTCTTCGGCACCATCAATGGCAGCGCCACGGCGAATGCGCTAACCACGGGCAATTTCACCATCCCGCTGATGAAGCGGTCCGGCTACTCGGATCACTTTTCCGCCGGGGTCGAGGCCTCGGCCTCGACGGGCGGCCAGATAATGCCGCCGATCATGGGAGCGGCTGCCTTCCTGATGGCCGAGTTTGCCAGGATTCCCTACGTCACCATCATGCAGTACGCGATATTTCCGGCGATCCTCTTCTTCCTGGGTATTTTCGTCACGGTCGACCTGGAGGCCAAGAAGCTGCGGCTCAGGGGCCTCCGGAGCGACGAACTGCCGGACTGGAAATCCCAGGCTCCGAAATATCTTCATTTGCTGGTGCCCATTGGAATCCTGGTATGGCTGATCGTCCAGAACCGCTCGCTGATGTATGCGATAACGGTCTCGATCATCGCCTTGTTTGTTCTCGCCTATTTGCGCAGCGCGACCCGCATGAACTGGCGGGCGCTGTTCGACGCCCTGGTCGCATCGAGCCGCGACATTCTCGGGGTGGCCATGGCGACGGCGGCGGTGGGAATCATCGTCGGAATCGTGGGTTTGACGGGGCTGGGGATCAAGCTCTCTTCCCTGATGGTAGAGCTCAGCGTCGGCAATCTGTTGGCGTCCCTGCTGCTTGCGTTCCTGGGCGCGATGGTCCTCGGAATGACCATGAACACCTCGGCGGTTTATCTGCTGCTGGTGGCGCTGATCATACCGGGGTTGCTCAAAGTCGGTCTCTCGGTGCCGCAGGCGCACTTCTTCGGCTTCTATTTCGGCGTGCTGGCCCAGGTCACCCCTCCCGTGGCAGTGACCGCCTATGCGGCCGCGGGGCTGGCCCAGGCCGACCTGAACAAGACGGGCTATGCCGCGGTCAAGCTGTGCGCATCGGGCTTCGTGGTCCCGTTCATGTTTGCGTACTCGCCCGAATTGCTGTTGATCGGCTCCTGGCAGGATATCGCCATCGCCCTGCCGTCCGCCTTGATTGGCGTCTACGTGGTGTCGGTCGCGACGTCGGCGTACTGGCTGACGCATATGCGCTGGTATGAACGTTTGGTGGCGTTGGGTGGCGCCCTTCTGAGCATTTTCCCGGGAATTTGGTCCGATATCATCGGCCTTGCGCTGATCGCGCTCGTGTTGGCCAGCCAGTTCAAGCGCGTCCGGGACGAAGACGCGCGTACCGGCTGCCGGGATCCATCGGTATGACGTTGATTTCGATGTCAGAAAGTGAGAATGGGCACAATATCCAGGCCCTTTGGAATGCGTTCAACAACACGGTCCATATCCGCTGACCGTCTAACTCAAGGAGGAAGTGTCATGACCAAACGGAAATCAACGGCGCTCTTCGCCGCGACTGTCCTGATCACGATTTCGGTCGTGTTCTCCGGCATCCCGTCCGCGGCCGCGCAGAGCGGCAAGACGGTTGACTTTTTCCTGGCCACCTCTGGCCCGGGCAGTTCGTTCTATCCGCTTTCGGTGGCTCTCGCGGAGGTGTGGAAGAAAAACATTCCCGGACTCAATGTCAGCCTGGCGCCGGGCGGTGGTGTCGGATCGGTCATCGCCACCGGCACGGGCAAGGCTCAGGTCGGCATGACGCTCTCCAGCGCCGCCGTGGACGGCATAAGGGGCAGGCCTCCATTTCCGGGACCGCATCCGAATGTGCGCGCCCTGGCATCGCTCGATCCGCAAGCCTTCCAGTACCTTGCTTACAAGCGGTCGGGGATCACCAAGTTTGAAGAGCTGCGCGGCAAGCGTGTCTATGTCAAGCCGAAGAGATTTGCCGCCCATGCCATCAATCTGTTGGTGATGAAGGTTCACGGAATGACGCTCAAGAGCCTCTCGAAGGCCGAGACGGTGTCCAAACCCGACGCGATCAACCTGTTCAAGGACGGTCACGTCGATGCGATGCTGTGGATGGGGCCGGTTCCGGACTCGCTGATCATGAACGCCTCGTTCAACCGTCCCATCACTCTTCTGCGGATATCCGATGCGAAGAAGCAGGAGATTCGAAAGCTCAACCCGGGCATCGTTCCGCACTTGCTGCCCAAGGGGCTTTACCCCGGCGTGGATGAGGATTTCCAAACCCTGGCCGTGCCGCGCGTGCTGGTCATGAGCAAGGATGTCTCGGATGACAAGGCCTACAGCCTGGCGAAGACCCTGGTCGAGAAATGGGAAGACCTGAAACTGTCGGACCCGGGGCTCAAGCTGGTGAAGGTCAGCAGCACCGCCACCGACTTCGGCGTCACTTATCATCCGGGCGCCGCCAAGTACTACAAGGAACGGGGTTGGATGAAATAGGGCTATTGGAGTCGATTTGTTTCGCGTCCCGGGGATGTACAAGCAAGGAGGTTGCGATTCCCCGGGTAGTGAGGGCGCTCTTGCGGTGCGCATGAGGGCGCTGGCTCAGGCGTTGTAGTGGTGGTGGACGAAGGGATCGATCCCGTTCGCCGGGTCCCCGGCGTCGGCGTGCGAGCGTCGACGGTCGGCCCCGCAGCCCGGCGGGGTCGGTCCCGCTTCGTCTCTGCTGTCAATTCGAATGGGAGGGGAAGACATTGTCGGCACTCGAGTCAATGAAGGACAGATTCGAACGAATGCTCCTGATCCGGCGCTTCGAGGAAGGCATGTTGCGCCTGCACCAGCGGGGTATCCTGCCGTGCCACTTTCACGTCTCCATCGGGCAGGAAGCCACGGCGGTTGCGGTCTGCCGCGCCGCCGAGGAGCATGATTTGCTCTTTACCAATCACCGGAGCAACGGCCACCTGATCGCCCGCGGGGCGGATCCGGGATGGATGTTCGCCGAGCAGTTGGGCCGCGTGGGTGGCAACACCAACGGCAAGGGCGGAACGCTGCACATGATCGCTCCTGAGCTGGGGATGCCCTGGACGACCTCGCTCGTCGGGTGCGTCGTCCCGATGGCGGTGGGCGCGGCCCTGATCCACAAGCAGCAACGCCGGCCCGGCGTCGTCATTGCCTTCTTCGGTGACGGTGTTGTGGAGGAGGGCGCCTTTTACGAGGGGATCAACCTGGCCGCTCTGTGGCAGGTACCGCTTGTTTGTGTTTGCGAGAACAATGGCGTGCCGGCCGAGCTACGAGGGCTCGACACCACGCAGCCCTCCACGTTTCTGGCCAGACGCCTCTCCGACATTCCGTCCGCTTTCGGCATCCCCTGCGCCACAATCGACGGTGCGGATGTGGAGGGGCTGTTTGACCTGATGACAGAGGTGGTCGGCACGGTGCGGCACAACGTCGCCCCGTATTTCGTCGAGGTCCGCACTACGCGTTATCCGGGTAACCGGGCCCTATGGCCAGAGCTGGCGGGGGCGGAAACCGACCTCGGCTGGGCCTGGAACGAAGGTGAACCGCCCGAGCAGTTGGCCGCCTGGAGCCGGCACAGCGATCCGCTGATGGGCTTTGTTCGCAAGCTCCTGACCCAGGGCGCAATCACCCGCGATGAGGTGTCCCGGATCGATGCCACTATCGTCGCGCGGATCGATCAGGCGATGGAGTCCGCGATCGGCAGCCCGCATCCGCCGCCCGATAGCGCTTACCGGGATGTCTGGGCCGCGCAGGAGACCTCACCATGAAGATGTCGTACCTGCAGGGCTTGGCGGTCGCCATCGACGAAGCCATGGCGGCCGACCCCGGAGTCATTCTGATGGGCTCTCGCATGGGGGGCCACTTCACCGCGCAGGAAAACGAGGCATTCGCCGAGGTGCTGGACCGCCATGCGGACCGGATTTACATGAACGTGCCCATCGCGGAATTCGGGCTCGCGGGTGCTGCGGTCGGCGCCGCCCTGGCAGGCGGCCGGCCGCTTCTGAGTTTCAACATCGGCAGTTTCATGCTGCATGGCTTCCCACCGATAGTGAACGAGGCCCCCAACGTTCACTACACCACCGGAGGACGGTGCATCGCACCAGTCACGTGTTACGCGCTGGGCGGGATCCGGGGGGGCGGTTCGTCCCAGCATTCGCACCGGTTGCAAGCGATGCTGGGCAACGTTCCGGGGCTGCAGATCTTTGCGCCGGCGACAGCCGGCGATGCCTATGGACTGCTCAAATGGTGCCTGCTTGAGAGCCAGAACCCGACGGTCTTCTTCGCACACACCGCTTTGCTTCTGTCCGAGGACGAGGTC
The DNA here is from genome assembly GCA_965261895.1 of uncultured Binatia bacterium (SeqCode). Lineage (GTDB taxonomy): Bacteria > Desulfobacterota > Binatia > UBA9968 > JAJDTQ01 > JAJDTQ01. The sequence goes on along the minus strand of OZ253480.1, from coordinate 1,953,033 downwards.
GATCGGGCCTCGCCGATGCTGCCCGTCGGGTCCGCCCGCATCAGCAGGGCCGGACATGACATAACCCTGATCGCGCATTCCGTGACGGTGCCGAGGGCCCTCGAGGCAGCGGACGCCCTGGCGACGGATCACGGCGTTTCCGCCGAAGTGATCGATCTGCGGACGCTGGTGCCTCTCGACGCGGCGACCATGGTCAACTCCGTAAGAAAGACCGGACATGCCGTGGTCGTCGACGAGTGCCACAAGAGCTTTGGCGTCAACGCCGAAATCGCGGCCACGCTGGCGGAAGCGGCCTTGTCGTATTTGAAGGCGCCCATTTGCCGTGTGGCCACGGCCGATGTGCCGATCCCCTACAACTTGAGCCTGGAACACGAGATCAGCGTGACCCCGGACAGGATCGTCCAGGGGACGATGTCAACGCTGAAGGGTCGAGCGTCGTGTTAACGGAAAACGAGACCCTCCATGGCCCAGGACCCCCCGGTATTCCTGTTGGGCGAGCCCTTTCCACAACGATCGACAAGATTTCGGATGAGGTGCCGGGGACATGAAAGCGATGGTCGTTGTCAAGAGAAACGGACGCGGAGAGCTGGTGCTGGAAGATGTTCCTGATCCCGTTGTGGGTGAGGGCCAGGTGGCGATCCGCATGGAGGGAACGGCCGTCAGTTTCGGCGACATCGAGATGCGCCAGGGCGATTACCATACCCCCCGCAAGCCGCCCGTCATCCCGGGACACGACGTCGTCGGCACTTTGGTCGCTCTGGGGCCCGGGACGACCGGGTTCCGCGTCGGCGAGCGGGTGACGGCGATCTCGCTCACCGGGTCCTACGCCGAGATCGTCGTGGCGCCCGCTGCCGTGACCTGGTCGGTGCCGGACGAGATCGACATCATCTCGGCCGCGGCCTTCCCGACCAATGGTGTAACGTCGTACAACCTGCTCACCATGGCCGGACGCTTGGCGGCGGGCGAATCGGTGCTGATTCACGCGGCGGCGGGCGGCGTGGGGACAACCACCTGCCAGTTGGCCAAGCTGCTCGGTGCGGGCACGATTATCGGTACCGTCGGTGACGAATCCAAGGCTGATTTGGCCTGCAGCCTCGGCTGCGATCACGTCATCCTGTATCGGGCGGAAGACCTCCCATCCCGGGTCATGTCCATCACGGGGGGTAAAGGCGCCGATCTGATTCTCGATTCGATAGGGGGTTCGGCTACGGAGCAAAGCCTTGCTTGCCTGGCCCCCTGGGGGCGCATTGTCGCCTACGGCAGGTCAGGTGGGATTGCCGGTCAGATTCCAACCGATCTCCTGCACGCCGGAAACAAATCCGCGATCGGGTACAGTACCGGCGGGTATCGCTACGCAAGGCCGGAAGCGTTGCGGCCCGCCGGCGATGCGGTGCTTGGCTACCTGCGCTCGAAGCAGTTGAAAATGGTGGTGAGCGCCCAATTTCCCCTCGGCGAGGCCAACGCGGCCTTGGACCTGGTGGCAAGCCGCAAGAGCACCGGAAGGGTCGTGCTGACCAACTCCTAGCAGTCGCTCTCCAACGCCGCAAAGATTCGTTGCGCCCCGCTACAAGAGGCTGTCGTAACCAGGGAGACCCGATATGCTTCCCATCACCGCTTATGCCGACCGCTACTCGGTAGCCCCCGGCGAGACGATCGCGTTCAAGGTGAGTTCGGCCGCGTCCGAGGACTACGAGGCGCGCCTGGTGCGGGTCATCAGCGGCGACCCCAACCCGGCCGGCCCCGGCATGCGCGAGCAACCTGTCGACGCCGCCTTTGCCGGGCGTTACCCGTCGCGGGTGCAGCCGATCTACAGCGGCTCCTACGCCCGGGTTGCCGGCACCGCGCCCCTGGACGCCCTTCGGAGCTTCACGGTGACAGCCATCATCTGGCCTACCCTGCCGGTCCTCCCCCGCCGGCAGGGCCTCGTGTCACGGGTCGATGCCGCCACCGGCGCGGGCTTCACCCTGGAGATCGACGAGCAGGGCTCGCTCGCCGCCACCTTGAGCGACGGCACCGGGACGAACAACGCAAGCGTCGGCAAGGCGCTGCGCGCCCGCGCCTGGTACCGGGTCTTCCTCAGCTACGACGCGGACAGGGGCGAGCTTGCGCTCGGCCAGCAGGCCTTCGCGCCGGCGATGATGGTCGACGACTCGGGCGTTGTCACCGCCTCCGCTGCGTTCGGGGAGAGCTGCGCGGGGAGCGGCGATCTCCTGTTCGCGGCGCGCGCGGGCTCGCTCCCTTGCGACCCCTACAACGGCAAGCTCGAAGCGCCGCGGGTGCTGTCGGCGGCGCTTGACCCGGACGCGGGGTTCCGCGCCGCGGGCGAGGCTCCCGGCTCCGGCTCGGGGGCGGCAGTCGTCGCGGCGTGGGATTTCTCCCGCGAGATGTCATCGGCGCGCATCATCGACACCAGCCCCCACGCGATGCACGGCGAGACCGTCAACCTGCCGGGGCGCGCCATGACAGGCTCGCGCTGGACGGGCGAGGAAATGTGCTGGCGCCACGCCCCGGAGCACTACGGCGCCATCCACTTTCACGACGACGACCTCTACGACTGCGGCTGGGAGACCGACTTCAGCTTCGAGGTGCCGGAGGACTTCAAGAGCGGCGTCTACGCGGTGCGCCTGCGCGCGGGCGAGGACGAGGACATGGTGCCCTTCTTCGTGCGCGCCGCCCCGGGGCGGGCCCGGTCGAGGGCCTGCGTGCTCCTCCCCGTCTTCACCTACATTGTCTATGCCAACTTCGCCCGGGGCCGCCTCAACGACGCCTACCGCGCGCAGGTGGCGCGCTGGGGGGCGCGTCCCTGGACGCCGGACGAGCATCCCGAGTACGGGATCTCGACCTACAACTTCCACCGCGACGGCAGCGGGGTGGCCTATTCGTCGCGGCTTCGCCCCATCATCAACCAGCGCTCCGGCTTCTGCGCCTACGCGGATCCCCAGGGCGGCTCCTGCCTGCGCCATTTCCCCGCCGACACCCACCTGCTCGCGTGGCTGGAAGCGCTGGGCCACGACTTCGACGTCATCACCGACGAGGACCTCGACGCGGACGGAGTCGACGCCATCGCGCCGTACAAGGTGGTGATGACGACCACGCACCCGGAGTACCACACCCCGCGCTCGCTCGACGCCCTCACCGACTACACCCAACGGGGCGGACGCCTGATGTACCTCGGCGGCAACGGCTTCTACTGGCGCGTCGCGGTCAATCCGGAATTCCCCGGCGCGGTCGAGATCCGTCGCGGCGAGACCGGGATCCGCGCCTGGGCGGCTGAGCCCGGGGAGTACTACAACGCCTTCGACGGGGGCTATGGCGGGCTGTGGCGAAACAATGGCCGCGCCCCCCAGCGCCTCGCTGGAGTGGGATTCATCTCACAGGGCGACTTTCACGCCACCTGCTACCGGCGCCTGCCCGCTTCCCGCGACGCCCGCGCCGCGTGGATCTTCGAGGGCATCGAGGACGAGGTTATCGGCGACTTCGGCCTGAGCGGCGGAGGCGCGGCCGGCTTCGAGCTCGACCGGCTGGACCCGAGACTGGGATCGCCGTCCCACGCCCTCGTGCTCGCCCGCTCGGAGGAGCCCGACGACACCCACGTGCTGGTCCCGGAGGAGATCATAAGCCTTCACCGCAAACGTCCCGACTTGGCGCGGGATCTCCTACGCTCCGAGATCGTGTTCTTCGAGACGCCCAACGGCGGCGCGGTGTTCTCGGTCGGCTCGATCACGTTCTGCGGGAGCCTCCCCCACAACGATTTCGACAACAACATCTCGCGCATGGTCGACAACGTGCTGCACCGTTTTCGCGGCGACTGAACAACGGATTGATGGGCGGGCGCCGATGGCGTCGACTCGCTACGCTTCCAAGTAACTGCGAGCTTGCACCCTTCGACTTCGCTCGCCCTTCGACGGGCTCAGGACAGGCGAAGTCGAAGGGCGCCATCTTGCTCCGCGGCAATTGCTCAGAGTTTCATAAGCGTATTTGTGACGCAGGACACTAGCCCCTGCAGGCGGCATAAATCGCGCGCACGGTCTCGATGGTGTCCGCCTGTTCCGCGCGCTTGTCGGGTCGGTACCGTTTGACCCGGGCGAATCGCAACGCCAGCCCCGCGGGATATTGCGGGCTCGCCTGAAGGTCGTTGAAGGCCACTTCCACCACCACCTCCGGCCGCACGTATACGGTGTGCCGGTCCCGGGCGGTCTCCAGCCGCTGCAACAACTCCGTCTGCTCCGCGAGCATGGCGTCGGTCAAGCCCTTGAAGGTCTTGCCCAGCATGACGAACGAGCCGTTGGACGGGTCCCGGGCGCCCAGGTGCAGGTTGCTGAGCCAGCCCCGGCGGCGGCCGTGGCCCCACTCGGCCGCAAGGATGACGAGATCCAGCGTGTGCACGCGCTTGATCTTGAGCCAGTTGCCGCTGCGCTCGCCCGCCTCGTAGAGGCCGTCCGGGGCCTTGGCCATGACCCCCTCGTGGCCGGCCGCAATGGCTGCGTCGAAGAAATCCTGGGCCGCGGCAGGGCTGTCGGTGACCATCCGTGGCATCCGCAGCGCGTCCGGGACCGTTGAAGTCAGAGCGCCGATACGCTCCCGGCCGGGCAAGTCGATGAGGGTCCCTCCGTCCAGGTAAAGGCAGTCGAAGAAGTACGGCGTCAGGGGCAGCTCGCGGCGAAGCTCGGCGACGTCGAGCTTGCGGCCGAACCGCCGCATGGTGGTCTGGAACGGATGCGGCTTGCCGTCCTTGCGGAATGCCAGCACCTCCCCGTCCAGAATCACATCCCGAGGGCCCAGCGCCGCCGCGCATTCGACGATCTCGGGGACCGCCGCGGCCACGTCCCTGAGCCCACGTGTGAACACCGCCACCTCCGACCCCACCTTGTGGACCTGGACCCGCGCCCCGTCCATCTTGTACTCCAGCGCCGCGGTCCCGAGCCGGTGCAGGGCCTCCGCGACGCCGTCGCAGGGTTGCGCCAAGGCCGGGAGGATGGGCCGCCCCGGCGTGAGTTGCAGGCGGGCCAAGGCTGCTTCGCCTTGCGAGAGGGCCACGGCGGCCACGCGCCCCAGGGATCCGGTGACGAAGTAGGCCCGGCGCACCGCCCGCGACGGCAGCCCGGACGCCTTGGCCACCGCCTCCATCATGACACCCTCCAGAGCGCCGTGCCGCATCTCGCCCAATACGAGGCGTCTGAGAAAATCCCTTTCGGTTTCCGACGCCCGTGTCACCAGCGCGGCGAAGAGCTCGACGCGCCGCCGGCTCGATCCCGAACCGGTGGTCTGCCGCATGGTCTCGAAGCAGGCGTCGGTCTCGGCCAGGGTCAGGGCGGGACTGCCCGAGGCCGGACCCGCGAGGGTATCCTTCAGCATGGACCAGCCGATTCCGATCTTGCCTTGAGGCAGCTCACCGCACAGGTAGGCAACCGCGATGGGGATCTCCCCCGGCTCCAGGCGCCGCAGGCATTCGGCCAAGTGCCCGATCTTGGTCAGCCGGCTCGCGTTCCGGGTGACCTGAAGGGATATCTCCGCAAGCTCATACAGTTTCATGAAAAAGCCTCTGCATGACCTTTCGACTGGAACCAAATCCAGCGCCATCGCTATCCCGCCGAGCAGAACCAGTCCGGCAAACCCCAGGCAGCCCCGGTTCTCCGTCATGCTTGACCTGGAATCCAGGGGTTGGGGCCAGGGGGCGGCTCTACAGTTGGCCCTACGCGACGCCTCCCATCACAAGCGCAAGGCGTAAAGAGGCACGTACATCTCATCGGACGACAATCCGCCGTGGTTGCCCTTGTGGACCCTGGCCTTGGTCAGGGAGGCCGTGACGCGAAAGGCGTAGTCGTCCCGGGCCAGGAGAACGTAGTCGCCAACGCGGGCGCGCAATGACGGATGCTCCGGTCCAGGCCCCAGGAGTCCGCTTTCCAAAAGCTCCTCCCCAGTGATGCAGACACACGCTTCGGCCAGGTGCCGGGCCAGCACATCGTGGAACCGCTCCACGCGTCCCGGACGGACGAAGCAGGAGATCTGCCGGGCATCCCCCGCGGGAAGCAGGGCGAGACAGTCGAGCAATCCGGGCACGGCGGCCAGATCGATCCGTTTGGCCGCCGGCGCGTCCACGATCCCGTGGTCCGCGGTAACCAGCAGAAGGGTCCCGGTTCCGGCGAGGCGGCTGGCGAGGCGTCCGAGGGATTCGTCGATGGCGGCCAGATGAAGCCTCGTTTCCCTGGCCTGAACCCCCTTGGCGTGACAGAGGGTGTCGTACAGCGGCCAGTAGACATAGGCGACGCCGCGTCCGCCCTGCCGGGCGAAGCGCACGGCCTGCCGCTCCATGCCCGCCAGAGTCTTGTAGGCCCCGTAGCCATTCCAGCGGGTCCCTGCGTTGGAATAGGCGCTCCGGCCAAGGGTGCCGAAGGACAGCAGGCGCTTGTGCCTGCGGACCGACGACAGATACGACGGGAGCCCGAGATAACGCCTGAGATTGAAGTCGTCTCTGGCCAGCGGCGCTCCCGTAAGGGTCTTCCCCGGCAACACCGCACCCACCAGGCCCAGGTCATGGAGGTGCAGATGCCAGCTCAGCACACCGTGCTCCGCAGGGGTCGCGCCGGTAGAAAACGTCGTCACTGCCGCGGCCGTGGTGGTGGGGAAAACCGTGGTAATGCGTTGGCAGGGATGCCTGGAAAAGAAATCCCCGCCGCCGCCCGCTGCCATGAATCGAGCCAGTTGATTGTAGCCCACGCCGTCGAGCACGAGATAGACGATTCGCGAGATGCCCTCGAAGAGGCGTGGCTCCAGGGCCTTGAGTCCGGGATGGGGCGAGGCGCCGCCCATCGCGTGGGTGATCGACGAGAGCAGGTTCACGATGGAGCCGCCGTGGTAGTCGGGGAGGTGGAACCCTCCGGCCGTTTGCAGGCGCTGAAGGATGCGGGGACTACCGGGATGGCTCCGGTGAAGGCGCGGTCTCACCATCAAACGATAGAACAGCGACAACAGCCGGGCAACCGGCACCATGGTGACCGAGGTAAGGAGAGATGGTCCTCGAGGGAACTCCCAGACCTTGCAATTCTCCATAATTAGATTATATTAACTCCAGGAATGGAGCCAGCCATGTCAATCAAACCGGCATATCCCGAGACGCGCCATGAAGTCGCCCAAGCAGTGGATCTATCCGATCGTGCCGCGCGTGAACGGCTCAGCTCGGACGCCGTGCGCGCCTTCTTCAATATCATGGCCTGCTGGAAAATCCGCGACGACGATGCCCGCCGGCTGCTCGGCAGCATCTCCAACGGCACCTACTACGCCTTGAAAAAGGGATCTTCGCGCGCGCTCAACGAGGACAGGCTGCGCCGGATCTCCTATCTCGTGGGCATCTTCAAGGCCTTGAATATTCTTTACAGTGAAGGGTTGGCGGATGTCTGGATGCAGCGTCCGAACAGCAACAGGATCTTCGGCGGTATGACGCCCTACCAATATCTCGTAAAGGGCGGATTACCGGCCTTCGCGACCGTGCGAAGGCTTCTGGATGCACGGCGGAGCGGCCGTTGAAGAGTCCGGCTCTTTCGCGGATTCGACAACTCGACACGCACCGGCTGATTTCCTCCAAATATAGTGAAAGCGGCGACAGTGTCCTCGCCCGGATCGCGGACAATGATGACCACCTTCGTGGCATCTTCGAACTGGACCTCCCCACCGATGAACGCCTCTCGGCCGAATCCGATCGACTCCCGGGTATCGGCATTGACGAGCTCGTTTCCGGCTTTCCGTATTACAACATCATCAACGCCGCCTTCTCTCACCCCCATCCCCTCGGAAGCCGTTTCAACGGCCCGGACCGCGGCGCATGGTACGCCGCCTTCGACCTCTCGACGTCGCAAGCCGAGGTCGTCTGGCACAAATGGGTTGAGCTCGTCGAGGTTGACTGGACCGAGGAAAGCGTCACCTACGACGACTATCTCGCGGATTTCGGCGGAGAGTTTCATGACGCCAGGGGAGATCCGACTTTTCAAAAATATCTCGACCCGGACAGCTACGTCGAGTCCCAGTTGCTCGCCGAGACCCTTCTCCGACAGGGGCCACCCGGCATCATCTATCCCAGTGTGCGCCGCAAGGGCGGCATCTGTCTCGCGTGCTTCCGGCCAGCCCTGGTCAGCAACGTTCGCAAGACCGCGCGCTATCGCTTCACCTGGACCGGGGCGCCGACACCTGCGATCAATCCCGAGGAGACCTACATGTGAGGTTGGCCATCCAGCCGCCCTTGACTCCCCGCGAAGAAATTTGAGATGAGAAAACAGTCAGCGGACAAAGGAGGATCGGTAATGGTCATACGTGAAGTCGATGACGGTTCAACCTACGTGAGCACCCAGGAAGAGCACGCCGAACTGTCGGCCCAGTTCGCTGCCCATTGGGGCAACGACCGGTTCGCGCAACTCCGGCCCTACGACACCATGGTCTTCGCCACCACGTACCACGACAGCGGCTACCGGGAGTGGGAAGGGTTGCCGCGCATGAACGTGGAGAAAGGCCGGCCCTTCGGGCACCGCGAGCGAATTCCGGGATTCGAGGCCACGGAACTCCAGGCCTACCGGCGAAATGTGGAATGGATCCGCGGGCACGACATCTACGCCGGCGTGCTCGTTTCCATGCATCGCACCGGCTTGTGGCGCGGCCGCTACGATGTCCTGACCAGTCCCAAGCCAAGAGTCCGAGACCTCAGCAACGGAGTCCAGACCGTACTTGCCGAACTGGAGGACCAGCAAAAACAGGACAAGGCCACGCTGGCCGCCGGAAACCCCGGTTTCGAAGAAGAGATCTGGATCAACTACCGGATGCTTCAGCTATTCGACCTGCTGTCGCTCTACTTCTGCTGCGACGGCTACGGCGAGAACGGCTTCAAGGAAGAGTGTCTGGCGCCCATCCCCGCCGGCTACACGCCCGACGGCAGCATTGAGCTGCGTATTACGCCGAACGCCGACGGCTCCGTGAAGATGGCGCCCTACCCCTTCGACGTCTCGCCACTCCAGGTCTCGGTGCGTGCCCGGCCAATGCAGCCCGGCCAGTACGCGTCCGAAGCGGAATGCCGCGAGGCCTACTACAAGACGCCGTCGACGCTACTGCGCTTCGATATCACCGACTAGTGTCGCGTCCCGCAAATACCTGCGATAAGTTGCGCAGGATTTTTTGTTGTCGGCAAGGCGCGATGACGAGCAGTGGCGGTTACCACGTGAGGAAGAGCAACGCAGCCGACGGCAAAAAAGACAAGCAAATTATTGCAGGTATTTGCGGGACGCGACACTAGGTCCTCGGCAAAGCGTCAGCTTCGAGCGGGCGGTCATTCGCCCATGGCGATGCCTTCGCGACGCGGATCGGCGGCGCCGAGCAGTTTCCCATCCTTGATCAGGATCGCGTGCAAGCCGCTGTTCAGGTTGCGAACCTTCACCCGGTGCCCTTTTGCCTCCAACGCTTCGGCCAAGGACGCCGCCCCGGTGCCTTGCTCCAGATCCAGCGTCTTGCCGTTGCGGTGTGTGAAGTGTCCGGTCGCCAGAGCGTCTTGTGGATCCATGTCCCAGTCGAGGATCGCGATCAGCGACTTGGCGACATAGTTGATGATACGGCTGCCGCCGGGCGAACCGATCAGGAGATAAGGCGCTCCGTCCTTGAAGACGATGGTCGGCGCCATCGAGCTGCGCGGCCGCTTGCCGCCTTCGACCCGGTTGGCCACGGGAAGGCCGTCCTGCTCGGGCCGACGGCTGAAATCGGTCAGTTCGTTGTTGAGCAGAAAGCCGCCCACCATCACCCGGCTGCCGAAACCCGACTCGATGGTCGTGGTCATCGATAGCGCATTGCCATCGGCGTCGCGGATGACCATATGACTAGTGCCGGCGCGGTCCCGGTCAGCGCCGGGCGCCCGGTCCGGCGCCTTCTTCGCCGGCGGGTGGCCCGCCGCCGCTTTCCCTGTCGCGTTACTCCTGGCGATGGGCCTCGCCCAGTCTTTCAGATAGACGGGATCGACAAGTCCCGCTGCCGGCACGTCGACGAAGTCGGCATCCGCCATGTAGCGTGCGCGGTCCGCATAGGCGAGCTTTGCCGCCTCCGCGTAGAGATGGACGAACTCGGCATTCCAGCCGATCGCCTTGAGGTCGTAGTGCCTCAGCATGCCAAGGATCTGCCCGACGGTCAGTCCGCCCGAGGTCGGCGGCCCCATGCCACAGACCTGGTAGGCGCGATAGGTGACACAGATCGCCGGGCGCAGCTTCGCCTGGTACGCCGCAAGGTCCTGCAGCGTGATATTGTTCGCAACAGACGATGTGTTTTCGACCGCGTCGACGATATCTCGGGCAACAGCCCCCGTGTAGAACGCGTCGGCCCCATCTACCGCGATTTCGCGCAAGGTCGCCGCGAAGTCAGGATTCTTCAGGAGTTGACCGACCGGTAACGGTGCGCCGTTGTCGCTGAAGAAATAGGCCCGCGGTGCGGTATTGATCCAGCCCCCTTTTCTTTGCGCGTGTGATCGATTTGGCGAGACGGGGCGAAACCTCGAACCCGTTCTCCGCCAACGCGATCGCCGGTTCGAACAGATCCGGCCAAGGCGTCTTGCCGAACCGCCCGTGCATTGCTTCAAGCAGGCGCAAGGTGCCGGGTACGCCCACCGACTGGCCTCCGACCAGCGCCTTGGAGAAGGCCATCGGGCTGCCGTCGGGCTCCAAGAACCGTTCCGGCATCGCGCGGGCCGGCGCTGCCTCGCGCCCGTCGATCGTGTGCAGTTTCCCGGTCGCCGCGTCCCAATAGAGCAGGAAGGCACCGCCGCCGATGCCCGAGGATTGCGGCTCCACCAGATTCAGGACGAGCTGCACCGCAACCGCGGCGTCCGCCGCCGTCCCGCCGCGCTTCAACACATCGTAGCCAGCGCGGACCGCGTGCGGGTTCGCCGCCGCGACCATGAAACGGTCGCCGGTGACTGACCGCCTATCCGGCCACCCCGTACCGGATTCCGGTCCCGGACCCTGCGCATGCGCAAAAGGAACGGCGACGGCCAGGAGCAGCGCGCAGACGGCGAGCAGCAGATTTGCGGTCGGCCCGTAGCGCCACCGCTCTCTGGTCACGCCGCGCCATGCGCGCACCCGCCCTGGATCGGTGAAGTACGCCGCGACTACCGCGGTCAAGTTCGTTGGTTTTTCTAGCAATGCTCTATCTTTTTGCAACGCTCGATCTCTCTTAGCAACGCTCGATTTTTCTTAGCAACACTCGAACTTATCACCAATTTGCGCGCAACACGCAAGTTCCGGTGCTGATCGCTCGTGTAGCCGCCAGCGACCAACGCGCCGATCTCGTCCCTGGCCTCGGACCAACAGGACCCCGCCGCCTGCCAGCAGCACCGGACAGCGCGCCTTCTCGAGCAGACGAACGGCTGCCGCCACGGCCTCCGTCTCGGGGGCGGGCGCAGCCACTACGCCGTGAATCAGCCGGCCCACGTCCGGCAGCTCCACGCTCTCGTTCAGCACGTCGCGGGGAAGGTCCAGATGCACGGGTCCGGGAACGCCGGCCATGGTGCGCTGGTAGGCTTTCCAGGTCAGGGCCGCCGCCAGTTCGGGCTTGCGCAACTGCACCGACCACCTGACGACGGGCCGGAAGATGGCTTGCCGGTCAACCTCCGGGCTCGAATCCGAAACTTGTCGTCCATCACGACAGGCCAACCCTTTCGGCGAGTCCCCGCCCTACGGCGCCGTCTCGGACGAGTCCAAAGAGATCCTTTTTCTAGTGATTTAGACCATTCGTTATACGTAACTATTTCCGGCTGCAGGCGAGTTTCTGGTCGGAGCCTGTTGACGATCGAAGAATTCTCAAATGCTGCCACTACGGCAAAGGGACGCGGAGGCGGTCTTCGATTCTTCCGTGGACAACTGGGCAGCGACCTGACGTGGGCCGGTCGTGGGCATCCGCAGGCTCGATCCCGATGAAGACGGACCGTCGACTCCATACTGGACCGGCACGGCGGTTCTCAAGATCGAATCGGAAACACCGGCCAGCGTCTTGTTCTGGACCGAGGAGACAGCCTTCCGGCTCGACGATGGCCGCCGGAGGGGCCAGGGCCCTGGCGACGTTCCAGATAAACAGGCCGCCGCCTGGACCGCGGTGCTCTCAACGACGGCGGGCCAAAAGGCTATTTCAGCGGCTCCCAAATCCATGGGCAATTCAATGCTTCGTCCGCCGGGACGACGCCATCCGGGGCTATCGGCCACTTCCAGTCAGGCGGCCAAACGGGCACCTTCGAAGTGTCAAAGTGAGGGTGTGATCGATTTGGTGAGACTAGCAGTCCGTGGGAGAAGGGGCTCTAAGGGTCAGTCACGGATCGCCTGTTCATAGTGATGTGAGAGGGGCTTCCGCAGGACGGAACGGGCCGAACATGGCGCTTCGGGGCCCAGGATGGCGGCACACGCCCCCAACATCGGCACAGGAGGCCGATCAGCGCGTCCAGAAGCGCGGCCGCGCGGCCCTGGAGGCTCCGCGGCGTACCGACGCCCGTCAGTTGCCGCATGAGCAACCCCAGATTGAAGCCGCAGACGTGCACGAGCAGCCGTTTCAAGATGTTGGAATGCCCGCGCAGATGCACGCGGCGCATGCCGCCGGTGTCATAGAGATGGGCATTGGGCCGTTCCAGCAGTTCGCCCCGCTGCCGCAGCAGCCGTTTCGCGCGCGCGCCTCGGATCCGCCGCCGATTGGCATACACCGCGTCCCGTGCCGCGGTCTTGCCCTTCCACCGACGCCGGCCGCGGTCCGGCTCCGAGACGTAGCTGCGTACGCGGCTGACCGCAAACCCGACCATCGTCTCGTTGCTGTGATACCCCTTGTCGGCCACGACCTCCACGATCCCCCGTGAGCCCACCGCCTCAACCTGCTCAGCGGCCGTGATGAGCGTCTCGGCCAGGGTCGTGGTGTCGCCCGCACTCGCGTCCTGCACCGTCACCCCCACGATGGCGCCCGTCTCCAGGTCCACCGCATGCTCGGCGGTGTGCGCCAGATGCGTGCGGCCGTCCTTCATCTTCGCGATCTTCGCGTCCGGATCGTGCGGGTGAGTCCAGTCCGCATTCGAGCCCTTCTTCTTCCGGGTCCGGTCGAACCGCCCCAACTCGGCGCGGGTCGGTGTTGACAGACCGGACGCCTCGGCCAACCGGGTCAGAAACGCGTCGTCGCTCTCCCCCGTGTCCCGCCGCACGATACTCCGCATCGCCGCATTGGCTTCCAGCGTTGTGGCATCGATCCCCACCGTCCGCCCCAACACCAGCTTGGCATCGGCCAGTCGCTGCAATACCCACGTGAACACCGCCCGGTGCGTCTCGACGTCTATCAGCCGACGAGTGCGCGACAGCGTCGAGTGGTCCGGCGGGGCCTCGTCCAGAGCGAAGTCCAGAAACGTCCGGATGCTCAGCGAGTCCGCCGCCCGCCACGCAATCGCCTGTTCCGAGTCCAGCCCTTCGAAGTAGCCCAGCAGCAGCAGCCGAAAATACCGCCCCGGCGCCAGACTCGGCCGGCCGATCCCGTCCGCGTAGAACGACCCGCACTGCCCTTCCACGAACTCATCGAACCCCGCATCGTCCAGCACCCGATTCAGCCGCTCGTAAAACGGGTGCCCTGCGCTCTTTGGCAGATCCGCCGTCGACACCCACACCGTCCCTTGCCGCGTCCCGCGGCCACGTGTCCCCATCGCCATGCTCTACACTTTAGTACCCGAACCATTTCGTGTCGATCCTTATCCTATGATCAACGACTTTCACCACGGACTGCTAGACATCCCGCGCCGCTTGGATCAAGGGAAGGTTCCCGACTACCACACCCACAAGGACACGCTCTACGGCATCCAGGAAGGCATGTGCCCAGGGTGCCGCGTCATGTTCCCCTTCCGAAACATGACCGCGGATCACGTCGTACCATAGTCCCGGGCGGCACGGACCACATGACGAACCTGCAACTACTGTGGAGAGCCTCCAATTAGACGAAGCGAACGCGAAGCCAGGAAGAGTCCGCCGCGGTCCGGGACCGAGACCGGTTGCGACAGCAAGGAGCACGGACATGACAACGGCCAAGCCCAAGAAACCGAAGCGCGGCCGCCCGGAGAACCCCAAGTATCAGGAAACCGTCCACATCGACGCCTCGCCAAAGGACGTAGCGCGCGCATGCAGCAGCCCCCAAAAGCCCGAAAACGACTCGCGCTACCTCAAGGACAAGCCTCGCTGAACGGCGGGGCTGCGTAAACTGCTATATAATTCCCTTTGATTAACAGTGGTCCCATGGTACCAACGACTGATTCCGGGGTTTACCCCTTTTCACGCTGTAGGAGAAACAAAATGAAACAGGATGACGAAGCCAAGGACCAGCGCTTTGAGTTCAAGATCGATGGCGAGCAGTTGTATGCTCCGCGTGAATCGATGACCATTGCGGAGCTGATCCAAATTGCGTTGGATGCCAAAGTCCTCGATCCCGCACCCGGCGGATACACACTTGAGGACGGCAAGCACAATGTTTTTGCAGGCGATACGGTGGTTGATCTTGACAAGATCAGCGTATTTTTTGCCACAGAAAGCGAACCAGGTCCAGCTTCGTAATTTTACATCCTTCTTTAGTGGGTATGAATTAGTGAAACCTATAACAGACCGTTTGCCCCCAAACCTCGTTACGCTCTGTGACGGGTTAGCTGGAATTGGTGTCGAAGATCTTCAGATATGTACTTGGCTACAGCGACGCATGTTGAGAGCTCGATTGCCTATACATATCGGCACATATGCTGGTTCAATTCGGCGGGTTGGCTGGAGTTTCCCAGACGATTCGCAACCATATCCGGAATATGCTCCTCATTGGTTCCATGTGGAGGGTAGATTCGACGACGGGAAGGGCGGTGCCTGTGAAGAGGATCATGACGAAGCCGGGAATTTATGGTTAGCTTGGAGCCGTCCGATTGGTCCATCGTGGATTGGGGGTTATCGGACCCCCAGAAAGCTCCTCCGTTCGACTGTCGCGCGATTTTGGAAAGCTGCGAAATGACGATCTATTCCGTAGCTTGGCGCGCAGACGTGGAAGCTATCGCGCACGACCACCTCCTGCAACACGTCCGGCGCGACCACCGCCAAGAGGATATTGCGCTGGCGACATGGTACCCTGCTAGAGGTACTGATCGATATACCGCGATCATTGATGAAGTGCTGTTGCCTGCAGACAATGAACGGATTCTTCAGGGCAACGTACAAATGAGCCGGGATTTTCTGCGGCGTTGCCGGCAGAGAGCCTTGTCCAAGGGCGCGGGAATGGCGGTAATGCACAATCATCTCGGTCCCGGTTGGCAGGATATGAGTGCCGACGACGTGGTTATGGAGCGCAGAAGCGTTTCCAATCCCGCTCGTGCTACCGGTTTGCCCGCATTAGGTTTGACACTTGGCACGGACGGAACATGGAGTGCCCGCTTTTGGGTCAGGAATGGGACAAATTATGAGCGCCGCTGGTGTTCTTCAGTACGTATCGTATCGCCGAAGCGACTCTCACTGCAAGTGAATCCGCAAATGGCGGATTCGGTTGAGAGTGAGTTTCATTTCGAAAGGTTTCGCCGTTCAATAGAGGCTTGGGGTGCCGCTACCCAAGACATGCTCGGACAGCTTAAGGTTGGCATTGTCGGGCTTGGCAGCGTCGGCGCGCTTGCGGCTGAGGCGATGGGGAGAATGGGGATCCGAAGATTGGTGCTCATAGACATGGACTGCGTTGAGCTGCACAATCTCGATCGTTTGGTGAATGCGGGTCGTCGGGATATAGGACGATATAAGGTTCACGTAGCAGCGGAGCACTTAGAACGTACTGCAGGCCAGCCGTTCGATGAGCTGTTCGCGTTGCCTCAATCACTTCGCCAGACAACGGCCTATCGAGCACTCGCCGATTGCGACGTCATCTTGGCTTGCGCGGATAAGCCTATAGCTCGTGATTTAGTAAACCATCTTGCCGTATGCCACCTGATCCCGGCAATTGAAGCGGGCGTTTCGCTTCGCAGTCGACACGGCAGTATTCACAAAGGGCATGTCGTTTCACAAATTGTAACACCAGACAGCCAGTGCCTGAGGTGTGCAAATCAGTATACGACGGACCAACTCAGCCTCGAGCTTGAAGACCTCCTGGAAGACCCGGAGTACATTCGAACATTGAGCGCGGATCAACGACCCAGTACGGCAAACATTTTTCCGGCGAGTTTGGCTGCCTCGTCTCAGCAAATCACACAGTTTACGAGATTAGTTCTGGGCCCCGAATGGTGGCCTCCAGTCTATCAACAGCGCTACCACTTTAGCGTGGCGTCGCTGCATACGGCGACCGATGTGTGCAACGACTATTGCGACGTCCACGCACGTAGTTGTCGAGGTAACTTAGGCGAACCCAACTGGCTATTGCTCGGTTCCGACAATTTTTAGCTCATGAACATTACAACAGACATCGAGTCGCTCCGAACGCGAGCCACAGAGATTGCTCGGCATGCTAACGATCTCCGTCGACCATCTGGGCAAACTTCAGGTAGTGAAAGTAGTGACGGGTCACCTCCGTCACTACGACTCGCACACTATACGTCTCTCGAAGCACTAATTTCGATGCTCCAAGCTAGCGGAGGTGGACTGCGATTATCTGACTCATCGACTATGAACGATCCCGACGAGGGTCGCGCTACCCGTGATGGTCGGGAGATCTCGCATTTGTTGGCATATGAGTTCGGACAGGAATCTTGGCCGTGGAAACGCTACGGTTCAGCGAACGTATGTTGTTTTGTAGGTGTAGACCGTAAAGAAGAAAAGAACATCAACGCCGGCGATGATCTCCTTTTTTGGCGGCTTTATGGGAGCGAATGCCGGGGTATTTCTATTGCGGTGGCGCCGCACAAGTCGAGAGAACTAGTTGAAGCGTCCCTGATTCAACGGGTTACTTACACAGACGAACCGAGGATGCAAGTCGATATTGCAGCGATCTCATCCCTGCTCCAAGATCTCGATGGTCTCCGTAAAGAGGCATGTGCCGTGGGAGCGTGGAATGAGATTTGCGAGTTAGCGATTCCGGAGTGTGATCTTCTTATGGGGCAACGATTTTTGTGGAAACGCTCTCATTTTGAGGTGGAAGCTGAGTATCGAGCTTTGGCGTTCATTACAGAGGGAGAGGAAGAGGCTTGTGAGGACTCCGGATTTTCCTGTCGGGGGTTGCATGTACAGTATGGACGACTTCGCACATACGTGCAGACTCCTCCATTGTGGTGCGAGTCAATTCTAACCACCGATAGTCAAATTATTATTGGAAATAATGTTCCAAAGGCGGATGAGGTGCTGAATACGGTTAAGCGTTTGGTGGAGGGACTAGGGAGCGCTCCTAACGTGGTCCGTACTAGTGTTTCAGGCATCCGTTATCGTCCCAGATAGCGTGATGATGGTCGCCATGGTGTGGGACGCCGTTCAGGAACCCGACCCAGTGACGTTGCGGCAATCTAGGAGTGAAAGGCGGGCGCCTGTTCGAGGCGGTCATCCGGCGAAACACGCGCCGGGTTCGCGTGGCACTGAACGGGCAACTCGGCGGCGACACGTCCGTTGAGTCCGCATTGACCGATTCGGACCGGGCACTCGCGGCCCACCGCCTCTGCGATAACGCGGTTGCGATCAACGGGGCTGCCGTTACCCAAACGCGCTCGGGTCCGTCTCTGGCCGGTAGGCCTTCCCAATCTGGCTGCGACCCGATTCACCGTACCTTCGTCCGGTATCTAGAGCAATGCCACGCGCGATGCAGCCTCAATATCGAAACCCTAAATGAGGCGGTCGACACCGTGCGGCTTGAGTAGCCCTGGCTCAATGTCGGTCGCACCGGGAACGTCGACCACCCCGAACGCTCATAGGGTCTGGGCACGGCCCAATGGGAGCGCGACGCAATAGGCCAGAATCTTATTCGCTACATTGAGGATATGGGCCCGCCGCGGCACACGTGATGACCTCCTTCGCTGACGTTTGGGCAACCTTTTTCCATCGGTAGAACCATATCTCGCGTAGCGGGAAGTAATGTTAAGGGTACCCGATGGTACGAACTGTATGCCAAATAGGAAATATTGATATCGGCTAAGCCGTCAATGATCGATGTTGTTATACCGAGGGCGGTCGATACCCGGCGGGACCGATTTAGTTGCACCGTGGACTAGAGTTCTAGCCCCGCCGCAACCGCTCCACCTTCACCGTTTCCTTGCGTCGCGGCTCCGGAAAGACATCAGGTGTACACAACACGTCCACCAGAACCGGTTGGCTCTTTCCCAACCGAAGGGCCTCCGCAAAGGCATCCTCCAACTCGGCGGGGTCGGTGACCCTCAGGCCGGCGGCCCCGAAGAGCCGGGCGTATTCATCAAAAGGGGGATTGCCGATGGTGTCGCCGATGTAGCGTTCGTCGTAGTAGAACTTCTGGTAGGCGCGCTCGGAGCCGTAGTTGAAGTTGTTGAGGATGATGCAGGTGGTGGGGATGCCTTCGCGCACGGCGGTCTCCAGCTCGGCGCCGTTGTATAGGAAAGACCCGTCGCCGCTGATGGTGACTACCGGGCGCTCGGGCGCGGCGAGCTTGGCGCCGAGCCCGATGGGGTAGCCGATGCCGATGGCGGCGAGTCCCTGGGGCGCCAACAGGCTCCGGGGATGCTCGAAGGTCTGATACTCGTAAACGTAGCCTGGGCCGACGCCGGCGTCGAGGGTGATGATGGCGTCCTTGGGCAGGACCTTGCGAAGGGCGGCGTGGGCGCGCCGGGGGTCCAGCGGGCGGCTGTTGTAACCCGCGGCCTTGTTCCGGTGCCGTTCCTGCGCGGCTCGCACCCTGGCGGCCTTTTTCAGCCAGCGTGGCCGGGTGACTCCTTTCAGCTTCACCGAACGCAG
The DNA here is from genome assembly GCA_965261895.1 of uncultured Binatia bacterium (SeqCode). Classification (GTDB taxonomy): domain Bacteria; phylum Desulfobacterota; class Binatia; order UBA9968; family JAJDTQ01; genus JAJDTQ01. Next base: position 1,934,155 of record OZ253480.1, on the reverse strand, counting down.
TAGCGCCTTCAGGGCGATCCGGGCGTCGGCCTGGATGCCGACCTGGGCCGGGTAGACCCGGCCGATGTTGTTTCGGTCCTGGGCGATGTGGATCAGCTTCGTGCCGGGCGCGAAGAAGTCCGGATGCCAGAACGTAGTGGTGTGGCCCAGGCTGGTGCCCACCGCCAGCACCAGGTCGGCCTCCTTGAAGAAGGCCTGGGCCTCGGGCAGCGCACCCCTGCCGATGGTGCCGACGTAAAGGGGATACGAGTACGGTGCCACGTCGTCCCTGCCGGTGGAGGACATGACCGGGGCCTCGAGGCGCTTCGACAACGCGACGATCTCTTCGCTGGCCTCGGACCACAGGACCCCGCCACCGGCCAGCAACACAGGCCGCCGCGCCTTCTCCAAAAGCCGCACGGCCGAGGCCACGGCCTCTGCCTCGGGGGCGGCCGCGGCCACTTCGCCGTGAATCAGCCCGCCCATGTCCGGTAGCTCGACGGTCTCGTTCAGCACGTCCCGGGGGAGGTCCAGATGCACGGGTCCGGGAACGCCGGTCATGGTGCGCTTGTAGGCTTCCCAAGTCAGGGCCGCCGCCAGTTCGGGCTTGCGCACCTGCACCGACCACTTGACGACAGGCCGGAACATGGCCTGCTGGTCGATCTCCTGGGCCGAATCCCGGAACATGTCCTTCATCATGGGCGCGCCGGTGATGACCAGCACGGGGCTCTGGGCGTGGAAGGCGTTGGCTACGCCGGTCAACAGGTTGGTGGCGCCGGGGCCGTTGGTGGCGATGCATACGCCGGGCTTGCCGGCGATTCTGCCGTAGCCGTCGGCCATGAGGGCCGCGGCCTGCTCGTGGCGGGTGGAGAGAAACTGGATGTCATCCCGGCCGTACATGCCGTCGAGAATCTCGAGCATGCACGATCCCACGACGCCGATCACCTTGCGGACGCCGAGTTGCGCCAAGACTTCGGCCACTGCATGTCCCGCGGTCATTTGCATGATGTGCTTCCTCCAGGCTGTTGGGAGCGCGAAGCGGTGCGCACGACGCTATTTCGAAACCGTAAAGGAGGCGGGCAGGCAACACAAGCCAAGAGTTGCACGCCCCACCCTGCCCCACCTGGATTCCCGCTTTCGAGGCTGTGTCAAAACTGCCCCCTCTCCCTCTGGGAGAGGGTTGGGGTGAGGGAACCTCGTGGCAAGCAGGCCGGTGCCAACGGCAAGGGATGGGAGCGGCAGGGTTATTGGGGGCCCTCACCCGGCCTACGGCCACCCTCTCCCAGAGGGAGAGGGGTTGGGTTTGGGACGGTCGCACCGGCCTACGGCCACCCTCTCCCAGAGGGAGAGGGGTTGGGTTTGGGACGGGTCGCACCGGCCTTCGGCCACCCTCTCCCAGAGGGAGAGGGGTTTTGACACGGCCTGTTCCGCGGGAATGACAATTTCGGAGGGTCTTCGCCTCTCTCATGGACAGACTTTGATACAGCCGCTTTCGCGGGAATGACGGATGCGGATCTTCAGTACCCTTGTATCGGCGTTGCCTTGTGCCGGGCGCCGGGGCGAGGAAGTTGCCGTGGAATCCCCTGGACGCGTCTGGTAAGATCCGTGCTGTCGCGGGCCGGGGCTGCATTCCGGTCTCGCGGAAGTCTCGTGCGGAGAGGAGAAGGCCATGGAACCCAGCGGCATCATATTCACCGAACGTCGAGAGCAGCCCATCAAACAGTGGCCCTTCCCGGACAAGAAGGTAGGTGCGACGACCAAGGCGAAACGCCATCCGCAGACGCGGCGGTTCATGTTCATGCGCGAGGACCACGACCGCCGCAACCTGCATGACGGCCCGGTCAACCCTGACCGCCTGGAGACCAAGGACTGGGCCGGGGTAACCCGCACGATGAAGAAGGTGGCGCTGGACATGGGGGCCGAAATCGTCGGCGTGGCGCCCGTCGACGAGTTCGACTACGTGCGCGGCACCAAGCCGCCCGAGGGCCACAAGGTGGCCATCTCCTTCGCCATTCACATGGACTTCGTGGAGATGAAGCGGCTGGGGCCGCTGGCGCAGATGGAAGTGCACAAGGTCTACTACCTGCTGTCGGACGTTTCCGTTCGGCTGGCCCAGTACATCCGCTCCTACGGCTACCACGCGGTAGGCTATCCCAACGAAGGCGACATTCTTTTCATTCCGGTGGCCTGGAAGGCGGGCCTCGGCGAGTTGGGGCGCCACGGGTCGCTGATTACCAAGAAGTTCGGCCCGAGCGTGCGGCTGGGTGCGGTGACCACGGACATGCCGCTCATTCCCGAGGCGCAGCCGGCCAACTACGGCTTCGACGACTTTTGCCTGCGCTGCAACGCGTGCACGAACCTCTGTCCCGGCGACGCCATCGTGCCCAAGAAGCAGGACATCTTCGGCACCCTGCGCTGGCACGTGGACACGCCCCAATGCCGGCCCTTCTTCGAGCAGTACGAGGGCTGCAAGATTTGTCTGACGGTCTGCCCGATAAACGCCCAGACTCATGTGGCGCCCATGTACAAGGACCTGATGAAGGGCCTCATGCGGCGCAAGATCCCCATCCGGCAACTCATCGACGAGTGGCAGACGGAAGGTTTTCAGGAGGCCGAGGCGTTCGGCGAGGGTTGGATTCCGGAGTTCGAGGACGACGGATCCGACGACAACAAGTGACGGCGAGCGTTCGCCGAACCGGCAACGCCGACGCGAAGAGGAGATTTCATGTTTTTTGAACTGCGCCAGTACAAAACCAAGCCCGGGATGCGTGACGCCTGGGTCAAGACCATGGAAGAGAAGATCCTTCCGTTCCACGCCTCCAAGGGCGTTGTCGTTTCCGGCAGCTTCACCGGGCGGGACGACGACAACACCTACGTCTGGCTGCGCCGCTTCGACAGCACGGAACAGAAGGACGCCTTCGCCAAGACCATCGCGGAGAGCGACTACTGGAAGAACGAGGTGGTTCCCGACATCCAGGCAATGCTGGACCGGGAAGCCATGGTGGTCACGGCGCTCGAAGCCACCGGGTTATCGGTTATAAACTGAGAGATTCTTTCGGGCCGGACGTCACTGATCCACGGCCGGTCACTTCGACCCGCCCAGGAGCTCGCAAAGTCCGCGGATGCTCTCCATGCCCTCCAGGCCGCCGATGAGGTCCGCGACTTGCCGGCTCCGCTCCGGATCCAGCGCCCTGCCGGCGCAGGCATCGAACTTGTCCCGAAGCTCCGCCGGGGTCATGGGCTTTTCGGGCCTGCCCCGTGAGTGGTCCACTCGGCGGTGCAACTCACCGCCATCCTTGAGACGGACCGTGACATCGGCGGGACGGGCGCCGTCCGCGGTTTCCACGAGGCCGTTATCCAGTTCCATGACGATGCTTCCCGCGACGCGCCGGATCGCGGGGTCCGCCGCGGCCTCGTCCGTGAAGGTATCCAACACCAGCGCCCCGTCCGCGAGGGCCCTCGCCAGGATGTAGGGCATGCTGAACTTGGACTCGATGCCGTTGGCCGGCAGGGCGTTCATGATCCGGTCGAAGACCTGGGAGGTCACACCCACCCGCATGGAATCCACCTGATCCGGCCGAAGGCCCTCCTTACGCAGTTCCAGCACCGCATCCACCGCCGCGTGGGTCAGACCGCCGCAGGGATACGGCTTGACGCTGACGCCGATGCCGGTGAGGTCGAAGCCGCGTCCGAGGCTCTCGAAGGGCGTCGCGTCGCACTCAAGCCCGCGGCCGAAGCAGTCGAACACCCCCTTCCCTTCCTCCAGCGTCGCCGGGCTGGAGGTGAACCCCCGCGCCGCCAAGCGCGCCGCCAGCACGCCATTCTGAGCCGCCAAGCCCGAATGCAGCGGCTTGGTCATGGTGGCGAAGTTCCACACCATTCCCGACGCCATGGACGCGGCGATGCCAAGAGCATTGCGCACGCCGGCAACATCCAGACCCGCCAGTCTTGCACAGCAGGCCGCGGCGCCCACCGTTCCGAAGCTCGATGTAGCGTGCCAGTGGCCGTGAGTGGAGAGCTGCGGCATGGACCGCGCCAGCCGCGACACCACCTCGAAGCCCGCCACGTAGGCGGCGAGGACATCCCTGCCGCTCGCTCCCGACGCTTCGCCCATGGTCAGCACCGCCGGAATCAGGCCTGCGGTGGGCTGCCCCATGAGGAAGCTGTGGTCGTAGTCCAGGGCGTGAGCCGAGGTGCCGTTGCACAGCGCGGCCATCGTGGCCGAGGTCCTGAATGCCTGCCCGATAACGGTCGCCTCGCCGACCCTGGCTTCCTGCTGCGCCAACGCGCCGCAGATGCGGGCGCTCTCCTCGCCCGAGCCCGCCAGCGCCACCCCGACGCAGTCCAGGAACGCCGCCTTGGCGGCCTCCACAACCTCCGGCGGCAACTTGGCGAAATCGTTGCCGACGACGAACGCCGAGACCTTGTCTGCAAGCCCATCCATAGTGTGTTCCTTTTCAAGTAAGAGGGGTCAAATGAGGGCACCACGGGGTTCGCCCCTGGCCCCACACCCCACCTGGATTCCCGCTTTCGCGGGAATGACGGAGAGGGGAGCGGGAATGACGGATTCGGGACCGCACTGCCCCCTTTTCAATACCAATGATGATTCGGGTATTGCGAGCCGTTTAGAGTTCGTCACAACCAACCGAGAAAGCGGAACAGCCCCGGCCGGTCGGTGAATTCGTCGATGGGGAGGCTCTCCAAAAACAGAATTCCCTTGGGCGTCACGGGCGGCACCTGCGAACGCACCGCGTAAGACCCGCCGATTTGGGTCAGGCGAAAGCCGTCGTTGGAGAGGTCCACGAGACCCTCGCCGGAAAGCATGTCAAGGATCGCGCGCTCCGTTTCGTCGAAGCGCATCTCGATGTCCCCCGCCCTGAACGCCCGCACCAGGCCCGCGAGCAATGCTACGGCCTTTGGATCTTCCATTGAGGCCTCAAGCGTTCACGCTCGCGCGTTGGACACCGGCTCCTTCCGCGATCAAGACTCTTCTTGGAAACGTTCGTACACATCGAGATCGAACAATCGCGCAGACACGATTTCCGACATCGGGATGACGATCCGAAAATCTTTCAAGTCATCAAGTCGTTCCTCTGACTCTTCCAACTCCTGGGACCATTCCCTAGACTCTTCCAACTCGTCAAGCCATTCGTCAATGACTTCGGCATAGTAGGTTGTAATTTTCAGTTTTTGAGTGTCAGGTTCTCGATATCCACTGGCCAGTGGGATAAGGGCGATGTCGGATTCGCCGTGGGCCTGAAGTCCGCTATTGAGCGCCAATCCAATGTAGGACTTCCCATTCCATAGCGAAAGCTCCGCGCACAGTTGACGTTCTGTTGATTCCGCCAAGAGCAGTTCGATTAGGTCGCCCTTGTCCAACGCTGCTTGTCTGGTGGCATTTTCTTTGCCGTGGAAACGGTTCCAGACCGGCGGCGACGCGACCCCTAGTGTGGTGTCCCGTAAATGCCTGCGATAATTTGCTGGTCTTTTTTTGCCGTCGGCTGCGTTGCTCTTCCCCGCGTGGTGCCCGCCCTGGGGCGACCGCAGGTCGCCCCTACAAGTCATCGCGCCTTGCCGACGGCCAAAATGCCCTCGCAGCTTCATAACCGTATTTGTGAGACACCACACTAGCATGGCGCTCAATACAGCGGTTCCGGAGTATGAAAAAGGCACGAAGGATTTCCACAATGCACCACCTTGCGGGCACGCAAGGAATCCGAGCGAAGTAATGACGTAAGCAAAGCCGACCAAGACAGCACCAGCGATAGCCGCCTGGAAGAAAAGATGATACCCGGACGCACGTGCTGCGTCGAAACGCGTCCAGTTGCAATGTGTGAGAAACCAGTAGCCCCCAAGTGCGGGGATCAGCAGCCAACCAAGAGCCAAGGCGAATACCAGTTAGAGAAGTGAGAACGCAGACCGGCCAATGCCTGCGGTGGTCCTAGTCTGAGGGCTGTTTCAAAGACTTTCTATCGCTCTGCCGTTTGGCGAAGGCCGCCATTCTCTTGACAGCATCCCGCCCGCGTGTACTTTGCAATAGTTCCTCGGCCTTGACGTAACGCTCGCCCCGTGACGTGTAGTAGACTCTCGGACGGTCTATCTCAGGCTCCTTTTTCTTCATTGCCACAATCCTTCGTGCAGTCCCTGTCTATACGGATTCCATCGTGTGATCAATTGCTGTCACTCTCCATACCGCTGCCCACCACGGCTGCATATGACAGCTCGATCTCAAGCTTGACTATGGTCAAGCACTACCGGATGAGAGCAGATGGCTCAAAATAGCACTGGATCCAATTTCCCCCCTAACCGTTCTGCCCCGGCTCCTGGTTGCCGGGCCCCGAGGTGTGGCGCAGGACCGTGGTGGCCGCGCTGATCATGGATGTGATGTCGCTCAGATTCGCCGGGACGATCAGCGTGTTGCCTTCCTTGGCGAGGTTGCCGAAGCGCTCGAGGTAGTTCTCCGCCACCCGTAGTTGCATGGCCTTGTCACCGCCCTCCGTGCCGAGGGCCTCGGCCACCTTCTTCAACCCTTCGGCGGTGGCTTCGGCCACCGCCAGGATGGCCGCGGCCTCGCCTTCGGCCTCGTTGATCTGCCGCTGCTTGGCCGCTTCCGAAGCCTTGATGACCTGCTGCTTCTCGCCTTCGGCCTCGTTGATCTTGGCGTCCCGTTCGCCCTCCGACGACAGCACGGTGGCGCGTTTCTCGCGCTCCGCGCGCATCTGCTTCTCCATGGCCGACAGCACGTCCGTCGGCGGGTTGATGTTCTTGATTTCGTAACGGAGGACCTTCACGCCCCAGGGATCCGACGCTTTGTCGAGCTCCTCGACCACCCTCAGGTTGATGTGCCCCCGCTCCTCGAAGGTCTTGTCCAGCTCGATCTTGCCGATCTCGCTTCGCAACGTCGTCTGGGCGAGCTGGGAGATGGCGAAGATGTAGTCGCCGATGCCGTAGGACGCTCTCGCCGGGTCCACGACCTGAAGGTAGAGAACGCCGTCCACCCCCACCTGGACGTTGTCCGAGGTGATGCAGACCTGCTCCTCGATATCCAGGGCGCGCTCCTTGAGGCTGTGCCGGTAGGCGACGCGCTCCATGAACGGCACCAGGATGCTGAATCCCGGGCTGAGTGTTCGCGAGAACTTCCCGAGATTTTGGATGACGTAGGCGTTCTGCTGAGGCACCACCACCGCCGTCTTCAGCAACACCACGAGCACGACGATGGCGAGCACGCCAGCCATGATCAAAAAACCTATATTCCCTTCCATTTATCTTCCTTCCTCGGATTCGTTCACCGTATCGTCCGCCAACCCCTCGATGGAAAGATCCAGGCTGTCTCTTTTGACCACCCGGGCACGGGCGCCCGCCATGATCGGCGCCGGGCCTACGTTGACCGCTGTCCATTGCGTGCCTTGCAGGCTGACCCGGGTCTGCCCGCCGCGAGGAACGTCTTCGCCGACCGACACGACCCGACCGGCCACCGTGTACTCGAAGCCCGGCAGCCCGCCGCGAATCCGGTCGTAGAGCTTCCCTCGAAACAGCACCATGGACATGACCGCAAGAACCGCAAACGCCAACAACTGGCCCGAGACGGGCAACTCCACGCCCGCCAGGTCGATGATCCCCACGCAAACCGCGGCGGCACCGACGAAAACGAGATAGAACGCGGCGTCGACGGCCGTCAGCTCCAAACCCATCAAGATGATTCCAGCGCTCAACCAGCCCCACCAAGGCATATCCCTACTCCTGCACGTCGGGCTGTTCCCGGCTTCCTCGCCACCTGCTTCCTTGACCCACCATGACAGCCGCTACCGGTATTGGTTTACCCCGACGATACGAGTATGCTCGTTTACAGGGGCCGGATCAATCCCGCCAAGGAGGTGCTGTCGTGACGTCACCGGATCCATTCATCGACGAGTTGTGGGAATACGCAAACCAGGTGCCAATGGTCGAGCATCCTTGGTTCAAGGGCATCGTCGACCACCGCTGGACCCGCGAGCAGATCATCCTGGGAGAGGTACAGCACTATCTCCGGGTGCGCACCAACCCCATCTACTTCGGGTACATCGCGGTCAATGCGGTGTCCAACCGGGAACAGGGGCTGATGGACGTGGTGCTGGAGAACTTCATGGAGGAGCTGTCCGGGGACCGCACCCACGTGGACATCATGTACCAGTTCCTGGAAGGGGCCGGGATCTCACGCGAGGACGCCGACAACGCCGAACCGACACCCGGGACGCTGGCGGCCATCGAGATGATCATCGGCTGTTGCCAGCGACGGTCCGCCCTCGAAGGCGTGGCCATGCTTGCCTTGGTGGAGAGCCAGCACGGCGGGTCCGACGGCGCGGCCGCCCGGGTCTACAAGGAGCTCGTGGGGCACTACGGCTTCTCGGAACGACAGGTGGAAACCTACCATATCCACGCCGATCAGGACGTGGGACACGGCGCCCGGCAGATCGATACCATCTGCCAGGCCGCCACCGATACGGCAACCCGCGAGAAGATCCGGCGCGCCGTCAAGCTCGGCATCACCGCGTTTACCCTGGAATGGGACGGCCACGTCCAGGCCATGACCGGCCGGCGAGATTTCTGGGCGGGAGTCCGGCCGCTTGACCTGCGCCAGCCCGTGGCGAGCCTGCCGAAGGCACGACAGGCCTGACGGCAGCACGACGGGGGGCCGGCCCAACCCACCTGGATTCCCGCGAAACAGGCCGTGTCAAAACCCCTCTCCCTCTGGGAGAGGGTTGGGGTGAGGGAACCTCGTGGCGAGCAGGCGGGTGTCAACGGCAATGAATGGGAGCGGCAGGGTTATTGGGGGCCCTCACCCGGCCTTCGGCCACCCTCTCCCAGAGGGAGAGGGTTTGGGTTTGGGACGAGTCGCACCGGCCTTCGGCCACCCTCTCCCAGAGGGAGAGGGGTTGAGTTTGGGACGGGTCGCACCGGCCTTCGGCCACCCTCTCCCAGAGGGAGAGGGGTTGGGTTTGGGACGGGTCGCACCGGCCTTCGGCCACCCTCTCCCAGAGGGAGAGGGGTTGAGTTTGGGACGAGTCGCACCGGCCTTCAGCCACCCTCTCCCAGAGGGAGAGGGGTTTGACACAGTCTGTTCCGCGGGAATGACGGAGAGGGAGGAGCCCTTCAACGGCCCCTGTGAGTCCCTGTAGGTCGGATTAGCGAAGCGTAATCCGACAGAGGGGCCGGATGCAGCATCGGTGACCGGCCTGCCTAGTGTGGTGTCTCACAAATACGGTTATGAAGATGCGAGGGGATTTTGGTTGTCGGCAAGGCGCGATGACTTGTAGGGGCGACCGGCGGTCGCCCCTCAGTGGCGGGCACCACGCAAGGAAGAGCAACGCAGCCGACGGCCAAAAGGACCCGCAGATTCATAAGCGTATTTGTGAGACACCACACTAGATGGGCCAGTCGTCCGGCAGCGGCGCGCGCAGCTTCAGGTACTCGGGGTCGTCGCCGCAGGTTTCACCCACGCGTTTCAGCGTCGCGACGAGGTCGTCGAGTTCCATGCCGAGTGTGTTGGAGACCATACCCGCGGTCTCTTCGAAGCCGAGGCCTCAATTCCCGTATCAGCCGCCCATGCGCTTGAAGATATATATTTCACGTTCGGTCATGCTTCCCTCTCAGAGCTGGCGCAACCCTCGAAACTCCGTTGGGACGTTACCCCGTGGTGCGTCATTCCGTTGTGAGTTTGTCAAACTTTCGACACCTTAACTTGACACCTGGAACCTGAAAACCCCACCTGTTGAACCGTCACGAGCTCCGTAACCGCGGTGGGCGCCCCTTCGGCCCCGAAGCGCACGGTCATGCGGGCCAGTATCCGCCAAGGGACCCTTCGCCATTCGACCGTGGTGATCAGGAACGCATTCTCGACCACATCGCCGTGCCTGCCGTTGCAGACGACCACGGCCTCCACCTCCGCGCTCTCCGACGGCGCGATCCGGACGTCCGCGAGCTCCATGAGGCCGCTGCGGAACTGCCCGTGCGGAAACCGTGCATCGAGCAACCTCATCCCGGAGGATGTGAGGTTGGTGATACGCCAGCCCATGCGCCAACCCGCCTCATGCCGGGCACAAGATGCCTGTGCCACGCGGACCCGCGGTTCGCTGTCCCCTGCGCCGGCGGCGTGGGCTTGTCCCTCGTGATGGTTCACATTGCCCATGGGCCTCACCGCATGAAAGTCGAAGGGCGCCATTTCCAATGCTTCAATCCTTCGCCCGCCCGGGCCGGTACTCCGCCGCGGCGATGCGGTCGGGGAACTCGACGTCCTCGTTGCGGCAGGCGTCGATGATGAGCTTCGAGCCCCAGTCCTTGCCCGGATGCACGGGGTCCAGACGGCTGCCCTTGACGCGGTCGATGATGGAGATGTCGGTGGCGGCGTCCACCCGGGTGGCCACGGCCCACAGCACCTCTTCCTCGTCATACACGTCGATGTCCCCATCCACCACCACCACGTGCTTGATGAGCTCCGAGCCCGTGAACGCGGCCATGGCGGCGAGCTTGGCCTCGCCCTCGCAGCGCTTGTCGATGCTGATGTAGCAATGGAACCGGCCGGCGCCGCTCAGGGGCAGACACACGGAGCGCACCGTGGGCACCACCGCCTGGACCTTGCGGTAGATGCTGCCTTCCTTGGGGACGGCGCCAAGGAGACGGTGGTCCCGGTGGCCCGCCAGGATGTCCATGCAGTAGGCGCCCCGGCGATGGGTGATGGCGGTGACCTCCACCACCGGCGATGGTCCGGCGCCGCCGTACAAACCCGTGAAGTCGCCGAAGGGTCCTTCCATTTCCCGCTGGTGCGGCAGCACCCGGCCCTCGATCACCATCTCCGCGTCCGCGGGCACCAGCAGCTCATCGCCGAAGGTCTCGGACGGCACCAGCCGCAGCGGCTCGCCCATGAGCCCCCCGATGCTCTCGTACTCGTCCTCGGCAATGCCGTTGAGGATGCAGTTACCGAGGTAGTAGGCCGGGTGGTGCCCGACGACGCAGGCCACCGGCAGCGCTTCGTTGCGCGCTTCCGCGCGCACGTAGTAGTCCCAGAGATGCCGGCGCTCGAAGAACATCACCAAGTGATTGGGGTCGCGCACGTAGCAACGGTGAAACGAGGAGTTGTAGACGCCGGTGTCGGGGTCCCTGGCGCACCAGGTCATGGTCAGGTAGGGGCCGAGGTCGGCAACGTGGTGCGTCAGCACCGGCAGGAAGTGGAGGTTGGGGTCCATCGTGACCTGCTTCACCGGCGCGTCGGCAGCGCTGACGATGACGGGCGTTTCCCGCCGCTCCTCACGGGCCTGGAACTCGAGCATCAGCTCCCGGCCGGCCTGCTCGGGCGGCAGCCCCAGGGCCACCGCGCAGGCCGCGCGCGAGGCGAACACGTTCATCAAGAGCGGGAACTCCGAGGGCTCGCCGCTCAGGTTGTCGACGTTGGAGAAGAGCACCAGCGGCTCCCGCTTCTGCTTCTCCAGGTCGGCGATCATGGCGCACACTTCGAGTTTGATGTCGTGCTTGTCCGCGACCTCCAGCAACCGCTCGGGGGCAAGGCGCTTCACGGATTCGATGTAGGTTCTCAGGTCCATCGTGGTTGACCCTCACTGACGCGGCAATGGATCCCGCGTTACCAGTTCCGGAAACAGGGCGAAATCGCGATCGCGGGTCAGCAACGCTTCGGTACCATGCGCCAGGCAGATGGCCGCGATCCGCGCGTCGTGCACGACCGCGCCTCGAACTCGCGCGCGGGTCACGAGGGTGCCCAAGATAGCGAGAAAGTCGGCAGTCTCGCCAAGCAGACGATTGTTTGGCGACGCCGTCCACGCTTCGCGTTGTCGCCACGCCCGGTCCGGCGGGGTTGCTGTCTCCTTCCATATCCGGGGGTTCGTCACGAGGCTGAGAAACTCATAGCAGCATGGCCATGGAATGGCCCAAAGCCTGTCCCCTTCCGCCAGATGACGCAAGATCTCGTATGCGGCGTGGTAGAGCGACGATTCCCTACGATGGGCGTAGACGAGCAGGTTGGTATCGACGGCGATCATCGAGATTCCGGTTCTCCGTAGATGATGCCGCGCAGGTCCTGCCACGAATACGCTTCCAGCGGATCGGCTGCGCCCGTGTCTCCCATGCTCATGTCGGGCATTCGGTACCGCCCATGGGGCGCGGACGAGGTGAGCACCTGCCGGAGTCCGTCCTCGACGACCGAGCGTAACGACCGGCCCGTGTTCCTCGCATGCTGCTTTGCCCGCGACAGTAGTTCATCGTGGATGTCGATGGTCGTTTTCACGGATGCCATATTAGCAATATCAATAAGTATGGGGAACCCGGCACCCGGCGGCTAGACGAAAGTGCACTGTCCCCTTCAATTGCAAACTCGCAAGGAAAAGAACAAGCTCTTGTCTGGCCCGGCCATGAGATGACCGCACTTTCCTCCCCATGAGCACGACTGCCGACAAACAGGAGCCCCATATTCACGTAACCGTACCGCCAGCACTCCACGGCAAAAGGCTGGATGCGGCGCTGGCGGCACTGCTGCCGGACTACTCGCGATCGCGACTCCAGCGACTCGTCCGTGACGGCCACGTGCGGCTCGACGGGCGTCTCCCGGAGTGCTCGGACAAGGTCCCGGCGGGTGCGGCCGTCGAGCTGGACCTGCCGGAGCCCGCCGAGGTTCCCTGGAAGGCGCAGCCCATACCCCTGCAGGTCATCCACGAGGACGCGGCGCTGCTGGTGATCAACAAGCCGCCCGGCCTGGTGGTCCATCCCGGAGCGGGCAATCCCGAAGGCACCCTTCTCAACGCGGTCATGCACCACGCGCCCGGCATCGAGGCGGTGCCGCGCGCCGGCATCGTTCACCGGCTGGACAAGGATACCTCCGGCCTCCTGGTGGTGGCCAAGACCGATGCCGTGCGCCTGCGCCTTGTGCGGGAACTGCAGGCACGGCGCATCAAGCGGGAGTACCTGGCGCTGGTCCGAGGCGTCGTCCGCGCCCCCGGCTCCGTCACCGCGCCCATCGGGCGGCACCCGGTCCATCGAACTCGCATGTCGGTGCAGCAACGCGGCAAGGAAGCGACGAGCCACTACAGCATAAAAGCCGCGTACCGCAACCACACCCTGCTGCGGGTCCGGCTGGAATCCGGGCGCACCCACCAGATCCGCGTACACATGGCGCACATCGGACACCCGGTGATCGGCGATCCGGTCTACGGCGGCCGCGGCGCGGCCGGCCACAAGGGTCAGACAACAGAACTTACGGAGTTGTTGCGCGGCTTCCGGCGGCAGGCCCTGCACGCGGAACGGCTCGGACTCCGCCACCCGGAGACCGGTGAGACCCTGGAATGGACCGCGGCCGTGCCGGACGACATGCGAGCACTGCTGGAAGCCCTTGCGGAGAACTCTCGTTCCTGACGCGTCACGCCAGCTTGCCGGAGCGCCCCTCGGTCGGCATCCCATGTAGACCGGTTTCCCTTTTTCGTAGTAGATTCTTCGTAGTAGATTCGTTCCAGACTCGCAGGAACGCCGGACAGCACCGCAGGAAAAAGGAGCCCACGTGATGGACCAATCAGACAGCGCATACAACTACGAAACCTTCAGCCGAGCGGAAAGCTCGGCTAAGGCCGGTGAGTTCGCCGGGCGCCTGCGGGCGGGTGAGGAGGCTCCGGACTTCAACCTCCAGACCCCCGACGGGGAGACGGTGCAGCTTTCCGGCTTCAAGGGCAGCAAACACGTGCTGCTGGAGTTCGGAAGCATCACCTGACCGCCCTTCGTGGGCGAGGTCTCGCCCCTCAACGAGATGTACCGGAACTACCGGGACAAGGGCTTCGAATTCTTCACCATCTACGTGCGCGAGCCCCATCCCGGGGAGCACTACGGCCCGCACAAGGACTTCGAGCAGAAGCTGGAATACGCAAAGCATTGCCGAGACCAGGACGGCATCGAGAACCCCCTGCTGGTGGATGACCTGGAAGGCACCGTACACCAGCTCTACGGCGTCCTCCCCAACATGGTCTACATCGTCAGCAAGGAGGGCCGCATCGTCTACAAGGCCATGTGGACCGACCACGAGGAGATCCGCGTGGTCCTGGACAACCTCGCCATGGCCGACGAGCTGCGCGCCCAGGGCGTGCGCCTGAAGCCCTCCCTCACCGAGAAAATCAACTTCATCCCCGCCCAGTACGCCGGCGGCGTCCGCGAGAAGGTGTTCGACCGCGCCGGGCCGAAGGCGTGGGGGGACTACCAGTCGATGTTTGGGGGGTGACGCTGCCGGGTTTTGGATCCCCGAGGACCATCATGATTACGCTCTTGAGTAATTTTACTCAAGAGCGTAATCTATCTTTATGGCCCTCTTCGAGCGCAAACAACTCGGCACTCTCCTCGAACGTCTTGACGAGCCTCCCCGGACTCTGATCTTTGTCGCCGGGCCACGGCAGGTCGGCAAGACCACGCTGATCGAACAAGCAAAGGAAGCACTGAACCGGGAACTGCTTTTGGTTCGCGTCGACGAACCGGATGCACGACCATTTCGGCTGTCCACCGGACCACTCGGTACGACGTCCGCCGGCACTCCGGTGACAGTACCGAGGGAACCCGATACTGCATGGCTGGTCGATGTCTGGCAACTTGCGCGTTCACGCGCTGACTTGTTCAAGGAGGGTTGTGTGCTCGCCCTTGACGAGATTCAGAAAGTCCCAAGGTGGTCGGAAGCGGTTAAGGGGCTCTGGGACGCAGATCGTTACGAACGGCGACGTCTGCACGTAATACTGTCGGGCTCCTCACCACTCTTGATGCAGCGCGGTCTGACGGAAAGCCTGGCCGGGCGCTTCGAGACGATCGGCCTCAAGCACTGGTCCTTCGCCGAAATGTCTCGGGCGTTTGGCCTGACCGTGTCGGAGTACGTTTACTTCGGCGGTTATCCGGGCGCTTTGGAATATGTCGATGATCATGTTCGTTGGCACGACTACATATTTCGGGCTTTGGCGGAGCCCAACATCGAGCGCGACATCCTCGCCATGCAACGCGTGGACAAGCCCGCTTTGCTGAAGCAGTTGTTCGAGGTGGGTGCCACATCTTCCGGGCAAATCCTGTCCTATACCAAGATGCTCGGCCAACTCCAGGACGCCGGCAACACCACGACTCTGGCCCGCTATCTGGACCTCCTTGAGAGAGTCGGGCTGTTGGCGGGACTCCGAAACTACACCGGCGGGATCTATCGCCGACGGGCATCGAGCCCGAAACTGAACGTCCTCAACACCGGATTGATGTCGGCTTTCTCCGGTTACACCTACGAGCAGGCACAGGCGGACCGGACATTCTGGGGCCGTTTGGTCGAGAGTGCGGTTGGCGCACACTTGTGGAACACGGCCACGGGACCGGGCCGTCTTTGGTACTGGCGTCAAAACGGTTCTGAAGTCGACTTCGTGCTTCAACGGGGACCCCGCTTGGTAGCCTTCGAGGTGAAGAGCCACAAGGGTCAGGCTGACCGCCGAGGGCTGACCGAGTTTCGGGAACGGTTCCGCCCGGTGCAAGCCGTGGTGGTAGGCGGCGATGGCATGGCGCTCGAAGAGTTTCTGTCGGTTCCGGCAGATGACTGGTTCAAGACGTGATGGACAAGCCGGTTGAACGCACCTGCACGGAAGTCCTCGACGGCAAGGGAGAAGCCCGTGGCTCCGAATCGCTGCCCTTGGCTGAGTTCCGCGATTGCGGCGCTTATGTGCTGCTGGGCTCACCCGGTGCCGGCAAGACGGAATCCTTCAAGCAGGAGGCTACCGAGGGAGCTTACTGCGACGTACGCGACTTCATTTCCCTCAGCGCAGGGCGCTGGAACCAAGTCAGGACGCTGTTTATCGACGGGCTTGACGAGATGCGAGCTTCAGCGTCCGACGGGCGCACTCCCCTCGACGCGATCAGAGGAAGACTCGACGCGCTGGAACGGCCACGGTTCCGGCTCTCGTGTCGTGAAGCGGACTGGTTCGGTGCACCAGACCAAAGCCGGCTTGAATCAGTCTCTCCGGACGGTACTGTCAAAGTCCTGCGCCTGGACCCTCTCTCGGAGGACAACATCCGCGACATCCTGGACGGCGAAGGTGTGGAAGAGATCGACCAATTCCTTAACGAGGCGAGGGACCGCAGGCTTGGAACGTTGCTCTCGAACCCTCAAACCCTGAAGTTGTTGGCGGCCGCCGTTGGCGCCGGCGAATGGCCGACGACGCGAACGGAGACGTTCGAGGCCGCATGCCTAACCCTCATCCGCGAACCCAACAAAGAATATCTCCAGGCCGCTCCGCCACGTTCCGACTCAGAAATGCTCCGGACCGTGGGACGTCTGTGCGCGGTGCAACTGTTGTCAGGCCAAGCAGGATATCGTCTGCCCACCACGACGGACGACGTCAACGGCTACATCAACCTACGCGACATTCCAGCGCCGCATGAGGACGCGTTCCTGCCGGCGCTGCGCACCAGGGTGTTCGCTGTCACCAACGGGCTGGCCACGCCGATTCACCGGCACATCGCCGAGTTTCTTGCCGGCCGATACCTGTCGGGCCGGATTGACGACCACCTTCCGGTACGGCGGGTTCTTGCCCTACTCACCGGCGACGACGGCCGTCCCATATCAGCACTGCGTGGGTTAAGCGCGTGGTACGCCGCGCATTGCAAGGCGGTCCGCGGTGAGATCATGGAGCGGGATCCGTTGGGCACGGTCCTGTATGGTGACGTCAGAAATTTCACCGTGGGCGAGAAACGTGACTTGCTACGCTATCTGGAACGACATGCGGAGCAAGATCCGCACGTGTTTGGCGCATTGCATGAGCTGGATTCGCGGTGGCAAGACCTTGCCACACCAGACATGGAAGACACATTCCGGGAGGTCTTGGCAAAGAGGGAGGGAAGCCAAGGAAAACAGACGGTAGCATTGGCCGTGCTCAGATCCCTGGAGCGCAACGCCGTCGTTCCCGGCGTCACTCCCGTTTTACTAGATGTCGTCAGAGACGGCGGGTGTTGGCCGGCCATCAGGGGCGCAGCATTCGAAGCCTATGTACGGCAGTCCCGCGACGAAGAGGACGCCCAGGGTGACTTGAAGACCTTGCTTGCCGATGTTCACGAAGGGATCGTGCCCGACCCACTGGACGACCTGCTCGGCCTTCTTCTGAAAGAACTGTACCCGGAGATAGTTCCCCCTTCCGAGGTTGGACGATACTTGCGCGACCGAAAGGTGTTTGCGCGGTACGCTGCGTTCTGGGGTAACGACATTATCGAGCAGTCCACGGACCCCAACCAACTTGCCGGAGTCCTGGATTCGTTGGTCGAGCGATTCGAGGAACTGGGGAAACCCCACCACGACGCGCCCGTGTCCTACTGGTTGCGGACGATCCCGGCCAAAATCTTGGCCGCGTATTTGAAGCGTTCGTCCACGGTTGACCACGCCAGGCTGTTTGTCTGGCTCGGCCTTGCGGCCAAGGAAGCAAGCCACGACTCAAGAGCCACAATTCGCGCATGGCTCAGCGAACACCCTTCGTCCTACAAGGCGGTGGTGTGTTTGGCGGCGGACCGTTTTACGACCTCGTCGGATCTGCATCTCGAGGTGTACAGACGCCTGTTTTCCGCGGCGGAGCCGTCGGACTTCGATGCATGGTGCCTAAGGGAAGCTGCCAAGACAGAAACCAACACGGAGGCAGCAACCGAGTTCTTCCTGGACAAGGCTGTCCAGGAACAGAATGTCGAAAACAGTTCTGACGAGGTCACAGAGAAGCGCCTGGAGTACGACCCGGACTTGTTGGCCAGCTACAGGAAACGACAGCAACAGAGAGCACACAACATTGCGGAGTTCACGTCCCGGTCGGACGAGCGGAAAAGGCAGCGTGACGCCGAAGCCCAACAGCAACGGACAGAATGGCGCCAACTGGTCAACGATCAACAAACGGCGCTATGTGAGAACCGAGCGGCCCCTGCCATCCTGCATCAGTTGGCGGCTACCTACCTCGGCTGGGTCGTGGACGTAGAAGGAACCGACGGACGCTCCCGGCTCCGAAACCTGCTGGGTGACGACGCCTTGGTGGACATTGTGATCGAGGCTTTGCGGGCTTCGACAACAAGGGCGGATTTGCCTGCCATGACCGCAATCTTTCGTCTCGGAGACGAAGGTAGACAACATTTGCTGATGCTGCCGGTTCTGGTGGGACTCATCGAGAGTTCCTCGCTTTGTCCCGGCAAGTCGCCGCTCGATGAACAGGGCATGCGGCGGGCGCTGGCTTTTCGATTCAATGCGCCCGACTTCTGGAACCAGGAACCGAATTGGTCCCGGGCGGTGCTACATGCTCGCCCCGAGTTGGTAGCGGATGTCCTGATCCGTTCCGTGCGCGCCGATCTGCGAAGGGGTTCGAGTTCGGCTCTGGGTCTGTACGAACTGGCCCACGACCAAGACTACCAACCGGTTGCCGACCTTGCGGTGGTGCCGCTGCTCAAGTCGTTCCCGACTCGTCACAAGATAGAACAACTGCGCGTGCTGAAAATGTTGCTCCATGCAGCCCGGCGTCGTGTCGACCACCGCGAATTTCTGCGAATCGTTGAGGACAAGTTGGCCCGTCGTAGCATGGACTCGGCACAACAGATGTACTGGATTTGTGCCGGCCTGCTGACGAAGCCGACACTCTCCACCGACCGGTTGCGAGAAAAGCTCACCGGACGTGGTCACGAACGGCGCGTAAGGCGCGTTGCGGAGTTCCTTTACGATTGCGACATGACATCCATCGAGGCGCTCGACGTCGTAGCCCTGGAGATGCTCATCGAGTCCCTTGGCAACTCCTACCGGCCCATTGGTTGGACCGACGACGATTCCGAGGCAGCGGGCAGCGTAGCAAGGAATCCCGAGTACACAGGCCTGATTGTTGATTCGCTCCTCAAGGCGCTTGCTACCAAACCGTCCCACGACGCCACAGATGCACTCCAACGCCTATCCAAGAACCATTCGTTCAAGCCTTGGCACCTCAGACTGCAAGACGCGGGAAGCAGACAACGCGACGTTCGCCGCGAAGCCAACTTCCAGCACCCAACGGTCGAACAAGTGCTGGAAACACTCGACAACGGCCCTCCGGCCAACGCCCCGGACTTGGCCGCGCTGACAAAGCAACTGTTGTGTGATTTGGGTACGGAGATACGTCACGGGAACACGTCGGACTGGCGCCAGTACTGGAACCTACAACAGGAACCTCCCCAGCCGATATGGGAAAACGACTGCCGCGACAGGTTGCTGTCAGACCTCAAGCCAAGACTCGGCCGATTCAATGTCGATGCCTTACAGGAAGGTACTTACGCCGACGACAAGAGAGCGGACATCCGAGTCTCGTGCAACGGCTTCAACGTGCCGATCGAGATCAAGAAGAGCACGCCCGACGATCTTTGGAGAGCCATCCGCGACCAATTGATCGACAAGTACACGCGCGATCCCGGCTGCGACGGATACGGCATCTATCTGGTCTTCTGGTTCGGCCCCGAACCGAGCAAGCGACCGCCAAGCGGACCTGTACCGGAAACCCCTGACGCCCTCCGCGAGCAGCTTGTTGCCTCGGCCAACCTCTCCCTCGAGGAACGCCGCAAGATCTCCGTCTGCGTCATCGACGTATCGAAGCCGGAGTCGCAATCTGGTAGCATGCCGGCATGATCGAGAAAATCCGCACGTACTGTGCAATGAGCAAGTCCCGCTGCGGCGTCGTGGCGACCGTCGAAGACGGGCGTTTCGTTCGGCTGGAGCCCGACGCGGAGCATCCCAACCGGGGCATCTGCATCAAGGGACAGGCGGCGCCGGAGCTGGTGTATGACGCGGAGCGGCTGCGCTATCCGTTGCGGCGGACGACTCCCAAGAGCGATTCCGACCCGCGCTGGGCTCGGGTGGGCTGGGACGAGGCCATGGAGGAGATCGCCCAACGGCTGGGGGATCTCCGGGATCGCTACGGCGCCGAGTCGGTGTTCTTTTATCGGGGGGCGTCAGGGGGCAGCGCGTCGGCGGAGTACGAGCCGTGGCTGATTCGCTTCGCCAGCCTGTTCGGCAGTCCCAATACGGTTTCCACCGGACACATCTGCAGTTGGCACAAGGACAACGGCTCCCGCTACACGTATGGGACCGGCATCCCGAACCCGGACTTCGAGCGCACCGCCTGCATCCTGCTGTGGGGACACAATCCCAACGCCTCCTGGCCCACCCAGGCCATCCGGATCTCCGCCGCCCGCAAGCGGGGCGCGCGGCTCATCGTCATCGATCCTCGGGCCATTCCACTGGCGCGAAAGGCCGACCTGTGGCTCAAGGTCCGCCCCGGGACCGACGGGCTGCTGGCCCTGAGCTTCCTCAACGTGATGCTCGCCGAGAAATTGTACGACGAGGACTTCGTTCGCGATTGGACCAATGCCCGGCTGCTGGTGCGGGACGGCTCGGGCGAGATGCTGACTCAGGACGCGGTGGTGGCCGGGGGATCGCCGGACCTCTACGGAGTATGGGACGCGTCGGCCGACGGGCTGACGTTCCATGACCCGGCACATGCCACGGCGGCGTCGCATCCGGCCCTGGAAGGGTCGTTTGAAGTCCGGCTCTCAAGCGGCGCGACGGAGCAGGTCACGCCGGTGTTCGAGCTGATGAAGCGGCACCTGAGCCAATACACACCGGAGGCCACGGCGGCTACTACCGGCATCGAACCCGACCTGGTGCGCAAGGCGGTGCGCCTGTTCTGCACCACGCCGCCGGGCTGTTACTACAGCTACAACGGCCTGGAGCAGCACGCCAACGCCATGCAGACCAACCGCGCCGTGTGCCTGTTCTACAGCCTCACCGGGAACCTCGACCGGCCCGGCGGCAACGTGCGGTTCGCCAAGACCCCGGTCAACGGCATGGATGGGAGAGGGCTGCTGCCCAAGGAGCAGGCACGGAAGCGGCTCGGCCTCGACGCCCGGCCACTGGGGCCCGTGGCCACCGGCCGGGTGCAGGCCTACGAGGTCTACCGCGCCGTGCTCGACGGCGAACCCTACCCCGTCAAAGGCTTTCTGAGCTTCGGCGGCGACATCATCATGGCCAACGGCAACACGCTCCGGGGACGGCAGGCGCTCCAACAACTGGACCTCTACGTGCAAACCGACTTCTACGAGACCCCGGCGGGGCGATACGCCGACTTCCTCTTGCCCGCGGCCACCTCGTGGGAGGACTGGCACGTGAAGGCCTCCTTCGACCAGGGAGCCGCCACCAGCACCTGGTTGCAGTACCGGGCGCCGGTAGTGGAGCCGCAATACGAGTCCCGCTCGGACGCGGACATCCTCTTCGACCTGGCGGCGAGGATGGGCTTCGACGAGCAGTTCTGGCACGGCGACCGGGAGGCGGCGCTGGACTACATGCTGGAGCCCTCCGGGGTCACCGTGGCGCAACTGAAGGACCATCCCGGCGGGCTGTCCCTGCCCAGGGAAACGCGCTACCGGAAGTACCGGGAGAAAGGATTCGACACCCGCTCCGGCCTGGTGGAGATCTACTCCCTCCCGTTTCAGGAACAGGGCTATGCGCCGCTGCCGGACTTCACGACGAGCGAGGCGAGGTTCGGCGACGAGGTGGTACGGGACTATCCGTTCGTCCTGACCACGGCCAAGGCCATCAACTTCTGCCACGGGCAGCACCGATCGGTGCCATCGCTCCGCGCCAAGACTCCCGAGCCGCTCGTGGAGCTCAATCCCGAGGACGCGGCCGAACTTGGCATTTCGCCGCAGGCGCCGGTGCGCATCGAGACCAAAGTCGCCGCAGTCACCATGAAGGCACAACTCAACTCCGAGCTTTCCCGCAAGGTGGTGCGGGTCATGCACGGCTGGTGGCAGAGCTGCCCGGAACTGGGGCTACCCGGCTACGATCCCTTCAGCCCCGAGGGCGCCAACGTCAACCTTGTCATCGACAACGATGTCATAGACCCCATCACCGGCTCGGTGCCGCACCGCTCCTACCCGTGCCGCGTCCGCGCCGCGGGTCCACGGCCAGGAGACCATGAAGGGCACACCTTGACCGCGCCGGCAGTGAGACACTCTTGAATCAGAAAGGTAGGCTGTGCTTCCTGGCGGTGTTGCACGGCTTGCAACTGGGGACGACGTTGCCCTTGGTGCTCTTGCCGCCGCGGATGATAGGCACCAGGTGGTCCATGGTCAGCTCGCGAGCTGGAAACCGGCCGCCGCAGTGAGCGCACAAGCCCTGGCTCGTCCGGGTCTTCCACCACTGGCTGTCGCGCAGTTCCCGCGCTTTCCGGCGCTCGTGGCGGATCTCGTCCTCGGTAACCGGAACGAAGAAGGCATCGGGGTCCGCGGTCATCTCACAGCACCTTGTTCTTGAGGGTCCTGAAGTAGGCGGCGAAGCCCACGGCGACGCCAAGATACAGGACGCTTCGGGCCAGCGCCCAGCCCCCGCCGGCGCCGAAAAAGTTCGTCAGCTCCCACCCGCTGAAGTAGATGAAGAATGCGACGGACGTCCCGATGAGTATCTTGTGGGCGGTCATCAATCTCATGGCTCGATCATTCCAATCTCATGGCTCGATCATTGCAATCGGATCATAACACGTCCCTTTCTCATCACATGCACGGGAGCCGCGGGCTCACTCCGTGCCGCACCGCTCTCACCCGTGTCGCCGCGGACGCTGCTACTACTTTTCCCGCGTCTACGGCGCGGTCAAGGATTGAAGATCGATGCTCCAACGGCTAACTAACTAACTAAACAAGAATGTGCACCCGGTAAACACAGCAAGGAGAACCCATGCCAATAGAAGTGATCCATACGAACAAGGCGCCCGCGGCCATGGGCCCCTACGAGCAGGCCATCCGGGCCAACGGGTTCGTGTACACCGCCGGACAGATCGCGCTGGTGCCGGAGTCCGGCGAGTTGGTGGCGGGCGGTGTGGAGGAGCAGGCGCGCCGGGTTCTGGACAACGTCACCGCGGTCCTGGAAGCGGCCGGCACCTCCTGGGACAAGGCCGTGAAGACCACCATCTACCTGAACGACATGGCGGATTTCGGCGCCGTCAACGTCATCTACGAGGGCTACCTGGGGTCCAGCAAGCCCGCCCGCACCACGGTGGAAGTGGCGGGTCTACCCTTAGGGGCGCTCGTGGAAGTGGATGTAGTGGCGCTGGCCTAGCGGGGTTCACGCGGTCACGGAATCTTCCACGGCGACGGGGCCGGTCAGGCCAGGGTTGCCGTGCCCTCAATGGCATGAAGACCGGGACGCTCTCACCCCGGACCTTGACCGGCAGAAGCGGGCGTCTTTGGCGTGCCGTCGGGGTCGAGGTAGTCCCGCCAGACGTGGGCGGCCTTGAAGCCGAGCATCTCGGCTGCCTTGGTGACGTCAAGGCCCCCCCAGTGGCCTGAGTAGCCCTCCTTGACTTGCGTGTCGGGGATGAAGCGCCGCACCAGTTCCTCCGTGGGCTCCGGATAACGGCTCGTGGGTGCGGCGATGTTGAAGACCTCGTGTCCCGATAGAGGTCCCTCCAGCGCCAAGCGACAGGCGACGGCCGCGTCGCGCGCGTCCACGTAGCTCCAGAACGTTCCCATCCTGACCCCGGGGTCGGCCCAGCGCCGCGGCAACTCGCCGTAGGTCGGGTCGAAGTTGACGCCGCTGAACCGGAGGCTGGCCACCGTGATGTCGCTGTACCGCGTGCAGGAATCGGCGAGTTGCTCGCCGAACACCTTCGAGAGGGCGTAGGGATCCTGCGGCCGGCAAGGATAGGCCTCGTCCAGGGGCAGGTAGTCGGGCGTCCAAATCTTCGGGGCATAGAGGAAGCCATAGGCGGCGATGCTCGAAGCGCACACCACGCGCGGGACACCCAGGTCCACGGCGGCCTTGAGCACGTTGTAGGTGGCGGTGACGTTGTTGCTGAAGGTCTCGCAGTCCGGCGCCAGGTTGGGCGCCTGGTAGGCACCGAGATGGATCACGGCGTCGGCGCCCCTGAAGGCCTCGTAGAGATCGCCGGAGCGGCGCAGGTCACAGAGCCACGAATCGCACAACGGTTCTCGCGGTGACACGATGTCCAGGCTCAGCGCCTCGTAACCGTGCTCGAGAAGGTGGCTGATGGCCCGCTGTCCGAGACGGCCGCTGCCGCCGGTGATGACTACCTTGGGCATCTTGTCGGGCACGGGCGGGTTTGAAACCCGCCCCTACATCTCCTTGTATCGGGCACGGGCGGGTTTGAAACCGCCCTACATCTCCTTGTATCGGGCACGGGCGGGTTTGAAACCCGCCCCTACGTCTCCCTATATCGACCGCCGGCGGGGTTGGGGCCGGCTGGGTTGACGCCGCTGGGCCTCACCCCCACGAACGAATCCAGCTTCACCAGACCCTCCGCGTTCTCGCTCAACCGCAACGCCTTGGGCTCCCCGCCCGCGGCCACGGCGTCGATGGCGTCCCGGATCATCCGGCGCAGCATGATGATGCCCCGGTCCGAAGTGCCGAGCCGTTCTTCCCGTTCGCCCACCAGCCGCTGGGTGCCCTGGGTGACGATGTCTTCCTGCCGGATGTTGCCGCGGAAGGGCATGAGCGGGCGCTTGTCGTAGGGTTTGACCTCCCCCTTGGGCGCCTCCCGCTTCCGCATCCGCGCCAGCTTGTCGAAGATGTCCGGGTCCGGGCCGGTGTAGTAGTCCACGGTGAACAACATGAAGTGATCGTCGTCGTTGGGGGTGAGAAACATGAAGTGCTCGTAGTTGGAGCCCACCTTCTCCAGCACCTCCGGCTCCACCCGCGCGTGCACGAACTCCGTGTCGCCCACCTGGAGGATGCTCGGCAGCCCCAGGCTCATTTCGTCGACGAACTCGGTGCCTTCCACCCGGCCCGGCTTGGCCATGACCATCTTCATTCCGTATGGGGTCTCCACGGGCTCGTAGGCCGGTGGGCTCTTGGCGCTGAAGAACTCCTCGCCCCAGGTCTGCTCGCCATAGGCGCTACGGCTGTGAAGGACCCACACGTGGCAGGGGTCGGCGCTGTTCTCGTAGAAGTTGAACCAGTTGTAGTCGAAGTGCCGGGTACTCTCCACCAGCCGCTGCCCGCCGTGGTCTACCAGCGGGGAATAGTTGGGGAGAGGCGGCGGATTGTCGGGGTCGGGGCCCATGTAGGCGAAGAGCAACCCTCCGAGGGAACGGACCGGGTAGGCTGGATGCCTCACCTTGGCGCAGAAGGCGCTCTCCGGGGGCTCGGACGGCTGCTCCAGGCAGTTGCCCGCCACATCGTAAAGCCAGCCGTGGTAGGGGCAGCGGATGCCGCGCTCTTCGACGTCGCCGTACTCAAGAGACGAACCCCGGTGGGAGCAGGCTTGGCCGATGAGCCCCAACCGGCCCTGGCCGTCACGGAAGAGCACGAGGTCCTCGCCCAGGACCCGCACCGCATGCGGCACGTCGTGCAACTCCGCCTCGGTGCCCACCGCGAGCCAGTAGCGCCGCAGCCACTCTCCGCCCGGCGTGCCGCGGCCCACCCGCGGAATGTCCTTGTTGGTGCTTTTGAAGGTGTCCACCCGAATAACCTCGATCGGCCCGTTCGACGTCAATCCAGGAAGCCGCCGCGGCTCAGCTCCCGGTGCACCGAGTCCCGCGCCTCCGGCGGCAGCGGTTTGGTTTCCCACTTGGGAAACCGCTTGATGTCGAATCCGCGCATGCGATACATCTCCGCCACCACCGCCCGGCCGTGGCGCTTGATCTGCCCGATGACCACGGCGGTGACGTCGTTGACCCGCCGCTGAAGCTGCACCGCCTCCTGATAGTCCTCCCGCTCCAGCGCGCGCCAGAGCTCGACGCACAGTTCGGGAATGCAGCTCGTGGGAGGATTGATCATGCCCGCCACCCCGAAGGGCACGAGTCCGAAAATATCCGCGTTGCCGGTGAACACCGACACGTCCGGCGGGAACAGCCGCACGTAATCCAGCATGGCGCCGGCGCCGTAGGCCACCTTGATGCCGCGAATGGTGGGAATCTCTTCCTTCATGCGCTGCGCAAAGGGCGGCGCGATGGAGATGCCCGAGTACTTGGGGTTCTCGTAGATGAAGATGGGCAGCGGCACAGCGTCCGCCACCGCTTTGAAATGGGCCATGAGCTCGTACTCCGAATGGTCGGAGTAATAGTACGGCGGAATCACGCCGATACCGTCGACGCCGTGCTCGGCGGCATGCCGCGCCAGCTCCACGGTGCTCTCCGCGTCGGCCGTTCCTACGTGCACGATGAGGGGAGCGCGTCCAGCGTTCTGGTCGACGGCGATCTCGGCCGTCCGCTTCCGTTCCGCCATGGACATGGCCGGTCCCTGCCCCGAGGAGCCCAGCATGAACAGGCCCTGCACCCCGGCTTCGACGTAGAAGTCTACGAGCTTCCGAAGCATCGGCTCGTCTGCCGTTCCGTCGTGCTCGAACGGCGTAATCACAGGAATAACGATACCCTTGATCATGGTCTCATCCCTCTGTGGTCATGAGATAACCCCGAGCGTCTCCTCCGTCAAGCGTCCTTCGACTTCGCTTCGCTACGCTCAGGACGAACGGTTGTGGGAGCTTGTTTTCCCGTTCGTCCTGAGCGTAGCGAAGCGAAGTCGAAGGACGCCATACCATTTTTCCCGTTCGTCCTGAGCCCTTCGTCAAGCTCAGGACAGGCGTAGCGAAGCGAAGTCGAAGGACGCCATACCATTTGCTCCGACACCCTATCCCCCCGCCAGCAGGCGCATGAGCTTTCCGTAGCCGGTGATCTTCTCGCGCATGCTGATAGCCTTGAAGGCCACGTAGAGTTGCGACGTCATGTTGGCGATGACCGGCAGCCCGAGGTCCGTCTCGAGGTCCTCGATGACGTCCACCACCGGGAAATTGGCGCAGGGGATGTAAATGGCGTCCGCGTTGCCGGCCTCCCTGACCGCGCGCTTGGCCGCCTGATAGATATCCGCCACCGAGGCGCCACTCGAGTTGGTGAAGTCCGTTCCCAGGGACACCAGGGACGACGCCTCGAATCCCCACGCTTTGAGGTAACTCACCACCTTCTCGTTCAGGTCGGGCGGATAGGGGTCGACGACGGCCAGGCGCGACACCGAAAGGTCCCTGAAGGCATCCAGGGCGGCGACGATACTGGTGGTGCAGGGCACTTCGGTGATGCCTTCGAGCTGTTGGATGAGCTTCGTCTCGAAACCCTTGCCCTGGCTCAGCACCAGCGGTGAGCCGCCGTGAATGATGAAGTCGCAGGCGCGCCGCTTCAACTCATGGGCGCACGCTTCCACCTGCTTCAGCGCCTCCTTGTACGCCTCCTCCTTCCAGCCGCCGACCATGCACGCGACTCCGATCATGCCGACCCCGTCGGGGACGATTCGGTAGAAGTCATAGGCGTTGAGCTCGATGACGGAGGGGGAGATGTACCCAATTCTTGCGCGGTAGCCGAACATGGGCTGCTCCTTTCGCGGCGAAGACGAGACGAACCGGACTCAACCGGCGTCGTTGAACTTGTAGAACGGCTCCACCGGATGCTCTTCGTGCGATTCGAGGAAATCCCTCACCCGGGGGAGAAGACGGGCTTCGAGGCCGCCGGCCTTCTTTCGAGGCGCCGGCGTGATCTTTTGCTTGACCTCCTTGAGGAACGCTTTCTCGTCGAGACGCACGTGCTTGCCGCCGCGGCAGAGGATCTCACCGTCCACCATGACGGTATCCACGGCCCCTGCCCCGCCCCGGTAGACCAGCGCGTCCACCGGCGTCTGGTGGGATGCGAGATACGGCTCCACGATGGGCCGCGAGTCCACCAGCACCAGGTCCGCGCGCCGGCCCGGCTCCAGGGTGCCGCAGGTCGCGCCCCAGCCCAGGATGTCGGCCCCGCCCGCGGTGGCCGCCCGGAAGATCTCCTCCAACGGCATCAGGCCCGAGCCCGCGCCCGGAACACGCTGGAGGTTGGCCGCCAGGCGTATCTCCTGCAGCATGTCGGGCCGGTCGTTCAGCGGGCTGCTGTCGAGCCCCATGCCCAGCCGCACGCCCGCGGCATGGAAGTGCATCAGCGGGGCAATGCCGCTGCGCAGGCGGAGGTTGGAACTCGGGTTGTGCACCACCGAGGCGCCCTTGGCCGCCGTGGTCGCGATATCCGCGCGGTTGAGCCACACACCGTGGGCCAGGCTCACGTCCGGAGCCAGAAAGTCCAGATCCGCCAGCCATTGGACCGCGCTCTTGCCGTATTCCCGCAGAAAGTACGACCGCTGATACCGGGTCTCCAGCACGTGGATCTGGATCCCCATGCCGTGTTCGGTGGCCTCCCGGCGGATGGCGCGGAGCAGCTCCTCCGTACACCACTGGGGCCCGGCCGGGGTCAGGAACAGCCGGGCACGGCCGCGCTCCCCATCCATGGCGGCACCCAGCTTGCGCGCCACGCGGAAGTAGTCGTCCGGCGCCGCGGTCCGGGACTCGCTGTAGCGCGCCACCGCCTGCTCCCGCAACGACGGCGGCAGCGACGCCAGGAACTCTTCATCGCCATACACCATGTGATTGCGGTCGCGGATGTCGAGTCCGAAGGATACGCGCATGCCGGAATCACGGTAGGCCCGCAGCCGCTCATCGACGTCGGGTTCGTAGGTCTCCGGCGAGCGGCTGGAGTTGTAGTGCAGGCACGTGGTGATGCCCGACTCGATCATGGTCTTGCAGGCGTAGAGGACGTCCAGGTAGGTATCCAGATCGGCCCGAGCGTCGCCCGCGAACCGGGAGATCTCGAAACAGTCGTCCTTGCCGCCTAGCTGAAAGTCCGTCAGCCCCTTGCCGTGCTGGTGCGCATTGACGAAGCCTGGAACCACCCAATACCGCGAGGACCCCACCACAGCGGCGGCGGGATACGACGACTTGAGGTCCCGGTACCGGCCCACTTCAACGATGTCGCGGCCCGACACCGCCACGGCACCATCGCGGATCACCCCATGGGACCCATAGCGTGGCTGCATGGTGACGACGAATTTGCCTCGAAAGAGATAGTCCATTTCAGCCCTCCGTGACCAAACCGGCAACGGCATCCGAAGGTGCACGCCACGGGGGCGACCGCCGGTCGCCCCTACACGTCATCGCGCCTTGCCAACGACCAAATGCCCTCGCATCTTCGTAACCGTATTCGTGAGACACCACCCTAGAGACGTAATCTTCTCCCAAACCCCCAATGAGGAGCTTGCCGCCCAGGTAGCGCCCTTCGACTTCGCTTCGCTACGCTCAGGACGAACGGAGTACATATCAGCCACCGTTTCACAACCGTTCGTCCTGAGCGTAGCGAAGCGAAGTCGAAGGGCGCAAAATATCCGACAGACTCCTAGAGGCCCAGGAACCGCAGGCAGTTCTCGGAGCCCACCCACTCCCGTTCCTCGGCGGTAAGCTGCAAATCATTGAACTCGTCCTCCGGCGACTGGTCCCGGAACATGAACGGGTAGTCGGAACCGATGACCACCTGACTGGCACCTACCGTGTCGATGAGATAGCGCACCGTGCGGTTGTCGAAGAACACGTCGTCGTAGAAAAACATGCGGGCGTACTCGGAAGGTGTCCTGGGCATGAGCGCATGGAAGTTGGGGTTCTTGTGCCAGGCGTTCTCCAGGCGCGGCAGGAGCTGGGTGAAAGTGCCGCCGCCGTGGCTGAAGCACAGCCTCAGGCGGGGGCACGCTTCCATGAGCCCGCCGGTGATCATGCTGGCGATGCCCAACGCGCCTTCGAGGGGGAACGCCACGATGTTCTCGATGAACGGCGGCCCCACGACCCGGTCCATGAAGGTGGCCTGCTGGGCATGCACGAAGACGGACACGTCCAGCTCCTCGGCGGCCTTGAAGAAAGGCAGGAACTCGGGCTCGCCCAGACTCCTGCCGTTGACGTTGCTCAACAGCTCGACGCCGTGAAGGCCCAGGGACTTGACCCGCGCCAGCTCCGCGGCGGCCAGGTCGACGTCCTGAAGCGGCACCGAGCCGAGAGCGTAGAAGCGATCCGGCGACTGGTCCACCATCCGCATCAGGACCTCGTTCAAGTAGCGCGCCAGGTCCAGCCCGTCCTGCGGCTCCAGCCGGTAGGCCAGCAGCTCCGGCATGGGCGACAACACTTGACGGTCCACCGCGTAGTCCGCCGCCGCCATCTCCCGCAGGCGCCGCGGCACCGACCAGCAGCGGTCCAGCACGGTGCGAAAGTTCCGGCCCGCGATCACGACGTTGGCCGTCTCAGGCCCGGTGTGGTCCATGGACGGCCAGCGGTTGCCCGCGGCGCGGGCGCCCACGGCGGGAAAATGTTCGGGGACGATGTGGGTGTGAACGTCGATGACCATGAAGGAAGCTCCTGACGAGTGATTACGCGGTGTCCGGAGGAGACGGGGCGATGATGAACAGACTCAGGAACCCGGATATCACCAGCGTCACGGCAAAGAGGGCGAAGGAAACCGTATAGCTGCCCAGCCAGTCGAAGAGAAAGCCGAAGAACGGCGGCCCCAGCGCCGCGAACCCGTGGATCAACAGAAAACCGAGGCCGCGGATGCTGCCCATGGACAGCCGTCCGAAGAACCGCGCCCACATCAGGTCGGGCAGCACCATGTTACCACCGAGCCCGACCCCGTAAAAGAAGAACCCGGCGTACACCAGAGCCAGCGACTCGGACGTGATGGCCAGGGTCAGGCCGGCCGCCTGGATCAGGAACTTGACCAGGGTGGCCCGGCGCACGTCCACGCGCTCCGCAATCAGGCCCCAGACCAGCGGCGAGCCGAGCTGGGTGAAGGCGATGATGCTCATGATGCCGGCGGCACCGTGGGCCGAGTAACCGAGGTCCGTGACATAGGGGAACACGTGCAGGTTGAGACCGGTCACCCCGACGGAAGACACGCCGAAAACGGCGACAATAAGCCAGAAGGCGCGGGTTCGCAGCCCAGCCCTCCGGCTCCAGATCCGGTCCTCCGCGGCGGCGCGCGCAAGCGGCCGCGCCGCCTCACGCTGCGCTACAACCTCGGGATCCAATCCGTCGGGATGGAGGCCCATGTCCTCAGGTGAGCGCCGGATGTAGATCAGCGCCGGGGCCACGAGCAGCACGGTCAACGCGCCGAAAAGCGCCCAGGTGTGACGCCAGCCCAGCGACACCAGCAGCGACGCCACCAGGAACGGCATGACGATCTTGGCGGACCCGATCCCCATGCTGGAGAAGGCGATGGCGCGGCCACGCTTCTGGATGAACCACCGGCAAATCATGACGTTGATCACCATGTAACCCAGCAGGGCGTCGCCTACCGCCACCAGGGTCCAGCGCACCAGCACGAAGTGCCAGAAGACCCCGACCTGGCTCAGGAAAAGATAGCCGACCGCCGCCACCAACGCTCCCACGGTCACGAGCCATCGGCTGCCGTGCCGGTCCACCAGCGTCCCCACGACAGGAGCCATGGACGCGCTGATGAGCCCCTCGCCCGAGCGCAGCAGCGAGAAGACGCCGCGGGACACGCCCAGATCCGCGGTAAGGGGCTTGAGAAAGATGCTCAGGGTGCTGGCCAAGGCGAAGGAGGAGGTGACGTTGGCCACGAACCCGACGGCGACGATGTACCAGCCGTAGTAGATCCGGCCCGATGCATGGACGCGCCGTGTTGAATCGCCTGTGACCACCTGTCACGGGTAACAAGGTTTGCAAGGGATAGAAAGTGCGATGGCCGCGCTTTGACCTCGGCAAAATGGACCCGGCGGCCAGTTTGGTGTAGATTGGCGCGAAATCGCAACCCGCACCCGTCATTCCCGCGGAACAGGCTGTGTCAAAAGGCGACTTCGAGGTGCGAAAGGCCAATCCGTCATTCCCGCGAAAGCGGGAATCCAGGGGTGGTGGCGGGCTGCTACAGCGGCGTGCCCCCCGCTCCACCCCGCCTGGATTCCCGCTTTCGCGGGAATGACGATTTCGGGGGGCTGTGCCTCGCTGGGGTGGCGTTTTGACACAGCCTGCGAAGCGGGAATCCAGGGGTGGAGAGGGGGTGCGACGCGGGAATGACGTTTTGGGGGCGGAAAGGGAGAATCACATGCGAGTATTGATTACCGGGGCCGGATTGATCGGCTCCCACGTGGCCGCGGAGCTGAGCTCGCGGGGGGATGAGGTTACGTTTTTCGACGTGGTGGCGAAACCGGAATACATCCGCCACGTCACCGGCAAGGACCTGCCGCTGATCCGGGGTGACATCTGCGATCTGGCGGCGCTGATGGACGCCTTTTTGACGGTGCGGCCCGAGTGCGTCATCCACTTGGCAGCGTCCGTCGGCGAGTCCAACATCCCGAACCTCTACACCGGCTTCCAGGTCAACCTGGTGGCCACTCTCAACGTCGCCGAAGCGGTCCGGCTCGCCGGCGTGCGCCGGCTGGTGCACGCCAGCACCCAGGCGGTGTACCAGGATGCCGATCCCGGGGAACTGCTCCGGGAAGACTCGCCCGTGGACGGCCGCGGCCGGGTGTACAACGCCTCGAAGCTGGCGTGCGAACACGTGCTCAGGACCTACGCCGCCAGGCAGGCCTTCGAGCTGGTGATGCTGCGCTTCGCCGGGGTGTACGGGTATCGGGCGGTGGCCGGGGGCCCGGGCGTGGCCGTGCAGGAGGCCGTGTGGGCCGCCATGGCCGGGGATGAGGCGGTGCTCAACGCTTATGAGACCGTGGACTTCATCTACGTCAAGGACCTCGCCGACGGCATCGCCCGGGCGGTGCACACCGCCCCGCTGTCCCACGACGTCTACAACCTGGGGAGCGGCACCCTTACCACGGTGGCGGACATCGAGGCGGCGCTCCACGCGATCTTCCCGGACATCCGCCTGAGCCGGGGCACCCTCACCCCCAAGCGGCCGCGCATGGACATCACCCGGGCGCGGAACGAGCTGGGCTACGCACCGGAGTACAAGCTCGAAGCGGGCCTGCGGGATTACGTCGCGGAGTTGAACCGGGAGTGAGAGGGGACGCTAGTGCTGCGTTCGGAAAACCGGGCGACTTGAAGACGGCGCATCTGTTCATCCCGTTCCGAGTAGCGTCGTGCGCGACCCGCCAGCCCCCGGACAGGAGCGGTCAACACGCTTCAACCCTTCTCCCTCTGGGAGAGGGTGGCCGAAGGCCGGTGCGACCCGTCCCAAATCCAACCCCTCTCCCTCTGGGAGAGGGTGGCCGAAGGCCGGGTGAGGGGCGCCCCAATAGCCCTCCCCCTACCAATCCTTGCCGTTCCCAACAGCCTGCTGACACTGCGGCACCCTCACCCCAACCCTCTCCCGGAGGGAGAGGGGGTCGGAGGGCGGTGGGTCGGACCGCAGGGACAAGTCATAGCGATATGAAAACGTAGCGCTACGGCGCGACGCTCCGCGAGGCGGCGGCTTCCGTCAGCGTGGTCGTGGGAGACACGTACTCCAGGTCCGTCAGCACCTCGATGAGCGCGGGTCCGGGGGCGTCCAGGGCCTGCTTCAGCGCCGGCAGGAACTCGTCGTCGCGGGTGACCTTGATCCCCAGGGCGCCGTAGCCGTTCCCCAGAGCGGCGAAATCCGGGTTGACGAGGTCCGTGCCGTAGTTCCTGCCGGGATACTGGGCCTCCTGGTCCACGCGGATGGTGCCGTAGGAACCGTTGGCGTACACCATCACGATGATCTTGACGCCGTACTGGCGCGCGGTGGCGATCTCCTGCCCGGTCATCAGGAAGCCGCCGTCGCCGACGTGGGCGATGACGGTACGTTCCGGGTGGGCCAGCCTGGCGGCGACCGCCGCGGGCACGGCCGGGCCCATGCTGCCCAGGTTGGGGACGATGTATGAATCCGCGTGGTCGAACTCGATGTAGCGCTGCACCCAGCCGCCGAAGCTCCCCGCGTCGTGCGTGTGGATGGCATCCGGCGGGACCGTAGCCTTGATATCCGCCATGACCCGCTCCATGGACACCGCGCCGGTGGGGCGCTCGGGCGGCGTGGCGTAGCGCCGTTGCCGGGCGTGATAGTCGGCAATCCAGGCGGCCCGGGCCTCGTTGGGGCCGGCGCCGTCGCACTCCAGCGCCGCGGCCAGGGCCTGGCGCGGGTCCGCCAGCACGGCCATGTCCGGGCTGAAGTTCTGGCCGATGTTGCCGGCGTCGGCGTCGATCTGGATGGTCGCCAGCCCCGGATGGGGCAGCGTGTAGCCGCCGGAAACCTGCTGGTTGACCCGGCATCCGACGATCAGCAACAGATCGGCATCGTCGTGCACGATCTGCCGCGCGTGGTTGTTGCGGCTGCCGAGGTTGCCCACGTAGTGGGGGTGCGTGTTGGGGAAAACGTCCTGGCGCTTGAACGCGCTCAGCACCGGCATCTGGAACTTCTCGGCAAAGGCCACCAACTCGTCCCGGGCGCGCGCGTACTGGGTGCCGGAACCCGCCAGCAGCACCGGCCTCTCGGCCCGGTTGATGCGCTCCACCATCTCCCGGACCAGTTCCGGATCCGGACTCGGACGGACCGTGGGATAGGGGCCCACCATGGTGATGTCCGCCTCTTCCTCGAGCATATCCCTGGGGAGGGAGACCACCACCGGCCCCGGGCGGCCCGACCGCGCCACGTGGAACGCCCGGGCCATGATACGCGGCACCTCCCCGGGGTCGTTGATCTCGATGACCCACTTGGCGATGCTGCCGAAGAAATGCGTGTAGTCGATCTCCTGGCCGGACTCCCGGCCCCGGTGCGCCCGGGCCACCTGCCCGATGAGCAGGATCAGCGGCGTCGAGTCGTACTTGGCGAGGTGCACTCCGATGCTGGCATTGGTGGCGCCCGGGCCCCGCGTGACCATGCACACCCCCGGCGTGCGAGTGGTCTTGCCGTAGGCCTCGGCCATGAGGCACGCGCTGCCCTCGTGCCGGTTGGTGATGAGGGTGATCTCGGGGACATCCCTCATGCCGTCCAGCAGGGCGAGGTAGCTCTCGCCCGGCACGGAGAAGGCGTGGCGCACCCCTTCGTTGCGTAGCGACCACGCCACCGCGTGGCCGCCCGACATCCTGTGATTCTGTTGATTGACGCTCAACGATCTAACCCCCGACATGGTGTGTTACTTCCCAAGCGCTTCCTTGAGCTTGGCCAGGGTCTCCGCGGGGGCATTCACCATGCTCCCTACAATCCCCGTCACTTCCCGGCCGTTGCTGAAGTGCACGCCCATCTTGGCTTTCCCGGCGGGTCCCCCGGGCCGCGTTTAGAACCGCGGGGATATCGTAACCCATGGAGCCGGGAGCGCTGGTGCCGGTGGTGATTTCGCGCTTGGTGACGTCCCTGCAACCAACAGCACCCCAAATGACAGCGTCCTCGGATTCATGGGCTCCCTCCTTGTGGCGTCAGCACGCGTTGAATCCCCTACCGCATTTGCCGCCGGGGGACAAGGGAGCAGCCCCGTGTGACAGGGCCATTTCACGCTTGGTCACATCCTGGCGTCTCCATGGTGGCCCACCTACGTCGACGCCACCGGCTCCTCCGACACCCTCTCCCTCTGGGAGAGGGTTGGGGTGAGGGTGCCCCAATGAAAGCACCCCTTTGATGCGGCAAAAAATAGCAGCGGCCAGGGTTATTCGGGCTCCCTCACCCGACCTTCGGCCACCCTCTCCCAGAGGGAGAGGGGTTTAGTTCGTGCTATCCTGCTGCTTCCGTGTAG
The DNA here is from genome assembly GCA_965261895.1 of uncultured Binatia bacterium (SeqCode). GTDB lineage: Bacteria > Desulfobacterota > Binatia > UBA9968 > JAJDTQ01 > JAJDTQ01. The sequence continues at coordinate 1,898,616 of OZ253480.1, read as the reverse complement.
CCTCCCCGTGGCCGAGGTTAGCCGAAGGCTTCTCCCGGCACCGCACCGCGGCCCTGTGTCGGATTGCGCTGCGCTAAACCGACCTGCCCGGGGCTGGAACCGTAGCGTGAAATGACCGTGCCCGTGTGACCGGACCGGTGGTTCCCTCGCAGGTCGAGTCGGCCGAAGGCGTGCACCGCGCCGCCGACCTACGTCGGACGCACGCCGTGGCATGAAATGACTCCGTGCCGGTCGGTGACCGGCGTGGAGAAGACGTTGGACCCTGTGGTAGACTCGTGTGTCGAGGGGAGCCCGTGACGCCAGACAGGGTACACGCCGATAGATCAGGAACCAGATCAAAGGAAGACGCATGCCGGACGGAATTCAACAGCTCAACGAAGACATCATCGCGGCGGCCAGGATTCTGAGCCGGGAAGGCCTGGTACAGGGGTTCGGGCACGTGAGCGCGCGTATCCCGGATTCGGACCTGTTCGTGATCACCCCTCGGGTGAGCCTGGAGCTGGTGGAGGCGAACCAGCTTGTGGTGTTGAACTTGCAGGGTCAGGTGCTGGAAGCGCCGGTGTCGCCGTCGTTCGAGACCGCGCTCCACACCGCCATCTTCAACGCCCGTCCGGAGGTCAACGCCATCACGCGAATCCACGCGAGGACGGCCAACATCTTTTCGGTGACCGACACGCCCCTGGAAGCCGTGCACAACCACGGCAGCTTCTTCAGCGGCGGGGTACCGGTCCACAGGGCCATCGACCTCATCTCTACGCGCGAGCTCGGGGAGGGCGCAGCCGCGGCGCTGGGGGATGCGGCCGCCGTGCTGTTGCAGGGCAACGGACAGGTGACGGTGGGGAGGACCATTCCGGAGGCGGTGATGATGGCCATCTACCTCGAGGAAGCGGCGCAGATTCTCTATGGCGCCATGCAGGTTGGCACACCGCGTTTCCTTCCCGGGGCAGCGGCCGGCTCGCGGCAAAAAGAGGCGCTGCCGCCCCCGGACATGGAACGTGCCTGGAACTTCTTCAAGAGCCGGGTGGGAATGTAGTCACACCAGCGGTCGCCAACCCCGAACCGACCCGAGAACTCTCGCATGATCACCATCGGCGAGGAGATGCTGCTGCTGATGCTGGACTACGACACCGGGTGGTACAACACCAGGTTGCCGCCGCATTCCCGCAGGAACGCCATCAGCGGGGCATTGTTGATGGATCTGGCCCTGGAGAACCGTATCGACACCGACCCCCAAGACCTCTTCGTCGTCGACCCCGCGCCGAGCCCGGGGCACCCGCAGGCGCACGTGCTGGCGCGCATCGTGGAGGAGAGGGAACCCCGGCCCATCGCCCACTGGATCGGGGTGTTCGCCCGGGACCACCAGGCGCTGCACGCGCTGCTCATTGACCAGTTGGTGCAGCGCCGTATCCTCATACGTCAACGTAGCGGCCGGCTCTGGTTCATGGGGATTCAGCACCAGGTCACGGATGACGGGCGACCCCTGAGGGACGTAAGGCGGAGGATCGCCGGTGTGCTATTGAGCGACGAGATCCCCGACCCACGGGACGTCATGCTGATCAGCCTCACCGAGGCATGCGCGCTGTGGGAAGGCCTGTTGGACAAAGCCGGGTTGGCCAGGATCGAACACAGGATCTCGCAGATCGCCCAAATGGACTTCATCGGCCAAGCGGTGGCACGAGCCATTCAGGAACACGAAACGGGATGACGAAAAAACGCCATGCCGGCAGCAAGCCAGCATGGCGTTTTGATGAACAGTTGTAGCGGATCAGCCGGCGAACTCGATATCGAGCTTGGCGGTCTCCCCGGCCTTGACCTCCACTTCCTTGGTCTGGGTGCCGAGTTTCTCGTGCCAGATCTCGACCTTGTACTTGCCGGCCGGCAGGTCGGTGAGACTGAAGGCACCGTCCTCGCCGGTGACGCTGTAGTAGGGGTTGCCGGCCACGAAGATCCAGCCGGCCATCCAGCCGTGGACGTCGCATTTGACTTCCATGATCTCCGGTTTCTCGAACTTCACCTTCAGCTTCTTCTTGAACTTGGGCTGCGCCCGGTTCATGGGCTTGTTGATCTTGCTGTAGGTGTGGATGTTGTGAAGCACCTTGTCCGGATTGAGGATGGCGACCTCCGCGCCAGCCGGAACCGCCAAAACATGCGGCTGATACTCGCAACCATTCTGGTCGAAGGTGACCCCTTTCACCTCCATCTTCTTGCCGCCCTTGACGTCGGAGATGTACACCACCACGTTCGCCAGCTTGCCGTCCTTGACCACCAGGGATTGGTCGAACTTGGGTGACTTGTCACAGCGCCGCTTGTCCTTGGTGACCTTGAGCTTTTTCGGCTTGGGGGCGGTACCCTTGAAGACCACGGCGCCGGAGATGCCTCCGCCGGCCGCGCCCGCGCCCTGATAGGCGCCCAAGGTGAGTGTAGCGGTCACGAAAAGCGCCAATATGGCGAGCGATGGAAACCTGCGGTTCATGGGTGGTTCTCCTCTTGCGAAATTGTCTCTCGTTCCAGGTTAGCCCTGTTTGTTGGCTTCATCAACACCTGTCTGCCCGGATTCCGTGGCCTGCCCGCCCTCGGCCTTGGCCGTGGTGGCGGGCTTCAAGCCGAGCGTCATGATGTAGTCCGTCAGCGCCTCGATCTGTTTCTTCTCGTCGGCGCCGAGAATGTCCTCGGGTCCGCCCGGGTAGAACGCCGGCATCTTGGTTCCCGGCTGGAGCTTTTGGGGGTCGAGAATCCACTTCTCGATCCAGTCGGGATTCAGCCGCTGATTGGCCAGGTTGAGGTCGGGGGCCCAGTCTTCCACCGGCCCGTCGGGCTTCTTGTCGCCCTGCACGTGACAGCTTCCGCACTCGAAGTAGTCGTCGGAGAACAGCTTCCGGCCGGCTTCCAGATAGCCCGCGGGCACCTGTGCCTTGTCGAAATGGACGTACGGGATCTCGACCTCGGAGAGGGCCGTGAAGTAGCTCACGAAGGTATCCGCGTGGGGACCGTCGAAGCCGAAGGTGGGCATGCGGACCTTGAGCCAGGGCCGGATGGGATTCTCCGGGTTCTGCAGAAAGCCGAACAACCAGTTGGCCTGAACCTTCTCGCCCTCGCCGTTGAGCACCGGCGGTGCCAGGGTCGGGCTCTTCTCGTAGTACTTGCGAATGTATCCGCCGTCGCCGTTGATCTCGTGACAGCCGACGCAGTTATACTCCTGGACCATACGGCGGCCGGCGAAGAGCTGTCGGGCCCGCTTGGAGTGGTCGGCTTTGAAGGACTCCGGCACCTTCCGCTCCACAAAACCATGCAGCAGGATCTTCAACGCCTCGATGTCCTCCTTGGGCAGATCGAAGTGAGGCATCAACTGCTCCACGCGCTCGGTGGCGTATACCCGCGGGTTGTGGATCTTGTTGAAGGTCCAGTCCTTCCAGGACTGCTTGATGTTCGTGTCGTTACCGAAGAACAGCTCCTCCAACGGTTTCGAGCCGAAAGTCGTCAGCTCGACGCCGATCCGGGATTCCTTCTCCATCCCGGGGATGTCGTGGCAACCGGCGCAACCGTACTTCCGTACCAGCTTCTCGCCCCTGGCGATGTTGGCGGGTTGCTCGAGACGGGCCACCAGCTCGGCGTTGGGCTCAGGCTTGGTGCCCAGGGTCATCAGGTAGGTGGTGAGGGCCAGCGCCTCGTCTTCGGACAGCCGCAGGCTCGGCATCCGGGTGCCGGGATTGTAGCTCTTGGGATCGCGCAGCCAGTTGTAGGTCCAGCGGGGATTCACCTTGGCGGCGATGTCCTTCAGGTTCGGCACCAGATCCTTGCCGGCGATGCGGGTGGTGAACTCGCCCTCGGCAAGGCCGTGACACCCCTGACACCCCAACGAGCGGGCCAACTCCTCGCCCTTCTTGACCATGGCCGCGTCGCCGGACCGGTAACCCTCGGGCGCCGGATGCTCCTTGAGCCATGCGTCGGCTTCCTTGCTGGAAGCGGACCACAGGTAGGATGCCGCCGCCAGTGCCTCGTCTTCCTTGAAGTAGAAATGCGGCATACGGGTATGGGGCCGGAACGCGCGCGGGTTCAGAATCCACTGGACCATCCAGCCCGGATCGACCTTGGCGCGCGCCTTTCTCAGACTCGGTCCCACCTTGGGGATGTCATCGTAGCCTTCGACCAGGTGGCAGCCGGTACAACCCACCTGCTCGAAGATCTGTTGTCCCCGTCCCACCACTTCGGCGCCCTCGAGGCCTTGGACGTTGAGGTGGCAGGTAATGCAGTTGGCCTGCACGTTCTCGCCCTCGAGCAGCGGATGCTCCCAGAACTTCACGGTGCCGTGGGCCTGGGCCAGGCTGTTGATGCCCTCTCCCTGTCCGTCATGGCAGGTGGTGCAGCCGAAGATCCGCGGCGGGTGGGCCGAATCTCCCAGGAAGACCCTGCGCTTGGGATGGGTCTTGAGGGGATGCGGGAGGTCGTCGAAACCGGCGCGGTTGATGGCGATGTGGCAACTCTGGCAGCGGTCCACCCGGTCCACCTGTTGGTCGAAATTGTTGCGGTCGAAGTCCTTGAGCACCACCTGCTCGATCTTGGGCACCTTGTAGAGCGTGAGCTGCGGAAAACCCTCCGGGCCGACGGTGACCGTGGCGTTGTCCATCTGCCGCTGCGCACTCCGTATCTCGCCCTCCATCTCGTAGATCTGTTCCTCGATGGCCTTGACGCCGCCTTGGACCTCCCCGATCTCTTGCTTGACGTCCACACGCTTCTTGCGGGCGGCCTCGAGGGCCGGCTCCAGCGAATGCTGGACCTCTAACAGCTCCCTGATGTGCTTGTCGTAGGAACTCGCGTCCCGGCCCTGCTGGACCGCGTGGTCGAACTCGTACCAGGCTTCATCGAGTTCGCTCTTGACGAACTTGACCTCCTGATCCGCGTCGAAGTACTCGACCTCGACCTTCTGCTGAAGCTCCTTGAGCTCGGCCAGCTTGGCGCCCTTTTCGCCGCCCGCCAGACTCTGCAACTCGGCGTCGCGCTTCTTTACCAAGTCCGAGTACTTCGGGTCCGCGTCCAGCCGCTGCTGCTCCTTGGCCAACGCGGCCGCGGCGCGCTCGTAGTCGGTCTGGAGGAACTCCGTCTGATGGATCTTCCACACCCGCCTGGTGATGTTGTCGTCGAACACCGCCCACAAAGACACCACAACCAGGAGGATCGAGCCTACAAAAAAGACCGCCCCGTAGGATTTCTTTTCTTCGTTGGGATCTACGCCGCGAACCGCCATTCATTCTCCCTTACAGCACGCAGAGAATCTACCTTCGTGTGGTGTCTCAAGCCGTCTTGCTCTCCAACAGACGCCCCAGCGAGAACACCGCCACGCCGATGAGGGTCAGGATGATCTCCTCGGCCATGGCAATGCCCTGAAAGATCCCCACGAACACCGCATAACCCACATCCGCAATACCCAGGGCCTGAAGAAGCTTTGCTACATAGAACATCAGATATTAAGCCAGGGTGTGACCATAATATACTTGATGTTGAACACCAGCCTCAGAAACATCTTGACCGGAAGCGCCATCATGGTCACGAAGAGAAAAGCCGTAATCGCGAACCGGACGGCGCCCCACCGGATCATGAACTCCTTGCCCTTGACCCAGATGATCCACTTGTAGAACAGCCACACCGAAAAAATGAAGTAGAACAGCACCAGAGACAGCCCGAAGCCGGCCATGACCCAGTAGTCCCGCAGACCCACCAGATAGGGCAGGTCGACGTTGGTGAGGGCCACCACCTTGTGGGGATCCCACCTTTGCCAGGGCCAGAACAGGTTCCACCCAGGCCCTCGGAAGAACGTGCCGATGATGATCGTGACCACCCAAAGGATGTGGAATCCCAGGATGAAGGTCATGATCTCCCACTTGCGGGCCTTGAAGGTGTAGTAGCCGTTGCCCTTGGTGTTGATGTCGATGAAGGGGATCACCATCAGGCCGATGATGATGAAGGTCGGCAGCACCACCCCCGCGTACCAGGGGTCGAAGTACACCAACATTTCCTGCAGGCCGAGAAAATACCACGGCGCCTTGGAGGGATTCGGGGTGCGGGCCGGGTTGGCGGGCTCCTCCAGCGGCGCGTCCACCAGCAGCGACCACAGCGTCATGGCCACGAGCACGAACAGCATCACCAGAAACTCGCCGCGAACCAGATGCGGCCAGGTATGAATCTTGTCGTCGACGACGATCGCGCGGCTTCTTTCCTCGGCCTGAGCCATACGATGGCTACCTTTCCCTAGTGAACCCGTGTGGTCGAGCTTGAACTAAAATCTATAACGGAGGACCGGAAAAGCCGTCCCTGCGGATCCGCCAGAAGTGCACGGCCATGAGCAGGCTGGCCACCAGCGGAATGAAGATGCAGTGGAGAATGTAGAACCGCAGCAGGGTGTGCGGACCGATCTCGCCGCCGCCGAACAGGAATGCCCGGGCGTCGTACACCGGATTGGCCCCCACGAACTCCGCGAAGGGTCCCTCGTGTCCCAGGAGGGGCGTGGCCCGCGCCATGTTGGAGCCCACCGTCACGGCCCAGATGGCCAGTTGGTCCCAAGGCAGCAGGTACCCCGTGAAGCTCAGCAGCAGGGTCAGCACCAGCAGCAGCACGCCGACGATCCAGTTGAATTCCCGTGGCGGCTTGTAGGAGCCGGTAAGAAAGACCCGGAACATGTGCAGCCACACGAAGATCACCATGGCATGGGCCGCCCAGCGGTGCATGTTGCGCATCAGCATGCCGAAGGGCATGTCGAACTCCAGGTACTTCATGTCCGCGTAGGCGTATTGAGGCACCGGCCGGTAGTAGAACATGAGGTAGATGCCGGTCACCACCGTGAGCAGAAACATGAGGAAGGTCAGGCCCCCCATGCACCAGGTGAACCGCATCCGGACGGCGTGTTTCCGCACCTTCGCCGGATGCAGATGCATCCACACGTTGCCCGTCACCATCAACACGCGGTTTCGCGGCGTGTCCTCGTAGCCGTGCCGGAAGATCGCCCTCCAGACGTGACTCTCGACGATGTCCTTCTTCAGTTGTTCCAGGTTAATCATGGTCCGTCTCAAGCCTTGAGAATGCTGTTGGGATGCTGCTCATCGGGCTCCCCGATCGGCCCCATCCGGAATTCCTTAGCCTTGTCCACGATGAGTTGGCCGTCCTCCGCCAGAGCGATCTCGAACCGGTCCAGCGGCCGTGGGGCCGGCCCCTCGAAGTTCTGCCCCGACTTGAAGAAACCGCTGCCGTGGCAGGGGCACTTGAACTTGCTCTCGGCGGCGAGCCAGCGCGGCGTGCAACCGAGGTGCGTGCACTTGGCGAAGACGGCGTAGAAGCCCACCTCTTCGCGCACGATCCACACGCGGAAGTCCTTCTTGAACTTCTCACTCACCTCTCCGACGGTGTAGTCGGAGGGGAAGCCGGCCTTGAACGTGGTAGGCGGCTTGAAGAGCACCCGCGGAAACGCGGATCGCATGAAGCCGAAGAGCGAGACCAGGGAGAACACGCCGAAACCGGCCCAGCCCAGCCGGCCGAAAAAGTCCCGGCGACTCCAGATGCCTCTCTTTACTTCTCGTTTCTCGTTCGTAGCCATCGCGCCCCTACTTCTTGATCCAGCTTATGACGGCCCCCCACACGATGAAGAACACGCCTCCGACCATCAACGCCAGACCGACAGGCCCGAAAATGAACGAAAGGCCTGCCCCCAACACGAAAAAAAGCACGCCGGCGCCCAGGGGATTCATCGGCGCCGGAGCGGACCCGCTCGCTGGCTGCTGTGGTTCCTCGCCCTGGATCAACTCCTCACGCACCAGCGAGAAGGCGAGTTCCTTCACATCCTCCCGTTTCTCGGGCTCAAGGGAACGGATCAACCGGCCTATCCGTTCGGCCAGCCTTTCGACTTCCGCTTCCGTAGACTCATCGTCCAATTTTGGAGAATCTGAAGCCACTTAGAATAGGGAATTTGATTAATATAAGAGACTCAGGATGTCAACCTGGCGGATGTCTTGGAGAAGCGCCGGATGGTTGCGCTTGACGGGTAGAACGTAGTGTGCGCGGCAGTGGATGATCCGCTGGGCGGTTTTCGGACAACTGTGCAGGGCGTGGAGGGTCAGGGTGCGTCCGGCGACGTCGAGGTCGGCGATGAGGCGACGGGCGGCCGAGGTCTCGCCGGCGGCGCTGTGGGAGGCAATCTGCCCTCGGACCACGCCGCTTTGGCGCTCGACTGCGGCCACGAAGAAGCGGTCCGGGTCGGCGGCGCCCGGTCGGTTGAGAGGCGCCGACTTGCCGTTGAGGCAGGACAAGTTTTTTTGTCCTCGCCCTGGTGAGGGTGAAGTGATCGCGGAGCGGACGGTTTCGTTTGCGATGTGGCGATGTGGCAGTGTGGCGGTCATGGTGGCGCTGCCGGCCCAGGATGGTTCCATTGATTTGCGCGCGGTCACGGCGCGGTGGAGCTGGGGCGGGAAGGAACACCGGCGCTGGGACCGGCTGGTGGCGAGCCATCGTTCCGTTCCGTTTCACGGCGTGTTCGGCAAGGGCCTGGGCCATGTCCGGCGGCCTCGACCGAGGAGTCTGCGCCGCAGGAACCGGACATCCGATGTAGGGGCGGGTTTGAAACCCGCCCCTACGGGTCACCGCGCCTTGCCGGCGACAAGAAATCCTGCGCAACCTGTCGCAGGAATTGCCGGACGCGCCCAACGCATGGTCCTGCCGGCGAACTCGGCCATGGCCGTCGCCCCTTGGGCGCCGCAGAGTTTGGCGGCCACCGCAATCGCCAGAACTGGCCAGCCGGCGCCGAATGCCCCGAGCCGAGCGGTACTCCGCTACCTCCCGCAAAAAGCTGTAGAGACTGCGCAACCGCGCCTCCGACAGCGGCTCAGGACAAGCCTTGGCCGCGCCCCAGGACTCCGGTTCCAGACCGCTTGACGCTGTGCCGGCGTTGGCTGCAAGCGGGCGGACGAACACCCGCTTCGGCCTCCCGTGCGCCACCCAGCCGCCGCTCGACCTGCCAAACCCGCGGGGCTTGCCCAACTCCATCCAGTTCGACGCCAGGCAGCGCGTGCCCTTGAACCGCGACCGGTCCATGGACACGAGTGAGCAAGGGTTGCGCGGGCCGGCGAGTTGGTTTAATGAGATGACATAGGGCACAAGCTGCTGCATCGGGAGTGGACGCCAGGCGTGAGGACAGTTGAGTGTGCCCACAAATGAACGATGGGGGTTCGGTCCTGCGGCCGGAGCACTGTCTGGCGGCGGCGTCGGGCAAAGGAGAGGGGTGCCGGGATGTTGGTAGAGAAAACAGAGATGGCGATATCGATTCTTCCGGAGGTCCTTCGGCGTGACGGTCGCGCCGGCGGCGGTCCGGGGCTGCTACGGGGGGCATCTCCCGGCTCGCGCCGCTCGATCCGGCCGGGTGTCCGGCGGCGCCGCGTCGCGATGCCCGCGGCCGGCAGGCCCGTGCGCCTCGCTGTGGCGGGGCTCTTCGTGTGTGCTGCGGCAATGCTGGCGTTGTCCGGATTCGGCCGCTCGGCCTACGCCGAGGTGCTGCTCTCAAGTATGGAACGTGCTTATTCTTGTATATGGGCGGCCTCGCGTGATCGTGACGTTGCGCCCTCTTTCATGACTGGCAAGGGGGGGGGTTACACACTCACGAGCATCGAACTTCTCGGTACAACCGTTGGGTCATCATTTGGAGCGCGGTCCTACGTCCTGAGAAAGAACGACCCGGTAACAGGCGAGCTCGTGGCGACCTTTCCGGAATGGACGATGCGGCCAAGCGATAGAAGTAATAATTCTCACTCAACCATCTTTACTCTGACAGCCCCTGCCGGAACTCGCCTTGATGCCGAAACCAAATACTATTTGGTTTTATCGGCACTGAAAGGGGAGATCTTTCATGTCGGTGACCGGCGTATTTGGTCCCATTTGTTTGCTTGCGGAGGCCGTCAAACGGGACTGCCCGGCTGGAACTTCGTCGATGTTCAAACTAGGGAGTTTTGTGAGGGTTCGTATAGTACATGGTCCACATCGGAGAGTTCGCCGACGAATGTTGAGCTCCGAATGCGGATCAACGGCGAGCGGACTGCGAGCGCAGAGGATGATGATGAGCGGCCCAACACACCGGCGCAGGGGCTTCCGACGATTTCGGGCGAACCGCACGTGATGATGGAGTTGACGGCATCGACGAGCGGCATCACGGACGCCGACGGTCTGAGCGGGGCGTCGTACAGCTACCAATGGATTCGGGTGGATGAGAGCACGGGCGTTGCGGTGGAGTCCGAGATCGAGAGACCGTGGTGGCGCTACGAATTGCTGGTGTCGCCGGAGTTCGAGGGGAGCAAGTTCAAGGTGCAGGTGAGCTTCACCGATGACCGGGGCAACAGCGAGACGCTGACCAGTGTGGCGACGGCGCAGGCGAGGGACTTGTATCCGCCGACAAACTTCGACGCGGTGTGGACCAGCCAGAGCGAGGCGGTGCTGACTTGGCAGCCGCCGGATATTGACCGTGGCGAGCCGATTCTAGGATACAAATACTGCTATTACCACAGCGACGGTTCCAATGCACCGGTCTGCAAGCACACGGAAGGGGCTCCGTTGACAGTGACGGTGAGCGGGCTTGTCTATACCGGAGTGAGATGGCAGTTCAATATCTCTGCGTTCGACGGCATGGGGTCCGGTATGGGCCGTGGCACTGTGCCGTTGCCGCCGTCGGCGTCGCTGCCTCCGAAGGTGGGGGTGCCGTCGGCGCCGACGGTGCTGACGACGAAGTTGCGCCCCGACGGCCGTGTGAGGTTGTACGCTTGGGGAAGGCCGGCGGACATCGCCATTACGGAGATCATACGTTACGAGTATCGGTTTGCGGAGGGGCACTCGGTGCCGGAAGCGGCGGCGTGGACCTGGGACCTTCATTTGGGTGCGGCGGGGGCTACCTTCCGGGTGGATCCCGGCCAGACCTACTCGTTCGAGGTGCGCGCGGTGAACAGCGTGGGAGCGGGCGTGGCGGCGTTGAGCAGGACGGCGACCGGTGTGCCGGAGATTACGGGGACGGCGCGTGTGGGGGAGACGCTGAGCGTCTCGACCTCCGGCATGACGGACGCTGACGGTCTGAGCGGGGCGTCCTACAGAATTCGATGGTATCGAGAGGACGAGTCACCGACAGACGATTTCTTCCCACTCCCCGATAGGATTGAGTCGGCGACCGGAAGCGCCTACACGCCGGTGGAGGCGGATATAGGCCGCAAGCTGCTGGTGATGGTGGACTTCACCGACGACAGCGGCAACATCGAGGTAGTGTTCAGCGCGTCGACATCCGCGGTCAGCCGCGCGTCGGCGTCGCTGCCTCCGAAGGTGGGGGCGCCGTCGGCGCCGACGGTGCTGACGACGAAGTTGCGCCCCGACGGCCGTGTGAGGTTGTACGCTTGGGGAAGGCCGGCGGACATCGCCATTACGGAGATCATACGTTACGAGTATCGGTTTGCGGAGGGGCACTCGGTGCCGGAAGCGGCGGCGTGGACCTGGGACCTTCATTTGGGTGCGGCGGGGGCTACCTTCCGGGTGGATCCCGGCCAGACCTACTCGTTCGAGGTGCGCGCGGTGAACAGCGTGGGAGCGGGCGTGGCGGCGTTGAGCAGGACGGCGACCGGTGTGCCGGAGATTACGGGGACGGCGCGTGTGGGGGAGACGCTGAGCGTCTCGACCTCCGGCATGACGGACGCTGACGGTCTGAGCGGGGCGTCCTACAGAATTCGATGGTATCGAGAGGACGAGTCACCGACAGACGATTTCTTCCCACTCCCCGATAGGATTGAGTCGGCGACCGGAAGCGCCTACACGCCGGTGGAGGCGGATATAGGCCGCAAGCTGCTGGTGATGGTGGACTTCACCGACGACAGCGGCAACATCGAGGTAGTGTTCAGCGCGTCGACATCCGCGGTCAGCCGCGCGGCGGCGCAAGCGACACAGGCGGTGGCGTTCACGGCGCAGCTTGCAGGGTTGCCCGAGCGCCATGATGGCGCGGGCGGGTTCAGCTTCGAGTTGCATTTCAGCGAAAACGCTCCTGATCTGAGCTACAAGACGCTGCGCGACTCGGCGTTCCGGGTGACGAACGGTTTGGTGACGGGGGTTCGGCGCCTGGAGCCGGGCAAGAACCAGCGCTGGAGGGTGACGGTGCGGCCCGCCGGCACGGAGGATGTGCAAATCGCGTTGCCGATCACGACCGATTGCCGGGCAGCGGGAGCGATCTGCAGCGGCGGCCGGCCGCTGTCGACGCCGCTGGCAGCCATGGTGCTCGGCCCCCCTGCAGCACCGCCGCTGACGGCGGAGTTCCGGTCGATGCCGGCCGAGCACGACGGGCGCACACCGTTCAGCTTCGAGCTGCATTTCAGCGAGGACGTGCCGGGCCTGAGCTACAGGACACTGCGCGATGGCGCCTTCACGGTGACGGGCGCGCGGGTGACGGGCGCGCGCAGACTCGCGCAGGGGAGCAACCGGGGCTGGGCGGTCAGCGCGCAGCCGAGCGCGCCCGAGACGGTGACGGTGCGCCTGCCCGCGACCGCCGACTGCGCCGGCGCGGGCGCCATCTGCCTGCCCGACGGCAGGAAGCTCTCCGGCGCGCTGGCGGCAACGGTCCTCGGGCCGCCGGCGGCGCGCGTCGCCGATGCGCGGGCCGAGGAAGGGACCGACGACACGCTCGACTTCGTGGTGACGCTCTCCCGCGCAACCAACAAGGCGGTGACGGTGGGCTACGCGACGTCGGACGGCACGGCGACGGCGGGCGCCGACTACACGCAGAGCACGGGAACGCTCACCTTCGCACCGGGTGAGACGGTGAAGACGGTGCCGGTGCCGGTGCTCGACGACGCCATCGACGAGGGCGAGGAGACGATGCGGCTCACGCTCTCGAGCCCCTCGGGCGTGAAGCTCGGCGACGCCGAGGCGGTGGGCACGATTTCGAACAGCGACCCGTTGCAGAAGATGTGGCTCTCGCGTTTCGGGCGCGCCGCCGCGGGCCACGTGGTGGAGGCGGTATCGGCCCGGCTGTCGGGACCGCTCGCGGGCGCGCAGGTGACGGTGGGCGGTCAGCGCATCGACCTCGCCCGGATCTCGGACGGGGAGGGTGTGGCGGAGGCGATCGCCGGGCTTGCCCGCGCGCTGGGCGCCGGGGGCGGACCCAGGCCCGAGGCGGGACCGGACGGTTGGCCTGAGACGCGTAGCGCCTGGGACTATCCGGCGTCAGCCGGGGCGTCCGCGCGGAGCCTGTCGGGGCGCGAGCTGCTGCTCGGGAGCGCGTTCCATCTCAGCCATGACGGCGGCGGCGGCGGTCCGGGCCTCGCGGCCTGGGGCCGGGTGACGACGGGCGGCTTCGATGCCGAGGCGCCCGCGGAGCGGGGACGGATGCGCATCGACGGCGAGGTGACGACGGGGATCGTCGGCGCGGATGCTGCGTGGAACCGCTGGCTTGCGGGCGTCGCGGTCTCGGTGAGCGCAGGCGAGGGCAGGTTCGAGCAGCCGGGGGTGGATTCGGGCACAGTGGAGAGCCGCCTCACGAGCGTGCAGCCCTATGCGCGCCTCCAGATGAGCGAGCGGCTCTCGGCCTGGGGCCTCGTCGGCTACGGCAGCGGCGACATGACGATCACCGAAGCCGCGAACGGGGAGCGGGTCGAGACGGTCACCCGTACGGACATCGAGATGCGCCTCGGCGCGGTCGGGGTGCGGGGGGCGCTGCTCGAAGCCGGTGAGGCGGGCGGCGTGGACCTCGCGCTCAAGGCCGATGCCTTCCTGGTGCGGATGGAGTCGGAGAAGGCCGCGAACACGGTGGCGACGACGGCGGATGCGAGCCGGCTGCGGCTGACGCTGGAGGGCAGCCGCGCGTTCGAACTGGGCGAGGGCTCGACGCTGACGCCGGGTCTGGAGTTGGGCTTGCGCCACGACGGCGGGGCCGCGGAGACCGGGACGGGCGTGGAACTGGGCGGGCGCATCCGCTATGCCGACACGGCGTCGGGCTTGAGCGTCGAGGCGAGCGCGCGGACGCTCATTGCCCACCAGGCCTCGGGCTTCGAGGAGTGGGGGGCGAGCGGGTCCATCCGGCTCGACCCGGGCGCCTCGGGACGGGGGCTGTCGTTCACCCTCGCGCCCACCTTCGGGGCGGCGTCGAGCGGGACGGAGCGGCTGTGGTCGATGGCCGATGCGCGGGACCTTGCCGCGGGCGACGGGTTCGAGCCCGAGGCGCGGCTGAACGCGGAGGTCGGCTACGGCCTCGGCCTCGGCGGCGGGCTGTTCACCGGCACGCCCTATGCGGGGCTGGGCTTGAGCGAGAGCGGGCGCGAGTGGCGTCTCGGCTGGCGGCTCGGGTCGGCGCGGCGCGAGGCGCTCGACTTCGCCCTCGACATCCAAGGGACCCGCAGCGAGAGTGCCGGCGGCGACGCGCCGCCCGAGCACGGGTTGATGCTGCGGGGCGCGCTCAGATGGTAGGGGCGGAGGATGGCGCCCCGGCGCATGGATACCCGATCCTGCCGGCGGAGACCTTCGTCGACCCGGCGCGCTTTGCGGGGACTTGCTACCGCGCGTCGAACTGGCGCTCGCCGGGCCTGACCCGTGGGGATGCCCGCGACCCGGAGGCGCGCCGCATCGAGCGCCGCCGTCGACCTCTCCTGTGCCGAACGGGACGGTGACGCCAACCTCGAATGCAGAACCCACCGCGCGCGTCGACCGCCGCGATCATCTTTTTCGAGATCATTCCGGCGTCGGCAACCAGGCACACCCGGCGCACCCCGAAGCGACTTTGCAGTCCTTGCTCTTGCCGTACCTGGCCGAGGGTGTCGCCGCCGTTGCCGGTGGAGAACAGCGAGGTGGTGTCGAAGAACACCCGGTCGAGCGCGGTGAAGAGGTCGCGGCATCGAGCGAACAGTTCCTGACAGAGCGTGACACGAGTGTGTCAACCCAGCAGGACAAGACTCCAGAAACCAAGACTCCAGAAACATTTTTTGTCCCTTTCTCCGGCTTGTGGTGGGCACGCGGGGGAATGTGGGCGATGGATGGGTTGGGCGCAACCGCGGATGGATGGGGGCAAGGCGCACCATCGAGCTGTGGGACAGCTGCAGGCGGGGTTTCCGGCCGAGCGCGGGCCGGGTTGCGGCGGGTCAACCGCGGGGTCGGGCGTTGGGCGCGTCCGGCAATTCGTGCGGCAAGTTGCGCAGGATTTCTTGTCGTCGGCAACGCGCGGTGACCTGCGATGACCCGTAGGGGCGGGTTTGAAACCCGCCCGTGTGACGGGCGCCAGGCGAGGAAGCGCAACGCAGCCGACGGCAAGAACGACGAGCAAACTATCGCAGGAATTTGCCGGACGCGACACCGGGAGCCCGTGTCGGGCGTGCGGGCAGGGGCGGGTTTGAAACCCGCCCCTGCATCGGATGTCCGGTTCCTGCGGCGCAGACTCCCAGGCCGAGGCCGCCGGACATGGCCCAGGCCCTTGCTGAGCGCGCCGTGAAACGGAACGTAATGATGACTCGCCACCAGCCGGTCCCAGCGCCGGTGTTCCTTCCCGCCACAGGTCGGGCGCGCCGTGACCGCGCGCAAATCAATGGAACCATCCTGGGCCGGCTGCACCGCCATGACCGCCACACTGCCACATCGAAATCGAAACCGTCCGCCCCCCGATCACTTCACCCTCACCAGGGCGAGGAAAACCCCGGACAAGACCCATAGCGATGCAGCATTTATTAGAATTAGACTGAAATTCCGGTGAACACCGGGTCGCCGCGACTCAACGCATCCAACGGCACAGCCTCGACCCGGTCGGAGAGCGGGAAACGCCGGGTGCCGGGGTACAATATCGCGACCCGCGCCAATCCGATGTCCGTCAGCGCGTTTCGAATCGACGGGGTCACCCTGGGCGCGTCGGCAAACTTGCACTCGATGCCGTAGAGGGCGTCGCCCCGCCGAAGGACCAGGTCGGTCTCCGCCCCCTGGTGAGTGGCCCAGAAGAACGCCTCATCGTGAGCCTCCGTCGACAACACCTGTTCGATGACGAAGCCTTCCCACGACGCGCCCACCCGCGGGTGGGTGAGCAGAGCTTTCTCGGTCGCAATGCCGAGCAACTGGTGCAGCAGACCGGAGTCGCGGATGTAGATTTTCGGCGCCTTCACCTGCCGCTTTTTGATGTTGGCAAACCAGGGCCGCAACTGGCGCACCATCATGGCATCGGTAAGCGCATCGAGGTAACGCGTCACAACCGCGGGGCGAACCCCCAGTGCGCGCGCCGGTTCCGCGGCGTTCCAGGTCTGACCGTGGTAATGCGCCAGCATGGCCCAGAAACGCCCCATGGCGGCAGCGGGCACGCTGACGCCCCACTGGGGAAAGTCTCTCTCCAGAAGAGTCTGGATGTACTCACGGCGCCATGCCACGCTGTCCGCCTCACGCTCGGCGAGAAAGGACCGAGGCAACCCGCCGCGACGCCACAACCTGGCCTGAGCGTCACTGGAATGGTCCGCCGCCTCATTCGCCGTGAAGCCGCCAAGGAGTACCCGCTCCGTACGGCCGGCAAGGCTTTCGGACGTCTGGCGAAGCAGCCCTCCGGATGCGCTTCCCAGAACCAGGAATCTGGCCGGCGATGGAGTCCGATCCACCAACACCCGCAACGCGGGAAACAACTCCGGCCTGAGTTGCACCTCGTCGATGACGACCAGCCCGCGCAACGGCTCCAGTGCCGTCACGGGCTCGTCGAGCCGGCCCAGGCTGGCCGGAGACTCAAGGTCGAAGTAATTGACGGAATCGGGGTCGAGGAACTGCCGCGCCAGCGTCGTCTTCCCACACTGGCGAGGGCCCGCCAGCACCACTACGGACGCGCGCCCCAGTGCAGTACGGATCGCCTCAAAAGAGTTACGGCGAATCACCATGACCCCAAGATACCATGAAAATAATACAGAATATAGATGATTTTCATGGTATACTGGCTGTCAGCGGGTTTCAAACTCGTCCATGTGCAAGTCCCAGCACATCCTGCATGCCGTAAAAGCCTTTCTCCTTGTCCGCCGCCCACTGCGCCGCCCGGATGGCGCCGCGGCCGAAAGCGTCCCGGCTGTGAGCGCGGTGGACCAGTTCGATCCGCTCGCCGATGCCGCCGAACATCACCGTGTGCTCGCCCGCGATGTCTCCGGCCCGGACGGAGAGTAGACCGATGTCGGTGGTCTTTCGCTCGCCAAACCCGCTGCGGCCCTCCACGCCCACCCGCTCCAGCTTGCGCCCCAGGGCGTCGCCCACGGCCCGGGCCAGAGCCAGGGCGGTGCCGCTCGGCGCGTCCTTTTTGAACCGGTGATGCGCCTCCACGATCTCCACGTCGTAGGCGTCGCCAAGGCCGCGGGCCACCCGGCCCACCAGGTCCAGCAGCAGGTTCACCCCGAGGCTCATGTTGGGAGCGAGAACGGTGGGTGTCTTGGCCGCCAGGGTGCGGATCTGCCGGAGCTGTCTGGCGTTGAAACCCGTGGTGCCGATGACGATGGGAGTGGCGGTCTTGGCCGCCGCCTTCATGTGGGCGACGGAAGCCTCGGGGGTGGTCAAGTCGACGATGACGCGCCCTTGTCCCGCCAATGGCTCGATGCGGTCGACGATCTCGACACCCAGATGGCCAGCCCCCGCCACCTCGCCGGCGTCCCGTCCCAGCCGCGGGCTGCCGGGCCGATCGCAGGCCCCCGCGAGGGTGACGCCCGGGGTGTCCTGGATCAGGCGGACCAGCACGCCGCCCATCCTTCCTCCCGGCCCGCAAACGATCAGACCCACCGTGCTCATGCCAGTGTCCTTTCTCACGTGGAGATGCGCAGGACCGTTCGTGGTCAGGAAGGACGCTCGATCAATCCGTAACCGACCATGGCGCCGTTCAGCCGCTTCAGGTTCGACTCGCCCATGGTGGTCAGCGGCAGCCGGAGTTCGGGACCGCATTTGCCCATGAGGGACAGCGCGGTCTTGACGGGGATGGGGTTGGTTTCGCAGAAGAGGCAACGGATCAGCGGCATCAGCTCGAACTGGATCCGGCGGCCGGCGGCCCAGTCGTCCCGCAGGCAGGCTTCCGTGAGGTCGGCCATGGCCCGGGGGGCGACGTTGCCCGTGGTGGTGATGACGCCCTTGCCGCCCAGGGTCATGAGCGAGTACACCAGCGAGTCCTCGCCCGAATAGACGGCCAGGGAGTCGCCGCACAGCCGGATGACGTCGATGGCTTGGTCCACCGAGCCGGTGGCTTCCTTCACTCCGGCGATGTTGCCGATCTCCCCCAGGCGCGCCAGGGTCTCGGGCTCCATCTTCGAGGCTGTCCGCCCCGGAATGTTGTAGACGATGAGCGGGATCCCCACGTGCTCGGCCACCGCCCGGTAGTGGCGATAGATGCCCTCCTGGGTGGGCTTGTTGTAGTAAGGCGAGATCAGCAGTGCGCCTTCGGCGCCCGCCTCCTCCGCCGCCCGGGTAAGGTCCATGGCCTCGCGGGTGGAGTTGGAGCCGGTGCCGGCGATGACGGGGACCCGTCTCCTTGCGGCGCGCACCACCGCCTCGATGACCGCCTGGTGCTCGGCGTGGTCCAGGGTGGCCGACTCGCCGGTGGAACCGCAGGGGACCAACGCGTGGGTGCCCTGCTCGATCTGGAACTCCACCAGCGCCTCCAGCGAAGCGAAGTCCACCCCGCCGTCCTTGAACGGCGTGACAAGAGCGGTCATTGATCCGGTAAACATCGCATTAACCCCCACGAGAGTTTATTCTCCTCGTCGCGCCCCACGAGGTCATTCCCGCCACCTCTCCGTCATTCCCGCGAAACAGGCCGTGTCAAAACGCCATTCCCGGGTAGCAAAGGCCCCTCCGTCATTCCCGTCCCCCTCCGTCATTCCCGTCCCCCTCCGTCATTCCCGTCCCCCTCCGTCATTCCCGCGCCCCCTTCCGTCATTCCCGCGCCCCCTTCCGTCATTCCCGCGAAAGCGGGAATCCAGGGGCGGCGGAGGGGCGCTACAGCGGCGTTCCCCCACCGCACCCCGCCTGGATTCCCGCTTTCGCGGGAATGACGATTTCGGGGGCCGTTGCCTCTCTCGGATGGGGTTTTGACACAGCCTGTTTCGCGGGAATGACGGCTGTGGGGCAACATTGCCATCTCACGCGTCAGATACGGACGCTGCCCTGGAACACTTCCTGCGCGGGTCCGGTCATGTAGACCCGGTCGTCGTCGGCCCAGTGGATTTCCAGGTCTCCGCCCATGAGGTGCGTCGTGATCTTCTTGTCGGTCTTGCCGGTCAGGGCGCCGGCCACGCCTACGGCGCTGGCGCCGGTGCCGCAGGCCCAGGTCTCGCCGGCGCCGCGTTCCCACACCCGCATGCGCACCTCGCCCGGCCCCAGCACCTGGACGAACTCCGTGTTGACCCGGTTGGGGAAGAAGGCGTGATGCTCGAAGCGGGGTCCCAGGCGGGGCAGGTCCAGCGCGTCCACGTCGTCGACGTAGAGCACGCAATGGGGATTGCCCATGGACACGCAGGTGACCGTGTACTCGTTCCCGTCGACATTCAGCGGATGGTTGACGATGCGGCCGTCGGCGGCCACTGGGATATCCCGGCCGTCCAGAACCGGCCGGCCCATGTCCACCTCCACCCGGTCGCCCTTGAGCCGCGGCCGGATGACGCCGGCCAGGGTGTCCACCTCGATCTCCTGCTTTTCCGTCAGGCCGTGCTCGTAGACGTACTTGGCGAAACAGCGGATGCCGTTACCGCACATCTCCACCTCGCTGCCGTCGGCGTTGTAGATCTCCATCCTGAAGTCCGCCGACTCCGACGGCTTGATGGTGAGCAACTGGTCCGCGCCCACGCCGAAGCGGCGGTGGCACAGGTCCTTGGCGATCTCGGCCAGACCCGCGGGCTGCCGCTCCATGCAGTCCAGCACCACGAAATCGTTGCCGCAGCCGTGCATCTTGGTAAACGTGATCTCCGTCATGAACTCCTCCACGCCCCTGTCATGTCCGGTTTGCAACCCGTGCGTCCAGCGTCCTGCGTGACGAACGAGCGGGTCAAACCCCTCTCCCTCTGGGAGAGGGTGGCCGAAGGCCGGTGCGACCCGTCCCAAACCCAACCCCTCTCCCTCTGGGAGAGGGTGGCCGAAGGCCGGGTGAGGGCCCCCCAATAGCCCTGCCCGCACACTCCTCTGCCGCACCCGATGGACTGCTCACGCCGGGCACCCTCACCCCAACCCTCTCCCAGAGGGAGAGGGGGTCGGAGGGTACATACCGGCTACATGGCTTACGTTAAACTGCACGGCAAGGAAGACGCTTTACAGCATCGCCGGAATCTTCTCGCCGGCTACCAGGCCTTCCAGCGTCTCCCGTTCCCGGACCACGGCGAACTCCTTGCCGTCCACCAGCACCTCCGCCGCCCTGGGCCTCGTGTTGTAGTTGGACGCCATGGTGAAGCCGTAGGCGCCGGCGCTCATCACCGCCATGAGGTCCCCCGGAACCGGCGTCTGGATACGGCGGTCCCGGGCGAAGAAGTCGCCGCTTTCGCAGATGGGACCGACCACGTCCGCGGTTATGGGCTCGGCCTCGCGCCGGTCCACCGGGCGGAGGCCCTGAAACGCACTGTAGAGGGCGGGGCGGATGAGGTCGTTCATGGCGCCGTCCACCACCACAAAGTTCTTGGCCTCGGTACGCTTGAGATAAAGCACCCGGGTGACCAGGATGCCGGCGTTGCCCACCATCGACCGGCCCGGCTCCAGCACCAGGGTCACGTCCAGGCCGCGGATCCCCTCCGTCAGCGCCTTGGCGTAGTCCTCCGGGTCCGGCGGCTCCTCGTCGTCGTAGCGGATGCCGAGACCGCCGCCCAGGTCCACGTAGCGGATATTCGCCCCTTCCCGCTGGAGCACTTCGATGAAGGCCCGGACGCGCTCGGCGGCGTCCGCGAAGGGTGCCGTTGAGGTGAGCTGGGAGCCGATGTGGCAGTCCACCCCCACGACCTCGATGTTGGGCAGGGAGATGGCGCGGCGGTAGGCCTCGGCCGCGGGGTCGATGCCGATGCCGAACTTGCTCTTCTTCATGCCGGTGGAAATGTACGGATGCGTCTGCGGGTCCACGTCGGGATTGATGCGAAAGCTCATCGGCGCCACCACGCCCATGGCCCCGGCCACCTCGTTCAACACCTCCATCTCCTGTTCCGACTCGACGTTGAACATCAGAATGCCGGAGCGCAGCGCATACTCCATCTCATCCCGCGTCTTGCCCACGCCCGAGAAGACCACCTTGCGCGGGTCGGCGCCGGCCTTGAGCACCCGGAAGAGCTCGCCGCCGGAAACGATGTCGAACCCCGAGCCCTCGTTCACGAAGGCGCGCAACACCCCAAGGTTGGAGTTGGCCTTGACCGAGAAGCAGACCAGATGGCGACTCGCGGCAAAGGCCTGGTCGAAACCCCGGAAGGCGTCACGCAACTGGGCAAGGCTGTACACGTATACCGGCGTCCCCACCGCGTCAACGATGTCCCTGACCGGCACGTCCTCGCAATACATCGCGTCGTTCCTGTGCGTGAAACGATCCGTCACGGTTGCCATTCTACACTCACCTCGTTCGACGGCCCGCTGGCGGAGCCGTCCGACGAACGGACCAGGACCCGGTACCGGTAAACCGTGCCGGCGCGAAGCTCCCGATCCGTAAACCCGTATTTCGATTGCCTGAAAAACCGGCCCTCATCCTCTACGCTCAGAACCGCCCGCTCGCGAAACGCGGCCCGGCATTCCGGGCAATCGGCGCGCGTGCCCTTGCGGAACACCACGAACGCCGCCAGGGCGGTGAGCGCCCGGCCGTCGAGAGCGACTCGCGGGCGCGACCATCCGAGCCGGATGCCGCGGTCCTCGACTTGGGCCGTCAGGTCGGTGATGGCCGCGGGAACCGCCAACCCCGGCGCCCGTGGCGCACCCTTCTTGCCGCACCCGGCGGCCAGTAAGGCTGGCAGCAGAAAGAAACACAGCACGCTCCCGGCGCTCAGTCGAAAAGGTCTCCTGGTGACGCCTCCTCCAATGCCTGAATCCGTCATTCCCGCGAAAGCGGGAATCCAGGGGGGGCGGGGCCGGGGCACCACTGCCGCCACGCCCCTCCACCGCCCCTGGATTCCCGCTTTCGCGGGAATGACGATTTCGGGGGTCTGTGCCTCGCTGGGATGGCGTTTTGACACAGCCTGTTTCGCGGGAATGACGGATCTGGAGCGTCCGCCACAATCTCGAACCAAGGACGGCTTCGGCCCGGTTGCCATCAGACCCCCAGCTTCTTCAGCCGTCGGCGGACGTTGACGGACGCGGTGCCGCCCGGTGCGCGCCGGCGTTCGACGCCGGCCCGCACCGTCAGGATCTTGTAGACGTCCGGTTCGATGGCCGGACAATACCCCTGCAATTCCTCAAGGGACAGCTCCTGCAGCTTGCGCTTCGTGTCGATGCAGTCACGTACCACCCGGCCGACGACGTCGTGGGCGGCGCGGAAGCTGAGGCCGCGGCCCACGAGATAGTCCGCCAGGTCGGTGGCGTTCATGAAGCCTTCCTCCGCCGCCGCCAGCATTCGCTCGCCCCGCACCGCCAAGCCGTTCAGCATCTCCCGGGCCATGAGCAGACACGCCGTGACCGTGTCGACGGTGTCGAACAGGGGCTCCTTGTCCTCCTGGAGGTCGCGGTTGTAGGCCAGCGGCAGCCCTTTCATGATGGTCAGGAGGGCATGGAGGTTCCCGTACACGCGCCCGGTCTTGCCGCGGATCAACTCGGCCACGTCGGGGTTTTTCTTCTGCGGCATCATCGAGCTGCCGGTGCAATAGGCGTCCGGCAATTCGACGAAACCGAACTCCTCGCTGGACCACAGGATGAATTCGTCTGCCATGCGGCTCAAGTGAACGAAGAGAATGGCCGACGCGGAAAGGAACTCCAGCACGAAATCCCGGTCGCTGACCGCGTCGATGCTGTTCTCGGAGAGGCGCGGGAAGGCCAGGAGCTTGGCCACGTAGGCCCGGTCGATGGGAAAGGTGGTTCCGGCTAGCGCCCCGGAGCCCAGGGGCATGACGTCGGTCTGCTCCCGGCAGTGGCGGTAGCGGCTCTTGTCCCGCTCGAGCATCTCCACGTAGGCCAGCAAGTGGTGCGCGAAGAGCACCGGCTGGGCCCGCTGGAGGTGGGTGTAGCCGGGCATCAGCACGCCCTCGTTCCTCCGGGCCGCGCCCGCCAGCGCCTGCTGCAGGGCATCCAGGTCCCCCAGGATGCCGTCGAGGGCCTCCCTCAGGTAGAGCCGCATGTCCAGGCTCACCTGGTCGTTCCGGCTCCGGGCGGTGTGCAGCTTCTCGCCCACGCTGCCGATCTTCTCGGTGAGCCGCCGCTCGATGTTCATGTGGATGTCTTCATCCGCGACGCTGAAGGGGAACTCTCCGCTCTCGATCTCCTTCTGGACCGCCCGCAGCCCGGCGACGATCTTGCGGGCGTCGGTCGCGGGAATGATGCGCTGCCGGCCGAGCATGCGGGCATGGGCCATGCTGCCGGCGATGTCGTGCCGGTAAAGGCGCCGGTCCACGTCCACGGACGCGGTGAAAGCCACCACCGAATCCGCGGTGGAGCCGGCGAACCGGCCGCCCCAGAGCTGTTTCTTCTTCGCCATGTCGGTTATGCGCCCGCGACCCGACCCGCCATCTTGAGCCGGAGCGCGTTGAGCTTGATGAACCCTTCCGCATCCGCCTGATTGTAGCCGTCGTCCCGCTCGAAAGTGGCGGTGACCGGATCGTACAGGGACACCGGGGAGCGCCTCCCGGCCACCGAGGCCGAGCCCTTGTAGAGCTTCAGCCGGACCGTGCCGGTGACCCGAGCCTGGGATGCGTCGAGAGCCTGCTGCAGGATCTGCCGCTCCGGCGCGAACCAGTAGCCGTTGTAGATCATCTGGGCGTACCGGGGGATCAGCGAATCCCGGAGCTGCATCACCTCGCGGTCCAGGGTGAGGTGCTCCACGGCCCGGCGGGCCGCGTGCAGGATGGTTCCCCCGGGGGTCTCGTAGATGCCCCGGGACTTCATGCCGGCGTAGCGGTTCTCCACCATGTCCACCCGGCCGATGCCGTGGCGCGCCCCGAGGGCGTTGAGCGCCACCAGCATCTCCGCCGGCCCCAGACGCTGTCCGTCCAGCACCACCGGATCGCCGGAGGCGAACTCCAGCTCGACGTATTGCGGCTCCTCCGGAGCGTCCTCCGGGGCCGTGGTCCACAGGAACATGTCCGCCGGCGGCTCCTGCCACGGATCCTCCAGCACCCCGCCCTCGTAGCTGATGTGGAACAGGTTGCGGTCCATGCTGTAGGGCTTGGCCTTGGTGACGGGCACGGGAATGTCGTGGCGCTGCGCGTAGTCAATCAGCGCGGTGCGCGAGTTGAGGTCCCACACGCGCCAGGGGGCGATGACCTGGATATCGGGCTTCAAGGCGTAGTAGGTCAGCTCGAACCGCACCTGATCGTTGCCCTTGCCGGTGGCGCCGTGGGAAACAGCCTCGGCGTTCTCCGCCAGGGCGACCTCAAGCTGGCGTTTGGCGATGAGGGGCCGGGCGATGGAGGTGCCCAGCAGGTAGGAGCCCTCGTAGACCGCGTTGCCCCGGAGCATGGGGAACACGTAGTCGCGAACGAACACTTCCTTGAGATCGTCCACCACCACCTTGCTGGCGCCGGTGGCCAGCGCCTTGCGCCGGACCTCCTCCAGATCATCTTCCTGGCCCACGTCGGCGCAGTAGGCAATGACCTCGCAGTCATAGCTTTCCTTCACCCAGCGCAGACACACGGACGTGTCCAGACCGCCCGAGTAGGCAAGAACGACCTTGTTCGGTTTCATGACTCTCCTCGTTGCCCTTTGAACTCGCGTGGGCGGGTTTGAAACCCGCCCCTACACCTAATGTACTGTCTCAAATAAAACGTGGTGAATATGCTGGTCCTTTTCGCCGTCGGCTGCGTTGCTGTTCCTCGCGTGGTGCCCGCCCTGGGGCGACCGCAGGTCGCCCCTACTCGTCATCGCGCCTTGCCGACAACAAAAATTCCTGCGCATATTCACCACGTTTTATTTGAGACAGTACACTAGTGCGGTGTCTCACAAATACGGTCACGAATCTGCGGGTCCTTTTGGCCGTCGGCTGCGTTGCTCTTCCTCGCGTGGTGCCCGCCACTGGGGGGCGACCGCCGGTCGCCCCTACAGATGATCGCGCCTTGCCGCCGACCAAAATGCCCTCGCACCTTCGTAGCCGTATTCGTGAGACACCACACTCGTCATCGCACTTGCCTGTACAAACCGTGTGAGACCCGCGCCTACGAGGCGAGGCACCAGACCATCAGCGCCTTCTGGGCGTGAAGCCGGTTCTCGGCCTGGTCGAACACCACCGAATGGGGGCCTTCGATCACCTCGTCGGTGATCTCCTCCCCGCGGTGCGCCGGCAGACAGTGCATCACCACCACGTCGTCCTTCGCCCGGGCCACCAACTCCCGGTTGACCTGGAAGGCGGCGAAGGCGTCTTGCCGGGCGCCGGCTTCCGCTTCCTGCCCCATGCTCGCCCACACGTCGGTATAGATGGCGTCGGCGCCGCTCACGGCCTCGGCCGGATCGTGGGTGACCGCCACCTCCGCGCCCGCGGACACCACCGAGTCGAGGATTCCACGATCGGGCTCGAACCCCTCGGGACAGGCCAGCGTGAACCGGAACGGCAGCTTTTCCGCGGCCAGCAGCCAGGAGTGCGCCACGTTGTTGCCGTCCCCCACGAACACCACCCGGAGCCCTTCGAGCCGTCCCTTGGATTCCTGCAGAGTGAGGAGGTCGGCCAGCACCTGGCAGGGGTGGTAGAGGTCCGACAGCGCGTTGATCACCGGCACGGAACCGAAGTGGGCCATCTCCGCCACGATGTTCTGGGCGAAAGTCCGCACCGCGATGATGTCCACCAGGCGGCACAGCACCCGCGCGCAGTCGGCCGGCGTTTCCCGCGCGCCGAGATGCACCTCGTCCGGCCCCAGGAACAGCGTGCTGCCCCCGAGCTCGGTCATGCCGATGTCGAAGGTGGCGCGGGTCCGGAGGCTGGGCTTCTGGAACACCAGGGCGAGCTTCTTTCCGGCCAGCAGCGGCCGCCGGTGCCCTTCCCCGCGTTCCTGCTTGAGGGCCGCGGCCAGGGAGAGGACCTCGTCCAGGTCCGCCGGCGTGAGATCCCGCAACGTCAGTACGTCTCGTTTCTTCATCTTCTAGGAGCCTATCCCGGGCGAGGCAGCGCCGCGGGCACGGGCGGGTTTGAAACCCGCCCCTACACCTCGTCGTGCAACGCCGAAAGTCCCGCATAGTTTCATAGGCATACCTGCCTGCCTGTTCGTGACGCGGGACGCTGTCCCTACACCCGCTCCAGCACCCGCTCCAGAATCCCCAGCGCCTCGTCCACGTCCCCCTGCCCGATGGTCAGCGGAGGGACCATGCGGAGCACGTTGGCACCCGCCAGCACCACCAGCAGGCCCTCCCGCATGCACTCCTGGACCATGGGCCCGCATTCGCGGTCCATTTCCATGCCCAGGAGCAACCCCTTGCCCCGCACCTCACGGATGAAACCGAACCGCTGGGCGAGGGCCTCCAGCCCCTGCCGCAGGGCGCCCCCGATGGCCTCGCAGTGCTCCACCAAGCCGGCCTCCAGGATGGTCTCCATCACCGCCAGCCCGGCCCGGCACACCACCGGATTGCCGCCGAAAGTCGAGGCGTGGGACCCGGGCGGGAAGCTCTTGGCCACGTCTTCGCGCGCCAGCATGGCGCCCAGGGGAAGGCCGCCGCCCAGGGACTTGGCCAGGGTCATGACGTCGGGCTCGACGCCGAAGTGCTCGTAGCCGAAGAGCCGGCCGGTGCGGCCCATGCCCACCTGGACCTCGTCGAACATCAGCAGCAGCCCCTTGTCGTCGCAGAGCTGGCGCAGCCCGCGCATGTAGGACACGTCCGGCACCACCACCCCGCCCTCGCCCTGGATGGGCTCCACCAGGATCGCCGCGGTGCGCTCGTCCACCGCGTCCGCCGCGGCGTCCAGGTCGTTGAACGGGACGTAGCGGAACCCCGCCGGCAGCGGATCATAGCCAAGCCGGATCTTCTCCTGGCCCGTGGCCGTGAGGGTGGCCAGGGTGCGCCCGTGGAACGAGTTGAGCGCGGTGATGACCTCGCTCCGCCCCCGGGCCTGCTCCGCACCGTAACGCCGCGCCAGCTTGATGGCCGCCTCGTTGGCCTCGGCGCCGCTGTTGCAGAAGAACACCCGGTCGGCGAAGGAATGGTCGCAGAGCAACTTGGCCAGCCGGGCCTGGGGCTCGATGTGATAGAGGTTGGAGACGTGGATCAGGGTCCGCATCTGCTCCGACACCGCCTTGGCCACGGCCGGGTGGCAGTGGCCGAGACCGTTGACGGCAATGCCGGCGACGAAGTCCAGATACTCCTTGCCGTCCGCGTCCCATACCCGTACCCCTTCCCCCCGCACCAGTGCGATGGGGAAGCGCGCGTAGGTGTTCATCACGTTTTCTTCGGTCAACTGTTGTATCTCAAGGTTCGACATGGTGCATCCATCGGGGCACGGGCGGGTTGAAACCCGCTGCTGCCTCTCGCGTGGTATCGGTCACGGAGGGCGACCGCCGGTCGCCCCTACCCGTCGTCACGCCGTGGCCACGGCAAGAATTCTCTGCGCGGTTTCTTAGATCTCGGTCGCCCCTACCCGTCGTCACGCCGTGGCCGCGGCAAGAATTCTTTGCGCGGTTTCTTAGATCTATTGTGAGACATGAGGCTACGCGTCTCTAATCACTTCGGTTCCCACGCCCCGGTTGGTGAAAATCTCCAGCAGGACGGCGTGCCGGTCCCGGCCGTCGATGATGTGGGTCTTGACCACGCCCCCGTTCAGGGCGTCGACGCAGCACTCGACCTTGGGAATCATCCCGGAAGAGATCACGTCCCGCTCAATGAGGTCCGCTGACTGGGAGACGGTGAGAGTGCTGATCAACGCGCCCTCGCGGTCCCGGACCCCCTCCACGTCGGTGAGGAGGATGAGCTTTTCCGCCCCGAGAGCGGCGGCCACCCGCCCCGCCACCAGGTCGGCATTGATGTTGTAGGTCTCACCCCTCTCGCCCGCGCCCACGGGCGCGATGACCGGGATGAACCGGTTGCCGTCCAGGGAGCGGATCACCGTGGGGTCCACCCGGACGATCTCCCCCACCATGCCGATGTCGATGATCTCCGTGCTCTCCCCGTCGCCCGGAACCGTCATGTTCATCTTGCGCGCCAGGATGAGTTGGCCGTCCTTGCCGCTGAGACCCACCGCGGCGCAGCCGTGCTGGTTGATGAGCGCGACGATCTCCTTGTTGACCTTGCCCACCAGCACCATCTCGATGATGTCGATGGTCTCCGAATCGGTGACCCGCATGCCGCGCACGTAGCGGCTCCGGATGCCCATCTTTCCCAGCGTCTCGTTGATCTGGGGACCGCCGCCGTGCACCACCACGACGTTGATGCCGACGTACTTGAGCAGCACGACATCCTGGGCGAAGCTCTGCTTGAGCTCTTCGTCCACCATGGCCGCGCCGCCGTACTTGACCACGAACGTCTTGCCGAAGAAGCGCTTGATGAACGGCAGCGCCTCCAGCAGTACTTCCGCCTTGCCTATGAAATCTTCCACGCTACGCTACTCCGGCACGGGTCCTTCGACTCCGCTTCGCTACGCTCAGGACGAACGGGATTGACAAACCCTTTGGCCTTGCCCTTCACCGTTCGTCCTGAGCGTAGCGGAGCGAAGTCGAAGGACGCTGTCTCCTACAGAATGTACCGGGACAGATCCTCGTCTTTGAGAATGGCGTCCAGACGCTCGCTGACGTATCCGGCGTCGATGCGGACTTCCTGGCCCGGCATCTCCGGCGCGTCAAAGGAGACCTCGTCCAGCAGCTTCTCGAGGATCGTATGCAGCCGGCGGGCGCCGATGTTCTCCATTTTCTCGTTGGCCTCGGCGCTGATGCGGGCGATCTCCTCGATGGCATCCTCCTGAAAGAGCAGGTGGATCTTCTCGGTCTCCAGCAACGCCACGTACTGCCGGATCAAGGCGTTCTTGGGCTCGGTCAGGATCCGCACGAAGTCATTCTTGTTCAGCGAGCTGAGCTCCACGCGGATGGGAAACCGGCCCTGGAACTCCGGGATCAGGTCCGACGGCTTGGAGTTGTGAAAGGCGCCGGAGGCGATGAAGAGGATGTGGTCGGTCCTCACCAGTCCGTACTTGGAGCTCACCGTCGAGCCCTCGACGATGGGCAGGAGATCGCGCTGAACCCCTTCCCGGGACACGTCCGGGCCGTGGAGGGATTCGCGGCCGGCGATCTTGTCGATCTCGTCGATGAACACGATGCCCGATTGCTCCACCCGGCGTGTGGCCTCGCCCACCACCGCCTCCATGTCCACCAGCCTGGCCGCTTCCTCCTGGGCCAGCAGCTTCATGGCCTCGGGAATCTTCACGGTCTTTCTCTTGGACTGCTTGGGGAGCAGGTTGGAGAACATCTCCTTGATGTTCGACTCCATCTCCTCCATTCCCTGCGGGGTCAGCACCTCGATCATCGGCGTCATGCTCTGGGTCAGCTCGACGTCCACCAACCGATCGTCGAGCTTCCCCGCCCGAAGCATCTTGCGGAGCTTCTCCCGGGTGTCCGGCGACGGCCGGTCCACTTCGTGGTCACCGTTTCCCGGCGCCGGCGGCTCCGGCAACAACAGGTCCAGGACCCGCTCTTCCGCCAGGTCCCGCGCCTTGACCTGGACCTTCTCCTGCTCCTCCTCCCGGACCATCTTGACGGCCAGATCCATGAGGTCCCGGATGATGGATTCCACGTCTCTTCCGACGTATCCCACCTCGGTGAACTTCGAGGCCTCCACCTTGATGAACGGCGCCTGCGCCAGCTTGGCCAGCCTTCGGGAGATCTCGGTCTTTCCCACCCCCGTGGGGCCGATCATGATGATGTTCTTGGGGGCGATCTCGTCCCGCAGCTCCTCGGGCACCAGTTGACGCCGCCACCGGTTCCGCACGGCCACGGCCACGGCCCGCTTGGCGTCGCGCTGGCCGACGATGTAACGGTCCAGCTCCGAGACGATCTCGCGGGGCGTCATAACGGGCGTCAGCGACTGGTTGCCCGACGCCCGAACACTCATCTGTCGGCTTTCATCCTTCATGGGATTCGTCTTTAGAAATCGTCAGCCTGCCTGAGAGAAATCGTTAGCCTGCGTAAGAAACCTCAGCCTGCGGCGGTCGGACACGACACGTCCTCGGCCCGGCGCGGGCTCAGGGCAACTCCTCGATGGTCAGATTGTCGTTCGTATAAACGCAGATTCCGGCGGCCACCTTCATGGCCTCCTCGGCGATGGCGCGGGCATCGAGCGGGCTATGTTGAACCAAAGCGCGCGCGGCCGCCAGCGCGTAGTTTCCACCCGAGCCGATGGCGATGACGCCGTCGTCGGGCTCCACCACGTCGCCGGTGCCCGTTACCACCAGCGAGCATTCCGCATCGGCAACGATCATCAGCGCCTCCAGCCGGCGGAGCATCCGGTCGCCGCGCCACTCCTTGGCCAGCTCCACGGCGGCGCGCTTGAAGATGCCGCTGTACTGCTCGAGCTTGCCCTCGAACTTCTCGAACAGCGTGAACGCGTCCGCGGTGGCGCCGGCGAACCCGGCGATCACCCGGTCGCCATAGATCTTTCGAACCTTGTGCGCCGTGTGCTTCATGGCCGTGTCGCCGAGGCTGACTTGACCGTCGCCCGCGACCACGATCCTGCCGCCGTGCCGTACCGCAAGAATGGTGGTTCCGTGAAACATCGTTCAGACTTTAACACGAAACATCGGACTTGGCAGGCCCCCGCCTCCAGCGGAGGCGTTCGGTGGCAGGCTGGTGGCCGGCTCAGGCCCTCGGATGCGCTCGGTCGTAGACGGCCGTGAGCTGGTCGAGATTGACGTGGGTGTAACGCTGGGTGGTGGAGAGGCTCACGTGACCCAGCAATTCCTGAATCGAGCGCAGGTCCGCGCCGGCGTTCAGCAGGTGCGTGGCGAACGTGTGACGCAGGCCGTGAGGGCCCATGCGCACGGGAATACCGGCCAGACGCAGGTATTTATCCACGATCCGGGCGATGCTGCGGGTGGTGATCCGGGTCCCGAAACGGTTCAGGAAGACCGGCTCTTCACCCCGGGCGGTGCGCCCCCACCGGCCCCGCTGGTGGTCCGCGTAGTCCCGCAACGCGGCCAGCGCCACCTCCCCCACGGGTACGATGCGCTCCTTGGACCCCTTCCCGAAGACCTTGAGCACACCCAGGGAAAAGTCCACTTCGCGCCAGTCCAGGCCCACCAGCTCGCTGACCCGGACACCGGACGAATAGAGTACCTCCATGACGGCCCGATCGCGGGCCGGGAGAATACCTTCTTCGGGGAGACAGCCCAGGACCCGGAACGCCTCATCGACGGAAAGGAACGTGACCAGCGGGGCTTCCTGTTTGGGCGTGGAGAAACCCACCAGGGGATCCCGGGCGAGGACCCCCTCGCGCAGGAGATAGCGGAAGAACCCCTTCAGGGCGGCGAGCTTCCGTCCGATGGTGCTTTTCTTGCGGGTTTCGTGAAGCGTCTTCAGGTAGCCCCGGATCCATTTCGTGTCCACGGCTTGCAACGCGGACGTTCCGGGGCTGTCCAGGTCGAGCCCGTTCTCCTCCAGATACCGGCGCAACCCTTCAACGTCGGTCAGGTAACCCTTGACCGAATGAGGGGAGAACCGCGCCTGATCCCGCAGATAGTCCCCGAACCTCTCGATTTGCCGTGCAAATTCGCTCATGAGATCATTCGCTCATCAAATCAATAGCGTGCGGCCGGCCTGAAGCCGGCACGGGCGGGTTTGAAACCCGCCCCTACATCTGCCTCGTGCCCTGTCGGCGGTGGATCGAAACGCCCTTGCATCTGCGTTCGCCACCTGCCGGCAATAAATCCGGTGACGCAGGCCGTGTCAAAAACCCTCTCCCTTTGGGAGAGGGTCGCCGAAGGCCGGTGCGACCCGTCCCAAACCCAGCCCCTCTCCCTCTGGGAGAGGGTGGCCGAAGGCCGGGTGAGGGCCCCCAATAACCCTGCCGCTCCCATTCATTGCCGTTGACACCGGCCTGCTTGCCACGAGGTTCCCTCACCCCAACCCTCTCCCAAAGGGAGAGGGGGCAGTTTGACACGGCCTGGACGGCGGGTTTGACCGCCTACAGCGCCGGGGCGTAGAGGTTGTCCGGCAGGCCCTGGATGTAGTCGACCGTCTCCTCCAACGACACCACGTCCGCGTACTTCATGTTCATGTCGAAGAGGTTGATCTTGTGGGACGACTGGCCGCGGTCGAAGGTGCACTCCTCCACCACGCTGACGCTGTAGTTGTACGAGAACGCGTCGATGACCGAGGCCCTGACGCAGCCGCTGGTGGTGGTCCCGGCCACCAGCAGGGAGTCGGCGTGCACTTCGTTCAGCATGCTGGTGAGCGGGGTGCCGAAGAAAGCGCTGGGCTTCTGCTTGCGCACCACCACCTCGCCCTTCTGGGGAGCGATCTCCGCGACGATCTCGTTGCCCTTCTTGGCCAGCTCGGTGAAATCCTCGGTGCCGCGGGAGTTCTTTCCGTGCCAGCGGCCGTAGGCGACGGATCCCTCCTCGCCGTGGCCGGTGGTGAAGAATATCGGCAGGTGCTTCTTCCGGGCCTCCTCCAGGAGCGTGACGATGTGGTCCACGCCGACCCACCCCTCCTCGCCGCAACTGTTGCGGAACCGCTTGACGGACTCGATGATGGGCTCCCGCCGGTCGCCGACGAAATTGTAGTTGACGTCGATGATCAGCACGGCCGGCCGTTGGCCGAACCCGGCCTTTGCGCCGTAACCGGACAGTGCGAACACTTCCTTGTCACGGTCGGTCAGAATATCGTCCCATGTGGGCATAAGTGACTCCTTTCAGGAGGTGATGATGATTCAATGAATCAATTCCGTCGCCTATTCGTCAACACGCTGAACCGACACATTGCCGGTGTTCGGATCGTATGTCATCGCCACGACGCCACCCAACTCGGGATCGCTAACCGCGCGGCGCCTGAATACTGGTAGATTCATCCCCTTGTGTCGCGCGGACCAAGTTACCAATCCGTCGATCTCCGAGCGTTTGGCCTCGGCCCCTAGTTGATTGCAGAGTGTGTAATCGCTGTCGTGCACCAAGTCAGGCCATTCCCGAATCTTGGGCCGAAGGTCTTTCTCAACGCCATCGAATGTACAAGTAAACCCCTGATAATACGCAGTTCGAGGTATTTGAGGCTTTGCGCTATAACGTGGAAACCGATACCGTA
The DNA here is from genome assembly GCA_965261895.1 of uncultured Binatia bacterium (SeqCode). GTDB lineage: Bacteria > Desulfobacterota > Binatia > UBA9968 > JAJDTQ01 > JAJDTQ01. Next base: position 1,865,293 of record OZ253480.1, on the reverse strand, counting down.
TTTCCGCCTCGGCGGTCGCGGCGTCCAATGAAGTGTAGAGTACCGGGAAAGAACCATCTGAAAAACGTGTCCCACTCCGCAACCTCGGCTTCGGCTGGAAAGGCCCATCGAGCAGTTCATCGAATTGCGCGCCATAACCACTGTCGGCCAACAACTCCCACAGTTCGTCCCCGCTTCGCAGGTCGAGCCCCACCTCAGACATTAGCTCTTCGCTCATCGAGAGTTTTGCAAAGCGGAATACTTGACGGCGACGCCTTTGACTCGGAAGTTTCCCGAGCACAATTACCTTCCTGCCACCGATTGCACATATTCCTTTGTCAACAACAGATCTTCCATCGAGCCGCCAAGCATCAACGATAGAGGCGACCTTTCGTCCAAAAGAGGATGCGGCTCCCTTAACCAGTTGTTTTCCGTTTCCAGATCTCGAAAGAGCGACCGAAGAGTCGCGCGAATATGAAACAAGTGCGCAATCCGATCTCTGACGTCTCGTCCACGGAACTGTTCGTGACCGCCAAGAACGGCGGCAACATGCTCGCCATCTACTGAATTGAAGCCCAGCAAGCCCACCGCGTCGTTGGTTTGCAAGCGCCAAAATTCCAGCAATTTCACGACAAATTGGATTGGGCCGGTCAGCCTGTTGGTTTCCTGGTCACGAGCCTTGCGTACAATCTCGGTATGAACGTCGAGCCAGGTAGGCCGAATACACTCCGGTAGCTCGCTGTAAGCGCCACGATCCACTGGTTCGGCATGCGGCCACGTCATGTCTTGCGGCAAGCTATCATGACCCGGAGATCCTGCCTCGCCATACATAACGTCCACTACGCGTCTCTCCGTTCCTCGAATATCGGGATGAAAATCACGGCACCGCCCATCCCGCTACCTCCCATGCCCCCCCGCTTATAGCCCTCACCTCCACCACCGCCCCCACCGCCGGGGCCAACCGTAATCTGAAAGAGATCGCCAACCGACAAGTCTCCAAGTTCTACCAAAAGGGTTTCTCCCGGGAACCCTTTGCCGCCATTTCCACCATTCGACACAGTTCGTCCGGGATTCAGGGGCACGACTGCTCCCCGGCCACCTTCGCCACCGTCACCATGGTGACACCCTAAGCCGCTCCCCCCGTTTTTCGGCTGGCCGTCAACAAAGCCACCGCCGTCGCCGCCGCCGCCGCCGTTTCCACTAGCCGCCTGATAGGTCTTCTCTCGGATCGTGACCGTCGTTGCGTTGCCACCACCACCGCCACGGCCGCCCCTAGAGCCGTAAAGATTTAGTCCTTCTATACAAAACGCACCACCACCACCTCCACCACCACCGGCAGCGCCCTTGACGACAACCAGACCAAGTGCAGTGGGCCACGGCCACTCGAAGGTGTCGGATTCGACAAACCGGATTATTCCTGATTTCCGCATACCGGTAATCAACACTGAAGAAACGTACAGACGGAGAGCCCAAGAACAGCCCAGCGAATTTGATCATACCGACCGATAGACCGCCACGCAATCAGAAGTCTAGGCCAATAGGCGATGGGCCTGAAGTGACGATTCGGAATGCGCGGTGCAGCAAATGATTGGCCGTGTAGCCGAGAGACCTCACGATCCCCGGAAGGTACTCGAATAGATTCGCGCGCCCGAACTCGTGGCCGAGATTTCTTCGAGCACCGTCTCCTACGATTTACATGACAAGATGGATGCCTACCGTACCGCCGGTGTTCAGGAATACCTGGTATGGCGCGTGGAGGACCAGGAGTTTGACTGGTTCCTGCTGCGCGATGGCGAATACGTCCCCATCTCACCCGATGCCGATGGTGTATGCGCCAGCAGGACCTTCCCGGGATTGCGGCTGGCAGTGACGGCCCTGTTGGCTGGCGATATGGCCCAGGTCATGGGTGAACTTCAAAAGGGTCTGGACGCCGCCGAACACGCCGAGTTCGTTGCCTCCTTGGCATAGCCCTAGTGTGGTGTCTCACAAATACGCTTATGAAGCTGCGAGGGCATTTTGGTCGTCGGCAAGGCGCGATGACGAGCAGTGGCCGTTACCACGCGAGGAAGAGCAACGCAGCCGACGGCCAAAAGGACCCGCAGATTCGTAAGCGTATTTGTGAGACACCACACTAGCTCCATCCGTCGCCCTCTCTTGTGTCGTACGAGCCTGCTCCTGTGCGGGCTGGGTTCCTTGACTTGGGAAGCCCCAGATTCCATATTGACACGTGGTGTTGACGGATCAATTGAATCGGCCGTTGAGTGACTTGCGGATCTCCGTGACGGACAGGTGCAACTTCCGGTGCACCTACTGCATGCCCTTCGACCACTACGACTGGATCGACAAGCGGGAGATCCTGTCCTTCGAGGAGATCTGCCGGGTGGTGCGGCTCGCGGTGCCCCTGGGGGTGCGCAAGATCCGCCTGACCGGCGGCGAGCCGCTGCTGAGGCGGGACCTGCCCGACCTGGTGCGTCAGCTCGCGGGCATTCCCGGCATCGAGGACATCGCGCTGACCACCAACGGCTCGCGGCTGAGCGAGATGGCCGGGGCGTTGCGGTCCGCCGGACTGAAGCGCATCAACGTGAGCATCGACAGTCTCGACCCGGAGCGTTTCAAGCAAATCACGAAACGCGGCGACCTTGACAACGTCTTGAAGGGGCTGTTTGCGGCCCAGGAAGCCGGACTGGACCCGGTCAAGATCAACGCGGTTGTCGAGCGCGGCGTCAACGAGGACGACATCCTCCCGCTGGTGGCGTTTGGACGCGATCACGGCTTCGTGGTGCGTTTCATCGAATACATGGACGTGGGGACGGCCAACGCATGGCGCCTGGAGCGGACCGTTCCGAAGCAGGAGATCGTGCAACGAATCGCCGCGCGCTTCCCGCTGGATGCCGTGGGCAGGGGCGACGGCCATGCCCCGGCCGTGGACTACGTGTTCCGGGACGGCAAGGGCATGGTGGGCATCGTGGCCTCCGTGACCGAGCCGTTCTGCGGAACCTGCAGCCGCGGACGCCTGACCGCGGACGGACGGCTGGTCACCTGCCTCTTTTCCCGCACCGGGCACGATCTCAAGGCGCGGCTCCGGAGCGGCGCCGGCGACGACGAGATCCGCCAATGGATGGAGGCCGTCTGGAGCGGCCGGACCGACCGGTTCTCGGCCGACCGGCTGAACGCCATTCAGTCTCCCGCCGGCTACGACCCCGGACAACACGACAAGATCGAGATGATTACGCTGGGCGGATGACGCGCCGTCGGCGGTTTGCCGCGCGCGTGATTTCCCGGACCGATGGCCTGCCCTTTCGAGGCCTCTTCACGAGGACATTCTCATGCTGCTCATCAATAATGAAACCGTAGAGGAAATCCTCGACATGAAGGGGTGCATCGACGCCCTGGAAACCGGCTACCGCGACCTGCTGGCCCGGCGGGCGGTCTACCGGCCCCGCATCGACCTCTACGTGCCGCAGGAAGAGCCCGAGCGGATGTACCGCTGGGGGACCATGGAGGGCGCCTCGCGCTCCTTCGGCGTCTTCGCCATCCGCATGAAATCCGACATGCTGGAGTGGCCGGAGGGCCGCACGGTGGAGAAGTACTGCATGGAGCCCGGCACCTACTGCGGCCTGGTGATGGTCTTTTCCGCGCGCAACGCCGAACCCCTGGCGATCATCAACGACGGCATCATCCAGCACATGCGGGTGGGCGCCTGCGCCGGCCTGGCGGCCCGGTACCTGGCCCGGGACGACGCGGCCGTGGTGGGCATGCTCGGCTCCGGCGGCATGGCGGAGACCTATCTGCGGGCGTTCGCCGAGGTCCGGAAGCTCCGGGAAGTCAAGGTCTACAGTCCCACCCCGGCCAACCGGGAGGCGTACGCGCGGAAAATGAGCGAGCTGCTGAGCGTACCGGTGAAGACCTGCGAAAGCGTGGGGGAAGTGGTCCGGGGCTCGGACATGGTGGCCACCTGCACCGACTCGGTTCGGGTGGTGGTGGAGAATCCGGGCTGGGTGAAGGACGGCGCCTTCATCACCTGCGTCCGCAGCAACGAATGGGCCCCCGGTATACTCGACCGCTGCGACGTGACCGTGAAGCTCGGCCGCGGCACCATCGGCACCCTGGATGAGGGCATGCGGCGTATCGCCGGATACGCCTCCTACGTGGCCGGCACCGATGATGAAACGGCGCGCATCGTCAACCCTGGAGTGGACCTGTTCTCCGGCCAGCACCCTTTGCTCACGGATCTCATGGGCGGTACGGCCCAGGGCCGGAGCAACGATTCGGACGTGACGTTCTTTCTGAACGACGGCACCCAGGGACTCCAGTTCGCCTCCGTGGCCGGGTACGTGGTGCGGAAGGCCCAGGAGCTCGGCGCCGGGCGGGAAATCCCCCGGGAGTGGTTCACCCAGAACATACGAGATTGAATTGGCGCCCTTCGACTTCGCTTCGCTACGCTCAGGACGAACGGGGGCTTGCACATGCGGGCCAATCTCCGTTCGTCCTGAGCGTAGCGAAGCGAAGTCGAAGGGCGCCAATTAGTCAGAGTTTCCTCAGTATTCAGGGAGAGACGACGGATGCTCAAGGTCATTCCAGTTGAAGAAGCGGTGGGCACGCGGCTGGCCCACGACATCACGGAGATCATACCCGGCGGCCACAAGGGTCCGCGGTTCAGGCGCGGGCATCTCATCGCCGAGGAGGACGTGCCGCGGCTGTTGGACGTGGGCAAGGCCCACCTCTACATCATGGAATTGGCGCCGGATGAGCTCCACGAGGAAGACGCCGCCAAACGGCTGGCCCGGGCGGCCGCGGGAACCGGACTGACGCTCACGGACCCGAGCGAGGGCCGGGTCAACCTGGTGGCGGACAAAGACGGCATGCTGGAGGTGGATGAGGAACTCCTCTTTCGCTTCAATGAGCTGGGGGACCTCATTCTCGCCACCCTCCGTTCCGGCGAATTCGTCCGGAAAGGCACCGTGGTCGGCGGCACCCGCACCATCCCGGTGGTGGTGAAAGAAGAGCTGGTGGCGCGGGCGGAAGCCCTGTGCCAGGACCGGCCCCTCGTGTCGGTTACGGCCATGCCCACGAGAAAAGTCTTTCTGCTGGTCACCGGCAGCGAGGTCCTCACCGGCCGGATCAAGGACGGCTTCGAGCCGGTGGTGCGGGAAAAGGTCGAGGGCATGGGCTCCACCCTGGAACCGGCCGTCCTGGCCCCGGACGATCCCGACGTCATCGCCGGTCACATCAAGGACTTCGCGGCCAGCGGCGCGGAGATCATCCTGGTGAGCGGCGGCATGTCCGTGGACCCGGACGACCTGACCCCCGAAGGCATCCGTCGCAGCGGCGCCGACGTCGTCTCACACGGCTTCCCGGTGCTCCCCGGCTCCATGTTCCTCATGAGTTACCTCGGGGACATACCCGTCCTCGGCCTTTCCGGGTGCGTGCTCCACGACCCGGTCACCGCCTTCGACTTCATGCTGCCCAAGCTCCTGGCAGGGAACCGGGTCACGCGGGAGGATATCCTTCAGATGGGGCACGGCGGGCTGCAGAAGAAGCACCAGCACTGAACCGCTGACGGGGGTAGACCGGACGGACCGCGCGAGTTGGGCGACCTTTTCCGCGGCTCCGGGTGCATCATCCGGGCTCGGGCCGAGACGGCCAACGCGGAGGTCACCGCATCAATGTGCGTCGTCGGATCTGGGCGGAAAAGGTCAACGCGGAGATCACCCACATCGAGGGGCAACGCGGGTATCCTCCGCAGCAGGACTTCGGTCACACCGGGATCTGCGTGACCACGACCTGGCCGTCGCTTTGCAGCCGGATGGCGTTGACGGTGCCGGCGTAGTCGGGAGAGCCGGAGTAGTAGGCTGGAACCTGCTGATCGCCCACCTGCACGGCTCGGTTCCAGTGGCCCAGGGCGACGTAGTCGGCGCCGCTGGTGGTGAGGTTTTCCTGGCGGATCAGCCACGAACCGAGCAGCACCTCCGGCCTGGGCTGGTCCTCTATGAAGTGGCCGTGGGCTACCGCCAACTGCCAGCGAGTGCGCCGCTCCGGAGGCTCGGGGAGCGGCATCATGTCGAGATAGTCCACGTGGGGCCTGCCCCACACCTCAAGATCCAACTCGGGGAAATTGCTCCGCTCCACGGTGAGGCCCAGCACGTGCACGTTGCCGGCGTTGGTGAACTCGGACCGGCGGTAGACCGAATCCGGGGTCAACGGATCGTGGTTGCCCGGCAGAATAACGATGGGAAGGCCGCAGTCGGCCATGACTTCCGAGACCTCCTCGAGAATCGTGGCGCCCTGGCGGTTGTGATCGAAGGTATCCCCGGCAAGGATGACGAGGTCCGCCCGCTGCGAGCGGGCCATGGAAAGGACCTGCTGGAGAACCGGCACATTGCCGGAATCATCGTCGGTAAAGATGCTGTCGGCACCCAGATGCAGGTCGGAGGTGTGGAGGATCAGGACTTCAGGGGGTGGGCTCATGTTTCCAGCTTTCTCATGCGGTGCAGCCATGCGGGCACGGGCGGGTTTGAAACCCGCCCCTACATCTGTAGATCCGGGCACACGCAGGTTTGTCCGTGTACATCTGTAGATCCGGGCACACGCGGGTTTGTCCGTCTACATCTTCAAATCCGGGCATAGCGGGTTGGACCCGCCCCTGCACATCGATGTCGCGCCTTGCCGAGGGCACACGGTTTGGAACGCGGATGGCGCCGCACCTGGGGCGGGTTATTTCATCAGCTCGGCGTTGATCTGGTCGAGATGAGCCTGCGACGGCTGCACCGCGGCCTGATCGAGATAGGCCAGCGGCGTGTCGCCAAGGTTGAGATCCTCGATGAACTGCGGCCGTTCTTCGTTCAGATAGATCAGGCCGGTCAGAAACTTGTGCTCGGCCACCGCGGCGTGGAGCGCTGTCACTGCCTGCATCCGGTTGGTGGGATCGTAGTTGTGACCGAGCTTGTGCAGCGTGATGCGGGAACCGTCGTGCATGGTGACTTCCTGATCGGTTCCGTCTTCGTAATCCACCTCGATGTTCTCTAACGGCGGGATGAAGTCGATGTCGTGGAGCGGGTCGAGGTGCTCCCGGATGTATTTGAGGCTCTTGGTGGAGCCGTGATGGTCGTTGAATGTGACACAGGGGCTCAGCACGTCGAGGATGGCGGTCCCCTTGTGGGCGACGGCGCCCTGGATCAGGGGCGCGAGCTGTTTCCGGTCGCCGGAGAAGCTCCGGCCGATGTAGGTGGCGCCCAGGGTGATGGCCAGCTCGCACAGGTCGATGGCGGGCATGTCGTTGATCTTTCCGCCCTTCATCACGGTGCCCTCGTCCGCGGTGGCGGAGAACTGACCCTTGGTCAGTCCGTACACGCCGTTGTTCTCGATGACATAGGCGATGTTCACGTTGCGGCGCATCATGTGGCAGAAGTTTCCGAGCCCGATGGCCGAGGTGTCCCCGTCGCCGGAAATTCCCAGGGGGACCATCTGATGGTTGGCGACGTTGGCTCCCGTGGCCACCGCTGACATCCGGCCGTGCACCGCGTTGATGCCGAAGGCTTGGTTCATGAAGTAGTTGGGCGTCTTGGAGGAGCAGCCGATGCCGCTCAACTTGATGACGTTGCGCGGGTCCACGCTGCTGGCGAAGAAAGCGCGCATGATGGACGCCGAGATCGCGTCATGGCCGCAGCCGCGGCACATGGTCGACTCGGCCCCCTTGTAGTCCCTTTCCGTTAGATCGACGCGATTTGTTTTTGCCATGATTCATCTACCTTCGTTTCGATTGCCTCGGTGGCAATTTCCCGATGTTCCCGAATTTGCCGAACGATCTCACCCGACGAGGCGGGGAGTCCATCGTAGATGAGGACGCTCACGATCCTGGTGGCGAACTCCGGATACTCATCCTTGAAGATCGCCGCCATCTGCCCGTCGCGGTTCTGCTCCATGAGATAGACCACCTCATGCGACGCCATGAACTCCCTGACCTCGGCGGTCAGGGGCAACGCTCTCAGCAGCAGGTGATTGGTCTCTACCCCCGCGGCCCTCAGACGGTCCCTGGCCTCCCGCACGGCCTCGTGGCTCGAACCGAAGCAGATGACGCCAGTGTTGACGTCCGGCTGGGACTCAACCCACGGTTTCGGGACGAAACCGCGGGCAGTGTCATGCTTGCGCCGGAGCCGGTCCAGCGTCTGCTTGTAATCCTTCTCGTCCTCCGAGTAGCGGGCCTGTTCGTCGTGACCCGAGCCGCGCGCGAAGTAGGCCGCCTTGGGATGACGGTTGCCGGGGATGGTACGCTGGGGCACGCCGTCGCCGTCCACGTCCCGGTAACGGCCGAACTCCCCCTGCTTGTCGATGTCTTCGGGGCTGAGAAGCTTGCCCCGGTCGAACGGCTCCTGCACCAGCTCCAGCGGATCGGAACCCCAGAGATTCATGCCGAGGTCGAGATCCATCATGACGAACACAGGGGTCTGGAACCTTTCGGCCAGATCGAAGCTCCGGCGTCCGAGGTCGAAGCAGGACTTCATGTCGTGGGGGATGATGATGATGTGGCGCGTGTCGCCGTGGGAGGCCACGTGCATCAGGGAGATGTCGGCCTGCTGGGTTCGCGTGGGGAGCCCGGTGGAAGGACCGCCGCGCTGGATGATGAAGTAGACTCCGGGGATCTCGGCGAAGTACTGAAGGCCGAGGGTCTCGTTCATGAGCGACAGGCCGGGACCGGACGTCGAGGTCATCGACCGGGCGCCCATCCACCCGGCGCCGGCTACCATGTTGGTGGCGGCGATCTCATCCTCGGCCTGAATCACCGCATAGGTCGCCTTGCCGTCCTTGTCCTTGCGCAACCGCGGTAGATACCGCTCCAGCGCCTCGGCCAGGGAGCTCGACGGGGTGATGGGATACCAGGCGCAGAACGTGACCCCGCCGTAGATCGCGCCCAGGGCGCAGGCCGTGTTGCCCTCGGTGACGATCTTTCCATCGTTTCCGCCCGGGATCTTCTCCAGCATGGCAATGGATTGGCTCAGACCATTGTCCCGCATGTGGTTGTAGCCGAGCTCGATACAGAGCAGGTTGGACTCGATGACCGCGGGCTTGTTGCCGAAGGTGTCGCTCAGCACCTCGCGGATCGTGTCCATGTCGATGCCGAACAGGTAAGCCAAAGCACCCACGTACAGCATGTTGCGCTGCTTGGCTCTCAGCGGACCCGCTTCCACGTGTTTCTGGACGAGATTGTTGGCCGGGACGCCGACATACTGCACGCCGTCGCGCTTCAGGTGGTCCGACAACGGCTTGGAGTCGTCGTAAAGGATCAGCCCGCCGTCCCGAACCCGGTAGATATCCTTGTCCGTGGTGTCGTCGTTGAACATCACCATCACGTCGATGACGTCCTTCCGCCCGAGGTATCCGTCGGCGTTGGCCCGGATCTGGTACCACGTGGGAAGGCCCTGGATGTTGGAGGGAAACATGTTCTTCGAGGAACATGGAATCCCCATCTTGAAGATCGACTTGAACAGGATGTTGTTGGAAGAAGCACTTCCTGAACCGTTTTCAGTAGCGATGCTAATGCTGAGATCGTTGACCGCCGGCATTTTGTACTCCCTGGTTGTTGCGCGGGGCAAGTTGGATGGGTGCCTAGTCTATCAATGGAACGTAACCGAAACAAGGACTTAACCGATTTTGACCGCAAAGGCCGCACGGTTTCCCCTATTTCCGCGCGGCTCTACCCCGGCGTGTAGTTCTCCTCGGATTCCCAGAACTCCTCGATCTCCTTCCAGGCCTTTCGCACCACATCGTCGATGTCGAGCCCCTTGGCGTATTGCAGCACGTCGCCCATGGATACGATGCCCGCCAGCTCACCCCCGTCGCCGCCCACGGGCATGTGACGGAAGCCGTTTTCGCGCATCGTCGACAGCACCTCCTGGACCGGCGACGAACCCGCCATGACCAGCGGATCGGACGTCATGACCTCGGCCACGGGGACCTGCCCCATGTCCCGATCCTCCAGCGCGACCTTCTTCAGGACGTCCCGCTCGGTGAAGATCCCGCCGACCTTGCCGTCCACCGAAACCATGACGCAGCCGGTGTGCTCTTGCACCATCTTGTCGATGACCTGGGTCACCCGGGTGGACCCGTCCACCGTGGGGACCGCGCCGGACACGACCTCCCCCACCGTGCGGGAGTCGCGCAGATCGGCGCCCAATTCCACCGCCAGGTTGAGGATCCGCCGCATGGAGACCAGGCCCACCATACGGCGGTCGTCGCCGTAGACCACCAGGTGCCGATAGCGCCCCTTGTACATTCTCCCCAGGACCTCGACGATGGACGTCTCCTGCGGAACCCCTTGAATCGGGGTGGTCATGACCCGGCGCACGGGTGTCTTCTGCACGTCGAGTGTGCGGTTCATCACCCGTCTCAGAATATCCGTCTCGGTGAAGATGCCCACCGGGGCGTCGTTTTCGGTGATGACCACCCGGCCCACCCGGCGATCCACCATGAGCCGGGTCACCTCCCGGATGGTGCTCGACGGCTCGGCGGTGATCACCGCGGTTGTCATGATCTCGCTTACCTTGTTGGACAGCATGGAAGACCTCCGCGACGTCGGCGACGCCGCATGTAATTCGCGTCTGGCAGGGTGGCCCAAAGCATTGCCAACAGCTACAAATCATATTAAGGAAAATCAGATTAATTTCCAGCGCTATAGGTCAGGGGCGGGTTTGAAACCCGCCCCTACAGCATAACCACAGCACCCGTCTTACGCAATTTCTCATGGAATCGATCATCGCCTGGTTGTTCCTGGCCTTCCTGGCCACGGAACTTGCCGTCGAGTCTCTGCTCAACGAAGCCAACATGAGGCATCTCGGGCGGCAGTGGCGAGAGGGCCGGTTGCCGGAACTGTTCGCCGCCAGCATCAACCGCGAAACCCACGACAAATCAGTACGTTACGCCCTGGCCCGGGGACGCTTCGCGCGCTGGTCGGCCGGCTACGGCACCGGACTGACACTGTTGGTGCTGTTCGGCGGCGTGCTTCCCCGGGTGGACTCGCTCGCCCGCGGTGTGGGCTCCTTCCTGCCCCTGCCCGAGGCCGCCGGCATCGTGTTCTGTCTCGCCGTCGGCGGGGTCTTCGCGGTCATGTCGCTGCCCCTGAGAGTCTACTCGACCTTCGTGCTGGAGGAGCGCTTCGGCTTCAACAAGATGGACGTGCGCACTTTCGTCATGGACCGGATCAAGGGGGCGGCCCTCGCCGCGGTGCTCGGAGCGCCTTTTCTCTTCGGCGTGCTGTGGCTCATGAAGGCCACCGGCGCCTATTGGTGGGTCTACGTCTTCGCGTTCATCTTCGCCTTCCAGTGCCTCATGATGGTGGTCTATCCCACCTGGATCGCGCCGCTCTTCAACCGGTTCGAGCCGGTTGCCGACGACTCGCTGCGGGACGCCATCGCGGATTTGGCGCAACGGGTCGGGCTCAGGACCAGCGGCATCTACACCATGGACGGCTCCAAGCGGTCCGGGCATTCCAACGCCTACTTCACAGGACTGGGGAAGGCCAAGCGCATCGTCCTGTTCGACACGCTGTTGCAGCAGTTGGACCGCCGGCAACTCCTGTCGGTGCTGGCCCACGAGTTGGGACACTACAAGATGCGGCACGTGCTCAAGAATCTCGGCCTGAGCGCCTTCTTCCTGCTGGCCGGGCTGTGGGCGCTCAGCGTGCTGCTGGACTACCCGCCCCTGTTCCGGGCCTTCGGACTGGACGAACCCGCCCACTACACGGCGCTGGTGATCTTTTCATTGATTTCCGGGCCGTTTACATTCTGGCTGGCGCCGTTTATGAACCATATCTCCCGCCGGCACGAGTACGAGGCCGACGGTTTCGCGGCACGGCTGCTGAAGGACGGCAAGCCCATGGAAGAAGCCTTGGTAGCCTTGACCGTCAACAACCTGAGTAATCCGACGCCCCATCCGTGGTACTCCGCCTATCACGACTCGCATCCCACCACGGTGGAGCGCGTCGACGCCATCCGCGCGGCGGCGGCAGGAGCCACCGGACTTGCGCCCGAGGGCGCCGGCGGCGGATGACACTCAAACGAGGAACCTCCATGACACGCATTCTGGACAACGACGACGTACGCAAGGCCATCGACCTGGACGAATGCCTGGAGGCCATGGCGACGGCCTACCGGGACCTGCCGGAAGGCCGGTCGGTGAACCGCCCCACCACCCATATCTATACGCACCACTCCATGGCCGATGCCTCCTACAGCTTCAAGTCGGTGGAGGGAGCGGTGGAACGGTTCGGCACCCTGGCCCTGCGGATAACCTCGGACGTGGTCCGGGAGGAGACCTACAACGGCTCGGTGCGGCTGGAGAAGCTCCCGCTGGCCGGCAAGGGGATGTTCCTAGGGCTGGTGCAGTTGTTCAGCCTGGAGAACGGCGAGCTCCTGGGGATCATGCCGGACGGCGTGATCCAGCAGACCCGGGTGGCCATCACCAGCGCCCTGGGCGCCCAGGCGCTGTGCCGGCCGGAGGCGACCAGGCTGGGGCTCATCGGCACCGGCGGGCAGGCGCGGGCCCACTTCCGCCTCCTGACACACGTGCTCCCCATCAAGACGGTCAAGGTCTACAGTCCCCGGCCCGACCACCGGGAGGCCTTCGCCGAGGAGATGGGACGCACCGACGGCATCGAGGTGGAACCCACCGGCAGCGTCGCGTCGGCCATTGCGGGATGCGACATCGTCTGCACCGCCACCAGCACCTCGGCTCCCATCATCTCGGGGGACATGCTGGAGCCCGGCATGCACTACAACGCCATTCGCGAGTTCGAGCACGACGACACCGTGTTCGCCAAGGCGGACATCACCGGCATCCATACGGCGATGGGCGGCATACGGCACCACCTGCCCCCGGGCGTGGACGATCTGCCGGGAATCCGCCAGGAAAAGCCCCGTGACTGGAGCGTCTACCCCGAGATCTCGGACTTCCTGTCCGGCCGCGCCCCCGGCCGCGCCAACGCCGACCAGATCACCTTCTTCCTCAACAACATCGGCATCGGGATCCAGTTCGCCACCATGGGCCACTGTATCTTGAAAGCCGCGGAGAAGATGGGCTTGGGCAAGGAAATCGAGACCGACTGGTTCCTGCAGGACATCAAGCCGTGACCCGGACGTGACCCGGGGAAACCGAGGGTCGGGTCCGGTCCATTCGCGTGCCAAGTTGCGCAGGAACTCTTGCCGTCGGCAGGGCGCGATAACTTGTAGGGGCGGGTTTCAAACCGGTCACGCCTCTCCCGGCCGCGTCCACGGCAACGTCATGTTCACGCCCTGTCTATTGCCGCGGCGATCAGCGGTGCTTTCCCCTCGAGTCCATCCAGGGAAAGCTCCCCGCGTTGATACATACGGTACCACTCTCTGCGTTGACGCATGACCCGCTCGTCGTCACGCAGACGCAGCCTGTTCAATACGTACTCGGCGCGTTCCCGGAACTCGTCGGGAATGGTGTCCGAAACCCGCAGTTGCAAAGACGGCAGATGGAGCTTGAACCATCCATTCTCGATATCGAACGGATCGAGCAGATCGCCTGCCGGCGCATTGCCCTTGCTTGAATTGATCCATGCTGCACAGTAGCGGTAGTTGTCCCACTCGTATGTCTTCGACAGGTCTTCATGGCAGCTTACGAAGTGATCCACAGTCCCGACCGGTTCGTACATCGCGGAGTAGGCGCAGAGACTCCGAAAGCCCTGTGCGAGCGCGCCCTTAAAGGGAGTCCAGAAATCCTTCGGGCGCTTGGCGTCGGGATGGGCAGCGAGCCATTGGGTGCCCGGCGCCTTGGCCCTCTCGTCAAAGTCCTCTGGCTCGGGAACGCGCGCGAAACGGATCATCCCCCGCTGTCCTGGCGCTCCGTCCACACAACCCATCGCGGCCAGAACGGATCGTGTCCAGCCAGCACGCGTTCGAGCTCCCGGTGAATTGCGTCACGTTCTTTGAGGTGTTCGGGACTGTGGTGCACATCGCCGAGCATGAATGCCTGGGCCGCCTCAATGGCGCGTTCCGCCTCGATCGACCGTGCCTGTCGAAGTCCGAAGACATCCGACACCAACCAGTTGAGGGCATCTCCCTGTGCCGCCCACGGCACGACATCGAGGTGCACCCGACCGTTGCGGATATCCAGGTGGAATAGCCGATCGCGGTCTTCGTCGAAGTGAGGCTCCACTGAGGCGAGCACGAGCGGCGAGTGGGTGGTCGCGATGAGCTGTACGCCCGAGTCGGGATTGGTGAGGTGGTCCATTACTCGGAGAATTGCGGGGACAATGGCTCGCTGCCATTGAGGATGAAGGTGCGCGTCTATTTCGTCAAACAGCAGAATCACCTGCCCGGCGACTTTTACGCCGAGCTGTGTTGCGGCACGCACGTGCTCACTCCAGGACCAGACGAGCATGTAGGCCAGGCCGGTAATCCTGCGGACCGCCGATGATGCGTGCACGATCGGAACGGCGTTGGAATATGCGGTCTTAATCGATGGGATATCCTGCGCGTCATCGACGGAAAGCCGCAGGATCGGACCGACTTCGCAAGGCTCGCCTGGGACCGTCAGCGTACCGACGACCTCGGCCATGCGGCGTGCGTTCTCCCCATTCTCCCGGATCCAGCTCGACCAATCGTCGAGGAGTCCCTTACAGACCTTGGTCGCCTTGCCCTGGATCGGGACGACCAGCCCGGTCCAGACCTCTTCCGGCGAGAAAACGTACCCTGGAAGCCGATCCTGAACGTCGATATTCCCCTTCTTCTTCCAGTAGTTCCGGGCCGGATCCCAGACCGAGAAGCCGCCGTCGGCGTGTGCATGGATGACCAGTCCGGGGCTCCACGGTCTTCCAGGTTGGCCGGTCCAGCTCTCGTCCTGGGCAGAGTATCTGCTCTCGAAGCTCTTGCTGTTTCCGGCATCGGTTGTTAGCGCGAATCGCAGCTTCGCCGGTCTCGCAATATCCCTCGGACGCGCCGCGTAGCCGGAGGTCAGGCGTGGATTCAGATCACGAGGCCACCTCCGCGTCAGCGCCCACCACGCGGCATCGAGCAGGAAGCTCTTGCCGAGCCCGTTGTCGCCGGTGATGAGATTCAACCGGCGTTGCAGATCCAGCACCATATCCGGCGCCGGACCGACGTTTTCCAGCTCCAGGCGTTCGAGCATTTCGGTTCCGTGGCGTTTCAGCGCGATACTGCCGGTAGTATACTCGTACAGTCCCCCGCGTCGGGGAGTTCTTGAACTCTCTCAGGCGGCGGATTCCGTACCTACGGCCTCCATCGCAGGGCGATGTGCGGCCCGATAACCCGCGGCAACCGCCGCCAAAACCAGTACCCGAAGATCAAGGGAAAGTGCGCTCGACATGTTTGCCGGCTCCTCCCCGGCGGACAGCGTGAATCACGAATCCCAATCCTTGGGAGTCCCCTTTCGATTCAACTAGTGTGGTGTCTCACAAATACGGTTATGAAGATGCGAGGGCATTTTGGTCGTCGGCAAGGCGCGATGACTTGTAGGGGCGGGTTTCAAACCCGCCCGTGTGGCCGTTACCACGCGAGGAAGAGCAACGCAGCCGACGGCCAAAAGGACCCGCAGATTCGTAAGCGTATTTGTGAGACACCACACTAGATGGGATAACGCTCTAGTGTGTCAATGGCAACAGAAAACTGCACACTTTTGGGGAAGACCGTCGGTGCGGATGTAACCCTCCCGAAGACCCACCTCGTCAAGTTATATAGACAAGCGGAGCGAGCGGTCGGGCCTCGACCCCAGCGGCTCGGGCCTGATAACCGTAAGAGTTCATACGGTTAGCCCGAGCCGCGCCTGAGCGGCAGTGCTCGCCGCACTTGTGATGGAACGGTTCCGGACCCGTTGCGCGGCTTCCAGAGGTCATAATAGGAAGCACATCTGGGGATGCAAGCGTGCTTGTGGTAGCGCGTTATTGACGGGCAGGACGAGCCGCGCCGTTTGGGTCTGTGGCTGCACTTGGATGACGGTTAGGGCGGCTTGGATGGTCGCTGGAGGTGATTGTGGGACAGAAAGAGGAAGTACCGTTGGCTCCGCCCGACTTACGGTGTCCGAATCGGCGCCATAACGCCATAGGCGACTAGCATGCCCGAACCGTTCTCCCTCTACGTCCATATCCCCTATTGCGTCAGCAAGTGCCCTTACTGCGACTTCAATTCCCACGTCGCCGCCCGCATCCCCGAAGAGGAATACACACAGGCGCTACTGCGGGAGTTGCGCCACTATTCCGAGTCGGAGGCTTGGGCCAACCGTTCCGTCAAAACGATCTTTTTCGGCGGGGGCACCCCTTCGACCTTCCAGGGAACCAGCATCGGCGCGATACTCGACGAAGCCGCCAGGCTGTTCCACTTCGATGAGGGGATGGAGATTACGCTGGAAGCGAACCCAGGCGCGGTGGATGCCGGCCGCTTCCGGGACTATCGCCGTTGCGGCGTCAACCGCATCAGCGTCGGAGCGCAGACCTTCGACGCCGACCTGCTGCGGTTTCTGGGACGGGTCCACAGCGCCGACGAGACGCGACAAGCCCTGAGCAGCATCCGGGAGGCGGGTTTCGACAACTTCAGCCTCGACCTGATCTACGGGATTCCCGGCCAGACCGTGGATGGCGTCAGCCGGGACTTCTCACAGGCGTTGGCGTACGAGCCGCCGCACCTGTCCGCCTACAACCTCACCATCGAGGAAGGCACGCCCTTCCACGCCCGGTACCGCCAGGGCCTGCTGCACCCCCTGGACGAAGAGGTGGAGATCGAGATGGCCGACCGTGTCCAGGGCACGTTGGCACAGGTCGGCCTGGAGCGGTACGAGATTTCCAACTACGCCCGACCGGGCCTGGAATCGCGGCACAACGTCAACTACTGGGAGGGTGGGGACTACCTGGGCGTCGGGGCCGGCGCCCACAGCCACTACCGAGGGCCGGAAGACCCGTTGGGAGAGCGGTGGCAGAACGAACGGTTGCCAAGCGGGTACATGCGCCGAGCCAGCGAGACCGGCGACGCCGTCACCGAGCGCGAACGTCCGGAGCTACGCCAAGCCATGGGGGAGCACCTGTTCACTGGGCTCCGGATGATCGGCGGCGTCTCGGTACCAGCGTTTCAACGGCGTTTCGGAACGAAACCCGACAACGCTTTCCCCGAAGTCGCGGACTGGCTCTCACAGGGGCTGCTGGCCCAAGAAACCCAACGCCTTCGCTTTACTCCACGAGGATTGCTGCTGGCCAACGAGCTCTTCGTCCGACTCCTGTGAACGTGTGCATTGACTAACTAGTGTCTGCCAGAAAACCCCCACTTGTGCACGGGAACTGCGACGAACCGCGACAGTTTCGGCGAGGTTTCAGCCACGGAACGGGCGGCACGGACACCACTGAAGGGTGCTCGTCGTCGAACCGGTCCGCAATGCCGACTTCCGGACACAGGAGGCCGTACCCGTCTCCGTGTGGCGGGCCGGGGGGCGAAATTCGCAGGAGCTGGCCGGGCTCAGGCAGCGCGGCGTCTTCGACGACGTTCGGCGTCACGCATGCGCCGTCGCACAAGCAGGCCGATGCGGTGCAGGTTGGCGGCCAGTATCGACAAGGCAACGGTGTGTGCAAACCCATCGGCGCCGTGGGAGCGAACCCGATCGAGACCGCGATGCTCAAGGTTGTTGATTGCCGACTCGACCGCCGGGTGCTGGCGCCTGGCCTCGGCAAATGCTTGCGCTTCCTCGCGCTCGCGCTCGGCCACAGAAAGCCGACCCTTGCGCGGCAGCGCATTGAGGTCGAGCATGGCGTCGAGTTGCGCCCGGTTGCCGGGGCTGTGGAACCCACGGTCGAAGCTGCACACCCGTAGGTCGGGATGCAGGGCCTGCGTCTCCTTGATGATCGACACCGCAATATCGGTATCGCTCCCTTCCCACAGAATCTTGTGGTGAAGGATGAACTGGAATTGGTCCTCAACCACGCACACCGGAACTCCGAGTTCCACCGCACGGCCAGCCTTGCCCTTCGAGATCCAGCGGGTGTGTTCCTCGAAAATCGAAAACACTTTCTCATCGTGCGCGATGGTCTCGCCTTTGAGAAGACGCCGCTCGATTTGGTCCATTTGCCGACGCGCATGGGCAATCAGACACTGGAGTATGCTCGATTGCGCAACACCTGCCTGCTCCAGCTCCTTGCAACTCTCCTCGGCTCGGCCGACCAAGTGCCAGCAACGTTCGAGATAGGCTTCGACTCGGTCCGGCCGACTCTTCGCGCGTCGCGTCGAGCGGACCTGGTTGAAACACTTCTTCACCTCTTGCGTGAGATGTCCCCACTGGCGCCAGCCTCCGATGTTGTGCTTCCTCGCCGCACCGCCCAACTCCCCGAGCAAGCACCGCATCGCCTCCCACAGCAGGTTGACATCGGTCGGGTAGTGCACGTCAGTCTCGACCACAAACGAATCACAGCGCCCCCGCAACCGCTCGCCAGGCTTTTTTCTTGCGACCGCGTGGCCGCTCTCCACAACCAACCGCCCAATCTCTGACAGAAGCTCGGGGGTCAACAGATACACATTGTCGATGATCGTCTGCAACTCGTAGGTGTCGCCTTGCGAGAACGCACCGTGACCCAGGAACTCCCGCACCGTTCGATGTTGATTCACAAGCTCATGAACACGGTCAAAGTCACAACCAAGACCCTGTTTGAGGACGCCCATCACCAGGATCCGCCACAACTCCATCCCCGGACGTCCCACCTTGCGATTCGTGCCCGGCAAAATGTGCTCCTCCAACAGCGAAAAAAGCTTCTCCCGAGTCTCCTCGTGCGAATACAGATGCTGGAGACCAAGCAGAACCGCTGGAATGTCATCGCGGGATTTATCATCCAGCTTGATCTCCTCGATCCGTGCCTCACCAAGTGCCAACTGCGTTTTCCGTGTCTGTCTCATTGTTCCTCCATCCTCCGAAGATTGCCTACTATGGGTGGATTAACCATCAAATTCCTGCATAAATTACCGGATATCGACTTTCTTCGCAATCTTGAATCGCCATTTATTCTTTGATTTCATATAGATACCTGTTTTCTGGCAAACACTAGCTAACAAGGGTGCCAAGGATGTTTCCCTTGGTGAGACCCGGCCATTCCCAAGGCATCCACGGTTATCTGGTGTGGTGTCTCACAAATACGCTTACGAATCTGCGGGTCCTTTTGGCCGTCGGCTGCGTTGCTCTTCCTCGCGTGGTACACGCCATGGGGGGCGACCGCCGGTCGCCCCTACAAGTCATCGCGCCTTGCCGACAACCAAAATGCCCTCGCAGATTCATAACCGTATTTGTGAGACACCACACTTCCACCTTCGCGTTCCACAAATACGTTGACGAAGATGCGCAGGAATTCTTGCCGTCGGCAAGGCGCGACGACCTGTAGGGGCGACCGGCGGTCGCCCCCCAGTGGCCTATAATACGCGAGGAGGACCCCGGGCCAAGCCCGGGGTGACGTACGCAGCCGACGGCGAGAAGGACCAGCATATTCGTCAACGCATTTGTGGAACGCAACACTCGTAACAGGAGAAACTGATGATCACGGCGCACCGGAAGATTTGTGAGGTCCTTGCGGAGGCGGAGATCGATTTTGTCTTTGGCATCCCCGGGGGCAGCGCCATGCGCATCTTCGATTCGCTGTCCCACTACGCGGACCGGGTGCGGCCGATCCTGGTCCGGCACGAGCAGGCGGCCTCCATCATGGCTGACATGTATGGCCGTCTCACGGGCAAGCCGGGAGTGGTCCTGGGCCAGGGGGCGTTCATCGGCGCCAACGCCGTGTTCGGCACCCTGGAGGCCTACCTGGCCGGCTCCCCCATGGTGGTGCTGGCGGACACCACGGAGGGCGGCGATTTCTCTTCGAATCCGAGAAACGCCAGCGGCTGGGGCCACTACGGGGCTTTTGACCTGAGGAACCTGCTTGCCGGCATCACCAAGTTCTCCGTCCTGGCGGCGACCCCCAAGGAAGCCGTGTTGGGCGTTCAGATGGCCATCAAGCACGCCACCACCGGGCGGCAGGGACCCACCGCGGTGGTCATGCGCCAGGCGGCCATCGCCGGCGAGCTGGATCCGGACAAGCCGCCGAGAGTGCATCCGACGAAACACTGGCTCCACGCGTCTCCGACCCTGCCGGCAATGGCGGCCCTGGTCTCGGCCATGGAGCTGTTGCAGGCAGCGCAGCGTCCCGTGATCATTGCCGGCAACGGCGTCCACACGGCCAAAGCGTATGATGAGCTGACGGCCATGGCCGAGCTGCTGGGGAGCCCGGTAGCCACCACGTACAACGGCAAGAGCGCGTTCCGCGAAGACCACCCGCTGGCCCTGGGCATGATGGGACGTTACGGACAGCCGGTGGCCAACAGCGTGATACAGGAAGCCGACACGATTCTCGTGGTGGGGTCCCGGCTGGCCCCCAACGATACCAACAATGAGCTGCTTATCGACAGCGAGAGACAAAAGCTGATCCAGATCGACATCGAGCCCCGAAACGCCGGCTGGTCCTATCCGGTGGAGGTGTCCCTCATCGGCGACGCAAAAGCCGTGTTGAAGCAGCTACTCCAGATGGGCGGGGAGGGTCTTCGGAAAAAGGACCGGCAGGCCATGCCGGCCCGGCTCGAGGAGCGGAAGCGGGCCGAAACGTTCTTCGAGAGCCCCGCTCTGTACTCCGGCGCCGTGCCCATCATGCCCCAGCGGCTGGTGAAGGATCTCAACGAAGCGCTGGACCCGGATACAATCGTTACCCTGGACGCAGGCAGCAACCGGGTCTGGATGGCGCACTACTATCAGACGAAAGCGCCGGGTACGTTGTTCGTTCCCGGGGGTTTGGCGGGCATGGGTTGGGGCGCTCCGGCCGCGGTGGGAGCCAAGCTCGTGTACCCGGACCGGCCGGTGGTGAGCGTGAGCGGCGACGGCGGCTTCTCCATGTCGGTTCACGTGATTGCCACCGCGGTTCAATACGGCCTGCCCGTGGTCTTCGTGGTGATGAACAACTCGGCGCTCAGCATGATCGCCACCGGAGACCTGGGGGGTGATTCACCCGCCGCGTTCAACGAAACGGACTTCGCCATGATTGCCCGCGGCTTCGGCGCCGAGGGCATCCGCGTCGAGAATCCCGCCGAAATCAAGGACGCCGTCAAGGAAGCATTGCGAAAGGGGAGACCGACCGTTGTCGACGTGATCACGGACCCTTCGGAGGGTCTCAAGAGTATCAGCAGCGGCGCCACCGTGGGCTGAGGGAACGCCGCCGGCTCCTACGGGTTGCCGCTCGCCTGTTTCATCGATTCGGCGTGAGTCGGGGCTGGCTTGGGGCCGGTGGAACTGATATCATGGCTGGTATGAGTAGCTCCAGATTCAAAGTTCCCTCCACCAGTTCATTGATCGCATTCGAGGCAACGGCCCGGCTCGGCGGCGTGATACGTGCTTCCGAAGAGTTGAACACTTCTCAATCGGCGATCAGCCGTCACATCCACAATCTGGAAACGGTGTTGGGCCAGAAGCTGTTCCAGCGTCAAGGCCGTGGAGTTGTATTGACATCGAACGGCCAGGACTACTATGTCGCGGTCAAATCGGCACTGGAAAGGCTGCATGGCGCTGGTCACGGGCTGCGCACGCAAACTCGTAGCGTGACCATCGCCTGCACCCAGGAGATTTCTCATTTCCTGCTGTTGCCGATCTTTTCCGAGATCAAGCACTCTATGGAAGAGGGTGCCAATGTGCGGGTATTGAACAGCGACTATGACGTGCTTCATTTGCTGCTGCCGGCGGGGGTTGACATCATCTTTGAATATTCGGCCGCGCCACCGGACCCGAGCGCGGCGAAACTACTCAACGAAGAGATCGTTCCGGTCGCCTCGCCCGCCTTCGTGGAGCGTTTCGAGCGAGTGCTTGCCAAACAACCCCGACAATGGTCCGGTGTCCCCCGGTTGGACGTTGCGCAACGCGACCAAACCTGGGCCACATGGGCCACCTGGTTCCGCGCCCATGACTGCGACGCCCCGAACGCACCGGTGGAGCCATTTGAGAACTATGAGTATTTGTTGGAGGCTGCGGCAAGAGGCGAGGGCATGGCCCTCGGCTGGAATGGCTTTGTGAACAGGTATCTGGAGTCTGGGCAGCTTGTCAAAATCAGGGCCGATTGGTTGCGGTTGCCCATCGCCTTGTATGCCGTTTTGACACAGGCCGGACACAGCAACCGAAACGCAATATCCTGCCTCAAACAGCTCGCGGCCCTGGGAGAGAGACTGCGCGGCACAGGACAGGTATCCCCGCAGCGGCAGCCCACTCGCGGGCAAGAGTTATTTTTTTGAGCCGTTGTGAAGACAGCGGACAAAGAGACGTGTCAGACGTGTCTCGATGAGGACGCCGTCGCTGCCATGCGAAGTGCTCGACGGAGTCACCTCGCCGCGAATCAAAGCTCGGCCGTGTCGAAGAAGCGCCGCAGGACGCGGCCCAGGTTGAACGCGTCGGCCGTGCCCGCCAACTCCCGGACGGAGTGCATCGCCCACTGGGGAACGCCCACGTCCACGGTCCGAACGCCCGTCTCGGCCGCGGCCAGGGGTCCGATAGTGCTGCCGCAGGCCATGTCACTGCGCACCACGAAGGTCTGGACCGGGACTCCCACATCGGCGGCCAGCCGTCGGAAGGCCGCGGCGGTCTCGCTGCTGGTGGCATAGCGCTGATTGGCGTTGAACTTGATGACGGGTCCACCGTTCAGCAGCGGACCGTGGTTGTCGTCGTGCCGGTCGGTGAAGTTGGGGTGGACGCCGTGGGCGTTGTCCACGGATATCAGCATGGAGCGGGACAGGGTCCGGTTGCGGTCCTCCGGCACCGGCAGCAGGCGTTCCAGCATCTGGGTCAGCATGGGCCCACGAGCCCCGGAGGCCGTCGTGCTTCCCACCTCCTCGTGATCGTTGCAGACCAGCAACGCGCCTGCGTCGCCGCCTGAATCCAGCAATGCCCGCAGGCCCGTAAAGCAGCTCAGCAGGTTGTCCAGCCGCGCCGATGCGATGAACTCCTGCGTCAACCCCACGAAAGCCGGCCGCTGGGTGTCGTAGAGAAGCAGTTCGTGGTCCAATACTTGGCCGACCTCCGCGCCGACGTCCCCCTCGAGCCGCTGCCGCAGCAGGGTCTTGAGGTCGAAGTCCCCGCCCCGCCGGCCCAGCACGGGCGGAAGATAGGTCTGGGCGTTGACCGAGCGGCTCTCGTTGGCCGTCCGGTCCAGGTGGATTGCCAGACTGGGAATCACGGCCACCGGCTGCTCGAAGTCGACGAGGCCGTGGGCGATGACGCCGTTGCGATCGAGATAGCTCACCCGTCCCGCCATGGACAGGTCCCGGTCGAACCAGGGGTTCAGCAGCGCCCCGCCGTACACCTCCACGCCTAGCTGGAGGTAGCCGTTCTTGTGAGACTCGGGTTGCGGCTTGACCTTGAGACAGGGTGAGTCCGTATGCGCGCCCATCATGCGAAGCCCGCTCTCGGGAAGGGGAACCCGGGCGGGTACGGTCCAGGCGATGATGGAGGAGTCGTTGCGGGTGGTGAAGTAACGCCCTCCGGGGTCCAAACGCCACGCCTCCGCCTCGGGGCGGCGCTCGAAACCTGCGTCCGCCAGCCGCCCCGCCATCTCGTGAACCGCGTGAAACGGCGTGGGCGACGCGGCCAGGAAGTCCATCAATTCGAGGTTGAAGCGTTGCTGGTCCATGTTAGTGTCCTGTCCCTCGAATACGTGTGCTAAGCTGCGCAGGATTTCTTGCCGTCGGCTGCGTTGCTCCTGCTGGCGTGGTGCCCGCCCTGGGGCGACCGCAGGTCGCCCCTACAAGTCGTCGCGCCTTGTCGACAACAAGAAATCCTGCGCAGCTTAACACACGTATTCGAGGGACAGGACACTAGTGTGGTGTCTCACAAATACGCTTATGAAGCTGCGAGGGCATTTTGGTTGTCGGCAAGGCGCGATGACTTGTAGGGGCGGGTTTCAAACCCGCCCCAGTGGCCAACACCACGCGAGGAAGAGCAACGCAGCCGACGGCCAAAAGGACCCGCAGATTTATAACCGTATTTGTGAGACACCACACTAGCCCAGGCGGTATTCTCTTCGGGGGTTGGTCACGGCGATGAGGTCGATGGCGTCCGGGTCGAGGCCGGCTTTCTCGAGGCTCGCCAGAGGGTCGGGGTCGCCGGGCGGAAACGGCGCGTCGCCACCGAGCAGGATGCGCTCGGCGCCTACGAGGTCCCGGAGAAACAGCAGGGCCTCGCGGCTGTGCAGGATGCTGTCGTAGAGAAACCGGCTCAGGTAGGCGCTGGGTGGGTGCACGGCCTTGTCGCCGGTGACGTTCCGGTCCGCGGCCTCGTGCATGCGGTCGAAACGGCCGATGAGGTAGGGCAGGTTCCCGCCCCCGTGGGACAGCAGCAGCCGGAGTTTCGGAAAGCGGTCGAGGGTGCCGCTCATGATCATCGAGCCCACCGCAAGGGTGGTGTCCATGGTATAGGCGCAGGTCTGGTTGAGGCTGAACTTCTCGGCCCGGGGTAACGGCTGGGGCAGGGAAGGGTGGACGAAGACCGGCACGTCCAGGGTCTCGCAGGCGCTCCAGAACTCGTCCAGCGGTACTTCGCCCAGGTTCCGGCCGTAGACATTGGCGGTCACGATGACGCCCACGGCGCCGTCTCCGACGCACCGCTCCAGCTCGCGCGCCGCCGCCGCGGCGTCGATCAGCGGCGCGGAAGCCATCCAGGAAAACCGCTCCGGACGGGCCGCGCACAACTCGGCGATGTTGTCGTTCAGGATCCGGTGCCAAGTGTCGCACTTGGCCTTGTCCAGGCCGTAGCCGAAGATGTCGGTCCACACCGAGAGGATCTGCCGTTGGACCCGTTGCCCGTCCATCTCCGCGAGCCGCGCGTCGAGGTCCAGGAGGCCGGGAAGGAAGGGGCGCACCTCCAGGCCGTCATCGAACCGGCAGCACTGCGCCCCGCCGGTCTTCGCCACCAGCGCGATGCCGAGTTCCGCGCCTCTGGCGGCCAACGTTTCCAGTACCGCCGGGGGCACGAAATGGGCGTGTACGTCAACGGCCGTCACGGGAACGATCCATCAGGGCCTTTTCCTGGCCGCCGTCGATTTCGATCATGGTGCCGTTGACGAAGTGCATGAGCGGCGAAGCCAGCATGACTACGAGATTCGCCACCTCGGCGGTTTCGGCAATGCGCCCCAAGGGGATCGAGCGAGGCGCCAACTGGTCGGCCTCGTCATAGGTCAGGTGCATGTCCCGGGACATGGCCTCCACCAGACCGGTCCAGCGTTCGGTGCGAACCGGGCCCGGATTCACCGCGGCGAAACTGATGCCGTACTTGCCGTACTGGCCGGCCAGCGACTTGGTCAGGTTCTGTCCGGCGGCGTTGGCCGCGCCCGGGGCGATCTCCCAGTAGGACGTCTTGACGCCGTCGTTGCCGATGAGGTTCACGACGCGCCCGCCGCCCTGCTCGCGCATGATGGGGAGCGCGTAGCGTATGCAGCGGACGTATCCCATGAACTTGAGCTCCAGCGCCCCGGCCCAATCCTCCTCCGTGAGGTTCTCGATGACGCCGCCCGGCGCCGAGCCCGCGTTGTTCACCAGGATGTCGATGCGCCCCAGCGCCTCGGCCGCGGCGTGGATGAAACGCCGGGCGTCCTCATCCCGGGTCAGGTCCGCGGTGATGGGAACGATCTTGCGGCCGGTGGCGCTCGCCACCGCCGCCGCGGCCTCCTCCAGGGGCCCGGCCCGCCGCGCGCACATGGCCACGTCCACGCCCTCGCGCGCCAGTGCTTCCACGATGGCCTTGCCGATGCCCTCGCTGCCGCCGGTTACCACAGCGGTCTTTCCCTGAAGCTCCAAGTCCATATGGCCTTCTCCCGTCAATTCTAGTGTGGTGTCCTACAAATACGGTTACGAATCTGCGGGTCCTTTTGGCCGTCGGCTGCGTACGTCACCACGGGCTTGACCCGGGGTCTTCCTCGCGTGGTGCCCCCCACGGGGGCGACCGCCGGTCGCCCCTACACGTCATCGCGCCTTGCCGACAACCAAAATGCCCTCGCATCTTCATAACCGTATTTGTGAGACACCACACTAGTCGCCCGTATCGGGCGGGTTCTCCACGGCGCTGAACAGGTCGCCATACTCCTCCCGCAACGCGGCCTTGGCCACCTTGCCGAGCTCGTTCCGCGGGATGGACTCCACGGGGATGATCCGTTTCGGCACCTTGTACGACGCCAACTCCGTCTTGAGATAGCCGATGCACGCGCTTTCGTCGAACGATTCCGGGCCCGCCGTCTCCACCACGGCGGCGACCGCTTCCCCGAAATCCGGGTGCGGCACCCCGAAAACAGCGGAACCGGCCACGCCGTCGGACCGGTCCAGGGCGTCCTCGATTTCCTTGGGATAGACATTCAGGCCGCCGGAGATGACCACGTCGGTCTCCCGTCCCAGGATGCGAATACACCCTTGGCCGTCGATCTCCGCCACGTCGCCGGTCACGAACCAGCCGTCCTCGGTGAACGCCTGCTCGTCGGGACGGCTCCAGTAGCCGGCGAAGACGTTGTGCCCACGGGTCTCCAACACGCCGGTGGCGGCTGCTTCGAAGCGTCCGTCGTCGTTGGCCACGCGTACGCGCACGCCCGGGAGCGGCCAGCCCACCCAGCCGCGCCGGCCGGTGGTCCCCGGTGGAACCGCGGTGATGATGGCGGCCTCGGTGGAGCCGTAGCGCTCGATGATTTCCATGCCCGTGACCCGCCGGAACCGGTCCGCGATGTCCGGCGGCAGCGGCGCGGAGCCGGAGATGGCCAGCCGGAACGCGCCGGTGACGGCCGCCGCCAGGCCGGGCTCCTTCAGCAGCCGCGCGTAGTGCGTCGGCACCCCCATCATGACGCTGCATCGAGGCAGCTCCCGCAGCACGCCTTCCGCCTCGAAGCCGGGGAGAAAGCAGATGGCGCCGCCGGCCTTCAGCATGACGTTGATGGCGGTCAAGAGCCCGTGGGCGTGGTAGGCGGGTAGCGCGTGCAACAGGACGTCCGCGCGACCCAATCGCCACACTTCCACCAGCGCCTTGGCGCTGGCGGCCAGGTTGCCGTGGGTGATCAACGCTCCTTTGGGCCGGCCGGTGGTGCCGGAGGTATAGAGCAGAGCCGCCGGCGCGTCGTCCGGCAGCTCCACGGTATCCGGCCCGGGCTCCGAGGCCCGGGTCAGCTCGGCAAAGGAACCCCGGTCGCCGCGGAGCCCCTCCAACCGGAAACCGTGCCGTGCGGCCGCGGCGGCGAAGGTTTCCATCTCGCCGGGATCACAGACCAACAGGCTGGGTCGTGCATCCGCCAGGAGCGCCTCCACCTCCCGCGGCGTGTAGGCCGTGTTCATGGGGTGAAGGATGGCACCCGCCTTGAAGCAGGCATGGGCCAGGAACACGGCCTCGACGCATTTCCCGACCCGGACCGAGACCCGGTCGCCCGGTTTGACGCCGCAGGCCGTCAGGGCGCCGGCGGCGTTGTCGATGGCCGTCAATACGTCGCCGGTAGAGAAGGACGGGCCACCCGGAATGATGAAGGCCGGGTCGCGGCTCGTACGGTGGCCGTACAGGGCGTGCATGAGGTTGCCGCTTGTCATGGTCGACTCGCTAAAGAAAATATTTGACCGGCCGATCTAGGAAGAATACAATCCACTCGAATGAAGGGAAGAGTCATGGAAGTATTGAAAGAGTATGCCAGCGTGGTGACGGCCTTGGTTACCGTGGTTGCGGCCCTCGGCGCATTGGGTTTGTGGGCCATCAATGCCCAGGTTACGCCCGAGATCAGACGGCTGGAAGGGCGGATTGACGGGAACCAGATTCTGCTTAGACAGATCGACCGCAAGATCGATGCCAGTGCAAAGGACACAAGCGCGAGGTTTGATCGCCTCGAGCGCGGGATGAACACCCGGTTTGAAAGGATTGACGCGAGGTTCGAAGGCATTGACGCCAAGTTCGACCGCATTGACGGCAGGCTTGAAGGCATTGACGCCAAGTTCGACCGCATTGACGCCAAGTTCGACCGCATTGACGGCGAGCTTAAGACCATCCACAACGACATCAAGACGATTCTTTTGAGACTTCCCCAGAAGGCAGAGGCCGGATAGGCCCGAACCGCCTGAGCAGCCCGTCCGTCCCGAGTCCAGCCCACTCGAAGGGCGAATGCCGTATCCCCCGATCGGATCATCGCGGTCACGGGTCAGCGGCCCCGGAACACGGGCTTGCGCTTTTCCTGAAACGCGGACAGGCCCTCGGCATAGTCGGCGCTGGCGTCCGCCTCGAGAGCGAGCCGGCGGAGCGCTTCAGCGCCACCGTCCCCCTGCGCCAAAGCGGCCAGCGCGGCCTTGGCCGCGGCCAGGGTCAGGGGCGCGCTCCCGGCAATGTTTCGGGCGGCGCGCCGGCCTTCCTCCAAGACGGTTCCCGGCTTGACCAAACGGTGCACCGCACCGCAGGCATGGGCGGCGGGCGCATCGCAACGCTGCCCGCCCAGGATCAGTCCGCGAACCGCCGAGTCCCCGAACACTCTCACGAAGCGGGCAATGCCGCGGGGGTCGTAACCGAGCCCCAGACGCGCCGCCGGCACCATGAAGTAGGCATCGTCCGCCGCGATCCGGAGATCACAGCTACAGGCGAGCGACGCGCCGGCTCCGACGCACGGGCCGGCGATGCATGCCAGGGTCGGTTGCGGCACCGCCTCCAGCGCGCGGAGGGCGCTCTCCACCAGGTCGTCATAGGCCCGGGTGGCGCCGGGCGCGCGAAGAGCCGGGAATTCCCGGATGTCGGCGCCGGATGAGAACACCGTCTCGTCGCCGGCGAGCAGGACCACCCGCACCGCGCGATCCTGCGCGACACCCTTGGCGAAGCGACGCAACTCGTTCCACATGGCGGAAGAAAGGGCGTTGCGGCTGTCGCCGCTGCACAACCTCAACTCGGCCACCCCATGGGCCGTGGACACCCTTACGGCCCCTGTAGCTGTTGCCGCACTGCTCACGGCTCCCTCCGGTGGGCCATCCACGCGCCCTCGGCAACGGCGCGGAAAAGTTCCGTCAGCGCCGCGTTGACGGCCGCCGGCTCTTCCAACGTCAGCGTATGTCCCGAACGCGGGACCACCACCAGCGCTGCCATCCGCGCGGTTCGCTTGAGGAAGACACTGCCGTCGAGACACGGGTCGTCCTCGTCGCCGACAATGACCAATAGCGGGACCTCGAGCCGCGCCAACGCCTCCTCCATGTCCCACAGGGTAGGGCGCTGACCCTGGACTTGCGACATGGTGAGGGCAAGGCCTGTGGCGGAATGGTCCGCGAGGGTCTTCTCGAACTCGGCGAAGCCGCGCGGGTCCTTGGCCTCGAAAGCCTTGCGCATGGGGTAGCGGGCGTACTTGGCCGCGGCCTCGTCCATGGGCTCCTCCCGAAACATCCGGGCGATGTCCGCGCACATGGCCGCCCGCTCCTCGCGTTCGTCCGGGTTCGAGCCCCAGCCGCAGCCGATGGCGGCCACGGACAGGCACCGCCCGGGGTGGTGGATGGCCACGTGAAGCGCGGTGTAGGCGCCCATGGAATGGCCCACGATGTGCGCCTTCTCCAAACCCAGACCGTCGAGCACGGCCACGACGTCGTCCCGGGCCGTGTCTTGACCGTACGCCTCGGGCGCCTCGGGAACGTCGGACGGCAGGTAGCCGCGGGCGTCGAAGGCGATGCAGCGGTGGGAGCGAGAGAAGAACCGCATCTGGGGCTCGAAGCTTCGATGGTCGCCCGCGAACTCGTGTACGAATACGATGGGGACGCCACGGCCGGTTTCTTCATAGTAGAGACGGGTACCGTCGGATGCGGTGATGGTCGGCAAGGAGGCCCTCCTCGAAAAGAGAATAAATCAAACGGGGGATTCTTCCTATCCTAGTGTGGTGTCTCACAAATACGGTTATGAAGATGCGAGGGCATTTTGGTTGTCGGCAAGGCGCGATGACTTGTAGGGGCGACCTGCGGTCGCCCCTCAGTGGCGTGCACCACGCGAGGAAGAGCAACGCAGCCGACGGCCAAAAGGACCCGCAGATTCGTAAGCGTATTTGTGAGACACCACACTAGTCTGAAGTTTGAGAACGAGGGCGAGCTAAGTCATTGAAACATCGGGGGGAACGAAGAGAGTGTGGAGCAGCTACTGGGAACGTTCGAGGGGGATACCGAGGAGATCGAAGGCTTTGCCTTGCAGCGGGGTGGGACGGGTGATGAGGTTGAAGGTCTGAGCGGCAGGCAAGCGAGGGGAGAGGCGGTTTTTGGCGATGGTGGCGAGGTCGTCGAGCAGGGTGCGGAAGCTGTGGACGGGGGAGCCGTCGTCGGTGCGCTTGGTGCGAGCCTTTTTTTGAGCGGCGGGAGAGGTTGTTGCCGGGGCGACGCTGGAGGAGCGTTGGGCAGAAGCGGGGTCATGGTCGTCGAAGAGCAAGGGGGCGAGGCATCGACGCATGTGCCATTCGACGTAGTAGGCGAGCATGCACAACAAGACGTGGGCGCGGACCCTGTGGGGGACATGGTGATGAACGGGGCGCACCTTGAGGTCGACGGTTTTGAGGCAACGGAAGGCGCGCTCGACCCGGCTCAGGCTTTTGTAAGCGGTGACGGTGGCTGGGGCATCGAGATCACTGGGGGGCAGGCTGGTGCGTACGATATAGAGGCCGTCGAGGGCGGCCTCGCGTGCGATGGAGTCAGGGTTGCGGGTGTAGCGGAAGGAGTGGTCGGTGATGTCGAGGTGGAAGTGTTTGGCCATCTTGTACTTGCCCATGACCCGGCCTACCCGCAGGGCGATGTGCTCGCGGCCGGTGAGTGGCCGCTTCTCACGTTCGGTGGCGGCCACGATGGGGTCGAGCAGCCGCTCGGTGGCGCGCAGCAACTCTTCGCGCTTGCGCGCCCGTTCGGTTGCCAGCAAGGGGTTGCGACACACCATCAGGCGCTCGCCCGGATAGGCATCGGAGCGGATCTCCACCAGATCGGTCTGATCGAACAAGGACATCTGCACCGCCCCTGATTCCACCAGTTGGCGAATGGCCGAGGAACGCAGGGCGCTGATCCAGTCAAGCCCCGCAGGGGCCACCTCTTCACGGATACGCGCTTCGGTGAGCATACCGCGGTCGCCCACCAGCACGACCTTCGAGAGTCCGAAACGCCGCCGCAGCTTGTCCACCTGAGGCCCCAGGGTCCTGGGGTCGGCGGTGTTGCCTTCAAAGACTTCCACCGCCACCGGACGGCCCTCGCGGTCGCACAACAGCCCGAACTCGATCTGAAGCTTGCCGCGCTTGCCGTCGCGGGAATGGCCGTGCCGGGCCAGCGGGCAGCAGCGCCCCTCCAGATACACCGAGGTGAGGTCGTAGAGCACCAGGGCACCGTCTCCAAGGTGTCTTTGGGCCAGGTGCTTCTCCACCTCCTCCTGCCGCTCCAACAGCCAGTCCATGGCCGCGTACAGTTGATCCTCTGAGGTCTCCCCCAGTCCCAGGGTCTCCGCCAGCGAGTCCCGCGCGGTGGCCTCGGCCAGAGCTCGGGCCGTGGCCAGCTTCGACACCGGCCCCAGGACACGGGCCGCAATCAGCGCCACGACTCGTTCGCGTTCCGGACAGGGACGAGCCGAGAGCATGCGGTCGAGCCCCAGCTTGCGCAAGGTGCCGAGCACGGCGGCGACATGGCCGTGGGGCTTGGAGCGGATGATGTCGAAGGCGTCGGTGGGGCTGAGCAGGGGTTCGTCCTTGAGGAGTCGGCGGAGAGTATCGATCTTGGCTTGCGGCCAGTCGGAGAGGTTGGCGATGGTGCGCTTGCGGACGCGCTTGCCTTCGCGCCAGCCTTCGCGCAGCAGGATGGCGGGAGGGGAGTTGCGGTTGGGGACGATTTCCACGTACATGGCAACTACCCTAGCATATCATGCGGCTAATAACAAGTGTTATTTAGCATTTACATGGGAACACATTTACGCTCCCAAACACCCCTTTCCTCTTGCATACTCGACACTTAACTCAAAATGAACGACAAATATCGCTGGAACTTCAGACTAGTGTCCTGTCCCACATAATTCTTCACCAATCTGCTGGTCTTTCTTGTCGTCGGCCGCGTTGCTCTTCCTCGCGTGGTGCACGCCACGGGGGCGACCGCCGGTCGCCCCTACACGTCATCGCGCCTTGCCGACAACAAGAAATCCTGCGCAGCTTGGCAAAGAATTATGTGGGACAGGACACTAGCTCCTTCCGGTGCAGGCTCAGCAGCACCGCCGAGCCCGCCGACACGCTCACGGCCACCAGGGAGTAAATCACCGCCGGTATCACGTCCGCGGTCGACGGAGGCGGGTGGTTGATCCAGTACAGGGACAGGTTCACGACGACGTAGAGGGCGTAGGCGTGCGCCATTCCGATGACAATGCGTTTCATGTACCAAACGCCCAGGCCGTAGACCACCAAGTAGGTGCCGAACACGAGGCTCCACAACACGCCGTCACCGCCCGCCAAGCGGGTTCCGAACAGAACGAAACCACTGTGCTCGGTTAGCTGAAGGGGTTTGGAGAAGTTCGAGATCGCCAGCAGCCAAAAGCAGATTGCGAGCCCGCGGAAGATTCGAGCCGTTCGTGGTTCAACCATGGTCGTACTCCTTGAAGGGGACGGTCGCGAGTGTGGTGTCTCACAAATACGGCTACGAATCTGCGGGTCCTTTTGGCCGTCGGCTGCGTACGTCACCCCGGGCTTGACCCGGGGTCTTCCTCGCGTGGTGCCCGCCACGGGGGCGACCGCCGGTCGCCCCTACACGTCATCGCGCGTTGCCGACGACCAGAATGCCCTCGCATCTTCGTAACCGTATTTGTGGGACAGGACACTAGCAATTTAGCAACCCGCCCCATCGGGTGCCAGGATCGATCGCGTGCCGGTCAGATTTGGTGCAGCACCGTGGCCGGCGGCGTACGGACGAGCCCGCGGGTACCGAGGTAGCCGACGGCCGTGACCACCAGCATGCCGAACAGCGGCCCCACGGCCCAAAGCCGTGGGTGCAAACCGGTCGGGAGCTCGAAGACGTGGCTGTTGAGGAGAAATGTCGTGATCTCCGCGCCGATGACGGCCACGATGCCAGCGAATAAGCCGAGCGCCGCGAACTCGATCACCAGCGCGCCGGTGATGAGCCGGCGCGTCGCGCCCAGGGCGCGCAGCAGCGCCAGTTCCTTCAGCCGCGAGTCCCGGCTCGACTGGATGGACGCGACCAGCACCAGCACCCCCGCGCAAAGCACCAGCGCCAGCATCAGCTCGACGGCCTGGGCGACCCGCGCGATGATGCGGCGCAGGTGCGCGATGATCTGGTCCACGTCGATCACCGAGACCGTGGGGTAACGCGAGAGCAGCTCGTTGAGGAACGGTTTCCGTTCCGGCGGCAGGTAGAAGCTCGTCATGTAAGTGGCGGGCTGGCCTTCGAGCGCTCCCGGCGACAGGATGATGAAGAAGTTCGGCTGGAGGCTGTCCCACTTGACGCGCCGGGTATTGGTGACGGTGGCCGTGAGCGGCAGGCCGCCGACGTCGAAGGTCAGGGAGTCTCCCACCGCCAGCCCGAGGGACGCGGCGTAGTCCTCCTCCAGCGAGGCCGACGGTGCGGCTCCGGCGGACCACCACTTGCCGTCCGCCACGACATTGTGGCCGGGTACGTCCGCCAGGAACGTCAGGTTGCGTTCGCGCCGGATTCCGGGACGGCCCCGGCCTCCGGGTTCGGGCCGCTCGTCCGTGCCCTCGCCCCGCCGCCGCTCCCACGCGCCGGCGGCGATCCCGTTCACCGCCGTGATCCGTCCGCGGATCATGGGGAACAGTCTCCCGTCGTAGCCGGCGCGGGCCGTCAGCATGGCTTGCACGGGACCCGCCTCGGCCGGCGCCACGTTCATCACGAAGTGGTTGGGGGCGCCTTCCGGAATCCGCGCCCGCCATTCATCGATCAGCGCCGTGCGCACCAGCAGCATGATGAGCAACAGCATGATCGCGGTGCCGAAAATCACCACCTGCGCGATGTTCTCGCGATGGCGGCGATGCAGCCCGGCGAGGGCCAGGCGCCAGACGCTGCCGGCCTGCATACCCACGGCGCGTCCGCCCCGCAGCAGGAGCAGGGCGAGACCGCTGAATACGCCCACCGTCACCGCGGTACCCGCCAGCGCCCAGGCCGCGAGGGAGGCATTGCCGCTGTACCAGACCAGGAGTCCCACGCCGCCGGCGGCGGCGAAGCCATAGGTCATGGCCGAGGCCGCGTCCGGCGTCAGGTCCCGGCGGATGACGCGCATGGGCGAAACGCCGCGCAGGCCCAGCAGCGGCGGCAGGCCGAACGCGAGCACGCAGATGAAGCCGGTCAGCAGACCCATCGACACCGGCCAAGGCCCCGGCAGCGGCAACGACACCGGCAGGAAGCCCCGGAGCGCCGCGATGATGCCGAGATGAGCCAGGACGCCGAAGGCCAGGCCGGCGAGGGCGCCCACGATGCCGATGATCAGGAGCACGAGGGTATAGCCCCTCTGAATCTCCCCGGGAGTCACGCCCAGGGTCTTCAGGACAGCGACGTGGTCGTAGTGTCGTCGTGCGTAGCGATGGGCGCTCAGCGCCACCGCAACGCCCGCCAGCAGCACGGTCAGCAGGCCGCCCAGCAGGAGGAAGCTTTCGGAGCGCTCCAGGGCGTTGCGGATGCGGGCGTTGGCGCCGCGGATGTCGCGCCAGCGGTAGCCCGGCGCCAGTTCGTCACGGATGGCGTCGTGGAGGGACCGCAGCCCGTTGTCGGGGCCCGCCAACTGGAGGCGGTAGCGGATCCGGCTGCCGGGCTGAATCACCCGGGTGGCCGGCACGTCCTCCGCGCGCATCAAGAGGCGCGGCGCGAACTCCAGGAAGCCGCCGCCGCGGTCCGGTTCCGACGCCAGTACGGCCGCCACGGTGAACTGTGCGTAGCCCACGGACACCGCGTCCCCCACCTTGACGCCCAGCGCCGGGAACAGGCGCGATTCCAGCCAGACCTCGCCTCGGGCGGGCACACCGCCGGTGGGCTGGCCGCTGCCGAACGGCTCATCCGCGACCCGCAGCGTGCCGCGCAGGGGATAGCCCCCGGTCACCGCCTTGACGCTGGCCAACAGGCTGCGGTCCGGGCCGGCGGCGAACACCATGGAGGGAAAACGGATCAGGTCCGCCAGGGCGAGCCCGCGCGCGGCCGCGAGCTCGCGGAAACGTTGAGGGATCGCTCGCGAGGAATCGATGACGCGGTCGGCGCCCAGCAACGTCGCCGACTCGGCCACCAGCGCCCGCTGCAGGCGGTCGACGAACAGGCTGATGGCGGTCACCGCGGCCACCGCCAGCACCAGCGCGGCGAGCAACAGGCGCAGCTCCCCGGCGCGCCAGTCGCGGGTCGCGAAACGCAGTGCCAGCGACAGGGTCATGGCGCAGGCTGCGCCGGAAGCCGCATGCGGCCGGCGTCGAGGGTGACGACGTCGGCGCACCGGCCGGCGAGGGCGGCATCGTGGGTCACCAGCACCAGCGTGGTCCCGGCCTCCCGGTTCAGATCGAACAGCAGATCGACGATCCTGGCGCCGGTGGCGGTGTCGAGGTTGCCGGTGGGCTCGTCCACGAACAGCACCTTCGGGGCGGATGCGAACGCGCGCGCGATGGCCACGCGCTGCTGCTCGCCCCCGGACAGTTGGCGCGGGTAGTGCGTGGTCCTCGCGGCCAGGCCCACGCGTTCCAGGAAGCCGCGGGCGTCCTCTCGCGCCTGCCGGTTGCCGCGAAGCTCCAGGGGCAGCATCACGTTCTCCAGCGCCGTGAGGCTGTCGATGAGCTGAAAGGACTGGAACACGAAGCCGACGCTGCGCGCGCGCACCCGGGCGCGCTGCTCCTCGTCCAGGGCGGTGATCTCGTCGCCGTCCAGCCAGATGTCGCCGCTGGTGGGCAGATCGAGGCCCGCGAGGATGCTCAGCAGGGTGGTCTTGCCCGAACCGGATTCTCCCACCACGGCGAGTTGCGCGCCGTCGTCGATGGCGAGATCGATGCCGTCGAGTATGGTCAATTCACCCTCCGCGGTGGGTACGCGCTTGACCACGGCTCTGGCCCGCAATATGCATCTTGGCATGCGTCCTGACATGAAGCGCTTCTCGATTAGACGGCGGTCGGTTTCCCTGAAGGAGTGGTTGCGGGGTTTCCTGCTCGTGGCCGCGCTCGCTGCGGGCGGCGAGGCGCCGGCGGCGGATGCCGGCAAGACCGTTTTGGTCCTAGGCGACAGTATCAGCGCCGCGTACGGACTTCAAACGGAGAACGGCGAGCCCGGCTGGGTGCAATTGCTGCGGCAGCGGCTGGGCCCGCGCCATCGCGTGGTCAACGCCAGCATCAGCGGTGACACCACCGTGGGCGGCCTGACACGCCTGCCCAGGACGCTGGCGGTCCACAAGCCCGATATCGTCATCATCGAGTTGGGCGGAAACGATGGTCTACGCGGTTACCCGGTGACCTCCATCCGCGCCAACCTGCTGGCCATGACCGAGGCCGTCCTCGTCGCCGGCGCCAAGCCGGTGCTGGCCGGAATGCGGATGCCACCCAACCTGGGGCCGCGCTACACCCGGGCGTTCCACGATATGTACGCCGGCGTCGCCGCCGAGACCGGCGCCGCGCTGGTGCCGTTTCTACTTGAGGGTGTCGCCACCGACGAGGCATTTATGCAGCGCGATGGCATCCATCCCAATGCCAAGGCGCAGCCGTTGCTGCTGGACAACGTGTGGCCCGTGCTGGAACCCCTGTTGGAGGGGGATTGAGGGTGGCAAGTCCGCGGAGTTGGTTCAATCGGCTTGTCGCACAAACGGGCGCAACGGCTGATGTTCGGAAGTATTCAACGAGGGTAGGTTAAAACCAGCAGCGGGAGTAGTGAGAGGGGTGGCACGTACAGTTTGCGAGTCGAGTTCAACCCGGTGGAAAGAGGCGCCGGTCCCACCACACAGGCGTTTCCAAACCTACGCTTATCCCCCTGAAATCCGTGTGCCGGCAATTTATGACGACATTACGCTCCATGCGGGCGACTACGGACGGGACGATCAGTATGGCGCTCCGATTGTCTGCGTACCACTGGCGGCCGAAGGAGCGAGCCGCTTCCCCGTCCACACTGAAACAATCAGGGAAGGTCTGAGGAGTGACGACCTCATAGCGGGTGCCCTCGGGTATCGTGATTTCTGTGAAGTGCTGGTTTGGCGGCAGCGTTTCGTTCCAGTGGACGAGTTGTTCCAGCATTGCCGTCGAATAGTTCTCGGTAGCGTAAATCACTTCGGCGCCGGCCTCATGCCATCGGCCGGACGTGCTTTTGGCCCCCTCGGCGCTCCACACTGGGAACCGCCCCGCCGGATCGCCGATCCGGTACGCCCGCATGGACTCCGGCAGGGTTCGAGGCGTCTTCAGGGGGATGCTGCCCGTCTTCTCCATGCACCTTCTGAATTATGAGATGTCTAACAGAATCGACTTGATTCGAGGTTTTTTCAGAGGGCGATGCCGGCTTCGGCCCGCCGGATGAGATTCAGGACGGCTTGGGCGCCTGCCGAACTGGACCGCGCCATGTCGAAAGGAGTCTCGTCTTCCAGCAAGGGATGTGGCCGGTTCAGGAACGAGTCGATGGCATCGCGGTCTCCATGATAGGCGTAGCTGACCGCGTCGATAACGCGTCCAACCTCGTAAAGCCTTTCGCTGATCTCCCTGGACAGGGGTTTGTTGGCCTTACGGGCGCGCCTGAGCGTCGCTTCGGGAACAATAGGGCCAACCACACGATGGGTGCCAAGCACGGCGGCGAGGGCCGTGGCCGACCGCGGAAACAGGCCCTCGGAGACGCGTCGCGCAAGCTGCACGTCATTCAGAGTCTCCGGCTTGTCGATGGCCAGAAGTCGGGCGACCCGCACGACCTCACTCGCGGGCAGAACTGCTGCCAAGTCAGATTGAGTTTGGGGCTTCATCGGTGCCTCCTCTAAGACTGATCCGTCATATGACGATCATATAGCGGTCACTTGACGACTGCAAGTCCAGGGTCGCAAGTGATGAAGAAATCTTCGCCATCTCGAATGAAGCTGGAGTTCCGTTTGTGCTTCGCAAACGTGGCGCGCTTTTTGTAAACTGAGAGCCATGATCAACCTATGCGTGCGAAAGGCGACTTTGGCAGACGCCGAGCGCATCGCAGCGTTTCAACAGGCTATGGCGCAGGAGACCGAGGGCAAGAGGCTGGATGCCGCAACGCTGCGGCAGGGTGTAGCCGCCGTGTTCGATGGGCCGCAAAAAGGCTTCTATATGGTGGCAGTCGCCGGCACCGATGACGAAGGTACGACGGAGGTCGTGGGAAGCCTGTTCATCACCTACGAGTGGAGCGATTGGCGCAACGCCACCTTCTGGTGGATTCAGAGCGTTTATGTGGATGCGGGCTGGCGACGCCGGGGCGTCTATCGCGCGATGTACGACCATGTGCTGAGCATGGCCGACTCTCGCGGCGACGTCTGCGGCATACGGCTCTATGTGGAGCGCACGAACACCATCGCCCAGCATACTTACGACAGCCTGGGTATGCACAAGTCGCACTACGACCTGTACGAGATGGACTTCACGTCATGAGTCAGGCCTCTTCGAGTCCTGGTCCATCCTGTAATCCCGGCCATCTCGGATCCCCGGCTCTCGGAGCCGCCGGATTGTTTGCGGCAATGCGGCATCTTGACATCAAGTTTTACTGATGTGATGATGTCATCATGCGAACCACACTGACGCTTGACGATGACATAGCCGACTTTCTGAGAGAGCAGGCGATGCTTCTGGGCAGGCCGTTCAAGCAGGTGGTGAACGACGTGCTGCGCCGCGGCATGTCGCCCGTCGTCAGGGAGGCTCCCGCCCCTTACAGGGTTACCCCGATCCACAGTGGGCTTGCTCCCGGCGTCGATCCCCTGAAGCTCAACCAACTCAACGACGAGCTTGAGGTCGAGGACTTCGCCGAACCGGGCGCGGGATGATAGTCCCGGACCTCAACCTGCTGATTTATGCCCACAGCGACGGAGCACCCCACCACGACGCCGCCAGGCGCTGGTGGGAGGGCTTGCTTAACGGCGTGGAGAGAGTCGGCGTCCCGTGGGTCGTATCGACCGGATTCGTAAGGCTGATGACCCACCCCAGGGTGCTCGCCCGCCCGGCTCGTCCCGCGGAAGCGGTCGACTACGTGCGCGAGTGGTTCCGCTTTCCCCAGTCATCCCAATCAACCCCGGTGCCGACCACTTGGCCTATCTCCGGCGGAATCTCGACGCCGCCGGCGTCGGCGCGAACCTCGTGACGGACGCACATATCGCCGCGCTGGCGATGGAGTATCAAGCACAGGTCCACTCCAACGACGCCGACTTCCGCCGCTTCCCCGGTCTCCGCTGTCGCAATCCGCTCTGACGGGGACACGCTCATAACTACCCGGGGCCGCGACACTAGGGGCCGCTTTCCTCTACCGGGAGGGGGGCGCAGGCGTCCTCACGCCCACGGCCGCTTGACCTCCCACTCCACCTTGCCGAGGACCTCGACGTCCTCTACGAAGCAGGGGGCGTAGGCGGGGTTGGCGGGGATGAGCCTCAGGCGTTGCTCCTCCCCCGCATCGCCGGGCATCGCCTCGGCTTGTCTGGCCACCAGGCTCTCCTCGAGCCTGATCAGGAACTTCCCTCCCGCCTCAGGGCGCCGGTTCGCGAGGTCGACCACGACCCAGTCGCCCTCGCGCAACTCAGGCTCCATCGAGTCGTCGTCCACCCGCACCATGCGCAGGTGGTGGGTCTTCAGGCCTTCTTCGGTGCGATGCTGCACCCAGAAAGGCTCGCCGATCTCGTTGTCGTCATCTCCCGTGTCGGGGATCGGTTCGACGGGTTCAATGAGCATGTCGATCCCGTTACGGCCCGGTGTGGTGTCTTCCGTCATGGTGATATTCCTTTTCCGTAAGATGGGGACCCGGTTCCGGTCCCCGATGTCCCGCGGGCCCTCGCCCGCATCCTTATCCACTCCACGTTCACGATTCCCGGAGGCGCGTACGGGATTGCCCCGGCAACCGGACGCACCGCCGCGAGACCCATCCAGCGGGAGGGGTCACCACCTCTTCGTACCGCGCAGGACGAGTCCGCTCCCGGTCTCCCCGTCCCCGTCGGGTTCGGTGAGACTCGCCTCGAGGTTCAATTCGAGTGCGGGACCAAACGTGAAGCGCGCCCCCGCGCGCCAGGTCTCCCCGCCTTCTGAGAGCGCCACGCCCGTATAGGGCGTCAGCAGGCCGCGCATGGCGTCGAGCCCGTAGCCCACCTCGGCTTCCAGGCGCGCGTCGGGGTCGAAGCTCCCCCCCGAGAGCGCGCGCTGCGACCAGAGGCGCTCCACACCGCCCGAGGCCGCGCCCCAGACGGAACCCACCCGCATCGAGAGCCCCCGGTCCCCTTCGCCGGCAGAGAGACTGAGGGAGGCGCTCACGCCCCATTCCTCGTAGTCGCGCTCCTCGTGGGCCAGGAGACCCCGGGCGCGCACCTCCACCGAGAAGCCCTTCAAACCCGCCCAGCGCAGGCCGCCCCCGAGTTCCAGGCCGCTTCCCGTCTCCGCGTCGCCTCCGTCATGACGAAGCCCTATTTCGAGGGAGGGCGTCAGCACGCCGCTTTCAAACTTCACCTCGCGCGAACCCTCGAGCGCCCCGCGCAGGCGCCTAGTGCGCGCATCCGCCGCGGCGAGTCCCGTGGCCGCTTCCGACTCGGTCCGCACGAAGAGGACGTCGGTCTTGACCGCAAGGTCGTAGCCCGCGACGGAAGCGAGCTTCCCCCGGGCCCCGAACGCCGCCATAGCGAGCGATATGTCCGTCTCGATACGCTCGTCGTTTCTCTCTACATCGAGCGTCAACCCGCCCTCGCCCAGGCCCAGGACGCTCCAGACCGAGAGGCGCTCGCTCAACGTGTAGCGCAGGTAGGGGTAGGCGCTTAAGAGCGTCGATTCCACCTCGCCCCGCGCG
This sequence comes from uncultured Binatia bacterium (SeqCode), assembly GCA_965261895.1. Taxonomy (GTDB): domain Bacteria; phylum Desulfobacterota; class Binatia; order UBA9968; family JAJDTQ01; genus JAJDTQ01. Next base: position 1,824,329 of record OZ253480.1, on the reverse strand, counting down.
TCGGCCTCCGTGTAGGAACCCTCCCCCGCGCTGTAGGCGAGCGCCACGCCCGCCAGGACCCTGCCCCGCTCGTAATCAGCGCCCATCACGCCCGTCGAGACGTCTCCCTCGAGGGTGAGCGCGTCCTCCCTGCCGCTGAAGCTCGAGCGCGACCCACGGGCCCACAGCGACCAGCGAGCGTCATCCTTCCCGCCGTCCGCAGGGGCCATGTGGAGCGAACTCGCCATCAGCAACCCGGCCGTCGATATCTCGCTCACGGGTGAGGCGTCCGCCTCCGCCCGGAGGAGGTCCCTCGTCTCCCTCAAGTCCTGTCCGAGGACGCCTGCCTCCCCGAGTAAGGTGTCCTCCGCCCCGCGCCAGGAAGCGTCCAGGACCACCTGGTGGCCGCCGAGCGTCAACTGCGCCGGACCCGGAGAATTTGAATTTCCCTCGACCCGCGCGCCCACCGCATCGAGCACCTGCTCCGCGACCGTGCGCCCGAAACGCGCCAGCCACGCCTTGGGCATGTGGTCGGTGTTGTTGATCGTCCCCGTCGCCGCGCCGTCCTCGATATACGCCCCCGAGGCGTTCGAGAGCGTGAGGCTGAGCGTCTCGCTCCCCTCGTCATGGGCGTCGTCGAGCACCGCGACCGAGACCGTCTTCTCCGTCTCGCCCGCTGCGAAGGTGAGCGTGCCGTTCACGGCCGTGTAGTCGGACCCCGCCGTCGCCGTACCGTCGGCGGTCGCATAGTCCACCGGCACCGTAGACGAGGGCGCCCGGCTGAGCGTCACAGAGAAGCTTAAGACCGCGTTCGGGCCTTCCTGTACTTCCGCGTCCGCGACCGTGAGGCCCGGCGGGCCCTGTATCCGCGTCGCGAGGGCGGTCGTGTACATGCGCCCATCCTCCGTGCATACCGCCCCCGCCGCCCCGCAGGGAGGCGATGGCGAGAGCGTCACCGTCACCGCCTCGTGGGAGGAGGGCTGAATCTTGATCCGCCAGTGGTCGAGCCGCCCGTCCTTCCTGCGCATCCTCGTCACCGAACCCCCGGTCGTCCCGAGCAGCGTCTGGATGCGCGGCTTCGAGCCCTGCGCCACCGCCGCGTCGAAGGTGAGCTCCAGCCAGAACGCCGTCTGCCCGTCATGCTCCGCCGGTACGGACGTGAAACCCGCCGCGAGCGGAGCGAGGGCCTGCTGACCCTGCGCCGCCGGACCGGCCACCTGCAGGGCGGGAGCAACCGTCAGCATCACGCCCTCCGCCGTGCACAGCGCGCCCGTCTCCGTGCACGCACGCTCCAGCGGCGTGAGTATCGACACCGGGCCCGTCCCGGCAGGCTCAAGCGTCAGTTCCCACAGGTCCTTGCGCCCGTCCACTTGCGCGGCGGCCGTCACCGTCCCGCCGTTCACCACCAGCGCATGGTCGCGCATGTCCTGCGGCGTTATCTCCACCTCCGCGCTGAAAGCGATACGGAACGTGAACGCGCTCGTTCCGTCGTGGTTGGTCGGCGCGTCCTCGATGGACGCCGTCAGCCCGGTCGCCTCGGTCTGGTTCAACGTGTCGGAACAGCTCAAATGCACGTCCTCATCGTGGGTGCAGTTGTTGAGCTCCCAACCCGCGTTGTAGCAGTGGTGCAGCTTGGTCGCGGGCGCCCCCGTCCAGTGGTTGGACCCGGCAAAACACCGCACGTCGTCGAGCCATATCTTCTTCGAGTCCGGCGCCACGCTTATGCTCGGTGTTATCTCGTCGCGCTTCACCCACTCGCCGGTCGCGTAGCCCATGAACTGGCAGGCTTTCCGCGGCGCGATGTTGCGCGGGTTGTCCAGTCGGTCGTCGCACACCGTGCCCCACTCTCCCTTGTGGAACACCTCCAGGCGGCCCACGTCGACGGTCGGGCCGTCATCGTCGACCAGTTGCAGCTCGCCGTTCACAGCGCTCACCGGATACTCGTTGCTCTTGAGCGGTCCCTCGCTGTTGCCCGCGTCGTCGGTGAAGCGCACCTCCACCCTGAACGTCTCGTCGGCATCGGCCTGGACCAGCGTGTAGGTCCTCCCCCTTCCCCTCGCACCCGTAATCTGCGTCTCCGCGCCTGCGTCCACCAGGTACCACTGGTAGGTGTAGGCAAAGCCCGAGTCGCCGTTCTCCGCCTTCGTGTTGCCGTTCTGGTCCGAGATGCCGGAGGTGTTGGCCGTCAGCGTCCGGCCTACCTCCGCCGTGCCAGTAATCCTTGGCTTCCCCCTCGCGGCGCCCGCCCCCGCATCGTCGTCTTCAATCGTGCCGGTGAAGTTAAATCTCTCGGGTGTCACTGTATGGGCAGTGAGTTTCTCCCACGTTATGACGATCGTTTCGTCCGTTTCCTCGAGATTGTCGTTCACGATGGAGATGTTGAAGGTTTGCGACAGATTGCCTGCCGGGATAGTGATTCTCGCTCTTCTTCCTCCTTGCAGGAGGAAGTCGTCATAGTCGTCGCCCTCCGTCGCAGTGCCCGTCACTTGGTCATCAATCGTAGAGTAGGTTATGTCTTCTCCACTTGGGTGGCTCACTCGAAGCGTCAGCGTCATCGTGCCCGCCCCTTCATCGACTGTCACGGGCCCCATTGACGCCGTCGGCACCGCATCGTCGCTAGCAATTAGGACCGCTTTGGTTGGGATAGCCGGCAGCGCCGTGCCTGAGGGGTTGCTGAGATCGACGAAGAATGTTTCTAAGCCCTCATAGATATCGTCGTTCAGGATCGGGATGGTGATCGTTTTCGATGTTTCGTTCGCCGCGAAGGTCAGTGTGCCCGAGGTCGCGGTATAGTCCTCACCTTCTTCCGCATGGGAATCCCGCGTCGCGTAGTCCACGGTCACCGTCTCGGTGCTTGCCGGGGCGAGATTGACCGTGAGCACCGTCGATCCGGCTTCTTCGTCCACGTTGACAATGTTTTCGGCGAACGACAGTTCCAGTAGCGCGATCGTCCCACTCGACGGGTATGCGGCGCTGGTCAGTGGGCCTTCTGCATACCCCGCGTTGTCTTTGAAGCTCGCCGTCACTTTGACGGTCTTGCCCAGGTCCGCCATGGTCAGCGTGTAGGTGCTTGCAGTCTCTCCGGAAATGTCCGTCTCCGTACCGCCGTCCACTCTCACCCACTGGTAGGTATAGGCGAAGCCAACGTCTCCGTTTTCTGCCTTCGATTTTCCGTTCCCGTCACTGATCCCCGACGTTCCGGCCGTTAGCGTGCGACCTACTCGGGCCGTCCCGGAGATGTCCGGCATGCCGGACGCGTGGGCCTTGGTGTAGCCAAAGGTCGTCGGCGACCATGGCCCCTCGCCTTCGTCATTCTTCACTCGGAATTGCACGTGGTAGCGTTTGCCGCTTGTGATGCCGGTGATGTTCTGAGCCGAGCTTGGGTTGTAAGGAAGGGTGGTCCAGCCAAAACCGTCCCGATGGGTTCGCAATTTGTACCGCGTGATTGGCGGTCGGCCTAGATTGTCCGGTGCCGTCATTGTCACCCTGAGGGAGGTCGTGCTGTTGCTTGCCGGTCCTCTTACCGTAGGTGCCTCCGGGCGCAGCGGCGGTTCGTCCTGGTCGGTGACGTTCAGCGTCACGTCGATCGTGTCGGACCCTATATTGCCATCTTCGACCATGACCGTCACCGAATAGCTCGTGTCGGTCTCGTAACTGTACTTTTCCCCACTCTTGGTCTGAATCTGACCGTTTGTCGTAATGATCTCGAACTTGGCCGCGTCCGTGCCACTCAGGCTGTATGCCAGCGTGTCGCCGGTGTCCATGTCTGTTGCCGCGACTGCCGTCCCGATGTCTGACGCCGTCGTTACCGTCGCCTCGCCGATCGTCTCGTTGAACTCCCGAGACGTGCTCGTGCCGTCGTTAAAGGTCGGCGCGCTGTGCGCCGAGCGGCGAGTGACCGTCACTTGGTAGGTCTGCTTGGTGGTGGTGTCCTGTGCCGTTACCTCGACCTTGACGGTGTTCTCGCCCTCCGAGAGATCGACCTGGAAGCCCGTCGTGCCCGTGACCGCGTCCACAAGAGCACTGCCGTCCCCATCCTGAATTTCGTAGGTCGCGTCGCCGTCGTTCGCCATCAACGCCGTGTAGGTAAGGGTTCCCGATGCAAACGTCGGGCTAAGCGTGATCCCGGCGCCGTTGTTGTCCTCAAGCTCCAGATCGCTAAGCGTCGCGTCGTCCGAGGCCGTATCGTTGGCTTCGATGGTGACGGTCGCCTTGGCACCGCCGCTGTCGAACGCCCCGACGCTCGGCGCCCCGAACTCCACGTCGAACGTCTCGTCGTCTTCCTCATCCGCGTCGTTGACGATCGGTATGGTGACCGTCCCGTTGTCCTCGTTGACATCGACCGTCGTCGGATCGACCAGGAACGACGGCAGGTCCGGGTTGTTGGTATCCACATTGATCGTGATCTGCGCCAGCGAACGGTCAATCGTCGCCCCCACGAAGTCGTAGAGTTCGATCTCGAAACTTTCCTCGCCCTCGTATTTATCGTCGTCGACCAGATCCACGTTGACCGTCGCGGTCGTATCACCCGCCGCGATCGTCAAGTTCTGATTTCCATCATGCGAATAGTCCGTCGAACCCGCGGTCCCCGATACGTAGCGCCACTTCCCGGTTACGGCACCTGCGCTCACCGCACTCAGCTTCACCGTGAGCTCGATTGTATCGCCCTCCACGCCCTCGGCGTCGCCCGTGCCATCGGTTTCGGCCCCGATCGAGGCGGTGGCGGCCTCTGTCAGCGTGAGGGAGACGCTGTCTCCGGCGCTCCAGCTCAGGCCGGTATTGTTCCATCGTCTGAAACTGGCTAGCTTGGTGTTGGCGTCCTCGAAGGCGAAGGCGGTGCCGTCGACGTTTAGCGTCAGGCCCTGCGTGGCGGCTGTAAGGTCTGTGTCAAAGTCGATCTCCAGCTGTTCGTTCGTACGGAGAAAGATGAACACGATCGGATAGTTCGTGCCGTCGTGCGTGAATTCATCGTCACTAAGGCGGGCGCTGCAGAAACTAGTCATAACGAAGTTGCTGCAGCCGAGCACGCCGGAGCCAAGATCCCTTACAGGCAGGGTGCCCGACCAGACCGCGGTCTGCGCCTGCGCCTGAAGGGGCAGGGCCAGGAGCGCGGCGAAGGCTACGAGGAGGAGCGCAGCCGAGCCGCGCGCCGCGAGTAAGCGGACGCGCGAACGCGCAGGTTCGGCCATCTTGAGAGCGGCATCGTTTCTTCCGGCGTCGACACCCGTATCGGACTTTCCGTGTGGCTGCATTCTGAAGGTTCCTCCGTGCCTGAAAAAAAGAACCTGTCTTTCCGGTGAACGAACCGGCGTCCGTTCGTTTCCCTGGGCCTAAGGCCTCCTGTGACCGCCTCGAACCCCGCGCGCCGCCGATAATTGCGATTTTGAAGCTGATAATTGCCGTTACCGGATTCGAATAGCCTCGTTTCACGGGTGAAACACCCGTTATCAGACGCAAAACGCACGCAAAACGACCCCAAAACCCCCTGCCGGGGGCCGGGACTGCGCCTGCGTTCTGCGTTCGTTCCACACCGGGAACAGGAATGGTTCGAAAAAGCGGGTGACCCATATACCTGGTGAATATCGCCTATGTCGCAACATCATTAAAAAACAACAAAGATTTTGCGGAGGTGTCTATCCACTCCTGTTCTGCGTGTTCAGGCCGACTACCAATGCTTAACGTATATGTAAGCGCACGCTTCTTCGCGTCCCCAAAATTGGGGAGAACTGGCGAAATCCTAGCAGCCTGTCGGACTTATGATGCGGGGCATTACAAGGTGTCGTATTATTCTGGGAGATTCATCCAGAGAGAGAGGGAGAGAGTAATGAGCAACTTTCGGCAGGTAGATCGAGAGACGGGGTTTTTGCTGCCGCCGTCGGTGGATGAGTGGCTGCCGGAGCGGCATCTGGCGCGGTTCGTGGTGGAGGTAATCGAGGGACTGGACGTGTCAGCGATGGTGAAGGCGTATCGCGGTTCTGGGTCGGCCTCCTATCACCCGAGGGTGCTTCTGGGACTTCTGGTATACGGCTACGCCACGGGGGTGTTTTCGAGCCGGGCACTTGAGCGGGCGAGCTACGATTCGGTGGCGTTCCGCTTCATAGCGGCCAACGATCATCCCGACCATGACACCATCGCGAGGTTCCGGCGGCGGTTTCTGGCCGAGATCGAAGGGCTGTTCGTGCAGGTGTTGCTGCTGGCTCGGGAGGCGGGCCTGTTGAAGCTGGGGACGGTGGCATTGGACGGCACCAAGGTGCAGGCCAATGCGAGCCGGCACCGGGCACTGTCGTATGAGTATGCAGGAAAGCTCGAAGCGCAGTTGAAGGCAGAGGTCGAGGAGTTGATGGCGCTGGCGGAGACTGCGGACACGGCGGATGTGCCGGACGGGATGTCGGTACCGGAGGCGTTGGCCCGGCGCGAGGACCGTCTGCAATGCATTGCCGAGGCCAAGGCGAAGATCGAGGCGCGAGAGGAGAAGGCGAAGAGGACCGGCCGCAAGCCGGGCGGCCGCCGCGGCCACCGACGGCAGGCCCTGGGGCGAAGGACCAAGTCAACCTGACGGACGAGGACTCGCGCATCATGCCGGTGGCCGGCGGCGGCTTCGAGCAGGCCTACAACGCCCAGGCGGCGGTGGCTACCGACAGCTTGCTGGTGGTGGCCACCGATGTCGTGCAGGCCGCCAACGACAAGCAACAGATCGAACCGATGCTGGAACAACTCCGGCAACTCCCCAAGGCGTTGGGCAAGACCGAGACCCTGCTGGCGGACAGCGGCTACTTCAGCCAAGCAAACGTGACGGCGTGCGCCGAGGCGAAGATCGCACCGCTGATCCCCCCAGGCCGCCAACGCCACCATCTCTGTTGGAAGGAGCGGTTCGCCCAGCCTCCGCCGGTACCCCAGGAGCCGACAGCATTGCAGGCGATGGTGCATCGGCTGGCGACGCCCGAAGGCCGGCAAATCTATGCCCTACGCAAGCGGACGCCGGAACCCGTGTTCGGCATCATCAAATCGGTGTTGGGCTTCCGGCAATTCCACCTGCGCGGCCTCGACAAGGTCAAGGGCGAATGGAACCTCGTCACCCTCGCCTGGAACATGAAACGGATCTTCGCCTTGCAGTCCGCCTGAAAACTCCTCCCGTTTCCCTCTCCTCACCTCCCACAACCAAAGTACGACACCCTTCTCCTCTCCTCCTTTCCTCTCTCTTCTCCTCTCCTCCGTTCCATACCCCTTCCCCCGAACCTCAGTCCGACAGACTGCTAGTGTGGTGTCTCACAAGTACGCTTACGAATCTGCGGGTCCTTTTGGCCGTCGGCTGCGTTGCTCTTTCTCGCGTGGTGACCGCCACACGGGCGGGTTTGAAACCCGCCCCTACAAGTCATCGCGCCTTGCCGACGACCAAAATGCCCTCGCATCTTCATAACCGTATTTGTGAGACACCACACCAGACTCCTAACCCCCGTCCCACCACCTGCCCGGCGCATCCATCAACCGGCCGAAACCGAGGTCGCCACATAGTTGTTGGTAGGGCTCCCGGCGGACGCCTTGCCATTCCAGTTGGGCCAAGTCCTCGGGCAGGGGCACGTCCAGCCGCAGGGTCGCCAACTGACGGTAGAGCAGGGCCGCCTCCCGGTGCTCGGCGAGACTGGCAGCCAGGGCCTTGGCACCCCTTACCGTTACCTCCCAGTCCGCCGGATCCCCGGGGATTTGTTCGATATGCCCGTAGTGTTCCAACACCTGGGCGGTGCTTTTCGCGCCCCAGCGGGGAATGCCGGGGATGCCGTCGGCGCTGTCCCCCACGAGGCCCAGGTAGTCGGGGATGGAATGGGGCAAAACGCCGAATTTCTCCCGCACCCCGGCCTCGTCCCGCACCACGTCCTTCCGCCGGTCCAGGGTTACCACCCGGTCGGTTCTCACCACTTGCGCCAAATCCTTGTCCGGCGAGCAGAGCACCACCTGCTCCACGCCGGGCGCGTCCCACCAGAGGTTGGCCGCGGAGCCCAGGGCATCATCGGCCTCAACCTCCACCATCGGCCAGACCACGAGCCCCAGGCAGGCTGCCGCCTGTTCCGCCAACTCGAACTGGCTCAGCAGTTCCGGCGGCGTACCCTCTCCGGTCTTGTAGCCGGCGAACAGATCGTTGCGGAAGGAGCGGATAACGCTGTCAAAGGCGCAGGCGACGTGGGTCACGTCGGGCCGCCGCAGCAAGGTCAGCAGGGTTTGTACCAGGCCGCGTACCGCTCCCACCTCCCGCCCGTCCGGGGAGCTGATGGAGGGAAGGGCAAAATAGGCCCGGAACAGCTCGAAGGTGCTGTCAACCAGGTGTATTTTCATTCCCGCCCCTGCTTAACCCACATGGACTGACAACGGACTTCCGCTATGACCCGGGGTTGGTGACGTGGACAATGCCGACGCGAATGCCTTGAGGGTCTCGCAGCAGCGCGAACCTGATGTCGGACACGGACGTGGCCGGCACGACGACACCGGCACCCAAGGACTCGGCCCTGGTCAGGCTTTCGTCGCAGTTCTCAACGCACAGGTAGATGGACCAATGGGGCGGCACCTCTCCCCATTCGGGTTGAATGGCCATCATCCCGCCCACCGGCTGTTCGCCCAACATGAACTCATTGTACGTATGGCCGCCGCCCATGTCCTGTTCCTGACGACTCCAGCCGAAGGCTTGCTCGTAGAATGCGCCGGCGGCGGCAACGTCGTTGGTGTTCAGCTCGTTCCAGCCCAACGCGCCGGGTTCGTTGATAATGTCGGCGCCAATGTGGGACATGGGCTGCCATAGTGCGAATGCGGCGCCGGCGCTGTCCCGCACCCACGCCGTGCGGCCCACGTCCAGCACGTCCATGGGCGGCATCGTCACCGTTCCGCCGGCAGCGGCCACCTTTGCGACAGCATCTTCGACGTTTTCGACGGCCAGGTAGCTGTTCCAATGAGGCGGAATTCCCTGCTCCAACTCCTCAGAGTTCATCTGGACCAGACCGCCGACGTTCTTGCCGTCTTTTTGCAGCATCGTATAAACGATACCGTCCCCGACCGGGTTATCAATGGTGGTCCAGCCCATCAACCGGCAATAAAAGTCCTTGGACGCAGCAGCGTCGGGCGTGAGCGCGTCAACCCAACAGAATGTTCCGGGAGTGTGCCTGGTAATCTCTGCCATGGTGTGAAAATCCTTCCGAATAGTCAGATCTGCCAATCCGCCACTTCGTCACTACGTCACTTCTCGGTGTTCCCCGCCTTGATGGCCTTATAGAGGTTGGCCGGGGCGAAATCGTCCGTCAGCACTTCACTGGCCTGCAGGCGGTTCAGATCAATGTCCCGCTGCAGCAGTTGCAGCAGGTCGTAGCGAAAGCCGTAGGCTTTCTGCCGCTCCTTGGCGCGCTGTTGTACCGCTTGAGGCTGTATAGCCTTGTCCCGGGAGACCACGACGATGACGTTGCCGCTGATGCTGCCCTGGGCAAAGCCGAGTACCGTTGGAAAGACGGTCTTCAAGGTGGCGATGGTTGAGAGGTAAAGCTTGGTCCCCGAATGGACGTTGAAGACGGCCACGGCGCCGGGCGCCAGTCGCTTCCTGATCAGCCGGTAGAACTCCTTCGTCAGCAGATGAAAGGGGACATCGCCGCCACGGAACGCGTCGACCATGATCAGGTCGTAGAGCTTCTTGTTGCGCATCAGAAAGACCCGGCCGTCGCTCTCATGCACCCGATAGCGCGGGCCTTCCTCGACCCCGAAATAGCGATGGGCGGCCGCGATGACGCCGGGGTCGAGCTCCACCACGTCCACCGTCAATCCGGGGACGTGACGCACGAGATAGGAACTGGTGGAGCCGCCGCCGAGGCCGATCATGATCATGTTGTCGACCCTCTCGGCGAAGGGCAGGCCCACCGTCATGAGCCGGGTATAGGGGAGCGGCAGGTTATGCTTGTCCACAAGATCCTTGACCGACTCCGTGTAATTGGTCCCGTAGCGCCGGACCGACATCCTGATCAAGTTCCCGGTCTTGCGGATGAAAATGTTGTTGTGGGCGGTCTCGATCTGTTCGATGATCGAATCGGGCATCTTCAGGAGTTCTTCGGCAGTGAACCGCTCAGGCTCCGCGGCCGCGGTCTCGTGCATAGGCGAAACCACTAGCAGGGCTGTCAATCCCACCAGGCCCACCGCCGCGGCAAGGCCACCGCGCAGGGTGCGGGACGCCAACCGGCTTGCCAGGAAAAGGGTGGCGGCGCTGACGATGCCGATGACGCCGAGCCAGATGGTAATCGCCGCGGTGCCGATGAGTGGGATGAAGTAGAAGGTCGTCACCAGGGTGCCGACGATGCTGCCCAGGGTCGAGACGCCGTAGATTCGCCCGGCCACCCTGCCCGAGTGCTCGGTGGCATGCAGAGTCAGCCGGATTGCGAACGGTGAATAGACTCCCAGCAGGGCAACCGGGAAAAGCATCAGAGACACCGCCGCGATAAGGCTGCCGAAGCGGACGTCCTCGATGAGGTCGAAGACCATCTCGAACAGCCCGCCCGCAAAGAGCGGCACCGTCAGCAGATAAAGCGACGCCACGAGGATCACCGCGCCCAGGACATGGGCCATTGGCCAACGGTCCGCCAACCAGCCGCCCAGAAAGTAGCCCACCGAGAGTGCCAGCAGGATCGTGGCGATAAGCGATGCCCAGGTGAAGATCCCGCTACCGAAATAGGGATTCAGGTAGCGGCTTCCGAGCATCTCGAAGGCCATCACGATGGCGCCGATGACAAAAGCGTTCAGGTAGACCAGGGTGAGAAAAATCGTGCCGGCGGCCGGACGGCGCGCGGCAGCTTGACGGATCATCGCGATGCAGGTCCTTTCTCTTGTGGTGCCGGGCTGCTCAAACTGGTGAAACGCACCATATCACGGCGAGGCGGCCGTCGCCTTCATCGGATTGGAAAAATATTGCGCCTCCCCCCCTTCGCCTTGCTCTCGGATGGAGGCCCGGAGCCGGCAGTCCCCTCCTGGAATACCTCGCCCTCCCAAGAGACGCGAAGCGTGATTGATATCGTCGCGTCAATGATGTTGAAATGTCTGACTCGCGCGACAAGAGCCGAAGAAAACACGGCAATCATCCCATGAGGCCACACCCACATGAGTAGCGACGTTTTCGATGCCCTGGTCATCGGCGGAGGAATCAACGGGCTTTCCGCGCTTTATCACCTGGGGCGCCTGGGCGCGGAGCGCGTGGGGCTGGTGGAGCAATTCTCCATCGGACACGAGCGGGGCAGCTCGCATGGCGCGGCCCGCATCACGCGAAGCGCCTACATGGTGCCGGAATACGTCCGCCTGATGCAACGGGTAGAACTGTCCAACGCGGCATGATGCTGAAGGAGGGGGGTGAATCCAAGGCGAAGTGATGCTGAAGCCGGCGTGTCGTAGATCATGGAGGGATGATTGTGACACTACAGACGCGGCGGCTACGCAGCATTGAGCAGGTTCGGGCCTTCGTCGAAGGCAACGAGGCTGTGGACTACGGGCACCGGGATCGGGAGAGCGCCTACGGCTTTGTCGGCGAACTGCTTGGCCGGCTCCGCTACAGGACGTTGGGCAAGCGCGACAAGGGCATCGTGCGCCGCTTTCTGGCCAAGGCGACCGGGATTTCGGCGGTGCAGATCGACCGCCTGATCCGGCAATGGCGGGAGAGCGGCAGGATCGAGGATCGGCGCGGGGGCAACCGCGGTCGGCCGTTCGAGCGCCGGTACACGGGAGTGGACATCCGGCTTTTGGCGGAGGTGGACGAGGCGTTCGGGCAGATGTCGGGGCTGGCCACTTGCGAGTTGCTGCGCCGGCAGCACGAGGTGTTCGGGGACGAGCGTTTCGAGCGGCTGGCGGGCATCTCGAACAGCCACGTCTACAACCTCCGGGCGTCGAAGACGTACGTGACCAAGCGCACGGTGTGGAAGAAGACGCGTGCGGCGACGGTGGGCATCGCGCTGCGCCAGGCGCCGGACCCGCAGGGGAAGCCGGGGCACCTGCGCGTGGACACGGTCCACCAGGGCGACCGGAACGGCGTGAAGGGCCTGTACCTGGTCAACCTCGTTGACGAGGTCACGCAGTACGAATACGTGGGGGCCGTGCGGGGCATCTCGGAGAGGTTCCTGGTACCGCTGCTTGAAGCCGTGCTGTCGCTGTTCCCGTTCACGGTGGCCGCATTCCACGCGGACAACGGGTCCGAGTACATCAACCACCGCGTAGCGGCGCTGCTGAACAAGCTGCACATCCGGAAGTTCACCAAGTCGCGGGCGCGGCACTCGAACGACAACGCGCTGGTGGAGGGCAAGAACGCCCACGTCGTGCGCAAGTGGTTCGGCCACGACCACATCCCGCAGCGCTTCGCCGGGATCGTCAACGAGTTCGCGCTGCGCGAGCTGTCGCCGTTCCTGAACTTCCACCGCCCGTGCCTGTTCGCCACCGAGTACCGCGACCACGGCAAGGTGCGCCGCAAGTACCGGCGGGAGGACGTGAGGACGCCCTACGAGAAGCTGAAGTCCCTCCCGGACGCAAAGAGCCACCTCAAGGACAACACCCGCTTCGACGAACTGGACCGGATCGCCTACGCCATGAGCGACCTCGACGCCGTCCGGCGAGTCAACGACGCCCGTCGGGACCTGTTCCACGCCATCGACCTCGCACCGCCCCATGCCGCCTGATGGCGCGTTCGTGGCCGATTGCCTGCCGCCGGGCCGAGGCGTTTGTGCTGCCCCTCTACCGTGTGACCATCGAGTTGGCACCGGCCGCCTCGTATAAACCGTGACTCCAAGGTATGGGGGGAAGTCTTTGCAAGACCCTCGGAAGCGCGTCGGCGCACCTCACCACCCCCCAACGCGGGGGCGCTACCGCGCTACACCGGGACACCGATTGACAGAAAAGCCGACAACAGCCAACATACCGCCTCAACCCAAGACACGCTGCTGACTAGACCCGCTCGCTAGTCCTCGTTCAGCATCATGTTCTCATTGGACAACGCTCGGGTGCACGACGAAGAGTGGCCCAGGCTCGAAAAAGACGCCGGCCGGCGTCTGGTATACCCCAACCCCGGGCTTTTCATCGGGACTCCCTGCGAGCCTTTCGATCGCTACATTGACGCGGTCGAAAAAGAAGGCGTGGACGTGGAAGTCATCACGCCGGGCGAAGCGCGCGGGCTGTATCCCCAGTTCACGTTCGAGAATGTCGAGAAGGTCCTGCTCGACAGGACCGCCGGTATCGTCTCGGCCAAGGAGGCCGTGGAATCACTCGCCGGGCTGGCCCGCGAGAACGGGGTGCGAATCCATGAGAACACCGTGGTCCATGAAATCGACCCCACTGCCGAGCCCTTGACCATCGAAACCAGCAGGGGAACCCTCAAGGCCGAGCGCCTGATCGTGGCGGCGGGCGCATGGGCGCGGGAGCTGTTCCCCTTCCTCAAGCCCAGGCTCTCGGTGGCCCGCCAGACGGTGGCGTACTTCACGCCCAGGGGCGACGTGGATGATTACCGGCCCGGCCGTTTCCCGGTCTGGATGTACATGGAGCAAGGAGAGAATGATGTTTTCTTCGGGATGCCGGAATTCGGCCGCTCCGGCATCAAGCTGGGTCGTCACGTGTGCGCCGGGGTGGACGACGACCCCGACGACCCGCCGGCCTCCATCGCGCAAGACAAAATAGACGAGTTGAATCGCTTTATGGCCGGATTCTTCACGTCCTCGGGATGGACCCTCGTGGGCGCGGAGAATTGTCTTTACACCAATTCGCCGACCGAGGACTTCATCATCGACCTGCACCCCGACAACCCGCGCATTGCCATAGGCGCCGGTTTCTCCGGCCATGGTTTCAAGTTCGCGCCCCTCACCGGAAGGCTCTTGGCCGAATTGGCGTGGGAAGGGAAGATATCCATACCCGAAGCGGATATGGCGAGACGCCTTTTTTCACTCAAGAAGTGAGGGAACGGCAGGTGTCAGGACGCCAGCGCGGCCACCGGCTCGTTGGTTGTGGGGTCTACTTCGTACGAGGGTCTTCTCGAAATCGGGGACCTGCGCGAGACTTGACCGTCTCCTGGATCCAGATAACGAAGGCGTGACCCTGCATACGTTAAAACGAGCCGCAGCCGCCGTCGGGATGCGCCTCGAACTTGAGCTCCGCCGATCCCAAGCGTAGAGGAGTGCAAGCCTCCCACGCTGCACTGCTTTGGATGAGCTTGCATACACGGGGAATTGTGCGCTCATTGGCACAAAGACGCCGTTTCGGCTGGCGGCTAGGGCGTCCAGCGCTCTTGCCTGTCCTGTACGGTCGGCGGGTCGTTGAACGGATTCAATATGGACACGTTCATGTGCTGGAAGTCACGAACGTTTCGGGTGACGATGGTCAACCTGTTGACGATGGCGACCGCGGCGATCAGCGCGTCTTGCATCAAGGTGTCGGATTTTCGGTGCATGAGCCGGGCCCACTCCTTGAAGGCGACGGCATCCACCGGCAGGACGCTGTAGGTGGCGAGGACCTGATCCAGCCATTCGTCCAGTTCCTCGGCTTTGACGGCGTCTTGTTCGCGGGTAATCTCGATCCCCGCCTGAATCTCGCCGATGGTGACGGCGGATAGGTGAAGATCATTGGCGGACAAGCCTTGAATCCAATCCAGGACCGCCTGATGCGGGCGCGGACGGCGCAATTCGGAGACGACGTTGGTGTCGATTAGAGCTAGGCTCCCAAGCCGCTTCGTCTTAGACACTTCCAGCCGGTACTTCGTCCGCCACTTGAAGAACGTCGCGTCACTGATCCCGTTACTTGCGACACAACTCCGCCGCTCCACTCTGCGCCGCCATCTTCCCGACGACGTGAAGCGCGTCCTTTTGCGCGACAGCCGCGATCCGCCGGGCTGGGCGCTGCCGGTGGCGTGCAGCATCGCGAGCAACCGGGCCGTGGTCGTATGACCGTAGGCTTCGAGTCGTTTCCTCGCCCTCCGGAACAGGACAGGCGGGAACCTCGTGATCAGCTCTCTTCGGGCGTCTGATCCTCAATATTCCCACTCTGCATGAGCGAGTGGCGCGCGGTTGAGTGCGTCCCTGTGCATGCGCCACTGCGGCATATGCCCGTCCATCAAATCCAGAAACTGCTCATTGTGATGGCGTTCGATCAAGTGCCCCATTTCGTGCAGAAGGATGTACTCAAGGCATGACGGCTGCTTCTTCGCCAATTCAAGATTCAGCCAGATCCGGCGAGCCTCCTGGTTGCATGATCCCCAGCAGGTCTTCATCTTCTTGATGCGAACCTCGCCGACTCGCACTCCGATCTTCGGTTCCCATTTTGCAATTAGTGCTGGCAAGCGGGCGCGAAGCTGACGGCGATACCACTGATTGAGCACAGCCTCCCGAGCCGCCCTATCGGAACCCGGGCGAACGTGCAACGTCATCGTCGTGTTGTTCGTCAGGCGAACAGGCGGCCGACCGCCGCACTCAAACACGTCTAGCCGGTAGCGGCGCCCTTTGAAGTAGTGACTTTCGCCGGATACGAACTCTCGCTGGGACTGGCGATCCTGTTGCGCAAACATCGCTTGTTGCCGACGAATCCACCCAAGGCGTGAAATGACGGCGAGCCTCACGGCGTCGTCGTCAAGGCGAAGCGGCGCAGCCACTCGCACCCGGCCACTGGGCGGGTAAACCCCCACATGGAGGTTCTTGATGTCCTTGCGCACGACCTCCACGGGTATCCCACCTACATCAATGTTGTAGCCTTTGGCCTTAATAGTCACTCAGAGCCTTCATGATATCGAATATGGTATCTACGGGGTTCGCGTCCTCCCCGAGTACGGACTTGATGGCGTTGCGGACCTCGCGTTCCTTGAACTTGTTGCCTCGCCAGTCCGCCTTCCTGACGCCGCGAATTGCGCGATCCAGGGCAAGCGCCATAGCCTCCCTGCTGCCGGCCGCGGGCTCGTTGTCGTAGGGCGTAGGCGGCTCGCGAATCTCCAGAACCGGGGAACCCTCCAAGTTGTCGTAGAGAGATCGCAACGCAGCGCTGTTGATGCTGGAGGGATAGGACGATCCGGTTTCCGGCTTGCTAGACTTCTTCGCCAAGTCGACGACTCTCGCCAAGTAGTCCTTGTAGTCGACCGACTCTTGTTTGCGCTGCAGGATCAGAGCGTCCAGGAGGCGTGACATCTTCTCGTAGTACTTCGGATTGACCGCCGATTCGTCGATGATGAGGCGCCGCACGTTGTTCTCAATCGTCTCGGCCACCGCATCCGCGCTCTTGCGAATACCGTCGGGCAGCGAGTCGACAGCTGCTTCCCCGTGCTCGACGATAAGCTGCACGAGCGGCAAGTCATCGAAGGCCGAAAGCACCTCGCTGTCTTCCGCCCGGATATAGGTATCGAGCAGGTGGCGCATCGCCGGTTCGTACATCTTGAGATCGATGTAATCGCCGCTCGCCAGCTTGACCTCCGAACGCACCTTCTCGTAGTGGTCCACCTCTTCCTTGATGGCTTGCGCGTCGGTGTGGGAGTAGCCCGCTGCGTGCATCTCACCCGCCAGATTGGCGTAGGCTCGCAGGAGCCCGGCGGCAAGCTTGTACAGCGCGAGGCGCTTCGGCTCGTTGTCCTTGAGCTGCTCGGCGTCGCCGCTTTCGCTGGCGCAAAAGTAACGCAGGTAGGCTGCCGTGTCACGCGGTGGTTCAACCAGTTCGCACAGCGCCCGCACGGCCTCCCGCGCTTCCTCCAGCCGTTCCCGACCCTGCTTCAGCCGATCCTTGAGCAGCCCTTGCACATCCTCACGATCGAAGCCCTCGAACGCCTCGCCGGTATAGTCCGAGATCGACTTCTCGAGCGACCTGAACAGGTCCTTGTAGTCGACAATGTGGCCGTACTCCTTGTCCTCGCCGTCGAGGCGGTTGACCCTGCAGATTGCCTGGAAGAGGCCGTGGTCCTGCATCGACTTGTCGATGTAGAGAAAGGTCACGGGCGGGGCGTCGAATCCTGTGAGCAGTTTGTCGACGACGATGAGGAGCTTCATCTGCCCCGGTTGCTCGATGAAGCGCTTCTTCACTTCCTGTTCGAAACATTCGACCTTGTGCATCGCCGACTCTTCTGGTTCACCGAAGTGCGAGGCAAGCATATTCCGGTAGATGTCGTATCGGCGCAGCCTTTCGGTGAGCCCTTCGCCGGTCTCCTCCCCCTTGATGTCCGCTGGGGCCGGGCGGTAGGAGGTGACGATCGCGCACTTGCCTGCCAGATCGGTCTCCCGAAACATCGCGTAGAGTCGGCAGGCCGAGTGAATGCTGTCGGAAACGAGCAGCGCGTTGCCGTGCCCGCTCTTCAGCCGGTCGCGAGTTCCCATATCGAACACGATGTCGGCGACGATCTTCTGCAAGCGGTCCTGCGCGCTCAGCACGCTACGCATCGTGCCCCAGCGCTGCTTGAGTTGCGCCTTCGCGAGGTCCGTCAAGCCGCTGGTCCTCGCCTCGAACCACTGGTCGACCTTGGCCTCGGAGGTGAGCTGCTGATCGATATCGCGCGCCTCGTAGCGCAGATCTAGCACCACGCCGTCCTCCACCGCCTCGTCGTACTTGTAGGTGTGGATGTACGGCCCGAAGGCCTCGATGCTGCGCTGCTTGTCGGCCTTGAGCAGCGGCGTGCCCGTAAAGCCGATGAGCGTTGCGTCCGGCAGCAGTGTCTTCATGGCTTGGTGGAGCTTGCCGGATTGGGTGCGGTGGCATTCGTCGACGAAGACGAACATTTCGCCCTTGGCTCGGAAGCCTTTGGGAAGGCTCGCCTTGATTTCCGTGACGTAGGCGTCGATGTCCTGCGAGCTCGGTTCATCGCGCGCTCCGAACTTGTGAATCAGCGAGGCGACCAGCCACTCGTCGCTGGAGTCGAGCACGTGCACGAGGTCGGCGCCGCTCCTCGTCCGATGGAGGTCCTCGTCGACGCCTTTGCAGACCTTTTCGATCTGTTCGTCCAGTTCGGTGCGGTCAGTGACGATCAGCACCCGGCCGCCTGTCACGTGCTCGCGAATCCACTTCGCCAGCCAGACCATGGTCAGGCTCTTCCCGCTGCCCTGGGTGTGCCAAATGATGCCGCCTTCGCGGCGCCGCACACTCTCGTGCGCCGCCCGAACGCCGAAGTACTGGTTGTGCCGGCAGATCTTCTTGACGCCCGCGTCGAACACCATGAAATCGTGGATGATCTCGAGCAACCGTTCCTTGGCGCAGAGCTGCCCGAGTTCGCGCAGCAACGGGTTGTCGCCGACGGCCGGATGGCCGTCGGGTTCCTTCCAGCGTAGCCAGTACTTCTCCGGCGTCTCGATCACGCCGTAGCGCAACCCTTCGGTCTCGTTGCCGGCCATCACGAGTTGCACGGTGGCGAAAAACGGGCGGATGAATTCCGGCTTCTGGCTGTCGAGATTCTGGCGAATGCCCTCGGCTGCCGCCACGGTGGAGCGCTTCAATTCCAGCACCCCAAGCGCGATGCCGTTGACGTAGAGCACGAGATCCGGGCGCTTGTCGTTAGGACCGGCGACGGTCACCTCTTCGGCAAGGGCGAAGTCGTTGGCGCCGGGGTTCTCCCAGTCCATCAGCCAGATGGTCTCGTTTTGCTCCCCGGTCTCCGGTGGGACCTTCACGCCGTAACGCAGGAGGCTGTAGACCTCGCCGTTAGCGTCATAGAGGGTCTTGCTCCCGCCGAGTGCCGCCGCCTTGCCCAGCCGGTCCAGGACCTTGGCGATGACCGGCTCACCGTGCCCCCGGCGCTTCAACCAGTCGGCAACCAATTCCCTTTCGATATTGCTGTTGCCGGCGCGCTCTTCCCAGTCGCCGAGATAAGCGTAATCGAGCGTGTCACGGAAGAACGCGACGACCCGGCGTTGCGTCTCGATTTCACGTTCGCCGACGGTGTTCATGAAGTCGTGCCTCCTGAACCTTGGGACGCGACGCGTGCGTTCACCTTTTCCGTCAAGTCGCGCTTCCGGCGCGAGTTTCGAGGCTTGTCGGGTGTCGAGACTGCCCCCGTCTCGACCAGCCGCACCCGGCCGGTGAGAAGCTGCTGCATCATGCCCTTCTTGATCGCGCGGGTCTTGTCCCGGCGCTGTTCCAGCGCGCCGATCTCAGCGTCCATGTCGGAGAGGACGGAGGCGATGGCAGTCTGCTCCTCCTCAGAAGGAAGCGTGATTTGAACGTCGCCCAAGTTTCGTGCGCTGATGTGAACCACGGCATCGCCTTGTCCCATGCGGGCTTTCTGTCGGGATACAGCGGAGCTATTCATCAGGTACCCCAGAAAAAGCGAGTTGTCTCCCGGTGGAGCCAGGACGATGATATCTCCACCAGCATATGCTGTCCCCTCGCCGAGGTATACGGCACATCTGCCGATTTCCTCCGCCGTTTCGCCTGACCCCGCGAACAACAAGTCGCCGAAACGAATAGGAAGCGTCGATTGAGCAACATCTGCACGGACCCGTGAAAAGGACTTGCGGATAAAGGTGTCGTAGCGCGTGTAGAGTTCCCCGTATCGAACACACGGCCGGCCGTCATCGGACAGCTCGTCCCGTCTGATACCATGGCCTTTGGAGAAGCATCCAAGGTCCCTTAGCCGCTTCGGCTCCCACTCCCCGCTGAATCCCGGCAGGCGGGTCTTGCCGGTGAGGAGCTGCTGCATCGTTGCCTGCTTGACGGCCCGCTTCTTCGAAATCAGCGCATCCAGTGCTTCGAGCAGCCCGTCCACGTCCGACAGCGCTTCGGCGATGGCGCGTTGCTCTGTTGAATCTCTGGGTATTGGCAGTTGCTGGTCAAGAATATCGGCGCGTGACAGCCCTGGTATCAGACCCGTCGAGGCAGCTCTAATACGGGAGGCGTTCTGAAGAAGAGAACAATACAGGAATCTCCTGTTCCAAGTGGCAGGGCGGATCGCCATCAGTTGTCGGCTTATGCAGTATTCCGCATCAGCCTCGACCAACGTGCCCGACCCCGATCCCTTGACCGTTACGAGAATGTCACCTGCTGCACAGAGCGTAGTTGGCCGAATCGTATGACTTTTTTGCTTGATGCGTCCGTTTGGAAAATCTGCTGGTCCTGTGAGGTATGGTGTGCCGATGTCTTGGTCATTGCAGTACCGAGCTAGTACATGGTGACCAGAAAGGAGGGATACATCGTCCCCCAGAGGTCGGCTGTCCCAATCCTCCGGAATCACCCCCGCCTCTGTACGCTTGTAGCCGGCAGGGACGTCTTCCGCCTCGCGGGCACCGCCCGACGCGGCCTGCTCCATCTTCCCTTCCTCCTCACGCATCGCCACCCTCGCGTTGTTCGATTTCCCGCCGAACGTCGGCGAGTTGCGCCGCGAGTTCCTGCTTTGACGGCAGGTAGAGCTGGTACTTCGAGGCATAGACATTGGCGTCTTCGGGCAGCGTCAACTCGACCACCGCGTCGTTCTTGCGGTCGCAGAGCAGGATGCCGACGGTCGGGAACTCGTCACCGGTCTTCACGTGGCGGTCGAAGTAATTCACGTACATCTGCATCTGGCCGAGGTCCTGATGGGTCAGCTCGCCGCGCTTGAGGTCGATCAGCACGTAACACCGCAGCAGGCGGTTGTAGAACACGAGATCGACGAAGAAGTGACGGTTGTCGAAGCTGAAACGCTTCTGGCGCGCCTCGAACAGAAAGCCCTTGCCGAGTTCCAGCAGGAATTGCTGGAGCCGGTCGATGATCGCGGTCTCAAGTTCGCTTTCGGAATAGGCGGACCTCTCCTCCAGGCCCAGGAACTCCAGCACGACCGGGTCCTTGATGAGGTCAGCCGCCTTCTCGACCACTTGCCCCTCGCGGGCGAGCCGACGCACCTCCCGCTTGTCGCGACTGAGCGCCAGCCGCTCGTACAGGGAGCTGTCAATCTGCCGCTTGAGTTCGCGTACGCTCCAGCCGCCATCGGCGGCCTCGATCTCGTAGAAGCGGCGCGCGTCAGCGTCGTCGATGGAGAGCAGAGTCACGTAGTGGGACCAGCTGAGGGCGAAGTGTCGTGCCAGTTCGGCGGAGAGTGCCTGCGGAAACCGGTCGGTCGGGGCCGTCCCCGGCGACGGATCGGGTGAAATCCGCAACGCTGTCTCGGAAATCGGCTGCGCGCCGGAAATCCGTGACAGCGTTGCGGATTTCGTCTCCTCCGGGACTTCGGCGAGGATCTGTTCGTGGAGCAGATAGAACCGCCGCATGCGCTCCAGCGCATCCACGGAGAAGCCGCGGCCGATCCTCGACTTGAGAGCGTCCGACAGAGTCTTCAGGGTCTGCGTGCCGTATTCCGCTCGATCGGCTCCCTTTTGCTCATACTCGACGATGTACCACCCGAACAGCCAGTTTCGCACGACCAGCGCGCGGTCGGCGGCCTGGACCGCGGACCGCCGGGTCTCCTCGTGCGTCAGCCGGCAGATCTCGACCAGGTGTTCGAAATCAAATCGCCGGCTCATGGCGAAAGCCCCATCCGCCTCAAGTGTCCGTCGACCTTGGCGCCGAAGTCGGCGACCCGGCGCTCCAGTTCCGGCAGCGGTTCCGCGTAGCGCTCCTCAAGTTCCTGGACACGGGTGGCGAGCCGCCCGGTCAGACGCTGGACCTCCCCTTCTACGGCGGAGCGGATGCCGGCAAGCCACTTGTCCTCAATCACCAGCGTCTTGACTTCGGCTTCGGTGAACACGCCGTATCGGGCCAGCACACGCTCGTCCAGATCGGTTTGCACGCTCTTGACGGCCTTCGCCGCTTTCGACTCTGCCTCGATGAGCGTCAAGCAATGCGAGAGAACATCGCGCTCCGCGTCGCTATCCGGTTCACCGTCCTTCTGAATAGCTTTCAACCGCGACTGTACGTCGCCTTTGGTGACCTTGCCCTTATCGCTGAGAACACCCTCCAACAGGCCGTCCTCGCCGCCATGCTCTTCGACGTACTCGTCCAGCTCCCGGGCGGCGGATTCGTGCTTGCCCTGCAGCGCTTCGATGACCTGTCGTTCGGCGTCAAAGTAGCGGGCAATCACCAACTCCGGGGGGACCATGTCCAGCTTGTACTTCTTCCGCTTTACGGTGAGATCCGGCGTCTCCTTGATTTTCTTCTGCTTGTCCTCGATAACCCCGCGCGGCTGGGCGGCGTCGAACCAGCCGTCGGCGGTGACGAGATAGACATCGTCCCGCATGGTCTTGTCCCAGTAGTCCATCAGGCACTGGTAGATGTCGTAGGAGTCAAGCAAAGGCAGGTCGGCGAAGCGTCCGAGCAAGTCCTCCGACAGGCCGGCGACAAGCGTCCCGGCATGCGTCTCGCCATCGATTTCCCACAGGCACGATTCGTGCGCCCTGCGCCAACCGACGAAGGTCTCGGCGACCCGCGCCTCGAAGGATTCGAACTCCTCGTGACCCTGGATGGCGGTTTTCACCTCCCGCGTCTCGACGCGGGCGTCACTGTAGCCGGCGCGCCCGTTGTCCACGAACAACGTCTGGCGTAGCGAGGGGAACACATCCCAGTAGGTAGCCAGCGCATCGACATCGTGGTTGGGGATGCTGCCCCGTAGGTGTGCGTCGAGGTCGTGCCGGTCCTCGGGGTCGCTGGAGTCGATGTAGCGGGGGATGTTGAGGTTGTAGTCGTTCGCCGGGCTCGCGATCTCGGCCACCGACACCATGCGCGCGTAACCCGGTTGCTCGCTCTGCCGGTTGAACACGTCCACGATACGGTGAATGTCCTGCTCGCGCAGTCTATTCTTGGCGCCGTCCTTGAGGAACCCCTTGCTCGCGTCGATCATGAAGATCCCGTCGCGGGTGGCGGCGTGCTCCTTGTCGATGACCACGATGCAGGCCGGGATGCCGGTGCCGTAGAAGAGGTTGGCGGGTAACCCGATGACGCCCTTGATGAAGCCGCGCTGGATAAGAGTGCGGCGGATGTCGGCCTCCCGGTTGCCGCGGAACAGCACGCCGTGGGGCAGGATGATGGCGCCCTTGCCGCGACTGTTGAGCGACGCGATCAGGTGGAGCAGGAACGCGTAGTCGCCGTTCCGGCCCGGTGGCACACCGTACGCGAAGCGCCGAAACTCGTCGTTTGCCGGGTCGAGGCCGTTGGACCACGCCTTGGAGGAAAAGGGCGGATTGGCGACCGCGAAGTCGAAGGTCTTGAGACCGCCGTCCGGGTTCTTGAAGTACGGGGCGGCGAGGGTGTTGCCACGCCACACCTCCGCGGTCTCGTGGCCGTGCAGGATCAGGTTCATGCGCGCGAGCGACCACGTGGCGTTGTCCATTTCCTGGCCATAGACGCTGATGCCGCCGGGCGCCTCGTCCGCCGCCTTGAGCAGGAGCGAGCCCGAACCGCAGGTCGGGTCGTAGATCGTCTGGTCCTGGCGGGTGTCCGGGCCGATGCCGACCACGCGGGCCATGATCCGCGAGACTTCGGCCGGGGTGTAGAACTGGCCCTTGCTCTTGCCGGACTCGGTGGCGAAGTGGCGCATCAGGAATTCGTAGGCGTCGCCCAGCAGATCGTCGCCGCCCGCGCGGTTGGCCCGGAAGTCGAGTCCTTCGAAAATGGCGACGAGCTTGGAGAGCCGATCCTGCATCTCCTTGCCCGCGCCGAGCTTTTCCTCGTCGTTGAAGTCGGCCT
Organism: uncultured Binatia bacterium (SeqCode); assembly: GCA_965261895.1. Classification (GTDB taxonomy): domain Bacteria; phylum Desulfobacterota; class Binatia; order UBA9968; family JAJDTQ01; genus JAJDTQ01. Next base: position 1,800,764 of record OZ253480.1, on the reverse strand, counting down.
GATCAATGACCCCCTTGAGATCGTTGGCCTCCGCCAGACGGGCGATGATCTTGTTGATCCGGTCGCCGATCTCCTTGTCGCCCTTGAGCTTCGCCATGTCGGCGAAGCCGCCCCCGGGCGGCACCTCGATGAGCGCGTCCGGGTCGCCCGCGTGCTTGTCCGAGACGTACTTCATGAAGAGCAGGGTCAGCACGTAGTCCTTGTACTGCGAGGCGTCCATGCCGCCGCGGAGTTCGTCGCAGCTTTGCCACAGCGACGAGTAGAGTTGCGATTTCTTCAGGGCCATCAATCTTCCTTGCGGGGGTTGGATGGTTCCGCGCCGTTCTTGGCGGTCTGCGCACCGGCAGCTCGGGTCTTCTCCTCGATCCAGGAATCAATGGCCCCCCGACGGAAGCGCCACTGACCGCCGACCTTGAAAGCGGGCAGGTCGCCCTTCTGAGCAAGGCCGTACACCGTTTTCTCCGCAACCTTGAGGAGGGACGCGACATCGGGGATGGTCAGGATTTCGTCACTGCGAGCCATAGCTTCCCCCGACGGATTCCCTCATGAGAAAAATCACCAAACATCGCCAACATACGATAAATCTCGGCAGGCGATTCGTCAAACACCATTTGGGTACTGCCTCAGTTTGAAAACCGCCTCGGACAATTTCACTTTCCGTGAAAGGAGTTGTCCCATGTCCGACTGTGGTTGTACCCACGAGAGCTCGTGCGGGTGTGAGGGCTGCAAGGAAAAGGATGCGCTGGTCCGCGTCCTGTACGAGAAGATCGCGGAGTTCGAGGAGACCCTGAAGGAGAGCGCCCAGCTCAACACGAGATGCAACAGGCACTAAAGGGAAGGTGACAGCAGACACTACAGCAATCCGAACTGTGACTTCGAGAAGGGCCAGAAGGACGAGCGAACTAGGTTCTGTGATAGGATGAGGATCAGGAAGAAGAGATCCGGCGCCTGCGGAAGCAGGTCAGGCGTCGCGACATCGTGATAGTTGCCTTTTTACGTAAGAACACAAGCCTTGAGGCCAAAGTTGATCTCCTGGCCCAAGTCCAACGCAATTGGGCTGACGAAGGGGGACCAGGCCTGCCGAGAACGATGAACTGAGAAAGGATGTGTTCGGCCATGATAGAGGTAGCCGGTGTTTTGCAGGGTATCGTTACCGGCGTTTCGACGGCTGTGGAGCCATGAACAAAGAGGAAAGGAAGGACAACGAGGATGAATGACGAGACGAAAGATCTGCTTCTTCAGATCGGCGACGCGCTCACTCAAAGCGACAACAGAAGCATCAGTCTTTCTCATGAGGAAGATCGGTGGTTCAAGCGACTCCTAGAGGAAAACTGTGTGCGCTACGGGAACGTCACGCGCGGCATAGATGGCGTCATCTATTTGGACATCGATCTCACCTTCAAGGGAGAAGAGCTCTATTCTGTCGTGAAGCGCCCCCAAGATGGAGAACAGGAATGAAACGTGATCCCGAGTTCTTGAGAGCGATCCTCGTCGAGTTCGAGGCATCAGATTCCTATGTGGTAGTGCTCAGGCATTACTTGGGAATGCAGGGCCTCGATGCGAAACGCTGGTACCACTGTCAACTTGCATGTGATTCAGAACTTGTGGCTCAAGTGAGTGAGTCAGGATTTCGCCTCACCCCCCACGGTCACGACTTTCTTGACGCGATTCGCAACGAACGCCGATGGAAAAAAATCCTCGCCCTCTTAGCAAAGACCGGGGGGGATTGGACCATGGCGCTGCTGAAGCAATGGGCTTTTGAAGCTCTGAGAATGGATTCCCTCATCGGAACAGAGGATGAGCAGCCAAGCTAGAACGAAAGGACCATCCGTATGCCTCTCAACTATCGTGACCTCAATGAAACCACGCGACAGCTCATGCTCGAGGAGATCGACATGGACGTGACCAAGGGGACCGTGTACCTCAGCACACGTCTCACCGATGAGGGGCGTGAGAGCTGGCCTAACTAAGCTTCTTCGCGAAGCCGCCAGCTCCCACGATGACGAATGGCTCGCCGGGGTCCTGCGCCGGGACCACTTCATGGCGCAAAGCGAGTATCGACGCAATAGCGCAAAGCCAGCCAAGGTGCCCCACACGGCGCCCGACACGTTGGCTGAGGGAGAGTTCAATCGCTACTACTGCCGCGCCGTGTGCCGACGGGCCATGGATGAGAACTCGAGGGTGGTTGTCTATCGGGCCAAGGAGGTTGACAACCCACGATTGAGTTCAGAGAGGATGATTGGCTAGGCGCTAGATCGCGCGGCCGTGCTTGAAGATATCCGCACGTCGTGGGGCGTCGACACGGCGCTAGGCCTTCCGCCTGGCCCCAATTCGGGCCTGAGCCTTACCCTGCGCGATTGAGGCGGCTCTCGGAGTCTATCCCATAGGACTCTGGATAGTCGTCACGCTCCATCTGGACCACTATCGATTCGCCGTCTTTTGTGGTCCTGATGCCTACACCCAACTCACACGACAAGTCGGTGAACCGACCAAGAAAAGTCTTCACGCGCTCCTCGAAGGGCTTCTCACTTCTCCACTCATAGCTTCGTCCGCTTTCCGTCTAACCGGGGGCCATCACGTATGTCTCCCGGGGTCAAATTGAAGGTGTCAAGACGCGGACTTTTCAAACTGAGGCAGTACCACCATTTGCGGGAGGGGCTGATCGGCTGCTGAGCCGGAGACAACTACGCCGGGCCGACGCCCGTCAGGCGAGGACGAATGTCGCCGGTGCCCACAACGGGCTCCGCTCTCACGGGCACGGCCGTTGTCCGGTGATCGAGATCTACGCCTTCCCCCGCGTATCGGCCGGATGCGTCTCGGACGTGACCTGTGGCGACTGCGGGAGATCCTCACGCCCATCCGGTACGTGAAGGGTGTCGAGTTTCGCCGTGCCGCCCTTGGGGGGCGTCATCATCGTGCCGTTCGCTGGGGATGGGTGGGTCCGAGGGCTCGGTCACCGTCCCTGTCTTCGGCCCGACTGGTGTCTGCATTCCGAATCAGGACGCATGCAGGGACTCCGGACGGTGTAGATCGTCGCGAACACACGGCGGCCTGCGGTCAGACGGCTTCCCACAACGACCGGCCGTTGCAGACAAGGCGCCCACCGTGCTCTGATGGCAGCAATGCAGCGGCATCCTGCCGAGGGAGGAGCAACTCATCGTGACCGCCGACGCAACGCCCGAAACCAAGCCCGACCACGAAGTCCGATCTCCCGCCGAGATCTTCCGGTTGCTGAGCGAGAAGTTCAGCGGCAACGTCGTGACGCGCGCTCTTCAACATCGTAACGCAACCAAGGGTATTCGCAAACAGCTGAATGCCAGCGTTCGCCGTCTCCACATTGACGGATTTCGCGACGCCAGCCGGTCGCCCCACCAGAGACTCCTGCGTCCCATCCTGGATGCCATGGAACGCGGCGATCATCGACTGGCCCGCGCCGTGCTCAACACTTGGATGGACTCCCACGAAACGCTGCGCCAGGCGGCCGCCGCACACCTCGCCAACCGAGGCATACGCGCGTCGGAGCCTCCTGACGCGTGCTTCGAGTCCTCCTGGACCACAGCCGAGTGGGAGCGTGAACGCCGCGCGATGACGGCCAACGACGGCGCGCTGGACACAGAGGACACAGGGCTCATGTTCTGCCTGATTTCGCGGCGGTTCCCCGCGCCACCGCCGTTGGAGTCACCGCGCTTCAGTGGTTGGATCGACGAGTTTTGGAATCTATCGCCGGACGCACCCGAGTGGGCGGAAACCGACGCCTTCACGAAGTGGGTGCGCGACGTTCGCCGGGCGAAGCAACGTGAACTGTTCCGCTCGCGCATGGCAGAGATCGCGGACGCCTGCGACGACATCCGGAATCGGTTCGATGAAGATCTGCGCTATCTCAACGTGGACCCGAGTCCTTGGGCGAGCGCCGTCGAGGAGCGGCCTCGACTGGCCGGCCCCCCGGCCCCGTCGAGGAGACGGTCCGCAACGCCCTGCCAGCGCCCTCGACTGGCCGGACGCTGCTGCGCCGCTACATGACCGACGCCGCCAGCCGCGACTACAGCTGGGGCGTGCCCAACCGGCGCTTCATCGACTCAGGCCTCTACCTGCCCTCTATCCGCTCCGAAGGCATCGACTCGATCGCGGTCATCATCGACACCTCGGGCTCGCTCCCTGCCCAAACCCTCGCGGAGTTCTGGACGGAGCTGCGCGAGGTCGCGGCCGAGATCCGGCCCGCCAGCGTCTTCGTGCTCCAGGTCGACGCCGCTTTGCAGGACGCGGCGAAGTACACGACCGACGAGATCGCAGTCAAGGGACGGGGCGGCACCGACTTCCGCCCAGGTTTTGAATCGCTCGACCAGCAGGGAATACAGCCCGCGGTGTGCGTCTACTTCACGGACATGGAGTGATCGAGCTACCCCGAGGCCGAGCCCGAGTTCCCCGTTCTCTGGGTCCTGCCTCTCGCGGGAGACAGGACCGACTACCTGGCGAACCAGCCCATGTGGCGCGATCAGGAGTGCATCGTGATTGGTGGTTGAACAGACTGCAGAATCGCGCCGTCGGCCGGCTGGGCCGGCACCTGCGCCCCCTGGCGGCCCGCTGCACCGTCGCCGTGTGCCGGCGAGACCCCCACGGCCACCGCGCTGCCGCTCTCACGGCGCTACGGCTGGGATCCGGCCCGGGCGCGGCGTGCGGGTGTTCGACATGTTCAAGTTCCGCAGCATTGCGGAGGGGCCGGAGGAAGGTGCGCGGCGCAGCGCGGTGCCCCGTGCATGCTGAATTCCAGTTTTCGTACCTGCCGCAGGCCTCAAGGAGTTTGTGATGGATCAGGTTGAACCCGGCGCGAAGGTCTACATGGACGAGCGCCGGGGCTATCAGCGTCTCCCGTACCACGACCACAAATACCACAACCCCAGTGCGAGCAGCAGCACAACATAGGTCAGTAGATCCGCCATCATGATTGTGTGGCTAACCGCCATCGCTTACTGCCGTGCCCCATGTTGACGATCCTGTGCCCCTTCTTTCGCAGGCCCCCGATTGCGTCTCGGATTCTGGACTCGTCCAGCCCTGTCCGCGCCGTAAACTCCGAAACCGATGCGCCGCCCTCGCCCACTTCCCGAAATACCTCCAGTACCTCCTCTTGCTGCGTCATCGGTCGCTGCCCTTCAGGCCGAGTGGCGCTTGTTGGCCCGCTGACTTGCCAGCTAGGTCTCCACGACGACGCCAATTGGTATTACAAAGGCGCGCGTAGCGTCTGCCTACAGAAAATCCGTTTGGCCGATGGCGCGACGCATCTGCAGTGTTTCGGTTGGCGAGCATGGCTCTGGTATAACACAGGAGACGCCTGAAAAAGGCACGCACAGCCGACCGTGAGATGCTCTGTCCGTTTGCTTCAACACGCGACGCAGGATCCGGAATGGCCATCCTTAGAACCGATATCGAAAGGGCACTGGATGAACTCACCTCTCAAGAGGAGGGGGTCCGTTTTCAGAGGCTGGCGGTAGTACTCGGCCAGAAGCGCTGGCCCGAACTCATAGCCCACGAGCACAAGAAGGATTTCGGCCTCGATGCCTACGCGCGTTCAAGTCAGACGCCAGAGAAGTACGGCAAGGGGCTCGCCGCCTCGATCACGGCAACACTAAAGAAGGTTTCTGACGACGCAGCGGCGGCCAAGAAGAACTTTTCTGACCTAAAGGCGCTTCTCTTCGTGACGCCCGCGAAGGTAGGCAACGCCCACCGAAGGAAATGGGAGGAGGCAATTCAGAAGGACCACGACCTTGAACTACACGTCATCGGGCGCGAGGAAATCATCACCGTGATGATAAAGCCGGAAAACGCATCGCTCTGTGCCACATTCCTCCACCTCGATATCGATGCCGAACCGGACGTGGCAGACCTCATCGACAGAACAAAACGCGCAGCAGACTCTGTGATGCAGACCTGGGCCCAGAAAACGAAGGGCCATCCGCTCATCGATCTCACAGCCGTGCGGCTTGACCCGAATGGCGTGGAGTCAGCCGACGTGCTGTCGCTCGAGCAAATCAATCAGGCGATGTCGCAGGGCGGCCGTATAGTTCTCGAAGGGCCCGCGGGCCGCGGAAAAACCACGACGCTGATACAGCTCGCGCAGCGCACACGCGCGAGCGGGATACCGTTCATAGTCGGACTTTCGGCGTGGACGAGGTCGGGCCGCAACATTCTCGAATACGTCGCAGGCATGCCCGCGTTCCAGGCCGAACGTCTCACGCCAGTGGACCTCGCGCGGGCGCAACAGGGGGAGCCATTCCTGTTCTTGTTGAATGGCTGGAATGAAATCGCGGAGTCGAGTTCTACCCAGGCGGACGAGGCACTCCGGGATTTGGAGCGAGATTTTCCGAGCGCGGGCATCATCGTCGTGACCCGCACGCACCACTTGAGGCCGCTGCCCGGCGCATTGCGGCTGCGGTTGTTACGGCTTAGTCGCGGGCAGCGGGCACATTACCTGGCAGCCCGCCTTGGCGGGAATAGCGCTGAACTCTGCGCCCAAATCGATGCCAACCGGTCACTTGATGGGCTGACACGCACACCGTTCATCCTCTCGGAAGTTGCTTCTCTGTTTGAAGACGGTGCCGAAATTCCCTCCATAAAGTTCGATGTCCTCGCACGGGTTTTGTTTCTGCATGAGCAACGAGACGAACACAGAAACTCGCTACGAGCGGCTCCGGCCTTCGGACAGCAAACAGACTACCTGAAGGCTCTGGCAACTGAGATGACTCGCCGCGGTGCGGTAGAATTGTCGCAGGCTGATGCGCGCGCTGTAGTTGCCACCATAACACGACAGCTTGTGGACCGTGGGCAGGTCGAACGGGCCGGAGCGCCGGCAGTCCTCGCGAGCCTCACGGCGCACCACCTTCTTGAGCGCGTCGAGTACCCGGAACCGATGTTTCAATTCGAGCATCAGCAGTTCCAGGAGTATTACGCAGCGCTCGACGTCCACGCGCAACTTCTCAACTTGCTGGACGATGGCCAAGACGCGACCGACCGTTTCACTGCCGACTACGTTGACTATCCGGCATGGGCCGAACCGTTGCGCATGATCGCCGGGATTTTTGCCGAACAGACCAGCAATGACAAAACTCACAAACGAAACATCCAAGCCGGCAGTAAGCTCGTGGATATGGCGCTCGTGGTCGACCTGGTATTTGCGGGCGAGCTTGCGCAGCTTTGCGGCACGGCTGTCTGGAATGAAAATCGCGCGGTGGTCGGCCAGCGCTTCCGCGCCGCGTATGCACTCCCCGACGGGAACTATCAGCAATACGCCCTCGCCGCCATGCTCGCGACTGGCGCGGACGACTTCCGGGACATCATCCTGCCGCTTTTGTCGGGACAAGATCAGCAAACGCGGCTTCGCACGTACCGAGTCTGGCCAGACATCCAGTTCTCGTCGCTTGGATCGAAGTGGCGCGAACAGGTGCGCGGCTGGAGCGAGGAAGCGCGAGCGGATTTCGTCTCCGAACTGCTCCATTATCGTGTCGATGACGAGGTTGCGTCCTTCGCTGTGGAGGACAACAGCGTGGCGGTGAAGAAGGCGACGGTTTCCGGTCTCATGTGGACGGGGTCTGAAGACGCGCTGACCCGCGTCCTTGAGTCGATGGACGCGCGAACTTTCGAAGACGCTACGCGCAGTAACGTCGACCGTATGCCCCCGACGCTCAGGCCGAAAGCCATCGCGACAATGCGGAAGTTTATAAGGAGTACAACGGACCATCCTGCGCGCCTACGAACCGCGCTCAGCCTGATTGAGCTTGGCGAGCTAGACTTGGACGGCGTCGTCAAGGACGCGATGGCGGCGTTGCCCCGCGACGACATACGCAACCTGGTTCCACACTACATCCTACCGGCGCTTGAGTATCTGCGTAAGACCGATCCGGCCTGGACCAGCGAATGGGTGGCAATCCAGATTGCCGAAGGCGTCCTCTACGGGCATGAGCAATGGTTACCGTTCGCGACCGTGATTCCCGATGACCTCGTCGAGACATACCTGCACCGCCTCGAGACGGAAGACCTCAAGAATTCGCGCTTGGAGGGTATGGTTGCGGTGATCGCTGCGCGGGCGGACGCAAAGCTCGCGGCGAGGGCGTTTGCGAAGGTGCGCGAACTGCGGCACAGAGTGGACGCGGAACCCGGCCAGCGGCACGAATTCGAGCGGCAAGTGATGAGGCAGCTAGACACTTTGTTTCGTCGTCTGCCCGACGACGCCATCGCCAACGGCGTCCTCTCGTCCGTTGTGAACGGCGAACCCCTCGACATCAAAATCGCGGCGGACCTTCTTAGCAGGGTTGCCAGGCCCAACTTGGAACCGCTGTGCATCGCCGACCACGACTTGAATCAACGCCTCCACGCGTACCTGAAATGCAGTGTCAGTCTTGTACTCCGCCAGGACGACTTCAACGGCGGGGAGAAAGCCAACTTGGCGTCGTCGATTGCACAGGTCGGAAAACCCGAAGACATGGCCGACTTAGTGACGCTCATCCGTGCCGACATCGAGAGGGTGTGCCGTGGCCGAGCCGCGCGAGCGTCCGGGGACCGTGGACCTCTCGGTAGTGGTGCCAGCGTGAGCTACGCCGGTTGGCACATCAACGCCGTCATGCACCTCAATCCGGCCGCCGAACAGGTGCTCATTGACCTGCTTCCCGAGCCGGAATACCGCTCGGACTCCGCGGCCGCGATGGCGCGCGACTTCGTGCCAATGTCGGAGCGTTCCTTCGATCGGAAGTTGCGATACGACTTGATGTGGGCCGCTCGTGAAGGCCGCACTCCCCCGTCTGGCGAGGACCGGCGGCGCGAACGGTTCGCCGTTGCACTCAATGCCGAGATGAAGCGCCTGAGAGCGCAGAACCAAGACGGGGAACCCGCCGCTGGCCTTAATAAAGATCTCGCAAATGCGCTTGCCGCAATCGACGGACGCGGTTCAGCAGCAGCGGTGCTCGACGTCATTGCCATGCCCGGTCAATGGGACCAACACACCTGTCTCGACGCGGCTGAGCGCTTGCTGATGGCGGGTGTCGTATTGCCCGCGACCACCGCGTTCGCTTTGGTCGATTCCACCGCCGAGCGGGTAGAGAAGTGGGCGCAGGAATCAGACAGATACCTTCTGCATCGCGTCCTTGCCCTCTGCCCTTTCGTTGACGACCCTGCGGCAGGGATCGCCAAGATACGCGACGCGCTCGGCAAGCGGCAGTCTTCGAGATATGGACTGCACGAGGTCGTCACGGCTCTCGGCCAGAGCCGATCGGATGCCGCTATCGACCTTCTATACGAGCTTGGCCTCGATGCGCGGACGTTCGAAGAATGCGAGGAGGATCTCATCAACGCCGTCGCCGCGCTCGATATACCACGCGCACGCGAACTGCTTCTGGGTCTTGTCGATCCGGACATAGGCGCCATCGCGCTGACGCGCCCTCCTCGCCGCGAGGACGTGCTGGTCGCGCGGCTCACGGAACTTGCCCAGAGCAAGCCGGAGGTGAGCGCGCGGCTGCGGAAATTGTGCGAACGCGACTTGCCGGAAATCATTCGGCACGTCGTCTCGAAAGTCATGGGTTGTTTAGGCTGAAGTTTGAGAACGAGGGCGAGCTAACCTGTTGATATAATGGGGAGAACGAAGAGACTGTGGAGCAGCTACTGGGAACGTTCGAGGGGGATACCGAGGAGATCGAAGGCTTTGCCTTGCAGCGGGGTGGGACGGGTGATGAGGTTGAAGGTCTGAGCGCCAGGCAAGCGAGGGGTGAGGCGGTTTTTGGCAATGGTGGCGAGGTCGTCGAGCAGGGTGCGGAAGCTGTGGACGGGGGAGCCGTCATCGGTGTGCTTGGTGCGAGCCTTTTTTTGAGCAGCGGGAGAGGTCGTTGCCGGGGCGACGCTGGAGGAGCGTTGGGCAGAAGCGGGGTCATGGTCGTCGAAGAGCAGGGGGGCGAGGCTTCGACGCATGTGCCATTCGAGGTAGTAGGCGAGCATGCACAACAAGACGTGGGCGCGGACCCTGTTGGGCGCATGGTGATGAACGGGGCGCACCTTGAGGTCGACGGTTTTGAGGCAACGGAAGGCGCGCTCGACGCGGCTCAGGCTTTTGTAAGCGGTGACGGTGGCTGGGGCATCGAGATCACTGGGGGGCAGGCTGGTGCGCACGATATAGAGGCCGTCGAGGGCGGCCTCGCGTGCGATGGAGTCAGGGTTGCGGGTGTAGCGGAAGGAGTGGTCGGTGATGTGGAGGTGGAAGTGTTTGGCCATCTTGTACTTGCCCATGCCCCGGCCTACCCGAAGCGCGATGTGCTCGCGGCCGGTGAGTGGGCGCTTCTCACGTTCGGTGGCGGCCACGATGGGGTCGAGCAGCCGCTCGGTGGCGCGCAGCAACTCTTCGCGCTTGCGCGCCCGTTCGGTTGCCAGCAAGGGGTTGCGACACACCACCAGGCGCTCGCCCGGATAGGCATCGGAGCGGATCTCCACCAGATCGGTCTGATCGAACAAGGACATCTGCACCGCCCCTGATTCCACCAGTTGGCGAATGGCCGAGGAACGCAGGGCGCTGATCCAGTCAAGCCCCGCAGGGGCCACCTCTTCACGGATACGCGCTTCGGTGAGCATGCCGCGGTCGCCCACCAGCACGACCTTCGAGAGTCCGAAACGCCGCCGCAGCTTGTCCACCTGAGGCCCCAGGGTCCTGGGGTCGGCGGTGTTGCCTTCAAAGACTTCCACCGCCACCGGACGGCCCTCGCGGTCGCACAACAGCCCGAACTCGATCTGAAGCTTGCCGCGCTTGCCGTCGCGGGAATGGCCGTGCCGGGCCAGCGGGCAGCAGCGCCCCTCCAGATACACCGAGGTGAGGTCGTAGAGCACCAGGGCACCGTCTCCAAGGTGTCTTTGGGCCAGGTGCTTCTCCACCTCCTCCTGCCGCTCCAACAGCCAGTCCATGGCCGCGTACAGTTGATCCTCTGAGGTCTCCCCCAGTCCCAGGGTCTCCGCCAGCGAGTCCCGCGCGGTGGCCTCGGCCAGAGCTCGGGCCGTGGCCAGCTTCGACACCGGCCCCAGGACACGGGCCGCAATCAGCGCCACGACTCGTTCGCGTTCCGGACAGGGACGAGCCGAGAGCATGCGGTCGAGCCCCAGCTTGCGCAAGGTGCCGAGCACGGCGGCGACATGGCCGTGGGGCTTGGAGCGGATGATGTCGAAGGCGTCGGTGGGGCTGAGCAGGGGTTCGTCCTTGAGGAGTCGGCGGAGAGTATCGATCTTGGCTTGCGGCCAGTCGGAGAGGTTGGCGATGGTGCGCTTGCGGACGCGCTTGCCTTCGCGCCAGCCTTCGCGCAGCAGGATGGCGGGAGGGGAGTTGCGGTTGGGGACGATTTCCACGTACATGGCAACTACCCTAGCATATCATGCGGCTAATAACAAGTGTTATTTAGCATTTACATGGGAACATATATACGATCCCAAACACCCCTTTCCTCTTGTATACTCGACACTTAACTCAAAATGAACGACAAATATCGCTGGAACTTCAGTTTAGGAACGCCCGAGTCCCTGGTAGCCAATATAAACCTGATCGATGACGCTAAGCCCTCGTCGATTCCGCAGGGCCTTTGGGACCAACTCGAAAGTGCTTTCGTCGAGCGACAACCCTACGCGCAGAATCCCAACGTCTTCACGCTACACGCGCGAGCCTCGAACGAACTGCGCGCCCGGCTGCTCAGGATGGCGCTTGAGGACCGCAAACGTCGGAAATCCGCCTTCTTTCTTCTCGGAAAGATCGAAGTATGGCGCCTTGAGTATGGCAGGCCGATGGATGAACCCCGTCACCCCAATCTCGCATCCGGCGAGTCTTGGCCACCCAAGGAGATCTGACGCTCCTCCTTGACCCAAAGAGACGGTATCTGGCCGTAGGTCGCTACCGTGATGGCGATTGCATCAAGCGCACCGGCCGCGGCCTGTACCAGAAAATCTAAACTCCAGGGAAACGGGACGCGCGGACATGCGCGCGCTGGGGGATGCGGTTCTTGTACTCAAACCGCTTCCGATTTGCTTACGGTGATGGTGGTCGCTGAACGAAAACCAGAGAAAGCCTGGGAAAATCAGGTGGTTAACTGGTTCTGGTAAGACCGGCTCCCATTTGTGTCGAGGAGGTACACGGCGGCGCCTAGTCGAATCGCAGCGCCGGGCGGCGGCGCAGTCTCTTTCGCGGCGATGTCAGCGTTTCCGTGCGAGCCTCAGGCGCGAGCAGGAGTTCCTTGAGGTTCGGACGGGTCATCCTTTGGAGGCTGCGCCATTGATCGATGGGGACCAGCACGGCGGTCTCCACGCCCCGTTTCGTAACGATTTGCGGCCCGTTGATCAGGCTGGATTCAAGCATTTCGCTGAAACGCGCCTTGGCATCCTGTACTTGCCACGTGTTGCTCACGCCACTCTCCTGTCAAACTGACTAGATAGAAGACTAGTCGACTCGGGTCGGAAGGTCAAGCAACAAGGTCTTGCGGCTGCTGTCCGGCCTCAGGACGTCAGCGCCGCCACCGCCTCGTTGGTTGCAGGGTCCACTTCGTAAGGCCCCGGCAGACCGAGCTCCTTGGCGATGTCACGCATGGCCGGCAGGACCTCTTCGCCCATGAGCTTGAGGGTGCGCATCTGTGACTCGTGGTCCATGGCGCCGTCGCCGGTGCGGAAGATGATGATGCCGGGCCGCAGGTAATCCATGATGTAGCGTATGTCCTTAACGCACTGCTCGGGCGTGCCGACGATCATGCCCTTGGTGGCGACCTGGTCCTCAAAGGATGCCAGGGCTCCGGCCCGGGTGCGCCCCTTGGAGTCGGGAGCCACCATCTGCCGGCGCAGGGCCACGGCCGTTCGGGTGTTCAGGCCCGGAGGGCTCATGATCCACGGAATGGGCCTCTGGACGCCGGGGTCGAAGGGGCTGCGGACCCCCTGGGTCAGCATGCGGCCCACCTCCATGGCCTTCGCCTTGGTCTCCTCTACGTGCACGAAGAACATGTAGCCCAGGTGCTGCGGGCCGGCATCGTAGCCTTCCTCCTCCGCCGTTTCGTAGTAGACCTTGTACATCTCACGGGTGAGCTCGAGCTGCGTCGAGAGCATGATGTAGGGATAGCGGTGCCGGGCGCACCACTCCACGGTCTCCCTGCTGGAGGTGCCGGGCACCCAAATGGGCGGGTGAGGCTTTTGATACGGCACTGCCCAGGGGTTCACATACCGGTACTGATAGTGCTTGCTCTCCCAGCGAAAGGGACCGGGCGTGGTCCAGGTCTTGATGAGGAAGTCGTGGGCCTCCTCGAAGCGCTCGCGGTTGTAGTGGGGCGGGACGTTGTGGCTGATGCTCTCGCCGCCGGAGCCCCGCACGATCCCCGGAATCAGCCGGCCGCGGGAGATGACGTCGATCATGGCGAGCTGCTCGGCCAGCCACAGGGGATCGTCGTGGATGGGCAGGATGTTGCCGAGCAGCAGGATCTTCACCTTGCTGGTAATGCGGGCGAGGATCGAAGCCTGGACGTTGGCGACGCCGTTCATGCAGAAGGGCGCGCTGTGGTGCTCGTTGACCATCAGCCCGTCGAAACCCACCTCCTCGGCGTAGATCTTTTCGTCGAGATAGCGGTTGTAGAGGTTGGCGGCGTGCTTGGGGTCGTACTCGGCGTTGCTGACCTTGTGGATGCCGGTGCCCCATTCGTCGGGCCAGTTGTCTACCTGCCAGGGCTCTTCGGTGAAGTGGCCGATGAACATGTGTTACCTCCCGGCCTGTGAACGGCCGCTAGGAGCCTGTCCGAGTATTCGAGTCGAGCTCGGGTAGGGGCGACCGGCGGTCGCCCCCTGTGGGGCTCCACCGCATAGTAGCCTCCTAGGAAGCCATGGCGGCGAGCGGTTCGTTGGTCCTGGGGTCGATGTCGTAGGGGCCGGGAAGGCCCAGCTCGTCGGCGATATCCCGAAGCTTGGGCATGACCTCCTCGCCCATGAGCTTGAGCGTGCGCATCTGCGACTCGTGGTCCATGGCGCCGTCGCCGGTGCGGAAGATGATCGTCCCCGGGCGCAGTTGTTCCATGATGTAGCGCACCTTGGGGATGACGCTGTCGGGGGTGCCGACGATCATGCCGTGGGTCGCCACCTGGTCTTCGAAGGTCGCCCTCGCTCCCGCGCGGGTGCGGCCGGACGAGTCCGCGGCGGTCATCTTGCGCCGAAGGGCCCGGGCGCTGCGCGTAGCGATTCCCGGCGGGCCCGCGATATAGGGCCGCGGCCTCTGCGCACCGGGATCGTAGGGGCTGCGGACGCCCTGGGTCAGGGTCCGGCCCACCTCCATGGCCCTTTTTTCCGTTTCCTCCACGTGGAAGAAGAACATGAAGCCAAGATGCTGGGGCCCCGCTTCATAGCCCTCTTCCCGGGCGGTGTCATAGTAGACTTGGTACATCTGCTTGGTCAGATCGATCTGGCTGGCCAGCATGATGTAGGGATAACGATGCCGGGCCGCCCACTCCACGGTCTCCCGGCTGGAAGTACCGGGCACCCAAATAGGTGGATAGGGCTTCTGCAACGGGACGGCCCAGGGGTTCACGTACCTGTAGTGGAAGTGCTTGCCCTCCCAGCGGAAAGGGCCGGGGGTCGTCCATGTCTTGACGAGGAAGTCGTGGGCCTCTTCGAAGCGCTCCCGGTTGAAGTGGGGGGGCACGTTGTGGGTCAAGCTCTCACTGCCGCCGCCGCGGACCACGCCGGGGATGAGGCGGCCCCCGGAAATCACATCGATCATCGCGATCTGCTCGGCCAGCCAGAGGGGATCGTCGTGGATGGGCAGGATGTTGCCGAGGATCACGATCTTGGCCTTGGTGGTGATGCGGGCGAGAATGGAGGACGTCACGTTGGCCACGCTGTTCATGCAGAACGGGGCGCTGTGGTGCTCGTTGACCATGACCCCGTCGAAGCCCATCTCCTCGGCGTAGACCTTCTCGTCCAGGTAGCGGTTGTAGAGGCCGGAAGCACGAAACGGGTCGTACTCGCGGTTGCTCACCTCCATGACGCCCGACCCCCAGGCCGCGGGCCAGTCTTCTTTCTGCCAGGGTTGCTCGGAAAAGTGGCCTATGAACATGGTGCTGATCTCCCTCTTCCTCTTTCCCGATCGGGAAGAGCCATCGCCACGCTAGTGGCTGTCTACTTTCCACCGGCGCCGTGTCCGGTCGATATCAACCTCCCAGGAACTCAAGGACGGTCTTGGTGAACTCGTCCGGCTTCTCCAACTCGGGCATGTGTCCGCAGTCCTCGAAGACGGCGGCCTGAGCACCGGGTATTCCTTGCTTGTAGAGTTCGCAACTACTGATGGGGACAATGCCGTCCTGCTTCCCCCATACGAGAAGAGTAGGGGTTGCTATGGCCGGGAGGAGATCCGGCAACGTGATGCTGTGCATGTAGGGACGCCAGAGGTAGCGGATGGCCGCCTCCCGGTTGGTCTCTACCTGGTCGGCCTCGTCCGGAGTCCAGTCCTTGCCGTAGTATTTCAGGTACTCGGCCGATTCGGTGTCGTGGAAGGACTGCTGGAATGCCTCCTTGGCGGAGTGCAGGAAGTAGTCCCAGATCTCCCCCTCCCGGGGCTTGATGCCGCCCGCCCCCACCAGAACCATTTTCGAGAAGATGTGGCTGTTGGCGGTGGCAAGCTCGGCGGCGATCCAGCCTCCCAGGGAAAAGCCGACGACGTTGAGCGGCGTCGACAGGCCGTAGTCTCGTACGAACCAGCTCACCCAGGCGGAAAGGTCCCGGACCGACATCATCCAGTCCGGATACGACGAGGAGCCGAAGCCGGGCAGGGAGGGAACATAAACCGAGTAGTGCTCGGCCAGAAGCTCGTGGGCCTGCAGCCAATCAGGTACGCCGAGCTCGCCGTGGAGGATCAGCAACGGTTCTCCGGAGCCCCCGCGTCGCAGTTGCAGGGATGTGCCGGCTATGTTGAGTGTCTCTTCGGTGAAGGCGGCGGGCGTCGTGGTCACTAGTTCCTCCGGTCTGGCCTGTCTGGGTTGGCGTGAATTTGCGTGCAATCATAGACAAGAGCGGATGCAACGTCAACGTGGACTCCGAAAGGCTCGGTACCCACTGTCAATACGCCGTATTGACGCCGTTGCCCGTGGCCGCTATGGTGTTTGTGTGGGCAAGGACCAACAGCTTCAGATCCGCATCAGCGCGGAAGACAAGGTGCGCATCCAGGAACGGGCGACCCGTGCCGGGATGGACGTGTCCAAATGGGTGATGAACCTGGTGCTCCCGCCAGTCGAACGTGAGTTTCAGACTCTGTGTCGGGAGCTCGTAATGCGCGCCCATGCGCGCTCGTACGTATTCGCGGAGTTGAACGACTTGCTTGGCGGGGTAACTGGAAATGATTTCGAGCGGGCTGTCCGGTATGCGCCGGAAATCAGTCTTCCACCGTTCGAAGCGAACTACCTGGCGGCGATGATCGAGTACGCGGCCATATCGAAGGGGGTGGTTCCTCCCGACTGGACGAGGACGGTGCCGCCGTTGGAAAGGCCCTGGTTCGCCTCGTCGTTGACCAGCCTGCGGTTGTACCTCCTGACAAACTCGCCGCCGCCGTTCCGGCGCCGGAATCTGTTTGTAGACAGCAGCGTGGGCCAGCGGGTGTAGATAGTGGAGTACTCCAAGCGCGACATCGAACGCCTGTTCCAGGGACTCAACGACGAGCTATCGGGCAGGGGAATCACGGGGGAGGTGTACTTGGTGGGAGGCGCGGTCATGTGTCTGGTCTACGACGCGCGCCCATCGACCAAGGATGTCGACGCCTTCTTCAGGCCGGCGAGGCACGTACGCGAAGCCGCGCACGCCGTCGCCGCCGCATCCGGGTTGTCCCCCGACTGGCTCAACGACGCGGTCAAGGGTTACATGAGCGACAAGGGCGATTTCCACCCATACCTGGAGGCCTCCAATCTGCGCGTCTTGACCGCAGCCCCAGAGTACCTGTTGGCAATGAAGTGCCTGGCGATGCGCCTTGGCGAGGAGTTTCACGACGAAGACGACGTGCGCTTTCTCCTGCGCTACCTCAATCTGACCGATTACGGCGCGGCGTTGGACATTGTGACACGCTACTACCCGCTGGAGCAGTTTCCGCAAAAGACGCTGTATGCGTTGGAGGAAATGCTCGCCGAATAGTAGAAGGTCAGTCCGATGAACGATCCCACGCGCCGCTCTCTTGCGCATGGTCGATCAGCCGTTCTCCGGCGGGCGTCATCAAGCCCGCCTCGGTGAGGCGTGCGACCCGCTTCTTGTTGGACTCGGACCAAACACTGTTCAGTTTGCGCGGTGTGACCCGGTGCATGTAGCGGGCGTCGTCGACACGTTTCCGGATGCCGTCGATCCAACCGAAACATAGCGCTTCCTCGACGGCGTCGTTGTAACTGATCGTCGGCTGTCCCGTGCCTTTCTTGTAGAAGACGACCCACACCTCTGCGACGTCGGCGTGGGTTTTTCGCAACCAGTTCCGCCAGGCAGCACGACTGCGCGGGGTGAAACGCCGCTGGCGCGAGGTCTTCTCCGTAGTTTCCGGCGGCATTTTCCGTACGCCTCAGGAGCGGATAGCGGCTTACCGCTCCCTCACAAGCATTGATTGAATGCGCGGATGCAACTCGCTCACCAGACGGTCGAGATGCTCCCGCATCCACGCGACGGCATCGCGAAAACCTGCGCTTTCCTCGCCTTCGGCCAGGAATGACAGCCTGCCTTGCCTGTGAAACCCGATCCTCGGACGACCTTCGGCATTCTTCCAATACTCCAGGTCATGACCCAAACCCGCCTGGCGATACTCTTCCAAGTTCGCGTGGATGTCATCAAATATGCGCACGGCACGCGGTTGGTCTTTGCGGGCCATGAGATAGCAACCAATCGTGGGGGTGCTGCGATACAGGAATCCATCGAAGCACAAGGCCCAGTCGCCAAAACCAGAGTTGCGCACTCTTACATACAACGTCGAGTCCTTCACAGGTACAGGGACATCCACGGTCACGTCCGCGAACGAGTAGTCCCGCAGCACCGCAGTCCAGAACCGCAGGTTCTCGTTTTCTTGGTCCGAAAGGGGTTCCGGTTGTTCCTCCGCATGGGCGGCTGCAACGCCCTCGGCCAAGCCTCCTTCAACCACGAAGCGCTGCACAATCTCGGTCCTGGCCAAGACGCGTGGCTGGACGATGAGCTGATTGGCATTGTCACGGTAAAGCGCGGCCTCGACCATTGCCAGATTGAAATGCAAGCCGCTGAACCGCTGGACGAAGTCGACGATGTTGGCGGCTCCTTCCTGGATCCCGTCGCCGACGATCAGAAGCAGAAATTCGCCCCGCCTCAAATGGCGAGATACATTGTCAACGAACTCCGCCTCGCTTACGTTCGGGTGGCGTTCCCGGACCAGGTCGTAAAGAACGTTACCGTTCTTGTTGAGCCGTTTCGAGACTTCCCGTTGCAGGTCTTCATAGCCCCACGACGCAAGGTCCTTCGCATAGTCCAGGATTTGGCCGATCACCTCGCGTCGTGCCTGCGGGTTGCGCCACAACTTGAACTCGGTAATGGTAAGCCGGCCCAGGTGATTGACGTACAATGCGTCGACATAGCCCGACGGCGTCGCCAATTCTTTGCATACCGGGATTGCATCGGCATACGCCGCATCAATTGCAGCCAACGGTAGAGCTTGAGGATTTCCGAACAGCAAGTCCTGAAGCTCCGCTTCCGAAATCCCCCCGTCGGAAACCCCTGCGCCTAGTGATACGCGCTGCAAGACTTCCGGGGTCGTGCTGTTGTCTACCCGTATCAAATCTCCGTACATCTAGCCTGACCTCTCGTAATCTCCGTCCGTCAAACCACTCTGACCGTTTGCCAACGCAAGAAAGAATAAATTGCCTTACCCTGTCCGTTTACTCTCCAGGAAACAACTCAGAACCAGCCCCGCCACCGCGGCCGCCAGCCCCACCAGAAAGGCCCACCACAGCGCGTTGACGAGGGCGGCGATGAGGGTAGGCATGAGGTCGGCGGGTATCTGCGCGCGGGTGGCGGGCTCAAGCAGGTTCTGCGGATTCAGAAGCTTTTGAAGCACCGGCGCCGGCACGGAGGCTTTCAGGTCGGCCGCGATGACGGTGAAGGTGGCGTTCATGCGTTGCAACAGGATGCTGCCCATGACGCTCAAGATGAGGGCGCCGCCGATAGTGCGGAACAGCATGATCGTGGAGGTGGCGACTCCGAGATTCTTGAACGGCACCGCGCCCTGGGCGGCCACCAGCGCGGTGACGTTGGTCATCCCCATGCCGGTGCCGGCGGCGCTGGTGGCGATGAGCATCATGGCCATGCCGCCGGCCTCATCCAGGACCATGAACGGGATGTAGCCTGCGACCATCAGGGCCATGCCGGTGGCGCAGACGTTACGGTACCCCCAGACGGGCGCGACCCGGCCGGCGGTCATGCTCCCGGCGGTCCAACCCACGCTCAGGGGCAGCAGGGTCAGGCCGGCCAGCGTGGCGCTTCCGCCCAGGGCGCCCTGGACGTACAACGGCAGGAACCCGATGACCCCGAAGATGCCCATGGCCGCCAGCAGGCTGAGGACGGCGGGGCGGCTGTAGTCGGGCAGGCGGAACAGCGCCATGGGCAGCAGCGGATCCCTGGCCTTGCCTTCGATGGCGATGAAGAGCGTCAGCAGCAGGACCACTCCCACCACCACCGAGACGGACTCGGCGGTGACGAGGTCGATCTGGTGGGCGGCTACGAGAAGCCCGTAGAACAAAAGCATCAGCGCGCTCAGGAGCACCGCAGCGCCGGCAAGGTCCAGTGACCGGCGCATCCGTGCGGCGTGCTCTTCCCGGAAACCCGCGATGATGAGCGCGGCCGCCAGCACTCCCAGGGGCAGGTTGATCCAGAAGATCCAGCGCCAGTCCCAGTACTCGGCGATGAAGCCGCCGCTGGCGGGGCCGAGCACGGAGGCGACCCCCCAGACGCTGACGATGAGGCCCTGCATCCGGGCGCGCTGCTCCACCGGGAACACCACCCCCACGATGATGAACGCGAGCGCGTAGGCCGCGCCCCCGCCGAGACCCTGCACGGCCCGGAACACGATGAGCTGCGGCATGGTCCGGGCCGCGCCGCAGGCCACGGAGCCCAATACGAAGGCGCCGATGGCGAGGAGTATCAGGGTGCGCCGGCTGTAGAGGTCCGAAAGCTTGCCGAAGATCGGCGTGGCCAGCGCCGACGTGAGCATGTAGACGGAGAAGACCCAACTGTACAGCTCGATGTCGCCGAGGTGGGAGACCACCGTGGGCATGGCACTGCTCACGATGGTGGCGTCGATGGCGAAGAGAAAGACCGCCAGCATCACCCCGGCGACGGCGACGCTTTTGGATGCGGGGACGGTGGGCTGTGTCATGGCGTTTGGCGCTTGCGCGGAGCTGACGGGGCGATGGGTGGCGGCGAACAGGCGTCGAAGGTGCGGTCCGGCCGGTGCGTTATTCACCCCGGGCGTAGGCGAGGATCGCGTCGAAGATGGGCGTGTACCCCGTGCAGCGGCAGAGGTTGCCGTCCAGTCCCTTCTTCACCTCGTCGAGCGTCGGGGCGGGATTCCGTTCCAGCAGGGCCTGGGCCGCCATCAGCATGCCCGGACCGCAGTAGCCGCACTGCACGGCGCCGTGCTCGAGGAACAGGCGCTGGAGCCGGTCGAGTTCCATGCCGTCGCCGCATCCTTCCACCGTGGTGATCTCTTTCCCCTCACAGCGCGCGGCCAGCACCACGCAACTGTGGACCGCCATGCCGTCCACCCGCACGGTGCAGCAGCCGCAGTGGCTGGTCTCGCACCCGCGCTTGGCGCCGGTCAGGGCCAGCCGTTCCCGCAGCACGTCCAGCAGGAGCGCCGTGTCCGGGGCTTCCACCTGAACCTGCTGGCCATTGACCTTGAGCTCACGCAGCGCCATGACCGTTCTCCTCGATCTGCTTCGCCGCCTGGAGCAGCGCCCGACGGACGAACACCGCCACCATTTTGCGGCGGTACCCCGCGCTTGCATGGGGGTCGGAGCCCGGGTCCACCTCGGTGCTGGCCGTCTCTCCCGCGGCCCGGGCCGTCTCCTCGTCGAGCACGGC
Source organism: uncultured Binatia bacterium (SeqCode) (assembly GCA_965261895.1). Lineage (GTDB taxonomy): Bacteria > Desulfobacterota > Binatia > UBA9968 > JAJDTQ01 > JAJDTQ01. The sequence goes on along the minus strand of OZ253480.1, from coordinate 1,779,674 downwards.
GCCCTTGAGGGCGGCTTCGGCCCGGGTCGCCCGCAGGGGCACCGGTGCCGCTCCGCCGATGCCGATCCGCACCTCGGCCACGCCCCCCGCGCGCTCGCCGTCCGGCACCACGACGGCGGCGACGCCCACGATCGCCAGGTCCTCGGGGCTGATGGCGTGTTTCAGGTACACCCCGGCGGCGCCCGCCGGTGCGTGTTCGATCTCGATGCGGCACAGGATCTCGTCGGGCTCCAGCGCGGTCTCGAAGTAACTGGTGAAGAACTCGGACAGCGGGACCTCACGGGCTTCCGCGCGCCGCCGCAACACGGCCCGGCCGTTGAGCGCCAGCAGCGCCGGGGGCAGGTCGGCTCCGGGCTCGTTATGGCAGATGTTGCCGCCGATGGTGCCGAGGTTGCGCACCGCGGTGGAGCTCACCTGTCGTGCCGCGGCCGGGAGCACGCCGACCGTTTCGCCCAGGAGCGGGGAGGCAATCAGTTGGTTGCAGGTATTCATGGCGCCGATGGAAATACCGGCGGAATGCACTGCGATGCCCCGAAGTTCATCGATGGAATCGAGGTCGATCAACGCGCCCGGCGACACCAGGCGGTTGCGCATCATCACCAGCAGCGACTGTCCGCCGGCGATGGGCAGGGCGTCGTACGTGTATTCCTCTCGCGCCGCCAGCGCTTCCTCCAGGCTCGCGGGCCGGATCAGCTTGCATTCCATAGTCAGTCTTTCGATGCGCGGTGACGAGCGTCGTCCCCGCTCCTCCTGGATTCCCGCTTTCCAGGCTGTGTCAAAACGCCATCCCAGCGAGGCACATGCCCCCGAAATCGTCATTCCCGCGAAAGCGGGAATCCAGGAGGGGTGGGGCGGGGAAACGGCGCGTGGGGACCCCTCCAGGACCCCTGGATTCCCGCTTTCGCGGGAATGACGGATTGGCCTTTCGTGCCCCGAAGTTAGGGTTTTGACACGGCCGCTTTCGCGGGAATGACGGATCAGGGGCGCGGGCGCCCATCTCGTCCCGGCGGCGGCCGGATGAGGGGCTCGCGACAAAGTTCATCCGTTGCCCTTCCGCTGACCCTCCACCGCCTCCAGCACCCTCTCCGGGAAGAGCGGCAGCTCCTTCAGCCTCACCCCCAAGGCGTCGTAGATGGCGTTGCCGATGGCGGGTGCAATGCCTACGATGGCCAGCTCGCCGATGCCCTTGGCGCCGAACGGACCCTCCGGCAACGGCACTTCCACGGCGATGGGTTTTATCTCCGGGATCTCCTGGCTCGACGGAATCTTGTAGTCCATGAACGAGGGGTTGACGATCCGCCCCTGGTCGAACTGGAGCCGTTCGTGCAGGGCGTAGCCCAGTCCCATGACCACCCCGCCGATGATCTGGCCGTCGACGCTCAGGGGGTTCAGGCTCTTGCCCACGTCATGGGCCGACGCGATGCGGCGGACCCGGACGATGCCGGTTTCCTCGTCGATCTCAGCCTCCACGGCCTGGGCCGCGTATTTCCAACCGGGCACGTACTCCTTGCGCTGGGTCTTGTGGGGGAGCGTGGGGTAGTCGCCCTTACCGCCGTAGGTGCCCCGGCCCAGGATCGGCCGTTCGTAGGTGTGGGCTCGTTCGAGGACCTCGCGAAACGGGAGCGAGAGTTCCGGATGTCCGGGCGACACCACGCGCTCCTCCGCCACCGCGAGGTCGTCCTGGGGAATCTCCACCATCCGGGAAGTCATTTCCAGGAGCTGTTTTCTCGCGTCCTCCGCGGCGATCTTCACCGCCATGCCGGTGTAGAAGGTCACCCGGCTCGAGAACGTGCCGCGGTCGTAGGGCGTGGTGCCCGTGTCCGCGCTGGTGATGCCCACCGCCTCCACCGGAAGCCCCAGCACCTCGGCGGCGATCTGGCACATGACCACGGTCATTCCCTGGCCGATTTCGGAGGCGCCCACCAGCACCTGCGCGCTGCCGTCCTCGTTGAACTGGACGTAGGCGCTGGAGATGCTGGAGTGGGTGGTGGGGGACTTGGCGATGACCGCGAGGCCGCGGCCCACGTTCGCGGGCTTGGGCTTGCCCCAGTCGATCTCCTCGGCCACCCGTTCCAGGCACTCCCGGAGGCCGATGCTCTGCACCACGTCGTCGATGGAGTTGATGTCGCCTTCCTCGAGGATGTTCTTGAGCCGCAGCTCCAGCGGATCCATGCCCAGGCGCTCGGCGATCATGTCCAGTTGCGACTCGATGGCGAAGGCGCCCTCGGGCACCCCCAGCCCGCGCAACTGGGTGCCGCGCACCTTGTTGGTGTAGACGAGGGTGGACGCAATCCGGAGGTCGTGAACTCGGTAGGGGCCGTTGCCGTCCTTCATGGCGCGGTTGCTGGGGGGCAGGCCCTCGGCGTGGGCGCCGGTGTCCCAGAGAAAGTCGATGTCCCGGGCCGCCAGCGTCCCGTCCTTCATGACCCCGGTCTTGACCGTCACCGTGGCCGGGGTCGAGCCGGCCGCGGCGGTGAACTCCTCCGCCCGGGTCATGACCATCTTCACGGGCTTGCGGCTGCGCATGGACAGCGCCACCGCCACGGGCTCCAGCCGCGGCTCGATCTTGCCGCCGAAGCCGCCGCCCACCTTGGTGTTGATCACCCGCATGCGGCTTTCCGGAATGGCGAACAGCCCGGCCAGCAGGGTCCGGAGCTGGAACACCTCCTGGCTGCAGGTCCACACCGTCACCGCGTTGCCCCGGGCCGCGGCCAGGGCGGCGTGGGGCTCCATGTAGCAGTGATGGATCTGGCTGGCGTGGAACGTGTCCTCGAACACGTAGTCCGCCCTTGCCAGCGCCGCGTCCACGTCGCCGCGATGGTGGGATGCCCGGTGGATGATGTTGGTTCCCGGCACCGGGTTCCACGACGCCAGGTACACCGACCGGGCCGGCCCCAGTTCCTCGTGAACCAGGGGCGCGCCGTCCCGGGCAGCCTCCGCGGCGGTGAAGACCGCCGGCAGCTCCTCGTAGTCCACGTCGATAAGGGACAGCGCCTCCAGCGCCCGTTCCTCGTCCGGCGCCGCGGCCGCGGCCACGGGCTCGCCGACGTAGCGCACCTTGTCCACCGCGAAGATCTGCTCGTCCTCGATGGCGTAGCCGTAGCGCCGGTCCGGCACGTCCCGCGCCGTGATCACGGTGACGCCGGGAAGCTGCCGGGCCTTCTCCACGTCGATGGACCGGATCCTCGCGTGCGGCAGCGGGCTCCGAAGGATCTTGCCCCACAGCATTCCCGGCTGGGACACATCCGGCCCGTAGACGGCCTGGCCCGAGATCATCTCGGGGCCGTCCGGGCGTATGACCGGTGTGCCGATTACGTGATAGTCATCAGCCATGTCGTTCGCTCCGTCCGCTCAATACAGCCCATACGAGGGAGGGGGTCAAGCACTGCGCCGGCTTGGTGTCCTGACATCGAATTACGCATATGAATCTGCTGGTCCTTTTTGTCGTCGGCTGCGTTGCTCTTCCTCGCGTGGTGCCCGCCACTGCTCGTCATCGCGCCTTGCCGACAACAAAAATTCCTGCGCATCTTCTATATGCGTAATTCGATGTCAGGACACTGGTGGTCCAACGCCGGGCGGTCAGATGTCCCAGAGATCGGGCCATCGTTTTCGGATGCGCTCTTTCACCGCGGCGCTCGCCTCCACCACCTTGGGAAAGGTATCCCGTTGGTTCCAGGGCCTGCAGGCGTCGATGAGCATTCTCTTGTTGAAGTTCCTGCGGTCGTCCGGGTAGGCCATCGGATCCAGGGGGCTGCTCCAGCAATTGCGCACGACGTCCAGGTCCGTGTCCGGGTCCAGCCGGGTGCACATGGCCCACACCACGTCGTCGATGCTGGTGGGATCGATGTCGTCGTCCACCACCACGACCATCTTGTTCAGGTACGATCCCGCGTAGGAGCCTGCGGCGGCCATGGCGGCTTGCTTGGAATGGCCCGCGTACATCTGCTCGATGGCGACGGTGATGAACATCTGGCTGCCGCTTCCCTCGTGATTCCATACGCCCTTGATGCCCGGGACGCCCGCGGCCTCCATCTGCTCCCAGATGGCCGAGCTGCTGAGGAAGCTGGAGATGTAGGTATCGTCGCTGGGCGGCTTGCGCGGCACGGTGCCGAGAATGATGGGGTCGTTCCGGTACATCAGCGACGCGACTTCGATGACCGGCTGTTTCTCACGGCCTCCCGCGTAGTAGCCGGTCCACTCTCCGAAGGGTCCTTCGGGCTCGAAACGGCCCGGCGGTATGTGACCTTCGATGGCGATCTCGGCTGTCGCCGGAAGAGGAAGGTTCGTGACCTCGCCGCGGATGACGTCCACGGGCTCTCCACGTATGCCCCCGGCCACGTCGTATTCACAAACCCCCGTGCCGGCGTGGAGTCCGGCCATCGAAAAGATCAGCGGGTCGTGGCCGAAGGAGACGGCCACCGGGCAGGCTTCGTTTCTGCGCCAGTATTTCTCCATGATGAGCCGGCCCTGCTTGCCCGCGGTAATCATGATGCCCAGGGTGTTCCGGTCGTGAACCATCACCCGGTAGCAGCCCACGTTGATCCAGTCCGAGTCCGGGTCCTGCATGACCACGGCGCAACCCGTTCCCAGATAGCGGCCGCCGTCGTCTTCGTGCCACTTGGGCGTGGGGAAGCGCAGCATATCGATGTCCGCGCCCGTGGCTACGTTCTCCTGCAGCGGACCCGAGTCGGCCACACGTGGCTTGATGCCGGGCAAGGCGCCGTGGAACCGGCGGCAATGCTGCACCATGCCCGCAAGCGACAGGTCCCGGGGAATACCGAGTGTGACGGCCACCCGTTGGGGGGATGTGGTGACGTTGGCGAGCACGCGGAACCCCGGCGGGTAGCCGGGTATCTCGTCGAACAGCAGCGCCGGGCGGCCGACCCGTTCCATGTAGAGATCGGTAATGGCGCCGATCTCTTCGTCGCACTCCGCGCCGTTGACGCGGCGGACCTGACCCAGTGCGTCAATACGGGCGATCCAGTCACGCAGATCGTTTACGGGCATTGTTACGACTCCGGTTTAGAACAAGAACCGGCTGCCCGGCGTGCGCGGGATATATCGACCCTTCCCCGTGGCGACGATGCGCGACCTCGGCTCTCCTTCCGGCCACTCCATCAGGACTTCGCCCCTGAGAATGGTCATGACAGGCCAGCCGGTCAACTCCCGCCCTTCGAGAATCGTCCACTTGGGACGCGTGTGGACCATATCGTTCGTGATGGTTTCCGTTCGCTTGAGATCGACGAGCACCACGTCTCCGTCGGAACCGACTTGCAGGCATCCCTTGCGTGGATAGAGTCCGAAGATCCTGGCGGGAGCCTCGCACATCATCTCCACCAGCCGTTGAAGCGTGATCCTCCCCTTGTTGATTCCCTCGTCGAGCATCAACGGCAGCATCATCTCCACCCTCGAAGGGAAGCCGCTGGTGGTTTTCCACACGTCGCCCGGCACCTCCATCTCCGCGCGGGAACCATGCGAGACCACATGGTCCGACCCCAGGGCGTCGATCTCTCCGTTCTTGGCGGCCTCCCACAAGACCTCCATGGTCTCGGGATACCGGAGCGGCACGTTGATCTTCCAGGTCCCCGCGGGCAGGCAAAGATACACGGGGTTGCTTTGGGCATAGATCTCGACGCCCTCGTCCTTGGCCTGGCGGATCGCGAGCAACGATTCCGCGGTGGTCGTATGCTGGACATACATCGGACACTTCGCGATCTTGGCCAGGTAGGCGTACTGGCGTATGTGATGGGCCTCCACGAAATCCGGCGAGCGATCCGTCCATGCCTCCATGTCCATGCGGCCGGCGTCCATCAGACGCTGGGAAAAGACCCGCACGATCTCGAAGTTCTCGGGATGAAAGGAGACGATTCCCGGCGGCCCCATCTTGGCGACGTTCTCAAGCGTCTTGAAGACGACCCCGTCGTCAAAACCCGCGGCCAATCCGGAACGGTACACGTACCAAAGCTTGGCGGCGATTTCCGGATGCTTGGCGTGGCAGTAGAACTTGTAGGACGTAACGCCGTACTTCTCAGCGTATTCGATCACTTCTTCGGCCTGCTGGTCCGTCTCCAGTTGCGGCGTGAAGTAGAAGTCCGTAATGCAATTTTCGTGTCCGGTCTGGATGGCGATATCCATGACGTCGTGAAACGAGACCACGTCCTTTGGTTCCGTGTCCCGCTTGAAGGGCTTCTTGCCCATCCGGGGACTCGGGTCCTGGATGCCCCAGGTGGTCACGCCTCCAGCGGCCGCGGCCGGTGATTCGGTTTCGAGATCGATGTCCAGCGGGAAGGAGTGGCCCGGATGGCCTTCGGGATCAACGAGCCCCGGTAGCACATGCTTCCCCGTGGCATCGATGACGCGAGACGCATCGATCTCGAAACCCGGTTGAAGGATGGCGACGACTTTGCCGCCGCTGATGGCCAGATTCGCGGGGCGGGTCCCCTCACGAAAAACGACATTCCCGTTCGCTATCAGAAGATCCACACGTTCCATGGGTTGTCCCCTTCCTCGACACAATGGTGTATCGCACTTGTCCCGGAAACCTGCCGGACCAGAGCCGGCATCTCGATTGGGTCAACACAGATTGGGTGGGTTACTCACAAGCAGCCGAACTCCTTGTAATAGCGCTCGGCTCCAGGATGCAGCGGCACCCCGGTCTCGGTGCACAGACGCTCCGGGCGAATGGGCACTTCCAGGTCTCTCAGATGCGGGGCCAACGGCGCGTATGGCGCGGCAATGCGGTCCCTCCGCTCCATGCTGGTCTGCGCCAGGAGGTAGGCGACCTCGTCCGGCAGATCCGCCCTGGAGAACAACAGCCAACCGCCGAAATCCACCGTCAACAGGTCACTCTCGATCCCCTTGAGGCGACCCTTGGGAATGACGGCCTGGCCGAAACCGTAGGAATCCTTCATGTACGCGACGGCTTGCGGATCCAGCGGCAAGGCGCGCATGGGCCTCGCTTCGGCCAACTCCTCCCAGCACTCGTCGTGAACGCCCTCCTGGAAGACCGCGTTGCCCTCGCCGCGCCGGACCATGGGCACGCCGACGATGGCGGGTCCGGGGAACAGCACCTTGCCGCCCCAGGAGTTGACGTCCTCGTAACTGAAGCCGTACCACTTCATGACCTGCTCCACGGTCCACGTCAGCGTGTCCGGGCCCGTCGGTCCCACCCGGCCCGACACCAGGGTCATGGCCGGCTTGCGCGCCGCGATCTCGTCCATGGAGTGGATGCTCAACTCCTCCGCCACCAGCCAGAAGATGTAGTCGGGCTCCGGGAACCGGGCGATGGCCCTGAGCTCGCCAACGCTGGTCTGGAACCGTCCTTTCCCCTCGGTGGCCATCCTCGCGTTGGCCGGAGGGTTGGTGATGCCCACGTCCGCCCGACCGGCGCCCACGGTCTTGGGATTCTCCAGCGAACCCAACCCGAATCGTCCCGTGAAGACGCCGACACTCGAGATCAGCCCCGGCGTTTCGCGATAACCGTTCAAGCCCTCCGCAAGCTCGTCGGTAATGCGCCACCAGGGATGGGACGGCGAGTGGGACGCGATCTTCAGGATGTAACCGTTGTCATCTCGTTCAACCATGGACTGTAAGCTCCCGTTCAATGCCGTCGGCGTATAGGCTTGCCCGTCCCGTCCGGCGGACGCGGGCGCTGACTCGCCGACTCTGTCAGAGAGTACGGCGGAGTGTCAACTATGAGTGTGCCATCGATGGACTCCCTGCACGGACTCACCGGTTGACCCAGCATTTGTACGCTTTACCATTCGGCAATTTACCGCTATGATAACAGGCAAATGGACGGGAACGAATCCCTCTTTCCTCGTTTGCTGGAACCGGTCATCCGGGAAGCGTTGGCCGATACGCCGGTGGTCTGCGTGCTGGGCCCCCGGCAAGCCGGCAAGACCACGCTCGTTCAGCTCTTGGCCCCGGACCGGGCCTATATCAGTCTGGACGAGAACAACTACCACCGGACGGCTGTCAATGATCCCGAGGGCTTCATCTCAAGCCTGCCGGAGGCCGTAACTCTGGACGAAGTGCAACGGGCTCCAGAAGTGCTGCCTGCCATCAAGCGGGCCGTTGATCGCGACCGTCGACCCGGCCGGTTTCTGCTGACCGGCTCCGCCAATTTGTTGTTCGTGCCGAAGGTCACCGAATCCCTGGCGGGACGCATGGAGATCGCGCAGTTACAGCCCCTCACGGAAGCGGAGAAGGAGCGCAAGCCCGGCAGGTTCCTGAGCGCTCTGTTGGAAGGGGCTCTGACGCCCGACATCAAAGGCGGAACCATTACGGCCGAACCGGGACTGGCCGAGAGGCTGGTGGCGGGCGGCTATCCGGAACCCCTCGGTCGGGCGGCCCGGCGCGCCCGACAATGGTACCGCCAATACCTGCGCATCATCGTCGAGCGTGACGTTCAGGACGTTGCGAGGGTGAAAGATGCGCAGGAGCTGGCCCATCTCCTGGAATTGCTTGCCTTGCGGAGCGCGCAGTTGTTGAACGCCAGCGGCCTTGCGAGCGATCTCGGGTTGCGCAGGGAGACAGTGGACCACTACCTGGCGGTGCTCGAACGGCTTTTCCTGGTGCGACGCCTGCCCGCCTGGCACGGCAACACCGCCAAACGTCTTGTCAAATCGCCAAAGGTACATCTGCTCGACAGCGGCCTCGCCGCGGCGCTCGGCGACCTTACCGCCGCGGACTGGCTCCACCGGCGGGACCGCATGGGGCCTTTACTGGAGTCGTTCGTGGTTCAGCAACTCATCGCCCAGGCGGCCTGGACGGACCCCGACCTGCGTTTCTGGCACTACCGCGACAACGATCGGATCGAGGTCGACGTGGTCATGACACGGGGGTCGAAGACTTGGGGCGTCGAAGTGAAAGCCGCCGCCTCGTTGACGCGCCGGGACGGGCAAGGGCTTGCGCGGCTGGCGGATCGCTGCGGCGACGATTTCCAGCAGGGGATACTGCTCTATACCGGCCGGGACCATTTGCCCTTGGGCGACAAACGCATGCTCGCCGTGCCGCTGAACGAACTGTGGACGCGGTAGGCGGCGATGCCGCCCGTCCATACAACTGGACCGAGACCCCTAGTGACCGAGGGTGGAATCCCTTAGTAGATATGACGAACACCGAGAAACGCATCTGCGAGACTCAGGGAATCTCAAAGCTTCCCTGCCAAATGCCTAGCTTAGCCTTCTTCGCTGCCTCCGCGTAGCGCACATGTTCGTTGGATTTTGCGATCGCAAGCCCTCTTCTGACCAGCCAGTCATTCAGATCCAGACCGGTTCTCTCCGGAGCACAATTGGCTATAAGTTCTCCATTCGGATGCTTGAAATCGTATTCGGAAATGACACACACTACTATGGGGCCACCTAACAGGGTCCGTAGCGCGATCTCCTTCGCATCCGTCCACAAGGGAATTGGTTTCTCCAACATCAGCGACCTATCGCGATCCTCGTTCTTTATCATGCCTTGCAACGCCAACCTGGCAGCTTCTCCGCAATCCCACGCAGTGCCATCGGCATATTTGCAGTTTCTTGGTATTTCAATATGCTCCAAACGCACCCTGAAGCCACCGCCTTCTTCTTTGTTGTGGTAGATGTTCCCGTTCCACCCGCCTTCGCTGGCTCGGAAATACCCCAAGTATATTCGGTCGAATTTGAGCGTAGTACCCGATAACGCTTGGGGAACCCCATAAATTGTGGGGTCGATGTAGGGTTCAGAATTGAACTTCTCGACAATCTCTCGGTGACTTGTCGGCCGTGAGTTTCTCTCCTCGCCTTCGTTACACCCGGGCGCCGCCATCAGGACTAGTATCATCGCAAAGTGCCGTGCCATTCGCTCAATCATATGCCGTCTTCCCTTACTGTCTCGAACAGCTAACCAACGTAGTTCTACACCACCTGTGTAAAGCATTCGTCAAACTGACCTAGCTCTTTTCATCGCTGCGAGCTTCGATACGGGTGGATGCTCCGATGTCGAAGAAGTTCCTCCGGACCGATGGACGACCTCTTTGGGACGGCGCTGTCCGATCGCCATGTTGAGCGCGTCGAGCACCAACTCGGTACGAAGATGATGAGCCATGGCCCACCCCACTACCTTGCGGCTGAACACGTCGAGCACGATAGCCAAGTACATGAACCCCGTCCAGGTCGGCACGTACGTTATATCCGCTACCCAGATCCGGTCCCGTGCATCGGCCCGAAACTGGCGCTCCACTCGGTCCGGAGCCGCTCCGTGGCTGTGATCCACACGCGTGGTGCGGGTGCCCCGGCGCCGACTGACCCCGGCCAAGCCGGCCTCGTGCATCAGACGTGCCACCCGCTTGCGGCTTACCCCCAAGCCGCCGGCGGCCAGCTCCGCATGCACCCGCGGCACCCCGTAGGTGCCTCGGGAAGCCTTGTGGATCGTCCGGATCGTCCCGCGCAACTCCTCGTCGCGCCGCCAACGAACCGACCGCCCTCGGCTTCACCACGCGTAGTACCCGCTGGGGGAGACGCCCAGCACCCGGCACATCGTGGCCACCCGATGATCGGCCTGGTTTGCCTTCACGAGATCGAAGACCTCCCCGGTACCGTCCCGGTCTCCCGAGCGAACCAGGCCGCTGTTTTTTTTAGGATCTCTCGCTCTTCGCGAAGCTGGCGATTCTCCCGGCGAAGCCGACGCAACTCCTCGCGCTCCGTCGTCGTCAAACCGTCCTCACGAAGTCCCTCGTCCCGATCCGCTTGTCGCACCCAGTTGCGAATCGCAGAAGCCGAGCACTCGAACTCACGAGCCAGTTCCCCTGGCGTGCGACCCCCACGAACCAGTTTCACCATCTGCTGCCGGTATTCCGCCGCGTACGACGGATATTTCTTCGACATCCGGACACCTCCTGCGCACAGTTTAGGTGTCCACCAAATCGGGTCAACTCCATGTTCATGACTCCATCCTCTCAAAGAGTAGAGTCTCCGGTAAGCCCGGGGCGGTTCACACCTCTTGACGTTACCCCGGCGGCTGCCGGAGGAACGGCCTTGCGCACGGATGGATGTCTGCCCTATACAGGGCGAGTGGGTAGGTTTCTTGCAGATCCGGCAAATCGCCGCGTGGTCGCAGTAAGCGAGAGAGGTAGGGCGAAAGGATGGCCCGCATGACAAACTCCATGGTGGACACCGTTATCGTGAACGGCCGGGTGGTGAGCGGCGACGGGACGAGAGAGACGGGAATCGCCGTCAAGGACGGCATCATCGTAGCCCTTGCCCAGTCTGAGGCGCTGCCGCCCGCAAACCGTACGATCGATGCGCACGGGCAGCACGTTCTACCGGGCATCGTCGACCCCGAATGCCACGTCGGCTCGCACCGGCCGCTAAAGGACAGTCTCGACAGCGAGACCCGCGCCGCCGCAGCGGGCGGGGTGACGACCTGGGGGATCATGCAGTCGAGCTCGAAGCTGAGGAAGGAATATATCGATGAACCCCGGCCCGAGGACGTGGTGCCCTACTCCGAAGTGATGTCGGAGTTCATCGGAGTCCTGGAGTCCAGTGCATTCATCGATTGTTTTCTGACCGGATTCATTACGACGGACGCTCAGGCCCTCGATATTCCACGCGTGGCCCGGGAGTATGGTGTGACCTCGTTCAAGTATTACCTCCACACGATGCAGGGGGCGAACACCTACAGCGTGTGGCCCGGACGCCAACGGGGCGGGCATCTGGGCTTTGATGACGGCACCGTGTACCTGGGCATGGAGAAGACCGCCGAGATTGGGCCTCCCGGCGTCGTTTGCATTCATCCCGAGAATTACCAGATCGTTCGACTCTTCGAAGAACGTCTCAAACGAGCAGGCCGCACCGATATGGCGGCCTGGGACGAACGGTCCCCGCATTTCTGCGAGGCGGGTCACGTGAGAACGTATGCCTACTATGCCGGTGTGACCGGTTGCCCTCTCTACGTCGTGCACACCACCACCCGGGAGACCCTCGACGAGATCAAGAAGGCCAGACAAGAGGGTGTCAAGGTCTACAGTCAGACAGGGCACCACTACCTGTCGTTGTCGCATGATGTCTGGAAGATCAATGTGCCGCTCCGCGATGAAGAAACCATGGGGATACTGTGGGACAGTCTGAGAGATGCCGAGATCGACTGTATCGGGTCGGACCACGTAGACTGGGGGATGTCGCGGGCGCAAATGGACAAGGGGAACGTTTGGGAAACGAGCAGCGGATTCCCCTCCCGAGTAGAAGCCTTGCTGCCGGTTCTGTTGACGGAGGGCGTGCACAAGGGTCGCATCAGCCTCGAGAGGCTCGTGGAGGCCTGTTGTGAAAGTCCCGCTCGCGTATTCGGAATCTATCCCAAGAAGGGCGCCATCAGCGTTGGTTCGGACGCGGACTTCGTCATCGTGGATCTCGACCGGACCATGCGAGTCGCGCCGGAGATGATCCACAGCTCCGCGGGATGGTCCATATGGGAAGGCAAGGAGCTCAAGGGTTGGCCGACGATGACCATCCTTCGCGGCAACGTGATCATGGAATGGCCCGAGGGAGAGCCGCGGGCCAGGATCGCGGAAGAACCACACGGACGGTATATCCCCCGGAAGCCAGGCCGGCAGTTGTATCCTGTGTGAGACACCACACTAGTTGGGAGGATGAAAGGGTTCGGGACATGGAAGAGCGGGATCTGGAACAACTGACGATTTCGCAGTTGGCCGGGCAGATCGAGAGCCGAGAGGTATCTCCCGTAGATCTGACGAATCTCGTATTCGAGCGCATCGAACGACTGAATCCCGTCCTGAATGCGTTCGTGACGCTGACGAAGGATCAGGCGCTTGCGGATGCCGGGACGGCGGCGAAGGAGATCGAGAGCGGCCACTACCGCGGCCCGCTGCATGGAATCCCGCTTTCCATCAAGGACAATATCGCCATCAAGGGCGTGCGGACCACCGCGGGGTCAAAGACACTCTCCGACTGGATGCCCGGCCATGATGCAACGGTCGTGAGCAAACTCAGAGCCGCGGGCGCGGTGATCCTGGGCAAGACCCACATGCACGAGTGGGCCAAGTCGAGCCATACCAACAACGTGTTCTACGGCCCCAGCCGCAATCCCTGGGACGTCGGCCGTGCCACCGGCGGCTCGAGCGGCGGCTCCGCGGCGGCGGTGGCGGCGAGCCTGTGCCTGGCGTCCATTGGCACCGACAGCGCCGGCTCGGTGAGGAATCCCGCGGCGCTCTGCGGCATTGCGGGACTGAAGCCCACCCACGGGCGCGTGAGCCTGTCCGGAGGCGTGCCCGGAACCGGGCCCGGCTCCATCAACCACTTCGGCGTCCTGGCCAAGACCGTGGAGGACTCGGCGCTGGTGCTGAACTGCATCGCCGGCGCGGATCCGGAGGACCCTTACAGCGCCCACGTGCCCGTGCCGGACTACACGCAAAGCCTCACCAGCGGGGTCGGCGGATTGCGGGTGGGCCTGGTCCGGGGCTACTTCGACGAGTTGATGTTCGACGAGGTCCGGCAGGTGTTCACCGAGGCGGTGCGGTTTCTGCGTTCCCTCGGGCTTGAGACGGAGGAGGTGGCGGTCCCGCACATGGAACTGCTGCCGGCGGCCCAGGCCTGTATCGCCCGGGTGGAGGACATGCCGGATCACGACCGCTTCCTGCGAACCCGGCCCCGGGATTACAGTCCCGGGATGCTGAAGAACCTCATCGGTTCGCTGTTGATCCCCGGCAGCGCCGTCAACACCGCACACCGGGTCCGGCGCCTCGTCTATGAGGGATTCGAGCGAGCCTTCGAGCGCGTCCAGGTAATGGTGGTGCCCACCATCGCTTTTCCCGCTCCGGCCATCGAGGATCTGGACCAGGGCTACACCCGCATCGACGGCCGGGAGGTGAGGCTTTCGGACCACCGCGGGAACCTGTTCACGCTGTGCACCATCCCGTTCAATCAGACCGGGCTGCCCGCCCTGAGCGTGTGCTGCGGCTTCTCTCCCTCGGGTTTGCCCATCGGAATGCAGATCGTCGGCAAACCGTTCGACGAGGAAACGGTCCTGCGGGTCGGTCATGCCTACGAGCGAGCCGCGGGATGGTACAAGCGGACACCGGACCTTGCGGGATGAAGGACCACGGGGCACCAACTCCTGGGTGATCGTTGGGTCCCGGGTTGGGAGATGACCATGGCGCGCGTGGCGGTTGCACAGTTCAGCGGGAACGTGGATTGGCGGGAAAACATCGCCGCGGTCCGCCGTCTGGCGCTTCGCGCAGCCGAGGCAGGCGCGGGCTTCGTCTGCTTCCCCGAGCTGGCCAGCACCATATACCCGGCGTTCACCAACGACCCCGAACTGTTCCGGCTGGCGGAGCCCGAGGACGGTCCGTCGGTGACCGCGGCCCGGGCCATCGCGCGGGAGGCGGGCCTGGCGCTCGTCTACCCGTTCTTCGAGCGGGAAGGAGATCATTTCTACAACAGCGCGGTGGTGTTCGGCCGCGATGGACAGCGGCTCACCAAGTACCGCAAGAACACGATCCCCAGCGGTATGGGACGACTGGTGGGAACCAGCGGCAGCGAGGCGTACTACTTCCGGCCCGGCGACCTTGGATTCCCCGTGGTGCAGACGGACCTTGGGGTGAAGCTCGGCCTGAACATCTGCTACGACCGGAACCTGCCGGAACCGGCCCGATGCGCCGCCCTGAACGGCGCCGAGTTGTTGTGCGTGCCGGTAACCAGCACGCAGCGGGCGCGCTCGCGCTGGGAGATGCTGCTGTGCGCAAGGGCGGTGGAGAACGTCATGTACGTGGCGGCCCCCAACCGCGTCGGTGTGGACCAAGGCGGGGCGCCGGAGGAGTTCTACTTCGGCGAAAGCCTGATCATCAACCCGCGGGGCGAAATCGTCGCCCACGCCAGCGCCACCGAGGAAGACGTGGTGTGGGCCGACCTGGACCTCGACCTGCTGGAGCGCCAGCGGAAGAACTGGATCTTCCTCACGGACCGAAGGCCCGATCAGTACAGCGCCATCAGGCGCTGACCCGGCAGGCTGCGGCGCAGGAAAACGAGCGTGTAGGGGCGGGTTTCAAACCCGCCCGTCCTGAGCCCTTCGACAAGCCTGTCCTGAGCTTGTCGAAGGGCTCAGGACAGGCGTAGCGAGGCGCAGCCGAGCGAAGTCGAAGGGCCCGCGCCCGCACCGCGCTGTCGGCCGACACAGGCTCCAGGGGCTGCGTCCGCGAGCCTTAACCCAGTTGAAGTCACGGAGAACGACATGGAATACAACCTGGGCGTGGATATCGGCGGCACGTTCACCGACTGCGTGGTGGTGGACGAAGCCGGCGAGCTGACGGTCGGCAAGGCGTTGTCCACGCCGGACAACTTCGCCCAGGGCGTCCTCGACGCGGTACGCAATGCCGCGGAGCATCTGGGCATGACCGGCGAAGAGGATCTGTTGCACGCCGCCAAACTGTTCTTCCACGGCTGCACGGTGGGGGACAATACGCTGCTCACCCGCTCGGGAGCCAGGACCGGGCTCATCACCACCAAGGGCTTCGCCGACAGCATCTACATGATGCGAGGGCGGATGACCGAAGGGCTCACCGAGGCGGAGACCGCCCACTTTTTCGCCTTGACCAAACCCGATCCGCTGGTGCCGCGGAGGCTGATAGGGGAGGTGAAGGAGCGTGTCGACTACAAGGGCGCGGTGGTGGTGGAGCTGGATCTCGACGAGGCGGCGGCCGTCGTGGACCATCTGGTTGCCGAGGGCGTGACCGCGGTGGCCGTCTCGCTCCTGTGGTCCATCGCCAACGACAGCCACGAGAGAGCCTTGGAGGAGCTCATCAAGTCGCGGCATCCGGACCTGTTCGTGAGCCTGTCGTCGGAGGTGGCGCCCTACCTGGGCGAGTACGAACGCACCATTACCACCGTCTTCAACTCCTACATCGGTCCCACCATCTCGTCCTACCTCTCCAACCTGAGCGAGTCGCTGTCGGCCAAGGGACTCCACAACGCGCCGCTCATCATGCAGGCCTACGGCGGCGTGCTGGACAGCGAGGCGTGCGTGAGGCGGGGCGTGGGCCTGGTGGAGTCGGGTCCGGCGGCGGGAGTGGTGGGCGGCCAGTACTTCTGCGACAAGATCGACGAACCCAACATGCTGGTCACCGACATGGGCGGCACCACGTTCAAGGTGGGCCTGGTGCGGGACGGCCGTATCGAGAAGAACTACAACCCGGTGATCCTGCGCCACGCCGTGCTGGCCACCAAGATCTGGGTCGAGTCCATCGGCGCGGGCGGCGGCAGCATCGGCTGGGTGGACGAGGAGAAGGGACTTCTGAAGATAGGGCCCCAGGGGGCGGGCGCCAAGCCGGGGCCGGCGAGCTACGGTCTGGGCGGCACCGAGCCCACCGTGTCGGACGTCGACCTGGTGCTCGGCTACCTGAACCCTGATTATTTCCTGGGCGGGCGAATGCGTCTGGACCGGGAGGCGGCGGTGCGGGCGATCCAGGAGAAGGTTGCGGACCCCTTGGGAATGAGCCTTACCGAGGCGGCGAGCGGGCTCTACCGCATCACCAACGCGCAGATGGCGGACCTGATCCGGCGGGCGACGGTGGAGCGCGGCCACGATCCCCGGAACTTCGTGCTGTTCGTGGAAGGCGGGGCCGGTCCGGTGCACTGCGGCCGGTACGCCGCGGAGCTGGGGATCAAGGAGGTGGTGGTGCCCATGACCTCCGCGGTTCACGGCGGCCTGGGCCTTCTGGCCTCCGACGTGGTGTTCGAGTACGGCAAGGTGGAGCGGCTGGTGTATCCGCCGGATCCCAAGGTCGTCAATGCGACTTTCGCGGGTCTCTTGGACAAGGCCCGCGCGGACCTGGAGAAGATGGGGTTCGGGGGCGAGGAGATCACCGTAATCCGCAGCCTGGACATGCGCTACCGCTTCCAGTGCCACGAGCTCAACGCCGAGTTGCCGCCGGGGACTGCCGAGCTCGGCATGGAGGACTTTCAGTGGCTCGACCAGGCTTTCGACGAGCTGTACGAGAAGTCCTACGGTCCGGGCTCGGGCTACCGGGAGGCGGGCAAGGAGATCATCACTTTCCGCCTTCGCGCGGTGGGCAAGATTCAGCATCCCAACATCAAGCGTTATGCCAGGGGGCCCGCGGATCCCGGGGATGCCCGCAAGGGTAAGCGGGAGGCCTACTTCGAGCAGGAACGGGATTTCCTTCCGGCCGACATCTACGACTTCGATCGGCTTGCGCCCGGAATGGAGCTCCAGGGCCCGGGGATCATCGAGAGCCCGGTAACCACCATCGTGGTGGGGCCGGGCGACACCGCGGTGATGGATGAGTACCGCAACATCAGGATGCACGTGCAGGTCTGACGGCGGGTATCCTCCACTCCGGAGGCGCCGAAACCGGCACGACCATGAACAAGGAGCGTTCCATGTCTGAACCGAAGATGTCTGTCGATCCGGTCACCTTCGAGATTCTCTCGCACCGGCTCTATCAGATCACCCAGGAGATCGGCACTACGCTGGAGCGGGTCGGAGGGACCGTCAACACGACCCAGATGCGGGACTACCTGGCGGGCCTTTACCAGCCCAACGGCGACGTCCTGTGCGCCGGCGACGCCATGGCCTGGCACGTGGGCTGCGCCGGAGTCGCGGTGCGCCGCATCATCGAGCGCTTCACCGACGAGGGCGGGATCTTCCCCGGCGACATGTTTCTGATCAACGACCCCTACCTGGCCGCCATCCACCAGCCGGACATGTACGTGGTCTCGCCGGTCCATGTGGACGACCGCCTGATCGGCTGGAGCGCCACGTTCGTGCACGTGGCCGACGTCGGCGCCATGTCCCCGGGCGGGAACTCGCCGGGGGCCACCGAGATCTGCCACGAGGGCATCCGCATCCCCGGCATCAAGCTCATCGAACGCGGGAAGATCCGCCGGGACGTGTTCGACACCATCACCAACATGACGCGGCAGCCGATCATGGTGGGTCTGGACTTCAAGTGCGAGATCGCCGCCAACAACGTGGGCCGGGCCAGGATGCAGGAGTTGTACCGCCACTACGGCGTGGAACTCATGGAGAAGGTCACCGGCGAGATGCTCGACCACACCGCCAGCCTGTTGCGCAAGCGTCTCCTGGAGGTGCCCGACGGGGTCTGGCGCGCCCAGGGCAACATCGAGGCCGGCGACATCTGGAAGATGCAGGTGGAACTCACGAAGGAAAAGGACCATCTGACCTTCGACTTTACGGGAACCGACAAGCAGGCGCCGGTGGGCATCAACCTGCCCTATCACGCCACCGTGGGCGCGTGCTTCGAGTCGCTGCTACAGACCCTCGGCTACGACCTGCCCAAGAACCACGGCATCTTCCGCGTCATGGAAGTCATCGCGCCCGAGGGGACCATCGTGAACCCCACCTACCCGGCGCCGGTGTCGCTCAACACCACCTCCGGCGGCGCGGTGGCCCGTTTCCTGGCCGGAAGCACGCTGATCCAGATGATCGGCACCAGCGAGAAGTGGTCCAAAGAAGTCACCGCCCAGACCCTGGGCACCCGGTTGGCGCGGCACGCCGGGGTGAACCAGACCGGCGGCTACTACGTGTCGACGCTGGTGGGCCTGGGCGGCATCGGAGCGCGCTCCTGGGGCGACGGCATCAACTCCGCCGGCATCGAAATGGGGCGCCCGTCAACGGTCCACAACGTCGAGTGGGTGGAGGCCAATTTTCCGCTGTTGTACCTGTTCCGGCGCCATCTTCAGGACGGCGCGGGAGCCGGCAAGTTCCGGGGCGGCGCCGGCGAGGAATCCCTCATCATGATCCATGACGCGCCCGAGGCGAAGATCCAGATCGTCGCACTGGGCGTCGCCGGCCTGAGGAACTCCGGTTTCGGAATCTACGGCGGGCATCCGGGCGCTCCCAGCATCCTGGTCCAGGTGGAGAACAGCGACGTGCGCAAGGCCGTTGCCGACAAGACCCTTCCCGACGAGCTGGAAGAGGCGGGCGGCGCCCACAACCTGCTGGGCTACCGCGACCTCCACCTGAGCGCCGATGATCTGCTCTACCTGCGCTGTGCCAACGGCGGCGGCTACGGCGATCCGCTCGAACGCGATTCGGAGAACGTCGTGCAGGACGTGATCGACGGCCTCGTGTCGCGGGAAGCCGCGGAGTCCATCTACGGCGTGGTGTTGGCTGACGGGCAGGGCGTGGACGCGGACGCCACTCGGGAAAAACGCGCTGCTCTCAGGCGCGAGCGGCAGGCCGCCGTCTCCCGCGCCCCGGGCGTGTCCGAGGCTCCTGTGGCGGGAACCGATACCGTCCGCCATCCCCTCCAGGAGTCCCTGGATCTATGCGATGTCGGCGGTCAGTCATGGGTCCGGTGCACCCGTTGCGGCCACGTCCTGTGCGAGAGCGACAAGGACTGGCGCGACGCCTGCGCCGTGGGCGACGCCCCGCCCACCCAGGCCGGCCCGCTCATGGACCTGCTCGCCGACCAGTACGTGTTCCAGCGCTGGTACTGCCCGGGCTGCAGCGTCCTGCTCAATTCGGAGATCGTGGCGGCGGAGGTGCAGCCGGCGTAAGGAGGCGGTCGGGCGTCCTCCGACGTCGCTCGGGCGCTGCAAGTTTCCGCCAGGCGCCCGGAGAAGGCGTTGTAGGGGAGGGTTTCAAACTTGGTTGTGTAGCGTCGGTCCTGCAATTCAGTGCTGGTCACTGTTTGAATATAAACGATAAAACTGTCCTTCCGAAGAGTCGTATTGTTCGTCCTGGGAAACAATCAACACCAAGACAACACCGCGCACCGACCGCGATGCCGGTCATCTTGCCTGGTTCGGTATCCGGGTTCATGTCACCGGCTGCAAGGTGTATGCGGTCCAGTCGCGAGGCGCGGGTCTACCGGTATTCGTCGACGCGGCTAGACGACGGGGCGATACGGCAGAGGCTGTGGGAGTTGGCCGTATCGCGCACCGAGCGTGTCTGAATGATCTCGTCGTAAACCGCCCGAGGGAGATCGCCGTGGCGGCAGCCACACGTCCTAGTGGCTGCCGAATACGAAGTGCTTGTATCTCGATAGATGAATACTTGGGCGGGGAGCCAAGAACCATTCATCCCCAGCTCCCCGCATCCGAACCTAACAGTCCTCTTCGGGGTCCGTCTCGATCAGCTTGGGATCCGATGGCTCGCCGAATGTCGGGACATACGAAGCGATCTGATTCACCACCCACTTGTACTCTTCTTGGGTGGGGTCTTCCCCGCTCAGGAGCAGGCTGAAGCTCTTTCCAGGCGAGATACGTCCAACGCGTCATCGTGGTTTAAGTTGAAGGTATCTTGTTGCCTTGGAGGGAATAAATGGAAGAGAAAGATGCTGGCATACCACGTACTTCGAAGACTCGCAGTCCCTCGTACCCTGTTGTGGGCCTTGAGCGGACAATCGAATATGCCCGGGACCTCCACAAGCACGCCAAGCTCCACGAACGGATAAGGCAACTGTGGCGGGTGCTTGGAAGATGAGGCCGCTAAGCGGGAGTTTTCTGAGGGAAGGAAGGGGAGGGGGCGGTATGCCTCGGGGCCAAGTCCACTTTTTGCTTGGCCCCGAGCGCTCACGTTGTCCGGCCCTCTCGGTGGATGTGGCTCTAGCTACTGCCTCAACTTATTCCTGATAGGGGCAATGTCAAGGGAATCACACACTCTGCTCGTACACCCGCGCCCTTTCTTCATGACCGAAAGCGAGAACAGGTTCCTGGAAGCCGATCTGGCCGATGTCTCCTTCCTGGTTCCCCGCGTAAGGATCTCGCGGGAGCAACTGCTCCACGTCGTTGACGAAGCGGAAAGCCTCGCAATGTGGTTGGATGTGCACCTTCATCGCCGCTCAGGACGGTGAACGGTCCCGCCAATGGGGAACCATGCCGTGGAGTGCTTGCTGATCGAACGGCGCGTGTATCGGACCCAAGCCGAAGCACGCATGGCCGTCTTCCAGTTCATTGAGGGTTGGCGCAACACCAGATGTCCTCACTCCGGCCTGGGCTACCTGAGCCCGGACGACTTCGAGCGCGCCGCCGCGGCGGCTGTGGCGCGTCCCGAGGGCGACGGTGTCGCGACCGGAAAGATCGACATCGAGGTCTTCTCGATCGGGCGAGTCAGCGGTCCACGACCACGCTCCGGGAGCTACCTTATCCTTCGGTCAGGGAGAAAACTTTACTTCCACCGGCTATCACGCACCTCAGTGCTCGTGCCGACAGCCCTCAACTGTCCATGAACGGGGCAAGTCACACGCCGCCGCACGTCACCTTGCGGGCGGGTGTGCCTCCGCCGCCGGCACGTCCGGCCCCACGGCGACGGGAACACCCACCCCGTCCCCATGCTTTCGCCGTGAGCCCGCCGCCGCGCCAGAATCGCCCCGAGCTGGCGCGTCACCGGCAGCTCAAGCGGCACCCCGGTCTTGGTCTCCGCCACCCGGAACAGCCCCGCCGCGAGGTCCACCCGCTCCCACCGAAGCGCCATGATCTCACCCCGGCGCATTCCCGTGTAGAGCCCGAACCACAAGAGGTCGCGACTCACGGGGTTTGCACCGCCGCCTCCATACCCGCACTCCAGCACGGCAGTACCTCGGCCGGAGACGATATCCGCCGCCTTGTCTTGCGGTGGTAGCGGGCACGTGACCGTGGCGCTTGGTAAGGAGCTGGAAGCGGCTCTCGATATCACGGCGGGTGATGGCGTCTAGGGGCTTTCCGAGCCAGTCGCGTACCGTCGCGTAGATAGAGGCTCGCATACCGGCGATAGGCCCGGTCGGTGCTCGCCGCGCGGTCGTGGCCGGAGACGATGTATTCCTCGCAGGCGTCTCCCAGCGTCGGCAGGGCACACGGGTCGGCGCCCTCCCCCGCGGGATCGTCGCCCGCAGCGACCCGGCCGAGCAGTTCCTGGGCCAAGCGTCTTGCCCGGTCCGGAGTGACCCGTCCGGCACGGCCGATGACGACGCGCTTGTTGGGGGCTTGCGCCCGCCCTCTCCGGCTTGCGCGGAAACACCGGCCCTGCAACTTCGTTCGGCTGCACCTCGCTACGCCTGGCCTGAGCCTGTCGAAGGGGCCAGGGCGAAAGGCCCCGTGCCGGGCGACGACAGAGCTTCCCTATTTCGTAGCCATCGAGGCCGCTTCCCGGTACTCCTGCTCCGCAGCGCGGGCCTTTTCCATCACCTCGGGTGCGCGCTTGCGGTCCGCCCACTCTTGCCGTGCCTCCTCGACTCTCTCGGCGAGGTTCTCGGCCTGACGCGCCAGTTCGTGCTCGTCGATTCGAAGGCTCCGACCCACCTCCAGCAAGACCTCTCCGGCCACCAGCACGGTGTCGACGCTGCTCCCGTTCTCCGAATAGACGAGGCTCTGCACGAGGTCCGTAGCGGGCCACATCCGCGTGCCCGGCTTCAGGATGCAGATGTCGGCCAGGTGGCCCGGCGCGATCCTGCCGGTTCGCAGGCCCAGGGCCTTGGCTCCGCCGGTGGTGGCCATGGCCAGGCTTTCCACCGCGGTGATCCAGGTGTTGAAGTCCGCGACGCTGCAGCGCCGCATGACCGCCGCCATCTTCATCTGGTCGAACATGGAATAGCCGTCACTGGTGTCGCCGCCGTCCGAGCCCAGGGCCACGGTGATGCCCCGGTCCAGCATCTCGCGAATACGCGCGATGCCGCTCCCGAGCTTGGCGTTGCTGCACGGATTGTGGACCACCGCGGGCTGCTTTTCCGCGAGGACGTCGAGCTCCCGGTCGGAGAGGTGCACCGCATGTGCCAGGGAGGTCTCGGGCCTGAGCAGGCCGAGCCTCGATGCGCGTTCCACCGTGGTTTCACCGGCGGCGGTGCGCTGCATGGCCTCCACCCGGGTCTCCAGGAAGTGGGTGTGCATGAGCAGGTCTCTCTCCTCGGCCATGGCCAGGCACCGGCTCAGGAAGTCGTCCGTGCAGGTGTGCGGCGAGCTGGGCGCCACCGTACCCTTGACGGTTGCCGGTCCGTCGGCGACGAGGTCCAGCGCCTCGCCTAGCCGCCGGAGCTCGTCGCGGGCAGCGGCGGACGCCTCCTCCGCCGGGACCACTCGCCGCCAGCCCACGTCCGCTATCGAGGGTGCGATGAACGTGCGAATGCCGATGCGCGTGGCCGCGTCGATGCACGCGCGGATTTCCTGCAGATCGATGGCGCCGCGACGCGAAAGGTGATGCAGCACGGTGGTGGTGCCGTGCTTGAGGTTTTCCAGCAGCGCGATGTGGTTCGCCGCCAGCAGGTCGTCGTAGCCCGGGTCCAGGATGTCCTCGATGCCGCGCCTTTCCGGGAGCCACAGTTCGAAGGGCACCCGGTCCCGGAGGCTCCGCTGCAAAACCTCGGTATGGTGGCAGTGGGCGTTCACCAGGCCGGGCATCACCACCTTGTCGCGGGCGTCGATGACCGGGGTTTCAGGGGACGTCTCCGGCGGCGTGGCCGGCATGGGCTCGACGCTTTCGATGATCTCCCCGCGAAGCCGGATCAGCCGGTCCTTCAGCACGGGCTCGGTAGCCGCGCCGAGCAGGGTCCCCGCCAGGATGATCTTGTTCGTACTCATGCGCTCCTCACGGCGCCTGTTCACGCCGTCGCGTCATTTCGCAACGGTCGCGGCCGCTTCCCGGTACTCCCTCTCTGCAACACGGGCTCGTTCCACCAACTCGGGGTCGCGCTTGCGGCTCAACCATTTCTCCTTGGCTTCCTCCACTTTATCCGCGACATTTCTCGCCTGACGCGCAAGCTCGGCTTCGTCGATTCGAAGGCTTCTGCCCCCCGCCAGCAAGACCTCTCCTCCCACCATGACGGTATCGACGCTGCGCCCGTTCTCCGAATAGACGAGGCTCTGCACCAGCTCGGTGGCCGGCCACATTCTCGTGGTGGGGTTCAGGATGCAGATGTCGGCAAGGTAACCCGGGGCAATCCGGCCCGCCTGGATGCCAAGGATTTCGGCTCCCCCTGTCGTGGCCATCGAAAAGGCTTCTTTCGCCGTGATCCAAGCGTCGAAATCGGTGACGCTGCAGCGTCGCATGACCGCCGCCATCTTCATCTGGTCGAACATGGAATAGGCGTCGCTCGTGTCACCCCCATCGGAGCCCAAGCCCACCGTGATGCCGCGGTCCAGCATTTCCCGTACGCGCGCCAAACCGCTCCCGAGCTTGGCGTTGCTGGAAGGATTGTGGACCACCGCGGCCTGTCTTTCGGCGAGGAGATCCAGCTCCTCATCGGTCAGGTGCACGGCGTGGGCCAGGGATACCGTGGGCTTGAGGAGGCCGAGCCTCGCGGCTCTTTGGACCGGCGTTTCGCCGTCGCCCGACCGTTGCTTCGCCTCCGATCGGGTTTCCATGAAATGAGTGTGAACGGCCAAGCCCCGATCCTCGGCTATCGCGAGACACTCGGTCAGGAAGCTGTCCGAACAGGTATGGAGCGAGGTGGGCGCGACCACGCCCATGACGTTGGACGGACCCTGGTCGATGAGGTCCAGCGCCCGCTTCAGGCGCACGATCTCCTCCGGCCCGGCACTGGACGCCTCCCGCGCCGGTACGGCGCGCCATCCGCCGTCGGTCGCCGAGGGCGCCACGGCCATCCGTATGCCGATCTGTTGGGCGGCATCAATGCAGGCGCGAATCTCTTGAAGATCGATGGCGCGTCGTCTGGAGAGATGGTGCAGGACGCTCGTCGTCCCGTGCTTGAGGGATTCCAGCACGGCAATGTGATTGGCCGCGAGCAGGTCATCATAACCGGGATCCAGGATGTCTTCGGTCCCCCGCCTTTCAAAATGCCACAGCTCGAACGGAAGCCGGTCGCGCAGGCTTCGCTGCAGGATCTCGGTGTGGTGCGTGTGGGCGTTGACGAAGCCGGGGATCACGACCTTGTCCCGCGCATCCACCACGTCGCGTCTTTCCGGCGAAAACCCGTCGGGTATGGGCTCGATGCTTTCGATCAGGTCTCCCCTTATCCGGACCAATCGATTCCGCAGCGTCGGCTCGGACGTCGAGCACAGAAGGGTCCCCGCGAGGATGAGCTTCTCGGTGTTCATGAGGTGGGCTCCCAGTGAGTGAGTCGTCTGCCGACTGTGCTGACGATAGCGTCGAAGGCGATGGAGATCACGCCCAGCACGCCAAGGCCGACGAACATTTCCGCCAGGCGATAGTCTCTCGCCATCTGGTAGGTAAAGAATCCGATGCCGTTCCGCGCCGCGACCATTTCCGCCAAGACGATGATAACGACGGCCACCGGCGCCGTGATGCGCGCTCCGCTGATGATGTAGGGGAGCGAACCCGGCAGCACCACGTATCGGATCAGTTCATAACGGGAGAACCCCATGGATGCGGCCGCCCACAGGTACCGCTGGTCGATTTCCTTGATGCCGGAAAAGGTGTTGACGAAAAGCTGGTAGAAATTGTTTGCGAAGACCACGAGGATTTTCGCCAGTTCGCCGATCCCGAACCAGACCACGAACAGCGGTAGAAAAGCGACCTTGGGCACGGGGGCGATGGTGCTGATGGACGGCACCAGGAAGCTCTCCGCCCTGCGGTTCAACCCGGCCGCCGTCCCGCACACGACGCCGAACGCCACGGACAGCGTGAACCCGGCGCCAATGCGGAGGATGCTGATGCCGATGTCTCCGTAAAGGGCGGTGTCCTTGACCAGGAGCGTCCACGCCTCCGCCAGCACCGCACTGAGCGGCGGCAGGAAGTAGCGGGGCACGATGCCGCTTTGGGAGAGGCCCTCCCAGATCAGCGCCACGGCCGCAAACGAGGTCAGGCCCGGAACCAGACTGCGCAAACGCTCCAACACGGGATTCTGTCCATTCTCCGCATCGATACCCTTCGGGGATGCAAAAGGTGCTCGATTCAACGGTTCCAGGGCGTCGTCCAACGCCCCAACGCCTCGACGGTGCTATCCAACAGCAAGCCCATCAAACCCAGGAGCACGATGCCGGCGAACATCTTGGCGAGTTCGTACGTCTGTCCCGCGATGATGACCAATTGGCCCAAACCCGAATACGCTCCGACCATCTCGGCCACCACCATCATGGTTACGCACATGGGCACCGCGATCCGGACCCCGCTGTGTATGTACGGGAGTATCGAGGGGATCTTCACGAGGCGGAGGATTTCCCAGTCGCTGTAACCCATGGAACGCGCCGCCCACACATGCGATTCGTTGACGCGTTTCAGCCCCTCGTAGGTGTTGATCATGATGGGGAAGAACGCCACCGAAACGATGACCACCAGCTTCTGGGTCTCGCCCAATCCCAGCCATACGATGAAGAGCGGCAGCAAGGCCGACCTCGGGAACGCCTGGGACCCCACCAGCAAGGGCATCAGGTAGGCGGCCCAGCGTTTCGAAAGGCCGGTCCAGAGACCGAAGGCCACGCCGAGGAGGCAGGCGATGATCAATCCGGCGACCACTCTGAACAGGCTGACACCGCTGTGCCACAGCAGTTCCCCGTCCCAGAGGCCGCGCAAAAGGGTTCCGAAGACGAAGTCAAGACGCGGCAGCACGTCCTCGCCGATCAGTTCGAACCCGGTGCAGATCTCCCAGAGCGCGCCAAGGATGATCAGCGGGTAGAAGTAGAGCACGCCGTCGAGCACGGCGCGGCCCACCTTGTCCGCCGTCAATCGAACCGGACCTCGTCTCGGATCAGCTTCCAAAGTTGCTCCCGTTTCTCTTCGTAGCGCGGGTTCCGGCGGTCCCGCGGATATTTGAGATTGATGTCAACGATGCGTTTGACCCGACCGGGCCGGGCGCTCAAGACCACAACCTTTTGCGCCAGGAAGACCGCCTCGTCCAGATCGTGTGTGACGTAGACGACGGTTTTCTGTTCCCTGAGCCAGATGCCGACGAGCCACTCCTTCATGAGCTCGCGCGTCTGGGCGTCCAACGCTCCCAGGGGCTCATCCAACAACAGCACGCTCGGCTGATAGATAAGGGTGCGCGCAATGGCCGCCCGCTGCTGCATGCCGCCCGAGAGCTCTCTCGGGTACAGCCTGCGGCTCTCGCCGAGGCCCACCGCCTTCAGGTAGGTGTCGATCAGCTCCTGGGCAGGTTCTCCGGTGATTCTCTTGGGCCGTAGCGCCGCCCGCAGATTGTCCTCCACTGTCATCCAGGGGAACAGGGCTTCGCGCTGGAAGACGATCCCCCGGTCGGGGCCGGGCCCGCGGATTTCCGAATCGTCGAGGCGGATGTTTCCGTCGGTGAGCTCCACGAAACCGCCGATGCAGTGGAGCAGCGTGCTCTTCCCGCACCCGCTCGGACCGATCAGCACGACGAATTGCCCGGCCCCCACCTCGAAGGTGACGTCCGACAGGGCGAGAACGGCTCCTTCCCGTACCGGGTATGACTTCGACACCGACTCTACGGCGAGCCGTCCCTGCGCGGCCATTCGTTCGCCCTCCATCGGTTAGCGGTCTCGATCCCCGAACAATCAGGCGATCCAATCAGGCGATCCGGAGTGGCTGGCGCGGCATCCACGTTGGGAATGCCACGCCAGCCCCGATCATGGGTGCGTTCCCTGTTCGCTCCCGCCTAGGGTAGACGCTTCGCCGAACGCAACTCGTCATACGCGCGTTTCATGACGGATACGTCGACCACGGAATCGAGGAACCCGTCAGGAAGGTTCTTTATGACCTTGAAGTCGCGCATGATATTGACGTGGGTGGCCACCGCATCCTTGACGGCGGCCGGGTCGTAAACGAACAGATCTCGAAGCATGTTGTACTTGGCCAGGTCCGGCAGGATGGAGGTGTCGCCCTTCCAGAGGTCGGTGATCAGCTCGATGTATTGCTCGTTGCTCATGCGCGACAGGTCATACGTCGTCAACAGGATGGCCTTCATCAGGCGCAACGCGGCATCGGGTCTCTTCTGGAGAAACGCAGTGTTGGCGATCCAGCCCTCACGGGCGAACGTTGGAATCACGTCGGACGTCTTTCCCAACTCGTACCCGTAACCTTCGTTGTAGACGCTGGCCACATACGGCGGGAAGAATGCCAGCGCCTGAACCTGATTCCGTTTCAATGACGGAGCCATCCCGCCGAACGGCAGCTCGATGATGTCGATGTCCTTGCCGGGTTCGAGGCCGTGGGCCTTGAGCAGGATGCGGGCGGTGATCTCACTAAGGGAACCAAGGCGGTGAGTGCCCAGGATCTTCCCGCGCAACCCCTTCCAGTCCTTGATCTCGCTCCTGACGGCAATCACCGTGCCGGTGCGGTGTTCGGCATCCTCGAAGCCGTAGATGTTGATAATCTTGATCGGCCCCCCTTGCAACGCCACGTTGACCACGGGAGAGATGGAGGACATGGCTACATCGGCGCGTCCGGACGCGGCCGTGGTCGCGTTGTCCGCGCCGCCGCGGACGGGAACGAGGCTGAGCTCGAGGCCCTGTGCATCGAGATGCGGGCGCATGGCCTTGAGGAAGTCCAGGATGCCGATCACGAAACCCGGCGGGTGAGATACGACGATTTTTTCCTTTTTGTTCTGCGCAAGAACAGCGTCACCCAAAGCAAATAACGGAAACACAAAGGCGATGATGACAGCGATCCCCATCAGCTTGCGTAGGTAGATCATGGTCTTTCTCCTTTCGCACAAATGTTTAGCTTCAGCCCTTTGTCTTTCGATAGGCGGTGCGGCCCCCCGTGGACGGTGGTGCCAAAGTCGTTGTCAGGTCTCCACGTGGTTGTTGCGTGATGATCGGGTCCGTTAGCGCCAACATGTCAACCGTTCCAACACACCTCCTTTCCGGTCCATGCCGACACTCTTCCGTGCCGGATCCGCTCACAAGAGATTCGGCAACCACAACGCGATACCCGGGAAGGCGACCAGCAGGATCAGCACCACCAGGTCACAGGCGAGAAACGGCAACGCCGAGACGTAGACGTCGCGCATGGTGGTGTCGGGCGGCGCCGCGGCCTTGACGGCGAAGAGGCTGGTGCCGAAGGGCGGCGTCGTAAGGGCCATCTCGGCGTTGAGGAGCATCAGCAGCCCGAACCACACGGGGTCGTAGCCCAGGGCCACCACCACCGGCAGGAAGATCGGGATGGTGACCATGAAGATGGTCACCACTTCCATCATCATGCCCATGATGAGCACCACGACCATCATGCCGATGATGATGAGGATGGGCGCCACGTCGAGGCCGGCGACGAAGCCGCTGAGACCACGGGTGATGCCCGCGAAGGCCATGATCTGGCTGAAGGTGGCGGAGGAGGCGAAGATCATCAGGATCATGGTGGACACCCGGACGGTGCCGCGCAACGACACCAGCACGAGGTTCCAGTCGAGCTTGCCGTAGACGCCGGCCAGGATGAACGCCCCCAGGGCGCCGGTGACGGCGGACTGGGACGGGGTCGCCACCCCGAGAAAGATCAGGCCCAGGGTGAGGAAGACGATCAGGCCCAGGGGCACGACGTACCGCAGGGTGTCGTACAGGCGGCGCGGAAGAGGCGGGCGTTCCACGGCATACGGGGGAGCGAGATCCGGCTGGAGCCACGCCCGGGTCACGATGTAGATCATGTACAGGGCCGCCAGCATGAGCCCCGGAATCGCTCCGCCGATGAGGATCTTGGCCACCGATATCTTGGCGATGGCCGCGAGTATGATGGCGAGGCCGCTGGGCGGGATCATCATGGCGAGGCCGCCGCCCCCCAGGATGGGCCCCAGGCTCATGGGCTTTTTGTAGCCCTGCTTCTCCATTTCCGGTGTCAGCACGGTGGCCATGACCGTGGAGCTGGCCAGCGACGAGCCGCTCATGGTGGCGAACAGGGTGGCGAACGCGATGCCGAGGATCGACAGGCGTCCCGGTACGCTCCCCAGCCAGTCGCCGAGCACCCTGAGCATGGTGGTGCCCATGCCTGAGTGGAAGATCACCATGCCCATGAGCGTGAATTCCACGATGGCCAGCAGCGTGAAGGTGGACAACGCGGTCTGCATGTTGAGCACCACCAGCTCCATGCCCGGGCCGCCGCTCCAGAGGGTGAGCGCCCCGCCGGCGGTCACCAGCATGAAGACGAAGGCGATGGGCAGGCCGGTCATCAGCAGGACGACGATGACCGAAAAGAAGATCAGAAGCAGGAGTGGCCAATCCATGGCGTCACGGGCTCATGGCGTCAGCGGAAAATCGCGCGCTCATTTCTCATTCTCCGGTCCGGTGACGGCGTCCTGCCAGGTTCGCCAATAGCCGCAGGTCCTGCGCATGAACTGGATGCACAGCGACGCGGCGCCGACGGGTATGGGGATCAGGAGGGGATACAGCGGAGGCTTGAGGGGGCTCTCGTACATCTTGGTGCCGGCCAGATACTCCATGATGGTGGTGGTGGTGGCGAAGTAGGCCAGCACCCCGGTGACCAGCACCCCGACCACCGAAGTCACCACCCCCAGCAGCGCCTGGTTCCTGGCGCTCAGCACTTCCACCACCACCTCCACCTTGACGTGGCCGTCCTCGCGCAACAACCAGGCCGCGCCGAAGAAGGCGACGTAGAGGAGGCAATATTCGGAAATCTCGATGGCCCAGCCCTGGGCCGAGGCGAAGAACTGCCGGCTGGCGATGTCGGAAAGGGTGAGGAGGGAGGCGAGGACCACCGCCGTGGCGGAGATCAGCAGGGAAACGTCCAGGAAACGGTCCCAGGCGACGCCGAGTTTCGTGAGAATGACCTTCACCGCGTTATCTGGTGTCCCGCATCACTGGTGTCCTGCATCACGCATGGATTCAAGAGACTGCGCTGTTGTCGGCAAGCCGCGACGACGGGTGTGTAGGGGCGGGTTTCAAACCCGCCCCTACCATGCCCCTCCGACTACGGAGGTAGGCGCGGGGACCGCTCCCGTGTCAGATATCCGTGCTGGCCGGGGTTATCCGCCCATCATCGGCCGCATCTTGTCGATGAGTTCCTTGCCGAGGCTCTTCTCGACCCGTTCCCAGGACTTCTGCATCACGTCGTTGAAGAAACTCTCGGAGACGTCCTTGGGCCAATCGATGCGCACCATGCCGCTCTTCTTTGCAACCTGCCAGGCCGCGTCGAACTCCTTCGTCTTGAGTTCGATGAGCCCCTTCTCCGTCTCCGCCAAGGCGTCGACCAGGACTTTCTGGAGGTCGGCCGGAAGGCTGTTGAACTTCTTGAGGTTCATGGCAAGCACCGTATTCTGGGCCTTGAAAAAACCTGGGCCCACCCAGTACTTGAGGACCTCGTAGAGCTTCCCGTCCACTATGGTGGCCATGGGGGCAGGCCTCACGTCGATCAGGCCCCGTTGCAGGGCGGAATAGACTTCCGGACTCGCGACCCGTACCTTGCGGCCGCCGGCCCGCTCGATGATGGGCTCGTAGATCCCGGAGGTCCGGAAACCCAGGCCCTTCATATCCTCGGGCTTTTCCGCCTTTTTCGTGGAAACGAGCACGTAGGGCGTGGCCGATGAGGTCCGTCCCAGATAGCGAAAGCCGGCCTTCGCGAACTCCGCCACGAGAAAGTCGTAGAGTCCGCTCTTCCGTTCCTCGACCGGAGTGAGCAGGGAGAGGTGCACCGCCTCGAATGCCTTGACGTGGAGCACGTAGGCCCAGGCCACGCTCATGTCCAACACGCCCTTCTGGACCGCGGCGGGTTGCTTGTTGCCCGGGGTGACCTCCGGTCCGCCGATCCAGTCGACCTTGAGCTTGCCCTTGGACTTCTCCTCCACCAGCTTGATGAATGTGGGAATGGCGGAGACGGTGACGGCCGTCTTCGGGTCATAGGTGGCCAGCTTCAGCGTGATGGTGTCGGCCGCGGCCGGATTCCAGCCCGAGAACGCCAGCGTCAGCGTCAAGATCAGGCCCGGTATGAGACTCTTTGCATATTTCCTTGCATACTTCATGGCGATCCTCCTCGATGCGTTTCTGGAGATTGGTCCAGCGAGAACGCCCCGACGTTACTCGCAATGCGGAAACCTTGTCAAGCACAGCCCTGCCGGGCGTCAGGGTCATTTCACGCTGGCTGTCGTGGCTGGACAATCGGGGCGAGGACCTGGGAGCGAGGGCGTCCCGCCCTCGGCGAGGGCAAGATGCCCTCGCTCCTGGGGTGAGCCCTCGCCAAGTGTAGGCTGTCGCCGGCCCTCTCCGGTTTCCTTGGCATCTTGCCGCTAGCGTGAAATGGCCCTGTGCCGGGCGTCCGGGAGCCTGTATCGGCCCGCAACGGGATGCGGACGCGGGCGGGTTTGAAACCCGCCCCTACACTCTCGTCTTTCCGCGACGAAGGCGGCTAGCAGGCTGTGTCAAAACCCCATCCGAGAGGGGCAACGGCTCCCCAAATCGTCATTCCCGCGAAAGCGGGAATCCAGGCGGGGTGGAGTGGGGAAACGCCGCGTAGGGACCCCTCCAGGACCCCTGGATTCCCGCTTTCGCGGGAATGACGGATTGGCCTTTCGTGCCCCGAAGTTAGGGTTTTGACACAGCCTGCTAGCCGGCAAACTCGAGGACATCGAGTCCCGCCAGGCGATCCAACAGGTACAGCCGGCCGTCCGACCGGTCGAGAAACACGTCGTTGCTCTGGACGATGGAGGCCCCCTGGCCCGGCTCGGGCATGTAGTAGCCGATCTCCTGTGGACGATAGGGGTCGCTGATGTCCACGGCGCGGAGGCCGCCGGCGAACCAGGTGACGAAGATGGTGTTGCCGTCAACCTGTTCCTGCGGCTGGTGGGAGCCGAACCATTCGTCGGGATTGAACGGCTCGTCGTTGGGCACCCGGAAGGTGGCGATGGGGACGGGCCGGGTCTCCTCGGTGATGTCGACGATCCACATGAAGGCGTTGGGCGCCGGGGTCAGGCGGTCCACGACTTCCTCGTCCGTCACCACCATCAGCTTGCGTCCCTGGATGGTTTGGGGAATGGGCAGGGCGGTGTGGGTCGGACACGGGTAGGGCGGGCTCCAGTCGAGGCCGCTGACCCTCCGCGGGCGGGTCATATCGGATATGTCGAGGATGACGAAGCCGCCGTGCCAATAGCTGGTGTACAGCCGGTCGCCGAGCCGAAGCGGATGGTGGCAGCGGTGCCGGACGCCTTGCCACGTCGGGGTTTCGCCGCCCGCGGTCCACTGTCCGGGCATCCACCACCGCGACACCTCCTCGGGCCGGGTCGGGTCCTTCATGTCCAGGATCATCATGATGTTGCCGACGTAGCCCTCCACCTGCGGCGAAAAATAGGCGTATTCGCCGTCGAAATCGAAGCGGTGAACGCCGGAGCCCGCGGCCCGGTAGAAGCCGATCTCGCGGGGACGGGCCTTGTCGGCCACGTCGTAGATCTTGAGGCCGCCCTGAAAGCCGTTCTTCGCCACGCCGGGGTAGCGTTCGTTGTTCACCAGCATGACGTCGCCGTGGACCCGGACCTTGTGCGAATGGGTCCCGCCGGGGACCTCGACGTGCGAGACCACCTTGAGGTTCCCGGGGTCGGAAATGTCCACGATGGACGTGCCGTGGGGCGGTTCCAGGTGTCCGACGTAGGCGTAGTGCCCCTGCACCACGACCTGCCCGCCGCCCGGAATGTCGATGTGCCCCAATTGCCTGAAACCTTTGCTGGTGCCGTAGGGTTCGTGTTGTGTCATAACCAACCTCCTTTGGGAGTCCAGTGTCCTGTCCCACCGGGAGCCAGTGCCGCGGGAAGACAGTTGTAGGGGCGGGTTTCAAACCCGCCCGAGCCTGTACCGCGCCGGCGGCCGCCATAGGTTTGCAGCCGCAGGTTCGCGCAACCGTCAGGCCTTGCGCGCCAGCGCGGCCACCACGCCGCCGCTGGCCGGCCCCTGGTGCTCCGCGCCCGCCGAGATGTAACACATGGTGTCGCCGGTGACCGAGGCCACCACCGCGTTGACCGCGCCGCGAATGTGCCGGGTATAGTTGATGTCCGAATCCTCGAACACCACGTGCCGCCGGCCGCGGGTGTTGCCGGACGGATCCGGCTCGCACTTGACGAACATGTTCACCAGCCGGCCCTGGTCGCGTTCGGACAGTTCGCCGTCGACCTCGAGGCCCACCTTGCGGAGCGCTTCCCGCACCGCGGACGCGTCGATGGCGTCCTTCATTACCGCGTGGTCGATGATGAGGTCGCTGGTGGAGCGTGGAGAGTTGCCGAGAACGATGATCTCGCAATTCATCAGCTCGATGCCGGAAGAGGCCGAGGCCAGGTTGGAGAAAATTGCCAGATCCTGTCCGATGACCGCTTCACTGACGTCCCCTTCGTTGATCTCGCCGGTGGCCATGCCGATGCCCAGGGCGGCGACGCTCCGGGCGTAGGACATGGACTTGTAGGTGTCGGTGGTGACGACGCTGCGGTTGCGCGAGTATGCGTCCTTGATGCGCTCGGTGGTCAGCGCGCCGGTCTTGATCTGGACAAAGTGGATGTCCGAGGGATCGTCGATGCCGGCGTCCTGAATGGCCGCCTTCACGCCTTCGGCCGCGGACAGCACATGCGGCATGGTGCCGAATTCTTCCGGCGTCATGTCGCGGGTGTAGGCGGTGCCCACGGTAAAGCCCTTCTCCTCGGTGCCCGCGCCGGCGCCGCCCGGCTCCTTCACGAAGATGGTGGCGTGAGGGCTCATCAACCCTTCGGTGCCGCCCGACCAGATGATCGGCACCTTCTTGGCGATGTCGTTCATGGTCAGCCCCGATTTCTCTGCGATCAGCAACTGAAAGCACTGGGTGGCCAGGGCCCGGGTGTAGTCGTTGACGCCGCCGTTGCCCTCGGTCTTGCCCAGGACCGCCACCACGTGCTGTGCCTGGAACGCGCCCGCGTCCAAGAGCTTCCGCGCTTCCGATACGTCGTCGGGCGCGCCCATCCCTACCTTGAATGCGCT
Organism: uncultured Binatia bacterium (SeqCode); assembly: GCA_965261895.1. Taxonomy (GTDB): domain Bacteria; phylum Desulfobacterota; class Binatia; order UBA9968; family JAJDTQ01; genus JAJDTQ01. Next base: position 1,744,917 of record OZ253480.1, on the reverse strand, counting down.
TACCTTCATGGGTTCACTCCTTGTTGGATTTCGTCAGTTCGTGTTTCCCGTTAACCAGGTTCGCCAACGCGGTGACGGCCTGCTCCATACATGCCATGGGCGCTCTGGTGACGCCCGCGCCGATCTGGCCGACGCCGGCCCGGCGATGGGCGATGCCGGTGTTGATGACCGGCGCGATGCCGGTGTCGACGCAACGACGCACGTCGATTCCCGCGGGCGTGCCCTGGAAGTCCAGGATGGGCAGCGTGAACGCGTGATTGCTTCCCAGCGTGATGTGGCGCATCTCCGCGGTGGTGCCGAGGGCGTCGGCGGCGGAGCCGCCCACGAATTTCACGATGGCCGGGGACGCGGCCATGGCGAAGCCGCCGACACCGGCGGTTTCCGTGATCGCGCTGTCGCCCAGGTCCGGGGCGGCGTCGTCCACGCTGTAGCCGGCGAAGAAGAGGCCGTCCACCCGGGGTGCCGGGGTGGTGAACCACCGGTCGCCGGTGCCGCTGACCCTTATGCCGAACTCCACGCCGTTACGCGCCATGGCGGTCACCATGCTGCTCGCCCCGACGCCATGGGCCGCGTCCAGCATGGCTTTGCAAGCGGCCATGGAGAGATTGAGAAAGAAATGGTCGTTGCCGGTGATGAACCGCACGGTCTCGGCGATTCGGGCTTGCGGCGTGCGGGTTTCGAGCATGGCGGGCAGTAGCGCCCGGAGCAACAGGGAGGAGGCGGCGACGTTACGGTTGTGGACTTCATCACCCATGTGAAGCGCCTGCGCCATCAAGGGCTTGAGCGGGATTTCTCCCAGGTTTTCCAGGGTTGCCCCAAGGGTCGGTGCGAGCACGCGATCCATCCATCGAAGCCGCTTCAGCACCTCCGGATCGAAGGCGCCCATGCGCAGGACCTTTCCCAGCCCTTCGTTGAGGTTGCAGTAGGTCGTGTGACCGTGCTCGGGATCCCGGACGATCCACACCGGCATGGACGGGCTCGTGACCCCGGCCATGGGGCCGACGCAGGCGTGATGGTGGTTCGGCTCGTAGACGATCTCGCCGCCGGCCGCCAGCGCCCGGGCCGCTTCCGGGTCATCGGCCCACCCTTCGAGCAGGATCGCTCCGGTCACCGCGCCCTGCATCGGGCCGCACATGCGCTCCCAGGTAACCGGAGGGCCGGCGTGCAGTATCATCCGTTCGCCCATGCCGGGGACGTCGCTCTTTGCCGTACCGACTCCCGCCAGCACCGGCTGCGCGTTCAGGTACTCGTTGAACGCGCGGCCATTGGCCTGCTCCACCTCCGGATGGTTCACCAGGGCGGCGAGGGCGGCGCCTATCTCCCGGTTCCCGGCGGCCGGCGGACGCCAGTGGATCTGTTGCACGGTGCCGCCGCCTGCACTGACGGAGTGTGCAAAGGCCTCGAGGCCGACATTCACGACCTTGAGCTCGTCCCGGAACAGCCGCTCAATCATTGTTTCCCCACGCATCGTGTCCCCACGCATCGTGTCCCCGCGCCATTGCACTTCGCCCGTTTCCCATGTCAGCGTCCCTTGATGAGATCCAGCGCGATCCGGACGGCCTCGGCGTTGCTGCGACCCAGGATCACCCCCGCGTCCGTGAGGCTGCCTTCCTGCCGTGACGCGTTCTGAGGGTCCTCGACCGTTCCGCACACGGATGCCACGAAAAAGAGGCGCCTTCCTGCCCGCTCCGCAGTCTGCCCGGCCTCCTGAATGGCCGGCGTCAGCGCACCCGCCGGATCGTGGTGTGCGCCGTAGCCCAGGACCGCGTCCAGGAGAATAACAGCCACCTCCGGGTCGGCGGCTTCGCGCAGGATGCGCTCGCCGCGCAGACGAGGATCGATCATCGGATGGGGGCGCCCTCGGGTCAACCGCGCATCGCCGAGGTCGACTACGGTATGGTCTCGACTCTTCCAGATATCATCCAGGGCGGGTTGCGTGGAAGTGTTGCTGTAGACCGGCCCCACCGCCTCGTGCATGAGCATTACCGCCTCGGAAGCCAGCGAGCCGCCGCTGTAGAGCCCGCGGATGAACCGTTGGCCCGGAGTTGGCGGCGAACCCGGGTCCGGGGACCCGGTGTTGGGCGGAGTGGGGTCCGTGGCTTGGGCGCCGGTCTCGAACGGCACTCCTTGGGACAACGCCACGGCACGTTGGGCGGCCTCCTCCAGGGTCCGCGCCGGAAAGATGCCCGGCCCCGGCTCCGCGGCCGGGGCTTCGCCGATAAGATTCACGATCACGGGCTTGTGGGAGCGCCCGGCTTGATCGAGGATCCGGGCAGCCACCTCCGGGTCCGGGGGTTTCGACACCATGACGATGACCCGGGTCGCCGGATCCCGGGTGAGCGCGTCCAGGGCCTGCAGGGTGGAGATTCCGCCGACGGCCCGGGAGAGGTCCCGCCCGCCGGTTCCGATGACCTGGGACACGCCGGCGCCGTGTCGATGGATGAGCGTGGCGACCTCCTGCAAACCGGTGCCGGAGGCGCCGATGCAGCCGATGTCGCCGCGCCGCACGACATTGGCAAAGCCCAACGGAACGCCGTTGATGATGGCCGTGCCGCAGTCCGGACCCATCACCAGCAGGCCGTTGGCGCTGGCGTACGTCTTGAGCGCGACCTCATCCTGTTCCGCGACGTCGGAGCTGAAGAGCATGACGTGAAGCCCCAGCCGCAAGGCCTTCAGCGCCTCGGCGGCCGCGTAGTCCCCAGGCACCGAGATCAGTGCCAGATTTGCGGACGTTTCCTGGAGGCTCATGGCAAGGCTGCGGGGCGTCACGGAGTCCGCGCCGGCGGCGGGGCGGGATGGCACGGAGTCTTGATGGAGCTCTTCCGCCAGCGCGGCAAAGGCCCGCTCCATGGCTTCGTTGTCGTCACCGCGGATCACCGCGAGCATATCGTCCGCCCGGGCCTCGGTGTGGCCGTCCCACAACCCCGTGTCGCGGAGCAGCGCGAGGTTGCCGCCGGTGGCCATGACCACCGCCGCGGTGTCCACTCCAGGTGTCTCCGCGACCCGAGCCGAGAGCTGCATGAGCGACAAGGAATCGCGGTAGCAATTGCGGATGATTCTCGTCAGAGTGGCCATGTGTTCGGATCCGAGGGGCTGCCCCGTCGGGAATCTACTACGAAACCGCTGAGTGGTCTATTTCAGTTGGATTTTCGTTGGACATGGCCGAATATTCTGCCCGCAGTCATTCTTCCGCCGGTCTGCCCGAGGACGGCTTCCGGGCTTTCCCTGTTCCGGGCTTTGGCGGCGCAGCCGACGCCGCGGCGTTGATTCCGAGGAGCAACCATGAGTGAAACATTCGATCTGTTGATCCAACATGCCCGGCTGCGGCGCCGGCCGGGAGCGTTGTACGATATTGCCGTGCAGGGTGGGTGCATCGAGCTCATCGAAGAGTCGCCGGGGGTGTCGGCGGCAGTGGTCGTGGATGCGGCTGGCGGTTTGGTGACCGAGCCATTCGTCAACCCGCACTTGCACCTCGACAAGGTCTACACCTTGCAGCGGTTGGATGAAGAGTCGTCCCTGCGGGCCTACCACGGTGAGGGGATGGGCAACGCCATGCATGCGATCGAGGCGGCGTCGCGGGTGAAGGAGTCCTACAGCCAGGATTGGATCGTGGAGAACGCCAGGGAGGCGCTCCGCGCCGCCGCGGTCCACGGCAACACATACATACGGGCGTTCGCCGACGTGGATTCCAAGGCGCGCCTGGAAGGCGTCAAGGCGCTGCTGCAGGTCAAGGAAGAGTTCCGCGGCGTGGTGGAGTTACAGGTGGTGGCGTTTCCCCAGGACGGTGTCCTGCGCGAGCCCGGCGCGGGGGATCTCGTGCGGGAGGCGGTGACTCTGGGCGCGGACGTGGTCGGAGGCATCCCCTGGATCGAGTACACGGATGCCGCGGCTCGAGAACACGTGCGGCAGATGTTCGAGATCGCGGTGGCCGGCGACCGGCCCGTCTCCATGCTCGTGGACGACGCCGGCGATGCCGGCTTGCGCACGCTGGAGATGATGGCGGTGAGCGCCATCGAGGCCGGCTGGCAGGGACGGGTGCTGGCCCATCACGCCCGCGCCATGGCGTTGTACCCCGAACCGTATTTTCAGAAGCTGGCCGCGCTCCTGCGACAGGCCGACATGCCGGTGGTCACCGATCCGCACACCGGCCCGCTCCACGCCCGTGTACGCGAGCTCCTGGCCGCGGGTGTGCGCGTCTGCCTGGGGCAGGACGACATCTCCGACGCCTACTACCCCTTCGGCCGCAACAACATGCTCGAAGTAGCGTTCCTGGCCGCGCATCTGCTGTGGATGACCACCGAGGACGACATGGACCGCCTCTACGACATGATCACGGTGGACGCTGCGGAGGCCATGGGCCTGAAGGACTTCCGCCTGGACGTGGGTGCGTCGGCTGACATGGTGGTGCTGGACTCGCCGTCCGTACTCGAAGCCCTGCGTCACCACCGTGCGCCGGTGCACGTCATCCGTAACGGGAGGGTGGTGGACGTCGACGCAACCGTCCGTCCGTGAGATGGCTCGCTGCTTCGTCGATCACCAGCCTGGAGCCCTGCTTGTAACTGGAAGCCCACCGTATCATTCGTTACAATGAGTCTCGTAGGGTCACCTCAGTCACCACGGAGACTTCCCGGCGAGAGAGAATCGATGGCCGATGAACTTTATCACCCCCATGACAAACTCTTTCGCGCCGTCTTTTCCGATTCAACGGAAGCCGCGAGCTTGTTGCAAGTCGCTTTGCCGCCGGCGCTCCGGGGCGACTTCAACTGGTCGACTCTGACCTTGCTGGAAGGTACGTTCCTTGATGACGCCCTGCGTGAGAGCGAATCGGACTTGCTCTACGAGGTGGAGCACATCGGGACTCAGGAGACGGTGTGGCTTTATCTGCTTTTTGAACATCAATCGTCGCCGGATGCGTGGATGCGCTTTCGGTTGCTGAAGTACTGCTGCCGGATTTGGGACGCGAGTATTCGGGACGAGCCGGGCCAATCCGAGTTGCGACCGATTGTGCCGTTGGTGTTCTACCAGGGTCGTCGGGCGTGGACGTACACGACGGAATTTGCGGATTTGTTTCCCGAGGCGTCAAGGTTGTGGCCGTGGGTTCCCCGATTTGAGCACGTGCTGCTCGATCAAACGGGGCTTGCGCCCGAGGCGGTTGAAGGAGGGCTCAAGGGTCGTATCGTGCAGTTGTTGATGATGGCGGCGTTTGACCGTCATGCGGGGAGGGCGCTGGACCTTGCGGCGCGCTTGGCGGCGTCGTTGCCCTCGGTTGGCGGCGTGAATTATTTTCGTCAGTTCGTCCTGTATGTGATGGTAACTCAAGAGCCAAAGGCGGTGCAGGCTTTTGGTGAAGCGCTACGGCGCCACGGGCTTGAGCAAGGAGGCGAGATCATGACGTACGCTCAGCAACTCCTGGAGGAAGGCCGGCAGGAAGGCCGGGCCGAAGGTGAACAACACGGCAAGGTGGAGGCCGTTGAAGGTTTTTTGAGAGTCGGGGTGACCTGGGATGTGATCCAAGCTGCGACGGGTCTGGACGAGTCCCAGTTCCAGGCGCTCAAGGAACACCTGTCGGCATCTGGCAAATAGCACCTCATTGCAAGGACTCGCCGGGTGTGCACAGGCAGTGAGCGCGGCAGACACCCGATTGACGTGTAAAGGCCCGTTCACCCAGCGCCACCAAACCGGGTTGGTTTGAGCGAACTCGACACGGCCCGAAGGGCGACCGCACCTTTCCTCGTCGGCAGCCGGTACCCTTCGGATCAAGTGACGCCGACACGGCTCCCCCAATTCTTACACCCTGCACGTGACGGACCTCCTTCATTTCCACCAAGATCATCAGTTGATGCCGTTGTTTCGACCCCCGAAGCAAGGGGAGATCTGATAGCACCGTGGCCGGACCCCCAAAGTCTGCGGGGTTTCAATCCGCTCCCCTGTCGAAGCAAGGGAGATTGGGGATCGGGAATCGGCGTCGGCGTCGGCGTTGTAGCGGTCGACCTGATACTCATTACCCCTCATGGGGATCGGGAACCGCGCAGTGCTGCCAGTTCATCCCATGTCCGGCGATGCTCATTACCCCTCATGGGGATCGGGAACCGGCATCGTCATAGTAGAAGATGCGGTTGTCTAGCCGCTCATTACCCCTCATGGGGATCGGGAACTCGGGCACGATGCGGCAACCGCCAAGGCTTGGGAAGCTCATTACCCCTCATGGGGATCGGGAACCCGCCAGCTTGAGCAGCCCGTCCCAGCTTTCATCTTTCAACTCATTACCCCTCATGGGGATCGGGAACTCGTCCCAAACCTCATCCGGCATGACAACGTGCAGCTCATTACCCCTCATGGGGATCGGGAACCCGCCTCCGCGGCTACGGGGGCCTTGGGCCTCACCGGACTCATTACCCCTCATGGGGATCGGGAACTGTGCTCGGCCGGGATCTTCCCCTGCACACTCCACATCTCATTACCTCTCATGGGGATCGGGAACCACGGGAGCCCAATTGCTCCTTTCAACCGGCGAACTTCACTCATTACCCCTCATGGGGATCGGGAACGGATGCAGCCAGCTGCGAGATCCCTATTCTCCGCGACTCATTACCCCTCATGGGGATCGGGAACATCGGTGGTCGGCCAGATTCAGCCGGGGTTTCATATCTCATTACCCCTCATGGGGATCGGGAACGCGGCGAACTCCCGCAAGCCGCCGTCATCCGCTGCCTCATTACCCCTCATGGGGATCGGGAACCTGCTTGAGTGGTCCATCGTACCGATCCCGGCCGACAAGCTCATTACCCCTCATGGGGATCGGGAACTCGAAGAACACCATCCTCGAGCTCATCGGGGAGAACATCCTAATTACCCCTCATGGGGATCGGGAACGCGTCGCCTCGCTGGCGGCCTCCCTGTATTCCCAACGCAGCTCATTGCCCCTCATGGGGATCGGGAACTCCGGGTTCCTGGCCAGGAGAGGGCGGATGGCACAGGTAAACTCATTACCCCTCATGGGGATCGGGAACTCCGCATCAAGGCCACGGCCGGCGGTGACCCGCAACTCATTATCCCTCATGGGGATCGGGAACGAACCCGTCGCCAAAGTTCAGGTCCGCGGCTCCCGTCTCATTACCCCTCATGGGGATCGGGAACGGGATTTGTACACTGCGCATATCGCCACATCTTGAACTCATTACCCCTCATGGGGATCGGGAACGAGCTTATTCATGTTCGGGTTCGTGATAAGCTCTTGCTCATTACCCCTCATGGGGATCGGGAACCTGGATTGAAATGCTGCTTATCGCGAACCGGAATGAACTCATTACCCCTCATGGGGATCGGGAACCCTCCGCGACCTTGATCTGCCGGCCGGCGAGTTCGGCTCATTACCCCTCATGGGGATCGGGAACAACCGGCGCCTACTGAACTAGAACTACGAATATCTAAGCTCATTACCCCTCATGGGGATCGGGAACCGGGGGCATCCGGCGTAAGGGCAAGGAGGAGGTTAAAGATTTGACTCATTACCCCTCATGGGGATCGGGAACCCATTTGTCCCGCGGGACGTAGCAGTCACCGACGAACTCATTACCCCTCATGGGGATCGGGAACAGTAGAAGGCCACAGGCAGCCCGTAACGGTCCACCTCCTCATTACCCCTCATGGGGATCGGGAACGGGCACCAGATGGCCGAGTGTAAGGCGATCTACGACGAGCTCATTACCCCTCATGGGGATCGGGAACTCCCCACAGGAAGGTGCAGATTCGCACGATCCGTAATCTCATTACCCCTCATGGGGATCGGGAACTTTCCTCGCGTCGGTCGCGTCCGGCCAACCGTGCCTCCTCATTACCCCTCATGGGGATCGGGAACCCAAAGCTACACCGTCGTGTGGAATGGCAAACCTTGCTCATTACCCCTCATGGGGATCGGGAACACTCCCGCCCTACCGCGAGAAACGTCTCCCGATTCAGCTCATTACCCCTCATGGGGATCGGGAACACCCGGGTATGGGCTCGGAAATTGGCGCCCGACGGCTCATTACCCCTCATGGGGATCGGGAACGTGCTGGCCAGTGACGCGTCGCTCACCTGCATCGGCTTCTCATTACCCCTCATGGGGATCGGGAACCTGGCACAGCGCGTAAAGCTGCTGCCGTAACAAGGAGCTCATTACCCCTCATGGGGATCGGGAACCTGCGCCTCCTTCGACGGCTTGATGAGCGACTGCATCTCATTACCCCTCATGGGGATCGGGAACCTTGGATGGACCCGCCGGTCATCGACATCGACATCGACCTCATTACCCCTCATGGGGATCGGGAACATGGCTTCGAGGAGCGGGTCGAACCGAAACCGCGTCTCATTACCCCTCATGGGGATCGGGAACCCCCAGGTGATGACGTCGTTGACACGGACGAACCAGCGCTCATTACCCCTCATGGGGATCGGGAACACTCGTGCCATGGGCAGGCCCTCCTACTAGCCCTCTTCTCATTACCCCTCATGGGGATCGGGAACTTCTCACGTCACTCTCACGCAACTTCAGCCCGGACCCTCATTACCCCTCATGGGGATCGGGAACTTGTGCTCAGGGCATTATGCCCGACAGCATCCATGGAAGCTCATTACCCCTCATGGGGATCGGGAACCGTGTCACGCGGTTCTCCAGCCACTGCGGGACAGGAAGCTCATTACCCCTCATGGGGATCGGGAACGAAAGTGTCCGCAGGTACAAAATCAAGTACCCTGGCTCATTACCCCTCATGGGGATCGGGAACTCACAACCCACATATTCGACCCCCCCCTTGCATTTCTCATTACCCCTCATGGGGATCGGGAACGGGGCCACCGCCCCGTCAACGAGCTGCGGGACCTCGACTCATTACCCCTCATGGGGATCGGGAACCCAGCCGGTAAAGAGGAAGACGAACAGCATGAGCATCTCATTACCCCTCATGGGGATCGGGAACTGAGTGGGGTCACGACACCAGACGGCAAGACACCCTCTCATTACCCCTCATGGGGATCGGGAACGGGTGCATCGGATGGTAGTGGCCCGCGGGCTGCCGAAGCTCATTACCCCTCATGGGGATCGGGAACGATTGGGACAAGGCCACCCTGACTGCGATTTTCAGTCTCATTACCCCTCATGGGGATCGGGAACGCGGTGCCAGGCGAGTAAGCACTGGCGCGCGCCTAATACTCATTACCCCTCATGGGGATCGGGAACCCATGAGTGGGACGGAGAAGTCGCGACCGAGGATATAGACTCATTACCCCTCATGGGGATCGGGAACCACGTCCTACCATCGCATGAATGACCACGGCTACTATCTCATTACCCCTCATGGGGATCGGGAACAGTCGCTGAAATCCGTGGCCCGCAGGTCGAGGCCGGAGCTCATTACCCCTCATGGGGATCGGGAACATCCGATTGCACCTGCGGCGCCATTCGCGGCACCCACTCATTACCCCTCATGGGGATCGGGAACGGGGGAAGCCATGAGCATGACCAAACAGAACCGCATACTCATTACCCCTCATGGGGATCGGGAACCATCGGCTGAACGCCTTGCCATCCGGACACCGGCCCTTCTCATTACCCCTCATGGGGATCGGGAACCGGCTTTCTCGATCTCGGCGCCCACGGCCTTGACCAGCTCATTACCCCTCATGGGGATCGGGAACGCCGAATCCCGGCCAGGCCACCGCGTCCCGTTCCGCAAACTCATTACCCCTCATGGGGATCGGGAACGAGGATGGCGTCCCATGCGTCGCTGACCCATTTGAACTCATTACCCCTCATGGGGATCGGGAACATCTGTGTGCTGGCCGCGGGCGCACTGCTCTACCTGCTCATTACCCCTCATGGGGATCGGGAACAAATACGGTCCTGGCCGGTGCGGAAAGGAGACGTGAACTCATTACCCCTCATGGGGATCGGGAACTTGAGCCAGGGGACGACGTCGTAGTGGCAGGAGCACAGCTCATTACCCCTCATGGGGATCGGGAACGCCGGAGCTGGTTGTGCTCACGCTTCCGGTTCTCCTGCTCATTACCCCTCATGGGGATCGGGAACGGGTGCGCGGACCGCCCGAAGCCCGAAGCAAAACATCCTCATTACCCCTCATGGGGATCGGGAACCCCCTACGGCGGGCGGTTTCGCCGCAACGCTCGCATATCTCATTACCCCTCATGGGGATCGGGAACCCAGAAATCTTCCGTGCTGGAAGCCGCCATTCGAGACTCATTACCCCTCATGGGGATCGGGAACTCGATCAAGGACCACGTCCCGTCTGAAATACCATGCTCATTACCCCTCATGGGGATCGGGAACCCTGCAAGGGAGAGGGCAAGTGCGTAAACCCCAACATCCTCATTACCCCTCATGGGGATCGGGAACAGCTCCGCAATGCACATCCCCGCATGCTACGGCGGTCTCATTACCCCTCATGGGGATCGGGAACGAGGCCGTCAGGAAGGCGGATGAAGGATGACCGAAGCTCATTACCCCTCATGGGGATCGGGAACCCATAGTCGGTTTGCCATGCTACCATCCGGCGAAATGAACCTCATTACCCCTCATGGGGATCGGGAACACCGCGTCCCGTTCCGCGAAGATCGCGTCCACCGGAGCTCATTACCCCTCATGGGGATCGGGAACCGCCAGCGGCGTTGGCTGCCTCGAAATATCCGCCGCTCATTACCCCTCATGGGGATCGGGAACACAACGGAGTGCTGAACTGTACCCGCACCCTGAAGCTCATTACCCCTCATGGGGATCGGGAACATGGTTTTGATCTTGGGCATGGATCAGTAGAGCGGAATCTCATTACCCCTCATGGGGATCGGGAACCGCCATTGTTTCGTTCCAGCACCGCGTCACGGGACCGCGCTCATTACCCCTCATGGGGATCGGGAACTGGGTGCAGGACGGCGTGGGAAGGAAACTGCATTCCGAGCTCATTACCCCTCATGGGGATCGGGAACTCCGGGACCAAGCGGGTTGTTCTCACCACGTCCTTTCATCACTCATTACCCCTCATGGGGATCGGGAACATAGTCGAACAAGGGAACACGAAGGGGGACAGAGACTCATTACCCCTCATGGGGATCGGGAACGTCGCTACAGTCCGTACCCGGTCACCAGCTCCAGAACTCATTACCCCTCATGGGGATCGGGAACACAACTGACCGCTCGCCTTGATACGAAGCGCAAAAGCTCATTACCCCTCATGGGGATCGGGAACCCAGGACTTGGGCGGCCGCCCACTTCCGAACTATGGTCTCATTACCCCTCATGGGGATCGGGAACTCGCACCTCGGACAGGTTCCGAGGTGGGTTCCCGGCTCATTACCCCTCATGGGGATCGGGAACTAGTGCCACCAACAACCCGAACGGGAGATGGACAATCTCATTACCCCTCATGGGGATCGGGAACGTGCGGCGAGCTCAAGCAACGTTTCCCTAGCGTGGTCTCATTACCCCTCATGGGGATCGGGAACCTCACGAGCTCGCGGGCCGCCCCCTCAATCGCCTTCACTCATTACCCCTCATGGGGATCGGGAACTCGGCCGCCCCGCTCTCGCACGCGAGTTCACTCGACCACTCATTACCCCTCATGGGGATCGGGAACATCCCGTTCCGCCGTGGTGGACGGCCGGCAATTCCTATACTCATTACCCCTCATGGGGATCGGGAACTCGGGCAACACTCAAGCGCGTGCCTTGAGTACATCTATCGGCTCATTACCCCTCATGGGGATCGGGAACTAGACATCCTCACTGTGAGTCGTTTTGCAGTTGCCACAATACTCATTACCCCTCATGGGGATCGGGAACCGCTTGCCGTGCTGGCCATCAACACCGGGAGACCTTTCCTCATTACCCCTCATGGGGATCGGGAACGCCATTTGCCCCGCGGCCGTCCATACGATCTTGGCTTCTCATTACCCCTCATGGGGATCGGGAACCCCACCAGACCGCTATGTAGCCACGCCTCTCACTTGTGGCCGCTCATTACCCCTCATGGGGATCGGGAACCGTGGCGCCGGAATGCCACTTGTCACCGTCGCCGCCCTTCTCATTACCCCTCATGGGGATCGGGAACCCCCGTCCGATTCGCCGCGAGCCCCACCGTCCGCACCTCATTACCCCTCATGGGGATCGGGAACGAGACACGTCAAGACAAGCATCAAGACTCTGTTCATGCTCATTACCCCTCATGGGGATCGGGAACCGGCTTGTTCAGTCTCGGGACCGCCTGGTCGCCCCGTCAACTCATTACCCCTCATGGGGATCGGGAACCAGAAGGGAGTCCGGACGCCCATCTCATCGACACTCGCCTCATTACCCCTCATGGGGATCGGGAACCCGTCTTCTTCTCGAACACGTCGCCGGTCCCCAGTTGCTCATTACCCCTCATGGGGATCGGGAACCCTCCTTATTCCGCGTCTTTTGCACCCTCGACGCCTCGGAAACGACTCAAAATACCGCTGTAGACCTCCCAATTTGCGCCTGGACCCCGGTTTGGAGGTAGTCTTGTACTCAGGCGCAACACATACGTCAAAGAATGGACCAGTCCTTGCCGTGCCACTCGTCTTCGGCTTGGCGCATCGGCCCACCCATCTCCTCTTTGCTGAGCCGCTGCACCTCTACGTTGTGGCGATTCTTGCACACGAGCTTCAGAATCTTGTCTTCCGGTCGGATCTTGTCCGAGATCCTGGCAACCATCTTGATCAGCTCGGACTCCGGCAGATCACCCATGAACACGGAGGCCTGCTCGTGGACGAGGTACTCTTTCAGAAGTTTCTTGAAAATCTCGGTTCTCTTTGCAGGAACGTCGTACGAGACCACCACGAACATCGTCACCCCCGCCAAACAAAGGGTTTGAACTGGCCCACACCAAGGGCCTCCCTTTCCAGCGCCAAACACTGACGGTGTATCGCTTGGCGTAGCGTGCAATCGCCAGTCTTTTCCTCAATGCGCGACCAGAAATGCTGTGTCGCCTTGATGCGCCCCTTCTCGTTCAGCAGGCAGATGCCGGGTTTCCTGTCGAACCACGCCCCGCTGACATGGTCGCGCCGAAAGAGGGACAATAGAAGAGCATCCGACAACACCGGCCTGAAAGGCTCGGCCATGTCGATCGAGAGGGACCGCCGCCCCGTGCCGGGCGAATGGAGGAAGGAAATGCTTCTGTCGAGGTGAGTCTTCGCGAGTTCGTTGGCGCAGGCGGAGTAGAGCAGCGCGTTGAAGAACGACATCAGACAGTTTACGGGATCTGGGGGTGGCCGTCGGATCCTGCGCTTCAGTGTCGCAGCCGGGGAGATCCGTTCGAACGCGTCGTGCAGAAACGCTCGTGCTTGGCCTTCGCCGCCCATTAGTGCCTCAATGTTGGTCGCCTTGTCGATCATACGCGTAGCGTTGTCCAGGCCGTCCAGCGAAGGGCCGAGGTCATCGGTGCCGTTGCGCTGGTAACGCATCAACAACCCCCGCATCGAATTGGCCTGTGCGCTGACGATTGCCTTGGCAATCCCCAATCGCGTAGTCGTGTTTAAAAACAGCTCGGCTTGCCCGACACGCACCCGACCGGAAGGGGTTTCCTCCTCGGGTTCGAAAGCACCCATGTACCTTCCGCCTCCGTCAAGCACCGTGAACCGGATCCCTCGCCTGCCCATGTCCTTAAGCAGCCGAATGGAGATCGAACCGTTGCCCATGCAGAGGACATGCTTGACTCCGTTTAGCGGGATCGCCTTTCTTCCCGCGTCGGATGTAATGACGAGCGCGTTCTCGTGCCGGTTCAACCGCGCGTCGCGGGGTATGATAACCGTATCCATGTCACTCCTCTTCCCAGCATATGGGTTTGCAACTGCAGGACTTGCAGAGCCCAATACGCTTGGCGGCCGGGGCGGCACCCGTAGCGAATCCCGGACTCTCGATAGCGTCTCGAATCAGTCGATCGAGAACCTCTTCGGTAACGCGGTAGGTCGCCGTCTTCCGCGATCCGTACACCTGGACCTCGGCGCTCCATTGTTCACCGGTGGCACCGGTCATGAATGCCGCGTAGAACAGCGCTTGACGGGAAACGGCGTCGGTCGCTCCGGCGGTTCCTTTCCTTTCGATCACTACACGCCGTTCGAAATCGATGGCGTCCGGCGCAATACCGAGCCCTTTGGGTGCCTCGCCGGGGCGCTTCTCGATTTGGTGCAAGGCGAGTCCTCGCTGAACGCGTGAGTTATGGACGGCATGCGTTGCGCCCGCGAGATGGAGCCATGCTCGTCGGCGGCAGAGAGCCACGTGCTGGAAGTAGAGGCCGTGCAAATCGTGCCGTTCCGCGAGGTCACGCAAAAAGCGCGCTTTCTGAAGCAGCATCCTCGTAGTCCTCTTCCAGGGGCGGCCGACCGAGTTTCTCCACGAGCGCGGTGGCTGCGCCCATCACCCGAGCGCGGGGGTCTTGCGCGATCTCGCCGGGGGCCGGGAGAAATTGCTGAAACCGCTCCCGCCAAGCCTCCACCAGCCGGCGATGTAGCTCTTCGGTTCCCTTCTCGAATTCATGGATTGAGAGCGAAAAATCGCCCTCGCCGATGGGTGACGGCACATACAGCGTCAGCCGTTGAGCTTCGTCCTCGTGCGGAACTGAATTGATGAGTTCCTGGTTCAGCGTCCCGGACAACAACTCGACGACCGGTTGACCGTCTTCATCACAAACGACATGTCTCCTGAGTATATCGGTTGCACGGCGCAAGAAGGACTCCGTGACGGTGTGCCGCGTGCCGTCCGAATCGACAACGACAACGGTCGCGCCGATGTCGCGGTACGTCAGGGCGTTGGTGAGCAAAGCCTTAACCCAGCGCTTGTGCGGTTGCGACTGTTGCCGCTGATTGGGGTTGACCACATCCACCGACATGATTTCCCTGATCTTTGCATCGACGAATCCTACAACAGGCGGCGCGATCTGCATCAACCGCTTGTTGGCCTCTTTCTGCACCGTCATCTTCGTGTGTCGAACGGCGACGATGAAAAGGGCGGACCAGAACATGCCGCGCCAGGACACGCGCCGGTAGTACGGCACCATGCCGCTAGCCTCAGCAGCATCCGCCTCGGCTTCCCTGCGTGTGGGCTCAAGACGGCGACGTACGTCGCGCAGGATTTCATTGAGGAACGCCTGGACGTGAAGCTCGTCGTGTTGTTCGACAATTTCGCTGATTCGCCGAGTCCAGGCCTGCCGGTTTCGACGCCGTTCCGATAGCGACACGATGACTTGCCCGTCGACTCCCCCGCGAGCCACGCGCCCGACGCGCTGTACAAAGCTGGCAAGCCCGTGGCCGGGCTCCGTGAACATGAGTGCGCTGTGGAAGGTGACGCCGATCTCTACCGACGAGGTGCATACCAGCACATCGTATTGACGAGGGTCCTTGTATCGTGCGCCGCGCCGCGGCTCACCCGGCTTTCGCTCAGAGTCGTCGATGGAGTTGATCCGCAGAAGTCGGTCCTCGGCGACGCCGGCCCCACGGAGCGTGGCGCGTATTTCGGGCTCGTCCCTTTTCAGGCGTGCCAGAGAGTCGTAAATGACGATGACGGTACGGCGGTCGCGGAGAGATGTCCGCAGCGTGTCGATGCTAAGCGCCAACGACTCAGGGATGGAGCACTCACGTACGGACACGGTAACGTCGCCATGGATTGGTCGGTTCCCGGGTGCGTGCCCGTCGACAACCTCCTCGGCGACCGTCTCGACATCGTCCGCCGTTACACCTGTCTGTTCGAGCACACTGGTCACGTCGATGGGCGTTGCGGACAACAGCGATACCTTTCCCTGCCGTTCCGAAACGGCCAAGAGTGAGAACAGGCAAGCCAGGCCGAACGACCGATCGTCGATGCTGTGGAACTCGTCGAAGACAATGTGATCGAACATACGCGGATAGAAAAACGGGTTGACCGAGCTTGCGCCAGTCAATTGGACGCCGGAGATCATCCGTACCACCACTTCAGGGATCGCCAAGATGATGCGTCCGCCGGGATGTCCGCCGCCCCTGAGAAGCTCCCGAACCCGCTTCGTTGCCAGTGTCTCGCTCCCGTCCCCCGCCTGATTGCCGGACCACTCGATGATGGCTTCGTCGATCCAGCCGTCAATCTGGGCCTTGGTCCAACCGCGGCTATGGAGTTGACGGGTTGCCTGTTCCC
The DNA here is from genome assembly GCA_965261895.1 of uncultured Binatia bacterium (SeqCode). Taxonomy (GTDB): domain Bacteria; phylum Desulfobacterota; class Binatia; order UBA9968; family JAJDTQ01; genus JAJDTQ01. The sequence goes on along the minus strand of OZ253480.1, from coordinate 1,728,750 downwards.
GCGCGTCCTCGATGAGATTCTGCAAGAGCCGCTTGGTGGGCACGATGAACAGGACACGTGCGTTCTCGTCGAGCACCGCGCGCATGAAGGCGTAGGACTTTCCGGAGCCTGTCGGCGCGGAAACGAGGCGCACGAATCTGTCCGACCGTAGGAGCCTCTCCTGCATTGGCGACAGCCCGTTGGCCAGCATCGGCACCGAGTGTGCGCGAATGATCATTGCGGTACCTCAATACCAGCCGGCGGTGATCCGCAGCGCCTCGTCAGGTTGAAGCGGGCGACTGGGTTGGATGTTGTGCAGACGGTACGGTCCTGCCTCCAGTCGGAGGTTTGGTTCAAATAGCCGTGCCGTGTGCAGGTTGAGGCAGATATCGGGTTGGCCCGGACTGCGTTCGAGTAGCCCTACACCGTTGCGTCCCAGGCCGAGCCTGACGACGAGTCTTTCGAAGGGTTCACCGTATGCGTCTCGGGCGATGAGCAGAGGGTCCCCGTGGAGGAACCAACCGTAGAAGACGGCGCCCGCGGCGACTTCCTGGATATGGTAGTAGTCCTTGATGTTGCCGCTGGTGCGCGCGGAGTGGATGCTCGCAGGCATGCCGCACTCGACATCCAGATTGAGTCGGCGTGCGAGGGGTCGGTTGAGTCGGTTGTTGTGCCCCAGGAAGAGCGTTGTCTTAAAGGGTAAGGCACCCACGTGGGTGCGGTAGTCCGGTGTTGACGGGAGACAGGGCTGGCGCGGCATCATGCCGAGTGCCGCCGCGACGGCAAACGCCATAGCCGTGTCTGTGACGATATCGTTGAGTGTCGCGGTCCCGGAGGGCACGGCGAGCCCGTGCCAAGCCCACGGTGACAGTGCCGTAAGTCGGAAAGAGAAGACGTCGTCGGCCACGGGTTACGCCTTCCTTGGAGTAAAGTGCTGCTCAAACAGATCAGCAATCTTCGGCGCGGCCTCCTCGTAACGGCCGCGCAGCCCAGGGTCGTCACACTCGAATGCCTCGACCAGATTCTGTTGATAGGCTCTCGCTTCCTCGCCATCTGAATGAGTCTGATAGTGCTTGGACATCGCCTGCGTGATGGCGACCCCAAGTTCGGTCGCCGAGTGGGTGTTCGGCAACTCCCGTAGCAACTCGTAGGGAGATGCCAGAGGTGTCTCCAGACGGCGTCCGAAGATGCCGGCGATGTGCGTGCGCACGTTCACGCCGGTGACGGAAGTCTGGCCGCCGTACGATCCGGCAAGTCCGACGCTCAGTAGCAGGTGGTCGAGGCCGATGGGCGGTAGCTGGCGTCCGTTAGTGGTGAGGATCTGGATCAGCAGGGTGCCCGGCACGACGAAGTGTCGCGTGAACAGATTCTCGGTGTTTTTCTTGCCCTCTGCATCCCACAGCGTACCCGTTTCGTCGCCCCGGTGGTGGAAGCTCTCGCCAACGGCGTCACGGTACGGCACCGTGCTGAGGGCGTCGGAGTACTGCACGGCCGCCTTGATCGGCAACACTCGCGTGCCCCACATCGTAGAGTCGCCGAACACGAACGTGTTGAGGTCAAGGGCATCGCGTATCGGCATGCCGTCGCCGACCGCGGTTCGGTTTTGAGGCATCCTCCCGCCCACGTTCCATGTGCGTAGCACCAACAGCCCACGTCCCCGCTCGCCGAATTTGAATTTGCCGGCGGTCGCTCGTACCCGGCGCACGCCGTCCCGGTCTTCGATATCGGTGACTTCTTCCTCCGCGTTGCGGAACACCGTGGGTGCCGTGATTTCCCGGATCAACACGATAGCCAGGTGTCCGGCGTTGCGGCGTGAAGGCATCACGTAAGTGTCCTTGCCGTTGGCCGCGACGACTTCTTCCATCAGGTTGCCGTCATTCAGGTACGGCATGAATTTATCGATCATCAAAATGCTCCTTTTTTGGAATCGTACGGTTTCCTTGCACTTCTTCTGCTTCGTCGGGCGGTAATCCGTCGGCGGCGGATTCGGCGATGCCGCGTTCCCGGTAGGCTTCCAGTAACGCGAAGCGGTAGATTGCTGCCGCCCGGCGCTGGGTTTTCGAAGTAGGCTCCCTGGATTGAAAAACGCTTGGCCATACCTCGTCCGCGAAATGGCTTGCGAAGTCGATACAAGCCTCGTTCAATGGCCGATCGTCCCGGTGTTTCTTGGCTGCGGCGTCGCTTTTCCGCGTCAACTCTTCTTCAAGGGTGCCGGCCAGTCCGAGTATCAGCGCGGTGGAGTCTTGGCTTACGGAACGTACAGCGCCCGCATAGAAATCGAGGGCGGTTTTCCAGCACAGGAGTTGTTTGTTGGTAGAGTCTCGTGAACTGCGCCGCTTCTGTACGCAGCTTGCCAGCCATGCCAGCCGAATCAACGGATCCGTATTGTCCTTCAGGTTCACAGGTTCACCTCCGATATTTCTGACAAGCACGAGTGCTCGTTCGCGCGTCATGTCCCTGATAATCGACCAACCGTATCTTTTTCGTGTGTCGGTCGCACGGCGGTCAGCGGCAAGTGTCCATGCCACGCAGAGAGCGCCCATGCGCACCGTTTTGTCGGGATCGGCAAGTTGTTTTGCCCATTCGATGCCCAGGCCATCTGCGTGAGCCAGATACTCGAACAACTCCAGATCGGCGAGCTTCTCAGGAAGCTGCTCGATCCGTAGGGAACTGCCTCCGAGGAGCCGTTCCAACCAAGGGGGGAGTGCATCCGAATGGAAGATGGCCGGATTCCTGCTCGGCGCTCCCCGAAAGATGTGGATCGGACGCCCAAGGCGCCGGACGGCATTGAGCGTCATGCGGAGTTGGGTGACCAGTTCGGCGTCGCGGTTGGGCAATCGCTCCAGCCGCGCCAGGCGAATGCGGCGTGTCTGGCAATCGAGCCCGTCGTAGACGGTTCCCTTCTTTAGTTCAAGGCGGTTCAGATCGTTCAAGCCCATGGATACGTCGGCATTCCTTTCGCGCTCAAACGCAAGTGCGGCGAACAGTCCGGTCGTCACGGGTGACGAAATGAGAGGGGGCAGGTCGCCGGCGCCCTTGAACTCTTCCTGCGCCTTTTGGCGCAACTGTAACTCGGCTAGGCAGACCGGGCAGATGTGAGTATCGCCCGACGGTGAGGCCAGATGGTCATTGCGCCCATCGCGGCCCGAGAAAGCGGACGCCTTTACTCCATGTGCTTCGGAGGCGGTATCGACCTTGCGCGCGTCGGCGACGGGTTCGTTGCATAGGAGGCAACGCTTGGGGGCGTCATCGCCGTCCACGGCTTGAGCGGGGCTTCCCGTGAGATACGCGGTGAATCGCCGTCGCAGGGCGTCCCGCATTGTACTCGCGCGGTCCTCGATCTGGGCGGCGAGCCCGACCCGTGTCGTGTCGCCCTCCAGCCAAAGTTTCACCAGCCCTTCGGGGCCGACGATACGGTCCAGCAGTTCCTGAGCTCCGTCCGGATCAGACTCGGCCGACCGCCACACTTCCGCGATGGCCCACAGTGCCGTCAGAATACGTCGCGTCCGGCCGTCGTCGGCGTGCGTTGCCGTCACCACCGGCGGTGGCTTCTTGCCCTCTGTCCCGAGCAGTTTCAGCAACTCTCCCTCACGCACCTTTGCAACGGCCGCCGCACCTTTGCGGTGGCTGTCGTTGTGGTTCAGGACTATCACCAGAAACGTGAGTGCATGGGCCGGGTTCACATCCAAGTCGCAAGGGTCTCCGCCAGGGTGATCGAGTGCCGGTTTCACAGTAGCTCCCTCGCCGCCCACCAGCGGTCCCCAGGAGGTCTCCATTCCCGCCGCGGCGAACAGATCTTCGATTTCCGACTGATGCTCAACTGCGAACGGTCGAGGTAAGGCCAGCAAATTCGCGAACCGGCGGAGCCAGTTTCCGTCTCTTGCCATCAAGTCGCGGCATGCCTGCCACGATGCCGCGCCACCGGTGAATTCCAGCGCCAAGCGGTTGTTGATAGAGAAGTCGAGGCCGTAGGGAAGTTCTCGAAGAAAGCGGTCAAGCGCTCGCTGCCGGATCTCGCCGGCCTGTTCCCGTGGGATTACGCACAGTAGCCGGCCGTCGTGGACGATCTCGATCAGTGGCAGGCGTCCGGCCACCTCGGTGCATGTGTCGGAAATCGCCCGCTGGAAGCGGTCCAGCAGGAAGACGTGAAGGTGATCGTGGATTTCGATCTTCTCCCAATGCTTCAACGTCGAATCTCGGAGCACGGGCCATCGATTGGCGTCGCGCAACGACTTAATGACCCCGTCAATACCGGCGCCCGTCTCGCGGCTCGTAAACATTCCGTCCATCTTGTCTGCCAACTCGACATAGCGGCACGTCGCTGCTATCCGCCTGTCGTAGTCTTGAGCAGCAGGGTTCCGCGCCGCCTGCGTCCCTTCCACCTCTTCGATGTAGTTGAGCATCGCGGCCGGTGAAACGCGCAGGCCGTGCCTGAGCAGGAACTCGTCGATCCCGTACCGGGTCATCCGTTCGGCAACGGCGGCCACGGTTATCTGTGCGCCGCGCTTGATCTGAAGATCCTTGTCGATGTCGTGAAGAAACGCGATGCAAACAAGGGCGTGAGCCAGCCGCCTGATCTCCACCAGATCTGCTTCGGTCGACCACGGACGGTGAGCGTCGGCCATCCAGAACATCAGGGCACCTCGCGCCACTGACAGCAGATGATCAAGCAGACTGACGTTGTCGCTCTTCGACCAACGCTCTGCGAGGGCTGTTTCCTTCGACCAGCCGCCCTTCCCGCTGATGGTCACTAGGCGGACGGGTCGACCGTCGATCTTGCCGGCAGAAAGTGTTCCGGCTTGGCCGTCTCGGTCCCGGCCGACCCGCGCGATGATACATTCCTCGAGGAAGGCGCCATAGATGTCGACGGCGGTCTGGTGGGCGAAATCCCGTGACGGGCCGTTCATGGATGCCTCCCCGCGAAACCGATGCAGCCGAACCCGTAACGGTTCTTTTCACCAATCCCGAGTGTCCAGGCCGAGCGAAGATCTTCCAGGCTGCCACGAATGACCAAAGGGCACATCATCCCGATGACAAACGCCGGCCTTGCGCCGGGCACTGCCCGTATGCGCACCAGCGTCGAGTGCCGCGGGTTGGCACGGAGATACAACCGGTCCGCCCGGACATCCAGGCGGACTTCTCGTCCCGTAAGGCGCGACAGGCGGGAGCTGACAGCCTCACCGAGGTAAGGCTCGACTTCTGAAAGGTCCGCATGCCAACGCCCCTTCCATCCACGCACGGATAGCGCCAACGGCGACAACATTATGGCCGGCAGTGTTGCCGGTACTCCCGGCTCTTCGGCGACGGGCAACTCTTCGACGGTTTTGTCCCAGGCTGAAAGGTCCAAGACATCACCATTGGTCGAAGTCTTCCGGACCATCTCGGGAGCCAGTCGCCGGATCATTTGATCAAGAGGCTCCGCCTCCGTCCCAATTAGGACCGACTTCAGGAAAAAGCCCTTGGGCGTCGCCGTCCCGACCGCCCCAAAGGACCAGTTGGCGGCATCCGGCCCAACGACTTGTGTGCCGTTGGCGCCACACGCTGTCCAACCGTTGACAAGGGCCGCATGCAGGCTATCCAGGAAGTGGAACCTTGCGCATTCACCGCGCGGCGCCGAGAATCTGATCCTCATAGTGGCCTCCCATTCATCAAGTAGAGCTTATCCAAATGCACAAATATTTGCAATATGCAAAATTTGCAGGTTTACTAACGCCGTGGAAGATCTCATGATCCGCGTCGCTCGTCGTTTCGCGGAACAAATGCTTTATTGGAGGGGGCACCTTCGGGCGAAGGAGATTCAACAGTATCTTGGCGTATCCGAGCGCACCGCCCGAACCATGATCTCCCTTTGGCGGGACCAAGGCCTCCTGCCTGCGTACAGGAATTACACCCAACGTCGCTTGGTTCCGCTCGAAGACTTTGATCCTGGCCCGTGCGTCACCGATCCGACAATCACTTACGCGTTACTGCTTATCGCCGAAGACTTGCCCGGGAACCCGTTTTCGTCCTTCGGCCTGCCGGGCGGCGGGCATGACCTGTCACTCACAGCCAAGATTCCCAGCGGACCAAGTCGAAAAATCATTGCCGCCTGTCTTGAACGCGAACCCCTGAAGTTGATTTATGCCGCCAAGGCCGGGATCGAGGAGTTCACTTTCTCGCCCTCGGCGATTGTTCGTTCCCGTGGGCGATATCATCTTCGGGGCTTCAGAGCAGACGGCCGTGATGCTTTCCGGAAGCCGTTGGACGACCGCTATGTGGATATCGTCCCGGCGCGGGCCATTGAGGCATCACCCGCGACAGCAGCAGCTTTCGTGGGGCTCGACGGCGATGACGACTGGAATACTATTGAGGAGTGCCGGTTCAGGCTTTCGCCGGAACTCTCCGACGAGGAGAGGCTAAGTTATGAGCACGAGTACGGCATCGCAGAAACCGGGGTCCTCGTCGTGGAGAAAAGACGGGCCCTGATGATCTACGTGAGGCAGGAACTGTCGGAGCGCCGATGTTGGCGTCGTGACGGTACTTCAGTGCAAATCTGGTGTGACTGTTTATGAGTTCCAGAAGCTGTCAACAGGGCAAACAGATCACAAAGGAAGGTTGATCGTATTTTGGGCACGCGGAGAACCCCTCATCTCAGGGGACGAGCTTTTTCAGCAATACCGCCGGCAACCGCTTCAACTCCTCATTACGCGGGTCGACCTCGAAACCGCCAGACTCCAGCGCGGTGACGCCGAGCAAGGGCTCTGCGGCCTCTTCGCCGTAAACGACCGTGCCGCCGACGATCTCCCCTTCGAATTCGATCTCGGCAACTGCGATGTCCAAGGCGATGGATTTCCCGTCCGCAAGTACATAGTCGCGCTGTCCTACCGGCTGGAGGCCGATTTCTTCGAGCCGCCGCCGTGGCACCAGTGAGTCGAATGCTCCGGTGTCGACCAGGAATCTCCCGGTCCAGTTTCGCCGCCGGTCGGCGGGATTGCGTATGGTGACGTCCACGTAGGTTGCGCCCATTCAAATTGCTCCTTCCGGCGACATCTCGCGGTCAGTTGCGTTCGCCCAGTCGATCTGGATGGGTGGACCCGCTCAAGGCATCTCTTTTTTAGACGCCACGCCGTCCGAAGTCCACTGATGAGTGAAACACTCGATCTGTTGATCCAGCATGCCCGGCTGCGGCGCCGGCCGGGAGCGTTGTACGATATTGCTGTGCAGGGTGGGTGCATCGAGCTCATCGAAGAGTCGCCAGGGGTGTCGGCGGCAGTGGTCGTGGATGCGGCTGGCGGTTTGGTGACCGAGCCATTCGTCAACCCGCACTTGCACCTCGACAAGGTCTATACCTTGCAGCGGTTGGATGAAGAGTCGTCCCTGCGGGCCTACCACGGTGAGGGGATGGGCAACGCCATGCATGCGATCGAGGCGGCGTCGCGGGTGAAGGAGTCCTACAGCCAGGATTGGATCGTGGAGAACGCCAGGGAGGCGCTCCGCGCCGCCGCGGTCCACGGCAACACATACATACGGGCGTTCGCCGACGTGGATTCCAAGGCGCGCCTGGAAGGCGTCAAGGCGCTGCTGCAGGTCAAGGAAGAGTTCCGCGGCGTGGTGGAGTTACAGGTGGTGGCGTTTCCCCAGGACGGTGTCCTGCCCGAGCCCGGCGCGGCGGATCTCGTGCGGGAGGCGGTGGCTCTGGGCGCCGACGTGGTCGGAGGCATCCCCTGGATCGAGTACACGGATGCCGCAGCTCGAGAACACGTGCGGCAGATGTTCGAGATCGCCGTGGCCGGCGACCGGCCCGTCTCCATGCTCGTGGACGACGCCGGCGATCCCGGCTTGCGCACGCTGGAGATGATGGCGGTGAGCGCCATCGAGGCCGGCTGGCAGGGACGGGTGCTGGCCCATCACGCCCGCGCCATGGCGTTGTACCCCGAACCGTATTTTCAGAAGCTGACCGCGCTCCTGCGACAGGCCGACATGCCGGTGGTCACCGATCCGCACACCGGCCCGCTCCACGCCCGTGTGCGCGAGCTCCTGGCCGCGGGTGTGCGCGTCTGCCTGGGGCAGGACGACATCTCCGACGCCTACTACCCCTTCGGCCGCAACAACATGCTCGAAGTAGCGTTCCTGGCCTCGCATCTCCTGTGGATGACCACCGGGGACGACATGGAGCGCCTCTACGACATGATCACGGTGGACGCTGCGGAGGCCATGGGCCTGAAGGACTTCCGCCTGGACGTGGGTGCCGTCGGCTTTAGACCCTGCCATGCGACTCTCGCGAAGTTGCTTGCGGCCTTCCGGGTAGCCGCACGTCTCAACGACGGTGTGCTTTCAACAGTATCGCCGGCAAGCGCTTCAAGTCCTCGTTGCGGGGATCGACCTCGAAGCCGCCGGACTCCAGTGCAGTGACACCAAGCAAGGGTTCGGCGTTCTCGCCGCCGTAAACGATGGTGCCGCCCACCACTTCTCCCTTGAATTCAAGGTCTGCGGTCGTGATGTCGAAGGCTACCTTGTTCCCATCGGCGAGGACATATTCCCGGTGGCCCTTGGGCCTGAGTCCGATAGCATCAAGCTGCCCCCGCGGGACGAGCGAGTCGAATGCACCCGTATCGACGAGGAACTTTCCAGTCCAGCTTCGCTGGGGGTCCGCGGGATTGCGGATAGTGACGTCAACATAGGTGGCGCCCATTCAAGAATCTCCTTCCGGCAGCACCTCGCGGGCAAAGCCGTCGGTCCGTTGATCCGGACTCGAATGTGCCCTTTCAAGGCTTCCTTCCATAGGTTAGACCCGGACCCGTCTGAAGTCCAATCAAGGCATGAGATTTTCCGGTTTGCTGGTCCGGCGCCGGGCTGACCTCGATTCACTGGAAGGCTTGACACCGATGATGCAGCAGTCCTATGTAGTGCCCATGCCAATAATCGACGCAGACGCGCACGTGGACGAGACCGAGGATACTTGGGCGTATATCGACGAGGCCTACAAGCGGCACACCCCGGTCACGGTGATGCAGGATCCCGCGAGCTCGGGCGGCACGCAGCCGCAGGGCTACAACCGGTACTGGTGCGTGGACGGCCGCTTCCTGGTGCGGCGCATCAGGGACGACGAGCGCACGGAGACCACCGTGGAGACCCGGGAGCTGCTGGATGTGCCGGCGCGTCTGCGCCACATGGACGAGCTCGGCATCGACGTCCAGGTCTGTTACCCCACCACGTTCCTGTTCTCCTGGAGCGCCAAGGGCGAGATCGAGCACGCGCTCAGGAAATCCTACAACCGCTGGATGGCCGAGAAGTGGAAGCTCAGCGACAATCGCCTGCGCTGGGTCTGCCTCCTGCCCATGGGAGATCTGGACGAAGCGGTGAAGGAGATGCGTTTCGCCCGGGAGCACGGCGCCTGCGGGTTGATGAAGAAGGGCCTGGAGTGCGGCGGCAAGCGGGCCGGAGACGCCTACTTCTTCCCGCTCTACCAGGAGGCGGAAGCCCTCGACATGGCGGTGTGCATTCATACGGGCACGGGCGACCCGGCGCTCACCGATGCCGACGCCACGGTCCTGAGCCTGCACAACATCACGGCGCCCGTCATCGACGCCTTCGGTTCATTGATCATGGCGGAGGTGCCTGCCAAATTTCCCAAGCTCCGGGTGGGCTTCGTGGAAGCCATGTCCTCGTGGGTGCCGTTTGCGCTGGCGGAGTTGCGGGCACGGCACGAGCGTTCCCGCTGGATGTTCTCTTTCGACCTGACGAAGAACCTGCTGCAGGAGTCGCGGTTCTACGTGGCCTGCCAGACGGTGGAGGATCTGCCGTATATCATTCGTCACTGCGGTGAGGACAATCTCATCGCCGGGACCGATTACAGTCATGCCGACCAGTCCGCGGAGATCCGCACGCTGAGCGAGCTGAGGACGATGGGAGAGGACGGCACCATCACCGGGCGGCAGGCCGAAAAGATCCTTCAGGACAACCCGGCGGCATTCTACGGTCTTTCGTGAGGGCTCTTCCGCCCCCGGCTCTGAAAGCCTTACTCGCGTAGGCGGAACCGGTCCGTTAGCCTGAAGTCAACAACCTGCCAAGGGAGGTTCAAACCGTGCCTATCCTGCAACGCGATGACGTAGATCTCTATTACGAGGTGAGCGGCGAGGGACGGCCGTTCGTATTCATCAGCGAGACGGCGTGCGACGGCGAGGTGTGGAAGATGTATCCGGTGCCGGAATTCTCCCGGGATCACCAGTGCATCACCTTCGACTACCGTGGCACCGGCCGCTCCGGCAAGCCGTCCATTTCGTACACCACGGACATGTTCGCGGACGACGCGGCCGCTATCATGGACCACGTGGGCGCCAGCGACGCCATCGTCTGCGGGCACTCCATGGGTGGCCGGGTGGCGCAGCTCCTGGCCCTGGACCATCCCGGAAAGGTGAGCAAGCTGATCCTGGCGTCCTCCGGCGCCTCCTTCCCCGACACCAAGGGGATCCCCCTCAAGCTGGCCACGGCCATGGTCGAAATGGGATACGAGCGCTACGTGAGCGAAGGCTCGGTGGCCGTGGGCTTCACCGAGACGTTCGCGAAGCAGTATCCGGAACGCATCCAGCGCTACCTGGACGTCCGCATGGCCAACGTGTGCCCGCCGGAGTTCTACCTTCGCCACGTCATCGCCCGCCAGGCGCACGACACGAGCCACCGGCTCAAGGACATCACGGTGCCGGCGCTGATCCTGGTGGGGGAGGACGACCGCAGCGTCACCAGCGACATGGACCACCGGACCTCTGCCGATATCCTGGCCAACGGCATCCCCGGTGCCCGCCTGGTGATCCTTCCCGGCGAGCGGCACAGCTACTTCTTCGCCAACCCGGATGCGTCCTTCAAGGCCATCAGGGACTTCCTGTAAGTCCAATCACTTCTTTCAGGGGAGGCGCCCGATGGCGGAATTCACCGTAGCCAAGTTCAAGGATGTGTCCGAGGGCCTGCAGGAGGGGCAGTTCGCCGTGGGCGAACGGAAGAAGGCCCAAACCCTGGCGGACCTGGACCCCACCCACAAGCAACTGCTCGACATGCCGATTACGGTCACGCTGGGTCTGACGGGCCCGGACGGGCGGGTGAACATGACGCCCATGTGGTTCGACTACGACGGCGACAAGGTGTTGGTGAACACCGCCGCGCACCGGGCGAAGTGCGGCTGGATCCGGAAGAACCCGCGCCTGACGATGCTGCTGGTGAACCCCCAGAACCCCTACCACTGGCTGAGCATCAAGGCCACGGTGGTGAACGAAATACGCGAGGGCGAGCCCGGCGGCGAGAGAGCCGCCGAGCACATCGACCGCATGTGGACGAAGTACACCGGGCAGGAACCGCCTTACGGCCTGAGGGATCCCGTCATCGATGAGAAGCGCGTGCTGTTCGAGTGCCGCGTGGACCGGGTCGCCACGTTCGGAAAACCTTAATCCGCACGGCCCGAGGTCGGCGTTGGGTGCGAGGCGCCTAACTGCCATGGGAGGTTCGAGAGATGCCTATCCTGAAACGCGATGACTGCGAGATCTACTACGATGTGGCCGGCGAGGGACGCCCCTTCGTGTTCATTAGCGAGACGGGGTCCGACGGCGAGGTCTGGAAGATGTACCCGGTGCAGGAGTTCTCCAAGGACCACATGTGCATCACCCACGACTACCGCGGCACCGGCCGCTCCGGCAAGCCGTCCATCCCGTACACCACCGACATGTTCGCCGACGACATCGCGGCCGTCATGGACCACCTGGGCGCCGAGGATGCGGTCGTCTGCGGCCACTCCATGGGCGGCCGGGTGGCGCAGCTCCTGGCCCTGGACCATCCCGGGAAGGTGGGGGCGTTGATTCTGGCGTCCAGCGGCGCATCTTTTCCCGACGGCCCCGGCATTCCCCTGGACATTGCCACGGAGATGGCGGAACAGGGCTACGTGAACTACGTGAGGGACAGCTCGGTGGAGGTGGGTTTCAGCAAGGCCTTCGTCGAGAAATATCCGGAACGCGTGCAGCACTACCTGGACGTGCGCATGGCCGACGTGTGTCCGGCGGAGTTCTACTTCCGCCACGTCATCGCGCGCCACCTGCACGATACCAGCCACCGGCTCAAGGATATCACCCAGCCGACGCTGGTGCTGGTGGGGGACAACGAGGACGAGGTCACCGCCGGCGTCCACCACATCGAGTCTGCCCAGACCCTGGTGGACGGCATTCCCGACGCCCGCCTGGTGGTGCTTCACGGCGAGGGGCACAGCTACTTTTTCGCCAACCCGGAGGAGGCCCACAAGGCCATCCGTGACTTTCTGCAGGAGTGACCGAGCGCGGCTGTGACTTGTTGCCGCGCGCGGAGTTACTCGTGAGACCATAGTCTGGATGCGACCCAAGCAACCGGGCCGCACGAAACGACAAGGAGCGTGTCATGATCCGTTTCACTGCAGTGCAAAAGGGATCGGCATGGGCCGCGGTTTTGAGCGGGCTGCTGGTGCTGATGACGCTGGCCGGGGCGGCGTCCGCGGCCGACAAGCCCTTCTACGCAGGCAAGACCATCCGGGTGATCGTGCCCTTCAGTCCCGGCGGAGGCACGGACAACTACGCGCGGTTCGCCGCCCGGCACTGGGTCAAGTACATTCCGGGCAACCCCAGGATCCTGGTGCAGAACATGCCGGGCGGGGGCGGCGCGCTGACCTTCGGCTACCTCTACTCCAAGGCTTCCAGGGATGGGCTGACCCTTGGGGTGGCCTCCGAGGGGGTCCCGGTGCGCCGCCTCCTGCGGCGTCCCGGCCACACCTACGAGTTCATCAAGATGTCGCTCATCGCCTCCGCCCCGGGTTCCACCACACACTATGCCGGCAAGAGCCTGGGCATCAAGGAGCTCAATGACCTCAAGAAGGTCAGCGGAAAGATCGTCGCCGGGGACACGCAGAAGGGGTCCACGGTAGCCATCATCTCCGGCCTGATCTTCAAGCTGCTGGGCCTCGAGTACCGTCAGGTGTACGGCTACGGCAGTTACGGCGAGGCGCGCCTGGCGCTGCTCAAGGGCGAGGTCAACGTGACCGGCGGGGACGCGTTCAACTACGCGCTCGTGGTGGAGCCGCTGGAGAAGAAGGGCGAGGTCTACATGCTCTTCCAGTCCGGGCTTCTGGACAGCAAGGGGAACGTGGTCCGGCATCCCGTCATGCCGCACACGCGCACCGTCAAGGAAGGCTACGTGGAGCTGTTCGGCAAGGAGCCGTCCGGCACCGTCTGGAAAGCCATCAAGGGCATCATCGCCGTCAATACCCTGGGCAAGTCCGTCTGGGCCCCGCCTGGCGTGCCCGAGGCCAGGATCCGCGACCTGGAGGACGGTTTTCGCAAGATGGTCGCCGACCCGGCGTTCCAGGCGGATGCGGTGAAGGTGATGGGAGGAAAGAACGACGCCGTCATCGGCAAGGACGCGCACGCGGCACTGAAGCAGTTCTTCGGCCTGCCGGAGGAAGTGGTAAAGCTGTATCGCTGAATCCACGCGGGGCATGCTTGAATCGCTGCTGACCGCCCTGGGGGTGATCTTCTCCCCCTACCATCTGTTGCTCCTGCTCCTCGGGGTACTCCTGGGCATCGTTCTCGGGGCGGTCCCGGGTCTGGGCGGTATCGTGGGCCTCACCATCGTGCTGCCCTTCGTCTTCGAGATGTCACCGTCCGAGGCCATGGTCCTGCTGGTGGGCCTGGTGGCGGTGGTGACCTCCTCCGACAGCATTCCGGCCGTGCTATTCGCGGTCCCGGGCACCGCCGCGGCCCAGGCCACCATCATGGACGGCCATCCCATGGCCAAGAAGGGCGAGGCGGGCCGGGCCTTCGGCGCCATTTACAGCGCTTCCATGATGGGCGGCATCTTCGGCGCGGTGGCGTTGCTCCTGGCCATTCCCATCATGCGGCCGCTGGTGCTTTCCGTGGGTTCGCCGGAGCTGTTCATGCTGGGGCTGCTGGGAATATCCATGGTCGGCGTGCTCAGCGGCCGTGCCCCGCTCCAGGGGCTCGTTGCCGGCATGGCCGGTGTGCTGGCAAGCATGGTGGGGATGGATCCGCAGACGGGGGTGCTGCGCTGGACCTTTGGCGCCCTCTATCTTTGGGAGGGGCTGCCGCTGGTTCCCGCGGTCATGGGCGTGTTCGGCATTCCCGAAATCGTCGAGATGGCGATTCGCCGGAAGAGCATCGCCGACGTTCCCCGGCAGGCCATGAAAGGCGTGCTCATCGGTATCGGGGACACTTTCCGTAACTGGTTCCTGGTGCTCAGGTGCAGCGTCCTCGGTACCTGGATCGGCTTGATCCCCGGGCTCGGCTCGGATGTCGTGGACTGGTTCGCGTACGGACATACAGTACAGTCATCGCGGCCGCGGGACAACTTCGGCAAGGGTGATGTACGGGGCGTCATCGGGCCCGAAAGCGCGGCCAACGCCAAGCTCGGCGGCTCTCTCATACCTACCATCGCCTTCGGCATTCCCGGGAGCCTCCAGATGATCATCCTCCTGGGAGCTTTCATGATACTGGGCCTGAGACCCGGCCCGGAGATGCTCACCGACAACCTGGACGTGACCTTCACCATCGTGTGGAGCCTCGTGCTGGCCAATGTGTTCGGAACGCTGATTCTGCTTCCCTTGACCGGCCAGCTTGCGAAGCTGGCCCTGGTACGGATCCAGATCCTTGCCCCGGTCATCATCAGCATCCTGTTCCTGGCTTCGTTCCTCACTACCCGGGACTATGGCGATCTCATTGTCCTCATCGGCTTCGGTCTGTTCGCCTGGGTCATGAAGCTGGCGGGCTGGCCACGGCCCCCGCTGGTGCTGGGCCTGGTCCTCGGTCCCGTCATCGGCAAGTACCTGTTCATTTCAACCCACGCCTACGGCGGTTTCGGCTGGCTCGCCCGGCCGGGGGTGGTGTTGCTGTTTCTGGCCATGGTCGCCAGCGTTGCCTTCGGGTTGGTTCGGGAGAAACGGGGCGGCTCGGCCGCGGAAAATGACGTGGCGAGGGGGACGCCGTGAAGCTTAGGATCGGAGACGGGCTGAATCTCTTCATGGCCGGACTGTTTGTCTCTGCCATCCTTTCCGCCGTGGAGTGGCCGGTTCACAGCCGGGCGTTCGTTCTGGCCATCGCCATTCCCGGCCTGATCCTTGTGGTGGTGCTGTTCGTACGCCAGCGCTGGTGGCAGCGCACGGAGGCGACGGCCTCCTCGCCGGGTCTCGGCGACACTCCACTGGATGCCGACGTGCCTCCCGCCGTGGCGCGGCGGCGCATGATCAACGTCTTCGCCTGGATTTTCGTTCTTTTCGGATTGATCTGGCTCGTGGGCTTCCAGATCGCGGTGCCGCTGTTCACCTTCGGCTACTTGAGGTTCCAGGCTCGCGAAAGCCTCCTGTTGTCCGGCTCCGTGGCGGTGGTCATGGTGGCGCTGATCGTCGGCGTGTTCAACCTGATCCTGCACGTGCTCTGGCCCCAGGGAATGCTGCAAGGCTGGCTCGGATTGTAAGTCGCATATGCGCGAGAGACTGGAGCAGGAGCCGTGTCAAGCTAGTCGCCGAGGAATCCCCAAGGGACGGCTTCCCGGCGCTATGTATCCCTCGGCGGGAATTCGAAGGTGACCTTGCTGTCGTCGAGTACGAGCCAGGCGGCGAACGGGCGGCCGCTTTTGGAAGAGACGAACGTTTCCAAGAGATCGGTCTTGCCCTCGGCCAGGAGCTTGCTCATCTGGGCACGCTCCACGGGCTGCTCAAGGATGACCGTGCTGGCCTTGAAGCGGCACGGTTTGGTCTCGGCCTGGGATTTTTCGCAGAGGTACTGCGAGTTCCACTCGAAGACCTGACTGCCGCAACGCGGGCATTTGCCGAGGGACTCCTGACCTGAGAAGTCCGCCTTGGCGGCCGGCTTGTTACGGGCGGCCTCGGCGTTTTTCCTGGCGGGTCTCGGTTCGAACTCGAAGCCGACCTTGCCCTCCTGCGCCACCAGGAACGCCTTGAAGGGCCGGCCGGTGCGTGACGATACGAAGCCCGGCAACAGATCGGTCTTGCCCTCTTTCAACAGCTTGACCATCTGCTCCCGCGCCACTTCCTGCCGGAGAATGATCTTGCCGGAGCTGAACTCGCATGTCCGCGCGTCGCCCACGGCGTTTTCGCACACGTAGCGCATGGGCAGCTCGAAGACCCGGCCGTCGCCGCGGGGGCACTGGCCCAGGGGTTCCTGGCCGGTGAAATCCGGCCCGGACTCGGCTTCGCCCTCAACGTCACGGGAGCCGTTGCCGAAATCGAAGGCTATCTTGTATTCGGGCGACAGCGTCAGCACCGCGGCGAAGGGCCGGCCCTGGCGGCTCCGGAACCCTTGCAGGGGCCCGATCTGGCCGTGTTCGATGAGCGTGTCTGTCTCTTCGGCGCTCAGCAGCCGTCCGGCCAGGATCTTGGGCAGAGTCAAGGCGCAGTTCTTGCACTGATAGTTCCGGTAGCGCTCGTGCACCTCGCCCTGGCACTTGGGGCACGGTGCCGAGAGGGAGCCGAAGTCGCCCGGGATGGTGTCGTGCTCGTACTGGCGCGCCCGGTCCACGATCTGCCGGGTCATCTGGGCGATCTCCCCCATGAACTCGTCGCGGCTCTTCTTGCCTCCCTGCATTTGGAAGAGCTGGTACTCCCAGTTCCCGGTGAGCTCGGGGCGGGTGAGCTCCCGGACGCCCAGGCCGTTGAGCAACTCCATGAGCATGAAGGCCTTGGGGGTGGCTTGAAGCTCCTTGCCCTCCCGGATGATGTAGTCCTCGCCGATGAGCCCCTCGATGATGGATGCGCGGGTGGCGGAGGTGCCGAGCCCCTTGCCGGCCATGGCCGCCCGCAGGTCCTCGTCGGTCACCAGCTTCCCGGCCCCTTCCATGGCGCCCAGCAGCGTGGCCTCGTTGAACCGTGCCGGCGGCCGGGTCTGGGTTTCCTTGGCCTCGATGCCCAGGGTTTCGACCTGTGCGCCGCGGTCGTCGGCGGAGTCGGCCGTGGCTTCGGACGCGGGAGCCTTCAGGGGCGCCAGTGTCGCCTCGTCGCCCTGTTGGCGAGTGTCCCTGCCGTGGACCTCCAGCCAGCCGGCCTTGACCATGACCTTGCCGGTGGTCTTGAAGGGCTCGTTTTCCACCCGGGTGATGCGGGTGGTCTCCAGGAACTCGGCGGCGGGGTAGAAGATCCCCAGGAAACGGCGGGTCACCAGGTCGTAGATCTTCTGTTCGATCTCGTTCAGGCGCTTGGGCGCCTCGGTGGTAGGGATGATGGCGAAGTGGTCCGATATCTTGGCGTTGTTGAAGATGCGCTTGTTGGGCTGGACCCAGTCCTGCTCCAGGATGGTGCCGGCAAACGGCGCATAGTCGGTGTCCTTGAGCATCCGGAGCGAGTCCTTGACCGTTCCGACATAGTCTTCCGGCAAGGCCCGGGAGTCGGTGCGCGGGTAGGTCAGCACCTTGTGCCGCTCGTACAGCGCCTGGGCGATCTGCACGGTGCGGTTGGCGCTCAGGCCGAAGCGCGAGTTGGCCTCGCGCTGCAGGCTCGTGAGGTCGAACAGCGGCGGCGGCATCTGCCGGGTGGGCTTGCTCTCTTCGGTGGCGGCGCCGGTCTTGCCCAGGCACTTCTCGCGGATGGCCTGGGCGGCGGCCTGCTCCCAGATCCGTTCGGCCCGGGCGTTGGGCTCGCTGTCCTTCCTCCGGAACTTCTCGTCGAACCAGCGGCCCTGATACTCGCCGCCCTCCGACCGGAACGTGGCCGTCACCTCCGAGTAGGGCTCGGGCTTGAAGCTCCGAATGGCGGCCTCGCGCTCCGCCACGATGGCCAGGGTGGGGGTCTGCACGCGGCCCACGGTGGTCTTGTAGAATCCCCCGGGCTTGGAGTTGAACGCGGTCATGGCCCGGGTGCCGTTGATGCCCACCAGCCAGTCGGCCTCCGAGCGGCTCAGGGCGGCATCCGCCAGCGGCAGCATCTCCGTGTCCTCGCGAAGCTCGACGAAGCCGTTCCGGATGGCGGCCGGGGTCATGGACTGGAGCCAGAGCCGCTTGATGGGTTTCTTGGCCTTGGCGTGGCGGACGATGTTGCGGAAGATGAGCTCGCCTTCCCGTCCGGCGTCGCAGGCGTTGACCAGGGCGTCCACGTCCTTGCGCTTCATCAGCTTGACCAGCAGCTTGAGCCGGGTGGCGGTCTTCTGGATGGGTTTGAGATCGAAGTAGGGTGGTATCACCGGCAGATTGGCGAAGCTCCACTTGCCGCGCTTCGCCTCCACTCCCTCCGGCGGAGTCTGCTCCAGCAGATGCCCCACCGCCGACGACAGCACGTACTCGTCGCTCTCGTAGTAGTCCTGGTGCCGTTCGAAGCCGCCTAGCGCCCTGGCCACGTCCGCGGCCACCGACGGCTTCTCCGCGATGATCAATGCCTTGCCCATGTTGATGTCTCGATTGACGTCTCGAACCCGGAAATACCCGGAGGTTCCAGCCTCCGCTCCCTCCATGCGTCCAGCGTGAGCGCGTGAACAGTGCATATGTCTAATTGAGGTATACCTGTCAAGTCGGCGGGGGCAAGCCGTTAGCGGGAAATGGTGAATCCATGTAATAAGGGGGCACGGAGACGGGAGGACTTGTATCCCGGTTCCCAAGGAGGAGAGAACCCATGCCCAACGTGAAGCTGGCCACCGGCGTCGACCTCTATTACGAGACCCACGGACAGGGCGAACCCCTGATCTTCGTGCCCTCCACCGCCTACTCCGGCGAGGTCTGGAAGCCCTCGCAGATGCCGTTGGCGGATTCCCTGAACCTTATTTTCCACGACCCGCGCGGTTGCGGAAGGTCGGTTGCGCAACAGAGCGTCTACACCATCGAGCTCATGGCCATGGACATCGTGGCGCTGATGGATCACATCGGGTGCCCGTCGGCCCACTTCATCGGCCATTCCATGGGCGGCCGCATCGCGTTGTCGCTGGCGCAGAACTTTCCCGGCCGGGCCAAGAGCCTCATTATGGCGGCCGCGGGCTCCGGCACCGCGGGCCGGGCCGGGCCGGACTGCGTTCCGGGCCTGCCGCACCAGCTCGTCTATGAACTGGTGGAGATGGGCTTCGAGAAGTTCGTCTACGACGAGATCGCCGAAACCGATACTTTCTTCACCGCGGATTACCGGGCCAGTCATCGCGCCGAGGTGGAGGCCTTCTACAAGCTCGCCTGGGAGACCCACGCCAAGCTTCCCGAGTTCATTCACCTGGTCATGGCGCGCCACAGCTTCGAGGGTACCCACCGCCTCGGCGACGTCCAGTGCCCGACCATGGTGCTGATCGGCGACGGCGACACCGTGGGGAGCAACCACGTGGCCCAGGCACAGGTGCTGGCGGACCGCATTCCCGGCGCCGAGCTGAAGGTCCTGGAGCGGCAGACCCACGGCTTCTTCTGGGAGGACCCGGAAGGGACCAACGACGTCATCCTGTCCTGGGTGAAGCGGAACAGTTGACCGTCGGCCCAGCCTGGGAATCGTCGCAACTCCGAGTCGAACCGCCGAACGTACATGCCGGATCAGGCTGTCAGGCCGCGTTTCTGGACGCCCACGTTCATCCTGTTGTGCGTGGCGCAGTTCCTGGCTTACGGGCATCACGCGATCCTGACTCCCACGCTGCCCCTCTACATGGACCATCTCGGCAGCTCGCCGTTCATGGTGGGCCTGCTGCTGGCGTCGTTCAGCAGCACCAGCATGTTGATACGCCCCCTGGTGGGCACCTGGGTGGACTCCCACGGTGAGACCCGGGTGCTCAGCCTGAGTTGCATCGGCCTCTGCCTGACCGTGCTGATCTTCGTGGTCCCTCATGTCGAAGGGGCCTTCACCGCCAACATCCTCCGGGGCTTCTCCTGGGCCGGGATCAATACCAGCGGCTACGCGTTCCTGGCGGCGGTGGTGCCGGACGACCGGCGCGGTGAAGCCAGCGGCTACTACTCCGGCATTCAAAGCAGTTCCTCCGTCTTCTTTCCGTCCGCGGCGCTGTGGATCATCCACCATCCCGCGGGCGGCTTTGCTCCGGTGTTCGTTCTGTCGAGCGTCGTGGCGCTGCTCGCGGCCGCACTCGCCTACGCCTGCGGCCGGGGCCTGCGCCGGGCGGCTGCGCCCGCGCCCGCGCCCGCGCCCGCGCCGCCTGCGGCCGGCGTCGCAACGGCTCGGACCCGGGGCCGGACCTATTTCGACCGAGGCATTCTGTTCACGGCCCTGCTGCTCTTTTGCATGAATCTGCCCTGGGCCGGGCTTAACTCTTTTATCGTTCTCTATGCCCGTGAGGTGGGTATCGAGAGCCTGGGCTGGTACTTCGTGGCCATCGGGCTCGCCAGCCTCGTGGGCCGGCCTCTCCTTGGCCGGGTGTCGGACAGCATGGGCCGCGGGCCCGCGGTGGTGGTATCGTACGTCCTGGAGATCGCCGGCGTGGCCTTGGTCCTGTTGGCTTCGGACATCACCCTGATGGTGGTCGCGGGGGTGCTGTATTTTTTGGGATACGCGTTGGGTGTGTCCACGACGTTGGCCCTGGCCATGGAGCGGGCGGACCCGCAGCGCCGCGGCGTCGCCATGGCGACGTTCTCCATGGCCTTCCCGTTGGGCTCGGGGTTGGGGTCCGCGCTTGCCGGCGGCATGATCGCACTGGCCGGCTATCGCGGCATGTATCTGAGCCTTGTCGGAGTGTTGGTATTCGGGCTGCTGTTGGCCCTGAGCAACCGGGCGAGACTGGCTACGCCGGTGGGCCGAGGTGCGTGACGTCGGGTCGGGGCACATGTAC
Source organism: uncultured Binatia bacterium (SeqCode) (assembly GCA_965261895.1). Classification (GTDB taxonomy): domain Bacteria; phylum Desulfobacterota; class Binatia; order UBA9968; family JAJDTQ01; genus JAJDTQ01. Next base: position 1,708,027 of record OZ253480.1, on the reverse strand, counting down.
GGATGCGTGACCGGACCCGGGAACGGCTGCCGGACCCTCCGGAACAGGTTTTTTCATTGGGCCGGGCTTGTTTGGCTTGATGGCCGGACGATGACGGCGTATTGTATTCGACTCATTATAACCCGAACGACCCCAAGGAGGTATTCATGATTTCAGAGGCGTTCAAGAGAAGGAGCCGTTTGGTGCGGTTCTTCGGCAGTCTCTCCGCTTCCGTGCTGGCGGTCTCTCTGCTGGTCCCCGCCGGCGCATGGGCGCAGCGCTCGGAGGCGGAGTTGGCCAAGCTTTTCGAGTCCAAGCCGGTGCAGATCATCGTGGGCTCGGCCCCGGGCGGCGGTTACGACGTGTTCTCCCGGCTGGTGGCCCGTTTCGTGGGCAAGCATCTTCCCGGCAACCCGTCCTTCATCGTCCGTAACGTTCCCGGAGCCGGCCAGTTGCGCGGTCTGCGCCGGTCCATGAAGGCCAAGCCGGACGGTTTGACCCTGGGGCTGCTTCATCCCCGGTTCGTCCAGCGCGAGTTGGCGGGCAGGGACGTGCCGGATTTCGATCTCAAGACCGTGCGTGTGCTGGGAAGCCCCAGCTCCGGCGAGGTGCCACGCATCTGGTGCGCGCGCCGCAGCATCGGCGTCAGCTATGCGGACCTGGTCAAGCGCGGTAAGCCCGTGACCAGCGGCGGCAACGCCCCAGGCGCGGCTTTCGGCATCGGTCCCCAGTTCGTGATGGAGATGGGCGGTCCGATCAAGATGGTCTACGGCTACGGCGGCACCTCCGAGATCATGGCCGCCTTCGATCGGGACGAGATGGAAGGCATCGACCGTTGCGTCAGGGAGAATGTACCGCGGCTGTTCCCGAACTGGATTACCGACAAGAAGGTGGCGCCCATCTTCTGGTGGGAAAAGGAGCCGTCCAAGGACTGGCTGGGTCAGATCGGAGCTACCAAGGTGCCGCATATCTTCGAGGTCGTGAAGTCCACCGAGGAACAGCAGAATGCGTTTCTCGTGGCCCAGAGGTTCAACACATTCAGCCGGATCTTCGTGCTTCAGCCCAAGGTGCCGGATGATGCCTACGGGGCCTGGAAGAAGGCTTTTGAGGCGACCGTCACGGATCCCGGATTCCTGAAAGGCGCCGAGGTGGCCGGTCTGGATGTCGCGTTGGGTACCGCGGAAGACTTTAACGACGGGCTCAAGCGTTACGAGTCGCTGACGAAGAACGGCGAGGCGCTGCTCAAGAAGCTCATGGGGATCAACTAGGGGCCTGTATCACGCGGCAGCGCGGTGCGGGTGCGGGCGGGTTTGAAACCCGCCCCTACGCTTGTATTCCTGCCGCGCAGGGGCACGAAAAACGGCCATCCGTCACTCGGCGGATGGCCGTTTTTTATCCCCAGAACAGCCTGAGAAGCGGGGGGTCGTGCCACGTGGCGTTCAGGAACCTGTCGTAGACCAGCACGATCAGGGCCAGGAACACGAGCCCCAGGACCGTGGACCAGATCCACCCGGCACGGCCGTAGATGAGGACGTAGAGGAAGACTCCCAACGGGATGGCGATGTGGAAGCCCACGAGCCATATGGCGGCGTAGAGGCCCAGGATGCAGAAGCAGATGCGGGCGAACCGCATTCTCTCGCCCACGGGATCGTCGCCGGTGCGGAAGCCGAGGTCCATGATCTGCCCGGACGAAGTGTCCCGGGTGCTGCGAACCAGGGCGACCAGACGCACGACCCAGAAAGGCGTGCCGAGCCCTATGGCGATCCAGGGCATGAGGGCCGAGCCCAGGGGCCAGGAGAAGGACTCGATGAGCATGTAGACGAAGAGGCCGCCGACGATGGCCAGCAGGATGATCTCTCCCACCACCTCGACGGAGAAGCCGCGTCGCGCCGTCCCCGCCGGATCCTTGCCGGCGTTCATGTCCTTGCCTTCATCCATCAGTCGTCATCCAGTCCCGGTTCCTGCCCTTCGCCGGTGGATTCCTCCGCCGCCCTCTTGGCTCCCTGCTGCATCCGCAGGCTCACCACCATCACCACGATCATCACCACGATGATGGACAGGAACTGCGGGCGCGCGAACATGGACCAGCCGTAGCTGTTGGCCGAGAGCCAGAGGTACTTCTCCACGATATCCGCCAGCACCACGGCAATGAGGATCGGCGGGCGCGGCCAGCCGTAGCGCTTCATGAAGAGTCCCAGGACGCCGAAGGCCAGCACCAGACCCAGGTCTTCCATGGAATAGGTGGCCTGGTAGGCGGCCAGCGTCACCAGGGCGATAATGATGGGCGCGAGAATGTTGGGGGAGATGGCGGCGATGCGGGTCATGTAGGGCGCGAAGTAGAGCATGATGGGCACGACGACGACGTTGCCCAGCACGATGGTGTAAACGAGGCTGATGGTGAGCTCCAGGTGCTCGGTCAGCATCGCCGGCCCCGGCTGGACCCCCGACAGCACCAGGATCGCCAGCAGGATGGCCATGCCGCCGCTCCCCGGTATGCCGAACACCACCGTAGGGATCAGCACGCCCCCGTCCACCGAGTTGTTGGCCGAGTCGGCGGCGATGACGCCGCGCACGTCGCCCGTGCCGAAGGTTTCCATCGCGCCCTTTTCCGTATGGCGCGCCTGCGCGTAGGCGATCCAGTGCGCCCCGGAGGAGCCGATGCCGGGCATCATCCCCACGAAGGTGCCGATGAGCGAAGAGCGCGTCAGCAGCCACTTGTGGTTGAGGGCCTCCCGCATGCCCTTGTAGACGTCCCGGTCCGCCTCCTTCAGCATGGTCTCGAGACGTTCCCGGGCGATGGGGGTGTTGGACACCACCAGATCTATCACCTCGGGCAGGGCGAAGAGGCCGATCACCACCGGGGCGAGGGGGATGCCGTCCCACAGGTAGTCGATGCCGAAGGTGGCGCGGGTGTTGCCGCCGATGACGGAGAAGCCGATCATGGAGATGGCGAGCCCGAAGCAGGCGGTGAGCATGCCCTTGACGAAGGCCCCGGAGCTGACGATGGCCACGCACATGAGGCCCAGCAGCGACAGCAGAAAGAACTCGGACGACCCGAAGAGCCGCAGCAGCTCCCGGGAGACGGGTAGCGCCAGCAGCAGCGCCACCGCGCCGATGATGCCGCCCACCAGCGTGCACATGTAGCTGGCTCCCAAGGCCACCCCGGCCAGTCCCTGCTGTGCCATGGGATAGCCGTCGAGGATGGTCGCCTGGGCCGAGCGCGCCCCGGGAATGCCCATGAGGATGGAGGGAACCGGCTCGGTGATGTCACTGGCCGCCAGGAAGAAGACCACGGCCGTCACCGTGATCCAGGGGTCCACGTAGCCGGCGAACCCCAGCAGCACCACCGCGATGGGCAGATTGCCCCCGGGCATCAGGCCGGAAATCAACGCGATGGGCAGCATCACCAGCATTGCCAGCAGCGGCCCGGTGGAAAAGAGCTTGTCCGCCGCGCCTATGGCAGCTTCCCACATGTGATCCTCACGAACTCCGGTTTCCGTGGCCTTGGAATGCGAAGTGCTGACTTGCCATGACCGGCGTGCCGTGTCAACACGCGGAGCGGAGGCCGGCCTTACAAAGTCCAGAGTTCGTAGCAGGTTGCGGCGCAGGTCCTGGAGAGAAAGAGACCGCCGCCCAGGTTGACGAAGTGTTCACCAAGGCGTTTGCGGTACCATTTACCTTTTCGCAGGTAGACGTCGGTGTCCGTGCGTTCGGGAATGCAGTTTTCCCTGGCGTCCCGCCGCGTGAGCACCTCGAGGTAGAGGGCCTGGGAGCACAGCGTGGCGAGGTTGTCGATGGCGGCCTTGCACTCCGCGTCGCTCAGGTACTGGAGCACCCCCTGGCACACCACCAGATCAAAGGGTTCCTCCGCCTGGTAGTCGGCGATGGAGCCCCTTTCCCAGCCGAGTTCTCGGCAGAGATAATCGCTCGTCTCCAATCCGTGGTACCGCACGTCCCGGCCGAGGTCCTTCAGCGCGGTCCCCCAGTGCCCGAGGCCGCAGCCGGCGTCCAGCACCGTCTTCACCTCCACCTCTAGGTAGTCGAGGTAGGCGAGCACGAAGCGGACGATGACGGGGGTGTACTCCGTCATGAAGGTCCGTGTCTCGTCGTTCCGGTACCACCGGTCATAGTAGGCGCGGTCGAACTTGAACTTCTTCATCGTGCTCGTGAGGGGGAGAGCGCCGGGCGCCCGTGCTCGCTTTCCGGCCTGAAACGGGATACGTCTTGGAACCTGGACGCCTCCGTCGCCGCCTCGCGGGGACAGGGCGCCGAGCCTCTGCTGCCCGAAAAAATGATTGCCGAGTTACTCGCCCTGCTCACCGCGTTCTCTTATGCCACGGCCAATGTCTCGGCGCGGTGGGGACTGCGTTATTCGACCCCCAACACCGCGGTCCTTCTTTCCCTGATCATTCACGCTGTCGGGCTGTCCGCCATCGTTCTCTTTACCAAGGGCATACCCTCGGTTCCCGCGGCCGCCCTTTATCTCGTCATCGTCACGGGCGTGTTGCAGACGCTGCTGCGCTTCTGCCACTACCTGGCCATCTCGAAGGTCGGTGTATCCCGGGCCGTCACCCTCCGCAACACCTATCCGATGCTCTCCGTGCTGATCGGCGTTACCGTCCTTGGAGAGCAGACCAACGTGATCAATCTTCTGGGTGTGGTCCTGATCGTCGGCGGCACGGGGCTAACCTCATGGAGGATGGACGAGCATGTTGTCGACTTTCGCCGCTGGTTTCTCGTGCTGCCGGCGGCAACCTCCCTCATCACCTCCACGGTTCATCCCATGAGACGCTATGTCGTGACGCTGGCCGACGAGCCGCTTTTCTTCGCGGCGGTCGTGGGCGTGGTCTCGTTGGGCTGTTTCACCGCCTACCTGTCTCTGCCGTTTCCCCGTGAGCCGGTGGTGTGGCACCGAAAAGCGTTGTTGCCGTTGGCGGTCTCCGGGGTTTGCGAGACCATGGCGATCCTGCTGCTGTTCTACGCCCTGGCGTCGGGGCCGGTGGTTATCGTGTCGCCTATTGCCGCCACCTCGCCGGTGTGGACCATGATTCTCGCCAGCATCCTCCTGCGGCGCATCGAACGCACCAATCCCGCGGTGGTCTTCGGCACGCTACTGGTGGTGGCCGGCGCCATCGCGGTGGGCCTCGGACGGTACTGGTAGGCAGGCGCGGCCGAACCGCGACCCATGAAGAAGCTCCTGGTCTTCCAGCACGTCCCGTTCGAGATTTTGGGGTCACTGAATCCCTTGCTCAAGGAAGCGGGCTTCAGGATCCGCTACGTGAACTTCGGCCGGCATCCCGATGCCCGGCCGGAGCTCGACGGTTACAGCGGACTGGTGATCCTCGGCGGCCCCATGAGCGCCTACGAGGTCGAACACGGGCACCTGGCCACGGAGGTCGGCTTGATCCGGACGGCGCTGGAAAGGGACCTGCCGGTGCTTGGGATCTGCCTCGGAGCCCAGCTCATCGCCAAGGCCCTCGGGGCCAAGGTAAGGCCCAACAGGGTGCCCGAGATCGGCTGGTACGGTGTTTCCCTCACCGAGGAGGGGAGAAAAGACCCTCTTTTCTCGCACTTCAACGACACCGAGACGCTGTTTCAATGGCACGCCGACACCTTCCACATCCCGCGGAAGGCAGTCCGTCTGGCGGGGTCGCCGGATTGCCGCAATCAGGCGTTTCGCTTCGGCGACCGCGTCTACGGCTTCCAGTTTCACCTGGAGGTGGACGAGCCGCTGATCGAGCGCTGGCTCAACGTCCCGGTGCACAAGGCCGAGCTCAAGACTCTCCAACCGCGCGTCACCGCGGAGCGGATCAGGCAGGAAACGCTCCGGAACATCCAGCGGCTCGGGTCCCTGAGCGAAAAGACCTTTGGCGGATTCGTCCGCCTCCTGGGCGCGCCGCAGCGGACGGTCATGCTGCGCTCGCGCTGACCCTCTCCGATGACGGAGTCGTCGGTCAGCTCCCGGTGAGGTGTCCCGTCTTGACGTAGAAGACGCAGCCGTCGCGGCTTCGCGGCGCGTGTGCGCTGCCCGGAGGGTTCCGCAGCCAGGTACATTTGCGGTAGGCCCCGTGGTCGTCCTCGAGGACGCCTTCGAGCACCCAGACCTCCTCGCCTTTGGGATGATCGTGCCGCCCCAGGCGGGTCCCCGGATCGAGCTTCACGAGTGAGACCGATTCCCGTTCCGTGGAATGGAGCGGCATCACCAGAAGGCCCTCTTCGGTCCCCTGAGACCATGACGCGCCGGCGGTATCGATGCGCACGGAGCACCGGTCGTCCGGGTCCATCTGACGAAGCTTCACGAACAGGGTGCAGCCGCTGCCGCTGCGGGGCCGGTGCCGGGAGCCCGGAGGGTTCCTCACGTAGGTCCCCGCGGAGTAGTCTCCGTGCTCGTCGGAAAACACGCCTTCGAGCACCAGAAACTCCTCGCCGAGCCCGTGGGAGTGTTCCGTAAAGCGGCTTCCCGGAGCGTACCGGACGATGCTGGTGGCACGCGCCACCTCGTCACCGTCCCGCTCCAGCATGCGCCGCCGGACCCCGGGCAGCGGCGAGTCGATCCAGGGCGTCTCCTCCGTGTCGATGACGACACGTCGGGACATGTCCGCGTTCAAGAGCATGCCAGTGTCCTGTAGCATAGAAACCGCCGGCAATCTGCCGGTGGTTTTGTGCCGTCGGCGGTGTTCTCCTCCTCCGGTGGCACGGGGACGGGCGGGTTTGAAACCCGCCCCTACAAGTGGTCGCGCCTTGCCGGCAAGGGCGGGCGCATCTTGCCGGCGTCTCCAGGTCACAGGACCCTTGTTGACCTGTCCCCGACCGGGTCCTATAGTTTCTCCTGGCTCGATACAGGTCCCGGCAGGCTCCACGCGCGGAACCGTGACGACACAGGAGGAATCCAAATGGCCAAAGCAAAAGTGTTCATATTCGCGCCCAACGACGAGAGCGGCGAGTCCAACAGGAAGCTCGAGGACAACGGTTGCGAGCTGGTGCTGGGCAAGGCGGGCTGGCATACCCCGCAGGGTGACAACGAGGGGGAGATGGTCGCCCTGGCCGAGGGAGCCCATGCGCTGGTGGGCACGTCCATCCGCAGCTCTCCCATCAGTCAGGCGGTCATGCAGAGCTCGAAGGATCTCCGGGTGGTGGCGAAATACACCATCGGCGTGGACGACATCGACGTGGAGGCGGCGACGGAGATGGGGATCATGGTGTGCCACGCGCCGACGGAGTCCAACTGGGGCGGGGTTGCGGAAGGCACCATCACCGGCATGCTGACCATGCTCAAACGCTCGCGCGAGCGTGACCGCCACCTGAAGACGGGCGGCGAGTGGCGCGACCTGAGCCATCAGGGCACCTACGTGGGGTCGCGCGAGATGGACGGCTACCCCGGCATCGTCCTCGGCATCATCGGACTGGGCCGCATCGGCACCCGCATCGCCAAGCTCATGAAGCCCTGGGGCATGCGTATGATCGCCTGCGATCCCTACCTGCCGGACGAGAAGTTCCAGGAAGCCGGCGTGGAACGGGTGGATCTGGCGACGCTCCTGCGGGAGTCCGACGTGGTGACCCTCCACGTGGTCCTCACCAAGGAAACCCGCCACATGATGGGGAAGGAGCAGTTCGCGCAGATGAAGAAGGACGCCATCTTCATCAACACCTCGCGCGGGTACTGCGTCAACGAGCCCGACCTTGTCCAGGCGCTGGGAAACGACGTGATCTCCGGCGCCGTGCTCGACGTCTTCGAGGACGAGCCCCTGTCCATGGAAAGCCCGCTCCGGAAGCTCGGCGACAAGGTGATCCTGTCGCCCCACATGGTGTCCTCCAACAAGGGCAGCGGACTCCACGCCGGAGTGGTGTGGGCGACGGATTCGGTCCTGACCGCGCTTCGCGGCGAGGTCCCCGACAACGTCTACAACAAGGAGGTCATCGACCAGTGGAAGAGCCGCTTCGGCGGCAAGAGCCTGCTGTGAGGTGAACCTCACCCGCTCGGTATGACGTACCGGTAAGGGACGACTGGCGGGGCAGGCTGGCAAGGGGGAGGCGCCGGGGCGAGGATGACGGTTCGGAAGAAAAAAGCGAAAACTCCTGCGGCCGGCGAGACTCAACTTGTTCCCCCGTCAATGCCGGTTCCCCGGGACGGGGAGAGACCCACGGTCTATGCCGACCGTGTTGGCGAGTGGTACGTCGGACAGAAATCCGATGAGTACCGCAAATGCCATGGCCTGTATCTCACACCGGTGCCCGTCGCCGACTTTATGGCTTCGCGGCTTCGTGTGGACGGGCCGAAGCTTCGGGTCCTTGATCCCGCCGCTGGCGCCGGCGTTCTTTGCTGTGCGGCCGTGGAGGCGCTCGTCTGCCGCGACCCGAAGTCGGACACCATCGAATTGGTCACCTATGAGGTCGAAGGTAACCTAAGCGCTCCACTGCGCGCCGTCCTCGGCTATCTGGCGGACTGGTGCCGTGCCGGCTTTGGAGTGACGGTCGCCGTGCGCATCCAAATCACCGACTTTGTACTGGAGCACGCCGAAGCATTGCGCCTGTCCGGCGGGCTTATTCCCTACCGGTCCGAAGAGCAGGACTTCGACGTTGTCATCTCCAATCCCCCCTATTTCAAAATCAACAAAGCCGACCCGCGCGCAACCGCTGCTTCCACTGTGGTTCACGGCCAGCCGAACATCTACGCCCTCTTCATGGCGGTAAGCGCCGTGCTTCTGCGCAAGCATGGTGATTTGGTCTTCATCACGCCACGCAGCTTCGCGTCCGGTCCGTACTTCAGGCAGTTCCGGAAGATCTTCTTCAACCTGATTCGGCCGACCGAGGTCCATGTGTTTGAATCCCGGCGTGATGCCTTTAGCCGGGACGAGGTGCTGCAGGAGAACATCATTTTCTCCGGTATCCGCCATGACTATTGGCATCAGGACGGTATCAACCCGCCGCTTACAATTTCGTCAAGCCGTGGGGTTCGCGACGTTGGCAAGTCCGATCACCGTGAGATCCCGATGGAAGTGGCCCTTGATCTCGCTTCCGTGGACAAGGTCCTCCGATTGCCGGTCCGTCACGAAGACGACGATGTGCTGGCGTTGGTGGATTCGTGGCCGAGCAGCCTGCGCGACCTCGGTCTGAACATCTCCACCGGCCCGGTAGTGCCGTTCCGCGCAACGGAGTTCATCCGCGAGGAAGGGGAGGTGCCGGGGAGCCACGCGCCGCTTTTGTGGATGAACCATGTGCATGCGATGCGGGCCACGTGGCCGCTCTGTAGGCACAAGCCCGAGTACATCGAGCGCTCAGGGGCCGACGTGCTTCTTGTCCCGAACAAGAATTACGTCCTCATGCGTCGCTTCAGCGCCAAGGAAGAGGCTCGTCGGCTGACGGCCGCTCCCTATTTTGCGGCGGATTTTGCCGTTCCCGACGTCGGATTCGAGAATCATCTCAACTACATTCACCGGCCCGGCGGCACTCTTTCCGATGATGAAGCCTGGGGATTGGCTGCGCTCTACAACAGCCACCTTCTCGACGCCTATTTCCGCGCGGTCAACGGAAACACCCAGGTGAGCGCTACCGAACTGCGCGCCATGCCGCTTCCCGCCCGCGAGACGATCATCGAGCTTGGTCGGTGCGTGAAGCGTCTTGCCGACCCCACGGACGGTCTGGATGTGCTCGTCATGAGCCTGGTTGCTCAGCATCCCGAGTGGGAGGCAGCAACCGTTGGCTGAAGTCGAAGAGGCCCAGGAAATCCTTGAGGCCCTCGGCATGCCGTCGGCGCAGCACAACCGGATGTCCGGCATGACGCTGATAGCCCTGTGTGAGCCCACGCCCGATGCTCCCTGGTCGGCCGCCAAGAAGGGACCATGCACCGTCACCAAGGGCATCATGGACCATCTCCGGGAGCACTACGGTACCGAGTATGCACCGAACACGCGCGAGACCTTCCGCCGCCAAGTGCTTCACCAGTTCGTTCAGGGCAGGATTGCCGACTACAACCCCTTCGATCCCAGCCTTCCCACCAACAGCCCGAACGCTCACTATGCGATCACGGACGCGGCTTTGGATGTCGTTCGATGCTACGGAACAGAGGGTTTGGACTCGGCCGTGGAGAAATTCCGTCGCGAACAGGGTGCCTTGGTGGAGCGCTACGAGCGCGAACGGGATTACAACATGGTTCCGATCAAGCTACCCGATGGGCAGAAGCTGCAGTTCTCGCCGGGAAAGCACAACGAAGTGCAAAAGGCCATCATCGAGGAGTTTGCTCCCCGGTTCGCTCCAGGCGCGCACCTGCTTTACCTTGGAGACACGGCCAAGAAGAACCTGTTCGTTGACAACGCCGGTCTCGCGGAACTCGGCATCCCCATTACCGACCACGACAAGCTGCCGGATGTTGTACTTTACGACGCCAAGCGGAACTGGCTGTTTCTCATTGAGGCCGTGACGTCTCACGGACCCGTGACGCCGAAGCGAATCCTCGATATTGAGGATATGCTCTCCTCATGCTCCGCAGGGGCCGTCTACGTCAGCGCCTTTCCGGACTTCGCAGAATTTCGGAAACATCTGCAGTTTATCGCCTGGGAGACAGAGGTGTGGCTCTGCGATACGCCGGACCATATGATCCACTACGATGGCGACCGATTCCTGGGTCCCAGGTCGTAAACGCGAATGATCCTCGGTAGCACGTTTCGCGCGACGACGTAGCGTGACTGCACCGTCCTCTCCGACCGAACCGTCAAAGTCTGCAAATCCCTTCGCGCCAGTGCTATGCTGGCGGGACCGCGCCGGCTGACACACCGAGGCTACCAATCCGGGAATCACAGACGCATCAGAGACGAGCCATGGGAATTCAGGACGTACAACGGGACGAGGACGCTGCCGAGCTCCGTCTGTTCATCTCGCACCTGCTGCGGGACGTGCAGGCGCTGGAGCGGATGCTCGACGGGGGCATGATCGAGTCCGGCGTGCACCGCATCGGGGTGGAGCAGGAGCTGTTTCTGGTGGATGCGGCCCGGCGTCCGGCGATGCTGGCGATGGAGTTGCTGGAGGCGGTGGCGGACTCGCACTACACCACCGAGCTGGGGCTGTTCAACCTGGAGATCAACCTCGATCCGTTGGCATTCGGCGGCGACTGCCTCAGCCGGCTCGAGAGCCAGCTCGCATCCGCCCTGGACCGTTTGAGAGCGGTCGCGCACGAACGCGACGCCGAGGTGGTGCTGGTGGGGATCCTGCCGACCTTGCGCAAGTCCGACCTTGCCATGGCCCACATGACCCCCAAGCCACGCTATCGGGCGCTCAACGCGGTGCTCACGCAACTCCGCGGCGGCGATTACGAGTTCCGGCTCAAGGGTGCCGACGAGTTGAGCATCCGGCACGACTCGGTGATGCTGGAATCCGGCTGCACCAGCTTTCAGGTGCACTACCAGGTGGAGCCGGCGGAGTTCGCCGAGTGTTACAACCTGGCGCAGGCGGTGACGGCGCCGCTTTTGGCGGCAGCCGCCAACTCGCCGCTGCTGTTCGGACGCCGGCTGTGGCGCGAGACGCGTATCCCGCTGTTCCAGCAGTCCATCGACACGCGGCGGGCCGGCCATCACATGCGTGAGCGCGCCGCCCGGGTCAGCTTCGGCCAGCGATGGGTGCAGCACTCTATCCTCGAGTTGATCCAGGAAGACCTCGTGCGCTTTCGGGTGCTCTTGGGGACGTCCCTGGAGGAGGACTCCCTGGAGGTGTTGGCACGAGGGGGCCTCCCGGTGCTGCAGGCATTGCGAACCCATACCGGGACGGTCTATCGCTGGAACCGTGCCTGCTTCGGCATCGGTGAGGGCAAGGCGCATATCCGGATCGAGAACCGGGTGCTGCCCGCAGGCCCGACGGTCCTCGACGAGGTGGCCAATGCCGCCTTCTTTCTGGGCATGCTCCGGGGTGGGCAGGAGGCCTACGGCGACGTGGGCAAGACCATGCCCTTCCATGACGCCGAGGCCAACTTCCTGGCTGCCGCGCAAAGGGGCCTCGACGCCCAGTTTACCTGGGTGGACGGGAAGACCGCGCCCGCGGGCGATCTGATACGCCGGGAATTGCTGCCGCTGGCCTGGCAGGGACTGCGGGCGGCCGGCCTCGACTCCGCGGACGTCGATCGTTACCTGGGGGTGATCGAGCAGCGGGTGGCGTCAGGCCGGAACGGCGCGTCATGGCTGTTGAGCTCCCTGGCGGACATGCAGGGGACAGACACCCAGGATGCCCTCTTGAGCGCCCTCACCGCGGCGACCGTGAATCGGCAATGGGAGGGAACGCCCGTGCACGAATGGCCCTTGGCGAAAGTCGAGGAAGGCCGCGGCGGAAAGCCGCAGGCCTTGCGCATCGAGGAGTTCATGACCACGGATCTCTTTACCGTTCACCCCGACGAACCGATGGAGCTCGTGATCAAGCTCATGGACTGGAAGCGGATCCGGCACGTGCCCGTCGAAGACGAGGAGGGCAAGGTGGCGGGTCTGATCTCGTGCTTCGAGGCCCTGCGGCAATGCGCTCCCGCCCCGGCGGCCGCCGCGGAACCGGTGCCGGTGAGTGCCGTCATGCAGCCGGACCCGGTGACGATTTCGCCGGAAGCCACCGTTTCGGATGCGGTCGCCCGGATGCGGCAGCAAAAGAGCGACTACCTGCTGGTGGTCAAGGAAGAACGGCTGGTGGGGATCGTGACGGAAAGCGATATCCTCCAGCTCACGGCGCGGCTGTTGGAGCAGCTCGCCGGGGAGTCCGCGGCGCATGGCGGCTGAACTCCCGGCCCCGGGACACCTCTTTCCGCGGCTGCTCGGCAGCTATGGCGGAGACACCGCCGGACCGCTCGTGATCGGAATCGGCGGCATGCACGGCAACGAGCCGGCCGGCGTACTCGCGCTCCAACAGGCGCTGCAAGCCCTGCGGTCGTCCAACGTCCCCTTCCGCGGCACGCTGGTGGGCCTCACCGGCAACCGCGCGGCCCTTGCCCGGGGCTCCCGGCAAATCGACGAGGACTTCAATCGCGCGTGGTCGCAGGAACGTGTTCTGGGGCTGAGAGACCGCCCCGCATCCGCGGACGCGTCGTCCGAGGAACGCGAGCAGCGCGAGCTGCTGGCGGCCCTGGACGCCCTACTGGCGGAGCGCCGGGGACCGGTGGTCTGCCTGGACCTGCATACCACTTCCGCCGCGGGCACCCCGTTCGTGGTCATCAGCGACACCCTCCTGAATCGACGATTCGGCTTCAACCTCCGCGCTCCGGTGGTTCTCGGCCTGGAAGAACGGCTGGAGAGCACCATCCTGAACTATCTGGGGGAAGAGGGGCATGTCGCCGTGGGTTTTGAAGGCGGACAGAACGATTCGCCTTCGGCGGTGGCCATCCACATGGCAGCCATCCGGACGGTCCTGGCAACCGCGGGGTGCATACGGGCGGAAGACCTGCCGCTCCCGGGGGACGGCCTTGAGGCACCCGGCGCGGAGACGGACGACGTCCCGCGGGTGGTCGAGGTCCGGTATCATCATGTGATCCGGGACGGGGACGACTTCGTCATGGAGCCAGGGTTCACCAATTTTCAGCCGGTGGGACGCGGACAAATCCTGGCCCGGGACCGCCGGGGACCGATCCGCGCCAGCGAGGCCGGACACATCCTCATGCCGCTCTATCAGGGACAGGGGACGGACGGGTTCTTTCTGGTGAGACGGGTCCGGCCGTTCTGGCTGCGGATGGCCAAGTGGCTGCGGCGCCTGCGCATCGACCGCCTTCTGCCGGCGTTGCCGGGGGTACGACGATACCCGGACAAGCCGGCGAGTCTGGTGGTCGACCCGCGCATCGCCCGTTGGTTCGTGCTCGAACTGTTCCACCTGCTGGGCTTTCGCAAGCGGCAATCCCGGGAAGGCAAGCTGATCGTCAGCCGGCGCCGGCACGAAGCCGGTGCCTTTGACGAACTGCGGGGTCAGCCCTAGCGTTGTGTCCCACACAACCCTAGCGGACTGCCCGTCAGGACTGCCTCGCCGCGCCGCGGGCGCATCACAGGCTGTGTCAAACGCCAACTTCGAGGTGCGAAAGGCCCTCCGTCATTCCCGCGAAACAGGCTGTGTCAAAACGCCATCCGAGAGAGGCAACAGCCCCCGAAATCGTCATTCCCGCGAAAGCGGGAATCCAGGCGCGGGGTGGAGTGGGGAAACGCCGCGTAGGGACCCCTCCAGGACCCCTGGATTCCCGCTTTCGCGGGAATGACGGAGAGGCCTTTCGTGCCCCGAAGTTAGGGTTTGACACGGCGTGGAAAGCGGGAATGACGATTTCGGGGGGCTGTGCCTCGCTGGGCTAGCGTTTTGACACAGCCTGATCACCCGGTCCGACAACCCGCCAAGCATCCCGGTTTCTTATTTTTCTGCAACGAAGCCCTAACGAAACTGTCGTAGGGCGCGATAAGTAGTGGAAAAGGGGGCTCCCATGAGAAGGGCACGAAGACGGCTCTCATTGACTTGGGCCGGGATGGCGCTGGCCGTGGTCATGCTGACCGGAAGCCTCGGCTTCGCCAAGCCGGTGGAGCTCACCATCGTCCATTTCAACGACCTGGACCGCATGGAGGAAGAGGGCGGTCAGGGCGGCATCGCGCGGTTGGCGGCGGTGGTCCGGGCCCAACGCACACAACATTCCGATGTCCTGGTGACCTTCGCCGGCGACGCCATCTCGCCTTCGCTGATGTCCGCCATCGACAAGGGCGCCCACATGATCGATCTCCTGAACCAGATCGGTCTGACGGCCATGGCCATCGGCAACCGCGAGTACGATTTCGGCCCGGACGTGGCCAGGCAGCGTTTCTCCGAGGCGACCTTCCCGATCCTCGGCGCCAACAACATCGATACCGACGGCGAGATCGTCGACGGTGCCGTCGCTTCGATCATGGTCGATGCCGGGCGATTCAAGGTGGGGATCTTCGGTCTCACGACCCTTGGCACTGCGGTCAAGTCGAGCCCGGGCGGCGTCACCTTCACTCCGGTTCTCGATGTGGCGGCGGCCCAGGCCGCCGCGCTGCGGGCCGTCGGCGCGCACCTGGTGATCGCGCTGGCCCATACCGACATTGCGGAAGACGACGCCTTGTTGCGGCAGGGAGCGGTGGACCTGCTGCTCAGCGGCGAGGACCACCGGCTGCGGCTGGACTACGACGGGCGCGTCCTGTTCGCCGAATCGGGTCAGCAGGCGGACTGGGTCACGGTCATCGACCTCACCCTGGATGAGGTGGAGTCCCGTGGCAAGAAGCGCTTTGTCTGGAGCCCCGCCTTCCGTGCCGTCCATACCGGCCGCGTCACCCCGGATCCCGGTCTCGCCGAGGCTGTCCAGGCTTACAGCACCCGCCTGTCACGGGATCTCGACGTCGAGATCGGCACCACCGAGACCGGGATCGACAGCCGCCGGGCCATGGTCCGTACGCGGGAGACGGCCATCGGCAATCTCGTGGCCGATGCCATGCGTGTGGCCGTGGGCGCCGATGTCGCGCTGACCAACGGGGGCGGGATCCGCGCCAACAAGGTCTATCCACCCGGCACGCGACTGACCCGCCGGGACATTCTGAGCGAGCTGCCGTTCGGCAACAAGACGGTCTTGCTGGAACTGACCGGCACCGAGCTGCGCGCCGCGCTCGAAAACGGCTTCAGCGGGCTCGAGAAGACCTCGGGCCGGTTTCCCCAGGTCTCCGGGCTCAAGGTGGTGTACGATCCCCGCCGGCCCCCGGGCGCGCGGGTGATCGAGGTCTATCACGGCGGCGCCGCCCTCGACCCGGACGGCAAGTACACGTTGGCGACCAACGACTTCATGGCTCGGGGCGGCGACGGCTACCGCGTGTTTGTGGACAAGAAGCCGCTCATCGAGGCCAGGGCCGGCACGTTGATGACGTCCCAGGTGATCGACTACATCACCGCGCGGGGGACCATTGCGCCTCGCCCGCAGGGCCGATTGCGCGCCCTCGACTAGATCGGAGCCATCATTTTGCGTGTGGTGGAAGTGTGTGCGGTCCTATAGGAACAATCGATCCGACTCGGCTTGAAACCCGTGGACAAATGAAGTAGGTAGGGCGCTTGCCCTTGGTGGCAAGGGTAAAATATTGACAAAGGTAAAACATTGAGTTTGACGTCGTGAAGTACACAAGAACAATTGTGGCGGTCGTAGCCTTGGTGCTCGGGGTGAGTAGCTGGGCCATGGCGGGAACTGCGGCCGCACAGACGCCGTCGGGGGTCAAGACGGCGTCGCTGCGCGTGCCCGGCGCCGCAGAGCGCCGCGTGGGCAGGCTGCCGAAGCTGCTGTCCAGGCAAGACGCGGCCGTGTACCGGCGAATTTTTGCGCTGCAGAAGGAAGGACAGTGGAACAAGGCCGATGCCTTGATCAAGTGGATCAAGGATCCGCTGCTCATGGGGCATGCCCGGTTTCAGCGCCTGATGCACCCCACCCTGTACCGTTCCTCCTACGGAGATTTGTGGACCTGGATGAACGAGTACGCGGACCATCCCGGCGCCCGGCGCATTTATCGGCTCGCCAAGCGCAGGCAACCCGAGGGTTGGAAGTCGCCGCCACCTCCGGCCCGGGCCGTGCTGGTATCCGAGGTCAAGTCCGATCCCGTGCCGCTGGAGTGGCGGCCGCGGGCGAATGGCCGGCAACGGGCAACCGCGGTTGCCAAGGACCGTTCAAGGTCGCGCCGGCCGGGCTTCCGCGAGATTCACAAACAGATCCGGAGCCTGGTGTCCGACGGTTACGTGACAAAGGCCCTCCGCTTCCTGGAGGAACCACGTCACGTCCGTCTGCTGGATGCGGCCGGCTTCGATGAGAATCTGGCCTGGATTGCCAGGGGATATTTCGTCTGGGACAAAGACCACGACGCGCTGAAGGTGGCCAGACGAGCGATCGAGCGGTCCGGAGACGGGGTCCCCCTGGCCTACTGGTGGGGCGGATTGGCGGCGTGGCGGCTGGGACGACATCACGTTGCGGGCGAGTTTTTCCGGGCGCTGGCGGAGTCGAGGTCGGTGACACCCTGGCTGGTATCGGCCGGCGGTTACTGGGCCAGTCGTGCCTATCAGGCGGCCGGCGAGTCGAAGCGGGCGGCCCCCATGTTGAGAGCCGCCGCTCGGCATCCGCGGACTTTCTACGGGCTTCTGGCCCTTACCGCCCTTGGGGAGCGGCCGCCGCTGGACTTCGGCATGCGTCGGATCAGGGCAGCGGACCTCGACGCCTTGCTGGGAATGCAGCCCGTACGTCGCGCCCTGGCCCTGATCCAGGTCGGCCAGCATGTACGGGCGGGCACCGAGCTGCGACGCTTCGCCCATCGTCTGTCACCCCGGCTGGCGATGGTGATGCTGGCTCTGGCATCGGAATCGGGATTGGCCGACCTGTCCTACCGGGCCGCCGAGAGCCTGCTGCAACGAACCGGTGTTCCCGTGGATGCGGCGCTCTACCCGTTGCCGGTGTGGGAACCCGACGGCGGATATACGCTCGATCGTGCGTTCCTGTTCGCCGTGATGCGGCAGGAATCCAATTTCCGCGCCGGTGCCCGCAGCCCGCGCGGGGCTCGCGGCCTGATGCAACTCATGCCTCGGACCGCGGGGGTCATGGCCGGCCGGAAGTACCGAGGGGCGCAGCGTCACGAGTTGTTGGACCCGGTGCTCAGCGTCACCCTGGGCCAGAAGTATCTCCGCCATCTGCTTTCGCGGAAGGAGATCGATGGCAACCTGTTCTACGCCCTGTCGGCCTACAACAGCGGTCCGGCAAAGCTCCGGGAATGGCAGCGCAGGGTGGACTATCGGGACGATCCGCTATTGTTCATCGAAAGCATCCCGAGCAGGGAAACGCGTATCTTCATCGAACGGGTGCTGACCAACATGTGGATCTACCGGCTCCGGTTCGGACAGACGCCGCGATCCCTCGAGACCACCGTGTCCGGTGGTTGGCCAACCTACGTTCCGCTGGACCGCGGCCGGGCGGCCGCCCGCTCCTGATCCAAAAAACGGGCCTGTCCCTGTTCTTGAGGGTGTTCTCCCTTCTTACTTGCGCCACCGGTCCATTCCGAAGCACTGAACACGGAGTTGACAGAATGGTGGGAGGAACTTGTGCTTGCAGTTCCACGCCCGGTGCGATAGTGCTGGCCCATCTGAACCGGTAACTCCAGAGAAACGGTCACACGGGAGGTCACATGAAGACGAATCTATCCATCCACCGGCTCGCGCTTTCCCTTGCCGTTGCCGCCTTGATCTTCGCCGGCTCCATAGCGGGAGCGGCGGACTTCTACGCCGGCAAGACCATCACCATCGTTTGTCCCTATTCCACGGGGGGCACCTACGACCGCATGTCGCGGCTGGCGGCGAGGTTCCTGCCCAGGCACATACCGGGCAACCCGGCCGCCATCGTGCATAATCGTCCCGGCGCCGGCGGCGTCATCGGGCTGCGGTCCGTCTACAAGGCGGAGCCCGACGGCCTGTCGCTGATCCACTTCACCAGTCCCATGGTGGTCCGGAGCCTCACCGGGGGCATCAAGGACATCGACTTCAAGAAGCTCACATGGCTCGGCAGCGTGGGCGGCGCGCACTACATCTTCGCCATACGCTCCGACCGGCCCGAGCGCAGCATCGCGGACTTCAAGAACACCAAGAAGCCCATTCGCGTCGGCGCGTCGGGACCGAGCTCGCTGTTGACACAGGCTCCGAAGTTCCTGCAACGGGCCGGCAAGTTCAACATCCGGCTGGTGTCGGGCTACAAGGGCTACAACCCCATGGCGCTGGCCATGAAGCAGAACGAGGTGGACGCCGTGACCACTGCGGGGGTGGCGATAAGGGTCAATACGGCCACCCGCGAGATGCACAAGGACGGGACGATCAAGCTGGTGCTGTCCATGGGCGGTGCCCCGCCTCCGGCGTCCCTCAAGGCGGAAGTCGCAGCGCTTCCCAAGTTCGTCGACGCCATCGACGATCCCAAGGATCGTGACGTCTGGGTGGCATTCTCGGGCCTCTTGAGCGCCAGCCGCCCGTTCGGGGCGACCCCGGGACTGCCGGCGGAGCGGGCCGCCATCCTCAAGAAGGCCATGGCGGACATGATGGCCGATCCCGAGTTCGTGAAGACCGCCACGGACCAGGGATTCGTGCTGAACACGTTGAACGCCCAGGAGGCGGAGAAGCTGATCCTGTCGGTCTTCAACCTGTCCTCCGAAATTCAGGACCGGCTGAAGACGCTCCTGAAATAGCTCCGATGAACTTAGTGTGGTGTCCCGTAAATGCCTGCGATAATTTGCTGGTCTTTTTTGCCGTCGGCTGCGTTGCTCTTCCTCGCGTGGTGCCCGCGACGGGGGGGGGGGGGGCGACCGCCGGTCGCCCCTACAAGTCATCGCGCCTTGCCGACAACAAAAAATCCTGCGCAACTTATCGCAGGAATTTACGGGACACCACACTAGCGTCCTAGCGCGATATGGCGTTTGAGGCCTTCTTCGAGGCCCTCGGCATTACCTTTACCCTGCCGGTGTTCGGGGGGATCCTGCTGGGGTTGCTGCTGGGGCTCATCTTTGGCGCGGTGCCGGGCCTGAATGCGGTGCTCGGCATCGTGCTGCTGCTGCCGTTCGTTTGGAGCCTGTCGCCCTTCGTGGCGTTCGCCATCATGCTCTCATTGGTGTCGGCGGTGCATACCTCCAACACCTTTCCCGCGTTCTTCTTCAACGTGCCCGGCAGCCCCAGCGCGGCGGCCACCATCCTCGACGGCTATCCCATGGCCCGCAACGGCGATGCCGCCCGCGGACTGACCGCGGCCTTCGTGGTCTCCGCCGTGGGTGGCATCATCGGCGCGTTGGTGCTGTTGATCGCCTTGCCGGCGTTGCAGCCCGTGGTGCTCGCCTTCGCGTCGCCGGAGCGTTTCATGCTGGTGGTGCTGGGGATCCTGATGATCAGCTTCCTCAGCGGCGCCAAGCCGGTGAAGGGATTGCTGGCCGGGGTCATGGGACTTTTGCTCGGCACCGTGGGTCAGGACCCGCAACTGGGGGTGGCCCGCTTCACCTTCGAGTTGGACTACCTGCTCGACGGGCTTCAGACCGTGCCCATCATCATGGGCCTGTTCGCGTTGCCCGAGGTGGTGGCCCTGGCCATACGCGGGCGCATCGCCGAACGCACCCACGTGGACATGGGTGAGGGCTTCCGGCCCGGGCTCCGGGCCTGCATCGCCAACCGTTGGCTGGTGGTGCGAAGTGCCCTCGTAGGGGTGGTAGGCGGCGCCATCCCGGGCATCGGCGGAACCGCCGCGGCCTTTTACGCCTACGGCATGGCGGTCCAGGGAGCCCGGGGCGCCGAACGGGAAGGGTTCGGCAAGGGCGAGATCAAGGGCGTCATCGCCCCCGAGAGCGCCAACAACGCCTCGGCGGCTGGCGAGCTGGTGCCGTTGCTGGCGTTCGGCGTGCCCGGCGGGGCGACGTCGGCCATCCTGCTGGCGGCGTTCCTGATCCTCGGCATCAATCCCGGCCCGGAGATGCTGGGGGAGAAGCTGGCCCTCAGTTTTTCCATGGTCATCGTGTTGGTGCTGTCCAACCTGCTGGCCACTGCCATGTGCATCGCCATCACCCGCCCGGCGGCGCGCATTGCGTGGCTCAGGAGCAACCTGCTGATCCCGGTCCTGTTGCTGTTCGTCCTGTTCGGCTCGTATGTCGCTTACCCTCACCCCCTTACGCTGGTTTTCGTCCTGGTGTTCGGCGTTGTGGGCTACCTCATGATGCGGTTCGACTGGGCCCGGGCGCCGCTGCTGGTGGGTTTCATCCTGGGTCCCCTCGCCGAGAACAATCTGGCCATCTCGATGTCGAGCTACGGCCTGGCTTTTCTCACCCGGCCGATCCCGTTGGCGTGCATGGCGGTCATGGCGCTGGTGGTTTTCGTGGCGGTTCGCCGCGGGGTGGGTTAGTGTCCTGCCTCACGAGGAGGTTTATGAAACTGCGCAGGATGTTTTGTCGTCGGCAAGGCGCGACGACGAGCAGTGGCCGGTACCACGCGAGGAGGAGCAACGCAGCCGACGGCGAAAGGGACCAGCAGGTTCGTAAACCTCCTCGTGAGGCAGGACACTAATCGTGAGGGTTGTCCGCGAGATCATCCTGGGCGGTGCTGTCACCGCGCTGTTCGTCGGGGTGGTGCTGACCGCGCTGAAGTGGGAGCCGGAAACCGCCACGTTTCCCATGCTCATAGGTATCGTCGGCCTGGGGCTGGCCGTCTGGGCCGTCCTGGGCGATGTGCTGCGCTGGCGGTCGGCGCCGGCCGAGGCTGACGGGCCGAGCGGAGAGGATACGGCCCGGGCGCGCGCCGCGTTCTTGTGGATCGCTGTTTTTTTCGCGCTTGTTCTTCTTGCCGGCTTCCGGGGGGGACTGCCCTTGGCGGTGTTGACCTACTACCGCATGGAAGCGCGCGTCGGCTGGATCACCGCGGTCAGTGCCGCCGTCCTGTGCGCCGCGTTTCTGCACGTCGCCGTGGCATACCTCCATCTTCCGCTGTACGCGGGGATATGGACGGCGTGGTGACCGGTCAGATCCGGTAGAGCCGTTTGGGATTGGCGTTGAGGATCTTCTCCCTGGCCGATTCGCTGACGTCCTGTCGTTTCCGGAACTCCCGCACCGCGAAGCGGTCCCGGTCGCCGTGGGGCATGTCCGAGCCGAAGACGATCCGATCCTCACCGATGAGCTCCAGCACCTGCGGCAGCAGCGGGTCCTCCACCTCGGTGCTGAGGAAAAGGTTTCCGCGGCTCATGTACTCCGCGGGCGACACGGCGGCCCGGGGCGCGGCCTCGGGAATGGATTTGCCGAACCGGGTGGTGAAGCCGAAGCGGTGCTCCAGCCGGTCCATGAGAAAGTGGACCCAGAGGCAGCCGGCTTCCAAAAATGCCACCCGGAGGGTCGGGAAGCGGTCCAGCACCCCGCCGGTGATCATCGCCGTGAACCCCATGAGCAACGGCACCAGGAACGGAATGATGGTGCCGGGGTAGAGGTGGTCGTACATGTTGCTCAGCGGCGGGCAGGACCAACCCACGTGAACGGCCAGCGTCAGGTCCTCCTCCGCCAGGGCTTCGTAGAAGGGGAAGAAGCTCCGGTCGTCCAGGGTGCGGTCGCCCACGGTCCCGAGGATCATCACCGCCACCGCTCCCAGCCGCTTGGCTTCGCGCACCTGCTCCACCGAGGCCGGGACGTTGTCCAGATCCACCACCGCGGCCCAGTGGAGCTCGTCCGTGGAGCCGGTGGTGTCCGCGAGCCAGCGGTTGTAGGAGGAGCACAGGGCCGCGCCGAGGTCGGGGTCGGCCACCAGCGGGTGGACGAGGAAGAAGCTCGGATAGATGACCTGCACCCCGAGGTCCTCGTCGGCCATGTCCTTGAGGCGGGCTTCCGGATGACTGATCTCGATGCTCTCGATGCTTTCCGGCTTGGACGCGGTATAGAAGGAGCGCTGCCCCTCGTAGTGGGCCGGCGTTCCCATGTTGTGGCAGCCGCGTCCGAACAGGCGGGGGTAGATCTGATCCTCCACCCGCCAGTAAAGCCGCCCTTCCGAATTGATGACTTGCGGCTTGCGCTTACGGTAGGCCGGGTCCAGGTAGGCGTCACCGAAGGTGGCCGGAGATTCTTCCACATGGGCGTCGGCGTCGATTACGATCATTCGAGGGTCCTCCCGTTTCAAGTGGATCGTGCCGCGGCACGGATCGAGGATACATAAAGAGACCGCACCCATACCGCAATTCCGAAACGAGGCGCAAGAAGACAGACCGGAAGGGGAGGAGATCATGCCGATTCTATTGACCAACAGTGACGTCAGGGATCTGATCTCGCCGGAGACCGCGGTGGAGGTCATGCGGGAGACCTACCGGAGCCTGGCCGCGGGTACGGCGGTCACCCGGACCCGGAGCCAGACCTTCGCGGCGACCTCCGAGCCCGGCACCTTCGTAGAGCTCCGTACCATGGACGGCATCGTTCCCGCCTTCGGTTCGGTAGGCATGCGGATTCTGCCGGACCTGCACCGGTGGCCCCGGATCGGCGAGAACCAGCGATATGACAAGGTGCCCAAGAAGAACGGCAGGTTTCTCGCCTTCGACCTGATCTTCGACCTGGACACCGCCGACCTCCAGGCGGTGGTCCAGGATGCCTATCTGCAGAAGCTGCGGATCGCCGGCACTCACGGCGTCGCCGCCGAATATCTGGCTCGGGCCGATGCGTCCCGCGTCGGCTTCATCGGATCGGGCTGGCTGGCCGAGGGCGTGCTTAGGGGCCTGGGGGTGGTCCGGACGCTGAAGTCCGTCAAGGTGTTCAGCCCCACTCCGGCGAACCGGGAGCGGTTCGCCGGAAACGCACGGGAAAACCTTTGCCTCGACGCCGTGGCCGTGGACAACCCGGTGGCGGCCACGCGGGACGTCGACATCATCGTCGTGTGTACCAACACCATCGATCCGGTCTTCTTTGGTGAGTGGCTCAGCCCGAGTGTGCACCTCGACGCCATCTCCGGACGCGACATCGACGAGGCGTGTTTCGCGCGGAGCGATTACACCGTCCTCAGCATGCGGGAAGGCCGCTGCAACGAGGGACTGAACTTCGCTCCGCCGGTGCTGCGCGAGACGCTGGCGCCGCGTTTCGCGCCGTTCGAGAAGAATGTCCCCTGGGACGACTACGCCGAGCTGGGAGAGGTGATCTCCGGGCAGGCGCGCTCCCGGGAGAACGATCACGAGATTACGTTCTTCTGCAACAACGTGGGGTTCGGCGCCCAGTTCGCGGCCTTGGGAGGCAAGGCCGTGGCGCTGGCCCGGGAACGCGGGCTGGGCAAGGAGTTCTCAATCGACGACTGGTACGAGGACGAACGGTAGTAGGGGCGGGTTTGAAACTTTGGTCGTGTAGCGTATGTCCTGCAATTCAGATTCGTCAACTCACTGAATATAAACGGCGCTTCCGCTATTTGGCAATTGCGTCGGTTGGTCCTTCGACCGCCACAGCAACGCGTAGCGGGTCAGACATCCGGAACACCTCCAAGATGTCCCATCACCCACAAACGCGACAATGTCCAACCCTGCTCTGCCCGTTCCAGCAAACGCTTATTGACGACTACTCGGCGGACGGATGTGCGGCCCGAAGCGGTGCGGGACACAGTAAACAACCGCACGCGTTCATCCTTCAATGGCAGTCCGTCTAAAACCAATGGATTGTGCGTCGTCAGCAAGATCTGACGCACCTTCTTCGCCGTCAGATACCACTGACAGAGGCGTTCCATCAAAGACCGAGCCAGTCTGGGATTCATTCCATGGTCAGCGTTGTCGACCGCGCATAGTCTGGGGCTTTCCATATGTCCCGAAATCACCGCGAGAAACAGGGCAAACAACGCGCCTTCGGAAACGTCAGAACCGGAAAGGACATTACGGTCTTCTCGCATGAATCGATCACGAAACCGCAGCACGACTCCCGATGTCGTCGCACTCGGAGAGAGCGGGAGCCGACTGGCGGAGGTTGCTCCAATACTCTTGGCCCAATCCACAAGCCCCCGTGCTTCGCGGTAAATCCGCGCGCTGTGATCGTCGGACCGGCGTTGCCTGAGCAATTCCAGGAATGCTTGTGGAAGGTTTCCTCCAGACAGACCGACCGGACGTCTCGGTTGTGTTTCAGGTGCAACACCCCGCAAAACCGGTGTGGTGGGCGAAAAAATGACGTAACCTTGCAACAACTTCAATAGATCCAGGGCTGCACCGGAAGTGACTTCAACGGCCTTCAAGGCAGCGAGTCCGCGCTCCGGGTTGAGTTTGCTCTTGAGTTCGAGATTGAACTTGGTTGTCCCCCGGGGACCACGCCCGACAAGCCTGAGATGATCGTCGTTCTCCCACAGTTCTGTCTTGAATCTCCAGGCAGGGGCCGGTTGCCTCAGTGGATTGTGCAGTGAAACCTCGTATTTCGCTCCCGCCCCCTCTGCACCGAAAAATAGATGCGGCGGGATATGCTGTCCGGATTTGCTAGGAAAGGCAGACTTGTACAGCGTGGGAAGGCCGGGGCGTACGCCGCGGGTCAACAAGGCTTGGTCGTCAACCCTTCCATCCGCCGCTGCGGAGAGAATTCCCAAGGCCTCGAGCAGATTGCTCTTCCCGCTGCCGTTGGCACCGATGAAGACATTGACCTGTCCCAGGTCAATCGTCACATCCTCCAGGGATTTGAATGTTCTGACAGTCAATCTCTCCAGCATTGGAGTAGTTCCCAATCCCTTGTCCCTGTCTCAACCCTCCAGCCTCCAGAAACACGAAAGCCCGCGCCGGAGCGCGAGCCTCGGGAGGAGGGCAATACACGCTTGCGCCTCACGGAACGGAGCACCTCCGCGCACGCGCTATCTCAAGACCCGGTACGGCCAAATTTGAACCCCGCCCCTTCTATGGGTGCACGTCCTGGGTGAACCATTCCGTCGGCAGGGTCCGGCCGACACCCTTGGCGACGGCCTCGCGGTACACCCGCTGGGCCACGGCGGCGAACTGAAGGCCCTGGCCGACGTTGTTGACGAAGGCCGTGGTCTCGTCTGCGGTCTGCCGTCCCGGCACGGCGCCGATGATGGCCTGGGGCAGCTCCTGGAGCCGGTCCCACAGCGGCGTGGTGCGTTCGGCCCACCAGCCCCCGGTGGCCTCGGGCGTCTCCACCGCGGGCGTGCGATAGACCTGCGGGCGGATGTTGGCGGGGTTTGTCGAAAACAGGAACACGCGGTCCATGGCATCGAGGAAGTCGTAGTCCATCTCCTGCACCT
This sequence comes from uncultured Binatia bacterium (SeqCode), assembly GCA_965261895.1. Classification (GTDB taxonomy): domain Bacteria; phylum Desulfobacterota; class Binatia; order UBA9968; family JAJDTQ01; genus JAJDTQ01. The sequence continues at coordinate 1,682,341 of OZ253480.1, read as the reverse complement.
TGACGGCGCTGTAGTGGACGCCGGGCCGCAGCCACTTGCGCTGGTGCACCGGTTCCATGGAGTTGGTCCCGGTCACCACCAGGTCCGCCCCCTCCACCGCCTCGTCCGCGGACTCCACCGGCGTGAGACGGGCCTGGACCCGCGGCGCCAGCTCCCGGCAGAAGCGTTCGCGGTTCGCGGGATTGGTGCTGAACACCTTGACGTCGGTGAGGGGCCGCACCGCGCAGTGGGCCATCAACTGTCCGCCCGCCTGCCATCCGGTCCCCAGCAGCGCCATGACGCTGGCGTCCTCCCGGGCCAGGTAGCGGGCCGCCAGTCCGTTGGCCGCGCCCACCCGCATGCGCGAGATGTACCCGTCCGGGCAGATCATCACCGGCGCGCCGGTCTCCATGCTGAAGAGCAGCATCAGCCCGTTCCAGCGGCCGTCGGCCGAGGCCAGCCGGTCGCGCCGGACGTTGCCCATGACCTCCGGCCAGACCAGGACATCGCTGTTGATCCGCAACGCGGCCATCCCCTCGTCCGGCCACAGCCCGCTCATGGCCTTGAGGCTGTAGACTCCCTTGGTCTCGCCGACCGTCGTGGGCGCCAGCGTGTCCACCCGCGGGCTGTTGACCGCTTCCTGGGCCTCCAGCGACCGTTGCGAACGCTCCACGCATTCCAGCGTCATCTCCATGGTCAGAATGCCATCGATTTCTTCATTGCTCAGCAGCAGTGTCACGGGTAAACCTCCGAAACGACGCTCTCACACACGGCCTGTGTTGACGCGCCCGGTAATTTGGGCCATATTTTTCACTCCTGGCCAGGTAGCTCAGTCGGTAGAGCAGAGGACTGAAAATCCTCGTGTCGGCAGTTCGATTCTGTCCCTGGCCACTCCCCCTCATCCCTTGGTAGGCCATAGTGTGGTGTCTCACAATGTGGTGTCTCACAAATACGGTTACGAATCTGCGGGTCCTTTTGGCCGTCGGCTGCGTTGCTCTTCCTCGCGTGGTGCCCGCCACTGGGGGGCGACCGCCGGTCGCCCCTACAAGTCATCGCGCCTTGCCGACGACCAAAATGCCCTCGCATCTGCGTAACCGTATTTGTGAGACACCACACTAGAGCCCTCGCCTCGAGCTCCTTGAACTGTTTGTTGAGGGCATCGACCTCGTCCTTGGCCTGCTTTCGATACTCGACGATCTTGCTCAGCTCTTCGACGGTCGGCAACGTCAATTGTCTGTGTGAAACGCTACTATGGGGGCGATTGTGGACACGGTAGGCGTAGTGCCCGGTCTCTTCTCCGTTCAACAGGCTGATGGCCATGTTGAGGTTGCCGGTCATCTTCTTCACTTCGCTATTCATGACGGAAAGGCGTTGGTTGGCCGCCAGGAGCCGTAGATAGTCCGCGCCTATCTTCTCTTCGACTTCCCCCATTGGACTACTCCCGTTCGGTTGTTCGGCCATGGTTGATGTCACGAACTCGCTCGCCCTACCGATACCCTGAAACGCCGTCATGGGCAAATTCGAGGCGTTTCGTCACCGCGGGGACGGATTTCATCGATGCCATTGCGGGCTCCAGGCTCGTTTCATGTGCGGGCCAATTAGTCCTTGACAGCCTTCCGGCAAGGGTACTAGTCTGGCCGGCATCCGAACCAAGGACTCGTTGAACCGATGGAAGGGAGGTCCCGATCCATGAAAGCGTCGCTTCGCTGTATCGTTGTGTTCCTTACCCTGGGTCTTTTTGCCGCAACCCTGGCCCCGGCCGCCGACCTTGTGCTCAAGGGCGCCACTGCCTGGAAGAAAGACTACGTCTTCAACGACGGTTACTGGGAGTTTACGCGCCAAGTCGAGAAGTTGTCCGGCGGCAAGATCAAGGTGGACTGGAAGGGCGGCCCCGAGATCGCGCCGGCCTTCGAAATGTTGAGTCTGGTGCAACGGGGCGTCGTGGATGTCCTGGGCAGCTCCGCCGCTTACTATACGGACAAGTACATGGAAGGCGTCTTCCCGGAATACTTCATCGGCACCCCGGCGGTCATGCGGAATGCCGGCATCACCAAGTTCTTCGATGATCTCAGCCAGAAGAAGACCGCCGTCAAGCTCCTGGGAATGACCTCGGGTCCGGTCGGTATCGCCATCTTCACCAAGAAACCGGTGAAGGGCATTGCCGACTTCAAGGGCCTGAAGATGCGCAGCACGCCCACCTATCTGCCCATGGGGCAAGCTCTGGGCGCCTCGATGATCCGGATACCGTGGGCGGACCTGTACCCCGCGCTCGAACGCGGCGTGGTGGAGGGATATTTCTCTCCGGCCATCGGAACCCTCCAGACGAAGCTCTACGAGCAGGTCTGCTGCATGGTCGCGCCCCACTTCTGGACCGTGCGTACCTGGCTTTACATCGGCATGAAGACCTGGAACAAGCTGACCCCGGAGCAGCAGAAAGTCCTGACGGACGCCATCGTCGCGACGGAAGAATGGGCGCAGGCTCACTACGCGGGGATCATCGGCAAGGAAATCGATACGCTGGTGAAGGATCACGGTATGAAGGTCATCGAGTTCAAGGGGGACGAGGCCAAGCGCTTCCTCAAGATGGCGTACGAGTCGGCCTGGAACAAATACGTCCCGGCCTCGCCTGACCACGGCAAGAAGATACGGGAGTTGGCGCGGGATCTGGAAAGCCGTTGAGCGCTACCAACATTGAGACCGACCAACGGATACAAGGGAGGATGAATCCATGAGAAGGGCACTTGGCTGTATCGTTGTATTTCTCACCCTGGGACTCTTCACCGCGAGCGTCACTCCGGCCGCCGAGCCCGAGCTGGTGCTCAAGGGCGCCACCGCATGGAAACAAAACAATCTCTCCAACAGCGGCTTCTGGGAGTTTCAGCGTCAGGTAGTGAAGAGGTCCGGCGGTAAGATGAAGGTGGATTGGAAGGGGGGTCCCGAGATCGCCTCACCCTTCGAGATACTGGGTCTGGTGCAGCGCGGCGTGCTGGACGTGCTGAACGGCGCCGGCGCCTACGACTCCGCCAAGATACCGGAAGGGGTCTTCCTCGAATACTTCGACGGCACCACCGCCGAGCTGCGGAAGGCGGGCGTCACCAAGTTCTTTGCGGACGTGACGGAGAAGCGGGTCGGAGTCAAGCTTCTGGGGCTGACCTCGGGACCCGTGGGTTTTGCGATCTTCACCAAGAAGCCGGTGACCAGCATGGCCGGGTTCAAGGGCATGAAGATGCGCAGCACGCCGACCTATCTGCCGTTGGGCGAGGCCTTGGGCGCCACCATGATCCAGGTGCCTTACCCGGAGGTCTACAATGCCCTCGAACGCGGCGTGGTGGACGGTTACTTCTCCCCCGTCGTCGGCACCCTCGCCAACAAGCTCTACGAGCAGATCTGCTGCATGTTGAAGCCTTTTTTCTGGACCGTGCGCACTTGGCTGTACGTCAACATGGACACCTGGAACAAGCTCACGCCTGAGCAGCAGAAGGTCCTGACGGACTCCATGGTCGCCACGGAGAACTGGACTGAGGGGTTCTTCAATGACGTCATCAAAAAGGAACTCGACACGCTGGTCAACGAGCACGGCATGAAGGTCATCGACCTCAAGGGCGACGAGGCCAAGCGTTTTCACAAGATGGCCTACGAGTCCTCCTGGAAGAAGTACCTGCCTAACTCGCCCGAGTACGGCAAGAAGATCCGGGAATTGGCGCGGGGTCTGGAAGACCGGTAACCGGCGCAAGGGAGGAGCAGCTCATGAAAGCGGCACTTCGCTGTATTGTTGTTCTCTTCACTCTGGGTCTATTCTCCGCGACCCTGGCTCCCGCCGCGGACCTGATGCTCAATGGCGCCACGGCGTGGAAGAAGGACTACGTATTCAATGACGGCTTCTGGGAGTTCAAGCGCCGGGTCGAGAAGATGTCCGGCGGCAAGATCGAGGTGCGATGGAAGGGCGGTCCCGAAATCGCCCCGGCTTTCGAGATGCTAAGTCTGGTGCAGCGCGGCACGCTGGACGTGCTGAGCAGCACCGGCGCCTACTTCACCGACAAGATGGCCGAAGGGGTCTACCTCGACTATTTCGAAGGTCCCGTGAGCGAGCTACGCAAGGGGGGCGTCATCGACTTCTTCGACAAGATCCAGCAGGAAAGGACCGGGGTCAAGCTTCTGGGGCTGCCGTCGGGTCTGGTGAGCTACACGATCTACACGAAGAAGCCGGTGCGGAAACTTGCCGAGTTCAAGGGCATGAAGCTTCGCGGTACTCCGACCTATCTGCCCATCGCCGAGTCTCTGGGGGCTTCGATGATCCGGATGCCGTACTCCGATCTCTACGCCGCCCTTGAGCGGGGGGTCGTGGAAGGGTACTTCTCGCCGGTCATCGGGACCTTGGGCGCCAAGTTCTACGAGCAGATCTGCTGCCTCCTGAAACCCTTTTTCTGGACCGTGCGCATCTGGTTGTACTTCAACCTGAAGACCTGGAACAAGCTGACCCCGGAGCAGCAAAAACTGCTCACCGAAGCCGCCATCGAGACGGAAAAATGGGGGCCGGGGCATTTCGACAAGTTCATCGACGCGGAGCACAAGACGCTGGTGTCGAAGCACGGCATGCAGATCATCGAGCTTTCCCCGGACGAGGCCAAACGCCTTCGCCAGATCGCCTACGAGTCCGCATGGAAGAAGTTCGTGCCGGTCTCGCCGCAATACGGCAAGCAGATCCGGGAGATGGCGCGACCTTTCGAAAAGAGATGAGACGCTTCTTCACGGCGAGAGGCCTCACGCCACGCACTAAACGACCTGCCGGGCGGTCCGCGCGCGCCGCGGATGGCCCAGGCAGGGCGTAGTCAAAGCTTGTCATGTTGCGACTTGGGCAGACTCTGGAGCGAGTCTGGGACTCGCTGTTGAACGGCCTCGCCTATCTGGCGGGGCTCCTGGTGGTGGCGGTGACCCTTGCCGTGCTCTACGAGGTGGTGGCGCGTTACTTCTTCAACAGCCCTACCATCTGGGCCGTGGATTTCACGGAATACTCTCTCGTCTATATCACCTTTCTGGGGACCCCCTGGGTGCTGCGCGACCACGCGCACACGCGCGTGGAGCTGGTGGTCGAGAGACTCCGGCCCAGGCTGCGCCTGACGGTGGGCATCCTGGTGTCGTTGATCGCGGCGGCGGGCGCGGTGGTGATGGCGTGGGAAGGCGCCTGGGAGACCTGGGAGTCCTATCTGGGCGGCCATGCCGAGTTGAAGGCGTGGCGCGTGTACCGTTGGCCGCTCATCCTTCCCATCGGCGTCGGCAGCCTCATGCTGGTCATCGAGTTCCTGCGTCAGGCATGGAACAACTTCGGGGTGTTGAGCCGGGGCGACCCGATTCCGGATGAATCAGCCCCCATCGGCCAAGACTCCCTTTGAGGACGCGATGGAGTGGTACGAAGTCCTGGCCTTGATGCTCGGCGTGCTGATGATCCTGTTCGTGGCCGGCACGCCGGTGGCGTTCGCGTTCATCTTGATCAACATCGGCGGGCTCTACTTTTTCATGGGGGGCGCGCCGGCCCTGCGGCTCATGGTGACCAGTGCCTTCGCCACGCTGTCGAGCTTCGTGCTGGCCCCGGTGCTGCTGTTCATCCTCATGGGCGAGATCATGTTCCGCTCGGGACTTGCGGTGCGCACCCTCGATGCCCTGGACAAGTGGATCGGCGGCATACCCGGGCGGCTGAGCCTGCTGGCGGTGAGCGGCGGCACTCTGTTCTCCACCCTCAGCGGCTCGAGCATGGCCACCACCGCCATGCTGGGAACGGCGCTGGTACCGGAGATGCGGCGCCGGGGTTACAGCTATCTCATGTCGGTGGGGCCCATATCGGCGGCCGGCGGTCTGGCCGCCATCGTCCCGCCCTCGGCCATGGGCGTGCTGCTGGGCAGTCTTGCCGAGATCTCCATCGCCAAGCTCCTGATCGCCGGCATCGGCCCCGGTCTTTTCATGGCGGCGCTCTACGCCGTGTACATCATCGTCCGGGCCAAGTTGCGCCCCGAGTCGGCGCCCCCCTATGACGTCGCGCGGGTGTCGATCCGCGAGAAGCTCATCGGCCTGCTTCACCTGGCGCCTTTGAGCCTCATCGTCTTCATGGTCCTGGGGGTCATCTTCCTCGGGGTGGCGACGCCCACGGAGGCGGCGGCCCTGGGCGCGCTGGGCACGGCCATGGTGGCGGCCATGTACCGCAGCCTGACGGTGAGGGTGGTGGTGGAGTCGGTGATGAGCACCGTGCGCGTGTCCGTCGTCGTGCTCATGATCATTCTCGCTTCCAATGCCTTCAGCCAGGTGCTGGCCTTCACCGGAGCCAGCCGGGGCTTGGTGGAAATGGTGGCGGGACTCGACGCGGCCCCGGTGGTGATCCTCGTGCTCATGATGGTGATCGTCCTGGTGCTGGGCATGTTCGTCGACCAGATCTCCATCATGATGATCACCGTGCCCATCTACTTCCCGCTGGCCGCGCAGCTCGGGTTCGATCCCATCTGGTTCGGGATCCTGATGCTCCTGAACATGGAAGTGGCCAACACCACGCCGCCCTTCGGCCTCCAGTTGTTCGTTCTCAAGGGCGTCGTTCCGGATGCTTCCATGCTGGAGATCTACAAGAGTTGCTTTCCCTTCGTGTTGCTCGATATGTTGAATCTGGCGGTCATGATCGTCTTTCCCGCCCTGGTGCTCACTCTGCCTCGGCTCATGCTAAGTTGAACCCGCGAAACAGTGAACCGACGGGCCGCGGACGGGTCGAGAGGTGGGCGGACCCTGTCGGCACCGGACGCGGATGGAACGACAGGAGCGGCGTCATGAGAATTGATGCGGACGCACACGTCATCGAGACCGAGGAGACCTGGGAGTACATGGAGGGGGCGGATCGCAAATTCATGCCCAGGATGGTGGCTCCCTCACAGGAGAGCTCGCCGGACGAGTACTGGCTCGTCGACGAGCGGGTGCACATCCGCTCCGTGAACGTGGCCCGGGATACGCCGCCGGCATCCCGTGAGTTGCGGGACGTAGCCGTGCGGCTCAAGCACATGGACGAGTTGGGCGTGGACGTCCAGGTGCTCTATCCGACGATCTTCCTCATGCCGGTCACTGCCCGGGCCGAGGTGGAGGTGGCGCTATGCCGCGGCTACAATCGCTGGCTGGCGGCGGTTTGCAAGGAGGCCGGGGGCCGGCTGCGCTGGACGGCCGTCCTGCCGTTGTTGAACATGGAGGAGGCCCTGAACGAAGTCAGGTACGCCAAGCAGAACGGCGCTTGCGGCATCTTCATCCGCGGCACGGAGGGGGACCGGCTGCTCACCGATCCCTATTTCTACCCGCTGTATGACGAGGCGGCCCGACTCGACATCCCCTTGTGCGTGCACTCGGCCAGCGGCACTTTCTCGCTGTTCGAGCTCTACCGCTACGAACCCGTGGGCTTCTCCAAGTTCAAGCTCGTCATCGTCGGGGCGTTTCATTCCGTGGTTCTGGCGGGGATTCCCCAGCGGTTCCCGGGGCTCAAGCTGGCCTTTCTCGAAGTCAGCGCCCAGTGGTTGCCGTACGTCTATCGCGACCTGACCAAGCGCTTCCGCATGGAGGGCCGGGAGTTTACCGGCGCCACCCTGCTGAGCGACAGCCGCATCTACGTGGGCGTGGAGAACAACGACGACCTGCCCTATGTCATCGACAATGCCGGCGACGACAACTTGGTGGTGGGCTCGGACTACGGACATGCCGACAGCGCCACCGAGCTCATGGCCCTGGGACGGCTGAACGACGATCCGCGTTTGACGTCGGTCACGACGGAGAAGATATTGGACCACAACCCCAAGGCACTCTACGGAATCTGATGACGACTATGAACCATCCCATGCTGGAGGCCGCCAAGGCATTGGCTCCCAGGATCCGATCCTGCGCCGATCAGATCGAGGCGGACCGCGAGTTGCCGCGGCCGCTGTTCGAGGAAATGGCGGACGCCGGCCTGTTCAAGCTCGGGTTGCCGCGGTCCCTGGGAGGCGTCGAGATCGATCTGCCGGCCTACGTCGAGGTGCTGGAGGAGTTGGGCAAGGCCGATGCCAGCACCGCGTGGATCGTCAACCAGTGCTCGATCTTCGCCACCTACGGGGCGCGCATGCCCCGTGAGGTGGCCCGGACGATCTGGACCGACACACCGCATTGCGTCGTGGCCAACACCTCCATGCCCACGGCCGAGGTGGTGCCGGAGCCGGGCGGGTACCGGGTCACCGGCCGCCACCGCTTCAGTTCGGGTTCCCGGCACGCGTCCTGGTTCGCCGCCCGGGCGTGGTTTACGGAGGACGGCGAGCGTGTGCAGAAGTTTCTGTTCGTGCCGGCGTCCGAGGTGGAGGTGCTGGATACCTGGAAGGTTCGCGGCATGCGCGGCACCGGAACGAACGACTTCGTCGTGGACGGTGCCTTCGTGCCGGCCGAGCGCACCGTGCGCCATCTCGGCAGTCCGGTGTTGGAACCCGGGCCGCTGTATCGGATCTCACTCGTGCTGCAGTTCGCCTCGGGCGACGGTGCGCTGACGTTGGGGGTGGCCCAGGCATGCCTGGACGCGTTCCTTGAGCTGGCGGGGGCCAAGACGCCCCACGCCATGCAGGCGATGCTGCGGGATCAGCCGGCGGTTCAGGCAATCGTGGGGCAGACGCTGGCCGCCATCGAATCCGGCCGGGCCTATTTGCGGGAGGCGGTGCGCGGTCTCTGGGCCGACGCCGTGTCTGACGGTCCCGTCACCCTGGAGCGGCGGCTGGCCCTGCGCCTGGCCGCGACCCACTGTATTCGACTCGCGGTTCACGCGGTGGAAACCCTGTACAACGCCGCCGGCACCACGGCGGTCTACGAAGGCAACCTCATACAGCGCCACTTCCAGGACTTACACGTCGTCAGCCAACATCAGCAGGCACGCCCAATCAACTACGAACTGGCCGGCAAGCACCGCCTCGGGCTGGAGATCGAAACGACGCGGTTTTGAGCCAAGGGGCTACGCCGATGGTGGACCCCTGTAGGGGCCACCGGCCGGTCGCCCCTACCCTCGCTGCAATTCGACTATTCGGACAGGCTCCTAATGTCGAGTTTGTCGGGACAGACCACTAACGCCCCAAGGCCTTGGCCATGGCCTTGCTGTACTTCTCCACGGTGCCTTGGGCGAGGGCCACGAGCTCCTTGGTCTCCGCGGCATTGCCCGGCACCAACGGCTGTCCGGACCCCTTCACGAAGTTCTGGTAGTCCACATCGGCCATGGCGTTCACCAGCAGCCGCTCCAGGACCTTGACCCGGTCCGCCGGCACGCCCGGCGGCGCTGCGATGGCGCGTATGACGCCGATCAGAAAATCCGTGCCGGCGGCCTCCTGGGCAGTGGGCACGTCGGGCAATGCGTCGTACCTCGTTGTCCCCAGAACGACGGGGACCCTGAGCTCCTTGGACCTGAGCAGGGGGAGGACGGCCGGCGACACGGGAACCGTGGCGATGACGTCGAAGTCGCCGCGAAGCAGGGCGGGGATGGTCTCGGTGTTGCCCCCGTATCCCGAGACCACGCCGCTGAAGGGAATGCCCAGGGCCTTGGCGGTCACGAAGCTCTGTTGCCAGATTGGGCCGCCGATGGCGAACACACCCCATTTCAGCGTTTTGGCCTTCCTGAGGTCGTCGAGGGTATGGTAACGGGACTTGGCGTTAACCATGAGGCCCACGGGCTCGAAGCCGACCCGGGCCAACCACGTCATCTTGCCCATGTCAAAGCCGACGTTGCCCCGGAGCACTTGGTGCCCGATCAGTCCCTGCACGTCCAGGTGGCCGATAGTGTGGCCGTCCGGCTTGGCCCTGTACAGGGCGGTGGTTCCCCGCACTCCTGCCGCCCCGGTGATGTTCTTGACGATGACGTACAGGCCCTTGGGCATGCCCTTCGTCATGCTCCTGGCGATGGCCCGGGCGATGGTGTCGAAACCCCCGCCGGGAGAGTAGGTCACCACCAGGTTGATATCCCTGGAGGGAAAAGTCTCTTGCGCGGCGGACAGGGGCGCGGACAAGGCAATGCAGGCAACGAGGGTGACTATTATGAGAGCGAATCGGTGCTTCATGGCAAACCTCCGGATCGTGTTGTGGGCGGCAGGGTTCGTGGCTAGTCTACAACCGCCAAAGCCGCTTGGGATTGTCGCTGAGGATCTTGCGCTTCGACTCCTCGTCGATGTCCGTGCGCTGCCGCATCACAAGCAGCGCGTCCATCTGGCTGGAGCCGTCGTAGTGGCCGTAGTCGCTGCCGATGACGATGTTGTCGGGGCCGCACCGGTAGGTGTAGGCGAGTTCGTCGTCGTTCTGGCAGGTAACGAAGATGTTGAACTCCTTCAGCACGTCGTCGGGCAGGGGATGGCCGCGCTGTGCGCTGCGCCGCTTGGCTTCGTGGAGCATCCAGGGGAGCCACATGGAGCCGGCTTCGATGAAGCCCCAGCGCAGGTCGGGAAACTTGAGCGGCAGCCGGCTCTCGATCAGGCCCTCGCACGAGCCCGCGGTCATGAGGCGAAATCGCATGAGGCCGAAGGCGTTGGGATCGTACGCCGGCCGGGTGAGATCGACGATGTCCTGATTGCCGTTGCCGATATGGGTGGCGATGACCATGTCGAGGCGCTGGGCCTCGGCGTAGAGCGGGTGGAAATAGGGGTCGATGGGAAGCCTCCGCCCCAGGATGGGCGGGATGGCGACTCCCACGGCGCCATGCTCACGAGCCCAGTTGAGCAGCTCCAGGGACTCGTCCATGCTCATCAACGGCAGCACCGTGCACCACCGGAGACGCCCCTGCCCCCGTTCCCACATATCGGCAACCCAGCGGTTCCAGCTCTTGCACAGCGCCAGTTCCACCTCGGGGCGGTCGGTGGTGGGCACCGTCCACAGGGTGTGGAACACCACCTGGGTGTCGATGCCCAAACGGTCCATGTGCCGGAGACGGCGCTCGACGTCGTCCTCCCGGGAGCCGATGGGGGTTACGAGGTCCCGCCCCTGCTCGCGCGACCGCTCGGCCATCTCTTCCTCGGTGAGGGTGACGAACCGGAGGCCCCGTGCCTGTCCGTTGATGATCCACCACTGTGTGTGTGGGTCCGTGGGATGCGGCGCCAATACCGGGCGGTACTTCTCGTCCTCCGCATCCATGAACTCCCACGTCCGTTCCGTCTCTACTACGTGGGCGTCCGAGTCGATGAGGGTGTAATCGGTATCCGAGACGGCGGCCAGATCGGCGTTGATGGCCATGGTATCCTCCAAAGGGCCCGGGGTCTTCGCCCGTCCCGCCGGCCGCGGGACATGGCGAGAACATCAATCTACTGCGTCGGGCCGACGGGTTGCAAGAGAGAAATCTCCGGATTGCATTGAGCGGGGGGCTCCAATAGCATCTTGTCTCGCACACACCCAAACCACCGACAAAGGAGCGGAAACATGGACAGCTACTTCGTGATCGACTCCGACGGCCACGTGACGGAGTCACAGGACATGCTGCAGCGGTACCTGAGGCCGGAGAACCGCGGGCGCTCACTGTGGAGCCGGGACGCCTGGGACCGAAGCTTCGGCGGCACCCTGGGCAAGGACAACGAGGACCCGAAGGTCCAGTTGGCGGACATGGACGCCGACGGCATCGACGTCCAGGCGGTCTTCAGCACCCGTGGCATACCGCTGAGCGCCTTGCGGGAGGTGGACTTGGCGGTGGATATCGCCCGGGCCTACAACGACTGGCTCACCAATTTCTGTGCCACGGATCCGGCCCGCCTCAAGCCGGTGGCCCTGGTGGCCCTGCAGGACGTGGACGCGGCGGTCAAGGAGGCGCGCCGCGCGGTGGAGGAACTGGGTCACATGGGCGTGATGCTACCCACCAATGTCCTGGATCAGGATATCGGCAACCGCCGGTTTTGGCCGTTCTACGAGGAGGTCGAGCGGCTGGGAGTCGGGCTCGCCATTCACGGCGGCATCCGGGCGTCCGAACGCATGCACGACCGGTTCGGCAAGTTCATCGCGGTCCACACGTTGGCGTTCCCGTTCGAGTGCATGGCTGCCCTCACCGGACTCATCTTCGCGGGCGTGCCGGAGACCTTCCCCAAGCTCCGGATCGCGGCCATGGAGGCCTCCTGTGGCTGGGTGCCGTTCCTGATGGACCGTATGGACGAAGAGTTCGAGATCCGCGGCGCCCGCGAAGCGCCGCTCCTGAAGGCGAAGCCCAGCGAGTACATGAAGAGCGGCGCCTTCTACTACGCCTTCGAGCTGGAGGAGACCACGCTGCCGTACGTGATGGAGCGTGTGGGGTCGGACAAGCTGCTCTACGCATCGGACTACCCCCACTGGGACACGAACTGGCCCAACAGCGTCGCCACCTTCACCGAGAGAGAGGATCTCAGCGACGCGGACAAGCAGCAGATTCTGGGACAGAACCCGCAGACGTTCTACGGGTTCACCACTAATGAGTAACGGACAGCGACGGTTTACACTAGCCGCGAGGAATCCCGGAGATCAACCGAGGGGGTTGTGGGGTCTCCTTCTCGTCAGGTGGTCATGAGCAATCCGGTAGCAAATCGGGTTCAATCCCTGGAGGTACCTAATCGCCGTCTGCAATCAGCGTTTCTGTCTGCCAATTCCTCTTGTTCAACCACTTCCACGCTCGTTCTGGCAGCCAACCTTGATAGTTGTTGGTCACTTCTATGACCAAAAGACTGTCATTTTCGTCAATGTGTCTACGGAGACGTTCCTGCCACTTGTCCGGACTGGCTTTCGTACTGATAACCCAAGTTGAATCCAAGTGGTGCCACCAAGTACCGGCCTTCTTTATTTCTTCATAGAGTCCGCTGTAGTCCTGTCCCGGGTCGCTGAGGTCATACGAAATCAAGAGAATCATTACGCATCCTCCTTGTTCGCGCTCGTCCTCGTCGCGGTCACCTTCGATGACTTCTTGGGTTGATATGCTGTCGGCAACTCGCTGTCGCCAAGTCTCTCCCGCAGGACGGTTAGGTGAGTTTGCTGATCAAAAACAAGCTTTTTTGGGACAAACACTATCAAGAAAGCTATGAGGGCTATGAGAATCACCAGCACGACGAACGCAACGTATATGATCTTCACGGTTACGTCCGGTGGCAATGCGGATTCCCAAACCAATCCTACGATGATTATGGCGGCCAACAAGATAGCGGCCAGGGCAAAAAAGTGAAGTGGACTGCCTACGCTCTTTATGGCTCGCGCGGCATCGTTTCGAATATTGTTCAACGGTTTCTTCCACACCCTCGCCTATTCGACATTATGTGCGGTAGGTATTCGACCTACTCTCGCTACAACGCCACCGCCGACTCGTAGGGTTCATCGAGGGGCGTGTCGGCGCCAAAGAGGTTCCGGGATGCGATCCAGCGGTGGGTCTTCTCGTACACTTCCCGGGTATAGGGCTCGAACACCATGCGTTCGCCCACGCCCATGCCGTCGACCGCCACCAGGTCGTGGTAACGTTCGGGTAGCTCCTTCAGCAGATAGTGCCGGTAGCGCTCCGGTTCCATGTCGATGGCGCGTTGCGCGCGCTGCAGCGCGTTGAAGTACTTCTTCGTGTCCTCTTCGTCGGTATCCGGCTCGAGCAGGAAGCCGATCATGAAGGTGGTATCGACGATCTTCCGGAAACCCTGCTGCTCCAACACGTACATGGGCGCGCCGAAGACGTTGCCGGCGGGGACCTGGCGTTCCAGCAACCGTGCGAGGCGGTCCAACGGCCGGCCGGCGAACTGCAGCTTGACGTCGGAAGAGTCAAGGATCGGCTCCAGCGCCTGCAGCGCCGAGAAATGACTCCCCGAATGATACCCCACGGCGATCTCGACGTTGGCGAGCTCGCTGGGCTTGCGGATGGGGGACTCCGGCGGCACGTAGATGCCCGAAGGGGTCACCGAGTAGGCGTGTCCCCACATGCGGCCGTGTTTCCCGGTGGCCGCCACGTTGACCATCCAGTGGCAGGCCGAGCTGACCTCGCAGGAGCGTCCGTCCTGGATGTCCTCCAGGGCGCCGTGACGAATTTCTTGGATGGCCTCGGGTTCCGATGCCTCAGGTTTCACGGTCTGTTCGGAGACCAGCCCGTGTATGAACTCGTAGTCCAGGCCCTCGTCCTTGAAATAACCCAGTTCGTCCGCCACCCATTCCTGAAGCCTGCCGTGCGGCTGTATGCGAAATTTTGCCATGGACCCCGTTCCTTTCGAGCGTGCTTTTCCGACGAAACGTCGTCGGAACAACGTTAATATAAGGACGGCGGTGCGTCAACGGTTGGAACGGGCCGCGTGGCCGAGCCCATGAAGAAAGCGCGCTTCCCGCCCGTGGGCGGGAAGCGCCGATCCTGATGAACCCGCAGTGAAGGGGGCTTCCCGCCCGGGAGCGGGAAGCCCATGTCTCCGGGAATGACAGGTCAAACTCCGAGTTCAGCGGCTCTCCTTCACCACCTCCACGGGTCCGGAAGGGTTCTGTCCGCCGCCGGTGGTTTCCCCGGGCGAGCCCACGAAGGTCTGCTCGGCGTTCACCAGGCCGGGGGTGCCCTGGCCCGGTCCATGCCAGGCGAAGTCGGCCAGGGAACTACCGGACCCCCTGAGTTGGAGCGAATGACCGGCCTGCGTGCTGTTCGATTCCCGCACGCCGATGTCGGTGGCCGCAAGACCCCCGGCAGGTCCCGAAGCAGCGGTAAAACCCCCCTCGTAGCTCATGAAGTGAATCACCTCGTTCTCCGGGTTGACCAGTGCAATGCCGTCCGGCGCGCCGTTCTGGATGCGATTGATGGAGAACGACACTGTGCCGAAACCGCTCTGCTGGTCCGGAATGGAACCCTCCAGGGGAATGGTCCGGTACGGCATGCCGTTCTTGCCGTTGTAGAGTACCAGGCTCCATCCCTTCATGTGGGTGCCGGCCGGCCCGGCGACCTCGAGGACCTCCTCCGCGTCCGTGCCGAGGTTGTCGTAGTGGATCTCGTTGATGAAGACACTCTGCCCCCACGCGGGATAGCCCGCGCACAGGAACATCGCCAATACTGTGATGGTCCACAGCCATCGCCAACCTGCTCTTGATACCTCGCGCATCGTTGTACCTCCTTTGCGCAGAACGTTTGATCATGCCGGGTCCATGATGTTCCCGGCGCCTGTATAAGAAGATCGCCGGAAGAGGCAAAAACTTTAGCGCTGTGGGGAGGGAGGAGGGGACGATAGTCGGACGACCGAGGGATCAGTTCATCAGGCTCGGCAGCCACAGCACGAGCGCGGGGAAGAGGATCATGAGGGCCATCACCACGAGGTTCAGCCCGACGAAGGGAAGGGCCGCCCGGTAGATGTCGCCCATGGTGGTGCCGGGCGATGCAATCCCTTTCATGACGAACAGCGACAGCCCGAAGGGGGGCGAGATGGTAGCCAGCTCCAGGTTAAGGAGCATGATGGCGCCGAACCATACCGGGTCCCATCCCAGGGCGTTGACGATGGGCATGTAGATGGGGATGGTCACCAGCACGATGGAGGTCTGCTCGATGAACATTCCGAGGAACACCAGGACCACCTGCATCAGTATGAGGATGACCATGGGGTGTACCGGCAGATCCGTCACGAGATGGGTGATGCCGGAGGTGACCCCGGTGAAGGCCAGGACCTGACTGAAAGCCGCGGAGCCGGTGAGGATGATCAAGACCATCACCGCGATGGATGTGGCGGCGCCCACGGCTTCCTTGGTCACCTTCCAGGTCAGCTTGCCGTAGGCCATGGCCAGCAGGAAGCAGAACAGCGCGCCCACGGCCGCGGCCTCCGTGGGGGTGGCCACTCCGAAGAAGATCGTCCCGATGACGATGACGATGACGGATATCAGTGGCACCACGTACCGGAAGGTGTCCGCGATGCGCCGTCCCAGGGGGGTAGGGGACACGTCATAGGCCGGCGCCAGGGAGGGCTGAAGGGTGCACCGGATAACGATGTAGGCGGCGTAGACGCCGGCGAGCATAAGGCCCGGAATGATGATGCCCACCAGCAGCCTGCCCACCGAGATCTTGCCCAGGCTCGCCAGGATGACGCCCAGGGCGGTGGGCGGGATCATGATGGCCAGGCTGCCGCTGGCCAGTATGGGCCCGAACGACATGGACTTGCTGTAACCGCGCTTCTCCATGTCCGGAACCAGGGTGGAGCCCAGCATGGCCACGCTGCCCATGGCCACGCCGGTCAGTGTGGCGAAGAGCGCGCCGGCGCCCACCGCGAGCAGAGACAGCCTGCCGGCGATGCGTCCCAGCCACTCGTCCAGGACGTCGATCATCTTGTAGGCCACGCCGGAATGGAACATGACCGTGCCCATGAGAATGAACATGGGCACGGGCACGAGCACGAAGGTGGAGATGGAGCTGTCGATGCTGAGGATAAGCTGCTGCAGGCCGATGGTCCCGCCCCAGAACACGTAGACGCCGATCAGGTTCACCAGCGTGAAGGCGAAGGCCACCGGCAGTCCGGTCAGCAACAGCGCCGTCAGGCCGCCGAAGAAGAAGAGCATGTAGGCCCACCACTCCACGGGCGTTTACCTCACGGGCCGGTGCCGGCGGTGTCGGACGCGCCGTTATCGAGGGCGCGCCGGGCCCGCCTCATGAACTGGAGAGAAAGAAGGAAGGCGCCCAACGGGATGACGCCCAGATTGATGACCCTGGGGATCTCGATCTCGGCGGGAATGAGGATACCCCTCTGCCAGGAGGTGACGGCCTCCACGGTTCCGTAGAAGGCCACCACCAGACAGATCAACGCGCCGAGGACAGAGTTGGTGCAAGTCAGCCAGCGGCGATTCCTGGGTCCGAGCTGGGTGACCAGGAGGTCGATGGTAACGTGCTCTTCCCGCCGGAGCACCCAGGCGGCGCCGAGGAAGGCGATATAGAGGAGCAGCGTGCCGCTGATCTGGTCAACCCCCATCAGGCCCTCCCGGAGACCGTACCGGAAGAAGACCTTGATGGAGGTCAGGAGCATGACGGCCACCAGCAGCGCGCCCGAAAGCGCCGCGCCGGCGTCCAGGACAGAATCGAAGATGCGGATGATTTTCTTGCCGGCCGTCATGCAGGGTTGTGAGTTCTTAGTTGTATCCCATCAGCTTCCTGGCCTGGGCGTAGTCGGCCGCGCTCATCGCGGTCTTGAAATGCGCCCACAGCGCCTCGTTGGAGGTCTTGGCCCAGTTCTTCGCCTCGGCGTCCGAGAACTTGATGACCTTCATGCCGGCCTTCTTCATGGTGGCCAACTGAAAGCCCTGATGTGCGGACATCCACCCACGGGACCATTGCTGGATCACGCCAACCGAATCCAGCATGATCTGCTGCACGTCCTTGGGCAGGCTGTTCCACTTCTTCAGGTTCACCGCAATGCCGATGCCGTCCCGATACAGCGGATGGCCGATGAGGTACTTGGTGACCTTGTGCCACCCGAAACTGGTGAACCCGTCGTAGTAAGGCCAGGTGAAGCCCTCCACCGTACCCCTCTCCAGGGCGAGATAGATCTCCGACGGCGGCAGGGTTACGGGCTCCGCGCCCATCGCCTTGACGAAGAAGCGCGTGAGCGGCGGCACCCGGACCTTCATGCCCTTCAGGTCGGCCGGGCTTGAAACCTTCTTCTGCGTGGCCATGAAGTGGTTGCCGGTGTTCCGGTCGCCCGAGAAGGCGCCCAGGTAGCGGACACCCTTCTTCTCGTACATATTCACCATGAAATCGTGCAGCGGGTGGCCGGGCCCCCCGTCGGTCGGCTCCATGGACGAGAGCTCGGTGATGTACCCGGGCTTGACCACGCCCGCCCAGTAGTTCAAGGCGCCATACCAGACGTCGAACACGCCCCGCACCAGCGCTTCGGGCTGGTCGAAGGTCGGCACCACTTCGCGCGCCCCCTTGAAGTTGATAACCACCTTGCCGTTGGCGCGCCGGTTCACCTCTTCCATGTAGCGAATACCGACGTCGGCCGCGGAAGAAACCACCGGAGGCCAGGAGCCCACCATGTTGAGCTTCACCTGTGCCGACACGGCTCCGCTCCAGAACACCGCCAGTGCCGCTACAACGAATACTCCGATCAAGCCGTTTCGTCTCATCTTCACTCCTCCCGTTTGGACACTCTGCAAAGTGCCGCAACTCAAAAGTCCCAGGAACTCGCCTGCTTCCTCGTAGGCCCGGACCGATTAGACCCCTTTACCCGAAGGCTGTCAACATTGCGGTGACCCGGAAGGACACCAGGCCGGGAACCCGGTAATTCAGGTGCGGAACATGGCCGGCACGTAGCGCGGCACCCCGATCGCGTCCATGAAACGTTGCTTGGTGGTCGGAGGGTTCATGGGGAAAGCCGGCTTCACCGGCGGCACGTCGGGCTCCGTGGCCAGGACCAGGATAGAGGGACCTTCCTCCGCCAAGGCGGACGGCAGGAGCGCCCGGAAGGTTTCGAGGGAGCCGACGCTCGCCGTTCTCCGAACGCCGGCGGAACGCGCCAGGTCCGCCAGGTCCAGCTCCGCGTTGGTCAGCGGCTGTCCGCCGGACGCCGCGTGGATGTTGTTGCTCACCAACAGAACCGTGAGGTTCCGCGGCGCGACCGACCCGACGGTGATCAAGGCTCCCAGATGCATCATCAGGCCGCCGTCGCCTTCCGCCGCCACCACCCGCCTTTCCGGCTGGGATACGGCCAGGCCCAGGGCCAGGGGCAGAGCCAGCCCCATGGCGTCTTCCAGGTAGAAGTTCTCCGGACGGTCGCAGACGTTGGACCACACGTAGGAGGCATTGCCGAGGGACGTCACCACCAGGGTCTCCTCCGCAATGCATTCGGCGAGAACGCGGTAGTATGCCTTGCGTGTCGGTTTCGCCTCGCTCACCAGCGTATGTCCTCGCCGTCCAGCAACAGCACGAAGGGAGCCGAGCCCTCCTCGGCAAAGGTCGCCGCCCGCTCCACCTGCGCGCCGATGGGCAGTTCGGGTGTGGCGACGGCGTAGGAAAGTCCGTAGGCCCGGAGCACCGGCTCCGTCGCCCGCCCCTTGGGGATGTGATAGAAAACCGGGTCCCGGGCCGACCCGCGGTATGAGGCCAGGATGAGTATCGGGAACTGGTAACGCTGAGCCAGGCACACCATGCCCGCACCCATGGTCAGAAGCCCCACGTTCTGGATCAGCAGCACCGTGCGAGCCCCGCCCAGCCGCGCGCCGCAGGAGATGGACAGGGCCTCTTCCTCATGGGTGGCGCGGATGAGGGTCATGTCGGGGTCCTCCTCGACCTTCTCCATGAAGACCCCGATCCAGCTATCGGGAACCGAGACCACGACGCTGACGCCGGCTCGCTTCAAGGCGGCCAGCAGTTCGCTCGGGCGGTGAGTGGAATTTTTCTCGCTCATGGAATCGATTGCGCGGCGTTGCCCGTGGTGGAACCGGGATTTCTGCCGTTCCCCGACGGACCGGATCATATACAACGCATCTACGGATCACAAGACGGAACTGCTATGAAACCACGGTCATTTCACGCTACGGTTCCAGCCCCAGGTAGGTCGGATTAGCGCAGCGCAATCCGACACAGGGCCGCGGTGCGGTGCCGGGAGACGCCTTCGGCTAACCTCGGCCAGGGGGAGGCTACACGGAAGCAGCAGGATAGACGAACTAAAACCCTCTCCCTCTGGGAGAGGGTGGCCGAAGGCCGGGTGAGGGAGCCCGAATGACCCTGGCCGCTCCGATTTTCTGCCGCATCAAAGGGGTGCCTTCATTGGGGCACCCTCACCCCAACCCTCTCTCAGAGGGAGAGGGAGTCGGAGGAGCCGGTGGCGTCGACGTAGGTGGGCCACCATGGAGGCGCCAAGGATGTGACCAAGCCTGAAATGGCCCTGGCTATGAAACCGGTGGTATGTTGCAGGGCACCGGGGATCGGCACTGATGCGCATTTTCGCCATATCCGACGTGCACGCGGACTACGCCGAGAACATGGCCCTGATACAGGCGCTGTCCGGCCAGAGCCACGCGCGTGACACGTTGCTGCTGGCGGGAGACGTGACGGACGATCTCGCCAAGCTGGCGCGGGTGCTCGGGGAGGTCCGCGAGAAGTTCGCCCACGTGTTCTTCGTTCCGGGAAACCACGAGCTCTGGCTCCGGCGCGGGCAGCCCGGCGATTCCGTGGCCAAGTTCGAGCGGATCCTGCGGTTGTGCGACGGCCTCGGGGTGGCCACGACTCCAGCCCGGGTGGCCGCCGGCCCCGGCGACCCCGGAGCCTGGGTCGTGCCCTTGTTATCGTGGTACGTGAAGCCGGAGCAGGGTGCCGACAGCCTGTTCGTTCCCAGGGAAGGCGACGACCGGAGCCTCTCCATGTGGGCCGATGAAGTCCTGACCCGATGGCCGGAGCACCTGTCCGTGGCCGACTACTTCCTCGACATGAACGAACCGCACCTGGAACGGGAGTATGACGCCCCGGTGCTGTCGTTCAGCCACTTCCTGCCGAGGAGGGAGCTGATGTTCCGCTCCCCGCCGCTCGCGGCCCCCCGCCGCACCATCCGTTTCAACTTCAGCCGGGTCGCCGGCAGCACCCGGCTGGAGGCCCAGATCCGGGCCTTGGGCTCGACGCTCCACGTCTACGGCCACCAGCACCGCAATCG
The DNA here is from genome assembly GCA_965261895.1 of uncultured Binatia bacterium (SeqCode). Taxonomy (GTDB): domain Bacteria; phylum Desulfobacterota; class Binatia; order UBA9968; family JAJDTQ01; genus JAJDTQ01. The sequence continues at coordinate 1,661,786 of OZ253480.1, read as the reverse complement.
CGACCGGGTCATCGACGGCTTGCGCTACGTTTCCAACTGCCTGGGCTACCCGCCGGAGCGCGCCCGGGGGGAGATCGGCGAATCCTGCGGGAGTCTCAAGCTGGTCTGGGACACCAGTTCGAAGGCCCGGTAGCAGGCTGTGTCAAAACCCCACCCCAGCGAGGCACAGACCCCCCGAATCGTCATTCCCGCGAAAGCGGGAATCCAGGGGGGGTGGAGCGGGGAAACGCCGCCGTAGCACCCCTCCACCCCCCACCCCCCCCCCCCCCCCACCCCCTGGATTCCCGCTTTCGCGGGAATGACGGAGTGGCCTTTCGCACCTCGAAGTTGGTGTTTTGACACAGCCTGCTAGGGTCTGCCGGGGCGAGTCGGATTACGCTTCGCTCATCCGACCAACCGGTCTAGGAGCCTGCGCCACGGGACGAATTGGGTGTAGGGGCGGGTTTCAAACCCGCCCGCGTCCGCGTCGCACCATCGGCCCATACAGGCTCTTAGTGGATGATCCCGCCGCCTTCCACCACCAGCAATTGGCCGGTCATGAAGTCGCTGTCGGCGCTGGCGAGGAAAAGCGCGGTGCCGGTGACGTCCTCCGGCACCTGGATGCGCTTGAAGGCCCGGCGGCCGGCGCTGTCCGAGCGGCGTTTGCGGATTTCGTCGGTGATCACATCCTCGCTCATGGTGGAACCCGGCGTCATGCAGTTCACGTTGATGTTCCAGTCGCCGAGTTGTCGGGACATGACCCGGGTCAGCGCCACCACGCCGCCCTTGGAGCTGGTGTAGTGGGGCATGTTGCTGGTGCCGTTGAGGAAGGTGCCCGAGGCGATGTTGATGATCTTCCCCGACTTCTGCCGCTTCATGACGGGAATGACGGCGCGGCAGCACATGAACACGCCCTTGAGGTTCACCTCCAGGACCCGGTCCCATTCGTCCAGCGGGCAGTCTTCCACGAGGCCCATCCACATCTTCTGGGTCACGTAGATGGCCGCGTTGTTTAGCAGCACGTCGATATGGCCGAAGCGCTCAAGGGTTTCTGCCACGAGGCCCTCGATGCTGTCGTATCGTGTCACGTCGGTGGAACGGGCCCACCCCGCCTGGCCTGCCTGATTCAGCTCTTCGGCCACGGATTCGCCGGCCGCGCCGTCGATGTCCGCGATGACGACCTGGGCTCCCTCCTCGGCGAACCGCTTGGCGTAAGCCTTTCCGAGTCCGTGTCCGCCCCCGGTGATGATGGTGACCTTGTCCTTGAGTCGCATGGATGTCTCCCCGTTTCGGATGGCGGCGAGTATAGCACACCGAAGGGGGCGATCCGCCGTGGCGCTGCTCGCCGATTGATCTATCCCTCCCTGTAGGCGTAAAAAGAAGGACGCGGCGGCGCCGCGCATTCGGGCACACAGGAGGTTCACCGTGCAGTTCGTTCGATTGTTCACCGGGGACGACGGCCAGTCCCATTTCGAGGATCTGGATACGAGTGCGGAAGGCGGCTATTTCTTCGAGACCCTGCCGGTCACCGGCCTGGTGTTGAAGAACGATCCGGCGACCCATCTCGGCGACTTTCACACCGCGCCGCGCCGGCAGTACTGCATCACCCTGTCCGGCTCCGCCGAGATCCGGGTCGGCGACGGCACATCTCGGACCTTCGTCGCAGGCGACGTTTTCCTGGCGGAGGACGTCACCGGGCAGGGCCATACGCTGGTGCCGCACGACTGGGCCCGGGCCTTCGTTCACATCGATTAGGAAAACGCTGGGAATACGGGGTTCGGAAGTTCCCCGCCTGCATGGAAAGGAGAACAACATGAGCAGTGAGGAAACAACCCCGGTCAAGGTCAAGAAGATCGGACACGTGGTGTTCAACGTGAGCGACCTCGAGCGCAGCACCAAGTTCTGGACGGAGATCATGGGGTTCCACGTGTCGGACGTGAACGAGCGCGGCATGATCTTTCTCCGGAACGCCTCGGATCACCATACCGTCGCGCTGTTCCCGTCCAAGTCCAACAAGGGCCAGCCCGAGGCGGATCAGGTGGCGTTCAACCATTTCGCTCTGGAGGTGGGAAGCGTTACCGAGCTGTTCAAGATCCGCGACTTCCTGAAGGCCAAGGACGTGCCCATCCTGTACGAAGGCCGCCGGGGGCCGGGTTGCAACCCGGGAGTGGAGTTCACCGATCCCGACGGCTTCCAGATCGAGCTCTACGCCTCCATGGACCAGATCGGCTGGGAGGGCGAGAGCCGGCCGGCCGAGCAGTGGTCCCGCGCCACCACTCTCGAGGAAGTGCTGGACAAGCCCATCCCCGGCGTCTCCTACGAGTGATCCCCATGAGCGGTTGCAGGGGTTCGCGTACCCGCGGCTCCTGCGCCGCCTTCATCCACGGGGCCAGCCACTGAGAGGCAAAGCGCGATGGCGGTGAATGTCATCATGCCGGCCATGGGCGCGACCCAGGAAACGGGTCGACTGGTGCGCTGGCTAAAGCAGGAAGGGGACTCCGTCGCCAAGGGCGAGATGCTCATGGAGGTGGAGACGGACAAGTCGGTGGTGGAGGTCGAGGCGCCCGCCACCGGAATTCTGGCCCGCGTCACCGCGGCCCCGGACGACGACATCCCCGTGGGACAGACCATTGCGCTCATTGTCGAGGCGGGCGAGGACCCGTCCCGGCTTGAGGAATCGCCGGCGCCCTTGCGGAAGCCCAAGGCTTCAGCCGCTGCGTGGAAGGCAAAGAAACCCGCGGCCCGCGCAGCCGCGGCGCCGGCCGCCGGCCCAGAAACAAATCGGACCCTCGCTTCCCCGGCCGCCAGGCGGCTGGCGAAAGAGAAGGGACTGGATCTTGCCGGCGTAACGGGCACGGGGCCGGAGGGCGCCGTGGTGGCGCGGGACGTGCTGTCCGCCGGCGCAGGCGCTTTCCCGGACGTGGCTTCCGAAGCCGGCGCCCGCGGTCCCGTCCGGCTCAGCAGTATGCGGCGCATCATCGGCGAGCGCATGGCCCTGAGCAAGCAGACGGCTCCGCACTTCTACCTCCACATGGACGTGGACATGACCGGCGTCGAGGCGCGGCGCAGCGGGTTGAAGCAGGAAGGGGCCGGGCTGGCGCCGTCCATCAACGACTTCATTCTGATGGCCGTGAGCCGGGCGCTCGCAGGGTCGCCGGCCATGAACGTGGCCTGGGCCGATGGCGGCATCGCGCGGTTCGGGGAGGTAAACCTCGGCGTGGCGGTGGCCGTCGAGGACGGCTTGGTGGTGCCGGTGATCCGGAATGCCGACAAGCTCGGTCTTGAGGAGCTCGCCCGATGCAGCCGCGAGCTGTCGCAGCAGGCCCAAAGCAGGAAACTGCAGCCCGCGGACTACCAGGGCGGCACCTTCACGGTATCCAACCTCGGCATGTTCGGCGTCGACAGCTTCGTCGCCATCATCAATCCGCCGCAATGCGGCATCCTGGCCGTGGGCCGGGTGGCGCCCCGAGTCGTTCCCCACGGCGGAGGCATCGCCGTCCGCACCATGATGAGCATGACCTTGTCCGCCGACCACCGCGTGGTGGACGGCGCCATCGGCGCCCGATTCCTGCAACGAGTCAAGCAGCACCTGGAGGAGATCTAGGAACGCCATCGTCCGCCAATGGCACGAAACCGCCGCCGACACCCCAAGATGTCATGCCCGCGAAGGTTGTCCCCTGACCCCGATGGGAGAGGGGGAATCTGGGAACAACCGCCGACACCCCATAACGTCATTCCCGCGAAACAGGCCGTGTCAGAACCCCTCTCCCTCTGGGAGAGGGTGGCCGAAGGCCGGGTGAGGGCCCCCAATAACCCTGCCGCTCCCATTCATTGCCGTTGACACCGGCCTGCTTGCCACGAGGTTCCCTCACCCCAACCCTCTCCCAGAGGGAGAGGGGGCAGTTTTGACACGGCCACTTTCGCGGGAATGACGGATTCAAGGTCTGGAATGACAGTTCGAGGCCCGAGCACCGGTTTCGTCACATCCCCGGCCAACTCTCCATCGGGTCCGTGGACCGCACCAGGTGCATACCGGCGGAAGCGGCTTCGTCGAGGGTCTGTTCCGCGGCTTCGGTGAAGTCGGCCAGGATCGTGCCGTCGTCGCCCCGCACCACCACCGAGGACATGCAGTCGGTCATGATGTAGACCTTGCCCGCCAGCGACGGGTCCTCCTGCCGTATCTCCTCCAGCAGGTCCTGCACCGTGCTCTTGACGCAGTGGCTGGCGGCCTGTCCGGCCACGATCAGGGCGTCCGCCTCCACCAGGGTCTTGTAGAACCGCACGTTTCTTTCGGCCAGGATGCCGCCGTCCCACGTGGTCAGGACCTCGGGCCGCAGCACGGAGTAGTTCTCGGTCAAGTCGTGGGTCCCCTTGATCTCGACCCAGGACTGCGACACGCGAGCCAGCGAGTGGAGCGTCCTGGCCTCGTCCACGATACCCGTGACGGTGTGGCCGGGGCTGCCCAACAGGCAGTGCGGGGGCCAGAGGTAGAGCGTGTAGCGCCCGCCGCCGGCCAGCTCCCGGTTATAGAAGCGGCACTGTTCCACCAGCCAGTCGTAGCCCTTGTCGGTGAGCCATGAGGTCATGGCGGGGTTGGGGACGACGTCCTCCTTGATCACGTTTCCCAGGGGGTCGATATTGACCAGCCGCTTGGCGTCGCGGCCGTCGACCGTGATGAGGGTATGGGGGGCGAGGGGCTCGCCTTGTGAGTCGGTCCAGAACCAGGGAAAGAAGATCTGGAAGTTGTTGTGGCTGTCCAGGGTGCAGCGGATGTGGGTGATGCGTGCGAGGTTTCGGTAGATGAACTCCGCGATGCGCCGGTTGTCCTCGACGGCCCCTTGGCCGCTACGGCCGCCCACGTACAACGTGCCCTCGGGATGACAGAAGTCCCGCTGTACGTCGATGAGGAGAAGATCGATTCGCTTGGAGTCCCCGGCGGCCGCCGGGATCTCGAACTCTTTTCTGAACCGGTTGGCTTCGTTGAAGACGGCCATGCGCTCCGGGGTGTAGGAGAAGTCCCCGGCGTGGCCGGCGTCATAGAAAGGGGGAACGACGTTGATCTCGCGGGACTCCATGGCTGCTCCCGGTTAAAGGAGCTTGACCAACGCGGCAACCACTCCGACGGCTACCACCATCATTGAGCCCAAGCGTATCGTGAGCCGCAGTTCCAATTCCTTCAAGTCCTGCTTCGTGGCCAGTTTCTCATCGATGAGCGCCGCCTGCGACCGTGCCAGCACTTCGGCCTGCTCCTCCGGCATCCCGGCTCGGGTCAACTCCTTCACGAATGCATGGGTGTCGAAAGCGACGGTGCTCATGCCGGAATTTTATCTTGCCTGCAGGTGAAAGTCCATTCAGAGAACTGTCCAACGCGGCATGATGCTGAAGGAGGGGGGTGAATCCAAGGCGAAGTGATGCTGAAGCCGGCGTGTCGTAGATCATGGAGGGATGATTGTGACACTACAGACGCGGCGGCTACGCAGCATTGAGCAGGTTCGGGCCTTCGTCGAAGGCAACGAGGCTGTGGACTACGGGCACCGGGATCGGGAGAGCGCCTACGGCTTTGTCGGCGAACTGCTTGGCCGGCTCCGCTACAGGACGTTGGGCAAGCGCGACAAGGGCATCGTGCGCCGCTTTCTGGCCAAGGCGACCGGGATTTCGGCGGTGCAGATCGACCGCCTGATCCGGCAATGGCGGGAGAGCGGCAGGATCGAGGATCGGCGCGGGGGCAACCGCGGTCGGCCGTTCGAGCGCCGGTACACGGGAGTGGACATCCGGCTTTTGGCGGAGGTGGACGAGGCGTTCGGGCAGATGTCGGGGCTGGCCACTTGCGAGTTGCTGCGCCGGCAGCACGAGGTGTTCGGGGACGAGCGTTTCGAGCGGCTGGCGGGCATCTCGAACAGCCACGTCTACAACCTCCGGGCGTCGAAGACGTACGTGACCAAGCGCACGGTGTGGACGAAGACGCGTGCGGCGACGGTGGGCATCGCGCTGCGCCAGGCGCCGGACCCGCAGGGGAAGCCGGGGCACCTGCGCGTGGACACGGTCCACCAGGGCGACCGGAACGGCGTGAAGGGCCTGTACCTGGTCAACCTCGTTGACGAGGTCACGCAGTACGAATACGTGGGGGCCGTGCGGGGCATCTCGGAGAGGTTCCTGGTACCGCTGCTTGAAGCCGTGCTGTCGCTGTTCCCGTTCACGGTGGCCGCATTCCACGCGGACAACGGCTCCGAGTACATCAACCACCGCGTAGCGGCGCTGCTGAACAAGCTGCACATCCGGAAGTTCACCAAGTCGCGGGCGCGGCACTCGAACGACAACGCGCTGGTGGAGGGCAAGAACGCCCACGTCGTGCGCAAGTGGTTCGGCCACGACCACATCCCGCAGCGCTTCGCCGGGATCGTCAACGAGTTCGCGCTGCGCGAGCTGTCGCCGTTCCTGAACTTCCACCGCCCGTGCCTGTTCGCCACCGAGTACCGCGACCACGGCAAGGTGCGCCGCAAGTACCGGCGGGAGGACGTGAGGACGCCCTACGAGAAGCTGAAGTCCCTCCCGGACGCAAAGAGCCACCTCAAGGACAACACCCGCTTCGACGAACTGGACCGGATCGCCTACGCCATGAGCGACCTCGACGCCGTCCGGCGAGTCAACGACGCCCGTCGGGACCTGTTCCACGCCATCGACCTCGCACCGCCCCATGCCGCCTGATGGCGCGTTCGTGGCCGATTGCCTGCCGCCGGGCCGAGGCGTTTGTGCTGCCCCTCTACCGTGTGACCATCGAGTCGGCACCGGCCGCCTCGTATAAACCGTGACTCCAAGGTATGGGGGGAAGTCTTTGCAAGACCCTCGGAAGCGCGTCGGCGCACCTCACCACCCCCCAACGCGGGGGCGCTACCGCGCTACACCGGGACACCGATTGACAGAAAAGCCGACAACAGCCAACATACCGCCTCAACCCAAGACACGCTGCTGACTAGACCCGCTCGCTAGTCCTCGTTCAGCATCATGTTCTCATTGGACAACGCTTTCAGTGCCGGTTGCCTGATACCCGACCTGTGCCATAAAGGACGGTATGGCAGCCCGTTGGCTCGAGCTTTCCATCCAGGCCGAAGGCCCGGTGCAGGATACGATATCCAACTTCCTGGTGGAGCACGGCTCCACCGGCGTCGTTTGCGGCGACCGATCCCTCCGCGGGTTCTTTCCGGGCACCACCGACGATGCCCTGCTCAGGCCTGTGGTCCGACAGTATCTGCGCGGGCTCCGGGACATCTTCCCCGACTGTCTCGTGGGCCGCACCCGATGGCGGATGATCGCGGAGAAGAACTGGCACGACTCCTGGCGCCACCACTTCAAGCCGCAGCGGATCGGCCGCCGTCTTGTAGTGACGCCGCCGTGGATTCTTCCACCAAAAACCCGCCGCCACGTGGTCTTCATCGAGCCGGCCATGGCTTTCGGCACCGGCACCCATGAAACCACCCGCTGCTGTCTGGAGCTCATCGACGAGCTCTGCGCCGAAGCCGCCCCGGCCAAGGCGCTGGACGTGGGCACGGGATCGGGGATCCTTGCCATCGGCATGGCACGGCTCGGGGTGTGCGAGGTATTGGCGTTGGACAACGATCCCGTGGCGCTCGAGGCGGCGCGGGAGAATCTCCGGCTGAACGGCGTCGACGGCGCCGTGGCGTTGAGCGGTATGGGTATCGGGCGAGTGAGGCGCCGGTTCCCGTTGGTCGTGGCCAACATCATCCTGGGGACGCTGCTGGAGATGGCCGGCCCGCTGAGCCGGCGTGTGGCGGCCCGCGGCTCGTTGATCCTGTCCGGGCTGCTACATGACCACGTGCCGGCGGTCCTGCAACGCTTCCAGGGTTTCCGGCTGGAACAACACAAACAACGCAAGGAATGGAGCACGCTGCTGCTCCGGAAGGAATCATGAGCCTGCCGCGCTTCCTGATATCGCCGGACGCGGTGCGCGACGGCGCCGCCACGGTGGAGGGCCAGGAGCTCGCCCACATGCGCAAGGTGTTGCGGCTCCGGCCGGGCGCTCGGGTTCTTTTGTGGGACGGCGCCGGGACCGAGCACGAAGCCCTTATCCGCGATTATGAAGGTGGAGTTGCAACCATGACCGTGGTACGGTCCTATCGCCCGGAGCGGGAGTCCCCCCTGGCCATCACCTTGGCCCAGGCCGTGGGCAAGGGCGACAAGATGGATTGGATCGTGGAGAAGTCCACGGAGTTGGGAGTGGCCTGCGTCGCGCCCTTCTTCTCGTCGCATACCGTGCCGCGGTTTGCCGGTGACAAGGGCGAGCGGCGCCGCGAGCGCTGGGAGAAGATCGCTGCCGCCGCTGCCCGACAATGCGGGCGCACCCGGATTCCGGAGATTCGCGAGCCGTACCGGTTCGATGCGTTGCTCGCGCGGGACTGGCAGTGCGACGCCCGGCTGCTGTTCTGGGAAGGCCCGTCAGGACGGGGTCTGGCCTCCCTGCGGAAGGATCTCGGCTCCCTGCGTTCCGTTCTCGTGACGGTGGGTCCGGAAGGCGGTTTCAGCGAGGAGGAGGTGGCGAAGGCCGCGGCCCTGGGGTTTCACGCGGTCGGGCTCGGCAGCCGCATCCTGCGCACGGAAACCGCGGCCGTGGCGGCCGTCTGCGCCGTGCAGTTGCTGTGGGGGGATCTGGGTTGAGGCGGGGCGTTACAACGTCATGTAGACAGGAGGTTCGTCATGGACAAACACACCGAGGAAACCCTGCAACGGTTGCTGCACCGCGCCGGCCTGGAAATGGCCGAGAGCGATCGCGCGCGCTTCATCCCGATGCTGGACGCCTATATGGAGAGCCTGGAGAAGCTCCACTCCATCAACCTGGCCGGCGAGCAGGTCGGCGGCGTCTTCCGGTCCGAGTCCTACGAGGACTAGGTGTTTTGGATCTGTATTCCCGCACACCGGGAGGTACGGCGATTCCCGCGGCCGGAAGGTGCGACCACTTGTAGGGGCGGGTTTCAAACCCGCCCGCGCACGGAAACCCTGGCGCGGGCGGTTTGGCGAATAGCGAGGAGCCGAAATGTCGGATTTGTGTTTCTCGAGCATTGACAGCATGGCCGCGCGCTTGCAGAAGCGCGAGGTCTCACCGGTTGAGTTGACCCGGGCCTACCTCGACCGGATCCAGGCCCTCGACGGTAGTTTGCACGCCTTCGTGAACCTCATGGAGGAGAGCGCCCTTGAGGAGGCCCGGGCGGCCGAGCAGGAGATACAGCAGGGCCGGTACCGGGGGCCGCTCCACGGCATTCCCGTGGCGGTGAAGGATCAATACGACGTCAAGGGCGCGCTTTCCATGGTGCGCATCCCGCAGCCCGCGGGTCCGGGGGAAGATTGCACCGCGGTGCGGCGCCTGCGCGAGGCCGGGGCGGTGTTGCTCGGCAAGCTCAACATGAGCGGTCTTCCCGGCGGCCTGCCGGCCGCCCGCAATCCCTGGAATCTCGACCACGTGCCCGGCGGCTCCAGCACCGGCTCCGGCGCGGGTATCGCCGCCGGCCTGTGCATGGGTTCGCTGGGGGAGGACACCGCGGGATCGATTCGGAACCCCGCGTCGTACTGCGGCATCTCTGGGCTCAAGCCCACCTACGGCCGTGTCAGCCGTTTCGGCCTGGCGCCCCTGGGCTGGTCCGTGGACACCGTCGGGCCCATGACCCGGGTGGTGGAGGATCTCGCGCACATGCTGCAGGTCCTGGCCGGCTTCGATCCCCGGGATCCCACCTCCAACCCGATGGAGGTCTCCGACTACACCGCGGACCTGCGGGCCGGGGTGTCGGACCTGGTGGTCGGCGTCCCGCGAGAGTACATGAAGCTCATCGACACCGACCCCGAGGTGCTGGCTTGCCTGGATGAGGCTCTGGCGGCAATGGAGTCTTTGGGAGCCAAGGTCCGGGACGTGACGGTGCCGAGCATGGAGTACGCCACCATCGCCAACGGCCTCATCTACTCCTGCGAGTTCTACAACATCTGCCGGGCCGACATGGACGCGGCCATGGCGGGCGAGGCCTCCGAGTCCAGGCGGGCGCGCATGTTCATCGGCGCGGTCTCCACCTGCGGGGACTACATCCAGGCCCAGCGGATGCGAAGCCGCCTCAGGCGGGAGCTGAACGAGGTGTTCCGCGAGGTGAACGTCATGGCCCTGCCCACCAACCCGACGCCGGCGCCCAAGGCCGGGGAGCTGGACGGGCTGGACGCGGTGTACAAGATGCTGAAACCGGACTTGGCCTCGCCGGCCAACCTCGCGGGCATTCCGGCGCTGGCCGTCCCGGCCGGCTTCAACTCCAACGGCCTGCCGGTGGGCATGCAGTTCTGGGGCAAGGCCTTCGCCGAGTCCACTGTGCTGCGGGTGGGCTACGCCTACCAGCAGCGCGCCCGCTGGTACGAGCAGCGGCCGCAGGTGTAGGGGCTGAAGTCCCGTCTCATGGACCAGGCTGTGATGCCGCGCGGGATTTTTTGCCGTCGGCAAGGCGCGACGACTTGTAGGGGCGGGTTTCAAACCCGCCCGTGCCGGCATCCGTAGACAGGCACAGGCCACGGATAGAAGGGGGATCCGCCATGCTCACCATCGACGCCGATGCCCACGTGCTGGAGAATCCGCACACCTGGGACTTCCTGGAGGAAGCGGAGCAGGACTTCCGGCCCGAGATCATCGTGTCGGAACGGCAACACACGAAAGCCGAAATGCGCGACAAGTGGGATCGGCTTCCCCAGCGGGGGACCGAGTACTGGTTCGTCGACGGCCGGCTGCAACCCAAGTCCCACAACGTCGGTCTGGACACCTCTCCGGAAGCCCGGGAGATGCGCGACGTGGAGGCCCGGCTCAGGCACATGGATGAGCTCGAGGTGGACGTCCAGGTGCTCTACCCCACGTTGTTTCTTCGCCCGGTGACCATGAAGCCCGCGGTGGAGCTGGCACTGTGCAGGACCTACAACCGCTGGCTGGCGGGGCTCTGCGAGGGCACCAAGGGACGCCTTCGGTGGATCGCGCTGCTGCCGTTCCTGACCATGGACAAGGCCCTGGCCGAGCTCGCCTGGGCCAGAGACGCGGGCGCCTGCGGTTTCATGATGCGCGGCCTGGAAGGCGAGAAGCAGATCACCGATCCCTATTTCTTTCCCCTCTACGAAGAGGCCGCCAGGCTCGACCTCCCGGCGTGCGTGCACTCGGGCATCGCCAGCTTCACCTACCAGGATCTTTTCCCGGTGCAGGCGGGCTTCCGGCGCTTCAAGCTGGCGGTGGTGGGGGACTTCCATTCGCTGATCATGGAGGGCATCCCGGCCAAGTTCCCGGGCCTCCGGTTCGGCTTCATCGAGGTCAGCGCCCAATGGCTGCCGTATGTGATTCACGACCTCAAGCGGCTGTCCGAACGGCAGGGGATGGAGTTTCCCGACGACGTGCTGCGTGAGAACCGGGTGTACGTGGCTTGCCAGACGGACGACGACCTCGCCACCATCCTGCGGTACGGCGGCGAAGACAACCTCGTCATCGGCACCGACTACGGTCACGCGGACCGGTCCGCGGAGATCGAGGCCATGCGGGTGCTCAGGGACAAGGGCGACCTGGCGCCGCACATCGTCGACAAGATCCTGGGGCAGAACGCCAAGAACCTTTATGCTCTCTAGCGTCCTATCCGGTTAATTCGCATGATAAGGTGCGGAGGGTTTTTTTGTCGGCAAGGCGCGATGATTTGTAGGGGCGACCCGCGGTCGCCCCTACGGCGGTCCACCGTAGCGTGGGCTCTAGCCCGTCACCGGAGGTAATCCAAATGGTCGAGAACGACCTGGCGACCCTGAGCATCAGCGAAGTGGCCCCGAAGATTCGCAGCGGCGAGGTTTCGCCGGTGGCGCTGACGAAGCTCTATATCGAGCGGATCGAGCGGCTGAATCCGCTCCTGAGCGCCTATCTCACGCCGACTCCCGAGAGCGCGCTGGAGGAGGCGGCCGCGGCGGAAAAGGAGATCCGCTCCGGCGGCTACCGTGGCCCGCTTCACGGCATCCCGGTTTCCATCAAGGACAACTTCGCGACCCGGGGGGTGCGCACCACCGCCGGCGCCAAGGCGCTTTCGGACTGGACGCCGGACTTCGACGCCACGGTGGTGGCCCGGCTGCGGGAGGCCGGCGCCGTCAGCCTGGGCAAGACCAACATGCACGAGTGGGCCAAGGGAAGCCACGGGGTGAACCCGTTCTACGGCACTCCCTGCAACCCCTGGGACCGCAACCGGATCCCGGGCGGCTCCAGCAGCGGATCGGCGGTGGCCGTGGCCGCGGGCATGTGCATGGCGTCCGTCGGCACCGACGCCGCCGGCTCGGTCAGAAATCCTTCCTCGCTGTGCGGCATCGTCGGGCTCAAGCCCACCTACGGGCGCGTCAGCGTGTTCGGCGGCGTGCCGGGCACGGGAGGGTACTCCACCAACCACTTCGGTCCGCTGACTCGTACCGTGGAGGACTGCGCGACCATGATGCAGGTCATCGCCGGGCACGATCCCCAGGACCCGTTGAGCTCGCGCGAACCGGTGCCGGACTACGCGGAGGTCCTGGGGTCCCCCATCGAGGGTATGCGCGTGGGCATCATCAAGGGCTACTTCGAGAGGTTCGCCTCGAACGAGGTCAGCCAGGCCCTTGCGAACGCCCTCGACACCCTGCGTTCGCTGGGCATGACCGTGGAGGAAGTGACGGTCCCCCACATGGACCTGATTCCCGCGGTGCAGCTCTGCACCAGCCGGGTGGAGAGCACGGGCGATGCCGAGTACTATCTGCGGAACCACGCCAGGGACTACAGCCCGAGCATGCTGTCCACCCAGATCCAGGCGCTGACCGTATCCGGGTTCGCCTACAACCAGTCCCAGCGAATCCGCCGGATCATCTGCGAAGGCTTCGACGAGGCGCTGGACCGGGTGGACGTCATCGTGGCTCCTACCTCGCCGGTCGCGGCACTTACCATCGACGAGTCCATGAACAGTTTCGTGACCGTGGACGGCCGGAAGACGGCGATGCAGGGTCCGGACGGGAATTTCTTGACACTGTGCACCATGCCTTTTAACGTCAACGGGCTGCCGTCGTTGAGCATCACCTGCGGCTTCTCGGAGGGCGGTCTTCCTATCGGCATGCAGATCGCGGGAGGCGCATTTCGCGAGGATACCGTGCTCAAGGTGGCCCATGCGTATGAGCAGGCCGCGCCGTGGGCGGGAAGAGCGCCGCAATTGCCCTAGTGGGTTTGCCCTTCGACTTCGCTCCGCTACGCCTGTCCTGAGCTTGTCGAAGGGCTCAGGACGAACGGAGAGAAACTCGCAACAAAACCGTTCGTCCTGAGCCCTTCGACAAGCTCAGGACAGGCGTAGCGGAGCGAAGTCGAAGGACGCCTCCCTTGGTTGGGGGCTACATGGGGTCATGCCATCGATCCCACGAAAGGAGACTACATGAACGGCTTCATCGATGCGGATACGCACGTCGTCGAATCGGCGGAGGTATGGGAGTTCATGGACAAGGACATGTACGACCGCCGGCCGATCCTGCTGAAGGCGCCCAGCGACACCGAGTATCAGAGCTCCAACGCCTTCTGGCTCATCGACGGGCAGATCTTCCCCAAATCCGTGGGCAAGGGCAGTGCCCGGCTCAGCACCCCGGCCGAGCAGGACCGGCAGTGGCAACGGCAGGACATCGACCTGGGGGTGCGGCAGTTGACCGACCCGGCGGCCCGGGTGCGGGACCTGGACAAGCGCGGCGCGGCCGCGGAAGTGATCTACTCGACCCTGTGGGGCGTCCACCTCACCGATGACGTGGACCTGGACGTGGCGTTGTGCCGCGCCTACAACCGCTGGATGGGCGAGGTCTGGGCTCAGGGAGACAACCGCCTGCGGTGGACCGCGGTCTTTCCGCTGACCTCCATCGAGGAGTCCATCAAGCAGTTGCACTACGCCAAGGAGCACGGCGCCGTGGGCGTGAACATGCGCGGCATCGAGGGCGTCCGTTCACTGGCCGAGCCCTATTTCTTTCCGCTCTACGAGGAGGCGAGCCGCCTCGACTTCCCCATCTGCATCCACATCGGCGCGGGCTCGCCGGCCATCTCCAGCGTGTTCGACGTCCGGGTGAGCCACACCCTGCCGCACCTGCGCATGCTCCCGCTGATCGCCTTCCGGGACCTGGTGGCCAACCGCATTCCCGAGAAGTTCCCCGGTCTGCGGTTTGGCTTCGTGGAAGCCGGCGCCTCCTGGGTGCCGTACCTGCTGCACCAGCTCCGGCGCACGACCAGGGGGCAAGGCTTTTCCATCGGCCCCGAGCTCTTCGAGGAGTGCCGCCTGTGGGTCGTGTGCGAGGTGGACGAAGACCTGCCCATGCTGCTCAACTACATCCACGAGGACCACATCATGATCGGCTCGGACTACGGCCACCTCGACCAGTCCTTCGAGGACAACGTCGCCGCCAAGCTCCGAGCCCGCGACGACATCCCGGCTCGGGTGGTAGAGAAGATCCTCGGCGACAACGCGCGGGCGTTCTACGGGATGTAGCTGTAGCGCCAGGGGGCACGCAGGTGGTTTAGCCCCTTGAAGAGAGATCGGAGTCGGGCGGTACGAGTGGTTCGAGCATGGCTATAAGGCGGGGTAAATCCTGGTGCACGGTCTCCCATACACGATAGAGGTTAACGTCGAAGTAGACATGCACGAGACGATTCCGCATGCCGACGATCTCTTTCCAAGGAATTTCCGGGTGCGCTTGCCTGGTCTCCTGGCTGATCCTCGCTGCAGCTTCACCAACGGTCTCAATGGCCCTGAGGACGGCGTTCTGATGCAGGCGGCTTCGATCGAACTGGGGGAAGGTCAGCCCAGCAGCGAATTCCACTGCATCCCGGGCCGCAGTCAGCATGTCGAGCAGATAGGCGTCGTCACGCCTCATAGAGCGTCTCGGTGGATGCAAGTATAGCCGTACGGCGTATGTAGTTTCGACTCCGTTCTACGGCATCTCGCTCTATCATACCCACCTTACGGCCCCCGAACAGTGCCGATAGCTCGGACTCCACGGCGGCCACGCCGAAAAGCCCGCGAAACCGACCCGGCTCGAACTCGACTAACAGGTCAATGTCGCTCTCTGGTCCGAAGTCCTCTCGCAATGCCGAGCCGAAGATATGGAGCCGCCGGATTCCGTGTGATCGACAGAATTCGGCGAGCTTGTTTTTCGGGATGGATACTTTCGGGTTCATGGCTCCACCTGTCTTTTCGTCAGCCGTCAATGCCTTTTCGGTGTAGTCTTGGCTTTCAGCCATCGCCTTCGGACATTCCGTTGGTGTGTGTGGAACTAACCCAATGGGAGGTCTAAGACGCCAGATTATTAAAGTCTACAGGATATCCAGCGTTCTTGAGCTCTTTGCCGAGCTCGAACTTCCACCCGCCTTCATTAAGCGGAATATACACAACCCCCGCATAGTCCGACGGTATTTCCACGTCGCCTTCAGTCAGGGCGTAGGCCTCCTGGTATGGATCAGGGGTCCTCGCAGTAAGTGCTACCAGCTCCGACTGGGAGTAGCGGATGCTTCCGAATTCATGAACATGGCGCGTTTTATTTCCGGACGTG
Source organism: uncultured Binatia bacterium (SeqCode) (assembly GCA_965261895.1). Taxonomy (GTDB): domain Bacteria; phylum Desulfobacterota; class Binatia; order UBA9968; family JAJDTQ01; genus JAJDTQ01. Next base: position 1,646,228 of record OZ253480.1, on the reverse strand, counting down.
TTGGTGACGGCGATATCTGTTTTCCTGCGCCACTTCGCAAATGCCTGCGAATCATGCCGTAGCCGGGCCAGTTTGGGTATCGACTCCAGCGCGGTCCGTAGAGGGGCCAAGGCCATGGGTATTGTCGGTCTTTCCATCATCAATTCAGCAGCTACTAGAACGGGAATTCTTCCTGGTCGCCGCCTTCTCGATCCGCTTGACTCGACATCCGGTTGCCCGGTCAGCTAACGCACCCTGCGTCATTGTTCATTCTCGGATATGCACCGCTTAGCGAGCTGCCATTAAAGTATAAGTGAGCCTCTCTTTAGTCGCAACGCACGGCGTGGAGTTCGCCGGTAACCCCTGGAAGATGCTGTCATGGGTGAAGGTTCGGTCTGAGTGGAGGCCAACGTGGGTGAGGCAGGTTTCGTCGACTCAATGGGTTGTCTTCGCGGAAGACCACCCGCAGCCTGTGTTACGTGTCCAGCACGCTGGGATGGAACATGTCCTCGGGCGCGAACCGGTCGCGCGTGAGGCCCTGCCGCTGGGCGTACTCCAACATCTTGTCGACCTCGGCGCGTGTGTCCCTGAACCCCCAGCGATAGCAGTCCTCGCCCGCCGCGGCGCGCTCTTCCTCCCACAGGGCCCGGTACCAAAGGCCTGTCTGATGGACACGCTGCCACTCCAGCCACTCGTAGCAACGCCGCTTTGACTCTTGCCACGCGTCGAACATGCTGCGGGCTACCCAGGGATGGTGGTCCAGCACCGAGTTCCGGATCAGCAGGGTGTGCTGGATGGGGAAGAAGCCGGTCCTGCGGTAGTACTCCCGCTCGCGTTGGGGGTAGTCGGGAAAGAGGAAGTCCACCCGCGGGCGGTCGTCGGGGGCCAGGGTGGCGGTGGTGATCATGGCGTCGATGTCGCCGGCCAGGAGCATCTCCCGCAGCTTGCCGTAGCCTTCCACCACCTCGAGCTTGAGCCATTCCGGTTGCGACCACTCCTGGGGATTCTCGGGAGGCCGTCCCGCCACCCAGGTGATGGACTTCAGGTCGACGCCGTGCTCCTCCTCCAGAATGCCGCGTGCCCAAAGGGCCGTGGTGGTGAACCAGCTCTGGATTCCCACCCGCTTGCCGTTCAGGTCGGCGGGCTCGGTAATGCCGGCGCGGGTGTTCACGTAGATGTAGGAGTGCCGGAACATGCGCTTGACGAAGATCGGGACGGCGGTGAACCCCAAGGTCTTGAATGGCAGGTCCACGATGTAGCGCCCGGTGAAGAACTCGGCCACGTCGAAGCGGCCCCCATGGCCGTCGAAGTGCCGGCTCACGTCGTCGGCGTCCACGTGGACCCGCAGGTCGATACCCTCAGGCTTCACCGCCCCTTCGATCAGCGCACGGGCGCGGTCGTAGGGGGCACAGATCATAGTCAGTTCCAAGGGCATGCCATTATCCTGGTGTCATGGGCCGGACACGCATCCGCGCAGGGTGAGCAGACGAACGGTCCGGGCTTGATTCAGAACGACATCTTAGCCGTCAGGAATATCGTGCGTCCCCGGACGGAATCCAACGTCGTGTCCGCGCCTTGCGAGCCGGGGACGGTAGGATCGGTGGAGGGACCGCGGTCGCCGACATTGAGGACGCCGCCGGTCAGGTCCATCCCGCTCAAGCCGAACGCATCGCGCCAGCGGAGCGTGATGTCGTGGCCCACCCATGCCTTGTAGCGGGCGGATCGACGTATGTTCCAATAGCCCGAAACCGCGAGGACGCTCCAACTCGCGGAAAAGTCGCCCCTGCTTGCACGAAGCGAGGCATGGACGCGGTCGCGCGGGTAGTCCCCCGGCTGCACCACACCGTTCACCCGGCTCTCGGACCGGGTCACATGTAACCAGCGGGCGTCAAGGACGATATCCGCCCAATCGGCTTTCCAACCGGCGCCGGCCCGAAAATCGATACCCGAGGCATCGGTTTCCCCGGCGTTGACCAGCGGGCTCTCGATCCGTGTGATGACGCTTCCCTCGCGTTGGACCTTCGCGCCCGGCGGCAACCGCCCCTCTGCGTCCAGGTTGATGATCGACTGCGCAGACAATTGGGCCGACTCGCCGGACAGCCTGATCCGGAACCAGTCCGCGCTCAAGGAAAAGGGGCCCAGGCCCGTCATGGCGCCGAAACTGAGGCTATCGGCTTCATCCGGCTCCAGTTCCGGGTTCCTGCCGCTGGCGCGCTGCACCTGGTATTCGTCGCAGTCTTTCAGGTCGCCGGTGAACGTTTTTGTATCGCAGACGAGTGGATAGCTGAGGGATTCGCTTTTGTGCAAGGCATACAGGCTCGGCGCCCTGGAACCCTCGCTCCAGGATCCGCGAACCGCGAGGGCCTTGTGCAACCGGTATTGGCTCGCGACCTGATAGGAGAACGTTGCTCCGACATCGTCGTAATCGTCGCGCCGCCCGGCGAGGACGACATCCCAATCGCCGTGCAACGGCAGGGACGCTTCCGTGAACGCCGACCAGCGCCGGCGCTGGCCCGAGGCCGAGTTGCCGGCGGAACCGAGCACGTCGCTCGCTTCGTAGGAAGCGTTGACGACGTCCCGATAGTCGTAAACATCCTGCCAGTCCTCGTGTGCGACCTCGGCGCCCGCTGCCCACCGCGCGTCACCGCCGCCGAGCGCGAATGCCGCTCCGTCGAGGGATGCGCGCGCCGTCTTGTGGTCGGTGATCTGATCGCGGGTCAGCCGGAGCCCGGTCTCGCGAATGGCCGCCAGATGCGCGGCGTCTCTCGATAACGGGTTTTGGAGGTTGTAACGCCCCTCTTCGATGGCATTCTGGATCTTGCTCTGGCTCACGAACGTATCGCCGGTTTCCGTGGCGTCGTGACGGTAGTATCGAAGATGAGCATCATAACCGATACCACCGGCGAACCGTCCCCGGAGGCCGAGGGTGAGATCGTATTCCTGCTTGTCGGTCAGCCAGTCGCGATTGCCGTGGCCAACGAACCGATGGGCCGCGCGGAGCTTGTCCGGAAGCGTGGCAATATCGGGATCTTGCAGCAATTCCTGCCTGAACGCCGCCGACGGCGTGAAGGAGAAGGTGTCGACCGCGGGGGCGTAGCGAAACGCGGTGTCGCCCTGCGCGAACCGGCCGTCGATATACATGTCTGCGTCCTCGCCAACCGGGTAGTCGAGGTTGAGAAACAGGCTCTCCCGCTCGAAACGCTCCCGGCTCCATGCGATCTCCGCCCAGGCGAAGCCGCAGCCCGTGCCGGGAATGCCGTAGGGAGCGTTGAGTTCGCCGGTGTACGCGTTCCCATCGCAGGTTCCGAGGGGGCGCGCGATGGAGTCGCTGTCGGCGTTGGGGACATAGATAGTGGTTGGATTGCCAGGGTCGTCTTTGGTGGGGATGAAGAGCGTGTTGCCGCCCACCGAAACGCCGGCCGTATCGGCGAAGGAACCGCCCGGCATCCACGAGGCGCGGCTGTAGTCCCGATCCGTGTCGCGGATCTCCCCTCTGTGGAAGACATCCGCGCCAATGAGCAGATGGCCTCTTTCGAGCGTTGGTCCCCACAAGGCGCTTCCGTGCAAGGAATCGCCGCCTCCCTGGAGCGGTCGGTCATGGCTTGCCCGGACCTCGACGCCTTCATGATCGCGCTTGAGCACGATGTTGACGGCGCCGGCGATGGCGTGTCCCCCGTGCAAGGCGGCGGCGCTGTCGCTCAGGATCTCGACGCGCTCGACGGCCGATATCGGCAGGGCGTCGAGTTCGAAGTTCAAGTCGGTCATTAATCTCGAATCGGAAATGCGACGACCGTTGACGAGGATCGCGACCCGGCCGCTCCCGAGGACGAACGGCCGATGGAGGCCGAAGCTGTTGTATTTCAACCGGCTCAGCAGCAGGTCCCGGACGTTTTTCATGCCGGACAGCTCGATGTCCGTCCGGTCGATGACGGCGATGGGTTGCACCGCGTCCGCCGCCGCAACGGGAATGTGGCCGGCCACTTGCCGAATCTCGTCCGCGTGCGTCGCGACCGCCGTCGTTGCAATGATCAACAAAGCGGCGAGTGCCCAAAACATCGCGTTGGCGCCGGGCTTACCGACTGCTGATCTCTTCGCCATGTCTTCCTCCGACCCTCCGGCCTTTCTTGCGCTCCACGGTTCTTTCCACAACAACACACCCGTAGTCAATGGCGATGGTCACCCCCGCCCCGGTTGATTCCGGCGGTCCGTTGATCCACAATCCCGATGTGCAGCCTCATGCGGTTATCCTGGTTTCCGGCGGACTCGACAGCACGACGACTCTCGCCATGGCCCGCGCCGAAGGGTTCGTCTGTCACGGCATCACCTTTGACTACGGCCAGCGGCATCGGGTGGAGATCGACGCGGCGAAGCGCGTGGCCGCGGAGATGGGCGTGGCCTCTCACCGGATCTGCAAGATCGACTTGCGGGCCATCGGCGGCTCTTCGCTGACGGACGGTATCGACGTGCCCAAGGACCGCCCGCTAGAGGCCATGTCGGAGGGCGTGCCCGTCACCTATGTGCCGGCGCGCAACACCATCTTTCTGTCCTATGCCTTGGCGGTGGCCGAGGTGAGCCGCAGCCGGGATATCTTCATCGGGGTGAACGCCGTCGATTATTCCGGATACCCGGATTGCCGGCCCGAATATGTCGAAGCCTTCGAGGCCATGGCCAACCTCGCCACCAAGGCGGGCGTCGAAGGGCACCGGATCAGGATCCGCACGCCGCTGGTCCATTGGACCAAGGCGCGTATCATCGAGGAAGGACGGCGGCTGGGCGTGGACTATAGCCACACGATTTCCTGCTACGATCCCATGCCGGATCCGCGCGCGTCTTTCGGCGTGACGGCCTGCGGGCGGTGCGACGCGTGTTTGTTGCGCGCCAGGGCTTTCACCGAGCTCGGCATCGAGGACCCCGCGGATACGGCACGAGGACAGGACCCGATGCACCGGCAGTGAGCCGGTCTTGTGGGCGCGAAAAGGGAGGATTGCAGAATGGCGCACGATACACTCACGATCAAGGCCACCGGCATCGACCACATGGTCGTGCACGTCAAGGACGTGTCACGGTCCAGACAGTTCTACGTGGATCTGCTTGGCATGGAGGTGGCCCACGAGAATCCCGGCCGGGTCTTCCTCCGTTGCGGACAGCAGCAGTTGGGACTGTTCGAAGGCCGTCAGCCGCCGGAAGCCACCGCGGGCCGCGATCTGAATCACATCGCGCTTCAGGTGGAGTCCGGCAGCTACGAGGAGGTGAAGTCCTCTCTCGAGGCGTCGGGCATCACGGTAACCGGGCGCCGGGGAGATCCGCAGTGCATCTACTTTCACGACCCCGACGGTCACCAGCTCCAGATCCTGGCGCCGCGAAGATGACCTCCAGGAAAGGAGTCCGGTGCCGTTCCGTCACGGATGCGGGACCGGAGCGGGAATGATGCAGTATCGAATGCTTGGCAACACGGGCCTTCGGGTCTCCGAGATCGGATTCGGCTGCGGCAACGTGGGCGGCCTGATGGTCCGGGGCAGCCATGACCAGCAGATCAGCTCGGTACGGCACGCCTTGGACCTGGGAATCAACTATTTCGACACGGCGCGCGCCTATGGGGAGGGCCAGTCGGAGACGAACCTCGGTCGCGTGCTGGACGAGATCGGGGAAGAGGTGATCCTTTCCACCAAGATCCGCCTCGAATCCGATGCGCTCCAGGATATCGCCGCGGCCACCGCCTCCGAGGTGGAGCAGGGGCTCGCGCGCCTGGGCCGTGGTTCGGTGGACCTGATTCAGCTCCATACCCGGCTTGTCGAGAAGCGGGAACCCGGGCGCTTTGCCATGACCCCCGACGAGGTACTGGGGCCGGGGGGCGTCATCGAGGCGTTCAAACGGCTGCGCGACCAGGGACGCGTGGGATTTTTCGGGTTCACCGGCCTGGGCGACGTGGAGGCGATCCACGCCCTGGTCGACAGCGGCGAGTTCCATTCCTTCCAGGCCTACTACAACCTGCTCAACCCCAGCGCGGGGCAGGCCGTGTCCGAGGGCTTCAGCGCTCTGGACTACCGCCGAATCATCGACCGCGCCGCTGCCGGCGGCATGGGGGTCGTGGTCATCAGGGTGCTGGCCGCCGGGGTGCTCAGCGCGGTTCCGGAATCGGGTGGCGGCAGCAGCCGCGAACCGCTTTCCGCCGGATCCGACTACGAGCGCGACGTGGCCCGAGCCCACAAGCTGTCCTTTCTCAAGGACCACGGGCTGGAATCGCTGCCACGGGCGGCCATCCGCTTCGCCTTCATGAAGCCCGAGGTGAGCACCGTACTGGTGGGGTTTTCCAACAACGCGCAGATCGACGAGGCCGCGGCATGCTCCGGGGCGGGTCCGTTGCCGGAGGCGGCCATGGCCGGGTTGCGCGAGGTCTGGGAGAGGGACTTCGGCGATCGCTAGGAGCGTTTGTCGGCCGACAAGGCGATCCGCACACGGGCGGGTTTGAAAACCGCCTGTCAATCGACCGCACCCATGCTCATGCATGCGCTGCCGTCGCTAATAATGCATATTTTTCGATGTATTAGGTGATTCCTGCGGCGCCAGACGGCCCCTCCCGCTACGCTCCGACGCACTCCGTTTCCTTTGTGGTGTTGACTTCTGGGTTGACTCTTGCCGAATAGTTCGACGCCCGCGCCATCTCCGCTCGTGTCAGGTCGCGCGGGACCAGCTTCTCGCCCTGCCTCGCAGGACCCGAGACCACGCCTTCGGCCACAAGATGCTCGCGGATCCTCGTGTTGATCTCGTCCCGCAGCGCTCGCGTCGGCGCGATCACTCCGGCCGCCACCCGTTGTTCGGGAGAAAGCGAGAGCCAGCGTTCCGCCGCCTCCGCGCCTAGATCGGCCCTGTCCACCTGCGCGATCCGCTCCCCCAGCTTCTCGAAAGCGGTCCTGACCTCGCCGGCAAGAACAGCCCGAACCGCCTCCGGTGGTGGATGTTGCCGTTCAGATCCCTCCGCCCCAACCGACGCCCTCCCGGAACTTCCCCTTCGAGAAACCCCCGGAACGCCTCCGGCTCCACCGGGCTCGAAAGCCTCGGAGCCTCCGCGCCCTTGCCCGCTCAGGCGCGCGCTTCCCGGTGCGCCGGGCCGTCCTTCTCGTAGTAGCTCACGCCTTGCGACGGAGAGGCGATCCTGCCGATTGACGCTACCGATGCCAGCACCTCCCGCCGGGCGCGTCCCTGCACCGCTTTTGCATGTCCATGGAGCCCGGATACGCGCTTTCCGGACCGGGAACAAGAGGTGAAGAGGCCGCTTCACAGCCGTGTCCGCGCTTGGCGTCAATGGTCGCCGGGCCTGCGGTGCAGTGTTCGGTTTGATGGCCTGCCGGCGGAGGTTCCGTGACGTGGATACCGCCTCAATTTGCCCTTGACATCTCTAGCAAGGGCACTTGATACAGATCGTGTAAGTATTCCTCGGCCACCAGTCGTAGAACTCCTGGAGCCGCTTGATGGCGCTTTCGACTTTGGCATCCGGCCCGCTTCGGTTCTCCGCACAACCTATGGAGGACATCATGGAAGACAATCACGGTATCCGTGTGCTCACGGGAGCCGACGGCTGGAACATGCGCCGAGTGCGGGCTGTTCCCGGTGAGCTCTAGTGTGGTGTCTCACAAATACGGTTATGAAGATGCGAGGGCATTTTGGTTGTCGGCAAGGCGCGATGACTTGTAGGGGCGGGTTTCAAACCCGCCCGTGTGGCCGTTACCACGCGAGGAAGAGCAACGCAGCCGACGGCCAAAAGGACCCGCAGATTCGTAAGCGTATTTGTGAGACACCACACTAGATGCTCAGAGACATCGACATCCGCTACACTGAACTGAAAGAATACGTGGCCGTGCTTGGGTCAATGGGGAGGCGGCGGTTAGGGCTTGATCAAGAGGCCTGAGGGTTGGTAGGCTACTTATGGAAACGACAGAGCCACCCCGAAGGACGGCCCCTGGCCCGGAGGGCCACAAGCCTTGGCCCTTCCTCCCCGACCAACGGGCCTTGGTTAGAGAAAGGAAACACGGATGGCACTCCCAAAAGATGCAGAGAATCAACCAAGAGAACAATATTTGATCGCCTACGAAAAATCCCCGGCTTACCGACACATCCCGGTCAGTGGTGTCTGGGGCAATGCGACGCCTGTGTCGATCACCGCGAATTTCTTTTTTCAACAGCCCACTTTGCCCGATGCCACCATCCACAACAGCGGTGACGGTGCAGAAGTGAATAGGGAGATGCCACGTGCAACAGTGACCAGGACTCTAGAAGTCGGAGTCTCGATAAGCGTGGTAGATGCGAGATTCATTGCCAATTGGTTGCTGGAGAAAGTCGATGAGGCTGAGCGATTGAGAGGAGGAGTATCTCATGTCCAGTAACGCGTCGTCGTTGGCTGAGGTATTTCCCTTCGTGAAACCGAGCGGAAGCTCCGCTCGTCTCAATGGGCAAAGCCAAAGTCAACGGGGCATCTCCGTGGTGCGGGAAAGTGATGGATCCGTAAATCACGATTGGCCACGACGGTGTTCCAAGTCCATCACTGAATTTCCCAATGAGCCCTACGAAGTGATAGTCCCCATTCCGGTATCCATTAAACAGGATGCCCTAGAGGACTTTACGGCGAGCTTCGTTAGGGCGAATATCGCCATGACCGGCAACACTCTCAACGACGCCTGGACAAGTTTAGCTGTACACATCTTGGACGTTTTCGAAATGCTGACTGAACACCCTCAAGAAAAAGTCGGCCGCGGACCCCGGCTGCAACTGGAAATCTTGAGGCAGCACATCAAAGAGAGATAGAGTGTATCTCACACAAAAACACGCCCAGAAAATAGCCGATAAGTTGTCAGCTACGATCACCCCTGGAAGAAGACACGAGAAAGTACGCATTGAATACAAAGGGCAGTATCTTGGTTCCTATGGGATACGGCGAGGAGGCAGAGAGGAAAACCACGACTACATCCCCCGACAGATCGGCGTTACCATGCGCCAAGCTCTTGACCTCGCCAATTGCCCAATGAGCAAGGAAGAGTACTGGCAATTGATGGAGGGCGAAACCGAAGCCCCGGCCTCCTGAGCACCTACCAAGCGTGGTGAGGACCGAATCCCAAAATTGGATAGGGTCCTCACAGGGCTTCCCACGCCCAGTCGCCGACGTCCTATGAAACGAGGTCGTTCAGGCCGTTTAGGTAGCCTCCGACGCCGAAAACCCATCAAAACGACTCCGGATCTTCGCGGCGTCTCGTTGCAACTCGTCCTGAAGTTGTCGTAGCTTTTCGATTGCCTCATTTCCTGGCAGGTTATCCAAAAGTCGCCCAAGCGGCGCTTGTTGCGCTTTGCCCAATCATTGATGTCGTCATCGGTTCTACGAGAACTTTTAGTCTGTATGTCATTATTGTCTCTGTGTTGATTGTTCCCAGCACGAACCATCTTGTTCTTCGAGAGGGCAGTTTTATTGTTTATTTTCAACTAGTTACATGCCTTGGATTGTAGGCTAACGAACTAGGGTTTGAAAACCGCCCCTGCGTCGGATGTCCGGTTCCTGCGGCGCAGGCTCCTGGGGGTGGGGGGTGTCAGCGGCCCTCCGCGATGCGCTGCACGTGCTCCCGCACCACTTCGGGGGGAGACAGCTTGACGAAACCCTTCGCTCCCAGGAAGAGCAATAAAAGATCGTCGAGTTGCCCCAGGGCCGGCAGCAGGTCCGGCACGAGATCCGTCGGGAGGATCAGATAGGCGAACGCGCCCAATGCCAGCAGCTTGGCCTTGATCCCGACCCGCGGGTCCTTGAACAGGCGCCAGAACAGCCGGAGGAAGCTGGGCAGGTGCCGCACCAGCCCCAGCAGCCGCCGGGGGCCGAGGCGCAAGAGGTAGGCGAGAGCGCCGAACCGGATCATGGGGCCTCGGGTGGACGGGCGGTCTTCGCCGCTGGAGCCGGCACGCGCCGGTAGAGGGTGCCGCGGTCGCCTGCCAAGAGCGCCGTCCCCTGCCTCATGGCTACCGCCGTAAGCCTCTCGGGGGTGCCCAGGCGGGTCCTCTCCCACCGGACGCCGTTCCAGCCGAACACCGCGCCGGCCTCTCCCACGGCCCAGCAGTCGGAGCGGGAGGCGCACGTGATGGCTCTCAGACGGAAGAGGGACCCCGGCACGTCGACCTTCGTCCAGTTCGCGCCGTCATACTCGAACAGGGCGCCGTGGTCGCCCACGGCCCAGCCCCAGTCGTTGCCGATGACGGCCAGGTCGTACATGCGCGGAACGTCGGCGACGTCGGCTTTTTTCCAGTCCTTGCCGTCCCATCGCGCAAAGAAGCCTTCCCCGACCATCCACCCGGCGTGCGGCGACGAGAATTGCATGGCGTAGATGCGTTCCCGGTCCACCGGGCTCCTGGCGTTCCACCACTTCCTGCCGTCCCAATGGATCAGTCGACCGTCCCGGGTGCCGGCGAAGCAGCGGTCCGGCGCCGCGCAGCCGGCGCCCCACAGCCGCCCTTCCGATGCCTTGCGCCGGGACAGGGGATTGTCCACCCGCGTCCACTCCTTGCCGTCGTAGTGCAGGGACAAGGCGTCGTCGCCGAAGACCCAGACGTCGTCGGCGGCGTTCACCACGAATTTCCTCGGGCTCACCTTGGCGGGGTGCTCCACGGGTTTCAGCCGCTTGCCATCCCAGTGGAGCAGGCGTCCGTCACTCGCGCCGACGTAGGCGTTGTTTCGGTCGAGGATGGCGATGGCGTTGACGCCCGGGGGTGGCTTTTCCCCGGCATCGGGAGCACTCCAGGAGACCTTCTCCCAGGCGGCGCCCCATGCCGCCGTGGTGAGACACGCGGCGAGCAGCAGCGCGGCGACGCATGTCAGGGGGCGTCTCGGCATGACCATCAGCCGGCGCCGTCCGGCGCGGCGGCCCAGATATCGAGCAGCTCCCGGGAGTCCACCACGTCCGCGAAACGTTCCATACGCTGGAGAGCGTCCCGATGAGCGTTCTCGCGGTTGGTGCCGACGCAGTCCCGGACCACGATCATGGAATAGCCCCGGCAGTATCCGTCCCGGACGCTGCCTTCGACACCCGCGTCCGTGCGGCAGCCGACGATGACCACGGTGTCCCGGTTCCAGTTGCCCAGCAATTGCTCGAACTCCGTCCCGAGGAAGATGGTGGGGCGGTGCTTCTCGATGAGGACGTCGTTGTCGGCGGGTTTGAAGGGCTCGATGAGCTGCCAGCCGAAGCTTCCGCGGGTACGGCGCGGTCCGAGCTGATTCGGGTCGCCGACGCCCTGGTCCTTCATGGCGCGGCGGATCATGGCCGGCGCCTCGTCGCGCCACGGGTAGGGCGTGGCGAAGGCGTAGACCACCCGGACCCCGGCGCCCTTGGCCGCGGCGATGAGCGGGGGCGTGGCGCGCAGGAACTCGGCCTGGTTGAACGAGCTGCCGGCCTGGTCGTTCTGCATGTCCCAAACCAGCAGGACCGTCCTTCGAGGATCAACGACCTCGTCGAGGGTGATGGGGATGGTTCTGCCTTCGAATTCAATCATGGTCTTGAGAGGTGAAGCGTAAACGCGGTGTGACCGGGACCGTGGCAGAGGATAACTTCGGGCCGAACCCGTGTCAACAACGCAACGCTCCGGCCCGTTTTTGACAACGCTCGGGGTTCGCGCTACTTGTACGTTTTCGGGTGTTCCGTCTCTTGGGGAGAACGCGAATGGATTCTGGCGACGACATACAGGCCTCGGTGCGTATCAGCGGCGACAAGAACTCGGGTCGGGGGGACAACTCGTTCCGCGCCAGGGATCCCTTGACAGTGGTGATCTTCGGAGCCTCGGGCGATCTCAGCAAGCGCAAGCTGATTCCCGCGCTGTACCATCTCGAGCAGGAAGGCTATCTGCCGGAGCGTTACGCCGTGGTGGGTTTCTCGCGCACGGAGATGACCGACGAGGCGTACCGGGAGCGGATGATCGGCGAGATACGAGAGGACATTCCGGACCTGGACGCCGACAGTCCCTTGTTCAAGGCGCTCCACTACCAACCGGGCAACAACACCGACCTCGGGTCTTTCCAGAACCTCAAGGCGATGCTGGACGCGTTGGACGCCGAGCGGGATCTTCCCGGGAACCGGCTCTTCTATCTCTCGGTGGCGCCGGAGTTCTTTACCCCCATCATCCGAAACCTCAAAGCCGCGGGACTGGTCCGGCGCCCCGACGAGGAGCAATGGTCGCACGTGATCATCGAGAAGCCCTTCGGGCACGATCTGCAGAGCGCCCGGGAGATGAACGAGGAAGTCACCGGCATCCTCGACGAGAGCCAGATCTATAGAATCGACCACTACCTGGGTAAGGAAACGGTTCAGAACATCCTGAGCTTCCGTTTCGGCAATGCCATCTTCGAGCCCCTGTTCAACCAGAAGTACGTGGAGAACGTCCAGATCACGGTGGCCGAGACCCTGGGCATGGAGGGTCGAAGAGGGGCGTTCTATGACAAGGCCGGCGCTCTGCGCGATGTCGTGCAGAACCACATGCTGCAACTGTTGTGTCTGATCGCCATGGAACCGCCAGCGGCGGTGGAGCCCGTGTCCATCCGTGACGAGAAGGTCAAGCTCCTGAGAGCGTTGGTGCCCTACGGCACGCCGGAAGAAGTGGCCGCGGGGACGGTGCGGGGCCAGTACGGATTCGGCGAGCTCCGGGGGGAAGTGGTGAAGGGTTTCCGCCAGGAAGAAGGCGTTGGCGAGTTGTCCGTCACCGAAAGCTACGTGGCCCTGCGCGCCAAGATCGACAACTGGCGCTGGGCCGGAATCCCTTTCCTGCTCCGTACCGGCAAGCGCCTGCGCAACCGGGCGTCGGAGATCGCCGTGCAGTTCAGGCATCCGCCGTTGCGTCTGTTCCATGATCCGGCGACGCCGAACGGGCTCGCCATGGCTGCGGCCAGCGCCAACGTGCTGCTCCTGAGGATCCAGCCCCGGGAGGGCATCAGCCTGTCCTTTGCCTGCAAGCGTCCCGGGATGCAGATCAAACTGGCGGAAGTGCAGATGGACTTCGTTTACGAAGCGTTCAATCAGCGCTCGCCCGAAGCCTATGAGCGCCTGCTGCTGGACGCCATGCGCGGAGACGCCTCGCTGTTCACCCGTTCCGACGAGGTGGACTACGCCTGGCGCTTTACCGACTCGATTCTTGAGGGGTGGGACAAGCTGCCGGCGCCCCGTTTCCCCAACTACTATCCGTTCACCGACGGCCCCGACGACGCGGACCGGCTGCTTCAGGACAGCACTGCGGGCTGGCGCCGGTTCAGCCAGATGGGGATCGCGGAGGTGGGCGGGTAAGGGCCCCCGCCGGGAACGGTTACATCAACGCAAGGAACCATGACATCAACGCAGGGGACGATGAATTTGCGATTGCAGTTTCGTGAGGGCGCCTTCGAGGTCGAAGGCGCCAAGGTCCACTATCTGGAGAGCGGCGACCCGGAGCAGGAGACTTTCGTCTTCGTTCACGGCAACCGGGACCACTGTCACAGTTGGGATTTCCTGCTGGAGTCCTTCGACAAGGCCGGTTTCGTGCTGCCCCACTTTGTGGCCCTCGACCTTCGAGGTCACGGCGACAGCGGCTGGGTAGGCCGGGAGCGAGGTTACCGGCACGAGGACTTCGTCCTCGACGTGGTGGGTCTGCTCCGTCACCTCGAAAAGGACGCCGTGACGCTGGTGGGTCATTCCCTCGGCGGCAGCATGGCGGTCATGTTCGCCGGGGCCTTGCCCGAGAAGGTCAAGCGCCTGGTGATCATCGAGGCCGCGGGCCCCTATGGGCGCACCGAACAGGAAGCCCCGGAGCTCTTCGGCCGCTGGACCAAAGACGACGGCTCCGACACGATCCTCACCTACTATGCCACCGTCGGACAGGCGGCGGAGGCCATCCGGAAGCGTTTTCCGCTCGTTCCCAATCGGGCGGCCGTGCACATGGCGCGTCACGGAACCCGGCTGACGCCCCACGGATGGGTCTGGAAATACGATCCGCGAGCCCGCAACCCGTCGTATTCGTCATTCTCCGAAACCCAGGTCCAGGCCTTCATCGAGCGCATCGACTGTCCGACGCTGCTCGTATACGGGTCGGACTCGGGCTACAAGGAGTCGCCCCGCTTCAGCCGGGTCGATTACTTCAGGAACAAGACGCTGGTGGAGATTCCCGGCACTGGGCATCACGTGCAGCAGGAAAAGCCCGACGAGCTGGCCGCCGTGCTGATCCCGTTCCTGAGCAACCATAGTTGACCCTGCGAATCGGTCATCGTTTCACAATAGGCACCGTACCCCCGAAACTGTCGTCCCCATGAAATGGCCCGCGAATGCACGTATCCGTCATTCCGGCGGAACAGGGCTGCGTCCCAGCGAGGCACAGACCCCCGAAATCGTCATTCCCGCGAAAGCGGGAATCCAGGCGGGGTGGAGTGGGGTGACGCCGCTGTAGCACCCCTCCACCACCCCTGGATTCCCGCTTTCGCGGGAATGACGGAGGACAGCCGGAATGACGGAGGACGGAAGGGATGACGCGGAACAGCGGGAGTGGCGGAGAGGGACGTTAGCGACAGGAAGGAGTAACTCATGGATTTCGCACTATCCGAAGAACTGCAAATGCTTCAGGACACGGTCCGGAAGTTCGTCGACCAGGAGCTTATCCCGGTGGAGATGGTGTGCCGGGACGGCGTGACGCTCAAGCCCGAGTACCGCGAGCGGTTTGAGGCCAAGACCCGGGAGATGGGGCTGTGGATGCTCGACGTTCCCGAAGAGTTCGGCGGCGCCAACCTGAGCATCATGGGTCAGGTCGTCATCTGGGCCGAGATAGCCCGCTCGGTGGCGATCCCTTCCCGGGGCCGCAGCATCTTCGGCCCGGAAGTGCGGCCGGTGCTCTACGCCTTGAACGACGAGCAGAAGGAACGCTACCTCTACCCGCTGCTGCGGGATGAGAAGCGCGCGTGCTTCGCCCAGACCGAGCCCGATGCCGGCTCGGACCCGGGCTCCATGCGCACCCGGGCCGTGCGCGACGGCGACGAGTACGTGATCAACGGCGTCAAGCGCTTCATCACCGATGCGGACGAAGCCGATTTCGCCCAGGTGATGGTGTCCACGGACCCCAGCAAAGGCTCCCACGGCGGCATCTCCTGCATCTTGGTGGACATGGACAACCCGGGCGTGAAGATCACCGCCAAGTACAAGACCATGATGGGCTACGAGCCCTGCGAGATCGTCTTCGACAACTGCCGCGTCCCGGCGGCAAACATGATCGGCGGCGAAGGCGAGGGCTTCAAGCTGGGACAGAAGTGGCTCGGCATCGGCCGGCTCAAGCACGGAGGGCGCGCCATCGGCGTGGCCCAGCGCGCCATCGAGATGGGCACCCAGTATGCCAAGCAGCGGGTCACCTTCGGCAAGCCGCTGTCCGAGCGGCAGGCGATCCAGTTCAAGCTGGCGGACTCCTATACCGAGCTCCACGCGGCAACCCTCATGGTCTACCATGCAGCCTGGAAGTACGATCAGGGCGAGGACATGCGCACCGAGGGCTACATGGTCAAGGTGTACGCCGACGAGATGTCCTTCCGCGTGGTGGACCGGGTGCTGCAGATCCACGGCGGCATCGGGCTCACTACGGACCTGCCCCTCGAGCTATGGTTCCGCGATCAGCGGAGCCGGCTCATCACCGAGGGCGCGTCCGAGGTCATGCGCATGGTCATCGCGCGGCATGTGCTGCGGCAGTACGGATGACCCTGTCCGAGCTGATTCTTTCAAACCCGCCCGAACGCTCAGGCCGGTGTGTCGAGGTTTGGCGATGTCCCCGCTTCGTGCTATAAATTCGAAGTCGGCCGAGGTCTGCGATGAAAACGGAAATTCACCCTGAATACAAGCTCGTGAACGTGGCATGCGCCTGCGGAAACACCTTCGAGGTACGCTCCACCGCCAAGGCCATCCATACCGAGATCTGCGCCAGTTGCCATCCGTTCTACACCGGTAAGCAGAAGCTCCTCGACACCGCGGGCCGGGTCGAGAAGTTCAAGAGGAGATACGGCATCAAGGACTGACGGACGATCCTGACCGGCTCTTATCGGCAAAGGGGCAAAGGGTGTCGCGAATTCCCTTTGCCCCTTTGTTTTTTTGGGGACAATATGTTGACCATGCTCGATAAAATGGCCGAGGTGGAGAGCCGCTACGACGAACTGGAGGAGCTTCTGGCCGATCCCAAGTTGCCGGAGGATCGCAAGGAGTACACCAGGGTCGCCAAGGAGCGATCGGATCTGGCCGAGGTGGTGACGTGCTACCGCGAGTGGCGCAAGCTCGAGCAGGAGGCCCGGGACAATCGCGAGTTACTGGACGACGGGGATCCGGAGATCGAGGAACTCGCCACCGAGGAGTTGGCGGCGCTGAAGGAAAAACAGGACGCGTTGGAGCAGCACCTCAGGATCCTGCTTCTGCCCAAGGACCCCAATGACGGCAAGAACGTGCTGCTGGAGATCCGCGCCGGCACGGGCGGAGAGGAAGCGTCGCTCTTCAGCGCGGACCTCTACCGCATGTACAGCCGTTATGCGGAAACCAGGGGCTGGAAGGTGGAGGTGCTGAGCTCCAATCCCACCGGCCTGGGAGGGTTCAAGGAGATCATCGCGCTCATCGAGGGGCAGGGGGCCTACAGCCGGCTCAAGTTCGAGGGGGGCGTACATCGGGTTCAACGGGTTCCGGTGACCGAGACCTCGGGCCGCATCCATACGTCGGCCGTGACCGTCGCGGTGCTTCCGGAGGCTGACGACGTGGACGTGGCCATCGATCCCAGGGAGTTGCGCATCGACGTTTTCCGCTCCTCCGGCCCCGGGGGACAGAGCGTGAACACCACGGACTCGGCGGTGCGGATCACCCACGTGCCGACCGGTATCGTGGTTTCGTGCCAGGACGAGAAGTCGCAGCACAAGAACAAGTCCAAGGCCCTCAAGATCCTGCGCGCCCGTCTCCTCGAAAAGACCCAGGAGGCGCAGCGCTCGGAGATCGCGGCCTCGCGCAAGCTCATGGTGGGCAGCGGCGACCGCAGCGAGCGGATCCGCACCTACAACTTTCCCCAGGGGCGCGTGACGGACCACCGGATCAACCTGACCCTGTACAAGCTGGACCAGGTCATGGACGGCGGCGTCAAGGACTTGATCGACGGCCTGATCACGTACCACCAGGCGGAAGCGCTCCAGGTCACGGTTTGATCCAGCGGAGCGGGAATCCAGGGGTGGCGGCGAGGGGCAACGGCGAGTCTCGGGTCGCGGGTGTGTTGCAACGCGCCGCGGCCAGGTTCTCCGACGCGGGCATCGACACCCCCAGGCTCGACGCGGAGATGCTCTTGATGGAAGTGCTGGGCTGGTCGAGGGAGGCCCTCTATCGAAGTCCCGAGGTCGAGCTTCAAGACCCGCAGATTGCCCGATTCGAGGGTTTCGTCGGGCGCCGTGGGCGCGGAGAGCCTGTAGCCTTCCTCACCGGGTCGCGGGAGTTCTGGTCCCTGGAGTTCCGGGTGACGCGGGACGTGTTGATCCCGCGGCCGGAGACCGAGCACCTGGTGGAGACGGTGTTGGATTTCCTGGCTTCGCGCCACGGCCGGTGCCGTATCCTGGAGATCGGCACGGGCAGCGGCGTCATCGCCGTCAGCCTGGCGAAGGAATGCCCCCGGGCGGAAGTCTGGGCCACCGACGTTTCCGGGCCGGCCCTGGATGTCGCCCGAGAGAATGCACGCCGGCACGGCGTCGAACGACGCGTCCACTGGCTCCGGGGTGACCTGCTGGCTCCGGTGCGGGGACTGCCCGGAGGCTTCGACGTGCTGGTGTCGAATCCGCCCTACATCCCCAGAGGTGAGATCCCCTGCTTGCAGCGGGAAGTGCGGGACTGGGAGCCGGCGCTGGCCCTGGACGGCGGCATCGACGGCATGGATTTCTACCGGAGGATCGTCCGGGATGGCGTCCGTCATCTCCGCGATGGCGGATTGATGGCCGTGGAGATCGGAGCGGATCTGAGCCGCGTCGTCTCGGAGTTGTTCCGGGCTCATGCGGAGCTCCACCGGGTGCGGATCATGAGCGACTACTCCGGGAGTCCCCGCGTGGTTGCCGCGGAACGGGCGCATGCAGGGGCGGGTTTCAAACCCGCCCGTGGCCGATACGACCCGAGGACGGGGGACGCCACACCTGGGGCCTGAGACACATACGAGGTCAACGGTTTTGGACAGCATCATCATCAAGGGCGGGACGGTTCTGGAGGGCACGGTGGCTCTCGGCGGGTCGAAGAACGCGGCTCTTCCGGTGATCATCTCGTCGCTGCTGACCGCGGACGAGTGCTCCTACGCCCGGGTGCCGGCGCTCCGTGATGTCAGCACCACCCTGCGATTGCTGTCGCGCCTGGGGGTTACCATCGAGAAGGACGTGATGGCCGGCGGACGCCTGGAGCTCACCGCGGACAAGATCCATGAGTTCCAGGCACCCTACGATCTGGTCAAGACCATGCGCGCCTCGTTCCTGGTGCTGGGGCCGCTATTGGCCCGCTTCGGCGAAGCCCGGGTGTCGACGCCCGGCGGCTGCGCCATCGGTTCCCGGCCGGTGAACCTGCACCTCCAGGGGCTGGAGCGCCTGGGCGCCTGCATCCGCCAGGACCACGGCTACATCGACGCCCGCGCCCGCGAGCTCAAGGGTGCCGACATCCGGCTCGATTTTCCTTCGGTGGGCGCCACCGAGAACCTCATGATGGCGGCGACCCTGGCCCGGGGGGAGACCATGATCCGGAACGCGGCTCGCGAGCCGGAGATCGCGGAGCTGGCGAACGTGTTGACGAAGATGGGCGCCCAGGTGAGCGGAGCCGGTGGCGACGTCATCCGCATCGAAGGTGTTGGCGAGCTTCACGGCATGTCCCACGAGATGAGCCCGGATCGCATCGAGACCGGCACGTTCATGGTGGGAGCGGCCCTCACCGGCGGCAACGTTCTGATCGAGGATGCCCGGACTGGCGACCTCGAAGCCTTCACCGCGAAGCTGCGGGAGACCGGTGCGCGCGTGGCGGAAGGGCCGGGAGGCGTCCGGGTGACCGGGAACGGGCGGGTCCGCGGCACCGATGTGGCCACGTTGCCGTATCCGGGCTTTCCCACCGACCTGCAGGCGCAGATGATGGTGCTGATGGCGGTGTCGGAAGGAACCAGCGTCATTACCGAGAACATCTTCGAGAACCGGTTCATGCACGCTCAGGAACTCAACCGGATGGGTGCCCGTATCGCCCTCGACGGCAACATGGCCACGGTCCGGGGGGTGGCGGAGCTGTCCGGCGCGCCGGTGATGGCCACGGACCTGCGGGCGAGCGTGTCGCTGGTGCTGGCGGGTCTGGTGGCCAAGGGCGTGACCGAGGTGTCGCGGGTGTACCACCTGGACCGTGGGTACGAGAACATCGAAGGCAAGCTTGCCGGTCTGGGCGCGGACACACGAAGGGTCAACCGTGACGATTGACATCGTGAAGACCACGGAGCCGGGTTTCAAGAAGAGGTTGAACCGGATCCTCCATCGCCGCGGCGAGATCGAGCGGGACGTCGAGGCGCGGGTGGTGGAGATCATCGAGACCGTCCGGCGGCACGGGGACAAGGCCCTGGTCCGCTACGCCAAGGCCTTCGACGGCATCACCCTGAAACGGTCCCGCATCGAGGTGTCGGCGGAGGAAATGGACCAGGCCTGCGAGACCGTTTCCAGGGAGGACCTGCGCTGGCTGCGGCTGGCTGCGGCGCGCATCAAGCGCTTCCATCGCCATCAGTTGGAGAAGAGCTGGCACTACCGCGACCCGCTGGGGCTTGAGCTGGGCCAGCGCATCAGCCCGGTGGAGCGGGCCGGCGCGTACGTTCCCGGCGGCAAGGCCGCCTATCCGTCCACCGTGCTGATGACCGTGATCCCGGCGGTGGCCGCGGGGGTGCGGGAGGTCATGGTCACCACTCCGGTGCAGGAAGAGGCCGCGCTGGTGCTGGCGGCGGCGCGTGTCGCCGGGGCCCACCGGGTCTTTCGCGTGGGCGGCGCCCAGGCCGTGGCCGCCCTGGCCTACGGCACTGAGACCATTCCGCGGGTGGACAAGATCGTGGGGCCCGGGAACGTCTACGTCGCGGCGGCCAAGCGGCTGGTGTTCGGCCAGGTGGACATCGACTCCATCGCCGGCCCCAGCGAGGTGCTGCTGCTGGTGGACGGGTCGGCGGACCCGCGTTACGTGGCCGCGGACATGCTGTCCCAGGCGGAGCACGACGAGTTGGCGGCGGCCGTGTGCGTCACTCCCTCCATGGGCACGGCCCGGAAGGTGCAGGCCGCCATCGCCGAGCAGCTCAAGAGCACCCGGCGGCAGGCCATCACCCTGGAAGCGCTGCGCCGCTTCGGCACGATCATGGTGTCGCGTTCGTTGAAGGAGGCGGTGGACATCACCAACGCCATCGCCCCGGAGCATGTGCAGATCATGGTGCGGGACCCGGAGAAGTGCGTCGACGCGGTGCGCAACGCCGGCGCGATCTTCGTCGGGGCGTATGCCACGCCAGCCCTCGGCGACTACGTGGCCGGCCCCAATCACGTGCTTCCCACCGGCGGCAGCGCGCGCTTCTTCTCGCCCCTGGGCGCCTACGACTTCGTCAAGCGGACGAGCATCGTGCGCGCCGAGCGCGAAGGACTGGCCGCCCTGGCTCCAGCCGTCATCCATCTTGCGCGCCGGGAGGGACTGCACGAGCACGCCCGGGCCGTGGAGGTGCGGCTGACGGCGGGTTGAGAGGGGGCCCGGAGGCACTGCCGGAAATTGTCGTGAGACTCTCCGTTCGCCCTGAGCGTAGCGGAGCGAAGTCGAAGGGCGCCGTTCTTCTTGGCGGTCGCCACGGTTAGGAGACACAGATGGGACGAACGGCAACGGTCCACCGCAAGACCAAGGAGACGGACATCACCACCGTCGTCAACATCGACGGCAGGGGAGAGGCCCGGGTGGGCACCGGTATCCCCTTCTTCGATCATATGCTGGAGATCTTCACCCGTCATGGCCTCTTCGACGTTACGGTAAAGGCTGTGGGGGACCTCGAGGTGGACTACCACCATACGGTGGAGGACGTGGGGCTCACCCTGGGGCAGGCGTTCAAGGACGCACTGGGGGACAAGCACGGCATCCGCAGGTTCGGCGAGGCCACGGTGCCGCTGGACGAGGCCTTGGCGCGGGTGGTGGTGGATCTGAGCGGCCGGCCCTATATGGCCTACCGGGTCAAGATCCGCGGCGGCCGCGTGGGGACGTTCGATACCGATCTGCCGCATGAGTTCTACCAGGCGTTCGTCAACCAGTTGGGGATGAACCTGCATATGGACGTCGAGCACGGCGAGAACCCACACCACGTCATCGAGGCGTGCTTCAAGGGATTCGCCCGGGCCATGGACCGGGCCACGGGACTGGACGAAAGGATCGAGGGGGTGCTTTCCACGAAGGGAAGCCTATGATCCCGCGCGGCAGGAACACTTCCGTAGGGGCGGGTTTCAAACCCGCCCGCGCCCGCACCGCGCTGTGGACCACCTGTGGACCACCACGGGGTTCTTGGAGCCTGTGGTTGGTGGGGTGGCAGGTGGACAGGTGCCTTGCCGGGACCGAGCAGGGTGGGCGGCGTCCCGGAAATCAGAAGACGGTACTGCCGGGATTCCACTGTTCTGCGTCGCGCGAAACGAGCGGTTGATCGGGATCACGAAACACGTCCGCCCGCCGTCAGCAGATTCCCGGGACGCCGCCCACCCTGCTCTCTCAGCGCGCCTGCGATTCTGCGGGGGTGTTCTACCTGATTATTGGAGGAAGTCGCAGTGATAGCGGTCGTCGACTATGGAATGGGTAATCTGCGAAGCGTGCAGAAGGGGCTCGAGCACGTGGGGTTCAACGTGGAGGTGACCCGGGATCCGGGGCGTATTGCCGAGGCCCATGGCGTGGTGCTTCCCGGAGTCGGCGCGTTTCACACCTGCATGGAAAACCTTCAGCGCTTCGGCCTGGTGGATGTGATCCGGGATGTGGTGCGCGGGAAACGGCCGTTTCTCGGCATCTGCCTGGGGCTGCAGCTTCTCTTCGACGGGAGTGAGGAGTTCGGCCGGCCGGAGGGGCTGGGGCTGGTGCCCGGGCGGGTCCTGGGCTTCTCCGCGGCGGACGATCTGAAAGTGCCGCACATGGGCTGGAACGCCATCGAGATCCGCAAGCCCACGCGCTTTCTGGAGGGTATCGACGAGGCCGCTCAGGTCTACTTTGTGCACTCCTTCTACGCCGCGCCGGCGGACGAATCGGTGGTGGCCACCGTGACCTCCCACGGGACGCCCTTCGTCTCGAGCATCGCCACCGACCATCTCTTCGCGTGCCAGTTTCATCCCGAGAAGAGCCAGGCCATCGGCCTGCGCATCCTGGGTAACTTCGGCCGCTTTGCCGAGAACGGAGTCGTGGCGTGACGGGCGGCCGTCCCCGGCAAATACGCATCCGTAGACTGGTGCCCTGTATCTCCTGCCATGTCGGCCATTCTCGGACATGGGCGGGTTTGAAACCCGCCCCTACACGGTCTCGCCAGGCCTTGCGGGCCAGGAGAAGGCCGCCGACATGCTGATCATTCCCGCAATCGACATCAAGGACGGCCGTTGCGTGCGGCTGTACCAGGGCGACATGGAACAGGAGACGGTGTACTACCAGCGGCCGCTGGACGCGGCCCGGCACTTGGTGGAAGAGGGGGCCCGGATGATCCACGTGGTGGATCTCAACGGTGCGGTGGTGGGGCGGCCGGTCCATCTGCCGGAGCTGGCCGCCATCTGCGCCGAATCGGGCGTGAGGGTGGAGGTGGGTGGAGGGCTGCGCACCCTCGAAGCCGTGGAGCAGGCCATGGCCGCCGGCGTGGAGCGGGTGGTCATCGGCACCAAGGCGTACGAGAGCGAGGATTTCCTTCGCCGCGCCTGCGAGCGCTTTCCCGGCCGGGTGGTGGTGGGCATCGATGCGCGCGCCGGGCGCGTGGCGATCCGGGGCTGGCGTGACGACACCGCCATGGACGCGGTGGAGCTGGCGCAGCGGTGCGAGGAAGACGGCGCCGCCCGGATCATCTACACCGACATCAGCCGCGACGGCACCGGTTCCGGCGTGAACGCGGAGCAGACCGTCCGGGTGGCCCAGGCGGTGGGGATTCCGGTGATCGCTTCCGGCGGAGTGGGATCGCTGGACGACATCCGCACGCTGGCGGGCCTGGCGGGTGAAGGCATCGAGGGGGTCATCGTGGGCCGGGCGCTCTACAACGGCGCCTTCTCCCTTGCCGAGGCCATGGCGGTGGCGGGAGCAGACGATGCTCACTAAACGCATCATTCCCTGTCTCGACGTCGATGCCGGGCGGGTGGTGAAAGGGATCCGGTTCGTGGAAATCCGCGACGCCGGGGACCCGGTGGAGGTGGCCCGGGCGTATGACGCGGCCGGGGCCGACGAGCTCTGCTTCCTGGACATCACCGCGTCTCACGAGCAACGTGGCATCATCCTGGACGTGGTGGCGCGGACCGCGGACGAGATCTTCATGCCGCTCACCGTGGGCGGCGGCATCCGGGAGAACGCCGATATCCGCAGGCTGCTCAAGGCCGGCGCCGACAAGGTCTCCATCAACACCGCGGCGGTGTCGCGTCCGGAGTTCGTGCGGGAAGCGGCGGAGACCTTCGGCAGCCAGTGCATCGTGGTGGCCATCGACGCCAAGCGGGTGGTGGACCACTGGGAGGTGTTCACCCACGGCGGCCGCAAACCCACCGGCATCGACGCCTGCGACTGGGCCGCGCGCATGGCGGAATACGGAGCCGGCGAGATTCTTCTCACCAGCATGGATCGCGACGGCACCAAGGACGGCTACGACCTGCCTCTCACCCGGGCCATCGCCGATGGGGTAACCATACCTGTCATCGCCTCCGGCGGCGTCGGCAATCCGGAGCACATCCACGACGGTTTCGCGGAGGGGCACGCCAGCGCGGCCCTGGCCGCGTCCATCTTCCACTACGGCGAATACACCATCGGCGAGTGCAAGCGCTATCTCGAGGAGCGGGGGATCCCGGTCCGGCCGGTCCGCGCCTGATGCACCCGTCATCGTATGAAACGTAGAAAGAAAGGAAGGAAAGTCACCGGTGCCAGATAAGACATCCATGTTCGACCGTGCCATTCCTGTGCTCGCTTCGCTGGACATCGCGACCTCGCTCGATTACTTCCACAAGCTCGGTTTCGAAACGCACAACTTTGGTGACAAAAACTACGGCATCGCCATCCGCGAGCACATCGAGATCCACTTCTGGCTTTGCCCGGACAAGCACGTCGCCGAGAACACCTCCTGCTACGTCCGTGTGAACGACATTCACGTGCTGCGCGCCGATTTCGCCAAGCGTGTCGATGTGGGTGGGGTCGTCGAAACGCCGTGGGGCATGGACGAACTGTATGTTTACGACCCGAGCGGCAGCCTGGTGAAGTTCGGTCAAGTGACAGACAGGTTCATCCAGGCGGACGCCGTGCAAGAAGCGCCTTCCGACTAAATGGGCCTGCACATATGCGCGACGTCAGCTGGCTGACGTGTTGCCGGAAGGAAGGACAAGCATGCGGCGACCGATGGACAAGACGAAGCGTCTCAAAGAGCTGGCCCGCCACCGCCGGGAACATGTTCCCAGCGGATAGAGAGGAATCGGCGAGTATCATGGGGGAGCTTATGAATGTGATTTCGTCTCTCCCTACACGAAATCCGCCCAGAAACTGGACGCTGACATCATGCTTGTTCTTCAGGATTGGGCCAGCGATGAGTATTTTCAAAAACGGGTAGACCCGGACCCGGTACTAATTGCCAAAGGCCACGATCCGACGCGGCCAACCAACAAGAATCTCAAGAAGCTACTTCAGGCCCATTTCGGAATACAATTGGAGCAGACCTACGCGACGAATCTATTCCCATTCATAAAGCTAGGTAAGATGTCCGGCCGGGTGCGAGGCGCGGCATTTGCCGACGCGGCAGAAACTTACACCGTGCCGGAAATTAAACTGGTTGAGCCCAAGCTAGTCGTGTGCTGCGGTTCGGCCGTATCTCGCGTAATCCTCGAGGCGCGTGGATTCCTGTGGCCAGGGAGCCTCGGAAAGGCTATTGAGTCATCGCCATACCGGTTCGGAGATACTGAATACTGGGCCCAATCACACCCGGGTGGACAAGGAACCGCGAACCGAGGAGGATTCGATCGTGTTTCCCAGGATTGGGAACGAATGTCGGCGAAATTCCGTCGGCATTAAATGCCTAGCCGTCCAACTCGGTAAGAAAGCGTTCGGCGTCGATGGCGGCCATGCAGCCGCTGCCGGCGGCGGTGACGGCTTGGCGGTAGATCCGGTCCTGGACGTCGCCGCAGGCGAAGACGCCGTCGAGGGCGGTCCTGGTGCCGTCGTGGGTCTTGATGTACCCCAGCTCGTCCATCTCCAGGAGGCCTTCGAAGAGCTGCGAGTTGGGCTGATGGCCGATGGCGATGAAGACACCGTCGCAGGCGAAGGTGTCTTCATCGCCGGTCTTCAGGTTCCGCAGCGTGACGCTGGTGACGCCTGCGCCCTGCGGGCCGCCGTGAATATCCGCAAGCGTGGTGTCCCAGATGAAGTGGATCTTGGGATTGGCCCTGGCGCGGTCCTGCATGATCTTGGACGCGCGGAGCTCGTCGCGGCGGTGCACGATGGTGACCTTGCTGGCGAACTTGGTGAGAAACGTGGCTTCCTCCATGGCCGTGTCGCCGCCGCCCACCACGATGAGCTCCCTGTCCTTGAAGAAGAACCCGTCACAAGTGGCGCACGCGGAGACCCCGTGTCCCATCAACCTGGTCTCGGCCTCGAGCCCCAGCAGCTTGGCGGTGGCGCCGGTGGCGATGATCAGGGTATCGCAGGTGTAGCGGTGCTTGCCGGCCTGGAGCGCCATGGGCCGTGTGCCGAGATCGACCGCGGCGACGTCGCCGAAAATGATCCGGGTGCCGAAGCGCTCGGCCTGCTTGCGGAACTGGTCCATCATGTCCGGGCCCATGATGCCGTCGGGGAAACCGGGATAGTTCTCGACGTCAGTGGTGATGGTGAGCTGGCCCCCGGGCTGGGAACCCTCCACCACCAGCGGCTCGAGGTTGGCACGGGCCGTGTAGAGGGCGGCGGTGAGTCCGGCCGCCCCCGAACCGAGTATGATGACGCGGTAGTGAGTCTGGTCTGTCATGGGTTGGTTCATAGCATACGGGCCCTGTCCCTTGTAGGTCGGGTTGGCCAAAGGCCCGACCCGACAACGGACTGGGCGTCGGATTACGCTTCGCTAATCCGACCTACAGGGAGGGGGCGGTGACTTGCTTTCGGGGCGCCGGGGGCTACACTGACCGCGACACGGGAGGACTGATGGATGGCAACGTTGTCCCATATCGATGAGCAGGGGCGGGTGCGGATGGTGGACGTTACCGGCAAGGACGTTACCCAGCGGGTTGCCGTGGCCCGAGGTGTGGTGACCATGCAGGCGGAGACCCTGGCGGCCATTGCCGAGGGACAGATCCCCAAGGGCGACGTTCTCACGGTGGCGCGCATCGCCGGGATCATGGCCGCCAAGAAGACTTCCGAGCTCGTTCCCATGTGCCATCCGCTGAACATCAGCGGGGTGGAGGTCAAGCTCAATCCCCGGCAAGCCCCGCCGTCCGTCGAGATCGAGGCGACCGTCCGGATCACCGGCAAGACGGGCGTGGAGATGGAGGCTCTCACCGCGGTGTCGGTGGCGGGTCTCACGATCTACGACATGTGCAAGGCGGTGGACCGGGAGATGACCGTCGGCGAGATCCGCCTCATGCACAAGAGCGGCGGCAAGAGCGGTACCTTCGTGCGTAGTTAGTGTGGTGTCTCACAAATACGGTTACGAATCTGCGGGTCCTTTTGGCCGCCGGCTGCGTTGCTCTTCCTCGCGTGGTGTTGGCCACTGCTCGTCATCGCGCCTTGCCGACGACCAAAATGCCCTCGCATCTTCGTAACCGTATTTGTGAGACACCACACTAGCCCCGTCCCAACCTTCCCCGCATTTTCAGCGCGGACACTATAGTTCCCGGAAGAAGTGCCGAACTATTTTCTTGAGACGAGTGGACAAGTACATCCGATGACCCGAATCAATCAATGGCCGATGGAAGACCGTCCGCGGGAGAAGCTTCTCGAGAAGGGGGCGGAACATCTCACGGAAACGGAGTTGTTGGCGATCCTGCTGGGCACCGGCAGCGCCGGAGAGCACCAGAACGCGCTGGACCACGCCCGCATGCTGATGGTGAAATTCGGCGGCCTCAGCGGCATCGATGACGCGGCGATCGCCGAGTTGACGGGCCTCAAGGGTCTGGGCCACGCCAAGGCGGCCCGCCTCAAGGCATGCCTGGAGCTCGGCCGCCGCCGCGAGGACCTTCGTTGCGAGACCGGCCAGTTGCTGAGCTCGCCCGAGGAGGTCTTTCGCCATTTCCGGCCCCGCTGCATCAACGCCAAACGCGAGTCCTTCTATGTCGTCCTGCTGACCAACCGGAACCGGAAGATCCGGGACGTCAAGATCTCGGAGGGGTCTCTCACGGCCTCCGTCGTCCATCCCAGGGAGGTCTTCAATCCGGTCATCCGGGAGTCCGCGGCCGGGGTCATCTTCGTCCACAACCATCCGAGCGGCGATCCTTCACCGAGCCGCGAGGACGTGGAGATCACCCACCGTCTCCGGCAGGTGGCCGAGGTGCTGGGCGTGCGCGTCCACGACCACGTGGTGGTGGGGCACGACCGATTCTTCAGTTTCAACCGGGAGGGACTCCTGTGAGTCCGATTGAACTTCGTGAACGTGTGGTATAGTAGAGATTCGCGACGAGGGAAGCAGCCAACGTCATGATCGTGTTCGAAGCGGTGAAGATAGGGGAGGTTCTCGGCCCGGCGGCTGCCCTGATCGTTGGGTTTGCTCAATGCTTGCTTATCTGGCGCGGTCTGCGACAGATGGAGCGGCATCCCGGGAACGTGACCGGCAGTTCGACCTTCGGAGCCGGGAGGAGGATAGGCGGTATGCGGAATTGGAGAGGGGAGCGGATAGGCGGCATGGGGAATCGGGGAGGGGAGCGGAGATGCGGCATGGGGAAGCGGTGAAGGCGGCGGAGATGCGGCATGCGGAAGCGGAGATGCGGCATGGGGAAGCGGTGAAGGTGGCGGAGATGCGGCATGGGGAAGCGGTGAAGGCGGCGGAGATTGGGCATGCGGAAGCGGAAAAGCGGCATGGGGAAGCGGTGAAAGCGGCGGAGATGCGGCATGAGGAAGCGATGAAGCGGCATGAAGAAGAGATGGGGCGTCTCGCGGAATCGGAGAGGGAATCGGAGAAGCGGCATGCGGAATCGGTGAAGCGTCGCGAGGAATCGGAGAGGGAATCGGAGAAGCGGAACGCGGCATGGGAAAAGCGGCATGAAGAAGCGGTGAGGCGTCGCGAGGAATCGGAGAGGGAATCGAAGCGGCGGCATGAGGAGGCCATGACGTCGCTCCGCGCCTTGATCGAGCGTACCGGCGGTCCCGGACCTTCCGTGCATGCTTGACCCCCGGCCGCGGTACGGAGTACGTTAATCCGTAATAGCGTATTCAGGGGGGTTCAAGCCGTATGTCTCAAGTCAAACATTTCACCACGGATATCGCCATCATCGGCTCCGGCGGAGCCGGAATCGCCGCGGGCATCGAAGCCCGTGACGCCGGCGCCCGGGCCATGGCCTTCGAAAAGGCGCCGGATTTGGGCGGCGCGGCCATCATCTCCGGCGGCGGCTGCCTGATCGTGGGCACGCCGATTCAGCAGGCCAATGAGATCTACGATACGCCGGATCTGGCATTCAATGACTGGATCAAGTGGGGCGGGCCGTCCGTGGACGAGGTTTGGGCGCGGTACTACATCGAGCACTCGCTTCATGACCTCTACTTCTGGGCCGAGCGCATGGGCGTCAAGTGGGTGGACATGAAGCAGCAGGAAGGCAACACCGTGATGCGCTGGACCCGGGCCCAGAGCAGCGGGCTCGGTCTGATGACGCATCTCATCGACGCGTTCCGCGAGCGTGGCGGGGAGATCGTGTCCAACACCGAGGTCACGGAGCTGAAGCGCGAGAACGGCCGGGTTACCGGCTTCGTGGGCAAGGACGCAAGCACCGGCGACACCGTGGACGTGGACAGCCAGGTGGTGGTGGTGGCCACCGGAGGGTTCAACTCCAATCTCGACATGGTGCTCGAGGCCAAGCCCGAGCTCAAGGGCGAACGGGTTATGGAGGGTTCCGGCCGGGGCTCCACCGGGACCGGTCACAGGCTGGTGCGGCAGGCCGGCGGTTACCTCACCCACGTGGACCACATCTGGTTCTACGTCTACGCCACGCCGGACTATCGCGACCCGGACCAGCGGCGCGGCCTGGTCTTCCGCCAGGCCCCGGGCTACATCTGGATCAACCAGCAGGGCCGGCGGTTTCACAACGAGGCGCTGTCGGGCGGCAACTCGGCCACGCCCGCGCTGATGGCCCAGAGCCCGCGCCACGCATGGGCCGTGGTGGACACGCCCATGACCGCCAAGCTCGAGATCGCCGACCCTTACTACCGCGCCGGGGACAAGGTGGACCGGGACAAGGTCCAGGAGCTTCTGGACAACTCGCCGTTCATCAAGAAGGCGGATTCGCTGGAGGAGTTGGGCCAACGCATGGAGGTGGACGTCCCGACCTTTCTCGATGCCGTAGAGCGCTACAACAAGGCGTGCGAACAGGGCCTGGACAAGGAGCCCGAGTTCGGCAAGCCGCTGAAACTCTCCAAGAAGTTCGATACCTCGCCCTATTACGCCATTCAGATCTTCCCGCTGGCGCGCAAGAACTTCGGCGGGGTCAAGACCGACATACGCTGCCGCGTCCTGAACAAGCACTTCGAGCCGATTCCCGGCCTCTACGCCGCGGGCGAGGTGGCCGGCATGGCCGGAGGCCATATCAACGGCCGGGCGGGACTCGAGGGGACGATGCTCGGGCCGTCCGTTTTCAGCGGCCGCGTGGCCGGCGGCTGGGCAGCCCACGAGGCGGGTTGCGGCGACGGTTTCGTCGGCATCCCCAACCGCGACTGACCGGTTTCGGCGACTTGTAGGGGCGGGTTTCAAACCCGCCCGTGAACGCAATCCGCGGCAAGACAGGATCGGCAGGTCACCAGCATGATCACGGAACCACAGACGGAGAAGGTACGCGGTTACTGCGTGCTGTGCACGGCCCACTGCGCCACCGTCGCAACGGTGGAGGACGGGCGGGTGACGCGGCTCGATCCCGACCACGATCATCCCAACGGCGGCGCCATCTGCGTCAAGGGCAAGGCCGCCCCGGAGCTGGTTTACAATGGTGAACGCCTGGACTATCCGTTGCGCCGTACCAACCCCAAGGGCGCAGAGGATCCGGGTTGGGAGCGGGTCGGCTGGGACGAGGCGCTGGACGACATCGCGGCCCGTCTGCTCCGTATCAGGGAACGCGACGGCGCCCGGGCCATCGCCATGGCCCGGGGGACCGCCAGCGGCACCTCCGTGGACGACGTGAACCAGTGGTCCACGCGTCTCCTCAACCGTATCGGCAGCCCCAATGCGGTCTCCACCACCCACGTGTGCAACTGGCACCGGGACACGGTGTTCAGTTACACCTTCGGCGTGCCGCAGCCGTCCCCGGACGTGCTTCACAGCGGCGCATTCCTCCTGTGGGGTCACAACCCGAGCTCCACGCAGTTGATGCTGGCCCAGGACGTCGTCGCGGCGCGCAAACACGGCATGAAAACCGTGGTGGTAGACCCGCGGAGGATCGGCCTCGGCAGCCAGGCCGATGTGCTGCTTCAAGTGCGCCCGGGCGCCGACGGGGCGCTGGCCCTGGCCCTCGTCCATGTCATGATCGAGGAGGGACGGTACGACGAGGACTTCGTGCGCCACTGGACCAACGGGCCGTTCCTCCTGCGCGCGGACACCGGAGAGGCGCTCACCGAGGCGGACCTGGCGGCCGGGGGTAGTCCGGACCGGTACGTGATCTGGGACGAAGCCTCGGAGCGGGCAGTGGTCTACAATCCGCGTGCGCGGGACTGTACGGAAAACGGTGTGAGGCCGGCGTTGCTCGGAAACGTCAGCGTGCCGGCCAGGGACGGTGCCGCGGTTTCGTGCGAGCCGGCGTTTGCCGCGCTGGCGCGACTGGCCGCGTCCCATGCGCCGGAACGCTCCGAGACCGTCACCCGTGTCCCCGCGGACAAGGTTCGGGAAGCGGCCGGTGTCCTCAGCGACAACCGGCCCGTGAGCATGTTCATGTGGAACGGTGTCGGCCAGCACACCAACGCGACTCAGACGAGCCGGGCGATATCCATCCTGTACGCGTTGCTGGGGGACATCGATGCGCCGGGCGGCAACCTGATGCTGCCCATGGCGCCGTTTCGCGGGGTGGACGGCAAGGAGTTCCTTCCCGCCGAAGTAGCCGCCGGGCGTATCGGCCGGGACGAGAAGCCGCTGGGCCCGCCGGCGACCGCAGGTGCGTGCGCAGCCCACGACGTTTACACGGCCATCCTCGAGGACCGTCCGTATCCGGTCCGTGCCTTGATCAACCTGGGCTCCAACACGGTCATCTCCAACGGCGACCCCGTCCGCGGCCGGGAGGCCCTCTGCGCCCTGGAGCTGGGGGTGGCCACCGAGCTGTTCATGACGCCAACCGCCCAGCTCTGCGACTACGTGCTGCCCGCCACCAGCTTCCTGGAGATGGATCACCTCTGCGGCGGCTTCCGCCACCGCGTGGATGCTCGGACCCACGTCCAGTACCGGCGGCGGGCGGTTGAGCCGCTGGCGGAGCGGCGCTCGGACACGTGGTTTGTTTTCGAGCTGGCCAAGCGCATGGGCTTCGGCGACGATTTCTGGGACGGCGACGTGGAGGCTGCCTATTCCTATCAGTTGGAGCCGACGGGCATGACCCTGGACGCGCTCCGGGCGCATCCGGGCGGTGTGACCCTGGAGAGCCCGCGGCGTTACCGGAAATATGCGGAGACCGACGAGGAGGGCCGGCGGAAGGGCTTCAACAACCCGTCCGGCAAGGTGGAGATCTACTCCCACCGGTTTGCGCAACACGGGTTCCCGCCACTGCCGGAATACGAGGAGCCGGCACTGAGCCCCACGAGCCGGCCGGATCTTGCAGCGGAGTATCCTCTGGTCCTGACCAACGCCAAGTTCACGACGTTTATTCACAGCCAGCAGCGAGCCCTGCCCAGTCTCCGCAAGGCGGCGCCCGAGCCCTCCGCCGAGCTTCATCCGGATACGGCCGGGGAGCACGGCATCGAGCACAAGCAATGGATGATCGTGGAAAGCCCGAAGGGCGCCGTGAAGGTGCGGGCGAACCTCACCGCCCGGATCATCCCCGGCGTGGTCTGTGTGCAACACGGCTGGTGGCAGCCCTGCCGGGAGCTCGAGCTTCCGGGGCATGACCCCTTTTCCGAGCTCGGAGCCAACCCCAACGGGCTGGTGGACTCGGAACACCGGGACCCCATCAGCGGGTCGCTGCCGCACCGGTCGTTCCTGTGCCGTGTGCGCCCGGCCGACGCCTGATCAAATGAAACAGATGAACCAGGGTCCTTCGACTTCGCTTCGCCCTTGCCAAGCGGGGCAGCGGCCCCGGGCACCGGCGGGTTTGAAACCCGCCCCTACATTTTTCTTATCGGACCTCGGAGGGTCTATGCCCGTTGATCAGGGTCCCCCTGACAAAGATGCGCGGGATGGTTTGTTATTGGCAATGAAGTTGCAGGGGCGGGTTTCCGCCTGACAAGATGCACGGGGTCCTTCGTCGTTGGACGCGACGTTGTAGGGGCGGGTTTCAAACCCGCCCGTGCCACGCGTCGGCAGCCCCTGAACAGGCGAGCGCCCCAGGTGCAGGATTCCCGAAAGAATGGGGAGTGGTCCGCGGTACAGGCCGCGCGCACTCCCGGAGGAAATTCAATGGTTCTGGTACTCAAGAATGAACAGTTGGAAGACCTTGTCCCCATGGCGGACGAAATCGACGCTATCGAACAGGCTTACCGGGAGATGGGCGAGGGCAGTGCGGTAAACTCGCCCCGCGCCCGGATCCGGGTGCAGGCGCCCGGGAAGAAGCCGGGTTTCCAGTACTACTTCAACAACATCATGGGGCTGGTGCCCGGGATGAAGTCCATGGGCCTCCGGATCGACTCGACCTTCTCCGACGAAGAGGAGGTGGCGGGTGCCAAGAGAAGGATCTACCCCGGTGACTACGTGGGCCTGGTTTTCCTGTTCGACATGGAGGACTGCACGCTCTTGTCCATCATGGACGATCACTACATCTCCATCTTCCGCGTCGGCGCCACCAGTGGCGTGGCAGCCAAGCACCTGGCCCGTGCGGACGCCCGGGTGATGGGACTGGTGGGGTCCGGAGAGCAGGCCAAGACGCAGCTCCTGGCGGCTTGCGCCGTGCGCCAGCTCGACAAGGTCAAGGTGTTCAGCCCCACCCGCGCCAACCGCGAGCGTTTCGCGGAAGAGATGACCGAGAAAGCCGGGGTGGAGATCGTGCCGGTGCACTCCGCGGAAGAGGCCGTGCGCGGCAGCGACATCGTCACCGCCGCCACCAACACGGTGGATCCCGTCATCAAGGGCGAGTGGCTCGAGAAGGGCGCTTTCGTCAACAGCATCGTCGGCGGCGACAGCTACATGGCCCGCTACGAGCTGGACGATGCCGTGATCGAGCGCGCCGATCTGATCGTGGTGGGTTTCCGGAAGCAGATCTTTCTTGACCAGCAGGCGGAGATCTATCCGCGGATACAACGCGGACTCATCAAGGAAGAGGATCTGCACGAGTTGGGCGAGCTCTTGACCGGGCAGTGCCGAGGCCGCGAGAACGACGACGAGATCATCGTCTTCAAGAACAACACCGGCATGGGCATCCAGTTCGCCGCCACCGCCCGGGTCCTCTACGAGGCCGCGCGCAAGAAGGGCATCGGCACCGAGCTCCCCTCCGAGCTGTTCGTCACCGACCGCAAGGGCAAGACCTACTCGCCGTAGGACCGCGCGCGCCGCGGCAATTATTCGGCCGGCCCGGCCGCCCGGCCTCCCAGATGCTCGGCGAGGAAAGCCTCCAAGCGGCGCGCGTGCTTGAGACGGTTTGCCGACTTTCTTATCGTGTGACCCTCGTCCGGAAACTCCTGGTATTCTACCGGCACGCCTCTTTCACGCAGCTTTGCCACCAATCGGTCCGAATGCTCCTTCGGGACGCGAGAATCCCTGGCGCCGTGGAACATCAACAGCGGTCGCTCGATATGCTCTGCGATCGTGATGGGTGAGTGCTTCTTGAGTTCGCGGTAGTCGGCGAGATCGTGGGTGTCGCCGGCAAAGTGGAGCCACCATGCAAGTCTTGCCGGGTTGGAGCGAAACCCGTCCACGAGGAGCGCCAGATCGGTGACACCCATGGCGCTGATGCCGGCGGCGAACTTTCGCGGAGTTCGGGCCAGGGCCATGAGCGCGGCATAGCCGCCGTAACTGTGACCATAGATGGCGACCTTCTCCGGGTCCGCATAGCCCTTCGCGATGGCCCAGTCCACGGCGTCGATCAGGTCGTCCTGCATTTTCTGACCGAACTCTTTGCGCCCCTTCTCCATGAAGGATTTTCCGAAGCCTGTCGAACCTCTGAAGTTAACTCTCAGCACGGCGTAGCCGCGGTTGGCGAGATACTGCGTTGCGGGGTCGAAACCCCATCGGTCCTGGGACCATGGCCCGCCGTGGACCTTGAGGACCATGGGCAGGCGTGTCCCGTCCGTCCCTTTGGGCAGCGTGAGATAGCCGCTTAGGGGAAGTCCGTCCCGTGCCCTGAAGCGGACAGGAAGCGTTTCGGAAAGGTCGTCGGCAAATTTCGCTGCAGGGGCGGCCAGGAGTTTCCTCGTTCCCGCCGACCGATCGACAAGGTAGGTGGAGACTCCCTCCCGGTCGGTTTGGGCCAGGAGTATGAGGCGGGTGTGATCGAGATTGCCGTTGGACATGTTGTAGACGATGGGTGCCGTACCCATCAGGCTCGCAAGGTCCCTTTGCATTTCCAGGTCAAAGAAATGATAGCGTGGCAGGGGGTCGAGATAGAAGGCAAGCAATGGCTTATAGGCCTGAACGTCGATCCAGAAGGTCAAGATGTCCGTGTCGGGTGCCTCGAAAATCACCTCCTCCCTGCCGGTGGCAAGGTCAAGCGTGATGAGTGATTGTCTGTCGCGGCCGGCATTGGTGTGCACGTAAACGGTGGTACTGTCGTTCGGGACATTCGGGACTAACGCCGCCGTGTCGCGGAATGTCCCGCTCAGTACGGTCCTCCACGGGCCAGCGCGTTCGGCTGCCTGAACGCTCCAAGCGCCGTCCGCCGCCCTCTGGAGCCGCGCTACCACTCTCCCGTTACGGTCTGTGATCCACTCCGTTGCAGGGCCGTCACTCGTGGCGCGCAACTCGTAGCCGCCGGTTCTCATGTTGATCTCGTACAGATCATACGCGTGCCGGTCGCGTAGATTCATCACGGTCATCACTGAATCCGGTTTGCCGAGCAGGAGGAAATAGGATCTGACGTTCACTCCATCGTATGGCGTCAGATCGCGAGGGGGCTTCCGGGGAGCGTCCGTATCGGCCAGAAACAGGTGGCGGTTTCTGCCCGCAAGTGGGCGGAACAGCAGGTGCCTGCTGTCGAGCGTCCAGTCGAACTTTGCCATGAGCTTGAGATGGGTCATGATCACGATGTGGTGCTTGTCGAGCAGGCGAAGTCGAAAGGAGGGATTGCCGTCTTTGATCTCGAGCCAGGCAAGCCGTTTCCCATCCGGAGAGACTTGGTGTCCCCAACTCAGGTATTTGTTGCGGTAGAACTCCCTGGCGGAAATCAGCCGTGGAAGGTCCGCTGCCCGAAGCGACGGATGCGTGGCGGGGATGTCTGCAGCGCGGCCATCGGGCAAGCGCCCTGACATGCACGTGAACACCAACGATAGGGCTATCAGTCGTATTAGCATCAGCGACCTCTTGTGCAGTCCTTTGGGAGTTGTCTGTTACTTGGAGGATTCGGGCATCGTCTCAATGGATCTTGGTTCCCAAGGAGCGAGACGCTCGGTGTGATAGTCGAGGTCTCCCTCCGATCCTCTGTCGATCACGGACCAAGGGACACCTCAGCCTTGCCAAAAAGGGGACATCTTGGCTTTGGTATGACAAGGAAACGGCTCGTCCTTGGCGGGAAGGCAACCAAGCGAGGCTGGTCCGGCGTCACGGTTCGGTCATCTCCTGGGTATACCGTTCCCGAACTTGGAGCGAAGGCAATGAACGGTTGTCTCGCCAGCGCACAGGAACAGCCAACCGGCTGAGAGGACGAGAAGGGCCCGTCGCCACCATACCAGCATGTCATTGAGGTCCCACGAATTGAGGAACGTTGCTGCTTCTACCGCCAAGATCAAGAAAGCCACTGCCGATGCGCTCAGCAGTACCGGTGGGGCTAGATACGATTTACGGGTTGCCGCATTGGACACTGGAGCGGGTAGGTTCACACGAAACACTGTGATGTCTGAACCGAGAACCAGAAACATGATGATCGAAGGAAACATCACACGGATCAGGACATGGCTCAGCGACCTACCCTCGTAACCGACGTACCAAGCAGATAACAGCATCAAGACGACGGACCCGAACAGAACTGCGCCATATGTTGCTTTCAAGACTCTAAGCCATTTGCTGAAGCGGTCTTCGTCGCCCTCTCGTCCTCGAAAGGCTCTCAAAATGCTCACTCCCATCGTCGTCCCTCCGAGCAGCTTCGGCACATGACGCGGTTGTCTCATCCGTGTCATGGACGGATGACCAGGTACATCGAGGCTAGGGGTTGGAAACAGCGTCGCAGCGGTTGACGCTGTTTCCAACCAGGCAGCTCAGTCGAAAAGCCCATTAACTATGTCAGATCCGACCTCCTGGCAGCTTTCACTGGTCATGGCGGTGGCTACAACCGCAGTGGTGGCA
The DNA here is from genome assembly GCA_965261895.1 of uncultured Binatia bacterium (SeqCode). Lineage (GTDB taxonomy): Bacteria > Desulfobacterota > Binatia > UBA9968 > JAJDTQ01 > JAJDTQ01. The sequence continues at coordinate 1,609,271 of OZ253480.1, read as the reverse complement.
GCGCCTACGGCACCGGCAAGAGCCGCAATTGCCGCCCCCGGACCTGTCACGGATCCTGCGATCGCACCGCCGACTGCGCCAGAAATGCCGCCCACGGTTGAAGCGGTCGTGAGATCGTCTCCACATTTGTCCATGGCCGACTCCTCGTCGCCGCCGGAGCTATCATCCGTCGCCGTGTCGTCGTCGTCGTCATCACCGTTGGCGCCGGTGTCGTCGCAAGAGCAGGAACAGCTGCAACTACAGCCGCATCCGCATCCACAGCCGCATCCGCAGCTTCCGCAGCCACATCCGCAACCGTGGATCTCCAGGTCGAGGTCCTCGTCTTCGGCGGCGAGCATCCAGGGGATAGCGAGTACGTTGTTCTGGAAAGTAGATTCAATGGTTTGCATCGTTGTGTCCTCCTTTGGTTGGTTTTTCTTTCGTGCCTGTAAGCGCCTACATAGATACAGATCGTGAGTTGGGGGCCGAACTTTAGGCCCAGAGGGAGTGCCGGGCGAGTTTTTTTGAAGGCTCGTGGAAGGATGCGATCAAGTCTGCGACCGGACGTCACTTCGATCTGAGCGGAGGGATCGGACGGTTCTTTCGGTAGCCCACATCGCGAGGGTCGCTGCCGCGACTGCGAGAAGTCCCGAACGCCACCGCCCAAGGGTCGGGCTAAGGTCCCACCACCCGGACAGCGTCGCGGTTTCGCTCAGGAACACCACCAAAGCCAGCGCGGGGAGCCACATAGCGTCTCCGCTGCCGCTAGATAGCAATTTTCCGGCTAATTGTGAATCCGTTTCATGAAACGGCTGGGGATGGGTTGGGTTTCACCGGCCGCCTGATGAGCAGGGTGAGTCCCGCGCACACGACCTGCACCGCGATGAAGAGTTTCAGGGACAGGTCATAGCTGCCGGTGTAGTCGTAGAGGTAGCCGAAGAAGGGGGCGCCGGCGGCGGCGAAGAGCAGGAGTATGGGTACGCTGAGACCCCGGACGGTGCCGAGGGATATCCGGCCGAAGTAGTTGGCCCACATCACTTCCTGAAGAACCTGCGCGCCCCCGAGACCGAAGCCGTAGAGGAAGAAGGCGGCATACAGCCACGTCAGTTCGGCGGTCTGCATGGCCGCGACGAGTCCCGCCGCCTGAACGACGAACATCAGTGCCGTCGACTTGCGTACGCTCATCCGTTCGCTGATGAAGCCCAGCAACAGGCCCGAGCCGAGCTGGGTTCCGGCCATGACCATCACCACCGTCCCCGCCTGGGGTATCGAGTAGCCCATGTCGGAGATGAAGGAAAACACGTGCAGGTTGAAGCCGGCGATGCCGAGATCGACGGTGCTGAAGATAAGGGTGATGAACCAGAAGGCGGAGGTGCCCACCGCTTCCCGGCGTGTCCACGTGGTGTCGGCCGGAGCCGGTCTGCGCCGGGACGCGTCCGGATTCGAGGCGGGGTCCGCTTCGTAGGGTCCCGGCGTGCCGTCGGGGTACAGCCCCATGTCCTCGGGGCTCCGGCGCATGAACAGCGCCGCCGGAATCAATATCAGGAAGACCACGAGGCCGCCGAAGAGCATCCACACCCGGCGCCAGCCGATGGCCGCGAGCAGGTAGGCCGCCACCACCGAGATGGTGGTCTTCGACAACCCCTGTCCCAGATGGGCGATGGCCACCGCCCGCCCGCGTTTCTTCACGAACCAGCGGGAGATGGTGACGTTGATCACGAAGTAGCATACCAGCGCATGGCCGATGGATACCGGCCCCACCCGTAGCAACGTGAACTCCCAGAAGTTCCGGGCATATCCCAGCATGAGGAAGCCGACCACCGAGATGGCCGCTCCGATGACCATGAGCCGCCGGGCGCCGTAACGGTCCAGCAGGGAGCCCACCCAGGGGGACACGGCGGCGTACGCCACCAGCTCCAGGGAGCGCATCAGCGAGAAGGTGCCTCTGGAGACCCCGAGGTCGGTCGTGATCGACTTCAGCAACACGCCGAGGGTGCTGGAGAGGTAGAAGGGGCAGGCGAGCTGCACCACGAAGCTGGTGGCGACGATGTACCAGCCGTAGAACAGGGCGGGTCTTCGGGGGGTGTGCATGCTGTTGGTTCTTGAGCGGGCCGCCGGCGATCCGGCGGGGCGGTTACCCGGCCGTGTCCTGCCGTACTCCCGGGGGTTGCGGTCTCCGTATCGTCAGCGTCAACACCGATGAAACGAGCAACACCGCCATGAACAGGAAGAGCGAGATCCTGTAGGATCCGGTGTAGTCATTCAGAAAACCGAAAAACGGCGGGCCGCAGACCCCGAACAGCAGGACGATCTGCAATGCGGCGCCGCGAACCGTGCCGAGGGAGAGCCGGCCGAAATAGTCGGCCCACATGACTTCCTCCAGCACGTGGACGCCGCCGAGTCCCAGGCCGTAAAGGCAGAAGCCGATATAGATGGCCCACAGGTTCTGGGCGGTGGTCGCCACGAACAACCCGGCGGCTTGCACCACAAACAGGAACGAGATGACCTTGCGGACGCTTATACGCTCGCTGGTGAAGCCCCAGAGCAGACCCGAGGCCAGTTGCGTCCCGGCGATGACGGTCATGGCCATGGCGGCCTGGTAGTAGGTGTATCCCAGGTCCGATACGTGGGCGACGACGTGGAGATTGAGGCCGGTAATGCCCATGTCCACCATGCCGAACACCAGGATGATGAGCCAGAAGGTGGACGTGCGCCGCACCTCCTTACGGGTCCAGCGGATGTCCGGCTCCGGCTCCTCGCCGGTCCGCACCGTCTGCCGCTGCCCGTGCGCCGCCGCGTCCGGCCGCTCGGGCCCGGCGTCGCCGTCGGGATGAAGCCCCATGTCTTCCGGGCTCCGCCGCATGAAAATGGCCACCGGGACCACCGCCAGCACCACCACCAGCCCGCCGAACAGTGTCCACACCTGACGCCATTCGATGGACGTCAGCAACCAGGCCACCACCAGGGAGATGATCACTTTCGCGACGCCGTGGCCCATATGTGAGAGGGCCACCGCCCGTCCTCGCATCCGGACGAACCACCGGGCCACCGTGACGTTCACCACGAAGTAGCACACCAGCGCATGGCCCACGGCCATCAGGGTCACGCGCACGGAGGCGAACTGCAGGAAAGACTGCACCTGTCCCAAGAGCAGAAAGCCGATGGCCGAAAGGATGGCGCCGACAACCATCATCCCGCGCGGGCCGTAACGATCCAGCTTGGAGCCCACCCATGGCGCCATGGCGGCGTACAGGAGATGCTCGCCCGACCGCAGCAGCGAGAAGACGCCCCTGGATACGCCAAGATCGGCGGTGACGGGCTTCAGAAGAACGCTCAGGGTGCTGGAGAGGAAGAAGGCGCAGGAGATGTTGGCCAGGAAGGCGGCGCCGACGATGTACCAGCCATAGAAGAGGCGCGGCCTTCCCGCGGCGCGTGTGGAATCAGGAGTCACGGCACGTCAGGCCGTGGCTCGCGCGAGCCGTTGCCGGTAACCCGCCAGGTCGATGTCGAAGAGGTGCGCGGGATTGTGGGACAGGATCTTCTCCTTCACCGTGTCGGAGATATCGTCGCGCTCGGCGATCTCGGCCATGCAGTTCTCCCGCGCCTCGGGATGCGGCACGTCCGCGGAGACGCACACCTGATCCTCGCCCATGATCTCGATGACCGTGGTCAGCAACCGTTCGTCACCTTCGGCGGTGAGGTAGAGATTGCCGTCCTTGATGTAGTCGGTGGCGTGGCGCTTCGGCACCGGCCGGCCGTTGACGATGGCGACGTCGTAGTAGCGGCGCATGCGGTCCGTGACATAGGGTACCCAGTCGCCGCCGGCCTCCAGGAAGGCCGCCTTCAGGTCCGGGAACCGGTCCAGGACTCCGCCGCCGGTCATGCTGAAGAACCCCATCATCACCGGCATGGTGAAGCTGAGCATGAACGACTCGTAGACGTCGTTGCAGCTTTCCATCAGACCGGGGTGGCTCCAGCCCACGTGGACGCAGAGCGGCAGATCGTGCTCCACCAGAGCCGCGTAGATGGGGTCGTGGCTCGGGTGATGCAGCAGCTTGTCGCCCGCGGTGCCGAGGGTGAAGACGCACTGGGCTCCCAACTCCCTGGCCCTGCGTACCTCGGCCACGGCCTCGGGAACGTGACGGAACGGGATCAGCGCGCCCCACTTCAGGCGGTCCGGGGCCTCGGCGCAGCGCTCCGCGAGCCAGGTGTTGTAGCTGCGCATGAGCGCGGCCTCGAAGTCCAGGTCCGGCGTCAGGTGCGTCAGAACCGCGGTGGGGAAGAGTACGGAGATGTCGATGCCCAGCTTGTCCATGTCCCGCAGCCGGTCGGGCACGTCGTCGAGGGTCTGGCTGCCGGCGGAGAAATCCTTTCCACGGGCCAGCGTCGACGAGACCGGACTGCCGCTCTGAGTGCTGCCGGGCATGCCCGGGCGGGCATGGATGCGGCCGTCGATGAGCCAGTAGCTGTCGTTTCGCGGCAGTCCCGGGGTGCCCGCCAGGTTCAGATGGATGGGTCGCCGGTCCCGGAACCGGGGTTCCAGGTGCGACCAGGTGGCCTCGCATTCCTCCACGTGGGAGTCGGCGTCGATGACGGGCAGTTGGCTCATGCTTCTCTCCTCCGGCCGCGGAATGCGGTGGGCGCGGACTCGGGTCGTTCGGGGGGTTGAAAATAAAACTAGGCAATCGCCACGTCGGAGTCAATCTTTGGCCGAAGGCGGTCGTGTCTCACGGGGGCACCAGGAGCCTGTCCGAGTACACGGATCGTAGTGGATTCGCCTTATTCGGAAAGGTTACTGGTGTCCTGTCCGGTTAATTCGCACAATAATCTGCTGGTCTTTTTCGCCGTCGGCTGCGTTGCTCTTCCTCGTGTGGTGCCCGCCCTGGGGCGACCGCAGGTCGCCCCTACAAGTCATCGCGCCTTGCCGACGGCAAAAAATCCTCCGCACCTTATCATGCGAATTAACCGGACAGGACACTAGTCTGAAGTTCCAGCGATATTTGTCGTTCATTTTGAGTTAAGTGTCGAGTATGCAAGAGGAAAGGGGTGTTTGGGAGCGTAAATGTGTTCCCATGTAAATGCTAAATAACACTTGTTATTAGCCGCATGATATGCTAGGGTAGTTGCCATGTACGTGGAAATCGTCCCCAACCGCAACTCCCCTCCCGCCATCCTGCTGCGCGAAGGCTGGCGCGAAGGCAAGCGCGTCCGCAAACGCACCATCGCCAACCTCTCCGACTGGCCGAAAGCCAAGATCGACACGTTCCGCCGGCTCCTCAAGGACGAACCCCTGCTCAGCCCTACCGACGCCTTCGACATCATCCGCTCCAAGCCCCACGGCCATGTCGTCGCGGTGCTCGGCACCTTGCGCAAGCTGGGGCTCGACCGCATGCTCTCGGCTCGTCCCTGTCGGGAACGCGAACGAGTGGTGGCGCTGATTGCGGCCCGTGTCCTGGGGCCGGCGTCGAAGCTGGCCACGGCCCGAGCTCTGGCCGAGGCCACCGCGCGGGACTCGCTGGCGGAGACCTTAGGACTGGGGGAGACCTCAGAGGATCAACTGTACGCGGCCATGGACTGGCTGTTGGAGCGGCAGGAGGAGGTGGAGAAGCACCTGGCCCAAAGACACCTTGGAGACGGTGCCCTGGTGCTCTACGACCTCACCTCGGTGTATCTGGAGGGGCGCTGCTGCCCGCTGGCCCGGCACGGCCATTCCCGCGACGGCAAGCGCGGCAAGCTTCAGATCGAGTTCGGGCTGTTGTGCGACCGCGAGGGCCGTCCGGTGGCGGTGGAAGTCTTTGAAGGCAACACTGCCGACCCCAGGACCGTGGGGCCTCAGGTGGACAAGCTGCGGCAGCGTTTCGGACTCTCGAAGGTCGTGCTGGTGGGCGACCGCGGCATGCTCACCGAAGCGCGTATCCGTGAAGAGGTGGCCCCTGCGGGGCTTGACTGGATCAGCGCCCTGCGTTCCTCGGCCATTCGCCAACTGGTGGAATCAGGGGCGGTGCAGATGTCCTTGTTCGATCAGACCGATCTGGTGGAGATCCGCTCCGATGCCTATCCGGGCGAGCGCCTGGTGGTGTGCCGCAACCCCTTGCTGGCAACCGAACGGGCACGCAAGCGCGAAGAGTTGCTGCGCGCCACCGAGCGGCTGCTCGACCCCATCGTGGCCGCCACCGAACGTGAGAAGCGGCCACTCACCGGCCGCGAGCACATCGCCCTGCGCGTAGGCCGGGGCATGGGCAAGTACAAGATGGCCAAACACTTCCACCTCAACATCACCGACCACTCCTTCCGCTACACCCGCAACCCTGACTCCATCGCACGCGAGGCCGCTCTCGACGGCCTCTATATCGTGCGCACCAGCCTGCCCCCCAGTGATCTCGATGCCCCAGGCACCGTCACCGCTTACAAAAGCCTGAGCCGGGTCGAGCGCGCCTTCCGTTGCCTCAAAACCGTCGACCTCAAGGTGCGCCCCGTTCATCACCATGCCCCCCACAGGGTCCGCGCCCACGTCTTGTTGTGCATGCTCGCCTACTACGTCGAATGGCACATGCGTCGATGCCTCGCCCCCTTGCTCTTCGACGACCATGACCCCGCTTCTGCCCAACGCTCCTCCAGCGTCGCCCCGGCAACGACCTCTCCCGCCGCTCAAAAAAAGGCTCGCACCAAGCGCACCGACGACGGCTCCCCCGTCCACAGCTTCCGCACCCTGCTCGACGACCTCGCCACCATCGCCAAAAACCGCCTCTCCCCTCGCTTGCCTGGCGCTCACCCCTTCAACCTCGTCACCCGTCCCACCCCACTGCAAGCTACAGGCTTCGATCTCCTCGGTGTCCCCCTCGAACGTTCCCAGTAGCTGCTCCACAGATTCTTCGTTTCCCCCGATATTTCAATGACTTAGCTCGCCCTCGTTCTCAAACTTCAGACTAGTCTGAAGTTCCAGCGATTTTTGTCCATCATTTTGAGTTAAGTGAGCAGTTTTCAAGAGGAAAAGGTTTTGTGGGAGCTGAGCTATGTTCCCATGTAGCTGCTAATAAATAGTTGTTATCCGCAGCATGATATGCTAGAATGGTTGCCATGTACGTGGAAACCGTCCCCAACCGCAACTCTCCTCCCGCCATCCTGCTGCGCGAAGGCTGGCGTGAAGGCAAGCGCGTCCGCAAACGCACCATCGCCAACCTCTCCGACTGGCCGCAAGCCAAGATCGATACTCTCCGCCGACTCCTCAAGGACGAACCCCTGCTCAGCCCCACCGACGCCTTCGACATCATCCGCTCCAAGCCCCACGGCCATGTCGCCGCCGTGCTCGGCACCTTGCGCAAGCTGGGGCTCGACCGCATGCTCTCGGCTCGTCCCTGTCCGGAACGCGAACGAGTCGTGGCGCTGATTGCGGCCCGTGTCCTGGGGCCGGTGTCGAAGCTGGCCACGGCCCGAGCTCTGGCCGAGGCCACCGCGCGGGACTCGCTGGCGGAGACCCTGGGACTGGGGGAGACCTCAGAGGATCAACTGTACGCGGCCATGGACTGGCTGTTGGAGCGGCAGGAGGAGGTGGAGAAGCACCTGGCCCAAAGACACCTTGGAGACGGTGCCCTGGTGCTCTACGACCTCACCTCGGTGTATCTGGAGGGGCGCTGCTGCCCGCTGGCCCGGCACGGCCATTCCCGCGACGGCAAGCGCGGCAAGCTTCAGATCGAGTTCGGGCTGTTGTGCGACCGCGAGGGCCGTCCGGTGGCGGTGGAAGTCTTTGAAGGCAACACCGCCGACCCCAGGACCCTGGGGCCTCAGGTGGACAAGCTGCGGCGGCGTTTCGGACTCTCGAAGGTCGTGCTGGTGGGCGACCGCGGCATGCTCACCGAAGCGCGTATCCGTGAAGAGGTGGCCCCTGCGGGGCTTGACTGGATCAGCGCCCTGCGTTCCTCGGCCATTCGCCAACTGGTGGAATCAGGGGCGGTGCAGATGTCCTTGTTCGATCAGACCGATCTGGTGGAGATCCGCTCCGATGCCTATCCGGGCGAGCGCCTGGTGGTGTGTCGCAACCCCTTGCTGGCAACCGAACGGGCGCGCAAGCGCGAAGAGTTGCTGCGCGCCACCGAGCGGCTGCTCGACCCCATCGTGGCCGCCACCGAACGTGAGAAGCGGCCACTCACCGGCCGCGAGCACATCGCCCTGCGGGTAGGCCGGGGCATGGGCAAGTACAAGATGGCCAAACACTTCCACCTCAACATCACCGACCACTCCTTCCGCTACACCCGCAACCCTGACTCCATCGCACGCGAGGCCGCCCTCGACGGCCTCTATATCGTACGCACCAGCCTGCCCCCAGGTGATCTGGATGCCCCAGCCACCGTCACCGCTTATAAAAGCCTGAGCCGGGTCGAGCGCGCCTTCCGTTGCCTCAAAACCGTCGACCTCAAGGTGCGCCCCGTTCATCACCATGCGCCCCACAGGGTCCGCGCCCACGTCTTGTTGTGCATGCTCGCCTACTACGTCGAATGGCACATGCGTCGATGCCTCGCCCCCTTGCTCTTCGACGACCATGACCCCGCTTCTGCCCAACGCTCCTCCAGCGTCGCCCCGGCAACGACCTCTCCCGCCGCTCAAAAAAAGGCTCGCACCAAGCGCACCGACGACGGCTCCCCCGTCCACAGCTTCCGCACCCTGCTCGACGACCTCGCCACCATCGCCAAAAACCGCCTCTCCCCTCGCTTGCCTGGCGCTCACCCTTTCAACCTCGTCACCCGTCCCACCCCACTGCAAGCTACAGCCTTCGATCTCCTCGGTGTCCCCCTCGAACGTTCCCAGTAGCCGCTCCACACTTTCTTCGTTTCCCCCGATGTTTCAATGACTTAGCTCGCCCTCGTTCTCAAACTTCAGGCTAGTGTGGTGTCTCACAAATACGCTTACGAATCTGCGGGTCCTTTTGGCCGTCGGCTGCGTTGCTCTTCCTCGCGTGGTGCACGCCACTGCTCGTCATCGCGCCTTGCCGACAACCAAAATCCCCTCGCAGATTCATAAGCGTATTTGTGAGACACCACACTAGCCCGAAGACGGCCACAGCCGCCGGTCGAAGCGGCGCATCCAGTCGAGCCCCGTGAGCCACACCAGCAGGATGGAGAAGACCAGCAGCGAATTGGCCACGGTGAACGACGCGAAGTAGTTGCCGGTGAGGTCGTGCAACGCGCCTCCCATCCAGGCGCCGAGGCCGCCGCCGGCCCCCACGCTTACCACCGAGAAGCCGAAGATGGTTCCGAAGCCTCTGCCGGCGAAGATGTCGGCGGTGATGGCCGAGAGGATGACGGCGCGGGAACCGAAGGCGATGCCGAAGCCGCCTATGTAGATGTAAAGCAGCCAGGGTTGCGACGTGTCCGTGGCCAGGGTGAGAGCCACGACGCCAACGGCCGCGCAGGCGATGTTGAGGGTGTAGGCCGTGGTCTTGGTGAGCACGTCGGCGATGTAGCCGAAGGCGACCCGGCCGGCGGCGCTCACCATCGCCATGACGCCGAAGACGGTCGCGGCCCGGATGGGGCTGTAGCCGATATCCACCACGTGAGCCACCTGATGAGTGACGATCAACATGGTGCCGATTGAGCCCACCATCCGCGACAGGAACAGGCCCCAGAACTGCATGCTTCTCAACGCCAGGGCAACCGACCACTCGCCGGCCGCAATGCCGCCCCGGGCTCCCGCCGGCTCTCGCCAGGTGCGCGGGCTGGGCCGGTACGTGCTCAATACCAATGGCAGGACGATGATGAGGGTCGCCGCCGCCAGCGCCTGGAACACCCGCGGCCAGCCCCATAGAGAGATCAACCCTTGACTCAGGGGCGAAAGGATCAGGGTGCCAACCCCCACCGCTCCGTAGACGATGCCCAGGACGAGGCCGCGCCGGGAGGGGAACCAGTCCGACACCAACACGACGTGGGGTATCACGCCGCCGGCCGCGAAGCCCAGCGACACCACCAACCCGAAGTAGAGATAGAGCTCCCACGCGGTGCTGACCTGACTGCACAGGAGCAGGCCGATGGCCAGGAGGATGCACCCCGCGGCGACCACCCGGCGTGGTCCCAGGCGATCGGTGAGCCGTCCGATGAAGGGCGATGCCAGGGCGTCCATCAGCAGGCTTGCGGATTGGACTCCGGCGGTGACCCCCCGGCTCCAGTGGAAGGTTTGGAGGAGCGCTACGAAGAAGACGCCGAAGGAGGTGTGGAGGCCGCGAACGAAGGCGAACGTGAACGAAGCGGCCCCGGCGATCACCCACGGCTTGTCGGAATTGCGCGTCATGGCAGTTCCTGGCGAGGTTCGTCGCCGGCCCCGGGGCTCGCCTTGTGGGGGGGACGGAGAAACAGGACCAGGAACGCCGAGAGCAGCAGGGCGCCGATGAAGACGCTGAACGACAGGGAATAGCTGCCGGTGTAGTCGTGGAAGAAGCCGAAAAAGGGTGGGCCGACGGTCGTGAATACCCGTGTGATCATGATACCCAGATTGCGCACGCGGCCCAGGGAGACGCGGCCGAAGTAGTCGGCCCAGAGCAGCTCGCGAATCACCAGGATCCCGCCCAGGCCGAATCCGTAGATGACGAATCCCAGGTAAACAGAGGCCAGCCCCAGGGGCGCAAGGGCCAGCCCCAGGCCGCACACCTGCAAGAGAAACTGAGCGGCGGCCGCCTTGCGCACGTCGATATGCTCGCCGACCACCCCCCAGATGAGGTTTCCGGCCATCTGCGTCAGGGACATCACCCCCATGACCGTAGCGGCAATCCCGGGTGAATAGCCGAGGTCGGTAATGTAGGGATAGATGTGCAGGTTCAACCCGATGATCCCAAACGTGACGGTGCCGTAGGTGACGACCAACAGCCAGAACGCGCGGGTCCGGACGGCCTCACCTCGCGTCCATGTGATATCGGCCGCGGGTGCCTGGAAGGCTTCCTGTTCCGGAGTCATGCCAAGGGAGGGTCGACGGGGCGCCAGGGCGCCGTCCGGTTGAAGGCCCATATCCTCCGGGCTTCGCCGGACCAGCAGAAAGGCCGGGAGCACCACCATGGCCAAGGTCAACAGGCCGAACACCATCCAGGTGTTGCGCCATCCCACCAGCGCGAAGAGCCACACGGCGAGCAGGGGCATGCTCGCCTTGGCGAGGCCGTTTCCGGTGTTGGCGATGGAGATGGCGCGGCCTCGCTTGCGGATGAACCAGCGCGAGATCATGACGTTGACCACCATATAGCTGATGAGGGTGTCGCCCACGGTGACAGGGAGCCATCGTATGACCATGAACTGCCAGAACTCCTGGACCTGGCTGAGCAGGATGAATCCGGTTCCCGCCACCAGCGCACCGGTCACGATGAGCCAGCGGGCGCCGTAGCTGTCGATCAGTGGGCCGACCAGGGCCGCTATCACCGAGGACAGCATGACCTCGCCGCTACGGGCGAACGAGAAGACGCCGCGGGAGATCCCGAACTCCGCGGTGAGGGGTTTCATAAAGATGCTGAGGGTACTGGAGAGCGCAAAGGACGAGCCCAGGTAGCAGATGAAGCCGACGCCGACGATGTACCAGCCGTAGAAGATCTTTCGGGTCACGATATCCAGTTGGTTTGGGGGGAAACCCTGATTGCTATCAGGGTTTCCTTTACTGGTGCGCCGCGTGAATGGCAACCACCCCCGTCGGCGCTCCCGGCACGGAAAACCGCCGTTGGCGGCCGCAAAGGGGCGGTCGCCTGCCACAATTCCGCTTCATGACCAAAAAAGATGCTTGACAGGGCAGGGTCGGGACCTTAAATTTTTGTCAGAGGAAGAAAGTTGGAAAGGGAACCGGTCTCGGTCTAATAGAACGGAACCAGCGATGAGGGAACAAACGAAAGTCACAGAGTTCACTCCCAAGGCCAGGGAGGCCGGCGACGGCAGCCCGGTCGAGGAGCGCATAATGGCCGACGCCTTTGATGCTGTGACATTGTTCGACGCCGATGGGGTCGACGCGTCCCAGTATACGGACACGGTTCAGCGGAAGACACCGCTCGAGCCCGAGAAGCACTTGCTGCTCGCCATCCTCGAGGATGCCCTCTCCTGTTACCGAAAGAACGTCTTTGCCCGGACTGCCAAGAAGCAGGCAGCCTTTCGAGAGGCGGAGGAATGGATTCTCGCTACGGGCGACGAGCGTTTCCTGAGCTTCGAGTCGGTTTGCGGGGTGCTGGGAATCGAGCCCAGCTACCTGCGCCGGGGCCTCGCGGAGTGGAAGAGCCGAAAGCTCAAGGCCCGGGCCGACACCCCGGCCGAAGCCGCCTAGCGGCGCCTGTATCCGCCGATACCGTGGCGCGGACGCGGGCGGGTTTGAAACCCTCCTGTCCTCTCTTTGTCGATCGACCGCGTCCCATGCTCACGAATGCGCTGCCATCGCCAACAATGCAATATAGTGTATATATATCGATGAAGTAGAGGGAGGGCTCCTAGCGGCGCGGCAGACGGCGCCTCCCGCTTCACTCCGATGCGCTCCGTTTCCCTTTGCGGGTTGACTTTGGGGCTGACTCCTGGAAGGCCCATGCTAAGATAACCGCATGAAACGTCGAGGATGGAACAACATCATCATCGCTACATCGCAAAACGACCAAACTCACCGCCAGGGTCAAGCTCACCCTCACCAAGCGCACCGTAGACGCTCTCGAGCCCCAGGACAAGCCCTGGATCGCTTGGGACGACAAGGTCACAGGCCCTGCGTGGACCACGAGGGTCTGCGCAACCCGGTGGAACAATGGCTTGCGGCCAGGGGGCGCTACCACCGGAAGACCCGGAAGCGGATATCGTCACCGGCCGACGTGCTGCCGTGCTGGCGGGAGGGGATGGAGGCGGCGGTAAAGAAAAGAACCCCGTGCACCTGGACGTGTTGGTGTTCGGGCTCTACACGGGAATGAGGCGGGGAGAGATCGTGCCGTTGCGCACGAATCCCCAGAGGTGGTGCGACATGAATCCGACCTTGCCGGGGACGGTCTACGGGTTCCAGGTGCGGCGCGTGCGGACGCCTTACACCCTGGCGCAGAGCGAGGTCACGGCGACCACAACCAGGGCGGCCGGCGCCGTGGCCCGGCCCGCCAATCTGGTCGCGTACCCCCGCGACGCCGTCGTGCATCTTCACCAGGACGCGGCCCAGGCTCTATAGCCGCGAGAGGATCCACTAATGAAGAAGATTTCGAAACCGGATGCACTCCATTTCGCATATATCTTTCCGATGTTACTCATAGGCTGCTTATTGCTGATGCTGACCCCGCCCAGGGCAACATTTGCCCAATCGCTTCATCAGCTTGGTGACCACGTAACAAGGAGCGTTCCAGTAACATTATCTGGGAACTTGACAAAACAAGATTCGGTTCATCGATACGTGTTTGAAGTCAAGGAATACACTACGTGGAACGTGGTCGTCGATGCATTCGGCCCGCGCGTACTGATTCAGCCGAAATTTTGTTGTCGTAGTGCTGCATCAGTTTCATTAGTGAGCAGGGCAGCAGTCCACGGTGGTTATACTCGTGACGGTCCGAATGACCTTCAACTTTTTCACAACCGAGACGGTATAGTGGGGATTACTGCAAACCACTATCAGCCGGGGAACGATGTGGCTACTGGAAATCGGTTCTTCGCACACATACCACCCGGGACCTACGAATTTTCTGTTAAACTTGACACTAACAACCAGTTCCTCAGTTTCCACCGCGACGTGGTACATTATGCTTTTCGCATGTGGACCTTTCCCGAAAGGAATGCACCTGTTTCCGACTTCGATCTCGGCAACACATTAGTAGCTTGGACTAAGGACAATCCCCGGGTAGTGTCCGGGAAGATGATCCTTGAAGATCCGGTTCATCGCTACAAGCTTACAGTTCCAGAAAAAACAAGAATTAATTTCACTTTAACGTATGACGGGAGGCGGCATCCAAGTGACTCTAATCTGATCTTCGGCGACTACTTAATCAAAAAACCCGTCATCAACGGAATTCAAGACTACATATCTGATGTTAATCGCTGCGGCGTGAGTGGCGGCCTTCAACTACGCTATGGTGAAGATCCCGATGGCGATGGGCCCCGGGGCCGCGGTGGCCACGCGCACCATGATGTCTACGACGGGAATCATCTGTATGTAGATATTACAGGCGACCCTGGGTCAACGCACGGCCTCGGGACATATTACCTTTGTTTACAAGTACAAAATACTCCCCACGAGAATATAACATTCGACGAGGTAGTTTCGTACAAGTTCAGGATCTGGTTCCCGAAGAGGACGGCCAGCTTCGGGGAGGCTGCACTCGGCAACCGGGAGTGGCTGGCTGTACTTGACGACCGGGAGTGGGTGGTGAACCGGCCAGCCAAGGCGCTGACGTTGCCTGAGGCGACAGGCGGTGATCCGCCGCTGTCGTACTCAATAAGTCCGACCTTGCCGGAGGGCCTGACCTTCGAGCCGTCGACGCGGGTTCTGTCCGGGACGCCGGTGACGGCGATGGAGGCGACCTCGTACAACTACGTTGCGACGGACGCAGACGGTGACGAGGCTACACTCACGTTCAAGATCACGGTGTGGTCGGAATCGGAGACTGTACCGACTGTACCGACGGACCGTGACGCCTTGGTGGCACTGTACAACGCGACGGGCGGGGCGTGGTGGACGAACAAGGCGAACTGGCTGAGCGAGCGGCCGATTGGCGAGTGGGACGGCGTCACGACCGACAGCGCGGGGCGGGTGACCCGTCTGTTCCTTGACAACAAGGGGCTTGTGGGTTCTCTTCCGCCGGAGTTGGGCAACCTGTCCCGTCTCGAATACCTTAATCCTTCCAGGAACGCAGGACTGAGGGGCCCGCTTCCGGTCGAGATGGGCCGGCTGAGCGGTCTTTCGGTATTTTACGCCAACGGCACCGGTCTTTGCGTGCCGCCGGCGCTGTCGGCCTGGCATGCCGCGATCGGGACCAAGATCGGACCTCCTGCCTGTGGCGACGTCCCGTCCTTCGGCGGCTTGACGGTGGGCGACCAGGATTACCGGGTCGGGACGCCGGTGGCGGACCTGACGCTGCCGGCGGCGACGGGCGGCGATGCGCCGCTGTCGTACTCCATCAGTCCGGCGTTACCGGCGGGGCTGGTCTTCGATGCGGCGGCGCGGGTGCTGTCCGGGACGCCGACGGTTGCGCAGGGGACGACGATCTATACGTACACGGCGCGGGATTCGGACGGGGACACGGCGCAGCTTACTTTCGCTATCACCGCGACCGATCCGGAACGGGATGCGCTGGTTGCGTTGTACCACTCCACCGGCGGCGCGAACTGGACCTGGAATACGAACTGGCTGAGTGAGCGGCCGATCAGCGAGTGGCATGGCGTCACCACCGACAGCAACGGGCGGGTGACGCGTCTTGACCTTAACTTCAATCAACTGACGGGTTCGATCCCCCCAGAACTGGGCAACCTCTCCGGTCTCGAAACCCTCTACCTTTCCCGCAACCAACTGAGCGGTTCGATCCCCCCGGAACTCGGCAACCTCTCCAGTCTCCGCTACCTCTACCTGGATGCCAACAACGGGCTGACGGGGCCGCTTCCGCGCGAGATGGAACGGCTGACCAATCTCAGGGGCCTTCGCACTCAATCCACCAGGCTCTGCCTGCCGCCGGCCCTGTCGCACCGGCGTGCCGGCATATATGATGTAGCTGATATCCCGGTCTGCGGCGTACCGACTTTCGGGACGGCGACGGTTGCCCACCAGAGCTACGTGCGTGGAATGCCGATCGCAGGCCTCACGTTGCCCGCAGCCGTTGGCGGCGACGGGACGCTGAGCTACACGCTGACGCCGGCGTTGCCGACTGGTCTGAGTTTCGATGCGTCGGCACGTGTTCTGTCCGGCACGCCGACGGCTGTTCGACCGACGACGGTCTATACATACATGGTGAGCGACGCGGATGGAGACATTGCTGCCCTTACTTTTTCTATCACGGTAACTGCGGGCAGGATGACCCTCGATCTGGAGCGGGATGCGCTGGTTGCGTTGTACGACGCCACCAACGGCGCGAACTGGACCTGGAATACGAACTGGCTGAGCGAGCGGCCGATCGGCGAGTGGCGTGGCGTCCGCACCGACAGCAACGGGCAGGTGACGAGTCTCTACCTTTCCGACAACCAGCTGACGGGTTCGATCCCCCCGGAACTCGGCAACCTCTCCAGTCTCGAAACCCTCAATCTTTCCGGCAACCGATTGACCGGTTCGATCCCCCCGGAACTTGGCAACCTCTCCAGTCTCAAATTTCTCCACCTTTCCGGCAACCAACTGACCGGTTCGATCCCCCCGGAACTTGGCAACCTCTCCAGTCTCGAAACGCTTTACTTGGGTGGCAACAACGGGCTGACGGGGCCGCTTCCGCTCGAGATGGGACGGCTGACCAATCTCAGAGACCTTGGCACCTCATCCACCAGGCTCTGTTTGCCGCCGGCCTTGGTGGGCTGGCATGCCGGTGTCCACGATGTATTTGGTATCCCGGTCTGCCGCGACGTACTGACTTTCGGGACGGCGACGGTTGCCCACCAGAGCTACGTGCGTGGAATGCCGATCACAGACCTCACGTTTTCCGCAGCCGTTGACGACGACGGGACGCTGAGCTACACGCTGACGCCGGCGTTGCCTGCAGGTCTGAGTTTCGATGCGTCGGCACGTGTCCTGTCCGGCACGCCGACGACTGTTCGACCGACGACGGTCTATACATACATGGTACGCGACGCGGATGGAGAGACCGCACAGCTTGCTTTCACCATCGCCGTGACCGTGGACGGGGTGACTTCCGATCCGGACCGAGAAACCCTGGTTGCGCTGTACCACGCCACCGGCGGCGCGAACTGGACCCATAATACGAACTGGCTGAGCGAGCGGCCGATGGGCGAGTGGCAGGGCGTCACCACCGACGGCAACGGGCGCGTGACGCGTCTCGAACTTCCCGGCAACCAACTGATCGGTTCGATCCCCCCGGAACTCGGCAACCTCTCCAGTCTCGAAACGCTCTACCTTTCCGACAACCAGCTGACGGGTTCGATCCCCCCGGAACTCGGCAACCTCTCCAGTCTCGAAACGCTCTACCTTTCCGACAACCAGCTGACGGGTTCGATCCCCCCGGAACTCGGCAACCTCTCCAGTCTCGAAACGCTTTACTTGGGTGGCAACAACGGGCTGACGGGGCCGCTTCCGCTCGAGATGGGACGGCTGACCAATCTCAGAGAACTTGACACCTCATCCACCAAGCTCTGCCTGCCGCCGGCCCTGTCGCCTTGGCGTGCCGGTATATCGCATGCAAAGGATATCCCAGTGTGCGGCGTACCGACTTTCGGGACGGCGACGGTTGCCCACCAGAGCTACGTGCGTGGAATGCCGATCACAGACCTCACGTTTCCCGCAGCCGTTGACGACGACGGGACGCTGAGCTACACGCTGACGCCGGCGTTGCCTGCAGGTCTGAGTTTCGATGCGTCGGCACGTGTCCTGTCCGGCACGCCGACGACTGTTCGACCGACGACGGTCTATACATATATGGTGCGCAATGCAAATGGGGAGACGGCACAGCTTGCTTTCACCATCACCGTGACCCCGGACGGGATGACCCTCGATCTGGAGCGGGATGCGCTGGTTGCGCTGTACCACGCCACCGGCGGCGCGAACTGGACCCGTAATACGAACTGGCTGAGCGAGCGGCCGATCGGCGAGTGGGATCGCGTCAGCACCGACAGCAACGGGCAGGTGACGAGTCTCTACCTTTTCGACAACCAACTGATCGGTTCGATCCCCCCGGAACTCGGCAACCTCTCCAGTCTCGAAACCCTCAATCTTTCCGGCAACCGATTGACCGGTTCGATCCCCCCGGAACTCGGCAACCTCTCCAGTCTCGAAACCCTTTACTTGAGTGGCAACAACGGGCTGACGGGGCCGCTTCCGCGCGAGATGGGACGGCTGACCAATCTCAGAGACCTTGGCACCTCATCCACCAGGCTCTGTTTGCCGCCGGCCTTGGTGGGCTGGCATGCCGGTATCCACTATGTAGATGGTATCCCGGTCTGCCGCGACGTACTGACTTTCGGGACGGCGACGGTTGCCCACCAGAGCTACGTGCGTGGAATGCCGATCACAGACCTCACGTTTTCCGCAGCCGTTGACGACGACGGGACGCTGAGCTACACGCTGACGCCGGCGTTGCCTGCAGGTCTGAGTTTCGATGCGTCGGCACGTGTTCTGTCCGGCACGCCGACGACTGTTCGACCGACGACGGTCTATACATACATGGTACGCGACGCGGATGGAGAGACCGCACAGCTTGCTTTCACCATCGCCGTGACCGTGGACGGGATGACTTCTGATCCGGACCGGGAAGCCCTGGTTGCGCTGTACCACGCCACCGGCGGCGCGAACTGGACCCGTAATACGAACTGGCTGAGCGAGCGGCCGATCGGCGAGTGGCAGGGCGTCACCACCGACGGCAACGGGCGCGTGACGCGTCTCGATCTGGGAGGCAACCGACTAAGCAACTCCCACGTCCTTTCGGACTTCTTCATTCCGCTCCCTTCGGAACTCGGTAACCTCTCCAGTCTCGAAACCCTCGACCTTTCCCACAACCAACTGACGGATTGGATCCCCCCGGAACTCGGCAACCTCTCCAGTCTCGAAACGCTCTACCTTTCCGACAACCAGCTGACGGGTTCGATCCCCCCGGAACTCGGCAACCTCTCCAGTCTCAAATTTCTCTACCTTTCCGACAACCAGCTGACCGGTTCGATCCCCCCGGAACTTGGCAATCTCTCCAGTCTCGAAACGCTCGACCTTTCCGACAACCAACTGGCCGGCTCGATCCGCCCGGAACTCGGCAATCTCTCCCGCCTCCACACCCTCTTCCTTTCCCGCAATCAACTGACCGGCTCGATTCCTCCAGAACTCGGCCACCTCTCCAGTCTCCTCTTCCTCCACTTGGGTGCCAACAATGGGCTGACGGGGTCGCTTCCGCCCGAGATGGGACGGTTGACCTATCTCAGGTTCCTTGACACTTCATCCACTAGGCTTTGCCTGCCGCCAGCCTTGGCGGGCTGGTATGCCGGTATCCACGATGTGGCTAGTATCACGGTCTGCGGCCTGACTTTCAGGACGGCGACGGTTGCCCACCAGAGCTACGTGCGTGGAATGCCGATCGCAGACCT
This sequence comes from uncultured Binatia bacterium (SeqCode), assembly GCA_965261895.1. Taxonomy (GTDB): domain Bacteria; phylum Desulfobacterota; class Binatia; order UBA9968; family JAJDTQ01; genus JAJDTQ01. The sequence continues at coordinate 1,590,114 of OZ253480.1, read as the reverse complement.
CACGTTGCCCGCAGCCGCTGACGGCGACGGGACGCTGAGCTACACGCTAACGCCGGCATTGCCTGCAGGTCTGAGTTTCGATGCGTCGGCACGTGTTCTCTCCGGCACGCCGACGGCTGTTCGACCGACGGCGGTCTATACATACATGGTGCGCGACGCGGATGGAGAGACCGCACAGCTTGCTTTCACCATCGCCGTGACCGTGGACGGGATGACTTCTGATCCGGACCGGGAAGCCCTGGTTGCGCTGTACCACGCCACCGGCGGCGCGAACTGGACCGGGAATACGAACTGGCTGAGCGAGCGGCCGATCGGCGAGTGGCAGGGCGTCAGCACCGACAGCAACGGACGGGTGACACGTCTCTTCCTTTCCCGCAACCAACTGACCGGTTCGATCCCCTCGGAACTCGGCAACCTCTCCAGTCTCCGCTACCTCTACCTGGGTGCCAACAACGGGCTGACGGGGCCGCTTCCGCGCGAGATGGAACGGTTGACCAATCTCAGAGGCCTTCGCACCTCATCCACCAGGCTCTGTTTGCCGCCGGCCTTGATGGGCTGGCATGCCGGTATATATTCTGTAAATGATACCCCGGTCTGCGGCGCACCGACTTTCGGGACGGCGACGGTTGCCCACCAGAGCTACGTGCGTGGAATGCCGATCGCGGACCTCACCTTGCCCGCAGCCATTGACGGGGACGGGACGCTGAGGTACACGCTGACGCCGGCGTTGCCGGCAGGTCTGAGTTTCGATGAGTCGGCACGTGTTCTCTCCGGCACGCCGACGGCTGTTCGACCGACGACGGTCTATAAATACATGGTGCGCGACGCGGATGGAGAGACCGCACAGCTTGCTTTCACCATCGCCGTGACCGTGGACGGGATGACTTCCGATCCGGACCGGGAAGCCCTGGTTGAGCTGTACCACGCCACCGGCGGCGCGAACTGGACCGGGAATACGAACTGGCTGAGCGAGCGGCCGATCGGCGAGTGGCAGGGCGTCACCGCCGACAGCAACGGGCGGGTGACACGTCTCTCCCTTTCCGGCAACCGATTGACCGGTTCGATCCCCCCGGAACTCGGCAATCTCTCCGGTCTTGTTGGGCTCAATCTCAGTCACAACTGGCTCACGGGCTCGATCCCGCCCGAACTGGGCAAGCTGCTCGCTCTAGAATATCTCTACCTGGATGCCAACAACGGGCTGACGGGGCCGCTTCCGCTTGAGATGGGACGGTTGACCGATCTCAGCATCCTTGACACCTCATCCACCAAGCTCTGCCTGCCGCCGGCCCTGTCGCCTTGGCGTGTCGGTATATTGTATGCAGAGGATATCCCGGTGTGCGGCGTACCAACTTTTGGGACGGCGACGGTTGCCCACCAGAGCTACGTGCGTGGAACGTCGATCGCAGGCCTCACGTTGCCCGCAGCCGTTGGCGCCGACGGGACGCTGAGCTACACGCTGACGCCGGCGTTGCCGGCAGGTCTGAGTTTCGATGAATCGGCACGTGTTCTGTACGGTACGCCGACGACTGTTCGACCGACGACGGTCTTTACATACATGGTGCGCGACGCGGGTGGAGAGACCGCACAGCTTGCTTTCACCATCACCGTGACCGTGGACGGGATGGCGACCGATCCGGACCGGGATGCGCTGGTTGCGTTGTACCACGCCACCGGCGGCGCGAACTGGACCCGGAATACGAACTGGCTGAGCGAGCAGCCGATCGGCGAGTGGCATGGCGTCACCACCGACCGCAACGGCCGGGTGACGCATCTCTCCCTTCCCCGCAACCAACTGACCGGTTTGATCCCCCCGGAACTGGGCAACCTCTCCGGTCTCGCAACCCTCGACCTTTCCGGCAACCAACTGACCGGTTCGATCCCCCCGGAACTGGGCAACCTCTCCAGTCTCCGCTACCTCTACCTGGGTGCCAACAACGGCCTGACGGGGCCGCTTCCGCTCGAGATGGGACGGCTGACCAATCTCTTGCACCTTGGCACTCAATCCACCAAGCTCTGCCTGCCGCCGGCCCTGTCTCACTGGTATCCCAACCGCGGAATCTCGATCGCGCTCTCAGCGTGCAGCGGCGTTTCCGTCGACCGGGATGCCCTGGTTGCGTTGTACCACGCCACTGGCGGCGCGAACTGGACCGGGAACACGAACTGGCTGAGCGAGCGGCCGATCGGCGAGTGGCATGGCGTCACCGCCGACAGCGTCGGGCGCGTGACGGGCCTCTCCCTTGAGAATAACCGGCTGACGGGTCCGATCCCCCCGGAACTGGGCAACCTCTCCAGTCTCCTCTACCTCTACCTGGGTGCCAACAACGGCCTGACGGGGCCGCTTCCGCTCGAGATGGGACGGCTGACCAATCTCAACACTCTTGACACCTCATCCACCAGGCTCTGCTTGCCGCAGGCCTTGGGGGGCTGGCATGCGGGTATCAGGAACACGAACACGCTCTCAGCGTGCAGTGGCGTTTCTGTCGACCGGGACGCCCTGGTTGCGTTGTACGACGCCACCGGGGGCGCGGACTGGACCCGTAGTACGAACTGGCTGAGCAAGCGGCCGATCGGCGAGTGGCATGGCGTCAGCACCGACAGCAACGGGCGGGTGACGCGTCTCTCCCTTTCCCGCAACCAACTGAGCGGTTCGATCCCCCCGGAACTCGGCAACCTTTCCGGTCTCGCAACCCTCGACCTTTCCTACAACCAACTGAGCGGTTCGATCCCCCCGGAACTCGGCAACCTGTACCGTGTGGTAGAGGTTCGTCTTAACGGCAACGACCTTTGCCTGCCGCCGACGTTAGCGAGTTGGTATGGGGGCATCCGGCATCAGGACAAGGTTTACAGCTTTACGCCTTGCACCGGTGTCCCAACGGTGTCGGTCGCAGATGCACGGGCTAAGGAAGGGAGGGATCCGAGCCTCAATTTCGCGGTGACACTCGACCGGGCGGCGACGAGCGCGGTGACGGTTGACTACGCGACCGCCGACGGCAGCGCCGCGGCGGGCAAAGACTACCGGGCCGCGCGCGGCACGCTGACATTTCGAGCAGGCGAGCGGTTGAAGATGGTCTCGATCGCAGTGCTCGACGACTTCGTGGACGAAGGCGAGGAGCGGATGACGTTCCTGCTTTTTGACGTCTCCGGCGCGTACCTCGAGGATGGCGTGGCTGCGGGCACGATCGTGAACACCGATCCGATGCCCTCAGCTTGGCTCGCGCGCTTTGGTCGCACAGTGACGGGTCAAGTGCTCGACGCGATCGAGGCACGGCTGGAGGCGCCGAAACAGGCGGAGCTGCGAGCGCGCCTCGCAGGGCAGGCGCTGCCGTTGGGGAGCTACCCTGCCAGCGCGGACAATGCAACCGAGAGCGACGCCATGGAAGCGATCCGGACCTGGATCGTGCATTCTGAAGCGGACGATGCGCTGAATGTGGAGTCGCGTACGCTGACTGGCCGCGACTTTGTGACCGGCACATCGTTCGCGTTGACCGAGTCGATGGAGCACGGCGGGTTCGCCACGGTTTGGGGCCAGGGAGCGATCACGCGCTTCAACGGCCGAGAGGGCGTTCTCACGCTCGACGGCGAGGTGGCGACGGGGCTGGTCGGCGCGGACTGGGCGTCGGCACGCTGGACGGGGGGTCTTGCGGTCGGCTATTCGCGCGGCACAGGCGGCTACCGCGAGCCGAAGAGCGCGAATGAGGTCGAGGCGTCGCTCACCGTCACCGGGGTCTATCCCTATGCCGGGCTGACGCTGACCGACCGGATCTCGGTCTGGACGTCTGTAGGCTACGGCGCGGGGAAGCTCACGCTGGAGCCCGATGGCCAAGCCGCGATAACGACTGACCTGACTCTGGCGATGGGTGCGGCCGGGATCCGGAGCGAACTGCTCATGCGGGAGAACAAGGCCGGCCTGTCGCTGGCAATCAAGGGCGACACGCGTTTCACACGCATCTCGTCGGAGGCGTCGGAGGGCCCGGAGGGCGGCCGGATCGAGGCGACGGATGCGGATGTGTGGCTAGTGCGCACCAACGTCGAGGGTTCGCGTCGCTTCGTCCTTGGCGGCGACACGACGCTGACGCCGAGCTTCGAGGTCGGAGTGCGGCTCGACGGCGGCGACGCGGAGACCGGTTTCGGCGCGGATCTAAGCGGCGGGCTCAGCCTTGCCAATCCGCAACGCGGCCTCGCGCTCGATCTCAAGGGGCGTGGGCTCATCGTTCATGAGGCGCGGGGCTTCCGGGAGTGGGGCGCGTCCGGGTCGCTCACCTGGGACCCACTGCCGGAGACGGACCGGGGTGTCTCGCTGTTGCTGCGTCAATCCTGGGGCGCCCCGTCGGAGGGCGGCGCGGACGCGCTGCTTGAACGCGAGACCCTGGCGGGGATTGTGGCGGCCGACAATGGCGTCCGTGCCGGGGCGGGCCGCCTGGAGGCGGAGCTCAGTTATGGTCTGCCGGTGTTCGGCGGCGCCTTCACGGGTGTGCCGCATGTCGGCTTCGCGCTCACCGACACTTGGCGCGACTACAAAGTTGCTTGGCGCCTGGCCTCGGCGCGGCGATGGGGCTTCGAGGCCGAATTCGAAGCCAAGCGGCGCGAGACGGCCAACGGCAACGAGCCGGCGGAACTCGGGACAATGCTGCGCGTGACTATCCGTTGGTAGGAGCGGGGAGCAGACATTCCTCGAGATCGCCACGGGCGTTTCGACCCGGTGCTGATCGGCAAGTGACAGCGGCGCTTCCTTGGTTTCGACGAGAAGACACATTGCGCTATACGCCCGCGCATGAGCACTCGCAACGCTCTGCGGGGTCACTTGGCAGAGTACGGCGTCACAGCTCCGCAGGGGCCGGCCCATGTCGGCCGGCTGGCAAGGGCCGTGGAGGATCCGGACTCTGGGCTGCCGGAGCCGGTCCGGGAGTTGGGATGCCTTCTGCTCGCTCAGATCGCCGAGCTCGCGGTGAAGATCGCTGGCCTGGAGACGGATCTCGATGCCTGCGCGCGCCAGGACGAAGAGGCCGCGCGACTGATGACGATACTGGGGATCGGGCCGGTTACGACGACGGCGCTCCAGGCGTTTGCAACGCCGATGGAGGGCTTTCAGCGGCCGCGACTTCGCCGCCTGGCTCGGCCTGGTGCCGCGCCAGGACACGACCGACGGCAAGCAGAAACTGGGAAAGACATCGAAGATGGGCCAACGCGACCTCAGACGGCTGTTGATCACGGGCGCCATGGCCGCGGTCCGCTGGGCGGCTCGGCGTGGTGTGACGACCGATCCCTGGCTCGTTAGGATGCCGGCGCGCAAACCGAGGATGGTTGATCGCAGTGGCGCTGGCCAACCTAATGGCGCCGATTCGTCTGGGCGCTGACGACAAAGAGGGAGATTTACCGGGTTCCCGCGACCGCCTGAAACGGCGAAGCGCGGGAGCCGTCGGGGGATGTGGGCAGGACGGAGAACGAGTAAGGGCAAACGGTCAACGAGACGGGATCGGGCAAACCAGCTCAAACCGGAGAGCCTTCAAGCTCGCGTTTCTCCATCTCTTCTCCGCGTCCTTCGCGCGGCGATTGAGGCGGCGAAGGAGCGGCTGGAAGCGGCACAACGGGGGGCGGATGATGCGCGGGGGCGTGAGCCGGGTCAGGCGTGCAACCCCAAGGGGGGTAGGCCCTACAAGCGTGGGTATGGGGAGCCGAAGCCGAAGGCGCAGAGCAACTTTACCGATCCCGAGAGCGGGATCATGAAGACCAGCACGGAAGGATTCCAGCAGTGTTACAACGCGCAGGTGGTGGTGGATGGCGAACACCAGATCATCGTCGAAACGCATGTGGGAGCGGAGGCCACGGACCAGGGTCAGATGATCCCGTTGCTGGACCAGGTAAAAACGACCCACAAGGCGGTGCCGGCGGTGGTGCTAGCGGATGCGGGGTATTGCAACGAGGAGGATCTGGTTGAACTGGAGTTGCGCAGCATCGACGGCCATGTGGCTCTGGGACGGGAGGGCAAGGTGCAGGCCGAGGTGAATCCCGAGACGCTTCCTGCGACCCATCGCATGGGAGCCAAGCTGGCGAGCCCCGAGGGCCGGGCGTGTTATGCCAAGCGCAAGTGGCTGTCGGAGGCGCCCAACGGGTGGATCAAGGAGGTGCTGGGGTTCCGGCGGTTCAGTCTTCGGGGGTTGGAGAAGGTGCGGGGCGAGTGGGACTTGGTGTGCCTGGCCTTGAACATCAAGCGGCTGCCGGCCCTGGCAGCGTGCTGAGGGGCCGCACCGGAGGTATTTTCCAAGGGCTGAGTATGAAAAACCGTGACGATGGCGAACGAAACGCCGACCGATCACCTCTGGTTTCTGTATCGCACAGTCCATGTCGAAGCCCGATGATATCCGAACTCCGTTTACAAGCCGTCATACTGAATCTGCCGTCGTATCGCTCACCCGATCTCGCCGCCAACTCTTCCTGCGGCGCAGACTCCTAGCGCTCTGCCGGATCGGGCATGCGGTAGCCGACGCCGCGCTCGTTGAGGACGTAGCCGGGGCGCGCCGCGTCGTCGCCGAGCTTGCGGCGGAGGTTTTTCACGGAAATGCGCACCAGGTTCGCCTGGGCGCCGCTGCGCTCGCTCCACACCCGCTTGAGCAGCGTGTCGTAGGGCACGACCCGTCCGGCATCGAGCGAGAGCACGCGCAGCAGCTCGTACTCTGTGGCGGTGAGCGCGACCGCGCTCCCGTCCACCGTCACCCGACGCCGCTCGTAGTCGATGGCGAGCGCGCCGAGCACGAAGGGCTCCCGGTTCTGGTTGCGGCGCAGCGCCGCGCGGACCCGGGCGACCAGCTCGGTCGGCGAGAACGGCTTGACGATGTAGTCGGCCGCGCCCGCCTCGAAGGCCCGGGCCACGGTCTCGTCGCGGCCGTAGCCGGAGATAAAGATGACCGGCAGGTCGAAGCGCTCGCGCACCTCGCGCATTAGCTCGATGCCGTCGGTGCCGGGGAGCATCAGGTCGAGCAGCACGAGCCGCGGCCTCTCGCTGCGGATGACGCGCTCGAGCTCCTGCGCCCCGCCCGTCACGAGCGGGGCGTAGCCGGCCCTGGATAGCGCGTCGCGGACGAAGCGGAGCGTCCGCGGGTCGTCGTCGACCACCAGGATGCGCGCCGCCTCGCCGCTGTCGCCGCCCGGCTCGGCGGCCAGCGGAAGCGTGAAGGTGACCGTCGTGCCGCGCCCGGCCCCGGCGCGCTCTGCCCGGATGCGGCCCCGTGCGCCTCCACCAGCCCCTTGCAGATGGCAAGCCCCAGGCCGTGGCCCGCCGGCGCTCCCCCCTCGCCGGCGCCGGCGTGCTTGTCGAAGACCTGCGCCAGCCGCTCCGGCGCCACACCCCGGCCCTCGTCGCGCACCGAGACCGCGACATGGGCGCCCTTGCGCACCGCCGCCACCCGGATGGGCGTGGACTCCGGCGCGTGCCACGCGGCGTTGGCGAAGAGGTTGTTGAGCACCTGCACGATGCGCCTCGGGTCGGCCATCACGCGGGGCAGGCCGGCGGGAAGGTCGACGACGATGCCGTGCCGGCCGCCGCCGCCCACGAACGTGCTCCTCGCCTGCTCCACCAGCTCGGCCGCCTCCGAGGGCTCGGGCGCCACCGAGAGCGTGCCCGAGTCGATGCGCCCCGCATCGAGCAGGTCGCCGATGAGGCCGCGCATGTGGTCGGCCTGCGCGACGATGATGCGGTGGAACTCGCGCATCTCGGCCGGGTCGAGCGCCCCCGCGTCCTCCAGGAGCGTCGCCGCCGAGCCCTTGATGGCGGCCAGCGGCTCGCGCAGCTCGTGGCTCACCAGGCCCAGGAACTCGGTCCGCAGCCGTTCGATCTCGTCGAGCGGGGCGAGGTCCTGGATGGTGACCACCACCGAGCCGATGGCATCGCCTTCGGCGCGGACGGGCGCGGCGTTGATGAGCGTCCTGACGCTGCGCCCGTCGGGCACCGAGAGCACCACCTCCTCGGCGCGCAGCGTCTCGTCGCTGAACTGCTGCGCGATGGGGAACTCGCTCAAGCTCACCTCGCGCCCGTCCGCGCGGCGGAACGACATCACCTCCAGGAGCTGCTCGGGCGGGCGGCCGGGCGTGCGCAGGCGCTCCGCGATGCGCCGCGCCTCGCGGTTGAGTGACACCGCCCGCCCGCTCCCCGCATCGAACACCGCGACCCCCGACCGGCGAGGTCTCGACCAGGGCTTCGAGGTTGGTCCGCGCTCGGCGCGGTGCGTGCGCGCGTTGGCGAGCGCGGAAGCGGCCTGAGAGGCGAACAGCGTCAGCACCTCCTCGTCCTCGTCGGTGAACGCCTCGCCGTCCGCCTTCTCTGCGAGGAAGAAGTGGCCGACCTCGGCGCCGCGCTGGCGCATCGGCGTGCCCTGGAAGGTCCTCGAGAACGCCGGCGCGGGTTCGATGCCGAGCGCGCGGACGTAGCCCGCGAAGTCGGCGAGGCGTAGCGGCCCCGGCAGGCCGCGGAGGTGCTCGAACAGGCGCACGCTGCCGGGCCACGCGAGGAGCTCCTGCTCTTCCTCCGGGGTCACGCCCGAGAGCACGAAGCCATGGGGCGCGCCCGCCTCGTCGACGGCGGCGATGAAGCCGAAGCGGGCGCCGGTGAGCGCGCGGGCGCTCTCCACCACCTCGCCGAGCACGGTGTCTAGGTCGAGGCTTGCGTTGATGCGCAGGATGGCCGCGTTTAGGGTGGCGGTGCGTGCGCGCAGCGCCTCGTTCTCCCGCCTCACATCGTCGGACTGCGTCAAGGTTTCTCCTCCGTCCGAATCGACACGCAACGTGGTCCGCCGGGCGGCTTGAATCGCGGAATCCAAAGGTGTATTTGGTGGCGGTGATCGTGGCGGTGAGCCGGGCGGACCGGGCCGTGCCGTTGCTCGCGAATCCCGAAAGGCGGTGCGACATGAACCGAACCTTTGCGAGAGATACTTGCTGTGGCTTATATTTGGGCCTTGGACAGATGCCCGCGACCGAGTGTCGCTCGGGTTGCGTCCACCGTAGAAGAGGTACCAATGCGACGGAGCTTGCCATAGCGGCAATTTTGTTCATGCTGACTGCTTGCGGTGGCGGAGGGGGTGGCGGACCGTTTTCGACGGGTCCGAAAGCCTCGCACAATTTTTCCAATACGGCTCAGGCCCGCCATAGCTACACGCCTTATGTCACCGGGTCGCACGCCTATTCCTGGGCTCGCGACACCGAGGGTAACGATGTGCGCGAGATCTACATCGGCGGCGACACCGAGCCGAGACAACGCTTACGTCATTTCCTGACGGAGCGTGGAATCCGGTTCTACATGGGCGCGTCTCGCGACGGCGCAGGAGTGGAACGGCTGAAGAATTACGAAACAGATCTGATGACCCGCGACGGATCCGACCCCTCCGGCTTGTCCGGCGATGGGTTCAAGCCGTTCGCGACCCAGCCCCGCTTGTATCTCGACCCCGATCTGCTGGCCCCGGAAAACGCCAGCATAGCCCGGTCTCTGACCGACAGCATCCGGATACTGAACGATCTTCTGCCCCCGGAGTTTCAGATAGCGGTTGCGGGCACCCGTTCCTCGGACATCGCCCAGTCCGGCGAGATCACGGTAAGCCTCGAATCGCCTGCGACGATAGGAACGAAATGCGGCGCAGAGGTGGTGGCGTGTGCAAGTAACGTCACGATAGCGGACCGAACCCGTTCATCGACCCTCTACCTGCCCGCCGACCTCGACACATCCGAGTACATGTTTCCTCGCAAGGTGATCGTGCACGAGCTGTTGCACGCCCTCGGCATTCAGGGGCACGTGGACAGCATCGAGTTCCCGGACAGCATCATGGGAGGCTCTGGAGAATATATCCCGAATATGGGGCACGTCATCAGCAAGATCGACCGGGAAGTGCTTCAGATCATGTATATGAGCCAGCGAACCGACCTCTATAACGACTGGGACGAATGGTCGGATACTGCGTTCCACCTTATGGGCCGGTCGGACGATGAGGCTCTGAATTTCGGCGTTTCCCTGTTCAACGGCCTGCCGCAACCCTGGGTGAGAGGCGCGATGCCGAACGGAGCGCTGGCCGAGAACAACCGCTTGCAGGGCACGGCCACGTGGACCGGCAGTCTGCTCGGGTTTTCCGGGCCTTCGCCGATCGCTGGAGACGTTGAACTCGCAGTCAGCCTGCCCACGCTGAGCGATCCGGACAACGAGCAGGATCTCCGGTTCAGGAACCTCTATTTCTTGAATCGCTTCGAGACCGGAGACTTGTCTGCAACCTCGGACCGCTGGTTCGACACGCGCGACATCGACTACAAGGTCAACATCTCCGGCAACGGGTTCCATAACGTTCGCGGCGAAGGATACGAACAGGGTTTCGTTACCGGGGCCTTTCTCGGCGCCGAGCACGAACATATGGGCGGGACGCTCAAAAGGACTGACATGGTGAGTGCGTTCGGCGGCGACAGGTTCTCGGTCATGGCCGAGACCGTCCCGTTACCCAAACCACCGCCTCCGACAACACCGGCACCCCTGTTCAGATCCAAGGCGCTACAGACCTCTCACGAGCTTCAACACTCCGTTGTCCACCCAAATTGGTCCGCGATTCGTGCCGCTCGCGGTAAGCATGTCGGCACAATAACTGTGGCCTACGGTGATTTTGATGGTGATGGAGATGAAGATTTCTTTTTAGCCCACGCCAACGATCATGTCAATGCACCTGTCCCGGTAGAAATGTACCTAAACGACGGCAACAACAATTACCATGTGGATAACTCTATATTCGGCAATGATACTCCTGGGCTTGTGAACGGCCGCAAGGCTTTGACTGGAGACTTCAACTCCGACGGCCGGCCCGACATCTTTGTTGCTGGTCACGGGTGGGATTACGAAGACTTGCCGGGAGAGGCCCCTTTGTTGTTACTTTCCTCAGAATCTGGTCTTCGAAAAGCGCCAGGACTTGAGGATTTGGTTGATTATCATCATGGCGCTGCTTCTGCTGACATCGATAACGATGGAGACCTAGACATTTTCCTCGCATCTGGAACATCGATCGTGTTAAGAAATGATGGCAAAGGCATGTTTACCCCGGAGGCGTTCGGCCATATTTGGGATGGGCACCCCCTAGACGGTGTAGTCCATGCCGAAATGGTTGACGTAGACTACGGTGGATCCAATACTGCCGAATTGGTTGACGTCGATGATGATGGTTATGTAGACTTGCTCGTCGCTGGATACGAGGATGGCGACGACGGCCCGAGCACGATCTTTTGGGGCAGTCGTTCGGGGAATTACACCAGCTCCAACAAAACAATACTGCCTGCCGTTCCCGAATATGGCACGGTGGTGGATATTGATGTGGGAGACCTGGACGGAGACGGCAACAAGGATTTGGTTTTGAGTAGAACTGGATGGATTCAATTCTACAAAGGCTATCATATTCAGGTACTTGCTGGACGTCAAGGAAGACGCTTCGTTGCAGATGATCGAGGCGTTGGAATAGAAGCAGGCACCGACCCCGACGGGGTGTGGTTCGCTTGGCTTCGGTTGGAAGACATAAATGGAGACGGCCATTTGGATATTCTGGTCGACGATGACTATACTCGTCACGGTCGAGGCGACTTTGGGATAAGCTGGATAAACGACGGCTCCGGACAATTGAAAGGACCCGTGAACACGACATCATTCGTACAGCCTCTACACCCCTACCTTGCCGATCCAGACATCAGGGAAGAGATGAATGCGATAATTCGTGCATCCGATGCGGCAATCGGATTGTCTGCGTCAGCAACTACGGCAAGTGCCGGATACGATTCCGTTTCTGTGATTGAGGAAGACCCGTCAAGCCCTGTAACGGAAATCGGACAATTGACTTCACCGGGCATTGAAACCGGGGAATTCGAAGTGACGTATAGCGAGAAGAGTCGCCGAAAAGGTGTTCGACTGGCGTTGGGGCGCCGAAACCAGACATACGATACCGGGTCGACACACTTTTCAAGTTTCGGAGGATGGTTGGATCATAGTCTTTTCGTACTCTCCGTGCTGGACTTTAGATCGCCTGCGCTTGACGAGAATCTTGGCATACAGGCGGAGGCCTGGTCGATCGGCGCGGCGACGGGAACGAACCCGCGGGCTGTGGACGGGGGAGCTTCGTGGAGCGGCGTGATGATTGCAGCCGACGGAGGCCAGGATTCTCGCGGTGCTTTGGTTCGGGGGGATGCGGAAATCACAATTGATGACTTTGTGGATCCCTCGGCAGACGTGAACTTTACGAACATCCATGATCTTTCCCGAGGGGATATGCGGGACGACATCGTGTGGGCCGGTTTAGCGGTTCATGGAGGCGGTTTTGGAGTCGACTGTTCGTCGTCGCCGACGAACTGTATCGATGCCCAGTTCTACGGCCCGAATCATGGTGAGGTCGGGGGTGTCTTTGTACGGGACGATCTTGTCGGCTCGTTCGGAGCCAGGAGAAAGTAAATCCGTTTGAAACACGCTTGGAGCGGTGTTTTTTGGAAGAGGGCGAGTTCTGTTTATCGACGCTTCCGAGGTCCGGTTTGGCTGGAACTCGTCGGCGCCTTCTTCGTGCTTGAGGAAGACTCGCTGGCGTGAAAGCATTTCGGGAAGGCGCTGGCCACTGGCTTGCCGTCTCCGGTAAGGCGCAATCTGGCGGTATTTTCAGGCGCGGCACCGGCCATGTCCTCCGGGAACTGACCCTGCACACCGGGCTTCGCTACGAACCGCGAGCGCCCGAAACGCAAGGACTACCGCAATAATCAGCGCAGAGCCGATCTCGGCGGCGGCTACGACATGCCCTTCGACGTCACGGTCAGCGTCAATGCCAGCTTCTCGCGCGCGCGGCTGCGGGACCAGGGCTACCGCTATCTGGTGGTCAGCCGCCAGCGCACCCGTCTTTTCGACCCCGAACGGGCCACTGCCATCGAGACCCGCTCTCACCAGATGGTTCACCTGCACCGGGTCGTCGATGAGGACCAGGGCGAGGTGCGGCTGTACTGCTACTCGGAGGCCCGAGCCAAGAAAGAGGAAGGTATCTCCAAACGCTTTGCCGCACGCTTTGAAGGCGCGTTGCAAAAGCTCCATGAGGGGCTCTCCCGGCCCCGAACCTGAAAGGCCCTCGCCCATGTCTGGCAGCGCATCGGGCGCATCCAGGAACAAAGCCGAGGGGCCGCGCAGCATTACCAGGTTGACGTGGTGGCCGACCCGCAAAGCGGCAAGGCCGTGGCCGTCACCTGGGAGAGCCAGCCCCGCCCGGGCACCATGCTCACTCATCCGGGCGTCTACTGTCTGCGCACCAACGTCGGCGACTGGGATCAGGAAACCCTCTGGCGCACCTACACCATGCTCACCGATCTGGAAGCGGTGTTCCGCTCCCTCAAGTCCGAACTCGGCCTGCGCCCCATCTTCCACCAAAAGCAGAACCGCTCCGACGGTCACTTGTGAGGTGGTCCCGGAAAATCGGACAGGTTGCTAAGGTGTATTCCACCGACTGAGGGAGGGATACGCAATGAGCACGAGACGGCGATTCACGGGGGAGTTCAAGGCGAAGGTGGCGCTGGAAGCGCTGCGCGGGGACAAGACGATCCAGGAGATCGCGGTGCGGCACAAGGTCCATCCGAACCAGGTGAGCACGTGGAAGCAGCGGGCGGGGGAGGGGATGAGGGAGGTTTTCACGAAGGGGGCGGAGCGGAGTCGTGGGGACCACGAGGGGGAGATCCGGGACCTGCACGCGAAGATCGGGGAGTTGACGGTGGAGCGGGATTTTTTGGCCAAAGGGCTCAAGTGGTGAGCCGGGAGAGGCGCAGGGCGATGATTTGTCGCGACCACCCGAGACTCAGCTTGAGCCGTCAATGTCGTTTGCTTTCGGTCAGCCGGTCCTCGCTGTACGACCGGCCCAAGGGTGAGAATGCGCAGAACCTGGGGTTGATGCGGCGGATCGATGAACTGTTTCTAGAGTACCCGTTCTACGGAAGCCGCCAGATGGTCCGTCATTTGTGGCGGGAAGGCATCTGTGTGGGTCGTCACCGGGTTCGGCGTCTGATGCGGTTGATGGGGCTACAGGCCATCTACCAGGCGCCGCGGACCACCACCCGGCATCCCGAGCACCGGGTTTATCCCTATCTTCTGAAGGGGCTCGCCATCGAGCGGCCCAATCAGGTCTGGAGCACGGACATAACCTACATTCCCGTCCAGCGCGGCTTTCTGTACTTGGTGGCCATCATCATGGACTGGGCCACCCGCCGCGTGCTCTCCTGGAGGCTCTCCAACACCCTGGATGCCCGGTTCTGCGTCGAGGCCTTGGCTGAAGCCCTGGACCGCTACGGCCGGCCCGAGATCTTCAACACCGACCAGGGCAGCCAATTCACCAGCTTCGAGTTCACCGCGGTGCTCAAAAACGCCGGCGTCGCCATCTCCATGGACGGCAGGGGCCGCTGCATGGACAACATCTTCATCGAGCGCCTCTGGCGCTCACTCAAGTAAGAGGCCGTCTACCTGCACGAGCTCTCAGACGGCTTCGCCGCCCAAAAGGCCATTGCCAAGTGGCTCAACTTCTATAACACCACGAGGCCTCATTCTGCCCTCGCCGGCGCCACCCCAGCCGAGGCCTATGAAAAAGGACTGCCGCCACAGTTGCAGCACAAGCCCCACCGCTTGTCTGCCCCTCTGCCGGCTCAACCAGAACACAAAGGCATGATAAACAGGACTCTGGCGGCATGATCGGACGTCCGGAATACACCTTATCTCGGCCGCCCCTCTGTCCAACCGGGACCACCTCAGTTTGGGATACTATCGGAGCGAAGGAGGAAGCGCGCGTGGAGAGGTCGTCAATGACGGAGCGGTGTGGCAAATGGGCGCGGGAATGACTTTTGCGGTTAGCGAAACAATGGCGATCGACGCCGGCTACAGATTCCTGCGTGGTTTCTCGAAACTAAAGGATGACGTGCAAGGTTTCAGGTATGACAAGCCTATGCAATTGCATGCCTTGATGCTGGGATTGCGATGGAGCTATTAGGCTTCGCGACCTCCCGTATCGGCACCATGAGGACCACGCGGCGTCGGGAGATGCCCGGTTTGCAGTTTACGGGCAACGCCGAAGCCGCCGTAACCGTTCCGAGAAGCCGTGGAATCGACCGCGACACCGTTACGTTTGCGCGGTCGCGACGACGTCTGGCGGCACAATGTGGGCATTGACCGCCTCCGCTCGACTGGCCCAGCACGGCCTAACGGAACGGTTACAAGCCGCCCGAAGCGCCGTGTTGACCATGTGTTGATTGTTCCGGCGCGAGAATCATCCAGTCCTTCAAGAGGAGAGTTTTACTTCTTTGTTTTCAACCGGTTACGGGCGTCTGGCGGTAGGACAAACCCTACACGGCCAAGTTTGAAACCCGCCCCTGCAACCACGCCCCGCAGCGCTATTGCCCCGACCGCTTGAACTCGGTGCGGAGCTCCGAAGCGAGCCGCCCCAGGCGGTAGGTTTTCCAGTCGATGAACCTGGCGTAGCTCGCCAGCCTCGGGTGCACCGCGCCGATCTGGCGCCACATCTCCTGGGTGATGGACCGGTAGTCCGGATGCCCTTGCGGCATGGTCCGCAGCTCGCCGATGTGCACCGCCTCCCGCAGATTCATCTTCATGTACCACCTTGTGCGATAGGCGAACGGGACCAGGTACTGCGCCTCCCGCGGATGGTCCGCCCGAACCCTTTCGTGGATCTCGGCCGCGCGGTCCATGCAGCGCCGATAGTCATCGTCGAAGCCCGCCTCGGTGATCTCGGGGGGCGTGTCGTAGCCGTGCGCGGTGGTGAAGTCCTGGCGCTCCTGACTCAGCAGGCGATGTCGCTGGAGGTCTCGGTAGGCCCCGAGATTACCGATGATATCGAAGGTATAGTAGACCTGCTCCAGCGCACGGCCCGGCTTTTCGCGCCGGTGCCGCCGCCCTTTCATGTAGGTGTCCAGCACCGCCTGCTTCCGTTCGTCCGGCAGCCGCGCCGCCAGCTCCCTCAACTGGGACAGCGGGTGCGTCGCGTGGGGATACAGGATGGCGGCGATAATCCTCTCTTCGGCCTGCCCATCGTAGTCCACCAACGTCACGCCCGGCCCTTCCCGCACCGGTTCGGTCACCAGCTCCCGGGCCAGGGCGCGGGTTTGGCTGAAGGTCTCCGAGAGGTAGGCGCTCGGCTGCGCCCGCTTCACAAACGAGGGAATCATGGTGTCGAGCTCCCGCTGGATCGCCGCCCCCAGTTTCCGAAGCTCCGCGAGATCGCTCGAATAGAATTTGGACAGCAGGTATTCGAAGGCCTGTCCGACTCCGAAGAGCCCGACGTTGGTCCGGGTTGCCGCGGGCAGATAACCGCGCAGGATATCGCAGGCATGGGCACGTACGGTGGAACGATAGGCGGTCTCCGCCCACCGGGCCAGGGTCTCGTCCCGCCGGGCCTCGGCGTAGGTGACGGTGTCGCCGGTCCGGGGGTGCCGGAGCTCCGTCCGCTCCAGCGGAACGGCCCTTCGGACGTGCTCGATCATCGGCTCCATCTGCCGCGAATAGGTTTCGAACAGGAGCTCCATGAGCTCCAGGTAGTCCCGCCGGTGTTTCGATTCGGCGATGGCGGGCTCGATGAAGAAAAGGTGCCGGCCGGTCGAATCCTTCCGGTCGAAACGCACGTAGCGGGTGGATTTCTCCAGCGGCGCGATGCCGATGCGGGCATCCTCCAGGTACTTGGCCGCCACGTTGGAGATCTCTTCGCAGGCCACGTGGGCGCCGCCAAGTTGGGCCACCGAATCATCGCCGTATCCGATGAGCACGCGGTCGTAGAAGGCGCGAGCCCGGCGCACGGCGGGATCGTCGCCGCTGGCCGGTCCCGGCGCGTCAAGCACCGCGGAGAGGTCGGCGTCGCCGAGGAACTCGTCCAGAAACGTGCGCCGAAGATCCTTGGCCGAGCGGCTGTAGCGGGAGAAGAGCGCCCCGGCTACTTCCTGCGGCAGCCTCAGGCCGAACACCGGCCGGTCCACGTTGGTGAAGAATGGGGCGAGTCGGTTGCGTTCGCCCGGAGTGAAGTTTTCCATGGAGACGTGAGGAGAATATCGGTTGCCGCGAGAAAATCCAACCAAAAGCGGTGATACGCTTTGTGCGGCCTGAATCATCTGGCAAACTTGTTGAGAGAGACCGGATTTCGAGGAGTTCCTTGTCCATGAGCGACGCCAATCTCGACGAGCTTTGCATCAACACCATCCGGACCCTTTCCATCGACGGGGTCCAGCAGGCCAACTCCGGACACCCGGGCACGCCCATGGCCATGGCTCCGGTGGCCTACTGCCTGTGGCAGCGTTTCCTGCGGTTCGACCCCGATGACCCCATCTGGCCCAACCGCGACCGGTTCGTGCTGTCGGCGGGGCACGCGTCCATGCTGCTGTACTCGATGCTCCACCTCACCGGGGTCAAGGCGGTCAGCAAGGACTACGAGACTCTGGGTTCCCTCTCGGTTCCGCTGGAGGCGCTCAAGCAGTTCCGCCAGTTGGACAGCCGGTGCCCCGGCCACCCGGAGTACCGCTGGACCTCGGGGGTGGAGACCACCACCGGACCCCTGGGACAGGGGGTCGCCACCAGCGTGGGCATGGCCATTGCCGGACGTTGGATGGCGAGCCGCTTCAATCAGCCCGGCTTCGAGGATCTCATCGACTTCGACGTGTACGCCCTGTGCGGCGACGGCTGCATGATGGAAGGGGTGACCAACGAGGCGGCCTCGCTGGCCGGACACCTCAAGCTGTCCAAGCTGTGCTGGATCTACGACAACAACAAGATCACCATCGAGGGCCACACCGCGCTGGCCTTTTCGGACGACGTGGCGACGCGCTTCCTGGGCTATGGATGGAACGTCGTTCGGGTCGGAGACGCCAACGATCTGGAAATGCTTGACCGGGCGTTCCGCACGTTTCACGATACCACGGACCGGCCGACCCTGATGATCGTGGACAGCCACATCGGCTTCGGCTCCCCCAACAAGCAGGACACCAGCGGCGCCCACGGCGAGCCCTTGGGCGTGGAAGAGGTCAAGCTCACCAAGAAGCGCTACGGCTGGCCGGAGGACGCGCAGTTCCACGTCCCCAACGGCGTGCGGGATCATTTCCGGGAGGGCATGGGTGATCGCGGCAAATCTCTGCGCGACACATGGTTCGACCGCGTGGAGGAGTACCGTTCGCGGTATCCGGAGCTGGCCGATGCTCTCTATCGAATGCAGCACCGCCAGCTTCCCGCGGGGTGGGACCGGGACCTGCCGGATTTCCCCGCGGACGCCAAGGGAGTGTCAGGCCGTGACGCCTCCGGCAAGGTGCTGAACGTGCTGGCGCAGAACGTCCCGTGGCTCATGGGCGGCGCGGCCGACCTGGCGCCGTCCACCAAGACCCGCCTGACGTTCGAAGGCGCCGGGGATTTCTCGGCCGAGAGCCCTGCCGGGCGCAACCTGCATTTCGGTGTCCGGGAGCACGCCATGGCGTCCATCGTGAACGGCATGGCCCTGGTGAAGGTGCGGGCTTACGGGGCGGGCTTCCTGATCTTCAGCGATTACGCCCGGGGCGCCATCCGCCTGAGCGCGCTCATGGAGCTGCCGGTGGTCCACGTATTCACCCACGACTCCATCGGCGTGGGGGAGGACGGGCCGACGCACCAGCCGGTGGAGCATCTGGCCTCGCTCCGGGCGGTGCCGGGCTTGATGGTGATCCGGCCGGGGGACGCCAACGAGGTCATCGCCGCCTGGAAGGTCATCATGGAACTGCACCACGCGCCGGTGGTGCTGGTGTTGACGCGGCAGGCGCTGCCGACCCTGGACCGCGGCCGATACGGGCCGGCCGACGGCGTGGCCCGGGGCGCCTACGTGCTGGCTGACGCTCCGGACGGGAAACCCGACGTGTTGCTGCTGGCCACCGGCAGCGAGGTTTCGTTGTGCGTGGAGGCCTACGAAGCGCTGACGGCGCAGGGAATCAAGGCCCGGGTGGTGAGCATGCCGTGTTGGGAGCTGTTCGACGATCAAGACGAGAGCTACCGGAACAGCGTGATTCCCCCGGAGGTGACGGCACGGGTTTCGGTGGAGCAGGGATCGGTGTTCGGCTGGACCAAGTACACCGGCATCACCGGACACCAGATCGGCATGCGGTCCTTCGGGGCATCGGCGCCGCTCAAGGACCTGCAGAAGAAATTCGGCTTCACCGCGGACGACGTAGTCGCCGCGGCCAAGGCTCAGATCGCCCGTTAGCGGCAGTGTGGTGTCTCACAAATACGCTTATGAAGATGCGAGGGCATTTTGGTTGTCGGCAAGGCGCGATGATCTGTAGGGGCGACCGGCGGTCGCCCCCCTGGTGGCGGGCACCACGCGAGGAAGACCCCGGGTTAAGCCCGGAGTGACGTACGCAGCCGACGGCCAAAAGGACCTGCAGATTCGTAAGCGTATTTGTGAGGCACCACACTAGGCCTGGAGGAAACATGAACCCATTGAAAGAATTGAACGAATTCGGACAGTCCGTCTGGCTGGATTTCATACAGCGGAAGCTCCTCACCGGCGGCGAGTTGAAGCGCATGGTGGAAGAGGACGGACTCAAGGGCGTCACCTCGAACCCGGCGATCTTCGAGAAGGCCATCGCGGAGAGTGACGACTATGATGACGTGATCGCCGAGCTGGGCGGGGATGGGTCGGCGGACCCCAAGGCGGTCTACGAAGCCATCGCCACCCGCGACATCCAGGATGCGGCGGACGTGTTGCGGCCGGTTTACGACGAGACCGAGCGCCGGGACGGTTACGTCAGCCTGGAAGTGTCGCCCTACCTGGCCCACGATACCGAGGGAACCGTGGCGGAGGCGCGGCGGCTTTGGAACACCGTGTCGCGTGACAATCTCCTGATCAAGGTTCCGGGCACGCCGGAGGGAGTGCCGGCCATCGAGCAGTTGATCGGCGAGGGCATCAGCGTCAACGTCACCCTGCTGTTCGCCCGGGAAGCCTACGAGCAGGTGGCCCAGGCCTACCTCCGGGGTCTGGCCAGGGCGGCCGCCGACGGATTGGACGTGGGCCGCATCGCCAGCGTGGCGAGCTTTTTCATCTCGCGCATCGACAGCCTGGTGGACGATACCATCCAGAAGAGGATCGAGGCGGCGGACGGGACCCAAAAGGAGCGCCTCCAGGCCCTGCTGGGCAAGGTCGCCATCGCCAACGCCAAGCTCACCTACAAGCGATACAAGGAAATCATGCAGGGCGAGGGGTGGCAGGCCTTGGCCGCTAGGGGAGCCCGGCCGCAGCGGCTCCTGTGGGCCAGCACCAGCACCAAGAACCCGAACTACCCCGACGTCCTGTATGTCGACGAGCTCATCGGCGAGGACACGGTGAACACCATTCCACCGGCGACGCTGGATGCGTTCCGCGATCACGGGAAGATCCGGAAGAGCCTCGGCGAGGACGTCGAAGCCGCGGCCGAAACCATGGAAGCGCTGGAGCGGGGGGGTGTGTCCATGGAGGAAGTCACGGACAAGCTGCTGGAGGACGGGGTCCGGCTTTTCTCCGAGGCCTTTGACAAGCTCCTCGCGGCCGTGGAGGAGGAATGCCGGAAGGCGGCGGGCCATGGGCAAGAGCGGTCCTGAGCGCCGGACGGACCGGCTCATGAGCGCGGCACACGGCAGGAAGGGACGGTCAAGGTGAGCTCCGGCCGAGTCGGGATTCTTCCCTCCATTCTCTCTGCGGATTTCTGCATTCTCGGACAGCAGATCGCCGAGGTGGACGAGGCGGGAGCGGACGGCATCCACGTGGACGTGATGGACGGCCGCTTCGTGCCCAACATCACCATCGGCCCGCTGATGGTGGAGGCGGCCCGGCGCAGTACCAGCCTGCCGCTGGACGTGCACCTGATGATCGTCGAGCCGGAGCGCTACCTGGAGGACTTCGCCAAGGCCGGTGCCGACACGATCCTCGTTCACCAGGAGGCCTGCCCGTACCTCCATCGCACGGTGCAGCAGATCAAGTCGCTGGGCAGCAAGGCCGGGGTGGTGCTCAATCCCGCCACGCCGCTGGCGACTCTGGAGGAGATCCTGCCGGATCTCGACCAGATCCTCATCATGAGCGTGAACCCGGGATTCGGCGGTCAAAGCTTCATCGAGAGCAGCGTGGAAAAGGTGCGCCGGCTCAAGCGCATGCTCGACGAGCGGGGTCTGCACACGGCCATCGAGATCGACGGCGGCATCGGTCCCGACAACGCCGCCCAGGTCGTGGCCGCGGGCGCCACGCTGCTGGTAGCCGGCTCTTCGGTCTACAAGGCGCCTGGGGGCGCCGCCGAAGGGGTCCGCCGCCTGCGGGCCAGCGTCCCTTCCGCTCCGTAAAGGCGGCTCCCAACGCCCCGGTTCCGGCACGCCGGCCGCACGAAGAGGATGTAGGGGTGGGTTTCAAACTTGGTCGCGTAGCGTGGCTCGCGACAAGGGGACGGCACTTTGCGCGGCGTCCAAGCGTCGGAGGGAGGGAACCCCGTGTTTTACGAGGCACTCGCCCACGCGAGCAAAAGGCAGCGCATCAGCCACATCCAGTCCGTCATTGGAACACCCGCCAAGTGAGTGCCACCACGAATGCCAGGATGAAGCCAGCCATCCACTTGAGCACGAGCAGGCTCGCCTTGATCTCGGCGATGTCGGTGTCGTATTGGGCAACGGACTTCGCTGCTTCACGCGCCTTGTTCTTGTCGGCACCGGCGTCAATGAGCGCATCGTAGACTTCGCTGTTCATCGTGCTCATGGGGCCTCAGGTGGTGCGTCTATGCGTACTGAAACGCTAACTTTCGTCGACCTTTTGGTATTATTTGTCCGAGAGGTGAGAGGAACGTCCACCCTTGATCCGTCCATCCCATGCCAGCAATATAGTGCGTCCGTTATATGACTTCAAGTGATCGGGGCGGCGCCGGGCCTCGCCCTTGGGTTCACGGCCGGCCCAACACCAGGTCGAGTCGCCGCGTCTCTCCGTGGCTGACCACCACCCGCCGTGATGTCTCGCCCAATCTTTCATGCCAGAAACGCGCCTCGTAGGCTCCCGGCGGGATCCCGCCGATAGCGTAACGGCCCCGGGAGTCGGTCACGGCGAAGAATCGGTTCGGCGCTACCACGATGTAGGCGCTCATCCAGGCGTGGTGAAGCTCACAAATGATCTTGATGACCCCGGGCCGGCCGAGTGCCCTGGTGACGCGGCGCCACCGGGGCAGACCGTCGTTGAACAGGGTCCGGGGTCCCATGCGCGCGTGGGCGTCGTGGAGTATGCGGTCGCTGTTCAGGAGCAGCACGGTGCTGCCGACCCGGGCCGCCTGTACGTGGGGCGCGAACTGGCAGCCGATGTTGTCGAGCTGGATGGTCTCGGGTGTTCCCGCCGGCTGGTCGAGACCCGGCCCGCGCAGGGTGACCACGACGTTTTTCAGGCCGTGGTCCGGCGCCACCAGGAGGCTCTGGTCGGGCACGCTGGAGCCGCAGAAGGCCTGCTCCTTGTAGACGTTCAAGATTGCGGGCGGGGACGGCGTGCCGGGGAAGAGCACGGTTCCGGCGACGGCGCCGGTTTCCCTCGAATAGCGTTGCGCGGCGGAGACATGGGCTCCGTGCCCTCCCCTGGCATCACTTGTGGCAGACCAGACCGCGGCCACCATTACAGTGGCGGCGAGGACCTGACGCAGACTCAAGACACCCTCGAAGCGCGGGGACGGCCCCTTGCCGAAGCAGAACCTGGAAAAAGTAAACCTGGAGACAGGGACCGTGGGAATTGAAAATCGGGAAGGCCTGGATAGGCCTTCCCGATTCGGTTGAACTTCGCTGTCGTGTTCATGCCTCCCCGGTCAGTTTTGAGGAGGGTGGCTGGGGAGCGGCGCAAGGCGCCGATTGCCCCTAGTGGGCTGACGACTGGACGTCCAGGTTCACCAGTTCCGTGGGGGCCAGGTTCTCATCGAGCATGCCCCAGCTCTTGATCCAGGCGGCCGTACGCTCCAGCTCGTCCGCGGGGATCGGCGCCGGGTCCACCACCACGATGCGGCTCTCGCGCAGTTCGTCCGCGCTCAGGGCGGCGATCTCCGGATCGTCCTTGTGGTAGTCGATGAAGTACTGCATGTACTTCTTCTTGTCGGCGTTGACGCGGCGCACGGCCTCGCGCACCGCGCGGTTGAACATCCCGTAGGTCTCCGCATCCACGTTGTCGGATGCAACCTCGGTGCCGTGGAGAGAAGAGGAGACGACGATGCGGCAACCCTTTTTCTCGGCCAGCGTGAGGTAGGGCTCGGTCAGGGGCGTGGCTTCGATCTCCCCCTTCATCACCGATTCGAGACGGTGGCGGGAACCGCGCGGAGCCTGGCAGAGCTTGATCGCGTCACGGGTGAGGAAGCCCTCCAGCATGTGGAGCGTCAGGTAGTGGGTGCCGAAGAAGAACGGGACTCCCACCAGCCGGTTGGCGAGCTGCTGAGCCGTGTAGACGGGCGAATCGGGCCGTACCACGAGGCCGGCGTAGGCGATGATGGAACGCCTGCCGATCTGCCGGCCGGTGTCGACGCTGGTGTCCTGCACCCGGCAGTAGTTGCCCCATTCGCAGGCGTTGTACATGTCGGCCTTGCCCTGCTCGAAGAGCATGCCGTGACTCGCGTGCGGGTTCGCGTCCTTGGGATCGGTGACGGCGGTGTGGGTGTTCTTGTCTCCCGTTCCCCGGTCGGCAAACTCGATGGCCAGCCCTTCCTTCTCGAACAAGCCCTCTTTGTATGCCACCAACTCACACAGGCCCTGAAACGGCGCGGTGCTCTCAAGAACCAGCTTCTTCATCGTGTTCTCCTTATTAGATGGATTTGCGTGTTGACCGGGCCGCGACAGAAGGTAGCCCTTTTGGGAAATCACTACCATAAACCCCAACCGAAAGGCAACGATCTTCCGGGACCGCGCACGGACCGTCCGAGGTCCGGATCTTGTGTCCACGCCGGGCTTCGTGCAACACTGCGACCGTGCCGCAACCTTCATCCACACGGCCCGACGACCCCGCAAATGATGCAACGGAGAATCGGTCTCTCAAGGACGTGGCCCAGTCCACCGTGTCCTTCGGTGCGCTCCGGCAAGGCGACTTCCGCGCCTACTTCTGCTTCACCATGTTGGCCATGATGGCCGACAACATCGAGCACGTCATCAGCTACTGGGTCATCTACGAGCTGTTCCAGTGGCCGGAGCTGCAAGGGTTTGCCGTCATCAGCCACTGGTCGCCGTTCCTGCTGCTGTCGTGGTACGTGGGCCTGCTCTCGGATCGTTTCGATTGCCGCCGGGTGATCCAGTGGGCGATGGTCCTGTACTTCGTACTGACCATCGCCTGGGCCTACTTCATCATGACCGGGACCCTCCGGGTCTGGCACGCGTGCGCGCTGCTGGTGGTGCACGGTGTCGCGGGGGTGTTGTGGAGCCCCGGAAGCCAGCTCATCCTGCACGACATGGTAGGCCCGGAATACCTCCAGAGCGCGGTCCGGCTCAGCGCCACGGGCCGGCAGTTGGGGATTCTGATGGGGCCGGCCCTGGGCGGCTACATGATGCTGACGTTGGGTGCCGGATGGGGTCTGGTGGTGAATGCCCTTTTCTATCTCCCGCTGACCCTGTGGCTTTCGACGGTTCCCTATACCGGACACGGCCCCAACGTGGTGCAGCGGCGCCGGGTCACCTGGGCCCGGGCCCTGGAGGCCCTGCGGGAGGCCCGCTCCAACCATGTCATCGTCTCGATGGTATGCCTCGTGGGCCTCTCATCGTTGCTGGTGGGCAACGCCTTCCAGGCGCAGATGCCCGGGTTCGCCGCCAGCCTGGGCAAGGGCGAGGTGGGTTACAGTATTCTGCTCGCCGCCAACGGGGCCGGCGCCTTCGTGAGCGGCGTCCTGCTGGAGAGCAGGGGATTCCTCCAGGCCAGGGCGCGCAGCGCCATTGTGCTGGCCATTCTCTGGTGCGCCGCCCTCGGCATTTTTGCGTTCACGCCCTACTACTATATGGCGGTGGGCCTCCTGTTCGCCGCCGGCTTCCTGAACCTCGCCTTCCTCACCATGTCGCAAACCCTGGTCCAGCTCATCTCACCGGCCCACCTGCGGGGCCAGTTGATCGGCCTCTTCATCATGTCCGGCCTCGGACTCCGGACCTTCAGCGGCATCACCGTGGGGATCGTGGGCGGCACCATCGGCATCCAGTGGTCCCTGGGCCTGAGCTGCAGCGTCCTGCTGGCGGTCATGCTGCTCCTGCTGGTGGTCACCGCCCGATCTAGGAGTGATGAAGCGAGCGCTTGAGCCGAAGCCCTGACGCCACCACAGCCACGGCTCCCCGCGCGGAGCGGATCCGCGGGAACGTTCCCCGCATGACAAGCCTTGACAGGCCATATCCATGAGGAGATGCTCGGATCGGCGAAGGATCCAGAACTATCGACCGGCGTTGGACGCGAGGTGTATTCGGTTTCAAAAAGAAGCATGGACATCGTGACTGAACCCGCCATTTTCGCCGACTCCGGCCTCCCGCGCGGCTTGGTCGATAACTTGCGGCGGTTCAATCCTTGGTGGGAAAACCAGGCGATGCCGGCGCAGCCGCGGACACGACGGCATTTGGTGGCTCAGATGCGCCGGCGTTTGGACGCCAATATCGCACCGATGGTCGTCGTTCGAGGACCGCGGCAAATCGGCAAGACCACGGCGCAGTTTCAGCTCATTCAAGACCTGCTTGAAGAGGGTGTGGATCCGAGACGGATTCTTCGCGTCCAGTTCGACGACCTCGGGACCTTGACCCGGTTGCAGGAACCCATCCTGCGAATTTCGGACTGGTTCGAACGGCGCATTGCTCCGAAGCGGTTCAATACCTTGGCCCAAGCCGGGGCAACGGCCTACCTGTTCTTTGACGAAGTTCAAAACCTGGATCGCTGGGATGCGCAACTCAAGTCATTGGTCGACAACGCCTCCGTCAAAGTGGTCGTCGCCGGCAGTTCGGCACTGCGCATCGAATTGGGGCGAGACAGTCTCGCCGGACGGATCAATACCATCGAAGCGGGGGTTCTTTCGCTCACCGAGATCGGTGCGTTGCGCGGCTACGCGACGCCCGAGCCCTTTCTCAGGGATAATGGTTTAGCGGATCTGTTGGACAAGGCGTTTTGGGTGGCCTTGGGCGAGTATGGGATTGAACATGGCGAATTTCGCGAAGAGGCTTTCAGGCATTTCTCGGATCGCGGCGGCTATCCCGTCGTCCATCGTGAGAAGGACGTAGAATTTTCACAACTGGCCGATCATCTCAACGAGACGGTGATCAAAAGAGTCATTCAGCACGATCTGAGAATCGGCGAGCGGGGGCGGAAGCGGGACGAGAATCTCCTGGAGGAGTTGTTCCGGCTGGTTTGTCGCTATGCCGGTCAGACCCCCCGGACATCCACTCTGGCGGAAGAGGCCCGATTCTCGCTGAGCGCGAACATTGGCTCCCAACGGGTTGGCCATTACCTGAAATTCCTCGGCGATACGCTCCTGTTGCGCCTGATTCCGCCTCTGGAAATTCGCCTCAAGCGAAGGCGAGGCAGTCCGAAGCTTTGTCTTGTGGACCACGGACTCAGGGCCAGTTGGCTTCAGGAACACATCCCCCTTGTGCCGGATGAATTGGCGCAACGCCCCGAGTTGACCACTTTGGCCGGTCATTTGGCGGAGAGTATCTTTGGCTCGGTCGCATCGACGATTCATGGTTTGGATATTGCGTACTTCCCCGAAAGAGGTACGGACCGGGAAGTTGACTTTGTGTTGACGATCGGCGGTACACGCATCCCGGTGGAGATCAAATATCAGAGACGCATCGATCCATTCAGGGACACGTTGGGTATACGCTCGTTTCTCGAAAAAACCGTGAATAATGCGCCATTCGGGGTTCTCGTTACCCAGGATGATTCCGGAACGGTGGATGATCCGCGTATCGTCAGCTTGCCGCTGTCGACTTTCATGATGCTCCGATGAACGGCTCGATGGCTGTGACTGGAGAACAAAATACGCTCTATGAGCACGTCGTGAGTAAGACCTCGAAGAAGACCCTCTATTTGGCGAACCCCTATGGTTTCTCCGCGCAGCAGCGCGAGGGGCCGTTGGCGGTGCTGGCGGCGGCGCTGGCAGCGTTGGGCGCCGAGGTATGGGAGCCTTTCGCCCGCAACAACCAGGTGGACCGGGCAACCCTCGGCTGGGCATACCGGATCGGACAGGCCGATCTTTGCGATGTCCGTGATGCCGATGGACTGTTCGCGGTGGTCAACGGCTGTCCTCCGGACGAGGGCGTGATGGTGGAGCTCGGCATGGCCATCGCCTGGGAGAAGCCGGTGTTCCTGTTCCGGGACGACTTTCGCCGCTGCACCGACAGCGAGGCCTATCCACTGAACCTGATGGTCTTCACGGGGCTGCCGGAGGCTGGCTGGGACGCCTATTGGTATGGTTCGGTGGAGGAGATCGCCGACCCCGGCAAGGCGCTCGCGCGGTGGCTGAAGGACGAGACGTTGCCCTGATCGTGCGGCCTCCCTCTCGCCGTTGTTGACACGGCGTCGGGGGATCGACTATCATTTCCCGGGTGGTTTAGGCCGTTCGTTTGGAAAAATACTCTCCGGTCAGTCAAACCGATGTCAAGTTCCGACGTGGTTCGCCCCAGGCGTCCGGGATCGCCGTTATGAAGGCGGCCCTTCCCCGGCTTTCGCTCGATCTTGAGCCCGAGCTTTCGTCCGCGCTCAGGGAGTTGGCTGAGGCAGTGGCCCGCTTTGGACAGGCCAACGGTCTTTCGCAGGCGCAGATCCACAATTTGAGTCTGGCCTTGGACGAGTTGGCTACCAACACGATATCGTATGGTTTCGCAGACGTCGACCGACAAGAGCTCCGGGTGGAGTTGCGTATCGAAGCTGACGAAGTGGTAGCGCAGCTTGACGACACGGGGATTCCTTTCAATCCGTTCGAAGACGCCCCCGCACCGGACGTGCATGCCGCTCTCGAGGACCGGCCCATCGGCGGTCTGGGTGTTTTTCTGACAAAGGTTCTGTTCCCGAATCCGGATTACAGACGTACGGACGGGTTCAACCGCATTACTTTGCGCGCCCCTGTGAAAGGAGACAGTTGATGGCAAACGGAAGCGTTTTGGGTCTCAGTACGGAGACGGAGGGCGATACCACCGTGGTCATCCCCGCGGGCCGCATTGACGGCAGCACGGCCAGCCCGTTCCAGGAGGCCCTTCTCAAACTGATCGAGGAGGGTACCGGCTCGCTCGTGGTGGACTTCGAGAAGATCGAATATATCAGCAGCGCCGGACTGCGGGTCTTGCTGCTGGCGGCGAAGCAGCTCCAGGCGGGTGGCAGAAAGATCGTGCTTTGCGCCATGCGGGACCACATTGCCGAGGTCTTCAAGATAAGCGGTTTCAGTGAAATCCTGGCCATTCACGCCACGCGTCAGGACGCGGTCAATGCCGGGTGATCTGGAAACGATCGGCGTGGTAGACCCCACCGGTCCCCCCATCAAGATCCTGGTGGTGGACGACGAGGAGGACCTCGAGTCCCTGGTCTTGCAGAAGTTTCGCCGGCGCATCCGAAAGAGCGAGCTTGTGTTCGATTTCGCGCACAACGGCCAGGAGGCCATCAACAAGCTCGATAAGGATGACGATATCTCGATGGTCATCTCGGATATCAACATGCCGGTGATGGACGGTCTTGCGCTGCTCAAGCAACTCAACGAGACGAAGCCCAACATCCGTTCCGTTATCGTGTCCGCATACGGTGACATGAACAACATCCGGACGGCGATGAACCGGGGGGCGTTCGATTTCGTCACCAAACCCATCGACTTCAACGACCTCGAAATCACCATCGACAAGACCCTGAAGCATCTGGCCCTGGTGCGTGAGGCGTTGTCCAACAGGGATCAGTTGGTCGCCCTCAGCCACGAGCTCGACGTCGCCCGGGACATGCAGGCGTCCGTGTTGCCCCGCAGCTTTCCTTCCACCAACCGTTACAACACCCACGGCCTCATGGTTCCGGCAAAGGAAGTGGGCGGTGACTTCTACGATTTCTTCAAGCTGGGGGAGAACCGGATCGGCGTGGCCATCGGCGACGTCTCGGGAAAGGGCATCGCTGCCGCGCTGTTCATGATGGCCTGCCGCACACTGCTCCGGAGCCGCGCCCTGGAGGGCGGCACGCCTGACCTGTGCCTGGGTTACGTCAACAACCAGCTTTCCGAAGACAACGACAATTGCACGTTCGTGACCCTCTTCTACGGAGTTCTCGATACCGAAAGCGGGGTTTTGCACTATTGTAACGGCGGGCACAATCCGCCGCGGGTCGTTCACGGGGACGGGCAGGTCGTGGCCGTGCCGACGACGCACGACATTGCGCTGGGCGTGCTTCCCGGCCATGAGTTTCACCAGGACACCCTCCAGCTTCGGGCCGCTGATGCGCTGTTTCTGTATACCGACGGAGTCACCGAAGCCGAGGACCTGGAGTTCGCCGAGTTCGGCGAGGAACGGCTCGATGCGTTGCTGGCCCGAATCGACAAGGCCGAGTGCAAAGAGGTGACCTCGCGGGTACTCGATCACGTGCGGGAATTCGCCGGCGAGAATTCGCAGTCGGACGACATCACCTGCGTGGTTCTGCGCTATCACGGGAGCTAGTGTGGTGTCTCACAAATACGCTTACGAATCTGCGGGTCCTTTTGGCCGTCGGCTGCGTTGCTCTTCCTCGCGTGGTGCACGCCACTGGGGGGCGACCGCGGGTCGCCCCTACAGGTCATCGCGCCTTGCCGACGACCAAAATGCCCTCGCATCTTCGCAACCGTATTTGTGAGACACCACACTAGTGTCCTGTCCCATGGATTGGCTACGATTCACTTACTCAGACAGGCTCCCAATGCCCCGGAGTTGAAGTTCGTGTACGCCTTTGCGCGGTTCGCCGTCGTGGCGTTGGTCATCGCGATGACCTCGTTGGCCAGCGCAGCCGAGTCAACGGCGCCGGCGGCGGGCTCGGGAACGCCGGGGGTCCGTCCGGACGCTGTCGAGTTCGGTCAGTCCTGTGCCCTGAACGGGCCTGCCAAGGCCCTGGGCGAAGGTATGCGCCTGGGAATCCTGGCGGCGTTCGAGGAGGTGAATCGCGCCGGCGGGATCCACGGGCGTGGGTTGCGCCTGACCTCCCTGGACGACCGTTATGAGCCCGAGGCGGCCATCGCCAACACCAACCGGCTCATCGATGAGGAGCGGGTTTTCGCGCTCATCGGCGCGGTGGGCACTCCGACCTCGAAAGCGGCGGAACCCATCGCGACGGAAGCGGGTGTCCCCTACGTCGGCGCCTTCACCGGCGCGGAGTTCCTGCGCGATGCGCCGAAGCGCCCCACCGTCATCAACGTGCGCGCCTCCTACTACCAGGAAACCGAAGAGATGGTCGAGCGGCTCACCCGGGATCTTGGCGTCAAGCGCATCGGAATCCTCTATCAAGACGACTCCTACGGCCGCGCCGGGCTGACGGGCACGCTCCAGGCCCTGGGCAGGCGCGGTATGACGCTGGCCGCCGAGGCCACTTATCCGCGCAACACCACCGCGGTGAAGACCGCGGTGCTCGACCTCAAGCTCGGCCGCCCCGAAGCCGTCATCATCATCGGTGCCTACCAGCCCGTATCGAGGTTCATCAAGTGGTGCCGTTACCTGGACTTCAATCCCGTCTTCGTGAACATCTCGTTCGTCGGCAGCTCGGCGCTGGCGAGGGCTCTCGGCGCCGAGGGCCAAGGCGTCATCGTCACCCAGGTCGTGCCCCTTCCTCGAGACCGGCGGATTCCCGTCGTCACGGAATACCATGAGGCGTTTCGCGCCGTCGCTCCGGACGTGGAGCCCGGCTTCGTTTCCCTCGAGGGTTACCTGACGGGCCGCGTGGCCATCGAGGCGCTGCGCCGGGCGGGAACCGACCCGACCCGCAAAGGGTTCATCTCCGCCCTTCAGGAGGCCGGAGCCATCGATCTTGGCGGGTTCGAGCTGCGCTACGGGCCGTCGGACAATCAGGGCTCGGACCGGGTGTACCTGACCGTGATCGACGGCTCGGCGCGGTTCCGTTCGATCCGTAACCTGGAGCGGCCGTGACGTTGGCAGATCTTCGGAAGCGGATGGACGGCTGGCGGATCGGCCTCGGTTTCAAGATCTATGCCGCGTGCGGCGTGGGGGTGATCCTCATGCTCGCGGCCAGTGCGGTGGCCCTGCTGTCTTTCCGCGCGGTGAGCGATTCGCAGCGCCACATCATCGAACACAGCGTGCCCGGTCTGGCCGCGGCCATCCGGGCCGCACAGCAGAGCTCGGCCCTGGTCGACGCCGCCCCTCGCCTGGTGTCCGCGTCGTCCGACGCGGAACTCGCCGAGATCAAGGCGAAGATTGCGCAGGACAAGGCCCATCTTGACGGCCTCATCGAGGAGCTTCAGGAGCACGGTTCCCTGGAAGAGCAGGAACAGGCGCGCACGCTTCGCATCCTCTCCAATGACCTGACCGCGACGCTGGTCAAAATCGAGAAATCGTCCTCGCGGCGGCGTGAAATGACCAGCCGCCTGCATACTCGCGAGGACGAAATCCCGGTCATGACCCGGCAGATCGACCGCATGCTGGTTCCCGCCATCGACGATCAGGCGTTCTTTCTCGCCACGGGCCTCAGGCAGATCGGCGACCGTCCCGTTTCTCTGGCCGAACGGACGTCCTACGAGGAGTTGCTGCGTTATCGTGATCTGCTGACCCTGCACACCCAGGCCAACCTCGCCGCCCGGCTGCTCGCCGAAGCCGCGGTGTTGAACGACCGGGATCTCATTCAGCCGGTCCGGGAGCGCTACAACGCCGCCCTCGGGTCGTTTGAGAGGGCGTTTCGATCCTCCGAGTCCCATGCCGCCCCCACGCGGATGCTGGACTTCGAATTCGCACGTCTCAAATCGCTGGGAGCCGGCGCCGAAGGGATTTTCGACCTGCAGGAAGGCATCTTGCGGGAAGTGGAGATGGAGGCGCGGTACATCGAGGAAAACCGCTCCACCGCGGCCCGGCTGCTGGCGGCCATGGATCGAGTGGTGGCGGTGACGGACCGTTTGGCGTCGGAGGCCGGCAGGGCCTCCGCGTCGGCAGTGAATACCGGCATGGTGCTCTTGGTGGTGCTCAACGTGTTCAACATCATCGGCGCCGTAGCGCTTGGCTGGATTTTCGTTGGCCGGTACCTGATCCGTCGCCTGACCGGGTTGGCCGGGTCCATGCGTTCCATGGCCAAGGGTAACCTGGAGGTCCCGGTGGAGGTCCAGGGCAACGACGAGGTGACGGACATGGCCGAGGCGCTGGAAGTGTTCCGGCGCCACGCGCTGGAGGTTCAGCGTCTCAATCTGGTGGAGAAGCTGGCGGACGAGTTGAAGGGGAAAAACGAGCAACTGGTGCAGACGCTCAAGGATTTGCAGACGGCCCAGCATCAGGTCATCATGCAGGAGAAGCTCGCCTCGCTGGGCCAGCTCGCCGCGGGCATCGCCCATGAGATCAAGAATCCTCTCAACTTCGTGAACAACTTTTCCGAGGTGTCAGGGGAGTTGATCGAGGAAGTGCGTGAAGTGCTGCAGGAAGTGGCTGACAAGCTTCCGGAGGAAGCGCGGGAGGAGGTCGGCGGGATTCTCGACGACCTGTCCTCCAATCTCCAGAAGATCCAGCAGCACGGCAAGCGCGCCGACGGCATCGTGCACAGCATGCTCGAGCACTCACGCGGCCAGTCCGGCGAGCGCCGCGCGGTGGATCTGAACGCGCTGCTCAAGCAGTACGCCGATCTCGCCTACCACGCCATGCGCGCCAAGGACCAGCAGTTCAACGTAACGTGGGAACAGGACTTCGATGCCGAAATGGGGAAGATCGAGGTCGTCCCCCAGGACATGAGCCGGGTTTTCCTCAACCTGATAACCAACGCCTGCCAGGCGACGTTCGAACGGGTCAAGAAATCCGACGGCGGCTATGACCCGCGCATCCGGTTGTCGAGCAGGCGGCAGGGTGACAAGGCGGAGTTCCGGGTCCGGGACAACGGACCGGGTATTCCGGAGGACATGATCAAGAAGATCTTCGAACCCTTCGTCACCACCAAGCCCACGGGAGAGGGGACCGGACTCGGGCTGTCGCTGTCCCAGGACATCGTGGCCCAGCACGGCGGCGCCATGGGTGTCGAGTCGGAACCGGGATCGTTCACGGAGTTCTGGGTGACCGTTCCCGCGGTGTCCTGACATCGATGTTGGCAAACGTATTTCGATGTCAGGCCATCCGGCGCCAATCACCGGTCCGGCTGCCTGTCCGGGCTTTTGCCCGTGCGCACGTGACGTTCAGCTCTTGCCGCCGCGAAGGGCCTCCACGTCGTCCGGATCGGGCATGAGCATGAACTCGGGATAGGCTTCGAGGCCGAGTTCCCCCGCGTCCTGGCCGAGTTCCTCGACCGCGTGCGATACCCGGACACCCATCGTTTTCTTGAGCACCAGCCACAAGAGCCAAGAGACCGCGAACACGAACGCCCCCACCGCAAGTATTCCCACGAGTTGGACGCCGAAGTTGCCGCCGGCCACGATGCACGTCGCAAGCGTTCCCCAAATGCCCGCGAACAGATGGACCGGAACCGCGCCCACGACGTCATCCACCTTGAGCACCTCCAGCAGCCTGATGCCGGAAACGCAAACGACCCCGCCGATGGCGCCGATGATGACCGCCCAGTAGTGAGCGACGAAGTCCGGTCCCGCGGTGATGGCCACGAGGCCGGCGAGGGCGCCGTTGAGGCCCGCCATCAGGTCGATGCGTCCGAGGATGGGCCGCGCGATGACAAGGGCGGCCATGAACCCGGCCGCTCCCGCAAGATTGGTATTGACCAGCAGATGGCTGATGGCCACCACATCCTGGGCGCCGGCCATGGCGAGCTGTGACCCGCCGTTGAAGCCGAACCACCCGAACCACAGAATAAAGACGCCCAGGGTCACGATGGGGACATTCGATGGGGGCGTCGGCTTGACGCCTCCGTCGGCCCGGAACTTCCCTCTCCTGGGCCCCACCACGAGAGCGCCGGCAAGGGCCGCCCAGCCGCCGGTGGAGTGCACGATGGTGGAACCGGCGAAATCCTTGAAACCCAGGTCGCCAAGCCATCCACCGCCCCATGTCCAGGCGCCGACCACGGGATAGATGATGGCCGTCAGAAGCGCGATGAACAGGAAGAAAGTCCAGAGCTTCACCCGCTCGGCCAGAGTGCCGGAAACGATGGACGCCGTGGTGGCCACGAAGACCATCTGAAAGAACCAGTCCGACATGGTGGCATAGTTGGTCTTGAGGACGGCCTCCTTGGCCTGCTCCTGACCGGCCAGCAAGGCGATCTCATCGGCTGAAGGACCGTAGAAGAGGGTGAAGGTGCCGATCCAGCTCCCGACGTCGACGTACATGAGGTTGTAGCCGATGAAGAAATACATGAGCCCCGCGATGGAGTAGAGGCCGATGTTCTTGAGACAGATCATGGAGACGTTCTTGGTGCGCACCGAACCCGCCTCAAGCATGGTAAAGCCCGCGCACATCCACATCACGAGGGCGCCCCAGATGAGGAACGCGAAGGTGTTGAACACGAACTGGATCTCTTTGTCGATGGCGGCATGCGCGGCCGTCGTGACCCACAGGATGCCCAATACCGCGAGCACGCCTGTTACCATCGCCACGCGGCGCATCCTGCCGTTGCGTCCGAAAGCATCTTTCGCAAAGCCGCTCATGCTCATGTTCACGTTACCTCCGGTATCCTTCAGTTTCCGTTCGCAAGGCACGGGGGGCGTTCCGCATCACCGCCGGTGCGGCCCGTTAGATGTGAAAATAGTGGAAGAACTCCGCCGGGACGGGATGCTGGAACACGTCCCGCGCCTCCTGCTGCTTGAACGCGATGTAGTGGTCGATGACGTCCTGCGTGAAGACGTCGCCCTGGAGCAGGTATTCGTGGTCGGCGCCCAGGGCCGCCACCGCGCCCTCCATCGAAGACGGAACCCCGGGGATATTGGCTGCCTCCTCCGGCGAGAGCTCATAGATGTCCACGTCGGTGGGAGCGCCGGGGTCGATCCGGTTCCGGATGCCGTCGAGACCTGCCATCAACATCGCCGAGAAGGCCAGGTAGATGTTGGCGGAGGGGTCCGGGGGACGGAACTCGATGCGCTTGCTGGCCGCGGAAGTTTCGTAGGTCGGGATTCGGATCGCGGCGGAGCGGTTGCGCGCGGAATAGGCGAGGTAGACCGGCGCCTCGAAGCCCGGCACCAAGCGTTTGTAGGAGTTGGTGGTGGGGGCGCAGAAGGCCAGCAGCGACGGGCTGTGCTTGAGCAGGCCGCCGATGTAGTGCCGCGCCATCTCCGATAGCTGGGCGTAGCCGTCGGCATCATAGAACAGCGGCTTGTCGCCGAGCCACAGCGACTGATGAACGTGCATGCCGGTGCCGTTGTCGCCGAACAGGGGCTTGGGCATGAACGTCGCCGTCTTGCCGTTGGCCCTGGCCACGTTGCGGACGATGTGCTTGTACCACTGGGTTTCGTCGGCCTTGCGGCGCAACGTCCTGAAACGGGTCGCGATCTCGCACTGGCCGCCCGTGGCCACCTCGTGGTGGTGGACCTCGAACTCAAGGCCCACCTGCTCCATCTTCTCCGTCATCTCCCAGCGCAGGTCGGCGAGCTGGTCGAAGGGCGGGGTGGGCGAGTACCCTTGCTTGGGCGGGATCTTGTAGCCGAGGTTGCGGTCATCCTCGTCCCGGGCCGAGTTCCAGTCGGCCTCGTCGGAGTCGACGACGTGGAACGACGAGTTGATCTTGAGACCGAAGCGCACGTTGTCGAAAAGGAAAAACTCGAGCTCCGGACCGAAGAACGCCTGGTCGGCGATGCCGGAGGCGGCGAGATGTTCTTCTGCCTTGGTGGCCACGTAGCGCGGATCGCGGGTGTAGCGTTGGCCGGTGGCCGGGTCGACGACGTCGCAGATGATCTTGAGGAACGGCTCGGACTCCACCGGATCGATCCGTGCCGAATCGAGGTCCGGGACCAGCAGCATGTCGGACTGTTCGATGGACTGGAAACCGCGCAAGCTGGAGCCGTCGAAGCCGTGGCCGCGCTCCATGAGGCTCTCCTTTACGTTGGACGAGGGTATCGAGAAGTGTTGCCAGCGCCCGATGAGGTCGGTGACGAGAAGGTCCACACGCCGTATGTCGTTGTCCGATATGAGTTTTTGTACATCCGCAAGCGTCATGGTGTTTCTCCTTGGACTCGTTTCTCCAAAGTTCTTACCTGATTGGATACCGTTTGTCTCTCGGCGCATAGCATAATTGTTCAATTCTCAGTACCGGGGTCCTTCCGTGGGCGAAGTCGTCTCGCTGATTCGCTCGATAACCACCTCGGCCTTGAGAATCGAACCCGCGGCCCCGCGAAAGGTGCCCCGGGTCGGCGGGACATCGGCATAGTCCCTCCCCACCGCTACCCGGATGTGGCGCTCGTCTCCTTCGGTGTCGTTGGTGGGGTCGAACCCGACCCAGCCGATGTCCGGAAACCAGCATTCCACCCACGCATGGCTCTCACAATTGGCCACTTCTCCGGCGGGTGGTCCGAGGTAACCCGACACATAACGGCACGGGATCCCCCAGCCGCGCAGGATGGCGGCCATGACGTGGGCGTAGTCCTGGCAAACTCCCCGGCCGGTCTCGAGAATCCGGTCGATGGGTGAATCGTACCGGGTTGCGCCCGGAGCGTACTCCAGCAGCCGGTGAAGCTCGGTACAAAGGTCCCTTGTGCTCACCAGCGGATCATCGCCCGGCGCGAGATCGTGCATGGCCTTGAACTTCGCCAGGGCCGGGGTCCAGCCAGCGAAGTGGCTGGGGTGCACCATCGGCCAAAGCTCGAGGGTCTTCACGGCGCGCTGAAGCCCGTCCGATGCTCCGGGGTTCAACCGCTCCGGCGTCGATACCAACGGTCCCACCTCCACGACGGAGTGGGCGGTAATCAAGAGACGCTCGTGGCTACGCGGACGGTCCAGGAAATGCCCGGTGTTACCGAAGGAATCGATGAATTCGTACAGTGGACCATCCGGATCGGTGTGAACGGAGAACTCCCGGAGCAACTGGGTACGGTCGCGGATCGGACACACATACAGCGTCATCACCGAGTCTCGTGCCGGCTCGGCGTATTCGAAACGCATGTGGTGCTCGATGGTATAGGTGGCAATCACGTCGCAAGCCCTTCGGGCGGAGAATGGGTTACGTAGGCGGCCATGGTCAGGTGGTGGAGCGCCCGGCCGTCGTTGCCCAGCGAGCGGAAAAAGCCGCCTGCCTCCGTCGCTTCCGACAGGCCGGTGGGTTCCATCTCGACGGCGGCAGTCAGGCGCAACGCCATCCGGTGGGGCGGCGCCAGCGGGTAACGGGCGCCCACCGGATCGATACCCGCCAGCAGATCTTCGATGCGTTGGACCGAGAAGCGCAACGAGCGGGGGATCTCCGGGTCCTGGATGAGCAGGCCGAGGGCTTCTATCCGGTCGACGTTCGTCGAGTGGCGGCGGCAGTACACTTCATAGGCCCCGCACACCCGCAGCAGATCAGCCCACGAGAGTCCGCCGGCGGCCTGGTCCTCGCCGTTGAACTCGACCCAGGTGGCGAGCAGCACGACCTGATGTTGCACCCGCTCGATGAAACGCCCCAGCTCGAGAAAGCGCCACGTTTCGTCCCGGGGCATGGCCGCGTCCACGACCCCGGCCAATAGCCGCAACCGGTCGATGGCTTGGTTCACCAGGCCGGCCGGCGCCTTCGACCACGCATCGCTGAAGTCGCTGTCCCGGATCCAAAGGTAGCCCTGGTTGAGGCACGTCCACACCGGCAGCGGAAGCTGCGCCCGCACGCTGTGGCCGTTCTCGCGTCCCCGCGCCCAACACGAAAGCAGGGAGTCCGGATTCGCACCCTCCTCCACGAGGTTCCCGGCAAGGGTGTAGGCATCGGGTATGACGATGGTTTCCGCATCGTCTCCGTTCGCCGTGGCCCAAGCCGCGGACTGTCCCAGGATGCTGTACACCGCCTGCCAACCCCGGGTCAGCTCGTCGGCCGGCCGGTCGGCGAGCCGGTTGAGCTGGAACCGGAGAAGGCGCGCGGTGTGCTCGATGCGCTCGATATGGCGGCCGAGCCAGTAGAACTCGGCGGCTACCCGTGCCAACATGATGCGCTCCCTAGTGTCCTGTCCGGTTAATTCGCCTGATAATCTGCTGGTCTTTTTCGCCGTCGGCTGCGTTGCTCTTCCTCGCGTGGTGCACGCCACACGGGCGGGTTTGAAACCCGCCCCTACAAGTCATCGCGCCTTGCCGACAACGAAAAATCCTGCGCATCTTGCCATCCGAATTAACCGGACAGGACACTAATCGTCCAGGATCCATAGATCCTTGCAACCGCCGCCCTGGCTGGAATTGACAACCAGGCTGCCGCGACGGAGCGCAACGCGGCACAAACCGCCCGGAACCACATGCTGCTCGTCGCGCCCCTGTAACACGAAGGGGCGGAGATCCACGTGGCGCGGCTCGATGTTTCCGCTGATGAAGCACGGGGCGCGGGACAGGGCCAGGACCGGCTGTGAAATGAAATTGGCCGGATCCGCACGCAGCCGCTCGGCATACTCCGCACGCTCGGCGGCGGATGCGTGGGGACCCATCAGCATCCCGTAACCGCCGGATCCGCCGACTTCCTTGACCACCAGCTCGTCGAGGTGCTCCAGCGTGTAGGCCAACCCGTCGGGTTCCCGGCAAAGATGCGTTTCGACGTTGGCGAGTAGCGGTTCTTCGCCGAGAAAGTAGCGGATGATTCGCGGAACGTAGGAGTACAGACTCTTGTCATCGGCCACGCCCGTGCCGGGTGCGTTGGCGAGCACCAGGTTACCCGACCGGTACGCGTGGAACAGTCCGGCTGTCCCGAGGACCGATTCGCCCCGAAACGTCACCGGATCGAGATAGCCGTCGTCGATCCGCCGGTACAGTACGTCGACGCGGCGCAGCCCGGCTGTCGTGCGCATGTGCAACGTGGCGTCGCGCATGACCAGGTCCTGCCCCTCCACCAGATCAACGCCCATTTCGCCGGCGAGAAAGGCGTGCTCGTAATACGCGGAGTTGTGCATGCCCGGAGTCAATATCGCCACACTGGGATTCTGGGACGACGGGCAGAGGGAGGCGAGGATGGAATAGAGACGTTCGGCGTAGTCGGACACCTCGCGTACCCGGTGCGCCCGGTAGAGTCTTGGGAAGGCCTCCTTGATGGCGTCGCGGCAGGCGAGCATATAGGACACCCCGGAGGGGACCCGCAGATTGTCCTCGAGGACGGCAAAACCTTCGTGGGTGCGCACGATGTCGGTGCCGCAAACGGTCACGTAGATATCGTGCGGGACCTTCACGCCGCGCATTTCCATGAGGTATTGCGGGCAGCCGAACACCACATCGATGGGAACGATCTTGTCTCGCAGGCACCTGCCCTCGTTGTACACGTCCTTGAGGAACAGGTTGAGGGCTGTCAGGCGTTGCTTGAGGCCGCGTTCGATGCGCTCCCACTCGGCTCCGGTCAGGAGCCTGGGCACACAGTCGATGGGAATGATCTGCTCGGTGGCTCTATCCGCGTCGAGGACGGTGAAGGTGATGCCTTCGTGCAGGAAATGTCGATGGACACCGTCCTGCAGCCTGGCCAAGTCTTCGGATGAAAGTTCCGCCAGCGCCGCGTTGAGGCGCCTGGATGCCTCCTGTGGGCTGCCGTCCGGATTGAACATTTCATCGTAGTAGTCCGGGTCCAGTTCGTAGTCCGCAAAGACTCCACCCCCTGCTCTACGAAGTTGGGACACACCGCCTCCGGACCACCTGGGATCGTGGTGGAGCCGACCGGGATCGAACCGGCGACCTCTTGAATGCCATTCAAGCGCTCTCCCAGCTGAGCTACGGCCCCACACGTGGACATCGGAGCGGTTGCAGATTCGTGACGCAAACTCAACCGCTCGGGCTGTTCCAAAGCATAGCGGATCAACCGGCCGAGTGGCAAGGGCAGGACTCTAGTGGCCGCCGGGCCCATGCGCCTTCAGCATTTCGGCCGCATGCCGTTCTGCCTGGGCGGTGATCTCGACCCCCCCCAGCATGCGCGCCAGCTCCCGCACTCTCTCGGTTTCGTCGAGCCTTCGGACCGTGGTAAAGGTCCTGCCGTTCAACACCTGCTTTTCCACCACGTGGTGGAACTCCGCCAGGGCGGCAATGGGCGCCAGGTGAGTGACACAGATCACTTGATGGGATTCTGCCACGTTGGCGAGCTTCTTCCCCACCATTTCGGCCACCCTGCCGCCGATCCCGGCGTCCACCTCGTCGAACAGCAGGGTCGGAATCTCGCTTTGGGTCAATACCAGCGATTTGAGCGCAAGCATCAGACGCGAGAGTTCCCCGCCGGAGGCGACCTTCGCCAGCGGCCTGACGGGCTCGCCGGGATTCGGCGAGAAGTAGAACTCGGGGTTGTCGATCCCGTCGTCCCCGATTCTGGCGCCGCCCATGACGAACGGCGGGTCGTCCGGGGCCGTGCCGCGATCGTGGAACCGCACCTCGAACGTGGTGTGCGAAAGACCCAACCGGCTCACTTCCCGTTCCATCCCGCTCTTCAGGCTTTTGGCGGCACGTTGCCGCGTCCGGGACAGTTCCTCGGCCGTTTTCCAGGCCGCATCCCGGGCCGCTTCGAATTGCCGAGCGAGGACGGTGAGCTCTTCCTCGCCGGTTTCGAGCGCCGACAGTTCCTCCTTCGCCCGTTCGGCGAGCACCAGGATCTCCTCCACCGATGCCCGGTATTTTCGCCTTAGCCGATTGATGTCGGCAAGGCGGTCCTCGATGCGTTCCAGCTCCCGCGGGTCGAAGGACAGCTTGTCGGTGTATTGCCGAATCTGGGCGGTTGCCTCATCCAGTTGCGCCGCCGATCCTTCCAGCAGCGTCACGGCTTCCGCCAGCGTTTCGTCTATCTCCGCCATGTCCCGAAGGCGCGGGATGAACCGGCCCAGCGCGCCGACAACCGCGTTGTCGCCCTCGTAGAGAAGCAACTCGCCTTCCTTGCAGGTTTGGTAGAGCTTTTCGGAATGGGCGAATATCCCCCGTCTGTGTTGCAGCGCTTCTTCTTCCCCGGGCTCGAGTCCCGCCTCCTCGATCTCCTCTACCTGGGCGCGCAGAAACGCTCCCTCCCGAGTCTTGTCCGCGAGCCTTTCCTTGAGCTCGCACAGCCGTTTCCAGGCGCCGGCGAATGCGCCGAACCGTTCCTTCATGGCAACGGCCTTGGCTTCGAGTCCCGCGTGCGCGTCCAGCAGCGCAAGATGGGTCTCGGTGCGGCGCAGCGTGTGCTGTTCGTGCTGCCCGTAGATGTGAATGAGGCCGCCGCCGACGTCGGACAGAAGGGACAGCGGGCTCAGACTGCCGTTGAGGTAGATCCGGTTGCGTCCGCTACGGCTGACGATCCGCTTCAGCACCAGTTCGTCCTCGGTCTCGCACCCGGCCGTCTCCAGAGCGTCACGAGTGGCCGCCGGCAGATCGGTGAACAAGGCCTCCACCGTCGCCTCGTTGGCTCCTTCGCGGATGAGGTCGGAGGAAACCCGAGCTCCCAGGAGGAGGCCCAGGGAGGCGAGCACGATGGTCTTCCCGGCGCCGGTCTCTCCGGTAAGGACGTTGAGCCCGGGTCCGAGCTCCAACTCGACGTGATCGATCACGGCAACGTTGTTGATCCGGAGCTGCTGCAGCATGGATGCAACCCTTTGTGTGATGGGCCGGGATGTGGGCACGGGCGGGTTTGAAACCCGCCTAGCTCTCACCCCACTTGAGCTTGCTGCGAAGTACGTCGAAGTAGGATCGGGTCGGTATCCGCACCAGCGATACCGGCGACTTGTGGCGGCGCACCTCCACCCGATCGCCGTTGTTGAGCAGAATTCCTTCCTGGCCATCCGGAATCAGCACCACGGTGTCTCCGGCGGACCGCAGAGTCGACCGGATCCTGGCGTCGCTGGCGATGACGATGGGGCGGTTGGTGGTGAGCGTGTGAGGGCAGATGGGGCAAAGGATGATGGCTCCCATGGCCGGATGGAGGATCGGGCCGCCGGCCGCAAGCGAGTACGCCGTCGATCCCGTGGGCGTGGAGATGATCAGACCGTCGGCCCTGTACGTGCACAGGTAATCGCTGCCCACGTAGGTCTCCAGGTTGATGATCTTGGATCGGGCGCCCTTGGTGATGACCGCGTCGTTCAGTACCCTCAGGTTCTGCACGCCGTCCTTGCCGGAGATGCTCACGTTGAGGGTCATGCGCTTTTCGACCGTGTAGTTGTCCGAAATCGTGCTGGTGAGAACCTCCTCGAGCTCGTCCGCGGCGATCTCGGTGATGAAGCCCAGACCTCCCAGATTGACGCCCACGATGGGTACTTCGGGCCGTTCCACGAGACGGGCGATGCTCAGGAGCGTGCCGTCTCCCCCCAGGACGATGACGAGGTCCGCCCGTTCGGCCATTTCCGATTTGTGCGCGGCCCGGCCGCCGGTAGTGCCGAACTCGGCCTCCACCAAAACCTCCATCCCACGGCCCTCGAGCCACGGTATGGTGGTCCTCATGAGGGTCTCGGCTTTCTCTTCACCGTACTTTGCGACGATTCCGACGACGTTGACCATTTGCTTGCCCGAGAACTACCACAGGGTGGAAAAGGATGCCATCTTGGGTGGACAGGTCAAAGGCCAGCGGCTGCAAGGAGAATACCGTGGAGGCAGAGAAACTACTGGAGGTGATGGCGACCCGGCGGAGCGTGCGTGTCTACAAGAGCGGACGGATAACCGATGAGCAGCTTCAGCTCATGTTCGAGGCCGCGCGGCTGGCTCCCTCCGGCGCCAACAGCCAGCCTTGGGAGTTCGTGGTGACGCGGGA
Source organism: uncultured Binatia bacterium (SeqCode) (assembly GCA_965261895.1). Taxonomy (GTDB): domain Bacteria; phylum Desulfobacterota; class Binatia; order UBA9968; family JAJDTQ01; genus JAJDTQ01. The sequence continues at coordinate 1,547,215 of OZ253480.1, read as the reverse complement.
CCGGGCGAAGATGAAGAGGGTCCGGCAGATCTACGCCAACGAGTGGACCCAGCGCAAGCTGGAAGATCCCGTGCACTACAAGGGACTTAAGAAAGACTACGTGGGCGACGTGAGCGCGCTGATCCTGGCGTGCGGGGATGCGCGCACGAAACGGGTGTATCTCACCACGCGCCAGCCGGCGGACCGGGAGAAGCTGTTTCAGGCCAACGTGGCCAATGCGGTGGAGCACATGATGCTGGCGGCGGCGAGCATGGACTTCGGCACGGTCTGGGTCTCGGTACGCAAGGAGGTGGAGCCGGAGCTGCGGACGCTGTTCAACGTTCCGAAGGCGCTGCGGCTCCTCTGGGTGGTTCCCGTGGGTCGGGCGCGGGCCTGGCCCAAAGCGAAGCCGCGCCGTCCGGTGGCCGACTTCGTCCACTGGGAAACCTACGATAAAGGCAAACTGCGCCCCGAGTCCCGGATCAAGGCGTGGCCCAAGTTGTAGGCGGGACCGTTGTAGGCGGGACCGCGGGCCGGCGGCAGGCCGGCCATGCAGCACGGACGGGTCAGCCCTCCCGCAAGGCGTTGTAGACCTTCTCCGCGGTGATGGGGAGATCGGCGATGCGCACGCCCACGGCCGCCTCCACCGCGTTGGCGATGGCCGGCGCCGTGGGCACGATGCTGTTCTCCCCGATGGACTTGGCGTTGTACGGTCCGGGACCGGTCTGGTCCTCCACCAGCACGGTCTCCAGGGGTGGAAGGTCCTTGACGCAGGGGACACAGTAGTCGCCGAGATTGAGGGTCGTGACCCGCGGTCCGTCCTTGACCATCTCTTCCATCACCGCATAACCCAGGCCTTGAACGAAGCCGCCGTCGATCTGTCCCTGGTGCATTACCGGGTTGATGATGGTGCCGACGTCGTGGGCAGTGACCACCTTCTTGACCTCCACGGTGCCAGTCTCCCTGTCCACCGCCACTTCCGCCACCTGGACGAAGAAGCACGGCACCGAAGAGCGCTGGGGCTGGTAGGATTTGCGCACCGACAGGACCGTCTCCTCGGCGATGAGCTTTCCGGCGACGTCCGCGAAGGCCAACGCCGCGCCGTTGGCGCTGAAGCGGCCGTCCGCCAGGGTCACCTCGTCCGCCTTGCAGCCCAGGGCCTGGGCCGCCGCCTCCGTCATCTTGTCCCGCAGCTCCTCCACGGCTTCCACCAGCCCGCGCCCCACCATGGCGGTGATCTTGCTGCCGCCGGGTTCGGCATCGGTGTCGAAGGTGTCGGTGTCGCCGCGGGCGACCTCGACCCGTTCCGGCGGCACGGTCAGCATCTCCGCCGTGATCTGGCGCAGCAGCGTGTGGGTGCCGGTGCCGATGTCCGGGATGGCCGTGAGCACCGTGATCTCGCCGTCGGCCTTGCAGGACACCTCCAGGTTCACGGTGCCGCTACCGCCGGTGTGCCGAAAGCCCAGGGCCATGCCCCTGCCGGTGTCCCGGCCCGGCGTCTCCCCGTCCCATCCCGCGGCCGCCAGGGCCGCCTCGATGGTTTCCCGGCAGCGGATCTTTTCCATCGCCCGCTTGTTGGGCAGCACGTCGCCGTCCTGCAACAGGTTCCTGAGCCGTATCGTCACCGGATCCAGGTCCAGCTTCCGGGCCAGCATGTCCAGCAGCGACTCCATGGCGAAGACCGCCTGGGGCTGTCCCGGCGACTTCATGTAGCCGCCGGGGACGCCGTTGGTGTAAACGTTGTAGGTCCGGATGGCGTAGTTGGGAATGCGGTAGGCGTTGGTGACGTAGCTGCCGTCGATCTCCGACGGCTTGAAGCCCGAATAGGCGCCGCTGTCGAAGTAGATGTCGCTGTCCAGGGCCACCAGCGTCCCGTCCCGTTTGGCCCCGAGCTTGAGCCGCATCAGCGCGGGGTGCCGGGGGTCCCCGGCCATGAGCTCCTCGGTATAGTTCATCACCATCTTCACCGGCCGGCCGGCGGTCTTGGACAGGTAGTAGCAGACCGGCACGTCCATCTGGGAGCCCTTGCCGCCGAAATCGCCGCCCAGGGCGATGCCGTGGACGCGGATGCTCTCTTCATCGAGGTCCAGTTGCGCGGCCAGCATTTTCTTGAGCCGGAACGGCGCCTTGCACGACGCCCAGACATCGATGCGCGCGGCATCGTTGGCCGCCACCACCGTGGCGTGGGGCTCGAGGTAGACCTGGTGGACCTGCGGCGTGCGGAAGGTGTGCTCGACGATGACGTCCGCGTCCGCGAAGCCCTGCTCCACGTCGCCGCCGGCGTGCTCCTTGAGCGACAGGACGTTGGGCTGGCCCTCCGGGCGCGCGGGCACGCCGGGATAGCTGTCGAGCTGCGCGTGAATCACCGGCGCTCCCGCCGCCAGCGCCTCCGGGATGTCGGCTACGGCGGGCAGTTCCTCGTACTCCACCTCGATAAGCGACAGCGCCTCCTCGGCGGCATCCATCGTTTCAGCGGCCACCGCGGCAATCTTGTCCCCGATGAAACGCACCTTGTCCCGGGCCAGCACCGGCAGGTCCCGAAGACTGACCCCCACCTGCACATCCGGCACGTCCGCGCCCGTCAGCACCGCGTGGACTCCCGGCACCTGGCGCGCCCGCGTCGCGTCTACCCGCACCAACGTGGCGTGCGCCAACGTGCTGCGCAGGCACTTTCCCCAAAGCGCCTCGGGTACCTGCACGTCGGCCGTGTACTCCATCTTGCCCGAGACTTTGTCCGGACCCTCCACGCGTCCAATCGGTTGCCCTACGACCTTGAGATCCATGGTTGCTCCTGTTGACTGGTTCGATCACCCGGTGTCCTGTTCCCAACGCCCGGAAGTTTGGCTGATTGGTGCAAAAAGGGCAACGAGATCCCGGTGAGGCCCAAAATCGGTCATTCCCGCGAAACAGGCTGTGTCAAAACGCCATCCGAGAGAGGCAACGGCCCCCGAAATCGTCATTCCCGCGAAAGCGGGAATCCAGGCGGGGTGGAGCGAGGAAACGCCGCGTAGGGACCCCTCCAGGACCCCTGGATTCCCGCTTTCGCGGGAATGACGGAGGGGCCTTTTTGCCCCGAAGTTAGGGTTTTGACACGGCCTGTTTCGCGGGAATGACGGAGGGGCGATGAATCAGCCCGGCGTTACCCGTGGGACAAACGTGTTGCACAACCGAGCCCGATTCAATATGCTGCTTTGCGCGAGTGGCGAGCCGCCGGGAGAACCCGGTCGCCCGTTAGCCCGTTAATATCCGCGCGTTGAGACCAAGGAGGACTGGGTTATGGAATATGATCTGCTGATACGCGGCGGCCGCGTTGCCGACGGTTCAGGACTGCCGTCCCACACGGCGGACGTCGGGGTGAAGAATGGCAAGATCGCCGAGGTGGGCCGTCTCAAGGGCTCGGCGAGCCGGACCATCGACGCCGCCGGCTTGGTGGTGGCTCCGGGATTCATCGATCACCACACCCACATGGATGCACAGATCCTTTGGGACCCCTACGGCACCTCCGAGCCCCAGCACGGCATCACTTCCGTGGTCATGGGGAACTGCGGCCTGGCCCTTGCGCCCGTGGACGACGGCGGCGAGGAGGCCCTGGTCAAGAGCTTCGTGCGGGTGGAGGCGATTCCCCGCTTCGCGCTGGAAAAGGGAGTGCCCTGGGGCTGGCACACCTACGGCGAGTATCTCGATGCGTTGGAGGGCAGGCTGGGCATCAATGCCGGCGGCCTGGTGGGGCACATCGCCGTGCGGCAAAACGTCATGGGCGAGGAGTCGGTGGAGCGAAAAGCCACCGCGGGCGAGGTGCAGAAGATGAAGGGCCTGGTCCGGGATGCCATGGATTCCGGCGCCCTGGGGTTTTCCACCAACCGCAACGAGCGGCACATGCGGGAAGACGGCAAGCCCGTGGCCAGCCGGCTGGCGGACGACAATGAGCTGTACGCTCTGTGCGACGTGCTCGGCGAGCTCAACAGCGGCATCATCGAGACCATCCTCGGCCGTAACAAGATGGAGCACTTCGACGCCTACTACGACCTCGCGCGGCGGACGCAGCGGCCGATCATCTGGCAGAGCGTGCACCATCGCTGGGCCGAGCCGACGCTGTGGCAGCAACAACTGGACGCGGTGTCGCGGATTTTCCGTGACGGCTACCGTGCCTACGGCCTCACCCAGACGGTTCCCCTGGTCCGTCACTTCAACCTGCAGAACGCCCAGATTTTCGATGAGTTCCCCAACTGGAAGAATCTCATGTTCCTGCCGGTGGAGGTGCGCCAGCAGGCTTTTGCCGATCCGGCCACGCGCGCGAAGCTCCGCGAGGATCTGGCGACGGAGCGCATGACCAATTTCCACAGGCGCTGGGATATCGTGCAGGTGGAGAAGGTCGTCAAGGACGAGAACAAGCGCTACGAGGGCAAGAGCGTGGCGGAGATGGCGGCCATGCGGAACCAGCACCCCGTGGACGCCCTCCTCGACCTGTCATTGGACGAGGGTTTGCTGACGACCTTCCAGAACTCCAACACGGGCGGGGATGCCCAGGCCATGGGAGAGATCCTGCGCAGCCCGTATGTCCTGGTAGGCACATCGGATGCCGGCGCCCACGTAATGTACGGCGCCGACTTCGGCTACGGCACGACGTTGCTGGGGCTGTGGGTGCGCGAGCGGGGTCTGATGACGCTGGAAGAGGCGGTTCACAAGCTGACCTTCCACGTGGCGTCCGTTTACGGGCTCGAGGGCAGGGGGCTGATCCGGCCCGGGTACGCGGCGGATCTGACGCTGTTCAACCCTGAGACCGTGCGGGCGTACGAGCCCGAGTGGGCGGCGGACTACCCGGCCGGCACCAAACGGCTGATCCAGCGATCCGACGGCATTCATTACACCATCGTGAACGGCGGCGTGATCTGCGAGGACGGCCGTTTGAGCGGCGATCTGCCGGGCCAGGTGTTGCGCGGCTCCGCATACGCCCCAAGTCGCGCGGCCGCCGCCTAGGAGCCTGTATCGGGCGGCAGCGCCGTGCGGTTGCGGGCGGGTTTGAAACCCGCCCCTACACGGACAGGCCCCCCGGAAGCTTGCCGCTGGAACCGGACATCCGCTGTAGGGGCGGGTTTCAAACCCGCCCGTGCACGGCCGCCCGCAGGCGGACCGGACCGTAGGCCGGGTCGCCCGAACGCGTAACCCGACATCCTTGGCGGGGGTTAGCCCCCGCTGTCGTTTCAGGAGGCCGTGTGGGAGTGACATACATTCCGGTGGCGCAAACCGGTGAACTGGAGCCCGGGCAAAGGAAGGCCGTCGATTTGAACGGGCGGCCCGTCGTCGTGACCCGCGGGGACAACGGCTACTTCGCGTTCTCGCGCTTTTGCCCGCACGAGAGCGCGGATCTCATGAACGGCCCCATCGTGGCGGGAAAGGTCCGTTGCGACAATCACGGCTATTGCTTCGATCTCGACACCGGAGAATGCGTGCTGCCCAAAGGGGGTGACCCGCTGACGGTGCTGCCGGTGGAGGAAAGAGGGGAAGAGGTCTGTATCCGTATCGAGTGGTAGTCCCGCCGCGTCAGCAGCGCTCGTGACAGGCGTTGCCGTTCAGTTCGATATCCTCAGCAGCTTCTTGGCGTCTCGCTTGTGTAGGCCGTCGTCGGAGAACTGAACCGGTAGCTTGTTCACGGTGATCAGGTGTTCCCTCGCCAGTTCCGTCTTGCCAAGCGCCTGATAGGTCTTCGCCAGCTCCAAATGATGGGTGATGATGTCCGGGTTGTGCCGGATCGCCTTCTTGAGATAGCGGACGGAATCATCCAGGTGCCCGGCCGGGACGGATTCCTGCAGGAACAACTGTGCCAATAGCCGTTCCAGCTTGTTGATCTCGGCCAGGCGCCGGTGCCAGACGCCAAGAACGTGATACGCGAAGCCGTTGTCCGGATCGAGGGCGATGGCCCTGTCCGCCTGCTTGCGGATCTCCCTCGCCATGGTTATCTGCGTCTTGATATCGGAAAACTCGGTCAGCTTCCCCAATGCCACGGCCAGAAAGAAATGGGGCCAGGTCGATCCGTGCTGGCCCTTTACGGCCGCGCGTGCGTATCGCTCGGCGGCGCGGTACCGTTCAATGCGTTTCTTTTCCCGGTCGGGGACCGTTTCGGGGATGCGGTCTCCAAGATCAATAGACGTCCTGGCTGCCCAGATGAGGACTTCCGGGTGGTCGGGGGCCATGACCAGGGCTTTCTCGATTTCGGTTAACGCTTCCCGGGACTTGAACTGTCGGTAGAGGATGGCGGCCCGCGCAATCGTCTCGGCCACCTCGCCGGCGGTTTGCCGGGCCGCTCCGTTGTCACCGCCGGGTCCAACCGCGCCGGCCTGCGGCTGGAGGACGGGGGCGCCTGGGCCAATGAGCAGCACAAGCAGGAAGAGCACCACGAGCCGGTGACGCGACCGGCGGACCGGAAGTGGGGCGCAGGAGGTTCCGGGGCTTCCGAACGGTCGACGCAACAGGACGTGAGTGGTACGCACATGATTATTTTACCAGTTCCATGACCTATGATCCATTGGCATCCATTGGCGAAGGCACGGTCGGGGGCTCCTGAGGCCCGTATGAGCCGGTATGATGCGATCTTGCTGATCGCGTTCGGCGGACCCGAAAGTCGCGATGAAATCCGGCCGTTTCTCGACCGTGTGACCGCGGGGCGGGGTATCCCTCCCGCGCGCCTTGAAACGGTGGCGCGCCACTACGAGCTCATCGGCGGCCGTTCCCCGCTGAACGAGCTCACGCGCAGGCAGGCCGATGCTTTGCGGCGCAGGCTGGCTCGGGACGGGGTCCCCATGCCCGTTTACGTGGGCATGCGAAACTGGCGCCCGTTTCTGGACGAAACCCTGGCCGAGTTGGTAGCGGACGGTTGCCGGCGGGTGCTGGGGATCATTCTCTCCGCGTTCCAGGCCGAGGCGTCCTGGAGCCGGTACATCAGCGGGGTGGAGGCTGCCCGCCAAGCCATGCCGGGCCGCGCCCCTGCCGTGGATTACGTCGAGTCCTGGTCGCATAACCCGCTGTTCATCCAGGCCGTGGCCGATCGCGTCGGCGCCGCCATCGACGGGATGCCGCGGGCGTTACGGAATGCCCCGCTGGTCTTCACCGCCCACAGCATTCCACGGTCCATGGCGGATGATTCACCGTACGTGGATCAGTTTCGGGATGCGTCGCAAGCGGTGGCCGAACGCCTGGGTCGGACCAACTGGTCGCTGGCGTACCAGAGCCGCAGCGGCAACCCCCGTGACCCCTGGCTCGAGCCCGACGTGAGCGAAAGGATCGAGCAGTTGGCGGGAGCCGGCGAGAAGGCGGTCATGGTGGTACCCATCGGTTTCGTTTCCGACCACGTGGAGGTCCTCTACGATCTCGATGTCGAGGCCCGGCAACGGGCTCGCGGGTTGGGAATGCACTTCCACCGGGCGCCCGCCGTGAACGACCACCCCTTGTTCATCCGGATGCTCGCCGACCTCGTTTCAGGGGCCTGATTCCCAAGCCGTATTCGATCCCCGGGCGTATTGACCGCAGTGTATCCTGCCTATAGGATTGCCGTGCGGGTAGGGGTTGTTCGGGTGTCCCGCTCATATCCATGGCGCAGGGAGGGGGGATCATGTTCTGCAGATTCCTGAGTTCGCTCGCGGCAGCGGTCCTTGCGGTGTTCACGTTCGTCTCCGTCTCTCCGGGCTCCGAAGCCAAGGCGCCGGTCCGGGTCGCCTTCGCCGGCTTCGGCGTAGGAACCGTCGTTACCTGGATAGCCAGGGACACGGACCTGTTCGCCAAGTACGGTCTCGACATCGACGACGTCTACCTCGACGGAGCCGCGGCCGGCGGAGTGCAGTCCCTCCTGGGGACGGACATCTTCGTGACCTCCCAGGATGTGTTGCCGCCGCTGGAGGCCGTCAGCAACGGCGCCGACCTGATGTTTTTCGGGGGCCACGTGAGCACCGAAAACTACCGTTTCGGAGTGGCTTCGTACGTCGATCACCTGGCCCAGCTCAAGGGCAAGAAGGTGGGGGTGTCGAGTCTCGGCAGAAAGTCCGACCTGATCGCACGGGTGGTGCTGCGACGCGCGGGACTGGATCCGGTCAAAGACGTGGAGATGGTTCCCATCGGCTTTTCGCCCCAAAGGGCGGCTGCCATCTATCGCAACATCGTCCAGGGGGCGCCGCTGGTGGCGCAGGTGGCGGCCGAAGCGCAGCGGGTGGGCATCAAGGTGCTCGACGTCGGCGAGGTCAACCTGGTCACCGACTTGCTGGTCACCACGCGGACCTTTGCCAAACGGAATCCCAATGTGCTGCGGCGTTTCCTGATGGCCTATCTGAACGGCATCCAGTATTTCCTCACCGAACGCGCCGCCAGCATGCGAATCATGAAGAAGTACGTGACCCTGGCCGAGGGTGCCTCCCTGGCGGCGGCCTATGGCTCTCTCGCGCACCGGCTGGATCCAATGCCCCGGCCCCAAGCCGAGGCGGTCCAGGCCCTGATCGACGCGGTTTCGGTCACGGATCCGCGCGCGAGGCTGCTGAACCCCCATCAACTCCTGGAGCTGGAACTCCTGAGGCGGCTGGAGAAGGCCGGCTTCGTCAAAGGACTGTACTCGGAGAAGATCAAGCTCTAGCAGCCTGTATCGGCCGACAGCGCGATCCGGACACGGGCGGGTTTGAAACCCGCCCCCACATCGGCTGTCCGGCTCCCTTCGCCGGGCTCGCCCGCCCGGCAAAATTGCTTTCGCCGCGTATATCCCCTAGAATGAAACAGCCTCGGGTTTCAGGCTCCCGACGGGCTCGTGCAGACACGCCTTCAACAGCATGTACACGCTAAAGCTGGCCCTGATCGTCCTTGGAAGCATTGTCCAGAGTATCCCCATGATTGCCCTCGGGCTCGTGGATCCCTACGGCAAGCGTGTCTACCCGATGTTTCGCTTCTGGTCCTGGTGCGTTCTCAAGACCGGCGGCGTGGAACTGAAGGTGCGCGACACCGGCCGTCTGGATCCCCGTCAGGCTTACGTGTTCATGGCCAATCACCAGAGTAATATCGACATTCCGGTGATCGTTCAGGCACTGGCGCCGTTTCAACTGCGCTGGATAGCGAAGCGGGAACTGCTCCGTATCCCGTTCTTCGGCTGGGCGCTGTGGGCCTCCAAGCACATTGTCGTCAAACGTTCGCGGTCAAAGGACGTGGTGGCCGCCATCGCCGGCGCGCGTGAAAAGTTGACGCGGGGGATCTCCGTGGTGGTGTTCCCCGAGGGCACCCGCAGCACGGACGGACAACTGCTGCCGTTCAAGCGCGGAGGGTTTCGCCTGGCCGAGCAGGCCGGGGTTCCCATCGTGCCCGTCACCATCAACGGTTCGGGCGTACTGATGAAGCGAGGCGACTGGCGTCTCAAGCGCGGGGAAGTCGAAGTCGTGGTCGGTGACGCGATTCCGCCGGGCGATGCCGATGATCGTTCCCGCGGGCAGATGCATCGGGTTCGGGAGGCCATCGGATCGGGCCTGGCGTGTTAGGATACTAGATGGATTCCTTGAGGATCGTACCCCTCGGAGGCTTGGGAGAGTTCGGCAGCAACATGCTCGCGGTGGAGTGGGGCGACGCCGTGATCGCCGTGGACTGCGGCGTCATGTTCCCCGGCCCCGAACTCCTGGGCATTGATCTGGTGATCCCCGACATCAGCTACCTGGTGGACGAGGGGAAGATTCCTCAGGCGATCGTCCTGACCCATGCCCACGAGGATCACATCGGCGCGTTGCCCTACATCCTCAAGCGTTTCCAGGTTCCGGTGTACGGCACGCGCCTGACCCTGGGCTTCGTGCGCCACAGATTGCGGGAGCACAGGCTCGAACAGTCGACGGAACTGGTGGAAATCGTCCCTGGGGAGCGTTTTTCGGTGGGTCCTTTCACGTTCGAGGGGATTCCCGTAACCCACAGCCTGGTCGACTGCATCGCCCTGGCCATCGAGACGCCCATCGGCACCATCGTTCACACCGGGGACTTCAAGATCGACAACACCCCCATGGCCGGCCAGAGCTTCGACTTTCACCGCTTTGCGGCCTACGGTGACAAGGGCGTCCTGCTGCTGCTTTCGGACTCCACCAACGTCGAGCGCAAGGGCAGCACGCCCTCGGAGCGCACCGTCGGAGAGGGGCTCCGGGGGATCTTCAGCGCCAGTCCGGGACGGATCTTCATCGCGACGTTCGCCTCCCACATCCCGCGCATTCAGCAGGTGGCGGAGCTGGCCACCGACTTCAGGCGCAAGCTGGTTCTCAGCGGGCGAAGCATCGTCAACAACACGGGTATCGCGGCGGATCTGGGCTATCTCCGCCTGCCCGATGACGTCATGACCGACAGCCAGGGCTGGCAGGACATGGCCGATGACCAACTCTGTTTCCTCACCACCGGAAGCCAGGGGGAACCCCTCTCCGTTCTGCATCGGGTGGCCTTCGACGAACATCGAACCATCAGGATTCAGCCCGGGGACACGGTGGTGCTGTCGGCGAGGTTCATCCCGGGAAACGAGAAGATCATCAGCAACCTCATCAATCACCTTTACCGGCGGGGCGCCCAGGTCCACTACGAGCGCACGTCGGAGATCCACGTCTCGGGGCACGCCAGCCAGGAAGAGCTGAAGACCATGATCCAGCTCACCCGTCCGCGCTACTTCGTGCCCCTGCACGGGGAGTTCCGCCAGCTCTACAAGCACATCGAGCTCGCGCGCGCCGTGGGCATACCCGCCGACCGATGTTTTCTCATGGAGAACGGTGACGCGCTGGAGATCAACGAGCAGGACGCCGTGCGCGTGGATCCGGTTGCAACCGGCAAGGTATTCGTCGACGGCAAGGGGATCGGTGACGTGGAAGACATCGTCATACGGGACCGCCGGCATCTGAGCGAGGACGGGCTGGTGGTGGTGGCCATGGCGGTGCATCAGCGCACCGGCGAGGTGGCGGCAGGCCCGGATTTGCTGGCCCGTGGGTTGATGCGCTCGGAGGAAGAGGACGACGTTCTCGGCACGGCCCGGGATGCGTTGCGGGAGTACATCGACCGCTGCGGTGTGGAGATGCGTACCGACTCCGCCGAGCTCAAGGAAGGCATACGGCGGACGCTGCGAAAGTTCTTCGAGAAGAGGCTGCACCGCCGGCCGGTGATCGTGCCTTATATCATGGAGATGTAGGTCCGCGCCCATGCAGAAAGGCTCTCGACTCAATCGTGAACTCTGGGCCTCGGTGATGTTGGTCTCAACCTGTTTCGCCGCGCTCAGCCTGGTTTCCTACAGCCCCCTGGACCGCTCCTTCAACGTTCCTTCAGGGTCCGGGGACCCCATGAACCTGGGCGGACTGGTGGGGGCTTATCTCGCGGACGTGCTGCTGCAAGGATTGGGTCTGATCGCCTACCTCCTTCCCGTCATTCTGCTGCTGCTTGCCTTTCGCCTGTTCCGTCGCGACCCCGGCAGACTCAGGATCCTCAAGGTCCTCGGGTACGGCGTGTTGTTGTGGGGTTTGGCGATCCTGGTCAGTCTCGTGCACGAAATGGAGTTGGCGCGGGACAGCGGCGGCATCCTCGGCGGGTTCTCCAGGGAGTTCCTGACCGAGATGTTCGGCTACGCGGGAACCTGCGTCATCACGGTCTTTCTGTTGCTGATGGCGGCCATGCTGATGTCCCAGACCTCCATGCTGAGTTGGTGGAGCCAACTCGCGGGGGCGCACAGACAGGTTCGTTCGACGCTGGGCGAGGGCGTGACATCCGTGTGGCGGACCAGGGTCGAGCGGAAGCCGCCCGCCAACCTCAAGAAGGAGCGGGAGTTCAAGGCGCCGCCCATTGTCCTGGAGGACGCCATTGTCCTGGAGGATGAGGTTCCGGAGGAAACCCCCAAGGTGCGCCCGAAGAAGGCCAGAGCCAAGGCCAAGCCCGCGGCCGAGCAGTTCGTCTTTCCCGAGATTACGGACGGCTACACGCTGCCGTTGCTGGCCTTTCTCGATTCCCCGCCGAAGGAGAAGGCCGGCATCGACAGAGCCACCCTGGAAGCCAATTCCGTGATGCTGCAGCATAAGCTTCAGGACTTCGGCATCGAGGGCGAAGTGCTGGCGGTGAGGCCCGGGCCGGTCATCACGGTGTACGAGTTCCGGCCGGCTCCCGGTGTCATGGTGCGGCGGATCGTGGGGGTGGCGGACGATCTCGCCATGGCCCTCAGCGCCGTCAGCATCCGCATCCTGGCGCCGATCCCGGGGGAGGCCGTGGTCGGGATCGAGGTGCCCAACACCCGGCGTGAAACGGTCTATCTGAGGGAAATCCTGGAAGACCCGGTCTACACCGACTCCGATTCGAGCGTGTCCCTGGCCTTGGGCAAGGACATCTCCGGGGCGCCTTTCGCCACGGATCTGGCCCGCATGCCGCATTTGCTGGTGGCCGGCGCCACCGGGACCGGCAAGTCCGTATCCCTCAACTCGATGATCCTGAGCATCCTGTACAAGGCCAGCCCGGACGATGTGCGCTTCATCATGATCGACCCCAAGATGCTCGAGCTGACTCCCTTTGAAGGACTGCCGCATCTGTTGACCCCGGTGGTGACCGATCCCAAGGAGGCCCGGGCGGCGCTGTTCTGGGCGGTGGAGGAGATGGATCGCCGCTACCGGCTCATGCGCGACAAGGGCGCCCGCAACATCGACAACTACAACCGGATACTGGAACGGGAACCGCCTCCGGACAAGACGCGGACCGGCGGGGGCGCGGACGACGCTTCTCCGGAGGAGCTGGAGCCGGGCGGCAGGCTCGACGGCAGCGCGGAGCTGGAGCACGGACGGTTGCCGCGGGTGGTGATCCTCATCGACGAGTTGGCGGACCTGATGATGTCCGTGGGCCGGGATATCGAGGAGCACATTACGCGTCTGGCCCAGAAGGCACGGGCCGCGGGAATCCACATGGTCCTGGCGACGCAGCGGCCGTCGGTGGACGTGATTACCGGATTGATCAAGGCGAACTTTCCCGCGCGGATCTCCTTCCAGGTGACTTCCCGGGTCGATTCACGCACCATTCTGGACGGTATGGGGGCCGAGCGGCTCCTGGGCAACGGGGACCTGCTCTTCCTGCCCCCCGGCACGGCCCGGTTGATACGGCTCCACGGTCCCTTTGTCTCGGACAAGGAGGTCCGAAAGGTGACCGATTTCATCAAGCAACAGGGCCGGCCCCAATACCGTCCGGAGATTATCGAGGCCGCGGGGGCGGCGAACGGCGGGCTCGCCGGCCCGGACGACGATTACGACGAGATGTATGATCAGGCCGTCACGGTGGTGACCGAGACGCGGCAGGCGTCCATATCCATGATACAGCGGCGCTTGAGGGTAGGCTACAATCGGGCGGCGCGGATGATCGAGAAGATGGAACGGGATGGCGTGGTGGGCCCGGCGGACGGGGCCAAGCCGCGCGAGGTTCTGGCCCAGAAGATCGAGGAGTAGGCCCGGCTATGGAGACGACAACGTTGAAGCGCCCCCGTGGCGGTCAGGGCCGGTTCCGAATGAGGCGCGCTCACGCCGTTCTCCTGGGTGTGGTCTGTTGCGCGGCGGCTCTCGTGTTGCCGGTGCAGGGTCCCCGCGCCCAGGATGCCCACGACCTCGTCAAGGCGGTACAGCGACGCTACGACGACACCAGGGAATACAGCGCGGATTTTCGCCAGACCACCGAGTACCGCACGCTGAACCGGCGCGTTGACGGCGCGGGTCGCGTTTTCTTCAGCAAACCCGCGAAGATGCTGTGGCGCTACCAGGAGCCCACCGGCCAGTTCGTGCTTTCCGACGGCAAGCATCTCTACTTCTATCAACCCGCCGAACGGCAGGTCATCAAGACCGCGCTCGGGTCGGTGTTTCGCTCGGACCTCCCACTTTCCTTCCTGCTGGGCATCGGCGATCTGGAACGCGATTTCCGGCCCGAGTCGATGGATTCCACCGAGGCTGGACACCGGCTGAAGCTTTTCCCCAGGAAGGCGAATACCGGTATTCGCGAGATTCATCTGACCGTCGATCCCGGCAACCACGATATCCGTCAGGTGCTCATCGAGGATGGAGGGGGCAACCGCTGGACATTTCGCTTCGAAAACATCCGGCACGGGGTCGGGTTTGATCCCTCCCTCTTCCAGTTGAAAGTGCCACAAGATGTTGATATCGTTGAGTTTGGTTCCTAGTCCTCCGTCTCGGCGGCTAACCGGCGGCTACCGGAGAGACGGCTCCCCATCGTATGGTTGACTCCGCTCGCGATTAGTGCTGAATTGAGTCGCTTCCAGGAGAGAACAACATGAGGAAAGACGTTTTGAAGAAGTTTCGGGAGACCCTCCTCGGAATGAAAGTGCAGCTTCTCGAGGACCTCCCGGATCGCCTCAAGCACGAGGTGGAGAGTACCAAGGACGAGGGACGCGATACCTACGATCTGGCCAGCGACGAGCGGGATCGTGAGATCAACATGATACTCAATGATCGCGAGAGAACGAAACTGATGGCCATCGAGGACGCGCTGCTTCGGCTCAGCGAGGGTTCCTACGGCATCTGCGATGAATGCGGCGAAGAGATCGGCGTCGGTCGACTCAAGGTGATGCCGTTTACGCGCTTGTGCGTGCGCTGCCAGGAGGAGCTTGAGAAAGAGACTCGCATGATGAAGAGCTTCGACGATGACCGGACACTTCGCCGTCTCCCGACGGCGGACACGGAAGAGGAAAGCTACTAGTGTCCTGTCCGGTTAATTCGCATGGTAATCTGCTGGTCTTTTTCGCCGTCGGTTGCGTTGCTCTTCCTCGCGTGGTGCACGCCGGACGGGCGGGTTTGAAACCCGCCCCTACAAGTCATCGCGCCTTGCCGACGACGAAAAATCCTGCGCATCTTACCATGCGAATTAACCGGACAGGACACTAGGCCCTCTATCAGGTCTGTTCGCATCTTTTCATCCGTCGATAGAGGGCGCGCCGCTGGCCGGAACCCGAGGAGGATGCCATGAAGTACTTCTTTTCCAAGGCGGACGCCGAAGTCGTGCGCATCGACGGCGAGGCGCCGCGTACGCTCTACCCGTGCGTCGAGCCAAGCACGACGGGAACCCGTCACTTCTCCATGGGCCTGCAGGAGGTCGATCCTCACAGCGAGATTCCCCTGCACTCGCACGACGAAGCCGAAGAGATCCTCTTTGTAATAGGCGGCCGGGCCATGGCCACGGTGGGGGACGAAACCGCGGAGATCGTGCCCGGCTCCGTCGTGTTCATACCGCCCCGAACCAACCATGGGTTCGTCAACGACGGAGATGAGCCTCTGTGGCTGACGTGGACCTTCTCACCCCAGGGCTTCGAGGGCTACATTCGCGGTGTGGCTCAAGGTACCGTGCAACTCAAGACCGTTTAACCCAGACACTTGCGGTTCCCTCTGGCCGGC
The DNA here is from genome assembly GCA_965261895.1 of uncultured Binatia bacterium (SeqCode). Classification (GTDB taxonomy): domain Bacteria; phylum Desulfobacterota; class Binatia; order UBA9968; family JAJDTQ01; genus JAJDTQ01. The sequence continues at coordinate 1,531,844 of OZ253480.1, read as the reverse complement.
CGGGCTCATGGGACGGCCGCCGGCACTCTTTTCCGAATGCGTTCGAAAAGGCGCCGGTCCGTGAGGGTCCGCGCATGGCCTGAAGGAGGCCCCATGCTCGACGACAAGATTGGCTTCATCGGCGCCGGGAAGATGGGTAGCGCCATCATCAAGGGGATCCTGGGGGCGGACCTGGTGGACCGGAGCCAGTTGGCCGCCAGCGATCCGGTGGAGGCTCTGGGAAAGGCGCTCACCGAGGAGACCGGCGTCCGCTTCATGCAGGACAACGCCGGTCTCGTGGAAGCGTCGGACATCGTGTTTCTGGCGGTCAAGCCCCAGGTCATGGACGGTGTGCTGCAGGATCTCGCGGGTGCGTCGCTGGGGGACAGGCTATGGGTCTCCATCGCGGCCGGGGTGCCGCTCAGTCGGATAGAGGCGCTTCTCCCGGAGGGCACGCGGGTGGTCCGGGTCATGCCTAACACGCCTTGCCTGGTGGGGCAGGCGGCCTCCGCGTACTCCGGCGGCCGGTGGGCAAGGGCGGAGGACCTCGACAAGGTGGGCAAGATCCTTTCGAGCGTCGGACTCGCGGTTTCCGTCGAGGAACATCATCTGGACGCCGTGACGGGTTTGAGCGGCAGCGGCCCGGCCTACGTTTTTCTCTTCATCGAGTCACTGGCCGCGGGCGGCGTCCAGATGGGGCTCAGCCGGGATGTCGCCCTGAAGCTGGCGCTCCAAACCGTCTACGGATCCGCCGCCATGGCCCGCGACTCAAAAGATCATTTGGCGGAGTTGCGAGACGCCGTCACGTCTCCGGCCGGAACCACGGCCGCGGGTCTTTTCGCCCTGGAACAAGGTGCCTTTCGCGCCACCGTCATGGAAGCCGTGGTGCAGGCCACCGAGCGTTCGGAAGCCCTGGGGAGGGGAGAGCATTCGTGATGGCCAGGAGCCGCACCGGCTACCCGGACGGGCCCCCAGTGTTGCGTTCCACAAATACGTTGACGAAGATGCGCAGGAATTCTTGTCGTCGGCAAGGCGCGACGACTTGTAGGGGCGGGTTTCAAACCCGCCCGTGTGGCCAATACCACGCGAGGAGGAGCAACGCAGCCGACGGCGAGAAGGACCAGCAGATTCGTCAACGTATTTGTGGAACGCAACACTAGGCACGAGACAGACGATATGACCCACCGCCATCCGTTCCCCGTGCGCCTCGCGTTGTGTTTCACGCTGATGCTGGTGTGGCCCATGGCCGAGCCGGTCCATGCCAGCCAACACGCCCCGTCCGCTCCCGAGTCAAAAGAACAGGCATTCGAGAAGATCGTGGAGGCACGAGGACGCGCGCGGGCCAAGAATTATCTCCATGCCTTGAATCAACTCGACGAGGCCGTCTCGCTTGCCGAGGGAATGGAGGACAGGCTGCCGTTGGCATTGGCGCTCCACAACATCGCGGAGATCCACCTCCACAGGGGCGAGCCCCGGGATGCGTTGAACGCGTACTACCGGGTCCTGGGCGTCTATACCGAGTTGGGGCACGAGCCCGGCGTCGGCTTGGTGCAAAGGCGCATCAGGACGCTGTCGCGGCTCCTCAGGAAGACCGAGAAACCACCGGTTTCCGCGGTGGAACCGGTGGTGCCGGTCGAGACCCAGAACCGGCTTTCGCTCGTGGACCAGGCCGTGGAACGAGTCCGGCAGCGGAAGCTGTCACGTGGTCGGGACGGGCGCTCGGCCGCGCCGTCAGGGCCCATCCGGGTCACTCGGTCCGAGCCTCGAACCACGGTGGACACTCCCGGCGAGGGGGTTTACATCGAATCTCTCACAAGGAAGATCGGCGGCAATTCGAGATATCCCGAATACGCCCGGCGAACGGGTCAAGGGGGAACCGTCGAGCTGGTCTTCGCGGTCCAGGAAAACGGTGATGTCGAAAACGTCAAGTTGCTGAAGTCGTCCGGCTTCATCGTTCTCGATGTGGAAGCTCTCCGGAACGTCAGGGAGTCCGCGCCGTTCGGCTCCGTGCCTGCCAGGGCCGACCCGGGCCCCTTGACCGTTCGTCTGACATTCAGCTACAAGCTGCCGGACGCGCCCGACGGCGCACGGTGACGCGGCCCGGATAGGGAAACCAGCGACCCTCCTCCGGAGACGGCGGTCCTCACCGGTTCTGACGGGCGTCGCCCATGGTCCCGATGGTGGTGAGTTGCGTCAGCGCGAATGCGTGATGGGGATCGAGGCTGAGCGCGCGGACATAGTTGTTGTCGGCTCGTCCGTGAAAACCAATGGCGGCCGCGTTGCGCCCTCGCAAGACAAGGACTTCGGCGAGCCAGCGCGCATCGGCCCCAAGCTTCAACTCCGCCACTTCGAGAAAGCTCAGGGATTGTCGATAGTTGCTCAGCAAATAGTGTGCCCGGGCAATGAAGTAGTGGCTGTACGGATTGGCCGCGTCCAGGCCGACGGCCTGCTCGAACCTGCCCAGTGCAGCCTTGTACCTTTTATCCCTCAGAAGCGCCCGGCCCTGCTGTACCAGCTTCATGGACGCCCTCCGTTGCGGCACAGCCACGCCGGCAACCGGGGAGAGCGGTGGTAGTTCGTACGAGCCGTCGGGTTCGTCGGAAGCCACGCGGTCCGCATCGATGTCCGGGTCCGCGACCGGTGCCGTGGGCACGGGTGCCGCCTCCGTGGAAGACTCGCGCGACGGCGCGGGTTCCGGGTTTCCCGCAGGCGCTGTTTTCCGGACCGCCGGCGCCGGTTCCCGCCCGGGACTCGACAGATTCTCTTCATGAATCGTCCCCTGGCGCAACATCGGTGAGACCGGGGTGTCTTCGGCCGTGGGCGGGTTCTGCGAGAAGCCGGTTCCGCAGACAAGGAAAGCAGTGAGAAAGACCGCTCCCGCAGCTACCCACGTTGGCGGCGCCTTCGGTTCCCGGGCCTCACCGCGGGTATCTGCCGGTGCCGTCAAGGCTGCGTCCGGACTGTTCTTCGACAGGGCTATCATAGCAATATCACCGCCAGCACCGTACCGAGGGCAAACGGAACCAATGCCGCCGGAGGCAGGTTCCCGCTCACCGTATCGACAACCACCAACAAGGCCAGCCCGATAAAGACGAGACCCGGATAGGTCACGAGAAATTCGATCATGAGTCGAGGTTCGATCGCCCCGCTCGCCCGGAGACAAGTCGCGTCCGGGTGGCGTTGCGCTCCATTCCATTGTGTATTGTGGGCTTCGGTTCCTGGGGTGTCAAGGCGAGCGTCTCGTGGGGATCTCGTGGGGCCGTCGTCCTTGAACTTTGGATGGACGTAAGTTGATCACCTGCGTCGGCGAAACAGTTCCAATTACACCGGATTCGAGATTCCGTGGGAGGATGGGATGAACATTCTGTTCATCAAGAGCCGACTGAAGCCCGCTACGAGTTCACGCGCCGTCTGCCGATTCAATCGAGGGGTATGCTCGTGGGTGGATCCGTGCCGACGACCTCCAAGAACTCAGCGACGACGGCCACGGCCTCCTCGTCCTCCGCTGTCAATTCGATGGGGGTGAATTCCCGGTTAACGGGCTCAAGCACGATCCTGACGTGGCGCCAGCCGTCCTCGTCGGCGGCTTTTTCGCTGCGATAACGCTTTACCGTGTAACGAAGTTCGGTATCGGGGTCGACCTCGTCTTGCAGTTGGACCAGCACGATGCGCCCTTGACGGGTGCCGGCTACCGGTGTCGCAAAGAGGCAGTAAGCGCCATTTGGGATCATGGGTTCCATGGACCGCCCAACGACCTGTGCCACGAACATGCCAGGGCGCAACGGACGCTGCGCATCGACTTCTACCCAATCCCACTCGGATTCGTCGGGCACGGATTGAGGACCGCCGAACGCGCCCGCGGCCGCCTTGAGCGGAACCAGCGGCAAGCAGTTGATGTACCGCGTATCGGCCGTCGGCGTAACCAGCCGCAAACTGGGTGTGCTCGCCTCGGCGGTGTTCTCGAACCAGGAACGGTCGTCGCGCAACCGCCTCCGGACCTCCCGTAACCCCAGATAACCGGCCAGTCGTCGAAAGTGCCGCGCCATGGCGTCCGCGTCGTCGATCTCGTTGGCGGGGATCTCAATCACGTCGTAACCATGGTTGCGTAGCCAATCGCGGATATTACGGTCTTTCTCGGCAGTTTCGGGGTTCCCGTGGATATGGCGGCTCAAACCGTCCAGGTAGATACACACCCCTTCGTCCGGCTCGTGATCCTCGCCACGGTAGATGACATCCGGGGTCGTCGTACCCAACGCACGGTCCAGGCGGACTTGCTCGCCACGGATGCCCTCGCCGAAACCCGCGGCGAGCAGCAGGTGGCGCAGTTTGGTTTCTGCTTCGTTCACCGGCATGGCCTTGTCATCGGGCCGTGCCTGCGGTTGCAGCGCGGGAATATCGTGTTCGAGAGTTAGGCTTCTGCCCCACTCGTCCAGTCGCTCTTGAGCCGTGGCGCGGTCGAGGTAACGGTGGTAGTAGGCGTTGCGGAAAGTCTGGAGGCAATCGATGCAGGACGAGTTGCACAACGCCGGGCAGTTTGCGACGACTTCACGGGCCGCCTCCACGACCTCGCCAAAGCGCTCGCACAAACGCTCCAGAAGTCCGGAACCACCGGGCATCGGGTCCCACAGCAGCGCGTCCACCTCCTCGCGCTCCACATGGCCGATCACGAGGATCTGCAGGTCGTCCATGTGCATGTCCAGCACCTGAGTGGCTCCGAAACGCAGCGCCTCCAGTACACTGTATGCGGTGTTCGCGTCGTCGCACCCGGGCAGGGAGAGGGACTCCGCAGTCACGTCGGCATGAAAGCCGATATTCCCCGGTTTGCGCCGGCACCGTTCGGTGTGGGACTTGACGAATTCGTCGCGCTGGCGCTGAGAGGAAAGCGGTGAAACGCTCTGGCCGCAGACCGTGCAAACCGGGTAACCGAAAGCTCCCCGCGCCTTGATGGCGGGGGAAGCTCCCACGTTGACCAGCCGCATCCGGACGCCCCGGCGCAACAATAGCGGCTGTGGCCCCCAACGGTATGCGCGGCCTCCGCTGTGCTGGCCCAGTTCGAGGCCGTAAACGGCCACCGCGAGTTGAAACCGCAGATCCTCTTCGTCGGAAATGTGGGACGTGTGGATAAGGTCGGCGTCGCAGACGGCCATCGTCGTGAGAACCTGTCCGCTCAGTGACGAATTTGCACCCTGACGAGTGGGCTTGACGGCTTGGCGTTCCGCCGACACCTCGTAACATGGCGTTTCGTCTCGTCCTTCTCCGAGGTCGCGGTGAAAGCGCCGCGCTACGAAACGGTGGCCGTTGGCGTAGATGAGGTTGCCCGGAACGTACTCGCGCAAGGCGGTCGCCGGGGGTCTCGGCAGGCTGAAGTCCATGGCGCCGGTGCGCCAGAAGGGAATTTCCGCCCAACCGACCACCGTACCGACTTCAAGGCCGTAGCCTGGCAGGAAACCTTCCGCCGCCAGCACGTTGAAGGTGTTGGAGTCGTCGTGCCCTTCCGCCTGGCTGCGCCGCCTGTCGGCCCCCTTGAGCCGCTTCACGAAACTGTCGCAACGGCGGAACAACGCTTCGTCGTCGGGTTCGAGGGTCCCTTTCCGTTCACGCAGCTCGTTCAGCCGCTTGATCTGGTCCATGGCCCAGGCCAGGCGCCGCTGCAAACGGCGGACAACGTCTTCCAGATTGTCCGCGAAAGCCTCGACATGAGCACGCAGCACGAAACGTGTCGTGACGTCCGCGTCCGACTCCGGCCATCCTTGCTCGAAAACCCGCTCCGCTCGGGCAGTCAGGTCGTCGACATTTTCCTCAACGAGCTGACGCAGGGCGCTGAAGTCAAACGGCCCCTTGCGCAGTTCGCCGCCGTCGAACAGGTATGGCTCCACGCGCCTGGGAAGGCAACGAGCCAGGATATCCCGTGTTTCGTTGCGTTCCGTTTGCGGACGGCCCGGGTCCCGGCCGTAGCGGTGCAGGTCGGCGATCACCGTCGCATGCACGTGCTTGGCGATCATCAGCTCATTGCGCAGGTTGAAGGCCGGGGGATCGATCCGGCCGGTGAGAAGCTTCGGCGGATCGGCGAAGTAGGCGCGGTCGTGGGACAACGGCCGGGAGTAGGTGATGTTCACCGCCATGCGGTGTCGCCGGCCCGCCCGCCCCGCCCGTTGCCAGTAATTGGCCGGCAACGGCGGCACGTTGCGCATCAGCACGGAGTCCAGTTGGCCGATGTCGATTCCAAGTTCGAGGGTCGGAGTGCACACCAGGCAGTTCACCGCGTCCGACGTACCCTTGAACAGGTTCTCCAGGCGCTCGCGTTCGTCGTTCGGGACCATGGCGGTGTGCTCTTCCGGCCGCAGCATGGAGTAGGCGCCGTCCAGCAGTTGCAGGTCGTAGTTGTCACTGTTTTCCGGCACCCATTCGAGAACACCATCGCAACGCCATGCGGGGCAGCGGTCATAGGGCAGGTCACGCGTGGTGGTACGACGGCAGCTCTTGCAGCGCCTGACACCCCGGTTGGGACTAAGCCGAAGCTTGTCGGAGTTTACCTGATAGACCCCGCTGACTCCGGGTAGAGGGCCGCCCCTGGAGCCCTTGAGCCGTACGGACACCAGGAGCCTGCTTTCAACCAGGTAGGCGAACAAGCCTTCCAGAACGGATTCGATGGAGTCGGCATGGACGCCCCACTTTTTGGCGATTTGCCGCATCGTCGTGTCGCCGCCGTTGCTCAGCCACTGTGTCACCAAGTTGGGCTTTTCAAGTGGTTCGCGGCGGAGTTTGGTAGCATTGGGAGCGAGGAAACTCGGCAGGTAGCCCTGCTGGATCTCCCGGTCGCCGTCCATCCAGTGCTTGGTGAAGATTTCGTGTTCCGGGTCGTGCAGGGCGCGCTTGCGCCGCAAGTAGTCCAGTACGCTCGCCACGCCCTCCCGCAGGTGCTCGGCCGATATGCCCAGTTCGTGCGCATGCTCCTGTATCCAGGGCGAATAGTTGTCAAGACCTTCGTACTCGACCTTCATCCGTCCCCACGGCTCGAGGCCGAGGGATTGCCGGGGCGACAGGGCGACCTCACGAAGCACCTGGAAGCGCAGATACTTCCGCCGTTCCTGCTCGTGGCGGCCGCCGCTTCCTTCGCGGCGAGCGACTTCCCAGACTTCGGGAATCAAGGCCCGGGACAGGGTCTCATCCCCGTCCAGCAGGTCGTCGAGATAACCCGCGAGGTCACCCACCGATCGCGGACGGGCCTTGATGCCCTCCGCCATCAGTGCCCTCAGCCGGAAGCGGCGCGCGTGGTCCTTCATCCATCCGGCCTGGAATGCGGCGTCTTGCCGATTGTCGCAGAACACGAGCAGCCGTTGACGCTCCGCATGGTGCACCATGTCCTGGGTCAGAACGTGCACGTCAGCCACGTTGATGGCCCGCACGGCCCGCGCGGGTTCACGGTAGTAGCTGCTCAACGCTCGGCCGACGGATTTGCACGAAAGACAACTCGTGAGCCAGCCGGGGTGCTGCTTGTTTTGGCGAACTGCGAGGAGCTGGACCGTCGTGCCGGACTTCCCGCAATGGAGGCAACGCGCCCCGGACTGGCGGTGTGCCGCGCCGCAGTGCCGACAGATGTGGACCGAGGCGATGCGCGCGTGGGACGGCGCATCGCCCTCTTCATCGTCGTCACCGATAAGATGATCGATCAGAACGGCACGTTTGCCGCCGTGGGCCTCGTCCAGCGGTTCCCACCATGCCCCCGCCGCGCCAGCCTCACCGCCGCCAGGGTGCCTGTCGGTGAACTTGAAGTCCTTGAGGAACGTTACGTAGTAGTGCTGACCGCAGGTCGTACACGTGGTGACGGCAAAATGCGCGCGCTTTTCAGATTCCTCGAGTTCCGCCTTGTCCTCCGCCGCGAGCCATAGTTTGGGACCGTCCAAGTCTTCAGGGAACGAGACCACCGCGCCACCGATGCCGCGTACGAAGCAGTGGACCACGGGCCGCAGCAAGGGACGCCCGTCACGCCGCGCCGCCGCACTCAGCGTAAGCCAGGCAAGGATTTCGGCTTCGGTCACGGGCCGCCCGATGTCCCGCTCTAGGGCTTGGGGCAATTCGTCCAGGGCCTTGGGCGACGTAAGTTCCTCGTTCAGCCGAAAGACGAGCTCGTTGCGGGACAGCGCGTCGTGCAGCGCCAGCGGCCAGTCTTCCGAGTGCTGTCCGTTCAGATCCTGCCCGGACAGTGAGCGGTAAACCTCGCGTACCCCGGCCCCCGTGTCACTCTCTTCCTCCACCGCATGGACACAGCGATCGAGGATCCCGGCGGTGTCCTCGGGGGGTGCCGGCGGGATGGATCTTGGCTCCGACCAGATCTCGGCCTCGTAATCCTCGCCTACAGTGGTCACCGCGTCAGAGGCGACACCAAACATCCGCTCCGCGAAGTTGCGCGCCGCCTCGGGGTCGCCGCGGTCGACGATGGTCGCGGAAGTGGCGACGCAGGTGGTGTGTCCCGGGTCCACATTACAGAACGCGCGCAGGCGGCGGATCAGGCAGGCGGTTTCCGCGCCCAGGGCGCCGGTGAACGTGTGCGCCTCATCGAACACGAGGAAGTCCAGCCGCGCATCTGCGAACAGCTCGATGTCCTGTTGGCGCGTCAGCAGCAGTTCGAGTTGTTTCACGTTGGTCAGGAGAATCCGAGGTTGCATGCCCGGCGTGCGCATGATCTCCCGGGAGCACACCTCCTCTGCCGGATAGACCGTCTCACCGCTGCCGTCCCGCCGCGCCCGTTGGAGTCGCGCTTCGTAGTCCGCCCGTGACGACCCATGCCGCAGCCGAACCCCTGCCACTTCCGTTTCGTGCTCGGGCGTCTTGCCGACGTATATCCCGAAGGGAATCCCGGTGCCGGCCAGGAGCCCGCGCAGGCGGTTGAGTTGATCTTCCGCCAGGGCGTTCATCGGATAGACGATCACGGCGCTGATGCCGGGCGGCGCTTCTTCGTCCCGCAGGCGAAGGCACCGGCTGACGATGGGGTAGAGGAAGCATTCGGTCTTGCCGGAGCCGGTGCCCGTCGAGACCAGCGTCGTACGGCCCTCGTTGATGGCCCGAACCGCGCGCTCTTGGTGGCTGTAAAGGTGCGTAATGTCTCTGGGAATGCGCTCCCGCAGATGCGGGTGGAGCAGCCCGTCGGCGACCAGGGCATCCATGGCCGCGCCTTCACGAAACGGCCGCGACAGGCTCACGTAAGGCCCCTTCAGGAGAGGTGAGCTACGGGTTTCATCCAGCGAAAGGAGCTCGCGCATCTGCGCGTACAGCCGCGGATCCGCGAACGGGTACGCGGTGAGCTGATAGCGCAGAAAGCTCCGGACGACGTTCTCGGTATAGGCTACTGGGTTCAGAGCCATGGGGGGCCTTTCAGCAAGTCACGAGAGACGGGCGACGGCCGTATCAAGCAGGATTCGCGCAACTATCCACCCTCCCACAGCTTCAGTTCGTCCTCGGGGAGGGGGTCGAAAAAGCTGTCGGGAATGACGATTTTGCCTTTCAAGGCCCCAGGGCGTCGCTTGCCTCGTGTCTTGCATGGGACGAGCCGCGCGACAGGCTCGCCGCGGCGGGCGATGATCACTTCTTCACCTGCTTCGACTTGGGCCAACAGGCGCGACAGTTGGGTCTTGGCTTGATGGACGTTTACAATGGGCATGGCCGCAGAGGAAGTCAAAGGCCGAGTTCTGAGTGTGATCCGAGGCGAACGAGCCGCAGAGTGTCGGCGTAGCGGCCCTTGGCCTTGCGTTTGTAATCGCGTTTGAATTGGCCCGTGCGCTCAATCTTCCGCATGCAGATCGTCCATGAGGGCCTGCACGCTGTCGAATCGAGGTAGCCCGCCCTTGCGGGCTTCCTTCATCGCCTCAATGGTGACGGGGTTTGGAATCAGCGGCTCGAACGGCAACGCCTTTTCCTGCGCAACCTTGGTCAGCAGCAACCGCACGGCGTCGGACACGGTAAGGCCCATCGCCGCCAGCACCGCAGCCGCCTCTTCTTTCACCGCTCCGTCGATGCGGGCTTGTACAAGTCGATTGGCAGGCATGATCAGTTCTCCTTTAGTGCATGACAATGTAATGCACGACGGATAAGGAGGCAAGTCTTCCGGACGGATTCATTGATCAGGGTTCCCTGACTCACGGTGAAGCGGAAGGCGTCTCCGTCAGTCCTCTCCGGCATCGACAGCGAATTTGTAATCGCCCGCATGGATCTTCTTGCGGGCCGCCTTGAAGCACCTTGCCGGCGGGGTGATGCTTGTCGCACGGGTTTCGTCCATCCGGTCCATTTGAGCGCGGAACTCCACTTGAAAGTCTTCAAACGGGCCAAGAGCGGCAACAGTGGCCGCTTGGCGGAACCGATCCTGGAGGCTCTTGAATGATGCGGCCTCTCGAGTAATCTCATCTATCTGTACTTCCAGCTTGAGCGCCTCAAATACGGCCGGAAAGATACCAGCGAGGAATGCGCAGGATGCTGTGAGCCATTGCAACGATACTGACTCCGGCTGATCTAGGACCGACCAGGTCGCAAGGGCTCCCAAGACCACTGGCGAGATGACGAAAATACGGCGGATCACCCTTGCCTCTCGCAGCCAGATGTAGAGCGTGGTTGAAGTGTAGAGGCATGACTCTTCCTGACGTCTGCATTCCGCGACGAGGCGAGTTATACGCTCCTCCATCAGACACTCCGCGGGATTTGTGTCCCGAAGATCTTCTGCCATTCTTCCCCGGCCAGATGAACGTAATCGTTTCTTTCATAGTCGCAAGCCTTGACCGCCCGGTTGAATGCCGTTTCGGTGCGGCTCAGCCACATGTCACCCAATTGTAGAGGTTCCAATGTTCCAGGGACGAGCACACTGTGATTCGCATTGCGATAGAGGTAGGCAAAGAAGTCCCTTATGATCCAGTCGTAATAGAAATAGTCCTCGTGGCGCCACGGGGACTGCTGCAAGAAATTTGCAGCCACCAGTTCGATCCCGAATGATTTGATGGGCACGTTGCACTGTGATTGCCACGCCTTCAACATCATGATGAGTGGCCGAAGGTTGTTGTTGCATCTGCTGTTCACAAGAACGACGTGGTCGCACTCGGCCTTTGGGTCGGCGGCTTTATGCCGTCCACCGTCATGAGTGTCGCAGATCACGTATCGTTGACTATTGTATTGTGGAGCGCAAAGGCCGGAACAACTTCAACGCTCATGCGGTAGAAGCCCACGACAACGACCTGTCCGTCGCCACGGAGATCGGTATTAGGGTACGTGTTCTGCAACACGCGCTTGACCTCTTGAAGTAGGGCGGATTGCTTGTTTCCCTGTGCCGGCTTGAATCGCTGGTACACCTCGTGGGGTAGGACGAAGTAGAGATCGATGTCGCGTGGCGGACGCGTATTTGTGTATTTGCCCCACGACCCGATCAAGAAGCTGTTCTTTGTCTGGGAGCTTCCATAATAGTGGCGATTGAGGGCTTCTCGTACACCGACGTGATGATCTGTCCCCTCTTTGATCTGGTCGTCCGTAAGACGCAGATTGCCGTGGAAAGTTCGAAATCGACTCGTGACACCGATCCACATGATAGAGGATACGTTTCCTAGTGTTGTTGACTGGCTCACCAAATCGGGTATCGGCTCGGCGGAACAGGGCCCGAATTGTGCCGACCTCCGTACCGATCTTTGATGCGAACCTGGTCCCCACCGAGTCCGCAGAACGTTTCCCTTTCGGCATTCTCGGCCTTGCCGTGTCCTCTCTTCGGCGTGTTCGCCTGTCGCCTCACTGCTGCGCAGTCCTTTGGGTGTTGGCGGATGTGCCAGTCAGCTTAGTTATATTTCCGATCATTATCTTATTGACAAATTATGGAGTAAAGATAACATAGATCCAGGGCAAGTCAAGAAGGAGGGAACGATTGACGATGAAGGGGGTCGAAATCGCCGCGAATGTCGCCCGACTACGGTTGGATCGGCAACTGACTCAGGAACAACTCGCCGCCAAGGCGAAGCTCTCGCGTGTGGAACTCGGAAAGATCGAGCGTGGGGTGGTTGTGCCGCGCGCACGCACCCTTGCAGAGTTGGCGAAGGCACTGGTGGTGCCGGTCGGTGAACTCGTCACTCCCGTCCGACCGCTTGAGAGTGTGCGATTTCGGGCCAAGGCCAAGGTGAATGCCCGCGCGCAGATTCTAGCGATTGTCTCCAAGTGGCTCGACGCCTACTCCCGGTTGGAGGGCGATTTGGATGAGCGGCAGCGGTTCGGTTTTACGCGGCTCTCGAGCCAGCATGTTGATCCGAAAGGAACCGCCCGAGAGGCCCGCAAGGCAGCCGGTCTCGGACCGGACGAGCCGGTCGGTGATATCTGCGGACTGCTCGAAGACAACGGCGTGAAGATTCTGCTCCTCGAAACGAAGCGCGACTCCTTCTTCGGGTTGAGCGTTGGAGAGAGCGACGGCGGCCCGGCTGTGGTCGTCAACACATGGGACCGGATTTCGGTAGAGCGATGGATATTCACTGCGGCGCACGAACTCGGTCATCTGTTGCTGCACCCCTCGGAGTACCAGCGGGATGCAACGGAGCTTCCGGCACAAGCGGAACGGGAAGCGGACGCCTTCGCGAGTGAGTTTCTGATGACGGAAGCTGCATTTGAAGCCGAGTGGAATGCGACCCGTGGGCATTCGCTCCTGCTGCGTGTCCTCAAGGTGAAGCGAATCTTCCGCGTGAGCTACAAGACGGTCCTCCACCGTTTGGTGGAGTCTGGGCGGGAGGCCCCCGCCGTTTGGCGCGCTTTCCAGGGCCAGCATCGCGGGTATTTCGGCAAGACACTTCGAAGCACCGAAGAGCCGGAGGCCCTCCGTAAAAGCGAGTTCGCGTGGAACTGGAACCGGTCGGGGGAGCCAGAAGGCCTCTCTGAGCACGACTTCATCGAGGACCGCCTGTCACGCCTCGTGCGGCGCGCCATTGAGGAGGAACGGATTTCATTCGGGCGCGCGGCTGAGATTTTGGGGATCACGCGGGACGAGATGAGGAAACAGGCGCGTGAGTGGGCGGGGTAGGGCCAAGGCACAACTGCCGGCCGTCCTGTTGGCCGACGCGGATGTGCTCATCGACTATCGCGAGTCCGACCTTACCATCCTCAAGCTGGTGGCCAAACATGTGGGGCGGTTGGCGGTCATACCACCCGTCCTTGGTGAGGTGAAGGGAGTCACTGCAAAAGACTGCGGACGACTCGGCCTTGAGGTCGTTGAGGTGGAAACGGAGCAGATGCTCCGAGCCGCGGAAGTCGAAACCGACGTCTCGTTTACCGATCGCCTCTGTTTGGTCGTATGCAGGGAGGAGGGGTGGACGTGCGTGACGAACGACGGCGCCCTGCAGCGACTCTGCAAGCGCCACGGCGTTGCGACACGATTCGGCCTTGGCCTCATGGTGGATCTGGTCGCTGCCAGCGCCCTCTCCCGGCGCCGGGCCGTCTCGGTCGGGCACCGAATGCAGGTCTCCAACCCGCGACACATCAATACCCGCGTGCTGGCCCGGTTTCACAAGGAGTTGGATAGGAGGAGTCGCTGATGGTTCGAGCAGGTTCCCGAATTCCGGTTCGCCCGTACGCGCGTAACATCTATCAGTCAAACAGGTCCTTCTGCCCGTCCTTCGAACTGTGCGTCGCGTCGTAGTCCGATTCTTGCTCCGCAACCTGCGGCAAGGGTTCATCCTTTGGGGCGGAAGCGTTACGGCCGCTTCGGCGGGAGTATTCGAGGTCGTCGAGGAGCCTTCGGGCGTGGAGTTCGTCAAGGAGTTCACCATAGCCGTCTTGGTCAAGGTGGCCATTGTTGCGGAGGTCGGCGACCAAGGTCCAGTAGGCGGCGTCGTACAAGACCTGTCGGGCGCGGAGATCGAGCAGAATGGTCATGTAGCCGTCCTTGCCGGCCAGTTCGCGGGTAAAGCTGTCGGTGAGGAGGTCAAGGTAGTCTTCGCCTTCGGCGACGCGGCGTTCGATCAGGTCCACGAGAAGCATTGCGTAACCGTGGGCGCCGAGCAGGTTCCGGGCGTGCAGGTGGCATTCGCGCCAGGACTCGTTGGCGCTCTGGACAAGCTGCCAGTCGTAGAAGCGGGGACCGAGGCGGCTGGCGACGGGCTGCGGTTCTTTGGCACGTTCGTCGTGGCCGAGACCGTAGTCGGAGAGGCGGAGAGTCTCGGGGAGCACCCAGCCTTCGCCGTGGTTTTTGGCCAAGAAAGACGTGATACCTCGTTCCCGGTCTCCGCCGGCGGTTTGGATTGCGGATTGGAGTTCCCAGAAAGCGATGAGCGTCAGGACAGTTTGACGAATCTCTGGTTCTTTGTCGCGATCTACGCGCCAAAAGCCTTTCGGGTCTGCGCCCCCCCTACTAGACGTCGCCGATGCGTCACAGTTAGCCAGTAGGAACCTAAAATCGTCACTATTCAAACCCATCCAGAGCGCCACCAGAGCGTCTAGAGTACACTTGCTTTCAAGTCGCTTGGCGGGTGAGACTGACTGGGCGGTTAGACTAAGTCCCAGTTGGACGTGTTCACACGAGAACAGCGGTCCGACCAAGTTAACCCCGACCGCCAGACGAAGGATGACTGGCACCATGGCTGGGTTTCGCGGAGGTAGTGCGGCCTCGACCAAAACGAACTCGCTCATATTGAGACCACCCAACCTACGACGAACCACTGCGTCGAACGGAAAAGTTGAGAAAATAGCAGAAACGACAGGAGCGATTATTTCAGGTTGGTGTTGAGGTACAAAGCAAAAAACGCTGTTGCCAGCGGGGAACCGCCCAAGATAACTTGCGATCGTAGTTCGTGAGTTGGTCGACGAACTCACGGGCATATAGGAGATTTTTGACGTTCTCTGGCCTTTGCGAGATGACGAGTATTCCCCGTGAGCCATCAAATACTGTGGTTCAATGCGCTTGTGCGTCCAAGGTATTTCTCGCCAAACAGCCTGACGCCCTTTTCCGCGTACGTGACCCTTTAGTGAATAGTCGGCCAAGCCGATCATTCGACCCTCGTACAAGGGCAACGCCGTGTCCTCGACGCTGTCCTCGTGAATCCACATATTCGCTTCTCGTGAGAGGACCACCCCCGGCGGAATCTGCGCCCGCGACACCACCAGCCGGTCATACGGTGGCTGTGCACACCTAGTCCGCCACTCGGTCTTCGCCACATCCCCCGGCTTCAGCCAGTGCCCATGCACGAACCGCGCCTCGGCCTCTCGCCGCTCCGGGTCGGCGGTGGTGTCGAACAGCCACTCCTCAAGCTCGACCTCCACCGGCTCAGGCTGCGACGGGTCGACGCTGAGCTCTTCCCATAGCCCCTCGATGGGACGCCAATCCCCCAGGAGCCATCGGCTGTACTCGTCGGGCCGGTAGCCCTTCGCCTCCCACTGTGGCCGGGGCGAGAAGAGGTGAGAGTCGTTGGTCATGTCGAACTCCCTGGCAAAACGAATGCCCCAGCCGTCAGGTCCATCGTCGCCGAGGAGTACGGAGTTGGCGTAGATCTTTTCGAGGATTTCGAGATCGCGCTTCGACTGGATCTCCAGGATGGTGCGGCTCTTGGGGCTGAATCGCTCGACTTGCTGGCGCGTGTAGCGAGTGGCGAGGTCGTCGGCGCGGTCCCAATCGTCCAGATTGCGGCGCATGAACACGGTACGGATCGCTTCGGTGGCGTCGCCTTTCTCGATGATGACGGGGTTGAACTTGTAGCTTCTGTGGATGGGGAAGATCCCCTCGCGGTTCTCGATGCCGAACAGCCACTCCCACCGGCAGTGTTCGATGAAGAGGCGCCGCAGTGCGCCGGTGCCGTTGTCCGAGTAGAGGCCCGAGGGAACGACGAAGCCCAATCGTCCGCTGGGTCTCAACAGTCCGTGGGCGGCTTCGAGAAAGAGCTTGTACAGGTTCACGTCCGCTGATCCCTGGTGCCGGAAAGGGTGTGACGAGTCGGCAAAACCGGCCGTACGGTCACGGGCCTCGCGCCATGTGTCGTGAAGCTCACGGTTCTCGTAGCCGCGTACAATGTTGAACCGATTCCCGCTCTTGTCGTTGTCCTCCGGGTCGCCGAATGGGCTGGCGGCATGGCTCGTGAAGTTCGACTGCGCGCGAAAGCGCGCGTTATAGTCCAGCCAGTCGCCCTCCACGACTACGTCCTCGAAATAGGCGGTTTG
This sequence comes from uncultured Binatia bacterium (SeqCode), assembly GCA_965261895.1. Classification (GTDB taxonomy): domain Bacteria; phylum Desulfobacterota; class Binatia; order UBA9968; family JAJDTQ01; genus JAJDTQ01. The sequence continues at coordinate 1,515,713 of OZ253480.1, read as the reverse complement.
TTTGCGGAGGGCTTCTTGCTTGCCATAAGAGCGGTAGAGCGGATCGATGTTCGAGAAGAACTCCTTGGAGATGGGCTTGGCGATGTCCCACGGAGGATTGCCGAGGATCGCATCGAATCCGGCCCCCGTCTCCCGGAACACGTCCGGGAACTCCAACTCCCAATGAAAGAAGCGCATCTCGGCGGCGATGCGTTCGGCCACGGCGCGGGTCTCGCCGGGCGGTTCCGCGAAGTTCGTAGTCAACGGGGCGTTGTCGAGGTGTTCCGCCGGCCAGAACCAGCAGGCGCACCACAGATCCATCGCGTTCTTCAGCGAGCGCCATTCAGGGGAGCCCAGGAACTCTTCGCGATAGATGTTGCGCCGCGCGTCTGCGTTTTGCACCGGCAGGGCATGGATGTCTGCAAGGACGGCCATCGCATCCTAGTGGGCGATGGTTGCCTTCTCCAGCAGGTCTTCCCGAAACAGGTCGCTGCCCTGCAAGAAGGATTTGAGGTCCGGCTTGAGTTTCCTTTCGACAAAGTCCTTGAGGGCCTTGGTGCGGGCCGCCTTCTCGAAATGCACACCGTTGCCGTGGCCCTTGTCGCCGCCGTCGCGATTCTTCCAGGCCATGGTCGGGTAATGCCGGAACTGATCGAACCAGGCGCCAATCAAGGCGTTGCCGCACTTGATCTTGTGATCCAGGAAGCCGAACGGCAGGGTGCGGTCCATGGTTTCGATCCAGAGCGACAGCCGGCACAGCTCCACCGCCAGCGGGTCGAGGTCCACGGCGTAGATGCAGCGCTCCACCACGTAGCGGCGCAGAACGGCCTTCAGACGCGGCTCGAACTCGTCGTCGTTCGGCCGGCATGGGATCAGTTCGTCGGCGAGGCTGTCCGCTGCTGCATCGCCTTCGTCACCAATGCCGAGCATGCGTACCAAGGCGTGCTCACCCTCCGGTTCGATCCGCCCGTGGTGCTGGAGCGAGTCGTAAAGCGCGTCCGTGAGAAAACGCAATGCGGCCAGCGGGAAGGTGCCCGAGCCGCACGCGGGATCGCATACCGTCAGGCCCAGGATCTCCTCCGGCAGCTTTGGCGTCCAGCGCGCCGCCAGCGCGTCAGCGTCCGGTTTCCCTTGCGCCAGGGGCGGATCGAAGGCGAGCGGGCGCAAGGTGCGTTGTACAGTAGGGATGGCGAGGCCTGGGCGGGTATGGAACGTCCCCCGCCCCTTGCGGGTGCCGCCCCAGCGCACCAAGTACCATTCGCCCGGCAGCACGACACGCGATACGAGCTTGCGGGCCTTGTCGCGAAGCTGGTTCTCGAAGGCTTCGGTGCGGGCCTTGCCGCGCGCGTTCCTTACCAGCCCGGCCACTTCAGCGGCGCGGCGCGCCCACGTTTCGGCGCGGGTGCGACTGCGTTGCCGTTCCTCCGAGCCGTCCGCAACGTATGGGGTTTCGTCGTCGCGGACCTCGGAATGCGATTCGTCGTCATTGAACAATTCGCCCAGGCCCATGTCTTCGCCGGCTTCCGCATCACCGGCGCCTTCGTCCTCGTCCGTGTCTTCGGCTGCCTTCGACGTGTCCTTCAGGTTCTCGAACAGCGCCTTGAGGGCGCCGTCGTCCATGTCTTCCAGCCGGGAAAGCGGCAGCGCCGGATGATCGCCGGCGGCCAGAAAGATGACCGGATCACCTGGTGGAGCGGTCTTCAGTTCGTAGTCCAGCAACCCCTCGTAGAGGACGCCGATGTATTCCGACGAGAGGTCCGAGAAGTCCACTGGAGCGGCGGCCCGGATGCTGCTCCGTCCCTGCCGGATGCGGACCGTGGTCCGGGTAAGGAGGCGCAGCATTTCGTAAACGTCCTGGTCGGACATCGCCTCGGTTTCGAAGCACGCGGTCTCGTACACCGCCAGCGCCCGCGTCAGGGCGTCCGCCCCGTCGTTACCGGGGGCGAACAACTCTCCACCGTATTGCGTCACCGGCAGGTCAGGAAAGTGGGAGCCTTCCCATACCAGCCGGAACAGCGCGAGCGTGCGAGGCCAAGCGCCGTAGCTCTGGGCCATGGCGACACCGTGAGCGGCGTCTCGCTGGAGTCGCTCCAACAATCCGTTGAGGCCGTAGCTCTCGTGGTAGAGAGCGTTCTCGCGTGGCAGCAGTTCGCGGGCTTCCGCAAACAGGATGACCACCAGCCGCATCGCCACCCGACAGGCGGCGCGGTAGATGTCGGCCGGGTCCACGTCTGCGCACTGCTCCTTCAGCACGTCGCCGTGGCCCTGGATGAGCACCTCGACCGCCTCGCGTACGCGCTCGCCCAACACCTCGGACAGCTCGGCTTGGCCCTTGCGAGTTTCGCGGATGGCCTGCAAGAGCGAGGGGTCGCCCGCGTCGGTCTCTGGGATCCACAACTCGGGACGCAGCAACGCACGCAATGCCGTGACCTGAGGGGAAAGCTCGCCTTCCTGAAACCAAAGATCCAGGTCCCATTCGCACGAAGCATCGTAGTCGAGACCGGCAAACAAGAGCCGCCACTGGCGCCCGTTGGTCAAAAGGGCGAGGCGCTGGCTGCCCGCACGCAGCCAGCCCAGAGCCTGGCTCACGACGCGGCGGCTCCTGCCCCTGCCCAGGTGCCTGCTGTCGTCCAGGAATACGGGAAGCGTTGCGCCGTGGCGGCCTTGCCAGAGGTGGCGAGGCTTCACCGATTCGCCTGTGACCGCGCGACGGCTCCAGGCGGGCGAGACGTTGGCGCCACGGGTCCATGTGCCCTTGGCGCCCCCGAAGCCACAGACGCGTTCCAGCACGAACGCGACGAAAGGCGAAACGTCGCCGCTGCCGTCCAGGACGGCGCTGCCACGCTGGCGCAGTTGTCCCTCGGTGTAGTCGTCAAGGGGCGGCGGCAGGTCTTTGGCGAGCGTGTGAAGCCGGGCGGCGTCAAGCAGCAGTCCGCTGTGATACAGATACTCCCAGCCGGGTAGACCGTGGGTCATGGGTGTTCACAGCCCTTTCGCACCTCGCGGAAACCGTGGCAACCGGCCCACTCAGATTGAAGATTCAAGGTCGAGACCGGGGGTTCCTGTCGCACGGATGTGGAAGTTACTTCATTCATCACGTAAAATTCATCAAGACCTGAGCACGAACGCGAAATACTCAAATGTCTGACCCACTGACCCTAGCAAGCCTTGCTTCCCGTCTTCTACCACTCGCCAAAGCGGCTTTGAAGGCCGGGTCACGCCTCAACACAGAGCGGAAGGCGGTACGGACGCCTGTAAGCTCGAACCTGTTGGATGACAATCTGGACCAGACGTTGGACAGGTTGCGCGGAGGCAGTATCGATGACTCCTGGTGGCAGAGCGTCTTGCGTCACATGGGCCAGCAATACATCGCGCCGGAGTTCCTGAAGGCACCGGCAGTACAGAAATGGTTAGCCCAGGTGCGCGTGGCAGAAGACCTCAAAGCTCTTGCAAGGGCGATCATCATGGGCGCAGACGGCGAAGACTCGCAGGTTCGCGAACGCTTGGCCCAAAGCTATTCGGATCGAACAGGCGAAGCCCGTCAGTACGCTGAAGGAGCCATAGACGTTGCCGTGGGCATTCTCGTCGCTGGATACATCGCTTCGATCCCGGCCGATCAGCTCCCGGTGGCAGGTATGATTCAAGATCTGTCCAGTCAGGTTCAGGATTTTTCCGGTGGTCTTCATGAGCGTCTTGATAGATTGGCGGAGGCGCCACTGGCGGCATTGACAGACTCAATCACGCGGAAGGCGCACACGGCTCAAGCGGAGCGAGAACTGGCTAGGATTCTCTCGCTCCGCGCTTTCGACCCAGTGCGGTCGCGAAGAAATGGTCAAGAACTGTTCATACGGGTGAGCAACGGCGATCTGCTGGCTGCTGACGAGGTGACAAAGAACAACGTCCGTTACTGGGCAGCACGGTTGTGCGCTACTGACGCTGAAACACTCGATTTCGCGAGACAACTCCGAGAGGAGCTTGGCCGAAGTGATCCGGACAGAGACCTCTCCATTGTAGATGCCCTGCTGGCGGAGAGCGAGGCTGACAATGACAGAGCGCTTCGCCTTCTCCGCGACGCTGAAGATCCCGACTCCAGGACCGCTTTGTTCGGCCTCCTGACTCGGTCACAGGGAGAGACAGAAGCGCTGAGATGGCACGCTGATCAGGCGGCGTCTGACGACGGCAACTTTTTCACTGCCGTTGGTTGGAGAAACTGGGCTCTTTGTATGGTCAAGGTTGGTCAATGGGAGGAAGCTGCGCTACGTCTGCGTGCCCTGGAGTCTCATTGGCAGGGCATGCCCGCTCTCGCGTTTGTTGGGGGGATCATCAATGCTGCCCTGCTGTTGCCCGGCGAGTATCGAGAGATGGCGCTCAACGCACCTCCTGTCTACAGAGGAATCCGTCCTACTGTTGGTGAGCAAGCAGAGAACCATCACTCTCGGGCGGCCGCCTGCTTTGAATTTGTCGCGGGGCATTTGGAAGACATCGCCGACGACGATTTCGTGCGCTTCGTCGCCGAGTGGCGTCTTTGGCTTCGGTTAATGGATCCCGAGGCCCAGCATGCCGACGTTGCTAGGGAGGATGTTCGTCTACGGATGGGTCAGGGAGCGCGAGCGGTGGACGTAGTTCCCTTCGCCTTTGCATTCGATATCACCTACGACGATCGCCCTTTAAGTGCATACCTTGAACACAGAAAACGTACGGGAGGACTCGACGATCGCGAGCTCCGGGCTGAATGTCTGCTCGCACAACGGCTCATGAACCCTCATGATCTGGTGAAGTACCTGGAACAACACAACAACGGCCTAGCTAAAGTGATGCCGGTGCCTTTCGCGACGGCAATGTATGTCGATGCTCTGGTACGCGATGGCCAGACGGAAAGGGCAAGAGCGTTGGTGACGGAACGTGTGGTGGACCTCGGCGAAGCGTACTCGACGCAGCTGATCTTAGAGATCGACGCCCACGAAGGTCACGATCCGCGAAACGAGCTCGAAGAACTCTATCACCAAACAGGGAGCCTCGACAGCTTGTTGCACCTAGTGGACCACTTGAAGATGGTGGACGATCGCGCAGCACTTCTGCCCCTGGTCCGCGAACTGTTCAGACGCCAGAGAACCGTCGAGAACGCCCACGACATCATAAGGTGTCTGAGTGATCCGTCCTCGGTCGACCACGAGTCAATAATCGAGTTCCTGGAGGAAAATCCCGACCTTCTCGAACACAGCGATCACCTGAAGGCGGCAAAAGCGTGGACGCTATATCATTTGGGTCGTCTGAAGGATTCCAGAGCGCTTAACGACTTCCTGCTGAAACAAGGGATCGACGAGGAGGCCCTACATCTCGACATCAACATCGCTGTTTCGTCGGGGGATTGGGAGCGGCTGGCAGCGATTGTCGAACGCGAATGGCCTCGGCGGGACTCGCATGGTCCTGAAACGCTCATGGCCTTGGCACAACTCGCCGCTCAACAGACTCTCAATCCCGATCGCGCGTTACAGCTTGTTCGCTTGGCGGCAACCAAGGCACCAGACGACCCTCGGATATTGGTGTCAGCTTACTGGCTGCATTTCCGGCTCGGGCGTGATGACGAAGCCGATCCGGACTGGCTCGCTCGAGCATCCGAGCTTTCTTCTGCCGACAGGGGCCCTCTATGGCGTACAAACCTGCGGGAAGTCGTCACCGAGTGGTTTCCGAGGCGTCAGGAACACCTGCGCGACGTTGAACGGAAACTACTCAACGGCGAGATACCGATCAGCTTGGCGGCGAGCGGATTTAATTTGCCACTGGCGTGCCTTCTTCTCTCTATCCCCGATCGGAACGTCAGCGAATTGGACGGTCGCCGCCAAGCGATATTGCCGGTTGTAGCGGCCTCACGGGAGCCGATTGATCTGCAAGAAGACTGGACGATTGGTTTGGACGTGACGTCTGTCATGGTTCTTTCCCATCTGGGTCTACTCGAAAAGGCCATCGGAGCGTTTCATCACACGAAACTAGCGCCCGAGACCCTGGAATGTCTTTTCCGGGAACAGGACGAAGCGCGCTTCCATCAGCCTTCTCGTATCGAGGCAGCCAAGCGAATGAGAGAGCTCCAAATTCGGGGGCTTCTTCAAGTCGCGAGCAACCTGACGGAACCTCCCGACGATATCGCATCCGAAGTGGGACTCGAACTGGCCACACTCCTGCACGCGGCAAGGCACGACAACGGCAGAGTCATTTGTGTTCTGCCGATTCCCAAAGTCGGATCGCTGGCGGAACAGACAGCCGATACAGGCCAGTACGACGACTTGATCCACTCGACGATGGACCTCTGCACCCTGCTTCACGATGGAGGCAGGATCGCCGCGACCGACTTTCATCGTGCAAGGTCCTTTTTGAACAGTCAGGGCCAAACGGAGCGGCCCGACGTTTCGCCCGCGATCCTGGACGGTCCTTTGTACGTGGACCGACTAGCTCTGGACTACCTTCAGTACGCCGACATATTGAGACCAATGGTCGCCGCCGGGCTCGATCTCCGGGTCCACCCGACCGTTTTCGACGAAATGAATGCGTTTATCGAAGCAGGCGACACGGGCGAGGAACTCGCAAATAGAATCGAAAGGATCCGGCAAGATTTGCGAAAGGCAGTTGACTCGGGAACAGTCTCGTTTCTGCCGCGGGACGCCAGCCAGGACGAGCCGCCTAAAAGAAACGAAATCCGTTTCCAGGCGACAGCATCGTTGGTGGCGGGCGGCGCTGCCTGTGGCGCGCTCTGTGTCGATGATCGCTATATCAATGGTGCCTCCGCTTTGACCCTATCTGGTGAAGGATCGGTTCCGATCGTTTGCGTTCTGGACGTACTGCGCCACCTCGTGTCGCGGGGATACATGGGTGTTGCCGATCACTGGACAGCACGGCACCGCCTGCGACAAGGGGGCTTCGCCTTCATCCCTATTGAGGCCGACGAGTTGTTGCATTGGCTGAAGGAGGCAAATTTCAGCAACAATCAATTGACAGAGAGTGTAGAACTGCGAATTCTCCGCCAGACGGTGGCACGCGCTGATTCCCTTGACCTGACCAATCCGGCAGAAGCGTTGGCGCTGACTGGGAATGTCACGGCAACTTGCAGGCAAGTGATCCCCGATCTGTGGGAGGACACAAACCTGACAACGGATCGCGCGGCGAAGCTGTCCGATTGGGTTTGGCAGAACCTCGCGGCAATGGCAGGTCCAGCCGGACGTCGACTCTTAGGGGATGGATATATTGACTGGGTTGAAAGAGTCGCGTCGTTACGTTTGGGTAGCCTGTTTCTCCCGATGACGATCCAGTCCCCTGACCGTCGCGCCGAGTATGGGCGCTGGCTCGAACAGACTGCTCTCCGGCGGCTACAACCGGCCAATTCGGATACCATCGAGACGGCCCTCTTATCTATCCCCGAGACCATTTCAACGCTTGATGACGATCAAGAGTTGTACGGCTGGCTGTTTCTGGATCAGTTGCCGGAGCCGGCACGTAGAAAGGTCGTGACCAGAAACCCCGAGTTCGCCGACCGCTGCGGTGTCACTTTGCGGCGGACCTTCGAAATCGGACCAAGTGTTGGATTGGTGACCAGCGACTTGTTTGCGATCGCCAAGGAGGTCCTCGTCACAAAGGAAAAGAGGGCAGTACGAGACATCGCAGGGAATGATGTATTGGTTGATCTCCATAAGGATGGACAGAACGTCGTTGTCAAATGGTCTGATGTCCAAGCTGTGTCGCACGAGGTGCAGATTCCAGACTTGACGTTGCTCTCTCCCAGCGGGGAAGCGCGGGTTGGGGCGCTTAGGGGCGTTATGGAACGCCTCGGACCGACTGCGACGGATTTGCCACCCCTTCTGGAAAAGATCGAATCGCGTGAGATGACCCGCCAGGAGCTTACCGCGGTATTCGACGAGAGCGCCAATGGCGTAGCGGCGCTCCAGGCTCGGTTGGTTGACAGAATCCGAGGTGGTTCGGGCTTCATGGCCACCGACATCGTCCCGCCATCTGCATCCTATTTCGAGCGATTCGCAGGCCCATGCGCGATTGACTGGGAACCTGAAGCCTACTTTCACGACGTTCTCGTTCCTTACCGGCGGATGCTTTTGGACGGAAACCCTTCGGCCGGACTCGACATCTGCTGTCTTGGAGCGATTCGCGATGATCTGATGCCCGGTCCGTGGGTTGGCTCCTTGGACGATGATGCTGTTTGGGAGGCATTGTCATCGTGTCGGGTGAAAGACAACCCATTCTCGCTGCTCGCGGCGCTGGATTTGGCGCTGTATCGTCAAGGAGACCCACGTTTTCGGGAATTCGCCGCGGATGCCGTAGCAACGCTAACGGCCGAAAACTTCGGGAAGCGTGACCGTCCCGACATGTACCGGCTTCTCCACCTTCTTGCTGAGTTTGTGCTCAACCGAATCAATCTCGTGGAAGGTGGGGCCAAGTATCCCGGGTATTGGAAACGCATGTCCGCATGGATGCAGGCGGGTCTGGTGGCGCGCACCCTGATTTCGTCCTCCTCGTCCATCGACATCGACAACCTTCAGAAATGGACCCGGGAAAACATGTCCTTGGCCGGTGTTTATGCCGGACTGGTAGACGTCCGGACCGGGCCCATGGTTTTCGCGAGTCGGATCACACCGTGGGCTCTGCGTAGTGAAGTAGTGGGTCGGCTTCAGATTCTCAGGTTGCGGCATGAAGGCCAGGGGCGCCAGGTGCCGCGGTCGGAGGCCATAGACAGCGTGCTTGCTCGGTCCCCTAAACCTGAACAAACAGTTCTCTTGGGATTTCCTGGGCCACTCGAAGGTCATAGACGGCCTAACGAACCTCTTCCGCAAGACCTCGACGAAGGACTTGGAGAGGCGTGGGCGGGCGACAAGTTGTTTGCTCTGCAGCAACTTGTGACGGTCTCTCAGTTGTTTGCACTGGGCGAACCTACGCTGGGACGCGCACGGGACGTGGTAAGGACGATCGGTGAGAATGCCGGCGATACCGATCGGCAGGAGAATCTGAAGTGTTTGGAGTTTGCGAGCGTCGTCGCGGCGGCGACCCTGGACGTAAGTTTGGCCGACAGCATCGCGGATGCGGTGACCTACATCGTGCCGGGAGTCTCGAAAGCAGAAGAAATCGCGATGGTTCTACAGATCACACTGCAGGCGGCAGCGGCCTATGAAACGCATGAAGCGTGGGTCAAGTGGCTGGACCAGAGGTTGGAAAGCATCGCGACCAATCTGCCGCCACCGCCGAATGAATCCTTGTGGGTATTCCTTGGTCATCTACGTGAGTTGGGGGCCATCTTGCCAATAGAATCGTGGTTTCATATTCGCGCACGCTCCGTGGCGCTGGCTGGCGCAGCATAATCTGCCGTGAGGTACGCGCATCTCCAGTCCGGGTCGCCTTGCTCAAGGCCCCGGTCGTGTTAGGCCCTCAGTTAGTCACTCTTTGCAGGACAAAGAGGATACATGGCACATTCGGCGATGAGTTGGCCGATGAACAACGCTTTGTCACTATCACTCGGCGGAAGGCCGGTGACCGCAGCGTGAGAAGGGTCTGCCTCGAATTCGTCGGTGGGATCCAAAGGCGCGGCGGCAATACCTATTCCGGCAGTAACGCCGGTCTCTTCAACGCATTCCAACACATGCCGCTTCGTCTCACCTACGTTGAGTTTTGCAAATCGCCCGCTTCTTGCGAGCTGGAGTCTGAATAGCCGCCGTACCTCGTTGAGTTGGTGCTCCTGGTTGTCGTCCCCGAAGGCTTCCAGCCAGTTGACAGAGAGCGTGATCTCAACCTTCCGTAGCACAAAGGCGCTTCCGTCCACCATTTCGTCGTCGACGAGCGACGGCTTCACGTAGCGAACGACATGGTCATCGTCGGGGATTTGGTCGCCACTGGTCATGTGTACAGGACATCTTCCAGATCGAACGCATCGATCTGCTTCGATATGCCCTTCATGGTGTCCCGCCCGTATACCCTCGAAACAGGCGAGGAAGTTTCTCGTTGCTTGAAGATCACATACTGGATCGACCGGCTATTGAGAAACTGAAGCCCGATATGGGTGCCATTATCACCGTTCCAGACCGCGCGAAGATTCCCGTTTTCCATGAGTACGAGGTGCCCACGTCTGATAAGCGGATTCTTCTCGAGAAACTCCAGAAAGGCCGCTCTCGAGGGCTGGTTGAGTGAATATCCGTCGAGTTCTGCCTGTTCCTTGAGGATCCTAATCCGTTCCTTGTAGGCGGAGACCGTGTCGCGGTACCGCTGCACCTTGGACTTGATTGCGCCGTCATGTCCTTCGAGAGGAACAAGGAGCCGAACCGATTCGCTTGTTGTCACGGGTGTAGGTTCACCGCTCTCGATGGTCTCGAACGAGAAGGGCTCCTCTTCCACGCCGCTCGCCGCTGAAACCTGTACTTCGCCAAGAACTGCCCAAGCCAAACCGGACGTAACCGCTATCCTCCTGGCAACCAAGTCTGGACTGAATTGGGATGAAATCACGCTCTTGACCCTTCCTTCCAGTCAATTATTGGTCCTCGTCACAAGTGTGTCAATGGCGGCGGCCAAGAAACAGAGAACTACCTTGTTCCCGCCAAGCGTATCTCAACGGCCACCGGCAACACTTGGGCGTCCCCGGCCAAGGAAAAGCGCGCCGGCAGAAGACGTTCCAGGATACGATTGCGTTCGCTCTGCAACTGTTCGCGAATTTCCGCGTAGTGCTGTTGCCGCCGCTTGAGTTCCGTTTGCTTTTCTTCCATCGACTGCTCGATCTCAGCGAGGCGGCCGGTTTCGTCGAAGAGTTGGCCTTGGCGTCGCTTGGCGTCCAATTGCTGAATCTCGCGGGTGAGCCGCTCCAGCGTCTGTCGTTCGATCAATTGTGATACCTCGCCTTGACGCTGGCGATAGCGTTCGTCCTCGCGTTTTCGGGCGGCGGCACCATCGACATCGAGTTGGCCGCGCAGGCGTTCGGTGAGGTCGTCCCTGTACCGGCGCAACCACTTTTGAAGATCGGGACTAACGTCTTCGAGAAGTTCTTCGGCCAGCGCTTGGTTCGCAGGGCTTGTTTCATCGCTACCCGTGCGCCGCTTTGCTGCCGGGACGTGCGGCAACGGTTCACCCAGGGCGCCGTTCCGTACCGGGAACGCCAGCGTCCGGACCCAACGGTGAAAGGTCTCGCGCAGGTCGTTCACCGCCAGTTCTTCGATACTGAGCAGTACAAGGGCTTCAGCGTCCGTGGGGACATCCCCTAAACGCACCGTCCAGCGGGATACCTGCTGGTCCCCTGGGTACCGGCGGCGCGTGAGAACCCCCAGGGCTCGTTGCACCAGGGGATGGGCCAGGTGCATGAGCAGCATGTCGGCCCGAGGCCGGAACACGCTCAAGTCTCCGAGCCGCTCAATGAAAGGCTCCGCGCTGAAGGCCAGCCGTGGCATCGGTCCTGGGGCGCCTCCGAGGGTTGGACGGCGCACGGCCTCGTCGATCACGTCGCGCCAGCCGGGAAGGTCGGGATTCGACACGCGGTAGACAAATGGTGCCTCGGCCTGGAGCTGAGGTCCTGGGCCGCTCGTGCCCATGGCCGTTTCCAGGGTCTCGCCGAGGGCCGAGGGGTCGAGGTCGATCTCTGCCGCCAGGACTTCCAGCAGCTTCGCTTGACGTACGTCGTCGCTTGCCGGTTCGGCTGTATCCGCCTTCACGAGGTCTTCTTTGAGGGCCGCGTCGATGGCCTTGTCGAGGTCGTCCTGAACCCGCGCGGCGTCCTCGCCGAGGATCAGGCGCTGGTGCGTTGCGCGGTCGAAGATCTCGTTTACGGAACCCAGGTCTTCGCGGATTTCGTCGGCCTTGCGGACCACGTGGTCGAGGAAGCGAAGGTCCGGGTCGCTGTCGCTGAAAAAGTGATGAACGGTCACGTCTCGAGCCTGTCCGTAACGGTCGAGGCGGCCGTTACGCTGTTCGAGGCGGGACGGGTTCCACGGACAGTCGTAGTGCAGGAGATAGCGCGCGGTGCGGTGCAGGTTCAGACCTTCGGAGGCGGCATCCGTGGCCACCAGCACCCGTACGGCGTGGTCGGGGTCGTTGAAGGCGGCCTTGACGTTCTCGCGGTCGGCTTCGTTCATGCCGTCGGCTCCGCCGCTGCCGAACAGGGTGTGTACGTGCTCTGGTCCGAAGCGTTCCCGCAGGCGGCGGGCAAGGTAGTCGAGCGTGGTCTTGTATTCCGTGAACACGACCAGGCGTTCGTCGGTGCGGAACGTGCCGGGTGCATCAGGAGTCATCATCAACCGCTGGATCAACGCTACGAGAGCGTCGAAGCGGGCGTCGACCGACGGCGTCTGTTCGGTGATGGGCGCGCCGTCGAGATCGAACCCCAAGGCTACGAGGGCGCGTTCCATGGCCCGGACCTCGCTCTGGACGTCATCCGCGAAGTTCTTGAGCCACGCGCCGACGACGGTGGAGGCCGTGGCCTCACGCTGTTGCGTTTCGCGATCGTCGCCGGTCTCCTGGCGCAAGGCACGTTCGGACGCGTTCAAGTCACGTTCCGTCGCTGGTTCTTGGTCGCGGAACCCCTGTCTCGCGCGGCGCCAGGACTCGGCGAAGGCGGTGGGGCATGACAGCAGCCGTTTGCCGAGGATTTCTACGGCAAAGGTCCCGGCCCGGCGGCGCTGCTTGGTACCTTCGGCCATGATCTTGCGTACCGCGGATCGGAACGCGTCGAACGCCTCGGCAAGTGTCGCTTCGCGTTGGTCCACGGTCAGGGGCAAGGCCCGCGGCGGGCGTCGGTTACAGAAACGTGGGGCGTTCTCGCGCGCGCCCCTTGCGTTGATCTCCCGTTTCAGCCGGCGCACGACCACGTCCTCGATGCGGCCGCGCATGGCGGGGGTCATCTCGCTGGTGCGTGTGAAACGCACGGGGTCCAGCATCTCCAGCAGCCCGGTGAAGGAGCGCGTGTGGCCGTTGTGCGGAGTGGCGGACAGGAACAGCCGGTGCTCGAAGCACGGCGCGATCAGACGCAGCGTCTCGCACAGGTCGCTGTCTTCCCCGAAAGGCGACGGCATCAGGTTGTGGCATTCGTCCACGATCAGGAGATCCCAGGGAAGGTGCGGGGAACCCGGCGGGGTACGGCAGGCCGAGAGGAACTGCTCGCGTACGTCGGGTTGGCGCAGGTAGTGGTAGGACGCGACGATGCGGCTGAACGATGCCCAGGGTTGGCGTCCATGCCGAGGCGCCGGCGCAACTGTTCCGTGCTCTGCCGGTCCACGATGTCGAATCTCAGCGAGAACTTCTCCCACAGCTCGTCGCTCCATTGCTGACGCAGGGAAGCGGGCGTGAGGACCAATACCCTGCGGATGCGCCGGCGAAGCAGCAGTTCCGTGAGGATCAATCCTGCCTCGGCTCGTCGAGTTCTCGCTTCGGCTCCAGCTCCCACAAGAGGCGCTCCTGACGACGGTCCGGCCGGGACGGCTTTTGGAGTGCCGATCGGCTCATGGCCACAGATTTCAGCCAAACCGAAGCCAGATCACCAGAGACGGCTGACACCGTATCCGTCGAAGACTTCGTCGATGGATACGATGGCGAAGTTGCGCGCCATGGCTTGGGCGATTAGAACGCAACCTCCGTCAAGGACCTTGCCACCTGTAAGAAGAAAAGACCCTTTGACAACTCATTCAACAGGTCCTATCTTTAGTATCCTTAACGGCTCTATAGGAGGATGCGAGTGAAATTTTCTCAGGACATCGTTCCGTTGACCGAGCTAAAAACCAATCCCAGCCGCATAGTGAAACATGCTACGGAATCCCGCCGCCCTGTCCTGGTGACCAGCCGCGGGCGCGGTGTTGCGGTGGTGCAGTCCGTCGCGGAATATGAGGCGGCCGATGATGAGCGCGCCTTCATGCGCGCAGTTGTCAACGGACTGTCAGATCTGGAGGAGGGACGCGAAGTCTCGTTGAAAGAGGCCAAGTCCCGACTCGGCCTCAAGTAGTCGTGTCAGCAGAGATTCGACTGGCCAATTTTGCCCTGGCCGACCTGAATGAGATCCAGGTTTGGTACGCCGACGAAGGCGTGCCGGAGGTGGGCCTGCGTCTGGTCCGCAGGATCATGGAGCGCGTCGAGCGCCTTGCGGATCATCCCGACATGGGGCGCATCGTACCGGAATTCGGGCAAGCTTCGCTTCGGGAACTGATTTATCCGCCATTCAGGATCGTCTATCGGCGAGATCGGGACGCCGTGCGGACCGTTCGAGTCTGGCGTGGCGAACGGGTGTTGAGGTTGCCCGACGAAAAGGACGAAACTCCCTGACAACCCCTGAAAACGGAGGAACAGCCATGATCATCGATCTCGATTCGCACTTGCGCGAAGGCTATTTCATGGACGAGGTGTACAAGCTCGGCGAGCCGTTCGCGCAGTTCACGCCGAGGAGGGCCAACGACGAGGGCAGGAGCCACGGGACGCGCTTCATCCACTCCCTGGAGCCGCTCAATCCCCAGGGGCTTGCCACCCACAAACATCCCTACATCTACGACCCGAAGGTGAACTGGCGGGCGGGGGAGATCGCCGAGCGGCAGGTGGGCGGGTACGACATGGCGCGGCGGCTGGACGACATCGGCAAGGAAAGGATCGACAAGGAGATCCTCTTTCCTACGGGCATCAGCATCGCCACCCAGAACCAGGGGCGGCTCGGCGCGGCGGCGGCCCGCGCGTTCAACGACTGGGTGGCGAACCTCGTCAAGGGCTACGAGGACACGTTCCTGCCGTGTGCCATGGCCCCGGCGGGCTGCCCGGAGGCGATGCCGGACGAGGTGCGGCGCTGCGTCAAGGAGTTGGGCTTCAAGGCCACCCATCTGGTGCCTTACGTGGGTTCGCGGAACATGGACGATCCGATCTTCTATCCGTACTATGAAACGGTCCAGGACCTCGACGTCCCGCTCTTCTGTCATCCCAACAGCAACGGCGACCTCACGGACCGGTTCGACAACTTCTACAAGACCCACGTCATGGGACGCGTCATGAACTGCACGGCGGCGCTCATCGCGCTGGTTCTGGGCGGCGTGTTCGAGAAGTTTCCGCGTCTCAAGGTGGTGTTCTTCGAGTGCAGCGCGGAATGGATCCTGTTCTGGATGCACCGGATGGACGACGACTACGAATGGGCCAAGGATTTCTCACAGCTCACGGGCCATCTGAGCATGGCGCCGTCGGAGTACGTCAAGCGCAATTGCTACGTGACCTGCGAGGCGGACGAGCGCGACTTGGCGACACCCATTCGGGAGCTGGGCGAGGACCGCATCTTCCTGGCCACGGACTATCCGCATTTCGATTCGGAATACCCGCATACGGTCTCGGGCATCGAGAAAAGAACCGACATCACCGACAGCCAGAAGGCCAGGATACTGGGCGAGAACGCGGTGGAGTTGCTCAACCTGTAGACCCTGTTCCGACAGCCCAGGCGCTTACCAGCCCCGCGGTGCGATGCGGGCGCGGGCGGGTTTGAAACCCGCCCCTACAGCCTTGTCTTCCCGTTGCGGCAGACTCAGGGGGGCAACCGGGGTCGCGTTGACACGCTGGGGCCTGCGTGTTACGTGCGGTGCAAGAACCATTGCTACATCCTGAAAGACGTTCGCAGATCGGAGGAACGGCCGTGAAGGACCAGATTCGACAGATCGACAAAGAATACGGGTTCAACCTCAGCGAGGACGAGATCGAGTCCATCGCGAAGCAGGCGGAGGAAACCCACCGGCTGTTGCAGGACCTCTACAAGGTGGACGTCGCCGGGGTCATGCCCATCATGAAGATCGACAAGCAACGGAAGAGTTAAGCAACCGCCAACACACCCCGACAATATGGACAACAGTACCAAGGAACAAATCCTCCAGCACATCGACGGCCAGGAGTTGGCCGAGCTCACTCGGGACCTCGTCGACATCCTGAGTCCCACCGGGTCGGAGAAGGAGATCGGCGAGTTCATTCTCGACTGGTACCGGCGCAACGGTCTCAAGCCCATCCGCCAGGAGATCGATCCCAACCGCGTGAACGCGGTGGGCGTGCTCCAGGGCACCGGCGGCGGGGTGTCGTTGATGATCAACGGCCACATGGACACGAGCTTCACCGGGCAGGAGGACGACCTCATCCTGTGCCGGGAGCTCGAGCCCCAGAGCGAGCTCCGCGGCGCCATCCGGGACGGCAAGGTGTTCGGCCTGGCCGCGTCCAACATGAAGTCGGGGCTTGCGGCCTTCATGGTGGCCGGCAAGGCGCTCAAGCAGAGCGGCGTGGCCCTCAAGGGCGACCTGATCCTGGCGGCGGTGGCGGGCGAGATCTCCCGTACCCCCATCGGGCCGTACCAGTCCGGACTCTACCGCGGCGAGGGCACCGGCACCCGCCACCTGCTCACCTACGGCGTCCAGTCCGACTACGCCATCGTGGCCGACCGTTCGGCCTTGTCCATCATCTGGACCCAGTCCGGCGTGGCCCAGTTCAAGATCGACACCTTCGGCAATCCCCACGCGGCCTGGGGCGTCACCCGCCAGCAGGAGCCGCCCGAGGAGCACAACGCGGTGCTGAAGATGGCCAAGGTCGTGCAGGCGGTGGACGCCTGGGCCGAGGAGTTCGAGGCCAACCACGTGTATCAATCGGCCAACGGCCCGATCATTCCCAAGGTCAATCTCGGCTCGGTGCAGGGGGGCGCTCCCTACCGGCCCAACTACCACCCGGGCATCTGCTCGCTGTACGTGGACGTGCGCATACCGCCGGAGCTCCGCCCCATCGAGGTGCAGCGCCAGTTGCGCGCGGTCATGGACGCCACCGGCTACGAGTACGACATCGAAATGTACACGTCGAAGATGGGCTACGAGGCCAAGGGCATCGAGCCCGTGGTGGAGGTCATCGAGGAGACGCACCAGGAGCTGTTCGGCGAGAAGACGACTCCCGCGAACACCTTCCGCTCCAGCATCTGGACCGACACCAATATCTATAACGAAATGGGCATCCCCGCCTGCAAGTTCGGCCTCGGCGGCGGCCGCTTTACCACCCGGTCGGAGCAGATCGACATCGACGAGATCGTGCGTGCGTCGAAGATCTTTGCCCTGTCGGCCGCGACCATCTGCAATTGGAACCGATAGGCGTCGGACCAGGAGCCTCTCATGGAACCCGCATTGGCTGAGAAGATCGTCCACGGCTTGAAGGCGGCAGGCATCGATTTCATCACCTACCTGCCCGAAAGCCGGCTGAGTCAGATCCTGCCGTTGTTGCGCGAGGACGGCACGGTACAGATGGTGGCGGCCGCCAGCGAACAGGAGGCCATCACCATCGCCGCGGGCGCGGCCCTCGGGGGCAAGCGGGTGGCCTGCTACATGGAGAGCACGGGGCCCTACGTCTCCGCCTACTCGCTGCTCACCGTGGGCAAGCAGATGGGCGTGCCGATCCTGTTGCTCATCGGCTTTCTGGGCAGTTTTGCCGATCAACGGAACAGCTTCCTCTACGTGACCATCGGCATGCGGATGATCCCCACCCTCGAAGGGCTGGGCCTCGAATACCGGGTGATCGAGAACGCGGACAATCTCGATCGGCACATCAAGGATGCCCAACGGGTCAGCGACTCCATGCGGGCGCCGGCCGCCTTGATCTTCTCCGGGGAGTTCGCCCGATGATCCGGCGCGACTGTCTTGAGATCATCGCGCCGTTGATGACCGATCAACTGGTGCTCAGCTCCCAGAGCGGGCAGCGCATCGAATGGTTCCACCTGTCGAAACACGAAGGCAACCTGCTGGTGGGAATGATGGGTTGCGCCACCGGCGTGGGCATGGGACTGGCGCTGGCGCTGCCCCACCGCCGCGTCATCGTGCTGGAATCGGACGGCAGCGTCCTGCTGTCGCTGTTCAATCTTCCGACCCTGGGCAATCTCAACCTGTCCAACCTGACGGTGTTCGTGTTCGACAACGAGGTCTACAGCGGCAGCACCATGAGCGAGCCTACGGCAACGGCCGGCAAGACCGACCTTGCCGCCATCGCCCGGGCCTCGGGGATCGAAAACGCCGTCACCGTGGACGACCTCGATGGCTTCAAGGAGCACGGCCTGCCGGGTGTGACCGGAGAGGGTCTCCACTACGTGGTGTGCAAGGTCGAAGAGAGCCTCTGGCACCGCGAGATCCCGCGCCCCACCGTCGATCTGGCGGAGTACAAGTACCGGTTCGTGCGCTATATCGAGCGGACCGAGGGCAAAACCATACCCTTCGTTGGCCTGGGATAGGGGCTCCACCCCACCCCGGATTCGCGAATTCTCAAGTATCAACTCAAACCACAAGGAGGCGATGCACAATGGCAACGAACGATGAAGCGGTCAAACGGCAGGAAGCGGAGAAGACCGAATACGAATGGGGGACGCTGTGGCCGCACTATCACAAGGAGAGGATGAACTGGGCCACCGGGTTCCGCACCAGCGGCGACGTGGACATCCTGTTCCTGTCCGGCTCCACCGGACGGGATCCGTTCGAGGACGCGCCCAACCGGGAACCCAACGAGGAGCGGGCGGGCCGCGGCAAGGTCGTCGGCGGCATCAAGGAGCAGACCCGTCAGACGTGGCAGGATATCAAGGACAATCTCGAGATGATGGGCGGTGAACTGAAGCACATCGTCATGATCCGCTACTTCCTCGCGCGGAGGGAGGACGTCTTCGACATGCGCGACGAGATGTACGCGTTCTTCGAGGAACACGAGCCCGATCTGCGGGCCCACCCCCGTCCCGCCACCTTGCTGCGCGGCGTCGGCATCGATCTGCAGGACATGCTCATCGAGATCGAGGCCTGGGCAGCGGTGCCGCGTAAGTAGTAATCCGGTTAATTTGCTCGGGTTCCTGGGGGCGAGGGCGTCCTGCCCTCGTCAGGAGTCTTTACTGCAAACGTTGTAGGGGCGACCGGCCGGTCGCCCCTACAGGCTCCCAGGCTTGGTCGGTCAGATCAGCTTTCTTCAGACAACTTCCGAGATCGCACCGTAACGGACGAGCCCTACGGCCAATCCAACTCCACCATCACCGGCGCGTGATCCGACGGCTTCGAGCCTTTCCGTTCATCTCTGTCGACGCAGGCGGACGTCGTGCGCAAAGCCAGATCCGGCGTGGCCAGGATGTGGTCGATGCGCAGCCCCTGGTTGCGTGGAAACCCGAGCTGCCGGTAGTCCCACCACGAATAGAGCCCCGGCTCCGGATTGTGCTTCCGGACCACATCCTGGAGGCCCCAGTCCAGCAGCCGCGTGATCACGCCGGTCATGTCGGGATTGAACAGCACGCTGCCCCGCCACGCGTCCGGATCCGCCGCGTCCGCCGCGTCCGGCACAATGTTGAAGTCACCCGAGATCAGGAGCGGCGTCTCCGGGACTCGGGTTTTTTCCAGATACGCCCGCAGCCGGTCCAGCCATTCCCGCTTGTAGACGTACTTGTCCGACTCGACCTTGTCCCCGTTGGGAACGTAGACCGATACGAATCGAATACCCTGGACCATGCCGCAGATGCAGCGCGCCTGCGGATCGTCCACGCCGTCGCCGAACCCCACCCGTATGTCCTCGATGGGCTCCCGCGACAGGATCGCCACCCCGTTGTAGGTTTTCTGGCCGTGCACCGCGGCGTGATAGCCCCGCTCTTTCACGGCTTCGTACGGGAACTGCTCGTCGGTGACCTTGGTCTCCTGCAGACAGACGACGTCGGGGCTTTGGCGCGACAGCCAATTCAACAAGCGCTCCTCCCGCGCACGGATCGAGTTCAGATTCCACGTTACAACCTTCAAGCTCTCTCCTCCTCTCTGGCACTGCCATGAAAACAGCCCGCCAGAGCGCGGGTCGTCATGGGTGCGAAATGGCATCGAGCCCCCGAACCGTCATCCCCGCCTGCTTTCCGTCATTCCCGCGAAAGCGGGAATCCAGGGGCGGTGGTGGTGTAACAGCCGTGCTTGCCCGCCCCACCCATCCTGGATTCCCGCTTTCGCGGGAATGACGGCTCGGGCATTTCCACCATTCTCGTGTCAATGACGCTATTCAGGCCCCCACCGTCCAGTACCGGTCGTTGCTTCGCCTCAGGGCGAGCGGGGTGTCGTAGAGTTCCTGCAGCAAAGTCTCAGTGATGACCTTGGCCGTGTCGCCCGACCGGAAGACCCGGCCGCCCTTGAGGACCAGGATCTTCTCGAAGGCGGGCAGGATCTCCTCGATGTGATGCGTGACATAGACCAGCGCGGTGGCGTCGCTGGTGCGCCCCAGTTCCTGAAGGGCCGCCAGCAGGCCTTCCCTGGCGCCCGGATCCAGACCGGCGCACGGCTCGTCGAGGAACATCAGATAGGGACGGGTCATCAGCGCCCGGCTGATCAGGACTTTCTGCTGCTCTCCCTGTGACAGCGTGCCGAACGCCTGATCCTTCAGGCGGCGGCAGCCCATGCGCTCCATGATCGCCTCGGCCCGGGCGTAGTCCTCCTCGCCGGGACGGACCGTGGACATCTCGAGCAGGCCGATCTGCGCGAACTTTCCCGATACCACCGTCCGCAACGCCCTTTCCCGGCCGGGGATCTGAGACGTCAACGACGCGGTGACCCAGCCAATGCCCTTGCGCAGTTCCCGGAGGTCTACCCGCCGGCTGCCGTTACGGTAGATGACACCGCCCTGGTTGGGCCACAGATAGCCGCAGGCCATCTTCAGCAACGTGGTCTTGCCCGAGCCGTTGGGTCCCAGGATCACCCAGTGCTCGCCCTCTCCGACGGTCCAATCGATGGAGTCGAGAATCGTGTGCTGCGACGCCGAGTACGAGACGTTGCGGATGTCGAGTGGGACTGCCGTGTTCATTTCTCCCTGTTTCTCCTCGGATGAAACGTCTCCTATCGCTCAATGCCATCCATCACGTTCCGCCTCCCCACCCCTCGGTCATGCCCGCCCCTCTCCGTCACCACGCGCCCTTCTGTCATGTCCGCACCCTTCCGTCATGTCCGCGCGTTTCCGTCATCCCGCGTGCCCTTCCGTCATTCCCGCGAAGGCGGGAATCCAGGAGGGGTTGGGGCGGGGCAATTCCGCAGACTGTCTTGCCAACGCAGGGCGAAGGTTCTAAATAGCATTCCTATGCGTAGACTCGAAGGGCGGACGGCCATCGTGACCGGAGGCGGCCAGGGAATCGGCGAAGCCATCGCCGTAGCCATGGCCGAAGAGGGCGCCGACGTGGTGGTGGCGGAACTGCGGGAGGACAATGCCAAGGCCGTCCAACGGAAAATTGAGGAGGGCGGCGGCACGGCCCTCGGCTATTCCACGGACGTGTCCCAGGAAGGGTCCGTCGACGCCATGGTGCGGGCCTGCCTCGACCGTTTCGGCAAGGTCGATATCCTGGTCAACAATGCCGGCATTTACCCCACGAGCACGGTTGAGGACATGGCCGAGAGTGAATGGGAGCGGGTCATCGGAACCAACCTGTTCGGGACGTTCCTGTGCAGCCGGGCGGTGACGCCGCGGATGCTGCAACAGCGAAGCGGCCGCATTATCAGCATCACCTCCGGCCGGGGCCTTCAGGGGGCCGGAAACGGCGCCCACTACGCGGCCACCAAGGGCGGCATCATCGGCTTTACCAAGAGCCTGGCCCTGGAGCTGGCGCCCGCGGGCATCGCCGTGAACTGCATCTGTCCGGGAGTGTCGGACACCGCGCAGCCGCGAGGTCACAGAACCGAAGAGGAGCTTTATGCCAGCGCGGCCAGAATCCCGCTGGGGCGCATCGGGCAGCCCCGGGACATGGCCAAGGCGGCGGTCTTCCTCGCCAGCGACCGGGCCCGGTTCGTCACCGGGCAGACCCTGGTGGTCAACGGCGGAGCGATCATGGTGTAGGGCCGCGGTATGGCGCGGTCCCCGCATGCAATCGAGAACGAAGGAATCGTGATGGAATCCAAGGTGGTGGTCGTGACCGGCGGCGCCAGCGGCATCGGTCGCGCCGCGGTGCTGCGCTTCAGTGAAGAGGGCTACGCGCCCGTGCTTCTGGACCGCGACGCGGAGGCAGGGGCGGCGACCTTGTCCCTGCTCGAAGGCAAACAGGTGGAGGGCCGCTTCATCCAGACGGACCTGACCAGGAAGCCGGAGGTGACCGCTGCCTTCGAGCGCATCCTGTCCGCCTGCGGCCGCATCGACGTCCTCGTGAATCTTGCCGGGGGCACGTTCCACAAGGGTGCGATCCAGGACGTCACCCCGGCCCAATGGAAAGAGTGCCTCGACCTCAACCTCAAGACCACCTTCCTGTGCGCCCAGGCGGTCATCGCCCCCATGAAGCAGGCGGGGCAGGGGACCATCATCAACACCGCCTCCAACTTCGGCGTCACGGGCGGCGCGGAGCGGACCCACTATGCCGCCTCCAAGGCCGCCATCATCGCCTTCTCCAAGTCCCTGGCCACGGAGCTCGCGCCCCACGGTATCCGCGTCAACACCATCGCCCCCGGACTCACCGGAACCGAGCGGGTACGGGGCAGGTACGACGCGGATGAGTGGGCCGCGCTTTCAGGCGCCCTACCCATGGGGCGCGCCGCCATGCCCGAGGAGATCGCCGACGGCATCTTCTTCCTCGCCGGCGACGAGAGCGACTACGTCACCGGCGCCACCCTCCACGTCAACGGCGGCATGGTCATGCCGTGAGGATGATCGGCAGCGAAGGTTGACGAGTGGTGCAAGGCTCGTGCCACTCGCGAGTGTCGTTCCGAGAAAGCGGCAGCGTCGGGTTATTTGCGTAAGGCTTGCGACGAGAGGTGCAACAGATGGCAGTGTTTGTCGTGAAAACAATCGACGACTACGGACAACCAATACCGGGTATCTTCCATGAGCTCCAAGCTGGTCGCGCGCGGATAGGTTGGTCTTCCGGGGACAATCAAGACCTGCGCTTAGTCCAGCGTAAGAAGGAGTTAGGGGAGCCCCTAGATGAAAACGAACTAAGAAGCGAGCGGTGCTTGGGCTTTCTTATGAGGGTTAACTTGGAGGACTATCTCATCTATCCTCATCAGCCAGCCCGACGATGGTTCTGCGTGGTACGGGTTGAAGGCGAGTACGCTTACTCTTCGACGAACGACGGTATAGGCGGGGATTTTCGGTCATACAGGCATTGTGTGCCCGTGACGCCGGAACCTGTTGACATGTACGACGATATAGTCCCGTCTCAACTCCGCCAACGACTCGGCCTTCAAGGACGGTTCTATCAGATACGTGATGACACACCGTTTTTGGTGTTCATGGAGGATCTCCCCAACGCAGGACACCAGCAAGATGGCTCCACGCGGGTACAAATGCGAAGGATACACAACGAGCTTCGGAGGCACGTCCCCGATGCGGTCCGTAGGGAGTTCACCAGAGCCGATCTATCGAGGCAGTTTTGTGTCCATCTGTTTGACCGGATGGGTTACACTGTAGAAGTACAAGAAGGTCCCGCTGAAGCTGGCTCGGATATCGTTGTAACGTTAACGAACCCTCTCTTGCCCAGGGAGTTCCGGATCGGTGTTCAGGTGTTTTCTTACGAGGGTGTAGTCGAGGAACCAGCTTTGGGGCAAAAATTGGACCAACTGCTTGAAGGTTGGGAGGGCAATGCTCTTGACTACGGTGTTCTGCTTACGACGGGACGCGGTAGCGACGATGCTAAGGCCGCACTAGCTAGGCACAATATGGCTCGTCCGAATCGGCAGGTACGCCTGATCGACGGCGATGACCTAGCGGACCTGTTCCTGAAGCACTTCCCACCCGAAATGGACTAGAGGGACGGCCCGTTGTTAGGCTGACTGCTGTCGCCGGCGTTGCGGCGAACTGAAGGTCCGTGACCAGGATCGACCGGCGATATGGCGTTGCGTCGTTGCTCGATGAACTCCGAGAGTGTTGCTGCCATCTGAGCATTTCGGAAACCGATTGTGCGGACGTGGACACTCAACCGCGCGGTGCTTGTCGTACCGGAGGGTCTCGTTACACTCTTGATATGAGGGACATGAACATCAGAGCGTTAGCGGCAGCCGCAATCAATTCCGTGAAATGTCGGACGCGTCGCCACTTTGAATCTTTAACGGGCCGTTTACACGCTATCCTTGGTGGCGGTGCTACGATGACCGTGACATACCAGGCCGCTCGGCCGCTCGACCTAGTGAAAGCCGAGTCTCGTAGCGGGACATCGTGGAGTAGGGATGAGATTTATGACGCCGATGGCCGGTGACGCAAGGAGCAAGGAGTGGACGACAGACACAGCCAGATTGTAATCCTGATGGGAACCAAACCGAGGTATACTCTTGAAGAAATAAGAAACAAGTTCTGGCGTATAGACAAGACCTTCTCGACTACACAGGATTACTATAGCGCTGACGGGTGGATTCCGGGCGGGTCTACAGCATGGACATCGAGCCGGGAAAGGACCGGCGGCAAAGACAGCCAAAGGTTCAAGTACCCTGAACAGGGAAAGGAAACCGTCAATTTCCCAGTGCCTAATGCGTCGGCGCTGATACTGAACGCCGCGAGGAAAGACTACGAGAGAGCTAGACGGCTGGATCAAGAACGTCTAACGGCTGGCACGAACGGCCTTGATGAACTTGAGGTATCGGATATCACATTTGACATGCTGGAAGAGGATATGAAATCCGTCATCATGGCCTACACGGCGATCGAGGCCTTCGTAAATGAAGTAGTCCAGCCGGAAGACGACATATACATACCCGAAAAAGGCAAGACGATCACGATGCTGCTGCGATACGAAGACTTTAGGAGGATGGCTCTCGAAGATAAGCTACAACAAGTCCTTCCAGAGAAATATCAGGTGCCTCCAATAGACAGAAACGGTAGGGACAACGCTTGGCGGGACTACAAGGAACTCCAGAAGTTGCGAGACGACATCATTCACATGAGGGGAGAAAAAAGGCAGTCCAACGTCACCGAAGAGCAGAGTATCTGGATATGGGGACGAGTCTATGAAGCCGGAGTCAGATGGAAGGCCCCCGCCTACATGAGGGCGTTTCACGTTATCCGGTACTTTAGCCAAGACAAGTCAGGAGGATACCCCAACTGGATCGTGAACTTCCCACAAAGTTAGAGAGGAAGAGAGATGCCTTTTTGAATCATGGTGCGGGACGTTTAAGCAGGAAGGGTAAGCAAGGGAAGCCTCGTGAGGTATCAGAGAATGAGTCACAACTCGAACTCTCCAAACTCAGCCAGGGGACGATTGCGCTAACAGATCAACCATGGAAGGCAGCGTGATGGCCTGGATCTCCTTCGCCAGTGGAAAGCTATCCTTGCCGGCATGAAGGATGAACTTTCTGGCCGGTTGCAGGTCCTCGCACGCGCTGTGGAATCCTTTGGAGACGGTTGGAGCCGCACTGCGCTTGACCTCTATCGCCCAGATTGCGCCCGCGCCGACATCGATGACCAAGTCTACCTCGGCGCCGCCCGATGTCCGGTAGTAGCCGTAAGAGGCTCGTCTCGGCAGTGTGCTGATGATGTTTTCGATCACGTAGCCTTCCCAACTGCCGCCGATGACGGGATGCCCTAATAGTTCATCCATGGTCTCGATGCCCAACAACGCATGGCAGACGCCGCTGTCTCTGACATAAACTTTCGGCGCCTTGACAAGACGTCTTCCCAGGTTGCTGGTCCACTGCGGTAGTCGGCGTACCAACAGGAGATCGACCATCAGATCGAGATACCGCGCGATGGTGACACCGTTAACCTCCAACCCACGCGCCAGCGCCGCCGCGTTGTGGGTCTGCCCCTGATTGTGGGCCAGCATGGTCCAGAATCGGCGTAGCGTCTCAGCCGGTATACGCGGCCCAAACTGCGGGATATCACGTTCGAGGTAGGTCCGGATGAAGTTCAGGCGCCACTCTAGACTCTCCTGGTCGCTTGCGGCGAGATAACTCTCTGGGAGCCCGCCTCGGCACCAGAGCCGGCGAAGTTCGTCCGCGGGCACTTCTCTGGCGTTGAGAGGATGTAGTTCACAGTGGGCGACGCGGCCCGCTAGGGTCTCGCTCGACTGTTTCAGCAGGTCTATGGAGGCGGAGCCGAGCAACAGGAACAGCCCGGTCCTCTTACCAGCCTGCCGGCGTTCGTCGATGATGCTGCGCAGTGGGGCGAACAAGCCCGGTGCACGGTGTATCTCATCGAGAATGAGCAGGTGGTTGGCGGTTTCTTCACAGTAGCTTTCGATGTCGGTGACCTTCGCCAAGTCACTTGGCCGCTCCAGGTCCAGATAGATGGCGTGTCGCTCGCGTGCGACCTGCCGCGCGAGAGTCGTCTTGCCGACTTGGCGTGGTCCGATCAGGACAACGGCCGGGTTCGTATCCAGTAGCCGGTTCAATGCCAGCTTTATTTGGCGATCAAGCATCCATGTAAATATACCTCACAATATTAGATTTGCATAGTTTATAAGGGGCGGCCGAGATGTGTCACGGGCGCCCCGCGAATATCGGCGAGCGGGTTCGTTGTGCATCGTCCGTAAAGATGTACGTTGGAAGTGTGCGAATATTTCGCTTGACGTGATCGCGGACAATGGACCCACAGAGGTGATGTCTAATGATCGGTTCGGAATTGACCTGCGGGTGGCTTCGTTATTGGCGGTTGCCGCTCTGCCTCGCCTCCGTTGCCGTCGTCCTGGCCCTAGCCTGGTCGGGAACCGTGACGGCCGACACGATCGAACAGACCGACCGCCACGCCGTGCGCGTCCGTATCCTGACCCGTGGGCTTGAGCACCCGTGGTCGCTCGCATTTCTCCCCGACGGGCGGATGCTTGTCACCGAACGGTCTGGCCGGCTCCGTTACGTTGCGGCCGACGGCACGCTGGATCCCACTCCCATCTCCGGCCTTCCCGAAAGCCTGTCGGCGAGGCGGCAGGGCGGGCTGCACGATGTGGCGCTGCATCCACGGTTCTCGCAGAACCGCCTCGTTTACTTCGCCTATGCCGGCAAGGGCACAGGCGGCTACGGCACCGAGCTGGCCCGGGGCCGGCTCGACGGCCACCGCCTTACCGGAGTGGAGATCCTGTTCCGGGCGTTGCCGAAGTCGTGGGGAGGCCGTCACTTCGGCGGGCGCGTGGTGTTCGATGGCAACGGGCAGGTCTTCCTCACCCTGGGAGACCGGGGCGACGGACCGCGGGCGCAGGACCCCGGCGACCACGCCGGCTCCATCATTCGCCTCACCGAGGACGGCGGCATACCAAGGGACAATCCCTACCGGTCGGTGGCCGGCGCGAGACCCGAGATCTATACCCTTGGTAACCGCAACGTGCAGGGAGCGGCGATGAACCCGTGGACCGGCGAGCTCTGGACCCATGAGCACGGCCCCCAGGGTGGTGACGAGGTCAACGTCATCCGCGCCAGCGTGAACTATGGCTGGCCGGTGATCACCTACGGCAGGAACTACGGTACCGGCACGCGGATCGGCGAAGGGACCCGCAAGGCAGGTATGGCCCAGCCGCTGCACCAGTGGACACCGTCCATCGCGCCCTCGGGCATGGCATTCTATGACGGGGACCGGTTCCCCGGCTGGCGCGGCAACCTGCTGGTGGGCGCACTGAAGTTCCAACTTCTGGTGCGGCTCGCACTCGATGGAGAGCGAGTCGTGCGCGAAGAGCGGATACTCAAAGGGGTTATCGGCCGGATCCGGGATGTGCGGGTCGGGGCGGACGGGTACGTCTATCTCCTGAGCGACGAACGGGACGGTATAATCGCGCGTCTTGAACCGGCTGGCGGCTGATGCGTGCTATGCCGTGAAGTGGCCGTGGGGGCGTGTTCGCCATGGATCGTCACCGCCATCCCGCTGGCTACGCTTGCGCAATGCGGCAGGCCCTCCAACCCTTCGACCAGTGTTCATCGGACTGGACATGGCCCTCGCGAACGCTCTTGCAAACGTTGAGGTGGAAGTCGCCGTCCGGAAATTCCCGTGCCAGCCGTATGACCACGCCTTCTCTTGCGCCGCCAAGTGCGGATGGCTCCATGTGGGCATGCCTCACGAAATCCTGGATCTCGTCCACTGACCGGAACACACCCTCGTACAGCACTGGAACCACCGGGATCCCTTGTTCCCGGGCGTATTTCACTAGTGCCTGGAACGAGGAGAACGACCCGTCCGCGAAACGAAGCGCAAAGGCATAGAATGTCTCGTTCTCCGGCACGGGGTCGTACTCAATGCTGTGTACGCCGTAGATGTCTTCGCCGTAGAGAAAGATGTCCGGCTCCAACACCTTCCACGCATGGTGCTTTCTGACCATGGCCATCCATTTCCCGATCGATGGCGCGGAAACGCTACGTCCGTACACCTCGCCCATGTGCAGGAGCGTGTTGCCGCCGTCGAGCTTTTCTGTGACGACCACCGGCGAGCCGGCGAACCGAGTTGGTTCGGCAAGGGTTTCGTCGCCCGCGGCCCGCGCTGGCGACTGCGGCCAATAGGGGGTTTTCGGATACTTGAGCATGCGACTTGTCGTTGAAACGACAATCATCTACGAACTGCCGATTTTTGAGGCATGCTGTGGACAAAGCTGCCGTACCGTCACCTCCAAGTGCTTCGTCAGCGCTTCCTGCTCACTCCAGTCGCTGTCTGTTGCGTTGAGGATAGCGGCCCCCGCGACCAGCGCTGTGGCAAGAAAATTGCGATCGGATTTATCCAGATCATTTTCCGGCAGTTCCTCGAAGCCGCGGCGATCATCGCTGCTTGGCGTAATCGAAACTCGACGCACGCGGCTTTTGTCGTACCCATGATCGAAAACATGCTTGAAGAAGTTGTCGCCCACTCCCGGGGCGCCTGCAAAGTGTAGGCTTCCTTTGTATTCGTCGAATATGAGACCGCCGTCGTCAACTGCAACAACTTGCTGACCGCAAACGTCCTCCAGTTTTTCTACACACGCCAGTTGGCATTGGAGGTCCGCGTGTGTGCTCTTTCCGTTCGCCGCGATGGCAATGTTGGTGTCTACAACATAGGGCGTCATCACGAGGCCTTGATCCGTCGTTCCAGGGACCTTTTGCTGATCGCGGCAATCTCGCCCATTTCATCTCCAAAGAATTTGTCCGGCCAGTTCTCTATCTCACCCCACTCATTGAGCTTGAGGTCATTCAATTCGGCTGCACCACCGTTTGTCCGAACGAAATAGAGCTTCAAATCCGACGACGACACGCTTTCTTCGGCCGCACGTCGCTGAAAGCGCCGCAGTAAATGCTCGCTGTGGCTTTCCACAATGATCTGCACTTGACGATGCTGGGCGACAGCGAGCATCACGTCCGCCAGTTCGCTTTGGACGGATGGATGCAGGTGAATCTCGGGTTGTTCCATCAGCACGATGGAGCCCTCCGGCACATAGTAGAGGAGCACCAGGACTGGCAGCACCTGGGAGACGCCAAAACCGACGTCCGTCAACATCGTCTCAGGGCTATTTTGATCCGTTTGCACGCAGGATTGGTAGAGGTTTGTCCCAGACCCGATTTCCTTGATCTGGAACGAATGAATCATGCCCAGTTCGCTTAACCAATGGGCGATCATTTCCTGAAATTTCATGTATCGCTTGCGCGGCGCCAAATTCCGCATTTCGTCTTGCGCGGTAGCTGCCAAGATGGCATCGACGGTGTGTTCTCCGCTTGGCCCCACGTCAGCGGGCCTGGCCCCCGACCAGCGGTACTCGCGCTGCGGATGCTCTCGGAGAGGGCCAAGATAGAATATCCTGTCCATCAGAGCTTCGTACTCGGCTTCGAAGTCGCTCAGAAAGCTGGTGTTTTGATAGTAGGTACGAGCTTGGTCGGGGAAAAGGTGGGTTTTGACCGGCCCGGGCAATGCCCAGCCTCGTCCTGGATTCCGAATGAATCTCAGCGATTGGGGACCGTCTGACCTGAGCTCGAACTCACTGGAGTTCTCCGTCTTCGGCTCGATGGCGAAAACGGAATCGGCAAACCTGTATTTCACATGGCGCGCCGACAGATGTGAACCCTTCAATCCTACCCGAGAGCTCTCTTGCAGACTGTTTCCCGTGAAGAGTACGTCCTTGCGACGCCCACTCGGGTCGTAGACCTTGAGAGGCTCCGGGAGCTTCCAATCCAGCGTCCAGTCGATGTCCGCTTTCTGGTCGCCTCGATGTACAATGGATTCGTAAGTTCCCAGATTCACCAGTTGGTTCGGTCCCCCGAAGTCCAACACGAGACCACGGTCTGTCGCATCCTTGGTCTGCTTCAGCATCAGCAGGAACTGAAGCACGCTGCTCTTGCCGGAACTGTTCGCACCGAACAGGCCGGTAACCTTTCCGAGATGGATATCGAGCCTGCGCCATGCCTTGAAGTTGTTCACCTCAAGATGTTTCAACATGGGTTGTTCACCTTCCCTGAAAGAATCTCGTTCCCGTGCAAACCCGAGTCAGCGCCCTTCGACTTCGCTTTGCTACGCTCAGGGCGAACGGTGAATGGACCGGTGGTGCGGGATTAATCGATCAAATGGTCAACGATGCAAGATGGAGATTGCACAGCCGATATGTGCTTACTCTGGGGCGCCTTCCGCCCTCAGCGAATCCAGCGCCTCCTGAACCAGCCTCCGCCGCAGCGCCTTTTCTTCGTCCGCGGGGAGGCTTGCGTCTCCGGTCACGTGGACGATGCCGTGCCCCAGCACGACGCGGTTGGAGCCCACCATCTTGGCGATGGGGAGGGCGGAGGTCATCTGCACGACCGGGACGCCGGCCTTTTCGAGCTCGGTGGTGATCGCAGCGCCGCTGCGAGTGCTGGTGCCTCACGTGGAGGTGAGGATGACGGCGTCGACCCCTTCGCGCTTGACCTTCTCCGCCATCTCCCGGCCCAGCCGGCGGGTATTGGAAAGCGGGTTGGACAGGCCGGAGGTGGAGAGGAACTCCCCGTGGATCTTGCCCACCGCGCCTTCCTTCTCCAGTTGCCTCAAGGCGTCGAGAGGCACCAGGCGGTCCGGGTCGGCCTGAACGAAGCGGGGATCGTAACCGCCGTGGGAGATCTCGTAGTCCTCGCCCACGAGGTCGTCGGTGCCGGAGATGTCGTACGCGCCCCACCGGGTGGCCGCCATCCCCTCGATGTTGTCGGGATTGCCCTTGGGAACCAGTCCGCCGTCGGTGATGAGCATCACGGTGGCCTTGGACAGGTCGTCCACGCCCCTGGGCTTGGCCACGGGCGGGAAGGAGGTGACGGGCATCTCGGTGTCGAACGGCTGTTCCTGGACCTTGGCCAGGACCATGTCCACCAGCCGCTCGGCCGAAGATTTATCGACGAATTCGTCCCGTATCAGCCCCCGGGTCAGGTAACCCTCTTCCTGCGGCAGGCCGATGGCCTCTCCGGCCATCACCTTCTTCGCGAGCCGCGCCATCTGCTGGATGACCTCCTTCATCTTTGCCGCGTTCCGCCCGGAGTCGATGATGTAGAGTCCCTCCCGGTAGAGGTCCACCCCCGGGTTCTCCTCGTGCATGGCCGTAAGGGAGGGGATGCCGAGCTCGGTTTGCACCGCGGTGCACAGGGCGCCGGCGGCCAAGCCGTAGCGGCCGGCATCGAAGCACGGGCCGGCCACGAACAGGTCTGCCCCGGAGCCGCGGACGTGCTCCACGACCGCGGCCACCAACTCATCCTGGTGCTCCACGGCGTAGTTGTCGCCGCAGATCAGGGTCTTGACGACGTTGGCCCCGTCTCCCAAGGTCTGCTCGAGCAGGCGACCCGGACCGACAGCGGTGTCGACGTCCCGAAGCCGGCTCCCCGCCTGCTCCTCGCTACCGATCCCGCCAAAGAACTGATTGAGGTAATGAACGATCCTCATGGCTTTCGACCCCCCTTTTTCGAGATTTGCATCGCCCGTCAGCCCGGAAACAAGCAGTACGTCACTCCCCGTCATTCCGGCGAAACGCCTGCCCCGTACTTGACGCGGGGCAGGAATCCAGGAGTCACGAACAATTCTTCGTCATTCTGCACAGGACTTCACCGGCAGGCTCCTAATAAACCACGGCCCGCAGTCGCGACGAACCTTGCTGATTGGTGACACCCATCACGTTGAGAGCGGTCAGCTCTCGGACTCCGGCAAGAGCTTCACTCATGGCCGGACTTCCGGCAATCACCCGGTCCACCGGCGATACCTGCCACCGGGTGTCGTTGCCCCCGCCGTAAACGATGGCGTTGACCTCCGGGAAGTTGAAAAGCAGCGCCGACTCCACCCGCCGGTCCCGCGACACGTCCGACACCATGACCGAGGTGCGGATGCCCTCGGACTCCAGCAGTCGCGCGGTCTCCGCCATGTCGGCGTGAGGCACACCCCCGCCGTATTTGGTGAGCACGGCGGCATCGGCGTTCAAGGCCCATTTGACCATGCCGGCGGCGGCGCGGCAGTTCCGGTCCCGGTCGGAGTTGTCGGCCCCGGCAATGGTTGCCACCGTGCCGACGAAGTTCAGCTCGCCGGCGTGATGTCTTCGGTAAAGCTCGGTGACGATGGGATGATTCTGATAGCCGTAGGTCTCGGCGCCGCCCATGGAGGTGTAATAGGACGTCACCAGCGCGCCGTCCAGCCATTCGTCCGGATGCAGCAGGACCGGCAGCATGCCGGTGGTATTCAGCCCGTAGAGCACCGGCTCGTCCAGCTCCGCCGACCGCTGGCGGGAGAAGATCTGCCCCACGTAGGCCACCCTCGGCAGCCCCTCGCGGCCCGGCGGTGCGGGACTGACGGGCTCGAAGGTTTGGCGTTGTTCGGATGCGTGA
Organism: uncultured Binatia bacterium (SeqCode); assembly: GCA_965261895.1. Classification (GTDB taxonomy): domain Bacteria; phylum Desulfobacterota; class Binatia; order UBA9968; family JAJDTQ01; genus JAJDTQ01. The sequence continues at coordinate 1,483,089 of OZ253480.1, read as the reverse complement.
GCGGCCGCGGCCTGCGCCAGATACACGGCGGCCTTGAGTCCGGCCACCCGTTTCGCTCTTTGGGCCACGTGGCTGTCCCTGTCCGGCGCCGTGTGGGGGATGACGATCAGATGGCGCAGCTTCGAGTACCACGATCTTTCCGCCGGCGGTCCCGTCATCTCCAGGATCCTGCCGATGGCACCTCTGGACCCGCCGACGGCTTGCGCGTCGAGGACCGTCACCGCCATTCCCGTGAGGACGTGGGTGGTGCCCATGCCCGCGGTCAGCGGGGGTCCGAGGATGCCGGGGAAGTCGGGACTGGATCCGGACGCCTTGGCCCTGGGCTCGATGATGTCGAACACCGGTCCCGCCCGGCAGGCCTCACCCGGAGCGATCAACTCGAAGGTGACGCTGTCCAGCGCCTCGTCGTCGAGCAGAAGCCCGCGAAGCTCATCCGTGTCGATGTCGAGCGTAGAGCCATCGAGTCGGGTCGAAGCGCCGAAACGAAGTTCCCGCACAGGGTGGTACGCCAGTGTCAGATTCACGCGGTGACCTCCATCCTCCAAAGCCGGCCACATGATTTCACATTCCGAAGGCAATGGCAAAGCGACAACGCGGCGGGAGAGGTGCCGCGGGCACATTCAAAACGGCAGAGCCGAGGGCCGCGGCGCGCGCGCCTCATGGACCGGCGCGTCCGGTGCCCGCGTAGTCGGCCAGTGCGGCGCCATACTCCGCCGCGTGGACCCCGTAGTCCGTGAAGTCTCCGGCAAAGCACTTGAGCGCCCACTGGGCGGCGTCGCGGTATTCCGGTTTGTCCGTCAGCCCGTAGAGCTTCAGGAAGAAGCGCGCCGCGGCGCCGTTCTCGGTGATGAGGGTCAGGGGATAGCCCAGATAGGCGGGACCTTTGTCCGCGATGTCCAGGAAGCCCCCCGCCGGATTCTCCAGGTTCGTCCGGATGAATCCCGCCAGAACCTCCGCGCGCTCCAGGAAGACCGGTTCGCGCGTGGCCTCGAATCCTTCCGCCAGGGCGCATCCCGCCAGGGCCTGGTCGGTGAGGAGTCCTCGCAGCCGGGGCGCGTCGTCAAAGTAGTGGGCCATGCCGCTGGAGCCGTCCCAGCACCGCTCCAGCAGGAACCGGAGCGTCTCCAGGGCGTGTCCCGCGCAGTCCTTGCGGCCCAGCACCCTGGCGGCCCGAAGGAGGGCGGACACGGTCCGTGCATTGGCGTCGGTGTACATCCAGGGGTCGGTGATGGAGAACATGCCCCTGTTCTTGTGCAGTACGGAACCCGGAGGCGTGTCCCGGCCGGGCGTGATGCGGATGTAGTCGCGGCAGCCGTGAAAGAACGGCTGGGCCGGGTCGCGGAACCCTCGGTCCAGGTAGTCCAGGAGCTCCTCGGCGAGCTCCCTGAAAAAGGATTCGCCGGTCAGCTCGAACACGTGCAGGACGTTGCCCAGCAAGCCGGCATGGTCGGACAGAAGCTTCTCGTGGTGGGGCTCGCTCCAGTCCCGCTTCGACGAGTAGCGGAAGAAGCCGCCCTCCGGATCATGGGTCTTGCTCTGGTGCATCGTGTAGAGGGTGAGCCGGACGTGGTTGAGGTAGCGCGCGTCGCCGGTGGCTTCGTAACGCTGCAACAGGAATTCGTTGGCCGCGCAGTGGGGGAACTTGCGTTCCGTTTCGTAGCCGCCGTGCTCGGGATCGGCGAGGTTCCAGATGGTCTCGGCGATGTCGTCTGCCGCGTCCGGCTGCACGGAGGGAGCATCCGGCCGTGGGACGGGAAGCGGCGGATCCGGCGCGCCCGCGGCCGCCCGGTCCTGATACTGTCCGGAGTGTGGAATTTCCCGGGGCGGCGGAGGCGGCTCCGGCGCCGCGGCGGACACGCTGTCCTGGTAACCCACGTGAACCCGCACCAGCACGTCACTGAAATCGCCGGGCGCCAGGTAGTTGACCGCCGCCAGGTAGTCGCCGCCGGCGCTGATGAACACGATGGTGGGCCAGCCGTTGCGGTTGTAGCGCACGTCGATGTCCGGCCTCTGGGCGTCTTCCACCCGCACCGGCACGAAGTAGGCGTTCAGGAGCGCGATGATCTCGGTGTTGGAGAATGTGGTCTCGTCCATGCGCTGGCAGATGCCGCACCAGAACGCGCCCAGGTAGAGCATCACCGGTTTCTGCTGCTCGCGCGCGTATTCGAACGCGTCCGCGCCCCACTCGCGCCAGTGAATTCGGTGGGCGCTGTTGGGATTGGGAGAGAAGCGAAACATGGCATGAGTGTCCTTCGGTTTCATCTCGCTTGCTTTCGGTACGCCCTTGCTCTTCGGCCCATAGAAAACGGCACCCAGGAGGTTCTCCAACGTGACGAAACCCAGTACCTCACCCTCTCCAAACGTATTATCGACCGTCCGTCGGTGGATGGCAATGACGCGGTGTTCTGGGATTGCGACATGCAGGGATTCGGCGTCCGGGTCTACCCTTGGGCAGATTCGTTGCGCGCTCACGGCGAAGGGTCGGAGAAGCCCTATTGCACGGAAGTGCCTCTCATTCTTCAGACAATGGGCCCAGCAGTAAGCTGCCGCGGAACGATCTTTGATATGTGCTTTTGTTCGCGTTATTGCGAAACATATCGCGTTGTCGCATAAACATCGCGTTATTGCCAGAACATCGCGTTCGTGGTAGATGCTGCGGGCAACCGGAGGCGCCGAAATTTGCCGCTTGCTTGGACTGCACCGGAGGAACCTCAGTTGGGAGGAACGGTGTGGGCAGGGCACAACAAGTGTCCGGTGTAAGTCTTGTGAACAGGCCTTGTGACACGTCCTGGTCGCCCCGAACCTCGGCTTGTGGAAAGAGTTGGCCACTCGAAAGAGTTGCAAGAAAGGAGAACGATGATGGCTAGCTCGGATAGCTTCAGGGACATTGACCGTTTCCTTGGCGATGTCGAGGACGAAACGACTTGTGGGGGCGTGGGGGACGGCACGGTGATCTGGCGCATTCTGCTCGGTACGGCACTGACGATGGCCCTCGCCCTCGGACCCTTGCATGCCGGAGCCGACGAACCTGTGGTATGGCCCGCTTTTGATCGGCCCGGTGTTTCGCTGCTGGCAGGATTGAAGAGGTGTGCACCCACTCTCAGCGACGACGTATCCGGGGGCTCTCGGTGTTTGGTAGGCTGGTCCGTCAATGATCTCCTGTTGGATGCAGCGGCCCGCTTGGCCACCGAGAGGGGCCGAGCCATGTTCGGGAAGCACTTCCGCATCGTCAACAACCTGAGCTACTCACCCGTCGGCAAGGGCCTCGGTGGAGGGCTTGACGTCGTCTTGCCGTTTGGTGGGTCGACCACGTTGTCTGAGTCGAGCGCCTTCTTCTTGCAACAGGGCGTGACGCGTTGGACCGACGAATTGGGGTCTACCCGAAACGACTTTCGTGTCGGTGCCGTTCGCCGCTTCGGGCTCTCCGACGAGGGTGCGATGCCCGGCGTTCTTGGCTTGTCGGCCTTTGTCCAGCAGAGTCGCGAGTACCAACACACGCGGGTTGTAGCGGGTGCCGACTATGGCGGCAAGTGGGGACGAGGTTCGCTCAACGTGTTTGTCCCCACGACAGGCTGGCAGCCTGGTCAGATGGGGTACGAAGAGCGGGCACTTGCCGGGGCCGAGCTTGGTTTCAAATTGGACCTCACCACCACATTGTCGATGAGCACGGCAGTCGGCCAGTGGGAAGACGACGACGGTCTTGGCGGCTGGTCAACGAAAGGGCGGATGGCTGTCGGTTGGCGTCCGCATCCTTGGTTCAACATCGGCGTTGCGTGGAACGGGCTCGGGTCACACAGCGATACCCGTGAGCTTCGTCTGGCCTTCACGATGCCATTGGGGGGCAAGGGCAAGCCGCCGCAGTGGGAGGGCATGGGGGTTGTCGGTGGCGGCGCGACACCATCTTCCATCGACCCGTGGAGTCCGGTGGAGAATCTTGGCGTGATCCAGGTGGCGCGACGTGAGACCGTGAGCGAACAGCCCGCACCCGAGACCACGGTCCGGTTTCTTCAGGAAAGCGCGAGCACTGGTGACGAGATCAGCGTCGAAGTCAGCCTCTCTGCCGTAACCTCTCACGATTTGGATCTGGTTGTAACTCTCTCGCCCGGGACAGGCGACAACCCTGCGGTGCCGGGAGTGGATTATATAGACGAGCCCATCCCGGTCACGATCCGCGCAGGAACGTCCAGCACCGTCGTGACCATTCAACTCCCGCTGAATGCTGCACTGAACGAAGCCCGCTCTCTGAGGGCCACCGTGACCGTCACATCCTGAAGGGTTCTTGACCTCTGCAATGGCGAAAGATGGGAGACCAGTCCAGATGACTACTCGTTCACACAGCCTGAACGTGATCGCATCAATGGCGCTTTTCGTCATGATAGGCGTCGGACTAGCGAGTTGTGGTGGTGGTGGTGGTTCCAAGGCGGCCCCCGGAAACACGGGTGACGAGATAATAATCGAACCGCGGCCGCCACAGGACAGTCTGGACCTGACGGTGGTGTCACCGTCGGCGAGCGACAACAATCCGACCGCAGGGGCGAGTTTCACCTTGTCCGCGACGGTGAGCAACGCTGGTGACGGAGAATCGGCGGCGACGACCCTACGATACTACCGGTCGATGGACGGGACAATCACGACAACGGACGCGGCGGTGGGGACGGACGCGGTGGGTGCGCTTGCGGCATCGGGGACCAGTGCGCAGTCGATATCACTGACGGCGCCGGCGACGGTGGGGCCGTACTACTACGGGGCGTGCGTGGACACGGTGACGGACGAATCCGACACGACGAACAACTGCTCGGCGTCGGTGAAGGTGGATGTGGAGGCGCCGAAGTATCCGGACCTCGAGGTGGGGACGCCGTTGGTGGACGACGCGGGTGCGGAGCCCGGGGCGACGTTCACGATGTCGGTGGAGGTGAGCAACACGGGTGACGGCGAGGCGCCGTCGACGACGCTGCGGTACTACCGGTCGATAGACGGGACAATCACGACAGCGGACACGGCGGTGGGGACAGACGCGGTGGGTGCGCTTGGGGTATCGGGGACCAGTGCGCAGTCGATATCATTGACGGCGCCGGCGACGGCGGGAGCGTACTACTACGGGGCGTGCGTGGATGCGGTGACGGACGAATCCGACACGACGAACAACTGCTCGGGGTCGGTGAAGGTGGACGTGGAGGCGCCGAAGTATCCGGACCTGGAGGTGGGGACACCGACGGTGAGCGACACGAGCCCCGAGACAGGGGCGAGTTTTACGTTGTCGGCTACGGTGAGCAACGCTGGGGACGGGGAATCGGTGGCGACGACGCTGCGGTACTACCGGTCGACGGACGTGACGATCACGAGATCGGACACGGCGGTGGGGACGGACGCGGTGGGTGCGCTTGCGGCTTCGGGGACCAGTGCGGAGTCGATTTCGTTGACGGCGCCAGCGACGGCGGGAGCGTACTACTACGGGGCGTGTGTGGACACGGTGACGGACGAGTCCGACACGACAGACAACTGCTCGGGGTCGGTGAAAGTGGACGTGGAAGCGCCGAAGCATCCGGACCTGGAGGTGGGGACACCGACGGTGAGCGACACGAGCCCCGAGACGGGGGCGAGTTTTACGCTGTCGGCGACGGTGAGCAACGCTGGGGACGGGGAATCGGCAGCGACGACGCTACGGTACTACCGGTCGACGGACGGGACGATCACGAGATCGGACACGGCGGTGGGGACGGACGCGGTGGCAGGACTTGCGGCTTCGGGGAACGACAGCCAGTCGGTGGAGTTGGTCGCGCCCTCGGCGCCCGGGCCGTACTACTATGGGGCCTGCGTGGAAACGGTGGCGGGGGAGTCGGATACGGCCAACAACTGCTCGATAGCCGTGCAGATCACGGTACTGCTGACGGCTACACAGATACAGGGGTCCCCGGACCTGGAGGTGGGGACGCCGACGGTGAGCGACACGAGTCCCGAGACGGGGGCGAGTTTTACGTTGTCGGCGACGGTGAGCAACGCTGGGGATGGGGGGTCGGTGGCGACGACGCTGCGGTACTACCGGTCGACGGACGTGACGATCACGAGATCGGACACGGCGGTGGGGACAGACGCGGTGGGTGCGCCTGCGGCATCGGGGACCAGTGCGCAGTCGATATCGCTGACGGCGCCGGCGACGGCGGGAGCGTACTACTACGGGGCGTGCGTGGACACGGTGACGGACGAATCCGACACGACGGATAACTGTTCGGGGTCGGTGAAGGTGGATGTGGAGGCGCCAAAGTATCCGGACCTGGAGGTCGGGACGCCGTTGGTGGACGACGCGGGTCCGGAGCCCGGGGCGACGTTCACGATGTCGGTGGAGGTGAGCAACACGGGTGACGGCGAGGCGCCGTCGACGACGCTGCGGTACTACCGGTCGACGGACAGGACGATCACGACAACGGACACGGAAGTGGGGACGGACGCGGTGGCAGGGCTAGCGGCTTCGGGGAGTGACAGCCAGTCGGTGGAGTTGGCAGCGCCCTCGGCGCCGGGGCCGTACTACTATGGGGCGTGCGTGGAAACGGTGGCGGGGGAGTCGGATACGGCCAACAACTGCTCGACAGCCGTGGAGGTCACCGTACTGGTGACGCAAGTGCAGATACAGGGGTCCCCGGACCTGGAGGTGGGGACGCCGACGGTGAGCGACACGAGTCCCGAGACGGGGGCGAGTTTTACGTTGTCGGCGACGGTGAGCAACGCTGGGGATGGGGGGTCGGTGGCGACGACGCTGCGGTACTACCGGTCGACGGACGTGACGATCACGAGATCGGACACGGCGGTGGGGACGGATGCGGTGGGTGCGCTTGCGGCATCGGGGACCAGTGCGGAGTCGATTTCGCTGACGGCGCCGGGGACGGCGGGAGCGTACTACTACGGGGCGTGCGTGGACACGGTGACGGGCGAATCCGACACGACACACAACTGCTCGGGGTCGGTGAAGGTGGACGTGGAGGCGCCGAAGTATCCGGACCTGGAGGTCGGGACACCGACGGTGAGCGACAGCAGCCCCGAGACGGGGGCGAGTTTTACGCTGTCGGCGACGGTGAGCAACGCTGGGGACGGGGGGTCGGTGGCGACGACGCTGCGGTACTACCGGTCGACGGACGCGACGATCACGACGTCCGACACGGCGGTGGGGACGGACACGGTGGGTGCGCTTGCGGCATCGGGGACCAGTGCGCAGTCGATTTCGTTGACGGCGCCGGCGACGGCGGGAGCGTACTACTACGGGGCGTGCGTGGACACGGTGACGGACGAGTCCGACACGACCGACAACTGCTCGGGGTCGGTGACGGTGGACGTGGAGGCGCCGAAGTATCCGGACCTGGAGGTGGGGACGCCGACGGTGAGCGACACGAGTCCCGAGACGGGGGCGAGTTTTACGATGTCGGCGACGGTGAGCAACGCTGGGGATGGGGGGTCGGTGGCGACGACGCTGCGGTACTACCGGTCGACGGACGGGACGATTACGACAACGGACACGGCGGTGGGGACGGACGCGGTGGGTGCTCTTGCGGCATCGGGGACCAGTGCGCAGTCGATATCACTGACGGCGCCGGCGACGGCGGGAGCGTACTACTACGGGGCGTGCGTGGACACGGTGACGGACGAATCCGACACGACCGATAACTGTTCGGGGTCGGTGAAGGTGGACGTGGAGGCGCCGAAGTATCCAGACCTGGAGGTCGGGACGCCGTTGGTGGACGACGCGGGTCCGGAGCCTGGGGCGACGTTCACGATGTCGGTGGAGGTGAGCAACACGGGTGACGGCGAGGCGCCGTCGACGACGCTGCGGTACTACCGGTCGATGGACGGGACAATCACGACAGCGGACACGGAAGTGGGGACGGACGCGGTGGCAGGGCTAGCGGCTTCGGGGAGTGACAGCCAGTCGGTGGAGTTGGTCGCGCCCTCGGCGCCGGGGCCGTACTACTATGGGGCGTGCGTGGAAACGGTGGCGGGGGAGTCGGATACGGCCAACAACTGCTCGACAGCCGTGGAGGTCACCGTACTGGTGACGCAAGTGCAGATACAGGGGTCCCCGGACCTGGAGGTGGGAACGCCGACGGTGAGCGACGCGGGTCCGGCGCCGGGCGGGTCGTTCACGTTGTCGGCGACGGTGAGCAACGCTGGGGACGGGGAATCGGCAGCGACGACGCTGCGGTACTACCGGTCGACGGACGGGACGATCACGACATCGGACACGGCGGTGGGGACGGACACGGTGGGTGCGCTTGCGGCATCGGGGACCAGTGCGGAGTCGATTTCGCTGACGGCGCCGGGGACGGCGGGAGCGTACTACTACGGGGCGTGCGTGGACACGGTGACGGGCGAATCCGACACGGCCGACAACTGCTCGGACTCGGTGAAAGTGGACGTCGAGGCGCCGAAATATCCTGACCTGGTCGTGGGGTCGCCGACGGTGAGCGACGACGGGCCGGGGCCGGGTGGGAGCTTCACCTTGTCGGCGACGGTGAGCAACACGGGCGACGGGGAGTCGCCGGCGACGACGCTCCACTACTACCGCTCAGCGGATGCGACGATCACGACGGCCGACACGGCCGTGGGGACGGCCGACGTTGGTGTGCTCTCGGCGGCGGGGAGCAGCGCGGAATTGATCTCGCTGACGGCGCCGTTGAGCCCCGGGCCGTACTACTACGGTGCCTGCGTGGACGAAGTGGCGGACGAGTTGAACACCACGAACAACTGCTCGCCCTCCGTCGAGGTCACGGTGCTGCAGACATTGCAGCAGCAGCAGCAGGTTCAGCCTGACCTGGTCGTGGGGACGCCGACGGTGAGCGACAGCAGCCCAACCGCCGGGACGAATTTCCTCATGTCGGCGACGGTGAGCAACACGGGCGACGGGGAGTCGCCGGCGACGGGGCTGCGCTATTACCGCTCGACGGACGCGACGATCGCGACCTCCGACACGGAGGTCGGGTTTGGCGACGTTGGCGTGCTGTCGGCGTTGGGGACGAGCGCGGACTCGATCTGGGTGATCGCGCCGGCGACGGCGGGTGCGTACTACTACGGAGCGTGCGTTGACGCAGTGACGGACGAGTCCGACACGAGCAACAACTGCTCCGCAGCGGTGCAGTTGGATGTCGCCGAACCGCAGGATGGAATCGACTTGGCTGTGGATTCGTTCAGGGGCGGCGCCAGTCCGGAGACGGCCGGGTATATCACGATGAGGGCGATTGTGAACAACAATGGCGACGCTGGAGCGCCGGCGACGACGCTACGCTTCTACCGCTCGACGGACGCGACGATCACCACCTCCGACACGGAGGTGCACACGACCGCGATCGCGGCGCTTGCCGCCTTGGGGAGCAGCGCCGTGGCGACCACGCTGACCCACACGACGGACGCTGGCACGTACTACTACGGCGCTTGCGTGGACGCGGTCGCGGGCGAGTCCGACACCACCAACAACTGCTCGACGTCGTCCGCGAGTTTGGTCGTAAACTGAAGCCACTCGAGAAGCTCTTGCGCGCATGGCCGTGTGCCGACGATGCATTGCATCGCTGCTTCTTGCTTCCTATGCTGACGCCCGGAAGCCGCGCGGCGGTTCGGGTCGTGTTCCCGCAAGTGCGCGGCGGGCGCTGCCGCTCAAGCCGCTCGGGCCAGGTGCCGGATACGAAACGGTTTGCTTCGCCCGAGCAATTGAGCTGTCAGGAAGCGGATCGAGGACGCCCGAGGGCGTTTGGTTTTCACACCCGACGCACCGTGGTGCCTGTCCTAGTGTTGTGTCTCACAAATAGGTTTGCAAAGATGCGCAGGATTTTTCGTTGTCGGCAAGGCGCGATGACGTGTAGGGGCGACCTGCGGTCGCCCCAGGGCGCACACCACGGGAGGAAGAGCAACGCAGCCGACGGCGAAAAAGACCAGCAGATTTGTAAACCTATTTGTGAGACACAACACTAGCAGTCCGTGGCAGAAGGGGCTCTAAGGGTCAGTCGCGGATCGGGTGTTCATAGTGATGTGTGAGGGGTCTTCCCCCGACGGAACGGGCCGATCATGGCGCTTCGGGGTCCAGGATGGCGGCACACGCCCCCAACATCGGCACAGGATGCCGATCAGCGCGTCCAGGCCGGGTTCGAGGCCCTAACCAGGCTCGTGCTCGCGATCGGCCGCGCGTTCCTTTCGAGGACCGCGATCCATCGCTTCATACCCGCGTGCGACTTGGTCGCGGGAACGCCTCCTTTTCGATGAACTCCACCACCGGCATCTCGCCGTCCACCAGCCCCGAGTCTGGATCATTGCGGCCACCGTCGCGTATTGCATGAACTGCCGTAACTCGCCTAAGGGTTGGGTGACATGAAGATTCCCATTACCGGCGCAAACGGCGCGGCCGCCATCAAGAGGCTTGGGCTGGAGGGTTGAGACAGGGGCAAGGGATTGGGAACTAGTCCAATGCTGGAGAGATTGACTGTCAGAACATTCAAGACCCTGGAGGATGTGACGATTGATCTGGGACAGGTCAATGTCTTCATCGGTGCCAACGGCAGCGGGAAGAGCAATCTGCTCGAGGCTTTGGGAATTCTCTCCGCAGCGGCGGATGGAAGGGTTGACGACCAAGCCTTGTTGACCCGTGGCGTACGCCCCGCCCTTCCCGCGCTGTACAAGTCTGCCTTTCCTAGCAAATCCGGACAGCATATCCCGTCGCATCTATTTTTCGGTGCAGAGGGCGCGGGAGCCAAATACGAGGTTTCACTGCACAATTCACTGAGGCAACCGGCTCCTGCCTGGAGATTCAAGACAGAACTGTGGGAGAACGACGATCATCTCAGGCTTGTCGGGCGTGGCCCCCGTGGAGCAACCAAAATCAATCTCAAACTCAAGAGCAACCTCAACCCAGAGCGCGGACTCGCTGCCTTGAAGGCCGTTGAAGTCACTTCCGGTGCAGCCCTGGATCTATTGAAGTTGCTGCAAGGTTACGTCATTTTTTCGCCCACCACACCGGTTTTGCGCGGTGTTGCACCTGAAACACAACCGAGACGTCCGGTGGATCTGTCTGGAGGAAACCTTCCGCAAGCATTCCAGGAATTGCTCAGGCAACGCAGAACCGACGATCACAGCGCGCGGATTTGCGGCGATGCACGGAGGCTTGTGGATTGGGCCAAGAGTATAGGGGTAACCTCCGCCAGTCGGCTTCCGCTCTCTCCGAGTGCGACGACATCGAGAGTCGTGCTGCGGTTTCGTGATCGATTCATGCGAGAAGACCGTAATGTTTTTTCACCCTTGGGCCTGTGGTACAGCGAGGACCGACTGACGGAAAGCAAGCGACATTGACGGCTCAAGCTGAGTCTGGGATGGTCGCGACGAATCATCGCCCTGCGCCTCTCCCGGCTCACCACTTGAGCCCTTTGGCCAAAAAATCCCGCTCCACCGTCAACTCCCCGATCTTCGCGTGCAGGTCCCGGATCTCCCCCTCGTGGTCCCCACGACTCCGCTCCGCCCCCTTCGAGAAGACCTCCTTCATCCCCTCCACCGCCCGCTGCTTCCAGACACTCACTTGGTTCGGATGCACCTTGTGCCGCACAGCGATCTCCTGGATCGTCTTGTCCCCGCGCAGCGCTTCCAGCGCCACCTTTGCCTTGAATCCCCCCGTGAATCGCCGTCTCGTTGACATCCCGTATCCCTCCTCAGTCGGTGGAATACACCTTACAACCTGTCCGATTTTCCGGGACCACCTCACACCTGCAGGGGTTGCAGAAGAGGGGGATCAACAAGACCGACCGCAACGATTTGCGGGGCATGGCCCAGGCCGTTGGGGTGAAGCTCTTCAGGCTGGTGCATGTGAAGATCCGGGTTGCCCGGGAATGTCGGGCCCTGCTGTCGGCCCGCCGGCTCGTCGTCGGCGAGATCCGCAAGGTGGAGAACCATCTGAGCGGCACGCTGAAGTCGGTGGGCCTGAAGACGGGGAAGACCAGCCGGAGGCGCTTCGAGCCGCGCAACCGCGCTGCCCCCTTGGAGAAGACCTCCTTCATGCCCTCTACGGCCCGCTGCTTCCACGCACTCACGTGGTACGGCCGGACGTGGTGCCGCAGCCGCGATCTCCCGGATCGTGTTGTTCCCGAGCAGCGCTTGTCGTGAGCCAGTACATGATGTTGACAGTGGTTCGTATATCGGGCAATAGGGTCGTGAGAAGAAGGATGGAGTCGCTACGGCTCCTGACGGACATCGGAGATTGAGATGACGCCATCTGGGTGCGACTGGGCCGAACGACTGCTCGAACGGAGCCGTCAGGATGCGTCTATGGCACGGGTGACGGCCGACCGCTGAGCTTTGGATCGAAGCTCCAATGCGTTACTTCGCCAATCGCGCGCACAAGGTTGAAACCACTGAGGCCGGGCCGCCGGGGTGGCGTCCGGACAAGGAACCTTGCCCGAAAGGAATGACTCTCCGCGAGCGGAGCGAACTCTTGCGAGGTTCAGTCGCCGAAGACCCCCATTCACCGACATCTAGGCGTTTTGCAGTTCGCCGTATAGAGTCGGGGCTGGAGTTCTTCACCGCTCAGATGACACAAGTTGTGAACGGCGAAATCGAGTATCATGGCTACCCTGCTCCTTACGTTCCAGGGAAAATCCTCAGACAGTTCAGAGATCAAGGCAAGATTTCCCAGTCGGAGTATCGAAGCTTAGTGAAGAGGCTCGGCTGACCATGCTGATCGGAAACCGAAACAGCTTCGCATTCGGTATCGAGCCGCGCCTTCCCTCTTGGGAGCGCCGATACCTTCCCGAATACACGGCGTGGGCCCAACTATCTCTCTGGGTAGATGGCGAAAACATCTGTCGCAATCTCTGGGATGGTTCGAATTCCGTTCGCGACGGTGTCAATGTGCCGCTTGCCCCCATTGCGGACTGGCTCGTGCGATCCTGGACTTTTCTCGCGTTCGAGGAACGCCCTGGCTGTTTTCCTCTTCATGAATCCTTGCGCGATACCGTTACCCACTGGGGCGATGCCCCACCTCCCAATGGACTCAGCGAAGACGATTGGCTGGATGCCCGCGAACTTTGGTGGTCCCGGCACTTTCTCGCTGCCGGGGCGGACGGGGCTCATTTGCCGAACGTTTCCCTAGTCCGGGGTGACGGCCGGCTCTTCATTGAATGGTCGCCACCGAAGTTCGCTGGCACGGCCGCTCCCCGATTCCTGTCTGAGCAAGGTCGTAAAATCGTCGACTGGGCCGAGGGTGAGGAGGTCTTTTCCGAGTTCGTATCTTGCGTCGCTCGATGGTTCCGAGAAAGTGGACTCGATCACGTATTCCCATGGATAAGCCGGGAGAACCCGCTACATGAAGCGTGTCAGACATTCTCCGAGATGTTGCAGGCTTACACCGGAATTCCGGTGGATGTACTACGTCAGCAGACCCGTTCCAACGACGACGCCGACCTGCGAAGGACACTCGGCCTAAAGGCCGATGGGAGTGATCCCGGTGGCAGCGTGGTTACGCAAGTGCTGCGGGACCTTACCCCCGGGATTTCGGAATCTGTATGGAAACAAATTTGGCGACTGGATCAAGCAACGCAATCTGACACCGGCTTTACGGAGGAACTGAGAACCTTGGCATTTGAGGCCGTGCGGCCCGCCTCAGATCCCGAGATGTCCGGCTATCTCGCCGCCCAGGCTCTCCGGGATCATCTCAATCTCAACGGCGGGCCAATTGACGACGTCGATACGCAATTGAGGGAATTCGGAGTCAACCTCGTTGAATCAGAAGTAGAGTGCACCCACGAGCGAATGCTAGCTGGCTCCAGACGTGGTATTGGGGCTGCAGTCATCATAAATCGCACTCCGCGCACCGTGATACCATGGGGCCGCAGATTTGAATCAGTTCGGGCTTTGGGGCACCTGCTGATGGATCCCTACCGCCGAGATACCCTCGGCGCCGCCTCGACAGCCTTCGCCCAGCCTTGGTCGCGCCGCCGAGCTGGAACATTCGCGGCAGAGTTTCTGCTGCCGAGTGAAGCTTTGAAAATAGATGCCCAGGGCCTGGATTCATATGCGCAGCCGGACAGGTTCGAGCGGGTCTTGAAGACGTACGGGGTAGGCGCACAAACCGCAGCCTTCCATCTCTGGAATCACGGATTGCTCTCAAGCACTCGGGTACGCGATGAGCTGATTGATCGATTCTCTAACGTAGAACCAACGTAGGTTCCTGCACCCTGTACGATTGAGCTTCCGGATTGGAGGCACAACATGGTCAAGAGGCCGTGAACGTTGTGGGCGTTGCCGCTGTCCAATAATCTTCAAGCAGATCAGAAGATTGTGACGGATCAGACCGACATTCCCGATGAGGGTGTGTCGGTCTTTTCCTTTTCGGCCCGTTTCCCGTCCATTCCAGGATCGTGCCGAGGTCGCCGCGCAGCGTGATCTGAAGGTCGCCACGGTTGGGACCAGGCATGAGCACGATGCGCTCGATCAGACCCCCGGATGGCAGCCGCGGCCACATCACGTTCTTCCGGTTTGCGCAAGGCTTTCGCGACACGCGCCACCTTGCGGCGATAGATGCCCGCGATGTTCGGGTGGATGTCCGGGATCTCGGGGGGAACCGTCGCAAGGCGCTCCGTGAGTTCATCCTGCCGGGCTTCCATTTTCGCGCAGCCGGTCGATCGTGCCCTTCACGTAGCCACCGTACTCGATGACGGAGATCATCGTCGCCATCTTCTTCTCGATGTCGGCGAGCTTCTTGCGGTCCGCCTCTCCCGAGGCGCAGCGTTCGCGGTTGAGCCGGTTCGTCTCCTCCGCCTAGGCACGCACCGCCTCGGCAGCCGCCTCCGGCGCCATCAACCGGTCCTTGAGACCTGCCAGCACACGACTTGCAATACGCAGGGCCCTTGCCGTCCCTGCGATAGCCGTCCAGCGTGCGAGGCGAAATGTTGAGGAAGGCCGCGGCCTCGCGGGTGGAGAAGAAGCTCTTCCGGTCGTAGGCGGGAGGCTCTTCGCGACGAGCGGGTCGCCGGCCCCTTGAACCGCGTCCCGCGGCGAGACGCTCAGAAGGCTTTATGATGCAATCCACGGCGTTTCGTCCACGCCCATGTCAGGAGGTCGGCGCGGGAATACACGACCCTGTTCCCGAACACGTGGTACGCGGGACCCGTGCCCATTACCCGGTAGCCGTCCAGCGCGCGGCGCGAGAGGCGGAGGAAGTCCGCCGCCTCGTCCGTGGGGAGGGGCGCCTTCAGGGCCTGTTCGGGCGAGGCTCGATCCGGCCGTTTGTTGTCGTCGGAGGAGGTGGATGCGCAGCGTTCCACCAGCGCTTCGATCACGGCGGGGGGGGGAACCACCCAACCTGTCCGTCGTCTGCGATCGCCCGAGCGATGGCAGCGCGCTGTTCATGGTTCGCGGCCTTGCGCCGTGAATCGGAGCAGCCGGTCGGCGATATCGAGCCTCAGAGGGCGCGTTGTCGAGGTTGGCGACGAACCCTGGATCGCCGAACACGAGTTGACCGAGCTCCTCGTCGCTCAGCGGGGAGTGGACCAGGAACGCCCGAACTAGGCGCCGGACGTGGTCATCGAGCGTCGCTCTCTCAGAAAGTGCATCGAGAGCCTTGCCTCCTCCGGATCTCGAGGTCGTCGATGCGGTTCTTGCAGGGGGGTTGCCCATCGGTCGTGGCACCCGCGTCGGATGCGCCTTGGACCGACTCCGCTAGACTAGCGCGAATTCGGTGAGGGGTGAGGTCGAAACAGTGCGACTGACCGGGCTCCATTTTCGGTTCGTTTTCGATCCGTAGGCATTGCTTTATTTCACAACATTTCTAATAAACGAAATGATTGTCGGACGCGAAATCATGAACGTCGGTGCCTCGGGCAAGTCACGATGCACGTGCCGCGTAGCCTGAGTGACCGATGCAAACGCACCGGTGAACCCGTGCAGGGGGAGACAGCATGGTCATCAAGCACTTTGGTCTGCCGCGACGGCACAGGTTGCTTCGAAATCTCTCTGCATGGAGGACGGGTCCGGCGTGGCCGGCGTCTGCGGGGGGACCGCGACGTCGGCGCCGTATCGTCCGAACGCCACCCGTGGTGCGGTACGGCGCGGCCGAGTGGCACGTTGGGCGTCGCGGTATCCGAGGTGGCGCCCGGAGGCGAGGTTGCCGGGCGAGGCCCTTCCGGCGCTTGTCCGGCTGCGGCGGGGCTGTTCCGCTGCTCGCGTTCGACCGCCCTTTCCGGTCGGCGGGCATTTCCGGGCCGGTTCGGGCCAATGCCCTTTTCAAACCGGAAGTCGGGTTGAGCGGTGCCGGACCGTGTTTTCGGCCTAGTGCTCGTTGGTGTGTCAGGGGACGACCAGAGGCATGCGAGGCGCGAGTTCGTCCGGACCTCGGTTTGTGCGGTCGGGCGATCCTCCCGACAGTCCCGCACGGTCTAGCAGTCCGTGGTGAAAGTCGTTGATCATAGGATAAGGATCGACACGAAATGGTTCGGGTACTAGACTGTAGAGCATGGCGATGGGGACACGTGGCCGCGGGACGCGGCAAGGGACGATGTGGGTGTCGACGGCGGATCTGCCAAAGAGCGCTGGGCACCCGTTTTACGAGCGGCTGAATCGGGTGCTGGACGATGCAGGGTTCGATGCATTCGTGGAAGCGCAGTGCGCGTCGTTCTACGCGGACGGGTGAGGTGGTCCTGGTTTGTTGGACAGGGTGGCGGCAGAAATAAGGTGTATTCTGCGGTAATCGATCATGCCGCCAAGGTCGTGTTTAACCCGTCTCGCTGTTTCGGTTGAGCCGGCAGAGGAGCAGGCAAGCGGCGGCGCTTGGTCTGCATCTCCGGAAGCATTTCCTCTTACACGGCCCCCGACAATGGAAGAAGGCCAGCCGTGCGGGGAGCTGGATGGTCGCGGACCGGGAGAACGTTGCGCTCTTTACCCGCGCAGCGTAACGGCGCCCCGTCGCGCTGTCGGCGAGCCTATTCCGCCATACGCTTCAGCCCGCTCAGCGGTTGAACCTTGACCGCCCGCGAAGCGGGCTTCGCGGCCACCGTGATTTCCTGGCCGGTGAAGGGCGAGATCATCTTGCGCGACTTTGTTGCCGGCTTGCCCACCGCCTTGATTTTCAGCAGGCCCGGAAGCGTGAACGTTCCCACTGCACGTCTCTTGATGTGACGCTCGATGAGCACTCCGAGTTCGTCGAGCACCAAGGCCACATCCTTCTTCTGAAGCCCCGTCGATTCGGATAGTGCGTTCAAGAGCTGGGTCTTGGTCATCGCCTCCTTGAGCGCCTTGTTGCTGCGGTTTCCGGTTGTCGCCATCTCATATCTCCTTGCGTGGCTTGCGGCCGCTGTGGAAAGCGGTGTCTGAGGGTAGTCGAAGGACCGTCCAAAAGCGAATCGTGTCGATCCGCATCCAGCCCCCGTTCCGGTAGCCGCGATTACAGGTGTGCAAAGAGACGGCATAGGGCGAGCGCGCCATGGCGGTTCGTGGATCCCAACGCACGCCTCGGGCCAACGACAATTACAGCCATCGGCCGACACGCCTGTGAGGCGGCCTTGCCTGTTCAGGGACCGTGAGATGTTGTTCGCCTTCTACGACTCCCCGGCCGCTCACTGGCAACATCTCCGTACCACCAATCCCATCGAGTCGTCCTTCGCTACCATTAGCCTGCGCACGGTGAAGACCAGAAACTGTCTGAGCGCCAACAGCGGCCTGAGCCTCGTGCATCAACTCGCGATGAGCTCCCAGAAACGCTGGCGACGCCTGCGCGGCTTCGGTCAACTCGCCGACGTCGTCACCGGTGTCCGGTTCATCGATGGCATGGATGAAAGAAAGATCGGCAGGAAAGCCGCTTGATTCAGCTCACCCAGTACACCAGATTTGACAGTAGCTCTGTTTGATTTGATCTGCATCCTTGTCGACAATACTGTCGCAGATCATCGTCGTTTGACCAAGTTCGCCCACGGCTCTTCTTCCTGACACTCACCACGGCGCTCGCCAGTACGGATTCTTTGACTTCGTCCTACATTCTTCCTGACACTCACCACGGCGCTCGCCAGTACGGATTCTTTGACTTCGTCCTACAGTTGGCGGCGCTTGGGTGCCGGTATTGGCCCTTCAGCCGCTGGAACTCGTTTGCCATTGACAAGGGAGATGTTCCTGGCCTTGGAACAAATGGCGAAGGCCGTCTTGAGGGAGGGAGGCCGAGAAAACCGGACGAGTGCGCGCTCGGGGACCCGCTCGTTGTATTCAATCCGCTTTCGACCTGCTTACGGTGATGGCAGTCTTTTGAAAGAGCCCAGAGAAAATAGCGTAAAATAAATACGTTAGCTGTACCTTGGAAGACTAGCTCCCATTTGTGGACAATATGCGCAGGATTCGTTGTTGTCGGCAAGGCGCGACGACCACGGGAGCCTGTCGCGGGCGTCGGGCGTCTGTAGTCGCGTAGGTCGGACTAGCCGAAGGCGTAATCCGACGCCCCGCCCCATGTCGGATTACGCCTTCGGCCAATCCGACCTACGGGGTTTCCGGGATGCAGGGCATTCCACGGCGTGCGCGTGGGCCGTGTGGCGGGCGGACGAAGTCTGTAGTAGACAGTGGCCTGTAGACCGGACGAAAGGATGATCCCCATGACCGTTGCTCAAGCCGACTTGCCCGCCACCGTCTCCCGCGAACAGATCATCCGCGACTCTGATGCGGTGCTGGGGATGCCGGACATCCCCGTGAGCGTCGAGGAGGACATCGTCCGGATCGAGGTCCTGGGCATGGATTGGGACATCGGCATGATGATCTACCAGCCCCGGGACGAAGCCAGGATCCCGTGCGGCGCCGACGGCAGGAAGGTGGGAATCTTTCTGCTCCACGGCGGGTCGGGCGACTCCAAGACGATGGACCGGGTCGCGCTGCTGGCCGCGGGCAAGTTCGGCTTCAAGGTCCTGAGCGCGACGTTTCCCGGGCGCTATTACTTCCCGGAGCCCAGCCGGGACTGGCCGGATGACACCATCCACGCGGACGGTGGCGTCCGGACGCCCATCTGGAAGCAGGGCGAGCTGATTTCGCGGGACGAATACGACATGGTACGGGACGACTCCATGCGGCCGCGTTACGGCACCCGGACCGTTGCCAGGGCCAAGCCCGGCACCAACTTCTACTACCGCATGGCGGCTTGGCCCGTGGCCTTTGAAGAAGGCATGAAAGAGGCCATGCGCAGGCACCTGCCCGAAGGGGCGTTTTCCCTCTACGGCGAAGGCCACTCCACCGGGGGACCGTTCGTATCCATGCTGTCTCAGCGGGTGCCCAACTTCGCCGGGGTGGTAGCCACCGAGCATACGCCCTTCGGTCACGTGGGCGCCATGAGGGACAACTGGAGCGGTTCCTTGGGGAAGGTGTCCGGTTCCGAGCGCGTGAGCACCGACGACGCGGTCCGCAGCGATCCCTTCAACGAGCTGTACATCCGCACGTGGCGCGATCTGGCGCGCTACGCCGGACCCGAGGCCCTGGGGCAGCAGGGGCCCGCGGCGTTGATGCAACTGCCCATGCTGATGGAAGAGATTCTCGACAGTTGGGACCGGGCCAGGGCGCGGCCGCAGTTCAAGGCGGAATACGTCATCACCCACAACATCGCCGCCTCGCTGACCGAGGGCGCGAAGGTCAGCGCCAGGCGCCTCGGCATGAACCGCGACGAAACCGAGGCTTTGGTGGAGCGTTACCTGGGCTATCCGCGTGAGCTGTCGGGGCCGGAGGCGCCGCCGGTGCCGCCGTTCCTGTTCGTCATCACCAAGGACAGCCGGGACCACAGCCCGGAGGTCTACAAGGAGGTGATCCTGCCCGCCTTCGCGGCCATGCGGCCCGCGCCCAAGACTCATCTGACGCACCTCGGCGCTGGCGTGCACAACTTCTGGAAGGCCGAGGAGGGGCTGCCACAGGGTGTCGCGCCGGCGGCCGTCAAGCTGTGGAACGACGCCATCACCAGCGGCTACTTCGCCACGGCCCGAGAGGCCTAGTGTCCCATCGCATATTTGAGTTTATGAGGCTATGCGGGAATTTTTGCCGTCGCCAGGGCGCTACGACCGTAGGGGCGACCGGCGGTCGCCCTCCGTGGCCCATACCACGCGAGATGTAGGGGCGGGTTTCAAACCCGCCCGTGTCCGGAAACACTTGCCACACGAGGCCCGACGATGAAATTCTCCTTTTTCATGATGCCGATACACGAGCCGTCGGAGAATCCGGCCCTGGCCTTCGACCGGGACATTTCTCTCATCCATTACGCCGAGGAGCTCGACTTCGACGAGTTCTTCATCGGCGAGCACCACTCGGGCGGCTGGGAGAACATGCCGGCGCCGGAGCTGGCCCTGGCCAAGGCCGCGGCGCACGCCAAGCGGATACGGCTGGGCACATCGGTCATCAACACGCCGTTTCACCATCCGTTCTACGTGGCCGAACGCATGGCCTTTCTGGATCACCTGACCCGCGGACGCGCCATCCTGGGCGTGGGACCGAGCGCGCTGGTGACGGACAAGAAGCTCTTCGGCCTCAACAACGAGAAGCTCCATTCCATGCTGACCGAGTCGGTGGAGGTCATCGTGCGGCTGCTCGAGTCTCCCGAGCCCATCGATCACCACGGCGAGTTCTGGAACTTCGAGGGCATGCGGCTGCAACTTCGCTCGTACCAGCAGCCGCGCATGCCCCTGGCCATCGCCTCCTCGGGCACTGCCTCGAGCCTGGAGCTGGCGGGTCGGCACGAGATGATGCTGCTCTCACCCGCGGGCAAGAACCGCTGGCGCAACCCCGCACACGCCGAGCAGTGGAAGTCCGTGGAGGCCGCCGCGGCCGAGGCCGGCAAGACCGCCAGCCGGGACAACTGGCGCATCGCCACCAGCGTCTATCTGGCGGAGACGCGGGAGCGGGCCTGGGCCGACGTGGAGGCGGGCATCGCCCGGGATATGGAGTACTTCTTCGCCATCGGCCTCAAGACGCCCTACGAGTCCTATCCCAACCAGCCGGTGGCGGAGATCACGCCGCGTTCCGCCGCGGACCGGCGGGATTGGATCATCGGCACTCCGGACGACGCCATCCGCCACATCGAGCGCCTGCAGCAGGAGACCGGCGGCTTCGGCGGCCTGATGCTCACCACCCACGAGTGGACCGGAAGCCGGAAGTTGCGGAACTCCCTGGAGCTGTTCGCCCGCTACGTCGTGCCGCATTTTCGCGGTCACACCCAGGGCTTCAGGGATGAGTGGAAGCGCTTGCGCGAGGCCGCGGCAGAAGGCGGCGTGAAGCTTCCCGAGAACGGCCGCCCGAGCAACCTGGCCAACGATTGACAGCTTGCAGCACGGAACCGCTCGCGTTCCGTTTCCAGATTGCGATGAATCGACGGGGGCAGTTCGTTTGCCAGCCCCCCACTTCCGACCCCCTCTCCCTCTGGGAGAGGGTTGGGGTGAGGGTGCTCGGTCTAGTGTGGTGTCTCACAAATACGCTTACGAATCTGCGGGTCCTTTTGGCCGTCGGCTGCGTTGCTCTTCCTCGCGTGGTGCACGCCACTGCTCGTCATCGCGCCTTGCCGACGACCAAAATGCCCTCGCAGCTTCATAAGCGTATTTGTGAGACACCACACTAGTGTCCTGTCCGGTTAATTCGCACGGTAATCCGCTGGTCTTTTTGGCCGTCGGCTGCGTTGCTCTTCCTCGCGTGGTGTACGCCACGGGGGCGACCGCCGGTCGCCCCTACACGTCATCGCGCCTTGCCGACAACGAAAAATCCTGCGCCTTTTACCATCCGAAGTAACCGGACACCACACTAGGCAGTCCGTTGTCAGCGGCAAGAAATGGGAGAGGGAGGGCTATTGGGGCGCCCTCACCCGGCCTTCGGCCACCCTCTCCCAGAGGGAGAGGGGTTGGATTTGGGACGGGACGAGGGGCGCCCTCTCCCGGCCTTCGGCCACCCTCTCCCAGGGGGAGAGGGGTTGGATTTGGGACGGGACGAGGGGCGCCCTCACCCGGCCTTCGGCTACCCTCTCCTAGAGGGAGAGGGGTTGGATTTGGGACGGAACGAGGGCCACCCTCTCCCGGAGGGAGAAGGTGGCGGCGCGGTCCCAGTCTTGGTGGTGTGGTTAGTTGGGTGGCGTGGTTGGTTGGGTGGTGCCGACTACGCCTCGGCCGGCCGTTCCGCCCGCCAGGCGTGGAGATACTGCACGATCTCGTCCAGCGGCAGCACGTCGGCGTACTTCTGGTTCATGTCGAAGAGGTTGATGGCGTGGCACGCCTCGTGGCGGTCGAACACGCATTCCTCGGCCACCACCATGCGGAACCGGTAGGTGCAGCCGTCCACCACGCTGGCGCGCACGCAACCGCTGGTGCTCTCGCCGCAGGCGATGATCGTATCGATGCCGAGTTGGTTCAGGTGCGCCATGAGGGGCGTGCCCCAGAAAGCGCTCGGTGACAATTTGCGCAGGACGGCTTCTCCGGGAAGCGGCTGCACCTCGTCGATGATGTCGAACTTGTTGCGCCGCCGCTCCAGGGCTTCGGCCGACAAGTTGGTTGACGAGTTGTCACGCCGGAAGGACCATTCGTCGACACCCGCTCCGGGCAGACCCGAGATGTGAATGATCGGAATCCCCGCCTCTCGCGCCGCTTGCAGCAACGTCTGGATGTGGGGGATTGCATCCCAGCCGGCCATGCCGCAGCTTCCCGGCCATTCCTTGATGGCCTCCAGCACGGGCTCCGGCTTGTCGCCGAAAACCCACCGGTAAAGGTCGATGAGGAGCAGGGCAGGTTTCTTGCCGAACCCGATGGGCCTGGACGCCTTCATCGCAACGTGCGCCTTGTCCTGTTCCGTCAAAAAACGATCCCATACGCGTTCGCTCATGATCAATCTCCTTGTTCCGTTCGCGTCGTGCGCGTCAGCCGTCCGGAAACCGTTACGCATGCCATAGATGGATTCTTTTTATGGATTTTCCCGCCGACCCAGTCAAACGTAAGCCATAGGTCCCGCGTAGCGGCCATCGACCCCCTCTCCCTCCGGGAGAGGGTTGGGGTGAGGGAGCCCAATGCAAGCAGCGTGTTGCGAGGAATCGGAGGGGCAGGGTGAATCGGAGGGGCAGGGCTATTGGGGCGCCCTCACCCGGCCTTCGGCCACCCTCTCCCAGAGGGAGAGGGGCTGGATTTGGGACGGAGCGAGGTTGGATTTGGGACGGAACGAGGGCCACCCTCTCTCAGAGGGAGAGGGGCGAGTTCGGGGCCGGGGCTCCCAACGGTGGCGCTCCGGTCAATGTACAACGTATGGCGCCGCCACCGTTACCCCGCGGCCGGCAGTCCCTCACGCCCGTGCGGCAGCTCCAGGTGTTCCATGGACGGGCCCACGGGTACGATGCCGGTGGGATTCACGTGGGACTGGCTGCCGTAGTAGCCCGCCTTGATCTTGTCGAGATCGCAGGTCTCCCGGACTCCCGGCCACTGATAGAGTTCCCGCAGGTAGCCGGCAAGATGGGGGTAGTCCTGCACGCGCCGGAGGTTGCACTTGAAGTGGCCGTGGTAGACGAGGTCGAAGCGCAGCAGCGTGGGGAACGCCCGCCAGTCGGCCTCGGTAGTGCGGTCGCCGGCCAGGTAGCGGCGCTCGGCCAGCCATCCCTCCATGGTATCGAGGCCGTGGAAGACCTTCTTCACGGCGTCTTCGTAGGCACCCTGCGACTTGGCGAAGCCGGCGCGGTACACGCCGTTGTTCACGTGCTCGTAGACGAAGTCGTTGATGCGGTCGATCTCGTCGCGCAGGCCGTCCGGATAATAGTCGTACCTGTCCCCGGTCAGGCCGTCGAAGGCCGAGTTGAACATGCGGATGATCTCCGAGGATTCGTTGTTGACGATGGTGCGGCGTTGGCGGTCCCACAGGGTCGGGACCGTGACCTTCCCCGTGTAGCTTTGCTTGGCCGCGGTGTAGACTTGGTGGAGCCGGAAGATGCCGTCGTTACCCGCCTCCAGGTCGTCGATGCCCCGGGAGTAGGACCAGCCCGCGCTCTTGGGCCGGTCGGCGCTGGACATGGAGACCACGTCTTCGAGGCGCTTCAGCTTGCGCAGGATCATGGCCCGGTGCGCCCACGGACACGACGGCGAGACGAACAGGTGGTAGCGGCCGGCCTCGGCGTTGAAGCCGCCCTCGCCGGAGAAGCCGGGGGCGCCGTCCGCGGTGATCCAGTTGCGGAAGATGGAATCGTCCCGGACGAAGCTCCCGCGGGAGTCGGTCTGCACCTGCCCGTCCTCGTGCCATTCCCCGTCGATCAAAACACCCATGCCGTGGTCCCCTTGATGTGTCCGGGGTTCATGACCCCGTTACGTTTCCGTATGCATCCAATGCATACTCCCGGCTGTGCGCTGCCGCAAGACTCGCCGTTAGCCCATACGGCGTCCTTCGACTTCGCTCCGCTACGCTCAGGACGAACGGTTGTGGAAGGCCTCTCCCCGTTCGTCCTGAGCCCTTCGACAGGCTCAGGACAGGCGTAGCGGAGCGAAGTCGAAGGACGCCATTGCCCTCACGTTGTGAGTTTCTCAGGCCCGCGTTATCTTTCGGACTATCGTCACTACTCGCACCTTCGCTATCGAAACCATGTACACGACGCTCGGGCTTGCACTCCTGGTCGTTCACCTCCTGACCGCGCCGGCGCCGGCGGCCGAGTTCCCGTTGCAGGCGCTGGCCCGGGCGCGGGTGGGCGACGGCCACGGGGTTTTTGTGCAGGCGGAGAACGGCGCGGTTTTGGCCGCGTTGAACTCGACGCGTCCGTACCATCCCGCTTCGGTTACGAAGGTGGCCACGACGCTGGCCTTCCTCTCCAGGATGCGCCCCGACCGCCGTTTCCGTACGAAGATGCTGGCCGCGGGTCCCATAACCGACGGGACGCTTCACGGCGACCTCGTCGTACAGGCAGAGGGCGATCCGTACTTCCTGTTCGAGAACGCCTTCCTGGTCCTTTTGAGGCTTCGGGCCAAGGGAATCCGCCGGGTGAACGGCGCGATCCGGGTCGAAGGGCCGTTCTTCTTCGACTGGACTCCCGACCCCGGAGGACGCAGGCTCAAGCGCGTCTGGACGGGTCGCTTGGGCGCCCAGCACTGGCCGGTGGTGACCGGCGCTCTTTTCCCCGGCAAGTCCATGCCGCTGAAAGACTTCACGCTCCGGTTCGGGCGCGGGGTTGCGCGCGAGCCACACCCGCGGCGCGTCCTGGTCGTGCACGCCTCGCCGCCGCTGGTTCGCCACCTGAAGGATTTCAACAGCCACTCGAACGACAACTTCCACGAATTCTCGTACCGCATCGGCGGTCCGGAAACGGTTCAACGCATCCTTCGGGCAAGCGTGCCGGATGTGCCGCCGTCGTCCATGGTTATTGACAATGCCGCGGGTGACGGCAGGACGAACCAACTGAGCCCGCGGGCCGTGGTCGCGATGTTCAAAGCTCTGGAAAGGATCCTGAAGACCCGCGGTCTGTCTTTTTCCGACGTGCTCCCCGTGGCCGGAGTGGATGCCGGCACGTTGGAGGACAGGCTCGTGGAGCCGCGCTATCGTGGAGCGGTGGTCGGCAAGAGCGGGACCGTGCGCGTGCTTCGGATATCGACCCTGGCCGGCGTCGCGTACACCCGGAAGTTCGGTCGAACGTTCTTTGCCGTCATGACTCGGGGCGTGCCACTGTGGACCGCCAGGGAGCGCCAGAACGCCTTCCTGCGGGGGCTTTTGGATCTGGGCGGCGCGGCGCCCCCTGCGCACACGCGGCGCATCACCTCCCGCATTCATGGAGGCGCGGCTGGAAGGGCCGGAGTAGTGCCCCGCCACACGGGCGGGTTTGAAACCCGCCCGTACATCTGATCGTGCCTTGCCGACAACAAGTTGTCCGGTTGCTACCGATTTGTATGTTACGGGTCACTGTTGTAGTGTCCCGCTGAATTCGTGATGACGCATACGGTTCACTCGTGACAGTACGATGAAGAGGAGGCACCCCTGATGGCTGACAGACCGTTGGAAGGAAAAGTGGCGTTGGTGACCGGGGCCGGCAGCCCCATCGGCTTCGGCCGCCGCATGACGTTTGCCCTGACGGCCGCCGGGGCGCGGGTGGCCATGGTGGACATCAAGGAGGAGTGGCTCAACCAGACCGCGGACGAGGTGCGGGCCGTGAACGGCGAGGACAGCGTGCTTCCCGTCGTGGCCAGCGTGGCGGATCCGGAGGACGCAGCAAGAGCGGTGGAGTCCGCCATTTCCAACCTGGGCGGGTTGGACATTCTCGTCAACAATGCCGGAACCAATCCGCGCAACGTCGGCCTGACTTCCGAGTTCCGCGAGAAGTGTTGGGATGTCTCGCCCGAGGCCTGGGTGCGGGTATTCGCGGTGAACTGCAGCGGACCCTTCTTCACCGTCCGTGCGGCGGTGGGGCACATGATCGAGAAGGGGTGGGGCCGCATTATCGGCGTCACCACCAGCCTGGACACCATGTACCGGGCGTGGGGCTCACCCTACGGGCCGTCCAAGGCGGGCCACGAAGCCTTCATGGCCACCCTGTGCCAGGAGTTGGAGGGCACCGGGGTCACCGCCAACGTGCTGGTTCCGGGCGGACCGGCCAACACCAACCTCATACCCCAGGACGCTCCTTACGACCGGGATCAACTCATTCAGCCGCCGGTCATGGAGAAGCCTGTGGTGTGGCTTGCTTCGGAGGCGTCCAACGGCATCAACGGGCGGCGCTTCATCGCCTATCACTGGGACGAGACGCTGCCGCTGGAAGAGCGGTTGTCCAAGGTGAGTGCTCCCGCCGCGTGGCCGCAGGCCGGGCAGCCCGCCATTGCGCCGGGCCGGTAGGTCCGGTGTCGCCGGTTGCGGCAGGCCGCCAGGGGCCTGCGCCGCAAGGCGATGACGGTGTAGGGGCGGGTTTCAAACCCGTCCGCGCCCGGATTCAGGCTCCTGGCGGGCCGTGTCAAAACCCTACGGGGCACGAAAGGCCAATCCGTCATTCCCGTCCCCCTCCGTCATTCCCGCGAAAGCGGGAATCCAGGGGTCCTGGAGGGGTCCCCACGCGCCGTTTCCCCACTCCACCCCGCCTGGATTCCCGCTTTCGCGGGAATGACGGAGAAGGGTGCGGGAATGACGATTTCGGGGGTCGTTGCCTCTCTCGGATGGGGTTTTGACACAGCCTCCTAGCGGCTACCCCAGATGGCCGAGGCCGTCTCCAGAATGCGCCCGAGCTTGCGCCACTGGTCGTCCTCGCTCAGGCGTTCGCTGTAGAGGCCCCCGAAGCCGCATTGCGGGCTCAACGCCAGTTGTTCCAGCGGGCAGTACCGGCTCGCATCGTCCACGCGTCCACTCAGCTCGTTCACGCTTTCGAGACGGGCACTTTTGGTGGTAACCAGCCCGAGCACGACGGTCTTGTCGGCGGGCACAAAACGAAGCGACTCGAAAGAGCCCGCGCGGTCACTGTCGTACTCCAGCAGGAAGCGGTGGTGCCGCAGGCCGGTGAAGAGGCGTTCGGCGATGGCGTCGTAGTGTCCCTCGCGATGCCACTGGGGCACCAGATCCCCGGTCTTGGGATCGAGGGTGCGGGCGTTTCCCCGACACAGATGGATACCGAAGCTCACCCCCGGAAAGCCTTCGATCAAGGCATTGTCCGCGTCGATGGATCGCCGAAGGTTCTCGTCCGGATCCTCGCCGCGGGAGCGCATTCGATCCAGCGAGACTTGATCCACGTAGGCCGTATAGCCGGGCGCGTCGATCTGGATATAATGGCAGCCCGACGCCACCAGGTCGGCGATCATGCTCCGTTCGATGCGCACCACGTCCTCGACGAAGTCGTCCAGACCGCCGGAGTACACGGATCGGGAGTCTTCCCATTTGAATCGCTGTGCAATACGGTCCGGTCCGAGGAGCGTGGGCTTGACCGGCCGGGTGGCCGCGTTGCTCGCGAACCGGTACTCTTCCAGCGGCAGGTTGCGGACGAGGTTCAGTCTTGCGACGGTCTTGCGCCGGGTGATGACGGCTGGCCCGGCGGCGTCGAAGTCCTGCTCGGCGCGTTCGAGAGGTGTCTTGTTGACGTTCTCATGGCGGTAGAAACGGGTGGCCTCCCGGGGAACGTCAAAGCCCGAGACGCACGCGGAGAAACTCTCCTGGAAGTTGTGCCGCCGGAGTTCCCCGTCCCCCACGACCGGCAGCCCCATGGCTTCCTGCTTTCGGATCACGTCCCGGACGGCTTCGTCCTGGGCTAGATGCAGCTCCTCTTCCGTGGCCTCGCCCCGGTCGTACCGGAGAAAGACGTCCCGCAGCCGGTCGGGGTGGACCAGGCTGCCGATGTGCTCCGCCCGTAGCACCCGCAATTCCGTTTCAGTGCTCATGGATGATTCCTTACGGAAGCTATGCCCAAGTTGCCACGCCGTCCTTCGACTTCGCTGCGCTACGCTTCCAGGTAACTGCCAAACCTTTGACTCCCACGTAGGTCGGGTTAGCCGCAATACTGTTGCTTTAGGCTCCATACGGGCTCACGATTGTCCTCGTATGGCGGAATTCGCGCCCGGAAATGGCGTTCTTCGACCGTGAGGAAACAAAGACAACAGTATTGGGGTTAGCCGAAGGCGTAACCCGACACACCGGTCGGTGAGATGTCGGATTACGCTTCGCTAATCCGACCTACAGCTTCCTCCGTGGAGGGGGTCGTTGGCGGCGAACGGCGCCCGTCAGTCACCCTTGAGCGGCCTCATCTCCTCGGAGCCTGCCCAGACCGGCCCGGATGGTAGGCAGGAAGATAAGAACGATGGAGAAAACCATCAATCCCGCGGTCATCGGCCGTTCCCACATGAAGCTGATGCCGTCGGTCAGATTCATGGCGCGGGCGAAGTTGTCCTCCAGCAGCGGGCCGAGAATGAACCCGATCAGCATCGGCGCCAGCGGGAAACCCGCCATGCGCATGATCGTGGCCGCGATTCCCATGCCGGTGAGCATCAGCAGCTCGGTGGCGTTGTTCTGGCCGATGTAGCTGCCCATCATGGTGAAGAACAGTATGAAAGGAATGAGGTAGGTGCGAGGAATCTCCAGGAGCTTGGCGATATAAGGGATAAGCGGCAGGTTGAGGACCAGCAGCACGACGTTGCCGATGTACATGGAGATGATCACGGCCCAGAAGATGGAAGGATTGTCCACCATCAGGCGTGGGCCGGGTTGTACGTTCAACGCGATCAAGGCGCCCAACAGGATCGCCGTGGTGCCGGATCCGGGAATACCCAGTGTCAGCAGCGGCACGAAAGAGCCGGTGCAGGCCGCGTTGTTGGCGGTCTCGGGCGCGGCCAGGCCCTTGATCGACCCCTTTCCGAACTTGGCCCGATCTTCGCCCTTGGCGATGTTGCGTTCGACGGCGTAGCCCAGGAACGATGCGATGGTCGCTCCCGCGCCCGGCATCACCCCGATGAAGAAGCCCTGGAGCGACTGGCGGGCAATAACGGGAGCGATCTCTTTCGCTTCGCTACGGGTGATCCGCAGGTTCGAGATCCTGCCGCCATCCGCGCCGTCCCGTTCCGAACGCTTGGGGTTGAGGACCAGATACAAGGCCTCCGGCAAGGCGAACAGAGCCATGGCAAGGGTAATGAAGCTGATTCCGCTTTGCAGGTCCAGAATGCCGAACGTAAAGCGTGGCGCATTGAACAACGCACTCTCGCCAACGGTCGCCAGGATCACGCCGAGCACGGTCATCATCAGCGCCTTGGCGACCTGACCCTCGCCCGCAAAGGCGGCAATGGCCGAAAGACCCACGACCATCAGCGCGAAGTATTCAGCCGAGTGGAACAACAGGGCGACGGTGGCAAGCCCGGGCGCGAACCCCATCAGCAGGATGGCGCCGATGGTGCCCCCGGAGAAGGAGGCAATGGCGGCAATGGTCAGCGCCTTGCCGGCCTGTCCCTGGCGCGCCAAGGGATAGCCGTCGAACGCCGTGGCGACCGTACCGGCCACGCCCGGCGCATTGATCAGGATAGACGAGGTGGAACCGCCGAAGATCGCTCCGTAGTACACACCGGCCAGCAGAATCAGCGCGGCCGCCGGATCACCGATCTGTATGGCGATGGGGATCATGATGGCGATGATCGACATGGGGCCCAGGCCCGGCAGCATGCCGATAAAGGTACCGATCAGGCACCCGGCGGTGACCATGAAGAGGTTCTGAAAACTCAGGGCGGTCGACAGACCGGCGAGGATTCCTTCAAGCATCAGAAAAACCAGGGCCAGGGGCGAAGGAAGATACCGAGCACTTCCTGCACCAGATACCAGATCAGGAACGCCGCCAGCACCGCGACCGGAACGAGGACGACGTAGCGCCGCTCACCGAGAGTCACGGCCCCCAGGACCAGGAAAAGTGTGGTTGCGGTTACGAAGCCGATGGGTCGGAGCAGAAGCGCATAGGCAACCATGAAGACCAGCAGCAGGATCGCCTGACTCAGCTTGTACTGCCTCAGGTTCCGGAAATCGATGCTGTCCGGGTCGGTTTCCTTGTCGGCCTTGGGGCCGGACTGGATCAGCACTACCACTCCCACCACCACGCCGAGGACGCTCAACCACTTCGGCAGGACGTTGGGCAGAAAGGTCATGTTGAGCTCGAACGGGAGGAGCCCGGCCTCCATGACCACAAAGGCCGTGTATCCATAGACCAGGCAAACGACGACGAATATCCCGGCTATGGCGCGTTCGAGGGTCACGAATCCTCCCTGCCGGCTCGCCCAGAAGAGCACGTGTAGGGGCGGGTTTCAAACCCGCCCCTACAAGGTAAGGCTCCCGGGTGTTACTTCAGGAAGCCGAGCTTCTGCATCAGGCTCTTGATGACCTTTTCCTGATTCTCCAGGAACGTGACGAAGTCCTTCCCGGAGTTGTGGATGTCGACCCAGCCGTTACGGTCGCGCACAGCCTTCCACTCGGGCGTGGCATACATTGCGGCGATGGCCTTGCGGTACATGTCCGCCTTGTCTGCCGGCAGTCCGGGAGCGGCAAAGAAGCCGCGCCAGTTGACGAACGTGGTGTCGTATCCCTGTTCCTTGAGGGTCGGCGCATCCTTGAACGCCGGGACGCGCTCTGGGGAGGTTACCGCAAGAATCCGCATCTCCCCGGCTTTCGCCAGCCCTACGGCCTCGGAGAAACCGGTGGAACCGGCGGCAACCTCGCCGGACAGGATCGCTGCATTCAGCTTGCCGCCGGCATCATAGGGAATGTACTTGACCTTGGTGGGATCGGCTCCGGCCGCCTGGAATGCCATGGCGGCAACCAGATGGTCCAATCCGCCGGGTACCGAACCGCCGCCCACCGACACATTGCGCGGGTTCTTCTTGTAGGCCGCCACCACGTCGGCGAAATTCTTGTAGGGGCTGTTCTTGCCCGTGATGATGGCCGCGTAGTCGCCGATGGTTCCGGCGATCATCGTCAGATCGCGGAAATTTTGGGGGAAGCGCCCGACCAGCGAGCGAATGATGATGGGGGTCGAGTTGACCATCAACGTGCCGTGGTTGGAGGCGGCGTTCTCGATGAGGAAACCGATGGCCTTGCCGCCGCCGCCGCCGGACATGTTCTCGTACGAGGCCGAGCCGACGATGCCGGATTTGGTCAGCGCCTCTCCGGTGCCGCGGGCGGTACCGTCCCAGCCGCCGCCGGCGCCGCCGGGAATGAGGAAATGGATCTTGTCGACGATCTTGTCCGCTGCATAGATGGAGCTCATTGCGCCAAACACCAGTGCCATCGCAATGATGGCGGCCAGTCCCAAGCGTCCCACCCAATAGGTTCTTTTCATTTTGTTTGTCCCTCCTGGTTCAAAGATGTTCATGTTGAGTTCCGTTCCCGTCTGATAGCCCAAACACCGGCATATGTCCATCCCAGTTTCGCACGGCCGTTGGCGCCTCTCCGTCCTACGACGACCGCTGTTGATGTTGCATGGTAAATGGGATAAGTAGGCCGAATCGACAAAACCGAGGAGGTATTTGTATGAAACGAAAAGTCCTGTCCCTGAGCCTGGTCCTGGCGGTCGTACTGCTGGGCGTGAATGCATTCGCACAGTCGTGGAACATCTCGGTCGCGGGGTCGCCGGCCGGCGGCACGCTCCAGGTGAAGTCGGAAGGGCTCGGCGAAGCCCTGCGGCGGGCCATCCCCAACTCGAACGTCGCCGTTCCGACATCCAGTCCCGCGGCGGGTCTGGCGCTGATCGGCACCGGCAAGGCGGATGTGGCCGTGGGCGCCTCGGCGCGCATGGCGGTCAGCGCACAGCGCGGCGAGGCGCCGTTCAAAAAGGCGTACAAATTCAACCTGCTGGCGTTCTGGGGCGCGGACCTCTTCATGTTCGTGGCCACCCCCAAGGCCGGCCTCAAGACTTTCGGCGACTACGTGTCCCGCAAGGCCAAGGACGGCATTTCGGTGGGTCCCAAGGGAAGCGGCTCCTACCAGGTCTTTCAAGATGTGGCCAAGGTGCACGGCACCGACTTCAAGGCGATGGAAGCCTGGGGCGCGAAAATTCACTATCAGTACTCCGCTCCCTCCCTGGAACTGCTCCAGGACGGCCAGATCGAGGGCCTGGGAGGGCTGTGGGGGCAGCCGAGCGCCCGGATCGTCGATCTCACCAACAACCGGAAGATGGTTTGGGTGGGCCTCGACAAGACTGCCACCGACAAGCTCGGTGCGGAGTTCGGGTACGAGTACGTGAAGCTCGACAGCCCGGGGGACTTCGGATACGGCTACAAGTTCGTCAACAAGGAGCCCCTGGAGACCGTGCGCATGGCCGACATCGTCGCCATCCGGTCGGACCTGTCCGTGGATCAGGCCTACACCATCACCAAGGCCATCTTCGGCAGCAAGGACTACCTGGTGAATGTGCACACGTCCTACAAGGCGCTGACCGCAGAGAACACGGTGGCCCTGGACAAGGCGTCGGATGCGCTGAATCTCCACGAGGGCACCAAGAAGTATTTCCGCGAAGTGGGCGCCATGAAGTAGTGGCGCGTACGAGTCGGGCGCCGGTGCGGGACGTGACGTCCGCACCGGCGCCCGGCGGCTCGTCGCGCGGCACACCCTTGCCGCGTGACCTGCCAACCTAGTGTGGTGTCTCACAAATACGGTTATGAAGATGCGAGGGCATTTTGGTGGTCGGCAAGACGCGATGACTTGTAGGGGTGACCGGCGGTCGCCCCTCAGTGGCGGGCACCACGCGAGGAAGACCCCGGGTCAAGCCCGGGGTGACGTACGCAGCCGACGGCCAAAAGGACCCGCAGATTCGTAACCGTATTTGTGGGACACCACACTCGACCTAAAGTCATCCACACATGCCATTCCTGACCGCACTGGGCCGGGTGTACGAGGAGTACGCCGAGGGCAGCCGCAGGGAGTTCACGGGTGTCACCGGCAAGCTCGTCACCGGCTTTGCCATCCTGTACTCGTGCTACCACCTGTACGTCTTCATCATGGGCGTCGGTAAGCTGAACGTGTTTCAGCACCGGGCGACGCACCTCCTGTGGCTATTGGCCTTCTCCTTCATCGTCTACGGGCCGGGGGCCAAGAAGACCCGGGTGGGGGTGTGGGACATCGTCCCGGCGGTCCTGTCGCTTGCCATCTGGGTCTATATGATGCTCAACCTGGACCGCATCACCCTGTGGCTGAGCCAGATCGACGAGCCCCCTCTGCTGGACCTCATCTTCGGCAGCCTGCTGATCCTGCTGGTGCTCGAAGGGGTACGGCGGGTGTCGAGGATGCCGCTGGTGCTGGTCACCGGGGTCTTCCTGCTCTACATGTTCTGGGGCAATCTTCTCGGCGGGATCTGGTGGCACTCGGGCCTGACCTTTGACCTTGTCATCGACGTGCTGTTTCTGAGCCCCCAGGGCCTGTGGGGCTCGCTGATGAACATCTCGGCCACCTATATCATCCTGTTCGTGCTGTTCGGCCAGTTGCTGCTGCACTGCGGCGGCGCCTCGTTCTTCGTGGACCTGGCCGACGCCATGGCCGGACGCGCCCGGGGGGGCCCGGCCAAGGTGGCGGTGGTGGGCAGCGGCCTTTTCGGCACCATCTCCGGCAGCCAGATCGCCAACGTCGCTACCAGCGGCTCCTTCACCATCCCGATGATGAAGCGCGCCGGGTTCCGGCCGGAGTTTGCCGGGGCGGTGGAGTTGTCGGCCTCCATGGGCGGGATGTTCATGCCGCCGGTGATGGCGTCCACCGTGTTCCTGATGAGCGATATCAGCGGCATCCCCTACCTCGAGATCATCGTGGCGGCGTTCATACCCGCCTGTCTCTATTTCTTCACGGTCTTCTGGCAGGTGCACATGGAGAGCGTGAAGATGGGGATCATCGCCCCCACCGAGGGCCGGCGCACGGCGTGGAACGTGCTCAAGGAGGACGGCCACTTCATCGCGCCGCTGGTGGTCATCGTCTGGGTCCTGCTGGAAGGCTATACGCCGATCCGGGCCGCGCTGGTGGCCATGGCGACCTTGCTGGTGGTGACCGCGCTGAGGAAGAAGGGACGCAAGGACTTCATCAAGAACGTGCTGAAGGGACTGGAGACCGGGGCCAGGACCACCATCATCGTGGCGTTGCCCATCGCCGCGGGCGCCATCATGGTCACCGCCATCTCCGCCACCGGCCTCGGCGGCAAGTTCGGCTCCATGATAATGCTCTTCTCGGGGGGCTACCTGTTCCCGGCCCTGGTGATCGCCATGATCGCATCCCTGGTGCTCGGCGCTCCGTTGTCGGTGGCCGCCACCTATATCCTCACGGCGATCATGATCGTTCCCGTGACCGTGTCCCTGGGCGTGGACCCGCTGGCCGCGCACCTGTTCGCGGTCTACTTCGCCGTCATCGCCCCCATGTCCCCGCCGGCGGGGCCGGCCATGTTCCTTGCCGGAGGTCTGGCCGGAGCCAACCCCATGATCGTGGGGCTCATCGGCATACGGCTGGCCATCGGTGCGTTCGTGCTGCCGTTCATGTTCATTTTCAATTCCGGCCTCCTCATGGACGGCAGCGTCGTCGAGATCCTGTTCGCCACGGCCACGGCGGCACTCGCGCTGTTCGCCTTCGCCGCGAGTTTCGAGGGCTGGATCTCGAAAGCAACGACATGGTGGGAGCGGTTGCTGCTCATGGCGGGCGGCTCCCTCATGGTCTTCCCGGGTGGCGTGACCCTCAGCGTGGGTGCCGCCGCGGTGATTTTGGCCATCGTCACGCACCTGGTGAGGGTGAGGGTCGTACAGGCCTGACTCGTCCGGCGTCTTCTTGACGCCTGCTCCATCAAACATTATCCTCATATTCGTCCGTATTTGTCGCTGTCGGGAGGGCGCGGGGCGTGCGCCAGGAGCCCTTCCGAGCAAGCAGAATTCGTTCTCCCCGTAGGTCGGGTTAGCCGAAGGCGTAACCCGACACGGCACAGCGAGTCGGATTACGCTTCGCTAATCCGACCTACGGGTTACTTAGGCTGGGCGAGGCTGCACCGCAGAAATCGGACGCCCGATGTAGGGGCGGGTTTCAAACCCGCCCGTGCCGGAATCGTACCACCGGCCGATACAGACGGCTCGACAACCAACGCCGTCACGAAAGGACCAACGCCGTGCCCCAGGAGAAGATCAACGCCGTGTCCATTCCCGTCCAGGACCAACAGGCCGCCAAGGCCTTTTACATGGAGAAGCTGGGATTCGAGCTGCTGGTGCAGGTTGCCGGAATGTGAGGAGCAGGGCGGACAGTTGATTCTCTCGCGGACAGCGCTGATCGTGCTCCTGTTGCTTTGGGTGTCGGGTTGCAGCTATGCGCCGCCGCCGAAGCAACAGCGGGACATCTGCCAAGTCTTCGCACAGTATCCCGACTGGTACGACTACGCCCGCAAATCCCAAAGCAAGTGGGGGACGCCGGTGCACATTCTCATGGCCTTCGTCCGCCACGAGTCCAGCTACCGCAGCAATGCCAAGCCGCCCAGACGGTGGCTCTGGTTCATACCGCTTGGGCGTCCGTCGTCCGCCCAAGGTTACGCCCAGGCCCAGAATCCTGTGTGGAGCGAGTACCAGGCCGAGCGGGGCAGCCTCTTTCGCAGCCGTTCGGACATGGAGGATGCCCTCGACTTCATCGGCTGGTACAACCACAAGACGTGGCGCCAGCTCGGCATCGCCCGGAACGACGCCGAAAAACTCTATCTCGCCTACCATGAAGGACGCGGCGGCTATCGTCGCGGCACCTGGAAGAAGAAGCCGAAGCTCCAGCGCATCGCCAGGAACGTGGCCGCCACCGCCGGCCAGTACAGCTCCCAGCTCGCCCAATGCGAGTCGCGCTTCCGCTGCGATGCCTGGTACCAGGTCTGGCCGTTGTGCCGCTGACCGTCCCGGACACCTCTTGCAAACCGGAACGACTCTGTCATAGAGTGCAGTCGCTCATCCGCTTGGGGTGAAGAAAACGAGAAGGACGAGAAGGAGTAACGAAATGAAGCAATCCAGGAACAAATGGCTAGCCCTGGCAGCGCTGCTGGCGTTCGGTATCGCAACTCTGGCGGCCTCGGCCGCAAGCGCCGCCGACACGCCCATCAGCGTGGGCCGGACGACCTCGGCGAGCGGATTCCACATCCCCTCCTATATCGCCATGGAGCAGGGCATCTTCAAGAAGTACGGGCTGGAGGCCAAGTACCGCAGCATGAGCGGCAAGGCCTTGCTCAACGCCGGCATCGCCAAGCAGATCGACTTCGTACCGATACCCGGCGGCGGCTCTCAGGCCGCGCTCAAGGGCGCGCCGATCACCTATCTGGTAGGCCAGTCCCTGATCTCCCAGTGGACCATTACGGCCCACGCGAGCATCAAGACGGTGCAGGACCTCAAGGGCAAGATCATCGGCCTGGGGCGGCCCGGCAGCGCCGACTACGATGAGGCCGACATCGTGCTGTCCAAGAACTTCGGCATGGAGCCCGGACGCGACTACAAGGTCATCAGCTTCCAGGGCGAGGCCGAAAGAATCGCCGCCATGATCAACGGCGGCATCCACGCCGGCCTCCTCACGTTCCCCCACGCCGCCAAGGCGAAGCTGGCCGGTTTCAAGGTCATCCTGAAGACCGGCAAGTACCTGCCCCGCATCGGCGGCAGTTTCTGGGTCCACAACGATTTCCTCAAAGCCAATCGGGCAACGGCCAAGGCCTTCATCCACGCCATGGCGGAGGCCGCCGAGTACATGCAGAACAACAAGGAAGGGTCCGTCGACGTCATCCAGAAGTACTTCGTCATGAAGGACCGCAGGGAAGCCGAAGGCGTCTGGGAGGAAGTGTTCGACCAGTACGGCCCGGACATGCCCGAGGCCCTGGTCAGGAGCCTCTTCGAGTCCCGCGTCAAGCGCATGATGGCGAAGAACCTCTGGCCCAAGGACAAGCCCCTCCCCGACGTCGAGAAGTTCGTCGCCCGCGACCTGCTGAACGAGACCCTGAGAGAGCGGGGCTACTACCTGCAGCCGAAGCCGCTGTAGGGGTCTTGTTGACCCATGCATCCCTGCACGGGGGCACGCCACATCAATGCGGCGTGCCCCCGTGTTCACGTGATTCCCACAGGATGGGACGCGACGCCCCTGACGGCGTAGCTTTTTTGAAACCCGCCCTCATGCGGACGCAAGGGTGGGCTTGCTAGATGCTCACCCAACTCACCATACGAAACTTTAAGCGCTTCGGAGAGGTTGAGATCGAACTCGGAAGTCCGGTCGTGTTCATCGGCCCCAACAATTCGGGGAAGACGTCGGCCATGCAAGCGCTTGCCCTCTGGGACATCGGCCTGAAGCGCTGGAACGAGAAGCGCTCCGGCAAGACGACTCCCGAGAAGCGGCCGGGTGTGACCGTCAGTCGCCGAGACCTCGTAGCGATCCCCATTCCAGACGCCAACCTTCTGTGGCGCGACCTCCACGTGCGAGATGTGCACCGAGTTGACGGACGGCCGCGTACCAGCAACGTCCGTATCGATGTCATCGTGGAAGGAATGAGCAATGACCAGTTCTGGACCTGCGGGTTGGAGTTCGACTACGCCAACGACGAGTCTTTTTATTGCCGACCGCTTCGTAGGTCTGATGACAAGACCCCGGATCGCATGCCGGTGCCGAACGAGGCAGGGTGCACACGAATCGCATTTTTGCCGCCCATGTCAGGGCTTGCGGCTACGGAAACTCGTCTCGATCACGGAGCAGTCGACGTCAGGATCGGGGAAGGGCGCACAGCCGAAGTATTGCGCAACCTTTGCTTCCAGGTGCACGAAGAAGATCCGTCACACTGGCAGCGGCTGGTGGAACAGATTGAGAACCTCTTCGGGACGGTAGTCGATCCGCCACGTTACATCGCCGAACGCGGCGAGATCGTAATGAGTTACCGCGAACGCGGGACTGGACTCGATCTGTCTTCAGCAGGGAGAGGGCTGCAACAGACCTTGCTTTTGTTGGCATACATGTACGCCAATCCCGGTGCTGTATTGCTCTTGGACGAACCCGACGCGCATCTGGAGATTCTTCGTCAACGGCAGACTTACCGCCTACTGACGGAATTGGCGCGCGAGAGTGGGAGTCAGATTATTGCTGCCAGTCACTCTGAGGTTCTGCTCAACGAGGCTGCGGATCGGGATTTGGTCGTGGCGTTCGTTGGTCCGCCACACCGCGTGGACGACCGCGGCAGTCAAGTGTTGAAGGCGCTTAGAGACATAGGCTTTGACCAGTACTACCAAGCGGAACAGACTGGGTGGGTTCTGTACCTAGAGGGTTCAACTGACTTCTCGATCCTTCATGCTTTCGCGAAACGGCTCAAACACGAACGGGGGTTACGCGCGCTGGAGAGGCCGTTTGTCAAGTACGTCGAGAACAACACCAGTGCCGTCCGAAACCATTTTCACGCGCTTCGGGAGGCTGTGCCCGCGCTGTGTGGCGTCGTCCTGTTCGATCGTCTTGAGTCGCAACCACGGGACATGGCCCCGGTCGAGTGCCTCATGTGGAAGCGTCGAGAGATAGAGAACTACCTATGTTCTCGATCGACGCTAGAAGCATACGCAAAAGACTCGGGGACGGGCGACGCACCTGGAGCGTTGTTCACGTGGGGAGAAGCTCAAGAGCGTGTGAGCTTGATGGGCCAAGCCATTGAGGAAGTAGAGTCTGCGTTGAAGACGTTGGGCAAGGGGTCTCCTTGGGACGCGGACATCAAGGCTAGCGATGAGTTTCTGGATCCGCTCTTCAAGGCGTATTTCGAGAAGCTCAGGTTGCCGAACCTCATGGCGAAAAAGAACTGTCATGAGCTGGCGGAATATGTCCCGGACAGCGAGATCGATGCCGAAATTGGCGAGAAGCTGGATACGATTGCACGGGTAGCTGAGAGAGCCACGCCCGCGCGCGATCAGTAGGCTTCGCACCCCGCACGGTGGGTCCTGTCAGCGCGCCCTCAGAACGTCTTCACCTGCTCCGGCCGCCACCGGCTCAGCCGGTTCTCCAACTTCTTGACCGCCAGGGTCATCACCAGGGAGATGCTCATGAACAGGATCAGACCGGCGAAGACCACGTCCACGATGTAGTTGCCGGCGGCCGAGGCCATGAGGTAGCCGACGCCTTGGTCGGAGCCGAAGAACTCTCCCACCACCACGCCCAGGATGGCGCGGCCGATGGAGAGCCGCAGGCCCGCGATGACGTAGGGCATGGCGTTGGGCAGCACCACGATCTTCATGAGCTGCCATTCGTTGGCGCCGAAGGAGCGGACCACGTTGACCAGCACGCGGTCGACGTTCTTGACGCCCTCGTAGGTGTTGATGAGGAGCGGGAAGAGGGCGCCGATGAAGACGATCACCACCGTGGGCCAGATCCCGAAGCCGAACCAGAGCACCACCAGCGGCAGAAACACCAGCCGCGGGGTGGCGTTGAACGCGGTGACGAAGGGGTCGAACATGGCGTTCAGCGTGTTGAAGCGCCCCATGACCAGACCCACGGGCAAGCCCACGGCGATGGAAAGCCCCAGCCCGATGACGAACTCGCTGGCGCTGACGTAGAAGTGGAAGGCCATCTCGCCCGAGGTGACCATCTCGAAGAGCCTGAGGGCGATTTGGTACGGGGTGGTGAAGAAAAGCGCCAATCCCTTGGGCAGTGTCACTACGTGAGGGATGAATTCCCAGGCCACCAGGAACAGCACGATAAAGCCCCATCCCAGGATGGGTTCCTCGTTCTCGCGGTACTGTTCGAGGTAGCGGTTCATCGTGTTTCCTTGATGCGCCAGGGAGCGATGGCGAGCTCGGCCTTGCGTAGGCCCTGGGTGAAGATGACGGCGATGATCATCAGCACGAGAATGCACACGAACATCTCCCCCAGTTGGTACATGTCGCTGTACCAGAGCAGCGCGTGGCCGATGCCCTCGGAGGCCGCGTAGAACTCTCCGACGATGATGCCGACGATGCCCCGGCCGATGGCGATCCGCGCTCCCGCCACGAGGTAGGGGAGGGTGCTCGGCAGGATCACCTTGAAGTAGAGGTCGCGCTCCTTGCCGCCCAGGGACTTGACCACGTTGATGAGCAGGTTGTCGACCGAGCGTACGCCGGCGAAGGCGTTGAAGATGAACGGGAACACCGCCAGGAGGAAGATCAGGATGGCCTTGCCCTTGACCCCCACGCCGAACATGACGATGAGGAGCGGCGCCAGGGCCACCAGCGGGCTGGCGTACATGGCGGTAAGGAACGGGTCCAGGGTGAACGCCACCCGCCGCCTCCAGCCCATGACCACCCCCACGGGGACGCCGACGACCACCGCGGCCGTGAACCCGAAGACGAACGGCTTGCCGCTGACGTAAAGGTCTTTCCAGATCTCGCCGCTCAGGATCAGGTCCCCGGTGGCCGCGGCCATGATGGACGGCTTGGTGATGAAGAACGGGTTGAACGTGAACACGTAGGTCAGCACGAACTCCCACGCGAGGAAGAAGCCCACCACGGCGCCGGCCCCGAGCAGGAACCGCACGCTGCCTTCCGACAGTCCCTTGAATCCCATATTACTCTCTCGCGTTCAGCTCGTCCTTGAGGCTGTTCCAGATGTCGAGCTTGATGTCGTTGAACTCCGGCGACAACCGCATCTCGTAACCTCGCGGCCTCGGCAGGTTGATCTTGATGATCTTCTTGGTCCTTCCGGGCCTCTTGGTCATCACGATGACGCGGTCCGACAGATAGGCCGCCTCCTCGATGCTGTGGGTCACGAACAGCACGGTCTTCTTGTGCTTGTCCCAGATCTGGAGCAGTTCGGCCTGCATGAGGTCCCGGGTCTGTGCGTCCAGCGCCGCAAAGGGCTCGTCCATGAGCAGCACCTCGGGGTCCGTGGCCAGCGCCCGTGCAAGGCCCACCCGCTGCTTCATTCCTCCGGACAACTCGTGAGGATAGTGGCTCTCGAACCCCGTGAGCCCCACCAGGTTGATGAGTTCCTGGGCCCGGGGGCGGCGCGTAGCCACCGGCTCTCCCTTGAGCTCCGGGCCGAGCTCCACGTTGGCCGTAACCGTCCGCCAGGGCAGCAGCCCGAACTCCTGAAAGACCATGGCCCGTTCGACTCCCGGACCGGTGATCTTCTTGCCGCCGATCTCCATCTCGCCCGCGTCGGGCCTGAGCAGCCCCAGCAGCACGTTCAGGAAGGTGCTCTTGCCGCAGCCCGACGGCCCGACGATGGAGACGAACTCGCCGCTGTTCAACTCGATGCGGAAGTCCTTGAGGGCGGTCACGGGATCCCGGTTCTTGGGCGTGAACGTCAGCGTGATGTCGGTTGATCGGATATACGGTTCCATCGGCTTCGAAACTACTACAATGATGGTAGGGTGACAAGTACCATAGGTCCCTGCTTGACAAGCCCCGTGGCGTCCCGTCGCGAGAGTGACGGGTGTCACCGCCTCCGTCCGCCGAAAGGACGGTCGCACCTCCGCAAGGCCACACGTGTAGCGCTAGGCTCGCGACCGTTGTAGCTGGACGGCTCCGTGGTTTCGGGTCCCTTTCTCGCCACCGAGCGCCTCAGGGACGAGGGCGCCGACTTCATCGTTTACCCTTTGGGCAAGTTCCTTGGGCAACGAAGTTGCAGTCGAACCTTACGAGCCTGGCCCCTGTCGTAAAGCCGGCAGAGCGAGACGAGTGGGTGCAGTTCTTCGGGATGGGGCGGCAGCGGCCCGCTATCGGTGGTGTGTTGCGCACCATGCGGCCAGGGCGATCAGGCGAAAGTCACGCCGTCGAGATTGTCCGTACCGCAGGCGACGGGATGCGGAGCGTGCCACGTAGGGTTCGATGAGTCCGTGTCTCGAAACGGTGTCGTCGCTCAACAGATCGGCTGCCCATTCCCGGAGCGGCCCTTTCAGCCACGAGCTCAGCGGCCCCCCGAAACCCTGCTTCCGTCTTTCGAACAGGCTTTCGGGAACGCGGCGGGCCAGCACCTTCTTGAGTATGCGTTTGGTGCCCAGAGATCCCGCCTTCATCGCCGGGGGTAGACGGAAGCTGAATTCCACGATTCGATGGTCGAGAATAGGCACCCGGACTTCCAGGGAAACGGCCATACTTGCCCGGTCAACCTTTGTCAGTATGTTGTCCGGAAGATAACTCAACATATCAATGTATTGTTGTCGTTCTGCCGCAGACAGGAACTCACTCTGCGCAAGGCAGCGGTTCACCAGGTCTGCCATGGGTCCGGTCCCGGCGGCCTTTCTGCCGCCGTGTGTCAGGTAGTGGTGGATCAGGTCGGGATCATGAATACCGTTTGCCAATACGCCCAGCTCTTCCCCCGAGTAGTCCGCCTGCGAGTCCGAGTCCATTCCCAGGACCCTCTGGACCATGGGTCTCAGACGCCGCGGCGTCATCTGGATGGATTTGCTGAACAATGCCTTTGCGAATGGTTTGTATTGCAGCGCCGGATGCTTCAGCAGTTTGTCCGCTGACACGTGCCGGTCATAGCCGCCAAAGACTTCGTCACCGCCATCTCCCGATAGCGCGACGGTAACCTGGGTTCGCGTCAACCGCGATAACAGCAACGTTGGAAGTCGGGATGGGTCGGCGAACGGTTCGTCGTGATGCCCCATGATTGCCGGTCCGTGCTCCTGTATCTCCCTGGGGCCTACGTAATGTTCGCAATGATCCGTGCCCAGATATTCCGCGATGGCCCTGGCGTAGGGCGCCTCATCGAAGGCGCCTTCCAAAAACCCGATGGAAAAGGTCTGCACCGGCCTGCTTGCCTGCTGTTGCATGAGCGCGACGACCGTGGACGAATCGATGCCCCCGGAGAAGAACGCGCCGAGGGGAACATCGGAAATCATGCGACGCCTGACGGCATCGGCGAGCAGGCAGTCCAACTCT
Organism: uncultured Binatia bacterium (SeqCode); assembly: GCA_965261895.1. Classification (GTDB taxonomy): domain Bacteria; phylum Desulfobacterota; class Binatia; order UBA9968; family JAJDTQ01; genus JAJDTQ01. The sequence continues at coordinate 1,439,848 of OZ253480.1, read as the reverse complement.
TCGGTCGCTTCCTCGAAAGTGCCCGTATACCGGTCGGCATAGCCCTTCCGCGCGGCCTCCTGTACCGTCCAATACGACGCGCGCCGGATCTGTCCCGGAAACGCGTTGTCCACGTGGAGAATGGTGCCCGGCTCGAGCTTCCTGGCTTCGCGGTAAATGCTGAACGGTGCTGGAATGTAATCGAGCTCTAGAAACGATTCGACGGCATCGCGGTCGAACGAGCAGGTGAATTCGGGATGGGCCCGCAATCCCGTGAGCTCCGACGCGAAGAGAAACCGACGCGAGTTCGCGCTGTAATACAGGGGCTTGATGCCGATACGGTCCCGGACCAGGAACAGGCTTCGGCCCGTGCGGTCCCATGCGGCGAAGGCGAACATGCCGATGAGGCGTTCGGCGGCGCCCCGGACGCCCCATGCCGCACAGGCCTCCAGAACCACTTCCGTATCGGAATGACCCCGGAACCGCGTGCCCCGGCTTTGAAGCTCGGACCGGAGCTCTCCGCTGTTGTAGATTTCGCCGTTGTAGGAGATCACCCATCGGCCGCAGGCGGAGATCATCGGTTGCGCTCCGGCCGGTGAGACGTCGATGACGGATAGTCGCCGGTGGCCGATACCCACGCCCGCATCGGCGTCTACCCATATGCCCTCCGCGTCCGGCCCCCGATGCTCCAGCGGAGCAATCATCTTCCTTGCGTTTTCTTCGAGTGGCGTGGTGGAGCGTGGGTTCCACTCCATGAATCCTGCGATGCCGCACATTGTATTTGTCCTCGACCGGAAGTTGAAGGCGATACTGGGTCAGGCTATTCCAGCCATCAGTGTAGCCAATCGGCCGCGTCGACGTTAGGGACGTCGCTATGTAGAAAGTGTAGGAACGCCTTGGTATACTCTGGCGATTGGAGGCGTTAGCTTGTATTTCGGCGGATCGGAGTGGTTTCAGTGGGTTGACCGAGCCAGTTCTGCACGCCACCTGGAGCTTGTAGCCCTTCTGTTTCGGCGTTGGATGGAGGCCGACTTTGGACGGCGGCTCTTCGATCTGGCTCTTTGATCGTCGTTGCAAGTGGGGTTCTTTTTTCGTTTCGCCAGGGATGCCAACAACTCCTCGGCCCAATACGAAGTATCGTTGAACCATGTCGAGATTCTTTTCCGCGAGCAAGTTCCAGCGGCACCCACACCAAGACCCGTTACGGATCCCTGACTTCGCGGCTCTACCAGAGTTTCTCCGGGAACAAAACGATCTGCACGTGGTGGCGGGAGCCAAGGTCGATCCTACAGGATTCACCCTCTTGGCGCTCCTTCGGAATGAGATGTACTTCCTGCCCGAGTTTCTTGCATATTACCGGAACCTTGGTGTCCAGAGGTTCGTATTCCTAAATGATCGGTCGGACGATGGGTCTTTCGAATACCTACGCGAACAACCCGACACGGTCGTCGTCGAGAGCGGGCGGACTTACGGTGAGATCGTAGACCTTCCGCCGTCCATATCCGAGCCGAACAACGGTATCCGCGTCGTGCATTTGTGGCGATCTCTCCTACACGACATGTTCGCTCAGGACCGGTGGGCACTACAGGTAGATCTCGATGAGTTCGTGCGCCTACCCGATGGTGTGACCTTTCCAGAGCTTATTGGGCGTCTTGAGAAGAAGCACGCACGCGCGGTTTGGGGGGTTATGCTGGATGTCTATCCCAACGATATCGCGGCGCTCGCCAAGCAGGGAGAGTCAGGACGGCTCGATATGTCCTCGATGTGGTATTTCGATGGACAGCAGCATCTTCAGTTGCGCCCGGAAGGGACGCCAAGACTCCTCCACCCCGGGGCCCGTGCGAGGCTGTACCGGAAATATGCTGTGGACAAACTATATCCCGTAGTCGAAACAAAGAAGAGGAAGAGGATAGAACGGCTGTTGAGGAAATCCTGGCTTGGACTGAGGCCAATGAAATATAATGCTTTGCATAAGCCAATCCTCGTCAAATGGGGAAGAAACTCCTGCTTTCTCAGTTCGCACAAGACCAATCTGACGACGTCAGCCGACTACCTCTTGCCGATCCAACATTTTCGCTTTACTGGCGCCGTCTATCGGAAGATAGAGATGGGTTTGGCTGAAAACTCCTACTATCGTGGCTCACTCGATCATCGCCTCCTTTCGGAATTGTTGCGAACGATGGAGGCGCGGAACGGGTCGTTTCTCTATCGGAAATCGAGGCCGGTACAATCATTCAATGATTTGACTAAGACTCGCAACGTGTTCGGGCTGTGAGCGCGTGAGTTGACCTGATGTTGGCGGACGTTGTCCTGTTTCGATATTGCTCAAACTCTCGGGAGGACAGGCTGACAAGTTCGCGCACGGATGACTTTGTGACGTTGCATTGGTGTGGGTAGGAGTAGCCGTGATCCGGTGGGTGAAAAAGTTAGTCCTACCTACAAAGGCGCCGGAAGAACCTCTGGTTGTCTGACCCATACGCTGGCGACCGCTCCGACCAAAAGGGGGATAAACAGTTGTACAGGCGCGTCAAATACAACTTGCTGCGTCGGCTGCCGGGGAAGTGGGGACGCCACTATCAACGCCGCTTGTTGAGTCTGGAGGCCCAGTCACGATTTGACGAGGCGGTGTGCCGTTCCGGAGGCTTGACGTGCATAGATCTGGGCGCCAACATCGGCGAGTATACTAGAAAGATGGCATTGGCGGCGAAACAAGTGATTGCCTTTGAGCCCGATCCGTGGGCGTACGCGAAACTTCAGGCCAATGTGGCCGATCTTGGCAATGTCATAGTAGAAAACGCGGCCGCGGGCACGTGCGGGAAAAAGGTTCTTCTCTATCGGCATGCCAAGTTCGAGGACAATCCTGCGCGGTATTCGGAGTCTAGCTCGGTCATTGCGGCCAAGAGCAATGTCACCGGAGAGGACGTTGTCGAGGTTCGACAGATCGACTTCATAGGCTATCTTGAGGATCTCGATGAAGACATCGGAGTACTAAAGATTGATATCGAAGGCGCTGAGGTCGATCTGCTCGAGACTTTGTTCGACCGGTCAGACATCCTGGGACGCATCGACTATATTTTTGCGGAAACGCATGAAACACGGATCCCGGGTCACCGGCCGAGGGTCGAGGAACTCCGAGAAAGGGCTCAGACGATAGGGAGGCCGCGTGTCAACCTCTACTGGCATTGACTGACTCCGAAATTATGGCTGACGCCGCGCCGGAAACGGACAGGTTGTCAAGGTGTCTTCGACGGGCAGACGGGGAGAGCGGTGATGGGGAGGGGGAGGTATTCTTGACGCGGGCGGAGCGGAGTGGTGGCGACGGTGAGGTGGAGATTCGGGAGTTGCACGTGAAGATCGGGGAGTCAACGGTAGCGCGGGAGCCGAATTCTCGACGGGGAGAACCGTTTTGGCCTACGAGCGTTTGATCGTTTCCGTGATCTGGAGTCATTGAAGGATAAGTCTTTGGAGCCATGCACATCGTCGTCATCAACCTCAAGCGCGCATCCAAGCGGCGTGCCCAAATGGCGCAGCAGTTCCGCGAGCTCGGCCTCCCATACGAAATCAAGGAGGCCATCGACGGCCGGCGGCTCTCCGCGGAACACTTGGCGCAGGTGGATTGGCAGGGCCGGCGTCAACTTGGACTCCCGCCACAGGCCAACGGGTCGATCGCCAATTGGTTGACTCACCGGGAGGTGATGAGGGACCTCGTTGACAATGGGCCGGACATGATGGCCATCATCGAGGATGACGCCATCCTTGCTCCCGAGCTCTCTGAGGTGCTGAGCGCGCTGGAGCAGAAGCGCTTCTCCTTCGACGTTGTCGCGCTGCACCGGAGACGTCTGCGGTCTCCTTTCGTTCCTTGCGCTTCCGTGACAGCCCGGCATAGGGCCGGACGCGTTCGATACTGGGCCTCGGGCGGTTCCGAAGGGATCGTCATCAGTCGGGATGCCGCGCGCTACTTCCTTGAGACGGTGCCCAGGATGGTGCTGACCGTCGACCACGAGCTTCTGCGGTACTGGAGGACGGGGCTCAACGTACTCCACGTCGACCCTCCGGTAATCCATCACGGCGGAATCGACGATTCGCAAATCCGCGGAGACCGCCTCGCCGCAAGGCGGCGACGGCGCGAAACCGAATACATCGCCTCCGTTCTCTGGCGTCGCTTGCTCACAGTATGCGGCGAAACGGTACAGAAGCGCATCGTCTTCAGAAAGCTTATGCGCGGCGAGATGGGGGTCACGCGATGGCAGCAGCCCCCGGGACACACGCCGACGTGACCTTGGTGATCACGTCGTGTGATCGATTCAATCTGCGCGGCAAGTCGGGCGCTATCGGGGCCGGCCGAAGCACAACCAATCAGGTGAGCGTCTCGACGTAAGCGTCGGGATCAGCCTTGCGTCTGGGGGGTATGTCTCCTTCCATGAGCCGCCGGTAAATCTCGTTGACTCTTGATGCCTCAGTGTCAACCGAGTGCATCGCCACGGCCCTGTGGCGGGCCTGCGTGCCAAGAACCCGGAGCTGTTCGGGATTCTGGAGAAAGGGGACGAGTTTCGCCTTGAAATCATCGAGATCGCCGGAGCGAAATATCGCGCCTACCGAGTCATCGATGATGTACGGCCAGACGCCAGCGGTCGAAGTCACGACCGGGACCCCGCAAGCGAAAGCCTCGAGCGGCGTGAGGCCAAATCCCTCCAGTCTCGATGCGGCGACGCAAAGCGATGCGCCTTGGTAGAGACGCATTGCCTCGACAGGGTCGAGTTCGCCGACAAAGACGATCCGATCCGACATGCCTGCGGCGTTGATGCGCTCCCTCAAGCCCTTGAGGAAGGCCTTGTCCTTCGGTCTGCACTGTCCTGCGATCACGGCCGCAAAGTCGGGAAACCGTGGCAGGAGATCAACCATCGCATCGACGAACAGATCGGTGCCCTTCATGTACCGGATACGTCCCAGCGTCGCGATCACATATTTGGCCGACACGGGCTGCGCGTGTGGCTCCGTTGAGTCGATGCCGCGAGGCGCGAAGAAGCCGGTATCGACTCCATGAGGGATGATTTCGCTATACCAGTCGAGACATCTGGCATGGTGTGCCGACGTTGCGATCACGGCATCCATGCGGTTCATCAGAGTTCTTAGAAAAAGATTCGGGCGCCAGCGCTTGGTGGACGTGAAGACAAGACGCCTTTTTTGGCGCAGCACGTCGCGCATGAGGATACCGGCGATCATTTCGACGTCGCGTCTCGCATGCAAGACCCGATATCGCGTCCCCTCCGGCTTCCTGAATCCCGAGAGCATGACTCGCCAGAACGTCGTTGTACCCTTGAGACCAAGCCTCCCGGTGTCGATGAGTGCGATTTCAAGGTCGCGGCGCTGAATCGGAAGCAGCGTCCTGACGGTGGCCGACACGCCCGTATAGCGTTTGTGTAGGTTGAGGACGACGACATTGGGCACGTGGTCCGGCATGGTGCTGGATACCTACACGATGAATTTGGCCCGCACAACAACCGCCCGGGCGCGCATCCGGGTACGCCGCTAGACCCCCAGATACCGGTGCCTGACCTCCTCCGCCGCAGCCAACGCGGCGGAGTCGCCGGTCGAGGTGATGCGGCCTTTCTCCATGATGTAGTGGCGGTCGGCGATCTGCATCAGGGCGCCGTGGTTGCTGTCGATGAGGAGAATGGCCTGACCCACGGCCTTGAGCCGTTCCAGACGGCGCCAGATCTCGGCGCACACGAGCGGGGCCAGACCTTCGGTGGCCTCGTCCAGCAGGATCAGGGGGGCGTTGGTCATGAGCGCCCGTCCGATGGCGAGCATCTGCTGCTCGCCGCCCGACAGGTTGCGGCCATTCAGGTTCTTGCGCGACTCCAGCGCGGGAAACATCTCGTAGATGCGGTCCAGGGTCCAGGGTTCTCCCCCGGCCTCGTCCGGATCGGAGCCGTATCCCGCGGTCACCAGCAGGTTCTCGCGAACCGTGAGGTTTGGAAAGACCTGTCTGCCCTCCGGCACCAGCCCGATGCCGGCCCGGGCCACGGCATAGCTTGGCCAACCCTGGATCTCGGCGCCCCGGAACCGGATCCTTCCGGCCCGCGGCCGCACCAATCCCATGATGGACTTGACCGTGGTGGTCTTGCCCATGCCGTTCCGGCCCATGAGGGTCACCATCTCGCCGGCGTCGACCCGGAGGCTGACGTCAAAGAGGATCTGGCTCGGACCGTAGAAGGTCTGAATGCCCTCAAGCTCCAGCATCGGTGTCCGTCCCGCCGCGTTCGCTCCTCCTCGCGGGGTGCTACACGGGCGGGTTTGAAACCCGCCCCTACATCGGATGTCGGGTTCCGGCGGCGCAGGCTCCTAGGCGTTAGGCTGGGAAAGGGCACCGGGCACCCTCCCAATTCTCTCGTGGTTGTCGCCACCGTCCCAGCGATCTGATACCAAAATCTCAGGGCATCCGGCTAAAGAATGGAGCTTCACCGTGACCGACGACGACCCGCCCCGCTTCGAAAACCGCAAGGCCCACGACGGAAGTGAGGGCGCCGTACGCCAGCCGCGAGCCATCCGGGTCTCCGATTCGGAGGGGGACGAGGTCAAGAAGGCTGCGGAAGATCGTGGGGTTCCAGCCGCCGAGTACGTGCGCGAGACCATACTGGATACGGCCCGCAACCCCGCTGTGGTCGGCTCGCTTGCGATTCCGGCCGACCTCGTGCCGCTGATCGAGCGAACTTTCCGATACACCTACATGCTTGCCACCAAAATGCGTGATGACCTGATCCACGACGGGCAGGGCGACAAGTTGGACTACCTGATCGAGGAAGCCCGTAAATTGCAGGACACCCTCCAGAGCGCCGCGGCAAAATGTATGTAAGCGCTCTTGCGGCCCCCACCTTGCCGCCCAAGCGACTCCGGCTGACTGGATATGGTTCACCGACGCCGACATCGTGTTCTACGAGGGCTGCCTCGACAGGCTGGCGGAGGTGTTGCAGGGACGGGACGACGCGATGGTGCATCCCGGAACGATCCTGGGCACGTCCTTGCTCCCGGAGGACCATGAGATCCTGAGGCAAGGCCGCACCGCCCCCGCCGTCCGCGAGATCCCGATCGAAGAGTTCCGTCCCTACAACGGAAATCACACCAAGGCCAAGGGGTCCTTTCAGATCACACACGGCGACGTGGCGCGGGCGGTTGGTTACTGCGGGTCCATTGGCCTTTATCAGCGGCCCGCGGCGCGTTGGCGCAAGACCTACGAGGACCGGGCGTTCCGATGGCTCATAGGCACGAACGGCACACCCATCGACATTCCAGGTGTCTGCCAGATCCGCCATGCCGCCAAGGGGCGGTACAAAAAAGATTCGGTGACCGGGAGGCTGCGCTCCTTCATACGGAGAAGCCGGGACCGGCGTGGGTGAGGCCGTTGGATGTGGCGGGGCGCGGGCGGGTTTGAATCACGTCCTGTCACACACGGGAGCGCTCCCACGCGACGGCGGAGGAAACCATCTCCTTCAACTCATCGTGCCGGGGCGTCCAACCCAGTTTTTGTCGTATCTTGCTGGTGTCGGCGATGAGGACGGGCGGGTCGCCGGCACGCCGCGTCGCCGGCACGCGACGAAGCTCTCTGGCGGCCAGTCGTTCCACGGTGTCCAGTACTTCGGAGACGGAGTGGCCGCGTCCGTAGCCACAGTTGAAGACGTCCGTATCGGCACCCGCGAAAAGGTGATCGAGCACCAGCAGGTGTGCCGTCACCAGGTCATCGACATGAATATAGTCGCGAATACACGTGCCGTCGCGCGTTGGGTAATCGGTCCCATAGATGCGGATGTAATCGCGCTTACCCGCCGCCCACTCCGCTGCGACCTTGATGAGATGCGTCGCATTCGGAGTGGACTGCCCTGCGCGGCCACCAGGGTCAGCTCCCGCTACGTTGAAGTAACGCAAGATGGCGGCGGTGATGCCGTGGACGCACGCAACGTCGCGGATAATGCGTTCGCTCATCAGTTTGGATGCGCCGTAGGGACTCACAGGATCCAACCGGCTGGTCTCGCGCAAGGGTCCTTCATCCGGCGCGGGCGCGCCATAGACCGCGGCCGTCGACGAGAAGACCAGATGAGGAATGCCGAAGGTGCCCATCTGTCGGACCAGGGTCAGAGTGTTGACTGTATTGTTGGCGTAATAGCGGCCGGGGTCGGAGACCGATTCAGGAACGACGACGCTGCCCGCAAAGTGCATCACCGCGTCTACGTGACGCTTGCTGAAGACGTCAGCCAGCAGGCTCACATCGCCCACGTCGCCCTGGATCAGCGGTACGCCGTCGGGCAGGTTTGCGGAACAACCGGTGGATATGTCGTCCAAAACCACCGGCCGATGACCAGCGTCGAGCAGGCGGTGCACCGCGTGCGCTCCGATGTAGCCGGCTCCGCCGGTAACGAGTACCGTCTTACCCCTGATCTTCGTCCGCAGGTTCATGTTTTATCCTGGTAGTTCATTCGCGGTTTGTCGATGCTCCGCCGCGTCGCACAATCACGCCTAGCGAGAAATCATGGCCCTTCGAGAGCGGCCGCGCCGCGGCCCGACGACGGCGGGCGCAGTCACGCGACTGCGCCCAAGCCGTTTCTCGCGACCAGCGTCAGCAGCTTCAACGACGCGCCCCGCGGCCGCTTCTCGCCGCGCTCCCACTGGCTCACCAGGCCGGTGGTCACGTTGAGGTAGCGCGCGAACACCGCCTGGCTTGCGTGCTCGCGAAGCCGTAGCTCGCGAATTTCCTCAGGCGTCATCCCCTCGACCGGCGTGAGACACATCTCGTCGAACGCCCTCATGGTCCGCTTTGACATGACACCAGCCTCGGCCAAACCGAGTGCCGCCTCATGCGCGGCCGCCAGCGCCTCACTTTTGTACTGCTTGGTCATTGCATTTCACCTCGATAATCGCTCCAACCGCCTGCGCTGCCGCGAGGCCGGCTCGGTCCAGTGCCAGATACTCGTCAGCCAGCAACCGGAAGGTCTCAAGCTCATCCCGGCGGAGGTTCTCCCGGCTGCTCTTGGTGAAGGCATAGACGAAAAACGCCAGTTCGCCCCGGCGAAACAGCACGATTGTGCGGAACCCTCCAGACCTGCCGCCTCCCTTCCGGGCGATGCGCTGCTTAATGACGCCGCCGCCGAGGTCGGCATCGATCAGCCCCCTCCGGGCGCGTCGGACGGTCTCGCACAACGCGGCCTCCTCCAATCCCTCGCGATCGGCGAAACGGGCGAACGCCTTGGTCTTAAACGTCTTCAATCCGGACCTCGCGAACGCCTGCCATCGTGCCGCTTCTATAACACCAAGTGCGGCATTTATCAATCCGCCAGACGGCTTCAGGCGTTCATCGAGCCCTGTCACCCCCGCCCCGTCGGACGCGCGGCCCCGACCCGCTGAGAGCGCTGGACGGGATCATGGTTCACTTGTCCGTATCTGAGGTGGTCCTGGTTTGTTGGACAGGAGGGCGGCAGAAATAAGGTGTATTCCGCAGTAATCGATCATGCCGCCAAGGTCCGGTTTAACACGTCTCGCTGTTCCGGTTGAGCCGGCAGAGGGGCAGGCAAGCCGCCGCGCTTGGTCCGCATCTCCGGCAGCATTCCCTTTTCGTAGGCATCGGCTGGGGTGGAGCCCCCCCCAAGGCAGAGCATGGCCTCCCCGATCATAAAAGGCGTAGGACGCACGCTACACGACCAAGTTTGAAACCCGCCCCTACGGTCGCCGCACGCGGGAAAGGCCAAAGAGGCCAAGCATTGTTGTTGGTACGGCGCGTTACACCCCCAGGTACCGGTGCCGGACGTCCTCCGCCGCGGCCAGGGCAGCCGAGTCGCCGGTCCAGGTGATGCGGCCTTTCTCCATGATGTAGTGGCGGTCGGCGATCTGCATCAGGGCGCCGTGGTTGCTGTCGATGAGGAGGATGGCCTGGCCCACGGCCTTGAGCCGTTCCAGGCAGCGCCAGATCTCGGCGCACACGAGGGGAGCCAGACCCTCGGTGGCCTCGTCCAGGAGGATCAGGCGGGCGTTGGTCATGAGCGCCCGGCCGATGGCGAGCATCTGCTGCTCGCCGCCTGACAGGTTGCGGCCGTTCAGGTTCTTGCGCGCTTCCAGCGCGGGAAACATCTCGTATATGCGGTCCAGCGTCCAGGGTTCTCCGCCGGCCTTGTTTGGATCGGACCCGTATCCCGCGGCCACCAGCAGGTTCTCGCGAACCGTGAGGTTTGGAAAGACCTGTCTGCCCTCCGGCACCAGCCCGATGCCGGCCCGGGCCACGGCATAGCTTGGCCAACCCTGGATCTCGGTGTCCCGGAACCGGATCGTTCCCGCCCGCGGCCGCGTCAGCCCCATGATGGAACGCACGGTGGTGGTCTTGCCCATGCCGTTGCGGCCCATGAGGGTCACCATCTCACCGGCGTCGACCCGAAGGCTGACGTCGAAGAGGATCTGGCTCGGACCGTAGAAGGTCTGGATGCTCTCAAGTTCCAGCATCGGTGTCAGTCCTGCCGCGTTGGCTCCTCCGCGGGATGCTGCACGGGCGGGTTTGAAACCCGCCCCTACATCGGATGTCGCGTTCCGGCGGCGCAGGCTCCAAACTGGAACCGAGCACCTCATGGTCGAGGAAACCCGCATCTGCTGCGGGGTTCCGGCGGCGCAGCCTCCTAGGCATCCTCTCCCAGATACGCTTCCCGGACCACCGGGTCGGCGCGGATGGCGTCCGGTGTGCCGGTGGCCACTTCGCGGCCGGACACCAGCACGGTGACCCGGTCGGCCAGGGCGAACACGGCGTCCATGTCGTGCTCCACCAAAAGGATGGCCACCTTTCCCTTGAGCCCGCCCAGCAGCGCCACCATGCGGTTGGCCTCGTCGGGACCCATGCCGGCCATGGGCTCGTCCAGCAACAGCAGCGCGGGGTCCGTGGCCAGGGCCATGGCGATCTCGAGCTGGCGCTGCTCGCCGTGGGCCAGGTTGCGGGCGACGATGTCGGCGCGGCCGCCCAGGCCCACCTGCTCCAGCATCCGGCGCGCGGGATCCCGCAACGACGGGTCGGAGCGTGCCCCGCGCCAGAACCGGAAGGAATGGCCGTCGTGGGCCTGGACCGCCATGGCCACGTTGTCCTCCGCGGTGAACCCGCCGAACACCGAGGTGATCTGAAACGAGCGGGCCAGCCCGAGCCGGGCGCGCTCGTGGACGGGCTTGCGGGTGATGTCCCGGCCGCCCAGGTGGATGCTGCCCTGGTCCGACGCTACCTCGCCGGACAGTTGCCCGATGGCGGTGGTCTTGCCCGCGCCGTTGGGGCCGATGACGGCGTGAATCTCGCCGTGGATCACGTCCAGGGAGAGGGAGTCCGTGGCCTTGAGGGCGCCGTAGGCCTTGGTGAGGCCGCGCGCCGTGAGCAGCGGATCAGCCATGGGAGCCTTTCCCTCCCTGGAACCAGCCCCAGATGCCGTGGCGGGCGAACAGCACCACCAGGACCAGCGTCGGCCCCAGGATGATCATCCAGTGTTCCATGTACGCCGAAAGGATCTCTTCCAACAGCAGCAGCACGGCGGCTCCGATGACCGGGCCGGCCAGCGTGCCGATGCCGCCCAGGATCACCATGACCATGATCTCCCCGGAGACGGTCCAGTGCATCAGGCCCGGGCTCACGAAGCCCATGTAGTTGGCCATCAGCGCCCCCGCGAGGCCCGCCGTCGCTCCGGCCATGACGAACCCCGCCAGCTTGTAGCGATACACGGGGAACCCCAGGGCCAGCATCCGTTGCTCGTTCTCCTTGCAGCCTTGCAGCACCATGCCGAAGCGGGAACGCATCAGCCGCCGGCCGACCAGCAGGAAGGCCGCCAGGATCAGGAGGCAGGTGTAGTAGAAGGCCGTCTCGTTTTCGAGATCGAGAACCGGGAACCGGTTCCTTTGGGCGATGCTCAGCCCGTCGTCGCCGCCGTACACCTCCAGGGAGACGAAGAAGTAGTAGAGCATCTGCGCGAATGCCAGCGTGATCATGATGAAGTACATCCCGCTGGTGCGGAGGCTCACGGCGCCCACCAGCAGGGCGAGCAGCGCCGCGCCCGCCACCGCCAGCGGCCAGACGGCCAGGGCGCTCTCCAGGCCGGGCAAGGAAAACGGCCAGGCCGGAGCGTCGCCGCCGGCCGCGTGAAACGAAAGGATGCCGACGACGTAGGCGCCCGCGCCGAAGTAGGCCGAGTGGCCGAAGCTCACCATGCCGCCGAAGCCGAGGATGAGGTCGAGGCTCACCGCGGCCAGGGCGAAGATGAAGATCCGGGTGAAGAGTCCGATGAGAAATGACTCGTCGAGCGCGGCGGCTACGGGCGGCAATACCGCCAGCGCGGCCACGGCGCACGCCGCGAGCGCGATCCTCCACGCGGCACCAAGACTGCCGGGCGTACCCTTGGCCGGTGGTTGAGAAACCGCGGCCTTTTCAGACGCGTCATGCATAAGCCGATGTCAGGGTCCACGCCAAGGAAGTCGAGTTCGTCCTCTCAGGATCTGCCGTAGACCGGAAGTAGTCCACGTGGCCGCCACACCAGGATGGCCGCCATGAAGATGTAGATGGACATGGAGGCAAGGGAGGCGCCGACGCCGTTGGCGGTGGCGGGGTCGAGGAAGAGCCCCAGGGAGACCGGCAGGAAGGCCCGGCCCATGGTGTCGATGAACCCTACCAGGGTGGACCCCAGGAGCGCACCACGCACCGAGCCGATGCCGCCGATGACGATCACCACGAAGGTGAGGATCAGGATGTCCTCGCCCATCCCCACCTCCACGGACCACACCGGCCCGGCCATGGCCCCGGCGAGCCCGGCCAGCATCGCGCCCAATCCGAACACCAGCGTGTAGAGCACGGGGACGTTCACCCCCAGCGCGCCGATGATCTCCCGGTTGCTGGCGCTGGCCCGGATCATCATGCCCATGCGGGTCCGCACGATGAGCCAGTAGAGTGAGAACGCCACCAGGATTCCCACGGCGATGATGGCCAGCCGGTACACCGGGTAGTCCACGCCCGGGATGATCTGCACCGAGCCCGACAGCGCCGGCGGAACGTCCAGGAACAGCGCGCGGGGACCCCAGATGATCTTCGTCAGCTCGTTGAAGAAGAGGATGAGGCCGAAGGTGGCCAGGACCTGGTCGAGGTGATCGCGGCTGTAGAGGGTCCGCAGCGCCGCCATCTCCACCGCGATGCCCACCAGCGCGGAGCCGCACAACGTGGCCGCCAGCGCCAGCAGGAAGGAGCCGGTGAGCTGGTAGACCGTGGCGCAGATGTAGGCCCCCACCATGTACAGCGAGCCGTGGGCCAGGTTGATCATCCCCATGATGCCGAACACCAGGGTCAGGCCGGCGGCCATGAGGAAAAGCATCACCCCGAACTGCAGTCCGTTCAGGACCTGCTCGAGGACTAACAGCGTGGACATGGGTCGTGGACCGGGTGTCCCGTCTCACCGGGCCGCGGGCCGCGGGGCCGGTGCCGTAAGACGGGACACCCGTTCAATGGCAGGTCGCTACATCTTGCACTGGCCGGCATAGGCGTCCGCGTGGTTCGAGAAAGCCTTGCCGACGATCTTGTTGGTCAGCACCTTGCCCTCGCGCACCACCTGACGGACATGGACGTCCTGAATCGGATGGTGGTTCGGGCCGAACTTGAAGTTCCCCCGCACCGACTCGAAGTCGGCCTTGCGCAGAGCAGCGCGGAAGGCGTCCTTGTCCGACACCTTTCCGCCCGTGCTCTTGAGCGCGCCCCCGATCAATCGCGCCGCGTCGTAGCCCTGGCTGGCGTACAGCGAGGGAAGGCGCTTGTAGGTTTTCTGGAAGCCGGCCACGAAGGCCTTGTTGGCCGGGTTGTCGATGTCCTTGTTCCACTGGGAGGAGTTGATCACGCCCAGGGCCGCGTCGCCCACCGCTCCGAGGATGGTCTGGTCGAAGGAGAACGCCGGACCGAACAGCGGGATCTTCTGGGTCAGGCCCGCCTGATGGTACTGCTTGAGGAAGCTGATGCCCATGCCGCCGGGCAGAAAGAAGAACACCGCGTCCGGCTTGGCGCTGCGCAGCGCCGCGATCTCGGCCGCGTAATCCTTCTGACCGAGCTTGGTGTAGACTTCCCCGGCCACCTTGCCCTTGTAGAAGCGCTTGAAGCCCCGGAGCGCGTCCTTGCCCGCCGGGTAGTTGGGCGCCAGGATGTAGGTGTTCTTGTAACCCTTTTCCGCCACGTGCTGGCCCATGGCCTCGTGCAGGTTGTCGTTCTGCCACGCCACGTTGAAGTAGTTCGGATGGCAACCCTCGCCCGCCAGTTTCGACGGTCCGGCGTTGGGGCTGATATAGAACACGCCGGCTTCCACCACCTTCGGCACCACCGCGATGGCGAGGTTGGACCAGATGATTCCGGTCATGATGTCGACCTTGTCCCGCTTCATGAAGCGGTTGGCCACCTGGAGCGCCTTCCCGGACTTGCGGGCATCGTCCTCCACCAACAGCTCCACCGGGGTCCCGCCGAGCTTGCCGCCCTCCTGCTCGAGGGCCAGCTTGAAGCCGTCCCGCACCGCCACGCCCAAGGCGCTGCCGCCGCCCGACAGGGTCGTGATCATGCCGACCTTTACCTGGGCCGCCAGCGTCGCCGGCGCGCCCGCCAATAGCATCGTAATCAAGGCAATCATCCACTTACGCAACTGCAAACCCTCCTTCTTCCATGAATTCGGGTATCGTACCTCTTGATGCGACAGATCGTCAACGCGGACACACGGGATTTCCGTCGGCCGGACGCGAGCAGTCTTACGCGAAATGATCAGGGTCCCAGTGCGCCGATGGGGATGACGCCCACCTCCTCGGTTCCCACGTAGCCGTACCCGTTCGGTACGATGACCGCGAGCGCTGGCGGGTTTGTCGTGGTCAGTCACTCTGCGAGCAGGTGATTCGGCTTACATCTAACGGGTGATTCGGCGGAAAGACAGCGGGTGATTCGGCGGAAATTTAGGAGGCGATTTGGCGTCTATTCAACGGGTTAGCGAGCTCCTCCGGGAAGGGACTGGTCAAGTAGCAGCTTCATCCGGTTTCGAGGTGAGCGCTTCTTTTGCTCGCTTGAGCACTCCGATTGCTTGGCTACGGGATACCGTGGGGTAGTTCTCCAGGAAGTCGTCAAGCCGATCGCCCGCTTCCAGATACTCGATCAGAATACGCACCGGCACCCGGGTTCCGGCGAACACCGGAGTTCCCCCAAGGATTTCCGAGTTTGTGTCGATCACTCGATCGGTCATGGTCTGCTCCCCCTCAGCTCGCCTCCCGGTACAGGTCCAGCGCCTTGACCACCGGGGCGTCGCTCATGGACAGGAGGATGGCGTCGGTGTCCGAGGAGGAGTTGGCGTGGGCGTGCTGCTGCCACAGCGGTACCACGAAGGAGTCTCCCTGCCGCCACTCGAAGATTTGGCCGCCGATGATGGACGTGCCGGCGCCCCGGTACACGTGGTAGATGACGGTGCTGGTGTGCCGGTGGGGCAAGGTCTCGTGGCCGGGTTCCAGAAGCTGGACGGCGCACTGGATGGTGGGCATGGTGGGGCCGCCGGTGACGGGGTTCAGGAACTCGAGGAGGTAGCCGTCGTAGGGGTCCCGGCCGGCCCCGTTGCGCCTGAGCCGTTCCAGGCTCCGCTCGGTATCGGCCCATTTGTAGTGGAAGAACTGTTTGGGCGGCGCCACCACCGGGCGGGTGTGGCTGTAGAACCCCGCCACGTCCTCGCTGTTTGCTTCAACGGCCTGCTGCTCCTGGTGGTAGGGCTCGAAGAAGAGCTGGTGCAACGCCTGAGTCAGTGGAATGTCGAGGCCGTCGAGCCAGATGATGGGCTTGCCGGAGTCGTTGACATGGTCGTGCCAACTTAGCTGTGGCGTGAGGATGAGATCTCCCTCTTCCATCACGCACTGCTGGCCGTTCACGGTGGTGTAGGCGTCCCGGCCCTCCAGTACGAAACGGAAGGCAGCGGCCGTGTGGCGGTGGGCGCGCGCGTACTCTCCGTCCTTCACGTACTGAAACGATACGTGGATGGTGTGGGTGGTGCCGTGGCCCCCGGGGATCCCGGGATTCAGGAGCCGTATGGTACGGCGCTCGGCGTCCGCGAGATTCACGACCTCCCCGGCCCGGGTCATGCTCTCGTGGACGTCCTCCCAGCGCCACAGGTGCGGCTGCACGCTGGTGACGGGGTAGGGGGGCAGGTCCTCCAGCCCCAGGCTCCAGTGGCCTTCGAGGCTTTTCCCGGTCATGTCGCTGTTGAGCTGATCGATCGAATCGAGGACGCGCTCCTGTTTCATGGTCATCTCCTTCCCCGTCGGCATGGGCACGGTGCCAGAATACACCACTGGGGGGGCAAGTGAAACGATCCCCGCTGCCGCCAAGCGCCCGGAAAGGTGCGGCCAGCGGGGCGCGGCGTTGCAATTGCCCGCATTGCCCGTTATGTCATCTTTTCGTTTTCCGAAATCTCCAATCGCAAGGAAGCCGCATGCTGGTCATCTCCGAAAAGCAGGTAAAGGGTTTGCTGGATCTCGATGAGTTGATCGCCGCGCTGGAGCAGGCCCACGTGCAGTTCTCGGCGGGCAAGGTGGTGATGCCGGTTCGCCTGGTGGTGCCGTTGCCGGAGATCCAGGGCCGGATCACCAGCATGCCGGCGTTCATGAGCGAGGGGAAGGACCTCGGGATCAAGATCATCTCCTACTTCCGGCACAACCCCGGGCAAGGGCTGCCGCCGATCCTGGCCACCATCTCGCTCTACAGCACAGAGACCGGCAAGCTCGAGGTGCTGATGGACGGGGTCTACATCACGGCCATACGCACGGCGTGCGCGTCGGCCATGGCCACCAAGGCGCTGGCGCGGCCGGAAACGCCGGTGTTGGGAGTCCTGGGCGCCGGCACCCAGGCCCGGACCCACATCCGGGCGCTGAGTCGGGTCCGCTCCATCGAACGGGTGCTGATCTGGAGCCCAACGCCCACCAGCGCGATATACCTGAAGGAGGAGCTGGAGGAAGAAATGGGCTTCCCGATCCAGCCGCAGGAATCCGCCGAGGCGGTGGTGCGGGGCGCGGACGTCCTGACCGCGGTGACGGACGCGGCGGAGCCGATTCTCAAGGCTGAATGGCTCAAGCCCGGCGTCCATATCAATGCCGTCGGCTCCCACCGGCCTGAAAGCCGGGAGATGGGCAGCGATACGGTGAAGCGGGCGACAGTGGTGGTGGACTCCCTGGACGCCATCAATACCGAATGCGGGGACATCCTGTTGGCCCTCGGGGAAGGCGCCATCACGCCGGACCACCTGCGCGGCGAGATCGGCGAGGTGCTGTCCGGCGCCAAGCCCGGACGGACCGGCGACGACGAGATCACCATGTACAAGTCGGTGGGCATCGCGGCACAGGACGTGGCCGCCGCCAGCCTGGTCTACCGGCGCGCCCTGGAGCAGGGGGTCGGCACCGAGGTTGAGATTTAGGGAACTCCGATCAATTGCGCTTGTGGACACGGCGCCCTTCGACTTCGCTCCGCTCGCGCTCCGCTACGCCTGTCCTGAGCTTGTCGAAGGGCTCAGGACGAACGGGAAAGGATCCCACAGCCGTTCGCCCTGAGCCCTTCGACAAGCTCAGGACAGGCGTAGCGGAGCGAAGTCGAAGGGCGCCCGATCCGGAACACACATCATGGACGCGAACGACACCAGACAACGCATTGAGGAAGGCCTGGACCAGGACGAGGTCCGGCGGCTTCTGGTCAAGCTGTTGCAGACGCCCAGCCCCCAGACCGAGCTGCTCGAAAAGGAGCCCCAGGTGCTGGCGCTGATCCGCGACGTGGTGCGGCCGGAGCTCGAGGCCGAAGGCATCGACGCCGTCATCGACGACATGGGCAACCTCACGGCGCGACTGCCGGGAAATGGCACGGCGCCGGGTCTGGTGCTGGTGTCGTACGCCATGAACGCCGCGCCCAGCACCATGCCTGATCCCTACTCGGGCGCCATCGTCGACGGCGCGCCCTACGGGCTCGACGGGCCGTGCGGCTGGGGCCGCGGCGCCTGCGAGCAGAAGGGCAGCCTGGCGGCCATGCTGACCGCGGTGAAGCTCATCGCCCGCAGCGGATGGGAGCTGCCCGGAGACCTTTACTTCGTCACCAGCACCGCGGGCGAGAGCGGCAAGCACGAATCCCTGGACTACGTGCTGTCCAGCGGCGCCATCGACGCGGGCTGGGGTCTCATCGACGGCCCGCCCGAGATCCAGTTGGGCAACAAGGGCCGCATCGACGTGCGTATCGTCGTGCGCGGCCGCCAGGCCCACAGCAGCCGGCCCTGGGACGGCATCAACGCGGTGGACGGCGCCGTCAAGGTGCTCGAAAAGCTGGCGCCGCTGATGCCCTATCCCGAGGACAAGAGCCATCCGGAGCTGGGCCGGGTCTCCCTGACCCCCACGGCCATCGAGAGCTTCCCCAAGTCGACCCACACCATTCCGAGCGAGTGCCACATCAAGATGGACCGCCGGCTGCTGCCGGGTGACGATGCCGACCGCGCGGTTGCCCAACTCGCCGAAGCCATCGGGAGCATCGAGCCCTACGAGGTAGCGCTGGAAAAGGAAGAGTTCATGTATCCCTGCGAGGTGGGGAAGGACGCCGGCGTGGTGACGGCCCTGGGCAGCGCCATCCGGACCATGCTGGGCCGGGAACCCGAATACAGCTTCTCCACCGCGGCCAATGACACCGGGCTGCTCAACGTCCGGGGGATCGAGACCGTCAACTATGGCTCCCGCGCCGTCCGGTTCCAGCACACGGACAACGACCTGGTCCCAGTAAAGAGCGTGGTGGAGGCGGCCAAGGTGTTCATGTTCATGGCGTTGCACCGCTGATGCCAAGCCCCGAACCGTCTTTCCCGCGAAACAGGCTGTGTCAAAACGCCTTCCCAGCGAGGCACAGACCCCCGAACTCGTCTTTCCCGCGAAAGCGGGAAACCAGGGGCGGTGACGGGGAATGACGTAAAGGTCCGGCGGCGGGAGAATGGCATACAGGTGTAAGAGGCAGTTCAGGTAGTTCGCGAGGAGATGACATCATGCCAATGACCGAAGAACAGTTCATCGACGTGGACGGGGTCCGGACGCGCTACTTCGAACAGGGGACGGGGGAGCCGCTGGTGCTGTGGCACGGCAGCCACTTCGGCACCACGGATGCCTGTGACAGCGCGCTGGACTGGGAGCCGAACTTCGACGGGCTGGCCGAGTCGTTCCGGGTGATCGCGGTGGACAAGCTCGGCCAGGGGCACACCGACAACCCGAAGACCGACGACGACTATACGCCCGGCGCCGTGGTGGAGCACGCTTACGGATTCCTCAAGGCCTTGGGGCTCAAGGACGTTCACGTGGGCGGCCACTCGCGGGGCGGCTACGTGGTGGCGCGGCTGACGTTGCTGCATCCGGAGATCGTCAAGTCCTGCATCATCGTGGACAGCGGCAGCCTGTCGCCGGGCCCTTCGCTTACGGAGTTGGTCATGGCGGGGAGGCCCGAGCCGTACCTCAGCCGGGAGAGCCAGCGATGGGTCGTGGAGCACTACTCCTACGGCACCGCGCACATCACGGACCACTGGATCGACGCGGCGGTGGAGATCGCCGAGTTGCCCAAGTATCAGGAGTCCGTGCGCAAGATGAGCGGCGAGGGATTGAAGGACAAACTGTTCATGCCCAACCTCACCCTCGACAAGGAACAGTGCCTCCAGTGGATGATGGAGGGGCGGCTCAAAACCCCCACCCTGGTGGTATGGGGCTACAACGACCCCACGGCCCAGTACAAGAGGGGCCTTTCGCTGTTCGATTTCGTTGCCAACAGTACGGAGAACGCGCAGTTCCACGTGATCAACAAGGCGGGCCACTTCTGTTACCGGGAGCAGCCCGAGCAGTTCAACCGGGCCGTGGCAGGCTTCATCAAGGGCCTCGACTGACGGGCCTGCCGAGCCGCGTCCCGGACCTGCGGTGTGAATGCGGAAGCGCTCCCGGCGTCTTCTCAAGAGTGCAGCGGAACGGCGTCCTTCAAGGAGATGGCCCGGGTGGTGACCCGGGCGCCGTAGGGATAGACCTCGACCCCGGCCTTGACCGCCCGGCGCAGCCAGCGTCCGTATTCGGGGTCGATCTCGTCAGCGGGCCTGAAGGAGGGGCAGCCTGCCCTCTGGATCACGAACAGCAGCACCGCCCGGTTTCCCCTTCGTCGCAGCCGTATGAGCTCCTTCAGGTGCTTGGTGCCTCGCTCGCTGACGGCGTCGGGAAAGGCGGCCACCCGGTCCACGACCAAGGTCACGTTCTTGACCTCGACGTAGCAGCGCTTCTCGGGGCTTTCGAGAAGAAAGTCGAGGCGGGCGCCCGGCCGCGTCGGGACCTCGGCGCGCAGGCTCTCATAGCCCTGGAGCTCTCGAATCACGCCGGTCTCGATCCCCTCCCGCGCCAGCTTGTTGGCCGCCAGCGTGTTGATCCCCACCAGCGTTCGGCCCACCCGTATCAATTCCCAGGTGAACGCGAGTTTCCGGCCTCTGCCGCTCTGGTCCGATAGGTAGACTCGGCTGCCGGGCTCCTTGCAGCCCAGCATGCTGCCGGTGTTCGTGCAGTGAGCCGTCACCAGGGTGCCGTCATCGAGCCGGACGTCGGCCAGAAAGCGTTTGTAACGTTTGAGAAGAGTGCCCGGGATCAGGGGGGAGGAGAAGCGCATAGAGCCGGTGGCTCGCTCTTGATGCGTAAGTCGAGAAGATCGACGTTCAACGCCTCAGGCGGGCGCGAACCCGCAAAAACACCTCCTCCGCCGTGCCGGAAGAGATCTCTCCGCGCCGGTACGCCTCGTACCGGCGCGCCGCTTCATCAAGCCAGAGCTGCTCGACGTTCTCGTTCAAGTCTTTGTCCAGGGAATCAATCAGTGTCCGCACCAATTCGGCTTTCTGTCTCGTGGAAAGCCTGTCAATCTCCTCTTGCAGTTCGGAAATTTCTCGCGCCATTTTCATCTCCCTCAAAGGGTAGTGGGAGGGTATTAACTGACTCCCAGTGACTATGTGACTTCCAACAGCCAGACTCAATGGCAAAGCTGGCGGCTGGAGTGCAGACTCACCGATTCATATAGCGATCCTCCAAGTATTCGAGCAGGTGGTGAGGATCTACGGAAGCTCCCTTCCGGCGATTGCACTCTGGGTGTGCGAGTTGGAGATTGGTTCGCTCGTGTCCACCGCCGTAGGCGAAGGGAATCTTATGGTCAACCTCATACGCATCCGGTTCCATCGGTTTTTCGCAGAGACCGCACAGTCCATTCTGCTCTTGATACAGCTCCATGACAACTTGTCCCAACCAGTTTCGTCTCTTCCTCGGGGCGATCTCCTGGAGGTTGGAGGAACACTCCGCGACAAGCGTCCAAAACTCTCTGAATGTAGTCATCTCAAGGCTTCTGGCACGCTCCCGCGGGAACCGGCGGAATTCTCCGACGAGCCTCCCGATGTGGGGTCGGTCGAGCAGTAGCTCCACACATCCCTCCACTTCGTCCAGAAATCGGTCCCCGAGTCCAACGGCCTGGTCTTCGTAGAACTGAGCCGCCTCCAGCATCTCTCCTTCGGCTGGGTTAATTAAGAAAGCGGATATTCATCGCCTAAGTTGTGAGCGGACTCTCGCAAACGCTTCCGGCGCCGAGCGGGAAGAAACCCATCCCATGCCGATACGCTTCGTATCGGCGCATCGCCTCATCAAGCTCGAGCGGCTCGATGTTCAGGCCGTTGACCGTTCAGCCGTTGCCGTTGAGGCATTTCTTCTCGGCGCGGCGCAGCAGCACGCCGATGAGGTGGCGCTTGTATTCCGCGCTGCCTTCGCGGTCGTCCGTCAGCGAAGCTTCGTCGGCGAGGGCGTCGGCGGCCTCCTGAAGTCGCTGTTCGACCGAGTCCGCGGGGCCGGCGATGAGGCCTTCGGCGGCGGCCGAGCGGCAGGGCGTGGGGCTGACGCAGCCCACGGCGCAACGGGCTTCGCGGATCGCTCCGCCGTCATCGTCCAGTTCGAGCACCAGGGCCAGCCCGAGCAGCGGCCGCTCGTGAACCTGGAACTTGAGGTAGGCGGCGCGCTGCGACGGTCCCGGCACCGGTACCTCCACGCCGGTCAGGACCTCGTCCTGGCCGAGGGAGTTCTCATAAGCCCCTGCCAGAAGCTCGTCCATGGCCACGGTCCGTTCGCCCGCTTTCCCTTGCGCGCGGGCGGTGCCGCCCAGCGCCAGCAGTAGGGTGGCGGGATCGGAGTGGGGCTCGGCGAAGCAGAGGTTTCCGCCCAGGGTGCCGGTGGCGCGCACCCGCACGTTGGCGACGTTGGCCGCCATCCCGGCCATCACCGGCAGCAACTCCTGAACCACGGCGGAGCGTTCGATCATCCGATGGGTGGCGGCGGCGCCGATGTGCAGATGCCCATCGCGGCGCTCAATACCGTCGAGCCCCGCCACCGCCTTGATGTCGATGAGGTGCTCGTAGCGCAGCAGGTCGTGCCGCATGGCCAGCAGGAGCTCGGTGCCGCCGGCGTAGAGGCTGCCGTTCTCACCGTAGTGCTCGAGCATTTCCGCGGCCTCCCCGAGATCCGCGGGCCGATGGATGGCGAAGCGTCGCAACGGCATCATGACTTGTTCTCTCCACGGGAGGCGCGCGCGTCACGGATGGCGCGCCAGACCTTTTCCGGCGTCAGCGGCGCCCGGCGCACTCTTACGCCGGTGGCGTTGTACACCGCGTTGGCAATGTTGGCGGGCAGGGAGTTGAGGGATGCCTCGCCGCCGCCCTTGGCGCCGTAGGGGCCCACGCCGTCGCGGTTCTCCACCAGCTCCAGCTTCACCGTCCGCGGCATGTCGGAAAACCGCGGCAGGCGGTACTCCAGCAGGTTGCCGTTGAGGAGCTGATTGCCGTCGAACTCCAGTTCCTCGAACATGCCGATGCCCATGCCGGTGGTAGCGGCGCCGATGTCCTGACCCTCGGCCAGGGCCGGGTTGATGGCCAGCCCCACGTCGCCGCAGGTGCCGAGCTTCTCCATGGTGACCTTGCCGGTCTCTTCGTCCACGGACACCTCGATGCCGGTGGCGGCGGCTTCCCAGAACACCGGCAACTGTGCGAAGTCCTTGTCCTTGCGGATGTAGGCGCGGCCGATGACCTCGCCGTCCGGGAGCTTGTAGTAGCGGGTCAGCACCTCGGACCAGTTGAGCCGCGCCTCACCGCAGGTGATGCCGCCGCGAACGGACTGGATCTCCGATTCCTGGACGCCCAGTACGTCCGCGGCCATGCGGACCATCTGCTCCTTGGCCTCCTGGCTGGCCTCCTGCACCGCCCGCCCCATGAGGGTGGTGGTGCGGCTGGCGCCGGTGGAGCGGTCGTAGGGCGTGATGGCGGTATCCGACGCCACCACCCGCACCACGTCGAAGGGAACCCCGAGTTCCTCGGCCGCGATCTGCGGCAGCACCGTGTGGCTACCCTGGCCCAGCTCCGTGCTGCCGATCATCAGCGACACCGAGCCGTCGGCGTGCACGCGCACCGCGGTAGAGGTGAGCGGATAGGCGCCGGCGTCGCTGGCGGAGCAGCCGATGCTGCGGCCGTGGCCCTCGGGCAGCGGATCCTTCCAGCCGATGTTGTCGGCGACGATCTTGAGATCCTGGGTGAGGGTGCCGTCGAACGGGCGCATGCCCGGAAAGAACTCCTGCTTCGGGCGGGCCACGTTGTCCAGGCGAAACTCGTAGGGGTCCTTGCCGATCTTGGCCGCGAGCTCGTCGATCTGGGACTCGCCGGCCATGGTCACCTGGGCGCAGCCGAAGCCCCGGAAGGAGCTGGCCGGCACCGTGTTGGTGTAGACCGAGTAGTTGTCGATCTGGACGTTGGGGATGGCATAAGGGCCGACGCAGCGGTTGGACGACTTCTCGCACACCAGCGGGCTGTTCTCCGCGTAGGCCCCGGTGTTCATGTAGATTTTGGCCTGGCGCGCGATGATCTTGCCGTCGGCGTCCACCGCGGTGCGCATCCAGGTCAACGCGTCGTCGCCCCGGGTGGTGAGCATGGCCTCTTCCACGCTGAGCTGAAGCTTCACAGGACGCCGCGCCTTCCAGGCGCAGGCCGCCGCCAGCGGCTCGACCTTGGTGTAGGACTTGCTGCCGTAGCCGCCGCCCACGAACGGCACGATGAGGCGGATCTGGCTCACGGGCATGTTGAAGATGGTCTTGAGGTCGTGCCGCACCATGAAGGGATGCTGGGCCGACGAGTAGATGGTCACGCCGTCGTCGCCCACCTCGGCAATAGCCACGTAGGGCTCCATGGCATAGGCGTAGGCCATGGGGAAGTAGTATTCGTTCTCCACCACCGCCGCGGCCTTGGCAAAGGCCTCGTCCACGTCGCCCCACTTGACGTGGTGTTCCTGGCACAGGTTGGAGCCCCGGCCCGCGGTGACCTCGCCCTCGAAGCCGCGCAGGGCGCCGGCCTCGAACTGGCGTTCGTGCAGCAGGGGCGCGTTCTTGTCCAGCGACTCCTGGGGTTCCATCACCGCCGGCAGTTCCTCGTACTCCACGTGGATGAGCTCCAGCGCCTCGTAGGCGGTGAGCTCGTCCTCGGCGATGACCGCGGCTACCGGCTCGCCCGCGTAGCGCACCTTGTCGATGGCGATGAGCGGGTGGTCCTTGACGGCGTGGCCGAAATAGGGGTTCAAGCCCTCCAGGTCGTCGCCCCGCAGCACGTTGTAGACGCCGGCATGGGCTTCGGCGGCGGACGTGTCCATGGAGACGATCCTGGCGTGGGCGTAGGGGCTCCGCAGCACCTTGGCATAGGCCATGCCCGCGAGCCTGACGTCGCTCACGTAGAGCGCCCGGCCCGACACCTTGGCGCGGCCGTCGCGGCGTGGCACCGAGTGGTTGACCACCTCGAACTCGCGGCCCTTGTCTTCGCTCATCCCCGAGCCTCCTTCATCACCGTCGCCGCCTTGCGGATGGCCTTCACGATGGAGACGTATCCGGTGCAGCGGCAGAGGTTGCCGTCCATGTGGTGAATGATCTCGTCGTCGGAGGGGTCGGGGTTGTCGTCGAGCAGCGCCTTGGCGGACAGGATCATGCCCGGCGTGCAGAATCCGCACTGGAACGCGAACTCGTCGATGAAGCACTGCTGGATGGGGTGCAGCGAGCGGTCGGCGTTCTCCAGGCCTTCAATGGAGGTGACGCTACGCCCCTGGGCCTCGTAGGCCAGGTAGGTGCATGCGCTCACCGGCAGGCCGTCCACCAGCACCGTGCACGCGCCGCAGACCTGCACCTCGCACGAGATCTTGGTGCCGGTGAGGTTCATGCGGTTTCGCAGCACTTCCGAAAGGGTCTGCTGCGCCTCGCACTCCACGGCCGTGTCCTTGCCGTTGAGCTCGAAGCGCAGCTCAAAAAGGGCTCGCTGTGGCTTAGACATAGTGCGGTATGATCTCCTCCGACCAGAGCAGCATCTCCTTCTGCATGGTGTCCATGTCCGGGTAGATGAGCTTGAGCTCGAAATGCTGCACGCCGGCCTCGATGAACTCGTCGATGCGGCGCCGGACGTCATCCACCGAGCCGATGATGTGGCGGTCCAGGGCAAACTGGATGTTGTCCACGTCGCGCTCGTAGGTGTGGGAGCTCTCGCGGATGGTGGGCAGCGCCAGGGTCATGGCCTCGTCCCGGGTCCGGGCGATGGCGGCCAGCTTTTCCACCGCGATCTTGATGCCCGCGGGATCCCGCCCCGCGTCCTCGGCCGTGTTCCGGAGAATTTCGCAGCCTCGGGCCATCTCCTTGGGCGAAAGCCACCCGGGGATCCAGCCCTCGCCGTAGCGGCCGGCGCGAACCGCGGCCTGGTCCATCCAGCCCCCCACCCATACCGGAGGATGGGGTTTCTGCACCGGCTTGGGGTGGATCTCGGCGTTCTCGAACTTGAGGTACTTGCCCTCGTAGGAGGCCATGGGCTGGGTCCAGATGGCCTTCATGGCCTCGATGTACTCGTCGGTGCGGTTGCCCCGGCCCTTGATGGGCACCTCGAACACGTCGAACTCGCTGGACTCCCTGGTGGCCTTGGAGCCGAGCCCCACGCCCACCAGCAGCCGCCCGTCGCACAGGTGGTCCAGGGTGGCGCACTGCTTGGCGGCGTAGATGGGGTTGCGTAGCGGCATCACCAGACAGGCCACGCCGATCTGGATGTCCTTCGTCTTGGCGGCCAGGTACGACATGGTCGTCATGCACTCGAAGAAGTTGGCCTCCTGGGCGTCGGTGATGGCCTCGGTGGCGCCGGAGGAGATGTGGTGCCGGTGCATTTCCGAGCTCCACACCACGTGATCGTGGAGCCAGATGGTGTCGAAGCCCAACTCCTCGGAGTTCTGCGCGGCCTTGACGATGTTCTCCTTGCTGGAGAGCGGCCCCGAGTTGGGTACCCGGATGCCGAATTCGAATTTACCCATGTTCAACTCCTCGAATGGTCCTTCGACTTCGCCTGTCCTGAGCTTGCCGAAGGGCTCAGGACGAACGGTAAGGGATGGCAAACATCCGTTCATCACGCACCGGTGGAGGATCACATACAACCGTTCGTCCTGAGCGTAGCGAGTCCTGAGCCCGTCGAAGGGCGAGCGAAGTCGAAGGACGCCATCCTGTTAGGGCTCGGTAATGCCGATGCGGTCGTATTTCAGGTGGCGGTTGTACCAGTCCACGACCTCGCCGGCGATCTGGTCGAAGTAGTCGGCGTAGACCCCGTAGTGGGTGGTCTTCTTCAGCATGACGAGCTTCTTGGGCTCTCCCGCCTTCTCGTACATGCGGATGGAGTGTTCCTCGGGCGTGGTGGCGTCGTTTTCCACCGCGACGAACAGCACCCCGCGGGGCGAGATCCTGTCCACCACGTCCTCGGGCGCGTAGTCCAGGATCGCGTCGGCGCACTGCAGCGGCATCTGGTCGGGGATCTTGGACGCCACTTCCTTCTTGATGGTGGTGGTCTTGCGCTCCGGGGTCTGGACCATGATCTCCTCGCGCGCCGCCACCAGCTCGCTGGAGCCGGTCAGCGCCCGCTGCCGGCGGTCCTCCTCGATACGCTTGAGGTAGTCGATCCACTCGTACTCGCGGCGCATGGAATGAAGCCAGTCGCGGCCGTTGCACACGCCGAGGTAGCACACCACGCATTTCACCCGGCTGTCGGTGGCGCCCACCAGCACGGCGTTGCCGCCGCCGGTGCCGCCGGAACCGTAGGTGGCGATGCGGTCGGAGTCCACGTCGTCGCGGGTTTCCATGTAGCTGATGGCGTTGCGGATGTCCTCCGCCTGCCAGGTGGGCATGACCCAGCCCTTTTGCGGCCCCTCGCTCTCGCCCCAGCCCCGGTAGTCGAAGCACAGGCAGGCGTACCCTGCCTCGGACAGGCGCTCGAACATCAGGATGTAGTGCTTGGCGTCCTTGAGCCCCAGAAAGCCCGGACCCTGGACAATGCCCGGCCAGGGTTTGCCGTGGTCGCCGTCCGGCAAGTACATGGTCCCGTGAACCTTGTAGCCCTCGCTATAGAAAGTGATGTCCTCTGTTTGCATGTGGTTCTCCCAAGAGCCTTCGAGCGGCGGAGGAAAGGTGCCTGCTCCCGACGCGGGGACCCGGGAGCAGGCGTTAGAATCCGGAGTGCCGCGCCTAGGCGCGCACGGCAGGCAAGACTTCCTTGCCCAACAGCTCGATCTGCTCGTACCAGTCGGCGTAACGGAACCGGAGGTCGTAGACGATGTGGTTGAGGCCGCCCTCCTCGTAACGCTGCGTATCGCGAACGACATCCTCCGGCGTGCCGGCCAGCAGCAGCCCCTCGATGTCCTCGAGCTTGGAGAAGGTACCGGAAGCGGGCTTGACCCAGGTGGGCTTCTTGTTGCCCTCGTTGATGAGCCCTGGCGCGTTGACCATGCTCACCGCGGTGTCCTTGTCCTTGGCGATGCTGGTGATAGGGATGGCCCCGGTGGTGACCATGGGCTTGCCGGCCTTGTCGCACTGGTCATGCAGGTACTTGATGCACTTGTGGAAGGTCCGCAGCGGGATCCGTCCGGGCATCCAGCCGTCGCAGTAGTCCACCGCGCGCCGGCACGAAGCCGGAGTGCCGCCGCCGTACCAGATGGGGATGGGCGCCAGGGGCGTGGGCTTGAGCTCGACGTCCTTGAAGGAGAAGTACTCGTCCTCGTAGTCCACCTTCTCGCCGGCCCAGAGGCGCCTTACGATGGCGGAGTTGACCTTGGCGAGATTGAAGCGGTCCTCTCTCTCGTTCTTCAGTCCGGCCGCGGCGAACTCGTGCTGGAACGTCCCGGCGCCGATGCCCATGATGACCTTGCCTTCGGACAGGACGCTCAGGGCCGCCATGCATTGGGCCAGGTGGATCGGGTGTCTGTGCGAGATCATCGTGCCGGTGCCCAGGATCAGCTTCTTGCACACCGATGAAATCGCCGACAGGACGGCGACGCACTCGATATGGGTATTGTCCGTGCCTTCCATGCCGTGGGGCTCGAAAACCAGGTGATCGCGGACCCAGACGGCGTCGAATCCCAACGACTCGGCCAGCTTCGATCCCTCGATGCACCTCTCAACCGATCCATGATCCCCAAAATGGGGCAACAGCAGTCCAAACTTCAAATTGGTCGCCATGCTCAACCCTCCTTGCGGTTTCTTGTGGTCGTTGACTTGAAAAGAATTGCCCGCTCCGTGCGGGAGCGCGGCACACCTGCTCCAACTGTAATGGCCTGTAACATGGAAATGACGCCGCTAGCAGGCTGTGTCAAAACTCTAACTTCGGGGCACGAAGGGCCAATCCGTCATTCCCGCGAAAGCGGGAATCCAGGGGTCCTGGAGGGGTCCCTACGCGGCGTTTCCCCACTCCACCCCGCCTGGATTCCCGCTTTCGCGGGAATGACGATTTGGGGGGCCGTTGCCCCTCTCGGATGGGGTTTTGACACAGCCTGCTAGGCGTCATTTCCGTGGGATTTCATGAACGGATGCTGTCGCTGCTAAGGACCGTGAACAATGCAGCCAGGCAGGAGCATTGTTAGACCGCACTACGGCATTGACGTTCCGCATGAGTTTCCGAGCGAGCCTCATTTATAGACTCCGCCCACGACGACTGTCAAGCGTGCCCCAGCCCGCGGTTTTCACGGGGGACGCGGTGATTGCGCGCAAAGCGAGTTGGTTGAATATGCAAGTTGGTGTTGTGTCCCACGAACCGGTTTACAACGAACCGTCTTCGGTGGGCGTGGGGTCCGCTGTGTCGTGGCGGCTCCGGTGACGCGCTACGGCGGTCCGCACGTCACCGAGGTAGGTGCGGCTTACCGGAACCGTGTGGCCGCCGGTGAGCCGCAACAACGTGCGTTGGTTGCGTTTGCTCCAACCTTCGACGTGAGTATAAGCAACCCAGTAGGAGCGGTGTACACGAACGCCCTGATCGGCCAATTCGGCGACGGCATCGGCCAAGCGCATCAAAATGGTGCAACGACTCACGGTGGTGACGACTTCCACGTAGTGGTCGCTCATTTTGAGATAGATGATGTCCCGGCCGACCTCCGGGGGCAGGCGGTCGAGGAACTTGGATGGCAGTTCCATCACAGCGCGGTCTACGGCAGCCGGCGAAAATGACCCGCCGTCGACGCTTTCCGGCCGTTTGCGTTCATCCGCCGGTGCCGTGGAAGGGGAGGCGGCGGTTCCGCTTTTGAGGCGTTGGCCAACCATGTAATGAGTGAAGGAACTGGACAACAGCATCGATGAGGCAACAACAAGGTACATTTTCGGCAGACTGTAGGAGGGGACCTCCGCGCGAATCAGGGTATCCACGGCGTAGACGATGGTGGTCGAGGGCAGGGACGCCATCAACGTACCGACGGCGACGGCCAATGTGATTTGGACCGGCGGCCAGAAGCGCGTGACATAGAGCACCACGATGTATTTGGCATAGCAGAGGGGCGCGCACAGGAATGTGGACGCGCTGAAGTAGGCCAGACGCTGCATCCAGTCGAGGTCGTCGGTCCCCATAGGGCCCGTGAGCGTGAACGTCGCCAGAAACAGGGTGATCGAGATCAGGACCGTCCTGCATATGCGCGGGCCGAGCGCTTCACGATAGGCAAATTGCCACTGGCCTGCGTCAACGCCAATGGCATCCTCATCGCTCTGCACGGAAGAAGAAACTGTACCGTCGCTGTATTTGTTCATTATTCGCGCAAAGCGCCCGCGCTAACCGAAGGAGTCAAGAAAATGCAGGTGAGACAAGAAATCCTCTGAAACGATAGGTCGTTTTGTTAAAATGAACGGTCCAGTATCATTGGAAAGTTAGCCGAGATCGAGTCCGATGTCAAACTGTATCCGGTGGCGTGCCGGCCCCGGAACGTTGCTTGTCGTGGGGCCGAAATTGGTCTAAGTGTCCTGTAGCATTTCGGCTGCACCGGGCGGCCTTTCGGGGAGGAACCAATGAGCGATTTCTACAGCGAGTGGCTGAACACCACCGAGCGGAACGAGGAGTTCGTCGATAACGCGCCGCGGGTGGCAAGCCACAAGGATCTCGAGTGGATCAAAACGCGCCAGGATGCCAAGGCGGCGTTGATGATAGCACCCGAGCGGGGCTTTCCCACCGGCGGCAGCATGATGATGCGGGCCGAGATTCCCGTGGGATGGCATACCGGGCGTCACAGCCACGGCGAGGAAGCCGTCTATGTCGAGAGCGGCACCGGCTTCATGGTCCTCGACGGCAAGCGCTATGACTTCGGTCCCGGTACGGTCCTGCACGTTCCCTACCGGTCCGAGCATCAGTTGTTCAACAACGGCGACAAGCCGGTGGGTTATATCTCCGGACTGGCCTGGCACCTGGAGGCATCGGTCTACATGGGCCGCATGGTTCAGTTCGAGGACTGCGGCGCCAACGACCCGGCGGCGATGGCCGCCATCGGGCCGGAGGAGTCCCAGGACTGGCCGGAGGACGGCCGGCGCATCTCCATGCACCAGGATCAGCACGAGCTCTCGGCGGAGTCCAAGCACGGCGCCACCTATTTTCTCATGGGCCGCAGCGGCAACCGCAACGGTTTCAAGGCCACGGCCGCGGGCATCAGCTCCATTTTCGTGGAGTTGCCGCGCTCCAAGAGCCACAGCCACGCCCATCCGGAGGCCTATCTCTACGCGCTCAAAGGGGCCGGCTACTCGGAGATCGGCGGCAAGCAGTACAACTGGGAGCAGGGCGACGCCGTCCACGTTCCGCCGGGCATGATGCACCACCAGCACTTCAACCCCAGTGACGGCGAGAGCCGGGAGCTCCGGTTCGAGTTCGGCATCCGCTACTGGCTGGTGGATCAGTGGAAGGGTTACGCCACCATCGACAAGCACCTGAAGGCCATGTCGATGGACGAGGACGACGAGGACTTGTAGGGGCGGGTTTCAAACCCGCCCGTGCCACGGGTTTCAAACCCGCCCGTGCCCGGCCATCCGTAGGGACGGGTTTCAAACCGACCCGCGCCATGGGCACCTGTAGGGGCGGGTTTCAAACCCGCCCGTGCCCGCACCCGCGGCTACTCCCCTATCCCGGCCAGATCCAGAAGAAACGCGTATTCGAGGGCGATCTCGCGGTAACGCTTGAAGCGCCCGGACGCGCCGCCGTGGCCCGCTTCCATATTGGTCTTCAAGAGCAGCCGGTTGTGGTTGGTCTTGACCGCCCGCAGCTTGGCGACCCACTTGGCCGGCTCCCAGTACTGTACCTGGGAATCGTGCAGGCCGGTGGTCACCAGCATGTGGGGATAGTCCCCGGCCTGGACGTTGTCGTAGGGCGAGTACGACAGCATGTAGTCGTAGTACTCCCTGTCATTGGGATTGCCCCACTCGTCGTACTCGCCGGTAGTGAGGGGGATGTCCGGGTCGAGCATGGTGGTGACGATGTCGACGAACGGAACCTGGGCCACCACGCCCTGGAACAGCTCCGGGCGCAGGTTCACCACCGCCCCCATCAACAGGCCGCCGGCACTCCCACCCATGGCGAACAGCCGGTCCGGGCTGGTGTAGCGCTGTTCGATCAGGTGTTCGGCGCAGACGATGAAGTCGGTGAAGGTGTTTTTCTTCTTGAGCAGCTTACCGTCCTCGTACCACGCCCGCCCCATCTCCTCGCCGCCCCGAACGTGGGCGATGGCGAACACGAAGCCCCGGTCCAGCAGGCTCAGGCGCGCGGAGCCGAAGGTGGCGTCCAGGCTGTGGCCGTAGGAGCCGTAGCCGTAGAGCAGTAGCGGGCTCCGGCCGTTCCGTTCCATGCCCTTGCGGTACACCAGCGAAATGGGGACCCGGACGCCGTCCCCGGCGGTCGCGTGGAGCCGCTCCGTGCGATAGCCGGCGGCGTCGAACCCGCCCAGCACCTCTTCCTGCTTGAGCAGGGTCTTCTCCCGGGTCACCATGTCGTAGTCGTAGATGGAGCTCGGCGTGGTCATGGAGGTGTAGCCGTATCGCAGCACCGTGGTGTCGAACTCCAGGTTGACGTTCGTGCCGGCGAGATAGGCGGGCTCGCCGAACTCCAGGTGGTGTTCTTGCGAGCCGTCCCACGGGATCACCCGGATCTGCACCAGCCCGTCCCGCCGCTCTTCCAGCACCAGGTGGTCGCGGAACACCTCGAAGCCCTCCAGCAGCACGTCGGGCCGGTGCGGTATGACCTCCTCCCAGTGCTCCTTGCCGGTCCGGTCCAGGGGCGTCGACACGAGGCGGAAGTTCTTGGCCTCGTGGTTGGTGTGGATGAAGAAGCGGTCCTCGAAGTGGTCCAAGGCGTGTTCGTGTCCCCGTTCTCGGGGAAGGAAGATCGTGAACGCGCCGGTGGGATCGCCGGCGTCGAGATAACGGTACTCATTGCTCAGGGTCTGGGAGGAGACGATCATGATGTACCGTTTGGACTTCGTCTTGAACACGTGGGCCGAGAAGGTATCGTCGGCCTCCTCGTAGACGAGCATGTCCTCCGCCGGGTCCGTTCCCAGCACATGGCGGTAGATGCGGCAGGAGCGCAGGGTCTCGGGGTCCTGCTTGGCGTAGAAGAGCGTCCGGTTGTCGTTGGCCCAGGTCATGTTGCTCGTCACCTCCGGGATGACGTCGGGCAACGTCTCGCCGGTGGCGAGGTTCTTGAACCGGATGGTGTAGATGCGCCTGCCCTGCGCGTCCTCCCCGTAGGCCAGGAGATCCTGCCCGAAGCTCACCGCGAGCCGCCCGACCGCAAAGAACTCGTGGCCCTCGGCCAGGACGTTCACATCGAGCATGAGGTCTTCCGGGTTCTCCAGGGACTCGCGCTTGCGGGCATACAGCGGGTATTCCCTGCCCTCCTCGTAACGGGTGTAATAGTAGTAGTCGTCCCGCCGGTAGGGCACCGACATGTCGGTCTGCTTGATGCGGCCCTTGATCTCCTCGAACAGCGCCTCTTCCAGCGGCTGGACGTGGGCCATGGCCTCCTTGGTGTGGGCGTTCTCCGCCTCCAGGTAGGCCACGGTGTCGGGATTGTCCCTTTCCCGTAACCAGTAGTAGTCGTCGGTGCGAGCGTGACCGTGGTGCTCCAATTCATGCAGGATGACCTTGGCCGCAGGAGGTTTTCGGTTGGTTTCCATGCGCTCACCTTACCAGAAATCGGAACGCTGGCCACGGCTCGCATTCTCGCGCCAAAGTCGATAGCCTGTTCCCATTCCCATTCCCGTTCGCGAAAGGAGTCCGCCATGGCCACCAAGGCAGTCGTGGAGTTCAAGGTCCATCCCTATGTCCAGTTCATGGGCGACCGGTTCGGCGCCTATGACCGGTGGATCGAATCGGAGGGACTGCCGGTGGTGAGCGGCTCCCACGTCCAGGACGTGCGCACCCTGGAGCTGGGGGACTGGCCGCGGCGGGGCGGCAAGGGCGCCTACCTGTCCTTCTCGGACCAGCGCGTGGCGGACGGCTACGTGTGCGAGATCGCCGCCGGCTCCAGCCTCGAGCCCCAGCGCCATCTGTTCGAGGAGATCGTGCTCATCACGAACGGCCGGGGGGCTACCACCGTGTGGTACGACGAGGCCCGGAAGAGAACCTTCGAGTGGGAAGCCGGCAGTGTCTTCGCCATACCGCTCAACGCCTGGCACCAGCATTTCAACGCCAGCGGCACCGATCACGCCCGCTATTTCGCCCTCACCAGCGCCCCGGTGGTGTTCGAGCTCTACCGGGATCCGGATTTCATCTTCAACACGGATCACGTCTTCAAGGACCGCTTCGACCCGGCCCAGGAGGACTTCTTCAGCCGCGAGGGAAAGTACAATACCGACTACTACGGCGGCATTCTCGAGAACAACTTCATCAGCAACATCCGCGACATCAAGCTCGTGCCTCGGGAGAAGCGAGGCAAGGGCAACCGCAACATGTACATCCACATGGCCGGCAGCACCATGCTGGCCCACGTCTCTCAGTTCCCGGTGGGAACCTACAAGAAGGCGCACCGCCACGGCCCCGGCGCCCACATCTACATGCTCGACTCCACCGGGTATTCCCTCATGTGGCAGGAGGGCGAAAAGCCCGAGCGCTTCGACTGGCAGGAGGGCACCGTCATCTCCCCGCCGGCGGGAAGCTGGCACCAGCACTACAACACCGGCGTCGAGCCCTGCCGGTTCGTGGCGCTCCATGCCTCCACCGCGGTCCAGGGAGAGGAGCGCGGCGTGGAGCAGATCGAGTTCGAGGATGAGGAGAAGATCCTGCGTCAGATGTACGAGGACGAATGCGCGCGGAACGGCGTGGCGGCGCAGATGTGACAGCGGAGAGAGACGACGCAGGTTGGTGATGGACGGAGGTTTGAATCCGTGATTCCGCAACACGATTCCTCGTTGGAACAGGCGAAAGGAGCAGCCATGAGCGAGAACGCGACCAGGAAGGCTCGGGCCATGGGTATCAATCACGTGGTGCTGGAGGTGGGCGACCTGGATCAGGCGCTGGAGTTCTATGGCGCCATCTTCGACTTCACCCTGCGCGGCCGCAGCGACCACAACGCCTTTGTCGACCTCGGCGACCAGTTCATCCAGTTGAGCCTCGGCAAGACCCAGGAGGCCGACGGCAAGCGCCATTTCGGCTTTGTGGTCGACGACCGGACGCCGGTACAGGCCGCCCTGGAGCGGTTGGGCGTCAAGACCCTGGACCAGCGCCTCAACTTTCGCGACCCCTGGGGCAACCGCATCGAGGTGGTGCCCTACGACGACGTCCAGTTCTCCAAGGCGCCAAACGTGCTCAAAGGCATGGGACTCGGGGGGATCGATAAAACGCCGGATGCCATCGCCGAGTTGACGAAGAAAGGGATGGCGCCGGCTTAAAGCGGCAAGAGGGGAGGCAGCCGGCGCGTCACCTCGTTGAGACGACGGCCGGCTGCTCTCACATGCGTTTGCTCAGGCCTTCGGCTTCTTGAACCCCGTCAGGATCTGAAGGTACTCCCGGATGTTCGGCTCCATGCTGTCAAAGGCCAACAGCGCCTTTCGAATCTCGCCGGGCGACACGTAGTTGACGGCGAGGTCGGCCTTCTTGGCATCCGCCAGGAAGTCGGGGTTCTCGGTGACGGCCTTGAAAGCCTTTTGCAGCAGGACGACGCGGTCCGTGGGCGTGCCCGGCGGCAGGGTGAAGATCCGTGTGATGCCGTTCTGCAAGTTCCAGATCTTGAACGCTTCCAGGTTCTTGCCGGTCAGCACGTCCTGGAACAGCGGAAGGTCCTTAACCTCGGGGTTCTGGCGCCTCTGCGCGATGACGAACGGGATCAGCTTCCTGTCGCCGGTGTTGTCGAGCATGCTGCGGCCCGTGATGCGCATGGAATCCCACGTCCAGCACGCGCCGTCCACCTCGCCCGACTCCATGGCCAGCCGGACCTTGGCGGTGCCGCCGTAACCCGTGATGCTCTTGAACTTGGTCCCCAGCTCCCGGTTCAGGAACAGGAAGGGGTCGGTGGTGATTCCCGGGGCGCGGGTGCCGCCCATCTTGAGCTCCCTCCCCGACTTGACGATGTCGTCCAGGGTCTTGAGCCCGGTACGCCCCATAATGGCGCAAGCGACGGCGTCCCGCGTCGGCACGCCGATGATTTCGAACCGCTTGGGCACGACGCGCACCTTCTTGTCGCCCATGGCGTGGGCCAGAACGAGCCCGGGACTCCATACCCCCAGGGTCAGCCCGTCGGGCTTGGCCTTCCTGTAGATGTGGTTGGCGGTGACCAGGCTGCCGGCGCCGGGCAGGTTCTGGACCACCGGGGTCGGGTTGCCGGGGATGTACAGCTTGATGTACCGCGCCACGAAACGGGTGTAGGTGTCGTAGCCGCCGCCCGGGGAGAAGCCCACCAGCATGCGAAGGTTCTTTCCCTTGTAGAAGTCTTCGGCGCCGGCCGGCGCGTGGCCGAGCGCAAGAGCCAGCAACACGGCAAGGAACGCGAGTCTGCGTGACATGAGTGTGAGCCTCCTGGTCTGTTTACGCACGGCCGTTTTGACCGGCTACCAACCAGCTACCCGTACAACTAAGCTCTTGCAGTGTCAACAGAATCCAAACGAGTCTGTGGGGAGAAGGTCCGGCAAGGGTTGTAAATGCCCGGCAGATCGATCCTGGTTGCCGGAAGGTTGGAGACGAGCTGGCGACTCTGACCTCTATACGAAACTTACCGTTGAAGGGTAATTTCGTTCAGGCGACGCCATCGGCTGTCTTTGCGCAGGCTCGGTTTCTTTTCTGCGATCATCTCAACCGCGGTGCCTAGGTTGTAGGGTAATTGGTCGGGACCGTCTGGAACCAATTTGTCGATGAGCGCCAGCGCGACATCCGGAAATCGCGTTGCCAGCGCCTCATCTTCTTTATCGCTTTGCCGCGTTAACCCGTGAACAAACAGGTTGCCGTGCGAAAACGGCACAAGAAGCGGTAGAATAGCTTCGACCACCTCGGGAAAGGAGTCACGGGCCTTTTGCGCCAGTGCTACAAGCTGGCGCGACGTTAAGTGCGTCTGGCACCGAGTTTCTGTGGGCCATGCCCTTCTCAGGAACGGCTTGCCGAATCGCCTCCACTTCGTCCGGTCCCCATGGAAGGGGGCGCGGCTGATGCAGTTAATGCTGTGAGCACGCCCTTTGTCATCTGTCTGTTGTAGGGCGTGCCGCACTTCGTCATATGAGATGTACGCGGGTTTCTTGCCTTGCCGGAAACATCCGATAACGAGGAACTCATGAAGTCGGCGAAACGTATGCTCCCCGCCATTCCACTTCGATGCATGGGCGAACAAGTTGAGGAAGTGGGGTTTGAGCGACGAGAACAGTGCAGGCTCTGGTAGCCGATTGTCGTGTAGAAAGCCGTTCCACGCGGGTTCCGCAGCCGGACTTTCAGGGTCGAACCACGACAAGATCGTCGAGCGTGTCCAGTCGGGATCGACATAGTCAAGCCAACGCAGTCGCCGCGCGATGGTACAGATCGCGTGATCGCCCCCTTCGCCGGGCGCCACAATTAGCCGTTCAAGTCTCGACTTCAGGTCGGTCGGGATGTGTGAGGCCGCTTTGGGCTTGGCGGCGCTCAAGAGATTGAGCAATATCTCGGTCGCTCGCCCCACAGGTCCGTTAATCGCGTGGTCCAATGTCCGGCGTGATTGGCGTAGCCGCTGTCCGGCGAGATAGACTTCGCCGATCCCGCTCTTGGTAGCCGCAGGTCCGCCTTCGAAGAGCTTGTCTAGTAGAGTGTCTAAGACGCGAAGGAAACGAGCCCGATCCTGCCCGGCAAGTCGAAGAAAACATTTCTCGATCCATCGAAACAGAGTGCTTTGAAGTTCGGCCACGATCTTCGATGGAAGTCGTGCCAATCGCTCACAGAACACCCAGACCAAGCGCAAAGATGCCTCTTCTGGCCACTCTTGGAGGGTGGCGTCCCAAAACGGCGTCGGATAGTTGCCCTTCCGAGCTTCACGTGTCAACGCGGCAACCGCTTTTCTTGGGCGTTGCTTGACAAGTCCGTCGAAAGGCCTGTGCTCCTTGAGCTCGGAAAACGAATGGCCCGTGTGTTGCACGGCCAAGGAAACTACTTTGTCGAGTGGAGCATCGATGATTTGGGCCGGATCGGATTCGCTGAGGACTATACCCCCTATTGCATCATAGCTTTCATCAGCCGCTTCGTCCCACTCTGGCCTCCAATCCGGGTCGACGCGGCGGAGACGGCGGAGGGCATTGAGGGTTGTGTTGCTGAGCTGGCAACCGATCTTCTCGAGCCACCCCAGGTTAGTGGCGGCGTGAATAGAACGACGTTGTTCATAGGCCTCTTCAGACTCACCAGCATACTTTGGCGGGCCACTGGCAAAGCGTCGTTCCAAGCGTCGACGTTTACTTGGTGGAACGTCACGCCAACGGCGCCGTAGTAGATGGAGCAACTCGCGGTGATGTAGAGGTTCCCAAAACGCACGGTCGGACAACGCCAGTAGTCCTTCCGCGAAGGTTTTCCCGGAGAAGAGGACATCGGAGGTCCACGCGTACAAACGTAGTTTGTCGAAAAAGAAGGGTTCCTCTGCCGGCCACAGCGTAATATCGGCGCGGAGTTGTTCCGGATGTTTCTGGATCATTCTGTCGAACAGTTCGCGGAACCAGAGGAGATAGGTACTTGGGTGATCCAGATAAGTCTCTCCGGAGCTCGGTTCCGGATAGAAGGTGGTAGTCTTCCAATACTTGGTATCTATATCCGTCAAGAGTCCTGTCGCGGTTTCAAGATGGTTGCGGAGTATTCGATAAGCGGCCGCTAGGGCTTCGTCGGGAACTTCCGGACGGTCGTGACGAGTTCCTGGAAAGGCTACTTTGAAGCGGGTTATGCTGGTTCGGTGAAGTTTCGACCATTCCTCGGTCGGCGGTCCCGCGCTGTTGAGGCCCACTAGCGCTTCACTAGTTAGATAGGGCTTTGAGATTTGCTCGAATGCCCTGAACATGCCCTTGGTCCAACCCTCGTTATTCCAGCGTTGAAGCCATTGGTACCAAGCAAGGTCGACGTCGTCGTCGGACATGACGTGGCGTCGTTCGATCAACAGCCTCCAGGTTGAACCAGCTAGGCCAGGTAGTTGGTCATGGGTCTGTGAGATGCGATCATCGATCCTATCGAGTAAGTCGGGGTGAAGTTCGTCGTACCTGGCGGCCCACCAGGCTGTGACAGGTTCGGGGACAACCTTTACGATCCATCTAATGAGTTGAAACAGCCTGGATGGCAAGGGAACGGTAGCTCCGCCGCTGAGGCCCGCTAGTCGCATACGAGTGTTTGGGGCAAGGTTTGTAGACCGTAACCCCAGAAGATCGTCACCAGGGGGATTGGTCGGAACCGTAGAACCAGCCGGACGGGGTGGATCGGCATCTAGCTGGTACTCCTCCAAAGGATCAAAAAGGGGTTGGGAGCCGGTCAAGTCACGACCGATATCGCCGTATCGGACGTGGTAGTCGAACACGCATAGCCATTCACCCGAAGGGGATGGGTCGGCATCTGCGAACAGCTTCGCGCCGATGTCGGTTCTCACGAGCGACGCGACTTGACCGCGCTCGTGCGGCACGAGATTTCTTGGGCCCTTCCTGGCCAAGTCGACGACTTTGCGGCGCCAAGCCAAGTGATCATCCGCCCGTTCAGCCCAGGCCGACAAAGTATTCCACAGCGCAGAGTGATCGGCCTCCGTTGTTGAATAAGTTAAGGCATGAACCCCACTTTCCCGCCAACGGTGCTGTACTTCTTCTTCGGTCCCGCTGTCGAACGCAAAGAGCCTCGCGCGGCGACCGCGCCCACGGGTGTGCAGCCCTTGAAGCAGGTATCTGACCGGCGGATCACTAGCGGAATATCCCAGCAATACGACGATGTATTGGTCAAGGAGGTCTCGAACGAAACGCGTCGCCCAGCCCTCCGCCAAGTAGGCTCGCCCGAAATCCGAGCTGCTAACGACGAGTTCGTGCCAACCGTCTCCTCGTTTGATTCTGTTATTTAGCCGGCCGTGGAGATACACGATTCCGTCCAACGATTGCATCCCAGCGAGATCGGGGAGTGCCGGTGCGACATGGGCCCTCACATTCCGGTTTGCGGCTTTCTCGAAAAGGAGGTCGAAGTTCGTGGTTACGACCTGAGGTTTGCCGTCAGCACTGCTGGATAAACGTAGAATAGTTTCGTGCGCTGCTAGACTTGTTCTGGGCTTTGTCTTGAGTCGCTTCGCAATTAGGTCATCAATCTCGGCCGGCTGGTACTCCTGCTGAAGCAGGTTGAATATCTGATCAAGAGAAGGACGTGCGCCTGTGGGGATATGCTCGTCTTCCCACATGGACAGCATTTCTCGCGACGGAGCGTCTTGGGGCGTACCCAACTCTTTGATGACGTACTTCGCCAATCCGAGGAAATCAGGCATTCCGGCAGGGTAAGAAACACCGGCGCCACACAGGAAAACCACGTTTCCACTGTCGCGCTCTTCAAGCAACTCGTCGGGAATGTTTGGTCCTTCGGAAAGGAAACGCATTGCCGCCTTAAGAGGGTATCTTTCCTGGGGCTGTGACTGGAACAGTGTACGAGGGTGGCTTTTGTTACCCGGTTGAATCCAACGCCTGCGAGAACCGGGCGATTCGATGATTCTTGATCTGGTGCTCGATCACGTACGGCGAAACACCGAATTCCGCCGCTAACCCGTCGATGTCGTCGGTGTCGACGACGGGGCGCGAGATTCTGTCCCGTAGCCCGGACGCAGGCGCGAGAAACTCGGCTGCGAAGGCACGGTTGCGCTGTTGCCGTTCCGAGTAGGTTCTCGTGAGTAGCGTATCCGAGCCAGGTGACAGCAGGACTTCCCCAAGGGCGCGACAAAAGTGGAACCGTTGGCTGTCGCCACGAGGTGCCCGCAAGGCAAAGGCCGGGCTCCCGTCGGCGGTACGGGTGATGATGCCGTCTACCAACGCCGGCCAGCCACTGGCGGCCACGGGCGGTCTGGTTACTTTCTTGATCGAAGCGGCATCTTCGCCAAGTGCTTCCGCCAATCGCTGCATGGTGGGTAGTGGTTGGCCGTCCAGATTCAGGTGTCGGCGCAGCCGCTGCGCGCAGTTGTACCCGACATGCCAAGGGTACCCGATATCCCAGGGCTGTGCGTGATCGAGAAATACAAGATGTTCGTGAAAGTCATCCCGGGAATATGGTTCTGCGATTCCCTCGGGATAGGCTTCATCGCGGAAGGATCGAATGCCGTGTAGAGGAAGGCACCGGGATTTCTTCGTCTTGAATAACGCGTCTACAATAGCGAACCATTCTTCGTGTGGACCTTC
This sequence comes from uncultured Binatia bacterium (SeqCode), assembly GCA_965261895.1. Taxonomy (GTDB): domain Bacteria; phylum Desulfobacterota; class Binatia; order UBA9968; family JAJDTQ01; genus JAJDTQ01. Next base: position 1,398,664 of record OZ253480.1, on the reverse strand, counting down.
CGCATTGACGGCCGGAACCGCTTCACTGAGCAACTCGCCCAGCCTGTCCGCAAACAGAACGACCCAGTCGCGTTGGCGGTCGTCCAGAGCATAGGGGTCCCAGCCCAGCCCGGCCGCTGTTTCGCAGAACTGTATATCGTCCTCGTCGGCCGTCTGGATTGCCTCCCATTCTTCCTGCAGCAAGGTGTCATCTACACCCAGAGATACAAGCCGTCGGATCACCCTGTCGATGAGATCGGCGCAATGCTCGCGAAACTCGTCGCTGTCTATCCACATCTCGCCCTGTTCCAAGAACTCTACCTTGGTCCAAGGACTCCGATCCCGTTTCCAGGTGAGGTGGGTCCAAGAGCCAGAGGGAATTACCTCCAGGTTGGGAAATGCATATCCTTCCCGGTTGGCGCCGAGCGAGTGGCGGCGATGGAAGTCACGGCATCCTTCCTTGGTGGGACTGCCGAACTCGTGAGTAAGAAACCACCAGTGGGTGGCCAACCACTCGGCGAGGGGATAGATCGGGACATAGACAAAGTCGCGGACGGTGCTTGCCCGAGTGTCTAGTACACGGGTCACGACCGAGTCGCCGGCCGTTATATGCAGCGATGCCCAGGTTGCGGACAACTCCGGTCCCCTGACCCCTTCTGCGTCCACCCAATCAATTTTGAATTCGAGCTGCGGCATAGAGTGACTCGATGCCCTTTGGCCATTCGTCACTGTCCAGCGGATACCCCTTGTAGGAACCGCTTTCACGGTTCACCAGCCGGGCCTCAAAGACAGTGTTGCCGTGCATGTACCACACATAACGCGGGAATTCTCCCTCCCAAGGAGAGCCCACAGCGCCTCGGCGAATCGCCAACCGCAGCCATCCGGAGACCATTTCCCGGTCCGTGATCTCCCGCGGACAGCAAGAGGCGTCGGCACGCAGGCGAGGCTGGCCGGCAAATCCTGGAATGTCTTTGTGTTCCGCACTTCCTTCGTAGACCACTTGGTTGGCCAAGCCGTCCAGGTCGATTTCGGGCGGAACATGTATCGTCCGCCTTCGGGTACGCCTGCGTGGTGGGGCTCGCACTGTTCATTGTCCTTCAGCTTATGGAAGTATAGCGCCCTTGTACTGGCTACAGCCAGCCATTCACTGGGTTTGGGCCAACAGGATACGACCGCAGATACCCCTGGCGGGTCGTAGGGGCGGGTTTCAAACCCGCCCCTACACCGTCATCACGGTCTCGTTGAGGGAGCCGGTGCGGTAGCCCTGCAGGTCGATGCTGACGTAGGTGAAGCCGGCGTCCTTGAAACGCCGCAGGATTTCCTCGCGGATGCCCGGTTGCAGCAGCTTCTCGAACTCGTCGGGTGCCACTTCGATCCGCGCCAACTCGTCGTGGTAGCGGACCCGGTACACGCGGAAGCCGAGTTCCCGCAGGACGCGTTCGCAGCGGTTGACCTGGGTGAGCTTCTCCGGGGTGATGGCGGTGCCGTAGGGGAAGCGGCTGGAGAGGCAGGCGAGGGCGGGTTTGTCCCACACCCGGAGACCCATGCGCCGGGCCGCCTCGCGAATATCGGCCTTGGTGAAGCCCAGGTGGTCCAGCGGCGAGCGGACGCCCCGCTCCCGCGCCGCCTTGCGGCCCGGGCGGTGGTCGCCGCGGTCATCCACGTTGAAGCCGTCCAGGATGTTCGCGATGCCCAGGGATGCGGCTTCGTCCACGGCCTTGCCGTAGAGCTCGGTCTTGCAGAAGTAGCACCGGTTGGCGGGATTGGCCGCGTACCGGGGGTCGTCGAGCTCGTAGGTGTCGATGAGCAGATGCCGGGCGCCGATGCTCTCGGCCAGGCTCCGGGCGTCGGCGCCTTCTTCCGGCGCAAGGCTGGGGGAGACCGCGGTCAGCGCCAGGGCGTTGTCACCGAGGGCGTTCACGGCTTCGGCCAGCAGGTAGCTCGAGTCGACGCCGCCGGAGAAACAGATCACCACGTGCCCCATCTCCCTGAGCAGCGCTTGAAGCCCGGCTACCTTGCCGGCCAAGCCGGTGGCCCCGAATTCGTCATTCCCGCGAAAGCGGGAATCCAGGATGGGTGGGGCGGAGGAGGCAGAGGCGTCGGCCCCTCCACCACCCTTGGATTCCCGCTTTCGCGGGAATGACGAATTCGGAGCGCTTTTGCCCATATTTGTACGTAACGTTGCCGGACGCCCGCGCCTTACGGCGTGGACTGGACCTTCGGCCGCTCCAGCAGCCTGTCGCGCCAGCGCTTCACGTTCGGGAACTCATCGCCGATGGACACCTTGTAGTGGTCTCCCCGAGTAAAGAACGGGATGTAGGTGATGTCCGCCAGCGAATAGTCGTCGACGATGAACTCCTTGCCGTCCATCTCTTTGTCCAGCGTCGCCAGGTGCTCGGCCAGGCGCTTCTTGTTCTTCTCGACCTCGTGGTCGTGGCGGATGTTGCCCGCGGCGGCCTGAAGCCGGGTATTGCAGAAGTCGATCCAGATCCGTACCTGCGCGCGCTGTGCCAGGTCCTTGGGCATCAGCGGCACCTCGGGGAACTTCTCGTCCAGGTACTCGTTGATGACGGCGGATTCGTAGATCACCGTGTCCCCGTCCACCAGCACCGGCACCTTGGCGTAGGGATTGAGCGTGCGCAGCTCCTCGGACTTGTTTTGGAGATCGCACTCCACCAGGTCGTAGGGGATGTCTTTTTCTGCCAGGACAAGCCTTGTCCTGTGGGCGTACGGTCAAGGGCCGTAAGACAGTAGTCGCAGCATGTCTTCCTCCTTCAAGAGTTTTGTATGCTCGTGGTCGCGGCGCGCCCACAGCCTTGCGCGCCTCTACGTTCGCCAGCCGAACCGGACCCTACGCGATGATCGGTTGCCTCACCGGCATGTGGCTGGGGCGCCTGGGCACCCGCGTCCGCGTTTTCCCGTCAACTCCGGAATTGCCCGCGCCGAGAAGCAACATCCGCCCCTTGCCCGTGTTGCAGAGCTGGTAGGGCTTGCCCGATTCCAGCAGGATCGTGTCGTGGGGCTTCAGGATATGCTCGTTCTCCGGCGTCCGCACCGTGCACTCGCCCTCGAGGACCATGAAGATGTGGTCGTCGTTCTCGTGGTAGTGCATGTCGTCCTGGGTGTTCTCCTCGCAGTTGATGGTCCAGAAATAGGCCAGCTCGGTGCGCCACAAGGCAAGGTGGCGAATATCCGGGTTTGCCTTGGCCTCTGTAATGGGGTTCTTCACCTCGGCCATTGCGTGTCCTCCTCCTCGCTGGGATGTCTACGGTTAATGTCTACAGCTATTTGGGCGTGACCAGCTTTCCGTGGGTGCCGTCGCAGTACGGCCGCGTCTTCGACCGCCAGCACGAGCAGATCGCCATGGTCCGCGGCTGGTCCACCGTGATCTCATGGGGCGTGATGGACGTTACTTTGTGCGACCCGTCGCAGAACGGGAAATTCTGGGTCCGGCCGCACATGCAGTAGAACCGGCTTTTGGATTCCTGCCGGACTATCACCGGCTCGATCAGATCATCATATGCCAAGGCCATGCGGAGTCTCTCCCGTGATGTGGAATGTGCCTTCCCGTGAGCCCGGTCTCTGGCCGGCCTGCTCATGGTGGACCCTTCACCTTATACTCCAGTTCGTCGCCCAGAGCCAGACGGAGGCGATCCGTTATGCTCATCCGAATTGTGATTCTTGCGCCGGTGATGGTTCTCAAATGCTGATTTACGGAATTTCCGTAAATATGATAAAACGACAGCGTCGAAAGCAAGATAGGAAGGAGACTTCCCATGAATGAAACATTGGTCTTGTCCAGTCGTGGCCAGATCACTTTGCCCGCCGTGTTGCGCAAGCGCCTGGGTCTCAAGACCGGCGACGTCCTGATCCTGGAGGACCGCGGCAGCGAGATCGTCCTCAAGCCGGGCGTTGTGATCGAAACCCAGTACTACCGCGACGAAGAGATCGCCGAATGGGACCAGGCGGACAGGTTGTCGAGTCGTGAGCGCGCACGCATACTCAATCAACTCGGCGGAAAGGAATGAGGCTGTTTCTTGACGCCAATGTCCTTTTTACGGCGGTACACAACCCGCGCGGCAAAGCGGCGCTGGTCATCGATCTCGGAAGGCAGGGCCATTGGGCTCTCTACTCCAGCGGCTATGCCCTGGAGGAAGCCCGGCGGAATCTGGCGTGGAAGTATCCGGATTCCCTGGATGTCTTGAAGGCTCTGTCCGAGACCGTCCGGCTCGTCGAACATGCAGCCGGCGGCGCGTCTCCCTCTGGCCTCGCACAAAAAGATCAACCGATCTTCCAGGCCGCGGCCGCCTGCGAGGCGACCCATTTGCTGACCGGCGATTTGAAGGATTTCGGTCCCCTGATGAACCGCCCCGAAGAGACCTCCGGCATTCGCATTCAGACGGTGTCCGATTTCCTTGACAGTCTCAGGCATCGGCAAGGCTGAATTCGTGCCTCATTCGACGAGCTTCGGAGGTGAAATTCCGGTTGCGGCGTTGTAGACCTGCCCGCGCCGCTGGCTTTTCCGCACCTTGATCGAGAAGAATCTACTGCGCCGGTTGCCGGCCGCATAGCGTGTTTTGCCCTGGAGCATCCGCCTCATAGTTGACATCCCCATGGCCCGTATACTAGGCTCTCTGCCCAGCCTTAGCATGACTCTCCTGACAAGAACGTGCGCGGTGATGCATCATGGGTAGCGAGACACTCTGGCCGCTGGGACTTTACTTTCTGATTGCTGTCGTGGTGGCGGGGAGCATGATCGGCCTGTCGTATGTCCTCGGGGAGCGGCATTCGGATCGTGCCACCGGGCAACCCTACGAGTCCGGCATCGTTTCCACCGGCTCGGCGCGGGTGCGGTTATCCGTTAAGTTCTACATCGTCGCGATGCTGTTCGTGATCTTCGATCTCGAAGCCGTCTTCATCTTCGCCTACGCCGTGGCCTACGAGGAAGTGGGCTGGGCCGGGTACGCGGGCCTGTTGGTGTTCGTCGCGGTGCTGGTGGTGGCGCTGATCTACGAGCTCCGCATGGGCGCGTTGGACTGGGAGCCGGCACGACTCCGGTCGGCCAAGGCCGCTCGGGGGAAAGGGTAGAGGGATCCCATGCAATGGTCGTTGTCCAAGCCCACGCCGGCCGAGCCGGAGAAGGGCGGCTTCGACGAAGCCATACGCCGGCTTCTGGTCATGTCCCGAATGGAAGATCTGGTCAACTGGGGGCGCAAGAACTCCATCTGGCCGTTCCATTTCGGGTTGTCGTGCTGTTTCGTGGAGATGGCCACGAGCCTCACGAGCAAGTTCGACGTGGCCCGGTTCGGCGCCGAGGTGATCCGCGGAACGCCCCGCGAGGCGGACGTCATCGTCATCGCGGGTACCTGCTTCATCAAGATGGCGCCCATTGTGCGGCGGCTGTACGAGCAGATGATGGAGCCCCGCTGGGTCATCTCCATGGGCGCCTGCGCCAACTCCGGCGGCATGTACGACATCTACAGCGTGGTTCAGGGGGTGGACAAGATCCTGCCGGTGGACGTGTACGTGCCGGGGTGCCCGCCCAGTCCCTTCGCTTTTCTGGAAGCGTTGACGTTGTTGCAGACGGCCGTGGGCAACGAGCGCCGGCCGTTGAGCTGGATGGTGGGGCCCCAGGGCGTGGACAAGGGGCCGCGGCCGGTGATGCGCGATCTGAAGCGGCCCGACCGCATCCGCGCCACCAGTCTGCGCTCCCCGGACGAAGTCTAGTGTTCCGATGAACGGATTTCTGTCCAGCACGGATCATGGCCTCGGCGCGGCGCCCGGTCGACAGGAACAGGGCGGTGGGTTCAACTTATGAGTGATGCGCCCGCGGTGGTGAACGAGCTCGAAGGCCGCTTCGGCGCCGACGCCTTTACGGCCCAGGAGACCCGTTGCGGTTTTCCGACCCTGTGGACGTCCCGGGAGCGCCTGCCCGCGGTCCTGAAATTCCTCAAGACCGAGGTGGACCGGCCCTTCGGCACGCTATACGACCTCACCGCCATCGACGAGCGCTTCCGCAAGCAGCGGTACGGCCAACCCGACAGCGATTTCACCGTGCTCTATCACCTGCTCTCCTACGGGCGGAACGAGGACGTGTGCCTCAAGGTGGCCCTGGCCGACGGCGATGCCTCGTTGCCCACGGCGACCGGTCTCTGGCCCTCGGCCAACTGGTACGAGCGCGAGGTCTGGGACATGTTCGGCGTCCGCTTCGACGGGCATCCTTCGCTGCGCCGCATTCTCATGCCGCTCACTTGGGAAGGCCACCCGCTGCGCAAGGAACACCCGGCCCGGGCCACGGAGATGGGTCCGTACGAGCTTCCCGACGACCGGCAGGACCGGGAGCAGGAGGCGTTACGCTTCCGGCCCGAGGACTGGGGCATGAAGCGCAGCCGCGACGGGACGGACTTCATGTTCCTCAACGTGGGACCCCAGCATCCCGGCACCCACGGCGTCATCCGCATCATCCTGCAGCTCGACGGCGAGGAGATCGTCGACTGCCTGCCCGAGATCGGCTTCCACCACCGCGGCGCGGAGAAGATGGGGGAGCGGCAGTCCTGGCACTCGTTCATCCCCTACACCGACCGCATCGACTACCTCGGCGGGGTGATGAACAACCTGCCCTACGTCCTTTCGGTGGAGCAGTTGGCCGGCATCGACGTGCCCGACCGCGCCCAGGTCATCCGCGTGATGATGGCCGAGTTCTTCCGCATCGCCAGCCATCTGGTGTGGTACGGCACCTTTGCCCAGGACGTGGGCTCCCTCTCCGCCGTGTTCTACACCTTCAATGACCGGGAGCGGATCTTCGACATCGTGCAGGCGGTGTGCGGCGGACGCATGCACCCGAGCTGGTTCCGCATCGGCGGCGTGGCCCAGGACCTGCCCAAGGGCTGGCAGAAAATGGTGCGGGACTTCGTCGACTACCTCCCGCCCCGGCTCGAGGAATACGACAAGATCGTGATGCAGAACAGCATCTTCAAGGCGCGCACCCAGGGCATTGGCGCCTACACCGTTGAGGAGGCCATCGACTGGGGCGTGACCGGCCCGGGGCTCAGGGCCTGCGGCTTCGACTGGGACTTCCGCAAGAAGCGGCCCTACTCGGGATACGACCAGTTCGACTTCGACGTCCCCACCGCCCAGAACGGCGACTGCTACGACCGCGCGGTGGTGCGCATCGAGGAGATGCGCCAAAGCCTGCGTATCATCGACCAGTGCCTCAAGAACATGCCCCCCGGACACTACAAGTCGGATCATCCGCTGACCACGCCGCCGCGGAAGGATCGCACGATGCACGACATCGAGACGCTCATCAACCATTTCCTGAGCGTGAGCTGGGGACCGGTGATCCCCGCCGGCGAATCCTTCATGGGCATCGAGGCCACCAAGGGCAACAACGGCTATCGCCTCATCAGCGACGGCGGCACCATCCCTTACCGGGTGCGCATCCGGACGCCGTCCTTCGCCCACATGCAGATGATCCCGCTCATGAGCCGGGGCGTCATGATTCCCGACCTGCTGGCGATACTCGGGAGCATCGACTTCGTGCTGGCGGATATCGACCGGTGAAAGATGGTGTCCTTCGACTACGCTTCCTTCGACTCCGCTTCGCTACGCTCAGGACGAACGGGGAGAGGTGTTCCACAACCGTTCGTCCTGAGCGTAGCGAAGCGAAGTCGAAGGGAGCGTAGTCGAAGGATGACGAGGTTTCCATGCTGACGGAACAGGAGCGCGAGAGAATCAAGGCGGAGGCCGCCCACTACGACAACCCGCAGGCCGCGTGCGTGGAGGCGTTGAAGATCGTCCAGGAGCACAACCGCTGGGTGTCGGACGAGCATTTGAAGGAGATCGCCGCACTGCTCGACATGAGCCCGGAGGCGCTGGACAGCGTGGCCACCTTCTACAACCTGATCTTCCGCAAGCCGGTGGGAGAGAAGGTCATCCTTCTGTGCGACAGTGTCAGTTGCTGGATCCTCGGTTACGAGGACATCTGCGCTCATCTCAAGGCGCGTCTCGGGGTGGAGTTGGGCGAGACCACCGCGGACGGCAAATTCACGCTGCTTCCCATGGCCTGCCTCGGCACCTGCGACCGCGGCCCGGCCATGATGGTGGGGAACGACCTTTACCGGAATCTCGACGACGAGAAGGTGGACGAGATACTCAGCCTTTACCGGCAACCGCCGGAGGCCTGAGGCAGATACGTGCGCGGGCGGGTTTGAAACCCGCCCCTACAGGCGGACTTATGGCGAACGGACCATCCATGGACAAGCCCCTGACCGGGGACTTGAGGACGGACGGCGGCGTGCTGGATCTGGCGGCCTACGAGAAGGTCGGCGGGTACGAGGCGCTGCGCAAGGTGCTCAAGGAGATGACCCCGGCCGACGTCCTCAAGGAAGTGACGGACTCCAGGCTCCGGGGCCGGGGGGGCGCGGGTTTCCCCACGGGCCAGAAGTGGAGCTTCGTGCCCATGGGCGACAACGCCCCGCAGCCCAAATATCTCGTGGCCAACGCCGACGAGATGGAGCCGGGCACCTTCAAGGACCGCATACTGCTTGAGGGGAACCCGCATCTTCTCATCGAGGGGATGATCCTCGCGGCCTACACCATCCAGGCCACCAAGGGGTACATCTTTCTGCGGTGGGCCTACAAGCTGGCGGCCGAGCGGATCACCCGGGCGTTGGACGAGGCCCAGGACAAGGGCTATCTGGGCAAGAACATACTCGGCTCCGACTTCAGCTTCGAGTTGCGTCTGCACACCAGCGCCGGACGTTACATGTGCGGCGAGGAGACCGGGTTGCTCAACGCGTTGGAGGGCAAGCGCGCCAACCCCCGAGCCAAGCCGCCGTTCCCCCAGGTGAGCGGCCTGTGGGGCAAGCCCACCATCGTCCAGAACGTCGAGACCCTGTGCAATGTCGCTCCGATCCTCCGCAACGGCGCCCAGTGGTACCTGGGACTCAGCCGCAGCGAGGACGGCGGCACCAAGCTCTACGGGGTGAGCGGCAAGGTGAGACGGCCCGGGGCCTGGGAGCTGCCTCTGGGCACGACCATCCGGGAGATCCTCGAGCGGCGGGCGCGCGGCATGCGCGAGGGCCACAAGTTTCGCGGCGTTCTCCCCGGCGGCGCCTCCACCGACTTCCTGGTGGAAGAGCACCTGGACACCAAGATGGACTATGGATCGGTGCAGGTAGCCGGCAGCCGTCTGGGCACGGGCCTGATGGTCGTCCTGGACGACAAGACCTCGGTGGTGGGCATGGTGCTCAACCTGGAGCGTTTCTTCGCCCAGGAGTCCTGCGGCTGGTGCACGCCGTGCCGGGACGGTCTCCCCTGGACCGCGCGGATCCTTCAGGGGCTGTTGGAGGGCCGGGGGCGGCCCGGGGACCTGGAGCGGCTGGAGATGCAGACTCGGATGATGGGCCCCGGCAACACCTTCTGCGCCCTGGCCCCGGGCGCCATGGAGCCGTTGCAGAGCGCCCTCAAGTATTTTCGTGAGGACTTCGAGAAGCTCATTCCCAGTGTCCTGTCCCATGAGATCGCATGCTAAGTTGCGCAGGATTTTTTGTCGTCGGCAAGGCGTCCTTCGACTCCGCTTCGCGAAGCCTGTCCTGAGCCTTGTCGAAGGGCTCAGGACGAGCTGTGGCGGGCACCACGCGAGGAAGAGCAACGCAGCCGACGGCAAAAAAGACCAGCAAATTGGCATGCGATCTCATGGGACAGGACACTAGAAGCGACGCAGCGTAACGATCATGGCCACAATCCACGTCGACGACCGATCCTACGAAGTAGACCCCGGCAAGAACCTGCTGGAGGAGTGCCTTTCAAAGGGTCTGGACCTGCCGTACTTCTGCTGGCATCCGGCGCTGGGGTCGGTGGGCGCCTGCCGCCAGTGCGCGGTCAAGCAGTACCGGGACGAGAATGACCAGCGCGGCCGCATCGTCATGGCGTGCATGACCCCGGCCCTCGACGGCACCCGCATCTCCATCCGCGACAAGGACGCGGCACAGTTTCGCGCGGGCATCATCGAGCTCCTCATGACCAACCATCCCCACGACTGTCCGGTGTGCGACGAGGGCGGCGAGTGCCACCTGCAGGACATGACGGTGATGACCGGTCACAACTACCGCGGCTACCGCTTCGGCAAGCGCACCTTCACCAACCAGAAACTGGGCCCGTTCATCAACCACGAGATGAACCGGTGCATCACCTGCTACCGCTGCGTGCGCTACTACCGGGACTACGCGGGCGGCAAGGACCTGGACGCCTTCGCGTCGAACAACCACGTCTATTTCGGCCGTCACGAGGACGGCACCCTGGAGAACGAGTTCAGCGGCAACCTGGTGGAGGTCTGCCCCACCGGCGTCTTTACCGACAAGACGCTGAAGGAGCACTACACGCGCAAGTGGGACCTGCAGACGGCCCCGTCCGTGTGCACCCATTGCAGCCTCGGGTGCAACACCATCGCGGGCGAGCGCTACGGCCAGCTTCGCCGCATCCTGAATCGCTACAACGCCGAGGTCAACGGCTACTTCCTCTGCGACCGGGGGCGGTTCGGCTACGGCTTCGTCAACGGCGAGCGGCGCCTGCGGCAGCCGCTGGTGCGCGATAACGGCGAGAGCCGGCCGGCGAGCGCGCCGGAGGCGCTGGGCCGGGCGGCCGCGCTGGTAGGCCGGCAGTCCCGGGTCATCGGCATCGGCTCGCCGAGGGCGTCGTTGGAGGCCAACTTCGCGCTCCGCACCCTGGTGGGAGCCAGGAACTTCTTCAGCGGCATGGCTTCCGGGGAGGATCACCTGGTGGCCCGCATGCTCCGGGTGCTGCGCGGCGGCCGCGTTCGGACGCCGTCGTTGCGCGAGGTGGAGTCCGCGGACGCGGTCTTCATTCTGGGGGAGGACGTCACCCAGACCGCTCCTCTGCTGGCGCTGGCGGTGCGCCAGGCGGTGAAGCAGGCGCCCCGAAAGAAGGCCATGCAGTTGCGTATCCCCAGGTGGGATGACGCGGCCCTGCGGAGTTTGATGCAGCAGCAGAAGGGTCCCCTGTATATCGCCACCACCGGCGCCACCCGGCTGGACGAGGTGGCCACCGCGAGCTGCCGCGGCGCGCCGGACGACGTGGCGCGGCTGGGGTTCGCCGTGGCCCGGGCGCTCGACGAGACGGCCCCGGAGGTGGAGGGGTTGTCGGACGGTGACCGCGCCTTGGCCGAGGCCATTGCCGGGGCGTTGCGGGCGGCCGAGAGGCCGGTGGTGATGTCCGGGTCGGGCAGCGGCAGCGAGGCCGTCATCGACGCGGCCGCGCAGGTGGCCCAGGCCCTGGGACGGGAACGGCCCGCGGACTTGTGCTTCACGGCGTCCGAGTGCAACAGCTTCGGCCTCGGGCTGCTGAACGCGGTGAATACGTCGGAAGCCTTCCAGAGGGTGGCCGACGGACACGTGGACACGGTCGTGGTGCTGGAGAACGACCTCTATCGCCGGGCGACGCGGGCCGCGGTGGACGCCATGCTGGCGTCGGCCCACGTGGTGGCGGTCGATCACTCCAACCATGGCACCACCGCGGGCGCCGAGGTGGCGCTGCCGGCCGGCTCGTTCGCCGAGACCGAGGGAACCTTGGTGAGCAACGAAGGCCGGGCGCAGCGTTTCTACCAGGTGTTCGTTCCCGAAGGGGAGGAGAGGCCCGGCTGGCGTTGGCTGCGTGATCTGGCCCAGGCGGCCGGCCGGAACGAGTTGGCGGCCCTGGCGTCGCCCGACGAGCTTGTGGCCGCCCTGGCGCAGGCGGTGCCGGCGTTCGCGCCGTTGCCGGGGAGCCTGCCCACCGCGGCGTTTCGGGTCAACGGGGAGAAGGTGCCGCGCCAGTCGCCGCGCGCCAGCGGCCGCACGGCGGTAGATGCGGATATCAGCGTCCACGAGCCGAAGCCGCCGGCGGATCCGGATTCGCCGCTGGCGTTTTCCATGGAGGGCTACCCACAGCAGCCGCCGTCGCCGCTCATCACGCGATTCTGGGCGCCCGGATGGAACTCGGTGCAGTCCCTGAACAAGTTTCAGTCCGAAGTGGGTGGGGCGCTGGTCGGGGGCGACCCCGGGAAACGGCTGATGGAGCCCGACTCCAGCGGCGACGCGGCCTACACTGCGGACATACCGGCGCCGTTCGAGCGGCGTGACGGCGAAGTCCTGGTGGTGCCGCTGTATCACATATTCGGCTCGGAGGAATTGAGCGCGGCCGCTCCGGCGGTGGCCCAGCGGAGCCCCGGGCCGTATGCCGCGCTGAACCCCGAGGATGCGCGGAACCTGGGCGTGCAGGAGGGAGAATACCTGGAGATCGAGTTGGACGGGGCCGCGCATCAGTTGCCGGCGCATCTCACGGCGAGCATGACCGCGGGCGTGCTCGGTGTGCCCATGGGAATCGGCAGCGTTCAGGGCGTCGACGTCCCGGCCTGGAGCCCGTGCCGCAGGGTATGACGTGACGGACGTGGTCTTACAGATCCTGGTGGTTCTGGGGGTTCTCAACGCGCCCCTGATCCTGGCCGCGCTGCTCATCTGGCTGGAGCGCCGGTTCCTGGCCCTGTTGCAGGACCGCCACGGCCCCAACCGGGTGGGACCGTTCGGACTCGGCATCGTGCTGGCCGACATGATCAAGATCTTCACCAAGGAGGACTGGGTCCCGCCGTTCGCGGACCGAGCCGTGTTCACCCTGGCGCCGGCGGTGATCGTCATCACCGGGCTCATGTCCGTGGCCGTGATACCCATCACCGAGACCATCGGGGTGACCGACCTCAATATCGGGCTGCTGTTCTTCCTCGCCATGTCGTCCATGGGGGTCTACAGCGTGGTGTTGGCGGGTTGGGCTTCCAACAACAAGTACGCACTGCTGGGGGCGCTCCGGGCCTCGGCGCAGATGGTTAGCTACGAGGTCTTCATGGGCCTCTCGCTCATGGGGGTGGTGCTGCTGGCGGGTTCCTTCAGCCTGCGGGAGATCGTGGAGGCGCAACGGACCGTCTGGTTCATCGTGCCGCAGTTCCTGGGCTTCGTCATCTTCTTCATCGCGGGACTGGCCGAGACCCATCGCCTGCCCTTCGATCTTCCCGAGGCCGAGGCCGAGCTGGTGGCGGGGTTCCACACCGAGTACTCGGGGATGAAGTTCGGCATGTTCTTCGTCGGCGAGTACATCGGCGTCACCGTGATCTCGGCCATGATGGTAACGCTGTTCTTCGGCGGCTGGCTGGGGCCGGTGCTTCCGGGTATCGTGTGGTTCGCGCTGAAGCTGCTGTTCTTCGTTCTGGTGTTCATCCTGCTGCGGGCGGCATTGCCCCGGCCGCGGTTCGACCAGTTGATGGCTTTCGGCTGGAAGGTGCTCTTGCCGCTGTCGCTGCTGAACCTGGTGGTGACAGCCGGGGCCTTGTTGCTTTGGAACGGTTGAGGAGTCACCGATGTTGTAGGGGCGGGTTTCCAACCCGCCCGTATGGCTTCCGTGCCTGGAGGCTGTGAGGGACCACCGATGTCGTAGGGGCGGGTTTCAAACCCGCCCCTGGTAGCGGATGCGGGCGGGTTGGAAACCCGCCCCTACAGGAGTCACCGATGGTGAGTATTCTACGGACGATCTGGACGGTGTTGCTACACATGTTCAGACGGCGCGTGACGGTGCAGTATCCGGAGGAGAAACCGTATCTGCCGCCCCGTTACCGCGGCCGGATCATCCTCTCACGGGACCCGGACGGCGACGAGCGGTGCGTGGGCTGTTACCTTTGCTCCGCCGTCTGCCCGGTGGATTGCATCGCCTTGCAGGCCGGGGAACGAGAGGACGGCCGGCGGTACCCGGAATTCTTCCGCATCAATTTCTCGCGCTGCATCTTCTGCGGCCTGTGCGAGGAGGCGTGTCCCACCTACGCCATTCAACTGACGCCGGACTTCGAGCTGTGCGACTACGACCGCCAGAGTCTGGTTTACGAAAAGGAGGATCTGCTGATCAACGGCCCCGGAAAATATCCCGGGTACAACTTTTACAGAGTCGCCGGCCTGGCCATCAGCGGCAAGGACAAGGGGGCGTCGGAGAACGAGGACGAGCCCGTGGACGTGAAGAGTCTGCTCCCGTGACCGGCAAGGACAAGGACCAGACCCGGAACCCGGGTCCAAAGAGCGAATTCATGGCATCATGACCCTCATCTACTATATGGCGGCTGCTGTCGCGGTCATTGCGACGGCCATGGTGATCACCCGGTCCAACGCCGTGCACGCGTTGCTGTACATGATCGTGTCGCTGCTGTCGCTGGCGTTGATCTTCTTCACGCTGGGGGCGCCCTTCGTGGCGGCGCTGGAGGTGATCATCTATGCCGGGGCCATCGTGGTGCTGTTCGTGTTCGTCATCATGATACTCAACCTCGGGGCCGAGGCCACCGCCCGGGAGCGTCAATGGCTCGATCCCAAGGCGTGGCGCGGCCCGGCGATCCTCTCGGCTATCCTGTTCGTCGAGTTCCTGGTGTTGCTGGTCAACGTGCCCGGCGAGACGGGTGCCTCGGCCGCGGTCGGCGTGAAACGGGTGGGTGCGGCGCTCTACGGCCCCTACGTGCTGGGGGTGGAGTTGGCCGCCATGCTGCTGCTGGCGGGCCTGGTGGGAGCCTTCCACCTGGGCCGCCGGGTGCCGTCGGACGGCGAGGAGGATGAATCGTGATGGCCGCCGTCCCCATGGAGCATGGCCTCATGCTGGCGGCGGTGCTGTTCGGCCTGGGGCTGACGGGCGTATTGGTGCGCCGCAACATCATCTTCGTCCTCCTGTCCCTGGAGATCATGCTCAACGCCGCGGGCCTGGCCTTCGTGGTGGCGGGCGCGCACTGGGGCCAGGCGGACGGTCAGGTCATGTTCTTCTTCATCCTGGCCATGGCCGCGGCCGAGGTGGCGGTGGGATTGGCGCTGGTGGTGCAGATCTACTATCGATTCAACACCCTGGACGTCGACGCCGTGAGTCGCATGAGAGGATGACATGCTCGCGTTGCTGTGGCTGATACCCGCCTTTCCTCTGCTCGGCTTTCTGACCCTCATGCTGGTGGGCTCGCGCCTTTCGCGCACCGAGGTAGCCTTCGTGGGCGCGGGCTCCATCGGCCTGTCCGCCGTGGTCACGCTGCTCGTGGGACTGAGCTTCATGGCCGCGCCGCCCGCCGGCGCCCGCTTCACCCAGACCCTGTGGGTATGGCTGGACGTGGGCGGCTTCCAGCCCGCCTTCGCCTTCTATCTGGACGCCCTGTCGCTGACGATGATCTTCGTGGTGACGTTCGTCGGTTTCCTCATCCACCTCTACTCGGTCGAGTACATGATGGAGGAGGAAGAAGGTTACAGCCGCTTCTTCGCCTACATGAACCTGTTCGTCTGCGCCATGCTCACGCTGCTGCTGGCGGACAACCTGATGCTGCTGCTGCTTGGTTGGGAGGGCGTGGGTCTTTGCAGCTACCTCCTGATCGGCTTCTTCTACAAGGAGGAAGCCAACGGCCAGGCCGCGAGCAAGGCGTTCATCGTCACCCGTGTGGGCGACACCGCCATGCTCATGGCGCTTTTTCTGCTCTTCGCCGAGCTCGGAACGCTGGACATTCAGGAGCTGCTGCAGCGCGCCGGCCAGCAGTTCCAGCCCGGTTCGGGTCTGGCGATGGCGGTGGCCCTGCTGTTGCTGGGCGGGGCCGTAGGCAAGTCCGCGCAGCTCCCGCTCCAGACCTGGCTACCCGACGCCATGGCCGGCCCGACCCCGGTGAGCGCCCTCATCCACGCGGCAACCATGGTCACCGCCGGGGTCTATCTCATCGCACGAACCCACGTATTGTTCACGCTGGCCCCGGCGGTGCTGACGCTGGTGGCGGTCATCGGCACCCTGACCCTGTTGATGGCGGGCTTCGCGGCGCTGGTGCAAACCGACATCAAGCGCGTGCTGGCCTACTCCACCATCAGCCAGATCGGCTACATGTTCCTGGCCCTGGGGGTGGGTGCGTGGTCCGCGGCGCTGTTCCACTTCATGATCCATGCCTTCTTCAAGGCGCTGCTGTTCCTGGGAGCAGGCGCGGTCATCATGTGTCTGCACCACGAGCAGGACATGTACCGCATGGGCGGTCTGCGCCGGCTGATGCCGTTTACCTTCCGGTGCTTTGTCGTCGGCGCCGGGGCGCTGGCGGCCCTCCCGGTGGTCACCGCGGGTTTCTACAGCAAGGACCTGATCATCTGGAACGCCTACAGTTCCGACATCGGCGGCGTCTGGCTCTGGGCCGGCGCCCTGGCGGGCGCGTTGCTGACCTCCATCTACACTTTCCGCATGGTGTTCCTGACCTTCTATCGGGAGGCTACGGAGTGGGTGAAGAAGCTCCTGCCCATCCACCAACCCGGACCTTGTGTCCACATCCCCCTGGGGGTGCTGGCGGTGCTGTCCGTCGCCGCGGGGTTCATCGAGTTGCCCCACACCATGGGGAAGCTCACGCTGTTCTCGGATTTCCTCAGCACGGCGTTGCCCGCGTTTCACGGCGCCCAAGCCAGCTACGGAACGGAGTTCCTGTTCGAGCTTCTGGCCGCCGTCGTCTCCGTCGGCGGCGTGTACCTCGTGTGGGTTCTGGTGATGGGACCGCCCCGTTATATGGAGCGCATTGCCGCCCTGCCGTGGGCGCCCGACCTGGAGCGGCTGTGGCTTTCCGGTTGGGGGTTCGACCGGCTCTATGACACGCTCTTCGTCCAACCCTATCTGTGGTGCGTCCGGGTCAACAAGGGCGACTTCATCGACGGCTTCTATCGTGGCGTGGCCTTCATCACGGAGATGCTGCACTTCGTCGCCGCCATGACCCAGACGGGCGCGGTGCGCTGGTACGCCACCGGCATCGCCGTAGGGGCGGTGGTGACCGTGGGACTGGTGATCTTCCTATGAGCCTGACCTGGATACTGCTCATGCCCCTCTTGGGCGGACTGGCGGCCTGGATCTCCGGCCGCTGGAGTGATCTGTGGCCGCGCTGGATTTCGCTGGGGACGGCGCTGCTCCACATGCTGCTGCTGCTGGTCACCTGGGGTGTCTTCTTCGCCGGCATCGAGACCGGAGAGGGTGCCTGGCTGATGGCCTACAAGCAGCCCTGGATACCCCAGTTGGGCATCAGCTTCCACCTGGCAGTGGACGGTCTCAGCCTGTTGTTGCTGTTGCTGACGAGCTTCTTGACCGTGCTGGCGGTGCTGACCTCCTGGAACTCGGTGACGCACTCGGTGGGCTTCTTCCACTTCAACCTGCTGCTCATCCTGACCGCGCTGTCGGGCGTGTTCATCGCCTTCGACCTGTTCCTCTTCTTCGCCTTCTGGGAGATTTCCCTCTTGCCGTTGTACTTCCTCATCGGCATCTGGGGATACGAGAACCGCGTCTATGCCACCACCAAGTTCTTCATCATCACCCAGGGCAGCGGGCTGCTGATGCTGCTGGCCATCCTGGGACTGGTGGTGGTGCACTGGCAGACCACCGGCATCCTGACCTTCGACTACCTGGAACTGATAGGGACGTCCATGTCGGAGGCCACCGCGTTTTGGCTGATGCTGGGCTTCTTCATCGCCTTTGCGGTCAAGCTGCCGGTGGTGCCGTTTCACACGTGGTTGCCGGATGCCCATACGCAGGCGCCCACCGCGGGCAGCGTGGCCCTGGCGGGCCTCGTGCTCAAGATCGGGGCCTACGGCATGCTCCGGTTCGTGGTTCCGCTCTTCCCGCAGGCGGCCCAGGACTTTACGATCGTCGCCATGATCCTGGCGGTGGTGGGCATTCTCTACGGCGCGTTGCTGGCCCTCGGCCAGACCGACCTGAAGCGCATGGTGGCGTACACCAGCATCAGCCACATGGGCTTCGTCCTGCTGGGGATCTTCGCGTGGAACGAGCTCGCGCTCCAGGGGGCGGTGATCATCATGCTGTCCCACGGGTTCAGCGCCGGCGCCTTGTTCATGATGGTGGGCGACCTGCAGCACCGGGCGCATACGCGTGATCTGGGCCGCTTCGGGGGCTTGTGGGCCACCATGCCGCGGATGGGCGGCGTGGGCCTGTTCTTTGCCATGGCGTCCCTGGGGCTGCCCGGGCTTGCCAGCTTCGTGGGGGAATTCCTGGTGTTGATGGGCGCGTTTCAGGTCAACGTCCCGCTGACGGTGCTGGCCTCGCTCGGTCTCGTGGCCGCCACCATCTATTCGTTGTGGATGATGCAGAAGGTCTACTACGGCGACCATGCGGAGGATCGGCGGCTCGAAGACGCCAGCGGCCGGGAGATGGCGATCATGGCGTCCCTGATCGGGGCGACGCTCTGGTTGGGTCTCTATCCGCAACCGGTGTTGACCACGTCCGGGAACGCGTTGGCCCCGATGCGCCAAACCGCCGACAAGGCCCGGGCCGCGGCGCCGCGCTCCCAAGTGGAGAAAGGGCACCATCCCGGCACCGTCGTATCCATATCCCCGGTTGGAGGTAGCCGGCCGTGAATCTGTTCGGCGCGCTGACGCCCATCGTCCTGCTGGGGCTGACACCGTTGGTGCTCATGCTGGTGATCTCGTTCCGGCGCGGCCATGGGCTCACCGTGGTGCTTTCCCTGGCCGGCCTGGCGCTGACGCTGGCGGTCCTGCCCGGCGCGGGGGGGGACGCGGGGCCTCCGGTGGCTCCGTTGTTGGCCATGGACGCGTACGCGCTCTTCTACATCGGCCTGCTCTCGGCGGCGACCATGGTGGTGGTGGTGATGTCGTACGGCTACCTGGAGCGCATGCCGGGGAATCGGGAAGAGTTCTACCTGTTGCTCACGCTGGCCACCTTCGGTTGCGCGGTGTTGGCCGCCAGCAATCACTTCGTTTCGTTTTTCCTCGGGCTGGAGATCCTGAGCGTCTCCCTCTACGGCCTGGTGGCCTATCTCCGTACCACCCGGACGGCGCTCGAGTCCGGCATCAAGTACCTGATCCTGGCGGCGGCTTCCGCGGCCTTTCTGCTCTTCGGCATGGCGCTCATCTACGCGGACCTCGGCACCATGGATTTCACCGCCATGGCCTCGATGCTGTCCGGCAAGACACGGGAGCCGACCCTGCTGCTGCTCGGCGGCTTCGGCATGGTGGTGATCGGCGCCGGTTTCAAGCTGGCGGTGGTGCCGTTCCACATGTGGGCGCCGGACGTCTACCAGGGTGCCCCCACCCCGGTGACAGCCTATCTGACCACGGTCTCCAAGGGCGCCATGGTGGCGCTGCTGCTCCGTTACGGCCGGTACGGCGGTCTCCTGGACTACGACTCGGTAGTGACGGTGCTGGGCATCATCGCCGTGGCCTCCATGTTCCTCGGCAATCTCCTGGCGTTGTTTCAGGAGAACATCAAGCGTCTGCTGGCCTATTCCTCCATCGCCCATCTCGGCTACCTGCTGGTGGCGGTGGTCGCCGCCTCCCGGGAGGGGTCCCATGCGGTGACGTTCTACCTGGTGGCCTATTTCATCACCTCACTCGGCATTTTCGGTATCATTACCGCGCTTTCGGACGAGCACAAGGAGGCCGACGAGGTCAGCGACTACCGCGGCCTCTTCTGGCGCCGCCCCTGGGTGAGTGGCGCTCTGACGCTCATGCTGTTCTCCCTGGCAGGGATCCCTCTCACCGCCGGTTTCGTGGGCAAGTTCTACGTCCTCACCGCCGGCGTGCTCTCGGATCTCTGGACCCTCGTGATCCTGCTGGTGGTCAGCAGCGTCATCGGCCTCTACTACTATCTGCGCATCATCATCACGATGTACCTGCCGGCGCCCGAGGACCCATCCTCGCCGCTGCCCGCCACGCGACGCTTCTCCCTCCCCGAAGGACTCGTGCTCGCGGCTCTCACTGTGCTGCTCATCTGGTTCGGCGTGTATCCCGCGCCGCTACTGAGCGCGATCCAGGCGGCCGTGGGCAGCCTCGCCTGAGGAACGGCGGCGGGCGATATCCGGTAGGGGCGACCCGCGGTCGCCCTACATGCGTCGTCTGAGCAGTCCAGCATCTCCACCTTCTCCGCCGCGTTCCAGACTCCTGGGACCTCGTCACGAATGGGGCGGCTGGTCGGCAGGCGCCTCGCCGTACCGAGCAGGGTGGGCGGCGTCCCGGAAATCAGAAGACGGTACTGCCGGGTTCCCGCTGTCTGCGTCGCGCGAAACGGGTGGTTGGTGGGGATCGTGAAACACGTCCGCCCACCGTCAACAGATTTCCGGGACGCCGCCCACCCCGCTCTCTGCGCCCCTGTAATTCTGCTGAGTCCTTCTCTACCGTTTCAAGGAGATCTCGATCAATTGGGAGCAAACCCGCTGAGGCCCGATGAGGCAATGTAGGGGCGGGTTTTAAACCCGCCCGTAGCTCACGCCACCGCCCCGGTCGGGACAGGATCGCGGCTCTAATCCGAGCTGGACGCCGTCGTATACCCCCACGGGTTCAGGAGCGGGACACCCGTGGCGGTAAAGTCGTCGACGTTGCGGGTAACCACCGTCATCCCGTGGACCAACGCGGTGGCCGCGATGAGTGCGTCCCGATCCGAGCGGCGGTCAGGGACGTGGAGCCTCGCACAACATTGCGCTACGGGTGTATCGACGGGCAAAACGCGGTCCTGGAACGCGGTCAGGACTTGACCATTGAGCCAGGAACGAAGCATCGCGCCTTGTGGGGGATCGCGACGCTCCATCAACAGGATGCCTGTTTCAAGTTCCAGGATCGTGATGACCGACAGGAAGAGACTGGTGGCGGAGGCGCTGTCTGCCCATTCAAGGACGTTCGGGTCAGTTCGTCGGGATCTGCCTTTTCGCAATTCCGAAACAACATTCGTGTCGAGCAGATATATCAAGACAGGTCCGGGAGCCGAATCAACTTGTCGGTCAAGCGAGGCGGTTCAAGTTCGATGTCCGCGGCTTGAGGCATGGCCAGTGATTCAACGATGCTCGCCTCCTTCTCGGCGATCCGCTGATAGTCCTCGATCGTCAGAAGGACATGCGCGGGCCGCCCGCGGTCCGTTATGAAGACCGGCCCCTTTGCAGCGTCCCTTTTTGCCTTGCTCACCTGTTGGTTGAACGTTCTACTGGTAATGACCGTGATACCCATATGCCGAAGCCTCCCGTCGATGTAGCTATATCACTACAGTCGCGGCGGTGGCAAGCCCGTTACGCCATCAGGGCTGGTCCTACACACGTGTCTCCTCCTCTAGGACAGCCAGCTTCGCCCGCACGAGCTCACAGGCGGGTCCCTTGGATCTGATGAGTCTTTTGGGGTCGCGCCGGAAGTCGATAGGATGCGCGCTTCACGCCAGCAGTTCACCCCGCAGGACCGTGACCGCTTGACCCGAAAGGGTGACGCGGTTCCCGTGGACGGCGACCTTGACGAGTCCGCCGCGCTCCGACACCTGCCGCGCGGTCAGCGTGTCGTCCCGGCCGAGGCGGCGGCGCCAGTAGGGACCGAGGCAGCAGTGCGCCGATCCGGTGACCGGGTCCTCGTCGATGCCGGTGTTGGGAGCGAAGAAGCGTGACACGAAATCAAAACCCCTGGTCTCTGCCTGCGCGGTGACGATGATCCCGCGTGTCTCCAGCTTCGCGAGATACCGCATATCCGGGGTGAGCTGCTCTACTGTCGCCTGGGTGTCGACTTCGACCAGGTAGTCGAAGCGGTTCCGGCCGACGTAGGTCGGCTCGGCGCCGAGGGCACCGGCCAGCCCGTCGGGAACGGGTGCCGGCTCTTCCGGTTCTGCCGGAAAGTCCATCTCGATCCACCCGCCACGCAGTTGCGCCGACAACCGGCCGGAGCGGGTGTGGAAGACGGCCGGCGCATCCGGTGGCAGATGCCCTTCCTTCCACAGTACGTGGGCGCTCGCCAGCGTGGCGTGGCCGCAGAGGTCGACCTCGACCGCGGGTGTGAACCAGCGGAGGTCGAATCCCCCGGTCTCACGGCGAACGAGGAAGGCGGTTTCGGACAAGTTCATCTCACGCGCCATTCTCTGCATCCACACGGCGTCGGCCGGAGCGGGCAAGACGCACACGGCCGCCGGGTTGCCGCCGAACGCCTCGCTGGTGAATGCGTCGACTTGGGTGATGGTCAATGCCACGTCAGTTCCTCTGATTTCGGGATGGGTCGGCTCGGGCGGGTGACCGACGATCGGCGTGGGCACCTCGTCATCGTTTTGAACGCTTATATCACTGCAATTCCGGCTTGGCCAAATCTCCAGCAGAATCAGAGGCTGCGTGAGGCCGCTCCTGATTGACAGACGCGGCGGACAGAGATTAACTATTTGCCGGCGGTGTCATCGGCAAAACGCTACGGCGAAGGAAACGCATACATGGCAAGGGTTTCAACGGACAAACAGACGTCCAACACGGCCGACGACACGTTGGCCCGGAAGAGTCGGGACCAGAGCGTCGTCTCGGGCGGGCACTTGGTGGCCGCGGCGCTCAAGAACGAGGGGGTGGACACCATCTTCACCCTGTGCGGCGGTCATGTCATCGACATCTACGACGGCTGCATCGACCACGGGATTCGTGTCGTCGACGTGCGCCACGAGCAGGTGGCGGCCCACGCGGCGGACGGGTACGCTCGTCAGACGGGTAGGTTGGGTTGCGTCGTGACCACCGCTGGGCCGGGCTTCACCAACGCCCTTACGGGCATTGCCACCGCGTTCCGGTCGGAAAGCCCGGTGCTTCATATCGGCGGTCAGGGCGCGCTCACCCAGCACAAGATGGGCTCGCTCCAGGATCTGCCGCACGTGGACATCGCAGCCCCCATCACCAAGTTCTCGGCGAGCGTGCGGTCCACGGAGCGCATTGCCGATATGGTGGCCATGGCCGCGCGCGAGTGCTTTGCCGGAGCGCCGGGACCGAGCTACCTGGAGATCCCCCGGGACGTGCTCGACCGCGAGGTACCGGTGGACAAGGCCGTGGTGCCGGAGCGCGGCCGATCTCGTGCGTCTACCAAGTCCATCGGCGACCCCGCGGACATCGAGAAGCTGGCCGAGTTGCTGGTGCGGTCCGAGCGGCCGGCGGTGTTGCTGGGCACCCAGGTGTGGACTTGCCGCGGCCACGAGGCCGCGACGTCGCTGTTCAAGGCACTCAACGTGCCCTGTTACATGAACGGGGCGGCCCGGGGCGTGTTGCCTCCCGGCGATCCCCACTACTTCAACCGCACCCGCGCCGATGCCTTCAACGAGGCTGACGTCATCGTCATCGTGGGCACGCCCTTCGACTTCCGCATGGGTTACGGCCGGCGGCTGCGCGCCGAGGCAACCGTCGTCCACATCGACATGGACTACCGCACGGTGGCCAAGAACCGCGACGTCGGCCTGGGCCTGGTAGGCGATCCCGGGGCGATCATGAAGGCGGTACGTGCGGCGGTGGGGGAGCGCCTGGACAACGGCGCCGAAGGCCGCGCGCCCTGGCTCGCGCATCTTCGCGGGCTGGAGGGCGAGCGGGCGGCCAAGCTCATGCCGCTTTTCCTTTCCGATGCCAGCCCCATCCATCCCTACCGGGTGGCGTGGGAGCTCAACGAGTTCCTCACCGAGGACACGATCTATATCGGCGACGGCGGCGACGTGGTGACCATCAGCGCCCAGGCGGTGGAGCCCCGGGCTCCCGGCAACTGGATGGACCCCGGCGCCCTCGGGGCACTGGGCGTGGGCACGGGCTTCGCGCTCGCCTCCAAGCTGGTGCACCCGGAGAAGGAAGTGCTGTGCTACTACGGTGACGGCTCCTTCGGCATGACCGCCTTCGACATGGAGACCGCCAACCGGTTCGGCGCGCCCTACATCGCCGTCATCGGCAACAACTCCGCCATGAACCAGATCCGCTACGGCCAGCTCTCCAAGTACGGCGACGAGCGCGGCAATGTCGGCAACCTGCTGGGCGACGTGCCGTTCTCCAAATTCGCGGAGATGCTGGGCGGATACGGCGAGGAGGTCCACGACTGCCGCGAGATCGGGCCGGCGCTCGGCCGAGCCCGGGATTCGGTGCGGACCTCCGGCAAGTCGGCCGTCGTCAATATCTGGGTGGACGCCGGTGAATGGGCCCCCGGAACCAAACGTCAGACCATGTACAAGTAGCAACCAACTACCTATCGTCAGTCAGGGAAACTCATGGAAAAGGCACTCTCCGGCATTCGCATCCTGGACATGACCCACGTCCAGGCAGGACCCACTTCGAGCCAGCTCATGGCCTTTCTCGGCGCGGACGTCATCAAGCTCGAATCGCCCGCGGGGGACGCCACCCGCAAGCAGCTCCAGGACATTCCGGACGCGGACAGCCTCTATTTCACCATGCTGAACTGCAACAAGCGCTCCATCACGGTGAACCTGAAGAATGCCCAGGGCAAGGAAGTCTTCACCCGGCTGGTGCGGTCCTGCGACGTGATGCTGGAAAATTTCGGCCCGGGGGTGCTGGACCGTCTCGGTTTCGGCTGGGAGAAGGTCCACGGGTTGAACCCCCGGATCATCATGGGCTCCATCAAGGGCTTCGGCAGCGAGGGGCCTTACGCCGCCTTCAAGGCCTATGAGAACGTGGCCCAGGCCATGGGAGGCGCCATGAGCACCACCGGGCTGTTCGACGGTCCCCCCGTGGTGGCAGGCGCACAGATCGGCGATTCGGGCACCGGCGTGCACCTTCTGGCCGGCATACTCGCGGCGCTGCTCCAGCGGGAGCGCACCGGGCGCGGCCAGTACGTCGAGTGCGCCATGATGGACTGTGTCATGAACCTCTGCCGTGTGAAGTTTCGGGACCATCAGCGCGTCGAAAGTGGCCCGCTCGCCGAGTACTCCGTGCAGGAGTTCGAGGACTTCACGCCCCGGGCGGGCAACGACTCCGGCGGCGGCCAGCTCGGCAATGCTATCCAGTGCAAGCCCGGCGGCGCCAACGATTATCTCTACGTGGTGGTGCAGGAGCAGGTATGGAGCGCTCTGGCCGCGCGCGTCGGCGGCGATTCGCTGGCGGCGGATCCGCGCTTCGCCACCATCGACGCGCGTCGGGCCAACCAGGGCGAGATGTGGCGCCTGTTGACGGAGTTCGCCCGGGACTACACCAAGTGGGAGCTGATGGAGATCCTGAACGATCTCAACGTGCCCTGCGGGCCGGTCATGAGCACCAAGGATCTGGCCGACGACGAGCACGTCAAGCTCCGGGAGATGATGGTGGAGGTGGATCATCCCGAACGGGGCAAGTGGTACAACGTGGGCTGCCCCATCAAGCTCTCGGACTCGCCGGTGGAGATCAAGCGCTCGCCGTTGCTGGGCGAGCACACGGACGAGGTCCTCACCGAGGTCCTGGGCTACGGCACGGACGAGATCGCACAACTCAGGAGCGCCGGGGCGTTCACCGGGGAGCCGCCCGTGACAAGGTAGGCGTCCGATCCGATGCTCAACTCAATCCGCCTGAAGAATTTCAAGAATTTCGCTGATGAGACCCTTCGCCTCGGCTCGTTCACGATCATCGTGGGTGCCAACGCCAGCGGCAAAAGTAACATCCGCGATGCCTTCCGCTTCCTGCACGGCCTAGGCCGCGGCTACACTCTCGCGGAGATCATCGGGGGAAAATACGGTGCCGGCGGCCAGATTGAATGGGCGGGTATTCGCGGCGCAGCGGATGAGATCGTTCGCTTTGGGGAATCCGCGTTCTCCCTTGAAGCAGGTGAGGTTCTCGGCGAACTAGAGGGCCCTGGTGTCCGTGTCCCCCTGTTCGCGGAACGCTACTCGATCACGGTGGGCAGCGATGATTCAAGCCCTGACCTTTTCCGTGTCGTGGAGGAAAAACTCACCAACCTCCGGGGAACGATCTACACCAGCCACCCCGGGACCGGGGACCCCGTCCATGCTCAGGATGACAACACGCACCTGCTCCTTCGCATGGGTAAGACCGGTGAGCAGAGGAAGTACGGCAATCGGATCATGGTGAGGCCGGACCAACCAGCGCTGACACAGATTCGCGAACATCAGAGAGTCGTGAAGGCCCAAAGGGACGACGCCGAGAAACTCATCCAGACACTTTCCAGCATGCGTTTTCTGGACTTGGAACCGAACCGGATGCGTCAGGCCGCTTTCCCCGGCCAGACGGTATTGGGCGACAGCGGCGAGAACCTGCCGACGGTGCTGCGGGAGATCTGTTCGGACCCGATCCGCCGGGAGACTTTGGCTGAGTGGATTCGCGAATTGACGCCCATGGACGTGCGGGATTTCGAGTTTCCCGTTGATCCCACAACAGGGCGGGTCCAGATCGTCTTTCGGGAGGCCGATGACCGGAGGGTGTCTGCATATGGCGCGTCGGATGGCACCCTGCGCTTTCTCGCGTTGCTCGCGGCGTTGCTCGGTACGAAACCGGCGGCGCTGTATTTCTTCGAGGAGATCGAGAATGGGATTCACCCTTCACGAATGCGGCTCCTCATCGACTTGATCGAAGGGCAGACCGCAAAGGGCCATAGCCAGATTGTCACGACCACTCACTCGCCCGACCTATTGACTCTGGTCAGCGATAAGACCTTCGAGAATACATCCGTCGTCTACCGTGACGAGAACTCGCAAGATGCCATCATTCGCCCTGTGGCGGACCTGCCCGGGGTCGCCGAGTTGCGTATGCGCCAGGGTTTGGGAAGGCTGCACACAGCCGGTTGGATGGAGGATGTTCTCGCTTTCACGGAAGGACGTGGAGAGAGCCAAGGGGGCGGAGAGTGAACGTCCTCGTCATCCCTGAAGACTTCCGTAAAGACCAATACATCTTGAAGCCCCTCCTCTCTCGGCTTTTCAGAACCATTGGAGGCAGTTCCGTGCGCGTTCGGGTTTGTCAGGATCCCTTGCTTGGCGGCATCGGGGAGGCACTGAAATTGGAGCGGCTGAGGGAGATAGTCCAACAGTACGAGGCGATGACAGACATCTTCGTACTGTGTGTCGACCGCGACGGCGTGACAGGGCGGCGCTACAGGCTCAACCAGATCGAAACAGAGTTTGGCGACATCCGCCCATTCTTCGCTGAAAACGCCTGGGAAGAGGTGGAGACCTGGGTGCTTGCCGGTCTGGAACTGCCAAGGAGCTGGCGTTGGGCGGATGTCCGCGCGGAGATTCAGGTCAAGGAACGTTACTTCGAGCCGCTTGTCTCCCAACGTGGCTTGTCCGATGCGCCAGGCGGCGGTCGAAAGGCTTTGGGCGAACAGGCGTCGCACCGGTTGAGCGCGATCCGGCAGAAGTGTCCCGAGGATTTTGACGCTCTTGCCAGGCGTATTGAAGCCGTGGTCCAAGGTTAGAAGGGGGCGTCCCGGCGGCTTGCCTTCTTTGAGACGTTACCCTAGGACATCACGAAACGAGGGAGACTGAAGCAAATGCAGGCAGGATCCAAACGACAGGAAGAAGTCCGTACCGTCTTGCAGCGAGCCGAGTCCGAGGCCCGGACCGCGCTGTCGCCCCTGGAATGCAGCGAGGTGCTGCGCGCCTACGGTGTCCCGCTGCCGCGGGAAGGCGTG
Organism: uncultured Binatia bacterium (SeqCode); assembly: GCA_965261895.1. Lineage (GTDB taxonomy): Bacteria > Desulfobacterota > Binatia > UBA9968 > JAJDTQ01 > JAJDTQ01. Next base: position 1,371,287 of record OZ253480.1, on the reverse strand, counting down.
GCCCAGTCGGCCGCGGAGGCCGCGGACCTGGCGGCGGACATCGGCTTTCCGGTGGTGATGAAGATCGTCTCGGAAGACATCCTGCACAAGACCGAGGCCGGCGGCGTGCTGGTGGGTGTGGCGGACCGGGAGCAGGCGGAGCGAGTGTACCAGACCCTGATGGACAACGCCCGGGCGTACAAGGCCGAGGCCGTGCTGACCGGGGTGCAGGTCCAGCAGCAGGTCTCCCGCAGGAGCGTTGAAGTCATCGTGGGCGCCGTGACGGATCCGAGCTTCGGCAAGGTGGTGGCCTTCGGGCTGGGCGGCGTGCTGGTGGAGGTGCTGCGTGACGTGACCTTCCGGCTGGCGCCGGCCGTACGCGACGAGGCCCTGTCCATGCTGGACGGCGTGGCCGCGGCCGAGATCCTTCGGGGGGTTCGAGGCGCGGCCCCGGTGCACCGGGAAGCCTTGGCGGACATCATCGTCAATGTCTCGGCGCTGGTGAGCGACTTTCCCGAGATCCGGGAGGTGGACCTCAACCCGGTCCTGGCGGACGCCGACGGCGCCATCGCGGTGGACAGCGTCATGACCGTGGACTTTACGCCGCAACCCGAACCCTACCGGCCGTCCCGGGACGAAATCGTCTCGGCGATGCAGCGCATCATGAACCCGAGAGCCGTGGCGGTCATCGGCGCCTCGGACGGGGAAGGGAAGATCGGCAACTCGGTGATGAAGAACATCATCAACGGCGGCTACGCCGGCGCCCTCTACCCCATCAATCCCCGGGCCGACGAGATCCTGGGGAAGAAGTGCTACAAGAGCGTCAAGGATATCCCGGAAGAGGTGGACGTGGCCATCTTTGCGGTGCCGGCCAAGTTCTGCGCCGCGGCCATGACCGAGGTGGGGGAGAAGGGCATCCCGGGCGCGGTGATGATCCCGTCGGGCTTTGCCGAGGTGGGCGAGAAGGAGCTTCAGGAGGAGCTGCTGGCGGAGGCGCGCAAGTACAACGTGCGCATCATGGGGCCCAACATCTACGGCTTCTACTACACTCCCGCCAACCTCTGCGCCACGTTCTGCACGCCCTACGATGTCAAGGGGCCGGTGGCGCTGTCGTCCCAGAGCGGCGGGGTGGGCATGTCCATCATCGGCTTCAGCCGCTCCACCCGGATGGGGGTCTCCGCCATCGTCGGCCTGGGGAACAAGTCGGACCTGGACGAGGACGACCTGCTCACCTACTTCGAGCAGGACGACAACACCCAGGTGGTGGCCATGCACGCCGAAGACCTGAAGGACGGTCGCAGCTTCTACGAGGTGGCCAAGCGGGTATCGAAGAAGAAGCCCGTGGTGATGCTGAAGGCGGGCCGGACCCAGCTCGGCGCCCGGGCCGCGGCCTCCCACACGGGCGCGCTGGCCGGTGACGACAAGGTCTACGACGACCTGCTACGGGCCTGCGGCGTGGTTCGCGCCTACTCGCTCAATGACATGCTCCAGTTCGCCCGGGGCCTGTCGGTCTTGCCCACGCCCAAGGGCGATGAGATCGTCATCATCACCGGCGCCGGCGGATCGGGGGTGCTCTTGTCGGACGCGGTGGTGGCCAACGGACTCTCCCTCATGAAGTTTCCCAAGGATCTGGACGAGGGCTTCAAGCAGTTCATCCCCCCCTTCGGCGCCTCGGGCAATCCCGTGGACATCACCGGCGGCGAGCCGCCCACCACCTACGAGCGGACCATCCGCTTCGGCCTGGAGGACGACCGCATCCACGCCCTGATCCTGGGCTACTGGCACACCATCATCACGCCGCCCATGGTGTTCGCCGAGCTGTGCGCCCGGGTGGTGCAGGAAAGCCGCGACAAGGGCATCGACAAGCCGGTGGTGGTGTCGCTGGTGGGCGACGTGCAGGTGGAAGAGGCCTCGGAGTACCTTTACGAAAGGGGCATCGTGGCCTGTCCCTACACCACCGAGCTGCCGGTGGCGATCCTGGGCGCGAAGTACCAGTGGGCGAGGGGCGCCGGGCTGCTGGGATAGTTTCCAAACAAAAAAGGGGGCGTCCTTCGACTTCGCTCCGCTACGCTCAGGATGAACGGTTTGGAAGCCTTTCCCGTCCGTCCTGAGCGTAGCGGAGCGAAGTCGAAGGACGCCATACTGGACGACGGCAAATAGTCAGAGTTTCCCTAAATTGGAGGCAACCATGGAGCGACTACCGCGAGGAGCGAATTTTCAACGGGGTCTGATGCTGTGGCAAATCGGGCTGCATGTGGCGGGTGACCCGAACACGCCGTATTACGGCAACCGGGACATGTGCATCTCGGTGGGAAGCGGCTCGGCGGACAATTTCCGTCCCTGGTTGCGCATGTCCACGGGCTCGCCCGTCATCGCCCACGGGGTGGCCCGGGGCGACCTGGAGATGTCCATGGTCAACCCGTCGGCTTTTCTCACACAGGCGTACCGGGGTAGGGGATTCTTCAAGGAACCCCTGCCGCTGCGGGTGGTGGCGTGCTACCCGTCGTGGGACCGCTTCGTGTTCATGATCCATCCCAGCACCGGGCTGACGTCGCTGTCGCAGATCAAAGAGCAAAAGTACCCACTGCGGCTCTCGATCCGTGAGGACGCCACCCACTCCACTCGGGTGCTGCTGGACCAGACCCTGGAGATATACGGGTTCACCTTGGCCGATCTCGAATCCTGGGGCGGCAGTCTGCAGCTCAACGGCGGACCCGGGGACGAGCGTCGCATGGCCGCGCTCAAGGACGGGACCATCGACGCCGTCTTCGACGAGGGCCTGGTCCTGTGGTTCGACGACGCGTTGTCGCGCGGTATGGAGCCGGTGACGCCGGACGATTTTGCCATGGAACAGCTCAACGCCCTGGGCTGGCGCACGGTGACCATGCCGGCCGGATGCTACCCCCACCTCAAGGCGGACCACACCTGCCTGGATTACGGCGGCTGGCCCCTTTACACCCGCGCCTCCCTGCCCGATGAGGACGTCTACAGGGTGTGCGCGGCGCTGCAGGAGCGGCAGAACGAGATCCTCTGGGAGAGCTCGTTCACGGGCATCGACCAGTTGTGGAAGGACACCGAGGCCACGCCCCTGGACGTGCCGCTCCACCCCGGAGCGGAGAAATTTTGCAGGGAGCAGGGTTACCTTTGATGGACTTCCAGGACCTCACCCTCGCCGAGGCCGCGGGCCGGATCGAGGCGCGCGAGCTCTCGCCGGTGGAGCTGACCCGGGCATATCTGGACCGCATCGACCGGCTGGATCCCGAACTCAACACCTTCGTCACCCTGACCCGGGAACAGGCGCTGGCGGATGCCGCCCAGGCCGAAGCTGACGTGGCCGCGGGCCGTTACCGCGGCGCGCTGCACGGTATTCCGGTCTCCATCAAGGACAGTCTCGCCACCGCGGGGGTCCGCACCACGGCGGGGTCGAAGCACTTGTCCGACTGGATCCCGGACGAGGACGCCACGGTGGTGGCCCGGCTCAAGCAGGCCGGGGCCGTGATCCTGGGCAAGACCAACATGCACGAGTGGGCCGCCGGCTGCACCACCATCAACCCCTACTACGGCACCACCCGCAATCCCTGGGACCGGAACCGGGTCTCCGGCGGTTCCAGCGGCGGGTCGGCCGCGTCCGTGGCCGCGGGTCTCGCCTTGGGGTCCATCGGCACCGACAACGCGGGCTCCGTGCGCAACCCGGCGTCGCTGTGCGGGGTGGTGGGGCTCAAGGCCACCTACGGCCGGGTCAGCCGTGTCGGCGGCGTCGCCGGCACCGGCGGCTATTCCACCGACCATTTCGGCGTGCTCACCCGGACGGTGCGGGACAGCGCACTGATGCTGCAGGCCATTGCCGGCCCCGACCCCAGGGATCCGCTGTCGAGCGACGTCCCGGTGCCGGACTTCGGCGCACTCCTCGGGGAGGGGGTGGCGGGCCTCAGAGTCGGGATCATCCGTGACTACTTCGACGACCTGGCGGTGGACGAGGTCAAGGGGGCGACGGCGAAGGCAGTGGAGTTGTTGGAATCCCTGGGCATGTCGGTGCAGGAACTGTCGGTCCCGTACATGGAGCACGTCCCGATGGTGCAAATGGTCACCGCACGGGCGGAGAACCTGTCCCCGGCCGAGCCGTTTCTGCGCACCCGCCCGCGGGACTACAGCCCGGAGCTGCTGTACCGGCAGGTTCGCTCCCTCGCGATTCCCGCCCACGCCTATGTCACCGCGCAACGTGTCCGCCGCCTCATCTGCGAGGCCTTCGACCGGGCCTTCGAGCAGGTGGACGTGATCGTGAGCCCGGCCGTGAGCATGCCGGCGGAGACCATCGAGGAGTGCCGGCAGGGGTATGTGGAATCAGCAGGGGGGAGGATTCCGTTGCAGGATCCTCGCGGTACCCGTGGCACCCTTTGCACCATCCCCTTCAACGTCACCGGTGCACCCGCTGTCAGTGTGCCCGGCGGCTTTTCCGCCCAAGGTCTACCCATCGGGCTACAGATCGCCGCGCCCCATTTCGAGGAGCCGACGCTGCTGCAGGTGGCTCACGCCTACGAGCAGGCGGCAGGGTGGCATGCCCGAAGGCCGCCACTATAGGGTAGGGCCGGTTTGTTAGGGTAGGGCCGGTTTGTGGCGCCCGGCTCCCGATCGTATGGTCCCAGCCGCCTGCGGTCCTTCGACTTCGCTCCGCTACGCTCAGGACGAACGGAGAGGGACAGCCGTCGGCGGGAGAGGCTGTTGTAGGGGCGGGTTTCAAACCCGCCCGTGCCCGTTGTCCCGCGGACTCACCGAACGTGGATGCTACGTCGCGCCGCTGTAAAATCCGTTACACCACCCCGTTCATGACGATCAAGGAGGCTCCATGAGATACCGAGATTTGGGCGTGCTGGTTTACGACAAGGCGAAGGCGACGCCGGGCTACACGCTTATTGTGCCGCAGTCGTCGCGCAAGGCATACGTCATCGGCATGCGCGGCGAGGTGCTCCACGAGTGGTCATTCCCGTTGTGTCCGGGGAACTATGCGCATCTCCTGCCCAACGGCAACCTGCTCTGGGCCGGCCGCATGGACGAGGGGCCGCCGCTTCGGCGCGGCAAGGGCGGCCTGCTGCGGGAATACAACTGGGACGGGGAAGTGGTGTGGGAGTACTGCGACCCGGCCCAGCACCACGACTTCCGGAGACGCCCGGACGGCAACACCATCTACATCGGCTGGGAGCCGGTGCCGGCGGATGTCGCGCCCCGTATCAAGGGCGGCCAACCCGGCAGCGAGCACGAAGGCCTCACCTACGGCGACTACGTGAGGGAGATCTCTCCCGCGGGCGATACGGTGTGGGAATGGCACGCCTGGCGTGACCTGGATCTGGACCGGTGGGAGATCTGCCACTGCTGCGGCAGGGACGAGTTCGCCCACGCCAACGCCTGCTTCCCGCTTGACGACGGCGGCGTGATGCTCAGCTTCCGGCGCCTCAACGCCATCATGATGATCGACCGCGAGACCTGCAAGACGCGCTGGTCGCATCAGGACCCCACCTGGGGCCACCAGCACGACTGCACGGTGCTGCCCAACGGCAACATCCTGCTCTTCGCCAACGGAATTCACTGCATGGACAACCCGCACTCCCGGGTCATCGAGCTCGATCCGAAGTCGGGCGAAACGGTCTGGCACTACCGGGGATCGCCCATCTGGACGTTCTTCAGCCCGAACATCAGCGGCGCCCAGCGCTTCGACAACGGCAACACACTCGTCTGCGAGGGGCAGATGGGGCGGGCCTTCGAGGTCACCCAGGCCGGCGAGATCGTCTGGGAGTACGTCTGCCCGTTCTTCGCCGACTATGAGGGCCGTGGCCCGGCCAACAGCATGTTCCGGGTCTACCGCTACGCCGCGGACTCGCCGGAGATCGCCGGAAGGCTGGCGAGCCCGGTGGCCTGGTAGCCGCCGCCTGTGGAGGTACTATGAAGACGAAAGACTTGATTGCCGAGGCGATGGATCTTCCAGTGGAGGAAAGGGCGATGGTGGTCGACTCGATTCTGAAGAGCCTCAACCCGCCAGAATCGGATATCGATGAGAGATGGGCGGCTGTTGCGAGGCAGCGGTTGAAGGAACTGCGGTCTGGCGAGGTAGAGGCTATTCCGGGAGACGACGTGTTTCAAAAGATGTGGAAAAGCTCCCCGGTGGCGTGAGCGACCTATCCAGCACACGGGTGTCCGGTCCCAGTTGGCGGACCATGGACGCCATTCTCTCCATGGTCCGCTGGCCGGCTTCGTCAATCGTGTCGTCGTCGTTCTCGTAGATACCGAGATGCAGGTGTTCGTCGCCGTACGCGGTTTCGTAGACCCGGCGCGCGTCATCGCTGTTGTAATAGCTTCTGACCGCTTCCACGGCCTCGGAATAGGGGACCCCCGCGGGATCCCCTATCGGCCGCTCGCGTTTAGCCATCAGACCTTCCGGAAATGGAGAATCCCCCACTGGAGATGGCCCCCTCTGCCGCCGTCGACCCAGTGTTGCAGGCCGGTCTGCATCGCTTCGATATACTCGGCGCTGCACACTTTCAGCAGGTCCCACTGGTTGGCCCGCACTTCGTCGAGAACCCGTGCATAGTGGGTGGTGAGGTTCGGCGTGAGGTCGACGACATCGAGTTCCTCAAAGCCCAGGTCCGACAGCGTCGCCCGGTATCGCGAAATGGACCCCAGGGAATCCAGGTGGATGCGGTCCAGGATGGGTTGCAGCACCTCCGCCGGGCAATCCTCACGCTGCATGGGGTCGGTGAAGATGAACTGTCCACCTTTGGAAAGGACCCGGTGGACTTCTTCGAAGACCTGCCGTCGATTGCCGCTGTGCAGGATGGCATCCTGGGACCAAACCACGTCAACGCTGTCATCCGGCATGGAAATCTCTTCGAAACTTCCGTCCACCACGTTGATGGCCAGGGAACATTTTTCCCTGGCATTGAGGTCGCGATTCCGGGCGTTCTGGACCTCGCTCAAGTTCAGACATCCAACGTGGCAGCCATAGTTCTGGACCAGGTACCGGGCCGAACCGCCGTAGCCAGAGCCGATGTCCAGCACGCGGGTGGCCGGTTCCAGTTGGTGCACCATGGACGCCATCTTCTTCACGGTCCGCCGGCTGGCGTCGAATATGGTATCCGCGTCGCTTTGGTACAGGCCGATATGGATGTCCTCGCCGCCCCACACCGTGGCGTAGAACCGGTCGGCGTCATTGCTGTTGTAGTAGTCCCGTGCCGTCTCGACGGCCTGGGAGTAGCTGGCTCCCACCGCCATCTTGGCGGGCCGTTCTTCGTTCTTGTAGAGCTTCTCGGCCACATGGATGAAGAAGTCCGGGTCGTCGACGCGGTGCGATTCCTGGAAATCCGCAAAGGTTTTCACCTGCTGGAACCCGACTTCGCCCATGAGCTTGCGGACGTAATCCTTGCGCAGAGGAAACATGTTCAGATGAAATACCGAGCTGTCCGGAAACTCGTACCGGAAGCGGGCCAGTCCTTCATCCACGTATTCGGGCTCGGCGCTGACGTTGTCGCCGCAGTAGTAGAAGATGTGCTTCGAGGTGAACCCATCGTCTAGTATGTCGTCGTAGTTTCGTTGATCCAGGACCAGGACGCCGTCGTGGTGCAGCACCGAGTAGAACTCGGCGAGCGCCTTCCGGCGATCCTGCTCCGAGAACAGATGGGTCAGCGAGTTTCCCAGGCAGATGACCGCGTCATACTGGGTGTGAACATCCCTGCTCAACCACCGCCAGTCGGCATGAAGGGTCTTCATGATGAAGCCTTGCCGTTTGGCGTTCTCAAAGGCTTGAGCCAGCATTTCGGGGCTGCCGTCGACGCTGGTGACGTCGAAGCCGGCCTTCAGGAGCCGGACGGAGTGGAACCCCGTTCCGGTGGCCACATCCAACACCCGCTCAACGCCGCGTTCCTTGAGGATGTTGATGAAGAAATCCCCTTCGCTGGCGGCCCTGGCGTCCCAATCGATGAGCTCGTCCCACTTCCGGACGAAGCTGTGGACGTATTCGCGCTTGTACTGGTCGGTCTGCCGCTGGGCTATGGGATTGTCGCCGTATAACTGTTCCTGGGCCATGGTTGGACCTCCTCTGGTTGTGGGCCTCAAAAAGCGCCGGTTCGCGCTTGCATCGAGTCACCGAGCGCGACATGGGCAGGGAGAAAGGCGGGAAACACCAATAGTTTCCCAACATTGACCGAACAAAGTCAACCCCGCCAACCTGTCCGGTCGGGCAACAAGGCGCCGCGTCACGTTGTGTCTCGATGGCAGGAATGCTATAAGGCGCGCACGAATCCGCGGAACACGCATTCACTCAGAACTCATCCACACAGAGAGAGGAACCTTCACATGGCGATATTCGATACCGTGCTTCACGGCGGGGGGATCATCGACGGCGCCGGCAATCCCTGGTTCTACGGCGATCTGGCCATCAAGGACGGCAGGATCGCGGCCATCGGCAGGCTGGACCCAGGCTCGGGGACGCGTTCCATCGACGCCCGGGGCAAGATGGTGACCCCGGGCTTCATCGACATGCACACGCACAGCGACCAGCCGCTGATCAAGGACGGCAACGGCGAGAGCAAGATCCGCCAAGGCGTGACCCTGGACATCATCGGGGAGAGCCAGACGGTGGCGCCGCTGGTGGGGCCGGTGTTCGAGGAATACGTGGCCGAGCACCGGCACCGGAGCGGCATCGAGGCGGACTGGACGACCTTCAGCGAGTACTTCGATCGGTTGATGGCGGGCAAGATCTCCATGAACGTGGCCTCCGGCGTTTCCCCGCAGCAGGTCAAGCGGGTGGTGGTCGGCTTCGGGGAACGTCCCGCCAGCGCGGAGGAGCAGGAGCGGATGAACGGCTACGTGGCCCAGGCCATGGAGCAGGGGGCCCTGGGGCTTACCGCCGCCTGGCACGCCAAGGGCCCGGAGTGCCCGGACGAGGTGGTTTCCATGGCCCGGGTGGTGCGGAAGTACGGCGGGTATTACGGCGTGCATCTGGGCAGCGAGGGCTTCGACATCATGGAGGAGCTGGAGAAGGCCCTCAAGGTGGGACGCGAAGCCCACATCCCCATCCACGTCTACCATTTGAAGATGCGCTCCAAGGAGAACTGGGGGCGGGTGATGCAGGTGGTGGAGCAGATCGAGGAGGCCCGGCGCGAGGGCCTGGACGTCACCGCCAACCAGTATCCCTATACCGCCATGCAGCACCCGTGGCGGCGGCTGTTCCCGCGCTGGGTGCAGGACGCGCCGGTGCAGGAGACCATCGGCGAGTTCATGAGCCCGAGCTTTCGCCAGCGGGTCATGGACGATCCCGAGTTCACCCAGTACGTCAGCGAACACGGCGGCTGGGAGGGCATCGTGGCGGCGCGTCTGGACAAGCCCGAGCACCATGCGTGGGAGGGCAAGACCATCGCGCAGATCGCGGAGATACGCGGCCAGGACCCCACCAGCACCTGCTTCGACCTGATCTACGGCGAGGGCATCTTCATCCACGGCATCCACCACACCCTGCGCGAGCAGGACGTGCAGGACGTGATGCGGGTACCCTGGATCTCGGTGGGCTCCGACGGCAGCGCCCTCAACCTCAAGTCGCCCGGCATGCCTCACCCCCGCAGCTTCGGCACCAACCCCCGGGTGCTGGGCCGGTACGTACGCGACGAGAAGGTGCTGACCCTGCCCGACGCCGTGCGCAAGATGACCTCGCTGCCGGCCCAGGTACTGGGCCTCAAGGACCGGGGGCTTCTCCGGGAAGGGTACTGGGCCGACGTGGTGGTGTTCGATCCCGACACGGTGGCGGACCAGGCCACCTTCGAGAACCCCAAGCAGTATCCCAAGGGAATCGAGTACGTGTTCGTGAACGGCGACATGGTGATCGAGAACGGCGACCACACCGGCGCCCGGCCCGGACGGGTGGTCTACGGACCGGGCAAGAAGGAGGGGTAGGGATGGCGCTGCCGGAGAGTCTCTACGCGGACACGATCCTGGTCAACGGCACCGTGATCACGGTGGACGACGCCCATCCCACGGCCGAGGCCGTGGCTCTTAAGGGCGACCGGATCCTGTACGTGGGAAGCAACGAGGAGGTGCGGCAGTGCGCCGGCCGGGCCACGCGCGTCATCGATGTCGGCGGCAAGACCGTTTTGCCCGGGTTTATCGAGCCCCACACCCACTTCATGTCCTTCGGCGTTCGGCTGGGGATGGTGAACGTCCGGACCCCGCCCAACAATTCCATCGAGGACGTGCTGGCGCGGATCCGCGAGCGCGCCGCCACCACCCCCAAGGGGCAGTGGATCGAGGCCCAGGGCTACGAGCACACCGCCATCGCGGAGAAGCGCTGGCCCACCCGGGCCGAGCTCGACGCCGCGGCGCCCGACAACCCGCTGGTCATCACCTACCGCTCGTCCCACGTGTGGATGGTCAACAGCGTGGCCTTGAAGCTCGCCGGTATCGACGACGACACGCCCCAGCCCGAGGGCGGCCACATGGACCGGGACCCGCGTACCGGCAAGCTCACCGGGGTGCTGCGGGAGAAGGCCGCCAGCCGGCCGGTCACCAGTCTGGTGCCGCACCCCACCCTCAAGGAGCTCAAGGACGGCGTGGAGCTGGCGGGCCGCGAGTACAACTCCGTGGGCATCACCTCCACCCACGACGCCGGCACCGGTGACACGCCGGACTACTACCGGGCGTACCAGGAGACCATTGACGAGGGCCGGCTCAAGGTGCGGGTCTACCTGATGATCCACGATCTACCCTACAAGCGCTTCTACCTGGAGCGGGACCTGGGGCTCCGCACCGGCTTCGGCAGCGACTGGCTCCGGCTGGGCGCGGTCAAGACCTGCAGCGACGGCTCCATCCAGGTACACACCTGCGCCTTCTACGACCCCTATATCAGCAGCGATACCGACGATCCCACCAAGGACCCCCGGGGCGTGCTCCAGTTCTCGCCCGAGGGCCAGAAGAAGCTTGTGCTGGAAGCTCACGGCAAGGGCTATCAGGTGGCCATCCACGCCCAAGGCGACCGCGGCGTCGACGTGGCGCTGGACGCCATCGAGAACGCCATGACCCAGGTGCCGCGGCCCAACCCGCGCCACCGCATCGAGCACTGCCAGGGGGTCACCCGGGAAGCGCTGCAGCGCATGAGCCGGCTGGGGGTCATCGCGTCGTTCTATCCGCACCACCTCTGGTACTGGGGCGACCGCCACATCGCCGACTTCCTGGGCATGGAACGGGCGCAGCGGCTGGACCCCATGCGCACCGCCATCGACCTCGGCGTGGTCACCGTGGCCCACTCGGACACGCCCATCGCGCTGCCCAAGGACCCGCTCTTCGCCACCGATCCGCTCTTCGGCATCTGGTGCGCGGTCAACCGCAAGACCCGGGCGGGCGTGGTGCTGGGCGAAGACGAGCGCATCACCCCCATGGAAGGCCTGCGCGCCTACACCATCAACGCCGCCTACGCGGCTTTCGAGGAAGGCACCAAGGGCTCCATCACGGCGGGCAAGCTCGCCGACCTGGTGGTGCTGGGGGACAATCCCCTGACGGTGGACCCGTGGGAGATACGCAACATCCCGGTGGAGCGGACCATCGTGGGGGGAGAGGTGGTCTACGAAGCCTGACGGCTTCCTGCATTCGAGAAAGAAACAGCCGCACAGGAGGTCCGGCGCGGCTGTCCGTGAGCCATTGAAGATCAATGGTCCCGCGGTGGTTTCGGATCGCTGCAAGGCAACCCGAAACCCTCCGCCGGGTCAGGCCTTGATCTTCATCTCTTCCAGCATGATCTTCTCGTCCGGACGCGGGGTCCAGTCGATGTTGCGGGCCGCTCCGTAGTGGTCGAAGAGCTGGTACAACGGGATCATCGGCGCTTCCTCCATGATGACCTCGCTCATCTTCTGGAGGATCTTCAACCGCTTGGTGTCATCCGCCTCGGCCTGCTCGGCGTCCACGAGCGCGTCGAAATCCGCGTTGCTGAAGTTGGTGCGCTTGGAGCCGCCGGTGCGGAAGTACTGGTACAGCGGCGTGTCGGCGTCCAGGACGGTGCCCCTGCCGATGTAGTAGAAGGGGATCTTGCCGCCGTTGACGCCGCCGCGGCCCCAGAAGACCACCCATTCCTGCGGTACGAGCTCCACCCGGAACCCGCCCTTGGACATCTGGCTGGCCACCACCTGCACCAGTTCCGTGTCCTTCTCGTACTTGCCCGGCGAGAAGTGCAGCTTGACGTCCACGCCGTTGGGATGCCCGGCCTTCTTCAGCAGTTCCCTGGCCTTCTTGGGATCGTAGGGATAACGCTTGAGGTTGGGATTGTACCCGATGACGCGGGGTCCCACGGGTCCCTGAAGCACCTCGCCGTTGCCGTCGAAGATGTTCTTGACGATGGAATCCGCGTCCACGCAGTAGTTCGCGGCCTGCCGGACGAGTTTATTGTCCCAGGGCTTGTAGTTGACGTTCAAGGCGAAGAAGTAGATCCGCAGCCCCGGCACGCTGCGCACGGAGACACGGGGGTTGCGGTTGATCCGCGCCACCTCGTGTACCGGCACCCTGTCCATCACGTCGCACTGTCCCGCCTGCAGGCCGGCCAGGCGTGAGTTGACCTCCACGACCTTGCGCCACACGAGATCCCTGATGGCGGGTTTGGGGCCCCAGTAGTCGTCGTTACGCGTCAGCACCAGGTCGCCGTCACGCTTGAAGCTCTTGAACTTGTACGGGCCGGTACCCGTCGGGTGCTTGTCCACGTCCTCCCCGTACCTGTCCGCCACCGTCTTGCTCATGATGAAGCGGTTGCGCACGCCGCGGCCCAGGAACGTGACCGAGGCCTTCTTGGTCACCACCACCACCGTGTGCTCGTCCACCGCTCTGACCTCCTTGACGTTCCGGAACGATCGCCGTTGCAGGCTCCTCTTGTCGTTCTTCATCCGGTCGATGGAGAACGCCACGTCTTCGGAGGTGAGGGGGCTGCCGTCGTGGAACTTGATGCCCTTGCGCAGCTTGAACTCCCACTCCTTGCCCCGGTACTCCCAGGACTCCGCCAGCCGTCCGACGAACTTGGCCTGCTGGTAGTTGAACTCCACCAGCGGCTCCATCATGTGCTGCCACAAGCCGTAAATGGCGCCGCTGCTGTGGTCGTAGGGGTGAAGGTTGTCCATGGCGCTGGAGTTGTACACGATTACCCGGTCCTTGGACGCCGCGTACGCGAACTGGCCCAGGGACGGATGCATCAGGGCAGCAGCCCCCAGCGCGGCGCTGCCCTTGAGCACGTCCCTCCGGCTGATCCGTTTTCCTTCATCACTCATTTCAAAATCCCCCTTTCCTTTGGTGTTTGCCAAACTTGACCTAGAAGATAACCGTCCTTAGACATGCTCTTCTACATCACCTGGCTCTTAGGCGATGTAGCCCCACTTTCGGAAGGTGGGCTGAAGTTCAGCCTCATTTCGAAATGCTTGATAGTATATGAATTCGGGTGCCAGATCCGTCCCGTTGGGCCAAACGATCGTCTGAAGTTCTTCGTCAACCCGAAACTCCCTGAACAAATCCAGCTCCTTCAGCGACTCGAAGGCTGGTCCCTCCAAAGCCTCCGTCAGATCCGCGACACCTTGGCGCCCGTCGTCGAAAGTTACCTCTACCCTATAGTTGTCAAGGGGTTTTGCTTTTGTCACATGAAGAAACATGGGTCACTCCAAAGGGTCTATGGGCCTGGGAGTTTCCTTCCTACGGCACCTTTCCCAATTGTCCAACAGTTCGTCTTTGTGTAACTCGTACCATTCCATCACGTGTCGTAGAGATCGCTTTGGAAATCGGCCCTCCACCACACCGGTGACAAGGTGAACGATTATCTCATACTCTCCATACTTCGCGTGAAAGTGTGCTGGAACATGATCGTCCCAATACATAGCAATGATGACTCCGAGGAACCTGCTGATAACCGGCATGCGATCCTCTCACCAGTTACGTCCACACTCGGCACAAACGACTGGCCTCGCACGGTATATCGTCGATGGCCTGTGCAGTGAATTCCTTCCGTCCACGCCACGTTGAACGTTTGTCACATCCGTAGCACGGATCGTTCCCGTCCGCTGTTGTTGGGCCATTCAAGGCTCATTGGGTCAGTAGCCAAGGAAGTGTCACGGCACGACCCCGGTCACTCCTCCACCTGCCGATATGGGATGGCGCTCCAGAAACTCCAGAAAGTGGGCGTTGGCAACGTCCGGCATCTGGCGCAGGTAGCCGTGGTTGCCGCCTTCGACGAGCTTGAACTCGGCGCCGGCGATGCCATCCGCCAGCACCTTCGATGACTCCACGTGGCTGCCCGTGGCTGCGTCCACGGTATCGCCGGCGCCGCAGATGACCAGCGTGGGGCACTGGATGCGGTCCAGCAGGTCACGGGTCTCGTGTTCCTGGCGGGCCACCACGTGTCTGAGATAGGGTTTGAGCGGCGTGAGATGCGCCATGTTGACCTCCCGGAACTGTTGCACCTTGTCCGGGTGGTCTCGCACGAACTCGGGCGGGAACATGAAGCTGCCGCCGAAGTGGTCTTCCATGTATTGCGTGTGGCCCTTCTCGGCCATCTCTACGGCCGTGTCGTAGGGGACCCCGCGCTCATAGTACTGGCCGTCGTAGGAAGTGCCGGGCCCGGCGCCCGAAAGGATCAGGCTGTGGACCACCTCGGGATGGTCGATGGCGATCCATTGGCACACCCGTCCGCCCATGGAGTGGCCCATGAAGTGGGCCCGGGCGAGCCCCAGCGCCTCCATGAGGTTGACGCAGTCGTCGGCGAACATCCGGGTCGAGTAGTGGACGTCCGGCTTGTCGCTGCGTCCCGTGCCCCGGTGGTCCCAGGTCAGCACCCTGAAGTGCTTTTCGAGTTCCGGCACCTGGAAGACCTTCCAGTGGTCGCCGGACATGCCGGTGCCGCTCACCAGCACCAGGGGTTCGCCACTGCCGTGGAACTCGTAGTGGAAATTCAGGCCGCTGACGTTGGCGATGGGCATGGTTAGTGTCCTGTCCGGTCAATTCGCATGGTAATCTGCTGGTCTTTTTCGCCGTCGGCTACGTTGCTCTTCCTCGCGTGGTGCACGCCACTGGGGGGCGACCGCGGGTCGCCCCTACAGGTCATCGCGCCTTGCCGACGACGAAAAATCCTGCGCATCTTACCATCCGAATTAACCGGACAGGACACTAGTGTCCTGTCAATGGAACACCACCACGCCTCGGGCCGCCTCCCCTTGCCTCAACCGCTCGACCCCCTCGTTGATCTCTTCGATCCTGTAGCGGTGGGATACCAGGCGGTCCAGGTCCAGCCGTCCGGCCTGATAGTGCTGCACCATCCGCGGGATGTCGATGAGCTGGCGCGCGTTGCCGTAGCCGGTGCCCATGAGGGTCTTCTGCTCGCGCACGAAGCGCAGGGGATCGATGGTTACCCGGTGGTCCATGGGAGCCATTCCCACCACCACGACGGTTCCGCCCGCCCGCGCGCAGTCCAGTGCCTGCTCCACGGTGGGGCCAAGGCCGATGGCCTCGAAGACGTAGTCGACGCCGCCGCCGGTGATCTCCTTCACGCGCGCGGCCACGTTCTCCCGCGACCCGTTGATCTTGTGGGTGGCTCCGAACTCCTGGGCGTATTCCAGCTTGCCGTCGAGGATGTCGATGGCGATGATCGTGCTGGCGCCCACCAGACGGGCGCCTTGGATGCAGTTCAGCCCCACTCCGCCGCAGCCGATGACGGCGACGGTGTCGCCGGCTTCGACCCGGGCGGCATTGGTTACCGAGCACACGCCCGTGGTGACGCAGCAGCCGATGAGGGCGGCCACCTCCGGGGGGATGTCCCCGGTGACCGGGATGGCCTGCTCCGCCGGGCAGACCACCTGCTCGGCCCAGGTGCCGAGCCGCGCCGAGATGAACAGGGGTTGGCCGTTGAGGCTTACCCGCGTGGTGCCGTCGTGCATCATCTGGCGCGGGGAGTTGTGGCCGTTGCAGAGAGCCGGGATGCCGCGCACGCAGTTCTCGCAACGGCCGCAGTTGGCACGAAAGGAGAGGATGACGTTGTCGCCCGGCTTGACGTGGTCGACGCCCGGGCCCACGGCTTCCACCACGCCCGCGCCCTCATGGCCCAGGATTACCGGGGTCTGGTTGTCCCACTCGCCCTTGATGTTGTGCAGGTCGCTGTGGCAGATGCCCGTGGCGCCGATCCGGACCTGCACCTCCTGCGCCTTGGGGCCCTCGATGTCCACATCCTCGACCACCAGAGGGGTGTTCTGCTCCAACAGTATCGCGGCTTTCATGAGCAACCTCCGCCCGCCGACCCTATAGTGTCCTGCGTCACAGGTAGGTTGATGACGCAGGACACTGATACGTTGCCTACTCGGTGATGGTCATTTCCCAGGTACGGATTCTCTCGTCGGAACGAGGCGCCCACTTGATATTGCTGGCCGTACCGTAGATGTCCGCAAGGTTCCAGAGCGGCACCCACGGGGAATCCTCCTTCAGGATCCGGCCCAGCTGGTGCAGCAGCTTCGCCCGCTTCACCGGGTCGCTTTCCCCCTGCTGCTGGTCCATGAGCTTGTCGAACTCCGGGTTGCTGTAGCCGATCCGGGGGCTCATGCCGGTCTTGAAGTACTGTTCCAGGTGGGTATTGACGTCGATGACGCTGCCCCTACCGATGTAGTAGAAAGGAACCTTACCCCCGTTGACGCCGGATTTGCCCCAGAACACCACCCACTCCTGCGAGATGAGCTCGACGTTGAACCCGCCTTTCTTCATCTGGGCGGCAAAGGCCTGCACGACCTCGGTGTCTTTGGGATATCGTCCCGACGAATAGTAGAGTTTCACGGAAACGCCGTCAGGGTATCCGGCCTTGGCCAGCAGTTCCCGGGACTTTTTCGGATCGTAGGGACGACGCTTTGCGTCGGGGTCGTAGCCGATATACTGCGGCCCGCCCGCCCCTTCGACCACAAAGCCGGCTCCGTCAAAGATGTTCTTGACGATGGGGTAAGGATCAATGGAGTGGTTGGCGGCCTGGCGCACGAGCTTGTTGTCCCACGGCTTGTGGTTCACGTTGATGGCCAGGAAATAGATGCGCGACCCCGGCACCGGTAGAATGTTGAGCTTCGGGTTCTTCTTGAGCCGGGCCACGTCGTGGGCCGGTACCGCATTGATGACGTCCACCTGGCCGGATTCGAGTGCCGCAACCCGCGCGGCCTCTTCCGTGACTTTCTTCCACACCATGGTCTTGATCTGCGGTTTCGGGGATCCCCAGTAGTCGTCGTTGCGCTCCAGCACGAGTTCGCCGTCACGCTTGAAGCTCTTCAACTTGTAGGGACCGGTGCCGATGGCATGCTTGTCCACGTCCTTGCCGTATTTGTCCGCGGCCGCCTTGCTCATGATGAAGCGACTCTGAAGGACGTCAAGGAACACGACGTTGGGCTTCTTGGTGACAAGCACGACGGTGTGGTCGTCCGGTGTCCGCACTTCCACCAGGTCTCTCAGTTGGCGCCGCTGGAGGCTCTTCTTGTCCGTCTTGATACGGTTGAAGGAATACGCGACGTCCTTTGACGTGAGCGGCGATCCGTCGTGGAACTTGATGCCCTTGCGCAGCTTGAACACCCACTCCTTCCCCTTGAACTCCCACGATTCTGCCAGCTTCGGGACATACACCGTGCGCTCCTGGTCCAGCGTCACCAGTGGCTCCATCAGGTGCTCCCAAACACCGTAGGCCGGGCTCAGGCTGTGATTGTACGGATGAAGCGAATCGATGCTGCCGGCGTGGTAAACTATCACCGTGTCCTTGGAAGCGGCCGACGCCGATCCGGCTACGAGTACGCCCAGGACGAGCGCCAGACCCGCCGCCAGCGTCCATGCCTGCTTCCACGTGCTTCCGCGAAAACGTCTTTGAAGTTTCATCGAGTAGTCCTCCTTTCGGAATGCGGCCCTGGTTGCGAGCCGTACCCGCGATTATTAGGTAATTGTCGTGTCGAAAGTCAACCCTGTAATACCTGTAAACACGGTATCCCGTGCGCCCCCTCTCTCCATCATTCCCGCGAAAGCGGGAATCCAGTCGCGTGGGACGGCGAAACGCGTCCGAACTGCCCCACCCCACCCCTGGATTCCCGCTTGCGCGGGAATGACGATTCGGGGCGTTCGTACAATCTCGTTTCCGAGCGGGGTTTCGATACACCTTGTAGGCAGGCAATCCAGGAGGGCAGGGCCCGGCCGGTGGGCTGCCGATTGACGTTGCACCGGCGCGGCTATCTTCATAGGACCTGCGTCGCGGATGACCGGCATCCGGGTATCGCCTTTGGGGGTTTCTCAATGGCTGGAAGTCACTTGCCCTATCCCGATACGGTGTTCTTCAATGGAAAGGTACGCACCTTTGCTGCCGCAGCGCCCGTGGCCTCGTCAAGGACCCCTCCGCGGTGCGCGCCTACCAGGATCTCAAGGCCGAGTGCGGCCTGCACATGCGCTCGACCCTGCTGCTGCGTGTCATCGAGTCCGAGATGAGCACGGACAGCGTGCTGGAGACCGGCCTCCAGACCGGCTTCGGCGACGACTGGCTGCGGGTGGGCGGCGTGAAGATGAGCATCGACGGCGGCATCACCGGGCGGAACGCGCTCTTCCACGAACCCTACCTCGACGTCCCGGACTACCACGGCCTCATCCGTATCCAGCAGGACGAGTTGGGCGAGACCGTGCTGCGCTGCCACCGGGCGGGCCTTCGCTGCTGTGTGCACGCCATCGGCGACCGCGCCTTCGACATGTCCCTGGAAGCCTATGCGAAGGCGCTGGGCGCCTTCCCGTGGGAAGACCATCGCCACCGCATCGAGCACATGGGCAACTGGCTGATGTCGCCCAAGCGCATCGAGCAGCTCGTGCGCCTGGGCATCGTGGCCATTCCCAACATCTCCCTGGGCTACTTCGTCGGCGATTCCATTCGCGACGCCATCGGCGCCAAGCGCATGCAAGGGGCCTTCCCCCTCAAGACGCTGCTGGAGGCGGGCGTGAAGATGGCCGGCGGCGCGGACGCGCCGGGCTACTGGCCGGTGGACCCGTTGCGCGACATCGGCGCCTACGTCTCGCGCCGCATGATGTGGGGCGAGGTTCTGGAGCCCCAGGAGCCTTTGACCGTACAGCAGGCCTTCGAGCTGCACACGACCCACGCCGCCTTCGCCGGCTTCGAGGAGGCCGTGAAGGGGACCCTGGAGGCAGGCAAGCTTGCCGACATGGCCGTGCTGGCCGAGGATCCCTTCGAGGTGCCGGGGGAACGCATCAAGGACATCAAGGTAGAGATGACGGTGGTGGGCGGGGAGATCAAGTTCCAGGCCTGATACACGCGGCCTGAGGCTGTCCACGCGCGGCGTTTCCCGGCCGCAACATTCGCATGTTCGCATTGTCCGGCAATGAGCCCGGATACCCATTGACACGTTGGAATTAGTGCTTGTCTTCGGGTCAGCTCGGTGAGCGCCGCGGCGTCACGGCCGCCCCGCTCACCGGCCTCCGAACATTCGCTCCCCTTTCGTTTCGCCGTTCTTTCTACGTTCCAACGCGGTTCGGCCTCAAAGGGATATGGGTACTACTTGATCTTCATCTCCCAGACACGGATTCTCTCGTCCGAACGAGGTTTCCACTCGATGTTGCTGGCGGCGCCGTAGATGTCCGCCAGATTCCACAACGGCACCCACGGCGAGTCCTCCTTCACGATCCGGCCCAACTGGTGCAGCAGCTTGTCACGTTTCACGGGATCGGCTTCTGCCTGTTCCAGGTCCATGATCTTGTCGAACTCGGGATTGCTGTAGGCGATACGGACGCTCGCGCCGGTCTTGAAGTACTGCTCGAGGTGCGTGTGCGCGTCGACGACGCTGCCCCGGCTGACGTGGTAGAAGGGCTGCTTGCCGCCGTTGACTCCGGACTTGCCCCAGAACACCACCCATTCCTGGCTGATCAGCTCGATGTTGAAACCGCCCTTTTTCATCTGGGCCGCGATGGCCTGGACCACCTCGGTGTCCTTGGGATACCGTCCCGCGGAGTAGTACATCTTCACGGAGACGCCGTCCGGGTATCCTGCCTTGGCCAGAAGCTCACGGGACTTCTTGGGGTCGTAGAGATAGCGCTTGGCGTTGGGGTCGAAGCCGATGTGTTGCTTCCCGGCGGCGCCCTCCACCACGAAACCGAGGCCATCGAAGATGTTCTTGATGATGGGGTAGGCGTCCACCGAATAGTTGGCCGCCTGCCGCACGAGCTTGTTGTCCCAGGGCTTGAAACCCGGGTTGAGGGCCAGGAAGTAGATGCGCCCCCCGGGCACCGTCTTGATGTTGATCCTGGGGTTCTTCCTCAGGCGCTCCACGTCGTGGGCCGGCACCGCGTTGATCACGTCGGCCTGTCCGGCCTCCAGAGCCGCGACCCGGGCGGCCTCCTCGGTGACCTTCCGCCACACCATGGTCTTGATCTGCGGCTTCGGGGAGCCCCAGTAGGCGTCGTTACGCTCCAGCACCAGGTCGGCGTCGCGCTTGAAGCTCTTGAACTTGTAGGGTCCGGTGCCGATGGGGTGCTTGTCCACGTCCTTGCCATACTTCGCCGCGGCAGCCTTGCTCATGACGAAGCGGGTCTTGAGCTTGTCGAGAAACACGACGTTGGGCTTGTCGGTCACCAGGACGATGGTGTGGTCGTCCACGACCCGCATCTCCACCAGCTCCTTCAGTTGCCGCCGCTGCAGGCTTTTCTTGTCCGTCTTGATACGGTTGAACGAAAACTCGACGTCGTGCGCCGTTAGCGGCGTGCCGTCGTGGAACTTGATTCCCTTGCGCAGCTTGAACACCCACTCCTTGCCCTTCAACTCCCAGGACTCGGCCAGCTTGGGCACGTATTCCGTACGCTCCTCGTCCAACTGCACCAGCGGCTCCATGATGTGCTCCCAGATGGAGTAGGCTGGGCCCAGGCTGTGGTTGTAGGGATGAAGCGAATCGATGCTGCCCGCGTGGTATACTATCACCGTGTCCTTGGAAGCGGCCGACGCCGATCCGGCTACGAATACGCCCAGGACCAGCGCCAGACCCGCCGCCAGCGTCCATGCCTGCTTCCACAAGTTTCCACGAAAACGTGTTTCAAATTTCATTGTGTAGTCCTCCTTTTCGGAATGCGGACCAAGTTACGGGCCGTAGCCGCGATACATAGGTAATTGTCGTGTCGAAAGTCAACCCTGAAATACCTGCAAACAATTATCCACGGGCTGCTCCCCGTCTCGTCACTGCCACCAACACAGCCGCCCAATGCCTCAATCGTCATCCCAGACGCCTGAGTCGTCATCCCGGACTTGATCCGGGATCCAGGGGGGATGGGGTGGGTCCGGCCCGGTATCCCGTGCATGAGATCCCCGATTGACGTCGCCACATTGGAGCTATATTCATAGGGGCCTGCCCCCCGGCAACTCAAACCGGTATCTACCAGTGGAGGTTTCTCAATGGCCGGAAGTCATTTGCCCTATCCCGATACGGTATTCTTCAATGGCAAGATCCGCACGTTCGCGTCCGGCGCCCCCATCGCTCAGGCGGTGGCGTGCTCGGGTGGACGCATCGTCGCCGTCGGCACCTCGGAAGAGGTTCTGCGCCTGTGCGGCGCCGACACCCGGGACGTGAACCTCAAGGGCCGCACGGTGATCCCGGGACTGACCGATGCCCACGTCCACCTGGCGGACAAGGGGCTGGCGGAGCGGGAGCTGGTGGACTGCCGGGACTTCTACGGACCGGTATCCACCATCGACGCCGTTCTGCTGCGCCTGTCCAAAAAGGCCGCGGAGACCCCCGCGGGCCACTGGGTGGTGGGACAGGGGAGCCCGATGCAGGACTTCCGCATGAAGGACAAACGCTTTCCGGACCGCAAGGATCTCGACGCCGCGGTTCCCGAGCACCCGGTCTCGGTCTCCTTCGGTGCCCACGTGACGGTGGCGAACAGCGAGGGGCTGGCGCTGGCGGGAATCAACCGGGACACGCCGGACCCCGCCGGAGGCTCCATTGAGCGGGACCCCGCCACCGGCGAGCCCACCGGCATCCTGAACGAACGCGCACAGCACATCGTGTCGGGTGTGATACCGGACTTCGACGCCACCCAGCGGAAGCTGGGCATCGCCTACGCCGTGAGACAGTGCCTCGAACGGGGCGTGACCACGATTCACGACATCGTGAAGGACCCGGCCGCGGTGCGCGCCTATCAGGAGCTCAAGGCCGAGGGCGGCCTGCACATGCGGTCGAGCCTGTTGCTGCGCATCATCGAGTCCGGGATGAGCACGGAC
Source organism: uncultured Binatia bacterium (SeqCode) (assembly GCA_965261895.1). GTDB lineage: Bacteria > Desulfobacterota > Binatia > UBA9968 > JAJDTQ01 > JAJDTQ01. The sequence continues at coordinate 1,349,050 of OZ253480.1, read as the reverse complement.
AGCGTGCTGGAGACGGGCCTCCAGACCGGATTCGGCGACGAGTGGCTGCGGGTCGGGGGCGTGAAAATGAGCATCGACGGCGGCATCACCGGCCGGAACGCGCTCTTCTACGATCCCTATCTCGACGTCCCGGACTACCACGGCCTTATCCGTATCCAGCAGGACGAGTTGGACGAGACCGTGCTGCGGTGTCACCGGGCGGGTCTTCGTTGCTGCGTCCACGCCATCGGCGACCGCGCCTTCGACATGTCGCTGGAGGCCTATGAAAAGGCGCTGGCCGCGCTTCCCCGGGACGACCACCGCCACCGCATCGAGCACATGGGCAACTGGCTGATGTCGCCGCGGCGTATCGAGAAGCTGGTGCGCATGGGCATCGTGGCCATTCCCAACATCTCGCTCGGTTACTTCGTCGGCGATTCCATCCGCGAGGCCATCGGGGCCAAGCGTATGGTGCGGGCGTTTCCGCTCAAGACGCTGCTGGACGCGGGCGTGAAGATGGCCGGCGGCTCGGATGCGCCGGGCTATTGGCCCGTGGACCCGTTGCGCGACATCGGCGCCTATGTCTCGCGCCGCATGCTGTGGGGCGAGACCCTGGCGCCCGAGGAAGCCCTGAGCGTGCAGCAGGCCTTCGAGTTGCACACGACCCACGCAGCCTTTGCGGGTTTCGAGGAAGACCGCAAGGGAACCCTGGAGGTGGGCAAGCTGGCGGACATGGCGGTGCTGGCGGAGGATCCCTTCGAGGTGCCGGCGGAACGGATCAAGGACCTGAAGGTGGAGATGACCGTGGTCGGCGGCGCCATCAAGTACCAGGCGTGAGGCCGAATCTTGATCAATGGGCGCGCACCCTCCGAGTGTGGTGTCTCACAAATACGCTTACGAATCTGCGGGTCCTTTTGGCCGTCGGCTGCGTTGCTCTTCCTCGCGTGGTGCCCCCCACACGGGCGGGTTTGAAACCCGCCCCTACAAGTCATCGCGCCTTGCCGACAACCAAAATGCCCTCGCATCTTCATAAGCGTATTTGTGAGACACCACACTAGGTTCGACGACGGGATGTAGGGGCGGGTTTCAAACCCGCCCGTGTCCAGCCCACCGCCCGGGTCGGGACAGGCGCGGCAAAGCGAATCCGAAGACGCCGATTGATCGGGGTTCCCTCAAGTGTCGGTCTTGAGGCGGATCTGGCTGTCGCCCGCGAGCAGCGTGTGTTTGATGCCCTGTACCACCACGTCCAACGGCGCCGCGGACTCCCCGTCCAGTGAAATTCCCACGCTCTCCCGGGTCAGATCCAGCGCCACGCGCCGGCCCCGGTAGACCATCGCCAGCCGCAGGGCGGGCAGTTCCTCGGGCAGGGACGGATCCAGGCTCAGGGTTTCGCCACGGGTGTCGATGCCGGCGTAGTGGGTCAGCAAAACGTCGTCAATGCCGCCCATGGCTCCCATGTGCACGCCCTCGGGGGTGGTGCCGCCCTGGATGTCGGCGACGTCGCTCTGCAGCGCCTCCGTGAAATAGCGCCACGAGGTGTGCGGGTCGGAGCGCGCCGACACCGCGGCGTGCACCACCCGGCTCAGGGTCGAGCCGTGGGAGGTGCGGGCGGTGTAGTAGTCCACGGTCTTGCGGATGGTTTCGTCATCGAGATCATATCCGAGCTGCCGGAAGATGGCCCGGAGCTCGTCGGTCCGCAGCAGGTAGAACAGCATGAGCAGGTCCGCCTGCTTCGACGCCTTGTAGCGGTTGGTGGAGTCGCCCTCCGCCTCGAGGATGCGGTCCAGCCGTTCGATGTTACCGTACTTCTCGCGGTAGCCGGCCCAGTCGAATTCTTCCAGCGCGTCGTAGCCCTCGAACTGGCTGATGACCCCGTCGCCGTGGAACGGTACCGTCATCTTGCGGGTGATGTCCCGCCAGTTCAGCTCTTCTTCCGGACTTAGCCCGATCTCTTCAGCGAGTTCCGCCCTCCGGTGCTCACCCAGCAGGGCGAGCACCTCGAACGCGCGTTCCAGGAGCCATACCACCATGACGTTGGTGTAGGCATTGTTCCGCAGGCCGCCGCCGTCGGCATCGGGGTACATGTCGTGGTACTCGTCCGGACCCATGACGCCGTGGATCTCGTAACGTCCGGTCCCTTCGTTCCACTCCGTCAGGCTCGCCCAGAAGCGGGCGATCTCCAGGATCATCTCCGCGCCGTAGCGGGACAGGAACTCCCGGTCTCCGGTGGTCTTGTAGTAGCGCCAGACGTTGTAGACGATGGCGATGTTGACGTGCCGCTGGCGGTGGCTGTGGTCGTCCAGCCAGCGGCCGGAATTGGGGTTCAGGTGCAGCTTCTGGGTTTCTTCGGTGCCGTCGCTGCCGCTCTGCCAGGGGTACATGGCGCCGGCGTAGCCCTCTTCACGGGCGGCCCCGCGCGCGGCGTCCAGCCGGTGGTACCGGTACAGCAGAAGCGCGCGCGCGATTTCCGGAATCCGCGCGATGTAGAAGAACAGAAAGAAAAGTTCGTCCCAGAAGATGTGGCCCCGGTAGGCCTCGCCGTGGAGTCCCCGGGCGGCCACCGCGGCATCGAGATGGACCGTGTTCGGGGATGCGGTCTGCAGCAGATGGAAGGCATGCAGGCGCAGGATCTTCTCCTCCTCCGGCCGCGAAGGCAGCTCCACGTCGCAGCGGCGCCACAGGGAATGCCAAGCCCTTGCGTGGGACTCAAGCAACTCCACGAACCGGCCGGCCTCGGACACCGTCACGCGGGCCGCGTGGCCGCACTCGGCAATGGCCCGATCGCGGGACGCGAACAGTGCCACCGTCTTTTCCACCGTCACCGGCTGGTGCAGCTCCAGCGTGAAGGCCAGCTCCTGCGCCATGGCTTCCGGTTCCTCGATGAAACGGGTACTGACTTCCCACCGTTCTTCTTCGCCGAAGAGTTGCGTGCGGGCCGCCAGCGCCACGCGTGTGTCAGACTGGCTGGTCCGGACTACCAGGTACACGCCGTCCTCTCCCACGGGCCCCTTCTCCAGGGTTTCCAGATGTTTGGAGTTGAGCTGGCGATAGCGCGGGACACCGGCGTTGATCACCGCGCCGTTCAGGGACGACCTGAGGGTTACCCTTCCGGACCAGTTCTCCGCCGCCAGGGTCCATCGCAGGACCGCGAGATGTGGGCGCCTCATGTGCACGAGCCGCCGGCTGCGGATGAAGCTGACGCGGCCTTCCGGATCGCGGAATCGGACACGCCGGGTCAGCAGGCCGTTCTTGAGATCGAGCTCTTGCCGGTATGCCAGAATCTCGACCGCCGAGAGGTCGAACCACGGACCGTCCTCCAGACGGACACTGAGGCAGAGCCAGTTGGGAAGGTTGACCAGGTCTTCGTTGACCACGCCCCGATCACCGACGATTGTTTCCAGGCGGTTGTAGCACCCGGCCAGATAGGTTCCGGGGTAATGGACGTCACCGGCCTCGGCCTCTTCGGCCGCGCCACGAGTGGCGAAGTAGCCGTTGCCGAGGGTGCAAAGGGCTTCCCGCAAGCCCTGTTTGGCGGGGTCGAACCCGCCGTACCCGAAAATCCACTCACTCATGGTCCACGTTCCAACCCTTTCTGATTTTGGCAGCGCACGAACAGCCCACCAATGCCCGTCGCAGGAGCGGTACAAAACGCTCGGCGATACCGCAAACCGTCGTGGGTATACGGGACGACAGTGTTGCCCCGGCCCCAATCCCTGGATTCCGGGTCAAGCAGGGGAGGGCCGGGAAGCCGGGCAAAATTCCCTACAGAACCCCGGCGCGGATGGTGTGGCGGGCGGCGATGCGTTGTCCGGTGGTGCGGCGGTTGCCGACGCTGTCCTCCAGGATGGTCTCGCCGTCTACGACCTCGAGCACGGCCACGTCGGCCCCGCGTCCGACTTCGAGCACCCCGAGCCGGTCTTCCCAGCCGATGGCACGGGCGGCGTTGATGGTGCAGTCGGCGATGATCTCGTCGAGGCTGAGTCCCAGCATCAGGAACTTGGTCAGGGTAGTGGGCAGGTCCACCACCGGGCCGGAGCCGCTCATTCTGTGGAGGTCGGTGCTGATGATGTCCGGCCGGAGCCCCTGGTCCATGGCCCGGCTCACCAGATCGAAGTCGAAGTGCCCGTTGGCGTGGGCGACGTCGAAGACCACCCCACGCCGCTGAGCCTCGAGAACGGCTGGGCGAAGACGGCCGGACGGGTCCACGATGGCCGGCTGCTTCGGGGTGTAGCAGTGGGTCACGATGTCCCCCGGGCGCAGCGTCTCGACGATCTCCTCCATGGGAATGCCGGTGTCGCCCACGTGCACCATCACCGGCGAGTCGCAGGCGTCTCCAGCGCCGACCGCCATCCCCAGGGCCTCCCGGCCGTTTTCCCCCACTGACTTGACGTGCAGCCGGATCTTGATCCCCACCGCGATATCCGGGTTCTCCCGCACCGTGCGCGCGGCACTCTGGGGGTCGGCGAACCCGATGTTCTCGAGCTCTCCCGGGGCGTTGAGGACGCCGTGCTGCGCCACCGCCACGAAGGACAGCATGCGGGTGCGTGCGCGTTCGTATACGAGGTGCTTGAAGCCCACGAAGTTCACCGGGCCGGCGGAGCCCGCGTCCGCGGCGGTGGTCACGCCACTGGCGCCGCACACCGCGTCGAGGTCGGTTCCGTACGGGTTCACGCCCCAGTAGCTGTGGACGTGGAAGTCGATGAGGCCCGGGGTCACGAGGCAGCCGCCGACATCGAGCACCTGTTTGGCGCCGTCCCGTGGGAGGTCCTTGCCCATGGCGGCGATACGGCCCCCGGCAATGCCCACGTCCAGCTCCTGCCGCGGCCCCGCGGCCGGGTTGATCACGGTCCCGTTGACGAGAAGCAGTTCGAATGTGTCGCTCACGGTGGATCTCCTTTCGGACCGGTTTTCGCCCGCGCTGATCGACCGGGTTGGCGTCCTTCGACTTCGCTCCGCTACGCTCAGGACGAACGGATTTGAAACCCGTCGCGGCCGTCTTTTCTCCGTTCGTCCTGAGCCCTTCGACAAGCTCAGGACAGGCGTAGCGAAGCGAAGTCGAAGGACGCCATTCTCACAGTCGCTCTACCCCTCCGACAGGCCGTAGAACCGGGACGGGTTCTGGTCCAGGATCTTGTCGATGACGTGGGGCGCCACCTCGCCTTTTTCCCGCAGGCCTTTCAGCGCCAGCAGCTCGCTGGCGTTGTCATTGTGTCCGTAGTCGGAGCCGACCATGATCATGTCCTCGCCGGCGTGCTGGAGCACGTAGGGCAGATCGTCGTCGGTCTGACAGGCGACGTAGAGGCGATTCGCCGGAAGCAGGTCACCGTCGGGGTCCACCCCGCGCTTGCGGTTGCGCAGGGTGATGTCCTTGACCACGTGGGGAATCCATTGGGCCGCCACCTCGATGGCGCCGATGCGGAGCTCCGGGAAACGCTGGGGGATGCCGCGCATGATCATGGCGTGGACGGCGCCGATGACCGTGAGCTTGGCGGTGCGGAACGGGTCGTTGCCGAAGGCTTCCGCAACCGCGGCATTGCCGATGCCCGAGTGGACGCCGATGGGCACGTTCAGGCGGGCGGCCTCCTCGTACAGCGGAAAGAAGTACGGGTGGTGCAGCGGGTGGTTGGTCTCCAGGCCGCGCATGAATACCGCGCAGGCGCCGTGTTCCGTGGCCCAGCGCAGCTCGTCCAGGGCTTCGTCCATGCTCGACAGCGGCAGTTGCACGGCCCAGCGCAGGCGTCCCTTGCCCGCGGCCCAGATGTCCGCGAGCCAGCGGTTGTAGGCGCGGCACAGGGCCAGCTCCACGTCCTCGCGGTCGGTGACCGGCCGCAGGAAGAGGGTAGGGTAGAGCACCTGGATGTCGGTACCGATCTCGTCCATGTGCTTCAGCCGCGCGTCGATGTCGGCCATGTCCCGGGACTCCTTGGGGGTGTCCAGGCCGATGTTGTCGCGTCCGCCGATGAGCTTGCCGTTGATGACCCAGAAGTTGCTCGTCCCGCCCTCCGGCATGTCAACGGATATGGGTACGGGGCGGAACCGCTTGTCCCGGCCCTCCAGGTAGTCCCAGGTGTGTTCCGTCTCGATGACGTGGGCGTCAGCGTCGATGGCCGGCATGTTCTCCTCCTCTAGTCCGATTGGTGGAATGGCGTCCTTCGACTTCGCTTCGCTGACGCTCCGCTACGCTCAGGACGAACGGTTTGGAAGGCTGTCCCGTTCGTCCTGAGCCCTTCGACAAGCTTGTCCTGAGCCCTTCGACAAGCTCAGGACGAACGGGAGAACGTTTCCAAAGCCGTTCGTCCTGAGCGTAGCCGAGCGTTAGCGAGGTGAAGTCGAAGGACGCCATCGTCGGAATCTCGCTAGTCTTCCGCCAGCCCGTAGAAGCGGGCGGGGTTGTGGGCCAGGATCTTGTCGATGATCGCGGGTGCGATCTCGCCCTTGTCCCGGATCCCCTTGAGCGCCAGCAGTTCGCTGGCGTTGTCCGCGTGGCCGTAGTCCGAGCCGATCATGAGGTTGTCCTCGGTGGGCCGGAAACGCCGGTCCGAGCCCTCCAGATAGTCCCACGTGGCCTCGTTTTCGATTACGTGCGCGTCAGCATCAATGGTCAACATGCTGTGCTCCGAATGCTCTGCTTGCGGTCCTTCGACTTCGCTTCGCTACGCTTCCTTCGACTTCGCTTCGCTACGCTTCCTTCGACTTCGCTTCGCTACGCTTCCTTCGACTTCGCTTCGCTACGCTTCCTTCGACTCCGCTTCGCTACGCTCAGGACGAACGGAGATAGGGGATCCATAACCGTTCGTCCTGAGCCCTTCGACAAGCTCAGGAAAGGCGAAGTCGAAGGACGCGGTTCAACCTAGGCCCCCAACTGCTTGGCGAACCAGTCCACGATGAAGCTTCGCCGGTCGAACCGCTTCTCGTGATGTCCCACGCCGTCCAGTAACTCTCGCGGGGCGTTGACGGCGTTCTCGTAAAGCCGGATGGCACCCCTCGGGTCCATGACCCGGTCATCGTGGTTGTAGCCCACCAGCAGGGCGCACTCGATCTTGTGCGCCCGGCCCACCAGGGTGAATTCCTTGATCCGTTCCCGCGCCTCCTTGAGGTCCCTGGCGCCCATCAGCCAACGCAGGCGGTCCTGGATCGGCGGGTAGTAGTCGAAGATGTCATCCACCAGGTGGTAGGCGCCGCTCCACACGGCCACGGCCTTGATGCGTTTCTCCTCGGTGGCGCACCGAGGGCCGGAATAGCCGCCCATGCTGGAGCCGTGGAGGCCGATGCGGTCCGGGTCCACGTCCGGGCGCGACACCAGGTAGTCGATGACGGCCTTGGCCACCCGCTCCGAGTCCGGCGGCGCGTAGAGCTTCTTCTCCCGCAGGGTGGCGCCGTGCCCCGGTCCGTCCACGTCGATGAAGGACATGCCCCGGCGCACGTACTGCCCGGCGTCGCCGTCCAACCCCCGCAACAGGATGCCGTCGGCGCCGCCGTAGTTGTACACGGTGGGAAAACGGGTGCCGGCCTTGCCCCGGGCCGGATAGAACAATGCGTCCAGCCGGTGCCCCTCGTAGGGGATCTCGACCCGCTCGAAGGGCGGCGTCACCAAACTCCAGGCCTTGTCGAAGGTCTCCTTGAGCTTGAAATGACTCTGCATCATGCGGGGGTCGGCGTCCGGCATGTACACCAGCGCTCGCCGGTAGAACTCCGCCGCCCGCCGATAGAAGTCGTGGGCGGTGACGTGGCGCCCCTCTTCCTCGAACCCCGCAGCCAGCGCCTCGTTCTTCTCGGCCGCGCGGGTCCATTCGGTGTGCCAACTGTCGAGGTTATACGGCTTGTAGCGGCGCGCCACTTCCCGGACGTCCGGGTCCGGATGCAGCAGGGGCGCCTCCATGCGCACCTCAAGCTGGCCGCCGCCGGGAAGGCCCGGTCCGGGAAAGAGGCGCTTCTCCAGGTCGTCGTCGGCCAGCGGCCTGTCCGGGGATTCCTTCATCCGATCGCTCCCGAGAGCGGGACCGGGTTCAAGCGGTTGCTTTCGCCGGATTCCACCACCCGTCTCCGCCTTGTGGTTCAGATACCGTAGAAGGTCTGGGGGTTGTCCTGGGTGATCTTCGTGACCGCGGAATGGGAGATGTCGCCCTTGTCGGCCCGTTTTTTGAGAAGACCCAGGAAGTCCATCTCCTGGGCGGAATCGTTGTGCGTGTAGTCCGAGCCGACGAGGAGATTGTCTTCGCCCGCGTGGTGAATGACGTAGCCGAGGTCCTCGTCCACCTGGAACGACACGTACATGCGGTTTCGTTGCAGGATGTCCTCCGGCATGTCCTCGATCTCCATGGTGGAGCGCAGGACGCTGGTGGGTCGTTCCTTGTTCTTCTCCAGCCGGCGGCGGATCTCGTACAGCACGAAGGGCACCCAGGATGCGGTGGCCTCGATGAAGCCGAAACGCAGGGTGGGGAACCGCTCCGGTACGCCGTGGACGATCAGGGATTGGAACGCATGCACCACCGGCAGCAGGATGCGGTAGAAGCGGCTGAAGGTGAACTCGCGCGCGGGGGTGAAATCCGGAACACCCGAGCCCGTATGAAAGCAGATGGGCATGTCGAGCTTCTGGGCTTCCTCATACATCGGGAAGAAGTAGGGGTCGTTGGCCCATACCCCGGCCTCCCGGTCGCCTTTCTTGAGCACGCCGCAGGCGCCGTGTTCCTTGGCGAAGCGCAGTTCGTCCGGGGCCGCATCCAGGTTCTGGGTGGGTGGGAGCATGACCCAGCGCAACCGGCCCTCGGACTCGGCCCAGCGTTCGGCCATCCAGCGGTTGTAGCTGCGGCGGAGCGCCAGCTCGATCTCCGGCTTGTCCGTGAACTCGACCAGGAACAGGGTGGGGTACATGACCTGGTAGTCCACGCCCATGCGGTCCATGTCCGCCAGACGGCTCTTCACGTCCTTGAGCTCGCGGGCACCCTCGGTGGTGAGGGTCTCCTCGTCCGTGCGCACGAAGCGGATCTGCCGCCTGCCGTCGATCATCCAGTAGCGCATGGTCGCGTTGCTGGCGTCCTGGTTCCTGGGATAGGCGGTGGTGGGCCTCAAGGCCTCGTCACCGTCGCGCAGGAACGCCCAGGTGTCCTCGGTCTCGTCTATGTGGGTATCGGAATCAATGACTGGCATGACAACCTCCGGGTCGAACGAAATGGGAGTGGATTACTAATAGTGTGGTGTCTTACAAATACGCTTACGAATCTGCGGGTCCTTTTGGCCGTCGGCTGCGTTGCTCTTCCTCGCGTGGTAACCGCCACTGCTCGTCATCGCGCCTTGCCGACAACCAAAATGCCCTCGCATCTTCATAAGCGTATTTGTGAGACACCACACTAGTGGATTACCAAAACTGGGAAGGCTTGACCAGCAGGCTAGCTTTTCTGTTGCGCGGTTGCTTCCGTGGTCTTGGCGCCGTCATTTGGAGGTTCCGGCGGTTGCCAGGAAGACCACTGGTCCTTTAGTATGTCGCGGCGGGCAGGAATTTCACGGCGTCGCGTTACGTAGCACTCCAATGCCTGCTGGGCGTGTGTCCCTTTGTTAGCGTATTTTTCCCATAGATCTTCCAGGTGGTCGATGTGAGCCAACTTTCGGTTTTCGTGCATCGCATTGAAGTTACTCGATTCAAGCCGGCATAAGAGTGTCGAGACGTGCTTGTCCAGTCTATAGTAGAGCACCAGAACCTCGTTCAGTCCCCCTGGAAGAAGATGCAGTTCACTTTTTAGACTGTCGAATACACGGTTCGTAGTGTCTTCGACGCTTGGGTATGGGACGTTGCCCGACTGCACGAGTTCCCTCAGTCTCCCGGTCCAACCTTGATGGAACGACTCCGCTGTTGTCTCGTTGTTTCCCTTGATCTCGGCAAGTAGGGCTTCGGCCAAACCGAGTTGACGCAGTCGCCGATCACGGTAGTAAGCCAAGGCTGCTGAACCGATGACCAAACCAGCCACCAGGATCGGCAGAATCGACTTTAGAATACGCTCAACGAACTCTAGGATTTGGACAATGCCGTCCAGAACTTGGAGCCCCCGTACGTTTGAGGCGGGAACTGCGTCGCACACGGCTTCTTGAGCCGCAAATACGGTAGATACGTAGCGAGCAGTCACTCATGCCGGAGAAGCTCAAGGCTTCCCGCTGGAGGTACGGCTAAGAGCTAAACGATGGGTACGATGGGTCCCTTGCGCATCGGATAAGTTCTCCCTCTATCCAACCTGGACCTTAGCAATCGTCGGTAGCTGTGTCAACGTGCGCCGTTTCAGCGGGGCTTGAACTTGGGCAGGCTGATGTCGTCGTTGGCCGGATCGAACACCACCTCCACCTCCATCCCGATCTCCACGTCGTCCACCGGGCACTGCACGATGTTGGTGTAGTAGCGGGGGCCCTCCTCCAGGTCCACCCAGGCGATGACGTAGGGGATGTCCTTCTCGAAGGCGCGGGCGCCGCGGCCCGCCAACTGGCGGATGACGGTGAAGGAGTACACGGTGCCGCGTCCGCTGAGCTGGTCCCATTCCAGCTCCTCGCCGCCGCACTCCACGCACGACGGACGGGGGCACCACACCAGCTCGCCGCAGGCGCGGCAGCGCTGCATCACCAGCCGGCCTTCCTTGGTGGCTTGCCAGAAGGGCGCGGTCAACTCGGTGATCTCGGGGAGCGGCCGTCGGGGTTCCTGTGAAGCTTCAGCCATTGGAGTTTCCTGTCTCGTTGCTCAGGATGGCCACGGCGGTGGAGCCGAGGTTTTTGCCATAAGGGAGGCCGCCGAGGCCGGTGACGACGCCGGTGCGCGCGTTGGGCACCTGCCGTGCGCCGCCGTCGCCCCGCAGTTGGGTGACGGCTTCCAGGATATGGATCATGCCGCCGGCGGTGGATGGCTGCCCGCAGTTGATCATGCCGCCGCCGGTCTGGATGGGCAGCGTCCCCTTGAAGGAGAAGTCGGTGGACTCGAAGTACTTCGTGTCTCCCTTGTCGCAGAACCCGAGGTCCTCGATCTGCATCAGCTCGATGACCACGTAGTCGTCGTAGAGCTCGGCGAAGTCCATGTCGCCCGGGGTGGCTCCGGCCATTTCGAAGGCCCGGGCGCCGGCGTCCTTGATCCCCATCGTCGTTGCGTCGGAGTGGGTGCGCGGGCCGTAGCTGGGATTGTCCTGCTCGCCGTAGCCCATGAGATAGACCGGCTTCCGGGGCATCGTGGCGGCCTTCTCGGCCGAGGTCAGGATGAAGGCCTTGCCGCCGTTGGCCGGCATGACGCAGTCCAGCAGCCGCACCGGGTCGGCCACCATGCGGGAGGTCTTGTAGTCCTCCAGGGTGAGGGGCTTCTTGAGATAGGAATTGGGGTTCAGCGACGCGTGGTAGCGGGCGGTGACCGCGATGTTCCCCAAGGCATCCAGGGTGGTGCCGTATTCGTGCATGTGCCGCCGCATGACCAGGGCGATGCCGCTGTTGGCGCCCATGAGGCCGTAGGGCACCTCGTGATCCCGTACGTCCCGGGGCTCGACCCCGTTATGGTTTTCCACGAACGTGGCCGATGCGGCCACGCACAGCACCCGCTCCACCAGCCCGCTCTGTATGGCCGCGGCCGCCTGGCCCAGCGCCGACACCGTGGCGGCGCCGCCGTTGGCCGAGGCCATGGAAAGGCCCGGCGTGATGCCCAGGATGGACGCCGTCTCCTCGGGCCAGAAGGGTTGCAGATAGTTGGTGGTGTAGATGGCGGCGAGCCCCTGGCCGTCGAAATCCTTTCTTTCCAGGCCCGCGTCTTCCATCGCCAGGCGCGCGGCCCAGGTCAGGTACTCCGGAATGGTCCGGCGCCTCTCGCCCGGGCGCCGGCCCAGACGGTCCACCGGTGTCTCGCCGATGCCTACGATAGCCGTGTTGCCGCGAATGCTCATGTATGAAGGACTCCCTGGTGTGGTGTGAGACACCACACCCCGCTACGTCTTGAATGCTGGAATCGAATAATACGTGACTTTGCGTTGGGGTCAAGGGATCGGGTATAATTTGACATTGCGAGAAGCAACGACGCCCCGAATCCGTCATCCCGGCAAAGCGGCATGCCCGACAACCATCAAGGAGATTCCGAATCATGTCAGAGTTCAGGTTTCAGCCCATCTTCGAACTCGGTGAAGACACCACCGAATACCGCAGCCTGGGCAAGGAGGGAGTGTCCGAGTTCGAGCTGGACGGCCGCTCGATCCTGAAGGTCGACCCCGCGGTGCTGCGGAAGCTCACAGCGGAAGCCATCCACGACATTTCCCATCTGTTCCGGCCGACCCACCTGGCAAAGCTGCGGGCCATTCTCGAAGACCCCGAGGCTTCGAAGAATGACCGCTTCGTGGCCATCCAGCAGCTCAAGAACGCCAACATCTCGGCCGGCGGCGTGCTGCCGGCGTGCCAGGACACCGGCACCGCCATCGTCATCGGGAAGAAAGGGGAGAATGTCTTCACCGGCGCCAACGACGAGGAGGCGTTTTCGGCCGGCGTCTACGACGTCTACACCGGCACCAACCTGCGCTACTCGCAACTCGCGCCCCTGAGCCTGTACGAGGAACAGAACACCCGCACCAACCTGCCGGCCCAGGTGGAGCTTTATGCGACGCCGGGCGACGCCTACGAGCTCCTGTTCATCACCAAGGGCGGCGGGTCCGCCAACAAGACGGTGCTGTACCAACAGACCCCGGCGCTGCTGAACGAGGCGTCGATGGTGGCGTTTCTGGAAAAGCAGCTCAAGACCATCGGCACCGCTGCCTGCCCGCCCTACTACCTGGTCATCGTGGTGGGCGGCCTGTCCGCGGAGTTCAACCTCAAGACCGTCAAGCTGGCGAGCACCCGCTACCTGGATGGGCTTCCCACCACCGGTAACGAGTACGGCCGGGCGTTCCGGGACCTGGACCTGGAGGCCAAGATCCAGGACATCAGCCACAAGATGGGCGTGGGCGCGCAGTTCGGCGGCAAGTATTTCACTCACGAGGTGCGGGTAATCCGCCTGCCCCGGCACGGCGCTTCCTGCCCGGTGGGCATCGGCGTCTCGTGCTCCGCCGACCGCCAGGCCAAGGCCAGGATCACCCGGGACGGGGTGTTCCTCGAGCGGCTGGAGACCGATCCCGCCAAGTACCTGCCGGACTTTTACGAAGAGGAAGATGCGGATGCCGTGGTGAGCATCGACCTGAGCCGGCCCATGGACGAGATCCGGAGCACGCTGTCGAAGCATCCGGTCAAGACCCGGCTTGCCCTGAACGGCACCATCGTGGTGGCGCGGGATCTGGCCCACGCCAGGCTGAAGGAGCGGCTCGACGCCGGCGAACCGTTGCCGGACTATTTGAAGGACCACGTCGTCTACTATGCCGGACCCGCCAAGACCCCCGCGGGCTATGCCTCCGGCTCCTTCGGCCCCACCACCGCCGGACGCATGGACTCCTACGTGGATCTGTTCCAGTCCCACGGCGCCAGCCTGATCTCCTTGGCCAAGGGCAACCGGTCGCGTGAGGTCACCGACGCGTGCAAGAAGCACGGCGGGTTCTATCTGGGCTCCATCGGCGGCCCGGCGGCGATACTGGCCAAGGACAACATCAAACACGTGGAGGTGCTCGACTATCCCGAGCTGGGCATGGAAGCGGTGTGGAAGATCGACGTCGAGAACTTCCCGGCGTTCATCATCGTCGACGACAAAGGCAACGACTTTTTCGCCCAGTTGCTGTAGAAGAGAGGGGGGCGCAAGCCCACCAAAAAACCGGTTCTCGGGACCCGCCCAAAACCGTAGGGGCGGGTTTCAAACCCGCCCGTGCCCGGGCCACTGCCCCGCCCGGAACAGGCGAATGAATGCGACCTACCAAAAAGGAGCACGCCATGAGTGGAGAGGCCAACGGAAACCCCTTGATCGTGGATTCGGACGCCCACGTAGTGGAATGCGACCGTACCTGGGACTACCTCGAAGGGTCGGAACGTCAGTTCCGTCCGGTGCCGCTGGCGTCGCCGGAAGAGAACGGCGCCTCGCTCCAGTTCTGGCTGGTGGACGGCAAGGTGCGGGGATTCCGCTTTCCCGCTTTCTCCGAGGAGGAGTTGGCGCGGCGCCAGCAGCAGGTGGGCCGCAAGTTCGCCGAGGCCAAGGAGGCCCGGGAGCTGGGCAACGTGGGGCTCCGGCTGGAGCACATGGACGACACCGGCGTGGACGTGCAGGTGCTGCACAACACCATGTTCATCGAACAGGTGACCGAGCGGCCGCCGGTGGAGGTGGCGCTGTGCGGAAGCTGGAACCGCTGGCTGGCGGACATCTGGTCGCAGTCGGACGGGCGGCTCCGGTGGTCGTGCATGGCGCCCACCCTGAGCATGTCGGACGCGCTGGACCAGATCCGTTTCTCCAAGGAGCACGGCGCCTGCGCGGTGCTGATGCGCCCGGTGGAGGGCAACCGGCTTCTGGCGGACCCCTACTTCTACCCCATCTACGAGGAGGCCAGCCGCCTGGACATGCCCATCGCCATCCACATCGCCAACGGCAGCGCCTGGCTCAACGACCTCTACAGCCATCCGGTCCGGCTCGGAGCTACCTTCCACCGGTTCCGCATCCCCACCGTGGGAGGCTTCGCCGACGTGCTCTTCAGCGAGGTGCCGGAGCTGTTCCCGAAGTTGCGTTGGGGGTTCATCGAGGCCAGCGCCCAGTGGCTGCCCTGGATCCTTCACGAGGTCCGCAACCGCTTCAGGACCATGGGCCGGGAATGGCCGGACAACCCCATGGACCACTTCGGGATGTTCGTGACCTGCGAGAACACCGACGACCTGCCGTACATCGTGCAAGAGACCGGCGAGGACGGCCTGGTCATCGGCACGGATTACGGCCACTCGGACACATCCAGCGACTTAGACGCCATCAAGATCTTCCGCAAACGCACCGACCTGTCCGAGGACGTCAAGCGGAAGATCCTGAGCGACAACGCGCGCCGGCTCTACGCGCTGTAGCGCCGGGCCTCGGTGCAAACCGTCTGAGGCCCGACGAAGAAGTGTAGGGGCGGGTTTCAAACCCGCCCGTGCCCGGGACCAGTGCCCCGCTCGGGACCGGCGAGCAAAGGAGCAACGCCATGACCGAAGACGTCAACGGAACGCCATTGATCGTGGACGCGGACGCCCACGTGGTGGAATGCGACCGTACCTGGGACTATCTCGAAACCCCGGAAAAGCAATACCGTCCGGTGCAGTTGGCGTCCCCGGAGCAGGACGGCATGTCGCTCCAGTTCTGGCTGGTGGACGGCAAGGTGCGGGGGTTGCGCCTTCCGGCGTTCTCCGAGGAAGAACTGGAGCGGCTCCAGCGTCAGGTGGGCCGGAGGTTCGCCGAGTCCAAGGAGTCCGGTGAGCTGGGCAACGTGGGGCTTCGGCTGGAGTACATGGACGCCAACAAGGTGGACGTGCAGGTGCTGCACAACACCATGTTCATCGAGAAGGTAACCGAGCGGCCGCCGGTGGAGGTGGCGCTGTGCGGGAGCTGGAACCGCTGGCTGGCGGACATCTGGTCGCAGTCGGACGGGCGGCTGCGGTGGTCGTGCCTGGCGCCCACCCTGAGCATGTCGGACGCTCTGGACCAGATCCGTTTCGGCAAGGAGCACGGCGCCTGCGCGGTGCTGATGCGACCGGTGGAGGGCAACCGGCTGCTGGTGGACCCGTACTTCTACCCCATCTATGAAGAGGCCAGCCGGCTGGACATGGCCATCGCCGTGCACATCGGCAACGGCAGCGCATGGCTCAACGACCTCTACAGGCATCCGGTGAGACTGGGGGCCGCCTTCCACCGCTTCCGCATCCCCACCGTGGGAGGCTTCGCCGACGTGCTCTTCAGCGAGGTGCCGGAGTTGTTCCCGAAGTTGCGCTGGGGTTTCGTCGAGGCCAGCGCCCAGTGGCTGCCCTGGATCCTTCACGAAGTCCGCAACCGGTTCCGGACCATGGGCCGGGAGTGGCCGGACAACCCCATGGCGGAGTTCCGGATGTTCGTGACCTGCGAGAACACCGACGACCTGCCGTACATCGTGCAGGAGACCGGCGAGGACGGCCTGGTCATCGGCACGGACTACGGCCACACGGACACGTCCAGCGATGTGGACGCCATCAAGGTCTTCCGCAAACGCACCGACCTGTCCGAGGACGTCAAGCGCAAGATCCTCAGCGACAACGCGTGCCGGCTCTACGGGCTGTAGCGCCGGGCCTCGGCCCGGGCGCGTCGTCCCGCGGGTCGATTCAGGGAGCCGCAAACCCTCCGAGGACCGACGAGGAAATGTAGGGGCGGGTTTCAAACCCGCCCGTGCCCGGACCCCGGCCACGCTCCGGACTGGCGAGCGAAGGCGGCCGATGCAAAGGAGCACGCCCATGAGTGGAGACGGCAACGGGAAGAGCTTGATTGTCGACGCGGACGCCCACGTGGTGGAATGCGACCGCACCTGGGACTACCTCGATCCCTCGGACCGGCAATACCGTCCGACACCGCTGGCGTCGCCGGAGGAGAGCGGCACCACGCTTCAGTTCTGGCTGGTGGACGGCAAGGTGCGGGGCTTCCGCTTTCCGGCCTTCTCGGAGGAGGAACTGGAGCGGCGCCAGCGCCGGGTGGGCCGGAGGTTCGCGGAGGCCGACGAGTCCCGGGAGCTGGGCAACGTGGGGCTCCGGCTGGAGCACATGGACGACACCGGCGTGGACGTGCAGGTGCTGCACAACACCATGTTCATCGAGCAGGTGACGGAACGGCCGCCGGTGGAGGTGGCGCTGTGCGGGAGCTGGAACCGGTGGCTGGCGGACATCTGGTCGCAGTCGGACGGGCGGCTCCGGTGGTCGTGCATGGCGCCCACCCTGAGCATGTCGGACGCGCTGGACCAGATCCGTTTCTCCAAGGAGCACGGCGCCTGCGCGGTGCTGATGCGGCCGTTCGAGGGCAACCGGCTGCTGGTGGACCCGTATTTCTACCCCATCTATGAGGAGGCCAGCCGCCTGGACATGGCCATCGCCATCCACATCGCCAACGGCAGCGCCTGGTTCAGCAGCCTCTGCAGCCACCCGGTGACTGTGGCGGCGAACTTCCACAGCTTCAGGATCCCCACCGTTGGCGCCTTCAGCGACCTGCTGCTGAGCGAGGTGCCGGAGGTGTTCCCGAAACTGCGCTGGGGGTTCATCGAGGCCAGCTCCCAGTGGCTGCCCTGGATGCTTCACGAGGTCCGGAACCGCTACCGGGCGCTGGAGCGGGAGTGGCCGGACAATCCCATGGACGCGTTCCGGATGTTCGTCACCTGCGAGAACACCGACGACCTCGCATACGTGGTCCAGGAATCCGGCGAGGACGGCCTGGTCATCGGCACCGACTACGGCCACACCGACACGTCCAGCGACGTGGACGCCATCAAGATCTTCCGGAAGCGCACGGACTTGTCCGAGGACGTCAAACACAAGATCCTGAGCGACAACGCGCGCCGGCTCTACGGGCTGTAGCGTAGAAACGGGGTAAATCTGAGATCCCGGTCAACAGAGAACGGGCTGGCGAGGACCATGTGATGCTATTCACCATTGAAACGGCACAAGAAGAAGACGGGCGCTGGATCGCCGAGGTGCTGGAGCTTCCAGGTGCAATGAAATATGGAAGAAGCGAAGCCGAGGCCATGGCTCAAGCCGAAGCGCTCGCGCTCCGCGTGCTTGCGGAAAGAATCGAGGCTGGTGAACAACCGCCCGAACCGATCGAGATCCGATTCGCCGCCGCATGAACGCATGGCGCAGCACACGCGCCCCGCGAGTGCTTGCCGCTCTGGAGCGAATCGGATGGAAGCTCAAGCGTTCATCGGGCTCCCATCGGACACTGTCACGAAACGGGTATCCGGATTTCATCTTCGCATTTCATGACCGAGAAGAGATCGGTCCACGTATGCTGGCGCGAATCGCCAAGCGGACGGGACTGACACCGGGAGACCTGTGAAACGTCAGTACCAGTAAACGAAGGGGTCGCATTCCGAAGCGACTTGGGCAACTCGGAAAGGGAGGGACGGGCATGGCCGTGAATCGCATGGACGTCATTGACGGCGACGGGCACGTTATGGAGGACTGGGAGGCGCTGCTGGAGTATATGCCGGCCGCCTACCATGACCGCTTCCGGGGCAAGGGAAGGCTCTTCCCGCCCCTGGACCACCTGCACAGCGCCACCCTCTACGACCTGGTTCCGGGCGCATTCCGGCAGGTGGGACCGGCGGGTTGGCTGGAATTCATGGACGACGTGGGCATCGAGCGCGCGGTCCTCTACCCCACCGGCGGGCTGGCGGTGGGCAAGGTGATCAACGGCGACTTCGCCATCGAGATCTGCCAAGCCTACAACAACTGGTTCCACGACACCTATCTGAAGACGAGCGGGAAGTTCCAGGGGCTCGGCCTGATCCCCATGCAGGAGCCGCCGGAGGCGGTCAAGGAGCTGCGCCGCATCGTTGAGGAGCTGGGTTTCTGCGGCGCCATGCTGCCCTCCATGGGCCTCAAGGGACATCTGGGCTCCAAGGAGTACTGGCCGGTGTACGCCGAGGCCCACCGGCTGGGCTGCAGCATCGCGGTCCACGGCGGCGCCCACGAGGGTTTGGGCATGGATTATCTCACGCCCTACGCCCCCATCAACGGCCTGGGCCACCCCTTCGGCCAGATGGTGTGCTTCGCCGGCTTCGTTTTCAACGGCTTGTTCGACCGCTATCCGAACATGCGCGTGGGCTTCATGGAAGGCGGCGTGGCCTGGATTCACACCTGTCTCGAACGCTTCGACCGTGGCTGGGAAACCCACGTCCAGTACGACCCCCGCGGCGAGTTCATCCAGCTCGAGCCGGAAGAGCAGGTGAGCGGCTACATCCGTCGCCACGCCGCCGAAGGGCGCATCTTCATCGGCTGCGAGGGCACCGAGCCCACCCTGCACAACGCCATCGAGGCCCTGGGCAACAAGCCCTTCATGTTCTCCAGCGACTTCCCCCACGAGGTCAACAACGAGTACTGCAAGTCTGAGATCCGCGAGATCGTCGACAACGACCGCCTCACCGACGACGACAAGCACGGCGTGCTGCACCGGAACGCGGAGCAGTTCTACGGGCTGGCTGTCGACCAGCGGGCCAAAGTGTCAGCCTGAGCCATTCTTAACGAAAACGTAACAGTATTTGGTGGCGATTCAGTAGTATCGCCGATCTGCCAGGGCGACATGTATCCGGGAAGTGGGTCTTCCGCATGAATTGACGAGTCGTCATTGAACGGATAGTATTTGGGTTATGATAAATATCCATTCACAATCCATTCACAGTCCATTCGACGATCCAAGAGTGATGTCCGCGGCCATTGAGGCCTTGAGCCGGGCGGATGCGATGGGCTTGCTGCACGGTGAAAGTATCGGCCTGGACGATGCGGCTATGCAGGGTTTGGAGCGGGGTCTGGCGGATGCCGGGATCGGCCGGGGTCTTGCTTCGGAGCTTCACGCGTCGTCGAGCGCCGATCCCGAGCGGTTGTCCGTCCTGCTCAGGAAGATCAGCGTCGCGCTGAACGAGTCGCCTGTCCCGGAGCGTGAGTGGCAGGCCGTTGAACGTGTTCTGGGACTTGAGTCGATGGCCCAACTCTTGGGCATCTCTGCCTCAAGCGCCCGCCGCTATTTCGCCGGGACGCGAACGACACCCGATGCGGTGGCAGCGCGCCTCCATTTTCTGGCTTTCGTGGTAGGCGATCTCGCCGGGGCTTACAACGATGTCGGAATCCGGCGTTGGTTCCACCGTCCGCGCAAGATGCTCGATGGAAATACGCCGGCCCGATTGCTGGACGGGGATTGGGAACCCGACGACGCTGGGCCGCGGCAAGTGCGGGATCTGGCCGCCGCCCTTGGATCGTCGCCGGCGACATGATTGCCTTCCGCCACGCCGACCCCCGTTTCCCGTTCCTCCGGGAAGATCCGCCTCAGCCCGCTGGACGATGGAACGCGCCCAGCCAGTTGACTCACTATTTCACCGATACTGCCGACGGGGCCTGGGCAGAGTTCCTGCGTCACGAGGAAATCTACGATCCGGAGGACCTGCTGACGGTTCGCCGGGCGCTCTGGGCAGTCGATATCGGCGATGAACCGGCGGCGCGGCCGGGACTGGCGCCGGAGATGCTGATGGGTGGCCCGGAAAGCTGGCCGGAGTGCTCCCGGGAAACCGAACGCCTGCGAAGCAGCGGCGCATCCGGGCTCACGGCGCCGTCGGCTGCCCTGCGTCCAGGCGGGGCACATGGTTGGCGGGTTGACGGCGGTCTACAGCCTGGACCTGCGAGGGACGGAAAGGTATTTGCGCTCTTTGGGCCTCGTCCGGATCTAACCGGATGGCCGGCGACGGCCGCCGGACGGCCGGACGGCGAACTCTTGGGCCGCGTGCGCCACTTCTGATAGTCGACATGACCCCGTCGCGCCTAGGCGCGCTGGTCACGAGTGTCCCCGCTGAAAAAATGGAAAGGGTGGCAACGGCAGTGCGCTTTGCGCCCGCCTTGGACTGACGCGTTGTCGCTCGCACCTCTACTTCAGTCCGCCGCCGAACCCTCTCGTCAAAACCTTCTGGACAAACCCCACCAGCAACAGTATCGGCAGCGAGGCCAGGAACCCGATGGCCGACAGCTTGCCCCAGAAGGTCTCGTCCTCGGTGATCAGCGTCGCAATGAAGGTGGGCAGGGTGAACTTCGACGGCGATTGGATGAACAGCAGCGCGTAGATGAACTCGTTCCAGCTCAGGATCATGACGAAAACGGCCGTCGCAATGATTCCGGGCATCATCACCGGAATGACGATGGCGGCCAGCCGGCGCGGCAGGGAGGCGCCGTCAACCAGCGCCGCCTCCTCGTACTCCACCGGCACGTCCCTCACGAACCCCAGCAGCATCCAGATGGCAAACGGAAGCGTGTAGACCTGATAGACGATGATCAGGCCCGCGAGGGTGTCCAGAAGCGAAAGGGCGCGAAGCACCTGGTAGAGCGGTATGGCCAGCGAGATGGGCGGCGTCAGCTTTACCAGCAGCACGAAAACGAGGAACGCCATGTCCAGTCTCGCCGGAAACCGCATGCGCACCAGCGCGTAGGCGGCCGGGAAGGCCGCCGCCAGCGAGAGGCTCGTGGTGCCGAGCGCGACCACGATGCTGTTGAGCGCTTTGCCCATGATGTCGTCGGTGGCCAGCGTGCGGTAGTGCTCCAGCGTTGCCGAAGACGGCCACAGGGCGATGGACGGCGAAATGTACTCGATGGGCGGGCGCAGGGACGTTGCGACCATCCAGACGATGGGCAACAGGAAAAGCGCCGCCACCAGATAGGTGACGATGCTTCGAACCGATGCGGCCATGGAAACCGGGCTCGTCACGACGTCCCCTTCATGAGCCGGGCCGCGTAGAGTGCCGCCAGAACTCCGGCGACAAGGACCATGATGATCGAGGCCGCCGAGGCCAGTCCGACATCGAAGAACTTGAACCCGAGCCGGTACACGTACATGGACAGGGTCTCGGTCGCCTGTCCCGGGCCGCCTCCGGTCAGCGCGAAGACCTTTTCGAAGATCTTGACGCAAAAGCAGATTCGCCGTGGCGTGTTTACATCGTTACCGCATTTGGAGAAGTGCCTGCGCCAATATTTGAACAGCTACAACGACGATCCCCGACCTTTGGTCTGGACAAAGACCGTCGATGACATCGTTGAGAAAGTCCATCGAACTCGATCAGCACTACCCAAAACTACGTAATCACCGTTTTGTCTAGGACACTACACTAGGAGCCGGTCCGAGTAATCAAGAATCTACTGCGCAGGCTCCTAGTGTGGTGTCTCACAAATACGGTTACGAATCTGCGGGTCCTTTTGGCCGTCGGCTGCGTTGCTCTTCCTCGCGTGGTAACGGCCACTGCTCGTCATCGCGCCTTGCCGACGGCCAAAATGCCCTCGCAGCTTCATAACCGTATTTGTGAGACACCACACTAGCGGCTCAGGGCTCTGGCAACCTGCTGGTTGGCCTCCAACAAGGCTTCCTTTGCCCCCATTTGACCGACCAAAGCGAGTTGGAGGTAGTCGCCCAGCACTGCCTCTACCTTGGTCCACTGGGTTATCCGGGGCCGTGGACGGGCCTTTCGCAGTGCCGCCAGTTGCGCCGGATACCAACGGTACTTGCCGACCACGTCGGCATCGCCGTAAACGCTCGCGCGCGTGGGCGGAGTGCCGAACTCGAGGGCGAGGGCTTTCTGGTTTGCCGCGGAGGTCACGAAGTCTATGAAGGCGCGGCCCCTCTTCGGGTTCGGGGCGTCAGCCGGAACCGCGAGTAGCCACGTGCCGAGCATGGGGCTCGACTGTTCCGTTTCGCCCGGCGCGGCCATGATCTCGATCTTGCCGGGCACGCGCGATTTCTTCGGGTCATCGAGAGACGGCGCCCAGGAAGGCCACAACTCGATGGACATTGCCGCCGTACCCTTCATCAGGGCGTCGCGAACCTCCGAAGAGTTATAGGTCGCCACGCCCTTGGGAGCCGATTCCTTCAGTGCGAGGAACAAGTTCAGCGCCTTGAGCGCGGCATCGGAATCGAGCGCCGCGCCCCCTTTCTCGTTCACGACCCTGCCGCCATGAGCCCAGAGGATGGGCAGGAAGCCGGTCACGATGGGATTGGCTTCTTGCCGCGAAACACCACTCCCGAGACCCACTTCTCGCTGATTGTCCGGAGTTCGACGCGTAGAGTGCCGTCGGCGACGATTTCCGCGCGCAATGAAGCCGAGCGCGGCAGGGGGCGCGGACGGGCCGGCGATTGAATCGCGCGGCCGGGGCAGGGCGCGATGCCGGACATTGAACTCAGGAACATAACCAAGCGCTACGGGTCGACACCCGTCATCCGAAATGTCTCGCTGAAGATCAACGCGGGTGAATTCGCGGTTCTGGTCGGGCCTTCCGGCTCCGGGAAATCGACTCTCCTGAGAATGATTGCCGGGCTCGAGGAGATATCGGACGGCACCTGCAGCATCGGCGGCAAGGTCGTCAACCGGCTCCCGCCCAAGCAGCGTGGCGTGGCCATGGTGTTCCAGAACTACGCGCTCTATCCCCACATGACGGTCTTCGACAACCTGGCTCGCGCTGAAGGTCCAGGGTCTCAAGAAAGCCGAAATAGCGGAACGCGTCAGGGAGGTCGCCGGCATCGTCGAGCTGGAAGACTACCTTCTGCGCAGGCCGGCCCAGCTCTCGGGCGGCCAGCGCCAGCGCGTGGCCATGGCCCGGGCCATGGTCCGCAACACCGGGCTGTATCTGTTGGATGAACCGCTGTCCAACCTCGATGCCAAGCTCAGGACTCAGATGCGGGTGGAAATCCGTAAACTGCACGATCGCCTGGGCGCGACGTCTATCTATGTCACCCACGACCAGACGGAAGCCATGACCCTTGCCGACAAGATCGTTGTCCTGAACGACGGACGAATCGAACAGGTGGGCACCGCGGACGAGCTCTACGAGAACCCGAAGACGCTCTTCGTGGCCGGCTTCCTGGGTTCGCCTCCCATGAATTTTCTGCCGGGCAGCATGGTCGGACTCGATGGAGATGTCACCGTCGGCGTCCGGCCGGAGAAGCTGCGCCTTCAAAGGCGCAGCGACCATGACCTGCATGTCGTGGCCACGCTGGAGTTGATCGAGTACCTCGGCTCGAGCGCGCTCTTCCACTGCAACGCGTCGGGCGTCAAGCTTGTGGTGGAGACACAGGGCGACGGAAAGCCCCGGGCGAAACCCGGATGTGCCATTGACTTATTCACCGACGCCGGCAGCTTGCACCGCTATCGGGCTAACCATCTTTAACACGGGTTTTGAAAGTAGTTATTATTCGAGGAGTTAGCGGGGAATAATTTAGCGTGTGGCACTACATTTCGACAGTTAAGGTATTTCAAGCGATCAATTTGGTGACCCCACCGGGTGCGGGGTGGAGATCGAGAGCGGTGTAGATTTTGAGTTGGGGTTGCTCGGCACGGGTGGCCTTGCGGACGTGGAGGGTTCGGCCGTCCTTTCGGCGGAAGGATGCGGTAACACGGTGCTGGCCTTGGAGGATACGACGCAGAGTGGTCCAACTGGCGTTCTCTCCGTGTTCGGCGAGGCGCCTGCGGATGGTCTGGACCAGTTGGTAGGCGATGACGGTGATGAAGAGGTGACCGTCGGAGCGGTTCTGGGTTTTGTGGAAGATGGGGCGGAGGCCGAGTTCGGACTTGAGAGAGCGGAAGACGGCTTCGAGGTCGGTGAGCATGGTGTAAGTGCGCCACAAGGTCTGCGGATCCCAGTCGTGGACATTGGAGCGCAGACAGTAGACACCCGGATGGGTGAGCATGGTGCCGGCAAGGGGCTTGGGCTTCCAGGTGAGGGCCACTGCCTTGGCGCTGTGCGGGTCGGCGACGACGTCCACGGTGTAATGCTGCCCGGCGCCGCTGCGCTCGCACAGGTACCCAATCGCTATGTCATATCCTCAATACTTATCGAGTAGGTCGCCTCGATACCTCTCCAACTGACCTGGTTCGGGGTCCCGAGGTCCCTGGCAAGGGCATTTGAAATTCTCATAGTGGACGGCAAGGACGTATCGAGCCGAGCCGACAGGCCGAATGAGTTTCCGGAAGAGCTACGTCGGCAATTCGTTGTGTCGCCAGCTAGCAAGGTTCATGAGGCCCTGTTCAAACTCGCACACTATTTCGATCATGTGTGGCTGAAAGGGAAAAAAGACTATGCACTCAGGGTAGCGCACAAGAGGCACAAAGGGGGCGTGAATCTCGTTAGAAGTGACGGGTCGAAATATCTTATCGATATCGGCAAGCCCCGCCCAGCCGGCGGAGCATAGTCGTGGTCCTCACCAGACTGAATGCACAGATCAGGTATTCAGCTGACACTTGCCGCTCCTGGCCGAACGAGGGGGTCTTGGGCCGCGTGCGTTGCTTCTGGTGCTTGATCGGCGCCGTCAGATCGTGATCCTGATCCCGCCGTGCGATGCTGCTCGGCGCACATCCGCCAGCAAGGTTTCATCGCTGCCTTGACGGTGCTCCGATACGGCAAAGTCTGACTCTGTGACGCGGTCGCCGAAGAAGACGTAGCAGCGGTCGCTGCTCTCACGGTTCGAGATCCAGACCATGCCGGCACCTTCGACGATGGAGCGATGAACGGATTCGGCCCATCGCGCGGTCTGGCGGTAGTATCTGGCCGGCGCCCTGATGATCTCAAGGTCGGAGACGTTCCATCCGATCAGGTTCCTCCGGAACAGGGGAACCATGTCAAGGTCGCGTCGGGTTTCCAGGATTGAATGCGCCAGCGTCTTCAGGCCGCTCGCCGGCCAGGTCATCATGCCCCGGCTCGGACCGATTGCGTGAAAGAGCGATTCGTAGGCCGCGACCTCGAATGTTCGGCCGGCGTAGAGGACGGGTACGCGGTGACCTTCGGAGTCGGCGATGGGAGCGAAACGGGACACGCGGCCGCCGGCGTTGAACTGTGCGCCGCGCCAACCGGCTCCATGAATACGGTGTATCCGTGAACCCGCGGGCAACCGTTCGAGCGGTGGGGTCGGCGAGAGCGCACTTGGTGGATCCGGAACGGAGAACTCCACGACTCAGCCGAGGTCGTCGGATGCCAAGTCGGCCGCGGCCGCGAGCACGCCGCCGATATCGTGTATAGCGTCCTGGGGCGCAGCGTCGTTCTCGATCCATCCGTTCCCCGAGGCGAACCAGAACGCGATCTGCCAGGGCGACATGGACCCGGGAAGTGCGGCGAGGACTCTTGCGATCTCAGGTCGCGGCCGTCCGTCGGCAAACTGGAACGCGGGATAGCGATCAGCCCTGCCTACGGCGACGCCGAAGATCTTGCCTTGCCTTTTCCAACGTGATGCGGGCTCGGATGAATTTCGAGCCTTCAGCCCTGAAATGTCCCTGATCTGGCTGCTGGTAAAGGTTCTTTGTTGGTCGAGATACTGCTTTCGCAGCACTGCGTTGTCGATTTCAAGATCCGCCTCCGGATCGGAGGGCCGATCGAGATCGGCCATGGCGGCGAGTAGCGTCTGCGTGCGTTCTTCGCTCCG
This sequence comes from uncultured Binatia bacterium (SeqCode), assembly GCA_965261895.1. Taxonomy (GTDB): domain Bacteria; phylum Desulfobacterota; class Binatia; order UBA9968; family JAJDTQ01; genus JAJDTQ01. The sequence continues at coordinate 1,323,036 of OZ253480.1, read as the reverse complement.
AAACCGTTTTTGCTCCGGTGTGAGGCTCAACGCAAGCAACCGCATCATCCGGACCGCCTCCGCCGCATCACCGGCCGGCACGGTCACGGCGACGATTTCTTCGGCGCCGCCGTGTTCGACCCCCAACTCCATGCGCACTGCCTTCGGCATCCGCGCGACGACGTTTCGGGGAATGACCACCGGGTCGCTCATGTAGATCTCCGTGAGAAAAACGATATAACTTGTATATCACTATTCTCACGTCTCTTTCCAGAGAGCAAGCGGCCGACAGGATTTTCACGAGCGGCCTGAATCAGCCAACGAGTTCGCCGCGTGGTCGAGGATTCTTCCAGATGTTCGTCGAACTCACTGATGTATCGACGCACCAAGTTCCACTGATCGTTGGTCCTCCTCGCCCTTAGCCCGGTTCTCCCATGCGGCGACCCCTCCGCACTCCTGCAATAAGCGAGAACACCAGCGCCGACACGCCGAGGCACGCTGCCGTCACATACGCGGAGCCGTATCCTTCCATGAACGCGGACAGGAGCGGGGGGTTGTCCGCCAGATTCAGGGCGGCCAGGTCCTGGGGCGCGGAATCATTGGTGGCCGCGGCGAGCCGGATGCTGACGAAGGCGGTGGCGGTGGCGGTGCCCACGGAACGGCCCACGCTGCGGATGATGGAGATGACGGAGGAGGCGATGCCCAGCCGTTCGTGAGGCACCGAGCTGATGAGGCCGTGGTTGTTGGGGGTCTGGAAGAGGCCGAGGCCGACGCCGAGCAGGGCCAGCGTGGGTACGATCTCGGCCGGGCCGGAATCCGGACCCAGGTGGCTTATGGCGTACATGGCCACGGCTATGACGGTGGCTCCGGCGGCCGCGGGCAGGGTTGACCCGACGCGGTCGGTGAGCCAGCCGGCCGAAGGCGACACCACCATGAGCACCAACGCCGTCGCGGTCATCAGGCTGCCTGCCTCCAGCGGGTCCATGCGCAGCACGAACTGGAGCAGGAAAGGCATCATCAGTTCGTTGGTGCTCAGGGCGACGAAGGTGGACAGGCGCGCGAGGTTCCCCGCGGCAAAGGGCACGATCCGGAACAGCTTGAGATCGAGGATGGGGTAGCGGCAGGTGGCTTCCCGCCAGATGAAAAAGCCCGTGAAGAGGGCGCTCAACCCGAAGCCCCAGTAACCGAGTCCGCCGCGGGTAATGCCCAGCAGCAGGAACGTCAGGGCAACGGCGAACAGGCCGGACCCGGCGAAGTCGAAGGGCTGCCCTTCGGTCTGTTTGCCCGACCTCCGGTCGTCCAGCAGGAGAAAGCGGGCGGCGGCGAGGCCGATGAACGACAGGGTGCCGGAAATGAAGAAGATGTAGCGCCATCCCAGGGTGTAGGTGATGAATCCGCCGACCACGGGTCCCAGCGTGAAACCGATGGCGGAAACCAGGCCGCCGGACAGGCCCATGGCGCGGCCGCGGTCGGGGCCGGTGAACAGGGAGCCGGTCAGGGCGAAGGTGTTGGTCATCATCAGGGCGGCGCCCACCGCCTGTCCCACGCGGCAGGCCATCAGTTGTGTGGGCCCCTCGGACAGGCCCGCCACCATCGAGGCCACGCCGTAGACCAAAAAGCCCGCGGAAAAGGTGAGCTTGCGCCCGAGAAGATCCGAGAGCCTGCCGCAGGGCAGGTAAAGGGCTCCCGTGACCAACGCGTAGACGAAGACGATCCAGCCGGCGAAAGTGATATCCGTGCGGAACTCGGTTATGATGACCGGCAGGCTTATGGTAAGCATGCCGACATCCGTGGTGGCGATGAAGACGGAGACCACGACCACCCACAGGGCCCACCAACGGTGGTTGGGGCCGAAGATGCGGTTGTCGATGAAGTCTCTGAGCCAGGGTGTCATGACGCGTGGACCGGGAACGGGCGTGCAGTCGTCCCATCCTTCTTAGCGGCTTCCGGCACGGGGTGGAAACGATCCCGATGTCCTGCACGGCCCGTCCGCATGTTGCGGTGCGCAGGATACGGTGTCGCCGGCGAGTCGTGGCAGTCGGGTGTAGGGGCGGGTTTCAAACCCGCCCGTGCCCGCAGCACGAGGAGGCGCGGGAATTCCGGCAGGAGGTCTGGGTATGGCCATTCGATCCGGCAAGAATTACATCGAATCGCTGCGCGACGGCCGCGAAGTGTGGCACGGGGGAAAACGCATTGACGACGTGACCACCCACCCCGGTTTTACCGGCACCATCAAGACCCTGGCGGATCTGTACGATCGCCAGTCGTCGGCGGAGGACGGCGACACTATGGCAGTGTCGCGGGACGGTAAGCGCATCTCTTACAGCTATCTGCCGCCGGTGAACGCGGAAGAGCTCCAGGCCAAGCGCGGCAACATCGAGCTGTGGTCCCGGGAGACCTTCGGCCAGATGGGACGGTACCCGGAGTTCTGCGCGGAGTTGGTGGTGGGCCTGCTGGATATCGCCGACACGTTGGCGGCCCACGACCCGCGCTGGGGCGACAACGCCCGCGCCTACTACCGCCACTGCATCGCCGGCGACCTGTGCCTGACCCATGCCCTCCAGGACCAGTTCTACGACCACTCGAAGCGGGTGAGCGAGCAGCCCAATCCAGACGTGGTCCTCCACGTGGTCCGGGAGACCTCGGAGGGGCCGGTGGTTCGCGGTCTCCGGAACCTCGCGACCTTGGCGCCCCTGTCCGACGAGGCATTGGTGTACCCCAACCGGCCGCGGGACCCGGACGAGCCGGATTACGCCCTGGCCTTCGCCATCCCCATGAACGCCCCCGGACTGAAGATCATCTGCCGGGACCTTTACGCCGAGCACGCCGATCCGGAGCGCTTTCCGCTCACTGCGCGCTTCGACGAGGTGGACGCTACGCTCATCTTCGACGACGTTCTGGTGCCCTGGAACCGGGTCTTCGCCTACCGCAAACCCGAGCTCGTGGCCGGCTTTCACCGGAGCATCCAGACCTGGGCCGCCTACGCCACCCTGGTCCGCCTCATCATCAAGCTCGAGACGTTCCTTGCGGTGGCCCAGCTCCTGACGGAATGGTCCGGCCGGCACAAGAACCCCAACTCGCAACTCCGGCTGGCCGCGTTCGTGCAGGACCTGGAGATCCTGCGCGACTGCGTGGAGATGGGAGAGGCCCGGGCCTTCCGCACAAACGGGGGCTTCTGGGCGCCGCGCCTCACCCCGGCCTACCGGGTGCACAGCATCGAGGCGTCGGACCGGGCCGAGGGTAACATGGAGAGCCTGCTGACCAGCTCGCTGGTGCTCACCGGCGGCGCCTCGGACCTGGCCAGCGAGGAGCTGGGTCCGCTGGTGGACCGCTACTTTCGCGGCTGCGCCCCCAGCACCCGGGAGCACCTGAGGCTGCTGGCGGTAGCGGCCGATCTGGTCATGACGCCCTTCGGCAAGCGCGGACAACTCTACGAGCGTCTTCAGAGCGGTGACCCGGACAACCAGCGGCGGCGCGCCTACGCGCAGTTCAGGGAACGCGACGGCGCCGACCGGCTGCTGGCCTTCATCAACAAGGACTGGTGACGCGGCCGGCGGCGGGAACGCCGTTCGACACGCGGTGAAACACGACCCAGTGGCACCTGTTCTCAGGCGCGCCCGCTCAGTGGCCGAGATGCACACCTTTCGGGGGGGAATCGGCAGCACGGCCGGCCGGGCCGCGGCGCTGGCGTTCCGCCCGCGGCCCGCCGATGTCCTCATCGCCACCTTTCCCAAGTGCGGAACCACCTGGCTGCAGCAGATCGTGCACGGGCTCCGGACGCGCGGCTCCATGGAGTTCGATGAAATTACGCTGGTGGTACCGTGGCTCGAATTGGCCGTGGACCTCGCCATCGACCCGGATGCGCCACAGGCGGCCGAGCCACGGGCCTTCAAGAGCCACCTGAGCTGGCACGACGTCCCCAAGGGGGGCCGTTACATCTCCATGGTCCGGGACCCCGGGGACGTGTTGGTGTCCATGTACCACTTCCACGAAGGCTGGCGTTTCGAGGCCGGCGCCATCACCCTGGAGGACTACGCCCGGAACTTCTTCCTGGCGCCGGAGCGGGGTCGGGGTTACTGGAAACACGTGGCTTCGTGGTGGCCGCAACGAGGGCGTGAAGACGTGCTGATGCTCAGTTTCGAGGCCGCGCTGGCGGACGTGCCGGGCACGGTACGGCGCGTCGCCCGCTTCATCGGCTGTCCTCTGGATGACGAGCTGTTGGAGATCGTGGTCCGCCAATCCTCCATTGGATTTATGAAGGCGCACGGAACTCAGTTCGACGACCACGTGTTGCGCGCCGCGCGAAATGCCGCCAACGGCCTGCCGCCCGGAGGCGCATCGTCCAAGTTGAGGAGCGGCCGGGTGGGCGACCACGTGGACAGGCTGCCGATGGACGTGCGAGCAGCCCTGGACGGCATCTGGCGCGAGGCGATGGAGAGCCGTTTCGGGCTCGCTTCCTACTCCGAGATGGTGGCCGCCCTCGGCCCCGCCGACGGCTCGCTGGCCATTGGTTAGTGTCCTGTCCCACGTAATTCTTTACCGAGATGCGCAGGATTTCTTGTTGTCGGCAAGGCGTCCTTCGACTTCGCTGCGCGAAGCCTGTCCTGAGCCTTGTCGAAGGGCTCAGGACGAGCAGTGGCGGGCACCACGCGAGGAAGAGCAACGCAGCCGACGACAAGAAAGACCAGCAGATCGGTAAAGAATTACGTGGGACAGGACACTAAGGAGCGCCTTTCGCGCCTCCCTACCTTCCTGATGCCCCCCCTGCTTTCAATGCTTTCCGTGGCCGCCTGGGCTGGTCAGGATTCGGTGCATGTCGGCTTGCGTGTAAACCTCGCGGGCAAATTCGAAGGTGCCCGGTCCACGCAACTCATCGGCAGCCTGCCGCACCAGCGACATCGCCGCCTTGGTAAGGTTGCTGCCGACGGTCACCCGCCTAACACCCAGATCGCGAAGCTTCGGAACCCGCGGAGTGTTCGCGCCGGCCAGCACATTCATGGGCCCGTCGATCGCAGCGGCCAGCCGACCGATCAGCGCGTCGTCGCTGATGAACGGCACGAACGCACAACGGGCGCCGGCCTGCAGGTAGGCGTTGGCGCGGCGGACCGTCTCGGAAAACACGTCCTTGCCGTCACCATAATGAAATCCGTCGGTGCGGGCATTGATGACCATCGGAATGCCCGCCGAATCGGCGACGGCGCGGGCCGCGCGGATGCGTTCCACCGCGACCGCGAACTCGATAAGATGTCCCGGGTTCCGCTTGTCACCGTCCTCGATGTTTATCCCGACCGCGCCAGCTCCGAGGGTCTGGCGTGTCGTTTCCGCTACGTTCTCTGGCGCGGGACCGTAACCCGCTTCCATATCCGCCGAGACCGGAACGGGCACGGCGTTGGCGATACGGCGCACTGCACCAGCCATCTCCCGCAAAGAGATATTCTCGCCGTCGCGATATCCGAGTGCGAACGCACAGCCGCCGCTTGTGGTCGCCACGGCGGCGAAACCTGCTTCCACCAGGACACACGCACTGATCGCATCCCACGCATTGGGCAGGACGAGAAGTTCATTGCCTTCGTGCATCGCTGCGAAGGTTTCCGCACGTTTCTTCTGTTCGGACTTTCTCATCGTCTCTCGCTGGCCGGATTCCCGGCAACACGACGCCGCTGGAACTCACCTTTCACGAGCTCGAAGACCTCCACGCTACTCGTCGTACCTCCCGTCCTTGGAGGGGACGAGCTTGCCGTCCTCGTAGTAGAAACATCTCCCCGAATCGTCCATGGGCACCTGGGCCGCCAGCACGAAACCCTGTCCCAGGACTTCCGGGCTGGGCAGGCGCCCGTAGGCGTCCTCGGGCGCGCCCTCGGTGACGATGGGAACCCGGGGCGAGAAGGTCACCACGCAGACGTTGGACTCACGCACTTCCTCGGCCAAGTAACGGCTGAAGGTCCAGATGGCGTCCTTGGTCACCACGTAGGCGCAGGCGCCGCCGGGCGAAATTCCACCACCGCCGTAGAGATTGATGATGTGTCCGGTGCGGCGCGGCTCCATGTGGGCCAGGGCGTGCTTCGAACACAGAAACGTGCCGCCCAGATTGGTCTGGATCACCCGGTCCCAGAAGTCCAGATCCATGTCCCGGATCAGCGGCCAGCGGGGAATGCCCCAGGCGAAATGCGGCACGATCGCGGCGTCGTTCACCAGCACGTCGATCTGCCCGAACCGGTGGACCACCTCGTCGAATGCCCGCCGGACTGCTTTCTCGTCGCGGATGTCGGCGTTGATGCCCAGCGCATCCGTCAACTCGCCGAGTTCCGGACCGGTCTTGTCGAGCCATTCCTGGCTCACGTCGATGATGACGACCTTGGCCTTCTCCCGGGCGAAGGTCAGCGCGGCATGGCGTCCGATGCCCTTGCCGCCGCCCGTTACCACGACCACTTTGTCTTCCAGCATGTCGATCCTCCCTTGGGAGTTGGTTTTCCCTAGTCCTGGCCCGATCCCGTGGCCAACATCAGTCTAGTGTTGCGTTCCGCAAATACGTTGACGAATCTGCTTGTCCTTTTTGCTCCGCGCATCCTGAGCGTAGCGAAGCGAAGTCGAAGGGCGGCGGCGTTGCTCTTCCTCGCGTGGTGCCCGCCACTGAGGGGCGACCGCCGGTCGCCCCTACAAGTCATCGCGCCTTGCCGACGACCAAAATTCCTGCGCATCTTCGTCAACGTATTTACGGAACGCAACACCAGCCGCCATGCCCGAATCGTCATTCCGGCTTGACCCGGAGCCCACTGTACACTTTCTCCGCGGTCACCGGAATCTCGAAGAGGCGTACGCCGACGGCGTCGGCCACGGCGTTGGCGATGGCCGCGGGGGGACTGTTGTTGGCGAATTCCCCGATGGCCTTGCCGCCGTGGGGCGCCAGTCCGCCCTCGGACTCCACCAGCACCGTTTTCAGTTGCGGAATGTCGCGTATGGTGGGCAGCTTGTAGTCGCCCAGGTTGGCGTTGGCCACCTTGCCGTTGTCCAGCGTGAGCTCTTCCATGACGGCCTGGCCCAGGCCCATGATGACGCCGCCGTCGATCTGGCCCTGGTGCGTGACGGGGTTGATGACCGTGCCCACGTCGTGGGCGGTGATGATGCGCTCGACGCGGGTGGCTCCGGTCTCGGGGTCCACCTCCACCTCCGCCACCTGGGCGCATACGTAGGTGGTCTCGTCCGGGTAGCGGAAGTCTTCCTCGATGGTCACGGTGCGGTCGTCCGGGTGCCGGGACGCCACCTGCGCCAGGGAGAGGCTCTGTCCCGGCTCCTTGTTGAGCGAAAAAGCCCCGTTGCCGTAAACCACGTCGGAGGTGTCACATTCCAGCATGCGGGCGGCGTGGGCGGCTAGTTTGTCGCGCAGCCCGTCGCAGGCGTGCTCCGTGGCCAAGCCCGCGGTGTAGGTGACCCGGCTGGCCCGCGCGCCGGTGTCATAGGGGGCGACGTCGGTGTCTCCGATGACCACCCGGACCTGTTCCAGGCCCACCTGCATGCGCTCGGCCACGAGTTGCCTCAGGATCGTGTGGGTGCCGGTGCCCTGGTCCACCGTGGGGCTCAGCACCGTCAGCGTCCCGTCGGCCTCGGCCGTGAGGGTGATGCCGGTCTCGCCGCCGGAGATGTGGCGCCCGTAGATCGAAACGCCGCGGCCGCGGTTGGGTCCCGGCCGTGGGCCGTTCCAGTCCGCCGCTTCCAGCACCCGGGACAGCACCGGATGGATCTGCAGGCCGGGGAGCCGCTTGCCGATGGCGTCTTCCTCGTTGTCGCGCAGCACGTTTTGCAGCCGGAACTCGCCGGGGTCCATGCCCAGCTCCCGGGCGATGAGGTCGGTGTGGGACTCCAGCGCGAAGAAGGTGGGGATGGATCCGGGACTCCGGTAATACCCGCCCGGAGTGGTGTTGGTGTAGATCTGGAGGAACTCGAACGTGGCGTTCTCCACCCGGTAGAGGCCGCCGGCGTAGTGCCAGGTGGCAAAGGATGCGCTGGCCTTGAGGGCGCCGTAGGCGCCGCCGGCGTGCCACGCCTTCAGCCGGCGCGCGACGATACGGCCGTCGCGCTTCACGCCGCTCCGGACGGTCAGGACCGTGGCCTCGTCGGGGTTGCTGGCGGTCAGCTCTTCCGCGTAGGTCATCACGATCTTCACCGGCCGGCCCGATTCCCGGGCGAGGAAGAACGCGATGGGCAGGTCCCGGGCGTCCCCCTTGCCGCCGAACTCGCCGCCCACGTTCACGGGGTGCACGCGGATCCGGTCCGGCTCCACGCCGATGGCGCCGGCCAGCATCCGGCGCGTCCGGAAGGTGTCCTTGGTGCACGCCCAGACCTGCAGGCGGCCGTCCGGGTCGATGGCCAACAGTCCGGCGTGGGGCTCCAGGTAGCCTTGGTGCCGGCCGGGGACGCGGAAAGTGTGCTCCAGGGTGACGTCCGCCTCGCGGAAACCCTGCTCCACGTCGCCCTTGCTCCAGAACAGCCGGGTAAGGCCGTTGTGGACGTCGGTAGCCAGGCGCTCGTGGGGCGCCCCGTCGTAGCCCGCGACATCGTCGTGGATCAGCGGCGCTCCGGGCTCGGTGGCCGCCAGCGGATCGAACACCGCCGGCAGAACCTCGTAGTCCACCTCGATGAGGCCAAGCGCTGCTTCCGCGGCTTCGGGGGTCTCCGCCGCCACCGCCGCCACCCGGTCGCCGATGTACCGCACCCGGTCCCAGCACAGCACCGGCATGTCGAGGATCTGCTTGCCCATGAAATGGTTGGGGACGTCCTGGCCCGTTACCACGGCCTTGACCCCGGGAGCGCTCCGGGCGCGGTCGGCGTCGATGTGGCGGATGCGGGCGTGGGGATGGGGGCTCCGGAGGATCTTGCCCCAGAGCAGCCCTTCGCGCGGGATGTCGGCGGCATACCGGGTGCGCCCGGTGACCTTGTCCGGCCCCTCGGCCCGCGGAACGGAAGTGCCGACGATTTTGAAATCCGTCATGGAAGCGTTCCTGTCAGCGCAAGCAATACAGCACCGTCACGGTCGCGGAAAGGGTACTTTGCCCCCGGAATCCGTCTTTCCCGCGAAACCGGCTGTGTTTCCAAAGACTCTGATCCATTGTGCCGCCGAGTAAAAGATGGCGCCCTTCGACTTCGCTACGCTACGCTCAGGGCGAACGGGTTTGATTCAGCTCCCTTAACCGTTCGCCCTGAGCGTAGCGTAGCGAAGTCGAAGGGCGCCATCTGGCTAAGAGCGCCGGCACGCGGCAGGGGGTCGGATGGCGTCCTGACACAGCCTGCCGGTTTCTTGCCGCCGCCGATCACGATTCCTGCATGAGCGAGCGCCGGCCGAACCACCAGAAGACCAGGATAAGCGGCGTCAGCACGCCGGTCATGACCAGGGTGACCGCGGCCGCCAGGTTGGTGGCGCTCGAGTTCCAGTAGCTCCAGATCACCGCCGGCAGCGTGATGTTGTCGTGGCTGATTAGGAACACGGCCACGGTGAGCTCCCGGTACACCAGGATCGCGGACCAGATCCACACCGACATGATGGTAGGGCGCAACAGCGGCACGAGGATACGCCAGGAAGTCCGCACCGGGGACAGACCCGCGGTGTAGGCCGCTTCCTCCAGTTCCTTGTGGATCTGCAGCAGGGAGCTGTTCAGGGCGCGGGTGGCGAAGGCCAGCCGCGACACCACGTAGACGATGGCGATGAGCCACACCGTGCCGTAGAGTGGTATCACTCCCTTGAGCACGAACAGTGACAGCAGCAGCGCGGCGACGGCCAGGATCACCTCCGGCAGGGCGTGGGGCAGGAACGCGCCGAACTCCAGCACGTAGCGGTAGCGGCTGGCGGAACGCACGATGAGCCACGACATGCAGAACGCGATCACCAGGGTCACGGTGGGCACCAGCGCCACCAGCAGCACGGTGTTGCCGAGCCCCCGGAATACCAGATCCCAGTCGACCCTCTCGAAGGCCATGAAGGACATGCGGCCCAGCATTTCCCAGGAGGGCGGCGCCACGTACGGGGTCAGGGCGACGTAGGCGATGAGCAGCAGCGGCAGCAGCTTGGAGGCGACGACGTAGAGGCCGATGAAGGCCCAACCCACCCAGCCAAAGCGGCCCAGGTCCAGCAGCGTAGGGCGATAGCCCTTGCCGGTGACGACCTGGTAGCGGTGGCCCTGGCGCAGCACCTGGCTGTACCACCAGGTGAGCAGCACCGCCACGCCGATCATCAGCACACCCAGGGCCGCGGTGACCCCATGCTCGGGGAACTCGTCGTCGCCGGGGTTGGTCTTGAGATAGACGAAGGTGCTGAGCATGTACACGCGGTTGCCGAGGCCGATGATGGCCGGGATGTCGAAGGTGGCGATGGCGATGGTGGCGATGTAGATGACCGCCGCCAGGATGGCGGGGAAGGCCAGCGGCAGAGTCACACGGCGCAGGGTGGAGAAGAAGTTCATGCCGTGGATCTTGGCGGCCTCCTCCAGCGACGGGTTCATGGCGCGGAACATCTGCGCCGTAAGGATGAACGCCAGTGCCGCGAGGCTGAGCCCCTGCACGAAGCCCATGCCCACCGGCGTGGCGATGTTGATGGGGCCCTGCTCGAGCCCGAACATGCTCACGAGCCAGCGGTTGAGGAAGCCGATGCGCTGGTGCGCGATGAAGGTCCACCCCATGGCGGTGTAGATGCCCGGAATCAGCAGCCCAAGGGTCATGGTGGCGTACACCAGCCCTTTGCCGGGGATGTTGGTACGCTCGGTGAGCCAGGCGATGGGCAGTCCGATGATCAGCGCCACCAGCGTGGTGACGACGGAGAAAACCAGGGTGTTGAGAGTGACCCGGGCGACGAACGCGTCGCCCAGGAGCTCGCCGTAGTTGGTGAGGCTGTAGTCGGCCTCGAAGCTGCCCAGAATACCGGTCTGGAAGCTGATCCAGACCAGCACCGCCACCAGCGCGAAGATCACCAGCAACGGGAGGCTGGCGAGCCCCGTGAAGAGCAGCGACACCTTGGGCCGGAGGCCGCGCAGCCGCGGCCAGCCTGCGACTTGTTCCATGGTCGGTGCGGGCGGGCCGTGGGGCCCGCCCGCGTCCTCTTCCTCTGTATTGTTGGTTACTTAGTCTGGCCTTCCGCCAGGATCTTCTCCAGTCCCTTGCGGGTCTCGCGGTAGGAGGTCTGGCTTCCCAGCCACTGCGGTGAGTTGATCACCACCTTGGCGCCCTGGTCCTTGGGGACCTGCAGCGCCTTGCGTTGGTGGGACTCCGGATAGAGGTGGAAGTCCATCCCGTTCGCGTCCCACATCCACTTCTGGCCTTCCGGCGTGTGCAGGTAAGCGACGAAGAGGGCGGCGGCGTTGGGTGCCTGGGAATGCACCGGCACGGAGCCGTAACGGGTGTGGGAGACCACCGCCTCCTTCACCAACGCGTAGCCCAGCGGTATTCCGGTACGCTTGGCCTGGTTGACGTACTGGTCGCCGCAACTGAACACCAGCATGGCGAACTCGCCGCTGGTGAGCTTGTCCATCGAGCCGCACCGGAACAGCCCGCCGATGTGCTTGGAGAGCTTCTTCGTGTAGTCCGTCATGACTTCCACGCCCAGGAGGTCGTCCATGGCGAACTCACGCAGGCCCGCGGCATACGGGGTGGAACCGATCCTGCCCTTCCACTTGGGGTGCAGGACGTCCAGCATGCTCTTGGGGATGTCGTCGCCCTTCACCACGTCGGAGTTGTAGGTGATGCCCACCAGCGTGGACGCCGAGGCCAGCGCGACGCCGTTGGGGCCCACGGGATCGAACCCGGGCTCCGCCTTCAGCATCGGCCGCCCGAGGTAGGCCATCCAGGGAAAGGAGCTTGTCAGCCCGATCTTGCTGGCTTGCAGCACGCCGCCGGAGTTGCCCCACAACACGTCGGTGCTGGCGGGCTGCCCGGCCTTCATCTCACGGGTCAGGTTCCCGATCATGCGGGTCATGCTGGGGCCCGGCGTGAACTTCGGCTTGAGGTTGGTGCCATACATCTTGTTCATGGCGGCGACGACCTGTGCAAAGCCCTTGCCCCCGTTCAGGCTGGACGCCGACCACATGGCCCTGATGGTGGTTTCCTTCTTGGCGGCCTCCACCAATTCCTTGAGAGTCTTCGGCGCGTCGGCCGCGAAGACTCCCGTCACCATGAACAGGGACAGGCACGCCGCGCATGCCATTGCGAACCACCTGCTTCCAACGAAAGAATCGAACATAACAGTTCCTCCTTTGTACGATTAAAGACGGCGATTAAAGACGGCGGTAACCTATATGTTGGCGGGGGCCTTGGCAAGGGGTGGCGCGTCCGGAGTCTTCGGCGCGCTGGCGCCGTCCCCGTGGCCGGAGCGCGGTTTGCCAAGACATGACTTGTCAAAGTATAACTTGTCAAATCATGGCTTGATTTACCGTCAGGGCGGCGTTACGCTGTGCGCATGGCGGAGTTCATCGGTCGCACGGCGGAACTGGACCTCCTGGCAAAAGCCCTCGTGTCGCCGCGTTCGGAGTTCATTCCGATCTATGGCAGACGTCGGGTGGGCAAGAGCGAGCTAATCCTGAGATTCATGTCGGGCAAGCCGAGCGTCTACTATCTCGGGCAGCAGTCGTCTGCCGCGCTACAGTTGCGGGGGTTCCTGGAGCAGGCGGCTGCCGGCCTCCGTATGCCGTTGCTGGCGGAACTTCGTGCCACGGACTGGCAGAAGGCGTTGCTCACTGTCGTCGAGCAATGGACGGCGGTCCACCCCGGAGTCAAGCTGGTCCTGGCGTTGGACGAGTTCCAGTGGATTGCGGCTTCGAGTCCGGCCATTGTCGCAATGCTGCAGCAGTGCTGGGATCGACACTGGAAGGCTGCCGGCAATGTCGTGCTGTTGTTGTGCGGTTCATACCTCGGATTCATGGAACGGGAGGTGCTCGGTCGGGCAAGCCCTCTGTTCGGGCGCCGTACGGCGCAGATCCACCTGCAACCGTTCGGTTACCTGGAAGCTGCCCGGTTCCATCCGCGCTGGTCGCAGCCGGATCGCGCCCGTGCGTATTTCCTCGTCGGCGGTCTGCCGCAGTACCTCCTCTGCCTCGATGATTCGGCCTCCATCGCCCACAACATCCGACGGCACCTGCTCGACGAGTTCGCACCGCTGTTTCACGAACCGACTTTTCTGCTGCGGGAGGAGCTTCGTGAAATCGCTCCGTACCACGCCATTCTCTTTGCCGTCGCATCCGGGCACGGCGCGGCGCGGGAGATTGCCGCGGCCACGGCATTGCCCGAGCGGAACCTGTACTACTATCTTCAACATCTCGTGGACCTCGGTTATCTGCGGCGCCGGTATCCCCTGGACCGCCGCCGGCCGAACCCAAGACAGGTGCGCTTCGCCATGGACGACCCACTGCTTCGGTTCTGGTTTCGTTTCGTGTTCCCAAACATGAGCGTCATTCGCAGCGCCGGCCCTTCCCGCGCCTTCGACGACCGCATCGCGACGTCCCTCGACGGCTGGTTCGGAAGCTGTTTCGAACGCCTGTGCCGGGAGGCGCTTCCGCTCATCTACGCCAAGGAAGGGGTCGCAGCGGGCTTCGAAGTGGGCGAGTATTGGAGTCCCGCCGTGCAGATCGACGTCGTGGGCATGCGTGATGACAACTGGACTGACCTCGGCGAGTGCAAATGGGGGCTGGTGCGCTCGCCTCGGGCGTTGCAAGGCGAGATGGAGCGGAAGACCGCGGTTTACCCCAACAGTCGCGGCGCCAGTCTGGGGCGTCGCTATTTCGTTCGCCGCAAGCCGGCCGGTATGGAGGAGTCAGACGGTTGGTATTCGTTGGACGACCTGTATGCGCTCGACGCCCCGCCGGCGCCCCGCCGGTGAGTCAGCCGCCGGCTGCCGGTGTCGCAGGAAACTGCGGAAGCATGTGCGCGACGGTTCAGACACCAAGGGTTTTCCGGACCTTCTCTTCGACGTTTGTTCCCACCCGAGTTTCGGCAAGGCAGTGGAAAAACCGTTCCGGGTCGACCCTGGTGTCCAAGCCGGGCTTGCCGGAAAGCTCAATGTGCACGGAGCCGCCGTGGACCGTGAGTTTGTACTCGCCTTGGCCAAGGTTGATTCGGGTGCGGACGCAGTCCCACTTCAACACCTGAGCGAGTTCGGTGGCGGCGGCGTTCTCTTTGGCGCCCCAGGTCCGGCCATCGCCGAACAACTCCCGCAAAGGGCGGGCTCTGGCCGGCGGAGTGCCGAGGTCAAGGTCCGTTCCGGCTATCCGATGCGCCATCTGCGCCATGCGGTGAGAGGCGGAGGCGGCCAGTCCAGGAACGGCGCGCAGCGGCAGCGGTAGACCCACCCAGCCTTCGCGTGCGCCGAACAGGATGGCGGCTGTCAGCCAGTCCGGCTCGCGTAGTTGGTCGCTGCGGAATTCGAGCAGTTCCGTGCAGCGGTCACGCAGGAAGAACAGGATCATGGCGCGCGCCAGAGGCGTTTCGTGCCGGTCGAACAATTCGCTGGACGTGGCGTCCGCAAGTCCCGTGAGGGAGACGAGGGTGTCATGGAGCTTCCTGGCGCCCGCCTGCAAGCGCGCATCGAGCTTCGGCTTCTCGGCATCGAGGTAGTCGAGCAATACCACCTCTGCACTTGTGGCTGGACCGGCGTTCTTCTGCTCCAACAGACGGTCGACGGCACCCCACAACAGGACATCCTGGAAGGCGTTCCGCAAGCCCGCCGGACCGCCGGGCTCCGTTGCCGTGTCCGCGGCCGGCGCCGATGTGCCGCCGGCCCGCATCCACGCCCGGAGCCCGGCAAGAATGGGTTCGTCCACGGGCGGCGCCAAGTCGTCACCCGGGTCGAAAGCACTGCGGCACGCTGCCACCGAGAGGCCGCCCTGGTGAGCGAAGTGAAACAGCATCGCCATGATGCCGCCGCCGGCCAGGGGCGCTTGCAGCGGAACTTCCCGCTCCGCCGGCACCTGTGTTGGGGGCCAGGGCTTGTCCGACGGTTTGCTGAACAGGGTCTTCATCGTCTTGCGCTTGAAGTGCTGCAACGGCACGTTGGCGAAATCCACTGCTTCGGTTTCGACGGCTCGTTTGTCCCCGGGCGATGGGAAGGCAATGCCCCTGATCCGAGAGGTCGGCAGCGGCGCCGGGATCAGGAGTATGCTTTCGCTGCCGTCCAGTTCATCGGGGAACCGCAACTCGCGCGGCCCTTCGGTACCGAAGGCCGCCATCGTCCCGGACAGGCCGGTCAAGTCCATCGCGACGACCACCGGCTTGAGATGCGGGGCTTCGTTGGTGGACAGCTTGAGCGCATCGGCAGGCAACCGTTTGTCGAGGAACAACGGAATCCAGCCAGGGCAGCATGCCAGGGTGTCCTGATAGTACTTGCCGCCGAATCCGGACGGCGGCATCACCATGCCTGCCGCAAGCATGTACAGCAGGTTCAGGTGGTTGGTGACAAGGAGTCCCGAGGCCGGCGCACTCGCCGGCGACCGCGGTTTGTCCCGCTTCACCAACTCGGCCGGTTTCTCCCCGCTAAACAGGTCCATGTCCGGGTTCGCCATCGATCACTCCTCGCTGCAGGATGCTGGGGTCCGTCGGCAGTATTGTCTCAATGGAGTGTTCGCCCTGTTTCATGAACAGGAACACGCGCTCTATGGCCCGCGCGACCATGACGTAGAACAGGCGTCTGGCGGCGTCCGGATCCCGCTGGTTGATCCAGTGCTCGTCGATGTCGGCAAGCATCACCGTATCGAACTCGAGACCCTTGCAGGCCTGCGCGTTGATGACCAGGATGCCGCCCTCGCCGAAGTCGATGTCGGGGCGGTGGTCGCCGTGGAAAGTGTTTATGGTGGGTCTTGGGTTGTCCAGGGGAATATCCACGGACTGGAGCGCACTCAGGTATCGCTCCCGGACCCGATTGTTCGGCGCGATGACGCCGATCAGTTGTCGCGGGCCGCGGTCCGACAGCGACAGGATTCGCCGCGCGACAGCGGACAGATGGTCGGGGTGGTAGGAGTAGAGCCAAGGGGCGGCACCTGCCAACGGTGCCGGTCCGGGAAGGTCCGGCGGAGGACTCGCCGGGTCGCCGGTGTAGAACTCTCGCGCCAGCCGGGCGACGGCATAGCGGTTGCGATAGTTCCACGTGAGCTCCTTGACGTCCGCGGTATTCAGCCCCAGACAGTTCTCGATGTCCCGCCGGCTGCTGTTCTCCTCCTTGATCTGCTGATTCTGGTCGGCCACCACGAAGAAATCCTCGAAGCCGAGGTTGACGAGGCTCTCATAGAATTGCCGCGGCATGTCCTGGCCTTCATCGATGACGAGGTACGGCCGCTCGATGTGGGGAGCGGAGGCGGGCAGTGACCGGATGATCGTGTCAACTCTGTCCCAGTCGATACTCCTGAAAGAACCGCCTGATCGAGGCGGCGTCAGCGGAGCGGGTTTCCCCGTGGTTTCCTTGAAAATTTTATGGAACCACCCGTTCCACGTCTCGCTCTTGAGACCTTCGCCGAAGAGCTCGCCGTTGGCGCGGTTGAGGAGATGGTTGAAGACAAGAAACAGATAGTCGTCCCCGGCCCGTTGGTGACGCCGGGTGCGGATCAGCGCGAGAACCGACTTGCCGGTGCCGGGCCCGCCGACGATCAGGTGTTGACCCTCCTTGGGCAAGGCGCGCGCAGCCTCCTGCTCTTTGCTGAGATCCTGAATGCCCGGCAACTCGAATCTGCGTTTCGCCATCAGTCGAGGGCTCCTGCGCAATCCAGAAACCCCGGCAACTCCACCGTGCCCTTGATGAAGATGCGGTCCAATAGCACGTTGCCGTACTGGCAACTCGTCTCCGGCACCAGGGCGCAGGCATGGCAGGCGGCACGGTTCAGCAGGTCCGGTCCGTGGCCTTCCTGCTCGGAACAGACCGGGTCCAGCGAACACCAGTCCGCGGCCTCGAACGCGCCGGTCAACAAGCGCAGAAAGCGATCAGGCCGCGCCAACTCCATCAGGCCGCCCAGGGAGCCTTCCTCGTCCGCCACCGCCACGTAGATCAGCACTCCCGCCATCGCTTCCTGGCCGGTCTTGCAGTAAATGCGTTCCTTGAGCGAGGCGGCCGGATACCCGGCTTCCGTCTCGATTCGGCGTATCAGGACGTGAGCCAGGGTGTGGCACAGCAGGAAGCGCGGCGAGATTTCGACTTCCATGTGGCTGTCACGGTGATGGTAGCGTTCGACAAAGGCGGCGGCGCGCTCGCCGAGGACGGTACTGCATTCCCAATGTCGCAGCGATGTTTCGTTGAGTGTGAAGAACACGCCTTCCCCGTACAGTTCCAGGGCAGGCAGCCAATCGCACTCTCCGGTGATGTCCGGTGGCGTCAGGTGTTCGCCGCCGGCGCGGCGGAACCCCATGAGTACCATGATTTCTTTCAGCTTGTGTACGGCAACGAGGCGATCAACCACGGTCAACGGCCGGGCGGCGCCGGCTCCCGATGAGGCCGCAAGCGCCTTCCAGGCAGATGTGTGGTGCGCAGTGACGAAATCTTCGTCTTCCTTCAAATCGGGTATTTTCTCGGTCAGGGCCTTGTACTCACTTGCCATCAAGTCGCCCTGGGTGATGGTCCGGCCGTAGAGGGGGTAGCCCCGGTCGATTTCCTTCAAGGCGTTTTCGATTTCCTCAACCGTGCAGTTGTAGTCACTGGAGACCCGCTTGAGCGCGGTCCGGCGCACCAAGGGCTTTCGCGCATTCCGGAGCCTCTGCTGGCTCCGGGAATTGCCGTACAGGCGGTCCACCACCGTGCCGCGGCGGATGCGCGATTCCGGCGGTATGACCAGCGCCGTACGATTCACGGGCGTGTGGACCCGGACATCGTTGAGTTCCAGCATCCAGGCCAGTTCGTCGTCCTGGGGGTCGGTGGGAGGTTCATGAATCCAGGGCTGTTGCCAGGTTGCGGGCGGAAACGGGTACCGTTGGGGCAGGCCGCCACGCGATCCGCAGCGGGCACAGACCACTTTGCGGCCATCCTGTTCATCAAGTCTCAGGTAGGGGTTGTGAAAGTCCGATCTGCATTGACGTTGGTTCGGATTACGGACATCGGGATGGGCGAGCGCGTGCCAGGGAACGTCCGCCAGGTAGCCCTGTTGGTGGACCAGAACCCAGGGTACCTGCTCCAACCTGCCGCCGCACGGCGCGCCCTCACGACTCTGGCAACGACCATCGTCATCCTGGCGGCCCCACCAAGGCGCCCGGTGCAGCAAGCCGCATTGCAGGCAGCGGGTCCAGAGCGGGAAGCGGCGGACGGGTATCCAATCGCGCATTCGCCCGTCGTCGAGCCTTTGCGCGATGGGCGGAGTACAAAGCGCCTGGTCGATGCCCAAGGCGTTGCGGACCTGGTCCACATAGCGGATCTCACGTTTTAGCGGGTCGGCGCCGGTTTTGTCCCAGTCCCGAATATCCGGCACGACCATCAAATAGTCCGAATCGCGCACGATTGCGCCGACCGAACAGTGGCGCAGGAGGTGCGACAGGCGCACAGGGACATATCGCTCCTGGACGGACGGCCTGTCTGTCGGAACTCTTCTACTCATTGAGCTTCAGCACCCCAGAGCTTTCCACGTTGCGCATGGAATGCAGCGTGCGCCAAAGCCCGGCGCGCACTTCGTCGTGGCCGCGCAGCAGCCGGTCCTCGTTGCGTTCGCTTTCCTTCGCATGGTAACTGAGTTGCCGTTTGTCTCTCCGGCATCGCAACGCTTCTTCATGCCATTCATGGACGAGGCGGTCGATGTGCGTAGCGATGTCCGCGGCCTGTCCGGATTCGGCCGCCCGTTCGCACCGTTGCTTCAACTCGGCGACCACCGCTTGCACTGCCTCCGAATCCACGTCGAATTCGCCCGCCGATTTGTTTCCTCTGAGACGGTCGCAGCCGTGCCGAATCGCACTCACGAGGGCGGCGTGCAGCGCCCGAGACCGTACCTGATAGGTGAAGGGCGTGACACTGCTGGGCTCCACGAAGCGGTAGAAGGATTCGTGGTAGGGGCGAAAGCTCTCGTAGTGCGAAAGGCTCCGGGCCTGGTGCCGGTAGTAGTTGGCGAACACCAGGCCGGGAGCCTCGCCACGGCCAACCCGGCTGGTGGCCTGAATGTATTCCGCGGTGGTGAGCGGCTGGCCGTTGACGACCATCAGCGCAAGACGTGGGACGTCGAGCCCGACAGACACCATGTTTGTCGCCAGCACGGCGTCGAGACAGCCGGCGGTTCCTCGTTCCGCCGTCAAACCCTGAAAGGTTTCGGCAATTTCTTGAGCGGTCTGCATGCTCGTCAACTGGGCGATCCGCGTGGTCTGGAACCTGTCGGAGCTGAAGCTGCGCCGGGCGGCAGGGCTGCCGCCTTCCACCGCGCTGGATTGCCCTCCTTGTGAAAGCTCGCCGGCGAGCCGGCCCCCGAAGTCCCGCACGTGGGTCACGAACGCGTTGTGGCTGTTGCCGACCCCCTTGAGGCTGCCGTGGTAGATCACCTGCGTCCACCAGGCTTCGAGCAACTCGTCCCGGTCCTGGTCACGGTCGAAGACCCACTGCGGCCCTGCCAGCAATGTCGCGGCAAGGGGCGCCAGGCAATGCTGCTGATCGAGCATGGGGGCCAGGTACCCCACATAGAGCCGTCCGGGACGCGCGTTGTCGGTGCGCGCGAAGTAGGAGTCGTCGCAGGACAGCCCCGGCGGAGGGAAGACGGCCAGGTCCCGGGCATACAGGCGCCGCACCTGTTCCTTTGCCATGCGGATGGTCGCAGTGGAGGCGATGTACTTGGGACGCACGCCGCGCCGAAGGAACAGCGTGTCGAAACCCGCTTCGTACAACCCGGCCACCGAGCCCAGAGGTCCCGTGATGAGGTGCAGCTCGTCCTGAATGACCAGTTCCGGCGGGCGCCAACACTGGCCCGCGCCGAAGAATGCACCGGTTCGTTCCTCCCATGCGACCCGGGCGAACTTGTCGACGGTGCTGATCAACAGCGACGGCGGCTCCTTGTAGAGTGCGTCGTCCACCACGTTGCAAGGGAGCGGACGGCCGTCTTTGCCGAACGCGCATTGACCGTTGATGCAGCGGAAGTGAAAGCTGCTTGCCGTGGCGTCGTAGTTGGAAATATCGAACGGCGTGCGGCACCAGGGGCATTGATCCAACAGCAAGGCGTGGCGGGCCGTCGACCTGCCCGCGTCGATCTCGGCGACGCTGGCCTCGGCTTCGCGGAATGTGTTGGGGGTGCTTGCGCCGCCTACCCAGATGCCGGTGGTGATGGGTTCCTTGCCGAGTGACGGATCCTCTCTGCGAATCAGTTCCAGTGCGCAGATGATACGCACCGCGCGCTCGAACTGCTGTCGGGTCAGCAGCCGTAGCGTGTAGCGCATGAGGGCCACGGTGCCGCCGCCCGTGTCCGGGTACTTCAATCGCCGCCACACGATGAGGAAAGCGATGAGACCCAGATAGGCCTCGGTCTTGCCGCCGCCGGTGGGAAACCAGATCAGATCCAGCACATCGCGGAAGTCGTCCTCCTCCCGGATCGTGGATTCCATGGCCGTCAGCAGAAAAGCCAACTGGAACGGCCGCCAACGGAAGACACGTGCTTCGGCTTCTCCGGCGTCCTCGTCGGTTTGCCGCATCTGGTTCAACATCGCTAGGTTTGCCAACCGGAACGATCGGGCCGCGAGGGGATTCGAGCGGAGCAGTTCAACGCATCGCCGCATGCGTTTCAGGGCCGCGGCCATTCTGCCGCAGATGCGCCGCGCCGCGGCCTGTTCATGGACGTTCTGAAAGCCGGCGCCGCGCCGCCGTTGGTCTTCGATCCAGCGGGCGTATCCCTCGACGAACCCTTCGAGCTCGTCGTGCAGGGGTTCGCGAGCCAGACGAGCCAACTCGAGAACCTCGCCGGCGCTGCCGGTATCGACCGTCATCATCGGCGTTTCGGCTGTCGGCATGAACTCGGACCAGATGTGCGGGGGGCGATGCCGCTCTGCGTCCCAGTCCACCGCGGCGCCATGGCCCACGGCATAGATGAGCCGGTCCTTGTATTGGAGTTCGAGTTCCTGTTCCTCTTCCGTCAGCAGACCTGGATCGATTCTGGGATATTCGACGAGTTCGCCGGTTTCCACGATGCACTCGACACGCGCCTCAAACAGCGACTTTTCGATCCGTTCCTGCGCTCTTCGCGGGCCGGAACCCAGCCGTTGCCCATTGAACAGAGTGACGGTGAGGACGACGCCATCCCGATATGGCCGCGTGCGAACGTCGATGCCGGCGCGGTCTTCCCAGATCGATCCGTCCGGCGCACCGGAGTCCGACCACGCCAGGAAGTGTTTCCCGAGTTCGGTTCTTTCGTATTCCTGAGACCGAAACCGGCCCTTCTCGTCGCGGTCTCCGGTGTGCTTGTAGACAGCGGCGGACGCGGCAATGGAGAGGCGGACGGCGCCTCGAACAAAAAAGGAAAACCCGACGGACGACGGCGGCACGTAGCGTCGTCTACGCACGGGCTGCACAAGGGTCCGGCCTTCCGATTCATCACCGGTCCCCGTAGGCGCGTCTTCTTCCTCATCTTCGAGAGCGGCCGAATCGGCGTCACCGCCGGACGCGGCGGGGTCGATGCCGGATGGAACATCGAGCTCAACAGGACACAGCACACCCGTCGGGTATCGATCCAGCGGTGAAATGCCGATTAGACGATCCTTGCTGGCGGGACCGATGAGCTGTTGACGCAGCCAATCAACGAGTCTCTTCCTGGCCTCAGTGTATTCCATGACGTACCATGAGCAGGAACGACGTTCATTTGTTCCATGGGCGAAGGCCTGCCGAGGATTCGTGCGGGCTCATGTGAGCCCCTACGCTAGTGTGGTGTCTCACAAATACGGTTATGAATCTGCGGGTCCTTTTGGCCGTCGGCTGCGTTCCTCTTCCTCGCGTGGTAACGGCCACACGGGCGGGTTTGAAACCCGCCCCTACAAGTCATCGCGCCTTGCCGACAACCAAAATGCCCTCGCAGCTTCATAACCGTATTTGTGAGACACCACACTAGGTTCGTTCACCTTCCGACGGAGTTTACGAAGGCGGTGTTCCGTTCGTCGGCGGGAAATACCATGACGTCGCCGGGCGGGACGTGCAGCAGAAGTTTCTCGCCGCGGGGCGTCGGCACCGCGCGACTCTTGCCGGTAAGCTGCAGGTCGTGCGCCGCGACGTCGTAGACGAACTGGTCGCCCAGGAAGACGCTGGAGGTTAACCGCGCGCCGAACGTATTCTCGGCGGTCTCGTCGGAAGGCTCGGCGAACTCGATGCACTCGGGCCTGAATCCCACCAGCACTTCCCCGCTCGGATCGGCGTCGCCGGATATCCGGAACCGGCCGATGCCGGTCTCCACCATGTCGGCGTCCACGCGCCGGCCGGGAAGCCAGTTCACCGAGCCGAAGAACTCGGCTACCTCGGCGCAGTTGGGGCCGCGGTAGAGCTCCATGGGGGCGCCGTACTGCAGCAGCTCTCCCAGGCTCATGAGGGCGATCTTGTCGGCCATGGCCATGGCCTCGACCTGGTCGTGGGTGACGTAGAGCACGGTGGCGCCGAGCTGCTTGGCGAGGTCCCGGATGCGGCCGCGCACGTCCTCGCGCAGGCGCGCGTCGAGGTTGCTCAGGGGCTCGTCCATGAGCAGCACCCTGGGGTTCACGGCGATGGCCCGGGCCAGCGCCACGCGTTGCTGCTGCCCGCCGCTCAGCAGCGTGGACGGGCGGTCGGTCTGCTCGTCGAGCTGGACCATGTGCAAGGCTTCCCGCACGCGGTGGTCGACCTGCTTGCGGGGGATCTTCTGCGCGCCTTCCCGCAACGGCAGCGCGACGTTGTCGTACACGGTCAGGTGCGGCCACACGGCGTAGGACTGGAACACCATGCCGAAGTGCCGGTCCTGGGGCGGCACCCACACCGGCGGGTGGTCTCCGAACACGGTGCGGTCCGCGATGCGGATCTCGCCGCCGTTCGGGGTCTCCAGCCCGGCCACGCACCGGAGCAGCGTGGTCTTGCCCGAGCCGCTGGCGCCGACGATGACGAAAAACTCGCCCTCGTCCACGTCGAGGTCCAGCAGCTTGATGGCGGCGACCTTGCCGTCGGTGACGATGAACTCCTTGCGTAGCTCCCGGATCGTGATCATCTGGATTCCCGCGCGCTGCCTTTCGAAATGGTATGGACCCTGCTACGAACCGGCGGCCGGTGCACTGTTCCCTACCGTCCTGAATCGACGGTGTCAAACCAGTAGACTCCCCTGGGGCCTTTTGTTATTAGTGACTTCGGCATACCCGCCATGGGTACGAAGTAGGTAGCGCCACCCTGAGTCCGTCATTCCCGCGAAAGCGGGAAACCAGACGGGATCGAGTCGAGGGATCACAGCCGTCGGCCCCCTCCCGCCCCTGGATTCCCGCCCCCCGATCGTAGTCGGGGACAAGCATCGCGGGAACGACGGAGAGGAGCGGTAACCGGGAGACTGACCTTGCATCAAGACCTGAGAGAATTCCTTGACGTGCTGGAGCGCGAGGACCAGTTGGTCACGGTGGAGCGGGAGGTGGACACGCGCTTCGAGATCGCCGCGGGCATCCGCAAGAGCTCGGACATCGGCGGCCCGGCACTGTTGTTCGAGAACGTCAAGGGCCATCCCGACTGGCGTGTGCTCGGGGCGCTCTACGCCACCCGCCGGCTGGTGGCCTTGGGGCTCGGAGTTACCGAGGACAAGCTCCTGGAGCGCTATCTGACGCTCGAGGACAAGCGCATTCCCTCCGAGATGGTGCCCACGGGTCCTGTCAAGGAGGTCCGCTGGACCGGCGACGACATCGACCTCGACAAGATTCCCATTTCGGTCCATTCGGAGAAGGACTGCGGCGCCTACGTCACCATCGGCGTCCAGATCGGCAAGGACCCGGACACCCGCATCCCCAACGTCTCCATCCACCGCATGCTGCGGCTGGGCAAGGACCGGCTGTCCCTGTGGGCGCCGCCGGACCATCACCTGGGGCGCATGATCCTCAAGGCCGAGGACCGGGGCGAGGGGTTGGAAGTGGCCACCGCCATCGGCGTGGACCCGGCCATCATCATCGGTTCCCAGGCGCGGGTGCCCTACGGCGTGGACGAGTTCGCGGTAGCGGGCGGTTTGCGCGGCGCGCCGGTGCAGTTGACCAAGTGCGACACCATCGACCTGGAAGTGCCGGCCTACGCGGAGGTGGTGATCGAGGGCGTGACCATCCCCGGGGAGCGGGTGTCGGACGGCCCCTACGGCGAGTACCCCGGCACCTACAGCGAGAGCAAGCAGGCGCCGGTGATCCAGGTCACCGCCATTACCATGCGTAAGGACCCGATCTACCAGACCTGCCTCACGGGCATGCCGGTGACCGAGAACCATACCCTCATCGAGTGCGCCAACGCGGCGCTGGTCTACCGCACGGTGTCCACCATCACCCCGGAGGTCAAGGACTTCAGCGTCACCGCCGGCGGCACCTACCGGCACCACGCGGTGGTTTCCATGCGCAAGCGGCACGACGCCGAGGCGCGCAACGTCATCCTGGCGCTGCTGGCCACCGGCGCGGGCTTCAAGCGCGTGGTGGTGGTGGACGAGGACATCGACGTGCACGATCCGGTGGACGTGGAATGGGCCATCAACACCCGGGTGCAGCCGGACAAGGACGTCATCATCGTCCCCAACCTGGCAATGTCCACGCTGGATCCTTCGGCGCCGGCGCCGCGCACCACGGCCGTGTGGGGCATCGACGCCACCATGCCGCTCAAGGACAACGAGTACTATCGGAAGGTCCAGGTCCCCGGCGTCGACAAGGTGGACTACATCTGAGTCCTTCGACTTCGCTTCGCTACGCTCAGGACGAACGGAAATGAACGTTGTGCCACCGTTCGTCCTGAGCCCTTCGACAGGCTCAGGACAGGCGTAGCGAAGCGAAGTCGAAGGACCGGCACGGGCCGGCAGCCCGTGAAACCCGAGGTTACCGACAATCGATCATGAAGCACTTCGAATATCTGGAACCCAGAACGGTGGCCGAAGCCTGCGGCCTGTTGAAGCAATACGCCGGGGCCGCGCGCGTGTTCGCCGGCGGCAGCTCGCTCACGATCCTGCTCAAGCAGGGTTTCCTGCAGCCGGACGCGTTGATCAACATCAAGAAGATCGACGAGTTGCGGCGCATCGAGGAGTCCGGCGACGACCTCGTCATCGGCGCCCTGGTGACGCACCACGACATCGAGACCTCCGCCCTCCTGGCGCGGCGCCTGCCGGTGCTGTGCGAGCTGGAGCACGACGTCGCCAACATCCGGGTGCGCAACATGGCCACGGTGGGCGGCAACATCGCCTCGGGAGAGCCGTTGACCGACCTTCCATGCGTCTTCATCACGTTGGACGCCACCGTGCGCATCGCCAACAACGCGGGCGGGCGCACTCTGCTGCTGGAAGAGGTCTTCGTGGACTACTATGAGACCCAGTTGCAGGATGACGAGGTGCTGACGCACGTCGTCATCCCGTCGCTGCCGGCTCACAGCGCCATGGACTACGTCCGGTTTTCCAGCAGCTCGGTGGTGGACAAGCCCTGCATTGGCGTGGCCGTGCGCATGTCGGTGAACCCGGACGACGGCACCTGCGGTGGGGTTCGCATCGGGCTGGGGTGCGTGGCCCCCACACCCATGCGTGCGCGCAAGGCCGAGGCGCTGCTGGAGGGCCAACGGCTGAACGACGAGAATTTGCAGTCGGCCGCCCGCGCCGCGGCCGAAGAGTGCGACCCGATGGACGATCTGCGGGGCTCGGAGCGTTACAAGCGCGAGATGGTGGCCGCGTTGGTGCGGCGTCTCGCACGCAAGGTGTACGAACAGGCGCGAGACGGCGCGCACTGAGGCGGCGGCTCATGGTCGTGTATCCGTCATTCCCGCTTTCCAGGGTGTGTCAAAAGGCCGACTTCGAGGTGCGAACGGCCAAACCGTCATTCCCGCCCCCTCCGTCATTCCCGCGAAAGCGGGAATCCAGGAGTGGTGGAGGGGTGCCACGGCGGCGTTTCCCCGCTCCGCCCCGCCTGGATTCCCGCTTTCGCGGGAATGACGATTTCGGGGGTCTGTGCCTCGCTGGGATGGCGTTTTGACACAGCCTGTTTCGCGGGAATGACGGATTCGAGGCGTCGGTGCCTAGTTCGTACCACTGACTCGTACCACTGACGCTTTGTGCAGAGGTTTCAGAGAGGACTAGCAGCATGAAGAAAGCCATCACCATGGAGGTCAACGGCGCGTCCCGCCAAGTGGACGTGGAGCCGTGGCGTACGCTGCTCGACGTGGTCCGGGAAGAATTGGGGCTCACCGGCGCCAAGCTGGGCTGCGACATCCAGGTGTGCGGCGCCTGCACGCTGCTGGTGGACGGCAAGCCGGTGAGCGCCTGCTCGGTGCTGGCGGTGGATGCCGACGGCCGGCAGGTCACCACGGTGGAGGGCTTGGCCGACGGCGACCGCCTGCACCCGCTGCAGGAGTCGTTCATGAAATACGGGGCGTTGCAGTGCGGCTATTGCACTTCCGGGTTCCTGCTCACGGCCAAGGCCATGCTGGACGAGAATCCCCGGCCGGACGACGATCAGATCAAGAGCTACATGGGCGGCAGCTTCTGCCGCTGCGGTTGCTACCAGGAGATCATGCAGGCCATCCGAAGCGTGGTCCAGGCCTAGTGTGGTGTCTCACAAATACGCTTATGAAGCTGCGAGGGCATTTTGGTTGTCGGCAAGGCGCGATGACTTGTAGGGGCGGGTTTCAAACCCGCCCGTGTGGCCGTTACCACGCGAGGAAGAGCAACGCAGCCGACGGCCAAAAGGACCCGCAGATTCGTAAGCGTATTTGTGGGACACCACACTAGGGGCCGGTTTCAAAGGAGTGTGTCATGGCGATAGTCGAAAGGCCGCGGAGCGCACAGGACGGACAGCGTCTGGACTACCACGCGAAGCTCACGGGCCGCGCCGCCTACCTGGCGGACATGAAGATGCCGGGGGTCTTGGAGGGGGTCATTCTCCGTAGCCCGGTGGCCCACGCGTGGATCCGCTACGTGGACGCGTCGGAAGCCCTCAAGGTGCCGGGAGTGGTGGCGGTCTACACCAAGGACGACGTGGTTCACGGCACCGGCATCGAGCCCTATTACGGGCCGGTCTTCAAGGACCAGACCATCGTGGCGGCGGACAAGGTCCGGCACGTCGGGGATACGGTGGCCGCGGTGGCGGCGGAGACCCGGGAGGCTGCCGAGGAGGCGGCGAGCCGCATCGTGGTGGAGTACGAGGACCTGCCGGCGGTCATGGACGTGCTGGACTCGGTGAAGGAGGACGCCACGCTGGTGCACGAGACGGTGCGCATTCCGGAGCACGGCTTTGCCGACCTCGCCGAGCTCAAGCCCATCGAAGGCACCAACGTCTGCACCCACTTCAAGCTGCGCAAGGGGGACATCGAGCAGGGTTTCGCGGAGTGCGCGCACATCTTCGAGGACACCTTCATACTGCCCACCACCCAGCACGTGGCGCTGGAGCCCCACGGCTGCATCGCGTCGTTCGAGCCGGGCGGGCGCGTCCATCTCTGGTCCACGACCCAGAACCCGTTCGTGGTGCGCACCCAGCTCGCCAACATCTTCAAGCTGCCGGTGTCGAAGATCCGCATCATGGTGCCGTATCTCGGGGGCGGCTACGGCAGCAAGGTCTATCCCAAGATCGAGCCGCTGACCGTGGCCCTGGCGCGGAAGGCCAGGCGCCCGGTGCGCATCCTGCTGAGCCGGGAAGAGGTGTTCTACACGGTCACCAAGCACGCCGCGGTGATCCGCATGAAGACCGGAGTCAAGGCCGACGGCACCTTTCACGCGCGCGAGGCGGAGGTGTTGCTGGACACCGGCGCCTTCGCGGAGATCGGCCCGCGGGTGGCCAAGAAGTCCGCCTACACCGCGGCCGGGCCCTACAAGTTCAGCCACGTCAAGATCGACGCCAAGTCCGTCTACACCAACAAGCCGCCGGCGGGGGCATTTCGGGGCTTCGGCGTGTCCCAGTCGGCCTGGGCCAGCGAGTCGCAGACCGACATCATCGCCAAGGCGCTGGGGCGGGATCCCTACGAACTGCGCATGCAGAACATCTATGACGAAGGCGACGAGTTCGTCACCGGCGAGAAGCTCTGGAGCATCGGCGTCAAGGAGTGCCTGGAAAAGGTCGCCCAGGAGATGAAGTGGAGCGAGCCGGCGCCGGTATCGGAGGATCCTTCCAAGGTGCGGGGCAGGGGGCTCGCGGCGCTGATCAAGGCCACCATCACCCCGTCCATCTCGTGCGCCGCCATCAAGCTCAACGAGGACGGGAGCGTGAACGTGTTCACCAGCACGGTGGAGATGGGCCAGGGGTCGGACACGGCCATGGCCGCCATCGTGGCGGACACCCTCGGGATAGCCCTGGACCAGGTGTCGGTGCTGGGGGTGGATACGGACGTGGTGCCGTATGATCTCACCACCTCCTCGAGCCGTTCCACGTTCCACATGGGCAAGGCCCTGCAACTGGCGTCCCTGGACCTGTGCGAGCAGCTCCGCAAGTTCGTCTCCGAGGAGTACGATGTGCCGTTCGATGAGACGCGCACCGAGGGCGGCAAGGTGCTGTTCCGCGAGCACGCGCTGGACTTCCGCGAGGTGCTGTTCAAGCATTTCGGCATGCAGGGCGGCACCCTGGTGGGCCGGGGCGAGGTGAAGACCAGCACGGTGGACCCGGACACCGGCGACAAGACCACCTCCTCGTTCTGGTTCGTGGGCGCCGGCGGCAGCGAGGTGGAGATCGACAAGGACACCGGCAGGCTCCGGGTGCTGAGGCATGTCACCGCGGTGGACGTGGGCAGGGTCATCACGCCCCTGGGCTGCCAGCAGCAGCTCGTGGGCGGGGCCATCACCGGCCTGGGCCAGGCGCTGTTCGAGCAGATGGTGTTCGACAACGGCGTGCTGGTGAATCCCAATCTCGTGGACTACGTGCTGCCGGCCCTGGGCGATATGCCCGACGTGATCACGCCCATCACCGTGGAAGTGCCGCACAAGAACGGTCCCTTCGGCGCCAAGGGCATCGGCGAGACCTCCCTCATCCCGGTGGCGCCTTCCATCGCCAATGCGGTGGACGACGCCGTGGGCGTGCGCATCAAGGATCTGCCCGTGACCGCGGAGAAGATTTTCCTGGGCATGCTCGACAAGTAGGGGCGGGTCTCGTACGGGCGGGTTTCAAACCCGCCCGTGTGCGAAGGACGTGTAGGGGCGGGTTTCAAACCCGCCCGTGACCGAGATCGCAGAAACGCAGGGGAAAGCCAAACTCAAACGACCCTGAAACGACTGAATCGTAGTGGGGCAAGGAGGAAGCAACCATGAAGCTCAAAGACCGCGTGGCGATTATCACCGGATCGGGCCGCAACATCGGCGAGGCAGCCGCCAAGCTGTTCGCCTCGGAAGGCGCGAAAATCTGTATAGTGGACATGGATCCGGGGCGCGGCGAGAAGGTCGTCAGCGACCTCAAGGCCGACGGCCATGAAGCGATCTACGCCAAGTGCAACGTGGCCAACACGGACGACGTGAAGGCCATGGTCCAGGCCACGGTGGATGCCTTCGGCGGCATCGATATCCTGGTCAACAACGCCGCCGTCACCGACCACGAGACCATATTCAGCATCTCCGAGGAAGAGTGGGACCTGGTCATCGACGTGACCCTCAAGGGACCGTTTCTGGTAAGCCGGTACGCGGCGGAGCAGATGGTCAAGCAGGGCAGGGGCGGCGTCATCGTGAACGTGGCCTCGACCTCAGGGCTCTCCGGCCGCACCGACGCCATCGCCTACATGGCGGCCAAGGGCGGGGTGGTCAACCTCTCCCGGGGCATGGCGGTGCAGCTTTCCCAGTACAACATCCGGGTCAACTGCCTGACCCCCAACCGCTCGGGCTCTCCGGTGGGCCAGGACGAGGGCGCCGAGGGCCGGGAGTTCAAGAACCTGGCGGGACGCCTGGGTACGGCCGACGATCAGGCCAAGGCCATGCTGTTCCTGGCCAGCGACGACTCGGGTTTCGTGTGGGGTGAGAACCTCATCTGCGACGGCGGCGTTACCGCGGCCTCGAACTTTCCCAAGGAGCGGTTGCCGGCCAACTGACCGGATCGCCCGAAAAGAGCCGGCGCTCCGTTGGATTTCCTTGACATCGGTTCAAGGCTTTGACTAGTGTCAGGCGTCTGACAGCAGAAAGGGGGATACTATGGCAGCACTATCCAAATCGTTGGTGGTCCTTGTACTGGCAGGGTTGATGGGTGTGGCCGGCGTGGCGGTGCCGGACGACGCGCAGGCGAAGATTATCCTGAAGGTGGCGACCCAGTCGTCCCGCCCTGGAACACCGCGCGCCGACTATCTGGTGCACTTCAAGAACGGGGTGGCGAAGCGGACCAATGGCGAGATCGAGGTCCAGATCTATTGGGCCAACTCGCTCGTGCACGCCAAGGAGGCTCTGGAAGCGGTGCAGTCGGGCACGTCGGACATGGGCGATCTGGCCATCGGCTATTTTTCCGACAAGATCAGGCTGTTGCAAGTAGGGGGGCTGCCCTTTGCCGTCAGTGACCCGGTGAAGGCGCGGGAAGGCGGTTTGCGCGTGCTTGCGCAGATCCCGGAGGCGCGCGCCGAGCTCACCAAGTTCGGTCACGTGTTGGTGGCCATGACCGCCACGGCGGACTATCATGTCGTGACCCACGATCCCATTCGAAACCTGGCCGACCTCAAGGGTAAGAAAGTGGGCACCTTCGGCCGGATTGCGCCCAAGGTCCTCCAGGCGGGGGGAGCGATCCCGGTCAGCACCACCGGCGGAGAGATGTACGAGGCTCTGCAACGCAAAACCATCGACGCGCGGATCAATTCCTACGAGGGAACCAAGCGTTTCAAGCTCTATGAGGTCGCCAAATACATCAGCACGATCAGTATGGGAGCGATAGCGGGTGTCAACGCGTTCACCATCAACAAGGGAAAATGGGACTCCCTGTCCAAGGAGCACCAGAAAATCCTGCTCGAGGAGGGCGAGAGGGTCGGAAAATGGGAAGCCCAGGCGATGAGAGATGGCGACGCCGAATTCCAGAAGTACCTGCAGGGCAAGGGCATGCAGATCGTCGAATTCTCCGCTGAGGACAGGGAGAAGTGGAAGAACACCCCGGGCGTCAAGAGGATACTTGGGGATTGGGTGGCCGAAATGGAAAAGGCGGGCCTGCCCGGCAAGAAGGCGCTCGCGGCCTACCGGGGCGAATAGCTTGCTTCCGCATAGACCGGCCTATGACATGGGCGCCATGACGCGTGGCGTCACGCCAAAGGAAAGTGAGATCAGAAAGGGGATAGCATGAAGGCATTATCGAGAACATTGGCGGTCTTCCTGACGGCAGGCCTGCTGTGCGTGGCCGGGGTGACGGTCCCGGGCGACGCGCAGGCGAAGATTATCCTGAAGGTGGCGACCCAGTCGTCCCGCCCTGGAACACCGCGCGCCGACTATCTGGTGCACTTCAAGAACGGGGTGGCGAAGAGAACCAATGGCGAGATCGAGGTCCAGATTTACTGGGCCAACTCGCTCGTGCACGCCAAGGAGGCTCTGGAAGCGGTGCAGGTGGGCACGGCGGACATGGCGGATCTGGCCGTCGCCTATTTCTCCGACAAGATCAAGCTGCTGCAGGTGGGGACGTTGCCCTTCTCCGTCAGTGATCCAGTGAAGGCACGGGAAGGCGGCATGCGCCTGCTCAGGGAGGTCCCGGAGGCGCTGGCGGAGCTGACCAAGTTCGGGCATGTGTTCGTGGGCATGACCGCGACGGCGGAGTATCACCTCAATTCTCGCGAGCCCATCCCAGACCTGGCGGCGCTCAAGGGCAAGAAGGTCGGCACCTTCGGCCGCATTGCGCCCAAGGCCATCCAGGCGGGGGGAGCAGTCTCCGTCAGCACTACCGGCGGTGAGGTGTACGAGGCCCTCCAGCGCAAGACCATTGACGCGCGCATCATGTCTTTCGAGACCGTCCAGCGGTTCAAGACCTACGAGGTGGCCAAGTACGTGAACACGATCGCCATGGGATGCATCGCGGGTGTCACGCCGTTCACCATCAACAAGGATAAGTGGGACTCCCTGTCGAAGGAGCACCAGAAGATCCTCCTGGAGGAAGGCGAGCGGGTGGGAGTGTGGGAGGCCAAGGCGATGAGGGACGACGACGTCAAGTTCCAGAACTTCCTCAAGAGCCAGGGCGTCAAGATCATCGAGTTCTCACGCTCTGACCGGGAGAAGTGGAAGAACACCCCGGGCGTCAAGCAGATCGCCGGTGACTGGGTAAAGAGCGTGGAAGCGTTGGGCCTGCCCGGCAAGAAGGCGCTCGCGGCCTACGTGGGCAAGTAGTCCGGTCGGGGGCCCGGGTTGCGGGCCCCCTTCCCCGTGTATACGCAGTATTCCCTTCAGTATCCCGGATAGCCCCTTGACATCGGTTCAGGGCTTCGACTAGTGTCCTTTGTCACGCCGTGAGACCCGGAAGGGTGTGGTCTGGATGGCGGAGCAGAAGCGCCGGGTGCGGGTTGCGCGAGCAGTTCGGGAGGATGCGATGTCGTATGACGACTACTCCGTAGTGGATTGTGACGGCCATGTGGTGGAGTGGATCCCCGATATGGCCGAGTACATGAGCGACCGGATCAAGGGCCAGGCCCTCAATCCGGCCCGAAACCGCCAGGGGGTCTTCCCTTCCATTGACGGAATGCATTTCGCCTTGCGGGCGGGAACCGTGGACAGCGAAAGGGTCACCGCCAGCGAGTATATGCCGGGCAGCGGCGAGGACTGGGTCGCTTTTCTCGAGCAGGCCGGCATCGACAAGTCCGTCCTGTTCAGCACCGAAGGGCTCTCCGTGGGCCTCATCCAGATACCCCGGTATGCGGTCGAGGTCTGCCAAGCATACAACGACTACATCTACGAGAGATTCGCCAAGGTGAGCGACCGGCTGCGGCCGGTGGCGCTCCTGCCCATGCAGGACGTTCCGGAGGCCGTGAAGGAGCTCCGGCGCGCGGTGGAAAA
The DNA here is from genome assembly GCA_965261895.1 of uncultured Binatia bacterium (SeqCode). Lineage (GTDB taxonomy): Bacteria > Desulfobacterota > Binatia > UBA9968 > JAJDTQ01 > JAJDTQ01. The sequence goes on along the minus strand of OZ253480.1, from coordinate 1,290,031 downwards.
GCTCGGCTTTGTCGGCGGCATGCTGCCGTCCACGGGACTGCCGCTCCACCTGGGCCACCAGAGCTACTGGCCGGTCTATGCGGAAGCCGAGCGCCTGGGCGTGCCCATCGCCATTCACGGCGGCTCCAACCTGGGCGTCGGAATGGACACGTTCACGAACTTCACGGGTTCTCACGTCCTGCATCATTCGATCCCGTTGATGATCGCGCTGGTGTCGTTCATCTACCACGGCGTGTTCGACGCACACCCCAAGCTCCGGGCCGCGTTCATGGAGGGAGGCTGTGGCTGGCTCGATTTTCTCGTCGACCGCATGGTGCGTGACGAGAACTACTTCGACGTCGCAGACCAGCCCAAGATGCGGCCGGTGGAGTATCTCAAGGGCGGCCGGATCCTGCTGGGCTGCGAGGGCAGCGAGGAGACCCTGGCGTACGTCGCAAGCCGGGTGGGCATCGAGGCCTTCGCTTACGCATCCGACTACCCGCACGAGGTGGATCTGCCGGCGGCGAAACACGAGATCGAGGAGGTCGTGGAGCGCGACGACATGTCCCGGGAGGACAAGCAGGCGGTGCTGGGCGACAATGCGAAACGGTTCTTCAACCTGTGAGGCCGCCGGGGTACCAAACCGGACGACATTGGGCCATGATGCGTGAGCGTCACGGCAAAGGTTACTATCATCCGAAAAGGGGAGAATATGACGGCAGTATCGAAATCGTTGGCAGTCTTTTTGATGGCAGGTTTGCTGAGCGCCACCGGGGCGGTGGTCCCGGGCGACGCCGAATCCAAGATCATACTCAAGGTGGCGACCCAGTCGTCCCGGCCCGGAACGCCCCGCGCCGACTATATCGTGCATTTCCAGAAGGGTGTGGCGGAAAGGACCAAGGGCGAGATCGAGGTTCAGATCTTCTGGGCCAACTCGCTGGTGCACGCCAAGGAGGCCCTGGAAGCGGTGCAGGCGGGCACGTCGGACATGGCTGACCTGGCCCTCGGGTATTTCTCCGACAAGATCAAACTCATGCAGGTGGCGGGTCTTCCCTTCTCCGTCAGCGATCCGGTGGAGGCGCGAAACGGCGGCCTGCGCCTGCTCAGGGAGGTTCCGGAAGCGTTGGCCGAGATTACCAAGTTCGGTCACAAGGTGGTGGGTATGACCGCGACCGCGGACTATCAGCTCGTGGCCCATGAGCCGATCCGAAATCTGGCCGAACTCAAGGGCAAGAAGGTCGGCACCTTCGGCCGCATCGCGCCCAAGGCCATCCAGGCGGCGGGAGCGATCCCGGTGAGCACCACGGGCGGCGAGATGTACGAGGCTCTCCAGCGCAAGACCATCGACGCGCGCATCCTGTCTTTCGAGGCGGCGCAGCGGTTCAAGACCTACGAGGTGGCCAAGTACATGAGCACGATCCGTATGGGGGCCATCGCCGGCGTCAACACGTTCACCATCAACAAGAAGAAGTGGGACTCCCTGTCGAAGGAACACCAGAAGATCCTCCTGGAAGAAGGGGAGAGGGTCGGCAAGTGGGAAGCACAGGCGATGAAGGACGACGACCTCAAGTTCCAGAAGTACCTCCAGGGCAAGGGCGTCACGATCGTTGAATTCTCGGACGCTGACCGGGAGAAGTGGAAGAACACCCCGGGTGTCAAGAAGATTGCCTCGGACTGGGTGGCGAGCGTGGAAAAGGCGGGCCTGCCCGGCAAGAGGGCGCTCGAGGTCTTCCTGGGCAAGTAGGTCTGAAGGGGCATGATCCCTTCCCTCATGTACGCAGATGCAGGGGCGACCGGCCGGTCGCCCCTGCAAACCCATCACCAGCCACGGGGTTAGCCAATCTTGAACGAATCGAAAGATATTCCCGAAGTCGTCGTAATCCCGGAGTTCACCCCGCCGCCGGAGGACCGAACCTGCGCCGGCCGGGTCCTGACCTTCCTGAATGAAATCAGCGGGTACATCCTGTTCTTCATGATGCTGCTGATCACGGTGGACGTCACCGGGCGCTACGTGTTCTCGAGCCCCATCCCCGGGACGCTGGAGTTCACCGAGTTCCTCATCGTGTTCGTGGTCTTCTTCAGCATCGCGTATGTCCAGCTTACCAAGCGGCACATCTGTGTGGAGCTGGTGACCCAGAGGCTGCCGCGGAGGGCCGCGGACGGCCTTGCCGTGGTCGTGCTCGTGATCGCGGCGGTGTTCTTCGCGTTGGTATGCTGGCAGTCGTGGAATTCCGCGGTTTCCTCTCTGGAATACCTTGAGGCGTCCGACGGACTGATACAGATTCCCGTCTATCCACCGAAGTTTGCCATTCCTTTCGGCTCGGCCCTTATCGGCCTCCAACTGTTGAGAGACGCCTGGAAACGGTTTCAGAGTCTCATAACCCCCGGGTAGGCTTACATGGATCCAACCTATCTAGCGATCCTCAGCATCTTTTTCCTGATTATTCTGCTTCTGTGCGGGCTTCACGTGGCCGTGTCCCTGGGATTGGTGGGCGTCGTGGGCTTCGCCATGATCACCGACTGGTCCGCCGGGGTGGGGCTGTTGCGGACGACGCCGTACAAGGTCGTCGCCAACTTCACGTTCTTCGCCATCCCCGTCTTTATTCTGATGGGCCAGTTCGCCAACCACGGCGGTCTGAGTTCGGACATCTACTCGGTGGTTCAAAAATGGATGGGGCGAGTCCGGGGCGGCCTCGCCATGGCCACCACGGCGAGTTGCGCCGCCTTTGCCGCGGCCTGCGGCTCCAGCGTGGCCACCGCCGCCACGTTCACCCAGGTGGCTTTGCCGGAGATGCTGAAGTATGGCTACGACAAGCGGCTCGCCACCGGCGCCATCGCGGCCTCGGGGACCCTGGGAGCACTAATCCCTCCCAGCGGCCTCATGATCATCTACGGCATCATCACCGAGCAGTCCATCGGAAAACTGCTGATCGCAGGCTTCATTCCGGGGCTCATCTCGGCCTTGATCTACATGGGCATGATCTCATTTTGGGTAAAGCTCCAGCCCGAAATAGCGCCTCTCATCGAGGAACGGCCGCCGTTGAGGGAGAAGCTCCTTTCCTTGTATCGGGTGTGGGGCATCGTCACGCTCTCCGCCATCGTCATGGGCGCCATCTACCTGGGCATCGCCACGCCCACCGAGGCGGGGGCCTTCGGCGCCTTCGGCGCTTTCATGATCATGATCTTCAAGGGAAGCTTCACGCTCAAGAGGTTGCGGAACACGGTTCTCGACACCGCCACCTCCACCACGATGCTGTTCACCATCATCATCGGCGCCTACATCTTCAGCCGGTTCCTGGCCGTCACCAACGTCGGCCCGGAGTTGGCGGACTATCTGGTGAGCTCCGGCCTGTCGCGTTACGTGGTCCTGGCCGGATTCCTTTTGCTTTACATATTCCTGGGCATGTTCATGGACCCGGCCGCCATGATGGCCATCACCTTGCCCATCGTCTTCCCCATCGTCATCGAGATGGGTTTCAGCGGCATCTGGTTCGGCGTGCTGGTGATCAAGACCTCCGAGATCGGCCTCATCACTCCGCCGGTGGGAATGAACGTCTACACCGTGAACGCGGCCGCCCATGGGATGGTGCGCCTGGAGGAGATCTTCAAGGGCATCCTGCCATTCTTCCTGATGGACATCGTGACCCTCATCATCCTGGTGACCTTCCCGCAGATCTCCCTGTGGCTGCCGAACCAGATGCTGGGGTAGTTCGGGTTTGAAGCGGCAGGGCAGTGCCCCGTGCACGGGCGGGTTTGAAACCCGCCCCTACATTTCCTCATCCGGCTTGGGGTGGGTTTGTTCCCATTGATAGGCGTTTTCCTTAAATCCAAGGACATTCTGATTACTTGCAGCGTCCGGGCGAGGTTGTTGCGCGGGCGGGTTTGAAACCCGCCCCTACATTTCCTCATCCGGCCTGGGGCGGTTTTTTCTCATTGATCGGCGTGTCCCCGAATCCAAGGACCTTCTGATTGGTTGTTACGTTTGGACGAGGCTGTTGCACGGGCGGGTTTGAAACCCGCCCCTACATTTCCTTATCCGGCTTGGGGTGGTTTTGTTCCCATTGATAGGTGTTTTCCTGAATTCAGGGACATTCTAATTGTTTGCTGCGTCCGGACGAGGCTGTTGCACGGGCGGGTTTGAAACCCGCCCCTACATTTCCTCATCCGGCCTGGGGTGGTTTTGTTCCCATTGATAGGCGTTTTCCTGAATCCAGGGACATTCTGATTGGTTGTTACGTTTGGACGAGGCTGTTGCACGGGCGGGTTTGAAACCCGCCCCTACATTTCTTCATCCGGCCTGGGGCGGGTTTGTTCCCATTGATAGGCGTTTTCCTGAATTCAGGGACATTCTAATTGTTTGCTGCGTCCGGGCGAGGCTGTTGTAGGGGCGGGTTTCAAACCCGCCCGTGCCCGTTGTCGTACCGGTCGCAGGGATTTCCCTAAAGACTTCCAACGACTTCGTTATTCTCGATGATGTCGAGCACCCGGTCCTCGAACTCGGCCATCTCGGCACGAGTGGCGTTGGTGGGCGTCTCGATGTCGGTGAGGACCCTTCCGGGCTTGCCCAGGACCACCAGGCGTGAGCCGATCTCCAGGGCCTCGTGGATGTTGTGGGTGATGAGCAGGCAGGTCTTGCGGCTTTCGGTGACGAGGTCGAGGAACACTTCGCGCAGCCGTCTGGCGGTGGACTGGTCCAGGTGGCCGAAGGCTTCGTCGGCAAAGAAGATCTCCGGCGACAGGCAGAAGGCCCGGGCCATGCCGACCCGCTGGCGCATGCCCCCCGACAGCTCGTGGGGATAGGCGTCCTCGAACCCCTGCAGCTCCAGCTTGTGAAGCCATTCGAGGGCGATGTCGTTTTGTTCCTTGTCGCCGTATCCGAGGATTTCCAGGCCCACCCGGGCGTTCTCCAGGGCTGTCCGCCACGGCAGCAGGCGGTCGGTCTGAAAGATGACGCCCAGCTTGGAACGAAAGTAGTCGAACTCCTTGTAGGGATCGTGCCCCAGGAGCGTGATCGAGCCGGAGGTGGGCCGGTCGAGGCCCAGCAGCAGGTTGAACGTGGTGGACTTGCCGCATCCGGTCTTGCCCACGATGGCGACGATGTCCCCGCTGCCGACCTCCAGGTTCAGTTCCTCCACCGCGGTGAAATGGTCGCCGTCCACCGAGGTGAACACCATGCGCACGTCCTGCATCCGGACGACGGCTTCAGCGCTCACGTGGCCATACCTCCCTGTTTCGACGGACGCCAGCGCAGCAGCTTGTTCTCCAGCGCCAGAATGGTGAGCTGGGTGATGAGCAGAAAGGTCACCAGCACCAGGGTCCAGGCGATGGCCTTGGGCATCTCGAAGAGCTCCTGCGCCAGCAGCAGCTTGTTGCCCACGCCCCGGGTGGCGCCCACCAGCTCGGCGACGATGACCACGCGGGCGGCCAGCCCGAGATTCACCTTCCATGCGGTGAGCACCGCGGGGATCATCCCCGGCAGGATCAGCTTGGAAAAGAGTTGTTTTCTCGTGGGGCGCAAGGCCCGCAGCATATCCAGGTACTCCTTGGAGATGCTCTTGATGCCGTCGTGGACGATGAGGGCAAAGTTGGGCAGGGAGCCGGCCAGCAGGATGAAGGCGATGCGCGTCTCCACGTGGCCGAACCAGATGATGGCGAAGACCACCCACGAGAGCGCCGGGATCCCCATGATGAAGTGGAGCACCGGCAGGGTGTACTTCTCCACCGTTTCCGTGAAGCCCATGAACACGCCCAGGATGGTGCCGCTGACGAAGGCCAGGATGAGCCCCAGGAAGATCCTCCCCATGGTGGTGAACACGTCGCCCAACAAGGTGAGGCTCGCGACGATCTCGATGAAGGCGGCGAAGATGACGCCGACGCCGGGAATCAGGTACGGCGGCAGAAAGAAGGACGCGATCTGCCAGGCCGCCAGAATCACGGCGAAGGAGATGATCGGCTCCTTCCGGTGGGCCATGAGCCCCAGGAGGCGTGCATGCCAGGCCTCCTGGGGCTGCGTCGGAGACAACGCGGTGGGCGGTGCGTCGGATTCCATACCGGAAGCGGCGCTCGGCTAGCGGACTTTGCCGCGGTAGATGATGCCGTCGTCCGGCATCTTCTTCATGTAGCCGCTGTCGATGCCGGCCTGGAACAGGGCCTTCATGTTATCTTCGATCTCCGCTGCCGGGACCACGTCCAGAGGATAGCGGGCCGCGCTCAGCGCCATCAGGAACGCCTCCTTGGGCACGCCGGCCTCCTTCTCGATGATCGCGGCCGCCTCGTCGTGGTGGGTCGGCAGCCAGGTGGCCAGCTCTGCGAAGGCCGCGTAGATCTTCGGGATCAGCCCCTTGTTGGCGTTGATCCAGGGCTCGTGGGCGGCCACGCCCAGAAAGCCCCGCTGGGGTGCCCCGTGAATGGCTTCCCACTGGTGGAAGTACTCGACCATCCTGAGCTTGCCGGGATAGCCCACCAGCATCTTCGAATAGTTCGGTTCCCAGAAGTGCACCGCGTCGGCGCGTTTGGCCATCAGGTAGGTGGCCAGGCCGGCCGTGCTGGTGGACTGGATCGATACCCTGTTGAGGTCCACGCCCGCCTTCAGGGCGAAGTAGCGGAACATCGCGTAGTTGGTGGTCACGGTGACTGCCGCCAGGGTCTTGCCCTCGAGGTCAGCGATGCTGTTGATGGCGGGATCCATGGTCAGCAACGCGCCGTGCCCGTTCAACACGTTGAAGAGGTACACGGACTTGACACCCTTGAGCCTGCGGTTGGCCTCCGACAGGACCGCCGAGGCGATGGTGAGCTGGTCTCTTCCGGTGGCGAAGTCGGTGTTGGCCGCACGCGGCTTCTTGAACGCCCACTCGAGATCGATGCCGTGTTTCTTGTCGAAGTTGTTGGCCTCGATCAGGGCAGCCGTCGTATGACCGAACGATGGCTTGTCGAACGATGAGATCTTGACCTTGGGCATGCTCTGGGCCAACACCGGCGCAGCGCCTGCCAGCGCGACTGCCGCCATCAGAAGGGTCGAAATGAGTCGAATCATGATTTTTCTCCTCGTCGGTTTCAAGATTATCGCCGATGAAGCTCGTTGCATCAGTGAAGCCCTGAACACTAGGAATTTTTGTCCACCGTGTCAACGCGAGGCCCCGACAAACGTGCGCCAGTCTTGAACTGCCCCATCGGTTAGGCTAAATCCAGAGGGGTCGAGCCCATGGACAAACGAGGGATTCGACCCAATACACGGAGGTGAACATGTACCTGGTTGATGCCGACGGACACGTCGAAGAGAGCGAAACCACATTCAGCGACAAATATCTGGACCCGGCGTTTCGAGCCCAGCGGCCGCGGGTGGTGGCCATCGACCGGATGGTCTACTGGATGATCGAGGAGCAGATGTACCCGCGCCGTGTCGGCCGCGGCGCCCACAATCTCGGAACCCCGGCCAGCTACAAGGGCGAGAAGACGCTCCACGCGCAGAAGAAATCCGACACCATCGGCAGCATGGAGATCCACGGGGTCACGGAGCGCATCGAGGCCATGGACAAGGAAGGGATCTCGCTGCAGGTGCTCTATCCCACGCTGTTCCTCGCCTATCCGCTGGCGGCCGACCCCGGGCTCGTCACCGCCATGAGCTCCGCCTACAACCGCTTCCTGGGCGATCAGATCGGCGCCCACGAGCGCCTCAAGTGGGCCGCGGTGGTGAATCTGGATGACGTCGAAGGCGCGGTGAAGCAGGTCCACGAGGCCCACAGCCTCGGAGCCGTGGCCGTCATGGTGCTGGGCACCATCGGCGACCGGATGCTGGACGACCCCGCCTTCCTGCCGTTCTATGAGGCGCTGGTGGAGAAGGATCTGACGCTGGCGATCCACGTGGGCTGGGCCACTCCGGCCTTGAACGGTCTCTTCACCCACATCTATCCGTCGTCGGTGAACGCATTCCTGATGCCGCTTCTGCTGGGCTTCTCGGCCATGATCAACAGCGGCCTACTCGACCGTTTCCCCACCCTGCGCGTGGGATTTCTGGAAGCCGGCTGCCAGTGGGTCCATTTCATGATCGACCGTCTGGATCACCGCTTCGGCCATTCGGGGAATTTTCTCGCTGATATCCTTCCGGCCACGATTCCCAACGCCAAGCTGGCGCCCATGGAATACGTGAAGCAGGGCAACCTCTACCTCAGCACGGAGGTGGAAGACAGGCTGCTGCCCGAGGTGGTGGAACTCGTGGGCGAGGGGCAGGTGGTCTACGGCTCGGATATGCCCCACGGCGACCGCGAGGCCCTTTCCAGCGACTACCTGAAGCAGCGGGAAGACCTCAGCGATGCCGCCAAGACCAAGATCCTGCAGGACAACGGCGCCCGACTCTACAACCTGGACATCAGCGACGCGGCGCGGAAGGCGTCCTAGGAGCCTGCGCCGCCCGGGTATTGCCGGGACCGAGCGGCGTGGGCGGCGTCCCGGAAATCAGAAGACGGTCCTGCCGGGGTCGTGCTGTTCTGCGTCGCGCGAAACGGGTGGTTGATCGGGGATCACGAATCACGTCCGGCCACCGTCAACAGATTTCCGGGACGCCGCCCACCCTGCTCTCAGGGCGCCCGCGACTCGGGAACGTTGCCGACTCTGCAACGTCGCCTCAAGAGGCTTCGGTTTGTCCGAGGATGACTTCCGGTGAGCGGACGGTCACGAGCCGGTCGAGGCTGCGCAGCATGATCTTTGCCGCTTCGGGAGAGATGGCCTGTCCGAAGATGTGGTAGCGTTCGCCGTCCAGCGTCTGGTTGTTGGCCCAGAGGGCGAACTCGTCCGGGGTGGGGGAGTGGCCCAACTCTCTGGTGCAGCGACGGACCACGAAGCCGAGCATCACTTTCTGCCCCTTCCCGTTGTGGGCGTACGACGCCATACCGGCCATTCTTAGGCGATCCCCGTTTGAGTTTCAACCCGCGTCCCGCCGGGACACGGTTTCGTTTCCCCGGCCCACCTGTTAGAAAAGATCCAGTTTCATTCAGCGCTCGAGGAGGTACGCTTGGCGACTCGAAGACGTCCGAAACTTACCATGGCGCGGATCCGAGCGGCGGCCAAGCGGCTTCGCAACTGGGGCCGGTGGGGCGAGAATGACGAGATCGGTACCCTCAACTTCACGACTTCCGAGGACATCGTCGCCGCCGCGCAGCTCGTGCGCAGAGGCCGGGTGTTCTCCCTGGCCCTCGATTTCAATGCCTCGGGTCCGCAAGGCGGCAAGAGCGACTACCCGGCCATGGGCCGTTTCAATCCCATCCATCTCATGCTCCGCACCGGTACGGACGCCTACTCGGGTGTGCTCGACCATCGGGGTATCCGGGGCGCCGACGACGTGATCATCATGCCGCTTCAGGCCGGCACCCAGTGGGACGGGTTGGCGCACATCTTCTACGAAGACCGCATGTACAACGGCTACGACTGCCGCCTGGTGACCACGGGCGGCGCGGCCAAAAACGGCATCGAGAAGACTCGTGACAAGATGGTCGGCCGCGGCGTGCTGCTGGACGTGGCCCGGGCAAAGGGCTGCGACTGGCTGGACGACGGCTACGCCGTCACCAACGACGACCTCGACCGTACCATGGAGAGTCAGGAGGTGGAGGTGGGCCGTGGCGACTATCTGCTGGTGAGGACGGGGCAGATGAAGGCCAAGCTGGACGCCGGGTCCTGGGACGGTTATCCGGGCGGGGACGCGCCGGGGCTCGGGTTCGAGACCCTCGATTGGCTCCATGCCAAGGAGGTGGCGGCGGTGGCGACGGACACCTGGGGGGTGGAAGTCCGGCCCAACCAGACCCGGGACGCCAACCAGCCGTGGCACTGGATCAGCATTCCCAACATGGGCCTCACCGTGGGTGAGATCTTCCATCTCGAAGAGCTGGCCGAGGATTGCGCCGAGGACGGGCGTTACGAGTTCATGTTCGTGGGCCCCGCGCTGCCGGTGACCGGGGCGGTGGGTTCCCCCACGAATCCCCTGGCCATCAAATGATGGAAGGGAATTGTAGGGGCGGGTTTGAAACCCGCACGTGCTCGCACAGGGCGGATTTGAAACCCGCCTCTACCTGACTGGAGGAGACGCAATGGCGGCGCAACTCGCCTCGGTATGGCTTCAGGAACTGACCTGGGAGGACGTCGGGGCCTATCTCGAAGACTCCGACATCATCATCTGTCCGGTGGGCAGCACGGAAGAGCACGGGCCGGCCGGGCCCCTCGGGCTGGACTGTCTCATCGCCATCGCGCTGGCGGAGGACGTGGCGCGCGCCACCGGGACGCTGTGCACGCCGCCGCTGTGGTTCGGCGATTCGCCGCATCACCTGGGTTTCCCGGGGACCATCTCGCTCCGCACCGAGACCCTGATGGCGGTGATCCAGGACATGAGCCGCAGCCTGGCGAAACACGGGTTCCGGAAGATCCTCATCATCAACGGACACAAGGGCGCCAATCTTCCCGGCCTCCTGGCGGCCACCAAGAACCTGCGCGAGTACGAGATGCCCGAGGTCTTCTTTGCGGTCATCGACCCGGTGAAGATCGCCAAGAAGATCGCCAACGAGATCAAGGAAGCCACGGAGCATCACAGCGGCGAGCTTGAGATCTCCGAGTGCTGGTACAAATACCCCCACCTGATCAAGCAGGAGAAGCTGACGACGTCGCAGGTCGACTTCGAGGAGAATTTCTCGCCGTGGTCCCATGGGGACCTCTTCTCCGCGCCGCACGAGGTCATCGACATACCCTGGACCAGCGCGGAACAACGCCGGATCGCACCCACCGGCTCCTTCAGCCCCTCCATCAAGGCCTCGCCCGAAAAGGGCAAGGCGTACCACGACTACATGGTCGATCAGATCGTGCAGTTCATCGGCTGGCTGCGGGCCTACAAAGGGCCCGTGGCCCAGGTTTGACACGCGTGGACGCGGACGCTGCACAAGGCCCGGCCGTCGCCGGCCTTCCGGCGCATACGGCGCACCTGCACGCCCAGGGGCGGGAGATCTATCTCGTCGGCACGGCACACGTTTCGTTGGAGAGCATCGACGACGTGCGCAAGACCGTCGAACTCGTGGAGCCCGACACCATTTGCGTGGAGCTGTGCCAGGCCCGGTACGAGGCGTTCACCCGGCCCGATGCGTGGCAGAGGATGGATGTCTTCAAGGTCATCAAGGAGGGCAAGGCGGTCCTCCTGTTGAGCCAGTTGATCATGTCGGCGTTCTACAAGCGCATGGGCGATCGGCTCGGGGTTCGGCCCGGAGCCGATATGCTGGAGGGTATCAGACTGGCCCATGAGCGGGACGTGGAGCTGGTGCTGGCCGACCGCGACGTCCAGGTGACGCTCAAGAGAACCTGGCGGCGGCTCAGCGTGTGGAACAAGCTGAAGCTGCTGTTCCTGCTCCTCAGCAATGCACTGGTGGAGCCGGAGATCGACAAGGAGGCGGTGGACGATCTCAAGCAGCCGGACCGGCTGAGGGATATTCTCGTCGAGTTCGCCGAGGCCTTCCCGGCCGTGAAGGAAGCCATCATCGACGAGCGAGACGTCTACCTGGCGCAGAAGATCCGGGAGGCGGCGGGGGAGAGAGTCGTGGCGGTCGTCGGCGCGGGGCACGTGCCGGGGATCGAACGCGCGATTCACCAGGACCACTCGCTCGGTCCCCTCGAAACGGTGCCCGAGCGTTCGTTCTGGTCCCGGAGCATCAAGTGGCTGGTGCCTTCACTGATCCTGGCGATCATCGCGTACGGATTCTACAGCACCGGCGCCGCCCACTCCCTGGAGTCCATCTCCATTTGGGTGCTGGTGAACGGCGTGCTGTCGGCCGTGGGGGCGGCTCTGGCCCTGGGCCATCCGGTCACGGTGTTGGCGGCGTTCGTGGCCGCTCCCATCACCAGTCTCAACCCCACCATCGCCGCCGGTTGGGTTTCGGGACTGGTTCAGGCCTGGATCAAGAAGCCGACCGTGGCGGACCTCGAGGCCATGCCCGAGGTGGTGAGCTCCTTTCCCAAGGGGCTTTGGCGGAACGCCGTCTCACGTATCCTGCTGGTCGTCGTGTTCTCGAACCTGGGGAGCACCCTGGGCACGTTCATCGGCGGCAGTTGGATCGCCGCGCGTTCATTTTAGTGTGGTGTCCCGCAAATTCCTGCAATAATTTGCTGGTCTTTTTTGCCGTCGGCTGCGTTGCTCTTCCTCGCGTGGTACCCGCCACACGGGCGGGTTTGAAACCCGCCCCTACAAGTCATCGCGCCTTGCCGACAACAAAAAATCCTGCGCAACTTATCGCAGGAATTTGCGGGACACGACACTAGGAATATCACTTCTTCAAAGGAGGAGACCATGGCAGACTCGGCAAATGTCAAGATTGGCTTCGTTACACCGATATCGAGCTCGAGTCCCCACTTCGAGCCGTTCAGGGCGTTCATTCCCAAGGAAGTGGAGATGGAGTTCGAAGGGCTGGGAATCGTCCGTGGGTCTCTGGACAGCCTCGCCGGCACCGGAGACATGGTGGTGGAGACGTCGGCCCGGTTGGCGCGGGAGCGCGGCTGGCAGGGCGTCATCGTCAGCGGGGCGCCGGTGGAAGTGCTCAATCCGGGACTGCTGGCGAGATTGAAGGATGCCGTGGACGTGCCGGTGACCACGGCCCTGGAGTCCTGCGCCGAGGCCCTGAAGTCGCTTTCGACTCCCAAGGTGCTGCTGCTGACCCCGTTCGTCGAGTCCATGAACAAACTGATCCGCGATTATCTCGCCGCCTGCGGCATCGAGGCGATCTCGCCCGCGGATGCCTTCGACGACTATCGTGACGCCATGACGGTCGAGCCCGACGACGTCTATGCGCTGACGGAAAAGGCGTTCAAGGCAAACCCGGAGGTGGAGGCGATCTACTTTCAGGGAGCGGTGCTGGATCCGCTGATGGTGTTGGACCGGATCGAACGGGACCTCTCGCGGCCGGTGGTGGCCAGCAATCCCGCCATGCTCTGGTTCATGCTCGCGAGGGTAGGGTTTTCATGCAGCATTTCCGGCTACGGAAAGCTGTTGCGGGATTGGCCCGGCATCAAAGCCTGAGAGATCGCACCCTCTCGGCCCTCCTTGCATTGGGTCGAGAGGGTGCGACGTGCCGCAAGGCTTGAACGCGTCCGGGCAGGTTATGCGCTACGCCGGAACCTTCCGTAGACCCAGCCCAGGGCCCCAAGGGCCACCACCGCGCCGAAGATCCACTGCCAGTAGGGCTCCAGTACGAGCTTTCCCTCGATCTGCTGCTTGAGCGCGTCACGCTCGGCCGCGAGTTCCTGCTTGTCGGCGTCCAGGGCCGCCACCACCTGATCCCTTTCGGTACGGTTTTGTTCGAGCGCGCCGCCGGTTTCATCCAGTTGCTGCCGAAGCTGTGCGGCGGCCTGGTCGTGGGTGGCAGCGAGGGCGGCAAGTTTCGTCGAGGCCTCCTGCTCTTTGGCGGCCAGGTTCGCCATGGCCTGTTCTTTTTCGGCGCGGGTTTTTTCGAGTGCGCCGCTGGATTCATCCAGTTGCTGCCGAAGCTGTGCAGCGGCCTGGTCGTGGGTGGCAGCGAGGGCGGCAAGTTTCGTCGAGGCCTCCTGCTCTTTGGCGGCCAGGTTCGCCATGGCCTGTTCTTTTTCGGCGCGGGTTTGTTCGAGCGCGCCGCTGGATTCATCCAGTTGCTGCCGAAGCTGTGCGGCGGCCTGGTCGTGGGCGGCGGTGAGGGCGACAACTTTCGTCGCGGCCTCCTGCTCTTTGGCGGCCAGGTTCGCCATGGCCTGTTCTTTTTCGGCGCGGGTTTGTTCGAGCGCGCCGCTGGATTCATCCAGTTGCTGCCGCAATTGTGCGGCGGCCTGGTCGTGGGTGGCGGTGAGGGCGGCAAGTTTCGTCGCGGCTTCCTGCTCTTTGGCGGCCAGGTTCGCCATGGCCTGTTCTTTTTCGGCGCGGGTTTGTTCGAGCGCGCCGCTGGATTCATCCAGTTGCTGCCGCAGTTGTGCGGCGGCCTGGTCGTGGGCGGCGGTGAGGGCGACAAGTTTCGTCGCGGCTTCCTGCTCTTTGGTGGCCAGATTCGCCATGGCCTGTTCTTTTTCGGCGCGGATTCGTTCGAGCGCGCCGCTGGATTCATCCAGTTGCTGCCGCAATTGTGCGGCGGCCTGGTCGTGGGTGGCGGTGAGGGCGGCGAGTTTGTCCGCGGCTTCCTGCTCCTTGGCGGCTAGGTTCGCTATGGCCTGTTCTTTTTCGGCGCGGTTCTGTTCCAGCGAGCGGTTGGTCTCATCCAGTTGCTGCCGCAGTTGTGCGGTGGCCTGGTCGTGGGCGGCCGTGAGGGCGGCGAGTTCGTCTGCGGCATCCTGCTCTTTGGCGGCCAATTCCGCCGTGGCCTTTTCCTTTTCAGCGCGGTTTTGTTCGAGTGCGCGGTTGGTCTCATCCAGTTGTTGCCGCAATTGTGCGGCGGCCTGATCGTGGGTGGCGGTGAGGGCGGCGAGTTTGTCCGCGGCCTCCTGCTCCTTGGCAGCCAAGTCGGTCGTGGCCCCATCCTGTTCGGCGCGGTTCTGTTCCAGCGAGCGGGCCACCTCAGCCATACGCCTCTCAAGCTGCCCTACGGCGGTTTGATGCGTGGACGCCAACATAGCCATTTTCAATGCCAACCGTTGTTTGTCCGCGGTCAATGCGCCCATCGCCTGTTGCCGCTGGGTCTCCGCCTTCTTCAGGGAACGTTCCGTATCGGCGACTTGCTGCTCCAGTTGATGGTTGGCCGCACCGTCTGCCGGGTCTTGCGCCGCCATCTTCTGTTTGAGGACGGCCAGTTCGGCCTCGGCCTGTTCCTTTTCGGTCCGGACCTTCTCCAGCGACGCCGCGGTTTGATCCAGTTGTTGCTGCAACTGTTGAAGGGCCTGGTCATGGCCGGCCTTCAACTCGGTCAAATGCTTTATGAGGTCGCGTTGGTTTGCGGTCAGCGCGGAGAGTGCCTGGTCCTTTTCAGCCCGGGTTTGTTCCAGAGAACGCGTGGCTTGGTCCAGTTGTTGCCGTAACTGTTGGACGGCCTGGCCATGGCCGGCCTTCAACTCGGCCAACTGTTTTGTGAGGTCGCGTTGGTTTGCGGTCAGCGCGGAGAGTGCCTGGTCCTTTTCAGCCCGGGTTTGTTCCAGAGAACGCGTGGCTTGAGCCAGTCGTTGCTGTAGCCTTTGGACGGCCTGCTCAAGGGCGGTGGTGAGGGAAGTCAGGCCTTGCGTGGTTTGCTTTTCTCTGGCGGCCAAGTCGCCCAGGGCCTGTTCGTTTGCGGCGCGGGCCTGTTCGTCTGCGGCGCGGGCTTGTTCGAGGGAGCCTTTGGTTTGATCCAGTTCTTGCTGTAACTGTTGGACGGCCTGCTCATAGGCGGCAGTAAGGGATGCAAGTCTCCGAGCGGCATCCTGCTCTTTGGTGGCCAGGTCGGCCAATGCCTTTTCTTTCTCGGTTCGGGTTTGTTCCAGGGAGCGCGTGGTTTGGTCCAGTTGTTGCCGGAGTTGTTGGGCGGCCTGCTCATGGGTGGCGGTGAGGGAAGTCAGGCCTTGCGTGGTTTGCTTTTCTCTGGCGGCCAGGTCGCCCAGGGCCTGTTCGTTTGCGGCGCGGGCCTGTTCGTTTGCGGCGCGGGCTTGTTCGAGGGAGCCTTTGGTTTGATCCAGTTCTTGCTGTAACTGTTGGACGGCCTGCTCATAGGCGGCAGTAAGGGATGCAAGTCTCCGAGCGGCATCCTGTTCTTTGGTGGCCAGGTCGGCCAAGGCCTTTTCTTTCTCGGTTCGGGTCTGTTCCAGAGAGCGCGTGGTTTGGTCCAGTTGTTGCCGGAGTTGTTGGACGGCCTGCTCATGGGTGGCGGTGAGGGAAGTCAGGCCTTGCGTGGTTTGCTTTTCTCTGGCGGCCAGGTCGCCCAGGGCCTGTTCGTTTGCGGCGCGGGCCTGTTCGAGGGAGCCTTTGGTTTGATCCAGTTCTTGCTGTAACTGTTGGACGGCCTGCTCATAGGCGGCAGTAAGGGATGCAAGTCTCCGAGCGGCATCCTGTTCTTTGGTGGCCAGGTCGGCCAAGGCCTTTTCTTTCTCGGTTCGGGTCTGTTCCAGGGAGCGCGTGGTTTGGTCCAGTCGTTGCCGGAGTTGTTGGACGGCCTGCTCATGGGTGGCGGTGAGGGATGCAAGTTTTCGAGCGGCATCCTGCTCTTTAGTGGCCAAGTCGGCCAGGGTCGTTTCTTTCTCGGTTCGGGTCTGTTCCAGAGAGCGCGTGGTTTGGTCCAGTCGTTGCCGGAGTTGTTGGACGGCCTGCTCATGGGCGGTGGTGAGGGATGCAAGTCTCTGAGCGGCATCCTGCTCTTTAGCGGCCAAGTCGGCCAGGGTCGTTTCTTTCTCGGTTCGGGTCTGTTCCAGGGAGCGCGTGGTTTGGTCCAGTTGTTGCCGGAGTTGTTGGACGGCCTGCTCATGGGTGGCGCTGAGGGATGCAAGTTTTCGAGCGGCATCCTGCTCTTTAGCGGCCAAGTCGGCCAGGGTCGTTTCTTTCTCGACGCGGGTTTGTTCCAGGGAGCGGGTGGTTCGATCCAGTTGTTGCCGGAGTTGTTGGACGGCCTGCTCATGGGTGGCGCTGAGGGATGTGAGCTTCCGGGCGGCTTGCTCCTCCCCGGCGGCCATGTCGGCGCGGGTCTTTTCCTTTTCGGCGCGGGTTTGTTCCAGGGAGTGGGCGGTTTGATCCAGTTGTTGCCGGAGTTGTTGGACGACCTGCTCATGGGCGGTGGTGAGGGATGCAAGTCTCTGAGCGGCATCCTGCTCTTTAGCGGCCAAGTCGGCGAGGGTCTTTTCTTTCTCGGTTCGGGTTTGTTCCAGGGAGTGGGTGGTTTGATCCAGTCGTTGCCGGAGCTGTTGGACGGCCTGCTCATGGGCGGCGGTGAGGGATGCGAGTCTCTGAGCGGCATCCTGCTCTTTAGTGGCCAGATCGGCGAGGGTCTTTTCTTTCTCGGTTCGGGTTTGTTCCAGGGAGTGGGTGGTTCGATCCAGTTGTTGCCGGAGCTGTTGGACGGCCTGCTCATGGGCGGCGGTGAGGGATGTGAGCTTCCGGGCGGCTTGCTCCTCCCCGGCGGCCATGTCGGCGAGGGTCTTTTCCTTTTCGGCGCGGGTTTGTTCCAGGGAGTGGGCGGTTTGATCCAGTCGTTGCCGGAGCTGTTGGACGGCCTGCTCATGGGCGGCGGTGAGGGATGTGAGCTTCCGGGCGGCTTGCTCCTCCCCGGCGGCCATGTCGGCGAGGGTCTTTTCCTTCTCGGTTCGGGTTTGTTCCAGGGAGTGGGCGGTTTGATCCAGTTGTTGCCGGAGCTGTTGGACGGCCTGCTCATGGGCGGCGGTGAGGGATGTGAGCTTCCGGGCGGCTTGCTCCTCCCCGGCAGCCAGATCGGCTAGGGTCTTTTCTTTCTCGGTTCGGGTTTGTTCCAGGGAGTGGGCGGTTTGATCCAGTTGTTGCCGGAGTTGTTGGACGGCCTGCCCATGGGCGGCGGTGAGGGATGTGAGCTTCCGGGCGGCTTGCTCCTCCCCGGCAGCCATGTCGGCGAGGGTCTTTTCCTTTTCGGCGCGGGTTTGGTCCAAGGAGCGTGTCACCAGTGACAGTTGCTGCTCCAATTGAGCCAGAGACGTTTTCTGGGTGGCGACTTCGGCCTCCAGGGACTGCCTGAGCGCGTTCAGCCGAGCGGTTTCGGTGCTCATCTCTCCGATGGCGTTATCCTGCCGCGCGACCTGGGCGGCCAGCCCTTCCACTTGTACTCTCAGTTCGTCCCGCTTGCCCTCAAGCGTGGCGAAGTTGTCCTCCAACGCGGTTTTGGCAGTGGTCAGAAGCGCGCTCTGCTGCATCAAGGAGTCTCTGAGACTGGCCAACTCCCGAGTCCTCGCGTTCAAGTCCTGCACGGTGGAGGTTCTTTGGTCGAGCTGTACGGTGAGTTCATCGGCGGTTCTGAGCGTGCTGTCCCTCTCGGCCGTCAAAGCGGCGACTCTCCGCTGGTACCGGTCCACCGTGGTGCGTCCCTCACCAATGACAGTGCTCAGTTCCTGTCTGACCTGGGCCAGGGACGCCGTCAACTCGCTGGTCTGCCGTTGGGCGTCCGCGAGCTCCCGTCCCCTTAGTTCGAGCATTCCCTCGGATCGGCTTACGTTTTGCGAAAGCTGATCGACTATTGCTTCGAGAGCGGTGACGTCTCGGCTTCGTTGCTGGAGGTTTTGTGTGAGGACGGAATTGTCCGCCTCTACGCGTTGCTTTTCGCTGTTCAGTTGCTCGTGTTCCCCGATGGAGACGCATGAGGCGAGGGACACGAATAGCGCGACCAGAAGGCAAAGGGATTTGGCGTACATCATACCTGTCATCCGTGGTTTCAGGGCGTTTCGCGGGGCATCCGCCGTGGCTCTGATCCGTGTCCGGGCACGCATCGCACATCGGCCAATATTAAAGAAGTGTTAAGTTAACTATCAGACTTGGGCGGCAACAAGCAACGCCAAAGTGGCATGAAAATTCACCTGTTTCCACACGGCGGGAGCGGGTTTTCAAGCCCCCCGTACGGGCGTCATGAGCACCCGGACCCAAACGATTTCCACTAGATGATCTTTCGACCCCGCAGTTCCTCGATTGCTTCCGCGCCGTAGCCCAGGCCTTGCAGGATTTCGTCGGTGTTCTCCCCGAGCATGGGCGGCGGCGTGGGAGTCTCCGGCGGCGTCCGGCTCATGTTGACGCCGCTGCCCACCAGCTTCACCTTGCCCATCTTCGGGTGCTCCACTTCGATGGGGAAGCCGTACTGCTGCACCTGCGGATCGTTGAACATGTCCTCGAGATTGTTCAACGGGGTGGAGGGTACGTCGTGCTCTTCGAGCTTGCGCAGCCAGACGTCGCGCGAGTCGAGGCCGAAGATGGCCTGGAGCTCTTTTTCCAGGAAGTCGTGGTGGTCGGTGCGGCCTTTCTTGTCCGTGAATCGTGGGTCTTTGGCCCACTCGGGTTTGCCCACCACTTCCACCAGGCCGAGCCAGAACTTGTCGGGTGAGGACAGGTGGACGACGAAGGGTTTGCCGTCCCGGTCCACGAATGCAAAGACCCCGGCGGTGTGTGTGCGGTCGGCCCTGCTGGGAACCACGCCGGTTTCGAAGTAGCGGGCGCAGTTTTCCGCGGTAAACGATACCGACGCGCGCAACAGGGACGTTTCGATGATCTGTCCCTCTCCGGTCATCATCCGGTTCACCAGCGCCGCCAGCACGCCGTAGCAGGCGTAGACCCCGGTGAGGTGGTCGGAAAGGGAGATGCCCATGCCCTTGGGTTGGTCGGGATCCGTGAGCAGGCTCAGTAACCCGCTCATCCCCTGGCCGACGGTATCGAACCCGGGCCGGTCACGATAGGGTCCTTCCTGGCCGAAGCCAGAAATGGAGCAGTAGACGATCCTGGGGTTCAAGGCGCGAATCGTGTCGTAGTCCAAGCCTCGGCGGGCCATGACGCCCGGGCGGTGGTTCTCGATGAGCACGTCGGACTCGGCCGCCAGCCGGCGGCAGATGTCCCGGCCCTCCTCGCTACGGATGTCCAGCGTGATGCTCTTCTTGTTCCGGTTCAGGCTGCAAAAGGTGGCCGAGTAGAGCCGCTCGCCCCAACCGCGAAACGGATCGCCCTTTTCCCGGTCTTCGACCTTGATGACCTCCGCGCCCAGGTCCGCCATGAGCATGGAGGCGAACGGCCCCGTCACGAAGCTGGACAGCTCCAGAATCTTGATGCCTTCGAGTGTTCCCGCCATGGTGTCAAGCCTCGATGTGGATGTCCCAGAGGTCTTCCTCGCCGCCGAGCTCCGGGCAGTAGAGATCCACCTGGAGCAGGGTGGCGCAGCCGGGACAGATGTATTCGTGGTACCTTCCCAGATAGGGGTCACCGGACGCCGGCCGCTGGCCGCCGATCTCGTCCAGCTCGACCACGCGTTTGAGACAGCGCTTCTTGTAGTTTTCGTCGGGACTGCCGAAAAGAAAGCCGCAGCGCATGCAGCGGATCTGCTTCCCGTTGCCGTTGTGCCCTACCTCAAGGGTTTCGTGGATACGCACCAGCGGTTGCCAATCGGCGGCTTTTCCATTCCGCTCCAGGCCCGGGGTCACCGGCGTGGCCTGTTCGAGCCGCGCCGTCCGCATCGCGCGCCGTAGCGCCTCGGTCTCGGCCGCGTCGGCCTCGCCGCTTTCCCCGCGCAGCACCACGCCGTAGATCCGCCGCGCGGTTTCTGCCGTGGACACGCCCACCCGGACGTCCCGCGCCACCGCGGCCGGGTCCCGGTCCAGCGGATCGCCGTAGCCGCCGCCGCTGGGGACATAGTCGCTCAGGAGGGTGAACTCCGGCAGCGACACGCGTCCCGGCGCGCCCTCGGGCACCAGCGCCTTGCCCCAGTCCTCGGCCTCGATGTCGTCGAGCTCGGCGGGGTAGTGGCCGCCGGTCAGGCGTTGGTTGACGTCGCCGTCCGTAAGGAAGATGGCGCGGATGCCGCCGGGTCCCGCGGGATGCCCGCCGAACAGTCCGTAGGCCCCCTGGGGGATCCAGCCGTAGGGCTTGAAGTCCACGGAGAAGTCCTGCGAACCGTAGACCATGAATATCCGATAGGTGCCCGCGCCGCCGCGATATTTGCCGAAGCCGGGGCCGTCGGTGTTGTGATTGCGCGAAAAGTACAGCATCGGGTACTGCATCTCGGTGCGCTCGACGTCGCTGATACCCCCGGACGGGATATTCATGTGGCCGCCGGAATTGACGCCGTCCCGCAACGGCGATGCCCCCAGGCCGCTACCGTGGATGTCGTAGATGCCCATGGCCGTGCGCACCCCTTCACGGTTGTGGCCGGCGGGTATGTAGCCGGGGCCGCCTTCGTTCCAGATGGAGTACCACGACGCCGGCACGTCCTCGTACCGGCCCGCGGCGAACAGCATCTTTCCGGCGGCCTCGCACACGGCCGCCACCAGGATGCCGCCCACCACCGGGGCCGCGGCGCAGGCCGCCGGGAACCGGCAGTTCAGCACCGAGCCTTCCGGAACCACCAGTTCCATCGGCGCGAACTTGCCGTCGCTCCAGGGCACGTCCCAGAAGAGCGTGTTGGTGATGGCGACGCCGATCAGGGCTCTCGTGCTGGGAAAGGTCGAGTTGACGTCACTGTTGGTCTGCGGGCTCGTGCCGGTGACGTCCAGCGTCAGGTGGTCGTCCTTCTTGGTGAGCGTGCAGAGGATCTGGAGCGGTATGGCCTTGCGGGTCTTGGTATCCAGCGAGGTGAAGTAGGTGCGTCCGGTCCAGCGGCCGTCCGGCAGGGATCTGAGCTTGGCCCGGGCCGCTGCCTCGGTGTCGCTGATGATCCGCGCGCCCGCGGCCTGAACGAACTCCAGGCCGAACTTGTCCACCAGGCCGAGATAGCGCCTGGCGCACACGTTGTTGCCGGCGATCATGGCCTTGAGGTCCAGGCCCACGTACTGCGGGTCCCGGCACTGCTCGGTGAGGGACTTGAACACGTCCTCGCGAAAGATATCGCGCTCCACCACCTTGAGGCCCATGATCCGGATGCCCTCGTGGAAGATCTCGGTAGCCGCCCCCCGCAGCATGCCGCCGGTGTCAGCGGTATGGGTGCTGGTGGCCACCCAGCCGATGAGCCCGCCGTCGTGGAAGATCGGCTTGATGATCATCATGTCATAGGTGTGCGCACCCGCCACGTAGGGGTCGTTGAAGAAGAACTGGTCGCCGTCGAAAAATCCCGGCGACTCTTCGAAGCATTCGATGAGATTCTTGATGGCGTCCGATGTCGCA
The DNA here is from genome assembly GCA_965261895.1 of uncultured Binatia bacterium (SeqCode). Lineage (GTDB taxonomy): Bacteria > Desulfobacterota > Binatia > UBA9968 > JAJDTQ01 > JAJDTQ01. Next base: position 1,268,307 of record OZ253480.1, on the reverse strand, counting down.
TGGGCGAAACGCAGGTGCCCGGAGCAGGCCAGCACCATCGTGCCGCCGGCGTTGTAGAACGAGCTCATGCACTCCCCGCCCTGGGCGACGATGGGGGAGGCGGTGACGCGCTGCAGCGTCATCCGGCCCTCCTCGCCTATGGCCCAGAGACGGTGGAGGAACATCTCGTAGCGGATCGGATCGATGTCGTGCGGGGTTTCGGGTGACGGGCTGTCCTGGCTCATGGCTGACTCTGGCCTTTCCTGCAATCAGAGTGCAAGGGCGCCGGGGGCCGCTGGCTGAGCCCCACGCACGTCATCGCAAACACGAAAAACGCAAACCTAGCAACTTTGCGCGGCCGGGTCCACATACGGCAATTGACTTGCGAATAGCCATATGTGAGGTTCGGTTGAATGGTGGTATTCGCGGCAGTGGTGCTGTTCGCCTGGGGCGCCGTGGCAGCCGGCTACGGCGCCTACGCCGCGTCGGCGGCCCTGGCGACGCAAAACACCTTCCACGCCACACAGGCGGGCATCGCGTTGTTGATCGCCACCGTGTCCGTCACCGCCGGCTTCATGGTGCTGGTGGTAGGTCGTCTCGGGCGTGTCCTGCGGCCCCCGGAGGGCCCGGCGCGGGAAGAAGGCGGGATTGAAGGTGGATAGGGTGCTAGGGAGATACAGAGCAATTGAAGCAGCGTCCTTCGACTTCGCTTCGCTACGCTCAGGACGAACGGGGATAGGTTTCCCATAGCCGTTCGTCCTGAGCCCTTCGACAAGCTCAGGACAGGCGTAGCGAAGCGAAGTCGAAGGACGCCACTAGATCCCCCGCACCGCCGGCAGGGCGTCCTCGGCGAAGCGCTGCATGGACTCCTTGATGTGGTCGTGGGAAACGCTGCCGATGTTCATCCACGCCAGCACATGTCCCGCGCTGGTGTCACGGGCCAGGTCGGCGACCCTGTCCACTACCTGATCCGCGGTGCCGATGGCGGCGAACTCGCTGCACACCCGGTCGAAGGTCAGCCCGTCCGCCGCGTTCTTGCGCAGCCGTTCGGGCAGCGGCCGTCCCTGGGATATGAGCCATTGGGCGTAGGTCTCGCGGGTTTCCCGGATCACGTCGTAGTAGCTCATGACGCCGGCCGCGGATCTGGCCCGGGCCCCGTCCGCGGTGCCGCCCACGTGCATGGGCAGGAGCAGGCCGAGCTCGTGCTCTGCCGGGTCGTGGCCGTGGACCGCCAGGGCCTCCCAGTAGGTGGCGGCGAATTCGCGCAACTCTTCCGCGGTCCGCACGTGCACGGGGATGAAGAGATTCAGTCCCATGCGCGCGGCGAAGTTCACGCCGTCGAGGGAGCTCGCGGCGGTGTAGATGGGCGGATGGGGCTGCTGCACGGGCTTGGGGTTGGCGACGATGTTCGGGATCTGGAAGAACCGCCCCTGGTAGTCCACGGCCTCCTCGGTCCACGCCAGCCGGATCACCTCGATGCTCTCCGCCATGATGTCCCGCACGTGCTCGTGCTCTACGCCGAAGCACTCGTAGGCCCGGGTGTGGGGATGCCCGCCGCCGGCGGCGAAGCACATCCTTCCGTTGCTGAGCACGTCCAGGGTGGCGGCCTGCTCGGCAAGCTGCATGGGGTGATGGACGGGGAGGGTGTTGACCGCGACCCCGAGGCGCAGGTTGCGGGTCCGCTGGGTGGCGGCCCCCAGCACCACGTAGGGGGCGGACAAGAGAGAGAAGCTGGGGGTGAAGTGAATCTCGGCTACCCAGTAGCCGTGGTAGCCCAGTTTGTCGGCCAGCTCGGCCTGGTCGAGGCATTGATTCAGCAATTCCCCGGGCACGCTCCCCGAGGGGCACTGCACTTCGGTAAAAATGCTCACCTTCATCGATTCTTCTCCATCGAGCGGCCCGCGGTGGACGGCGAGCCCATCGAGTTCTATACCCAAATGGCCCCTGGAAACAAAGACCGCCCATGCAATCCGAATCCATGCTTCGCCGACTGTTCGCCGGCCTGCGCCACAGGAACTACCGCTATTACTGGCTGGGGCAGCTCTCCTCGGTGCTGGCGCTCAACATGGAGCTGGCGGCCCAGGCGTGGCTGGTGTTCCTGCTGACGGATTCGCCCCTGATGCTGGGGGTGGCCGGGATCGCCTACGCCGTGCCGCGGGTTTCCCTGGTGCTCGTGGGCGGGGCCATCGCGGACCGGGCCGACAAGCGGCGCATCATGGTGCTGACCCAGTCCTTGCTGGCCCTGGCGTACCTCGTGCTGGGGTTGCTGGTCCTTACCGAGCGCATCGCCTTCTGGCACGTGCTCGTGTTTGCGTTCAACTCGGGTTTGCTGCGTTCCTTCGATCGGCCCAGCCGGTACGCGCTGCTGCCCGAGATGGTGCCGCGGGAGGAGATCGCCAACGCGGTTGCCCTGGGAAGCTCGGTGTGGCAGGCGTGCCGTCTCGTGGGCCCCGGGCTTGCCGGCTTGCTGATTCACTGGTTCGGGGTGGGGCATACCTTTATCGCCTGTTTCGTGAGCTCGGCGGTGGCGGTGGCTCTGTGGGCGTTTATCCGGACCCGCCCCATCGTCGGGCAGCCGCAGGGCGGCATGTGGCGCAACATCCTCGCCGGGCTCGACTTCGTCCGCCGGAACCAGCTCTTCTACAGTCTGCTGGGCCTCACGTGCTTCAACAGCGTCTTCGGCATGTCTTTCGTGATCCTGATGCCGGTATTCGCCCGGGATATCCTGCGGGTGGACTCCCGCGGGTTCGGGCTGCTCCAGTCGTCCTCCGGCGTGGGCGCGCTGCTGGGCACGTTGACGGTGGCCTATCTGGCCCAGGCCGGGCGCAGGGGGTGGCAGGTGCTGGTGGGGGCGGCGACTTTCGGGACGCTGCTCATGCTGTTTGCGTACTCGTCGTCGTTTCCCTTGTCCCTGGGACTGATCTTCTTTCTCGGGCTGTTCAACCAGATCTACCTGACCTCCATCAACACGATCCTGCAACTGAACCTTCCCAACGAGCTCCGCGGCCGGGTGCTGGGGCTGTTCGGCCTCACCTGGGATCTCATGCCGCTGGGCGGTGCGGTTGCGGGAGCCGTGGCCGAGTACGCCGGAGCGCCCGTGGCCGTGGCCCTGGGCGGGTTCCTGGTGGCGGTGATGGGCTTCTATGGCATGGTGCGGCTGCCCACGGTGCGGGATATCGAATAGGCGACGCGGAAAGACCTCTTTACACTGCGGCACGGATGATTAAATTTTCGGAGGTGTGGGGTGCCCGGCGAAATTGATTCGGCGCCGCACGCATTGTAGATTTTTCTTGGGGGCTCATACTCGCCAGCGGAAGGGAACCGGTCCATGAAACGCGTGTTATTGTTCTTGCTTACCAACATCGCCATCCTCGTCGTCTTGAGCATCGTCGTCAGCGTGCTCGGCCTCGACAGGGCGCTATACCAGAACGGCCTCAACCTCGGGGCGCTGCTGGGGTTCTCGTTCATCTTCGGCATGGGCGGCGCCTTCATCTCGCTGGCCATCTCCAAGTGGATGGCCAAGATGGCGGTGGGGGCCACGGTCATCGAGGAGCCCCGGAACGACACCGAGAGATGGCTCCTCAATACCGTGCACAAACACGCTCAGGCGGCGAACATCGCCACGCCCGAGGTGGCGATCTACGATTCCCCCGAGCCCAACGCCTTTGCCACGGGCCCGAGCCGCAACAATTCGTTGGTGGCGGTGAGCACCGGGCTGTTGCGGGCCATGAACGCGGACCAGGCCTCGGCCGTGCTCGGCCACGAGGTGAGCCACGTGGCCAACGGCGACATGGTGACGCTGACCCTGATCCAGGGCGTTCTCAACACCTTCGTGATCTTCCTCTCCCGGGTAATCGGATACATCGTCGACCGTGCGCTTCACCGGGACGACGAAGGCGGCGGCTACGGCATCGGCTACTTCGTCACGGTGATCGTCACGCAGATCCTCCTCGGCATCCTGGCCAGCACGGTGGTCTATTGGTTCTCGCGCCGTCGCGAGTACCGGGCGGACGCCGGCGGCGCGTATCTGGCGGGCAAGGCCAACATGATCGGCGCCCTCGAGGTGCTCCAGCGGAGCGTGGAGCCCGAGCACATGCCGGAACAGGTGGCGGCGCTGGGGATCTCCGGTGTGCGCAAGGGCGGCCTGCGGATGCTCTTCGCCAGCCATCCCCCCATGGAAGACCGGATCGCCGCGCTCCGGGAAGGACGCCACGTCGCCGGCTCCTAGGATATGAACCCCTCTCCCTCTGGGAGAGGGTGGCCTCGTTCCGTCCCAAACCCAAACCCTCTCCCTCTGGGAGAGGGTGGCCGAAGGCCGGGTGAGGGCCCCCCAATAACCCTGCCTGCCTCATTCCGTGCCGTACCCGGCTGGGGCAGTTGATTTGGGCACCCTCACCCCAGCCCTCTCCCAAAGGGAGAGGGGGTCGATGGCGGCCCGGGGCCGTGGGTGTGGCTGGTGATACGAATCTCTGCGACAAGTCTTTCCAAACACCTTTCCCAATGGGCCTGCCGAGCGATTTTCTACCGGTGTGCCTTGCCGCTGTAGCGGAATCCCGATACATCCCCCAATTGAAACGAACAGCGACAAGGGGGACGGGATGGCAATATTCTCGGGGGAGTTCGGGCTTCAGTTCGTGCTGCAGGCGGCGTCCTACTACACCACGCGGGAGCTCGTGGAGTTGGCCGAACTTGGCGCGGAGAGGGGCTTCAAACAGGTCTGGCTCAGCGACTCGCTACGCTACCGCCAGGTGCTGAGCGTGGCCACGGCCATCGCCGCCCGCGCCCCCCTGAAGGTCGGCACTGCCATCCTGGTGCCCTACTTCCGTAATCCCATCGACGTGGCCGACGCGGTGCTGGCTATCTCGGAACTGACGGACGGACGTGAGATCAGCCTCGGTATCGCCAAGGGCAGCAAGGGCCAGGTGCCGCAGTACCTGGAGATGGTCAAGCCGTTTCGCGTGGTCCGGGAGACGGTGGGTTTTCTCGGGACACTGTTTCGCGGGGAGCGGGTGCGGTTTGAGGAGTATCCCACGCTGTGCGAGTACTTCCACATGAATCCCCGCGGGCACATCGAGTTGGTGCGTCCACCCGCGGCGCCGGTGCGTTTCTACGGCGGCGGCGTGGGGCCCCGGTTCCTGGCCATCGCCGGTGAGACCATGGAAGGCGTGCTCATGGGCGGCTACTTCATCTCCATGCACAAGCTCGGCCGGCTGGAGCAGGCCATGGCCGGCGCCGACAGCGCCGCGCGAGCGGTGGACCCGGAAAAAAAGCTGCGGAAGGTCTGTGAGATTAACCTCGCGATATCGGAGGAGCCGGAGGAGGCGCTGGCCGAGGCCAAGAAGTACTCGGCCCACCACATGGTGAGCCTCCAGGCCCTGGGATACAGCCCCGAGGAGTTCGCGCGCATCGGCGTCGACTATGAGCAGGTCAACCGCATCCGGGAGGCGCTTCATTCGGGCATGACCATCGAGCAAGCCTCGCGGGAGCTGGTGACCGACGCCATGCCGCGCGCCTGCTTCGTCGCCGGCACTCCGTCGGATTGCGTGGAACCCATCCTGGAACTCGCGGCGGAGGCCCAGCGGCTCGGGTTCCACCAGATCTCCTTCGCCAAGCTCGGCCGGGACTACGCTTCGGTGATCCGGTACCTGAGCGACGAGATCATCCCCAGGCTGTCTTAGCAGCGGCGTCCGGGTCACACATCGGGTACCGTCCTTTTGGATACATCAGTCGCCGACACCACGTCCGTTGCCACGGCCCGGCTCAACCGCGTCTATCCATGGGCGGTGCTGGGCATCTCGTTCATGACCGTGGCGGCGGCCTTCGGGTGCCGCGGCGCGTTCGCGCTGTTCTTCGTGGCGGTCATCGAGGAGTTCCATTGGAGCCGCGGTTTGGCGGCGGGCGCGCTGACCCTGGGCTCGGTGGCGTGGACCCTGACCGCCCCGGTGTGGGGGCGGATGCTGGACCGCCTCGGACCCAGGGTCGTGTTCCCCGCGGGGGCGAGCCTCATGGCCGCGGGCTTCATCGTCAGCGCCATAGCCCAGAATGTCTGGCAGTACTATCTGGGGATGGGACTTCTGGTGGGTCTCGGCTTCGCCGCGCTGCCCATGACCTCGCAGGCCACGGTCATCAGCAACTGGTTCGTCCGCAAGCGCGGCATGGCCATGGGCCTCGCGGCCGCGGGCATAGGCGCCGGCATCTTCCTGGTGGTGCCGGCTACCGAGTGGCTGATCGTCGGGTTCGGTTGGCGTAACGCCTATCTGGTGCTGGCCGGCGTGATGGTGGCGGCGGTGGTGCCGCTCAACCTGTTCTTTCAGCGCCGCCGGCCGCAGGACCTGGGACTGCTCCCGGATTTCGGCGCGACGGAGGCGCCGGGAAGCGCGGGTTCACTCCGGATGCGGGGCGGCGGCGGCATGACGCTCGCGGAGGCACTGCGCAGCTTCCGCTTCTGGGCGCTAGCGCTGTCCTTCGTGCTGGGCGCACTCCCCGTGCACATGGTGCTGGTGCACCAGGTGGCCGCCATGGTGGATGCGGGTTTTTCACGAGAGTTGGGAGCCTGGGTATTGAGCCTCACCGGGTTCTTCACCATCTTCACCATGATCGGCATGGGGACGCTATCGGACCGTATCGGCCGGGAGTGGGCGTACACCATTGGAACCGTGGCCCTGGTGGCCGGCATTCTGGTTATCCTCTTTCTCGACGGGATGCCGCGGTTTCTGCTGATCGCCCTGTATCCGCCAATTTTCGCCGTGGGTTTCGGGTCGCGCCAGTCCCTCTATCCGACCGCTGCGGCCGATATTTTCCATGGCGCCCATTTCGGTTCCATCATCGGCGTGCTGGCGGTTTGCATCGGTACCGGCGCGGGTGTGGGACCGTGGCTCGCGGGATACCTCTTCGACGTTTCGGGCAGCTACGCCAGCTCATGCTGGACCGCCATCGCCATGAGTGTGCTATCGTTGGGGTGTTTCTGGGCGACGGCGCCAAGCAAGGGGCCGGACCCCATGTAGGGGCGGGTTTCAAACCCGCCCGTGCCCAGGCCACTGCCCGGCTCGGGACAGGCGCAGTCAAGGACCAACGAGGTCCTTTTGAATACCTGGAGAAGCCATGGCCAAGACACTCGTCATCGACGCGCATCATCACTGGATGCCCGAAGAACACTACCGAAACCCGGAGCCCCTCATCCGGGCCGGCGAGACCGTGGTGCGGCAACCCGACCGGTTCGCCATCCGAAGGGAAGGCGTGCAACTCTTCGGCCCGCCCGCCATGACCGCGGACATGGCCGCGCAGGTGGAGGAGATGGATCGGGTGGGAGTCCAACAGGCGGTGCTTCACGTGGGCTGCTGGCTGGACTGGATCGACGTCCCCGCGGCGCGCTTCATCAACGACGAGATGGCCGAGGTCACCCAACGGTTTCCCGGCCGGATCATCCCGCTGGCCCACGTGCCGGCGCTGGAGGCCGGCGGCCGGCGGGAGCTCAAGCGCGCGGTGCTGAAGCTCGGCTTCCGGGGCGTGGGCATCAACACCCACATTCGCGGCGCGCTGCTGGACGACAAGCGCTACCACCCGTTCTACCGGCTGGTGTCCGACCTGGAGATTCCGATCTTCGTACACCCGTCGTCGGAGTTGCCAGTGGCGCATCCCCACGGCATGGAGCAGTTCAACCTCACCCGCAACCTCGGACGCGCCATGGACAACACCATCAACATCGTGCGGCTGATGCTGAGCGGCACGCTGGAGAGGTTCCCCAGGCTGCGCTTCGTTTTCACCCACCTGGGGGGCGCCTGGTTCGCGCTCCGGAACCGCCTCAACCCCTCGTTCTGGGACAAGCGGGAACAAGGCTACTTCGACAAGTTCCGGGACCGGATTTTCATCGACACCGCGCCCCCTTTCTGGCGCCCGCCGGAGATCCGCTTCGCCATGGACATGGTAGGAGAGGATCAGGTGCTTATGGGCAGCGACTTCCCCACCATCGACCGGCTCGACGACTCGGTCGCCATCGTGAAGGCCGTGAAGGCCAGCGCCGCCGCGAAGCGCAAGCTGCTGGGTGGCAACGTGGCCGGGCTGTTCCCGGGGACGGCCGCCGAGGAATAGGGCAGGGGAGAGCCCCATGAAAGTGCTGATGTGCCCGCCGCTCCATTACGAGCTCGCGCCCGGGGAGGACGCGTCCGTGGTCATGGCAGAGTGGCGCGGCCTCTATCGGCTCCTGCGCGAAGAGTTGGACGTGCAGGTGGACCTGCTGGAACCGAGGCCCGACATGCCTTGGCTCGTGCTGGCGGCGAGCGGGGGTTTGGTCTGGGAGGACTCGTTCATCGCGAGCCGTTTCCGAGACCCTTCGAGACGACTGGAACGCGAAGCGTGGGCCAATTTCTTTCTCGTCCGGGGCTACGCCATGCCGGCGCTGCCGGAAGGCTGCTGTTTTGACGGCGAGCGCGATCTGGTGGTGGCGGAGGGAACGCTGTTCGCAGGGTATCGATCTCGAGAAAACTTGGCCGCTCACGAGGCGCTTGCCGAGATCCTCGGTCAGGAGGTCCTTTCACTGCGCCTGTCCAACGGCTGGGCCTGGTCCCTGGACACTTGCCTGTGCCCGCTGGGGAACGGTAGGGCGCTGTACCATCCTCAAGCCTTCCACACCGACGCCCGTCAAATGCTCAAGGCCCACATGCCGGGGCTCCAACCCCTAGAGCCGGACGACGCCCGCCGTCTCGGCTGCAACGCTCTTGTGGCGGATGGAAACGTGATTCTGCCAGAAGGCTGTGAGTCTACGGCCACCCGGCTGGAGCAGGAAGGCTTCAAGGTCCACACCCTGCCGCTGGGCTCCTATGCGCGGCACGGCGCCGGCCCCAAGGCACTGACGTCGAAGATCGAGGATTGATACCCGGGATCCCTACGCGGTCATTGTTTGGATGCCTGACCATCGTCAGGGAAGATCTTTGAGTTCTCGATAAGGTCCATGAGCCCTTCGTCGGGTTCGTCGAAATCCGGCGACATCCAGATCTTTCCTTCCAGCCCACCGGGTGTTCGTTTCTCGACACGTTCCCGGGACGGTTTTGGCTGCGAATGTGGTTCACCGACTTTGGTAGTCATGACTTCGTCACCTGTTCAAGCCGGCCGTGCAATACGCGTCCGAAATTCTTGACAGGCGGACCTCAGCGACGAGGGCGCGGGTTCGCGTAGTCGTCCTTCCTGGCACATCTTCACAAGTGAACCGACCTGAGAGCGGCAATCTCGCGGACGTTCGAGCCGGGGATAGTCCTTTCTGGTTTCGTCTACGGTTTCGCCGTTCAGATAGGCCAGCCAAGTCTCGATGTTCCACGTCGGGACGAAAACGGCGACGTGATCGACCGGGGTCCTTGGTGCTACCGATGCTTGGTCGCATGCTTCGTCGAGCGCCTTCAAACGAGCATCCACGCCGGCGACGTCGCCATCAAGCATGGCCACAAGCTCGCAGCCTTTTCGGTTCCTGTTCCTGCGATATGCCTCGATCTCCTTCGGGAATTCCTGACGGACGAATTGTTCAGCCGAACCCTTGCCAAGCGGTGAATGCTTGAATGTTAGTTGGCGCGGCTTCCAGCCCATGGATGTGAAGAAACGTCTCAAGAAGGTTTCCTGCTGCTGATCTTCACAGAGCATGACGAGTTGGACTTGCCGTTTCACCGGTCCCACCCACGAGCCACGATCTCCGACAACTTCAGACCCCCTTCTGTTGTCAAGGACAAGTCATCGATCCTTTTTGCCCTCGTAACACCCGATGGTTCGCGAGAGAGTAATATGCCAGAGGACAATCCCAAGTAGTCAATTAGTTCCGGGTGATGTGAACAGATGACCGCCTGTGGTATGGCGTCACCACAACGGTCGGAGAGTTCGGCCAGCCAAGGTTCAATCTCCGGCAGCGCTACATAGTTCTCCGGCTCGTCCAGGAAGAGCGTGTAGTCCAGTCCGGCAGAAAGATGAACCAGGGAATAAAGCGCCACCAGGGCGCGCTGGCCGTCCGAAATTTCGTCCAGTCCCAGCTCGTATCTCTTGCCGTTCTCGTCGAAGTCCAAGGTGAACGCGCGGGTATCCCGACCGACCTTTTGCAGGCGTATTCCACTGAACCCCTCGATAACGTCTTCCAGCGCCTTTCTGAATTGTTCCACCTGGCCGGGCTGTTCCAGTTGGAGATGCCGATACCACGAACTGAAGTTATGCGCGTCCCTGGTCAGCAAGACGTGAGGCCTTTCGGTCTCGGGCTCGAAACCGGCCGGATTTAGCCCGCAAACCAGCACATTGCGCATGAACTCGAGAAATTGGGTCAGTCTGGTGTTCTCGGGACCCGGGGCGACTCGGGCCAATGCGGATTCTGTCCGATTCGCGGGGAAAACGGGGCCTGACGAGTTGTCGTCCCGATAGAGATGCACCTCGCCCCCTTTGAATTCGAACAACGGCCGCCCGTCGGCATCCCAGAGGGATTCGTTGGAAATATGCGACTGATGATTTTTCGTGTCGTGCTCAATCTGTAGCTTGTAGACCACGGTGCCGCCGGGGAGTTCCGCCTCGACCTCAAAGATCTGAAGCGTCCTGGTTTGCCAGGCTGTGAGGGTGCGTGAGGGAAATATTTCGGGCTCGGCGATCCTGTGTGTGCCCCACAAGAGCAGGCGGAGTGCGTAAATGATATCCAGTACGGACGTTTTGCCGGTGCCGTTCGGGCCGAGCAGCAAAGTCAGGTCCTGGAATGCCAAGTCGAAGTTAACCAGGCATTTGTAGTTATCCACATAAAGGCGCTTGAACATTGTCGTCTCCGCGCAACCAAACTCGTGAACGATCCCTCGCTTCCTGCCGCTACCCGTTCTCCCGCATCGCCCGCCACATCCTCTCCGGGGTGACGGGAAGCTCTCGCATGCGCACGCCGACGGCGTCTTCGATGGCGTTGCCGATGGCGGGGGCCACGGGCATGAGCCCGCCTTCGCCCAAGCCCTTGGCGCCGTAGGGGCCCGGGCCGTTGCCGTCCTCGATCAGGATGGTCTTGAAGGTTCCGGGGATGTCGGTGAACGACGGCAGGCGGTAGTCGATGAGGTTCGGGTTGAGCAGGTGGCCGTTGTCGTACTGCATTTCCTCCATGAGGGAGTGGCCGATGGCGAACATTACCGCGCCCTCGTCCTGGCCTTCGCATTGAAGCGGGTGGATGGCCTTGCCCACGTCCGCGGTGGAGATGTACTTCAGGAGCTTGACCACGCCGGTATCCGGGTCCACTTCCACTTCGGCGCCGCCCCAACTCGTCTCCCAGAAAGTCGTGGGCGATCCCAGGACGGCCTTCTTGCTGTGAACGTCCTGGTAGGTGCCCTTGGCCAGCAGCTCGCCGCCCTTGGCGCCGAACTTGCGGTTGAGCACCTGTTCATAGCTCAGGCGCTTGCCTTTGCCGGCGCTTACGTGGCCGTTCTTGAACGTGATCTTGTCGGCCTTGCACTTGAACAGCTTGGCCGCGGCTTGGCGCAACTGCTTTTTCAACTCCGCCGCCGCCCGCTCCACGCAGAGGCCCATGATGACCATGGAGCTGCTGGCGTTGGTGGCCGCGTCGTAGGGGGTGGAGTCGGTGTCGAGCTGGGCTACGGTCACGGCCTCGTAGGGCAGGGATAGCTCCTCGGCCGCCACCTGGGCCAGGGCGGTGCGGCACCCCTGGCCGATCTCCACCGTGCCGGCGAACAGCACCGCGCTGCCGTCGGAGTTGAGCTTGATGGCCGCCGACGCCACCTTGTAGGTGCCGCCGCCGTCCTTCATGCAGCAGGCCAGACCCATGCCGCGGTTAGGGCCCTTCTTTTTGCCCCAGCCCAGGGCCTTGGCCGTGCGCCGCAGACCCGTCTCGAGATCGCAGTCCACGGGGGTGTCGCCCTTGGTGAAGGCGTCGCCCTTCTTCAACAGATTCTGGACCCGGAACTCCACGGGATCGATGCCGAGCTTGCGGGCGATCATGTCCATCTGGGACTCGTAGGCCCAGGTGACCTGGAGCGTGCCGAAGCCCCGGAACGCTCCGGCGGGCACGGCGTTGGTGTAGACCGTGTAGGCGTCGACCTTGACGTTGGGGATGCGGTACGGCCCCGGCGCCCGGTAGCCGGCCTTCTGGGACACACGCGGCCCGTAGTCCGCGTAGGCCCCGGTGCCCATGTAGACCTCGCACTCCCGCGCCACCAGCCGCCCGTCCCGGGTGACGCCGGTCTTGATGCGGAACCGCGAGGGATGCCGGGTGATGGTGCGGAAGGTATCCTCCGACGTGTGGGTGATCTTCACCGTCCGGCCGGTCTTCCATGCCAGCGCCGCCACCAGAGGCTCGTTCTTCACCGAGAGCTTGCCGCCGTAGGCGCCGCCCACGTGGGGCACGATGACCCGTACCTTGTTGATGGCGATGGAGAAGAACTCGGCGATGTGGCGCTGGAGCGTGAACGGGTCCTGGGTCGAGGCCCACAGGGTCACGTGTCCGTCCTCCACCCGGGCGATGGTGATGTGGGGCTCCAGCGGGTAGTGCTGGATCTGGGGGAAAGTGAAGGTGTCCTCGAAGATCTCGTCGGCCTCGGCGAACCCCTTGTCCACGTCGCCACGGGCGTAGTCGTAGGCGTAACAGATGTTGGTGCCGCGAAACTCGTCGGGCACGCGGTAGGCGTGGCCGTGCAGCTCGTCGGCTTCCGCCACGTGCTCGTGCACCAGCGGCGCATCCGGCGCAATGGCGTCGGCGATGTCGATGACCGCCGGGAGCTCCTGGTATTCCGTCTCGATGAGCTCCAGCGCCTCGGCCGCGGTGGCCTCGTCATCGGCCACCACCGCGGCGACGGGGTCCCCGTCGTAACGGACCTTGTCCAGGGCGACAACGGTCTGGTCCTTGTAGGCCGAGCCGAAGTAGGGGTTCATGCCGTCCAGGGTCTCGCGGGTGAGCACCGTGACCACTCCCGGCAGCGCCTCGGCCTTGGTGGCGTCGATGCGCACCAGCCGCGCGTGGGGAAAGGGGCTGCGCAGGACCCTTGCGTGGAGCATGCCCGGCAGCTCCAGGTCCATGGCGTAGACGGCCTTGCCGGTTGCCTTGACCATGCCGTCCACCCGTTGCTGGGACTTGCCGATGACCTGGTGTTTCGCCGCTTTGCTCATGATTCGTCCGTACCTCCGTGTGGTGTCGGGGCGCAGGGGCCCGGGTTACGGCCAGGTCCAGTCACGCCGGGCACGGGCGGGTTTGAAACCCGCCCCTACATCTCGTGGCCGCGCCTGCCGCCGCCCTAGTGTGGTGTCTCACAAATACGCTTACGAATCTGCGGGTCCTTTTGGCCGTCGGCTGCGTTGCTCTTCCTCGCGTGGTGCACGCCACTGAGGGGCGACCGCCGGTCGCCCCTACAAGTCATCGCGCCTTGCCGACGACCAAAATGCCCTCGCAGCTTCATAACCGTATTTGTGAGACACCACACTGGGTATTCGTCGGCAGGGGACAGGACCCCCGTCAACCGTTCCGGTCCGGCGGGTAGCTCTCCCGAACCCATGCCACGGCCTGTTCCCGTGTCCGCAGCAGTCCCTCGAGTTGGGCCTCTTCAACGGCTGCCAGCATCGCCGAGAACGCGGGCCCCGGCGCGTAGCCGAGCCCGATCAGGTCGCGCCCGCGCAGGAGCGGTTCCGGGCTGACTTCCTCCTCACCCAGCTCGGCGAGCTTCTGCTGACAGAATTCGTAGTAACCCAGATCCCCGTTGGATGAAAGGGCGTCGATGCGGCAGAGCTCCAGCAGCTCGTGGATGCCGTCCTGCCCGAGAAACCGTTTCAGAGTGCTCAGCCGCATTTTCGGTGCCTGGGTGTAGTGCAGGTGAGAGCGCACCAGCCAGGCGACCCGCTCGGCCACCGCGCGGCTGCGCTTGAGCCGCCGGAGGATATCAGTGGCCATCTCCGCGCCCAGTTCCGGGTGTCCGTAGAAGGTCACCCGCTCCCCCGCCGGCTGCCGGCACGGCGGTTTGGCCACATCGTGCAGCAGGCAGCCGTAGGCCAGGGTCTCCGTGGGGCCGTCCAGGTGATCGAGCAGGGTCAGCGTGTGAACGAAGACGTCCCCTTCGGGATGGTAGTCCGGGGTCTGCTCGCATCCCTTCATGGCCGCGATCTCGGGCAGGATCACCTCCAGGAGCCCGGACTCGTCCAGCAGCTCGAACCCCCGCCGGGCGCCGCCTTCCATGAGTGTCCGGGTGATCTCCGCGCCGATGCGCTCCCAGGCCACCTGGGTGACGGCCGGGGCGTGGCTCCGGATGGCCTGAAGCGTCGGCCCGTCGATGGCGAAGTCGAGCCCGCAGGCCAGACGCACGGCCCGGACCATCCGCAACCGGTCCTCGGCAAACCGCTCATGCGGATCGCCGATGGCCCGGATCAGGCGCCGGCCCAGGTCTTCCCGGCCGTTCACCAGGTCGATGACGCGATCATCCACCGGGTCGTACATCATCGCGTTGATGGTGAAGTCCCTTCGCCGGACGTCCTCTTCCAGGGTGCCGTAACGGATGTGGACGGGATGGCGGCCGTCGTCGTAGGGACCGTCGCAACGGAAGGTGGTGACCTCGAACGGATCGCCGTCCATTACCACGACCACCGAGCCGAACTTCGATCCGATGGGAACGGTGTTGGGAAAGATGCTCTGTACCGCCTGGGGGGTGGCGCTGGTGGCGATGTCGTAGTCTTTGGGCGGTCTGCCCAGAAGCCGGTCGCGCACGCATCCACCGGCCAGGTAGGCTTCGTGCCCGGCCTCGCGGAGACGCTGGATGATATGGAGAGCCTTGTCCTCCTGTGACACGGGACCGATCCTGGGAGGTACAGCCTCAGTTCTCGAGGCCGGCGTTCTCGAGGTTCCCGACCACCACGAGGATGAGCTTCTCCGGTTGCAGGTACTTGCGGGCGACCCTGAGAACATCCTCGGCGGTGACCTTGCGGATCAGCTCGGGGTACCGGTCGACGTAGTCCAGCCCGAGTCCGAGATACTCCACCTGGCCCAGGAAGCCGGCGACGTCGTCGTTGGTATCGAGCCCCAACGCGAAGCTCCCGGTGAGGTAGCTCTTGGCATCCTGGAGTTCCTCGGCGGTGACGCCGTCGCGCCGGATCCGTTCGATCTCGGCCTTGGCCACGTCGATGGCTTCACGGGCACTCTCGTTGCGGGTCTGCATGGCCAACTGGAAACGTCCGGCGTTCTTGCCGGCTACGAAATAGCTGTAGATGGAGTAGGCCAGGCCGCGCTGGTTCCGGATGCCGTCCCCGAGCCGGGAAGAGAGGTCGCCGCCGCCGAGGATATGGTTCATCACCCGGATGGCGTAGTGGTCGGGATTCATCCGGAGCGGACCCTCGTGTCCCATGATGATGGTCGACTGGGTGAGGTTCCGGTCCAGCTTGACCGCGTCCCGCTTGGGCGGCTGCAGCGCCACCGGCGCGTCCGTCTTGCCGTCAATCTTCTTCCAGCCCGCCAGGGCCTCGGTGAGCTTTTGCTTGATCTCCTCGTGGGTAATGTCGCCCACGACCACGAGAAGGGCCCGGTCGGGCCGGTAGTAGCGCCGGTGGAAGTCGACGACGGCGTTCCGGTCCAGGCCCCGGACCGTGTCCTCGGAGCCCTCCACCGGGCGGCCGTAGAAGCTGTCGGGGTAGAGCGCGGCTCGGAACGCGTCCCGCGCCAGGGCCCCGGGACGGTCTTCCTTGGCCCGGATGGAGGCCAACAGCGACTGCTTCGTGCGGCTCACCTCCTTCTCCGGGAACGATGCGGCCGTCAGCACCTCGCTCATGAGGGCCAGGCCGGTGTCCAGGTCCTTCTTGAGGATGTTCAGGTCCAGGGTGGCCTGCTCCCGGCCGCAGTCGGCCGAGAAGTGGGCGCCCATGCCCTCGATGAGCCCGCTGATGCTCATGGCGTCCCGTGTCGGGGTGCCGAGGGTCAGGAGCCGCGAGGTGAGGTTGGCCAGACCGTGCCGGCCGCCGGGATCGTAGCGTGAGCCGGCCCGGACCAGCAGGCGCACGGTGACAATGGGCAGCGCGGGCTGCTCCGATGTCACCAGCACCAGTCCGTTGGGTAGTGTCGTACGTTGGGCGTTCATGGCGGCGAGGGCGGCGGCGTGGGGGCCCAGGAGCAGGCACAGCAGCAGCGGCAGCCAGTATTTCATGAGCGTTTTCTCGCCTGGGGAACCAGAATGCCCACGGTGCGCCGGTCCGGGTCGAGGTACTGCCGGGCCACCCGGTGGACATCGTCGGCGGTGACGCTCTGGATTCCTTGCAGGTATTCGTTCATTCGGCGCCAACCTCCCGTGAGCTCATAGAAGCCGATGCGCATGGCCTGTCCGCGGTTGGACTCCTGGGCGAAGATGAAGGCCGCGGCCACCTGGTTCCTGGCCTTGTCAAGCTCCGCCTTGGTGACACCCTTTTCCCGGACCGCGGCGATCACTTCTTCGATGGCGGCCTCCAGTTCGGCGGTCTCCTTGCCCGGCATGGCCTGGGCGCCGATGGAAAAGGTGGTGGGGTCGATGGACACCCGGTGGTAGCCGGCGTAGGCGTAGCGGGCGATGCGCCGGTCATAGACCAGATCCCGGTACAGCCGCGAGGTGCGTCCCCGGGACAGGACCATCTCCAGCACGTCCAGCGCATAGCTGTCCTCGTGGCCCACGCCGGGCGCGTGGTAGTTCATGATCAGCACCGGGAGCTCGGCCTCTTTCTTGAGCGACACCCGCCGCTCGCCCTCCTGCGGCGGCTCCGTGAGCCCCACCGAAGGAGGCTCGGGTCCCCGGGGAATCTTGCCGAAGGTTTCGCGGACCTGCGTCAGGATCTCCTCGCTGTCGAAGTCTCCGGCCACCACGATGAATGCGTTGTTGGGCGAGTAGTAGGTCCGGTAGAATTCCTGGAGATCCGACAGGGTCATCCGGCGAACGTCCTCCGGCCAGCCGATGATGGGCCGGCGGTAGGGGTGCACGGCGTAGGTCACCGCGTTGGTGATCTCGGCCAGCGCCGCCCGCGGCCGGTCGTCCGTCCGCATGCGCCGTTCTTCCTGCACCACCTTCTTCTCAGGCGTGAAGTAGGCCTCCTCGAAGCGCGTGTTCACCATGCGGTCGGCTTCCAGCTCGATGGCCGTGCCGATGGTGTCCCGGCTCATGGTGGCGTGGTAGACGGTGGCGTCGTGGGAAGTGAACGCGTTGGAGCGCCCGCCGTGCTTCCGGATGATGCGGGAGTATTCCTCGGGCGCCACCTTGTCGGTCCCCTTGAACAGCATGTGCTCCAGGAAGTGCGCGATGCCCGACTTGCCGTCCACCTCGTTCCGGGACCCCACCCGGTACCAGACCTGGAAGGTGACCGCAGGGCTCCTGTGATTCTCCAGCAACAGCACCTTGAGGCCGTTGTCCAGGATCTCCTCCCGGACTTCCACCATGCCCTTGGGCGCCGATGCTCCGCCGGCAACGGCGGGAAGCAGGGTGACCAGCATTAAACCGGCGAAGCGACGTGTCCAGTCCATAAGTTTAAAAATAACGGCCCAGGGGGCCGAGCGCAACAGGGTCCGACGTCCCTTCTTGAGAGACCGGTCGTACTAGGTCGTACTATCCACGCTGCGGTACGTGTTCGTCGCCATCGTGGCCGTTGGGTATTACCAGGCGGCGCGGCACGAGCGAGCCCAGCCCGTGGCGCCGCATCCGTTCGATGAACGTGGTGCGGTTCAAGCCCAGCAGGCTGGCGGCCGCTGTCTTGTTCCCATGGGCGCGCTCCAGCGCCTGGACCATCATCTGGCGCTGGAAGCGCTGGATACACCGGTCGATGTCGATACCATCGCCAGGCAGCGTGGACTCGTTCAGATGAGTGTGACGAGAGTCTGGCCTCATGTGGCCTGCGAACTCCGGCAGGTCGTCCACGTGAAACTCTTGGTGATCGGTAAGCGTCACCATGCGCTCGACAAGGTTTTCAATTTCCCTTACGTTGCCGGGCCAGTCATAGGCCTGCAGTCGTTTCATGGCAGCTTCATCGATGGTGCGTCGAGTGTCTCCGCTCAAGCGTTCCAGGAAATGCTCTATCAGAGGAGGGATGTCGTCCCGCCGCGCCCGTAGCGGGGGCAACTCCAGGGCGAGGATGGCGAGACGGTAGTAGAGGTCCTCACGAAACTGGCCGGCAGGTATCGCCTCCCGCAGATCGCGATTGGTGGCAGCGATGAAGCGGGCTTTGGTGTGGGTGGCGACATCGCTTCCCAACGGGTTGAATTCGCGCTCCTGGAGCACCCGCAGCAATTTTGCCTGCAACTTGGGGGTTGTCTCACCGATTTCATCCAGAAATATGGTCCCTTCCTTGGCGGTCATGAACCGTCCCGAACGGAACTGTTGTGCCCCGGTGAACGCTCCCCTGACGTGCCCGAACAGCTCGTTCTCGAGGAGGTCCTCGGGTATCGCTCCACAGTTCACGGCAACGAATGGATGCTCTGCACGCCGGCTGCGGTCATGAATGGACCGTGCGATGAGTTCTTTCCCTGTACCGCTTTCGCCTGTTATGAGGACGGTCGAGTCGCTTGCGGCAATCCTGAGCGTGAGCTCGAAGACGTTCCGCATGGCCTCGCTCTTCCCGATCATGGAGCCAAAGGTCTCGCAATCCGGTTCATCCATTGAACGATTTTTCAACTGGCCCATTCATACCTCCTGAAGTTTGTTTGTTTACTGACCGTAATATATTTATAATAAGCAACAGTAGGGCCATTGCCTTCTGGCAATGAATTTCCGGTTGAATTTATCGCGCCACATGAAGAAAGGGTGGAGGAAAGGGTGGAGGATGACGGCGAACCGGCGCGGAAGCTGTCAGCGAATTGACAATGGATGACGGGTCTTCTGCGCCACTTCAATGACCCGACATGCTGTTTCCCCACAGTTTGTGGGCGTCAGAAATGTGACACACAACTGTCAACATGCTGGCGAGTCCGGCTCGACCGCGGGCTCCTGCGGTGTGGAAACGCTCGCAACTTGAAAATGATCGCTGGAGGAAGTTAATTGGAGAGATCGTGTCCGACGACGATCCGAAGAGCAGCAGAAACCCCACCGGCGAGCCCCATCTTTTCCCCGTCCCTTTGACCCTCGAGGGCTGGAGCATCCTGCATCAGATGTTCCGGATCCGGTGGGCCGAATGGAACGCTCTCGCCGCGGCGCCGCGTCAGAGAGCCGTCGACGAGGCGGTATCGGCCCTGAAGTCCATGGAACACACCCCCGAAGGCCGCAGCGGCCTCATGTCGTTGTTGGGCCACAAGGGCGACCTGATGCTCATCCATTTCCGCGACTCGTTCGACGCCCTGAACGAGGCCGAGCTGGCGCTGGCGCAACTCAAGCTGGCGCCTTTCCTGGAGCCCACCACATCCTATCTCTCGGTCGTGGAGCTGGGGCTCTACAGCGCCTCGGGCCAGCTCTACCGTTCCCTGGGCGAGAAGGGCATCGCCCCCAACACCCTGGAGTGGAAAGAGCAGGTGGAGGCCTATCTGGTTCAGGCCCGCAAGACCATGGAAGGCCGGCTCCGGCCCGACATACCGGCCCGGCGCTACGTCTGCTTCTATCCCATGGACAAGAAACGGGGCGAGGAGAAGAACTGGTACGACGCCCCGTTCGCCGAGCGCCAGCGCATGATGCAGGACCACGGCTTCATCGGCCGGGGCTACGCCGGCCGGGTGACGCAGATCATCTCCGGCTCCATCGGCTTCGACGACTGGGAGTGGGGCGTCGACCTCTTCGCCGACGATCCCGTGGTGTTCAAGAAGCTGATTTACGAGATGCGCTTCGACGAGGCCAGCGCACTCTATGGCCTGTTCGGGCCTTTCTACATGGGGCTCCAGTTCCGGGCGGAGGAGCTGGGGACGCTGCTGGAGGGGCGGACGCCGGGGTTCGGAGTGGAGTCTCCCACGTAGGTCGGGCGCCCTGAACAGCGTGTGTCAAAACACCATCCAAGAGAGGCAACGACCCCCCGAATCGTCATTTGTATGTTGAGAGTTCCTCTCAGATCGGCCAATTTGGGGGGGAGGCATGCGGGGCGAGTCGCTCGTCATAGGGTGAGCATTGCCTTGGGGCAGTACTGCACCGGGCGGGAGTAGGACACCCCGCATGCCAGTTGTCGCTCCGAACAGATACAGGGGGGTAAGCCCCGTATAAGCAAGTGTGGAGGACAGCGACATCGTAGCAGAACAGGAGGCGGGCATGAAAGTAGTAGCAGGGATTGATGTAGGCAAGCGGGAGTTGGTGGTCTCGGTGTCGGGCGGGGCGGTACGGCGCTTTGGGAACCAGGCCGGGGGCATCAGGGTTTTACGGAACTGGCTTCGGGCAGAGGGGGTGACGCAGGTGGTGTGTGAGGCGACGGGGGGGTACGAGGAGCAGGTAGTAGAGCGTTTGGGGGCGGGGGGGATGGCGGTGCATGTAGCGCATCCGCCGCGGGTGCGGAGTTTTGCGCAAGCCCTGGGACAAGGGGCGAAGACCGATCCGTTGGACGCGCAGGTGCTGGCGCTGTACGGCGGGGTGTTCGAGGTGGAGGGGCAGTCTGAGCAGGACAGCGCCAGTCGGGAGTTGCGGGGGGTGGTGGGTCGAAGGCAGCAGTTGGTGCAGCAGCGTGTGCAGGAACTCAATCGGCTGGAGAAGGGGCCTAAGGGAGTGAACAAGAAGTCCTGTGAGCGGCATGTGGCCTGGCTCGACAAGGAGATCGCGCGGCTGGACAAGGCCTTGCAGGCACTGGTGCGGCGTCACCCGAGGTTGAGCCAACGCGGGACCTTGTATCAGAGCGTGAGCGGCGTGGGAGAGCTGACCGCCGCGACCTTGCTGGCGTACTTGCCCGAACTGGGCCAAGGTTGCGGCAAGGGCTTGACCGCCTTGGCGGGCTTGGCGCCGTGGTCCCACGACAGCGGTCAGCGTCAGGGACACCGCGCCATCCGGGGAGGTCGTGGAACCGTCCGTCGGGCCTTGTACATGGCCGCGCTGTCAGCCATACGGTTCAACCAGGAACTGAAGGGCTTCTATCGTCGTTTGAGGCGCCGCGGTAAGCTCGGCAAGGTGGCCCTGGTGGCGGTCATGCGCAAGTTGTTGTTACTCCTCCATGCCATCGCACGCCGCGGTACCCCGTGGGTGCCTTCTCTTAACCCAGCACCCTCTTAGACCCTTGACTTCCAACACAGATACTCCCGCGAAAGCGGGAATCCAGGAGGGGTGAGGTGGGGAAACACCGGTGTAGCGCCCCTCCGCCGCCCCTGGATTCCCGCTTTCGCGGGAATGACGGAGGGGGGCGGGAATGACGGAGGGGCCTTTCTGACGGATTGGCCTTTCGTACCTGGCAAATGGCGTTTTGACACAGCCTGTGAAGGGCCACCCCCGAGGTGTCGGATTACGCTTCGCTAATCCGACCTACGGGGGAGTAGGCAGGACGTTTGGGCTGGGCGGGGTGCTGTCGGGCTCCTGCTTGGCAGGTCCTTCCTCTCATGGACAATGGACCCTGCAAGTTGACGTAACCGTTAGCAAAGCCGGGGAGTTGCCATGGCGAAGGATATGGCGCAACAGGGCGGTCCGGGTGCCGGAACCGGGGCGGTGATCGAGCCGTCAATCCGGAACGCCCTCCTGTACTTCATGTCCCTGGCGGTCTTTCCCCTGGTGGTCAACGCAGCGGTTCAGGGCGGCTGGTGGATCGCCGCGCCGATGGTCTTCTTCATGCTTCCGGACTGGTTCGACGTCATGTTCGGCACGGAAGAGCGGAACATGGACCTGGCGAAGACCCTGGACCGACAGTTGTTCTGGTACAAGCTGGCGGTGTGGCTGTGGGCGGTGTTGTGGCCGGCGACACTGGGGTTTACGCTCTGGCAGATCCTGGTGACGGGGCACCTGTCCACTCTGGAAGGGCTGCTCATGGCGCTGGTGCTGGGCAGCGTGGCCCAACCCTCCTTCATCGTCGGCCACGAGCTGATCCATCAGCGTTCCGTGCCGGAGCGCCGGCTCGGCGAGTTCATCCTGGCCTGCGCATCGTACCCGCACTACGCGACGGAACACATCTATATTCACCACGCCCTGGCCTGCACGCCCGGGGACCCCGGGTCCGCGCCCAAGGGGGTGAGCTTCTGGCAGTACCTGCCCGGGGAGATCAAGAGCAATATTCTGGCGGCCTGGCGCTTCGAGCGCGACCGGCTGGCTCGCCGCCACCTGCCGGTGTGGCACTACACCAATCCGTTCTGGCGCTACGTGATCGAGACCGCCGCGTGGTACGCGTTCGCGTACTGGCTGGGGGGGCCCTGGGTGGTGCTGATCTACGCCGCGCTCTGCTCCGGCGTGATCTTTTCCATGAAACTGATCAACTACGTTCAGCACTACGGACTGCGGCGCATCCGCATGTCCAACGGCCGTTTCGAGCGGGTCCAGGCGTGGCATTCCTGGAGCGCCGCCTACAAGCTGAGCAACTGGTTCTTCTACAACATGCAGCGCCATGCGGATCACCACATCGCGCCCACCCGGCGCTATCCGTTGCTGCAGCATTGCGGCGAGGACGAGGCGCCCCAACTGCCGGGAAGCTACATGAAGATGGCCGGTCTGGCCCTGTTCCCCCGGCGCTGGTTCGACACCATGGACCCGCTGGTGGATCGCTGGCGCGCGCACTTCTATCCCCGGATCGAGGACTGGAGCGCCTACGACAGCCCCGCGGCGGCCGCGCGTCCGGACGCGTTCGAGACCATCGCCGAGATCATCGGCGCGGCGCCCCGCCTCGCCGGGTGGATGAACCGCTCCCCGGAGGTGCTCGACAGCCTCCAGCAACGGGAGTTCACCGATCTCGATCTCCCGCACGGTTTCGGACCGGATCCCGAATCCGAGGCCATCGCCCGCCGCGGCCTCGCGCGCCTGTACTGGACACGGGAGCTCGGCGTTCCCGAAATGATGGAGCAGATCGCCGATCTGCCTTTCCTTGGGGTGAAAGAGGCGGTGCAGACGGCCGGCTGGTCCGGGGACCACGCGGCCGTTGCCGCCATCGCGGCTCTTTTGAGGAACGGAGTGCCTTCGCCTACCTGGGAGCCCATTTCGACATGGATGCGGGCGGCGTGGGCCCCACGCTCGGAGTGAGTTTCTTCGCCAGCGAGGAACAATGGCTGAAGGATATCCGGCACTGGACGCCGTTGATCGAAGCCATCGGCGAGGCCCGTCTCGCCGTGCCGGACAAACTTTCGGAACTCGCCAAGACGTCGTCCGGAGCGGAAACGCTGTTCGGCAGGTCCGGCCCTTTCATGCTCGTCCGGGGCGTCCACCATCGACCGCCAACCCGCCATCACCCAGCGACCGAAGTCGAAGAGCGAAGAAGCCTTGTGGCGCATCGCGCCGATTCGGGTGCGCCGCCGATGCCCCCCGAACCGCATTCTCAGATTATCGCACGCGCGGCGGCGGTCACCTCCAACGGTACTGCCTCAGTTCGAAAAAGATTTCGGGAGCGGGATTACTCGAGAACGCGGCTCGTAAGTGGTCGTTCCATCTTGGTTGATGATCGACTCATGGAAGTGTTCAAAAACCGCGTGGGTGATTGTCCGCAGGATAGGCGAGTCGTTGGGCCTGAACTCAAGCTCCAAGTTGAAGAAATGCTCGTAGCCTCTGGCGTTACGGATCGGCTGTTGGAAATCGGCGACATCGTAGACATGCTGGAAGCAGCCGCGACGAAGCCGAACCGCCCGGCCACCTACAAGAAGCATGGTCAGATTTCCACTGAGCCACTACCGGCCGTTTCAATCGTTGGGCTTCCCAAAGAGTCCCTTTATGACGGCGTGGGCGAGACCAACGACAGCAACTGCGGTTCCGCCCACAATGGTGGAGAGAACCACATCTGACAGACGAAAACCCAAAAAACCAAACCCCTGAAGTAAAACGAAGCCGCCAACGCAAGCCATCCAATAGGTCAGGAACTTGAAGGCGCGGCCCGCATATTCCCTTCTGGAGGTCTGTGGTTGACTCTATCTGAGCTGTTTGAGCTTCAAGGTGCCGATTCTTGGAGTAGGGTTCGGCGGGCGTGTTCACTGGGGTTTGCTTGGCCCGCAGCAACAACCCGATTCAGGAAATCGACGAACTCATTGGGCGTGCTCTCGGCCATCGGATTGCTTTCGTATATCCTTGAAGTAACTCCGAATGGCCTCTCGCTCAATCACCACCCCGGAGGGTAGATGCTTCCTCAAGTATTCTACGGAAACGTCCTTGCTGCCCGTCTTCTCTGTGACCGCTTGATACCAGGGGGACCGCTCCTCATGGGCGAAAGCAGAAAGCGTCAACGTGTCTACTCCCCGGACCGCTTTTTCCAATCTCTCTATGAAGCCGCGGATGTCTTCATCCTCAATGCTCGGTGCGCTGGCCATCACTCCAGGAATGTTCCGACCAAAGAGGCTGTAATACAGCGAGGGGAAGATCGGCCCCCACTGCCAAGCCTCAAGTTGTTCCCCTATCAGTAGCTCCTCCCTCCTGTCGAGATAGAGTCCGTGGGCGAAGTAGACGAGCTTGTGGATTCTAACGAAACTAAGGTCATGGCCATCGTCCCTTCTTCGGAAATCGAAGAAACACTTGGTCACCGCCAGTGCTGATGGCATACTATACTCCAGTTTTTTATGGGAAACCGGCCATGCGGCCGCTAGATGGACGTATCCACTTTTGAAATACGGCTCTGGCACTGGACGGTGCGGATTTGTTTGGCGCTGTCGGTCCGTAGTGCAGAGAGTAGTGTCACGGCTCACTCCTTACCGTGGTTGGTGAGTTTTGAATTATCCTACCCAAACCGAGAGCGCAATACCTTTGACCAATTCTTTCTCGTGGGGACCTAATCCCAAACATGGTGGTATGCCATTTTCCGGCAAGGGCGAGAGCGACCGCGTGGTGGCTGCCGCCAGGTGAGATGCGCAGGCAGGGCGGGCCGCGCGGGCGGGCCGCTAGCAGGCCGTGTCAAAACCCTAACTTCGGGGCACGAAAGGCCAATCCGTCGTTCCCGCGCCCCTCCGTCATTCCCGCGAAAGCGGGAATCCAGGGGTCCTGGAGGGGTCCCTACGCGGTGTTTCCCCACTCCACCCCGCCTGGATTCCCGCTTTCGCGGGAATGACGGAGGGGCGTCTGTGCCTCGCTGGGATGGAGTTTTGACACGGACTGCTACGGGTCGCCCTGCCTGCGCATGCGGTAGCCGACCCCGCGCTCGTTGAAGATCAGGGCCGGGCGGGCGGCATCGTCGCCGAGCTTGCTGCGGAGCCGCTTGATGTAGGCGCGCACGATCTTGGGACCGCCGTAGCCGCGTCCGGCCCAGACCCGGCGCAGCAGGGTTTCGTGGGACATGACCCGGCCGACGCTCTGCGAAAGGACGCGCAGGAGCTCGTACTCGGTGGCCGTCAGCGTCACCGGGCGCCCGGCCACGGTGACCCGCCGCCGGTCGTAGTCGATGGCGATCTTGCCGAGTACGAAGGGGACCGGGTTCGAGCGCCGGCGCAGGGCCGCCCGGATCCGCGCCGTGAGCTCGGTGGGCGAGAAGGGCTTGACGATGTAGTCGTCGGCGCCTGCCTCGAGGGCCCGGACGATGGTTTCGTCGCGCCCGTAGCCCGAGATGAAGATGACGGGCATGTCGGCGAGCTCCGGAACGGTCTGCATCAGTTCGATCCCGTCGGTCCCGGGCAACATCAGGTCGAGCAGCACCAGCCGGGGCTTCTCGGCTCGGATGATCTGCGCCAGCCCGCCATGGTCGCCGGTGACCAGGGGGGCGTAGCCCGCCTCCGCGAGCGTGTCGCGGACATGGCGCAGCGTTTCCGGGTCGTCGTCGACCACGAGGATGGGCACCGCTTCCGTCTCCGCGCCGGGCCTGTCGGGGCGGTCCGGGACGGCGACGGCGGTGCCGGCCACCGGGAGCGTGAAAGTGAAGCGGGCGCCCAGGCCCACGCCGCCGCTCTCGGCCCGGATGCGTCCGCCATGGGCCTCGACCAGACCCCTGCAGATGGCAAGCCCCAGCCCGCCGCCGACCCCGCCGTCGCGGTCCCCGGCGGCGGCGTATTTGCGGAAAAGCTGCCCGAGACGCTCCGGCGCGATGCCCCGGCCGTCGTCTGAAACCGATACCGCGACATGCACCCCGTCGCGTTCCGCCGCGATGCGGATCGCGGAGGTGTCCGGGGAGTGGCGCGCGGCGTTGGCCAGCAGGTTGTTCAGCACCTGCACGATGCGCTGGCGGTCGGCCAGCACGGTGGGCAGGCCGGGCGGCAGGTCGATCCACACGGCGTGCCGGCCGCCGCCGCTGACGAAGGTGCCGCGCGCCTGGTCCACCAGGGCGCCGACCTCCGAGGGCTCGGGCGAGACCGAGAGCGAACCGGTTTCGATGCGCCCGGCATCGAGCAGGTCGGCGATCAGCCCGATCATGCGGTCGGCCTGATCGTCGACGATGCGGAAGAACTCGCGCGTCTCGGCCCGCGCCACCAGCCGCGCGGCGCCCAGCGCCGCGGCGGTGGAGCCCTTGATGGAGGTCAGCGGCACGCGCAGTTCGTGGCCGACCATGCCGAGGAACTCCGCCCGTATCCGCTCCAGCTCCTGAAGCGGGGCGAGGTCCTGCATGGTGGCCACCACCGACGCGACCGCGCCGTCTTCGGCGTGGATCGGGGTGGCGTTGACGAGCGTGGTGACGCTGCGCCCGTCGGGGGTGGTGAGCACGATCTCCTCGGCGCGCACCGTCTCGGCGCTGCTCAGCGCGCTTGCGAGCGGGAACTCGCCGAGGGCGATCTCGCGCCCGTCGGCGAAGCGGCAGGTGAGTATCCCGAGCAGGTCCTCGGCGGGGCGGCCCGGCATGCGCAGGCTGTCGACGATGCGTCTGGCCTCGCGGTTGAGCGAGACCGGGCGGTCGGTGCGCAGGTCGAACACCACGACGCCCACCGGCGAGGTCTCGATCAGCGCCTCGAGGTCGGCGCGGGCGCGGCGCTCGGCGCGGTAGGTCCGCGCGTTGGCGATGGCGGTCGCGGCCTGGAAGGCGAACAGCACCAGGATCTCCTCGTCCTCGTCGGTGAACGCCTCGCCGCCCTCCTTCTCGACAAGATAGAAGTTGCCGACATGGACGCCGCGATGGCGCATCGGCGTGCCCTGGAAAGTCTTCGACGGCAGCCGGTCCGTGGTGAAGCCGAGCTCCTGCACATAGGCCGCGACGTCGGCGATCCGGACCGGCCCCGGCAGGTCGCGGAAGTGCTCGAAGAGCCGCGGCCCGTCGGACCATTCCGCCAGCCGCCGGTGCTCCTCCTCGGTGAAGCCCGAGGTGACGAAGTCCTGCGGCGCGCCCGCCTCGTCGATGGTGGCGATGGCGCCGAAGCGGGCGCCGGTGAGCGCCCGGGCGCTGTCCACCACCTCGTTGAGCACGGTTTCCAGGTCGAGGCTCGCGCTGATGCGCAGGCTCGCCGCGCTGAGCGCGGAGATGCGCGCGCGCAGCGCCTCGTTCTCAGCCGCCGTCGGCTCGCGGTCTATCATCCGTTCCTCCCTGCACCCGCCGCGGCCGCGTTGCCGGCCCGGCCGGGGACTGATTCGCCGGCGGACCGCGGAAGGAGCCCGGTTGCTCCGATCCGGTCCGATTTCCGGTCGGTCGCGTCGAAATTGCGAAGAATTCATGCTGAATTCGCGCGATAACCGCCGAAAAAGGAGATAATTATCACACAAAATTGTGTAGATTTGTAGGGGTAATCGTGTACGGACCGCCGCGGAAGCCGGGCAGGCAGCGTGGAGGGCTTCGGGGGTGCGCAGCCATGAGCATTCCGACCGCAACTGTGGGGAAGGACGCGTCCTGCGGCGCCGGCGCCCGGCCACGAGCCGGTACCACGCCTCCGGGCTTACCAGCTCGCGGCGGCCTTGATCCCGAACGTGTCCCCCGGCGCCCGATCGTCGTTCGCGACGTCGCGTCGCGCCGCCTCGAGCCGCAACTCGAAAGCGAGGGTCCCGCTGTCCGCTCCGTCGAGCCGCCAGCCGAAGCCGATCCCGATCCCGTGCTCCGGCCCGGCGCCGCCGTCCGCGCCATTGCGCCGCGTCCCCTCAAGCCCGAGCTCGAAGGCCAATCCGCTACGCACCGCCTCGCCTTGTCCTCGTCGGCATTGCCGAGCCAGTCCGAGAACGCCGCCAGGCCGTGCCGCGCTTCCCTCTCATCCGCCCGCGCCGCGTCGTCCTCGCGCGCCGGGCCCGCGAAGCCGCCGATACCCTGGCCGGCGATTCTCCCCGAAAGGCCCGGCTCGCGCCGCGCGCCAAAGCGCGCCTCGACCGCGTCCAACGCCTGCTCGCCCACCGTGCGCCCGAACCGCGCGATCCACGCCTGCGGTATCGGACCGGTGTTCTGGATGGTCCCGGTCGCCTCGTCGTCGGCAATGCGCGCGCCCACCGGGTTCGAGAGCTTGAGCGTCGGCGTCTCCGAGCCCTCGTCATGGTCGTCGGCCAGCACCGGCACCGAGACCGTCTGCTCCGTCTCGTCCGCCGCGAAGGTGAGCGTGCCGCTGGTGCCGGTGTAGTCGGAGTTTTCGGTGGCGGCGCCGGCGCCGGTCCCCGGCACGGTGGCATAGTCTACCGTCACCGCCGCGTCCCGCGCTCGGTCCAGGGTCACCACGAAGGCGAGCACCGCCCCGGGTCCCTCGCGCACCGTCGCGTCCGCCACCGAGATTGCCACCGGCCCTGGGATCGTCGCGTTCACTGTCCCTTCGATCTTCCGCCCCGCTGCGGTGCACACCGCGCCCGCCTCCCCGCAGGCCGGCAGCGGCGAGGCCAGCGACAGGCTCACCGCGCCGTCGCCGTCCGGTTCCACCTTGATGTCGAATTCGAGGTCGTGCGGCGGCTTGACCCGTTTCGCCCCGCTGATGGCGCCGCCCTTCTCCGTGAACATCGTGTCGCGCACCGTCTTGTAGCTCACGTCCGGTTCCATGCTGAACGTGAGCCGCACCGTGAAGCTCTCGCTCCCGTCGTGCTCGGCCGGGCCGGTGAGGGTCGCGGTGAGCGGTTTGCCCGGGATCGTCGCCGATGCCGGTCCCGCGAGCGGCCGCCCGCCGACGCACACCGCGCCGGTCTCATCGCACCCGCGCACCGGCAGCGTGAGCGTGATGTCGTAGCCCTGCGAGGGCTTGACCGTCACCTTCCATTCGCTGTCGTTTCCCTTCGTCACCCGCGATGCGCCGGTCACCGTCCCGCAGCTCTCCGTCGCGCAACTCACCTCGATCAGCGAGTTGCGCACCGTCTTGTAGCCGAGTTCCGGCTTCTCGCTGAAGCTGAGCTTCACCGTGAACGGCTTTTTCCCGTCATGCGTCAGCGTTGGCGCTGGAGCTGTTGCCAAATTCGTCCTTGGGCGAGTGGGAATCCCAAGTGCCGTCATAAAAATCCTCATAGTCGTCAGCAACCTTGTCACCATTCAGGTAGTAGATCGGCACACCTGTGTCGCCTGCTGTGTGTGTTGTGGACGTATTGTCGCGAGCATCGACAGCGGCGGTGCTCCCCAGCGCCTTGAATGACGAACGGTAAGCCCGGATGCCCGTGTGGCCAGCCGCCACTGCATCTCGAATAATCCCGTTGTAACTGTCCATTACTGTCGTAGCTGCATTTTTCGCGGTCGAGGTGACGAACAGCAGACGGAACCTCTCGCCGGCATTCACACCATCCGGCTTCAGGCTCCAGTTCTCATAAGCTTCCGTCTGCGCCTCGGCCTTCTCCGGGGCGGCGGCAAGCCCCAGGAGGCTGTGTCAAAACCCTAACTTCGGGGCACGAAAGGCCAATCCGTCATTCCCGGCCCCCTCCGTCATTCCCGCGAAAGCGGGAATCCAGGGGTCCTGGAGGGGTCCCCACGCGCCATTTCCCCACTCCACCCCGCCCGGCCGGTCCCCGGCGGCGGCGTATTTGCGGAAAAGCTGCCCGAGGCGCTCCGGCGCGATGCCCCGGCCGTCGTCGGCAACCGAGACCGCGACATGCATCCCGTCGCGTTCCGCCGCGATCCGGGTCGGGGCGGTCATCGATGATGCGGAAGAACTCGCGGGTCTCGGCCGGCGCCATGAGCCGCGCGGCGCCGAGCGCCGCGCGGTGGAGCCCTTGATGGAGGTCAGCGGCACGCGCAGTTCGTGGCTGACCATGCCGAGGAACTCCGCCCGCATCCGCTCCAGCTCCTGAAGCGGGGCGAGGTCCTGCATGGTGACCACCACCGACGATCCGTCTGGCCTCGCGGTTGAGCGAGACCGGGCGGCCGGTGCGCACGTCGAACACCACGATGCCGACCGGCGTTCTCGGCCGCCGTCGGCTCGCGGTCGGTCATCCGTTCCTCCCTGCACCCGCCGCGGCCGCGTTGCCGGCCCGGCCGGGGACCGATTCGTCGCGGACCACGGAAGGGGCCCGGTTGCTCCGATTCGGTCTGATTCCCGGTCGGTCGCGTCAAATTGAGAAGAATTCGTGTTAAATTCATGCAAAGATCCCAAGAAAAGGCACCCTTGTTACACAAAGTTGTGTAGACTTGTAGGGCTGATTGTGTGCGGACCGTCGCGGGCGCCCGGCAGGCGGCGCGGAGGGTTTCGGCGGCCTCGGCGCACGGAACCGCGCGCGCGGGGGCGAAAGGCCGCCCGGAAGTCAGGGAATTGGGAGACGGAAATGGATTGTTCTCCAGGGCCGATGTGATGGATCAGGATTTCAGCACGGGGGATCGTTCGGAATGCAACCACGCGAACAGTTCGACACGGGCGTTGACGCCGGGAGAAAAGAGACCGTTCTGAAGAGAGCCGAACCGGGGCGGCCGGGGCGTTTGCGCGTCCGGTCCCGCGCGGCGCGCAGCCTGGCGGCCGTGCTCCTCGCGGCCTTCGCCGTGCTCCTTTCCCTGCCCCTTCAGGCCGAGGCGCAGACCACCGGCATCTGCGGGCGCACGCAGCAGGTGCGCGACGCGATCCTTGCCAGAATCCCCGGCGTCAGTAACTGCGCCGATGTCACCGCCGCCCATCTCGCCGCCATCGACGGCACGCTGGCTCTGATATTCAAGAACATCACCGCCCTCTCGGCGGAGGATTTCGACGGGCTGACCGCGCTGGAGCAGCTGAGGCTGAACGAAAACCCTCTGACCGAGCTACCCGCCGACGTGTTCGACAACCTGACCTCGCTGACGGAGTTGGGGCTGGCGGGCAACGCCCTGACCACGCTACCCGGCGACGTGTTAGGCAACCTGACCTCGCTGCGGGAGCTGAATCTGAGAAACAACGCCTTGACCGAGCTACCCGACGGGGTGTTCGACAACCTGACCTCGCTGGCGCAGCTGGAACTGCGCGAAAACGACCTGACCGAGCTACCCGCCGACGTGTTCGACGGGCTGACCTCGCTGACGGAGCTGAGGCTGAACCACAACGATCTGACCGAGCTACCCGACGGGGTGTTCGACAACCTGACCTCGCTGACGGAGCTGTATCTGCACTACAACGATCTGACCGAGCTACCCGACGACGTGTTCGACGGGCTGACCGCGCTGGAGCTGCTGTATCTGTACGACAACGACCTGACCGAGCTACCCGACGACGTGTTCGAGCCGCTGACCTCGCTGGGGCGGCTGCAGATGCAGAACAATCCGGGGGCGCCCTTCGCGCCCACCGCGGTGGCGCTGCCCGATGACGGAACGGTTCCCGTCGCCGGGGGCACGGTGACGCTCGACGGCAGCGGCAGCGATGGCGGGCCGTGGGGCGCGAATGTGACCTATAGCTGGGCGCTGACCAGTCCGGCGAGCGGGGTGACGGTGACGTTTGACGATAACACGAGCGCCATGCCGGTGGTGACGATCCCGGTTGGCGCCGACGAGCTTACCTTCACCCTCACCGTGACCGGGCGCGGCCACATTCGCACCCCGTTGGGCACCAACACCGGCACCGACACCGCCACGGTGACGGCGCCCAACGCGGCGCCGTCGTTCACGTCGCCTGCGACGTTCGACGCGGCGGAGAACCAGACTGCGGTGGGGACGGCCCAGGCGTCGGACGGCGACGACAGCGTGACGGGCTACGCGATCCGGGGCGGCGCGGACGCGTCGCAGTTCTCGATCGTCGAGGCGACGGGCGTGCTGACGTTCGTTGCGGCGCCGAACTTCGAGGCCCCGGCGGACGCAGACACCGACAACGACTACGTGGTGGTGGTGCGGGCGACGAGCGGCGCGGACGCGCGGGCGAAGACGGCGGACCAGACGATCACGGTGACGGTGACGGACATGGACGGCGAGGCGCCGGGCGCCCCGGCCACGCCGGCGGTGGCGACGGGCTCGGTGAGCAGTGTGACGGTGACCTGGACCGCGCCGTCGAACGCCGGGCCGGCGATCACGGATTACGACCTGCAATACCGCATCGGTGACAGCGGGAACTTCACCGCTGGCCCGCAGGACGTGGCGGGGACAAGCGCGACGATCACGGGGCTCGTGGAGGACACGGAGTACGAGGTGCAGGTGCGGGCGACGAACGCGGAGGGCACGGGCGGCTGGTCCGACCCCCCGGGCAGCGGCTCGACGGCCCTGGACGCGGCGCCGACGTTCACGTCGTCGGCGACGTTCGACGCGGCGGAGAACCAGACTGCGGCGGGGACGGCCCAGGCTTCGGACAGCGACAGCGGGGACAGCGTGACGGGCTACGCGATCCGGGGCGGCGCGGACGCGTCGCAGTTCTCGATTGTCCCCGCGACGGGCGTGCTGACGTTCGTTGCGGCGCCGAACTTCGAGGCCCCGGCGGACGCAGACACCGACAACGACTACGTGGTGGTGGTGCGGGCGACGAGCGGCGCGGACGCGCGGGAGAAGACGGCGGACCAGACGATCACGGTGAGGGTGACGGACGTGGACGGCGAGGCGCCGGGCGCCCCGGCCACGCCGGCGGTGGCGACGGGCTCGGTGAGCAGTGTGACGGTGACCTGGACCGCGCCGTCGAACGCCGGGCCGGCGATCACGGACTACGACTACCGGTACCGGGTGAAGTCGCCGCCGGAGTCGTGGACGGAGGTGACGGACACGCCGATCCCGGGGTTGAGCACGACGATCGCGGAGCTGGCGGAGAACACGGAGTACGAGGTGCAGGTGCGGGCGACCAACGCCGAGGGCATGGGCGACTGGTCCGACCCCCCGGGCAGCGGCTCGACGGACGCGAACGCGGCGCCGTCGTTCACGTCGTCGGCGACGTTCGACGCGGCGGAGAACCAGACTGCGGTGGGGAGGGTCGCGGCTTCGGACAGCGACACGGGCGACAGCGTGACGGGCTACGCGATCCAGGGCGGAGCGGATCCGTCGCAGTTCACGATCGTCCCCGCGACGGGCGTGCTGACGTTCGTTTCGGCGCCGAACTTCGAGGCCCCGGCGGATGCGGATACGAACAACGACTATGTGGTGGTGGTGCGGGCGACCAGCGGCGCGGGCGAGCGGGAGAAGACGGCGGACCAGACGATCACGGTGAGGGTGACGGACGTGGACGGCGAGGCGCCGGGCGCCCCGGCCACGCCGACGGTGTCGGCGGCCTCGGTGACGAGTCTGAACGTTTCCTGGGCCGCGCCCGTGAACGCCGGGCCGGCGATCACGGATTACGACTACCGGTACCGGGTGAAGTCGCCGCCGGGGTCGTGGACGGAGGTGACGGACACGCCGATCCCGGGGTTGAGCGCGACGATCACGGGGCTTGCGGAGAACACGGAGTACGAGGTGGAGGTGCGGGCGACGAACGCCGATGGCACGGGCGACTGGTCCGACCCCCCGGGCAGCGGCTCGACGGACTCGAACGCGGCGGCGGCGTTCACCACGCTGGCGACGTTCGACGCGGCGGAGAACCAGACCGCTGTGGGGAGGGTCGCGGCGTCGGACGGCGACCCCGGCGACAGCGTGACGGGCTACGCGATCCGGGGCGGCGCGGACGCGTCGCAGTTCTCGATCGTCGCCGCGACGGGCGTGCTGACGTTCGTTTCGGCGCCGAATTTCGAGGCGCCGGCGGACGCCGACACGGGCAACGACTACGTGGTGGAGGTGCGGGCGACCAGCGGCGCGGGCGCGCGGGCGAAGACGGCGGACCAGACGATCACAGTGACGGTGACGGACGTGGACGGCGAGGCGCCGGGAATCCCGGCCACGCCGACGGTGTCGGCGGCCTCGTTGAGCAGTGTGAACGTTTCCTGGGCCGCGCCGTCGAACGCCGGGCCGGCGATCACGGACTACGACTACCGGTACCGGGTGAAGTCGCCGCAGGGGTCGTGGACGGAGGTGACGGACACGCCGATCCCGGGGTTGAGCGCGACGATCACGGGGCTCGCGGATGGCACGGAGTACGAGGTGCAGGTGCGGGCGACGAACGCCGAGGGCACGGGCGGCTGGTCCGACCCCCCGGGCAGCGGCTCGACGGACGCGAACGCGGCGCCGTCGTTCACGTCGTCGACGCGGTTCGACGCGGCGGAGAACCAGCTCGCGGTGGGGACGGCTCAGGCTTCGGACAGCGACGGCGGCGACAGCGTGACGGGCTACGCGATCCGGGGCGGCGCGGACAGATCGAAGTTCTTGATCGTCGAGGCGACGGGCGTGCTGACGTTCGCTTCGGCGCCGAACTTCGAGGCGCCGGCGGACGCCGATACGGGCAACGACTACGTGGTGGAGGTGCGGGCGACCAGCGGCGCGGGCGCGCGGGCGAAGACGGCGGACCAGAGGATCACAGTGACGGTGACGGACGTGGACGGCGAGGCGCCGGGAATCCCGGCCACGCCGACGGTGTCGGCGGCCTCGGTGACGAGTCTGAACGTTTCCTGGGCCGCGCCGTCGAACGCCGGGCCGGCGATCACGGATTACGACTACCGGTACCGGGTGAAGTCGCCGCAGGGGTCGTGGACGGAGGTGACGAACACGCCGATCCCGGGGTTGAGCACGACGATCACGGGGCTCGCGGAGGACACGGAGTACGAGGTGCAGGTGCGGGCGAGGAACGCCGAGGGCACGGGCGACTGGTCCGACCCCCCGGGCAGCGGCTCGACGGACGCGAACGCGGCGCCGTCGTTCACGTCGTCGGCGCGGTTCGACGCGGCGGAGAACCAGACCGCTGTGGGGACCGCCCAGGCTTCGGACAGCGACGGTGGCGACAGCGTGACGGGCTACGCGATCCGGGGCGGCGCGGACAGATCGAAGTTCTCGATCGTCGCCGCGACCGGGGTGCTGACGTTCGCGTCGGCGCCGAACTTCGAGGCCGCGGCGGATGCGGACACGAACAACGACTACGTGGTGGTGGTGCGGGCGAGCAGCGGCACGGGCGCGCGGGAGAAGACGGCGGACCAGACGATCACGGTGACGGTGACGGACGTGGACGGCGAGGCGCCGGGCGCCCCGGCCACGCCGTCGGTGTCGGCGGCCGCGGCGACGAGTCTGAACGTTTCCTGGGCCGCGCAGTCGAACGCCGGGCCGGCGATCACGGACTACGACTACCGGTACCGGGTGAAGTCGCCGCCGGGGTCGTGGACGGAGGTGACGGACACGCCGATCCCGGGGTTGAGCACGACGATCGCGGAGCTGGCGGAGAACACGGAGTACGAGGTGCAGGTGCGGGCGACCAACGCCGAGGGCACGGGCGACTGGTCCGACCCCCCGGCAGCGGCTCGACGGACGCGAACGCGGCGCCGTCGTTCACGTCGTCGGCGACGTTCGACGCGGCGGAGAACCAGACCGCGGTGGGGACGGTCGATGCGTCGGACGGCGACCCGGGCGACAGCGTGACGGACTACGCGATCCAGGGCGGCGCGGACGCGTCGCAGTTCTCGATCGTCGCCGCGACCGGCGTGCTGACGTTCGCGTCGGCGCCAAACTTTGAGGCCCCGGCGGACGCCGATACGGGCAACGACTACGTGGTGGTGGTGCGGGCGAGCAGCGGCACGGGCGCGCGGGAGAAGACGGCGGACCAGACGATCACGGTGACGGTGACGGACGTGGACGGCGAGGCGCCGGGAATCCCGGCCACGCCGACGGTGTCGGCGGCCTCGTTGAGCAGTGTGACGGTGACCTGGGCCGCGCCTACGAACGCCGGGCCGCCAATCACGGACTACGACTACCGGTACCGGGTGAAGTTGCCGCCGGGGTCGTGGACGGAGGTGACGGACACGCCGATCCCGGGGTTGAGCGCGACGATCACGGAGCTGGCGGATGGCACGGAGTACGAGGTGCAGGTGCGGGCGACGAACGCCGAGGGCACGGGCGGCTGGTCCGACCCCCCGGGCAGCGGCTCGACGGACTCGAACGCGGCGCCGGTGTTCACCACGCCGGCGACGTTCGACGCGGCGGAGAACCAGCTCGCGGTGGGGACGGTCGCGGCTTCGGACGGCGACGGCGACGACAGCGTGACGGGCTACGCGATCCAGGGCGGCGCGGACGCGTCGAAGTTCTCGATCATCGCCGCGACCGGGGTGCTGACGTTCGCGTCGGCGCCGAACTTTGAGGCCCCGGCGGACGCCGATACGGGCAACGACTACGTGGTGGAGGTGCGGGCGACCAGCGGCGCGGGCGAGCGGGAGAAGACGGCGGACCAGACGATCACGGTGACGGTGACGGACGTGGACGGCGAGGCGCCGGGAATCCCGGACACGCCGACGGTGTCGGCGGCCTCGTTGAGCAGTGTGACGGTGACCTGGGCCGCGCCTACGAACGCCGGGCCGCCAATCACGGACTACGACTACCGGTACCGGGTGAAGTTGCCGCCGGGGTCGTGGACGGAGGTGACGGACACGCCGATCCCGGGGTTGAGCGCGACGATCACGGAGCTGGCGGATGGCACGGAGTACGAGGTGCAGGTGCGGGCGACGAACGCCGAGGGCACGGGCGGCTGGTCCGACCCCCCGGGCAGCGGCTCGACGGACGCGAACGCGGCGCCGGTGTTCACCACGCCGGCGACGTTCGACGCGGCGGAGAACCAGACCGCGGTGGGGACGGTCGAGGCATCGGACGGCGACGACAGCGTGACGGGCTACGCGATCCAGGGCGGCGCGGACGCGTCGCAGTTCTCGATCGTCGCCGCGACCGGCATGCTGACGTTCGCGTCGGCGCCGAACTTCGAGGACCCGGCGGATGCGGACACGAACAACGACTACGTGGTGGTGGTGCGGGCGACCAGCGGCGCGGGCGAGCGGGAGAAGACGGCGGACCAGACGATCACGGTGACGGTGACGGACGTGGACGGCGAGGCGCCGGGCGCCCCGGCCACGCCGACGGTGTCGGCGGCCTCGGCGACGAGTCTGAACGTTTCCTGGGCCGCGCCCACGAACGCAGGGCCGGCGATCACGGACTACGACTACCGGTACCGGGTGAAGTCGTCGCCGGGGGCGTGGACGGAGGTGACGAACACGCCGATCACGGCGTTGAGCACGACGATCACGGGGCTCGCGGAGGACACGGAGTACGAGGTGCAGGTGCGGGCGACGAACGCCGAGGGCACGGGCGACTGGTCCGACCCCCCGGGCAGCGGCTCGACGGACTCGAACGCGGCGCCGGTGTTCACGTCGCCGGCGACGTTCGACGCGGCGGAGAACCAGACCGCGGTGGGGACGGTCGAGGCGTCGGACGGCGACGACAGCGTGACGGGCTACGCGATACAGGGCGGCGCGGACGCGTCGCAGTTCTTGATCGTCGCCGCGACCGGGGTGCTGACGTTCGCTTCGGCGCCGAACTTCGAGGCGCCGGCGGACGCCGATACGGGCAACGACTACGTGGTGGAGGTGCGGGCGACGAGCGGCGCGGGCGAGCGGGAGAAGACGGCGGACCAGACGATCACAGTGACGGTGACGGACGTGGACGAGCCGCTGATGCCCGCCGCGGCGATCAGCATCGCGTCCGCGTCCGCGTCCGAGGGCGACGCGATCACCTTCACGGTCACACTGGCGGCCGCCGTCACCCAGGAAGTGACGGTGGACTACGCGACCTCGGTGGCGGCGGGCGACACGGCGGCGCAGACGGACTTCACGGGGAGCAGCGGGACCCTGACCTTCGCGGTGGGCGAAACCGAGCAGACCTTCACGGTATCGACGCTCGAGGACAGCATCGACGTGTCCGACGAGACGTTCACGGTGACCCTGGACAACGTGAGCCCGGGAGATGCGGCAACCCTGCCGGCGGACCCGACGGCGACGGGGACGATCATCGACGACGACGCCGCGCCGGCGCTGACACTTGAGGTAGCCCCGGCCACCATCGCGGAGGACGGCGGCACGGCGACGGTGACCGTGGCTACCCGGACGGGTTCGACCTTTGGCAGCGCGCAAGTCCTCACCCTGGTGCTTGGCGGCACGGCCACGCAGGGTGAGGACTACACGGTGAGCGCCACGCAACTGACGTTGCCGGCGGGTGCCTCGAGCGTGACGGCCACGGTGACGGCGGTGGACGATGGAGTTTTCGAGGGCGACGAGACGCTGCTGATTTCCGGCCAGGCGGACGGAGCGGCATTTGGCGAGCAGCAGACCCTGACCATCACGGACAATGAAGGAGCACGGCGGGTGACGCTGGTGTTGAGTCCGGACTCGATTGCCGAGGACGGTGGAGTCACGACGGTGACGGCGACGGTATCGCCGGCGTCGGCGGAGGCGTTCACGGTGACGGTGGCGGCGACAGCCGATGCTCCGGGGACCGAGGCGGACTTTACGCTGACGGGCGCCAGCCTGAGTTTTGCGGCCAACGCGGCCGAGAGCACGGGCGAGGTCACGATTGCGGCGGTGGATAACGACGAGGACACACCGGACAAGATGGTCACCGTTTCCGGCACGGTATCGCTGGACAGCGTGACCGCGCCCGCCAGCGTGACCGTCACGATCAACGACGACGATGAACTCCCGCCGCCCGTGCAACGTGGCGTGGACAATGCGTGGCTGTCGCGATTCGGGCGGGCGGCGTCCGATCAGGTTGTACAGTCCATCGGCCGGCGGCTTGACGGCGGCGCGCGCAAATCGCATCTGACCGTCATGGGTCGGCGGGTGGAGAGCCGGTTCGAGTCGTCGCACCCCGAAAGGGAGGGCCGCGCGCGCCGGCCGGACGCCCCGGGCCGGCAGCCCGACGGAAGGGTCCGGGCGCCGGATGGCCGGATCGACGCAGCCGGCGCCATGGCGGGGGCAACGCGAGGTTTCGGCGCGATGCCCGGTCCGGGCGCTGTGCGTTCTCCGTTCGACGGCGCCATGACGCAGGGCTCT
This sequence comes from uncultured Binatia bacterium (SeqCode), assembly GCA_965261895.1. Lineage (GTDB taxonomy): Bacteria > Desulfobacterota > Binatia > UBA9968 > JAJDTQ01 > JAJDTQ01. Next base: position 1,229,236 of record OZ253480.1, on the reverse strand, counting down.
GCGGCGATGCAAGGCGGCAGCGTCCAAAGCCGGGCGCGCGCAGTGGATGGTTCGCCCGCCAACGCGGGTGGAGACCGGGCGGCCGCGGCGGGGGCAAGCGGCAATCGCTGGCTCGACCTGATGGGAGGGCTGTTCATGAGCCTTGGTCCGAACGGAGGCGAGGCGCTGGCGACGCGGGACATGGTCAAGGGCAGTTCCTTTTATTACGGCTACTCCTCGGACGCGGGCTCGCTGCGCGGCATGAACCGGCTGACCGCCTGGGGCGAGGGCGCCTCGACCCACTTCAGCGGCGCCGAGGGCAAGCTGTCCCTCGATGGCGAGGTCAATACCGCCATCGTTGGCGCGGACGGCGAGTGGGGCCGCTGGCTCGCCGGGGTGGCCCTGTCCTACAGCGAGGGCGAGGGTGACTATCGCGAGGATTCGGCAAAAGGCGGTGCGGTGAGCAGCACGCTGACCGGGGTCAACCCCTACGCCCGCTACCGTCTCGATGAACGCACCTCTTTCTGGGGTACGCTGGGCTACGGCAGCGGCCGATTGACCCTGACCCCGAAGGAGGCGGAGTCGTCACTTGAAACCGATATGACGAACGTCATGGCGGCCTTCGGGGGCCGTGGCGTACTGTCGATGCGCACCGGCGACACCGGACAGTTCGAACTGGCCCTGCGCTCGGATGCGATGCTCACCGATACCACCTCCACCGCGGTGACCGGGCTGGCGGCCGGTGAAGGCGCCACCAACCGAATCCGGCTCATCCTGGAAGGTTCGGGCTCCCTGCCCGCCTTCGGCGGCGTTCTGGCGCCCAAGGTGGAAGCGGGGCTGCGTTACGACGGCGGCGACGCCGAAACCGGCGCGGGATTGGAAGTCGGCGGCGGTCTGGCCTATGACATGCGCCGCCTCACGGTAGAGGTTGACGGGCGCGTGCTCCTGACCCATCAGGACCGGGACTACGAGGAATGGGGATACAGCCTGTCTTTCGTGTACAAGCCCGCCAGGGATGGGCGCGGGTTGCGCCTTAAGGGCGGGTCCCAGTGGGGCGCGGCCCAGAGTGGCGTGCATAACCTGTGGTCATTGCAGAACGCGGGAGGCCTGGCGAGCGGCGCACGGACAGGCAACGAGCAGCGCTACACGGCCGAACTTGGTTACGGCTTCGGCGTCCGACGGCTTTGGTATCCGTATATCGCCACCGAAGGCGGGGGCGCATCGTCGCGGTCGCTGCGGTTAGGCCTGAAGCTCAACGCCGGTTCCGTTCTGGAGGCAGGACTTGAGATCGGCCGGCGCGCGCACATGTCCGGCCAAATCGAGAACGACATTCGGCTGCAGTTGCGGGCACGCTGGTAATGACATTGGCCGCCGTAACGCCGGCGCCCACGATGCTTGTGATCTCGATGATGTGATCTTTCACGAATTGTCTCCTTTTCATGTCCGGCAGCTCCGTTTTCGGGTTGATGGAAAAAGCTGTCGATCAATGCCACGCGGCGCGAGAGCGCGAACGACAACGCCCCGCCCGAGCACGGCATCGGGGCCAGGCTGACCGCGCGGTTCTGAGCCGGCGGAACCCCGGGTTCGGGCTTATGCTCCCGATCGGCGCGAGACAAGGGGGGCGAAATCCTGCCTCCACCGCGTCGATGGCTTCTTCCATGGTGATGATGTCGGGTGCGTCTTCCGCTCGAATCAGTAGCGCCACGTTCTTCCAGTCCTTTCGATGGTTGCCGCGCGAATAACAAGGACATTCCTGCCGGCGGCGAGAAGTCACTAGCAGGCTGTGTCAAAACCCTAACTTCGGGGCACGAAAGGCCAATCCGTCATTCCCGCGAAAGCGGGAATCCAGGGGTGGTGGAGGGGTGCTACAGCGGCGTTTCCCAGCTCCACCCCGCCTGGATTCCCGCTTTCGCGGGAATGACGATTCGGGGCGTCGGCGCCTCGCTGGGATGGGGTTTTGACACGGACTGCTACGGGTCGCCCTGCCTGCGCATGCGGTAGCCGACCCCGCGTTCGTTGAAGATCAGGGCCGGGCGGGCGGCATCGTCGCCGAGCTTGCTGCGGAGCCGCTTGATGTAGGCGCGCACGATCTTGGGACCGCCGTAGCCGCGTCCGGCCCAGACCCGGCGCAGCAGGGTTTCGTGGGACATGACCCGGCCGACACTCTGCGAAAGGACGCGCAGGAGCTCGTACTCGGTGGCCGTCAGCGTCACCGGGCGCCCGGCCACGGTGACCCGCCGCCGGTCGTAGTCGATGGCGATCTTGCCGAGTACGAAGGGGACCGGGTTCGACCGCCGGCGCAGGACCGCCCGGATCCGCGCCGTGAGCTCGGTGGGCGAGAAGGGCTTGACGATGTAGTCGTCGGCGCCTGCCTCGAGGGCCCGGGCGATGGTTTCGTCGCGCCCGTAGCCCGAGATGAAGATGACGGGCATGTCGGCGAGCTCCGGAACGGTCTGCATCAGTTCGATCCCGTCGGTCCCGGGCAACATCAGGTCGAGCAGCACCAGCCGGGGCTTCTCGGCTCGGATGATCTGCGCCAGCCCGCCATGGTCGCCGGTGACCAGGGGGGCGTAGCCCGCGTCCGCGAGCGTGTCGCGGACATGGCGCAGCGTTTCCGGGTCGTCGTCGATCACGAGGATGGGCACCGCTTCCGTCTCCGCGCCGGGCCTGTCGGGGCGGTCCGGGACGGCGACGGCGGTGCCGGCCACCGGGAGCGTGAAAGTGAAGCGGGCGCCCAGGCCCACGCCGCCGCTCTCGGCCCGGATGCGTCCGCCATGGGCCTCGACCAGACCCCTGCAGATGGCAAGCCCCAGCCCGCCGCCGACCCCGCCATCCCGGTCCCCGGCGGCGGCGTATTTGCGGAAAAGCTGCCCGAGACGCTCCGGCGCGATGCCCCGGCCCTCGTCGGCAACCGAGACCGCGACATGCACCCCGTCGCGTTCCGCCGCGATGCGGGTCGGGGCGGTGTCCGGGGAGTGGCGCGCGGCGTTCGCCAGCAGGTTGTTCAGCACCTGCACGATGCGCTGGCGGTCGGCCAGCACGGGCGGCAGGCCGGGCGGAAGGTCGATCCGGACGGCGTGCCGGCCGCCGCCGCTGACGAAGGTGCCGCGCGCCTGGTCCACCAGGGCGCCGGCCTCCGAGGGCTCGGGCGAGACCGAGAGCGTGCCGGCTTCGATGCGCCCGGCATCGAGCAGGTCGGCGATCAGCCCGATCATGCGGTCGGCCTGATCGTCGACGATGCGGAAGAACTCGCGCGTCTCGGCCCGCGCCACCAGCCGCGGGGCGCCGCGCGCCGCGCGGTGGAGCCCTTGATGGAGGTCAGCGGCACGCGCAGTTCGTGGCTGACCATGCCGGGGAACTCCGCCCGCATCCGCTCCAGCTCCTGAAGCGGGGCGAGGTCCTGCATGGTGACCACCACCGACGATCCGTCTGGCCTCGCGGTTGAGCGAGACCGGGCGGCCGGTGCGCACGTCGAACACCACGATGCCGACCGGCGTTCTCGGCCGCCGTCGGCTCGCGGTCGGTCATCCGTTCCTCCCTGCACCCGCCGCGGCCGCGTTGCCGGCCCGGCCGGGGACCGATTCGCCGGCGGACCACGGAAGGGGTCCGGTTGCTCCGATTCGGTCCGATTCCCGGTCCGTCGCGTCTAATTGAGAAAAATTCGTGTTGAATTCGCGCAAGCTCCCAAGAAAGGACACCCTTGTTACATAAAGTTGTGTAGACTTCTAGGGCTGATTGTGTAGGGGACCGTCGCGGACGCCGGGCAGGCGGCGCGGAGGGTTTCGGCGGCCTCGGCGCACGGAACGGCGCGCGGGGGGCGAAAGGCCGCCCGGAAGTCAGGGAATTGGGAGACGGAAATGGATTGTTCTTCAGAACCGGGCGGCATCGCCCGCGGTAACGGCACCGCGGAGCCGGCCGTTTCCGCCGCCCGTCGCGGGCGGCTCGGCCGCGTCGGCGAACGATCTGTCGTGGCGACGCTGACGCTCCCGCCCACGCCGTGCTGGCGCTCGTTGTGGGGGGGAGGCCTCGTGTTTCACATTCTGTGGGCAAGCCTCTTCCTGGCCGGATGTGCTGTCTTGATGGCCATGTCTGGCAAGCCAGATCATAATGCGTGATATTTACGAAATATTCACGAAAATAACGCAATTATTTACACCTATTTCACATTATTTCTGGTATGAATTCAATTTGGGTATAACAGACCGGTTAGTTTAATAGAATGCTGACCTCCTCTGGAGGAATCATGAACACCCGGACACCCGGACACCCGGACACCCGAACCCGCCCGACCGCCTGAGCCGTCCCGGCGCCCACGGAGCGCATTCCCGTGCCAGGATCGTCCTGCCCCGCCCCCCGATGGGCGCGCGTCGCTTTCCCCGGACCCTGCTTCCCCCGCCGCATCTGGCGCGGCGCGGCTGCTGCGCGGCGCGCGGGCGGCAGCCCTGGCGCTGCTCGCACTCGCCGCTCTGTCGCTCGCCGCGGCGGAGAATGCGGCCGCGCAGTCCGTCACGACCTTGGTGAGCAACGTGGGTCAGAGCTCGACTAACTTCAACGACTCTGGCCGCCCCCGCGCGCAGGCTTTCACCACCGGCGCGGCAGGCGCCACGCTGTCAAGCGTAGAAATCATGTACGCGGACAATGAAGGTCACGACATGGCCGTCTCCTTGTGCACGACCGACAGCTCCGGCTACCCGACTTCAAGCTGCACGACCCTCACGGCCCCTTCAAGCTTTGCGCTTGGAACCCTTGTTTTCACCGATCCCGCCAGTACGACGCTCGTTGCAACCACGACCTACACGCTACAGATCACGTCTCCGGGAGGACAGGCCGTAAATTTGAACACCATCCCCTCCAACGCCGAGGATGCAGGCGCCGCCGCGGGCTGGACTATCGCCAATGCCTATAACTTCAAGAACATCGCGAACGAATGGCGAACCACCGTCTCCGGCACTTCGTTTCGCATCGCCATCAAGGGCACGCTGAGCACGACGACCACCACCAACACCCCCGCGACGGGCGCGCCGACGATCACGGGCACGGCGCAGGTGGACCAGACGCTGACGGCGGTCACCACCGGCATCATGGATGCGGACGGGCTGACCAGCCCCACCTACACGTACCAGTGGATCCGGGTGAACGGCACGGAGGCTGACATTGCGGGCGCGAATTCGAGCACCTACACCCTGGAGGCGGCCGACGAGGGCAAGACGATCAAGGTGCAGGTGACCTTCGACGACGACGCCGGCACGACCGAAACGCTTACCAGCGCGGCCACGGCGGTGGTCGCGGCAGCAGCCGACGCCACCTGTGCGACGCCGAGCTTCGGTGACCGGCGCAACTTCTGGACCGGGACGATGACGGTGGGGCCTAGGGTCGTTGGCGGAATACTTACTGGTCACGGATTCTCAACTCTTTACTCCGTAGGCACCAGCCTCTTGCCCGATCGGGCATTCTCCATCGGTTCGAACGACTACGCATTCATCGAGATCATGGCCCTGAACACCGGATACCTCAGGGTTCGCTCGGACAGTGTGGCCGGATTGACGGCGGCACACAGGGCCGCGCTCCGGCTGCATGTCTGCGACGTGGACTACGACTTCAGCGCTGCGAGCGTCTCAGGGCGCAATTACACCTGGACCGAAAGCCTCGACTGGTCCTCGGTGACCACCCGCACGGTGTACCTGAGCCTGCCGGCGAACAACGTGGCGACGGGGGCGCCGGCGATTACCGGCACGGCGACAGTCGACGAGATGCTGACCGCGACGGCGGGCGACATTGCGGACACGGACGGGCTGCCGAGCAGCTTCACCTATACCTATCAGTGGTACCGGGTGGACGCGGACGGCACCTCCAACGAGGAGGCGATTTCCGGTGAGACCGTCGCCACCTACACCCTGACCGACGACGACATCGGCAAGAGGATCAAGGTGAAGGTGAGCTTCACCGACAACCTGAACGGCAAGGAGACACGCACCAGCGCGGCCACGACGGTGGTCGCGGCAGCAGCCGACGCCACCTGTGCGGCGTCGAGCTTCGGCGACCGGCGCAATTTCTGGACCGGCACGGTGACGGTGGCGCCTGTTAACGTTGGAACGACCACCGGTCACGGATTCTCCACTACTTACGGCCCAGGCTCCAGCCTCAGGCCCGATCGGAGGTTCTCCATCGGTTCGAACGCATACCAAATTTACGAGATCTCGGCCCGGAGCACCGGGGCCCTGAGGTTTTCCACATCCAGTGGCTTCCCATTGTCGGCGGCACACAGGGCCGCGTTGCGGCTGCATGTCTGCGACGTGGACTACGACTTCAGCGCCGCCACCATCAGAGGAGGAGGCAATTACAATTGGTCCGGAAGCCTCGACTGGTCCTCGGTGACCACGCGCACGGTGTACCTGAGCCTGCCGGCGAACAACGTGGCGACGGGGGCGCCGGCGATTACCGGCACGGCGACAGTCGACGAGATGCTGACCGCGACGGCGGGCGACATTGCGGACACGGACGGGCTGCCGAGCAGCTCTACCTATACCTATCAGTGGTTCCGGGTGGACGCGGACGGCACCTCCAACGAGGAGGAGATTTCCGGTGAGACCGTCGCCACCTACACCCTGACCGACGACGACATCGGCAAGAGGATCAAGGTGAAGGTGAGCTTCACCGACAACCTGAACGGCAAGGAGACGCGCACCAGCGCGGCGACGGCGGTGGTCGCCACCACCCCGCCGGAGGTGGTGAGCGTGGTGGTGAACTCGCAGGGCAAGGGGCTCTCGATCCGCTTCGACAAGGCCCTGGACGAAGACGCCGCTCGCGCCGTGCCCGCCAGCGCCTACGTCGTCACCGTTGACGGGCAGGACGTCACGATCACCGTAACCGCCGTCTTTTTTGGAGATACCGTGTCCCTGAGCGTCCCGGGCGCCGCGATCAGGCAGTACCAGACCGTCGTTGTCAGCTACACCGATCCCACCGCCGGCAACGACACCGTCGCGCTCCAGGATCTCGTCGGCAACGACGTCGCCGGCTTCACCACCGGCAAGTCGGGCGTCCCGGCGGTCACCAACGGCTCCACCGTGCCCTCCACCGACACCACCCCGCCGGAGGTGGAGGGCGTGGTGGTGGACGAAGTGAACATGATCGTCTCGATCGTCTTCGACGAGGCCCTGGACGAAGACGCCGGTGGCGCCGTGCCCGTCAGCGCCTACGCCGTCACCGCTGACGGGCAGGACGTCGAGATCACCCACGTCCGGATTGGCTTTGGAAATACCGTAATCCTGGAATTCCCCGACGCCGCGATCAGGCAGGGCCAGACCGTCGTGGTCAGCTACACCGATCCCACCGCCGGCAACGACACCGTCGCGCTCCAGGATCGCGTCGGCAACGACGTCGCCTCCTTCACCGTGACGGCCAACATCCCCGCGACGGGCGCGCCGACCATCACGGGCACGGTCGAGGTCGGCCAAACGCTGACCGCCGTCACGACCGGCATCATGGACGCCAACGGCCTGACCGGCGTCACCTACGATTACCAGTGGATCCGGGTGAACGGCACGGATGCCGCCATTGGGCTCGCGACGTCGAGCACCTACCTCCTGGTCGCCGCCGACCTGGGCAAGACCATCAAGGTGGAGGTGGGCTTCAGGGACGCCGACGGCTATCTCGAGATGCTCACCAGCGCGGCCACGGCGGTGGTCGCGCCAGACACTTCGTGCGCCGCGCCGGACCTCGCGGGCCGGGAGCGGATCTGGACCGGGACGGTGACGGTGGGGCAACGCACAGTTTCGTCAACCGTGGTGTACGGATTCCAACCTGGAGGAGGGGACCTCCTGCCCAGCAAAAGGTTATCTATCGGCGGAAATAACTACACAATCACGAACATCGCCGTGACCTCCGTTGGGTCGGCCACCTTTGGAATAGAGAACGCCACATTGACGGCGACAGAGAGAGGCGCGCTCCGGCTGCATCTCTGCGACGTGCCCTACGACCTCAGCACCGCCTCTTTGATCCAGTCCACTTACTACTGGACCGGAGGCCCCGACTGGTCGAGCTTCAGGACCCGCACGGTGTACCTGAGCCTGCCGGATGGCTACCCGGAGCCGCCGGCGCGGGCGCCGGGGGCGCCCACCGGGCTGAGCGCGCAGTCCGTCAGCGGAAAACCGGGATATCTCCGCCTGTCGTGGACACCGGGACCGGCGCCGGGCGGCAGCTTGCCGCCCATCGTCACCGACTACGAGGCCCGCTACCGCAAGACGGGCGCACCGGATTGGTCGCCGACGTGGTCGTTCCGCGACTACGGGACCCCGGGATTCGCCTACCCGCCAGGATCGCCCGCGGCGCCGCGGGGCGGAAACGACGCACCGCTCATCTACTACCTCGACCCGAACACCGAGTACGAGGTCGAGGTGCGCGCGACCAACTCCTACGGTGAGAGCGGGTGGTCGAACCGGGTAAGCGCGACGACGGCGCAGGCGACCACGGCAGACGATGACGGCACTGCCGACGCCGACAACGGAAGTGGACCCGCCGCCGCACCGTCCCAACCCACGGTGCGAAGAGTGGCGAATGAGCCGGGACTGATGGTGCGGTGGAATGCGCCGAGAACGGCGTCGATACCGACAGGATATACTTTCCTGGACTACGAGGTCGAGATCGAGAAGGAACGCGAGCGGAACAGGCTGATCTGGACGCTCCGCAAGAGTTACCTGTACGTGGTCGAATCGATGGATGGTGGACTGACCCCGCCACTGACCTACCTGCTCATACCGGGGCTCGAGCCCAACACGGCCTACACGGTACGCGTACGGGCCGTGTCCCGCTCGCTTTTGACATTAACCGATGAGCAGGACCACTACAGCCCATGGTCGCCGGACCAGAGCGGGACGACCGCCACAGGCCGGGCGAACAATATCCAACTCTCGCTCGAGTTTCCTCCCGGCGGGACGCGCAGCATGACGGCGGCGCCCGGCGCGAAAGTGACCTACCGGGTGAAAGCCACCGGCATCCACGATTGGGCCGCGGTGCGGGCGCGCGGCGGGATCGGCAAGGCCCAGATACGGATCTGGGAACACGGGCGACACCACCGCCGGATGAGCTACTACCGATCGACCAAGGGGATCACCCATCGCCACTTCATCCACCAGACCGGCTCGAGCGGGTACCTGGAGGGCGCGTTCACCGTGCCTGATGAAGCGGGTGCGGGAGCGAGCGGCACCATCGAGATCCATCTCATTCCGCCGTCTTCCAGATGCGGTGGGACCGGGACCGGGCCCAGATGCTCCGTCGGGAGCACCGTCGGGAGCGTGAACAGGTCGAGGAACAAGCTCTGCATCGCGGTGGAACGCTCCGGCGACGTCGCGCACCCGTGCAGCTCGGGGCAGACGCAGGCCGTGGCGCCGACCGTGGAAGGCACGCCGGGACTGAGCGCCTCGGGCAGCGACGGCTCATGGACGCCGGGCCAGACCGTGGAAGCGATCGTGACGTTCAGCGAAGCGGTCACGGTCGACACCTCGAGCGGAACGCCCGCCATCACGCTGACGCTCGGCGGAACGCTAGAGCAAAGCGCGCGCTACACAAGGGGAAGCGGAAGCAAAGCGCTCGTGTTCGCCTACACGCTGATCGAGAGCGACGGGTCCCACACGGCGATGGGAGTCAAGCCGGACAGCCTCGCGTTGAACGGAGGGTCGATCACGAGCGAGGCGAGCGGGGCCGATGCCGATCTGGGCCATAACGGCGCGATCATCATGGGCGAGAGAGACGGCGGCAGAGGCGTGCGGGGCGTGCGGGGAGTCCCGGAACGAACCGGACCCACGGCGAGTTTCAGCGACCTGCCGGCGACGCATGACGGGGAAAAGGCGTTCACGGTGAAGCTCAGCTTCAGCGCCGAGCCCCGGGGGTTGAGCTACAAGACGGTGCGCGACTCGCTGCTCGAGGTGAGTTGCGCGACGGAGAGCTGCGGGACGGTGACCAAGGCATTGCGGGTGACGGACGAAAGCGACCGCGAATGGAATGTGACGGTCGAGCCCTCGCAAGCCTATGCCATCACGCTCACGCTGCCCCCGCGCGCGTGCAGCGAGACGGCCGCGGTGTGCGTCGGCGGGCGGCCGCTCGCAAGGCCGGCATCGGCGACGATCCCGGGCGAACCGCTTACCGCGATCCTCACCGGCCCGGCCGAGCACGACGGGAGCGAGAGCTTCGAGGTGCGGCTCACGTTCAGCATGGAACCGGACGTGAGCTACAAGACGGTGCGCGACACGATGTTCACGGAGAACGGCGGCGCCATCAGCGGGGCGCGCAGGGTCAAGCCGCCGCACGACCGCGAATTCGATATCGTCGTGAAACCGGGCGGCAACGCCGCGGTGAGCCTCGCGCTGGCCTCGCCGCTGCCGGCCTGCGGGGAGCCGGGCGCGGTGTGCACCGCAGGCGGGCGGAAGATCGAAGGGACGGTGAGCGCGACGATCCCGGGACCGGTGGCAATCTCGGTGGCGGACGCGAGGGTGCGCGAGGGCCCCGGGGCGAAGCTCGCCTTCGAGGTCACGCTCGATCGCGCCCGCAGCCAGCCGGTGAGGGTGGACTACGCGACGGGCAATGGCGAAGCGAAGGCGGTATCGGACTACGTCGCAGCGAGCGGCATCCTGACCTTCTCGGCCAACGAGACGTCGAAGACGGTCGAGGTGGAAGTCGTCGCCGACGAGGTCGACGAGGACTCGGAGACGATGACGCTCACGCTCACGAACCCGGTGGGCGCGCGGATCGCCGACGGCACGGCGACCGGGACCATCACCAACACGGGTCACATACCGCAGGCATGGATCGCACGGTTCGGGCGCACGGTTGCGGACCAGGTGCTGGACGCGGTGGACGCACGTCTCAGGGCGGCGCGGACGGCCGGGGCGTCGGTCAGCCTGGGCGGCCAGAGGATCGGCGGCGCGGCCCCGAAGGTGGATGGCCAGGCGAATGGGCAGGCGGTTGCCGCGGCCGGTCCGGATTCCGCCGGGACGTCTGCCGGTAAGGCGGGGCCGGGGCCGGGCTCGAAGCCGGCTTCCCTGTTCGGCGCGGCGGCGGATGCCGGGGAGACGGCGCGGCTGAAGGCGCTGTCGGACTGGCTGCGCCAGGAGACGGCGGCAGACGACCGGCCGCGCGGCTGGTCCCGGACGCTGACCGGGCGGCAGATGCTGATGGGGTCGTCGTTCTCGCTGGCGGCGGAGACGGACGGCGGCGGGTTTGCCGGGCTCTGGGGCCGGATGGCGCAGGCGCGCTTCGCGGGCCGGGAGGATGCGCTGAGCCTGGACGGCGACGTGACCACGGGCCTTCTGGGCGCGGACTACGCATGGGGGCGCTGGACGTCGGGTCTGGTGGTGTCGCACAGCATCGGCGAGGGCGGCTACCGTGGCGATAGCACGGGCGAGATCGAGGCCACGGTGACGGCGCTGACGCCCTGGGCGGGCTACAAGGTCACCGAGGGGCTGTCGGTGTGGGGTGCCGCGGGCTACGGCGCGGGCGGGCTGAAGCTGACGCCCGGGGGCGATCCGGCCTTGAAGACCGATCTCGGGATGATGCTGGCGGCGGCGGGCGCGCGCGGCACGCTGGTGGGCGGCGAGGGGCCGCGCCTCGACGCGGTGACGGATGCGCGCTGGGTGCGGACGACCACGGCGCGGGTGTCGTCGTCGGCGGGCAACCTGGCGTCGGCGTCGGCGTCGGTGACGCGGCTGCGTCTCGGCCTGGAGGGCTGGTGGCCGCTGGCGCTCGGGGACGGTGTGCTCGGCAAGGGGGTGCTCGGCAAGGGGGCGACGGTGACGCCGCGCCTGGCGCTCGGGGTGCGCCATGACGGCGGCGACGCGGAGACCGGCTTCGGCGCCGACATCAGCGGCGGGGTGACGCTGGCGGCGCCGGCGGAGGGCCTCACGGTGTCGCTAGACGGCCGGGGCGTGCTGACCCACGAGGCGTCGGGCCTCAGGGACCGCGGGATCGCGGGAACGCTCGCCTGGAATCCGCCGCCGTCGACGGGCCGCGGTCCGAAGCTGACGCTGAGCCAGACCTTCGGGGCGGGGGCGGCGAGCGGCAAGGACGCGCTGCTGTCGCGCACCACCTTGGAGGGGCTTGCGGCCCACGACAACGGCGCCGGGCAGCGGCGCCTGGAGGCGCGGTTCGGCTACGGGTTCGGGATGTTCGGGGGCCGGTTCACCGGCACGCCGGAGATCGGCCTCGGCTTTTCCGATGCGGGCCGCGACTACAGCCTGGGCTGGCGCCTCACCCGCGCCGGGTCTGCGCCGGGTTCGCTGGAGCTGTCGATCGATGCGACGCGGCGCGAGAGCGTGAACGACAACGCCCCGCCCGAGCACGGCATCGGGGCCAGGCTGACCGCGCGGTTCTGAGCGGCGGAACCCCGGGTTCGGGCTTAGGCTCCCGATCGGCGCGAGACAAGGGGAGGCGAAATCCTGCCTCCACCGCGTCGATGGCTTCTTCCATGGTGATGATGTCGGGTGCGTCTTCCGCTCGAATCAGTAGCGCCACGTTCTTCCAGTCCTTTCGATGGTTGCCGCGCGAATAACAAGGACATTCCTGCCGGCGGCGAGAAGTCACTAGGGCCCCTTAGCGTGAATGGTCAACGGTTTACCTACCGCAAGACAGGTGCGAGATATCTGAACTAGTTTATCGGCCGACCTCATCAAGTGGACTTTAGCAACCTGTCCGATTTTCCGGGACCACCTCAGTTGAAGCCGTTCGTGCTCGACGATTCGGCGTTCGCCCATATTGATCTCCATTCACACAAACCAGACTGATCCCAAGGCGCACCCTACAGTCCTGTTTGGAGCTCTTGACGAGACAGACGAAATAGACGATTAACTTGTACGATATACCTTGGTGGGAGAATCGATGAGTCACGCTAGAGACAGGAACATCCGGGAATTGGAAAGTGTGCTGCACGCCGCCGCCGATGAACTAAGCGTAGCCCATGTCGCGGTTCTGGTCGAACATCCGGAAGCCGTTCGCTCGGCGTTGGCTGCCGCGGCGGATGTGCTGTCACCCGAACCGGTTAGGACGGCTGCGGGAGAAGCGTCGGGCATCGAAGTCATCGTGGACGCGGAGTCACAGTCGGTCGACGCCCGGGAATCGGACAGAACGTTGTCAAGGAGGACTCGACCCGGAGAAAGGGAAGAACTACTCACGTCCGACGAGTTGGCGGAGCGGGTTGGGCTCAAGACCCGCCAGTCCGTTCATGAGTGGCGGAAAAAGGGGAGGATCGTCGGCTGGCAAGGCGCCAAACGCGGTTATGTCTTCCCGGCGGGTCAGTTTGACCGGCGTGGCAGGCCGTTAGCCCATCTTTAACACGGGTTTTTGAAACTAGTTATTATTCGGGGGGTTAGCGGGGAATAATTTGGCGTGTGGCACTACATTTCGACAGTTAAGGTATTCAAGCGATCAATTTGGTGACACCTCCGGGGGCGGGGTGGAGATCGAGAGCGGCGTAGATTTTGAGTTGTGGTTGCTCGGCACGGGTGGCCTTGCGGACGTGGAGGGTTCGGCCATCCTTTCGGCGGAAGGAGGCGGTGACACGGTGCTGTCCTTGGAGGATACGACGCAGAGTGGTCCAACTGGCGTTCTCTCCGTGTTCGGCGAGGCGCCTGCGGATGGTCTGGACCAGTTGGTAGGCGATGACGGTGATGAAGAGGTGACCGTCGGAGCGGTTCTGGGTTTTGTGGAAGATGGGGCGGAGGCCGAGTTCGGACTTGAGAGAGCGGAAGACGGCTTCGAGATCGGTGAGCATGGTGTAAGTGCGCCACAAGGTCTGTGGATCCCAGTCGTGGACATTGGAGCGTAGACAGTAGACACCCGGATGGGTGAGCATGGTGCCGGCAAGGGGCGTGTGCTTCCAGGTGACGGCCACTGCCTTACCGCTGTGCGGGTCGGCGACGACGTCCACGGTGTAATGCTGCCCGGCACCGCGGCAGCGCTCCTGTATCCGCCCGATCCGCTGCCAGACAGAATCGAGTCCCTTGCGGGTGCGGGGCCGCGACAGCCCCTCGTGGAGCTTCCGCAACTCGCTCTCGAAGCGCTCGGCGAAGCGTCTGGCGATCCCTTCCTCCTTTTTGGCGCGCTCCTCGGAATAACAGTACAGCCGCACCTCGCCTCGGTCCTCATCCACCACCTTGTGCAGGTGAACCTTGTGGTGCGACCGGGTCTCGATGGCGATGGACCGCTCGGGGTCGAAGCGGCGGGTGCGTTGGCGGCTGACCACCAGATAACGGTAGCCGTTGTCGCGCAACCAGGCCACGTTGTCCTCGGTGGCAATCCCCGCATCCATCACCACCAGGGCGTCGGCGGGCGCGTGCAGGGCCTTGAGCATCGGCTCCAGCGTCTTGTCTTCGTCGACCCTGCCGGCAAACACTTCGGAGCGGCGCACGAAACCCGAACCGTCCAGCACCAGCCCCAGGGTCAGCAGCGCACAGTCGCTGCGCTTCTCTTTCGAGTGCCCCCGCTGTGCCTTGGGCTGGTCTGCCGCCTCGCCTTCGAAAAACGTGTTGGTGAGGTCGTACAGAGTCACCGTGTGACCCAGACCGAACAACTCCGTCACCTGCTCGAACAGGTGCTTCTCGATGGCCTCCCGATGCGCCATCAAAGCATCCGACACACGGTACAGACGCATCAGGCTCATGGCCTCGAAGTCCACCTCCAGCAACTCCCCCAGCCCGCTGCGCTCGCACAGCCAGCGCCAACTCGCCCTCTCCGACCCCGGCTGCCCCATCCGCCCGATGATCGACCCCACCGCCACCGCCCGCTGCCGGCCGTTGAACCCCAGACCCTCCAGCAATCTCCCCAGACCGAGCCTCTCCATCGCCCACAACCCCACATGCTCCACCCCCACCGTCCGCGGCCGCTCCAACTCCAGCGACTCCACGTCCACCGTTTGCAGATCCGTGCCACCCGCCGCTACCTCAGCCCCGCGCTGCACCAGTTGCATGGCTATCCGTTGCGCTTCCCGTTCAACCTCTTCCGGACACTCCAGCTCTACCAGCACCCCCTGCCGCTCCAGCAACTGCTCGATCCGACTGCACAACACCGCCCAATGCTCCGTTGCCACCGCAAAGTCACTGCCGAGATTGAGCAGCGTGCGCTGCCGCACCCGCTCCCCGCTACGCTCGGAACGCACCAGTCGGTAGGAGTGGTAGATCTTGCCGCCTTCGGCACTGCGCGTCTTGGTGCGCCGGATGAACATGGAGGGAGGATAGCAGAGTGGGAGGAGGAATGCAAGAGAAAGTTAATAAGTATGGCACTACATTACGATATCTAAAACGTCAACTCAATGAAATCAATACCTTAGCCCACTCCCCACCCCCCAATTAACCAAAATTCCCCACTCTTGTGTTAAAGATGGGTTAGGCGGACTTGAGCGGATCGTTCCGCACTTCAGTGACGGTTACACAGCCTGGATCTGGCTTACGACGCCGCGACCTTCCCTCAATGGAACGAAACCGATCGTTCTTTTGGGCAAGGGCGAGAGCGACCGCGTGGTGACTGCCGCCAAGGGAGATGCGCAGGGTGATTTTGCGTGACGGCGAAGTACGATCCCGATGGCATTCGTGGGCGCCTTCGCGCGGTACGGCTCGGCCGGGTGTACCGCCTGATCCACCGCGTGGGCGACCGCTTGATGCAGTCCCCACGCCGAGCCGGTTTGGTGACCCGGCGGGGCGCTATGCATCCTCTATGCCTCCGAATCTGTTCGTTGCGGATTCTGGGAAGTTCTCGCGCGCAATCAGTTCACACGGCGCAGGCGCCGCGAACTCCCACGCTCGGAGCCCAAGGCCAGACTCGTCGTATCGCTGTGCTCCGCCGAGTTGCTCACTCTGTTTGACCTTCGAGGGAACGGACCGATCCGTATTGCCGCTCCGACGGCGGTCGCCCACGACGCCAACCACGCGGCGGGCCGCGCGCTGTCGTCTGCCACTTACGTGAATGTGCCGAGGACTGCCACCCAATGGGTAACTTCCTCCTAGTGTGGTGTCTCACAAATACGCTTATGAATCTGCGGGTCCTTTTGGCCGTCGGCTGCGTTGCTCTTCCTCGCGTGGTGACCGCCCTGGGGCGACCGCAGGTCGCCCCTACAAGTCATCGCGCCTTGCCGACAACCAAAATGCCCTCGCATCTTCATAAGCGTATTTGTGAGACACCACACTAGCGCTCGACGAACATGAGCAGCGCTCCAATCTGGTTGCCGAGGCAGCGCGTAGCATGTACGGGACGAACGAGCCGCGACGGCATCTTATTGAGCCGCCGTTTCATTTGGAAAGCCATCGTTATCAAACGATACAGGCTGCGGATTGGATCGCTGGGCTGGTAGGCCGTCTCGGGGCGATATGGGCAGATCCCGTGGCGTATCCTGAAAACCAGGTGTTTTGTCGATATTTCGAGCAGCGGCTGATGCACATTTGCCGTCGGAGCGGCATCCGGAGGTAGACGCCGAATGGGCGTCCGGTGACAAGCCGTTTTGAAGGCTTTCATCAACCGGTTTGGCTAGCTAGCTAGTGTGGTGTCTCACAAATACGCTTATGAATCTGCGGGTCCTTTTGGCCGTCGGCTGCGTTGCTCTTCCTCGCGTGGTACACGCCACTGCTCGTCATCGCGCCTTGCCGACAACCAAAATGCCCTCGCAGATTCATAAGCGTATTTGTGAGACACCACACTAGTGATGCACGACTGGCAGCCGATACCTGACCAATTCGGTAACGGTGTGAGGCTCTTCTGACTCGCACCCCCTCACCATAGTCCCCGTTGCAATCGCGATTCGGCTCCACATCTGTGGGGTATCTGCACGCATGTAGTTCTGTGTCGAGAAATTTCCGGGATTGAGTTTACCCAGGTGAGCAAAAGCCATCCCGTCAGAATTCCACCCCGATCTCCCTCGCGCTGGCCAGGTCGAAGATCCGGCTGGCGATGGCGATGTCGGCGACGCCCTGTCCGGCGTTGTTCTTGAACAGGGTGATCTGGTCGGAGGCGGTGCGGCCGGGGATCCGGGCGGTGAGGAGGTCGCTCAGGTCGCCGACTTGGTCCCACCGGAGGAGGCCCTTCTCCACGGGCTCGTAGAAGTCCCCTTGCTGGTCCTGGATTGCCTGCTCGCGGGAGTTGGCGACGATGACGTCGGCCCGCTCTACGGTGGTGTCGTCGATCTCACGGCGCCTTTGCTTGATGAGGCCGGCGTTCATGAGGCCGACGTTGCCGCCGACGATGGAGGTGACGTGGACGCCGGGCTCCAGCCAGGAGCCGTCGAACACCGGGACGTTGGAGTTGGTGGCGGTGAGGACCACGTCGGCGCCCCGGACGGCCTCCCGGGCGCTGTCCACCGGCACCAGCTCGCAGGACACCAGGGGCTGCATTTCTTCACAGAAGGTCGTGCGGGTCTCGGGGGTGCGGCAGAACAACTTCACCTGCTTGAAGTCGCGTATGGCGGCGAAGGCCAGCAGGTGGTACTGGGCTTCGGCGCCGGCCCCGAGCAGGCCCAGGACCGTGGCGTCTTCCCGCGCGAGGTGGCGGGTGCCCACCGCGCTGGTGGCGGAGGTGCGGAGTTGGGTGGCGCGGGTGGCGGGCACGCCCTTCACGCCGAAACGGCCCACCAGAACCCCTTTGAGGGAGGCGTCGGCGGTATCGAAGAGGACGACGCACGGACGGCCCATGTGGTCGTAGGTCTGGTTGTCCGTGGACGTGGCCACGAACTCCGAGTGGGCCAGCACGCCGATGCCGCCCAGGCTGGGCACGCCGCCCGGATGCACGCTGACGCGGGCGCCCTCCCGGGTCATGACCCTGCGGCGCGGGGCGTTGAGCTCCGCGTTGTCGCCGAGCTCCCGGAATCCTGCCTCCACCGCGTCGATGGCTTCTTCCATGGTGATGATGTCGGGTGCGTCTTCCGCTCGAATCAGTAGCGCCACGTTCTTCCAGTCCTTTCGATGGTTGCCGCGCGGGAGCGTGCATCGTTACGGGGAACCAGGATTCGCTTACTCGGACAGAGTCCTGGTGTGGTGTCTCACGAATACGGTTATGAATCTGCGGGTCCTTTTGGCCGTCGGTTGCGTTGCTCTTCCTCGCTTGGTGCACGCCACTGGGGGGCGACCGCCGGTCGCCCCTACAGGTCATGGCGCCTTGCCGACAACCAAAATGCCCTTGCATCTTCATAACTGTATTTGTGAGACACCACACTAGTGTCCTGCCTCACAAATAGGTTTATGAAACTGCGCAGGAATTTTTGGCGTCGGCAAGGCGCGACGACCTGTAGGGGCGACCGGCGGTCGCCCCCCAGTGGCCAATACCACGCGAGGAAGAGCAACGCAGCCGACGGCCAAAAGGACCCGCAGATTCATAACCGTATTTGTGAGACACCACACTAGGCCCCGGCTGCCGTGGCTGGAACCGTCCTGGGGATGGCTCGTTCGTCGATGGGCCAGTGGAGGATAGCGGCGACGATGCCGAGGCCGGCGCCGGTCCACCAGATGATGTCATAGGAGCCGGTGTAGTCGAACAGGACGCCACCCAGCCAGATGCCGATGAAGCTGCCGATCTGGTGGTCCAGGAACACGATGCCGTAGAGCATGGCCATGTAACGGGTGCCGAAGACCTGCGCCACGATGCCGCTGGTGAGGGGGATGGTGCTCAGGAACAGCACGCCCATGAGCGACGAGAACACCACGACGGTCACGTTGGTCATGGGCACCAGGTAGAAGCCGGACATGACCACGGCGCGCAGGAAGTAGATGAGGCTCAGCAGGTTCTTCTTGCTGTAGCGGTTGCCCAGGACGCCGGCGCCCAGACAGCCGGCGACGTTGAACAGTCCGAGGAGGGAGATGGCGGTGGCGCCCAGGGCGGGGGACAGGCCGTTGTCCACCAGCAGCGCGGGCAGGTGCGCGGCGATGAACAGGGTCTGAAAGCCGCAGACGAAGAACCCTGCGGTGAGGAGCAGGTAGCCGGAGTGGTGCCGGGCCTCGCCCAGGGCCTGCCACAGGGTCTGTTCGCGCTGGACCGCGGCCGGCTCGTTCTCGACCAGCGCCGCGGACAGCGGCACGATGAGTGCGGCCACCCCCGCCAGCACCACCAGCGTGCCCGCCCAGCCGTAGGACGAGAGCAGGATCTGTCCGAAGGGCACCACCAGGAACTGTCCGGAAGAGCCGCCGGCGCTGCCGATGCCGAGGTAGAGGCCGCGCCTCTCGGGCGGCGCGCTGCGGCCGATGACGGCGAGCACCAGGGAAAAGCTGGTGCCGCTCATGGCCACGCCCGTGAGAAAGGCGGTGCTGAAGGTCATGCTCCACGGGTCCGTGGACACGGACATGAGATAGAGCCCGGCGATGTAGGTCAGGGCGCTCAGGGCCACGACCTTGGCGGAGCCGTAACGGTCGGCCAGCCCTCCCAGAAGCGGCTGCGCCAGCCCCCAGATGAGGCTCTGGAGCGCTATGGCGAAGGAGAAGATGCCCCGAGGCCAACCCAGGGTGTCGCTGATGGGGGTGAGGAACAGGCCATAGGTCTGGCGGATGCCGAAGGCCAGCATCATCACCAGGGTGCCGCAGATCAGCACCACGACGGGGGTGCGCCAGGATTGTTGCATGGGTGTCATGAGTCATAGAGGGTGCGGGCAAGCCGGTCAAGGCGAATTGGGGGGTAGTGGGTCAGTTTGAAATCTCTTTTTTGTACGAGCCACGCTTCCGGTCCCGGTTAGCTTCCCGCTCTTCGATCAACTCCACGATATCCGATATGTCCCACAACCGATCCGTAACGCCAGCTTCCATCGCCGGGGTAACTCGTAGGGTCTGGTGAATCCGGCAGAAGTTGTAGTGCATGAAGTGAAGGGCAACGGCGTGGGCGTGGTTTTCGACCTTCTTTGAAAAGGCGTTGGTCAGCCGGGTGAACCGCCGCATGGACATCCGCATGGTGAGATTCTGCCGTTCGACGTAGGACGTGGAAATATGCTTCGGGTCCGGGTCGCCGCTGACGGCTTGTTGCCGGATACCGATGCACTGTGCCGGACTGTGGCGGTGCTCCGTGTCCGCCGCCCCGTACAACTTCACGATTTGGGCATAATCTACGTCCGCACCGAAAGCACCCTCTATAGCTTCAAGATAGGCCCGGTGGCCGTCCGTGGTAAGCTGCACCCGGCTGGACAACCGCTCTGCCACATCGTTCATGAACTCGGTGGCGTAGCCTGCATCACGCCCACCCACCAGCCAGGACACGGCCAGCTTGGAGTCCGCATCAATGGCCGTCCAGGTCCACACATCCCCGGCGTCTGCCGGTGCTGCCTTGGCGCCCGCCACGTTCTTCTGCTTTGCGTAGCAGAAGGACCAGATTTCATCGCACTGGACGCGGCGGCTGTTGAGGTCGCGGACGTGAAGGTCATGGTAGGCTTGGCAGGCCGCTCCTGCGTCAATCAGTAGCTTGGCGACGGTGTTCTTGCTGACTTCGACGGTGCGAGCGGTGGCGCGGATGCTCTGATCTTCTACGAGGCACCGGATGATCAGCTTGCGGGTCTGGAGAGGCAGTTTGTTCATACCTCCTTTATATGACCTTTATGCTTAGGTGTCAAGCATTTGGTGTCAAATTAACGCATTACAGTAAGTAGATAATTGACAATGACCAACTCGTATGCCATATTCTCGTATGAAGATCGTGTTCCCCGATGACCGCCTCGCCCTCGTGCGTACAGACCAAGCGGCAAAGACGAAGCTGCCGTTTCCGGTGATCAAGTCGGTGAGGGAAAAGCTGATTGTCATTGAGGCGGCACCGGACGAAAGGGTGCTAAGGAATTGGAAGAGCCTTCGCTACGAGAAGCTCGAAGGTGACAGACAAGACCAGAGATCGATTCGAATCAACAATCAATGGCGTATGGTGTTCGAACTGGACAACGACACCAACCCGCCAACGATTACTGTGCTAGTGTCCTGACATCGAATTACGCATATGAATCTGCTGGTCCTTTTTGTCGTCGGCTGCGTTGCTCTTCCTCGCGTGGTGACCGCCACTGCTCGTCATCGCGCCTTGCCGACAACAAAAATTCCTGCGCATCTTCATATGCGTAATTCGATGTCAGGACACTAGCGATTGAGGATTACCACTAAGTTTGGGAGGGTGCGACATGGGCACTGACTACGTAGGCGACGTTCCGCACCCGGGCTACTTCATCCAGGAAGAACTGGATGCGCGTGGCTGGGGACAAGTTGACCTTGCCTACATTCTGGGGATTTCCGCGCAGGCGTTGAACCCGATAATCAAGGGGAAGCGTGCGATCACGCCCGACATGGCGCGCGCGCTTGGTGATGCGTTTGATGTTCCCGCAGAATTCTTCGCCAATCTTCAGAAGTTGACCGACCTTGCCCTCGCGCGTGCGCCCGATCCTGACGTTGCACGCAAGGCCAAACTGCAATCGGTGTTCCCAATTCGTGAGATGATTCGGCGTGGGTGGCTGACGGACACTAAGGGACCAATCCTGGAGGCTGAGGTTGCCCAGTTCTTTGAGGCAAAGTCGTTGGACCAAGTGCCCTACTTTCCCCACGCGGCCAAGAAAACCAACTACGTGGAGGCCACTCCCGCCCAGCTAGCGTGGCTCTATCGAGTGAGGCAGGTCGCCAATCAAATAGTCGTGGCGCGCTATAGCAAGAAGAAGTTGGAAGGGGCCGTTGAACACTTCCGCCACTTCCGCATTAGCCCGGAAGATGCGCGACATGTCCCAGGCATCCTTGCTGATTGTGGCGTGCGCTTTGTTGCCGTCGAATCACTGCCGGGCGCAAAAATTGACGGTTGTTGCTTTTGGCTTGGAAAGTCTCCGGTCATCGGTATGAGCCTACTATACGACCGCATCGATAATTTCTGGTTTGTCCTGACGCATGAAATCGAGCACGTGCTGAGGGAGCACGGCAAGCGTGAGGAAATTCTTGACGTGGAGGTCGAGAGAGATTCCCCAGATATCCCGGAAGAGGAAAAAGCGGCTAATGCCGCCGCGCAAGAGTTCTGTGTCCCGAAGGAAGAGATGGATTCCTTCTATCGAAGGAAGAACCCATACTTTTCCGAGAAAGACGTGTTGTTGTTTGCGAAGCGCCTCCAGGTCCACCCCGGCCTTGTGGCAGGCCAACTTAGGAGGAGGCTGGAAAGGTGGAATCTCTTCAACTCAATGCTGGAGAAGATTCGGCATCACGTAATCTCTTCGGCGGAGCATGACGGGTGGGGCCATGTGGCTCCCGTGAATGGATAGGAGGACTAACGCGTGCCCACTTATAACGAACAACTTCAGAAGGTCTACCACCGCTACGAGGCGGAACATGAGAAAGATCCTGCGGGCACCAGAGAGGTGGTGGATTGGGCAATCAAGAATGACTTGATGAAGGCCCCAAACGTAGACCCGCTCGCCAAGCTGGCTGACGATATGGCGAATGCCCTCCGCGCTGAGTATCGCGTTGATTCAAGGGGCCGCCGCTACAGGGCTAATCACGCCGTTCGGGTGAGCCAACGGGGCATACAGTACACGCTCTGGCGCAATATGGATAAGGCTCCGAGAGAGTTCATGGAGAAAGCCTTCTCGCAGCGGAGACGGCAGGTCGTAGGCGATTGCCTACAGCTCAAGACGGACGTTGATGTCTACAACGACCAGCACCACGACGATGAACCGATCCCGCTGGAGTTGGACT
The DNA here is from genome assembly GCA_965261895.1 of uncultured Binatia bacterium (SeqCode). GTDB lineage: Bacteria > Desulfobacterota > Binatia > UBA9968 > JAJDTQ01 > JAJDTQ01. Next base: position 1,206,614 of record OZ253480.1, on the reverse strand, counting down.
TCACGCATGATGTTGAGGAGCTCCAGTTGGGCCAGTCGGATGAAGCGGCCTAGTCGCGCTTCTTCCACCTCGCTTGGGCGGCGAGGCTCGCAATCTCAGACCGTTCTCTGGGTGATAGCTTGGCAGCACGCGCCTCCCCGCCCTTCTGACCGCCCTTTCGAGCAAGCGCCATTGCCGGGTCTTCTTCTTCTGGCGCGTCCTCTACCACCTGCCCAGTGGCAATATCGGCCATCAGCTTGGCGAGTTGGTTGGGATCGCGTGGGCGTTTCACCTTTGGCATACCGGAAGTGTGCCCGCGCGTACCGCCCGATGTCAATAGGGATCGGTTTCAAACTGACCCACTACCCGAATTGGCACGGCGCGGGCAGGGATGACAAGGGGCGGCGCTTTGTGCATAAAGGCTCGATAGCGTAGGGGCGGGAACCAACAGAGGGAGGTCTTGCGATGGTTTTCAGGATCGGCACTGCGGACACCGGCGGCACTTTCGACACCCAGGGCATGGCGGTGGCCCAGGTCTTCAACGAGTCTCGCCCGCCGGAGGAATGCTGTGAGCTCACCCGGAGCTCGGCGAGCATCGACAACGCCAACCGGCTGGACCGGAGCGAGATCGAGTTCGGCTTCATGGCCTCCAACTGGGTTCCCCGGGCAGGGCAGGGGACGGCTCCATTCGACCACCCCATCGGCCTGCGCATGGTGTCGCCGGCCAACGCCGGCCCGATCTTTTTCGTCGCCCTGGCGGACACGCCGGTGGAGAACATCGGTGACTTCGCCGGCAGGCGGGTGGCGGTGGGGGCCAGGGACAGCGGCATGACCCAGCACGTCCACACCCTTTGCGACGCGCTGGATATGCCTTTCTCGAATTTCGACCCCGTCTACCTGGGTTTTCCGGAAGGCGCCGACGCGCTGGTGGCGGGGGAGGTGGACGTCCAGTTCCAGTGCCCGATCCCCAACGCGGTGATGACCGACCTGAGTCAGCGAGCCCGGGTCAAGGTCATCCCGTACCGGGAGGAACAGATCGAGCAGGTGTTGTCGAAGGTGTTCTTCTACCGGCGGGTGGTGATGCGCCGGGGCGTCTTCCGGGGAGTGGACGAGGACATCCCGCAACTCGCGGTGCTCAATGTTCTGGTGACCCACGAGCGGGTGGACGAGGATCTCGTCTACGCGTTGGTCTCCACGCTGGTGCGGAACACCGGGAATCTGGCGCGGCTCAACCCCTTGTTCGAGGGTCTCGCCGATCTGTACGAACCGCTTCGGACCGAAGGGCCCGGGGCTTTGGAGTTGGGTGGAGTGCCGTTGCACCCCGGCGCCGTGAGGGCGTACCGGGATGCGGGCTATCTGTGAGTGGCTCTGACCCGCCGCGGGACTACGCGGAGGCTCCGGTGGCGGAGTCTCCGGCGGCCGCGGCTTCCTGCCGGCCCCGGCGCTGAAAGTAGTCCCTGGCGACCTCCGGGAACAGGGTGTAGGAGAGCAGATCTTCCTCGGTGGCCGCGAGGTCGCCGATCTCCTTGCGGGCCTCTTCCATCCTGGGCTTCAGCAGGTCGGCGGGACGGCAATGGATGGGTTCCTTCTTGCCCAGGACCATGGTCTTCATCTCCTCGCATACCGGCCCCGGCGGTTCGCCGTAGTGGCCCATGACGTAGTTGCGCACTTCCATGGTCACCACGGCGTAGCGCTTGCCGGTCAGCACGTTGAGGGTGGCCTGGGAGCCGACGATCTGGCTGGTGGGGGTTACCAGCGGCGGGTAGCCGAGATCCTGGCGGACCGCCTGCACTTCCTGGAGCACCTCGGGCAGCCGGTTCTCGGCGTTCTGCTGGCGCAACTGGGTCACCAGGTTCGAGAGCATGCCGCCGGGAATCTGCGACTCGACGATGTCGGCGTTCACGCGGTTGCTGATGGGGCTCTCGAACTCGCTGTACTTGCCCCGCACCTCGGTGAAGTATTCGGCGATGCGGCCGAGCTGCCGGAGGTCGAGCCCGGTGTCGTAAGGGGTACCCTTGAGGGCCACCACGACGGCCTCGGTTGCCGGTTGGGAGGTGCCGTGGGACAGCGTGGAGATGGCCGTGTCGACAATGTCGACCCCGGCTTCCACCGCCATGATGTAGGCCATCTGGGCCATGCCGGTGGTGCAATGGGAGTGCAGGTGGACGGGGACGTCGAAGCGTTTCTTCAATGCGCCGATGAGCTCCTGGGCCGCATACGGGGACAGCAGGCCGGCCATGTCCTTGACCGCCAGCACGTCGGTGCCGGCGTCGACGAGCTTCCCGGCGAAGTCGACGAAGTATTGCATGGAGTGGACCGGGCTGATGGTGTAGGATACCGCCGCCTCCAGCGTCTTCCCGGTGCGCTTCACCACGTCCATGGAGGTCTTCATGTTGCGGATGTCGTTCATGGCGTCGAACACCCTGAATACGTCGATGCCGTTCTCTGCGGACTTTTCGATGAAGGACTCGACGGTGTCATCCGGATAGTTGTGGTAGCCGACGATGTTCTGGCCCCGCAGCAACATCTGGAGCCGGGTGTTGGGCATGGCCTCGCGGATCAACCTCAAGCGCTCCCAGGGGTCTTCGTTCAGATACCGGAGGCACGCATCGAACGTGGCGCCGCCCCACATCTCTATCGACCAGAAACCGATCTTGTCGAGATCTTCGGCTATGGGCAGCATGTCCTCGGTGCGCATGCGCGTCGCCAGCAGCGACTGGTGTGCGTCCCTGAGCACGGTTTCAGTTATCCCGACTTTCTTGCCTTCCATCAGTTTCTCCCAATTTGCGAATTGTGACTTACGAATGGTGACGGGCGCGGTTATCGGAGCCCGACGATAATAACCCAAAAGAATAGGGTATCCCGGTTGCATTGGCAAGCAAAATCGCGCTTGTGCGCGTGTTCCGGGCTGAAACGAGCGGCCGCCGGTCAGGCGACTTGGCTCTTTGCCGGAGGGTCCTGGATCGGCAGAGGTTCGGCGCCGGAGGCGCATTGCAGGTAGATGGAGACGCGGGTGCCTTTCCCCAATTGGCTCTCGATCTTCAGATCGCCGCCATGGGCCTGGGTGATGTGCTTGACGATGGCGAGGCCGAGACCGGTTCCGCCGAGCTCCCGGGAACGCGCCTTGTCCACGCGGTAGAACCGCTCGGTGAGCCGGGGCAGGTCCTTTTCCGGGATGCCGCAACCCGTGTCCGACACGGTCACCGCCACCCGGGGCGGGTCGCCGCCGTTCGACTCCGGCTCGAAGCCTGCATGGACCAGCACCTCGCCGTGTTCCGGAGTGTATTTGAGGGCGTTGTCGATAAGATTGATGAGCAACTGCTGCAAGCGATCTTCGTCTCCCAGGATGTTCGGCGTGCCGGTGCCGGCGTCGGCGCGGATATGGATGTGTTTCTTGTCGGCCTGATCGCGAAACAGCTCCAGGACCCTTTCCAACAGCGGCCTCGTGGCCACGTGCTGCATCCTCACGTTGACGTTGCCCATCTCCAGGTCCGACAAGGCGAGCAGATCGTCGATGAGCCGGCCAAGGCGCTCGGAGTGGCGCGTGACGACGGTGAGGAACTGCCGCGCCATCCTCGGGTCGCTGGGCGGGTTGTGCAACAGCGTCTCGGCATAGCCCTGTATGGCGGTCAGGGGTGTGCGCATCTCGTGGGAGACGTTGGCGACGAAATCGGCGCGGACCTGCTCCAGCCGCTTCAACGCGGTGACCTCGTGGAACACCAGCACGTAACCCAGGAGGTCTTGCTGCGAGTGCTCCAGCCGCGCGGCGTTCACCGCGAACCAGCGGTCATCCCCGAGGGTCAGCTCCCGATGGAGCGCATGGCCGCCGCTGTCTCCTGCCACCACGTCGTGAATGAGGGCCTGCATTTCCGGATGGCGCGAGACCTCGACGGTGGACATGCGCCGGGCGCTGGTGTCCGGCGGCAGGTTGAACATCGTCTGAGCCATCTGGTTGACGAGGATGACCTTGCCTTTGGTGTCCAGCACGATCACCCCTTCCATCATGCAACTCAGGATGGACTGGAGCTTCTCCCGCTCCGCGGTCATGTCTTGAAGGCGGCCGGTCAGCGTGTGAGCCAGTTCGTTGAGGCTCTCCTCCAACGCCCCCAGCCCATCCCGCCGTTGCACCGGAAGGACCTTGTCGGACGGGGTCTCGAGTTTGGCTTTCCGGCAGAAGGCCACCATGTCGGCCAGGCGTTTCCGCCCCCGCCGGAGCCACACGACGGCCGCCAGGAGTCCGACCGGAAAGACCATCCAGACGGCGTTCGACAACCAGGCCGCGACGGCATCCCGGGAGGCTTCGGGCGGCGGCGAGCTCGCGTATTGAGAGTAAATGAAAGCCAGGACGAGGAGAGTGAGCGGGAGGTAGCCAAGACACCACTTGGCCAGCGTGCTATGTCTCGAGGGATCTCTCATCCAATTTGTAGCCTACGCCGCGTACGGTGACGATCCACTCGGGAATGCGGTCATCGTGTTCCAGCGCTTCCCGGATCCTTCGGATGTGGACGTCTACCGTACGAGCCGTCACGTACACATCCGAGCGCCATACGCCGTCGAGAATCTGGTCCCGGCTCAGCACCCGGTTGCGATTCTGAATCAGAAACCGCAGAACTTCAAACCCTTTGAGGGTGAGCCTGACCGGCCTCCCCGCGACGTGCACTTCGTACGTCGTGAAGTTGACCTTGAGGGGACCCTTCTCGTAGATTTCGGCCACGTCGGGCGAAGCCGGAGACTCGGTTCGCCGCAGCACCGCCTTGACCCGCGCCACCATCTCCCTGGGGCTGAAGGGCTTCGTGATGTAGTCGTCCGCCCCCAGTTCCAGGCCCACCACGCGGTCGGCTTCCCCTGCCCTTGCGGTGAGCATGAGGATCGGCGTCTGGGCGGTTTCGGGGGTTTGCCGGATGATCTTGCAGAACTCGAGGCCGGAGAGGCTGGGCAACATCAGGTCCAGCACGATCAGGCGCGGCGTCTCCTTCTGCACCAAGTCCAGGGCGTCTTCACCGTTCTCGGCTTCCAGCACCCGAAAACGCTCCTGATTCAGATGGTAGGAGATCAGCTTGCGTATGTCCGCTTCGTCTTCGACGACGAGGATTTTGTCCGACATAGAGCTACCGTGCCGACTGCCGTCTTCGTTCAGATGAAACGAGGCACTTCCTTGACGTGGCGAATGCTGGTGCCCTTGACCAGGAAAATGACCATCTCCGCGATGTTGGTGGCATGGTCCGCGATTCGTTCCAGGTATTTCGAAACGAAAGTGATCTTCATGGCGCGGTTGACGGTCCTGGGGTCGCTGATCATGTAGGAGATCGTCTCGCGGAAGATCTGCTCGTTCAGGTCGTCGATCTCCTGGTCGTCCTGGCACACCTTGAGCGCCAGCGTCGTGTCCTCGTGTACGAAGGCGTTCAGGCTTTCCGATATCATTCGCCGGGAGATTTCAGCCATGCGCGGAATATCGATGTAGGGTTTGAGGGGTGCCTCGCGGATCAATTCGAGAGAACGCTCGGAAATATTCACCGAGATGTCGCCGATGCGTTCCAGGTCCGTGGTGATCTTGAGCGCCGTCGTCACGAAGCGGAGGTCCTTGGCCGCGGGCTGGTGCAGGGCGATCAGGCGCACGCACAACTCGTCGATGTCGGCGTCCATCTGGTTGACTTCGGCGTCTCTTTCGATGACGGCTTCCGCGAGCGCTGCTTCGCGTTCCACCAGCGCCTTGATGGATCGGTCGATCTGATCTTCCACCAGGCCGCCCATCTGTATGATCCTGTCACGGAGTGACTTGAGCTCTTCCTCGTATTTTCGATCGGTGTGTTCAGGGCGCATAGGCGACCTCGCAGGCATGGCAACGCGAATTGTCGGAATAGATGTCGCCACGAAATGTCGACGGTTCGTGTTACGTCTACATTACAATCGTATGAAATACAAAGATTAAGCAGCCTTATGGGGCTTCCGTAGGGGCGGGTTTCAAACCCGCCCGTGCTCGGTCACCACACGACGAGGAGAACGGCAGCCGACCGCAAGGAATTCGTGAGACGATTCGTGAGGGGTTAGCCGGTTTCGATCTGGTAGGCTTCCTGGTGCAGTTCGGCATTCGCCTTGATGATCACCTGGCGGTCGATCTCGCGCTCCAGCGCCTCCAGGCCTTCATTGGCATCGTCGTAGAGAAAGTTGGCGATACCTGGGTGGACGCGCAGGGTGATGCGGGTGCCGTTGTTGAGTTGGGCGCTCTCTCGTTTGATGTTGCGGAGGATCTCGTATGCGATGGTGGGTTGGGACTTGATACGGCCGCGCCCCACGCAGTAGGGACACGGACTCAACAGGACGTTGCCGAGGTTCTCCCGAGTGCGCTGCCGGGTCATCTCCACGAGCCCGAGCCTGGAGATGGGGAGCACGCTGGTCCTGGCCCTGTCCTCCTTCACCGATTCTTTCAAAGCGTCGTAGATCTTCTTCCGGTTGGCGGCCTGCTCCATGTCGATGAAGTCGATGATGATGATGCCGCCGACGTTGCGCAGGCGTAGCTGATGCACGACCTCGCGCGCGGCCTCCAGGTTGATCTTGAAGACGGTGGCTTCCAGATCCTTCTTTCCGACGTAGCGACCGGTGTTCACGTCCACCGCCGTGAGCGCTTCGGTCTGTTCGATGTTGATATGTCCACCGGATTTCAGCCAGATCTTCGGTTCCAGCGCCTTGCGGATCTTGCGCTCGATCTCGTACCGGTCGAGCAGGGGCTCGGGTTCGTCGTACAGCACCACGCGCCGCTTCAGGCGCGGCATGAACTGGTCCACGAACTCGACGACGCGCTGGTATTCCTTGACCTGATCGACCACGACCTCCTCGGTGTTGGCATTGAAGAAGTCACGAATGGTGCGCGGCACCAGATCCAGATCCTGATGAATCAACTCGGGGGTAGCCGCGGCCTCCAGCCGGTTGCGGATTTGGTCCCAGAGCTTCGTGAGAAACCGCACGTCGCTCTGGATGTCTTTCTTGTTGCGTCCCTCGCACGCGGTCCGGATGATGAAGCCTTCATCCTCCCCGGCCAGCTCCTGGACGATATCCTTCAGCCGCTTTCGTTCCTTCTCGTCCTCGATCTTGCGGGAAACGGCCACGTGGCGGGTGTTGGGCATGAACACCAGGAACCGGCCGGGCAGGGATATGTGGGTGGTGATGCGGGCGCCCTTCATTCCGAGCGGATCCTTGGAGACCTGCGCGAGGATCTCCTGATCCGGGCTGAGCTGCTGTTCGATCCGGGGCTGGCCCCGCTCGGGAGCGGGCTCGAACGGCAACTCGTCGTCGTCCCCGTTGACCGTCGCCGGCAACGCCGCCGGGGTATAGATGTCCGAGGCATGGAGGAACGCATCTTTCTCCAGTCCGATATCCACGAAGGCGGCCTGCATTCCGGGCAGCACGCGGCCCACGCGCCCCTTGTAGATGTTTCCGACGGAGCCCTTTTCCTGGTTGCGCTCGATGAGGAACTCGGTCAGCCCGTTGTCCTCCATCACGGCGATGCGGGTTTCTTGGGGGGTGGTGTTGATGAGGATTCGTCTCATGCGTCAGATCGTTGCGGACTCGCTGGAATGGAGAAGGGCGTCAGCACCCCGGTTCAAACGATACGTGGTAGTACGCGGTCCGGAACGATGCGGTCCGGACCGTCGACAATGTTGAGGATAAGCCAGTTGATGCGAAATGGCAAGTTGAGGTCCGCCGGGATGTGTGTTTGACAAGGCGCCTGGCGGACGATAAGTTCCTCTTGATTCAATCTGGGGCCTTTGTGGATACCGGTACACTTCAGGCAAGCAGTCCAGGGAGCGTCGCCGTGGGCGGTTCCCCGATGCACACAAAGGTGCTGATGTTGAATCGTTCGTATCTCCCCATACACGTCACGTCGGTACGCCGAGCCTTCACGCTGCTCTACCTGGGCATCGCCAGGGTGGTCAACGAAAGATACCAGACCTTCGACTTCAAGGGGTGGAGCGACCTTACGGTTTCGGTCCACGAGGAAACCGTGGGACTGGTCAACCATGTGGTGCGTGTGCCACGGGTCATGCTCCTGGTCCAGTACGACCGCGTGCCCAAGCGGCAGGTCCGGTTCAGCCGCTACAATATCTATGCCCGTGACAAGTCCACCTGCCAGTACTGTGATCGCAGGCTGCCGCGGCACCAACTCAACCTCGATCACGTGATTCCCCGTTCCCTGGGTGGCACCTCCATGTGGGAGAACGTCGTCTGCTCTTGTGTCCCGTGCAACCGCAGGAAGGGCGGGCGCAATCCCCAGGAAGCCCGGATGAAGCTGTTGCGCCAGCCCTACAAGCCCACGTGGACCCCTTTCATCCAGGAGGGCGGCGAGAACGTCCGCTATCGCGAGTGGCTGCCGTTCCTCTCCACCGTCGACGCCTCCTACTGGAACTCCACGCTGCTGCAGGAATAGCGGTTTCCCCTAAATTCAACATGTTGTGGTGCAGAGTCGGCCCCATCACTTCATGTTGTGACTTTGCCTTGACACCAGCCTCTTTCGTGTGAAATAAAAGCACGATGGAGACCCCGCGTCAGCCAGGCGTCCCAAAGAGTGCGGGATACATCGTATGCGTTTGACGGCTCTGGAAATTTCCGGGTTCAAGTCTTTTGCGGACAAGACCGTCGTGAATTTCACCTCGGGTCTCACGGCGATCGTGGGGCCCAACGGTTGCGGCAAGTCCAACGTCGTGGATGCGCTGCGATGGGCCATGGGCGAGCAGAGTGCCCGTTACCTCCGTGGCCAGACCATGGAGGACGTCATTTTCAACGGCAGCGAGCAACTCGCGCCCATCGGCATGGCGGAGGTGACCGCGCTGCTGGACAATGCCGATGGCAGCGCCCCCGCCGACTACGGCGCCTTCGGTGAAATCGCCGTGACCCGGCGGCTCTTTCGCTCGGGCGAGTCGGAGTATTCCATCAACCGGGCGCCTTGCCGTTTGCGCGACGTTGTCGAGCTCTTTCTGGGGACCGGGGTCGGCAACAAGTCCTACTCCATCATCGGGCAGGGGCGCGTCGAGGAGTTGGTGAACTCGAAGCCCGAAGACCGGCGCCGCATCATTGAAGAGGCGGCGGGCACGAGCCGGTTCAAGAGCCGCCGGCAGGCGGCGGAAAGGAAGATGGAGCGAACGCAGCAGAACCTCCTGCGCGTCAACGACATCGTCCGGGAGGTTGAGCGGCAGCTTCACAAGATCGAGCTGCAGGCGAGGAAGGCCGAAAGGTACCGGAACCTCCAGGAACAGTTGAAGGACAAGGAGCTTCGTTGGGCGGCCATCCGCATGCAGAGGTTGGAGCGGGAAATCGGCGAGCGCGGCGCCGAGGTGAATGCCGTCGAAGACCGGATTACTTCGCTTACGGCCACGGTACGGGCGAGGGAGGCGGAGTGCGAACGCAGCCGTGTGGCGCTGCTGGAGATGGACGGCGAGATCGGATCGTCGCAGGAGCGGCTCTACCAGTTCAAGCTGGAGGTCAAGGGGGAGGAGCAGAGGATAGGGTTCTTCGAGCGTGAAGAGCGGGAGTTGCAGGATTCCGTCGCCAGGGCCAAGGCCGATGCCGTCAACACCAGCGCGCGACTGGAGACGCTGGCGAGTGAGATCGCGGACCTGGGCAAGGCGAGCGAAGACTTCGCGCAGCTCTCCCTGTTCGAGGGAGAACGTGTGACGCGCATCGAAGTGGACGTGGAGGGTTTGCGGACTCGTATCGAGACGCTTCAGGCGATGGTCGAGCGTGAAAGAGAGCTCCTGGTGGATCGTGTCGGAGCCCACTCGCAACTCACCAATACCCGGCGAGCTGATGAGGAGCGTCTGGAGCGGTTGAGAGCCGCGTCGGTGGAGAAGGAGAGTGAGCGAAGGGGCGTCGAAGAGACGCTTGAAGCCTTGGACGGCCGGCGCGCCAGGGAGTCCACGGAGCTCGAGCAGTGCGGGAGGCGCGCGTCCGAGATGGATGAGCGTCTGCGTCGGGCCGGCGCGGAATTGGCGAGAGCCAAGGCGGCCTTGGCCGAGCATGAGGAAGTGCTGGCCCGCTTCAAGGAAGAGTTGCAGGAGGCGCGTTCCGGCCTGAGCTCCCTCGAGACATTGCAAAAGAATTTCGAGGGCTATCAGGAAGGTGTCCGCGCGGTCATGTTCAAGCATCAAAGCAACGGCCAGTCGGACGGGATTTGCGGCGTGGTTGCCGATTTTATCGAAGCCCCCGAAGACGTGGAGAAGGCTTTGACGGCGGTGCTGGGCGAACGGCTTCAGTACGTGATCGTTCAGGGACACAAGGAGGCGGTGGAGGCCATCGAGTTCCTGAAGCGCGAATCGGCGGGCCGGAGCGGATTCATTCCGCGCCGTTTCGAACGCCGGTGCGCCGCCCTGCCGGTGACGCTTTCGGGTCCGGATGTCATCGCCCCTCTGCTTGGGCTCGTGGAGGTGAAGGAAGGTTACCGGGAGGTGGCCGACTATCTGTTGGGCGACGTTGCCCTGGTCCGGGATCTGGAGTCGGGGCTGGGGCTTTGGCGTTCCAACGGATTCAGCCATTCGTTGGTGACTCTGGACGGCGAGGTCATCGATCCCATGGGGGTGGTCACCGGCGGGAGCGCGGAAAGCCTGGAAGGCAATCCGATCTCGCGGCGCCGCAGGATCAAGGAGCTGAAGCAGCAGGTCGCCACCGGCGAAGAGCGGGTCCGAGGCCAGGAAGAACGCGTTGTCGAGACAAGGTCCGAGTTGCAACGAATGGAATCCGAACGCCAGCGGTTGACGGACGAGGCCCGGGACCTGGCGGTCGCCAAGGTGCAACTCGAGCACCAATTGTTGGGGACGGACCAGGTCATTGCCCGTTCGAACCAGGACTTGGCAACCATCGGCCAGGAGTTGGGCACCCTGTCGGAAGAGATCGGCGCCCTGACCGACTCCGTCGCGGCGTGTGATACGGCCATCGCCGAGAGCGAGCGCGAACGGGTGGCGCTGGAGTCGCGTGTGCGGGAGCTCCAGGGCTCCGGCCGACAGACCGGGGAGGAGTTGCGGACCGCGGACTCACGGCTTACCGACTCCCGCATACGGGCGGCGGCGGCGAAGGAGAAGGAGGAGAACTCCAGGTCGAATCTCGAGAATCGGGTGAGCCTGCAAGCCGAGCTCGGATCGCAACTCCAGGAGCGGGAGGCCCAGATCGGGCAAATGGCCCGCAGGACTCACGAGATGAAGGCGGCCCGTGAGCAGTCGGAAGCGCGGGTCCAGACGTTGCGGGTGCAGCTTCAGGATGCCGAGGGTGAGGTGGCGTCGCGGCAGCAGGAGTATCGCGGGCTCTCAAACCGGGTCCGGGAGGTGGAAGAGGCCATTCACCTCATTCGTCCGGACATCGACGTCAGGCAGCAGGACAAGGTGCGGCTCCAGGCGTTGCAGAACGAGAAGGCTACGGAACTTCGTTACCTGTGCGACGACATCCGGGAAAAGTACGCGGTGGTGTTGGCGGAGTTCGCGCCTGACGCCAACGACGAAACCTCGTTCGTGGGTGACCTTTCCGAAGAGGTGGCGGAGTTGCGGGGCCGGCTGCAACGGATGGGTGAAGTGAATCTCGCGGCCATCGGCGAGTTCGAAGAGCTCACCGAACGGAACCGGTACCTGACCGGTCAACGAGAGGATCTGGAGCGGTCCATGGCCGATCTGCAACAGACCATCACCAAGCTGAACCGAGTCTGCCGGCTGCGGTTCAAGGAGAGCTTCGAAAAGATCAACCAGGAGTTTCAGGCGATCTTTCCCAGGCTGTTCAACGGCGGGAAGGCTTCGTTGACGCTGACCGATGAGAACAACTATCTGGAAACCGGGGTCGACATCATTGCGCAGCCGCCCGGCAAGAAGCTTCAATCCATCACCCTGCTTTCGGGAGGCGAGAAGGCTCTGACCGCGGTGAGTCTATTGTTCGCCATCTTTCTGACCAAGCCGAGCCCGTTCTGTTTCCTCGACGAGGTGGATGCGCCGCTTGACGACGTGAACATCGAGCGGTTCATCGATTTGGTGAAGGAGATGACCCGCTTGTCGCAGTTCATGATCATCACCCACAACAAGAAGACGATGCTGGCGGCTGACGTGCTTTACGGCATCACCATGCAAGATCCCGGGGTTTCCAAAATCGTATCCGTAGAGATGGTCTAGTGTCCTGAATTGTCAGGACACTAGCGTATCCCCAGGACTCCACAGGTCATCGGCCCATGGATCAGAGAGAAGGGTTCCTTTCACGTCTCAGGCGGGGCTTGTCCCGGACCAGGGCGGCATGGGCCGGCCGTCTGGAGCGGGTCTTTGCGGAGGCCGGTCCGTCGGAAGCCGACTGGGATGCGTTGGAGGAACTGCTCCTCGGCGCCGATTTCGGCGTCCATGCGACACAGAGGCTGCTGGCTTCCGTGCGTGGTTCGAGTCGGGCCGGAAACGGCGATGGGACCGTGCTGTTGCGGGGGGCGCTCGCCAGCCTGTTGGAGGAGAATCAGGGCATGGGGTCCCGCCGGTATTCGGAGTCTCCTTGGGTGGTGCTGGTGGTGGGAGTCAATGGGGTCGGCAAGACCACGACCATCGGGAAGCTGGCCCATCAACTGGAGCGGAGCGGGAAGAAGGTGCTCCTGGCCGCCGGTGATACGTTCCGGGCAGGCGCCATCGAGCAACTCGAGATATGGGGAGACCGGGCCGGGACCGAGGTCATCAAGCACGGTCCGGGACAGGATCCCACGGGAGTCGTGTTCGATGCCGTCCATGCGGCGCAGAAACGGCAGGCGGACGTTCTCCTCATCGACACTGCCGGCAGGCTTCACAATAAGGTCAACCTGGTGGAGGAGCTCAAGAAGATGCGCCGTGTTCTCGGCAAGGTGCAGGAAGGAGCGCCCCACGAGACCTTGTTGGTGGTCGATGCGAACACCGGTCAGAACGCCGTCGCGCAGGCCAGGATCTTCCAGGAGGCCGTGGGCGTCAGCGGGATCGTCCTGACCAAGCTGGACGGCACGGCCAAGGGCGGCGTGGTGCTCAGGATCCAGCAGGAGCTGGCCATCCCGATGGAGTACGTCGGCGTGGGAGAAGGGATCGACGACCTGCAGGAGTTCGATCCGGACGCGTTCGTGCAGGCGTTTTTCGAGTAGGTCCGCGAGTCGTTTGCTGCTTGACATCGGCCCCCGGCGAATCTTAAACTATCTATTGAAGATTTGTTCAGTATTTGCGTCATGGACCTTGACAAACTCGAACAGTTGGAGTTCCGGGTGGAGCGTCTCGTCGAGCAGAATCAGAGGGTGAAGAAGGCCAAGACCCAAGCGGAAACGCGTCTTCAGGAGCGTGACACGCAGTGCAAGAGCCTGAGCGACCGGGTCCAACGGTACGAGCGCGAACGGGCTGCGTTGCGGGAACGCCTCACGAAGATCATTGGGCAGTTCGAGCATCTTGACCTTTCCTGACGGTGCCGGGGCGTTATGCAAAAAGCTGTCGAAGTCAAGATCATGGGGCAGAAGGTCACTCTCCGAAGTGATGACGAGGAGCAACACATCCGGAAAGTGGCGGAATATGTCGACGGCAAGATGCACGAGGTCAGCAAGTCGATGAGTCCAAGGGGCAAGTACACTGTCGCTATGCTCGTGGCTCTCAATATAGCTGACGAATATCACCGCCTCAAAGATAGCCATGACGCGGTGACGAATCGAGTCGATCGATTGATCGAGAGGCTGGCAACGGCTTTGTCCGAGGATGATGACTGACGCAGAACTTCGTCGGACAAGGTCTATTTCTTCCCATGCATTTGTGTGGGATACTGAACCATGGGTCGAGGAGTGCAGGCAGGATGTTTTTTCGGCAACAGGCACAACTATTTCTTGGAGTTCGTTGAAGTGATCTATCGCGTCCGGCGAAAAGAATCCTTTTCCAGACGGTGGGTTTCGATAGGGGGAGTTTCACCGTCACCTCACAGGCATCCGTCATCCCCGAGGAGAATCTTCGCCAGCGTGTGATCAAAGAGCCTTCCTGCCGTTGACGCCTGCGCTTTTTGTCGAACCGCGCAGGCCCGAGCACACCTCGCCCTGGGGCCCTTGCGTAGGACTTGATCATGAGTTCCTTGATGGGGGACAAGAAACGGGCACTCAGGGGTGCGATTCTAGCGAAAAGAGAATCTCTTTCGTCCACCCTGGTTCACGCTTGGGGAGAGACGATTCAGCGCTTCGTACTCGCGCTCCCTGCGTACCGGGCTGCGGAAGCCCTTGCGCTTTACAGTCCGGTGGGGAACGAAGTCGACACATCAGAGATACGCCGCGGCGCCTTGGCGACCGGGAAGCGGCTGTATTATCCGAAGGTTACGGGCGGGTGTTCACGTATCGTGGAGGTGCGGTCGGAGGCGGAGCTCGTTCCCGGCCGGTACGGGATTCGCGAGCCGGTGGGAGGTCAGGCGTTGCCTCGTCGCGGTGATGCCGGACTTGCGGTGTTCGTTCCGGGCGTGGCCTTTGACCGCAACGGCAACCGTCTGGGTCGCGGGACGGGCTGGTACGACCGTCTGTTGGGCGGTTTGGATGCCCGTGTTCCGAGGATCGCTTTGGCCTATGAATTCCAGTTGCTGGAGGAAGTTCCCGTGGAACGGGGAGATTTGCCGGTCCACACCATCGTGACGGAGAAGAGGGTCATCGCATGCGATAGCATGGAGGATCGCGTGGATGTGCCGGGCGGATAGACCTTCATATCGTTCCCATGCTTCCGGGAGGTAGCTTGTTTTGCTTACATGGTCTTCTTTAGTTCTGGGTCTTGTACTGGGGTGCCTGCTGACCGTCGTTGTACTTTTGATCCGAAGGAAGCAGCGCCAGGTCCAATGGGAGCTGGATCGGAACACCGCCGCGCGTATCTTGGACGAGGCGCGGAGGGAAGCCGATGCGATCCGCAAGGAGGCGGAGATAGAAGCCAAGGATGGGGTTTTACAGGCGCGCACCGAGTTCGAGAACGATATGCGGGAGACGCGCAGGGACCTCCAGTCGCTGGAGAGGAGGTTGCTGACGAGAGAGGATGTTCTGGACAAACGTCTGGAAGGCCTGGACCACCGGGATACCAGCCTTTCCAACCGGGAAGGAGCCATCGAAAAGAAAGAGCACGCACTCGATGAGAAGGAGGTGGAGTCCCGGCGTCTCGTTGACGAGGCCAAGCAGCAGCTTGAAATCGTTGCCGGTATCAGCCGCGAGGAGGCGAAGAAGAGCTTGATGGAGGAGATGTTCGAGGAGGCGAGGCACGATTCGGCCAAGCGCATCCGGCTCATGGAAGAGCAGGCCAAGGCAGAGTCCGATCGTGAAGCGAAAAAGATGATCGCTCTGGCCATCGCACGATTGGCCGGGGACTTCGTCACGGAGCGGACGGTTTCGGTCGTGTCCCTCCCCAACGATGAGATGAAGGGCCGAATCATCGGCCGCGAGGGGCGCAACATCAGGGCCCTGGAAGCGGCGACCGGTATCGATCTCATCGTGGACGACACGCCGGAGTCGGTGATCATCTCCGGTCACAACCCGATCCGCCGCGAAATCGCCCGCCTGTCCCTGGAAACGCTCATCTCCGACGGCCGCATCCATCCGGGCCGAATCGAGGAAGTGGTTCGCCGATCCGAACGGGAGATAGACGACGTCATAAAGGAGGCCGGACAGAAGGCGGTCTTCGACGTCGGCGTCCATGGTATTCATCCCGAGTTGGTCAAGCTTTTGGGGAGGCTGAAGTTCCGTTACAGCTATGCCCAGAATGTCCTGCTGCATTCCATCGAGATGGCGTTCATCTGCGGTGCCATGGCGGCCGAACTCGGCCTCAACGAGAAGCAGGCTCGACGGGCGGCATTGCTTCACGACATAGGGAAGGCTGTGGACCATGAGGTTGAAGGCTCGCACGCCATCATCGGCGGCGAGTTGGCGAGAAAATACGGCGAGTCACCCAAGATCGTCAACGCCATCGCTGCCCATCACGAGGAAGTCAGGGCGGAAACCATACTGGCGCCGTTGGTGGATGCCGCCGATGCCCTGTCCGGCGCCCGTCCCGGGGCGCGCCGCGAAATGCTCGAGACATACGTCCGGCGGCTTGAGGAGTTGGAGCGGATCAGCAACTCTTTCAAGGGAGTGGAAAAGTCCTATGCCGTGCAGGCCGGACGAGAGCTGAGGATCATCGTCCAGGCGGCCCAGATCTCCGACGACGAGGCTGCATCCATGGCCCGGTCCGTGGCAAAGAAGGTCGAGAATGAAATGGCCTACCCAGGCCAGATCAAGGTCACGGTTATCCGCGAGACCCGAGCCGTTGAATATGCGCACTAAGTTGGCCGGAGACGGGTTTGCCAAGATGAACATGGGCCCTAGAGAGCAGTTGACGTATCTGAAGCGCGGCGCGGTGGAGATCATCTCCGAGGAAGAGCTCCTGAGGAAGCTCGAGAGACGGACCCCGTTACGCGTCAAGGCCGGATTCGACCCCACGGCGCCGGATTTGCACCTGGGCCACACGGTGCTGATTCAGAAGATGAAGCAGTTTCAGGAGTTGGGGCACCAGGTGATCTTTCTCATCGGCGATTTCACCGGCTTGATCGGCGATCCGTCGGGAAAGTCGGAAACGCGGAAGCAGCTCAGTCGGGACAAAGTCCTGGAAAACGCCGCCACCTATAAGGAACAAATCTTCAAGATACTGG
>OZ253480.1:0-1182500 GCA_965261895.1 uncultured Binatia bacterium (SeqCode) | reverse complement strand
CCGCGTTGCTCAAGATGATGGGCCATGAGAGCCTTTTCATGCCGGTGGTGCGCGCCAAGATGGCTCATGACATGAAGACGGCGCCGGGGCTGAAGGAGTTCATACGGTGCCGCCTTGAGGAGGCGAACGGGCGGTTGCTCGCGTCGAGCACCGGGACCCAGAGCTCCGGAGTGCTGCGCTCCTTGTCGCTGGCCCAGGGCCTCGTCGTCGCGCGGGAGGACCAGACGGTGCTGCGGAAGGGCAGCTACGCCCCCGCCATCCTGCTCGATCACCGGTCACGGTGGCTGCAAAAGGAGATGGGGTTCTGAACGCCGGCTACAGGGTGGGCCAGGGCTTCGATATCCACCGCCTCGAGCCGGACCGGAAACTGATCCTCGGCGGTGTCCAGATTCCTCATGAAACCGGCCTGTCGGGCCATTCCGACGCCGACGTGCTGCTCCATGCCCTGATGAACGCCCTGCTCGGCGCCATGGGCCAGGGCGACATCGGAATGCATTTCCCGGACACGGATCCAAGATTCAAGGGAGTTTCGAGCGCGAGCCTCCTCGGCCATGTCCTCCAGCTCATGCGGGCGGCCGGCTTCGGCATCGTCAACGCCGATGTCACCGTCATCGCCCAGCGCCCCCGGCTGGCGCCCCACTTCGGCGCGATCCGGGCTCGCTTGGCGGAGCTCATGGAAGTGCCCGCGGAGCTTGTCAACCTGAAGGCCGGCACCATGGAAGGCCTCGGCTCCATCGGCGAGGGAAAGGCCATGGCCGCCATGGCAGTGGTGTTGCTGCACGCGCACTAGGCCCGACGCCGTGGCTTTTCTGTTGCCAACCCGAACGCCGTTGCTTAGAATCCGTTGATCGTTGAAGACCGAAATCCGCCCCGCCGTAGCGTCCCGGATCCTGATGTTCGCGGATGCCGGCGGCTTTGGTTAAGGAGGCATCATGGCAGACGACGCAATCGAAGTCCTGTTGGAAGAGGGAAGGACTTTCCCGCCGCCGGACGAATTCAAGCAATCCGCAAACCTGAACGACCCCGCCGTGTTCGAGCAGGCCGAGAAGGATCCCGAGGGATTCTGGGCGGAGATGGCTCAGGAGCTGGACTGGTTCAAACCCTGGGACAAGGTGCTCGAGTGGAACTGCCCCTGGGCCAAGTGGTTTATCGGCGGGAAGATCAACGTTTCCTATAACTGTCTCGACCGGCACGTCAAGACCGCGCGCAAGAACAAGGCCGCTATTATCTGGGAGGGGGAACCCGGAGACGAACGGGTGCTGACCTACCGCGACGTCTGGCGCGAGGTGAACAAGTTCGCCAACGTGCTCAAGAAGCTCGGGGTCCGGAAGGGCGACCGCGTGGCACTCTACCTCGGCATGGTGCCGGAGCTCTTGATCGCCATGCACGCGTGCAACCGCATCGGCGCGGTGCACAGCGTTGTGTTCGGAGGCTTCAGCGCCGAGTCCCTTAGCGACCGCATCAACGACGCCTCGGCCAAGGTGCTGGTCACGGGCGACGGCGGTTACCGGCGGGGTGCGATCATCCCCTTGAAGAAAAACGCGGATGAGGCCGTCGAAAGCTCACCCTCCATCGAGCACGTGGTGGTGGTGGAGCGGGTGGGGAGCGAGTCCGGTGCGGTCATGAAGGAGGGCAGGGACCATTGGTGGCACGAGCTGATGGCCGATGCGCCGCTTTGGTGCGAGCCCGAGCACATGGACAGCGAGGACATGCTCTTCAGCCTCTACACCAGCGGCACCACCGGCAAGCCCAAGGGCATCGTCCACACCACCGCCGGCTACCTGCTGGGAGTCTACCTCGCCAACAAGTGGGTCTTCGACATGAAGGAGGACGATGTCTTCTGGTGCGCTGCGGATATCGGCTGGGTCACCGGGCACACGCACATCGTCTACGGCCCCATGGCCAACGGGGTGACCCAGGTCATGTACGAGGGTTCGCCCGACTGGCCCGACAAGGACCGCTTGTGGCGCATGGTGGAGAAGTACGGCGTGACCATCTTCCATACCGCGCCCACGGCCATCCGCACTTTCATGCGCTGGGGCACCCAGTATCCGGACGCCCATGACCTGAGCAGCCTGAGGCTCCTCGGTTCTGTGGGAGAGCCCATCAATCCCGAGGCGTGGATGTGGTACCACCAGCACATCGGCCACGAGAAATGCCCGATCATGGACACGTGGTGGCAGACCGAGACCGGACACCCGTTGATCACACCGTTCCCCGGCGTCACAACCCTGAAGCCCGCCTCGGCCACCAAGCCGTTCCCCGGCATCGAGGCGGACGTGGTGGACGAACAGGGCAACTCGGTGCCGCCGGGAGGCGGCGGCTACCTGGTGCTCAAGCGGCCGTGGCCGGCCATGCTGCGAACCGTGTTCAACGATCCGGACCGGTACGTGGAAACCTACTGGAGCCGTTTCCCGGGCATGTACTTTGCGGGCGACGGCGCCAAGCGCGACAAGGACGGCTACTTCTGGCTGCTGGGCCGCGTGGACGACGTCATGAACGTTTCCGGCCATCGGCTCAGCACCATGGAGGTGGAGAGCGCCCTGGTGGATCATCCGGCGGTGGCGGAGGCGGCGGTCATCGGCAAGCAGCACGAGGTGAAGGGTCAGGGCATCTGCGCGTTCGTGTCGCTCATAGCCGGGGTGGAGAATACGCCGGAGCTGGTGGATGAGTTGCGCGCCCATGTGGTCAAGAAGATCGGCGCCATCGCCCGGCCCGATGAGCTCTACTATGCCGCCGAGTTGCCCAAGACCCGGAGCGGCAAGATCATGCGCCGGCTGTTGCGCGACATCGCCGACGGCAAGGCGCTGGGCGATACCACCACCTTGGCCGATCCGACAGTGGTGGCCAAGCTAAAGGAACAGTACGAGGACGAGTGACCTGGGAGCCTGCGCGGCTGGAACGCGACATCCGATGTAGGGGCGGGTTTCAAACCCGCCCGTGCCCGCATCGCACTTGCCGGTCGATACAGGCTTCCCGGACACGCTCCTCGGGGGCAGCCAGCGGGCGGCGAGGGCGGCGTCCCGGAAATCTGTTGACGGTTTCTGCCGGCGTTGGGCCGTTCTGCGTCGCACGAACCCGGGCGTTGATCGGTGTCACGGCCGCCCACCGTCAACAGATTTCCGGGACGCCGCCCTCGCCGCTCTCAACCCGTACGCATCACCCGAACACCTGGAAGTACATCTCGGAGAGAGAGGGCTCCATGACCGCAGCGTCCTGCATTTCCTTGCGGATGGCGGGCCGTAGCGGTTCGTAGAGCCGGTTGACCTCGGCCAACACCTCGGATTCGTCCATTTTCGTGAGGCGGCCGCCGTCTACCACTACTTCACCGTTCACCACCACGGTGTCCACGGAGCTGCCGTTTTCGCAGAAGACGAGCTGGGTGACGACGTCATTGAGCGGCGTGAAGGCGGGCGTGTCGCGCTTCAACAGCGCGATGTCGGCGAGGCGGCCCGGCTCCAGCACGCCGCAGTCGAGGCCGAACGCCCGGGCGCCCCATCGGGTGGTCATGGACAGGGCCTGCCGGGCCGTGATCCAGCGGCTGTAGTCGTGGTCGCGGGTGTTGTGGATCAACGCCGCCAGACGCATGGCGTCGAACATGTTCTGGTTGTCGTTGGAGCAGGCGCCGTCGGCGCCCAGCCCCACCCGTCCGCCCGCCGCGAGGAAATCCGGTATCGGCGCCATGCCGCTGCCCAGGCGGAGGTTGCTGGCGGGGTTGTGCACCGGCGTCGCGCCCCGTTCCACGATGATTTCCACGTCTCCCGGCTCGATCCACACGTTGTGGGCCGTGGACAGGTTGGCCTTCACCACCCCGAGGTCGTCCAGGTGCTTCAACAGCGAGGTGCCGTAGAGCTTCGGACCCATCAGTCCCTGGGACTTGGTCTCGGCGAGATGAATGTGCAGCGGCACGCCCCACCGGTCGGAGATGGCGGCCGCGCCCTGAAGCAACTCGTCGGTGCAGCGCTGCACCGCGGAGGGCCCCGGACAGCAAGTCGTCAGGCGGTCGGGGTCGTGCAGCTCGCCCATGAACGCCTCGATCTCGTCGAGCCAACCCTGGGTGTCCTTGGTCTCGGCCTGCGTCATTCGGCTCACTTCGTCGCCGGTTTGTCCCTTGGGCGCATCCATGGGGATGGTGGCCTCGTAGGGCCGGTCGGTGACGGTAAGGGCCACTACGTGTCGCAACCCCAGGTCCCGCATGGCCCGAATCGCCTCGCCGGCGCCGGTGTAGCGACTGTTCTGGTTGCCGAAGAAGTGGTCGACGTTGGTGGTGCAACCGGTCTTGAGCATCTCCATGGCGCCGAGCAGCGCGCTGACATAGAACATCTCATCGTCGCAGGCCCGCAGAGCCGCGCGCCAGTACGCGCGCCATATCTCCAACGGGCGCGTGGGCATCAGGCCGCGAAAGATGTTGGCGGGCGAATGATTGTGGGCGTTGACAAGTCCCGGGATGGCGATGAAGCGGCTTCCGTCAATGACCCGGTCCCAGCCTTCCCGTGGACAGCCGGAAGCCGGTCCGACGTACTGCAGGCGATGGCCGTCAATGACCAGGGACCCGTCCTCGATCACTTCGTCGCGTTCGTTCATTGTGACGATAAGCGCGTGTTCGATCAGTTGCTTCACGGCAGCTACCTTTCCGGTTCGTATCAGAAGGCTACCCGGCGCAAGCCGAGGCCCAAGAGCAACACAATGACTCCCAGAACCACGTTGGCCACCAGCAAACGCAGCCATGGGTTGCGGCCGTCGAGCGGATGCTCGAGGGACACCTCGTACCTGAACGCCTGAAGCCCGTGGTTCAGCGCCATCACGGCCGTCAGGACGGCCTTTGTTGCCAGGACGAGGAAAGCGCCCGAGCCCGGCGCGAGTTGAGCCGCCGTTCCCTGCAGGAAAACCCCGGCAAGGCCCGAGACGACGGCCACGGGAGCCGCCGACGCGACCACCACGTTCAAGCCGCCGGCAGCCCGCCGCATGAGCTCCAGGCGTGGCCCGGGCGGAAGCCCGCGGCTCGCCGGCCACAACATGCCCAGGACAAACACATTGGCGCCCAGCCAGACACTGAAGGAGAAGATGTGCACCCACGGAATCACAATCTGCAAAGGTATATCCTTCCCGGCCGCCACGCCTCGCGGCGGCTTTCCGGGTTGGTATCCGAGCGCGCGCGTAGCCGCTACTCGATGAATCTTGCAGGCATTTTCATCCTTGCCCCGCTGCCTGCCTTCGCCCGGTGGCCGGAACGCGGGCGGGTTTGAAACCCGCCCCTACAGCCTTGATACGCCAAGGCACTTGTGTTAGCAAAGAGCCTATTCCACGAGGAGGCTCCCGAACTCGCCATGATGCACTGGTTGCCCGAGAATGTGTCCACTTTCGGTGGTCAGATCGACTACCTGTTCTATCTTATCTACTACATCACCGGTGCCGCCCTGATCATCGTCACGGTAGTGATGGTCCTCTTCCTCATCATGTATCGCCAGAGGGAAGGCCGAAAAGCCGTGTACGTGCATGGCAACACCGCCCTTGAGGTCACCTGGACGGTGATTCCCGCGCTGATCCTCATCATGCTCTCCTTCATGAGCATCTCCACCTGGGGTGAGATCAAGATCTACGCGCCCCCGGCCGAGTACGAGGTGAAGGTGGTGGGCAAGCAGTTCAACTGGGAGGTGTTCCATCCCGGCCCTGACGGCAAGCTGGGCACCAAGGACGACATCAAGATCGACAACGAGGTGCACGTCCCCGTGGACAAGGTCGTGCATGTCCAGCTCACGGCGTCGGACGTCATTCACAGCTTCTTCGTGCCCAATTTCCGGGTCAAGCAGGACGCCGTCCCCGGGCGCGACATCCTGGTATGGTTCGAAGTCACCAAACCCGGCAAGTACGAGCTCCCCTGTGCGGAGCTGTGCGGATTTGGTCACTCGGGCATGCTTGGATGGGTGTTCGTCCACACGCCGGAAGACTTCGACAAATTCCTCAAGGAAAACCAGAATCAGGGCTGATCCCGGCCACTCAGGGCCGACGTCTTCCGAACGGAGCGCGTCCCTGAAGGCGGAGGAGGACATCAAGGATGAGCGAAGCAGCGGCATCGGCACACGCCGATCACGGAGCCCATGAACCGGCGGGCTTCTGGTCACACTACGTTTTCTCGACCGATCACAAGATGATCGGACGGCAGTTTCTCTTCCTGGGACTGTTCATGCTGATCATCGGCGGGACTCTCGCCATGCTGATTCGCTGGCAGCTCGCCTGGCCGGAGACCGAGGTGCCGGGGCTGGGCTGGGTCCCCGAGCCCACCATGTACGAAGGGATCATCCCGCCGAGCACCTACAACATGCTGTTCACCATGCACGCCACCATCATGATCTTCTTCGTGGTGATGCCCGTCATGGTGGGCGGCTTCGGCAACTTCCTGATTCCCATCATGATCGGCGCCAAGGACATGGCGTTCCCGTTGCTCAACATGCTGTCGTTCTGGGTGGGAGCGGTATCCGGCGTGATCATGCTGGCCAGCTTTTTCGTCATCGGCGGGGCCGCGTCCGGGGGATGGACGTCCTACACGCCGCTTTCCGCCGAGGCCGTGTACACCGGGGTCGACTGGGGCATCCACTTGTGGGTCCTGAGCCTGTTCGTGCTGGCCTTCTCATCGCTGATGGGCTCCATCAACTACATCACCACCGTCATCAACATGAGAGCTCCGGGCATGACCTACTTCAGGATGCCGCTCTCCATCTGGTCGCTGTTCATCACGGCGCTGCTGCTGCTGCTGGCGCTGCCGGTCCTCACCGCGGCCCTGGGCATGCTTTTCTTCGATCGCGTCTTCGACACCAACTTTTTCCTGCCCGCGGGCGGCATGCCGCTTCTGTGGCAGCA
Organism: uncultured Binatia bacterium (SeqCode); assembly: GCA_965261895.1. Lineage (GTDB taxonomy): Bacteria > Desulfobacterota > Binatia > UBA9968 > JAJDTQ01 > JAJDTQ01. The sequence continues at coordinate 1,175,642 of OZ253480.1, read as the reverse complement.
CCTGTTCTGGTTCTTCGGCCATCCGGAAGTCTACATTCTGGTGCTCCCCGCCATGGGCGTGACCTCCGACATCCTGTCGGTGTTTTCGCGCAAGCCGATCTTCGGGTACCGGGCCATGGCCTTCTCCATGATCGCCATAGCCTTTCTCTCCTGGATCGTCTGGGGCCACCACATGTTCCTCAGCGGCATGAATCCGCTGCTTGGCACCGCGTTCATGCTCACCACCATGGTGATCGCGGTTCCTTCGGCCATCAAGACGTTCAACTGGCTGGGTACGCTGTGGGGCGGCTCCATACGCTTCACGGTGCCGCTGCTTTTCGCCGTCGGTTTCGTCTCCAACTTCGTCATCGGCGGCCTGAGCGGCATCTTCATGGCATCTACCCCGGTGGATATCTTCATCCACGACACCTACTTCATCGTGGCGCACTTCCACTACGTGGTGGCCGGGATCATCTTCGCCATGTTCGCCGCCATCTACTTCTGGTTCCCGAAGATGTTCGGGCGCACGATGAGCCACACCTGGGGCGTCGTGCACTTCATCGGCACCTACATTTTCTTCAACCTGACCTTTTTCCCCATGCACTTCCTCGGGGTAGGCGGGCACATGCGCCGGATCTACAACCCCATGCAGTACGAGTTCCTGGAGCGGTTTGCGGACATGAACGTGTTCATCACCATCACCGCGTTCTGCCTCGCCATTTCCCAGATACCTTTTATCGTCAATTTCGTCAGCAGCCTCTTCGTCGGCGAGAAGGCATCCGACAATCCCTGGGAGGCCAACACCCTGGAGTGGTCGGCACCCTCGCCGCCGCCCCACGGAAACTTCGTCACGACGCCGCAGGTTTACCGCGGTCCTTATGAGTACAGCTCTCCGGAAGTCCAGGAAGACTGGCTGCCGCAGGATCGGCCGCTCGGCGCCGCTGCTGCAACAGGTCATTGAGACGGGATACTAGTGTCCTGTCCGGTTAATACGCATGGTAAGATGCGCCGGATTTTTCGTTGTCGGCAAGGCGCGATGACGAGTAGGGGCGACCCGCGGTCGCCCCAGGGCGCGCACCACGCGAGGAAGAGCAACGCAGCCGACGGCGAAAAAGACCAGCAGATTGCCATGCGTATTGACCGGACAGGACACTAGGATGGCCAACGCCTGGCTCCATCGGTTGGCGCTGACCACCGCCGGGACCACCCTGTTTCTGTTGTTCGTGGGCGCCCTGGTCACGAGCAAGGGTGTGGGCCTCGCGGTGCCGGACTGGCCCACCACCTTCGGCCACAACATGTTCCTGTTCCCCTGGGCGCGGATGGTGGGCGGCGTGTTCTACGAGCACAGCCACCGCCTGGTGGCCTCCGGCGTAGGGTTCCTGACCCTGGTGCTGGCGGTGTGCCTCTGGCTGAAGGAGCCCCGGGCGTGGATTCGCTGGCTGGGCGCCGCGGCGTTGCTGCTGGTGACGATTCAGGGTGTCGTCGGAGGGCTTCGGGTGGTGTGGCTGCAACAGGATTTCGCCATCATCCACGCGGCCCTTGCCCAGGCGTTCTTCGGCCTCATGGTGGCCATGGCGCTGTTTACCTCCCGGCCATGGTCGGAGGTGCGGCCAAGGGCACCAAGGCCGTCCTCGGGAGACTGGACGATGTTCCAGTGGTTCTGTCTCGCCGCCACGCTGCTGATTTACGCGCAGAGCCTGCTGGGAGCCGTCATCCGCCACACCGGCACGGCCGTGGTCTTGCATGTCCTGATGGCGTTGGTGGTCGCCGTCCAGATCGGCCTGTTGGTGGTGAGGGCATTCCAGCTCGGTGACGAGGTGCCCGTGTTCAGGACCCTTTCACTTTCCCTGGGCCTGCTCCTGGTGCTGCAGCTCGCGTTGGGCGCCGGGGCTTACGCGACCCGTTTCCTGTCATTCGGAGCGGTCTGGCAGCCGAGTGTGATCGTAGCCGTGACCACCGGCCACGTGGTGACCGGCGCGCTCATGTTCGCGTTGAGCGTCGTACTGACACTATGGGCATTTCGCATTCTTGGCGCGGGCCGGTTCCCCGTAGTGGACCGGGCCGTCTCCGAGGGGGCCACGGCGTGACGCTTCGAACCGAGACATACGCCGTCAGCACGATCCACGGCCGGCGGTTGCTCGACTACCTGGAGCTCACCAAGCCAAGGCTCGTGCTGATGGTTCTGATGACCACGTTGGTGGGTTTCTACATGGGATCGGAGTCGCTCCCGGATTATCTCGTGCTGTTGCACGCGGTGCTTGGCACCGCCCTGGCCGCGGGTGGGACCCTCGCTCTGAATCAAGCCCTGGAGAGCGACATCGACGCTACCATGAAGCGCACCCGGCACCGGCCCATCCCCGAGGGCAGGGTCCAGCCGGTGGAGTGCGTTCTGTTCGGCAGTGTCCTGGTGGCCTCCGGGCTGTTGCTGCTGGTGGTGGCCGTGAACGTCCTCAGCGCGCTTCTGACCGCCATCGTCTCGGTCACCTACCTGTTCCTGTATACGCCGTTCAAGCAGAAATCATCCGTGTGCAGCCTCATCGGCGCCGTTCCCGGGGCACTGCCTCCGGTCATCGGTTGGACCGCGGCGCAGGGTACACTCGGCCTCGAAGCCGGCATCCTGTTCGGGATACTCTACCTCTGGCAGATTCCCCACAACCTGGCCATCGCCCGGCTCTATCGCGAAGATTTCCTGTGCGCCGGCATCCGTTTCCTTCCGGTAGTGGACCAGGAGGGAAGAAGCACGGGCCGGCAAGCCGTAAGCCACTGCCTGGCGTTGCTGGTGGTAAGCCTCATGCCGACGCTCACCGGTTTTGCGGGCGAGATATACTATTTCGCGGCCATCCTTCTGGGAGTCGGGTTTCTGGTCTATGCGGTGAGACTCGCGGCCTTGAGGTCGGTGACCAGCGCGCGGCATTTGCTCTTCGCCTCGTTGTTCTACCTGCCGCTGCTGTTCGTCGCCATGGCCTTGGACAGGATACCGATCTGATATGGAATCACGTGTAGACAGCCGGAGTCGAAGGAGGAACAGTCGCCTGGGACTGGTGATCGGCGCCGTGGCGGTGAGCTACATCGTGGCGACCGTCGTTTTTCTCGTGGTCTACTGACGGACGGTACGGATGGCAGGGGAGGCGACAGCAAGGATCTTGAGCGGCGATGGCGCGGAGACGCCGGCGTCCAGGTCGGCCTTCGGCGGAGGCCCGCCGCCGTCCCGTGCGGAGCCCGCCATCAGCAACGCGAGACTGGGGCTGATGATGTTCATCGCCGCGGAGGTGATGTTCTTCGCCGGGCTGATCGGCGCGTTCCTGGTATTGCGGCTGAGCAGTGAGGTCTGGCCGCCGCCTTCGCAACCGCGGTTGCCGGTCTGGATCACGGGGTTCAACACGCTGCTGCTGCTCTGCAGCGGCGTCGCCATGCAGCGGGCGTCGCTGGCGGCCAGGCTGCGGCACCAGGTCCGGCTGTCCGGCTGGCTGCTCGTGACCGGTTTCCTGGGTGCGCTTTTCCTCTGTATCCAGGGCTACGAGTGGGTGCGGTTGATCGGGTTCGGCTTGACCATGCGGAGCGGCCTCTACGGCTCCACCTTTTACGCCCTCATCGGGTTGCACGGGCTCCACGTCCTCGGAGCGCTGGTGTGGGTGGGCGTGGTATGGATCCTCGCACGGCAGGGACGCTACGCGTCAGGTCAGACGGTCGGTGTCGAAACGTGCACCATGTACTGGATGTTCGTGGTGGCGCTGTGGCCGGTGCTCTACGGCCTCGTGTACCTCTATTGACGGAACGGCACGGGTGGCGCATGGGAAAGGCTTCGACGGATAACCGGTTCGTGACGTGGAAGGCGGGAACCCTCAGCGTAGCGGCAACGGCCCTCGCAACCTGGACCCCGCAAGCGCTCGCGGCGGAGAGTGAACGAATCGTGGAGGCCTTCAACTGGACCGTCGTGTTTCTGATGGCCATGCCGTACGCCACCATGGCCTGTTGCGCGGGCTGGATCGTCTATCGTTACACGCGTTCCCACAGGGCGCGCGAGGACGGGCAGGCGCAGCTTCATATCGTTAAAAAAGGAGAATGTTAGATGAGCGACGCAGCGATACATCCGGCGGCGGAGCCCGCGGAGTCGCCCCTCACCCCGGAAAGCTGGGGCAAGCTGGGGATGTGGGTCTTTCTATGCGGCGATGCGATGACTTTCGGAACCCTCATCGTGACCTTCGGGATCATGCGCATAGCCGCCGACAACTGGCCCGTACCGGCGGAGACCCTTGGCATCAACCTGACCGCGGCCATGACGTTTCTGCTCATCTGCAGCAGCGTGACCATGGTGCTGGGCCTCGCCGGTATCAAGCGCGGCAACCGGCAGGAGTTCGCCAAGTTCCTGTTGCTCACGATACTCGGCGGGGCCGCTTTCCTGGCGTTGCAGGCGTATGAATGGACCCACCTCATCCATAAAGGCGTCACCATTTCGGAGAACGCCTTCGGCTCGCCGGTGTTCGGTGACACGTTCTACATCATGACCGGTTTTCACGGGTTGCACGTGTTCGGCGGCGTCGTATACCTCACGTGCATTCTGATCGGCGGCCTGACCGGCCGTATCACCCAGCACAACGCCTCGGTGGTGGAGATTGCCGGTCTCTACTGGCATTTCGTCGACCTCGTGTGGATTTTGATCTTTACCTTCGTCTACCTCTTGTAGGATACGGGAGAACCAGCCATGGCAGAGACAGCAGCCCATAAAGAAACTCACGAAGACCCCAACTATCTGGCCGTATTCGGTTGGCTTTTCGCCCTTACGGTCCTTGAGGTGGCGGTGATCTACCTGCCGGTGCCCAGGCTCCTGATTGCCGTCGCACTGGTGTTGATGGCGTCGGTGAAAGCTGTGCTGGTGGCCGTCTACTTCATGCATCTGAAGTTCGAGAAGGTCGTGATCTGGTGGATCGCCATCATCCCGGCGATTCTGTGCGTGTTTCTCATCCTCATGCTCATTCCGGAGCTCGTTTGACCGTATGGCGGTGTGGCAGGCCGTGGCGCGGGCGGGTTTGAAACCCGCCCCTACACGGCCTCCCGCCTTGCCGACGGCAAGAATTCCTGTGCATCTCCGCAAACGTATTGCAATGTCCGGACACTCGCGTTCCGCCTTGCCGATAGATTCTTTCGCCGTTTCGCGTGTGGACGCTATCTCCAGGATATGGGTCGAAAGGTGCCGTCCCGGTCACCGCCGGCGCTTCCATTGATCTCTATCACGTCACTCCCTCACCTGAACGCGCTGCTCAACTCCGTGAGCGCGGTCCTGCTTCTGACGGGCTACTGCTTCATCCGGCAGCGCAACATCGCGGCGCACAGGCGGTGCATGCTGGCCGCGCTGGGTAGTTCCGGGCTGTTCCTGATTTTCTACCTGGTCTACCACTTCAACGTGGGGTCTGTTCGTTTCCAGGGTCAAGGTTGGATCCGGATGATGTATTTCGCGGTGCTGGTGTCCCACACCGTTCTCGCGACGGCCATCGTGCCCCTGGTCCTTGTCACGGTGGTGCGGGCGCTAGGCGAGCGGTTCGACAAGCACCGTGCCATTGCGCGTTGGACCCTGCCGCTGTGGATCTACGTGTCGGTGACCGGGGTCGCGGTGTACTGGATGTTGTACCAGATGGATGTCTAGTGTCCTGTCCGGTTAATTCGCATGATAAGGTGCGGAGGATTTTTTGTTGTCGGCAAGGCGCGATGACTTGTAGGGGCGACCTGCGGTCGCCCCAGGGCGGTCACCACGCGAGGAAGAGCAATGCAGCCGACGGCAAAAAAGACCCGCAAATTATCATGCGAATTAACCGGACAGGACACTAGGGGCCTGGCGCGTCGTCCGTCTCCGGGTCAAAGGCGGCGACGGCGCGCACGGCGTCCACGACGCCCGGTGCCGCGGCGATGATGGGGTTGCCATGCAGCAAGCCGTCATTGGCGAGAAAATCGTTTGTCCAGCCGCCGGCTTCTTCAACCAGCAATATCCCGGCCAGGCAATCCCAGGCGTTGATATGCGCCTCCAGGTAGCCGAGCAGCCGCCCCGCGCCGACGTAGGCCAGCATCAAGGCGCCGGAACCATTGCGCTGGTACATCCCGCCCGCATCCAATAGTCGACGGATGCCATCCACGGCCGGCGCGACCGGGGTCCGGGTCGAATAGCCGATGCCGACGGTGCCCTGGGTCAGGCTGTCGGCCGCGCTGCACGAAATCCGCGCCTCGCCACAGAAGGCGCCCTGGCCGCGGCGTGCCGCGAAGAGCTCGTCCGCGTTCGGGTCGTAGATGACGCCAACTTCGATTCGACCCCGTCGCACATAGGCGATGGAAACGCACCAGAGCGGCACCCGATTGATGAAATTCGAGGTTCCGTCAATGGGATCGACGACCCAAAGGCCGCTCGCGTCGCGGTCACCCTCTTCGGCGCCACCCTCTTCGGCGCCACCTTCTTCGCCGAGAAACCCGTCGCCTGGAAACAGCTCGTGAAGGCGGTCCCGGATGAGCGTCTCGACGGCCCTGTCGGCCTGGCTGACGAAGTCTTGTGGACCCTTGGAGACGACCTTCAGAGCGTCCGGGTCGCGAAAATAGTCCAGCGCCGTCTGGCCCGCTTCGCGTGCAATGTCTTTCGCCGCCCGGAAGCGAACGGCCAGTGCTTGATCATCCATATCGGTGAACTCCAATTCGCAGCCCACGGGTTCCGAGTCCAAGGAGCCTGTGCCGCAGAATATGACTGTGTAGGGGCGGGTTTCAAACCCGCCCGCGCCCGCACGGCGCTGTCGCCCGATACCGGCTCCTAAGTCTGCTTCTCCAACAGCGTAACGCCGCGATCGCGAAAGGCCATCCGGACACGGGATCCCGCTGAAATCACCGCATCGAACTGGTAGTCGGCGACGAAGATCTCACCGAGATCGGTGTCCAGAGTGTATTCGACGTGGCTGCCGAGGTAGGTGGCCTTCAATACCGTTCCCGTGAGTCCGGCTTCCGGTGCGCCGGCCGTCAGGATCACCGCCTCCGGGCGAACGGCGATCTTGACGGGGCCGGCGGGTAGATCCCGGTGCGGCAGACGGAGCTCGACCCCAGCGCCTACGCGGATGGTGGCGTGTTCGCCGTCGTGGCTGATCAGTTCGGCGTCGACGACATTGGCGTCGCCGATGAAGTCCGCGACAAAACGATCACAGGGGCCTTCGTATAGCTCGCCCGGCGCGCCTTCCTGCGCGATCTCCGCGTTGCGCATCACGATGATGCGGTCGGACACCGCCAGTGCCTCTTCCTGGTCGTGGGTGACGTAGACCGTGGTCAGGCCGAGGGTCTGCTGCAACTCCCGGATTTCTTCGCGGACCCGACGGCGCAGCTTGGCGTCGAGGTTGGAGAGAGGCTCGTCGAACAACAGCACCGTCGGTTCGAGCACGAGGGCCCGGGCGACGGCGACCCGCTGTTGCTGGCCGCCGGAAAGCTCGCTCGGCAGCCGCTCGCCGTAGCCGGTGAGACCCACCAGCTTCAATCCTTCTTCCGCCCGATCCCGCATCTCCTTCTTGGCGACACCGCTGACAGAGAGGCCATAGGATACGTTCTCGAACACGGTCATATGCGGAAACAGGGCATAGGATTGAAACACCATGGAGACGTCCCGTGCGCTGGCCGGCAGGCGGGAGACGTCATCGCCGTCAATAAAAACGCTCCCCGAAGTGGGCATCTCCAGGCCCGCGATGAGGCGGAGCGTGGTGGTCTTGCCGCAGCCGCTGGGCCCCAGCAGGGTCACCAGGGCGCCGGCCTGAACCTCGAAGGAGACGTGGTCGACGGCGACGACCGGTCCGTAGTGCTTGCTGACGGTGTCGAATCGGACCGCAGCGGCCTGGCCCTTGATACTCATGCCCCGGCTCCCCCCGCTCCGAGAGCGGTTACGTTCATGGATTCCGACCGGCGCCCGATGCGCCGTTGGCCAACAATCAACTGAATCAGCCAGATCACCACCAGCATGACGGCGATCAGAACCGAACTATAGGCAATGGCGAGTCCGTAGTCGCCGTTCTCCACCCGGCCGATGATATAGGACGTGGCCATGTCGTAGTTCGCGCTGACCAGGAAGATCACCGCGCTGATGGCCGTCATCGCACGGACGAAGCTGAAGACCAGGGCGGCCACGACGGCCGGGCGGAGGAGCGGCAGGACCACTCTGCGGACCGTGGCAAAGGAACTGGCGCCCAGGGTTAACGAGGCCTCGTCCAGGCTCTTGTCGATCTGGCTCATGGCGGCGATGCCGGCGCGGACGCCCACCGGCATGTTTCGGAAGATGAAACAAACCACCAGGATGACGCCGGTGCCGGTGAGCTCGATGGGCGGCACGTTGAAAGCCAGGATGTAACCGACCCCGATGACGGTGCCGGGTATCGCGAAGCTCAACATGGTGCCGAACTCGAAAGCCTCCTGCCCGGCGAATTTCTGCCGGATCAGCAGATAGGCGGTGAGGAGCCCCACCGCCGCGGTCAGGGGGGCGGCGATAGCGGAGATCGTGAGGGTGGTCCAGAAGGAATTCCACGCGGCGCCCGACCAGACCAGCCCACCGGCCCCGGTGGTGACGGAAAAGGCGTCGGTGTAGTGACGCAGGGTGAAGCTGTGATCCCGGCCCCAAAGCTCGACGAAACCGCCGAACAGGATCGTGCAGTAGATGACCGCGGTCAGACCGGCCCAGGGCAGGGCCGAACCGTAGGTCAGCCAGGTCACGCGCCTGGGCAGGGACACATGCAGGCCGGCGTCGCCCTTGCCGGTGACGGTGGCGTAGGACTTCCGTCCCAGCCAACGCTGCTGGGCCCAGAACGCGGCCAGGGTAAAGGCCAGGAGAAGGATGGCCAGCACCGCGGCCCGGCCCTGGTCGTTCTGGGCCCCGACGATGGCGAAGAAGATCGACGTCGACAGGACGTCGAAGTTGCCGCCCAGGACGAGCGGATTGCCGAAGTCGGCCAGGCTTTCGATGAAACCGACGAGGAAGGCATTGGCCAGGCCCGGGCGCATGAGCGGCAGCGAGACGGTGGTGAAGGTGCGCCAGTTGCTGGCGCGCAGGGTCTGCGCGGCCTCTTCCATCGAGGGGCTGACGCCTTCCACCACACCGATCAGCACCAGGAAGGCGATGGGTGTAAAGGCCAGGGTCTGCGCGAGCCAGATGCCGGGCAGACCGTAAATGTAGCGCCCCGGCGTGGCGCCGGTGATCTCTTCAATGGCCAGGGTGACCGTGCCGGACGCGCCGAACAGCAGGATGATGGCGAGGCCGATGACGAAGGGCGGAGTGATGACCGGCAAGACGGTCAGGGTGCGCAGCAGCTTCTTGGCCCGGAAGCCGGTCCGGGTCGCCAGCAGGGCGAAGGCCAGGCCCAATAGCGTCGTGCTGGCGCCCACCAGAATGGCCATCAACAGGGAATTCCAGGCGACGCCGCAGTTGACGTTGGCGGTCACGCAGGCCAGGCCCCAGATGTCGCGGCTGAACAGCTTCTCGACGAAGAGGAAAGGCACGAAGTTGTAGTCGTTGTCCTGGAAGGCGCTGGCCAGGATGCGGACGACGGGGAAGAAGATGAAGGCCGCGACCAGCGCGATCACCAGGGCGATGGAGCCCACCACGAAACCGTCGCCGTTGATCGCCCCGCGCGCGGCGATTCCCTGCGCGAACAGAAAGAGAAAGGAGGCCGATACCAGCAGGGCGCCGTAGCCCATGCCGAACTGGCGGTCGCCCAGGGGGCCGAAGAACCTCTCCAGAGAGGCATATTCCCAGCCGCCGAGGCCGATCAGGAAGCCCTGGCCCAGAAGGCAGACCGTGCCGAAACTGCCCGCCGCCAGCAGGACCGTGGAGAAGAGCGGATCCGTGCGCCGGCGCCAAAGCACCGCCAGCGGGGCCGCCAGCGCCAGCACCAGGGGCGCCAGCCACCAGCGGCCGATCAGGAGGATCTGAAGCAGGCCCGGGGCGGCATCAGCCCCGGAAGGATAGTCGGACAGCCAGGCGAAGAACCAGAACCCGTCCTCCACGCCATACCAGGGGAGGAGCGCAAATCCGCCCCACCCCATGGCAAGCCAAAGCGCGACGGGCCGATTCATCACGCCGATGGGTCAGAGGCTCAACGCGGCAGCGTAGAGACGTCGTCGTCCCATTTCTTCAGCAGCCGCCGCCGTTCGGCCGACGAGCCGTACTTCTTGAAATCGTAGTCGATGAGCTTGATCTGGCTCAGGTCCGGCGCCTGCGGCGGCGGTGTGGCGCCGGCATTCGACGGTACCTGATAAGCCTTGGCCATCGCCGCCATGGTCTGAATCTTCGCATCGAGCGCGAAATCCACCCACTTCTTGGCGCTTTCCGGATTGCGGCCGCCCTTGATGATGCTCACCGAGCCGATCTCATACCCGGTACCCTCGCAGGGCGAGACGATCTTGATCGGGAAGCCCTTGACCGCCTGGGTCACCATGTCGTGCTGGAAGACGATGCCAATCGTGGTCTCACCCCGGGCCGCCGCCTTGATCGGGGCCGAGCCCGACTTGGTGTACTGGTTGATGTTCTTGTGCAGCCCCTTCATGAATTCGAAGCCGCCGTCCTCGCCGAAGACCTGGACGATGGTGGCGAGCGTGGTGTAGGCGGTGCCGGAGGAGTTGGGATTGGCCATCTGGACGTGGCCCTTGTAGACGGGCTTGGTCAGGTCCTTCCAGCATTTCGGCGCCGGCAGCTTGTGCTTCGCCAACAGCTCGCTGTTGTAACCGATGCCGAGAGCGCCGGCATAGATCCCCGCCGTCTTGTAGCCGGACTGCTCGGCCTGGCGCCGCGCCCAGTCCTGCAGCTTGGGCAATTGCGGCGACTTGTACTCCTGCGTCAGGCCTTCCTCGGCCGCCTGCAAGTGAGGGTCGCCTGTGCCGCCCCACCAGACGTCGCCTTTCGGATTCCGGCGTTCCGCCTTGATCTGAGCGAAGGTTTCGCCGGAGCTCTTCCGCGTCATGGCGACCTTGATGCCGGTGGCCTTCTCGAACTCCTTGACCATGAGCTGGCACCACTCGATCTGCGGGCTGCAATACAGGGTCAACTTGCCGGCGGCAAATGCCGTGTTGGCCGTTGCCGCCACGAGGCCGAAGATGGCGAGGGCTGCTATTGACAAGCCGAGACGGTTCATAATGCTATCCTCCCTGGTTGCCTGCTGGCGCGATATCCCGAGCGCAGGGTTTTTGTTGGCACTTTAAAGTCACTACATCCGTCGGGTACGGTACCACACCCGGCGCGGCCTTGGTAATGTTTTCGTCATATTGCTGTAGTGTCTTTGTCACCGGTACCGGGCCTGACCCGGAATCCAGGAGCCATCCTCTTCGCCATCCCGGCCTTGGCCTGGAGTCCAGAGGGCGCTCCTCTCCGTCATCCGGACTTGACCGGGAGTCCAGGGGACCCTCCTCTCCGTCACCCCGGACTAGATCCGGGATCCGGGAGGCCCCCTCTCCGTCATCCCGGACTTGATCCGGGATCCAGGGGCGGGTGGGGCAGGAGGACGCGGCGGGGGCGCCGTGTTGAAACCGTGCCCACGGGGCTGCTATAGGGCAGGCAGTCGCATGGACGGACATCGTCCATCAGGGAGTCACCTTATGAAGACCATCGGTATCGTGGGTTGCGGCGCAATCGGCAAGGGCCTGTTGAAGGCCTTCGATGCGGGGGCCGTGGCCGCTGATGCGTGCGTCACCAGCCGTACGGAGAGTTCATGCAGGGACTTCCTCCAGACCCTGGGCACGCCGGTGCCTCTGCTCGCGCTTGACGAGCTCATCGCGCGATCCGACATCGTGGTGGAGGCCGCCGGGGGCGCCGTGGTGCCCGAGTTGGCGCGGCAGGTGTTCGACGCCGGCAAGGACCTCATGGTCATCAGCGTGGGCGCGTTGCTGGACCATCCCGAGATCATCGAGCGGGCGCGGCAGACCGGTTGCCGGTTGCTGCTGCCTTCCGGCGCCATCGCCGGGCTCGACGGCATCAAGTCGGCATGCGCCGGTGAAGTGGCCCACGTGACCATCACCACCCGAAAGCCGCCCCATGGTCTCGAAGGCGCTCCGTATCTGGTGGAGAACAACATCACGCTGGCGGGGTTGACGGAGCCGAAGGAGATCTTCTCGGGCACCGCGCGGGAAGCCTGCCGGGCCTTTCCCGCCAACGTCAACGTGTCCGCCGCGGTGAGTCTGGCGGGTCTCGGACCGGACCGCACCTGGATTCGCATTCTTGCGGTGCCCGGCCTCGAGCGGAACTGTCACGACGTGGAGGCCGAGGGCGAGTTCGGCCGCCTGACCATGCATATCGAGAACGTCCCCACCGAGAACCCGCGGACCGGACGCCTGACCGTGCTGTCCATGATCCGCTCGCTTCAGGATGCGCTGGATCCGGTGCGGGTGGGCACTTGACGACCCGCCGAAGGGGGGAGGGGTTCGAGGGAATCCGACTATTTGCGATCGTCCGAAACGGCGTCCTTCGACTTCGCTTCGCTACGCCTGTCCTGAGCCTGTCGAAGGGCTCAGGACGAACGGTCTGGGAACGACTTTCGCGTTCGTCCTGAGCCCTTCGACAAAGCCTGTCCTGAGCTTGACGAAGGGCTCAGGACAGGCGTAGCGAAGCGAAGTCGAAGGACGCTGTTTCAATTGATCAGCGTTTCCCCTAACCTTTCAATGTTATGACCAACGTCGAGACCATTGTCCGCATGCTGGAGCAGGCCGGAGTCCGGTGGGTGTTCGGTATCCCGAGCGGCCCGGTGCTGCCGCTCATCGAGGCCCTGGGCCGGAGCCCGGTGGAGTTCGTGTTGACGGCCAACGAAACCTCCGCGGGCTTCATGGCCACCACCGTGGGCCAGCTCACCGGCACCCCGGGGACCTGCGCCGCCACCCTGGGGCCGGGAGCCACCAACCTCACCACCGGCGTGGGCTGCGCATGGCTCGACTGCGCGCCCGTGCTGGCCATCACCTGCAACGTTTCCAGCCCCTGGCTCCACCGCAGGATTCAGATGCGCATCGACCACAACACGCTGTTCCGGCCGCTTACCAAGGCCACCTTCGCCCTGGGTGTGGACGACGTGGCGGACAGGATGGCGGAGGCCGTCGCGCTGGCTAAGGCGGAGGTGCCCGGCCCGGTGCATCTCGACCTGCCGGAGGACGTAGGGGTAGCGCCATCGACGGGCGAGGGACCGGCGCGCGCCTCCGCGCCCCCGCTAGAGGACATGGCGGAAGAAGCCCGAACCGCGCTCGCAGCGGCGCTGTCCCGCAGCCGGCGGCCGCTGGTGATGACCGGACTGACCTTCACCCGGTCCGTTGCCGCGGATTCGCTGCTGCGCTTCATCGAGGCTCACCGCGTGCCGTTCGTCTCCACCCTCCACGCCAAGGGCTTCCTGCCGGAGAGCCATCCCAACTGGCTCGGAGTCATCGGCCGGGCCCGCCGCACCAACGTCCAGCGGATCCTCGACCAGGCCGACCTGATCGTGGCCGTCGGCTACGACCCCATCGAGATCAACTACGAGGAATGGGTGGGAGAGACCCCGGTGTTCCACTTGAGCACCACGCCAGCGGAGCCGGACCCACGCGTCCGCTTCGTCTTCAACCGCGGCGGTGATCTCGATCAGGCTCTGCGGCGGTGGGAGGACCTGCCGCCGGTCGCCAACGACTGGAGCCCGGAGGAGTGGGAAGCCCACCGGAACAGGCTGGACCGGGAGCTCCGCCCGGAAGGGAACGGGTTCGCGGCGCATCACGTGCTCGATACCCTGCGCGCGGCCCTGCCGCCGGATGGCATCCTGGCCTATGACGTGGGCGCACACACCCACCAGATCGCCAGCCAGTGGCGCACGGATCTGCCGCGCACCGTGCTGGCCACCAACGGCTGGTCGTCCATGGGTTTCGGCATGCCCGCCGCCTATGCCGCCAAGATGGTCCACCCGGACCGCGCGGTGGCCGGGGTGGTGGGGGACGGCGGCTTCCAGATGACCGTGGGAGAGTTGGCCGTGGCCCGCCGGCGCAACCTGGCGGTGCCCATCATCGTCCTCAACGATGGCTGGCTGGGCCTCATGAAGGTGAAGCAGGAGCGCAAGGACTTTCCGCTCTCCGGGGTGGAGCTGGGCACGCGGGCAGATTCTCCGCCGCACTATTTCAGCGTCCCCTGCCGCAGCGCACGGACCGTGGAAGAGGTCGAGGCCGCCATCCACTGGGGTCTCAACCTCGGCGGCCCCAGCGTCATCGAGGCCTTCATCGACGTGGAGCCGTACTCCGCGACGGTCTTCGACTGATTACCCGACACCCCCGCACATGGATACGAAAACGGCGAGCCCTCAAACCGTCATTCCGCCCCCTCCGTCATTCCCGCGAAACAGGCTGTGTCAAAACCCCATCCGAGAGAGGCAACGGCCCCCGAAATCGTCATTCCCGCGAAAGCGGGAATCCAGGCGGGGTGGAGCGGGGAAGCGTCGCTGTAGCACCCCTCCACCACCCCTGGATTCCCGCTTTCGCGGGAATGACGGAGGGGCCTTTCGCACCTGGAAAATGGCGTTTTGACACAGTCTGTTTCGCGGGAATGACGGAGAGGGGAATCGCTGCCATTCCCCACCACGAGATACCGAAATTTCCGGGCTACGTCATGGCCGTTACGGAGAGGGGCACCAGTGTGGTGTCTCACAAATACGGTTATGAAGATGCGAGGGGATTTTGGTTGTCGGCAAGGCGCGATGACTTGTAGGGGCGACCGGCGGTCGCCCCTCAGTGGCGGGCGCCACGCGAGGAAGAGCAACGCAGCGGACGGCCAAAAGGACCCGCAGATTCATAAGCGTATTTGTGAGACACCACACCAGGAGCGACGGAGAGGGGCGCCGGAAAGTACGGGGCGCCTGTCAGTCGATGCTCCCCTCCTGCTTCAGCGACCGCCGGATGGTGCCGACGGTCTTCACGAAGGTCTCCTCTTCCATGGTTGCCATGGTGCGGGGCCGCGGCAGGCGGGTGTTGGCGATCTCGTCGAGATGACCCGGCCGCGGCGACATGATCGCCACCCGGTCCGACAGGAAGACGGCCTCGGGAATGCTGTGGGTGATGAAGAGGACGGTCTTCCGGCTCGCGTCCCAGATCCGCAGGAGCTCCAGGTTCATGCGTTCCCGGGTCAATGCATCCAGGGCGCCGAAGGGCTCGTCCATCAGCAACAACGGGGGATCGTGGATCAGCGCGCGGCAAATGGAAGCCCGCTGCTGCATCCCGCCGGAGAGCTGATACGGATACTTCTCCTCGAATCCGCCGAGCCCCACCATCTCCAGCAGCCCCATGGCCCTCTTCCGGTACTCCTTGAGATTCAGGCCCCGGACCTCGGCCTGAAGCATCACGTTCTCCAGAACGGTACGCCAGTTCATCAGCACCGGACTCTGGAACACGATGCCCACGTCCGGGGTGGGACCCACAACCGGCGAGCCGTTGACAGCCACGCGCCCGTCCGTGGGACGCAGGAGGCCGCCGATGATGCGCAGCAGCGTGCTCTTGCCGCAGCCGCTGGGGCCAAGGATGGAGAGGAACTCTCCCTCCCTGGCCGCGAAACTTACCCTGTCCAGGGCATGGACGTCACCGTCACCGGTGCTGAATGTCATCGAAACGTCTTCGACCAGGATGGTTTCGTCCATGCCCGCCTCTCACTATTGCGAAATGAAGTCGTTGGTGTAGTAGCGGCTGACGTCGATCTTCTCCTTCAGACCGCCGTACTTGAACAGGACCTCCTGCGCGTTCTCCCAGTCGGCCTTGGCGGTCCAGCCCAGCGGCTTGCCCTGGGAGTTCTTGGTGTGGAACAGCGGGAAGCTCGCGAGCATCTCCTTCATGACGGTTTCCCGCTTCCGTTCCTTGAACACCTTCAACGCGGAGTCCACGGCGGCATCGGGGTTTTTCATGGCCGCCCGGATGCCGGCGCTCAGGCCGCGCAGGAACTTGCGGATGAGATCGCCGTCCTCCAACGTCTTGGTGTTGACGATGATGCCCACGCCCAGGATCGAGGCGCCGTGTTCGGCAAACTTCAGTACGTTGAGCTTTACGCCCGCGGCTTCGATCTGCGGCACCTGCTCGTTGACGTAGGCGACGATGGCGTCCACCTTGCCTTGCAGCAACGCCTCCCGCTTGGCGCCACCGGAGGAGAGCTGCACGACCCTGACCTTTCCTTTCAGGCCGTTGGCGTTAACGAACGCCGGGAGCATGGCCTGGTCACCGCCTCCCGCGGTGACGGCGATGGATTTTCCCACGAGGCCCGCCGGCGTCGTGACGCCGTGCTTGGCGGGAATCGCCACCGACATGGGATGGATCTGCAACTCGCCGAAAACCCCCTTGACGGGAATGCCGCGGACGACGCCCTTCATCATCGTACCGTAATCAGCGGTGCCGAAGTGGTCCTGTTCGGCCCCCATGAGCTTGACGCTGGTGCCCGAGCCCTTGCCCGTCAGGATCGTCACGTCGAGCCCTTCCTTCTCCCACAGCCCGAGTTCCTTGGTGTAGTAGTAGGCGGGGGCGTGACCGTAAAGGATCCAGCTATAGCGGAAGGTGATCTTCCGTAGCTCCTGGGCCGACGCGCTGGATGCCAGCAGCGGCAGCACCAGCGCCATCGCCAACAGACAGACCCCGATCTTCCCCATATGCCCCTTTGTGATTCTCATCGCTGTCCTCCCTTTCGTAGGCTTCTTCGCGGTGCGGGCACGGGCGGGTTTGAAACCCGCCCCTACATCTGCCGCGTTGATCCTCCCTGCGGCGCAGGGCGTTAGAGGCGGCCCTCCTCCTGGCGAAAGGCCACGTGCCACGGTATGCAAAGTTTCTCCACCCAGTGGATCAGCCAGAAAAAGCCCATGCCGATGGCCGATACGACGATGATGGTGGCGAACAGCAACTCCGAGTTGGTGTCGCTGTTGGATAGGACGATCAGGTACCCCAAGCCGTAGTCCGCTCCCACGTACTCACCGACGATGGCGCCGCTGGTGGCGAAGGCCACGGCGACCTTCGCCCCGCTGAAGAAGTAGGGCAGGGAGTTGGGAAAGCGGCTCTTCCAGAAGATCTGCCACTTGCTCGCCGACATGGATCGGACCATGTCGACCATGTCGTTCTCCACCGCGTTCATGCCCGCGGCGGTGGCCACAACGATGGGGAAATAGCTCATGAGAAAGCTGACCACGATCTTGGGCGTGATGTTGAAGCCGAACCAGATGATCAGGAGCGGCGCCACCGATATGTAAGGGATCGTCTGAAGGAAGACCAGGATGGGTGAGACGATCTTCTCCATCACCCGCGACCACACCATGACGAAGGCCGTGGCCACCCCCAGCACGATGCTCAGGGCATACCCGCCGACGATCTCGAAGATGGTCACCGGCGCGTGGGTGAGGAACGTGTCGAAGGACCGGAACACCTTGCTGAAGGCCGCGGTGGGAGAGGGCAGCAAGGTTGTGCGAAGGTCCAACATCACCACGGTCAGTTGCCACACGGTCAGCAGGAGGGCGATGGTCACCGCGGGATAGACGACCTCGGCTGTCAACAACCGTCCCCAACCGGCCCGTGCCTTGTCGGCCGTCCTCATGGCTCCGTTCGCCTCCCGACCGTCATGCCTCACCACGTCATGTTCAAGCCGGTTTCCTGGCGCACGGATACGTGCCAGGGAATGGCCAGTCGTTCGAGCCTCATGACGATGACATAGAGCACGATGCTGACGAACGACAGGGTCAACAGCGTGGCGAAGAGCCCGGCGGTGTCCAGCTCTCCCTGCATGAGCAGCAGGTGGTACCCGAGGCCGCTGTCCGAAGCCATCCACTCGCCCACGATGGCCCCCACCGTGGCGAAGGGAACCGCCACCTTGGCGCCGGCGAAGAAATGCGGCAGCGCCGTGGGGATCCGCACCTTGCGGAACACCTGCAGGGTGCTCGGGGACATGGAGTGGATCAGTTCGAGCATCTCGGTTTCCACGGACTTGAGTCCCGCCGTGGTGGAGATGAACACGGGAAAGAACGAGATGAGAAAGGCCACGAGCACTTTCGGCGCCAGGCCGAAGCCGAGCCACACCACGAACAGGGGCGCCACGGCGATCTTGGAGACGGTCTGCGAGAACAGGAACAGCGGCATCAGCGACTTGTCGAGGGTGGACGACCACACCACCATGACGGCGAACAGCCCTCCCAACACGATGCTGCAGGCGAATCCCAGGACCACCTCGTAACCGGTGACCAGGCTGTGGTCGTAGAGAGTCCCCGCGTATTCAAAGAGGCTCCCAAGAATCTCCGATGGTCCCGGGAGGATGTAGTTGGGGATGCCGCTGAGGCGAACATAGGCTTCCCAGCTCGCCAGAAAGACGCCGATGGCCACTACTGGATACAGCAGATCACTGTAGATCTCACGATTCGATCGTGGGCGCGCCATGGGTCCCTCGCTGGCAAAGACTAGGATATCGGTTGCGGCCGTAGCGGCCCGGGGGTCCGTTCCCCGGCCGGCGGCACGGCGTCACTCTACGCACCCATACTCCATTTGCAGTCCGCCGTTCAAGGGAGGCTGTGCGGCCGGCAGGGCCATTTCACGCTAGCGGCAAGATGCCAAGGAAACCGGAGAGGGCCGGCGACAGCCTACACTTGGCGAGGGCTCACCCCAGGAGCGAGGGCATCTTGCCCTCGCCGGGGGCGGGACGCCCTCGCTCCCAGGTCCTCGCCCCGATTGTCCAGCCACGACAGCCAGCGTGAAATGACCCTGTGCGGCCGGGGGCGCGGGCGGGTTTGAAACCCGCCCCTATACAGTCATCGACCCTTGCCGACGAGAAGACGCCTGCGCATGTTCTTGAGCGTAGTTGAACGACAGGAAACCAGAGGTCTCGTGTACGCATGGGTCAGCTACAAGCCGCTGGTCCGCATGATGGCGCGTCGTCACCAATTACGGTAGGGTGGGGTCCGTTATGCCCGCCGACCCCGCAATCCGCAGGAATGTTTTCATCCTGGCCACGTGTCAGATGCTGTTCGGGTCGTCGCGACTGCTCCTCATCGCCACCGCGTCGGTCATCGCCTGGGGTATGGGCTACAAGGCCCTGGCCACGATGCCGGCGGCGCTGGTGATCGTCGGCACCGCCATAGCGACCATGCCGGCCTCGATGCTCATGCGCGTCACCGGCCGGCGTCTCGGATTCATGATCGGGGCCGGTATCGGCGCGCTCTCCGGCGTCATGGTCCTCCTCGCCATCGTGCGGAACAACTTCTGGCTGTTGTGCGCCGCAACTCTCACTTACGGCGTCTACGCGGCCTTTGGGCAGTATTACCGCTTTGCCGCGGCCGATACCGCGCCCCAGGACTTCAGGAGCAAGGCGATCTCGCTGGTGCTGACCGGGGGTGTGGTGGCGGCCTTCGTCGGGCCCTACCTCGCCAAGAGCGGGCAGAACCTCGTCACCGCCGAGTTCATGGGTTCCTATCTCTTCCTGATTGGCCTCACGGTGCTGACCGCTCTGGTGCTGATCTTCCTGGACATTCCCAACCTCACCCCGAGCGAGCGCGCCGCCGCCCAGCGTCCCCTGAGCCGGATCATGATGCAGCCGGTGTTCATCGCCGCGACCCTGGCGGCCACCATGGGGCAAGGGGTGATGAACCTGTTGATGACGGCCATCCCAATTGCCATGCTCGAGGCCGATTTCCAGTTCATCGACACCGCCTTCGTCATAAGCTGGCACAGCTTCGGCATGTTCGGACCGGGGTTCGTCACCGGATCCCTCATCAAGCGTTTCGGCGAGGTGCGGATCATCCTGACCGGCGTGGTGTTGCAGATCGTGTGCATCGGAGTGGCGCTTTCGGGCGAGGGCGTGATGGAGTTCTGGCTAGCCATGCTGCTCCTCGGCGTGGGCTGGAACTTCGCTTTCACCGGCGGCACGTCGCTCCTGACCACGGCCCACAACCCGGCGGAGCGGGCCAAGACCCAGGGAGCCATGAGCGTCATCAACTACGCCTTCGTGGCCGTGGTGTCGCTGTCATCCGGGGCGCTGCTGCACTTCTTCGGCTGGGAGTGGGTGAACCTGAGCAGCATCCCGCTGCTGGTGGTTGCGGCCCTGGCCATCCTGTGGTTCGCGCTCTCCCGGGGGCCTGCCGCAGCGGCGGCGGCCTGAGAGCACGCCAGTGTGGTGTCTCACAAATACGGTTATGAATCTGTGGGTCCTTTTGGCCGTCGGCTGCGTTGCTCTTCCTCGCGTGGTGCCCGCCACTGGGGGGCGACCGCCGGTCGCCCCTACAAGTCCTGAGCGTAGCGAAGCGAAGTCGAAGGACGCCTTGCCGACAACCAAAATGCCCTCGCAGCTTCATAACCGTATTTGTGAGACACCACACTAGCGTCCTTCCGCTTTCCACAGCTCTCCGACTCCCTCTCCCAGAGGGGGGGGGGTGGCGGACACGGCCTACAGCACCGCCACCACCTCGATCTGGAACAGCATGTTGCCGCGGACGGGGGACTTGATGGCATGGCGGGCCGGCCGGTCGTGCTCGTCGGGGAACATCTCCAGCCATGCCTTGTTGATGGAGTCGCGGTACTCTTCCTCTTTCAGGTAGACCGTCATCCGCACGATATCGTCGGGGCTGCCGCCGGCCAGTTCCATGAACTTGCGGAGGTTCTCGAACAGCACCTCGGCCTGCCTGTCCGGGTCCGACGGGATTTCACCGGTGGCGGCATCCCGCCCCGAGATGCCGGAGGAATAGACGATGTTGCCGATCTTCGCTCCCATGGGGATGGGGGCGTTGTGGGGGACACCCGGCAGCTCGATACTCACTCGCTTGGACATGGTTTGTGAACCTCCTATGGCCCGCCGGCCATTCGTGCTTCAAGGGGCGTTGATCGTCAGACGGCCGCCACCGGCGTTTTCGCTCCTCTTGCCGTAATCAGGAACAGGACGGAGGCGATGACCAGCACCACCACCGTGCTCAGCCCCAAAGACCGATTGATGCCGATATAGGCTCCGGTAACCCCCACGGTCACGCCGCTGAAGGTTCGCAGCCCTTGAGCCGACATGTTGTAGAGTCCGATGAGGCGGCCCCGCAGGTTCACGGGCGCCTCGAGCTGAACCAGTGTCTGCGCCATGGACAGGAAGGCGAGGTTCAGCACGCCGGCGCAGAACAGGAAAGCCAGCGCCAGAAGGTACTCGGACGTCATGGAGAAAGCGATCATGGCGCAGCACCAGGCGATGGCCAGGAGGATGGCCGTGGAGGCGCGCGCCTTGAACCTGCCCTGCATTTCCAGCAAGAGACCGCCGGTGACGGCGCCCGCGCCGTTGGCGGCGAACAGCGCGGCGTAGCCAAAGCCCAACTCCCCCGCGCCGAGCGACAGGGCAAACGCGGGCATCAGGGCCTGAAACGCATTGCCCACGAAGAAGGCGTGGAATCCCACAAGCAGGATCATGGCCAGGAGGACCCGGTTGTGGGAAGCGCCCCACAGCGCCGAAAGCGCCTCGGCCCAGCCTCCCTTGCGGGTCTGCCGTCCGGAACCGTGACCGGTGTAGGGCACTATGCGGCACCATACCACCAGCGGCAGGTAGATGAGGGCGTTGACGCACAGTGCCAGCGTGGGTTTCAGCAACCACAGGATCGCGCCCCCCACCGCGGGGCCGAACAGGATCCCCAACTGCCGTCCCGTGGCCAGCAGCCGGATGCCGCTCTGAAGCGTCTCCGGGCCAACGACATCGTAGATCATGAGCTGGCGCGCCGGGTTCCACAGGGCGCCCCCCAGGCCGTGGAGGAACAGCAGGATGACCGAGTGCCACATCTCAAGACGTTCCGTGTAGAAGAGGACGGCCCAGGTGAGGCTCACGGAGATGAACAACACCTGCGCCCACTCCATGATCCGGCGGCAGTCGAAGCGGTCCGCCAGGGCGCCGAAGTACCAGGAGAACGCCAGGGCGGGCAGCCAGTGGCCGATGACGGCGAAGCCCTGCAGGGTTTCGGACCGAAAGAGTTGGTAGATGATGCCGTAGCTGATGACGTGCTCGATGTTGTCGGCCATCATCGACAACATGTTGCCGACGAAGAACAATGCGAAAACCCGGTTCCGGAGCGCGGCGAACGCGGGCGGTGCCTGGGCGGGTGCGGGTGGACGTGTGCTCATTGGGTGTCGGAGTCGCCAGACGCGGGCGCGATACGCTTCACTTTAGACAGGTTGTCCGCGTTTTGACAACCGGGTGCCGGGTGTCGTCAAGCGTGTGGTGGGGGGTGGAAGCAAGGCCGGACAGCCAGGGCCGGCAAAGAAAGAGGGCAGCCGTGAAGGCTGCCCTCTTCAGTGAATTGGCGGAAGCCGGCGCTACCGGTGGCCGCGGCCCTTGCGGCCTCCCAGCAGGCGCTTCAGCATGCCGTCGGCTTTCGCCATCTGCTCGGGGGTCAGGATCTCCCGTACCGCCAGCGCGGCGTCGGTCCGCGCCCGCAGCAGGTCTCCCCGTATCTTGGCGATCTCGTCGACCTTGGCGCCGACCTTGGCCTTGTCCACGGTCTCCTGCGAAACCATCTCCCGGAGCTCGATGCCGGCCACGCGGGCGTCGGCGCGCAGACCGATGCTCTTCTTCCGCGCGTCGGTGAGAACGCTCTTGACTTTCTTGACCTGCTCGTCAGTCAACTCGAGCTTTCTGGTCATGCGCTTGACCGGTCCCTCATGGCCGCGGCGTCCGTGCCGGCCTTCACGTCCGTGCCAGCGCCGTCCGCCTCGCTCCTCGCCGTCCTCGGCACGGGCCATGCGGGCTCCCTCGCCCCGCCGCCCTTCGCCCTGCTGGCTCCATGCGATGCCGCCGGCAAGGCCTACCAGGAACACGGGCACGAGGATCAATGCTGTACGTTTACGATTCTTCATTTGCGGTTCTCCCTTTCATGGTTGCGTGAGTGGTTTGATCCGGATCGCTGTGTCAACGATTAGACACCGCATGGTTCCCGTTGAGGAAAGGAAGGGCTCGTTGCCTGTGTTGCGGTGAACCCCCTGTAGGGGCCACCGGCCGGTCGCCCCTACAATTCCATCACTCGGACAGGTTCCTAGCAGGCTGTGTCAAAACCCCATCCGAGAAAGGCAACGGCCCCCGAAATCGTCATTCCCGCGAAAGCGGGAATCCAGGCGGGGTGGAGTGGGGAAACGGCGCGTGGGGACCCCTCCAGGACCCCTGGATTCCCGCTTTCGCGGGAATGACGGAGAGGCCTTTCGTGCCCCGAAGTAAGGGTTTTGACACAGCCTGCTAGCCGTCGCGCAGCGACTCGAGCCGAGACATCATGCGCTCGCGCTTCTTCCTCCGGCGTTCCTGGAAGTCGCCGGTGAGTCCGTCCAGCTTGCGCGCCTGCGCCTCGTCGAGGGCCGGCCTGATCTTGCGGTGAAACTCCAGGATGATCCGGTCGGCCTCCTCGTGAGATCGGATCCGCGCGCTGTACAGGTCGCGGCGGGTCTGGCTCAGCAGCGGACCGATCTCGGCCATCTGCCGGTCGGACAGGTCCAGTTCTCGTTGCAGCACGCGGATGTACCGCCGGCTCGATCCGTGCTTCCCGGCGCGGACGTGTTGGCCTCCGTCCCGGACCCCGCTCCACAAATGCCGCACGGGGTAGATCTGCCCCACAATGGCGCCGCCCACCAGGCCCAGCAGGAACACGCCCACCACTGCGATCAAGGCTTTTCGTTTCATGGATTCCGAGCTCCTACCCATGCCATCAGAACGGCGTCGGGCTCGTCCGCCGGCAAGGCATCCGGTCCCGACGTGCTCTCCAGCATGGCGATGGTTACGGGGACCTGTTCCGGAGGCTGCGGCAACCTTTCGCGCCACATGCCGACGCCGCCCAGCAACAACACCACCAGCGCGAACGCGGGAGCGAGCCGGCGGCTGAACAGCAACAGCGCATCGCTGAGTGCCGCGCGCCGGTCCTCGGCCTGACGTATCCTGGCGAGAACCCCGGGCCAGGCCGGCCGCTCCGGAGACGGTTCCGGTGCGGAGGAGAAGAACCGCTGCCAGAGTTGCTCCTCATCGAGCGCCTCACGGCAGGCGGTGCATGACCGGGAGTGTTGCCGGTGTGCGTCCGGGATCTGCTCCGTCCGCTTCGCGCCGGCCGTCTCCAGCCATTGTCTGAAATCATCACACGTCATGATTCACCTCCGAGCGAACTCCGGAATATGAGGGGCGAGCAGCTTCCGCAGGCGTTCGCGCGCCCGGGCGTGGCGCGATTTGACCGTGCCCACGGGACAGTTCAGAATCCGGCCGACTTCCTGATAGGAGTGACCCTCCATGTCCTTCAGGGTAACGACGACGCGAAAGCGCTCGGGCAGGCAGGCCACGGTTCGGGCCACCAGGCTGGCAACGGCGGTCTCGGAGGCTTCGTCCTTCTCGCCGTCCCGAGGCTCCTCGGTGGTGAGAAGGTCGCGAAGGCCCCGGACCGCTTCTTCTCCGGGCTCCGCGTCCAGGGACACTCTGCCCGACTGTTTCTTGAGCTCGTCCCGGGCGCGGTTGATGGCGATGCGTGTGATCCAGGTGCCGAACGCCGCGTCTTCCCGGAATTTGCTCAGCGAGAAGAAGGCCTTGACGAAAACCTCCTGGACCACGTCATCCACGTCTCCGTGATCCGGGCCGAGGAGTCTGCCGACGAGCCGGTGGATGCGCGCCTGATGGCGTTCCACGAGAAGCCGGTAGGCGTCGGAATCGCCGTCCCGGACCCGTCGCACCACATCCCTCTCCGAATCTCCCAGGGTGAGGGGAATCGGCAGAGCTTCCGTCATTCTCAATCGGTTACCTCACTCGCGTGAATTGCCTAAATTGCCTACTTAGTTAGACGCAAACCGGTTCCCGGTTGAGCCCCGCGTCTCCTTATGAAATATGCGGGCTACGGGTGGAAGGCGGGGAGAACATCGAGGGCAAGGCGCCGCATCTGCTCCGGCTGGTCCCTGGAAGCCAGCACGAACTGCATGGTGCGGACACCGGCTGCCACGAACTCCTCCAGGCGGTCGGTGCACTCCCGGGCCGTGCCGCAGATGACCCACCGGTCCACGCTCTCATCGTCGAAGGGCATGCGGTGGTAGCTCTCCAGCATCCACCGGGCCTCGTCACGAGCGGTCCGGCGGTCGCGGCCGACGTTGATCCAGCAGTTCATGGCGGGATGGACGGCGCCGGGCGGGCGGCCGTAGCGCTGGGTGGCGCTGGAAGAGATCCCGGCATATCGCTCGGCGTACTCGCCGGGGCTGATGTGGTTGGTCAGCCAGCCGTCCGCCAGCCGGGCTACGCGGTCGAAGGGTCCGGTGTGCTTACCGGCGTTGGCCTCCACGAAGTGTCCGTAGCGATAGTTCTCGACCTTCACCGGGTTGTAGTGGCCGGCGGCGATCCAGATGGGCGGATGGGGCTGTTGCACCGGTTTGTATCCCAGCGATACGTCCCGGTACCGGTAGTGGCGCCCTTCGAAGTCGACGGAGTCCCGCGTCCACAGCGCCTTCAGCACCTCCAGGCATTCCTCGAAGACCTTGCCCCTGACCTTGCGCTGGAAACCGGCCACCTCGCATTCCTTGGAAAGCAGTTCCGGCGACCCGGCGCCGGGACCCACGCCCATGATCGTGCGGCCCTTGGAGATGATGTCCAGGGTAGCCCATTCCAGCGCCACCACCACCGGATTTCTCATATGTGGTTGGAGTATCCCGGTGGCCAGCTTGATGTTCTTCGTCCGCGCGGCGATGGCCGTCAGGGTCACGATGGGATCGTAGCGGGGTTTGGCCAGGAGGCTGTCGCCGACCCACACGGAGTGGAAGCCGAGCTCCTCGGCTTCCACGGCCAAGTCCAGCAACCGTTCCATGGAGAAATCCGGCAGGAACACCGAGGCCCGGTTGTTGGCGTAGAGACCGAAGTTCAGTCGGGGCGCGCCGGACATGCCGCTTGTGGAAAGTGCGTCTGGTCAAGCCGTGGCGTCGGCCACGGACCAGCGCCGAATCAGCGGCCGGGCCAGGCCGGCAAGGGCCAGGACCACGCCGATGACGTCAGTGAAGGTTTCGGGTGCGATGAGCATGATGGCGGCCGCGAACACCACCACCCGCTCCGCTATCTCGATTCGGTCCTTGAGGGCGCCGACCACCGCGTAGGCCGTCAGGATCACCCCCGCGGCGGCGGTGGCCGTGGTCAGGATGATGTCCAAGGGGTGGCCTTTCATGAGCAGCGGCGTGCCGTAGACGAAGGCGTAGGGCAGAATATAGACCGGCAGCGAGATGAGGCCCGCGAAAACGCTGGTGCGCCAGAAATCGCTGCCCGCAACGGTGGCCCCGGCATAGGCCGCCAAGGCCACGGGCGGCGTGACCATGGACAGCATCCCGGAGAAGAAGATGAACAGGTGGGCGGCGATGGGCAGCACTCCCACCTTCACCAGCACCGGCGCCACCATCAGCGCGAGGATGATGTAGGCGATGCTGGTGGGCAGACCCATACCCAGGATCATGGAGGCGAACATGGTCAGCAGCAGGATGAGCGTGAAATTGCCGCCCGCGATGCCGATGACGAGAGTCGCGAAGCGGGTGGCGAGCCCGGTCATCAGGATGGATCCCATGATGATGCCGACGCATGCCACCGCCGTGCCCAGCGTCACGAAATCCCTGCCGGTGCCCTCGAACACCTGGATGCCCTTCTTGAGAGCGGTCAGAGCCCCGGCCGGTACCGACGCGGCGAAGCGTCCTCGGTCCTGGAAAAACATGGAGACCGCGGCGATGACCACGCCCAGTACCGCGATGACGGCCATGGCCCGCAACGCGGCCTGGACCGGCGACCACCGTAAGAGCAACAACACGATGAGGAGGCCGATTCCTGCGATGAAGGTCAGTCCCTGAGGCTCGCGTATCACGGTCCGAAAGCTGGGGAGCTCGGACGGGGGCAAACCGGTGAGCCCGGCGCGCAGCGCGTAGAAATAGACGCCCGCCAGCACGCCGACGAAATAAAGCACTGCGGGAATCAAGGCTGACTTGACGATCTCGAGATAGTCCACGGCCAGGAACTGCATCATGAGGAAGGCCGCCGCGCCCATGACCGGCGGCATGAACTGTCCTCCGGTGGAGGCGGCCGCCTCCACCGCCCCGGCCACGTGGGGCTGGAACCCGACGCGTTTCATGAGCGGGATGGTGATGGAGCCCGTGACCATGACGTTGGCCACGGCGCTACCGCTGACCGAGCCCATCATGCCGCTGGACACCACGGCCATCATCGCCGGGCCGCCGCGGTATTTCCCCACCAGGGCGCGGGTAAACTCCATGATGAACCCCAGCGCCCCGGTGGCTTCCAGCAGCTTGCCGAACATGACGAACAGGAAAACGAACTTGAAGGTGATGTAGGTGGCGACCCCGAAAACGCCGTTACCCGAGAGATAGATGGTGGTGATCACCCGGTCCAGATCGAAACCGCCGTGTCCCCCCACCCATCGCGGCAGGTGCTGGCCGTAGAAGACGTAAAGCATGAACACCAGCGCGGTCATCACCAGCGCCCATCCCACGATGCGGCGGGTGGCCTCGAGCACGACGAACACGCATACGATCCCCATCACCATGTCGGTCGGGGTGACGATCCCCGACTTGAAGGCGATCTCCTCGTGGTTGATGAACACGTAGCCGAAGGTCGCCAGGCTGAGGGCCAGCCAGAACATATCCACCGCCACCTGGGCGGGCCGCTCGTGTTCCACCGCCTGGGTGAGGAACACCAGTGCGAACAGCACCAGCAGGAACAGGCTGCGTTCCTGAAGGGGCGGCAACGGACTGAAGGCGTTCCAGACGGCGTACGCCGACAGTCCGATTGCCAGTAACCGGGTGAGGCTCCGGCCTATGGCTTCCAGAGCCCGGCCTCCTTCCAGTAGCGCATGGCGCCGGGATGAAAGGGCACGTTGATGTCCTTGGTCAGCACCGCTGGGTTGGCCTGGGCATACTTGAAGTATCGCACCTCACCGGCCAGGTTATCGAGGTTCTTGTGGAGGAGCTTGGTAACCTTGTAGACCAGCTCCGCGTCGGCGTCGGCCCGGACGTAGACGTGCGGGCCGCCGATGTCGACGGTGTCGATGTCCTTGTCGAAGGTCGGAGTCCCCTTGTTAATGCGGATCCGCGCCATGTACGGCAGTTCCTTCAAGACTTTCTCGACGGCCTCGGGCTCTGGCCCGAAGTAGGCCGCGCCCTTTTCGGCGTGGAGTCGCAGCGCTCCGGGGATCGGGCTCAGGCCGGCCACGATGCCCGGTGTCGCGGCGATGATGCCGTCACCGAGCTGCGTGTACAGGTCGCTCATGCCCGCGTACACGGGCTTGATGTCCTTGTAGGTGAGGCCGTGGGCCTTGTACAGGGGCTTCATGAACGCGTCCCAGGTCCGTCCGGAACCCACGCCCACCCGTTTGCCCTTGAGGTCGGCAAACTTGCGAACCGGACTGTTGGGCAGGGTCATGTAGGCGAAGGAGTGCGGGTACAAGCCGAAGATCGGCGCGATGGGGTGCTTCTTCTTGAAGCCCATGATCCCGTGGTACCCCGGATAGCCGTTGCTCGATGATATGATGGCCATGAAGACCTGGTTGCGGTCGAGCAGACGGATGTTTTCCCGGGAGCCTTCGGTCACCGCCGCGGTCACCGGAATCTTGAGCTCCGCCTCCAGCAGTTTGGCGATGCCTCCGGCCATGACGTAGAAACCGCCGCCGATGCTGGCGCCGCCCACCTCCATGCCGGCCGGCAGCTTTTGCGCGGTTGCCGATTGCGGGCCGGACGCCCATGCCATGGCGGCGACCACGACCCACGCCAGCAACCCCTTGAGTCCTGGATTTTTCATGAGGTACCTCCTGACGGCTCTCGTTCCTGCAACGGCGGCAACGGACTGGAGGGTCCCGGACGGGATACCCCGACAGTCCGATTGCCGCTATCCGGGTGACGAAGCGGGCTACTCCTTCCAGAGCCCGGCTTCCTTCCAATAGCGCACGGCTCCCGGATGATAGGGAACGCCGATCTGGGTGGTCAGCACCGCCGGATTGAGCTTGGCATACTGGAAGTAGCGCACCTCAGACGCCATGCGGTCCAGGTTCTGATGCAGCATCTTGACGACCTGGTAGACCAGCTTCTCGTCCGCGTCTGTCCGGACGGTGAGGAGGGGACCGCCGATGTCGAAGGTCTCGATCTCCCGTTCGAAGGTGGGTGTGTTTTTCGGAATGGTTTGCCGCGTCATGTACGGGAACTGGTTGACCATCTTCTCGACCGCCTGGGGCTCCGGGGCCAGATAATGCGCACCCTTCTCGGCATGCAGGCGGATGGCCGCGGGGATCGGGCTCAGCCCGGAAACCATGGTCGGCAACGCCACGATGATGCCGTCGCCGAGCTGCGTGTACAGATCGCTCATTCCCGCGTACACCGGCTTGAAGTCCTTCTTGTAGGTCAGGCCGTGGGCCTTCATCAGGGGTACCATGAACGTGTCCCAGGTCCGGCCGGTGCCCACGCCCACGCGTGTTCCTTTGAGTTCGTTGAAGGAGTTGACGGGGCTGGTGGGCAGGCTGTGGAGCGTGAAGGCGTTGGGATAAAGACCCATGACGAGGGCCACGGGATGTTTTTTCTTGAAGGTCATGACCCCGTGGTACGCCGGGTACGAGTTGTTCGACGCGATGACGCCCATGAAGATCTGCTTGCGGTCGATGAGACGGATGTTCTCGCGCGAGCCCTCGGTAACCGCCGCCGTGACGGGAATCTTCATCTTCTCTTCCAGCAACTTGGCTACGCCGCCCGCCACCACGTAGAAGGCTCCGCCAATGCTGGCGCCGCCGATCTCCAGGCTCGTCGGCATCTCCGCGGCGGTCGCCCGCTGCGGGCCGGACGCCCACGCCATGGCCGCCACCGCGACCGCCGCCAGCAATCCCTTGAGTCTCGTACTTTTCATGAAATACCTCCTGGCTTGGTTGATCCGTGACGGGTCGGCGTCAAAAAAACGCCGCCCGACGAGTCCGCAAAATAGGATGGATGCATTCGTCAGTCAACCCAAAAGACTCAAAAAGGCCCGCCGCGGTAACCCAACACCACGATCTCCGTCTTCCGGGGCAGCGCCGCCTTGCTGATGGCCAGCGAGCCGTCCGGGACGGTCCTGGTGGGGAACCCTTCCGTGAAGATCCGCACCCGCTCCAGGTTGTCGCGGTAGTGCATGGGGATCGCGATCTTCGGCTTGAGCTGCCGCACCACCTCACGGGCGGTATAGGCACCCATGGTGGTGCGGCCGCCGATGGGCACCAGCGCCACGTCCACCTTGCCGAATTGCTTCAGTTGCCTGGCCGTGAGCTTGTGGCCCAGGTCACCCAGGTGCGCGACGCACAGCCGGCCGATGTCGAAAACGAACGCCGCTCCCTTGAAGAGGTCGCCGTCGGGACGGCTCACGTAGATGGGCACGCTGTATATCAGGACGTCCTTCACCGTGGTTCTCACCGGGTTCCACTCGTACCCCAACTGCGTTTCTCCGAGGCCCCGGAGGATCATGGGCCGGCCCCGCACGATGGGGAACCAGTTGTGATTCTGGTGTTCCCTTCCGATGGTGACGACGTGCGCGGAAACCTCGGGCGTGGGGTACCAGCCCGGCGCCAGGGGATCCATGACGATTCGTGTGCCCCGGCTGGTGACGAGTTGGAAGAAGCTGTGGCCGAAGTAGTGCAGGGTGGCGTCGGGAGCGGCGGCGTAGGCCGGCCGGAAGAAACGGCTGGCGAAGCTTTCCTCCTTGCAGGCGCCCAAGAGCTGGCCATGGCAGAACAGCAAGGAGAGGAAGGTGAACGGTAACGCGATCCGGTACGCGCAGCTCATGTTCTCCAGCCTTCGTGAGTGACGGGATGTCCGCGTCGACGTGCCGAGAATCCCGACCAACTTCCCCGGCGCTGCCATCATCCCGAAAAACTTTCCGTTTGACAAGCCGCTTGCCGGTGCCCTAGAACGGGCATTGCATGCACGAGCGGGCAGGGTGCCCATCCGTGCGCATGCACCAAGCTTTCGCAAGAGCCAAACTCGATAGGAGGACATCCTTATGAAGGCACTATACTTTACCGTCGCGCTACTTTTCTTGGCCGTGTCCGTTGCATGGGGTCAGAGCGACGCCGTCAAGAAACTGACCAACTACAGCGGACCCGCGGCCGACTACGAGAAGATGTTGCACGAGGGGGCCAAGAAGGAAGGCAAGGTGGTCTGGTACACCTCGCTCAGCGGCAAGTCCTACAAGACCATACAGTCGAATTTTGCCAAGAAATATCCGGACGTGAAGATCGAGGTCTATCGGGCGGGGAGCAAGGATATTTCGGCCAAGGTCCTCGCCGAGGCCAAGGCCAAGAAATACCTTGTGGACGGGATCGAGAGCACCCCGGGCGTCCTGCAGTTGTTCCGTGAGAGGAAGATCATCACGCCCTACACCAGCCCTGAGCACAAGAGATGGCCGGGTGAGCACCAGACCAAGGCCAAGAGCGGCGGAGTGTGGTGGGTCACCGACCGCGAGTCCTTCATCGGCCTGGGTTACAACACCGACAAGATGCCCAAGGACAAGGCACCCAAGAGCTTCGACGACCTCCTGAACCCGTCTCTCAAGGGCAAGATCGTCATGAGCGTTCAAAGCACCGGCGACCGGATGCTGGGACGCATGATCGCGGTCAAGGGCATGGAATACGTCGAGAAGCTCAAGAAGCAGCAAATAAAGCTCGTAAAGATCTCGGGCACGGCCACTCGGGACCTGATCATCGCCGGCGAGTTCGTGGTGTCGCCCTCGGTGTTCCGCAATCACGCGCTGGTGAAGATCAACGAGGGAGCGCCGCTGGGATGGAACGCCTTGGATGAAGTTCCGACCAACGCCGGAGGTTCCGCGGTGTTCACCAACGCGCCGCATCCTCATGCCGCGCTGCTGCTCACCAACTTCATCCTGACCGACGGGCAGAAGCTCCTGCAGAAGTTCCACTACGGCATGGCGTGGTTGGATTATCCGTTCAAACGGGTGTACCCCGAACGGGGACTGAGCTCGAGGGCGTACAACAAGGAATCCAAGAGACTGAACAAGCTGTTGCGTGCAATCGCCCGCAGGTGACGGACTTCATGCGCGACCTTCCGTTGCGGCCCATCCGGGCGACCGCGGAACCCGAGGGCAGGACGCGAGCCCTCCCTCGGGTTTCCGGTAGTTGCTTGCGCCCGGGACGAGCCGCCACCAGGAATTGCTACAGTTGAGCAGAGACGAAGCAGCGCTGACGGAGTCCGGTTCGCCCAGGGGCGGGGCCTCGGCATTCCTTGACGTCTTCCGTCCCAGCAGGCAGGGCCGTGACTACCCGCTGTGGTTGTTCATACCCTGCGCGCTCGTGCTCCTGTACCTCGTCATCCCGCCGCTGGTTTTCATCATCTATTCGAGTTTCGTTCCTTCCGAAGACTCGGAAATCGTCGGCCTGACGTTTCAGAATTTCTTCGAGATTTTTGAGGGCCTGTCGGATTTCCAGAACCTGGTTTGGAACTCCGTCGTGTTTTCCGTGGGCAGCGCCGCCTGGGCGCTGGTCTTCGGCACCGCCATGGCGTGGCTGGCGGAGCGCAGCAACGCGCCGTTCCGCTCGGTTGCCTACGTGGCGGCTTTCGTGTCGTTCGCCGTCCCGGGGCTGGTCAAGGTCATCGGCTGGATCCTGCTGCTGGGGCCGGAGGCGGGTTTCATCAACATGGCCGTGAAATCCGTCACCGGCATCATGCCCATCTTCAACCTTTTCTCCATGAGCGGCATGATACTGGTGGAAGGGTTTCTGTGGACCCCCATCGTGTTCCTGCTCATGGCGACGCCGTTCCGGTCCATGGACCCGTCCCTGGAGGAAGCCGCGGTGGTGGCCGGCAGCAACGACTGGCAGGTGTTCTGGAAGGTGACCCTGCCTATGGCCATGCCCAGCCTCCTCTCGGTGCTGATCCTCACCTTCATCCGCAGCATGGAGGCCTTCGAGATCCCCGCGCTGGTGGGTCTTCCCGCGGGCATCGAGGTCATGACGACCCAGATCTACCTTCAGTTGATCGAGGGGTTCGTGCCCGAGTACGGCTACGCCAGCGCCTACTCCGTGCTTCTCATCGGTCTGGTCGGGTTGTGTCTGATTCCCTACTATCGCGTCACCCAGCACGCGCACCGGTTCGCCACCATCACCGGCAAGGGGTTTCAGCCTCGGCGCAAGGACCTGGGACGGTGGCGCTGGGTGGGCGGGTTGGCGCTGCTGGGCCTGCCGGCGCTCCAGCTTCTGCCGCTGACCTCCCTCGTCTGGGCGAGCTTCATGCCCTACCTGATCGTGCCATCGTGGGAGGCGCTCTCCATGTTTACCCTGAACAACTACGTGGAGGCGTTCAGCGACGACAAGATCCTGCGCTCCGTCAAGAACAACGTCACCATCAGCATGGTGTCCGCCACCGTCTGCGTGGGCGTGGCGTTCGTCACCGCCTGGCTGGTGACGCGCACCAACATCAAGCTGCGCTGGTACCTGGACCGGTTGACCATGGTGCCGCTGGTGTTCCCGGGCATCGTCATGGGGGTAGCGGTCCTGCAGACCTACCTCACGGTTCCCATTCCCGTGTACGGCACCATCTGGATCCTGGTCATTGCCTACTCGGCGCGCTATCTGCCATACGCCATGCGCTTCAGCCACGCCGGCCTCATCGGCATCCACAAGGAGCTGGAGGAGAGCGCCACCGCCAGCGGCGCGAGCTGGGGCAACGTGGCGCGGAAGATCATGATCCCGCTGATGATGCCGGCCCTGTTCGCCGGGTGGATCTACATCTTCCTGATCACCATCCGGGAGCTGTCCGTCGCCCTGTTGCTTTACAGCCCGGGTTCCGAGGTGATCTCCGTGGTTATCTGGGAGCTTTGGGACAACGGCCATGTGGGCAGCCTGTCAGCCTTCGCCCTGACCATCAGCCTCGGCACCGTTCTTATGGCCATCCTGTTCTACAAGCTCAGCCGCCGCCACGGGTTGGACGTCCGCTAGCGTCCTGACATCGAATTGCGCATATGAATCTGCTGGTCCTTTTTGTCGTCGGCTGCGTTGCTCTTCCTCGCGTGGTGACCGCGACTGGGGGGCGACCGCCGGTCGCCCCTACAAGTCATCGCGCCTTGCCGACAACAAAAATTCCTGCGCATCTTCATATGCGTAATTCGATGTCAGGACACTAGCGTCCTGTACGGACGACGCATGTAGGGGCGACCCGCGGTCGCCCTTGCCGGAGATCGTCCGACGTTTCTGCGGCTCAGTCTACTAGCCCTGGAGATTTCCGATATGCCGCCAACAACCAAGCCGCCGTTCCGTGCCGACCACGTCGGCAGCCTCCTGCGCCCGGCGGGGCTCAAGGAGGCCAGGGTGCGCCTCCTGGGGCCCGACACGGCCGAGAGCAATCTCGGCCCACACGGAAACGAGGAGTTGGCGCGCATCGAGGACGGATTCGTCGGCGACGTCATCGCGCTACAGAAACGCGTGGGCCTTCGCTCCGCCACCGACGGGGAGTTCCGCCGCCGTAGTTGGTTCAGCGAGCTGATGATGACCTGGGACGG
The DNA here is from genome assembly GCA_965261895.1 of uncultured Binatia bacterium (SeqCode). Taxonomy (GTDB): domain Bacteria; phylum Desulfobacterota; class Binatia; order UBA9968; family JAJDTQ01; genus JAJDTQ01. Next base: position 1,141,207 of record OZ253480.1, on the reverse strand, counting down.
CTTTTCCGCCACGCGCCAGGGCGCCGCATCGCCGTTCAGTTGGCGCAACGAGGAGAACCAGCGGCAGGACTTCACCGTGGTGTGGGTCAACGGCAGGGTCCGCTGGCGCCCCAGCGCCGTGGTCCGCGCCTTCGAGTTCCTCAAGGCCAACACCGAGGCCGTGCCCAAGGTCACCATCCCCGCGCCGCCGGTGGTCTATTGCTTCGCCGGCGGGGACCCGGGGGTGCTGGGACCCGTCTATGACGACGTCGATGCCTTCTGGGAAGACTTGGTGGCCGCCTACCGCCAGGAGCTGGCCGCCTTGGTAGCCGCCGGCGCGCGCTACATCCAGTTGGACGACGTCGCCATCCCGTTTCTCTGCGATCCAACCTACGATGACGTCTTCCGCTCCTGGGGCTCCGGCCCCCAGGCCGTGCTCGCGGAGTACGCGCGGCGCATCAACCAGGCCCTCGAAGGCCTGCCCGACGATGTCACCGTCACCATGCACCAGTGCCGCGGAAACCGTGAAGGATTGTGGGCCGCCGCCGGCGGCTACGACCCCGTGGCCGAGGTCCTTTTCAACGAGATCAACGTCCAGGGCTACTTCCTGGAATACGACACGCCCCGGGCCGGCACCTTCGAGCCGCTACGCTTCCTGCCCGCCGGCAAGGTCGTCGCCCTCGGCCTCGTCTCCACCAAGGGCCCGACCCTCGAATCCGCCGACCACCTCAAGCGCCGCATCGACGAGGCCAGCCGTCACGCCCCCTTGGAGCGCCTCGCCCTCGCCCCCCAGTGCGGCTTCGCCAGCTCCGTCAAGGGCAACCCCCTCACCGAAGCCGACCAGGAAGCCAAGCTCGCGCGGATGGTGGAAGTCGCAGATGCGGTGTGGGGCGACGCGTAACGCCGGGAATATCAACAGGGTTCTCTGGACCTGCCGGGATGACGAGTTGTAGGGGCGGGTTTCAAACCTGGCAGTGTAGCGTAGATCCTACAATTCAACCGGATGGTTCGTGCCAGGAACAATCAACACAGAGACAACACCACGCACCATGCCCGCATGCCCGCAACGCCCTGGTCTTGCGTATCCGTGTCCGATACGGATGTGGACCTATACACGGAAAGTTCGCCAAATGGGTGGCCGCGTTCATTTCGTTCGGCAGTTAACGCCTCTTGCTGGCGCTGACACCCCGTTCGCCGTCTCATCCGGTTCCGCGCACGGTCGCCGCCCGTCAATCCCGCTCCATCAGCTTCGCTAACTTATAGCCGCAATAACTACACACGTCTTCGCGGTCACCGTACAGGTCGCCCGGCATCAAGTCATTCCCACACATGCGGCAGTTTCCCAGCTTGAAGTCGCAGTGCACGCATCCCGTAACCTCGCCCTCGTCGTCGTACTCGTTGACGTAGGTCTCCAGCGAACACAGGGGGCACGTGTAAAGAACGCGCTGCCCGCCGTCCTTGATCGACAGGTGGTCAAGCAACCAGTACTGTCGCCCCACGAGGCACTCAACCACCGCTTCCGCCGCCATCTCGTCGCCGCAGGACCGGCATTTGCCGCGGGCGGCGTCCTGCGCTTCATTGTTAGGCTCGACCTGCTCCACCAGATCAGACCCGCACTTCAGGCACTCGGGACCCACACCGTCAGGCACCGGTCGGTTAACGCACCGATGATACGGAGGCCGTCAGGGGTAGAACAAGACACTGGGCCGCCACTGCAACCGCGGACGTTGTTTCCGTCAATCAGGTAGCGGTGCGCCTTGGGGTCGATGAGGCTGACTCTCCCGGAGAAGAAGCATAGCCTGTGGCGGAGAGTGTCGAGATTTGGGAAGCCTAGCCAACCGACCTCTGTTCCAACATTGACGTAGCAGCGTTCCGCGGGAGCGATTAGGGGGACGGATGGACGGGGAAGTTCGGGGACGATGACCGTCAAGACAACGGAGTCGAGATCCGCGTCCGTCTGCTGCACGACAAGCATTCCTTCGCCCTGGGGACCGAAGCAATACTCTGTTCCACCGTGATGAATGCTGATGAGTTGGTCGTTAGCCAGAGCTTCTTCGACGACATGGCGAGCGGTTGCGATGCAACGTGTTCCACCCTCGGTGCCGTAATGAAGAAAGCCGGTACCCCAGCCCTTCGGAGTGCGGATCTGGACGACTTGAGGCGTTAACTGATTGATGTGTTCATGGCAGTTGATCATGGCGGAGGCCGATTCGAGTCAGGAGCATAGGAGTTAAGCCGGTCGGAGTGCACGAAGGAGCGGCGTGAAATTTCTTGGCATCGCTGGCAGGCAGGGAATGTGAATAGTGCGGTGCCACGGCGGCCGGTAAAGGAAAATCGACGGAAGTCCCGACGCCCAGAGAGGCCGGTCGCGGGATCGGTCCGGATCGCAGTAGGATGGGCGCATTTGCGGTGCGATGCCGTAGCTAGTTGTCAAGTACGTCCTCTGTGGGCGGATCCGTTCGATTGCTGGCATTAATGGCAACGAGGGCGTGTTCGCCGGGGCCGGCGCTCCGAATAGCATCTGCGATGTCGTTGACGGCGGCGACGAGGGCGGGGAGCCGATTGTCATCGACCGCGATCACGGCGAGTGGAAGCACGCGCTGTTCGGCGGCGAGGCGCTTGTCGGTCGTGACCAAGGCAGTGAATCCTTGTGCGTGGGCTCGTTGGAGGAGTTCGTCGTCGCGGAGTTGATTCCAATAGCGGAAGATAGCGCTCTCGACTGGCGTGCCGCCAAGCGCGTTCTGAAGGGGCCGTCTCAGGCGATGTGAGACCCCAACGTCCAGGAGCACCTTCACTCGCGGTTGCCGACGTTACCGTTCCGGAGAACAACCTGGACGCTGGGCGGCGGTGGAGCAGAGTGCTTGGCCGGCGGCGCGCAAAACCGCGGCGGCAGCGCGACGGTCGATGCGAAATTCGCGGACGAAGTCATCCAGCGGTACGCCATCGGCCAGCCAGTCGAACAGGTGCCCGACAGGAAGCCGGCTGCCGCGGAAACAGGGAGCGCCACTCATCCGCCCAGGATCGATCCAGACGGCCTGTTCTAGCGTCATCGGAGCGTCGGGTTGGGATTCTGCATACGTCTTCATGGGACGACCTTCAGCGAAGTACGCTTCAAGCGCATCATATCGTAGCGCGTCTGTCAATGTCAGCCGAAAATATTCCTTTGTTAGCGCTTGTTCGGAGTGAGCACGGTGGAGGAGTTGCGCCCCCGATGATCCCCTTGTATGAATTTGCCTGACCGGCGGACGCGGTGAATACAACCCCCTCCCTCAGCTCACGACATCTACATGAAGGGATGCCAATACCCCTCTTTGGGCTCGCTGTCTTCAGTGCAACGCGGGAGTAGCTCGGAAACTCACCCACGCAACGGGCTTGAGCATCAGGAGAACCTATGTCACGACTTGCGACGTGGGCGTTTTCGGCAATGTTGGCCTTGGCTGGATGCGCAGACCCTTCGGACTGTACTCGCCGCACGGCGATGGGCTACGCTCTGGTCTTCGCCGAAAATGCGGTAAACCGCAGGATTCCGAATCCCCATGTCGCTGATTTCGACTTCTCCGTCTACAGGCATCTTGGGAATGGACTCTGGAAGGTGGCGGGCCATGTGGACAACAAAGAACATCTTCGGTGGCCCAGTCCGCGCTTACTTCGATGTTGCGATCCAATGCAATTCGGAAAGCAAACGTCGCACATGGCAACTCAAGGATGTGTCCATTCATTGAGACATGAGGTGGATCAATCGCTGAGCAGGCCGATGAACAGCTCTCGGTCAATCCCGACGTCCTTCTGAATCTTGGACATGAGGCCGACGCCAATCGTTTCATTCCCATGAACGGGTACGACGGTTGTGCGCCCATTCGGGTGCTGCATGATTATGTGGCTTCCTCGCTGTCTTACGACCGTGAACCCGGCCTTTTTCAAAGATTGGACGACGTGATCACCTGTGACTCGCGGCATTCTGCTCATACGGCGATTCTCTGAATGCCGACGAGTTCAAGCGGACTTGGAGCGTCCTCGCCATTGACCTCGAGCCATAGACCAATGGCTTCGTGCATTCGTTCCAGTAGTTGGTCAACGGACTTTCCTTGGCTATGACAACCTGGAAGGGCGGGAACACTCCCGACGTAGTAGCCGTCCTCGTCCTTCTCGATGACTATGGTGTATTGTGTGCTCATCCGGGTCTCCCTTAGGCGGACGATTTTGCGGCAATGGGTGTTTCTATAGCCTACACTGCCAATCGTTATTCCGGCAATCACAACCGCCAAGCGCGGTCGGACCCGCAACACCCGATCCTCGAATCACCCAGCCAGCCTCCGATGTCCACAGCGACGACGTACGGCATCAGGTTCTCCAATGCATGCGCATGGACTGCCCCGCGATGAACTGCCGGGTGTCCTGCAGAGGGGTCACTCCGGCGTCGGCAGGATGATGAGCTGCAGCCGATTTCCCGCGGGATCGTAGAGGTAGACGCTCTTCTCTCCCGGGGCGCGCTGCGCGGCGCGAAGGTCGCCCTCGAGATAGGCGCCGTGGGCTTCGAGCTTGTCGTAGATCTCGTCGTAGTCCGCCACGGAGCCGATGCTCATGGCGAGATGGGCGCCTTTGTAGCGGAGGTTGCCGCCGGGGTCCGGAACGTTGTTGGAGTCGGGGCCCGAGAAGCGGGAGCGCTGGGACATCTCGTCTACCTTTTCCAGGAACAGGAGTTGTCCGGAGGCGTTCTTGAGGATGAGCCGTCCATTGCCGAGCTCGCCGGAATCGCGGCAGATCAGTTCCATGCCGAGGGCGCCCGCATAGAAGCGTTCCGCGGCGTCGAGATCGGTGACCTCCATGGCGAGGTGGCTGATGTCTTCGTACGCGATCAAGATGCTTCCCCCTGTTTGCGCACCGAGAATTCGAGGATGTTATCGTCCGCATCCCGTACCCGGATGGTTCGATCGAGGGGTACTTCCGGCGGGTAGGTCACGGGGCCCTCGTAGGGTATCTCGCTCCGGCGCAACTGCTCCAGCAATTCGTCCATGGCGGCTTCCGTGAGCGCGAAGCCGATGCGAGGCATCCCGGCCTTGCCCTGTGGGGCCAAGGGTTCCTGCGCCAGGCACAGCTCGAACCGATGGGACCCCATTTCCACGAACGACATCACCGGGAAGCCTCCCCCGTAAAGCCGGCGGGTATTGAGATTCTGGATACGCAGCGGCTTGGCCCCCAACAGGTCCTCGTAAAACCGGTGTGCCCGGGGAATGTCTTCCACGACGAAGCCGCAGTGATCGAATGTTTGGATACTAGCCATGGTTGTCTTCGTTCCTCTCTGTGACCGTCACCACAGGGTGCCGGAGCCATGGGCGTTGTGGGACACCGGGGCGAGCACCTGGTAGGGGTCACCGTAGGCGGAGGCCGCTTCCAGCACTTCGGGGTGATGCAGGAAGGAGCGGTCCAGCATGCCCTGCTCGTGCACCATGATGCGGTCGTCGATGTAGAGCCGGGCGTTCATCACCGAGCCGTCGACGTGTCGGAAGTCGGGGTGCTTGCGGTCGGTGCCCAGGCCCACCCACGGCATCTTGCTGATGAGCTCCCAGTGCATGGGGTCGTCGATGCCGTGGCGGATGGACGCCTTGGGGTGATAGCCGAACATGATCTCCACCAGCCGGTTCGAGCCGGGTACGTTCTTGAAGAGCTGCCGGCATTCCTCCGCCAGCTCGCCGCCCTCTGCTTCCACCACCTCGCTGTTCTTGACCACCCACTTCATGGGCGCGGGCAGCGCGCCAGCCACGCCCTGGACGCAGCTCAGGTAGACCTCGCCGTCCGCCTTGCCGCTGCCGTTGAACACGCCACAGCGGCCCCACGGGAAGTGGCAGCGCCCCGGCGGATCCCCGGCCCGGAACTGCATGCCGTAAAGGCGGGTGCCGTCATAGGTGGCGGTCAGATGGCTGCCGAGGTCGTCCTCGATCCGCACCACCTTGCCCGCGGCCACGACCTCCCGGACCTTTTCCGCCAGCTTCCACAGCACCGGGTTCGGGAACCGGGCGTAGTCGCGCGCCAGCAGGCCGGAAGTTCCCTCGAAGTAGATGAAGTAGGGCTTCATTCGCTGTTCCTTGAGCTGGGTGCCGCTCTCCTCGCGCTTGCGGCCCATGGCCCGGTGGTCCGGCGTGAAGGTGATGAAGACCGGCCACACCCAGATCACCACGTCGCACGCGTGCATGGCCTGCAGCACCGCCTGGGGCACCTGCCCGTAACGCGAGATGGGTTCCGTAATCAGCGACATGGGCTCGGCGCTCATGAACTTGAGCCCGGCCGTGATGGCCTCCATGGAGGCGGCATCGCTGCGGCGGTCCGCCAGCAGCAGCACCTGATCTCCGGGACGGATGTCGGAGGCCTCGATCATGTTCTTGACCCCGTCCATCATGTCCGCGATGTCGTATTCGATCATGCGTGTTCCTTTCGCGTAGCCATGGCACGCGCGCCTGGCGTCGGTCCCGCGCCGTGTCGGTGGTCCGGGCACGGGCGGGTTTGAAACCCGCCCCTACATCGGATATCGGGTTCCCGCAGCATAGGCTCCTATAAGACGCAAATGAGCATCAAGATGCCCGGGACTTTTTGTAGTCGGCAAGGCGCGATGACTTGTAGGGGCGGGTTTCAAACCCGCCCGTGTGGCAGGCACCACGCGAGGAAGAGCAACGCAGCCGACGGTAAAAAGGACAAGCAGATTGGTACCCATATGCATGTTACAGGCGCCTAGTGCGGCAGGCCTCTGTTCTCTCCCACCTGCAGGCGGTTGCCGAACGGATCGTAGAAGTAAACGGTCTGCGTGTCCGGTTCGTGCCACGGGATCCGGTCACCGAAGGGGCTCCAGTAACGCTCGATGTTGGTCAAACGAGAAACGAAATCGTCGTATGCGCCAATGGCCACCTTGATGTCTACGTGGGGACCCCGCGGGTAGAGGCTCCGCTGCGTCATCTCGGGAACCTCGCGCAGGATGAAGAGCTGTCGGGTTTCCGGAATCGACAGCGTCAACTGTGCGTCGCCCGGCACCTGATCGGTGTCCACGAGCCCAAGGGTGTTCCGGTACCAATCCGCCGCTTCCGCCAGATCGGTCACCTCCAGGCGCACATGACTGATGCGGCACAGGCCGAGGTACCCTTGCCCCGGATCCTGGCAGCGCTGGTCGTCCCGGCGCACGGACAGCTCGTAGACGAACTCGCCGGGGTCGGTGACCCAGAGCGATCCCGCGATGGGGCTCGACGCGGGATATTCCACGGGTCCCTCGAATTGCACGTTCCGGCTGCGCAGAAGCTCCGCCGCTTCGTCAAGGCTCCGTTCATTAAGCTCCAGTCCCCACACCTGCCCTTCCTTGGCGCGGATGGGCTTGGGAATGGACTGACCTTGCAGCGCGAAGCCGAAGCCGTGGTGGTTGGCCAGCTTGAAGAACGCCATCTCCGGAACCTCTCGGTTGAGTCCCCGCAGGTTGGCGTTCACCAGTCGGCGGAAGTCGGCGCCGAGGACCTGGGTGAGGAAGACGATGGATTCGCCCAGGTCGTTGGTGGGCACCACGCCGTGATCGAGTCGGACAACAGGAGGGCCGTTCGTGCTCATGGTTCACTCTCTTTCGGTCAGTTCGTCTCTTCCGCGAAAAACCAAACCGTCATTCCCGCGAAACAGGGCGTGTCAAAACGCCACCCCAGCGAGGTACAGACCCCCGAAATCGTCATTCCCGCGAAAGCGGGAATCCAGGCGGGGTGGAGCGGGGAAACGTCGCTGTAGCACCCCTCCACCACCCCTGGATTCCCGCTTTCGCGGGAATGACGGAGGGGACGGGAATAACGGATTGGCCTCGTGTACCGAAGTTAGGGTTTTGACACACTCGCTTTCGCGGGAATGACGTTCTTGAGGTGTCGTTGCCCATTTCGTACCGAGTTTTGACACAGCCTGTTCCGCGAGAATGACGGTTTCTGGGTGTCGGTGCCTCTCCCCGGCCTTACGGCCGTGCGTACTTGTCCTTGCGCGGCCCGTCTGCCGTGTGCGTCGCGCGCGCCCATTCCGGACGGTAGCCGTCCTCCGTCACCGCGGCCGTGGTGTAGCCGCCGTCCACGTACAACTGCTCGCCGGTGACGAAGTCGGATTCGTCGCTAGCCAGGAAGATCGCGCCGCCCACCAGGTCCTCGGGCTTGCCCAGCCGCCCGAAGGGGATGCGCCGGCGCCGTTCGCCCCGTTCCACTTCGTGGGGGTAGGGGATGGACTCCATGCCGCCGTGCACCAGGCAGTTCACGTTGACGCCGTAATAACCCAGCGCCTGGGCGATGGCCCGGGTCATGGCGTCCACGCCCGAGCGCGTGGTGCACCAGGCGGCCGCCTCTCCGGAACCCAGCCTGCCCACGATGGATGAGAGGTTGACGATCTTGCCGCCGCGGCCCTGTTCGGCCATCTGCCGGCCCACGGCCTGACACGTGAGGAAGAACGCCTTGAGCCCCACCGCCATGGCGTGGTCGAAGTCGGCTTCCTTAAAGGTCAGGAAGGCCTGGTTGTGCGACACCCCGGTGCCGTTGAAGAGGATGTCGACGCCGCCGAACTCGTCCACCGCCCGGCGGACCAACTCCTCCACCGCCGCCTTGTTGGTGACGTCCACCTCCAGCGCCAGCGATCTCCGCCCCAGGTCCTTGACCTGAGCCGCCACGGCCTCGGCCTTGTCCCGGTCCTCGTCCACCGCCACGACGTGCGCGCCTTCCCCGGCGTAGGCCAGGGCCACGATGCCGCCGATACGGCCGCCGACTCCGGTCACCACCGCGATCTTGTCTTCAAGCCTCATCATGTTGCTCCTTGCCAGTGTCCTGTCCGGTTCATTCGCAGGATAATCTGCGGGTCTTTTTTGCCGTCGGCTGCGTTGCTCTTCCTCGCGTGGGGCACGCCCAGGGGCGACCGCAGGTCGCCCCTACAAGTAATCGCGCCTTGCCGACGACGAAAAATCCTCCGCATCTTATCCTGCGAATGAACCGGACAGGACACTAGAACTTCTCATGGAAACGGTCCGACTCCGGTCGGAAGTCAATGCGACACGGGTTCCGAGCCAACACCGGCGGGCGTCCCGCTCCGCGAACACTGTTTCTCGGCCGGCCGGTCAGGCCGTGCTCGGGTCCCACCCCTGCGCGCCGGCCTTCGCCCACTCCGGACGGAACCGGTCGTCGGTCACCGCGGCCACGGTATAGCCGCCGTCCACGTAGAGCACCGTGCCGGTGATGTAGGCGGCGTCGTCGGAGGCCAGGAACACCGTGGGCGCGCCCATGTCCTCCGGGTGTTCCGTGCGCCCCAGGGGGAGGCGGCGCAGCCGCTCCAGCACCCCTTCGGAATAGGGCGGGCGTTGGGTATTCCCGCGCGCCACGCCGTTCACGGTGATGCCCCAGAAGCCCAGGGCGTGGGCCATGGAACGCGTCAACCCGTCCACCGCGCCACGGTCGGCCGCCCAGTCCACCGCCTGTCCGGGGCCCAGCTTGGCCACGATGGAGGTCAGATTCACGATCTTGCCGTAGCGCCGCTTGACCATCTCGTTGGCCGCGGCCTGGCCGGTGAGGAAATAGGGCTTCACCCCGCGTGCCAGGGTGTCGTCGAAGTCTTCCTCCTTGAAGTTCAGGAACTCCTGGTGGTGCGGTCGCGCCGTGGCGTTGACCAGGATGTCGAGCCGGCCGTACGCCTCCACCGTGCGCCGTACCATGGCTTCGACTTCCTCCTTCTCGCGCAGGTCCACCCCCAGGGCCAGGGCCTTGCGGCCGGCCGACCGCACCCGCTCCGCCGCGATGTCCGCGTCCTCCTGTTTCCAGTCGGCGCATACGACGTCGGCCCCTTCGGCAGCGAACGCCTGGCTGATGACGCTACCGAACTCGGCGTTGGCTCCGGTTACGATGGCGATCTTGTCTTGCAGGCGCATATGGGTCTCCTAGAAGGTCTCAAAAAACCAGTCAGTGTCACGGCCACTCTCGCGGTAACAGGCGCGGAAGCGGGTCGTCCAGTTGCGGATACCCTGCACATACTGCGTTGCACGCTGCCGGTCAAACCCCTGAACGCGGCTCCCTTGCGTCGGCCGTAGCACTCCCGGGCAGCTCTGATGCGCTTCCACTACCCTTGCGTGGGGGTGCCGACGCCCGGAATACGTCATTCCCGCGCAAGCGGGAATCCAGGGGTGGAGCGGGGCACAACGAGCGTGTTTCCCCGCCTCACCCCTCCTGGATTCCCGCTTGCGCGGGTGTGACGATGCGGGTGTCCGCGCCATGTCCCGCCTCTGCACCGTGTTGCTAATCGCGTATTTCGTGGTGTATCGTCCATGCGGATGAAGGCCCGGGCATTCGCTGCCCGCGCCCCAAACAAGCAACAGGAAGGCAGACCGTCCGCGCACCACCGCGGCAACCCCTGCCCGGGAGGACGACAGCATGGCTACCAAAGAACAGATTGACGCCGCCGAGAAGAAGGTCTACTCGCAGCAGCAGATCGGTGAGTTCATGACCACGTGGAAAGACTTTCCCAGACCCGGATTGGCCGCGTGGTCGGAGCGGAGCAAGGCCGGCCTCATGAGCACGGCCACGAGCACCCGCTACACCCCGAAGTTCCGTCCCTTCGACATGCTCAGCGTGCCCAACCAGTCCCTGGTGATCCTGGAGAACGAGAACCACCGGATCGGCGCGGAGTGCGTCGTCGGCGTCCAGGACGCGTTCCACCGCTACGTGGACTGCGACATGGTGTACTTCCAGTTCTGCGGCAACACCACGCTTGAGACGGAGTTCGGCGTCTACGAGATGGAACCCGGCGAGGTGGTGCTGGTTCCCGGGGGCATTTCCCACCGCTCCATCGGGCGGAACGACAGCCTGCGCTATTCCTGCCTGAACCGCGAGGCCGTCGACTATGTCCTGGACGAGGACAAGTACACCAGCCACCAGAGCTTCGTGATGACGCGCCACGGCGGCCCCAACTGGAAGGGGCTGGAGGCTCCCAACGGGGACGTCAAGGGGCGGGTCACCGAGAAGATGCACTTCTGGGACGACGGCCCCGACGATCTCACGGTGGTGGAGCGCGACTACGACTCGCTGGTGGGCGTGTCCACCCTCAAGCCGAAACAGCAGGAGAGCGGCATCCGCAAGCTGCGCGCGTTCGACCACTTCACCATGGTGCTGGGGAAGGCCGGCGGCGAGGCAGGGCTCCTGGCGCTGATGGAATCGGCGAGTATGCGGGTGCGGACCTACAACATGCAGGATGAGCAGTTCGCCTTTCACCGCGCGCTGCAGAGCGAGGAAGTCCGCATCCAGTTCCGCGGCGATGCCCTCGACCTGTCGGAGTTCGAGAACGTGGCGGTGTCGCCCGGCGAGATCACCATCATCCCCCTGGGCATCTCCCACAGCGTCATCAGCGTGCCCCCGGACGGCGGGGACTTCCTGCGCCTGAACTTCTACAGCAAGCTCCGCTGGCGCGTCCCCATCGACCCCACGCGCCACGTGTTCAACAGCACCTTCACGGTGGAGACGACGGTTCACAAGGAAGCCGACTGGTGGCAAACGGCGGCCACGGGGTAGAGGCACTAGCCGGAGGAGGGCAAGAGCATGACGATCAAAGAAATCAATACCTATACCTTTATCGGGAATCTCGGGGGCCAGGAGCCGGAGCGGGAGTGGAAGGAGATCGACGAGGAACGGGATGTGCTCCATTGTACGGAGACGTTCGAACGGCCCTGCCTTTTGCTGAAGCCCTTGAGCGTGTTGACCGCCTCGCTCCAAGGGGAGAACGGCGAAGGCCGGCGGCTTCCGGTGCTGTCCAACGATGACGTGAGCATCGAGCTCGTGATCGGCGCTTTTGCCGAGCCGGCTCCGGCTTCCCGGGAGAACCACGAAGTGAGCGTCCAGATCGGTGACGCGGGTACCGTGCCGACCTCGCAGGGCGACTTTGATCTCTCGCAAGGAGACCTGTTGGCGCTTCCACCCGGGGTGGCGCGGCCCAATCCCGAGGGTGGCACCCGGCTGGTGGTGCGCGCCAAGAAAGCCCTGCACGTGGCCAAGGGTTACCCGGTCAAGGATGACCGCACCACTGCGGCGGGGTGTGTGCTGCTGAAGCCCGGGGAGGTGCTCGACCAGGTGGAGGAGGGGCCGTCGGGGGGGAAGCATTTCGAACTCATCGAGAACGAGGACATCATGATCGAGATGACCGTTCGATCGGACTCCCAACGGATCTACCACCGCGGTTTCAATCAGGACGAGGTGGCGTTTCAGCTTACGGGACGGCGGCCCACGCGTACGACCCAGGGGGAGTTCATGCTGGAAACCGGTGATATGCTGTGGATACCGCCGGGATGCTCCCACCGGAACATGGGCGAGATGCTGACCAAGCGTATCATCCTGTACACCCGGAACCCGCTCGCGCTGTCGCAAGAGTACAGCAGCTGGGAGGAAAAGGTGGCCGGAGCCGCGTAGGTAGGGAAGGGCTGATCAATCGGTATGGCGTCCTTCGACTTCGCTCCGCTACGCTCAGGACGAACGGTTGTGGAACCTTTCCCCGTTCGTCCTGAGCGTAGCGGAGCGCCAGCGTAGCGAAGTCGAAGGACGCCAGCTTCACGCGCTGCCGAACTGAAGCGTCCGGCGGCCGAAAAGAAGTGTAGGTCGGATTAGGGAAGCGTAATCCGACAAGGGACGGAGCGTGCGTCGGGTTACGCCTTCGGCTGACTAACTAACCCGACCTACGTGGGAGCGGGAGGCCTGTAGGGGCTACGCCACAGGACGATGGCCGTACAGGGACGGGATTGAAGCCCGCGCATCTCTCCGAGGTCCGCTGAGGAAATGTAGGGGCGGGTTTCAAACCCGCCCGTGCCCGCACCACTGCCCCGCTCGGCGCGACCTCGCGCCGTCTCACGCGCTGCCGAACTGAAGGGTGCGGCGGCCGAAGAAGAAGTACAGCACCACCAGCGGAATCATGAAGGCCAGGAGCAGCAGCGAGATCGCCGCCGCCACCGTGGCCTCGCCGCGGGCGACGAAGCCCAGCACCAGCGTCGGAAGGGTCTGGTTGTCCTTGGCGGTCAGGAAGGCCGCCAGCGTCAGCTCCCGGTACGACAAGAGCGCGATCCATATCCAGGCATAGAGCGTCGCCGGCGCCAGCAGCGGCGCCAGGATGCTCCGCAGCACCCCGAAGGGTCCGAGTCCCGAGACATAGGCGGCCTCGTCGAGCTCCTTGTGGATCTGCAGCAGGGCGTTGTTGTAGACCCGCGTGGGAAAGCTGATGCGCGCGACGACGAACACCACGAGGAGGATGTAGATGGTGTTGTAGAAGGGGATGTACTCCGGGATCCAGAACAGCGCGATGACCAGGATGGCCACGGAGAAAATCAGGTTGGGGACCGCGTGGGGCAGGAACGCCACCATGTCCACCAGCCACGCGTAGCGAAACCCGGACCGGATCACCACCCACGAGATGGCCAGGCCGACGAAGAGCAGGATGGTGGGCACGGTCAACGTCAGGATCGCCGTGTTCTTGGTGGCGTTCCAGAAGATGTCCCAGGGGATCTGTCGGAAGTTCTCCAGCGATACGGTGGCCAGGGCCTCCATGGAGAAAGGCTGAAAGTAGGGCATCAGCGACGCCCACACCAGGGCCAGAAACGGGAACACCACGCCCAGCGCCAGCTTGAGGCCGATGAACGCCCAGCCCGCGATCCACCACCGACCCAGCGGGATGATGTTCGGGCGATAGCTCTTGCCCGTGACCACCGTGTAGCGGTGGGAGCGCCCGATCACCTTCAGATACCACCAGCTCAACAAGAGCCCCACCACGATCATCAGCACGCTGGCGGCCCCGACGATGCTGAAATTAGGCGGTCCTTCCTGCGGGTCCGCCTCGTTGAAGATGAACGTGCTGAACGTGAAGATCCGGTTCGCCATGCCGATGATGGCGGGAACGTCGAAGGAGGCGAGGCCGATGGTGCCGATGTAGATGCCGGCGGCCAGGATGCCCGGCCACATGAGCGGCATCGTCACGTGCGCGATCCGCTGAAAGAAGGTCAGGCCGTGGATCTGCGCGCTCTCCTCCAGGGCGGGATCCATGGCCCGGAACGTGGCCGCGAGCATGATGAACGCCAGCGACGAAAGCCCGATGCCCGAAATGAATCCCATGCCCGACACCGAGACGATATTGATGGGAGGGGAGTCGATGAACGGCAGCAGGTCCATCAACCAGTGGTTGATGGTGCCGATCCGCGGGTGGAACATGAACAGCCAGCCCAGGGCGCCGAAGGTGCCGGGGATGACCGCGCTCGCGGTCATCATCGGGAAGACCAGGCTCCGCCCCGGCAGATCGGTGCGCTCGGCAAGCCACGCGATGGGCACGGCAAAGAACAGCGCGACGAAAACGGTAACGGCGGTGAAGATGGCGGTGTTGTACAGGGCGCCGTAGACGAAGGGGTCCAGGTACAGATCGCGGAAGTTCTGCAGGGTATAGACGGAGGAATCCAGCGGATCCTGAAAGGCGATGTCCAGGATCACCGCCAGAAGCACCAGGACCACCGAGAGCACGACTGCCGTGAAGGCGATGAGCGCGGTGCGCGCGCTCATCAGACGGCCCATGCGCATTCCCGGAAGCGCGGCCCTGTCGGCTGTTACGGTGTTTTCCACAACGCTGGTCTCAAGCGTCCACCCGGGGACTTCGCCATGCTCGGGCTCCGCCGCTTCTGTCGTACCCTGCCGTAGGTAGGGTTAGCCGAAGGCGTAACCCGACACCCGCTCGGCCCAGGTCGGACTACGCTGTGCGAATCCGACCTGCGCCTTTGCCCGCGCGGCGCCATTGGAGGCCGTTCGGCCCCCAATGACGATTCCACACGTCCCGCGCGACGCTATTTCTTCTGCCCGACGAGGATCTGCTTGTAGGTCCTCTTCCACTCCTCGACCTGGGGTCTCACCTTGTTGTAGGTCGGAATGCTGATGTAGGGCGGCGCCACTCCTCGATCTTTCAGGTCCTTGGCGACCTTGTACATCGTGTTCTCGGGATAGTAGCTCGTATCCGCCAGTTCCCACTTGCGGTTCAGCGCCTGTCCTTCCGGCGTCTGCATGAACACCATGAACAGCTTCGACGTGTTGGGATACTTCGCCTGCTTCAGCACCGCCATGTACGAATGGGAGAGGTTGCTGGTCTCCTCCAGGTAGGCAATCTCCAGGGGAGCCCCCTTGGCCTGGCCTTTCCAGACGTTGTTGGCGCTGCACATGAGCGCCAGCGCGACGAACTCGCCGCTGGCGATACGGTTCTCGTCGCCGCAGCCGATCAGCCCGACGATGTGCCCCTTCGCGACCAGGGCCGACAAGAGATTCCGGATACGCGTTGCCTTCTCGGTGTCGAAGGTGCCCTGCTCGGTCACGCTCGCGCGATCCCACACCGCGGCGTAGGTGGTGGAGGCCAGCTTTCCTTTCCAGAAGGGATCCAGCAGGTCCTCGAGCTTCTGGGGAACCTTGTCCTTGGGCACGAGCCGGGTGTTGTAGGCGAAGCCGCCGATGCGGGTGTGCTCGGGAATGGCGCCGCCTCCCGGAACGATGGCATCGGCCGGAATCCGCGGATAGAGCTTCTGCCAGTCGGGCACCTCCGCCAGCATGTTCGCCTTGAGCAGGCGCGGGATGGTGGACTGGGTGCCGTTGAAGACGTCCGTCGAGGGCTGCCGGCCCGCCTTGGCCTCCTTCATCAGCCGCGCCGCGAAGCGGTTCTGGTTGGGAAAGTCGACGTACTCCCACTTCACCTTGACGCCGTACATCTTCTCCATCGCGGCCAGGACTTCCGCTCTTCCCCGGACGTCGTCGACGATGGCATGCGCGATGAGGGTCGCGCCCTCGGCCTTGGCCGCCTTGATCAATTCGTCGAGGGCGGCGGTCCTGTCGGCCGCCATGGCCGGCCCGGACGTGACGAAACAAAGCACCGCGGCAACCAGCAGCGCTTTCACGAATCCTTGGTTCGAGTTCTTCATGACACTTCTCCTTTGGTAGTCATTGAGACGAAAATGGTAGTGGGCCCCTAAGTCGTCATTCCCGCGCAAGCGGGAATCCAGGGGCGGTGGAGGCGCGCGACGGCTCCGTTGCCGCCGCTCCGCCCCACCTGGATTCCCGCTTGCGCGGGAATGACGTTATCTGAAACACCGGATTTCTAACTTGGTTCAACAGTTCAATCCAAGACGACTTCCCGTCCCCGACCCTTCCGCACGGCTTCCTCGTAGGCGTAGCTGGCCAGCGCCACGTCGCTGTAGCCTCCCTGGGACTCCCGGAATACGGCAATGCCGTCTTGCAGCCCCGGCGGAGGTTCGTCCCGGGCCACCAACTCACCCAACTCCACCACATCCTCCCAGGCGATCCGTTTCTCCCCTGACAGCCGGATGAGCGGCCGGTCGAGCTCGGTGTCGTAGTAGCCCAGCTCGTGGGCCTTGCTCGATACCACGATCAACGCCGCCCGCAGGTAGGTGTCGTCGTCGAACTCGTTGGGACGGCCGCAGCCGAAGACGGCCAGGCCCGGCCGCAGCCACTCGCCCCGCAGGGCCGGCTCCGGGGAATTGGTGCTTACCAGAACGATATCCGCCCGGTCCAGGGCCTCGCGCGGATCGGACACGGCGGTGACCTCGACGCCGAACTCGCTCGACGCCTGTCCGGCGAAGGCTTCCCGCCGCTGGGCATTGCGGCTGTAGACGCTGACGCGCTCGATGGGCCGCAGTCCCGTGGCGGCCTGGAGCAGGGAAGGGGCCAGCCGGCCGCTGCCGATGAGTGCCGCCGACCGGACCTCCGGTGCGGCCAGGCGGTCCAGCGCCAGACCGACCGTGGCGGCGATTCTCAGCGAGCTGAAGGGATAGTTCATGATGGAGAGGAGCTTGCCCGAGCTCATTTCGTAGATCAGCGCCAGGGCGTCCCCGCCGGTGGCACTCACACGGAGGCCCACGCGGTCGGCACGGTCGAGGCCCCCCGCCACCAGACGAATGCCCCGGTCCATGAGCCGCAGGGGCGGGATCGCCTTCACCTGCCCGTCCGCCTGATCGACGTAGGTCCGTTCGAGAACGGTCATGGCGGTCCTCAGGTCCATCAGGTCGTCCACTTCGGCGCTCCTCAGCAACACCGTCATGGCTGCCCCCGCCCTCCGCGGCCGCCCGCCAACCCCTTCGCCGGGCCGATGTCCCGCAACATTCCCATCCCACTCCTTCAGGCCAGCCGCGGCCGCAGCTCCTCGAACAACAGGCGGGACTGCTCCGCCGGGTCGTCGGACGCGAACCGGACGATCACCGCGGTGAGCCCGGACTGCGCGTATCCTCGAAGCCGGTCGGCGCACTCGTCCGGCGTCCCGAAGATGGTGAAGTGGTACTCCAGCCTGGCCCTCGGCTGGCGGAAGAACGTTTCCATCCAGGCCCAGCCCTGCTCGCGCGCGGCGTCGCCGTCCCGGTCCATGCGCAATGTCGCGTACAGGGCGGACACGGGCACGGCGCCCGGGCGGCCGTATGACGCCGCGTGCCGGTCGATCTTGCCGCGGTTGGCGGTGAACTGCTCCAGCGACGAGACCAATGTTACCCAACCGTCCCCGAGCCGGCCGACGCGCTTGAAGCCGGTCTCGTTCCGGTCGGCCGCGATCCAGATGGGTATCCCGGGCCGTTGCACCGGCTTGGGCAGGACGCCGATCTCCTCGAACCGGAAGTACCGGCCCTCGTAGGCGAAGGACTCTTCCGTCCACAGCCGCCGCATGAGCTCGATGGTCTCGCTCAGGCGTCCCGCCTTCTCGCCCGCGGGCACGCCGCAGGCCTCGAACTGGCGCTGGATGTAGTCGTGCGTGGGCCCCACGCTGACCGCCAGGATGACCCGGCCCTGGGAGATGACGTCCACCGTGGCCAGGGTGTGGGCCAGCAGCACGGGGTTGCGCAGCGCCGGCAGGAACGGCACGGCGCCGAGCTTCACGCGCTCGGTCTTGCACGCCAGGGCCGCCATGGTGGTGAGGCAGTCGCCCCGGGCCCGGTTCAGGATAGTGACGCTGTCGCCCAGCCAGATGTGGTCGAAACCCGCCTCTTCGGCCTCCTCGGCCTGTTCCCACAGTGCGTCGAAGGATGCCGCGCCCTCGTTCCGGACAAGCTCGCGTGTATGGAGCAGCAGGCCGAATTCCATGGGGTCCCGTATTCCGGCGCTCTAGGAGGACACGGTGATCAACTCGAGCCTGCGCGACCCCAGCCGCCGGGCGCCGTCGTCGGTCACCACCACCGTGTCGCCGATGCTCGCGTGGTCCTTGCCCTCGGTGACGCGAATGCGCGGTTTGAGGATGAACACCATGCCGGAGGCGAGTTGGATCTTCTGGAAGCGCTCGACGTCGGCGTCGCCCATGAGCGCGGGTCCGTCGTCGCCCAGCCCGCGGGCGTGCATCATCGGGTGGCTCCACATGTACTTGCCGTCGCCCATGTCCTCCACCGTCTTCATGTACGTGTCGAACAGCGTGCCGAAGGTGACTCCCGGTTTCATGGCGGCGAGGATGGCGTTGAAACAGGCGCAGGAGATGTCCATGAGCTCCCCGAAGGTGGCGTCGGGTTCGCCCAGCAGCATGGGGCTCACGGCCTGGGCGGCGTAGCCCGCGTACTTGGCCTCGATCTCGTTGACGATCCGGTCGCCCCGCTGGATCACCCGGCTGGTGGGCACGAAGGAGCTCTGGGTGGCTCCGGGCCCCGAGCCCAGGAAGAAGAGCGTCGGCAGCTCGCCGCCGCTGCGGAGCATCACGTGGGCCATGTCGGCATAGAGCTCCTTCTCCGACACGCCTTCGCGGGCGCCCTCGGTCATGGTCCCGATCATCTGTTCGACAATCTCCATGGACCGCTCCATGAAGGAGATTTCCTCGGCGCTCTTGATGGCTCGGACTTCCTGCATGAGCCCCGTGGCATTCACCAGCTCGGCCTCGGGAAATGCCTCTCGGAGTAGCTCCACCGTGGTGTGCGGCACGATGCCGTCCGGGGTGCGGATCAGCCCGGAGAGTCCCGAGAGGCCCAGGCGGCCATTCTTGAATCCCAGCTCCCGGAGCCGTGCGATGGCGTTCTCGGCCCATCGGTTGCGGCCGTCCCGGACGTCTTCGACCCAGTCCTGAACCTGCTTCCACCAGTTGGCCCGGTTGAAGACATAGGCGGTCACGGGTCCCTCGGCGGGAAAGATCGTGAGCACCTCCGTGGCGAATCCGCCGATGCCCGTGAGGTAGCGGGAGTCCGCCATGGTCTGTTCCCAACGGCTGGTGTTGGCCGGCAGCAGGAGGATATCCAGTCCTTCCGCGGCCATCTTTTCCCGCACGAGTTTGTAGCGACGGTCTCGTTCGGCAAGGGAGATCTGAGGAATGAGGTCAGTTTCCGGCATGGTTCAGTCTTTCAATGTAGGTACGCACACTGGATGGCGTTGCGGGCCATCGGCGTTTCGGAACAGCGGATTATAGACTCCTCGTACCGGCTGTCAACCGAGGCAAGCCGCGGGCGGGTTTGAAACCCGCCCCTACAAGTCGTTCTGCCTTGCCGGCAGTCAGTCGTTCTCGTCATCTCGGCACGCACGGGTAGGGGTCCTGAAACGAATTACGCCGCGCCGCCCCGTCTCGGGTTCGCGGCCTCCGTGGCCTTGGCCTCGGCAAGCGCGGGCAGCTCCTCGAAGGAAACCGTCTCCACCTCGTACTTCGTGCCTTCCCCGGGACCGGAGGAGTCCGCCTGGGGGTACATGGGATGGCGAAAATAGAAGACGTAACGGAGAAAGCCCGGGTCGCCGGTAATGCGGTGGGCGATGCCCCGTGGCACGTAGCCCATCTCGCCGGCGTCGAGCTCGTGCACCCCCCATTCGGTGTCGTTGGTGGCATGTCCGCGGTACTGGAACCAGATCTCGTCGTCGTCCATGCCCCGGTGAAAGCCGTTCTGCTGTCCCTCGGTGTTGTACGTATCGGTGCGGAAGTCTTCGCTCTCGTATTGTTGAGGACCCGGTCCTCCGCCCTTGCCGGTCATCCCGGTGAAGTAGTCGAACACGCGCATCACCGTGACCTCGCGGCCTTTGCCCCGCTCGAAGGTGACGCAACCCACGAGCTTGGCGTGGTCGCGCTCGATGACGATGGGCTCCAGCGCCGAGTCCCAGAAATCGGTCACCTCGAGTATCCGGCCCTCGCGCGGCGGAATCGTCACCGCTGGCGGGTCGGACGGTTCGCCCTCGGCGCGAGCGCGGAACTCCGTTTCCGTCAATGGATCGTTCGGGTCCAGGGTCGTTCTGACAGGCTTGTGGACCTTGACCACCAGTTGCCGGCAGCCCGGCGCGCCGAGCATGCGGTACGCCACGCCCGCGGGCAGGTGCATGGAATGGCCGGGCGACAGGTGGTACTCGCCGTATTCCGTTTCCGCGGCCCCGTTTCCGGTGAACTGGAACACCAGCACGTCGTAATCGGCCGGGCGGTGAAAGACAGGCTCCGGGCCGTCCAGGGTATGGGCCTCGATGACGCCGTCCTGTCCCTGCCACAACACCGGCGGCCGAACCCCCTGGAGGTTTGTGGATCCCTTGACCAGGTCGAAGGGTTTGATCCGGGGCATGGGCCGTCCGCCGCTGCGTTGCGTGCCGATCAACGCCTCTTCGTCCCGCTTGAACCAGATGGGCCGGGGTGAGTCCCAATGAGTCATGAATTCGAACAACTGCTTGCCCATAAGGAAAGGCCTTTCCTGGTTGCGGCGAAGACGTCTGTGCGGTGCGGGTCCGTCTTGTTGTCGGCTG
Source organism: uncultured Binatia bacterium (SeqCode) (assembly GCA_965261895.1). Classification (GTDB taxonomy): domain Bacteria; phylum Desulfobacterota; class Binatia; order UBA9968; family JAJDTQ01; genus JAJDTQ01. The sequence goes on along the minus strand of OZ253480.1, from coordinate 1,120,523 downwards.
CTCATCCTCGCGTGGCCGGGGCACGGGCGGGTTTGAAACCTCCCTGTGATCGACGGGACTGATACGCAGACACGCGTTCTGGCCGCCTAGGGTCGAGCTCACCCTGACCAAGCGCACCGTAGAGGCTCTCCAGCCCGAAGACAAGCCCTGGATCGCCTGGGACGACACTAGTGTGGTGTCTCACAAATACGCTTATGAATCTGCGGGTCCTTTTGGCCGTCGGCTGCGTTGCTCTTCCTCGCGTGGTGCCTCCCACTGCTCGTCATCGCGCCTTGCCGACGACCAAAATGCCCTCGCAGCTTCATAACCGTATTTGTGAGACGCCACACTAGGCTGGTGCGACGGCCCCGAGTTTGCGCTCGACCGCCTTATTCCCAATGTACCTGCCGAGGTCACAGGCCGTTCCCATTGGGGACGAGATGGGCGAACGCAACGGCGCGACGGCCTGGCCGATTCAATGAGCGCCCGCCATGCCTCAAACTTCCGATTCCGCCGTCCGCAACTTCTCGGTGACGTCCGTCACACGCTTGTCATCCCACACGTCGTCGGTCAGCATGAACTTGTGGCTGTTCGTGTGCGGGACGAAATTACACCGTTCGCGGACCATCGCGTTGGGAATCAGAGCGGCGCGCGACACCCGGTACTCATCATCGAACAAGAACTGCCGCCAACGTATGGAATCCGTCGAAATCGCGTATCGCGGAGAGTTGCCGAGACTTGTTGAGACGATGGAGGCGCCGCCCCTTGATTTGATAGCGGGTGCAGTGGCTGTCCCTGGCGTCGAACCCTCTTTCCGAATTCGGCATCCGTTCCCACGAGAAGGCCCGGCAGAAGAGGAATTCGGCGAGGTCCCCTGTCGGATTGTTCGCGCTTCGCACCACACAGCGGCACGTAATTCCTCCATGATGCCCGCATGCAGGCTCAGAAGATTGCGGGAGGACAAGTTCTTCAGATCGATCATCGGGTTGGAATAGCGTCAATGGCGTAACACACGGGAAAGGCGCTCGCCGATGGTTCTTTCTGGAAGGGTGCCACCGCGGTTCGGCCAGACAATCTGCAACCCCTCATTCCGGCGTCAACGAGGACTGGATGCGGAAGAAATCCTCGATCACGGTCGGGATGTCTATGCCTTCGGAGCGCAGATCGCCATGCGCAATCTGGTTGCGGACCTCGTAAAGCTCCACAGTCCTCTTCCACTCGTCGCTGCTCCGATCCAGAACAAGCGTCAGACGATTCCTGAAACTCAGTCTGGGATTTTCCGAATCGTACAAGCTCCACGCTCGGCGATGCCGCCATTCCCGGTGCGACTGCCCCAGACGGATGGCATCCTGGCAGGCATCGCTTATCTTCGCCTCCAACTGTCCCCAGGCCAGGACGAAGTAAGCTTGTTCGTTGAGCCTCTGTTGGCGTGCGATGCGGTCGCGATCCTCGGCCTCACCGGCTGCATCGTGCCGGTCGCGCAAGTCTTCAAGATAGTTGTCGACCTGTTGGTACAAGGCCGCAATGGCCTCGAGATCGCTCACTGAAGGACGCGCCTCAGCCAGTCTTCGGTGACCGCCTCTCGGTCGCATCGCCGTTCGGCAGGAGCAGCGTGCCAATCCGGCGCTTCGAAATTCTCTGCCACATCGACGATGAGGTAGCGTCGACCGTCTCGCTTCAGATCGATACGGCCATTGCCGCCGATGATCCATAGTCCGCGCGGCTCCAGCCTGGCCACACTGTCTCCCTGCCCAACCAGCATGAGCGTCCGCAACTCTCTTCGTTCGATGCCGAACTTGCGCATGAGTTCCTCATGCATGAACACGGGCCTACCCTCGCGGGTCTGCCAACCGTCCGGCAACCAGCCACCGATCGTGGCGTAGAGGCCCTTCACACGCCTCGCCCAGTCCTCCACACGCCGCGTGATGTGCTCCGCGCCGATTGTTTCGCTTGTGACATCTTCGAGAACTGTACCCATCGAACCGTCCCACCTTGCCGTCTATCGATAGACGCATTCATTATCGGCGCCTAATCGGTGTTTGAACACTTTATATGGGCCGCCGAAGGGGATTTTAACATCGCGGAATAACTGGATCAATCAGCGAATCATGAGACGGCGCCACCGTTCCCGGCGCGAGGCCCTGACAGACGCAGATCGCGATCGACGCCTTTCATCTCCCGCGCTTTCTCCATTTCCGGCTCCGACGACCGTTCCCGGTCCCGCGATTCAGAGGCGTCGCCCTCGCAGCCCGCGCTCCGGCCCTTCGCCCGCTCCGGTTCCACCGCCTCCAGCGCGGAGATGCGCCCTCCGACCGCCGCTTCGAGCCGTTCGTTAGAAGAATCGTCGCGCCTTGCCGAGAACAAGCATTCCTGCGCATCTTCGAGCGTATTCAGGGGACAGCACTAGCAACAACGGCTGCCGGCAGTCAACCGCGCCCCGGGTCCTTCGCCACCGCCTGCGAGGCGGCGCGGGATGGTTTGTGAATGGCGGATGCGTGTTGTATCAGGACCGTTATGGCGAATCTCCGCTTGACCCTCTCGTGCGGTGACTACGACCGCACCCGCTTCCTGATCGACGGCAAGGTGGCCACGCCGGGGCTCGACCTGGACGTGATACCGCTTGTTTCCCAGGAGCGGCATGCCCGCTTCTCGCGCAACCTCGAGTTCGACGTGTGCGAGCTTCAGATGGGTGTCTACCTGGGTTGGAAGAGCCGTGGCGTGCCGGTGACGGCGATACCGGTGTTCCCGCACGTGAAGTTCTGTCACGGCGCGGTGGTGGTCCACTCCGGCTCCGGCATCGAGTCCGCGGGGGATCTTCGCGGCAAGCGCGTGGGGCTCCAGGCCCATTTCAATCCCATCGCCGTGTGGATGCGCGGCGTGCTCAAGCACGAGCACGGGGTGTCCCCGGACGAGATGCGTTGGGTGACCAATTCCGTTGAGCAGGTGTCGCCGTGGGAGCCTCCGGAGTGGCTTCACATCGAGAAGGCGCCGGCGGGTCGCCGCGTCCCGGAGATGCTCGAAGTTGGCGAGATCGACGCCTACATGCTGCCGACCCTGGGGTCGTCGTTCCGCGCCGGCAAAAGCGTGGGACGCCGGCTTTGGCCCAACTACCGGGAGGTGGAGGCGGACTACTACCGGCGCACGGGAATCTACCCGATCCGGCATACGGTAGTCATCAAGGACGAGGTCCTCGAACGGCATCCATGGGTCGCGTCGAGCCTGTTACAGGCGTTCGAGGAAGCGAAGACGCTGGGACTGAAGCACATGAGGGACCCGAGGCGATCCTACCTGGCCTGGTATGGGGAAGCCATGGAAGAGGACGAGAAGCTGCTGGGACGCGACCCCTTCCCGTACTCCGTCGCGGCTCAGCGGCACACCATCGACACCATGCTGATGTACGCGGCGGAACAGGCGGTGACCACCCGCCGGTTAAGCGTGGAGGAGCTCTTCGTTCCGTCAACTCCAACAGGACACTAGGAGTCTGTAACGGCCCACAGCGCGGTGCGGACGCGGGCGGGTTTGAAACCCGCCCCTACACCCTCATCTTCCTGGCGGCGCAGACTCCTGGGGTGACCGGGGAAAGAACTTGATCCGTTCTTTCGGCAAGGTGACGTACACCCGGTCTTCCATCGGCGCCTTGTTCATGGTCTTGACCTGCAGCACGACCCCGGCAACGCGGATCTCGTGAACGAACTGATCGCCGAGGAACGTACGGGACACCAGGTCTCCCTCGAACTCGTTGTCGCGCCCGGTAGGCGCGGAGCTTACCTCCAGCTCTTCGGGCCGGATGCCCAGGATGCCGGTGACGCCCGGCTGATCCGCTCGCAGGGTCTTCAGGCTGCCCAGCGTTGTCGCGATGGTCCCGCCCGCGGCCGTCTCCGCATCCAGCCAGTTGATGGAGCCGAAGAACTCGGCCACCACCCGATTCGTCGGTCCTTCGTAGAGTTCTTCGGGTCCGCCCACGGAAACGATGGCGCCCAGGCTCATGACCGCGATGCGGTCCGCCACCACCATGGCTTCGACCTGATCGTGGGTCACGTACAGGACGGTTATGTTGAGGCGTTTGGCCAGGTCGCGGATCTGGCCCCGCATATCTTCTCTCAGCCGCGCGTCCAGGTTGCTGAGGGGCTCGTCCATGAGCAACAGCTTGGGATTCACCGCCAGCGCCCGCGCCAATGCCACTCGCTGTTGCTGGCCACCGCTTAGCAGCGGCGAGGGCCGGTCGGCGTAGTCTTCCAGTTGCACCAGCTTCAGGGACTCGAAGACCCGTTCCCGCACCAACGATTTGGCGATCTTCTTCCGTCCACGCGTCAGCGGCAACGCGACGTTCTGAAAGACGGTCATGTGGGGCCAGATGGCGTAGGACTGGAACACCATGCCGATCTTTCGGTCCTCGGGCGGCGCGCAGATTCCGCGGCGCGCGGAGAATACCGTGTCGCCGTCGATCTCGATCTCTCCGGCATCCGGCATTTCCAGGCCGGCCACACAGCGCAACAGCGTCGTCTTCCCGGAGCCGCTCGGGCCCAGGAGCACGAAGAACTCGCCTTCGGCGACTCCTTGCGTGACGTTGCCGAGAGCCTCCACCTCGTTGCCGCCGACCCTGAAGACTTTGCGCAGATTCTTGACTTCAAGCATGAAGGTCTCCGGAACGAGTCTCTATCGGATGGGATGGCGCGTCAGGAAGTCCTGCAGTGCCGTCAGGGCGCCGGTGCTGTCCCAGAAGGTCATGTGCCGGACCCCGGGTATGAGCGCCAGCTCGGCTCCGGGTATGGCCTGTCCCAGTAGCCGTGCGGTGCCCACCGGGGTGCTGCCGCGCCGCTCGACCTCGTCGTCCTCGCCGCAAAGCACCAGTGTCGGCACCTTGACCTCCGGGGCCGTGGCCAGGGCATCCCAGGTCAGACGGGCGATCTCGTGGCGGCGAAACATCTCCACGGTGGACTGTCCCGACCAGAGGGAATTCGACAGGGCCGCGGCGGCTTCGCGGTTGGCGTGATAGAACGACGGGTTGAACGCCATGCCGTCGTTGTCCACGTGGGATCGTATGTATTGCTCGAAGCCCATTTCCTGGATCTCCCGGTGCGAATCGGAAGACAGTTCCCGTGGGTCGCCGCCGAGGGTCCTGGACCCGGGGCCGCTGGCGGCCATGGTGAGCGTGGCCACGAGGTCAGGCCGCTGGATGGCCAGGGCCTGGAGGATCTGGCTGCCCATGGCGAAGCCCACCACGTGGCAGCGTGAGACGCCGAGATGCGCCAGCAGCGCGGCGCAGTCCTCGGCGAATTGGCTGACGGTGTAGCCGTCCTCGGGTTGGCTGCTGCGGCCGGTGCCGCGGCAGTCCATGATGAGGGTCTCCCGGTTTTGGCTCAGGGTGGGGACCACCTGGAGTTTCCAGGGGTCCGACGGCCACCACGACGCCGGCACGAACAGCACGGGCTCTCCGGCTCCGTGCCGCTCGTAGTAGATTTCCAGTCCTTCCAGGTTTGCGATGGGCATTTCAAACCTCCGGGTCTAATGAGCCACTAGTGTCGCGTCCTGCCTGCCACACGGGCGGGTTTGAAACCCGCCCCTACAAGTCATCGCGCCTTGCCGACAACAAAAATCCTGCGCAACTTATCGCAGGAATTTGCGGGACGCGACACTAGTGTGGTGTCTCACAAATACGCTTATGAATCTGCGGGTCCTTTTGGCCGTCGGCTGCGTTGCTCTTCCTCGCGTGGTGCACGCCCTGGGGCGACCGCAGGTCGCCCCTACAAGTCATCGCGCCTTGCCGACAACCAAAATGCCCTCGCATCTTCATAACCGTATTTGTGAGACACCACACTAGGGCTTGGCGGACGCATCCGCTCTCAGGATCTCCAACAGTTCGGGACGCGGGAAGCCGTCCACGCGACGCCGTTTTTCTCTTTGGTAGTCGCGGACCGCAGCCCGGGTTTTGGGACCGACAATACCGTCTATCTCGCCGATGTCATATCCCTTGCTTGCCAAGAGGCGTTGCAACTCTTTCCGTTGGGGCTCGGCAACGGGACGGATACCGTCAGGCCAGTTCAGGGTCCTTTCCGCTCCGCGCAACCGGTCGGCTAGGTGCCCTACGGCCAGGGCGTATTTGTGCGCGGGGTTGTAGCGCATGATCGATCGAAAGTTCCGGCGTAGCAGGAAGGCGGGGCCTTCCGGTCCCGCGGGAAGGTAGAGATAGGCGCGATCTTCGGGATACGGCAGGGGTTGGCCGTCGGGGCGCCGCAGGCCCAGCCGCTGCCACTGACGGATGGTCCTTTCGTGCTTGCGGCCGGCCAGGCCGGCGTCGAAGCCTTCCGGAAGGACCATCTCGTGGCCCCAGGGCTTCCCGGAAATCCAGTCGTTTCGCCGCAGGTAGTTGGCCGTGGAGGCCAGCGCGTCCTGCGGGCTGTTCCAGATGTCTCGGCGGCCGTCGCCGGTGAAATCCACCGCGAAGGCGGCATAGCTGGTGGGTATGAACTGGGTGTGGCCCATGGCGCCGGCCCAGGAACCGGTCATCCGATCGACGGTGATGTCGCCCGCCCGCAGGATGTTGAGCGCCGCCAGCAGTTGTTGGCGCCCGAACTTGGCGCGGCGCCCCCTGTAGCCGAGAGTCGAGAGCGACCGGATGACGTTGCGCTTGCCGCGCAGCGTTCCGTACGACGTTTCCATGCCCCAGATGGCCACCAGCACGTGACGGTCCACACCGTACTGCCGTTCAATGCCGTCCAGGTCGGCCGCGTGCTCGGCAAGCTTGCGGCGTCCCTGCCGCACGCGCGTATCGGTAACCACCAGCGCCATGTAGTGCGACGGCGGCAGCACGAACTCGGGTTGGCGGTTGTTTCTCTCGATGACTTCCGGGTCGGGGGTCAAGCCTTGAAACGCGCGGTCGTAGAGCGATCCCGGGATACCGTGCCCGCGTGCAACCGTGCGAAACTCCTTGACGAACTCCTGATAGGCCGCCTGGTCGGATGTCGGCGGCTGAACGGTGGAAGCCATCGCCGGATCGCCGGTAATGGCGCCCGCCAGCACGAAGGCTGCCAAACCCGTGCCGATCCTCATCCCGCTGCCCATGACGGAGACTGCATTTTCGTCGGTTCTCCGGACTACGTGAACAGCTTGACGATGATGGCGATCAAGCCGGCCAGAATGGTAAAAGCGCCCCATGCCATCTTGCTTTCGAGCTTGGAAATATCCGCCTTGGTAGCAAGATGCGGCAGGGTGGTTTCAAAGGCCGTCTCCAACCGGGTCATGCGCTCCTCCAGTCCGTTTGCCATGATGTGTCTCCTGGCGGCAACGTTTACCGCTGTTTTACCGCTGTTGCCATGAAAAGCAACAGAACCTGGTTGACAATGTGCCGGTCACTGCCGGTTTGCCCAACATATCCGCACTGGTTATAGTTGGGGCTACGCTACTTTCCGCGGGTTAGCAGGCTGGGACAAAAAGCCATCCCAGCGAGGCACAGACCCCCGAAATCGTCATTCCCGCGAAAGCGGGAATCCAGGCGGGGTGGAGTGGGGAACGGCACGTGGGGACCCCTCCAGGACCCCTGGATTCCCGCTTTCGCGGGAATGACGGAGGGGGGACGGGAATGACGGATCGGCCTTTCGTGCCCCGAAGTTAGGGTTTTGACACGGCCTGCTAGCGCCGTAAATTTCAGCGACATCAGACGAGAGGAGATATTCAATATGGGTAGACCGCGCCCCATCCAGTGGCCGGACAAGGCGAAGATATGCGTCACTTTCATCATTCCGTGGGAGGTGTGGCCGGACAACTATGCCACCCGAGGCTCGTTGCAACGGGTCAGCCATCCGCTGCCGCCGGAGAATGCCGTTTTCAAGCAGAACATGGCTGCCGTCACCGAGCGCGAGTACGGCGACCGGGTGGGCATCTGGCGCATCATGGATATGTTCGAGCGGCACAACCTCAAGGTCACCTTCCTGATGAACGGCAAGAAGGTGGAGCAGTTCCCCGATGAGGTGAAGGAGTTCCAGGCCCAGGGGCACGAGTTCTCCTCGGAGTGCTACGAGCACGAGTATGCTTTCATGTACACCCGGGAAGAGGAACGGAAATCGATTCAGGATACCGTTGCCGCCTTCAAGAATGTGCTCGGCGCCCCTCCTACCGGCTATCTTTCACCCGGCCACGCCTCCACCAACAACACCCTGGACCTGGTGGCGGAGGCGGGTTTCGTGTGGTGGGCCGACCCTCTCAATTCGGACGTTCCCTATACCGTCGAGGCCGGAGGCCGGAAGGTCGCCGTGGTGCCCTACAATGTGCCCGGCTGCAACGACTACTCCACCTACGGCGGCGGGCGCACCCCCAGAGACCTGCTCCAGATCATGAAGGACCAGTTCGACTACCTCTACTGGGAAGGGGAGCAGGGGTCGCCGAAATTTTTCGCGTTCAATCTCCATCCGTTCGTTTCCGGCGTGCCGTACCGGACCATGATCGTGGACGAGTTCATCAAGTACGCCAAGGGCTTTCCCGACGTTTGGTTCGCCAGGCGGCTGGAGATTGCCAACTGGATCCTGGAGCAGGGTTACTGATAGCCGGCTCCCTCAGGACTCCAGGTCCGGCGGGCGCCGCCGGAGCGAAACCGCGCTGCCGCTGCCGAACTCGATGGTCCTGCCGTACAACCCGCGCGCGGGGTCGCTGAGAAGGAAGGCCGCTACCGCGGCCACCTCCGAAACCGAAAGGGTTTCGCCGGCGGGCCCCAGCCTGGGGCCCGCCGCTGGCGGGTCCTTGTCACCGGTGGTCCGCCACACCGGTGCGGGTTTCAATACGTTCAGGGTCACGTTTTCCCTGGCCACCTCCGCCGCGACGGATTGAAGCCACGCGGGCAGCGCGGCGCTGGTGACCGAGTCGAAGTGTCTTTCGGCGGCGGTCCCCGGGGTCGGCCAGGGTACCATCCAGAGCACGCGGCCCCACTGCCGGCGCTGCATGCCGGGCAGGAGCGCTTCCGTTGCGGCCTTGAAACGCAGGAAGCCGTTGTCGAGCCGGGCTCTCCAGGACAGCGTGGGCTGGTCCTCCCGCAACGTACGCCGGGCGATGCCGAACAGGATGTCGATGGCGCCGAAATCGGCGATGACGCGGTCCATGAGGGCCACGGCTGACGGTTCGTCCCAGGCATCCAACGGGTAGCCCACGGCCCTGACGCGGCCCCTCTCCGCGGCCTCGGCCGCGACCTTTCGTGCCGCCCATTCCTTGCGGGCGCACACCGCAACGTTGGCGCCCTCGGCCGCCAGCGTCCCCGCCACGGCTCGGCCGATACCCCGGGACCCACCGAAAACCAGCGCGTTTCTGCCCTTGATGCCGAGTTCCATGGCCGTCAAGGACGCGTGAGCCGCAAGAGGCCGTCCAGCGTCACCAATAGCGCGTAACCCGCGAGCAGTAGTGCGTAGCGGGTCAGCAACCATAAGCACCGTCCCGCCAAAGGGATGATACCGTCGTGTGGCGATTTATCCATGATGCGCCTCCATTTGTTCTTGGGCCGTGAGCACCGGCGGATGCCCGCCCGCCAGGTCCAGTGCCAGCTCCGCATCCCTGCGCACCATGTCTGCGAAGTAACCGTCGCCCCGGGCCAGCTCCGCGGGCGTGCCTTGCTCCTCGATCTTCCCGCGCTGCATGCAGATGACCCGGTCCGCGTAACGCAGCGCGGACAACCGGTGAGCGATGACGATGACCGTCCGCCCCTGGGCCAGCGCGCGGATGTTCTCCTGGATCCGAGCCTCGTCCAACTTGTCCACCGAGCTGGTGGCTTCGTCCAGAATCAACACGCTGCGCCAATGGAACAGCGCCCGGGCCAGTGCCAGACGCTGTCGCTCGCCGCCCGAGAGCATGGTGCCGCGGGCGCCGATGCGGGTGGCATAGCCCTTGGGCGTCCGGGTGGTGAACTCGTGGGCGCACGCCGCCTTGGCCGCGGCCGTGACCCGGGCCATGTGGTGCTGACCCGGTGCCAGGGCAATGTTGTCGGCGATGCTGCGCCGAAAGATGGGATAGTCCTGCTCTACCGTGCCGATGTGACTGCGGACCCAGTCGGGGTCGACGACCACGGCGTCCGCGCCGTCCAGGAGGATGCGCCCTTCGGTGGCGAGGTAGAGTCTCTGGATCAGGCGGCCGACGGTGCTCTTCCCCGAACCCGACGGACCGACGATGCCTACGGTTTCGCCGGGCTGGATCTCGAACGTGACGCCGTCCAGAGCGTTCCGGCTTCCGCCCGGGTAGCAGAAACGCACGTCCTCGAAACGGACGGCGCCCTTGAAGGAAGGAAGCCGGACGAGATGCCCGCTCTGGCGTTCCGTGGGTTCGTTGAGCACGGTTCCCAGCTCCTTCACCAGGCCCCGCAGCCGGGAAAAGTCATAGGCGAACAGGCACAGGCGCATCATGGGCTGGGAGAAGCGCATGTTCACCAGATTGACCGCCACGAGCTGCCCCAGGGTGAGTTGCCCGTCCAGCACCATGGAGGCTCCGAACCATAGCAGTCCCGCGGTGCCGAGCCGGTTCACGAACTGGTTGTACTGGGTCATGGATTCCCGCAGGTTCTGGGTGTCCTCTTCGGACGACACCGTCTCATCCACCCGTTGGGCGAGGAAGGCTTCCTGGGCCTGCTCCTCATGCATGCCCTTCACGGTCTCGATGCCGTTGAAGGTGTCGAGCACGGCTTCGTTGCTCTCCCGGCGGCTGCCCTTGGTTCGCCGGCTCCATCGCTGGAAGGTCGGCATCACCACAAAGGCCGGGGCGATATAAAGGGGCAGGCAGGCCAGAATAATCATGGACAGGGTGAAGCTGAAGTTCAGCATCAACCCCAGGAACACCAGCACGAAGAAGACGTCCACGAACACGAACACCACGGCGTTGGTGATGAACCGGCGCAGGTGCTGGAGCTCTTCGATACGGGAAAGGGTCTCGACCGCGGTGTTCCGGAGGTAGAAGGACGCGGGAAGCTCCAGGGAGTGGCGGATGAGCCTCGAGAGCAACGTGCGGTCCATGTCCCGCACCGCGTGGCGCAGGGCTTTGTGGCGGGCAACGCGAAGGACGGCCTCGAAGGCCAGAAAGAACAGCAGACCCACGATGATCACGTCGAGGGTGGCGGCGCCGCGGTTGGATATGACCTTGTCGATGATGATGAGGAAGGCGAAGGGGTAGATGTAGCCCAGGAGGTTGATGAAGAAGGACGCCGCCACCAACGGCCCGAAGAGGGCTTTGTTGTTCAGGAGATGCCCGACGATGGACTGCACAGAGAAGGTCTCGTGCGCGGCGTCCGTCGTCTTTGCGGGGACCGCGGCCGCGCTGCCGCAGTCCTCCACGAAGGCCGCGCGTTGCGTGGCCCGGGCGTTGCCGGAGCGCTGATCTATCAGATAGACATTGTCGTCGTCGGCGCCGGCGACAAGGGCGAACCGGCCGTCCCCGCGCTGCACCAGGACCGGTGCGGACAGGTGTCGCCAGTCCTCCGGGCTCAGGGTCTTGACCTCGAGAGCGAGGCCGGCGCGAGCGCCGCACCTCGCCGCGGCGTTCAGGTCGAGGGTTTTTTCCTCGGTGAGATGGCGCAGGATCTCGCCCCGGCTCGTTCGAAGTTCCTGTCCGGCGCACAGGAACAAGAGGCAGGCCGCGGCCGATGCGGAAGGATCTCCGCCACCGTCGACCGGTTGCTTTGTGGGACCGGCTTTGCCTGCCCGGCCGGCGAGGCCGCCCGCCCACCCGTCGCCTTCAGCCACGCCTTCAGCCACGGCTCTCGTCCCGGAGATCATTGCCGTTCACCAGTACGAGGCCTTGGGTCGCCAGGCGTTTGATGAGGGTGACGCGGGTGTTGTCGCCGGGCCCGGCCTCCTCCGACGCCAGCGGTGACCATGCCATGGAGCGTTCCAGCAGTGCGAAGGCCTCCGGCGCGAGCTCCAGCACCATGGGGTGGCGCCGCCCGCGCGAGGCCAGGACGGCGAGGCACACGGGCCGTTGAGCCACCGGCTCGCGGGACCGGGCGGGCTCGAACAAGGGCCGCACATCGTGGCCGCAACGCACCAGAACGGCGCAAGGGTGCGTGCGGTACCACAAGTCAACAGACGGTTGCGGGCGCGCCGCCAGGGCCTCGCTTTCCATGGCCGTGGGGCGAAGTGTCCGCGCCCCTGCCATAGTCAGCTCGATACTTGCGACGTCGACGGCCCATGCCGGCGTCGGCGGTTTCTGAGCGCTGCGTTTCAGGAAATGGTCAAGGAAGCCCTTGGCGTCCGGGTAGCGTTCATAGGTCCTGGGCGGACATGCGGCCGCGAAGTCGCGTGTGAGGGCCGTGAAGCCGTGACCGAGCAGGGTCGCGGTGCGTCCGAACGTCTGGCGGATTCGGTTCATTCTCTTGCTGTAGGAGAACTCCGCTTCCAGCCGAAGCCGTCGGATGTCCATGCCCTCAAGGTCCGAATCAAGGCTGGCCGCCCCGAGGTCCCGGGTGCCGAAGATGAAGGCAGGGCTGGTCAGATGACGCAGCAGGCTGGTCTGTGTGTCAATGAGTCGGTGCATGGCTTGCGGACCTCTCTTTCATGGCGGTTTGCTGTGTTTGCCGGCGGAGACGCGCCACGTCCGCCAATAGATCGTCGCCCTGCTCGAAGTCGTTGTCGCGCTCCAGGATTACCGTTTCCGGCCGCTGCCGGTGAAGGGCGCGCTCCAACAGCTCCAGTGCCTGCTCCGGTACCGGGTGGCTGTGGTTGTCGGCATGGAACGGCGCGTCGAGATAGGGCCGGTGAATCAACGGTCCGCCGGCCGCGTGGACACCGGTCACCACACCCGGAGGTAGTTGGTCCAGAAACCCGTGCGGGTCGATGCCGTGGTTCTTGGAGTTGACGAACAGGTTCTCCACGTCCAGCAGCATGCCCACCCCGGTCTCCCGGAACAGCAGGTTGAAGAACTCCGCGTCGCTCATCTCCCCGTGCGGGAAATCGAAGACGTAGGAGATGTTCTCGATGGAGAAAGGTACCGGCAGACGGGCCTGGAGCCGCTCGATCTTGGGGATCAGCATGTCCGCGGCGGCCCGGGTCTTGGGCAACGGCAGCAGGTTGGCGATGTCGATGCCGGGCACCTTGGTCCATGCCAGGTGCTCGCTGTAGGACGGGACCTTGAGATCCTCGATGGCCTCGGCCACACCGTCCAGGTACGTTTCGTCAAGGGGTGCGTCCGTGCCGATGGAAAGTCCCACCCCGTGCAACACCAGCGGGATTCGGTCCACCAGGTTGCGGATCGCCTTGCGCGCGTATTCGCCGCCCTTGATGTAGTGGTCCACGGTGATCTCGAGCACGTCGAACCGGTGCAGGTTGGCCAGCGTCCACTTGGCGATGGGAATGCGGAAACCGATGCCGATCAGGGGTGATGTGGATGAGAACGAAGTCGTGTCCATGAAGCCTCCCGTAACAAACCAGGATTGATGTCTCGACGGGTGCCCCTGGTGGTGCGGTTGCACGCGTCGAGCCTCTGCGGGCGTCGCGTTCGTAGTTCGATCCGCGACGCCTTACACAGATACTGATCGTTCGGTCGGCCCTGAACTTTAGCGTCCGGCGGGGCGGGAGGCTAAATTTTGCGGCAGGCTGGTGTTTGTGTCCTCTCTGTGTCTCTGTGGCACCGCCCCTCCGACCCCCTCTCCCTTTGGGAGAGGGTTGGGGTGAGGGGGCTCCGGTGCAAGCAGGCCGGTGGCAACGGGAGGGGATGGGAGTGGCAGGGTTATTGGGGTCCCTCACCCGGCCTTCGGCCACCCTCTCCCAGAGGGAGAGGGGTTGGGTTTGGGGCGGGTCGAGCCGGCCTTCGGCCACCCTCTCCCAGAGGGAGAGGGGTTGGGTTTGGGGCGGGTCGAGCCGGCCTTCGGCCACCCTCTCCCAGAGGGAGAGGGGTTGAGTTTGGGGCGGGTCGAGCCGGCCTTCGGCCACCCTCTCCCAGAGGGAGAGGGGTTGAGTTTGGGGCGAGTCGAGCCGGCCTTCGGCCACCCTCTCCCAGAGGGAGAGGGGCCGAGATTGGTGTGGCAATGAACGGCCGGGGAGTCCGGGGCGGACCTCCGGCCTAACGGCGGCGCCGGTCAGCTATCGCGGTCCATGCCCAGGACCCTCGCGGGGTTGCGCGTACAAACGGTGTAGAGCTCGTCCTGGGTCAGGCCGAAGGCTTCCATGTAGCCCCGGATGAGGCGCATGGCTTCCACGGAGTCCGGGAACAGGGGCTCGCCGGCGTCGCTGGACAGGGTGAAGTGCTCCACCCCCACCTCGCGGATGGTGTTGTACATGATCTGGGGATCGACGCCGAGGAGCGGCGACAGCTCGTCGAAGGTGAAGTTGAACAGCACGCCCAGCGGGGCGAGCTCCTTCATCTGTTCCACCGACACGTCGAGAAAGGGGCTGTAGGGGTGGTCGATGACCATCCGGGTGAGGCCGACCTTGGCGCCCTCCTCGGCGATCTTGAAGATCTCCTTGTGGGTGGGATGGCCGAAGAACAGCGCCACGCCGCGCTCCGCGCACAGGCGGATGACGTCCCGCACCTCGGGCTTGAGCTCGCCCGATTCGTCGATATTGTAGTGGCCGTACCCCAGCGCCTTCTCCCAGGACATGGGTCCCACCCAGCCGGTGGCGTCCATGTCGTGCTCGATGAGCGACCGGCGGCTCCCCACCGTATGGATCGTGTTGACGTGGTTGAACACCGGAAGCCACAGGGCCATGACCCCTTCGTCGAGGGCCTGCTCCGCCAGACTGGCGGACACCGGCTCCTCCTGCCTGCCGCACACGAAACCGGCGAACAGGCGTACCGGCGTAACGCCCTCCGGCTCGGCCCAGCCGTCGAGCTGCTCCTGCAACTCGCGGGCCGCGCGGCCGGCGTTTCCGATGATGGACTTGAACAGGATGCCCTTCATCTCGGCCCGGGACGCCTTCTTCACCAGATCCATGGCGTCCTGCTGGCCCGCGTGGGCGTGACAGTGGATGTCGACGGCGTCCTTGACCTTGATGTGGTCGGGGTGGACTACGCCGGGTTTGTACTGCGTGCGCGCCGCGTAAGAGGTGACGCACCGTTCCTGGGTTCGGGTCGAAACAACGTTCTCGCTCATCGTTCGTCTCCTTCCACGGGCGGTCGTATGCGTAGGGCCGCTGCTTGCCGTGCGCCCTGATCCAGGTTCATAGTAGACCCTCAAAATCGGAAACGAAAGGGGAGACATCCGTGAAATTCGGCCTGTTCATCATCGGCGACAGCGACCCGGAACTCGGGCTCGACCTCAAGGGCTACTACGAGCGGATGCTCGAGCAGGTCCGCTGGGGAGAGTCTCTGGGCTACGAGTGCTTCTGGTTCGGCGAGCACCACTTCGACTTCCACGGAGTGATCCCGACCCCCACGGTGCTCATGTCCGCGGCGGCCGCGTGCACCCATACCATCCGCCTGGGCGTGGCGGTGGCGCTGCTGCCCTACCGGGACCCCGTGCTCACGGCCGAAGAGTACGCCATGATCGACGTGCTGAGCGGCGGCCGGCTCGACTTCGGCGTGGGTCGCGGCACCCCTCCGGAGCTGGTCGGCTTCGGCGTCAAGGAGGACAACCGGGATCGGCTGGTGGAGAGTCTCGAAGTCGTGGAGATGGCCTGGCGGGAAGGGCGGGTGTCCTATCAGGGGAAGTACCACCACATCGACGAGGTGGCCCTCAACGTGCTCCCGGTACAGCGGCCCTTGCCGCCGGTGTACTTCGCCGCCCTGAGCCAAGGCTCCTACCAGGTGGCCGGGGAGAAGGGCTATCCCATCATGGGCATCCCCTTCGCGAGCTGCAAGGACATGGCCGAGGTCAAGCGCAAGGTGGCCTTCTACAAGGAAACGCTGAGCCGATCCGGCCACGACCCCGACGCGCTGGACGTGGCCCAGTGCATCCACACCCACGTGGCCGAGTCCGACGAGGCCGCGCGCCGCCGCGCCCGCCCCGCCATGAGCCGCTACTACGACATGCGCAAGAGCGTACGGCCCCGGAGCTACGACGAGCTCGACCGGGAGCGCATGCTGATGGTAGGCGGTCCCGCACGCTGCATCGAGCAGATCCAGGAGATCGCCGACACCGGCACCAACTACATCATCTTTTCCATGAACTTCGCCGGCCTGGACCAGGCGAGCATTCTGGACTCCATGGCGATGATGGCGGAGGAGGTGCTGCCGAACATGGCCGCGCGGAAGTAGGGCACACCCAACACGCTCTTGGCGGTGGCTCCCCTTGACGTGGGCGACTTAGGAATCTTGGGACTTTGGGGCCCTACGAGGCAGAACCCGAAAAACAGGTATTGTCAGAACCGGCATAGACATCCGGGCCATCGACGCCTGGACATACTCGCGCCAGTATGGCCAAACGTTGAATACGGCGTTTACTTGGCCAAACTCTTCCAACTCCTCGGTCGAGAAACTCTCGTCGCTCGGAAGTTGATATGACAATTCAAAGGCTCCGCGAATTTCTACCAGCATTTTCTCTTCGTCGGTTTCGTTGTGTCCGCTGAGTTTGAAGTCCGCCTTGATCAACAGCAAGTTGTTCTGTTGTGTGACGGCCGTCGTATACGAGGCCTTCACTTTGACGTTTTCTTCGGATTCGGATGGTCGCACGAAGGAGCGAAAACTCCCTTCGCAGAGCCTCACGTCGTCGATCTCTACGACCGAAACCAACCTTGACAGATTAGCCATTCAGGATTCACGCCGCCAGGGCTTGTTCTTGGTCCAAGGCACTGTCCCCGAGGTCTTGGGTCAGCATGACGGTGGACCGGGGACGAGTTCCGGGCGTCCACAAAAATTCCGACTCAAGCCCATGTTCGGGTGTCAACGAGAAAACAGGACGCATCGACAATGCAGTAGCGACATCCGCAACCGTCCTGAGGGTCAGGTTCCGGCCGCCCCCGAGTATCTGGGACACGTAGCCCGGTGTACGACCCAGACGCCGGGCCAATTCCGTTCGAGTCACCCCAGCATCATCAAGGACCCGTGTGAGTGTCTCGGTCACATCCAAGATCAGTTCTTCCTGCCGAACCAGACGGTCAAAGTCTTCATTGTCGTTTGCGTATATGGCCATGGTGTTACTCCTCGAAATGGCTTTTGAGGATGTTCGCCGCGCGGTCTAGATCACGACTCTTATGTTGGTCGCGTTTCTTTTTGA
Organism: uncultured Binatia bacterium (SeqCode); assembly: GCA_965261895.1. Classification (GTDB taxonomy): domain Bacteria; phylum Desulfobacterota; class Binatia; order UBA9968; family JAJDTQ01; genus JAJDTQ01. Next base: position 1,103,434 of record OZ253480.1, on the reverse strand, counting down.
GGCCGCTAGCAACCACGAACTCTCGTGTCGGCGAAAATGCCCCGATAAACCGGATCTGAAACCTCTTGATCTCCCACAGTGCAATCCCTTGGCGCACCTCAAGCTTTTTGAAATGCTCCTGAGACTCAATCCGGCCAAAGTCAGCCAATCGATTGAAGGTTGCTTGGACTCTGGCGCGCTCACGATCGTCCAGTTGCAAGAAAAATTCTTGGGCCGAGCTCTTTCCCGGCTTGTCGACCGCCCATAGAACTTCACCCCACGCACCTGATGCTGCAAATGGAATCTCCACACCAAGGACTACGGCTTTTATATATAACTAAACTGGAAGTCAAGGACAATTGGGGGGAGGGCCGTCAGCGCATCAGCCCCGGCAGCCAGGTGGCGATGGGTGGGAACAGCATGACCAGGGCGAGGGCGATGATATTGATGAACACGAAGGGGATGACGCCGCGGTAGATGGCGCCCAGGGTGACGTCGGGCGGCGAGACTCCCTTGAGCACGAAGAGGTTCATGCCGAAGGGCGGGGTGATGAGCGACAGCTCGATGTTCACCATGGTGACGATGGCGAACCAAAGGGGGTCGAGGCCCAGGGAACGGATCACCGGGAAGAAGATCGGTACCGTGATCAGCATGATGGAGATGGGCTCCATGAACGCGCCCATGATGAGGATCACGATCTGCATGCTGGCGATGATGATCCACGGTGACACGGCCATCTCGGTGGCGAAGGTTGAGAGGCCCATGGCGGCGCCGGAGTGGGCCAGGATCTGGCTGAAGGCGGTGGCGCTGGTGACGATGAGGAGCGCGAAACCGGAGACCTCCACGGTGCCGACCAGTGCTTTCCGAAGGATCTCCCACGAGAGGCGCCGGTAGCCCACACCCAGGAAGAAGGCTCCGGCCACGCCCATGGCGGCGGACTCGCTGGGGGTGGCGATGCCTAGGAAGATCGATCCCAGCACCACCAGTACCAGCACCACCAGCGGCAGGAAATACTTGAGCGCGGCCAGGCGCTCGCCCCAGGAAACCTTCTCGACCTCCACGGCCGGGGCGAGGTGCGGCCGGACGGTGCAGACGACGATGATGTAGCCGAACAGCAGCGTCGCCAGCAGGAGCCCCGGCAGGATCCCGCCGATGAGCAGGTCGCCCACCGAGAGCTGACTGATGCCGCCGAAGATGACCATGAGCGCGCTGGGCGGGATCAGCACGGCGAGGCCGCCGGAGGTAGCCAGGGTGCCCACGGCCAGCCCGGTGTCGTAGCCCTGCTTGCGCATCTCGGGGATCAGGATCGTTCCCAGGGTGGCGGAGCTGGCCATGCTGGAGCCGCTGCCGGCGCCGAAGGCGGTTCCCGCCAGCACCGCGAGCACCGCGAGGCGCCCGGGAACCGCGCCGAGCCACTTGCCGATGGAGGTGATGGCGAGGGCGGCGAGGCCCGAGTGGAGCACCAGCTCACCCATGAGGATGAACAGGGGCAGGGCGATGAAGGAAAACGTTCCGATGCTCGTGAAGCTACTGAGGGCCACCGCCTGGAGCGCTCCCGTACCCACCAGCACGTAGAGGAACACCAAGTTCAGCACGCCGAACGCGAACGCGATGGGGATGCCCGACGCCATCAGCAGGATGAGGGCGCCGAACATGACGATCAGAACGATCCACCACTCGATGAGAATCAGAGGCCCCCTTCCCCAGGCGTCAGCGACGCCGGCGCGCGCGACCCGGTAAGGATTCTGAACACGAAGGCGAGGCCCAGCCATGCGGCCCCGATGGGGATGATGACCAGCACCGGGAACTTCGGGAAGTTGAGCGCGGTGGAGAAGCGGTACCCGTTCTCGAACGCATGCGACGCCACCGCCCAGCCCTGCCACATCAGGACGACGCAGTAAATGAGGCCCAGGATATCGGTCGCCACCCGCAGCCGGCGTTGCGGCGCCGGCTTGAGCCGCACGGTCACAATCTCGACCTTCACGTGGTGGTCGTTCATAAGGATCCACGCGGCAGGAACGAAGGTCAGGTAGACCAGCAGGTATTCGTTCATGTCGATGACCCAGATGGTGGGGGCGTGGAAGAGCAGGCGGGCGAACACGTCGTAGAGAATGGAGACAACCATCACCACCACGAAGGCGGCGGAGACGTAGCTCAACACATGGTTCGCCTTGTCAAAGGCGAGGTTCAGGGTTTTCAACATCGGGTGAGTCGTGGGCGGCGGCTGCCGGCCGGCTATATTACACAGACCGGCAGCCGCGCTTCACGTCCGGACGGCCCCGGATCAGTTGTAAGGCGCCAGGGCCTTCTGGATCCGCGGAGCGTACTCCGGCGATTGCTTGAGCAGGTCCGCCCAGTAAGCGTTGCGGGCTTCGGTCAGCCGGCGCTTGGCCGCGTCGTCTACCTTGATGATCTTCATGCCGTTGGCTTGCAGTTTTTTGATCGACGCCTGGTCAGCCTTGTAGTAGTAGTCGAGAACCTCGGCCTCCATGTCCAGGGAAGTCTGCGAAAGCACGTTCTTCACCGTGTCCGACAGCTTGTCCCACACACGTGTCGCAATGTAGATCCCGCCCGGCGAAAGCTGGATGGGGGTGTCGATCATGGCCTTGTAGACGTCCCTTTCGCCAAAGCTCCAGGCGTCATTCGGTGCCCGGTAGGCGCCGTCCACGACGCCCCGCTGCAGGGCCGTGTAGAGTTCATTGGCCGGAATCGTCTGCGGTGAGCCGCCGAGGTACTGGATGGCACGGGCGTCCTGGGCCCCTGAGGCGCGAATGCGTTTGCCTTTGATACCATCGAGGTCCTTGATCGGTTTGGCCATGAGAAAGCGGAAACCGGTTCCACCCACGGTGATCCCGAGAAAGCGCATGGACGATTTCTTGGCGTAGGCTTCATTGATGAGTTCCAGGGCGCCGGACTCGCGCAGGGCCTTCAGATACGTCTTCAGATCGGCCGGCTCGATGAGCATCATGGCCGCGCCTTCGATGGTTTCACCCGCGTAGTACGCGCCCGCGGAGTGGGTCATGTCGGCGATGCCGGCGCGCAGGGCCTGGAACTGCTCGAACGCGGGGGCTACCTCGGGTCCGCCCAGGAGGCGAATCTGTACCAGGCCCTTGCCGTTCTTGTTCACCCGTTCGATGTACTTCTTGTACATGAGGTCGCAGTCGCAGCTCAGCGGCCAGGCCGCGATGGCGCGGATCACCACCGGTGCCGCATCGGCCGGCGTGGCCGGGGTGAGGGTCCACACGGGTAAGGCAAACAGGAGAGCGAGTAGAGCGACTCTCAAACAGGGCTTCATACGCATCGTGTACCTCCGGTTGTACTGGCGGGGAAAGCCTTCCCGACCTTCCCGAAAAAAGGCTGATCCTGGTTACCGGGACGCCGAGCTCCCCGGGTCGTCAACGTCGTTTCGATGGCCGGCCTCATGTGGCGAGGCGGACCGGCGCGCCGGTCAGATGGCCTCGTAAGGGTAGCGCTTCACCTTCGCCATGTTCTTGCCCTCAATGCGGATCAGCTTGGTGGTATCCGCGCGCCAAGGCGAGTGAAGGTCTCCTTCATTGTACAGATGGGCCATGCCCGGCTTGAGGGTGTAGGAGCGCAGCTTGCGGGCCTTGCCTTTCTTTCCCTCGCCCGCGGGCTCGACCTTCTCCCAGTCGGTCATCTCGGTTTCCCCGGAGGCTTGGCCGTAGATGGCCCAGGCCGGACCGTGGTCGTGGGGGTTGCTACCCTTGGAGCCCTTGTTGTGGTGCGCCAGGATGCAGAAGCCGAGTTCGGAATCCTCGTAGATCACCTTGCGTTCGGGTTGGTCCTCTTCAATGTGCGCGACGATGAACTCCTCGTCCCGGCATATCTCCTCGACCAGCGAAACGACTTTCTGCCGCCCCTCGGGGCCGGGCTCCGCCTTGAGGACACGATGACAATCCGCAGCGAACTGCTCTAGTGTGTGGCTCATGATATGACTCCTTCACATGACAAATTTCGGCGCCTCGCCCCGCCGATCCGCACGATGCCATCCTTGTACGCTTTCCTTCGCGGCGGTGTCAAGCCGGGTTACCTCGTCTTGTCATTGATACGAGAATGCGCAACGGCCACTGGGTGGTACCGGGCGTCCGCGGCGCGTCTTCGGTCCCTCCCCGCCTCGATCCCGGGTCAAGCCCGGGATGACGGGAGTTACGTCCGATTTGCATTCCTTCGCGTGCAGGTTTCGGCGAGCATGCCTGATTGCCGTGAAATAGCCCGCCAATGCATAGGCTGTCGTCGGGCGAATGCATAGAGGCCGTCATCCCGGGGCCCCAAATCGTCATGCCGGGCTTGACCCGGAATCCGGTACTGCTTTCGTTTGACATAAAGGCCGTCGGCTTGTGGTAGTTTCGCCCACATTTGGTATATTGATCGGAAACCGAAACCCGGTGTCCACAATATAGCCGACAGTGAGGAGAATGAGGATACCGATGCCAACCATCTACTATGGATTCACTGGCCCGATTGAACCCGCATCTGCATCGCGCATAGCCGCCGCCTTTGAAAGGACTCACGATGAACGAGTCAACAAGAGAGGCCGATAAGGTCCGCGACATTGCCGGCCGGCACTAGTTCATGATGAGTTCTCGGGGAGCCGGTCATTTGGGTAGACCAACACAGCGTTGACTAGGATCAGCCGGACCGGACGCGGACGGCGGTCCCGCAAGACTAGGCCCGTCACTTGCGCGGGTCGCGTAGGAGGAACCCATGATCGTGTTGCTCGTTGGGCTTGCCCTGTTGGTAGGTGCCCCTTCATGGACCCATGCAGGTGATTACAGCATCGTCAGGGGGACAGATGGTCCATATTCATCTAGTATTTCAGGGATACCGATCAATAGCGGTTCCACGCTAGTCCGCGAGAGCATACTGTTCAATGATCCCACTTGTCCGGTCACGATAGCGTCTCACAATACCGATATTACCTACAATAGCCGGAGCCGTAGCTTTAGGTTCTCTGCCCGTACTGCAGTTGATATTACGAAACCTATCGTCGCCATCAAAGTCAGCAGCATCCTGTATGATGCCTTCGGGGATCATATGAAGAACCTCGGAAATACCCAGATTAAGGACTTCGGGCCGGGAGCAGCAGATCTCCATGCAGAATGGCGAGCATCCGAACGTGACGTCGCAGACTTCTTGACCACCGTAACCTACGTTTCTCGGGTACGCATGGCAGATGGCAGCCAATGGATATTCAACAGAGAAAACCTTGACCGCGCCCTGTCCACTCTCCACCTGGAAAAAAGGATCGCCGATAGCAAGCGCTGATCCTCTGAAACCGAGACACTACCTAACGCCGACAAAGTCCAATACAGAAAGGACTCAAAACGAATCACGACGCAGGTCATCATGATGAACTACGATGAGTATCGAAAAGAAATCGAAGAGTTTACGGCGAAATACGGACGGTTGTCCTTCACGACAGAGGTGCGGGTCGAGCCGACACCGAGCCGCCGATATCCGTATCGGTTAGAATTCCAAGAGTAGATGTCGAGTGAACAGACTATCCCAAGCCACATTGTATGCACGGACGAAGTACTGACGCATCTATTTCGCCAGATACGCCGCCACGTGTGTCCGACGACTCAAGATGACATACTGACGGTCTTGTGGGAGATTCGGGCAAGCCTGCCGGGTGGGGAGTAGCGCTACTCACTCTTTTGTTTGATAGTAATCGTGGATATAGCCTTGAGCATAGTCGTAATGACTAAGCCAATGAATCGTTTTTCGCCGCCACCGAGGAATAGTCGGAAACGTCCGTCGGTCGTCTTGGGAGCGCAGTAATTCCAAGTGACAGATGACATCCAGCAGCAGGAGAGCGGTGGGTTCGTCCGCCTCGATCTCCAGGCGCTCGCGTGTGGCGTCTGCGAGTTCTTCGTCCGAGAGCTCTCGACCGTGGGCGAGGCGCTGTTCCAGGCGGATGAATCGTCGCGCCAAATCCGTGTGCAGATTTGCAGATTTGGCGGTACCGATCCCGATATCGAGCGCGGCGAGAAGTCCGATAATCACTCCGAGCACACCGGGGAGCCACCACAACCCGCCGATTCGCTCGACGAAAGAGGTTACTGCGACCGAAGACCCGCCCAAGGCCGCGACCGTAACGGTCGCAGAATTCCAGAGTTCGTAGAAGCGGCGTCGGTGGTTGTGGTAGCGCGTCGAACGCTGAATACCGAACCGCAACTTCTCCGTGGGAGTCATCACTCATCCTTTTTGGGTGGCGGCGCGGGTGGAGGTTTCTCGGGGGCCATGTGGTCGGCGACCTTTTGCGGCACACTGTCGTGGATGTCTCTGATGAATCCGTCACCCTCGGGGGGTGATTTGGGTGGGGTTGGCTTGTCTTTCTCTGCCACAAAGATCTCCTTCGCCGCATACGGCGACTATAGATAAAAGTTCCACCTTCAAAGCAACTGCGGACTCTTGATGATAACGCGGATAAAGTCGAGAAGAAAGTCAACGGCGGTCGAGCGACTAATTTAAACGAGAGCGGTATCCGGGATCCAGGAAGGGCGGAGTGGGGGGCGTACCAGCACCGACGCTATTCCGCCCATCCGACGATCGGAGTGAACAGGATCTCCAACGCCGGCCGCGGTTCCGCCACGAACGTCTGCTCCACCAGATATTGCATGAACGTGTCCAGGGTCCCTCGGTTGGCATCCACCCCGTAGGGGTAGGGGTCGCCGCCGAACAGCTGGCGGATTTCGTCCAGCTCCGCGTTCAGCCACGGAACCATGTACGCCATGGCACCCGTGAAGCTCATGTGGTCCAGTGCCCATGCCTTGGCTGCCTGGAAGGCCTTGAACATGCTCTCGGCGATCCACGGATGCCGGAGGTGCAACTCTTCCCGCATCACGATGGTGTGCATGATGGGGAAGATGCCCGTCTCACGAAAGTAGTCCCGTTCGGTCTGCCGGTAGTCGGGGAACAGCCTGCCGACAGCCGGATGCCTGCCCAACGCGTCCGGTTGCCGGGCGCCGAGATAGGCCGCAATGTCGCCTTCCACCAGCAGGTCGTTGATGGATTTCCCGGCCGGCGCCGGTTCGATGTCCACGTTGCCGGCGGGCCGCAGATCCATCTCGTCGTCCGGCGGCCGCGGGGTGTTGACGCCCCCCTCTACCCAGCGAATGCTGGAGAGGTCCACCCCGTGCCGGTGCTGCAGGATGCCGCGGATCAACACGGCCGCGGTCTGGCCGTACTCCTGGACCCCCACGCGCTTGCCGTTGAGGTCCCCGGGCGCGACGATGCCCTGATCCCGGTTCACGTATATGTAGGCATGGCGAAAGAGGCGCGACGGGAACACCGGCAGCGCGATGAACGGAAACGACCCCCGTGATCGCCGGGTCAGGTAGGTGGACAGCGACATTTCGCACAGGTCGAAGGCATTGGTCTTGACCATCCGGGAGAAGATTTCCGGCGGCGACTGGATCTGCAGGCAGGTGACGTCGATGCCCTCGGGTTGGACCACGCCCTTGGCGATGGCTTCGACCCGGTCATACGGCCCGGTGGCCAGGGTCAGTGACAGATTTCCCAAGGTTGTTTCCTCCGTGATATGGTTTCCCGCAGCCGGCGGGTGCCTTAAGACCCGCCGGCGAATCGGACAGGGATCGATGGAAGCTTACGGATCGTCGCGCGGGGCGCCGGATCACTACGACATTGTCGGCGGGCTGGGCCGCGAGCAGCGGCGTGGCTTGCTGCAGCGCTCCAATCTCAAGGGCCTTCTTCACCTTGGCGCCCATCTGGCGGCGCTGGCGGTCACCGGCTCCCTCATCTCGTTCGGGGCGCCCGGCTGGCCGTTCCTGCTGCCGCTCCACGGCATCCTGCTGGTCTTCCTGTTCTGCCTGCAACATGAGGCGGTGCACAAGACGCCGTTCCGCGGCGCCGGGCTCAATGTGGCGGCGGCCTGGGGCGCCGGGCTTGTCAATCTGCTGCCGCCGGTCTGGTTCCAGCACTTCCACATGGATCATCACCGCTACACCCACGATCCTGCGCGCGACCCGGAGCTGGCCCGGCCGTTACCGAGCTCGAAGGCCGGCCTCGCCTGGCATATTAGCGGCGGCCCCTACTCGATCAGCCAGATACGCACGCTGCTGGTCAACGCCGCCGGTCTGAACCGCGACGCTTTCGTCCCGCCGCCGGCGCGGAATGCGGTGGCGCGGGAAGCCCGCTTGTTCCTCGCCGTCTACGTCGCCGCGGCGGTGGTTTCGATCCTCTTCGGCACCGCCGCCCTGTTGTGGCTCTGGCTCCTGCCGGCGCTTCTGGGCCAGCCCTTCCTGCGCATCTATCTGCTCGCCGAGCACACCGGCTGCCCGCATGTACCCAACATGTTCGAGAACACGCGCACGATTCTCACCACTCCGCTGGTGCGCTTTATCGCCTGGAACATGCCCTACCATGTCGAGCACCACACCTATCCGGCCGTGCCGTTCCACAAGCTGCCGGCGTTCCACGACGTCCTTCGCGACCATCTGACCGTCACGGCAAACGGCTATACCGCCGCGACGCGGGCGACCACCGCCGCCGTCCTGCGCGGGGAAGCGTGACGGCGGCATCGTTGTATTCGTGCCTTGCCTCCGGAGCCCCACAATCGCTGCCTTCAGGCCTACTGCCCATTAACACTCTCGTTTTTGCATAGGCCCCGTGCAGCCGATATGATGCGGTGCACATGCGGTAGCGGACCACGGGCGGCCACGGCCCGCCGAGTTCGAGGCAGCTTTTCAAAGTCGGATTGAAACTGCAAGCTTCAACCCCGGCGCATAGGGAGGTCTTACGTGCATCTGGAATTCAGTGTTCACAGTCCCAACGGCGGCATGAAGGAAGTGTCCCGGATCCGGGAACGGGTGGTGCGAGCGGAGCAACTCGGCTTCGAAGGCGTGTATCTCGGCTCCAGCCAGCTCAGCACCCCTGAGCCTTTCCAGGTTCTGGCCTGCTGCGCCGTGGCCACGAGCCGTATAAAGCTCGGCACGGCCGTGACCAACATGGTCTACCAGGAGCCCACGGTGCTGGCCGGCTCGGCCGCGACCTTGAGCGAGATCTCCGACGGCCGGGCGGTGCTCGGACTCGGCACCGGCGACGGCCCGGTGTATGCCATGGGCCGGGAGGCCACGCGGTTGAAGGAGTTCGAGGCGGGCATCCGCACCATCCGCATGCTGCTGCAGGGCGGCGTGCTGGAGACCCCCACCAGCCGCGTACGGGTGAACTACCGGCTGGTGCCGGCGCCGGTGTACCTGTCCATGGAAGGCCCGCGAGGCCTGCGGCTGGCGGGGCGGGTGGCCGACGGCGTGTTTCTGGGAAGCGGAGTGGAGCCCCGTGCCGTGGGTTGGGCGCTGGCGCGCATCGCGGAGGGCGCAGCCGAGGCCGGGCGCTCGCCGGACGAGATCACCACTCTGGCCGCCGGCATGGTGTGCATCAAGGAAGACGGGGACGAGGCCCGCCAGATTGTGCGCCGCCGCCTGGCCAACCGGGCACACCACAATTTCCAGGCCACCGTGGAAACCGTGCCCGAGGAGGAGCTTGCCGCCGTTAAGAAGTTCATGGACGCCTTCGACCAGTCCAAGCCCATGGAAGAACGGTCCGACCCCGCGTTGATCACCGACTATCTCGTGCGGCGCTTCGCGATTGCCGGCACGGCGAAGGAGTGTATCGCGCGGCTGGAGGAGTTGGCGGAAGCCGGCGTCAAGCGCGTGATGCTGACTCCCGCCCGGAGCGTGTACGAAGAGACGGTGGAGACGCTGGCCAGGGAAGTGATGCCGGAGTTTCGGGGTTAGCGCCGTCCCGGTGGAAATCGCCCACGCCGTGAGCGATATTCGCCCATGTGATGGGCGAATATGCATTGCCTGCTTCGGTTCGCTGGAGTTTCAGGCGTGAGGGCGGGATGGTAGGGCTTTGTCGAGCCCGAAGGGAAGCCGGCCAATGAGATTCTACGTAAATATCCTTTCGACCTACTACCCGGACCTCGACCCGCCCTACGAGGTCTACTACCGGCAAATGCTGGAACAGATCGAGTTGGCCGAGGAGCTGGGGTTCGAGTGCTTCATGTTCAACGAGCACCACTTCCTGGGTTATGGCGGCCTCATCGCCAACCCGGCGGTGATGCTCGCCGCGGCCGCAGCCAGGACGTCCAGAATCCGTTTGGGTCCCTGTATCGCCATTCTGAGCGTGCGGCACCCCCTGCAGGTGGCCGAGGACTACGCCATGGTGGATGCCGTATCCGGCGGACGGCTGGAGTTCGGCATCGGGCTCGGCAACACGGCGCTGGACTACCGTGTTTTCGAGACGCCGCAAGCAGAAGGACGCGCGCGGTATCAGGAGGCGCACGATGTCATCGTCAAGGCGTGGACGCAGGAGCGCTTCAGCCACGAGGGGGAGTTCTGGAAGTTCGAGGAGATAACGCTCTACCCGCGGCCGGTGCAGCAGCCGTTGCCGGTGATGTGGGTGGCAGGCACCTCGCCCGAGGGACTGGGGTGGGCCGGCCGCAAGGGCTACCACATCATGACCGTGGGCCATCCCCATCCGCCGGACAAGGTCCGCGCGGGTGTGGAGGCTTGGCGGAAAGGGCTCGTGGCCACGGGCCGCGATCCCGCGGACTACCACTGCCAGTACCACCTCCGCACCTATGTTCACGAGAACGCCGCGACCGCCCGAGAGATCGGAGAGAAGGCGATATCACGCTACGAGGACATCTCGCGGATCCAGCGCAAGGCGCCGCTGCCTGCGGGTTACGTGTACCCCTGGGAGGAGATGCTTGAGACGGGCCGCAACCTCTACGGTACCCCGGAGCAGTGCATCAAGATCATCAACAACGCCCGACGCCACTACCACTTCGACACCGTGACCCACAACTTCAACTTCGGCGGCCTCCCGCACGAAGAGGTGAAGAAGTCCATGCGCCTCTTCGCCCGGGAAGTCATGCCCGCTTTCCGATAGGCACTTGTGTCGGCCGACATCGCGGTCCGGGCACGGGCGGGTTTGAAACCCGCCCCTACACTGGCTCATCGGGCTCAAAGACCTTCGTATGCGACATCCGACGTAGGGGGCGGGTTTCAAACCCGTTCCTACGCTGGCTCATCGGGCTCGAAGACCTTCGTATGCGACATCCGACGTAGGGGGCGGGTTTCAAACCCGTTCCTACACTGGCTTATCGGGCTCGAAGACCTTCGTATGCGACATCCGACGTAGGGGGCAGGTTTCAAACCCGTTCCTACACTGGTTCATCCGGCCTCGAAGGCCTTCGTATGCGACATCCGATGTAGGGGCGGGTTTGAAACCCGCCCCTACACTGGCTCATCGGGCTCGAAGGCCTTCGTATGCAACATCCGACGTAGGGGGCGGGTTTGAAACCCGTTCCTACACTGGCTTATCGGGCTCGAAGACCTTCGTATGCGACATCCGACGTAGGGGGCGGGTTTCAAACCTGTTCCTACACTGGCTCATCGGGCTCGAAGACCTTCGTATGCGACATCCGACGTAGGGGGCGGGTTTGAAACCCGTTCCTACACTGGCCCATCGGGCTCGAAGACCTTCGTATGCGACATCCGACGTAGGGGGCGGGTTTGAAACCCGTTCCTACACTGGCTCATCGGGCTCGAAGACCTTCGTATGCGACATCCGACGTAGGGGGCGGGTTTGAAACCCGTTCCTACACTGGCTTATCGGGCTCGAAGACCTTCGTATGCGACATCCGACGTAGGGGGCAGGTTTCAAACCCGTTCCTACACTGGCTCATCGGGCTCGAAGACCTTCGTATGCGACATCCGACGTAGGGGGCGGGTTTGAAACCCGTTCCTACACTGGCTCATCGGGCTCGAAGGCCTTCGTATGCGACATCCGACGTAGGGGGCGGGTTTCAAACCCGTTCCCACACTGGCTCATCGGGCTCGAAGGCCTTCGCATGCGGCATCCGATGTAGGGGCGGGTTTCAAACCCGCCCGTGCCCGTGCCCACTGCCCCGCTCGGGATAGGCTCCTACAGATTGACCCGCGCCATGCCGTCGGGCGGATAGCGGTCGCCCGACGCCGCGCCCGGCGGGAACGCCGCATCCAGCGCGGCGAGGTCCTCCGCCGTGAGCGCGATGTCGATGGCCTTGAGGTTCTCTTCGAGGTGGGTGCGCCGCTTGCAACCGGGAATGGGGAACACGTTGCCGCCCTGGGCCAGCACCCAGGCGATGGCGATCTGCGCCGGAGTCGCTCCGTGCGCGTCGGCGACCTTCCGGATCGCCGCCACGCGTTCGCGGTTGGCGGCGGCGTTCTCGTCCGAAAAGCGTGGGAACTTGTGCCGCAGGTCGCCCTCCGGCAGCCCGTCGCGTCCGCCGACGGTACCGGCCAGAAACCCGTAGCCGAGCGGTGCATAGGCCATCAGCCCGAGGCCCAGCTCGTCGCACGCCTCGAGGTGCCCGCCTTCGACGTCCCGGGTCCAGAGCGAGAACTCGTACTGCAGCGATACCAGCGGATGGGCCTTCATCGCCCGGCGCAGGGTCCCGGGCGCGGCTTCCGAGAGGCCGATGAAGCGGGTCTTGCCCTGCTCCACGAGCCTGGCCATGGCGCCCACCGACTCCTCGATCGGCACGGTGGGATCGACCCGCGACAGGCAGAACGCATCCAGCGCCTCGATGCCGAGATTCTTGAGGCTGGTTTCACAGATCAGGCGCAGCCGGTCCGGTGTGCCGCTGCCCTGCGCTACCGACGAGCCGTCGTTCGCGCGGACGGTGCCGGTCTTGGAGTGGATGAAGACCTTCTCGCGCTTCCCGCCCTTCAGCGCCTCGCCGATGAGCCGGTGGTTATGCCCCTGGCCATAGCTGGCGGAGGTATCCAGCAGCGTGACGCCGAGATCGATGGCGCGGTGAATGGTGGCGATGGACTCCCCATCGTCGCCGGCACCGTACGCCCCGGACATGGAGAAACAGCCGAGCCCGATGCGCGACAGCTTCTCACCCGTATTGCCGAAAATTGCCGTGTCCATGAGAGGATAGTAGCCCTACGGGGTCGCCGGGCCAAGCGGTTGCATGGCGTGAACCGTTTGGGTTCCGGGTGGGAGAGTCTCCCGTTCGGCCTAGCAGGCTGTGTAAAAACGCCATCCGAGAGAGGCAACGGCCCCCGAAATCGGCATTCCCGCGAAAGCGGGAATCCAGGCGGGGTGGAGTGGGGAAACGCCGCGTAGGGACCCCTCCAGGACCCCTGGATTCCCGCTTTCGCGGGAATGACGGAGGGGGACGGGAATGACGGATTGGCCTTTCGTGCCCCGAAGTTAGGGTTTTGACACAGCCCTCTAGTGTCCTGTCCGGCTAATTCGCATGATAATCTGCTGGTCTTTTTCGCCGTCGGCTGCGTTGCTCTTCCTCGCGTGGTGCCCGCCACGGGGGCGACCGCCGGTCGCCCCTACACGTCATCGCGCATTGCCGACGACGAAAAATCCTGCGCATCTTACCATCCGAATTAACCGGACAGGACACTAGAGGTCCAGGGTGCTGGGGGCGAAGACCTCTTCCAGCCCGAGCTTGCGCGGGGTGAGCTTCTGCTCGAAGGAGTAGTCGATGAGGGTCCGGAGCATGGCGGCGTTGTCCTTGAGGCCGTAGGGGAAGGGGTCCTGGCCGACGATGGAGCGGGTCTGTTCCAGGTACGCCGGGCCGAAGAAGAGGTCCGACGGAATGGCGTCCCGCAGCCGCTCGTACCAGTGCTCCTTGGCCTTGGCGAAGGCCGCGAACAGGTTGAAGGCGAGCCAGGGGTGCTTCTCGTGGACGTCCCCGCGGATCACGTAGCAGTGGTTGATGGGGACGAACCCGTGGGCCTGCACGTAGCGCCGGCCTTCCGCCAGCATGTCCGGGAAAAGCTGTCGCACCGCGTCGGCGTCTCCCTCCCGGCGGTCGTGGGTGGACCGGTCAATGACGTTGCGCTCGGCGTGGAAGGCGCTCAACACCATGGCCGCGTCGAGTTCGCGGTCGACCAGCATGGAGACAAGGCTCTTGTCTTTCGGGATCCGGTGAAACTTGATCCCCTCCGGCGGCGTGAAGCCGGTGGCGCCGCCGTGGCTCAGCTCCTCGCTACGCTCCATGTACCAGTCGACGCCGAACTGGGACACGCCGAAGTCGTGCTCCAGGGTGCCACGGGTCCACAGCGCCGCGGTCTGCTGGTACTCGCCCACGCCGATGCGTTTGCCCGCCAGCTCCCCGGCATCCCCGATGCCGGAATCCGTGTGGACGTACAGCGCCATGTGCATGAAGCGCCGGGACGGGAACACGGGGATGGCCACCATGTCGTGGCCCCGGGACTTGGCGATGAGCAGGGAGGACATGGACATCTCGGCCACGTCGAACTCGCCGAACTTGAGCTGGCGCCAGAAGGTTTCGGACGGGTGCGAGTGGCTCCATACGAGGTCCACCCCCTCCACCGGGATGGTGCCGTCGAGGAGCGCGGCAACGCGTTCGTATGTGCCGGAGATCAGGCTGAGTTCGAGTTTTTTCATGGTCGGACGTGTCGCTACGATACAGATCCCTCTCCCTTTGGGAGAGGGTGGCCGAAGGCCGGTTCGATCCGTCCCAAACCCAACCCCTCTCCCTCTGGGAGAGGATGGCTGAAGGCCGGTTCGATCCGTCCCAAACCCAACCCCTCTCCCCCTGGGAGAGGGTGGCCGAAGGCCGGGTGAGGGCCCACAACAACCCTGTCCCGCCTATTCTTTCCCTATTCAACGGCCTGCTTGCAACGGATACCCTCACCCCAACCCTCTCCCGGAGGGAGAGGGGGTCGGAGGCCATCGTCAGAGAAAGACCGGTTACTGGGCCGTCACGCAGGCGGTCAGCACGGACGGAAGCTCCGGCAGCACCGGTTCCCAGGAGTCGCCGCGGTCGCGGGTGACGTAGAGGGCGCCCATGCCTCGAGCCTTGGGATCGAACCCGAAGCCACGGGAGCCGTCCCCCATGGCGGCGAAGACCGTATCCGGGTCTTCGGGGTGGCGCTGCAGTGTCCATGGCATGTACGGCATCATCTCGGCCATGCCGTTGGTGGCGTTGCGCCAGGTTGCGCCCTCGTCATCGCTCAGCATGATCACGCCGTGGGGGTTGGTGCTCTCGCTGCGCCAGACTCCTGGGGAGCCGCGCCCGCCGCACACCATCATCCGTCCGCCCGGCAGGAAGAACCAGTCGTGGGTGTAGCTGTACTTCTCGGTGTAGCCCCACGGCATGCCATCCTCGATCCGGCGCCACTGGCGTCCGCGGTCGTCGCTGCGGAAGAAACCCCGGGCGCACGACACGTAGTAGCGGTCCTTGCTGCCCGGATAGTTGCAGAGTTGGTGCATGTCGAGGTAGTCGATGCCCGTGCTGGCGTCTTCCCAGGTCTTGCCGCGATCCTCGGTGCGTACCACGCCGCCGTGCTCCAGCGGCATCAGTATGAGATCGGTGTCGTCCGGATGGATGAAGATGTTGCAGATGTGCGGGAACTGCACGCCGACGTACGGTCCCGGGACGCACCATTGGTTCTGGACCTCCTCGGGCATCTGTTGCAGGCTTTCCAGGTTCTCCCACGTGTCCCCGCCGTCCTCGCTGCGCATGAGCTGCACGGGCCCGAGTCCGGCATAGACCACGCGGTCGTCGTGAGGATCCACCGCGAAGCAGCGGGTGTCGCCTTCGAAGACCTTCTTCCAGCTCTTGCCGCCGTCGTCCGTGCGGTAGCCGCCGTCGAAGGGCACGGCGGCGAAGACGCGCTCGGGCCGGGTCTTGCAGACTGCCAAGCCGTCCACAGTCTGTCCGGGGAAATGCTCGCCGCACACCTCCAACCCACCGCCACGGTCCTCGTAGACGGTGAGCCCGCCGTTGAACGCCACGTAGAAGCGGAGTGAATCATGCATCGGTATCTCCTTTCGTGAGTCTCTGATCGCTTGGGACCGGGTCCTTCGACTTCGCTCCGCTGGCGCTCCGCTACGCTCAGGACGAACGGTTGAGGGGCATTTTCCCGTTCGTGCTAACGGCTGAAGGACATTCTACCGTTCGTCCTGAGCGTAGCGGAGCGAAGTCGAAGGACGCCATCCCCCTAGCGCGGCGCCACCAGAATCTCTTCCCGTGGGAAGTGGTCCATGATCTCGGCGCCGTCCTTGGTCACCACCACCATGTTCTCCAGCCGCACGCCGCCCACGCGGGTCTCACCCTCGCGGCTCTCGATGGCGATGGTCATGCCCTCCTCGAACTCCTGCGGGTACTTGAGGGACCACTGCCGGTTGATGATGGGGATGTCGTAGTTGGTGCTTCCCTGGGTGAGGCCGATGCCGTGGGCGATCTCGCTGGCCAGCACCTCGCACTCTTCCTCGTAGCCCCAGCTCGTCGCCGGCGGAAAATACTTGGCGGCGTCGGCGGTGGTGTTGCCCGGCTTGATGGCGTCGATGACGCCGTCGATGCTGTCCCGCACGCGCTTGTACCAGTCCTGCTCCTTGGCGTTGGGTTTCCTGCCGACGATGAAGGTCCGGTAGGTGCAGGTGGCGTAACCCTGGTAGGTCAGGCCGCAGAGTGAGCCGTACAGGAGATCGCCCGTCTGCAGGAGCCGGCTGGACTGATGGAAGCCGCGGTCGAAGGTGGTGGGACCGGAGCGCCAGCCTCCGGGCGGAGCCGACTCCGCGCCCATGTCGTAGCCGGCCTTGGTGGCGACGCCCGAGAGGTCCGTATCCCGGACGCCCGGCTTGGCGGTCTCCCAGATCCGGTACCAGACGCCTTCCACGATGGCCGCCGCGGTCTTGAGGCATTCAATCTCGTCGTATGTCTTGATCTTGCGGATCTCCTTCATGACCATGCTGAAGTCCACGAGATTCTTGACGCCGGCGTTGGTAAGCGCTTCGCGGGCGATGCCGTCGAAGGCGCTGAAGCCGATCTTCTCGTCCAGCAACCCCCGGCTCTTGAGCTCGTCGTGGATGTCGGCGGCGAACTGCCGGGCCTCGTCCTTGGCGGCCTCGATGCCGCAGGCGGCGGTGAGCCATGCCCGTGCCGGGCGCCATTCCTTGATCCAGGGCGCCTGGTCCGGCATCTGGTGGAAGTGGCCGCTGTGCTCGTACATGATCGGGTCGTGGTCGGCGAAGAACAGGGTGTAGCGGCACATGGGGTAGTTGAAGCCCTTGAGGCCGGTGAGGTAGCGGATGTTCGCCGAGTTGGCTTCCAGCAGCACCGGAATGCCGTGCTCGCGCATGATCCGCTTGGCCCGCTCGGCGCGCTCCCGGCGCATGCGCTCCGTGTTCAGTCGTTCCTGCCAATCCGATATCTCGTTGCCGTACGTGAGCTTGGATGCGTACCGTGGTGCCATGTAAGAAACCTCCTTTGGTGGCTGTGGGAATCAGGGGTCTATCCCACCAGGGGGGTCCGAAACCCGCCCCAACATGCCCATATGAGCCGGTCCTTGTCAAGGTTCAGGCGGGGTAATAGGATGAGCGCAAGCCCGAAGCGGCAGCCACTACCGAAGGAGGAAACGGAAGGTGACGAAATACCGCGCCATCGATGCCGACGGTCACGTAATGGAGCATCCCGGGGAGATCAAGGAGTTCCTGGAGCCGCCGTACGACCGCCTGCCCTGGACCGTCTACTCCTTGTTCCCCAGCGTGGACGGCTTCGTCCGGGGCTTCTCGCGCCTCACCGACGAGGACGATCCGGATGCCGACCGATGGCTGGAGTTTCTCGACCGCTGCGGCATCGAGACCTCCTACCTGTATCCGTCGGTGGGCCTGACCGTGGGCCTGATCCAGGACCGCGACTATGCCGCGGTCATCTCGCGGGCCTATAATCGCTGGATCCATTCCAAGTTCATGCAGGCCAGCGAGCGCCTGCGGGCGGTGGCGTTGCTGCCGGTCCAGAACCTGCCCGAGGCGGTTACGGAACTGCGCGCCGCGGTGACGGAGCTGGGCATGCCGGGGGCGATGCTGCCGTCGGTGACGGCCTCCGGCAAGCATTACGGCCACCGCGACTATGACCCGCTCTACGAGGAGGCCCAGCGGCTCGGATGCTGCCTGGCCATCCACGGCGCCGTGAGCCAGCACATCGGCATCGACAACTCGGACAACCTCTTCAAGACCATCACGCTGGAGCACCCGGTGTCGCAGCTCATCCAGTTCACCGACATGATGACGGAGGGCGTCTTCGAACGCTTTCCCGACCTCCGCTTCGCCTTTCTGGAGGCCGGCGCCGGCTGGGTCCCCTACATGATGGACCGCATGGACGAGAACTACGAGCGGCGCGGCAAGCGCTGGTGCCCCATGTTGACCAAACGCCCCAGCGAGTACGTGCGTTCCGGAAACATCTACGTCAGTTGCGAGGTGGAGGAGAAGACCCTGCCCGCCGCGCTGCAACTCGTGGGCGAGGACCGGATCTTCTTTGCCTCGGACTATCCCCACGAGCGCCACAAGGGCGAGTTCTACGGCGACATCGACGAGTTGAACGCCCGGGAGGACCTCGCGGAAGCCCACAAGCACAAGGTGCTCTACGCCAACGCCGAGCGGTTCTACAACGGCTGAGGAGGGCGGCCGGGAGCAGGAGCCGACGGGAGGAGGAACATCATCATGCCGAAGGTCTCTTCATTGGGTCATATAGGCCTGACGGTCCACGACATCCAGCGGTCCAAGGCCTTCTACCGGGACGTGCTGGGGCTCACCGTCAGCGACGAAAGCGACACCGGCACGGTCTTCATGACCGCCCAGGAGCGCCATCAGGAGCACCACGAGCTCCAGTTGCGCCCGGGCCGGGAAGACGGCGGGAACCTGATCCAGCAGATATCCTTCCGATGCGAGACCCTGGCCGAGTTGAAAGCGTTCCACCGTGACTTCCTGGAGCGCGGCGTCCCCATCGAGCGCATCGCCAGCCACGGCAACGCCGTCGGCATCTATTTCGCCGACCCCGACGGCAACACGGTGGAAGTGTACTGGCCCACCGGCATCGACTGGCCGCAGCCGTTCCGGAAGGCTGTTGATCTGACCCAGGCTGATGACGTTATTCTGGCCAATCTGACCTGACCTGCACTGCTCTGGCGAACCCGTGTCAGCCCGCATCTGTCATGTTGGCATTGGGTCATAGTGATGCCATCATGCAGGTATGATTCGTACCCAAGTGCAGTTGACGGAACAGCAACTGTTTCGACTGCGAGCGCTGGCCGCCGAGCGGGGTTCGTCGGTCTCTCAGCTTGTGCGTGACGGAGTGGAAAACATCCTCGCACAGACCGAGCAGGGGCTGGGCGGCGGTAGGGCCCAGCGCGCGATCGCCGCAGCCGGGCGGTTCCATTCCGGGCGCGGTGATGTCGCCCGCCGTCATGATGCCTATCTCGTGGCCGCCTATGAGCCATCCGAACAGTGACGAGGTTTTCGTTGACACGTCCGCGTGCCGGACGCAGACGACGAGGCGCACCTCCGAGCGAGTGTGGGCTGACAAGGGGCCGGGTTAGCGTTCGAGAGCGACCGTGCTGACCGCGATCGGTGTATGGACAAGGCCAGCCTTGACCACCGCACATCTTTTTGGGAGGCCTGGGCCGTTCATCTGACCACTTGAACCCTGAGCTGCAGTCCTTCACGCTTCTGAAGCTGCCCTATGATCTCGAACAGGTTGCGTGCTTGGGGATTGCCTCCAGGACCCAACATGCGCATGAGGCTTTTCGGTGATTTGTCCGTCAGCCCGCCGAGTTCCTGAAATCCGATGGTGGCATTGATGTAGTCGCGCAACACTGCGCTGCCGGTGTCCACGTCGCCGGCGAGCAGGCATTCGATCCCTTCCGTGAGCAGGGCCTCGCGAAAGGCAGGCTCGCGGTCAACGCGCTCCCGGATGGTTTCCTTGAAGTCTCGTGTCAGAACCATCTACTCCTCCTGTGGTTTGCGCTTCTTGTACTCTTGCCACAGCCGTCGAGCATCCTCGATATCCCTTCTCTGACGCTGTTTGGTTCCGCCGCCAAGCAGGATGACCCATTCATTTCCGTCTTCGCCGAAATAAATTCGATAGCCCGGACCGAAGTTGATGCGGCATTCGAAGATTCCGGCTCCAACGCCTTTTACATTGGAGAAGTTTCCTTGCTCCATCCGGACCAACACGGTGGCGGCTTTGGCGGCCGCGCGCGGGTCGAGGCCGTTGAACCATTCGGCGTAACGGCTGCGCCCTCCGGCGTCGATGTACTCTCTGATTTGAGTCATGAGGCATTGGTAACGAACACGTTACCATAAGGGATGTGGAAGTCAACTCCGGCTTTTCAGGCGTCCCTGGAAAGAGCTCACAAACGCCAGGCTTTCGCGATGACGTCCTCGTTGGCGAGGTCCAGTCCGTCCATTTCCGCAAGTGCCATGATTTCCTGTCGGCGGGCGTCACCGCGCAGGACTTCACGCAGCGCGGCGTCGATGGTCTCTTCAATGGACGACGTTCCGAGCACGCGGCGCGCCTGTTCCACCAGATTTTCATCGATCTCAACACTGGTCTTGGTCATGCGGACCCTCTCGGTAGCTGCGGAAACGGTTCGACCTGACGGTAGTATTGCCGCGCGGTGTCGGATTACGCTTCGCTAATCCGACCTACGGGATACGGAAGATATGTATACAAGGTGGGACCCAGCGGCCGCCGGGCCGCAGGATCCCACCTTCGCGCGCTCTAGGATTCGTGCAACGCCGCGTACACCTTCTCCGCGGTGAGCGGCAGGTCGTAGACGCGGGCGCCTACGGCGTCGGCCACGGCATTGGCGATGGCGGCGGCGGTGGGGACGTTGGGGAGTTCGCCGATGGCCTTGCCCTGGAAGGGAACCGGGCCCTCGCCCTGCTCGACGAACACGGTGTCGAGTTTGGGGATGTCCTTGGCGCAGGGTAGCTTGAAGTCGCCGAGGTTCAGGGTGGTGATCTTGCCGTCGGACATGGGGTTGTCTTCCATCAGCGCGAAGCCCATGCCGTTGACCACTCCGCCGTCGATCTGGCCCTGGTAGGTCAGGTGGTTCAGGATCCGGCCGGAGTCGTGGGCGGTGGTCATGCGGGTGACCTTTACCTGGCCGGTTTCCGGATCCACCTCGACCTCCGCGATCTGCGCCGCGAACGACGTGATGGGCGGCTGGCCTTCGGGTGCGAAGACGGTATCGTGGTGGAACGAGCCGCCGGCTTCGGCGATGGCGGCTTGGGCCACCTCCGCGAACGACAGTTCACCGCCCTCGGGGGCGGCAAAGCGCCCGTCCACCCGGCCCACCTGGTCGGGCTGGCAGCCGAGCTTCCGGGCGGCGCACTCCACCAGCTTCTCGTGGACCTCCCGGGCGGCCTTGTAGGCCGCGTGTCCTGTGGTGTTGGTGGACTTGCTGCCGCCGGTGCCGGGATCCCAGGGGGAGTTGTCGGTGTCCTCGACCCGAATGCGAATGGTCTCGGGCGCGGTGTCCAGGGTCTCGCTGACGATCTGTACGATGGCGGTGTGGATCCCGGGTCCGACGTCCGGCACACCCACGAGCACCGTCACCGTGCCGTCTTCATCCAGATCGATGCCGGCGTTGGCATTGCCGCCGCCGGCGCCGCGCTCGTAGAGCGCGATGCCCCGGCCGCGGTTGGGTCCTGGGCGGCCCTGGCGCCAGCCGGATGCTTCCACGGCCTTTTCCAGGGTCTCCTTGGCGAGGATGTCGTTCCACTTGGCCCCCAGCGGCGAGGTGTCCCCGGGGTCCAGCAGGTTGTGCAGCCGGAAGTCCACGGGATCGATGCCCATCTCCCTGGCCATGTGGCCCATCAGCGACTCCACGGCGAAGACGATCTGCGGGCTCCCCGGGGTGCGGGTCTGGGTGCACGGGACCTGATTGGTGTAGGCGCAGACGGTCTCGATGCGAATGGCCGGCACCCGGTAGTAGCTGGCCAGCCGCTTTGCGCCCAGCACCGTGATCTCGGGGTTGGCCTTCCACGCGGCATAGGCGCCGCCGGCGAACGTGACCTTGCCGTCGATGGCCGTGAGGGTGCCGTCGTTCTTGACCCCGGCCCGCAGCGTCACCACGGCCGGATGGCGGTGGGCCGCGGTGGCGATCTCCTCGGTGTAGGTGAGGACTAGGCGCACCGGCCGGCCCGTCTCCTTGGCCAGGAAGTAGCACACCGGCGTGTCGATCATGGAAGCCTTGCCGCCGAAGTCGCCGCCCACCGAAAGGATGTGGACGTTGACCTTCTCGGGCTCGATGCCGAGGTCCTGGGCGAGCCGGTTCTTGAGCGCGAACGGCCCCTTGTTGGAGGCCCACACCTCTACGTTGCCGGAAGCGTCCACCGCCACGGTGCAGGCGTGGGGCTCCAGGTAGCCGTGGTGGGCCAATTGCGTGGAGAAGGTGCTCTCGAACACCCGGTCGGCATTCTTGAAGCCATCCTCGACGTCGCCGTTCCCCCACACGCTGTGGGACTGGATGTTGGGGAGGTCGGGGTCGACGCCCTCCGCCAGCGGCGGGGCGTTCTTGTAGTCCCGCGGCGCGTCGTGCAGCGCCTCGGTGCCGGTCTTCACCGCCTCCAGCGGGTCGTAGACAGTGGGAAGCTCCTCGTAGTCCACCTCGATGAGGCGCAACGCCGCGTCGGCGATTTCGGGCGTGTCCGCGGCCACCGCGGCCACCGGGTCGCCCACGAACCGGACCTTGTCCGTCGCCAGCACCGGCATGTCCTTCATGCGCAGTCCGACGTACACCTCCGGCAGGTCGGCTCCGGTGAGAACGGCGTGGACGCCCGGCAGCGCCTTGGCTGCGGCGGTATCGATCTTGCGAATACGCGCGTGGGCCAGCGGGCTGCGAAGGATCTTGGCGTACAGGGATTCGGGTATCGGCAGGTCCGCGGCGTAGCGCGTGGCGCCGGTTACTTTTTCCGCGCCCTCGATGCGGGGCATGGGCTTTCCGACTGTTTGATAGGACAAGGGTTCACCTCCGGTTCGTTTGCTTCAGGGTGTGCGTCCTTCGACTTCGCTGACGCTACGCTCAGGACGAACGGAGACAGTGCCTTTCACAGCACCGTTCGTCCTGAGCGTAGCGAAGCGAAGTCGAAGGACGCTAGTTCAGTATCCCGGCCGCGTTCTCGCCCAGGATCTTGCGCTTGTTCTCTTCGGTCAGCTTGTTGCTCTCGAGGATGGGCCGGGTCACCTCACCCGGCGGTGACGAGTCCCAATGCGGCGTGTCCGTGGCCAGCACCAGATTGTCGTCGCCGAGCATCTCCACCGCCACCTCGAAGTGCTCGTCCTCGAAGGGCTCGCAGCCGACGTACACCTGCCGCATGAAATATTCGCTCGGCTTCATCTTGAGCCAGGGCACCAGGTGGGGCAGCTTCTCGTGGTGCTCGTCCATGCGCCCCAGCCACCACGGCATTTGCGAGGCGCCGGTCTCCAGGCACACGAGGTTCAGTTTGGGAAACCGCTCCAGCACGCCGCCGCAGATGAACGTCATCATGCACACCATGGACTCGAAGACGCGCCCCACCATGTGGGAGAAGAAGAAGTTGTCCGCGAACCGTTCCTGGCCCATGGACTCGTGCTTCGTGTCGTGGATGATGATGGGCCAGTGCAGGTTCTCCAGCTCGGCGTAGATGGGGTCGTAGTAGGGGTCCCACCACTGCCGACCCGCCACCGGCACCGCCTTCATGTTGAGCGCGGTGTTGCCCATCTCCGCCATGCGATGCAGTTCCTTCACCGCCAGGTCCATGTCCTGCAACGGGACCACGCCGGCCCATTGCAGGCGTTCCGGAAACTCACCGGCGTACTGCTGCATGTAGTTGTTCTGGGCGCGGCAATAGGCCGCCGCCAGTTCGGGGTCTTCGGGAAACCACACCAGGTCCAGGGCCGGCGAATTGGGCGACAGCACGGCCACGTCGATGCCGTCCTTGTCGAGGTTCCGCACCCGGCCTCCGGCCACGAGGTCTTCCGCCTTGTGCCATTCGGGCTTCTCGCCGCTCTGCCGCGTGACCTCCGAGCCCACCATGATGCGCGAGCCCACCAGGGTCTTGCGCCGTTCGTCGGGTTTCGTCGGAAGCGGGCGGGGTAACTGATCCCTCCACTCCTCCTCGATGCAGTGTTTCCAGTTGCCCACGTCTCCCACCAGATGGCTGTCTAGGTCGATGACCTTGGTACCGTTGATAGGCATGGGATTCCTCCTGTTTGGATGAAAAACGCACCGGCTCGGTCCGGGACCGGACGGCGACAATAGCCCGAATTGGCGTTAAGCCGGGAAGGGCAAGTGCCCAACGTGTTGAATAGCGTTCCTGGACGGGCAGTTCAAGGGATGGCAGACTGCCCCGGACGGGCTCCGGGGCCTGTTCCCGTGGCCGGCGAACGACTCGCCACGACCCGATCAAACCGGAGGCGCACCCATGCTATTCCTGAAAGAGACGCGGGTGGAGACCATCATCCCCATGCCGCAGGCCATTGAGGCGGTGGAGGAGGCCCTGGCGGAGACCTCTCGCGGCAACGCCGTGGTGCTGCCGCGCCGGCGCATCCATCACACCAACCGGATGCTGTTCGGCGTGCTGCCGGGCTCCTTCAAGGGGGCCATGGGAGCCTACCTGCAAACTGACCGGGACCGCACCATCCATCACGAAACCGTGATTCTATACAGCGTCGAGACCGGTGAGCCGCTGATCCTGTTCCAGGACTGCTCCATCAACGAGCTTCGAACCGGCGCCGCGGGCGGCGTCGGCGCCAAGCACCTCGCCTCGCCGGACGCCCGGCGGGTGGCGGTCATCGGCAGCGAGAAGCACGCCTTCACCCAGCTCCAGGCGGTGTGCGCGGTGAGGCCCATCGACGCGGTCACGGTCTTCAGCCCCACCCCGGCGCACCGTCTTCGATTCGCCGGCCGCGCCAGGACGGACCTCGATCTCGATGCCACGGCCGCGGACAGCGCCGAGGCCGCGCTGGAGGGATCGGACATCGTCATTACCGCCACCAACGCCCAGAGCCCGGTGTTCGAAGGCCGCAGCCTCCGTCCCGGCATGCACGTCACATCCATCGCCAACGGCGACAAGACCCGGGTGCGCGAGGAGCTCGACCGGGACGCCATGACCCGTGCGGCCAGGGTCTGCATCACCTCGAAGGCAACCGTGCAGGCCAACGAGAGCGACGTGTTCCGGGCGGTCCGGGACGGCGCGCTCACCTGGGACGGCGTGTGCGAGCTGGGGGACGTGATCCTCGGAAACGTGCCCGGTCGCACCGCGCCGGAAGAGATCACGTTGTTCAAGCTTCAGGGGTTGGGGATCATGGACCTGGCGGTGGGGCTCCGGGCGTACGAGGCGGTGAAGGACTCCGCGTCGGTGCAGAGGCTGTAGGGGATTCCTGACATTGTCGGCAATTCCCCGTGCGCGGTCTGATTTCATCGGACCGACGCTCTATTATCAGGCGTCAAATGGGCGGCAGCCGTCCATTGCGGTACCCTGGATGCGTTTGGTCTTAGGGTTGGGGTCCACTTCTACTTCGCGTATCTTCTCATCCGTTTCGTCGATATGGATGTGGCACATTTCGTGTTCCGGACTCCGCGGGCGTCACCTACACGTCGAAGAGGGATCGAAACCAGTTGACGAACGATTGTGATTCCGGCTTTTCCGGATCCAGTACTCGATGATGTACGGCTTCGTGCAGTTGCGGGCCTGGTTCGTCCTGCCACGCTAGCCAAGTGTGAATCTCGGCCTTCTTCTTGTGAACCTCTTTGAATGGGGCGGCGTGATGCGCGGCTTCGGAGACACAATTTTGGGCCAACTCGTACAAGCGCTGGGAATCGTCTGGAATCAGTTGGATCAAAAGTCTTCCAGCATTCCAGAGAACTGGTTGTTGGGCATGATCCAAACGCCGAAACGCGGGCCGTCGGAGTGGGAAATGTCCAAGCCGCCCGCTGGGATGTCTTGGGGCAATAGATCGAACTGATCGTGGCAACGGGTTCTGATGCGTTTCCATTGGTTGTGTGCATTGCCATTTGCATCGACCATTACTCCCAAGGCTTCAAGCCCCGAAGCCTTTAGCTCAGATTCGATCACACCCGGTTTCAACAGATCGTTGATCCCGCCATACGGTTCGATGTAGACGACGGGTTGGCTGGCGGCTTCCCAAACGACGCCGTTGGCTTCCATGAGAAAAGGGACGACGCGTTTGTCCGTGTCGCCTTCCACGAGCAACTTCTTGGGGCAGATCATCGAAGGCGACTACCTTACCTCTATGCCCCGTTCGGCGGCAGCGACTATGTCGTCGTTGGAGAACCTGACGGCTTGGCCTCGGCGTGGGTCGATCCGCTGGATCGTGACTTCTGACGGCAACGAGCCGGGCTGCAAGATTGCTGCCAAACTCTCATAGCAGTCCCTGCTGTGCGTGGTGGCGAAGACCTGAACGGCCAATGCGGCCGCTCGCTCGCTTACCATTCGCCACATATTTTCCATCACAGAGTAGTGAAGGCCGGTATCAATTTCATCGACCAGAAGAACTCCGCCCTTGGCATTGGCGAGTGCAAGCGCAAGGCCGAGCATTCTCCACATACCATCTCCTGTACTGCCGATCGGGATACGCTGCGCAACATCGCTGAGCTTGAGGAACACTCCACCCGGGCCTTCACGGAGATACAGCCGCCGTTCAACACCGACTGAAGCGATGCGCTCGATTGTCGGTTCGATGATGCGAAGTGCTTGTGTGACGTGCTCTTCATTCTCCGTCAGGACGATGTCGTCGAACAACCGGATGGTATCCAGCGCCGTCATGCCATTGGATCGAATGAACTGTACACCTTGGGCGGAACCGTTTCGTAGCTGAAGCAACCGACGAGGCAGTGATATAAGACCTTCGGAAGTGACCCCGGTCTTGAAGTTGTCTTCGGTGTTTGACCAATCTACCGTTAGTACGAGTGGTTCGTCGTCCTCCAGCAGAGCGTGTTCCTTGGGCCCCAATTCATCGTCGCGAGGGTGCTGAACGCAAACTGTCACCTTATCGTTCCAGTCATGGGAACTGGCGTTGTCAGCGCGGTCCGCTTCTATGACGACTTCACCACGTAAATCGTGGTTCGCAAACAGATGCGATATGTCGATGGAGGGCGGACTATTCTCGTCGGTGGAGTAACCCCATTCTCCACGACGGCTGACTATGGAAGAAAAGACGTAAGGGTTGCCCGCCGATCTCAGGAACTCGATACACTCCAGAATCGACGTCTTGCCGGAATTGTTTGTCCCGACAAGCAAGTTGATACGACCGAGTCCCTCCATCCTGAACGAGTCGAGACCGCGGTAACCATGTATTCGTAGGGATGAGTACAAGCAACAACCCCCGTAGTTGACGTCGCACATCTAATCACGGCTGTCCGCCCCGCAACCATTTATACTCGATCAAGGGTACGAAGGGCAACTGATCTTCCCCAGAATCAGGTTCGGTTGGAGGGGCCTTGGGACGTGGTTAGGCATCGGCAATCACGAAAGTGGTAGTATGATTGCGCCTCTTGCCTGGAAGGCCTGCTGCTCCTGGGAGCTTGTAGGGGAGGGTTTCAAGGCCGCCCGTCCCCTTATGGTCATTTGAGCCGCAGGATCTCTCGTCGCACCATGTCCTGCCACGAGGCGCCGGGCCGCTCGGTCCAGTTGCCCGGCAGGTCGATGATCTGCCCTTTGCGCTTGAACGCGTGGGCGCGGCCCAGGGCGTCGGCCAGCAGCGACTCCTGCTTTCGGCTCGCTCGTGGTCGTCCGAAGGTGCGGCCCACGGGGTTGTCGATGCACAAGGCCCTCGGGGGCTTGACCCGCTCCACGATGTCGCGCACCGTGCCGATCAGCAGCGTCGGTATGCCCGAGGCCTCCACCAGGTTGGCGACGAGACTCACGGTCTCGTGACAGTAGGGTCAATAGGGGACCATCAACGCGAGGTCCACGCGCATGGCCGCGAGCTTCCGCGCCAGCTCCGGGGCCAGCCGTTCGGCGATGGCGGCGTGGTCGGCGATGCCGCCGTAGATGGAGAAGTGCGCCGGGGCCACGCTACCGACGACTCCCTTTCGCGCCAGCTCCTGCAACGCCCGCCTGGGGAAGACGACTTCGGCATCCCTGCGCACGTCCCTGCCGACGGGAGAGTGATGGTCGACGGTGACCTCGATGTCGGGATCCGCAGCGATGCGGCGGTGGCTCGCGTCGCCCCCCGCGGTGAAGGCGCGCTGGCGGGTTTGGCGGATGGCTGCGCTTGTAACGAGGCTCACGCGCATCTCGTTCAGCGGTCGGCCGAGGGGCTGCCACCCGATGCGGGGCGCGCGGTACAGCTTGCGCGGCGGCCTAGGGGCCGCGTGTTCCGCCAAAATAGGCAGATAGTCGAAGGCCACGTCTAGCCAGCCTCGGTAACGTACACCGGGCCGCCCTTGCCGATGCGCTCGCGGTCTTCCCGGGGCAGCTCCTTGAGGTCTTTCCGGAGCTCGTAGTTGATGTGCTTGATGTCCTCGGACGGACCCGAGCGGTTGCCCATGAGGATCATCGGGCCGGCGCCGGTGTTTTCGAGCTGGTAGAAGTCCCCGCCGTGAATGAGCGCTGCCATGCCGGGCTTCATGACGGCCGCGCCGCCGTCGGGAAAGTGCATGGTGCACTCGCCTTCGATGACGTAGAAGCTCTGGTCGGCGTTGTGGCAATGCATGTCGTCCCTGTCGCCGGGCTCGCGATAGACGTGCACCCAACTGTGGAAACGCTTGGTGTTCATGACCACCTCGCGCTTCTTGTCCTTGTGGGCCTTTTCGATCAGATCCATGACTTGTATGGCCATGTCGTTCTCCCTTCCGAAAACCGAGTTTCAACCGTGCTTCACGTTCAGCGTATCAATCCTTTCGGCACCGGCCCTCAGGCGGCCCGTTCCCACTTGTCGACGTCCACCTCCCAGCCCTTGGTCTGGGACAGGTCCAGGGCGTTGTCCTCGGGGTCCCGGAAGCGGAACTCCGCGTAGGGGCGGTTGGCCGGCCGGGCCTTGACCGCCACCACACCCCCCAGGTCGTCCAGCATCTTGGCCATATCGCTGACCAGAAATCCCATGTGGTTCACGCCGAAGCGGCGCTCGTGGCCTTCGGTGGAGCTGAAGAACGGGTGGATCGCGAGATTGGTGGAGCCGTCGCCGCAAAAGCGGTTGAGCTTGCCCTCGCGCCGCCGGACGTAGCTGCTCTCCACCTCCCGGAGCCCCAGCACCTGGACGTAGAAGTTGAGCATCATCTCCGGGTCCAGGGCATTGAAGGCGACGTGGGCCACGCGCGGGAATCCGCGCTCCTCCTCCACCCCGAAGCTTCCCTCTGAGAGGGTCACCGGGTTGCATTCCGGATCGAAGATGCGGATGGCGCCGTGGTGAACGTCCTTTGGCTCGGTCACCACCACCCCTCTGGGATTGAACTTCTGATAGCGCGCCCGCACCTCGCCGAGATTCTCCACCTGCAGGCCGATGTGGTGCAGGCCGCGCCGCGTGTGGAATTCACCGAGAGCCTGCCGCTTGCGGAACAGGGTGAGGTTGTAGAGGCCGTCGGTGAGGGAGACGTCGCCTTCCGGCGAGCGTCCCAGTTCCTTCATCTCGAGGTAGGTCGTATAGAAGCCCGCCAGCGCGTCCGGGTCGCTGCTCATGGCGGCCATGTAACGTATTCTGGCCATGTTCTTCCCTCCGTTGGCGTCGGTCCTGTTTGGCCCGCTGAATACGCTTAGTGTATAGTCCTCATCTGAACCTTGGTGCAACAGGCGTAAGGAAGGGAGTGACATCATGGCGGATCCCAAATTGAGTATAGCCCTGTCCCACTATGACAGGCACGTGCCGCTGTTCGACGGAAGCGTGACCGCGGAAGGATTGGACCTGGAGGTGCTGGAGGTAGGCCAGTCACATCCGCTCAGGCACGGTGACCGCCGCCACGAGCGCATGCTCCGGGACGGCGAGTTCGACATTGCCGAGCTTTCGTTGTCGTCCTACCTGATCTCCCAGAGCCGCGGCATGCCCATCAAGGCCATTCCGGTGTTCCCGCGCCGCCTGTTCAGCCTGTCGCAGATGTGGGTCAACGTCGACGCCGGCATCGAGTCGCCCAGGGACCTCATCGGCAGAAACGTGGGGCTCAGCACCTTCCAGACCACCCTGTCGGTGCTCGCCAAAGGGGACCTGCAGTCGGAATACGACGTGCCCTGGCGCGAGATCAACTGGGTCATCGACCGGCCCGAGGCCCTGCCCATCAAGGCGGAAGGGGTGAGCATCCGTTACCTCGAAAAGGGCGAGAGCATCGGCGCCATGCTGGAGCGCGGCGAGATCGACGCCCTGATGATGCCTCATCCTCCGGACGAGGTGGTGAACGGCTCCGACAAGATTCGGCGGCTGTTCCGCGACGCCCGTGGCGAGGAGCTCAAATACTTCCGCAAGAACGGCTTCTATCCCATCATGCACGTGGTGGCCTTCAAGAACGAGGTGCTGGAGAAGCATCCCTTCGCCGTGGAGAGCGTCATGGACGCCTTCGAAAAGGCCAAGGTGGCGTGCCGTGAGTACTATGCGGACCCCAACTGGTCCAGCCTGGCCTGGACCCGGCACCTTTACGAAGAAGAGAGGGAGACGCTGGGCGAGGACTACTGGCCCTACGGGCTCAAGCGCAACCGCGCCAACCTGGAGCGCTTCATGGGCTACTCCCAGGACCAGGCGCTGATGGACAAGGCCGTGACGGTGGAGGAGTTGTTCGTCGAATCGACCCTGGACTCCTGAAGCGATGCGTCGGGTGGTGCGAGGTCAAGTCGAACAGGCCGGCCCTTGCGGACAGCAAGACGGCGGGCATCGTGGCGGATGCGCGGCTGCACGATTTGCGCCATAGTCACGCTTCACATGCGATCATGAAAGGCGAGAGCGATGCACATGACAAGACCCCTCCTCGGCCACCGCCGAGCCACTACCATCAACCGTTACGCGCATCTCGATGACGCAACCCTGAGCGGAGCCGCCGAGCGCGTGGCGGGAGCAATCGAGCGGAAACTGCGGACTGCCGAATGGCCACCCACGGTTAGCTTGCCGGGCATTCGGGACACTACCGCCATGCGGCAAGATGCTGGAACGACCCGATGAGACGGAACGCGGGCTCTTTCGTTCGAGGAAAAATGGCCCGGTTATCCATGCTGGGAATGGCTGGAGCCGGGATCGTCATGGGCCTCGGCATCGCCCCCCTATTCTACTTGGTCGAAAAATGGGTCGGTCCCTTTTGGGGCACCGCCGCATACATCGCCACAGCGGGCGCAGTCTATGTTGCCGTTCGCACACTCGACCGACGATGGGACTTGGATAATTTGAAGAAAGGCGTGGATGCGGAGACTCTTGTGGGACAGGGAATCGAATACGCAATCACCGCCGAAAACTGCGCTGTCGCGCACTCCGTCACCACGATCGCGAAAGTGGGCGACATCGATCACATTGTCGCCACACCGGTAGCGGTCTGGGTGCTCGAAACGAAATACAAGAGGGTGCCTAAAAAGTACTTCCCCGAAGTACTGAGGCGTATAGCCGCAAACACGGACGCCGTACGCCAATGGGCGCCCGCCGGGACGCCGGTGAAAGGCTGCCTCGTTCTCGCCTACGAGACGGAGATAAAGAAGCGGAATTTTTCGCATGGAGAAGAGAAGATCACCGCATACACCTCGGATTTGCTCACGCGCGAGATGAGACGCGAAGCACGGAAGAAGCCGTCGCTCGATGAACGAATCACGAAAGACATTTGGAATCTCGGCCACGTCGCTGAATAAGCAATCGAAATGACTTGAAGCGGTTTGGTCCGGACCAATCTGAGCTGTACTCGTGCCCTGACAGCGTAACAGTGTCGGGATTTCGGACGGGAAAGAGCGACTAAGCGTCGCATCGTGTATAGCCTTGTTTTGCAAGGAAGTTTGGTCTCTAGCAAACAGAGGCGTATGATCCATTCAGACTCCAACGCCAATCTAAGGAAGTGGTTACAGGAAATGGTGGGCGGCGAGTACAGCGGCCAGCGGCATCCCGATTCGAAGGTCGGTTGACGACGGTTGGGCCAGAGGCGATGGTGGGGCGGATGTCGCTACAATCGGGGAGTTCACGAGGCGGGACAAGATTCATCCGAGCCACGTACTGGCGTGGAAGCAGGCGGATTCAGGGTGTTGTCGGCAGGCTTTCGCGAAGGTCTGGGCAATCCCAAGTTCATTGACGAAGCGATGCCTATACATCAGGAGATCGGCGGCGTCTCCGATCAGGAGTTCGTCGAGCGCATGGCGGCGCGCTATCCCAGGCGCTTCAACGATGAATACTGGTCTGTCTTCAAGGCCAACGTCGGACGGCATCTGCCCGCCGAGCCCATGATCGTGGACCTGGGCTGTGGTCCGGGACTGTATCTCCGCGACCTCTCCGAACGCCATCGCGGCGCCCGGTTACACGGCTTCGACGCCACGCCGGCCATGATCGACCACGCCCGGCAGTTGCGCTACCAGGGCGCGGCGCCCACCCTGGTGGTGCAGGACGTCGAAAAGGAGCCGTTGCCGCTGGACGCCGGCAGCGTGGACCTGGTGTCCATGACCGCGCTGCTGCACGTTCTGGAGGATCCGTTCGCGGTGCTGGCGGAGGTGCGGCGGGTGCTCCGCCCGGGCGGCGTGTTCTTGCTGGATGACTGGGTCCGGATGGATCTGGCGGAGTACATCCGGACTCGGCCGCGCGACCGCGACGAGACACCGGACAAGAGCCGCCGTCGTTGGCTCCGCCTCTTCCCCATCCACAACAAGTACACCGTGGACGACTGGAAATGGCTGCTCGCGGAGGCCGGCTTCTCCCTGGTCTCGACGGTGCAGCTCCGGCCGCAGTCGCGGATCTTCGTGGCCGTGGTGAGGACGCCGCTGGCGGGGGAATGACCACCCACCCTGGGGCGGCATTCTGCTTCCATACACACTTGAGCGGTTGCGAGCCGGGGCCGCCGGCCTGTCGGGTCAGCGTGAACCCTTGCCGTTGGCTGCTTCCTCGCGATAAAGCCCGAGCGTTTCCAGGAGGGGCCGGTCCGTGGTGGAGAAGAGGATGGCGGGTTCGCTATCCGAACTATTGATGTGCCGGTGCCAGCTCCAGTTGGGAACGATCATGAAGTCTCCCTCTTCCCACGCTACCTCCGCACCCTCCACCTCGATGACCCCCGAGCCGCTGAAACCATGGCAGAGGTGGTTGGCGGTGTGGCGGTGGGGGAGGGTGCGCTCACCCGGGTCGAGCATCTGAATCCAGCACGAGAACGTGGGGAATGTCGGCCCTCCCGTGGCCGGGTCGCGGTATTCGAGGCAACGCCCGTCATAAGGGCTTTTGTCCTCCGCGAGCATCTCTTTCAGGGCGGGAAGCGTCTCCCGCCACTTGTAGATCAGCCTCTTGGGGCTGCTGCCCGGAGGCGCGAGGTTTGCCGGATTGCGAACGGTGTTGTCGGTGGCGCTGTTGAAGAGTTTGACTTGTTCGGCGGGGTGCGGCTCTTGGAACATCGTGCGGAGCATGGCCATCAGACCGACGTCGAGAGCGTCGATCCAGACCGAATCCCGGTTGGATTCGTTGACATGGTTGTGCCAGCTCCAGTTCGGCTGAACGACCAGGTCGCCCCGCTCCATGATGCATTTCTCGCCGTCGGTGACGGTGTAGGTATCCGTCCCCCCTTCGAGAATGAAACGCATGGC
The DNA here is from genome assembly GCA_965261895.1 of uncultured Binatia bacterium (SeqCode). GTDB lineage: Bacteria > Desulfobacterota > Binatia > UBA9968 > JAJDTQ01 > JAJDTQ01. Next base: position 1,069,912 of record OZ253480.1, on the reverse strand, counting down.
CGCCGCGGTGTGCCGATGGGCGTAGACCGCTTCACCGGCCTTGACCAATTGCACCGCCATGACCAGCGTATTGCTCGTCCCTCCCGCAGCATTCGGGTGGACCAGCGTGATGGCTCTCCGGGACCCCTTGAAATTCGTCGGCACGAGCCTTGCGGCCGCATCCAGCCCCTCCCGGACCTCCGACCACTTCCAGAGCTTGGGCGGGCCAAAGGGTCGAGGCTCCACAACGTGTCTGTCTTCGCCGACCCACAACCCCTTCATCGATTGGCTTTCGAGCAGGTCGTCTAGGGATTTCAGGTCGGGTATCCGTCCGGTGTCCGTCATTCGATTTCTCCAGAGATCGGACCTGGACCGGTCACTTCAACTGCGGCATCACCTCTTTGTGGAAGAGGTTCAGGGAATCCATGACCTTGCTGTGTGGAAGGTTGCCGATGTGGAACATTCCCATGAAGTGATCGGCGCCCAGGTCGCTCATTTGTTCGTTGAGTTGCCGGGCGACCGTTTCCGGGCTTCCCGCCAAAATATATCCTACCTTGCCCAGGTCCTCCCAGCTAAGCGTCGAGAAGTCGTATCGTTCGCGATTCTCCTCCCGGAAATAGTTGAACGACTTGTCGGTGTAAAGGGCTTCCCTGACCCGCGCGCCCTCCGCACTGGCGGTCTGCTTGAACCCTCGATTGAGGAGAGTGAAGAAATAGCGTAGTGCCGGTTCGGCCGCTTCTTGCGCCTTCTCGTCCGTTTCGTCCACATAGATATGCCGGCACAGAATGAATTGCCCGGGGTCGGCTTCCCAACCTCCATCTCGGGCCACCGTCCGGTAGTAGTCGAAGGTATCCTCGATCTGGCTGGTGGTCTGGTACACCTGGGCGATGGGAAGATGGCGCTTGGCACACCATTCGACGGACTCGGCGCTACGGGCGGCGATCCAAACCGGCGGGTGGGGCTGCTGGACGGGGCGCGGCCATGTGGCGCAGTTTTCGAGATCGAAAAACTTGCCGTGGTAACTCCAGGTCGGTTCGGTCCAGGCCCTCATGATCAGCTCGAAAGCCTCTTCGAAACGACCGCGCGACTCCGTCGGGTCGATGTTGTACCAGAGGTACTCGGGAGGGATGCCGCGCACGAAGCCCGCGATCAGGCGGCCTCCCGACATGCAGTCGACCATGGCGTACTCCTCCGCCACCCGAACCGGGTGGTGACGCAGGGGCAGGACGTTGCCAAGCACGCCGATCTTGATCGTGCTGGTTCTCTGGCTGAGTGCCGCCGCAACCAGGTTGGGTGACGGCATGGTGCCATAGGCGCTGTAGTGGTGCTCGTTGAAGAGTACCCCTTCGAAGCCGAGCTGTTCGCAATGTTCCATCTCGTAGAAGTGTTCTTCATAGTTGCGAGTGCCCTCGGCCGGGTCGAACAAATTGCTCGGCAGGGGTGTGCCCGGAATGTCCATGGGCACGTGCGGATAGGCGAGAAGGTCAAAGTTGTATATCTTCATCGGTCTCCATTTCAGCGAGGCGGTAGGTTCGGCTACGCATAGCTTTCGTAGATGCTGTCGAATTTGCCCAGTTTCAGACGCACCGTATGCGTCGCGGCTTCACGTACCAACTGCTGTTCCCGGGGTGTCTCGGCCATACGAGCGATCACTTCGGAAGCCATCGCGGTGTGCTCCTCATCTGCCACCATGTGAACCGTGAAAAACTCGCAGGCTTCGTCGCCGAGGCCATAGTGCTTCCGCGCCTGTTGATTGAACTCCTCCGAATAGCGGCGGACCATGCTCTCGTCGACCAGGGCTCCGACACGGTTTTCCGCCGGTGAGCCCAACAGCATGCCATGGATCATTCTGCTCGTGTGTATCAGGCACCCGAAGACCGGCGTGGCATTGGCAAAGTCCTCTTCACCGAGCCCGAGCGCCAGGCCGAAGCGTTTGGCCAGATCGGGATGAGTGCGCTCTTCTTCGAACTGGTAGGCAAAGTGGTTGTAGAGTCGGTTGTCATGGGCGTTCTTCACCATGCACAGGGCAAAGCCCTTCAGCAAGACAATGTTGTGCAGGTAGTGCTGCAGCGACCACCCCTGGAGTCTCCGCACCGAGAGTTGCCCTTCCCTCAGCTCGGAGAAGTAGCGACTCGCCATCAGTTGCTGGATTCCGGGCTCGATGATCTCGGTGGTGATCGAGTCGACGAAGGCTTCGTTTGCCATGGCAACTCCCTTACTTCGAACCCTTCAGGCGTGTCAACAGAGACGAGATCCGATCAACGAACACGGCCGGTAGCGGCGCGTGTGTTGCGGTTGACAATGGTTCTGGCCCCATCGTAGTGTCCGGGAATTCAAAGGGTCCGTGTCTCTCGAACACGTGCCAAGGGAGGTCTTTATGAATGGCAAATCCGGAGCACCAACCAGAATAGCCCTGTTCGCTCTCGCAGTTGTTCTGTGCCTATGGCTTCACCCCGCGGCACCGGCACAAGGGGCGACCTCCCCGTTCTACGAAGGCAAGACGGTCAAGATCATCGTCGGCCTCAGCCCGGGAGGCGGCTTTGACACCTTCGCGCGCCTCCTGGCCCGGCATCTGCCGCAGTACATACCGGGCAAGCCTCGATTCATCGTGCAGAACATGCCCGGCGCGGGCAGCCTGATAGCGGCCAACAGAGTCTACGCGGAACAACCGGGAGACGGACTCACCATCGTCAACTTCGCAACCGGAATCGTTCTGCAGGCCTTGATGGGAGATCCCGCGGTCCAATTTGACCCCATGAAATACATGTGGTTGGGCGATCCTTCCCTTCCGGCCCTGCCAAGGGTGCTGTGGGTTCGGGGCGACCTGCCGATCCGTACGCTCGCGGACCTGAACAACAGGAAAGAGCCCCTCGCCGTCGGGGCAACCGGCGTGGGCCAGTCGGCCGCCATCATGGGCGAATTCGAGCGTTCTCTTGGGCTCAACGTCAAGGTCGTCTTCGGATACAAGGGCTCCACCGGCATCCTCGCGGCATTGGAACGGAAAGAGCTGGAGGGCATGAACCTGTCCCTCCACTTCGTTCAGGACCGTTACGGCCACTTCATCGAGAACGGCACCATCCGGCCGTTCCTGGCCATCGGGACAGGGCCGGGGGCGGAAGCGCCGGCCGGCGTGGTGACCCTGAAGGACTTGACCCTCAGCTCCGACCAGCAGAAGCTTGCCGATTTCCTGATCCAGAGTTGGAGCATTCTCCGCCTGTACGCGGTTCCTCCGGGGACGCCGCCGGATCGATTCAACGCCTTGCAAGAAGGTTTTCTCAAGGCCTTGGCCAGCCCCAAGTTCATCAGCGAAGCCAAGCGCCAGGGCATCAGGGTCGCCCCGCGCTCGGGGAAGGATGTCGCCCGGATCATAGGGCTCATGACCGGGGCTCCTCCGAAAATCGTGGACCAATACAAGACGTTCCTTGGCCTGAAGAAATAGGAAGAGACCGCAAAACGCCGCGAACCCTGTCCCGGGCGCCCTTCCCATGAGGTTTGGTTGACGCTGGCTGCAACGGTTGCTATCAATTTCCGGCAACCAATCCGAGCCGGAACGTTCCGGACAGGGAGTTCACATGGACAGCCGAGAATTCGCCAAGAAGGTGCAGCAGCGGGTGGCCGAGTTTTGCAAGGGCCTTGACGACAGCCTTCCCGCCTACAGCTACATTCCGCTGACCACCGACGAGATGCGCATCAAGGTGATGCAGAGCCGGCTCTTCAACGAGGTGCGAGCCGCCGAGGTGTTCGGCACTTGGCTCAAGACCACGCCGCAGGTTGAGATCAAGGCCATTCTTGCGGAGGCCATCTACGAGGAGTTCGTCCACGCGGAGTATCTCTCGGAAGCCTTGAAGAGCAAAGGGGCCGTTCCCTACGACTACAAGCCGGTACCCGCCCAGATGGCGATGTTCAACGGGTTCGAGGCGCTGACGGACACCTGTGAGCGCATCGCCGCGTTCCCGTTCGCCGGCGAGGGCGTGGCCGACTACCTCATCGGCAAGAGCCTCAAGGCCGGCACCGTGCCCGAGTGGGTCACCGGCCCCTACCAGAAGATCCACGCTGACGAGGAAGAGCACGGCAACTATCCCTTCGATCTGCTCGTCAAATATGCCACCACTGCCGAGATCCAGGACCGCGTCGTGCGGGCCGTGGAGATGAGCCTCATGCTCCGGCGCCAGTACTTCGACAATCTCGACCGCTGGGTTTACGACGATAGCTGGTTGTAAGCGGGCGGCCGAAGCAAAAACGTCATTCCCACTTCAACCCGAGACTGTGGATTGTCGGATTACGCTTCGCTAATCCGACCTACGTTGCGGAGGGGAGCCCTGCCTGTAGCGGTTACGGCAAGAGTAGCCCGGACTGCAGCAGCGCCCGGCGGATGCGTTCGCGCTCGTCGTCGCTGATGCGCTGGAGGGGCGGGCGCACTACGGCCTTTTCGATCCGTCCCAGGATCACCAGCGCTTCCTTCATGCGGTTGTGCATGTCCACGAACGGCGGCGCGTAGAACACCTCCACCAACGGGGCCAGACGATCGTTGAGTCGACGGCCGGCTTCCAGGTCTCCGGCCTGCACCGCGCGGAAGAGTTCCGCGTGCAGATCCGCGGTGACGCTTCCCATCCCAGAGATGGAGCCGTCCGCTCCCAGCACGTAGCTCGCGAACAGCGACATGGTATAGCTGCTCAGCATGGCCACGGGCCGGCCGGTGCGGCGCAGCGCCCGCAGGTTGGCCTCCAGGGCCACCATGTCGTTGCTCCAGTCCTTGACCCCCACCACGTGCTCGATCTCCGCCAGCCGCGCCAGGGTCTCGGGAGCGTAGCCGATGCCGGATGCGGGCGGGTACTCGAAGACAATCAATGGCAGGTCGGTGGCTTCGGCGATGGTCTCGAAGTGGGTGACGGCCATCTCGGGCCGCAGCCGGGCGCCCCACATGAAGAGCGTCGGCGGAAAGATCAGGAGCCCGGATGCGCCTTCGGCCTTGGCGTCCTTCGCAAGCTCGGCCGCTTCCAGGGTGTTGTCGGTGTAGATGCCGGAAATGAGCTCCACCCGGTCGCCGACCTCGTCGACGGCCAGAGCCAGCGCCCGGCGCCGCTCCTCCCGATCCAGGGACGACACTTCACCCGCATGGCCGTTGCAGACGATGGCGCTGACGCCGTCCACGGCGGCCAGCCAGGACAGGTGCCTCCGGTAGTTCACCTCGTCGAACGACAGGTCTTCGTTGAACGGCAGCAGATTGGCCGGGATGGCGCCGCTGAAGCGGAGTGCGCTGGTCATGGTACACCTCCTGCACGCCCACTATAGAAGGCGGGAGGCGCGCAGACAAGGCCGACAGTTGTCCTTCGACTTCGCTCCGCTACGCTCAGGACGAACGGAAAGGGCCTCACGCTACGCTCAGGACGAACGGAAAATGGCTTCACGCTCCGCTCAGGACGAACGGAAAGGGCCTCACGCTCCGCTCAGGACGAACGAAAAATGGCTTCACAACCGTTCGCCCTGAGCGTAGCTCGGCGCAGCCGAGCGAAGTCGAAGGGCCTGTCTTGTCTCGTCAATGGCCCCCATGACAATAGGGCTAATGCGTGTCGAATATCTCCTGGTACCGCGCAATCGCCGCGAGAGACGCCTCGCGCTCCTGCGCTGTCGGGTTGCGGGGGTCGCGCGCCTTGGGTAAACGCCCCAGGCGCAGCATGGCCGCGCGCAGCAACACGCGCGCTTTCGTGGCGTCCAGGTTGGTCCCTTCGATGGTCAAATCGTTGGGATTGGAGGGCAGGGCGCCCTCCGGATCGCCCCGGCTCACCCGCGCCACCGGCATGCCGTGGTAGGCGGCGATGGCGAGCGCGGCCATTTGACTGTGGAGTGCCGAGCCGGTGCCCGCGGCGCCCTCCAGCACGAACCCGTGAAACCGGGGCGCGCCCGGCTCCGCCGACCCTTCCTGTGCAAGCCCGCGTTCGATGCGCGCCATGATGTCTACTTCCACCTCCGGGTCCGCCGTGTCTTCCTCCGCCATGTAGTGGCCGTACTTCACCACGTGCACCGGCGCGATGGCCTCCCCGCGCAGCGAGCCGTCGTCATCCTTGATGCGGATGCTCGCCGCCTCGGGGCTGTCGCCGTACTCCTGAAAGGTGACCTCGGCGGGCAGTGGCCCCACCGCAAGCGCGGACGTGCCCGTGGTCCGGTACGCGGGACGGAACCACACGCGTACCTCATCGCACGCGCTGCCGAGGACGCCGCCGTGGCCGCCGGTGGCGCGGTAACCGCCCGGACGGGCATCGCCCTTCTTGAACGTGCGCGCCGCGAATATCTGCTCGTCGACGATGCCGACCGCGCCCAGCCCCGTCCCGAGGCCCGACGCGATATAGCGCGCCGCGTCAACGATGTTGCGGTCCCCGTCGTTGGCGAGCGCCCCGTGCGGACGTTGCGACGAGATGCCCACGAAGGGCAGGGCGGTGTCCAATACCAGGCTCAACCAGTAAAGCGTCTCCTCCACGTGCGGGCTGCCTTCCAGCCAGATGAAGCCGTCGTAGCGCCCCGAGTCGATGGTCTGCTGGACGACGTTGACCGCGCGGGCCATGGCGGTATTGGGCGGGAACTTGCCGAGGGGCCGGGGGCTGTACGGGAAGAAGTCGCGCCCGGCCACCTCACCCTGCTTCAGGTAGCCCGACGGAGGGAGCACGCGCACGAAGTCGAACTCCGCGAGCCGGTCCAGCTCGCTCGCCGCACCGTCGTGGCCGCGCCCGCCCAACCCGCGGTCGATATCCTCGAACAGCCGGGAGGCATCGGGGAGGAACGATTGTCTCCCGCCGTAACCGATGCCCGGGTCGCGCAGGTCGGCAGCCTCGAAGGGCGTACCGTCCTCGGAGCCGTCGGCGCGGCGCGCCATGTAGGGCAGCAGATACGCGCCGTCCTCCGGGCGCAACTCCACCTCGTAGTATGACTTTCCGTCGTCGTGGTAGACATCGGCGGCGTCGGACTCCAACGGGTGCGCGCTGAACTTCTCGATACGCACCCGCACGGGCTCGTGCAGGCGCTGCGGAACGAGGTGGTCGAACCGCCCGTCCAGTTGTTCGCCTGCCGCCCGCCCCTTGTTGCTCGTCACGAGTACGGGTGTGTTGGCGATGGTGGCGCGCGGTCCCGAGAATACCGCTATGCGTGGTTTGGACATCGAAGCCTCCAGATAAGTCTTGGTTGTTGAGTCTTAGAGGGTCACCGTGGTGGCGTTCCCGACACCTTTACCAACACTTCCGATGCTGGAAACCCGGTTCTTCCAGGTGTCGGCTCGTGTCTCGGCGCCGGGGTTCCGTCGTCCGTTGCTGCTTCTGTATATAGGCATTACGCACTCCTTTGGCGAGCCACCAGATAGTTTCCGCTCCGAGGAGGTCATGGTCATATGACGGCACGGCAGAAAATCGAGTTGCGGCGTTCGGAGATCCGGCAGCGGCTGGGCGAAATTGCGGGCCTGGAGGGAGAACGGCGAACCGAGGCCATCGTCACCGAGCAGACGGTGCTCATGGCCCTGGCCGTGGCCGAAGCGTGCATGTCGCTGTGGGACCGGGGGGCCGCGCATCTCGAACGCGGGTGGACCGGCCGCGGTTGCGGATGGAAGTTGAGCGGCTGGCCAGCCGTTGCCATAGTCAGTCCGTGCTCGTGTAATGCTAGCCTTTGAATGTGGACCCTAGCCCGGTGATGTCCTAGCCTTCTCGAATAGGCCGTACATTTTCATGTCGAAGAGTCTCACGGACACGATCTCAGACTTAGGGATCACGATGGTGAAATAATCTGCTATTTCCTCGGCAGTCCGATGGTCCATAGCCGAGCCTCTATTACTGAGCCAATCGTCGAATACGGCACCATAGAAAGTAGTGAAAACCAATTCGCGTGTGCCTTCGTTTCTGTACCCGCTTACGGTGGGAATGAGGCTAACGTCCGATTCTTCGCCAGTTGTGATGCCGCTGTTGAGAACCATGCCCACATACGATTTGCCGCTCCGCAGGGACAATTCCACGTGAGCCGAACGCTCCATTGCCTCGACCAAGCGTAGCTCGATGAGATCACCGTGAAGGCTGGCGTTCATTCGCGCGGCATTCTCTTCGTCTAGCCGACGATTGGTGATCCATGCGAATATTTCCGCGAACAGACATGCCGAAACGGCAGTCCCCCAATGCTCGAAAGGAATCTTGCCGATCCACAATGCTGCAAGCCGCGGACAAAGAGCGGTGACTCCAAGTACAAGTGGGTACCCCGCCACCAACAACAACAAGCCGGCGATCGCGGAGTTGAAGGCCAGATGGTAACCTGATTGCCGCTCAATGTAGAATCGGGTCACGTGGCACCGGTTTAGGAACCAGTAGCCAAGAAGAGCAGGAAGGATGATTAGACTTAGCGCCACCGGAGGGTTTTCTTACTCTTCAGAAGACGACGACTCCCTGTCCGGTTTTTTTGGCCAGTTCTCCATTGCCCTCGCAGCCTCTCGGATCGCCTCACGCCCAGCTTCGCTACGAAGAAGTTCACCGCCTTTGATGTAGAGTTCACCACGCCGTGTGACGTGAAATTTCGGGCCGTCTTTGGTTTTCAGGTCCTTGGCCATAAGTCACTCCTCTTTGGATATGGACCGGATGCTCTTAACTCAGCATCCGGCAGCTATCATGGTGGGTGGTGTACCAAAACCGGCTTTTCTTCTCAACAGTGACGCTCCCGGTCTTGTTGGGACTCGGCAAGACCCTTGCCTTTCAAACTGAGGCCGTGCCGATACTCACCACCTTGGCCGGCGTCCGATACCCCGGACGCTTCCACCGTGTCCAGCGCCGCGGTGACTTCCTGATAGGGTAACGAACGGTAGCGCTTGCCGGCTGGGATGGCCCCCAACGCACCGTCCATGGCTTCGGGTTGGTCTCGGTGAACCCATGAGCCTGGCACCAGCGGAACGTCTGCCGCACGTACTAGCGGAGGTCCCGCGCAACCGCGGGTTTCGTGGTCCACACCGGGATTACAGTCTTGCCAAACGACAAGAACTTGGATATCATTCGCCATATGGCGCAAGCGGCATTTGTCTCACACAGCATACCTCCTAGTCCCGCGGAGATCAGCGACGCTGAAACGGGTGCCATGCTCCGCGCTTTCTTCAATCTGACGGAGCGTTGGCAGCTCAATGACCGCCAGGCGCGAATTCTGTTGGGAGATCCCGCGGCGCGGACCTACGCGCGCTGGAAAACCGGACAGTTGGAACCGTCCCGGATCGCACGAGACACGCGCGAGCGCCTATCCATGCTGATGGGCATTCACAAGAGCCTGCGCCATCTGTTCCGTAGTCCGTCGCGGGGCTACGAGTGGCTGCGCAAGCCGAACCAAGCGTTTGGCGGCGCATCCGCCCTGGACCGGTTACTGGCAGGGTCCATCCCGGACCTGGCGGCGGTGCGGGCGTATCTTGACGCGGAACGCGGCGGTTGGTGATCCCGCGCCTCAACCGGGTTCGCTGGCGGCGGACGTACCGTCTGATCCGGACCGTTTACCCGCCCGTGGACCTTTTCGAGGACATCGCAGACCCGGCCGATTGGCAACTGTTGGCCGAGGCCGAAGCCAAGACCAACCCAAGAGTGAGAGATGAGATCGGAGCCATCCATCTGGTCCCTCCCGCGCGCCGGGTTTCCGGCTCTGGTGCCAGTTGGGTGATGGCGCCGTTCTGTCACGTCTCACGTGATCGGCCGAGCCGGTTCAGCGAAGGCAGCTACGGTGTTTGCTACGCCGGCAACCGCTTCGGGGTGGCGCTGGCGGAAACGGTGCATCACTTCGGGCGTTTCATGGCCGCGACGGACGAGGAACCGGCCACCGCGGACTACCGGGAACTCGTCGGTCGCATCAACGCGGAACTGCACGACCTGCGCGGCACGGAGACCTTCCGGGCCGCGCTGGACCCTGGCGACTACTCTGCCGGCCAAGCGTTGGGGACGGAACTTCGCGAAAACCACGCGAGCAACGGCGTCGTCTATCCAAGCGTACACTACCCCCGTGGCGCGGCCGTGGCCGCGTTCTGGCCTGATGTGGTCGGCATTCCGGTCCAGGCCCGGCATCTGTGCTACCGCTGGGACGGCCGACGGGTGGATGCGTGGCTCGTCTACGGCGAAGAGAACTGGCGGCTCTTGGCTTGATCAGCCGCCTTTCTGGACCCCGGACCAAGTCCGGGATGACGGGAGAAGAGGCCGCGCTTCTACGGCGGTGCCCGGCACACGGGCGGGTTTGAAACCCGCCCCTACACGTTCGTCTTCCTGCGGTGCAGGCTCCTGGTGCCCTATCCCCCAAATACCTAAATAAAGTTGCAAGGACGTTGTGTCGTTGGCAAGACGCGATGATTTGTAGGGGCGGATTTCAAACCCGCCCGCGCTCGCACCGCGCTGTCGGTGATACGGGCTGCTAGGAGTCTGTCGGATTTACGGAAACTGAGATCTGCAACCCATTGAAATCATTGAAGTTTGTCCTATCATGTCCTTTTCACGTAAAAATCGATTATTCAATAAAATCAATAGGTTAGCGAGATTTGTGAGCGTAAATCCGACAGACTCCTAGTGTGGTGTCTCACGAATACGGTTATGAAGCTGCGAGGGCATTTTGGCCGTCGGCAAGGCGCGATGACGAGCAGTGGCGGGCACCACGCGAGGAAGAGCAACGCAGCCGACGGCCAAAAGGACCCGCAGATTCGTAAGCGTATTTGTGAGACACCACACTAAAACTCCACCCGCCCCTCCGCCCAGGCCCTGATGAGATGGTGGGCGATGGCTACCGGGTCCGGGACGCGCAGGTTCGGGTTCCCGCCGGCCAGGGCGGACACCACCTCCTCCCGTGTGAACCACTGCACGTCGGTCATCTCCTCGTCGTCCTTGGCGATGTCGGTGGTCAGCGCCTTGCCGTGGCAACCGATCATCAAGGACGAGGGGAAGGGCCAGGGCTGGGAGGAGTGGTAACGCACCTCGCCTACCTCGATGCCGGCTTCCTCCTTCACCTCCCGCCGTACGGCTTCCTCGATGCACTCGGCCTGGTCGATGAAGCCGGCCAGCGCGGAGTAGCGTCCGGAGCGGGCCAGCCGTCCGCGGGACTGGCCCAGCAAGGCGCGCTCGCCGTCGGTGATGACCATGATGGCCACGGGGTCGGTGCGGGGAAAGTGCTCGGTATTGCAGGCGGTGCACTTCCGCACCTGGCCGCCGCGCCCCTGCTCGGTGGGGCCGCCGCACAGGCCGCAAAACCGGTGCCGGCGGTGCCAGTCCACCTGGGCCTTGCTCTGGGCCAGGATGCCCACATCCTGAGGATTCAGTTGCGCGGCCGCGGCCCGGGCCTCGACGAAGCTCCAGGGATCGTCCAGGTTCAGATCCCGGAGCGGCTCGGAGAGCGCGGAGACGTCCACCGCGAAGTGTGCGGCGCCGTCCATGAGGCCGAGAAAGACCGGCGGGCCGTCGAGGCCCAGCCTTTCGATGTCCGCGGGCTCCACCCATCCAAGCTCAGCGTTGGAGCCGTTCCGCAACAGGAGGTCGAGCTGCCACAGCGGCAGGAAGCGGGAACGGGGGTCCTGGGCCGCCTGCCTGAGCCAGTCTTCATCCCGGCGCTGCACGTCGCCCCGGTCCAGGGGATTGCCGGAAAAAACGTGTGTCGTCATGCTCGAATCTCCAGTGTCCTGCAACATCCAAATCCCGATTTGCATGTTGCAGGACACCTCATCTATACGAGTCCCCAGGTCCGCCGCAACCACCATTCCGCCGCCAGCAGGAGGACCGCGAGGGTAAACAGGAGCGGTTCGTTCCAGAGCGCCACGCGGCTTCTCGCCACGATGCTCGATGGCGCGACCTGCTCCATCCTCTGTTCAAACTCCGACCAGTGGGCGTCCGTCAGAGAGCCGTCGGTGGCGAACATGCCCTGGCTGCGCGCGGCGACGGCTTCCAGCAGCTCCGGTCTCGGCCGCCCGTCATCGTTTTCCTCCGACGGCAGCGCCACCAGGAAGTTGGCGGCGGCGCTGCCCAGGGGTTTGTCGGCCGACGCCGCCTGAACCTCGATGCGGTGGGATCCTTCGAGGCGCGGGGTGAACTCGGACCGATGCTCGCCGGGCTGCTCGGTGGCCGCGGCCTCCAGTGGTGATCGGTCACCCTCGGGTCCGGTGACCACCACCTGGAGGACCGGGTCCCTGGCCGGGGCGTGGTCGTCCTGCAAAACCCGGATGTGGAACTCGAGTTTTTCTCCGGGCCGCCGTGAGCCCCCCACCGCCAGGATCTGCACCTGCTCGAAGGCGGGCTCCTGGGCCAGCCAGCGCACGCCGTTGCGAACGAGTTTCAGATGGATCTGGGGGTTCTGATTGCGCCCCACCGCGTCGAAGTTCCAGCGCCAGAGGTCGTCACTGGCGAATGCCAGCGACCGTCCCTTGTGGTACCTCCCCACCGACAGCAGGGGGGCCTCACGCCCGCGCACCTGGGCCGAAAGCAGCACTTCACCCTTGGCCTGCGCCACCTCGTTGAGGGTGGTCAGAGGCGGCAGCGCGCTCCATGCCTCCTCGTTGGCAACCGGGTCGGCGAAGACCCGCGTCAGCGGGTGGGCCTTGCCCGCCGGCGTCAGGCTGGCGCGCGCGGCCACGCCGGTCTGGAAGTCCCCGCGCCCGTCGAGCTTCACGGGCAGCACCGGGTTCAACGCGGTTTCGTGGTACCCGCCCTGGTCGAAGGCCCGGGCGCCGCCGAACATGGCGATGCCGCCGCCGTCCCGCACGAAGTCCCGCATGTTCTCGAAGTAGACCGGGTTGAAGTAGGTGCGGTGCGAGAAGTCGTCAAGAATCAGCACGTCGAAGTTCTTGAGCTCCTCGACGAAGATCTCGTCGATGGGGAAGGGGATCAGGCTCAGCTCGTTCTCATGCACGTCCACCACGTCGCTGGGGGTGCGCAGGAAGACGAACGAGACCAGCTCCAGAAACGGGTCCTGCTTGAGCGCGAACCGGAGGAACCGGTAGTTCCACGAGGGCGACCCTGACAGGGTCAGCACCCGGATCTTGTCCCGGCGCACCTGCATCCGGAACGTCTTCCGGTTGTTTCCGGCAATGCTCTCGCCCCCCTGCTCGGGCAGCGTCAAGGTGAAGCCGTGGGCGCCCAGCTCCCGCGGCGTGTAGTTGAGGGTCACCCGGTTCTCGTAGGCGTCGCGGTCGATGGTGATGGGATGGGTGGAGATGAGGTTCCGGCCGAGGTTGAAGTAGAGCGGCACCTCGACGCCGGCCATGCCGTACGCCTGAATGGTGAAGTCGATGGCGATGGCGCGGCCGCGAAAGGCCAGCTCCGGCGCGCGCAGGCCGGCGATGCGCAGGTCCTTGAAGCCTTCGGCCTGCCCCACCGCGATGGCGAATACCGGCGTCGGATGGCCGGAGAATTTGTCCAGAGCGCTGGCGGGATTGACGATGCCGTCGGACAGGACGATGACGCCGGCCGCGTCCGGCTCGTTCTCGGTCACCTGCTCCAGGGCGCGGAAAAGCCGGCTGGCATCGCCCTCCGGGGCCGCGTCCGCGAGCGCATCCAGTTCACCGGGGGTGGTTTCGCGGTCGAAGGCGTAGAGCTTGAGGTCGTATTTTCCCGCCAGTCCCCGGGTCAGTCCCGGGGCCGCGAGCACTGCCTTGGCGGCATCCAGCCGGCTGGCGTCGCCGCGTCCGGAGGAGAGCCTCATGCTCTCGGACGTGTCCAGCAGCACCACCAGCGGCCGGCGGAGCGACGTGGGTTCCTCCACCGTACGCGCCGGACCCAGGAGAAACAGCAGCAGCAGGGCGTAGACCAGGCCCCGCAGCAGCGTCAGCAGCGACGCCTTGCGGACCCCCAGGCTCCTGTGCAGGAACCGGAACTGATGCACCAGGAAACCCGCCGCAGCCAGCGCCAACACGGCCGCCAGCCACCACGGAACCCCTCCGCCCAGAACGATGTCCGATATTCCCGTCATTTCAGATTCGATCCCTACTCGCGCACGGATGGTGGTCCGAATCCGTCATTCCCGCGAAACAGGCTGTGTCAAAAGGCCATCCCAGCGAGGCAACGGCCCCCGAAAACGTCATTCCCGCGAAAGCGGGAATCCACGCGGGGTGGAGCGGGGAAACGCCGCGTAGGAACCCCTCCAGGACCCCTGGATTCCCGCTTTCGCGGGAATGACGGAAATGCCTTTCGTGCCCCGAAGTTGGGGTTTTGACACAGCCTGGAAAGCGGGAATGACGTCTTGGGAAGTCGTCGTCTCTCTCGTACCATTGACTATTCTCTCCAACTGCTCACTGCGTGAGCCGCCGGCGGATGAACGGCACATGGATCAGATCCTGCTTGTAGTTGCCGGTCATGGCGTAGAGGATCAGGTTGACGCCGAGGTGGAAAGCGTCGCGCCGCTGCTCTTCGCCGTTGGGAATACACGGGTGGCTCCAGCGCCCCAGCCCGTCCCGTTCCCAGGCACCCGCCAGATCGTTATGGCAATACACCACGGGCGTGGTCTCACCGAGCTGGATACCCTCGAGGTAGGAGCTGGTGTCCACGCGGCCGCCCACCTGGCGGAGCAGGTAGTAGCTCCGCAGCAGCGCGTGGGTCAGGGGGATTTTCCGCATCTCCCGTCCGGGGAGCACCCGCTCCATCTCCGCGCGGAAGCGCCGGTCGAAGCCGTATCCCAGTTGCCCCAGCGTATTGTCGGCCAGCAGGAACCCGCCGAACGAGAGGAACCGCCTCAAGGTCGAGATCTCGTCCTCGGAGAACGGCTGAAAGTCGTACTTGCCGGCCATGTACAGAAACGGGAACGAGAACAGCTCGGGATCCGTCAGCCCCACCACCCGGCGTTCCGGGGCCGCCACCACGCTGGTGCGGCGCATCAACTCTTCCATCAACGGGGTCGCGGCCCGGGGCCGCGGGTCCCAGTCGCCGCCGCGGTAGCGCACCTGCGCGAAGACGAACTGGATTCGCTGCGCGGGTTCCGCCGCCGGCAGCGCCGCGGGCAGCCCCCAGGCGGCTGTTCCCACGAGGCCTTGCAGGAACCTTCGTCTATTCATAGTTTCGTTGCCCCAGCCAGCTCTCGAACAGCAGCGTCAGGATCAACACCACCACCAGGGCCAGCGCGAGATCGGTCCGGGTTCCGCCGCCGGCCAGCGCGCCGGCGGACAGCACCTCATGGTCCACGGGTCCGAGCTTCCGTTGCAGCTCGTCCGCGGTCATGCGCTCCAGGCGCGATTCCTCGGGCGGAGGATTCACCGCGTACAGGGCGGGCAGTTTCAGGTCTCCGCCGGCGGATACGACCCGGTAGACCCCCGCGAAGTGATTGCCGTCAAAGGTCCCGGAAGCCTTCCCGTCGACGGGCGCCAGCGTGACCTCGCGCTCCGTCAGGTTCGGATCCACCACCCTGACTCGCTTGCCCGCGTGGGCCGCGGCGGTGGACCACCGTTTCGCCGTGCCCGCCGTGATGCCGACGTCCATGGAGCCGGTGTCGCCGCCGGCGATGTGGGTCACCAGGGACTGAACCAGCGGCACGTAGCCGGTCTTCAGCGGCAGGTTGTTCCAGGCACTGTCCGCGGTGGAGGTGAGCAGGAGAACGCGGCCCTTGCCGAGCTTCTTCTCCACCAGCAGCGGGGCGCCGTTGCTCAGCCGCATCAAGGTGCGTCCGCCGGTGGGCGTCACCTCGAAATACGACGATACCCGGGCCGACCGTAACGAGTCCAGCAGGCGCTGGTCGCCGAAGGGCTCCAGCGCGGGATGCGTGAGATCCACCTCGTTCACGGTGACGGTTTGGTCCAGGGGTACCCGCCGTGGTCCCCCAAGAGGGCCGGGAAGGAGGGGAGAGGCGTTGCGCCACAGCGTGCGGTTGTAGTCTTCCGCGATGACCCGGTCTCCCAGGGACAGCAGCAGGCCGCCGCCTCTCTCGACGAACGCCGCGAGCCTGGCAACGAGGGCCGGCGGCAGGGTGGCGACGTTGGCCAGCACCATGACCTGATAGCCTTCCGGGTTCACCTGGCCCACGGCGCCGGGCAGGATGACCTGCGGCAGCAGCACCGAGCTCGCGACGTCGCCGGTGGGGTTCAGTGCCCGGCTCAGGAAGAACGTCTCGCTGGCCACCAGCGCCCTTTGGGGGTCTCCGTCCACCAGCAGGATGTTCAATCGGTCCCGGGTGTGAAGGGTGAAGTGGTGCCGGCGGTTGCCGGCGAATCCGTCGCCGTGGAGTGAAACGTAACCGGTATGGCTCCCCGGCCGATCCAGCTTGAACCGGAAATCGACCGTCAACTCCGAGTCGGCCGGCAGGGTGACTTGTTTTTCATCCCGGACCTTGCCGTCGAGGGTGAGGCGGGCGGCCACGTCCGGGATGGCAGTGGCCGTGAAGTTCACCAGCTTCGCCGCGATCCCGAGGTCCAGTCCCGGAGCGACATGGGAGGTGCGGGGCTCAAGGCTCTTGATGGTGGCGCTGGGGGAGGTTTCGGGCGAGCCCACGGTGACGATCTTGACCGGGACGGTGGGATCGTACTCGCCCACGGCCGGGAGTGAAAGGCGGTCCCAACCCGGTAGTCCCAGGTCGGTGACCACCCATATCGCCTTCTGCCCGCCGGCGTGCCGCAGCAGTCCGTAGCCGGTGCGAAGCGCGCCCGTGAGGTCGGCGCTGCCGGCAGTGACTGCCAGGGGCTCCAGATCCTTGAGGGCGGCCTCCCGTGGATCCTTGAAACGCGGCTCCCCGCGGCCGGCCGGATTGGTGGCGATGAGGGCCGCCTGGTCGCTGTCTTCCAATGCCTCCAGGATAAGGGCCGCGGCCTGCTTTGCTTCCTTGAACGGCGCGCCGTCGTCGCGCACCTGCATGCTGAGCGAATTGTCCACGATGATGGCGATGGAAAGCGGCGCCCCCCGGGCCGAGAGCCCCACCCCGGTCTCCCACAACGGATGGGCCATGAGCAACACGAGAAAGATGATCGCCAAGGTCCGGACCGCCAAGAGAAGCCAGTTTCGCAGGTTGTAGGTGCGGGCCACGCGCCGTTGCGAGATCAGCACGAACCGCACCGCGGGGAAGCGCACGCGTTTCTGCTGCCGCCGGTTCAGCAGGTGGATCACCAGCGGTATCACCGCGGTGATCAGGGCTGCGAGGTACAGGGGATAGAGGAATCCCAGGGCTACTTCCTCCAGCTCAGATAGCTGACCAGGGCCTGGTCGAGGGGCGTGGCCGTGGAGACCAGTTGATAGTCGATGGCGTACTCGTGACAGCCCGACCTGAGGGTATCGATGTGGTTGGCCACCACCCGTCGATACTCCGCCTGGATGGCCTTGGGGTCTGCCGTGACCCGGAGCCCCGGGTCTTCGATGTCCTCGAACCGGGTGTTGCCGGAGAAGGGGAGGGTGAGCTCCGCCTCGTCCATCAGGTGGAAGACCAGCACGTCGTTGCCCCTGTAGCGGAACATGCGCAGCCCCTCAAGCACCGACTCGGCGTCGTCCAGCAGGTCCGAAACCAGCACAACCAGGCCCCGCCGCCGGATGCCGCCGGCCACCTCCCGCAGGATCTTGCCCACGTCGGTGTCGCCACGGGTGGTCTCGGATTCGAGGCGCTGCAGCAGCTCCACCATGTAGCCGCGGGTCGCCCTGGGCGGCAGTTGCGAGTCGATGCGGTCCGAGAAGGTGGTCAGGCCCGCGGCGTCCTGCTGCCGGAGGATGAGGTAGGCCAGCGAAGCCACCAGGATGCAGCCGTACTGGAACTTGGTGACGTCGCCCGACGCGTAGTCCATGGAGCCGCTGATGTCCAGCAGCAGGTGGGTCTTGAGGTTGCTCTCGTCCTCGTACTCCTTGATGAAGTAGCGGTCGAGCTTGCCGAGAGCCTTCCAGTCGATGCGGCGGATCTCGTCGCCGGGGGAGTATTCGCGATGCTGCTCGAACTCGACGCTGAAGCCCTTGGCGCGGCTCCGGTGGATGCCCGCCATGACGCCCTCCACCACCCAACGCGCCTTCAGGTGCAGGTTCGAGAGTCTCGCCAGCACCACCGGGTCGAAGTAGCTTTGTTCAGGGGTCGCCATGAGTGCCGAAGCGTAATGGAATACGCCGTGAGTTAACCACCTTCTCAGGGTGAACTCAAGACGGCCGATGAGGCCGATGACACACGTTTTCTTCCACGCAGGCCGGGTTAGCCGAAGACGTAACCCGACACCGCACCGCGGCCCTGTGTCGGATTACGCTTCGCTAATCCGACCTACCCGGGACCGGAACGTAGCGTGAAATGATCCTGGCACTTCTCTCCTGCCGGTGTCCTGCTTCGGGATCCGTATGCTAAGATGCGCGGCAGTGTCCTCGGGGCAGGGACGACGGACGAGGGCATGGCATCGAGGCATCGGCACACGGGGCGAACATCACGGGGCGTATCAATTCGTGAAACCAAACAGCAGACTTGGCGCCATCGGCAGGGATCGACTGGTGCTGTTGGGCTATATCACCGGCGGGCATTTCGCCGTGCACTGGTTCGGCCAGCTCTTTCCCATGATCCTGCCGCCCGTGAAGGTGGCGTTGGGTCTCAGCCACGTCCAGGTGGGGTTTCTGAGCACCATGCGGGAGCTGACCACCGGGCTCACGAACCTGCCCGCGGGATTTCTGGGAGACCGGCTGGCGCGCCATCGACCCGCGATTCTGTCCTCGGCCCTGCTTGCCTTCGGGGTAGCATACCTCACCTTCGGACTGGCCCCCGGCTACCTGTACGCCCTGGCCGCGGCGGGGCTGGTGGGGGTCGGCATCGCGCTCTGGCATCCCACGGCCATGGCGTCGCTGTCCAGCCGTTTCCCCGAGCACCGCGCCACGGCATTCGCCGTCCATGGCATGGGCGCCACCGTGAGCGACACGCTCACGCCGCTGGTGGTGGGGATCCTGTTCGGCCTGTATCCATGGCATCGAATCATGGCATTGCAGCTTCTCGTTGCGGTGCTCTTGGGCATCCCTCTGTGGCGGGGATTGCGGGGCATCTTCGGCGGGCCGCCGCCGGCCTCCGGAGCCGCGGGCGCACAGTCGTCGGGCCTGCGAGAGTTCCTGCGAAATCCCAACTTCCTCGGCATGGCACTGGCCAACGGCTTCATGAACACCGGGCGCGTCCTGGTCATGACCTTTTTCCCCATCTACGTGCAGGAGACCCTGGGCCACGACTCCACGGGACTGGGCTACTACTACATGCTGCTTCACGTGATGGGCACGGTGTCGCAGCCGATTCTCGGTTACCTGTCCGACCGTCTGGGCCGGAAGGGGGTGCTGTTGCCGGCGTTCGTGGCGCTGGGCGTGCTCTACACCCTGATCCCGCTGGTGCGGCCGGGAATTCCTCTGGGAGTGGTGGTGACCCTCATCAGCCTGTTCTTCTACACCCTGACCAATATCACCGCCGCCGCCATCGTGGACGTGGCAGGTTCGCGCATCCAGGCCACCTCGCTGGGCATCACGTTTCTCTCCAACAGCCTGTTCACCCTGCCCGGCCCGGTCATCGCCGGATACCTGATCGGGCTCTACGGCATGGGCTCGGTGTTCTACTTGTCCGGGGGTGCGCTACTGGCGGCCGCGGTGGTGATCATCCCGCTGCGGCTCTACCGGGGCTCGGGACGGTGAGGGTGGCCGCTCCCGTCATCACCATGGAGGTAGTCCGCGAATTCCGGCATCGCGTGGTGGGGAAGTGGCACGGAGCCTTGGAAATCGTCATTCCCGTGAAAGTGGGAATCCAGGGGTGGTGGAGGGGTGCGGCGGCATGCTGCCCCGCCCCACCTGGATTCCCGCTTTCCAGGCTGTGTCAAAACCCCACCCGAGAGAGGCAACGGCCCCCGAAATCGTCATTCCCGCATTCCAGGCCGTGTCAAACTGCCCCCTCTCCCTCTGGGAGAGGGTTGGGGTGAGGGAACCTCGTGGCAAGCAGGCGGGTGTCAACGGCAATGAATGGGAGCGGCAGGGTTATTGGGGGCCCTCACCCGGCCTTCGGCCACCCTCTCCCAGAGGGAGAGGGGTTTTTGACACAGCCTGTTTCGCGGGAATGACGGATTCGGGGAGTCGGCCGTTGTTCGCAACTGATGACGGGGTGCCGAACGGATCATGATCTGCTGGTCGCCTACCACAGGAGACATGACGCTGTCGCGCGATGCGGTGCATGTGTGGCGTGCCGGTACCGAGGTGCCGGCGTCGCGGCTGGCGCTCCTGTACGATCTCCTGGCGCCCGACGAACGGGCGCGGGCGGATCGGTTCCAGTTCGAGAAGGACCGGCGGCGGTTCACGGTGGCCCGGGGCGTACTGCGAACGATCCTGGCGCGTTACCTGGCGGTGGAGCCCGCGGCCATCGCGTTCCGTTACGGCGTCCACGGCAAGCCGTCACTTGCGGGAACCGGGGATCCGCGCGGAGTGCGCTTCAATGTGTCCCATTCGCACCGCCTGGCTTTGTACGCCTTCGGGTTCGACCGGAAGGTGGGCGTCGACGTCGAGTATATGCGCCCGAACGTCGACATCGCGGGGCTGGCCCGGCGCTCCTTCTCGCCCGCCGAGGCGCGCGCCCTCGCGGCCCTCCCGGCCACGCAGCAGCGGGAAGCGTTCTTCGACTGCTGGACCCGGAAGGAGGCGTACGTAAAGGCCCGAGGTGAAGGGATCTCCCTGGGCCTGGACCGCTTCGACGTGACGCTGGGACCCGGGCAGCCCCCGGCCCTGTTACGCCTCGAAGGGAATCCCGCGGAGGTTTCGAGATGGTCCATGTGCGCCCTGGACGCGGGCGAGGGATACAAGGCGGCGTTGGTGGTGGAAGGCAAGGGATGGCATCTTGGGTGCTGGGATTACCCCGATGACGGCTTGATCCGCGCTTGAGGAGGCCGTGATTGGTGGCAGTAAACGCTCCGAGGCCCGATGAGGAAATGTAGGGGCGGGTTTCAAACACGCCCGTGCCCGGGCCACTGCCTAGACCGGAGACCGTGTAAACAAGAAGGAGGTTGACATGGCACGTATTGCGAAGATCGAGAAAAAGGAAGACCTGAGCCCGGAGCACCATGCGGTGTTCGATGCCATCGCGCAGAGCCGGGGCAGGGTGCAGGGGCCGTTTACCATGCTGCTGCACAGTCCGGAGCTGGCCGACCGCGTGGCCCACCTCGGCAGCCTCGTGCGTTTCGAGATGGAGCTTCCCCAGAAGCTGAAGGAGATGGTGATCCTCACCGTGGCGCGGGAGGTGGATTGCCGGTTCGAATGGTCGGTGCACGCCGGACACGCGAGGGCGGCGGGTATTTCGGACGATTGCATCGAGGCCGTGCGAGAGCGCCGGGAGCCGTCGGGGCTCACGCAGGAGGAGGCGGACCTCCGCCGTTTCGCGCAGGAGCTGCTGCGCTCCCATCGCGTGAGTGAGCCGACCTTCGCCGCCGTGGAGAAGACCTTGGGAGCCGCGGGGTGCGTGGAGCTTTCGGCCTTCATCGGATACTATGTGCTGCTTGCCTGCGTCCTCAACTCCATGGAGGTGGAGCCCGCGGAGGGCGAGAAGCCGCTGGATCCATGAGCACAGTAGGGAAGTATCCGCCGCCGGCCTCATGATCTCTGCGTCATTCCCGCGAAAGCGGGAATCCAGGGGCGGGGACGGGTGCCACGGCTGTGCTCCCCAAACCCTACCCCGCCTGGATTCCCGCTTTCGCGGGAATGACGGAGAGGGGTGCGGGAATGACGCTTCGGGGGTTGTTGGCTATCGGTGCCCTTGTTCAGGAAAGACAACGGAGTGAACATGAGCGACAGACCCAATTTCCTCTTCATCATCACCGACCAGCACCGGGCGGACCATCTGGGTTGCTACGGCAATCCGGTGGTGCGGACGCCGCACATCGACGGGCTGGCGTCGTCGGGCACCCGCTTCGAACGGTTCTACACGGCCACGCCCATCTGCATGCCGAACCGGGCCACGTTGATGACCGGCCGGATGCCGTCGCT
Organism: uncultured Binatia bacterium (SeqCode); assembly: GCA_965261895.1. GTDB lineage: Bacteria > Desulfobacterota > Binatia > UBA9968 > JAJDTQ01 > JAJDTQ01. The sequence continues at coordinate 1,048,055 of OZ253480.1, read as the reverse complement.
CCACGGCGTGCGGCACAACGGCATCCCGCTCTCTCTGGAGGCGACGACGTTCACCGACGTCATGGCCACGGCCGGGTATCACACGGCCCTCATCGGCAAGTGCCACCTCCAGAGCATCAAGGACGATCCTCCGGTGATCGGGATGCCGGAGCCGGATCCGCGGCGCGTCCGGCCGCCCGAGCTGCTCCGCGAGGCGCGGAAGAACACCGGCGGGCGTTACGACCAGGAGCTGCCGTCCACCTGGGCGCGGGAGCCGGAGTTCGAACCGGTGTTTCCCTACTATGGTTTCCAGCACCTGGAGCTGTGCATCAAGCACGCGGATCAGGTGGTGGGACACTACGAGCGGTGGCTCCGGGCGCGCCATCCGGACCCCGACTCTCTGCGCGGGGCGGCGCACCAGCTTCCCGGCAACGACTACCAGGCGCCCCAGGCCTGGCGCACCCGCGTGCCCGAGGAGCTCTATCCCACCAGCTACGTGGCCGAGCGCACCATGGCGTTCCTGGAGGAGCACGCGCGCTCGGGGCGGGAGCGGCCCTTCTTCCTCCAGTGCTCGTTTCCGGATCCGCATCACGCGTTCACGCCGCCCGGCCGGTACTGGGACCTCTACGATCCGGAGCAGATCGCGCTGCCTGCCTCGTTCCACCAAGGCGAGCATCCGGTGCAGCCGCATCTGGCGCGGCTTTACGAGGAGCGGGACCGGGACGAGGCCAACCGCGACGGCCAGCGTGGCTTCGCCATCACCGAACGGGAAGCGCGCGAAGCCATCGCCCTGACCTACGGCATGATCACCATGATAGACGACGCCATCGGCCGCATCCGGGCGCACCTGGAAGCCCTGGGGCTGGCGGACGACACGGTCATCGTCTTCACCAGCGACCACGGGGATTTCATGGGCGATCACCAGCTCCTGCTCAAGGGTGCGCTGCACTATCGCGGGCTGGTGCGGGTGCCGTTCATCTGGGCCGATCCGTCGGCCGCGGTGAGAGGCGTGGTCAACCCCGGACTGTGCGGCACCCTGGATCTGCCCAGCACCATCCTGCACCGGGCCGGCCTCGAAGGGCACAACGGGATGCAGGGGGTGAGCCTGCTTCCGGCCATGGGCGGTGGCGACACGGGGTACGAGTCGCTGCTCATCGAGGAACATCAGCGCCGGGGCTACATGGGCTTCGACAACAACTTCCGGGCTCGCACCCTGATCACGCCGGACCGGCGCCTGACCCTCTACGAGGGCGCCGGCTGGGGCGAGGTCTACGATCTCGACAACGACCCGGGCGAGATGCGCAACCTGTGGGACGAGCCGGGCTCCCGGCGAGCCGAGCTCGCCGAGGCCCTGGCCCGCAAGATGATGGCCCTCACCGACACGAGTCCCCTGGCCACGCATCATGGGCCCTAGCCTTAGTCGCGGGGCCAGTTTCGCAGCCTCCGACCCCCTCTCCCTCTGGGAGAGGGTTGGGGTGAGGGTGCCCAAATCAACTGCCCCGCCGGGTACGGCACGGAATGAGGCAGGCAGGGTTGTTGGGGCGCCCTCACCCGGCCTTCGGCCACCCTCTCCCAGAGGGAGAGGGGTTGGGTTTGGGACGGAACGCAGCGGCCTTCGGCCACCCTCTCCCAGAGGGAGAGGGGCTGGGTTTGGGACGGAACGCACCGGCCTTCGGCCACTCTCTCCCAGAGAGAGAGGGGTTGGATTTGGGACGGAACGCACCGGCCTTCGGCCACTCTCTCCCAGAGGGAGAGGGTTATTATTCGTCGCTGGCCCGGAAGCGGGTGGAGACGTAGGAACAACTTCAAGGTCAACTTGTTGATGGGACGTAGCGGACTGGAGTTTGGCCTGGGGTTGCGCGCGCGGCATCCGTCCATGCTGGCGGAGTATTCGCGTCAGGCGGAGGACGCGGGATTCAGCCACATCTGGCTGTACGATTCGCCGCGGTGCGCCGAGCCCTACGTTTCCCTGCCGTATTGCGTCATGGCCACCTCCCGCGCCGTGGTGGGTATGGCGGTGACCAATACGCAGACCCGCGACCCCACGGTGGTGGCCAACGGCTTCGCGACCCTTGCCATCCTCACAGGGGGCCGGGTCAAGTTCGGCCTCGGGCTCGGCGACAGCGCGGTAAAGTTCATTGGCAAGAGGCCGTCCCGTTTCGACGCCTTCCGTGAAGGGGTCGACGTCGTGCAGGGGCTTCTGCGGGGCGAGACCGTGCCCTACAACGGCAGGCGGTTGAAGCTTCCCGCGCTGCCCGAGGTGAAGCCGCCGCTGTTGCTGGCGGCGGAAGGACCACGGACTTTCGAGTTCGCCGGGGCGGCCGCGGACGGCGCCATCATCAGCCCGGGCGGTTCTCCGCGCTTCCTGCGCTACGCCATCGGAAAGATCCGCGAGGGAGCGGTGCGGGCCGGGCGGGATCCGGAAGCGCTCCACATCTGCGCCTGGACCCACTGTGTCGTGGGCGAGACCACGCAGCAGGCCATGGACGCGCTGGCGCCGGAGGTGGGCCGGACCCTGGTAAAGGCCGCCGTGCGGATTCCCCCCGAGGTTCTGGGTGCGTCTGAGCCGTTACTGTCGGCGGAGTTGCGCGACCACGTCCTACAGGAGGCCACGCGGCAGGACCACGAGTACGATCTCGCCCGGACCCTTCGTTCCGCTCTGGGCGACGAGCTGTTCCGGGAGATGACGATGGCGGGTACGCCCGACGACTGCGCGCGAAAGATCGCGGAGCTGAGGAGCGTTGATGGCCTCAGTCAGCTCATTATCAACGTGTACGGCCAGAACCGGGAACTCGCGCTCAAGGCATTGGGTAGCCAGATGGCCGGCTAACGGGTACGCCCACCGCCACCCCCGGGGCACGTGTAGGGGCGGGTTTCAAACCCGCCCGTCAATCGACGGCACCGAGACCCATGCATGCGCTGTCGGTGCCAATAATAACACTATTTCGATGAGTTAAAGGCAGCCTGCGGCGCCAGGCGCTGCCGTCGGCTGCACTCTCGTGCGCTCCGAGTTCTTCTTTGGTGTTGACTTTCGGGTTGACTCTTATGCGATCCACTTCTAGAACACCTCGACAACCCCGGTTTTCGTTCATACTCGGAGAAAACCCCATGAAACACTCTGCAAAACTCACCGCTAGGGTCAAGCTCACCCTGACCAAACGCACCGTAGACGCTCTTGAGCCCGACGGCAAGCCCTGGATCGCCTGGGACGACAAGCTCACCGGCTTCGGCGTGCGCGTACACCCCTCGGGCGCCAAGTCCTTTCTCGTAAACTACCGCGCCGGCAACGGCGGGCGCAAGGCGCCCAACAAGCGCGTGGTGGTAGGCCGCTTCGGCCGTGTCACCCCGGACCACGCGAGACGCCAGGCCCAAGAGCTCCTAGGACGCGTGGCCGCGGGAGACGACCCGGCGCGGGAGCGGGAGGAGGCGCGGGGACTGCCGAGGCTGGGGGAAGCCTGCGAGGACTACATCAAGTCCGGCCACAGGTGGGCAGCGAGCACCGAGCGGGGCTATCGCCGCTACAAGGCGCTGTATCTGGGCGATTGGCTCTCCCGTCCCATCGATTCCATCACCCGGCGTGACGTCGAGAACCGGTTCCGGCTTCTCACCGAGCGCCACGGAGAGATGCCCGCCAACCAGTGTCTGTCGTTCCTGCGCTCGGTGTACCGAAGGCCGTGTGTGGACTACGAGGGTCTTCGGAACCCGGTGGAGCAGTGGCTTGCGGCGGGAGGGCGCTACCACCGGAAGAGACGGAAGCGGATCTCGTCTCCGGCCGAGGTGCTGCCGTGCTGGCGAATTGGTATCGAGGCAACGATCCGGAACGCCGTGCACCGGGACGTGTTTCTTTTCGGGCTCTACACGGGGATGAGGCGGGGAGAGGTCATGGCGCTTCGTTGGGAGAACGTGGACCTAGAGGCGGCGATCTTCCGGGTGGAGGCGACCAAGACCGGGGTGCCCCTGGAGCTACCGGTGACGCGCCAGCTCGGCGAGATCCTGGCGCGGCGGCGGGCCGAGGGCGACGCCGTGCCGGAAAAGCTTCGCGGCTGGGTGTTCCCTGCGCAGACGAGCGTCTCGGGACACGTGGAGGAGCTTCAAGCGCACTACGAGGCCATCGGGCGCGCGGGCGGAGCGAAGTTCTGGTTCCACGGGCTGCGCAACTGCTTCATCACCGTGGCGGTGCGGGAGCTGATGCTGCCGCGGTCCTTGACTAAGCGGCTGGTGAACCACGCGCGGCCCGGCGACGTGACCGAGGGCTACGCCGCGGACTGGACGGTGGAGCAGCTTCGCGGGCCTGCGCAGCGGGTCGTTGATCGCATCGACGAGATGATGGGGGCGTACGTGGCGGGGAGGACGGAGGCACACCTGCCTGCAGGTTGAGCCGTGTGGCGGCGTATGGGAGCAGGATCGCAATCCGTTCGGGGTGCCGCCGATGTCACCGTCAGCGATTTGATACGACATTCGCCTCACTCTAGTGCGCACCAGCACTCAATTTACAGCTCTGTAGTCAGAATCCTGGCAACGCAAGACGTCTCTCATTCTTGTCGGAACCGCAGCCGCACGTTCGCTAGCAGGATCGCTATCGTGTTAATCAAACAGGAACGTATTTGAGTCAATGGTTGCGCGCATAGGATCGGAGCCTCAAGTGGTTAGAAACTATTGGCAGGTTGCAGCGGGTTCTCAAGGACGTGACTACGCGGAGACATTTCTGTCTACTGGGATGGCGTTTGTCGGCGGCGAAACACCAGAAGCCACTATAGAAAAGGTGGACCAGAGAGATGTATTGGTCCTCAAGAGAGGGCAAGAGATCGTAGCTGTGGGCGAAGTGGTCGACCGAAACGATACCATCGGAGGGTACGGTGACAAGGAGTGGCTATACCACTTCGACGGATGGCATTTGCCTGCATATCGTTACGTCGACTGGCACGTCCCTAATGCGACGACAACGACACGAGGCTTGACTAGAAAGACAATTCAGAAGTTGCCGCAGCAACGACACCGAGACCTCGCTGACGAAATTCTCCGGTGTCCGGTCCATGAGCCCAACGGCGAACCGCCCCCGACTAAAGAAGTTTCTGACGACCAAATCTTGCGACACCTCGTAGCGGAGGGCCTGCGCCCCGATGCCGCGGACCAGCTAACCAATACGTTTCGACGAATCAGACTCCTGGCTGACTACTACTACAAGTATCGCGAGTGGCGCGACGTTCGTGAGCATGAGACGCGCTCGTTTCTCGTGCTTCCACTCCTGCTATCGTTGGGATGGGCAGAGCAGAAACTCAAAGTTGAGCACCCAGTCAAGAGAGGTAAGGTAGACATAGCGGGATTCACAGAGAGCGTCCACAAGCCCAAATCTAAGTGCTCGCTAATAGTCGAAACTAAAGGCTTCGCGACAGGGCTTGATTTCGCTCCAGAACAGGCGCAACGCTACGTGCAGGACTTGGAGAGTTGCCAGGTCCTCGTTGTCTCCAATGGTCACTGCTATAAGGCATATCGCAGACAATCGACCGGTGAGTTCTCGGAGACACCGGAGGCATATCTGGATCTCAATCGACCTCGCGATCGATATCCTCGGAATCCGGACGTTGGAGGCGCGCTTCAACTATTAGAGTGCCTAATCCCTTAATAACGGACACGGTTTACGCTTAACAAACAGGTCAGAGCGACGTTCAAACCGTTCAGCGAGTCGCTTTTCTGCGCGCAGTGCGCGTCGGCGGCGCGTTACGCTTCTCGTGTCAGAAAGGACGGCAAGACGCACCAAGGCGTCCTTTGAGGGAGTGTGCGACCGGCGCGGAATGGCAAAGCACGGATGTTCGGCATGCTCTGGCAGGCTCGAAGTTTGTCATCAAGCACGCGCTTGCTCTCATGAATTGCTACCCTGATCGCCCGGGGAAGCTGCTCTATCTCTACCGGGCACCCTTGAATGCCGTCGAGCACCGAGTCTTCGAGGGGCACCAGCGGGACATTGCCGAGCTTACCGACCGGATCGCGTGACTGGGTTTCGAGGCGACGACCTGCAACGACCTGTGGTCATCCTGGGCCGAGACTGCACGACCGTGGCTTCTGACCTGCACCCCATTTTGTAAGGCTCTCGAAATAGTTGCCACTTCTAAACGCTCGCATATAGCGTGGTGGGGGTGTGACAGAAGCTGGCAACCAACCGCGGGAGTTTCTGGAGCCGGCACAGATGCGAAACGGCGAGCTTGCGCAGACGGTGAAGTCCACACCAACACCATCGAAGGATTCTGGTCCCTTCTCAAAAGAGCTTGGCGCGGACAACACCATCACTACTCCAAGCGCGTAAGCGTTCCGGCAAGCCGTGCTGGACCAGTCGAACGGAGGCGGTCAATGCCCACATTGTGCAGACATATGTCGTCGCGAAGCGCCAAACGTAACGGTGTCTCGGTCGATTCCACGGCTTGCCGGAACGGTTACCCAAGCGCTACATGCCTCTCTACATTTCCGAGGCATGTTGGAAGTACAACAGGAGAAGAAGACAGAAAACCTCCGAGGTATTCAGGAGTTTTCTGAGCTCTCCCGTTCTTGCTTGAGGGGAATTATGGTCGGGACTCTAACTTACGGCGAAGCTCTTGATACGCTGCCTTGTCCTTTTGTTGTTGCCGACGGAAAGCAGCGTCTGCCTCACGACGCCTTCTTTCATGCGTTGCTTCCATCTCACGCATTTGCTGTCTGTCTCGTTGCTCCTTCTCTCGCTTGCGACGCAAGTATTCTTGCTGAGCCTTCTCTTCGCTTTGACGGAGTAGCTCCATCTGCTTTCTGTCTATTTCAGCTTTGACCTTTTGATGTTGCTCGTTGAGTTCAAGTTGCTTAATCAGCGCGAAATAGTCTCCGAAGGAATGCAGAGGGCACTCTTTGCGATCCCGATGAAGGAGATCTTCCATGATAGTACGGTTTTCGCTCTTAGGTCCTCTGTAGATCTTGGAGTACTCGGTGATTACTTCATTTCTGAACTCGTCGATCGTCCGGTAAGAGTTCAGTTTCTTAGAAATACGGTCATCGACTTCGAGATAGTTGATGCAAGTTGCTTCCATGTAATCGTGGCTCTCAACGAACAATGGAAAAAGGAGAAAGAGGATTGTCGCACAAGCCAGCACCTTGGACACGGCACACCTCCCACTACTGAGTTGTCCATGGCGCGGCGAGGTTGCCTGGCCGTTGAACCCGTCACAGCAGTAGGCAGTGAAAGTTCCGCGCATTCACCCAAGGCATGGAGAGCTACCCCATCCCAAGAATCGGGCTATTGTATTCAGCGGATGGCTCGACACATAGGGCCTACCACTGCATGGATTCAGGGATAACGGTATGGTAAGGTATGAGGAATGTCAAGGAGAGATTTTGAAGCCCCTAACGGGTAATTCCGAAAGGATTTATTCCGCGATGCAACGGGTGAGTGTCGCGATCACAGCAGGTCGGTTGCAGGCATATATCCGGCCTCTCGTTGCCATCACTGCACTTCACTCCGCGCAACCTTTCGGTAGACCGCGCACTTTATAAGGGGAATTATATACATCGCAACCAGAAGGGGACCTAACGGCCCCCTTCTGGTTGCCTTGCCGTAGTTCCGGGGTTATATTCCGACGTGGTGATCCAGGACAAAGCGCCGGTGAATTGGGTGAAGCAGAGAGCGTCGTGTACGATAAACGACCTGTTCCAAGCTCTGCTTTCTCGCCTTAAAGCGGATATCGAGGAGAAGAGAGAGGTCCATCCCGATAGCGAGTTCACCGTTAAGAGAAAAGTCGCCGGTGACGTACTGGAGAAGGTAGCAATCCTTGGCCCCAAGCACCTCGGGCTTACCCCCATCGTCGAACTAAAGAAGGAAGGCGCCACCATCAAGGTTCATGGCACCGAGGGCGAGATGTTCGTGGTCATGCCCAAATGGGATCAAGAGACCGCGGAGTGCCTGCTTCTCATCGACGACAAGCCCCTCGATCTCTGGCAGATCAGCCAGCGCGCGCTCTATCCTCTCTTCTTCCGCGACTAGAGATCTAGGCCCGGCGGCACCGTCAATCCTTCTTCTCCAAGTAGTCCCAGTCTCGCCCTGCTTTGGCGGAACTCCAGGGCTCCGTCCTGATCCTCCACGAAGCGCTTCACCACTCTGGCCTTGTGAGTCGGGTGGCCGTCGACAATGAGGAAGACCGGTGAAGGGGCGTTCACCAGCAGGCGCTTGAGAGACTCGATGAACACCGCGGCCGTCACCCGGCCGGGCGTCACCATGAAGCGAAGCTGCCCCTGAGCGCTGATGGCGGAGATGAGGTTCGCCCCGAACCGCGCTCCAGTGGTCGATACCACCGGCGTCCGCCCCCGCGGACTCCAGGTCCCGCCACTGTGGAAGTCCGACCGCGCCCCCGCCTCGTCGCCAAAGAAGATCTGCGCTCCCACCCGCTTCGCCCGGCAATGGAAAGAGAGCGTCCGTCGAACAATTTGGGGCTACGCGTCTTATTCTTCGATTTCGCGCGCTTCGCTTGTAACTCGCCGATCGGACGTCCGATGGCACCCGAACTAATTCCCCGCGCAAGCTCTAGCAGGGACGGCAGCTCGGAGCCTTGCGTTCTCTGTCCTTTGCCACTCAGCACATACATGATCGACCGGCGTTGCCCGGAATCGGGTCTGGACCGGGGAACGGCTGCATCCGGCGGGATTTACGGGCCGCAAAGAAACGGTCCACTCGGGCGTTGGAGTGTCGGCGGGAGGTTGATCGAAGCGCCGGAAACGCCAGAACGGTTGGACAGATCCGGGGAAACGGCCGCTGAAGCACATGATCGGATGCCGTCTGCGAGAGCGGAGAGTGGGGTACCAGCGCGGGAACGACCGGTGCACGAGGGAATCCGGGACGGCTTTGAACGCGCAGATCGCGTTGCCGACACGGCCCGTCGGCGTTTCGGGCGGTTGAAATCGGGCGGTTCTCCAGGGAATCGGGGCGTATTCTCTGGAGAACCGCGGTCGAGAAACACGAGCGAATTCAATGTGATAGGTCCGGTTCTCCAGAGCATACACTCGATCCAACAATGGCCAGGCGCTCAAAGGCGCCGCTTGTCCACGACAAGGCGCGCGATAGTAACAATGGCACAACCAGCATCAGAGATGCGTGGGGTGTGAAAACCAAAGCCGCGGCACGCGGTGGGGAACGACAAGACCCAGGGTATAAGCGAGGGGGAATCGACGCCGGTGAAGCCGGCGGAAGGGAGCCGCCACGGCGACTGAGTGGCGGTCAGTGCGGGAGGCGGTGACGGCAGTCGTGCGGAGCACGCTGCCGAAGGCGTGGGCAGTGGTGCGGACAGTGGTGCACAACGGGGTGTGAAAGCCAGTGACGGGCGGAGCCCGCACTGGCGACGCGGATGCGGAGCGGAGTGCCGACGACGAGCGCAGCGAGGCGGACGGCGCGAGTGCGGCGATGTCGCCGAAGGCGGCGAGCCGTGCGAGACCGCGCAGCGGTTTCGCCAGGCAGTGCGGTCGCGAAGCGGCGCGGCGAACCGCTTCGACGTGCAGTCGGCGCCGTGGTCAAGTTGCCGCACCATGATCCATGATCGTCATCACCGACACGTTCACTGGGCGCCATCACCGTCGGCGTCGTCACCGGAACGGGGCAGACATTGCCGTCATGGTCGGCAGCATCGTGAACATGAAGGGCGTCACCGGCGACGATGACGATGCGAAGCCCGCGCCGGCGACGCGGACGTGGGCGGCGTTGCCGACGACGAACGGAGCGAGGCGGACGGCATGAGCGGGGCGATGTCGCCGAAGGCGGCGAGCCGTGCGGGTGTCGGGAGGTTGCCGCGGGGCACGGTGTTGAAGACTGACGCACGGCCATGTCGGGATGCCAGTAGACGAAGCGCGGAGGGAGCGTCAGCGACCAGAGGCGCGAGGCGTTGGCGGAGCGACCATCGGCGTCGTCGCCGGCAACACGGAGTCGGACCGAGACCGGACGAGGTGAAGGGGCGATTGTTGAAGGTGGGTGACGGCAGTCGTGCGAAGCACGCTGTCGGAGGCGCGGGCATTGGCGTCCGCAGTGGCGACGGACGGCAATGCAGGGCGGAGTGCGGAGAGCGGTGTAGGACGGGGCCCGGACCGGCGACGCGGAGGTGAACCGCGTTGCCGACGACGAGCGCAGCGAGGCGGACGGCGTGAGTGAGGGCGATGTCGCCGAAGGCGGCGAGCCGTGTGGGTGTGTTGACGTTGCAGCCAGGCACGGCGTTGAAGACTGACGCACGGGCCATGTGGCGATGCCGGCAGACGAAGCGCGGAGGGAGCGTTAGCGACCGGAAGCGCAAGGCGCTGACACCATCGGCGTCGTCAGTGGCTGGACACCGAGCGTCGGCGGGGTGCGGAAGCCGGTGGCGGGCGGAACCCGCACCGGGACGGGAAGGTGGAAGGACGGACCGGTCCGAAGGCGGGGGGAAGGCCCACGTCGCCGAGTGGCGCAGGGTAGGCGCGAAGCGGGTACTCGGCGACGTGGGCCGCGGAGGGGGGTCCCTGCCGAGGGCAGACGCAGCGAAGGGGACGGGATGAGTGCGGGGATGTCGGGACGTTGCAGCATGCGGCATGGGGTTTCGCTTGGGTACGGCGGAAGAAGGGCCGCGCCGTCGAAACGACGCGACCCCTGAGGTGTGCGGCTTAGGCGGCGATTTTTTGAACGGGTATACCGAGCTGGCGGGCTTTGTCGACGAGGTTCTCGGTGATGCCTGAGCCGGGGAACGCGATGACGCCCTTGGGCAGGAGATTGAGGAGCTCGTCGTTGCGGCGGAAGGGAGCGGCGCGACCGTGGCGGTCCCAGTCGGGCTTGCAGACGATCTGGTGGACGCCGCGCTGCTCGGCCCAGCTTGCCGCGATGCGCTCGACGCCGGGGCCGCCGCCGTGTACCAGGACCATATCGGTGTACTTGGCGCGGACCTTGTCGAGGCGCCGGCTGACGGCGGTGGGGTCGCTGACGTCCTTGCCGCCGGTGACGGCCACGAGGGTACCCTGTGGCAGGTGGGCCTGGGTTTTGCGGTCTGAGCGGGCGCGCATGAAGTCGCGGGCGTCGATGGCGGCGGAGGTGAGCTTGCCGGTCTGGCTTGTGTGGGAGCCGCGCCGGGGCCGCCAGATGTTGCCGGTCTCGGTCCGGTAGTCCTCGGCCACGGCGTCGCGCATCTGCTCGAAGGCGTCGCGGCGGGCGTTGAGGTTCTGTGCCCGGTCGGTGATGAGTTCGAGTTCGCGGGACTTGATCTCGGAGCCATCCTGCTCGTGCTGGAGGTCGCGCAGGTCGGGGCTGAGGCGGTCTGCTGCGCGGTCGAGGCGCTGAGTCTGAGCGTCGATTTCCTCGATTGGCGATTACCTACGATGCCGGGCGAGCCGGGATGAGTCCAATAACCTACTGATTTATTGGAAGAAATCTGACTCAGACGGCGGGTGAAAGGGCTTGAAGATCCGGCGCGAACTCTTCGGTTCAACACTGTTGCAACACCGATGCCGGGACTCATCACCCAGCGCAAGCATGTCGCTTCACGCCACAGAATCTCGAACCTTGATGCCTCTTTTGGGTAGACGCGCGGGGCTAGAGAAGTTTGACGAGGGCCACGATCAGGCCGCCTTGGGCGATCAGCGCGCCGAACAGCCATTTCAGAAGATCCACCTTCACCGCCTCGATCTGCGCCTTGACCTCTGCGATGTCCGCCTTGGTGGCGAGGTTGGCGTTGAGGAGGGCGACATGCTCTTCGGCGAGGGTCTCGGCCTGCTTCTCGGTGAAGCCGCTCTCGGTCAGGCGCTTGACGAACCGATGAGTGTCGAAGGCGATGGCCTCGGCCATGGTTCGATCATAGCAATCCGACCGGCATGGGACAAGGACACGGCAGGCACGGGAAACTATCGTAGCCAGTTTCTTGACAGACCGTAAAACAATTGCGGGAGCGACCCCGTGCCGGGCACTGAGAGCTGTGGTATTCAGCAGGTGGCCCGACATACGGGGATCCATGATGACTTGTCGCATTTCCTTTATAGACAGATGGTTAGGATTGTGTAAATAAGAAAGCACGAGGTATCACCCATGGAGAAAACGGAGGATCGCAACACGCCCGAGGCGCTCGTGAACACCCCGCCGAAGAAAACGAGGACTGGAAGTACCCGAAGGAGACAACAAAGTGAGCGACACCCACAAAGCCGATGACGTGATCGAGAGGAATGGCCCAGATTATCTGCGAGGCCAGATCGAGGGATTGCAAACGGCTGTGCTTCTCTTGGTCGACGTGATCAACAGACCACCCGACAAGCAGAGACCGCAGGACAAGGTTCTTTACAACCTACAGTTCAATATCGACAACCAATGCGGCGAAGGCAGTCTACATTTCATGAATGGCAAGAGGGAAATGCTTGAAGCCTTGCTGCGGAATATCAAGGCTTGGCCGCGTTCAGTGCCCTAGTGTCCTGCGTCACAAATACCTTGAATCAATATGCGAGCCACAAATCCATTAAATATCAACAGGTTGTCGCACTGCTCAGGCCGGATGACCCGCTCCAGGGTTAAAGGCATTTGTGACGCAGAACACTAGGTGGTTCGGTCGTTTCTAAAATCCCAGGAGAACATCATGGCTTACGATCCTCCAGGTGCTGTTGGCAACTACGGTGAGTGGGAATTCAGCGAAGTTCTTTACAATGGTGGGCCAAGGTCATGGTCAGTCGCTGCAGGGCTCTACGGAGAAGAACCCCGCCTTGGAATCAGGTGGAACGGGGATGACGATGACCCCGATTACCCCAGCTTTCCGACGATAGGAGGCCGGCCGCTATGGTTCATCGTGCCGCGGGAGTTAGAGGAATCAGTGCGAACCGTAGTGAGTATCATGACACCCTGACCCTCCTCATTGGTTACGATTGTATATATTTCCCGCAGGCACTCCACAGGCCGCGGCCGCATGCCTGGCCGGGTCGTGTCCTCTTCGGTCCGCCGCTCCGGTCTACATCGGGTAGACCGTCCCGTTCCCGCACAGATGCCAGTACTGGAAGCCATAGGCCGTATGGCGGGCGAGCAGGTAGAGATCGTCGGCGGCCGTCTCCATGCACTCGCCCATCATTCCCGCCAGCCACCCCACCACCGCCGGATCGTCCCGCCCGTTGCCGTCTTTCCAGATCATGCAGCGGACGCGGGCACGTCCCGCCACGAGCTTGTGGAAGTCCTCACGGATCCGTCCCGAATCGGCGCCCGCGCCTCCCCATTCGCACTCCAGTATCAGAACGACCTCGTTCAGGCAGTCGGGGTCTTCGCCATAACTGAGCCAGCAGACGTCGTACAGCCACTCCCCGTCGTCGGCCTCTTCGACCCCCGAAGCGCAAACGTGCAACGGCGGCTGCTGCGCCGCTCCGGCAAGACACATCTGCGTCTTGATCTCCCTGGTCCACTCCTCCGCGCCAGCCCTCTTGCCGCGCAGGTTGGCGAACGCCTCGTCGAGGCATTGGCGCACCACTTCGGAAACGCTCTCCCGGTCCATGCTGGGGTTCCTCCGCCTTCGACCCTCCCTTTGCCCCCTCACGCTCCGCCCGCGTCCGCAGGGACCAAGCCCCGGACCATCAACCGGGCCCTCCCTTGCGCAACCTGGCCCGGAGCGCGTTCCCCGTCTTGAACGACGGCGTCTTCGATGCGGCGACGGCGACGCTCTCCCCCGTCCGCGGATTCCGCCCCGTACGCGCCGGCCGGCTCTTCGTGGAGAACCTGCCGAAACCGGTGACCGACACCGTTTCCCCGTTCGCAAGAGCGTCCCGGATGACCTCGAATACCGCGTTGACCGCGCTCTTCGCCTGGGCCTTCGTCAGCGGGGCGCGGCCGGCGACCTCGGCCGCGAGATCGGTCGGGTAGGCCGCTGGCGCGCGCATCCTTAGGTGGAGGCTTGTCCGAGCCCGCTCTTTCGACTACGGGTGGGTTCGCAGTTCCACCATAGATCACGTCTCCAACGGCCCCCCTAAAATTCCGGACATCCGGTTTTCCCGGTTCCGGCTTCAAGCATCAGGCACCTGGCAGTTCGGTGCGGAGTCCCAGCTCGCTGGCCTCGGGTCACCCCGAGACCAGTGGGATATGCTACGGCGCCAAACTGAGAATTGCGCCGGCGGGACTTCCACCCACAAGTTCAGCAGCTAGACTCGCTGCACGCTTTCCTCATTGCTTCCTCTCTCCTGAAAGCCCTTCCTTCCTGATGGACGGCGACGGCGGGCCCTCGCGTCTCTCTCCGTATCACTGCAATGGCTTCACGCCAACCCCTCCCGGCGAGCTTGCGCCGGTCATGGCTCACCTGCATTCCCTCCAGCGCCCAGTTCCATCTCCTCCAGCGCCTGTGTTCCCTTCCTGTCGGTCAGGTCGATCAGGTCCACGTCCACGGCGTCGCGGCGTTTCGGCAACGCCCGTGTCGCCCTCAGCGACATCCTGCACCTCGACTCCGACAAGAGCGTGCCGGGCATGCTGTCGCGCATGGCCGCACCTCTCTGTTCACTGACGACTTCTGGAATGTCCGGCACATCCGCACCACCGCCGACAGCAACGGCCGAGTGAGTGTCGTAGAGCGTGTCGCCCCGGCGGGCATCGCCTTATTCCATCCCGTTTCCCTGACGCCGGCAGGAAGCCGCACGACGGTCCGGGAAGTGTTCCTGCAAGTGCGCGGCGGAACCCCGACGCTCAAGCGCCGCCCGGTGTCTGTCGAGTTCCCCGGTGGCCGTGTTCCTCGCCGGAGGAAGCAGGACACCGCTCTCTCAGGCTTGAGCCCTTGGCACGGTGGGCAGCGAGCTCGTTGACGTTGTGGGCGGTGCGGCCCTGGCGCCTGTCGCGGCCGCCAATCCCCGTGTTCCCATGATGCCCGGCGGCTATATAGCCCCGAATGCCTTGCTTCTGCGTCGCCGCCAGCGCAGCCGCCGGCCATGGCCCGGTCCGGGTTGCTGTAAGGGATTGTAAGCGGTTGTAATCCGATTGTAGTGCTTCCGTAATACGGCGTAGTGCGGAAAAACTCCCGACAAAACAATTATATACGGCACGTCGTCATACGCCGTGATTCTCCCGGGAACCGCCCCGGTTCTCCAGAGCGTCGCCCCCGGTTCCCTAGGGAATCGCCCTGGTTCCCCAAGGAATCTTCGCTGCCAGACCTGCGCTCACGCCGCCCCGGCTGCAGATGCCCGGAGACCGCCCCCGATCCGCGGCTTCAGACCGGTATGCTATGACCTCCCTATCCCGCTCAAGCGCCGCTCGGGCTAACCTGTTGATATTGCGCGTCTTTTGTCTCCCTTCGTCGATGTCCCGCCATGCGGCTCCGTCTCTACGGCGGAGCCGTTATTCTTCTCACACCCGACACAGCCCGCTGTATGTCGTGCCCTGTCTCCGTCCGGGTGCGCTCCCTTGCGCAGGTCGAGCCCCTCACCCCCTAGACCCCCATGGAAAAGACGATGGCTCTTCGCTCCACGGCCGTGTAGCGCCCGCCATCCGCCCACAATTTCGATGACCTGGCGGACGGTTAGTCCGACCTCCATCCTTATCCTTAGTGGGAATCCTCTAGCGCTTTTCCTACGGATGGCCTGAGCGATGGTGCGCCAAGGCCCCGCTGGAGCCGCCCCGGTTTCGGCCCATGATACGTCAGCGAGAATCTGCTGGCGGCGCGCCCTCAACCCTTCAATCCGCTGCCACAGCCCATCCCTTATCTCGGGCGACGGCTCGCTCACGTGTCTCGGCCGGGAGAGTCGTGTCATTCCCAAACCAAACCGTGTGAAAACTCGACCCTCCCATCAACGGGAAGGGGCGAGTTTGGTATGATGGGATATGGCATGGCCGAGAACTCGTGGCCGTGGACGGCCCGCGCATCAAGGCGGTGAACAACGTGAACCGCAACTTCACGCAGGCCAAGCTCGAAAGAGAGCTGAAGCGTGCCGATGAACGTCTGGAGCACTACTTGCGGGACCTGGACGAGGCGGACGCATGGAGCCTAAGTGGGGAATTATATAGCTGAATAGACAGCTTCCCAATTTCGGCTCTTTACAGAAAGGACACGCAAATGGTTTGCGAAGAATGCGGAAAGAAGATGGAAATGTCGGAGGAACTGAAAACGGCACTTACTGAGATGAGGGCTGCGTTTGCCGAGTATCCAGAGTTTAGGGGTGCTCTATCTCCAGATCCTCAATGCGCTCCCTGAGACCGCCCATCTCTGTCTGGAGACGATCTGCCTTTTCATTCAACTCCCTGACTCGTCGGTCGAGAATCTTTATGGCGTTGACGAGTTCGACGTATTGATCTTCAGTCATGCGCCTTACTTAGCAGAAGGAGATCCCCATGTCACGAGAACCCATCATCCCGCCCATGAATCTGACGGCCGAGGAACTGGCAGACCGGCTGCTGGCGACCCCAAAAACCCAGCCACAAGAGCAACCAGACCCAGAACCTTCTTCTTGACAACTGCCTGTTGTCTATTCTAGCGTCTCACCTGCGATTACCACGCGGAGCCCGTGTGTCGGGTCATCCGCCGAATATAACAACCGATTCAATGGCAAGGGGTAGCTCCCCGAGCCTTGGTGAATACGCGGAACCATCACAGCTCCGTTTGTGGTAGTCGCAATGGCCCGGCAATCCCGCTGGGCCGCGGCAATCCAACACAAGGGGGTGTCCATGTCTCGATTCATCATCGGAGTTTGCCTAGTTTTGCTGCTCGCCGCTTGCAGTGGCGGCAAGGATAGCGGCCCCCGAGGGGATGCCCGCAAGGAACCTACACGCCTGGCGTTTCCCTTTGACGGCACCCGCAACGTGCGTTGCCTCGTAGGTTGTCCACCCCGCGGCCTCCCAGAACAGCCCGACAACACCCGACAAATGCCGATCTACGAATATCAGCAGAGCTTGTTCGTGGGCATTGAGCAGGGGGTTGCAATTGCCAGTAACCAGCGTCTCGGGGAGTTGCCGATTGTCGGGGAACGCAGCAACTTCGATATTCGATATGGGGCGCTGGATGACGGAGTGGGCGCAGCGAATGTTCAAGAGTATCTTGCGACCTGCGACCCCTCAGTGTGCGACTCCACAAAGGGAATAGGCCGTTTTTCGTCGAAGCCTACGGTCCGAGTTGTTGGCGAGATGGCGAACGATTCCGATGTTGCCCTGATCAATAGGGCCATCCGCTTGGTAAATACTGCGTTGCCGTATGAGTGGAAATTGGGGGATGCGGTACGAGAACAGGCCGGCACGGATGGTCAGGTGGGCACCATCGACATTGAGGTTGTGCCCGAGAGCCAGATAGGCGGTGCTGGAGAAACGCGCTATCGGATGGCGACTGACCGTCAATCCATTGTCGGTGCCAACGTTCGTCTCAACGGCGACAATTACACCATAGCCGGGGATGCTCTTGCTATTGCGGTAGTCGCGCACGAGTTGATTCATGCGCTCGGGATGCAGGGCCATGTCCGGCCAGGGGTTGACTGGACGCTAATGACACTAGGAGGGCCAACTGCTACCAAGGGCCACCACCTCCCATCCCTTGACAGAGAGGCGCTACGGGCACGATATAGCCACCTTGCTGTTGGTGATCGGCCAAGTGATCTCGGTGCTTGGGCCAGCACCGCGATACACCTGCACGGCAATGGATCGGATGTTGGGTTCGGCGTTGCTCTGCGCAACGGCTATGCCGAGCCGTGGGCATACGGTTACCTGCCGGAACAGGACCTCGCTGACAATCCGGCCTTGACGGGAAACGCTACCTGGAACGGAACCTTGCTCGGCTTGACGCTGGACGCGGAGGCGGTAGCGGGTGACGCTGCAATCGGCGTTGACATCGGTACGCTGGCCGGCCGCGCCGACTTCACTGCCCTCGAATCGTGGACAGCGGGAGCAGCACCGGGCGAGGTTGGCACAGGCACTATGTGGGGGGACGGCGATCTCGGCTACTCAATCGCGGTACGTGGCAACACGTTCAAGCAGACGGGCGGGGATGATGGAATCCTGACAGGCATCTTCACCGGCGAGAGCCATGAAGGAGCAGCGGGTACTCTCGAACGAACAGACCTGACGGCAGCGTTCGGGGCAACCAGACAATAGCTTTCCTCATTTGCCCCTGATAGAATCCCCTCAAAATGACGAAAGGCCAGTCCGATTCGTAGTCGGCTAGCCTCCGTCGTCAACCCGAGGGTCAACAAGGGGTGTGGGAACCAAGAAAGTCCCTCCTTTGTAGCGCACAAATTTACCCTGCGCAAGGACCCTCTGAATAGAAAAACGGAGGGTCCCATGGACGCCCTGGAGCGTGAATTGTATCGTGCGGCGCTAGAAGAGCGCGACACTGAGATTGACCGGTTGCGCGTCAAAGTTTTACGACTTCAACACCAGATGAAAAAGATGCGACCATGACTAAGCGCATTTCCGCCATCGTTTTCGTGGCCTGCTTCCTCGTCGGCGCCTGTTCAGTGAGCCCCCCCACCGAGCGCGAGTTAGAGAGGGCTACGCGCGGATCGGATGATTATCATCGGTACAAGACTCAGTTTCATCGAGCAGCCAAGAGTCTGATCCTGAATGGGAGATGCAATCTAGGGGATTTTGCCGAAATGGGGGGATGGGTCCGATCTGTTCACCGCGGCAAGGGTATGTACTTCACCTATTGCGGCAGCGGCCATGTGCGCAACCGAATCTATTTGAATGTGCTCACCGAGTCTCTTCACGACTGAATCGTCACCTCCCAGGCTCAGCGCCTGCCGGCGGAGCGGCTGGTTTAGAACACGTCACTCCCCACCACCGGCACCGCCCCCACGGCCCCCGGCCCCGCCACCAGGTCGGCGTACCGCAACCGCTTCCCGACGAACCCGCGCGCGAGCGCCGTCATCTGGTCCGCCGTGTCCTCGGCCCGGACGTTGTACCGCCCCGCGAACTCGTTGACGTACCGGTCCAGGTGCTCCGGGCTCATCTTGTGGAAGGTTCCGTGGTACCCGCGCTTCAACATGGACCAGAACGACTCGATCCCGTTGGTGTGGGCCATGCCGTCCACGTACTGGCCGACCGAGTGGTTCACCGACTGGTGGTTCGGCAATCCCCAATAGGCTCGGTTGTCATCCGTGTAGACCATCGCGCCAACAGCCGCCTGGTCCTGCACGAACTCCTTGAGCGTCAGCCCATCGACGCCCTGGACCACTTCCGCGGTTACCTTTCCGGTCTCCCGGTCCTTTGCGCCTACCACCACCGATTTGCCCGCGGTGCCACCGGCCTTCAACTTCTTCGAGGTGTGCTTGTTCCCTTCCTTGCCACCGATGTAGGTCTCATCTACCTCCACGGGTCCACGGAAAGGGGCGCTGTCCAGTGCCCAGGCCTCCCTCAGCCGGTGTGCCATGAACCAGGCGGTCTTCTGCGTCACCCGGAGATCCCGGTGCAGCTTCATGCTGGACACGCCCTTGAGGCTCGTGACGCAGAGGTAGATGGCCCAGACCCACTTCTTCAGGGACACCTTGGACCGCTCCAGGACCGTGCCTGAACGCACCGAGAAGTAGACCTTGCAGGCTCGGCAGCGGTAGGGCAGGGGCTTCTCGCTGGCAACGTGGTAGGTGGCCAAGCTCTTGCAATCGGGGCACGGCCGCACGCCATCGGGCCAGCGCCGCCACTCGAACCACTCACGCGCCGCGGATTCGTCCGGGAACATCTCCGCGAGCTCGATCAAGCTGATGCCCTGGCGATACGATTTTCCTGGTGCTTTCTGTTTCATTTTGATGTACCCTCCTCTTCATGGGAGATGATCGACTTGAGAATGTTGTCTCTGTATTTGCGAAGGGCATGGTTCACGGCGTCGGTGACCGGGTCGATGTCTGTCAGTCACTTCGTAAATGGATAGATGACCACCCGATATACGGTGCTGGCATTCTTCTAGAAGCTCTTGGATGGTACGTTTCTCTAGCGTCAACAGATCAGGACTCATAGCAATCGGTCCCTTCTACCTTTAGCTCCCGTCTACTTGGGAGTTCTTGTCCTTACTCTTGCCCTTCCTCAACTTCGGGTCCGTCTTGCGGACGTTGGAGAAGATCGCCAGAGCAACTTCCTCTGGAGTTGCGTTTAGCTTAACGTGTTCCTCTCCTGTGTCCTTGTCTATCGTGATCTCTACATGCCTCTTCTTCTGATCTATTTTCATGGTTTTCATTCCCAGCTTTGAAAAACGCTTAGAATTCTCACTGATCCTCCCTTAATTTGACACTTGCGTGTGTTATACTGATCAGGACTATACGTAGTGTCACGATCTCGGTACCATACAGTGTACTTGCCTCCCCAGAAGGACTCGCTTTTGACCTTGTGCACGTCGATGTTTTGGACATGCCCGGCAAGTAGGTCCGCGCAAGCTGTTTCAGCTTTGCCTTTGATATCTAAAGAGACAGTACTACCAGTACGAGCTTTAATCTTGGCAATTTCAGTTAGCCGCTTCTTACGAGTTAGTTCTTCAGCCTTACGTTTCGTTTCCTCGGCTGCAGCTTTCTCTTTTGCTACTCGCTTCTCTTCAGCTTCGCGAGTCTCTGTAGCTTTCTTCGCTCGAGCCTTGCGAGCTTCGGTCGTTGCTGCTGGTTCACTGTCTTCTTTTACTTTCTGGATTTTTGCTTCAAACTCTTTGGTAATTCTACCCTTCGCCTCCTCAAGAGCCTTGTCACGTTCAGTTTCCAAAGCATCACGTTTAGCAAGAGCGTCCTTACCGAAGAATCCATCCTTGACAATATCAACGCCATCGTCTCCAATTGAATGAATACTCTTATCTTGATTAACGTAACAAACTAAGTTGTCGTTGAAGATATGCTTTGCTCTTGTTATCCAACCGGCTTCCTCGAAAGTGTGTTTCGTTACGTCATAACCAAGGCTCTTAAGAACGGTTAAACAGTTTTGTTTTGCGTCTAAAGTGGCGGAATGAACTGAACCTAAGGGAAGAAGTAGAAGCAACAGAATTATAAGAAATCCCATTTTTACAGTACTCCTAGTATACCACTGATCATAAGAGTCAGTCCGACGATTATTCCCAGGACGACGATTGAGAAGTTTAGGATTTTCCTGATCATCTTGCGACCCTCCCTCCTGATTATCCTGTTGCGTGACTGTTACAGAGGCCC
Organism: uncultured Binatia bacterium (SeqCode); assembly: GCA_965261895.1. GTDB lineage: Bacteria > Desulfobacterota > Binatia > UBA9968 > JAJDTQ01 > JAJDTQ01. The sequence goes on along the minus strand of OZ253480.1, from coordinate 1,027,025 downwards.
GGAAGGATTGCCGGGCCTTGAACTCCATCACAACAGAGGAAGTGAAGGTTCCGCTTATTCACCCAGGCTCCGGGAGCTACCCGTCGCCACAGCACGCAGGCTCTTGTATTCAGCAGAAGACCCGACACACGGGACCTCTGTTGAGTGGAGTTCAGTTTCGACGGTGTCATAGGGTACCTTTGCTGTCAACCTGTCCCTCTGTTGCGTTATCCTTCTTTCCTCGTCTGTACGTCATCAAGTCGTCGTACTTGAGACGCTTCCCGATAAAGCCTCTGGCGATGAAGCTCATCTGGTCGATGGTGTCCCAGTCACGGATATTGTGGCGACCAGCGAACTCGTTGACGTACCTCTGGAGATGTTGAAGGCTCATCTTGTGGTAAGTCCCGTGGTAGCCTCTCTTGAAGAAAGGGGATGAAGAAAATTGTTGAACTCCTAACAATAGTCCTTCTCGTCATCAAAATACTTTCCCAATTTACACTCGTCTAGAATACTCCCGAAATATATTACGTTTCAGACGGCCTCACACTTCTGCTAACTGAAATCACCTATCTATTTTCGGGGCATGCCCGGTAAAACCCATTCGAAAAGGACCTGCCTGATGGAGCGGTAACAGCCGACTGGACGTTGGAGGAGAGGATCCTTTGGTACCGTGGAGCTACCCGCGGATGCCCGTGGAGCGAACAAACTACGCGGAAATCGTCAAGGCCCTGCGACACCAAAATTCACGGGGTAGATCTCCGCCAATGAAGATCCGACGGTCACGACGTGAGAAGACGCCGCACCCTCAAAACCACTGGATACGATACCGCACAGCGAGCCGTTCTTGTCGAATACCGGTCCCCCGCTCATTCCGGCGCCCAAGTCAGCACTAACCTCGAAGCAAGGACAGGGCAACATGACCCTATCGCGATACGTTTCGTAGACTTTTTTGACAACCCCGAAACTGGCTCGCGGCTGATCGGCCACCTCAAGGTGAACACTTCCGTCCGGGTTCCTGGACGCCTGCAATTTCCCCTTTGTGTAGCCAAAGGCTACTATCCAATCGCCTCCCCTTGGCGCATCCGGCCGGACCCGTGGCGGATACACCCACCGATGGGCCCCCTTGTTCTTGTTGCTGGGAACGACGCTGAGAACCGCCATGTCGGCGTTCTTGTGGACAGTGGATTCCGAACCCTCCCACGTAAAAAACCGGTTTCCGCGCAGGTGTTGTAGGGCGGTCAAGCTTCTATTGACAGTGCTGGGCTCTGTTGCGTCCCACCATTCTTCGAGGATGTGCTTGGCCGTCAGCAGCACCCCATCCGAAATGACGGTTGCAGTCCCGACGATCTTCGGGTCAGTGTTTATGTCAGCAATAATCCGCAGGAGCCATTCCGAGATTTGGACATCCCCCAGCTCCGGCGGCCACTCAGAGAAGAAGCCTTTCAGACCCCATTCTGCGGGGATTTTGATCTTGTGACGCTTGCGAGCACGCATAGATTCGCCGCTCCCGAGGTATTCATCGGGGAGACCGTGCATATACCTTACTGTAACGGGGAGGGTCAAACAAACGGGAGACCGACAATCGCCGCCAAGCGCCGACACGCCTGTAAAACGGCCGTTTCAGGCCTTGTACGCGGTCAGTAAAGCGCGTATCCGGGCTTCGTGGAGTTGCAAGAAGGGCAAGAACGAACGCCTGGCGGGAGGCCCGGGTGGTAGCCTCGATCGGCGTCATCGCCTCGGCTTCCCAGGGCGTGAGCTATTTCGAGCGGGACGGCTACTACACGAAGGACGATCCCGCGCACAGGGAAGCGAGCGCCTGGGCGGGAAAGGGAGCTGGGGCGCTGGAGCTCTCGGGTCCCGTGGACTCGGCCACCTTCGAAGCGATCCTGGAAGGCGGGGTGCCGGGCGGCCCGCACTTGGGCAAGCGGGACAAGGACGGGGAGATCCACCATCGCCCGGGACGCGACGTCACCCTTTCGGCCCCGAAGTCGGTGTCTCTCATGGCGCTGATCGGCGGTGACGATCGTATTGTCGCGGCCCACGACCGGGCCGTCACACGGACCCTCGGCTGGATCGAGCGGAACGCCATCGAGACCCGTATGCAGGACAAGGCGAGCGGAGCGATGGTCCACGCCGGCGGCCAGAAGATGGTGGCCGCAACCTTCCGCCACGACACCTCCCGCAACCTCGATCCGCAGCTCCACACCCATGCGGTGGTGGCAAACATGGTCCAGGGCGAGGACGGGAAGTGGAGAACCATGGTCAACGACGGGCTCTACCGGAACAAGATGGCGATCGGCGCGGTCTACCGGGCCGAGCTTGCCCGGGATCTCAAGGACCTCGGGTACGGGATCGAGAAGACGCACGCGGACGGCAGGTTCGAGATCTCGGGGGTATCACGGGAGGTAGTGGAGGGGTTCTCGACGCGGCGGGCGGAGATCGAGGCGGCGATGATGGCGCGGGATGAAGGGGCGCCTTTGGAGAACCCGAAGCTGGCAGACCGTGCGGCGTTGATGACGCGGGCCAGGAAACGGGACGTGGACAAGGGAGAGCTTCGGCGGTCGTGGGAGCGCCAGGCGGCGGAGCTCGGTTTTTCGGCCGACACCCTGCGCGCGAAGGCGACGCGAGCGGAGCGGGAACTGCCCTTGCCGGACCTGTTCTCGGACCGGGGAGAGCGCGGGTCGGAGGCCGCGGCCTGGGCGGTGGAGCACCTTTCCGAGCGGCAAGCGGTGTTCTCGCATGGGGATCTTCTTGCAGCGGCGCTGGCCCGGGACCCGGGGGCGGTGACGGCCGAGGCGGCGGAGCGGGCCATGGCAACCCTCGAACAGGACCGCGTCCTCCACGCGGCGCGGGGTCTGGAATCGGGGAAACACTGGACCACGGACGCGGCAATGGCGCGGGAGTCGGAGGCCATCGCGCTGATGAAGGCGGGCCAGGGTGCCGAAAAGACGATCATGCGGGGCTGGATCGCGGAGACGAAGCTCCACGGCGGCCGTCTCAACGAGGGGCAGAAGGAAGCGGTGAAGCTGATCCTCTCTTCGAAGGATAGGGTGTTGGGGGTGCAGGGATACGCCGGCACGGGCAAGACGACGATGCTGAATCGGCTTCGAACACTCGCGGAGAGCCGGGGCTACAACGCGGCGGGCCTCGCTCCTTCGGCCTCCGCGGCCCGGACGCTGGAGCGGGAATCGGGAATCGCATCGGAAACGCTGCAACGATTCGTGGCGCGCCATGCGGGGATCGTGGAAGGCCGGGGCACGGCAAGGGGGCTTCGCAACCTGCGGACCTCGTTCTCTAAGACCGTGCTGGTGGTGGACGAGTCCTCGCTCGCGTCGAGCGAGCAGATGCGGGGACTGCTCAGGATCGCGACCACGCTTCGGGTTCCGCGCGTGGTGCTGGTGGGAGACGAGAAGCAGCTCGGCGCGGTGGAGGCGGGGAAACCCTTCGAGCAATTGAGGCGGGCCGGGATGAAGACCGCGGTGATGGACGAGATCCTTCGACAGCGCGACATGGAGCTCAAGGAGGCGGTCCGTGCGGGCCTAGCTGGCGAGGTCAGGACCGCGTTCGAGAAGCTCGGGGACCGGATCGCTCAGGTTGAGAGGGAGGACATCGGCAAGGAAGCGGCGGAGCGCTGGCTCTCGCTCTCTCCCGAAGAGCGTGCTGCAACCGGGGTGATCGCGCCGACCCGGGCGCTGCGGGACGAGATCAACGAGACGATCCGGGCGCAACTAATCGCTGAAGGCGCGGTATCCGGTCCCGCGAGGCAGGGCGAAAAGCTGGTATCGCGGGGCCTGACCAGAGCCGAGATGGCCCGGGCCTCGAACTACATGGCGGGAGACACGGTGATCTTCAACCGCGGGTACAAGACCCTCGGGGTGGAAAAGGGGGACGAGCGCGAGGTGGAAAGGGTTGACTACGAGCGCAACACGGTCTGGCTTCGTGACGGAAACGGCGACCTGGTGGACTGGCGTCCCTACATGCTGGCGGGCGCCAAGGGCGGTGTGGAGGTCTACCAGAGCGAGGAAATGGAGCTTCGGGCGGGCGACAAGGTGCGCTGGACGCGGAACGATCCGGGCTCGGAACTCGCCAACGGGGAAACCGCGGCTGTGGAATCGGTCGGAAAGGACGGCGTCAGCTTCCGTCTCGAGGACGGATCGGCGGCGAAACTTGCCGAAGGCGACCCCCAGTTGCGTCACCTCGACCGGGCATTTGCCTCTACGGTGCACGCTTTCCAGGGCAGGACAGTGGACCAAATCGTTGCGGCGATGCCCACGGGGAACCCGGACCTGACGAACCAAAGAGCGTTCTACGTGGCGATCAGCCGGGCCCGGGACGGGGCCGAGCTGGTCACCGACGACGCATGGAAGCTCTCGGATCAACTGGAGAGAGCCACCGGGGAGCGGGTTGCTGCGCTCGACGGGGCGGCGATGGAGGCCGCGCACGAGACCGTGTTCGACCTCGAACCCGACCGCGAACGGGACGGCGATCAGGCGGCGCGCGCAATTGACGGGGCGGATCGCGCCCTCGAAGAGGAGCATGTTATCGATCCGGAGCGCGAGCGCGAGTCTGGTCCGGGCCTCGAAACCGCCCTCGAACCCGACCGTTCAGAGGAGTCGGAACACGATCGCCTGCAGGAAGAGGTTCTCGAACATGCGCAGGTGACCTTCGATTTCGATCACGAGATGTAGAAACCCCTCCTCCTTCCGGCCGATCCCGCGACCGTTGCCGCCAAGAATCCCATCGCGAAACGAACTCCAAAAAGCTCCGCGCCGGCACAGGAGCGGGCCAGGGCATTCCATCCACTCTCTCCGGCCGCCGGGACTCCCGGCCCTCCGGTGTCATTCCCGTGCGCAGCCTGTGGTTCGTGTGCCCCGTGTAACACGGTGTAACCGGCATTGGTGGTAGCGCATTTCCTGCGCGTAACACGCCGTATGCTCCATACTGCCGCGCATGAAGGCGCCGACGCGGCAGTGTTCAATGCCGGGCGCGGACATGGCCGCGACCGGGAATCGTCTGCGCAGACTTGGCTCGTCGGGGCTATCGTGGAAAAAGCCGCCGCCGATCAGTCAGCGTGCCCGACCCTCGGACTGGCCGTAGGAAACTCGCTAGAGGATTCTCGCCAGGGGATGGGCCGGCTGTAGGGCTGGTCGCCCTGCAAGCCGTTGAAATCGCTCCATGTGTTTTTCCGTCACACGCGCCGTGTACCAAAGAGGTATCGCCTTTTCCAAGGGGATTTAGGGGGTGAGGGGCTCGACCTGAGCAAGAGAGCGCACTCGGACGCAGACAGGGCACGACATACAGCGAGCTGTGTCGGGTGTGAGAACCCTTAACGGGCGCCAGCCCGTCGGAACCGGTTCGGCGTTCATCCACAATGATGGTGAACGTTCGCAGGTCATGCAGCGAGGGCAAAGCCGCCGTGGCGTTTGAGCGGGACGATTGATCCGCGATCCATGAGCGTGTTCCGCATCACCTTCCGGTCGCCAGACGCAACATGACGCCGGGCGCGAAGCGAGCGAGGGAGTGTTGCACACTTCGCACAGCACGATGTCGATGCGGCTGCCGGGTACGATGTTCCGGTTGGTGGCCACCGCGTCGGCACGAATGCTTCCGCACATGTTACCTCTCCACGCGGGGGGCTGACCAGGGCCGCGGCTTGCAACCGGCACGAAGCCGCTGCATGGTGAAGGGAACATGATGGCAACGAGGAGTCATGCTTCGATGACCGACGCCACGTCATCCAGCGCGATCTTTCGACGCCGGCCTGCGTCCACGTCCTCGCAGCGGTGGGCGCGATGACACCGGGGGAATTCATCGCCAAGTGGCGCGTGGTCGAACTCAAGGAACGCTCGGCGTCGCAGTCGCACTTCAACGACCTGTGCGCGTTGGTAGGCGAGCCGACGCCGACGGACGCGGACCCTTCGGGCGAGTGGTACTGCTTCGAACGCGGTGCGCGGAAGGACAGCGGCGGCGACGGCTGGGCCGACGTGTGGAAGCGCGGCTGCTTCGCCTGGGAGTACAAGGGGCGGCGCGCGGACCTGGACGCGGCGTTCAACCAGCTGCGGCAGTACGCGTTCGCGCTGGAGAACCCGCCGCTGCTGATCGTCTCCGACATGGCGCGGTTCCGCATCCGCACGAACTGGACCAACAGCGTGAGCATGATGCACGAGTTCACGCTGGAGGATCTGGCGGACGGGGCGATCCGGGACAAGCTCAAGTGGGCGATGTCGGATCCGGAGCGGCTTCGTCCGGGGGAGACGCGGCAGGGGGTGACGGAGCGCGCGGCGGCGACATTCGCCGAGCTTGCGCAGTCGCTACGTGACCGGGGCCACGATCCGCAGACGGTGGCGCATTTCGTCAACCGTCTGGTGTTCTGCCTGTTCGCTGAGGATGTGGGCATGCTGTCGGACAACATGTTCACTCGGATGCTGGAACGCACACGCCCCGATCCGGAGAAGTTCCAGGACTATGCCTCACGGCTGTTCGGCGCGATGGCCACCGGCGGTGATATCGGGTTCGAGCCGGTAGCCTGGTTCAACGGCAGACTGTTCGACGACGACGACGCGTTGCCACTGGACCGGGAAGGGATCGAGACCGCGCTCAGGGCGGCGGCGCTCGACTGGTCGGAAATCGACCCGTCGATCTTCGGGACGTTGTTCGAGCGCGGCCTCGATCCGGACAAGCGTTCACAGCTCGGGGCGCACTACACCGACCGCGACAAGATCATGGCCATTGTCGAGCCGGTGATCGTCCGTCCGCTGCTGGCGGAATGGGCAGTCGAGAAGAAGAAGATCGCCGCCGCTGTCGCCAGGGAGGACAAGGCGAAACCGGTGTGGAGGCGCCGGCGGACCGGGTCCGTGAGGGTCCGCGCCTCGCAGCGTCTGCTCAACGAATTCCTCAAGCGTTTGCAGGACTTCACGGTGCTGGACCCGGCCTGCGGCTCGGGCAACTTCCTCTATCTGGCGCTGCATGCGCTCAAGGACATCGAACACCGGGTGAACCTGGAAGCGGAGTCGATGGCCCTTGAGCGGTCGTTTCCGGCGGTCGGTCCCGCCAATGTCATGGGTATCGAGATCAACGCCTATGCCGCGGAGCTCGCCCGCGTGTCGGTCTGGATCGGGGACATTCAGTGGATGCGGCGCAACGGGTTCCGGGAGTCGCGCGATCCGATCCTGAAGCCGCTGGATACCATCGAGTGCCGCGACGCGATCCTCGCGCCAGACGGAAGTGAACCGGACTGGCCCGACGCCGATGTCGTGATCGGCAATCCGCCGTTTCTCGGCGGCAAGCTCCTGATCGGCGGATTGGGGGAGGATTACGTTTCCGGGATGTTCGCGGCGTGGAAGGGACGTGTACCGCCAGAGGCCGATCTCGTCTGCTACTGGTTCGCGAAGGCAGGCGAGCAAATTGGGGAGGGCAAGGTTCAGCGCGTCGGCTTGGTCGCCACCAACTCGATACGAGGCGGCGCGAACCGCCGGGCCTTGCAGGCCGCGACCGCAGACCGTCCGATTTTCGATGCTTGGAACGATGAACCATGGGTCATCGAGGGCGCGGCCGTTCGGGTCTCACTGGTCTGCTTCTCCCGCGCGGACGGCAAGGAAACACCGGAGATCCGCCTGAACGGCGAGCCCGCGGATGAAATCCATGCCGACCTCACGGCCACGCGCGGCGGGGCGGGAATCGACCTGACCGGGGCGAAGCGCGTGCCGGCGAACATCGGGGTCGCCTTCATGGGCGACACCAAGGGCGGACCATTCGACGTTTCAGGCGAACTCGCGCGGGAGTGGCTCCGCCTACCGGCCAATCCCAACGGTCGGCCCAACTCCGATGTTCTCAAGCCTTGGGTCAACGGTATGGATCTCACCCGCCGCCCGGCGGGCAAGTGGATCGTCGACTTCGGATGGGACATGGGGGAGGCCGATGCCGCGCTCTAACGAGGAACCCTTTCGTTATGCGAAGGAACACGTCTACCCGATGCGGCTGCGGAACCGCCGCGAGTCCTATCGCGTCCATTGGTGGCGGCATGTCGAGCCGAGACAAGGTATGTGGCGAGCGCTTGATGGCCTGCACCGCTACATCGCCACGGCACGGGTGGCCAAGCATCGGCTGTTCGTCTGGCTAGACTCCCGCATCCTGCCTGATAGCCAAGTGATCGTCATCGCCCGCGACGACGATACGACCTTCGGCATCCTGCACAGCCGGTTTCACGAGGCGTGGTCGCTACGGCTCGGCACCAGCCTTGAAGATCGCCCGCGCTACACGCCAAGCACCACCTTCGAGACGTTCCCCTTCCCGGACGGGCTCTCACCCGATATTCCTGCCGCCGACTATGCAGACGACCCCCGTGCCATCGCCATCGCCGACGCTACGCGGCGTTTGGTCGAACTGCGCGACGCTGGCTCAATCCGCCCGAATGGGTCGGGTGGGTGGATGAGCCGGTTGCGGGCTATCCAAAGAGACCTGTCCCCTGCGATGCGGCAGCGGCGAAGGAACTCAAGGCCCGTACGCTGACCGCCCTGTACAATGCGCGCCCACAATGGCTCGCTGACAACCACGCAGCGCTCGATGCGGCGGTCGCGGCGGCCTACGGGTGGGAGGACGGGATCACAGATGATGAAGCGTTGCGAGAGCTACGAGACCTGAATATCAAAGGAGCGGTCACCGCATGACTATTGAGCCTCAGCTGTCCGACAAGTTTGTCGCGTTCGTGGACATATTGGGATTCGAATCCAAGGTCGAAGCACTTGAAAGGGGTGAAGGGGCGGAGCTGTCTGATTTGCTTGAACTCTGTTCAAAGCTGTCTCAGGAACCGCTCAGGAAGAATGTAGCAGATTACGGTCCGATCATTTGCCCAGAAAGCCGATACAAGTTCCGCAACTTGGACTATGAGGTCACTCAGGTTTCGGATTGTGCCGTTATTTCGATTGAAGTATCGCCAGCAGGAATAATAAATCTCTTGCAGCATGTATCGGCATGTGTATTCAGCTTCATGACCAAAGGAGTTATGGTGCGCGGATACATTACTAGGAGCCTGTCGGATTTACCGAAGGAGTTGGTAAGATACAACGTACAACGGTATTATGGAGAGGTATAGGGGGGGTCATGTCAAGCAATTTTCGGGATGTAGATCGGGATACGTTGTACCTGTTGCCGCCGTCGTTACAGGAATGGCTGCCGGAGGGACATCTGGCGCGGTTTGTGGTGGAGATGGTGGAGCAGTTGGACCTGAGGGAGTTGGAGGAGGGTTATCGGGGGAGCGGGAAGGCAGCGTACCACCCGTCGGTATTGCTGTCGATGTTGTTCTACGGTTATGCGACCGGGGTTTTTTCGAGTCGGAGGCTGGAACAGGCGAGTTATGATTCGGTGGCGTTTCGCTTCATTACGGGGAACACGCATCCGGACCATGACACGATAGCGCACTTCCGCAAGCGATTTGTGAAGGAAGTGGAAGGATTGTTTGTGCAGTTGCTGGTGCTGGCGAAGGAGACGGGAGTTTTGAAGCTGGGGCATGTGAGTCTGGACGGGACGAAGGTGAAGGCCAATGCGAGCAAGCACAAGGCGATGAGTTGGGGCTATGCCAATCGGCTGGAAGCACAGTTGCAAGAAGAAGTGCGGGCGTTGCTGAAGAAAGCGGCCGAGGCCGATGCAGAGGAGGAGGGGCAGGTGGATATTCCGGCAGAGTTGGTGCGGCGGGAAGACCGCCTTGCGATGATTGGCCGGGCGAAGGCAAGGATCGAGCAGCGGGCGAAGGAGCGTTTTGCGGTCGAGCAGGCCGAGTATGAGGAGAAGGTGAAGGGTCGCCAGGAGAAAGCGGAGAAGAGCGGGAAGAAGCCCGGTGGTCGCCACCCCAGGGCGCCAGCGGCCGGCCCGCAGGACAAGGACCAGGTGAACTTCACGGATGAGGAATCGCGGATCATGCCCTCTACGGAAGGCTTCGTGCAGGGCTACAATGCGCAGGCGGCGGTAGATATCGACTCGCATCTGATAGTGGAGAACCACCTCACGCAACAAACCAACGACAAACAGCAGATAAAACCTGCGGTGGCAGGACTGAAGAAGACACAAGGCCAACTGGGCAAACCGGCGGGTCTGTTGGCCGACGCGGGCTATTTCAGTGGAGACAACGTCGATTTCTGTGAGGGCGAGGAGATCACGCCGTATATCTCCGATCACCGGGAGCCGCACCATGTGCCTTTGGCCGAGCGCCAGCCGCCGCCGGCATCGGATACACAACCCGCTGATGCCGTCACCGCCATGGCCCACCGGTTACGCACCCCCGAAGGCAGAGCCCTGTACGCCAGGCGCAAGTCCACCGTGGAAACGGTGTTCGGCATCGTCAAGGAGGTGATGGGCTTCAGGCGGTTCCACCTGCGCGGGTTTCAAGCCGCCCAAGGGGAATGGAATCTGGTGTGCATGGCGTGGAATCTGAAGCGAATGCATGCGCTGTCGGGCTGATTGCGCACAAAGGACAGGTACGTCCTGGAAAATCCACACATCCTGACGCAAATCATGTCCCGCTTGTTCCCATCTTCAGATTCAACTGTCCGATCTGTGTGCCTGACCCCATCGCACCGTTTCGTCAATCCGACAGGCTCCTAGGGGAAATATTTGGGACTTATTAACTTGACTCCCGAACCGAAATCGGGTAGTGGGGGGCTATGGAGGACACCATCCGATCCGCTGCTGACTATTTCGCCACGCTCGTTATCGAGCGATGGCCCGAAATTGTTATTGGGATTATCGTGATCACTTTGTGGCGATGGTTCATGGGGCACGGGTTTCAGAAGCAGATCGACCATCTAAAGACGGAGTCCGACGCGCTAAGGGCGCAAGGCAATGCCCCCATGAACGTTCAAAACTTCTACGGGGACTTCGGGGATATCCATATTGGTGAAGATGGTAAGTACAGAGCGTCCTTCAAGGGGGCGGGCGAGATCGTGTCGTCCGCTCCGATTGAGGTACGGGCCGTTGATCGCGTGGGCATATCCGATCACGTCGAAGCCGTGCTGATTCCCGGAGACGGAAAGGACGACCCACCCGAAGGCTAGGTCGCCCCTCCATGAACATGAACGCTCTACCTCACATAGCCCAACCGGTAGCACCCCTGCAAGGCGTTTTTCTGCCGGTCGGTCAGCAGGCCCATTCGGTGCTTGGCCGCAAGGCTACGGCAATATGCCGACTTCTCACCCTTGGAGACCTTGCTCACGGGATCTTCGCACCCTGTCAGGGCCAAGGCCGCAGCCAGCAAGAGAACAAGAGGGGCCACCATCAAATCGCCCTATCTGCGCCTACCGCCCGTCCAGCCCTTCTTCGTCCGGTCCGATGGCGAGAATTGCCGGTAAACGGAAGGGAGGCACCTTCGGAATACCGCCATGTACCCATCAGTGACGGCGTGCTGATACCAGTGCGGCGCACTCAGATTTCGCCCCATCTCTTGCTCCAGCACGCTCATGAGTTCGGTGTTCGTACAGCTACAAGATGTGCGGCTCTGAGCTTGGGCGATTGTGGGCGCGGCGAGGAAGAGGGCCACCGCAAGAAAGATTGGGCGTACCATGGAACACCTCCAGGGAGTGGTTTTGGGCCATGGCACGGCGGGGTTGCCGGGCCATTGTCACCAACCCAACGAAGTTGTGGAGGTTCCGAGTATTCGCCAAGGTTCGGGGAGCTACCCCTTACCGGGTATAAGGCTATTGTATTTCACGGATGACCCGACACACGGGCGCTCCGTTGAATTGGTGACAGCGCAAGACTAGGACAGGCCAAAACCAGTTGTCAAGTACGAAAGGAGTCTCGTATGCCCTATGTTCATCCGGAAGATGTTATCGCGCCGGCCGCCCGCTGGCACCACCAGGACCCCCCGGTGATCCTTTACGATGGAGGGGCAAACAGTTGGTCTGTCGCGGAGGGGTTCTATGATCAGAAGTTGAGACTGGCGATCCGCTGGAATGGGGACCTTGCTCTGGATAGAGGTCGCCGCGGTTTTCCGGTGATCAGACAACCCGTGTGGTTCATGGTGCCACCGGAGTTGGAAGACGCCATGAAGCAGGCCGTGGCTGACCTTCGAGGAACATAAACGGAAGGAGGCATGAACATGGCAAGACAAGCGAAACGTCAGGACACCCCGGCGAGAAAGAACAAGGGCGGCCGTCCGGTCAATCCGAAGTACGAGGAAGAACTAGGCGTCGCCGGGACACCGGAAGAAGTGGCCTTCGCCATTATGCAAGGGCCACCAAAAGAGGAACAGGAATGGCGCTACCTCAAGGAAGACGACGGTGGTTGAGCGAGGCTTGGGTAATTTGGGTGTAATTCCCAAAACTTTTACGGCATCCGATTTGAGCGCAAAGGCTATTGGATCATACGGCAAGGGTCGGACTCGCTGGGAGCCTACCCGTATTTTGTACGATGGTGGGCCGGGCGGGTGGTCTGCTGCTGAAGGGGCTTATGGCAAGAACCGGGAGTGCCGTCTTGGGGTTCGCTGGAATGGCAGAGTAGATGACCGGCCATATGGCTACCCATCTCAGGGTAAGGCGCGTGTGTGGTTCATGGTGCCACGAGAATTAGAAGCGGCCATAAAGGGCGTGATCGAGGCCCAGGGTAAGTCATGAAACACCAGGACAGCGAAACGCTCAAAGAGCTAAAGAACAAGGCAGAGACCGATCCGATGGGGGCGGTGGACAACCTGCTTGGGCGAGTGCTGGCAGGGGCTGGCACGCAGCCTAGAACACGTCACTGCCAGTCCGAGGCACGGGCGCGTTCGGCTTTGCGGACAGGTCTTCAAAGGTCAGGCGCTTCCCCACGGCCCCAAGAAGCATAGCGGAGATCCGGTCCATCGTATGATTGTCACACTTCCCATCGTTCAGCCGGAAGGCGAACTCGTCAACGTAGCGCCCCAGGTGCTTGACGCTGACGTGGTGGTAGATGCCCTTGAGCCCGCGCTTGAACACGGCCCACACGGCTTCGATGCTGTTGGTGTGCACGTTGCCGTCCACGTACTCGCCGGCGCTGTGGTTCACGGTGTCGTGCTCGTAGCCTTCTTCGTCCAGCCCGTCATAGCTGCGGTGTTCGTCCGTGTAGATGGTCGTGTCTTCCTTGACGTGCTTGAAGATGATGTCCTGGATGGTTCCCTTGTCGGTCATCTTGATCGGCATGGCGATCACCTTGCCGCCACGCTCGCGCATACCCATGACAGCGGTTTTGCCTACGGTCCCGCGTCCGGCCTTCTGCTTTTTGGAGTTGTGCTTGTTCCGTTCCTTCCCGCCCACGTAGGTCTCGTCAATTTCGACGATACCCGAAAGCGGGCTGTCGTTGTCGCGGCAAGCCTCACGGAGTCGGTGGAGCATGAACCAGGCCGACTTCTGGCTGATGCTCAACTCGGTGTGCAACTGGACGGAAGAAATTCCCTTCCTCGCGGTCACCAGCATGTATATGGCGTAGAGCCACTTGTGAAGCGGGATATGCGAGCGCTCCATGATAGTGCCGGTGCGGATGGTGAAGTCTTCCTGGCAAGCGTTGCAACGGTAGTAGCCACCCTTGCGTTGGTGAATGCGCTCAGCTTCCTTGCAGTACGGGCATACCGGACCGTGGGGCCAGCGCAGTGCTTCTATGTACGAACGCGCGGACTCTTGGTCTGGGAAGCGTTTGAACAATTCCATGAGGCTGATGGTGGTGCGATTCATTGTCTTTCTCCCTTCGTTATGGAGGGAGTATGACACAGAATGGACAGGGAGTCAAGTTAATAAGTCCCAAAAATTTACCATAGGGAGAATCAGTTCATTGGAACGGGATATCAGAATGCGTTTGGGATGGAGAAGAAGGTCAAGGCGTTTCGTCCTCCATTAGACGAAGGGTCCACCCCTTTCGTCGAATTAGACAAAAGTGTTGTCGACTATGTAAAGGAAGAGACAGATCAATGTGTAAGAGAGGTCTTTGGGAGACTCACCAAGGAAGATGAGGATGGAATAGCGGTGGTATTTCCTTTTCAAAGATTGTCTGACTTGTCTGGTCAGAACATCATGGATGCCGAGACATGCAGGAGGAGCTTGCGCACAATTCGACGTTGGATCACGGACTTCTTGGAGAAATTAAATACACAATCCCCTTGTACGGATTTGAAAGCGAATGAGAAATCCAGATACTACAGAAGGTTCCTAAAAGAACAGCTGAGCGAATGCGACCGCATTGAGGAATTTCTGCGTATGATGAAAGAGCCTGCGGTGAAAGCGCGATTTGACGAGAATCTCAATGTGGTCTGGGATTGTTAAACTGTCCTTCGCAGCCGACTTGCCGTGTGTATAACATCTCCTCGCCCCGCTCCAAACAGGCCGATGACCGCCGATTCCAACAATCCGGCAGGGGACTCTGTTGTCCTGTCGGTCGGAGCCGTTCAATCAAGCCGCGCTTGAAACTTTTGGTCACCGTTCACGCCTCCCTGTAAGTGTAGGACCGCTCGACCTGCTCCAATACATCTCTAGTGATCTCGACGGCCAGAGCCTTGAGCTTCTTTATCATCTCCTGCGCGTAGATCTTCCTTTGGAATTTGTCCTGGATCTGGAACACCTCCTCGCGAAGGAGCAGCGCTTTCTTCTTGAGTTCCCTGTACTCCTTGGACCGTGAACGTTCCGTATGATCGGCGCAGGCGGCGGCCATCTTCTTGAGGAGCGCCATCGACTCCTTAAAGTATGTCGCCGTTGTCTCTACCTCCCGCTCCGTGTACGCGTCAGTTGCCCGCTGACATTCGGGATCGGGTGTGACGGCCGCGTTCGCCTCTTGCAACCTGCGCCACAGGCTCGTCTTCTTGATCGCCTCCTGCGCCCGCCGGTGGGCCTCCGCGCGGGTCGCTTTGGCTAGGTCCCTGATCGTGATCTCAAGTTCCATCTGTCGGACCAGATCCTCGTCCGATGGAGCCGCGACGGCGGGAAGCAGACAAGCAGCAACCGCGGTCAACGCGAACGCGCACTTCATCATGGGGAATCCTCCTGTGGATCTTGATGGAAGACACGAGAACGGTGGAATGTGCTCATGCACCGTGCGGGATGTCAATAGGGTTTGAACTCAAACTGACCCGCTACCGACGTGACGCCCGGGCAGAGGACCTTGATTTTACGGGATAAACTCCAATAACCTACGATAGTTTGGAGTTGTCGATTGCCAACGCTCCGGCAAGACCAGCCGATCAAGAGGACACGGATGGTTGCGACCGCGGTCCCCTCGGGATCTGGACGATAAGTCCTCCTGTGGCGTTCTTTGCAATTTTTCGACAGGCGGATGTGTGACAAGTAAACATTCATCAGGAAAATGATCCGGACCACGAAAATAGGACAGGCAGGATACGAGATTGTCACCGGCGATTGTCCTATCTGCGGACGCGAACTCAACTTCAGTCGAAAAGAGGATTTGGGCACCGTTGGGACGGTAGTTGATGTGAGGGTCTCTTGTGAAGGCTGTCGGGAAAGTTTTCGGCTTACTGGTGATAGTGTGAATGAAAGGCACGAAACGCTTCTTCTTGACTGCCACAATCTGCTCAGAAAAAAGCGCTACATGAATTGTATTCTCAACGTATGTCAAGCATACGAGATGTTTTTCAGCTTGTTCCTGAGAGTCAAACTCATTTATGTGCCGTTCGGCCGGATGCCTGATCGAGGTTCGAGTTCGGTAGCCAAGCTGAATCAATTATGCTGGGCGCTTTCGCGTAAGACAGGGAAATTCGGCTTTGTGAAGTTGCGAAATTCTGCCTTGAGTCTCGCGGTTGAGTCGAACCCGCCCTCTACGTTGGATGAGGCGGGTGAGTATATCAAATCACTTTCCGGTTCCAGGTCTCCGAAGGCCGCGGACCTGAGCCTCTTGGCAGACAAGAAGCTTGCAGACTTGCTCGAGCGTGTAAAACGGACGAAGATCAATCAGTTGAGGAATGATGTAGTTCACAAGAAGGGCTACCGCCCGACACGCGCGGAGGCTGAGGATGCGGCGGAGGAAGCTAGAGCGGTTCTTGGCCCTCTGACTTGGCAACTAGAGCTTCACGACGACGCCAATTGGTATTGCAGGGGCACCCCGTAACGGTTGTCTAAGGGAATTCAGCTTGGCGTGGGGCGCGCCGCATTTGAACTTCTTCACTGCCCATACAGATGTCATTGCCTCAGCAATGACTCTCCCCACTCTTTCTGCTGCCTCGACGAGGCGATCGTCTGTGAGGTGCGCGTAGCCCGCCGTGGTCCGGTGAAGCCGGTGCCCGGGCAGTTTGCCGACGAGGGGCAAGTTCTCACCGGACATGACGGCCTGGCTGGCCGCCGTGTGTCGAAGGTCGTGCAGGCGAAGCCCGCCGAGTCCTGCATCGGCGTAGCGGCGGCATCCGGTGAGCGCCAACAGCCGGATGGCGGCCACGGCCTCCGGCCACTGGGCCTCACGGGCGTCAAGCGCGCGCGAGGCCCGTTAGCTCGTCGACGTCGAGGAACCGGGCGATCGTCTTCTGCGGGTCGCCGCAGCCAGTTTGAAGCCACGGTCCGGAGGCGACTGCACTAGTGTCCTGTCTCACAAATACGTTTATGTATTATTGACGGGGTATTTGGCACTAACTACTTGATTTTATTACCAGGTTGGTATCGGAATTGTGTCAAGCTATTTGTGAGACAGCACACTAGCATGCGGCGTTCATCAGGGCTTCTATGCGGTCGGCCACGCGTTGCGCAGGCTCGCGGAGTTGCTCCACGGTCCAGTCGGCTGCATAGCCCTCGGTGATGTCGTCGTCGCGGGCGTGGTTGACCAGGCGTTTGGTCAACGGACGCGGCAGCATGAGATCGCGCTCCGCAACGGTGATGAAGGCATTGCGCAACCCGTGAAACCAGAACCGGGTCCCCGCCGCCTTGCTGATCCCGGCGTGACGGTGATGAATGCCCCTCAGGTGTCCGTCCCCGCTCGTGCGGGACGGGAACACCCAGCCCTCCTCCCTGGCTCCGTCACTCTCCTGGCGGCGACGCTCGAACACGGCAACCAGTTGCCGGGTGAGCGGAAGCTCCAGCGGCTCGCCGGTCTTGGTCTCCTCCACCCGCAAGATGCGCCGATCGAGGTCGATGCGCTCCCAACGGAGCGAGACCACCTCGCCCAGACGCATGCCGGTGTAGGCGCCGATGGTGAAGATGTCCCGGTGGTCGGCCGAAAGCCCTACCGCTTCCACTCCCGCACGCCAGCGCGGCAGCACTTCCGAAGGCGCGGAGATGCGCCGGCGGCGCTTGCGGTTGAGACGCCCGCCGCCCGCGATCCAGAGCTCGACCGGGTTGCGCAGTCCCTCGTGGTCGATGCTGGAACGGCGGTATATGGAGCGCAGCATGGAGACGGCCTGGTTGGCGGTGGCCCAGCTGTTCCGTTCGGTGACGCTATTGAAACGGGCCTCGACGTCGCGGCGGTCGATGGCGTCAAGCGGCCGGGTAAGCCAGTCGCCGAAGCAGACGCGCAGGTTCTGGCGGTAGATCTCGACGGTCCTTGGCTTGCGCCTGGGGTTGGCGTCCATGTAATCCTCGAAGGCTTGGGCGAGGGTGGGCATGCTCCGGGCCTCGGCGCGCTCTTCCGCCGGGTCTCCACCCCCGGCGGCCTTGCCGAGCGTCTCCTGGGCCATGCGCCGTGCCTGATTGGGAGTGATGCGTCCGAAGCGTCCGAGGGTGACCCGCTTGTTGGGGGCCTTGCGGCCTCCGGAGCCTGTGCGGTAGTTGACGACGAAGGTCTTGGCGCCGGAGGGCTGGACCCTCACGCCGAAACCCGTGAGCCGGTCGTCCCATGCGATGAAGGGGCGGTCGGCGGGTTCAAGGGCTTCGACGGAGCGTTTGGTGAGGGTCGTCTTGACCCTGGCGGTTCGTTTTGCGGTGGCGGTGTTCATGGAGTCATTATGGCACGGCGCGCAAAAAGTTCAACCCCATATTCAACACCAGAGAAGAAAACGGAGCGCGGACAGGGGTGCGCATGACCTGCCGTTGCCTCGGAGAAAACGGCCTAAAGCGTTTATTTATAGTGCTTCCGTCCATTCATGCGCAACTCCGCGCAGACTAAAGGATAAAAGCGTCGAGCATGTTGACGAAGCCCCAGAGGAGGCTTTCGCGTTCGTCGGCGAGCTGGGTGCCGTCGGGGCCTACGCCCCCCGCGAGGATCTGGAAGGCCGCGTGGACGGCGTCGATGGCGTCGTTCTCGTCCCAGACGTCCCTGGGGTCGGTTTCGTCAGGCTCAGGCGTAGCGCCGAAGAGCTGAGCGTTTTCGCAAACGGTGGCCATGAGGGAGTGTCCCTTATCTGCGATGTTGTCGATGTTCATGATGACCTCCTATCATCGGGTTAAGGACCTTAAGGCCCGGGACAGGGGCGCGTCCGCCCCGAAGTGATGTCCCTTCTTTTCACGCGCGCGCAACGTAGCCACCGGGCCTTGGCCCGGCCGGAACGGAGCGAAGCGGAGAGGAGGACCCCGAAGGGGTTGGCGCAGGGAGCACGTGTGACAAGATGGGACATCACGCAGGGGAGGACTTAGTATGGATCGAGCACCAACCCCTTGAGGGTTCGGCCAGGCACGGCGTTGGGGATCGAGAACCGGACGGAGGCGCCGGGCGCTGGCAAACGAAGCGCGCAGAGAGCGTGGGCGAACGGAGGCGATAGCGGGACCCGTGCGGGGTGACGCGCGTTTGACGGTGACGCAGGCCATCATTCACCCCTCCGCCCGGCCAGGGTGGATGCGGCCCAGGCGGCGGCCCGGGCGAGCACGTGTCCGTGACAGGGCAAGGGATCGCACCAGCAGGCAAGCCACATGCCGTCGATTTCGGCGAGTTCCTCCAGCGTGATGGCCCCGGTGCGGATGCGTTGCCAGAGATCGGCGCGGTAGCGCGCGATGACTTCCTCGCGCGTTCCGGCGGGCCCGATCCGGAACTTGTTGCCCCATTTCGTGCGGCGATCGATGAGGACGGTGCTGTTGTGCACGGGCGCGTACTCCAATTTCTCGCGGAGCCCGGGTTCGTTTCTGAGGTTGATGACTGCGTCCATTCTCTCTCTCCTTTCACTACGGCTTTGCCCTCTCAGGCCCGCTCCTCTCCGACTCCCGCGAAGCGGAAGAGCGGACGGAGCCTTGCGGCGAGGACAGGGGCGCCGAGGGTAGCGAGGTCGTCGTTGAAATCGCCTCCTTCGGGAACGATGACGGTGGCCGCGACGCCCGCCCGGGCGCAGCGCCGGGCGAGGCGTTCGGCGGCCCGTTCGCCTTCCGGATCGTTGTCGCGGGCGATGACGACGCGGCGGCAGGCGGGCGGGGCTGAGAAGGCGCCGAGACTGCCGGCGGAGAGGGCGGCGGCCGCGGTGATCTCGGGCACGGCGGTGACCAGCGACAGCACGGTCTCGATGCCTTCGCCGACGAGGAGCGTAGCGACGCCGCCTGTGGGCGTGCCGAAGCGCACGGCCAAGCCGCGGATGCAGCCGAGCGCTTTCCTGGGCGAGGCCACGTCCGCCTTGGCGGGGCGGCGCGGATCGAGCCAGGTGCGGTGCACGCCCTGGACGGCGCCGTCGTCGCCGGTGACGGCGGCGACAAGCCCGGGCAGACGGCGGACCGCCGAGCCTTCGCGGTAGCGAAGCTCGGGATGGAAGCGCAGCGCCGGGAACCGGCAGCGCGCGAGGCCGCGGGCCCGGAGATAGGCTTCCGCGTGGGTGCCGTCCACCGGGCGGCAACGCCGCCACAGGCGGCGCGCCGCTTCGGTGGCGTCGTAGGCGCCTGGATCGCTCGCGGCCGGCGAAGCCGGCAGGGCGAGGAAGGCGCGGGCGTGGTCGAGCGCCACGCGAAGCGTCGGCGCGTCCGTGCGATGGCGGATGAGGTCGAGCAGGTCGCCATGGCTGCCTACGGCGGCATCGGTCCACTTCCCTGGCGTGCCGGGACCGTGCAGGCGGACAAAGAGGGAGCGGCCGCGGGCTCCGTCAAGGTCGCCCGCGACCCAATACCGGCCCTGGCGGCGGCCATGGGAGAGGTAGCGCCTGCAGACCTCTTCGGCGCGCTCAGCAAGCGCGGCGGCGATAGCGGCTGCGGGGGACGGGGACGGAGCGCTGTGCATGGTGAGTCTCCTTCAGGGGACGGGACACTTGATGCCGGCCGGCTGGCGCCGGAGGGCGAGCGGGCCGAGCGAAGCGAGGGCGCGAGGCCTGGAGGATGCCAACTCGGGACCCGGCTCCATAAGAAAAGGGCCGACGCGCGAAGCGCCGGCCCTGGGTGAGAGGAAAGGAGGTGGAGGAGTTCAGAACGGTATGTCGTCGTCGGAGGCCGCGGGCTGCGGCCCGGTTGCGGTGTCCTGCGTAGCGGTGTGGCCCGCCGCCATCGACGGGTCGGCCGCGGCGGGTGCGCCGTTGCCGTTCGGCTTGTCGAGGAACTGCACCCGGCCGCCCGGAACCAGCAGGATCTCGGTCGAGTAACGGTCGCCCTCCTCGCCGGGCTTCGACCAGCGCCGGGTCTGCAGCTTGCCGTCCACGTAGACCAGCCGGCCCTTGCGGGCGTGCTTCTCGAACATGTCCACGAGACCGTCCTGGAACGTCACCACGCGGTGCCATTCGGTCTTGTCGACCTTCTCGCCGGTCTGCTTGTTGATGTACGACTCATCGGTCGCGATGCTGAGGTTGGCGACGCGGCCGCCGCTGGACAGGTGATTGACCATGACGTCGGCGCCGAGGCGGCCGATCAGTTCCACGCGATTCAGTCCGAAGCTCATGAGTATTCTCCTTCTTGGTCTGGTTGTTGACGATGGTTGACGAGCGTCGAGGGACCGGAGTCCTCCCTCCCCGGCCCCCTTCCGTTCACTTCTCTCAAGCCCTCCTTTCACTCCATTTCGACGGCCAGCGCGGCGGTGACGGTGAGAGGATCTCCGCCAGCGGCATCTCACGGATCGTGCGTTCGAGAGGCGTTTCCGTGGTGAAGTCGGCAATCCGGCGAGGCGGCAGCACCGTGTCCCGGTCGGGACAGCGCCTGGCGCGGTCGTCGTCGATGACGTCCTGGATGGTGCGGGGGTCGAGCCCGATCTCGGTCAGCAGGTCGCTGCCGGTCAGGGTTTCTTCAAAGTCGTAATCGGTACGGAACATGGCTGTGGCCTCCTTTGCTGCTTGCCGTGCCCGGCCTGCGTGAGGGAGACCACCTCCCTCTTCCTTCCCGGGCGTTCGCCCGGCGCCCGCTTTTCTCTGACTCTATGGAGAGGAACCGGCCCGGCGGATTGCCAGCAGGTGCTCGCAGACCGCACGCGGCGGCATCGCCCCCAGATTCAGCACGGGGATGCCGGCCTCGATGGCAATGCGGATCCCCATTCCGGTGCCGCCCGCGATTGTTCCTCCCGGCGTCCAGGCCACGACGGCATCGACCGGCCGATCGAGACCGGCGCCGAGGATCGCCGCGTTCCTGGCGTGAAGCTTGCGGACGGCCGGCGAGCAGCGGTCCCAGGCGGGATGCAGACGGGCCGCGATGGCCATGCAGGATGCGAGATCGGCCGGCGACAGCACCCGGCAGTCCGGCCCCGCGCACCCGTTGTAACCGGACCACGGCAGATACAGGGTCCGACGGCCGGCCGGCGCGCCCTCGGCAAACGCACTGTCCGCTCCGGCCGCGCCGCCGGTGTTCAAATGCCATCCCTGCCGCGCCAGCCAGCCGGCCATCACGGTCATGGCGGTGAGGATGGACGGTGGCGTGGCGCGGGCGCCGATACCGGCATAGGTCAATGTGCTCATGTCATGGTCCCCCCGGATGATGGTTCGAGCCGCGTCTCTCTCTACGCGCGTCTCTCGCCCACCCCCCGCTCTCCTCGAACGCCGGCCGGCCGGACGTCCGAGCGGATTTGAAACGGCGCCGGGATTCGGGTCGGGTGCTAAATGGAAACCGGGGATTGATCGCGCGGCGGGGATTCTGGCAGTTGAGGCCGGGGAGGTCGCGCTGGCGGGATGCGCTTCGGGGCGGAGGCCGGGCGCGCCGGCGAACGCGTGCGGTTGCTGACGATGTCGCCGATGCTGGCGCTGTCGCTGGCGCCGGTCGCACCGTGCGGCCTGCCGCTGGCGCTCGCGCGCCGACGGGTCTGACGCCTCGGTTACAGATGGGGCACGTGATTGGCGGGCATGGGGCTTGGCGCCGTGACGGTTGGGGCGTGGCTGATGGCCGGGCTGCTCGGCCCGGTGGCGATCGTGAACCTACGCGGTGGTGCTTGTCCTACCGGCATGGATGGGCTGGTGGCGGCTCGCGCACCGGGGTTGAATGCAGCCGTCGGCGGGCCGGTTGCGCAGCAGTGCGGTCCGCATCCGGTTCAGTGCCAGGAGTCGTCGTCGATCTCCGGGGCCTCGGTGCGCATGGAGCGGGCGGCGAGGGCGGTCCAGTCTTCTCTTGAGTGCCCGAGCCTGGCGTTCAGGCAGTCGCACAGCCCCTCCGCGGCGGCAACCGTCATGGCGATCAGAGCCGTAGGCACGTAGCCCTGCATGCCCTCGAAGACGATGCGGATTTGTTGCGGCTCGTCGCCCAGGTCGTAGCTCGGGCAGAACGCGTAGTTGGGGTCGTCGGGCAGGGTGTGTGCGGTCATGGCAATGCTCCCTTCAGTGAGTGAAACCGGCCGGCGGCGGGCCGGCTGTACGTACCGCAGCGGGCGGGCAGCGGGGGTGGATGTCGGTGGGCCGGCGGGTTCAGGCGACGAGCGGCCAGCGTTGGATGACGTGTTCGAGGAGATCGGGACCCGGGGCGAAGACGCGCGTGCGCCAGGAGATGATCTCAACCGCGCAGCCCATGCGCTTCAGGACCGCGGTGTCGGAGTCGACGGGCCCCTCGATCTCGACCCGGTCGGCGCCCATGATGCGGCGCCTGGCAAGCCGCCAGCCGTTGGCGAGAGCGAGCGCCGTGCCGCTTCCCATGACCGCCTCGAAGGCTTCGGCGCCGGTCATGGCGGGACCTCCCGCGAGGCCGAAGGCCGAGCGCACGGCGCGGACCTGCCCGGCATCGAGCACGCGCCCGATCAGAGCTTCGCCATCGTCGGTCCGGAGACGGCGCACCCGCATGTTCTCGGCGGGGAGACGGTCCCAGACGGGCAGCAGGAGGCCCGCCGCGAGCCAGAACCGTGATTCCCGATGCAACGGCAGGCCGGCGATCTCGTCTTCCCAGAGCGTGCGCCATTGGGCTTCGGAGGCTTTCCGCCAGTTCGAGGCGTCGAGCTCGGCTTTCGCCATGGACTCCCGCGCGGCGGGCCGCAGCAGCCGGACGCGGTCCTGCACGCCGCCGTCGTCGAACATGCGCGACGGCGCCGAAAGCACGACGGCGGCGCGGTTCGACTTGGCGTTGACCATCAAGACCGGGCCGCCGTCCGTCTCCGCGCCGATCCCGAGTGCGGCGTCGGCGGAGGTCGGCTCGAACCTGTCGCGGCGCACGATCTCGACCAGCTCCGTGGCGGCTCCGGCGCCGGGATGCTTATATAGCGTCTCCCGGCCGGCAACGGCCAGGGAATCGGCCCGCACGGTCTCGACGCCGACTTCGTAGGCGCCGGCCTCCATCGCCTGCTCGATGCCGGCCGCGATGCGGTCTTCAAGTTCGGAGAAGAGCTGGTTCTGCTCGGCGATGGGCAGGGCCAACAGGCGATTGAGGAAGCGCGGCATCGGCGGCAGTTCGTCCTTGAGCGAGCCTTCCCAGGTGAGTTTCAACCCGGTGGCGTCCTCGAAGCGTTGCAGCGGCCAATCCGCAATGTTGCCGCTCCAGAGTGCCGTGTAGAACCGCCTCAAGGCCGCCTTGGCATAGGCGCTTTCGAGGTTGTCGCTCTCGCGGAACAGCGCCGCGTCGCTGCCGCCCATGGTGGTCTGGGAATCGCGCTGTCCGCGGGTGATGGCGCCCAGGCTGTCCAGCCGCCGGGCGATGGTGGCGATGAACCTCCGCTCGCCCTTCACATCGGTGGTCACCGGCCGGAAGAGCGGCGCCGACGCCTGGTGCGTGCGGTGGGTGCGGCCCAACCCCTGGATCGCCTGGTCGGCGCGCCAGCCCGGCTCCAGCAAGTAGTGGACCCGGCGCTCGGTGTTGCCGGATGAGAGGTCGGCGTGGTAGCTCCGCCCGGTGCCGCCGGCCATGGAGAACACCAGGATGTGCTTGCTCCCCGCCATGAAGGCAGCGGTCTCGGCGAGATTGGCGGAGGCCGGCCGGCCGCGGAGCGCAAGGCGTTCTCCGCCTCCGTCCGAAATCCTGAGCACCCGGCGGGAGCGGCCTGTCACTTCCGCCACAGCCTCGTGGCCGAAGTGGTGCAGGATTTGGTCAAGAGCCGAGTGCACCGGCGGCAAGGACGCGAGCTTCCCGATGAGCGCGTCGCGCTGCTCGAGTGCTTCCCGGCACAGGATCGGATGGCCGTCGGCGCCTGTGGCGGGGCGGCTCATCAGGTTCCCGTCGTCATCGGTGAACGGTTCCTGAAGCTGCACGGGGAAGGCGTGTGCGAGGAAGTCGAGGACGGACTCGCGGGGTGTCAGGTCGATGCTCAGATCGTCCCATTCCGACGCCGGTATCTCGGCGATGCGCCGCTCCATCAAGGCCTCGCCGGTGGACACGAGCTGGATGACGGCCGAGCGGCCGGCCGAGAGATCGGCCTCGATCGCACGGATCAGTGAAGGGCATTTCATGGCCGTCAGCAGGTGGCCGAAGAAGCGCTGCTTGGTGCTCTCGAAAGCGCTGAGCGCAGCCGACTTCGCGTTCTTGTTGAGGGTCGAATCCCCCTGCATGATGCCCGTGGCCTTCAGCGCCTCTTCGATGTTGGTATGGATGACCTTGAACGCGCCGGCGTAGGAATCGTAGATGCGCCGCTGCTCGTCCGAGAGCGCATGCACCAGGATGTCCACCTCGACGCCGTCATAGGCCAATGCGCGTGCCTGGTACAGACCGAGCGCCTTCAGATCCCTCGCCACCACTTCCATGGCGGCGACCCCGCCCGCTTCCATGGCCGACACGAAATCGCTGCGGTTCTCGAACGGCGTTTCGGTTGCGCCCCAAAGGCCGAGACGGCCGGCATAGGCCAGTCCGGGCACGGTTGTGGCGCCGGTGGCCGACACATAGGCAATCCGTGCGTCAGGGAGCGCGTTCTGCAACCGCAAACCGGCGCGGCCCTGGGCGGACGGTTTGACGTCGCCGCGCGCGCCCTTCGCTCCCGCCGCGTTGGCCATGGCATGGGCCTCGTCGAAAACGATGGCGCCGTCGAAGGCACGACGGTGGTCCTCGTCGGGTCCTCCGGCGAGCCAACCGACGATCTGGTCGAGCCGTGACGCGCGCCCCTGGCGGGACGGCGAGCGCAGCGTGGCGTAGGTGGTGAAGAGGATTCCGGTGGAGCGCGGGATCTCGGCGCCCTGGCGGAAATCGCCGAGTGGGATCACATCATCCTCGCGTCCGCCGAGGGCGGTCCAGTCGCGGCGCGCGTCTTCCAGCAGCTTGTCGGACTGGCTGAACCACAGCGCCCGTTTCCGTCCGCGGAGCCAGCCGTCGAGGATGATCGCCGCGACCTGGCGTCCCTTGCCGCAGCCCGTGCCGTCGCCCAGCATCCAGCCGCGACGGAAGCGGACCGGCGCCGACAGCGTCTCGCCGTCATCGGTCAGGGCGGCGTGATCAACGTCTTCCTCGCCGCCGCAACGCTGGACAGTCTCCCAGCCGGAACCGATCCGGTAGCTCGCCGCGAGATGGCCCTCATGGGCCTGGCCCGCCAACACGACGCTTTCGAGCTGGGCGTCGGACAGGAGACCGTCCGCCACGATGCGTTCGGGCAGCATGGGACGGTATGACGGTGTGGGATGGGGGACGGCGGCCATTGCTCCGGACTGCACCAGGGGTGTCGGATGTGCGGTTGCGCCCGGAATCCGGACGGCTCCGGCCCGCCAGGACTCATAGGGTCCGGACACGGCGCCGCCGGCGTCCGTGGTGGAATCCACCGGGCCGGTCTCGACGGTCAGTTCGGACACGGGTCCCCAGTCGTGGGCGGGCGTGGATGCGGGCGCTGCGGGCACAGGCGCGGTCTCTGGCTTCGACGGGCGCGGCGTGGCCGCGTTGGCGAAGAGATGCTGGCCGGGCACGGCCTGGGTGGTGCGGACTTCCACCGGGAAGCGGGACGGAATCTGGGCGATGACGGCGTCGAGCAGCTCCCCGGCAGTGGCGGCGCGAGCGTCGGGATCGATGTCGACGCCGGGCCGGTCGACACGGTCGAGCACGGTGAGCCTGGTGTCGAAACCTGTGCCCCGGCGCGCGTAGACGCGGCCGTCGATGGCCGTGGTGAACACGACGCGGGCGGGCGGATCGAGGCGCCCGAAGGCGCCATTCCAGTCGGAATCGCCCGGAATGCAGTTGGCCGAGGTGATGGCGGTCAGCCGGCCGCCCGGCGGCAGCATGGAGAAGGCCGAGCGCATGTGCCGGAGGTCGGCGTCATGGCGGATGCGGCCGACGCCCGGCGTCGCCGAAAACGGCGGGTTCATGATCACGGCGGTGGGCCGGATGCCGGCCAGGTGGTCGGCAACGTTCTCGGCGTTGATGCCGGTGACCAGTGCGCCGGGGAACAGCCGGAGCAGCAATGCGCGGCGGGCGTCCGCGATCTCGTTCAGGTGGAGGTTCCCGGCGGCGCGGCTCCCGAGGGCGCATTCCGCCATCACCGCCAGCATGCCGGTGCCGGCAGACGGCTCCAGCACGACATCTCCCGGCCGGACCGCCGCTGCCTGGAGCGCCGCGTAGGCTAGCGGCAGGGGCGTCGAAAATTGCTGCAGGCGGATCTGTTCTTCGGAGCGCTTTGTGTGGGACGGCTCCAGCGCGGCGATGGCCTCCAGCATCTTCAGCATGGCGGAAGGTCCGCCCGGACCGGCCCCGGCATGGCGGCGCATGGCCCGGCCATGGCGGCGGATGAACAGCACGATGGCAGCCTCGGCGGCCTCGTAGGCGTCCTTCCACACCCAGGCGCCATCGGCGTCAGTGGCGCCGAATGCGCGTGTCATGGCGTCCCGCAGGGTCGCGGCGTCGAGCGGCCGGCCGGCCTCCAGGACCGGCAGAAGGGTTCCGGCGGCGGTGAACAGCGCGTCATTGGCGGAAAGCCGGGAGCGTGGGGCGGCCGGGACGGCCGGAAGCGTCCGGGGAACGGGGACGCGCACGGATGGGTCCGTCGCCGTATGGGCGTCGAGCATGGGTCTCTCCCTCCTGGAATTGTGTGAAAGCGCCGGGGCGCGGCGCGAGGCAAATCCTCCCGCGTCGCGCCGGCGGCCTGCCTTCGACCGGCTGGCCCGCCTCGTCGCGGCGGGGAGCGGACGTGTGGGGGATCAGGCAGGGGCGGCGGTCCCGCGTTTCGGGGCGTTTCCCCGTTCGGCCGCGTGGGCGCGGCAGACGGCCATCAGCCGGCCGTATTCGTGGGGATCGAGATCGGCATCGCCCTGGACGAGGAACGCCAGTTGCGTCGTCATGAGGCGGATGGCGGCGTCTTCCCGCTGGTTGCCGCCCTCGTGGATGACCTGCCTGCATGCCTGGTGGACGGCGAGTGCGACGCCTGACGGGTTCGACGCGCCGGGATCGACGATGGCGAGGGCGGCCTCGTGGCGGTCGTAGCCTTCGGGGAGCTCGGGGAAGCTCATCGGCCCAACCTCGGCACGCGGGTGGTGAGGCCTTCCACGTGGAAACGGCTGCGAGCCCAAAACTGGCAAGTCATAGCAAGCCCTCCCTGTTGAAACTGAAGAAACGGCCATGCCCGCAGACAACATGGTCATGGACCCGGATTCCGATCACCTCGCCCACCTGCCGGAGCCGATGGGTAATATCTACGTCCTCACGCGAAGGTGAGGGGTCACCGCTGGGGTGGTTGTGGACGAAGATGACCCCGGCCGCGGACTCCCGGATGACCGGATTGAAGACCTCTCTGGGATGGACGACGGACGCCGTAAGGCTGCCCGTGGACACCCGATGATGACGGATCAGCTTGTTCCGGTTGTCCATCATCAACACGTCGAAGTGTTCCCGGTATTCGTTCACGTACCGCGGCCGCATGTAGCGGTAAGCCTCCTCGGGACTGCTGACCGTCGGAGTGTTTCCGCGCAAGTAGGCTTCAGCTTCGAGCAGTTGCCGGCCCAGCTCGAACGCCGCCGTGACCCTCGCGGCTTGCGCCGCGGTGAGCCCGTGCCGCCGCAATTCCCGGACCGCCATTGAATCAAGGTTCAGCAGGGAAAGGCCGGTGAGCTTGGCTGTCCCTTTCGTGCCGATCAATTCTTCCATCGGGTTCCCGGTTCCGATATTGGGCATTGGCAATCTCCATGTGGCGGTAAAATGAAAACGCCCCGCCCTGGCCGGGTGGCCGGGACGAGGCGCGAAAGGGATGGGGGATGCTCAGGCGCTGGCCGTTGCGGTCCCGACGCGACTCCGGGCGGCGGTGTCGAGTTCGGGGCCGAATTCGACAATGTGGCCGGCGCGCCGCGCGGCCTCCGCGTACACCGAGATCGGATAGCGCGGCTCAAAATAGAGATCGCGCTCTATCCCGAGGCCGAACGGCCCCTGGAAGGACTGAAGCTCGCTCAAGCGAACCGACCCCAATTCCGGGCTGCCCATGCCAAGATCGGCTAGTGCGAAGACGATATCGGTGTCCTCGGGATCGGCTTCGGCGACGAGCCAGGTTCCGGCGCCGGCGGGGTTGAAGAATCGGACAACAGGTATGTGATCGCTGTCACGGCTCCGGCCGTTCGCGAGCAGCTTCTCGCGTATCTCGGGCGTGAGAAGTTCCATTGGTGCACTCCTTGCGGGCGGGATGAATGTCGCATCCGGGCAATGGCCGCTCCCGCTTCCCGGCCGCCCCGCGCCCGGAAACAGCCAGCCTCGGCTCCGGGCGGCGCGGGACAATCCTGTCGTGGGTGGAAATGGCGGCCGCCGCGAAGAGGCTGCGGCGGCGGTCCGGCTCAGGTTGCGGTTTCGGCGGGATCGCCCAGGGTGACCCGGACGTCCGGGCGGGTGATGGAGATCTCCACGGTGCGATTCTGTGGAACGAGCCAGAAAAGCTCCCGCCGGACGGTCTCGGCGATGGAGATCTCCAGGGCCGAATCCTCGCTGCACAAGAGCCTGGTCGCGATGTGGAGCGCCTCTTCGTCGAACCGCATGGCCTGGGTCTCGCGGCTGTCGGCATCAATATCATCCGAGCACGCGAAGAAGCCCCAGCGCAGCAACTCCGCGAGCCGGTGCGGTTCCAGGGTGCTGTCCGCGGTGACCAGCGGCAGCGCCTCGCCGACCCAGTTCCAGGCTTCGCCCCCGAAGGCGAGATCGGCGGGGAGATCGAGTGTGTGGGCCCGGCCGCTGGCGGTTTTGACGGCAAGCGCCATGCGGATCGCGGCAGGACGTGTCGGCAGCGGGGCGCCGGGTGTCCCCGTTCGCTCGGGCACGGGGAAGTCGTGGAGCGGCCATGCCTTGCCATGGGCCACGACCTCGGTGTCGACGCCCGTGACGCGGTCGAGCCGGTCATACCATCCGTAGCCTTCGAGGCGCTTGTCGGTCTCGAACAGCCTGTCCGCCATGCTGGCGCGCTCGGCGGCGCGGCACAGCGCCTGCGCCTCGGGCGGCTCGGGATCGCAGGCCATGACCAGCGCATCGCGGCCGGCCGGCGCGGGCTTCGGCGGCTCCCGCCAGTCGTCGATGTCGGCAATGCCGGGCCGCCAGGGACGGAGGACTTGCGGCGGCGGGGCGAGTTCGATGCCGGCGTCGCGCGCCCGTGTCCAGTCGGCAAAGGCGGGACGCGGCTCGGGATCGGCGGCCATGGCGCGGTAGATCGCGCGGCGTGCCGCCTCACGCATGTCGGCGAGAAACGCGTTCTCGACTGCTTCCCTGCGCGCCGGCAGCAGCAGTTCGAGGCCGGGGCAGTCCAGGACATCGGCGCGGACGGACCAGATGCCGCCGTGAACGGTCTCGACCGTGGGCAGGCGGACGGGCACGGTTAGTCCGAAAAAGTTGAGGTCGGGCTCGAGGTAGCCACCCTGGCGGTTCCGGTAGACGCCGAAGGTAAGGCCGTTCCAGCCCTCGGCGTGGATGGCGCCGTCGAGGAAGGCCCGGCGTTCAAGCGTCACGCCTTCCAACATGACCGGCAACGGGTAATGGCGCGCTGCATTGGCGATCGCGGCGTGGATCGCATCGGCGGTTTCGGTGGCCTGGAATTGCACGGCGGTGCCGGATGGATACGGCGCGCCGTCGTCGTGCCGGACCTCGGCGTCGTAGCGGCCCATGAAGTGTTCCGGCTCAAGATCCACAGCCCAGCCATGCATGGCATGGCCGTCAGGCGTGCGTGCCCGCGAAGCGATGCGGCAGCCGCGGTGGGCGAGGCTGAGAATCCCCATGCCGGCGGCATCCTCACGGGCCACCAGGTCGTCGCTCCAGCCGTTCTCGCCGAAGCTGAGCAGGACGGCGGGGTCCACGATGCCGGCGCCGTCGTCGGCAACGGTCACCGTCAGGCATGTTTCGGATGACCCGGGCGCGTAATCGGCGGGCTGGCCGGTGAGCGTGCCGACGGTGACGCGGACGCGGGTGGCGCCGGCCCGGCGTGCGTTCTGCAGAGTCTCGGTGAAGATATCGTGGAGATTGGATGCAAAGAACCTCGTGACGCGCTTGAGCGCGCTGTCGTGGACCCGGGCGCGGATCGTCGCGGCGGGCGGAATGGCGGTGTGGGTCATGCGGGGCCTCCATGATGTGATGGGAAAAGACGGAAGCGCCCCGGCCGGCGGTGTGCGGGGCGGGGCGCTTCCGGGGCCGGAGGGCGGTTCAGACGCGGCGCAGGAACTGGGGGATATCGAGCCCGTCGCCGTCGTCATGGCCGTTGACCCTGCCGGCATGGCTGATGATCGTCCTCGGACTGCCGTCGGCGGTGGGGACCGCGTTCAGCGTCTCGAAGGCGTCGACGATCTCCGGGGGCGTCGGGGCGCCGGCAGCCTCGGCGTCCGGGCCATCGGTTTCGCCGGTTCGGTCGTCATCGCCGACCGTGGGGTCGATCTCGTCACCCGTGGACGCGGCGCTGGCGTCTTTCGGTTCCGATGACGGTTCCGGATCGGCCACGGAGTCCGACACCTCGGCGGCCGCCGCTGTCTCCGCACCGGCATCCTCGACGCCAACGTCGCCCGCGTCGAACGCCGCGAAGCCGGGCGGCGTCCAGGCGAGCGCGGCCGCGTGAGCGTCGGCCGTGATCCCGACCGGAGGGCTGCCGGCCGCGAAGGCGGCTTCCATCGCGTTGGCGAGCGCCGGCTTCTTGTTCTTGGCCCGCGCCGAGGCCCATGCCGGTCCCAGGGTCTCCCTGGCGATGTCGAGGATGCGGCCTTTGTTGATGCGGGACCACAGCATGTCGGCGGTCGGGCGCACCTGGCCCGCGAAGTCGATGTCGAGCCGGGCGATGGTGGCTTCCAGTTCGGGACGCGCCTGGGGCTCGAAGGCCAACTGGCCCTTCACCGTGCGCGCGACCGAGGCCGCGAACAGCGCCTGCTTGTCGGCCTCCGGCAACGCGCGGAGCGCTGCGAAGGATTCGCCGTCGTCCTCGATGGTCAACCAATCGCACGGCAAGTTGGAGCGGTCGGCGAGCATCGCCTCGCCCGGGCTCCAAGCGCTGAAATCCTCGTCGTTCATGCGCATGGTCGGCCGGTCGGCGGTCTCCCTGATCGCGATGTCGAGCGCATGAGCCTGGTAGCCATGGGTGAACACGGCGCGGCCGAGCTGGAACAGCATGAGATCGAAGGCGGCCTCGAAGTCGTTCCCGAGATGCGCCTTGACCAATGCCGTGCGGATCGAGCAGAGATCGTCGGCAAGCCCGATCCCGACACCGGCGTCCTTGCGCGCCTCGGCCTGCGGATCGGCAGGCGAGGCGACGGGCGCGGAGATTGCAGGTCTCTGGAACCGGTCGGCCCCGGTGGCGTCGTCGCTATCGCCATCACCGGGATCACCGGTGGCGCTGTCGCCGGAATCGGCTGGCTTCGGCATGTCCTCGGGACGAACAAGCCCCCGGATGACCTCGAGTTCGCCGTTCCAGCCGATCGTGGCGATGGCGCCGGCGATCGCGTAGTCCTCCGCCCGGTAGGTCGCCCGGGCCTCGATCGCCGCATTGATCTCGCATGTCCGGGTCTCGATGGCCTCGGCCTCCTCTGCGAGCGCCTCGGTCCAGTCGTCTTCGTCGAGATTAGTGAGTTCGTCCTCGCGGGTGCGCAGACGCTCGAGCTCGGCCGTCTCCTCGTCGGTCGGCGTGGCGGGCTCCAGATGGATGCGCCCGTAACGCGCGAGCGAGGTCCAGTCGATCTCGGGCATCGCCGTTGCCCAGTGCCAGCGGGTCGCGAGGTCCTTCACGGTCTCGCCGAGCTTCGCCATGGCGAGCTTGTTCAGGAGCGCCGAATCCTCGAACCAGATTCCGCTTTCATCCTCGGCGGCGAACAGGTCCCGCAATACCGGTCCACCCGCAGCCTCGTAGGCGTCGACGCCGACGAAACGGGCCATGGCGGAACTCGCCGGAATCCGCTCGTCGGTCAGCAGGCGTTTCACCTGCCATGCGGCCGGGCGGTAGCCCTGGTTCGCCACCTGCTCCCAGACCGCCATCTGGCGGCTGTGATCGGTCGTGACGGCGAACGCCTTCAGCGTCTCCAGGTCGATATTGTCGGTCCGGTAGGCATCGAGCAGTTCGGGCGCCGCGTTGCCGAGCCGCAGACGCTGTTCGACCAGGCGCTCGGACATGCCGAAACGTGCCGCGATGGCCGCCACCGTGACACCGGATTCGGCCAGTTTCGTGAACGCGATCACCTGGTCGGCCGGATGCATCGCGATGCGGATGATGTTCTCGGCGAGCGACAGCTCACCGGACGCGGCGTTGCCGTCGACGATCAGGCAGGGAACCGGATGGGCGGCATCGATCACGCCGTCCGCGGCGAGCGCCTTCAGTGCCGCGAGGCGGCGACCGCCCGCGACCACGGCATAGTCGCCGTCGGGGCCATCGCTCCGGACGACGAGGTTCTCCAGAAGCCCGTGGGTCATGACGGAAGCCTTCATCTCGGCCTCGGCGGTCGCATCGGGCGGCGTCTTGCGCACGTTCTCCGGCGCGATAAACAGCCGGTCGAGCGCGACCGAGCGGATCGCCGACTCGTGGATGGGAGCGATTTGGTTCATGTGGTCCTCCTTGCATGGGGGTTCGTGGCCGCGGCGGCCGCTCTCTCCAGCCTTGTCTCGTCGCCCGGCCCCGAGCCAGGCTCCGCCTCCGGGCGGTGTTCGTGCGGCGGCGTGGCGCTGGTCGTCGGCGGGCCGGCAGCCTTGCTATGGCCGGGACCGGGCGGCCTGGCAATCCATTCGGAGCAGCCGGACGACGGTATCGAGCGCGGACGAAATGCCCGCGCCGGTGGGCTGCGGATGGCGTGATTCATGGCCCGGCGCCCCCTTCGGTGCGGAGCCGGTCGGACAGGCCGAGCGTTCCGGCGGCGGGATCGACCGGAATGCCGGTCAGCTCCGGAAGTGCAGCGCGCGACGGCGACAGGGTGTGGTTGATGCGGCGCTCCAAATCGACGTATCGCGCGTACAGGCCCGGCCTGAGTTCGGCCGCCCGGCGCAGGTCGGCCCGGGCGGCCAGAATGCAGAAGCTGCAACTCAGCCTCGACATGCCGGCGGCATAGGCCCAGTGCGGCGACTGCCCGGCATCCCGGATGACGCCGAACACCTCGTCGGTCGAGAGATCGAAGACCGGCAGCCAGTCGAAGACCTCGCGACCGGCGACGCTCATGCGCTCGTTTCGCCGCCAGGGTATCTTCCGGGCCCGCGCGGGACTCTCGTCGGCGCGCATGCCCATTGCATTGACAAGGCGGCCGCCGAAGCGGGGATGGGCTGCGAGATAGCGGCGCAACTCGCGTTCAATGGGGCCGGTCTTGAAATCCGAGGTACACCACCGAATCGAATTCGAAGGCCATTTGCCGCGTTCTTCGACGCGGTCGAGCAAGGTTTTTCCGGACGCGACGGGCGCCAGGATCAGCGGTACGTCCTTGGGGAGAGTCGCCTCTATATGCTCGACGGTGCCGGGCCACTCGACCTCGCCAAGGGGCGCGTGAACCGCCACGAGCTGATCCCGCGGGACGATGTGCGCGAGCAGGATCGTCATGGCCTGTGAATCCTTGCCTCCCGAGGTCGAAACCGACACCAGAGCGCCCCGCCGGATCATCGCCCGGCATTCGGGCGGTACGGGGACTTGGAGGACGGGATTCCGGCGACAGCGTGGCCGCGCGTTCATGCCTGGCGACCGTCATGGTCGGTCAGGACCATGTCGTCGGTAATCGCAATGAACAGCGGAGAAATCACGTATTCGGGCTCGTCGCACTCTTCCGCGTGCGGGCAGACGGTCACGGCGGCGATCGCGGTCGCGGGACGGCCCGAGCAGTAACATCTGAACAGGCAGAAGTTGCCGGCCTTGCCGCCGGTCAGGGCCTCGAACGCGCGGCGGTGGTCTTCTGTAATGTTGGTGGTCATGGCGGCTGCCTCCGGGGGGTGGTGCAGGAGGACCGTTCTCCGGCCCTCCGATTCGCCCGGACGACGCTGGACCCGACCTCCTGAAGGCGGGCGGCGGGCGCGCGGCGACCGACGCACCGGGAGCACCGGCCGCACCGGCCGGCAACGGAACGGCTTGGTGTGCGGATCCCGATTATCGGCTGGTGGCCCGCGTGGAAGCTGTTCGGCACCGCGAAGGATGATGCGTCGGACGAGGTGGAACATCGGGTGGTTGCGCTTGAGCCCGACTGGCGGGACCAGTCGCCATGAACGGATCAGCGAGGGTGATCGTCGTCGTGGAGCGGCAGATCCTCTATGTAGGCAATCCAGGAATGGTCGTCTGTGTGCGACGCCCATTCGTCGAAGGCGCCGTGGTGCTCCGGTAACTCGTAACCGGAGAAGGCGGACCAGTCGCGGTGACAGAACCCCCGCCACAGGGCTCCGGCGAGGCTTGCGACAACGGTCCACGCAATCGCTACCATCCAGAGCGGGCCGAAGTGCTCCGCGCCCGCGTCGAGACCGAGCACTGCAGCCGTGTAGACGGTGGCGAGAGCGAGCCCGCCGAGCACGAAGGCGTGGGCGCGCCAAGTGGTCCGGTGCACGGCCCGGCCCAAGGTCGGGCTGCCGTCGTGATCTGGGAATGTTGTCGTCATGTTCATGGCCTCCACTCTACCGGCGGGACCGGCGCGGACTCCTGCCGCTCCGCCGTGCTTCGCCCCTTCCCCGGCGCGGCTCCGGCTCCCGGTCGCGACCTGCTGCGCGATCTGGCTCTTGGCGCAGCCGGAAGGTCCCCGTACCAGGCAGGGCTGTCTGGCCTCGACCAGGATTGCAAGGGTGGTGGTGAGTTTGCTCGGGCGAAGCGTGTAGTCGGCGGTCCCGTCTGCCCTTGTCCTCCTCGTGCTGCGGGAGATGCGGCCGGCGCGCGGTCTCGAAAGCTGTGCCGGGCAAGGTTGCTTCGGCCGGAGTGGGTTAAAGGCCGGACAGCCCGGATATGCCGGCGGCGGGGTCTTAGCGCAAAGCAGAAATGTCTCCTTAGTTAGGAAAAGCGGGGGAGGGGAACACGGAATTGTTGAACTATGAAGAGGGGCTAGGCATGAGTGAGGTGGTCCGGGCGTTCATTGAGCTACTGGGTGCGCACGAGCCGGACGAAGTCCAACGTGTGATTGACGTGGGAGGGCCATTTGCGGCCCCCTGTCGAACGGTTACGTATGGATCGTGGAGCCTGCAAGGGTGCCTCGTACCGATAGTTGTGAGGTGGTCCCGGAAAATCGGACAGGTTGCTAAGGTGTATTCCACCGACTGAGGAGGGATGCGCAATGAGCACACGGCGACGGTTCAGCGGGGACTTCAAGGCGAAGGTAGCGCTGGAGGCGCTGCCCCGGGGACAGGACGATTCAGGAGATCGCGGTGCGGCACAAGGTCCATCCGAACCAGGTGAGCGCCTGGAAGCAGCGGGCGGTGAAGGGGATGAAGGAGGTCTTCACGAAGGGTGCGGAGCGGGCACGAGGGGACCATGAGGGGGGGATCCCGGACCTGCACGCGAAGATCGGGGAGTTGACGGTGGAGCAATATTTTCGGCCAAAGGGCTCAAGTGGTGAGCCGGGAGAAGCGCCGGGCGATGATCGAGCCCGGCCATTCCAAGCTCAGCTTGAGCCGTCAATGCCACCTGCTTCGTGTGAGCCGATCCTCTGTGTATCACAGGCCCAAGGGGGAAAGCGCAGGGACTCTGGCGTTGATGCGCTGGATCGATGAACTGTTTTTTAAGTACCCGTTCTGCGGCAGCCGCCAAATGGTCCGCCATCTGTGACGGGAAGGCGTCCGAGTGGGGCGTCACCGTCCAGCGCGGTTTTCTGTACCTGCTGGCGGTGATGGACTGGGCCACCCGCCGGGTGCTCTCCTGGCGGCTCTCCAATACCCTCGGCCCGTTTCTGCACCGAGGCCCTCACGGAAGCCCTGGAGCGTTACGGCCGCCCCGAGATCTTCAACACCGACCAGGGCAGCCAGTTCAGCGTGGACTTCACCTCGGTGCTCAAAGACGCCGGTGTCGCCATCTCCATGGATGGCAGGGCCGGTGCCTGGACAAGATCTTCATCGAGCGCCTGTGGCGCTCCCTCAAGTACGAGGCCGTCTACCTGCACGAGCTCACAGACGCCTTCCAGGCCCAGCGGCTGATTTCTCGCTGGTTCACCTTTTGTGACCGGCGGAGGCCACACTCTGCCTTGAAGGGTTCCACCCCGGCCGAAACCTACGACAAAGGAATGCTGATGGAGAGGCAGCCTGGGCCCCGCCGCTCGCCTGCCCCTCTGCCGGCTCCACCCGAACAACAAGACGTGGTAAACAGGACTCTGGCGGCTTGATCCATTACCCGGAATACACCTTGTCTCGGCCGCCTTCCTGTGCAACAAACCAGGACCACCTCAGTCCTCGTAGCGCTCCCGCACGACCCCAACGATCTCCCGCCT
The DNA here is from genome assembly GCA_965261895.1 of uncultured Binatia bacterium (SeqCode). Classification (GTDB taxonomy): domain Bacteria; phylum Desulfobacterota; class Binatia; order UBA9968; family JAJDTQ01; genus JAJDTQ01. The sequence continues at coordinate 990,133 of OZ253480.1, read as the reverse complement.
CAACTCCGGCGCTATCGCATTGCTCGCCCGTCTCCCTCCTCGCCTCGACCTCAGCCTCCTCGCCCCCTCTTCCCGGTATCGCCGCACCAGCCGCGTCACCTGCCGCACGCAGATCCCCAGGCGCTCCGATGCCTCCCCCTGCCGCAATCGCCTCCCCAATACCTCCCGTATCAACCTCCTGTATCACCTCCAACGGGTCCACCTCTCTCATGCTCAGCCCCTCTTCGTTCTTCAACAATTCCGTGCCCCCCTCTCCCGCTTTTCCTAAGGGGGACATCTTAGCTTTGTTCAGAAGGGGACATTATCGCTTTGCGCTAACAGTGGAGTATTCGGTTCTACCAGAACGCGGACCGCTGTGTTAAACTCCAACAGAACCGAATCGAACGACTGAACCGGGCAGACTCACCTCATGCATAAACTGAAGCCATAGCAGGCCTGACAATGCGACTTTCCGATTCCATCGATAAGCCTGGATTTTTTTGGCTTCCAAACCGTCCTGAACAACAATACCCCGGAACTCTGCATGTCTCCGAATCGGGAGAAATAACGCTGAGAATAGTCCATCGTCCTACCGCCGTTGATCCCCAACTTCTTCATGGCAACAGTCCCTTAGGTGGAGAACCTCCACGTATTTTGGGTATCGTCGACAACAATCCAATAACCCTGGAGAAATGTGTAGCGGCAGATGATCCCTTCTATTTCCTCCGAGTTAGCGAAGGATACGTGTCTGAATCGAAATTTGGCGTTGGCGCCGCATTTGTTGGCGCTTCATTTGTCGCCGACGAACCTATTGCCTTCTCACGGGTCGATTTTTCGTTGGAGAATCTTAACGAATGGTTCTCGATTTCCGGTTTTCGTCCAAGGATAAACTCGGATTCCGAAAAGGCAGACTGGTCATTGCATTACACGCAGCCAGATGGCATTTCTATGACTCTACCTGACGGGATTCAACTTCAGTTTGTATTCTCCCCTTCATTTTCTCTGCCTGATTACAAGGTATCTCAACTGTCCTCCATGATCTCTCAACGTATGCATGTTTCTCTGGCCTCGGACGATCCGTTGCCTGTCGAACGTTTTTTCATCATCTTGCATAGGATACATACATTCCTGTGCTTGGTGATGAGCAAGATTGTGGCGATAGAATGGGTAAAGGGTTACTCACGAAACAAGCTGGACAAATGGAATCGAGAAGTTGCAACGGATATTTTCTATCACAGTCAGTTGCAAGGACAACGACGGGATATACATGCCTCCAAGACTTTTGGATACAATGATATCTCTAGTGATTTTGAAGAAACGATCCTGAGGTGGTTGGCCGGCTACGAAACTATACATCCAGCGGTCGATTTGTACTTATCCTCCAAAATTGGGGCGCACAAGTATTTGAACGGCGTTTTCTTATCACTCATACAGGGTCTAGAAAGCCTGCACAGAAGAACCACTGATGACACTGAAATGAAACTGGACGATTTCGACCGGTTGCGTTCAACCATCATCGACGCCATACCACCAGACAAGAGAAAGTTCGTTGAGTCCAGATTAACATACGCGAATGAAATTTCTCTGCGCAAGAGACTGAAGCGACTGATTGAGCCCTTTGAAGATCTATTTGGAACGTCAACTGAAATAAAGTCGCTGGTGCAAGACATAGTCGACGTCAGGAATTATCTGACACACCACGATAAGAAATTGGAGCCTAGGGCCAAACGTATTGGTGACGATGAATTGCACAAGATGTGCTTAAAGCTTGACGCCCTGTTTCAACTGCACTTCCTGAAACTGACAGGCATGGACACTGATCGAATTAGATCTATGGCAAGGGGGAATCGTGTGCTTCGCCACCGGCTGGCTCTCGATGATTCTGACGAATAGGTGTTTTTCGGAAGACACTAATGCAATTTTCTGAGGTGTGAGGTGGTCCCGGTTGGTTGGACAGGGGGCGGCAGAGTTAAGGTGTATTCCGGACATTCGATCATGCCGCCAGAGTCCTGTTTAGCACCTCTTCGTGTTCCGCCGGCAGAGGGGCAGACGAGCGGCGCGGCTCATCCTGCCTCTCCAGCGGCATTCCTTTGTCGTAGGGTTCGGGCGGGGTGGAGTCGGCTAGGACGGAGTGAGGCCATTCGGTATTGTGAAACGGTATCCATCGGGCGATGACCCGTTGGGCTGGCTGGTGAACTGGCTGCCTTGGTCGGTGTAGCGCTCCAGGGCTTCCGTGAGGGCGTCTGTGCAGAACCGGGCATCGTGGGTGTTGGACAGCCGCCAGGAGAGCACGCGACGGGTGGCCCCAGTCCATGACCGCTACCAGGTACAGGAAGCCGCGCTGGACGGGGATATGGGTGATGTACGCGGTCCAGACCTGATTGGGCCGGTCGATGGCGAGCCCCTTGAGAAGGCAGGGGTACACGCGGTGTTGAGGATGGGGTTTGGTGGTCCGCGGTGTCTGGTAGATGGCCTGTAGCCCCATCAACCGCGGTGTTAATCGCACCCAACGGCCCAGTGTGTAGTGTCTCCGTTTCGACGCGGGAGAAACGGTGACGGCCGCCGCCGCGCGTGCTATATTCCATCGGTTCCGCTTGAGGGGGAAAGAGAGTTGAAGAAATCCGATGTCGTGTCCCACGTGGCGAGCAGCGCCTCCCTGTCGAAGGCCGAGTCGGTCGCCGCAGTCGACGCGGTGTTCGAGGCCATCCAGGACTGTCTGGCGAAAGGAGAACCGGTCGACATCACGGGGTTCGGGACCTTCTCGACGACGAGCCGACCGGCCCGCCGGGGGCGGAACCCGAGGACGGGCGAGAGCATCGACATCGCCGCATCGACAGCGCCCTCGTTCAAGGCCGGCAAGACCCTCCGCGATGCGGTGCGCTAGAGTTCCGCCGGGTAGCGCAGGCGGGCGGCGCCATCAGGCGTCAGGTAATGCTGGGTTTACAGTCGGTGTGCGGTGTTGTCTTGGTGTTGATTGTGTCTTAGCAACGACAATCCGGTTCTTCGAAGGCCGTTTTTATCGTTTATATTCAAATGGTTACCGGTCCTGAATTGCAGGACGCACGCTAGGCGGACAGATTTCAAACCCGCCCGCGCTCGCACGGCGCCGCCGGCCTATACCGTCTGCTGAGAGCGGGCATCCTCCCATGGCTGCCCTACAGCGGCACCTCGCTTCCTTCCGGCACCTTGTCCTTGTCGATGTGCTTCAGGGCCTGATAGACGAAGTCGTGCCCGAACATCTCGGTCCAGCCTTTTTGCAGCCGGCCCACCACGGGTCCGGGTTTGCCGTCTCCGATGGCATTGCCGTTGATGCGGGTCAGCGGCAGCACGCAGCGTGAGGTGGTGGTCATGAACGCTTCGTCGGCGTTCATGATGTCGTACAACTGGAAGTGGGTCTCCTCCACCGGGATGTCGAGGTTTTGGGCGATTTCCAGCACCGCGCCCCGGGTCACGCCCGACAGAATGGTCTGGACCGGCGCCGTGACCAGCGTGCCGTTGCGCACGATCCAGAAATTCGCCGCGGTGAGCTCGGTGACGTTCCCCTCCAGGCTCAGCAGCAGGGCATAGGCCTCCGGGTCCACCAACTGGGCCTGCTGTTCCGCCAGCCAAAGATGCATGCGGCTGGTGCTCTTGATCTTCGGGTCCCACACTTGGGTTGGGATGGCGCGAATGTGGGTGGTGATCACATGGCCGCCGTAGATGTAGTGGTGGGCGAACTTGTTGAAGCCGATGGGCTCACACAGAATCACCACCGTGGCATGGCCGGCGGCGTCCGGTCCGCGGGTGATGTAGTGGCCCACGAAATAGTCCTCGTCGGGTCCCAGCAGCCCGCGGTTCTGCTCGACCAGCTCCAGGGTGGTCTCGTGCATCTCGTCGGCGGTCAGGCCGGAGTCCAGCCGTATCGCCTTGAGCGAACGGTAGAGCCGGGCGATGTGCCGGTCGAGATAAAAGATCTCGCCACGGAAGGTTCGCGTCCGCTCGAACACGCCGAGCCCGGACAGGAACCCTCGGTCGTAGATGGAAACGCTCGCCCGACTCTCGGGCAGGAACTCGCCGTTGACGTATGCCGTGCGTTCAGCCATGGGACACCCCCTCCAGACATTGGTTTGTCCCACATGGTAGGACGTTTCGGTGCTGTATGTAAACAGGGCTGGTGGACGTAACAATCGGTGGGCGCAACGACTCGTGGACGCACCGATCCGGGCGCCCAGCAGATCTGTGTCGTTACGGTTATGTGATCTTCATGTCAGTCGTAGTTCGGCCGACACCTTGTCCGAGAGCGCTTCGATCAGGGCGCCAAAAAAAGCGGCGGAAGAATCGAAGTCTGTCTCGGATATCGTCTTGGTAAGGTTTCCATGAGCAATATCGTTGCGGAGCGCGATATGGTCATCCAACGCAGTTTTTGCCGCCTTCGACGCTCGCCGGTTTGAGCGTTCTTTCGCCCATTCCTTCAACTTTGCGTTTCGGCCAAGTGAATCATTGAAGGGATCATCGAGCGAAAAGGATGTGAAGAGTTCCTTAAGCCGGGCAGAGGTGCAATTGCCCATCAAGAGCGTGAAGACATCGGGTTGGACCTTGTAGTCACGGGTATCAAGCAGGCAGTTTGCCAAGCTAGTCTGCAGGGCCTCAAAATCATATTTGAGTCCCTGTACATTTCCCTGTCGTTGGTGTGTCAGTATGGTCGCCGAGTGATGGAGATGGGAGATTCGAAGTGGTTCACCGAGTGCGCTGTATGCTGAAGCTTGAACAGACTTGATTTCAACGATTGCCGCACAGAGCAGGCGGACGAAATTTTCGAACGCGCCGTTCAGTTGCAGAACTAAGCCTCTAAGAAGCACCGAGTCATCGGTGTCCTTGTCCTTCAATGCTTGTGTCAGGAGTCGTCGTTGTTGTGGGTCTTGAAATACCGAGTATAGGGATGCCGCGTTCGAAACAATAATCGACGTGTATGCCTTTCTGATTCGTGCCGTTGCTTGCGTCTCTTCGATGTGCAATCGCGCCGTGGTCTTGGCCCTTTCTACGGAGTTCACGTCATGACCTCACTGACGGCGTGATTCACTGCAACGATGCGGCCTTTTACAGCGACGGCAGTGTTGGCCCGTCCGACCATCAACTCATAGCTCTCGGACTCCGGCATGGCCAAACGACGCACGGACTGCTTGATGGCCCGGGCGCTTCGGACCAGCGCGTCACGATGATCGGAGAACTGATGCATCACGACCATTTGAGCGTCGAAGAAGGGTCTCGATAGCTGCCTCTTACGCGATTGGGTTCCGTGGAGTGGGATTCGAAAGGCTTCGTTGCCGAAGATCGTGACACACAAGTCAAGAGCATCCGTGAATTCGGCGCGGAGTCGCTTGATGTCGTCCTTGCCGGCGGAACGGTGACGTATCATGGCATTGTCGAGCATGCTTCTGACCGAACCGGAGATACTTTCAATGTCCTTGAAGGCAAAGAAGCGCAGAACGATTTCGACATCGGTCATTCTCTTGAAGTATCTGTCGTTTTTTAAACTGTCGGTTGGCGTTCCGTCACTGAGCGTATTGTCCTTGTGGTCCGGAATTTCCCATGCTCGTGTGAACATCGGTTCTTGCGACAATTCGATAAGCATGTCGTTGAACGGACCGGCGTATAGAGAATTGCGTAACTCCTGGTGATTGAGCCTTTCACCGCCGGTATTCAGGCGCTCAAAGACCTGTGCCCGAAGTTCAACACTGTTATACTCACCGTCGCCGGAATCGGACATCAGGGTAATCGCGGATATCTTCGCGCGTTCAAGCCCTCGACGCATACGTGGCGGCAGATCGGAGAAACGCCTCCCGTTCAAGGACGGCCAGCTTTGGAGGCCGGAGAGCGAAAATCGATTGTTCAAAAAATCAACGACAGCGTTCAACCTCTGTTGCCCGTCCATCACCTCGAATCGCCCAACTTGTTTCTCGTACAAGAAAACAGGGGGAACCGGGACGTTCATTATGAAGCTTTCGATAAGCTTCGATTTCTTCTTGTTGTCCCATCTGAGGCGTCGCTGATACTCGGGGTGCAGGTTGCCCCAACTACGACCTTCAATAAAATCCAGGACATGCGGCAGAAAGAAGTCGTTCCGATCCTGGACGACGCGCAAGCGGCCGCGTTCGAAGAAGTTCTCGATTTTGCGGTCGGATGCATCCGGGGGGAGGGCTTCGAAAGATGCCGTAGCATCGTCGTCTCCCACGTCGAGATCTTGTAAGGGGTCCGAGTTCTGCATGGCGATTCAACTCCGATTCGTGTCGCGTGCGTCGCCGGGGCGACGGCAAGAATGCGGCTCATGGAGCCAGCGGTAGGGAGCTCCCTGAAGCAATTACCGTAACACCTGGAGCCTTCGTTTCAAGCAGGAAGGTTTGGCAGCAGCAACCGCAGCAACTCCTGAGGCGAATCCACGATGAAATCGGGGGATTCCTGCTCCAGGGTCTCGCGGGTCTGGTAGCCCCAGGTCACGCCGGCGGTTCGCACGCCCGCGAGTCGGCCGTGGCGGATGTCGCCCCTGGTGTCGCCGATCATGAAGCCGTCCTCTGGGGGATGGCCCAGGCGCTCCAGTGCGTGCCGGATCTTGTCGCTTTTGGTGCCCGGCTGCCGGGCGTCAAGCACCAGGGAGACGCAATCGTCAACGCCGTTCAGGGCGAGCCCCTGCCTGACCAGGTGGTCGTAGTTGGAAGTGACGATGACGATGGTGTGCCGCTGGGACAGGGTCTTTAAAAGATCGGGGATGCCCGGAAACATGGCCGGCGCGTAGCCGTCCGCTTCCAGCAGGGCGTGCATTCGCCGGGTGTAGCTTTCGATGTGGCCCTCCGGCACCCCCAGCAGCGTCGCGAGGCCGGCGGCGCTCAGGTCTTTGATGGTTTCGAAATCGTTCCGGGTCGGAATTCGGCCCAGTCCGGTTTCCACGGCCGTCCGCCGGAAGGTGGTCAGGAGTTGGTCGAAGGAGTCGACGAGGACGCCGTCGTAATCAAAGTGGAGCAGCATGGAGGGGACCCGTGCACTTCGGGCGGTGAGGTCCACACGTGGGACCGTCCGCGCTTCGGCGAGGCGCCGTGTTCACGCCGCGGCGCTGCCCTCCGCCGCGGGCCGGACCTCCTCCATCAGCCGGGCGATGATGTCCAGCGACGAGAGCCCCTCGGCCTGGGCCTTGAAGTTGGGGATGATGCGGTGGCGCATCACCGAGGGCGCCATGGCTTGCACGTCTTCCACCGACACCGCGAAGCGCCCGTCCAGGATGGTCCTGGCCTTGCTTCCCAGCACCAGGAACTGCGACGCCCGCGGACCCGCTCCCCACTCGACGTAGTTCTTCACCACCTCGGGCGCCGAGGGGTTGTTGGGACGGGTGGCCTGGGCCAGGGACACGGCGTAGTTCACCACGAAGGGCGACACCGGCACCCGCCGCACGAGGTCCTGGTACGCGAGAATGGCCGGGCCGTCCATGACCTTGGCCGGCGAGGGTTTGTCGGTGGAGGTGGTCTGTAGAACGATCTGCACCTCGTCCTCCAGCGGCGGATAGGACACCTCGATGTTCAGCATGAAGCGGTCGAGCTGTGCTTCCGGCAGCGGATAGGTGCCTTCCTGCTCGATGGGATTCTGGGTCGCCAGGACGAAGAACGGCAGGTCCAGCGGGTAGGTGGTGCCGCTGGCCGTGACCCGGTACTCCTGCATGGACTGGAGCAGCGCCGCCTGGGTCTTGGGCGGCGTGCGGTTGATCTCGTCGGCGAGCAGCACGTTGGTGAAGATCGGTCCCTTCAGGAACTGGAACTGACGCCGGCCGGTGGTAGCGTCTTCCTGCAGGATGTCAGTACCGGTGATGTCGGAGGGCATCAGGTCCGGGGTGAACTGAATCCGGTTGAAATCCAGGTCCAGTACTTCCGCCAGCGTGCTGATGAGCATGGTCTTGGCCAGGCCCGGGACTCCCACCAGCAGGCAGTGCCCCTTGGAGAAAAGGGCGATGAGGACTTCCTCGATGACCTTGTCCTGGCCGACGATGACCTTGCGGATCTCCGCTCGCATGGTCCGGCGCTTTTGTCCGAAGTCCTCGATGGCCGCAAGTTCCTGATCCAGGAGTTGTGTGTCTTCCATGGTGGTATTTTTCCTTCCGGTTTCCGGTTACTGGGAGACGGTATCGGCCGACAGCGCGGTGCGGGGACGGGCGGGTTTGAAACCCGCCCCTACATCTCTTCGCCGCCCCTGGTCGGCAACAAGGTCCTGTTGCCCCAGTGTGGTGTCTCACAAATACGGTTACGAATCTGCGGGTCCTTTTGGCTCCGCGCATCCTGAGCGTAGCGAAGCGAAGTCGAAGGGCGGCTGCGTTGCTCTTCCTCGCGTGGTGCCCGCCACACTGGGGGGCGACCGCCGGTCGTCCCTACAAGTCATCGCGCCTTGCCGACGGCCAAAATGCCCTCGCATCTTCATAAGCGTATTTGTGAGACACCACACTAGCCGCGCAGTTTCCTCATGACCTCCCGGGTCCGGCGTACTCCCTCGTCGTCGCCCAGCGCCTCGTAGACGCCGCTGAGGACGCGATAGACGCCGGGGTGGAACGGGTTGATCTGGAGCGCTTCGAGCAGGGCGCCGCGCGCCCGTGTAGGGTCGCCGGCCTCGTGGTGAAGCCGGCCTATCAGGTAATGGGTATGCACCAGGTCGGGGTCGAGATCCCGGGCTTTCTCCAGGTGCGGCCGCGCTTCGTCATAGCGCTGAGACTGAATCAGGGTCTCGCCCAGCCGGTTGAGAATGACGGTGGAGTTGGGTCCGGCCCGTAGCGCCCGGCGATACTCGGCGCCGGCGGCTCGAAGGCGGCCGCGTTGGCGCAGGCGGTCGCCCAGATGGGTCCGGTTCCTGGCGATCTCCGACTGGATCTCATTCAACTCAACCGATTCCGGCTGTCCGCCCTCCTGTGCCACTTTGTAGCGGCGGATGCGGCTGCCCTGGATCACCGCGAGCCCCTGTCCCTCCACGAACCGGCGCCAATCGGCCTCGAAGCCGTCCAGCGGCACGCCCATGACCGCTTCGATGGCCTCGGCGGTGGACAGGCGGTTCACTTGGGAGAGCACGTCCCGGATTCCCGAGGGGCCCTTGGCCTGCCGGATGTAGTCCACCGCCGAGGCCACCTCGGCGTAGGCGAGCTGCACCTGCTCCGGGGTATCGAGGCGGATGAGCGAGGGTTCCATGTCCTTGAAGCTCACGAACTCCTGCCGCTCGATGGCCGTGGCCAGCAGGGTCTCGTTGGCCGGGGTCAGGTAGTCCGGCCTCGGCCCCTGAACCGGCTTCCGCCATACGGTTTCGTAGTAGCGGGCAATCCCTTCGTGTAGCCAGATGGGCGCCTTGTTCCGGGTCAGATTGACGATGGCCATGTGAATGTACTCGTGGACCAGAGAATCGAGCCAGCGGAATCCGTGGGCCATCACCCGTGGCGAGATGATCATGACCTTGTTGAACTTGCACAATCCGATGGCGCCGGTTTCTTCAATGTCCCGGAGCGTGAAGGTCGTGATGGCGGTGAAGGACTGCACGTCCGGGGCGATCTCGATCCGCACCTTGCTCCGGGGCCAGTAGCCCAGCGCGCGCCCCACCTCCTGGTGAGCCTGCTCCAGTGCCTCCAGCGCGGGTTCCGCCAGGATGCCGTCGCTCTCTTCGCGGAGGTGGATCAGGAAGTGGTCGCTCTCATAGCGCTTGAAGTCCCGGACGACGTCGTGGGTCTGTTGCAGCAGCAGCCGCAGGCCCTGGCGTTGGTCGGCCTCGGCATCGATGGCCAAGGCCTTCTCGACCGCAGCGAGTGCCTTGGCGTAGGCACCCTCGTAGTAGGCCAGAAGCGCGGCCAGATCCAGCGCGTCCACGGAGCCCGGCTGCGCTTCCATGAGCCGTTCGACAACCGGCCGGGCATCCTCGACCCGCCAGGCTCCCAGGAATTCCCGCGCCGTCTCGACGTCGGAACCGTCCGGTGCCGGATCCGCGGCGTATCCGAGATCTGCGCCGCCAAGGGCGAGCAGCGTGGCGAGCCACAGGACTCGGCTCAGTTGTTCGAAGAATGTCGGAAATCTCTTCATGGAATCAACGGCGCCGGGATCAGCGCGTTGGTGCGCGGCGGCCGCTTTCGACTATTGCGACAACTCCCTGAAGTAGCGCTCGATCTGTTCCTTGTACCGGTCCGGCACTCCTTGCTTCAACGACTCGATGATCTCCTTGCGAAACTTCTCGGGCTTGTAGTCGTCCTTGCCGGGAAGCTTGAACTTCTCCGTGTCGAGGCCGGTGAGGTTCTCATCGATGTCGTGATCCGGAAACTGGGGAGTGCCGGTGGGCGGCAGGAACTGCCCGGTAGGCAGGAACCGGCCCCGGCGAAACACCTGGACCAGGGGCACGCGTCCGAACTGCCCCCGCTGCGCCATCCGCTGCATCGCCTGCTGCATCTGCTGGCTCGATTCGGAGAGACGGTTGATGGCCTGCTGTTCCGGCGGGATGGCTTGTCCCGGCCGAAGCGAGCCCAGCTCGTGGGTTGCCTCGCCCATGAATTGGCCGGCCTCGGCAATGTTGTTGACGATCTTCGGGTCCAGCGACGGGAAGAGTTGAAACAGGTACCGGAGCCTTTCGACGAGGTCGGTGGTCCTCTTCTTGAGCACGTCCTCCCGTGTGGCAAGCCCGCGGACCGCGCCCTTCTGGGGCGGAGTCAGCTCCGGGTCCGGGAGGCTCGCGATGGCCTGGTATTCCCGCGCCAGCGCCGCCAGCATTGCCAGGGCCGCTTGCCGCGCCTCGTCAAGGGGGCCCATTCCAGCGAGCTCTTCGGTCACCGGTCCGAATTGTTTGGCGAACGTGTCGAAGTCCCGGTTCTCGAACATCTCCCGCAGCCCTGACAGCAGCCCGCGGATGGCGGCGTCCCGCTCGCGTTCCGCCGCCGGCCGGCCCCGGTCGCTTTCCAGGTCGGGAGCGGCCAGCAGATGGGCCAGCACCGCCAGGTCGGCCTGCGCGCTTGCCGCAAGATTCAGAACGGCCTCCTCGCGCCGGGCATCGATGTCACCCGTGGCCTCCTTGTGGGTGCTCTCGGTTCCCAGCAGGATTTCCTGCTGTTCCTGGAGGATCTGCTGCAACTCGCTGCTGGACCGGTTCATGGCCCCCTGCATGCGGGACATCATGGAGCCCTGGGCCTGCTGCTGCCCGCTTCGGAGCGAAGCCGCCAGTTGCGCCATCTGGTTGAACAGCTCCCGCGCCAGTTGCATGGCGCCCTGGATGTCGCCTTCCCTGAGCTTCTGCCGGATCTGGTCCATCATGGAGCGCATGTCCGCGAACGGCATGTTGCGCATGTTCGCCGGGTTGATGAATTCGTTGGGAGCCTGTCTCGCGAACTGCATGAGCGAGGCCTGCAGTTCCTGGAGCTGTCTGGAGAGCTTCGACAGCTCCTTCAGCACCTCGTCGAGCTCCTTGTTGCCGCTCCTCAGCTTCTCCAGCGAGTCCAGGAAGCGCTCCTGGTCCTTGACCATGTCCCTGGCGTTGGCTGCCATGTCCTGGCCCGCGAGGCGCCGGCTCATGTCCTCGCTGAGCATCGACAGCCTCTCCAGCTCCGTGGCCATGGCGTCGTGGGCTCGCTCCTGCTCGGCCGGCGAAGCAGCCTGGCGCATCCTCTCCACGAGATCGTTCCGTGCATGTTCGAGGTTGCGCTTCAGGGTCTCGAGGTCGGACCACGTGGCGAAATCGCTGATGCGGTCGACGCGGGTTCGCTGCATGGCGTCGTCCACGCGCTGCATCATCCGGTCGAGCCCCTCCGCCAGCCGCTCACCCGGGTCGCCCGGCGCTTGTTGGTCGGGGGGTGCATCGCGGTGTTGGTCAGGGGGTGCTTCTAGGTGATCGCCCAGGAGATCCACCATCTTGTCCGAGATATCCCGGATCATCTCGGCCACCTGGCGGTGCTCGGCCTTGAGGTTCTTGAGGCGAAGGCTCAGGGGCCGCGACTTGACCAGCTTGGGACCGGAGATGGTGTCGTTGTCCAGCACTTCGAGATGGTAGACCACGACGTCGCCTTCCTCGAGGCGAATGGTATCCAGGTCCCAGATGAAGGTCTCCTGGAGGGTTCGCGCAAGCTCTTCGCGCCACACCGGAATGCGCTCTTCCCGTTCCCCGACGGCCGCCACCAGGGTGATCTGCTGGATCCCGTAGTCGTCGCTGGCGCGGTATTCCAAGGCCAGCCTCTCGTCACCGTTCACTTCCAGGTCTTCCTCCGGCTTGAGCAACTCCACCAGGGGGAAGCCGTCAGGCACGGCAACCATCTCATAGGGAATGGGCAGGTTCTCGAAACCGAAGGCATCCCCGAGGCGAATGCGATACCCCTGCGAGCGGAACAGCACGACGCTGCCCTGAGCGGTGTCTCCGGTGATCTTCAGCGGCACCTCCCGGCCATCGTCCAGGGCGATGACGGCTTGAGCCATGCTCTTGTTGGTAGTGGTGGAAAAGCTCAGGGTCGAACCCTTGACGCCGCGAACGTTGCCGCCGGTGAAGGTCTGGTCGGGAAGGCCCGTGTAGTGGGGCGGGTAAAGCGTCACCTTCAGGGCGGTGACGGTTGGACGCTCCACCGCCGTGATGCTGTACCAGGGGGATTGGAACGGTCCGGTGACGACCCGGTAATCCAGGTCTTCGGTGACCTCGGGGAGCACCGCCGCGTACCGGCCGGTCTCAGCCTGGTCCATGGCGACGGCCTGCGGCGCCTCGGCCGCCGCTCCGGGACGCGCGGGTTTGAACACCATCTCCACGCTGTCGGGACGGGCTCCGGAGGTGGTCGCTTCGACGGAAATCGCGCTGCCACGAATCACCCGCACGTCCCCGGTCACCACGTGAATGAAGATGTCCGCCGGCGGCAGGTGTTCCAGCGGATGCGCCACCAGCGCAAGGGTCCGGCCGGGAAAGTCCGGAAGCCACAAGGTCAGGGCCAGCACCGGCGCGGCCGCCAGCGCCAGCAGCCGGGCCTTGGCCCGCAAAGGCCGGGTATCCACCAGAGCTTCCGTTTGAATGCCGCGAACCTGCTCGCGGGTCTGGCGGATCAGCGCAAGGATCATGGAGGCGGAATCCCCGGCCGGCCGGGCCGGGTCCGCGAGCTGCGGGTAGAGTTGCAGCGAGTTGATGAGGTTGTTGCGGAGCTCCGGCCGCTGCCTCTCGATGGCCCGGGCCGCCCAGGACAGGCTGCGGGACCGCAGGAAACGCAGCAGGGTGAACCCGGTGACCGCCAGCAGCGTGGCGATGGAAAGCAGGCTGAAGGCCAACGGGGCGTAGGGCAACAGCTCCTTGACGGCGTCGACGCCCATTCCCAGGGCCGCCAGCACCGCCAGCGCGGTGCCGGCCAGACACAGCGCCTCCAGGCCCTGGATCCTTCGGAGGCGGTTCACGAACCGCTGGAGGAAATCGTCTATCGGACGGTAGTCTTCTTCGTGCATTCAGGGGCCTCCGTTTTGGAATACGTTTCCGGAGGTTGCGTCGCTCGGATCATTCTAGAACTTTTTGCCGGATTCACAAGGGCGCCGTGCGCTTCCGGCGGAGGAGACGAAACCCTTCCCCGCGGCCGTGTCCGGCACCGGCCGGCGGCCAATCTGGCAACTGGCAAGTGCTTGTGTTATGAGGGTTGTTTCACCCGCATTCCCCGCCAAGAACCCCATTGAAAGGACCCCATTGAATGGACCGCGACTTCACGGATCTGCCTCTCGTCTGTCACGAAGGACATGAAGACCACGACCACGATGATGCGCCTCTACCCGATGAAGACCACCCCATGTGGCGGTCCGAGCGCATCTCGCTGACGTCCGTGGGCATCGATATCGGCTCGTCCACGTCCCATCTCATCTTCTCCCGATTGATCTTGCGCCGGCAGGGCATCTCTCTGTCGAGCCGTTTCGTGGTAATCAAGCGGGAGATCCTCCACGAGTCGCCGATCCTGCTGACGCCTTATGTGGACAAGCTCACCATCGATACCGAGAAGCTCAACGACTTCATCCACGACGCGTACGCCCGCGCCGGCCTTACCCGGGGCGACATCGACACCGGCGCCCTGATCGTTACCGGCGAGGCCGCCAAGAAGGAGAACGCCGAGGCGATCGCGGCATTGTTCGCCGAGGAGGCCGGGAAGTTCGTGTGCGCCACCGCCGGCCACAACCTCGAAGCGATCCTGGCCGCCTTCGGTTCCGGCGCGGTGGAAGTGTCGACCCGTGACGAGGGCGTCGCCTGCATGAACGTGGACGTCGGCGGCGGCACCAGCAAGATCGCCATCACCCGTGGCGGACAGGTGGTGGACACGGCGGTGCTGGAGGTGGGGGCCCGGCTGGTGGCCCTGGACGGGAGCCAGAAGATCAACCGGCTCGAGGATGCGGGGGCCCGCATCGGTGACGCCAGCGGGTTGTCGTTGGCCGTGGGCCAGACGCTGGGGGAGGCCGACAAGGAGCGGATGGCCGACACGCTGAGCGGCTGCCTCCTGGAGGTGCTGGGACGCGGTCCGTTGTCGCCGCTGACCCAGGAGGTCATGCTGACGCCGGCGCTGTCCTATAAGGAACCCATTCATACCATCCAGTTCTCCGGCGGGGTCTCGGAATACATCTACGGCTACGAGACCGCGGACAAGGGGGATCTGGGCAACCACGTCGGGCGGAAGATCCGAGCGGGAGCCGTGGATCTGGCCACCCGTGAATCGTGGGAGTTCAAGGAACCCGACGTGCGCATTCGCGCCACGGTCATCGGCGCGTCCCAGTACACCGTCCAGGTGAGCGGCAATACCATCTTCCTCTCCGACCAGTCCGTGCTGCCGCTGCGGAACCTCCAGGTGATCACGCCGCGTTTCCGCCAGACCGAGCCGTTGACCACGGAAGACGTCCGGAGCTCCATCGAGAGTGCGTTGCAGCGGTTCGACATGACCGAGGGTGACCGCGCGGCGGCGCTGGCGCTTCACTGGGACCTGGGGCCTTCGTACCCTCTCATCCGGACGCTGGCTACCGGCGTGGTGGAGGGGATGAAGGAGCATCTCCGCCAGGGGCAGCATCTGGTGCTGGTGTTCGATGCCGACATCGCCAAGCTGGTGGGCAACATCATCGACAAGGAAATCCTTCCCGGGGCCGGCGTCATTTCCATCGACGGCATCGACCTCAAGGACTTCGATTTCGTTGATATCGGCGAGGAGCTGCCTGACGCCAAGGCAGTGCCGGTGGTGATCAAGTCGCTGATCTTCCGTCACGAGGAATGGGGCAGGGGGCGTTTGCTGGCGAACGACTGATGGTTGGCAACGAGTCCCGGCGTTGCAAGGCCGGGATTCGCCGAAGCAAACGTCCACTTCGGCCTGCCGGGCGAGGCTGTTGTAGGGGCGGGTTTCAAACCCGCCCGTGCCCGCCATCGTGCTGAATCCCCGGCGCTGAGCTTCCGCGTCTGAGGCATATCGGATGGTCCGGGTGCAGCGGCCTGAAGCCGGCGATGGAGAGCCACACTCTCAAGAGATGTCGTCCGGGTCCGTCGCCGGCGAACCGGGTGCGCGAATGCAGCATCACATGATTGTTGAAGTACTCGATGTCGCCCGGCTCGAGTTCCAGGGACACCGCCGCCTCCTCGGCTACGGTATTGAAGACATCGAGGGCGCGGTTCTGTGCCGTGGTCAACTCGGGGACCCCGGGCAGCTTTTGCGCGCGCCTGATGTGGACCGGGTAGGCGCAGGCGTTGAACACGCCGTCTCGAATGTTCAGGAACGGCACCCGGGTCCACGGGTGCCCGTGATCGGGATGCGGATGTGTCAGCGCCACGTGGAACGGCCGGGTGAGCACGTGCAGCAGGTCGGGATGCTCTGTTGCCAGGATGTTGTAGACGGTGGCGGCGCTGGCGAATCTGCGGATTCCGCCTTTGAGGGCGGGCCGCAAGCACAGGAATCCGATGACGTCCTCCGGGTCGGCGTGGAAGGGAAGCCCCCCGGTGGCGCGAAAGCCCAGCCTTCCGCTGTCCTCGGGTTCCGCCCGTACGTGGGCCAGCTTGACGCCGCCCGGTTGCTCCACCAGTTCGCCTAGCCGTCGGCTCAAGGCCGAGAAGGCCCGGGCGACCTCTTGCGGGTCCATGTCTGCCGAGGGCAGGCCGCGGAGGATTCGAAACCCGAAACCCGACTTGAGCTCCCGGGCCGTCCTGGCCATCTGTGAAGCCAGCAAGGGTAGGTCGGCCGCTTTGCGCGGTTCGCTTTTGCCGCCCTCCCGCGCCAACTCCGACAATTCCGCCAACTCGCTGCCGGCAAAGTCGTGGAGCCAGGTTTTCGACCGCTTCAGGTCGTCGGGCTCCCATGCCGCGGGGTCTGTCGTTTTCGGAAAGTCTGCCGTAGTGGCTGCCATGGCTATTGGCTCCTTGTCGGAGTGCGTCACTTCTCCCGGAAGGCATTCTGTCGGTAGCCGCGGAGGGGTTGCAGGAGGTAGTCGATGAGCCGTTGTCTTCCCAGGATGAAGGATGCCTCCGAAGACATTCCGGGCAACAGATCGATTTTCTGCCCCTCGATCTCCATGTAGGTTTGATCGAGCTCGATGAGCGCCTTGAACACGGGTCCTGCCGGTTCGGCGCTTGATTGCGGGACGGCGCCGCCCGCAACGCTGGCGAATGCCGGCGCGCCGGATTGGCCGCCCGCGTTCACGGCATCCTTGCCGATATGGCTCACGGTTCCCTCGATGGCGCCGTAGCGGCGGAAGTCGAAGGTCGTGACCTTGAGGGTGACCCGTTGGCCCGGCTTCACAAAGCCGATGTCGGTATTGGCCACGAAGGCCTCCACGCGAATCCCGGCGTTCCGAGGCACGATCACCATGAGCCGGGCGCCGGGCTCCACCATGCCGTTTTCCGTGTGCACGGCGAGGTCCTGGACCACGCCGTCGACCGGGGAGACCAGGGTGTGCCGGGCGCGGTACTCGTGGGCCTGGCGGATGTCCTGCCGCAGGACGATCATCCTCTCCCGAACGGATGCCAGCAGGGCGCGGCGCTCCCGGTGGAACTCGGAGGCGACCCGTTCCTTCTTTGCCCGGATCGCGGCCATGGAGGCAGTGGCCTCGGCCATCTCTTTGCGGCGGAGCACGATGTTACCCTCGAGCTCCACCAGCCGCTCCTGCTCTTCGAAGAAAGCGAGCCTGGAGCCGTGTTCCCTGCGGTAAAGGGTCTCGCGCATGGCGGTCCTCTCGCGCAGAATGGGTAACAACCTTTTGTATTTGGCGATCACGGCCTCGATGGTGTGGAGCTGTGCCCGCCGCTCCGCCATCATGCCGTCCAACTCCTGGAGGTGCGCCCGGTGCGCCGCGATCTCATCCGCGAGGAGTGCTTCGTTGACCGAGACGATCTCCGGCGGGGCGCCGGAGGGCGGACGGAAAGGCCGGGACTTCCGCCAGGCCAGGGCCGCCTCGAGGCGCACGGCCTCCACGGACTTGATCTGGAACTCGGCCGTGAGCTTGGAGATCTCGGCGTCCACCAGGGTCGTGTCGAACTCGATCAGGACACCGTCGCGCTCGACGAGGCTTCCTTCCTCGACGGCGATGCGCCGGACCTTTCCCTGCTCGAAGGAGCGGATGACCTTCACCTGCCCGGTGGGAACGATCCGTCCCGGCGCCACCGCGGCCACCTCGACCTCCGCGATAGAGGCCCAGGTCAGGGTAGCGACGAGAAAGACGCAAAGCGAAACGAGCAGGATGATATCGGCGCGACGCGATCTGTTCACCGCAAGCTCCCGCAGTCTTTCCGCTCGAGTCTGTTTTGATCCCCGATCCTGTCTCGAAATGCTTCCTTGAACTCGCTCTTCATGTTCATGCCCTCGGAAATGACTTAAAGGCTGCCATTCAGTCACCCACATGTATTCAATCGGCCGGGCGGCGTCGGACTTTAACGATAATTCCGTAGAGGAAGGCAACTATTTTCTGCACATGGCGCTGCCGCAGCCGGTCCGGTGCGGGAGCGGCCCGTTGCGCACCGCGGGAACCTTGCGTCACAATGCCGTGTTGCGGAGGGCCGGGCCCCGGCGTCTTGGCCGGGCAGCTCTCGGACCGGAAGCCTCGACCCGAGCCGACCGGCAGAGTGAGAGGGAAGCATGAATGGGACCGTTCATGGGTAGCAAGACACAAGGGTTCAGCCAGCGTACGCCGATCCGGCTCCAGCCGGCACCGCCCAGCCTCGCCGGCCCGGACATGAAAAAGCGGGTGGGAAAAAGAAGTACGAGCGCAAGCTCGCCAAGTTGCAGGACCAGCTCCGGGAGGTCTCCCTGGCCTACCGGGCACGGCACCGGCGGGCGGTGATCGTGTTCGAGGGCTGGGACGCGGCGGGGAAGGGCGGCACCATACGGCGCATGGCCTGGCCTCTGGACCCGCGCGGCCTCAAGGTCTGGCCCATTGCCGCGCCCACGGCGGAGGAGCAGGGCCAGCACTATCTAACCGTTTCTGGAAACGCCTTCCGCGTCCCGGGCAGATGGTGATCTTCGACCGCTCATGGTACGGGCGGGTCCTAGTGTGGTGTCTCACAAATACGCTTATGAATCTGCGGGTCCTTTTGGCCGTCGGCTGCGTTGCTCTTCCTCGCGTGGTAACGGCCCTGGGGCGACCGCAGGTCGCCCCTACAAGTCATCGCGCCTTGCCGACGACCAAAATGCCCTCGCATCTTCATAAGTGTATTTGTGAGACACCACACTAGTGGAACGGGTGGAGGGTTTCGCCACCAAGGTCGAGTGGCGCCGCGCCTATGACGAGATCAACGAGTTCGAGCGCATGTTGGACGACGACGGCATCCGGCTCGTGAAGCTCTTCTTTCACATTACGGCCGAAGAGCAGTTGGCGCGGTTTCGTGAACGTCTGAACGATCCGCTCAAGCAGTGGAAGCTCTCTCCCGAGGACCTCCGCAACCGGGGTCGCTGGGCGGAATACGAGGCGGCCATCGAGGAGATGTTCCGCAAGACCTCGACCGTGCCTCAGCCCTGGACGGCCGTCCCCGGGAACGACAAGAGGTACGGGCGTCTTGTTGCCATGAAAGCGGTTCTGGATAGGTTGGGGGAGGGCGTGGATACGACGTCCCACTCGCTGGATTCCGAGTTCGAAGGGAAGGCGCGCAAGATACTCGGAGCCGGCGCGCCCGGCTGAGATGCGGCCCGATGTGGGCCCGCGACGACCGAGTCGGGCGGGCCCCTAATGCGCCACCTGGGCCATGGCCATGGTGATGGACTGTTCGATGTCGGCGATGACGCTGCCCACCTCACGGCCGATGAGGTCCATCACTCGGAGTTGTTCGATGCGAGGTTGAGCCCGTTCCATCTCCCGTTCCGAGAATATGTCGCTGAGGATGTCGCAGACGTCCACAAGACAGATCAAGGCGATGTCCCGCGGGTCGGGCATATCATTGGACAGCAGCACGTCCTCCATGCGCAGCTTGACCTCGCGTTCGACGCGCCCGTCGATGGTGGGATAGCGCCGGGAACGGAAGACCCACAGGAACTTCTCGTCCTTGGCCTCGAGAATGCCGCGTTCGATCAGGCCGTTCATGGCCTGCTGGCGGATGTCGGCGGCCTGCTCCCGGGCCAGCACTTCCACCCACTGCCTGGTATTCATGGTGTCGGCGGCACTGGCCATGCGCTCCAGGGGCCCGTCCAGGAGCGGATTGCCCGTGGGTGTCGAGTCGATCACCAGAAGTTTCTCGGGGTCGGTGTCGATGCGGTTGGCGAAGGCAAGATCCATCAATACCGCGCCGACCAGGACGTGCTCTACGGCGCCGCCGCGAATCGGCAGGAACAGACCGTCGTCGTCCAGCATCAACAGTATGATTTCTTCAGTGAATGTGACCATGGCCCGCCTGACCTATTCTGCCGCGAGGGCGGCATCGCGAGTGTCGTGGTATTCCAGCATGTTGAGGAACCCGCTGACCTCCATGACCGATTTGCACGAAGGCTGCAGCGCGCATACCGCCAGCTTGCCGCCTTCGTTCTGGCACTTCTTCGCACTGACGAGAACCACACGGAGCCCGGCGCTACTGATGTACTCCATGTTCTCGCAATCCAGCAGCACGCGGTGGTCGCCGCGTTCGATGATCTCCGAGATCCGTTTCTCCAGCTCGGGGCTGGTGAAACCGTCGACGCGCCCGCTGGGCGCTACCACGACAAGCGATCCTTGCGTTTCCTCTTGTATGTCCATCCGACACCTTTTCTTCTGGTTTCGAAAGACCCCGTTCTAAAGACGACACCAAGCGTCGAGGCACGCCTCGACCGTCAACTGATCCGCCAGTATCAAAGCGGCCCAAGATTATCACAGCGGTAAGGCATGGGCAACAAGCCGGTGCGCCGCATGGCAGCGAACCCGTTGACGAATCGTGGTTTCGCGCGCCGTGAAAGGACTGCGCCAAGGCAATGCCGCTACTTCTTCCCGGGCTCGAATCCTCCCTGCTCGTGGTACACGATCTTCTTCTCTTCCTCGAAGGCCCGCACCGTGGGAATCGTTCCCCGAAGACCCAGCTCTTTCCACCGGCCGGCGACCTGGTCGTACATTTGCCGGCTCAACGTGGTGCGCTTGGAAAAGACCGGCAGGTAGCGGTGCTCCTTGCACGCGTTGATCAGCGCCTTGGAGCCGTAAGGGCGCTTTTCCGGCGGGTTCTGGCTGGGATCCAGCCACGTGCTCCAGGTGTTGCGCAGGATGTCGATGTCCTCGATGGGATGGCAGCGGCTGCTCATGGCCCAGATCACCTGATCCATGTCCGTCGGGTCGATGTCCTCGTCCACGGCAATGATCCATTTCGTGTAGTACGCGCCGCCGGGTACCTGGGCCGCCAGGGCCAGGCACTGGGCCGCATGGCCGGCGTAGCGCTGTTCCAGGCTGATGACGGTCATGCCGAAGCCGCCGGCTCCGGCCGGGTGGGCGTAGACGCCCTGAACGCCCGGTATGCCGAGCTTGTCCATGTCGTCCCAGATGCGCGCCGACCGGATGACGGCGAAAAAGCCGCTCTGCTCGCAGGACGGGTAGTCCGCCATGATGGCATTGGTGAGCACCGGGTGGGTACGGTAGTGCACCCGGGTGATGTCCACCAGCGGGCAGCCAGCCTCCGGCCGGCCGTAGTAGCCGGGAAACTCTCCGAAGGGACCTTCGGTCTTCACCGAGTTGAGATTGATGACGCCTTCGACCACCAACTCGGCGTTGGCCGGCAGCAGCAGGTCACTGGTCTGAGCCCGCACCACCGGGATGGCCTCGCCCTTGATGCCGCCGGCGAATTCGTACTCCGACACGTTCTTGGGAAAGGTCTGGGAGCCCACCAGCATGAACAGCGGATCGATGCCCCAGGCCGCGGCCACGGCCACGGGCTTGCCTTGTTCCCAGGAGCGGGTGATGTGAAGCCGCGCGTCCTTTCCCGGCGACAGGTAAAGCCCCACCTGGTCCTTGCCCTGAAGCATCATCCGGTACGTGCCGATGTTCAGGTATCCGGAGTCCGGGTCGCGGGTGAAGACCGCATCCGCGGTGCCGGCGTAGCGGCCGCCGTCCAGCGGCCAATGCCTGGGGATCGGCAACTGCTCCAGGTCGATGTCGGCTCCGCTCAGGGTGTTCTCGTACACCGGGGCCTCGGTCGCCGGAACCTCCCGCGGCAGTATCCGATCCTTCATCTTTTCCTTGAGCCGGCGGATGAGCTCCAGCGTCGGCGTCTCGGGTGGCTCCTCAATGGTAAGGGCGATGCGTTTCGAGCTGGGCCCCAGGATGTTCCACAGCATCCGGGCGCCAATGGGGCTGTCTTCGTAACCCTTGGGGTTATCGAACAGGATGGCCGGGGACGGGTCCTGCTTGGCCACCAGATAGGTGATGGCGCTCATCTCCTCGTCCCGGTCCACCGGTTTGTCGATCTGAACCAGCTCGTTGATGCCTTCCGCGCGGTCCAGCCACTCGCGGAGGTCTTGAATCGGACGCCCTGCGGCCGACTCCGGCCTGTTCGCCTCAGCCATGCTCCACCTTCCTTGTCGTGCGATGTTTCTTGTCGATGGTACCCGTGCCCGTGACAGGGCCTAATCTTGCATGTCTTCCGGCATCAGGCCGGTGAAATACGCGAACGCGTGATGCGCCCGCCCGCTGTTGGTCGCCGCCATGATGGCGGTGTTGCGGCCGGGCATGGACGCAGCCTGGCCCACACTGCTGGCCACCCACTGCATATAGGCGGTCCGCTCCAGGTAGACGGCGTGACAGGTGGCCTGCTCCACGCTGTCGCCCACGGTGGTGATGCCGTGCCCCTGCATCAACATGGCCATGCGGTCGCCCAGCGTCGCCGCCACCTCGATGCCGTCCTGCACCGTATAGATCAGCCGGGGGCTGTGGAAGATGGGCGTCTCGGGAGCGAAGGCGGCGGCCTGGTTGTAGATGGGCCGGATGGGGACGCCGGCAATGGCGAACGCCGTGGCCAGCGGCTGGTGCGTGTGGACCACCGAGTTGATGTCCGGCCGCGCCTCCAGGATGGCCGCGTGGATCATGGTCTCCCGTGGCGGGACCTTGAGGTTGATCACGGCCTTCTGGTCGCCGGCCTTGGCCCAGTTGGCCTCGCAGTTCTTCTTGTAGTCGTCGATGTCCACTTCCATGATGTCCTTGCTCTTGATGGAGCCCAGCGGCGCCAGCACCGGCTTGATCAGCAGCCGGTTGGTGCCGGGAATCCTGGCGCTGACGTGGCCGTGGTAGTCGGCAAGGCCCTGGTGGAAGAGCATACGCGTGGCCAGGGCCACGGTCTTTTTGAGCCGCCCGAGCTCGCGCGCGCTGGGTCTGCCTTTTTGCGATTTGGCCATGGAGGTTCCTCCTCGGTAACGCCGAACCGAGCTCCGCGCCGGGATTCGTTGCTCATACGGATGAACGGAAAGGCGGAACACTTCTTCAGCAGGAATAGGAACGGGCGGAAAGCCCGTCAGAATTCGGGGTTTCATAGCACAGGGGGGCTCGTGAATCCAGCCGGCGCGCATCTCACGCGGTGTGTCAAGATAGAGGTGGGGTGAGGACGGCGCGGTACGTTTGGCTCATCGCGCCCCGCGCTCAACCTCTTCTACCGGATACGATAGGGAAAACCGTAGTTCGGGCTTCTCCAGCAGAGATCGCACGAACGGGGGCTTGTGAAGTTCGTCGTTGGACACAACTGGGCCAATTCTCGGCTAGCAGTCTGCGCCGCAGGACGATCACGGTAGACGACCGTGTAGGGGCGGGTTTCAAACCCGCCCGTGCCCGCACGGCGTTGCCGGCTGATAGAGGCTCCTAGGGAGCGAAATACCAGATCGCCGCGTATAGCAAAGCCCAGAAACCTAGCCAGAGCAGAACGCCGACCCAAAGGCGCCGCTCGAAAATGCCATAAACCTATCAAAGAGTTTCAACGGAGCCGGTCGAAGATCCTCGCCTGACTCAATGACAACCTCCTCTTCATCCAGATGTATTGTCATCGGATTTCCCCACCGATTGCCGATTCCCTTGCTCCAAACGCGTAGCGTCTTCAGACGACTCATCGATCACTCCTTGCTTGATTCGCCCACTCTTTAATCGGGGTACCGTCAATTCTGGTGTGTCGCTGGCCTGAACCAAGCGGCGAGCTATCTCCCCATCCCTTTTCCATGGTATAATTTCGGGCAAGTGATTTTGACCGACTTCCCCCAGTACTGAAGAGACGGCCTTGCCTAGACAGAGATTCAACCCGAAACGCGCCATTGCCGTGGATCCCGACCCGTTTTCGCTTCAGGACTTGGAAGAACGGGTCCGATACGGTGGCAACCCGGAACACAAGCGGGATCCCGGCGATTTCGGGTTGACTCCCCCTGCGCAGTTGCGGGCCGACAAGACTGCATGCGACGAAGTCGGAATCACAAGACGGGACGTGGCGTTGCACCTGCTGCGTGAAGGCATTAAGAAGGGGCTGGTCAGTCAGAAGGTCCGAGGATCATCTCGTCTTCCTCAGAACGTCTGGGCCGTGACCAAGGATGGTCGTCCGGTGGAGGCGCAGTTGGAGAATGCCGAGACCTGCAGCTACCACGGATACCCTATGCCGGCCGTTGATCCGTTTCAAAAGGTAGTCCTCGAGAGTTGGAATCGGCATGAGCAAGCAGTTCAAAATTGATTTCGAGTGGATACCGCGCGGCTTCGGCGACTCGGTGGATCGACACTCGCTTGCCCAGATCATGATCGAAGTCGGCGGAATATCCGCAACCGACGTGGAAGATCTACATGACAAGACAGTCAGGTCGGACATACGCGTGTCGGCTTACGATTTTGCCGCGTGGCTCGTGTCGAACTGGTGGCGCCTGCGATGGGAAGCCGACAGCATCGGCCAAGCGAACGGACGCAGCATTTCCTGGGATATGAGCCACAGGGTGGGCGCGGTCGGGAATGGCTATCTGTGGCCCGACATGGAAGTCAGTGGCGGCGGCGACAGTGTGCATGTTCGAACCCGTCGGACTGGCTCCGCCTCAAGCAACTCGTTGCGTTTTCTCAATGAGATCGACCTCTACGTTCCCGCTGGTGATTTCGAGTCCGGGGTTCGGGAATTCGTGGATGCCGTGGTTTCGAGAGTCGTTTGTCTGAGCGGTGCGAACGAAAGATCCAGGGAGTTGGAAGCAGCTTGGCATGAACTCGGCGAAGAGATTCGCGACCCTTCCCGGAGCTTCGCGCGCGCCATGGAAGCGAGAATGGGATTCGATCCCGAAGAGGCGGACCCCGTGATGCTCGATAGCTTGCGGAAAGCGGCGGCAGTAGTCGGTAGGGGCGCGATTGAGGAACTGACGGCGTCTTCGAAGAAAAATACGGTCAAGGACTTCGAACTGATCCAGGAAAAGTTTGCCAGAGCGTCCACCGCGCTTTCGCTCGACATCTGTTCAACGATCGGGAGTGTTGCAGCCGACGCGAGGAACGACCGACGACAACCCTGGGAAAGCGCAGAGGAGGTGGCGGGAGTCGCGCGACGGGAATGGTCGCTTGGAGACGGTCCGATCGACAATGGCCATCTGGCCGAACTGTGTGGCGTCCCAGCGTCTTGGATCAGGGAGCCTTCCCATGTCGAGGAAATTCCGATTCCCGCCGGGCTTCGTACCCATGGCAATCCGAGTGTGGTCAAAGCAATACTCAAGAAACGGCATCCCAACGCCAGACGTTTCGCTCTCGCTCGAATCATTGGAGATCACCTAGTGACGGCCGACGGGGAGGGTTTGCTGCCGGTGACGAACGCGGTGACCGATCGTCAGAGATTTCAACGGGCTTTCGCGCAGGAGTTTCTGTGTCCGTTCGACGCGCTACGAAACTTTTTCAAGGATGAGAATCCTGACGACGATTTGATGGAAGACGCGGCGCATCATTTCCAAGTGTCGGAAGTCGCCATCAGATCGATCTTGGTCAACAAGAGCATACTGGAAAGAGAGAGGCTCCTCGCCTAGCCTCGCGTATTCGGGGCAGTATGACGCCAGGGCCCATCTCCCGCCTGACCGCCCATCCCAATCACCCCGATACCCGGAAGTCGCTTGCCGGCAAGTGAGGGACGAAGTTCATGGACTATAAAGACACGCTCAACCTCCCCAAGACCACGTTTCCGATGCGCGGCAACCTGCCCCAGAGGGAGCCCGTGCAGGTGGAGAAGTGGGAGCGTGAAAACCTCCACGAGAAGATGGTGGAAGCCAATCTCGGGCGTCCCAAGTACATCCTGCACGACGGTCCGCCGTACGCCAACGAGCGCATCCACATCGGGCACGCGCTCAACAAGATCCTCAAGGACATCATCGTCAAGTACAAGAGCATGAGGGGCTATTGCGCGCCCTACATCCCGGGCTGGGACTGTCACGGACTCCCCATCGAGCTCCAGGTGGAGAAGAGCCTGGGCCGGGAGAAGAAGAACCGGCTCAGCAAGGTGGAGGTGCGCAGGCTGTGCCGCGCCCACGCGGAGAAGTTCATCGGGGTTCAACGGGAGGAGTTCAAGCGGCTGGGGGTGCTGGGCCGATGGGCGGAGCCCTACCGCACCATCGACTTCGAGTACGAAGCCGCGGAGGTGCGCGAGCTCGGCAAGTTCATGGCCAGCGGCTCCATGTACCGGAGCAAGAAGCCGGTCTACTGGTGCGCTTCATGCGCCACCGCGCTGGCCGAGGCCGAGGTGGAATACGACAACCAGGAGACCCCTTCGGTCTACGTGAAATTCCCGATCAAGGACGCCAAGGGGAAGCTGCCGGACGACTCGGACGGCTCCTTCGCCATCTGGACCACCACGCCCTGGACGCTGCCGGCAAACCAGGCCATCGCCCTGCATCCGCAGATGCAGTACCGGCGCGTCCGCACCCCCGCGGGGGTGCTGGTGGTGGCGGGCGAGCTGTTGTCGTCGCTGATGGAAGTCTTCGGTTATCAGGCCGGGCAGTTCGAGGTGCTGGAGGGCTCCTGGTCTGGGGCCGAGCTGGAGGGCATTGTCTGCTCGCACCCGTGGCTGGATCAGGACGCCATCGTCATCCTGGGAGAGTTCGTCACCGCGGAGCAGGGCACCGGATGCGTTCACGTGGCGCCGGGACACGGCCACGAGGACTATGAGGTGGGCCGGCGGTACGGACTCGAGGCCTACGCGCCGGTGGATGCGTACGGAAAGTTCACCGCGGAGGCGGGGGAGTTCCAGGGAGAGATGGTCTTCAAGGCCAACCCGAGAATCATCGCCAGGCTGGACGAAGAGGATCGGCTTCTCAAGTCCCAGGACATCAGCCACAGCTACCCGCACTGCTGGCGCTGCAAGAAGCCGGTGCTGTTCCGTGCCACCGAGCAGTGGTTCATCTCCATGGCTCACACCGGTTTGCGGCAAGGCTCCCTCGACGCCATCAAGCAGGTCCAGTGGATCCCGCCCTGGGGGCAGGACCGCATCACCGGAATGCTGGCCAACCGTCCCGACTGGTGCATCTCACGGCAGCGTTCCTGGGGCGTGCCCATCCCGGTGCTGTACTGCGAGGACTGCGGCGAGACGCAACTGAGCGAGGCGCTGTGCGAGCACGTGGCGGGGTTGTTCGAGCAGGAGGGTTCCGACGCGTGGTTCCAGCGGCCGCCGGAAGAGCTGGCGCCGCCGGGTTTCGCCTGCAAGGCTTGCGGCTCCACCCGGTTCTCCAAGGAAGAGGATATCCTGGACGTCTGGTTCGACTCCGGGGTGAGCCACGCCGCGGTAGTGGAGCGGCGCCCCGAGCTCGGCGGCCGGGCGGACCTCTACCTCGAAGGCAGCGACCAGCACCGGGGCTGGTTCCACACCTCGCTCCTGACGTCGGTGGCGAACCGCGGCCGGGCCCCTTACGACGGCGTCCTCACCCACGGCTTCGTGCTGGACGGCAAGGGATACAAGATGTCCAAGTCCCTGGGCAACGTCACCGCGCCCCAGGAGATCATCAAGAAGTTCGGCGCCGACATCATCCGGCTCTGGGTGGCCGCCGAGGACTACCGCGACGATGTGCGCATTTCCGACGAGATCCTGAAGCGTCTGGTGGAGTCGTACCGGCGGCTCCGCAACACCGCCCGTTTCCTCATCGGGAACCTCCATGACTTCGATCCGTCGACCGACGCGGTGGGGCCCGACGCCCTGATGCCCCTGGACCGATGGATCCTCGATCGTACCCAGCGGCTGCTGGGACGGTGTCTCGAAGCCTTCGACAGGTTCGAGTTCCACGCCGTCTATCACGCGTTGAACAACTATTGCAGCGTGGACCTGAGCTCCCTGTACCTGGACATCGTCAAGGACCGGCTCTACTGTGAGGCGCCCGATTCCGCCGGCCGGAGGTCGGCGCAGACCGCGCTCCACGGCATCCTGCAAACCCTGGTCCACCTGATGGCGCCCGTCATCTCGTTCACCGCCGAAGAGATCTGGCAGCACGCTCCCGGGCCAGCGTCCCGCCCGGACAGCATCCTGCTCTCGCCCATGCCGGAACCGGACCCGGCGTTGTCGGATCCGGCGCTGGCCGCGGAATGGGATCTCCGGCTGGATTTGCGCGGCGAGGTGTTGAAGGGCCTGGAGGTGGCGCGTCAGTGCGGCGCCATCGGCCATTCGCTGGACGCCCGGGTGGTACTGTATCCGGATGCTTACGAGAACGCCCCGGGCATTCAGGAGTTGCTGCGCGGCAGTGCGGTGACGCCGTGGGAGGACGTGTTCATCGTCTCGCAGGTCGCGGTGGTGTCGGGGGAGCCGTCCGGCGAGCTTGTGTACCCGGAGTCCAAGGCCGGCGCCGGGGAGAAGCATGAGGGCGCCGCGGACGGGGCGCCGGCGCCGGGACGCGCCATGGGCTACGCCAGCATCCTGCTGGGCGGCGCCATCGGCGTGTACGCGGCCGAGGGCGGGAAGTGCGAGCGGTGCTGGAAATATCACCCGGGCGTCGGATCGCATGCGGCTTGCCCGGGGGTCTGTCCCCGCTGCGCGGAGGTGTTACGATCTTTACCGCAGGCCGAAAACGCGCACGCATAGTCCTTCTGCTGGCCGCGATCCTGTTGCTCGACCAGGGCACCAAGCTGCTCGTTGACCATAACATTCCGTTGCATCACTCGATTCCCGTCATCGAGGGCTGGGTGGATCTGACCCACGTCCGCAACACGGGCGCCGCGTTCGGGCTGTTGGCCGGCCACCGCCGGGCCCTGGGTTCCTATGTGCTGATCCTCTTCTCGCTGGTCGCCGTCGTCTTCGTCATCCACCTGCTGCGAAGGCTTTCGGAAGGGGATACCGGGCTCATCCTGTCGTTGACGTTCATTCTCGGAGGCGCTCTGGGCAATCTGGCGGACCGCTTGTTCTACGGCGAGGTCGTCGACTTCGTAGACGTTTACTGGAACCGCTACCACTGGCCGGCGTTCAACGTGGCCGACAGCTTCATCTCGGTCGGCGCGGTGTTGTGCCTCTGGTTCCTCATGCGGACCAAAGGCCGGGATCCGTTTTCGCCGGCCCGTTCGGGCGGCTGATCCAGTGTGGTGTCTCACAAATACGGTTATGAAGATGCGAGGGCATTTTGGTTGTCGGCAAGGCGCGATGACTTGTAGGGGTGACCGGCGGTCGCCCCCCAGTGGCGGGCACCACGCGAGGAAGAGCAACGCAGCCGACGGCCAAAAGGACCCGCAGATTCGTAAGCGTATTTGTGAGACACCACACTAGGGGCATGGGCGGGTTTGAAACCCGCCCCTACACGTCGTCTTCGCATCCGCGGACGACAGATTCCCGGCGCGGTCTCATCGACCGGGGCGCAGGACATTGGAATTGGAACGACGGCGGCCGCTCGGAACCGCGGACGTCGGGGAAAACGGACTCGCTCATGCAGGAGAACGTCACTTTCGGCAATGGCAGGGGCGAGCGGTTGGCGGGCGTGCTCCATTTACCGCGGGAGACCGTCAACGGCTTCGGCGTGATCCTGTGTCACGGCATGGAATCGAGCAAGGAGAGTCTCAAGCTCATACATCTGGGTGATTCCCTGAGTCGGGCGGGGTTCACGGTGCTGCGGTTCGACTTCACCGGTGCCGGCGAATCCTCGGGCGAGTTCGAGTGCATCACGTGCACACGCCACGTGGAAGATCTCGAGGCCGCTCATGGATTGTTGAAGGAACGCGGGCTGGGGCAGGCGGGCGTCATCGGGTCGAGCATGGGCGGAACCACCGCGCTGATGTACGCGGGCGGCGCGGACGGCGTGGCGGCGGTGGTGACCCTGGCCGCGCCCATCGATCCAGGCCAACTGATCGAGCGGGACTTTCCCCCCAAGGCCATGGCTCTATGGCGCGCCCAGGGTTTCATCGAGTTCGACGGCCACCGGCTCAACACGGACTTCCTGGAAGAGGCCATGACCATCGACGTGGCCGAGGCGGTGGCGCGGATCACCTGTCCGGTGCTGGTGATCCACGGGGACGCGGACGCCACCGTGCCGGTGGCGCAGGGCCGGGCGCTCCACGCCGCTTTACCCGGCGAGAAGGAGCTGTGCATCCTCCCGGGCGCCGACCACCGCTTCACCCGTGAGGAGGATCGTGCGGCGGCCCTGGGCCGGGCGGAGGACTGGGTGTTCCGGCATTTGAGGAGGCCCGCGGCGTGACCCGGCGCGGCGTTCTGCGCGCGGCGCTGTTGCTGGCGTTTGTCGGCTGCAAGGGTGGCGGCGACACCACACCCCGGGGAGTGGCGGAGGTGTTCCTGGACTGGCACTATGTCGAGATCGATCTGCCGAGATCCCGGGAGTACACCGTCGGGCTGGCCCGGAGCAAGGTCGACGAGCAGATACGGCTGACCTCGGGACACGCCATCGACGCGGGTACGCGCAAGCCCCGGGTCTATTACAAGCTGCTGGAACGGCGGGACGCCGGCAGCGGTACCGCTTTCGTCTACCGGCTGACCATCCGGCCGGAAGGCGCCGGCGAATTTTCCCGAAAGCTCATGATCCGGGTGCGCAAGGAGGAGTCGGGCTGGCGGGTGTCCAACTACATGGAATACTGACGCGTCCCTTGGTATGAAATGGCAGAAATGCGGATTGACAACAGGAAACCGGACTTATGACTCTGCGTGAACAAGGGCCTCTGTCGCCCTACCGAGTTCTGGACTTGACCGATGAGCTGGGCTTTCTTTGCGGCAAGACGCTGGGCGATCTGGGCGCGGACGTGATCAAGGTGGAGCGTCCGGGTGGGGACGCCGCCCGGCGCATCGGGCCGTATCTCGACGGCGAACGTGATCCGGAGAAGAGCCTCTACTGGTTCGCGTTCAACAACAACAAGCGCGGGATCACGCTCAACCTCGAGGCGCCCGAGGGGCAGGCGCTGTTCAAGCGCCTGATGGAGAAGGCGGACTTCGTGTTGGAGACCTTCCGGCCGGGTTATCTGGAAGGGATCGGTCTCGGCCGCGACGTCATCCGGGCCGCCAACCCCGACACCGTGTTGGTGTCCATCACGCCCTTCGGCCTCACCGGACCCTACAGCCGGTATCTTGCCACGGACATCGAGATCATGGCCATGAGCGGCTGCATGTCGCTCACCGGCGACCCGGACAAGCCGCCGCTCCGGGTGACCTTTCCCCAGTCCTACCAGTGGACCGGCTCCTACGCCGCCATGGCGGCGCTGGTGGCCCACACCCAGCGCAGGCGCACGGGCCGGGGCGAGCACGTGGACGTGTCGGCCCAGGCGTGCATGCTCTGGGGCTTCTCCCACGCCCATACCTTCTGGGACCTCAACCGGTCCGTGGAGAAGCGGGCCGGCTCCTTCATGACCGGGCGCACCATCACCGGCGCCAAGATGCGGGTGTTCTGGCCCTGCAAGGATGGCTACCTGAACTTCATCATTTACGGCGGCGAGGCCGGCCGCAAGACCAACCAGGCGCTGGTGGAGTGGATGGCCGAGAAGGGGGAGGCGCCCGCCTTTCTGCTGGAAAAGGACTGGCGCACGTTCAACATCGAGCAGGTGACCCAGGACGAGATCGACATCATGGAGGAGCCCATCGCCGCGTTCTTCACCGGGGTCACCAAGCAGGAGTTCTTCGAGGCGGTGACCGGACGCGGCATGCTGGGTTATCCCGTGTCCACCGCCCAGGAACTCCTCGCGGACCCGCAGCTCAAGGCCCGGGACTTCTGGCAGGAGGTGGAGCATCCCGAGCTCAACCGCTCCCTCACCTACCCGGGAGGGTTCGCCCGCTTCTCGGAGTTCCCCTGCCGGATCTACCGCCGGGCGCCGCTCATCGGCGAGCACAACCGGGAGGTCTACGAGGAGATGGGGCTGGACGCCGGAGAGCTGGTCCGGCTGGAGAACGAGGGCGTGATCTAGGGAGACTCTATTCCGATGGCGTCCTTCGACTTCGCTTCGCTACGCCTGTCCTGAGCTTGTCGAAGGGCTCAGGACGAACGGGAGAATGGTCCCACAACCGTTCGTCCTGAGCCCTTCGACAAGCTCAGGACAGGCGTAGCGAAGCGAAGTCGAAGGACGCCATGTCGGACGTCGGCAAGGCGTAACGACTTGTAGGGGCGGGTATTCAAACCCGCCCGTGTGGCGGGCGGCCCGTCAACGAATTCATGGGGATGGAAGCGTCATGAAGGCATTGGAAGGTCTCAAGGTGGTGGAGTTCGCCGCGTACGCGGCCGGGCCGGTGGTGGGCAAGCATCTGGTGGACCAGGGCGCCACCGTCGTGCACCTGGAGTCGCGGGTGCGTCCCGACGGCTTTCGCACCCACTATCCGCCGTACAAGGACAATATTCATGGGCTCAATCGCTCGGGTCTGTTTGCGCTGTGCAACAGCGAGAAGCTGGGCATCACCCTCAACCTCAAGAAGGGGCCGGAGGCCACGGCCCTGGCCAAGCGCATCGTCGGCTGGGCGGATATTCTGGTCGAGAACTTCAGCCCCGGCACCATGGGGCGGCTGGGTCTGGGATACGAGACTCTCTCGGAGGTCAGTCCGAAGCTCATCATGCTGAGCAGCTCGAACCTGGGACAGAGCGGACCCCACGCGCACCATCCCGGTTTCGGCTCCCAGCTCTCCTCCCTGGCCGGCTTCACCAATCTCACCGGATACCGGGACGGCTCGCCCCAGATCCTCTACGGCCCCTACATCGACTACATCGCCGTGGGCTACGGCGTGGTGGCCGTGTTGGCGGCGTTGGAGTATCGGGATACCACCGGCCGCGGGCAACACATCGACCTGGCTCAGTACGAGACCGGGCTCCAGTACCTCGGGCCGCTGCTGTTGGACTACACGGTCAACGGCAACGTCGCCATGCGCGACGGCAACCGGCATCCGGAGGCGGCACCCCACGGCGCGTTTCCCTGCGCCGGCGACGACAACTGGTGTGTTCTCAGCGTTGCGTCGGATGAGCAGTGGCGGGCGCTGTGCCAGGCCATGGACCGCCCGGAATGGGGCGGCCGGGACGAGTACGCCACTGCCGAACGGAGGCGTACCCGGGCGGACGAGTTGGAAGCGCGGGTCGGCGAGTGGACCCGTCAGTTCGAGGCCCGCGAGCTGGTGGAAAAGCTCCAGGCCGTCGGCGTCCCCTCGGGTGTGGTGAACGGCATGGAGCAGATCTACGACGACCCGCAGCTCGTGCACCGGGACCAGTGGAACCGCATGGACCACCCGGAGATCGGCACCATGTCGTACCAGCGCGCGCCCTACACGTTGACCGAAAGCGACGGCGGCCCGGACCGCCGGGACCCCTTGCTGGGCGAGCACAACGAGTACTTCTACCGCGAGTTGCTGGGGCTCGGAGAAGAGGAGTTCCAGACGCTCACGCAAGAGGGGGTCATCGATTAGTCCGGCGTGCACTCCGTCGTTGCCATGAAGATGAGCCGTCACATGCCACGAGAGCAGCGCTGAAGCCACATTTCGTCATTCCCGCGAAACAGGCTGTGTCAAAACACCATCCGAGGCAACGACCCCCCGAATCGTCATTCCCGCGAAAGCGGGAATCCAGGAGGGGTGTGGTGGGGAAACGCCGCTGTAGCGCCCCTCCGCCGCCCCTGGATTCCCGCTTTCGCGGGAATGACGGAGGCGGACGGGAATGACGGAGGCGGACGGGAATGACGGAGGCGGACGGGAATGACGGATTGGCCTTTCGTACCTGGAAAATGGTGTTTTGACGCACCCTGGCAAGCGGGAATCCAGGAGGGGCGGGGAGGGGTCTGGTGCTTGTGCTGAGCGAAACCGTCTTCGAAATCATCGCCGAACACGCGAGGGAGACGTACCCGGAAGAGTGTTGCGGGGTCATCCTCGGCAGCGACGGCGGCGATGAGGCCCACCGGCTCGTCAACATCCAGAACACGCTGCACGCCGCCGATCCCGAGACGTTCCCCAGGGACGCCCGGACGGCCTACACTCTGGACCCGAAGGAACTGGATGCGGT
Source organism: uncultured Binatia bacterium (SeqCode) (assembly GCA_965261895.1). Classification (GTDB taxonomy): domain Bacteria; phylum Desulfobacterota; class Binatia; order UBA9968; family JAJDTQ01; genus JAJDTQ01. The sequence continues at coordinate 956,382 of OZ253480.1, read as the reverse complement.
TCTGGAGCAGGCGGAGCGCCGGGGTCTGGCCTTCAAGGCCCTCTATCACTCCCACCCCGACCACGACGCCTACTTCTCCGACGAGGACAGGGCCTGCGCCACGCCCTTCGGCGAGCCCACCTATCCGGACACGGCTCAGATCGTGGTCTCGGTCATGAGCGGCAGCGTCGGCCGGGTGGCGGTCTACGCCTGGGACCGCGACGCCGAGGATTACCTCGAGACCACCATGAAGCGAGTCCCGGGCCGTTGACGCCGGAGCATCACAGCCTGGACGTACGCGGCCTCCGGATCCACTGGGTGGAGTGGGGCACGCCGGGGAGCCAGCCCGTGATTCTCATCCACGGCTTCCGCGATCATTGCCGGACCTGGGACTTCTTCGTGGACGAGTTGCTGCGAATCGTGCCGGACCTGTGGGTGGTGGCGCCGGACTGCCGCGGCCACGGCGACAACGGCCGGGTCGGCGCCGGTGGCTACTATCACTTTTTCGACTACCTGCTGGATCTCGATCATCTCATCCGCCATCTGGGCGCGCCCACGGTCCGGTTGGCAGCCCACTCCATGGGCGGCACCATCGCGTGCCTCTACGCCGGGACGCACCCCGAGCGGGTATCGAAGCTCGCCCTGGTGGAAGGATTGGGGCCGGAAGGGCTGTCTTTCTCCGATGCGCCCCAACGAGCGGCGCGATGGCTGGAGCAGGTTCCGGCCGTGGGGGAGGGCGCCGGGTACGCGAGTCTGGAAGAAGCCACGGACCGCTTGCGGCGCAGCCATCCCCGGTTGACCGAGGAACGGGCGCGGCACCTAGCGTACCACGGTATGCGCCGGACGGAGACGGGCGTCTGGCAATGGAAGTTCGATCCGCTTCACCGAACCACCTCGCCCCAACCTTTCTACGTGGAACAGTTCCTTGAGTTTCTGCGTCGCGTCACCTGTCCGAGCCTGGTGGTTCAGGGCGCCGAGAGCAACCACCGTGCGAGCGGCGATATCGAGACCCGGTACGGGTTACTGCCCGACGCGACCCTGGTGACGCTCCCCGAAGCCGGCCATATGGTTCAGCAGGACAACCCGGAGGCCCTGGCCCGCACGCTGGCGCCGTTTCTCGCGTGACCGGGCATCCCAACCTGCTGATATCAGGTTTGAAATGCCCATACATTGTTGCTACCGTGCAGGCTTGGAGAGCCATCGTGCGGAACGAAGTGAGACTATTCCTGAGGGCTGGAGATGAGGTCAAGCACAACCGCAACCTCCAGTGGGGAGTGGGGATTGTGGAGGAAATCATGACCTCCAACGTCCCCGGCGGCACCTGCCTGGCGCGCATCCGCTTCCAGGACGGCCGCCTCCGTGTCTTCCACAACGACCTCGACAACGAGGGCTGCTGCTACTACTTCGGCATCCGCCACTACGACGACCCCAGCCACAACAACATCCGTCGCCAGCTTCTGGCCTGTTTCGACTCGGAAGACTGCTGATCGCGCGACGTTCTTTCTTCGTCGGAAGCGGAGTCGCGTTTCTCTGATGGGTACGGAACCCTCGGGGTATCCCAATGGGAATTACGCACGCTTTGACCATTCACCAACCGTGGGCGTCGTTCATTGCCGCCGGGCGGAAACGACACGAGACGCGAAGTTGGCCGCCGCCGGTGAAATTCATCGGCAAAGAGATCGCAATCCATGCTGGCAAGACGCGCGCCTTCGCCGACGAAGGGCCGTTCGGCGCGGTAGTCGCCGTCGCGCGGATCTCTTCGGCGTTTCAGGTCAAGACGCATCGGACGAACCCACAAGGACGGGTCATTGCCGTACCAGGAGAAACGCTCGGCCCGGTCATTCCTCGGGGGCGGTGGCCTCGAACCGACGCCTACGGCGACTGGAACATCGGCCGGTGGATCTGGTGCCTGTCGGATGTCCGATGCTTGATCTCGCCAGTGCCCATGAAGGGCAGGCAGAAGTTGTGGCAAATGGATTTCACGGACGCCCAGATGGTTGACGGTACGCCGAAACAGGCGGCCCGAAGACGTCAACGTCCCCCCGCGAAATAGTCCCGCCACAACCCGGCACCAGAGGTCGACCGGGTAACTACTGGAGGAGGGGCGACCGGATCGGTCGCCCCTGGATAACACGAAGTGTCGAAGGACCCCTGGACACCGCCTTTCGCGTCGCTGGGATCGATAGCCCGCTAGCCCGACAGGTTGGCCTTGTAGAAGTCCACCGTCCGCTGCCACGCATCCTTGGCGGCTTCGGGGTGGTAGCGGCCGGCGTTGGTGTTGTTGTTGAAGGCGTGTTTGGCGCCGTCGCCGTAGATCTTGAGGTCGATGGACTTGCCGGATTTGGCCAGCGCCTCTTTCAGGGGCTCGATGCCGGGCATGATGTTGGGATCGTCTTCGGCGTAGTTGCCCATGAGCGGGCAGGGGATGTTGGCCACCTGCTCCAGCGGATCGGGGTTACGGCCGTAGTAGACCACGGCGGCGTTGAGCTGGTTGCACTTGGTGGCGAAGTTGAGGGACTGGCCGCCGCCCCAGCAGTAGCCCACGACGCCGACCTTGCCGTTGGTGAAGCCTTGGCTCTTCAAATGCTCCAGCGCGCTCGTCAGGTCTTCCACGCAACCGTTGGGATCAAGGCTTCGGATGGCGGCAATGGCGTCTTCCGACGTCTGGTACTGCGCGGTGCCGCCGGTGCGTTGAAGCATGTCCGGGGCCAGCGCGGCAAAGCCTTCCTTGGCGAAATGCCGTGCCACGTCCTTGATGTGGTCCACCAGGCCGACGTTTTCGTGAATGACGACGACGGAGCCCAGGCTGGCGCCGCCCTTGGGCCGCGACAGGTAACCCGTGCAGCTCCCGTATTCGACCATTCCCGATTCGAGCTCGGGATCATTCTCATCGACGAGATAGGGTATGGTATCTGCCATATCTGGAACTCCTCCTTGGTGTGAGTGCCGGTTTCCTCAATTCAACATAACAAATTAATCGACGCTGGTCCTTGGCCGCTACGCCGCCGCCAACTGCGACCCGCGCCTTCTCCGTTGCACCAGATATAGCCCGGCGAACAGCACCCAGGCGCCGAACTGGACGGTCATGCGCAGGGAGTCGGTGTCGCCCACCACCAGGCCGGGCCGGAAGGCGGCGATGCAGATCACCGCCAGGAGGGCTCGCTCGGGCCAACCGCAACGGTCGGCGAAGAACCCCTGCATGGTCGAGGCAAAGGCCATCATGGCCACGAGGCCGTTGACGATCACCCAGACGACGCTGAACATGTCGGTCAGCCAGATGATCTGACCGTCGGGGCCGACGCCGGCGATCAACAGGAGCTCGAGGTTGAAGATGAACACGAACGGCAGAACGGCCGTACGCAGGTCGTAGGTGAACCCCTGGATGCCGGTCTTGATGGGATCCGAGCCGGCAATGGCCGCTGCCGCGAAGGCCGCCAAGCCCACCGGCGGCGTGTCATCTGCCAGAATGCCGAAGTAGAAGACGAACAGATGGGCCGCCAGCACCGGGATCACCAGGCCTGCCTGCCCGCCCAGGGTGACGATCACCGGCGCCGTCAAGGTAGCCATGACGATGTAGTTGGCGGTGGTGGGGAGCCCCATGCCCAGGATCAGGCTCGTGGCGGCGGTCAAAATAAGCATGAGCACGACGTTGCCCAGGGAGATGATCTCGATGGCCTCGATGAACCGGCTGCTGAGGCCGGTGAGGGTGACGGTGCCCACGATGATGCCCGCGGCCGCGGTGGCCACGGCGATGGGCGCCATGTTCCTGGCGCCGGATACGAAGCCTTGCAGTATCTCGCGGAAGCTCACGACCACACCCTGCAACAGTGCCTGTCCGAGTGAGCCGGAACCCGCGCTGCCGGGTTCGGGGCGAAGGACCGCCACGCAACTCTGCACCACCCTCTGGATGACCATGATGGCCAAGGTCAGCATAATGGCATTGAACGCCGCGGAGACCGCGGAGAACCTGAGAATGACCAGCGTGTAGATCAGAGCCAGGATGGGAATGAGGAAGTGAATTCCCTTGAGGAACGTGGGCCAGAACCGCGGCAGATCTTCCTCCGGCAGGGCCGCCAGATCCAGCTTGAGCGCTTCCAGGTGGACCACGTAAAGCAGCGCGATATACGACAGCACCGCCGGAATCGCCGCCGCGGTGACGATGTCGATGTACGGCAGCCCCAGGAACTCGGCCATGATGAAGGCTGCCGCGCCCATGACCGGAGGCAAGAGCTGCCCGTTGGTGCTCGCGGCGACCTCGACCGCCGCGGCCTTGTAGGCGGGCAGACCCACGCGCTTCATGAGGGGGATGGTGAATGTGCCGGTGGTGGCCACGTTGGCGATGGACGATCCGGACACCATCCCGGTCAGGCCGGACGCCAGCACCGCGGCCTTGGCCGGTCCGCCACGGAAGCGGCCGAGCATGGCGAACGCCACCTGAACGAAGTATTCCGCGGCGCCCGCCTTGTCCAGCAGCGCGCCGAACAGGACGAACAGGAAGACGAAGTCGGTGGAAACCCCCAGCGGCACCCCCCAGATGCCGCTGTCCGAGAGATACATGTGGTCCACGACGAAGTCGAGGGGGATGCCGGGGTGTGCCAGAAACCTCGGCATCATCCGGCCGATGAAGCAGTAAAGCAGAAAGATCGAGGCCAGCGCCGGCAGCGCCAGTCCCAGGGAGCGCCGCGCCGACTCCAGCAGCAGCAGGATGAACGCCGCTCCGATGTAGACGTCCCGGGGCAGCGGCAGACCGGAACGCTGTATGATCCCCACGTAGTCCCAGGCCAGGTAAATGGTGCCGCAGCCGGCCAGAGCCGCGATGATGAAGTCGTACCACGGAATCTTTACCGGATCCCGTTTACGGTGTCCCGGAAACCACTGCTGCATCAGGACAGTGAAGCGCTCCAGCGTCGCGGCCCGCCGTATGGCCGGGAAGGCCAGATAGACCAGCAACACGGCGAAGGTCAGATGAAAGCTGCGGGCGATGATGGAGTTGATGGGACGGTAGGCTATGTAGAGCTGGAAAAGGGACCAGCAAAGCGCCAGCAGCCAGAGGAACCCTCCGATGGTGCCGCCGGGGGAGCGGGTCTTCCCCTCGGCCTCGCCAAGTTCGGCCAACGCTTCGAGGTCGACGGCTTCACCGGCGGTCTGGTCAGGATCGGAGGAATTCACAGGGATGCCTGGCTCGTGGCCCTTACCATTCGTGGTTCCGCTAAGTGAACGTGCTCGGGGCCGGCCGCCGTTGCGCCGGCCCCGAGCCGTGTCTCAGTTTTCACAAGGAGTCAGGCCGGTTACATCCAGCCTTTTTCCTTGTAGTACTTCACTGCTCCCGGATGCATCGGAGCCGAGAGGCCCTTGAGCATATCCTTCGGGTTCAGGATCTTGAACGCCGGGTGCAGGGCGCGGAGCGTGTCCAGGTTCTCGAAGATGGTCTTGACCACCTCGTAGACCTGATCCGCCGGCTCCTTATCGCCGGTCACGAAGGTCGCCTTCACCGCGTACGTCGGAACGTCCTTGTCCACGCCCTTGTAGAGGCCGCCCGGGATCGCCGTCATGACGTAGTACGAGTTGTCCGCCACGAGCTTCTGGATCGCCGGCGTGTTCACCGGGACCATGGAAATGGAGGTGCTGTTGGCGATCTCGAGGCCGCCGCCCCAGGGATTGCCGACGGTGTAGAAGAAGGCGTCGATCTTCTTGTCCACCAGCGCCCGGTTGGCCTCGTGCTGTTGCAGCCCTTCAGCCTTGATGTCCTTGTCCTTGTCGATGCCCGAGAGCCGCAGCACGTCCAGGGCGTTGCCCCGCTGTCCCGATCCGGGGTTGCCGATGTTCACGCGCTTGCCCTTGAGTCCCGCGATGGAAGTAATCCCCGTGTCCTTGCGGGTGACGATCATGACCGTCTCGGGATGGGCGCTGAAGACCGTGCGCAGGTTTGTTTGGGGTTTGCCTTTCCAGTTTTTCGTGCCGTTGGCGGCCTGCCAGACGCGGTCCGACTGGGCCACGCCGTAGTTCAGCAGCCCTCGCTTGATGGCGTTGATGTTGAAGACCGATCCCAGGGCCGGCCGGCCGATGCAGTTGTATCCCTTGGATCCGATCTTGTCGTTGATGATCTTGCAGACGTTGAGGGCGACCTGGTAGTAGACGCCGGTGGTGGAGCCACCTCCGACCACCAGAAATTTCTGTGCGGTTGCATCCTTGGCCGCCAGGGTCAGGGTGCCGCACAGCGCGAGACCGAGCATAAATACGAGTAAACGCTTCATGTGTCCTCCTTTGGACGTTAGGCAACAGTCGTCAGACAGTCGTCACACCGCTTTGAACCAACAGCCGTGTCCATGCCACAACGGGTACGTCAATGCAACAGGGACCCTTTCAGAATGGGGTTTTCACGAATCACCCGTGTCTCGGGACCGACCGCGGGATGCGCCACAACCCTTGGTCATGTAAGGGGAATCCGGCGACGCGGGGCTGGGACGCCGTGCCTGTCCGTGGATGCTTTGGTGGATATTTCCCACATCCTGGGATAGAAATCTGTGAAAGCCCCAGGGGTCCGGGCACCCAGCCCGGAGATGTTTCACTGTAGTGACGTCCAGGAAAGTTCGTATGAAGGAAGACGGAGTGGCTGAAGTCACCGGCATGCTCGACATGGCCCAACTTGAGGAAGCCGTGGCCGCGGGCCGGGTGGACACGGTGGTGTTGGCGTTCACGGACCTCTACGGCCGTTTCATGGGCAAGCGCCTGGACGCGGGCTTTTTCCTGGACACCGCGGCCTCGGAGGGCACCCACGCCTGCGACTATCTCCTGACCGCGGACATGGAGATGGAACCGGTCCAGGGATACCGGTTGGCCAACTGGAAGCGTGGATATGGCGACTTCCACCTGGTGCCCGACCTGAGCACCCTGAGGCGCTTGAGCTGGCAGGACAGGACCGCGCTGGTGCTGTGCGACGTCAAGGAAAACGTCTCCCACGAGCTGGTGGCGGAGGCGCCCCGGTCGGTGCTGCTGGGCCAACTGCAGCGGGCTCGCACCCTGGGGTTCGAGACCATGGCGGCGTCGGAGCTGGAGTACTATCTGTTCGAGGACTCGTACCGGCAGGCGGCGGCGAAGCACTACCACGACCTGGCCCCCGCCGGCGGGTATATCGAGGACTACCACGTGCTCCAGGGTTTCCGGGAGGAAGGCTTCCACGGCGCGGCGCGGCGCCACCTGCGGGACTCCGGCGTACCGGTGGAGGGCTCCAAGGGCGAGTGGGGCCCGGGTCAGCACGAGCTCAACGTGCGCTACAGCGACGTGCTCACCATGGCCGACCGCCACTGCGTCTACAAGGAGTGCCTCAAGGAGGTAGCGGAGCAGATGGGGTTGAGCGTCACCTTCATGGCCAAGTACGCGTCGGAGTTGGCGGGGTCGAGCTGCCACGTGCACCTGAGCCTGTGGCGGGAGGGGACGAATGTCTTTGCCGACACCGACGGTCCGGGCGGTTTCTCGGAAGTTTTCCGCTGGTTCCTCGGGGGATGGCTGACGCATCTGGCCGAGACCATGGTGTTCTACGCGCCCACCATCAACTCCTACAAGCGCTACCGGGCGGAGTCCTGGGCGCCCACGAGCATGGCCTGGAGCTACGACAACCGCACTGCCGGATTCCGGGTGGTGGGGCAGGGGAACGGCTGCCGTATCGAGTGCCGCGTGCCGGGGGCGGACTGCAACCCCTACCTCGCCTACGCCGCGGCGCTGGCCGCGGGCATGGACGGCATCCGGCGCCGGATCGAGCCGCCGCCCGCGTTCGATGGCAACCTGTACGCCGCCGCCGACGTGTTGCAGGTGCCGGGGGCCTTGGCTGATGCGGTTGGCCTGTTCGAGGCCAGCGAGTTCTGTCGCGAGAGCTTCGGCGCGGACGTGGTGGAGCACTACGCCCATTTCTTTCGCACCGAAGTGCGGAAGTACCGCGACGCGGTCACCGACTGGGAAAGGAAACGCTATTTCGAGAGGATCTGACAGGAGTGCGGCGGGATGTTCCCGGCGCGCTGCGGGAGCATGCGCGTGAGCGGTGCCGGCGACGGAAACGCGCCGTTCATCGGCGTAACCACCTACGGCCGCGGCCTGCACAACCGTTTCACTTTGCCCGCGGAGTACGTGGACGCGGTGCGCCGCGCCGGCGGGATTCCTCTGCTGCTGCCTCCCGGGGAAGCGCGGCTGGATGCCGTGCTGCCGCTGCTGAAGGCCGTGGTGCTCACGGGCGGCGGCGACCTCGACCCGGACCTCTATGGCGGGAAACACCACGAAACCATCTACATGGTGGAGCCGGAACGGGACCGCTCCGAGATCGAGCTGGCCCGGCGCGTGTTCGATCTGGGCGTTCCCACCCTGGCCATCTGCCGCGGGAGCCAGCTCTTGAACGTCTGCGAGGGCGGGTCCCTCATCGAGCACCTGCCCGACGTGGTAGGGGAGGAGGTGAGCCATCGCGCGCCCCCGCGGGAGCCCATCGCGCACCCCGTGCGGGTGTTGCCGGGATCGCGGCTGGCGGGCATCCTGGGCGCTACCGACTTCTCGTGTATGTCCTGGCACCACCAGGCGATTCGCCGCGTGGCGCCCGGATTCGAGGTCGTGGCCCACGCCCCCGACGGCACCATCGAGGGCCTGGAGATGCCGTCGCACCCCTGGCTCGTGGCGGTGCAGTGGCATCCCGAGTTGACGGCGGCGGAAGACCCCGTGCAGCAGCGCCTGTTCGACGCGCTGGTGGAGGCCACGGGCGCGCGTTGAGCGCCGGCACCGATTTTGGGGCAAGGTCGCTCCGACCCCCTCTCCCTCTGGGAGAGGGCTGGGGTGAGAGAGCCACACCCACGGCCCCCGGGCCGCTATCGACCCCCTCTCCCTTTGGGAGAGGGCTGGGGTGAGGGAGCCACACCCACGGCCCCCGGGCCGCTATCGACCCCCTCTCCCTTTGGGAGAGGGCTGGGGTGAGAGAGCCGCACCCACGGCCCCGGGGCCGCTATCGCCCCCCTCTCCCTCTGGGAGAGGGCTGGGGTGAGGGAGCCACACCCACGGCCCCCGGGCCGCTATCGCCCCCCTCTCCCTTTGGGAGAGGGTTGGGGTGAGGGAGCCGCACCCACGGCCCCGGGGCCGCTATCGCCCCCCTCTCCCTTTGGGAGAGGGCTGGGGTGAGAGAGCCACACCCACGGCCCCCGGGCCGCTATCGACCCCCTCTCCCTTTGGGAGAGGGTTGGGGTGAGGGTGCCACAGAGCAAGCAGCCCGCTGGCTCAGGAGCCTGTCCTGGAACAAGAATGGGAGGGGCAGGGTTATTGGGGCGCCCTCACCCGCCCTTCGGGCACCCTCTCCCAAAGGGAGAGGGGTTGAGTTTGGGACGGGTCAACCCGGCCTTCGGCCACCGGCAATTCCAAGGGCGCCTACATCGCCGCGAGGAGTTGAGTTTGGGACGGATCAAACCGGCCTTCGGTCACCCTCTCCCATGGGAGAGGGGTTTTTTCGTCGATAGCCTGGCTCGTTCGTGAAGCACACTCCGAGTTACTCGTATGCGTCTGAAGAACAAGGTGGCACTCATCACCGGTGGCGCCGGCGGCATCGGCGGGGAAACGGCCCTGCTGTTCGCGCACGAGGGCGCCCGGGTGGTGATCGTCGACGTGGATGACCGCGGCGGCAAGCGGCTGGCCGGGCGCATCAACCGGGGCGGGGGCGAGGCGGTGTACTGTCGCGCGGACGTGTCCCGGGACGGCGACTGCGCGGGCATGGTGGAGGCCGCGGAAGCGGCCTTCGGGGCGCTCCACATCCTGTTCAACAACGCCGGCATCATGCTGGCCGAGGACGGTGATGCGGTGGAGACGTCGGAAGAAGTCTGGGACGCCACGCTGGCGGTGAATCTGAAGGGAGTGTTCTTGGGCTGCAAATACGGGATACCGGCCTTGCGCCGGGCGGGCGGCGGCTCCGTCGTCAACACGGCCTCGTTCGTGGCCCTCATGGGCGCGGCCACGCCGCAGCTCGCCTACACCGCCAGCAAGGGGGGCGTGGTGGCCCTGACACGGGAGCTGGCGGTGATCCACGCCCGGGAGAACATCCGGGTCAACGCGCTTTGCCCGGGCCCGCTGCGCACGGAGTTGTTGATGAAGGTGCTCAACACCCCGCGGAAGCAGCAACGGCGCCTGGTGCACATTCCCATGGGACGCTTCGGCGAGGCCAGGGAGATCGCCCGGGCGGCGTTGTATCTGGCCAGTGACGAGTCGTCCTTCGTCACCGGTACCGAGTTCGTGGTGGACGGCGGCATCACCGCGGCCTACGTCACGCCGGAGCCGGCGCGGCCGCGTAAAGGGAAGGGATAGGGGAGGGTGAGGAAGAACATGTCGGCGCAGCGGCTGGAAGGTCTCCTGGCGGACCGAATCCTCCTGTTCGACGGAGCCATGGGAACGCGGATCCAGGACCTCCGTCTCGGTGAGGCGGATTTCCGCGGGTCCCGCTTCTCGGAGCACCCGAAACCGCTGAAGGGGTGCAACGACATCCTGTGCCTGACCCAGCCCCAGGCCATCGAGAAGATCCACGAGGAGTACCTGGAGGCCGGCGCCGACATCGTCGAGACCAACACCTTCAACGCCAACGCCATCTCGATGCTGGACTACGGTCTCGAGGACCTGGCTTACGAGATCAACCGGGCCGCCGCCGCCGCGGCGCGGGCGGCCGTGGACCGATTCAACGCCGGGGACGGCGGCTCGCGGCTGGTGGCCGGTTCCATGGGGCCCACCAACCGCACGGCTTCCATGTCCCCGGACGTCAACGACCCGGGGTTCCGGGCCGTCAACTTCGATCAACTGGTGGCGGCGTACTACGACCAGGCCCGGGGCCTGGTGGACGGCGGCGTGGATCTTCTGCTGCCGGAGACCACCTTCGATACCCTCAACCTGAAGGCGTGCCTGTTCGCCATCGGGCAGCTCCTGGAGGAGCGGGCGCTGCGGCTGCCGGTGCTGGCCTCGGTGACCATCACGGACCGGAGCGGGCGCACGCTCTCCGGCCAGACCATGGAGGCATTCCTGACCTCCATCCGCCACGCGGACCTGGCGGGAGTCGGCATCAACTGCGCCTTCGGCCCGCATCAGATGACCCCCTTCGTGGAGGAGCTGTCGCGGCTTTCGGAGTTGCCGGTGTTCGCCTATCCCAACGCGGGCCTGCCCAACGAGTTCGGCGGCTACGACATGGGCCCGGACGAGCTCGCCGAGGCGCTGGCCGAGTGGGCTCAGGAGGGCTGGCTCAACCTGGTGGGCGGCTGTTGCGGCACCACGCCGGAGCACATCGCGGCCATTGCCGCGCGGGTCAAGGGCCTTCGTCCGAGGCGCGCGCCGGAGCTCGATGGCTTCACTCACCTGAGCGGCCTGGAGCGGCTGGTGATCCGGCCGGATACGAACTTCATCATGGTAGGCGAGCGCACCAACGTCGCCGGGTCTCGCAAATTCGCCAGGCTGATCCGCGAGGGCGAGTACGAGGAAGCGGTGGCCATTGCCCGGGAACAGGTGGAAGGGGGCGCGAACATCATCGACATCAACATGGACGAGGGCATGCTGGATTCCGTCGAGGCCATGTCGGTGTTCCTCAACCACGTGGCGGCCGAGCCCGAGATCGTCCGCGTGCCCATCATGATCGACAGCTCGAACTTCGCGGTCATCGAGGCCGGGCTCAAGTGCGTCCAGGGCAAGGCGGTGGTGAACTCCATCTCGCTCAAGGAAGGTGAAGACGAGTTCAGAAAATTCGCCCGTCTGGTGAAGCGCTACGGCGCCGCGGTCATCGTCATGGCCTTCAACGAGGAGAAGCAGGCAACGACGGTGGAGGAGCGGGTGGCGGTGTGCCGGCGCGCCCACCGCATCCTCACCGAGGAGATCGGCTTCGACGAGGCCGACATCATCTTCGACACCAACATCCTGACCGTGGCCACGGGCATCGAGGAGCACGCGGAGTACGCCATCCACTTCATCGAGACGGCCCGGCAACTCAAGGTGCTCTTTCCCCGCTGCCACCTCTCGGGCGGGGTCAGCAACATCTCGTTCTCCTTTCGCGGCAACGACCGTATCCGCGAGGCCATGCACTCGGTATTCCTCTACCACGCGATCCAGGCCGGCATGGACATGGGTATCGTCAACGCCGGGCAGCTTGCGGTGTACGAGGAGATTCCGGAGGAACTGCGGGTGCTGGTGGAAGACGTGCTGTTCAACCGACGTGACGACGCCACCGAGCGGCTGGTGGTGTTCGCCGAGCAGGTCAAGGGCGCCGGTCCGGCGACGGTGGAGGAGGAGCAGGCCTGGCGCGAGGAATCGGTGGAGAGCCGGCTCTCCCACGCCCTGGTGAAGGGCATCGTGGAATACATCGACGAGGACGTCGACGAGGCCCTGGAGCATTACGACCGCCCCCTCCACATCATCGAGGGGCCGCTCATGGCCGGCATGAGCGTGGTCGGCGATCTGTTCGGGGCGGGCAAGATGTTCCTGCCCCAGGTGGTCAAGAGCGCCCGGGTCATGAAAAAGGCGGTGGCGCGCCTGACGCCGCTCATGGAGGCCGAGAGCCGGGAGCAGGGCGGCGTCATGAAGCGCGCCAAGCTCGTGTTCGCCACGGTCAAGGGCGACGTGCACGACATCGGCAAGAACATCGTGGGCGTGGTGCTTCGCTGCAACAACTACGATGTCATCGACCTCGGCGTCATGGTGCCGGCGGATCGGATCATCGATACCGCGGTCACGGAGAACGCCGACGCCGTGGGGCTCAGCGGCCTGATCACGCCGTCCCTGGACGAAATGGTGCACGTGGCAGGGGAGATGGAGCGCAGAGGTCTCAAGCTGCCGCTCCTCATCGGCGGCGCCACCACCAGCAAGCGCCACACCGCGGTGAAGATCGCTCCGGCTTACGGCCGGGAAACCGTCCATGTGCTGGATGCGTCCCGGGCGGTGCCGGTGGTGCAGGATCTCATGGACCCCGAGGCCCGGGCCGCGCTGGATGCCGCCAACCGGGTCGACCAGGAACGCATGCGGCAGGAGTACGAAAGCCGGGTAGGCACGCGGCTCCTGAGCTATGCCCAGGCCCTGGAGCGGCGCTGCCGCATCGACTGGGACACCTGCGAGGTGGACGTGCCCGAGTTCACCGGCAGCCGGGTGCTGCGGGACTTTCCGCTGGCCGATCTGCTCCCCTACATCGACTGGTCGCCCTTCTTCCACACCTGGGAGATCCGCGGCCGCTACCCGGACCTGCTGGACGATCCCGTGCGCGGCCCCGCCGCCCGCGAGCTCCTGGCCAATGCCCGCGAGCTGCTGGACCGGATCGTGGACGAGGGGCTGCTGGCGGCCCATGGCGTCTACGGCTTCTATCCCGCCAACAGCGACGGCGACGACATCGTGCTGTTCACGGACGCAAGCCGGACCGCGGAGTTGACGCGGTTCCACACCCTGCGCCAGCAGAAGGAGGCGCGCAAAGGCACGCCCCAGTACGCCCTGGCGGATTTCGTGGCGCCCCGGGATTCCGGCCGGGAGGATTTCATCGGCGGTTTTGCGGTAACCACCGGTCACGGCGCGGATGACCTAGCCAGGCAGTTCGAAACCGACCATGACGACTACAACGCCATCATGACCAAGGCCCTGGCCGACCGTCTGGCCGAGGCCTTCGCCGAGTGCCTGCACGCCCGGGCGCGGCGCGAGTGGGGTTACGGCAAGGACGAGCGGTTGAACCAGGAAGACCTGGTCCGGGAGCGCTACCGCGGCATCCGCCCCGCGCCGGGCTACCCGGCCTGTCCCGATCACACCGAAAAGCCCACCCTTTTCAAGCTGCTCGACGCGCGGCAGGCCACCAGCATCGAGCTCACGGAGAACTTCGCCATGTGGCCCGCGGCGGCGGTCTGCGGGCTATACCTCGCCAACCCCGCGGCGCGCTACTTCGCGGTGAGCGCGGTGGGCAAGGACCAGGTAGCGGCCTACGCCGCGCGAAAGGGAATGGCGGTAGCGGAGGTGGAACGGTGGTTGGGGCCGGTGCTGGGATACGCTCCCGGCAAGGACTAACGGACCAGATTCAGGAACGAAGGAAACTCTGATCAATTGAAACGTCCTTCGACTTCGCTCGGCTGCGCCTCGCTACGCTCAGGACGAACGGTTGTGGAAACTTTCTCCCCGTGGTTGTGGAAACGTTGTGGAAACTTTCTCCCCGTGGTTGGGAAACGTTGTGGAAACTTTCTCCCCGTTCGTCCTGAGCGTAGCGAAGCGAAGTCGAAGGACGTTTCAATTGATGGTAAATAATCAGAGTCTCCCCGAAGTTGGGAGCGCTGCGGTCAACCCTTCAGAAAACCCGTCACCAACGCTGCCGCGGCCTCCGGCTGTTCCGCCTGGGGACTGTGCCCGGCGCCTTTCACGAGCGCCACGCCGTTGGAACCGGCGATGCCGGCCGCATAGGCCTCGCCATGCGCCAGCGGCACCATTTGGTCCGCTTCTCCCCATACCACCAGCGTCGGCGCCGCGATGCGGCGCAGCCGGCTTTGCAGCGAGCGGTTGTAGAAGTAGGGCGGGCTGAAGCCGAACCGGTTGGTGAAGCGGATCATCTGGTAACGCCGCAACTCGTCCTCGATGTTCTCGGCCCGGCCGTCGGGAAACAGCGCGTGCCCCGCCGCCGTCCGGTCGCTTTCGAACAGCATGGCCCTCAGCTCGGAGAAGTCGGTGCCGCGCACCGGGTGGGACATCATGAAGATGTCGCCGATGGGCGCCCCGGGCACGAACAGGCCCGAGGCGTCGACGAGCACGAGCCGGCGGACCTTCTCCGGGTGCCGTGCCGCAAGCTCCGCGGCCACCCAGCCCCCGACACAGGTACCCACCACGTCGAACCGTTCGAGCCCCAGCGCGTCGATGACCTCCAGGTAGTGGAACACCAGGTCTTCGACGGACTCCAGATATTCGATCTCGTCGGATGCCGCGCATCCCGGGTGCGCCGGGGCGTACAACCGGCAGGTTCCCAGGAGCTTCTCATGGAACGGCATCCAGCCTTCCGTGACTCCGTGAACGTCGGCGAACCCGTGAAGGTAGAGGGTCGGATCGCCGGATCCGTCCTCCAGCACCGAGACCTTACGGCCGTTGATCTCAAGGGTCCGTGCGCTCATGCCACCGCCCCCGCTCCCGCCGCGATGGTCTCTTCCATCCTCGGGTAGGCCTTGGCGAAGACCTTTGCGGAGTCCTCCCGCAGGGCCGGCGCCACCTGGGTGGCGAACAGGCGCTGGCTTTTCAGTACCAGCTCGCTGGGCATGTTGCCGAGATGGAACTGGATCAGCAGGTTGCCCACCTGGGACTTTTCGATCAGGTCCAGGATCTTTCGGTGCACGGTCTCGGGACTCCCCACGACGATGGACTGGGCCTTGTCGAGCTCGTCCCAGTCCTGCACGTCTCCCAACATGGAACGCTCGGGATCGGAGTGCTTCAGGAATTCCTTCCAGGCGGGCGCGGGAATGTAGGGCACGCCGGCGCCGAAGGTGAGCTGGCGGCCTTCCTTGCGGAGATGTCCCTTGAGGCAGTTGCGCAGGAAATACCAGACTCCTTCCTCACACTCTTCCTTGGCCTGGGCGTCGGTCTCGCTCACGTAGGCGGACATCAGGATACCCATGCGGTACGGCTGGTAGCTGTCACCGTGGTCTTCCAATACCTTGGCGAACTGTTCACGGGCCCTGTAGGTCTCGCCCCCGTGGCTCCGGGACGACAGGAAATAGCAATAGCCGCGCTTGGCCACCTCTGTCAGGGTGGATGCGCTCCGGGAACCCGGGACCCAGATGGGAGGGTGGGGCTTCTGGGTCGGCTTGGGCCAGGGGTTGACGTAGCGCAGCGGATAGTAGTGGCCTTCGTGGTTGAACGGGCCGTCATCGGTCCAGGCCCGCACCACCAGGTCCATGGCTTCCCAGAAGCGTTCCCGGGAGGTTACCGACGGGATGTCGTAGTTGTAGTTCTCGGGTCCGCCGCCGGGCGCGAAACCGGCAATGATGCGCCCGTTGCTCATGTTGTCGAGCATGGCGTACTCTTCGGCCACCCGGAGCGGGTTGATGTGAAGCGGCAGCAGGTTGCCCAGCACGCAGATCTTGGCCTTGCTGGTGCGTTGCGTCAACGCCGCCGCGATGATGTTGGGCGACGGCATCAGGCCGTAGATGTTCTGGTGATGCTCGTTCAGCACCAGCCCGTCGAAGCCCAGCTCGTCCGCGTAGGCGAGCTGGTCGATGTATTCCTGGAACAGGCCGCGGGATTTTTCCGAGTCCCATAGACTGTTGGGGACCGTGACCCAGCCGGTATCGTACTTCTCGTCGAAGTCCTTGGGCAGATGGGGATAGGCCATGAAATGCCAACAGAAGAGCTGTACTGGGTGCATGTTCCCTCCAACGCGAGACGGTAGCAGCGGCCGGTCTGCGAGAACCATTCCGGCCGGAAAACTAGTTCATGGTGTATGGGCCGTCAACTATCAATAGGTGAAGCTAGTGTGGTGTCTCACAAATACGGTTACGAATCTGCGGGTCCTTTTGGCTCCGCGCATCCTGAGCGTAGCGAAGCGAAGTCGAAGGGCGGCTGCGTTGCTCTTCCTCGCGTGGGGCACGCCACACGGGCGGGTTTGAAACCCGCCCCTACAAGTCATCGCGCCTTGCCGACGACCAAAATGCCCTCGCATCTTCATAACCGTATTGGTGAGACACCACACTAGGTGAAGCTCCGGGCTCGTGCCTTTCTCCTCAGGCGAACCCGGGTCCACCCCATCAACCAGCCAATGAGCAGGACTCCCGCACCGGCGACGAACCACGCCAGCCGCGTGTCACGCTCGATGTCGGTGCTCTCCTGCTGGAGCCGCCGGAGCTGGCGCCGGTCGCTCTGATTATCCTTGTTCAACTTGTCGTTCTCGGCCATGACCTGCAGGTGTTCGCCCCGAAGCTGTTCGAGCTCTGCTGCCTGGGCTTCGACCTTGGCGGTCAAATCTTCTACCTGACGCTGGGGCGGCGCGTCGTTGGTCAGGAAGCTATTGAGCACGTAGCCCTGACGCCCGTCCGGTAGCGACACGAGATGGTAGTCGCCTTCCGTTCCCACGGCTTCCACCTGGTTGCCGGTCTTGAGCACGGCGATGATCCTGTGCTCGACGCTCGGTCCCGTGCGAAGCATGATCTCGCGATAGCCGCTGACGTAGAGCGTTTCCGCGTAGGAGAACGCGCCGGACAAGAGCAACATCGAGCTAATGAGCCATACCGTCCGGACCACGCCAAGGGTCCGTGTCAACCTGCGGTGTTCATGGTTCATGAGCATCCGGTTCATGAGCATCCGGTTCATGAGCATCCATATGAGCAACCGAAACGGCGCCTCGCATCGATTATTTGTCTTGCGGCACCGGCATCGGACCGGTTGCCGGCGTCATCCGGCAGGCAACCCCATCTGCGACAACACGGTGCGCGCCAAGAGACTGCCCCTTTCACCCAGTTGCCCGGAGACGGAGAAGTGGTGCGTTCCGGGGACCTCCAGATAACTGCAGTCGACGCCACGCTCCTGACAGAGGGCGAAAAAGTCTCTGGACATGCCGATCCAGCCGCGAGTCTCCGCCCCGCCTACCGCCACCACCAAGGGGGTCCGGTCCAGAGGGGGATGCAGCATGGCGCTGATCTCCCGGGCGCTATCCGGCGTCAGACGGATGTCCTCGTTGGAGGAGACGTAGAAAACGGGCTCCGAGTCGTACACTCCGGTGATGGCCACTGCGCCCTTTATGATGTCCACGGGCAGGCCGTCCTCCTCCCAGCGGTGGCTTAAGGCCCTGGCGGTCAGGTGTCCGCCGGCCGAGGATCCCGACAGGTAGAGCCGCTGCGGGTCCCCGCCGTACTCCGCGATGTGGCGGTAGACCCACCCGATCCCTTCACGGGTCTCACGCATGATGTCGGGCACGGTGACCTGCGGACAGAGGTCGTATTCCAGCAGCACCATGGTAACGCCGGCCTCGACAAACGGCTCGGCAATGAAGCTGTAGGCGTCCTTGCCGCCGCCGCGCCAGTACCCGCCGTGGATATAGATTTGCACCGGCGCCCCGGGCTGTCCGGCGGGGAAGATGTCGAGCGTCATCCGCGGACTGTCGCCGTACCGCACGTCGCGGGAATGCTTCAGCTTCGCGCGGGTGGCCTCGCTGGCCTTCTCTCGCTCCTCCGTCAGCCGGGGATATTCGGTCACGGTAACGCGAGGGTTGAACTGATACTCCATCTCCTCGCGTTTGAAGTCCTTGTATACGGTTTCCGCCATGCGAACTCCTCCTTGAAGTGATGCCCCTGGGGCCGGGTCCTGGCCGGGTTCCGAAGGTATCCTTCTGACTCTGGGGGCTGCCGGTTGGGGGCATATTCGGCTTCTGCTCGTGCAGAACTGTGTAGCAGATCCGGTCACGTGAAGCGAGAAGACTTTCGGCGGTGGGCTGCACGGCGTGGGGTGTCCACGCCCGAGCCTCATCCCTTGCCACGGGACGAAACTTGCCGTAAGGAAAAGCGGCATGGATAACACGAGCTATGCGGAACGGCGTGAGGCTTTTGTGAAGACCATGGGTGAGGGAGTGGCCATCATACAGGCCGCGCCTCAGGCCACCCGGTCGAACGATGTGGAGTACCGGTACCGGCAGGACAATGACCTCCTCTATCTGACCGGGTTCCCGGAACCCAACTGCCTGTGTGTCCTGTCGCCGCAGCATGAGGAGGAGCGGTTCATTCTCTTCGTCCAGCCGCGGGACCGGGCGAAGGAGACCTGGAACGGGAAGCGGTATGGCGTTGACGGGGCGCGGGAGGTGTTCGGCGCGGACGCCGCCTATACCATCGATCAGGTGCGGGAGATCCTGCCGAAGCATCTGGCGCGCAACGACAACGTCTACTTTGCGCCGGGGCGGGACGAGGGCATGAATGTCCTTATCCGGGGCCTGATCGACGACAGCCGGTCCGGGCGCGCCCGGACCGGCCAGGGCGTGGTGTCCCTGGTGGACCCGGGAGCGATTCTGCACGAAATGCGCCTGTTCAAGTCAGCCGGGGAACTGGCGCTCATGCGCAAGGCCGTGGCCGCGTCCGCCAGCGCGCACGTGGCGGCCATGAGCGAAGTCCGGGACGGGACCTTCGAGTACGAGTTGGAGGCACTGCTGGAGTACCATTTCCGCTCGGCCGGCGGGTCCGGTTGGGCCTATCCGTCCATCGTCGCCTCCGGCGCCAATGCGACGATCCTCCACTACATCCAGAACGACCGCCGCATGCACGACGGCGACCTGGTGCTCATCGACGCCGGCGCGGAATTCGACGGCTACTGCTCGGACGTGACGCGGACGTTTCCCGTGGGACAAGGCTACTCGCCGCCCCAGCGGCGAATCTATGAAATCGTCCTCCGGGCGCAGAAGGAAGGCATCGCCGCGGTCCGTCCCGGGGCATCCATGGAGGACATCCACCGGCGAGCCACCGAAGTGCTGGTGGACGGCCTGCTCGATATCGGTCTTCTGTCGGGGGAGGCCGGCGACCTTATCGAGAAGGGCGAGCACGCCCGTTTCTACATGCACCGGACCGGCCATTGGCTGGGCCTGGACGTGCACGACGTGGGTCAATACCGCGTCGGCGGGGCACCACGCCCGCTGGAGCCCGGAATGGTCCTGACGGTGGAGCCGGGCCTCTACATCGCCGACGACCTGGAAGATGTGAGCCGCGACTACCGTGGCATCGGCGTCCGCATCGAGGACGACGTGCTGGTCACCGAAACCGGGTACGAGGTACTGTCCGCCGCGATTCCCAAGGAAGTCGACGACATCGAAGCCATCCGAAGGGAGGCGCCGGCCGGCCCGCGCCCCGCGACGCGCTGACGCGTACGGAGGCCGTATCCGGCGCCTTCGGCCCGGCGCTCCCCGCTCAATCGCAGCCCAGACAGCGGATGGTCTCGAAGAGGACCTTTTCGTCTGTGCCGCGGGCGTGCTCCAGTACTATGCGAAGGGCCTTGGACGGGTCGGCAAGCTCGTACTTCTTGGCCATGGCCTTCAGCCAATCCTGTTGCCTCCGTTCGATCTCCAGGCTCGCGTTGATCTTGTCCTTCATTTGATGCTCCTTGCGGCTATGTTGCACTTCCTCGCGTGGTGCCGCCACGCGGGCGGGTCTGAAAACCCGCCCCTACAAAGACAATACCCCTGTCGACTGCAGAGAGTCCTGTTGCGGCCGATTCGTACGTTACCGGCCACTTTCCGCCCAATGGCCGAGTTCTTCCACCAGGGTCATGCCGGGCTCGTCACGCCAGTCACGGCAAAGACCGGCCAGGGAATGCTTGAGGGCGGGCAAAGGGTCGGCCGCGGGCGTCATGGCCGCGGTTTCCCGGCTCAGCCACTGTAGCAGGTCGTCGAGGCTGGCGAATCGGCCGCTCCCCATCGAGTCCCGCAGGCGCGGTACCGTTTCGGTGGCGAAACGTTGCTTGTTTTCCAGGTCGATGATGTCCGGGAGCAGCAGTGCGGCCTCGTCCAGCGAGGCGTCGATGTACGAGAGCAGCTCGTTGTAGAGGGACCGCGCCACCCGGTCCGCCTTGGCTCTTACCTGTTCAAGCAGGTCCGTTCCGGCGGGGTCAAGGGTTTCTCCGTCCGGAAGCAGTTGGCAATACAGCTTCAGCTTGGGTTCGGTGCCCGATGGCCGGACGGTGATGATGAAATGGTCGGTGTAGGCCTGTAGCACGTTCCGCGGCAACCGGTCGGTGTCGCTGGCGATGGGGCCGAAGCGTTCGGCGTCCCAGTAGTCGACGAAGCGGCGCACCGGGTGCCCGCCCAGCTCACGGGGCGGCGCTTCCCTGAGGCTGGCCATGATGCGGTCCTTTTTCCGGGTCCCCTCCGCTCCCGCCAGGGTGATGCTGCGGTTGACGTTGTCGTAGTTTCCCAGCTCCCGGAGCATGGCGACGTAATAGTCCAGCATGGTCCGGTCCTGGTCCAGCAGCCGCTGGTAAAGGGCCGCCAGTACCATGCACGCGGGCGTGGCGTCCTTGTCCCGGATTCCGGGGGCCATGACCACGCCGTGGCTCTCCTCCGCGGCGAGGACGAGGTCTTTCGGTGAGCAGATGACGTCCTTGTAGCGGCCGCACCGCTCCAGGGTCTTGAGCACGTCGGCCACGTACTTGAACCCCACCAGCAGGTCGTCGATGAGCCACGAGTCTCCCGCTTCCGCCACGATCTTTCCAAGCAGCCTGGTGGTCACCAGGGTTTCCATCACCAGACCCCGGCGGCGGGGTCCCTGGGGGTCGAGCATGAGATGATGGCAAAGGATGGCGGCGATCTGGTTGCCGTCGAAGTGGTACCAGGAGTCGTCGCGAAGGCGCGCCTCCATGCCGATGCGGTCGGCGTCGGGATCACTGGACAGGACGATGCCGACGCCGTGCCGATCGGCGAAATCCCGGGCCGGGGCGGTGGCGTGGGGCACCTCCGGATTGGGCGCCTTGAAGGGAATGGCGGCAAAGCTGCCGTCGAGGCCCTGGTCGGGGGGGATCAGCAGGGAAAAGCCGAGCCGTTCGAGCACCACCTTCACGGTGTTCACGCCGCAGCCGCACAGCGGCGTATAGACCACCGGCGCGTCGGCCCTGGGAGGGTAGAGGTCCCCGTAAAGCCTGACGTAGGTGTCGACATAGGCGGCCGGGAGCTCCGGGGGCAACGGGCGGATCATTCCCGACCGAAGGCCCTCCGGGAAGGGGACGGTCCGCACCGCCGTGGCTCTCTCCATGATGTCCACCAGCCGCTGGTCCTCGGGGGCGACGGGCTGGCTGCCATAGGCGTCGTAGACCTTGATGCCGTTGTCGTCCGGCGGGTTGTGGGACGCCGACACGTTGATGCCGCCCGCGGCGCCCAGTTGGACGATGAAGAACGACAGCTCCGGGGTGCTGGTCACCGCGTGGTCGTCTTCCGGCGCCGCCAGGTAGGAGACGATGCCGTTGGCGGCGTAGATCTCGCACGCCAGTCTGGCCAGGGAACGCGAGGACACTCCCAACATGGGATGGCGCGAGCCCAGAAACGTGTACACTCCGGCATTGTCGGTGAACACGCGCACGTCGTTGGCCACCACCACGCTCAGCGGCCGGCGCGGCGCCTTGTCGTTCATGCCGAGGTTCTCGGGGAAATCTTCTCTCCGGGCCCGATCGGACAGGCTGCCCTCAAGGCGGAAGTCCCCAAGGGAACTTCCGCTTAAATAGTTGGAGTGGCCCTGGGCGGTCATGGCCACCGTCGAGGGGTTCATCCGGTTGGGACCGTAGCCCACGGGGCCTCGCCGGCCGCCGGTGCCGAAGGGGAGCACCTGCCGGAAGGCGTCGAACACGAGGGCCAGATGGGTCTCATCGAGGTGCCGGTCGATGATCTCCGGCTCGGCATAGGGAATCTCGCCGCTCATCCAGCGGCGCAGCCGCCCGGCCGCCTGCTGTCCGGGCTCGCCGTAGCGCTGCACCAGCAGGGCGGATATCTGTTCCAGTCGCGCGGGATCGGTCATCTTGTGCAGTCCGTGTTCGGGATGATTGCCTTCGACTTCGCCACTCCTGTTTGGAAGAGGCTGTTGTAGGGGCGGGTTTCAAACCCGCCCGTGCCCGTTGTCGCACGGAACCACCGGCCGTGGCGTGTGCCGGGCAAAAAAAGGGCGGCCATAAAGGCCGCCCTTTTCGGTGTGTTTATCGGCCGGTGCGTGCCAGGCTGTGGACCCAGCCCTGCATGCGGGACTTCGCGTTGGCGATGTCCTTGTCGCTGAAGAAGTCCTTGAGGTCCACCTTGTCCACCGCGTACACCGGACGCATGAAGTCGCTCTCGTAGCCGAACGGCACCGTCGCGTCGATGCCCATGCCGCCCTCGAATACGGTGTTGGAAGCGGTCCACTGCTGGTCGCCCGCGGTCATGCGCTCGGCCGGCATGAAGGTCTGTCCGCGCCCGCCGGGAATCGGATTGAGGATGTCGGTCCTGGGATTGACCCGGGTGGTGAGACACCACATGATGTCGTCCATGTCGTAGATGTCGGTGTCCTCGCTGGCGGCCACCACCAGGCGGGAGCCCTGGGAAGTGGACAGGATGGCCGACATGAAGTTCCGCTGCCAGCCTTCCTCGATGCGGTTGCGCTTTTTCACCTGGATGATGGCGCCCCCCCAGTCCGTCATGCAGTAGGGAATGTTGACGTCCTGGACGATGCCGGGCTGCATGCGCTCGCACAGCAGATACATGCAGGCCTCGCGCACGGTGGTGTCGATGTTGTGGTCGTCCAGCGTATGCACGCCCAGCGGGAAGATGATGGGCTTGCCCTCGCGCTTGCGTGTGGTCACCGCGGTGACGTGGAAGGTGGGCGCCTTGTAGGCCTTGCCCATGTAGCCGGCCCACTCGGGATGGAAATGGAAGCGGCCCTGGACGTTGGCCTTCTCGGACTCCTCGGTCTCATAGCGGCGGTCCCGCGGATCCACGTAGCCCTCCAGCACCACTTCGCAATCGGCCAGCGCCAAGGCGTCCACGGTCTTGGCCTTGACCACCCGCACCGGCGAACCCTGCACCGCGCCGGCCACGCCCAGCTCGTTACAGCCCTGGGGCAGCACCACGTAGTCGAAGCCGGCGCCCGCCAGCAGCGTACAGGAAGGCGGAACCCCGAAGCACATGGTGATGGGAACCGGCTTGTCGGCCGTGTAGTACTTGGACACCACCTGCCACATGTGCGATCCGGGCGAGATCTGGAAGGTGGCCACGTTGCCCCAGCGGAAGTTCATCCGGTTGTAGCCGAGGTCGGTGCCGCCGTCGAAATGCTCGCCGGAGATGAGCCGGTTGCCCGAGCCTACCGTCAATTCGGGCTCGTACTCGGTATGGCGGACGGGGATCATGTACTCGTTGACGTCCTTGGGGTCCTTGATGATCTCCTCGTGCACGGGCGCCTCTTCGGAGCTTACCTCCACCGGCGGAATCTGGTGGTTGATGGCGTCCGCGAGCTTGCGCGTGCGGTCGGTGTGGTTCTCCCAACCGAACATCTTGTTGATCACGCCCATGTCGCCGAACAGGTTCGTCACCGCCCGGTGATACGGCTTGCCCTTGACGTTGTTGAACAGAATCGGACAACCGCCGTCGAGATTCTTCTGGATCGCGATGATCTCCAGGTCGGGATCGACCTCCTTGTCCGTTTCGATCAGGTCTCCCTCGGACTTGAGCCACTCCAGCGTATTGCGCAGGTCGTGAATCTGCTCAGCCGGGGCGCCGAGTTTCTTTGCTGCTTTGGCCATTTTCCACTCCTCTTCTTGGATTTGCGGTTGATTCGGTCCGCGACTCACGGTTGCCGCCTCCCAGCGTGGTTGACCCCGCGGTGGTCATCGTGACTTGCCGATGACAGGAAATTTTCCTCTTCCGCAACTCTGCAAGGGAAATCGTCAGATAGGGTGCTGCACTCGCGAACGGAGTGCAAGAACATTAGCCAATGGACGTCGCCGTGTCAACCGTGGTGTGGCCTTTTCCGGTCACACGGGCGGGCTTGAATCCGCCTGAAAATGACCTCCATCTCCATGCCTCTCGCTACGATTCGCCAACTCGGACGGGCTTCTACGGCCGGAACCGCCGTTTCCAGACCATGCTTGCACGGATGCTCACGTAGGTCAGCGCATACGACAACAGACACAACATCCAGGCGTACTGGTACGAGCCCGTGACATCGTAGACGAACCCGCCGAACCAGGGTCCGAAGGCGATCCCGATACCGAAGAAGATCTCCAGGAGTCCGATGATGGTCGCGACGTTCTTCCCCCAGAAAATATCCGTGAGGGTGGAACCGAAGGTCGGATTGCCGGCGCTATGACCGACGCCGTAGAGGACGGCGAACGCCACGAACCACCACCCCGGCGCCTCGGGGCCCAGGCCCATGAGTATCGCGATGCCGCCGAGGCTCATGACGGTGCCGATGCCATAGGCACGGTCACGCCCCATGCGGTCCGAGGCGAAACCCCAGAAGGCCGTTCCGGGAATCCGCGCCACCCCCACCAGGCCGAAGACCGTGGCGGCGGTGAGCTTGTCCAGGCCTGTATGGACCAGGTGGGCGACGGCGTGGGTATGTATGATCGACAGCCCGGTGCCGGCCGCCAGGTGGCCCAGGGCCATGGACCAGAAGGGGAACGAGGATAGCGCCTTTGCCGGCGTCCAGTCGTAGCGCGCGGGCTGCTCGCTCGAGGGGATCTTCGAAGTTGAGGGGATTGCCGCGGTTGCCGTATCCGGCTCCATGGGCTCGAACGACGCGCCGTCCGGAAGCTGTCCGATATCCTCGGGCCGGCGCCGCTGGAGCAGCGCGTTCAGCGGTACCAGCGACGCCAGCACGGCGGTCCCCAGCAGCACCATCGCGGCGCGCCAGCCGTGGTGGGTGATGAGGAGTTGCACGCCGGGCACGATGAGAATGCCGACGCCCAGGCCCATGGTGGCGAAACCGATGGCCGTAGCCCGGCGCCGACGGAACCAGTGGGCCAGCAGGGCGGTGGTGCCGACGAAGTCGAGGCAGATGATGCCGACCCCCGCCAGCAGACCGTACCAGAGGTAGAATTGCCACAGGGAGGTGCCCCTCCCCGACAGCACGAGCCCGACACCGATGAGGAGGCCGCCGAGGGACATGACCACGCGCGGCCCCAACCGGTCGTAGCCCCATCCCACCAGCGGCGCGAAGACCGTGCACGCGATACCGTTCACGGAAGCAATGGCGGCCGTGGTGGCGCGAGACCATCGAAACGCCTCCAACAAAGCGACGTTGAAGACGCTGAACGAAGCCATGAGGCCGCCCACCGTCATCAGGTTGAGGAAGCAGATGGCGACGATGACGTGGCCGTAAAAGAAGGGGCGCCGGGGCATGGGATCTAGATCTAGTGTTGTTCGGTCCTCGACCGGACTATCTCACCGGTTCTCCGGGCGAAGCCGCCGCTTCCAGATCATGCTCGCGCGGATGCTCACGTACGTCAGTGAAAAGGACACAAGCCCGACGATCCAGGCGTACTGGTAGGAACCGGAGATGTCATAGGCGAACCCGCCGAACCAGGAGCCGAACGCCACCCCGATGCCGAAGGTGATCTCCAGGAATCCGAGTATGGTGCCGACGTTCTTGCCGCTGAAGATGTCCGTGATGGTCGAGCCGAAGGTCGGGTTGCCGGCGCTGTGCCCGACGCCGTAGAGGATGGCGAAGGCCACGAACCACCACGCGGGCGCCTCGGGGCCAAGGGCCATGAGCATCCCGATACCCGCAAGGGTCACGAGTGAGCCGACGAGGTAGCCGCGGTCTCGTCCGAGGCGGTCGGAGGCGAAACCCCAGATGGCCGTACCGGGAATCCGCGCCACCCCTACCAGGCTGAAGGCGTTGGCGGCCGCCTGCTTTGTCAGTCCGGTGTGAACCAGATGCGCGACCGCGTGCGTGTACATGAGAGACAGGCCGGTGCCAAGGGCAAGATGGCCGATGGCGATGGCCCAGAACGGAAAGGTGCGAGCCGCCTCCGCCGGCGTCCAGTCCCGCTCGGGTGCGGGTCTTTGAGGGGGAAGGTCCGCGGCGGCCGGCGGCGCGTCGACGGCATTCGCCGAGTCGCCGTCCGGAAGCTGTCCGATATCTTCAGGCCGGCGCCTTTGGAAAACCGCGTTCAAGGGCACCACCGTTACCAGTACGGTGACCCCCAGGAACACGAAGGCGGCGCGCCAGCCATAGCGGGTGATCAGGGCCTGTACCACGGGCACCAGCAGAATGCCGAAACCCAGTCCCATGGTGGAGGCGCCTATGGCCGTTCCCCGGCGGCGCCGGAACCAGTGGGACAGCAGGGCCGTGCTGCTGACGAAGCCGATGCAGCCGATGCCGAGTCCCACGAGCAGACCGTAAGACAGGTAGAACTGCCAAAGGGCGCTGCTCGCTCCCGACAGCAGCAGGCCGCAGCCGATGAGGAGGGCGCCGAACGGCATGAGGATGCGCGGCCCGAGACGGTCGTACGCCCAGCCCACCAGCGGCGAGGAGGCGCTGTAAAAGAAGCCGTTCACCGATGCGATGGAGCCCGTGACGGCCCGCGACCAATGGAACGTTTCCAGCAGTGCGATGTTGAAGACGCTGAACGAGGCCAGGATCCCCCGCAACAGCACCAGGTTGAAGAAGCAAAGGGCGACGATGACGTAGCCGTAGAAGAAAGAGCGGCGGGCCATGGAATTGGGGTTTCAGATGTGCGGCAGGGTTTCTTCCGCGAACTGCTGCATCTGTTGGAGCCGGTCGGGCCAGCGCGGCACCATGAACTGAAGCGCGAGATGCTCCACTCCCGCTGACCGGTAGCCCGCGATGGCTTCCACGAGCTGCGCGGGGGTGCCGGCCAGACGGTCCGGCTCCTGCGGGACCGGCTCTCGGGTCACCTCGATGGGGAGGCAGCAGTTCAGTCGCAGGCTGTCCGGTGATCGCCCGGCCGCCTCCGCGTGGCGCCGGGCGTTGTCGAATCGCGCGGCGAGCTCGTCGGGGCGAACCCGCACGAAGTAGGGAAACCACGCGTCGCCGTAGCGCCCGGCGCGCCGCTGGGCCCGGCGCCCTTCGCCGCCGATCCAGACCGGGATGCCCCGGGGACCCTGGGGCTTGGGCAGGAAAGCGATGTCCTCGAACTCGTAGAACTCGCCGGAAAAGCTGGAGTGCTCGGTGCTCCAGACTTCCTTCAGGACCTCGAGCTGCTCATCGGTCCTGCGGCCCCGGTCCTGAAACGGCGCCTGCAGCGCCCGGAACTCCTCTTCCATCCACCCCACGCCCACGCCCAGGATGAACCGGCCCTTGGAGAGATGGTCCAGGGTCGCGGCGATCTTGCCCCAGACCAGGGGCTGGCGGTAGGGCAGCACCAGCACGCTGATGCCCAGCTCGACGCGGCTGGTGCACGCGGCGAGAAAGGTCAGGCAGGTCAGGGAATCCAGAAACGGTCGGTCCGGGGGCACGATGAACGCGCCGTCCTTGCCGTAGGGGTAGGGCGTGTCGATGCGCCAGGGGATGATGATGCGGTCAGCGGCCCAGATGGAGTCGAAACCCCAGGCCTCCGCGCTCTCGGCCGCGTGACGCAGGGTCTCGGGACCGGCGGCGCGTCCTGAAATCGGAAGGAAAACTCCGGTTTTCGTGGCTTGGCTCCGTTCGAAGGGATGCGGTAAGTGGTCGCACTGATGGTTGCACTACTAGCCGAACACGGGCAGCGGTGTCAAACCAGCCAAGGTTGACGCGGGTGGTGCAAAGCAGCTATGGCTTTTGCTGTATCAGGCCCACGAAAAACACAAAAAAACACGCAAAGGGAGAACACCAATATGGCAAAGGCCGCCAGAACCGAAAAGAAACAGGCAGAGTACGGCTCCGACGTGGTCGTCGATATGCTGAAAGCCTTCGATATCGAGTATACCGCTTTCAATCCCGGAGCGAGCTTTCGCGGCATCCATGACTCCATCGTGAACTACGGCGGCAATCACCACCCGGAGGTGATCTTCTGCTGTCACGAGGAGATCTCGGTGGCCATATCCCACGGCTACGCCAAGGCCACGGGCAAGCCCATGGTGGCCATCCTGCACGACGTGGTGGGCCTCCAGCACGGCAGCATGGGGATCTTCAACGCCTGGTGCGATCGGGTTCCGGTGATCTGCCTTGGCGGCACCGGCCCGCTGGATACCACCATCCGCCGTCCCTGGATCGACTGGATCCATACCGCGCTGGTGCAGGGCAACCAGGTGCGGGACTACACCAAGTGGGACGACCAGCCGGCCACGTTGGAGAGCATTCCCCAATCCTTCATTCGTGGCTACCGCCTCGCCGTTACGGAGCCCACGGCGCCGGTGTACATCAACTACGACGCCGGCCTCCAGGAAATGGCCATGTCCAAGCAGATCGAGATTCCCGACGTGAGCCGGTTCGCGCCTCAGGCTCCGGTGCAGGGGGATCCCGAGGCCATGCGCCGGGCGGCGAAGCTCCTGGTGGAAGCCAAGGCCCCGTTGATCATCGCGGACTTCATGGGGCGCAAGCCCGCCGCGCTGGCGGCCCTGGCCGAGCTGGCCGAGTTGCTGGCCATTCCGGTTATCGACAAGGGCAATCGCCACAACATCGCCAACACCCATCCGCTGGACGTGACCAACGTCAGCGGTGAATTCCTGAAGAAGGCCGACGTGGTGCTGGGGCTGGATGTCCAGGATCTCTACGGCTCGCTGACTACGGTGGACCGCACCACCCGGGAAATGGGATACGTCATCCAGCCCGGCACGAAGATCATTCACATCAACCTGAACGACATGCTGGTGCACAGTTGGGCCACGGACGTCCAGCCGCTGCAGGCGGTGGACGTTCCCATCAGTGCCGATACGGTCATCGCCCTGCCCGAGCTCACGCGGCTGTGCCGCGAGCTGATGGGCGCGGGTGCGGCCTCGGGCATCGAGGCCCGTGCGAAGGAAGTGAAGGCGGTGCACGACGCCGCGCGCGCCGGCTGGCAGGAGCAGGCGCGGCAGACGCTGACCCGGAACGACATCTCCACCGCCTGCCTCGCGTACGAGTTGGGCGAGGTCATCAAGAATGAGGACTGGGTGCTGGCCAACGGCAGCGCCAACGGCTGGGCAAGGAAGCTGTGGGACTGGACCAAGCCGGGCCAGTACTTGGGGCGAAGCGGCGGCGCGGGCGTGGGCTACGGCATGAGCGCGGCCCTCGGGGTGGCCCTGGGCCACAAGGGAAGCGACAAGTTCTGTGTCGACATCCAGTCGGACGGCGACCTGCTGATGACCTCCAGTGCGCTGTGGACCGCGGCGCACCACAAGATCCCGCTGCTGATCGTGATCCACAACAATCAGTCTTTCTATAACTCGGAAGAACATGGCATCAAGCTGGCGGAGTTCCGCAAACGGCCGGTGGAGAATGCCGGCATCGGCACCCACGTGAGCGATCCGCTGGTGGACTATGCCAAGATGGCCGAGTGTTTCGGAGTCTGGGGCGAAGGACCGATCCGCACGCCGGCGGAGCTGGGCCCCGCGCTGGAGCGGGCCTACAAGGTGGTGAAGGAGAAACGGCTCCCGGCGGTGGTGGATGTCGTCTCCGATCCGCGTTGAACCGGCCCGATCCGGGGCGGACATCCACGGGCTTGTGCCACGGGCCCGTGGATTTACCCGTGGAGGGGCCGCCACGGTGTCACTCTGGAGGGGAAATGGACGAGAGTGCCCAGTACCGTGCCTTCGCCGAGGCGGTCTCCGGGCCGGAGATGGACCTCGCCCGGGTGGCCCTGACCATTGCGCTGCCCGAGTATCCCGAACTTGATGTCCCGCAACATCTGGCCCGCGTGGAACGTATGGCCGAGAGCGTGAGCGAGGCGGCCGGCGACGCGGAAGATCCCTACCGCCGGTTGGCGTGCGTGGACTACGTCCTGTTCAAGCAGCAGGGCTTCAAGGGCAACGGCGACGACTACTACGATCCCGAGAACAGCTTCCTGAACCGGGTCATGGCGCGCAAGACAGGGATACCCATCACGCTGTCCGTGCTCTACATGGAGGTGGCCCGACGGGTGGGTCTGGAGGTCCGGGGAGTCGGTTTCCCCGGGCATTTCATGGTGAAGACCGTGTGCGATGGTGAGGAGATCTTCGTGGATCCCTTCCACGGCGGGAGTATCCTGTCGCCGCCGGACCTCCAGGGGTTGCTGGACAAGCTGTACGGCGGGCGGCTCGAGGTTCAGCCGGAGTACCTGCGCGCCGTGTCCAACAGCCAGATCGTCCAGCGCATGCTGAACAACATCAAGCTGATTTACGCCAATCGCCAGGATCCGAAACGATGCCTGCGGGTCGTGGAGCAACTGGTGATCCTGAACCCGGACGACCCCGAGCAGGTACGGGACCGTGGCTTGCTCCGGCTACGGCTGGAGGACGGCGCGGGTGCGCTGACCGATCTCGAGAGGTTTCTGGAGTTGGCGCCCGACTCCGGCAGCGCGACGACGGTGAGAGACCAGATCGAAAGGATCAGGAAACACTCACGAGCGCTGCACTAGTGTGGTGTCTCACAAATACGCTTATGAAGATGCGAGGGCATTTTGGTTGTCGGCAAGGCGCGATGACGAGCAGTGGCGTGCACCACGCGAGGAAGAGCAACGCAGCCGACGGCCAAAAGGACCCGCAGATTCGTAAGCGTATTTGTGAGACACCACACTAGCGGCCTGCTTCGCAGGAGAACCGAATCGCGGGCGGGTTTGAAACCCGCCCCTACACGTGGTGTGACCGACCGACAACCGCCTCGCCTTGTTATTGCAAGGCCTTGACGTACGCGCGCTGCAGCCGCTCCACGCGGCTGGTGTACAGCAGGCCTATGCGGGCGAACGCTTCCAGCGCCGCCCGGTCTCCCTGGTCCACGGGAAAGTGGACGACTTCGGGGAACCGCTTCACTTCCTCCTGAGACTCCTCGTTGAGGTGGTCCACCGCCTGTTGCAACTCCTCGCGGCCCTTGAGCACCTTGTTGATGATGGGGAGGACCAGCACGTCGGCCTTGTCCTGCATGCGTGACAGGGCCGCGCTCGCCACCGGCACGACGGTGATGCCGAGTTCCGACAGGAATTGGCTCAACCGCTGCCCCACCTGGTCCTTCAGGAACGCTTCCGGCACCGCTACGGCGTTGCGCAGGCGCCGCCGCATCCATCGCCAGGGCTTGGCCGGGGGATACACTTCCCGTCTCAGCTTCCTCAGGTATTCCTTGCTCAACTCGCCCCAGGAGTGCTCCACCTCGGCGCTCTCGGTAAAGGGCGCGGCGTCCACCGTTTCGGGATCCCCGTGGGCGTTCGTGACGTAATCGTGGAAGTGCTTTTCGGAGATCATGTAGCTGATGGCGTAGTCCAGCTTCTCGAAGTTGGGGTGGGGCCACAGGGTCTGCCACAGGGTCTTCAGGAAGAATCGGCGTCGTACGCTGTCGGTGGTGAAGACGTAGTGCCGGACGGTCTTGGCCAGTATTCCCAGGATTTCCCGGTTCACGTGGCCCCTGCTTCGACGAACATACTCCGGCCGGAACGGCTTCGCCCCGGTGGCCAGCCGCGCGCCGTAGTTTTCGTATTTGTAGAGTTTCCGGATCAGCCAGTTGTAGCCTTGCTGGACCTCTTCGACGGTCATCAGCTTGGGAACGAAGTTCAGATCGGCGGAGCCGTGCCCCTTCATCTGCGCGGAGTCGTAGGGGATCAGCCGGCCTTCCTTCTCCAGGCGCTCGTAGAGGGGCGTCTTCTCGATGGCCGTGAGCACGCCGCTGGTGGTAAAGGCGATGCCGGCCTCCTGGAGAAAATCGAACTGCTCCTTGAAGATGTCCGTGTCGTCGTTGTCGAAGCCGACGATCATGCCCGCCAGGATCGCCATGTTGTGGGATTGGATCCTGCGGATGCTCTCCAGTAGCGGACGGTGGGTGTTCTGCCGCTTCTGGGTCTCCGCGAGGCTCGCCATCCGGGGCGACTCGATGCCCAGGAACATGCTCGTGAAGTTGGCGTCGTGCAGCAACTGGAGCAGCCGCGGCTTCTCCGCCACGTTGATGGTCATCTCCGCCGAGAAGTTGATGGGATAGTTGTTGGTGCGGCCGTACTCCGCCACCGCGGTCAGCATCTCCTCGGCGTAGCGCATGTTGCCGATGAGGTTGGCGTCGGAGAAGCTGATGTGTATGCCGCCGACGGACGCGACGGCCTCGATCTCCTCCAGCACCTGCTCCACTTTCTTGGTCCGCGGCACCCGCCCGTCGGTAATGATGATGTCGCAGAACTCGCACTTGAAGGGACAGCCCCGGGTGGTCTGCAGGAAGTAGTAGAGGTAGTCGTCCCGGGACGCCAGGTCGAGCCGCGGCACCGGCGAGAGCGAAATGTCGACGTTGCCTTCCTGCTTGTAGAGGGCCTTATGGTTGCCCGACCGCAGGTCGTCGCAGAATTCCGGCCAGGTAATTTCCACCTCGCCGTTGAAGACCACGTCGAAGAGCCCGTCGGTGAAGCGCTCGGGACACAGGGAGGGGTACGGGCCACCCGCCACCACCATCTTTCCGCGTTTGTGGAACGCTTCTGCAATATGCCGGGCGCGGCCGTACTGGATGCTCCAGCAGGCGATGGCCACCACGTCGGCATCGGTATCGAAGGTCAGCGGCCTGACGTTTTCGTCCTGGAGCTCGACGTCGAAGTCCGGCGGCGTCAGGGCAGCCACGGTGAGGAGCCCCAGCGGCGTTTGCGCACAACGCTGCGGCAGGATGTCGGTTATACCGGTCAGGCGCCAGAGGGAGTTCGGGAAGCGCGGATTGATAAACAGAATCTTCATGGCGTGAAACTCCTCATCAAGTCAGTGCCCCTGATGTGTGGTTTCCCTTTTTGTTTCCGGGATGGTTTAGTGATTATGCGCCGGGAAAGGCCGCAATGCTGACAATACACCGTTATTACGCCACGTTAACAGCCGCCCGGTATGCTGTCAACGTTTTTCCGATTCTCCGTGAACGTCGATGTCCATGATTCAACTTCACAAGGTTTCCAGGGTCTACCCTCCGGATGACACCGGGGTCAAGGACATCACGTTCGAGGTGGAGGATGGAGAGTTTCTGTTCTTGTGCGGACCCAGCGGGGCGGGCAAAACCACGTTGCTGCGGCTGCTTTTTCGGGCCGAGCAAGCCACCGAAGGCCAGATTGTCGTGAGCGGGCGGAATATCACACGCTTGAAGGGCAAGGACTTGACGGCGTTCAGACGAAGGCTGGGGCTGGTTTTTCAGGACTTCAAGCTGATTCCCCGCATGACGGCGCTGGAGAACGTGTCGCTGGCCGCGGACGTGACCGGTGTATCCTGGCGTGAGAGCCGGCGCAAGGCCTTCAGGCTGTTGGCCGAGCTCGGATTGAAGAACAAGTACGGCGTGTTGCCGCCGGCCCTTTCCGGCGGAGAACAACAACGGGTTGCCATCGCCAGGGCGCTGGTCAACGATCCGGAGCTGGTGTTGGCCGACGAACCCACGGGCAATCTCGATCCGGAGATGGCCGAGGAGACCATGCGGCTGTTCGCACGGATCCACCGGCAGGGGACCACCGTGCTCATCGCCACCCATGATCACCGGTTCCTGCGGCACTTTGACGGCCGTGTCCTGACGATGCGCCAGGGACGTCTGACCGGTGTTCACGACACGGTCCGGGCGGCTCCGGCGCCATGAACTCCGCCTACGTCCTGTTTGTGGCCGGCCGCGTCGCCAGGAGTCTGCGGGAGCTTTTCTGGACGCACCTCCTGACCACCGGGATCCTGGCCATGACGCTGTCCGTGTTCGGCGGGTTCTTGATCATTCAGGAGAACGTCGGCCGGCTGGTGAAGGGCTGGGGCGACGAGATCCAGGTATTCGTCTACCTCAAGGACGGCATCGACGCGGCGGCGGCGGAAAACATGCGAGCGCGGGTGGCTGCCTACCCGGAGGTAAAGGTCGCGAGCTACGTCTCCCGGGAGCGCGCCTGGGAAGAGTTCAAAAAGACCCTGGGGTCGCAGTCGGGGATTCTCGATGGCCTGAATCCGAACGTGCTCCCGGCGTCCCTGGACGTGGAGTTGCGGTCCGCCTACCGTTCACGCGACGCCGTGCTGCGCCTGGTGCGTCGTTTGGCGGCCCTGGATGGGGTCGAGGACGTAGAGTACCCGGAGACCTGGCTGGAGAAGATACGGCTCTTGTTGATCGGAATCGGGTGGTTGAAATGGGTGCTGGGGGGGTTCCTGTTCCTGGTGGCGTTCCTGATTGTCGGCAGCACCATCAAGCTCGCCATCTTGGCGCGGCAGGACGAGATCGAAATCATGCAACTTGCGGGGGCGGCGGATGGATTGATCAAGGCGCCTTTTGTCATCGAGGGAATGATTCAGGGGCTGGCGGGGGCCGCCCTTGCGCTGGGGCTGCTTCGGGCGGTGTTCTCGTTGCTGACCGCGGAGTTGCTGGCTCCGTTCGGTCCGCTGATGGCCGGGGCACAGTTCACCTTCCTCGGCATGCAGCAGTGCGTGTTCCTGGTCTTGATGGGATGGCTGCTGGGCATCGCCGGAAGCCTGCTGTCGGTGAAGCGATTCCTGGAGTGAGCTAGGAGTCAGCTTGAATGCCTTGCAAGTCATTTGCCGCGCCGTTGCCGCGGCCGCTTTGTCCCTCTCCCTGGCCTGCCCCGGGCCGGCCGCGGCGGAAGAGGCCGGCGAGCTTGCGGAGCTGAAGCAACGCATCCTGCAGGAAAAGGCGGCCCTCGACAGGGTCCGGCGTGGAGAGTCGTCGGTGCTGGAGGTGCTGGACGGGATCGAAACCACACTGGAGCGCAAAAGAAGACGATTGGACACCTTGAACTCGCGGCTGGGACGACGCGAAAGCGAAGTGGAAAAGGCGGTGCGGGCAGCCGACCATGCCTCGGCCGCTTTCGAAGAGAGCCGGACCGCCCTGGCCGGCCGGGCCCGGGCGCTCTACAAGTGGCAGCGGGCCGGAACCCCTTTCGTGCTGCTCAACGGCGAGTTCTCGGTGCTTGAGCTGATGCGGCGGAAGCGGCATCTGGAGACGGTGCTGGCCCGGGACCAGGCGCTCATCCGGAGGCTTTCACGAGACGTTCGCCGGAGCCGGAACCTTCGGGTGACCGTGGAAGCCCGGCGGCGCGAGCTGTCGGAGGAGCGCGACGCGGTTGCGGTGTTGCGGGACGAACTGGCGGAGGAGCGTGCGCGCAGGCAGCGGACCCTCCACAGCCTGCAGCGCGAGCGGGCTCTTCGCGCGCGGGCATTGGAGGAGTTGGAGCTGGCCGCCCGCCGTCTCCAGGGTATCATCACTGTTTCGGAGAAAAGCCGCCAGCCGGCCTTGGAACGATCGCCGGCCTTTGCCGCGGCCGGGGGCAGCCTGGAACTGCCGGTGGCGGGCAGGATCGTCAGCGGATTCGGCGTCCACAAGCATCCGGATCTGAACATGGACGTGCACCGTCCGGGGATCGACATCGTCGCGCCGGCCGGGGCCGAGGTCCAAACCGTGGAGGGCGGCAGGGTGCTCTACGCGGATCGGTTGGCGGGTTACGGGAAAATGATCATCATCGACCACGGCAAGCGCTACTACACGGTGTACGGGCATCTGTCGAAGTTCGACAAGGCGGTGGGCGACCGGGTGGAGCGACGCGAACGGATCGCCTGGGTCGGGGACAGCGCGGCCTCCGGCCGGCCCGGGCTCTACTTCGAGGTGCGGAAGAACGGCAAGCCGGTGGACCCGGTTCGCTGGTTCCGCCGATCGGCGGCACGCAGACGTTGACCCGGGTTTGCGGTGCAGGTTCCAGGACACTAGAATCAAGATCGAGCCGAGGAGACCACACGATGAATCTGTGCAATCACAAGCGCCGCCTGCTTGGCGCGTTTCTCGCCTTGGGCTGGGTCCTGTTCGCGGCCGGGCTGCTGGTGCCGCGGGTTTCCGCGGTGGGTTCCGGCGGTTACCAAAGCCTGGAGACCTTCGCGAATATCCTTGCCATCGTTCAGAGGAACTACGTCAAGGAGGTGGAAACGGAGAAGCTCATCACCGGGGCCATCGAGGGGATGCTGGGTTCTTTGGATCCCCATAGCAGCTACCTGACCGGGGATGCGTACCGGGAGCTTCAAACCGAGACCGAGGGGCGTTTCGGCGGACTGGGGCTGGAGATCACCGTACGCAACGGCGTGCTCACGGTGATATCGCCCATCGAGGGCACCCCGGCGGCCCGGGCGGGAGTGCAGCCGGGCGATCAGGTCGTCGGAATCGATGATCGGTCCACCGAGGAGTTGGGGCTCGCCGACGCCGTCAAGCGGCTCCGGGGACCCAAGGGTTCCAGCGTCACGATTTCGGTTCGGAGAGAGGGTCAAGAGAAGCTCCTGAAGTTCACCATCGTCCGGGACGTCATCGAGATCAGCAGCGTGCGCGCCCACGTTCTGGAGTCGGGTTTCCTTTACGCGCGCATCGCGCAGTTCCAGGACCGCACGAGCGAGAATCTGAGGGCGGCCTTGGCCAAGGAGCAACCCGGCGGCGAATCCATCAAGGGCTTCGTCCTCGACCTGCGGAACAACCCGGGTGGGCTTTTGAACCAGGCGGTGGGGGTTTCCGATCTGTTCCTCGACTCCGGTTTGATCGTTTATACCGACGGGCGCCAGGATCAGCAGAAGCAGAAGTTCTCCGCCAGCCGTGAGAACTCCCGAACCGGTTTCCCCATGGTCGTCCTGGTGAACGGCGGGAGCGCCAGCGCTTCGGAGATCGTGGCCGGGGCTCTCCAGGACCACAAGCGGGCGCTGATCCTGGGTACCAAGACCTTCGGCAAGGGGTCGGTACAGACCATCCTTCCACTGGGCGGCCGTTCAGCCCTGCGTTTGACCACCGCCGAATACTTTACGCCCAACGGCCGTTCGATACACGACATCGGGATCCAGCCGGATATCGTCATGGACCGAAGCACTCCGCCTTCGCCGTCCGGCACGGGGACGCAGGCCAAGAGTTCCGAGACCCCTCCGGCAAGCGAGAGCCCGGCCCAGGGCTCCGTCGCCCCGGACAGTACGGTGCAACGGTTGAAGAGCGACCCTCAGGTGGAACGGGCACTGGAGCTGCTCAAGGGTTGGGAGATGTTCCGCGGACTTGCCGGATCGGAAAAGGCTACTTGAGGCAGCCGAGCGCCATGTCCCTTCCTTTCCCCCGGCACCCGGTTTCGCAGCCGTCCGCGGTCCTCACGGTCAGCGAGCTCAACGAGATCATCAGGGACCGGTTGGAGACCGGTCTTGACGCCGTGTGGGTGGCGGGCGAGCTCTCCAACGTGCGGTTGCCCCCATCGGGACATATCTATTTCACCCTCAAGGACCAGCAGTCACAGATTTCCGCGGTGCTGTTCCGCCGCCATGCCGAAAACCTGCGTTTCCGGATGGAGGACGGGATGGAGGTGGTCTGCTCGGGGCGGGTGGGCCTGTACACGGTGCGCGGCGCGCTGCAGTTCTACGCGGTCGAGGTGGAGGCCCGCGGCAAGGGCGCGTTGGCGGTCGCCTTCGAGCAGTTGAAGAAGCGGCTGTCGCAGGAAGGATTGTTCGACGTCGACCGCAAGAAGCCCCTGCCGTTTCTGCCGCGGACCATCGGCATCGTCACGTCGCTTCACGGCGCGGCCGTGCGCGACATGTTGAGCATCATCGGTGAACGGTTTCCCGACCGCCGGGTGGTGATCCGGCCGGTGCGGGTGCAGGGTGAGGGTGCCGCCGAGGAGATCGCCCAGGGGATCCGGGAGCTCGACGGAACCGGCATGCCGGACGTCCTGATCGTCGGCCGGGGCGGCGGCTCGTTGGAGGATCTATGGGCCTTCAACGAAGAAGTGGTGGCGCGGGCCATGGCCTCCGCGCGGGTTCCCGTCGTATCCGCCGTCGGACACGAGATCGACGTGACCATCGCCGACTTCGTGGCGGACCAGCGAGCCGCCACCCCCACGGCCGCGGCCGAGATGATCCTTCCCATAAGGCGCGAGTTGGTGGACCGGGTGGCGGTGTTGGCGCGCCGGCTGCGGCGAGGCACGGAAAGCCGGTTGGAACGCCGGCGGGAGAACCTGGGGCATTGGGTCCGTCGTCTGGCGGATCCCGGCCAGCGTCTTCGCCAGGGGCAGATGCGGCTCGACGATCTGTCGCTGCGGTTGTGGCGCCGTCAAGAAGATTCGGTATTGCGGCTGAGGGAGCGTCTGGGTCATCTCGCCGGACGATTGGGCGGCGTGGATCCGCTGGCGGTCCTGAGGCGCGGTTACAGCATCGTGTACCGGGTGTCCGACGGCGGCATCGTCAAGGATGCTTCGTCACTCCAAAAGGGTCATCGGGTGCGCGTGAATTTCGCCGCCGGGCAAGCCGTATGCCGGGTGGAGGAAGTGGAAGAGTAGGGGGCAAGGGAGATATCGCCGGCACGACGCGCGGGACTTGTAGGGGCGGGTTTCAAACCCGCCCGCGCCCGGCAACAAGAAGGACTGGCGGGTAGGACTGACGGGGCGCCGAGGGGGGATTCAGAATGTCTCAGGAAGACAAGACGCAGCAGGACAAGACGCAGGATGACAGGAGCTTCGAGGAGTGTCTTCAGTCCCTGGAGAAGGTCGTGGAACGCATCGAGAGTGGCGAATTGAGTCTCGAGGACTCGCTGGCGTCCTTCGAAGAGGGTGTGGGGCTGGTGCAGTCCTGCAACCGAAAGCTAAGCGACGTCGAGCGGCGAATCGAGGTGTTGACGAAGGATTCGGACGGCCAGGCCCGGCTGCGGGAGTTGACGGAAGAGGAAGCTCCGTTTTGACCGGCCACGGAACGGCGGTCCGGACCGCGAAACGTCGGGCGCCGTCATGACGGGAGTTGCAAGCCCATGACGCGAAACACGTCGGGGAAGGAACGGCTCGATCGGGTCCTGCTGGAGGCGTCGCTGGTCAAGAGCCGCGAGGAAGCTCAGCGGTATATTCTGGCCGGCGCGGTTCTGGTGGACGATCAACCCGTCACCAAGGCGGGGGCCCTGGTGAAACGTGACTCGCGGTTGCGGGTCAAGACCTCTTCCCGTTACGTGAGCCGTGGGGGAGAAAAGCTCGAGGCGGCCCTGGAACACTTCGGGTTGGAGCCGGAGGGCCGGGTGGCGCTCGACGTCGGCGCTTCCACGGGAGGGTTTACCGACTGCCTTCTGGCCCATGGCGCGGCGCGGGTCCATGCGGTGGACGTAGGCTACGGGCAGTTTGACTGGCGGCTCCGCCAGGACCCGCGGGTTGTCGTGTTGGAGCGCACCAATATCCGTTACCTTGAGCCCGGCAAGCTCCAGGCGATCCCGGATTTGGCCGTGGTGGACGTTTCCTTCATATCGCTTCGGCTGGTGCTGCCGCCGGTATGCCGTCTCTTGGCCCGGCCGTTCGAGGTAATGGCTCTCATCAAGCCGCAGTTCGAGGTGGGCAAGGGCAGGGTCGGCAAGGGCGGAGTGGTGCGGTCGGAGGAGGAGCGCCTGCGGGTCATCGCGGAGATCGAGGACGCGGTGGATGCCCTGGGGCTGAAGCGTCGTCCGGTTTTCGAATCGCCGTTGCGCGGACCCAAGGGCAACAAGGAGTTTTTCATTCACTGTGTCTCGCCGACGGCCTGGCAGCCTGGTGCCGACGGCCTGGCACCCTGGTGATCCGGGGGTTTTTCATGCCGCCGGGCAATGCAGTTTGCGGGGTTGACTTGGATGGCTGATTGGCTATAGTTCGACTGACCCAAGGAGAAAACACACCATATGACAGGGGTTCGACTAAAGGACAACGAGTCCATTGAGAGCGCCATCCGGCGGTTCAAGAAGCAGTGCGAGAAAGCCGGAATCCTGGCGGAACTGCGCAAGCGGGAACACTACGAAAAGCCGAGCGTCAAGCGTAAGAGGAAGGCCATCGCCGCCAAGAAGCGTGCCATGAAGCGTGCCCGAAGTCACCAGTGGTACTAGTCCACCGCGACTGGGGGCTCGGGACAACATAATGGCAGTGACGGCCGAGTTTTGATCGGAGAAGGGCTCGGGAGATTCTCCTGGAATCTTTTCTTTGTCCCAGAGATCGACAACTCCCAATAGGCCGTTGTGAACATCGTCGACGCAGTGTTGGCAGCAGTCCTGTGCGTGTTTGCCGTAAGGGGTTACGTCAAGGGGCTGTTCCGGGAGGTATTCGCCTTGCTAGGCCT
This sequence comes from uncultured Binatia bacterium (SeqCode), assembly GCA_965261895.1. Lineage (GTDB taxonomy): Bacteria > Desulfobacterota > Binatia > UBA9968 > JAJDTQ01 > JAJDTQ01. Next base: position 915,842 of record OZ253480.1, on the reverse strand, counting down.
TTCGGTTGGCTTTATCGTGTCCGTACGATACTACGAACAGGTTTCCCTCTGGGTCGATTCCTGGCCCTACTCGCCGCTCATCCTTCAAGGCATCGTTTTCGTCACTCTGTTCTTCCTGGTTTACATTGCATTCAACTGGGTGGGGCTCATGCTCCACAGGTCGGCCAGCTTCTTGTTCCTGGGCGGGTTCAACCGGCTCGGGGGCCTGCTGGTGGGGGGCTCCAAGGGCGCCCTGTTTCTCGGCGTGGGGCTTTTCTTGGCCGTCTCCCAGTCGTGGGTTCCACAAAATTTTCAGCAGCAGTTTGGTAAGGCGGTCCTGGCCGGTCCTCTCTTCGGCTTCGGGGCGTGGGCGGCATCGAAGGGTGCCGCGTTTACGTGGCCCGGTGCCTCGGGAACGGATTCGGCGGCGAGCGATTCGCGGCGCGGCGCATGAGCTCAAACCAGACCACTCAAGAAATTCGCACACGCGCCTCCATCGTCGAGGTTGTTTCCGACTACGTCACACTCAAGAAGGCCGGCCAAAACTACTCGGGGCTGTGCCCCTTTCATTCCGAGAAGACTCCATCCTTTACCGTCAACGAGGAAAAGGGCGTTTTCTACTGCTTCGGTTGTCAGGCGGGTGGCGACATCTTCAAGTTCCTCATGCTCTATGACGGGCTCACTTTTCCCGAGTCCATCGAGCGGCTGGCGGAACGGTACGGCATCGCCATCGAGGTGTCCCAATCGGGCGGCAACCGGCGCGGCGACCTGTTCCGGTTGAACGAGCAGGCGTCGGAGCTGTTCCACGAGCTGCTGTTGGATCCCTCCCAAGGCTCCAGGGCACGGGCCTACCTGACACGGCGCGGCGTGGAAGAATCCCTTTGGCGGCGTTTCCATCTCGGCTTCGCGCCACGGGGCGATGTCCTTTCCGGCCGGTTCCGGCGCGAGGGCGTGGCGCTGAAGGATGCGGTGGAGGCGGGCCTGGTGGTGGAGCGTGAACCGGGCCACTACCGCGATCGGTTCTTCGACCGGATCATCTTTCCTATTGACGAACCGGGCGGCAAGATCGTCGGCTTCGGCGGCCGGGTCATCGACGACGGTAAACCCAAGTACCTCAATTCGCCGGAGACGCCGCTCTTTCACAAGGGCTCGCAGGTCTACGGTCTGAAGCAGGCAAGAGACGGAATCCGTTCCAATGACCGCGTGGTGATGGTGGAGGGCTACCTGGACGTGCTGGCGTTGGCACAGTTCGACACGACCCACGTGGTGGCCACCCTGGGCACGGCCCTGACCACCGATCATCTGCGGCTTCTGGGACGTTATACCCGCAACGTCACGGCGCTGTTCGACGGTGACGCCGCGGGGCGCAACGCCGCGGCCCGCAGCTTCGAGGTGTTCCAGCAGGCCGGCCTTTGGGGTCATGCGGCTTTCCTCCCGGAGGGCTCCGACCCGGACACGTTCGTCAGGACTCAGGGAAAGGCCGCGCTGGACCGTGCGCTGGAAAGCGCGGTGTCCATCGTGGACTTCTATCTGAACTGGCTGCGGGCCCGCCACGGTACCGATCTCGGGGGCAAGAGCCGTCTGGCCAACGAAGTCAGCCAGATGCTCGCCAAGGTAACCAATCCTTTGGACCGCGAGTTGCTGGCGCGGCGGTCGGCGGACCTGTTGGGCATTCGCGAGGAGTCGTTGCGCCGGCATGCCGCGACCGCGGGCGCCGAGACGTCCGGCAGCCGAAGCACCGACGCCCGCCGCCGCGGACAAGGCGCCGTGGACCGTTGGTCCCTGGGTGAAGACCGCGCGGAGTCCGCGCTGGTGGCCCTGATGCTGCGGTTCCCGTCGGTGGTGCGGACGTTGCGCAAGGAACCGATGGACCAGCTCGTGACCGAGAAGTGGCGCGAGGTGATCCGGCGGATCCTTGCGGGTCCCGAAACCGGCGGGGAGGTGGCACTCGGCGTGCTCACCGAGGGACTGCCGGAGGAACTTGCGTCGGAAATCAGTGCGCTGGTGTTGAGTGGGCAGGAGATTGCCGAGGAAGAGCGGGATCGAATGACTGCGGACTGTCTCTTTTTTTTGCAACGGCGATACCTGATGCGGCGCGATCAGGAGTTGTGCAGAGCGATCCGTGTCGCGGAAGAGACCCGTGATGATGAGGTCAAGAAAGAGAGGATGCGGCAATGGCAGGAGGTCATGCAAAGGAAACTCCGCTTGGAGCGCGAGAGGCCGAGTTTGTAAACGGCACGCCAGTCAGAACCGCCCGGGACGTGTCCCGAACCCGCCTGATGAAGCGAGAGCAGGATGTCAAACGGCTGATCGATCTCGGCAAGGAAAAGGGCTATCTGACTTACGATCAGGTCAATGACATGTTGTCGCCCGATGCCGTCTCGCCGGAGCAGCTCGATGACGTCATGTCCATATTCGGTGAGATGGACATCGAGGTCGTGGACGCCAACCAGCGGGTGGCGCTAAGCGCCCAGACGGAGGAGGGCGCCGGCGACGAGCCGGAGGACGCCGAAGTCGTGTACGATGCGGAGGCGGACATTGCCGGCAAGACCGGTGATCCGGTGCGCATGTACCTTCGCGAGATGGGCAACGTGTCGCTCCTCAGCCGCGACGGGGAGGTGGAGATCGCCAAGAAGATCGAGGAGGGTGAGGGCGTGGTGATGGGCCACGTGCTTTCGTGTTCCGTCGCGGTCCAGCACGTGCTTGAGCTCGGCGAAAGGATCGAGCGCGGCGAAATCCGCGCGCACGAGGTGATCAGGGGGGTGGAGGTGGAGGGCGACTACAGCGAATACGTGGTGCAGGAGGTGCACGAGCAGCGCCTTCTGGATCAGATCGACAAGCTGCGGGGCGCGGTCCGGCAGCGGGACGGACTCAAGCAGAAGATTCGCAAGCGTACCGCCGCGGACGTCAGGATCGGTTTGGAACGGCAGTTGGACCGGTGTGAGACGAAGATCCTCAAGGGCTTGAAGGAATTACGGCTCAACCGTCCTCAGATTGACGCCGTGGTGGAAAGGTTGAAGGGAGACCTGCGCCGAATCGAGTTGGCGAAGTCCAGGGTGGAGCGTTACGAAAGAGAAACCGGCAAGACCGCCGAGCAAATTCTTGCGATGGCACCGGGGAACGGTGGCAAGGAGACGTGGCAAAGGACGGTCGGCACCTTTCGCATGAGCCTGAGCGCCTTTCGGGAGATGCAGGACAAAATCCGGAAGGCCAAGGAGGATGTAGAGGGGACCGAGCGACGGCTGGAGATGTCGGGCGAGGAAATTCGACAGCGGGTCCGGTCCGTTCGCCAAGGGGAGATCCACGCCGACCTGGCCAAGAAACAGTTGATCGAAGCCAATCTCCGTCTAGTGGTCAGCATTGCCAAGAAGTACACCAACCGGGGCCTGCAGTTCCTCGACCTCATCCAGGAAGGCAATATCGGCCTGATGAAGGCGGTGGAGAAGTTCGAGTATCAGCGAGGGTACAAGTTTTCCACCTATGCCACGTGGTGGATCCGTCAGGCCATCACCCGGGCCATCGCCGATCAGGCGCGCACCATACGCATCCCGGTGCACATGATCGAGACCATCAACAAGTTGATCCGGACCTCGCGCTATCTCGTCCAGGAGATCGGACGCGAGCCCACTCCGGAAGAGATCGCCGCCAAGATGGAGATCCCGCTGGACAAGGTCCGCAAGGTGTTGAAGATCGCCAAGGAGCCGATATCCCTGGAGACGCCGGTGGGAGAGGACGAAGACAGCCATCTGTCTGACTTCATCGAGGACAAGCGGGTGGCGACGCCGTCCGACGCGGTGTCCAGTCTCAACCTCACGGAACAGACGAAGAAGGTGCTGGCCACCTTGACGCCGCGCGAGGAGCAGGTTCTCCGGATGCGATTCGGCATCGGCGAGAAGTCGGACCATACGCTGGAGGAGGTCGGGCACGAATTCGCCGTCACCCGGGAACGCATCCGCCAGATCGAGGCCAAGGCCTTGCGCAAGCTGCGCCATCCTAGTAGAAGCAAGAGGCTCAAAAGTTTCATGGAAGGATAGATTCCACATCTCATCGGCGGGTTTCCCGCGCAGTTCCGGGCCCATAGCTCAGTTGGTTAGAGCCACCGGCTCATAACCGGTAGGTCCCTGGTTCGAGTCCAGGTGGGCCCACCATGCCTTCCAGTGGCCTAGTGTTGTGTCTCACAAATAGGTTTACAAATCTGCTGGTCTTTTTCGCCGTCGGCTGCGTTGCTCTTCCTCGCGTGGTGACCGCCACTGGGGGGCGACCGCAGGTCGCCCCTACAAGTCATCGCGCCTTGACGACAACCAAAAATCCTGCGCATCTTTGCAAACATATTTGTGAGACACAACACTAGCGCCAACGAACGGTTCCGAAAGGGACAGCGAGTACAGGAGGCACCGTCAATGACCGAGGACTTCGAGGCAGGTATCCGGAACTGTGTCGCGACCTGCGCCAGCGTCGAGCCGGGTCAGACCGTTTACATCGTCACCGAGGAAAAGGCCGCCGACCCGCCGGTGGTGGAGGCGTTGGCCGCATCGGCACGGGATCGGGGTGGAGATGTTCATGTGGTTTCGGGTCCGGTCATCCCCAAGGACCGGTCCGACGACATTCCCCCCGCTGTCCTGGATGCCTACGATCGAGCGGACGTCCTCTTCGCCCACTATCCCTCACTCAAACGGGAGGCGCTGCATCCACGGTTCCCCGGAGAAACGCGGGTGCGGGTACCGAACCGGGCGCGAACCGTTTCGCTCATGTCCTCGGAATAGGCGGGCTTTCCCTACTCCGTGCAACGGGCTCTTGCAACCACCCTCGATACGCTGTCGGCACCGGGGAAATCGTGGCGCATCACCAGCCCTAGCGGCACGGATGTCAGGGGAACGTTCGGTGCGCGCGAGAGCACGGTGGCGCAAGCCTACTTCGTCGAGGACGAGGGCGGCCGCGCCCGGCGCAACTTTCCCGGCGGCGTGCACAGCCCGGTGGTGGCGGTGGCCACGGAAGGCGTCATCGTGGCGGACCATATCGCGGGTTTCGGCGGGATGCCTGAAGCCGTGCGGCTGGAGCTGAAGGACGGACGCGTGGTGTCGTTGGAGGGCGGTGACCCGGAAGGGTCGATGCACGAATCGCTGAGCGGCACGGACGGTTTCATCGACTCATGGCACGCCGGCGTCAATCCCAAGACCATCGTACCCTTGGCCCGGGCTGAAGATCCCAGGGGATGGTACAGCTATTCCCACTGCAGCCCCACGATCGTGCACTTCCACGTGGGACGCTCCCACGCTCCCGTGGACGTCGCGTGCTTTCACCAGACCATCGAGATCGACGGCCGCACCGTCTACGACGAAGGGAAGCTCACCATCTGGGATGACCTGGATGTTCATAACGCCGTGAACGTCTCGGGAATGACCGAGTCGATGACGGTGAACACGCCGATGGCGCTCTAGCTCCTCTGAACCTCGTCGGTTTGACACCGTGATGTGCTGATGCGACGATGTTCCCATGCGGACAACCCTCACTATAGATGATGATGTCCTGGCAGTCGCAAGGGCACTGGCTGAACAGAGCGGCGGCAGCCTCGGTCGCGCTCTGTCGGAACTTGCGCGGCGCGGATTCAAAGGCACCGCCCTGGCGGGTGAGGGCGATGACGGTATCCCGGTGTTTCGCGTGCCCGCGGATGCCGGTCCGATCACCAGCGAGGATGTCTACAGGGTGCTCAGCGAGTGGCCGTGACGGCCTTGCTCGATGTCAACGTGCTCATCGCTCTCGCCTGGCCCAACCACGTGCATCACGATGCAACACGACGGTGGTTCACGGAGCATCGAGGGGATGGATGGGCCACCTGTCCTCTGACCGAAGCGGGATTCGTCCGCGTCTCCTGCAACCCTTCCGCGGTGCAGCACTCCATAACCCCAAGTGATGCCATCGCATTGCTCCAAAGACTCAAGCAGCTTGAGTCGCATTCGTTTTGGTCCCTGGATCGCTCCATCGTCGCGCTTCCGCGGGAGATCGTCGCCCGCCTACAGGGATATCGTCAGATCACGGACGCGGTGTTGCTGGCCGCCGCCATACAACGCGGCGGAACCCTGGCCACCCTCGACGGTGGCCTCGCGCGGCTGGTCGGCGAGGGTGAGCGCGACTCGGTTTGCGTGATACCGGTGTGAGCCTCCCTTGACGGGATCTTCCTCAGTCAAAGCCTTTCCTCTTTAAGCGGCATTCAACAAAGGGGGGACGATGTGCGTAGCGCCCGTTCGCTTAGCCCCCCGTCACGCCTCTCCAAGATAGAGCTTCCTGGCATTGTCACGGGTGATCTTCCGCACGACGGCGGCGTCCATGGTGGCCATCTCCCGCTCAACGGTCTCATGCGAATGCGGCCACACCGAATCACCGTGCGGATAGTCCGAAGCCCACAACACCGTGTCCGTCCCTAGCTCGTCCAGCAGCTTCAGCCCCACCGCGTCTTCCTGGAACGTCGCGTACACTTGCCGCTTGTAGTATTCGGACGGCTTCATCTTGAGCGTCCCGGCACCGGTCGGCCGCATGCGCGGCCGAATCGCGTACTCCTGGTCCATCTTCTGAAGGATGTACGGGATCCAACCGAGGGAGCTCTCTCCGAGCACCGCCTTGAACTTCGGGTGCCGCTCGAGAACCCCGGAAAGAACCAGCGACGCCAGCACCTCGTCGAGCTGGGCCGCCACCACCGTTATCCGGATCAGATCGACGCCGCGTCCCGGCGGGATGTTTGTCCTGCCGGTGCTCCAGAAACCAGCGCCCTGGTGGAACGATATCGGGAGTCCGGTGTCCTCCGCCGCACTCCACAGCGGTTCCCACGTTTCGTCCCAGACTCGTTTTGTCGCATCGAACGCCTGGAACTGCACCCCCTTGAGCCCCAGCCTCGCGCAGTGGTGCAGTTCCTCTACCGCCGCCTCCACTCCGTGGACCGGGAGGAACCCCAGCCCGATCAGCCGTGCGGGTGAAGCGCTGCAAAACTCCGCGATCCATTCGTTGTACGCCCGCAAGCTCACGGTGTTCAGCTCGGGCTCCTCCAACTGGAACCCTGAAATCAGCCCGCCATACATCACCTGGCATTCGACCCCATCCCGGTCCATGTCCTCCAGGCGGAGCTCAGGTGTCGTGGGCCGCCACCGGCCTGGCTCCTGGACCACGGGGGTCGTGGATTTCCCGAATCGGATGCTGGTGTAATGGTCGTATCTGTAACGCGCACCGAAGAGTTGGCCGTCGGCCTGCCAGTGCCACCCCTCCTCGGTCTCCATCAACCGGGGCACCCGGTCGCGGTATTTTTGCGGCACCCTCTTTACCCACAAGTCACCCGGCAGGTACGGGAGGTCTACATGGTCGTCGGCGGAAAACAGCTTCCAGTCGGGCATCGTCTCCTCCGTTCATTCGCTGATCTCTTCTGCTAAGGCGTTCCGGGACGCGGTGTCAACCGGTCGAGCCCGCATTGCCCGACCCGTCTGCCGGTGGTAGCCTCTTCAACGGAACCGGACACGACACTGGAAGATGGTTCCGCGTAGCGGCATACGATCAAGGGGGGATGATGGTCATTGACATACACCGGCATTTCTGGCGCGGGAATCAGCGCTACTACGACGCGCAGGCAGCCGCGGAAGGCGCGGCGCCCGAGAAGCCCGACTGGGAAACGACTGCGCAAGAGCATGCGGCAGAGATGGAAGCGGCCGGCGTGGACGCGTCCGCGCTCCTGGTGGCCGACTACGGAGACCGTCTCGGCACACCCCACTTCACCATCGACCAGGAGAACTGGATCCTGGCACAGGCCGCGAAGCGCCACCCGCAACGGATCATCGCCTTCTACGGCATCGATCCGCGCCGTCCGGGAGCGCCCGAGAAGTACGAACGCGCCATCCAGGAATGGGGCGTGGCGGGAATCAAGCTTCACCCCACCGTCGGCTACTTCCCGCACGACCGGGCCTGCTACCCGATCTATGAGATCTGCGTCAAGTACGACGTGCCCGCGCTCCTTCACTCCGGGGAGCGCTTCCATCCGCTGCTGTACAGCCGTTTCTCCCATCCCCTGGAGTTCGACCAGGTAGCCGTCGACTTTCCGCGCCTGAAGATGATCATGGGCCATGCCGGCGGCCATTGGTGGGCTGACTGCGCCATCATCGCGCGTACCCATGAGAACGTGGTGGTGGACCTGTCCGAGTGGCAGGCCAAGCTGCGGGACAACCCCCGGGAGACCCTCGCCGCCCTGGACCACATGCGCAACTTCCTGGGGATCGAACGAATCCTCTGGGGCACGGATTTCCCGCATATGCGCCAGCAAATGTCCCTCAAGGACACCGTGGAGATCTACCGGCGACTCCCTTCCCTGGCGCAGGAGCACGGGTACACATTTACCGACTGCGATGTCGATGCGGTGCTGGGCGGGAACGCGGCGAGGATCCTCGGGCTGACCGAGTGAAGGATCACGGCTCTCAACGGGAGTTCTCTCATGGTTCAATCTTTGAGTAGACTCGGTAATAAGAGGTACTAAGTATGTCGTGATCGACCAAGACCATCACCTTTTCCCTCCTCCCGGCAATGGCTGACCGGTCTCTGCCGACGGTGAGTTGCCAAGCGTCGTGGTAGCCAATGGTGCCGGGCGTGGGGCTTCTCGGTCCGAGGAATGCCCTACCGCTTCCTCTCGCAAGGTCGAGAAGATGGGCATAGACATCGTCGGGGATCGCACCTGCATGGTCGGCCATCCGAAACCTCGCGTGAGTGTCCGTGAGGCAATCCGTTCCAGATAGGAAGCCGCCCTGTGCCAGTCGATCTCTCGGCATGTCGTTGCCGGGACCGTAACGACTTCTCCTTTGCTGCTGGCAAGGTCCGGGCAGTCGGTACAGCCGGTGACGGTCTTTCCTGCTTGGAAATCATGACCTCATAGCCCGGCACATCGACCGGTCCGAACCCGAAGAACTTGTGTGGGACCTGGACCACATCTTCGGCCGAGTCCATGTGCTGGCGCATCGTGTCCTCGCATCGCGCCTGAGCGACGGTGGAAGTGACACGATCGTTCCCTCCGCAGCGAGCAGGATGACCGACTTCATCGCCTGCCCCACCCGCCACTGTCTCCGCCCGATTCTACTACGAGCGTGGGTTGAGTGTCATTGGGGGTCAGGTCATTGCTTCGACTATTCTATGGATGCTGGCAACGACAGTGAGCTTTGTGACATACTTTTCACCGACCTGTTAGTGAGCGAGAGTTGTCATTCCGACGGTTCGGCATGGCCGTGTTAGACGGTGAGTTGGAAGGAAGGTTTCCAATGATTCCGACAATGATCGAATCGGTCAGGATCGAAGGATTCAGGTCTCTGGCGGATGTCCAGGTGGATCTTCCGGGGAGTCTCGGAGAACCAAAGCCGGCGGTCTTGATTGGTGCCAACGGTTCGGGCAAGTCCAACTTCATTCGCTTCTTCGAGATGTTGAGTTGGATGCTCAAGACGCGACAGCTCGGTGAGTTCGTCGCAAAGGAAGGAGGAGCTGACGACCAACTCTTTGGAGGTAATTCCCAGACGCCTCGTATGACAGCCGAGGTAGCGGTGCGCACAGCTCAAGGCCGCAACGATTACCACTTCGCTCTTTCCCATGGCCATCCTGACCGTTTCTTGTTCACCGAGGAAAGATTCCGCTTCAATCGGGACGGCAACTATGGCACGGAGGCGGATTGGCAGCCGCTCGGCAGTGGTCATCTGGAATCCCGTTTGATAGAGGCGGCTCAATCGGGAGAGCCGCTTGGCGTCAACTCCAAGACCGCTTATGCGATCGTCAACTTGCTCCGAAACTGCTCGGTCTACCAATTCCATGACACCTCCGACACATCGGATATCAAGAAGAAGTGGGACGTGGAGGAGAACAATCGTCTACGTAGTCACGGAGGGAACTTAGCCGCTGTCCTGCATCGTCTGGAACATCAAGACATAGGGCGGTACGAAGTCATCTGTCGCCACATCGGTCGGATACTGCCGGGTTTTGACCGCTTCGCAATAGAGGAACAATACGGAAGGGTCATGCTGAGATGGCGGTCCAAGTGGACCGGTAAGACTTTTGGGGCACATATCACGTCTGACGGTTCACTACGCTTCTTCGCCCTGGTCACGCTCCTCAATCTTCCCCCGGAGATGCTGCCGGACGTCATACTGCTGGACGAGCCGGAGCTTGGCCTACATCCGGCGGCAGTAGCCTTGCTCGGTGGGATGATAAAGTCGCTTTCGAAGGAAAGACAGGTCATCGTGGCAACCCAGTCGCCGCTATTGGTAGATGCTTTCGATCTTGAGGAGATCATGGTGCTGGAACTAAGGGACGGAAGGACGGAGTTTCAGCCGTTGGAACCAGACAAGTATCAGATGTGGTTGGAAGACAGTTTCACCACCGGAGCTCTTTGGCAGAAGAATTTGCTCGGGGGACGTCCGTGATCCGGCTCGCCATATCGGTGGAGGGGCGAACCGAAGAAGAGTTTGTCAATAATGTCCTCGCGGATCATCTTAGGGATAGCGATGTGGAGCCAGTACCCATCCCCCTCGATGGCCATGTAACGGTAGAGCGGCTTGCCTCGGACATGGCGAAGTTGATCTGGAATTTCGACCGCGTTACTTCTCTGGTGGACTTCTATGGTTTTCGCAACAAGAACACAGCCACCCGTGAAGAATTGGAGCAGCAGATACGACGAGCAGTTGAAGAGAAGGTGAACCGTTCCTGGGATCAGTCGCGCCTCATACCCTACGTCCAACAGCACGAGTTCGAAGGCCTATTGTTCTCGGACGTCGACGCCTTTGCAAGGATACCGGATGCGCCGGAAGATTGCATCGAAGAATTACGGAGAATTCGGCTACTGTTTCCTACGCCCGAAGATATCAATGACAGCAGTGTCACGGCGCCAAGCAAGAGGATCAAGAAGTTGATACCGCGGTACGACAAAGTGGTCCACGGCTCGTTGATAGCTGGAGAAACGGGATTGGAAAACATTCGGATGGAATGCAGCCGGTTCAACGCATGGATGACCTGCATCGAGTCTTTGGCTACACCTCCCTAAGCTACGAAAGGCGAGGGTGTTTTCGTTGAAGGTCCACGCGACCAGTGGTAGCTGATTCGCGTACAGCACTCTCACCTTCTCCTCGATCGCTTCGGACGCGCGCCCGGTAACGAACTGGTACGGACTGACCACACCGATCTGCCCTGTTGCCACGACTTCTCCCTTCAGGCAGGCCCGGACCTTTCCTTGAGGATTGTCACCATGTCCTTTATCTCTCCCCTAAATTCATTGCTCACCAACTTGAGCCAGGATTTCTCCTCTTCGCTCAGCTCCTCCACTGGGCCGTATTTTATCCCGGCCACGTCGAACCTAAGCCTGCTGTACATACGCAGTAAGGTGTCGCGGCCGAACGCGGCCAGCATGGCTTCCATCATGACCCCACGGAAAATCAAGTAGTCGATCATGGTCAGGCACGCGTTCATTCCTTCGGCCGGGTCGATGCGTTTGAAGTCATCGACCGAGAGCGTCGCCGTTGCGCCTCCAAGAATCTTGATGATGATCTTTCTCGAGTCGAAACCAAAGAACCCTTTGAGCATGCGGTACTGCTCTTCGGTTAGCGCCGAGGCGCCCACCGCCCCCGCAGCGGCGGTTTGCGGCGCATGCTCCGCTTGTGCGAGTAAAATCGTCCCCCGGGCCTGCGAGCGTGCTGCTTGCGTGGTGTGGCGCTTGGCGGCGCGGTCAAGCGACCGTGGCGAATCAAGCGTTCCGGCGAATCGAAGGCCGACGTAGGTGACCCGCGGAGAGATACGTGCCTGAGGTGCCAACGGCTCATGCTCAATGGCTGTCACCAAGGCCCCTCGCTGTCCGTGACCGACAGGGGCTCCCTCGGTCGCGTTTGATGGATGCGGCGTCCCGACCGCGATTGCGAGCCAGAGTGCGGCTGCCACCGTGGATGTTGCGTTCACCATTTTACATCTCCTCGCCTTCCAGGAAGCGGATGGAGCGGAACCGTCGCGCCGGAAAGGGTTCCGACAATGAGGTGCGACCCCGCCACAGCACGGTTTCCGATGATCGGCAGCCCCACTCGCTTCACCACCTCCACGCGGACTTTCGTGCTCACATCCCCGAGACCGCTCCCGTCAACGTTCCCCACCACGCAGCCCAGGAGCCCTTGGTCGCTACACCGGTCGCTGCGCGGGTTCAACGCAGGCGAAGCGTGGCGTATATCGGGCGCCCAAAGTGTGCGGCGACGGGACGGTGCCGGAGCGGCGGTACGCAGGACGACGATCCGGGCGGGTTGCGTCTGCCTGCCGAGCGCGGTGTCTCGCACCAGCGCTTCGTGGCGGCGGAACGCTTCGGTCTCCTCGACCGAGGCAAGCGCGGCAAGGACGGGGAGATCCATCACCACCCCGGGCGCGACGTCACCATGTCGGCGCCGACGTCGGTGTGGCTGGTGGCGATGATCGGCGGCGACGCGCGCATCGTCGCCGCCCACGACCGGGCCGTGAGGACGACGCTCGGCTGGATCGAGAAGCACGCGGTGCTCACCCGGATGCAGGACGGGACGGGCCCGATGGTCCACGCCGGGGACCAGAAGAGGGTGGTTGCTGCCTTCCGGCAGGGTACGTCGCGGAATCTCCACCCGCAGATCCATACCTTATGTGAACATCAACATAAGGTGTGTAATGTTGCGGATCGGATTATGTTGCGGAACTGTCCGGGCTCCCTGACGGACCGAGTCATTCTGAAAATTTCCGCAACATAATTTTCTGACGCTGGTACATCGGCATCATCATGTCCTCGACGAAAGGAGGACGGGATGATGTTCAGCAAACTCTTCACCAAGCCCCAAACCATCGAGCGATATTCCGATGCGCCGTTGCTGCAAGAGCGGCTGCGCTATCTCGAATTCCGTGCCGGCGAGGGGGCGGCGCGCAGCACGTTGCATAGAATCGCGCATCATCAGCTCTGCGCGATTCAGCTACTCGGTCTGCACGACCGTGTGCGGGTTGGCATGGCACGGCTGGAGAACGCGGCCCGGCGGTGGCCGTTTCCCGGCACTCGCCGACGTCGTCTCCGTGCGTTGGGGAAGGGCCGGGCGGAATTCATCGGCTGCACCGCGCATTGGCTGCGCTTTGCCGGCCTGTTCGAGGAGCCGCAGGCCAAGCGCCACGTCCATGTCGACAAGGTAGACGCGTATGCACGCTGGATGCGGGTAGAACGGGGTTTGTCCGACGAAACGATCGGAGGATGCCGCCGCACGGTCGAGGGCTTCCTCGCCGGCTGGGGTGGCGACCTGTCGTTGGTCCGTGCCACGGATATCGACGCGGCGGTCGCTCGCGATCATGCCCGCGGCTGCGCCCGAAGCACGGTCCGCGTCAACGCCCTGCGCCTGCGCGGCTTTCTGCGTTTTGCCGAAGACCGGGGCTGGTGCATGAACGGCTTGGCCGATGCGGTCATGCCGCCGCGCCATCATCCCGGCGAGACGATCCCGAAAGGGTTGAGCCGGGACGAGACCCTGCGCCTGCTCGCCACCACCGAGGGCGACCAGGCGACCGACATCCGCGATCGCGCCATGCTCCTGATGCTCATCACCTACGGGCTGCGCTCCGGCGAGGTTCGCAGTCTCCGGCTCGAGGATATCGGCTGGCGGGAGGAGAGGGTGCGGGTGCACTGTCCCAAGACCGGACGGACGCTCCTGCGTGCGCTCTCGCGCGGGGTCGGGAACGCGATATTGCGGTATCTGCGCGAAGTTCGACCTGAACACCCCGATCGAACGCTTTTTCTGACGCGGAAGGCGCCGTTCCGGCCACTCACAGCGGCCGGGTTATACAGCATCGTGGGCAGTCGCCTCGTGCGCATCGGCGTCACCGACGGGCGTCGGGGCCCGCATGCGTTGCGCCATGCAACCGCTCAGCATCTTCTGGACCAGGGCCTGTCGATGAAGGCGGTCGGTGACCATCTCGGCCATCGCAGCGTCGCCGCCACCTCAATCTATGCCAAGGTGAGGCTTGATGTCCTAAGGGAGGTGGCGGCCATCGACCTGGAGGGCTTGGCATGACCCTGCGCGACGCAATGGCAAATTACGTCGCCTGGCGTCGCTCCCACGGCGCGCGATTCACCACCAGCGCCAGAATCCTGAACCGATTCTGCAGAGGGTTCCCCGGCGGAACGGGCTGTAACGGGGTCCATGAGAGCGATGTCCTGCGCTTTCTCGCCGGAACCGGTCCGCTCACCCGAACCCGCGCAAACCGATACGGCGCCCTTGCCGGGTTCTACCGCTTTGCGATCAGCCGCGGCCTTGCGACCCGTTCGCCGCTGCCACCGGCGCACGACGAGCCGAGAGAGCCGGAGTCGGCGCCGCCTCACATTTACACGAAAGAGGAATTGAAGCGCCTGTTCGCCGCCATCGATCCCACCACCATGCATGCGATCCAACTCGACGGCGACACACTGCGCATGCTGCTGCTCCTCCTCTACGGAGCCGGTCTTCGGCGAGGCGAGGCCATCGGGCTCACCATCGGCGATGTCGATCTCGAGGAGGCGGTGCTGACGGTGAGGGACACGAAGTTCCACAAGAACCGGCTCGTGCCGGTCTGCCCCCGGCTTGCCGACCTGCTGCGAGGTTATGCCGCTCGGCGCTCGCAGCGTCCGATACCCGATGGAAGGGAGTCCGCATTCCTCGCAAACCGGGACGGAACCACCGTGAATTGCCACACCTTGAAGTCCGCCTGCTGCAAGCTCCTCGGGGCCGCTGAAATCGGCCGCAGGGACGACGTGCGGCGCGGCCCGTGCCTGCACTCGCTCCGCCACACCGCCGCCGTCCACAGGGTGACCGCCTGGTACCGGGACGGAAAGGATGTGCAGCGGCTGCTGCCCGCGCTCTCGACCTGGCTCGGTCATTCCAACCTCGAAGGCACAAAGGTCTACCTGTCGATGACGCCGGAGCTTCTTCACGAAGCATGCGCCCGCTTCGACCGATATGTCCATGGAGATCGAACATGATTGAACATCGCACCCTCGGCCACTGGCTCCGCCGCTTCCTGGCCGAATACATCGTCACCGAGCGCCGTCTTGCCCGGAACACGCAGAAGAGTTACCGGGACTCCTTCACGCTGCTGCTCCCCTTCCTCGGCAAAACGGCTCGCAAGCCGGTCGACCGCCTGGCGGTAGCCGACCTGACCGCAAAGCGGGCGCTCGCGTTCCTCGACCATCTCGAACAGGAGCGCGGATGCTCGGCACAGACCCGCAACCAGCGCCTGGCGGCAATCCGATCCTTCGCCCGCTTCGTCGCCAGCCGCGACCCGGCCCAGGTCGACTGGTCGGCTCAGATCCGCTCGCTCGCCGCGAAGAAGACCACTGCGAAGCCAGTCTCCTGGATGACCAAGGACGAGGTCGAGGCCCTGCTCGCAGTGCCGGACCGGCGCACGTCCCGGGGACGGACCGAGCACGCGCTGGTGCTGTTCCTGTACAACACCGGGGCACGGGTCTCGGAGGTCACGGGGCTGCGTGCCGGCGATGTCCGAAGCGGTGACGACGGACGCTATCCGCTCGCCAACCTCAACGGCAAGGGCGGCAAAGTCCGCCAGTGCCCGCTGTGGCGGCGGACCGTGGAGGCGCTGGCGGAACTCATGAAGGGGCGCCCAGACGATGCCGCGGTCTTCCTCAGCAGCCACCGCAGACCCTACACCCGGTTCGGCGTCTATCGTCTCGTCGAGCGGTGTGCGGCCGGCGTGCCGGAACTGGCGGGCCGCGCGATTACCCCCCACCTCGTACGCCACACCACCGCCTGCCACCTCCTCCAGGCAGGCGTGGATCTGAACACCATCCGTGCCTGGCTCGGACATGTCAGCCTCGAAACCACCAATGTCTACGCCGAGATCGATCTTGAGGCCAAGGCCGAAGCGATTGCACAGTGCGACGCCTCCCCACCCGACCGCGGTCGACCGTGGAAGGAGGACAAGGGCGTGATTGCGTTCCTGAACGCATTGTGACCGCAGAATATTATGTTGCGGAGATTGTCAGTAGAACCCGACCTGTCAGGGAGCCCGGACACATCCGCAACATAATCCGATCCGCAACATTACATGCCCATTGCGTGATCGCGAACATGGTCCAGGACGGCGATGGCAAATGGAGGACGATGGCCGGGCCGGGCGTGCGGGCTCATTCCCAGGCGGCGGAAGTCGCGACCGGCGACTGGTCGGTTAACACCTCGACTTGGTCGAGCGACAGGCGCAAGAAGGCCAGACACATGGCGACATCCTCCCATCTGTTCCAGGTCCCGTGATCGTCGCCCGTATAGAGTCCCACGATGGTGTATTGCGGCGGATACAGCGGCATCCCGCGGAAATACGTCGAGCGCTCATAAGACCGGCGAGCGCACGGCTCGCAGCGCGCGGCTCCCTGGGAGGGCGCGCCGCAGTCGGGGCACTCGCCCCGGGTGCGGCGACGGGCGTAGAGCCGGCGGGTGACGGGGTTGTTCCGCTCAGGTGACCTGCGCGAGGCCTCCAGCACGGCGCACGGGCCGCAGCGCGCGTCCCCGCCGACGGTCGCCCCCTATCGGGTGCAGAGTCCGACCGTCCGCCACGCTGTGTAGCGCTCGCGCTCGGCTGCTTGGCGGGTCTCGCGGCACCGCTCGCAGGCCCCTCGGTCCTGGGCCGGGGGCCGGTGCCTGCAACGAGTGCACAGGTACGCCTCGTGGCGTTCACGCAAGCGCCGCTGGCTCTTCTCGCGCGCCATCTTGCGGCGTTGCCGGGGGTCATGCCCGCTATAGAACTTGCCGGCGACCTCGCCCTTCGCGTAGCGGCGGGTTCGGCCTCGCGTCTTTGTCAGGTCTTGGCCACGTTTCGGTTGTCGGGTATACGGTAACGTATGGGATGCGTCGAGCTTGCATCCTACCATTGACGAGGTTGCCGGGAATCTTTGTCAGGTCTTGGCCACGTTTCGGTTGTCGAGTATACGGTAACGTATGGGATGCGTCGAGCTTGCATCCTACCATTGACGAGGTTGCCGGGAATGTCACTTGATCGGATGGATCGGGCGGGATTCAAAGGGGATGAGACGGTCGGGAGTCGCGCATGGAGACGACGGGACGGAAGAACGCGGCCGGGGGTTGGGTGCGCGGCGAGTTTGTCAGGCGTATCGCTGCGGCCGGCATGCTTTGGATGGGTTTTGCGGGTTTGATAGTGGGCTTCATGATCGGGAGCCTGCCCGTGTTCGACGCATGGGCAGGGAGTCGCATGTCGTTGGGGCTTGTAGGTGGGATGATTCTGACGTTCGTCGCCCTCTATGCGTTCTGCCGGCGAGTCGATGCGACATGGGGCCGGGGCCTGAGAGCGGAACGCCAGGTCGGTGATCTCATCGAACATGCCTTGGCCCAGGGGGGTTGCGCGTTCGCGCACGACGTGAAGGAATCGCTTGGCGGCGGGGGCAACGTCGACCATGTCGTCATGACGCCGACCGGCATCTGGGTCGTGGAAACGAAGTCGGGCTGGTTAAGCAGGTGGAGGTTCCGTTCAGCGCTTCGCCAGGTTGCGGTGAATGTGCGCCGCGTTCGGCGGCACCTTGAAACGTCTCTTCCGGTCCGCGGCGCGCTGGTTATTGCTGAGCGCGCCAACGACTCGCTCGAAGCGGAGTACGACTGGAACGGTGAGCCGGTAAAGGCGTTCGGTGCGAAGATGTTCTGGGCTCTGCTTCGCCGCGAGCGGACGGACGGTCGCGTCGTCGGGCAGTCATCCGAGACGACACGGGTGGAACGGCTGGTGTGGAATCTCGGTTCCACACGTTACTCGGAAATGTGACGCGAAGGACGGCGGGCTCTGCATGGTGGACGATCGCGTCTTGGGTAGATATAGGGGGATGCGGAGCAAGCGGTGTGAGCAAACGGGCTGTTCTGGATTCGGCAATCGCCGAATCAGGGGTTCCGAGCGTCGACCGCCATTCGAGCCATGTCGTGCCGGGATAGTGCTGAAATCCGGTTACGGTATGCTCCCGCAAATCGGATGGGCTGAAGCAGGCGGGGGATGGCGAATCTAGGGCTATCTTATAAATGCACGTAAAATCAATAGGATATGAGAATGGACGGCGCCAGAAATCGCTGGAAATCTCATAGAAGTTGGGATGTGTCGCACCAAACCTGACGCACTTCGTGGACGAGTCTCGCGTCGTGCGCGCCACACGGGCGGGTTTGAAACCCGCCCCTACAAGTCGTCGCGCCTTGCCGACAACGAAAATGCTGCGCATCTTACCATCCGAATTAACCGGACAGGACACTAGCGGCTCATCATGCGCGCTTTTTGTTGCCGCGCCAGAATGGGAGAACATGCAATGAAGTTACATCTCGGAATCTTTGCCGGCGTTGCTGCGGCTGCACTTCTTGCCGTGACCATGACAGGGCCGCAGCCTCTGCGCGCCGCTGAAATGAGCCCGGCGTTGAAGGAACTGGTGGCGGCGGCCAACGCGGAAGGCATACTTGAGATCTCCTGGGGAACAACCTCCGTAGGCGGCAACAAGGGTGCCGAGGCCATGGAAAAGGCCATGCGCGAAATGTGGGGTTCCAAAGTGGATATCCGGTACACCCCGGGTCCCTCGATGCCGCGCATCGGCCATCAGATCGCGACTGAGTTCGCGGCCGGGCAGAAGTCTTTCAGCGACATCTATTTCGCCAACGGCGCCTACATTACGCCGCTGCTCAAGCGGAATATGTTCCACAAGGTGGACTGGAAGGCCCTGGTGCCTGATCGGATGACCGACCAGTCGATCGAGCAGGACGGGCAACTCGTGCGAGTCTATTCGGGTATGTCCGGCGTGACCTACAATACACAACTGGCGCCGATGAAGCCGACGACACTTGCGGATTTCCTCAAGCCTGAATGGAAGGGCAAGATCGCGTCGACCCCTTACGCCGCCGGATTCGACACGATCTCCTCAACCGATATTTGGGGGCCGGAGAAGACGCTCGGCTACGTCCGCGAGCTTTCCGGCCAAATAGCCGGCCTGATCCGCTGCAGCGAGCTGGAGCGCATCGCTTCGGGCGAGTTCCTGGCGCTGGTTATGGATTGCAGCGGCCAGTCGGCCTTCATCTGGAAGGAGAAAGGCGCTCCCATCGACCAGATGATCCCGCACGATGCGGCCCAGATCCGCTACTACTACATGATGGTGCCGAAGAACGCCGCCCATCCCAATGCGGCGAAGCTCCTGGCCGCATTCCAGAGCACCCGCAAGGCACAGGAAATTCTTTGGGAAACGGACCGGACCGATCTCCATCTCTACGAGGGCTCGCGGATCGCCAACAAGGTCAAGGACCTGCGATCCCAGGGCGTCAAGCTCACCGAGGTCTCGACCGACTGGATCATCGCCCATCCCGAGACGACCAAGACCAAGCGCGCCGCCATCAAGATCCTCACCACCAAGGCAAAGAAGTAACGACGCATGGTTGACCGCAATGCCGGAAGGCCCCGTAACGCGCGGGCCTCCGGCGGGGTCCACGGATGGGTTTGACCGCGCTCGGCTCGAAGCAGCAGAGTCTCGCGGGCAAGGCGGACGCTTTGCCTCGCGTCATGTTTGGCGCGACCCTCGCGATGAGCGTTATCATCCTTGCGTGCCTCGGCATTGTCTTCTGGATCAGCTTTATCGAGGGAGAACCCGACGCGGAGTACGTCTACACGCTCGGCAACTACGTGTCGGTGGCGTTGGACTCCCGGACCTACGAAGTGCTTTGGAACACGCTGGGCTTTGCGTTTGCTTCGCTTGCCGTCGCCTTCTTCTTCGGGATTCCGGCCGCATGGCTGGTCGAGCGGACGAATTTGCCGGGCAAGACGATTGTCTTCACACTGATGACCATCGGTCTGCTGATGCCGGGCTTTGCCGCTGCGATGGGCTGGCTGTTCCTGATGCATCCACGCATCGGCCTTCTCAATACCTTGTTGATCGGGGCCTTCGGCCTCGCCGAGGCGCCGTTCGATATATCGAGTATTCTCGGCATGGGCTGGGTTCAGGGGCTCAATCTGGCGCCACTCTCATTCATCATGACGGCCGCGGTATTCCGCGCGATGGATCCCGCGCTTGAGGAATCGGCGCAGATGAGCGGCGCACGCGCCAGCCGCGTCATGGGGGCGATCACGCTGCCGCTTGCCTGGCCCGGGATCCTGGCGGCCGGGATCTACATTTTCACCATCGGCTTCGCCGCTTTCGACGTTCCCGCGATCCTCGGTTGGGGCAACCGTATTTTCACCTTCTCGACCTTCCTCTACTTGCTGACCAGCCCGCAGGACGTGCTGCCGCAATATGGGCTCGCGGCGGCGCTGAGCGGCGTGATCGTCGTCCTCGCCGGGTTGATGGGCTGGTGGTATGCGCGCATGCAGCAACGCGCTCGACGTTACGCCGTCATCACCGGCAAGGCGTACCGTCCGCGCATGACCGACCTCGGTCGCTGGACCTGGATCGCCTGGGGCTTTCTCGCCACCTACTTCGTGCTCTCCAAGCTGGTGCCGATTCTGCTGGTGATCTGGGCCTCGCTGCTGCCGTACTTCATGTTCCCCGGCAAGTACGCCTTCGCCCAGATGAGCTTCGCGCAGTACCTGACGCTGCCCTGGCCCCTGGCGCTGAATGGGTTGACCAACACGGCGATCCTGATGGTGTTGACGCCGACCATCACGCTCCTGCTCAGCATCTGCTTCTCCTGGGTCGTGCTGCGCTCGCGCCTGCCTGCCCGCGCGTTGTACGATTTCATCGCCTTCCTGCCGCACGCGGTGCCCAACATCGTGTTCGGCGTCGGCGTTATCCTGCTTACACTCTACGTGCTGCAGACCGTCCTGCCGATCTACGGCACGATCTGGGTTCTGCTGCTCGTCTTCATCGTCGCCCGGGTCAGCTACGGGACCCGCATGACCAACAGCGGGATGATCCAGATCCACAGCGAGCTGGAGGAATCGGCGCAGATGAGCGGGGCCACGACCTTCGCGACCTTCCGAGAGGTGGTGGTGCCGCTGCTCTCGCCCACGCTGATCTATGCCTGGCTCTGGATCGCGTTGCTCGTCTTCCGGGAGCTGACCCTTGCCGTCATTCTCACCACGCCGCGCAACATGACGCTGCCCGTCGTGATCTGGACCACGTGGCTCGGCGGCGGGCTGGGACAGGCCTCGGCGTTGGTCGTCGTCATGCTGGCGCTGATGATCCCGCTCGTCGTGCTGTACTGGTTCGTGACCGGGCGCTACGGGCTGCTTTCGGCGCGAGGCGACGCATGAATCCGGCGCTTTCGGAGGGGCGCCGGCAGGGCGGGAGGTGGAACCGCGCCCTTCGACTTCGCTCGCCCTTCGCCAGGCTCAGGACTCGCTACGCTCAGGGCGAACGGGGTAAAAATGGAGCTCCGGACGAACGAGGCAAGAAGGACGCGCGGATTATCATGCGAATGAACCGGACAGGACACTAGCCATGGCATACGTTATCGCTGTCGACATCGGCGGCACCTTTACCGACCTCGTCGCCTTCGACCACGAGACGGCGAGCGTCCTGTTCGCCAAAAGCCCGACGACATACGACAACTTCGTCGACGGGATCCTGGAATGCATGCGCAAGGCCCGCGTCGCGCCGGCGGACGCGCGTTTCGTCAACCACGGTACGACGCTGGTGATCAACGCCATCATCCAGCACCGCGGCAACCGCGCGGCCCTGGTGACCACCCGCGGCTTCCGCGACGTGCTGGAGATCGCGCGCGGCAACCGCCCCGACCCATTCGATCTGCACTATCAGCGCGACGAGCCGCTGATCCCGCGCGAACGGCGCTACGAGGTGTCCGAGCGCATCGGCGCCGACGGCTCGGTGGTAACCGCGCTGGATACCGGCGAGCTGCGCGGTCTCGCGCGGGAGCTGAAGGCGCAAGGCATCGAAGCCGTCGCGGTTTCCTTCATGAACGCCTACGCCAATCCCCAACACGAGGAGCGCGCGGTCGCCGAGCTCGCCGAGTTGCTGCCCGGCGTCTACGTGACCGGCGGCACCGAACTCTGCCGCGAGTGGTACGAGTACGAGCGCACCGCCACGGTCGCCGCCAACGCCTATGTCGGCCCGCAGGTGTCGACCTATGTCCGCCGGCTCGACGACGAACTGCGTACGGGCGGATTTTCCGGCACGCTGTTCATGATGGGCTCCAACGGCGGCGTGCTCTCGGCCGATCGCGCCTGCCGCCAGCCCATCTCGCTGGTGGAATCGGGCCCCATCGGCGGCTGCATCGGCGCGGCGGCCTATGCCGAGGCCCTGGGGTACGACAACGTCATCTCCTTCGACATGGGCGGCACCACCGCGAAATGCGCGCTGGTGGAAAATGGACGGTTCTCCGTCGATTCGGTCTATTACGCGGGCGGTTACGTACAGGGCTTCCCCATCAAGGCGCCGGTCATCGACGTCATCGAGGTGGGCTCGGGCGGCGGCTCCATCGCCTGGCTCGACGAGCAGAACCGGCTGCATGTCGGACCGCGTTCGGCCGGATCGACGCCCGGACCGGTGTGCTACGGCCGCGGCGGCAAAGAGCCGACGGTGACCGACGCAAACCTTCTGCTCGGTCGTCTCGCGCCCGACCGCTTCCTCGGCGGCGAGCTCATGCTCGAGGTGGAGACGGCGAAGGCCGCCCTGCTCGATAACATCGCGCCGTCCCTCGGCTATACCGGCGACGAGGGCGCGGTGGAGCTCGCCGAGGGCATCCTCTCCATCGCCACCGTGGTCATGGCCGGCGCCATCCGCCGCCAGACCATCGAGCACAGCCGCGACCCGCGCGACTTCGTGCTGTTCAGCTATGGCGGCGGCGGTCCGCTGCACGCCGTCGCCCTCGCCCACGAGCTTTCGATTCCGACCGTCGTCATCCCGCCCGAGCCCGGCAATTTTTCAGCCACCGGCATGTTGCTTGCCGATGCACGGCTCGATACGTCGGAAACCTTCGCCGGCGTTCTCGATGAGGGCACCGTCGCGGCGATGGGCGAGAGGTTCCAGGCCATGGAGGCCAAGGCCGCGGAGGATCTCCGCGAGGAGATCGGTGTCGGCGAGGTTATGTTCGAGCGCGCCGCCGAGATGCGCTACCGGGGCCAGCGCCACAACATCAAGGTCACGCTGCCCGCGCTCGAGGGTCCGGCGGAGATACGCGCGATTTTCGATCGCGACTACGAGCGCCGCTACGGCCACGCCGACACCCGCGCCGCGGCCGAGATCCAGGCCCTCCATCTGTCGGCATTCGCCAAGCTTCGCCGGCCGGACCTTGCAGGGCTCTACCGCAGCCCGGGCGGAACCGACGGCAACCGCGGTACGCGGCCGGTCTATTTTTCCACGGCCGGCGGCTGGACCGACGCGAACATATACGAGCGCTACGAGCTTGCACCCGGCTTCAAGGACGAAGGGCCCGCGATCATCGAGGAATACGGAGCGACCACCGTGGTCTGGCCCGGCGACAGCTTCGAGATCGGCGGTTACCGGGAGATTCGCATCCGGTGCAGCGGCACGGAGTCATCGGCGGTTGCCACCCGACAGGCCCCGAGCGCGGGCGATGGTCACGCGGCCGATGGTCACGCGGTCGACCCCATCACCCTGGAGGTGATCCGGCACGGCATCGTGTCGATCAACGATCAGATCGACGCGAACATGACGCGCACGGCCTTCAGCCCGTACATCTATGAATACAAGGACTACGCCGTCGGCATGACCGACGCGGACGGGCGGCTCATCGCCCAGTGCAACGGCGGCATGCCGATCTTCGTCGCCGACGCGGTGGGCGCCGCCGTGCGCGACGGGCTCAAGATCTACGGCAAAGAGCGTCTGCACCACGGAGACGTGGTGCTTTGCAACCACGCCGCCGTGCAGGGCCAGCACCTGAACAACACGGTCATGTACACGCCGATCTTTGCCGGCCCGGACGGCACCGGCGAGCTGATCGGTTTCATGGCCATCAACTGCCACTGGATCGACATCGGCGGCAATTTCCGCTCGTTGGGCGGCGGTGACATCTTCTCCGAAGGGCTGCAGCTCCGTACCGTGAAGCTGTGGTCGAAGGGCGAGCCGATCCAAGAGGTCTATCGAGTCATCGAGAACAACACGCGCTTTCCGATCGAACTCATGGGCGACATCGAGGCCCAGCTCGGCGGCTGCCTGCTCGGCCGCGATCTCACGGTGCAGCTCGCCGAGCGGTTCGGGCTCGAGACGTATCACAATGCGCTGGAGGTCATGCTCGACCAGTGCGAGACCGCCATTCGCGAGCGCATTGCCGCCATTCCGGACGGGACCTACGAGGCCGAGTCGTTCCTTGACAATGACGGCGTGAACGACCGGCGTCTCCCGATCAAGGTGAAGGTGGTGGTGGAGGGAACGGAAGTGACGGTGGACTATACCGACATGCCGGGAGAGGTGGAGGGCCGCCTCAACTCCGGCCGCCAGGGGGGCGGGGTCACCACGGCCCGCGTCGCCTTCATGTATATGATTGCCCGAGGCGAGCCGGCCAACGAGGGCACCTTCCGCCCGCTCAAGCTGATCCTGCCCGACGGCAAGCTGGTCAGCGCCGGACCGACCGCGCCGATGCAGCATTACGGTTTTCCCTTCCCGACGATTATCGACACGATCATCAAGGTGCTGCAGACGGCGATGCCCGAACAGGCGACGGGGGCGCATTTCGGCACCTATTCGTCGGTGGGATTCTTCGGCCACCGGCCCAACGGCGCGTTTTTCAATTGCCATGACTCGGCGCACGGCGGCTGGGGCGCGTGCGCCACCCACGACGGCGCCGGCCCGTTTCGCTCGATGGCGCATGGGGACACGCGGATCATCCCGATGGAACTCCAGGAAACGATCTATCCCTACCGCTACGAGGAACTCTCGCTGCGCGAGGAGTCCTCCGGGCCGGGCCGGTATCGCGGCGGGTTCGGGTTCCGCAAGCAATACCGCATCCTCGCCCCGTGTCACCTTTGGACCAATTTCGACCGGATCCACTGCTTGCCCTGGGGCGTGCTCGGCGGCATGGCAGGCAAGTCGGGACAGGTCTCGGTCTATCGCAACGGCGCCACCGAGCCCGAGATCTATTACAAAACGGAAGGGGTACCGGTGGAACCCGGCGATCTGGTATTGGTGGAGGCGGGCGGAGGCGGCGGCTACGGCCCGCCCACGGACCGGCCGGCCGACGAGGTCGCTCTCGACGTCCGTCGTGGATACGTTTCAGAGGAAAGTGCGCTGCGCGACTACGGCGTGCGCATCCTGCCGGACGGAACCGGCACGCGTTAGTGTCCTGTCCGGCTAATTCGCATGATAAGATGCGGAGGATTTTTTGTCGTCGGCAAGGCGTCCTTCGACTTCGCTTCGCGAAGCCTGTCCTGAGCCTTGTCGAAGGGCTCAGGACGTGTAGGGGCGACCGGCGGTGGCCCTCCGTGGCGGGCACCACGCGAGGAAGAGCAACGCAGCCGCCCTTCGACTTCGCTTCGCTACGCTCAGGATGCGCGGGGCAAAAAAGACCCGCAGATTATCGTGCGAATTAGCCGGACAGGGACACTAATTCCCGATGATAAGGATCGAAGATCTCCACCTGACCTACCGTTCGGCGAAAAGCACCGTTCATGCCGTGCGTGGCGTCGACATCGAGGTGCAGAGCGGCCACTTCTATACGCTGCTGGGGCCGTCGGGCTGCGGCAAGACCACGACGCTACGTTGCGTCGCCGGGCTGGAGGCACCCTCCAGCGGACGGATCACGGTTGGCAACGATGTCGTTTTCAATGCCGCCGAGGGCATCGCCAAGCCGTCGCATGACCGCAATATCGGCATGGTGTTCCAGTCTTACGCCATCTGGCCGCATATGTCGGTTTACAAGAACGTGGCCTTCCCACTGAAGCAGATGCGCCCACGCCCTTCGAGCCGGGAGATGCGCGACCGGGTCATGCGCGCGCTCGCGCTGGTGCATCTTGACGGGCTCGAGGACCGCCCTTCGCCTTATCTGAGTGGC
The DNA here is from genome assembly GCA_965261895.1 of uncultured Binatia bacterium (SeqCode). Classification (GTDB taxonomy): domain Bacteria; phylum Desulfobacterota; class Binatia; order UBA9968; family JAJDTQ01; genus JAJDTQ01. Next base: position 889,917 of record OZ253480.1, on the reverse strand, counting down.
GGCCAGCAGCAGCGGCTCGCGCTGGCCCGTGCGCTGGTGCGCGAGCCCGAGGTGTTGCTGCTCGACGAGCCGCTGTCAAACCTCGACGCCAAGCTCCGCGAGGAGATGCGCACCGAAGTCCGCGATCTCGTCACCGCGCTCGGCGTCACCACCCTGTTCGTCACCCACGAGCAGATCGAAGCGCTCACGATGTCGGACCGGATCGGGGTCATGCATGACGGCCTGATCGTCCAGGAGGGAACGCCGGGAGAGATCTACGACCGGCCGGGCAGCGCGTTTGTCGCCGACTTCATCGGCAAGACCAACTTCATCAACGGAAAAGTGGTGGAGGTGAGCGAGAGTGGCGCCGGCGATCTTACGGTGAACACTCCGCTCGGCGTGCTTCGCGTGCGTGGGGGTGCCGGCCTTGCCAGGGGCGCCGCCGCGCGGGTCGCCATCCGGCCGGAGAACGTGATTTTCGCCGAGAACGACGCCGACGCTCCCAATACCGTTGACGGAACCATCCGCCACAAGGCGTTCCTCGGCAACATGACCTACTGTGCCGTCGTTGCGGAAGACCAGACGATCCAGGTGCAACTCCATCCCGGTGCCGCCGGCGAGGTGGGCAAGGGCGTCCGGCTTCGTCTGCCGCCGGAATATTGCGTCGTCATCCGCGACTGACAACCGACAACCAAGATGCACTGGAGAAACTGATGCCACATGTCGTCGCCGTGGATATCGGAGGCACCTTCACCGACCTTGTCGCGTTCGATCACGATACCGGCAACGCGATCTATACCAAGAGCCCGACGACGTACGGGAATTTTGTCGAGGGGATCCTCGACTGCTTCAGGAAGGGAGACCTCAAGCCCGCCGAGGCCAACTTCCTCAATCACGGGACCACGCTGGTCATCAACTCGCTGATCCAGCGGCGTGGCGCCAAATGCGCCCTGGTCACCTCGGAAGGCTTCCGCGATGTGCTGGAGATCGCCCGCGCCAACCGGCCCGACCCGTTCGACCTGCATTACCAGCGAGACGAGCCGCTGATCCCGCGGGAGCTGCGCTTCGAGGTGCCCGAGCGGATCGACGCGAAGGGCCAAGTCCTGGTGCCCCTCGATACGGGCGCCCTCGAAATCCTGGCGGATGAGCTGAAGGGCCTGGAAATCGAGGCCGTGGCCGTCTTCTTCATGAGCTCCTTCCTCGATCCCACGCACGAAGAACAGGCCGCCGAAATCCTGAAACGCCTGCTGCCCGATGTCTATGTCACCTACAGCACCGAGCTGACGCGCGAGTGGTACGAATACGAGCGTACCTCGACCGTTGCGGCCAACGCCTTTGTCGGGCCGCTGGTGAATACCTATGTGCGCCGTCTGGAGAGCGATTTCCGTTCCCAGGGCTATGACGGCACGCTGTTCATGATGGGCTCGAACGGCGGACTGTTGTCGGTGGAGCGCACGTGCCGCCAGCCGGTGGGCCTGGTGGAATCGGGGCCCATCGGGGGCTGCATCGGTGCCGGCGCCTATGCCGAAGCGCTGGGCATCGCCAATGTCGTCGCCTTCGACATGGGCGGCACCACCGCGAAATGCGCCCTGGTGGAAAACGGCCGGTTCAGCGTCGAGTCCATCTATTACGTGAACGGCTACGTTCAGGGCTTTCCCATCAAATGGCCGGTCATCGATGTCGTCGAGGTCGGTTCGGGCGGCGGCTCCATCGCGTGGCTGGACGATCAGAACCGCCTGCATGTCGGACCGCACAGCGCCGGTTCGACGCCCGGGCCCGTGTGCTACGACCGCGGCGGGACCGAACCCACCGTCACCGACGCGAATCTCGTGCTTGGCCGGCTCAACCCCCATCGCTTCCTGGGCGGCGAGTTGAGCCTGGGGCTCGAATCGACGCGCCGCGCCATCGCCGAGAAGATCGCCGGGCCGCTCAACTACCAGGGTGAAGAGGGGCTGATCCGGACCGCGGACGGCATTGTCTCGATTGCGACGGTGCTGATGGCCGGCGCCATCCGCCAGGTCTCGGTGGAGCACGGACTCGACCCCCGCGATTTCGTCCTGTTCGCCTATGGCGGGGGTGGGCCGCTACACGCCTCCGCGCTGGCACGCGAGCTGTCCATCCCCACCGTCGTCATTCCGCCGGAACCCGGCAATTTCTCGGCCATCGGCATGCTGCTTGCGGACGCGCAGGTCGACGCGTCGGAGACCTTCACCGGGTTGCTCGATGACGCGCTGGTGGGGAGGATGGATGCCGCCTTCCGTGGGATGGAGGCCGAGGCCGCGGCAGCCCTTCGCCGGGATTTCGCCACCGACGACGTGTTCTTCGAGCGCAAGGCGGAGATGCGCTATCGCGGCCAGCGGAACAACATCCACGTGCCGCTCACCGGGCTGCGCAGCGTGGCCGAAATCAGGCAGGCCTTCGAGCGCGACTACGAACGCCGCTACGGGCACGCCGACTCGAAGGCCCCGACCGAGCTTCAGGCCCTGCATCTGTCGGCCTTCGCCCGGTTGCGGCACCCGGATATCGCGAATCTGCGGCGCAAGGCGTCATCGGCCAGGACACCGGCGCCCCAGACCCGCCAGGTCTATTTTGGCAGTGCCGGGGGAACCGTCGTTACGGCGATCTATGACCGCGACGTGCTGGAGCCGGGATTCGCCGCGGATGGCCCGGCGGTCATCGAAGAGTACGGCTCCACCACGCTGATCTGGCCGGGCGACCGCTTCGAAATCGGCGGCATGGGCGAGATCCGCATCGAGTGCGGCGGCGAATGATACGACGGCAGGCAGCGCTGCCGGGAATGGGCTAGTGTCCTGTCCGGTTCATTCGCATGATAATATGCGGAGGATTTCCGTTGTCGGCAAGGCAATATGCGGAGGATTTTTGTTGTCGGCAAGGCACGATGATTTGTAGGGGCGAGTTTCAAACCCGCCCGTCCGGCGTGCACCACGCGAGGAAGAGCAACGCAGCCGACGGCAAAAAGACCAGCATATGTCAGCATATTATCATGCGAATGAACCGGACAGGACACTAGAATGATCCGAGCGCTCGAAGCGCGGACAGAGAGTGGAGAAAGACGATGAATAGAGCCATCCAAGCCCCGGACGCCCGCGTAAAGATCGATCCGATCACGCTCGAGGTCATCCGGTTCGGCGTCGTTTCCATCACCAACCAGATCGACGCCAACATCACGCGCACGGCGTTCAGCCCCTATGTCTACGAATACAAGGACTTCGCGGTGGGGTTGGTGGACGTGGACGGGCAACTCGTCGCACAGTCGACGGGCGGCATGCCGCCCTTCGTCGCCGATGCCGTCGGGACCGCGGTCCGTGACGGGTTGAAGACCTACGGCCGGTTTTATGACGGCGATGTCGTGGTGTGCAATCATGCCGCCGTGCAGGGGCAGCACCTGAACAACACCGTCATGTACACGCCGATCTATGCCGGGCCCGACGGTGCGACCCTGCTCGGCTTCTTCGCCATCAACGTCCACTGGATCGATATCGGCGGCGTGATGCACGGATCCACCGACATCTTCATGGAGGGGCTGCAACTCCGTTCGATCAAGTTGTGGTCGAAAGGCGAGCCCATCGAGGAGATCTACCGCATCATCGAGAACAACACGCGGATGCCCGTGGATCTGATGGGGGACATCTCGGCGCAGCTTGCGGGATGCTTCCTGGGCCGCGATCTTACGCTCGCGCTTGCCAACAAATATGGCATCGACACCTTCTTTGCCGCTGTCGAGACGATCCTGGAGCAGGGCGAGGCGTCGTCGCGCGCGCGCATTCGCGACATCCCCGACGGCGTCTATGAAAGCGAGGCGTTCCTCGACGACGATTCGCTCGGCACCGAGCCCGTGCCCATCGGCGTCAAGGTCATCGTCGAGGGCGAGGAGTTGACCGTCGATTTTTCCGGACTCAGCGATCAGGTGCCGGGTCCGCTGAACTCAGGCTATTTCGGCGGCGGCGTCACCGCGGCGCGGGTCGCCTTCAAGTACCTGATCGCGCCGAGGGAGCCCGCCAACGAAGGCGTTTACCGCCCGCTCAAGCTGATCCTGCCGGAGGGAAAGATCCTGAGCGCGCGGCTCGGCGCGCCCATGGCCGGGTATCCGTTCCCGTTGCCCACCGTCATCGATTCGGTGATCCGCTGTCTCGGAGACGCCCTGCCGCACCTTGCCACCGGCGCCCATTTCGGGACCCATTCGGGCTTCCAGGTCTACGGCAACTGGGCCGATGGAAGGCGCTTCCACGGCCATGACAGCGGTCACGGCGGCTGGGGCGCGGGCGACGGTCACGACGGCGCCGGGCCGTTCCGAACCATGGCGCACGGCGACACGCGGCTGATCCCGATGGAGTTGCAGGAGTCGCTTCTGCCGTTCCGCGTGCGCTCGCTTTCGCTGCGGGAGGATTCGGGCGGCCCGGGCAAGTTCCGGGGCGGGCTCGGCTTTCGCAAGGAGTACGAGATCCTTTATCCCTGCACGCTCAACACCAACGTCGACCGCAGGAAATGTCCGCCCTGGGGCGTACGCGGTGGCGAGGCCGCCAAACCCGGTTGCGTAACGATCATCAAGGCATCGGGCGAGACGGAGACCATGGGCAAGGCCCGGAACTATCGCCTCCAGCCCGGCGACCGCGCCATCCTCGAAACCGGCGGCGGCGGCGGGTGGGGCTACCCTCACGAGCGTGCCATCGAACTCATCCAGCGAGATCTCGACCGCGGCTACATCACCGCCGAGAGCGCGGCAAGTGACTATGGCGTGCGCATCGAAGCCGGGCGGGCAACTAGAGTTGTGTCTCACGAATAGGTTTATCTGCTGGTCCTTTTCGCCGTCGGCTGCGTACGTCACCCCGGGCTTGACCCGGGGTCTTCCTCGCGTGGCGCCCGCCACGGGGGCGACCGCCGGTCGCCCCTACACGTCATCGCGCCTTGCCGAAGACGAAAAATCCTGCGCATCTTTGCAAACCTGTTTGTGAGACATAACACTAGTGTGGTGTCTCACAAATACGCTTATGAATCTGCGGGTCCTTTTGGCCGTCGGCTGCGTTGCTCTTCCTCGCGTGGTGACCGCCCTGGGGCGACCGCAGGTCGCCCCTACTCGTCATCGCGCCTTGCCGACAACCAAAATGCCCTCGCATCTTCATAACCGTATTTGTGAGACACAACACTAGAGGCTAGCAGTCTGCGCCGCGGGACGATCACGGTAGACGACCGCGTAGGGGCGGGTTTCAAACCCGCCCGTGCCCGCACAGCGTTGCCGGCAGATAGAGGCTCCCAGGACGTCAACACAACGTATTCTACATTACGAAATATCAGGTCCACCGCAACGCTCAGCGCAGCTCGGGGTAGCCTTGGGCCGCGGCGAGGCGTTCGAGCTCGACAATCCGTTGGTACGCGGAAAGCGGAAGGATCTCCACGCCGTCGATGAACACCGCGGCGCCGGCGGCGCGGACCTCCGGCTCCTCGAAGGCATCCAGGAGCGCGCTCTGCAAGTGCCGGATTCGATTCGAATCGCTCCCGGCCCGCGTCACGAAGGGAATTCCGGGAGCACGCGCCGTGTAGCAGAGCCGGCGGATCCCTTCGAGCCGGGAAGGGCGGTAGCGCTCGAGACAGGCATACGTCACGCAGTCGATGGCGGCGACATCGGCTTCGCCCCGCGCGACCGTGGCAACGCTCGCGGGGTGGGAGCCGCTCGTGACGATCCGCGAGAAGAAGCGGCCGCGCCGATTCAACGGGGCGACCAGCGCTCGCAGCGCGTTCGCCCCCGAGTGGGACTCGTGGCTGTTGATCACGCACACTGTATTGCGCAGGTCCGAGAGCTCCGTGGCAGGCGAATCCTCGGCGACGAGGACTACGCTCGAGTACCAGCAACCGCCGCAACCGGGCGCGCGGTAGAGCGGCGTGGCGACCAGGGCGAGCGTTCCGGCATAGCGGCCGACGAGGTCGGCCCCGCAGCACTGGCTGAGCAGCAGCCCCGGATCGGTCCAGAGCTCGTGGACGCTCCGGGATCGATCGAGAGCCGCGGGAACCCCTTCCACTCCCGTCCTTTCCAGCTTCCGCGCGACACTGTTCCAGAGCACCTCGTGTGCGCCGCGCACCTCCTCAAAGTCGTACATCGGGAAGCTCGCCGAGAGCGTCATCGGGGGCGTTCGTAATCGGTGCTCGAAGTCGTCAGGCGGCAACAATCTGGTCTCTGCGAGGTGGAATTGACGCAACGTCATCTATTCATATACCTGCCCATGAGCTTCGACATCAAGTATCCGTCATGTTGTTCGGGGATACTCTGACGAATGGGCACCTGGAGAGGGAGGGATATGCGATGACCACACGACGGCGATTCACGGGGGAGTTCAAGGCGAAGGTAGCGCTGGAAGCCCTGCGCGGGGACAAGACGATCCAGGAGATAGCGGCGCGGCACAAGGTTCATCCGAACCAAGTGAGCGCCGGGGGACGCATCATGCGGGATCGAAACTGATCCGAAGCCTCGTGCCCGTGGCGCGAGCGATCCTCTCCAGTGTCCGTGTGGACGGATGGATACGGCCGCTCTCCAGGCGGGCTACGACCGATTGCGTCGTCTCCATGCGTTCGGCCAATTCCCCCTGGGTCAGCGCGGCACGAGTGCGGGCCTCGATCAGCATGCGCGACAACGCGAATTCCGGCTCCAGACGATCATAGGCTTCCCGATACTCCGGAGCCTTGCTCCATTGCCGGTGTAGCTCCGATACCTTGGTCATTGCGATATCCCCCCGGCGCGCCTGAGCGCCAACTGACTCTCACGTTTCGGTGTCCGCCGCGTCTTCTTAAGAAATGCGCGCACCACGACCACTCGTTTGTCCCTGGCGGTGACATAGAGCGCCCGCGATGTACCGTCACGGCCGCTCATGCGCATCTCCCAGAGCGGGCCAGCGAGGTACCGGACATGGGGCGCGCCCATGTGTTCGAGACCGACCGCGGCGATCAACTCGCAGATGCGAGCGAAGCGCGCCCGCATGTCGCGCGGTAACGCGCGCAACTCCGCGTCCACGGTTTCGTTGAGGGTCTCGACGGTCTATTTCATCTGCCGTCACTGTATCGCATATTTGCTATGTGCGCCACAGCGGAAGGCCTCTCGCGAGCCGGGGCGCCCGACAGCCCGCGATTGTCCAGCAGGACAATTGACGCCAAGCGGCGACACGGTTGTGAAGCGGCCTTTTCATCCCTTGTTCCCGGTCTGGAAAGCGCGTTTCCGGGTTCCATGGACAAGCAGGACTCGCACAAAACCGAGCCCGCCGGGTGGCTTCCGAGATGGTAGCGTCCATCGGGACGTGACGCTGTCTGCGCCGAAGTCGGTGTCGCTGCTCGCATTGATGGGCGGCGACGAGCCATCGTGGTCGCGCACGACAAGGCGGTGAGCAGGACGCTCGCCTGGGTCGAGCGCAACGCGGTCGAGACCCGGATGCAGGACAGGGCGACGGGGGCGATGGCGCGGACCGGGGACCAGAAGATGGTGGCGGCAACATTCCGCCATGACACCTCTAGGCGTGGCACCCGGTTCTTCGGTGCCCATTGAGGCCGCAGGAACGTATGATGAACAAGAGTGCGGCGATGATCCCGCCCGACGGGCGCGAAACGCGGTCGCCCTCGTTAGGGTTGAGACGCATGTCGTCTCAAGAGAAAGAGAGAACGTCACCGGAGTCGGCAAAGCGTGGTCCGAAGAAGCGAAGGCGTGCAGAACGGGCGGGTAGTCGAGCGCTCAGGGAATGACCGCGGGCCACTGCGACCCGTAACGCGGTACGTCATATTGAAAGAATATCGCAACAAGGACGACGCGCGAGCTGGACGATGACGGTGCCTTCGAGGAGACGGAAGACAAATGAATAATTTTCAAAGAGACGGATCGGCCGGCAATCCGCATGTCGGCCGAGCGTTCGAGGAGCGTGCCTGGAAGGTTCTTGCCGAACATGGCCTTCGGCTGCGATCCCCTCACAAGGTTCCATGTGGCTTGGATACGGTGCAAAAGAGCCACGCCTTCGATCTGGGATCGGAGAACCCCAAGGTCATCGTGGAATGCAAATCCCATACCTGGACTTCCGGCGGCAACGTGCCCGGCGCCAAGATGAAGAATTGGGTGGAAGCGATGTTCTATTTCCATTTGGCGCCCTCGGATTACAGGAAGATATTTTTCGTCGAGCGAAGCGTGCGTCCCGGCAGAGAGGAAAGCCTGATGTGCTACTTCCTGCGGACGCAATCCCACATGATCCCCGCGGATGTGGAGTTCTGGGAACTTGATGGCGACGAATTGATCGTCCGAAACAAGGGCGGGTGTTGATGACCTATGTGATGCAGGAGCTGTCTGAGCGGCGATGTTGGCGTTGACTGGCTGCTTTGATCTCAGAGCGGTCAGTGAAGGTCGGTGAGTCACGCGCCGCCTCCCCACGACCGTCGACATCTAGCGCGGTTCGTTCAGGGTACAATGAGGGCGCCGACGGGGCGCGAATGACTGCGGGAGATGTCGGCGGACCTCATGATGCCCAGCGCCCTGAACGCCGTGGATGGTGTCCTGGCCAAGCCAACGGCGGAGCATCCGGCTGTCGACCCGTACCGGCTGCGAGACCACCAGAACCTAATGCAGTCCGCGTCTGAGCAGAGTTACGAGGAAGCGGCACTTTGGTGGCTGTGTCTTGCCAAGTTGCTATGCGTGAGGGCTGGAGTCCGGTCGCGGGGTACTTCCCGTCCGGGGGCGCGGTTATCGGAGACGTGCTTGACACAGGTAGGCCAATGGCCTATACGATCAAGGTGGAGTTCGAATGGGACGATGTCAAGAACAATGCCTGTTTCGTACGTCGTGGCTTCGACTTCGCCTATGCCATCCGCGCCTTCTTCGATCCGCATCGAATCGTGGTGCAGGATCGCCGACGAGACTATGGCGAAGAGCGCTACCGGCTGCTCGGTATGATCGACGGGCGGGTTTATGTCGTCGTCTACACGGTGCGGGGCTCCGCCATCCGCATCATTTCGGCCCGCAAGGCCAGCGGGAAGGAGGTCAGGGACTATGAGCACAACGCGCGTCAGGATTGATCCCGACGATTCCGCGACCCTCCCAGAGGGGCGGATCGACCTAGCGGTGGTGGATGGCACCACCGAGACGGAAATTGCCTTGCAGCAGCAGGAGGACGACGCCGAGGCCATGCAGGACATGGCACGCTACGCTCGTCGGGTCCGGCGGCGGCTGGGGCTCAGCCAGGTAGAGATGGCGCGGCGAATCGACGTGCCGCACGAGACGATCCGCAACTGGGAACAGGGGAAGCGCTGCCCGACCGGCGCGGCGCGCGCACTGTTGCGGGTTCTCGACAAGGCCCCGGAGACTGCGCTCCGCGTTCTGACCTGAGAACGCAGCAATTCTCATTTGGCTCCTGAGGGTCTTGGCGCGGCGAGCGGTAGACAGGCGTTGGCGCAGACAATTCCCGGCGGCCGCCTTTACCAGAGGCTTGGCGCATTACGATGCCCGCGGCCGTCGTTTCCCTTTCCCCGGCGGCGCGAATCTCTACCGTCATTGAAGCACATTCGTACGCATGGCCCGGAAATGACTTGGTGCCTAGTTGGTACCTGGAACACTTTCCGCCACTCACTTCCAGTTGTTCCATAACCTGTTGATTTCACGTAGGAAATCGCGGCCGTTGCCCGGCGCGAGGAATACGGAACCTTACCCCGACATAGTATTTGTTCTCGTGCAAATGAGGCCGGGTAGGAGGGGCTCGGTAACGGTCCCGTGACGTGGAGACCGCCCCGTCTCTCAAGCTCCGCAATGCTCCCTTCCGCCGCCTCGACCGTCACCGCGCCTGCCTGATCCGGGGTGATCCGGCCGTCCCCCGGGCGATAGGCCCTTGACCAGAGTCCCCTGTTGGTTCAATCTTAGAGTAAGACTCGGTAGTAGGCGGTGACTATGCCCCGATCGACCAAGACCATCACCTTCTCCCTCCCCCCGGCAATGGCTGACCGGGTCGAACAGGTGATGAAACAGCAAGGACGCAGCAGGAGCGAGTTGGTTCGGGAGGCATTGCGCCGTTACATTGAGGAGTGTGAGTGGCGGCAACTCTTCCAATACGGAGAACAGCGCGCGAGGGCATTGGGTGGGATGAAGACCGCGTATCCGAGGCTCGTCGTACCCTGGAAAAGGCTGCCAGTGTCATTGAACCCCGGCGGCTCCCGGACGTGATTGCCGCCAACGAAGCGGACAACCGTATCCTGGAGTGTGCGGTGGAAGCCGCCGCCGACTATCTGATTACCGGCGACCGGAGGCATTTGTTGCCTCTTGAGGAATATCGTGGCGCAAAGATACTCAATGCTCCCCGTTTCCTTACTGTCCTGGGTCCATAGTGGAATGGAAGATTCCCCTTAGTACAGCACCAGTTGTATAGGCTGGACGAGGGCGTACATGCAGCCACTAAGGCCATTTCCCCGCCGCCCGCGCTCGTTGTATATTGCTGCTGAAAATTGGGCGTCCCACGGCTAAGGAGGTTCCGATGGCTATCGAGCTCAATCACACGATCGTGCCTGTGCGGGACAAGGAAGAGTCGGCCCGTTTCTGGGAGAAGATCTTCGGGTTCGAGCACCAGGAGCCGCTGGGACACTTCCAGCCGGTCCATATCGCCTCCCAGTCCTTGTCGCTGGATCTCGACGACCGCAAGGAGGTGGAGCACCATCACTACGCCTTCAAGGTGAGTGAGCAGGAGTTCGACGAGATCTTCGGCCGGATCAAGGAAGCCGGTGTGGAATACGGCAGCGGGCCGAGGACTTCCACCGACATGGAGACCAACACCTGGAACGGCGGGCGCGGCGTCTACTTCCGGGACCCCAACGGCCACCTGCTGGAGCTGCTTACACAGGACTACGCCTGATTTCCGGTCTCCGGGCGGAACACGCCCCGTGGGTCGGGATCGCGTCCTTCGACTTCGCTCCGCTGGCGCTCCGCGAAGCCTGTCCTGAGCCGTGACGAAGGGCTCAGGATGAACGGGGGTAAGGGTCTACGTCACGCCCCCGCGGGCTCGGGGAGCGGGGCGTTATCGGAACGGATGGCGATGTAGATCATCACGGCCGACGAGAGCAGGATCAGGCTCATGATCTGCATGAAGCCGTCGTAGCTGCCGGTCATGTCGAAGTAGACGCTGGCCAGTATGGGTCCGCTGGCGGAGCCGACTTGGTGCACGATGAAGCTCAGGCCCAAGATGAGTCCCGCAAGTCGCGGTCCGACCATCTCGAAGAACATGACGTTCTGTATGGCAATGGTGCCGAAGGTCGGTCCCATGGCTAGCGCCACCACGATGAAGAAGACGATCGGGTTGGGCATGTCGAAGGACATGGCCAGGGTGCCGATGCCGCGGAGGAGGTAGGTGAGGGCCAGCATCGGGGAGCGGCCGTAGCGGTCGGACAGCCAGCCGAAAGTCACCGCGGAGACCGCGGCGGCGATCCCGAAGACGGACACGGCCAAGGCTCCGGTGGCCTGGTCGAAGTCCTTGCTCATTGCGATTCCCACCAGATGCACGCTCTGGAACAGGGCTACGCCGCAGGAGAAACGGGCCGCGAACAGCAGCAGCATCGTACGGTCCCGCAGGTAGGGGAGGCAGCTTCCCCAGCTCGCGGGCTCACGCCGGCGGGCGGAAGAGGGGTCCGGATCGCGCGCGCCGATCCACCCGAACGGGAACGCCACCACCAGGAGCAGCACCCCACACGCCATGGCGGCCACGCGCCAGTCGTAGCTCCTGATGAGAAAGTACAGCAGCGGCGCCAGGAAGAAAGGGCTCAGGGGCGACGCCGTCTGCACGATGCTCACCGCCAGACCGCGGCTTTCGGCGTCGTAGTGCTTCGCCACCAGCAGCGAGATGATGACCAGCCCGCAGGCGCCCTTGGCCATGCCGGTCATGAGTCCGAAGGTGACGCTTAGCTGCCACAGGTTCTGGGACAGGCCCATGCCGAAGAAGCCGGCGGCCATGAGGAGGATCCCGCCCAGGATCACCGGGCGAGTCCCGAGGTCGTCCGCCTTCTTGCCGAACAGCACGCCGCCGATGCCCCAGCCCAGCATGGCGAAAACGTAGGGAATCGTCGCCGTGGTGCGCGACCAGCCGAACGTCTCCTCGATGGGCGTCAGGAACAGGCTGAACGCGTTCATGCTGATGGACGTGATGACCACGACCGCGGAGGACATGATGACGATGGCGGTACGGGGGAGACGCATCTCTATTTCAGGAAATGACGCCCGCCGCCCAGCGGGGTGCAGGGTGCGCGGCTGCCCGCGGCACGAGCACGGGGCTCCGCCGGTCACTCATGCAAGGTGCCCGCGCTCCCGGTAGAATCGCCTGGCGCCGGGATGAAGGGGCACGTCGTAGGGCGCCTCTTCGTCGTTTGCACAGAGCTGCGCGATGTCGAGAGGCTTGAAGTTGTCGGTGGGGATGGATTTCTTCCGGAGCTCGAGAGCCTCGCACAGGGCATACGCGACATCGTTGTGCATGTCCGCGCGCACCACCATGGGCCAGCCGCTGAAGTCGACAGTGGGAACGTCCTCGGTCATGCCCTTGAAGTGCGTCTTGGGCAACACGGCGCCGCGGTACCCCATGGCCTTGAGCCGGCGCAACACCGGGCCGTCGATGGGCAGGTAGCGGAAACCCTTGTCCACCGCGCTCTGGCCCCAGCTCTTGATCCCTTCGTCGAAGACCGCGTTCACCGTGCCCTTGTCGATGGCCGCGCGCCGGTCCGGATGGCTCGGCCGCATCACGGACTGGATCGTCCCGCCCCACTTGCGGATGTCGGCGATTGTCATGCCGGCGGCCTCGAGGATGGAGGCCACGGTGAAGGCCACCGGGGTATCCACGAGGCTCCGTTTGCCTGTGGGGCCGGTGGAGAGGTGCAACGGGATGCGGTCCTTCCCGATCTGCTCCAACGACGTGATACCGGTGGACTCATGAACCGCGAATCCCATGACGTCCCAGGACGGGAACACCGCGATGGTGCGCAACGGCATGCGCCCCTCCAGCGGCCCTTTCCCCTTGTAGGCGAGAGTGACGGACGCCGACGGATTGATCCAGGCCATGGAAATCTTGCCGTCGGCCAGCATCTTGAGCTCGCGGAAGCTGTCGGCGCCGAAGGACAGGGAAATGCAGTCGTCCTGGTTCCCCCGTGGCAATAGAGACAACTGGAGGTAGTAGCCCAGACGGGCGTCGGTCTGCAGCACACCTTCCGCCGCCCGCCGGGTCTCGTGGGAGAGGGAGGTCTCGTACAGGCCCGAGGCCAACTCAAGCATGCCCTTCACCCGTTGAACCGCCGCGTTGTATCGGCGCTTGGTGGCCATGAGCAGGGCTCCTAAAGGCCGTAGAGCGCCTTGGGATTGTGGTACAGGATGTTGTCCTTTCGCTCCTGGCTGATGTCGTCCATCTTCTTGAAGTCGAGGATGGCGTCCATCTCGCTGGACGGATCCGTGTGACCGTAGTCGGTGCCGATGACCAGACCGGCCTCGCCCGAGTACTTGAGGACGTAAGGGATGTCGTCGTTGGTCTGGCAGGTGACGAAGATGCCGTACTCGGTGAAAAGGTCCTTGGGGAACTCGCGCCCCGCCGCCGCGTAGCGGTTCTCCGACTCAAGGTAGATCCACGGCACCCACTGGGAGGAGGCTTCGATGAAACCCCAGCGGAGGTCCGGGAAGACCTGGGGAATCTCGCTCATGATGAGGCCCAGGCACGAGGTCACCGTCGGCGCCCGGAACATCGCGAAGCGGCCCGCCGTGGTCGTGCGGTAGGTGTCGCAGTTGACCGGGTTGCCGTTGGCGATGTGCACCGCGATGGGCAGATCCAGGTCACTGGCCTGCTGGTAGATGGGATAGAAGTACGGGTCGCACATGTCCCGGTCCCCCTCCAGGGGCCGCACGCACACGGCCACCGCACCGTCTTCCTTGGCCTGTTTCATCTGCGCCGCGGCCTCGTCCAGCGCCAGCACAGGCAGTACGCAGGACCAGCGCAGCCGGCCTTGGCTCTGCCGGTAGATGTCTCCGAGCCAACGGTTCCAGCTCCGGCACAGGGCGGCTTCCGCGTCCGGCTTGGTGGTGATCTGCTCGATCCAGAACGTATTGTGGAGCACCTGCACGTCGACTCCCAGCTTGTCCATGTGGTCGAGGCGGAGTTGGACGTCGTCCAGCTCCCGGGCGGCCTGGGGCGACTCGACGTTTCGACCGAACTGGTCCGACAGATCCCGGAGTTGCTGTTCGGTATAGGTGGGGAAGCGGAACCCGCGGATCTTCTCGTCGATGACCCAGTATTGCTTGGTAGGCGACTGGGGCGACGTGAAGAGCGTAGGGCGGAACTTCTCCTCCGACGGCTCCAGAAAGTCCCACGTGCGTTCCGTTTCGATCACATGGGCATCCGCATCGATGACCGGGAACGTTTCTTGACTGGACATGGCGCGACTCCTTGGTACGTGGTCCGGGGCATCCCGGACCGTTACGGCAATTGCAATTCCCGACGCCCGATGGAATAGGGGTGAGTGCTCAATTGTTAATTCGACCAACGGGCGTCGTTTGTCAACCGTTTGGAGCGGTGGATTGGCGCACGAATCCGGTCCACGAACGAGGTCTCAGTGCAGGTTGGCGCCTCCGTTGACCAGGATGGACTGCCCGGTAACGAAAGCGCTCAGCTCCGAAAGCAGGTACAGCGCGGTTCCCACGACGTCGTCCGGCTGTTCGATGCGTTGCAGGATGCGGTTGGCCGCGGACCGCTCGTACGCCTCGAGGGCGGCCTCCGTGGGCTCGGGCTCGCTGGCGGTGGAGCCCGGCGCCAGCGTGTTCACCCGGATGTCATAGGGGCCCAGCTCACGGGCGAGCACCCGGCTGAAGCCCACCACGGCCGCCTTCGACACCACGTAGTGCATCATGCCGGCGCCGCCGTTGTAGGCCATGTTGGAGGCGATGTTGACGATGCTTCCCTGGCGGCGCTCCTGCATGGCGGGCGCCACGGCCCGGCTGCAGAGCCACAGGCCCTTGACGTTCACGGTCATCACCCGGTCCCATTCCTCTTCCCCGATGTCTTGGAAACCGGACCGGGTCACGGGCACGCTCATGAAGACCGCGGCGTTGTTGATGAGCCCGTCGATCCTTCCGAAGGATTGCAGGGCGGCCTGGGCCATGGCCTGGCAGCTCGACAAGTCCGCGACGTCGGCCTTGACACCGAGAGCCCGGCCGCCGCTGCCGGCAATCTCCGCGGCCACGGACTCGGCCGCCGACCCGTCGATGTCCGCGGCCACGGGGATACCGCCCTCCCGGGCGATGCCCAGGCAATAGGCCCGGCCGATGCCGTTTCCCCCTCCGGTCACGATGACCACTTTCTGGTCCAGCAGACCCATGGTGCTTCCTTTCTCCCGCGGACGCCCCCGGCAACTCCCCCTACTTCCGCTTCATGAATTGTTCCTTGTACTGAGCCAGGAGATCGGGAGGCGCGTTGTAGAGGGCTGTGATGGTTTTCTCTATGGTCTCGGCATACGCGGGAGAGACGATGACTCCCTGGCGCTCGGCTTGCTCCAAGAGCTTTGGACTTTTGAGGGTCGCCGTGAAGCCTTTGCGCAGGGTCGCTACCCGGTCTGCCGGAGCACCCGGAGGAATGGCGAAAAGGCGCAGCAGCTTCCACGTCCCGGTCATGAAATCCGCCATTCGCTGCTGTTTCGGGTCGAGGTTCAGATCCTTGAACGTCGCAATGCCCGGGATGGGCTTCAGCCGAGGCTCCTCTCCCATGGACAGCACCGGCCGCACGAGTCCGCTCTCGATGTAGCGTTTGAAAACGGTCTGCATGTTCGTCTGGGACATGATCCGCGCGTCCACCTCCTTTCGTTCCAGCGCGGCCATGACGTTGGCTGTGCCGCGATAGCCGGAGATGGCCTTGATGGGATAGCCGAGGTGGGCAAGAAACTGGGTGGCCACGGTGGACGGCGACCCGATACCGGTCACTCCGGCATTCAGGGGCGTCTTGGCGTTCTTGAAATCCTCCAGGGACTTTATCGGGAGGTCGCCGTGAACCCAGAGCACCTCCGGAACGGTCCCGAGGGTCGGGTCTCCAAGCCAGACGTACTTGCGCGGGTCGAACTTGACGGCCGGGTCTCCGGTCACGGCTTGAGGAATCACGCCGTAGCTGAACACGACGATGGTGAGGCCGTCACCCGGTTGCATGGCATAGACTCGATTGGCCGCGACCATGCTCGCCGCCCCCGGCATGTTGACCACGATCACCGAGGGATTCCCGGGAAGATGTGCGCCGAGATTCCTGCCGATAAGGCGGGAAAACGTGTCGAACCCGCCTCCGGGACTGTAGCCGACGACGATGCGGATCGTCTTGCCCTGGTAAAAGGGCGCGTCCGCCGCCCAGGTGCTGCCCGCCAGGACCAGCAGTGCCGCGATACAAATGAACATGGAGCGCAAGTTCTTCATCGGAGTCCCTTCTGTGGATGGAGTCGTTAGCCGTCTCAAGCACGGATCCGCGCCCAGCCCTATCAAGTCGCGGATTTGCTGTCAACGGATTGCGTTTCTTTCGCGCCGCTATCCCTTCCACTCGCAAGGGGACATCTTCGCTTTACAACTCCTTTTGATTGCCAGTGTCCTCTCTCCGAGATACGTTTACGAATTCGGGGAGGACAGGACACTCGGGTGTGGATATGCACGATCACGTCAATCTGCTGGAACGGACCGACGACATCCGGGACCTGATCACCGCGGTCCGGCGAATAGCCGTTCTCGGGATCAAGACGGAGCAACAGAGCTCCCAGCCGGCGTTCTACGTGCCGCAGTACCTGGACCGGGCCGGTTTCGACGTGATTCCCGTGCCCGTGTACTACCCGGACGTGACGGAGATTCTAGGGAAGCCGGTGTATCGCCGGCTCGCGGACATTCCCGGCACGCTGGACCTGGTCAACGTGTTCCGGCGCCCGCAGGACATCGAGGCCCACCTCGACGACATGCTGGCCGCGAAACCCGCCGCGGTCTGGTTCCAGTCGGGCATCCGACATGAGGCAGTCGCCGAGACGCTGGCGCGCGCCGGCATCAAGGTGGTGCAGGATCGTTGCCTGATGGTGGAGCACCGGTCGCTGTAGCTGAGGAGCCCGCGCCGCAGGAACCGGACATCCGATGCAGGGCGACCTCGGAGGCGGAGCCCCACAGATGTGACAGGAGCCCGCGCCGCAGGAACCGGACGTCCGATGTAGGGCGGCCTCGGAGGCGGAGCCACACAGATGTGACAGGAGCCTGCGCCGCAGGAACCGGACGTCCGATGTAGGGCGACCTCGGAGGCGGAGCCCTACAGATGTGACAGGACCCTGCGCCGCAGGAACCGGACGTCCGATGTAGGGCGGCCTCGGAGGCGGAGCCCTACAGATGTGACAGGACCCTGCGCCGCGGGAACCGGACATCCGATGTAGGGCGACCTCGGAGGCGGAGCCCCACAGATGTGACAGGAGCCTGCGCCGCAGGAACCGGACATCCGATGTAGGGCGACCTCGGAGGCGGAACCCCACAGATGTGACAGGAGCCTGCGCCGCGGGAACCGGACATCCGATGTAGGGCGACCTCGGAGGCGGAGCCCCACAGATGTGACAGGAGCCTGCGCCGCGGGAACCGGACATCCGATGTAGGGCGGCCTCGGAAGCGGAGCCCCACAGATGTGACAGGAGCCCGCGCCGCGGGAACCGGACGTCCGATGTAGGGCGACCTCGGAGGCGGAGCCCCACAGATGTGACAGGAGCCTGCGCCGCGGGAACCGGACATCCGATGTAGGGCGGCCTCGGAGGCGGAGCCCCAAAGATGTGACAGGAGCCTGCGCCGCGGGAACCGGACGTCCGATGTAGGGCGACCTCGGAAGCGGAGCCCCACAGATGTGACAGGAGCCCGCGCCGCAGGAACCGGACGTCCGATGTAGGGCGACCTCGGAGGCGGAGCCCCACAGATGTGACAGGACCCTGCGCCGCAGGAACCGGACGTCCGATGTAGGGGCGGGTTTCAAACCCGCCCGTGCCCGCACGGCGCTGCCGCCCGATACGGCTCCTAGGCCAGCGCTGCGACCCAGCACAGCACCACCGCCGCCGCGGCCACCACGCCGATCTTGAGTTGAACGCCCGCGGTTTCCGGCCGCTCCACAAACAGAGCCACGCAGATCCCCGCGCCGCCGCCGGCGACGAACCCCCAGAGATGCGCCCACAGGTCCACCCGCGGCCCGCCGGTGCCTAGCATGGCCAGGATCCCCAGCCCGGCGGCCAACGGTATCCAGGCCCGCCGTCCCTGCATTCCGAGACGCTGGCGTTGCACGACTCCCATGCCTCCCAGCAAGCCCAGGGCGCCGAAGACAGCCGTGGAGGCGCCCACGGAGACATGGTCGAAGCCGTGAAACCAGGCATTGACCAGGTTGCCCAGCGCCCCCGCGACCAGCACCATCGCCGCCCCGAGCCCCGGCCCCAGGGACCGGCACACCGCGGTCAGGAAGAAGACCATGGCCACCGCGTTGGTGGCCACGTGGGGGAAATCGGCGTGCAGGGTCAGGGCGGTGACCGTGCGCCACAGTTCGCCGCGAAGGATCCACTCGGCCGACGCGCCGCCGTGCTCGACCCAGCGCACCGACTCCTGTGTCCAGGCGGCGGCCAGGAAAAACCCCAGGAGAGCCGCGGCAACCCCCACACCCGTGTAGAACGGTGCCTGACCCGGCCAGGGGTGCTCTTCCGGTACCGTGGTCCGGTTCTCGGCCTCGTAGGCCCAGAGCTCCGTGGCCGCCCGCTCCAGGTGATGGGACTGAACCGAAACGACCCAACCGCCGGACGTGTGCAGCAGCCGGGGAGCCAGCCCTTCCGCTTCCAGCACCAGCGCCCATTCCTCGGCCCGGCGGAGGTCCCGCGTCCTGCGTACGATGATTTCCCTTCCTGCCTGCGTCATAGGCGGCGACTCAGTCCGAATGAGGGATCTGGGGGCTCACTGCCATTCTCGTGCCAATGACCGAGAACGGCGAATATCGATACACGGAACGTAGATACAAGACACGAGTAGCGGCTTCAACTGCACGCCCTAGCGGGCTGTGTCAAAACGCCAACTTCGGGCCACGAAGGGCCAATCCGTCATTCCCGCGAAAGCGGGAATCCAGGGGTCCTGGAGGGGTCCCTACGCGGTGTTTCCCCACTCCACCCCGCCTGGATTCCCGCTTTCGCGGGAATGACGATTTCGGGGGTCGTTGCCTCCTTCGGATGGAGTTTTGACACAGGCTCCTAGTGCGGTGTTCCGTAAATGCCTGCGATAATTTGCTGGTCTTTTTTGCCGTCGGCGGCGTTGCTCTTGCTCGCGTGGTGCCCGCCACGGGGGGCGACCGCCGGTCGCCCCTACAAGTCATCGCGCCTTGCCGACAACAAAAAATCCTGCGCAACTTATCGCAGGAATTTACGGGACACCACACTAGTGCGGTGTCTCACAAATACGCTTGCGAATCTGCGGGGCCTTTTGGCCGTCGCCTGCGTTGCTCTTCCTCGCGTGGTGCCCGCCACACGGGCGGGTTTGAAACCCGCCTCTACAAGTCATCGCGCCTTGCCGACGACCAAATGCCCTCGCATCTTCGTAACCGTATTGTGAGACACCACACTAGTGACCTCAGCGATAGGTGATGAGGGCGATGCCGCTGACGATCAGCACCGCGCCGGCCGCCACCCGGGCGTTGATGGTCTCCAAGTCCCTGAGAAAGACGGCGCTGAAGAGCACGATGAAGAGCGGGTTGGTGTTGATGAGCGGAACCACCACGGACACGTCCCCCTTGCTCAGGGCGATGTAGCCCAGCAGTTGGGCCGTGGCAGACACCACCGCGGCGCTGCCGTAGAACGGCAGGCACTTCCGGTCGCCCTTTAGCGTCCGTAGCTGGCCCGTGGCCACCAGGCTCAGCGAAAAGACCACCAGGGAGGTGGTGATGGTGACGGCGGTGGCGACGAAGGGGTTGGGCATGATCAGTAGCCCGGTTTTCCGGAAATTCTGCGATATGGCCGTCAGGAACGCCGCGCCCAGCGGGTACGCCAGGTGAATGGTCTTCCATTCGCTCTCTCCCTCCCGCGGGCTCGAGGTGAACCAGACCCCCAGGACGCACAGGAACGATCCCAGATAGACCCCGATGTCGGGCCGCTCGCCGAGGAAACTGAAGGCGATGGCGATGGCGAACAGGGGAGTGACGCTGCGAACCGGACCGGCGCGGGACGCGCCCAGGCGAACGATGCCGGTATAGTGGAGAAAGCGGACGATGGCGGGCTGAATCAGCCCGCTGATGATGAAGTAGAAGGTGGCGTCGGTATACAGCAGGCTCAGGGGAAGGAAGCACCAGATGGCGCCCCAAAGCACCACCGTGCTCAGCACGAACCCCATGAGCGCGGCCAGCGCGACGCTGGCATAGCGCGAGCCCCGGCGCACGAGGATCGCTTCGGAGCCCCAGGCCACCGCCGCCGCCAGGGCAAGAAACTCGGGGCCCATCATGCCCCTTTCCCGGGGAGACCCGGGGCCGCGCATCGGGGGTGGCGTGGGGCCGGCGGGAGCCCTGAATCATGGCGCGACGCGGCGGAACGAAGGATGCGGAAGGAGCGAAGCGTGGGCGTCACTCCAGCACGAGCGGCGTGTCGTCGCGGTTGGCCCACTCGGCCATGGAGCCGTCGTAGTTGCGCGCCCGCGCGTAACCCAGCAGTGTCAGGACGAAGACTCCGTGCGCCGCACGGATGCCGCCCTGTCAATAGGTGACCACTTCCCGGTCGGGTGGAACCCCTGCCTGTTCCAGCAGGCTCCGCAACTCCCCCGCTTCCTTGAAGGTCTTGTAAGGGTTGTCCTGGAGAAAGTTGAGCCATTCCAGGTGCACCGCGTTCGGTATGCGCCCGACCCGCTGGTTGCCCCGGTCGGCGGTGCCCGTCCATTCACCGTCGGACCGCACGTCGAGGTACACCACGTCCGGATTGCCGACGTTGGCGGTCCCGTACTCCACGGTGCACACGAGATCCGGGTTCGTTTTGGGGTCGAAGGCCGCAGCCTTCGGTTTCGGCACGTCCAGGGTCACGGGCCGTCCCTCGTCGAACCACTTCTTCCAGCCGCCGTTGAGCACGGTCACCTCGGTATGGCCGTAGTAGTTCAGCACCCACCACAGGCGGGCGGCCCACAGGGAGCCGTTGCTGTCGTAGGCCACCACCCTCGTGCCGTCGCCGATGCCCAGGCTCTCCATCACTTCCTTCGCTGTGTCCGGGGGCGCCACCAGGGGATACTTCCGGTTGTCCGTGGGGTACTCGGGCTGCTTGATATAGTGGTGCACGCGTATCCCGACGGCGCCCTTGATGTGGGCGCGGCGGTACACGTCGAAAGGATCGCAGTCGACGATGCGGATATCCGGATCATCGAGGTGCTGCTCCAGCCATTCCGTCTCCACCAAGAGTTCCGGGCGAGCATAACCTGCCTGTGTCATGTGTTTACCTCCAAGGGGCTGCACCGCAGGAAGAATACGGTGTAGGGGCGGGTTTGAAACCCGCCCGTGCCCGCATCTCGCTGCCGTCGATCGGGCTCCGAGTCTTTCAGGTCCGGCGCGCGGCGTCGCTAGCAACGAAGGGGCCGCAAAGGAGCCGAACCGCGTGTCGAATCTCTACCAGATGAAACGACGGCGTGCGAGGGCGGCGGGTTGAACTGTCGTGGCTTCTTGGGCGAGAATAGCCCCTGCAGGTCGGAACCTGCACACGGACGGCAACCAAACGTTCCTTGCCGCTTCCACCACGACGTCATTCCGGCTCCACTATGACGTCATTCCCGCTCCACCATGACGTCATTCCCGCGAAAGCGGGAATCCAGGCGTGGGGGCGGAGGCGGCAAGGACTGACAACCTATCGGAGGAAATAACATGTCCATGTTCATCGATGCAGACGCCCACGTGATCGAGACGGAACAGACCTGGGAGTTCATGGAGGAAGAGGACAAACGCTTCGCGCCGGACCTTCTGGTGTCGCAGCGGGACGGGTTGCGGTACTGGCGCATCGACGAGCGAGTAGTGCCCAACACCAACCTCGGCCTCAACGCCACGGCGGAGTCGCGCGAGCTGGCCAACGTGGCGGCGCGCATCGCGCACATGGACGAGCTGTCCGTGGACGTCCAGGTCATCTATCCGACGTTGTTTCTGCGTCCTCTGACCGCCCGCGCCGATGTGGAGCGGGCGCTCTGCCGGGGTTACAACCGATGGCTCGCGGAGATCTGGAAGCAGGGAGGCGGCCGTATCCGGTGGGTGGTGCTGGCGCCGGCGAGGTCCCCGGACCGTGCCATCGAGGAGATCCGCTTCGGCAAGGACAACGGCGCCTGCGGGGTGTTCATGCACGGCTTCGAAGGGGAGCGGCTGCTCTCGGACGACACGTTCTTCCCCATCTATCGGGAGGCCAGCGATCTCGACATGCCCATCTGCATCCACGCCGGCGGCGGCAACCTGGGCCACTACGACCTGTTCGCCCAGGACGTGTTCTCGCGGTTCAAGCTCCCGGCCGTGGGCGCGTTCAACAACCTCATCTACAAAGGCATCCCGGACAAGTTCCCGGAGCTTCGCTGGTGCTTCGTGGAGACCACCTCCCAGTGGGTGCCTTACGCGGTGAACGATCTCCTCATCCGCACCCGGGCCGAGATGGCCTTTCGCCAGAAACACGCCGACAGCCATCTCGCGCGCGTGCGCGGCACGCCCCGGGAGCTGGCGGACCAGAACCTGCTCAGCGACAACCGCATCTACGTGGCCTGCCAGACCACGGACGATCTGCCGTATGTCATCGAGTACGCGGGCGAGGACAGCATCATCGTCGGGACCGACTACGGACACGCGGACTACTCCAACGACATGGAGGCCATCACCAAGCTGGCACAGAACGGCGTGCTCGCGGCCGGCGTGGCCGACAAGATCCTGAGCGACAACCCCAGGCGGCTCTATGCCCTCTAGCAGGCTGTGTCAAAATCCTAACTTCGGGGCACGAAAGGCCTCTCCGTCATTCCCGCGAAAGCGGGAATCCAGGGGTCCTGGAGGGGTCCCTACGCGGCGTTTCCCCGCTCCACCCCGCCTGGATTCCCGCTTTCGCGGGAATGACGATTCGGGGGCCGTTGCCTCTCTCGGATGGCGTTTTGACACAGCCTGCTAGGAGCCAGCGTTACGGCGGACCCCCCAGTAGGGGCGACCGGCGGTCGCCCCTACTATCGCCACGATTCGAGTACCGTGACTCCCGTACGGCAACCGCACCACACGAGGCCACCCATGTCCACATGTTCCTTCGGCGTCGAGATCCACCCCTACTACGATGTCCCCACCCTGATGCACGAGATCACGCTGGCGGAGGAGCTGGGTTATGATCAGGTCTGGATCGGCGATTCCCAGCTCATCTGGCGGGAGATGTACGTGCTCCTGGGCGCCGCGGCCCAGGCCACGTCCGGTATCCTCCTCGGGAGCGGCGTCACCAATCCCATGACTCGGGTCTCCGCGGTCACGGCGAGCGCCGCCGCGACGCTGCAGGAGCTTTCCGGCGGCCGTCTGACGTTGGGCATCGGCAACGGGTTCACCTCGGTCAATACCATGGGCCGGCGCCCCGCCACCCTCGCGCGGCTGGAGCAGACCGTTGACGAGATCCGGGCGCTCTGCGGGGGGCGGCGCGTGCCGCTGGAGTCCGGAGACATGAGGCTGATGTTCGCCGCGCCGGACCAGTGCCCGCCCATCGCGGTGGCGGCCAGCGGACCGAAGATGCTGCACCTGGCGGGCCGTATCGCCGATGGGGTGATCCTGGCCCGGGTGGCCATGGAAGGGGACATGCTGGCCCGCATGCTCGCGTGCGTCGACGACGGCCGGCGGGAAGGCGGGCGGGACGCGGAGCCTTTCCAGCGGTTTCTTTCGGTATCCGCCAGCGTGGCCGAGGACGGATCCAAGGCGGTGGCGGCGGTGCGGCCGCACGTGGCCCGCAGCATCCTCAAACCGTTCTGGGGGTTGAGTCCGGCCGCGGCGGCGGCCAAGGACCGCATGGCCGAGAGCTACGACAACTACCAGCACCTCAACCCCGACGCCCCCCACGCCGCCGACGTCCCCGACGAGGTGGTGCCCGAGTTCGCCCTGGCGGGTACCCCCGCCCGGTGCATCGAAACCGCCCGCCGCATGTTCGACAGCGGCATCGACCAGATCACCATCCGTCCCTACGCGGTGGACGGGCTGCCCCGCGCCAGCATGATCCGCGCCTTCGCCGAACAGGTCATGCAGCCCATGCAGCGCGGCGGCCACTGACCGGACCGGATGCGGGATCGGCGCCATCAGGGACCGGCATGTCACGCCACCGCCTGAACTTCCTTTTCCTCAACCTCGGGCATTTCCTCGACCATCTCTTCATGCTGGTCTTCGCCACGGTGGCGGCGTTGCGGCTTGCCGAAGAGTGGGACATGAGCTACGCGGCGCTGATCCCCTACGCCACGCCGGGGTTCGTCGCGTTCGGGGTCTGTGCGATTCCGGCCGGATGGATGGCGGACAAGTGGAGCCGGGCCGGAATGATCATGATCTTCTTCATCGGCATCGGCGCGAGCTCGATTCTGACGGCGCTGGCGGACTCGCCGGTGGAGATCGCGATGGGACTGCTGGTCATGGGTGTGTTCGCCGCCATCTACCACCCCGTCGGAATCGCCATGGTCATCGAGGGGCGGCGGAAGACCGGTCTTCCCATCGCCATCAACGGCGTGTTCGGCAACCTCGGGGTCGCCGCCGCCGCGCTGCTCACCGGCTATCTCATCGACACCGGCGGCTGGCGCAACGCGTTCGTCCTGCCCGGCGCGGTCTCCATCGCCCTCGGCGCCGCCTACGCGGCCTTCGTGTGGGCGGGACGGGGGAGCTTGGCCGTCGAGCCCAGGGAGCACCTTCCCCAGGAGCCGTCCACGGCGGGGGCGGCGTCCATTGGGCGTCCGACGTTCGTACGCGTGCTCTCGATCATCGGGTTCACCACCGCCATCGGCGGCCTGATCTTCCAGAGCACCACCTTCGCGCTGCCGAAGATATTCGACGAGCGGCTCCAGGAGCTCGCCGGATCCGCCACCGCGGTGGGCGGCTATGCATTCCTGGTGTTCGCCATCGCCGCCCTCGCGCAGCTCGTGGTCGGGTATCTCGTCGACCGTTACTCCGTGCGCACCGTGTTTGCACTGGTCGCGGCGCTGCAGTCGGTGCTCTTCGCGTTCATGTATCAGCTCACCGGCGTGCCTGCCCTGATCGTCGCCATCGCCTTCATGCTCGTCGTATTCTGACAGATCCCCATCAACGACGTCCTCATCGGCCGGGTCACCAACAGCGAGTGGCGCAGCCGTGTCTTTTCCCTTCGCTACATCGTGACCTTCTCGGTGGCGGCCGCCGTGTTGCCGGTCATTGCCGGCATTCACGCGACCTGGGGCTTCGGCGCCCTTTTCGTGGTCATGGCGGTGGCGGCAAGCGGCATCTTCGCCGCGGCCCTGATGCTGCCGCGCGCCGGCGCGGTCATCGCGCAGCCCGCGATGGCGTGACGGCTGCCCGCTCTGGGAACTGCGGGTCAGGGCCGAAGGAGGGACCGCACGGGGGATCTACGTGACGGCGGCGCGACAGCGGGTTGTGGTGCTGCATGTCTTCGCGAAGAAGTCGCGAAGGACGCCGCGGCGAGCGCTCGCGACTGCCAGGGAACGCAAGAAGCAGGTGACGCCATGACGAAACTGAAGGACCTGAAGAAACGCCTCATGGAAGACCCGGAATTCCGGGAGGAGTACGGGCGGATCGATGACGAGTTCAGGTTGATCGAGGCACTGGTTCGTGCCCGCACAGCGGCGAAGCTGACGCAGGCGGAACTCGCCCGGCGCCTAGGCACGACCCAGTCCGCTATCGCGCGGCTGGAGGGCGGCGGCGTGTCACCGTCTTTTGCCACCTTGCGTCGCTACGCCGAAGCGACCGGCACGCGGCTGACCGTTGGCTTGGTACAGGTAGACAGCTAAACGGCATGACGGTACGGTCCGGGTGATTTTCGAGGAACTCCCCATGGGCGTGGCTCTCAGACCCATTCGGATACCCTGCGGGCAGTCTGGAGACGGGATCGTTCTATCCGCAATACCGGCCGGCTTCGGCCAAGCCGCATCCCTGCTCCCTCTCTGGTCATGCGATCCCCGGAGCGGCTCCCTTTCCCGAAATGCCGGCCCTCGTCGGAAGATGGCGGATCTCGGCGCCGGTCTCCCTGTCGGCCTGAACCAAGTCGTACTGGGCCTGAAGGTTGAGCCAGAACTGAGGATCGCTGCCGAACCAGTGACCGAAGCGTAGCGCGGTGTCGCCGGTGACCGAACGCTTGCCGGCGATGATCTGGCTAACCCGGTTGGGGGGCACGTCGATCTGCCGTGCGAACTCCGTCGGGGTGATCCCCCAGCTCTTCCAACTCGCCTTTCAGGACCTCGCCGGGATGGACAGCTCTCATGAACATGCGGGCCTCCTCCTTGTCATCCGTGGTAGTCCACGATCTCAACGTTGTCCGGTCCCGCCTGGCCCTCCGGCCACTCGAAACACAGTCTCCACTGCCGGTTGATGCGAATGGAGTACTGGCCCATCCTGTCGCCTCGGAGCGCTTCGAGGTGGTTTCCCGGCAAGGACCGCAGGGTATCGAGCAAAGGCGCGGCGTTCAGGATGGCCAGCCGTCTCGCAGCTTGGTTCTCGAAACTCCGGAACGCCCTGACCGACCGTCCTTCGGCGAACGCCCGCATCTTCCTGTCTCGATAGCCGAGGATCATCTCCTGCCAAGATGACAAGCTGGATGATGTACGTCAAGGGTACACGACTCAACGCCCCTGTGCCGGTCCGATTCCTCGCCGGGTGAAGTCTTGAACGGTCCGGGCGGGCGGCACCGCCTGGATCCGCCAACAATGCCAGTTCCGTCTCCCACTGAGTGTGCTCTTCGGCGGTCTTGGCCGCAACGCAAGGGACTCCCACGCGCCTCGAGTATCTGGCCTTGCTATGAAGACCGAAGAGCACCACCTTTTCAGTGGAATCTGAGGAGCCCGTTCATTTGATGGCGTACCCAGCGACTTCAATCTCGGCTAGGTCTTGCGTGATGAGTGCCTGAACGAGCACCTCTTTGCCAGCTACCGCCAAGCGCGGGAGATCATCCAAGACTGGAGGAGCGATTGCAATGCCAGACGACCTCACGCGAGCCTCACGGGACTCACGCCCATGGAGTATGTAACCCGGTCCGGAGCGGACCATAAGGGAATACCGCTAACTTATGAGTGCGGGCAAATTTGGGGGGCAGGTCACAGGCACCCGCATCTGACCACGCAGAAGTCGTTCTACGTCGAGATCAGCCGGGCACGCGACCGGGCGGAGTTGGTCACCGACGATGCGGCAGAGCTTCGGGCTCAGCTTCAGGTCGTCACGGGAGAACGAATCGCCGCGCTCGAAGGCATCGGCCAGATCCACCGCGAGGCACAGGACAGGAGTGCGGAAGCTGCACACGGTGACCCCGGGAAGGAGGCGGGTGCCCGTGACTTGGCGCAAAAGAACCGCGAGTCATCGGTATCGGGGCGCAAGCGCGTCACGGGCGTGGAACTCGGGGTGTAAGGAACGTTTGGAGGAAGATCCGTATCGGGATGAAAGCTCTGTTCAAATCCTTTCCAAGCGAGCCGAGCTTGCGGCAGGATCACTATGTCTTGCCCGTGCCCACTCCAACTGGCCTGTTTGATGTATCCGCAGGTTCCGCTCCTGGCTATTCTTGGTCCACCAAATCCTGCCATGTTGGCGGTACTAGGCAATCTCGATCAGCCCGTCGATAGCGTTGAAGAAGGCCCGGAGTCTTCGCGACAAGGAACTGTCGCGACTCCCATGCTACCGCGTCATTGAGTCCTAGAAGCGAGTTGGTGTCAGTAGGACGTAGTTGGTACATCGTCGGCAAAAGTATGATGGCCAAATTCGGCGTCAATGGATAGTAGAACGCCACTTCTTCGGGTGCCGTACCGTCTCGCGTACCCATGAGGTTTACTATGGGTTGATCTCCTGTAATAAATTCGAAATCAGCTTCGGTTTCCAGAAAGACAACTTTGAAATAGTTCCTGTCGCGGTAGAGACTTGCGCCCATGTTATTCGCTACACAGTAGGCCCAGAGATTCGTCAAGTGGCTGAAGTCGTGGCCGTTGTGGCCCTCTGAAAGGACCTCGCGAAAGGACCCACGGATTCTCTTGGTCCTCATGTACTGATGCGCTACGTAATGAAAAAATATGATGGCCCGTTCTTGATCGTTTAGGAAATCAACCCGCTTTCGTCGGAGGTCATCAAGAATCGGTGAAGCTCGATGTTCAATTTTGCTATGTAGCCACTCTTCTGTTTCGATCACTGCAGCTTGGGCGGCTTGCTTTTCGGCGTCCGAGAACTCGTCCCCACGTTGTATCAATTCATTGAGGCGTGGCATAAGACCAAGCTGCCGTACCAGAGAACGATTGAGAGTGCGCAACTCTTCCGAAGGAATCTTTTCGAGAAACAACTCAAGAAAGGCGACATCTAACTGGGTGAGCCACGACAACTTGTAGAAATCGCGCTCGACCATGATGTTTGTGAGATTGGTTGTAAATATTCGCTGATCCCGCAAACAATTTGTGTGATCGGGCTTGAACTGCCATGCTTCCAAGTAGTGGCGCCACACATAGTGTTGGCGACGGGTCGCTTGGTATTGCGCTCTGGGTGGGTTGTTCATGGTTTCGCCGAGCGATGTTGCCGTGGAGGCGAGGTGTATCTTGAATCCGCGGCCGTGAACGCCCCGAACTCGCACGTCAGCCCTTTACGCGGTTCACGACCCGTTACCGTTTCGAAAGAAGGCCCATAGGAGCGTGAGGGTGGTCTACGATAGTTATGGGCTTCAATGACGGGATTGGCTTCCAGCCTCCAGCATCTTGGCGATTCGCTCAAAGGCGGAAGCGATACGATGCAGTTCGTATTGGAAGTTTCTTTCACTGACCTGCCCCCCAATTTGGCTTCACTCATAAGTTAGCGGCATTTCCTTATGGTCCGCTTCGGACCGGATTGCAAACTCCATGGGTGTCAGTCCGTAGAGGCTTGTGTGTGGTTTTGTGGCGTTGTAGACGAGCGGAAGGGGAGTGGCACAAACGCGTGCCGTTAGATCGGTGTTGGAAGACTTGTGGGACATAGGCGCGCTGTAGCGCGCACAGACCGGAGCAAATCCGCTTACGGTATGCTGATGGCGACGGTATCGATGCTTAGAGATGTGCAGTCATGATTCTTAGAAAGGGAATAATATCGTATAGTTATGAGTGACTCGCGGGCTCGATATATGGTCGGCGTCGATGTCGGCGGCACCTTCATCGACCTCATGGTCTCCGGCGGCGGCCACCGCCGCATCCTGAAGACCCTGTCCGATCCGGAGGACCGCGCGGGCGCACTCATGGCCGGCCTCGCGCTCGTGGCCGAGGATCTGGGCCTCACCCTCGGCGAGCTGCTGGAGCGTACCGAAAGGATCATTCACGGCAGCACCATCGCCACCAACGCCCTGCTGACGCGCAACGGGGCGCGTACGGCGCTGCTCACCACGGCCGGGTTCCGGGACGTGCTCAACATGCGGCGGGGTGTGCGCTCGGACCTGTACGACCCCAAGCAGGCGCCGCCCGACCCGTTGATTCCCAGGCAACGGATACACCCCATCGCCGAGCGGGTGGACGGCGATGGCGTGGTGCTGGAAGCGGTGGGGGAAGAGTCCGTGGATCGGGCGGTGGACGGGCTCCGGCGGGCGGGGGTGGAAAGCGTTGCCGTGGGGTTCATGTTCGCCTTCACCAACGATGCCCACGAGCGCGCCGTGGCGTCACGGCTGCGCGCGGCCCTGCCGGACGTGCACGTTTCGCTTTCCAGTGAGGTGCTGCCCGAGGTGAGGCTCTACGAGCGCCTCAGCACCACGGCCGTGAATGCCTACGTGACGCCGGTGCTCGCGGCCTACCTCGAATCCCTCGACCGGCGGCTGGCGGACAACGGGTTCCGCGGCCGGTTGCTGATCATGCAGTCCAGCGGCGGCGTCATGGGCCTGGATTGGGCAACCCGGTTCGGGGTCCGGTGCATCCTTTCCGGACCCGCCGCGGGGCCGGTGGCGGGTCTGTGGTACGCCGGCCTGCACGGCATATCCAATGCCATCACCACGGACATGGGAGGAACGAGCTTCGACGTCTGCCTGGTCAATGAAGGCGCGGTGGAGGTCACCAAGGAGACGGAGATCGCCGAACATCGGATCGCCCTGCCCATGGTGGCGGTGCACACCATCGGCGCCGGCGGCGGCAGCATCGTGACCGTGGATGACCGGGGACTCCTGCGGGTGGGGCCCGAGAGCGCGGGCGCCGACCCCGGTCCCGCTTGTTACGGCCGGGGCGGAACCCGGCCCACGGTGACCGACGCCGATCTGCTGGTGGGTTACCTGGACCCGGAGCGGTTCTGGGGCGGGCGTCTCCGGCTTGATGAGAGCGCAGCCCGGGAAGTGTTCCGCCGGCACGTGACGGAGCCCTTGGGGGTGGACGTGGTGCGCGCCGCCTACGGCGCCCATCAGGTGGTGAACGCCAACATGGTGGATGCCATCCGGGAGGTCTCCGTGCGGCGCGGCCACGACCCGCGCGGGTTCGTGCTCGTGGCAGCCGGCGGCGCGGGTCCTATCCACGCATGCGCCATCGCCCGGGAGCTGGACATTGGACTGATTCTGGTGCCCCGGGAGGCGTCGGTCATGTGCGCCGCCGGACAACTCCTGTCCGACCTGCGCCACGATTTCGTGCGAAGCTGCGTGATGTCCCTGGACCGGCTCGATCGAGACACGGTGGAGCGGCATCTGCGGGAGCTCCGGCGCGCGGCGGAGGAAGCGCTCCTCGCCGAGGGTGTTCCGCGTCATCGAATTGCGATAAGCTGCGCGGCGGACGTGCGGTACGTGGGGCAGTTCAGCGAGGTGGAGGTGCCCGTCGCGGATACCGTGCTGACGGAGGCAGCGGTGGCGAAACTGGCCGGCGGGTTTCATCGGATCCACGAGTCGTTGAATGGCTACAGCATGCCGGACGCGCCCGCTGAAATCGTCAACCTGCGGGTGGTGGGGCGCGGGCTCGCCGACACCGAGCCCATGCCTGCCCGAAGCGGCGACGGCGCGGCCATGACGGGCCGCCGGAGGGCTTTCTTCGAGGACGGGTTTCGCGAGGTGCCGGTCTTCGACGGTCACCGGCTGGTTGCCGGAGAAGAAGTTCCCGGCCCCGCCATCGTCGAGCAGGAGACCACCACCGTGGTGGTAACGCCGGAGTATCGGCTCACCTGCGACGCCCATGGCAACTATCTCGTGTACCGGAAAGAACGCGACCTGGCCGAGTGCATGGCGCGGGTGACACCCGGGCCGGTAGAGAAGGAAGGGGCGTAGGACCATGGACCCCATTCTCCTGACCGTCATCACCAACCGTCTCGAAGGCGTGACCCGCGAGATGGGCGCCGGCATGCTGCGAAGCTCCCGCTCGCCCATCTTCGCCGAGAACAAGGACTTCGTGACCGCGGTGTTCGACCACCGGCTCCGGCTCGTTGCCCAGACCGCCTACATCCCGGTGTTGATGGGGGCGAGCCCCTTCGCGGTCAAGTCCATCAGCGATCATTTCGGCGATGACGTGGAGCCCGGGGACGTCATGATCCTCAACGATCCCTACCGCGGCAACAACCACGCGCCGGACATCTCGGTGGTCAAGCCGGTGTATTTCGCCGGGCGACTGCGCTTCTGGGTCCTCAGCCGGGGCCACCACGCGGACATCGGCGGCGGTGGAGCGGCGGGACGGAACCCTCATGCCGCCACGGTCTGGGAGGAAGGTCTCCGGATACCTCCGGCGAAGCTCTACCGGGGCGGGGTGTACAACCGGGACGTGTGGGAGATCATCCTGCTGAACGTGCGCCTGCGCAACTCGGTGGAGGGCGACCTCCAGTGCCAGGTGGGCGCCTGCAACGTGGGCGAGAAGGCGCTGGAGCAGATGCTCGAGCGCTACGGCTGCGACCGCGTCGACGGCGCCATCGAGGAGGTGCTGGACCGGAGCGAGGCGCAGATGCGGGAACGCATCGCCACCGTTCCCGACGGCGTGTACCATGCGTCCCGGCAACTCGATCACGTGCTGGAGGACAACCCCCCGGTGCGGCCCGCCATCCGGGTGCGGCTGGAGGTGAAGGGGGACACCCTGCGCTTCGACTTCGCCGGCTCCGACGCCCAGATCCCGGTCTACTACAACAGCTCGTATGCCAACACCGTGTCGTCCTGTTACATCGGGCTCTTCTCCACCATCGCCGCCGATGTGAGCGTGAACGAGGGCTGCATGCGCCCGGTGGAGGTTTCGGCGCCGGAGGGATCGCTGGTGAATCCTCGGGAAGGCGCGCCCACCACCCAGTGCACCGTCGCCACCTGCGCAACCATCGTGGAGGCCGTGTGGATGGCGTTGGCCCAGGCCGTGCCGGAACGGGTGCAGGCGGGCTGGGCGCGCACCAACGCGGGCGCCGGCACCGCCTTGAACCGGCGGACCGGCCGGCCGGCGGCCTTCATCCTGCATTTCGCCAAGGGAGGCGGCGGCGCTACCCAAGGCTTCGACGGCTGGAACCACATCAGCCCGGTGTCATCCATGGGCGGCTCCCGGGTGCCCGATCCCGAACTGTATGAGTTGACCTTCCCGCACCGGATACTCAAGTATGAGTACCGGCCGGACAGCGCCGGCGCGGGCAAGTGGCGCGGCGGCTACGGCGCGCTGTTCTCGCTCCGCTTCAACGACGACGGCACCGCGCTTTCGGTCCAGATCGGCAGCGGCGCGGAAGAGACGACGCCGTTCGGCCTGGCCGGAGGCCGGGCTGCCGCGGTCGGGGCGGTTCGGGTGCGCTCGGAGGACGGCGGGGAGGTGGAGTTTCACCGGGCTGCCATGCACCACCCACGCGGCGGCGACGTGGCGGAGTTCCGTTCCGCCGGCGGCGGCGGATACGGCGATCCGGACGAACGGCCGGTGGAGGCTGTTATGGAAGACGTGGCGGCGGATTTGCTGTCGCCGGAGAACGCGCGGCTGCAGTACGGCGTGGTGGTGGACCCGGAGACGGGCGCCGCGGATATGGGCGCGACCCGGAGGTTGCGGGAAGCGCGCTGCGCAATGGTAGCGGCCCCGGCACGGTGATCCTTTGAGATGGCGTCCTTCGACTCCGCTTCGCTACGCTCAGGACGAACGGTGTGGGGCCATTTTCCACGGTGTGGGGCCATCTCCACGGTGTGGGACCATTTCACGGTGTGGGACCATTTCACGGTGTGGGATCATTTCACGGTGTGGGATCATTTCACGGTGTGGGATCATTTCACGGTGTGGGATCATTTCACGGTGTGGGATCATTTCACGGTGTGGGATCATTTCACGGTGTGGGATCATTTCACGGTGTGGGATCATTTCACGGTGTGGGACCATTTCACGGTGTGGGACCATTTCACGGTGTGGGACCATCTCCACGGTGTGGGGCCATCTCCACGGTGTGGGGCCATCTCCACGGTGTGGGGCCATCTCCACGGTGTGGGACCATTTTCCCGTTCGTCCTGAGCCCTTCGACAGGCTCAGGACAGGCGTAGCGAAGCGGAGTCGAAGGACGAGCGAAGTCGACGGACGCGACGCTGCACAATGGTAGAGTTAATCAGGTTTCCTGAACAGGAGGGCATCATGTCGAAGATCATCACTCGTGCGCTCACCCAGGAGCAGGATGGCGTGCCGGGCTTCATCGCATCGCCGGAGAGGTCGGCGCCGGGTCCGGCGATGCTCATCGTCCATCACCACTACGGGGTCACGGGCCACATCAAGCACATGGCCTGCGAGTTCGCCGAGGCCGGGTACACCACCATGGTGCCCGCCCTCTACGACCTCCTGGGCTTCCCCGACTACCACGGCGTCCAGAAGAAGACCACGGACGGACGCTTCAACGAGGTCATCGGCCAGGGATGGCGATATCTCCTGGGGCGCGACGACGTGGACGAGAAGCGCGTGGCGGTCATGGGCCTGTGCATGGGCGGGCGCATCGGCATCCACTTCGTCGCGGCGACGCCCCAGGCTGCCGCGTTCCTGGGCTACTATCCGTCCGTGAAGGAAGAGGGTCCCAGCGAGCTGCGGCCCCGCCATCCCAACGAGGCCGCCCGGGAGATTCACTGTCCGTCCCTGATCCTGTTCGGCGGCCAGGACCGGGTCGCGCCGGTGCCGGTGCAGGAGAAGCTCCGGGCCAGCTTCCTGGAAGGCACCCCGGAGGTCGAGTGGCATTTCTTCCCCCAGGCCGGCCACGGCTTCGCCCTGGCCGACGGCGATGCCTACGATCCGGCGCTGACCAAGCTCACCTGGCCGCTGGCGACGAGCTTCCTCGACCGGGTGCTGGGGACGGAACCCGTAACCACGGCGATACGTTCGGTCGCTTGAGCCGGCGGGCGGCCAAACACCGCTAACGGCCGAACACCGCTAACGGCCGAACACCGCTAACGGCCGAACACCGCTAACGGCCGAACACCGCTAACGGCCGAACACCGCTAACGGCCGAACACCGCTGACGGCCGAACACCGCTGACGGCCGAACACCGCTAACGGCCGAACACCGCTGACGGCCGAACACCGCTGACGGCCGAACACCGCTGACGGCCGAACGCCGCTGACGGCCAACCACCGCGGTTGGCCAACCACGGCTGACGGCCAACTCCCGCGTTCCGGTGTGGCTCTTGTAGGGGCGGGTTTCAAACCCGCCCGTGGTCGTCTTGGCACGTAGTCAACGACTGTGGCTGCCAATCATCCCACTGGCGGCTGCGGCCGGTGATTCAACGCAACAACGGGCACGGCATCGACCGTGGCTGCCAATCATTCCACCGGCGGCTTGCGCCGGTACCACCCGGCCGCCTGTTCATACGCGTGGGCCGCGCGCAGCACCCGTTCCTCCCGGAAACGCGGGCCTACGAGTTGCAGCCCGATGGGTAGGCCGCCGGCTGAGAAGCCGCAGTTCACGCTCAGGGCCGGAAGCCCGGTGAGGTTGAAGGGGGTGGTGAAGAGCGAACGGAAGTTCACGCCCGTGCCTTCCAGCTTGATCTCTTCTCCGTCCACTTCCATGACGGCCCGCTTCGATTCATCGATGGTAGGGGCGGGCACCGCCGCCGTGGGCGCGGCGATGATGTCCACGTTTTCGAAAGCTTCATCGAACTCCCGGCACAGGGCGCGCCGGATGCGCTGGGCCGTGACGTAGGCGTCGGCGGGGATCAGCATCGCGCCGATGTTCTGATGCAGCAGGCGCGTGCTGTAGTCCCGTGGCCTGGCCGTGAGGTAGGGCAGGTTCTCCACCACGTTTTCCGGCCGCGTGATGCACGGCCACGCCACGCGCGTGGCATCCAGCAGCGGAACTTCCACCTCCACCAGCCTCCCTCCGAGGGATTCCATCCGGCTCTGGGCCTCCACGAACGCCTCCCTGACCGTGCGGGTCATGTATCGATCGAAGTAGTCCTTGACGATCCCTATCCGGAGGCCCTCGATGCCGGCGTCGAGGCCGCTCTCGTAGTCCGGCACCGGTTCGTCCGCGCTGTTGGGGTCCTTCGGGTCCTGGCCTGCGATGGCCCCCAGGATCAGCGCGCAGTCGCGCACCGTCTTGCTGAACACCCCCACGTGGTTGGTGCTGAAGCCGCCGTCCCCCGGCACGTGCCCGAACCGGCTGACGCGCCCGTAGGTGGGCTTGAACCCCACCATGCCGCAAAGCGAAGCCGGATTCCTCACCGAGCCGCCGTTATCCGTGCCCAAAGAGCCCAGGCACAGGCTCGCGGCCAAGCCCGCCGCCGACCCGCCACTGGATCCCCCGGCAATCCTCTCCGTGTCCCAGGGGTTGCGGGTGGTGCCGTAGAACGGGTTGATGGTGGTGCCCCCGTTGGCCCACTCGTGCATGTTGGTCTTGCCCAGGATCACCGCTCCCGCCTGCCGCAGCCGCGCCACCACCGTGGCGTCGAAATCGGGCACGCAGTCCTCCAGCACCTTGGAGCCCGCGGTGGTGCGGATCCCGCGTGTCGCGATGTTGTCCTTGATGGACAGTGGGATGCCATGGAGCGGCCCGCGATAGCGTCCGTCGCGTATCTCCGCCTCCGCCGAGCGGGCGTCCGATAGCGCTTCCTCCCGCGCCACTGTGACATAGGCCACCAGTTCCGGATTCAGTCTCTCGATCCGCGCCAACATGAGCTCCGCCAACTCAACCGGAGACATCTCCCTGCGTTCGATGGCCGCTGCCGCGTCCTTGATGGTAAGCTCGGTCAAATCACGTTCCGTCATCACGGTATCCCTCCCAGATAGTCGCAGTCGCCGAAGTCCAGCTTGCGTTAGGGGAAGCCTAGGCGCACGAGGATAAGGGATCAAGGGGGTCGCTCTCCCGGGAAGGGTCTTTTTGTTTGGTGGTTGTTTGATGGAGGCGCCCCGAGACCTTGGCAAATCGAGATTCCCTCCACTAACCTGTTGTTATTGCTAAAATTTGCAAGGTGTGATTTGCTGGATGTCCGTTTGATGGCCAAGTTGTTGGTGGCGGAAGCAAGAAGCTACAATACCATCCGCGGCACTTCGCTTGTTGAAGCCTATCCCGGAGGAACACTCATGGCAGAGGAGATCACGGTATTGGTGGATTCCGATGTGGCCAAGCTGTACCGTTCGGCTTCCGACGACGAGCGCCGCAAACTGGATTTGCTTGTCAACCTGCGTTTGCGGGATGCCGCAGAATCCGGGAAGTCTCTTCGCGAAGTCGTGAATGACATCAGTCGCAACGCTCAGCAACGCGGTCTGACTCCGGCTATCTTGCAGTCCATCCTGGACGAAGAGTGAATCGCTTCGTCTTCGACACCAATGTCACCGTCAGCGCATTGCTGTTCAATGACTCCGCGCCCGGTCAGGCGTTCACTCGGGCTTTGGATCATGGAAGCATTCTGGTTTACGGGTCGCTGGTGAGGGAGCTGAGCCGCGTCCTCGGCCGGGAAAGGTTCGACCGATACGTGTCTCGCGAAGAGCGTGAGGTATTCCTCGAATCGTTGATACGAGAAGCGGACCTGATTGAGATTACAGAGTCTGTCAACGTGTGTCGTGATCCCGCCAGGGCCATTTCACGCTAGCGGCAAGATGCCAAGGAAACCGGAGAGGGCCGGCGACAGCCTACACTTGGCGAGGGCTCACCCCAGGAGCGAGGGCATCTTGCCCTCGGCGAGGGCGGGACGCCCTCGCTCCCAGGTCCTCGCCCCGATTGTCCAGCCACGACAGCCAGCGTGAAATGACCCTGTGATCCCGAAGATGACCATATTCTGGAATTGGCCGTCAACGGCAATGCGACATACATCGTCACCGGTGATGCGGACCTGCTCGTGCTGAACCCGTTCCGAGGGGTAAAGATCCTAACGCCTGCCGAGTTTTTGCAAGCACCGGTATGAACGCCGAGGTAGTACCAACATGCGTATCGCTGCAGTAGACTTGGTCAGCAACACCTGTTTCCCGGCCCTGGCCGCCCAGGAGTTGGGGTTCTATCGGGAAGAGGGCGCGGATGTGGAGATCGAGCTGGTGTCCCAGATCGGTGCCACGCGGGCGCTCCGGGAGGGGAGCGCGGACGCCATGATCGCGGGGTCGGTGCACGACCTGCTGCGGGAGTTCCCCGGCTGGAACGGGGCCAAGCTGCTGGTAGCGTTGTCCCAGGGGACGCCGTGGCTGCTGACGGTGCGAGCCGACCTTCCGGCGGAGAGGGGCGATTTCGAGGCGCTCAAGGGGCTGCGCCTGACCGCGGCGGAAGGGCCGGACCTGGTGTTCAGGACGCTGCTGTCCGCCGGGGGTCTGGATCCCGAGCGCGACGTGAGCATCGTGCATCTGCCGGGCTCCGAGGCCCGGGATGTGTCGTTCGGGGTCTACGCGGCCCGGGGTCTGGCGTCCGGGCAGATCGACGGCTTCTGGTCCAACGCCATGGGCAGCGCCACTGCGGTTTCGCTCGGGGTGGGCAAGGTCCACGTGGACGTGCGGCGGGGCGACGACCCCGCGGAGGTCCGCTACTGCACCTTCGCGGGGCTGGGGGCCACGGACGCGTTTATCGAACGGGAGCCGGAGCAGGCGGCGGCCGCCGTGCGCGCCATCGTGAAGGCGCAGAAGGCGCTGCGCGCGGATCCCTCCAGGGCGGCTCGGGTAGGGGAGGGGCTCTTTCCGAAGGACGCCACCGAGCTCATCACCGGCATCGTGGAGAGGGATGTGGCGTTCTACGAGCCGGCCATCTCGGAGGAGGCGGTCATGAAGCTGAACGCCTTCGCGCAGTCCGTCGGCCACCTGCCGGGGCCGGTGCCCTACGAGCATGTGGCGGCGGTGCAGTTCCGCGAGTTGTGGGAGGGTTAGGACCGACCGCCTCTCCTCGGTTGCCCTTCGACGGCGGCGTCGGTCTGGGGCTGCTTTGTTTGATGGAAGACCGCCAAAATCGTCCTTTAAGAGCATGTCGATCCGCTAACTACGTGTTATTGCGGAGCTTTTCTGGGTGTGATTTGCTTGATGGTTGTTTGATGGAGACGCTGTTGGCAGACAGCTCAGTCCTGAGGGGGAATGAAGGTATGGGCGGCCACGAGACCGTCTCAAGGCTGCTGGTAGTTTGTAAGCCGTCGGGTTCTGGAGGAGCCGCGACATGAACGGCCAGCGTTCTTCCGAGTATCTCGAAGGGCTTCTCCATGAACTTCGTGCCTTACCGGGCGAGACCGAATGGCTGGAATTCAAGGAGAGCTACGCAGAACCACAGGACATCGGCGAGTACATCTCTGCGCTCGCCAACTCGGCGGCGCTTGCCGGAAAGGCCGCGGCGTATCTCGTCTGGGGGATACGTGATAGTGACCACGCCGTCGTCGGAACCACGTTCGAACCTCAAGCAGCCCGAAAGGGAAACGAGGAACTAGAGAGTTGGCTGCTGCGGCTGCTAGAACCGAAGATCGATTTTCATTTTTTCCGAATGGAGACCGAGGCTGGGCCGGTTGTGCTCACAGAAATCGCCCGGGCGATCCAGCATCCGGTTCGTTTTGCCGGCCGGGAGTATATCCGCGTCGGCAGTTACAAGAAGAATCTCAAGGACTACCCGGAAAAGGAGGGCGCCCTTTGGCGCATTTTCGACCGCACGCCATTTGAGGACGGCGTCGCGTTCGAACGCGCGACCGAGGAGGATGTCGTTCGTTTACTGGACTGGCAGGCCTACTTCGACCTTCTGAATCAGCCCCAGCCGGGGACCCGGCTCGGTGTCCTTCAGACCTTGTCCAGCGACGAACTGATCCGGCGTTCGGATGCCGGAGGATGGGACATCACCAATCTCGGCGCGATACTCTTCGCCAAGCGATTGGATGACTTCCGTTCCCTGCGCAGAAAAGCTGTGCGCGTGATTCACTATGGCGGTAGCGGGCGGTTGGATGCGTTGAAGGAACGCGAGGAAACAAAAGGCTATGCTTGCGGGTTTGAGGGGCTGAATGCGTATGTCCACGCTCTCCTGCCCGAGAACGAGATCATCGAACAGGCTCTCCGGCGTACGGTCCCGATGTTCCCCATGGCGGCCGTGCGCGAACTGTTGGCCAATGCCCTCATCCATCAGGATTTTTCCATCGCCGGCGCAGGACCGATGGTGGAAATATTCGACCAACGGATGGAAATTACGAACCCGGGCGCTCCGCTGATCCGAATCGAGCGGTTCGTCGACGCTCCGCCGAGGTCTCGGAATGACAAGCTGGCGTCACTCATGCGACGGCTGAACATCTGCGAGGAACGCGGCAGCGGCATCGACAAGGTGGTGCTGCAAGTCGAGTTGTTCCAGCTTCCCGCGCCACTGTTCGAGCAACCGGGCGAGGCAACCCGAGCTACGCTTTTTGCCCACAAGTCCCTGAAGGAGATGGGGCGCCAGGAACGGATCCGGTCCTGCTACTTCCATGCCTGCCTGAACCATGTCCTGGGTAAACCGGTGACGAACTCCTCGATTCGCCAGCGTTTCGGCATCCCTGGCCACAATGCTTCCACAGCCTCGCGATTGCTGGGCGAAGCCGTCGATGCGGGTGTCATCGCACTGGAGTCCAACGGCGGTACAAGGAATCGCCGTTACGTACCGTTCTGGGCGGCGCAGGCCAATGAGAGTCCGATTGTTTGACGGTGCGCGGTTTTGAGTCCGTACTCGCGCCCGCGCCTCAGAACCCCGCCGCCGGTTCCAACGCCCCTTCCGGCGGCGTCCGGGTCTCGTAGGCCCACTGCGGCATGCGGCTGTGCATGCCGTTGGCGGCCAGTTGGGCCTCGTAGGTCTCGCGGATCTGCGGGTCCTCATCCATGTAGGCGATGGCGTTGCCGCCGTCGCGGGTGTCCACCGCGCCCACGTCTCTGGCCTGGGCGCCGGGGGCGCCGCCGCGCCGGAAGCCCGGTCCGTAGGGGCCGTCGAAGATCAGCAGGCGCAGGCCTTCGGGGTCGGTGCCGAAGTGCTGGTGGAACCAGTCGCCCCGCATGGGCGCGGCGCTGATCATGCCCACGGGCTCATAGGTCTGTTGCTTGACGTCTTCGCCGCGGCCCTCCTGCCACGGCTTCATGCCCAAGGTATCCGGCCAGGTACAACTGAACCCCTTGCCCTTGATGCAGACCAGGATGGCCCCGGAGCTGTGCTTGTGGGCCTTGGAGTACTGGCCGGTCTCGTACTCGGCGATCTTCATGTAGAAGTTGGCCCCGGCCATGTGCGGCTCCACCCCGGCGGTAGCTGAAGGAGCGGCGGTTGTCCCGCGGCAGCTCACAGGTGACGATGTCCGGGATGACGTTGGTGAGCCTCATGGCCAGACCGCGCACCGGGTCGGCGTGGATGTCTTCCACCGGCTTGAAGTAGTCGTCCTCGCCGGTGAACCGCCTGCTGAACTCGTAGGGGCAGTTCATCACGAACTCGGCGTCGCGGACGAGGTTCAGGATGTTGGGGGCGGTGGTGGCGGCCAGCAGCATGGCCGGCGACGAGGTGGCGTTGACCACCCGGTGCCAGGCGTTCAGCGGGATGCCGAAGAGCGAGCCCGGACCCCACTCGAAGGTCTGCTTCCTGCTCTCGCTCTCGTGCCACACCTCGGTGGTGCCGCGCCCCTCCACCACGTAATAGGTCTCTTCGTACAGATGGCGCTCGGCGTTGAGCGCGCCCGCCCCGGGGACCTCCACCACGTACATCCCCCAGAGGTGCTCGGTGCCCAGGAGCTGGATGGCGGTGCCGCGCCCGCCCAGGCGTTTCCACGGCGCCATGGGCAGGTCCTGGACCTTGTGCACCCCGATGTCCCTGTGGATAGGGACGCCCTGGGCCTCCATGAAACGGTCGTAGGGCGACTTGGGGTTCTGCCACTTGCCGAAGCCGGCCTTGCCGGTAGGCGAAGGCTCATTGAAATCGTACAGTTCCGCGTCGGGCTCCACTCCCATGAGTTCCTCCTTGGTCGGTGTCGATGGGATGTTAGCTTCGGCCTCCGGTGCGGTCAAGCAGGTACCCCCGGACGGTCTCCCGTGCGCCTTACGACGCGCGGATTCGAGGGGTTTCGGCATTTGATAGGGTACGGGCTTTGATCTATAGTGGCAGTGCTTCCGCGGTCCGCCGCTGAAGCGAGAGACATGTAGGGGCGGGTTTCAAACCCGCCCGTCTGGCGGTCGCGACGCGCAGTAACGTAGACGAGGGGGCGCGCCCCCTGCCCGAGGAAGGAGTTGAGCCATGAAGGACGGATTTCGTGTCATCGATTCGGATCGGCATATTATGGAGCCTTCGGATGTTTATGACCGGTACATGCCGGAGAAGTTCCGCGGGCGGGTGAAGATCACCGGACCGAACCAGTCCGGCCGCTACGTCGACGGCAAGCCCGTCTCGGACTCCGAAAGGCGGCCCGACCGCGAGGTCACCGACCACGGGTTCATCTTCGCCGCCAACAAGGCGTGGCGCGATACGTTTGCGGAAGCCATCTCCACGGGTTTCGATCCCCCGTCGAACATCCGCGACATGGACCGGGAGGGGATCGATCTCAGCGTCCTGTTCCCGACCATGGGCCTCTACGTCATGTGGCGCTCGGACATCGACCCCGAGCTGAGCGCGGCCATCTGCCGTGCCTACAACACCTGGCTCTCGGAGTATTGCGGCTACGACGACTCGCGCCTGCGCGGCGTCATGCTGCTGCCCTTGCAAGACCCTGCCCGGGCCGTCGAGGAATTGCGTTACGCCCGTGAGAAGCTCGGCCTGGTGGGGATCTTCTGGCGCCCCAACAAGCTCTGCGGCCGCACCCTGGCGAGTCCCGACTACTATCCCATCTACGAAGCAGCCCAGGATCTGGGCGTGACGGTCTGCGTCCACGAGGGCGCGCGCACGGTGCTGGAGCAGGCGGGCGGTGACCGCTACAGCGAGTTCGGCCGCCACGTGGCCTGCCATCCGATGGAGCAGATGCTCGCGTGCCTGAGCTTCTGCGCCGACGGCGTGCTGGAGCGTTTTCCCAAACTCAAGGTGGCCTACCTGGAGTCCGGCTGTGGCTGGGTGCCGTACTGGCTGGAGCGCATGGATGAGCACTGGGAGCACGAGTCCCATGGGTCGGCCAAGACCACGCCGGAAAAGCCCAGCTTCTACTTTCACCGCCAGTGCTGGGTGAGTTGCGAGGCCGGGGAAGAGCTGGTGCCGAGCTTCGTCGAGCATCTGGGCAACGATCGCCTGACCATGGCCACGGACTATCCCCACAGCGACTGCATCGACAAGTGGCCGGATCTCACCGTGGGCGCCCTGAGCGCCAACGACAAGCTGTCGCAGGAGACCCGCCGCAAGATCCTGTGGGACAATCCGGCGCAGATGTTCGGGCTGGGAGCGTAGGGGTGGCCAAGTTCCGCGTCGTCTATTGCGGCAGCAACGACGTTCCCATCGACCTCATCAAGCCCATCCTTGATGAGGCCGACGCGGAGCTGGTACTCGCCAAGCCCACCAACGATGAGGAGCTGGCGGAGGCGGGGCGTGGCGCCGACGGCATGATCTTCCACGGCGCCCTCCCGCTCACCCGCGAGATCATCTCGAAGCTCGACCGCTGCAAGGTGGTGTGCCGCACCGGCGTGGGCGTGGACCGGCTGGACCTGGCCGCGGCCAAGGAGCACGGCATCGCCGTGTGCAACGCCGCCGGCTGCAACTCCATCGAAGTGTCGGAGCAGATGATCGGTCTCATGATCGCCATATCCCGCAAGCTCGTGCGCATGAACCAGTACGTGCGCGAAGGCCACTGGCGCCGCCACACGGCCGAGTTGCATACCTACCGCGGCCCGGTGGCTCGCATTGCCGGACAGACTCTTGGCATTGTCGGACTCGGGCACGTGGGGCGCCAGGTGGCGCCCCGGGCCCAGGGCATGAAGATGAACGTCCAGGCCGTGGACCCCTACGTGGCCCCCGTCATCATCGAGGCCATGGGCGTCAAGCTGGTTTCTTTGGACGAGTTGGTGCGCACCTCGGACGTCATCAGCCTGCACGCGCCGCTGGTGCCGGCCACCCGCCACATGTTCAGCAAGGACCAGTTCGCGGCCATGAAGAAAACGGCCTATCTCATCAACTGCGCCCGGGGCGGCCTGGTGGACACCGACGCCCTCTACGAAGCGCTCACCACCAACCAGATCGCCGGCGCGGCCCTCGACGTCACCGACCCCGAGCCCATGCCCGCCGATCATCCGATCCTGACACTGTCCAACGTCATCGTCACCTGCCACACCGCC
The DNA here is from genome assembly GCA_965261895.1 of uncultured Binatia bacterium (SeqCode). Taxonomy (GTDB): domain Bacteria; phylum Desulfobacterota; class Binatia; order UBA9968; family JAJDTQ01; genus JAJDTQ01. The sequence continues at coordinate 846,206 of OZ253480.1, read as the reverse complement.
GCCAACTCCAACGAGTCCTACGTGGACTGCCAGACCCACGCCGCCAGGGAAGTGGCGCGCGTGCTCCAGGGCGAGCCGCCCACCACCGAGATCAACGATCCCTGGTTGGTAGGCGAAGCCCAGGACCAGGGGTTCGGCGGGGTGTGACCAACGCCGCCGCTGAATCGTCACTACCGGGAAACAGCCGGCCGAGGCGCAACTCCCGTCATTTACGGGTACCCTCCCGTCACGAACACCCTCCCAGTCATCACGGGCTTGACCCGGGATACAGGGGTGGGAGGATGGGCACCTGCGCTCCACCTCACCTGGTGTAGCCTGTACATCAGTTGTACATCGAAGGTGATTCCTGATAGAGTCGACCATGAAATTGTCCCAGTGGAGCAACGATCATGGATGACGCCAAGTCGCACAGTGAAGCAACACGGATTGCTGAACCCGTCACCGTAAGCGAGTTCCGCGCACGGCTCGCGGAAATGATCAGTCGCGTCGAACGCGGCGAGGAAGTCGTCATCGCCCGTGGGCGCGAGCCGGTGGCCAAGCTCGTTGGGCTACGGCCGAAAAGGCGGCGGAGACTGGGCGTCCTCAAGGAGCTTGTAGGCCAAGAGGCTGCTGATGCGCTCATGGAGGCGTTCGAAGAGCCGCTGTCGCCGGCCGATCAGGCAGCCTTGGAGGGTGGGCTCACGGACGCTCTTGGCATCGCCAAGCGATAGGTTTGGATTAGTTCTTCGTGCGACTTCTTCTCGACAGTCACACCTTGTTGTGGGCCATCTACGGTTCGTCGCAATTGTCCGCCAACGCTCAAGCGCACATTTTGAACGACGACAACGACCTCTTCTACAGCCCGGTGAGCCTTTATGAGATCGCGTTCAAGGCGAGCCGGGGCCGCATGCCGGCGGCAGCCATGTATCTTCCCGAAGCCGCGAGGTCGTCCGACTTGCGTGAAGTCCCCCTCACGTCCCTGCATCTCGTCCATGCGGCGCGGCTTGATTGGGACCACGGCGACCCCTGGGACAGAATCCTGCTGGCTCAGGCACACCTGGAAGACATGGATCTGATCTCCGCCGACAGGCTGTTCGACCGTCAGACCGAGCGACGTCTTTGGTGAGGCGACAAGGTCGCGGCAGCCAAGGTTCAGCAACGTCCCACCTCTCGTCTTTAGGCAACAACGGCCCCTGCTGCCCACAACCAAAGGAGGGACTATGAGAAACGGAATCATGGCAGTGTTTCTCGCAGCAGCGGTGGCGACAGTCTCCCCTTGGGCTATCGCTAACGATGACATAACCGAGGACAGGATGATCAAGCGCATGGAGTTTGAGATCGCACTCCAGCGATTGAGCAAGAAGGTCTACACCAAGGCCGACGAGACTGCTTGGGCGGCAGCCAAGAAGACGAGCCTCTATGCAGAGTACCAGGAACTCTTCGAAAGGGCGCAATCTTCACTGGGCAAATCGCACAAGTTGCGTCTTCAAGGATGTCCCTACGACGGTACACGTAGAGACGAGAGCATCTGTGTTCAATCAGAAAAGTACCTAAATGAGTATTTCAGGTTACTGCAGGAATCCGACGTTGCGCTTTGGCATGTCAAGCAACTTGTGGCGAAGTACCGTGCACAGCTCTACAAGACGAAAATGTCAAGGAACTCAAGAAGATAAAACTGCAACTGAACGAAACCATACAAGACATAATCAACAGGTCCTACCGCAAGGCCATGCGTGACGCCTAGGGAGACACGGGAGAAAGGTTTACATGCAGGAGATGAAAAGAAAGGTCGTGGAACCGGGGATCAAGGCATAGGCCTAATTCCTCCCATGTGGTGATGATATGCGAATTTTCTTGAACAACTGCGGTCGACGCGATCATGCCAAGCTCCATGGCCCCAAAGCATTTTACGACTTGCGGTGTACTGGCCGACATGCAACGCTACTTCGCCACCTCAAGCCCGGGGACGAGTGCGTAGTTGCTACCTACGCCCGAGGTGACCGTAGCCGTGTGATCTTCAACGGGTTCGCATTTTCTTACGAGGACGAGCTTCGGGGCGAGCATGGCACCAAGTTTCGCGTCTTCTTCGGCGAGTACCTTCGGTCAGAGGAAGTCGACAAGGCCAAGGCGGCGGAAACGGACCCGTACCGTATTTTCTTCAACGTCGGGGGCCATTTCAAACGGATGTCGGTTATTGAGCAATAGCGGTGTTCCTTGGGCTTGGAAAGTGTCGACGCACGCTCCTGGGAGTGCGCGCCCCAGGAAAAGCTGTCCTGTCGCATGAATGCCGTCATGAAGATGCCGGGGCGTTTCTGTCCACGGCAAGGACGATGACCCGTAGGGGCGGGCTTCAAATGTTTCAAACTCGCCGTGTCAGGGTGCCACGCAAGTGTAGTTCGAGACAGGACAACAGCCCATCGGCGGACAGCAGGGCGCGGGCGGGTTCGAAACCCGCCCCTACATCGGATGTTGGGGGCCTGCGGCGCAGGATCCTAGCCGTCAGCCGTACGGCGCGCGCGCTCACCTTTGCGGCCGTTTTCCCTTGCAGCCGCGGTCTTGGCCGATGAGCGGCTTTTGCCGCCGGCCGTACCCATATGCGACGCCATCCAGCTCCGGGAGCCAAAGACCCCCTTCAGCAGCGCCGGGACATAGAGATCGGCATCGAGTCGCGGCCAGCACAGCCCCAGCCCAGTCGGGCTGATTTCGATCTCCGCCAGATCCTCGGGCGAGGCGCCAGCCAGCCCTTCCGCCAGCGTTACGGGAAACGTCACCTCGACTCCGGTGCTTAGCTGCACGATCACGCGCTGCCGGCGCCGGTTGTACCGCGCGGACCGGACGCAGCCGGGCTCACGCTCTGCGAGCGCCTGCGTCTTGGCTTGGTCGAATTCCGCTTCAGTAACGGCATGAATATTCCTCGTCACGCAGCGAGGCGTCCTTATGTGAGTTGGGTGCCGAGGCGGAAAGCGATCTCCGGCGGCACGTGGCTAGTATAAGCCTTCGCCACGCTGGGGCGTGTTCTCCAAGCGGTCGGCAACTCTGATGAAACCGTCCTTGTCTAGCAATTGGAGATTGCCAGTGTTGGGAACGATTCTGAACTTGCTCCCATAGCGACTTCCAACCCTCTCGTAGATGCTGCCGGCCGCCTCCCGTAGCTTGTCCAAATGTGAGGAGCCGTCCCGGAATTGCCACTCGAGCACCGCCTTGCCACGATCAGTAATGAAATGGTCATAACGGCGGGAAAGGCACGGTCGCACCACCTCCCAACGGTCGTTTCGCCCGTTGTCGCGTCTGTGGTGGATGCCAGTAAAAACGCAACGACAATGATCGCCGCCTTCATAGCCCTTGCCCTCCGTTCGAGTCGGCCAAGCTCCCCTCGTCCTCGGGCAGCAACGGCCCTTGTCGCCCACGACCAAAGACAATCATATATGATCGTAACCGGCGTCAACGATTCCGGGGCCTCGTGCCGGGGCCACCCAACTGGAAACGACGATAGCCGATGTTGGTGATACCCACACCCTTGGCACGCAGGCGATCAATCATGCCACGGACTTGCGCCTCGTTGTAGTGGAGCTTTTCCATCGCTGCATCTACCAAAAACCCATCGTCCTGGGCCAGAAGCTCCCGCAACGTATCGTAATCGTACATCACTGCTTCGCTACCTTCCTGGTTCTCAGATATTTCCATCTTTCGCGTTTCCTTGGTCCGCGCCAATTTGGCCACCAGCGCCTCGGCCAGCTCTTCCGCCTTGGACTTGACGGTCTTCCCGCGAGCGCTTGGATGGATACACTCGATACACTCGACGCCGGCGCGACGACAAGCAGCAGCGGCCGGCTCGCCGAGGGCGATGACCGTTCGGCCATCGACTTCGTGCCGGGTGATTCTGTCGAAGGATTCGTCGATGTGTCGTCGCGGAATCGGCTCCGACCGCCCTTGCGGCAGCAGGTGAAACGCTTGCGTGACATAAATGTCGTTGCGCTTCAGCCCAGCCTTCTCCAAGGCGAGGTCCACGACTTGGTTGAAGCGCATATGCGGCAGGTAGCCCTTTTGCTTCAACACGTCACGATGCCCGTCGACAGACGGCCAGTCCAGCCAGTCCTTGGCAACCAGCAAAGGGCCTGTCTTGCTGTTCGATATCTTCTGGTAGGGCGTGACCCATTTTCCGTCAAAACCGACATCGGCGAGCGTCTTGTACCCGTAGCCGGGAATGACGAACTTGCGGCGGCGAGCGATGATGTCGGCTCTCTTCATTCTGCTCACATCGTTGGTTCGATTTCCGTGAGCGGGGGATTCCAGAGGCTGGTATCGAGCGACAGCGCGATCCGGACGCGGGCGGGTTTGAAACCCGCCCCTACATCGGATGTCGGGTGCCTGCGGGGCAGGAGCCTAACCGCTAACCCTGCTGTGCTTCTCGGATCGCCCGCCACAGCTTGGGGGCGGTGTAGGGCATGTCGACGTGGTCGATGCCCAGGGGTGACAGGGCGTCCATGACGGCGTTGGCCACGGCCGGGGGGGCGCCGTTGGTGCCGGCTTCGCCTACACCCTTGACGCCCAGGGGGTTGAAGGGGTTCGGGGTTTCGGTTTCGCCCACCACCAGGGGTGGCATGGTGCTGGCGCGCGGCACGGCGTAGTCCATCAGGGTGCCGGTGCGGGGCTGTCCGTTCTCGTCGAAGACCATGTGCTCGCACAATGCCTCGCCGAGGCCCTGGGCCAGGCCGCCGTGGACCTGGGCTTCGACGATCATGGGGTTCAGTACGACGCCGATGTCGTCCACCAGCACCAGTTTCTCCAGCGTCAGCTCGCCGGTCTCGGCATCGATGCGCACCAGCGCTATGTGGGCGCCGAAGCCCCAGGCTTCGCGGTTGGGATCGAAGAAGGCGGTTTCCTGGAGACCGGGTTCCATTCCGGCTGGGGTCCCCTTGCCGTAGGCAGCGCCGGCCAGGCGGCGCCAGTCCACGCTCCGTTCCGGCACGCCGGCCACGGCGAAGCCGCCCTCGGTCTGAACCACATCGTCCGGCGACGCTTCCAGCAGGTTGGCGGCAATGGCTTTTGCCTTGTTGACGAGGCGTTCGGTGGCCAGACCCAGGGCGCCGCCGCCCATGACGGCGCTGCGGCTCCCGAAGGTGCCGGTGCCCTGCTGGATCGCGTTGGTGTCGCCGTGGCGCACCACCACGCGGTCCATGGTCACCCCGAGCTTCTCGGCCACTACCTGAGCGAACACGGTCTCGTGTCCCTGCCCGTGGGAGCTGGCACCCGTCAGCACCGTGATCTCGCCGGTCCGTTCCACCCGCACGGTGCCGCTTTCGAAGCCGGCGCCGCCGCTGGGCTCGGTGAAGGTGGAGATGCCCACCCCCACGAGCTCGCCACGGGTACGGGCCTCGTCGCGGGCGCGAATGATCTGATCGTAGTCCGACAGCCGCAGGGCCTCGGCAAGGGATTTCTCGTAATCGCCGGAGTCGTATTCCACCCCCACGCCGGTGCGGTAGGGGAACTGGTCCGGCTGGATGAAGTTCTTGCGGCGAAGCTCCAGGGGGTCCATGCCCAGGTCCCGGGCGGCCTTGTCCGCCAGCCGCTCGATGTTGAGCACCGATTCGGGCCGGCCGGCGCCGCGGTACGGTCCGGTGGGCACGGTGTTGGTAAAGGCCCCGACGATCTCCACCCGCACGTCCTGAATCTGGTAGCAGCCGGGGGCCATGACCAGCATGCGCTGGGGCGGTCCGGCCGTGACCGAGTGCAGGTAGGCGCCGAGGTTGGCCACCACCCGCACCTTCAGGCCGAGCATCTTGCCGTCCTTGCTCAGGGCCAGCTCCGAGGTCATGGCCTGATCGCGTCCCTGGCAGGTGGTGAGAAAGTCCTCGCTGCGGGTGGCCATCCACTTGACCGGCCTCCCCAGCTTCTGCGCCAGATGGCAGACCAGGACGTCCTCGCGGTAGAGGCAGCCCTTGCTGCCGAAGCCTCCGCCCACGTCCGGCGCGATGACCCGGATGCGGTTCTCGGGGAACCCCAGCGAGTCGGCCAGGTCGACCCGGGCCCGGTGCGGTCCCTGGGTCGAGAGCCATACGGTGAGCTCGTTCCGGGCCGGCTCGGGATTCGCCAGCACACCCCGTGCCTCCATCGACATGGCCACCACCCGGGGGCTCTTCATGTGCAGGCGGCAGATATGGTCCGCTTCGGCGAACGCCTTGTCGACGTCGCCTCCCTCTCTCTTCATGGAATAGCAGTGGTTGGTGCCGAGCTCTTCGTGGGCCAGCGGCGCGCCGTCTTCCAGGGCGGCCTCGGCGTCGGTGACAACGGGGAGGGGTTCATAAGTCACCTGAATGGACGCGGCCGCGTCCTCGGCCACGGCGCGGCTCTCCGCCACCACCGCCGCTATGGGCGCCCCCACCGCGTGGACCGCGCCCCGGGCCAGCACCGGATGATCCGGCATGTTCATGCCCGGCGCCACCATGGGTGTCTGGAGAGCCAGGCTCCCGATGTCGTCGCCCGTGAGCACGCATTCCACGCCGGCCATGGCCGCGGCTTCGGTTGTATCGATGGACAGGAGCCGGGCGTGGGGGTGCGTGCTCCGGTGAATCGCCACGTGCAGGATGCCCGGCAGCTTCACGTCGTCCACGTAGCATCCCTGGCCGGTGAGCAGGGGCGGGTCCTCGACCCGCCGGATGGAAGCGCCGATAAGGTTCGTCGGGCTGCTTTGCTCTGTACTCATGGATCGTCCTCGAAGGTTCGGGCCGCGGGTGACGGCGACACCTGAAAGCCGAATACGGAACGTCTATACCCGTGCCGCCGCGGCTTTGATGGCGCGCCGGGCGTAGACCACGGCCATGTGGCGCTTGTATTCTTCGTCGGCGTAGGAATCCGCGTGCGGATCGATGCCGTCCGCGGCCCGCGCGGCCGCCGCCGCCATGACGTCCGGCGTCAGTGCCTGCCCCGCCAGGGCATTTTCCGCTGCCGTGGCTCGGTGCGGCGTGCCGGCCACGCCGCCCAGGACCAGCCGCGCCCCGGTGCAGGCGCCGGTCTCGTCCACCGACAGTGCCGCCGCGGCGCTTACCACCACGTAGCCGGATGCCGGGTGCGGCAGCTTGGCGTAGCTCGTCCTGACAGGGGAGGGCGGCAACGGGATGCGTATGGCCGTCAGGATCTCATGGGGCTCCAGGGCGGTGGTGAAGAAATCCACGAAGAAGTCGTCCGCCGGCACCGTGCGCTCGCCCGCGGACGAGGCCAACACGAACGACGCGCCAAGGGCCGTAAGGGTCACCGGCAGGTCCGCGGCCGGGTCGGCATGGGCGACGCTGCCGCCCATGGTGCCCCGGTTCCGCACCTGCAGGTCGCCGATCACCGCGGCGGTGTCGGCCAGCCCGGGCAGCAGCCCGCGCACGGGTTCCGACGTGGCCACCTCGGTATGGGTCGTGAGCGCGCCGATGACCAGGTTCTCGCCGTCCACCCGGATGCCGCTCAGGCCGGGGATGCGTCGGAGGTCGATCAGGACCTCGGGCTGGGTCAGCCGGAGCTTCATGGCCGGGATGAGGCTGTGCCCCCCGGCCAGCAGCTTGCCGTCCTCGCCGTGTTCCTGCAGCAGGCCGAACGCTTCCTCGAGGGAGGCTGGCGCCTGGTATCCGAAGCTAGCTGGATGCATGCTGTCCCCTCATTTGCTGGGCGGCCCAACGGATGGCGTTGACGATGTTGATATAGCCCGTACAGCGGCAAAGGTTGCCTTCGAGGGCATGCTTGATGGCGTCGTCGTCGGGATCGGGATTGGTCTCCAGCAGGTGGGCCGCGGTCATGACCATACCGGGCGTGCAGTATCCGCACTGGAGCCCGTGCTGTTCCTGGAACGCCGCCTGCACGGGATGCAGGGTGGAACCGTCCGCCATCCCCTCGATGGTGGTGATCTCCGCGCCGTCGGCCTGCACCGCCAGCACCGTGCAGGACTTTACCGCCACGCCGTTCAGGTGCACGGTGCACGCGCCGCACTGGCTGGTGTCACAGCCCACGTGGGTGCCGGTGAGTCCGAGGTTTTCGCGAAGGAAGTGGACCAGCAGCAATCGCGGTTCGACCTGAACTGCGCGCGTCTTGCCGTTTACGGTGACGTTGATGGGCAATGCGGAGTGTTCCATCGACTTTCCTCGCTCGTGTTGCGTTTATATCCTACGATGACTCTTCGCAGAGGTTCGTTTCACAACCCTCCGACTCCCTCTCCCTTTGGGAGAGGGTCGGGGTGAGGGCGCCCGGTTCAGGCAGCCCGTCGCCAACGGCACGGAATGGGAGAGGCAGGGTTATTGTGGCGCCCTCACCCGGCCTTCGGCCACCCTCTCCCAAAGGGAGAGGGGTTGAGTTTGGGACGGGTCCAGCCGGCCTTCGGCCACCCTCTCCCAGAGGGAGAGGGGTTGAATTTGGGACGGAACGAGGCCACCCCCTCCCGGGGGAGAGGGTGTTGCCCTGTCTTCGGGACACGGCATCAGGGCTGATCGGTGACCGGCGCGGCCAGTATGGCGGCCGGTTCCGTACGGTGCTCGGCCCGCACGCCCGGCTGGCCGGTGTGTTTCCGGGGGCGCCGGCGGTTGCCGGCCGGCCGCGTCCGCTTGGCTTCGGGGGCTTCCGGGCTCCCATTGCGGGCGAGCCGCTTCTTGTCGGTCTGTCCACTGGACGGCCGCGGGATGGACTGTCCCAGGATCGTCTCGATGGCCCGCACCGACTGGGTGTCAGCCGCGGTGGCGAAGCTCGTGGCCCGGCCCACTGCCGCCATCCGGGCGGTGCGGCCGATGCGGTGCACGTAGTCTTCGGGCGTGTAGGGGAGGTCGTAGTTGATCACGTGGCCGATGTTGTCGATATCCAGGCCTCGGGCGGCGATGTCCGTGGCCACGAGGATCCGGTAGCGGCCCCGCCGGAATCCTTCCAGGGCGGCCCGGCGCCGCTCCAGCGACAGGTTGCCGTGGATCGCCGCGGCCCGATGACCGCTCTGCCGCAGAGTCTCGCCGATGAGGTCCGCGCGGTTCTTGGTGCGGGTGAAGACCAGGACCGATTCATGGACGTCCTTGAGCAGGAGGGAGAGCAAGAGCGACGTCTTGGCCCCCGGCGTGGTGTCGTGGAGCATGTGGGTGATACCATCCGCGGGAGTGGCCGACTTGGCCACGACGGCGTGAAACGGGTCCTGCAAGGACATGCGCGCCAGCTCCTCCAGGTCCGTGGGCAGCGTTGCCGAATAGAGGAAGCTCTGGCGTCCGGGCGGGAGCGCGTCGATGATCTGGTTCAGTTGATCCGCGAATCCCATGTCGAGCATGCGGTCAGCTTCGTCCAGCACCACCACCTCCACCTCTCTCAGGTCGATGTGGCCGTCCCACATGAGGTCTAGCAGCCGGCCGGGCGTGGCCACGATGATCTCCGGGTGCTGCTTGAGGCCGCGTAACTGTGCCTGCACGTCGGCGCCGCCCACCACCGTGGTAGCATAGACCCGCGACGAGCGGCCGAGTTGGTCGACGGTTTCCTGAATCTGGTACGCCAGCTCCCGAGTGGGGGCCAGAATCAGTCCCCGTGGCGGCCCTTCGGGCGAGCCGGCGAGCCGCTCCACCATGGGGATCACGAAGGCAGCGGTCTTGCCGGTGCCGGTCTGTGCGCAGCCGAGGATGTCGCGGCCTTCGAGGGCCGGGGGCAGGGCCTTTTCCTGTATGGGTGTGGGGGTGGCGAAACCGATCCTGGCGAGGTCCTTGAGCAGGGGATCGGACAAACCGTATTTTTCGAAGGATGGGGCGTCTTTTGTTGACATAAAGGATTTCTTTTTGTGTGGGAAGTTGATCCTGGGGAGGAACCGTTCACTGATGATAGTGCACGGCTTCAGCCTGGATTCCGGGTTTTTGAAAACTTTAAAAACTTGGCGGCCGCCGCCCCGTCACCGGACCGGGACCGCCAAGTTGCATCCTTGGTGTTTGGAGGGGTTCTGTTACCAGCGGCTCGGTCTGCCGCCTCCACCCGACCGTCTGTTACCGCCGCCACCACCACCACCACCGCCACCACCGGGCCCCCTGCCGAAGCCGCCGCCGCCACCGCCGCCCCTGTTCTCTTGCGGGCGGGCCTCGTTAACGGTCAGCGTACGGCCCTGGAGTTCTTTTCCATTGAGGGCGTCGATGGCCTTCTGGCCGTCGTCACCCGAGCTCATTTCCACGAAACCGAAGCCCCGCGACTGAGAGGTAAACTTGTCCGAGATGACTCTTGCGGACTCTACCGTGCCGTGCTCGGCGAAGATCTCTTCAAGTTGTGTGTCGGTCACCGAATACGGCAATCCGCCCACGTACAATTTCTGGCTCATGTTCTTTCTCCTATGGATGAAACAAAAGAAACCAGTCTGTTCGACCCTGGGAATCGGATCGCCACATCGCGCAAGAACATGCGTCCTTCACAGCACGTGCTGGATTTTTGCTTGAGACGAGGGCTTCGCTGGGAAGATTAGGCTGGAACACAGTTTGACTAGGGACTCTAGCTCGATACGGCGCCGGTGTCAAACGGTAGGTAGGCTCCGACCGCCACGACTCGACACGCCGCTACCGGCGATGACCGATAGTGGAGCGGAGACGGGATGGGCCATGGCTGACGCAGGACTTACAGGTCGTCGATCGGGGGTTGCGGACCAGGGACGATGTCAGCGATGTCGGGATCGACATCGCTGCTGTCCGGCTCGCGGTCTTGTCGGGCTTCCCGGCGTTCGGCGCGCCGTTTGGCCTTCTCCTCCTTCTTTTCCTGTTTCGCGCGTTCCCGCTGCCGTTTGGCGAACGTGGTTCTTGGTTGAGCCATTTCAGGAGTTTACCGGTTCTTTGTGCGAACGCCAAACGGTAGCGGCTCCGGCAGCGTTAATCTTCCTCGCGCGGTGCGGGCACGGGCGGGTTTGAAAGCCGCCCCTACGACACCGACAAACCGTCGATGAATCGGGCGCCGGATATCTTGCCGATATCCTCGGGCGCGACCTTTATCTTGGATGAGCGACTGCCCGAACCGAGGACGACATACTCCTGCAACAGCAACTTCTGGTCCGCATAGACCGGCAGGTCGCGAGGCAGCGCAAACGCCGTGACCCCGCCGATCATCATTCCCGTCAACTCCATCGTCTCTTCGGCGGACGCGAACGACGCCCTCGACACCCCCATCAACCGTTTGACGGTCCTGTTCACGTCGAGTCGCGCGGAAGCCTGTACGATGCAGGCGGAGTATTTCTTCTCGCCGCGTTTGGACGCCACGATGATCGTGTTGCCGCTCGCCTCCAGCGGATAGCCGTACTTCTCGCAGAACGCTGCCGTATCCGCAAAGTCCGGGTCGATGGGAATCAACTCGTACGGAATGCCGAGTTCGTGGAGCGTGGATACGACCTGCGACTCAATGTCCGTCGCTGCGTCCATCAACCGCCGGCCTCCATCAGCCGATACACCCGCTCGGGGCTCATGGGGAGGTCGTGAACCACCACTCCCACGGCCTGCCGTAGCGCGGCCGCAATGGCCGGCGCCACCGGGGCGAGGCCGCCCTCGGCCATGCCCTTGCTGCCGAAGGGGCCGGGGCCGTCCCGGTTCTCGATCAGTATGGAATCGAACACCGGCGGCAGGTTCTTGAACCGGGGCAGCGCATAGTCGATGGCGCTGGGGTTGAGCAGCAGCGCGCCGTCGAACACCTGTTCCTCGGTGAGGGTGTTGCCCATGCCGAACATGACCGAACCCTGCTCCTGCCCTTCGCATCGAAGCGGATGTATGGCTTGTCCGACGTCGGCCGCGGAGACATAGCCGAGGCAGCGTACCTTGCCCGACTCGGGATCCACCGCCACCACCGCAATGCCGGCATTGATCTCCCAGGTACGTATGTCGATGCGCTCCCGGGTGAGCGCTTTGTCCATGCCCCGTCCCACCAGCGTGCCGGTGGTCCCCTCGGCCAGTTCCTCCAGGCTCAGCACCGGCTCTCCCTGGCTCGCGAACGTCCCGTCCTCCAGGGACAAGCTCTGGAGGTCCCGGTCGGACAGGGCCGCGGCCTTTTCCAGCAGCAGCTCCCGCAACTCCTCGGATGCCCGTTGCACCGCGTTGCCCATGAGCACGGTGATACGGCTGCCGTAGACACCGGAGGCTCCCGGCGTGTTGCTGGTGTCGTAGGGTGCGATGGCGATGCTGTCGATGTCCACGGAGAGCACCTCCGCGGCCGTCTGGGCCAATACCGTCTTGGCGCCGCCGCCGATCTCCGGAGCATTGGCGTAGACGGTGAAGGTGGCGTCGTCGTTGAAAACGATCCGGGCATTGTACTGGGTGGTGGACAGGTCCTTGATGGCGCAGGCGATGCCGGTGCCAACCTTCTCCCCGTCCCGGGCCAGGGACTCGAGGGCCTGCGTCCGCCGGGTGTGCTCGAAGCGCTCCAGACAGGCCTTCAGTGTCGCGTGCGGGTCGCCGTCGAGCGGCGGGCCGCCGAGGGCGTATTTTTCACCGGAGCGCAGCAGGTTCTTCAGCCGGAACTCGATGGGGTCGTAACCGAGCTCGGCGCAGATGTGGTCCGTGTGCGCCTCGCCGGCCCAGCCGAGTTGCACGCTGCCGATGCCGCGGAAAGCGCCGGCGGGCACCTTGTTGGTGTAGACCGAGTAGCAGTCGGCCCTCGCGTGGGCCACGCGGTAGGGTCCCACGGAACGGAAAGCCGCCTTGCGGGTCACCTGGATGCCGAAGTCGGCATAGGCGCCGGTGTCGAGATGGATCTTCGTTTCGCGGCAGAGCAGGGTGCCGTCCTCACGAAGTCCGGTCCGCATCTCGATCTCCGCCGGGTGGCGCCGGGCGGTGAACGCGGTCTCTTCCATGGACAGGCGAAGCTGCACCGGCACCCCCGAGGCAGCGGACGCCAGCACGGCAAGGTGTTCCACGCTGATGTGGCCCTTGGAGCCGAAACCGCCGCCGACATAGGGGACCTTTACCGTCACCTGTTCGTTCTCCAGGCCGAACATGCGGGCCAACTCGTCGCGTACGGGAAAGGGGGCCTGTGAGGAGGTGTGCACGGTGACGGACTTGTCGTCGACCATGGCGACGGCGCAGTGGGGCTCCATGGGATAGTGGAACAGCGAGGGAAAGGAGAACCGGTCCTCGATGACGTGGGCGCTCTCGCGAAACGCCTGCTCGGGGTCCCCCTGAACGAAGTGGGTGCCGCCGCAACTGTTGTGACCGTAGTCGTATTCGAAGTCGTCGGCGCCCACGCGGTCGTAGGCGGCGTCGGCGTCGTGTACCAGGGTGCCTCCCTCGAGGGCCGACTTCATCTCCGCCACCTGGGGCAGCGGCGTATAGTGGACCTGTATCCGCGCCACGGCCTCGGCGGCCGCGGTTTCGCTGTCGGCCACCACGATGGCCACCGGCTCGCCCTGGAACCGCACTTTCTGGTGCGCCAGCACCGGGCGGTCCTTCACCGCCTGGCCGTACGGCTTGATGGCCCGAATGCACCCGAGCCGGCTGCGATCCAGGGTGTCGTGGGTCACGATGGTGTGCACGCCCTCGACCTTGCGCGCGGCTTCGAGGTCGAACCCGTCAATGCGCGCGTGCGCGTAGGGACTACAGATGAGTTTGGCGAACTTCATCCCCGGGACCGTGAGGTCCGCGGTGTAGACGGCGGTTCCGGTGACTTTTTCATCCGCATCGAGGCTGCGTACCGATCGGCCCACGTATTTCATTGGTAGTGCTCCAGGATTGAGTTGAGGTGTCATGCTTGTATACCGAAGTTCTATACCGAACCCGCCGTGATTTCGGAACCGAGGGGCAGCGACCGACCGGTCCGGAAAGGGTGTCGCGGCCGTGGCGGAAATGTCCATACGTTGATAGACTGTTCGAGATCGGCGGAACGAGCCCACCGCCCCCGTAGCCGGCAGACCGCGCATCGTTTCCTTGACAAAAGCATGTTAGCCACTGAAACCGGTCTCACTGAAACCGGTCTATTTGATGGCGGTGTTTTTTATGGTATTCCGGCTTGTTCCGAATACCGGCAAGACCGGCGCGAGCCGTTTTGCAGAGGGCGGTTCGACATGAAGAAATATCAAGGACTCTATGACCCGGCCTATGAACACGACGCGTGCGGCGTGGGCGTGGTGGCCAACCTCGATGGCCGGAAGTCCCACGACATTATCCGCAACGCCGTCAACGTCCTGATCAACCTCGAGCATCGCGGGGCCTGCGGATGCGACCCTCACACGGGTGACGGCGCCGGCATCCTGTTTCAGATTCCCCATGCCTTCTTCCACCAGCATTGCAGGTTGATGGGCGTATCCTTGCCGGATCCGGGCAGCTACGGCGTCGGCATGGTCTTTCTGCCACGGGAGACGGAACAGCATCGGTGGTGTGAACGGCTGATCGAGAAAACCGTCCGGGACGAGGGCCAGGAATTCCTGGGGTGGCGCGACGTGCCGGTGGACTTCACCCAGGCCGGAGAAGTGGCCAGCCAGGTGGCGCCGCTGATCCGGCAATGCTTCATCGGCCGTGGCCAGGCGACGGCCGGCCAGGACCAGTTCGAGCGCAAGCTGTACATCATCCGCAAGGTCATCGAGAACGCCGTGGACGCCGGCCTCGCCTCCGAGGTTCGGGACGATTTCTACGTCTCCAGCCTGTCCAGCAAGACCATCGTGTACAAGGGCCTGTTGCGGGCCGATCAACTGGATTCGTTCTACCGGGACCTCTCCGACGAATCGATCATCTCGGCGCTGGCCCTGGTCCACTCCCGGTACAGCACCAACACGCTGGGCTCGTGGCGGTTGGCCCACCCGTACCGCATGCTGTGCCACAACGGCGAGATCAACACGATCCGGGGCAACCAGAATTGGATGCGAGCCCGCGAGCCGTTGTTCTCATCGTCCCTGTTCGGGGACGATATGGCCAAGCTGAGGCCGATCATCCGGGAAGGGGCCAGCGACACCGCCGGATTCGACAACGCGCTGGAGCTGCTGGTGGCCACCGGCCGTTCGTTACCCCACGCCCTGATGATGATGATTCCCGAGGCGTGGGAGAACCACGAGACCATGTCCGATGAGAAGAAGGCGTTCTATGCCTATCACGCCTGCCTCATGGAGCCGTGGGACGGCCCCGCCCTGATCGCCGCCTGTGACGGCGACCGGGTGTGCACCACGCTGGACCGCAACGGCCTGCGGCCCTTCCGTTACGTGGTCACGAAGGATGACTTCATCGTGGGCGCCTCGGAAGCAGGGGTGCTCGACATCCCCGCGGAACGCATTCTGACCCGGGGCCGGTTGCAGCCGGGACGCCTGTTCCTGATCGATACGCTTGAGGGCCGCATTATCGCCGACGACGAGATCAAGCACGAGATCAGCACGCGCCGGCCCTATCGCCGGTGGCTTTCGGAACAAATGGTGACGCTGGAGGACCTGCCCGAGCCGGAGGACGTGCCGCGGCTCGATATGGAGACCCTCGCGGAGCGCCAGCGGGCCTTCGGTTACACCAGCGAAGAGCTGAAGATTCTCGTCGGACCCATGGCGGCCCAGGGAGAAGAACCCATCGGCTCCATGGGCAACGACGCCCCGCTGGCAGTGCTGTCCGACAAGCCGCAGTTGCTTTTCCACTACTTCAAGCAGCTCTTCGCACAGGTGACCAATCCTCCGCTGGACGCCCTCCGCGAGGAACTGGTGACCGCCTTGCAGGCGTCCATCGGCTCTGAGCTGGACCTCTTTGCCGAGACGCCGGAACATTGCCGTCAGCTCCGGCTGATGCGGCCGATACTGTCCAACCAGGAGCTGGCCCGCATCCAGGCTCTGGACCGGCCCGGACTCAAGGCGGAGACATTGCCGGCCGTGTTCCCGCGGAGCTCTTCCGCGGGTGCGCTGGCGGAGGCCGTGGATGCGCTGTGCGCGGAGGCCGGCCGGGCCATCAAGGAACGGGGCGCCACCGTGCTCATCCTGTCCGACCGGGGCGTCGGCCCGGACCGGATCCACATTCCCAGTCTGCTGGCCACCGCGGCCGTCCACCACTACCTCATCCGGGAGGGGCTCCGGACCAGCGCCGCCATCGTGGTGGAGTCGGGCGAGCCCAGGGAGGTGATGCACTGCTGCCTGCTCATCGGCTACGGCGCCAATGCGGTGAATCCCTACCTGACCCTCGAGACGGTGGAGTGGATGTGCCGCGACGACCTGATCGGGTCGGACCTGGCCGGGGAAAAGGCTCGCGCCAACCTGATCAAGGCCCTGTGCAAGGGTGTGTTGAAGACCATGTCCAAGATGGGCATCTCCACCATCAAGTCCTATCACGGGGCGCAGATCTTCGAGGCCATCGGCCTGAAGCAGTCGGTGATCGACAAGTACTTCACCTGGACCGCTTCCCGTATCGAAGGCATCGGCCTCGACGAGATCGAAACCGAGTATCGCCAGCACCACCATCACGGCTATCCGGAGCGGGCGGTGGCCAGCGACGGCACCCTGGACGTGGGCGGCTACTATCAGTGGCGCAAGGACGGCGAGCACCACCTGTTCAACCCCCACACCATCGCGCTGCTCCAGACCTCCACGCGCACCGGGGATTATGATCTCTTCCGGGACTATACGAAGCAGATCGACGATCAGACCCGGCTTCTCGGGACGCTTCGGGGCCTCTTCGAGCTGACGCCGATGCAGCCGTCGATCCCCATCGACGAGGTCGAGCCGGCATTGGACGTCGTCAAGCGGTTCTCCACCGGGGCCATGTCCTACGGTTCCATCAGCAAGGAGGCCCACGAGAACCTGGCCATCGCCATGAACCGCATCGGCGGCAGGAGCAATTCGGGCGAGGGCGGCGAAGATCCGGACCGCTACTATCCCGACGCCAACGGCGACTGGCGCAACAGCGCCATCAAGCAGGTGGCGTCCGGCCGGTTCGGGGTCACCAGCAACTATCTGGTGAACGCCACCGACCTGCAGATCAAGATGGCCCAGGGAGCCAAGCCCGGCGAGGGCGGACAGTTGCCCGGGCACAAGGTGTTCGAGGCCATCGCCCGGGTGCGCAAGTCCACGCCGGGGGTGGGGCTCATCTCGCCGCCGCCCCATCACGACATCTACTCCATCGAGGATCTGGCCCAGCTCATCCACGATCTGAAGTGCGCCAACGACCGGGCCCGCATCCACGTCAAGCTGGTGGCCGAGGTCGGGGTCGGCACCGTGGCCGCCGGCGTATCCAAGGGCAAGGCGGACGTGGTGCTCATCAGCGGCTACGACGGCGGCACGGGGGCCTCGCCGGAGTCCTCCATGAAACACGCCGGTATCCCCTGGGAGTTGGGCGTTGCCGAAACCCAGCAGGTGCTGGTGCAGAACGATCTGCGGGGCCGTATCGTGGTGCAGACGGACGGGCAGCTCAA
The DNA here is from genome assembly GCA_965261895.1 of uncultured Binatia bacterium (SeqCode). Taxonomy (GTDB): domain Bacteria; phylum Desulfobacterota; class Binatia; order UBA9968; family JAJDTQ01; genus JAJDTQ01. The sequence goes on along the minus strand of OZ253480.1, from coordinate 828,917 downwards.
GACCGGCAGGGACGTGGCCATCGCCTGCCTGCTGGGCGCCGAGGAGTTCGGTTTCGCCACCACCGCCCTGGTCGTCAGCGGCTGCATCATGCTCCGCAAATGCCACCTCAATACCTGCTCCGTGGGCGTGGCGACCCAGGACCCGGAGCTCCGGAAGATGTTCACCGGCAAGCCGGAGCACGTCATCAACTTCATGATGTTCCTCGCCGAGCAGGTGCGGGAGATCATGGCCGATCTGGGTTTCCGCACCGTCAACGAGATGGTCGGGCGCACGGACTGCATCGACACCCGAACCGCCATCGACCACTGGAAGGCCCAGGGACTGGATTTCTCCCGGATGCTCACGCTGGTGGAAGCGCCGTCCTCGGTGGCCCGGTACTGTTGTCAGCCTCAGGACCACGGTTTGGACAAAAAGCTCGACCAGCGTCTCATCGAATCGGCCAAGGAAGCCCTCGAAGAGGGGAAACCCGTGGCGATCCGCCATGAGATCAACAATATCGACCGCACGGCCGGGGCCATGCTCAGCAGCGAGGTGTCACGCCGTTACGGCGAGGAGGGATTGCCGCAAGACACCATTCGGGTCGACCTTTTCGGTTCGGCGGGACAGAGCTTCGGGGCCTTCCTGGCTCGGGGTATCTCGTTCCACCTCGAAGGGGAGTCCAACGACTATACCGGCAAGGGCCTGTCCGGCGGACTCATGGCGGTGTACCCGCCGGAGAACGCGGCGTTCAATCCGACGGAGAACGTCATCATCGGCAACGTGGCCCTCTACGGCGCCACCGGCGGCCAGGCCTTCTTCCGCGGCTGTGCCGGCGAGCGTTTCGCCGTCCGCAACAGCGGCGCCGAGGCCGTCATCGAGGGCATCGGCGACCACGGTTGCGAGTACATGACCGGCGGCCGCGTGGTGGTGATCGGGCCCGTGGGCCGCAACTTCGCCGCGGGCATGAGCGGCGGCATCGCCTATGTGCTGGATGAAGAGGGTGTCTTTCCCGGACTGTGCAACCAGCAGATGGTGGATCTGGAACCGCTGGACGATGAAGAGGACATCGGGCACGTCCGGCGGCTGATCGAAGCCCACGTGCGACATACCGGTAGTGACCGCGGTGAATACGTGCTGGACCACTGGTCGGACCTGCGGGAATCGTTCGTGAAGGTCATGCCGGTGGACTACCGTCGGGCCTTGCAGGAGTTGGCCGCCCGTCAGGCACAGGCTGCGGGGACGCCGGCGTCCGCCTCGGCCTGAACGGGGGGGCGGCCGGATTGAAGTAGACTCCGATCAACGGAGTCAACCCTCTGGAGATCGATGAGAAGATGTAGGGGCGGGTCTTGAACCCGCCCGTGCCCGGGTCGTTGCGTCGCTCGGGACAACGCTTTGAGGATTGCAGGTTAGGGACGTGTTTCCGGACTACCATGGGAAAAATAACAGGATTCATGGAATACGAGCGGGGCAAGCAGGCCTACCGTGCCCCCCTCGAACGTTTGAAGGACTGGAACGAGTTTGTCCTGCCCATGCCGGCGGAAGCGCTGCGGGAGCAGGGCGCCCGCTGCATGGATTGCGGCATTCCGTTCTGCCACACGGGTGTGCCCATGGGGCGGGGCCCGGGCGCCTCGGGCTGCCCGCTGAACAATCTCATACCGGACTGGAACGATCTGGTTTACCGGGACCACTGGAAAGAAGCCCTGGCGCAGTTGCACAAGACCAACAACTTCCCCGAGTTCACCGGCCGGGTGTGTCCCGCACCCTGCGAGGGGTCGTGCGTCCTGGGCATCAACAGCAATCCCGTCACCATCAAGACCATCGAGTGCGCCATCGTCGACCGGGGCTTCGAGGAGGGCTGGATCAAGCCCGAACCGCCCGCGGTACGAACCGGAAAGCGGGTGGCGGTCATCGGTTCCGGTCCCTCCGGTCTGGCCTGTGCGGCCCAGCTCAACCGCGCCGGGCACCAGGTCACGGTGTACGAACGGTCGGACCGGGCCGGCGGACTGTTGATGTACGGCATCCCCAACATGAAGCTCGACAAGGAGCAGGTGGTGGGGAGGCGGCTGCACCAGATGGAGGCCGAGGGGGTCGAGTTCGTCACCGGTGTGGAAGTCGGCAAGGATGTGCCCGCCGCCGACCTTCAGCGGGAGTTCGACGCGGTGGTGATCTGCACCGGCGCCACCAAGCCCAACGACTTCGTGCGCAACGCCCCGGGCCGCGACCTGGAGGGCGTCTACTTTGCCATGGACTTCCTCAAGGCCAACACCAAGAGCCTGCTGGACTCGGGCCATGCGGACGGCAACTACATTTCGGCCAAGGACAAGCACACCATCGTCCTGGGCGGCGGCGACACCGGCACCGACTGCGTGGGAACGGCCCTGCGCCACGGATGCGCGAGCCTCCAGCAGTTCGACGTGATACCGAAGCCGCCGCCGGAGCGGGCGCCCAACAACCCGTGGCCCCAGTGGCCGGTGGTCTACAAGCTGGACTACGGCCAGGAAGAGGGCAAGGCGCGCTTCGGCAATGATCCCAGGCGCTTCGACACCAACACGGTAAAGTTCATCGACGACGGACACGGGCGGGTCAAGGCGCTCCAGAGCATTGATCTCGACTGGGCGAAGCCTGCCAACGGCGCACCCTTCAGCCCGGTTGAAGGGTCGGAGAAGGAGTGGCCTGCCGACCTGATCCTCCTGGCCATGGGGTTCTCCGGCCCCGAGGACGAGGTGCTCACGCAACTCGGCGTCGATCGCGACCCCCGTTCCAACGCCCAGGCCGAGTACGGCAAATACGCCACCAACGTGGACAACGTGTTCGCCGCCGGCGACGCCCGCCGCGGCCAAAGCCTGGTGGTCTGGGCCATCCACGAAGGCCGTGGCGCCGCCCGGGAAGTGGACCGCTACCTCATGGGCAGCACCGACCTGCCCTGAGTCGCTCTTGACTTCGCTCGGCTAACAATCATACCAGTGGCTCAGAGAGGGATCGTTGAGCAGGTCAGACGCGCCGCTACAAAGCGGTTGCTTTTCCTGCCCCACCCGGTGCGGCAGATGGCGCGGCCGGAGAGGATGATCACAACCAGCGAGGTCCGGGAAGTTGTCGAGCACGGCCAACTGATTGAGGACTATCCTGGAGATGCGCGGGGACACAGTTGCCTGTTACACGGCCGCAGAAACGGGCGACGAGACATCCATGTGGTCTGCTCACCCAAAGAAGACTATCTCGCGGTCATCACAGCGTATCTTCCTTCGCCGGATGAATGGGAGAGCGACTTGCGAACGAGGAAGAAACCATGAACTGCATTCACTGCAAAGGAGCGATGAGACGCTCGACCGCGTCCTTCCATATTGAGCGCAGCGGCTATCACTTGGCGCTCGATGCAGTACCGGCCTGGGTCTGCAGCCAGTGTGGCGAACCTTATTTTGACGAGCGAGAGGTCGACACTATCCAGGACACGATCCACACGCTGGATGAGCAGACGCGACGGCTTTCAGAGGGTGCCGCGTAGCACCGCCCGCGAAGTGGTCCGCTACCTCATGGTAGCACCCACCTGCGCTGACCGGCCCTCGACTTCGCTACGCACGGCAGGGAGGAGCCTCTCGGGCATGTCCGGCTATAGATTCAGAGACCGACGGAGTACCGCTATTAGCTCTTCGCAAGCCCCAACGGGGTTGTTCGCCGACCACGGGACCGTCGTGCAATGATTGACATCGAAGTGAGTTTTTGATTCCTCGAATTTCGCCTTCTCGCAGATGTAGATCACTGGTTTCCCCAAACCCTCCGCGTAGCCGGCCTCCCAGTAGGCGCCATTGTTGTCATGGGTAAGGTCTGCAATGACGAACTTCGCGTCTCTGATCTTGACACGCATGATGTCGTCGATAACTCCCGCCTGCGCTACGTCCCGTAGATCAACCAAGTCAATGCCCAACTGTTCGCGCACGGCAGGTCGCACGACATCCTGTAAAAAATGCGTCCAGGCGGTCATCGCCGAATTTCATGGCAATGAATCCGTAGTTGCCGTCGAAACCGCCGTGTTTCTCTTCTTCGTATTTCTCCCATCCATCAAGACTCAGGTTGACACCCAAGAAGAGAGTGCCGTCAAAAGTTTTGGTCGTGTTTCCTATTCTGATGAGCCCGCGGTCTTCCAATTCCTCGACGATACTGTCGGAATCTCCTCGCTTGGAGCACCAACCATTCCGGCCACACCGGCAAGCTGTTCAATTGGCTGCCCTGTTTCCGAAACCTGATCTCCGATATGGCGAATGAGGTTCATAGCCAGAAGCTTCGTGTTCATGGTGTTGCTCATGACGTCTCGCTGTTGCCAAATTCTCCGGCACGCGTGTTGTTGATGGTTGGCTCTGCCGCCAATCGCCGCCGCCAGTCCGCCAAAACGTCTGGTTCGACACCAAGCGCCAACGCGGCCGCCTCGTCAATGACTTGGCGGACTACGCATTTCTCGGCCTGCCGCATCGGCAGCAATTCCGCATCGCAAATCTGATCGAAAGCCTCGCTCAAGGAAGTCCAAGCTGGGTTGTCTGGCCTCGGGATTCGGATTTCTCGAAGGTGCGCCAGTTGCCACGTCGGATATGTCAACGTTAGTGTGTTGGTCGGCCCCTTTTGACGATGGACCAGCGTACCGTCTCGAATGCGATTGCCTGCCGTCCCTTGTTCGTGATGTTAATGTGCCATCGAGAAGATTCGGCGTCCTGGGAAACTGCTGCCTCAAACCGCGCTCTTGTCCGGCAGAGTCCCAGCCAAAGCGCCACGACCGCCGCTGAAGGTTGCAAAACCAGAACCCCGTGCGCCCAACACACCTCAAATAGCTCAAACTCCATGACTCAGAACCGGCTACCACCCCCTCCCGCGCATTGTCAATACATTGCCCTCGTCATCCTCATGCTCCTCTTCTTCCGACGTCAAGGGCAAACTGAGGCAGTACCATCCGTCGGCGACCGGCGTTCAGATCCACGCCAGCACGAACACGCCGCCGACGATCAGCGCGGCGCCCATGCCGTCCTGAACGCGTACGATCTCGATTCCTTTCAAGGTGAAGTGTGCCAGCGCGAAGGTGACCAGGGGCTGAATGTTCCAGATGGCCCCCACGATCACCGCCGGGGCGTGGACCACGGCCAGGAAGGTCAGGATGGTGCCGATGGCGTGGACGACGCCGGAAGCGGCGAAGCACGCGGCACTTGCCAGCGGTACACCGCGATAGACGATGCGGATGTGCAGCACCCTGCCCAGGAGGCCGATGAAGATCAACCCGGTGATCTGGGTTATCAGGGCGCCCACGATGGGACCGCCGCCCTGCAACACGCCAAGCCGCTTCAGGATCGGGCCCAGGCTGTAGAAGAGCAAGGACAAGAACGCGTTGCCGAGACCCGTCAGCGGCGCGGCAGGCTCTGCCGCGGATCCCTTGGCATGGGTGATCAGAAGGACGCCGGCAACGATCAGGATCACCCCGCCGAAGATTCCGACGGTCGCGGTTTCACCCAGAAGGGTGACGCCGATCACGGCGGTGAGCAGCGGCGACGCGTTCTTGATGGACTGCGCTCGGGAGGCGCCGAGCTGGTCGATGGCCCTGAGCAGGAAGACCCGGCCGAAAAAGGCGCCCACGGCTCCCAGCAGCACGAACGTAGCCACCGCGGGGAGGGGAATCGGCAGACCCCCGGCGCCATAGCCAACGACCCATACCAGCACCAGGAACGCCACCATGGCAAGCTGCTGGATGGTCACCGCGGCGTCGACGTCGGAGTGCACCAGCCCTCGCTTCACCAAGGGCGGCACAAAACCCCACACGATGCCCCCCGCCAGGGCGTAGACGATCCCGAGTTCCACAACGGGCAGTGTTGTCCGGCGGCCGCCTCGTGGTCAAACTGCCCGCACGGCCGTCCGGGCCGGCACGGTCGGGAACTCCGGGGTCACTTGGCGGGCAACACCTTGATCTTGATCGTGTGCGCCATCTTCTTGCCGAAGGAGCGATGGAGGCCGTCGGCCAACTGCATGGTCAGCGTGTAGTCCCCGGGTTCGAGCTTGAGACTGGCTTCCGTCTGCCCCTTGCCGAAATGCACGTGGGTCTTGTCTGTCGGAATCACCTTTCCCCCGCGCATGGGACCCTGGTTGACGAGGATGTGGTGATGCCCGGTCCCCGCGACCACCCCGCCCGAAGGCTTGATCGTCATGCCCTCCACGCCCATCACGACTTTCACGGGGCTCGTGACTTCCGCCCCGTCTTTCGGCTCGGCAAAAAAGACGCGCTCTGCCGGCTCGGCTCCTTCCACACTACCCGCAAGCGCCAGAAATCCCACAAATGCCGCGGCGGTGCCCCGCCCGATTCCCAGTCTGCTCATTCCGAACTCCTTTCCGCTCCCCCGGAGAGCCTGCGAATAGTCCCTCGAGAGAGTCATGCCCACAACCGAGTCGACCAACTCCGCAAGCGCGTCCTCTTCGCACGGGGCGGTCGCGCCAGCCACGCTCCTGAAGTGACGCTGAAACTATCAACCGCAGGCACGCTTCGCAAGCGCGCGTCCTCGCGTGCGAAACTAGCCCTCACTTGCACAAGAGCAAGCCCTTGTGTTTATACTTCCTACCAAGGGCCTCAGCCCACATTCAACGATCCTCCTCGTTGTTGCACACAACAAGTGGACCATACGGCGCTGACTCCACACAGTAGTTTCCTGGCAAGGACTGAGACTGATTATGCCACACTCGGCCGATTTCACCGATGCACATCACCGTCACTGGGAAGACGCAGAGTTGCTCTTCGACGGACGGCGCTGGGCGAACGCCGATCAGCTCTACGGGTTCAGTGCAGAATGTGGATTCAAGGCGGTGATGAAGTGCTTGGGAATGACCGGCAACCCCGACCGGCAGTATCGGAAGCATGTCCATGAACTCTGGCCGGAGTTCAAGAGCTTCGCACAAGCTCGGAACGGGGCCCGGTATGTAAATTTGTTGCCGGACGGAGAGCCATTCGCCGACTGGCCGCATGACGACCGCTACGTCCACCGCATCTGCATCGGGGAAGCAGCCGCAGAGACGCATCGGCAAGCGGCTTCAGAGGTTCGCGGCATGGTGGAATTGGCTACACAGGATGGTCAGTCATGAATGCCGACGTTGTTACCTTCGACGATATTTGGCGCCGTGTCCGGAACGTGCTCAAAGGGGGGAATGGCCTTCCTGACGATGTGCGCCCGGTGTACTTGGTGCGAGACCTGTTCGGGAAAGTCCGAATCTCAGTGTTGGACCGGGCCGAAACGGATGACGCTTGTCGCAGAGCATTGCAAACCCTAGCGGCCCGCCTATACAACGAACTCGGGGCGCACTGTTACCCTCCGCAAGAGGCCGTGCTGTTCGTAAGCCAACCCCTGCTGGACACCCTGAAGCAGAGAGCGAGGGAGTTCGATGGTTTCCCGGGCGTATACCGGGCCGACCGTCTAATGACCGGTGGGGATTGGTGGACGGTCAGCGACGGCCAAAGTGAGAGCGGGGCCAGGCGTTGCACGCTGTTCGCGGTCAAAGGCGGCGTCGGACGCAGCACCACCGCTGCGGTTCTCGCATGGCACCTTGCTCGCAAAGGGGAGCGGGTCCTGGTCATTGATCTGGACCTGGAGTCGCCCGGCCTGTCGTCGGCATTGCTTGAACCGGAACGCCGTCCGAAATACGGTGTGACCGATTGGTTCGTGGAAGATCTGGTCGGGCAAGGCGACCATGTGCTCGAAGACATTCTCGCTGCGCCGGCTTGGGTACAGGACTTTGAGGGAGATGTGCGTGTGGCGCCCGCCCATGGCGCCGCCCCCGGCGATTATCTGGCAAAGCTGGGCCGTGTCTACATGGACAAGACAGACAGCCCTTGGACGAAGCGCTTGGAGAATCTTGTGGGCAGTCTGGAAACGACATTCCGACCGACGTTCGTCCTGATGGAGAGCCGTAGCGGTCTACACGATATCGCGGCGGCGACGGTCACCGACCTCAACGCCGAAGTCCTGTTGTTCGCTACCGATTCGGAGAGTACATGGGCCGATTATGAGATACTCTTCCGTCATTGGAACACCCAAGGCTTGGCGAGAGGTATCAGGGAGCGTCTTTCGGTCGTGTCGGCCCTGACGCAGGTACCCGTTAGGGACACCTATCTACAGCGGTTTAGGCCACGGGTATGGGACTTGTTCAGGGAGTACCTGTATGACGAGTTGGGCGCGATGGACAACTCTGATGAAGATTTTTCGTTCGATCTCGGCGACGTCGATGCACCTCACAATCCCATGGAAATCAACTGGACGGTCGGCTTCGCCGCCGGCGCCTCTCTGCGCGACCTGGATGACGCCACCGTGAAGTCAGCTTACGCAAGGTTCCTGAAACCGTTCGAGGAACGTGTCTACACAAGTAGAGGTGGAGACGTGCAGTGGCCAACATGATCGATGTTGAGATTGCGCGCGCCGCGCTCGCCGGTTTACCGGAAGGAACCAGTTACGACGAGAGTCCATCTCCTGAAGAGGTGTACCTTCCACCCTCCCATCTGAAGGCCATGGATCCAAATAACATGCTGGTCACTGGCATGCGTGGTGCAGGGAAGACTTTTTGGTGGGCGGCGCTTCAACAGCCTGCGGTGCGCAAACTCATAGGTCAAACAACGGAACGGTCGGCGGTGAGCGAGAGTACAGAGGTCCGGACGGGGTTCGGAATTCGACCTGCGTTGGACCAGTACCCAGACAAAGATGTGCTGAGAGCTCTGATGCTCACCAGCGTCGAACCGAGGCTTATCTGGCGAACGGTTCAGGCTTGGCAGCTTGCGGAGGTTGGCCATCCAATCCGACACGAAGAGACGTGGCAAGCGCGTGTAACTTATGTCGACGGTAATCCGGAGGCGACAGCTCGGGTGTTTCAGGAAGCCGACGCCAAATTTGACGAGAGCGGTGCTTTTCTTCTCATTCTTTTCGATGCTCTAGACCGTTGCTCCGACGACTGGAAGGATATGTACCGTCTGATCCGCGGACTGATGCAAACGGCGCTCGAAATGCGTTCCTACCGAAGGCTTCGAGTCAAGATGTTCCTCAGGTCCGATCAGGTCGACGAGACTCAGATAGCCGATTTCCCGGATGCGTCGAAAGTTCTTTCTTCCTCGATTGAGTTGGGTTGGCCGTCGCGCGAATTATACGGTTTGCTATGGCATAACCTAATCAATAGTTCCAATGGAGAGGATTTTCGGACATTCCTCGGCCACGGCAATTGGTCCGCCATGGTGGTCGAAGAAAAATCACTGTATCCGGTGCCGCGACAACTGATCTCCAAAGATGAATCTCAACGCGAAAAATTTCATGGCATTTCGGGACCATGGATGGGGAGAAACGCTAGACGTGGTTTCCCATATACTTGGATTCCCAACCATCTGGGGGATGCAGAGGGACGGGTGAGCCCTCGTTCGTTCCTCGATGCGTTAAGAACCGCGGCAGAGGATACGGCCGAGCGTCACCCGGAGCATTCGCACGCCTTGCATTTTGACAGCATCAAACGAGGCGTTCGGGCAGCTTCGGAAGTTCGCGTGACGGAGCTTAGGGAAGATTATCCCTGGGTGCATCTGGTTCTGGAACCCCTTGCCGGTATGACCGTGCCGTGCAGATTCGATGAGATTGAAGAACGCTGGAGCGACAAGCACGTTCTTGAGCGCCTCACCGAAGACATGGAGCAGAATGACGTCAAGCTTCCGCCTCTTCATATCGATGATGGAGCGGATGGAGTTCGCCAGGATCTTCAGACCTTGGGCATATTTATGCGTCTGCCCGACGGTCGGGTCAACATCCCCGATGTCTTCAGAGTAGGGTACGGTCTGGGCCGGAAAGGTGGCGTGAGGCCGGCCGGGTAAACTGACAAAAAGCACCTTCCGACGCAAACCTTCCATAACCTTCACACCGGTGTTCAGCCGTAACGGAACCAACCAAGATTCATGAATCCTGGATGGTCGATCCCAGATTAGAGAAAGGCTCTCCATGTCAAACATCAAGAAATCGGAACAGCGCTGGCAGTCGGACGTCATCGTCGACCTGATGAAGCTCTACGACATCCCCTACGTCGCCCTCAATCCGGGGGCCAGCTACCGGGGTCTCCACGACTCCATGGTGAACTACGGCGAGAACGATCCCCAGATGCTGTTGTGCAACCACGAGAAGATCGCGGTGCAGATCGCCCACGGCTACGCCAAGGCGTCGGGCCAACCCATGATCGCCATCGTGCACGACGTGGTGGGGCTGCTGCACGCGCCCATGGGCGTCTACTACGCCTACATCGACCGCTGCCCGGTGTTCGTCGTCGGCGCCACCGGCCCCATGGACGAGAAGTACCGGCGCCCGTTCATCGACTGGATCCACACGGCCTTCGCCCAGGGCGACGCGGTGCGGAACTTCACCAAGTGGGACTACCAGCCCGGCAGCATCCACGGCGTGCCGGACTCCTTCGCGCGCGCCTACTCCATCATGATGAGCGAGCCCCAGGGGCCCATCTACATGTGCTACGACTCCGCGCTGCAGGAAAGCCCGCTTGTAGACGACGTGCCGATCCCGTCCGCGTCCGCGGTCAAGGTGCCGTCGCGCATCGCGCCGGAGCAGGCGGTGGTCGCCCAGGCCGCCGAGATGCTGGTCCAGGCGGAGAATCCGTTGCTGCTCACCGAGTACGCCGCGCACATGCCGGTGGGCTTCGGGCCCACGGTGGAGCTGGCGGAGACGGTGGGGGCGTCGGTCTTCGACGTCTGCAAGCGGTTGGGGTTTCCCAACCGCCATCCCCTCAGCATGAGTTTCAACCCGGACGCGTTCGCGGGGGTGGACCTGGTGATGGCGCTGGACGTGGTGGACTGGACCCGCGGCTCTCACAAGCTCAACACCCAGACCCGCGAGGTCACGGTGGTGACGACGCCGGACTGCAAATGGGTCGACGCCGGTTTCGCCGACATCGAGATCAGCAAGTGGGCCACCGACTACAACAAGCACAACAACTGGGATCTGCGGGTCATGGGGGACACCTCCATCACCATTCCGGAGCTTACCCGCGCCTGCGGCGCCCTCATTGACGCCGACCCCGCGCTGCGGGAGCGCGTCGAGGGGCGCAAGAAAGCCCTGGCGGACAAGCACGAGAGCCAGTGGACGAAGTGGCAGCAGCAGGTCGAGAAGGAGATGGACCAACGGCCCATGACCGAGTCCCGGCTGGCCTACGAAGTGTGGCAGGTGATCAAGGACGAGGATTGGGTGCTGACCGCGGGGACCCTGAAGGACTGGGTCCAGAAGATCTGGGACTTCGACAAGCCCTACCGGCATCCGGGCCGGGAGCTGGGCACCGGTACCCAGATCGGCATGTCCATCGGCGTGGCTCTGGCCCACAAGGGGCAGGGAAGGCTGGTGGTGGATCTCCAGCCCGACGGCGACCTCATGTTCGACCTCGGCGCGCTGTGGATGCCCATCAAGTACGACATCCCGATGCTCGTCATCATGTACAACAACCGCGCCTACTACAACGACTGGGCGCACCAGATCCACATGGCCCACCAGCGCGGCACCGACCCCAACCGGGCCTACATCGGTATGGACCTGGAGGCGCCGCCGCCCGACTTCGCCCACATCGCCCGGGGCATGGGCTGGTACGCCGAAGGCCCCATCGAGGATCCCGCCGAGGTGGGACCGGCGATCCGCCGCGCCATCGAACAGGTCAAGGCCGGCAAGCCCGCGCTGGTGGACCCCATCGTCTGGCGCAGGGACATCAACGCCTGAGGGGCCGTTTATTGGGGTTCCTGTTCGGATGACTTGTCGCGGAGGTTGGTTTCACAGCCCTCCGACCCCCTCTCCCTCTGGGAGAGGGTTGGGGTGAGGGTGCCCGCTGCCAGCAGCCCGTTGTGAACGGCAAGGAATGGAATGGGAATGGGAGGGTTGTTGGGGCGCCCTCACCCGGCCTTCGGCCACCCTCTCCCAAAGGGAGAGGGGCTGTATTTGGGACGGAACGAGGCCACCCTTTCCCAGAGGGAGAGGGTTGACACCTAGCGCACCCTTAAGGTCATCACACTGTTTCGGAAGACACGCATGGTAGATGCGCGAACTCATCGAATAGCACTCAGGGAGAGGAAGCAGACATGAGCAAAGCGGAAAAGATCGAAGCGCCCGAGATCAAGAAGTCGGATCGCAAGTGGCAGTCGGACGTCATCGTGGACATGGTCAAGCGTTACGGGTTCGAGTACATCGCCCTCAATCCCGGCGCCAGCTACCGGGGACTTCACGACTCGCTGGTGAACTACGGCGAGAACGACCCGCCCATGATGCTGTGCAACCACGAGAAGATCGCGGTCCAGATCGCTCACGGCTACGCCCGGGCCACCGGCAAGCCGATGATCGCCATCGTCCATAACCTGGTAGGGCTGCTGCACGCTCCCATGGGCATCTACTACGCCTATCTCGACCGGGCGCCGATCTTCATCATGGGGGCCACCGGCCCCATGGAAGAACCCAAGCGGCGTCCGTTCATCGACTGGATCCATTCGGCCAGCGTCCAGGGCGAGGCCATCCGCCACTACGTCAAGTGGGACTCCCAGCCCACCACCATCGACGCCGTGCCGGGCGCGTTTGCCCGGGCCTATTCGGTGATGATGAGCGGCAAGCAGGGACCCATCTACATGTGCTACGACGCCGGCCTGCAGGAGGCGGCCCTGGACCACGATGTGGTGATGCCGCCGGAGGACAACGTCCACGTGCCCGCGCCGGTGATGGCGGACCCGACGGCGCTGGAAAAGGCCGCCGACACCCTGGCCGCGGCCCAACGGCCGGTCATCGTGGCGGACTTCGCCGCCCGCCCGCCCCATGGCTGGGACCATGTGGTGGAGCTGGCGGAGACTCTGGGCGCGGCGGTGTGGGACTGCGATTCGCGCCTCAACTTTCCGAGTGAGCATCCTTTGAACCTGAGCATGGACAGCGAGGGCTGTTACAAGGACGCGGACGTGGTGCTGACCCTGGACATCGCGGACTTCGAGAAGCCCACCCACGTGCGCGACATCGCCACCCGCACGGTGGTCAGCATGGTGCCGGAAGACGCCACCTGGATCGACATCGGCTACACGGACACGGAGATCAGCAAGTGGGCCATGACCTACGCCCGTCCGTTCTACGCCCACCAGCGCATGACCGCGGACCCGGTGACCACGGCGCCGGCGTTGACCAAGCTCCTGAAAGAGCGCATCGACCGCACTCCGGGGCTGGCCGGGAAGATCGCCAAGCGGACCGACGACGTGGGCGAGCGCCACGCCGAGATCCGGGCTCAATGGCTCAAACAGGCGAAGGAAGACCGCTGGGACGCGGTGCCCATGACCGTGCCGCGGCTTGCGTTGGAGGTGTGGGAGGCCATCAAGGACGAGGATTGGGTGCTGACCTCCGGCACGCTGCACGACTGGGCGCGCCGGCTGTGGAACTTCGACAAGCCCTACCGCCACGGCGGCCGCGAGCTGGGTACCGGCACGCAGATCGGCCTGTCCCTGGGCGTGGCCCTGGCCCACAAGGGGAAGGGGCGGCTGGTGGTGGACCTCCAGCCCGACGGCGACCTGATGTTCGACGCCGGCAGCCTGTGGGTCGCCGCCAAGTACGAGATCCCCATGCTCATCGTCATGTACAACAACCGCGCCTACTACAACGACTGGAACCACCAGATCGTCATGGCGCGGAACCGCGGCACGGATCCCGCCCGGGCGCACATCGGCATGGACCTGTGCGGACCGGATCCCGACTTCGCGACCCTGGCCCGCTCCATGGGCTGGTACGGCGAGGGCCCCATCGAGAACGCCGACGACGTGAGGCCCGCCCTCGACCGCGCCATCGAGCAGGTCAAGCAGGGGAAACCGGCGCTGGTGGACACGATAACCCAGCGGCGCTGAACGAGTAGAGCCGGTCCTCCAATCACCCTCACCCTTCAACGCTTCGAATCCGTCATTCCGGCGAAGCGGACTGTGTGGGAACTCGCGAGGCAACGACGTACCAACACGTCATTCCCGCGAAAGCGGCTGTGTCAAAAGGCCAACTTCGAGGTGGGGAAGGCCAATTCGTCATTTTCGAGGTGCGGAAGGCCAAACCGTCATTCCCGCCCCCCTCCGTCATTCCCGCGAAAGCGGAAATCCAGGCGGGGTGGAGCCGGGAAACACCGCCGTAGCACCCCTCCACCACCCCTGGATTCCCGCTTTCGCGGGAATGACGGAGGGGGGCGGGAATGACGATTCGGGGGGGCGTTGCCTCTCTCGGATGGTGTTTTGACACAGCCTGTTTCGCGGGAATGACGATGCGGGTGTCGGCGCCGTTCCGAAACCAAGGGGAGTCTTGACACAAGCCGAACTGGCCGGTTCGGGCATTGGCGAGCCGTTTTCCACGTAATGCGGTACGAATACTACGACATAAGGGGCTACGAGCGGCTCATCGTCCGCATCACCCTGGGGCTCGACCCCGACACCGCCAGGGACGTCGAGAGCTACGGCGCCGCCTCGGTCCTGTGGAGCCTCTACAACCGCCTTCGGGGCGACCAGCGGGAGATATTCATCATCGGGCTGGGAAACGCGCTGGAAAAGAACGCCAGCCGCAAGGCGCTTTCACAGATGGTGCTGTTTGCCTCCAACCCGGTGCTGGACGTGGACCACAGCATCGATATCCTGGGGGACTGGTTCGTCAAGAACAAGAAGGCCGACCCGGGCCTGTACGAGGCGCTGGACGCCTACTGGCGCCGCCGCTTCAGCCGCGGCTTCGACGACGAGGCCTGAAGCTGCCGGGTGTTCGTCATACGGGCGGGTTTGAAACCCGCCCCTACACCCGCGTGCGCGGACAATCCATGGGTATAACGATGGGGCCGATGTAGGGGCAGGTTTCAAACGCCCCTACACCCGTGTGCGCGGACAATCCATGGGAATAACGATGGGGCCGATGTAGGGGCAGGTTTCAAACGCCCCTACACCCGTGTGCGCGGACAATCCATGGGAATATCGATGGGGCCGATGTAGGGGCAGGTTTCAAACGCCCCTACACCCGCGTGCGCGGACAATCCATGGGAATAACGATGGGGCCGATGTAGGGGCAGGTTTCAAACCCGCTGGCCCCGCGGCACCATC
Source organism: uncultured Binatia bacterium (SeqCode) (assembly GCA_965261895.1). Taxonomy (GTDB): domain Bacteria; phylum Desulfobacterota; class Binatia; order UBA9968; family JAJDTQ01; genus JAJDTQ01. Next base: position 813,837 of record OZ253480.1, on the reverse strand, counting down.
GATCTTTTCGCAGGCCGTACGGCCATGTTGATGTAGGGGCGGGTTTCAAACCCGCCCGTCCTTACCGGCCGATCACCTACTCGTCGAAGAAGGCCAGGGTCCGGATCTCGATGCTCTCCCGCGGCGGCGCGTCCGCCGGGGTTTCGGGGTGGTCGAAGGCCGAGTGCGCGCTGAAGCGCGCCCGCCCGTCCGTTTTCGAGTCGAAGCACTTGAAGACGATGGCCTCGTCCGGCTGCATGTCGGGGAAGTAGTAGAGGCGGTGATCGGGGTTGTATGTGAGGTGGTAGGTTTCCCCGAGCCGGTTGGGATGCGGCCGCACGGTCGGGATGAGATCCTCCTTGGCGATGCTCTGGGCGTCGCACATGGCCAGCGGCGAGCTCAGCACCGGGTTGAGCATGCCGCGCCAGACCTGAACTACCGCGAAGCGGCGCTTGAGCAGTTCCTCCGCCTCGTCCGGCAGCAGGTCCCGCACCCGCTCCGGGCCGGACCATTCGGTGTAGTCGTTGTGCACGTTCTGGACCGGCCCTTTGACGCCTTTTTCCTCGTAGCCGGAACGCAGGGTGTGGTCGAAGATCAGCACCCGGTATGCGCCGGTGTGTTCCTTGATCAGCGCCTCCATCTCGGGATAGTACACCGCCCGGATCTCGTCCTCGTCGAAGAAGTCGGTCATCTTCGTGGGCTGGGGCCGGAGGGCGAAGCCGTTGCGCTCGATGGACAGTTCGGGGCAGTGGCGCCCGTTCCGGACCAGGGCCGGGTGCGTCGCGTACTTCCGTTCGCCGTGGGGGTACCCGAGGCTGGGTTTGTCGAACGTGGTGACGGGCATGGGGCCGGTGTGGACCATGTAGTTGAAGCTGGCCTCTACGGCGTCATCGAGAGTTTCCGCTACGGCTGTGGCCATGGTGATCTCCTTTGGGACCGTGGTCCCTCGCGTGCGGGTTTCAAACCCGACCCTGCATTCGTGTGATGCGAGCGCGGGCGGGTTTGAAACCCGCCCCTACATGTGTCCGGCCTCACCGACCGGTCCGCGGTTTCACGTACATCAACGACGGTACGCGCCCTAGTGTGGTGTCTCACAAATACGGTTATGAAGATGCGAGGGCATTTTGGTTGTCGGCAAGGCGCGATGACTTGTAGGGGCGGGTTTCAAACCCGCCCGTGTGGCGTGCACCACGCGAGGAAGAGCAACGCAGCCGACGGCCAAAAGGACCCGCAGATTCATAACCGTATTTGTGAGACACCACACTAGCCCGCCAGCGCCCCCTGTTCCGCCCACGTGCGCTGAACCTCGCGGCTCGAGCTGATGAGCGCGAAGTGGGTGGCCATGTTCTTGAGCGAATAGCGCTGCAGATCGGCGTCGTAGGCTGCGACGCAGTCCTCCAGCACCACGTTGTAGTAGCCCCGGGCGAAGGCGTCCCGGACCGTGGCCTCGACGCAGCCGTTGGTGGCGGCGCCGGTGAACAGCAGCGTCTTGATGCCCAGGCGTCCCAGGGTGGCGTCCATCTTGGGATTGGTGAAGCCGCTGTGGTGCCACTTCTTGACCCTGACGTCGCCGGGAGCGGGCGCTACGAAGTCGCAGACGTCCCATCCCGGGGTTCCCGGGACCGTGTACTTGGCGTTGGCCAGCCCCACCCGCGCCCGCCGCGCCAGGATCGGGCCGTTGTCGTGCTCGGTATCGTTGGAGGTCTGGGTGTAGATCACCGGCACCCCCGCGGCCCGGGCCGCTTCCACCATCAACTTCAAGGGTTCGCGCATGGCCTCGACGAAGCTCAGGTCCCCCTTCATCCGCGCGCCGCCGGGAGCGCAGAAGTCGTTCTGCACGTCGATGACCACCAGGGCCGTGTGCTGCGTCCGCACCGTGTCCCCCAACTCGGTCCACACCTCCTGCACCTGGGGCTCCCACATCTCCTCTTCCGGGTCGAACTCGTAGTCGGCGATCTCCCGGCTCTCGAAGATCGGCCGTCCAAGCTCCTGGGCCACCTGCCGGTGCAGCGGATGGTTGACGTAGCGCTGGACGCTCTCCGCGTCCTCGCAGATGGCCACCATCGCGTAGTCGTAGTCGCCGTCGCGGCGCAGGTTTGCTCCCATGGACCAGCTCAACAGGTCGGGAATGGTATTCCTCATGGAGTTGTAGCCCGCCAACATTTTGTCGATCTGTTCCGGGGATGCGTCCGCCTTGAGCTTGACGAGAACGACATGCTTGATCATCACAAACCTCCAGGAGGGTTCTGGCCCAGGGTTGCCGAGTTCCACGGCGGTCTATTCGGAGAATATCCGATGATGCCGGCGCAAGTCAATTTCCGGGGGGATGCGAGTCGATTGCCGTTCATGCCATTCGGACAACGGCGATGACCCACATCCGATTCGCTCGTAAACGCTTTAGGGTCCATCTGCTTCCCTGGAAGATACCCCGTTCTTCACCGCTTCCAGAAAGCCTCGGAAGCTGGGACTGCGTCCAGGTGTGACACCAAGTGGGGAAGCGACCGACGCTCGGTTTCACCCGAGGCGACGACGACTACGTGTTTACCCACCTCAACTGGCTCCAAAGCCTTTTGTCTCGTAGAATTGCCCGAGGCCGAATCCTGACGCATCCAGGGCACTTCGTACCCCCTCCGGGTCTTTCTCCTGCAGCCTCACCGACATGTGGATCTGTTCCGCTTCCTTGCCTTTCCAGGCGAGATGGACGATGCCGCCCCGTGAGAATACAGGCGCTCGGAAGTCACGCGTTTGCACGGCCTCTTGGAGGAAGCGAAGCGTGTCGAGCAGTGTGCTTTTGCCTGATGCGTTGGCGCCTATGAACAGGTTGAGGTCGCTGAATTCAAGGCTCACATCACGCAGGCTGCGATAATGTTTCGCGTCGAGTCTCAGGAGCTTCATTCGCCAAGGCTACCTTTCCGTGTGCGCACCCGTCAAGTTCGCAGATTGGTTAAGACCCTGTGGGAAGGGAGGCGTAGTGTATGGGGTCCCCCGGCCGCGACCGCGGCCGCTACACGGCTCAGCTTCCACCGAAGCCGACGGAGACTCTGCCGTCTTCCACGATGACCGGAATGTCGCGGCTGCCATGGTTCAGATCCATCATGCGTCGAAGGCCGTCCTCGTCTTCGAGCACGTTGATGTACTCGAAGGGGATGTTTCGGTCCGAGTAGTCCGCACGGGCACGCGATGTGTAGTCGCAGAAGTCGTGTCCGAAAATCAGCACCTTGTCCGGCATGGTTGGTCCTTTCCGACAGGAAACATGACCTGCTCGTTATCCGTAACGTCAAAAACGGGCCATGGCAAACGGCCGCCGGCAGGCGCCGCGTCGTTCGTCCCGCGCCCTTCGACAAGCTCGGGACAGGCGTAGCGAGCCCCCGCCAGGCGAAGTTGGAGGACCTTGCCCGGCGAAATTCCGCCTCGGGGGTTTCTTGTGCCGGAACTTGTGGTATGAAGCGTGCTGAACCACTGTACCGCACCTTGGGCCAGGCGAGGGGAACCCATGTTTGAACGTGTCAAGGAGTTCGGCACCATAACCTTCAGTCTCGCGCTGTTCACGGTGCTGTGGGAGCTGTCGGTGTGGCTGTTCTCCATATCCGAGTTCCTGCTGCCCGCGCCCTCGGCGGTGATCGTCACCCTCGTTCTCAAATTCGGTCCCCTGATGGAACATTGTTTCGTCACTTTCCGGGAAACCATCTATGGCTTTCTGATGGGGCTCGTGCTGGGGGTGATCTCCGCCGTCTTGATCGTCTACTCCCGGGCGCTCCAGAATCTGCTCTATCCGCTGATCCTCGTCGCCCAGATCGTCCCCAAGGTCGCCATCGCACCGCTGCTGCTGGTGTGGGTGGGGTACGGCGAGGCCTCCAAGGTGCTCATCGCGTTTCTGGTTTCGTGGTTCCCCATCATCGTCACTACTGTCCAGGGCATGCGCATGGTACAGCCCGAGATGCTGGACCTGGTCAGGTCGCTGCAGGCCTCGGACTGGCAGATCTTCACCAAGGTCCGCATGCCCAACGCGCTGCCGCAGTTCTTCGGCGGCCTCAAGATCGCCATCACGCTTGCGGTGATCGGTGCCATCATCGGCGAGTTCGTCGGCGGCAACAGCGGTCTCGGCTACCTGGTCATGGTCGCCAACTACGAGATCAATACGCCGCTCATGTTCGCGGCCCTGGTCGTGCTGTCGGCCCTGGGGCTGGTCCTCTACGGTATCCTGGTGGTGCTGGAGATGTGGTTGATCCCCTGGAGCATCAGCGAGGAAGAACAGCCTTCAGGCTTCGGCATTTGACGGGCTTTCAAGCGGGCGGGTTATTGGATGACGGAAGTCACAAAGGCCATCGAGGTCAAGCAGCTCACCAAGGTGTATCCTTCCAAGGATGCGCCCATCGTCGCTCTGGAGGACGCCACCTTCGACGTCTACGACCAGGAGTTCGTCTCCCTGGTGGGTCACAGCGGCTGCGGCAAGACCACCATCATGAAGATCATCGCGGGCTTGCTCGACAAGACCCGCGGCGAGGTGCTGGTGAACGGCGCTCCGGTGACGGGACCCAAGTCCAGCACCGGCATCGTGTTCCAGACGCCGGTGCTGTTTCAGTGGCGCACGATCATCGACAACGTCCTGTTGCCGGTGGAGATCCTCGGCCTCTCCAAGGCCGAATACTATCCCAAGGCGCTGGAGATGCTGGAGCTGACAGGACTCACGGAGTTCAAGGACAAGTACCCGCGGGAGCTGTCCGGCGGCATGCAGCAGCGCGCCTCCATCAGCCGGGCGCTGGTGCACGAGCCCTCGCTACTGTTGCTGGACGAGCCCTTCGGCGCCCTGGACGCCATGACCCGGGGCGAGATGAACATGGAGCTTCAGCGCATCTGGAGCGAGAACAAGAAGACCAGCCTGCTGATCACCCACAGCATACCGGAAGCGGTGTTCCTGGCGGACCGGGTCATGGTGATGACGCCCCGTCCGGGCCATATCACCGATATCATCGACATCGGGCTGCCGCGGCCCCGGACCCCGGAGATGCGGTTGTCGGCGGAATTCACCGAATGCGTGAGGCAGGTGGGAAGGACCATTGGGCTGCAGTATCTGTGATGGAGTCATAAACGAGTTACGAACAAACTCGGGAGGTACACGATATGAAACGCATGTACATCGCGCTTGCGATTTTTCTGCTGTACGTGATGGGCCTCGGCAGCGCATCGGCCGCGGACAAGGTCAAGTTCGCGCTGGACTGGATCCCCTACGGGAAGCACGCCATGTTCTACGCCAGCATCGACATGGGGTTCTGGAAGGACGCCGGCCTCGACGTGGCCTTGACCCGTGGCTTCGGCTCCGGTGATACCGTGAAGCGGGTGGCATCCGGTACCGAGGACTTCGGCTTTGCGTCCGTGGGCAACATGATCGCAGCCAGGGCGCGAGGGGCCGATCTCAGGCTCGTCGGCATGATCCACGACAAGACCCTGGAAACGGTGGCGACGCTGAAGGGAAACAAGATCGCCAAGCCATCGGACCTGGAAGGCAAGAAGATCGGCTCGCCGGAGGCCAACGCCTCCCGGGTCATTTTCCCGGCCTTCGCGAACATCAACAAGTTCGATCACAAGAAGGTCACTTGGGTCAACATGACGGTGCCTGCCACGGTGCCGAGCCTGCTGGCCGGCCGGGTGGACGCCATCCTGATCTTCTACACGGAGAAGCCCACAGTGGATAAGGCCTCCGGGAAGGTAGGCAAAGAACCGTACTACATGCTGTACGCCAACTACGGCATGGCCACCTACGGCAACGGCATCCTCGTATCCGAGAAGACCCTCAAAGCAAAGCCGGAGCTGGTGAAGCGGTTTCTGGCCGCCACCTACAAGGGTATCGCGTGGTCGGTGGAGAACCCGCAGAAGGCCGTGGACATCTTCATCAAGCACAATCCCGCCATCAGCCCGGATCTGGCGCGGGCGCATTTCGACATCGCGGTGGACTCCCTGCTGTCCGCCAACGCCATGAAGGCCGGCATCGGCCATATGACCAGGGACCGCATGGTGTTCACCAACGATCTCATCACCACGCACATGAAGCTTCCGAAGAAGACCGCGGTGGAAGACGTCTACAGCAATGACTTCTTGCCGAAGCTTTTGCCGAAGCGCGCCAAGTAGAGTCCTACCGGCCCGATGGGCCGCCGGTCATTGATGGAAGAGACGGGTGGGAGTCCGCCGCGGAGGCGGACTCCCACCATCGCGCCGTTGCGCCGTTCGTTGGAAGGAAAATGAGAATGAGTGAAGAATACGTCAGCAATCAGGAGATTATCGTCCAGGCGCGGCGCAATCTGCCCCAGCCCGTGTGGGACTACCTGAGCGGCGGCAGCGAGTCGGAGACCACCATGCGCCGCAACCGGCTGGCCCTGGACTCGCTGGCCTTTCGTCCGCGGGTGCTGGTGGACGTCTCGGAGGTGGACACCTCCACCACCGTGCTCGGCCACAAGCTGCGCATCCCCGTCATGCTGGCCCCCATCGGATCGCTTCAGCAGATCACCCCGGAGGGTGCCGTGGCCTGCGCCAAGGCCGCCAACGAGTTCGGCACCGTCAACTTCGTCAGCTCCGTCACCCAGCCCGCCCTTGAAGAGACCGCGGCCGCCACCCCGTCGGACAAGATATTCCAGCTTTACATCCGCGGAGGCCTGGACTGGATCGAGGAGATCCTGGGACGGGTCAAGCAGTCCGGGTACAAGGCCCTGTGCCTGACCGTGGATTCCGCCCACTACAGCAACCGGGAGCGGCAGTTGATGAACCGCTGGCTGCCGCCCAGCAAGCGTAGGGAGGCCGCCAACCAGGACCGGCTGTGGCAGGCCAAGCTCACTTGGGAGACCATGGACGCCATCAAGGAGATCGGCGGAATGCCGTTCCTCCTCAAGGGCGTGGCCACCGCGGAGGATGCCGTCATCGCCGTGGAGCACGGCGTGGACGTCATCTACATCTCCAACCACGGCGGCCGCCAGCTCGACCACGGGCTGGGGACCATGGACATGCTGCCGGAGATCGTCCAGGCCGTGGGCGGGAAGGCCGAGATTATCATCGACGGCGGCTTCCTGAGAGGCACGGACGTGCTCAAGGCGGTGGCCCTGGGCGCCAAGGCCGTGACCATCGGTAAGCTGCAAGGCTGGGCCCTGGGAGCCGGAGCTCACGAGGGTCTGGTGCGCGCCCTGCAGCTACTGGAAAATGAGATAGTCATCGCCATGGGCCTCCTGGGCGTGACCCGGATAGACCAGCTCACGCCGGCCCACGTGTGCAAGGTGATGGCGACCGCGCCGCCCACCGAGATGAGCACCTTCGTCAATCTGCCGCAACGCCTGCTGTAGCAAGACTCCACTTGCGCCGTGGCGCCTCCCGACCCCCTCTCCCTCCGGGAGAGGGCTGGGGTGAGGGTGCCCGGTGCAAGCTGCCCCGTTCGACACGGCAAGATTGGAAAGGGCAGGGCGATTGAGACGCCCTCACCCGGCCCTCACCCGGCCTTCGGCCACCCTCTCCCAGAGGGAGAGGGTTTAAGTTTGGGACGGAACGAGGCCACCCTCTCCCAGAGGGAGAGGGGTTGGATTTGGGACGGAACGAGGCCACCCTCTCCCAGGGGGAGAGGGGTTGGATTTGGGACGAACGAGGCCACGCTCTCCCTCAGGGAGTGGGGACGGGCGCATGGCTGGCCACTCTTTTCGTTGCAGCCAGGGTGTGACGATGGGTTGTAGGGGCGGGTTTCAAACCCGCCCGTGCCACATACACCTGTCTGTTACATACCCACATCTGTCTGTTCCATGCCCACCACGGGCCTACCGCACGTGCCCCCCGCGCAGCACCGAGCACAACACCGCCACGACGGCGATGCCGGTGGTGACCAGAAACGTGTCTTGAAGCGCGAGCACGAAATGCCCCTGATCGGCGGCCGTCGGCAGCGCGTTGGGATTGCCCGAGTGTATCCGGAAGGCCAAGGTCATGAGGAAGTTCCCCACCGTGACCCCGAAGACGTTCCCCAGGCCGAACATGGTGTAGAGGGTGCCGGTGGCCACGCCCCGGTGCTCGAAGGGCACCGAGGAGATCAGGGCCGTGTGGTTGGGCGGAAAAAAGAGCGCCGTGCCCAGTCCTCCCAGCGCCAGCACCAGCGTCGGCAGCAGCCAGTGAGAATCCGGCTCGAACCAGACACCGAGGAAGGACGCTGCCGCGAACAGCGCCGCGCCCGCGGTGGCAGGTATCCTCGGGCCCACCTTGTCCGAAATGGCACCCCCCACCGGCGAAAGCGTGGCCGCGAAGACCGGCGCGCTGAGGAACAGGATGCCCATGAACGAAGGGCTCAGCCCCAGCACGTCCTGCAGGTAGAACGGCAGCAGGTACACGGTCAGGGCCATGACGATGGAGACCAACAGCAGCGTCAACGTGCTGAAGGCGAACATCCGGATCCGGAACAAGGACAGGCTCAGGATGGGGCTCGGGGCGCGGCTCTCGCGCAGGAGGAACCCGGCGGCCAGCGCCACAACGGCCGTGACCGCGCCCGCACGCCCGGTCGGGGTGAGAGATTCCATGGCCTGGCGGTCGAGAATTCCCATCAGCGCCAGAGTGGTGGCCACCAGGAGAGCGGCGCCGAGATAGTCGATGGGAGGGCGTCCGTTCTTCGGATGGCTCGTCACGGGGCTGTCCTGGCGCCGGTTGTAGCCGAGTCCCAGGGCCGTCGCTACGGCTCCCAGGGGTACGAGAAAGAAGAAGATGGCGCGCCAGTGAACGTACTGGATGATGAACCCGCCCAGGCCCGGCCCGAGCAGAAAGCCGCTGTGGTGGGCCATGGTCATGAGGCCTTGCGCGCGGCCCTTGGACTCCTCCGTGGACGCGTCCATGGCCAGCGCCCGTCCCTGGGCCTGGATCATGGAGGCGCCGACGCCCTGGAGCACCCGGTAGACGATCAGTTGCACGATGCTCCCGGAAAGCCCGCATAGCAGCGAGCTCGCGGTGAACAGCACGATGCCCCAGACGTAGACGGATTGGCGGCCGTACACGTCCCCCACGCGCCCGAAGACCAGCGACAGCGAAGCCGTGGCAAGTTGGAAGGAGATGAGCGCCCACGAGATCCCCACCATATCGGTATGCAGGCCGGTGGCGATGGATGGCAGCGAGATGGCGAAGATGCGGCTGGCCGTACCCGTGGTGAAGGAAACCAGCAGAATCGTGCCCAGGAGCAGGGCGGTGGCGCGTGATGTCATCTTGAATCGTGGGCGAGTGGTGAAGTAAGAAACTAGTGTTGTGTCTCACAGGCAGGTTTACAAAGACGCGCCGGATATACAAAAAAGACCCGCAGATTTGCAAACCTGTTTATGAAACACAACACTAGACAGTAGCTAGCAGATCGGGGGATGCGGCGCGAGGAGCATGGTGTGTCCCTGCCGGCCCGCTTGTCATCGGACGCTCCGAGGAAGTCGGAAACAGCATGAAGATTCTACCCGCGGCCCTGTTCGTGTCCGTAGTGATGGCCGCATCGGCGCTCGTCGCCCCGCCGAGCTTCGGTCAGGCGTTTCCCGGAGCCGTTGACGTAACCGAAACCCCGCCAGTGACGGCGCCCCCGGCGGCGGCGCAGACCCTGCAGGAAGCCCCACCCGCGCAGGAGCTCCGGTCCGGGAATGAACCCCGCGCCGCGAAGGAACCCCGCCCGCGCACCGTGTCGGACACGGTGGCAAGCATCGATTTTGAAGAAGAGGTGCTCGACGATCGCATCGGGTTCATCGAGAAGCGCCTGACGGAGACCGGGTCGCGGGTGGACAGCCTGCTCATGACGTTCGAGTTCCAGGTGCTGAAGGTACAGAAAGACACGCTTGCGCGCCGCCGGGAGCTGGAGAGCGTACGGGCCGAGTTGTCGGAGCAGGAACGGCTCACGGCCCAGGACATGCGCAACAAGGAACGACTGGTCGACTTGGTGGAACGTTACGGCGCGGGCGACTGGGTGGCCCGCCACATCAAGGTGGAGCTCGAGAGATTCCGCCACCGGGGCCAGCGGAGCCCCGCGCGGTCCACTGACGAAGAATCGCTGCGCCGGCGGCTTCGAGAGTACCGGCAAGCGCTGTTCGAGCTGGGCACGCTGCTGTTTCGCGTGGATGCCGATGCCAGGGACTACCAACGGGCGCTAGCGGCAGAGGGGCAGCCGCCGCCGGCGTTGAGCACCCGTCTCGCCGGCCTCGTCAAGGATCGCAAGGAGGCGCTGCAGGGCCAGGAGCGCGTCCTCACCGAGCTGGCCGAGCGCACGACGCGCCTGGCGGATCTGAAGCGTGAGCGGGAAGATCAGTTCGAGAGCCTCTACACCCTTGTCCTCGGCAGGATGCTGTGGCTGCGAAACCGGGAACCGGTGGGCCTGTTCCCGCCCAACGGGAAGCTTTTCGAGCAGGCCCTTGACGGCGCCGTCGCCCTGTTCGGGCGCGTCTACGCGCTGTTTCATCTGGAACGGCAAATGTCCCAGGACCGTTTCACGGCGTCCTTGTGGCCATGGGTTGCGGCCGTGCTGGTTTTCGGCCTGATCCCGTGGCTGGCGGTGAGGGCCGGCGGCCTCCTCAAGGTGCGTCTGGCCGGCCACGGGACCCGGGGGCGCGACGTGCTGGCGCATCGCGTGGCGCTGCTGCTGGCGCTCCATGCCGCGGTATGGCCGGCTTACATCATCCTCGTCACCCTGGCGCTGCCACAGTTCGGCCTGTCCCAGAACGATTCGCTGGGCCCGGTGTTGGCCGAGGCGTTGCAGCTCGCCGCGCTGGTTCTCTGGCTCGGACTGTTCGGTGAGGCGGTTTTTCGCCCGGACGGCCACGGGGAACGGCGCTGGGGGTTGACCCCGGAGGCCGGCCGAGTGCTTCGGACGGCGGTCCTGGCGGTGTGTGCGGCGGCATTCGTGCTGCTCGTCCCGCGTTACGTCCTGTTGAACGCCCCGGGCGCCGAAGTGGCCGCGAGCCTGGCGCTGGCGCGCCTTCTGATGATCGCTTTCGCCTTGGTGGTGCTGGTGCTGGCGGCGGTGGGATGCAGCCGGCGTAGCGCCGTCATGGCGGCGGCCCTCCGTCACAGCCGTTCGCAAGAAGGGTTCCTGTGGTCGGTGTGGCCTGTGGTCCATCTCCTGGTAATGGCGGTGTTGGCCGGCACCATCGCCCTGAACGTGGCCGGTTATCAGTACGCGTCCCAGTTCGTCTGGCAAAGGATCATGGGATCCGGACTCCTGGCGCTGGCCGCGCTGCTGCTCTCCTTCTATGTGAAGGGCGCGGTTCGGGCGGTGTGGAAGAGGGCCATGGCGGGAAGAAGCGGAGCGGGAGCAGGGGACGACGGTGCCGGACGCGGGGCCGTGTTGCGCTGGCTGGTGGACCTGCCGCTGTCGATTCTGGGCGCGGCCGTGCTGCTTGAGATCTGGGGCGTCTCCGTGGTGAAGTTTTTGAGCACCCCGGCGGGGGAGACGGTGCTCGCCAGGGGGGTGTTGATCGCGTTGGTGATCGTGGCCGGGATGGCCCTCATACGGCTCAGCAACGCCGCGGTGCTGTCGCTGCTGCAGCCCCGGGTCCTGGACCGGGTACGCAGCCGGGAGGCGGGGAGAAAGCTCCAGACCCTGGCGCCGCTGGCGCAGACGTCGGTCAAGCTGCTGGTGGTGTTGGTGGGGTCTCTCCTCATTCTGCAGCTCGTGGGCGTCGAGACCGGGCCGTTGCTGGCGGGTGTCGGGATCTTCGGCCTGGCCGTGGGCTTCGCCGCCCAGTCCCTCATCAAGGACGTCATCAACGGCCTCTTCATCCTCACGGAGGGCAGCGTGGGCGCCGGCGACGTCGTGAATGTCGGCGGGGTCTCCGGCCTGGTGGAGAAGGTCACCCTGCGCTCCGTGCGCATCCGCGACCTGAGCGGCAACGTGCACTTCGTGCCCAACAGCACCATCGACCACGTGGAGAACATGACCAAGGACTATTCCCGCTATCTGCTGGACGTGGGGGTGGGCTATCGCGAGGACACCGATGAGGTGGTGTCCGTCATGAAAGAGGTGGATGAGGCCATGCGCCAGGACCCGCAGTATGGCCGGGACATGCTGGAGCCCATCGAGATCCTGGGCGTGGACCGGTTCGAGGATTCCGCGGTGATCGTGCGCGGCCGGCTCAAGACCCGCCCGATCAAGCAGTGGAGCATCGGCCGGGAGTACAACCGCCGTCTGAAGAAGGCTTTCGACGAGAAGGGCATCGAGATACCCTTCCCGCACCGGACGATCTACTGGGGCGAGACCAAGCAGGGGCAGCCTCCGCTACAGGTGGAGACCCGGCGCGGTGAGGATGTGACAGAACCCGGCGCAGCGCCGGAGACGGAGAGCAAGGAGGAGACTCTTGGCACGAAGCAGCTCAAGACTGAGCCTTGAAAAGGCCGCCATCATCGTCGACGAGACCCTGGCCCGGGCTCGGGAGTTGAAGCTCCGGCCCATGTGTGTGGCCGTGCTGGACGACGGCGGCCACCTCAAGGCCCTCAAGCGCGAGGACGGCGCGAGCATCCTGCGTCCCCAGATCGCCATCGGCAAGGCCTGGGGCTCCCTGGGCATGGGCGGCTCCAGCCGCTCCATCGCCGACCGCCTCAAGGACCGGCCGTCATTCCTCGCCGCCCTTACCGACCTGGCCGACGGCAAGGTGGTGCCCGCGGCCGGAGGCCTGCTGATCCGTGACGGAGACGACGTGGTGGGTGCCGTGGGAGTGAGCGGCGGCACCTCCGACGAAGACGAGGACATCGCCAGGGTGGGAGTCGCGGCCGCCGGGCTGGATTGTTACGACTGATCCGACACTGTTCCGGCGCGGACTGGATACCGGTGTTCGGGATGCGGCGAATTCGCGAAGGTCAATCGGGCCTTCCGACCCGTCCGCCCAAGTGCTTCGCAAGGAAGGTCTCCAGGCGGTGCGCGAACTTCAGGCTGTTCCCACGTTTGACGATGTGGTGTCCTTCGTCCTCGAACACGAGGTACTCGACCGGTATGTCGTTCTCGCGGAGATGGTCGACCAACCGGTCCGAGTGTTCCTTTGAGACCAGGGGATCCCTGGCGCCGTGGATGATCAACAACGGACGCTGGATGCGGTGTGCATGTGTGATAGGAGAGCGTTCCATAAGTTCCTTTCGCTCGTTGGGGTCGTCCGGGTCGCCGACGCAACGGATCCACTTGGCGCGCGTCCGTTTCAAACTGGGCGGTAGGGTGGTGATAAAGAGGGCCAGATCGGAAATGCCGTTCACATCGATGCCCGCGGCAAACTTCCTGGGTGTTCGAGTCATGGCTACGAGCGTCGCATAACCGCCGTAGCTGCCGCCGTAGATGGCAACCTTTCTCTCGTCGGCATAGCCCTCCGCCACGGCCCATTCCACCGCATCCATCAGGTCATCCTGCATCTTGCGCCCGAACTCTTTGCACCCTTTTTCCATGAAGGCTCTGCCAAACCCGCGGGAGCCTCGAAAATTCACTTCAAGCACTGCATAGCCCCGATTGGCCAGAAACTGTGTATCGGGATCGAAACCCCAGAAATCCCGCTCCCACGGACCGCCGTGGACCTTTAGGACCATGGGCAAGCGCTTGCCATTGGTGCCGTGAGGTATCGTCAGATACCCGTTGATGGGGAGCCCGTCCCGGGCGCTGAATCGGATAGGGCGCGTTTCCGACAATCGCTGCTCGTATTTGTGTAGCGGAAGGGTAGACAGCAGCTCCTTCTTTGCTGCCCGCCGATCGATGAGATAGTTCCGTACTCGCGACCGGTCCGTCCACGTCTGGATCGTAAGGTGCATGAAGTCCGCACTGGCACTTTTGAGTTTATAGACCATCGGTCCCGGCCCCAGGATCATCTCCAGGTCGTCTTGAAGCTCGGTGTCAAAAAAATGGTAACGGGGGAGACCGTCGTGATACTCCACGGCAACTGGCCTATGATTTCGGGGGTCAACCCACACCTGAGCGACATCCACATCCGGTCGCTCGAAGAATGTCTCTTGTTTGCCGCTCTTCCAGTCCAACGCCGTGGCCACGACCTTGTCCCGTCCCACATTGGTCAGAACGTAGAACATGGAGTTGCTGTCGCGGACAGGAAAGACCGGGTAAAGCACGTCTGTCGAGCTGCCGGTCAGGACTGTTTTCCAGCCGTTCCCATTGCCGAGTGCTTGGATAACCCAACCGTCATCTGGTGCCTCTGTGAGTCGTCCAATGACTTCACCGGCATCGCTGTAAAACCAAGAGGCGGGTTTTCCATCCTTGTGCTGGATACGCTTGTGAAGACCTGTTCTCAGACTGATCTCATATAGATCGAATACTTGGCCATTGTTTGGATTCATCCGGACCAACACCACATCAGGCTTGCTCGGTGGGCTCCCGTACCACTTCAACTTCGCACCGGGAAACGGGGTCAGATCCTGGGGGCGTAAATGAGGAAAGTGTGTGTCCGCTACGAACATGTGGCCGTTCCGGAAGAAGATCAGGTGTCTGCTGTCGGCCGCCCAATGAACCTGAGTGACGGCCAAAGGCTGGTTCACGATCGTCGTGTCACCGCTGTCCAGCAGGCGAACATGAATCGTAGGTCTGCTGTTGAGCGGCTTGATCCAGGCGAGCCTCTCCCCGTTGGGAGAAACGATATGTCCCCAGCTTTCGCGGACGGGTGTGTAGAATTCCTTCGCGGATATCAACGGAGCCAAGTCGGCGCCGCGAAGCGACGGATGGATGCGCCGGGCTGCCGCGCGTTTGCGGACATCCTCGCAAGCAGCACCAGACAGAGCTACAAGCAGAGCGCCGACAACGTGGATCGCGGTAATCCGTCTCATGGATTGATGAAGGGTAGTCGCCATGGTGGTTTGATGGGTATCCTTGTCGGTTGATCCTTCCGAAACCGCCACTACAAGTCGTCGCGCGTTGCCGACGACAAAAGATTCCTGCGTAGTTTCATAGACCACTTTGTGACGTGGGCCAATATCGACGTTGGCTTCACGTTATTTCTTTGGTGAGAGGGAGGGACGTATTGCCTGAGCACAATACGTCCCTCTTGTATCTTTGCCACCACCGATGGCTACTAGCCCCCTAGGTTTGGGTCGGACGACTCAGTGTCATACTCGGCCGGGGGGCCTGGTAGCAGGCCACGGCACTACGTCAGTGTGTTGACTGCCTGCATCTACAATGAATCGGCTGCCCAGCCTGGAACTATAGGGTGAGGGAGTGGCGAACCGGGGATATTGGATCCTCTCGAAAGCGAAGCTGTGGAACGGGGGGTCTAGCTCGCTCCTCACGGCTTGGCGGCCGACCCTGGACGCTCGGAAGTCTATTGTCTATATTGGGTGGCTCACCACACACAGTTCAGGGAGGCACTTATGGCTGACAACGGAAAAGAGCAATGGCAGGAGCCCACGGGCGAGATGCAGAAGGCGGGTTACGGGAAGTTTCTTCGGCCCAATACGCCCTATGATAGCTATATGGAAGGGGAGGGGATACCCATCTTTCGTGATATCGGCGTGGAGAAGGTCCAGAACCTGCCCAGGAAGCCGTGGAAGCGCCTGGGCGGAAATGGCACCTTCATCCAGCTTCTGGGCACGGAGGGGCTCTGGGGCTCGTACGTGGTCGAGGTTCCCGGCGCGGGGGCGTTGAATGTCGAGAAGCACCTGTACGAGGAGCAGTATTTCGTGGTCGAGGGCCGCGGAACCACGGAAGTGTGGGCGGAAGGCAGCGACAAGAAACACACCTTCGAGTGGCAAGCGGGCTCGCTGTTCGCGATACCGGTGAACGCGTTGCACCGGGTCGTCAATGCCACGTCCAGCCCGGCGCTGTTGTTGGCGGGCACCACCGCCCCCAACATCATG
Organism: uncultured Binatia bacterium (SeqCode); assembly: GCA_965261895.1. Lineage (GTDB taxonomy): Bacteria > Desulfobacterota > Binatia > UBA9968 > JAJDTQ01 > JAJDTQ01. The sequence goes on along the minus strand of OZ253480.1, from coordinate 798,060 downwards.
AACCTGTTCAACAACACGGACTTCATCTTCAACTGTCCCTACGTCTTCACCGACCGCTACAAGGAGACCGAGGACTACTACAAGCCCAACGAAGAGATCGAGCCGGATCCGGTGCGTGGGCTGGCCATGCGCCAGACCAACATCATCCCGGACATCGTCACCTGCGAGCTGCCGCTGGACAACCGCCGTTCGCCCGGCTATCGCCGCATCGAGCCGCACATGGTGGGCAACAGCTTCTACCTCTGGATCGGCCAGCACGAGACCGGCCGGTACTCGAAAGCCCACGCCCACGGCTCCGCCGCGGTGCTGATCTGCGTCAAGGGCAAGGGTTACACCTACACCTGGCCGGCCACCCTGGGTCCCACGCCGTGGAAGGACGGCAAGGCGGAAGGGGTCAGGCGGCAGGACTACGAGCCCGTCGGCATGGTGAGCGCGGCCCCCATGGGCGGCAACTGGTTCCATGCCCACTTCGGCGTGAGCTCCGAGCCGCTGCGCCTGTCGGCGTGGTTCGGTCCCAATGCGCCGGGACGCGAGCGCGGCCGGCCGGGGGAGAAGGCCATCGACTACGGCGCCATCGAGATCAAGGAAGGCGGCACTGCCATCGCCTATCGGGACGAGGATCCGTTCCTGCGCAAGGAGTTCGAGGAGACTCTGGCCAAGGGGGGGATGAAGTCCAAGATGCCTGGCGAGATCTATAAGCCGGAAGCCTAGGACTCACAACATGGCGACCCCAGGGCCTCTCGGTTTCACCGGTTCCGGCCGACACATCGTTGAAGAAGACGAGATCAAGCTCACCAGCGTGGGCGTGGACATCGGTTCGTCCACGTCCCACCTGGTGTTCTCGCTTCTCGAACTCAGCCAGGAAGGCACCCGTTACGTCGTCAAGAAGCGGACGGTGCTGAGCGAATCGGAGATTCTGCTCACGCCCTACACCGACGACATGACCATCGATGTGGACCGTCTGGGCCGCTTCATCAACGAGCAGTACGAACACGCCCAACTCAAGAGGGAGGACGTCGACACCGGGGCGCTGATCCTGACCGGCGTGGCCGTGCGGCGGCGCAACTCCCGCGCCATCGCCGACCTGTTCGCCGAGGAGGCGGGCCGGTTCGTCTCGGTCACCGCCGGGGACGGGCTCGAGACCACCATGGCGGCTCACGGCTCGGGGGCGGTGGCGCTATCCGGCCGGGACGGCGCGGTGGTGCTGAATATCGACGTGGGCGGCGGTACCAGCAAGATCGCCGTGTGTGCGGGCGGCAAGGTGCGCGAGGTCACCGCCATCGACGTGGGCGCCCGGCTCCTGGCCATGGACGGGGCCAGTACGGTGGTGCGGGTGGAGGAGGCGGGGCGGCGCCACGGCGGTGCGGTGGGCGTTGAGTTGGAGCTGGGCCAGCACATGAACGAGGAGACGCTGGAGGCCATCGCCTGCGAGATGGCGGACCGCCTGTTCGAGGTGGTCAATCAGCAGGAGCTCACCGAAGAGACCCGCGGTCTGCTCCGGCTACCGCCCATTTCGTACCGCGGCAAGATCGATGCCATCACCTTCTCGGGCGGGGTTTCCGAGTTCATCTACGGTCACGCCGACAACGGCTTCGGCGACATGGGCCCGATCCTGGGCCGGGAGATCCGCCGGCGGGTGGAAAGCTTGGGAATACCCATTCTGGAGCCTTCGGCGCGCATCCGCGCCACCGTCATCGGCGCCTCCCAGTACACCATCCAGGTCAGCGGCAGCACCATCTTCATCTCGCCGCCCGAAGCGGTTCCTGTGCGGAACGTTCCGGTGTTAAGCGGCGACTTCCCGTGGGACGACGACATCGATCCCGCCAAGGTCGTCGCTGCCATCGACAACGCGCTCCGGCGGCTGGACCTGCAGACAGGCCGGCAGCCGGTGGCGTTGGCATTCCATTGGCAGGGGTCGGCCACCTTTGCCCGCCTGCAGGCGTTCTGCGGTGCGGTGGCGGAGGGTCTCAAGGCGATCCTGGACAAGGGCCATCCGCTGATCCTGGTCAACGACGGTGATATCGGCGGGATCCTGGGGCTTCACTTCAAGGAGGAGATGAAGCTCGACAAGCCCATCATCTCCGTGGACGGTATCGTGCTGCAGGAGTTCGACTACATCGACGTCGGCGCGCTGATTCCGTCCTCGGGCGCAGTCCCCGTCGTCATCAAGTCGCTGGTGTTTCCCAGTACGGAGCAGAACGCGGCCATCCGGCAGTAGGCACCTCGGTGAGACGAAGGTGTAGGGGCGGGTTTCAAACCCGCCCGCGTCCGCACCCGCGCCGTCGGTCAATGAAGTTTCCCGACGCTTGCGTCAACGCTCCGTCGGGATTAGAGGACGAGTCATGCAGGCGCAAGAAATCCAGGCAGCTCCACAGGATCCCTACCGGGCGTGGTTCCAGTGCATTGCCGGCTGTCCGGGACGCCACAGCCTCAAGGAAATCATCTACGAGTGTCCGCGGTGCGGCAATCTCCTGGAGGTGCGCCATGATCTGGACCTCCTGCGCAAGAAGACCCCCGAGTATTGGAAGGACCTCTTCGACCAGCGGCTGATGCGGACCCAGTGGCCCCACGGCAGCTCGGTCTGGGGCAAGCGGGAGATGGTCTGTCCTGAGGTGCGAGATGCCAACGTGGTCTCGACCCTCGAAGGCGGCAGCAACCTCTTCTGGGCGGAGCGTCTGGGCAAGGAGATCGGCGTGCCCGAGCTCTGGGTCAAGCTGTGCGGCAACAGCCACACCGGGTCCTTCAAGGACCTGGGCATGACCGTGCTGGTGTCCATGGTACGCCAGATGATCTCCGAAGGGGTGGAGATCCCCGCGGTGGCGTGCGCGTCCACCGGAGATACCTCCGCCGCCTTGGCGGCCTACTGTGCCGTGGCCAATATCCGCGCCGTCGTGTTCCTCCCCAAAAACAAGGTCTCCACGGCGCAGCTCATTCAGCCTATTGCCCACGGCGCCGTGACCCTGGCCATCGACAGCGACTTCGACGGCTGCATGGCGCTGGTGCGGGAGCTGTGCACCCGCCACAACATCTACCTGGCCAACTCCATGAACTCGCTCCGGGTGGAGGGCCAGAAGACCGTGAGCATGGAGTTGGTGCAGCAGTTCGACTGGCAGGTGCCGGACTGGGTGGTGATCCCCGGCGGGAACCTGGGCAACGTGAGCGCCCTGGGCAAGGGATTCCAGCTCATGCGCGAGCTCGGCATGATCTCCAAGCTGCCACGCATCGCCTGCGCCCAGGCCCAGCGTGCCAACCCCCTCTACCTCAGCTATCTGAAGGGCTTCGACGAGTTCGAGCCGGTGCAGGCCCAGCCGACCCTGGCCAGCGCCATCCAGATCGGCAACCCCGTGAGCGTCGAGAAGGCCATCCGCACCCTCAAGGACTTCGACGGCGTGGTGGAGCAGGCCACCGAGGCCGAGTTGGCCGACGCCGCCGCCCGAGCCGACCGCACCGGACTGTTCAACTGCCCCCACACCGGCGTTGCGCTGGCCGCGCTCTTCAAGCTGGTAGATCGGGGCGTCATCCGCAAACAGGACCGCGTCGTGGTCATCTCCACGGCCAACGGCCTCAAGTTCCCGGAGTTCAAGATCCAGTATCACGAGGGACAACTTCCGGAAGTGGCCTCTCGCTACCGCAATACCCCCATCGACGTGCCCGCCGACTACGACAAGGTCCGTGACGCGGTGCTCCGCGCCATCGAGGACCGCAACTAGCCTGGCCGGCAGCGGCTACCAGGCGAAGTTTCCGTCGTCATCAAGCGGAGACAAGGGGTTCCAGGCAACCTCCCACAAATGCCCGTCGGGATCCTTGAAGTATCCCGAATGGCCGCCCCAGAAGACATCCTGCGCCGGCTTGACGATGGTGCCGCCGGCACGTTCGGCCTCGTCAAGCACGGTGGCGACGTCCTCGCGTACACGGACATTGTAGGCCAGGGTGACCGCACCCGTCGCGCTGCCGCTACCGCCCTGCAGCCCGATATCCTTGATGAGCATGTCGCGGGGATAGAGGGCAAAACCGATTCCGTTGAGCGTGAAGCAAACGATGGAATCGGCCTGCTCTTCGCTCGCAACACGCCAGCCGAGCGCCTCGTAGAACGCGCGTGCGCGCGGAAGATCGTCTACGCCGAGGGTGACGATGCTGAGACGCTGGTCCATATTGTCTCCTCCTTGGAATTTACAACGATATTGGCACAGCCACACCAGCCGGCGGGTCTTCGCCCAGGGCGCCGAAGATGCGTCAGGTGTGAAAGTGAAGGGAGTCCGATGGGCGCTTGTGTCCTGCACACCGACGAAGACATCAACCCCGGGACCGAGTCCCTACGCGTCCCGGAGCGACCACAGCCGCTCCACGCTGCGCCCACGGTGAAATGAGAGCGTTACCCGGCCCTCTGGTCCACTTTCGTATCTAGTGTGGTGTCTCACAAATACGGTTATGAATCTGCGGGTCCTTTTGGCCGTCGGCTGCGTTGCTCTTCCTCGCGTGGTGTTGGCCACTGCTCGTCCTGAGCGTAGCGAAGCGGAGTCGAAGGACGCCTTGCCGACAACCAAAATGCCCTCGCAGCTTCATAACCGTATTTGTGAGACACCACACTAGTCCGCTTTCTGCCCGTAGAACACGGATCGCAGGTCCGAACCGGAGGCGTGCCCGACGACGCCGGCTTGGTCGGCACCGCCGAATTGCCCCACAGCTTCATACACTTCAGAGTCTTGTGTTGTGAGAGTACCCGAGAACCTTCCATCGTTGACTGACAGATTGCCCCACTGCAAGCTCCCGAGGGTCGGAATATCGTCAAGGGCAAGGCTCGCCTTCGGCCCGTCGCCTAGCGTCACGGTAACGCGCGCCTCTCCCGTATTGATTGTTGGATCGTCCCCGTAGTAGCCCGCCCATTCACCCGTCCATATCGCAGTTTCCGTAGGCTGGTGTCGCGGCGCAGGCGGGGAGAGATGCGGGGTCCCGACCTCGCCATCAAACGTGAACCAGGCGCGCAGACCATAGCCTTGGTGCTCGATGCCCAGTGGAACGCCGCCAATGGTGGTCCATCCTCCAAGAGAAGGTGTGAACGCCACCTGGACGTCAGCTCCACTTCCGTATGCCCTGGCGTTGGCCCCGGAACCCCCGACTTCAGGGTGGGCGCTCCATGTAGCGAAGGTTTGGCCGGTCGCGTCCAGGGTAATGGGAATGCTCTCATCGGGTGCCAGATCGCGGGGTGTGGTCGGCCCCAACTCCACTCCGTTCGAGAGATGTACCTCCACGCGAACGCGGGACAGCGTGGAGTTGGTCGTATTGGTTACATTGCCTCTGAAGGCTTGGTCGTCAGCGTCATACCACAGGACGAGGCGGGCACCGGCACGCACCATGTCGTAGGTATCGCCCTGCCCGTATTGGGTAGCGGATTCTTCCCCACCGCCCTCTGGGGATTCGCCGCCGCTGTCATGGCCGCCTGATCCTCCACTGCTCGAGCAGGCAATCAGGCCGAAGGCCAACAGGGCGGCGGCAACCGGGACTACAAGCTGGTGTCCCAAACAAGACCCCTTGATCGCTAATAACGATGGTTCCATCGTCGTACACCTCCAAACGATGTGTTTCCGGCTCAGTGAATGATATCCCGAGCCGATCCGTAACGCCAAACGTAGGCCGTCAAGCGGCGCGTCGCGCCGGCACGGGCCACCACCGGTGCGTGAGGCAGACGTCAAATATCGATGCAGCGATTCCGGTTGGACGCCTAGTGTGGTGTCTCACAAATACGGTTATGAAGATGCGAGGGCATTTTGGTTGTCGGCAAGGCGTCCTTCGACTCCGCTTCGCTACGCTCAGGACGAGCAGTGGCGTGCACCACGCGAGGAAGAGCAACGCAGCCGACGGCCAAAAGGACCCGCAGATTCATAAGCGTATTTGTGAGACACCACACTAGGCGATGGCCTTGACCTCGCGGTCCCGCTCGGCCTTTCTGCCGGGCTGCCATCGGGCCATGCCCCGCTTCGAGGCCGGCGCCCTCCGGCCAAATCTCGCCGGTTCGAGCGGATGTTCGGGTTGCACTGCACCGTCCAGTTTCCAACGGGGCGGTTTCGGTCGGGACTCGCTCAGTGCATAGCGATGCGTCGGGTGTAAGATGTAAGTCCGTTGTCGCCAGCTAGCCGGCTGTGTCAAAACCCCATTCCAGCGAGGCACAGACCCCCGAAATCGTCATTCCCGCGAAAGCGGGAATCCAGGTGGGGTGGAGCGGGGAAACGCCGCTGTAGCACCCCTCCACCCCGCCTGGATTCCCGCTTTCGCGGGAATGACGGAGGGGGCGGGAATGACGGATTGGCCTTTCGCACCTCGAAGTTGGCTTTTTGACACAGCCAGCTAGCCGGCGACTCCTCAGTGGCACAACACTAAGCCTCCGGCGCGAACTGTAGTGAGGCCAGCCGGGCGTAGAGGCCGCCGCCCCTCATCAGCTCTTCGTGAGTGCCCGTGGCGACGATGCGGCCCTGGTCGATGACCACGATGCGGTCCGCTTTGAGGACGGTGGCGAGACGGTGGGCGATGATGAGGGTGGTGCGGTCGGCCATGAGGCGTTCCAGGGCCTCGTGGACCAGGTGCTCGCTCTCCGCATCGAGTGAACTGGTGGCCTCGTCCAGCAGCATGACGGCGGGGTCCCTGAGGATGGCCCGGGCGATGGCGATGCGCTGGCGTTGGCCGACGGAAAGCCGCAAGCCTTTCTCGCCGAGGAAGCTGTCGTAGCGCTCCGGCAGGCCCTGGATGAAGTCGTCGGCGAAGGCGGCGCGGGCGGCCGCCACGACCTCGGCGTCGAGGGCATCGGGACGGCCGTAGCGGATGTTCTCCCGGGCGTTGGCGGCGAAGATGACGGTCTCCTGGGGCACCAGCCCGATGCGGCTCCGCACGGCGTGGGGGTCCGCCTCCCGAAGGTCCACGCCATCCAGCCGAATGCACCCGCTGCCCGGGTCGTAGAAACGCAGGAGCAGCTTGAACACGGTGCTCTTGCCGGCTCCCGAAGGACCCACCAACGCCACGGTTTCCCCTGGTTCGATGGCGAGCGAAAAGCCGTGCAGCGCGTGTTCGCCGGGGCGGGAAGGGTACTGGAACTTCACCGCGTCGAGAACGACGCTGCCTCGCGGCGGTTCGGGCAGGGGCCGGGCGGCCGCCGGCGCGTTGATGGCCGGCCGTGCGTCCAGCAGCTCCATCAACCGCTCGGTGGCCCCGGCGGCCCGCTGCACCTCGCCCCACACCTGGCTCAGAGTGGCGGCCGAACCCGCCACGAAAATCGCGTAGAACACGAACTGGATCAGCACGCCGGCGGACATCCGGCTGCTCAGCACCGCTTCCGCCCCCAGCCACAACACGCCCACGACGCCGCCGAACATCATCGTGATGACCAGGAAGATGAGCAGCGCCCGGTTACGGACTCTCACCAGCGCGGTGTGGTAGGCGGCCTCGGTGGCCGCGCCGAAGCGTTCCCTCTCGGTGCGTTCCTGGGTGAATGCCTGCACCGTCTCGACCGCGTCGAGGTTCTCGGCGGCCAGGGCGCTGGTGTCCGCTATCCGGTCCTGGCTCAGCCGGGACAGGCGCCTCACCCGTCGGCCCAGTATCAGGATCGGCAGGAGCACCAGCGGGATGAGCACCATGACGGCGCCCATGAGCTGGGGGCTGGTGACGATCAACATCACGAAACCGCCGGCGAAGATCAGTAGGTTTCGCAGGGCCATGGAGGCGCCGGAGCCGATCACCGTCTGGATCAACGTCGTATCGGTGGTCAACCGCGAGAGGATCTCGCCGGTGCGGGTGACCTCGAAGAACGTGGGGTTCATGCGCAGCACGTGACCGTGGATCTGCTTGCGGATGTCGGCCACCACCCGTTCCCCGATCCTGGCGACGAGGTAGAAGCGGCTGGCGGATGCTACGGCCAGGACGGCGATGACCGCGAGCAGCAACTGGAAACGCTGGCTGATGAGGACACGGTTCTCTTCGGCGAAACCGGTCTCCAGTATCTGCCGGGCGGCGATGGGCAGGATGAGCGTGGTCACGGCAGCCGCCAGAAGGGAAAGGGCGGCCAGGGTCAGCAGGACGGGGTAGGGTTTCAGATAACCGGCGAGCCGCCGCAGGGGCCGCACGTTGCGGCTCGCGGGTCGGGAATCGGAAAGATTGGGTGGCGCTTGCATCAACCTGCGCGATTAGGCCGCCACGCTCCGAAACCGCCCTTCCCGCGCAACAAGCTGTGTCAAACCGCCATCTCTACCAGGAAGCTTGTCGGGATAGTGGCGTATGTAGCGGAGTGTGAAATGGCACCGCACTCGGAATCCGTCATTCCCGCGGAAGCGGGAATCCAGGGGCGACGGGGTGGGGAAGCACCGCCGGTGCCTCCCTCCGCCGCCCAGGATTCCCAGGAACCGCCTATACGTTGACAATCACCACGCCCTTGGGCTCCAGGTAGTAGTCCAGTGCCTCGGGTCCGTGCTCACGCCCCACGCCGCTGGACTTGACGCCGCCGAAGGGCAGCTCGTCGTAGCCGTAGTGGAGCGAGTTCACCCACACGTTGCCCGCCTGGAGCTTGTCGATGGCCTTGTTGGCGTAGCCCATGTTGCTGGTCCAGATGGACGAGCCCAGGCCGAACTCGGACGCGTTGGCCCGCTCGATGGCCTCGTCGATGTCCTTGAAGGTGAACACCGGCAGGGCCGGCCCGAAGCATTCCTCCGTAGCGATGCGGGCATCGTCGGGCACGTCCGTGAGCAGCGTCGGCAGGTAGAAGAAGCCGTTCTTGAACTCGTCGCCTTCCGGCCGGGCGCCGCCCGCCACCACCTTGGCGCCCCGGGCCTTGGCGTCCTCCACCTGCTCCTCTACCTCGGTGCGCTGGTAGTCGACGTGGAGCGGCCCCATGCGGCTTCCCTTCTGCATTCCGTCTCCCACTGCCTTCTTTTGGAGGCCGGCCGCGAGCTTTCCGACGAAGTCATCGGCGACGGATTCGTGCACGAAGAGCCGTTTCACGCCGAGGCACATCTGTCCGCAGTTGAAGTACCGCCCGATGTCGGCCATCTTCACCGCCATGTCGACGTTAGCGTCCTCCATGACGATCATGGGGTCGCTGCCGCCGAGCTCCAGGGTCACGCGCTTGATCTCTCTTCCCGCCACCTCCATGACGTGACGCCCGACGGGCGTGGAACCGGTGAAGGCGATGCGGCGGACGCGGGGGTTGCTGAGCAACTCCTCACCCACCGAGCCGCCCGGTCCGCTGACGAAGTTCACCGCGCCCTTGGGCAGGCTCTTCTTGCCGTCGGCATAGGTGGCCTGTTGGATCAACTCCATGCACAGCGCCGTGGCCAACGGGGTGGTGGAGGCGGGCTTGACGATGATGGTGTTGCCGGCCGCCAGCGCCGGACCCACCTTGGTCCCCATGAGCGTCAGCGGGAAGTTCCACGGCACGATGGCGCCGCACACGCCGATGGGCTGGCGTACCACCATGCCGTAGGCGTTCTTCTGCGGCAGCGGCACGTGGGAGCCGCGCACCTTGGAGGCCAGACCCGCGTAGAACTCCAGGCCGTGGATCAGATGATGGATCTCGAGTCCCGCCTCGAACAGCGTCTTTCCCTGTTCCTGGGTCAGGAGCTGCGCGATGTCCTTGCTGCGCTCCTTGATGAGTTCGCAGGCGCTCTCCAGCGCCTTGCCGCGGTCTTCCGCGGTGGTGTCGGACCATTCCTTGAAAGCCGCCTCCGCGGCGTCCACGGCTTGCCGGACATCCTCTTCGGAGCCCTTGGCGGCGTGGTCCACGACCTGTCCGGTGGCCGGATTCCGCACTTCGTAGGTTTCTTTCTTCACGGCGTCCACGAGCTCGCCGCCGATCAACAGCTTGGACATTCGATTCCTCCGGATTCTGAAGTTGATGGGATATTTCGCGTGAAGCCTCGGTTGCGCCGCGTGACGCGGCTGCCGAGGCCTTGAACTGTCTCTTCCGTCTACTGGCCCTTGAACTTGGCCGTTCGCTTCTCCAGGTAGGCTTTCACGCCTTCGTTGCCGTCATCGCTGGCAAAGGTCTGGGTGAGCACCTCCCGCTCGAACGCCAGGCCCTCCGGCAGCGACATCTCGATCCCCGCGAGGACCGCGCGCTTGATCTTGCCCACGGCCAGGCTGGCCTTGTTGGGCGGCACGAACTGTTTGGCGTAGTCCATGACGTCCTGCATGAAGGTGTCGCGTTCATATATGTAGTGGAGGAGTCCCATGTCGAGGGCCTCTTCGAAGGCCACCTGCTTGCCCGTGGCGCAGAGCTCCAGGGCCCTGGCCCGGCCCACCAGACGCGGAAGGCGCTGGGTACCGCCCATGCCCGGCATGACCCCGAGGTTCACCTCCGCCAGGCCCATGCGGCCGCCGTCCTTCTTGCCGATGCGGATGTCCGCGGCCATGGAGATCTCGAGGCCGCCGCCGACGGCATGACCGTTGATGGCCGCGATGACCAGCTTGGGGGTATTTTCCATGCGCATCAGCACCTCGTGGCCGTGGAGTGCGAAGTTGGCTTTGTAGGAGAGAGTCTGGCTCCCGAGCATGTTGATGTCGGCGCCGGCCGAGAAGAACTTCTCCCCTTTGCCGGTAATCACGATCACGTGGGTATCGTCGTCGAAGCGCGCCTTCAGCAGCGCGTCATCGAGTTCCCGCAGCATCTCGTGGGTGTAGGAGTTGACCGGCGGGTGATTCAGCTCGATCAGGGAGATTCCGCCTTCTGTGCTTTGGTCAATGCTGCCGTCTGCCATGTTTGCCTCCTGAAGTAACGTTTCTTGAAATTGACGTTTCTTGGGATATAGCGCCGACCGGATCGCCGCGCGCCGGCGGTTCGCCGCACAGCAAAGCCACTTTCGCGTCCCGGGATGCCGTATTCGAGCGGGAAGAAGGGCACTGCAACGGAGGGCTGCTTTCTGTTCGCCGATCCATCTGAATTAGCGGGCAGGGCCGGACAAGTCAATACTTGACGGCCGGTTGCCCGTGGATGGAACCCGTTCCGCGGGTTCCGGTGAGCTGGCACAGGGAAACCGCCGGCGAGATGCGGAGGACGCCTGGTTGTCGGCGGGGCGACGACGTGTAGGGGCGGGTTTCAAACCCGCCCGTGCACGAAACCGCGTGAGCGTGTTCCGTTGGAAAATGCCTCCCCGTGTGGCAAGAGTAACACGATGGCCAGACAGAACGCGCGACAGATGACCATTCGAAGCGGTTTGAAAGGGCTCCGAAACGAGGGTTTGGAGACGGAATCGCCGGATGCGACCATGGTGGAGCCGCTGCTCCAAAGGTTTGGAGCCGACCCGGCTGCCTCGCTGGCGGTGGTCTACGTTCTCGGCCGCATCCGCGACGCCGCCGCGGTGGAGGCGCTGAAGTCTCTTGAGGGCCGGCCCGGGAGCAAGGAGATCCGCCGAGAGGTCCGTCGATCCCTGTTCAAGCTGGCCCAGGGAGGTCTGGGGTCGGCCGAGCCCGAAGCGCCCCAGGCCGAGGAAGGCGGCGCCAACTTCAGTCTCGCGCCGGAAATCAACGGGTACCTTTCATCGGTGACCGGCGGCGGTTCGCGAATGGTGATGCTGACACGGCCGCAACCCGGCGGCGGGCTGATGGTCATGCAGGCGGCCGTCAATGACCGCCGCGGCCTCGAAAGGCTGGGGGGTAACGTCATCCGCCGCAAGGAGCTCCGGCAGATGATGGACGACATGAAGGGCGCGCTCGGAGTCTCCATGACGCCCGTGCCCTGGGAGTACGCCGACTGGCTGGTGCACGACGCCTACCAGAAAGTGACGGAGTCACCGGGAGAGGGGGTTACGGACTATCCCCAGATACGGACTCACCTGACCGCCGCCAGGCCCGCGCAGCGCGCCCACCCGATCTTCGATCTGGTGGACGCTGACGGCATCGATTCCACGACGCTGTCCGAGACTTCGGAGAAGCTGCTGGAGGAGCCTGAGCTCCGTACCTGGTTCGTGGAGAAAGACCTGCTGGAGCCCTATCTGGAACGCATCGAGGATACCGAGCGGAGCCGCATCGTGCTCAACGCGATGCAGAAGGAAGAACGGTTCCGGAACATCGTCCGGGAAGCCGTCCAGGGGATCTTCCTCGGCGCGGAGACGGCCCCGGCCTTCGAGCAGCGCTTCGAGGACGCCGCCCTCCACCTCCACGTCTCCGGCCAGGAAGAAAAGGCCAGGACCGTCCTAGGCGTCGCTCTGGCCATTCGCCGCGGCGACCTGGGCAGCCTCGGGGTCCCATTGCTGGAAGGTCTGGTGATCCGCAGCCTCAGCCTGCACAAGACCCAGGAGAAGGAAGAAGCGGCGGCGGAGCCGTCGCTTATCGTCAAGCCGTAACTGCGTGCGGCCTCATTTATCAGACACAAACAGTTTTCCATCCGGCTTCGCTGCCTTCAATGTCACCCACGGTGAGGAAGAGGATTCGGAACTCTTCAACTCGTCTTGGTACCACGATAATTGGGACTGCAACCACTTCAACTGGAGTCTGTACCAATTGTGCACGTCACCAGCGCTTCTTTCGGTTGTTTGTCGCCATTGGTCTTGGAAGAGTTCACTAAGGACGAATTCAACCGCGCTCATCGGAGTAACGAAGACGCTTGGCAATCTGGGTATCGGGACTGATTTAGGAAACGGCGGGGCGTCGCAATCGCCGAGTATCTGTGCATGGATGTAACATCCAGGGCTGTCCTTCGCTCCTAGCTCCAGCCGCCACATCGCCAAACGTGTTCTCGGCTCGGTTGGTTCGTACAAGGCTATCCTGGTTGACGCTTTTCCACAGAATTCCACTGTGCGTTTTGACGAGCGTCTACCTAACCCATCTTTAACACGGGTTTTTGAAAGTGGTTATAATTCGGGGGGTTAGCGGGGAATAATTTAGCGTGTGGCACTACATTTCGACAGTTAAGGTATTTAGACGATCAATTTGGTGACACCTCCGGGTGCGGGGTCGAGATCGAGAGCGGTGTAGATTTTGAGTTGGGGTTGCTCGGCACGGGTGGCCTTGCGGACGTGGAGAGTGCGACCGTCCTTTCGGCGGAAGGAGGCGGTGACACGGTGCTGGCCTTGGAGGATACGGCGCAGAGTGGTCCAACTGGCGTTCTCTCCATGCTCGGCGAGGCGCCTGCGGATGGTCTGGACCAGTTGGTAGGCGATGACGGTGATGAAGAGGTGACCGTCGGAGCGGTTCTGGGTTTTGTGGAAGATGGGGCGGAGGCCGAGTTCGGACTTGAGAGAGCGGAACACGGCTTCGAGATCGGTGAGCATGGTGTAAGTGCGCCACAAGGTCTGCGGATCCCAGTCGTGGACATTGGAGCGGAGACAGTAGACACCGGGATGGGTGAGCATGGTGCCGGCAAGGGGCTTGTGCTTCCAGGTGACGGCCACTGCCTTGCCGCTGTGGGGGTCGGCGACGACGTCCACGGTGTAATGCTGCCCGGCGCCGCGGCAGCGCTCCTGTATCCGCCCGATCCGCTGCCAGACAGAATCGAGCCCCTTGCGGGTGCGGGGCCGCGACAGCCCCTCGTGGAGCTTCCGCAACTCGCTCTCGAAGCGCTCGGCGAAGCGTCTGGCGATCCCTTCCTCCTTTTTGGCGCGCTCCTCAGAATAACAGTACAGCCGCACCTCGCCTCGGTCCTCATCCACCACCTTGTGCAGGTGAACCTTGTGGTGCGACCGGGTCTCGATGGCGATGGACCGCTCGGGGTCGAAACGGCGGGTGCGTTGGCGGCTGACCACCAGATAACGGTAGCCGTTGTCGCGCAACCAGGCCACGTTGTCCTCCGTGGCAATCCCCGCATCCATCACCACCAGGGCGTCGCCGGGCGCGTGCAGGGCCTTGAGCATCGGCTCCAGCGTCTTGTCTTCGTCGACCCTGCCGGCAAACACTTCGGAGCGGCGCACGAAACCCGAACCGTCCAGCACCAGCCCCAGGGTCAGCAGCGCACAGTCGCTGCGCTTCTCTTTCGAGTGCCCCCGCTGTGCCTTGGGCTGGTCTTTGGCCTCGCCTTCGAAAAACGTGTTGGTGAGGTCGTACAGCGTCACCGTGTGACCCAGACCGAACAACTCCGTCACCTGCTCGAACAGGTGCTTCTCGATGGCCTCCCGATGCGCCATCAAAGCATCCGACACACGGTAAAGACGCATCAGGCTCATGGCCTCGAAGTCCACCTCCAGCAACTCCCCCAGCCCGCTGCGCTCGCACAGCCAGCGCCAACTCGCCCTCTCCGACCCCGGCTGCCCCATCCGCCCGATGATCGACCCCACCGCCACCGCCCGCTGCCGGCCGTTGAACCCCAGACCCTCCAGCAATCTCCCCAGACCCAGCCTCTCCATCGCCCACAACCCCACATGCTCCACCCCCACCGTCCGCGGCCGGGTCAACTCCAGCGACTCCACGTCCACCGTTTGCAGATCCGTGCCACCCGCCGCTACCTCAGCCCCGCGCGGCACCAGTTGCATGGCTATCCGTTGTGCTTCCCGTTCAACCTCTTCCGGACAGTCCAGCTCTACCAGCACCCCCTGCCGCTCCAGCAACTGCTCGATCCGACTACACAACACCGCCCAATGCTCCGTTGCCACCGCAAAGTCACTGCCGAGATTGAGCAGCGTGCGCTGCCGCACCCGCTCCCCGCTACGCTCGGAACGCACCAGTCGGTAGGAGTGGTAGATCTTGCCGCCCTCGGCACTGCGCGTCTTGGTGCGCCGGATGAACATGGAGGCAGGATAGCAGAGGGGGAGGGAGAATGCAAGAGAAACTTGATAAGTATGGCACTACATTACGCAACCCAGAACGTCAACTCAATGAAATCAATAACTTAGCTCACTCCCTACCCCCCAATTAGCCGAAATCCCCCACTCTCGTGTTAAAGATGGGCTAAAGGGCATAGTTCCCAACTACCTGAAATCACGGCAAATATCTTTCGGCCACCTCTCCTGGGGCTGGCCTCGTATTCTCCCTCGCTCTCTATCGTTTGGAGAGGCTCAAGATTCAGTTGGCGTACTGTGCCCGATGGCAGGTTTTCGATGGATTTGAGGTCTCTTGAGAAAGCATCCAATGCAAGTGACATTCGAGAATCAAAGAACCGCTCGGCCATTTGCTTCAGTGCGACGATTTCCTGTTGTAGGTCTGCGAACAGGAAGCGAAAACCAGCCATCTTGATCCCTACTCGGGGTTGCTTCCGACACGGTGCAGATCGAGAGGGTTCACCATCGAGCGCAGATCGGGGTCTTCGTTAACTGTGCTGATGTCAATCCAGGGTGAATCTGCAAACGCTGGCCAATGATCGGGGCGTAGTGTAACGGCGTCCATCGGCGGTAGGAACCTGCCGGAGGGCGTGAGGTCCCTGTCCAAACAAACCACTGCGGGATTGTAGTCAATCGGTTCCAGGTCCATTCCCGCGCGCTCAGCCAAAGCGTCTCGGAACTCTTGCTTGCCAGTTCGGTGGCCGCCACCCAAATTCCAAACGAAGTCCTCCAGCGCGCCGCGCCACCACCTTCCTCCCAGGAATTCGGCCAAGATTCCGGAATAGCGCATCGATTCCAAATCCCTCGATAGGGCACTGTTCCCTTTGAGTACCTCACGTAGAGCGTCCACGGTAATCCGCAGCCGTGCTGCAACCCAGTGCTCCTCCCACAAGAAACAGGGATAGGGCAGTACTTGATGCAGCAGCCATCGAATGAACAGAATACCATGTCTGCCTGAAGTCAGCTCGTTAGCTGGTACGCGACAGTCCTGAACGTCGAGCCAACAGCGGTCGAACCACTTGCTCTTCTTCTTCATTCCGAGCAGTCGCCTTGCTGTCGAATCGGACTTGTGGCGAGTTGAGGGCCATTTTCTGGGTAACTGGCGCATTGCCCGCGCGAGGAGCATCATTCTGTCATAGCCGCCGCGCTCTCCCTTGGTAAACACCCATTCCAGATTGTTCATGCGGGCAAGAACGTGTTTTGCGGTCTCGGATGGCAGGCGCCCCTGGATGTCGCTGATGAGACCAGTAAGTAGTGCAAAAGCCGTCAGCCGCCCGCTCTCGGATCGGTCGGCCTGCTCCCGAAGCACATTCGCAAGAGCCATGCCGGTGGTAGGTCTGAGTGAAACCGGCTGTTCGTCGCGTTCGGACCAATCGTCCAACTTATAGTCCACCAAGACCAGGTCAGCATTTTCGAGTTGGAGTATTTCTACATCTTGGGGATGGGCTACGGTCGTCGTCGCATGAACGCTAAGCCCCAACGCCGCAGTTTCAGAATCCTGTTCCTTGTCGTCGATGACCAGGATGGAGGGCCGTCCGGTCGTCATCATCATGAGGCGTGACTCCCACTTGGGAAGGAGACTTCTACGGCAGTTTTGAACGGTCTCTTCGGCTGGACGAAACTGACCGTTGCGCCATAGTTGTCCAACAGGTTCCGCGTAATTGTCAGCCCCAATCCCATTCCTTGGCCCAGTACAGGGTCTATCTTCGTTGTCGTCGACTCAAAAGGCCTGAACCAGTGCTCCGCCTCATCGAGGTCTACAGCGACACCCGTGTTCTGGAGGAGGATTCGAATTTGCCCAGCCTTAACAGATGCCGAAGCGCGAATACGTCCGTCTTCTCCAATAGCCTTCACCGCATTCGTTAGCAGGTTGGCGAACACGGCTGTAATCTCAGCGGGAAACATCGGGATCGACGTCAAGTCGGACGGAATTCTGTTTTCGATGTCGATGTGGCGGCGTTCAGCTTGGTGACGGATGAAACCAACAGCGGCATTGAAACGGTCGCTCAGACGTTGGCGTGAACGGCGACGGCGTGAATCCGGTATTTCGAGTTCCATCAAGTAAGCTGCTTGGCGTTCCAATCCCTGTTTCAGATTGCCGATGACCGACAATGTCTGCGTCAACTGTTGATGGTCCTCACGCGGAAATAAGTCTGTTTTGACGATTTGTTCCAACGCGCTTTCGATGACCTGTGCCATACCGAGTAGGCCATTGATTTCGTGCACGAAAGCCGCCATCTGAGTCCCCACCGACGCCAAGACCAACAAGAGGGATCGTTCGGACCAGAGGTCTGCAACAAGATCCGTCGTCTCGCCGAACTCTCGCAAGGCTTCGCTGGCTTCGATCTCCGCTTTCGCTGCATTCCCCTCGTTGAAACTCTCGCGAGCCTTCTTCATGAGTTGGACAGCCCCTCGAAGCCGATCCGGCAACGCAAGCTCCTCAACGCCGTTGTCTTGAGCCCGTTCCTTCTGGAACTCGCCAACCTTCGACTCTCGGCGACGAGCTTCCTTCCTTTCAACACGGCGCGGGGAGGCTGCCGCCGCCCGCGTCCTTGTGCAAAGATCTATTCCCGTTCGGACCAGCGACACCAGTGTGTCGAAGCTACCTTCTGGAACAAAGCCCTCTCGATTCACGAGGACGCGTAAAGATGGACAACGCTCCTGGGTCAAGAAAACGGCTCCAAAGTAGTTGTTGTTCGGCACCCGATTTAAACCCGCGTCGGCGTCCATGGCCTCAACGCCGAGGCGGAGGTCACGAAGCATCTCGAGCTGTCGCGGACGCCGGGTATAGTCAGCATCGATCGAGAGCCAGTCGTCGCTTGTTTCCCCATACGGTAAGACTCGGAACCCCTCCATGTAGACTCTGACGCCGCTGGTGCGCGTAGCCCACACCCGTTGGTCTCGGGTGAGATTCATGTTGCCCTCTCTCACCAGAATACGTGCGTCGAAGTGCGGTCCCCGCTCAGGTGTGGGATGAGGTATCGTCTGATGGACCGGCTTAGCTTGGCGATTGGCCCTTAGGGTCTTCTTTGTCGGCGAGATCGCAAATGCTACGCGTTCGTCGTTGGGGGCCGCCCGGATTTCAAGCACCCAGTTCGCCATTTCCGCGACCAGTGCCCAGTAGCTCTCGCCGACGGCGAAGTCGCCTTCAAGTTTGACCTGGAAGGGAGAGGTCGAACCACCAGTACCCTGGTCGCGAACAAACGGCGTATCGAACAAGAGCGATTTTCCAATGACAGACGGCGGCAGCGGATTGTAGAGAAATGCCGGAGGGTCGAAGGATTGGACCTCCGCAAAAAATCTCGCACGTTCGGCCGGAGTCCAGGCTCTTCGCAGCCGCGACAGAATGAGCGTTGTTCCAGGAGGAGCATTCTTGCGGGCCTTCTTGTTCCCTAGAATGATCGCGGCGGCGGACTCAATTTGATCCAAGGTTTCGTACCGCTCTATCTCGTCCCAATCTATTGCGGCATAGAGGGCTTCCCCCCGTGCCTCTTGTCCAGGGGATCGCCATACGCTGTCTACTTCGAGCTTTCTGGCAAGTTTATGGGCGGCTAGACGCCCGATTCCTTTGGCGCCGGTATAGCGGCGTTGGAACAGCATGGATCGTCGCTCTCCCTGATCCTTCAGGCGGGAGGCGACCCGCAAGAACCCGTTTTCGAACTGTTGCGTGCTCATTCCGACGCCGTTGTCAGTTACCAGGATACTCCCCCGGCCGAGATCTTCCAGCCCTTCTCCAAGTACGGTGACCTCCGTCGCGTCAGCATCGTAGGCGTTCTTGATCAGCTCGATAAGCGCAGTTGAGTCGCGTCCGACCAACAACTCGCCCAACTCGCGGAACAGGTGTGTGTCGACAGTGAACCTAGCCATCATCGCTTCCGTTGCGCGCGGGTCGGCGTTGAACTTTCAACTCTGCGTGCGCCCGCTGCAGTCGCCGGACGTCTTTCTTCGCCAGGCCCAAGCCATCTCTAAGCACGAGGTCGTCTGCTAGCGCCCTGGCTTCAGTTTCCAGTCCACATCGCATGAGTTGATTCAACTCGTCGAAACTACCTTCCGTACCCTGGACCATCGGTACCGGCACCCGATTCCATGTGCCGGGTTCCATTTTCAACACCCCTCCGCCGTAGCGGCGCCCATGGAGTTCGGCCCAGGTGCTAGCCGCACTCGTGAGGCACCCGATCACCGCAGTCTCTGGATAAGCCACTGTCTGGTCCCAGTATACCGCATGGAGTGCGTTGGTGCATCGACAATCCGCTCGGTTGATGACAAGCAGTGGCGCACCCAAACGCGTGCACGTAGCGAACGCGTCTGGAACAGGAGAAAGCTGGAGACTGAACCAAGGGGTGCGGATTGCGCACTTGAACCGTTGATCCACTCCCGTGTTGATCCCTTCGGCAATCCACTGTCGGACACTAGGGGAGTCATCAATCTCGGGCTTAACCCACACCAACAGAGTCCGTTGCCCGACGTCGGCACGATCTTGGAGATCCCTTTCGGTAAAGTCCAGTCCTGACAGCCAACGCGTACGAGACACGACCCGAAGCCAAGCTTTTCGAGGAACACCCCGTTTCTCCAGGTCCTTGACACTCCGTATGAAGTGACTGTTGGCGCCCGTGACCAAACCGATTCTCAAGGTTGCGATATCGGAGAATTGTTTGACGGACGAATGCCGCTCCAATTCGTTGAGCAGGTCAACAGTCTTGGGGTCCACAGGGCGCCCTTGTACGGTAGTCGAACGGGAGCGGGAACGAAAATGCCTGCTGTTAGCGCTGTTCAGGACGGCTGCCAAGTCCTGCGTCTGCTCGACCGCCTCAACCTGGAAGCTCCCCGGTTTGCCGTAGCCGGAAGCGGCGACCGCGACCACAGCTTCGTCTGTACGGTCAAACAGACGGCTACGGATATGGATCAGGGATACGTGCTCGAAACGAGCCACGAGCGCCTCTCTGACGCTCTGGGCATAGTCTGCCTGTTGGATTGCCTCCGGGACAAGCATCGCAAGCCGGCCGTTCTTCGCGACAAAGCTAAGCGCATGAACCAAGAAATAAGCCCAGGCGCTTGCCGTCGCAGGAAGACTTACACCCGCCGCATCCATGGCCGCTCGACCTGCGTCTCTAGTCTGAAGTTCCAGCGATATTTGTCGTTCATTTTGAGTTAAGTGTCGAGTATGCAAGAGGAAAGGGGTGTTTGGGAGCGTAAATGTGTTCCCATGTAAATGCTAAATAACACTTGTTATTAGCCGCATGATATGCTAGGGTAGTTGCCATGTACGTGGAAATCGTCCCCAACCGCAACTCCCCTCCCGCCATCCTGCTGCGCGAAGGCTGGCGCGAAGGCAAGCGCGTCCGCAAACGCACCATCGCCAACCTCTCCGACTGGCCGCAAGCCAAGATCGACACGCTCCGCCGGCTCCTCAAGGACGAACCCCTGCTCAGCCCCACCGACGCCTTCGACATCATCCGCTCCAAGCCCCACGGCCATGTCGCCGCCGTGCTCGGCACCTTGCGCAAGCTGGGGCTCGACCGCATGCTCTCGGCTCGTCCCTGTCCGGAACGCGAACGAGTCGTGGCGCTGATTGCGGCCCGTGTCCTGGGGCCGGCGTCGAAGCTGGCCACGGCCCGAGCTCTGGCCGAGGCCACCGCGCGGGACTCGCTGGCGGAGACCCTGGGACTGGGGGAGACCTCAGAGGATCAACTGTACGCGGCCATGGACTGGCTGTTGGAGCGGCAGGAGGAGGTGGAGAAGCACCTGGCCCAAAGACACCTTGGAGACGGTGCCCTGGTGCTCTACGACCTCACCTCGGTGTATCTGGAGGGGCGCTGCTGCCCGCTGGCTCGGCACGGCCATTCCCGCGACGGCAAGCGCGGCAAGCTTCAGATCGAGTTCGGGCTGTTGTGCGACCGCGAGGGCCGTCCGGTGGCGGTGGAAGTCTTTGAAGGCAACACCGCCGACCCCAGGACCCTGGGGCCTCAGGTGGACAAGCTGCGGCGGCGTTTCGGACTCTCGAAGGTCGTGCTGGTGGGCGACCGCGGTATGCTCACCGAAGCGCGTATCCGTGAAGAGGTGGCCCCTGCGGGGCTTGACTGGATCAGCGCCCTGCGTTCCTCGGCCATTCGCCAACTGGTGGAATCAGGGGCGGTGCAGATGTCCTTGTTCGATCAGACCGATCTGGTGGAGATCCGCTCCGATGCCTATCCGGGCGAGCGCCTGATGGTGTGTCGCAACCCCTTGCTGGCAACCGAACGGGCGCGCAAGCGCGAAGAGTTGCTGCGCGCCACCGAGCGGCTGCTCGACCCCATCGTGGCCGCCACCGAACGTGAGAAGCGGCCACTCACCGGCCGCGAGCACATCGCCCTGCGCGTAGGCCGGGGCATGGGCAAGTACAAGATGGCCAAACACTTCCACCTCAACATCACCGACCACTCCTTCCGCTACACCCGCAACCCTGACTCCATCGCACGCGAGGCCGCCCTCGACGGCCTCTATATCGTGCGCACCAGCCTGCCCCCCAGTGATCTCGATGCCCCAGGCACCGTCACCGCTTACAAAAGCCTGAGCCGGGTCGAGCGCGCCTTCCGTTGCCTCAAAACCGTCGACCTCAAGGTGCGCCCCGTTCATCACCATGCCCCCCACAGGGTCCGCGCCCACGTCTTGTTGTGCATGCTCGCCTACTACGTCGAATGGCACATGCGTCGATGCCTCGCCCCCTTGCTCTTCGACGACCATGACCCCGCTTCTGCCCAACGCTCCTCCAGCGTCGCCCCGGCAACGACCTCTCCCGCCGCTCAAAAAAAGGCTCGCACCAAGCGCACCGACGACGGCTCCCCCGTCCACAGCTTCCGCACCCTGCTCGACGACCTCGCCACCATCGCCAAAAACCGCCTCTCCCCTCGCTTGCCTGGCGCTCACCCCTTCAACCTCGTCACCCGTCCCACCCCACTGCAAGCTACAGGCTTCGATCTCCTCGGTGTCCCCCTCGAACGTTCCCAGTAGCTGCTCCACAGATTCTTCGTTTCCCCCGATATTTCAATGACTTAGCTCGCCCTCGTTCTCAAACTTCAGTCTAGTGGCCCCTTTGAGCCAATGGTGACGGACGTACGGCGGATTGCCGACAACAGCCCGGAATGGCGCGCCACGTAGGTCCTTCGGCGACAGAGTGAGAAAATC
Organism: uncultured Binatia bacterium (SeqCode); assembly: GCA_965261895.1. Taxonomy (GTDB): domain Bacteria; phylum Desulfobacterota; class Binatia; order UBA9968; family JAJDTQ01; genus JAJDTQ01. Next base: position 776,176 of record OZ253480.1, on the reverse strand, counting down.
GCGGACAACACAGTTGTTTTCGACTAGATTCTCACTAGTGCGTACATAGTCCAAACAGGACCGGTCTACGTCTACACCGAAGACCAATCGACCAGGGTGCCGAACACCCTTGCGAGCCAAAACCTTTGCTGCTGCTTTGAGAAACGCGCACCCACCGAAGCTCGGGTCCAGCACGGTCCCTTGCCGCTGTGCAAGCGCCCATTCCGTCAAGACGTCGGCGACAGCCTTCGGTGTGTAGTACTCTCCGCGCAGACGTCGTGGATCGACAGACGGCTTCTCACGGTGCGTAGACTCCGCATGTTGAGCGTTCATCTATAACTCGTTTACGACGCCTTGCTCGACGCCAGAGAATTCCTGTCCGGAAGTCACGCAATTCCGTTGCCAGAGCTAATGCGGTCCGGCGTTACCACTCCTCGTTGCCTTGGACCGGTCCCGTGTCGGACTCCGAATGGAGATTGTCGGCTGTGATCCGCGCCAGCATGTCGTCGAGACTGTAGGTTTTCTTGCGCATCACGACTTGGTCGCCACGCGATACGATCTCGATGACGGCGCCCTCGTGGACACCCCATTGTTCGGCGATGGGTTTGGGAATGCGGATGGCCAAACTGGTGCCCCATTTGACGATATGCGACTTGGCACGCATTACGATTCAACGACAAGTGAAGGCTGCTCGTTCTCGCCCCTCAGTCCGGCAGCACCGCGATCGCCTCGATTTCCACCAGATAGTCCGCGTTGGCCAGGCCGGCCACCACCACGAGGGTGCTGGCGGGCGGGTTGTCGCCCAAATACTTGAGCCGGGCGGGGTTCAGGTCGTCCCGGAATCGCGGGTCGGTGATGTAGGTCGTGATCTTGACGATGTCGGCGAAACTGGCACCCGCTTCGTCGAGCACCGCCTTCATGTTCTTGAGCACCTGCTCGGCCTGGGCCGCGGCATCGCCCTTGCCGACGACGTTGTTGTCGGCGTCCACCGCGGTCTGGCCGGCGATGAAGAGCAGGCGTTTTCCTTCCGCCAGGATACCCTGGGAGTAACGCGGACGCGGATCGGGAATGCTCTGGGGCTGAAGCACTTTTCTCATGACTTCCTCCTGGGCTGGGTATGACAAACGGGTTCTTGGTTGCCGAAGCAAGCATAGGGAATATCCGATCCCAATGCCAGGGTAGGGGGGCGGCCATGTCGGGTTACGCCTTCGGCTAACCCGACCTGCGAGGAAACGGAGCGCCGGGGTGGGGCTCGTGTCCGTGTAGTTTCCGTGTAGGTCGGATTAGCGAAGCGTAATCCGACACCGCGCGGCATGCCGGGTTACAACTTCGGCTGACCCGACCTACGAAAGACCGGTGCCCGACAGGTGCGCAGGAGTCCGGGCTACCGGTACAGGCGGGCGTCCTCCACCGACGTCTTCGGCTTGCGGATCTGGGGCGTGAGGGACGGCAGCCCGGCGCGGCCGCGTAGCATGAAGTCCACCGGGATGAAGTCCTTGAGCAACGGTATCGGCAGGCGGACTCCGGCATAGGCGCCGACGGCATCGTTGCCCACCACCAGCTCGTCGGCCAGGAACGACTCCGGCGCGTCCGCGCGCACGTTGACTCCCGAAGCGGTGACGCTGCCGCGCATGGCGGGCAGGCCGTAGGCCCGCTGGGGATCGGTTTCCTTCGCGCTCAGCAGCTCGTGGTCGAGAATCGGGGAGCCCGGATTTGCCCCACGACCGGTACGGCGGATAAATTCCAGATCCGCGTCGCCGGGGCGGCGCTCCGCCGGCTCGAACTGCATCAGCCGTGCCGGAAAATCCTTGAGCCCGCCGACGCTGTTGCCGTCTCTTTCGTCGACGTCCTGCATCGCAAGCTCGTAGTGTTTCTCCCGCAGCAGCGTTTCCAGGCCCTCCATCCGCTGCTTCGCCACCGGATAGGTGCGCGTCCGAATCCCCCACGGGGTGTCGTAGTGCAACAGCATGGCGTCGCGGCCCAGGATGTTGAGGCCAGGGTCGGCCAACTCCATGTTGTCGGTTCGCCCGTCGAAGAGTGCGGTCTTGAGGCCGAGCCCGCGGGGTCCGTAGAGCTCCGGGTTCTCGGCGAGAAACTCTTTGCTGAGCTGCAAGCCCCGGTTCTTCAGGGAGACCAGCCGCGCCAGCAGGCCCTTGGCCTTCTCCCCGGCGGGTGTGTCCGGGTAGTGCTGGAGAATGGCCGCATACAGGGTTCGTTGCCGCGCCTTGGAGTCACTCTCTTCGGCGGCCTTCAACAGCGTGCGCCCGGCCCTCTCCTCCAATTCCCGGATTTGTTCGGCGGACAACTCTCCGGACAGCCTGTAGTAGTACAGCGCCTGGTGGAGATGCCCCCTGCTCTCGTAGGCCTTTCCCAGCACCTGGTAGGCGTCGCCGGACTCCTCGGAGTCCGGATGGGAACGGACATACCGGGCAGCGGCGTCCATGACCGCCTGATTCGACACCGGATTGCCGCTGAGCATCTCCAGCACGTTGCTGGTCACTATCAGGATATTGGCGGTGCCGAGGGTGGTGGCTCCGGCAACGCCGTGGGTGATCACCGGCGCCGCCCCGATCAGGACGTTCTTCTCGAGGAAGTTCTGGCCAAGCAGCACGAAGCGCGCCTGTTCCAGGCGGTACCGTGTGCGGGCGCGGTCGAGGACCGCCCGAAGATTGTACTCCGGGCTGTCCAGCAGGATACGGGCGCGTTTTCGCTCGCGCGGGCCGGCCGCGGTACGGGCGATCTCGTCAAGGGTTCGCTTGGCCTCGTCGTGTTGTCCGCTCAGCTCCAGAGCTACAGCCCGCGCGTCTTTGGCCAGGGTCCCCAAGGACTCGCCGGCGTACCGGCGCTCCATGTTCCGCGCCTGTTCCGCGGCCGAGGCGGCATCCCCCTTGACCAAAGCGTACAGCAGCGCCCGGACATCCCTGGCCTGTTGGGGAGCGGCGTCGGACAGGCTGTCGACTTCGGCAACGGAGAGCGGCCGCCGCCGGTTTTCCTCGCGAGCCGCCCTGGCGGCGCCGATTTCCCGGAACCGTTCCTCCACCTCGTTCGCCTCCGGGTCGACCACCGCCGCCAGGCGGGCATGGAACTCCGCATCCTCGATCTTGCCCTCATCCAGCGCCTGGCCGGCGCGGGTGAGCTGCTTGTGAACCCAGATGCCCTTTCGGTCCGCTTCCAGGGCCGTGACTTTCTCGGCCACCTCCGCGCTTCTCGGGTCATCCGGGAAACGGTCGATGAAGCGTTTGTAGAGCGCCAGGGCCTTGCGCTCGGCCTCCGGCATGCGGGGTGTGCGCGTGCGCTGCACCTCCGCAAAGGCGGTATCCACCGCCGCGGTGACATACGAGCCCGACGCCAGCGTTATCAGGTCCACGGAGGCCAGCAGCCGATTCAACAGCGCGTTCCAGCGTCCAATGCGGTGCTCGGCGACCAGGGACTCGGCCTGTTCCAGCTCATCCCGGCGCAGCCGGGCGCGAATCAACCGCCGGGGGGCGCCGGGCGGAGCTTCGGCGAGGGCCTTCTGCTGCGCGTCGCGGTACGTTTCCCGGTCCGTGAGGTTGCCGTGGTGGAGTTCCCTTACGTGGTGGGCCAGTCCGCTCACGTTGCCGCCGTCATCGAGCCGTTCCTTGTCCTTGCCCTCGAAGTAGCGGACGTGCTCACGGAGTCGCTCCGTACGGTGGTTCAGGGCGTCGAGGATGGCCACGCGCACCCGTTGCTCCATCTCGTCGGGAAAGTACCGCTCGGCCGTAACCGGTGGCTCGAAGGGATCGAAGTCAGGCAGGGGGTCCAGCATCCGCTCGGCCGACACCCTGGCCGACTGTGCCATGGCGGAAACCGGCAGCACCAGGAGCAGACAAACAAGCCATGCGCGGGTCTTCATCGGTTGAGTCTCCTCGTTTGCTCCATGAGGCTCTTCAGTCCTTCGAGATTCCCGGCGGCTTCGAGCTTCTCCAGCACGCCGTCCTGCTGAGCCACCTCCGCGTACAGTTTCATGGCGGACTGTGCGAATCCCTCGAAGGTCTCGAGATGGAAGTCGAGGCCCTGCGGATCATTCCGAATCGAATACTCCCTGGCCAGACTCACGTAGTAGTCGCCGAAGTCCAGCAGGTGGCGGTGGTAGTTCCTGCTCTGCACATGGCGTGAGAGGAGCTGGCTGTAGCCGAGGACCACCAACTCGTTTCCCTGGTTCAGCCGATGGCGGTTAAGCTCCACGAACGCCACCTTGGCGCGGTCGATACGCTCCGCTTCCACCCGGGCCAGATATTCCAGTGGAGTCCCCCGGTGTTTCTCGATCAACGCGTTCCAGGCCAGGACCACATCGTCCAGGCCCTTGATGTACTTGAACGGATCATCTTTGGGAAGCACCGTGCCGGCGATCCGCTGAAAAGTCTCCAACGCGTCGAGTTGACGCTTCGCCGGTTCCGCCAGCTCGCCGCCCCCCCGGACCACGGTCCGGTAGTGGCCGATGGCGCGTTCATAGTCCCGGAGACGCTCGTATGCGGTGGCCCGGGTGAACTCCACGATGTCGCTGAATCCGTTCCCGTGCTTGCGCTGGTAATCATCCAGCCGCAGCAGGGTCGCCTTCAGTATATTGGTGCCGGTGACGTCCTTGGGGATGGCGAACCGGTACACATCCTCCCGCGAGAGCCGCTGGAACTCGTTGACGATCTCCAGCAGGTTCGCCGGCTGCACATACCGTGGGTCCGGCGCTTCCGTGCGCGTGCACCCGGCAGCGCCAAGCAGCACCAGGGCGCACAGCGACACCGCGGCTACCGTTGGGTGGTGATGAGCGAATAACACAGTACCAGCTCGGTCCCTTCGGCGGCGAAGTCATGGGGCACGCCCCTGGGAATGTGACAGAGCATGCCGGGCCGGAGCCGGGTCACTTCCCCGGAGGCGCGCAGCCGGCCCTGGCCCCGGAGCACGTGGCAGACCACGTCCTTGTCGTCATGGACGATCTGTTTGGGGTCGGTTGCCGTGGTGGGGCTGAAGGAAACCAGGCCGACGTTGAAGCCGTCGCCCTCGATGCACCCCTTGTGGCGGATCTCCGAGTTGATTTCGGCGAGCTCGGCGAGGGCCTCGTCGATGTTCACGATCTTTGGCGCGTGTGGTGCGGCGTTGGGCACGGGAACCTCTGCTCTTACCCCGCCGGTTCCGAAATGTGGCGCAGGATCTCGTCGGCGGCCCGTGCCGCTTCCTCATCCGGGACCCTGCAGGATCCCACCACCCGGTGGCCGCCGCCGCCGTAGTGGCTGAGCAAGTCGCCGACGTTGACCGTGGAGGTCGTGTTGAAGATGTTGTAACCCACCGAAATGGCGGTGGTGTGGGCACGTTGCGAGTCCCGGGCGATCTTCATCGAGATGTTCCCCTCGGGGAACAGCGTATAGAGCAGAAAACGGTTGGCGTCGGTCAGGTCCTCGGTTTCCCGAAGATCGAGAATGATGACGTTGCCTCGAAGCTCGGCGCGCTCCAGTAGTTGTTGGCGCAGTCTTTCCTGGGAACCGAGGACATGGTCGCAGCGTCTCCGGACCTCCGGATCGTCCAGGATCTCCGCCAGGGGGCGCTCCCGGATCAGGTCGATCAGGCGGCGCCAGTAGGGCTCTTCGTCGGTTTCCTTGCCGTAGATGGTCATGGAGATCAGCACGTAGCCCGCCGGGTGGAGCACGTCGTCGCGGGTCAAGGTGCCGCCGTCGATCTTGTCCGTGTCCCGCAGCAGCTCGGTCACGCGGTCGGTGTCCATCATGGGCAGCCCGGAACGATAGCGCTCCGGCGAAGCGCTGGGGACCTCCGAATAGTATTCGTACACCACCCGGGCGGCGCTCGGCGCCATGCGGAAGGCGCCGCGCCCGGCGACCACGGGGCGATCGAAGCCCGCCGCGCCGTTGGTGAAGTGATGGTCGAACCAGAGGCTGCAGGCCGGGTGGTAGGGGAGGTTGGCGATGATGTCCCCGTGGCGTATGTCGACGACGCCGTCCTGCATGAACTTGGGCTCCACGAACAGGTAGGAACCGATGTCCTCGAGGGCGGTGATGAGAGCTCCGCAGACGATGCCGTCGAAGTCCGGTCGGGTTACCAGCCTCATGCGCAAAGAACCTCGTCCACCGAAGCCAGGGGCAGCTTCAGGGCGCTGGCGACGCCGGCATGGGTCACCTTGCCGGCGTGCACGTTGAGCCCCCGGGCCAAGGGCCGGTTTTCCTGCATCGCCTGCTGAAGACCCTTGTCGGCCATGGCCAGGCCGTAGGACAGCGTGGCATTGGTCAGGGCGTAGGTGGAGGTGTGCGGCACCAGCGCCGGCATGTTGGTGACGCAATAGTGCACCACGCGCTCCTCGACGTATATGGGATCACGGTGCGTGGTGGGCCGGGAGGTCTCGGCGAACCCGCCCTGATCGATGGACACGTCGACGATGGCCGCGCCCCGCTTCATCTGCTTGATGCGGTCCCGCGGCAGCAGCAGCGGAGTCCTGTCTCCGGTAATGAGCACCGAGCCGATCAGGAGGTCGGCGTCGACGATCTCTTCTTCCAGGTTGGCTCGATTGGACATGAGGGTGGTGAGCCGGCCGCCCAGGATGTCGTGGATGTAACGCAGGCGGGTAGGGTTGACGTCCAGCACGCTGACGTCGGCGCCCATGCCGGCGGCCACCTGGCAGGCGGACGCGCCCACCGTGCCGGCTCCGAGCACCACCACCTTGCCCGGACGGACCCCCGAGGCGCCGCCCAGGAGCACGCCCCTGCCGCCGTGTTCCGCCTGGAGACACCACGCCCCCACCTGCAGCGACAGCCGCCCGGCGATCTCGCTCATGGGCGTCAACAGCGGCAATGAGCCGTCGTCCAGCGCGATGGTCTCGTAGCCGATGGCGGTGACCCCCCTCTCGCACAGGATGTTCGCCAGCTCGGGTTGCGCCGCCAGATGGAGATAGGTGAAGACCGTCAGGTCCGGCCTCAGGTGGGCGAACTCCTCGGCGAGCGGTTCCTTGACCTTCATGACCATATCGGCGCGGCTCCATACGTCCCGGGCCCGGTCCACGACGTTGGCGCCGGTGGCCGTGTAGGCGCGGTTGGCGATATGGCTGCCCCTGCCGGCGTTTCGCTCCACCAGCACCTGGTGACCGTGGGCGATGAAGGCCGCCGCCCCCGCGGGCGTCAGCGCCACCCGGTTTTCCTCGGTTTTCAACTCTTTCGGTACGCCTACGACCATTGATTTATTGGTACGTGAGCGCCCATGGGGTGTCAAGACAGCGCTCCCGGCCGGCGGTTGCCGTTATTTATTGACCTCCTTCTCCGAGCGTGTTAACCGGAATTTTGAAACCTTTGCATAGACGTCATTGATACGGGACGGGTTAGAGGTCCCCGAATCCGTCATTTCCGCGAAACAGGCTGTGTCGAACGCCAACTTCGAGGTGCGAAAGGCTAATCCGTCATTCCCGTCCCGCTCCGTCATTCCCGCGAAAGCGGGAATCCAGGGGTGGTGGAGGGGTGCTACAGCGGCGTTTCCCCCGCTCCGCCCCCCCTGGAGTCCCGCTTGCCAGGCCGTGTCAAGACTGCCCCCTCTCCCTCTGGGAGAGGGTTGGGGTGAGGGCCACACCCACGGCCCAGGCCGCCATCGACCCCCTCTCCCTCCGGGAGAGGGTTGGGGTGAGGGAACCTCGTGGCAAGCAGGCCGGTGTCAACGGCAATGAATGGGAGCGGCAGGGTTATTGGGGGCCCTCACCCGGCCTTCGGCCACCCTCTCCCAAAGGGAGAGGGGTTGGATTTGGGACGGGTCGCACCGGCCTTCGGCCACCCTCTCCCAGAGGGAGAGGGTTTTGACACGGCCTGTTTCGCGGGAATGACGGAGGAAGGCGGGAATGACGGAGGAAGTGCGGGAATGACGGAGTCTGGTGGCGAGGTGGCAGGACGATGATTATTGACGGCAAGGCCGTGGCGCAACAGGTGCGGGATGAGGTGCGGATGGAGACCGAGCGGCTCCGAAACGATCATGGCGTGGTTCCCGGGCTCGGAGTGGTGCTGGTGGGGGACGACCCGGCGTCCCGGATTTACGTCCGGAACAAGGAGAAGGCGTGCGCGGAGGTGGGGATCCGGTCGGTGGAGCACCTTCTTCCCGCGTCGGTGTCCGAGCACGAGCTCATGGGGGTCATCGGCGGTCTCAACGAGGATACGTCCATCCACGGCATTCTCGTGCAACTGCCGCTGCCCGGCCATATCCCATCGGATCGGGTGCTCGAAACCGTGTCTCCGGAAAAGGACGTGGACGGTTTTCATCCAGTGAACCAGGGGCTGCTCCTGTCGGGCGGAACGGGCTTCAAGCCCTGCACTCCCTTGGGAATCATGAGAATGTTGGATTCGGTAGGTTGCGATCTCAAGGGGAAGAACGCCGTGGTGGTGGGCCGCAGCAACATCGTCGGCAAGCCGGTGGCGCTGATGCTGCTGGCCCGGCACGCCACCGTGACCCTGTGTCACTCGCGGACCGCGGACCTTGGCCGGGAGGTGGCGCGGGCGGACGTGGTGGTGGCGGCGGTGGGCAAGGCCGGCGCCGTTCGAGGGGAATGGATCAAGCCCGGCGCCGTGGTCATCGACGTCGGCATCAACCGCCTGCCCACGGGAAAGCTCGCCGGGGACGTGGAGTTCGACACCGCCCGGGAGCGTGCGTCGTGGATTTCGCCGGTGCCGGGGGGCGTCGGACCCATGACGATTTGTATGCTGCTGTCCAATACGCTGTTGTCGGCGCAACGATCTGTGTTGTCGGCGCAACGATCTGTGTAGGGGCGGGTTTCAAACCCGCCCGTGCCCGTAGTATTGGCCAGCTCGGGGCCTCTTAGCCAGCTCGGGAGCCGTCAATCATGGCCGAAGAAGCGCAAGCTCGAGAACTCAGGAAGAGTCCCCTCCATGCCCGGCACAAGGCCCTGGGGGCTCGCATGGTGGAGTTCGCGGGTTGGGAGATGCCGGTTCAGTACCGGGGCATCCAGGCCGAGCATTCGGCAGTGCGGTCGAGAGCCGGCCTTTTCGACGTGAGCCACATGGGCGAGATCGACGTGCAGGGCCCCGGCGCCGCGGGCTTCTGTCAGCGGGTTACCACCAACGACGTCGAGCGGCTGAAGCCGTCGCAGGCACAGTACACGCTGCTGTTGAACGAGCGGGGCGGGGTCATCGACGACCTGGTGATTTTTCGGCTGGAAACCGACCGGTATCTGCTCTGTGTCAACGCTTCCAGGCGCGCCGTCGACTTCGCGTGGCTGGCGAGCCACGCGGGTGATGGCGTGACCGTGCGGGACGTGAGCGACGCCTATGCACTGCTGGCGCTTCAGGGTCCCGCGGCCGAGGCGATCCTGCAGCCGTTGACGGCGCTGGAGCTGCCCGCCCTCAAGGCGTTCAACTTCCTGGTGGGCGAGGTGAGCGGGGTCCGCTGCATCGTCTCACGCACGGGATATACCGGCGAGGACGGCTTCGAGCTCTATTGCCCGGCGGAAGACGGCGTGCGGCTGTGGGACGCGCTCGTGGGCACCGGTGCCGTGGAGCCCGCCGGGCTGGGGGCCCGTGACACGCTCCGTCTCGAGAAGGGGTTCCCGCTTTACGGGCACGAGCTCGACGAGACCACCACGCCGCCGGAGGCGCGGCTCGGCTGGGTCACCAGGCTCGAAAAGGGTCCTTTCATCGGGTCCGAGGTGCTGTCGCGGAAAGAGCCGTTGCGGCGGCGCCTGGTAGGACTGGAGATGGAGGAGGCGGGTATCGCCCGGGAGGGATATCCGATATTTCACGACGAACGCGAGGTCGGACGAGTCACCAGCGGCACGCGGTCTCCGACCCTGGGCAAGGCCATCGCCCTGGGTTATGTGTCGCCCGAGACAGCGGCCCTGGGCACCGAGGTTCGGGTGGAAATCCGCCGCCGCCGGGTAGGCGCCCGCATCGTCCGCATCCCATTCGTCCGGATGTAGGGGCGGGTTTCAAACCCGCCCTTGTACGCAAGACCGCGAATACAGGGGCGGGTTTCAAACCCGCCCGTGTACGCAAGACCGCGAATGCAGGGGCGGGCGTCAAACCCGCCCGTGCCCACGTCAAATGACGACGGCACCAGCCGCCGAGGAGGAACCGATGGAGTACCCCGAGGGTCTACGGTATTCAAGGGAGCACGAGTGGGTGTTGGTGGAGAACGACGACCATGCCGTCATCGGGATAACCGACTTTGCCCAGAACGAGCTGGGGGACGTGGTGTACGTGGAGGCGCCGGGGCTGGGGGAGAAGATCAGCAAGGACGATCCCTTCGGCGCGGTGGAATCGGTGAAGGCGGTGTCGGATCTCTATGCGCCGGTCAGCGGTACCGTGGTCGAGGTCAACGACACCCTGCCGGAGACGCCGGAGCTCATCAACGAAGACCCTTACGGAGAAGGCTGGATCATCAAGGTCAGCATGTCGGACGTCGCCGAGTTGGATGATCTCATGAACTCGGAAGAATACGAAGCGTACTGTGAGGGTCAGGATGATGACGACGACGGCGCTTGAATTCGGTTGAGGCTTTAGCTGTGGAAGAGGCAGATCACAGGAATTCGTTTCGGGAGCTGTTTTCGTCGCGGCACATCGGCCCCGGCACCGCGGAGGTCCAACGGATGCTCGCGGTTCTGGGCCTGGGCTCCCTCGAAGAGTTGGTGGAGCGGGCCGTGCCGGAGGGCATTCGGTTCTCGGGTTCTCTGGAACTGCCGGAGCCCCTCTCCGAAGAGCAGCTTCTGCGCGAAGCCCGGGACATCGCCGATGCCAACCGGCCGTTCCGATCCTGCATCGGCATGGGCTACTACGACTGCTACACGCCCGCCGTCATCCTCAGGAACATCCTCGAGAACCCGGGCTGGTACACCGCTTACACGCCCTATCAACCGGAGATCTCCCAGGGCCGTCTGGAGGCCCTGTTGAATTTCCAGACCATGGTCACGGACCTCACGGCCATGGACATCGCCAACGCCTCCATGCTGGACGAGGGCACCGCAGCCGCGGAAGCCGTGTTCCTGGCCTTCAACGTGGAGAATCAGGGACACGCGCGGAGCCGCGCTCCGCGCCGCAAGCTGTTCGTTTCCGAGGACGCCTTCCCGCAGACCCTGGAGGTGGTGGGCACCCGCGCGGCACCCATCGGGGTGGAACTGGTCACGGATGCCGCGTGCGGAGAGCCCCCGGCCGACGCATTCGCCGGGTTCATCCAGTATCCCGCCGCCAGCGGGGCCATCCCGGATCTGAAGGCGTTCGTCCGCCAATGCCGGGAGCGCAACATGGTGAGCATCGTCGCCACCGATCTGCTCAGCCTGTGCCTGCTGACACCCCCCGGAGAAATGGGCGCGGACATCGTCGTCGGCAGCGCCCAGCGCTTCGGAGTGCCCATGGGCTTCGGCGGCCCCCACGCCGGCTTTCTCGCCACCCGTGAGAGGTACAAGCGCATGCTTCCCGGGCGGCTGGTGGGGGTCTCCCGGGACGTCCACGGACAGCCGGCGCTGCGGCTGGCCTTGCAGACCCGCGAACAGCACATCCGCCGGGAGAAGGCCACCAGCAACATCTGTACGGCGCAGGTGCTGCTGGCGGTCATGGCTGCCATGTATGCGGTCTACCACGGTCCGTCGGGTCTCAGGAACATCGCGGCGCGGGTTCACCGCCACGCCTCCTTTCTGGCGGAACGGCTCACCGACGCAGGGTTCACGCTGGCCGCCGACAGCTTCTTCGACACCCTCCGTGTCGTCCTCGACGCCGACAAGGCCGGCGGCATCCAGCGGTCGGCGGCGGAGCGCGGCATCAATCTCGGACGGCCCTCCAGCGGTCAGTTGCACATCTCGCTGGACGAGACTACCGGCGGGCAAGAGCTACAGGATCTGTTACGAGTCTTCGGTGTCCCGGTGGGGGACGATGATCCGGTCACCGCCATGGCGCGGGAGGCGCGTGCGCACCTGCCGGAGGGTTACGTCCGCCAAAGTCCGTTCCTGGAAGCGGAGGTGTTCAACCGGCACCACTCCGAGACCCAGATGCTGCGCTACATGGCGCGGCTTCAGGCCAAGGACCTGAGCTTGGTGCACTCCATGATTCCCCTGGGCTCCTGCACCATGAAGCTCAACGCCACCGCCGAAATGATTCCCGTGACGTGGCCGGAGTTCGCCCGGATGCATCCCTTCGCGCCGGCGGACCAGACCGGCGGATACCGCCGGCTGATCGCCCGGCTCGAGGAGTGGCTGGCCGCCATTACCGGGTTTGCCGCGGTGTCGGTGCAGCCCAATGCCGGCTCCCAGGGCGAGTACGCGGGACTGCTGGTGATCCGGAAGTATCACGCCGCCAACGGCCAGGAGCAGCGCGACGTGTGCCTCATTCCCAGCTCCGCCCACGGCACCAATCCGGCCAGCGCGGTGCTGGCGGGCATGAGCGTGGTAGTGGTGGACTGTGATGATGACGGCAACATCGACCTGACCGACTTGCGCGCCAAGGCCGACCGCTTCGGCGACCGTCTCGCCGCCCTGATGGTCACCTATCCCTCCACCCACGGCGTGTTCGAGGAAGCCATCACCGACATCTGCCACGCGGTGCACGAGCGGGGCGGCCAGGTCTACCTGGACGGCGCCAACCTCAACGCGCTGGTGGGGCTGTGCCTGCCCGGACGCATCGGACCGGACGTGTGCCACCTGAACCTTCACAAGACGTTCTGCATTCCCCACGGAGGAGGCGGTCCGGGCGTCGGGCCCCTGGCCGTGGGAGAGCATCTCAAGACCTTGCTCCCTTCGCACGGGGTGGTGCCCGAATGCGGCCCGCCCGAGGGCATCACCGCGGTGTCCTCGGCGCCCTGGGGCAGCGCGGGCATCCTGCCGATATCCTGGGCCTATATCGCCATGATGGGGGCCGCGGGCCTGACCCGGGCCACCCAGGTGGCGGTGCTGAACGCCAACTACATCGCGCACCGGCTGTCGTCCGCATACCGGATTCTCTATCGCGGCAAGCACGGCATGGTGGCTCACGAGTGCATCGTCGACGTGCGTCCCTTCAAGGCGTCGGCCAACGTGACGGTGGAAGACGTGGCCAAAAGGCTCATGGATTACGGCTTTCATGCGCCGACCATGTCATGGCCGGTGGCGGGCACGCTGATGATCGAACCGACCGAAAGCGAATCACTCGAGGAGTTGGACCGCTTCTGTGACGCCATGATCGCCATCGGCGAGGAGATCCGGGAGATCGAGACGGGTGCCGCAGACCCTCAAGACAACGTGCTGAAGAACGCCCCTCACAGCGTTTTCCACCTGTTGGCCGAAGATTGGCCACACCCGTATTCGCGCGAGAAGGCCGCGTTTCCGCGGGAGTGGGTGCGGCAGCGCAAGTTCTGGGTGCCCGTGGGCCGAGTGGACAATGCCTACGGCGACAGGAATCTGGTCTGTACCTGCGCACCGGTGTCAGCCTACGTGTAGGTCTGTTTTATGGCTGTCAATATCGCGCCTTTTGGGTTAGAGTAACGTCATGTTTGGCCTCGGTGTATGGGAACTGCTGATAATCCTGGTGATCATTCTGGTGCTCTTCAGCCGGAGGCTTCCGGAGATTGGCCAGGGGCTCGGCAAGGGGATCAAGAGCTTTCGCAAGTCCCTCCACGACCCGGACGAGATCGATGTAACCGACAAGGAAGGCGAGGGCGAGGGTCCCAAGAAGGAGTGATGCAGGCCGCTACGCGGTTGCGTCCACCGAAATCACCCGGCAACTGAAGGATTCCACCGCGGTGTCCGGTTTGGGGAACACCACGGTAAAGTTCGCTGATTGAGCGGCGGGAATTCGATATGCACTCAGGGGCTTGAGACTCTGCAGCATCGAGATCTCCCGAAACGGCATATCCTGTATGGTCTTGGCCGTAATCCCGTTTCCCACGAACGTGATCTCCCGGCCGATCTGTTTACCTTCCGCATCAAAGAGTTGAGTCTCGATCCGCACCTTGTGGACGCTCCGGTCGTTGCGGTTGACCAGCTTCCCGGAGACGATGAAGACCTCCGTTTGATTCAGCACCGGCTGCACTCCCGATACCAGCGATTCAAATACCAGGGTGCTCTTGAAGTGCCGGTTCTCGAACATGGTATTGCCGTACCACGGTATTCGTCGTAGCAACGCGTCCAGCGGCCGCGGGTTGACCTGATAGATCAGCCAAACCAGGACGAAGGCGAACCCCGCGAGAGCGACAAGGCTCACCATCGGTACGATGGAACCCCTGGCGTTGGCGCGTGGAGGGGGCGGAGGCGGCTCGGTCTCCCGCCTGGGCCGGATCAGGAAATCATCGTCGATCTCGAAGTCCGGCTTCCGCGCGTCTTGTATGGGGACGTCGTCTTCTTCAATGTCGAACGATTCCGGCGGCCGCACATCCGGTTGGTCCGCCTCCACGCCCGGATCAAAGTCCGGGTCGTCAAACTGGATCTCGTCGTAGTCTTCGCCGACCGCTTGCGTTTCACTCGAATCTCGGCTCGCCGACTCGGCTTCGGCCGACGTCCGCGGTAACTCCAGAGTGCCCTGCGCCGCTCCGGTGTGCGACCCGGCGGCCTCAACCCGGGAAGCCTGGCTGTCGTGGGTATCCACACGGCCTTCAGCGTAGGGCTCCTCGTCGGTATCGGATCCGCCGCCGCCGACGGGTCCATCGCCGGCCGCACCCGCCTCGGGCATCTGGTTCGTCGTGGCGGCGGCCGCCGACGGGTCCTCGTCGTCCAACTGCAGGCGGACCTGGAAGGTGAAGATGTGCTTGCAGCGAGTGCAACGGAAGGTGGGTCTAGGCGCGTCGAAAACGCTGCCGCTCACCTTGTACGTCGTGGAACAGCTCGGACAGCGGATGATCATGACCGTGTTAAATCGTACGACACGGGTTGGCTCCCACGTCCTTGTATAGTTTCAGGACACTCACGATGACGGCATTTTCAAATAGAGAAGTCCAGGTTGCCGACATCCAGCTTTTCCTTCCAGGTCGTCCATAGATTGGTTGTCATGTACCGGCTGCCGAAGTCAGGGAACACCGTGACTACCGTGCCGTGGGTCAACTGACGGGCAATCTGCAATGCCGCATCCAAGGCGGCGCCGGAGGACGGACCCACCAGCAGCCCTTCTTCCTGACTCAGGCGGTAGACCCTCTCGTACGCATCCTCCGTCGACACGGGGATTTTCAGGTCGAGGTCCTCTTCGTGGTAGATTCCGGGCACGATGGAGCTGGCCATGTGTTTCAGCCCCTCGAGTCCGTGCAGCGCTGCGTCCGGTTCTGCCGCGATCACCCGAATCCGGGGGTCCCGTTCCTTCAGGAAACGCCCGGTGCCCATGACGGTTCCGCCGGTACCGATGCCGGCCACGAAGTGGGTGACGCTCCCGCCGGTTTGACGATGAATTTCCGGGCCCGTGGTCTCGTAGTGGGCCTGGCTGTTCATGGGGTTGAAGTACTGATCGGGTTTGAAATAGGTTCCCGGTTCCTCACCGACGATCTCGCGGCAGAGTCGAATGGCCCCATCGGATCCTTCCATTGGATCGCTGTATACGATGTCGGCACCAAAAAACCGGATGATGCCCTTGCGTTCTTCGCTGACATTGGACGGCAGCACCAGACGCACCGGGTAGCCCAACGCCGCGCCGATCATGGCGATGGCGATGCCGGTGTTCCCCGAGGTCGATTCGATGATGGGCTGGCCCGGTCTGAGCTGGCCCGTGCGCACCGCCTCCCGGATCATCCTGAGTGCGGCCCGGTCCTTCACCGAACCGCCCGGATTGAAGCCTTCGAGCTTGGCCAGAACCCTCACACCCGGAGACAGGCCGCGGGCGACACTCCTGATCTCCACCAGTGGCGTGTTGCCGATGAGCTCGGTTACGGTGTCGACCTTCGCGAGTTCCCGAGCTGCCGGCGGTGCGGGTTTCGGTATTGCGGTGAGCATAAAAGACCGGGAAGCGGCACGAGGTTACATACCTCCCGCGATAGCCGGCACGATGGATATGTTGTCACCGTCCTTCAACGTGGTGTCCACGTTCTTGAGGAAGCGAATGTCATCGCCGTTCACATAGACGTTCACGAACCGGCGAACCTTGCCGGCGTCGTCCATGATGCGCTCTTTGATGCCCGGGTGGTTTTGCTCCAGATCCTCGAGCATGGCCGAAACGGTATCGCCGTTGGCATCCACCTCATCCGATCCCTCGGTGAACTTTCTCAGCGGTGTCGGGACGCGTACACGAACACTCATGAAAAGACCTCCCCTTCTAGTAGGATAAACTCTCTATGCATCCTTTTCAATACGGATGTTGGGGCGTGGCGGGCCGCCCCTCCCAGGCCCGTCGGCGCTTGTATCAGCCTGCCTTTGCCTTGTCCGGTGGTTCCTGTGACAACTCGCCGTACAACTTCTCGAAGGTGCCGAGGCTCGCGTCGATGCTGAAAGGCCGCTCGATGATGGGAGCCACCGTCTCCACCGTCTTGTAGCCGTTGCCCGTGATGGAGATGACGATGGACTCGTCCCGGGGAATCCGGCCCTGCTCGATGAGCTTCTGGGTGACCGCGACCTCCGTGCCGCCGGCCGGCTCGGTGAAGATGCCCTCCGTGCACGCCAGGAGCTTGATGCCGTCGAGAATCTCATCGTCCGTGACGGACTCTCCCCAACCGCCGGTCTCCTTGATGGTTTGAATCACGTAGTACCCGTCGGCCGGGTTACCAATGGCAATGGAGGTGGCGATGGTGTTGGGCTTCACCGGATCGACGACATCCGTGCCTTTTTTCAGGGCGTTGATGATCGGGGAGCAGCCCGCCGCCTGGGCCGAGTAGATGCTGCACGGCTCGTCCGCATCCACCAGCCCCACGTCCCGGAGCTCCTTGAACGCCTTGCCCAGCTTGGGCAGGATGGTTCCACCCGCCGAGCCCACGACGATGTGGCGCGGCAGTTTCCATCCCAACTGTTCGGCGACCTCGAAGGCGTGGGTTTTGGCGCCCTCGGAATAGTAGGGCCTGAGGTTCACGTTGACGAACGCCCATTGGTATTTGTCGCCGATCTCGCTGCACAGGCGGTTGACGTCGTCATAGTTCCCCTTGATGGCGATGGTTCGCGGGCCGTAGATCGCTGAGCCGACGATCTTTGCCTCTTCCAGCCCTTCGGGAATGAAGACGTAGCAGTTGAGCCCGGCACTGGCGGCGTGGGCCGAAACGGAGTTGGCCAGATTCCCCGTGGAGGCGCACGAGACGGTGTCGTAGCCGAACTCGATGGCCTTGGAGATCGCTACGGATACGACCCGGTCCTTGTAGGAGAAGGTCGGGTGGTTGACCGAGTCGTCCTTGATGTAGAGCTCGTCGACGCCCAGGACCGCGCCAAGGCGTCGGGCCCGTATCAGTGGTGTGAAGCCCGAGTAGAGGCCGACCGTGGGCTCTCCTTCGATGGGCAGGAGCTCGCGGTAGCGCCACAGGTTGCGCGGGCGGGAGGCGATCTTCTCCCGGCTTATGCTTTTCCGGATACCGTCATAGTCGTACATCACCTCGAGGGGACCAAAGCAGTATTCACACACGTGGAGAGGCGCCGTGGGATATTCCTGTTGGCACTCCCGGCATTTCAGTCCTTGGACAAAACTCATGCTTGACTCCTTCGGGAAGCCGGCGAGCCGACGGATGCCCTGCAAGCCTTGCAGCGGGGGTTCGGCGGCACCGGCACATTGCGTATTTCCATGGTCTTGGCGTTGTAGGTGAGCAGACGGTTTACCAGCAGATGCTCTTCGAGGCCGACGATGTACTTGATGGCCTCGGTGGCCTGGATGGAGCCGATGGTTCCCGCCACCGCACCCAGAATGCCTGCCTGCTGGCACCCCAGCACTTCGCCCGGAGCCGGCGGCTCCTCGAACAGGCAGCGGTAGCAGGCGCTGTCCGGGGGCACCACCGTCATGGTCTGGCCCTCGAGGCGGACGATCCCCGCGTGGGAAAACGGCTTGCCCAGGGATACGGCCACATCGTTGACCAGGAATTTGGTATCGAAGTTGTCGCTTCCGTCGATGACGAAGTCGTAGGGCGCCATGAGCTCGGCGGCGTTTTCCTCAGTCAGGCGCACATCGTGGATCTCTACCTCCACCTCGGCGTTGAGCTCGAGCAGCCGGGATCTGGCCGACTCCACCTTGCGGAGCCCCTGGTCCGCCGTGGTGTGAAGGATCTGCCGCTGCAGGTTGGAAAGGTCCACCGTGTCGCTGTCCACGATGCCGAGCCGTCCCACGCCGGCGGCGGCGAGATAGAACGCCGCCGGACTGCCCAGGCCGCCGGCCCCCACCACCAGGACGCTCGCCTGGCGCAGCCGTATTTGTCCGCTCCCTCCAACGTCGGGAATCATGATCTGGCGGCTGTATCGCTCGATTTGATCAGGGGTCAGACGCATCGACTTGTCTCACAAACGAAAAAAACCTCTCTCAAGGTGAGAAGAGGTTTTCTCCTCACCTTATCTGTCCCTTGCGGGCCGGAATTAGCACCAGCATTCCCCATGGGAACACGGTTGCTGTGGCTTCAACGGGCCTGTCCCTCCACCACTCTGGATAAGGTGTCCAGCTACTTTAAGCTATTCTACATAATTTACCGCAATTTTTCGACAAAGTCACGCCAACGCATGAACTGCGCGTGGCGGGCCACGGCTGCGGAAGCCGGGCCGGGAGCGATGTCCTGCGCATCTTGCCGCCCATTCGTTTCGCACGCACTGTCAGTTCATCGAGCAGGCTCCGGGTCCCCTCGGGTCGCCGCAGCTTCCGCACGCACCCGCGGCCGGCATGGGATCGTCCGCGGCGGTGCTGACCGCGAACACGGAAAGCAGCCGTTCAAGCTGCCGGCTATTGCAGGACGGACAGGCGGGCCGGGCGGAGCCCAGAACCAGGTCCTCGAACTCGTGGCCGCAGCCCTTGCACTGGAATTCATATAGGGGCATGACTGTTCTCCTTTCGGTGCCTTCTCCTTTCGGTGCCTCGACAGGGTGGCCGGCGTAGCGGTGTGAGCTTCAACGCCGAGTCCCAATATACTCTACCGGGGGCCGGTGGAAAACACTCCGGTCATCCATGGTTGCACGATGCGAGGAGCGAACGATGCTGTTTCTGAACAACGATGATGTGGCCCGTGTGATCGACATGCCCCTTTGCCTGGACTCCTTGGAGAGTCTTTTTCGGGAGTTGGCCCGGGGCGACGCCGTCGGCATGGGCCGCATGGACATGTACGTGCCGTCGGGCCAGGAGTCCCCCTACCACCGCCTCGCCCTCATGGTCGGGGGCAGCCGGAAGGACGGCTACGCCTGCATCCGTATCATCTCCGACATGGTGAGCTGGCCCATGGAACGCGGCCACCGGCGTGAGAACAAGTATGCCCGCGAGCCCGGCACCTACTGCGGCCTGCTGCTGCTCTTCAGCGCCCGTGACGCCACCCCCGTGGCCATCATGAACGACGGCCGGCTCCAGCACGACCGCGTGGGGGCGGGCGCCGGGCTCGGCGCCAAGTATCTGGCGCGAGAGGACAGCCGTACCGTGGCGATGATCGGCTCCGGCGGCATGGCCCGGAGCTACCTCGACGCCCTTGTCCGCGTGCGTCCCATCACCCGGGTGGCCGTCTTCAGTCTCAATCCCGACAACGCCCGGCGATACGGGGAGGAGATGAGGGCACGCCACGGGATCGAGGTGGTGGTGGCGCCGGATCCCCGGACGGCGGTGCGGGGCGCGGACATCGTGTGTTGCTGCGCCTCGGCCATCGAGCCGGTCTTCTTCGCCGACTGGCTCGAGCCCGGCATGCACGTCATCGACGTCAACCGGAACTC
This sequence comes from uncultured Binatia bacterium (SeqCode), assembly GCA_965261895.1. Lineage (GTDB taxonomy): Bacteria > Desulfobacterota > Binatia > UBA9968 > JAJDTQ01 > JAJDTQ01. The sequence goes on along the minus strand of OZ253480.1, from coordinate 756,450 downwards.
GGTGGAGCCGGGTTTTCTGCAGGCCGTCGACGTTGCGGTGCGACCGGGTGACGCCACCCCGTACGTCGAGAAACTGCCGCCGGAGGCCTTTTACGCCAGGGGCGGCTATCTCGGCTACGTGGCCGGTCAGGAGGACGAGCGGGCCATGGTGCCGCGGGTGGACCTCACTCCCGACATCGTGGACATCCCCAAGCTGCCGGAGCTCATGAGCGGCCGGATTCCCGGCCGGACCAGCCCGGAGCAGACCACCTGGTTCATGAACATAGGCGCCATCGGCCCCCAGTTCAGCGCCATCACCGGGGCCGTGTACGAACGCGCCCGCGACGCCGGGCTGGGCCACGAGATCCCCACGGACTTGTTCCTGGAGGACATACGGGCCTGACCGCGGTGGGAGCGTCACGAGTCCCGGGCTCACGCTTTCGCCCTCGCCGTCATGGCTGAACGGACTCTCGCTCGCCGGCCTATGGTTCTTGCGGGGGCTCGGAAGGATTTGTCAGCTTGTGTTCCAGCTCCAGGAACTCGTCCATTCGCAACACGTCGTGATACTCCGCCAAAGACGCCATGCGGTCCCTGTGGCGCCGGGTCGTGCCTTCCCGCCGGAGGACAGAGAGAACGTCGCTGACCGCCTTCACCATGGTGTAGCGGATGCTTCCGGGGAATAGCGCCATCTGGTAACCTTCGGCCGCCGCTTCGCTCACGTCCAGGGCGGACGCCGGGATGGCCTCGTCCATGTTGACCACCAGCGGGCCCGGAATGGAGCCGCGGATCTCACGGAGTTCCTCAAGAGTGCCCGGAGACTGAACGAAGATCGCGCCGGCGCCGGCTTCGCGGTAGGCGCAGCCGCGACGGATGGCCTCCTGGAGCCCGCCGGACGAGTAGGCCAGGGTGCGCGCGACGATCACGGTGTCCGCGTCCTTCCGGGCGGCGGTAGCGGCTTGCACCTTCTCTACCATTTCCGTTGCGGAGATCAGCGGGTGCCCTCCCTCGAGGAGTCCGCATTTCTTGGCGGACACCTGGTCCTCGATCTGGATCGCGGCCGCGCCGGCCCGTTCCAGCGCGGCTACAACCCGGTGCACCTGCAGTGGGCCGCCGAAGCCGGTGTCCGCGTCCACCAGGAGAGGGATGCGCAGCACGTGACAGATGTTCCGAACGTGCGTGATGAGCGCGTCAGCCGAGAGAAAACCGAGATCCGGAAGGCCCAGGACGCTGGCCGTGGTGGCGTTGCCTCCGAGCAGGGCCACCCGGAAGCCGGCCTGTTCCGCGAGCAATGCGGTCAAACCGTCGTGAACGCCGGGAACCGTCAGGCAACCGTCCTCGGCCATTGCCTGGCGCAACCGTGAAGCCGTAGTCATCTCGTGGATCCTCCTTGACCGTTCGCCCAACCGAGAGGTTGTGGGTATGATTCAGTAGCTCGCCGCTGCGTGCAAGGCAAAGCAGTTGGTCCCGGGTTTTGACCCGGGCAAGAGGCTGCGGGTCCAATGAGAATCACCGGTATCGACATCCATCCGTTGCGGATTCCCCTGAAGGGGGTTTTCCGTAACGCCCATGACACCAAGACCCGGCAGGATAGCATCGTGGTGCGTGTGCGTACGGACGAGGGCATCCCGGGTCTGGGCAACGTCGATCCGGATCCGGGTCACTCGGCGGAGAGCTTCAGCGAGACCCTGAAGGCGGTGCAGACGCTGGCGCCGGGTCTCGCCGGTGGCGATCCGCTGAACCTCTCGGTAGCGCTGGATCTCATGGACCGTTGCCTTCCGCGGCATCTGGACGCCAAGGCGGCCCTGGAGATGGCTCTCTTCGACCTCAAGGGCAGGGCATTGAACCAGCCGGTTCACTCGCTGCTGGGCGGGCGGCTGAAGGACGAGGTGCGGCTCAACGGCTGGATCGGTATGCTGGCTCCGGACCAGGCAGCGCGGGAGGCCGTGGGTTGGCGCGATGCCGGCTTCGGCTCGGTGAAGATCAAGCTGGGCGCCGGGGTGGAGTCCGATCGGGACCGGGTGGCCGCGGTGCGCGGCGCGGTGGGGGCCGGTTTGGAACTTCGGGTGGATGCCAACGAGGGTTACGAGGTGGACGAGGCGATCCGTCTGGGCAGGGCTCTGGCCCCGCTGGATGTGGCGCTGTTCGAGCAGCCGGTATCCCGGGCCGACTACGCCGGTTTGGCGCGAGTGCGGCGCGGCATCGACATCCCGGTGATGGCGGACGAAGCCATCGTCGGACCCGAGACTCTGATGGAGGTCATCCGGAGAGAGGCCGCCGATATCATCAAGGTCAAGGTGATGAAGCAGGGGGGGATCACCCGGACCGTCCGCATGGTGCACACGGCCGAGGCCGCGGGGATCCGGTGTGTCATCGGCCATGGTTTCGGGCTGACCATCAACACGCTGGCGGAACTCCATGTCGCCGCGAGCTGTGGCAACATCATGGACGGCTGCGAGTCGGTGGGGCCGCTCAAGATGGCCGGCGACGTGGTGGAGCAGCCGCTGGATCTGCAAGGAGGGCGAGTGCCGGTGCCTGACGGCCCGGGGCTTGGCGCCGAGCTTTCGGCAGCGGAATTGGCACGCTGGGCAATGCCGGCGCCGTAGGTTCAGGAGCACACGACTCGTAGGGGCGGGCTTCAAACCGCCCGTGCCCCCGTTTCAGCAATAACCGTATCGGTAAACTAGGGAGGCAAATCATGAATCAAACCGTTGGTGGGCAGTTTCCAAATCTGGCACTCAAGGACCAGACGGGCCAGGAAGTCAAGCTGTCAGAGGTCACCGAGGGCAAATTCCCCCTCATCGTGGTGTTCTATCGCGGCTACTGGTGAGGGAAGTGCGTGGTGCAGTTGCGCCACCTGGTCACCCTGCAGGAGGAGCTTCCCTCTGCCTATTGCCGTGTCGCCGTGGTCAGCGTCGACCCGCCTCAAGTCAACGGGGCGCTCAGAAACGGTCTCGGGGCGACGTTTCCGCTTCTCAGCGACCATGAGCACAAGGCCATCGAGGCCCTGGACATCGTCGACACCTCGGACAAGAAGCACGGGACCATAGCGATTCCATACGCCTTCTCGCTGCTGCCCGATCTCACGGTCCACCGCGTCTACAATGGCTGGTACTACGTGGGCCGGCCCACCAACGAGGAGCTGCGGGCCGATATGCGCGCCATGATTCAGCAGTGCCGGAGCGACTACGACCCGCAGGCGTGAGCCCGGGGCGGGTCGGGGCCAACGCTCCGTCACCCCGGATTACTTCTCCGTCATCGCGGAGCACTTCTCCGTGATCCCGGACCACTTCCCGTCACCCCGGACTTGATCCGGGGTCCAGGGGCCGGGGGTGGGGCAAGCCGCCCCGTCTTCGGTGGTCCGCCCCCCTGTTTTGTGGTAATCCAGCCGTATGATTCAGCCACAAGAGATAGAGGATACGCTGGGGCGAGTTTTCCCGGGTTGTCTGGTGCCGATGATCAAGGACCTGACCGGCGGGGGCGACCACTACCAGGTGGTCATCGTGCATGATTCCTTCGCCGGCAAGGGTCTGATCGACCAGCACAAGATGGTCTACGACGCGCTCAAGGACGAGATGGGGGACGAACGGATCCACGCGCTCTCGTTGAAGACCTTCTCGCCCGAGCAATGGGAGAAATACGGCGCGTAGGCTTCCTGCCACCCCGTAGCCCCTCGGAGTCTCGCCGGGAGACTCTGACCGGTTACCCCACACATGTCCGCGGGAGGTATCCATGCTGACCATCGACTCCGACGGCCATCTGCACGAGCCCTTCGATCTGTTCGACCGCTACATCGAAAAGGAGTTCCATCCGCTCCGGCCCCGGGTCATCGACATGCCCGGCGAGCCCCGGGATCAGGGCCGCTGGGTGGCCGAGGGGCGGGTGGTGCCGCGGATTCCCTTCTCCAGGGGCGTGGGCGGCGGCGGGTTCAACTACCCCACGCCGCGGCACAAGCAGATGAAGGCCCGCGACAACTCCCTGGATGACGTCCCCGGCCGCCTCGACGACCTGGATCTGATGGGGGTGGACTATCAGGTAGTCTTCCCCACCGCGCTGGTGTGGGTGTTCGACCTGGACAACGCGGAGCTGGCGGGCGCCGTGTGCCGCGCCTACAACAACTACGTGGCCGAGCAGTGCTCCAAGGCCAGCAAGCGGCTCAATGCCATCGCCATGGTGCCGATCCAGGACCCGGCGGGCGCGGCGGAGGAGGCGAGAAGGGCGGTGGGGGAACTCGGTCTGGCCGGGGTGCTGCTGCCTGGAATGGTCGGGAACCGGCCCTTGCACACCCCCGAATACGAGCCGTTCTTCGCCGCGGTGAATGACCTCGACACCCCCATCGGCTTCCACGCCGTCACCGGCATGCACGACACGCCCTGGGCCGACTGCTTCACCGACTTCTTCTCCACCCATGTCACCGCCATGCCGTTCTCGATGATGGTGGGCATGATGTCGGTGGCGCGCATGGGCATCCTGGCCCGTTACCCCAACCTCCGCTGCGCGTTCCTGGAGATCGGCGCCACCTGGTTCCCCTACTGGGCCTGGTGGGTGGGAAAACACATCGAGCACGTCCGGGGACCCCGTGGCGACGGACGGCACGAGGGCAACTGGGGCAGAGAGCCCTACACCCTGCCGGAGACCATACGCGAGCCCATGGAGGATATCCTGGCCGGAAGGATACTCTCGGGCTTCGAAGACGACGAGAACCTGAGGGCCATCATCGAACAGGTAGGCGCCGGTTCGCTGATGTACGCAAGCGACTACCCTCACAGCGACATGGACTGGGGCCGGGTGGCCGCCATCAAGAAAAATGATTCGCTCACCCAGGAAGAGAGAGCGGCGTTGCTGGGCGGAAACGCCCAGCGGTTCTACAAGCTGGAGTTGGGTTGAGGGCGTCCTTGCTCCCTCTGGTTCAGGCGAACGGACGCCGAGTTGGCTGTTGCAGTTTGTTTCCTGAGGTTGTATTTTGTAGGTCTATCTTCGGTGGCCCGGCTATTATATACAGGGCCCCGAACTACGGAGGGCCCCTGCGGGGGCCCTTTTTACGTCTGGGAGCGACAAATGCCACGGGTGGCGATATTCGTTGATGCCGGATACCTGTTCGCACAGGGTTCTACGGCCCTAACAGGATCAAAAAAGAAGCGAATCGAGACAAGACTCGACAACAATGCAGTGTTGGCCGAGCTCCTGGCGGTGGCAAAGGAAAAAGCCGACGGAGCGTCGCTGCTGCGCATTTATTGGTATGATGGCGCCCTTGGGTACGGCGGCCCGACACTGGAGCAGGAAGCTATCGCCAGTTCCGACAACGTAAAGCTCAGGTTGGGGTTTATCAACAAGGCGGGTCAGCAAAAGGGAGTTGATTCACTAATTGTGACCGATTTAATCAACTTGGCTCGCAACAACGCAATCTCAGACGCATTGCTGATGTCCGGAGTAGTCGGTGACGTTGTTTCGCCCGTTGTGCCGGAGGAACGCCGGGAGAAGGATTGCCAACGGATTTAGCCGTATGCTGACCTGGGGTGTCGTCCTGCAAGCCACTTCGAGAACTCGAATACTGCTATAGATCGCGGCAGAGTGCGGATTGTGGGACTTCAGCGCAGAACTCGGCCAGCTTCGTCCGGTCCGTTCGTGCGTCTTCCTCCCCGCGACGCTCCGTCCTCATCTGTCCTTCTCTTGCACCGCGGCAGAGTGCGGATTGCGGAACCTCGGCGCAGAACTCGGCCAGCTTCGTCCGGTCCGTTTGTGCCTCTTCCTCCCCGCGACGCTCTGTTGCAACCTGTCCGTCTCTTTCGCGAGCAGTCGTCCCAAACAGCCCACCTCTCAAACGCCAGAAAGCCTCCATAATGCGGTTCGGCAAACGCCTCCGCTGCTTCTGAACTTCGGATACCAAATTGGCAAAGTCCGTATCTCCAAGAATTTCAGTCCGCGAAAGCATGCCGTCGGAGTTGTAGTCGAAGTTGGCGATCAGCGCCGGTGTCGCTATTGCGCCGACCGAACTTGCGACGATGACGAAATCCAGTTCGTTGTTTTCCGGCGGTTCTGCGGCAGGAACGTCTCGTCGGTTGGATTTCGTGTCGTTGTGCGAGATGACATAGTCACCGTACCCGATTCCGCCCGCGACTATGCGGAATAAGCGATTGATCTCGGCAACGCTGACCATTCCGTCCGCAGTCACGTCCGCTGTTTCCCAAATTGCATTGAGAACACAAAGCTGTACGTCAGTCGTGGGTCGCAGGCTGTGATCTTTTTCTCCAGATTGCCAAAGAGTCTCGCGTGGACCCCGGGCGGTTCCAGATGCGGAACTTCCTGCGCGTAATTGAAACGCGGGCAGATCCCACCTAGCAGGAGGATGCAGGCTAAACTCGATACGACAAACATCCGACCGCTCGTAGGCGATGCCCATATTCGGTTCCAACGCTCGCCCAATACGGTAAGTCGGTAATCCGCAATCATTCGTCTTGGCGTCCTGAATGAGCTTCGCGCCGTAGAAACACGTCCTGCCCTGTTGCTTGCGGTTGGAACCATGCCCTCCTCCTGTCTTTGGACCGTCAGCCGCTATCGCCTCCCCTTGGCGACCTCCCGGAACACCCGCATGAAATTCCCGCCCAAAATCCCCGCGGCTTCGTCTTTGGAGAATCCCGCCGCCAGCAGCGCGGCCGCCAGATCTGGCAACTCGTCATAGTCGTCGAAGACCGTGTTGCGCAAGCCGTCCATGTCCGTGCCCATGGCGAGGTGCTCGGGGCCGACCAGGTCGGCGAGCTTCCTGAAGCGCCCGGTCCATCGTTCCAGACCACCGCGGCCGGCCGGCCAGACGCCGATGACGCCGCCGGTCGAGGCGATGAGCCTCGCGTGATCGGCGTAGATGTAGCGCGTGTACTTGCGTGGTGTCCGGCGTAGCGCCGTGTGGCTTAGGACGATGGGCTGGGAGGTGATGTCCACGACGTCCCGGGTTACCTGCTCGGTGGCGTGGGCCACGTCCACGATCATGCCCAGACGGTTCATCTCCCGGATCACCTGAGCGCCGAAAGGGGTAAGACCGTGGTGCCGCGGTTCCTCGGTCTGTATGTCGGCGACGGCGTTGATGTTGTAGTGGACGAGCTGGATCGAGCGGATTCCCCGATCGTGCGCCTCCTGGACGCGGTCGATGCGTTCCTCCAGAAAATCGGCGCCTTCGGCGGCGAGGATCGCGCCGGGCCGGCCCGAACGCTTGGCCCGCAGGACATTCGCGGGCCCGAGTACCCGCAGGATGTGCCCGTCGGCAAACCACGGGTCGAGCATGGCGAAGCGAGCATAGGTGTCACGATGGGATTCCCCTGGCTCGAATGCACGTCGGGCGCGAATCCTGCCGGCATCCCGGTCCCGGCGGATGATCGCCCGGTCCGTGCTGACGCAGAAGAAACCGGCGCTGAGGCCGCCCCGGACCATTTCCTGAATGCGTGCGTCCAGGCCGGTTCCGTCACGGTGGCAACGGCCCGGGCGCCGGGTGGACGCCATCAAGAACAACGATTCGATCACGCAGGAAGAAAGGGCGGCGCTGCTCGGCGGCAATGCGCAGCGGTTCTACAAGCTGGATCTGTAACCTCAGGACGAAAATGGCCTCTTGATTCCATATGACTGGTCATGTAGTCTAGTCATATGGAAACCATGAATGCATCCGATTTCAAGGCCCGGTGTTTGGCGGTTCTCGACCGGGTGCACGTCACGGGCGAGAGCGTGCTCATTCTCAAACGTGGCCGTCCCGTGGCCGAACTTGTGCCGGCGAGCCGCGCCAAAACCGAGTATCCGCAGTCTGAGTTGGCTGGCACCGTCACTTTCGTTGGCGACGTCGTCGCACCGGCGCTTCCGGAGGAAGACTGGGAAAGCCTCCGGCGATGAGGGCGCTGCTCGATACTCACGTGTTGCTCTGGTGGCTCGACGATCCGAGCCGACTGTCGGCCGCTCAGCGGGACGTGGTTGCGTCGGCAGATACGGAGTCGCCCTTGCTGGTGTCTGATATCTCGCTTTGGGAAGTGGCGACGTTGCACTCCCTCGGCCGCATCCGTTTGGCGACACCCTTGCGGGAGTGGCTGGACAAGGCCGTGGCGCCTCCGCTAGTACAGCGTCAGGGAATCTCCCCCGCGGTCGCCGCAGAGGTGGCGGCGTTGCCCGACTCGTTTCATCGGGACCCGGCAGACAGGATTCTGGTGGCAACCGCGCGGATTCTTGGTGCGACGCTCCTGACGCAAGACCGGAGGATTGTGGATTCAGACTTGGCCGATACATTGACCTGAGTTGTGAAGTCCGCATACCTCGTTTCACAGCGACGTTGATTGAAACGGCGGTTCAGCAACTCGTAGCGGTACCGCTAGCCCGCCCCTTGCCTCATTTTCGCTGAAACGATATGGGGAGATCTCGCAGTTCTGTTCCCGGCCAGTCTTCATAGACTTGGCGGTCGTCAATTCTCTTAATTGCAACTTCAGAAAGTTCACTATGTAATCTCTTGAGAGCGTCCATACCTCTTCGTCCGCAGAAATGGAATACTCCCTTTGCGTCTCCGCCGTTCGGTGGGCGCATCCAGTACTTGCGATCCTTGTCGCAGAGATCCTTGTCGAGAAATCCCAGCAACTCAGCCGGTTCATTCCACCCGTGGTCGACGATGATCCGGTCGATCTCAACTTTGTCTTCCCGCGTGAGGTGCTCATAGGCCACGCTCGGCTCGTGTAGGGCTTTGGGGAGTTCGTCGCGGCCCGCCTTCACTAGTGTGGTGTCTCACAAATACGGTTATGAAGATGCGAGGGCATTTTGGTTGTCGGCAAGGCGCGATGACTTGTAGGGGCGGGTTTCAAACCCGCCCGAGTGGCGTGCACCACGCGAGGAAGAGCAACGCAGCCGACGGCCAAAAGGACCCGCAGATTCATAAGCGTATTTGTGAGACACCACACTAGAACCTTGAATAAGAGCTCAAACGCGTAGCCGGCACACACGGCTGCTACGTTCAACTCGTTCATGCGTGGATAACCTGTCGGCCTGCGCGGATATTCTTGCGGATTCCCAACGTTGCGTAGATACAGCATCTCTGCCATTTCCATCCAAATCTGTGCGTCACCCCAGTCCAGTTTCAGCATTATGTATTCCTCTTTTGTCAGAGTGGCGGACCACACACTTGATAGCCCTACTCAGCGTCACGCGACCGTGGCGACCGCCCGAAACACCCGCATGAAGTTCCCGCCCAGGATGCCCGCCGCTTCGCTCTTCGAGAACCCGGCCGCCAACAAAGCGGCGGCGAAGTCCGGCAACCTGCCGTAGTCGTCGAAGACCGTGTTGCGCAGGCCGTCCATGTCGGTGCCCACGGCGAGGTGCTCGGGGCCGACCAGGTCGGCGAGCTTCCTGAAGCGCCCGGTCCATCGTTCCAGACCGCCGCGGCCGGCGGGCCAAACGCCGATGACGCCGCCGGTGGAGGCTATGAGCCTCGCGTGGTCTTCGTAGATGAACCGTGTGTACTTGTGGGGCGTGCGCCGCAGCGCGGTGTGGCTTAGCACGATGGGCTGGGAGGTGATGTCCACGACGTCCCGGGTCACCTGCTCGGTGGTGTGGGCTACGTCCACGATCATGCCCAGACGGTTCATCTCCCGGATGACCTGGGCGCCGAAGGGGGTAAGGCCGTGGTGCCGCGGTTCCTCGGTCTGGATGTCGGCGACGGCGTTGATGTTGTAGTGGACGAGCTGGATCGAGCGGATGCCCCGGTCGTGGGCCTCCTGGACGCGGTCGATGCGTGCTTCCAGGAAGTCGGCGCCCTCCGCGGCGAGGATGGCGGCGGGCCGACCCATTCGCTTGGCACTCAGAATATCCGCAGGACCCAGAACCCGCAGGAGGTGTCCCTCGGCAAACCAGGGTTCGAGCACGGCGAAGCGCGCGTAGGTGTCACGATACGATTCCCCCGGCTCGAACGGCCGCCGAGCGCGAATCCTGCCCGCTTCCCGGTCACGGCGGATGATCGCCCGGTCCGTGCTGACGCAGAAGAAACCGGCGCTGAGGCCGCCCCGGACCATTTCCTGAATGCGCGCGTCCAGGCCGGTACCATCCCGGTGGAAACGACCGGGGTGGGCATGGATGTCCACGGTCGGGTGATGATCGAGGATCTCCATGGCGATTTCGCGTGTGGCAGCCGCCTCAGCGACAGTCGAACCCAGGGCCGCGGCCAGTCCGGTGGCCATGAGACCCTGCAGGAAGCTGCGGCGGGAGAGGCCAAGGCCGCCCTGAAGTTCGCGCTGGATCCTGGTGCTTCGGTGCCCCACGGCGGGAACGGCGCGTGGCCCCCGCGCTCAGGCGGCCAGACTGCCCATCAGGCGGCCGTAGCCGCTGACCTTCTCCTTGATACGGATCAGGTGCAGCGCATACCAGATATAGGCTTGGCAACTGGTCACCACGGGTTTGCCGATCTCGTGCTCCAAAAGCTCCACGTCCTCGATGGTGGGCCAACGGGGGCAGGGGATGAAGATGCCGTCCGCTTCGGGGGCCTTCTCGTAGAGGCGCTTGGCGATCTTGTAGGAGGCGTGCACCGGCAGGTCGGAGATGGCCGAGTTCTTGCGCACTCCATACCCCTCGATCTGCAGCACCTCGAAGCCGGAAGCCTCGAGAAAGGCCTTCATGCGGGCGTTCAGGTCGTCCTCGTGGGGAGTGGCCACCACCAGGCGGTGCAGCCCCATGGCCTTGAGGGCCTCGACCTCGCCGGTAATCCCGGCGGTGATGGGAACGCCGGTCTTTTCGGTGAGCCGCTTGCCCATCTCGATGTCGCTGCCGTGGCCCAGCTTGGTGAACAGCGGAGAGCCGCCCAGGATGATCACGTCGCAGCCGTTGTCCGCCAGGTCCAGCGCCGCTTCCTCGATGCGCTCGAGCTGCCGCTCGAAGTCGGCGTCCACAAGTTGCCGGATGGTGCCGGTGCTGTTGAGCAACTGGAACCCCTCGGGCAGCATGCGATAGAATTCGTAAACGAGAGTGTCCCCGCGGGACGGGGCCACATGGCCGACACGTGCTCGCCAACCGTACATGATGATCCTCCGTTAGTTCCCTGGTGTCCTCAAACCGCAGCCGGCGCACGCAGGTCCAGGCCGCGCTCGATCTGTGTGAACACCTCGTTGAAATGCATGATCCGCGTCACGCCGGGATGCGAGAACGACCGGTTGTAGGGGTGGTGCGGCATCAACACCCGGGCGTTCGTATGCTCGGCCACGTCCTGGCAGTTCTCGTAGTTGTCATCGACGAACAGCACCACTCCGAGCTTCTCCACCACCGCGGACTTCTCGTTCTCGACCAGGTGCACGTCGGGGTTGGTGATGCCGTGCCGCCGGAACCAATCCGACGTTACCGCGTGAATATCCCAGCTTTCGTGGCCCCTTCGGTGCGTGACGAACGAGAGTTGCCCGCCTTGGCTCAAGTGTTCCAGCCGCCGCCACTGTTCGAGGCTAAGGAGCGAATCCAACCCGTCCCAGAAATCGGGGTCCCGCCGCACGGCGTCCGCGCAATCTCTCACCGCTTCCTCGGTCAGTACGGGATGCGCCGAAAGGCGTACGCTCCGGAGCGAATCCGCCGAAATCGGTCCCTTGCCGATGCGCTTTTCCAGACGGAGAAGGAAGGGAGAGAGAAAGTCCGCCAGCACGCCGTCGATATCCAGCCCCACCATCGTGACATAAAGCTTACGCAATACGGCGGTGCGTCGCAACGGTCGACCGCCTTGACAACCCTCGATCAGTCCTGGTAGCCGTCGGTGAAACTCGGTAAAATGACTGACTAAGGTACGCGTCTATGCCCGGCAGTATGGCGCACCCGGAGTGCCCAACTAGGTGTTGATCAGCTTAGATGAACTACGGCTAGGCCGTATGCCGGGCGTGTCGCGAGATCAAAGCAGAAGGTCAACCAAACTAAACAATCTGACTTCTTCAACATTCCCGCTTACGTCGTTGTCGTGGAGTTTAGCGCCCCACAGTCAACCGTGATTTGGCGATCTGGTGATGAGTAACGTCCGCGATACACATCGTGCGGCCATGCGTTGCGCCGAACAAGCTAAGCTTGCCAGTCGGGCTGGGCATGATGTCGAGGCTTCAAATCTGATCCGGCAAGCTTTCGAGTTGGAGCGCGAAGCCGCCCAGTTATTACTGCAATCGTTTGATGTTGAGCCGACACGGTCTGTCTTGTATCGTAGCGCGGCAACTTTGGCACTGGAGTGCGGCGAATTTGCAGAGGCGCGCAGGCTCGCCCATCAAGGGCTGGCTGGTAACCCTCCGCAAGAGATCTTCGGGGAGATTCATGAAATCCTCGAAGAGGAAGAGTTTCAAAGACATCTCTCCACTAGAGGGATTACACTCCACCCCGAAGAATTTCAGATGTCGTTTGTTGGACCTGCGATTACTGCCGGATTCGCGCTCGGGGCGGCGGTGATGTCGCGTCTGGAAAGCTTCAGGAGCTTGATCTTGCGCACGGGCGAGCGTGTCTCCGGGGTCGCGTATCGTACTAGGGGTCGACCGCAACGTTCTCTTGAGTTCTTCTTCGGGATGCCTCGGGCCGGTAGTTTCGCGCTATCCGTGCACATCGGTGAACCCGAACAAATGAATCTCCCTGGTATGACCAGGGCGGGGGTAGTAGTACAGGAGCTTTTCGATTGTTTCGACTTGTTTGAGTCTGACAATAGAAAGTCTTTGCGAGATCGTATCGGAGACGACGCTTACTACGCGAATTTTGTCGCTCTCGCCCGGAAGATCGGGCCGGATGGCAATTCGGTTCGTTGGGTTGGTTTAACTTCTTTCCGCGGTACCGAAAATCGGTATGTCGAATTGAAGCCGATGTCGCGGACTCCTTCTGTACGTGTCGACCGTGGAGACGGGGAAGCGGCGGACGAAATTACAGTTGAAGGTGTGTTGCGGTATGCGGACGCAACAAAGGCCACGGAAACAGTATGGCTTCTCGATGTCGAGGGCAAGAAACACAAGATTAGAATTCCGCCTGGAGTCGATGATGTCGTGAAACCGTATTGGCTAGAGGAAGTTGTCGTGACTGGATTTCGAGATCGTCAAGGTTACATCGTGTTAGATAGCATTGAATCTCCTCAGTACTCGCCTAGCAAATAGTTCTCGCAGGGTTGATCCAAGAAGATTGTGTGAATTCACGTGATCACCACGAAGGATCGGTCTGATCTGACTCAATGACCTTGCCGGAATAGTCACAACTTTCTTCCCCTTTCCCTCCGCGTCGATCTCGGATCGGCGCGGAGGGTTCAAACTGAGGCCAGGAACGTCAAGTCCGTCTCTTCACTACGAAACGGGGGCCGTCATTCCTAGGAGCTGCGAAGACGAGGACGAGATCATCGGGCAGTGCAGCCGGCGGTGCTCGAATCCAGAATGGTTGATAGAGACGATCAAGGCTGAGATCGCTGTGCACAGGCCCATTGCACGCAGGGTGCGATTTGACCCGCGCCCTCCTGGGTTAAACGGATTAAGGCTCTCCACTGGCCGCCAAACGGTGACAATACCCGGCCGCCAAGCCGTCCGGGGGGCGGGCGAATCCTTGACGAACCGCAACCGGTCGGATACAAAAGCCTTTTCTTCAGGCACACCGCAACACCCGCCCGCTTTCCTCTGAATCAACCGGAGCTCGAAGCGCAGGACCACCGGGTCGTCGGTGGCGGGGCATCGCACGTGGCCTGTACCATAGGAATCGCTGGCAAGATGCGCAGGACTTTTTGTTGTCGGCAAGGCGCGATGACGAGCAGTGGCGTGCCCCACGCGAGGAAGAGCAACGCAGCCGACAGCGAAAAGGACTAGCAGATTGCCAGCGATTCCTATGGTACAGGCCACTAGCCGCGTACGGGCACGCTCACCGGGGCATGAATGATCGTGAGCGGTTGCGTTTAACCAGTCAGGAGAGGTCATGGCCAGAGTCGGTTTCGCACTTGGGTACGGGAAGTTCACCAACGTCCGGGAAATCGCCGATCTCATGCGGCGGGCGGAAGAGCGGGGCTTCGAGATGGGCTTCTTCTCCGAGACCATCGAGCTCATGCGCGACTCGGTTTCCGCCATGTCGGCCATGGGCCTCGCCACTTCCAAGGTCACGTTGGGGGCCACCCAGATCGTTCGCCTGCGTACGCCCATCTGCATGGCCCAATCGTTGATGACGCTGGATGAGCTCACCGGCGGGCGCATCACCCTTGCCCCGGGATCCTGCACCCGTAGCCACGCCAGAGTCCACGCCCTTGAGCACCAGAACCCGGTTCAGGTGCTCAAGGAATACATCGAGTCCATGCGGCTCCTCTTCACCGGCGAGAAGGTCAGCTATCAGGGAGAGTTCGTCAATTTCGACAATGTCGGCATCGGCTGGAAGCCGCTGCGCACCAACATCCCGCTCTACATCCCGGCCACGGCTCGACCCGGCCTGAAGCTGGCCGGCCAGATCGGCGACGGCGTGGTGCTCAACGCGGTCTGCTCGCCGGAGTACACCGCCAACGCCCTCAAGATCATCAAGGACGCGGCGGAGGAGGCGGGGCGCGACTTCTCCAAGTTCGAGGTCGCCCAGTTGATCAACTGCTCCATCGCCGACGATCACAAGACGGCTCTGGACGCCATCCGCTGGGAGGTGGCCACCAAGCTCGATCCCATACAGCTTCCGTTCATCGCCCGCCCCAAGATGCGCGTGGGTGAGCCCTACATCCACGAAGAAGACATTCCGATCTTCGAGGAGGCCCATGCCAAGGGCGGTATGGACGCGCTGATCAAGGCCATCCCCGACTCCTACGTGGAGGGCATGACCGCCAGCGGCACCCCTGACGAGGTCAAGGCGCGGGTGCAGCAGTACCGCGACGCGGGCGTCAAGATCCCGCTGCTGCGTCCGGCCGCGGCAGATCAGACCGATGCCCTGATGGACCTGTTCGCCGCGTAGGGGCGGGTTTCAAACCCGCCTGTGCCCGGACCCGGCAGGCTGACGCGAAGCGGGACCCAGGGCATGGCGATCGCATTACACACAACGATGGTATCCCATGTATCGTGTTGGCGTTGACATCGGCGGAACCTTCACGGATCTGCTCCTCGTGGCGGATGATGGCACGTCCTTCATCGGCAAGACCCTGACCACTCACGGAGACCCGAGCGTGGCGGTGGAGACGGCCATGCGGGAGGGGCTGGAGACGGGCATCGTGGACCGCGCCCAGCAGGGCACGGTGGTGCACGGCACCACGCTGGTCACCAACGCCCTGATCGAGCGCAAGGGCGCGGTCACCGCGCTGCTCACCACCGAGGGGTTCCGGGACGCCCTGGAGATCGGCCGCGAGCACCGCTACGAGCTCTACGATCTCGATCTCGAGCTGCCCAAGCCCCTGGTACCGCGCTACCTCCGCTTCGACGTGCCGGAACGCGTGGCCGCCGACGGAACCGTGCTCAAGCCGCTGGACGAAGCCTTCGTGCGGAGCCTGGTGGCGGAGCTCCGGGACAAGGGGGTCCGGGCGGTGGCGGTGTGCTATCTCAACAGCTTCCGCAACGCCGCCCACGAGCGCCGGACCCGGGAGCTCATCGCGGAGGTAGCCCCCGAGATCCGCGTATCGGTGAGCGCCGACGTGGTGCCCGAGATCCGCGAGTTCCAGCGCACCAGCACCACCGCCGCCAACGTCTACGTGCAGGAGCGCGTCGCCGCCTATCTCCAGGAGTTGCAGCAACGGCTGAACGGCCTGCAGTTCACCGGCAGCTTCTTTGTGATGCTTTCCAGCGGCGGCATCGGCACCCCGGAGACGGCCGCCCGGTTCCCCGTGCGCATGCTCGAGTCGGGACCGGCGGCGGGGGCGCTGGCCGCGGCCGCGCTGGGACAACGGTCAGGCTACCCGGACCTTCTCTCCTTCGACATGGGCGGCACCACCGCCAAGCTGTGCGCCGTGGAGAACGGCTATCCGCTCAAGGCCCGGGAGTTCGAGGTGGACCGGGTCTACCGGTTCCGCAAGGGCAGCGGCCTGCCCATCAAGATCCCGGTCATCGACATGATCGAGATCGGCGCCGGCGGCGGCAGCATCGCCCGGGTGGACGCCCTGGGCCTCCTGAAGGTGGGGCCCGAGAGCGCCGGGGCCGAGCCCGGGCCGGCCTGCTACGGCCGCGGCGGCACCCGGCCCACGGTCACCGACGCCAACCTGATCCTCGGTTACTTCGACCCCAACTACTTTCTCGGCGGCGAGATGAAGCTCGACGTGGAAGCGGCTCGGCAGGCCCTGGCCGGCGTCGCCGCAGAGCTTGGCATGCGCGTGGAGGAGGTGGCCTGGGGCATCCATCAGATCGTCAACGAGAACATGGCCAACGCCGCCCGCGCCCACTTGGGAGAACGCGGCAAGGATCCGCGGGAGCTACCCATGTACGCCTTCGGCGGCGCCGGGCCGGTGCACGGCTGTAACGTGGCGGAGTTGCTGCACCTGCCCACGATGATCTCTCCCATGGGGGCCGGCGTGGGGTCGACCTTCGGCCTGCTGGCGGCGCCCCTGGCCTTCGACTTCGTGCGCAGCGCCTACAGCCGCCTGGACGAGATGGACTGGTCCTTCGTCAACGGCCTGTTCGACGACATGTGCGCCGAGGGGCGCGTCATCCTGGAGCAGTCCGGACTGGCCCCGGACGAAATCATCTACGAGCGCACCGCGGACATGCGCTACACCGGCCAGGGCCACGAGGTGTCGGTGCCCGTCCCCGAGGGTGTGCTCGGCGCCGGTCATCTCGGCGCCCTCACCGAGGCCTTCGAGCGCACCTACGAGCGCATGTACGGCCGGACCGTACCGGACGTGGTGGTGGAGGTCATCAACTGGCGCGTGGTGGCGAGGGGGCCGGAGCAGCCGCTCAACTTCTCGACCCGCGGCGGCCATGCGGCCGGAGCCAAGGCGGAAAAGGGCACCCGCCCGGTGTTCTCGCCGGCCCGGGGCGATTTCGTCGAGACCACGGTCTACGACCGCTACTCCCTGACCGCGGGCATGACCTTTCCGGGGCCGGCCATCGTGGAAGAGCGGGAGTCCACGCTGGTGGTGACGGCCCGCGGCCGCGCCCGGGTTGACGACTATCTGAACGTGATCGTGGAGTTCGATTATGAATGATGCCGCCATCGATACCGTCACCCTCGAGGTCATCTGGAACCGGCTCCTTTCCGTGGCCAACGAGCAGCAGGACGCGCTCATGCGGACCGCCTTCAGCACCATCGTGCGGGAGAGCCAGGATCTGGCCTGCGGTCTCTTCGACACACAGGGGCGAATGGTGGCCCAGTCGGTGAGCGGCACGCCGGGCCACATCAACGCCATGGCCACGTCCATGGGGCATTTCCTGCGGGAGTTCCCGGCGGAGACGCTGGCGTCCGGGGACGTGCTCATCACCAACGACCCGTGGCAGACCGCCGGACACGTCAACGACATCACCATCACCACGCCGATCTTCAGGGCCGGGCGGCTTGTGGCGTTCTTCGCCAACACCTGCCACGCCGCGGATATCGGCGGCCGCATCCTCTCCGCGGAGGCTCGGGAGGTTTACGAGGAGGGGCTTCGGATCCCCATCATGAAGCTGTTCCACGCCGGTGAACCCGACCCCATCCTGTTGAAGATGGTCCGCGCCAACGTGCGGCTGCCCCACGAGGTGGTGAGCGACTTCTACGCCCAGGCCGCCTGCAACGACGCCGGCGGCCGCGCGCTTATCGAGACCATGGACGAGTTCGACCTGGACAGCTTCGATCCCGTGGCCGAGGAGATCATCAGCCGGTCGGAGAAGGCCGTGCGCGCGGCCATTGCCGCGCTCGAGGACGGCGAGTGGGAAGGGGAGACATGGAGCGACGGCTTCGAGGAGCCGATCCTCATCAAGACCAAGCTGGAGGTGCGGGGGGACGAGATCTTCATCGACTTCACCGGCTCCTCGCCCCAGAGCCCCCGGGGCATCAACGTGGTGATGAATTACACCCACGCCTATGCCAGTTTCGCGGCCAAGGCGGCCATTTACCCCGACGTGCCGCACAACGAGGGGAGTTTCCGGCCCGTGCACGTGAGCGCCCCCGCGGGCAGCATCCTGAACGCCAACGAACCGGCGCCGGTGGCGGCGCGGCAGACCGTGGGCCACTTCGTGCCCACCGCGGTGTTCACGGCGCTCGCCAAGGCGCTGCCGGGAAAGCTCATGGCGCCCAGCGCGGACCCCATCTGGCTCAGCGTGTGGCGGGGACAGAACCCGGCGTTCAACCTCACGGTGTTCCAGGTGGGCGGCACCGGCGCCCGGCCCACCAAGGACGGCCTCAGCGCGGTGGGGTTTCCCAGCGGCGTGGCCGGCGTGCCCGCGGAGGTCATCGAAAGCCTGTCGCCGCTGGTCATGCGCCGGCGCGAGCTCCGGGTGGATTCCGGCGGCCCCGGCATCTGGCGCGGCGGCCTCGGCCAGTTCACGGAGTTCGCCAACCGTGCCCATGGCCAGTGGAGCGTCAACGGTATTCTCGACCGCACCCGTTACGCGGCCCCGGGAATCATGGGCGGCGGTCCGGGTCTCGTCGGCGAGTTCATCCTCGACGGCGGCGAGCGCCCCAACCCCAAGGCCCAGACCCATCTGGACGGCGACCGTAGCGTCCAACTGAACCACCCCGGCGGCGGCGGCTACGGCGAGCCCTTCAAGCGCGACCTGGAGCGCGTCCGCGCCGACGTCGTCTACGGTTACATCACCCCCGAGGCCGCGGCCCGGGACTACGGCGTGGTGGTGCACTTCACCGGCGGTGACGACGAAAGGGTGCGGCTGCCGGAGCAATGGGTGATCGACGAAGCTGCCACCAAGGAGTTGCGGGAAAACGCGGTGTCTTGATTCCCGTCATTCCCGCGAACTAGGCGGTGTTTCCAAAGACTCTGATCAATTGCCGCCGAGTAATGATGGCGCCCTTCGACTTCGCTACGCTACGCCTGTCCTGAGCCCTTCGACAAGGCTCAGGACAGGCGTAGCGTAGCGAAGTCGAAGGGCGCTGGCTCTAAGGGCGACGGCACAATTGATCCGAGTCTTCCTGAACTCGGCTTGTTTTCCGGAGTGGCTGGGACTCTCCGGATCGTCATTCCCGCGAAAGCGGGAATCCAGGAGGGGTGTAGGGGAAGTGACGTGGAATCATGATTCTGTCTGAACGCATTGCGCTCGTCACAGGGGCGGCTACCGGAATAGGGCGCGCAACCGTCCTGGAGTTGGCGCGCGCCGGCGCCGCCGGTGTGGCCATCAACTACCGGTCGGCTCGCGAGCAGGCGGAGAGTCTGGCCGCGGAGGTGCGGCAACTGGGCGTGGAGGCCCTTTGCGTGCACGGGGACGTAAGGGACGACGGTCACGTGCGCGACATGGTCCGTCAGACGGTCGAGCGGTTCGGGCGCCTGGACATCCTGGTGAATAACGCGGGCATCACCCGCTGGGTTCCGATCACGGACATGGAGGCGTTGACCGACGAGATCTGGGACATGACTCTGGACGTCAACGTGAAGGGCGCGTTCCGGTGTGCCCGGGCGGCGGCGCCGCACCTCGCGGCAACCGAAGGCATGATCGTCAACGTGTCGTCGATCTCCGGCGTCATCGCGCCCTCTACCATGTCGTCTCTTGCCTACGGCACCGCCAAGGCCGGCCTCATCTACCTGACCCGTGGCCTTGCCGTGGCGCTGGGCCCCAAGATCCGGGTCAATGCCGTAGCGCCCGCGTTCACGGACACCCAGTGGATGCGCGATCACTACGGCGCGGACTACGACGATATCATCACCCGCGCTTCCGCAAACTACCCGCTGAGACGGGTGGCGAAGCCGGAAGAGGTGGCCGGCGCCATCCTGGGCTTGATCACCGGCGGGGACTTCGTGACCGGCCAGACCCTGCTGGTGGACGGCGGCCTGAGCCTGTAGGGGCGGGTTTCAAACCCGCCCGCGTTGCGGGAACCGACAGGACACCCGAGAGGAACGCTTCATGACCAAGACGGAGTTGATGACCGCCATGCAGGCCCACCGCCTGGTGGCGGTGATTCGTTCCAGGACCGCGGAAGAAGCGCTGGCCACGGCCCGGGCCGTGGGCGAGGCCGGAGTACAATTCGTGGAGGTGACCTTCACCGTCCCCGGGGCCGCGGAGGTCATCCGCACGCTTTCCGGCGAGGGGCAGGTGCACGTGGGCGCGGGCACCGTGCTGTCCGAAGAGCATGCGCGCACTGGCATCGACGCGGGCGCGCGGTTCATCGTGTCCCCGAGCCTGGAGCTGGATCTGGTGCCCATATGCCGCGAGGCCGGGGTGGCGTCCATACCCGCGGGGGCGACCCCCACCGAGATCGTCCGGGCGCTGCGCAGCGGCGCCGACCTGGTGAAGATCTTTCCCGCGGATTGCGTGGGGGGGCCGCACTTCATCCGGCAGATGCTGGGTCCTTTCCCCGACGCGCGGTTCATGGTCTCCGGAGGCGTCAACAAGGAGAACGTGTCGGAGTACGCAACCCTGGGAGTCACCGGCATCGTTCTGGGCAGCGCCTTTTTGGCGGAGGTCCTGGCCAGGGAGGGCCACGACGGCCTGGTGGAGAAGACGAAGGAGTTCGTGGGGTTGGTGGATGAGGCCCTGGCCGCCACCGCGACGGCCCATACATCCGGGATTCGCCCCCTTCCGACCCCCTCTCCCTCTGGGAGAGGGTCGGGGTGAGGGTGCTCCGGTGCCAGCAGCCCGTCGGATGAGCTACGGCAAAGGGAGGCCCAGGGCCATTGCGGCGCCCTCACCCGGCCTTCGGCCACCCTCTCCCAGGGGGAGAGGGGTTTGATGCGGAACAGCAGCATGACGACTTGGGAAGCACAGCGGATGAAGGGCGTGCCGTTCTCCGGCATCCGGAAGATGATGGCCCGGGCAGGGGAGCTCGAAGGAGAAGGCAAGCCGGTCATTCATCTGGAGATCGGCCGGCCCGACTTCGACACGCCGGACCATATCAAGGCGGCGGCCAAGAGAGCGCTCGACGACGGCAAGGTCCACTACACCTCCAACTACGGTGTGCCGGAGATCCGCCGGGCCATCGCGGGGAAGCTGCGCTCGGACAACGGTCTCGATTTCGACGAGAACGGGGAGATCGCCGTCACCATCGGCGCCAACGAGGCGGTGTTCATGGCCGTCATGGCGTTTGTCAACGAGGGCGACGAGGTGCTGGTGCCGGATCCCTCGTGGCTCAACTACTTCCATTGCATCACGCTGGGCGGGGGCGTGCCGGTGAGCGTGCCGCTGCGGGCGGAAAAGGAATTCCGCATGGATGCGGACGACGTGGCCCGGCTGCTGACGCCGCGCACCCGCATGATGGTGGTGATGAGCCCTCACAACCCCACGGGGGCGGTGCTCGACCGGGGGCACCTGGAGACCCTGGCGGCCGTGGCTCGGGAGCACGACCTGCTGGTGCTCTCCGACGAGATCTACGAGAACCTGCTGTATGACGGCGCCGTGCACCACAGCATCGGGACCCTGCCGGGCATGCGCGAGCGTACGTTGCTGGTGAACGGCTTTTCCAAGAGCTACTCCATGACCGGGTGGCGCCTGGGCTACATTGCCGCGCCCCGGGTGCTCATGGATGTGCTCATACGCGTGCATCAGTATACGGTCTTGTGCGCTACGTCCTTCGCCCAGTACGGCGCCGTGGCCGCCTACGAGGGACCCCAGGACTGCGTGGGCGAGATGCGGCAGGAGTTCGCCCGGCGCCGGCAGCTCATTCTGGGCCGGCTCCAGGCCATGGAAGGCATTGAGTGCGCGGTTCCCGAGGGCGCGTTCTACGCCTTCCCGTCCATCGGCGCCCTGGGCCGGTCGTCGGAGGACGTCGCCATGCACCTGCTGGAAGACGCCTACGTGGCCACCGTGCCCGGCAGCGCCTTCGGCCGGTACGGCGAGGGATACATTCGGCTGGCGTACTCGAACTCCTACGAGAACATCGAGGAAGCCATGGACCGCATGGAGGCGAGCCTGGTGAGGTTGTAGGGGCGGGTTTGGAACCCGCCGGTGTCGCGGCACGTGCCGTGCACGTCAACAGTGGCAGCCCAAGGACACCAAGGCAAACTGGATTTCGGGGGAGTTATGGCAAACATCGAACTGACGCTGGCATGTGAAGACTACGACCGCACACGGGCCCTCAAGGACGGCTTGGTGAAGCCCGAGGGCATCGACTTGAACTATGTGGCGTTGCCGGTGGAGGAAATCTTCTGGCGCATGCTCCACTTCCAGGAGTTCGACGCCGCCGAGATGTCCATGGGGGCGTACCATGTGGATGCGTCCCGCGGTCATCGGCCGTTCATCGCCATCCCGGTGTTTCCCTCCCGCATGTTCCGGCACCGGTGCATCTTCGTGAACACCGCTTCAGGGATCAAGAAACCCGAGGACCTCAAGGGCCGGCGCGTGGGCGTGCCCGAGTACACCATGACCGCGTCCGTGTGGGTGCGGGGCATGCTGCAGCACGACTTCGGCGTGGAGGCCAAAGACGTTCACTGGATCCAGGGCGGGGTGGAGCAGCCGGGCCGCAAGGACCGCGTACCCTTCGACGCACCGGCCGGGGTCGAGATCGACACCGAGGAGCACCGGACCCTCGACGACATGCTTGAGAAGGGTGACATCGACGCGCTGGTTTCGGCGCGCATGCCGTCCTGCTTCGTGCGGCGCGCCCCCGGCATCACCCGCCTGTTCGAGGACTGCCGCGCGGCCGAGATGGACTATTTCCGCCGCACCGGGCTGTTCCCCATCATGCACTGCGTGGTGGTGCGCCGGGAGATCTACGAAGCCCATCCGTGGGTAACCCAGAACCTCTACAAGGCGTTCTGCCAGGCCAAGGACCTCTGTGTGGGGCAGATCTACGACACCAACGTGCTGCGCACCAGCCAGCTCTGGCAGTTGTTCGAATACGAGGAGACGGTAGATCTCATGGGCGAGGACTTCTGGCCCTACGGCTTCGAGAGCAACCGCAAGACCCTGGACACCTTCCACTCCTATCTTCTGGAGCAGGGCGTGATCAAGAACCCCGTGGACGTGGCCAGCCTGTACGCGCCCAACACCCGCGAGGCGTTCAAGATCTGATCGTCGAGGAGCCTGCGCCGCAGTAGTCCGA
The DNA here is from genome assembly GCA_965261895.1 of uncultured Binatia bacterium (SeqCode). GTDB lineage: Bacteria > Desulfobacterota > Binatia > UBA9968 > JAJDTQ01 > JAJDTQ01. The sequence continues at coordinate 733,425 of OZ253480.1, read as the reverse complement.
CGCCTGATGTAGGGGCGGGTTTCAAACCCGCCCGTGCCCGCATCGCGCTACCGGTTGATACAGGCGCATAAGTCATTGGAACGGCACACCGTAGGAAGGGCGGACGCGGAAGTAGTCCTTGACGTGCTCGTTGGCGGGATGGCGCATGAGGTTCTCGGCGGTCCCCACCTGCACCATGCGACCCTCGTGCATCAGCGCGATGCGGTCGGCCAGCTCCAGAGCGTCTTCCAGGTTGTGGGTAACGAGAAGGGTGGTGAGACGCTGCTCCTTGTGAAACGCGCGGATCTCGGCCCGGACCCTGCGGCGGTTGGGCGGGTCCAGGTTGCTGAGGGGCTCGTCCATGAGCATGATCTGCGGGAACGTGGTCATGGCCCGGGCCACGGCCACCCGTTGCTGCTGGCCCGCGGACAGCTCCTGGGGCTTGCGCGCGAACAGCCGTTCCTCGATGTTGAGGGCCGCGGCCAGGGGCCGGATGAGCTCGCGGATGGCGCCCACGGACCACTTCCGGATGCGCAGCGGCAGCGTCAGGTTGGCGTACTTGCGGTCGTCGAAGACGCGCATGTGCGGCCACAGCGCGTAGCTCTGGAAGATGAGTTGGACGTCTCTTCGCCCCGGCGGCACGTCATTCACCGGCACCCCGCCGATGAGGATTTCGCCGGTGTCCGGGGTCTCCAGCCCGGCGATGATCCGCAGCAGCGTGGTCTTGCCGCAGCCGCTTTCCCCGATGATGACCAGGAACTCACCCTGGTCCACGGCAAGGTCGAAGTCGTCCACGGCCGTCACCTGCCCGAAACGCTTGCCGATGTTGCGCAGCACCAGATTTTTCACGCGGCCATGGTACGGCAACGGCCTAGGCAATTCAATCCGGCAAACTGCATACGACATACAGAAGCCGCCACCAACACCAAACAGGCAACGGAGCCCCGACTTCGCCAAACCCGCGCCCCTCTCCGTCATTCCCGAGCCCCACTGCGTCATTCCCGGTTTACTCTCCGTCATTCCCGCGAAAGCGGGAATCCAGGAGAGGTGGGGCCGGGGGAGCGCGCTGTCGCACCCCTCGGCCACCCCTGGATTCCCGCTTTCGCGGGAATGACGGAGACGGGCTCGGGAATGACGGAGCGAGGATCGGCCGGGTGCACGGCAACGTGAGGCAAGACCCATGCGGAAAAGCAAAGATACGATCCAACGCCTGATACGCGCCAGCATGGGTGAGGTCAAGGCTGACCTGTTGGTCACCGGCGGGCGCCTGATCAACGTCTACACCGGCGAGGTGCTGGACGGCATGGAGATGGCCGTGAGCCAGGGGCGCATCTGTTACGTGGGCCCCAGCGCCGATCACACCCGTGGCGACGAGACACGGGTCATCGACGCCCGGGGCCGGTGGGTCGCGCCCGGTTTCATCGATGCCCACACCCACATCGGCCACTTCTGCCGCCCCTTCGAGCTGCTGCAGGCCTACGCGCCCCACGGCACCACCGCGCTCATGGCCTCCTGCGACGAGCACACGGTGGCCTTCGGCCTGACCGGCATGCGGCTCTTCCTGGACGAGGTCGCGTCCCATCCGTTGCGGGTCTACACCCTCATCTCCATGGCGGCACCCCAGGACCCGCTGTTGTGCCGCACCGAGTCCCTGTCGGACCAGGAGGTGGCGGAGGCCCTGCGCGATCCCCGGGTGCTGGGGCTCGGCGAGGTGGTGTCATGGCTCCGGCTGGTGCAGGGCGACCCCGACCTGCTGGCGCGCATCGACATGGCTCTGGGCGAAGGCAAGATCGTCCACGGCCATACTGCCGGCGCCCGGGACCGACGCCTCAATGCCATCGCCGCGGCCTCCGTGTCGTCGTGCCACGAGCCCATCAACGGCGAGGACGCCCTGGCGCGCCTGCGGCTCGGCTACTGGACCATGCTGCGCGAGGGCTCCTTCCGGCAGGACCTGGAAGCCACCCTCAAGCCGCTGCTGGCCGCTGGCGTGGACACCGGCCGATTGATCCTGGTCACCGACGGCATGGCCCCGGACGACGTGGCCGAGCACGGCCACATGGATCACGTGATCCGCCGCGCCGTGGAGTGCGGGCTGAGCCCGGTGCGCGCGATCCAGGCCGTCACGCTCCACCCGGCCGCGTACTCCGGCCTCGAACAGGACATCGGCGGCCTCGCGCCCGGCCGGTTTGCGGACTTCGTCCTGCTGGACGACCTGGACACCGTTCGAGTGGACGCCACCTTCATCGGCGGCGAGTTGGTGGCCGAGGACGGCGAGTCGAAGGTGGATGCCGTTCCGCCGCCCTTCCCGGAAGACATGGGGCTCAAGACCGCCTTCCGCCTGCCCGTGTCGGCCGAGGACATGAGAATCCGGTGCGAGGACACGCGCGCCCGCGTCCGGGTGATGGATCTCATCAACCAGACCATCACCCGGGAGCGCATCGTCGAGGTGGTGTGCGCCGGTGGGGTCATCCCCGCGGACGTGGAGGCCGATCTCCTCAAGGTCGCGGTGTTCGACCGCCGGGAGGGCTTCAGCCCCGTCTTCGGCTTCGTGCGCGGCCTTGGCGTCGACATCGGCGCCGTGGGCACCACCGTCAACCTCGACGAATACACGCTCCTGGTGGTGGGCTCCAGCGACTACGACATGGCCCATTGCGCCAACCTGCTGCTGGAATCCGGCGGCGGCGTCGCGTTGGTGGACAAGGGTCGGGTCCTCGAAGAGCTCCCGTTCCCCATCGGCGGCCTGTTTTCGCTGGAACCCTGGCGCGATGTCGGCCAAAATCTCGATGCCGTTCAGCAGACTCTGAAACAGCGTGGCGCCGAGTTTCCCAAGCCCCTCTACGCCCTCTGCTTCCTGACCTTCGTCACCCTCCCGGAGTTGCGCATCACCGGCCGCGGCTTGGTCCGCGCCAAGGAACGGCGCATCGTGTCGCTGGTGGCGGAGTGAGGGTCAACGAACTGCGCAGGAGCCTCGAACATACGAGGCCCGCGCCTGCCCGAAACCCTTCGCGGCGGTATCTGACCAACTCGGTCGGCGAGACACCGACCACGCGAGGGCGGACCAGACATTGCGCCTCCGCTAGAGTAGACACAGTTGTATTGACAATCGTATAGATTCCGCGTAGCCTCTCACTTTGTGAAAGTACAGTTTGCAGGCTTTGATTGGGATGAAGGAAATCGAGGACATTGCAGAAAGCATGGTCTTAGCCAGACAGAGATCGAAGACTTCTTCCGGCAGAACAACTTATGGGTAACCCCTGATCTACTGCACGCACAGCGGGAGGAGCGTTATCTGGCCGTTGGTCGGGCTCGAACAGGAAGGCCCATGTTGGCCGTCTTCACGATCAGGATGGTTGATGAGTCCCTGCTGCTCCGTCCCATCAGTGCCAGGTACATGCATGAAAGGGAGGCTCAAAGATATGAGCAAGAAACTTCCGAGGTTTAAGACAGACGAGGAGGCCGAGCAGTTTCTGGAGCAGGATCTGACGGACTACCTGGACCCGAAGAATTTCACTCCGGTCACCTTCGAGTTGCTGCCCAAGACGAAGCAGGTCAACCTCCGATTCTCGTCCGCGCTTCTTGCCGCGGTTCGGAAACGAGCGATGCAGGAAGGAATCTCGTATCAGAAATTTGTGCGACGCGCTGTTGAGGAATCGTTAAACAAGTCCAACGCCAAGTCCCAGTAGAGAACAATCGGGGCCTACCCCGTTAGAACGACTCAAACATTCCACGGAGACCCGCGAAGAAGCCGATGCCGGTTGTCCGGTACCCGGGCACTTCCTCGTAGTTCTTGTCGAAGAGGTTGTCGACCCGCCCGAAGAGCTCGATTTGTCGGGTTAGCTTGTAGGCACTGGCGAGGTTGACCAGGACGAAGTCGTCCACCGTCACGGGATCCTCCGTTCGGTTGAGTTGTTTGCCGTTGTAGTCGATGCCGAGGTCGACGACGCCCTTGCCGTCTAGGAAGTTGTAGCCGAGGTTGACGCTGGCCAGGTGTTTCGCTCGGCGCGGGAGCCGTTTGCCGGTCGGGTCTTTGGCGTCGGTGTATGTGTACTGGACGGACAGGTTGAGTCCTTCCGCCGGCTTCGCTTTCACGGTCAGTTCCAGGCCGCGAATCCTGGATGTCCCGTCCAGGTTGTCGTAGAAGTCGTCATTGCCGGTTTCAGGATTCTGATAGTCGTATGGGGTGCCTGCGTCATTCCAGTAGACCAACTTCGTCGGCTGGTTGTTGAAATACGTCATATCCAGGGAGAGCCGATCTTCGAGAAGGTTCTGCTCGACGCCGATGTCCCAACCCTTGCTTTCCTCCGGCTCCACGTCAGGATTCGGGCCGACGCGACCGAATTGCTGAAACAAATGTGACAGAGTGGGATTCTTGACCCCCGTGCCATAGCTGCCGTGGAACCGTGTTCCGCTTCCTTCGAGAACATAGGCGGCCGTGGTCCGGTATGTCGTCGTATCCTTGAAGCGCTCGTTGTCGTCATAGCGAAGGCTGCCGGAAAGAAAGAGTTGATCCCAAAGCCCGATCTGATATTCGGCGGAATGGCCCTGGTTGGTGACCTTGGAGCGTGCGCCGCCGGATTTCTGGGAATCCTTCTCGCGCTCGGTGACGAAGGTCATGGCATGGGTCGCTTCGGCTACGGCCGACGTCTCGAAGAAGACGTTGGTCTCGTAGTCAAAGCGTGACTTTCTGCCGTCGTATTCATTGGTTCCCCACTGGCTGACGACGGTGCTTCTCTTCCGGTGTATCGCGGCGCCGAAAGCATGTTTCCAGTCTCCGTCGAAGAGGCTGTATTTCAATCGGGTCCGGCCCATGGCGTGGTCGCCATACGTCTTGTCGTTGTTGTCAATCGGCGGATTATCCGTTTCGACTCTTGACTTGACGTAGCGTCCGAACAGTTCGAGATCGAGGTTCTCGATCAAATCCGCCCCGACCTTGGCGTTGTAGGTCTGATTCCGATAGCCGTCCTTCTCGGGTCCCGGGGCAACGGAGATTCCGGAGGTCCTGAAGCCGGTTCCACCCAGGGAGAAGTGGTACCCGTCGCCACCGCCCCGCAGTCCGGCCGAGATGTTGCCGGTTCGGAACGAACCGCCTTCCACGGTCAGGCTCGCGGTCGCAGGCCCTCGCCCTCTCTTGGTGATGATGTTGATGACGCCGCCGATGGCGTCGCTGCCATAGAGCCCGCTCTGGGGTCCGCGGAGAATCTCGATGCGCTCGATGTCGGCGGCAAGCAGGTCTGCAAAGTCGAACGTGGCCCCGGCGTTGCTGGGGTCGTTGACCTTCACGCCGTCGATGATGACGAGCGTGTGTCCGTGCTCGGAGCCGCGTATTCGCACCGCGGTCAAGGTTCCCATCGTGCCCGAGCGATGGACCGCCACTCCCGGAACCTCCCGCAGGAGGTCGGACACCACGCGTGCCTGCTTGCGTTCGATCTCTTCCGCGGTGATGACCGTGACTGCGCTACCCACGGCCCTGGCTTCCAGCGGTACCCGGCTCGCCGATACCACGATTTCGGGGAGCTGCTCGATGGCTTCGCCGACAGCCGGCGTCTTCGGCGTGTCGCTTGACTGGGACCGGGCGGCGCCCGGTTGAAGGGTCACGGAGATAAAGAGGGTGATGACACCCGCGGTCAGAAACTTCATGCCAATCTTCCTTTCCCGCGAAGGCGGATTGTTGAGGAAGGCGGACAGGTTTCCTGGCTAGGGCTTTCTGGCAGTCCGTGGGACTGCCGGCCTACTCGCCGCGCCTTCCCACCCGCCGGACGGGCAGTGGCTGGTGTCCTGTCTCGCAGACAGGACAAGTTGCGGTTTTCGTAGCCGTTACAGTTGCGGGGCAGCAGGGGATTCGCACCCCTTTCCCTGGCATCCGTCTTCAGGCCGTTCAGTATGGTGGATCGGTATCTCTTGGCTAGCGGTTCTCCTTCAGCTTGAACGCGACCGGGACCCGGACCCAACTCGACAAGGCCTCGATGCCGCGCCGCGCCGGGTGGAATTTCCAGTGTCGGACCGCCTTCACCGCGGCGGCGTCGAGAATGTCGAAGCCCGACGTCCGGTCCACCGTGACACGGTCGGGAGTGCCCGCGGTGGTCACCCGCACCTTGAGGACCGTGGTGCCTTCCCATCCGGCCCGTCGTGCCTTCCCGGGATATCGGGGCTTGACGGTCCGGGCATAGCGGACCGGGCTCAAGCCGCCCGCCGCCTTGATCTCCCTGCTGTCGGGTGTTGCGGGCGCTGCAGCGCGAGCGAGGTGCGACTCATTCGCCGCGCCGGCACCGTCCTGGTCGCGCGGCTCCCTTGCCGGGACAGGCGGGCCGGTGAGGTGGAGGTTGCCTGCGGCCTTTGCTGCCGTTTCGGGCCTTGTGTGTCTCGCCGGCTCGGGCCGGGCCTGGCGCGTCGACTTCTTCGCCACCGTCCGTGACCGCGTGGGCTCGGAGGGCACCGGGCTCGGCGCTTCGGGTAACGCCTTCACGACTCGGGTTTGGGGCCGCGAGGCAGCCTGCGGCCGCTTCGTCATTGGACGTGGTTTTTCGGCCTTGGCCTGCTGCGTCTTCACGGCCCTCCGGGGTGGTCCGGTTGGTTCTGAGACCCGGGCTTCGCGCCGCGGCGGGTCCACGAGCCGTACGCGTACCGCTTGAAGGGCGTTCTCCCCCGCGCCGCCGGCGCTCATGGGGAAGGGCACCCACAGCAGCACGCTATGGAACAGCGTCGAGCCCAACAGGCAATACAGAAGTCGGCGCATCGCGTTCTCGGCAATCCGGTATCGGTCAGGGGTGCCTTGACCGGATGGATGCGGGAACGAACGCGCCTAAAGGATGATAGCGGATGGCGAGACCTCCTCCCTCCTCGGAGAGCATGGTTGCACTTTTCGGCTCTCAGGTAGGTCTCCTGGCTCATGGGCTGATCGCATGGACCGCCTTGCCGCCTTCCCATTCCCGGTGGGGAACAGTGGCTTCAGGGCAAGGGTTCCCATTCACAGTGGCGGGACCGCACCGGATTTCAACCGGTTTCCCTGTTATCCCGTTTGGGACCTGAGAACCGGGCGGCCGGAATGGCCGCCCGTGTTCATGGGGTTCTATCCGTGGCCGGCGGCCTTGTCAAGAAGACAGGGCCGACTTCATGTCCTCGATATAGTCCTTGAATCCGTCCTCGACGCTGTACTCGGGTTCCCACCCGAGCATCTCCTTGGCCCGGGTGGTGACCATGGGCTGCTTCGAGGAGCGCGGCGGCTTGCCGGGGAGGATTTCCACCTCCAGTTTCGGCAGCAGTCCCTGGACCATGGCCACCAGATCGTCGAAGGTGATGACGATCCCGGTGCCGATATTGAAAGTGGTCTCCGCGGGGGTCGGAATGGTCGCCGCCAACTCGATGGCCCGGCCCACGTCCTTGAAGTAGACGTACTCGAAGTCCCGCGTGGATTCCTGCGGGATGTTGGCCACACCGCCCTTGACGCCGGCCTCCACCAGGTTCTGGAGCATCTCACCGCCGGCGGAGCCGCCCGCGAAATGCCCGAAGCCGAACACGTTGGCCAGCCGCAGCACGACGAGCTCGAAGCCGTAGAGCCGCTGGTAGGCCTCCACCATCAGCTCCTTGGCCACCTTGGAGTTGCCGTAGGCGTTGCCGTCGCCGCGGTAGAATCCCTCCTCGATGGGGTCGTCACCTTCCATACGGCGGTTGTAGACGCCCATGGTGCTGATCTGGATCAGGCGCTTGACCCCGGTGAGGCGCACGGCCTCGGCTACGTTGACGGTGCCCATGACGTTGATCTGAAGGCCGCTGTACACCGGGTTGGCCACGGCGCCGCCGATAAGCCCGGCGGTGTGCAGCACGGTATCCACCTTGTGGGTCTGCATGGCGTCGATCAGCGCCGGCAGATCCCGGATGTCCCGTTTGAGAACCGTGATGTCGGCGTTCCCCAGCTTCCGTTGCAGGAAGTCCATCTTGGGGGCCATGTCGAAAAACACGATCTTCTCTCCCCGTTGCAGCGCGCGTTGCGCGAAGGCGGTGCCCACCAGGCCGACGCCGGTAATCAAAGTGCTCATCAGAACTCCCTTCTCGTTGGGTCTTGTTGTCCAAGTACCTGCCCGAACCCCCGCGACGTGTCAAGGCGGCGGCCCGGGATCGGGGTGGGTACGACGCCGGGAGGCCTCGCCGGCCCGGGTTCTAGGGTGGTGTCTCACAAATACGCTTACGAATCTGCGGGTCCTTTTGGCCGTCGGCTGCGTTGCTCTTCCTCGCGTGGTGTTGGCCACTGAGGGGCGACCGCCGGTCGCCCCTACAAGTCATCGCGCCTTGCCGACAACCAAAATGCCCTCGCAGCTTCATAAGCGTATTTGTGAGACACCACACTAGGAGTCTGCGCCGCGGGAACCGGACATCCGATGTAGGGGCGGGTTTCAAACCCGCCCGCGCCCGCACCGCGCTGCCGCCCGACACAAGGTTCTAGGCCGGCCCGGAGACGGCCACGACCCAATCGTCCTCGATGCGCCGTACCGCGGCCCGCACGCCATAGACATCGGCCATGCGTTCCGGCGTCAGCGTTTCTCCGGGCGGCCCGTCGGCGACGATGCGTCCCTCGCGGATCCAGGTCAGCCGGTCGGCGAAGCGCGCGGCCAGGGCGGCCTCGTGCAGCACCACCAGCGCGCCGTTGCCGGCGTCGGCGTAGGTCCGGATCAGGCTCAGGACCTGGTGCTGGTGGAGCGGATCGAGGGCTTCGGTGGGCTCGTCGGCGAGCAGGATCGGCGCTTCCGCGGCCATGGCCCGGGCCATGTGGGTACGGGACAACTCCCCGCCCGAGAGCGTGTCGCACGGGCGGTCGGCGAGGGTGTGGAGGTCACAGGCGGAAAGCGCGCGTTCCACCGCGGCGGCGTCTTGGCCGCGCAGCCGTCCGGACGAGGCGCCGTGGGCGAACCGTCCAAGGGCCACTACGTCGCGCACCCGCACCGGCCAAGCTAGCGGCCGGGATTGCGGCAGGTAGGCGATGCGCCGGGCCCGCTCGGCCGCGGCCAGCCGGGCCGGGTCCTCGCCGTCCGCGCGAACGCTGCCACGGCTGCGCTTCACGAGGCCCAGAACGGCGCGCAGCAGCATGGTCTTGCCGGCGCCGTTGGGGCCGAGCAGGGCCACCACTTCCCCCGGGCTCACCCGTACCGACGCGCCGTGCAGCACCTGGCGCCGCCCGAGGGTCACGTCGATGTCGCTTACCAGGAGCTCAGCCACCGGGCACCCGCCTTCTCGCGGCGATCCACACGAACACCGGCGCCCCCAGCAATGCCGCCACCACCCCGAGCTTGAGCTCCGTGTCGGTGGGCGCCACCCGCACGCCGATGTCCGCCACCACGAGAATGAGTCCCGCCAGCAAGGCCGACGGCGCCAGCGTGCGGGCGGGGTCGTGGTTCACCAGGGGGCGCACCAGGTGCGGCGCGACGATGCCGACGAAGCCGATGGCGCCGGCGATGGCCACCGCCGCGCCGGTGGCCAGCCCCGCGCCCACCACCACCAGCCGCCGGGTGCGGGGCAGGTCGACTCCCACGCCCGCCGCCGCCTCCTCGCCCAGTGTCAGGGCCGAAAGGCCCCGCCGGCCGGCGAAGAGGATCACCAGACCCGCCACCAGAAACGGCGCCGTGGGTACGAGGTCGTCAAAGCTCCGGTTGGCCACGGTGCCCAGCATCCAGTTCAGCATGTCGGACAGGGAGAAGGGGTGCGGCGCGAGATTCATCAGCAACGCCATCATGGCGGCGGCGAAGCTCGACAGCCCGATCCCCACCAGGATGAGCGTCACCACCGAGCCGACGCGGGCGGCGGCCACGGTCAAGAAGGTCGTGGCGGCCAGGGCGCCGGCGATGGCGGCCACGGGCAAGGCGAAGCCGCTGGCGCTGCCGAGCCCGTAGTAGATGACGAAGGTAGCACCGAGGGCGGCGGTGGCGGATACGCCCAGGACACCGGGCTCGGCCAGGGGGTTACGCAACAACCCTTGCAACGCCGCGCCCGACGCCCCCAGCGCCGCTCCCACCACCAGCGCCGCCGCCGCCCGCGGCAGCCGGATCTCCCACACCACCACGCGGTCGCCGGCCGATGCGCCGCCCAGGAGGGCCGCCGCCACGCGGTCCACGCCGAGGGGGACGGAGCCCACCAGGCATGCCGCTGCCAGGGCCACCAGGGTCGCGGCCGCCAGCACCACAACGACGCCGCGGTCGTTCATGGCGCGGTCCGGGTCGAAAGCTCGTGGTGAAGGGCCGCCAGCGCGGTCACCGCGTCGGCCAGGAACCAGCCGCCGCATGACGTGGTGGCGCCGTCGACGGCCGCCGCCGGAACCGATCGCATGGTGCGCCGGATCACGGGGTGACGGAACGAGGTCCAGGCGTCGTCGTGGTTGGTGCCGGCGCCGAACGTGGCCGCCGCGATCATGTCCGGCATCTCGTAGGCCAGGCGTTCGAGAGGAATCGGATGCCAGCCGGGGCGGGTCTCGAAGTTGTCGAGTCCCGCGGCGGTGAACAGGCTGTGTACGAGGGTGCGGGGGCCGGCGGTGTAGCCCGCCGGGGTCACATACAGCGCGCGGGTGCCGGGGGCGTGGACCCGGGCCGCCCGCAGCCGGGCGTCCATCTCGGCGATCAGCGTTTCACCGCGTTCCGCTACGCCGAGCCCTCGGGCGGCGTGTCGAATCACCGCCCGGGCGCCGTCGATGTCGTCGGCGAAGGCGATCTGCAGCACCGGTACTCCGGCACGTTCGAAGAACGTCCGGGCCTTGGGACCGCCACCGTAGGCGCGGACCACCAGGTCCGGCCGGAGGGTCAGCACGTCCTCCGCCCGGGGGCGAACCGTCGGCAACCCGGCAGCGGCAGCGCGCATGTAGGAGAAGGCCGCGCCGGCGTCCGGCGACAACGCCAGGATGTCCCCGCGGTCGGCGAGGCCGAGCACGAACTGGTCGGCGCAGTAGTCCAGGCTCACGATGCGGCGGGCGGTGGAGTCGGCGCGGGGCGGTGGCGACTCGCAGGCGGCGAGCAGGGCGAACGTCACGAGCGCGAGCGCGGCGAAGTTCGCCAAAGCGGCCAACCGCCCCCCCAGCCGTCGGACTAACCATCGTCGCATTTTCTCTCTCTACGCTTAATTTTCTTCGGCCCGTGCCGAAAGGAGGATTCTGTAGCCGTGGAACCTACGCCCGGTGGTTGCCGCCGTCAAGCCAGCCACGTGGCTAGCCAAACCGTATCCGATAGGATACAATACCGAGGGTCAATTGGTTTCGATACGCCGGACCGAAGCGTTCACCAGGTGGTTCAGAAAGCTACGTGATCCCCGAGCCAAGGCACGAATTAGTCTTCGAATCAGGCGGTTGTCGCTGGGCAACCCCGTGGATGTCCAACCAATTGGTGGAGGCGTTTCGGAACTACGTATCGACTACGGGCCAGGCTATCGCGTGTATTTTGTGCAACGGGAGCACGCTTCAGTAGTCCTTCTCAACGGTGGGGACAAGGGTACGCAAGAACGGGACATTGTTAGAGCTCACGAGTTGGCACGAAGCCTTGGGTCCTAAGGAGGCCACCATGATCGATACACAACCTTGGGATGCGGCGGACTACCTGGAAGAAGAGGAAGATGTCGTCGCCTACCTCGAAGCAGCGTTCGAGGACGGTGATCCACAACTCATCACGGCTGCGCTTGGAGACATCGCCAAATCTCGGGGAATGACCAAGGTTGCATCGAAGTCGGGTTTGGGCCGGGAGAGTCTCTACAAGGCCTTGTCAACCAACGGCAATCCCAGCCTCGCCACTGTCCTCAAAGTAATGCAAGCACTTGGGCTTCGGCTTCGCGTGACGCGCCCGGTTCCGACGGCGTTGTAGGGTCAATTGCCCGAGAAGTACGCAAGGAGTCTCGAAGACGTGTTTGTTCTGCGCCAAGACCTAGGCCCGCAACGGACGCGCGGGCTGTCTGACAACGAGTTTGGTTGTTTGAACGAGAGATCGGCTAGCTAGTGTTTGCCAGAAAACAGGTATCTATATGAAATCAAAGAATAAATGGCGATTCAAGATTGCGAAGAAAGTCGATATCCGGTAATTTATGCAGGAATTTGATGGTTAATCCACCCATAGTAGGCAATCTTCGGAGGATGGAGGAACAATGAGACAGACACGGAAAACGCAGTTGGCACTTGGTGAGGCACGGATCGAGGAGATCAAGCTGGATGATAAATCCCGCGATGACATTCCAGCGGTTCTGCTTGGTCTCCAGCATCTGTATTCGCACGAGGAGACTCGGGAGAAGCTTTTTTCGCTGTTGGAGGAGCACATTTTGCCGGGCACGAATCGCAAGGTGGGACGTCCGGGGATGGAGTTGTGGCGGATCCTGGTGATGGGCGTCCTCAAACAGGGTCTTGGTTGTGACTTTGACCGTGTTCATGAGCTTGTGAATCAACATCGAACGGTGCGGGAGTTCCTGGGTCACGGTGCGTTCTCGCAAGGCGACACCTACGAGTTGCAGACGATCATCGACAATGTGTATCTGTTGACCCCCGAGCTTCTGTCAGAGATTGGGCGGTTGGTTGTGGAGAGCGGCCACGCGGTCGCAAGAAAAAAGCCTGGCGAGCGGTTGCGGGGGCGCTGTGATTCGTTTGTGGTCGAGACTGACGTGCACTACCCGACCGATGTCAACCTGCTGTGGGAGGCGATGCGGTGCTTGCTCGGGGAGTTGGGCGGTGCGGCGAGGAAGCACAACATCGGAGGCTGGCGCCAGTGGGGACATCTCACGCAAGAGGTGAAGAAGTGTTTCAACCAGGTCCGCTCGACGCGACGCGCGAAGAGTCGGCCGGACCGAGTCGAAGCCTATCTCGAACGTTGCTGGCACTTGGTCGGCCGAGCCGAGGAGAGTTGCAAGGAGCTGGAGCAGGCAGGTGTTGCGCAATCGAGCATACTCCAGTGTCTGATTGCCCATGCGCGTCGGCAAATGGACCAAATCGAGCGGCGTCTTCTCAAAGGCGAGACCATCGCGCACGATGAGAAAGTGTTTTCGATTTTCGAGGAACACACCCGCTGGATCTCGAAGGGCAAGGCTGGCCGTGCGGTGGAACTCGGAGTTCCGGTGTGCGTGGTTGAGGACCAATTCCAGTTCATCCTTCACCACAAGATTCTGTGGGAAGGGAGCGATACCGATATTGCGGTGTCGATCATCAAGGAGACGCAGGCCCTGCATCCCGACCTACGGGTGTGCAGCTTCGACCGTGGGTTCCACAGCCCCGGCAACCGGGCGCAACTCGACGCCATGCTCGACCTCAATGCGCTGCCGCGCAAGGGTCGGCTTTCTGTGGCCGAGCGCGAGCGCGAGGAAGCGCAAGCATTTGCCGAGGCCAGGCGCCAGCACCCGGCGGTCGAGTCGGCAATCAACAACCTTGAGCATCGCGGTCTCGATCGGGTTCGCTCCCACGGCGCCGATGGGTTTGCACACACCGTTGCCTTGTCGATACTGGCCGCCAACCTGCACCGCATCGGCCTGCTTGTGCGACGGCGCATGCGTGACGCCGAACGTCGTCGAAGACGCCGCGCTGCCTGAGCCCGGCCAGCTCCTGCGAATTTCGCCCCCCGGCCCGCCACACGGAGACGGGTACGGCCTCCTGTGTCCGGAAGTCGGCATTGCGGACCGGTTTGACGCCGAGCACCCTTCAGTGGTGTCCGTGCCGCCCGTTCCGTGGCTGAAACCTCGCCGAAACTGTCGCGGTTCGTCGCAGTTCCCGTGCACAAGTGGGGGTTTTCTGGCAGACACTAGCTAAGAGTGAGGGGAGAGATACTGCCGGAATTGGCCTAAATAAGCCGAAATAAGCCCGAATTGGCCCGAATAAGCCGGTGTCCCAGCCCTACAATTGTTTCCATCGCGCACCGCGACCGTGTCCGGTCGATGTGATCAAACCCCTTACCTTCAAGGTACCGAGATCTTTCCTCACTCGTCGTTCGGCCGTCTCCGGCGCCAGTCGTGTGCAAATTTCGCGTAGCGCCAAGGCCTGGTTCCCTTGGTTGAGCAGCACAAGAATTGCCTGTTGACTTTCGGTTAGATTGTCCACGTGCAATCTGGCGGAACCCAAACCGCTCCCGCGGAAGTGCGCGGGGATGCGGACGGGGGGTCTCCCGTGCCGCAAACGCACGGTCACGCATCCTCCCGAGTCTTCTATCTCTGGTGGCGGCAGACCGGCGGCCGTGGCCTCCTCTGCCATCTTGAGGATGCCACGCCCCCATACCTCGATGATGCCTCGTCGGTAAAAGGTGTTCGCGATCAGCGGATTCCAGGGCAGAGATTCGTGCGGCGGGAACAACGTCTCCGGTGTCAAGCCTCCCACACCGGAGGCGCTGGAGCGGCTCTCGACGGCGCTGGAGGAGGCTTCGACAGACGTCTGATGGTGGCGGCCGGTAACGGCTGCCGCAGGACAGCGCCGGCGGTTTGTCGGCCGGCGCACCCTCAGGAACGACCATGGACCTTTGCGGGACCGCGTGTCTCTTGCTGGCGGCGATGCTGTTCGATGCGGTCATCGGGGATACCCGTTGGCTTTACCGGATCGTTCCGCATCCCACGGTGGTCATGGGACGGGTGCTGTCATTCTGCGACGGCCGCTTCAATCCGCCCTCGTTCGGCGCCACGGGCCGCCGCGTCGCGGGCGCGGTCTCGACGGTGGCCATCGTGGTATCCTTCGGGCTGCTGGGCGCCCTGATCAGCGTAGGGCTGAGCCACTGGCAGAGCGGATTCTGGGTGGAGGCCCTCCTGGTCTCCGCGCTGATCGCCCAGAACAGCCTTTACCGCCACGTGGCCGACGTCGCGGGGGCTCTGGAGCACGACGGGGTTGAAGCCGGTCGGGGTGCGGTGGCGCACATTGTCGGCCGTGATCCCGAATCCCTCGATGGCCATGGTGTTGCCCGAAGCGCCGTTGAATCCCTTGCCGAGAACTTTGGCGACGGCGTGGTCGCGCCGGTCTTGTGGGGCCTGATCCTCGGCCTCCCGGGTATCGTTGCATACAAGGCCCTGAACACAGCGGACAGCATGATCGGTCATCTCGACCACCGCTACCGCGAGTTCGGGTGGGCCGCCGCGCGGCTGGACGATGTGGCCAACTGGGTGCCCGCGCGCGTCGCCGGTTTCTTGTTGGCGATATCGGGTATCCAACGGGGCGCCGGCTGCACGAGGGACGCCCTGGAGGTCATGTGGCGGGATGGCGGCATCCATCGCTCGGTCAACGCGGGTTATCCCGAGGCATCCATGGCCGGCGCGCTGGGTCTGCGCCTGGCCGGCCTGCGTCGATACCAGGGGGTTGTGACCGACGACCCGTGGCTGGGCCACGGCAGCATCGAAGCCACCGCCGCCGACATCCGACGGGGCCTCCGGGTCTATGTCGGCGCGTGCATGCTCTTGGCCGTGCTGATCGCAGGGTTGTGGGCCGCGTCGCGGCTCCTTGCCGGGATGCCGCTGCCGTGACACGGACGGGTTTGAAACCCGCCCCCTACGACGCTCGTGCAGTTGTATGAGGTGGAATGAAACCGTCGGGCGCTCCACGTTTCAAGGATCTCAATTTTCACGGACAATCGTTCCGTCGTTGGGCAACACGATTGTAGGGGCGGGTTTCAAACCCGCCCGCGGGTGGGATGTTTTTTCGATGCGGTTCCCTACGCGGCCGTGGCCAGTAGCCGGTCGGTGTCGATGGACTCCTCGAACGCGTCGGCTACCGCGTCGAGCGCCTTGTCGACGGCGGCTTCGTAGGCCGGGCCGAACGCGCCGGTGACCCCCAATGACCGCAGGAACTCGCGGCGGAACGCATCCCCGGCCAGGAGCCCATGGACGTAACAGCCCATGAGCCGACCGTCCTCGGAGACGGTGCCGGGATCGTGGCCCTGCCCGTCGGGCAGGAGGAACGGCCGGTGGGCGCCGCGGCGCGTGGTTTCGCCCACGTGCATCTCGTAGCCCGTGAAGGGGGCGTCTACGGTCTTTCCCACGCCGGCGACCTGTCTGAGTGTCTTGCCGCCGGTGAGCACGGTCTCGTGGTCCAGAAGGCCCAGGCCCGCTTCCTCCCCCGGCGGTCCTTCGATGCCCTGGGGGTCCGCCACCGTTCGTCCGAGCATCTGGTAGCCGGCGCAGATGCCCAGAATGGCGCCGCCCCGGCGCCGGTGGGCCATCAGGTCGGATGTCCCACCCCTCGCGCTTGAATGCCCGCAGATCGGCAACGGTGGCCTTGGAGCCCGGCAGGATGATCAGGTCGGCATCGCCGGGCAGCGGGTGTCCGGGCGCCACCATGTCCAGCCGCACCGCCGGCTCGGCCATCAACGGATCGAAGTCGTCGAAGTTGGCGATGTGCGGCAGGCGGGGCACGGCGATGCGGAAGTCGCCGCCGCCGGGAGGCGTCCTGCGATTGTCCAGTGACAGTGCGTCCTCTTGGGGCAGGCGGAGGGCGGCGGCCAGGTACGGGATGATGCCGAAGGACGGCAGGCCGGTGCGCGCCGTGATGGTGCGTAGCCCGTCCGCGAACAATCGGACATCGCCGCGAAACCGGTTGATCAGGTAGCCCGCAACAGCTTGCGTTCCTCATCCGGCAGTAGTTCCCAGGTGCCCACCAGGTTGGCGATGACGCCGCCCCGGTCGATGTCCGCCACCAGCACCACCGGCACCCCGGCGGCGGCGGCGAAGCCCATGTTGGCGATATCGTGGGCCCGCAGGTTGACCTCGGCGGCGCTGCCCGCGCCTTCCACCAGGACGAAGTCCGCATCCGCCTTCAGCCGCTCGAAGCTCTCCAGCACCGCCGGCATCAATTCCTGCTTCACGTCCTGGAAGTGGCCGGCTTCGAAGTTGCCGCGAACCTTGCCGTGGACCACGACCTGCGCGCCGACGTCCGACTGCGGCTTGAGCAGAACCGGATTCATGTCCACCGACGGCGGCACCCCGCAGGCCCTGGCCTGAAGCGCCTGCGCGCGGCCGATCTCGCCGCCGTCCGGAGTCACCGCCGCGTTGTTGGACATGTTCTGTGGCTTGAACGGCCGTACGGCATGGCCCCGGCGGGCGAGCACGCGGCAAAGGCCGGCGGTCACCAGCGACTTGCCGGCGTCCGAGGCGGTTCCCTGGAACATGAGCGCACGGGCGGTCATGGTTCCGGGTCCGCCCCCTTGAGGGTCATGGGGATGCCCGCCGCCACGAAGTAGACGCGGCTCGCGGCGCGCGCTACGGCTTGGTTCACCCGTCCGGCGTGGTCCCGGAAGGCCCGCGCCATGGCGTTGTCCGGGACAATGCCGAGCCCCACCTCGTTGGCCACCAGCACCACCGGTCCGGACGCCGCTGCAAGCGATTCGAGCAACGCTTCCCGGGCGGCGTAGACGTCGTGGCCGTGATGCATGAGATTGCCGATCCAGACCGTGAGACAGTCCACCAAAAGGCATGTTTCCGGTGCGCTCTCCCGCCGTACGGCCGCGGCCAACTCGACGGGCTCCTCGACGGTGCGCCAGTCCGTGCCGCGGTGGGCACGATGCAGCGCGATGCGCTCGGCCATCTCGTCGTCGGTGACGACGGCGGTGGCTAGGTAGACACGTTGATCCCATCCCTGCGCCAGACCCTCGGCGAAAGCGCTCTTGCCCGCCCGGGCGCCGCCCAGCACGAGGGTCACGCTGGAGTGTGTCGCCGCCGTGCTCACGGGTTAACCGTCCGGGTCAAGAGGTCATCGTCGGCGTGCGGCAACGCCATTGCATCGTCATCCGACATGTGGACCATCATCCTACACAGCGAGCGAACAGAAAAGAAATGCGCCGTGCGATTCGGTGCCGATGGGAAACGGCACCAAGCCACGGTCTCGCTGTCGGTACAAAATGATAGTGAGGTCCCGAACCCGTCATTCCCTCGAAACAGGCTGTGTCAGAACCCCTCTCCCTCTGGGAGAGGGTGGCCGAAGGCCGGTGCGACCCGTCCCAAACTCAACCCCTCTCCCTCTGGGAGAGGGTGGCCGAAGGCCGGGTGAGGGCCCCCAATAACCCTGCCGCTCCCATTCATTGCCGTTGACACCGGCCTGCTTGCCACGAGGTTCCCTCACCCCAACCCTCTCCCAGAGGGAGAGGGGGCAGTTTTGACACGGCCTGGAAACAGGGTGTGTCAAAACTCCATCCCAGGGAGGCACAGACCCCCGAAATCGTCATTCCAGCGGAAGCGGGAATCCAGGAGGGGTGGAGCGGGGAAACGCCGCTGTAGCACCCCTCCACCGCTCCTGGATTCCCGCTTCCGCTGGAATGACGGAAGTGTGCGTGAATGATGGTTTTCAAAACGAGGGGAGGCACTCGTTCTTGACACCCCTACGCCATTTCCGTATTGCTGAATCCCACGGAGGACGCCATGAGAAGAACCCATGACATGGGCGGTGACCCGGAGGCGGGCGCGATCGACCGTTCACAGCACCCGATGGACGACTGGGAGATGCTCGCCGACGCCTTGAACCAGGTGCTGGGAGTGAAGGGCATCAAGTGTACCGACGAGACCCGGCGGGCGCGCGAGGACATGGATTCGGAGGAGTACCTCTCGCTCAGCTACTACGAGCGCTGGATCGCCAGCCTGGAGACGATTCTGGTGGAGAAGGGCTTCACCACCCGGGAGGAGATCGACCGGAAGGTGGCGGAGATCGAGGTGCAGTGGGGCGAGCCGTGAGCCTGGAGTCGGGTTTCAGGGAAGGGGTGGCGGTCCGGGTGAAGTCCCACTTCAAACCGGGCCACGTGCGCACGCCGTTCTATATCAAGGGCAAGACGGGTTGGGTGGAACGGTGCTACGGCGAGTTCCGCAACCCGGAGTCCCTCGGCCACGGGGGCGACGGCTTGCCGCGGGTCCGGCTCTATCTGGTGGGCTTTCACCAGAAGGACGTGTGGGACGGTTACGACGCCGTCAGCAACGACAAGGTTTTCGTGGATATCTTCGAGCACTGGCTCGAGCCCGCCTCCGAGGCGGGCGCATAAGCTCCTGGGAGGAAGAATGGCACACGAGCACGGTCCGGAAGAACAACACGAAGCGGGCCCCAAGCATGAGCTGAGCCACTGGGCCAAGCGGGCGTACGCCATGCGCGACATCCTGATCGAGAAGGGTGTGGTGACCGAGGAGGACATCCGCCAGCAGGCGGAGTTCGCCGAGTCCAAGACGCCGGCCAACGGCGCGAGGCTGGTGGCCCTGGCCTGGACCGACACGGACTTCAAGGCCCGGCTCATGGCCGATCCCAAGAAGGTGTGCGCCGAGATGGGCATCGACGCCAGCACCTTGAACGAGTTCGTGATCCTGGAAAACACGGACCGGGTCCGCCACATGGTGGTGTGCACCTTGTGTTCGTGTTATCCGCGCCCGATCCTCGGGCGGCCGCCGGACTGGTACAAGAGCTTCAACTACCGCAAGCGGGCGGTGAACGATCCGAGAGGGGTGATGCGGGAGTTTGGTATGGAAGTGCCCGGCGATGTGGAGGTCCGGGTGCACGACAGCACCGCGGACATGCGTTATCTGGTGATCCCGGAGCGCCCGGCGGGTACCGAGGACCTCGGTGTCGAAGAGCTGGAGAAGCTGGTAACCCGTGACAGCATGATCGGCGTGATGGACGCGTTGCCCGCCGTTCCGTGATGAAGACCCTGACAAGGAACCGCCATGTTTCATGTTGATTTGTCGCCGTTCGGCGTGGATGTCGAGCGGCTGAAGTCCGACCGCTTGTCCCGCTTGCAGGGCATCATGCGCGCCCGCGATCTGAGCGCGCTGCTGCTGACCGATCCGTTGAACATCCGCTACGCCACCAATACGGTGTTGTGGCTGAATCTCCGGGCCACCGGGGTGCAGCGCTTCGCGTTGGTGCCGGCGGACGGTGAGCCGGTGGTGTACGAGCGCCTGATGGGCAGCGAGCGCGCCGCCGGGCTCAAGAAGGCGGGTCCGGTCCAGGGCTTCGGGGCCTACATGTTCGGCATGCGGCCGCCGGTGGCCACCGAGCACTTCGTCGGCCTCGTGGCGGACGGGCTGGCGGACATGGGCCTCAACGGGGAGCGCGTCGGCATCGACGCGCTGTGCCTCACCGCGGTGGACCTCCTGCGGAACAAGGGGTTTGCGGTGGTGGACGGGCTTCCGGCGCTGGGCGAGTCCCGTGTGGTCAAGACACAGGACGAGGTGGAGCTCATCCGTTGGACCAGTCGCGCCAAGGAGGGCGGCTACGACCTGGTGCGCGAGGCCATCCGCAAGCCGCCGGTGGTGGAAGAGCGTCTCAGCCGCATGATGCTCGAGTACCTGCTGGAGCAGGGCTTCGAGGCCGGCAGCGAGTTCATCTCGATCTTCGATTCCTCACAGATGGCGATACGGCCCCATCGCGAGCCCATGGGCATGGACCTGGTGCTGACCGAGGGCGATCTGCTCATCTGCGACGCCACGGTGTCCGGCCCCGGCGGGTACTACAGCGACTTCGCCCGCACGTTCTGCCACGGCACTCCCTCCCAAGCGGACAAGGACCGTTACGCAGAGGCCTACGCCACGCTGCAGGAGGCCATCGGCTATATCAAGCCCGGTCCGTGCACCGCCATATTCGAGCGCTTCGGCCAGACGTCCACCTCTCGCCTCCCGGGCCTGGACGGCTTCCACGGCGTCGGCATGTGCATCTACGAGGCGCCCTGGCTCCGGGGTTTCGATCCGCCGGAGTACGAGCTGTCCCTGGAAGAGAACATGATCGTGGCCCTGGAGATCAACCACCACCCGGTGAAGCTCGAGCACCTGCTCCGGGTCACCGGCGACGGCGCCGAGATCCTCTCCACCTATCCCATGGAACCGGAGCTGGCGCCGGCGTAGCGTCCCACGCCACGATGGATCCCGTAGGGGCGACCGACCGGTCGCCACTACCATCGCTAAAACTCGACTACTGGGACAGGCTCCTATGAGGCGAGCATCTTCTCCACGAAGAATTCCGCCGCCTTGTAGGAGCTCCGCACCATGGGGCCGGCGGCGACGTAGCGGAAGCCGAGTTGCATGCCCTGTTCCTCGTAGTCGCGAAAACGGTCCGGGTGCACGAACTCGGAGACGGGGAGATGCTTCTTGGTGGGCTGGAGGTATTGGCCCAGAGTGACGATGTCCACGTCCCGTGCGCGCAGGTCCTGCATGGTCGCCACAACCTCCTCGGCCGTTTCTCCGAGACCCAACAGAAGTGCGCTCTTGGTGTAGATGCCGGGGTTCAGGGCTTTGATGCTGGCCAGCACCTCGAGAGTCTGCTCATAACCGGAGCGCTGGTCCCGGGCGTAGCGGGTCAGGCGCCGGACGGTCTCGATGTTCTGGCCGATGACCTGCGGGGCGGCGTCGACGACTTTCCCAAGCGCGCGGACGTCGCCGCGGAAATCCGGGATCAGCACCTCGATGATCAGTTCCGGGCAACGGCGTCGGGTTTCACGGATCGTATCGGCGAAGATGCCGGCCCCGCCGTCGTCGAGGTCGTCGCGGTCCACGGAGGTGATGACCACGTAGCGGAGGTTCATTCGCGCCAAGGCTTCAGCCACGCGTAGGGGCTCGTCGGGGTCGATGGGAGCGCCGGCCTTGGCGGTCTTGACGGCGCAGAAACGGCACCCGCGGGTGCAGACGTCCCCGAGAATCATGATGGTGGCGGTGCCGGACTGCCAGCACTCGGCCAGATTGGGACAGCGCGCCTCTTCGCACACAGTGTGCAGCTTCAACCCGCGGAAGTTGTCCTTGAGCCGGTTGTAGCCGGCGCCGGAAGGCAGCCGGACCTTCAGCCATGGTGGCTTGTGTCCCGCTTGTACGCGTGCGTTGATCATCATTTCCAGACTAACCCACGTCTTGCGAAAAGGCCACCGGCCTCCCGGTGTAGGCAGGGCACATCCCTCCGTCGTTCCCGCGAAACAGGCTGTGTCAAAACGCCACCCCAGCGAGGTACAGACCCCCCGAAATCGTCATTCCCGCGAAAGCGGGAATCCAGGCGGGGTGGGGCGGGGAAAAACCGCTGTAGCACCCCTCCACCACCCCTGGATTCCCGCTTTCCAGGCCGTGTCAAAACCCTAACTTCGGGGCACGAAAGGCCTCTCCGTCATTCCCGTCCCCTTCCGTCATTCCCGCGAAAGCGGGAATCCAGGGGTCCTGGAGGGGTCCCTACGCGGCGTGTCCCCGCTCCACCCCGCCTGGATTCCCGCTTTCGCGGGAATGACGTTTCGGGGGCCGTTGCCTCTCTCGGATGGGGTTTTGACACAGCCTGGAAAGCGGGAACGACGGAGGACGGAGCCTCACTGCCATGAGAAAGGTGCGAGGTGCTCCTCCGGGGGCCACGATCACGGCTCAGGGCATGAAGTAGCCTCCGGCGATGGCGTCGTGCCAGAGCCGGCACACCGGAGGTACGATGCCGCGCGGGAGATCGTCGTAGGTGAGGCCCCAGGTATGGATCCCGGCGCCCAGGGAGACGCAGGCAACCTTGGGGGCGGGGTCCATGGCCGCGTACAGGGCCAGGGAGCCCTGGCACCGTTGCAGGGTCACGGTGTCGTCGTCCAGGCCGTGGAGCGAAAGCATGGGCGGAACCGGCTTGGCATCGGGGCCGGCGAGCTCCCGCAGGTAGCCGAGATAGCGGCTGACCAGTTGCCGCTCCTCAGCCGCTCCCATCTTGAGGCGCCGGGCGGTGACGTGGGCGGCCTGTTCCAGCGCGGCGGCGCCGTTCTTGTGGACGAAGTCCTCGGCCTTGAAGTTGGTGCGTTTTTTGGCCACTCCCCACTTCTCCATGGTGAGCTCCATCAGCATGGGCAGGCCGTAGCCCTTGTCCTTCAGGCCCTCGTAGAGGTAGCGGGCGGTGTCGCGCCAGGTCCGCAGCCGCAGGTGGTTGAAGGGGAATTCCCACTGATCACCGGTGGTCGCGGTGTAGATGTAGGCGAAGGTGGATGAGCCGTAGCCCAGCACCCCGGCCACGTTAGCCACGCGTTGGGCGGTGATCATGGCGAAGGGTCCGCCGGTGGAATGGCCGTGGACGTAAAGGGAGTATTCGGACTCGGGGAACTCGCGACGGCAGGTTTCCCGCAGCGCTTCCTCGAAGGCCACGGGCCACGCCGCCATGCGATAGTAGAACTCGGTTCCCTCACGGGCCACCAACGAGATGACGGTGCCGTAGTCGGTGCGGCGGGCCTCATCCCGGGCGACATCGTACTGGTCGGGCGTGATGCGGGTCTCCCGGCTCCATAGCGGCGTTCGGCCGGTGCCGTCGGGCCCGAGGGTGTCGCCGGGCCAGTCCCTGGAGGGGTCCAACAGGTACAGGCGTCCGGGAAAGGTCATCAGCGTGACCTTGAATCCGAACTTCGCGGCGAGCATCCGCGCCACCGGCTCCAGCGACTTGTAGTCCGATGTGCCGCCGTGCAGCAGGAAAATGCCCGCGCGCCTTCCGTCCGGTGCCTTCGGCACTTGGGCAGGGTCCTCGGGGGCATAGGTCATGGTGCCGATGTCCCAGTCCATGTCCAGGGCCTGGATTCGAAAGATGTCCTCGCGGTTCCCCACCGGTATGTCGGGCAGAGCCAGGGTCTCCCGGGACAGCCTGACGACCTCGGAGCGGGGGATGGTCTTGGGTGGCGACCAGGCGCCGTTGGGTTCCGTCATTCGCAGGTCTCCGTTCGTTGTAATAGACGGGTCCACACTTGACCCGTCCGGTTCATTCGCACGCCGAGCCGGAAAGGATCGGCACGACGTCGCGACGAGGTGTAGGGGCGGGTCTCAAACCCGCCCGCGCCCCATTGGCATGCCCCAGGACACTTGGTGGCGGCCACGGGCATTCAGATACCCAGCAGCCCTGTCTGGCCGTAGTAGTAGAACCCGGCCAGGGCCCCCGTCATGAGTGTCGCGAGGGTGGCGCCTACCAGGGCCCGGATGCCCAGCGAGGAGAGGTCGCCGCGGCGCGCGGGCGCCAGGGCGCCGATGCCGCCGATGAAGATCCCCACCGAGGCCACGTGGGCGAAGCCGCATAGCGTGTACGACAGGATCAGGATGGCGCGAGGCGAAATCGCGCCTACGGCCCCGAGACGTCCCAGCTCCTGATAGGCCACCACCTCGGTCAAGATAGCTCGCCCTCCCAGAAATACGGCCGGCCGCGGTGAGGTCGGACCCGGCCAACCCCAGGAGCCAGGCCAGCGGCGTGAACAGCCATCCGAGGATGCGGCGGAGGTCCACGGGTCCGGCCAACGCATCGCTCAGCGGCGGCGTGGCCTTTATCAGGGCGTAGTCGATGAGCGCCAAGAACCCCAGGATGGCGATGAGCAGGGTAGCGATACCCGCGGCCAGCTTGAGTCCCCCAGGAGCCGTCCATCAAGGCGGCCATGGTGTTCTGCTTTCGTTCGTTTTCGTCCATGGGCGGCACGCCTCCGAGGGTCGCCGGGACCTCGGTTTCGGGCAGTATCAGCTTGGACGCCAGCGCCGCCGCCGGAATGGACATGATGGAGGCGGACACCAGGTGTCCCGCGATGAGCGGGAAGCTGTCCTTGAGGAACAGGACGTAGAGCGCCAGCGTCGTGGACGCCACCGTCGCCATGCCGCATGTGATCAGCGTGAGCAGCTCGGAGCGCGTCATGCGGTCGACGTAGGGGCGGACGGTCATGGCCGACTCCACGCCGATGAAGATGTTGGACGAACCGGCCAGGGACTCTGCTCCGGAGAGGCCCATGGTCTTGTGGAACAGGACGGCGAACAGCTTCACGATGGGTTGCAGGATGCGGAGGTGGTAGAGCGCCGCCATGAGCGACGCGAAAAAGACCACCGCCGGCAACACCTGTGCTGCCAATATGAAACCCACCGAGGGCGCGCCTCCCGGGGCGGTCTCGCCCGGGTTCAGCGCTAGCGGGCCGAACAGGAAACGCGCGCCCTCGTTTCCGGCCCTGAGAACGGTGATGACGGTGTCGTTGACCCATATCAGGGCCGTTCGGGTCCACGGGAGCCAGAACACGACCGCGCCGAGGATGAGCATCAGTCCGCCGGCTGTGCGCACCGTGCGCCAGGGAACGGGACGCCTGAAACCGCCCGCGGCCCAGGCCAGAAACGCCAATGCGATCAGGCCCCCGAAGGAGCCGAGGTTGAGCCAGCTCATGGTTGCTTCTGTCGCGCGGTGTACTCCCCACGGAATGGGTTAAACCGACGGCCGACTATGTTGACAAGTCCCATAGGGCGAGCTAATACCCGAAACAATCCGATGTGACAATAAACACGCCGTGATACGGCGCCGGCTCCGCGAAATCCGGGCCAACCAGGAGGTTACCCATGGCAAACAAGTATCAGATCATTGATGGCGACGGGCACGTGGTGGAGGATATGGAGGCCATCACAAGCCGGTTTCCGGAGGCGGTGCAACAGCAGATGCGGTGGTCCAACCCGTTTCCGCCGCTGGATCACCTGCATTCCGCCAACGCGCACAAGCTCCCGGAGGACTCGTTCCAGCAGGTGGGCTTCGACGGCTGGGTGGAGTTCCTGGAAGACGTGGGCATCGACCGGACGGTGCTCTATCCCACCGTGGGCCTGTCCTACGGCAAGGTGGTGAGCCAGGACTGGGCCATCGACCTGGCGCGCTCGTACAATGACTGGATCGCCGAGAACTACATCCACAAGAGCCCGAGATTCCAGGCCGTGGCGCTGATCCCGCTACAGGAGCCGGAGGAGGCGGTGAAGGAGCTGCGCCGGGCGGTGGAGGAACTGGGTATGTGCGGCGCCATGCTGCCGTCCACGGGAATCCAGTTGCACCTGGGCCACAAATACTATTGGCCCATTTACGAGGAAGCCAACCGGCTGGGCTGCAGCCTGGGCATCCACGGCGGGGCTCACGAGAACTTGGGCATGGATGACCTCCATCCATATGCCCCGGTCCACGCGCTGGGCCATCCCTTCGGGCAGATGATCTCCTTCGGCGGCATCGTGTTCAACGGCATCTTCGACAAGTACCCCAACGTCCGCATCGGTTTTCTGGAAGGGGGCGTGGCTTGGCTGTTGATGTGTCTGGAGCGCTTCGATCGTTCCTACGAGACCCACATCCAGCACGATCCGCGGGGCGAGTTCCTGCAGCTCAAGGAAGGCGAGAGCGTCAGCCAGTATTGCAAACGGCACATCGAGGAAGGTCGGATCTTCGTGGGCTGCGAGGGCCACGAGCCCGACCTGGCCCACGCCATCAAGATGGTGGGGAACAAGCCGTGGGTCTACTCCTCGGACTTTCCCCACGAGGTCAACAACGAGTTCTGCAAGAAAGAGTTGGGCGAGGTGATGGACAGCGAGGAGCTCACGGAAGACGACAAGAACGCGGTGCTGTCCCGCAACGCCGAGCGTTTCTACAACCTGCCTTCCGGGCTGTAAGCCTTTCAAACCCGGGTGCGGAGGGGGTTCTCGAGACTCATCGTGTCTCGAGAATCTTCTCCAGCTCCTTTCGTTCCTTCTCCGATATCCGTCTGTCGCTCCGGGCACTGTCCTCAGGCGGCCGGGTGAAGTCGATTCCCTTGAACCCGAAGGTAACGAGACTCACGATCTCGTTCCGGTAAAGCCATCCCAGCATCACTGCCAGAATGATGACGGGGAGCAGGAGCCAGGGGCGGCGGCCCCTCTGTGCCTTCTTCTTGCGAGGTCGTTTTCTGGTAGCCATCAGGCGGGCGTTCCCTTTCGGTTGACGGCTCTCGATGAACCGTCTGCCGGACTTGGCAGGAACTTACTACGAAACGCGCGTCAGCCCAAAGGCCGCGGCCATCGCGTCGCAGGGATCGCGCCGACCGATGCCGCTGTCGATGGGAGAGCCCGTCAGCTCCAGCTTGATATGAGGAGGGGTTCAGGCCACAGAACGTGCAACAGCTCATCGAAGACCAGTAACAGGTAGCCTTCCATCAACGCGGCCAGCAGAACGGCCACGCGCCAGCGGGCGCCGTAGGTGAGGGCATAGCCGGCGGTGAACAGCGGCAGGGTTACGTGGAAGCCGACGAGGATGATGCCGCCCACGAGGGCCGCGATCCAGAGAAGGGTCTCCGCGGTGCGGCGGATGGTGTCAGGTGCCATGGCCGGGACAGTGCCGGCGCTTCGGCTCTCTCGAATCCGCAGAACGTCCAGCACGATCTGCAGCAGCGCGAGGGGGATGCCGACCCCCGCCAGGGAATAGACGATCAACGCGCTCCGTAGCGGCCAGTCCAGCGACAGGCTCACGGCCCATGCCAGCAGCGCTACGAAGCACAGCGTGAACAGGCTGTTGCCGATGCGCAGGCGCGGGTCCGCGACGGCCTCGGCCGGCGCGTTCCCCCGCGCCGCTTCGCGTTTCTTCCGGATGGCCGGCAGCATCAGCGTGAAGACGACCAAGGCCAACAGCAGCAGCACGGAGGGTCTCAGGAGCCACGAGAAGTCGTACCGTGCGATGGAGAGCCAGAGGTACGTCTCCATTTGAAACCCCAGAACCACGGCGACCAGCACGGGAGGACGGGGCCAGTCGAACAGCTTCATCAAGTAGCCCACGGCCGAAAAGATCAGGAAGGCGTACAGGTCTTCGTGGGCGTAGCTGGCGGCGAAGGATGCCGAGGAGCACAACACCAGGGTCACCGGTACGATGACGTAGAAGGGCTGGAGCGACAGCCGGGCGAATGTCCCGGCGAAACCCAGGGCCAGGCCGGTGGCCAAGAGGTTGGACAGCACCAGCACCCATACCATGGCCAGCGTCAGGTGCAGTTGGTCGGTGAGCATGCGGCTGCCGGGCTGGATGCCCACGGAAACGAAGGCCGCCAGCATGATGGCCAGGGATGTGCTGCCTGGGATGCCGAATGCGATGGTGGGGATCAGTGCGCCGCCTTCCTTGGCGTTGTTGGAGCTTTCGGGCGCGATGACCCCGCGCACGTCTCCGGTGCCGAACAGCTCGCTATTCTTCTCGGTCTGGACGGCGTGGGCGTAGGCGAACCAATCGGCGACGCTGCTGCCGAGGCCCGGCAGAACACCGACCCACACGCCGATGGCGCTGCAACGAACCACCAGCCACCAGTTGCGGAAGACGTCCTTGATACCTTCCATGAGACCGGTGCCCAGCTCCTCGGTTTCCGAGATACTCGTCCGGCGCACCGCAAGGTCGATGAGTTCGGGCACGGCGAACAGGCCGAGGCCGACGAGGATGACGTTGACCCCGTCCCACAGGTACGCGGTATCGAGGGAGAACCGCTCGATGGCGGTCTTCTCGTCCACGCCCACGGTGGCGATAAGGAGACCCAGGATCGCCGCCATAAGGCCCTTGAGAGGCGCTTTCCCGCTGAGGACGCCTATGGCGCTCAGGCCCCAGAGCACCAACATGAAGAACTCGGGAGAGCCGAAGCTCAGCACCAGCGGGCGCAGGATCGGAAGGGACGCAAAGAGAACGATGGCCCCCAGCACGCCTCCCACCGCCGATGCCATGAACGCGGCGCCGAAGGCGCGTTTGGCCTCTCCCTTGCGGGCCATGGGATAGCCGTCCAGGATGGTGGCCTGGGACCCGGCGCTGCCGGGCACGGCGATGAGCACCGACGGAAAGGTGTTGGCGGTGTTGGAGACCGCGCCAATGCCCAGCAGAAAGGCGATGCAGTGGTAAGGGGTGAGGGTGAGGCTGAAGGGCAGGACGACCGTGAGGATCAGCAGCACGCCGACGCCGGGAAGCGCGGCGAACACGCTACTGAGCAGGACGCCCCCCACCATCAGGAGTATGGCCTGGGGCTCCAGGATGCCCAGAAGACCCTGATAGGCGGCCTCAATCATCACGGTATCCGGCGGCGCTTGCGCCCTTCGACTTCGCTCGCCCTTCGACAAGCTCAGGACTCGCTAAGCCTGTCCTGAGCCTTGTCGAAGGGCCTGTCCTGAGCTTTGTCGAAGGGCTCAGGGCGAACGGGTTGTTTCCAAGGCGGTTACTGCCGTTGACCAGGGCCGGGAGGCCCTTGTCGGAACAGGAGCACCGGGGACAAAGCGTTCTCAACCGTTCGTCCTGAGCGCAGCGTAGCGGAGTCGAAGGACGCCAATGGATCAGCGTTCGGGAACGTCGTATTTCTTGCGCAGCTTCGATGCGTAGTCGAGGACCTCTTTGGGTACGTCGACGATGCCCGGGATCCTCTTCTTGAGCGATTCTCCGGATTCGGACGTCAAGTCGACGCTGAACTGCTTGCGCGCGATCTTGAGAAACTCGGGGTCGTTGACGCCCTTCTGGAACGCCTCGCGATAGGCCTTGACGTACTCCGGCGGGGTCTTCGGGGGCAGCGTCTGCCACTTGTCCACGGTGGAGGGCCCCATCCATGACTCGTAGGCCGCCATGGACAGCTTGCTGACGTTCTTTGCCGCCATCAACTCCGGGAAGATGGCGACGTCCTTGAACGACGAACGCGGCGAGTAGCCCTCGGCGCTGCGCGTCCCTTCCTGGGCGATGAGATCGATCAGGCCCTGTTCCTTGAGCTCGTTGATGATGTAGGCGTTCTGCGTGCCCAGGAGGTCTATCTCTCCCTGGCTGATGGCCTTGATCAGCGCGCCGGTGCCCGGGTAGCCCACGATCCATTTGAGGTTCCATCCCAGGAACTCCGCGCCCCACACGTTCATGGCCTGCCATGCCCGCGCTCCGCTGATGCCGCCGACGTTGACCTTGGCCGCGTTCTTGTCGGTCAGCCGCTTGTGGGCGTCCTTGCGAACGAAGAGCACGCTGCCGCCGCGATGGACGCCGCCGATGGGAATGAACTTGCGGGGGTCGTACTTGATGACCTTCCTGCGCAGGATGTGGGGTTGCAGCGGGCTCGAGTCGGTATTCATCAAGGTCAGGCCGTCCGGCTTGATGCGGTTGGCGAGATAGTTGGCCGCCTTGATCTTGCCGCCGCCGGCGCCCATGTATTGGTACACGAAGCGCGGGTCGCCAGGCAGGTATTTCTTCATGAAACGGTTGATGAGCCGGCCGGCGAGGTCGGTGCCGCCTCCGGCATTGGAGGCGACGATCACCTTGATGGTCTTGCCGTCGAAGGATACGTCGGCCAGGGCCGGCGCCGTCGCCAGCGCCCACAGAGCGCATGCCAGGATCGCGCCCGAAAAAATGCGTGCCATGTCATCCCTCCTTCTAAAAGCCCCCTGATCCATTGAGGCGGCTTCCTGCGAATTGCTTCGCCTGTCCCGATCGAGGCAGTGGCCCGGGCACGGGCGGGTTTGAAACCCGCCCCTACATCTCCTCATCGGACGTCCAAGGGTCTTGAGCCGTCGATCGGAGTCTCCCTAGCCTACATCTCCTCATCGGACCTCCGAGGGTCTTGCGCCCATTGATCGGAGTCCCCTCAGCTCTCGCTGATATCGATCATCACCCCGTCCGGATCCGCAAGCTGATATTCACCGAACTTGCACTTGGCGAACAGGTCCAGGCGCGCCTCCGCCTCCGAACCCCCGCCCACCGGACCGGGACTCAGGTAGGGGTTGCGCTTGGACAGCTCTTCGAGCCTGTCCTTGACGGCCTGTACGCTCTCCACCTTGAAGCCGATGTGGTCCAGCGCCGGACGTTCGATGCCGGTGCCGGCGTAGTCGGAGATCTTCCAGGGCGCGATGATCAGAGTGACCCGGCCGTCGGTCAGGTAGGTGTTGGGATCGTCGGCGGGTTTCTCCGTTTCCATCAGGTCGAAGACGTCCCGATAGAACCCGGCGACCCGCTCCGGCTCCACCGCCCGCAGCACGAAGTGCTTGACGTGCCGGTCGGCCTGCCGGTCGCCGTCCACGTACACGTCGCTGCGGTTTTCCATCCCTTCCTGGGAGAGGTCGAAGACGTTCCCCGCGGGATCGTGGGTGCTCAGACCGGCGAAGGGGCGGTTGCTCGGCCGTTTGAGGATATGCACCTCCGGGTACTTCTCGGCCATGCGCGCGGACACGCCCTCGACGTCGTCCACCTCGAAGCCGAAGTGGTCGAAACCGCCCTGGCGCCCGGGCCGGCGTGGATTGATGTTGATGCCCACGTAGCCGTCGCTGACCACCGCGGCGCTCTCGATCCGGGCGCGCGCGGCGGTCTCCATTCCGAAGACGGCCTGGTAGAACTTCTCCTCGATGGCGTAGTTCTCACTGACGATGGCCAAATGCTTGATCTTCGTCGTCATGGCTGTTCCCTCCCTTACATGCGGTTATCGTTTTCTGTTGAGCCGAAGTGCGTGGACAACGATGAACACAATCCCGCGTTTTCGGCAAGACGCAACGATTGTAGGGGCGGGTTTCAAACCCGCCCGTGCGCGGATCCGATCAACCCGCCCGTAGGACCAGCTTGCCTCGGGTATGGCCCGTCTTGCTCATCTCGTGCGCCTTCCGCACCTGGTCCAGCGGAAGGGTCTCATGGACGTGGACCCGGAGCCGCCCCTCGTTGGCCAGGTCGGCGATGGCATGAAGCTGCGCCTGCTCGGCGCGCACGGAAACGTGCCGCGCACGCACGCCACGGGCCTCGGCCTGCTCTTCGCTGGGTCTCCCGCGAATGGAAGCCAGCATGCCGCCGGGTTTGAGCACGCCCCAGGACCGTTCCTGGATCTCGCCGCCGACGCAGTCCAGCACCACGTCCACGTCTCCAGCCACGTCCTCGAAGCGGGTCTCGTTGTAGTCGATGATGCGGTCGGCGCCCAGTTCGCGCAGGAACGCCTCGTTGCGGGCCGATGCCGTGCCGATGACTCGGGCGCCTTTCCACTTGGCGAGCTGGACCGCGACGTGACCCACGCCTCCGGCGGCGGCATGAATCAGCACGGTCTGGCCTGCCTGAAGGTCGGTGGTTTCGAAAAGAGCCTGCCACGCGGTCAAGGCCGCCAGCGGAAGCCCGGCGGCCTGCGAATCATCCATGGTGCCGGGTCTGGCCACGAGATCCGTGGCCGGCGCGGCCACGTATTCCGCGTAACCGCCGCCTCCCCAGTGCCAGCGCACCATGCCGCACACCGCATCGCCGACCTTGAAGCCGGAGACGCCGGCGCCCAGCGCTTCGACCACTCCCGATACGTCCCACCCCGGTATGAACGGGAACGGATCCTCCAGCCGCGACGCGACTCCCTCGCCCGCGCAGGTCTTCCAGTCCACGGGGTTGATGCCCGCGGCATGGACCCGCACCAGCACCTCGCCCTCGCGGGGCTCGGGCATCGGCGCCTCCTCGACCTTCAGGCTGTCGAGGCCGCCAAACTCGTGTATCCGTACGGCTTTCATAAGGATTGCCTTGCAGGGCGGACCCTGCCCAGGAAGGAATGAAAATTCAGACGCCTATTCTTCTCTGTGTTGTCCAGTGTCGTACCCGTTGACTATCCCATGGGGTTCGTGGTTGGCAACAGGAATCTCGGCACCAAGCCTTGGAGCCTGTATCGGCCGACAGCGTGATCCGCACACGGGCGGGTTTGAAACCCGCCCCTACATCGGATGTCCGGTTCCTGTGGGGCAGGCTCCTAGGACTCCTCCCGTTCCGTGTCCCAATCGAACATGCGCCGCCGGCGCCGGGCGTTGAAGTTGATGACCTCCAGCAGCAGGCCGTCGGGGTCCGAGAAGAAGGTGGCGTAGTAGTCGGCGGAGTACTGGGTGTAGGCCCGCGGTTCGGTTGCGTCGATGCCGGCCGCACGAAGCTCCGTGCAGGCCCGGTCCACGGCCTGTTCGTCCACCACGCGAAAGCACAGGTGGGACGGAGACCCCGGGGCGGCGCCCGATTCCGCCGGCGCACCGGGATCGTCCCGGAGCACGACCCAGTAGCTCAGATGACGGTTGTCGTAACGCGCTCGCGGCGACACCTTGTCCGACACGGGGCCCTTCCGGAAACCCAGGATCGGCATGACCTTGTCGTAGAACGCTTCGGCCGCGGCAAGATCCCGGACGGGGATGA
This sequence comes from uncultured Binatia bacterium (SeqCode), assembly GCA_965261895.1. GTDB lineage: Bacteria > Desulfobacterota > Binatia > UBA9968 > JAJDTQ01 > JAJDTQ01. Next base: position 700,688 of record OZ253480.1, on the reverse strand, counting down.
ACACGTGGTCGATACAGATGACTTCAACGGGCATGGGGTTTCCTTCCCGGCCAGGGTGCCAGGAGCCTGTGTCGGCCGGTAGCGCGATGCGCGCGCGGGCCCTTCGACTTCCGCTCGGCTGCGCCTCGCTACGCTCAGGACGGGCGGGTTTAAAACCCGCCCCTACATCGGGCGTCTGATTTCTGCGGCACCGGTTCCCGGGCCGCGGGCGTGAATCGGACCGGGCACGAAGAGGCACTGCCTCAGTGCGCGCGGCAGGTCCGGTCCCGGCCGCCCCACAGATCGGTGCCGCCGATGATGGCGTCGACGGCGTCGAGGCTCATGGCGTCGAAGGCCGAGACCACGGGGGCGCCGGGGTAGTTGAGGACCTGGAGCCGTTCGTAGGCGCCCACCACCCGGTCCGCGGGCGGCAACTCCAGGGCAAGGTCGCGGCTGCCGGTGCTCACCACCGCGTCGGCCGCGGCATCGTAGAACAGCAGCGGCGAGTCCACGCCGTCCTTGCCGCCGTACTCGTAGGTGACCAGCACGGTCTTGATCCCCTTCTGCTCACACGCGTGCACGGTCAGCATTACCTCCAGGAAGGCGTTGCCGGAGCCGATCCAGGTGACGAGGGCTGCCTCCGCGCCCAGGGCGCCGGCCACCTGGGCCGCGTTGTGTGCCGCCACCTCTTTCTCCTGGAAGCTCTCGAAGCGTATGCGTTGCAGCACCACGCCGGCGAAATCGAGCCGGCGGCCGTGCTCCCGGGACAGGCCCAGGGCCAGCGGCTGGTTCTGCCAGTCCCAGGTGGTGGGGGAGTAAGCGATGGTCTTCATGGTGCTGCCGGTGACCGCGCCGTCCAGCAGCTCGTTGGGGTGAACCACGGTGCTCAGTGATTCGCGTACCGGCAGTCCATAGTAGCCCAGGCCGGAGGGCAGATGTTCCGACTCGGTGATGCAGCCCACGATGACCACGGTCTTGGGCAGGCGCGGGTTCCCGTGGGCGGCGCCGTGCGTGTGGACGTTGGCGGGCTCGGCGGCGACGGTGGCCTCGGCAAGCCGTTGCGCCACCCGGTACTCGGCACCCTGTATTGCCCGATGGGCCTCGGCCTCGATCAGGTCCGACGGGAGCCGGAAAGTCAGGACAAGGCCCGGGAGCCGGCTGAAGCCCGTGAGTTCGGCGCCCGGCCCCCACATGTCGAGAATGGCGCTTCGCTGGGCGGTGGTGCCGGTGCGGATGGTGCCCTCGTATTCGGCCGTGGTGATGAGCGTCATGCCGGACAGCCGGTGGGTGCGGCCGGCGCCTACCGGAACCACCGGGTTCGTGATCCCGGGGAACACCTGGCCGGCGCCGTCCACCTTGACCCTGGGCTCCACCACGTCGCGGATCCCGGTCACCCGCGCCCGCTCGCCGGGACGCACGATGTCGAGCCTGGCGGAGAGGATCCTGGGATCCCGTGAAGCGATCTCCACCAGCTCCGCCTCAGCCACCTCCAGGTTCCGGCCGGCGTAGTTCAGCTTTCCGCCGAAGTGAAGATCCTCTACGGGAAAGTCCGCCAACTCCAGCGGCGTGGCATGCCCGGTACCGCTCATGACGCCGCGCCCGGTGTGAACACGGTACTCTCTTCGATCTCTTCTCCGAGGGCCTTGAGGGCGGTCGCGACGATGGACTTGCGCAGCTTCTCGTCGACCTCCGGCGGCAGGCTCGGGTCGCCGCAGGGATGGGGAATCTTGACACCCTTGACGATGCGGCTGGCGCCCACCTGCTCCGCCAGGGGGAACATCGCGCTAACCATCGACACGGGAACTCCGGCACGGTCCAATTCCTTGCTAATCACAGCTCCGCTGCGACTGCAGGTGCCTCACGTGCTGACCAACAGCACGGCGTCCACGCTGTTGGCTTTGATCTCCGCGGCGATCTCCTGCCCCACGCGCTGCATGGCCGCGGGCGAGCCCTGGTTGCCGGGTATGACGTAGTAGGCGGGATAGAGATCCTCGTACTTTCCCTCCTGCTGGAGTTCTCGCAGGGCGTCCAGGGGAACGCCGTACAGCGGATTGGCGTTCATGTTGGCCACGTTGTAGCCGCCGTGGACGGCTTCCCACATGCCGGGCTCCATGGTCTTCAACTCCGAGACCGGGTACTTGCGCCAGAACGTATTGCGGAAGGTCTTGAAACCGTCGGGGTTGCCCCACGGCACCACGCCGCTGGTGGTGACCAGCGCGATTTTGGCCTTGCGCACGTCCTTCACCGCGGCGGCGGGCGCCACCCGGTCCCAGGTCTGCATGGGCACCTCGGTGGTGAAGGCCTTGCCCTCGAGCTTGTCGAACAGCATGTCGAGGGCGCGGTCCGCGCCGGTGCGCCCGCTCTGCTCCTGGAGCCGGATGCCGCGCGGCAGATAGCCCTCGTCCTCCGCGGCGCCGATGGGCTCTTGGCCCAGCAGCTTGACGACGAACCGGCTCAGGTCGTCCAGGGCCTGGCCCATGCCCGCGGCTGTTTCCGTCGTGGGCAGGAGGAACAGGCTGGGATCATGAAATTGCCGGTACGTGTCCACGGCCGGATTTTCAGGGTGCATGGCGGTCACGCACACGCGGCCGAGCTCGGTGGCGACCATGTGGCCGATCTCGACACAGGCGAGGCCGTATCGTCCGGCGTTGAACGCCGGCCCGAGCACGACGACGTCGGGCTCGACGGCCGCAAGCGCCTTCAAAAGAGCCGCCCGGGCCTCCTCGGGCCGTTCATGAAAATAGTTGTCGCCGAAGTAGATCGTGGAAGCCACCTCCGCCTGGTCCCGCAGCAGCCTCTGAAGGCCACGTGACGGCCCCGAAAGGCTGTCGAGTGCCGCCACGGCGACATCCGCCTTGTCCTCACCCCCGACTCCGGCAAAGAACTGGTTCACCACGTGTGCTACGCGTTTCATCGGTTGCCTCCTTGGCGTTTCGGTTGCGTTGTCGGTCGAGCTGTGTACCGACTGTTTCCGTTCAGGTTACCCGTTTCGACCTCTACTCCATCGGCCCCACGGTAGCGAAGACGGGAATGCCATGCAAGGGCGCGGGCGGTGACCCTTGACGCCCCATGATCACCTGACTTATAGGGGAATCGACCTCGACGATGACACTCGACCGAGACGGGAGGTGGCCCATCATGGAGATGACGACCCAGCAGGAGAACGCGATTCTCACTCAGGTCGGCCGCGGCACGCCCATGGGGGAGCTGCTCCGGCGCTACTGGTGGCCGGTCGGCATCTCGGCGCACCTGAAGGACAAGCCCACGTTCATCCGGGTCATGGGCGAGGACCTGGTGCTGTTCCGGGACGGCAAGGGTAGGGCAGGCGTGTTGGGAGCCTACTGCGCGCACCGGCGCGCGAACCTGTGTCTCGGGGACGTGGAGGAGGGCGGTTTGCGCTGCCGGTACCACGGTTGGTTGTACGACACCGAGGGCCGCGTTCTCCAAACCCCCGGCGAGCCGCCGGAGAGCAAGCTCAAGGACGGTATCCGCCAGCTTGCCTATCCGGTGGAGGAGTTGGGGGGGCTCGTGTTCGCGTATCTCGGGCCCGAGCCCGCACCGCTTCTGCCCCGGTACGACTTTCTCGTCGGCGACGGGGAGTTCTACGTGACGGTGCAGGGCCTGCAGGACTGCAACTGGTTGCAGTGCGTGGAGAACGGCCTCGACCCGGTGCATCCGAGCTTCACCCACGGCGGGGCCTGGCCGGACATCCGGAGCAGCGAGCCCGATCTGGGGTTCGAGGAAACGCGGTGGGGGCTGGTGTACAAGGCTTACCGGAAGTCTGACAAACCCGGAGAGTTCAACTACCGCGAGCACCACCTGCTGATGCCCGGCATAAGCTGCGGCGGCAGCGGCGGCCGCTATCTCAAGGGTGCTTCCGGCGGCACCCCGGTTTCGGCGGCGCGCTGGAGCGTGCCCATCGACGATACCCACACGCTGCTCATGCGCGTGCGCTTCAAGCCAGCGGACAATCCCGGCAAGTACGAGGGCGATCCGTTCAGCGCGCGCTGGAAGCCCCCCAAGGACTTCATCGAGCCCTACAAGGAGTATCGGGAGTCGGACAACCCGGTGCTCGGCTACGACATTCCGCCGCTTCACTTCATCGAGGACGGCATGGTGGTGGACAGCCTGGGCCCCCGGGTGGACCGGGAGAAGGAGAACCTCTCGTCCACCATCGACGACGGCATCATCCGCTTGCGCAGCATGTACTTGAGGGAGATGGAGAACGTGCGGCTCGGGCGGGACCCGAAGAATGTCATCCGGGATCCCGAGAAGAACCGGACGGTGGTGATCACGGCTTATGAGCGATGGGTTTCCGAGGCCGAGCGCGAGGAGTTGGAAGGCTCGGCGCCGTCGTGAAGGGAAGGGGAGAGAACATGGGCGTCCACCACGTGAACGAGAACGGTGTCGAGATGGTCAAGACCCCGCGGGGAGAGACGAAATTCCTCTACCGGAACGAAAAGGGCGGGGGCCCGTCGATCATGATCCGCCACTGGGGGCCCGACACCGACATTCCGGTGCACAGCCACCCGTTCAACGAGATGTTCTACGTGCTGGAGGGGGAAGTGGAGATCGGCGATACCTTGTACACCGCGGGGTCGTGCGTTTTTATCGAGGGCGGGACGCCCTACGGTCCCACGCGGGCGCCCAATGGCGTCAAGGTGCTGCGGTACGCGGAGGCTTTCCAGCCTTAGCGATCGTTTCGCATCGAGCGTTGGCCGTGCACGGGCGGGTTTGAAACCCGCCCCTACAGGTCCCAGGCAAACCATAGGCGCCGGGGCATGCGAATGAACCGGACAGGATATTGGTAGAAAAAAGGGGGAACGACAATGAGGATACGCAAACTACGATTGTGTGCGTTCACGATGGTCGGGCTCTTTCTCTTCGTGGTGCACTCGGCCTATGGGGCCGGCAACGCCTATGAGCAACTCGTGGCGGCATCCAAGGCCGAGATGGAAAAGACCGGCGGCAAGCTGAGGATGTCCCTGGACTGGCCCAAGCGGGACACCAAGAACGTGCTGCCGGCCTTCAGCAAGGCATACCCGTTCGTCAAGGAGATATCCTACAAGCGGGAGGTGGGCATCGGACCCTTCGGGCAGTTCCTCATCCAGTTCAAGCAGGGGACGAACCCGCCCTACGACATCATGCACATCGCCAGCGAGTTCCAGGCCCAGTACTGGAAGGAGGGCGCCTTCGTCAAGCCTCCTTTCAGCTACGAGGAGCTCGCCAAGTTCGTCCCCGCGGGCTGGCCCAGGCTGGATCCCAGGGGCATGGACCCCGAAGGCAACTTCCTGGCCACCACGGGCAATGCCAGAGGCAACGCGTATAATCCCAAGCTGGTTCCCAAGGGCAAGGAGCCCACGAGCTGGGACGCATGCCTCGACCCCATGTGGAAAGGAAAGTTCCTCATCGACACGCGCAACAAGCTGCAGGCGTTCCAGCATGATCCCAAGACCCGCGAGAAGCATCTCGCGTGGGTGAAGGGAATCGTCGCCAACGGCGCCGTGCTGATCCGCGGACAGGGGACGCTCCTGCGCAAGATCGCCTCCGGGGAATACCCGCTGTCCTGCGCCGTCAACTACCACACGGCCAACCGGATGATCGACCAGGGCGTGAAGAACCTCAAGTTCGTGCTGCCGGATCCGGTTCCTCTGGAGATCGGGACGCGGCTCTACGTGGCCAAGTGGTCCAAGACGCCGGCGACCACGCAACTTTGGGCACTGTGGATATCCACGGGCGGGCAGGACGTGCTCGAGAATTACGCCTACCGCGGTTTTCCCTGGGATCCTTCGTCCAAGAAGTATCCCTTGGCCAAGGGGAAGTACATCGCCATCTGCGGGGCGGAGTGCGCGCGCAAGTGGGACGACTACAACCGGGAGTTTCAGGAACTGCTGGGACTGCCGGCGGCCAAGAAGAAAAAGAAGTAGTGTGGCGGCTAGTGAGCCGCCGGGGATGACCCGGGAAGAGAACGAAACCCTTACCCGTGTCGGGCGCGGCACGCCGATGGGCGAGCTGCTCCGGCGCTACTGGTGGCCCGTGGGGATCTCGGCCGACTCGAAGGAGAAGCCTACCTTTGTGCGGCTGTTGGGTGAGGACCTCGTTCTCTTCCGGGACGGCGAGGGCCGGCCCGGGGTGCTGGGGGCGTACTGCTCGCACCGCCGCGCGAATCTGTGTCTTGGCGACGTGGAGGCCGGCGGACTGCGGTGCCGCTACCATGGATGGCTGTACGACGTCGAGGGCCGTGTTCTCCAGACGCCCGGAGAGCCCGCGGAGAGCGGGCTCACGGACTCGATTCGCCATCCTTCCTATCCGGTTGAGGAGTTGGGCGGCCTGGTGTTCACCTACCTGGGCCCTGAACCCGTGCCGTTGCTGCCGAGGTTCGACTTCCTGGCGGGTGACGGCGAGCATTACGCGATCATCCAGGGCTTTGCCAACTGCAACTGGCTCCAGTGCGTCGAGAACGGCCTCGACCCGTTTCACGTGAGCTTTCTCCACGGCTCCGGCGGCTCGTGGTCGGACTTGAACGCGGAGCCTGAGATGGGATTCAGGGAGACGGAGTACGGGCTGGTCTACAAGAGCTTTCGACCCACGTCCAAGGAAGGCGTGTACAACTACCGTGAGCACTATCTGCTCATGCCCGGCATCAGCTCGGGAGGAGCGGGAGGGCGGCTGCTCGAAGGGGGCGGCGGCACGCCGCAGACGTCGGCCCGGTGGAGCGTTCCCATCGATGACACCCACACCATGCAGGTGAGAGTGAGGTTCAAGCCAGCCGACAACCCCGGGCGGTACAAGGGCACGCCCCTGACTCCGGACTGGAAGCCGGTTCCCATCGAGCCGTACAGGGAATACCGGGAATCCGACAACCCCACTCTGGGATACTCGATGCCGCGGGTTCCCGTCACCGAGGACGCGATACTGCTCGACAGCCTGCCCGCCATTGCCGACCGGGAGAACGAGCATCTTTCGGTGATAGACGAAGGGGTCGTCAGAGTTCGCAGCATGTACTTCGAGGCGTTGGAAGCCCTCGAGACCGGCGGCGACCCCAAGGGGGTCATCAGGGACCCCGCGGCAAACCGCCTGCTGGTGATCCCCGGCTATGAAAGGTGGGTCTCCGAAGCCGAGCGGAGACAGATGGCAGAGGGCGCCTAGAAGCCCACGCCGCAGGAACCCGACATCCGATGTAGGGGCGGGTTTCAAACCCGCCCGAGCCCGCACGGCTGATAGAGGCTCCTAGTGTGGTGTCTCACAAATACGCTTACGAATCTGCGGGTCCTTTTGGCCGTCGGCTGCGTTGTTCTTCCTCGCGTGGTGCGAGCACGGGCGGGTTTGAAACCCGCCCCTACAGGTCATCGCGCCTTGCCGACAACCAAAATGCCCTCGCAGCTTCATAAGCGTATTTGTGAGACACCACACTAGTGTGGTGTCTCACAAATAGCATTAATTAACGTTTCATGGTACATTCCCAGCGGACAACGACTTTGGGAGGAAGTATCATGGCGCGACCAGTAAGCATCATAGAGTTGACGACGCAAGAATCGCAAGAGCTGCACCGGCGGGTGCAGGCGAGTACGACAACGCGACGAGACCATCTGCGGGCGAGGATCATACTCCTACGAGCGCGGGAGATGAGACAGCAAGATGTGGCAGGGGCACTGGGCGTGAGCATCGTCTGCGTGAACAAGTGGTCGCAGAGATTTGAGCGGGAAGGACTTGAAGGGTTGCGGGACAAACGGGGACGGGGGCGACGGGGGACGATACCGCTGGAGACGGTGGAACAGGTGATCACGCAGGTGGGGCAGGCGCGGCAAGGGCGGCGGCGCTGGAGCACGCGGACCATGGCGTCGGAGGCCGGGGTGTCAGCGGCCAGCGTGCAGCGCATTTGGCGTCGGCACGCTCTCAAACCGCATTTGAGGCAAACTTTCAAGCTCTCCAATGACAAGCAGTTCGAAGAGAAATTCTGGGACGTCATCGGTTTGTACCTCGATCCACCGGAGAAAGCGCTGATCTTGTGCTGCGACGAGAAGAGTCAGTGCCAAGCGTTGGAGCGTACGCAACCCGGCTTGCCGCTGGGGGTTGGGCACATTCGGACAGCGACCCATGACTACATCCGCCATGGCACCATTACCCTGTTTGCGGCCTTGAACTACCTGGAAGGGAAGATCATCAGTCGTACCGAGGCGAAACATACCCATGTGGAGTGGTTGCGCTTTCTCAAGCAAATCGATCGGGAGACCCCCAAGGACCTGGAAATCCACATGATCGCGGACAACTACGGCACTCACAAACACGCCAACGTCCGTGCGTGGATGCAGCGTCACCCGCGTTTTCACATGCATTTTACGCCCACGTCGAGTTCCTGGTTGAACCTGGTGGAGCGGTTCTTCGCCGACCTCACACGCGATGTCGTGCGCGAAGGAAGCTTCCGCAGTGTCCGGCACTTGGTCCAGGACATCGAGTCCTATCTTGCTGATAGAAACGAACATCCCAAGCCCTACAAATGGAAGGCTGCCGGAAGAGACATTCTGGACAAGATCCACCGAGCCAGGATCGCTATGACCACCCAACGTTAATTAAACTTATTTGTGAGACACCACACTAGAAGCAACCGCTCAGCCGGGCTGCGACAGGAAGTCGCCGACGATTGTGTTGAACGCCTCCGCCTGATCCCATTGGACCCAGTGGCCGCACTCGTTGAAGATATGGAGCTCGGCGTCGGGAAGTGACTGGAACAGCAGTAGCGCCCGTTCCAGCGCGGCGCCGCCATCGTTCTTTCCCCAAAGGATGAGGGTCCGGTTCCGGAGCTTCGGAAGCTTTTCCACCATGGGTATGTAGGAAGGCGCCTCCCTGCGTTTCAGGATGGCGTCGAAGTGAGGGCCCGCGCTCATGTTGTAACGCTCCGCCACGAGCTCCTCGGTGACCAGTTCGCTCTTGAACAACGTCTTCATCGTCATGGCGCGCATGTTCTCCAGGGTGGGGGTGTATTCCCTCAACTCCTGGGCATGCTTCTTGCCGAGAGCCACGGCCTCGGCCGATCCCTGGGGCGCCAGCGTGCTGCTCGACACGAGAACCAGGCGCTTCGCCCGCGGGTCCTCCAGCGCGATCCTCGCGGCGATGTAGGCGCCCATGGAATTGCCGATGAGGTGGAAGCGCTCCAATCCCAGCGCGTCAATGAATGATCGCGCGTGGGCCACCCGGTAATCGAGCGAATAATCCGCGGGCTTGTCGGTGTGTCCGAAGCCGGCCTGGTCGAACGCGTACAGGCAGAGGCCGGAAGCGGCGAGAGGCTCCATGTTCAATTTCCAGTTGACGAGCGAACAGGCCCCCGGCGATCCTCCGTGGATCAGCAGCACGGGGTGGCCCTGTCCCGCGGTCAGGTAGAATGTCCTTAGCCCGTCGACGTCCAGGTATCGGTGTTCATTCGCCACGGTGGCTCCTCCCCATGCGGCATGACTGGAATTATAGACAGCGTCCTTCGACTTCGCTCCGCTACGCTCAGGACGAACGGTTGTGGAAAAGCCTCTCTCCGTTCGTCCTGAGCTCTTCGACCACCTCAGGACAGGCGTAGCGAAGCGAAGTCCTCACAACCGTTCGTCCTGAGCCCTTCGACGAAGCTCAGGACAGGCGTAGCGGAGCGCCAGCGAAGCGAGGTCGAAGGACACAAGCCTCTTGAACCAGGTTCTCCCATCGTACTAGTGTCGTGTCTTCAAAGTGAAGGCCGAAACCTCAATATCATCCGCTTCCGGCGGCGCACGGGCCAGGCTCGGATGGGCACGAGAGCATTGGGTGGCGGTGCTGGCCATCGCGCTGACCCTCTGGCTCGTGGTCGTGCCCCTGGCTACGCTCATCATCTTCAGCTTCCGGCTCGGAAATCCATGGGACCCCGGCGGGTTCACCCTCGATCACTACGTCAGCGCCTATTCGAGCCCGCAAACCTGGTCCATGTTCTTCAACACCGCCGTGCTGGCCGGGTTCAGCACGGCCCTCTCCGTGGCTCTGGCCACCTTCTTCGCCTTTCTCACCGAGCGCACCGACATGCCGTTTCGGAACGTCGCCTGGGGCTTGATACTCGTCCCCATGGCGATGCCCGGACTGCTCTTTGCCGTGTCCTGGACTTTTCTGCTGTCGCCCCAGATCGGTCTTTTCAATATCTGGATGCGAGGCTTCCTGGGATGGTTCGGAGTGGAGGTCACCACGGGTCCGCTGAACATCTACAGCCTTTGGGGCATGGTTCTGCTGGAAGGGTTGAGAGGCGTCACCACCACGTTCCTGATCATGGTGGGGGCTTTCAGGGCCATGGACCCGAGCCTGGAAGAGGCGGCCCGCGTGGCCGGGGCCTCCGGCCCCAGGACGTTTTTCGGCATCTTCATCCCGCTCCTGACCCCGGCCATCTTCGGCGCCACCATGTACAGTTTCATGACGCACCTGGAGTCGCTGGAGATTCCGCTGGTCATCGGCCTGCCGGCAGGGATTCACGTCTTTCCCACCTATATCTTCTACACCACCCAGCGATACACGCCTCCCGAGTACGGCCTGTCCGCCGCCCTGGGCGCGACCTTCCTCCTGGTCAGCATTCTGCTGGTCTACGCGTACCGCTACGCCATGAGACAGGAAGGGCGCTTCGCCACCATCACCGGCAAGGGTTACCGGCCGCGGCTCACGGCGCTGGGCAAATGGCGCTACGCGGCGTTGGCCGTCTTTCTCCTGTACTTCGCCCTGACCATCGCGGCGCCCGGCTTCGTGCTGTTCTGGAGCTCCCTGCTGCCGGTCTACATGCCTCCCTCCTGGGAGCTTCTGCCGGATTTGACCCTGAGGCACTACCGGGAGGTCCTTTCCGACGGCGACGTGCTGGACGCCACTTTCAACACCATCGCGGTGGCCCTGGGGGCCGCCACCTTGACCATGCTCCTTTCCCTCATCGTCGCCTGGGTCGTCATCCGGAAACGGTTCAGGGGAAGATCCCTGCTCGATGCCGTCACGTTCCTTCCCCACGCCCTCCCTGGAGTCATCGTCGCCATCGCGTTCATGTTCCTGTATTTGCAGCCGCCGCTGAACGAGTTGGGCCTTTATGGGACGGTCTGGATCATCATGCTGGGACTCACGGTGAGCTACATCGCCTTCGGCAGCCGCAACATGACCGGGGCCCTGGCCCAGGTCCACGTGGAGCTGGAAGAGGCGAGCCATGTGTCCGGCGCGAAATGGCTGACCCTCATGCGGCGAATCGTGCTCCCGCTGGTGTTGCCGGCTTTCATCGGCGGCTGGATCTGGGTGGCGTCCCATTCCCTTCGCAACTTCTCCGTCCCGTTGATACTGGCGACACGGGACAACTGGGTGCTGTCCGTGGTCATGTGGCACACCTGGGAAGACGGAGACCCGGGACAGACGGCCGCCCTCGGAGTGCTGCTCATCGTTGCCCTGGGAGTGCTGACGGTAGGCGGCCGCTGGCTGGTGGCTCGCATGAGCCGGCGGCAGGAGTCGTGAGTGCGGTTGAAAGCCTGTGTGTGGGAATTCCCGGTTGACGAAGGGGTAGCCGGGAGTTATGGAAATGGGCTGCGCCGGGATGGTGGAATAGGTAGACACACGGGACTTAAAATCCCGCGGGCCTTGGCCTGTGCCGGTTCAAGTCCGGCTCCCGGCACCAGACTCCCGACCCCGTCCCCGGTCCTCCGGGGTGCACTTCCCGGTTCGTTCTCATGCCAATGTACAATGTAGTGACCGCCGCCGAGCGGGCGGGTTTGAAACCCGCCCCTACAAGCCCGCGCCGTGAGACGATGACGGTGTCGGAACGGTTTGAAAACCACCCTACAAGTCCGCGCCGCGGGACGATGGCGGTGTAGGAACGGTTTGAAACGCGCCCTACAAGCCCGCGCCGCGGGACGATGACGGTGTAGGAACGGTATGAAAACCACCCTACAAGCCCGCGCCGTGAGACGATGACGGTGTGGAAACGGTATGAAAACCGCCCTACAAGTCCGCGCCGCGGGACGATGGCGGTGTAGGAACGGTATGAAAACCACCCGACAAGCCCGCGCCGTGAGACGATGACGGTGTGGGAACGGTATGAAAACCGCCCTACAAGTCCGCGCCGCGGGACGACGACGGTGTGGGAACGGTATGAAAACCACCCGACAAGCCCGCGCCGCGGGACGATGGCGGTGTCGGAACGGTTTGAAAACCACCCTACAAGTCCGCGCCGCGGCACGATGACGGTGTAGGGGCGGGTTTCAAACCCGCCCGAGCCCGCACGGCGCTGCCGGCCGAGACAAGCTCCTAACCCTGTTCGAAAAGGATCTCGCCGGTGGCGGCGGTGTCGTAGCCGCCGAGGGATTGCATCGCCAGCTTGAACTCCTCGGAGCGGAGGACCGCCAGCAGCGTGGCGCCGGTGGGCGATTCGTAGAAGGAGCGCAGCATGAGCAGGTCGTATTGCTCGTCGCCCACCGGGATGAAGTCCAGCCCCAGGGCATCGGCCGCGGAACGAATCCCCAGGCCGGTATCCGCCAGACCGCTGGCGACGGCCACGCCCACCGCCATGTGGGTGAACTCCTCGTGCTCGTAACCCCGGACCGCATTCGCTTCGATGCCGAGTTGGGCCAGCTTGAAATCCAGCAGCACACGGGTGCCGGAACCGGCTTGGCGATTGACGAACCGGAGGTCCTGGTTGCCCAGATCGGCGACGCCCGACAGCCCTTGAGGGTTTCCGCGGGGTACCAGCAGGCCCTGCCGGCGCTGGACGCAGTGGACGAGCACAACGGGCAAGTCCGGGAGGACCCGCTGGATGTCCGGGATATTGTAGGCGCCGGTGGCCGGATCCAGCAGGTGGGTGCCGGTCATGTGCGTCTCTCCGCGCCGGATAGCGTGGAGTCCGCCGAGACTGCCCACGTTGGCCGCGGCGATCTTGAGCCGCGGGTCCCGGCGCTTGAGCTGGTCTTCCAGCACCCCGATGGACAGGTCGTGACTGCCCGTGCACACCACCGTGTGCTCGATCTCTTCGGGCGATCGCAGGAGCTCGACGTCGACCTCCTCGCCGGCATTGATCCCCTCCACCATCCCCGGAATGCGCAGGAATCCGTCGGCGCGCACCATGGTGCTGATGACGCCGGCGCCTCGTGCCAGCGGGATGGCCATAAGCCTTTCTTCGACCCGTCCCAGCGTGACCCTAACGAACTCCTCGAGACCGAGCCGGGAGGGAATCTTTCGGGGCGCCACGGCCCGGACCGTCGAACGCGAGGCGGTGCCCGTACCGAGCATGCGTTGCAACGCCGGCTGGAGGATCTCGCGCGCGATGACGATGGCGGACACGGGGTAACCGGGAATGCCGATGACGGGTTTGCCGCCGGCGGTCCCGAGGACGGCGGGTTTCCCGGGCATGACCTCGATGCCGTGCACCAGAAGCTCGCCCTCGGCCGCGATCACCTCGGCGGTGAAGTCGTGCTCGCCCGCTGACGATCCGGCGATGAGGGCGACCAGGTGATGGTCCGCCAGGGCGTCGCGGAGGGCGCGCTTCAGCCGTGCCGGATCGTCGGGGACGGCGGGAAGAATCACCGGCGTGCCGCCGCACTCCGTCACCATGGCTGCCAGCACGGTGGAATTGAAATCGATGATCTGTCCCGGTCGGGCGGTCTCTCCCGGGGCCGTGATCTCGTCGCCGGTGGGAATGAGGGCCACCCTGGGCCGCGCCTTGACCCCAACCGTGGTATGCCCCGCCGCCAGGATGGCCCCCATGTCATAGGGTCTCAAACGGTGATTGCGCGGCAACAACAGCTCGGTGGCCACCACGTCTTCACCTACCAGCCGCACGTTCTGCCACGGGCTCGCCGCCTCGTCGATGGACACGGTGGTTCGGTCGAGCTCGCGCACCTTCTCGATCATGACCACGGCGTTGGCCCAGGACGGCAGTGGCTGGCCGGTGTCCAGGTAGGCGAAGCACCCGTCGGGACGGGTCTCGTCCGCAAGCAGCCGGAGTTGCCGGGGCGCGAATTCCGTGGCCCCGAAGGTATCCTCCGCCCGCACGCAGATGCCGTCCATGGCCGAGCCGTGGTAGTGGGGCGAGGAGATCCTCGCGAACACCGGCTCGGAAGTGATGCGGTGGAGGGCCTGGCCGACATCCACCGTCTCGTCCTCCAGGTGTGTGTGGTCGACGTGGGTCAGGAAGAGCTCGCGGGCGTGCTCCAGGGGGGTTTTCTTGAGGTATCTCTTTCGGGCCATGGTGATTGCGTGTGGGGTTGCCTCTTCGGGCCTCGTGTGGGGTATGGGCACGGGCGGGTTTGAAACCCGCCCCTACAACCGGTCATTGCGTCCAACCCCTCTCCCTTTGGGAGAGGGTGGCCGAAGGCCGGGTGAGGGCGCCGCAATAGCCCTGCCCCTCCCATTCTAGTCCTACCCAGCAGGCTGCTTGCTCTGTGGTACCCTCACCCCAACCCTCTCCCAGAGGGAGAGGGGGTCGATGGCGGCCTGGGGCCGTGGGTGTGGCCCTCACCCCAACCCTCTCCCAGAGGGAGAGGGGGTCGATGGCGGCCTGGGGCCGTGGGTGTGGCTCTCACCCCAACCCTCTCCCAGAGGGAGAGGGGGTCGGAGGGCGGTGAAACGGACCTCCGCGACCAGTCATCGCGACTCGAGAACGCAACACGAGCGATTTCCATGTTGCAAGGCGCCAGCCTATCAGAAAAGCAGCACCTCTACCTCCTCGCCGTGTTCCAGCCCTTCGCGGTTGAGATCGATGCGGATCATGCCGTCGGCCTTGACCAGGGTGAAGATGGCGCCGGATTTGCGCGGCAACGGAGAGGCGTAGAGCGTCCCGTCCTTCCATTCGAGGGTGACCCTTACGTAGTCCTCGCGGCCGGTTTGCGAAGCAACATTGGTGTCGAGCACGGCAGGCGCCGTGCGCCGCGGGAGGGTTGCGGCGGGCCGGCGCTCGCCTCCCAAGGTCCGGATCAGCGGCTCCGCGAACAGGTCGAATATCACCAGCGCGGAGACCGGATAGCCGGGCAGCCCGAGCACGGGTTTCCCGGCGGCCTGGGCGTAGATGGTGGGCTTGCCCGGGCTGACGGAGATGCCGTGAAAGAAGATCCTGGCATCGGGCAGTGACCGGATGACCTCCACCGCCATGTCCCGGGTCCCCATGGAGCTTCCCCCGGACAGCAGCACCAGATCCCCCCAGTCCAGCCCCTTCGCCAGCGCGCCGCGCAAGTCGTCTGCGTCATCGGCCACGACGCCGAGGTCCCTCAGTTCGGCGCCGCACTCGGCGACGAGCCCTGCCAGCGAGTGCTGGTTGATGTTCCGCACCTGTCCGGGGCGGGGCTCCCGATCCACGGGAACGATCTCGTCGCCGGTGGAAATGAGGGTCACCCGGGGCTTCCGGTACACGGGCAGCGACGCGATCCCGATGCCGGTCAGCGCGCCGAGGTCGTGTGCCCGCAGCCGCCGGCCCCGGGGAAACACCGGGTCGCCCGTGCGGATATCGTCGCCGACCTGGATCACGTTCAGCCAGGGCGAGGCGCTTCGCTGGATCTCCACCGTGCCGTCGCCGGTCTCGTCGGTGTACTCCACCATCACCACGGCGTCGCTGCCGGGCGGGAGCATGCCGCCGGTGGAGATGCGCATGGCCTCGCGTGATCCGATCCGGCGGGTGATTTCCTGGCCCATCTCCACCGTACCCACGAGGTTCAGATAGGCGGGCAACCCGGGGCTGGCTCCGAAGGTATCCCGGGCCGTGACGGCGTAGCCGTCCATGGCGGCCCGGTTGAAGTGGGGCAGGTCGACCGGGGAGCGGAGGTCTTCGGCCAACACCCGGCCCCGGGCCTCGACAGTGTCGACCGCCTCGGAGTCCACGGCCGCCACCTGGCAGAGGAGTTCCAGGGCTTCCGCCGGGGTCACGACCTTGAAAAAGGCCTTGGGGGTATCCGCGGACACCGTATCGTCAGCGCTGGGCCAGCGGCACGTTGCCGAACTTCTCGCGAATCTCTTCGGCGATGTGTTCGAGGGCCTGTTCCCGCTTGTCGTAGAGACGTTTCAACTTGCGCGGCGAATGTTTGCCCAGGGCGTAGGCCGTCATCAGCGGCACGGCGATGGTGCTGTCCACGTAGCAGACCACGGAGTCGGGCAGTTGATCGGGGTCCACCTTGCCCCAGCTCACGGCCTCCGCGGGTGTGGCTCCGGAAAGACCGCCGGTGTCCGCCCGGGCGTCGGTGATCTGGATGAAGTAGTCGAATCCCTTCTCCTCGAGCCCCAGCACCTCCTGGATGTGGGGTTCGGTCTGGAGCAGGAAGTTCTTGGGTGACCCGCCGCCCAGGATGACCGCGGCGCTTCGGCCTCCGGTGCGCTTGGCCTCGAGCACCAGGGCCGCGGATTCGTTGACGTCGCGCGAGACGTCGAAGCGGAGCCCGTTCCCTTTCAGCGCCAGGGCCGCCACGTTCATGCCGATGGAGCTGTCTCCGGGTGAGGACGTGTAGACGGGCACGCCGCACCGGTAGGCGGCCGCCAACAGCGAGCGTCTTTCGAGCCCCAGGATCTTCTCTCTTTCATCAAGGTACCGGCCCACGCGGTAGTGCATCTCCGCCGTGCCCATCTCTTTCTGGAACTCGGGGGCCTTCAGGATCTCGCGAAAGAAGTCGTCGGTGGAGATGAGCACGTCGTAGTCGAAGAAGATGTCGTAGATGCGCACGACGCCCTGTTCCCGCAAGTCGACGTCATCCGCGTCGAAGGTGCCCCGATGCATGGTCAGACCGATGGCGAAATGGGTGTCGTGATAGAGATTCGCGCCGGTGCTGACGATCCAGTCCACGAAGCCGTTTTCGATGAGCGGAATGAACGCGGTCATGCCGAGCCCGGCCGGGGTAAGGGCGCCGGTAATGCTGAGTCCCACGGTGACGTCATCCGCGAGGATCTTCCCGGTAAAGAGCTGGCAGGCTTCCCGCAGGCGCCCGCTGTTGTAGGAAATGAAGTTGTCGTCGATGAGCTCGATGACGGTGGTGGCGGCATCGATGGGCTTGGGGTCGATTTTCCTGCCGGAAAGGAGTGAGGGTTTGCTCATGGTCGTGTCGGCGCGGGGCCGTCCTCGGCTCCAGGTGCGCTTCCCGAGGTCCGGGCCTGCTCCAGTTTGTGCTGCCGGAGTTGCAGATAGGCGTTACGCACTGCCCCATAGGGGTCGATGCTGAGCCCCAACTGCTCGAAGGTCTCCGCGTTCAGCGCGCGGCTGTTGACCGTGTCGGCGGCCCGGACGGCCAAGGGTACATAGAAGGGCGTCAACCACCCCAGCGGGTTCATCAACGAGTCCGCCACGGTTCCGATTCCGTCTCTCACGGTGGTCGCCGGCAGCAACGGCAACACCAGATAGGCGCCGTGGCTGAACCCGTAGAGACCCAACGTGATGCCCATGTCCTGATCGCTTGGCTCCAGCCCGATTTTGCTGGCCATGTCGAAAATGCCCGCGATCCCCACGGTGCTGTTGAGCATGAAACGGGCCAACTCGCGGCTGGCGCTCACGGGTTCGGCCTGGAGGACGTTGTTGACGACTTTCCGGACCACGTCGAGGTTGTCGACGGCATTGCGTACCCCCGTCTGAACGGACGTCGGGACGGCCGAGCCATAGGTCTCGGCCACGGGTTTGAGCACCAGCCTGTCGAAACCAAGGTTGAACTCGAAGATGTCGTCGTTGAACCGCTCGAATGGGTCGTAGTGCTGGTCCCGGGTCGTCGATTCCTCGGTGCGCGACATCTCGGCGGCCGGTGCGGTGGCAGCGGCGGCGTCCGACTGGGAATGGACCGGGTGGACCAGACTCAGGTGGAGTAGCAAGACAAGGAGCGGGAGCCGTAGGATTCGCATGGGCGTCGAGGCGGTGAAGTCACGCCGGAATACCACTACGTCCCTTTGAAATCAAGGGTTTGAAAACTACCCATCGATGGGATACCTTGGCGTGGCGTTCTGTCCGCAACGTGTCAAGGAGAGCGGGTTCGTGGAAAAGCCCAACGTGGTCCTGGGCGTAACCGGGGGAATTGCCTGCTACAAGGCGTTGGAGTTGGTACGGCTTCTCGTGCAGGACTCCTGCTCCGTCCGGGTGGTGATGACACGGCACGCGGCCGAGTTCGTAACGCCCCTCAGTTTCCAGACCCTGTCAGGGTCACCGGTAGCCACGGATCTCTTCAGCCTGACTCAGGAATCCGAAATCGGACACATCAATCTCGCGGACACCGCCGACCTGCTGGTGATCGCACCAGCCACGGCCAACGTCGTCGCCAAACTGGCCGCGGGCATTGCCGATGACCTTCTCACCACCGTGGTGCTGGCCACACAGGCGCCTTTGCTGGTGGTTCCGTCCATGAACGTGCACATGCTGGCCCATCCCATGGTACAGGCGAACCTGGCGAAGTTGAGGAGCGCCGGCTACCACGTCATGGAGGCGGCGGCGGGCTATCTGGCCTGCGGCTACGAGGGCAAGGGCCGTCTTCCGGAACCGCCGGCCATCGTCGAGGAAATCCGCCGGCTGCTCAGGCCCAAGGATCTGGCGGGCGAGAAGATCGTCGTCACCGCCGGCCCGAGCCGGGAGCCGTTGGACCCGGTCCGTTTCATCTCCAACCGATCGTCGGGGAAGATGGGTTACGCTCTGGCCAGGGCGGCCGTGCGGCGCGGCGCCCAGGTGACGCTGGTGAGCGGCCCGACGGCGCTGGCTGCCCCCGAAGGCGTGAAGACGGTGCCCGTGGTCACGGCCGAGGAGATGCGCGCGGCGGTGCTGGCGGAGTTCGACGCGGCCACGGCGGTCTTCATGGCAGCGGCGGTGGCGGATTACCGGCCCCGTTCAGCGTCCGGCAACAAGATGAAGCGGGGCGACGACAGCCTGCGCCTGGAATTCGTGCCCAACCCCGATATCGTGGCGGAGCTGGGCGCCCGGAAACGGCATCAGATCGTGGTGGGGTTTGCCGCGGAAACCGAGTCGCTGCTGGAGAACGCCCGGAAAAAGCTGCACCGGAAAAAACTCGATCTCCTGGTGGCCAACGACGTCACGCAGGAGGGCAGCGGTTTCGACGTGGATACCAATGCCGTCACGCTGCTGGACCGGGACGGTACGGTCACGCCGCTGCCGGTCATGAGCAAGGACACCGTGGCCGACCGCATCTACGACTGGTTTCTCCAGTACAAGAACCATTCCCACCGCCGCGGCGCCTGATCCCAGGCCCGCCCGCGGAAACCGCCTTCCTGGGAACCTGCGTCGCAGAGATCGGACGCCCGATGTAGGGGCGGGTTTCAAACCCGCCCGTGCCCGCATGCGCTACCGGCGGCTGGCTCGATCGCGATCATTGCCATGCCCTCGGTATTGGCGTAAACAGAAATCAGACACGGTTTCGCGTTACCCATATGAACACGCTTGAGCTAAGGCAGCATTTGGCGGTTGCGGCAACGTCCCTCAGGAGTTGCCTGGAGCAGCACCAGGCCGCGGGGATTCAGGTGCTGCCCGCGCGCGCCACCGCCGATGGTGTTCCGGATGCGGTGACGGCCGCCGGCGAAGACGAGACCGGGGCGGCCGCAAACCTCCGGCAGCTTCGGGAGATACTCGGCGAATGCCACCGCTGCCAGCTTTCGCAGGGCCGCACGCAGATCGTCTATGGAACCGGGGACCCTGACGCCGATGTCATGTTCGTCGGAGAGGGGCCGGGAAGGGACGAGGATCTCCAGGGAGAGCCTTTCGTGGGACGCGCCGGACAGTTGCTCACCGACATCATCACCAAGGGAATGAAGCTGCGGCGCGAGGACGTCTACATCGCCAACGTGGTCAAATGCCGTCCGCCGCAGAATCGCGATCCGGAGCCCGACGAAGTCGCGTCGTGCGAGCCGTTTCTCATCCGCCAGATCGAGTTGGTGAAGCCGAGGGCGATCGTCGCGTTGGGAAAGTTCGCGGCGCAGACGCTGCTGCGGTCCACGGCGCCGATCTCCCGGCTGCGCGGGCAATGGCACGACTACCACGGGATTCGGCTGATGCCGACGTTTCATCCGGCCTATCTGTTACGGAATCCGGGAGACAAGAGGCTTGTCTGGGAAGACATCAAGAGCGTCCTGCGGGAGATCGGAACGGTGGTTGGATGACGCGTAGACGGCTGAGACCGGACGTGTGGTGGGGGTTGCTGCTCTTCGGCATCGTCTGCGCCGCGGTCAGCGCGGGAGGCGCTGCCCCTGAACCCGGCACCGGATCCCATGTCAACCTCATGGTCATTGACGGCGGCATAAACCCGGCCGTCAACGACTACATCCGCGAAAGCATTCAGCGCGCCCACCAGGGTAATGCCCGCGCCCTGATCATCCAGCTCGACACGCCCGGGGGGCTCTTGTCCTCCACCCGCTCCATCGTCAAGGAGATCTTGGGCGCGCCGTTGCCGATCATCGTCTACGTGGCGCCGAGCGGGGCCGGCGCGGGCTCGGCCGGGGTCTTCATCACCATGGCAGCCAACATCGCCGCCATGGCGCCGGGCACCAACATCGGCGCGGCCCATCCGGTGGCGGGCGGAGGACAGGAAGTCAAGGGCGTCATGGGCGAGAAGCTCGAGAACTTCACCGCCTCGTTCAGTGAGACCATCGCCCAGCGGCGCGGCCGCAACACCGATTTCGCCATCCAGGCGGTGCGCCGGAGCATCTCCATCACCGACAAGGAAGCTCTGGAGAAGGACGTCATCGACATCATCGCGACGGATGTGAGCGACCTCCTCAAGCAGGCCAACGGGCGCGAGGTGGACGTGGGCTCGGCCAAGCGCACCCTCGATTTCGACGGCGTCTCCATCCTGCATTTCGAGATGGGGCTGAAACAGAAGGTCATCAATATCCTGGCGGATCCCAACATCGCCTACCTGCTGATGATGGCGGGCATCCTGGGCCTGTACATGGAGTTCTCGAATCCCGGGGCGCTCTTCCCGGGCATCGCCGGGGGCATCGCGCTGTTGCTGGCGCTGGCGTCCTTTCAGGTGCTTCCCATCAACTACGCGGGGCTGTTGTTGATCGGCCTCGGCCTGTGCTTGCTGGTGGCCGAGGCGTTTCTGCCGAGTTTCGGCATCCTCGGCATCAGTGGCGTCGTGTCCCTCGGCCTGGGCTCGCTGCTGCTGTTCAACGTGCAGGGATCGGACCTGGCGGTGGACGGCTCGATCGTGTTGGCGGCGGTGGGCACCCTGAGCGCGTTTGTGCTGGTGGTGACCGTCCTCGTGGTCAGGTCGCAGCGAAGAAAAGCGACCCTTGGTTACGGTGGGCTCATCGGCGAGGTCGGGGAGGTCCGGGACCGTCTGGACCTAAGAGGCAAGGTCTTTGTCCACGGCGAGGTCTGGAACGCCGAGGGAGCGGAGCGATTGGAGGCCGGCGACCGGGTCGAAGTCGTCGGATACGACGGGATGAAACTCAAGGTCAAACGCGCCGCGGAGAGCTGACGGTAAACGCAGGCGTTACGTTCAGCCTACGCCGCGCAGGAGAAACGTATGTTCGAATTCGGACCCATTGTGATCATATTGATCATCGTCCTGGGGCTGGGTGTTAGCGGAATCAAGATCCTCAAGGAATATGAACGCGGGGTGATCTTCAGGTTGGGCCGCATGGTGAATTCCCGCGGCCCGGGGCTGATCTACGTGATTCCCTTCATCGAAAAAATGCAGCGGGTGGAGCTCCGAACCGTCACCATGGATGTCCCTTCGCAGGACGTCATCACCCGGGACAACGTGTCGGTGAAGGTCAATGCGGTGGTATATTTCCGGGTCCTCGATCCCAACCGGGCCATCGTGGAGGTAGCCAACTATCTGTTCGCCACGTCGCAACTGGCCCAGGTGACCTTGAGAAGCATCTGCGGACAGGCGGAACTGGACCAACTCCTGTCGGAGCGGGATCGCATCAACGCCGACATCCAGAAGATTCTCGACGAGCACACCGACCCCTGGGGGATCAAGGTGGTGCTGACCGAGCTCAAGCACATCGATCTGCCGGAGGAGATGCAGCGCGCCATGGCCCGGCAAGCCTCGGCGGAGCGTGAGCGGCGGGCAAAGGTCATCCTGGCCGACGGCGAATTCCAGGCCTCCCAGAAGCTGCACGATGCGGCCGCGGTCATTGCCAAGGAGCCCATGGCCATGCAGCTCCGATTCCTGCAAAGCCTGCAGGAGGTGGCCGGCGACAAGAACTCCACGTTGATCTTCCCCGTTCCGATAGACCTCTTGACACCGTTCTTGAAGGCGGCGGGCGAGAACGACTCCTGACCTGCAACCCTTGACCGGAAGCGGCCGGCGTGACGCCATGCCGTTTCCGGTCGTGCGCTATGCTGCTGGAAGAACTGGCCTACGATCTTCCTGAATCGCTCATCTCCGCGTACCCCGCGGAAGATCGCGTGTCGGCTCGCCTCATGGTGGTGGAGCGCGGGTCGGGAACCATCACCCATTCCCGGTTCGCCTCCCTGGGCGAGTTCCTTTCGCCGGGCGACCTGCTGGTGCTCAACAACTCCAAGGTGATCCCGGCCCGCCTCGAAGGGCGCAAGGAAAGCGGCGGCAGGGCCACGGTGCTGCTGGTGGAGCCGTTCGACGTGCAGCGGGGACTATGGCTGGCGCTGGTGGACGCCTCCAAGAAGCCGCGCCTGGGTGGACGCATCGTGTTCTCGGGCGAAATCACGGCGACGGTGCTGGGAGAGCTCGGGTCGGGCCGGTACGGTCTTCGGTTCGAGCCCGCGGAACGTTTTCGGGAAGTGCTCGACACTCTCGGGACGCCGCCGCTGCCCCACTACATCGAACGAGTGCGCGACGTGGAGGAAAGCGATCGCGACAGCTACCAGACCGTCTACGCCTCGATGCCGGGTTCGGTGGCGGCTCCCACCGCCGGCCTCCACTTCACCCGGGCGTTGCTGGAGGATCTGGCCGCGCGCGGCGTGGACAGCGTGTACGTGACCTTGCACGTGGGCCTGGGGACTTTCCGGCCGGTGCGGGACGCGGTGGTGGAGAACCACCGCATGGACGGCGAATGGTACACGTTGACCGAGGCGGCGGCCGGACGAATCCGCCGGGCCCGGGCGGAAGGGAGACGGGTGGTGGCCGTGGGTTCCACCAGCACGCGTACGCTGGAGAGCATCGTCCGGCGCAAGGGCCGGGTGGTGGCCGATTCCGGCATCACGCGCCTGTTCATCACCGGCGGCTACCGGTTCCGCGGCATCGACGCCCTCGTCACCAACTTTCATCTGCCGCGCTCGACACCCCTGGCCATGGTGGCGGCTCTGGCCGGAATGGATCTGGTGCGGCGGGCCTACGCCGAGGCCATCGAGGAGGGCTACCGATTTTACAGTTACGGCGACGCCATGCTGATCTTGTAGGATGGGTCCTTCGACTTCGCTACGCTACGCTCAGGACGAACGGGGATGAGTATTTGATTCCCGTTCGTCCTGAGCCCTTCGACAGGCTCAGGACAGGCGTAGCGGAGCGCCAGCGGAGCGAAGTCGAAGGACCACCTCATCACCATGAAATTCACGGTTACCGACAACGACCCGGACAGTCGGGCTCGGACCGGCCTCCTGGAGACCGCCCATGGCCGGGTGGAGACGCCCGCGTTCATGCCGGTGGGAACCCGGGGCGCTGTCAAGGCGCTGTCGCCACGGGATTTGCGGGAGGTCTCGAGCCAGATCATTCTCTGCAACACCTATCACCTGTACCTGCGGCCCGGGGAAGAGCTCATTCGCGACCTCGGCGGCTTGCACGCCTTCATGGGATGGGATCGGCCCATCCTCACCGACAGCGGCGGCTACCAGGTGCTGAGCCTCGCCGCCATACGCAAGATCACCGAAGAAGGGGTCTCGTTCCGGTCCCATCTGGACGGCTCTTCGCACTTCCTGAGCCCGGAGAAGGTGGTGGGCATCCAGCAGGCGCTGGGCGTGGACGTGGCCATGGTGCTGGACGAGTGCATCCCGTACCCGTCGAGCCGCGACTACGTCAAGGCCTCCACGGACCGTACCGTCCGGTGGGCGCGCCGGTCTCTGGAGGCGCCCCGGAACGGTGACTGCGCGCTGTTCGGGATCGTACAAGGGGGCGTGTTCAAGGATTTGCGGGAGGAGTGCGCGGCCGCGTTGCGGGATCTCCCCTTCGACGGCTTCGCCGCCGGGGGCATGGGCGTCGGCGAGGGCCCCGAGTTGCTGGCGGAGATCGGCAGCTTCACCGCCGGCTTGATGCCCGACGACCGTCCGCGTTACCTCATGGGGCTCGGAAAACCCGAAGACTTGATTCATGGGGTCCGGTCCGGCTATGATCTGTTCGATTGCGTTCTGCCGACGCGGAATGCCAGGAACGGTACGTTATACACTGCCACGGGGAAGCTCAGCATCAAGAACGCAGCCTATGCCAGGGATCCGCGTCCCGTGGATGAAGGCTGCCCATGCTACGGTTGCCGGCATTTTTCGCGTGCCTATCTTCGCCACCTCTACATGGCCGGCGAAATCCTGGCGGCCTATCTGAACACGCTGCACAACGTCTGCTATTATCAGCGGTTGATGACGGAACTGCGAGGGGCCATTCGGGATCGGTTGAGTCTGGATAGCGTCGCGGGCGGAGTATGGAAGCTCCCCGAGGCGGGTGGTTGAGCCGCGTGGCGCTCGACCTGCTACCAGGGCAGGGACGGGGAAGTCATTGAAACTCGCATTGAAGCATCGGAGGAAAACATGTGGGACGTAGCCTATGCGCAGGCCGGAGGCGGCCCCAGCACTTTCATCAGCATGCTGCCGCTGGTGCTGATTTTCGCGGTCTTCTACTTTCTCTTGATACGACCGCAGCAGCGCAAGGCCAAGGACCACCGGAGCATGCTGGCCCAGCTCAAGCGTAACGACGACGTCATGACCACGGGCGGGGTGTTGGGCAAGGTCCAGGCACTCTCGGATACCGAGGTGACCCTGGAAGTGGCGTCCAACGTGAAAATCAGGGTGAGTCGGACCCATATCGCTCAGCTCTTCAGAGGAGAAAAGACGACCGGGGCCAAGGAGGTCAAGGGCAAATAGGGGCCGCGGCCGTCGGGGCACGTCCGGCGGCTTCCGTGCGCTCCGGTTGGGGAAACGAGCATGCGTCAAAGCCTAGTCATTCGTCTGGTCATGCTGTTGGTCTGCCTGGTGGTGGCGGTGTTCTACCTCGCGCCCAGCTTCGTCCCCGGTTTGTGGTTTTTGCCCGAGAACGGAATACGTCTCGGTCTGGATCTGCAGGGCGGGTCGCATCTGGTGCTGGAGGTGGAGGTGGAGGAAGCGGTGGAGAACCGCATGCGGAGGGTACGCAGCGGCCTCCGTGACGAGTTGCGCGACCGCGACATCGCCTTCAAGGGACTTGACATCAGCGGCACCGGGGAGCTTGTCATCGCGGCTTCCACGGACGACATGGAGCGCATTCGGGACCTTCTGTCCACCGAGTTCCCGCAACTGGAGGTGTCTGGCTCCAGCACCGCCGCCGGCGAGGCCGAGTTGCGGGCGGTCTTCGCCGCCCGGGAGCTCGAGAACATCCGTAATTTCGCGGTGGATCAGACGCTGGAGACCATCCGCAATCGCATCGACCAGTTCGGGGTCACGGAACCCACCATCCAGCGCCAGGGACAGCGGGACATACTCGTCCAACTTCCCGGAATCCAGGATCCGGAGCGGGCCAAGGCGCTCATCGGCAAGACCGCGCTCCTGGAGTTCAAGCTGGTGGACGAGCGTGGAGACCTGGAGCAGGCGGTGCGTTCCGGTCCGCCGCCGGGCCGCGAAGTCCTGTACGGCTACGAGGGCACGGCACTAGGCGAGGTGCGCCGCGACAAGATCCCCTATCTCCTGGAAGCACGGACGCTGATGACCGGCGACGCCATCGCCGACGCCAACGTTCGCAGGGGCGACACGCTGGAGGGCCTGTACGTCGAACTGGCGCTGAACTCCGTGGGCAGCACCGCCTTCGACCGCCTCACCGGGGAAAACGTCGGGCGGCTTCTGGCCATCGTCCTGGACGGCCGGGTCTATTCCGCGCCGCAGATCCGCGAGCGAATCTCGGGAGGCGTGGCCTCCATTACCGGCAACTTCGACTTTCAGGAGGCCCGGGACCTGGCCATCGTGCTCCGGGCCGGGGCGTTGCCCGCGCCGGTGAACATCCTCGAGGAGCGCACCGTCGGCCCGTCCCTGGGGCGCGACTCGGTTCGGAAGGGAATCTTTTCCTTCGTTCTCGGAAGTATCCTCGTCCTGGTCTTCATGGTGGCGTACTACCGCGGCGCAGGTGTGTTGGCGGACGTCGCGCTGGTTCTGAACATCTTCTTCATGATGGCCATCCTCGCGGGCTTCGAGGCCGTGCTCACCCTGCCCGGCATCGCCGGGATCATTCTCACCATGGGCATGGCCGTCGATGCCAACGTGCTGATCAACGAGCGGATTCGTGAGGAGGTGCGGAACGGCAAGTCTCCGCGAACGGCGGTGGACACGGGTTACGAGCGCGCCATTCCAGCCATCTTCGACTCGAACCTGACCACCTTCCTGGCGGGCGTTATCCTGTTTCAGTTCGGCACCGGCCCGGTGCGCGGCTTCGCCGTGACCCTGTGCGTCGGTATCCTGACGACGGTGGTTTCCGCAGTGTACGGGACCCGCATCTACTATGACTATCGCCTGTCCAGGCGGAATCTGGTCAGGCTCTCCGTCTAGGGAGACCCTGCTCGACAGGAGCAAACCCCCCGAGGCCCCATGAGGAAATGTAGGGGCGGGTTTCAAACCCGCCCGCGCCCGATCCACTGCCTGGCTCGGGATAGGCGCAGGAAAGCGAAGTCCAAAGAAAATGGAAATCATCAAGCCGGGAACCCAAATACCTTTCTTGAGCTATCGCCGATGGGGCTTTAGGCTGTCGTCGGTGCTCATCGTCGGCGTGGTGTTGCTGCTGTTCACCAAGGGCCCGAATCTTGGCGTCGATTTCGAAGGCGGCACCATGGTGCATGTGAAGTTCGCGGACACCGTGACCATCGGACAACTGCGGAGCGCCCTGGAGCAGTCTCCCCTGGGCGGCGTGGTGCAGGACTTCGGCGGCGGCGACGCGGGCGAGTATCTGATCCGCATGGAGAAGGCCGGCACCCAGATCGGCACCGTCGGCAAGGACATCCGGAACGTTCTCGACAATGCGTTCGGCGCGGGCGCTTACGAAGTGCTGCGGGTGGAATCGGTAGGCCCCAAGGTCGGTGACGACCTCCGGCGCCGGGGCATCCTGTCGGTCATCTTCGCCACGATCATGATGGGCGCGTATATCTGGCTCCGGTTCGAGCTGCGCTTCGGGCTGGGCGCCATCATCGCGCTGATCCACGACGTGCTGATCACGGTGGGAGCCCTGGTGGTGACCAACTACGAGATCGATCTTCCCATCGTCGCCGCGCTCCTGACCATCGCCGGGTACTCGGTCAACGATACGGTGGTGATCTGCGACCGCATACGAGAGAACATGCGCAAGCACCGCCGCGACTCCATGGAAAAGATCATCAACACCAGCATCAACGAAACGCTCGGGCGGACGATCCTGACCACGGTGACGACGCTGCTGGTGTTGACGGCGCTGCTGGTCCTGGGTGGCGGCGTGATCCGGCCCTTCGCGTTCACGCTCTTCGTCGGCTTCCTCTCCGGGCTCTACTCCACCATCTTCGTGGCCACCCCGATGATTCTCCTGTTCGAAAGAGGCCGACGGCGGTAAAGCCGACATCGGGCGCCAAGTTTGGCGTCCTTCGACTTCGCTCCGCTACGCTCAGGACGAACGGATGTGAAACCCTATTTCCGTTCGCCCTGAGCGTAGCGAGGCGTAGCCGAGCGAAGTCGAAGGGCCATTGGCAGTCACCTCCAAGGACTAACCCATCTTTAACACGGGTTTTTGAAACTAGTTATTATTCGGGGGGTTAGCGGGAAATAATTTGGCGTGTGGCACTACATTTCGACAGTTAAGGTATTCAAGCGATCAATTTGGTGACACCTCCGGGGGCGGGGTGGAGATCGAGAGCGGTGTAGATTTTGAGTTGTGGTTGCTCGGCACGGGTGGCCTTTCGGACGTGGAGGGTTCGGCCGTCCTTTCGGCGGAAGGATGCGGTGACCCGCTGCTGGCCTTCGAGGATACGGCGCAGAGTGGTCCAACTCGCGTTTTCTCCCTGTTCGGCGAGGCGCGTGCGGATGGTCTGGACCAGTTGGTAGGCGATGACGGTGATGAAGAGGTGACCGTCGGAACGGTTCTGGGTTTTGTGGAAGATGGGGCGGAGGCCGAGTTCGGACTTGAGAGAGCGGAACACGGCTTCGAGATCGGTGAGCATGGTGTAAGTGCGCCACAAGGTCTGTGGATCCCAGTCGTGGACATTGGAGCGCAGACAGTAGACACCGGGATGGGTGAGCATGGTGCCGGCAAGAGGCTTGGGCTTCCAGGTGACGGCCACTGCCTTGGCGCTGTGCGGGTCGGCGACGACGTCCACGGTGTAATGCTGCCCGGCGCCGCGGCAGCGCTCCTGGATGCGCCCGATCCGCTGCCAGACAGAGTCGAGCCCCTTGCGGGTGCGGGGCCGGGACAGCCCCTCGTGGAGCTTGCGCAACTCGCTCTCGAAGCGCTCGGCGAAGCGTCTGGCGATCCCTTCCTCCTTTTTGGCGCGCTCCTCAGAATAACAGTACAGCCGCACCTCGCCTCGGTCCTCATCCACCACCTTGTGCAGGTGAACCTTGTGGTGCGACCGGGTCTCGATGGCGATGGACCGCTCGGGGTCGAAACGGCGGGTGCGTTGGCGGCTGACCACCAGATAACGGTAGCCGTTGTCGCGCAACCATGCCACGTTGTCCTCGGTGGCAATCCCCGCATCCATCACCACCAGGGCGTCGCCGGGCGCGTGCAGGGCCTTGAGCATCGGCTCCAGCGTCTTGTCTTCGTCGACCCTGCCGGCAAACACTTCGGAGCGGCGCACGAAACCCGAACCGTCCAGCACCAGCCCCAGGGTCAGCAGCGCACAGTCGCTGCGCTTCTCTTTCGAGTGCCCGCGCTGTGCCTTGGGCTGGTCTTTGGCCTCGCCTTCGAAAAACGTGTTGGTGAGGTCGTACAGCGTCACCGTGTGACCCAGCCCGAACAACTCCGTCACCTGCTCGAACAGGTGCTTCTCGATGGCCTCCCGATGCGCCATCAAAGCATCCGACACACGGTACAGACGCATCAGGCTCATGGCCTCGAAGTCCACCTCCAGCAACTCCCCCAGCCCGCTGCGCTCGCACAGCCAGCGCCAACTCGCCCTCTCCGACCCCGGCTGCCCCATCCGCCCGATGATCGACCCCACCGCCACCGCCCGCTGCCGGCCGTTGAACCCCAGCCCCTCCAGCAATCTCCCCAGACCCAGCCTCTCCATCGCCCACAACCCCACATGCTCCACCCCCACCGTCCGCGGCCGCTCCAACTCCAGCGACTCCACGTCCACCGTTTGCAGATCCGGGCCTCCCACCGCTACCTCAGCCCCGCGCTGCACCAGTTGCAGGGCTATCCGTTGTGCTTCCCGTTCAACCTCTTCCGGACACTCCAGCTCTACCAGCACCCCCTGCCGCTCCAGCAACTGCTCGATCCGACTGCACAACACCGCCCAATGCTCCGTTGCCACCGCAAAGTCACTGCCGAGATTGAGCAGCGTGCGCTGACGCACCCGCTCCCCGCTACGCTCGGAACGCACCAGTCGGTAGGAGTGGTAGACCTTGCCGCCTTCGGCACTGCGCGTCTTGGTGCGCCGGATGAACATGGAGGGAGGATAGCAGAGTGGGAGGAGGAATGCAAGAGAAAGTTAATAAGTATGGCACTACATTACGATATCTAAAACGTCAACTCAATGAAATCAATACCTTAGCCCACTCCCCACCCCCCAATTTACCAAAATTCCCCACTCTTGTGTTAAAGATGGGCTAAGCATGCCCGACGTTCCCAAGCGCTGGATCCTCAAAGAGGCTGACGACACCGCCGCGGCCCTCCTGTCCGAGGACCTAAAGCTCCCACTGTTGCTGGCCCGGATCCTGGTGCAACGCGGCTTCGCGGACCCTGCCGCGGCGCGTGGCTTTCTCTCCTCCAGCCTGAGCACGGACCTGCCGCCACCCCACCTGCTGGCGGGGATGGACGATGCCGTTCGGCGCATCTGCCGCGCGCTGAGCGACAACGAGCAGGTCTGCGTCTGGGGCGACTACGACGTGGACGGCACCACCGGCGCCGCCGTCCTGGTGTCGTTCCTGCGCGAGATCGGGCGTGGGCCGATGTTCTACATCCCGCACCGGATCGACGAGGGTTACGGCATGAGCCGGCAGGGGATCGAGCATCTCCACTCCCGCGAGGTGACGCTCATCATCACCGTGGACTGCGGCATCTCCAACGCCGACGAGGTGGCGTTCGCCCGCACCCTGGGCATGGACGTGGTCATCGTCGATCACCACCAGTTGCCGGAGCGGCTGCCCGACGCGGCGTCCGCCGTCATCAATCCCCAGAGGCCCGACTGCGCCTTTCCGGACAAGGGCCTTTGCGCCGCCGGATTGGCCTTCTATCTCGTCATCGGCCTGCGGGCGAGTCTCCGGGAGTCCGGCTGGTTCGAGCCGGGCGGCGTGCCCGACATCCGCCGTCACCTGGACATCGTGACCCTGGGCACCATCGCCGACATGGTGCCGCTTCGGGGCACCAACCGTGTGTTGACCCGCCGCGGCCTGGTGGAACTGGAGAGCTCCACGCGGCCGGGCATCCTGGCCCTGCGGGAGGTCGTGGGGATTCCTCCCGGCGCGATGAACGCCGGCACCGTGGGCTTTCAGCTCGGACCTCGGATCAACGCCGCCGGCCGCATGGATGCCGCGGTCAAGGTGGTGGAGATGCTCACCACCGATTCCCGGGAGACCGCGGACGAGATCGCCCGGGAGCTGGACGGCCACAACCGGGAGCGGCGGGAGACCGAGGCGCAGGTGCTGGAGGAGGCGCTCTCGCGCATCGAGCAGGGAGGCCTCCACGAACGGCGGTCCATCGTGGTGGGCCGCCAGGGCTGGCATCCCGGAGTCCTCGGCATCGTGGCATCGCGTATCGTGGAACGTTTTCACCGCCCCACCATCGTCATCGGCCTCGACGGCGGCGAAGGCAAGGGCTCCGGACGAAGCATCCGCGGTTTTCACATGGTGCAGGGCATGACGCGGTGCGCGGATTTGCTGGAGCGCTTCGGCGGCCACGAGTACGCCGCGGGGCTGAGCATCCGGGAAGAAAACCTCGAGCCCTTTGCCGAGCGTTTCGACGAGGTGGCCAGGGAGTCCCTCAGCGAGGAAGACCTCCTGCCCTACCTTGACGTCGACGCCGAGGTGGACTTCCGGCAGTTGAGCCTGGACCTCGTGCGGCAGATGCAGCTTCTGGGTCCTTTCGGGGTGGGCAATCCCGAGCCGGTGTTCCAGACCCGGGGGGTGGAGGTGTGCGAGCGCCGGGACTTCAACAAGGTCTCGCGTTTCCGGCTGCGGCACAACGACCACAGCGTGACCGCAGTGGTCTTCGGCTCCCCCGGGAACCTCCCCGTCCGGGTAGAAGACCACGTGGACATCGCCTACCGGCTGAGGGAGAACGAGTGGCAGGGCACCCATTCCATGGAACTCCGCTTGTTGGACATAAGGGTGTGACGGGCGCGGGCGGGTTTGAAACCCGCCCCTACGACAACGACTTGCGGACGCCCGCCGGAAATTCCGTTCCGTGTAGGGGCGGGTTCGAAACCCGCCCTCTACGACGACTTGCGGACGCCCGCCGGAAATTCCGTTCCGTGTAGGGGCGGGTTCGAAACCCGCCCTCTACGACGACTTGCGGACGCCCGCCGGATGTTCCGTTCCGTGTAGGGGCGGGTTCGAAACCCGCCCTCTACGGCGACTTGCGGATGCCCGCCGGAAATTCCGTTCCGTGTAGGGGCGGGTTCGAAACCCGCCCTCTACGACGACTTGCGGACGCCCGCCGGATGTTCCGTTCCGTGTAGGGGCGGGTTCGAAACCCGCCCTCTACGGCGACTTGCGGATGCCCGCCGGAAATTCCGTTCCGTGTCGGGGCGGGTTCGAAACCCGCCCTCTACGACGACTTGCGGACGCCCGCCGGATGTTCCGTTCCGTGTAGGGGCGGGTTTCGAAACCCGCCCTCTACGACGACTTGCGGATGTCCGCCGGATGTTCCGTTCCGTGTAGGGGCGGGTTTCGAAACCCGCCCTCTACGACGACTTGCGGATGCCCGCCGGATGTTCCGTTCCGTGTAGGGGCGGGTTTGAAACCCGCCCCTACGGCGACTTGCGGATGCCCGCCGGATGTTCCGTTCCGTGTAGGGGCGGGTTCGAAACCCGCCCTCTACGACGACTTGCGGACGCCCGCCGGATGTTCCGTTCCGTGTCGGGGCGGGTTTCAAACCCGCCCGCTACGACGACTTGCGGATGCCCGCCGGATGTTCCGTTCCGTGTCGGGGCGGGTTTCAAACCCGCCCGCTACGACGACTTGCGGATGCCCGCCGGATGTTCCGTTCCGTGTCGGGGCGGGTTTCAAACCCGCCCGCTACGACGACTTGCGGATGCCCGCCGGGTGTTCCGTTCCGTGTCGGGGCGGGTTTCAAACCCGCCCGCTACGACGACTTGCGGATGCCCGCCGGATGTTCCGTTCCGTGTCGGGGCGGGTTCGAAACCCGCCCTCTACGGCGACTTGCGGATGCCCGCCGGATGTTCCGTTCCGTGTAGGGGCGGGTTTCAAACCCGCCCGCGGGCGGTTTAGCGCCGAACCTGCGTGAGCATTTGACAAGAACGCGCTTCTCCATTACAAAGTCATGCAACTATGGGACGTTATGCAGTTATAAAGACGGGCGGAAAGCAATACCGGGTGGCCGAGGGCGAGACGCTGGATGTGGAGCGCCTGGGCGGGGAAGTCGGCGCTACGGTGACCCTTGAAGAGGTGTTGCTGATCAGCGGCGACGGCGACGACGAGCAGCCTCGGATCGGCACTCCCGTGGTGGAGCAGGCTCAGGTCACCGCGGAGATCGTCAAACAGGGGCTCGACAAGAAGATCATCGTCTTCAAGAAGAAGAGGCGGAAGGGCTACAAGCGGAAGCAGGGCCACCGCCAGAAGCAGACCACCCTGAGAATCGTCGAAATCCAGGCGTAAGGCGGAAGAACCGATGGCGCACAAGAAATCAGGCGGTAGCTCCCGTAACGGTCGTGACAGCCAGGGACAAAGGCGTGGCGTGAAGCGCTATGGCGGACAGCACGTCAAGGCGGGCAACATCCTGGTCCGCCAGTTGGGCACCAGGATCCACCCGGGCAAGAACGTCGGTATGGGGCGGGATTACACGCTGTTCGCCCTGATCGAGGGCACGGTGGAATACTCACGCTGGGGCCGGTCGCGCAAACGGGTTGCCATCGTACCTGTCTGAGGGGCCCCCTCGCGCATGAACGCCTGTTTGGGCGGTTTCAAACCTTGCGGCCTTGCCGCATCCTTATCCCTTTCCCGTATCCTTTCCTCGTTCTTCGTTGTATCCCTTTTTCTGGTTTGTCGTGACCGGTATTGCCGTGTAGCGACCGCGGCTGCGTAAAGAGGGTAGGAGCCCACGCACCATGAAGTTCGTCGACGAGGTTACGATCACAGTGCAGGCCGGCGACGGCGGTCGCGGCTGCATGAGCTTTCGCCGCGAGAAGTACATCCCAATGGGAGGTCCGGACGGGGGCGACGGCGGTGACGGAGGTGACGTCCGCGTGGTGCCGGACCCGCACCTTACCACCTTGCTGGACTTGCGCTACCAGAGGCTCTACCGCGGTAAACGCGGCCAGCACGGGCGCGGCAAGGACCAGCACGGGCGGAACGGGGTGGACCGGATCATCCGGGTGCCCCTGGGGACCATGATTCGAGATCGGGACACCGGCGAGCTCATCGCCGATATCGACGCGCTTTCGGGCGACGTGATCGTCGCCCGGGGCGGCCAGGGTGGCAAGGGCAACGCCCGCTTCGCCACCTCCAGGCGTCAGGCGCCGCGTTTCGCCCAGCCGGGACTTCCCGGAGAAGAGCTGGAGCTTCGGCTGGAGCTGCGCCTGTTGGCCGACGTGGGCCTCATCGGGCTGCCCAACGCCGGCAAGTCGACTCTGATATCGGTCATTTCGGCGGCGCGCCCCAAGATCGCCGACTATCCCTTTACCACGCTGGTGCCGAACCTGGGGGTGGTGCGCCACGGCTACGGCAGCTTCGTGGTGGCGGATATCCCGGGGCTCATCGAAGGGGCCCATCGCGGCGAGGGACTGGGGCATCGGTTTCTCAAGCACGTGACCCGCACCGGGTTGCTGGTCCACATCCTGGACGTCTTCCAGCTCGGGGAAGGGGACCCCAAAACGGATTTCGAGATCGTAAACCGCGAGCTGGCGCTGTTTGACGAGGAGCTCGCGCGGAAGCCCCAGATCGTGGTGGCCAACAAGGTGGATCTGCTACCCGACCGAAGCGCGGTGCGGACCTTGGAGGCGTTCTTCCAGTCGCGTGGTTACCGCTTCTGTGCCATCTCCGCGGTCACCGGAGAAGGGCTCGACGGCTTCAAAGCCATGCTGGCGGACGGCATTGCGGAGCGGAACGCGTTGGCCGCGGCCGGCGGGGAACCCGCAAGGGACGTGGAGTCCCATGGCTGACCTGAGACGCAAATACGTTCGCCCGGCGAAACGGGTGGTGGTCAAGATCGGGAGTCGCATCCTGTCCTCCGAGCGCGGCCTGCACGCGCGGCGTATCGGACGCCTGGTGCGCGAGCTTGCCGGACTGAACGACCAGGGAAAGAAGCTCGTGATCGTCAGCTCCGGCGCCATCGCGTCGGGCATGAGCCGGTTGGGGCTGACCAAACGCCCCACGGACCTGCCCCAG
Organism: uncultured Binatia bacterium (SeqCode); assembly: GCA_965261895.1. GTDB lineage: Bacteria > Desulfobacterota > Binatia > UBA9968 > JAJDTQ01 > JAJDTQ01. Next base: position 665,896 of record OZ253480.1, on the reverse strand, counting down.
GAGCAGGCGCTGGCGGCCGTCGGCCAGATCCGCCTCATGGCGCTTTACGAGAACTCCTTCGCCGGCTACCAGAAGCAGGTGGCGCAGGTGCTGCTGACCCACGAGGACCTGGCCAACCGCAAGCGCTATCTCAACGCCAAGCACACGCTCAAGACGCTGTTGGACTGGAACATCATTCCCATCGTTAACGAGAACGATACGGTGGCGGTGGACGAGATGAAGTTCGGCGACAACGACCAGTTGTCCGCGCTGGTGGCCACGCTGATGGAGATGGACCTGCTGGTGATCCTGAGCGACGTGGACGGTTTGTTCGACCGCGATCCGAGGTCCAACGAGGATGCCCGGTTGGTGCCTGTGGTCACAGACCTGGCCGCGGCCAAGATGGCGGCTCAGGATACGCGGCCGTCGGATCTGGGCCGGGGAGGCATGTTCTCGAAGCTCTGCGCCGCGGAGCAGGCGAGCCATGCCGGCATCCCTACCATCATCGCCAATGGACGAGAGCGGGATGTGTTGAGCGGCCTGTTCGACGGCACCCGCGAGTCGGGGACCCTGGTGCTGCCCGAGGAAAACCGCCTGACCAGCCGCAAGCACTGGATCCTCTACAACCTCACGCCCTCCGGAGAGGTGATCGTGGACAACGGCGCCTGCGCCGCGGTGACGGTCAAGGGCAAGAGCCTGCTACCCTCGGGGGTGAGAGAGATACGCGGCTCCTTCGGCGCCGGCGACTGTGTGCGGTGCGTGGATGACACCGGCCGCGAGTTCGCCCGCGGCCTGGTGAACTACAGCGCCCAGGAGCTCAGGAAGATCAAGGGATCGCACTCGGGCAAGATCGAGGCCATCCTGGGGTACAAGGCCTATGACGAGATCATCCACCGCGATGATCTCGTGGTGCTCTAAGGGATGTCGGATTACGCTTCGCTAATCCGACCTACGAAAACGCAGGAACTCATGTGGCCCGTAGGTCGGATTAGCGAAGCGTAATCCGACATCCCCCTGAAACAGAGGTCGTCAGGACGAGGAGTCATCATGGCAGTAGCCGAGGAAGCGATCGCCATCGGGCGGCGGGCCAAGGAAGCGGCCGGCGCCCTGGCCAATCTTTCCACCGAATTGAAGAACCAAACCCTCATGGCCATGGCCGACCGCATCGAGGCCCGGCAGGACTTCCTGCTGGCCGAGAACGCCAAGGACACCGCCCACGCGGGCGAGAAGGGGCTTTCGGAGGCGGTGATCGACCGCCTCACGCTGAACCCCCAACGGGTGGCGGCCATGGCCGCGGGCCTACGGGACATCGTCGCTCTGCCCGATCCGGTTCGGCAGGTCACCCGCAGGTGGGAGCGCCCCAACGGCCTCAAGGTGGGCAAGATGCGGATTCCGCTTGGGGTCATCACCATCATCTACGAGGCCCGGCCCAACGTGACCGCGGATGCCGCGTCGCTGTGCATCAAATCCGGCAACGCCGTCATCCTCAAGGGCGGCAGCGAGGCGAAGTTCTCCAATCAGGCCATCGGCGACGTGCTGCGGGACGCATGCGTGCAGGCGGGGGCGCCGGAGGACGCGGTGCAGGTGGTGGCGTCCACCGACCGGGCGATGATCCATGAGCTGCTCAAGCTCGAGGAGTACGTGGACCTGGTCATACCCCGGGGCGGCGAGGAGCTCATCCGGTTCGTGGTCGCCAACTCCCTGGTGCCCGTGGTCAAGCATTACAAGGGCGTGTGCCACGTCTACGTGGACAGCGACGCGGACCTGGACATGGCGGAACGCATCTCCCTCAATGCCAAGGTCCAGCGCCCGTCGGTGTGCAACGCCATGGAGACCCTGCTGGTCCACGAGGCGGTGGCACCGCGGTTTCTGCCCGGCGTCGTCGACAAGCTGAGGGAGAGCGGCGTGGAGGTGCGCGGCTGTGAGAAGACCCGGACGCTGGTCGCCGGGGTATCGCCGGCGAGCGAGGCGGACTGGCACGAGGAATACCTGGACCTGGTGCTGGCGGTGCGGGTAGTGGCGGACATGGACGCGGCCATCGAGCACATCCGGAAGTACGGCTCGGACCACACCGAGACCATCGTGACCGGGGATCGTGGCAAGGCCGAGGACTTCGTCGCGCGGGTGAACTCGTCCGCGGTTCTGGTCAACGCGTCCACGCGTTTCAACGACGGCGGCGAGCTCGGCCTCGGGGCGGAGATCGGCATCAGCACCAGCAAGATCCACGCCTTCGGCCCCATGGGACTGGAAGAGCTCACCAGCACCAAGTTCTTCGTGTTCGGCGACGGACAGGTGCGCAACTGATCCCATGAAACTCGGCCTGTTCGGCGGCACCTTCGACCCCGTTCACTCCGGCCACCTGAAGAGCGCCCAGGAGGTGCGGGAGGCGTACGCGCTGGACGAGGTCTGCTTCGTGCCGTGCGGCGTGCCCCCGCACCGAAACGCCAGGCCCGGAGCGGCGGCGCATCACCGCCTGGCGATGGTGCGGCTGGCGGTGGCGGACAACCTGGGTCTCGGCGTCTCCGACCTGGAGGTCATGCGCCCGGGCGCATCCTATTCCATCGACACCGTGCGTCATTTCGCGGCCCGGCTGGCCCCCGGGGACGCGTTGTATCTGATCCTCGGCCTCGATGCCTTCCTGCTCATCGGCTCCTGGAAGGACTGGCGCGAGTTGCTGGCCCTCACTCACGTCATCGTGACTTCCCGGCCGGGGTTCGGCGGTGAGCTGCCCTACGACAAGATTCCCGTTGTCGTGCGTGAGGCGTTTTGCTATGATCGGCTGGACTTCGAAGGCACGCTCCACTTCGACGGGACGGTCCGATCCGGCTTCCGGAACGAGTTCGGCAGGGAGATCCTGTTCAAGCGTTTGACGGACGTCTCCGTGTCCGCCTCGGCCATACGGGAGTTGCTCGGAAAGGGGAAATCAATTCGCAACCTGGTCCCTTCGGAAGTGCGGCGCTACGTGAAGGATCATCACCTCTATCATGAGCTACAGGAGTGCTAGTGCCTGAAACGCCGGCGCTTGACGCCAGAGAGAGGGCGCTCTTGCTTTGCGGCTTTGCGCTTGAGAAGAAGGCCCAGGATCTTGCCTTGTTGGAGGTCGGCCCGCTCACCACCATCGCGGAGTACTTCATCATCTGCTCGGGTCGTTCCGACCGTCACGTTCAGAGCATCGCGGAAGGAATCAGGGAGGATGGCCGCCCCCACGGGCTGCGTCCCACCTCCAGCGAGGGAATGGAGCGGGGCCAGTGGGTGCTGATGGACTTCTCCGACGTCCTGGTGCACGTCTTCTACGAGCCCGTGCGCGGGTTCTATGACCTCGACGGGCTCTGGGGCCGCGCCGCCGCGGTGGAACTGCCCGAGCCCTACGCCACCCTTGTCACACAGTTCAGCAGCGAGAGCGCCGGACAGGAGCCCTGGACCGGCGGCGCGCCGTCAAGCTACGCCGTCAAGCCGGTTCGCTGAGAGCCGCGATTGGGCGCCACGGGCAACGCGTCGCGCCCCGTGTTCCATTCGCGGAAGGACTCCGAAACGGCTCGGCGCGTTTCAGCAGAGTAAACGATTGACCGTGTCAAGAGGGTTTGGGATTGATCCCAACGGGACTCGGACGCTATGGGTAAGCTGATGGAAATATTGAGCTTTAGAGTCCGGCACGATTCACTTCCCCCACATTTTCCCCCACATGCTGGATGCCGAAAATCCGGCAAGCCTCGGCTATCAGACCCCTCTCTGCTTCTATAGTAGAGTAGTAGAGAGAAGAATTATCTTCTCTTGGGAGAAAGTCTTTGTCGGTACGCAACAAAAACAAGAACTCGACTTCCGCCGCTGGTTCTCTCGCCATCTTCTCGCGGATGGCTTTGGATACGGCAACGGCCCGCGTGCTGGATTCCTTGATGGCACGGCAGACGGCGGACTTGCTTCTGCCGTGCTCTCGCCCGATGTCGGCTTGGGTTCGAGTCCGCGCACCGTTCGCCCGGTGGTCGTAATCTCGTTTCCATGAGTCGTTGCGGCCATGATACGCCACCATGTTGCCCCGTGGGTCGCCTTGGAATCCGTAACGGGGTAAAACACGCGCTGTCTGATTGTAGACGTCGTGGCGATAGGTGAGGGGCCATGCGTTCATTACACGCTGGTGGCGTTCCTTGGACGGTTCCACGCGTGGGTTGGACGGGGGTGCATGGCCCACCAGTTCCGCGTAGGACGGCTGGCCCCTTACCCAGTCGTTGAAGTCTGTCAACCCAAAGCTCAAATGTCCCCTTTTGTGGGAGGGGGGTAGCCTTTGCTCACAGGGGGTCAAGGCGCTACGCGGCTCCTCGGCTTCGCTTCGGCGCTCCGGGTGACACGCTGCACGGCGTCGGCTGGGAGGCACCTATAGCCGGAAGGGTACATCCGGCCAGGTCTTACTGGCGGATGAACCCAGGGGGGGCTAGACTGAAGTTTGAGAACGAGGGCGAGCTAAGTCATTGAAATATCGGGGGAAACGAAGAATCTGTGGAGCAGCTACTGGGAACGTTCGAGGGGGACACCGAGGAGATCGAAGCCTGTAGCTTGCAGTGGGGTGGGACGGGTGACGAGGTTGAAGGGGTGAGCGCCAGGCAAGCGAGGGGAGAGGCGGTTTTTGGCGATGGTGGCGAGGTCGTCGAGCAGGGTGCGGAAGCTGTGGACGGGGGAGCCGTCGTCGGTGCGCTTGGTGCGAGCCTTTTTTTGAGCGGCGGGAGAGGTCGTTGCCGGGGCGACGCTGGAGGAGCGTTGGGCAGAAGCGGGGTCATGGTCGTCGAAGAGCAAGGGGGCGAGGCATCGACGCATGTGCCATTCGACGTAGTAGGCGAGCATGCACAACAAGACGTGGGCGCGGACCCTGTGGGGGGCATGGTGATGAACGGGGCGCACCTTGAGGTCGACGGTTTTGAGGCAACGGAAGGCGCGCTCGACCCGGCTCAGGCTTTTGTAAGCGGTGACGGTGCCTGGGGCATCGAGATCACTGGGGGGCAGGCTGGTGCGCACGATATAGAGGCCGTCGAGAGCGGCCTCGCGTGCGATGGAGTCAGGGTTGCGGGTGTAGCGGAAGGAGTGGTCGGTGATGTTGAGGTGGAAGTGTTTGGCCATCTTGTACTTGCCCATGCCCCGGCCTACGCGCAGGGCGATGTGCTCGCGGCCGGTGAGTGGCCGCTTCTCACGTTCGGTGGCGGCCACGATGGGGTCGAGCAGCCGCTCGGTGGCGCGCAGCAACTCTTCGCGCTTGCGTGCCCGTTCGGTTGCCAGCAAGGGGTTGCGGCACACCACCAGGCGCTCGCCCGGATAGGCATCGGAGCGGATCTCCACCAGATCGGTCTGATCGAACAAGGACATCTGCACCGCCCCTGATTCCACCAGTTGGCGAATGGCCGAGGAACGCAGGGCGCTGATCCAGTCAAGCCCCGCAGGGGCCACCTCTTCACGGATACGCGCTTCGGTGAGCATGCCGCGGTCGCCCACCAGCACGACCTTCGAGAGTCCGAAACGCTGCCGCAGCTTGTCCACCTGAGGCCCCACGGTCCTGGGGTCGGCGGTGTTGCCTTCAAAGACTTCCACCGCCACCGGACGGCCCTCGCGGTCGCACAACAGCCCGAACTCGATCTGAAGCTTGCCGCGCTTGCCGTCGCGGGAATGGCCGTGCCGGGCCAGCGGGCAGCAGCGCCCCTCCAGATACACCGAGGTGAGGTCGTAGAGCACCAGGGCACCGTCTCCAAGGTGTCTTTGGGCCAGGTGCTTCTCCACCACCTCCTGCCGCTCCAACAGCCAGTCCATGGCCGCGTACAGTTGATCCTCTGAGGTCTCCCCCAGTCCTAAGGTCTCCGCCAGCGAGTCCCGCGCGGTGGCCTCGGCCAGAGCTCGGGCCGTGGCCAGCTTCGACGCCGGCCCCAGGACACGGGCCGCAATCAGCGCCACCACTCGTTCGCGTTCCCGACAGGGACGAGCCGAGAGCATGCGGTCGAGCCCCAGCTTGCGCAAGGTGCCGAGCACCGCGACGACATGGCCGTGGGGCTTGGAGCGGATGATGTCGAAGGCGTCGGTAGGGCTGAGCAGGGGTTCGTCCTTGAGGAGCCGGCGGAACGTGTCGATCTTGGCTTTCGGCCAGTCGGAGAGGTTGGCGATGGTGCGTTTGCGGACGCGCTTGCCTTCGCGCCAGCCTTCGCGCAGCAGGATGGCGGGAGGGGAGTTGCGGTTGGGGACGATTTCCACGTACATGGCAACTACCCTAGCATATCATGCGGCTAATAACAAGTGTTATTTAGCATTTACATGGGAACACATTTACGCTCCCAAACACCCCTTTCCTCTTGCATACTCGACACTTAACTCAAAATGAACGACAAATATCGCTGGAACTTCAGGCTAGAGCGGGACGAGGCGGGGGTGGCTATGGGGTAGGGGTGGAAGGGGCTGGGTGGAGGCGAGTCCAGCGGTTCCAGGGGTGGTCTGGGGAGGGTTTGTAGCGAGGGCGTTTACGCTGGAGGGAGCGGGCCTTGTCGACGGTACGGCAGAGGCTTTTTTCGTCGTCTGTGGGGATGGGCGGCTGGCCTTGAGCGAGCACTCGGTAGTCGAGGGTCTTGCCTTGGCAGAGGAGGGAGATGGGGCCGTCGAAGCTCTCACAGACGGTGACGGTGGAGCCACGGAGGCGGTAGCCGCGGCCCTGGCCTTGGATCTGGTACTCGCGGCTGCGGTAACGGCAGGTGAGATTGCGGCTGAGCTTTCCGGGAACGAGGGCACGAACGCGCACGAGCCGGACGGCGTCGCACGCATCGCTGGAAGGTGTGCCACGGGAGATGATCCATGATCTGGGAGAAAACCAGCTTGCCGGCATACATGTGCCATCCTCCTTGGTGTCAACCAATAAGATCGAAACATGCTGCATCTCGCCCCTCCCGTTCAAGTCTCCGACACCCCTCAAATGTGTGCTCCTCCTTTTATATCCATCACTTATATCCTGCCCACCAAAAAACGTTGGGACACTAGTGAGACCGAGTATCGTTTTTGCGAGTTGCGGGCCGATCCGGACAAGCGCGAACTGGCGGGACGGGCCATCGTCTACGGTGACGTTGCCGACCTTGGCACGTTCCGCGAGACGTTCCGGCCGGGTGCTCTCGGCGACGTCGCCAACCTCGATATCATTCTAAATCGCCAGCACCAACGCGCCGAACCCCTGGCGAGAACGGGCGGCGGCGGGCTTGAACTTCGAGACAGCCCCGAAGCGCTGGAAATCGTCGCCACGTTGCCCGAAGTGCGGGCGGCCGATGACGTGTTGGAGCTCGTGAAGCGTCATATATATCGCGGTTTGAGCATCGAGTTTCGGGCGGTGCGAGAGCATTTCGAGAATGGCGTCAGGGTAGTGACGCGGGCGGCGTTGGGCGCCATCGGCGTTGAGGACCGGTCGGCGTATCCCCTGTCCACGGTGGCGGCCCGCGAAGCGAACGGGAGACGGCGGTTGTGGCTACCATAGACGACATCTCGGGCGTCCTGCGACTGGACGCGGGGGTGACCGGCTACGCACGGGCCGAACGGCTGACCACGTGGGTAAACGGCCGTGTCGAAGCGATAGCGGGCCGCGCACCGGCCGCTGTCAAGACGCGGGCTGTGGCCCAATGGACGGCGTACTTGTTCGACGCGCCCACGGGGGCGGTGGCGAACGCATATCACGCCAGCGGGGCGGCGGCGCTGTTGCGGCCGTGGGTTCCCTTGAGGGGGCGGAAAATCGCGTGATGGTGACGGCGGCTGACATCGTGGGTGATCGGACTTGGCTGACCGATGAAGCCGCGGCGCTGATAGAGACGGCAACCGCGACGATCGACAAGACGGCCCCGGCCGCGGACGATGATACCAAGAGCGTGGCCGTGGAAATGTTCGTCCAGTTCATGCTTGGCCGGTTGGAGGTGGACGGCGACCCGTGGACGGCTTCCGGGGCGGCCGTGGTGCTGCGCCGGTTCACGGTCAGAAGGGCGGTGACGTTGTGAGGTGGCCATGGAGCAAGACCGAGAAGCGGGAAGCGCAACCGTTCACGGACGCGATTGTGGCGGCCATCGCAGCGCAAGCGGCCGGGCAGTCGCACGGCGATCCGTCCTCCATTGCAGCGCTGGAAGTCGCGGCCGGTCTGTGGGCGCGCGCCTTCGCGGGTGCCGAGGTGGCGGCGCGTCCTGGCGTTGCCGAGGCGGTGACCCCGGCATTCCGGGCCACCCTGGCGCGTTCCCTGATACGGCGCGGCGAAGGTGTCTACGCCGTCCAGGTGGACGCGGAAGGCCGGTTGACGCTGGCCCCGGCTGGCTCCTGTGCCATCCGAGGGCATGAACGCCGAAAATGGCACGGACCCGCTTGCTGATTTGAAGGCTGACCTGGCGACGATTGGCGGCGGAACGAGCATGGTGCCGACCACGGCGTCGGCTCAACCGGCGCGCCATCTACCGACTGGACACCCAAGCGGATCGGCGCAAACCCGCGCGACCCTGGCGAGTTTGCGGACCGACGCGGGCATGGCCGTTCTGGCGGCGTGCGGGGTTCCGCCGGCGTTCGCTTCGGACCGTGCCGAATCCAACACCTTACGGGAAGCCTGGCGGCTGTTCGTCGTGTCCAGTGTCGCGCCGGTGGCGGCTTTGGTGGCCGAGGAGCTGACCCGGAAACTGGACACGCCGGTGGCCTTCGACCTGGAAGGGTTGCGGGCCAACGATGCCATGAGCGTGGCCAGGGCCATCGGTTCGAGGGCTACGGCGCTGGACCGGCTGATTACGCCGGGGCCACGTTTGCGAGCGCGGCGGCGGCGGTGGGCCTGGACGAGCTTCAGAACAGGACCGAACCATGACGTGAGAACAAGAAGCCACGGGCGAAAGCATCTATGTCTGGCACAACGGCGAAGCTATGGTCTACCTGAACCCCGCGCTTCAAGAAGGAAGCCGACCCACAACATGTGGTTGGGCACGTAGGGGCGCTCCTCCTCCGCGCGGAGACAGTTAAGGGCACTTGTCAATCGCCTATACTGCGTGGTAACAAGTCCGTCTCGAAAGAGGTTGAAGATTACCCTGCATCCGGCATACTGTTTTGTGTGGGAGGCTCATCACCTACGACCGACCTGGGTAGAGATTTTCAAGGTAGATTTGATGGCGGAACGCAGAAAAACGATCAAGGACCAAGCTGGCAACAACGTAAGCGGAGTAATGGTAGACGTAGCCGAATCCGTTAACCGGTACAGCGACCTCAAACTCGAAGATGGGACTGTCTTGAGGGTTCAGATAAATGCCGTTGACGCTTTTCGCGTCGATGACAAGTGGGACAATGACGGCAACCCGGTATACATACTCAGGAGTGGGACGATCCTGATTGTTCATGAAGCACCAGAAGAACTCAGAAGGAAGGTTCAATGAGATGGAAACTGCCCTTTCCATTTCGAGCGACATTTTTTGGAGTTTAACTTACGGCGGTTGCGACGCTTTCGGGAGCACCTCCGTCGACGGCTATCTTGCCCCTGGTGAGACGGACGTCAACTTGGTCCTGCACGTCGGCGAGTTTCCCCAAGCAACAAATAAGACTATCTGTGACTCGGTGTGGCTCTTGGGTGAGTGTGACAGAGTCGCGTCGGTGGATACAAGTCATATCTTTTTGTTCGCGCTCCTTCTGGAACAATGGCACAGAGAGAGAGGGATCATGTCCTCACTCTCGGATATAGTAGAGTGTCCGTCGTATCTCCGGATAGTAGGCATGGGAAGAAAGGCTCTTCCACTGATACTAGCCCAAATGAAAAAAGAGGGAGACGACCCGGACTATTGGTTTGATGCGCTTGAGGCAATAGCGGGTGTAGACCCAATACCGCAAGAGGCTGACGGAGACCCGGTGAAAATGGCACAGGCGTGGTTTGATTGGGCGCATTCGAATGATGTCTGGTAGTCTATGGCCTTATGACCTCCCAAAACTCAGTTCCAGTAACCACCGCATAACGAGCCCCCGTCTGAATCGTTATAACTGTATCGCTTGGGCGGCTGGATTCACGAACCGCCCTTGGTGGCCCTCCCCCAAACGTTGGTTTTGGCCTGTCGGTGTTGCTAGAGAAGTGACGATATCCGCGTTCCTGACGGCGTTTTCAACGCTTGGGTACGAGGAATGTGCAGATGCCACACTGGAAGAGGGATATGAGAAGATAGCTTTATTCGCCACGCCGGATCTCATTCCAACACATGCGACGAGACAACTGCCCAATGGACGTTGGACTAGTAAACTCGGCTCCGAAGAGGATATCGAGCACGTCAACGTCGATGACGTGAGTGGACCGACCTATGGGATGCCTGTGCGTTTTATGCGACGTGGAAAGTCCAGCTCTTCACAGAGCGTGATACCACGATAGATGGTGTCCACGTGTCCACGGCGACGCTTGGCGAGCAAGGTCAGCCCCCTATTTCCGTCCCCACAGGTCCGCGAACGCCGCGGCGACCACCAGCACCAGGAACACCGCTGCCATCATCGGCCCGCCCCGATGCTCACCACCTTGGCCGATTCGCCGGTCAGGTACCCCGCCCACGAGTCCATGAGCACCCGGCGCCGCTGGAACAGGTCGCTTCGGAAGTAAGCGCCCTCGACACCGCCAACGACGTGAGCGAGCGCTGCTTCGGCGACTTCCCGCGGCTTGCCCGTCTCCGCGCACCAGTCGCGAAAACTGCTTCGGAATCCGTGCGGAACGCATTTCTCCGCGAGCCCGGTATCCCTCAACAGCTTGGTCAACGTCATGTTGGACAGCGGCCGGCCCCATTTCAGCGGAGACGGGAACAGCAAGCCCGAACCATCGTCCAACATCCGGGCTTGCTCCATGACCGCCATCACCGCGTCAGACAGCGGCACCCGGTGTTCAACGCCGCCTTTCATCCTCGCGGCCGGTATCTTCCAGGTCCGCGCGTCAAGGTCAACTTCGCTCCACGCAGCCAGCCTCGCCTCTCCGGGTCGGACCGATGTCAACACCACAAGGCGAAAGCACAGTTTGACCGCTATGCTGGCCCCGACGCGTCCACCGTTTTCAGCGCTTCGGCGACTTCTTGATAGGGGAGTGCTCGCCTTTTTTCTCTGACGGCCGTCACAGCGGGTAGCGCCCCGGCTATGGCTTCACCCGCCACGTTGGTTCCTACGAACCCATGTGCTTGAGCCCAGGACAACGCTGCTCGGGTAAACTGCCGGGTTCTCTTTGCTACTTCAGGTTTACTGCTCCATATGGGCGTGACGACGTTTAGAACATCCTCGCGGGTAATCGCGTTCACGGGCTTGTCACCGAAAGCAGGGAACGCATGCTTTTCCAGTGTCCGCCGCCAGATGCTTTCGGTAGGTCCGCCCTTGCGGCCACCTTGGCCGCGTCGCCTCAATCGTCTTTTCCACTGCTTCCTTGAAACTAGGCACTCCCGTTTCCCGCTTGCCCGCCAACGGATCGCCCCCACGTCGCGCCAGTCGGCGGTTATCAAACGCCATCTCCCGCGCTTCCACCAGAGACACCAGCGGAAACCCGCCAAGGCCGATGTCCTTCCGCTTGCCCCCGATCACCAGTCGTTGTATCCAGGACCTTGAGCCGCTGGGCGCGACGTCCAGGTACAACGTGCCGCCGTCACCGTACATTCCCGGTTTCAGCGCCGCCTTGCACTTCAGAACTGTCAGCCTACTCATTTTCCGATGCCCCTTTTCCCAACATCTTCCCCCACATTATGTATGGGGTTTAGCGAGAATCTAAGGGAACAGTTAGTAGGTGTCAAGCGCCTGAACGCCTTTATTTATAGGGTTTTGAGATGCTTTATAGGGACTTGTGGGAACGGTTAAGAGGTTGGGGGATTGATCCCAACGGGACTCGAACCCGTGTTTCTGGCGTGAGAGGCCAGCGTCCTAACCGCTAGACGATGGGACCGTGGCTGAGGAGGTAGGACTCGAACCTACAATCGCCTGATCCAGAGTCAGGTGGCTTACCAATTAGCCGACTCCTCAATGATTTTCAAGGATAAAAGAATCCGGCTCAGGCGTCAAGGTGGTGGGAATCGGTGACATCCCATGTCAGGGTTCTTCGCGGTGGACCGGCAGCGCCTGCCGGAGCGAGCCGCGTTTCGTCCCATCGGCTTCAAGATCGGGCTTGAGCTCATGGTGCGCGGTCGTGCCTGCAAGTCGTTCTCTATTGGAATCGGGGCCATGGACCATCGCATGCTCGGGATCGCCTGCGTCGTCGGCGCGGTGTCCATCTTCATCCTCCAGGATGCCACCATCAAGTGGCTGAGCGGGGACTATCCGCTGCATGAGATCGTCCTGGTGCGCGCGACCAGCGCGGTGGCGGTCACGTTGGTCGCTATGCGTCTCGAAGGTGGTTTGCGGCTGTGGCGCACCCGCCGCGTCGGCCTGCATCTGGCACGTTCCACCTTGCTGGTCATCGCCAACAGCACCTTTTTTCTCGCCCTGGCCGCCATGACCATCGCCGAGGCCACGTCGATCTTCTTCATCGCGCCGGTGCTGATCACCGCGCTGTCGACGCTCGTGCTGCGCGAGTCGGTGGGCCTCCGCCGCTGGGCCGCTGTGTGTGTCGGCCTCGCGGGCATCATCGTGATGCTTCGTCCCGGTGGAGGCACCCTGCGCCTGGTGGCGCTGTTCCCCCTGGCCGCGGCCTGCTGCTATGCGGTCATGCAGATCATGACCCGCCGCCTTGGCACCACCGAGCGCGCCTCCACCATCTCCTTCTACGCCCAGGCGGGCTTTATCGCCGCGAGCGCCACCATGGGGCTTGTGGCGGGAGACGGGCGGTTCTCCCCCGACGACGGCGCCAGCCTTTCGTTCCTGCTGCGGGCCTGGACGGTCCCGTCAACCGCGGACGGCGCGCTGTTCATCGGCATCGGCGCCCTCAACGGAGTCGCCAGCTACCTCATGTCCCAGGCATACCGCATCTCGGTGCCCGCTGCGCTGGCGCCGTTCGAGTACGTGGCGCTGCCCATGTCGGTGTTCTGGGGGGTGCTGTTCTTCGGCGACTGGCCGGACGCGGTGACATACGCCGGGATGGCGCTGGTCTGCGGCAGCGGCCTCTACGTGCTGAACCACGAGAGGGTCCGCGGGCGACGCTGCTGGGCAACATCGAAGCGATGATGTCCGGCGGTTCGGGGTCAAGACGGGGTCATTGCATGTGGTGGCGCGGGGGCACCACCGTGTCAGCCAATTGGCGAGCAGGGCGATCTATGGTTTATCCTACCGGACACCGCCGGAGATCCTCTCGAACGTCAAGGAGGAGATCGACGGTAACGTCGGTTCCCTGGACATGATCGTGACGTTCGTCGGCGGACGGCGGCGAGGGGCGTGAGGACGAGAATTTCGCCGCGTTGCCCCTCTTGGCATTCGCCATGGTGTCTTCGTTACCGAGGAGAAGAAAATGGACAAGACGGAGAAGCAGCCGAAGAAACGGAAGGACAAGGCGGGCAAGGAGACGGCGTACCGGCGCGGGAAGATCGACAACAAGCGCTACGAGAAGGAGTTGCTCCGGCTCCAGATCGAGCTTGTGACTATGCTCGAGTGGATCAAGGACAAGGGGCTCAAGGTGGTGGTGTTGTTCGAGGGCCGCGACGCCGCGGGCAAGGGCGGCGTCATCAAGCGCATTACCCAGCACCTGAGCCCTCGCATCTGCCGGGTGGTGGCCCTGCCGGCGCCCACCGAGCGCGAGCAGACCCAATGGTACTTCCAGCGTTACGCCCCTCACCTGCCGTCGGCCGGAGAGATGGTTCTGTTCGATCGGAGTTGGTACAACCGGGCCGGCGTCGAGAGGGTCATGAACTTCTGCAGCGAGGAAGAGTACCGCGAGTTCCTGCGTACGTGCCCGCAGTTCGAGCGCATGCTCATCCGATCCGGCATCAACCTGATCAAGTACTGGTTCTCCATATCCGACGAAGAGCAGGAAAAGCGTTTCCAGAACCGGCTCAAGCTCAAGCACAAACGCTGGAAGCTGAGTCCCATGGACCTGGAGTCGCAACGCCGCTGGATCGATTACTCCAGGGCCAAGGACGAGATGTTCGCCCAGACCGACACCAAGCAGGCTCCCTGGTACGTGGTCGATGCCGACGTGAAGAAGCACGCGCGGTTGAACTGCATCCACCACCTGCTGAGCATGATCCCGTATCAGGATCTGGCGCAGAAGCCCATCGAGCTCCCTCAACGCACGGAGGTCGGCTCGTACGTCCGCCCGCCCATCACCGACCAGACATTCGTCCCGGAGGTGTATCCGGGAACCGGAGAGAAGTAGCGTCAGGACGTCTTACAACTCCGACGCGCGACCCTTTCAATTGACTCATTCCGGTAATCCTGAGCTTCCCTAAAAGGGTCGCTCAGCTTGGGGTTGACAGGTGGGCGTCGATGTAGCGGACTCCTGCCGCGAGTCGCGCCAGGGTCACGTCCCGCCCCAGCACGTTGATAACCTCGTAGATTCCCGGGCTCACGGTCGAGCCGGTAAGCGCCACCCGCACCGGCTGGGCCACCTTGCCCAGCTTGATGTCCCGCTCCGCGACGATGTCGCCGAAGACCTGCTCGATGCCGGCCCCGTTGAAGTCGGTCAGGTTCCCCAGCTTGACGGACACCTCCTCAAGCAGGTTCCTGGCCTCGGGAACCAGGTGTTTGCCTCCTGCCTTCTCGTCGATCTCCACCGCCTCCGTGAGAAAGTAGTGCGCCATGTCCACCAGCTCCACCAGGGACTTGGCTCGTTCCCTCAGAGTCTCGACCATCCTCTCCAGCCACGCGCGGTCTTCGGGGACGCTGTAGCCCTTGGCCGTCAGGTAGGGGCCCACGTCCTCCGCCAGCCGGGACAACGGCCGGTCCTTGAGGTAGTGGGCGTTGAGCCACAGCAGCTTCTCGGGGTTGAAGACCGCGGACGACTTGCCCACGGCGTCGATGTCGAACATCTCCACCAGCTCCCGGCTGTCGAATATCTCCTGGTCGCCGTGGGACCACCCCAGCCGCACCAGATAGTTGTTCAGCGCCTCGGGAAAGTAGCCCATGTCCCGGTAGGCCATCACCGACGTCGCGCCGTGCCGCTTGCTGAGCCGCTTCTTGTCCGTCCCCAGGATCAACGGCACGTGGGCGAACACCGGCGGCTCCGTCCCCAGGGCCTGGTAGAGCTGCATCTGCCGAGGCGTGTTGGACAGGTGGTCGTCGCCCCGGATGATGTGGCTGATGCCCATGTCGATGTCGTCGCACACGACACAGAAGTTGTACGTGGGACTGCCGTCCGAACGGGCGAGGATCAGGTCGTCGAGCTCGGCGTTGTCGAACTCGACGCGTCCCTTGACCTTGTCGTCCACCACCGTCTTCCCGCCCTCCAGCGACCGGAAACGGATCGTGAACGGAACGCCCTCCGGCAACGGCACGGCAGCCCGTTCCCCAGGCCGGCAGGTCCCGTCGTACATCGGCTTGCGCTTTTCCTCCAGCGCCGCCTGCCGCTTGGCGTCCAGAGTTTCAGCCGTGCATACGCAGGGATAGGCGTCCCCAGCGCTCAACAGCGTGCGGATACGCTCCTGATAGAGATCCATCCGTTCGGTCTGATAAAACGGCCCCTCGTCCCACTCCAATTGCAGCCATTCCATGCTCTGGAGGATCGCGTCGATGGCCTCCGGCGTCGACCGCTTGCGGTCCGTGTCCTCGATACGCAGGACGAACTTCCCGCCGCAGTGCCGCGCATACAGGTAGTTGAACAGCGCCGTACGGGCGCCGCCGATGTGCAGGTACCCGGTAGGGCTGGGGGCGAAACGTGTTCGGATTTCGGGCATGGGATTCGGTTTCCAATAGCGGGTTGTTAGGGTGGGGCGAAGTCACACGACCGATTGCGGGACCGTCTCCGCGCCGTCTGTGAGTCTACTTGTTACTGGCGCGTTCCGGCCTTGTCAAATTGCGTGCTTGGAGAGGGATTTCACCATCGGCGGCCTCTCCTGTCGGACCAATTCGCGGCGCTGGAGATCCGTCCGAGCACAAAAGTTTGACCGTGCCGGCCGTCTATGCCATAGTTTTCAGTTCGTCGCATGTCATTGGAGAGATGGCCGAGCGGTCGAAGGCGCACGCCTGCTAAGCGTGTGTACCTCAAAAGGGTACCGAGGGTTCGAATCCCTCTCTCTCCGCCAGATTCTCAGGGAAATTTATCGTAGATACAGGGTCGGGACGCTGTCGGTCATATGACGGCGGGACGGAGTCCGCTGCACGACCGTGGTCGGCGACGCGGGCCCCCACTGTGTATCCTGGAGTGTTGGGTTTCCGGCTGGCGACTAGCCGAAATACCGGATGACGGCGACCATTACGGCTGCGATGCTGACCACTATGCCGAGTATCCGCCATTCTCTGCTGGCTGCTCGGTGTTCCGACTCGCGCATGTCGCGCACCAGTCGAGTTTCCAGCGCACCGATTCGCTCCACGACCCGGGTTTCCAATTGTGCCAAGTCTTCACGCGTGGCGTAGTGTGCCATTTCCATGGTGAGTATTCTCCCGGCGGAATTCTTAACTGTATGGTATCCTAAGAGAGCACCGGTTTCAATGAAGATGTTTGTCTGCGCGGCTACCTGGCAAACTGTATGCCGGCAGTGCCCCGTTTGCCTTCGAAGGCATTGCGGTTTCCCGGTCGGTATGGTTAATTACTCCTACTTCCCCAACATTTTGCGCCCGTAGCTCAATTGGATAGAGCGCCAGACTACGGATTTGGAGGTTGGGGGTTCGACTCCCTCCGGGCGCGCCACTTCCCCCCGTCGTAGACTTTCTCCCGTTATTCCGCTCTCCAATTTCGGGTTTTCGCTGGTTGCCATAATGTCCTTTATCCTGCACGTTAACGTCTATAACGTAAAAGTTTAAAGACATTATGGCAGGCAAATCGCAAGCAACACTGCCGATCCCGGTCCGGCGTGCCCTCAGAAAGCTCGGTACGGACATCCGGGATGCACGCCGTCGCCGCCGTATCCCCACGGCGGTCATGGCCGAGCGCGCCCTTATCAGTCGCATGACCCTCAACAAGGTGGAGAAGGGCAACCCGGGCGTCTCCCTGGGCATTTACGCTACCGTGCTCTTCGTCCTCGGGATGACGGACCGTTTGGCCGAATTGGCGGACGCCAGACACGACGCGGTTGGATTGAGCCTCGAAGAAGAGAGGCTTCCGCAACGGATCCGGATCCGTCCGGTTCGCGCGGTAGAACGCAAGGGTGACGGTTGATGGATGGGGAGTCTCTCGTCTACGTGGAACTGCACGGCGAGTCCATCCTGGTCGGGCGTCTCCGGTCACGTACGCGTGGGGCGCGGGAGAACGCCACATTCGAGTATGACGCGAGTTGGCTGACCCATCCCGGGAGGTTCTCGCTGGAACCGGCACTCCCGCTGACCCCCGGGCCGTTCCACACGCCGGTGGATAAGGCTGTCTTCGGTGCGATGGATGACACCGCGCCCGACAGGTGGGGGCGGGTGCTGATGCAGCGCGCCGAGCGCAGAAGGGCCAAGAAAGCGGGTCAGACTCCGCGCACGCTTGGCGAGGCCGATTATCTGCTCTTGGTGGATGACGAAGCGCGCCAGGGCGGGTTGCGTTTCGCCGAAACGCCGGACGGGCCTTTCCTGGCCGAGCCGAGCGGCTGGCGGATCCCTCCGTTCGTGGAGTTGCCGCGACTGCTTTCGGCGGCAACGCGGGTGACGAATGACGAGGAGGACGATGAGGACCTTCGCATCCTGATCGGGCCGGGTTCCGCGCTCGGCGGCGCACGGCCGAAGGCATCCGTCCGTGATCGAGACGGGCATTTGGCGCTGGCCAAGTTTCCGGACCGACGCGACGACTACGGCATCGTCTTGTGGGAAGGAGTCCGTTATCGCTGGCGTTTAAGGCGGGCGTCACGGTCCCACAGTGGCGGATCGAAGAGGTTGCCGGCAAGCCGGTTGCACTCATTCGCCGCTTTGACCGGGTGGACGGGCAGCGCATCCCGTTCCTGTCAGCCATGAGCATGTTGGGGGCGCGTGACAATGAGGTCCGTTCCTATCTCGAAATCGCCGACGCTTTGCGGCAGCACGGTGCGGCGGCAAGGGAGGACCTGGTACAGCTCTGGCGACGCGTCGTGTTCAATGTGATGATCTCCAACACGGATGACCACTTGCGCAATCACGGTTTCCTGCTTCACGGGGGCAATAGCGGTTGGCGCCTCGCTCCGGCCTACGATCTGAATCCCACGCCCGTAGATGTTCGGCCGCGCGTGCTTTCCACCGCCATCGAGATCGAAGACGCGACCGCGTCGCTCGATCTCGCACTGGAGACGGCGCAGTACTATGGAATCAAGGCATCGGACGCGAGAATGATCGCCGTAGAGGTTGCGAAGGCGGTGTCCGACTGGCGTGCCGCCGCGGCTCGATTGAACATTCATTCACGAGAGATCGAACGCATGGCTTCGGCATTCGTCCATCACGATCTCGAGAAGGCCCTGGGGTTATAGCCCGGGTCTCTGTCGCGCTGGATAGTACCCACCTACGTCCCTCACGCCTCCACCCACCAGGCCGTGAAGTCACACGCGCGCTCTGGCCGGTATCCTGAAACCGTCCTGCCACGTCCTCACTCCTCCGCCAGCACGTCCAGCCGCAGCGGTCGACTCTGCCATTCCGGAAAGCGGTTGCCGCGTCCCGGGCACGACGACACGGCCACCAGGCAGTCCTTCTCGGCGCGCAGTTCCAGGTAGTCCCCGGCCACGGATTCGGCGGTTTCCTCGAACAGGCGGTCGTCCTTGCCGATGCCGGTCTTCATGAAGATGTTGAAGGCGTCGTGGACGTTGTGCGCGGTCAGCCCGTGGGATTCGATGGCGCGCACGAGGTTGTCCTGGCAGTTGGGGGCGTTGTCGACGCCGCGGAGCTGCCAGAGCTGCGAGCTGCAGCGCGCGTAGACGAGATCGTGGGAGATGCCGCCCAGGGGCGAGTCGACGCGCTTCACGGTGTCGTCCGTGATGGTGAACAGCACCTCCATGTTGGGCGAGGAAAACAGGCGGTTGCCGGTGGAGAGGTGCGCCCCCTCCACGATCCGGGTGCGTCCGGACCAGAATTGTTCCTGGTAGTCAGGCAGGGTCCAGGCGTTGAAATCGGCTACCTGCCCGCCCTCGACGTCGACCACGCGCACGTATTGGCCGGCGCGGACGGTGCACGCGGCCCCCTGGCCCGCAGGAACCTGAACGGAACTGATTTCTCGAAGTGCCACGGCTTCCTCCTTTTTGGTCAAAATCTTCGGCGACTCTGATCGATTGACGTCGTGCAAGATGGCGTCCTTCGACTTCGCTTCGCTACGCTCAGGACGAACGGTCCTGAGGAAGTCGAGCCGTTCGTCCTGAGCGTAGCGAAGCGAAGTCGAAGGACGCAGAATATCCGACAGACACCTACCCTGCACCGCTCCGCTCCCGCGCCCGCAGTTGCGCCAGCGCGTCCTCGTAGTAGTGCTGATAATACCAGTCGGAGATCTCCTCGGCGGTTGCGGCCCACACGCCGTCGTGGCCCAAGATATATTCAAGGCCCTTGTCGATCCACTTGGCGCGGTGCGCCTGGCCGCCGATGAACGGGTGCAGGCAGAGGCCGTAAATGCGTCCGGTGTGCGCGCCTTCGGCGTACAGCACGTCGAACTGGTCGCACATCATCTGGTAGAAGCTTTCGGCGTCCATGCCGGCGCCGACGAAGGCGTAGATGTCGTTGATCTCCATACAGTACGGCACGCCGACGAGCCGGCCGCTGCCCACTTCGATGGGATAGGGCTGGTCGTCGTTGCACCAGTCGGAGACGTATTCGATGCCGGCCTCGGCCAGGAGCTCCAGTGTGTTGAAGGTTTCCACCAGGCCGGGGCCGAGCCAACCCTTGGTGGGCCGTCCGGCCGCGGCGGAAAGCTTCGCTACGCTGGCCTGGATCACCGCGCGTTCGTCCTCGCGCGACAGACCCCCCAGGGTGTGCGAGTTGTTGAACCCGTGGCCCATGAGCTCCCAGTCGCGACGCACCGCTTCGCGGATGATCTCGGGATAGTAGTCGCACACCTGGTCGTTGGTGGGCGCGGTGGTGCGGAGGTGGTGGCGGTCCAGCATCTCCATGAGGCGCCAGATTCCCACCCGCGCGCCGTAGTCGCGCCAGCCGGCGTTCTTGGGATCGGGAATGGGGCCGGGCGAGCGGCTCGGCGGCAGGGTCATGCCCGGGGCGTCGATCTCGAAATGCTCCAGGTTCATCTGCACCCACAACGCCACGCGCGCGCCATCCGGCCAGCGCAGGGGAGGGCGCTCGATCAGGGCCGAATACCCGATGAGGGGTTCCATATTCCGTTCCTCCGACGAGGTCTCCGACACGCCGTGCTACGACGCGGTGCCGCACAAGTCCATGGCGGCCAGGGCGTACACCCCGGCGGCCTTGACCAGGTGCTCGATCTTCAGCACCTCGCTGTGTTGATGAGCCGGGTCGTAATTGGCGAACTGGCCGCCGGTGGAGATGCCGCCGGGACCGTAGGTCAGGCCGCGGATGCCGTATTCGAACATGGGGCCGGCGTCGCTGGAGACGGCGTAGCGGTTGGGCGCGGCAAAGGGCACGGGTTCGTCGTAGACGTCCTGATGGGCTCGCTCCATGGCCTTCACCAGGGGTTCGTCGCGCTCGAGCTCGAAGCCGTTGCCGGTCAGGTACAGGTCCACCTCGGTGCGCAGCTCGGGGTCGTCGGCCTTGAGCCCGTCCAGCACGGCCTCGATCTCCTGTTTGATCTCCATGAAGCTCTGGCCCGGCACCACCCGCACGTCCACGTAGAGGTTGCAGAAGGGCGCCGGGCACTTGGAGGGCTTATAGGGATGACCGCCCTGGATGGCGCCGATGCCGATGCGAGCCTCCATGAAGGGATGCGGATGACGTTCCCGGTACGTGGGCTCCCACGCCTGGAGGGCGGCGAAGACACGCATCATCTTTTCGATGGGGTCGAGGCCGTGTTCCTTGGACCACGTGTGTTGGGACCTGCCGAAGACTGTTATCTTGACGAAGCAGTAGCCGGTCTCGCCGATTTGCAGGCGCATGCCGGTGGGCTCCCCGATGATGGCGTAATCCGCGGTGACGCCGTGGGTCACCAGATAACGCGAGCCTACCTTGCCGCCGCGGAACTCCACCCCCTGGTACTGGTCCACCGGCGCCTTCTCGGTCTCGCCCACGACTCCTGTCACCAGGACGTCCCCGGCCAGCTCCACGCCGGCCCGCTGGAGCGCTCGCAACGCACCCCAGTAGGCGGCGAACGCGCCTTTCATGTTGCTGGCGCCGAGCCCGTGGATCCACCCATCGGCGGTGGTGGCGCGGGCCACGCCGCCGCCCACGATGTCGGCCGTATACTCGCTGCCCCAGGCCTCGGCCTCGCGCCCGGTGGTGCTGGTGTCGAAGTGGCCGCTGAAGAGCAGCGTGGGCGAGCGCTTGCTGCCGGGCAGCCGTCCCACCACGTTGTTGCGGCCGGGCTCCACCTCCTGGAGCTGCACGCGCATACCCAGCTCGGCCAGGCGTCCGGCGAGATAGTCGCCGGCGGGTGCTTCCGCACCCGGTGGACTGAAAATGCTGATCATATCCATGGCCATGGTCACGAGCTCTTCCTCGCGAATCTCGGCCAGCACCCGTTTTTGAAGATCGTCCATTGGTATCCCCATTGCCTCCGAGATGGCGTCCTTCGACTTCGCTTCGCTACGCTCAGGACGAACGGTTGTAAGGACGGCCCGATCCCGTTCGTCCTGAGCCCTTCGACAAGCTCAGGACAGGCTTAGCGAAGCGAAGTCGAAGGACGCCACTGTTCCCCAAGTCAGCGCTACCCGGCTTCGTGCACGACCTTGCCGTCCACCACGGTCATGTCGGCGGTGATGTGCCGGATCTCCTCCACCGGCGCCGCGAGGAGGTCCCTCGACAGCACGGCCAGGTCGGCCAGCTTGCCCTCCTCGATGGAACCCTTGCCGGTCTCCTCGAAGTGCGCATAGGCGCCGTTGTAGGTGTAGACCCGCAGGGCTTCCATGACCGTCAGGCGCTCGTCGGGATTCAGCACCCTCCCGCCCGGGCTCGGGTCCAGCCGCCGGTTCACCAGACAGTCGATGCCCACCATGGGGTTCGCGGTCACGATGGGCATATCGGAGCCGCCGGAGGAAAGCACGCCGCGGTTCAGCAGCGACTTGACGGGAAACGCGTATTGCGAGCGTTGCTCCCCCCAGGGCTCGATGGTGCAGGCCTCGCCCAACACCTCCAGGATCGGCGGCTGGGCGTTGTAGATGACGCCCAGGCCGGCGGCCCGGTCGAGCAGCTCGGCGTTCCACAGGTAGGCGTGCTCCAGGCGATGGCGCGGGTCCGGGCGAGGGTAGGCGCGCATGGCCTTCTCGATGGCGTCCAGGGTGACGGTGATGCCGTGGTCGCCATGGGGTATGGCGGCGATCTGGAAGCCGGCCTTGTGGGCTTCGAGGCAGAACTCGTCCGCCATCTCCTGGGACACGCGGAAGCTGCCGCGGAAGGTCCCCTTGGGGTCGTTGGAATAGGGCTCGAAGAGCGCTGCGGTCTGTCCCTGCACGCCGCCGTCGATGCCGATGACCGCGGGTCCGAGACGGAGCCAGTCATCGCCGAACCCGGTGCGCATGCCCGAGCGGAATATCTTGTAGGCCGCCGTTTCCACGTCCCACTTGGTGCCGTAGAGCGGATAGATGTTGAGATAGACGCGGGCCGTGAGGCCGCCGCGGGCGCGTAGAAGTTGCCAGGCGTGGGACTCCTCCTCGTTGCGGATGGACGCCTCATCCACGCTGGTGACCCCGAGCCGGTTGAGGTATTGGCACGCCCACCCGTAGCCGTCCGCAAGCTCCTCCAGGGTCGGGGGCGTGATGGCCGGGAAGATGTACACCACCCGGCAGTTGTCCCACATGGGCCCCAGGGGCGCTCCCTGTTCGTCCCGGAGCATCGGCCCGCCCGGAGGATCCGGGGTGTCGTCCTGAATGCCCATCAGGCGCAGCGCCGCGGTGTTGGCGGTCCAGCTCATGGACTCGCGCTGGCGCAGCAGCACCGGGTGGTTTGGGGAGACCGGGTCGAGGTCACGGCGGGTCGGGTAGCGCCGCTCCGGAAGCCGGTGGTGGTCGAAGCCCCAGCCCACGATCAGTTCACCGGCGGGGGTCTCGTCCACCCGTTTCTTGATGGCCGCGACCACGTCACCGATGGAGGAGGCCACCTCCGGGGTACAGTCTACCCACTTTCGGTCCTCGGCCGCGTTGGTGATGTGCATGTGGTTTTCCACGAAACCCGGGGTCAAGGCGCGCCCCGCCAGGTCCACCACCCGGGTGCCGTTGCCTACCAACGCCTTGATGGATTCGTTTGAGCCGACCCGGGCGATGCGGTTGCCTGCCACGGCCACCGCCTCGACAATGTCGTCTCGCTGGTTCACCGTGAGTACACGTCCGTTGACGAACGCCAGATCCGCGTCGCGCCACGTTTCGCTTGCCATTATTCTCCTCCTCCCTGCAGGTCGCTGCCATGAGCGGCGGCGAGTGTCTGACCGTCCTGGAAACCGCACCGTGTATCCCCGCCAATACAAGTTTGGGCACTCGCGTGCAACCTTGACACTCCGGGAAAGCCTGTGCCACTATCGTAGCCGAAACAGGGTTGCGATAGACTGTGACGGTCGGTTCGGGACGGTGCCGTACGGACGGCGCCGACGTAACGGGCGGTGATTCACCCTCTGCCGTAGGATCTCGGAGTGGGACCCCGCCAAGGAGAAAACCTCGATGAAAAGGACGAACCTCATGAAAAGGTTGGACTGTTCTAATTTCTCGCCACGACGGTGGTCCCAAGCGCTTGCTTTGGCCGCGGTCTTGGCCATCGCCTGGGTTTCTGCTGCGCACGCTCTTCCCTTGTCCGGCGAGAGCGGCCTCAAGGGGGACGGCGCCGTCCAGCCGGTGAGGCTGGCACAGGCGAAAGCTGCCATGGCGAAACCCGGCGGCATCCTGCGCATCGGCGGCGAGCGGGACGTCAATGATCTGGATCCCCACACCACCCGCGTCGGCTGGGACATCAACATCATGCAGAATGTCTACTCCGGGCTGGTCAAGGCCGGCACCGACATCCAGCCCAGGCCGGATCTGGCGACGAGTTGGGACTTCAAGACGACGACCCGCCTGGAGTTCACGCTGCGCCAGGGCGTGAAGTTTCACAACGGCCGTGAGTTTACGTCCGCGGATGCCAAATACTCGCTGCAGCGGATTCTCGATCCCAATGTCCCGGCCGGGTACGCCAGCACCATCGCATCCATTGACACTATCGAGACCCCCTCCAAGTACAAGCTCGTCCTGAACCTGAAGCGGCCCGATGCCGCCATCGTGACGAACCTGTCGCTGCCGGCCATGGCCATGGTGGCCAAGGAAGCGGTGAAGCCGATGCCGGTGGGCCTGAAGGACGGGATGATGGGAACCGGTCCCTACATGTTCAAGGAGCAAATCAAGGGCCGGCGGTTGGTGCTGGTCAAGAACCCTGACTACTATGACAAGGGCGTGCCGCTCCTGGACGAGCTCCACTTCATTCCCCTCATCGATCAGACCGCGCGCACCAACGCGCTGCGGGCGGGGCAGGTAGACTACATCGAGCCGCTGCCGCCCAAGGACGTCAGTGCGCTGAAGCGCGACTCCAAGATCAACGTGACCGGAGGGCCGAATATCAGCTTCGTCAACATCTCCCTCAACGTCAGCAAGAAGCCCCTGAACGACGTGCGGGTCCGTCAGGCCATGGCCTACGCCATCGACCGCAATGAGATGGTGGAGAAGGGCTTCGACGGCTTCGCGCAGCCGCTCTGGGGGCCGCCCTTGATTCCGCCGTACTGGGCGGGCAACTCGGACCGGTACTACAACCTGGACCGCGCGAAGGCGAAGAAGCTGCTGGCGGAGGCCGGCTACCCCGACGGTGTCGATATCACCATCGACATCGGCACCACCTCCTACCACGCGCCGTTCGCGGCGGTGGTGCAATCCGAGCTCAAGAAGGTCGGCATCCGGGTCGAGATCAAGGCTTCGGACAGCGCCACCTCCCAACGCAACTGGCGGACGGGCAACTTCCAGATGTATCCGATCCGTTGGTGGGGCTCGGACTTCGTCGACCCCGACGGCGCCTTGTCGCCGCTGTTCACCTGCGAGGGCAGCTACAATAACAGCCAGTTCTGTGACCCGGAATTCGACAAGCTGCTGGCCAAGGGCGTGGTAGCCACCACCATCGCGGAACGCAAGAAGGCCTACCAAGTCGCCATGAAGCGTCTGGCCGAACAGCAGCCCTGGGTTTTCCTGGTGGCCTTCGACCGTTTCCAGGCCATGCGCACTTACGTCAAGGGTTACACCGCCTTCCCGAACGCCAGCCAGCACTCGCTACGCGAGGTCTGGCTGGACAAGTAGGCAAGTAGGGCACGTGCCGGCGGCTGATTTCCGATGGGAGGGCTCGTCGGAGATCAGCCGTCCGGCGTTCCGGCAGGCGCCGGCGGTCGCGCCGCTCATGTGTTCCTGCGCTTCTCCCAGGGTTACCTGACGGGGTTTCGGTGAATCGATACATCGCGCAGAAACTGGTTTCCCTCGTACTGGTGCAGTTCGGCATCTCGGTGGTGGTCTTCTACATGATTCGCCTGGTGCCCGGCGACGCAGTGGACTACATCTACGGACTGTACATGAGCTCGGGCCGCATCGAGGAGATCCGCGCGCTTTGGGGCCTCGACCGCCCGCTCGTGGTCCAGTACCTCGAATGGATCGGACGCGTGCTGCAGCTCGACTTCGGGCGTTCCCTCGTCTCAGGCTACCCGATCTCGGACGAAATTTTTTCGCGCCTTCCGGTGACGCTGCATCTTTCGTTCATGGCGGGGACGTGGAGCGTCATTTTCGGGATTATCCTGGGCGTCATTGCGTCACGGTTCCCCAACGGCAAGATCGACGGCCTGGTCACCACCACCGGGATACTGGGGCTGGCGACGCCGCACTTCTGGCTGGCCACGCTGCTCGTGCTGGTCTTTGCCGTCTACCTCGGTATTCTTCCCTCCGTCGGCTACGTCTCCCTGTTCGAGGACCCCATCGAGAGCACCCGCTCCCTTGTGCTGCCCTCGATCGCCTTGGGCACGACCATGGCGGCCGCGGTG
This sequence comes from uncultured Binatia bacterium (SeqCode), assembly GCA_965261895.1. Lineage (GTDB taxonomy): Bacteria > Desulfobacterota > Binatia > UBA9968 > JAJDTQ01 > JAJDTQ01. The sequence continues at coordinate 639,810 of OZ253480.1, read as the reverse complement.
ATGCGGATGGTGCGTTCGGCTATGCTCGACGTGCTCGCCCATGACTACATCCGAACGGCGCGCGCAAAGGGAGTGCGGGAACGCAGGGTGTTCTCCAAGCACGCTCTCAAAAACGCGTTCATCCCCGTGCTCACATTGATCGGCACAGAGACCGGCAAGCTGCTCGGCGGCTCGCTGATCATCGAGCAGATATTTGCCATCCCGGGCATCGGCCAGTATGCGGTGGAGGCGGTGCTCAGCAGGGACTACCCGGTGCTTCAGGCAACCATGATCGTCATCGCCGGGAGCTATGTGATCATCAACACGCTGGCGGATATCGGCTATGGCCTGCTCGATCCGCGCGTGAGGTATGATTAGGAGATTCTGATGATTTGCCATCGTTTGGAATGGCGTCCTTCGACTTCGCTTCGCTACGCCTGTCCTGAGCTTCGTCGAAGGGCTCAGGACGAACGGAGATAAGGCTTACGAAACCGTTCGTCCTGAGCCCTTCGACGAGCTCAGGACAGGCTTCGCGAAGCGAAGTCGAAGGACGCCATTCCAATTGATCAGGAGGTACTGACTCCATGGCAGAGTCCGCGAACATCGCCGATGCGTGGCAGCCTGCACCGCGACGCCGCGAAGGGCTCGGGCAGGCGTGGCGTCGGCTCGTGCGGCACCGGCCGGCGGTGGTCGGCGCGGCAGTCATCGGGGTGTATCTGCTGGCGGCGCTTTTCGCCGACGTACTGGCGCCCTATGACCCGCTGGACATGTCGGCCGGGTCGCGGCTGACCGGTCCGGACGCGGCCCACTGGTTCGGCACCGACGAGTTCGGCCGGGACGTGCTCAGCCGGGTGATCTACGGGGCCCGGATCGCCTTCGTCGTTGGCGTCCTTTCGGCCAGCGGCGCCGCGGTGGTGGGCATGACGATCGGGGTGCTCGGGGGATATTTCGGCGGGTTGACGGATCGCGGCGCCACCATGCTCATCGATCTCGTCTTCGCGTTTCCGACGATCCTGCTCGCCGTCGCGGTGGCGGCTTTTCTCACCGGCGGGGGGATGCCGCCGGCGGTACCGGTCATCATCGCCTTGTGCGTCGTGCAGGCGCCGCACTTCGCGCGCGTGGTGCGCGGCGCCACGCTGGCGGTCAAAGCGCAGCCGTATGTGGAAGCGGCTCGGGTACTCGGAGGTTCTCACCGCCGGATCATCCGCAGTCACATCCTGCCCAACGTCATGGCCCCGCTTCTCGTCCAGTTTGCCCTGTCCTTCTCCTACGCCATCCTCGCGGAATCCTCCCTGAGTTTCCTCGGCGTCGGCCACCCCCCGCCGGCGCCCTCCTGGGGCGCAATGCTGACCGGCGCCTACGGCTACGTGGAGCGGGCGCCCTGGGCGGCGTTCTTTCCCGGAATGGCCATCACGCTCCTCATCCTGGGATTCAACATCCTGGGCGATGGGCTGAGGGACTTCTTCGATCCCACGCGCCGGTAGACCCCCGGTTCCCCGCCATTCCTGGATTGCTGCTTTCCGGGTCGTGTCAAAACTCCCGAGGCGACCACGTATCAATCATGTCATTCCCGCGGAAGCGGGAATCCAGGCGGGGTGGGGCGGGGAATTCGTCCGTTTCGCCCCTCCCCACCCCTGGATTCCCGCTTTCCAGGCCGTGTTAAAACCCTAACTTCGGGGCACGAAAGGCCTCTCCGTCATTCCCGTCCCCCTCCGTCATTCCCGCGAAAGCGGGAATCCAGGGGTCCTGGAGGGCTCCCTACGCGGCGTTTCCCCGCTCCACCCCGCCTGGATTCCCGCTTTCGCGGGAATGACGATTTCGGGGGCCGTTGCCTCTCTCGGATGGGGTTTTGACACAGCCTGTTCCGCGGGAATGACGGGTTCGGAGTATTCAGGCCTCGTGACCGTCAGCTTGCGCATCCACCGGGGAGCGGTTATTGTCGCTTCAGGCTTGGCGTAGGGCTCTCACGCGTTTTCCAGGGGGTGTTTCATGGCGGACTCGAACGTGTCGACACCGGTTCCCACCGCCGACATTGTGTTTGTCGGCGGTCCCATCGTGACGGTCAACTCCCGGGACGAGGTGGCCGAGGCCCTGGCGGTTCGCGGCCGCAACATCCTGCGGGTGGGCGACCGCGCCTACGTCGAGCAGACCGTCGGCCGGGAGACCGAGGTGGTGGATCTCAAGGGGCGTGCCATCACCCCTGGTTTCATCGACAACCACATCCACATGACCAACGGCCCCCAGCGCCACTGGGTGGACTGCGGCTACGCCGCCTGTCCGTCCATCGCCGATATCGTGGCCGCGATCAAGGAGCGCGCCGCGCAGGTCAAGCCGGGCGACTGGATCCTGGGCCGGGGCTTCCAGGCGACGCGCCTGACCGACCGGCGCAACCCCAACCGTTTCGACCTCGATCCCGTATCGCCCGACCACCCGGTGGGCATCTCCAACCGGGAATCCATGGGGTGGACGTTCAACACCATGGGGTTGCGGCGAATGGGCGTCCAGGACGATACCCCGGATCCCCCCGGCGGCCCCATGGAACGGGACGACCAGGACCGTCCCCTGGGCCCCATGTGGGACAACACCCGCACCGTGTTCATCATGCCGACCCTGCCCAAGTGGGACGTGAACGAGCTGACGGACGGCTATGGCTGGATGGCCGCGGAGTTGAATCGCTACGGCGTCACCACGGCGTTCGAGGCGGCCATCCGCTACCGCATGGACACGGTGGCGTGGCAGCGGTTCCACCGCCAGGCGCCGCCGACCCTGCGCGTGGCCATGGGCCCCTACCCGGTGCACGGCGAAGGTTGGGACCTCGAAGGCGCCGCCGGGAAGATCTTCGAAACCGGGTTCGCCACCAACTTCGGCACCGAGTGGCTCAAGCTGGGCGCGCTTCAGGTCGGCATCGACGGCGGCGTCATCGGCCAGACCGCCGCCCTGTTCGAGCCCTACAGCAACGACCCCGCGGGGAAGAAGCTCGGCAGCTTCCGGCTCACCCAGGAGGTGATCAACGACTTCATGGCGCAGTGTCAGTCCAGCGACTGGCAGGCCGGGCTCATCTGCCACGGCGACCACGGCATTCACCGGTCGCTGGAAGCCATCGCCTACGGTCGCGCAAAGGTGGCGGCGCACGATCTCCGCCACCGGCTGGAGCACGCCTACCTCTGGAACCCGCGGGTGATGGACCGCATGGCGGAGCTGGGCGTCATCTGGAACACGCAGCCGCCGATCCTGGAGAGCATAGGGAGCGAGGGAATCCACGGTCAGTGGGGCGAGCGGGCGCGCTACGCGTTTCCGTTCAAGTCGCTGACCGACCGGGGCGTGCTCATCTCCGGCGGTTCCGACTGGCCCGTGGGCATGTACAACCCGCTGGCGGGCATCGACGTCCTGGTGAACCACCGCTTCGGACCCGAGTTGGGGGGTGAGGTGCTCAACGCCGACGAGGGCGTGAGCGTGCTGCAGGCTATCCGGATCTATACCTACAACGGTGCCTATACGTCGTTTGACGAAGGTCGGACGGGTTCCCTGGAAGAGGGGAAACGGGCGGATCTGGCGGTACTTTCGGAGGACATTCTCGGCGTGGCGCCCACGGCGATCCGGGACATCAAGGTGGACCGGACCTATGTGGATGGCCGTCTCGTGTACGAACGGAATGGATCGACAAGTTCCGGTGCCTAGTGTTGTGTCTCACAAATAGGTTTACAAATCTGCTGGTCTTTTTCGCCGTCGGCTGCGTTGCTCTTCCTCGCGTGCTGCACGCCACACGGGCGGGTTTGAAACCCGCCCCTACAAGTCATCGCGCCTTGCCGACAACGAAAAATCCTGCGCATCTTTGCAAACCTATTTGTGAGACACAACACTAGTGAGCCGTTCCAGGAGTCCGCGCCGGAGGACGATGGCGGTGTAGGGGCGGGTTTCAAACCCGCCCGAGCCCGCAACGGCGCAGCCGGCCGATACAGGCTTCCGCGCCAGGTTTTCCGGACGCTGTCCGGAGTGGATAAACAGGAGGGGTCATGCGCTTTGCTCTGACCGGTGCGTGCATCATGACAGCGTCCAACGGCACGATACAGGACGGAACGCTGTTGATCGACGGGCGGACCATCGAAGCCGTGGGCGCCGATGTCGAGGTGCCCGCGGACGCCGAGGTTTGGGATGCGCGGGGCAAGGTCTTGATTCCGGGAATGATCGACGCCCACACCCACCTCGGCCTGTGCCAGGACGGCGTGGGGGCGAATCAGAGCGACGAGGACGAGGTGGGTGATCCGGTGGTCCCGCACCTTCGCGCTCTGGATGCCATCAACCCCGAGGACATCGCCTTTCGGGACGCGCTGATGGCGGGCGTCACCACGGTGGGGATCATGCCGGGAAGCTACAACGTCATCTGCGGCCAGCCCGCCGCCGTAAAAGTGGTAGGGCGGACGGTGGAAGAGATGCTGGTGCGGGCGCCGGTGGGCATGAAGATCGCCTTCGGCGAGCGTCCCAAGGGCGTGTACGGCGCCCTCAAGAAGAGCCCCATGACGCGCATGGGCATCGCCGCGATACTGCGGGAGGGGCTGGTCAGCGCCCAGCACTATGCCTCCAACGGCGCGGGGCCGCGGAACCTGCGGCTGGAGGCCATGGTCCCGGTTGTGAAGAAGCAGATCCCGCTCCGGGCACACGCCCACCGTGCCGATGACATCATAACGGCCATCAGGATCGCCCAGGAGTTCGACCTCGATCTGGTCATCGAGCACGGCACCGACGGGTACAAGGTGGCCACGGAGCTGTCGCAAGCCCGGGTGGCGGTGGTTCACGGACCCTGGCTCAAGACGCGCGGCAACCTCGAGCAATCGGGGCGCAGCCTGGATTCGCCCCGGATGCTGATCGAGAACGGCGTGCTCACAGCCTTCTCCACCGATCACCCGGTCATCCCCATCCAGAATCACCGGATGCAGGGGACGACGGCGGTCGACCACGGGGTCAGCCCGGAGGATGCCCTGACGGCGCTGACCCTCAATTCGGCCCGGATCATGGGCATCGATGGGAGGGTGGGAAGCCTGGAGAAGGGCAAGGACGCGGACGTGGTGGTGCTCTCCGGACCTCCGTTCGAGGCAGCGACCCGGGTGGAAGGCGTGATCGTGAATGGAAAGGTTGGCTGGAAGCGCGAGTCGGACGGTTGATGCCTTCCGAGCCGTGTAAGGGAGAAGCGACATGAAACTCCGAATGGCATTGTTTTCGGCGTTGTTCCTGGTATTGGCTTTCCACCTCGCCGCCGGCGCCGTCTACGCCCAGGCCATAAAGATCACCGCCGGGGACGTGGCCTATGACAAGGGCAACGACAAGGTCAAGGGCTATCTGGCCAGGCCCGCGGACAAGAAGGCACGGCCGGCTCTGATCCTGATCCACGAGTGGTGGGGCCTGAACGACAACATCCGCGAGAACGCGCGGCAGTTCGCCGAGCTGGGCTACGTGGCCCTGGCGGTGGATCTCTATAACGGCGAGTTCGCGACGAACCCGGACGGGGCGCGCAAGCTGGCCGGAGGCGTGCGCAAGGATCCCAAGGCGGCGTTTGCCAACCTGCAGCAGGCGGTGAGCTACCTGACCGGGCTCAAGGGCGAGGTGGACCCGGCCCGCATCGCGTCGGTGGGCTGGTGCTTTGGCGGCGGCTGGTCCTACCAGATGGCCAAGAACGATATCGGGGTCAAGGCGTCGGTGATCTACTACGGCCGGTTCAACCCCAAGGACGACCTCAGCCGGATGCGCGCCACGATACTGGGGCACTTCGGCGAGAAGGACCGCGGCATCAAAGTGGACGGTGTGCGTGAGTTCCAGGCGGCGCTCAAGACCCTGAAGGGGGACCACATGGTCTTCATCTACCCCAACGCGGGGCACGGCTTCGCCAATGCCGACAACCGGAACTATGACAAGGAAGCGGCGGAGACGGCCTGGAAACGCACCATGGATTTCTTCGGGAAGCATCTGTAGGGACTTGTGCAAGCAGCACCACGGGCGTGTAGGGGCGGGTTTCCAACCCGCCCGCGTCCGCACCGCCGCCCCTTTCATGACGGCGTAACCGGGAGACAGACATGGCTCGCATCCGTCACATTGCCATCCTCACCGACCACAAGGAGAAGCTGGTGGAGTATTACACCAGCGTCTTCGGGCTCAAGGTCGTCAAGGGCGTCGGCACCGCCACCTATCTTTCGGATGGGCATGTCAACCTTGCGATCATCCCCAAGGGTCCCGAAGAGGAGGTGGAGGGGCATCCCCTCGACAGCGGCCTCAACCACATCGGCTTCGAGGTGGACGACGCGCAGGCCGTGAAGCCCTTGTCGGATCGGATGGGCGCGGCCGATGACGTCCGGAAGCGTCCGCCGAATCGCGAATCGGAGTATCGGGTGCAAGACCCGGACGGCAACCTGATCGACCTGTCACAGCACGGCTGGCCGGTGTGAGAGTGGTATTCGAGATGGCGTCCTTCGACTTCGCTTCGCTACGCTCAGGACGAACGGTTGTGGAAACGATCTTTCTCCGTTCGTCCTGAGCCCTTCGACAGGCTCAGGACAGGCGTAGCGAAGCGAAGTCGAAGGACGCCATCTCAAGGACGCCGTCCTCGACTGATCCCAAGTTTCTCGAACTTCACGGAGAGTATGAATGGCTGAACAGGAACGGGTGCTGTTGCCGGCAGACGTATACCCGACGCGTTATGACATAACCCTCAAGCCGGATCTCGAGCGGTTTACCTTCGACGGCAGCGAAACCGTGGACATCGAAGTGAAGTCGGCTACCCGCCGGGTCGTGCTGCACGCGGCGGAGTTGGAGATCCACTCGGTGGTGCTGGAGCGGGACGGTGTGTCCCGTGAGCCCGAGCACATCGAGACGAACCAGGAGGAAGACACCGTCGCGTTCGTTTTCAGCGAAGAGCTGGAGCCGGGAGCGGCACGGCTGGCCATCGAGTTCACCGGGCAACTGAACGACAAGATGCACGGGTTCTACCGGAGTGTCTACCGGGTGGACGGCGAAGAGCGCATCATGGCAGTCACCCAGTTCGAGGCCACGGACGCCAGGCGCGCGTTCCCGTGCTGGGACGAGCCGGCGCAAAAGGCCGTGTTCGCGGTGACGCTGGTGGTGCCGGAGGACCGGGTGGCGGTTTCGAACATGCCGCCGAGTGCGGTCGAGACCGGGGACGACGGTCTCAAGACCGTGCGGTTCGCCGAGACCCCGGTGATGTCCACGTATCTCCTGGCGTTTATCGTCGGCGAGTTCGACTACGTCGAGACGCAAACCACGGAAGGCGTGACGGTGCGGGTGTACACGCCGGTGGGTCGGCGGGAGCAGGGGCGGTTCGCGCTGGACGTGGCCGCGCGGACGCTGTCGTTCTTCCACGAATACTTTGACATCGCCTATCCGCTGCCCAAGATGGACCTGCTGGCCATCCCCGACTTCGCCGCCGGGGCCATGGAGAACTGGGGTGCGGTGACCTACCGCGAGACCGCGATTCTGGTGGACCCGGAGGAGTCTTCGGCGGGCACGCGCCAGCGGGTGGCCATCATCGTCGCCCACGAACTGGCGCACCAGTGGTTCGGCAACCTCGTCACCATGGAGTGGTGGACGCACCTGTGGCTCAACGAGGGGTTCGCCTCGTGGATCGAATTCCTGGCGGTGGACCACCTGTTCCCGGAATGGGACATGTGGACGCAGTTCGTCTACACCGACTTCGGCCGGGCGCTGTCGCTGGACGGACTCAAGAGCTCCCACCCCATCGAGGTGGAAGTGCGCGACCCCAAGCAGATCAGCGAGATCTTCGACGGCATCAGCTACAGCAAGGGCGCCTCGGTGATCCGGATGCTGTGCGCCTATATCGGCGCGGAGCCGTTTCGCCGCGGGTTGCAGCGCTACCTCGGGCGGCATCAATACGCCAACGCCACCACCGAGGACCTGTGGCAGGCCTTGGCGGAAGAGTCCGGAAAGCCGGTGAAGCAGATCATGGACACCTGGACCAAGCAGACGGGCTATCCGCTGGTGTCCGTGGACGTGAAGCAGGGAGAGGTGGAGCTGCGGCAGAAGCGGTTCTTCCTGAGCGGCGTGCCGGAACGGGACGATACCAGCCGGTGGTCGGTTCCCCTGGGTATCCGAACGGAGGCGGTGGAGGATACGTTCCGTGTGGTCGAAGACGAGCGGGCGACAATCGGTGTCGGCGGAAGCAGAGGCGGGTGGCTGAAGGTCAACCCGGACCAGACCGGTTTCTATCGAAGCAACTACAGCGCCGAGCTGTGGGACCGGCTGGCGGCCGCGGTGGAAGAAGGCGAGCTTGCTTCGGCCACGGATCGGCTCGGGCTGGAGAATGACGCCTTTGCACTGGCGCGGGCGGGCTATCTGGACGCCGGGCGGCCCCTGGCCCTGGCCCCGGCCTATGGCAACGAGACGCACTATACGGTGTGGGCCGACCTGTCGGAGAACCTCCGGGCCTACGACATCCTGTTGTCCGGCCATGCCTGTCATGATGCGTTCCGTACCTTCGCCCGGAGCCTTTACCAGACCATCTACGGGAGTCTGGGATGGGATGCCCGGCCCGACGAGAGCCATCTCACCAAGCTGCTTCGGCCCATGGTGATCGGTCTCCTGGGACGCTACGGCGACCCGCGGGTCAACGCCGAAGCCTTGCGCCGGTTCGATCGGGGGATCCGGGACGCAACGCCGGTGGCGCCGGACCTGCGGGCGGCGGTGTATGGACAGGTGGTGGAGAGCCGGGGAGTGGAGGGGTACGAGGCGGTGCTGGGGATCTACCGTGAAGCCGAGCTGCATGAGGAAAAGAACCGCTGCCTGCGGGCGTTGGGATGCAGTGGCGACCCGGACATGCTTCGACGGACGCTTGAATTCGCGCTGTCCGAGGAGGTGCGCGGGCAGGATACGCCGCTGGCGGTGGCGGGCGTGGCCCTGAACCCGTTGGGACGGGATCTGGCCTGGGATTTCCTGCGGGATAAATGGGCCGAATTCGATCGCCGGTACGGTCAGGGCGGGTTCATCATCGCACGCATCGTGTCCATCACCACCGAGGACTTCACCACCCTGGAGAAGGCGGCGGAGGTCGAGGCCTTCTTCGAATTGCATCCGGCGCCCGCCGCTACCCGCACGGTGCGTCAGTCCCTGGAGAGGATTCGCTCCCACGCGCTGTGGCTGGAGCGCGACGGCGAGGCCATTGCAAAGTGGCTCGAAACGTATGCACCGAGGCCGGCCGAAGAAGTGTAGGGGCGGGTTTCAAACCCGCCCGTGTCCGGCCCGGTGCCCCGCTCGGGCGCAACGCGGTCAAACAGGAGGAGATTCATGGCAGGAAACGCGGAACTGCTTTCATTCGTGACCTCGGACCAGGAGACGCTGCACGGGCTCTTGTTTCGCGCGGCCGCGTCAGCGCACCCCGACGTGGCGCTGGTGATGATTCACGGGGTGGCCATGAGCTTCTATACCGGCCCACTGCCCGTTTTTGCCGAGGCCCTGGCGGGACGCGGCCACCATGCCTTCTCCATCAACTGCCGCGGGCATGACTGGATTGCCCGGGGCGGCGACCTCACGGCCTTCCGGGGCGCCACCTACGAGAATTTCGAGGACTGCGTGCTGGACGTGGATGCCGCCATCGACCGGTTGAAGCAGGAGGGCTACACCCGCTTCGTGCTCGTAGGGCACAGCCTGGGCTCGGTCAAGTCCCTCTACTACCAGGGCACCCGCAGGCGCGACGACGTCGTCGGGGTTATTTCCTGTTCCGCGCCCAAGCAGTTCTATTCCGCCCGCGTCGGGGAGGATCCGGAGTTCGAGGCGCGCATGGCGAGCGCGGAGAGCCGGGTAGCGGAAGGGCAGGGAGAGGAGTTCCTGTGGGCGCCCGCCAGCGGCGCCACCGGACTGTTCACCTACAGGACCTACGTCAGCAAGTACGGCCGCCACGAGACCAACGACGTGCGCCCGCATGCCGCAAGGCTGGGCTGTCCGCTACTGGTGACCGCGGGAGAGATCGAGGCCGCCTATTTCCGTGAATACGCCCACGAACTCAACGAAGCGGCGGGCCCCGGACACTGCACCTGCATAATCGTGCCCGGCGCCAATCACTTCTACGCCGGCTGCGAGGCCTTCATGATCGACGCCCTCGACGGCTGGCTGAAGGAGAATGTTGTCTAGGAGCCTGCGCCGTGCTCCCATGCACAGACTATAGAACGAGGCAGCGGATCGGAAGGGAGGCGCGGCTCACGATCTCCCATGAACTCGGCCATGCTGGGATTGAAATAGCTGCGGCCTACCTAGGCAAGGGGGGCGGCAGGCCGAGGTGTACCGGGCGACCTGTGGTGAGATGGAACACCATGCGACGTCTGGACGGTGCCGGGCGGGGGATTCCGGTTCACCGGGCCGGTGGACGGCTGTGTACATGGAGGAGCAACATGGGCGGAGTATGGGTCGGCGCCGATCCGGGCGGGATCAACGCCTTCGGGGTGGCGCTCGTCGACGAGGCGGGGAATACTCGCTGCAAGACGGTTTCGTCGGTGGATGAAGCTGTGAACTGGATCTGTGAAGCCGGGACGCCGCTCGGCGTTGGCATCGACGCGCCGCTGTGGTGGTCGGGGGCCGCGGGCGGAGGCCGCCGCGCGGACAGAAGGCTCAGGGAGGCGTACGGCATACATTCGGGGACCGTGCAATCGGTGAACTCGCTGCGGGGCGCGGCGCTCGCCGCCGGCGCGTTGCTGGCATCGCGGGTGAGGGAGGCGTTTCCCGGCGTGCCGATTACGGAGTCGCACCCCAAGGCGCTCTTGCAGGCGCTCGGGCTGGAGGAGGGGGCTATCGCAGAGCGCTTCGGCATCCACAACGTGTGGGGCAATGACGATCACCAGCGCGACGCGGCGATCGCGGCCGTGTGCGCACGGGAGGGTTGTCGGGGCACGTGGCGTGTGGATCTGGCGGAGGAACGGTGCGGATCGGAACAGGATCCGCGAAGCTACTGGCTGGCGCCGGTGTCGTATTTCTGGCCGGAGTGGATCAAGTAAGGGCCCTTCGGGCCAGAGGAGGTCGTGGGAACCGGCGCGACGGGGTCTCCCTATGCCGACCCCTCGTGCTTGCCCGAAACCTACATCAATGAGTTCTACGATAACAGCGACGTGACGGGATGAGTGGACTGTGAGTTCAAGTTGCCGTGGATACAGGCCCCGGGTTAACCTGCCAGCCAGTTTTCGATTCGGAGGTCGTGGATGCGGCCAAACTCGCGTTCATTGGCGGTGACGATGGTATGGGCCAGGGCAATCCCTTGAGCGGCGATGAGGAGATCATTGCCACCTATCACTTGACCCGTTCGTTCAAGACGTGCGCGCAACAGTCCATAGATGCTGTCCGCCGGCGCTTCAAAGGCCAGAACCTCAAGGCTACGAAGGATTGTGTCAAGCTGCTCCGAAAGCCGGGCCGATCCCTTCTTCGCCGCCCCATAACGGAGCTCCGCGGCGACAATGATGCTGGTACAGACCTGCGCTTCGCCGACTTTGCGAATGCGTTGAGCAACGCGGCCTCCCGGATTGCGCACCAAGTCCGAGACGATGTTGGTATCCAGAAGGTAACCCATCAAAGTTCGACGGGTTTGACGGGCAGTTCGGGGACTGGCGGAAATTCCTCGTCAAGCGGCTGGAGTGCGGCGAGCACGGCCAGCAGGGACTTCGGCTCGACAGGCTCGATGATCAGTCGTTGTCCTTCCTTACGCATGACGGCCTCGCTGCCGGGAAGTTCGAACTCTCGAGGGATTCTTATCGCTTGGTTACGCCCGTTCTTGAATAGCTTGACATGCCGTTCCGGAATCATGGTTATCTCCATTGGCATATGTTTAGGCATATGCCATTTTGCTTGTCAAGCGGCACGACCGTTTCCATTACGCCACTGATCACCGTGTGACGACCCCCCGGACTCTTGCATGAGGGCCACGTCAAAGCCGAGCGAGCAGCCTGCCGTATCCCTCCACCGGTTGGTCCAGTTTCATCGCTTTGAGCGCCGTCCAGATCCACGCCTGGGTGTTGGTCACCACCGGCTTGCCGAACTCCTGCTCCAATTGATCGATGATGGGTGTGATCCGCCACTTGTTGCAGGGCATGTAGAGGCCGTCGACATCCGGGTTGTCCTTCAGCAGCGGACGCGCCACATCCAGCCCCGACTCCGGCGGCAGGTCCCATATGACCCTGGAGTTTTCGTATGCCAGACCCCGGTAGGCGGTGACATGGATCTCGTCGTACTCGAGAAAACGGACCAGCCGGGCGTCCTGGTCCGCCGGAAAAGGGGATGCCATCACCACGCGTTTCAGCCCCAACTCCCGACAGGCGTCCACCACCGAGGTCAGTACCGTGGAGGCGGGAACCGGCGTGACCTCCCCCACGGCCGACAGGATCTGGCGATCCGAGCCGGGGCCCTTGTAGGACAGGAACAGCTCGCCGGTGACCATGAGGAAGTCGAGAGGAAACTCTGTCAGCTCCCTGACCAGGCCGAAAAACTCACTTTCCGCCCGGGCGAACTCCTGGTCCGTGAATTCGCGCACCCGGAGTCCGCGGCCCTCCACCGTGATGTCCGGCGGCAGGATCCGGTAGACGTCGGCAAGCACCTCTTCACTCATGTTGGGTGATATCAGGCCGATGCGTTTCATCTTCCACCACGCCTTCGAGTTGCCGCGCGCGCCGCTTGTCCGGGAGGGTGGGTCACACGTTGCCCAGCGACAGGAGTGACAGCGACTTCACCTCGAAGTCCTTGACCCAGTACTCGCCGGTGTACATGTTCTCGGCTCCCTTGGCGATGTTGGCCCGGGTCTCGCTCGCGACGTATTGCTCCATTTCCTTTGTCGTCTCCCAGAAGGTGAGAGAGATTCCCTCGTCCGGGTTTTCGGAGCTTCGGAGCAGTTGACGTCCGCGGAACCCCGGCATTTTCGCCGTGCCCGGAACCACCACCTCGTTGTAGAACCGCTCGTATTCGTCCCATTTCTCGGGTCGAAGCTTGCCCCACAAAATTCTGCAAACCATGGTTTCCTCCTGACAGACCGGCATCAAAAAGTGCCCGGGCCTGATCCCGGTCCGGGCTTCGGTAGTTCCCTCGATTGCGCCGGTTCCACCGTCATCATTGTAGACGCGAAACCGGAGGGTCCGCAAACTTCCGGCGGATGAGGCGGCTCAGCCGGCCGGATTGCGGCAGATGACGTTGACCAGGGCCTGGCGCCCTTCTTCCTTGACAGCCTTGAGGCCGCGCTCCAGCGCCGCCGGCAGTTCCGTGGGATCGTCCACCCGCTCCGCGTGAGCGCCGCACGCCTGGGCGATCATCTCGAACTGCGGCGACGGCGTCAGGTCGGTGCCCGGAAAGTTCCGGGTCTGGTGGGCGACTCCGTCGGGGTACAGCTCACGGACGGTGCTGAGCGTCGCGTTCCAGGCCTGGTTGTTGTAGATCACCGTGAGGAACGGGATCTGGTATTTCTGCGCGGTGAAGTGACACGCGGTGGGGACGCAGAACATGTAGGAGCCATCCCCCTCCGCGGCGATGACCGTGTGGTCGGGCGCCGCCAGCTTGGCTCCGATGGCTGCTCCCATCCCCCACCCGAGATGGCCGGAGGGCGCCTGGTCGAAGAACGAACCCGGCCGTTCCAGCCCCAGCACCGGCCCCAGGGGCGAGGTCACGGCCTCTCCCACCACGATGGTTTTCTCGTCCATCACGTCCGCGATGCACTGCGACACCCACAGGGGATGGATGGGCCGTTCGCCCTTCACCTTCTCGATCCGTGCGGCGAGCTCCGCCTGCCCCTGATCGTGCGCGGCCCTGACCCGTTTCCGTCGCTCCTCCACGGCCTTCCGGAGCGCGTCCGAGCCGTCGAGCCCTTGCCGGATCAGGCCGTTGAGCACCGGCAGGGTCACGTCGGAAGACCCGGTCATGGCGTGATCCACCGGAAAGCCCCAGACCGGAATAGAGGAGAACAGCGGGTCTATCTCCAGTTGCAGCACCACGGCTTCCGGAAGGAGCTTGTCCCGGTTGGCCGGCGTCCACGGGACGTCGATGTCGATGAGAAAGACCACGTCCGCCCGTTTGATGTGGGCGTCGATGTCGTGACCGGCATGACATGGGTGGCTCGACGGAAAGTTCATGTACGGCGACTGCGGGTGCTGGACCACCGGAATGGCCAGCAGGTCCGCCAGCTCCACCAGCGGCTTGACCGCGGCGGGGGTCTTCCCGAGGTAGCGCGTCAAGATCACCGGGTTGGCGGCACCCATGAGAATTTCCGCCGCCTCCTGAAGGTCCCCCACGGGCGTCTGGTACTTGCTGGGCGGCTTGAACACGTCCGCCGACACCCGGGTGGTCTCCATGGACTCGTACAGCCATTCCCGTGGCAGCGACAGGTACACCGGGCCCCTGGGTTCCGCCATGGCGATCTTGAAGGCCCGGGGCACGATGGTGCCGAGCTGCTCGTTGGCGCGGTTCTCGAAATCCCACTTGACGAACTCGCGTACGATGGCGCCCTGGTCACGGGACTCCTGGCGCCAGTGGATGTGCCGGCTCTTGCCCCCCGCCACCTCGCCCTCGGTCACCGGGGTCCTTCCCGCCACGAACAGCATGGGCACCTGGCACGCCTTGGCGTTCATGAGCCCGCCGAGGCCGTTGGCGGTCCCGGGCAGAGTGTGCACCAGCACCACCTGCGGCTTGCCCGAGGCGCAGTAGTAGCCGTGGGCCATGGACACCGCCGCCTGCTCGTGGGGCACCACGATGATCTCCGCGCCCTTGGACTCGCTACGGTGCATCTTGGCCAGGGCCTCGAGGATCGGGCCGTGGTCCGTCCCGGTGTTGGCGAAAATGTAGTCCACATCCGGATTGGCGTTGATCTGGGCCAGAAAGGCTTCGGCTCCGTTGGCCACGGCCACGTCTTCGAAATGAGGTCCCGGCATATTGGAGGTCTCCATGGGTTGGGGGTGGTCGTCAGGTTGGTGTACTCACCCACCAGAGTGGTGTAGTCACCACCGGTGCGCCACGCTGGACACTAGCAACCGGGCCGTCGGCGTGTCAAATCGATGATCCGTCAACGGAAGCCGAGTTGACCGGGTTTTCGAATCATCTTATGCTCGGCGTTTCACAGGTACGACACAGCCTGTTGCTGGAGGAAACGGCCATGAGCCAGTCCCGGGAAGACGCGGAGAAAATCGACGGCACGTACGTGTTCGACGGAGCCCTGTCACGCAAGGGCTATCGTCTGAACAAGTTCTTCTTCTCCCTGAACAAGGCCGAGAACCGCGCGGCTTTCAAGGAGGATGCGGAGGCGCTGATGGACCGCTTCGGCCTTACCGACCGGGAGAAGCGCTGGATACACGAGAAGGACTGGCTGGCGTTGGCCCGCGAAGGCGGCGCCAACATCTTTGTCATGTACAAGATCGGCTCGGTGACGGGCGACAGCCTGCAGCACATCGGCGCGGGGTTCCGCGGGCAGACGCTCGAGGAGTTCCTCGGCACGAGAAACATCCAGGGGGCCAGGTAGCATGGGCAGGATCGTCGCAGGAATCGGATCGTCGCACGTGCCCGCGGTGGGCGCGGCGTTCGACCAGGGCAAGCAGGAAGCTCCTGAATGGAAACCCTTGTTCGACGGCTACCGGCCGGCCATGGAATGGCTCCGGGAGGCCCGCATCGACGTGGCCATCTTCATCTACAACGATCACGGCACGGACTTCTTCTTCGACAAGTATCCCACCTTCGCCATGGGCGTGGCCGACAGCTATCCGCCGGGCGATGAAGGGTGGGGTCCGCGCCCGCTACAGCCGGTTCCCGGTGATCCCGAGTTCTCCTGGCACGTGGCCGAGTCGCTGATCCGGGAGAGCGAGTTCGACATGACCGTGTGCCAGGAGCTGTCCGTGGACCACGGTCTGCTCACGCCGTTGCCGCTGCTCTGGGCCAACGAGCCCCGGTGGGACATCAAGGTGCTGCCGGTGGCGGTCAACGTGGTGCAACACCCGCTGCCCACGGCGCGCCGGCTGTGGAAGCTCGGACAGGCGTTGCGCAAGGCGGTGGAGAGCTACCCGCGGGACATCCGTGTGGCCGTGCTCGGCACCGGCGGATTGTCGCACCAGCTCCACGGCGAGCGTTTCGGCTTCCGGAACGAGGAATGGGACCGGCGCTTCATGGAGCGCATCGTCAACGGGCCGGAGGAGTTGGCGGCGCTGTCCCACCACGAGTACATGGTGCAGGGCGGCGCCGAGGCGGTGGAGATGATCATGTGGCTGGGCATGCGCGGCGCGATGTCCCCTGAGGTGAGGCTGGTGCACCAGAACTACTACGCCCCGATGTTGACCGGCATGGGCCTGCTGCTGCTGGAAGACACGGCGTCGTCGTGACCGGCTCTTCCTCTCGTGGCTGCGGCACGGGCGGGTTTGAAACCCGCCCCTACATCGGTCGTGCCTTCCAACGCGCGTCTTGTGCATTTACAAAGGCTAGTGCCGCGTCCCGCAAAATCCTGCGATAAGTTGCGCAGGATATTTTGTTGTCGGCAAGGCGCGATGACTTGTAGGGGCGGGTTTCAAACCCGCCCGTGCCGCAGCCACCACGCGAGGAAGAGCAACGCAGCCGACGGCGAGAAGGACCAGCATATTCGTCAACGTATTTGCGGAACGCAACACTAGCAGGCTGTGTCAAAACCCTAACTTCGGGGCACGAAAGGCCAATCCGTCATTCCCGCGAAAGCGGGAATCCAGGGGTCCTGGAGGGGTCCCTACGCGGCGTTTCCCCGCTCCACCCCACCTGGATTCCCGCTTTCGCGGGAATGACGATTTCGGGGGTCTGTGCTTCACTGGGGTGGCGTTTTGACACAGCCTGCTAGGGGTCCTCGGCCGGCAATCCCACCGTATCGGCGACGCGTTGAGTGTAGTGATTCCAGGTCCACTCGTAGACTTTCAACACGGCGGCCTGGAGGCCCCCTTCCAACACGAAGGCGAAGGCGTCGAGGTCCGCCTGGGGAAGCGTCGCCGGCGGACCGCCGCCGGCGCGGGTGGCGTCCAGTGTGATCTTCGCCAGCATCTCCAGGCGGAGGGCCAGCAGGGTCACGGCTTCCACCGTGGGTCCGATGACCGTGAGGCCGTGCCCGCGCATGAGACAGCAGTCCCGGTCGCCCATGACGGCCATGAAGTCCGCGGCCAGCTCCGGGCTGTCGATGAGCACTGATCTCGGATAGACGGGGATCCCCTGAATGGCGGCACCGAGGCTCAGAGGGTCGTAGGAGCCGTAGATGGGCCGCAGCTCCAGGCCTGCGATGGTGGCCACGAGACAGTGGTAGGGATGGGCGTGGAGGACGACCTGGGCGTCCGGGCGCGCCTTGTAGAGCTCGCCGTGGATCGGCAGCTCCAGCGGTACCCGGTACCCGTCCACCTGCTCCACCGTGCGGTCGAAGCCCAGCCGGCGCACGTGGCGCACGTCGGAGTAGAGCAACCCTTTTTCTTCGTCGCCGAGCAAGCGCATGAACATCTGGTCGGTGCCCGGAATCCGCGCCGACAGGTGCCCCAGTATGTCGCCGAGGCATCCCTGGCTGGCCAGGATACGGGTGCCCAGCGCTATCTTGCGGCGGAGTGTCTTCAACGATTCGTCCATGGGCATCCTTTCAAGCGGCAGGCATTCTCAGGCCAGTGCATGGCCAGTGCATGTAGTGGTGTAAACAGCGTACGCGTCGGAGTGTCAAGATGCTCCGGCAAACCCCAATCCGTCCCCTTCTCACGTCGCCCGGTCCGGCGCGGCTCGCAATTGAAACAGCGGCGGCCTTCATCTATGGTCAGGCCGATCCATGCCGGCTTACCAGACCATACGTGAGCTGCTTTCCGATCGGGTGGAAAGACGCACCGACGCTCCCTGTCTCCTCCACGGGGATCGGTGCTGGAGCTATGCCGAGTTCGCCGCGGAGGTGGAGACGGTGGCGCACGCGTTCGCGGCGCTGCCCCTCCGGCCGGGACAGAAGGTCGCGATTCTGCTGCCCAATTGCCCGGAGTTCCTCTGGACGGTGTTCGCCATGGCCCGCACCGGCGGAGTGTTCGTTCCGCTCAACACGGCGCAGACGGCGGGCGAGTTGCAGTATCTTCTGGCCCACTCCGAGGCGCGCTGCCTGCTGACCACGGATGCGTTCCTGCCGGTGATCGAGGGCATCCGCGGTGACTGTCCCGAACTGGAACATGTGGTTACGCTCGATTCCGGTAACGGGAGCGACGTGATGCGGTGGGACGAGTTCATCGGGGCAACCGGCGGAGCGCCGGAGCCTGCGAACGTGTCGCCGGAGGACATGGCTTCCATCATCTACACGTCCGGTACCACCGATCGCCCCAAGGGCGTCATGCTGAAGCACTACGCATTCGCTTTCGCCCCCAGCCACCGGGCGCGGGCGCTGGGATGGACGGAGGACGACCGGGTGCTGGTGGTGATGCCGCTGTTCCACGTGAACGCCCTGTGCCACATGACCATCGCGATGATGTCGGTGGGCGGGGTGGTGGTGCTCAAGGAGCGGTTCAGTGCCTCCCGTTTTTGGGATGAGGTCAAGACCCACGGCGTTACGACGTCGAGCATCATGCAGACGATTCCGCGGATCCTGCTGAACCTGCCGCTGGATCCCTCGGATGCGGACACGTCGTTGCGGCAGGCGGTGGCACTGCTGCCCCCGGACGTCCACTTGGAGTTCGAACGGCGTTTCGACGTTGCCGCCATCCCGTCGTACAGTCTCACCGAAGACCTGCTGAGCGTTCTCGGTCCGTTGGAGACGTCCGGACGGAAGCTCGGGAGTTGCGGCGTGGCCATCGCCCCGGAAGTGCACCGGTTGCGCATCTGCAACGAGGAAGGGGAGAGCTGCGGCCCCGGGGAGCTCGGTGAGATCGTGAAGCAAAGCCCGGCGGTGATGATGGGCTACTACAAGAACCCGGAGGCCACCGCCGCGGCCCTCCGGGACGGATGGCTCCACACCGGCGATCTCGGCTACCTGGACGAGGACGGCTTCCTCTATTTCGTCGACCGCAAGAAGGACATGATCAAGCGCGGCGGTGAGAACATCGCCTCGGCAGAGGTGGAGCGGGTCCTGAACTCCCACCCGCTCATCGCCGAGTCCGCGGTGGTGGCGGTGGCCGATCCCATCCGCCAGGAAGAGGTCAAGGCGTGTATCGTGCTGGGCGAGGGGGCTTTCCCGAAGGACCTTCCACCGGAGCGGCTCTGGGAGTTCTGCGCCGAGCACCTGGCGCCGTTCAAGGTCCCGCGCTATCTCGACTACCGGCAGGGTCTGCCGAAAACGCCGAGCTCGAAGGTGCAGAAGAACCTCCTCCGGGAAGAAGGTTTGGCCCCCGGCGTGACGGACCGGCAGGCCACTCTTTCCGGTCAACCCGGGCTTGACCCGGGCTCCGGCAGGAGCGCCGAGTAGCACGCCTTGACAACGTCACGGCCAAAGGCCGATGATGCAGGGCGCATATCAGCAAACATCCAAGGGGGAACACATAGTGGCAATACGCAACAACAGCACCGCGCAAAAACATCGGCCCGCAAATCTCGGCAGCCCGAAAATGCGTTGGGGCAGCGACGTGGTGGCGGCGGTTACCCGCAAACTGGACCTCAAGTACATCGCCCTGGTTCCGGGGGCGAGCTACCGGGGTTTTCACGACAGTCTGGTGAACTTTCTGGGTAACGAAAACCCGCAGATGGTCACCTGCCTGCACGAGGAGCACTCGGTCTCCATTGCCGACGGCTACGGCAAGGCCACGGACGAGCCCATGGCGGTGGCGCTGCACTCCAACGTGGGCCTGATGCACGCCACCATGACCATCTTCAATGCGTGGTGCGACCGGACCCCCATGGTGATCTTCGGCGCCACGGGCCCGGTGGACGCTGACAAGCGGCGCCCGTGGATCGACTGGATCCATACCGCCAAGGACCAGGGCGCGATCATTCGACACTATACCAAGTGGGACGACCAGCCGGCCTCGCCGGCGGCGGCGGTGGAATCCGTGCTGCGGGCGAACCAGATAGCACGGACGGCGCCCTTCGGCCCGGTGTACGTCTGCCTCGACGTGGGCCTTCAAGAGGAGCCGCTCAAGGAGGAGATACTGATTCCGGACGCGGCCCGGTTCGCTCCGGCAGACCCTCCCTGCGCGTCGCCGGCCAGCTTGAAGCGGGCGCGGGCGCTGCTCAAGAAGGCCAAGTTCCCCATCATCCTCATGGGACGCATGTCCCGCGACAAAGGGGATTGGGAGCGTCGGGTTCAGCTCGCCGAGGCGCTGAACGCGCCGGTGTTGACGAGCTCCAACGATCCGTCATCGTTCCCCACCACCCACCCGTTGCATCTGGCCGCGCCCGGACTGCGGCCGTCCAAGCAGGCCACCGCGCTGGTCAAGAAGGCCGATGCCATCCTCAGCCTCGACTGGCTGGACCTGGCGGGCTACCTGCGTGGGTGCCTGGGGTCATCGCAAACCCAGTCACCTGCCGACAAGACCATCATCCACTGCTCCATGGACACCTACCGAACCAACGGATGGAGCATGGACCATCAGGCGCTTCCGGCGGTGGACATCCCGGTGGCGGCGTGCCCGGACACCTTCGTGGAGCAGCTTCTGGACGGTTTCGGCCGCAAGCGCCCCGCCTCGGCGGGTTTGAAGAGCATCACCCACTGGACCCGCACGCCCACCGGCAAGGCGCGGCCCAGGGAGGGCGTCCCCATGACGCTCATGGACATGGCGCTGACGGTGCGGGAGTTTACCCGGGGCAAGCCCGTCACCTATGCGCGCCTGCCCATCGGCTGGCCCGGCGAAGGGGCCGAGTTTGACGGCCCGCTGTCTTTCATGGGCAACGACGGCGGCGGCGCCGTGGGCAGCGGACCCGGTCATGCGGTGGGCACGGCGCTGGCGCTCAAGGGCAAAGGCCGGCTGGTGATGGGGGTGCTGGGCGACGGCGACTATCTGATGGGCTGCAACGCCCTCTGGACCGCCACGCACATGGATCTGCCTCTGCTCGTGGTCATCGCGGACAATCGTTCCTACTACAACGACGAAATGCACCAGGAGCGGGTGGCGGTGATGCGCAAGCGGCCGGTGCAGAACCGCTGGATCGGGCAGCGGCTGGATGACCCGCCGGTGGACCTCGTCGCCATGGGCAAGGCGCAAGGGTTCGACGGCGAGGCGCCGGTGTCCACGTCCGAGGACCTGGCCGCCGCGCTGGAACGCGGCGCAAAGGTGGTGGGCAAGGGCGGGCGCTACATCATCAACGCGCTGGTAGAGCCCGGGTACGCCGACACCGCCGTGGATCAGCGGGCGGCAATGGACAAGAAGAGCTGACGCGTTCGCCGGCCATTCCTCGTGGATCGGCTAGTGTGGTGTCTCACAAATACGGTTATGAAGATGCGAGGGGATTTTGGTTGTCGGCAAGGCGCGATGACTTGTAGGGGCGGGTTTCAAACCCGCCCGTGTGGCGGTTACCACGCGAGGAAGAGCAACGCAGCCGACGGCCAAAAGGACCCGCAGATTCATAAGCGTATTTGTGAGACACCACACTAGACGTCGAAGAAGACCGTCTCGCGTGGACCCTGCAGGTGGATGTCGAACTCGTAAACGGGCGGCGTCTCGCCGTCTTTGCACCTGACCGCCAGCAGCGTCTCGCGCCGGCCGGCATCTTCGATGGATTGCAGCACGGGGTCTTCCCCGTTGGCTCCGGTCTCATCCGCGAAATAGATCCGCGTCACCAGGTGCTTCAGTAGCCCCCGCGCAAACACGGACAAGGAGATGTGCGGCGCCTGCACGGTCTCTCCGGATCCGGGGACGCATCCCGGCTTGACCGTGACGATGGCGAAACGGCCCTGGCCGTCGGTGATGGCCCGGCCGAAGCCGTCGAATCCTGCCACCAGCGGCACTTCCCGCGTGTCCTCGGTATGGGCGTAGCGGCCGTGGACGTTGGCCTGCCAGACTTCGATGACGGAGTCGTCCACGGGCTTTCCCGCGCCGTCGAAGAGGCGTCCCTGAATCCGGATGGCGCTCGGATCCTCCGGCGCTACCAGGTTGGCGCCGCTTTCCCACGGCACCATGATGCGGTGAAACGGACCGATGGTCTGGGAAGGCGTGGTTCCGCGCTGCGCTGGCATTCCCTCAACCCTCCATGGGGGTACCGTCCCTGCCCCGCAGGACGATGTCGAACTCGTAGGCCAAGGCCCATTCGGGTTCCGTGTTGCCGAGGTCGAGCCGGGCCACCAGCCGTTCCCTCGCGTCTGCGTCGGGAATGGAGTTGAAGATCGGGTCGCAGGCGAGCAGCGGATCTCCCGGAAAATACATCTGCGTGATCAGCCGTGTGACGAAGGCGGTGCCGAAGAGCGAGAAGTGAATGTGCGCCGGCCGCCAGGCGTTGGCGTCGTTGCCCCACGGATACGCGGCGGGCTTGATGGTGACGAACCGATACCGCCCGGCCGCGTCGGTGGTGCACCGGCCGCCGCCGCTGAAGTTGGGGTCGAGCGGGGCAGGGTGGTTGTCGATGTCGTGGCGGTACCGTCCGGCCGAGTTGGCCTGCCAGATCTCCATGAGCGCGTCCGGCAACGGCCTGCCGTCGGAGTCCATGACCCGGCCGAGGACGATGATCCGCTCTCCCAGCGGCTCCCCGTCATACTGCCGGGTCAGATCGTGGTCCATGGGTCCGACCTTCTCATGCCCGTACACCGGGCCGGTGATCTCCGACAGCGTGTGGGGCAACGGTAACAGCGGGCGCGTGGGCGCCCTCAGCACCGTCGAGCGATACTCCGGATGGAGGTAGGGCGGCTGCTCCACGGCTTCGTCGCGTTTGTATCCGGTGTGTTGGTTCATGGTGTTGTCGTCCCTTCATGAAAGCGGATTGCGCCAGCGTAGGCCGGGAAAGCGGCCGAAGTCCGTATCGTTCGAATGCACCTCCGCCTGATACTCCATCGCCAACGCCGCGATGTGGGCGTCGGAAACGAGAGCGGCACCGACTCCAGCGGCAACCAGATTTCGCTGTAAATGGTCCAGGTGCTCGGCGCTTGGGTTGACCGGCGTGACGTGTGGGTATTGGAACCAGCCCCTGACATGCCCAATCGCCGCCGAGGGTGGGACCGGGGAGGCAAGTACACTTGGATTGGTCATCAGTCTCACGAACCCGGTCGATACTACCCAAGGCACGCCGATCGGTTCCAAGCCATTGACCAAACCTTCCCACCAGCCTCTGGCGGCGACGTGATCAGGCGCACGTTTGTTGTAGGCGTAGACCAGCAGGTTGATGTCCGGGATGATCAACGCGTGCCTCGGCCGGCGAACTCCTCGGCTTGAAGTTGGTCGTTGAGCTGATTGAGCCTCCGTGAGTCGATGCCGGGAGCCAGTCCGCTGTTGTTGGGAACGATACGGAATCGGGGCGGTCCGCTTCTTCGGGAGTGGGGCGCCATACCGCGTCGCAACACGTCGTTTACCACTTGCTTGAACGGCTTGTCATGAAGCCGGCTTTGCGCCTTCAAGTAGTCCGCAATGTCATCGTCTATAGTCAGCGTCGTCCTCATGGCGTCATCATGATGCTGGTCATACATTATGTCAAGATGCTCCAAGGCCATCAGGTAAACATGGAATGCCGCCCGGTATCACGCCCCGTGTCGGGGCCTGTAGAGCAATGCCACTCCGGCCCCCGTCAGCGTGAAAACGCCGACCCCCACGAAACCGAGGTCGAAGGCGCCCAGGTCGCCGCTCAGGCCCAGCAACCATGGAGTCACCCCGCCGCCGATGACGAAGGCGATGGGCACCACCAGGGATACGGCCGTGCCGCGGGTCTGAGCGTCGCCCAGGGTCGAGAGGGCGGTGAATCCCGCGGGGAAGAAGCCCACCGCCACCGACGGCTGGATGAAGACCGCCACCGCCAGCCAGGGATCCGGCACGAGCCCTATCAGCGCCGTGGTGATGCCGCTCAGGGCCAGGGTCACCGCCAGGGTGCGGCGGACGCCGAAGCGGTCAGCGGCCCAACCCGCGGCCAGCGCCAGGAACGGACAGGCGCCCCGGGAGAGCCCCACCAGGGTGTTGGCCCAACCCTCCCCGAGGCCGCGGGCCGAGACCAGGTAGAGCGGAAGCATGGTGAAGACGCCCAGCGTGATGGCGACGCCCATGGTGAACAGCAGCAGAACGATCCACAGCATGGGATCCTTCAGTAACCGCCGGATGACGGCCAGGGCGGGAGGCTCGCCGGCAAACTTGCCGCCGCGGCCGAAGACGGCGTAAAGCCCGCCGGCCAGGAAGGTGACGATTGCGAAACGGAAGAGGATGGAACGCCACGACAGGCTTCGAAGCAGGAGCTCCGCCAGCAACGGTACGGCGACGAAGCTGGTGTTGGGCGCCAGTTCGTGGATGGAGATGGCCTTGCCCCAGTGGGGGCGGGTGACCAGGGACGTGATGGTGGCAATGGCCGACGGCAGGTAGAGCCCGGCGCCGAGTCCCATGGTGAAGACCCCCAGACGCATGCCTGCCAGGGTGGAGGCTCCGGCCACCCCCAGGGTCGACAGGCCCAGGAGGGCAAAGGACAGCACGATGGTGCGGTGGTGCGTCAACCGGGCCGATACATACCCGGCTCCGGACATGGCGGTGAGGTACCCGGCGGAGAGGAACAGGAAGAACATGCCGGCCTGGGCGTGAGTGATCCCCAGGTCCGCCTCTACGATCGGCAGCAAGGGTGCCAGGATGACGCGCCCGGTGAAGTTCAGGAAGAAGATCACCGCTATCAGCAGCACCGCGGGGGCCTGCTGACGGAAGGACGAATCGGTGGGGTCGTGAGGGAGGCTTATGTCTTGCCTCCGTCCTTGAGCATGGACTCGTAGGTCAGGCCCATGACGGTGCTGACGGATTGGCCCTTGCGGATCTCGGCAGCCATTGCGCAGGTGTCGAGCCGTGAAAGTCGTTGGACGATGTCCTGTTCACCGGTCATGGATTCCTCGCGTCACTCGTCGTGCAAAGCGCTAGTGTCCTGACATCGAATTACGCATATGGAGATGCGCAGGAATTTTTGTTGTCGGCAAGGCGCGATGACGAGCAGTGGCGGGCACCACGCGAGGAAGAGCAACGCAGCCGACGACAAAAAGGACCAGCAGATTCATATCCGTAATTCGATGTCAGGACACTAGCGCCAGTAGGCGAAGCCCATGCCGCAACCCGTGCCGGCGGCGGTCCGGTATCCCGGGACGTAGTCCACCAGGGTCATGTCCATGGGCTCGGCGGCCCCTCCCAGGGCGACCCAGTTGAGGATCTCGGAGGTACCGCTCCGGAGCTTCTCCCGCGGCAGCGAGCGCAGTGCGTCCGCGTCCTTCTCGGCCAGCGCTTTCAGGGTGCGACGGTCGATGTCCTCGTCGACCACGAAGTGGCTCAGGCCGCCGGAGGCCATGACGGCCACCCGGGCGTCGGAATCCCAGGACGCAATGGCCTCGCGGATGCATTGTCCCAGGGCGTAGCATCGCCCGGGCGTGGGCTGATTCGGCGGAAAGTAGGTATTGACCATCACCGGGACCATGGGCAGCGTGCCCCCGGGCAGGATCCGCCGGTACAGGAAGCTGAACGCGTGTCCGATACCCTCTCGTAACCGGTTGGTTCGCGCGATGTCGAACTCGTGATCCGAAAGCCACCCGATGAGATATTCCGCCAATTCCGTATGGTTGTCATAGACCGGAGCCGTCTCGGCCCAACCCCGCTGTTCGGCCTTCTTCCACTTGGGTATGGCTCCCTGGCGCGGGGGAACGGGCAACTCCGGCCCGTGGTAGATGGCGAAGGTGGGCATATTGTCGTCCAGGAACTGCTCGTGCTGATCGTCGCCCAACGTGATGATGACGTCCGGGTCGGCTTCCCGCAGCTTGTCGCCCAGCACTCCCAGGGCGTGCTGGCACGCCTCATACCGTTCCCGGAATTTATCGGCCGTGGTCTCACGGTGGATGTCGGCTCTCGCCGCCGCCACCAGCGCCGGATAGTCCAGTCGTGGGTCGGTTTCGTCCTTGGTCTGCAGCAGGCGCCAGTCGGCGACGCTCAACTGAGGGGTGTGGGAAGTCGCCAGCGCCAAAACGATCTCTGCCATGATCGGCCTTTCAGGCGTGGCCGGGTGTCCTGAATAAACGCCGCTCCTCCACGGGAAGCGCTTATTGTAAAAGGCGGTACCTGTCAAGCAGCGCGGACCGGAAGGACACAGGTTTCACGATACTCGCTACCGAGCCAAGCTTGACAGGCTCGGGGCGCCGCCCATATAATCCCGCGATTCGGAAACGGCTTGGGTATATCCCGAGGCAGGCTTGCCGGACGGTAAGCGAACTAACCGTATCAGGAGGTACAGATGAGACTATTCATGGCCATGACCGCCTTGCTTCTGGCGGTCATGATATCAGGGCCGCTCCATGCCGCCGATGATTTCTATAAGGGCAAGAGAGTACGTTTGGTCGTTTCCTCAAGCCCCGGAGGGGGTAACGACACATACTCGCGGCTCATTGCGCGACATATCTCCAGGCATATTCCAGGGAACCCCACGTTTGTCGTGCAGAACATGCCCGGTGCCGGCGGCATAATGGCCGCGGACTACCTTTACCGGAAGGCCAAGCGGGACGGCACGGTGTTGGAGCAGATCAATTGGGGCGTGTGGTTCCACCAGGTCATCGGCGCCAAGCGTGCGCGATTCGACTTTAACAAGATCAACGCCGTCGGCGTCGCCGCCATCGAGAGCGCCATCCTCTTCACCCGCAAGGCTGAGTTTCCTGATTGGAAGTCGGTGCTGGCTTCCAAGAAGCTGCTCACCAGCGGAAACAGCGGACGTCAATCCCTGGGCTATACCATGGGCAAGGTGATGGAAAAGTTAGCGGGAAAGAAGGTCTTCGACTATGTCTTCGGTTACCCCGGCGCGCGACAGTACAGTCTCGCGTTTCGCCAGGGCGAGGTCCAGTCGTCCGGAAACACCCCGGGCTCGTTCGCCGATCAGCTCGGCGACATGTGGGACGACGGCAAGGTCGCCATGCTGGCGCAGGCACCGACGCCCGAAGGGGGCAGGACCAAAGACTTCCCCGATACGCCCACGTTGTTGGAATACGCCAAGACCGACGCTCACCGTGAGTTGATAAAGGTCACCTTCGATCTCACCCACTACGGCCGTCCGTATGCGCTTCCCCCTGGTGTGCCCAAGGACCGTGTCAAGATCATGCGCGATGCCTTTGACGCGACCATGAAGGACCCGAAGTTCCTGTCGGAGGCCAAGAGGATCAGGCGGATTGTCGTTCCGTCCACCGGCGCAGAACTCCAGCAACTCTGGAAGAATGTCCTCTCCGCGTCCCCCGAGAACCTGGCCATCTTCAAGGATATATTCGGCGAATCGTAGGGCTGGACCGGAACGCAGCGAGCAAAGGCGCCGGGAGCGGGAAGCTTCCGGCGCCTTTTGTTTGAGCGGGCGCCGTTGTTTGACACGGAGACCGGCGGCTCCTTATAATGCGCGGTTCATGGCGGTGAGCCTGGATGATGCAGCGTTTTGCACATCGTAGCGGGCGGGGCCTCGTCGGAGGATCTCCGGATATCGGTAAAACACTTGGGAGGTGATAATGCAGGCTATATTGGGTTCTGTGCTGCTCGTGCTGTTCCTGTTCGGAGCAGGTTCGGCAGGGGCGGCCGACTTCTACGACGGCAAGAAAATCCGTCTGATCGTGTCGTCTTCGCCCGGCGGCGGTAACGACACATACTCGCGGCTGCTCGCCCGCCATATCGGGAGACACATACCCGGGAACCCGACGATTATCGTGCAGAACATGCCGGGTGCCGGCGGCATTCGGGCGGCGAGTTATCTTGCCAGGAAGGCCAGGCGGGACGGCACCGTCATGGAGCAACTCAACTGGGGGGTCTGGAACTGGCAGGTAGTGGGCGATCCCCGCGGCCAATTCGACTTCAACAAGATGCACGCCATCGGCGTGATCGTCATCGAGAACGGCCTGATCTACAGCCGCAAGGACCGCTTCACATCACTGGATGAGATCAAGAAGTCGGGCAAGCTGGCCAGGGTCGGCATCAGCGGCAATCAGTCCAGCGGGTTCGTACTGGGGAACATCCTGGAGAAGTTGCGCGGCGAGAAGCTGTTCGAGTACGTGTTCGGCTATCCCGGCGCCCGCCAGTACAGTCTCGCCCTTCGCCAGGGTGAGGTGGACGTCTCCGGCAACGTGACCTCTTCGTTCCTCGATCAGCTCGGCGACATGTGGAAGGGCGGGGAACTCGTCATGCTCGCGCAGACCGGCACGGTGGAAGGCAAGAAGAGCCCCGAGTTTCCCAACGCTCCTTTGCTCGAATCCCTGGCCAAGACCGAGAAGCAGAAGAATCTGGTGCGCGCCACCTTCCTGCTCTCGCGTTACGGACGTCCCTACGCCCTGCCGCCGGGAGTCCCCGCGGACCGCGTGGCGCTTATGCGCAAGGCCTTCGACGACACCATGAACGATCCGAAGTTCCGGTCGGAGGCCAAGAAGCTCAAGCGGCCCGTCAGACCGACGAGCGGCCCAGCCCTTCAGGAGATGTGGAAGGATTCGCTTGCCGCCTCACCGGAAGACAAGGCCATCGTGAAGCAGATCTTCAACCCCGCGGGGAAGTAGTAGCACCTGCCAGGACAGCCGGGGTGCTGTAACGAAGGGCGCCGGGGATATCCAATCCCCGGCGCCCTTTTGAATTCGTCTTGCCGTCGTACCATCTTGCCTTTTCCAGGTGCTTGATGCAGGATTCCTGCGTGGCAAACGGTTCGAAGATTTCTCAAGCTGGGAGGTAACAATGCAGGCTGTATTGGGTCTTGTGGTGCTCGTGCTGCTCCTGTTCGGAGCAGGCTCGGCAGGGGCGGCGGACTTTTACGAGGACAAGAAAATCCGGCTGATCGTCTCGTCTTCGCCCGGCGGCGGCAACGACACGTACTCGCGGATGCTGGCGCGCCATATCGGGCGGCACATTCCCGGCAACCCGACGGTCATCGTGCAGAACATGCCGGGAGCGGGCGGTGTCCGGGCGGCGAGCTATCTCTACAACAAGGCGAGGCGCGACGGCACCGTCATGGAGCAGCTCAACTGGGGGGTGTGGAACTGGCAGGTGGTGGGTGACAAGCACCGCGGCGGCCAGTTCGACTTCAACAAGATGAACGCCGTCGGCGTCATCGTCATCGAGAACGGCCTCTTCTACAGCCGGAAGGATCGGTTCAAGTCGCTGGACGAGATCGAGAAATCGGGCAAACTTGCCAGGGTTGGCATCAGCGGCAATCAGTCCGGCGGGTTCGTCATGGGCAACATCCTTGAGAAGCTGCGCGGCAAAAAGCTGTTCGATTACGTCTTCGGTTATCCCGGCGCGCGCCAGTACAGCCTGGCGTTGCGGCAGGGTGAGGTGGATACCTCCGGCAACGTGACCTCGTCGTTCCTGGATCAGCTCGGCGACATGTGGAAGGCCGGGGAGCTCGTCATGCTCGCCCAGACCGGCACGGTGGAAGGGAAGAAGGCTCCCGAGTTCCCCAACGCGCCGTTGCTCGAGGACATGGCCAAAACCGAGAAGCAGAAGAATCTGGTGCGGGCCACCTTCCTGCTCTCGCGCTACGGACGTCCCTACACCCTGCCGCCGGGCGTTCCGGCGGAGCGTGTGGCACTCGTGCGCAAGGCCTTCGATGCGACCATGAAGGATGCGAAGTTCCTGGCCGAGGCCAAGAAGCTCAAGCGGCCCGTCAACCCCACGAACGGCCCGGACCTCCAGAAGATGTGGAAGGACTCGCTGGCCGCCTCACCGGAAGACAAGGCCATCGTGGCGCAGATCTTCAACCCCAAGGGGAAGAAGTAGCACCTGCCCGGACTGCCGGGGTGCTGTAACGAAGGGGCGCCGGGGAAAATGATTTCCCCGGCGCCCTTTTGTTTCCCCTCCCTTCCGGATTCCGGCTTTCGCCGGAATGACGGGTGGGCATCGGCGGTCGAAGGCAGGCGTCACCCCAGCCAGGGCATCAGCGCCTTGAGGAACGACTCGGGTGCGGAAATGACAGGCTCGAGCCAGTGAATGTGCAGGATCTGGTCGAATACGCCGACGAAGAACACCAGCATGCCGGCGGTGAACCCTAGGGTCACCGCCCATCCTTCCTTGGCCTGGTACTTCAGATACAGCAGGGTGAACAACGGCACCGTGATGAAGAAGCCGACCAGCAGGATGCCGAAGAACATGCCCAGGAGCCATCCGGCAAAGGTCAGGCCCCGGGTCGCCACCTCGGCCGTGGACATGGTCCAGTCGACCTGGAGGTCGCCGGTTTCCCGCTCCTGGCCGCCGGATGTCTTGAGGCTGCGGTAGGCGTCGATGATCAGTTGTATCAACGACATCACCAGGACCGGGACGCCGACGGAGCGGGGAAACAAACCGGTCCCCAGCGGCCAGTCCCTGGAGGTGTAGACCATGCCGGCGGCGATTACGGCGATGCACAGCGTGAACACGAGCGAGGGTGTGACGCGCATGGCTATTCTCCCGTGAGCTGTCGGACTTTCCGTTCCTGCTTGACGCTGTAGTAGATGGTCACGATGGTGACCGCCAGGACCACCAGCACCAGCGGCCGGATGAGGAACGCGGCGCCGTAGGCGCGAACGGAAATAAAGAGGTACCGCTCGATGAGCCCGCCCAGCAGGAACCCCAGCAGCAGCGGCGGCCGCGGCCAGCCGCACCGCTTCATGATCCATCCCAGCAGCCCGAACAGCAGCACGGTGACCAGATCGAAGATGTTGGCGGTGGCCTGATAGGCGGCCAGGAACACCACCACCGTCACCAGCGGCGCCAGGATGTTGATCCGCACCGACGAGATCTTGGCAAGCTGGTTGGTGAAGCACAGCGCGATGACCGTGGCCATGATGTTGGCGATGGCCGTGCTCCACACGATGGAGTATGTGAGAGCCAGGTGCTTGTTCAGCATGTCCGGGCCCGGTTGCAGGCCGTGGATCATGAAGGCGCCGATCAGGAGCGCCATGGACGCGCTGCCGGGAATGCCGAAGGCCAGCGTGGGCACCAGCGCGCCGCCCTGCTTGGCGTTGTTGGCGCTCTCGGGAGCGATGACGCCGCGCACGTCGCCGGTTCCGAAGGTGAAGGCGGCGTCCTTGCAGGTGGATTTGGCGTGTCCGTAGGCGAGCCAGTCCACCACCGCCGAGCCCAGGCCCGGAATGATGCCGACCCAGGTTCCCAGAAAGGCGCAGCGGAGCATCAGCCACCAGTTGGTGAACACGTCCCGGATGCCGTGTCCCACCCCTTTCATGGCCTGCTTGGGCACGCTGCTGATCTGCTTGCCCTCGATCACCATGTCGGCGAGCTCGGGCAGCGCGAAGATTCCCAGGCTCACCACGATGATGTTGAGACCGTCGAACAGGTAGAGCGTATCGAAGGTCCACCGCAGCAGCCCTTCCTGCTTGTCGATGCCGATCATGGAAATCAGCAGTCCCATGCCCCCGGCAACGATGCCCTTGAGGGGGACCCGGCCGCTGAGGATGGCCACCATGGAGATGCCCATGATGCCCAGGGAGAAGAGCTCTGGTGCCGCGAACAGCAGCACCAGCGGTTTCAGGACGGGAATGAGCAGGCCGAGAATGATGGCGCCGATGACGCCGCCCAGCAGGGAGGACATATAGGCGGCGCCGAAGGCGCGTCCCGCCTCGCCCTTCCGGGCCATGGGGTGGCCGTCCAGGATCGTCGCCTGCGAACCGACGGTTCCCGGCACCGCAAAGAGCACGGAAGGTATGGTGTCGGTGGTCGTCGGGACGGCAGCCAAGGCTACCAGCATCGCGATGGCCGCGGTGGGATCCATGTCAAAGGTGAACGGCAGCAGCAGGGCGAGGCCGACGACTCCCCCCAGTCCGGGAATGGCCCCCAGCGCCATTCCCACCAGGACGCCGAAAGTGATGAAAGAGAACCGTTCCACGCTCAACAGCGCGGTCAGCCCATCGGCCATTGCTTCAAACACATGGTGCTCCTGGTTCGTGGTTTGAGGTGGATCTCGAGTGTGTCATGGGAAGGAATCGGCCTATCTCCCAAAAGCCGATATTAGCCGACGTTCTTAACGGTTAAGCGAGGCACCTGTCAAGGCGAACGGCCTGATATCTTTGAGGAAACTCTCAACGATCAAAGCAGCGTCCTTCGACTTCGCTCGGCTGCCTCGCTACGCTCAGGACGAACGGGGATAGGGGTTTTCCCAACCGTTCGTCCTGAGTCCTTCGACAGGCTCAGGACTCTCTACGCCTGTCCTGAGCTCTGTCGAAGGGCTCAGGACGAACGGGGATGAGATGTCTTATCCGTTCGTCCTGAGCCCTTCGACTTCGCTCGGCTGCCTCGCTACGCTCAGGACGAGCGAAGTCGAAGGACGCTGCTTGGAACGCCGGCCGATCATCACGGTTCCCGGCACCTCACGGCTTGAACTCGTAGGCCTCCGGCGCCGGCTTGTAGGCGCGCAAGAGCCACAGCGGACGGCGCAGATTCCCCGGTCCCGGGGCCGGCCGGGTCAGCTTGAGCCAGCGCTTGTACACCTCGTGGGATTTGTTGGTGTCCACGAAGATATCGCCGTAGCGGTCGTCGTCCCCGGGCCGTTCCACCCGCACCTTCTGGTGCCAGCAATGCTGTCCGCTGATGTTGTCGGGCTGCACCGGAAAGGTCAGGTTCTGGTGGACGCCGGCTTCCTGCCACCACACCCGCCCGGAGTCCTTGTCGGCGCTCTCGAAAGGCTGAATGCCGTGAAGCTGTCGCATCATCCACTGCCCGGGCTCCACCTGCTCCAGCTTGACCAGGGCCGTGGCGAAATGGCCGCCGCCGGTTTCCTCCTGCAGGCGCCAGCGCCCCAGGTGATGCGAGCACGCCACCACGCCGGGCCGGATCCCCTCGGTGACCCAGACCCGGTCCACGAAATAGCCGATCTCGGTGTGGACCTTGACGAGGTCCCCGGTGACGACCCCGAGGCGTTCGGCGTCCCGGGTATGCAGCCATACCGGATTCTTGTGCGAGATCTCGTAGAGCCACTTGGCGTTGCCCGAGCGGCTGTGAATGAGGGTGGGCAGCCGGAAGGTGGGCAGCAGCAGCATCTCCCCCTTGGCGACGTCGATATTGGAAGGGTGGACGTGGCTCTTGATGTACCCGGGAAACCGGTGCTCGGGCCACTTCCAGTCCTTGAGGGTCTCGGAATAGAACTCGAGCTTCCGCGAGGGCGTCGGGAAGCCGGCCTGGGCCTTGCCGTCCACCTCGACGCCGAGCACGGCGCCGCCCTTGGAGACGACCTTGGTAACCGGGTCCACCACGGCTTCCGCCACGTCCGCCTCCTTGAGCTCGGTGGCGTGGCTGCTGTAGATGTTTTCGGCCACCAGGAAGGCGCCGTACTTGCGCATGTATTCCAGCGGCGAGATTTCTTCCTTGGCCGCGGCCTCCGGCAGGCCCGGCACGCTGTTCTCGAACATCCACTGGTAGTACTCCGACACCGTGAGCTTCTCGCCCGGCCGGTACGGCGACTCGAAGTATTTCCGGATACCCAGGGAGCCGTCGGGATCGATGCGCCAGGACAGCTCGATCCAGAACTCGTCCTCTTCCCACACTTCCCCCAGCCCGGCTTCCACATGGGCCTCCCAGGTGGTGTCGAAGGTCTTGCCCCGCCGTTCCATGGCGACCCGCAGCACCGGTTGGCGAAAACCGATCCAGCGCGCCGAGTGGGTCTCCTGGCTCATGAGGTCGTGCCGCTCCGACGCCAGGCCCATGGGCAGCACGTAGTCCGCAAACCAGGCGGTCTCGCTCCAGGTGGGCGTGAGACAGGCGTGGCGCTCCACCTTGGCCTCGTCGCTCAGCATCTCGATCCAGCTCATGCCGTCCGGGTTGGTCCACACCGGGTTGTAGACCCGGGTGAAATACATGGCCAGTTTACCCCGGCCCTCCTTGATGAGGTGCGGCAGCAGAAAGCTCATCTCGAAGAACGCCAGCGGGTATTCCGGCGGATACATGAGCGTGTTCCACTCCTTGGCCGGCGGCGGCATCATCGGCGGGGCGGGGACGAACTTGTTCCAGGCGTTGGGGGCGGTGCCGCCGGGAGTGCCCACGGCGCCCATGAGCACCACCAGGAACTCCAGCGCCCGGGCTACTTCCCAGCCGCCCAGGTTGCCCGCGGCGGCGTTGCGCCACACGTGGGTGGACAGCGCGGAGCCGGCCCGGGCCACCTCGTGGGCCACCTCCACGATCATGGCCGCGTCCACCCCGGACTCGGCCGCGGCGAACTCGGGCGTGTACTGCCCGTAGAGGGTCTTGAGGATCTCTTCGAACCGCTCGAAGGTCTGGGGCTCGTCCGGATGTTCCTGGCGCAGGAACTGCTCCCAGTTGACCCACTTCCTCACGAACTCGCGGTCGTAGAGACTTTCCTGGAGCAGCACGTTGCACATGGCCAGCAGCACCGCGGCTTCGGTGCCGGGCCAGGTGGGCATCCAGTAGTCGGCCTTGGACGCGGTGTTGGACAGCCGGGTGTCGATGACGCAGACCTTGGCGCCGCGCTCCTTGGCTTCGATGATGCGCTGGGCGTGGGGGTTGAAGTAGTGCCCGGTCTCCAGGTGCGAGCTCAGCATCAGCATGAAGCGCGCGTTGGCATGATCGGGAGAGGGACGGTCGATGCCGCACCAGAACGCGTAGCCGGCCCGGGCCCCGGCGGAGCACACGTTGGTGTGGCTGTTGTGGGCGTCGATGCCCCAGGCGTGCATGATGCGCTGGTGGTAGAGGAGCTCATGTCCGGGGCGCCCCACGTGGTACATGATCTCGTTGCGGCGGTCCTCCTCGAGGGCCTTCCGGATCCTTCCGGCCAGATCGTCCAACACTTCGTCCCAGGTCACGCGTTCCCATTGGCCGCCGCCGCGCTTTCCCGCCCGTTTCATGGGGTAGAGGATGCGTTCAGGGTCATTCACCTGGTTGATGGTGGCCGGGCCCTTGGCGCAGTTCCGGCCGCGGCTGCCCGGATGTTCCGGATTGCCCTCGAACTTGCGTATCTTCTGCGTTTCCTTGTCCACGTAGGCCAGCAGGCCGCAGCCCGCCTCGCAGTTGAAGCAGATGGTGGGGATCAGGTCGTAGTGCTTCTCCACCCGCCTGGGCCACGCGGCCGCGTCGTATTCGGTCCAATCCGACCAGCGGTCGGAAGGGGGATAGCTCTGGAGTCCTCCCTGCGGCGGCTCGAGGTTGGCGGCGTCGGGGCTCAGAGGTTGCATGTCGTTCTTCATTGCGACGGGTCCCTTCTTGCTGCATCGGGCGTGGCTGTCGTAGGGGCGGGTTTCAAACCCGCCCGCGTCCGTCATGGCGCCAAATGGCCGGCCGTGAGCGCCGGCGACGCGACACTAGCTCAGCGGCACGGCTTGCCCGGCCTCGACCCACAAGGACTCGAACGCCCAGAGTCCGATGAGGGCCAGCAACGCGGACAGGGGGTGCAGCAACCAGGAGGCCTGTTCCTGTGCCCCGGCCCACACCAGAAAGATCACCGGCAGAAGGATGCCCACGGCCATGAACAGGCCCCAGAACTTCTCCCGGAGCGCACCGCAGGTGAGCAGCTCGGTGGCGCGCCGCACGTCCTCGCTGATGGGTGTCAGCGCCACCTCTCCCAGCACCAGACCCGCGGTGACGATCAGTGAAACCATGAGGATGGTGCCGATGGTCGCCATGACCTGGCCATCGAGGCCCGTCACGAGGCCGAACAGGATCAGGGTGGCGGCCCCGGCGGCGACGGCCTGGGCCAGCAGATGCCAGAGAAAGAGCGGGCTCTGCCACAGGTCGCGGCCCTTGGCCTGGGCGAACAGAAACGCGGAATAGCCCGCGGAGCCGATGCCGAGGATGCCGCAGGCGGCGATAACCCACACAGGCACGCTGCCGGTCCCGGTCCCGTAGGCAAGCCAGACGACGCTGGCGAGGGAGTAGGCCATCAGGATGTAACCGCCCAGCACGAGCCATGAGCGCAGGTTGGGCTTGGTCAGCAGGTAGTAGAAGCGGTCGGGCCGCTTGAGATCGTAGATCAGGATGCCGGTGGTGAGCCCGGTAAAGACCAGCGCCAGAATCGGGCTCACGATGTTCAGCAACGGCCCGCCCCGGCTCGCCCCGAGCATCATGAGCAAGGCCGCCACCAGCAGCACCCCGGAGCCGATGGACTTGGTCCAGAGATAGGCGGCGATCTTCGGCCCCCAGGGCCTCGGGTGCGGCACGTCGTAGACCTCGCGCGCGCCGCCCGGAACCGGGCCCCCGTGTCTGGAAGCGGAGAGGGCGTAGAGATCCTCGCCGGGGTACTTGTCAGCCCACAAGTGGGTGTCGGAGGTTTCGGTCATGGTTGGCTGCAGCACGTCTTCCTCGACGCCGACGTAGAAAAGCTTGGGGTTGGTGCCCTTGTGGGGCTTTCTGACGGAGACCTTTTGGGTGGCCACGGTGCGGCTGATGCGGCTGTCCGGGTCGTCGAGGTCGCCGGACATAATGGCCTGGGTGGGACACACCACCTCGCAGGCCGGCTGCAGCCCGAGCTCCACCCGGTGCGCGCAGAAGTTGCACTTGGCGGCGGTATTGTTGTCGGGGTCGATGTACAGGGCGTCGTAGGGGCACGCCTGCATGCACGACTTGCACCCGATGCATCGTTCGT
Source organism: uncultured Binatia bacterium (SeqCode) (assembly GCA_965261895.1). Classification (GTDB taxonomy): domain Bacteria; phylum Desulfobacterota; class Binatia; order UBA9968; family JAJDTQ01; genus JAJDTQ01. The sequence goes on along the minus strand of OZ253480.1, from coordinate 603,252 downwards.
TGTCGAAGTCGACGATGCCGTTGGGGCTCCGGTAGAGCGCCACCGTGGGACAGATCTCGATGCACGGCGCGTCGTCGCAATGGTTGCACCGGAGCACCGCAAAATGGCGGCTGGTGGCGGGGAACGCACCCTTCTCGATGTACTTGACCCAGGTCCGGTTGACCCCCAGGGGCACGTCGTGCTCGTCCTTGCAGGCCACGGTACAGGCGTGACAGCCGATGCAGCGGTTTTGGTCGATGACAAATCCGTAACGCATGAAGTCCTCCAAGCGGCTATATATCCACCTCCGCTTCAGGCAGTCAAACTGCGCCGGCCAACCGGATCACTGCGGCCGCGCCGGCAAAACGGGGACGGGCGGGTTTGAAACCCGCCCCTACAAGTCATCGCGCCTTGCCGACGACCAAAATGCCCTCGCATCTTCGTAACCGTATTTGTGAGACACCACACTACCGCATCCGACCGACACCAACGAAATCGACCCCATGACCGAGCCCCGGCGTTTATCCTGGCCCCTGACCGCCTGCGTCCGTCGTAGGGGCGGGTTTTAAACCCGCCCGTGCCGGCACTTCATCGCGCCTTGCAGACGACGAGAGGCCTGTGCCTCATAATCCGACACTCGGGTGTCGCGCTCTCGTCGGGAACGGGATTTTCCGCGGCCGGCCGGATGCGCCCGTTGTAGGGGCGGGTTTGAAACCCGCCCGCGCCCGTAAACGGCAACTTGCTTCACCAGGGGCAAACGGTTAGATAGTTCTGCCATGCCGAAACTCCGCAGCCTTCGAGACGCCATTGCCGAGGAGGTCGAGGACGGCATGTCCGTCTTCATGGGGGCGGCCCTTGAGTCGCTGATCCCTTTTGCCGCCGGTTACGAGCTCATCCGTCAGCGAAAGCGCGACCTCACGCTGATGACCACCATTTCCGACATGCAGTTCGACCAACTCATCGGCGCGGGCTGCGCCAGGCGGGTGTGCGGCGCGTGGGTCGGCAACGTGGCCGCCGGGCTGGGGCACAACTTCCGCCGCGCGGTGGAGCGGCAGGAGCCGGGGCCGCTGGCGGTGGACAACCATTCCAACTTCTCCATCGCCCTGGGCCTCAAGGCCGCGGCCATGGGTGTGCCTTTCTTGCCCACGCGAACGCTCATGGGCAGCGATTTCCGGGAAGAGGATTCGTTCGCCGGCGTGGTCTGTCCGTTCACTGACGAGAAACTGCTGGCGGTGCGGGCGGTGAAGCCGGACGTGGCCATCCTGCACGTCCAGCGGGCGGACGAAGAGGGCAACGCCCACGTCTGGGGCAATCTGGGCGTCACCCAGGATGCCGCCATGGCGGCCGGCAAGGTGGTGCTCACCTGCGAGGAGATCGTCCCGCACGAGGTGATCCTGAGCGATCCCAACCGGACGCTGGTGCCCGGATTCCTGGTGGCGGCGGTGGCCTGCGTCCCGTTCGGTTCCCACCCGGCGCCCACACAGGGCTATAGCCGCCGCGACGACGATTTCTATTTCGCCTATCATGCCCAGTCCCGGGACCGGGCCGGATCCGACGACTGGCTGAATCAGTGGGTGCTGGGGGTGGACGGGCCCGACGGCTACATGGAGCGGCTCGGGACCGAGCGGGTGGCGCGCCTCAAGCCCGACGGCGGCCACATGGCGGCGCCGGTCAGCTATGGGTACTAGTGCGGCATTCCAAGGAACCTCTGATTCTGCCATTGGAAATGGCATCCTTCGACTTCGGGAAATGGCATCCTTCGACTTCGCTCCGCTACGCTCAGGACGAACGGAAGGGGTTTCCAAGGACACCGTTCGTCCTGAGCGTAGCGGAGCGTCAGCGGAGCGAAGTCGAAGGGCCATTGAATCGCGTCGCCGGGGATGCTACCGGGAGTGAAATGGTGGCGGTGGAGGAATGACGGCCCGCCCGTTACGGACCCCATGGACTATACACGGCGAGAGCTCATGGTCATTGCAGCGGCCCGCGAGATTCGCGACGGTGAACGCGTCTTCGTGGGAATGCGGCTTCCGCTGCTGGGATTCGCGGTGGCCAAGGAAATGCACGCTCCCAAGGCCATCGGCATCTTCGAGAGCGGCGTGATCCGGGACTGGCCCGCGCTGGAGCCGATCTTCACCATGAGCGATCCGCCCAACGTGGCCGGCGCACTCTTTTGCTGTGGTCTCATCGCGGTCATGAGCCTGCTGCAGAGCGGCCGCGTGGAAATGGGCTTCATCGGCGGCGCCGAGGTGGACTGCCACGGCAACCTCAATACGCATTGGGTCGGGGATGAGGGGAGACGGCTGCGGCTGCCGGGCAGCGGCGGGGCCGCGGACATCGCCACCCTGGCCGGACGGTGCGTCATCATCATGAACCATGAACGGCGGCGTTTCGTGCCGCGGGTCCAGTACATCACCTCCCCGGGCTACGGCGACGGCGCGGGCTGGCGCGAAGAACGCGGCCTGCCCGGCGGCGGGCCGAGCCGCACCATCAGCAGTCTCGGCATCTTCTCGTTCGACCCCGTGACCCGTGAGATGCAGATCGAGTCGTATCATCCCGGGGTGACGGTGCAGGAGATCAAGGACCAGACGGATTGGCCGCTCAAGGCGGCGCCCGGCGTCACCCAGACTCCGGAGCCGTCCCGGGACGAGCTCCTGGCCGTAAGAAAGTACGATCCGGCCGGCGTCTGGACGTCATGACCACGTCATGACCCGTCCACGTCATGACCCGTTGACCATGCACCTGGAACTGCTCCGATGATCGTCGCTGTCCTTTCCGGTTTCGTCCTGGCCCTGCTGGCGCCGTCCCTCTACCGGGTGAGCGCGCGGTGGGCGGGATGCGTGTTCTCGGTGTTCCCGGCGGTGCTGGCGCTCTATTTCCTGAGCCACATGGACGGCGTGGTGGCCGGCGAAGCGGTGCGGGTCACGTACCCCTGGGTCCCGGCCATGGGACTTCAGCTCTCCTTCAACCTGGACGGCCTGGGGCTCCTGTTCGCCCTGGCCATCACGGTGGTGGGGACGCTGATCATCACCTACGCCGGAACCTACCTCGAGGGCCATCCCTCGCTGCCCCGCTTCTATCTGTTCATCCTGATGTTCATGGCGTCCATGCTGGGCGTGGTCCTTTCCGACAACCTCATCGCGCTGTTCGTGTTCTGGGAGCTCACCAGCGTCACGTCCTACTTCCTCATCGGCTTCGAGCATGACAAGGCTACCGCCCGGGCGGCGGCGCTGCAGGCGCTGCTGGTGACCGGCACGGGCGGTCTGGCGCTCATGGCCGGGGTGCTGCTCATGGGGCAGGTGGGCGGCAGCTTCGAGATCTCCGCCCTGGCCGCGGACAACGCCGCGGTGCAAGGGCACCGGCTCTATCCGCTGATGCTGGCGCTGGTGTTCGCCGGCGCGTTCACCAAGTCGGCCCAGGTGCCGTTCCACTTCTGGCTGCCGTCGGCCATGGAGGCGCCCACGCCGGTGAGCGCGTACCTTCACTCCGCCACCATGGTCAAGGCAGGGATCTATCTGCTGGCGCGTTTCAGCCCGGTTCTCGGCGGCAGCGACCTGTGGCTCTATGTCGTCACCAGTTTCGGCGCGGCGACCATGCTGGTGAGCGCGTACCAGGCGCTCCATCAGACCGACCTCAAAAAGATCCTCGCTTATTCCACGGTGAGCGTCCTGGGCACCCTCACCCTGCTCATCGGCCTGGGCAGCAAGCTGGCGATTCAGGCGGCCATGGTCTTTCTCGTGGCCCACGTTCTCTACAAGGCGGCGCTCTTCCTGGTGGCCGGTTCCATCGACCACGAGACCGGCACCCGGGACATCCGGCAGCTCGGCGGGCTCCGCAAGACCATGCCCATCATCTGCGCCGGCGCCGCGGTGGGGGCGTTGTCCATGGCCGGGTTGCCGCCGTTTTTCGGCTTCGTCGGCAAGGAAGCGCTCTACGAGGCGCTGACCCACGAAAACCTGCTGGTGACGGTGGTGGGGGTCCTCACCAGCATGCTGCTGTTCGCGGTGGCGTGGCTGGCGGGCATCCGGCCTTTTTCCGGGGCCGAGACCCACACCCCCAAACACCCCCACGACCCGCCCTGGACCATGTGGCTGGGTCCCGTGTTCCTGGGCGGCCTGAGCGTGCTGTTCGGCCTGATGCCGGCGCTCCCCGAGGCGCTGCTGTCGGCGGCCGCGGCGTCGGTGCTGGGCAAGCCGGCGAGCTTTCACCTGGCCCTGTGGCACGGCTTCAGCCCGCTGCTGTTGCTGAGCCTGGTGACCTTCGCCCTGGGTGTGCTGGTCTACCTGAAGCGCGCCGCACTGCAGAAGGCCACGGCGTTCGCGCTGCCCCTGGCCCGCTTGGGTCCTTCCCATTGGTATGCCCTGTGGCTCCGCTTCCTGAACTGGTCGGCGGTGGGCCAGACCCGGGTGCTTCAGAACGGGTACCTGCGGTTGTACCTGGCCACCATCATGACGGTCACCGCGGTGCTGGCCTGGTACACTTTTCTCGCGGAAGCGGACGTCGGCGTGGTGGAAATGAACTGGGGCGACATCGGTTTGCACGAGTGGGTGATTGCCCTGGTGGCGCTGGTGGCCGCCATTGCCACGGTGCGGGCTCAGACCTTCCTGCGCGCGGTCATGGCCCTCGGCGTGGTGGGGTACAGCGTGGCGCTGATCTTCGTTCTCTACGGCGCCCCCGATCTCGCCATGACGCAGTTTCTCATCGAGACTCTCTCGCTGATCCTGTTCGTGTTCGTGTTCTACTACATGCCACCGTTCAAACGGTTCTCGACCCCCGGGGTGATCCTGCGGCACGTGACCATCGGCACCGCGGTGGGCGCGCTGTTCACGCTGCTGGTGCTCGTGGCCACCTCGGTGCAGTGGCATCCCACCATCTCCACCTACTTCTCGGAGAATGCGTTGCTGATGGGGCAGGGCCGGAACATCGTGAACGTGATCCTGGTGGACTTCAGGGGCTTCGACACGCTCGGTGAGATCACCGTGCTGGCGGTGGCCGGCATCGGCGTGTATTCGCTTGTCCGTCTCAGGCTCGGGAAGGGGAGGGGGTCGTGAACTCGCTGATTCTCAGGACGGCCAGCCGGTTCCTGCTGATCCTGCTGTTCCAGTTCTCCATCTTTCTGCTCCTCCGGGGACACAACGACCCGGGAGGAGGCTTTGTGGGCGGTCTGGTGCTGGCGGCGGCCCTGACCCTCTACGCCATTGCCTACGACGTGCGCTCCATGCGCCGCGTCCTGCCTTGCCGAGCCCAGGCCATCATCGCCTGGGGCCTTCTGGCCGCGGCCCTGAGCGGCGTCTTCTCGCTGTTCAAGGGACAACCCTTCATGACCGGCCAATGGGGCCATTTCCATATTCTCGGACTCGACCTCCACCTGGGCACGCCGCTGCTCTTCGACATCGGCGTCTATCTGGTGGTGGTGGGCGTGGTGCTCATCGTCATCATGAGTCTCGCGGAGGAAGTGGAGGAGGTCGACTAGTGGAAGCCCTGCTCGCCATCGTGATCGGCGGACTTTACGCATGCGGCATCTACATGCTCATGCGCCGGAGCATCGTGAAGCTGATTATCGGGCTGGGGCTCCTGGCCCATGGCGCGAGCCTCCTGGTATTCACCGCCGCGGGCCTCACCCGCGCCATTCCACCCGTGATACCCGAGGGAGCCAAGGCTATCACCGGGGTGGTGGCGGACCCGTTGCCGCAGGCGTTGATCCTCACGGCCATCGTCATCAGCTTCGGCGTCCAGGCGTTCGCCATGGTGCTGGCCTATCGTGCGTATCAGACCGTGGGTACGGACGACCTTGACGACATGAAGGCGACGGACACGTGACCTCCCTCATCGTCCTGCCCATCCTGATCCCGCTGTTCGTGGGCGCAAGCTGCCTGTTGGTCTGGCGCTACGTGGCCGCTCAGCGCATCCTCACGCTGGCCGGGAGCATCGTCTACTTCACGGTCTCCATCGTGCTCCTGGAGCGGATTGCCACGGGGGGCATCCAGGCGGTGCAGCAGGGGGACTGGATCGCGCCTTTCGGCATCACCCTGGTGGCCGACCTGTTCAGCGCCATCATGGTGGCCGCAACCGGCGTAGTGACGCTGGTCATTGTCATCTACTCCCTGGGGACCATGGACCGGGGGCGGGAAGCCTACGGCTACTATCCGCTGTTCAACATCCTGATCATGGGCGTGTCCGGCGCCTTCCTGACCGGCGACATCTTCAATCTGTTCGTCTGGTTCGAGGTGCTGCTGATCTCGTCCTTCGTGCTTCTCGCGTTGGGAGGCGAGCGCGCGCAGCTCGAGGGCGCCATCAAGTACGTCACCCTCAACCTGGTGGCGTCGGCGTTCTTCCTGGCCGCGGTAGGCATTCTCTACGCCATGGCAGGCTCTCTCAACATGGCGGACCTGTCGCTGAGGCTCGCGAGCGCGGGTCATCCGGGCATGGTGACCACCCTTGCCGTCCTGTTCCTGGTGGCCTTCGGCATCAAGGGAGCCATCTTCCCTCTGTTCTTCTGGCTGCCGGCTTCGTACCACACGCCGCCGGTGGCGGTCTCGGCCATCTTCGGCGGGCTCCTGACCAAGGTGGGCGTGTACGCCCTGATCCGGGTCTTCACGCTGCTGTTCCTCAACAACGTGGACTACACCCACACGATCATCCTCTGGGCCGGGGGCATCACCATGGTCACGGGTGTGCTGGGCGCCGTGGCCCAGTACGAGTTCCGACGGCTGCTGTCCTTCCACATCGTGAGCCAGATCGGCTACATGATCATGGGGCTCGGGTTCTTCACCCCCCTGGCCCTGGCCGGCACGGTGTTCTTCATCGTCCACAACATCTTCGTCAAGACCAACCTGTTCCTGGTGAGCGGAGTTGCGCACCGGCTGCACGGCACCTACGACCTGAAGAAGCTGGGCGGCCTGTACCGGTCCCACCCGTGGGTCGCGATGCTGTTCCTGCTGTCGGCGTTCTCACTGGCCGGGGTGCCGCCTCTTTCCGGCTTCTTCGGGAAGCTCGTTTTGATCAAGGCCGGCCTCGGCATCGGGCAGTTCGTGCTGGTGGCCGCGGCATTGGGCGTGAGCCTGCTGACCCTGTTCTCCATGACGAAGATCTGGGCAGAGGCGTTCTGGAAGCCCTTGCCGGAGGACACCGCGGTGAACCCGCCGGGCGGCGGCATGGCTCTCATGCTGGGTCCCATCGTGACCCTCGCGGTTCTCGCGGTGGTGATGGGTGTGGCCGCCGGACCGTTCTTCGACTTGGCGCAGCAGGCAGGCGAGCAGTTGATGAACCCGGAGCCGTACATCCGGGAGGTGCTCCGGGTGAGGGGAGGATCATGACCGTTCTCCTGTGGAACATCATGCTGGCGCTGAGCTGGGCCGCGTTGATGGGAGAGGTGACGGCGTCGAGTCTCGCCGTCGGCTTTGTCCTGGGCTTCGTGATCCTTTATTCGGTGCGGCGGCTGTTGCGGCCGTCCCGGTACTTCGAGAAGCTGTGGCAGTGTGTCAGGCTCGCCGGGCTGTTTGCCTGGGAGCTGCTGCTGGCGAACCTGCGCATCGCCTATGAGGTGGTGACTCCGTCGCACAACATGAGGCCCGGAGTGGTGGCGATTCCCCTGGACGCGGAGACGGACGCCGAGATCACCCTGCTGGCGAACCTCATCACCTTGACCCCCGGCACGCTCAGCCTCGACGTGTCGGATGACCGGCGGGTCCTGTACATTCACGCCATGTACGTGGACGACGTCGAGGAGCTGCGCCGGTCCATCAAGGACGGGTTCGAGAAGCGTGTCATGGAGTTGCTGCGATGACGAATCTGGCCATGGTTCTGCTCGGTGTCCTGAGCATCGGCATCGTGCTGGCTTTTATCCGCCTCCTCCGGGGTCCCAACATCCCGGACCGGCTGATGGCGCTGGACGTCTTGACCACGGTCGGCGTCGGCATCGCCGCCCTCTACGCGGTGGCCTTCGACCAGCCGGTCTATCTGGACGTGGCCATCGTCCTGGCCTTGGTGGCCTTCCTGGGAACGGTCGCGTTCTCCCGGTACATCGAGAAGTGGGCACATCATGGTGACTGACATCATTTGCGGCGCGTTCATGATCATCGGGACGGCCTTCATGTTCCTGGGGTGCGTGGGCATTCTGCGGATGCCCGACCTGCTCACCCGGATGCAGACCGCCACCAAGCCGCCGACCCTGGGGGTGTTCTTCCTGATGCTCTCGGTGGCGTTCTACTTCCCCGACATCGGCGTCACGGTCCGGGTCCTGGCCATCACGCTGTTCGTCTTTCTCACCACGCCGGTATCGGCGCACATGATCGGCCGCGCCGGGTATCAGGTGGGCGTCAAGTTCTGGAAGGGCACGGTCATGGACGAGTTGAAGGGCAAGTACCGCGGCTCGTCCATTGACTCGTGAGTGCCGCAAGCCGCCCTTCGACTTCGCTCCGCTGGCGCTCCGCTACGCTCAGGACGAACGGTCTGTCACCCCCTGGCCTCTCGCTTCTCAAGGACGAACGGAACAACCACGCGTTACGAACGGAACAACCACCCGTTCGTCCTGAGCGTAGCGGAGCGCCAGCGGAGCGAAGTCGAAGGGCGCCAATCGAAGGGCGCCAATCCTACAGCACCCAGATCAGCATCCCGAACACGTAGCAGATCACGCTCGCCACGAGGGTGAACGGCACGCTCCAGCCCAGGAACTCCCGCAGCGAAATCTTCCGCTGCTCTTCCCGCTCGCAGATGTTGAGGGCCACGTAGAGCGCCGGCGCGCCGGCCACGGTGAAGTTGCTCCCGAGGGTGCCGGACCAGACCAGCATCCACCACAGGGGCCAGGGGTCGATGCCCTGCTCGGCGAGGTCGCGGATGGTGTAGAGGAAGGTGAGGATGTAGGCGTCATGCTCCACCACGCCCACGATGGGGATGGTGACCCAGTAGAGCAGGGTGGTTCCCAGCGTGACGCTGGAAGCGAAGATCGGCTTAAGCAGCTCGGCGAGGTCGTGCAGGATGCCGACCTTCTCAAGGCCGCCCACCAGCGCGAACAGCGCGATGTAGAAGAACACCGCGCGCCAGTCCAGTTCCTGGAGGATTTCCTCGAAGTCGGGTTTCTTCTTCAGCCGCTCGCCCAGTATCTCCACCACCGCGATCAGCAGCAGCGCGCCGGTCATGGCGATGAACCCGAGCTTCACGTCGAGGACCTCACGGAAGGCCATGGCCACGATGGTGGCGCTGAAGCCTCCGATGACCAGCCATGCGAGCAACGGATCCGACAGCTTTGCGTCCGCCATGGGCGTGCCCGCGGCCGCTGAGCCGGCGCCGTTCCCAGCGCCCGATTCAGCCGGCTGTGCGCGGAACCCGTAGAGGTACATGAAGCCCAGCGTCAGGGCGAAGGTCACCATCAGGATGGGAAATGACGAGGGTCGGCCGTGCTGCCAGATGAAATCGAGAAACTCCGCGCCCGACACGCTGTGCAGCATCTGGGGCGGCAGGTCGCCCAGGAGCAGCGCGGTTCCCATGAAGTTGGCGCTGAAGCCGATCATGAGCACCACCGGGGTCAGAGGGAAGCCGAGCTGGCGTACGATCGGTATCGCCACCGGCGCCAGCATCAGGATCACCACCACGTTGTCCACCACGATGGACAGGGTCCCGGCCAAGAGCGAGAGGATGATCACCAGCAACCCGTAGTGCCCCTTGGACCACTGCATGGCCTTGAACGACAGGAGCTCCGGAACTCCGGACTTGCCGAAGTAGCCGGCGATGATCCACACGCTCACGAGGATCGCCATCACGTTCCAGTCCACGAACAGGAACGCGTCCGTCTCGGTCATGATCCCGGCCCACACCATGACCCCCACCCCGAGCAGCGCCGCCACGGCGGGCTCGATGACGTTGGTCAGGACCGCGATGATCGCCAGTGAGAAAATGATCAGTGTCAGCCACGCGATGGGTTCCATAGGCAGCGCAATCTTTCCGATTGTGGAGTGTGTTACCGGTGTACGAGCCCAAAGGATCATTTCAATAGTGCGCTTGTTCCCATCCGTCAATACCGTGGGCCGAAAACCGCCCGGAAGAGCGTGGAAGGGCGGCGGCGACTTGCACCGCGTATGCGGTATGGTGGAATACCCGCGGCCGCATCTGGTAGTGTCCTTTGTCGCCGCCCGTGTCGGGCGGGTTTCGCGCACGTAACGCACGTAGGGGCGGGTTTCAAACCCGCCCGCGCTCGCACCGCGCCACCGTGTAAAGGAGAAGGACACCATGAGTATCGGCATCGGCATCGGCTTCAGCGGCTGGCCTTTCGGCGACACGAACCCCGAAGCATTCTGGAGCGCCGTGGACCTGGCGGAATCCTTGGCCATCGACTCGTTGTGGCTGAGCGACCGGGTGGTGTCCGAGGCTTTGAGCCTGGAGCCCGTGGTGGCCCTTTCGTGGGTGGCCGCGCGCACCCGCAAGATGAAGTTCGGCACCAGCGTGCTGGCGCTCCCGCTCAGGAACCCCACGGTTTTGGCCAAGGAGCTTGCCACCCTGGACTTCCTGTCCGGCGGACGCCTGCTGCTGGCCGTGGGTCTCGGCCGCGACGACGACACCGAGCTCCAGGCCTGCGGCATCCACCGCTCCGAGCGGGCCGGCCGCACCGAGGAAATGGTCCACCTGTTACGGGCGTTGTGGTCCGGGAACGGAGTCAGCTCTCAAGGAAAGTATTACCAGCTCCAGGACGTCTCCATCGCTCCCAAGCCGGCCCAGGCCGCCCCTCCCATCTGGGTCGGGGGAAGAAGCGGTCCCGCCTTTCGCCGCACCGCCCGCCTGGCCGATGGTTGGATGGGCTCCCAGATGACCCCCGAGGAAGTGGGGACCGCCATCGCCCGCATCAGAAAATACGCCGACGACTACGGCCGCCGCATCGACGACGACCATTTCGGGGTGCTGTTCAACTTCTGCTTCGCCGAGGACGCCCCGGAAGCGGCCGGGCTGGCCCGCCCCTACGCCCTCCGAAACCGCCACGACGTGGACTTCGTCGAAACCTCCGCCCTGGGAACAGCCGAGGACATCGCCGCCGCCATCCAACGCTTCATCGCCGCCGGCGCCTCCAAGTTCGTCGCCCGCCCCGCCTGCCCGCCCGAGGCCATCCAGGAGCAGCTCAAGCGCCTCGGCACGGAGGTCATTCCGCGGTTTATGTGACCCGTGCGCGCAGTTTGCGAATGTCGTTCAATGGGTCAAGTTGCCTCGTTGAAATGCGTACCGGTATACATCGGGGCCTCAAGCGTTTGTATGAGCGCGGAGACGCCAGCAAGGTCCGTGCGGACTTGGCTGAGCGGATGTTACTCGCTTTAGCTGACCTGGACGACGCCCGGAAGCCCTCGGACCTCGATTTGCCGGGGTACCGGCTTCACCCCTTGAAGGGAAGTCGGAGGGGTTTTTGGAGCATCTCGATTTCCGCCAACTGGCGGATCATCTTTCGCTTTGACCAGGGTGACGTCTATGACGTCGGTTTGGTTGATTATCATTAGGAAGAGGGAGAGGCCATGGCTATGAAAAATCCGCCCCATCCCGGCCGTAGCATCAAGGAGAACTGTCTGGATCCACTCGGCCTGAACGTTACTGAAGCAGCGAAGATGCTGGGCGTGGCTCGTCACACACTCTCGCGTGTACTGAACGGCCACGCGGCCGTTTCACCGGAGATGGCCATTCGGCTGGAGAAGGTTGGATGGTCCAGTGCCGAGTTCTGGTTGCGCCGACAGACCACCTATAATCTGGCCAAGCGCGAAAAGGGGAGGGCCGGATCAAGGTCGGACCACACCCACAACAGCCGACGGCGTAAAGGCAGGAAGGTCTTGGGCCGGGGGGTTGGAGTCCTAGCGTGGTGTTCTGTTTAGGGTATCCAGTCCATCCTTCTTTCGAGGGTACGGCGTGGATTTGCCCTCTAACAGCTAGCGGCTCTGGATCGGAGCCCGGTGGCGGTTTACGTCACGTTCATACTTAGGGTCGCGCGAATTTCTTCAGAAAACTGACCAGCAAGCCTGGATGAAGTGCCCTGAGGTCGCGCCGCAGCGACAGGTTCGACGGATCCTCAGGGCCAGTGGTCAGCAACTTACGTACGACCTGGAAAGCGCGGCTCGCCGTGTCTTGTCCCTCCCGAGCCGCGCATTGGCGGGCGAGCACCGGATCTTCGAGCAGCATCCATGCGGGGAACCACGCGGATGACAGCTCCGGCTCCAGGTCGGCATCCTGTGCGCGACGCCAGGCAGCGGCCACCCCCTGGTCGGGAAAGTCCGGTTCCCCGACCAGTTGTTCGAAAGCCGGCGCGGACCGCCAGCAAAGCGTGATCCAATGATCGATGGCCTGCGTGCGGTTGCCCAGTTGCCACTCAGCCTCTGCCAGCCTCGCGAGGAGAACGGGAATGGTCTCATATCCCTGCACGGTCAGCACAGAACACTGCACGTTGGTCCAGTCGCGGCCTTGCCGGTAGGCCCAGCTTGCATGACGCTTTGGAAAAGCCGGATCAAAAGGCGCCGATTCGATGGCTTGGCCGATGCAACGCCACACGGGAGCTAGAAAATCCCGGCTGCCGTCAGCGCCAAGCAGAGCCTCGGCGGCCGGGAGCCATTCCTGCTCCAGGGAGTGGATTCGTTCGAATCCCTGCTCCTGACCATCCGGAGTCGGCGCCTCCATGACCGCAATCAGCGTCCGTACCTCGGTCGTCAGGCCGTGGAGCGGATCCAGGACGGTTAGCCGTTCGAGAGCGATCCGGCTCCTGCCGGCGTCACGCGCCGACAACCCCTCCCTCAGTTCGTTCCGGGCGACCGTCTTGGGATTGTCATGGAAAAGGTCGAGTTGGCGCATCGAGTGGCCTTCCTCTAGAGGAAGAGAAGCAGATAGGGTTTCGCTATCCAGCGTCCACCTTCTCCGACAGCCAGATCTTGATCAGCGACTGATAGGGAACGTCCCGCTTGTTGGCAGCGGTCTTGATCCGTTCCAGCAGGTCTACCGGCAACCTCAACGAAATGGCCTTGCTGGAGGGCTTGAGATTGGGGAAACGGACGCGTTTGGCCAGGCTCCAATCCACGTAGTCGGCGGAGTCGTGGCTTTCCCAGAACGCCCGTTCCTCCGCCTCACTCTCAAAGGAGGGAACGGGTTTACGTCTCTTGCTCATATCGGGAGCGTTCCTTGCGGCTCATGTCTCGGGCCGAGATAATGCTGCGGAAAGCAACAAGAAGGTGTGAAATCCGCCCGCGGACTGCGCCCTACCGCACCTCCGCGATCTTGTTGAAGGCGTCGTAGGCCGCGACTTTGTACGCCTCCGCGAAGGTGGGGTAGTTGAAGACGTTGTCGCGGAAGTACTCGATGGTGCCGCCGAGGGCGATGACGGCGTGGCCGATGTGGATGATCTCGGTGGCTTCGTCGCCGATGGCATGTACGCTGAGCAGCTTCAGAGTGTCGGGGTCGAAGATCAGCTTCAGCATACCGGCGCGGTCGCCGACCATCTGGGCCTTGGTGACGTTTTCGTAAAGGGCCTTGCCCACTTCGTAGGGCACCCGCTCCGCGGTGAGTTCCTGCTCCGTCTTTCCGACCATTGAAATTTCCGGGACCGTGTAGATGCCGTAGGGGAAGAAGGGGGCCGACTTGAGCGACGGGCCGTCGAACATGTGCGTGCTGGCCAGCCGCCCCTGCTCCATGGATGTGGACGCGAGCGCCGGGAACCCGATGCAGTCTCCCGCCGCGTAGACGTGCGGCTGCGTGGTCTGGAAGTTCTCGTTGACCGGGATACGGCCGCGTGGGTCGGTGTCGATGCCGATCCGGTCGAGTTGTAGCTGGTCGGCGTTGGATTGCCTGCCGACGGTGTAGAGCAGGGCGTCACCGGTGACCCGCTTGCCGCTCTCCATCTCGGCCCGGACCAGGCCGTTTTCCTGCACCCGCACCCCGGTCACGTGTTCCCCCAGGCGGAAGATCGCGTCGCGCCGGCGCATGTGGTACCTGAGCGCCTCGATGATCTCCCGGTCCACGAAGTCCAGCATGGTGGCCCGCCGTTCAATGATCGTGACCCGCACGCCCAGGGCGGAGAGCATGGAGGCATACTCGAGGCCGATGACTCCGGCCCCCACCACGATCATGCTCTTGGGGATCTGCTCGCGGTCGCCGCGTCCGAGATCTTCCGCCACCATGATCTTGCGTCCGTCGTACGGGATTTCCGGATCCCGCGCCGAGCGCGTGCCGCAGGCGATGAGGATGTGCTCGCCCCGGACTTTTTCGCCGCTGTCGGTCTGGAGCGTGTGGGTGTCCACGAACCGCGCCCAGCCGCTCACCAGTGTCACCCCGTTACGCTTGAGCTGATCCGTCACCTGCGCCTGCTCCCGCTCGACCACGGTGCGGACCCGAAACATCAGGTCCTCGACCGTCACGTGATCCTTTGCGGAATAGGCCTGGCCATAGAACGACTTCTGCTCAAAGCCCGTGAGGTAGAGTACCGCCAGACGCAGGGTCTTGCTGGGGATGGTCCCGGAGTGCAGGCACACGCCGCCGATCATGTCGTTCCTGTCGACGAGGGCGACCCGCTTGCCCATCTTGGCGGCGGCGATGGCGCCCTTTTGACCGGCAGGTCCGCTGCCGATGACGACCAGGTCGTAGGCTTTCTCGTCCATGCGTTCAGTCCTGCTGCGGCGGCCGCAGCTTTTCGTCGTCGGGCACCGTGTCGGTCACCAGGTCCCGGATCAGCGGCCGTTTGGGTAATGGCTCAACCTTGCCCCCGGCGAGCGTCAGGCGGGCCGTGCACATGTAGGCTACCTGGCCGTCCACCAGGGCCATGCAGGTCTTGCAGGCATTGGCGTTTACGCAGCCGTAGCGGAAGGCGAGGCTGGAGTCCACGTGAGCGCGGATCCATACCAGTGCGTCGAGCACGGACATACCCTCTTCGTAAGGGATCCGATACACGTCGTAGCGGCCCTGGTCCGGGGCGCTGCCGCGCTGCACGCGAAGCTCCGTCATCTTTTCACCGGCACGGGTTGTCGCATCATCCATGTTGGTATCCTTGTTCACCTACGCGCCTTGTCACCTACGCGCGGTGCCGGCACGGGCGGGTTTGAAACCCGCCCCTACAGGCCAGCGGACCGTAAGTTCCTCGTCCTTCATTTCGATCACTTGGTTCCGGACAAGTCCAGGATCGCTGTCCGGGAAGTCCAGACGCTGGTGCGCGCCGCGGCTTTCGGTGCGGCCCAGGGCGGCCCGCACCACGGCCTCGGCGGTGGTCAGCATGGCCCTGAGTTCCAGCCGGTCCTGGAGGTCGAGGTTGAAGCCTTCAGTCGGGCGAACAGCCACCGGCGATTCCCGGATCTCGTGGATGCCGTCGAGGGCCAGCCGGAGCTGGTCTCCGGTGCGGAACGCCCCGGCGTGCTCCCACATGATATCCTGCAGCTTCCGTTGCAACGTATTGGCCGGGAGGCCGCCATCGTTGGCGTTGTCCACGGCGCTCCGGAGACGATCCACCGCGTCGCCGGCCGCCGCGTCGCTCCACCCGCCGGCAGTATTGGCCGCAGCGGTGACGGCTTCCCGGCCGGCGCGTTCGCCGAACACCAGCGCCTCGGTGATGGCGTTGCCGGACAGGCGGTTGGCGCCGTTGGCGCCCCCTACGGCCTCGCCGGCGGCGTAGAGCCCGGGGACACGGGTCGCCATGCGGTCGTTCACCCGGATGCCGCCCATGTGATAGTGCGCCGTGGGCGCCACTTCCACCGGCGTTTGGGTGAGGTCGATGCCGTTGTGCGCCAAGCGGTCGATGACCGGCCCGAAGGCGGCCCTGAGGGTCTCGTCGGGCACGTGCCGGAAATCCAGGTAGACGCCCCCTTGAGGAGACCCGCGGCCGGCTTCGACCTCCTTCAGGATGGCGTAGGAGGCCTGGTCGCGCACGGTGCTGTAGGTGCCGCTGTCCTGGCCGCCGTACCGGTGCATGAACTCGTCGAAGTTTCCGTTCAGCAGACGGCCCCCCAGCTTGTACCGGAACGGGTCCCACATGATCGGGTCCATGCCCACCAGGCGCGGGGCCAGATGGGCGATGGGAAAGAACTGGACGAACTCCATGTCGATGAGCTCGGCCCCGGCCCACAGCGCCAGGGCGTAGGCTTCCCCGCCCATGTTGGTGGATGCGCTGTTCCGGCGGTAGATCTTGGTCAGGCCGCCCGCGGCCAGGATGACCGCCTTGGCGGCGAAGGTGACCACATCGCCGGATACCACGTCCATTCCCACCGCCCCCACGGCATGGCCGTCGTGCACCACGATCTCGGTCACCGCGACGTTGCTTACGCGGCGCACCGAGCCCAGCGTGCTCACCTGGCGCCTTAACGTGCCCGCCACTCCCGGACCCGTGTTCAGGAAGTCCACGTAACAGCAGCGCGCCCGCCCATGTCCCGGCGCCTTGACCTGGCGAATACGATCGTTCCCTCCGCGCGCCCAGTGGGCCCCCCAGCCGTCCATCTCGAAGATTCTCGCAGGGCCGTTCTCGCACAGGAGCCGGGCCAGCCTCTCGTCGCACAGCTCGCGGCCCGCGGCCAGCGTGTCCTGAAGGTGATCGGTCCAGTGGTCGGGCTCTTCGTGGCCGATGGCGGCGGCAACGGTCATCTGCGCCATGATGGTGGCGCCGCCGCGGCCCACCAGGGACTTGTCCAGCAACAACACGGACGCCTCTTCCCTGGCCGCGGCAATGGCCGCGTACATGCCCGCGCCGCCGGCTCCCACCACCAGAACATCTGCGAACAAATGAGTCACGCCGAAAGTCTAGTCCAAAGAGCGAATACCGTCCAGCATGGGGCCGAACGGGGCCGCTGCCACCGCCTGCGCTTTCCTTGACGCAGCAGAGACTTTCGGTCTAACTAAGGGGATCGGAAAGCACTCGTAAATTCCAGAAACTTCAAAGGGGGAGAACCATGGCGCATGATCTGGTTGTGAAGAACGGGCTCGTTGTTGACGGAACCGGCAGCCCCGGCTTCGAGGCGGACGTGGCGGTGGACGGTGGAACCATTGCGGCGATCGGGAAGGACGTGGGGCAGGGTCAGACCGAATTCGACGCCCGCGGGCAGGTGGTGGCGCCGGGCTTCATCGATTCCCATACCCACATGGACCTTTTCATCGTGCAGTATCCCCACGGCAATCCCGTGGTGAACTACGGCGTCACCTCCATCGTCATCGGTGACTGCGGCGCGTCCATCGCGCCGGTGCCGGCCAAGGGCGAGCCGCGGGACGTGCTGATTACTTACCTGCGCCGGGTGCTCGATGACTACGTCAATGACGACGACTGGCAATGGACGACCTTCCCCGAATACCTGGACTATCTCGAAGGCAAGGTCGGAGTGAACGTGGCGGCCCTGGTGCCGCACTCTCCGGTGCGGCTGACGGTCATGGGCGAAGCGGCCTACAAGCGGGAGGCCACCACCGAGGAGTTGGAGAGCATGAAGCAGATGGTCCGGGAAGGCATGGCGGCCGGCGGCATCGGCTTCTCGTCGAGTCCTCGTGGCGGCCCGGCGATCCATGCCGGCACCCCCAGCACTCTGGCCAGCCAGGAAGAGATGGTGTCGTTGGCCAACATCGCCGGCGAGTACGGCGGCTGCTTCCAGTTCAACGGCTTCGGCAACCTGTTGAAGCCGGAGAGCGGCTTCCCCGAGCTGGTGGAAAAGATCAACGTGCCGATGATCGGCAACGAGTTCCGGGTGAGGCCCGGCGAGAGGGCGGACGGAGAGCGGGCCATCGAGCTCATGAAGGAGGCCGGGGAACGGGGCAAGGACATCTACGGCGTGGTCATTCCCTACTCGCACATCCGGCGCTTCGACATCGACGACTGCTTCATCATGGAAGGCCTGCCCCTCTGGGAAGAGATCAAGGGAAACCGCGACGAGTTGGCGCGCACGCTCAGGGATCCGGAGGTGCGCCGGAAGCTGGATGAACAGCGGCGCGCGAACGCCGGCGAGCCCGCGTACATCGAGTGGCTGGGTTGGGGCGGCGCGTACTTCGACATCATGCAGCGCGAGGACCTCAAGTCCCGTGAAGGACAGAACGTCTCCGAGATCGCCGCGGCCGGCGGCAAGTCCGAGGTGGATGCGTTCTTCGATACCTGGCTCGAGGACGGGCTGGCGTCGAAGCTCTACTACCAGGGTTTCGCCAACGGGCACATGGACCTTCTGGCCGAGATGATCAAGAGCACCGAGGGGCTCATCGGCACCGACGCGGGCGCGCACCTGGACCGGTTCTTCTGGCACGGCGCCCCCACCCGGGTGCTGGGCTACTGGCGTCGGGACAAGAAGCTTTTCAACCTCGAGGAGGCGGTTCACAAGGTCACCGGACATCCCGCGGCCAAGCTGAGGATGAACCGGGGACTCCTCAAGACCGGCCTGCCGGCCGACATCACGGTGTTCGATGCCGACAAGATCGACGATCTGGCGAGCAAGCGCCTGCCGGCCAAGCTCGACGAGAATGAAATCTTCCGCCATCCGCCGGGCATCGGCGCGGTGGTGGTCAACGGCAAGATCGTGTTGGAGAACGGTGAGTGCAAGGACGTCTTTCCCGGTCAGGTGAGGCGGCAGGAGCTCTTTGTCCAGGGGCAGTAATGCCGAGGATCCTGGAGCCGGGGGACAAGAGGTAGGGATGGAGATCCTGGAACCGGAAGCGCTGATCGACGACCTCCGCCATGTTCTGCGGGGCCGGTATCCGGTGCATCCGTTGCGGAAACTGCTCCTGGGTGGAGATCTCACCCGGGAGCAGTTGCAGGGTTGGGCCAAGAATCAGTTTCACGAGTTCCGCAACATCCATCGATTCTTCGGCATCCGGTACCAGAAATGCCCCGTCCAGGCATTGCGGCGGATGCTGCTGGAAAACATGGTGGAGGAGGAGGGCGAGGACCTGTTCGGCGGAAAGTATCCCAGCCATGCGGAGTTGTGGACACAATTCAGCGAGGGGTTGGGAATCCCGCGCGACGAGTTGCATGGCTACGAGCCCCTGCCGGGCGTCAAGGCAGCCCTGGAAATGTACGTGCAACTGGTTCAGCAGAGCCACTGGACCGTGGCCATCGGCACCGGCCTCGTTTTCGAGGGCGAGGGCCCCAAGCGCATGGGAGAGGAGCGGCAGGCTCTGGAGACAGGCTATCCCTGGATCCCCTCGGAATCCCTGGCCTTCTTTCGCGCCCACGAGTATCATGACGAGGGACACGGAAACTTCATCGTGGACGTGATCAAGGAACATATCATGGACGGTGGGCTCCAGGAGGATATGCGGGCGGCGGTGCGGACTCGCGTGGACATCATGTGGCTGCAGAACGAGTCCATCTATCAGGCTTTCGTTCGCCCTCAGCTCAGTCCGGAAACCGCCGGCCAGCTTGAAGCTGCCTCCGACTAGACCGGTCCGCGGTTCGAGTCAAGTTGGCGCGCAGGTTAGCGAGTTCAGTGTTCGGCAAAGCATTCACAATGTTGGTCGTGGCGGTGGCCGCAGTGGCAGTGGGATACACCGCGTGGGAGACCCGGAACCTCAGGGCCTCTCTTGAGCGGATGACGGCGGGTAACGAGACCAGGATCAACGAGATGATGCTGGCCCTCGCCCACACGGAGGGGCAACTCGCGCGAATACGGGAAACCGTGGAGTTGCTTGACGGAACCGGATCCGGCACGGCGCAGGGTTCCGGCGCCGCAACACTGGAGGGAACGATAACCGCCACCTTGACGGCGGCACAGCGGGAAGTCCTCCAGCAGGAACTGGGCAAGTGGACCCGGCAGCTCCGGGACCAGCGGGAGAAGGGCTGGGCCGCATTGCGCAAGGGTCTTGAGCAGAAGTTGAGCGGCAACGCCGCCGAGGCCGGCGAACGGGATCAGCGCTGGCGGGAGTTGAAGGCGCTCGTGGAGCAGAATCAGCGGAGCCTGACGACCCAGTTGACGGCGTTGGGCTCCAGCCCCTCCGGCGCCATCGAGGAGCAAGGCGCGACCCTGACGAATCTGGAGAAGCGCCTGGGGACGGTTCTGGAAGAAACGAAGAAGGGCCAGCAGGCCTTGAACCGGCAAAACCGGCGTGACGACAAGCGCTGGGAGGACTTGCTCCTGGCATTGCGGGAAAACATGGAGGCCACGCAGCAACGCTATGCCGAGTTGGCGGCCCGTCTGGACGAACAGCGGGGCGGTGTGCAGAAGCCGGCGAGTGCGGCACAGCCCAAGCCGGAGGGACAGACGGACCCGAATGAGCAGGATACGCAAGCGGACCGGCTGCTGGAGTTTTGCGCCGAGGTCCCACAATCCGCTCTCTGCCAGGATCCTTAGCGGCTCGGAACCCACATGCGGTATTATGATATTTCACTCAAGCTGAGCCCCGCCACCGCGCGCTGGGTCACGGCCGCGCCGTTCGAACTCGTGGATCGGAGGCGGATGCAGCGGGGTGATCACAACAACTCGTCCAGCGTCAACATGAGCGTCCATAGCGGCACCCACATGGATGCTCCGTTCCATTTCGTGCCCGATGGGGCGGCCATCGACCAACTGCCGCTCGAGCGCTTCATCGGTCCGGTGCTGGTGCATGAGGTGGATGCCCATCGCTACATCACCGCCGAGCACGTGTCGGCGATCCCGCCCGGAGAACGGATCCTGTTCAAGACGCGCAACTCCCAACTCCTCCGGCGTGCCGAGTATGATCCGGATTTCGTGGCGTTCTCGGTGGAGGCGGCTGAAGGCCTCGTGGCCAAGGGTTACAAGCTCGTGGGACTGGACTATCTCTCGGTGGCTCACGCGGACGAGCAGGTGCCGGTGCACCGGGCCTTCCTCGATCATGGGCTGGCGCTGCTGGAGGGTGTCGATCTCACGGAGATCCAGCCCGGACCCTATGAGTTGATTTGTTTCCCCGTATGCATCGCCGGCGCGGACGGCGCTCCGTGCCGCGCCATTCTCCGCGACCTCGAGCCTTGAGACCCCGTGGGACTCAACCGAGTGTCCTGGAACGATGTTCGGCCTCGCGGCGAACGACTGATCCCATGGACACGCGACCGTGCGCGGGCCGGCGTGCCGCCGTCAATCACACCGTGATGGCAACGCAGCCGACTGCAGGAGGCCCGCATATTCACATGCTTCACATGCACATTCATGGGACAGGACACTAGATGAGTAACGTACAAGCCGCAATCCTGGATGATTATCAGCACGTCGCCGAGTCCTTGGCCGGCGCGAGGGAGGTTCCGGAGAACCTCGCTCTTACGGTTTTTCACGATCACCTGGATGACGAGGATGCTCTGGCCGAGCGGTTGCAGGGGTTCGAGGTTGTCTGCGTCATGCGGGAACGCACGCCGTTCCGGCGCGGTCTGCTGGAGCGCCTGCCCAACCTGAGGTTGCTGGTGACGAGCGGCATGAGGAATGCGTCCATCGACATGACCGCGGCCCGGGAACGCGGCGTCACGGTGTGCGGCACTCCCAGCGTCGGCGGGCCCACGGCCGAGCTGGCCTGGGGCCTGATCATCGGGCTGCTCCGGCATATCCCGCAAGAGGACCGGGCCACGCGTGCAGGCGGCTGGCAGGAGACCGTGGGGGGCGGGCTGCTGGGCAAGACCCTGGGGGTGGCGGGCCTGGGCAAGCTGGGCGCACGGGTGGCCCGGGTGGGGCTGGCTTTCGAGATGGACGTGATCGCGTGGAGCCAGAACCTGACGGAGGAGCGTTGTCGGGAGATCGGGGTGTCCAGGGTCACCAAGGAAGAACTGTTGTCGCGGTCGGACGTTCTTACGATTCACCTCGTGCTGAGCGACCGCTCCCGCGGACTCTTCGGAGCCGCCGACCTTGCGATGATGAAACCCACGGCGGTGCTCATCAACACGTCGAGGGGGCCCATCGTGGACGAGACGGCATTGGTGGACGCTCTGGAGCGCGGCGCCATGGCCGGGGCGGGCCTCGACGTCTTCGATACCGAGCCGTTGCCCCCCGATCACCCGCTTCGGCGCTGTGACAACACCGTCATCACGCCGCATCTTGGCTACGTGGAGGCGGCCAACTACGGCGCCTACTTCGATGGCTATCTCGCCGCCATACGGGGCTATCTCGATGGCTCTCCGGTGAACGTCGTCAAGGGGTAGGCACTAACCACAACCACAAACACAGAATGAGAACATGACACCAACACTGAATGAGAACATGACACCAACCGAAAACCTGGCGCTTTATTGCGACTTCGAAAACATTGCCATCGGCGTCCGCGATGCACGGTACGCCGATTTCGACATGCGGAAGGTCCTGGACCGGCTGCTGGTCAAGGGCAAGATCGTGGTGAAGAAGGCGTACTGCGACTGGGAGCGCTACCGCGAGTTCAAGCCGGCCATGCACGAGGCCTCCTTCGAGATGATCGAGATCCCCCACGTGCGCCAGTCGGGCAAGAACTCCGCGGACATCCGCATGGTCGTGGACGCGCTGGACCTCTGTTACACGAAGTCCCACGTGGACACCTTCGTGATCATCAGCGGCGACTCCGATTTCTCCGCGCTGGTCAGCAAGCTCCGTGAGAACAACAAGGTGGTCATCGGCGTGGGCGTGAAGAACTCCACGTCCGACCTGCTCATCGCCAACTGCGACGAATTCATCTACTACGACGACCTGGCGCGCGACTCCAAGCGCCGGGGCGGTGCCAAGCGCGCCAGGGCCGCGGCCCGGACGCCGCGCAAGACGGCGGCCGCGCCGGCGGAGGGAAAGGCACCGGCGGAGGATAAGGCGCAGGTCGAGGAAAAGGCGCAGGTCGAGGAAAAGGCGATGAAGGAGGCGCAGGAGGCCTTGGACCTGGTGGTGGAGACCGTCACCCACCTCTTCGACGAACGCGGGGAGAAGGACAAGATCTGGGGTTCGATGGTCAAGCAGGCCCTGAAGCGCCGCAAACCCGGTTTCAACGAGCGCTACCACGGCTTTCGCTCCTTCGGCAAGCTGCTCGAGGAAGCCCAGTCCCTGAAGCTGCTGGACCTCGAGGCGGACGAGAAGTCCGGCGACTACCTGGTCAAGGGGGTTACCCAGGAAGACTGATGGATGCGCCGGCGTTCTGTCGCTCACTCCCGTTGAGGACCATTCGTGCGCATCCCCCTCATTCGGCAGTCTTGGGCTCGTGAAGTTCGGGTGCTAGGCGTCCTGTGCGCTGGCACCTTCCTGTTCTTCAACAGCTACGGCAGCATCAACGTCGCCATCCCCAGCATCCAGGCCGAGTTCGACAGCAGCCTCTCGGCGGTCCAGTGGATCGCCACCATGGGACTCGTGCTGTCCTCCAGCCTGGCCCTTTGCCTGGGGCGGGCCGGCGACATCCTGGGCCGCAACCGGCTTTACAAGGTGGGGGTCACGCTCTATGGCGCAGGTTCGGCGCTGGCCGCGGCTTCACATACCTTCCCGCAACTGGTCATCTGCCGAGTGGTCATGACCGTGGGCCTCGCCATGGCCATGCCCATGTCGTCGGCCATCACGGCGGCGGTCTCGCAGCCGGAACGGACCGGCCGGAGCCTGGGTATCCTGTTGTCGGCCGCGGGCGTGGGGCGGGCCACCGGACCGGCCCTCGGCGGCTTCTTCATCCACCTGGCGGGTTGGCGCGCGGTGTTCCTCGCCAACGCGGTGATCGGCCTGGCAGTGGGCATCGCCGTGTGGCTCATGCTGGGCGGCGGTGAGCGCCGGAGCGGCGAGTCTTTCGACTACCCGGGTGCCGCGGCCCTGATCCTGGGCTATCCGTCAATTCTGGTGGGTCTCAGCCTCGGCACCAACAGCGGCTGGCGCTCACCGTTCATTGCCTGGTGGTTTCTGCTCGGCGCAACCGGCGTGGCGGCCTTCGTGCTGCGCCAACTCCGGGCGTCGCGGCCGTTGATACCGCTGCCGCTCATGACGAATGTTCCTCTGATCATCTCGTTTCTGACCCTGATGTTGTTCTCCGCGGCCTATTTCCCGATCTTCATGCTGTCGCCTCTGTACATGCGCAATGTGTTGCACGTGACGCCGCTTCATCTCGGGCTCATTCTCACGACGCTGCCCGTGGCCGCCGCGGTTTGCTCGCCCATCAGCGGCCGTCTGGCCGACCGTTCGGAGCCCTGGCTCCTGGTGGCGGCCGGGTACGTGGCGGGGGCCGCCGGGATTCTTGTCTACGCCGGCTTGCAAGCCGACTCGAGCCCGGTAAGGGTGTTGCTTGCGCTGGCGCTGGTGGGAGTCGGCGTGGGTGTGGCCTTGCCTGCCAACCAGAGGACGGTGTTCGCCCTGGCTCCCCGGGAGAACTACGGCGTCGCGGGAGGGATGCTCTCGGCCTGTGGGCCGGGCGCGGGGGCGTTGGGCATCGGTCTGGCCGTGGCTCTCATGGAAGGCGCGGCCGCGGCGGGGCCGGCCGGGTACGTGGCGGCGCAACGGCTCGCCATGCTGTCTTTGTTGCCGCTGCCCTTCCTTGCGGTGGGCCTTGTCATCATGGAGCGGCTGCGAGTCGGAAGGAAGGCGGCGGCGGGGTCCGGATATGGATGCTAGTCGTGCGGGCCGGGCCCGTGCGTGGAATCACGGGTAAGCAACGATGCGTTTGCGGATCAGAATCTCATCCAATCTGCTCTATTCGCTGGCCGCCATTTGCATGGCCTCGGGGGCCATCGGCGCCTCCATGCTGGCGCCGTTCTACATGAATGCCAGAGGATTTTCCGTGTCCGTGGTGGGCATACCCCTGGTGGTCAACGGCGTCGGCGCCCTCTGTTCCGATGTGGTGTCCGGCACGCTGGCGTCCTATTTTCGCTCGAGCTTTCTGCTGCTGGCGTCGGTGCTCATCGCGCTGGTGACGAGCCTGCTGGGATTTGCCTTTCAGCACAGCCTGACGGTGTTTCTCGTGGCCTTCACCATCCTCGGCCTCACCGAGGCCATGTTCAGTCTCGCCATCCGCCGCATCGTGTTCGTGCAATCCACGCCGGACCAGCAGGGAAAGGCCCAGGGGCAGGTGGCCGCGGCCCTGGGGCTCGGCTTCGCCCTGGGCCCGGCCCTGGGCGGGTTCGTCGGCGAGTGGTGGGGCCTCGACAAGCTGTTTCTCCTGGTGGCGGTTCCCCAGACTGCCGGATTGTTCTTCATTCTGCTGGCCCGGGGGCATCGGACGGAGAAGGCGGTGGAGCGCGGCTCGCTGCCGCTGTGGCGGGTGGGCAAAGGGCTCCTGGCCCAGACGTCCTTCCTGGGCGCCTGTCTGGCTATCTTTCAATCGTTCCTCTGCCTCATCGGGGTCACCCGGATCGCCTTCCCGTTCCTGGCGGTGCGGCGGGGCATGACCCTCGACATCATCGGCACGATGGTCAGCATCTCTCGCCTGGCCGACACTGCGGGAAGGCTGGGCGGCGGCTGGCTCTGCGACCGCGTCGGCACCCGCACGGTGATTCTCCTGGGAGTCTTCGTGACGGTCCCCGCCTTCGTCCTCCAGGTCTTCGGCCAGGGCTACATCGCGCTGCTGCTGCCCCTGTGCCTCATGACCGCCGGGTTCGGCCTGTCCAACGTGGGCTCCACCACCCTGGCCCTGCAACTTGCCGACGACTCCAGCAAGGGAGTCGCCCTGGGACTCATCCGCGGCGGCACCTCCATCGGCCGCATGTTCGGCCCCCTCGTCGCCGGCTTCCTGGTTGCCGACCTGGGCTTCCACTGGGGATTCGTCGCCCTGGGGCTGATCTCGTTCGTCATCGGCGGTGGCGTGGCGGGTTTGTTCCGGAGGCAGCGGGAGGCGGTGTAAAAACAGTGCGCACGCTGGCCGCGACATGGACAGCCTTGCTGATTTGCGCCCTTGCGGTGGTTCTGACGGTTCCCGCAGCGTTTGCGGCCGCAGAACCGCCCGGAATGGTTCCTCTCTCCATCCCCGGGGCTCGACCGCTCGAAGGGTATGTGATCTATCCGGCGAGGCCGGGCGGACCTGCTGCCATACCCCTTGGCGGCAATGCCGTGTTCCGTGCCGAGCAGGTCCGTCCCGGTGCGGCGGCATCGGCAGGGGCCATGCCGCTAGTGATTCTCTCGCACGGCATGTACGGACACCGGTTCAATCAGCTATGGCTTGCGCGCAGACTTGCGCAAGCAGGATTTGTCGCAGCCGCCGTGGATCACCCCGGCACCACGACGTTCAACCGCGACAGAACGTTGTCGCGCCGGCTGTGGGAACGCCCGCTGGACATCGGACGCGTGATCGATGCGCTGATGGCTGACTCCGCGACCGCTCGGCTCATCGATCCGAGCCGCATCTACGCGGCGGGCCATTCCCTCGGGGGATACACGGTTCTCGCTGCTGCCGGCGCGCGGTTCGACCGGCCGCGGCCGGTGGCCTATTGCAAGACCACGCCCGAGGCCGTTGCCTGCGGCGCCATGCAGACCCTTGGTCTTTTCGATCCGGAGGTCACGGACGCCGAACTGGCCCAGGATGTCCGGGATCCGCGCCTGGCGGGAGTCGTCGCCATGGACCCGGGCGGCGTGCAGGCGCTAGCCCCGGAAAGCCTTGCCGGGATCGCGATTCCGGTTCTCGTGTTCGGCGCAGGCCGCACTCCCGAGCTCCTGGATCCAGCTCGCGAGGCCGAGGTCGCCGCGAAGCTTCTGCCGGCCACATCGGTGTATGTGCCCTTGCCTGAAGCAGGTCACTACGACTTCCTGGGAGAGTGCACCAAGCGGGGGCTAGCCATCCTGAAGGCTGAAGAGCCCGACGATGTGGTGGTTTGCGAGATGGGCCGGACCGAGCGCGCTGTGCTGCACGACCGTATCGCCGAGAGAATCGTGGCTTTTCTGAACGCCGTCCCCTGACAAACCGGCATCATCCGTTGGGAGTTTTCCGGACGGCGGCGAATATCTGCTTTACGGAATCCTCGACGACTTCTCCGCGCGTGGCTTGCGCTATCCGAGGCTTGAGAAACGCTTCCAACCGTAGCAGGGTTCCGTCTCCGGAAAGGGATTCCTTTTGCGGAACGTGTGGCAGGGTCCGCTCAAGGATGTAGTCCTTGAGGGTCTGGCCATGCAGTGCGGCGATGGTTCTGAGTTGCTCGTGTTGCTCCGGGGTCAACTCTATGGATAAGCGACTCATGACGGAGTTCCTCCGATGGGACTACGTGAAGTTAGCCCAAATGACATAAAGGACTAAAATGAGTCGTTTTGTTAAGTTCCGCACCCTCGCCCCCATACAAAGCTGCGATAACATGCGTGCCGTAGCCGAGGGCATCGAGGCCATGGGACGTGGGGAGGCCGCTTACTGGCTCGGCATGGCGATGCACCGCAAGCACCCGCGCCGGGTGCTGACGGCACTGCGGTTCCTGCTGACGGAGCCGAAGCGGTGAGACCCTACGCCGCGACGATGGACGTGACTCGCAGCTCCTTCCTGCGCCGTTCGGCGTGCCACAAGTCATAACTGGACTGCATGTTCATCCACAGCTCGGAACTGGTGCCCAGAGCTATGGAGAGCCTCACTGCCATCTCGGGACTGATCCCGGTGTGCTCGTTAACCAGCTCGGAAAGCGCCTTGCGGGAAATGCCGAGGTGCTTGGCGGCCTGGGTAATGGAGATACCCAAAGGTGAAATCCACTGTCTCAACAGTACACCGCCGGGATGAGGCGGGTTGTGCATTCTCATGGCTGTCTCCTGAAAGCGGCGTAGCAGGGACCAAAGGCCGGGTCAGGGACTAGTGGTGCTCCACATAGTCGACGGCTTCGGCATGCCCACCGATGAAACGAAAGTCCACACTCCAGTTCTTGGCGACGTACACGGACCAGACATTGGCGCGGTGAGGCTCCGAGAGATGCAAACGGAAGTTCGGCGCTCGTATCTCCTTGGGAGAGGTGGCCGAATCCAATGTGGCCAAGATATCCCGGAGGTGGTTGGCATGCTTGGGCTGGATGCCTTTCTTGCTGCCGGTCTCGAAGAATGTTTGTAGCCCTTTGTGCCTGAAGCCCTTGATCACGGCACAGTCAGTGTTACATGTCACGTAACGGGTTACAATGGGTACCACGGCTCAACCAAACCAGCAGGACGTGATAAACAGGATACTAGTGTGGTGTCTCACAAATACGCTTATGAATCTGCGGGTCCTTTTGGCCGTCGGCTGCGTTGCTCTTCCTCGCGTGGTAACGGCCACTGCTCGTCATCGCGCCTTGCCGACAACCAAAATGCCCTCGCATCTTCATAAGCGTATTTGTGAGACACCACACTAGCGGCATGACCTACCAACGGAATACTCATTAGACTCTGCCGCCTGCCTGTCCAACGAGTTGGAGGGATGGGATCATGAAGCTGAAAGCCGTCGAGATCGAGAATTTTCGCGCCATCGAGAAGCTCACCCTATCGCTTGATCCACAGTTGACTGTACTGCACGGCGCCAACGCGCACGGCAAGACCAGCGTGTTGAGCGCGGTCGCGGTGGGGCTCGGCGCTATTCCTACCCGACTCCCCGGTGTCTCGGGGATAAACTTCCGCAAAACGGATCTCCGTGAGGGTGCGCAATCGGTACGGGTCGCGCTAACACCAATCGATGGACATGCCTGGAGACGGATTCGAACGAAGCAGGGAAGGGCGCTGGCGGGAGTGCGTGGATTGGAGTGGTTGAGGGAGCAGACCGGCAAGCTGGTTGACGCCGACCGTGAAGGACCGCCGATCGACCTGCCTATTGTCGCCTTCTACGATACAGACCGAGTCGTGTTTGATTTGCCGCAGCGAAGACGCGGGTTCAAGAAGGAGTTTCTGCGGTTTGCTGCGTTGGAGGGGGCACTTTCCGCCCGAACGAATTTCCGGACGCTCTTTCAGTGGTTTTACTTCAAGGAAAACGAAGAGTTGAGAGAACAGAACAGGCGGCGTGACTTCGATTATCGACTGAGGGATCTGTCCACTGTCCGTGATGCAATCTCGTCCATGCTTGACGATGTGTCCGATCCTCATATCGAGGTCAATCCCCTTCGGTTCGTGGTGAACCTCGATACGGGACAGAACAGCGAGAAGCTGGCACTCGACCAGTTGAGCGGCGGTTATCGCGCGGTGCTTGCTCTCACGGCCGATCTGGCGTGGCGAATGGCTCAGGGGAACCCGCACCTTGACTACCCGCTCCGCTCCGAAGCGGTTGTCCTGATCGACGAGATCGAGTTGCACCTGCATCCGTCGTGGCAGCAGCGGATCCTCGACGACCTCATGCGGACGTTTCCGAACGCACAGTTCATTGTTTCTACCCACAGCCCACAGGTGCTGACCACCGTGGAGCCGAAACACATTGTGGAACTCGCCCGGAAGGATGGCCGCATCGTTGCCGGGGCTCCAAGTGGGTGGACCTACGGCGCCGAAGCGGGTGACGTGCTATCGGTGGTGATGGGCGTGAAGGAGCGGCCAGACAACCGCTTCACCGAGGCATTGGACCGGTACGGGCGTGTGGTGAGCGAGGGTCGGGGTGAATCCGAAGAAGCTCGGGCCTTACGGCAGACTCTCGATGATCTGTCTCCCGAGGACCCCGCCCTTGCCAGTGCCGACCTTGAAATCAAGCAACGCAAGTTGTTCAAGCGGATGGCGGAGTCGAAATGAAGCGCATCAGGGAATTGAAGGACGTCACACCCGGCCTTGCCGAATTTCGCTGTGCCGAGGGCGACAATGCGACCTGGAGTAGACTCCACTCTCGCAAATGGCGTGCTGAGCGCCGCGAACTCCAGGATGCTCTGGCCCGAAACCAACACGGACTTTGCACCTATTGCGAAATCGACATCTACGAACCGGGTCGTCTGAACAGATCGCGCCGTCAGGTTGAGCATGTGATCCCGAGGAGCGCCGACGACAGGGCGTTCGACATTACCAACATGGTCGCCTGTTGTATGGGCGGTACGGTGCGAGCCCTTGACGAGGAGGAAGACGAGGGTGAGGGTCATTTTCGGGAACCCATAGCGGACAACATGAGTTGTGGCCAGGCAAAGGGGAATCGGAACGATTCCGCTTTCGTTGACCCACGGACACTACCAGATTTGCCGTCGCTCACGAGGGTGGGTGACGACGGATTGATCGAAACGGATGAGGGCGCCTGCGAATCTGCGGGGTTTCCATCTGAGCGGATGAGCCGCACCCTCAAACTCCTTAACCTGAACGTCGAACGCCTCCGGTTGGCGAGGAGGAAATGGCGGAATGCCCTCGTCGAACAGTCGCGAGACATTGACGATCCGGACCAAATGAATGTTTGGATACGCTCCGTTTTGACGCCGGACGCGGATGGCCGATTGCTTCGATTCTTCACCACGAGCCGGGGCTACTTCGCTCCCCTGAGTGAACGCATTCTCGAAGAGCATCCTCAGACGTGGATCTGACTCCGGATGAATTCATCGCGTTCCGGCGGTTAATGGTTGACTGAACCACTAGACTGCCAACGTTTCAGTTGGCAACAAAGCTGCTGGTAATCCCTTGAACACTCGTCCTATTTTCCACTAAATGGTTGGCAACCATTTCGTTGGCAACCATTTCGTTGGAGATTGGGTCATGACACTCAGGAAAGCCGGATCCAACTGGGTCGAGGGGGATCGGTTCTTTGATCGAGACGCCGAGATCAGAGCTCTCACGGAGCGAATCCGGGAGGGGACCCATACGCTGCTGACCGCGCAACGTCGGATGGGCAAGACGAGTTTGGTTCGGGAGACGCTGCGGGCATCAGAGGTAAGAGCGCTTCAATATCGTTGCTCTTGGCTCGGAGGGTGACTACGCAGATCCCGAGCGTCGAGACATTGTTGATGTTCGATGCTCCCGTCCACGGTAAGGAAAACGTCGAAGTGAGAGGCAGCCAAGTGCAGAAGCTGGCCGTTTTTGAGGCCGGCCCATCCCATCTCGGGTACTGTCTGTACGTCGTAGCCTACAGGCTCGCGCCTCAGCCGCCGCGGGAGGCACTCATCGAGTAGCAAGCGCATCAGACACCAGCAGGTCCTTCGCCTGCTCCAGTACAGCTATTGCCTGGTCGTGAGTCACGGTAGGATAGTCGTCCAGGAAGTCTGCAAGTGGCCGATCCGCCTTCAAGTAGTCGAGGAGAGCCTGGAGAGGGACTCTCGTCCCAACGAACACGGTCGTTCCGCCGAGAATATCGGGGTCCCTGTGAATCGCCGTTTTGCTCCGGACCATGCCAGTACCTCCCCTTTAGCCAAGCCATACTTTCCGCCGATTTGCAATCTCGGAGTTGATAAGCCTCAAATGACTCTTTCGTTGCAATAGCCACCGCGCGGTGTTATGCACGCTACCGTGAAAGGTGACCTTCACCACGATGGTTTAACCGGCGCCTGTAGGGACGCCCAACCCTGACGCCTCAAACGGCTGTTACGTCCACATCCCATGCGCAACTTCGATCTCCTGGAACCCAAGACGATTACCGAAGCCTGCCGGATGCTCGACGCCGGCGACGAGGTGCGGCCGGTCAGTGGCGGGACCGCGCTCCTCATTCTGGTCAAGCAGGGGCTTCTGCGGCCCCGGACCTTGGTGAACCTCAAGAAGCTGGAGGGAGCCAACGCCATCACCCGGGATGCTGCCGGGGCCACGCGCATCGAGGCCTTGGCCACCATCCACGAGGTGGAGACCTCGCCGGTGGTGCGGGAGCATCTTCCGGTGCTGGCCCAGGCCTGTCACGAGGTGGCGAACATCCGTATCCGCCATCTGGCCACCATCGGCGGCAATCTGGCCCACGGGGACCATCAGTCGGATCCGCCGGGGGTGCTGGTGGCCCTCGATGCGGCAGTGGAGTTGACGGGCACAACGGGCACGCGCACCCTGAAGCTCGCGGACTTTCTGATGGGCCTTTACGAGACGGCGCTGGAACCGGGTGAGTTGGTCACGGCGGTGACGGTGCCGCCGGCGCAGGGACGGCGGGTGGCAAGCTACCTCAAGTTCACCACCGGCTCCTCCGAGGAACGGCCGTGCGCGGGGATCACCGCGCTGGTGCGGCTGGAGGGGGACCGTCCGGTGGAGGCGCGTCTTGCGGTGGGGGCGGTGGGGCCGCGGCCGTTGCTGCTGTGCCAGAACGATCCCACGGAGGCGGGGCTGGAGGACATGGCCGACCGGGCTGCCGAGGAGATCGATCCCATCCCGGACCTGCGCGGCTCGGCGGACTACAAGCGCCATCTGGTGAGAGTTCTGGGCCGCCGCGCCCTTGCCGCGGTGTGGAAGGAAGCCTGCCCATGAGCGTGGTCGGCAGCAACACCCCGCGGGTGGACGGTAACGCCAAGGTCTCCGGCTACGCGCAGTACACCGCCGATATCGAGTTGCCGGGCATGCTCCATGCCAAGGCGCTCCGCAGCCCTCACCCGCACGCCAAGCTTGTCAAGATAGATGTGAGCCGGGCCGCGGCTTTGCCCGGGGTGATGGCCGTCGTCACCCGGGACGACCTCGAAGGCCTGAACCCGCACTACGGCCACGCCATTGAGGACCAGCCCGTGCTGGCCATGGACCGGGTGCGCTGCGTTGGCGACATCGTGGCCGCAGTGGCCGCGGAAGAGCGCGAGATCGCGGAGGAGGCGGTGGAGCTCATGGAGGCGGAATACGAGCCCCTGCCCGCGGTCTTCGACGTGGTGGAGGCGGCGCAGTCCGGGGCTCCGATCATCCACGAGGCCCGCTTCGAGACCCAGGCCGCCAGCTTCCGGGAGCAGCTCGACCGCAACGCCGGCGGCAACATCTGCAGCGTGTATCGAGCCGGGGACGGAGACGTGGACGCCGGCTTCGCCGAGTCCGACGAGATCTTCGAGAACACCTACCGCACGCCGCCGGTGCAGCACGGCCATATCGAGCCCCACGTGGCCACGGCGGTTTGGGAATCGCCCAACCGGCTGGTGGTGCATACGCCGTGCCAGAACGCGGTGGGGCTCCAGGAGCAGTTGGCGCGGATCTTCAAGCTGCCCGAGAGCGGCGTTCGGGTCATCGTTCCGTTCGTGGGCGGCGGTTACGGCGGCAAGACCCACGCCCGGCTTGAGCCGGTGGTGGCGTTGCTGGCGCGCAAGGCCGGCCGGCCGGTTCAGTGGGTGCTCACCCGCGAGGAAGTGTTCCTTACGGGACGCCGCTACGGCGGGTTCGTCAGGATCAAGACCGGGTTCAAGCGCGACGGCCGTTTGGTGGCGCGCGAGATGGAGGCCTTCTACGACGTCGGCGCTTACGCCCTCTCCGGACCCTCCAATGCGAAGTCGGGATCCTACGTCGCCAGTGGGCCGTACCGGGTGCCCAATTGCCGGTTGACCACCTACGCCGTCTATACGAACCTTCCCCCGGCCGGTCCCTACCGCGGCGTGGGCGTGCCCCACGTGGCGTGGGCCTACGAATCGGAGATGGACCGGATCGCCCGGCATCTCCGCATGGATCCCATGGAGCTCCGGCTCAAGAATCTGGTCCAGGAAGGCGATGTCTTCGTTACCGGAGAGCCGCTCGTGTCGGTGGGCATCTCGGACTGTCTCCGGCAGGTGGCGTCGGGTATCGGCTGGCGCGGACAAGAGGAACAGGAAGAGGGTACCCGCGAAGGGTCGTTGAGGCGCGGCAAGGGCCTGGCGGTCATCATGAAGAGCACCACCACGCCCACGGCGTCGGCCGCCAGCGTGCGGCTCAACAGCGACGGTTCGGTGATGCTCATGACCAGCAGCACCGAGATCGGTCAGGGCGTGCGCACCTGCCTGGCGCAGATCGTGGCGGAACGGCTCGGCATGCCGGTGGAGCGGGTGACCGTGTCCGCGCCGGACACCGACGTGACCCCCTACGACAAGTCCACCAGCTCCAGCCGCACCACCTTCCACATGGGCAACGCCGCGCTTCGGGCCGCGGAGGAAGTTCGGGAGCAGTTGCTGGACGCGGGGGCCCAGGCATTGGAGGTGGACAAGGCGGACCTCGAACTCGGCGCCGACGGGGTGCGTGTCAGAGGCGTTCCGGACCGGGGCCTCACGGTGCCGCAGTTGCTGAAGGTCAAGTACGGCGATTCCGTGGGCAGCGTCTTCGGGAGCTGCAATTTCCAGGTCAAGGGCGGGCTCGATCCCAAGACGGGCAAGGGCAAGGCCGCGGCCTTCTGGTTCTTCTCGGCCTGCGGCGTGGAGGTGGAGGTGGATGTGGACACGGGCAAGGTGCGGGTCATCAATGTGGCGACGTCGGCGGACGTGGGCAAGGCCATCAATCCGCTGCAATGCCGGCTTCAGAACGAGGGCTCCATGCTGGGGGCCCTGGGAGCGGCGTTCTTCGAGGAGATGGTGTTCGAGCAGGGCCAGCCCGTGAACGGCAGCCTGCTGGAGTACATGCTGCCGTCCATGGAGGACCAGCCCGAGCAGTTCCAGTCGCTGCTGGTGGAGACCCCCCATCCGGACGGCCCGTTCGGCGCCAAGGGGGTGGGCGAGGCGGTGACCCCCGCGGTGGCTCCCGCCATTGGCAACGCCGTCGCCAATGCCTTGGGCGGCATCAACATCACCGAGCTGCCGCTCCGCCCGGAGCGGATCGTGGAGGCCCTGGCCGAGCGCGAGGCCGGCCTATCCGGGGAAAAGAAGCCATGAGACACCTCATCACCGCCAACGTGAACGGCCGCCAACGCGAGCTTTCGGTCAAGTCCAACCAGACCCTGCTGGAAGTTCTGCGGGACGACCTCCGGCTCAAGGGCACGCGCGAAGGTTGCAGCGTGGGTGTATGCGGTTCCTGCACCGTGCTGGTGGACGGCAAGCCGGTAAGCTCCTGTCTGATGCTGGCCAGCAACGCCGAAGGCAAAGACGTGTTGACCATCGAGGGGCTGACTCGGGACGGCAGCCTCGATCCGGTGCAGCAGGCGTTCCTGGATCATCAGGCGTTCCAGTGCGGCTTCTGCACGCCGGGCATGATCATGGCCGTCAAGGGGCTCCTGAACGAGAACCCGAAGCCCGACGAATCCGAGGTGCGCGACTACCTTTCGGGCAACATCTGCCGCTGCGGCACTTACGTGGAGGTGATGGCGGCCATCGCGGAATTGACCGCCAAGCCCTGACGGCTCGAAGGGGGATCGGTCACCGAGGGTCTGACGTTGCGTTCCGATATTTCGATGACTCAAGCCGAGAGTCAACGCGGGCAGCCCCTCCGACCCCCTCTCCCTCTGGGAGAGGGTAGGGGTGAGGGTGCCCCCGGTGCGAGCAGCCCGTCCGATACGGCGACCGGGAGGAACGGCCATGGCTGAACGAATACTGGCGGGAACGCAGGAAGGCCTGCAATTGTGGCGCGGTAAGGGGCATGCCTGGGAGGAGTTGGACGTGGAGCTCCCTTCCGCCACGGTGGACGCCATCGACGGACCGGCGCAAAGGCCCGAGACAATTTACGCCAGTGTGGCCGGGGAAGGGCTCTGCCGCAGCGACGACGGCGGGCAGCGCTGGCGCACCGTTTTCTCCGGCAACGTCCGGGCCGTGACCATCGACCCCGCCGACCCGGACGTGGTCTACGTCGGCACGGAACCGATTCATCTCCATCGGAGCGAGGACGGCGGCGAGAGCTGGGAAGAGCTGTCGGCCTTGCAGGACCTGCCGTCCGAGGTGCGCGCCAAGTGGTCCTATCCGCGCCCACCTCACCGGGAACACGTCCGGCACATTTTCGTCTCCCCCGACGATTCCCGCATGATCTACGTCTGCCTGGAGCACGGCGGCATCGTCAGGACCTTCGACCGCGGCGCCTCCTTCGAGGACGTGAGCGAAGGCATCGACTATCTCGACATCCATCACATCAGCACCACGCCCAGGGGAACGGGCCCCATGTTCGTGGCCACGGCCAGGGGTTTCTTCCGTAGCGACGACCCGGGCACCGGTTGGCAGCGGGCGGAAAGCGGCATGACCCGGGACTACTTCCACGACTTCGTCTTCCTGCCCGGGAAGCCGCCGGTGGTGCTGGTGGCCACCGCGGACAAGTCTCCGGGTTTCTGGGACCGGCCCGAGCGGGCCCAGGGGGCGGTCTTCCGCAGCCGTGACCTGGCGGCGAGCTGGGAGCGGGTGGGCGTGGGCAGGGGGCTTCCCGACGACATGCAGCAGATGGTGTGGGCACTGACTCAACGCCCCGACGATCCCAAACGCGTCTACGCCGGACTGGGCGCGGTCTCCCGCGGACGTTCCAGTGATTCGAGCCAGAAAGGCAAGGGCGACATACTGGTCTCCGAGGATGAAGGTGAATCCTGGGAGCGGCTGCCCCTGGAACTGCCGGCGGACCGGGTGCTGCTGGTGCGGCCCGAGTAGGGCAGAGGGTGCGCGCGCATTTAGAGGAGGCTCGGATCAATCGTCATGGCGTCCTTCGACTTCGCTCCGCTACGCTCAGGACGAACGGTTGTGGGATCATTCTCCCGTTCGTCCTGAGCGTAGCGGAGCGAAGTCGAAGGACGCCATGTGGACGACGGCCAATCGTCAGGGTTTCCTTGATCACGCCATGATGTATGTCGTCTTCGATATCGAGACCCGCATAGACAAGAGCCTGGTCAAATCGGTTTACGCCCCGAAAGAGGACATCTCCGACCGGGAGGCCTATGAGCGGCTCCGCGCCGAGCGGGTAGCGGAAAGCGGCAGCGACTTTCTCCCCATCTCTTTCCACGTCCCGATCTCCATTGCGGTGGGCATTGTGAACAACGACGCGGTCCTGGTGAACGTCGAGACGCTCGGCGCCAACGACTACAGCGAGGAGGCCATCGTCCGTGATTTCTGGGAGCGGGTGGAACGGTTCAAGGGCACGCTGGTGTCTTTCAACGGGCGCAACTTCGACCTCCCGGTGCTGGAACTGCACGCCCTCAAGTACCGCTGCCAGGCGCCGCGCTACTTCAACCAGCGGTTCGGGCACCGATACCGGTACTCGGAGGAGGGCCACTACGACCTCTACGATTTTGTCGGCAACCACGGCGTCAACCGCATTCGCGGCGGCTTCGATCTCCTGTGCAAGCTCATCGGCCTGCGCGGCAAGGGCGATATCGACGGCTCCATGGTCCAGGGGTTCTGGGAAGAGGGCCGGCTGGCGGAGATCCACGAGTACTGCCGCCAGGACGTGATCCAGACCTATTTCCTGCTGCTCCGGGTGGAACTGATGCGGGGCCGCATCGACGGGCGCCAGTTCGAGGAGGCCTGGGCCGCCACCGAACGGTTCCGCGACCAACTGGAAGAGGCCGGTCCGGAACCGGATGACGCTGCCGGCCTGGAGGAGAACTCGTAAAGCGTTTGGGGGTATGCCCGCTACAGGGCTACGGGCGGGCCGCGGGTGGCACGGCCAAAAGACTATGATAAAATCATAAGTAATATGATTTTATCATACAACCCTGGAGGCTCTTGTGGCGACCTTCCCGAAGACCATCAGCCTTACCCATAAAAACGAAGCCTGGATCAAAGAGCGCATCAGGTCCGGAGACTTCGGTAACGCCAGCGAGTACGTCCGTGATTTAATCCGGCGCGATGAAGAGCGGCAGACCCGCATCAAGGCCATTCGTGCCGCGTTGATCGAGGGCGAGGAGAGCGGCATGAGCGATCGTATGCCGGAGGACATCATGCAGGCGGTGATCGAAAGAAAACGTCGGAATGGGGAGTTATAGGCTCACCAAGGCCGCAGACAAAGACTTCGACAGCATCTTCGATTTCGGCATCGACAAATTTGGCCTGCAGCAAGCGCAGGACTACCAGCGCGGCATAGTCGAACGCTTCGGCCAACTCGCGGACAGGCCATTGCGTTATCCGGCTGTGGGGCATGTCCGGGACGGTTTGCGCCGTAGCGTCTATCAATCCCACTCGATCTACTACCGGGTGGACCCCGATGAAATCGTGATCATCCGTATTTTGGGCCAGCAGGATATGGATGATGCCTTCCTTGAGGAAAGCGGGAGTTGACCGAACCGGAATACGGGCGGTCCAGGGGCTTCGCCCTCAGTTGAACCATTTTTTCCGATCCCGTGAGGCCCTTGAATGCCGCGGGACGCCCGAGAGCGCCTGACTAACGCTCCAGCGTCTCCTTGCCCACGAAGGCCAGCAGGATCGCCGACAGCCACAGTATCGGGGTCAGGGCGATAAACGGGACTCCGGGGTGGAACGCGTTGGCGAGCATGCCTCCGGCCAGGGGTGCGCCCAGACCCGCCAGGTCGGCGAGGGTTCGGCGCATGGCCTGAAGGCGGCCGCGGACGTGTTGCGGCGCTACGTCGTAGGTGGAAGTGGCAAGGCAGCCCAAGGAGAGGCCGTTGGCGATCCCGAGGACCGATAGCAGCACTGCCAATTGCAGGAAGGTGTCGGCCAGCGGGATGGTCAGGAAGATCACGGCCGGGATCACGGTGCTGGGGACCGTCGCCCATTTCCTGCCCACCTTGTCGAGCACGAAGCCCGCGGGCACGATCATGAAGAAGACCACCACGCCGGAGATGGAGAAGAGCGCGCCCACCTGTACGGGAGTGAAGCCCAGGTACGCGCCGGCGTAGAGCGGCAGCATGCTCTGGAGCGTGAGCCGGAACATCAGGCTGGCGCCGGTGGCGACGACCAGGACCGCGTAGGTCGGGCGCAGCGACGGCTCCACCTCGCGGTAGAGGGCGACGATGCGTCCGACCCAGTGGCGCGGCCCGAAGCCCCTGGACGCAGCCCTCGCGGGAGTCCGCGGCGTCGCGCCGCTGCCCGCCGGCTTGTCCACCGCCAGACCGCACAGGGTGGCGAGCACGGAGACGAGGGCGCCGGCGAGGAATACGGTGCGGAAGCCCGCGGCCACGGTGAGGAAGCCGCCCACCAGTGGCCCGAGGGTAACTCCGCTGTGGTGCACGCCGTGAAAGCCGCTCATGACCCGACCGCGCTGGTTCTGGGCGGTCAGGTCGATGCCGGTTACCTCCCGCCCCATGGCCCACACTGCGTCGGCCGCGCCGATGACGAACAGCGCGGCCAGCAATCCGGAGAAGGCGGGGCTCAGGAATGCGGCGATGGCGGCCACCCCGGTGACAGCGGCGCCTCCGACCATCATCACCCGCGGCCCGACCCGGTCGAGCATGATGCCGCTCACCGGGGTGCCGCAGAAGCGGCCAGTGGCCCAGGCCGTGACCGTCTGGGCCGCGGCGCCCATGGAGATATCGAAGTATCCGGCCAATACCGGGATGGTGGGCAGCACCATGCCCCAGGCGAGTCCCGAGAACAGGGAGCTCCCGTACAACAGGAGAAAGTTGCGCAGCACGCGCGGTCCGAGCCAGGCGGTCGGGGTCACGGTCAGAGAGCCCTTCCATGGGCCGGAAGGCGGATAGAAGCGCCGGGGCTCACTTCCATGCCCCTCCCCCCAGGGTGATGGCCACCGTCCCGGCCACCACCGCGACACTGCCGCTCACGGTCCGTAGCGTCACCATCTCGATGCTGCGAAGGAATACCACCGTGAAGACCAGCACCCACATGGGCTGGGTGGCGACCATGGGGGTCACGAGCACCACCGGCCCCACGCTGAGGGCCGTGTTGAACAGGAGGAATCCCATGTTCTCCAGCACCGCGGCCGTCAGGAACGGCCCCATGGCCTGCCGGTTCCACACGGGCCGGTTGGGGGCGCCCGCCAAGGCCAGATAGCCCGCGAAGGTTACCAGCGAGACCACCCCGACGATGGCTGCGAACAGGATGGGCTGGCCGGTCGACTTCAGCGAGAAGCGGGCGATGTTGTGCACCGCGGCCGCGGTGACGGCTCCGGAGAGCGAATAAGCGCCGTGCCACCAGCGCGCGGAGGCGCGTCTTTCCTCCTCGCGCCAGGAGATGAGGGTGATGCCCGTCACGACCAGGAAGATTCCCGTCAGTACGGAGGCGGTGGCGGTCTCGCCCAGGAACGTAAGCGCCAGCAGCGCGCTGAAGAGCGGATGGGTGGAGCGCAGCGCCGTGCCCCGGGCCGCGCCGATCTTCGCGATGCCCGTATAGGTGAGCCAACGCAGCACGGGCATCAGGAATCCCACCGCTATCGCCGCCCACAGGAAGGTCCTGTCCACGGTCGGGATGCCCGTGAAGATGCCAACCATGGTCCACAGGATCACGGTCTGCGAGATCAGGGAGAGCAGGGTGACGGTACTGGCGTTGGAGTACTGCAGGCCCCGGCGCGCCGAGATGATGCTGATGCCGTAGGTCCACGCCGTCAGCAGACCGATGGCCTGGGGCAGCAGCGTCATGAGCGCAGGATCACTCCCTCAGCCCTGGAGAGGCTCGTAACATGGGAATCGCCAGCGTTGCGTTCCGAACCGAGCAGAAACCCTCTCCCTCTGGGAGAGGGTGGCCGAAGGCCGGGTGAGGGCGCCACAATAGTCCTGCCCCTCTTTTTGTTGCCGTTGGCAACGGGCTGCTTGGACCGGGGCACCCTCACCCCAACCCTCTCCCAGAGGGAGAGGGAGCCGGAGGGCGGTAAAACGGACCTCCGCAATAAGTCATCGCAGTATGAAAACGCGACACTAGTTGCGGATGTCCTGCTGGAACCACTCCAGCGGCAGGTCGCGGCCCAGGCCGTTGTCCTTGGCGTAGCGGTAGACGAGGTAGCCGACCGCGGCGAACTGGATGGCGGCGGAGAAGTTGTGGTGCAAGGTGGTCTGCGCGTCGTTCTCCCGGCCGGGCTTCTCGCCGGCCAGCACCTCGGACAGGGTGGTGTGGTTCCGGTTCGTGTAGCGCCGGCGGTAGTTGTCATCGAAGGGACGCCGGTCGCGTTCTTCCTGAGTGCCCAGGGCATAGTTCAGGACCGCCAGGTTGGAGGTGCCGATGACCACGTCCGCCTTCTCGTAGGTCTCGCCCTCCATCTCTTCCGGACGCACGTCCACCACGTGCATGCCCGTCTGCAACCAGTCGGACTGGAACAGGGGGATACGCGAGTCCGTGCAGGTGGCGCCGACGTCGGCGCCGCTCATGGCTTCCCTGGCCGAGTTCACGGCGGTGACCCGCACCTTGAGGGTCTCGGCCATCTCCTTGGCGTAGGCGTCCCGATGGGCCGGCGTGGGGCTGAAGATCTTGATGTGCTCGATGGGGCGGACGGCGCACGCGGCCATGGCGTAGGTGCGGGCCATGGCTCCGGAACCCAGAACCCCCATGACCTTGGAGTCGGCGCGGGAGAGGTGCTTCACTCCGACCCCGGCGGTGGCGCCCACGCGGTAGCTCTGAAGATAGCCGTCGTTCATGATGCACAAGAGCTCGCCGGTGCGCGTGTCCACCAGCAGGATGATGCCGCAGTACTTGCCCGGCTCGACGTTGAACCAGTGCTCGGTGACCGCGCCGCTGTATTCCTGCCAGGTCATGATGTCCAGCTTGAAGCGGAACGCCAGGATCGGCGGGTCCTTGATGGCGCCCAGCAGCGAGCCCCAACGAAAATAGTCGCCGACGGTGGCGGTGGGAGACCAGAGGTCCGTCCGGGGCTGGTACGTGGCGTCGCCCTCCGCGAGTTGCATCAATGCGCTCTCCATGGCGTTGATGGCGTCGGTCATGTTGAGCGCCTGTTCGGCGATTTGGTTGTCGATCAGTAACGGCATCTACGTCCTCCGGGCACTTGCGAGATTCCCTCGTGCTAGCAGCTTTTCATCGCCGGTGTCCACCCTGACCGGCGCGGAGCGGGGTCCGGACAGGAGAAAGCGTGCCGCGCTCCGGTCTATTCTGGCGAACGGTTGTGATTGCCACGGTGATCGGTCAAACTGCACCGGGTGCTGTGGTTTCTCCACCTGCGCCCCGAGCTTCGGGCTGATGTAGACCACGCCTCCCGTGGCGTAAGAACCGCCCTGACCGGGTTTTTCATCTCCCTCAACCTGTTCTTCATCGCGTTCCTGCGGCGGGAAGCCAAGGTGGGCTGGACCCAGGTGGCGTTGCTGACGGTCCTGGCGGACCTGATGCTGATGTTCCTGTCCTGGCAGATGACGTTGGACCTTCCGGAGGGTCTGTTGCAACATGCCATCGACGATCTGCCTTGGCCCTTGGGGCCCATCTAGGGGGACACGCTGATTGTTTGCCACCGTCCGGCTTCGCATCGCCGGTGTTTACAGCCGGCGATGCGGCGCGACAACGGGCACGGGCGGGTTTGAAACCCGCCCCTACAGCAGCCACGCTCGGACGCGGCAATTGATCAGAATGTCCCTGGGAGTCGGTGCCGCGGGAACCGGACATCCGATGTAGGGGCGGGTTTCAAACCCGCCCGTGTGCGACCACGCCCGGACGCGGCAATTGATCAGAATGTCCCTGGGAGTCTGTGTCGCGGGAACCGGACATCCGATGTAGGGGCGGGTTTCAAACCCGCCCGTGTGCGGATCATGCTGTTGGCCGATACCGGCCGTTAGAGCGCAAGGCGGGGTGATGCATGGCCGGTCGCGGCAAGAAGCTTCTTATCTGGGTGCCCATCGCCCTCGGCGTGGCGGCGGTGCTGTGGGCGGTGAACGCTCGGCAGGGTCCCCAGCGCATCCCGCCCGAGGAACGGACGACGTCCGTGCGCACGGTGCCGGCGGCGGCGGTGGATGCCGTGCCCCGGGCCCTGGGCTACGGCAACGTCAAGCCGGGGAAGGTCTGGGAGGCGGTGGCGGAGGTGAGCGGTACGGTGATCTTCCGGCACCCCGAGCTGCAGCGGGGCGCCATCCTCCCGGCGGGGACGGAGCTGTTGCGTATCGACCCGGCCGACTACCGTCTCGCGGTGGCCCAGATCGAAGCCAACATTCGCGCGGTGGAAGCCCAGATCGCGGTGCTGG
The DNA here is from genome assembly GCA_965261895.1 of uncultured Binatia bacterium (SeqCode). Lineage (GTDB taxonomy): Bacteria > Desulfobacterota > Binatia > UBA9968 > JAJDTQ01 > JAJDTQ01. The sequence goes on along the minus strand of OZ253480.1, from coordinate 560,766 downwards.
AGGCGCGCGCGGTCAATACCCGACGATCGCTGGCCATCGAGGAACGCAGTGTCGCCCTTGGCCGCACGCAGCTTGAACGTACCCGGGAGCTGCTGCAGCGCGGTGCCGTCTCCCAGTCCGACGCGGACCGGGAAGAGCGCTCGGTGCTGGCCGGCGAGCAGGTGGTGCAGAACCTGCGGAACGCCGCCACGCTGCTACCCGCCGAGCGCGCGGTGCAGGAGGCCGCGCGAGATCAGCTTCGCGCCCAGTTGGAGACGGCACGGAGGAACCTGAGCCGTACCACCATCGCCGCGCCGTTCACCTGCCGCATTGCCGCGGTGAACGTGGAGCTGGCCCAGTTTGCCGCCAAGGGTCAGATCCTGGTGGAGGCGGACAGCCTGGACGTTGCCGAGGTCATCGCCCAGGTTCCCATCGGCAGGGCGCTCACGCTGTTGCCGCCGGGTTTCGAGCTGCCCCAGGACCCTGGTGCGGTCATGCCGCGTCTGAGCGAGATCGTCGACATCCAGGCCATCGTGCGCCTGCGCACCGGCGACGTCAGCATCGAATGGCCGGCCCGCTTCTCGCGGATGAGCGATACCGTGGACCCACGGACCCGCACCGCGGGCGTGATCGTTGCCGTGGACCAGCCGTATCGGCGGGTGGCGGCAGGCCAGCGGCCTCCCCTGGTCAAGAACATGTATGTCGAGGTCGAGCTTCGGGGACCGCCCCGGCTCGGAGCGGTGGTGATTCCCCGAGCCGCCCTCCGGGGCAGCCAGGTCTACGTGGCCGGTTCTGACGAACGGCTGCACTTTCGCGAAGTCCAGGTGGACTTCGTGCAGACCAACTTCGTGGTCCTGCGGTCCGGGCTGGCGCCGGGTGAGCGCGTGGTGATCTCGGACTTGCCGTTCGCCGTCGAGGGCATGCGTCTGGCAGCGGTGGCGGACCGGGCGGCGGAGGCGAACCTGGTGGTCGAGGCCGGCGGGGCGACGCCCGCAGTGAAAGTCCCATGATCGGTTTCTTCGCCGGCCACCCCACGGCCGCAAACCTCCTGATGCTGGCGTTTCTTATGGTCGGGCTGGCCTTTACCGGCACCGTCAAGCGGGAGACCTTTCCCGACATCCCCGCCGATTCGGTGGAGGTTCGAGTGCCGTTTCCCGGGGCCGCGGCTCTGGACGTGGAAGAGGCCATCTGTCTGCGGATACAGGATGTCGCGGACGCCATCGACAATCGGGAGGAGACCCGGTGCGAGGCCCGGGAAGGGCTGGCCGTGGCCACGCTGGTGATGCGGGAAGGAGGCGATATCGACCGCTTCCTCAACGACGTCAAGACCGAGATCGACGGCATCCAGGACTTTCCGGCGGCGGCCGAGGCGCCGGTGGTGCGCCAACTGGGGCGCAGGGACTTCGTCGCCTCCATCGCCGTGGCGGGACCCCTGCGGCCCGAGGGTTTGAAGGCCTATGCGGAACGCATGAAGGACGATCTGCTGGCGATCCCCGGGGTCGCTCAGGTCCACGTCCAGGGCTTTTCCCAGCACCAGATCCGCATCGAGGTCCCGGCTCCCACCATGCGCCAGTTCGGTCTCAGCGTCGGCGACCTGGCCGACGCGGTGGCGGCCCAGAGTCTGGCGCTGCCCGCCGGCTCGGTGGAGACCCGTGACACGACGGTGCTGATTCGATTCGATGATGAGCGGCGGACGCCCCGCGCGTTGGAAGGACTGGTGGTGGTGGCCTCGGAAAGCGGCGCGGTCATTCGGCTCGGCGACATCGCTACCATTACCGACCGCTTCGAGCGCGATGAGGACAAGAGCTTCTTCAACGGTCAAAGGGCCGCCTATCTGGCGGTGGAAAAGGGCCGGCAGGACGACACCCTCGATGTCATCGATGCGCTCAGGGCCTATCTCGCCGTGGAACGCGGCCGGGCGCCGCCGGACATGGTGTTCGAGATCACCCGCGACGTGGCCTCCATCGTGCGGGACCGGCTGACCATGCTGTTGCGCAACGGCATCCAGGGCCTCGGGCTGGTGTTCCTGGTCATGTGGATGTTCTTCGGTTTGCGCTACTCGTTCTGGGTGGCGGCGGGTTTGCCGGTGGCCTTCATGGGGACCATCGCCGGCATGGCGGCCATCGGCTACTCCTTCGACATGATCACCATGGTGGCGCTGCTCATCGCCGTCGGCCTCATCATGGACGACGCCATCGTCATCGCGGAGAACATCGCGCGCCAGCGCCGCGCCGGACACACCGCCCTGGAGGCGGCGGTGGAGGGAACGAAAGAGGTGGCGCCGGGCGTGCTGGCGTCGTTCCTCACCACCGTCGCGGTGTTCGGCGCCCTGGCGTTTCTCCGGGGTGAGATCGGCGCGGTGATGAAGGTTTTGCCGGTGATTCTGATCCTCACGCTGTCGTTCAGCCTGGTGGAGGCGTTCTTGATCCTTCCGCACCACCTGATGGGAGCGCTGCGCACCGCGGGCGGTCCGGCGCGCCCAGGACTTCGGACGCGATTCGACAACGGCCTGGAGCGCTTCACGGAGACGTGGGTCGGGCGCCTGGTGGACGCGGCCGTGTCCTGGCGCTATCTGACGGTAGGTCTGATCGCGAGCCTGCTGCTCGGTTCCGTGGCCGTGATGGCCGGCGGCGTGCTCAAGTTCAGGGCCTTCCCGGATATCGAGGGCAACGTGATCGAGGCGCGATTGCTGCTGTCGCAGGGGACGCCGCTGGCCCGCACCGAGGCGGTGGTGGCTCAGGTGGTGGCGGCCATCCGCGCCGTGGACCAGGAGCTCGCGCGCGGAAATCTGGTGCGGAACGTCGGGATTCAGTTCAACCGCAATCAGGACGCCCACGAGTCCGGGGAACATCTTGCCACCGTCATCGTCGACCTGGTGGATTCCGAGTCCCGCGAGGTATCGCTGGACGACGTCATGGGCCGGTGGCGGGCCGAAGTGGGGGCGCTGCCGGACGTCATCTCGCTCACCTTTGGCGAGCCACAGATCGGGCCGGGCGGGAAGCCTATCGACATCCGTCTGATGGGGGAAGACGTGGGCGCGTTGAAGGCGGCCTCCACCGATCTGCTGGAGTGGCTCCGCGGGTATCGCGGGGTGTTCGATCTGTCCGACGATCTGCGTCTCGGCAAGCCGGAGATGCGCGTGCGCCTGCGCGAGGGCGCCCTCGTCCTGGGCCTCACCGCATCCCGGGTGGCGCGGCAACTGCGGGCGGCGTTTCACGGCCGCAACGCCGGCGAGTTCCAGGTCGGCGCGGAGGACTACGAGATCGACATCCGCCTGTCCGGCCGGGACCGGGACAGCCTCGCGGACCTGGCCCGGTTCGCCGTCACCCTGCCCACCGGGGAGCAGGTGCCGCTGTACACGGTGGCGACGCTGGACTCGGACCGGGGCTACAGCCGCATCCACCGCATCGACGGACGCCGCGCCGTGACCATTCAGGGCGATCTGGATTCGGAACTGGCCAACGCCGGGGAGATCATCGCCGATACCCGGGCCCGGTTCCTGCCCGAGCTGTTGGCCCGGTACCCGGGCCTGAGCGTGGAGCTCGAAGGCCAGACCCGGGAGCTGGCGGCCAGCGGGGCCTCCCTGCAGCGCAATTTCCTCATCGGCCTGGGCGCCATCTTCCTCTTGCTGAGCTTTCAGTTCCGCAGCTACATCGAGCCGCTGGTGGTCATGGCCGCCATTCCCGTGGGCCTCGTGGGGGTCGTCATCGGACACGTTGCGATGGGTCTCGAGCTGTCCATGCCCAGCATGGTGGGATTCGTCTCCCTGGCCGGGGTCGTGGTCAACAACGCTATCGTGCTGGTGGCGTTCATCAAGATCCATCGCCGCGGCGGCGAGCCGGCGGCCGTGGCCGCGTGCCGGGCCGCCCGGCAGCGCTTTCGCGCGATCCTGCTGACTTCCTTGACAACGGTGGCGGGGGTGCTGCCGCTGCTCACGGAGACCAGTCTCCAGGCCCAGGTGCTGGTGCCCCTGGTGACCAGCCTCGCCTTCGGCCTGGCCGCGGCGACCTTTCAGGTATTGTTCCTGGTGCCGGCCCTCTACGCGATCCTGGACGATTTCGGGCTTACGGAAAACGTGAACGTCGAGCAGGAGCCATGAGACCAGTGGTTTCGTGGAGTTGAAGTCCGCGTGCTAAGCGTTATCCTGACAATAGTGGGGTGAAAATGCATAAAGACCGTATGATCGGAACATGGCGCCTGAACGAATTTCGTTTCACCGACGCCGACGGCAACCCCGGGTCGAGTGAAGACGCCCCGACGGTGGGGCGGATGGAATATACGGCGGACGGCCACATGGCCACCGCCACCCGCCGGCCCGACGGCCACTACTTCAGTTACTTCGGCGAGTTCGAGCTCCAGGGTGACGTGGTGCTCCACCACATCGAATTCGCCGCCGATCCCCGGCTGGACGGCACCACCACCCGGCGGGAGGTCTCCTTCGAGGGGGAGCGGCTGGTGCTGACGGCGGCGCCGCCGGTGCTGGGCGGACCGGGCAGCCGGGCGTCACTCATTTGGGAAAGGATATCCTGACATGGCAAACCAGACCGCGATCTCGTGTACCATGATGCGCGGCGGCACCTCGCGGGGGCCGTACTTCCTGGCCGGCGAGCTGCCGGCCGACGACGCGACGCGCGACCGGGTCCTCTTGGCGGCCATGGGGTCCCCCGATGACCGCCAGATCGACGGCGTCGGCGGCGCCACCACCCTCACCAGCAAGGTCGCCATCGTTTCGCCGTCGGACCACCCCTGGGCGGACGTGGACTACCTCTTCGCCCAGGTCTCGGTGGACCGGGCGTTCGTGGACTACAGCCCCACCTGCGGCAACATGCTGGCGGGCGTGGGCCCCTTCGCCATCGATCGCGGGCTGGTGCCCTCGGACGATCCCAGGACCGTGATTCATATTCGGAACGTCAATACCGATTCCCTCATCGAGGCAGTGGTGGAGACCCCGGACGGCTACGTCGAATACGACGGCGACACTGTCATTGACGGGGTCCCCGGCAAGGCGGCGCCGATTCTGCTGAACTTCATGGAGGTCATCGGCTCCAAGACCGGGGCGTTGTTCCCGACGGGAAAACGCAAGGAAGTCATCGAGGGCGTCGAGGTGAGCTGCGTGGACGTGGCCATGCCGATGGTGCTGACGACGGCCGAGAGCATGGGCGTCCGGGGTGACGAGAGCAAGGCCGAGCTGGATGCCAACCGGGAGCTGCTGGAGAAGCTGGAAGCGGTCCGGGTGGTCGCCGGCGAGAAGATGGGGCTGGGCGACGTCCGCGGCAAGGTCATTCCCAAGTTCGGGATTCTTTCCCGGCCCCGCCGGGGCGGCGCGCTGACCTCCCGCTACTTCGTGCCCACCGACTGTCATTCCACCCACGCGGTGTCCGGCGCCATCTGCGTCGGGAGCTGCGCCCTGGTGCCCGGGACCGTGGCCGACGGTATTGCGGAAACCAAAGGGGGGTTCTCCGAGCTGGTGGAGATCGAGCACCCCAGCGGTTCCATCATCGTGGCGTTCGAGCTGAGCGGGGTCGGAGATGACTTCGCGCTAGAGAAGGCCGGCGTGGTCCGCACCGCCCGGAAGCTGTTTGAGGGCCGGATCTACGTGCCGGGCAGGGTGTGGAGCCCGCGGATGTGAGCAGCATCCCGGCAACTGTTTGTGAGACACACACCTTCCGACTCCCTCTCCCTCTGGGAGAGGGTTGGGGTGAGGGCGCTCAAATGAGCTGCCCAGCCGGGTACGGCACGGAATGACGCAGGCAGGGTTGTTGGGGGCGCCCTCACCCGGCCCTCACCCAGCCTTCGGCCACCCTCTCCCAGAGGGAGAGGGGCTGGATTTGGGGCGGAACGAGGCCACCCTCTCCCAAAGGGAGAGGGGTTGGATTTGGGACGGAACGAGGCCACCCTCTCCCAGAGGGAGAGGGGCTGGATTTGGGACGGAACGAGGCGACTGAAGAGCTGTGGGGTGCGATATGTACGTCACGTATCTGGAATGTTCGCGTTGCGGCGCGCGTCATGAACGGGGGATCCTCCACAATCTGTGCCGGGAATGCGGCCGGCCACTGCTCGTGCGCTACGATTTGGCGCGGGCGGCCGAGACGCTGACCCGCGACAGCCTGCGGGGGCGGGTGGCGAGCTTGTGGCGCTACCGCGAAGTGCTTCCGGTGGTTGACGACGCTTCGATCATCACGCTGGGGGAGGGATGGACGCCCCTGGTCCACGCGCGCCGACTGGGTGAGCGGCTGGGTATGTCCCGGCTCCACCTCAAGGACGAGTCTCTCAATCCCACCGGTTCGTTCAAGGCCCGCGGCATGACCACCGCGGTATCCATGGCCGCGGAGCTGGGGGCGGAACGCCTGGCGGTTCCCTCGGCGGGAAATGCCTCCGGGGCGCTGGCCGCCTATGCGGCGAAAGCGGGCCTGGAAGCCCACATTTACATGCCGCGGGACGTTTCCCGGGTGAGTGTCGTCGAATGCATGCAGTACGGCGCCCAGGTGGTGCTGGTGGACGGCTTCATCAACGATTGCGGCCGCATCATCGGGGAGAAGAAGGAACGCGAGGGGTGGTTCGACGTATCGACCCTGAAGGAGCCCTATCGGGTCGAGGGCAAGAAGACCATGGCCTACGAGCTTGCCGAGCAGATGGACTGGACGCTGCCGGACGTGCTGGTGTATCCCACCGGCGGCGGGACGGGCTTGATCGGCATGTGGAAGGCCTTCGATGAGATGGAAGAGCTGGGCTGGATCGATTCGAAGCGGCCGCGCATGGTCTCGGTCCAGGCCGAAGGCTGCGCGCCCATCGTCAACGCGTTCGAGGCCGGGGCCGATACGGCGGAGGCGGTGAAGCAACCGGTCACCGTGGCCGCGGGTCTGCGTGTGCCGGTTGTCATCGGCGATTTCATGATTCTGCGCATCCTGCGCCAGAGCGGCGGCACCGCTGTGAGCGTGTCCGACGCCGAGATCCTGGACAGCGTGCGGGAAGTCGGTTCCGCCGAAGGGATCTTCGTGGCGCCAGAGGCCGGTGCGTGCCTGGTGGCGTTGCGGCGGCTGCTGGAGCGCGGCGAGGTGGGCAGGGAGGAGCGCGTGGTTCTGATGATCACCGGATCCGGGCTCAAATATCCTCATCTCTGGAGCGATCTTCCTTGAAGACCTTCGTGGGCACCAGCGGCTACGCCTACAAACCCTGGAAGGGCCGGTTCTATCCCGCCGGGCTGCCGGACAAGGAAATGCTGCCGTTCTATGCCGGCCGGTTCGACACGGTGGAGATAAACCATACCTTCTACCGCATGCCCGCGGATTCGGTGCTGTTGCGCTGGCGCGAGCAGGTGTCGGAGGGGTTCTCCTTTTCCGTCAAGGCCTCCCGCGCCATCACCCACCATGCCCGGCTGAAGCAGGCGGGGGATGCCGTCGCTTTTCTCTTCCAGCGGCTGGAGTCCCTGGAGGACCGGCTTGGCCCGGTACTGTTCCAGTTGCCGCCCAACCTGCGGCTGGACCTGCCGCGGCTGCGGGACTTTCTCGGCACGTTGCCGAAGGAACAGCGGGTCGCCATGGAGTTTCGTCACATCTCCTGGTTCGATGAGGCGGTGTTCGACATGTTCCGGGAGCACGACGTGGCGCTGTGTGTCGCCGATGGTGAGCTCGACGGCGAGGTCCCGTTCGTGTCTACGGCCAGTTGGGGCTATCTCCGGCTGCGGGCGGTGGACTATACTGACGAGGCCATCGGGGCGTGGGCAGAGAGGGTGCGCGAGCAGAAGTGGACCCATGGTTACGTGTTCTTCAAGCACGAGGACGAGGCCACGGGGCCGAGGCTCGCGGCGCGGTTCATCGAGCTCATGAAAGAAGCAGGAGGCGCCGGTTCGCCGGAGGCCTGAATCGAAGGGAAGGGGAGAAAATTGTCGGCAATAGCAATAGAGAAATGGCCCAATGACGCCAAGGTGGCGGTCCTTGTGACCCCCATGTTCGAGACCTGGTCTCCGGGAAAGGCGCCGTCCTATTCGCCCATGTCCTCACCGTTGAAGCCGGGCGTGGTGGACCGGCTGGGGGTGTCGTGGTCGGAATACGGCGGACGCACGGGGGTCTGGCGGTTCATGAAGATCTTCCGGGAGTTCGAGATTCCCGCCACGGTCTGCGTCAGTGGCCGCTCGGTGGAGCTTTTCCCGGACGCGGTCAAGGCCCTGCACGAGAACGGACACGAGCTGGCCGGCCACTCGTACACCCAGGACACTTTCCTCACCGACCTCTCCGCGGATGAAGAGAAGGAAGTGATCGGGCGCTGCTTCGATCTCATCGAGGGCGCGGTGGGAACGAGGCCCGTGGGCTGGTTGAGCCCCAGGGCGACGCCCACGGAGCATACCGCGGGGTTTCTGGCGGAAGCGGGCTGTGTCTGGCACGGCGACTACAACGACACGGACGTTCCCTACCCGAAGGCCACCGAATCCGGAGACATCGTGGCCATCCCCCATAGCGATTTCGCGGACAACCGGGTCATGCGGGGCAGTCCGCGGGATTTCCTCAACGTCTATAAGGACACCTTCGACTTCCTCTACCGATCAGACGTGCCGGAGATGATCAATCTGACCGTCCACGCCCATTTCGGCGGACGGCCGATGATGGCGTCCGCGCTGACGGAGATTCTCCGGTACATGAAGGGGTTCTCCAGGGTGTGGTTCGCGCGACACGACGAAGTGGCGCGGTGGGTGCTGGAGCAGGGGTAAGGGACTCGTGATCAATTGGAATGGCGTCCTTCGACTTCGCTTCGCTACGCCTGTCCTGAGCCTTGTCGAAGGGCTCAGGACGAACGGAAATGACTTCCAGAACCGTTCGTCCTGAGCGTAGCGAGTCCTGAGCTTGTCGAAGGGCGAGCAAAGTCGAAGGACGCCATGTCTCGGAGCCACTAACCCAGCGGTACGTCGACGCCGTTGAGGGTGAGTTCCGGCACCACCTCCACCGGGTTCCGCAGGGTGTTGGTGGTGTAGCAGGACCGTTCCAGGGCCTCGGTGAACTCGACGATGCGGTCCCGGCTGTCCGGGCTTTGCAGGTCCAGCCGGTAGACCAGACGGGTGCAGGCGGAGGGCACGTCGGACAACCCGAACTTGCCCTTCTGGTCGAACTCTCCCCGCACCGACATCTCGGCCCGCTCGATGCGGATATCCATGAATGACGCCAACTGCGTCACCTGGCTGAGCATTCAGAAGCCGATGGATGCGACGAAGTACTGGAGCGGGGCTGCTCCCTTGCCGGTGCCGCCGCGTGACGGCGGCTCGTCGCAGAGGATGGTGTAGCCTTCGGAGGTCCTGGCCTCCTTCAGGTGGTCGTTGACCAGCCGGATTTGAGCCTCGTGCACCGTCACCGCCTTGGAGGGGTCCTCCCGGTAGGCTTTCTGGCGGCGTTCGAAGACCTCCTTGTGGTGAGTGTAGTCGATGGAGCAGCAGCCCGGGTCGTCGGTTTCGTCCATAATAGCCATATGTCCTCCGTGTCCACGTGCGGCAACGCTCGTTGGCGCTGGATCGCGCGCGGGACGCGCCGCGGCCGAAGCTTGCAGGCCACTGTTTCTTGGCCGGAAAGGGATCGCCTGTCAAGCCGGATCGACGCGAATCGAATCTTGAGGACGTTGTGATCATTTGCTGCGTTCGGGCGTGGCAGTTGTAGGGGCGGGTTTCAAACCCGCCCGTCCCCGTTGTCGCGCTGAATCGTCAACGATCCCAAGCCGGACGACGGAAATAGTCAAAGTCGCCTTAAAATCGCCGGGGTTTTTGATTAACTTGTGGCTTTGGCGCGAGAAATCGTTTGATGCGCGTACCACAGCACTCTTTCGTGAACGGGTGATTCATGTCGCAGGACCTCAGAAGCTATCTCGAGCTGGTCGAATCGAAGGATGATCTGGTCAGGATCTCCGATCCCGTGGATCCGCTCCACGAGGTGTCTGCACTGGTGGCCAAGCTGGCGCGGGAACGGCGCCGCCGGCCGGTTCTCCTGCTGGAGAACGTTAAGGGCAGCGCGTTTCCGGTGGTGACCAACCTCCATGCCGGCCGGCGGCGCATGGCGCTGGCCATGAACGCCGAGCCTCGTGATCTCCAGCGGGCATTTCTCAAGGCGATGGAGCGTCCGGTGGCGCCGGTGGTGGTGGACACCGGACCGGTGAAGGAAGTCGTGCAAACGGGCAGGGACGTCGATCTGCTGGCGTTGCCGCAGATCGTTCACCATGCGGCGGACGCCGGTCCTTACATCACCGCGGCCATCTCGTTCGCCCGGGATCCGGAGGACGGCACCTGGAACTGCGCCTACAACCGTCTGATGATCATGGGGAGGGATCGGACTTCCATCCACATCACCGCGTCGAAGCACCTGTGGGAGTTCTACCAGAAGGCGGAGGCCCGGGGGGAGGCGCTGCCGGTGGCGTTTGCGGTGGGGGTCCATCCCGCCATCGGGCTGGGGGCACTGGCCATCGGCTCCATCGACGAGGACGAGCGCGCCATCATGGGCGGGATCCTGGGGGAGCCGCTGGAGCTGGTGCGTTGCGAGACTTCGGACCTGCTGGTGCCGGCCCACGCCGAGATGATCCTGGAGGGCGAGATCCTGCCCGGCGAAAGGACCCCGGAGGGGCCGTTCAGCGAGTTCACCGGGTACAGCCTCGGCCAGCGCCAACGCGAGGTGGTGCGGTACAACGCCGTGACCATGCGGCAAGGCGCGCTGTTCCACGATATCGCCGTGGCCCAGGTGGACCACCTGCTGCTGTCCACGATTCCCATGGAAGCGAACCTCTACCGAGCCGTGCGCGCCATCGTCCCCTCGGTGAAGGCGGTGCGGGTGCCGGCGCCCTATAGCTGCTATGTGGCCATTGAGCAGCGGGTGTCGGGACAGGCCAAGAACGCGATTCTGGCGGTGCTGGGCGCCGACATGTACATCAAGCGCGTGGTGGTGGTGGACCACGACGTCAACATCTTCGATGACCGGGAGGTGGCCTGGGCCCTGGGCACGCGGTGCCAGGCCGACCGCGACATCATGGTGATCTCCAACACCCGAGGCTCGGACCTCGACCCCTCCACGGACTCCGACGGCTACACCGCCAAGTGGGGCGTCGACGCCACGGCCAAACCTTCCCTGGCCGAGTACACGCCCCGCAACCGCATTCCCCAGGAGGTCACGGACCGCATCGATCTGGATGCGCTGGGACTCTGACGCCGGTCTCCCTCGAATACGTTCACGAAGATGTGCGGGACGGTGTGGCGGGCCGGACGCGATGACTTGTAGGGGCGGGTTTCAAACCCGCCCGTGGCGAATGACGGCAGACCCTTACACAACAGGCATGGGCTGGGCCGGACGCCGGCCAAAGTGGATGAGATGGAATTGACCACGCCCGCACGGAACTTCGTCTGCCTGTTGGAGGAGACGGCACGCCGGTACCCTGACAAGTCCGCGGTCATCTGCGACGACACCACGCTGACCTACCGCGAACTGCATGCACGGGCAGCGGGCTTCGCCCGAAAGCTGTCGGAAGATGGAGTCGAGCCGGGCGCCCGGGTCGCGGTGGTGCTACCCGACCACTGGACCTTCGCGGTGGCGATGCTGGGCATCTGGAAGCTCGGCGCCACGGCCGTGCCGCTGAGCCCGCTGCTCATGCCGGAGGAGCAGGAAGCCATCCTCGCGGACGTGGACCCGGCCGCCATTGTCAAACACGTGGAACCGCGGGCGGGCGACTGGGAGACGGCGGTGGAGTGCGCGGCGCCGGCCCTCATCGGCTACAGCTCCGGCAGCACCGGGCGGCCCAAGGGCGCCGTGTTCAGCCACGCGGCGCTGACCTTTGCGGACCGCTCGTGGGCGGACATGATGGCGGTGACGGCGGATGACGTGGTGCTGTCGGTGCTGCCGCTGCCCCATTCCTTCGGCCTGCACGGCTCCCTGTTGGCGCCGCTGCTCATGGGCGCCCGTGTGGTGCTCCCCGGGGGATTCTCGCCGGAACCCGTCCTCGGAGCGATGGCGCAACACCGCGTTACCTTGTTCCTGGGCGTCGCCACCATGTTCCGGCGCCTTTTGAGCGCGCCGGAGTTTCCCGGCGCGGACCTTTCAACCCTCCGGCTTTCCGTGTCGGGTGCGGCTCCCTGTCCCTGGGAGCTGGCCGCGGAGTGGCGGCGCCGGACCGGCCGGCGCATCCTCCGGGGCTACGGGATGACCGAGCTCTTCCGTCCCATCTCCTATCTGGCGGCGGAAGAGGACGACCGTCCCGAGTCCATCGGCCGGGCGGTGCCGGGGGTGGATGCGAAGGTGGTGGCGGAGGGAACCGCCGGTTCCGGCGAGGACGGGGCAGGGGAGCTGTGGATCAGGACGCCGGCAGCGCTCCAGGGTTACTGGAACGATTCCTCGCCCGTGCTGACGGACGGTTGGTTCCGCACTGGGGATCTGGCCCGGATCGCCGTCGGCGGCTTCGTGGAAATTACCGGCCGCCTGAGAGAGCGTATTCTCCGGGGCGGCTACTCGGTCTTTCCGCAGGAAGTGGAGGCGGTGCTGGCAGGACACCCGGATATCTCGGAGGCCGCGGTGCTGGGAGTGCCGCATGTCGACCTGGGCGAGGAGGTCTCTGCGTTTGTCGTGCTGAAGCCGGGGGCGAGCGCCGTGGCGGAGGGCATCGTCGGCTACTGTCAGAACCGGTTGGCCCGATTCAAATACCCGCGACACATCCGCTTCGTGCCCGAACTGCCCAAGGGCCCTACCGGAAAGGTCTTGAAGGCGGAGCTTCTGCGAGGTTGGCGATCCGGGAAAGGGGAGGGAGAAGAGCCGTAGGCTCCTCTCCCTCCCCTGGTTGGGCTGTGATTATTCTGTGACGATTACTTCCTGACCAGAAAGGACAGGCTCTCCTTGACGTTCTGGGGCATGTTGAGAATCTCGCTCACCAGCCTCTTGACCTCCGGACCCGAGACCGGGGTGACCACGAGCTTGGCCTTCTTGGCTTCGGCCAGCATCTGCGGGTCCTTCAGGGTCTTGGCATAGGCCGTCTGCAGGATCTCCAGGCGGTCCTTGGGGGTGCCCGGCGGCAGTGCAAGCATGCGCTGGAACGCCATCTGGAACGCCCACGAGTTGTAGAGCTGGAGGGCTTCCTTGTTCAGGACGTCCTTGAACAGCGGCAGGCCCTGGATCTCCGGATCGGGATAGCTGTGGCTGTCAATGACGAAGGGGACCAGCTTCTGGCCGCCCTCGGCGTCCAGCATGCCTCGGGCGGTGACCCTCATGGATTCCCATTGCGAGCAGAAACCGTCCACTTCACGGCTTTCAAGCGCCAGCCGGATGGTGGCCGTTCCCCGGTACCCGGTGACGATCTTGAACTTGGTGCCCATGGCCTTGTTCAGGATCGCCGGGATGTCGTGGCCGGTGGAGCCGGCCCGGGTGGAGCCGATCTTGATGGGCTCCTTGGAATTGATGACATCCTTCCAGGTCGTCTTCCCGGTGAAGGCCATTATCATGCACACGATCTCGCCCCTGCTGGGGGCGCCCGCCCATTCCATCTTCTCGAAAGGCACCGCGCCGGCCTTCTTGTCGCCCAAAGCCTTCTGCACGATGAGGGAGTTGTTGAAGACCGCGCCGGCGAGGCCGTCGGGCTTGGCCCGCCGGCCGATGTAGTTGGCCGAGATCAGGCTGCCGGCTCCGGTCATGTTCTGCACCAGCATGTTGGGGTTGCCGGGCACGTACTTGCCGAAGTAGCGGGCGATCAGGCGCGTGTAGGTGTCGTAGCCGCCCCCGGGGGAGTAGCCCACGATGAAGCGGAACGTCTTGTCCTTGTAGAAGTCCTCGGCGTGTGCCGCGGGAGCTGCGAGAACCGCAGTTGCCAGAAGAATAGCCGCGGCCAGACTGGATATGCGTCTCATGGAAAACCTCCGTTTTCTGTGTTGCCGATGTCGTTGGCACCGAGCCCCCTTGGCTACAGAAGTGGCACACGTATGTCAAGGCATTCCGGCTGGGGTTCACGGTGTGCCGGACAGGGATCCGGTTCGAGGGATGGGGCACCGCGCGTTGAGAAATGGCCCGGTGGATGTTATGCCTATCCTCGGAGGTACCCATGGCAGAATCCATCATCCTGTTCACCCAGCCCGGTTGACCGCCTTGTCATAGAGAGAAGGAGTATCTTTCTCAAAAAGGCGTTGATTTCGTGGAGAAGAACATTCGCGAGGACCAGGAAGCCTTGAAGGACCTGTTGGCCCGCGGATTCCAGAGCACCCCGGTGGTCATCATCGACGGTGAGGCAGTGGTCGGTTTCGATCAGGAGCGCATCGACTCTCTCCTGGACCTGTAGCGCGAAGGTCGCTCCCGCGGCTTTCGCTTGCGGCGCATGTTGCTAAGTATACTTTACATTTAGCCGTCTAAATGTAAAGTATACTTATGATCGAACGTGCGCTATGGCTGGACCGAGTTCGGCAGTCGTGGTCTCGCCGGACGGTTGTCTGGCTCTCGGGCGTCCGCCGGGTTGGCAAGACGACGTTGGCCCGGATGCTTTCGGATGAGAAGGTCGTCCATCTGAACTGCGATCTACCCTCCGTGATGCGGGCACTGGAGGATCCGGAGTTGTTTCTTGCCGGACAGACGCCGGGCACGGTGCTGGTGTTCGATGAGGTGCACCGTCTGGCCGATCCCTGCCGCTTGTTGAAGACTGCCGCCGACGAGTATCCGCAACTCAGGGTGTTGGCCACGGGCTCCTCCACGTTGGCTGCGACCAACAAGTTCCGGGACTCCCTTACCGGGCGCAAGGAAGCCGTTCACCTCTGCCCGGTTCTGTGGGAGGAGTGTGCCGATCCATTCGGTATTCCGAATCTGGACCGCCGCCTGCTGCACGGCGGACTGCCCGAGCCGCTCCTGGCAGAGCACAAGGATCCCGAGTTCTTCAGCGAATGGATTGACAGCTTCTACGCGCGCGACATCCTGGAGCTGTTCGCCATCCGCAATCGCCAGGGCTTCCTGGCGCTCTTCCGGCTGCTGTTGCGCCAGAGCGGCGGGCAACTCGACTACGGCAAGCTGGCGAGTCTCAGTGAACTGAGCCGGCCAACCGTCAAGGCGCACATCGAGGTGATGCAGATCGCCCACGCGGTATGTCTGGTCCGGCCCTTCCATGGCGGCGGCAAGCGCGAGATCGTCAGCCGTCCCAAGTGTTACGGCTTCGATACGGGATTCGTTACCAGGGAGAAGGGTTGGGACAGCATCAGGGATGATGACCGCGGTCTGCTGTGGGAACACCTGGTGCTGGACTCCCTGCGCTTTCGGTACAGGGACGAGGACATTTTCTATTGGCTGGACAAGTCGCACCACGAAGTGGATTTCGTGGTCCGCCGCGAGCGGGAGCGTGTCGACCTGATCGAGTGCAAGATCGATCCCGGAAGACTGAACACCGCCGCTGTCCATGCGTTCCGAAGTCTTTACCCGCTGGGTGACAATTACATCGTCAGTCCGGTGGCGAAGCAGCCATACCGCGTGCGCCGGGGGGATTGGGTTTTCACGATCTGCACGACGGGTGCATTGGGCCCCGTCCCGGCCGGCGACCCATGAGCCTGTCCGGCAAAAGCGCAAGGCCTCCGGCAACCCGTTTCCGGATTGCCGTTACGGTTGCTGCGCTCGTTTGGCGTTGATCGCGGTGACGATCTTCTCCGGTGTGATGGGAAGGTCGTGGATGCGGACTCCCACCGCGTCGAAGACGGCGTTGGCCATGACCGCGGGCGGCGGGATGATGGGCGGCTCGCCCACGCCCTTGGCGCCCAGCGGGCCCGAGTCGCAGGGGTGCTGGATCAGGTGCACTTCCACCGCCGGCGCGTCCAGGGCGCTGAAGATCTTGTAGTCCAGCAGGTTGGGGTTATCCATTCGGCCGTCCGTGAAGGTGCAGGCTTCGCTCAACGCCTGGCCCAGCCCCTGCATGACCCCTCCCTCCACCTGTCCCCGAACCGACAGCGGATTGATCGCCGTTCCCACGTCCTGCACGGCCACGTAGCGAAGGATCCGGACATGGCCCGTCTCCGGGTCCACCGCGACCTCTGCCGCGTGGGCGGCCATGGCGGGGTGCGGGGTGAGTCGCGCCACGGATTGCGTGCTCACGATGGGGCCGCGTTCGTGTTCCAAGGCCAGGTGACCTACCGCGCGCAGTGAAACAGAGCGTTCCGGACTCCCCTTGACGAACACGTTGTTGTCGTCGAGTTCCAGGTCGCCGGGGTCGGCTTCAAGCTTGTCCCCTGCCACTTGCTGGATCTGTCGCCGCACTTCCCGGGCCGCCAGCAACACCGCGCTGCCCATGCTCTTGAGGGCCTGGCTGCCGGCGCTGATGGTGGAATGGGGCGCGAAATCGGTATCCGCCGTGCGTACGTGGACATCGTCGAGCGACACGCCCAGCACCTCCGCGACGATCTGTGCCAGGGAAGTGCTGGCGCCGCTCAGGTCCACCACGCCCGTGAGGATCCCGATGGTGCCGTCCTCGTTCAACTTGACGCCGGCGCTGGACGCCATGCCGCCCACGAGCCAGTGGGCCACGGCCAACCCCCGCCCGATGTTTTCTCCGGCCGGCTTGGGCCGTTCGTTCATGACCGCCGCCGCCTTGCGGAGGGTCTCGCTGGCGTGCACGTCCTTGAGCCGGGCGCCGGCGGGGGTCTCGTCGCCGTTCTCGAACGCGTTCCGGAGACGCATCTCCACGGGGTCGATGCCCAGCTCCCGGGCGATGATGTCGATCTGCGACTCGGAGGCGAACGTGAGCTGCGGTCCGGCGGGACCCCGGTAGGCGCCGCAGGTGGGGGTGTTGGTGTAGACGCAGTAGCTGTCGATCTTGAGATTGGCGATACGGTAGGGACCCGGAGATCGCACCGCCGCCCCCTGGCTGATCATCACGCCGGAACCGGCCGAGTACCCGGTACCCAGCACCAACTCGATTTCCCGGGCCGTGATGGTGCCGTCGAGCTTGACGCCGGTCTTGTATCGCAGGTGGAACGGGTGTCTGGGGTTGGTGCCCTGGAAGTCTTCCCCGCGGGTCATGATGATGCGGACCGGCTGGCGGGCCTTGCGCGCCAGCGCCACTGCCGCCGGCTCGATGGTGGGCGAGAGCTTGCCGCCGAAGCCGCCGCCGATCTCGGTGGGGATGACCCGGACCTTGGTCATGGGCATTTGCAGGATCTGCGCGATGGCGGCGCGCAACGGGAATTGGGCCTGGGTGGGGACCCACACGGTGGCCTTGCCGGAAGCGTCGAAGCGCGCCAGCGCCGTGTGGGGCTCTATGTAGGTCTGATGCACCATGGGCGCATGAAAGCGGTGCTCGAAGATCCGGTCCGCCTCGGCGAAGCCGCGCTCCACGTCTCCGCGCGTGATCTGCTTGTGGCCGCACACGTTGCCGCGCCGGTCCTCTACACTCGGTTGTGTCCAATATTCGGCATAGCCCTCGTGAAGCACCGGTGCGTCCGGCGCCATGGCCTCCGGCCCCGAGGTGACCGCGGGAAGCATCTCGTAGTCCACCTCGACGAGCCGCGCGGCTTCCTCCGCAGTCTCCTCATCCACCGCTGCCACCGCGGCGATCCGGTCGCCCACGTAGCGGACCTTGGTGCGGGCGAAGTACTCTTCGTCGCGGACAAAGTTTCCGTAGCGGATGGCCGGCACGTCGGCCGCGGTGACCACGGCCTTGACCCCCGGCAGCCGCTGGGCCCGCTCGGTGCGTATGGCGGTGATGCGGGCGTGGGCGTGGGGACTGAGCACCATCTTGCCGTGGAGGACTTTGCCCCCCGGCACGACATCCGCGCCGAACACCGACTGCCCGGTAACTTTCTCGAGAATCTCGACCCGGGGGAGTTCCTGACCGACGACTTTCATGATTCCTTCGCTGCCTCCATGACCGCGTGGATGATGGTGCCGTAGCCGGTGCAACGGCACAGGTTGCCGGCGATGCCGTGGGCGATCTCCTCTCGCGTGGGCGAGGGGTTATGGTCCAGCAGGGACTTGCAGGCCATGAGCATGCCCGGGGTGCAATAGCCGCACTGGGCGGCTCCGGCGGCGGCGAAGGTGCGCTGCAACGGGTGGAGCTCCTCGCCGCCGGCCAACCCTTCCACGGTCTCCACGCGCCGTCCGTCCGCCTCCGCGGCGAAGATCAGGCAGGCGTCCACGAGCTGGCCGTCCAGGATTACCGAGCAGGCGCCGCATTCCCCCTCGCTGCAACCTTCCTTGGTGCCGGTGAGGCCCAGGTCGTCGCGCACGAAGTCGAGCAGCGAGCGCGTGGCCGGCACTTCTTCCCGGCAGGGCTCGCCGTTCACCGTCACCGTGATCCGGATGCGTTCGGTTTCCATCAGGCGTCGCCTCGCGCGCGTTGAAACGCGCTCTCGATGGCCCGCCGGGTGAGCACCCGGACCATCTCTCTCCGGTAATCGGCGCCGGCGCGCACGTCATCGATGGGCCGGGCGTCAGCGGCGGCGCATTCAGCCGTCTCCTCCGCGGTGCGGGCGCTGAAGCCGTGACCCTTGAGGCAGCTCTCCGCGGACGCGGCCCGGAGCGGCGTGGGTCCCACGGCGCCCAGCGCGATACGCGCGTCCACGACGATGCCGTTCTCGTCCAGCCGCACGAACGCCGCGCAGTTCACCACCGCGATGTCCATGGCCGTGCGCACGCATCGTTGAAACGCGCTGCCGGAAAGGGCGGGCACAGGCGGGATGAGGATCGCCGTCAGCAATTCGCCGTCCCGCAGAGCGGTCTTGCCGGGGCCCCGGAACAGTTCATCGATAGGGATCTCCCGTGTGCCATCGGCTCCGGTGGCCTCCACGACCGCACCCAGGGCCATCAGCGGCGTTGCCGTATCCGCGGCCGGCGAAGCGTTAGCGAGATTGCCGCCGATGGTGGCGCGGTTGCGTGTCTGGGTGGAGCCCACCACCCGCGCTGCCTCGCCCAGCGCAGGGTATCCGTCCCGAATCAGGAACGAGGCGGAGAGTGTCTCCATCAGGGCAAGGGCGCCGATGCGAAGTCCGCGGCCGGAAGGCTCGATGCCATCCATGCCGGGAATCCGTTTCAGATCGACGACCGCCTCCGGGCGAGTTTGTCGGCGCTCCATTCCGAGGAACAGGTCGGTTCCCCCTGCCAGGGGAACGGCCTTCGGTGTCAGCAGTGCCAGCGCCTCGTCGAGGCGACGGGGAGCCAAGTATTGAAAAGGTCTCATGGTTTCAGCGGCTATTCATTGCATTTTTGCGCTGACGATGCAATTCAGCCGACGGCTAGGAAGAAGATAGGGAAAGGCAGGAGTGTGGGTCTCAAAGCAAAGAAAGTGGCCCCATGCAGATCCCTTCTTGGCGGAAAGGCACTATTCTTGATAACCTTTGAGGGCAACAGGAGTCGTCCACTCAAGCGGAGGCGCAAGACGTGACCCATCCTTCGGCGAATGCCTATCCTTCCCAGAAGGCGAATGGGGCCTACTACACTCCCGAGAGTGTCGTGGCGAAACTGGTTCGCTGGGCGGTTCGCCGCGATTCGGACCGGTTGCTTGATCCTGCATGCGGTGACGGACGCTTCGTCGCTGCTCATCGAAACAGCTTCGGCGTTGAGCAAAACGCCGAAGCTGCGGCTACGGCCAAGGCCCGCGCACCCTGGATGGGGCTCCACCAAGGCGATTTCTTCGACTGGGCGGCCCGTACACGGGAGCGCTTCGACTGTGCTGCAGGCAACCCTCCATTCATTCGTTACCAAACCCTCGACGGTACCGTGCGTAAACGCGCGTTGGCCCTATGCGCCGACCTCGGCGTTGGGTTTTCCGGCTTGACTGCTTCCTGGGCGCCGTTCCTGGTCGCGACTGCCAGTTGCTTGCGTCCCGGGGGTCGAATGGCGTTCGTGGTGCCCGCGTCTATTGGCCATGCACCATACGCCGCACCGTTGCTCGACTACTTGGTTCGGCGTTTCGATACGATCCGTGTCGTCGCCATCCGTAGCAAACTGTTTCCGCAACTCTCTGAAGACTGTTGGCTGTTGCTCGCGGAAGGTTTCGGCGGAGCCACGAAGGAAATTCTCTTTACGCCGGTTGAGGCTCTTGGTGTCTCCGACACCATCCCACCCGCCGATGGAGAGTGCGTCAACGTGCCGGTCGGCGAGTGGCGGCATGTGTGGAACCGGCGACTGCGGCCTTATCTTCTGAAAGACCGCCTCCGGTCACTCTACCGCGCAGTCGCTGCCCGCACCGATTCAATGCGTTTGGGTGTGGTAGCCTCGGTTGGTATCGGCTATGTGAGCGGCGCTAATGACTTCTTCCATCTACGACCATCCGAGGCGCACAAATGGAGCATCCCCGATACATTTCTTTTCCCCACCGTGCGGACCAGTCGTGTTTTGCCAAGTTGTGAGTTGACAGCTCAGGTCGTCGACGCTTGGCGCCAAGCTGACGATCCCATGCTGCTGCTTTGTATTCCCAGGGACGCGGACTTGCCGGCGAGTGTCGTAA
Organism: uncultured Binatia bacterium (SeqCode); assembly: GCA_965261895.1. Taxonomy (GTDB): domain Bacteria; phylum Desulfobacterota; class Binatia; order UBA9968; family JAJDTQ01; genus JAJDTQ01. Next base: position 540,384 of record OZ253480.1, on the reverse strand, counting down.
AGTACCTCGATTCCGAAGCCGGCTACCGTGTTCGCGAGCGGTACAAGTGCCGCAATCGCGAACCGTGGTACACCGTGCCCGACGTGCGGGTGCCCGACTGCTTTCTAACATACATGTCCGGGTTGGCACCGAATCTAGTCCGAAACGCGGCTGGTGTGACATGCAGCAACGCGCTGCACGCGGTCCGCATCCGAGATCGACGTAGAGTCGATGATGTCCTCGCCCGGTGGCGATCTCCTTACGTTCAACTTAGCTGTGAAATCGAAGGTCACGCCCTTGGCGGGGGAATGCTCAAGCTTGAACCCCGGGAAGCGGCCCAGATCGTATTGCCGTCACCGCGTACGGAGTCCCTGCTGTCACGGGCGGCAATCGAGGAGGCTATTTCGACGATGCAGTACTGGAGGCATTATAGATGAACAGGGTCAACGCCTTCAGGCACTTTGCCGAGTTCGACGGTCCGACACAAAGCCAGCAGCATATCAAGCCGCTCCATGACTACGTGACGTCGCGGTTGGTTTTGGAGGGTGGATTCCATCCTGACCAACTTGTGCCACACCCGCCACTCCGCGTGATACAAACGCACGGCGAGAATCGAATTGTTTTCGATCCCAGCAGGGCCACGGTGGCAGAAGCCACGATTCTCGGTGGTTTGAAGACCAAGAATGTGGACATCGTCGTGGTCAAGGACGGCATCGGCCCTGTTCTCGCGGTTTCGTGCAAAGGAATGACCGGTGCGATCCGCAACCTGACTAACCGCCTCGAGGAAACCATTGGCGAGTGTACGAATATCCACATCAGCTATCCTGCGTTGGTCTTCGGCTACTTGTTCGTGATGCGGGCGAACCGACTGGGCCACGAGGTCGCGTCGACGGACGTCGCCATCGACGATCAAAGTCGGCCCGTTGAGGCGATCGTTCGTTTCCATTATGCGTTGAGCGCGATGACCGACAGAGCCGGCATCCGCAACGATTTGAGCCGTTACGAGGCGGTCGCCATGGCTATGATAGAGATGCATCCACAACGAATCGGAGAACTGATGGAAACATATCCGCCGGACGGTAGTCCGGTGAACTTCAAGCGGTTCTTCCAGATGTTGTATAGACGTTACGACGAGCGATACGTGGTAAGCGCACCCCAACTGGCGAAGAGTACCCGGCGACTGGAATGGTCGCTCGAATCCCCTGTTTTCGAGGCGGAGGAATATTCGGACCTCGACTACGACCCTAGGTTGGTGGAGTGATCCCATGCGCAGCCTACCGAGTCGTGTGACCACTCATCTTGACGCTGCCGGATCGGCGGTCAAGGTATGCTTGCATGCCGTTCTTCTGTTGATGCTATGCAGCCCGATGGCGGCCTATTCGGCGCCGCCGGACTTGAAGACTCCGACACCGGTGATCTACCTCGCGGACAACCTCGACGAGCAGGACAACCTGGGGTTCTGCATCGACACCGTGGGCAGAGGGTTTTCCGAAAGACTGCACGCGCATTCCTGCAAACCGCGCGGCGGTGATGTTCAGTTCGACTATGACCGGAAACGCATTGTTTCGGCGACGTATGCGGGAAAGTGCGCGACGCTTCAGGCGCCCGCGGCCGCCGGCGTCTCCCTCGGGTTGCTGGATTGTTCGGAGGCATCCGCCAGCCAGATCTTCGACTACGACGTCGACGCGATGGAGTTCCGGCCAGGGGCCGACCGGAACCTCTGTCTGGTGGTGGGCGCCGAAAGCAGGACGGCCGGGCCTTTCATGTCACGAAGCCTCGAGCTCGCGCCGTGCGCTTCAACCGATGCCACGCGCAAACAGTGGCGCGTCAAAGGAGGCCGGTCGTAAAGCGCACGGCGAACTCGCCCGCGTCCCTTGGCGGCATCGCGAGGGAGCGAAGAGGGTTGACAAGATCGCCTGAGGCGAATATAAGACGAAAATAGATCGGGACAGTCGTAGCTGAAGAAAACCATACCGAATGAGCGCGCCGTCAGGGGATGATGAGCAAACCGACAGCCGGCATAGGCGGGAGAGGAAGCAGCCACAACCCCCGGAACCGTTTCGAGCCTCTCGCATTCGTGCCGGACGGGGCCCCCGTGGGACCGGCAACACGATTTCTCAAAGACACCTCCCGGTCCATCATTTCGTACAATGACAGCCCCGACGTGGGCTTCGAGGCCAGCGTCAATCCGTACCGCGGCTGCGAGCACGGCTGTATCTACTGCTACGCCCGGCCCACTCACGAATATCTGGGATTCTCCGCCGGCCTCGACTTCGAATCCAGGATCCTGGTGAAGGAGAGGGCGCCGGAGCTGCTGGAGAGGGAGCTGGCATCGCGCCGTTGGAAGCCGCAGGTCATCGCGATGTGCGGCGTGACCGACCCCTATCAGCCGGTGGAGCGTCGTCTGGAGCTTACCCGGGGTTGTCTGAAGGTGCTTGCCGCATTCCGCAACCCGGTGGCCATCGTCACCAAGAACCATCTAGCCCATCTTTAACACGGGTTTTTGAAACTAGTTATTATTCGGGGGGTTAGCGGGAAATAATTTGGCGTGTGGCACTACATTTCGACAGTTAAGGTATTCAAGCGATCAATTTGGTGACACCTCCGGGGGCGGGGTGGAGATCGAGAGCGGTGTAGATTTTGAGTTGTGGTTGCTCGGCACGGGTGGCCTTTCGGACGTGGAGGGTTCGGCCGTCCTTTCGGCGGAAGGATGCGGTGACCCGCTGCTGGCCTTCGAGGATACGGCGCAGAGTGGTCCAACTCGCGTTTTCTCCCTGTTCGGCGAGGCGCGTGCGGATGGTCTGGACCAGTTGGTAGGCGATGACGGTGATGAAGAGGTGACCGTCGGAACGGTTCTGGGTTTTGTGGAAGATGGGGCGGAGGCCGAGTTCGGACTTGAGAGAGCGGAACACGGCTTCGAGATCGGTGAGCATGGTGTAAGTGCGCCACAAGGTCTGTGGATCCCAGTCGTGGACATTGGAGCGCAGACAGTAGACACCGGGATGGGTGAGCATGGTGCCGGCAAGAGGCTTGGGCTTCCAGGTGACGGCCACTGCCTTGGCGCTGTGCGGGTCGGCGACGACGTCCACGGTGTAATGCTGCCCGGCGCCGCGGCAGCGCTCCTGGATGCGCCCGATCCGCTGCCAGACAGAGTCGAGCCCCTTGCGGGTGCGGGGCCGGGACAGCCCCTCGTGGAGCTTGCGCAACTCGCTCTCGAAGCGCTCGGCGAAGCGTCTGGCGATCCCTTCCTCCTTCTTGGCGCGCTCCTCGGAATAACAGTACAGCCGCACCTCGCCTCGGTCCTCATCCACCACCTTGTGCAGGTGAACCTTGTGGTGCGACCGGGTCTCGATGGCGATGGACCGCTCGGGGTCGAAGCGGCGGGTGCGTTGGTGGCTGACCACCAGATAACGGTAGCCGTTGTCGCGCAACCAGGCCACGTTGTCCTCGGTGGCAATCCCCGCATCCATCACCACCAGGGCGTCGGCGGGGGCGTGCAGGGCCTTGAGCATCGGCTCCAGCGTCTTGTCTTCGTCGACCCTGCCGGCAAACACTTCGGAGCGGCGCACGAAACCCGAACCGTCCAGCACCAGCCCCAGGGTCAGCAGCGCACAGTCGCTGCGCTTCTCTTTCGAGTGCCCGCGCTGTGCCTTGGGCTGGTCTTTGGCCTCGCCTTCGAAAAACGTGTTGGTGAGGTCGTACAGCGTCACCGTGTGACCCAGACCAAACAACTCCGTCACCTGCTCGAACAGATGCTTCTCGATGGCCTCCCGATGCGCCATCAAAGCATCCGACACACGGTACAGACGCATCAGGCTCATGGCCTCGAAGTCCACCTCCAGCAACTCCCCCAGCCCGCTGCGCTCGCACAGCCAGCGCCAACTCGCCCTCTCCGACCCCGGCTGCCCCATCCGCCCGATGATCGACCCCACCGCCACCGCCCGCTGCCGGCCGTTGAACCCCAGCCCCTCCAGCAATCTCCCCAGACCCAGCCTCTCCATCGCCCACAACCCCACATGCTCCACCCCCACCGTCCGCGGCCGCTCCAACTCCAGCGACTCCACGTCCACCGTTTGCAGATCCGGGCCTCCCACCGCTACCTCAGCCCCGCGCTGCACCAGTTGCATGGCTATCCGCTGTGCTTCCCGTTCAACCTCTTCCGGACAGTCCAGCTCTACCAGCACCCCCTGCCGCTCCAGCAACTGCTCGATCCGACTGCACAACACCGCCCAATGCTCCGTCGCTACCGCAAAGTCACTGCCGAGATTGAGCAGCGTGCGCTGACGCACCCGCTCCCCGCTACGCTCGGAACGCACCAGTCGGTAGGAGTGGTAGACCTTGCCGCCTTCGGCACTGCGCGTCTTGGTGCGCCGGATGAACATGGAGGGAGGATAGCAGAGTGGGAGGAGGAATGCAAGAGAAAGTTAATAAGTATGGCACTACATTACGATATCTAAAACGTCAACTCAATGAAATCAATACCTTAGCTCACTGCCCACCCCCCAATTTACCAAAATCCCCCACTCTCGTGTTAAAGATGGGCTAGTGACGCGGGATGTAGACATTTTAAAGGAGCTCGCGGCCCGTGACGCGGCTGTCGTGTTCATCTCGGTAACCACGCTGGACGGTGACCTTTGCGGGCGCATGGAGCCGCGGACCTCCCAGCCCCATTTGCGGCTCGATGCCGTTCGCGCCCTGAGTCAGGCGGGTATCCCCGTGGGCGTCCTGGTCGCGCCGGTGATCCCGGCGCTGACGGATCATGAGATGCCGGCGATCCTGGCCGCCGCTGCCGAAGCCGGCGCCGGGTGCGCCGGCTACTCGCTCATGCGGTTACCGTTCGGCGTCAAGGATTTGTTCGAGGGATGGCTGGAAGAGAACTTCCCCGACCGCAAGGAGAAGGTGCTGAACCGCATCCGGGAGATTCGCGGCGGCAAGCTCAACGACCCCGGCTTCAAGACCCGGATGAAAGGGAAGGGGATCTTCGCCGAGCAAGTGGAGGCGTTGTTTCACGTCACCTGCCGGAAGCTGGGGTTGACGCGCAGGTCCTGGAACCTGTCCACGGCGTCGTTCCGGATCCCCAGCGATCAACTTTCACTGTTCGACGGCGGCTGGTAGGGACCGGCCGGTCGCCCCTATGGATCCCGGACGCGGGCGGGTTTAAAACCCGCCCCTACACCCTCATCTCTCTACGGCGCAGGCTCCAGGTTCACGGCATCAATTCGCCGCCGTTCACACCAACGATCTGCCCGGTCATGTAGCTGCTGGCCGGGCTCAGCAGGAAGACCGCCAGGTTGGCCACCTCCGCGGCCTCGCCGAGCCGCCCCATGGGCACCAGCTTGGAACGTTCCGACTTGCGCTGCTCCAGGGCTTCGCCGGTGAGACCCCGGCGCCACAAGGGGGTGTCGATGGGCCCCGGCGCCAACGCGTTGATGCGTATGCCGTGCTCGGATACCTCGCGCGCCACCGCCTTGGTGAGGGCCGCGATGCCGGCCTTGGCGGCCGAGTAATGAGACGCCATTTCCTGGCCCTTGAGGCCGTGCATGGAGGACAGGCTCGCGATGACGCCGAACTTGGCTTCCATCATCAGGGGCACGGCCGCCCGGATGCAGTAGAAGGTCCCGTTCAGGTGCACGTCGATCATGTGGGCCCAGTCCTGGTCGCTGATTTCATGCACCGGCTTCTGCTGTGAGATCCCCGCCACGTTCATCAGGTAGGCAAGGCTGCCGAACTCCGCGTGGGTCTTGGCGATGGCGGCGTTGACCTGATCCGAGCGGGTGACATCCAGGGCCAGGGGCAGGGCGGTGCCGCCGTTGGCAGTGATGAGGGAGGCAGTGCCTTCGGCCTTGGCCGCGTCCACGTCAGCCACGGCCACCTTGACCCCCTGCTCGCCGAGCTTGAGTGCGATGGCCTGGCCGATGCCGCTGCCGCCGCCCGTTACGAATGCGCTATCGCGTTCCATGTCCCACTGCATGAGCACCTCCGGGTTGATATTGCCGAGCCGTGGACCGTAACACCCGGGCGCGTAGACGGTCAAACTTGCTGCACACGTCCACCTCATTCACTCGATGGTGGCAATGGGGCCACGAATCCGTCATTCCCGCTCCCCCTCCGCATTCCCGCGAAACAGGCTGTGCCAAACCCCATCCGAGAGAGGCAACGACCCCCTCCGTCATTCCCGCGAAGGCGGGAATCCAGGCGGGGTGGAGCGGGGAAACGCCACTGTAGCACCCCTCCACCACCGCCACCCCTGGATTCCCGCTTTCGCGGGAATGACGGAGGGGGTCGGGAATGACGGGATTGGCCTTTCACACCTCGAAGTTGGCGTTTTGACACGGCCTGTTTCGCGGGAATGACGGAGGGGAGTCGGTGCCGGTCGCGCCTCCGGGACTGATCTGGTACACATCACAGCACCGCTCGTAAGGGACTGCGGGTCCGGCCGTTCGGGAGCATGAACGAGGTTTCCGCCGTTTCATCCTCGAAAGCGGCCAATGCCATGGGAGGGTTCTCGGTGCAGTATCGCCAGCTTGGATCGTCGGGTGTTCGCGTTTCCGCCATCGGCCTGGGGACCAACCGGTTCGGCTCGCCGGCGTTGCCGCAGGATCAGGTAACCTCCATCATCGACGCGGCCGTGGACCTCGGCATCAACTTCATCGACTCGTCCAACAGCTATCAGGGGGGCCGCTCCGAGGAGACGCTGGGAAACGCCTTGAAGGGCCGCCGGGACCGTTTCGTGCTGGCCACCAAGTTCTTCTTCCCTACAGGCGAGGGCACCAACGACCGCGGAACGTCGCGCTACCATCTCATGAACGCCGTCGAGGGGAGTCTCCGGCGGCTCCAGAGCGACCACATCGACGTCTACCACATCCACCGCTGGGACGACGCGACTCCCATCGAGGAGACCTTGCGGGCGCTGGACGACCTGATCCGGCAGGGGAAGGTACGGTACATCGGCGCGTCCGACTTCGCGTCGTGGCAACTGGCCCACGCCAATGTCCTGGCCGAGTTTCGGGGCTGGACGGCGTTCGCCGTGCTTCAATCCCACTACCATATGCTGGAGAGAGAGGTGGAGCGCGAGGTGCTGCCCTACTGCCTGGCTCACGGCGTGGGGTTCGTTCCCTATTTCCCGCTGGCCGGAGGCTTTCTGACGGGTAAGTACGTCAGGGGGCGGAAACCGCCTCCCGGCTCCCGCGGCGAGAGCGCCTCCTACGTGCAGAACTACATGACCGACGCCAACTACGACCTCGTGGAGCGCCTGGCGGCATGGGCCGAGGCCCGGGGACGGGGGATGAACGAGCTTGCCCAGAGCTGGCTCCTGGCGCAGCCGCGGGTCTGCTCGGTCATCTCCGGCGCGACCCGGCTGGCGCAGGTCCGGGACAACGCAAAGGCGGCGGAATGGGAGTTGACGCCCTCGGAGCTCGCCGAGGTCAACGAGATGCTGCGTATGTGATGCGTGGGGTGTGACGCGCAAATCGCCGTATGGCGTAAGTCGCGATTTTGACCACACCCAAAGGGCTCGGGCCGGATAACCGTTCAGTTACAGAAGGTTAGCCCGAGCAGCGCCTGAGCGGCAGCGTTTTCCGCGCTTGTGATGGAACGGTTCCGGACCCGTGCGCGGCTTCTGGGGGTCATTATAGTAAGCACATCTGGCGATGCAAGCGTGCTTGTCGCAGCGTATCTTTGACGGGCAGGACGAGCCGCGCCGTTTGGGTCTGTGGCTGCACTTGGATGATGGTCAGGGCCGCTTCGACGGTCGCTGGAGGTGCTTGTGGGACAGAAAGAGGAAGTGCCGTTGGCTCCGCCCGACTTACGGTGTCCGGACCCGAAACTGCCGACGCCCGGCCAGTCCATCGCCGGGGTTGACGGCTGCAAGCGCGGTTGGGTGATGGTCCGGCGCGACGAGGAGGGCCGGTTTGAAAAGCGCGTCGTCAGGGCGCTAGACGATCTGCCACCGACCGACTTTGTTCTAATCGACATCCCAATCGGTTTGCCGGACAGCGGACGGCGAGATTGCGATTTGGAAGCGCGCACGAAGCTCGAGTCGAAGCGCGGCAGGAGCGTGTTCACCGGCGCGCGGCGACCATTGCTGTTGATGAAGAACCGCGAATGCGCTCATGCCTGGGGCACGAAGCAGGATGGTCTCGGAGTGAACAAGCAGATGTGGGCAATCCTGCCCAAAATCCGGGAAGTCGATGATTGGATCAGGGCGGCGTGCAACCGGATCTTCCGCGAAGGCCATCCCGAACTGTCCTTCTACGCGACGGCCGGACGGCCGATGAAACACAACAAAAAGAAAAAGGAAGGCTGGGATGAACGTCTGGCCGCGCTGACCAGCTTCATCGACGGGACGATGGTTCGCGAATGGCTGGACCGGACGCGCGGCTCGGGCGCGGCACGCGACGATATTCTCGATGCGCTGGCACTGTGCCGGTCGGCGGCGCGCCTCGCGTTGGGCTGTCACGGCATTCTGCCAGACGACCCGCCCCGGGACGCCAAGGGCTTGGCGATGGAGATGGTTTTCTGACCGGAGACAGCGGCGCCGGCACAACCGCGGGCCGTCGCGCCGGCCATGCCGCGGGCAGTCTCCGCGGCAGCCCAGGCACTCGCGTCCGCACCGGTGCGGACGGCTGCGAAAGCCGATTCGGCCACAGCGTTAGGTCGAAGCCCTGTTCGTACGGATGCCCCGCGACGCCACGCCACCGCTCGGCGAAGTGCTCGGCGCAGCGATTGTCGCAACCAGGACCGATCTTCGTGCAGCCCGCGACTGGGTTCCACGTGGCATTCGTCCATTCGATAGCTGTCGAGTCGGCCATCGGACGCCTATCCCTTCGGTGATGCCGCTTGCCCGATCCAGCCGAGATCGGCTAGCTGCTCCCAAGCAATGTGGATGTGTTCTGATTTGAAGATCTGCTTCTTTCTTGGGTTCCATTTGTGAACTTCCGCGACGGCTTCTGCCGGCGCAGTCGCTGGGGGCCGGTGACTTGGGCCACCGTGAAGTGCAACCCAATGCACGGTGGCCAATAGCTCCATACCGTAAGGCGTTTCGAATCCTTCGATGAGCTGTCCGACCGCGGCCAATCTCTTATTGGATTCCTCCTTGCCACGCAGGAACTCGGTTGCTTCCTCCGTTGCACCGGGAAGCAGCTCGATCTCTGCTCCAGGCTTCTGGCTATCGCCATATCCACGAATGAAATGACCCTCCATGACCTCAAGGACCTTGTTGAGGTTCGGAGCGTAGGGTCCGTAATGACCGGGCTCATACTTGAGGCGCAGCGGCTCCCCAGCCGCCTGCAGGAAGTAAGCGAGCTTCTGCACCTCCAGCAAGGTTCGGCTGTAATCGAGGGCCGAGTACGCTTCCATGAGTTTGACGAACAGCGCGCGCGCCGGAGTCATCTTCGGACGATCCGTCCCCACCGGCATGGTCTTGGCCTCTGGGGTACCTTTGGGCTCGAACATGATCACCCGGACCTCCGGCAACGAGAAAAAGGCGGCTTCGATCATCGGCCTTACTTGGCTCCAGTCCAGACCGCCCAATCCACATCCCAGGGGAGGAACTGCAATCGACTGGATCTGCAGTCGGCGCACTTCGTCAACGAGTGCCTTCAAGCCGGCATCAATGTCCTCGATCCGCGACTTGTTCCTCCAGTGGCGCTTTGTCGGGAAATTAATGATGAACCTTGGCCGTAGAAGTCCGCCATTGTCGAACACCAGCATCTTTCTCGGCACGACTTCACCCGCTTGGCACGCCTGCTCGTAAGCTTTAAAATTCCGCGGGAATGCTTGCTTGAACTGCAGGGCTATTCCCTTGCCCATGAACCCATCGCAGTTGACCGTGTTGACGAGGGCATCGGCATGCGCCTCGAGGAGGTTGCCGGTTCCGATCTCGATCATTCGTTCCTCCTCCCTTTAGTAGTACCAACCCGACTGCACATTGACCGGAGGTCGATGGCAGCGCGGGAACCTGTCTAGGCCGGCTTCGACGCGCGCCTTAGCCGCTTTGTTGAGGACGCCTATCTCAGAGATCAGATGCCAACTGCACTCGCGCCATAGCAAGAACTCAGCCTGCTTTCGTCTCTGCCGATCGTTGTCTTCAGGCTTGTCAGCCTAGTAGCGAGCTGCCACCAAGTTCCAATCCACATTCGAAAGATCATTCAAATCGTCAGACCAGCGCGTGAAATTCGCCAAGCCGTGACCATCAGAAAAGACAAATCGATGACCTCCATTTGTTATTGTCTGTATGGTGGATTTCAAGTATATCAGTGGCTCTTGCCCCTCGTCATAGCCGGGAACCCGGCCGGTCTTGAGATTCAACAGCATTACCGACAGAGGACCGAAATAAAACGGGACGTAGTCGTGGATAGAACCGCATGGTCCGCAGTTTACCTGCTTCACACGCCGATTGGCCTGTACGCCGATGTTGTGAATCGTTTGGTAGGGAAGCCCATCTTCCGGTGTGAAGTTCGGCGCGTGCAGCGCGTTGCGCGACAATAACGTATCGAGATTATTCACATGCACCAATCGATAGATCGGCGTCGGAACCGGATAGGTCATGACGCACCCCCGCCGGGTCGCAACCAGCCGGCCGAACCGATGCTAATGCCGCTACACATCAGCACGAGTCCTTTCCAGCGCTACCCGACGACGCCCCTTCGACCGCCAATCCTTTCCTCACCCACGCGTCCACGTCACTCAGCTTGAACTTCCAAAGCCGCCCAATTCGCTGAGCAGGCAGGTTTTTTGAGTCGATTCACCGATTCACCGGTAGACGGTATCTCTCGCAACTCCAAGATGTGAGGCAACCTCGTCGACAGATGCCCATGGTTCAGACATGTGCGTTAGGCTCTCTCTCGTAGGGATCGGCGAACCGCCCACCCCCCAGCCTCGCAGGGGCCTTCTCGGTTCAGTGCAGGACGCGCATGGAAGGCTTGAGTTCGATGAGCTCCTTATCGGTGGTGTCCTCGGCGGCGGTGTCTCGCTTCCGCCTGTGCGAAGATTCGTTCAACAACAGCACGACCATCCGCCACAGTTCCTGCTTCTCCACCGGTACATGCAGAAACAGATCGGCGCCCGCGGCCAGGCCTCTGGGATGGTCTCGCAGGAGATGGCCCGACAGCATCAGAATGATAGGGGTGTGCTGGTGAGCGTCCAGCCTTCGAATGGCGCGACAGAGCTCAAAGCCGTTCAACGGTCCCTTGAGAAAGCCGTTCACGAGAAACAGGTGGATGTCTCGTGCCGCGGTTTCGGACAGGGCCTGCCGGCCCTCGGTAGTGCCGAACACCTCGATGGCGGGCGAGAGTTCCTTCAACTGCCCTGACAGCATTCCGGCGTGGCTGGTGTAGCTGTCCGCTATCAGAATCCTGGGTCGTTCGCTTCGTTCCATGGCGCTCCAATGGCCCCGCCGAGGGCGGACCCCCGGGTTGGAGCCTATTCGGACCTGCCCCGGTCCTCCGGATCCCCTCCTCTCAAGGACCGGTAAGGACAGCATTCAATAATGCCCATCGAGCAGAGTCAAGTCCTGGCGCCTTAAAATATTCGCGGCCGACGTTCGTTCGCGATCGACACTCGGTCCGGCAGATGCGACGGAGCCGAGGCCGACCGGGCACTTTCCGGAACGTGGTCAGACTCGCGCCAGAAAAGCACGCATCGCGGCGTGGGCGGCTCCCGGATTGGCGAAGAAGTAGCTGTGGCGCTCACCCGGCAGCACCGCGAGCTCGGCGCCGGGTATCCCTTTTTCGAGAATCTCCGAGGAGGTGCGATGGGAAATGTCGCTGGTGACGTTACGGTCGTCTTCGCCCACCAGTATCAGGGTGGGAGCCCGAATTTCGCCGAGGCGGCCGCTGGTGTCGTGCCCCTGTCGCGCCAGCAGGTGCCGGAAGTAGAACTCCACCGGTCCCATGTTGGCCATGCGGACGCGCAGGTAGTTCTCGATCCTGTCCGGGTAGCTCGCCGCGAAGTCATCGGTGAAGCCTACCAGGATGGAGTGGTCGCGGACGTACTTCTCATAACCCCATTCCACCATCTCCGTGGCGATCTTGAGGGGAATGCCTTTGGTGTCGGGATACGACGCCCCCGTCGATGCCAGGATGAGGGCGTTGATCCGTGCGGGATGGTCCAGCGCCATGATCTGGGCCACCCGGCCCCCCATGGAGTGGCCGCAGACAATCGCCTCGGGCGCCTCCAGATGATCCAGCAACGCCATCGCGTCATCGGCGAACATCTGCGTGGTCAGGGGGATGGACGGCTTTCCGGACCGGCCGGTGCCGCGGTAGTCCATGATGATGACCCGGTGGTCTCTGGAGAATTCCGACACCTGGTGGATCTTCCAGACTTCCCCGTCACAATGGGTCTCACTGAGAAACAGAAACGGGCGTCCCTGGCCGTGAACCTCGTAGTACAGCTCGGTGTCGTTGACACGCAGAGTTGGCATGGAACCTCCCGGAAATCTCACCCGAGCGCGGCCAGGAGGCTGCGCCGCAGAAGACGATGTTGTAGGGGCGGGTTTCAAACCCGCCCGCGGCCGCACCGCACCAACGACGATACCGGCTCCTAGTCGAAGTACCCGGTCTTCAGGGCCCAGAGCCAGGCGTAGGTGATCTTCTCGTTGTGCAGCGCCCAGTGGCCCATGTGGGTATACTTCGGCACCAGCCCCACGTGTACATCCGCCCCGCCCGCGGCGTATTTCCCGGCCATGAACATCTCCCGCTTGTCGCCCAGGCTCTTGCCGCCGATCCAGTGACCGTGGTCGTTCTCGCCGACCATGAGCAGAACCTTGAGCCTGGCGAGCCATTCGGAAGGCGGGTCCTGCAGATGGTCGAAGTACTCGTCGCGCGGCAGCCCGGTGACCCGGACATATTCTTCCAGCCGTTCGGGGAAGACGTTGTGCTGGTTGTCCCGCAGCCCGATCTTGATCTGGGGCCGGGTCCTTTCGGTGAGCCGGAAGAAGTCCTCCATGCCGCCCCAGGGGGTCAGCTCCGGCAGGTCCTCGTAGTGGGATCTCCGATACGCGTCCGCCGTGCGCCGGGAGATCTGTGCCAGACCGTAGGGTTTGGGCGTTTCCATTCCAGTGGTTTCCCGCCATTCCCTGCGCCAGCCGTCCGGCCCGCCGCTGCCCCATCCGACGACCCCGATGACCTCGGCCTCTTGGGTGAAGCGGGTGAGGTGCGCCGCCATGGGACCGCCGGTGGAATGGCCGAAGGTGATGAGGCGCCGCCCCCGCAGGAGCCGGTCGGTGAGTTGTCCGGCGCCCTGCAGGATGACGTTGAAGGTGCACTTGAGCAGCCGGTCCTGGAGCTCCTCTTCACCGGTCTGCACATCCAGCAGGTAGACGGGCACCCGCTCCGCGATGGGCTGGTCCCATTCCCCGCCCCGCGGCCACAACCCCGGGTAGCTCAAGGCGAGAACCGTAAAGCCCTGCGCGGCCAGTCTGCGAGCCAGGCCCGGGCGGCCGTCGGGGGTGACGTCCATCACTTTCTCGTTGGCGCCGCCGCCGTGGAAGACGACGAAGGCCGGCTGTTCGTCCCGCGCCTTGGCCGGGGTGTAGAGGGAGCCGTGCATGTCCCACTCGTAACCGTTGCGCTGATAGTGCTCCACCACCTCGGTGACGGTGTAGGCGCCGTCGTCATGGGGCGGAGGCATGGCGAGCCAGTCCTCCCATGTCATCGGGACGAGTGTCTCGTCCCGATCGAGGGCCTGGGTGAACGCCTGGGTTCCGGCCGGCGGTTCGGGCATGATATTCTCCTGTAGATGGAAGAACTTGCTGGTGTCGTGTCGCAGTAAACCGTAGGTCGGATCAGCCGAAGGCGTAACCCGACGCGCCGTACCATGTCGGATTCTGTATACTCGGCCAGGACGACTAGCGTATACAGGCAGTGTCGAAAGGCCAACTTAGAGGTGCGAAAGGCCCATCCGTCATTCCCGCCCCCTCCGTCATTCGCGCGAAAGCGGGAATCCAGGGGCGGCGGAGGAGTGCTACAACGGCGTTTCCCCGCTCCACCCCGCCTGGATTCCCGCTTTCGCGGGAATGACGATTTCGGGGGTCTGTGCTTCTCTCGGATGGGGTTTTGACACAGCTTGCGTATAGCGGGTACGGCACCGGAAGACAACGTGCCGGGCCGAATCCGGAGGTGGGGTCATCATGGAGCTGGGTCTTTCCCTCTTTTCAACGGAGCAGTCGGGTCCGGTCGGCGACATCGCCAGGGAGGCGGAACGTCTGGGCTTCGAGTCCCTGTGGTTTCCGGAACACATGCTGATACCGGTGCACTATCAGTCCCGTTACAAGCGCACCGCGGATGGCAGCGTCCCCGAATCGTTCGCGCATCTGCCGGATCCCTTCATCGCGGCGGCCATGGCGGCCCAGGCGACGGAGCGCCTGCGCGTGGCCACCGGTATCTGCATCCTGCCGCAACGCGACATCATTGCCACCGCCAAGGCGGCCGCCACCCTCGACCTCCACAGCGGCGGCCGGTTCATCATGGGCGTCGGTGCGGGCTGGTTCCCGGAGGAAGCGGAGATCCTGGGGGTTCCGTTCAAGCGCCGGTGGCGCATGCTGCGCGAGGGGGTCGAGGCGCTGAAGGTGCTGTGGACCCGGGACGAGGCCGCGTATGACGGTGAATTTGTTCGTTTTCCGCCCGTCAGGGTCTTTCCCAAGCCGGTGCAGAAGCCCCATCCGCCGGTCTACCTCGGGGTCCACGATCCCCGCTACGCGCCGGCGCGGGTGGCCCGCTACGCCGACGGCTGGTGTCCGGGCGACTTGCCAGTGGACGAGGCCGCCGACGCCGTGGCCAGCGTGCGCCGGGCCGCGCGCGATGCCGGCCGGGACCCGGGCGGGATCGAGTTCTCGACGGTCCTGACCCCGAACGCCGACGGCTTTCCCACGCTGGACGACATGGGCCGGTATCACGCCGCGGGAATGCGGCGCATCGTGCTGCGGCTGGACGCGGTCACCGGAAGCGGAGTCGCCGCCGTCCGCCGCCTCGAGCCGTTCGTGGAGCAGGCCGGCAACCTGTAACTCGGTAACCTCGGACCCTTTCCCTCTCGGCGAGGGTCGGGGTGAGGGTGCGCCGGCTTGTGGTTGGTAAGGCGCGAGGCCGTGTAGGGGCGGGTTTCAAACCCGCCCGTGTCCGACCTACCCGGACACCCAGGTCCACACCAGCACGGCAAGTCCCAGCCCCCAGCAGTAGCAGGCGAACCACGTGAGCCTGTGCGAGAGCAGCACCTTCAACAGCACGTCGATACTGAAATAGCCCACCGTAAAGGCGGCGAGGAAGGCCAACCCGTAGCCGAGCTTGTTCACACCCATTGCGCCATCGAGACCGTGGGTAGCCAACTGCAGCACGAAGGCTCCGAGGATGGCCGGTATGGAAAGCAGGAAGGAATAGCGTAGGGCCAGCCCGCGTTCGAGCCCGGAGAAGACGCCGGCGGCGACGGTGGCCCCGGAGCGTGAGATGCCCGGGACGATGGCCGCGCCCTGGACGATGCCGATGACGACGGCCTGAGTCACGCGCAAGCGATCGATGCCTCCTGCCCGATCCTTGGCCCGATCCGTCGCGAAGAGCAGGGCTCCGGTCAACAGCAGCATGCTCGCGGCCGTGGGAACGCTGGCAAAGAGGCCTTCGAGCGCGTCGGATAGGGAAAAGCCGATCAGGGCCGTGGGAATGGTGCCGGCGACCACGAGCCAGAGGAGACGGATGGTGGCGGGATCGGCCCGCGAAGGCCTGAGCGCGGCACGGACGAGAGCCGCGACATCCCGCCGGAAGTACAGGAGCACGGCCCCGAGGGTGGCCAGATGGACGGTGGCATGGAACAGCACGCCGGGCTCCTGGAAACCCGGAAGCCAGGCCTGCAGGAGCACCAGGTGGCCGGAACTGCTGACCGGGAGAAACTCCGTCAGCCCTTGCAATACTCCGAGGGCCGCGAGAGTCAAGGTGGGGGTCACGATTCTTCTTCCACTGGGGACGAAAGGGCACGCTGGCCTGTCGCACGCGACAGGACTCTACTACGAAACGGCTAATGGGGTCCACGGCTGCTCTCGAACGGCATGCTTAACCTGTCGTTCAACCGGCGGCCGCCTTCCTCGCCGGCGACATGCGAATCGCCCGCCATAGCGCCATTCCGCCGGCCATGTTCAAAGAAGTGTAGGGGAGGGTTTCAAACCCGCCGGTGTGGCGGCACAGCGCTCCAGGTTGACGTTCACCAGGAAGATGCACAAGAATGGGCGGGTTTGAACATTCCATGACACGCACGAGGGAGGGTTATGGCGGCATTCACGGGTAAGCTCGGGCTCCAGTTTGTTATCCACCTGGCGAACCAATACACGGTGAACCAGCTCGTGGAGCTGGCCGATTTGGCTCACCGGCGCGGGTTCGAGCGCATCTGGGTCAACGACAACGCGCGCTACCGCAGTCAGGTGGTGGTGCTGTCCGCCATCGCGGCGCGGGTCCCCATCGGCATCGGCACCGCGATCCTGGTCCCGTATCTTCACCATCCCATCGAGGTGGTGGATTCGCTGGCGACCTTGTCCGAGCTGACCGAAGGGAGGGAGATAGGTTTCGGGCTCGCCCGCGGCGATCTGGCGCAAACGCCGCAGAACGTCGAGGTGCACCGCCCCATCTCGCTGGTGCGGGAGCTGGCCGTGTTCGCCACCCGGGCGCTTGCCGGAGAGCGTGTCCCGTACGGCGACTTCCCGGTGCTCTGCGAATACTTCCATCTGAATCCCGCGGGCAGGTTCGAGCTGGCGTTCAAGCCGAAGTCCCCCGTGGTGATCTATTCCGGGGGCAACGGCCCCCAGTCGCTGCGCATGGGCGGTCAGGTCATGGACGGACTCATCAGCTCCGGGACCTTCATCCCCATGCTGCGGGCGGGCCGCCTGCGGGAGATGCACGAAGTCGCCGAGGCCGGCGCCCGGAGCGCGGATCCGAAGAAGAAACTGCGCAAGATGGTCGAGCTCAACGTGTCGGTCTCCCAAGACCGTGACGCGGCCATCGAGTTCCCCAAGCGCCAGGTGTCCCATTCGATCCTGCAATGGGAGGCGTTGAAGTTCACCCCCGAGGAGTACGACCGGCTCGGGGTGGAGCGGGAGAAGGTGCTGGAGCTCAAGCAGGCGTTCGCACAAGGCATCACCATCGAGGAGGCCGCCAAGATGGTGACCGAGGAGATGGTCCTGAACTACTACGTCGCCGGGCGCCCGGAAGAGGTGGCGGACCAGATTGTCGACCTCTCCGAGAAGGCCCAGGAGATGGGCTACGACGAGATCGCCTTTGCCAAGCTCGGCCCGGACTACGAAGAGGCCATCAACATGCTCGCGGACAGCGTGATCCCCCGGCTGAAGGAATAGCGGCCGGACTCACGGCCCCGGCCGGCAGAGGGTTTCGGTGACCGCCTCCCAAGAAGCCCCACAATGGATCCGTTTGAGCACGGCGGACAGTTCCGGCACAGCGGAGAAGGCATCCCCATGGCATCATTCGACGGCACGCTCAGCCTCCAGTTCGTCACCCATCTGGCGAACCACTACACGGTCAACCAGTTCGTGGAGTTGGCCGCGCTGGCCCACGAACGGGGGTTCCAGCGCATCTGGCTGAACGACAACGCGCGCTACCGAAGCCAGGTGGTGGTGCTCTCGGCCATCGCCGCGCGCGTACCCATCGGCGTCGGCACGGCCGTCCTGGTGCCCTATTTCCACCACCCCCTCGAGGTGGTGGACTCGCTGGCAGCCCTGTCCGAGCTGAGTGAAGGGCGCGAGGTGGGCTTCGGGCTCGCGCGCGGCTCCCTCACCCAGACCCCGCAGCACGTGACCATGCACAAACCCCTGGCGCTGGTGCGGGAGCTGGCCGTGTTCGCGTCGCGGGCGTTGGCCGGAGAGCGCGTCGCCTATAGTGACTTCCCGGTGCTGTGCGAGTACTTCCACTTCAATCCCGCCGGCAAGTTCGAGCTGGCGTTCACGCCCAAGTCCCCGGTGGTGATCTATTCGGGCGGCAACGGCCCCCGGTCGCTGCGCATGGGCGGCCAGGTGATGGACGGCCTCATCAGCTCCGGGACCTTCATTCCCATGCTGCGCGCGGGCCGGCTCAAGGGAATGCACGAGATGGCGGAGGCCGGCGCCCGCAGCGTCGATCCGAACAAGACCCTGCGCAAGATGGTAGAGCTCAATGTCTCGGTTTCCCGCGACCGGGACGCGGCCCTCGAGTTTCCCAAACGCCAGGTGGCCCACTCGATCCCCCAGTGGGAGTCGCTCAAGTTCACCCCGGAAGAGTACGCCCGGCTCGGCGTGGAACGGCAGAAGGTGCTCGACCTGAAGGACGCCTTCGCCCAGGGTGCCACCATCGAGGAGGCGGCGAAGCTCGTGACCGAGCGGATGGTCCTGTCCTATTACGTCGCCGGCACCCCGGCCGAGGTGGCCGACCAGATCGTGGAGCTGGCCGGGCAGGCCCAGGAGCTGGGGTTCGACGAGATTGCCTTCGCCAAGCTCGGTCCGGACTACGAGGAAGCCATCGAAATGCTGGCGGAGAGCGTGATGCCGCGGCTCAAGGGGTAGGTCACAGCGATCGCCTCTTCTGCAGCGCCCGCAATGCCTCGAGGTTCTGCTCCGCGCCGGCGGCGAAGGGGTTGACGGCCAGGGTGGCCTCGAAGGCGGCGATGGCGGCCTCTTCGTTTTCCATGGCCACCATGATGAGGCCCAGTCCGGAGAGGGCGCCGAAGTGGCGCGGCTCCAGCTCGAGGGTGCGGTCGATGTCCTTCACCGACGCACCATAGTCTCCCAACAGATAGTGGACCGTGGCCCGTTTGTTCCAGGCTTCGGCGAACCCGGCATCGAGGTCGATCATCTCGCTGAAGGTGGCCACGGCATCCGCGTAGTCCCGGGAGGACATCTGCGTCAGCCCCTGGCGCATGAGGTCGTTGATGCGGTCGTCGTCGGATTGATGCCAGATGGCCCATATCAGATTCGCCGCCACGGCTGCATCGGTGGCGTCGTCGGTGGTCTGTAGCCGGCTGAACAGGTCAGCCAGCCGTGGGTCTGTCTGATCGGCCATGAGGGTTGTCGGTGAAATCAACAGAAACGTGATGAATATCGCTCCGGTGATCCACACCGTTCGACAATACAGCGTAGGGTTTCAGCGAGTCAAACAACATGTGGCAGGGAGACACGGTTGCCGATGAAACCCAAGTCGGCTATGGATGTTTCCTGGTTACGGACGCAAGGGAAATAGCCGCGCGAGGGGAAGAACAGCCACGCGATCCGGCAATTCATCCAAGGGAAATTCATCCAAGGGAGTAAGGCGATCATGGCAACAACACTTGTGACCGGAGTGGGTCTCGTCGGTACGTCGTTCGCGCAACACGCTCTCAAGCGGGGTGAGAAGCTGGTTTTCTATGACTTCATGCCGCGCACGGAGTACCTGCACCGGAAGCTGGGGACAGCGGACGTGGACGTGGTGCAGAAGGACGTCCGGGATCTGCCGGCGCTCATGGAGGCGATACAGCGCTACCGGCCGGAGACCGTGGTGCACACCGCCGGACTCATCGGCGGGCGGGTGGAGGAGTCGCTTTACAGCGGACTCCAGATCAACGTGATGGGGACCATCAACGTGCTCGAGGCCGCGCGGCTCACAGGGGTGAGGCGTTTCGTGCTGATCAGCACCTTCGGCGCCTATGACCGGCGGCGCGCCACGAATCAACCTACCCACGAGGATATGCCCCGGGGCCCGGGAGGCGGCTATGGCAACTCCAAGGCCACCAAGGAGCTGATGGCCGAGGCATACCAGGGGCTCTACGGCTTCGAGCTGCTGACGCTGCGGTTGGCCAACGCCTACGGGCTCGGGCACTTCTGGGGCGGCTCCGGCGGCGGCGAGAAGGTACAGATGCTGCTGGAGGCGGGCATCCGCGGCGAGGTGGCGAGGATTCCCCAGGCACAGACCATGACCTTCGAATACGTCTACGCCAAGGACATGGGACGAGCCGTGGACCTGGCGGCCACGGTGCCGATGCCCGAGAAGAATATCTTCAACATCGGCGTGGGGCAGGTGACGACCTTCGAGGAGCTGGTGGGCGAGGTAGAGAGGTTGTTCCCCAAGCTGGAGGTGGAAGTGATGCCCGGAAAGGCGCCGGATGTGGCCGTCAGCGTGCCGCTGGACATCTCGCGGGCGAAGGAACACCTGGGCTGGGAGCCGCAATACACCATGAGCGCCGCCTTCGAGGACTACGTCAAGGACCTCCGGGCGGTCATGGAGTGAGGGGCGGGTACGTCAATGGAACTGCT
The DNA here is from genome assembly GCA_965261895.1 of uncultured Binatia bacterium (SeqCode). Lineage (GTDB taxonomy): Bacteria > Desulfobacterota > Binatia > UBA9968 > JAJDTQ01 > JAJDTQ01. Next base: position 520,157 of record OZ253480.1, on the reverse strand, counting down.
TCACTGCGTGTATGAGCCCCCGGGCGAGGGGCCCCACCCGACGGTCCTGGCGCTCCACGGGCGGGGCGCCAACGCCATGGACCTGCTGGGGCTGGCGCCCCATCTCGCGGGCGGCGCGTTCCGGGTCATCTGTCCGCAGGCGCCGCTGGAGGTGGAGCTGGGCCCGGGCATGACCGGTTACGCCTGGTTTCCCATGTCGCTGGGCGGCGACATCGACACCGCCGCCTTCCTGTCCGCGCGCGACCGGCTCCGGACGTTTCTGGACCAATGCGCCGAAAGATACGGTCTGGAAGGACACAAGCTCGCTGTCCTGGGTTTCAGCCAGGGCGGCGGCATGGCCTACAGCCTGGGGTTGTCCGAGCCGGACCGCTTCGCCGGCATGTGCATCCTGAGCTCCTGGCTGCGGGAGGGCACGCTGGCGGCCCTCGGCGTGGCCGACCGGGTGGACTCGCTGCCCACCCTGGTGCACCACGGCAAGCGCGACGAGGTGATCGAGCTGGAGCGGGCGAAGCTCTCCATCGCGCTGCTGGAGAAGCTGCAGGTCCCGGTGGAGTACCGCGAGTACGACATGGGACACGAGATCACGTCCAGGAGCCTGGGGGATCTGTCCGGCTGGCTCGAGCAGAAGGTCCTCGCCGCCTAGCAGGCTGTGTCAAAACCCCATCCGAGAGAGGCAACGGCCCCCGAAATCGTCATTCCCGCGAAAGTGGGAATCCAGGCGGGGTGGAGCGGGGAAACGCCGCGTAGGGACCCCTCCAGGACCCCTGGATTCCCGCTTTCGCGGGAATGACGGGGGGCGACGGGAATGACGGATTGGCTTTCGTGCCCCGAAGTTAGGGTTTTGACACAGCCTGCTAGGAGCCTATCCCGCCTGACAGCGCGATATCCGGACACGGGCGGGTTTGAAACCCGCCCCTACATCAGATGTCTGGTTCCTGCGGCGCAGGTTCCTGGTACTGTGTCGGGTTACGCCTTCGGCCAACCCGACCTACGGGAGAACGGATTCTGCATGCGGTTCGGGTGAACCGTAGGTCGGATTAGCGAAGCGTAATCCGACACTCTGTCAGGCCAGGTAGATGACGACGACCCCGGCGATCACGAACAGGGTGGCGACGCCGGTGCGAAGCGTCACCTGCTCGATGTCCCGGGAGAACAGCAGCGTGCCCAGGAGCACCCACAACGGCGCGATGCACACGATGGGTCCCACCACCACCACCTTGCCGACGCCCAGCGCGGCCACCAGCGCCCAGATCCCCACCGCCTCGAAGACTCCCGTGGCCAGAAAATAGGGCATGGCCCGGCGGTCGAACACCATGCCCTTCCTGGCCCGGGGGTTGGCGAGGTTGAGCAGCAGGGGGCTCAGCGCGGCCGCGCCCATCACCGCGCTGAGAAACAGGGGCTGGTTGGCGAGGGTCAGCCCGTAGCGCCGGATCGGGTGGTTCACCCCGGCCGTGAGGGCGGCGGCCACCGGGAAGAGCAGCTCCCAGGTCCGGTAGGTCTTTTGCCGGCCCGGGTTCCATGACAGCAGAACGATGCCCAACACCACCGCGCCGGTGCCGGCGAGCAGCAGCGGCGTCACCGTCTCCTGCAGGAAGAACACCGCCAGGGCGGTGCCGACGATGGGATTGGTGGCCTGGACGGTGCTGGTGACGCTGGCCCCGAGACGGGCCACCCCGTGATAGGCGAACAGACGCGTGCCGAGCTGGATCCAGCCGCCGGCCACGAAACAGGCGATGGCCAGCAGGGGGACGTCGGGGATGCCGCCGGTGAGGAAGACGAGCACCCACAGGATGGAGGAGTTGACGGCCAGGGCCACGTAGGCGGCGGTGGTGGGCGTGGAGTACACCAGTCCGCGCCGGGTGGCCAGAAAGCAGCCGGCGTAGAAGAACGAGGTCACCAGGGCGAGGAATTGGGGGGTCATGATTCAGGCCGGCCGGCGGTCCCGGAGGTGTGCACGCGGCTCCGTGCCGCTTGAGCCGCGGGCAGTGGCGGATTTCTCCCGTCCCCGGACTCCGGCCCGCAAGCAGTCCTGGCCGGGAGGCTCACGCCGACAGGCTTCCGGCCCATGCCGCCAGAGCGGTCATCACCTCGGCCACGCGTTCCTTGATCTGCTCCTCGCCCTCCTTGAGGTTGCCTTCGTCGTCGAAGCGCTGGCGGCCGTTGGTGATGTAGAGCTCGGGTTTCGGCAGCACCAGGGTCTCGGTGAAGACGAAAGATTGCCGCAGCGCGAGTTGTGCCCGGGTGGTGCCCCAGGGGCCGCCCGAAGCCCCCATGAGCGCCGCCGGCTTCTGCTTGAGGGGCGAGCTCTGGGGCGGTCGCGAGGCCCAGTCCACGGCGTTCTTGAGGACCCCGGGGACCGAGTAGTTGTATTCCGGGGTGGCGATCAAGACCGCGTCCGCGGCTCGGATGGCCTCCTTGAACTCTTTGACCGGTTCCGGGTCGCCTTGCTTCGCCACGTCCTCGTTGTAGAGCGGGATGGAGGAGATGTCGAAGCTGTGAACGTCGATCCCTTCGGGCGCCACTTCCTGTGCGATGCGAATCAGCCCGCGGTTGTAGGAGTGGGCCCGGAGGCTGCCCGCGAAGGCGAGGATATTGAACGACTGTGCGGCCATGAACGGTTCTCCCATGGGTCAGGCCCACCCGATGGTGGGTATGTCATGTCGGCCGGCCCCGGGACGGAGCCGGTTTCTCACCCCTCTGCCAGATCCCTGCTGAACCCGATGCGCTCGACAAAGGGAAGCTTGAGCGCGGGCCGCGCCACGTCGACGCCGAACACCAGTCCGAGTAGATTGATCTCCAGCCCTTCCTGGACGCCCAGCGCCAAGCCCAGGACGCCGTACAGGGAAAGTTGCCAACCCGTGCTGCTGGGGGTGCGGGTGAAGAACTGCCCCTCGTCCAGATAGTCCTTTCCGAGGGCGTTGGACGGAAGCGCCGCCTTGAGCTCCGGCACGTTGCGGGCGACGTACGCCGTGAAGGTGTTGCTATTGGGGCCGGGCCACAGCCGGTAGGTCTCCGGATACGGATAGGTTTCCGCAGCTTTCCGGATTCCCTGGATGGCCCGTTCGGCCACCGGTCCGCGCAGGTCCGCCATGACGCTGGGGCGGCTGTCGAACCACAGCCGGTCGGGAATGTCCTCCTGCACCGCCAGCACCGGCAGGTTGCGGTAGGCCCGCCACCCCACCACCTGGTAGACGACATACGCGGCCGCTCCGGCCTCCTTTGCGGCGATCCACGTATGCACGCCGAAGATGCCGCGCCAGTTGAAGGCCCGTGCGGCATAGAGCTGAACCACCGCCTCCCGCGTGCGAGCCGGATCCGGGGCGATGCCGGAGCTTTCGCGGCTGGCGGTTCGCCAGTCCTTTTTCCAGGTTCCGGAAGCGCCGACGATGAACACCGAGACGAGCGTCAGCAATAGAACGACCAGGGTGATGGTTAGGATGTTTCGCAATGGTTGCCGCATGCGCGCCGCGCGCAACTCCGCGCACTTCTTGACACCTGATCCCAGGGTTCGTTACTTAGTGGTGTCTCACAAGTTCGTTTGCGAACTTGTGAGACACCACACCGGTGCTGGTGTGCGGGGGGTCCTGAAGATACCATTCACGAGTCTAGGTGAAATCGGTCGAGGAGACAAATCATGGCACAGAACGGGCGGCCTCTCGTGGTGGATGCGGATTCCCACGTCATCGAGACGGAGCGGACCTGGGACTACCTCGAAGGGTCCGACAAGAAATTCCGGCCCGTGCTGTTCGGCACCGGGGACGCGGACAAGCAGTACTGGGTGCTGGACGGAAAGATACGGGGAGCGCGTTTCGCCACCCTGAGTGAGCAGCAGCTCGACGAACTGTCGGACAAGGCCGGCCGCCGCCTCACCACGCCCCAGGCCTCGCGCGAGCTCGATGACGTGGATCTGCGCGTGGCCCAGCTCGACGAGTTGGGGGTGGACGTCCAGGTGATGCACAACACGCTCTGGATCGAACGGGTGGCGGACCGCGTGGACGCCGAGACCGCGCTGTGCCTGGCCTGGAACCGCTGGATGGCCGACGTCTGGAAGGCCGGGCGGGGAAGGCTGCGGTGGTCCTGTGTCATACCCGCCATGGCCCTGAACGAGGCGCTGGAGCAGATACGCTTCGCGCAAGAGCACGGCGCGGTGGCGGTGTGCATGCGGCCCTTCGAAGGCGACCGGCATCTGGTGGACCCCTACTTCTACCCGGTGTTCGAGCTCGCCTCGGAGCTCGACATGGCCATCGGCGTGCACATCGCCAACGGCAGCGCCGGGCTGATCTCGCATTTCCGGCCCCGGTACGACAAGACCGGCGGCTTTGCGCCGTTCCGGGTCCCCACGGTGGTCACCTGTCTCTCCCTGATCATGAGCGAGGTGCCGCGGGTCTTCCCTAACCTTCGATGGGGCTTCATCGAGTCGTCGGCCCAGTGGGTTCCCTGGATCGTCAACGAGGCGAAGCGCCGCTCCGGCAACGCGGACTATCCCGACAATCCCCTGAAGGAATACAACGTCTACGTGTCGGCCCAGACCGACGACGACTTCCCCTTCGTGCTCAAGTACGCGGGTGAGGACAACCTCGTCATCGGCACCGACTACGGCCATACCGACTCCTCCAGCGAGGTGGACGCCATCACCAAGTTCAAGGCGGACCCCACGGTGGAAGACCAGGCCAGGTGGAAAATATTGAGCGACAATCCGAAGGCGCTCTACGGTATTGCGTAGAAGAAAAGGAGAACGAACATGTCTGGTAACGGCACGACCATGGTGGTGGACTCGGACGCGCATGTGGTGGAGACCGAGGCGACGTGGGAATATCTGGATGCTTCGGAGAAGAAGTTCCGGCCCCAGCTCTTCGGCTCCCCCGAGGATATGACTACCCAGTACTGGGTGCTGGACGGCAAGGTGCTGGGATTCCGGTTCCAGAGCCTGAGCGAGCAGCAGCTCGACGAGCTGTCGGCCAAGGCCGGGAGGCAGATGCAGACGCCACAGGAAGCCCGGGAGCTGCGTGACGTGCAGTTGCGGGTCGATCACCTGGACGAGCTCGGCATCGACGTTCAGGTCATGTACAACACCATGTGGATCGAGCAGGTGACGGATCATGCCGATACCGAGATCGCCCTGTGCGGGGCCTGGAACCGCTGGATGGCCGACGTGTGGAAGCAGGGCGGCGGACGCCTTCGGTGGGTGTGCGTGGTGCCGGCCATGACCATGAGCGAGGCCCTGGAGCAGATCCGCTTTGCCAGGGAGAACGGCGCGGTAGGTGTGTGCCTCCGTCCCTTCGAAGGTGACCGGCACCTGGTGGATCCGTACTTCTACCCGATCTTCGACGAGGCCCAGCGCCTCGGCATGATGATGGGCATCCACATCGCCAACGGCAGCCCCAAGCTGGCGACGCAGTTCCGGCCGCGTTACGACAGCGGCGGCGGACTGCCGGTGTTCCGCATCCCCACGGTCTCCACCTGTTTCACGCTGATGATGAGCGAGGTGCCCAAGGTGTTTCCGGACCTGCGCTGGGGATTTATCGAGTCCTCCGCCCAGTGGGTGCCGTGGGTGGTGAACGAGACCATCCGGAGGTCGGGTACCGCGGAATACCCCGAGAATCCCATGAAGGCGTTCAACGTCTACGTGTCGGCCCAGACCGACGACGACTTCCCCTACGTGCTCAAGTACGCGGGTGACGACAACATCGTCATCGGTACGGACTACGGACACACCGACGCCTCCAGCGAGGTGGACGCGTTCACGATCTTCAACGGCAACGACGACATCACCGCAGAGCAGAAGCGGAAGATCCTGAGCGATAACGGCAGGGCGCTCTACGGCTTGTAGGCCGTCAGTCAGCGACGCGTAGTAAACCCCTCTCCCAGAGGGAGAGGGTGGCCTCATTCCGTCCCAAATCCAACCCCTCTCCCTCTGGGAGAGGGTGGCCTCGTTCCGTCCCAAATCCAGCCCCTCTCCCTCTGGGAGAGGGTGGCCGAAGGCCGGGTGAGGGCGCCACAACAGCCCTGTCAGTCCTATTCCTGCCATAGACAACGGGCTGCTTGCGCCCGGGGACCCTCACCCCAACCCTCTCCCAGAGGGAGAGGGGGTCGGAGGGTGCGGGCTAGCAGGCTGTGTCAAAACTCCATCCGAGAGAGGCAACGGCCCCCGAAATCGTCATTCCCGCGAAAGCGGGAATCCAGGCGGGGTGGAGTGGGGAAACGGCGCGTGGGGACCCCTCCAGGACCCCTGGATTCCCGCTTTCGCGGGAATGACGGAGGGGCGCGGGAATGACGGAGGGGCGCGGGAATGACGGAGGGGCGCGGGAATGACGGAGGGGCGCGGGAATGACGGATTGGCCTTTCGTGCCCCGAAGTTAGGGTTTTGACACGGCCTGCTAGCCCTTGAACAGACTGGAGACTTGGTAGCAGATGCTCGTGAAGAGCGGGCTTGTGCTCAATCCGGCCCAGGTGAACAGTTTGCCTTCGGCAAAGAAGATGTGCATCCCGCAGTCGAACACCAGCACGATCCCGGCAAAGACCCCCACCGTGAGACTGATGACGGTCAGCCAGCTCTCGCCGGCGCTCTTGAGATAGAGCAGTGTCATCAGCGTGATCCCGAGCGGGAACCCCACCAGCCAGATGGCCGCGGCGAAGGCGAGGATCCAGCCGATGATGCCGGCCGTTCGACGCCGTTCCTCGGCCGGGTCCACGGGTTCGGCGGTCTGACCGGCCAACGCGGTGTCGAGCAGCCCCTCGTCCTGGCCTTGGGCCGGGGCGGCTTCGTCCGGCCGCCCCAGGATCTCCCGCAGGAGTTGGACGGCCAACAGCACCGCGGTGGGCACGCCGATGAGCCAGGCCATGAGGCTCGCCTGTATGGGCCAGATACGGGACTCCCAAAGGGCCCAGGCCGCAAGCAGGAACAACGCGCCGGTAAACACGGCGGAATAGGCGCGAAAGCTCATGGGACCCGCTCGGAGGTCCGGCGGCGCAAACGGTCGCTCACCACCGGGTAAAAGATGCTGGCCAGGATGACGCACAGGATGATGAGGACTCCGGGGCGCGCGAGGAAGCCGAACTCGTAGCGGGAATAGGTGATCCAGAGATAGTTGTCGGCCAACCGGCCCAGCACCAGGCCCAGCAGCAGCGCCGGCCGGGACCAGCCGAAGACCACCATGAGCCAGCCCAGCGAGCCGAAGATCAGGGTGATGAGGATGTCGCCGAAGCTGTTGGTGTGGGTGTAGGAGCCGAGGTAGATGAACAGCAGCAGGGGCGGTATCAGCAGCGTACCCTTGATGCGCGTGAGCCGCGCCAACTGGTTCAGGAAGAGGAAACAGACCGAAACCGTGATGATGTTGGACACCACCAGAACCCAGACCAGCGAGAACGTCACGTCCAGGTGCTTGGTCAACATGGAGGTGCCGGGACGCAGACCCAGGATGAGAAACGCCCCCAGCAGGATGGCGGTGGTGACGTTGCCGGGGATGCCGAAGGCGATGGTGGGGATCAGCGCGCCGCCAAGGGTCGAGTTGTTGGCCGCGCCGGGCCCCACGACGCCCTCGATAACGCCGGTGCCCACCTGGTCCTGCTTGCCCGAGGACCGCATGGCCAGGGCGTAGGCCACCCATTGGGAAACGGGTCCGCCCATGCCCGGGATGATGCCGATGTAGGTGCCCATGGCGCTGCAGCGGACCACGATCCACCAGTGGCGAAACGCGTCCTTGACGCCCTCGAGCACGCCGCCGAGCCGGCCCACGTGTACCTGGGCGATGCTGCCGCCCTTGGTGGCAAGGTCGACGATCTCGGGAATCGCGAACAGCCCCACGGTGGCCGGCACCAGCCCGATGCCCGCGCCACCGGTCTCGCCGCCGCCCCACAGGTAGATGAAGCCGAAAGTGAAGCGCTCGGTGGCGGTCTGCATGTCCAGGCCCACCAGCGAGAAGATAAAGCCGAGGCCTCCCGCGGCCAGGCCCTTGACGACGCTGCCGCCGCTCAGAGCGCCCACGAACGTGACGCCGGCCACGGTGAGCATGAAGAACTCCGGCGTCCCCAGGGAGAGCACCAGCGGCGTGACGATGGGGACGGCCACGACGATGGCGCCGGCGCCGATGATGGCGCCCATGAGGGAGCTCATGAGCGAGGCCCCCAGCGCCCGTCCGGCTTGGCCCTTCTTGGCCATGGGATGACCTTCCACGATGGTGGAGGCGGTGGACCCTTCGCCGGGAATGCCGAAGAGGATGGAGGTGATGTCACCGGTGGTGGCGGTGACGGCCATCATCCCCAGCAGGAAGGAGAATGCCTCGACGGCGTCCATCTGAAGCTGGAACGCGAACCCGAGCATGAGGGCCATGGTCACGGGTCCGCCGAGACCCGGCAGCATGCCCACGGCGAATCCGATGGCGTTGCCCAGCAGCAGGTATCCGAAGGCGGGCCAGGAGAAGACCCGGAACAAGCCGTCCATCGACGCCGTGGCGATCTTCCCACCCATCCCCTGGGCCAGGAAGATCCACACCGCGAGGACTGTGAGAAGGATGAGCCAGCCCAGGCTTCGTTTGAGGGTCAAAAGAATGGTATCCCGTTGCGGTTCGGCCCCTGGCCGCGGAGCGCGGCGCCGGGTCGCGCAAGTGGACTCCCGGGACGCTCATCCGACGTCATGGACAAGCGTCTCGGGGAGGTATGAAACCCGGCGGCGGGGGCAGCCGGCGCGTTCAGGGCCTCTGGGCCATGGCCTTGAGGATCTCGATGGCCTCGGGGTCGCGTTTCTGGATCTCCACCACCTTGTCGATGATGGCCTGGGCCTGGGGCGCGTTGAGGGAGATCAGTTCGAATCCGATGGCCTTCTTGAAGTGAGCGATCATCGCCGGGTCCTTGAGGAACCTGTCGAAGCTCGTCGCCATGGTCGAAAAGGTCTCTTTCGGAACCCGCGCCGCGTAGACCCAACCGCGCCGGACGCCGCCCAGGAATGCCAGCAGCTCCATGGCCCGGTAGTTCGGGTCTTTCCGGATGGATTCCCCCTTGAGCTCCAGGAGAATCTCGTAATAGGTGGGCAGGTCGGGCAGACGGGGGTCCCTGATGATCTTTCCGTCCTGGACGGTCCCTTCCTGGGCGATGGGTACGACTACGCCTTCCTCCACCATGGGCAGCACCGCGGCGAAATAGCCGCTCTGGCTGTCATTGGTCATGTTCAGCTCGCCCCGGCGGATGGCCGCGCGCATGTCACCGCTGCTGCCGTAGCCCGTGACCAGCTTGTGGTCCTTTCCCATGATCTTCATGAGCAGCCGTGGCAGCATGGAGCGCGGGCTCTGGATCGAGCTGGTGCCGAGAAAGATCTTCTGCTTGACGTTGGCCAGCTCGGCGCCCTTGGTAATGCCCAGGTCTTTGCTGACAAAGGATATCGTCGTCTCTCGGACGCCGCCGAGCCATCGCAGCTTGTCAAGATCGTATTTGATCTTGTCGGGCTTGAAGATAGAGTCCGTCACCGAGGTGGAAAACTGCCCGATGACGGTGCCGTCCGCGGGCGCGGAATTGTATACCCAGTTCTCGCCCACGATGCCGCCGCCGCCGGCCATGTTCTTGATGATGGTGGTGGGGTTCCCCGGGATCTGCTTTCCGATGAACGGGAGCATCTGGCGCGCCATGATGTCGGCGGCGCCGCCCACGGAGTAGGGAATCAGGATAGCCACGGTCTTCCCTTTGAAAGACACCTGCGCGGCGGCCTGGGTTGCGATGCCGAATACGATGCACAGAGCGGCGATTGCCACTGCCGATGATGCGGAACGTTGGTTCATTGTGTGCTCCTTTTTGGGTTGGTCCAGTGCCCTTGTATTTCGGGTGGACTCCGCATGTCAACCGCAAATGCCGCATTCGGCGGCGAAATGCCACATTCGGCGGCGATTTGACAACCTCCGGTGCTTCGGTTAAGAACCCCTAGACTTCGAAGCACAGTAGACTTCGAAGCGTAGAATCCCCAGAGAATCCGACACTGAGAACCCAATACTTTACGAGAGAGGTGACACATGCCCAAGAGCCTGGGATCGTTTCTGGAAGATTGCCGGCGAGAGATTCCCAACGAAGTGGTCCACGTGACCAAGCCGGTGGATCCGGCTCATTACGACGTGAGCGCGCTCATCAAGCATCTCGATGCGCAGAGAAAGTTTCCCATCCTGGTTTTCGACAACCCGTTGAACCTTCACGGGAAGCCGTCCGACATCAAGCTGACCATGAACTGCGAGATCTCGCAGGGCAAGATCCAGGTCGCTCTCGGGATGGACAAGAACATGAGCCGGGAGGCCATGACTGACCGCTGTCTGGAGCTCGAGGAGCACCGCATCGCTCCGGTGGTCATCGAACGCGACCAGGCGCCCGTCATGCAGAACGTCCAGAGCGGCAAGGACGTGGATATCTATCAGATTCCCATCATGCGGCATCACTACATGGACGGCGGCCCCTACATCGTCATGTCGACCATCAGCAAGGAACGGACCTCCGGAATCTACAACTGCTCGTACCATCGGATGGAGGTCAAGTCGCCGCAGAGCACGGCGTTGTACGCCTCGCCCCGCCACCTGTGGAAGATCTTCAGGGACTACGAGGACAACAACATGGAGTGTCCCGTGACCACCGTGCTGGGGCATCACCCGGCCTATCACATGGGGGCGTGCTACAGCGGCCCGTTCGAGGTGAGCGAGTTCGAGATCATCGGCGGGTACATGCAGGAGCCCCTGCGGCTTACGCCGTCCACCACGTGGGGTGACAACTTTCTCATCCCCGCCGACGCCGAGTTGGTGATCGAAGGCCTGCTCCAGCCCAACAAGCGGGTGGTGGAAGGTCCCTTCGGCGAGGCCCCGGGCTATCTCGGGCCGCAGCGCTATACCACCTGCGTGGATTACAAGGTCACGGCCATGAGCTGGCGCAAGGGCGCCATGTTCCAGTCCATCATCACGCCGGAAGGTGACAAGCCCTGGATGGACCTGCCGCGGGAGGGCGCGTACCTGCGGCGTTGCCGCGAGGCGGTGCCGGGCGTGACGGCGGTGTGCAAGATGGGCCGGCACGCCCACTACAACGTGTTCATCGCCATGAAGAAGATGTCCGAAGGCGATCCCGGCCGGGCCGCGGCCGCGGCCCTGACCTTCGACCACACCAAGAACGTCTTCGTCTTCGACGAGGACATCGACGTTTACAACTCCACGGATATCCTGTGGGCCCTGGCGACACGGGTGCAGCCGCACCTCCAGGTGTCGATCCTGAAGCCGCTCTTCCGCGGCAACTTCCTGGACCCCTCGTTGGTGGACGAGATCAAGACCTCCGGCATGATCGTGGATGCCACGCGCCCGCTGGATCGGCCGTTCTCCCCGGTGTCGAAGGTGCCGGACGAGGCCATGGAACGGATCAAGATCGAGGATTACATACCGGGAGAGATCCTCTCGCACATTCCCACAGACCGAACCACCTATTGGGCCTAGAAGGCCGCGGCGGTGGTGTGAAACCGAACGAAAGGAAAGCTTGATGGGTCAGGCTGTAGAAGTGACGTGTCCGAAATGCAGCGAAAAGTTCGTCGTGAACCCGCACATGCTGGGGTCCGGCATGGAGTTTCACTGCCCCTTCTGTGACGTGTATTTTCCCGAGGAAGAAAGCCCGAATATCTGGAAATAGGAGAGCTCGTCGCAGCAGGACTTTTTTGATCTGAGGCGCCTTTTCCGTTTCCGGGAGGCGCTGGCAAACGTTGAGGCCGCCGATGCGCCCGAGGCCGTCCTGGTGGGCGGGCCGGACCGCATCGACGGCGGCCGGGTAGGCATACTGCCGGGCTCCTTCAATCCTCCCACTATCGCTCACATGGAGTTGGCCGGGGCGGCCCAGCGCCGGTTCGACCTCGACCACGTCGTATTCTCCCACAGCAGCGCTATCGTCGACAAGGAGCGCCTGGAAGGCCTGTGCCGCGAGGACCGGCTGCTGCTGCTGTCCCTGATGGCGCAACAGCACCCCTGGGCCGCGGTGGCGGTGGTCAACCGCGGCCTGTACTCCGAGCAGGTGCCGGCGTTTCGCTCGGGCTTCGGCGGTGGCGCCGACCTCTGGTTCATCGTCGGCATGGACAAGGTGCTCCAGATCTTCGACCCCAAATACTACGATGACCGGGACCGTGCCCTGAACGGGCTGTTCGCCCACGCGCGCCTCATTGCCGCCAATCGCGAGGATTGGGGCGGCGAGGAACTGAAGGCGCTGCTGGACCAGCCTCGGAACGCACCTTACCGGGACCGGGTCCAGCCGCTGGTGCTGGCCGCCCACCTCAAGGACCAGTCCTCGAGCGCGGTCCGGCACGGCGTCGAGGGCGGGTCGCCCTGGGAGGACGCGCTTCCTCATGTGGCGCGGGATTTCATCGCCGCCACCGGCGCGTTCCGAGCCCGGTACGATCTCCGTGTCGCGGCCATCGACGTGCTCTATCCCCTACGGCAAAGGGCGGAAACGGAGGTGGCACTGGAGCCCCTCCTGGCCCGGGCGGCAGAGCCCGGTGAGGCCGGGGAGACGGTGCGCGAGCTGTTGCGCACCCGGATGACGCCGGAGCGTGTCATGGGACGGCTCCGAGATCTCGGCCTGACCCGTTCCGGCGGGTGAGCGGCGTCCGCGGCGAACCGCGCTCAGAAGGCCGTGACCGGTTCCCGCCCCGCGATGATGTGGCAGACGGGCATCTCCTCCGCGTTGTGGGCGTAGCCGATGGCGCCGAGGCGGTCCAACAGGATGACGCCGGCCTGCTCGCCGGTATGCTTCGCCAGCAGTGCGACGGCTTGCTGGGCCGCCTCCCGGGGGGCAAGTCCCGCGGCCAGCAGGTCCACCGACGTCTTGGCCAGCACCACCTTGATGATGGCTTCTCCCTGACCCGTGCACGATGCCGCTCCGGCGGGGCTGGCGTAGGTGCCGCAACCGATGAGCGGCGTGTCGCCGACACGGCCGGGGAGCTTCCGTAATGTGCCGCCGGTGGAAGTGCCGGCCGCGACGCGGCCGTCGCGGTCCACCACCACGCAGCCCACAGTGCCGTGGTCTTGTTTCCAGCGTTCGTGCTGGGTCCGGGTCACCAGGCTTTCGGGCGGCACCGAAGGGATACCGGCCTGCCGTGCGAAATCGCATGCCCCCGAGCCCACCAGCAGCACGTGGCGGCCGTCTTCCAGAACCCTTCGGGCCAGCAGGATCGGGTTCCTGATGCCGGAGACCGCGGCCACCGCTCCGGCCTCGTGGGTGCCGGACATCACCGCCGCGTCCATCTCCACCTCTCCGGCCTGATTCAGCGACGAGCCGGTGCCGGCGTTGAAGAGCGGATCGTCTTCCAGCGCCGCCACCGCTTTTACGACCGCATCCAGCGCGGAACCGCCGGATTCGAGGACCTTCCATCCTGTCCGCGCGGCGGCCAGGCATCCGGCGAGCCTGGCCTCGCGCCACTCGCCGGCGCCGCGTCCGGCGCCGCCGTGTACGATGATGGCGGGCTGGGCTTTCACCATTCCGCGAGTTCGCCGCCGTGGCCCGCCACGATGATTGTAGGGGCGGGTTTCAAACCCGGCCGTGTACCGGTTTCACTCACCATGCCGCCAATTCGCCGCCGTGCCCCGCGGTGATATGCCCTAGTTCGTAGCGCGGTCCGTCCGCCGTGTACCCGTGGAGCACGGGATCTTCGGCGAGCAGCATGGGGGTGTCGAGGTCGATCCACTGGAAGGCGCCGGTGCCCGCGGCCAGATGCGCGCTGAACCCCATGGCCAGGCGCGTCTCCACCATCCCGCCGATCATGAGTCCGAGGCCGGAGGCCCGGGCGATGGCGATGATCTCCAGGGCTTGCGCCACGCCGCACTTGGCCAGCTTGATGTTGATGACGTGGGCGAGGCGGTCTCGGGCGATGTGCGCGGCATCCTCGGAAGAGCGGCAGGATTCGTCCGCGGCCACGGGAACGCCCGCCTCCCGCACCAGGCGGGCCTGGCCGTCCCGGTCTTCCCGGGGGACCGGTTGCTCCAGCAGAGCGGGTTCGAGCCCCAGGCGGCGAAGGGTCCGCAGCACCGCGAATGTCTGCGCCACGTCGTAGCCCTCGTTGGCGTCCAGGATGAGGCGGCAGTCCGGGTGGCCGAGGCGGATGGCGCTCACCCGAGCCACGTCGCCGTCCACGTCGGCGCCGACCTTGGTCTTCAAGGTCGCGAAGCCCAGGGTTCGGTACTCGGCGGCAAGCCGGCCCGCCTCCTCCGGTTCGCAGATGGGGATCGTGATGTCGGTCTCCACCCGGTCCGAAGCGCCGCCGAAGAAGCCGAAGAGGGGAATGCTCCAACTCCGGGCCAGGGCATCGAAAAGGGCCATTTCAAGCCCCGCCCGTACCGTCGGCGCTCCCGGGAGGATACGGGAAAGGTCGTCCACCAGCGGACGCCACCGCAGGGCGTCCCTGCCGGTCCACTCGCGTCCCGCCCGGCGCGCCGCCTGTAACGCGGTGGTCTGGTCTTCGGGGGTAACGGTAGGCAGGATCGGGATCTCGCCCCAGCCGCTGGCGCCCTGGGCGAGGTCGAGCCGGACAGCGACGTTGCGCACCGCGTCCAGCCGCGCTCCGGCAATGGAGAACGGAGCCTTGAGGGACGCGTTCAGGGCGCGTGCTTCGATTCGAACGATTCGTAACAAGGGCGGCTTCCGGAAACGCGGCGGCGACGGATGGAGTATTTGGCGGTTACCCGATTTCGTATGTGAGACAGGACACTAGTGTGGTGTCTCACAAATACGGTTACGAATCTGCGGGTCCTTTTGGCCGTCGGCTGCGTTGCCCTTCCTCGCGTGGTGCACGCCACTGAGGGGCGACCGCCGGTCGCCCCTACAAGTCATCGCGCCTTGCCGACGACCAAAATGTCCTCGGATCTTCATAACCCTATTTGTGAGACGCCACACTAGCGCAAATGCATGGAATAGACCAGGGCGGGTGCAGTCCCGTCGTCGCTTCATCGGGTTCGATCTGGTACGTTTCAGCCAAGATGTTTCAGGCGCGTGCGCAGCATGAAGGAGGTCGGAAATGATTGCGGAGGTCGAGTTCGCTCCGGGGAAGAAGGGCTATCTGGCAAGACCGGCGGGAAGCGGCCGGTGGCCGGCGGTGGTTCAGCTCCACGAACGCTATGGCGTGGTGAAGCATACGACGGACATTGCCGAGCGGCTGGCCGAGAACGGATACGTGGCCCTCGCTCCCGATATGTTCTCGCGGTTCACCGGGGATCGGGAAGCGGTGGCCCTCGGAGACGTCGGCGTCGGCATCCGGGACGACGAGGCCCTGGTCGACGTGGACGAATGCATGAGCTACCTCCGAGGGCTGGACTACGTGGACGGTGACCGCATCGCGGTCATGGGCGTGTGCCAGACCGGACGGCAACCGCTGCTGGCCGCGGCCCACCGTGACGATATCCGGTGTGCCGTGGTGTTCTACGGCGGGATCTACCAACGGGACTGGCAGCCCGACGATGAACGCCCGACGCCGGTCGGAGAGTTCATCAAGCAGTTGTCCTGCCCGGTGCTGGGGGCCTTCGGCGACAGCGACCATATCATCTCGGTGGATGACGTGTTGCGTTTCCGGCGCGCCCTCGAGGACTCCTGGAAGAGCTACTCCATCCGTATCTTCCGGGACGCCCCCCACGGCTGGCTCAACGACACCATGCCCGGCCGCTACCGGCCCGAAGCGGCCGAAGCGGCATGGACGCTGTTGTTACGATTCCTCGAAGAACATCTGACCGGGGACCGGAACGGGGTCCGGGTGGCGTGGGAGTTCGAGGGCGACGTGCCGCCCGATTACGACTTCTCGAAGACCGTACGCCTGGCCTGAAACCCCAGGTTTGGATTCCCGAGGATTATTGCGTAAATTGGGTGCGTCGGGGCGTCATGGAGCAAACATTCGTGGAGAAGAAGAATGGACACGGGAGCTCCGGACGCTCGTGGCTGTGCACGATCCTGCTGGTGGCGGGCTGCTTCGCGTCGACGGCGGTAGCGGATGAGGGTCCCCGGCAAGAGATCGAAAAGGCGTTGCGGCT
Organism: uncultured Binatia bacterium (SeqCode); assembly: GCA_965261895.1. Taxonomy (GTDB): domain Bacteria; phylum Desulfobacterota; class Binatia; order UBA9968; family JAJDTQ01; genus JAJDTQ01. The sequence goes on along the minus strand of OZ253480.1, from coordinate 504,156 downwards.
CGGGGTTTCGATTCTCAGCGATTCGAAGCTGGGAGAGAGCGCCAGGTTCGAACGCCTTCGGGCGGCCGTCTTGCCGCTCTTCGACTTTCCCGAGATGACTCGGCGGTCGCTGGGTGCCCACTGGCGTCGCCGCACCCCGGAGCAGCGTGAAGAGTTCACCCGGCTCTTCACCCGCTTGTTGGAACGAACCTATGCGAGCCGCATCTCCTCGTACAAAGGCCAGCGGATGCACTTCATCCGCGAAGCGATCGACGGCCGTTTCGCCCAGGTGGATACCAGGATCGTGGATCAGGAAGGACGCAGGTTCGACGTCGACTACCGGCTGCACCGCGTGAACAACCCGGGTGAATGGCGCATTTACGACATCGTCATCGCGGACATCAGCCTGGTCAACAACTATCGTGCGCAGTTCAACCGCGTGATCAACCGGACCTCCTACGAAGCCTTGGTGACGAGGCTTCGAGACCGGTGGCGCTGAGGGTACATGCAGGAAACGCGACTTCCCAGAAAAGCCTCCACCATCGTTCTTGTACGCCCCGCGGGAGATGGCGCCTTCGAGATCTTCATGACGCGCCGGCCCCAGGAAATGCGTTTTTTGGGAGGATTCTTCGTCTTCCCCGGGGGCAGCGTCAAGCGTTCCGACGCCGCGCCCGCCATGATGGAACGGTGCCGCGGCCTTTCGCCCGAGGATGCCCGTGCGCGGCTGGGAGACGAGTTGAGCGCGGAGGATGCCATCGGACATTGGGTGGCGGCCATCCGTGAGCTGTACGAGGAAGTGGGCGTGCTTCTGACCGTGGACCGGGACGACGGCGCCGTCATGGCGGAGGAAACCTGGGAACGCGTGGTCGCGAAGCGCCCGTCCCTGTTGACCGGAAGCGCGAGCTTTCCGGAGCTGTTGGTGTCCGAGGGGCTTTTCTGTGATGTCGGCAGTCTGGTCTACTTCTACCACCGTATCACGCCCGAACGATATGCGATGCGGTTCGATACCCGGTTCTTTCTGGCCCCCCTGCCGGAGGGGCAGGTGCCGCTCGACGTATCGGAGGAAGTGTCGGAAAGCCTTTGGATCACTCCCGAGGAGGGGCTGAGGCGGTCCGAGCGGGGGCGCATGGCCATCATACCGCCGACCTTGGCAACCTTGCGCACCCTGGCCGAGCTCGGCACCTGGGAGGCTCTTTGTCGCGGTTTCGCTTTGCCGGCGCGGCCGTCCTAGCGGCGCGTTTTTGCGTGGCATCCGGGCGCGGGCGGGTTTGAAACCCGCCCCTACACGGAACACAGGAGACAATGTAGGGGCGGGTTTCAAACCCGCCCGCGCCCGAACCCGCGAGGAGGTTCAATTACCTGCCGAGCCCGTTTCGGGACGCGGCATGAGGGAGCAATCGATACCATGAGAACGGTGGACGTGATCGCCCATATCCTGAAACGTGAGGGAGTCCCGTATCTGAGTGCGTTTCCGACCTCGACCTTGATCGAAGCGGCCTCCGAGGTCGGCATTCGTCCCATCATCTGCCGTCAGGAGCGCGTGGGCGTGGGGATCGCCGATGGCTACAGCAGGGTCAACAACGGCAAGCCCCCGGGCGTGTTCGCCATGCAGTTCGGTCCCGGCGCCGAGAATGCCTACGCGGGGGTTGCCACGGCCTTTTCCGACGCCGTGCCGATGTTGCTGCTGCCCCTCGGACACACCCGCGAACGGGACGGCGTGTTTCCCCAGTTCAGCTCTTTGAAGAACTACGCTCCCATCACCAAGTTCATCGAGCAGGTCACGACCGCGGACCGGGTCGTCGACACCATGAGGCGGGCCTTCGCGAGGCTCAAGATGGGCCGTCCCGGTCCCGTCATGGTGGAGATACCGGCGGACGTGGCGGGGGAGGAGCTCGACCCGGCGACGGTCGAATCCTATCGGCCGGTGAAGGCCGCCGTCGCCGAGGCGGATCCGGCGGACGTCATGGCCGCGGCCAAAGCCTTGCTCGAAGCCCGTGATCCGGTGATCCACGCCGGTCAGGGCGTGCTCTATGCCGAGGCGGCGGCCGAGTTGCTGGAGTTGGCGGAGCTCACCGGCATCCCGGTCATGACCACCATGGGAGGCAAGAGCGCGTTTCCCGAGGCTCATCCGCTGTCGCTGGGAAGCGCCTCGGGTGTCATGAACCGGCCGGTGTACCACTTCCTGAAAAAGGCCGACGTGGTCTTCGCGGTGGGCACGAGCCTGACCCGTCATCCCATGACCACGACCATTCCAGGGGACAAGACGTTCATACAGGCAACGGATGATCCCATCGACATCGGCAAGAACTACGATGTGGACTATCCCGTCATCGGTGACGCCCGGCTTGTGCTGAGGCAGTTCGTCGAGGCGGTCAAGGAGCTCTTGAACGGAGACTCCAGGGCCGAACGCTCGCCCGCGGCGGAGATCGCCGGGTTGCGGGCGGCATGGCTGCAGGAGTGGAACGCGAAGTTGACGTCCGACGACGTGCCGATCAATCCCTACCGGGTCATCTCGGAGTTCATGAACGCGGTGGATCCGGCGGAGGCCATCGTGACCCACGATTCCGGCAGCCCGCGGGATCAGATCATGCCGTTCTACCGGTCGGCGGGACCGAGGTCCTACCTGGGATGGGGCAAGTCCCACGGGCTGGGCACGGGTCTCGGGTTGAACCTGGGTGCCAAGCTGGCCGCGCCGGAAAAGTTCGTGGTGAACTTCATGGGGGATGCCGCCTTCGGCATGACCGGCCTGGATTTCGAAACGGCGGTCCGGTCGAACCTGCCGATTCTGACCGTCGTGCTGAACAACTCCACCATGGCGGTGGAGACGCGCCACATGGCCGCGTCGCACGAGCGTTACGGCACCAGGGACCTCGGCGGCAACTACGCCGACATGGCTCGTGCCATGGGAGGATGGGCCGAACGGGTGGAAGCTCCCGCGGAGGTGGGCTCGGCCATCGTACGAGCCCGGCGGGCGACCGAGGAGGGCCGGGCGGCATTGCTGGAGTTCATCACCGGCCCGGAGATCGAGTATTCCTACAAGGGTGCGTTTTAGAAGGGTGCGTTTTGGTTTCTGCGAACGCGTTCGAGTGTCCGAAGGCTCTGGCTTCGGTACACCCGCACACGCGAAGAGGATTTAATGCGAAAGTCTATCGGGTTCATCGCGCTTGGCGCGTTTCTGCTGTTCACGCTATTTGGTGAGGCTGTCTATCTTTACACCGATTTCATCTGGTTCCGTGAGATCGGCTATTCCGGGGTCTTTACCAAGACCCTCTGGATCAAGGTGCTGCTGGGCGTAATCTCGGGTGTGCTGTTCTTTGCGCTCTTCTACGTCAACATCAAGCTCGCGGCCCGGCTTCGCGACGGCGTGGTGCCGCTCCAGAGCAAGAACCCGGAGGTCCCGGGTCCCGCGGAGCTGGATCCGCTGATCCGGCGATTGCTGCTGCCGGTGGCCCTGGTCCTGGGGTTCCTGGCCGCGCCCCAGGCGGCCATGCACTGGGAAGCCGCGCTGCTGTTCTTTAACGGCGTGCCGTTCGGCCTCGAGGACCCGCTGATGGGCAAGGACATCGGGTTCTATATCTTCCGTCTGCCCGCCCTCGAAGCGCTCTACCGTTGGTTCCTGGTGGCGCTGGGGTTGATATTGGTGGTCAGCGCTTTGGTCCATCTGCTCTACGGCGGCGTCCAATACTCGGAGAACGGCCTTTCCGTTCACAGGGCGGCGAAGATTCATCTGTCGGTGCTGCTGGCGTTGCTGCTCCTGGTTCAGAGCGGCGGCTATCTGCTCGACGCCTACAAGCTGCTCTACTCGCACACCGGGGTGGTGTTCGGCGCCGGCTACACGGACATACATGCACGGCTTCCGGCGCTGCGCGTGCTGGCGGTGGTGGCGGTGGTGGTGGCCTTGTTCTGCCTGTGGCAGATGCGCCGGCCGGGGCTGAAGCATCTCATGATCGGGCTGGGCGCCCTGGCTGTCGTTCATGGCGTCGGGATGTACGCTTACCCGTCCTTTTTGCAGCAGTTTCACGTCGTGCCCAACGAGCTGGTGGCCGAGACTCCTTACATCCAGCGCAATATCCGCTCCACGCGGCACGCCTACGGCCTCGACCGGGTGGAAGCCCAGGAGTTCCCGGTCGACGAGGTGCTGACCGCCGACGACCTCCGGGACAACGACGCCACGGTCAAGAACATCCGGCTGTGGAACTATGAGCCGCTGTTGGCGACCTACGCACAGCTCCAGCAGATCCGCACCTACTACGAGTTCGTGGACGTGGACAACGATCGCTACGACATCGACGGCACCTACCGGCAGGTGATGCTCTCGGCCCGCGAACTGTCTCACGAACAGCTCCCGAGCCGTATCTGGATCAACGAGCACCTGGTGTACACCCACGGCTATGGGGCGGTGTTCAGCCCGGTGAACCAGATCAGCAAGGAGGGTCTGCCCGAGTTCTTCGTCAAGGACATTCCGCCGGTGTCCAACGGCTTCGCTAAAATCACCCGGCCGGAGATCTACTTTGGCGAGGTGGCCAACGACTACGTGTTCGTCAAGACGGCGGCACAGGAGCTGGACTACCCGGCCGGGGACCAGAACATCTACACGACCTATGACGGTAAGGGCGGGGTGCCGCTGCGGTCGTTCTGGCGCAAACTGCTTTTCTCGGCCCGTTTCGCGACCCTGAGGATCTCCCTCTCCAACGACATCAAGCCGGAGAGCCGCATCCTCTACTACCGCAAAATCCAGGACCGGGTCCGCAAACTGGCGTCGTTTCTTGATTTCGATGAAGATCCCTACCTTGTGGTCACACCGGAGGGGCGGCTTTTCTGGATCATCGACGGCTACACCACCTCGGAGCGGTACCCCTACTCCGAGCCGAGGGAGGGTGTCGGCAACTACATCCGCAATTCGGTGAAGACGGTGGTGGACGCGTACAACGGCACCGTGGAGTTCTACATCAGCGACCCCGACGATCCGGTGGTGAAGGCCTATTCCAAGGGGTTTCCCGGACTGTTCAAGCCGATGACGGCCATGCCCGAGGGGCTGCGCTCGCATGTCCGATATCCGCAGGATCTGTTCAAGGTGCAGGCCCGGATGTATGCCACCTACCACATGCGGGATCCGCAGGTCTTCTACAACAAGGAGGACCTCCTGAGCATCCCCGTCAGGAAGGGGGGCGAGCAGGAGCGGGAGATGGAATCCTACTACACCATCATGCGCCTGCCCGGGGAGGCCAAGGAGGAGTTCGTGTTGCTCCTGCCCTTCACCCCCAACAACCGCGACAACATGAGGGCATGGCTCGCCGCCCGAAGCGACGGCTCGCATTACGGCAAGCTGCTGGCGCTCAACTTTCCCAAGGCCAGGCTGGTTTACGGCCCCAACCAGGTCGACGCCCGTATCGACCAGGACGCGTTTATCTCACAGCAGTTGAGCTTGTGGGGTCAGCGCGGATCGCAGGTGATACGGGGCAGCCTGCTGGCGATTCCCATTAAGGATTCGCTCCTTTACGTTCAGTCCCTCTATCTGGCCGCGGAGCAGGGATCGCTGCCTGAGCTCAAGCGAGTGGTGGCCGTGTTCGGCAACCGCATCGCCATGAGAGAGAACCTGGAAGACGCCCTGCACGAACTGTTCGGAGCCGCGGCGGAGGGTCCGGCGGCGACCGCAACCGCGGTGCAGACAGCCGTTGCGCAGAAAGCGGGAGGTAGTCCGGCAGCCCAGGCCATGGAGCACTACCGGCGCTCCATGGAACGCCTGCGGGCCGGCGACTGGGCCGGCTTCGGCGACGCACTGCGCGAGCTCGAGAAGTCGCTCCAGGCCATCCAGGCGCCCTAGGGCCGGCACCGTGCCGGCCAGTCGCCGGCACGGTGCCCCTACCCGGGGCTGGGTGATACGCGGGCCGGCGAAAGGGGCTAGTGTGGTGTCTCACAAATACGGTTATGAAGATGCGAGGGCATTTTGGTTGTCGGCAAGGCGCGATGACTTGTAGGGGCGGGTTTCAAACCCGCCCGTGTGGCCAATACCACGCGAGGAAGAGCAACGCAGCCGACGGCCAAAAGGACCCGCAGATTCATAACCGTATTTGTGAGACACCACACTAAAGGCCCCGTTGAAACGAACGCGGGGGCTTATGAGAAGCATGACCGGTTTTGGTCAGGCCATCCTCCAGGACAGGCAGGTCAAGGTTTCGATACAGATCCGTAGCGTCAATCACCGGCACGCGGACATCCACCTGCGTGTGCCGAAGCTCTATATGAGCCTCGAAGACGAGCTGCGTGAACAGGCGCGGATGAAGATCCACCGCGGGCGCACGGACGTCTTTGTCGACCGGACACCGCTCAAGGGGCGCGGCTACCGGCTGGAGGTGGACGACACCCTCATGGAGCAGTACTGTGAAGCGTTGCGGCGTATCAAGAAGCGGTTCCACCTCCAGGGGGATATCGATCTTCAGTTGGTGCCGCGCCTGCCGGATCTGTTTCAGTTCAAGGAACCGGAGCATGTCGAAGGGAGCGAGAAGAAGCTGGTGCTTCGAGCGCTGGACACGGCCTTGAAGAACCTCACCCGGTCCCGGGACCGCGAGGGGCGCAATCTCAAGCGCGACATGGTTGCGGAGGGGCGCCAGTTGAGTCGCGCAGCGAAACTACTGGGACGATGTGCCGGAGCCATCGATCAGCGCTTGCAGGAACAGGGTGCGGCGGCGGGTGGCGGGGGCGAAGCCGGCAGCGGGACCTTCAAGGGCAGCATCAATGAGGAAGTCGTGCGGTTGGCCAGCCACGTGGAGGTGCTTGCCACGCTGATGCGTGAGCGTGAGCCGGTGGGCAAGAAGATCGATTTCCTGCTTCAGGAGGTGCAGCGCGAGCTCACCACCATCGGCGCCAAGGCGCCGCAGCTCGAGGTGGTTCGGCTGGTCCTGGGCGGCAAGGAAAGCGTGGAGAAGATTCGCGAACAGGTCCAGAACGTGGAATGACGGTCTCGATTCGCAGTTTTACCAGACGCGGTCCGGGGATCGTCTTCATCGTGTCGGCGCCGTCCGGCGCGGGAAAGACGACGTTGACCCGGGAGGTTCTCGGCATCTATCCCGAGATGAGCCTTTCGGTGTCCTGCACCACGCGCGCTCCGCGTGAAGGGGAGACGCCGGGCAAGGATTATCACTTCGTCTCCGAGCCGGTCTTCAGGCGGATGCTCGCCGCGGGCGACTTTGCCGAATGGGCGGAGGTTCATGGCAGCCTTTACGGTACGCCGCAACGGGTTCTCGAACGCCAGCTCCGGCTCGGCCGGGACGTCCTGCTGGATATCGACGTGCAGGGGGCTCGCCAGATCAAACAGCATTTTCACAGCGCCGCGGCCATATTCGTGTTGCCGCCGTCGCTCGACGAGTTGCGCCGCCGCCTGGCGGGCCGGGGCACGGATGCGCGCAAGACCATCGAGCAGCGTTGGCGTAACGCGCGGCATGAAATTAAAGAGATTCAGGGGTATGATTACTTCATCGTCAATCGCGACGTGGAGGACGCCGTGAAGCGGCTGGCCGCGATCATAGCGGCTGAAAGGCTCAAGGTTTGCAGGTACATCCAGAAACCGGAGTAAGGCCCAGGCGCCGATCCAGGGGCGCCGGGACCAATGGCCCCGTCAACGATCTCGTCGAGAAGGTGTTGCAGTATCATCCGGGCGCCGACGTCGACCTGTTGCGTCAGGCATACCAGTTCACGTCGGCGGTGCATGACGGCCAGAAGCGCCTCTCCGGAGAACCCTACCTGATCCATCCCGTGGCCGTGGCCGGCGTGTTGGCAGACCTGAAGCTGGATCTCCCCAGCATCATCGGCGGACTGCTCCACGACACGGTCGAGGACACCCTGGCCACGCTGCCGGAGATCGAGAAGGCGTTCGGTGCGGAGGTGGCGGCCCTGGTGGACGGGGTGACCAAGTTGAGCCGCGTCAATTTCATCAGCCACCAGGAGAAGCAGGCCGAGAACTTCCGCAAGATGATCATGGCCATGGCCAAGGACATACGCGTGGTCCTGATCAAGCTGGCCGACCGCACCCACAACATGCGCACGTTGCAGTATCTCGCCCCCCAGAAGCAGCAGCGCATCGCCCAGGAGACGCTGGACATCTACGCTCCCATAGCCCACAGGCTGGGGATCTACTGGATCAAGAGCGAGCTCGAGGACCTGGCCCTCAAGCATCTTCGTCCGGAGATCTACGCGCAGTTGAAGCAGGACGTAGCGCAGAAGAAGAAACACCGGGAGAAGTACACCAACGACGTCATCTCGCGTATGAGCAAGGCGTTGGCGGAAGAGGGCATCGACGCGGAGGTGAGTGGAAGGCCCAAGCATTTCTACAGCATCTTCAGGAAGATGGAGAACCAGAGCCTGGACTTCGACCAGGTCTATGACCTGGTGGCGTTCCGGATCGTCGTGGATACCATGCGCGAGTGTTACGAGGCCATGGGCGTCGTCCACGCCAAGTGGCGGCCGGTGCCGGGCCGGTTCAAGGACTACATCGCGCTGGCCAAACCCAACATGTACCAGTCGCTGCACACCGCCGTCATCGGACCCAACGCTCAGCGCATCGAAATTCAGATCCGCACCCATGAGATGCACCGGGTGGCAGAGGAAGGCATTGCCTCCCATTGGCGTTACAAAAAGGGCCAGGACCTGCAGGTGACGGACATGCAGCGGTTTGCATGGCTCCGGCAACTCCTCGAATGGCAGCAGAATCTGTCGGATCCGCAGGAGTTCCTCCACAGCATCAAGGAAGACCTGTTCCCGGACGAAGTCTACGTGTTCACGCCCAATGGCGACGTGCAAAGCTTTCCCAAAGGGGCGACCGTCGTCGATTTCGCCTACCGCATCCATTCCGACATCGGGCAGCATTGCTCGGGCGCGCGGGTGAACGGCAGGCTCGTACCGTTCAAGTATATCCTCAGGAGCGGCGACACGGTGGAGATCATCACGACGCAGGAGCAGACGCCGAGCCGCGATTGGTTGAAGGTGGTGAAGACGCCCCGGGCCAAGTCCCGTATTCGGGCCTGGATGGCCTCACAGCAGCGGGAACGAAGCGTGGCCCTCGGACGCGAGATCCTGGAGGGAGACTTCAACCGTCATGAGCTGGACTACCAGGACCTTCAGGCGCGGGGGACCATCGACGCCCTGGCAAAAGAGCTTGGGGTCAAGAACGAGGAGGGGCTGCTGGCGAGCGTCGGCTACGGCAAGGTGATGTCGGGCCAGGTACTGGCCAGGCTGCTCCCGGCGGAGAAACTCCAGGGCGACAAGAAGCAACTCGAGGGCGGCCTCGAACGGCTCTTCCGGCTGGTGGGTTCACGGGACCGGGGGGTCCGCGTCAAGGGCATCGAGGATGTGCTGGTGCGTTTCGCGCGCTGTTGCCATCCGCTGCCCGGCGAAGAGATCGCCGGGATCATTACCCGCGGGCGCGGCGTGACCGTGCACGTAGCGAGCTGTCCCACCGGCCTCGAAGCGGATCCCGAAAGAAGGGTGGAGGTGAACTGGTCGGAGGATGCGCAGATGCCTCGTGGGGTGAAGATCGAGGTGAGTTGCGCGGACAAACCCGGCCTCCTGGCCGCCATCAGCTCGGTGATCTCGGAAGCGGGAGTGAACATCGCCCGCGCTCACATACGTACGTTCGACGACAAGGCCGTCAACACGTTCGAGATCATGATCGGAAGCTCCGATCAGTTGCGTCAGGTGCTACAGGCCATCTCCCGGGTGAAGGGCGTGTACAAGGCGACTCGGGTCCAGGGATAGGTCGCCGGCTTCGGTCCAGGCCTGAAGTGATTTCAGGCGACCTTTTCGACCTTGCCCGAGCGCAGACATCGGGTACAAACCCGGATGCGCTTAACGGCCCCGTTCAACTTTGCCCGAACCCGCTGAAGATTGGGAAGCCAGCGGCGTCGGGTCTTGTTGTTGGCGTGGCTGACGTTGTTGCCGACCGATGGCCCCTTGCCGCAGATGGTACATTTTCTTGCCATGGCTACTTCTCTCGAATCCTTTCAATCAGTGTCAATCCGCAGATGATATCATACGGATCCGTGTTTGCGAAGCATGTGACGTGGTCCACCCTGCCGTCCTGCTGACATGCGTGACGTACACAATTGTCTTTTGCATCATATCATGGTACCGGTAGCGGCATCCGGTTGGTAGTGGTAGTTTCATCCCGTTGGTAGTGGTAGTTTAGTTGTAAGCACATTCTTGAACAGGGGGGGAACGATGGCTCTGGATCTGAAGGTGAGCGTCAAGAGACAGATTGATCAGTTGAAGAAAGACCTGATCGAGGCCACGGCACGGCTTGCCACCTTGCGTGAAGAAATCGAGAGGCACGAACTGATCTATGACATGCTGGATGGGAAAAAGGCGGGCGGCAACCGGGTCGGGAGGCCCCGTGGTTCGGGAGGGGCGCAGAAACGTGGGCCGAGCGGTTCGATGATCGATTGGAAGGCGGTGTTCGATACCTTGCCCAACCAGTTCACCCTCGACACCATAACCGCCAACAAGACGGCGAACGAGAAGCCTCGGGCCTACCTCAGGCAGGTGGTGGTACGGTGGTCCAAGGAGGGGCGAATCAAACGCACCGGTCGAGGCATGTACCAGAAAACCTGACCCGGGCCGATTGCCTTGCGGCTTCGATGCGGACGGACTTCGGCAGCAAACGAAACATTGCGGTGAGTGGAGGTAACGATGGAATTCAATGATTGTCGTGAGTGGATCAGCAAGGCGGAGGCGATGGGGGAGCTCAAGACCCTGAAGGGCTGCAACTGGGATCTCGAGATCGGCGCCATCACCGAGATGGTGATGCGCAGGGAGGACGGCCCCGCCGTGTTGTTCGACGAGATCAAGGACTACCCCAAGGGCTACCGTGTCCTGTCCAACTCGTTGAGCTCGCGGAAGCGTATCGGTTTGACGCTGAACCTTCCGCCCGGGGACAGCAAGATGGACTTCGTCAATACCTGGCGTGATCACTACAAGAAGATCAAGCCCATTTCCGCCAAGGTTTTGAAGGACAGTCCGCTGTTCGAGAACGTCTTCGAGGAAGGCAATATAGATTTGTTCAAGTTCCCGACGCCGCGGTGGCATGAACGGGACGGCGGTCGCTACATCGGCACCGGAAGTATCGACGTCACCGCGGACCGGGATGAAGGCTGGACCAACTGGGGCACGTATCGGGTCATGATCCACGACTCCGACACCGTGGGTTTCTACATCTCTCCGGGTAAGCACGGGCGGATCCACCGGGACAAGTACCAGGCGACCGGGGAGTCCTTCAAGATGGCCATGTCCTTCGGTCATGACCCGCTCGTCTTCCTGGGCGGGAGCATCGAGGTACCTTACGGAGTGCCCGAGTACGACTTTCTGGGGGGTCTCAGGGGAGAGCCCCTGGAAGTCATCAAGGCGCCGTACTCGGGGCTGATGGTTCCGGCCAACGCCGAGATCGTCGTGGAAGGCGACGTGATCTTCGGCGAGGATCGCGTGGAGGGCCCGTTCGGGGAGTGGACCGGCTACTACGCCAGCGCGGAGCGGAACGAGCCCATCGTGAAGATCAAGCGGTTGTACCACCGGAACGACCCCATCATCCTCGGCTCGCCTCCGGGAAGACCCCCCGCCGAGCTCGGTTGGTACCGGTCGTATCTGCGTTCCGCGCTCATCTGGGATGAGATGGAAAAGGCCGGCGTGCCCGACGTCAGGGGCGTCTGGTTGATGGTGGCCGGAGGAAGCCGCCTGGTCATGGTGGTCTCGATCAAGCAGCGCTATCCGGGACACGCACGCCAGGCCGCCGTGGTGGCTTCCCAGTGCCACGCGGGCGCGTACCTGGGCCGCTACGTCATCGTGGTGGATGAGGACATCGATCCGTCGAATACCGACGACGTGATCTGGGCCATGGCCACGCGTTCGGATCCGGTCAGTGATATCGACATTATCCGGCGTGCCTGGAGCGGACCCCTCGATCCGATCATTCATCCCACGAAGAAGGGTTTCAATTCCCGCGCCATTATCGATGCCTGCCGTCCCTACGAGTGGATCAGTGAGTTCCCGCCGGTGGCGGAGTCGAGCCCGGAAGTGCTGGACGCCACTGCGAAGAAGTGGGGGAAGGTGCTGTTCAGCACGAATGGTGCCGGTTCATAGCCGTAGGCGGAACATCACGGCTTCTTTCGAGACGGCGGACCGGTCACGATGGTGACGGGCCCGCCGTTTCTTTCCAGGCGAATGGTTTGAGGTCGCCCTTCCGCGTACGAGTGGAGACTCACCTCCAGCTCGCGCGTGTTCCGGACGGTTTTGCCGTCCACTCCGGTTATGACGTCGCCGCGCCGAAAACCGAGCCTGGAACCGAGGCTGTCCCGTTCCACATGGGCGACCAGTATGCCTTCCCGCAATGCCGTTCCGAACAGGCCCGCCAACTCCGCGGTCAGGTCCTGCATATGCATTCCCATCATCCGTGCGGCGCTTTCCCCTTGCGGGAGCGCCGGACCGTCAAGCCGGAGGCCCTGTTCCAGCACTTGCGGTGTGGCGTAGATGGGCGTGCCGGTTCGCAGCGCCACGGCGATGGCGTCACTGGGACGAGAATCGATGGAGATGCGCCGGCGGCCTTTCTTGACGGTCATGACCGCGAAATAGGTGCCGCCTCGCAGTTCCGTGATGGTGACCCGTTCCGGTGTCGCGTCCAGACCTTCCAGCAGATTCCGGATCAAGTCGTGGGTATTCGGTCTGGCGAGTGGCTGTCCTTCGATGGCGCGGGAGATGGAAGCGGCCTCCGCCGGGCCGATCCAGATGGGTAGCAGTTGGCCCCCGCCGGTCAGGATCACCACGGGTGTCTGGTTCGTGGGATCGAGGACGACCTGTTTCACCTCCATGAGAACGGCCTGTTCAGGGGCGGCGATGCCCTGCAACGGCAGCAGGAGGCAGGCCCCGAAAAGCAGGCCCCGGAAGGCTGACGCCAGCGCGGCCTGGAAGCCTGGACGCGGTATCGAGAGCGCCCGACGCGGGTCTTCCATGGGGCCGACCTTAGCCACCGCGGACTCGGGGTGTCAACACTCGCGGCGCTCCGGGCCGGCCGTCGCCTCCTCCGCGATGAAGGCGTCGTTGCCTATTCCCGTGCCAGTGCGTATCAACATGCCCAGGACCCTTGGTTGTCGCGACGGGTGGCGGGGTACTTTATGAGAATTACGGTTTTGCCGGACAATCCGATCAACTGTATGAACCCGTGGCGGACTATTCCATGAGAATTGCGATACTACCGGACAATCTGATCGATCGCATTGCCGCCGGCGAGGTGGTGGAGAGGCCCGCGGCGGTGGTGAAGGAGCTGGTGGACAACGCACTCGATGCCGGCGCCACCGAGATATCCGTCGTGGTGGACGGCAACGGCACGTCCCTCATCAGGGTCAGTGACGACGGCGCGGGTGTAGCCTTCGAGGATGTTCCCTTGGCGTTCGAGCGGCACTCCACCAGCAAAATCCGGAGTGAGGCGGATCTGGCGGAGATCGCCACCATGGGTTTCCGGGGAGAGGCCCTGCCCAGCATCGCCTCGGTCGCCGTCGTGGAGATGGTGTCGCGTCCGGCTTCGCAGGAATCGGGATGCAGGTACCGCGTCGAGAACGGACGCAAGGGAAGTCCGGTGGCCGCGGGTTGTCCGGCGGGGACCACGGTGGAGGTACGGGATCTGTTCTACCGCGTCCCTGCACGGCTCAAGTTCATGAAGTCCCCCCGCACGGAGATCAAGTACGTCAGCGACGTGGTAGACCGCATGGCGTTGGCCCATCCGTCGGTGCATTTTCGCCTCCATCACGGCGGCAAGAGGCTTGCGGACTACGCCGCCGCCACACGGCTCCAGGATCGCGTGCGGCAGGTCTTCGGCGACGCCGGCAGCGAGTTGGTGCCGTTCTCGCTGACCCGGGAGCACCTGCGGTGCTCGGGTTTCGCCAGCCAGGCTCCGAAGTCCTTCGGCAATACCCGGTACATGGTCACGTTCGTCAATCGCCGTTTCGTGCGGGACAAGCTGCTGACCCACGCCATGCTGAAGGCTTACGACACACTGCTCATGAAGGGACGCTATCCCGCCACGCTTCTCTATCTGGAGCTGCCCCACGGTTACGTGGACGTGAATGTCCATCCGGCCAAGACCGAGGTGCGTTTCCGCCGCCAGTCCGAGCTCTACGAGACGGTCTTGTCCGCCGTGCGCGGCGGCTTGAGGGCCGCGGCCCAGGACGGCCCGTCGTCGCCACCGGACGGAACACCGGACGAAGCCGCGCTGTACCCCGAGATTCCGGGCCGGCCCGGCGTCCGGGAGCCGGACTCGACCTACGATGCCGCGGCCCGGCGCCCGGTCCTGCCCCTGGAGCCTCGCCGCCATCCCCTCGCCCCCGGCCTCGGGTTCCAGCCCCGCGAAGCCCGGGAACAGACGGAGAGGGGACGATTCTCGTCGCTGACGGTCGTGGGACAGGTGCTGGGCTGCTACATCCTTTGTCACGGCGAGCCGGGAATGGTGCTCATCGATCAACACGCGGCGCACGAACGCATGGCGTTCCAGCGCATGCACGACGACCTCGAACAGGGTCGTATCGAAAGGCAGGAGCTGCTGATGCCGCAGATCCTGGAGTTGCCCGTCACCGAAGCCATCGTTATCGAGGAGCAGCTCGGCGCCCTGGAAAGGGCCGGGTTTACCCTGGAGGCCTTCGGCCGGAACACGTTTTCCCTGAGGGCGGTGCCGGCTCTCCTCGCCGAGGGCGACTACCGCGACGCGGTGCGCGCCATGATCAGTGAATTCGCCGAGACGGGTCGATCCGAAGAGTTGCACCAGGGCTTTCAGGAACGCCTCATGACCATCGCGTGCCACAGCGTGATCCGGGCCAACAGGATCCTGCAAAAGGAGGAGATGGAGGCGCTTCTCCAGAAGCTCGACGAGACCGAGTTCGCCACCCAATGCCCCCACGGCCGGCCCGTGATGGTCCAGTTCAGCCGCGGCCAGTTGGAGCGCCTGTTCCGCCGCGCGTGATCGCCTGACGTCCTCCCCGTGAACGCCAAACCCAGGATCCTGCTGATCGCGGGCCCCACCGGGGCCGGCAAGACCGACGTGGCGCTGGCCCTCGCGGACCGGCTCGGCGCCGAGATCGTGAGCGCCGACTCGATGCAGGTGTACCGCCACATGGACGTCGGTACGGCCAAGCCGACGCCGGCCCAACGACGGCAGTGTCCGCACCATTTGCTCGACGTGGTGGACCCGGACGAGAGTTTCAATGCGGCGCTGTTCAGGAAACTGGCCCTGGAAGCCATCGAGGGCGTGCGGGCTCGTGGGCACAACGTGCTGGTGGCCGGCGGCACCGGACTGTACGTGAAGGCGCTGACCCGGGGCCTGTTCGACGGTCCGCCAAGGGATGCGACACTGCGGTCCGATCTCGAGCAAACGATTGCCGAACACGGGTTGGAACATCTCTCGGAGCGCCTGAGACGCGTGGACCCGGACGCTGCCGACCGGATTCATTGCCGGGACCGGGCTCGTATCGTCCGGGCGTTGGAGGTGTTTCACAGCACCGGAAAGCCGCTGAGCCAATGGCAGCGTGAGCACGGGTTCGGCGACCAACCCTTCGATGTGCTGGCGGTAGGATTGGAGCGGCCGCGTCCGGAGCTCTACGAGCGCATCGACCGCCGTTGTGAGCGGATGATGGCGGAGGGTTTGCTGGACGAGGTCAGGGGCCTTCTTGACCGGGGCTACGGGCCGAGGCTGCCCAGCATGCAGAGCGTTGGCTATCGTCAGGCGGTTCAGTGCCTCCTGGGCGGCATGAGCCACGGAGATGCGCTGTCGTCGATGCAGCAGACTACCCGCCGGCTGGCCAAGCGCCAGCTCACCTGGTTTCGCGCCGATCCGAGTCTCCATTGGGTGCACCCGGCCCGGGTCGAATTGATCGGCGGGACGTGCCGCCGCTTTCTGGATGGGAACGGAGTTGACTGGACCGGGCTTTGATGTTAGCAGCCTTTGGACATGACGGGATCCACGATGTGCGCCCATGACGATGATTCGGCCCGTCCGCCAGACACGGAAGGGGGCTCGCTGTCCCGATGAAATCGGCTGATTTCGTCGAGGCCCGGCGGCGCCTCGAGACCAAACCTCAATCCACCGGTGAGAAGCTCACCACCCTGGCACAGGCCGTGCAGAGGGTCGGGGACGGCGACCATATCGCCATCGGGGGGTGCCTCTTCTCGCGCAGTCCGCTGGCGGCGTTGATGGAGGTGCTGCGGCAGCAAAGACGCGGCTTGACCCTGTCACGCAACCTCATGTGCTACGAGGGCGAGTTGTTCATGGCGGCCAAGGCGGTGGACGCGCTGATGACGAGTTGGTTCGACATCGCGCTGCCCTGGGGGCTCTCTCTCAAGCTCCGTGAGGAAGTGGAAGGCGGGCGTATCCGGTTCGAGGAGTGGAGTCATCTGGGGCTCGGGCTCCGTTACCGGGCCGGCGCCATGGGCGTTCCCTTCCTGCCCACCCTGACCATGCTGGGGTCGGACCTGATGGGCGTGACCGACACCAAGACCATGCAGTGCCCGTTCACGGGGGAGACGCTTTGCCTCGTGCCGAGCCTCTTCCCCGAGGTGGCGTTGATCCACGTGCACCGGGCCGACCGCTTCGGCAACTGCCAGATCGACGGCTATCCGCACATGGACGTGGACATCGCCAAGGCCGCTGCCACCGTCATCGTTACCGCCGAGGAGATCATTGACGAGGAGGAGATCCGCCGCCGGCCGGACCGCACCGTGATCCCCGGCCTCGTGGTGGATGCGGTGGTGGAGGTGCCCTACGGTTCCTTTCCCCATGAATGCTACGGCTTGTACGAGGCCGACTTCGCTCACTTCGAGGCCTATACCGACGCCGTCAAGGCCCGTGGAACCGGCGCCATCAACGACTATCTCGACCGTTACGTCTACGGCGTCTCGGGTCACGAAGCCTACCTGGAGTTGTTCGGCGAAGAGGCCCTGGCGCGGCAGCGGCGCTGCGCCGAGGAGCTTCTGGGGCCGCGATGAGCTATTCCGCCACCGAGCTTCTGGCCGTGGTGGCCGCCCGCCAGCTCGTGGGCGTGACCTCCGTGTTCGCCGGCGTGGGCGTGCCGCTGGTGGCGGCGGTGCTGGCGCAGAAGACTCACGCGCCTCATCTCGTCATCGTGGTGGAAGGCGGCAGCATGGGTCCGCAGATGGTGCCGGGGCGGTTGCCGTATTCCACCAACGAAATGCGCACCGCGCCCAGAGCGCAGATGTTGCCGGGCATCACCGATACGTTCCTCTTCGCCCAACGGGGCTTCCTCGACGTGGGGTTCGTGGGCGGGGCGCAGATCGACTGTTACGGAAACCTCAACTCCAGCGTTATCGGCAGCTACGAGCGTCCGAAGGTCCGGCTCCCGGGCAGCGGGGGCGCCAACGACATCATTTCCCTGTGCCGCAAGGTCATGGTGGTGACCATGCACGAGCGGCGGCGGTTCGTGCCGCGGGTGGACTTCGTGACCAGTCCGGGATTTCTCACGGGCGGCGATTCGCGCCGCAAGGCGGGCCTCCTGTTCGGCACGGTCAGCCGCATCGTGACCCATCTGGGCACGCTGGCGTTCGACCCCGAGACGCGGCGGCTGCGGCTGGAGAGCCTCCATCCGGGTGTCACCGCCCAGGAGGTGCAGGACAATACCGGGTTCGAGTTGCCCGTGCCGGACAACCCGCCGGTGACCGAACCGCCCAGCGAGGAAGAGCTGGAGACCCTCCGGAGCATCGATCCGGAGAGGAACTTTCTGGGCTAGTGTGGTGTCTCACAAATACGGTTATGAAGATGCGAGGGCATTTAGGTTGTCGGCAAGGCGCGATGACTTGTAGGGGCGACCGGCGGTCGCCCCTCAGTGGCGTGCACCACGCGAGGAAGAGCAACGCAGCCGACGGCCAAAAGGACCCGCAGATTCGTAACCGTATTTGTGAGACACCACACTAGTGTCCTGTCCGTTTAATGCGCATGGTAAGATGCGCAGGATTTTGGTTGTCGGCAAGGCGCGATGACTTGTAGGGGTGGGTTTCAAACCCGCCCGTGCCACGAAGACACTGACGGAGCGTGAGTTCATGCCGGTACAGTTTGGAGTCGCCATTCGCAATTTCGTCGGCCCGGGGGAGACCCCGGACGTGGAGGCGTTGTTACGTTATGCCGAGCGCGCCGAGGAGCTGGGCTTCGAGTCCCTCTGGGCCTGGGATCACATCCTTCTGGGGGTGGACCCGAGTTTCCCGGTGCTGGACTCGCTGACCATTCTCACCGCCATCGCCGTCCGCACCAAGCGCATTCGGCTGGGCACGGGAGTCATGGTGCTGCCGCTGCGCAACCCGGTGGTGGCGGCGAAAGTCCTGGCCAGCCTGGACCAGATCTCCAACGGCCGCCTGCTGCTGGGGGCGGCCTCCGGCTGGTACGCCCGGGAGTTCGACGCCGTCGGCATCTCCTTCAAGGACCGCGGCCGCATCTTCGAGCGCAACCTCGATTTGCTGGTGCGGCTGTGGACCGAGGACGCCGTGACCGAGCAGGTGGACGAGCTGAACCTGCGCTCGGCGGTACTCCTGCCCAAGCCGGTTCAGAAGCCGCATCCACCGATCTTGATCGGGGGCTACATCGATCGGGTGCTGCGCCGCGCGGGCCGGAAGGGCGACGGCTGGTTGACCTATTTCTACACGCCGGAGAGTTTCGCCAAGAGCTGGGCCAAGGTCCTGGAGGCGGCCGAGAAGGCCGGGCGGGATCCGTCGAAGCTCACCGCCACCAACCAGCTCGCCATTTACGTGGGACCCTCCCGTGAGGAGGCGGATGAACCCATGCGGCACTGGCTCTCCACCGAATGGGACATCGCCAAATGGAGCGACTCCACCATCGAGCATGCGATTCGCGGTACCGCCGAACAATGCGCGGAGCAGCTCCAGGCCCACGTCGACGCCGGCGTCCACCGGATCATCCTGATCCCCTACCGGTACGAGCCGGAACAGTTGGAGATGATCGCCGCGGATGTAATCCCCAAGCTGCGAGACCCGAAAAAATGAGAATAATCCCACCGAGGCTCGGACGAGGAAACGTAGGGGCGGGTTTCAAACCCGCCCGTGCCCGGTCCACTACATGGCTCAGGGCGGGCTCAGCAAACAGGGGCACCGCACATGAGGTTTGACTATTTCGAGCCGACGTCGCTCGATGAGGCGAGCGGCCTCTTGCGGGAAGGGAAGGGCGCCCGCAGACCCCTTGCCGGAGGCACCGATATCGTCATACAGTTGCGCCGTCGCGTGGCCCGCACCGAGGGTCTGGTGAACCTGAAGCGGATACCGGAGCTCTCCGGCTGGACCTGCGAGCCCGGCCGGGGGCTCCGGCTCGGCGCCTGCACGCCCATGCGGGACCTGGAGACGTCGGCGGCGGTGGGCGAGCGCTTTCCCTCGATCCGTGAGGCGCTTCAAGTGGTGGGGTCGTTGCAGTTGAGGAACCTCGCCAGCGTGGGCGGAAACCTGTGCAATGCCTCGCCGTCGGCGGACACCGCGCCGCCGCTCATTGCCCTGGGGGCCGCCGCGAGCCTGTGGACCGGTGAGTCCCGGCGGGAGACCGTGTCGGTGGAGAATTTCTTCGAGGGACCCGGAGCGTCGGTGCTGGGCGCCGGCGGATTGCTCCTGGCGGTGGAAGTGCCGGAGCCGGAGCCGCTGACGGGCGACGCCTTCGAGCGGTTCACGCCGCGGTCGGCCATGGATATCGCCATCGCCAGCGCGGCGGCGGCGGTGACCCTGGACGCCGCCGGCCAAAGGGTGCGGGCGGTGCGCATCGCCCTGGGCGCGGTGGCCCCCACGCCCATCCGGGCTCTCCGGGCCGAGGATCTGGTGCGGGAAAAGGAGCCGATGCCGAAGCTTCTCGAGTGGGCCGGCGCTGCGGCCATGGAGGAGTGCCGGCCCATTGACGACATCCGCGGAACTGCGGCCTACCGCAAGGAGCTGATACGGATTCTCGTGCAACGCGTGCTGCGGCAGGCGGTGGAACGGGCCCGTGCCGGCCGAACGGAAACGGTATGAAACAACGGTATGCTCTCCAGGTGAACGGCAGGACCCGGGAAACCGAAGCAGAGCCCTATGAGTCCTTGTTGGACGTGCTGCGGGAGAACCTCCGGCTGACCGGCAGCAAGAAGGGATGCAACGAGGCCGAGTGCGGCTCGTGCACGGTGCTGCTGGACGGCAGGCCGGTGGTGTCGTGTCTGGTGCTCGTTCCGGACGCCGTGGGTCGGGAGGTCGTCACCATCGAAGCCTTGGCGGAGGATGGAACGCCCCACCCGGTTCAACGGCAGATGGTGGAGCAGGGCGGCGTCCAGTGCGGGTACTGCACCCCGGGGATGATCATGAGCGCCTACGCGCTGCTGCGGGAGAATCCGGATCCCACCGATGAGGAGATCCGCTTCGCCATCTCCGGGAACATCTGCCGCTGCACGGGATACGGCAAGATCGTCAAGGCAGTGCGCGCCGCCGCGGCGGAAATCGGCACCGGGGGAACGGAGCCATGAGCGAAGACACGTCCCAGGAAACCGGCCGCCCGTATCTCTGGATCGGGAAGAACGTCACCAAGCCCGACGCGCTGGAGAAGGCGTTGGGCGCCACCGAGTACGTGGGCGACATGGTGATGCCCGGCATGCTTCACGCCAAGATCCTGTGGGCGGGAACGCCCCACGCGGTGGTCCGGGGCATCGATACCCGGGATGCCGCCCGGGTGCCGGGTGTGGCGGCGGTGCTGACCGCCGCGGACGTGCCCGGGACCAACCGGTTCGGACTCGCCGTGCTCGATCAGCGGGTGCTGGTGGACGACAAGGTGCGGTCCGCGGGCGACGCGCTGGCGCTGGTGGCGGCCGAGGACGAGGAGGCAGCCGAGGAGGCGGTGTCGAAGATCAAGCTGGACCTCGAGCCGTTGCGGCCCATTCTCACCTACGAGGACGCCCTGGACCCCGACGCGCCTTCGGTCCACGAGGGCGGCAACGTGTTCCAGCACACCACGGTGCGGAAGGGCGAACTGGAGAGGGGCATCGAGGAGTCGGACGTGATCGTGGAGAACTCCTACCATACCCACCGAATGGATCATGTCCCCATGGAGCCGGAGGCGGGGCTGGCCTATGTGGATCCCTCGGGGGTGCTGAACATCCTGGTCGGGACCCAGTATCCCTATCGGGACCGCCGGCAGATCGCGCCGGCCCTGGCCCTGGCCATGAACAAGGTGCGGGTGATCCAGGCGCCCATCGGCGGCGGCTTCGGCCGCAAGGACGACATCACCGCCGAGATCCACGTGGGCCTGCTGGCGCTGAAGACGCGCCGGCCCGTGCGCCTGGTCTACACCCGGGAAGAGTCCCTGATCGCCAACACCAAGCGCCATCCCATGGCCATGAAGTTCCGTACCGGCGCCCGTGCCGACGGACGGCTGACCTTTCTGGACGGGGATATCTACGGCGACACGGGCTCGGGAGTCTCGCTGGGAGCGTACGTCATCAAGAAGGCGGGCATCCACGCCACCGGTCCTTACGACGTGCCCAACATCCGGGTGGATACCTACACGCTCTATACGAACAATCTCATCTCCGGGGCCATGCGCGGCTTCGGGGTCATGCAGGCGGCCGTGGCCCACGAGTCCCAGATGGACCAGTTGGCCCATCGCCTGGGCATGTCGCCCCTGGAGTTGCGGCTGAAGAACTGTCTCAAGCCGGGGCTCGCCTCCTCCACCGGACAGGTGATGAACGAGGGCTGCGGCATCGAGGCGACGCTGCAGCGAATCAAGGACTACATGAGCGCTCACGACCTGCGCTTCAAACGCTAACCGCCATGGCAATAAGAAAAGGTTTGGGCATCGGCTCCATGTACTACGGCATCGGCTACGGTTTCAGCCGGGCCGACATCGGCTCGGCCGAGATCGAGATGGCCGAGGACGGCACCACCACGGTCTACTCCGGCGCCTGTGACATGGGCCAGGGCGTCATGACCGTGGTCACCCAGGTGGCCGCGGAAGAGTTGGGCATCGAGCCCGACCAGATCCGCGTGGTGGCGGCCGATACCGGCAGCACGCCGGACGCCGGGCCCACCTCGGGCAGCCGCGCCACCTTCGTCCAGGGCGTGGCGGTGCAGCGGGCGGCCCAGGAGCTGAAGGGGCAGATCCTCGATATGGCCTCGCGCATGCTGGAGTGCCCGAAGGAGAACCTCGACGTGCGGGGGGGCGAGGTGCGCGAGATCGAAACCGGCCGGCCGCTGGTGTCCGTGGGCAAGGTGGCGCAGCAGCTTCACTTCCACGGACAACGGGCGGCCTCCTGGGGTTGGCACGACAACACCACGGATGACGTGGACCCGGAGACGTCCCAGGGGGACGCCTACGCCACCTATGGCTGGGCCACCCAGTTGGCCGAGGTGGAGGTGGATACCGAGACCGGGCGCATCCGCCTCACCAAGCTCGTATCCGCCACGGACGCGGGCAAGGCCATCAACCCGGTGGCGGTGGAGGGGCAGATCGAGGGCGGCGCCGTCATGGGCCTGGGCTACGGCCTCTACGAGCAGCACATCCTGGAGAACGGCGTGCCGCGTACGTCGTCGCTGGCGTTCTACCTCGTGCCCACCGCCATGGACGTGCCCGACATCGAGTGCGAGATCGTGGAGGTGCCCGATCCCAAGGGGCCGTACGGCGCCAAGGGCGTGGCCGAGCCGGCCACCATCCCCACCACGCCGGCCATCATGAACGCCCTCTACGACGCCATCGGCATCCGCATCACCGAGACTCCCATCACGCCGGAGCGGGTCTTCTTCGCCATCCAGGAGGCCAAGGCCCGGGGCGAGTTCAGCGACGACTGACGCGGGGAGGAGGCAAACAATTGGATCTTCGAAGTGGAGTGGATCTTCGAAGTGGAGTGGGTCATCGGGTCGGATTGCTCATCCCTTCATCGAACACGGTCATGGAGGTGGACTTCTACCGTCACCTGCCGGCGTCGGCCACGGTCCACCCCGGGCGGATGTACATGGAGGCCACCACGGTCAAGGGCGAGGAAGAGATGCTCGACGAGTATTGCCTGCCCACGGCCGGCGACGTGGCCACCGCAAGGCCGGACCTGGTGGTGTTCGGCTGCACCAGCGCCGGGGCGCTCCGGGGCAATGCCTACGACGCCGAGTTGTGCCGCCGGATCTCGGACGTCACCGGCAAGCCCACCGTCAGCGTCATCGAGTCGGTGCGGCGCAAGCTGATGGGCCTGAAGGTTCAGCGCGTAGCCGTGTTGACGCCCTATATCGAGGATCTCAACGTCCGCATCAAGGCCAGCGTGGAAGACGACGGCATCGAGGTGGTTTCGATTCACGGCATGGGCATCAGCGTCAACTTCAATCTCGCCCTGGTGGAGCCGCCGGATATCCTGGCCTTCGCACTGGAGAAATTGGGCACGAACCCGCCGGCGGATGCGCTGTTCATCTCCTGCACCAACTACCAGGCGGTGGCAACGCTGCCGCGGTTGAAGGAGACCTACGACTTACCCATCGTCACCAGCAACCAGGCCGCCCTCGAGGCGGTGGGCCATGCGCTGGACCTGGAACTCGTGGGCATGGGATGAACGTCCTTCGACTTCGCTACGCTACGCTCAGGACGAACGGAAAAGGCTTCTGAAACCGTTCGTCCTGAGCGTAGCGAGGCGCAGCCGAGCGAAGTCGAAGGACGCCATCCCGGGCCATGGCACATAGTCAGGGTCTCGAATGCGGCGGAAGCGCGGGCGGGTTTGAAACCCGCCCCTACAGGAGGAACCTCGATGGAATTCATGAAGCTCGAAGGCGCCGTGGACTTGCACGTACACTCGTATCCGTGCGTGTTCCAGCGGCGGGTGGATGACCGGGAGGCCGTGAAGGCGGCTTCGGACGCGGGCATGGCGGCCATCGTGCTGAAGTGCCATCACGAGAGCACGGTGAGCCGGGCCTATCTGATTCAAAAGGAGTTTCCGGACATCAAGGTGTTCGGCGGCGTCGTGATGAACCAGTTCGTGGGCGGCATCAACCCGGCGGCGGCCGAGGTCGGTCTGCGGCTCGGGGCCAAGGAGATCTGGATGCCCACCATCGACGCGGCGCATCACGTGGAGGTCCACGGCGCCCGGGGCAGCTACGACACCCAGACCAGCGGCTCGGACTTCGTCTGGGGCGACCCCATCTCCGCGGTCAAGGACGGCAAGGTGGTGGAGGAGGCCATCGTGGTGCTGGAGCTCATCGCCAAGTACGACGCCATCCTGGGAACCGCGCACCTTTCTCTCGGGGAGATCGAGCTGCTGGTGAAGGCGGCCCATGAGCGGGGGGTGAAGAAGATCCTGATCACCCATCCCTACTTCCGCGTGCCCGCGGGCATGAACCTCGATTTCCTGAAGCAGATGATGCGTTACGGCGCCATCGGCGAGTTCGGCTACTGCACCATCTCGCCCATGTGGGCGTACGTGAACCTGGAATTCACCAAGGGCATCATGGACTCCATGGGCTTCGACAATTGCGTGGTCATGAGCGATACCGGCCAGTCCCACAACCCCCTGCCGCCGGAGGCACTGTGGCTCTATGCCCAGGGCCTCTACGAAAAGGGCGTCTCGCCCAGGAACGTCGAAAAGCTCATCATCGACAACCCCAGGGCGATGCTGGGCCTGTAGGGGCGGGTTTCAAACCCGCCCGTGTGCGGATCACGCTGTCGGCCGAATACCGGCCGCCAAGGACATCGGCGAAGCGACGACTGGAAAGGACGGTTATGACGGATTGGTCATCCCGAGGACGGATCGTGGAGGACATTACCGAGGCGGCGGGACTGACGCCGCTGCTGCGGCTCCGCAAGGTCGCGACGGGTCCGCAGGTCTTGTGCGGCAAGCTCGAGTTCATGAACCCGTCGTCGAGCCTCAAGGACCGGATCCTGCGCCGCATGGTGAGGAGCGCGGAGGAGCGGGGGGATCTCCGGCCCGGCATGACCATCCTGGAAGCCTCCACCGGCAGCACCGGCATCGCCACCTCGCTCATCGGCGCGGTGTGCGGCTACCCGGTGGTGGTGGTGATGCCCGAGGGCATGAGCGAGGAGCGCAAGGCCTCCATGCGCGCCTACGGCGCGGAGCTGGTGCTGACGCCCGGGGCGGAGAGCGACGTGGACCTGTGCCTGGAGAAGGTGGAAGAGCTCAAGCGCGCCAACCCGGAGCTCTACTGGGAACCCGGCCAGTTCTCCAACCGGGACAACATCGCGGCGCACTACGAGACCACGGCCCCGGAGATCTGGCAGCAGACCGACGGCCAGGTGGACGTGTTCGTGGCGTCCCAGGGCAGCGGCGGCACCGTGTCCGGGGTCGGCAAGTATCTGAAGGAGCAGAACCCCGACGCCAGGATCTACGCCGTAGAGCCCGCGGAATGTCCGATCCTGTCGGGCGGGTCATGGGGACCCCACGCCATCGAGGGCATCGGCGACGGCTTCATCCCGGAGAACCTGGACCTGGACTACGTGGACGGTGTAGTGACGGTTTCCTCCGAGGACTCCATCGCCATGGCCCGGCGCCTGGCCCGGGAAGAGGGCGTCCTTTGCGGCATCTCGTCCGGCTGCAACGTGGTGGCGGCCAACAAGCTGTCGGCGGCGTTGCCGTCCACCAAGATGATCGTGACCATGATCAACGATACCGGCATGCGTTACTTCTCGACGCCGCTCTTCGGCAACGAAGAGACCGTCGAGATTCCCGACCGCGAGCATCCCGTGCGCGACGAAGACCGGGCCAACCTCGCGCGCCGGAACCTTCACATCGTCCGTTAGGTGCCTGTATCGGTCGGCAGCGCGATGCGGGCGCGGGCGGGTTTGAAACCCGCCCCTACAGTCGTCAAGCCTTGCCCCGACGGGCAGTGACCAGGCACCTCGGAGCCGGTGCCGTAGGAAACGAATTTGTAGGGGCGGGTTTCAAACCCGCCCGTGTAGGGATCAACCGGACAGAACACTGACAATGCCCGTTCCCGCCAACCTGACCTGCGTGTTGTGCAGCGCCGCCTACCGGGAAGGTCCCGGCCAATACAGTTGCCCCAAGTGCGGTGAGCTGGGGACCCTGCGGGTTTCCTACGACTACGATCGTATCAGGGCGTCGGCGAGCCGCGACGGCATGGCCGCGCTGCCGTTCCGGGATCACTGGCGCTATCTGCCCCTGCTCCCCCTGGCCGCCGACCGGGTCGAGCTCCCGTTGGCGGTGGGCGGAACGCCGCTCTATTCAGTCCCCGGCCTGAGAAAGACCCTGGGCCTGGAACGGCTGTGGATCAAGGACGACACCGTCAACCCCTCCGCTTCCCTGAAGGACCGGGCCAGCGCCGTGGTGCTGCTCAAGGGGCAGGAGCTCGGCCGCCGGGAGTTCGCCGCCGCCTCCACCGGAAACGCCGGGGCGTCGCTGGCGTGTCTGTCGGCGGCCCTGGGACTGCCCTGTCACATCTTCGTGCCCGAGTCCGCACCCAGGGCCAAGGTGGCGCAGCTTCTCATTTTCGGCGCGGACGTGCTTCCCATTCGCGGCAGCTATTCCGAGGCCTTCAGCCTCTGCGTCGAGGCCAGCGAACGCTTCGGGTGGTACAACCGCAACACCGGCTACAACCCCTACACCGTGGAGGGGAAGAAGACCGTGGCGCTGGAGATCGCCGAGCAACTCGGATGGGAGCCGCCGGACACGGTCATCGTCGCCACCGGCGACGGCTGCATCCTGAGCGGCATCTGGAAGGGGTTCACGGACCTTCATCGGCTGGGTTGGATCTCCCGTCTGCCGCGGCTGGTGGCCGCGCAGGCCGAGGGCTCCCAGGCCATCAAGCATGCCTTTGACGGCGACGGCACCATACGTCCGGTGACCGAGAACACGCTGGCGGACAGCATCAGCGTGTCGTTGCCGCGCAACGGGGTCATGGCGGTACAGGACCTGAAGGCCTCCGGAGGCAGCGCGGTGAGCGTGTCGGACGGTGAAATCCTCGAGGCCATGCCGCTATTGGGCAAGACCACCGGACTCTTCGGCGAGCCCGCGGCGGCGGCGGCCGTGGCCGCGCTCGTGAAGCTGGTGGAGCGGGGCGAGGTCGCCTCCGCCGAGCGAGTCGTCGTGGTTTCTACGGGACACGGCCTCAAGGACGTCGATGCCGCGTTGCAGGCAGTCGAGGCGCCGGAGCCCCTTGACTGCTCCATCGATGCGGTAGGGGAAAGAGTTGGTAGACCGTGATCTGTGTCGCGTTTTGACGCTACGATGAGGTATCGCAAGGGACCATTTCCCCGCACTCCGACTCCCTCTCCCTCTGGGAGAGGGTTGGGGTGAGGGAGCCCGAGAGCAAGCGCTTGGCCGGGTACGGCAGGAATGGGAGAGGCAGGGTTGTTGCGGCGCCCTCACCCGGCCTTCGGCCACCCTCTCCCAGAGGGAGAGGGTTTTGCGGTGCCGCAGATCACTGATCCATACTTGGCGAACTGCCTACGAACTGGGGGTAACCTCAGGGCCAGATCATAAAGGGGAGATTCCAGTGCCACAGGATCTGCAGACATTCTTGAAGCGATTGAAAGCCGATCACCCCGAGCAGTTGCTCGAGGTCAACGAGCCGGTGTCCCGGGAGTTCGAGGCCACGGCGCTGGTCATGGAGGCCGAACGGCTGCCGTCCTGCCCGGCGGTAGTGTTCCGGAACATCGCAGGGAGCGGGTTCACCATGGCGGCCAACGTGCTGGCGCACCGTCCGCGCCTGGCCTGGGCCTTCGAGACGTCAGAGGAACGGATGGTCCACGAGTTCAAGGAGCGGATCCAGCGGCCCATTCCCCCCACGGTGTTGAAGGATGCTCCCTGGCAGGAGAACAGCCTGCTCCATGACGCGGCTGATCTCCGGCAGCTTCCCATCCTGACCCATTTCGAGCAGGACGGCGGCCCCTACGTGACCGCAGGGCTGGTGGTGGCCCGGGATCCGCAGTCGGGCATGAGCACCGTGGGATTTCATCGAATGCAGCTCAAGGGGCCGCGCAAGCTGGGCGTGAGCCTCCACTCCCGGCGCCGCATGTTCGAGTATTTCCGCCGGGCCGAGGAGAAAGGGGAATCCCTGGAAGCCGCGATCTGTATCGGCGTGCACCCGCTGGTTTCCCTGGGTGCGTTGACGTTGCCGCCGGCGGGGATGGAGAAGTTCGCCCTGCAGGGCGGGCTGCTGGGCCAGCCGCTGGAGTTGACGCCTTGCGCCACCGTGGATGTCGACGTCCCCCGGTGGTCGGAGATCGTCATCGAGGGGCGGATCCTGTACGGCGTGCGGGAGAAGGAGGGGCCGTTCGGAGAGTTCACCGGTTATGCCTCGAACCGAAGCACGGAAAACGTCTTCGAGGCCACCGCGCTGCACTATCGCAACGGAGCGCTCTACCAGGACATCAACGGCGGCGACAGCAAGGAGCATTGCCGCTGCCTGTCCATGCCGCGGGAGGTGGAGTTCACCAGCGTGCTGGAGAAGACCATTCCCAATTTGAAGGCGGTCCATGTGCCGGTGCGGTCCGGCGTCGGCAGCTTCCATTGCTACGTGTCCCTGCGGAAGACCGCAGAAGGGCAGGGAAAGCAGGCCATCTTCAGCGTCATGGGGGCGGACCACTACGTCAAGCTGGTGGTGGTGGTGGACGACGACGTCGACATCTTCGACGAGGAACAGGTCCTTTGGGCCATCGCCACCCGGATGCAGGCGAACCGGGACGTCTTCATCGTCGACTCCGCCATGGGAACGCTGCTGGACCCGTCGGCCACCGACGCCATGACCGCCAAGATGGGCATCGACGCGACCAAACCGATGGGCGAGTTCGCCTCGACCCTTTCCATCGAGCCGGGGGCGGTGGAGCGGGCGCGGCAACTCATGCGCAAGCTGATCGGGTGACCGCATGGAGAATTTCCGAACCTTCCTGGACGACCTGCGGAATGCCGGCCAACTCGTCGACATCCACAAACCGGTAGATGTCCGGCATATCGCGGCGCTGGTGGACAAGGCGTCCAGTGCGCTGCTGTTCCACCGGGTGCACGGCTACGACCTTCCCGTGGTATCGGGACTGTTGAATGACAGGACAAGGATCGCCCTGTCCGCGGGATGCGACTACGGCCAGATGGAGCAGCGGCTCAGCCACGCCCTCGACCATCCCATCGATCCCATCGAGGTGAGAGACGAAGGGGACCGGACGTTCGTGGAGGGCGCCGCTGTGGACCTCTTCAGCCTTCCGGTGCCGGTCTTCTCCGAGTTCGACGGCGGCCCCACCATTACGGCCGGCGTCACCCTCGTGCGCGATCCCGAACACGGCCTGAACGCCGGCACCTATCGTTTCCAGATAAAGGAACGGGCTCTCACGGGGATCGACATCGTCACTCCCAACAACCTTCGCAGGCTGGCGGAGAAGGCCCTGGCCGCCAATGCGCCGCTGCCCATCTCCATCAACATCGGCACCCACCCGCTGGAGCTGATGGCGTCCCTCTACAAGGCGCCCCTGGGCCGCGACGAGCTGGCCATCGCCGGCGGCATGCTGGGGCGGGCGGTTCGCCTCGGCGCCTGCAGGACCATCGACGCGCCGTGCCTGGCGGACGCCGAGATCGTGCTGGAGGCGGAGATCCTGCCCACGGGCTGGACCCGCCAGGAAGGCCGGTTCGGCGAGATGACGCGCCTTATGGGCGACGTGCACTACAACCCGCATGTGCGGGTGAAGGCGATCTCGCGCCGCGAGGACGCCATCTACTACGCGCTGCACATGCCCTGGGAGAACATCTGGATCAAGGAGCACGGTTTTCAGGCCGTGCTCAAGCGGGTCCTCGACGCGGCCGGGGTGACGGTGACCGCGGTGAACGTCACGCCGGGAGGCTGCTGCCACTGGCATGCCGTGATCTCCATCCGAAAACAGCCGGGCGATCCCCAGAACGCCATCATGGCGGCGCTGTCGGTGGCGGATCTCAAGCACGTGGTGATCGTGGATGACGAAATCGACGTCTACGACGCTATGGAGGTCGAATGGGCCATGGCCACCCGGGTGCAGGCCGACCGCGACATCACCATCCTCTCGAACGCCCGCTCGAAGCCCCTGGATCCGAGCCTTCCGCTGTCGGAAGGAATCCCTACCACCGCCAAGTGCGGCATCGACGCCACCATTCCCGACGGCGTCCCCAAGGCGCGGTATCAGCGCATCACCTATCCCCACGCGGATGAGTTGGACCTCCGCGCCTACCTGGGCGAAGCGGAGGCCGGCGAGGCGGTCCCGGAGGCCGCGGGCGACGCCGCCGGTGCAAGCATCGGGGATGCCGCGGCGGCCATACGCGAATTGCTCGCCGACCGGTCCATGTACTTCAGCGAAATCGCGGAAAGCGTTCCGGGAGTCGGTTTCCAGTTCGTCGCCCGGGCCATGGGCGAGCTGCACGCGGCCGGAGAGATCGATCAAGACGCCGAAGGACGCTATCGACTGGCGTCGGAGAGGCTCTGACCAAGGCGTCCTTCGACTTCGCTTCGCTGGCGCTCAGGACAGGCGTAGCGGAGCGCTAGCGTAGCGAAGTCGAAGGACGCCATCCCGGACGACGGCAGGTCTTCAGCGCTGGTCTGATTGACAGACTCCAAGGTCTGCGATAACAGCCTGTTGGGTCGAAAGGAGACGGATTCATGCCGACCATCAACGACGCCGACGGCCACGTCAACGATTACTTCTTCGGCGACGAGATCGCGAAGTACATGCCCGAGGGGAACCAGTTCAGTCAGATGTTCCCGGTGTTCGACCACCTCCACTTCCGCTATCTCATGAAGAATCGCGCGCCCAAGCACGTGGGCGGGAGCATGACGACCGCGCCGGGCCCCAAGGAATGGCTGGAGTTCATCGAAGAGACCGGCATCGCCTGGAGCGTGCTGTATCCCAGCGCCGGCCTGGGAGTCGGGCGCATCGTCTCGGTGGAGTGGGCCATCGCCGCCTGCCGGGCTTACAACAACTGGCTGCACGACCGTTTCACCAGCACGACGCCGCGTCTCAAGGGCGTCGGGCTCATCCCGATACAGGATGAAGAGGCCGCGGTGGCGGAGCTCCGGCGGTGCGTCACGGAGCTCGGCATGGTCGGGGCCATGCTGCCGTCCAACGGCGAGGCCATCAAGGGCCATCTGGGGGCCAAGGCCTACTGGCCGATCTATGAGGAGGCGGAGAAACTGGGCTGTTGCCTGACGGTGCACGGGGGCGCGCACCATCATCTCGGTCTCGACGGCTTCAGCGTCTACTATCCGGTGCACGCCCTCGGCCATCCTTTCGGGATCATGGTGCAGGCGGCGGCGATGTTGAGCCACGGCATTTTCGAGCGCTTCCCCCGGCTGCGGGTGGCGTTTCTGGAAGGGGGCGCGACGTGGGTGCCGTTCTTCATGGATCGGCTGGATCGGTCCTACAATGAGGGGCACCTGCAGATTGATCTCGCGGGAGACCCCGTCCCCGGCCCCAGGCCCAACGAGAAAGCCAGCGAGCATTTCAAGCGCCACGTCCGGGAGGGCAGGATCTTCGTCGGCTTCGACTGCGACGACGCCGGGCTGGCCTTCGCCGTGCAGCAGGCCGGAGCCGATCCCTTCCTGTTTGCCAGCGACTTTCCCCACGAGATTTTCGATGCGGCGACCTGCCGGCACGAGATTGACGAACTGTTGCAGCGGGACGATCTGACCCGAGAGCAGAAAGAGGCGGTGCTGGGAGGGAACGCGGCGCGGCTTTACGGTATCGACTAGGAGGTTGTATCGGCCGACAGCGCCGTGCGGGCACGGGCGGGTTTGAAACCCGCCCCTACATCGGATGTCGGGTTCCCGCGGCGCAGGCTAGGACAACTCGAACCAATGGCA
Source organism: uncultured Binatia bacterium (SeqCode) (assembly GCA_965261895.1). Taxonomy (GTDB): domain Bacteria; phylum Desulfobacterota; class Binatia; order UBA9968; family JAJDTQ01; genus JAJDTQ01. Next base: position 472,377 of record OZ253480.1, on the reverse strand, counting down.
TCCCTCGACTTTGCTCCTCTACGCCAGTCCTGAGCGAAGTCGAAGGACGCCCTGACAGTGGCAGTTGCCGGAAGGGAGATATTCCAATGTACAAGGGCTTGATCGTTGCGGGACTGTTCGCCTCCATGCTGCTGGTTCTCGCGGCAGCCTCCGTCGCCCACGGCGCGGACTTCTACAAGGGCAAGACCATCCGCCTGGTGGTGGGGGCACCGCCCGGCGGCGGTTACGATGCCTACACCCGACTGACGGCACGTCACATCGGGAAGTATGTCCCGGGAAACCCTTCCGTCGTGGTCATCAATCGGCCCGGCGCCGGCACCCTCATAGCGGCGCACTACGTGGCCGGGAAGGCCAAGGCCGACGGTCTGACGGTGGGTATCTGGAACAGTTCCATGGCGTTGCGGGAGGCGCTGGGAGACAGAGGCGTCAAGATCCGGCACCGGGACGTTGGCTGGGTCGGCGCTCCGGGTACGGAAACGCTCACGTGTGCCTTCATGGGTTTTACCGGTATCCGCACCTTCGAGGACGTGTTGCGTTCCGGCAAGCCCATCAAGATGGGAGCGACCCGGGCCGGCTCCAATACGGTGGACCTGCCGCTGATCATGAACAAGGTCCTGGGAACCAACTTCAAGGTGATTTCCGGCTACAGGGGGGTGGCGCCCATCCGTCTGGCCATGCAGTCGCGCGAGGTGGACGGCTTCTGTTCCGGGTGGGAACCGATTCGCAGCACCGGCCGGGCCATGCTGGACGCCAAGGGCGATGACAAGCTCATTCCGGTCGTCATCCATCGACGCTGGGACGATCCGGAGGTCAAGGACCTTCCGACCTTCCCCGAGGTTTTCGAGCAGAAGGGCGGCGCTCAGGCCCTGGCCATCTATCAGGCATACCTGGGGCCCACCCAGTTCATGCGTCCGCTCGCGGTGCCTGCCGGCACCCCCGCCGAGCGTCTGGCCACCCTTCGAAAGGCTTTCGCGGCCGCGGTGACGGACAAGCAGTTCCTGGCCGATGCCAACCGGTCGAAACTGATCATCAACCCGGTGACGGGCGAAGGGGTCCAGCAACACGTCGAGAAAATCTTCTCCATGTCGCCCGAGGCCAAGAAGAGCCTGGGGTTCCTGGTACGGAAGAAGAAGGGATAGGCATCGCGCGGTCATGCTGTTTCTGACGGAAAAAGACGTTCTCAAGGCCATCGAGGGCCGGAATGCTTACGGGGAAGCGGTTTCGGTCATCGAGGAGGTGTTGCGCCAGCAGTCCGAGGGCAGCACGTTCCACCTCAAGCGCCTGACCATGGAACATCCCGATCATCCGGGTCATCTCTGGCACAACATCCGGATCCTGCCGGGCATGGTTCCGGACATTGGCGCCGCCGCGGTGCGAATTTACTCGGGATACCAGGGCACCAATCGCTCCGAGGTCATCTGCCTCTTTAACTGGGAAGACATGGAGATGACAGCCATCATCTCGGACTATCATCTGCACGCGGTCCGCACCGCGTCCCCCTACGGCGTCGCGGCCAAGTACCTGGCGCGGACGGATGCGCATACCCTGGGGGTCATCGGCACCGGCCGCTACGCCAAGGGCTTCGTCCAGGCGTGCAGCGCCGTCCGCGACATCCGCCACATCAAGGCCTACAGCCGGAGCGCGGAAAACCGGCGGCGTTTCTGCGAGGAGATGTCGGCGGTGCTGGATATCGAGGTGGTGGCGGTGGAGTCCGGCCGGGAAGCCGTCGAGAACACCGACATCATGCTGCTGGCCACCTCCGGGAACACCGTGGTGTTCGAGGGCGCCTGGCTGGAGCCCGGGGCGCTCGTCATGTCCCTGGCTCCCGGTGAATTCGATGAGGCCACGGTGGAAGGCTCGCGGGTGTTCCTTTCCGGCACCGACCAGGTGTTGGGCGATAGCCCGCCCCGAAAACCCTTTCCCTCACTGCTGGCCAGCGGGAAATTCTCGAGGGACGACGTGGCGGCGGAGTTCTGCGACGTGGTCTCCGGCAAGAAGCCCGGACGCCGAAGCGACGACGAGACCATTCTCTACGAGTCTCCGGGCATGGGCATTCTGGACGTCGGCATCGCGAGCTGGGTCTACCGGCTGGCGCGGGAGAAGGGACTGGGAACCGAGCTGCCGTTTGGGGAAGAGCCGGGGTAGGATGCCAGCGAACTCTCGTTGTTTGGCGTCCTTCGACTTCGCTTCGCTACGCTCAGGACGAACGGTTGAAGGCGTCCAAACCGTTCGTCCTGAGCGTAGCGAAGCGAAGTCGAAGGACGCCGATTCAGAGTTCCCCTGGACGGAGAAGTGATATGCGTACGTTGATTCGCGGTGGTTGGATCGTCGGCTACCAGGGTGAGACCCACGCGCTCGTGCGGGATGGGGTGGTGGTGTTCGAGGACGAGCGCATCCTGCACGTCGGCGCCGGCTTCGACGGGAACGTGGACCGTGAAATCGACGCCCGCGGGATGCTGGTGGCGCCGGGGTTCATCGACATGCACGTTCACGGCGGCCACCGGGCATCGCACCGGCTGATCACGGATACCGGCCGGCCGGACTATTTCGGCCAGCCGTTCCTGGAGATCAGCGTGCCACGGGAGGGGACACGGCCGGCGGGGGATCCCCGGTACACGAGGCCGGACCAGGCCGGCGCCGACGAAGGCACCAACCTGCACGCTACCTTCACGGTGGCCGAACTGCTGCGGAACGGCGTCACCACGTTCATGGAGATCGGCAGCCAGCTCCGGGTCCAGGAGGGGTTGCTGGAAGAGGTGGACCGGCTCGGGGCGAGGGCATACCTGGGACCCGGATTCGATTCCGGCCGTTGGGTGGCGGACGACAAGGGCCGGCTCAAGCGCGTGGTGGACGAAGCCGCGGGCTGGCGGGAGTTCGAGGGCGCCGTCGACTTCATCAAGCGCGTCAACGGCAGTTGCGGCGACCGGGTCCGGGGAATCCTCATACCTCGGGAAGCCGAGACCTGTACGCTGGATCTGCTCCGGGCCACACGGAAGGCGGCGGATGAGCTCAAGGTGCCCATCTCGACCCACGCGGCCTACAACGTCATCGAGTTTTTTCAGCTCGTTCTGGACCATCGCATGACCCCGGTGGAGCTGCTGGAGTCCGTGGGCCTTCTGGGGCCGGACCTGACTATCGGACACGGGAACTTCGTGGCCGAGAACCCGCAAATGAATTTCTCGGGCGGCCGGGACCTGGAGCTCATGGGCGAGCACGGCGTGTCCATCTCCCATTGCCCGGTCAACATCGCCCGCCGGGGGCGGTGCCTCGACTCCTGGGAACGGTACCGCAAGGCCGGGGTCAACATCGCCCTGGGCAGCGACACCTATCCGCGGGATTTCATGATGCAGATGCGCACGGCTTCCTACTTCGGCAAAGTCATCGGACACAACCTGCGGGCGGCCACGGCCGCGGAGGTGTTCGAGGCCGCCACCCTGGGAGGAGCCCGGGCTCTGGGGCGCGACGACCTGGGGCGCCTGGCGCCGGGAGCCCGCGCGGACATCATCGTTGTGGATCTCTCCGGCGGCGGCACCCTGAGGTACGGACCGGTCCGCGACCCCATCAAGAGCCTGGTGGAATGCGGCATCGGCGACGACGTCCGGACGGTCATCGTCGACGGCGTGGTGCGCATGGAGCAGGGGCGGATTCCCGGCGTGGACCTGGAATCCTTGCGGCGGCAGGCCCAGGATGCGGCGGAGTTCGCCTGGGGTCATCTGCAGGACTGGGACGCGCTGGGCCGCACGGCGGAGGAGATGAGCCCCTGGTCCTTTCCATTGCTCAAGTGAACGGTGCTCCCGGTCCGAGGCCGGCGCCAGTGTGGTGTCTCACAAATACGGTTATGAAGCTGCGAGGGCATTTTGGCTGTCGGCAAGGCGCGATGACTTGTAGGGGCGGGTTTCAAACCCGCCCGTGTGGCGGTTACCACGCGAGGAAGAGCAACGCAGCCGACGGCCAAAAGGACCCGCAGATTCGTAAGCGTATTTGTGAGACACCACACTAGGTATCGACCGACGGCGTAGTGCGGGCACGGGCGGGTTTGAAACCCGCCCCTACATTTGCCGCATCGGGCCCTCGGAGTGTCCACGGCCATCGATCGGAGTCTTGCAGCGCCGGACCGGCTGACCCGTTCGCCCCCCTGTCCCGCGGGACGACAACATGTAGGGGCGGGTTTGAAACCCGCCCGCGCCCGGGCTGTTGCCTCCGTCGGAACAGGCGAGCGGGTCAGCCCGCCCGGCGCTGCAGCGCGATGCCGCCGATGATCAACGCCAGCCCCGCCACCGTGCTCGGGTAGATGGGCTCTCCCACGAACAACGAGATCACCAGGAGAGAGAGGAAGGGTGTCAGGTAGATCAGTTGCCCTACCTGTGCCGTGGTACGGGAGAGCTTCAGCGCCTGAAGCCAGGTGACGTACGCGATGCCCATTTCGAACGTGCCAATATAGGCGGCGCCGGCCAAGCCCAGGGGCTCGGGTGTTTCCAGGCTGCCCGAGAGCCACAGGTAACCACCTGAGAGCCCGCATCCGAACACGAAGTTCACCAACAGGCGCGTCACCGGGTCGCGCGCATCCTTTACCCCGTAGATCCAATAGAGCGTCCATATCAGCGTGCTTGCCAACGCCAGAGCTACCCCCTGCGGGTTGGCAAGGTTGAGCCCCAGCGGGTTTCCCCGGGTGGCTATTGTCACCACACCGGAAAAGCTGACGGCCATGGCCACGACGGCGCGAACGCTGATGGGCTGCCGGAGCAGGAGGATGGAGAAGAGTGCCAGCACCATGGGCCAGATGAAGTTCAGCGTCAGCGCCTCCTGCGCGGGCAGGAGATCATAGGCCCTGAACAGGACGTGGTAGTAGAGGAAGGGGTTCAGGAAGCCCAGACAAAGCGATGCGCTCAAATCCCCGATGCGCCACTCCCGGAGCTGTCCGAGCCTCCCGGTGGCCAGGGTGATGCAGAGCAGCACGACAACGGATACCAGCGAGGAGTAGAACACCAGCGCGTCGGCGTTCACATGGCGCAGGGAGAGCTTGAACGCCGTCGCCACCGTGGACCAAAACAGCACGGTGACGCCGGCGTACAGATTGGCCTGGGTCTGCTTATGCATGGGCGGTCTGCCGTTCGGCCAACGGTACCATGATTCCCGTCCGGCATCGACGGGCCGGCGCGAGCGATGGGCAAACACCAGCGGCGACGCGGATTTGCAATTGCACGGGAGTTCAGCTAACGTAGCCTTTCGGTCGCAATCCTTCCCCTCGAGGTTTTCATTGACCCGCAGAGAATCGGTAGATGCCCTCCGAAAAAAGATCGACCAAGTTGATTCCAGGATTGTAGCGCTTCTCAACGAGAGAGCATCCCTTGCCCTGAAGATCGGGGATCAGAAGAACCGTACCGGAAGACCCGTATACGTGGCGAGCCGCGAACGGGCCGTGTACCGGCAGATATCCGACGCCAACGCGGGGCCCTTGCCGGCCAAGTCGATTCGAGCCGTCTTCCGGGAGGTCTTGTCGGCCTGCCGCGGCATCGAGGCCCAGATGAACGTGGCGTTCTTCGGCCCCGAAGCGACCTTCACCCACATGGCCGCGCAACGGCAGTTCGGCAGCACCGTACGCTATTCCCCCGAGCCCACCATCGACGATGTCTTTCGAGAGGTGAGCGCGGGCAACGTCGACTACGGCGTGGTGCCCATCGAAAACTCCACCGAAGGGGTGGTGACCCACACCCTGGATCTGCTGCAGGAGTCGGACGTTCAGATCTGCGGCGAGGTCAGCGTCGACATCGAGCTTTGCCTGCTGTCCCGATCGGGCCGGGCAAAGGACGTACGACGTATCCTTTCCCATTCGCATGCCTTGGGCCAATGCCGCCGGTGGCTGGCCGCGCATTACGCTCACGCCGCCGTCGAAGAGGTGTCGAGCACGGCGCAGGCCGCCAAGGAGGCGCGCTCGGACCGGGAGGCGGCCGCGGTGTCGAGTCGCATGGCGGGCGATGTATACGGGCTCAAGATCGTCCAGGCCAACATCGCCGACAATCACGACAACATCACGCGGTTCTTCGTCATCGGAGACGATCCGCCCTCGCCCACGGGGGAGGACAAGACCAGTATCGTCTTCGCGGCCAAGGACCGCGTCGGCGTGCTCCATGACCTGCTGGCCCCCTTCGCGAAACACGGCATCAACCTTACCAAGATCGAGTCGCGTCCCTCGCGCCAGAAGGCATGGGAATACGTCTTCTTCATCGATTTCAGAGGCCATCAACAAGAGTCCCGAGTGAAACGCGCCCTGGACCAGCTCTCCGAGAGCTGCGTTTTCCTGAAGGTCCTGGGCTCCTATCCCCGCAGCCTATGAGCATCGTCGAAAAGGTTCCGGACTATATTCGCCGCATCGTGCCCTACGTGCCCGGCAAGCCCATCGACGAGGTGGAGCGGGAATACGGGATTCAGGGATCGGCCAAGCTCGCGTCCAACGAGAATCCGCTGGGGCCGTCGCCGAAGGCCGTGGCGGCGCTACGGGAGCGGTTGGACGAGTTGCATCTTTACCCGGACGGCGGCTGTTTCCATCTCCGGCGTGCGCTGGCCGCCAAGTTGGGCGTTGCACCCGAGCGGCTGATCTTCGGCAACGGCTCCAACGAGCTCATCGAGCTCGCGGTCCGGACCTTCCTGCGCCCCGGGGACGAGGCGTTGCTGTCCCAGGGAACCTTCGTGGCGTACGGCCTCGCCCTCGACGCCATGGGCGCCGCCGTGCGCACCGTGCCGTTGAAGGACTTCGGTTACGACCTGGAAGGCATGGCCCGGGCGTTGACGCCCAAGACACGATGCGTCTTCCTGGCCAACCCCAACAATCCCACCGGCACGGTTTACCGGCGGCCCGAGTGGCAGGACTTTCTCGAGCGGGTGGGTCCGGACGTGCTCGTGGTGGCGGACGAGGCCTACTTCGAGTACGTGAGCGACCCGGACTACCCGGACTCCCTCGACGATCATCGGGAGGATCGGGCGGTTCTGACCATCAGGACCTTTTCCAAGGCGTACGGGCTGGCGGGCCTGCGTGTCGGCTACGGCATTGCCCACCCCGAGATCGTCGCGATGATGAATCAGGTGCGGGAGCCCTTCAACGTCAATGCCGCCGCCCAGTGGGCGGCAACCGCTGCCGTGGACGACACCGAGCACCTTCGCCGGAGCATCGAGGTCAACCGGCAGGGGCTGGCTCTTGTGGCGGAAGGGCTGGCGGCCCTGGGGGTCGAATGGGTCCCAAGCCAGGCCAATTTCATCCTGGTGCGAACCCGCCAGGTGGGCCGCGTCTATGAAGAACTGTTGCGCCGGGGGGTCATCGTACGGCCGGTGGGCCCGGAGTTTCCCGACCATGTGCGGGTGACGGTGGGGACCCCGGACGAGAACCGCAAGTTTCTGGAATCCCTTTCGCGGGTTCGTGAAGGGGGCGCGTGCTGATGTTTCGGACCATGGTGATCGCGGGCGTGGGGCTCATCGGCGGGTCCCTGGCGCTGGCCGCCCGGGAACGCGGGTTGGTGGAGCGGGTCGTGGGATACGGCCGCAACGAGAAGACGCTCCGCCGGGCCAAGAAGATCGGGATTCTGGACGCCTACTTCCTGCGGGCCGAGGACTTTCCCGAGGACACCGATTTCCTGGTGCTGGCCACGCCGGTGAGCGCCATCGCGCCTCTGACCCGGTCGTTCTTGCCGCGGCTTGGCCCGGGATGTCTCATCAGCGATGTCGGGAGTGTGAAGCGCCGGGTGGTGGCGGATATGGAGCGGTTGTTGAAGGGAGGGCCGTCGTTTGTCGGCGCCCATCCCATCGCCGGCAGCGATCAATGGGGCCCCGATGCCGCAAGAGCCGACCTGTTTGCCCGCCGTCGCTGTATCATCACGCCGACCGGGAAGAGCGACGCCGGCGCCGTGAAGAAGCTGCGGACGTTCTGGCGCCGCGTGGGAGCAAAGGTCGAATCGATGGATGCCGCGCTCCACGACCGGATTCTGGGCATGGTCAGCCACCTTCCTCACGTCGCCGCCTCCGCGCTGGTGAACGCCCTCGATGGGTCCAAGATCGACTCGTTGGACCTCACCGCGTACTGCGGGTCGGGGTTCAGGGACACCACCCGCATCGCGGCGGGGCGTCCGGAGTTGTGGCGCGACATTTGCCTGCTTAACCGCGAGGCCATGTTGAAGGGGCTCCGGGAGTACGTCCGGGGCATCGAGCGTTTCAGCGATTGCATTCGCCGGAACGACGGATCGGGGTTGGAGCGGGAATTCGAGCGGGCTATGGAGACCCGGAAGAGGATTGCGTAAGGGATGAAATGACCGTCAGGGTGGAACAGGTTTCGCGTCCCTTGAGGGGGGAGCTGGAGGTGCCGGGGGACAAGTCCATCGGGCATCGTGCCGTGATCATGGGGGCGGTGGCCCGGGGTGAGACGCGCATCACCAACATGTCCGCCGGGGCTGACAACTCCAGCACGGTAGCGGCTTTCAGGCGCATGGGCGTGCAGTTCCGGCGTGAGGCCGATACCTTGTGCATCGAGGGCAACGGGTGGGACGGATTGCGGGAGCCGGCGGAAACCGTGGACTGCGGGAATTCCGGTACCACCATGCGTTTGCTGGCGGGAGTCCTGGCAGGCCGGCCTTTCGACACCAGGCTTGACGGCGACGGCTCGCTCCGCACCCGCCCGATGATCCGGGTGATCGAGCCGCTCACGCGAATGGGGGCCCAGGTGACCGGGCAGGCCGGCCGCGCGCCCCTGGAGATTCACGGTGGATCGCTCCAGGGCATCGAGTACGCCTCGCCGGTGGCCAGCGCCCAGGTCAAGTCGGCGGTCCTGTTGGCGGGTTTGCAGGCCCAGGGGGAGACGCGGTTCGAGGAGCCTTATCGATCCCGGGATCATACGGAGATCATGGCGCGGGGTTTCGGGGCTTCGGTGGAGAGCGCCGGCCGGCGGGTGGTGGTCAAGGGTGGACAGGAGCTTTCGGGCACGCACCTCAGGGTTCCGGGAGACGTGTCGTCGGCCGCGTTCCTCGCGGTGGCCGCGGCCGCCATACCCGGATCGGACATATCCATCCGGCGGGTGGGCTGCAATCCCACGCGCAGCGGCGTGATCGAGGTGCTGCGAGCCATGGGGGCGGACATCGAGATGACGCACACCTGGGACGAGGCGGGCGAGCCGGTGGCCGATTGGCGGGTGAGGGGCGGAGCGTTGCGGGGGACCGAGGTTCAGCCCGAACTCGCGCCCCGCACCATCGACGAATATCCGGTGCTGTTCGTGGCCGCGGCCCTGGCCAAGGGGTCCACGCTGTTCCGCGGTGTGGGCGAGCTGCGTTTCAAGGAGTCCGACCGAATCGCCACCATGACCCTCGAGCTCTCCAAGATGGGCGTAAGGACGGAAGTACAGGGCGAGGATGTGACCATCGAGGGAGCCGGCGAGCTCAAGAGCGCCTCGGTGGAAAGTCACGGCGACCATCGGGTGGCCATGGCGTTGGCGGTTGCCGGCTTGTCGGCCAGGGGCGGAATCGTGCTGTCGAACGAGGAATGCGTCAAGGTATCGTTCCCTGGTTTCTTCGAGAGTCTCGGGAAGATCAGCGTTTAACGGCATGACGGGTTGCGAGACCGGTTGTGCATGATGCGAAGTGAGGATAGGATAGTTGATCGTGGCCATCGACGGCCCGGCCGGCGCCGGTAAGAGCACGGTTGCCAAGGCCGTGGCGAAGCGTCTCGGATATCGTTATATGGATACGGGAGCCATGTATCGGGCATTGGCATGGAAAGTTATGCGCCACGGAGCGGATCCCGATGACGAGAGCGCCTTGGGAAGGATTCTGGAAAGCACCGTCGTCGACCTTGGAACCGACCATACGGTGATGCTGGACGGTGCGGACGTGAGCGGAGCAATTCGTACGCCGGAGGTTGGGCAGGTGGCTTCCCGGGTTTCCGGCATGAAAATCGTAAGGCAACGCATGGCCGACCTGCAGCGCTCCATGGGCCGCAGCGGTTGCATCGTCGCCGAGGGCCGTGACATGGGTACCGTGGTCTTTCCGGAGGCCGAGGTGAAGGTCTATCTGGATGCCTCGCCGGAGACACGTGCCCGCCGGCGCTTCAACGAGTTGGCCGGACAGGGTTCGACGCTGACGCTGGAGCAGACGCTGGCAGACGTCATGCGCAGGGACCGGCGGGACAAGGAGCGGACGGTGGCGCCCTTGCGCAAGGCGGATGACGCGGTGTTCATCGACTCCACCGCGCTGCCGGTGGCGGCCGTCGTCGACAGGATACTGGAAGAAGTGAATATGAAATCCAATGAGAATGGGAGAACGCTTAATGACGGAAGTTGAGGCTAACAAGGGCCAGGAAACTTCGCAGGGCCAGGAAACTTTGGAAGCCCAGGAGACTTTGGAAGTCCAAGAGTCTTCGGAGGGCAACGAAGTTTCGGAGGGCCAGGAAGCGGTGGCCGCCGAGGACGACTTTGGGTCGACGTTCGAACAGAGCTTTGAGTCGATGTTCGAAGAGAGTATGCAGGCGGTGAAGCCGGGCGGGGTGGTCACTGGCACGGTGGTTGACGTAAACCCGACCCACGTGGTGGTTGACGTGGGTTACAAGACCGAGGGCCGTATTTCGGTTCAGGAGTTCCAGAATGGAGATGGCACGCTGCAAGTGGGCGTTGGCGATGAGGTGGACGTCTTCTTCGAATCTCCTGAAGGAGATCGGGGTGAGATCGTGCTCTCCCGTCAGAAGGCCGAGAGCATCAAGGTCTGGGACCGAATCGAGAAGGCGCACGATGAGATGACCCCCATCGAGGGCATCATCGTCGCCCGGGTCAAGGGCGGATTCAAGGTGGACGTCGGCGTCGATGGTTTTCTCCCCGGATCCCACGTGGACATTCGGCCGACCCGCAATCTCGACCAGTTCGTGGGCAAACGGGATCGGTTCGCGATTCTCAAATACAACAGGATGCGTGACAACGTGGTGGTGTCGCGCAAGGTTCTGCTGGAGAAGGAACGGGAGGTGCTCAAGAAGGAGACCCTCGCGGTTCTGGACGAGGGCGTGATCCTGGAGGGAGTGGTCAAGAACATCACGGATTACGGTGCTTTCGTCGACGTCGGCGGCATCGACGGGATCCTGCATATCACCGACATGTCGTGGGGTCGCGTCAACCACCCGAGCGACCTGCTGAGTCTCGGGGAGACCATGCGTGTCGTGGTGCTCAAGTTCGACAAGGAAAGAGAGCGGATCTCCCTGGGGATGAAGCAGATCACTCCGGATCCCTGGGAATCGGTGGCGGACCGGTATCCTGTCGACTCGAAGATTACCGGCAAGGTCGTGGGTTTGACGGACTATGGCGCGTTCGTGGAGCTGGAGAAGGGGGTCGAGGGACTGATCCACGTATCGGAGATGTCCTGGGCCAAGAAGCTCTCGCACCCCTCGAAGGTCGTCCAGGTAGGGGAAACCGTGGAGGCCATGGTCCTGAACGTGGACCCCGCACGCAGGCGCATATCGCTGGGGCTGCGTCAGGTGCTGCCCAATCCGTGGTTCCTGGCGAAGGAAAAGTACCCCGAAGGCAGCATCATCACGGGGCCGGTACGCAACATTACGGACTTTGGGGTCTTCGTCGGAGTGGAAGAGGGAATCGACGGGTTGATCCACATCTCGGATCTGGACTGGACCAAGAAGATCAAGCACCCGTCGGAGCTCTACAAAAAGGGTGATGTCGTGGAAGCCAAGGTGCTCGGTGTCGACCCGCAGGTAGAGCGCTTCTCGCTCGGTGTGAAGCAGTTGAGCATGGATCCTTGGGAACGCGTGGTGAACGAAAATCCGCCGGGAACCCGGATCACGGGTGCCATCGTCAGGGTGCTGGACTTCGGAGTGTTCGTGCGCGTGGCCGAAGGTGTGGAGGGACTGATCCATGTCTCTCAGCTCAGCACCGAGCGCGTCGAAAAACCTTCGAGCCTCTATCAGGTGGGCGACGTCGTCGAGGCGGAAGTGGTCAACGTCGACCTTCAGGAACGGAAGATCGGGCTCAGCATCCGCCAGCTCAAACGATCGGAGGAAAAGGAAGAGTTGGAGACGTATCTGAAGCGGGAGAAAGAGGCAGGACGTTTCTCTTTCGAGACCATTCTGAACGAGGAGTTGAAGCTGGACCGTGAAGGCCGCCCGGGGGCAGACACGCAAGATAGCGAGAAAGACAAGGGCTAGTTTCCGCCGGACGCATCTTTCGGGCAACTGCATGACAAAGCGAGACCTGATCGAAGAAGTCAACGACCGGTTTCCCCACCTGTCGCGTTTTGATGCGGAGGTAATCATCAACTCCGTCTTCGACTCCCTGATCGCCGCACTGCGGCGGGAAGAACGCATCGAGATCCGGGGCTTCGGCAGTTTCGTCGTAAAGCACCGGAGGGCGCGAGATGGGCGCAACCCCAAGACCGGGGAAATCGTATCCGTATCTTCCAAGAGAGTCCCGTTTTTCAAGGTTGGCAAGGAACTTCGCGTGCGGGTCAACCAGAGCTCCGCCGCCGAGGATGGCTGCTAGTGCGGACGGCCGCACCGCCTATCAGGTGTTCCGTGGCCAAAGTCCTTGTACCAGGGTCTTGATACGGGGACTTCGGATACGGGACACCAGGTTTCAAGGACATACCAACAGGATTCAAAGGCTTGGCAGGAGGTAAGGGCGTGAAATCGATCAACACCTTGGGCGAATTGAAACGCAACGGAATCGTCGTTAGATCCGTGCGCGATGAGATGCGCCAAAATCTCATGCGTCTTCTCAAGTCCGGGGAGCGTATCCTGCCGGGAATCGTGGGTTACGATGAGACGGTGATACCGGAGATCGAGAACGCGGTACTGTCGGGCCACCACATGGTGTTTCTCGGTGAGCGGGGTCAGGCAAAGTCGCGCATTATTCGCGGTCTCACGATGTTGCTGGACGAAGAGATTCCGAGGGTCCAGGGCTGTGAGATCAACTGCAATCCCTTCGACGTGATCTGCGCTCCGTGCAAGCGCCGACTGGCCGAGAAGGGCGACGAGCTGGCGGTGGAATGGATCGGCCGGGAACAACGGTACGGCGAGAAGCTGGCGACTCCGGACGTGTCCATCGCCGATCTCATCGGCGAGATCGATCCCATCAAGGTCGCGGAAGGGCGCTATCTGGCCGACGAGGAGACGATTCATTACGGCCTCGTCCCCCGCACCAACCGAGGTGTGTTCGCGGTCAATGAACTGCCGGATCTCACGGAGAAGGTACAGGTCGGGCTGTTCAACCTGATGGAAGAGAAGGATGTCCAGATCAAGGGGTACAAGATCCGCCTTCCCCTCGACGTGATCATCGTGGCCAGCGCGAATCCCGAGGACTACACCAGCCGCGGCCGCATCATCACGCCCTTGAAGGACCGCTTCGACGTGCAGATAAGGACCCACTATCCGCGTCACCTGGAGCACGAGATCGAAATCATGGTGCAGGAATCCGCCCCGCTCGACGAGCGCAGCCATACGGTGATGATTCCCGACTTCATGAAAGAGGTCTTGGGGCACCTGACTTTCGAGGCGCGCAACTCGAGCGAGATAAACCAGTCTTCCGGCGTCAGCGTCCGAGTCAGCATCAACAACTACGAGAGCATGGTCAGCAACGCGGAGAAACGGGCCTTGCGGTCGGGCGAGACCGACATCGTGCCGCGGGTCAGCGATCTGCACGCCGTGCTTCCCTCCACCTCTGGAAAGATCGAGGTGGAGTACGTGGGTGAGGAGAAGAACGAGGAAGAGCTCATCGAGCGGCTGTTGAACCGGGCGATCCTCAAGACGTTCGACACGCGGCTCGACATCAACACGCTGCAGACCGTCATCGAGTACTTCAACTCCGGTTGGGGGGTGGAGGTCTCCGATGAGATGCGCTCGGAAGACTACCTCGAAGGCATCAAGGAGATACCGGGTCTGCAAGAGGCGATCCGGTCCCTGGGCGACATAGACTCGCCCGGCTTTCTGGCATCGGCTACGGAGTTGGTGCTGGAAGGCTTGCACCTGCATCAGAAGCTCAACAAGGAAGCCGCGGGCGGCCGAATCACCTATGGCAAGTAGGCCGTACCGCGGTTGACGCCTCATGATCCACGCTCGCTACAGTCGCTGGGCCGGGCTCCAGGACCGGTCCATCCGGTCCGACGAAGTGTTCGACCAACTCAACGAACATCTTGACGAGACCGGCGACCTGCAACAATCCATGCGCCGCCTGATGCAGCGCGGCATGGGTGAGGAGGATGAGCGGGTCTCCGGCCTCGACGACCTGCTGTCCCGGGTGGCTCGGGAAAAGCGGCGGATGTACGAGCAGTACCAGATCCGGTCGGCTCTGGACGAGATTCAGGAGAAGTTGCAGGACATCGTCTCCAGCGAGCGCAAGACCTTGCAGCAGCAAGAGGACCGCGCGGAGGCCGAGAAGAAGGACGAGTTCCTGCAGCACCTCCCGCCCAAGCTGAGTGACGCCATCGAGCGTCTGGCGGGTTACAGCTTCGAGAACCCCGAGGCAAAGAAGGATTTCGAGGAAATCCTCTCTCAGTTGGACAAGATACGCCGGCTTGAAAACTACATTCGACGTGAAGGAAACCTTTTCAGGGGCCAGGAATCGTTGAACTTTGAGGAAGCCGCGGAGCTCCAGGAACGCATGGAAGGGCTGCAGAAGCTGGAGGGCCAGTTATCCAGCAGTCAACCCAAAGACGTGGACATGGATCTCTTGAACAGCCTTCTCGGCCCCCAGGCCCAGGAGGACTACGAGGGGGTCATGCGGATGGAGTCGTCCCTCGAGGACGGCGGCTACGTGGTCGACAAGGGCGACCGCTTCGAATTGACGCCGCGCGGGGTCCGGCGCATCGGCCAGATCGCCTTGCGAGACATCTACAAGCAGCTCAGCCGGGATGCTGCCGGCCGGCACCAGATCGCCCGGCATGGCTCCCAGGAGGTCGTGCCGGAGAGTAGCAAGCCGTATGTATCCGGCGATCCCCTGAACCTGAATCTCAACGAAACGCTGAGGAGCGCCCTGCGCCGCAACGCGAAGCTGCCGTTGAGCCTCGATCCGAGAGATTTCATGGTCTTCGATTCGCAGTACTCGACCCGGGCCGCCACGGTTCTGTTGCTGGATATGAGCTGGTCCATGAGCTGGGACGGAAGATTCGCCGCGGCCAAGAAAGTGGCCTTGGCCATGGAATCCCTGTGCCGTTCGAAGTACCCCCAGGACTATTTCGGCATCGTCGGTTTCTTTACCCGGGCGGTGGAGTTGAAGGCCAAGGATCTGCCGGAAGCCACCTGGAACATGGGAGACCCCTTCACCAACCTTCAGGACGGGCTCCATCTGGCCATCGACCTGTTGAAGAAGCGGAGCTCGACCCGCAACCAGCAGATCATCGTCATCACGGACGGCCAACCCACGGCGTACTGCCGCCAGGGACGGCTCTATTGCGAATGGCCGCTGAGCTTCGGCGGCATCAGTCAGCGCGCGGCCGAAGAGACCCTGAAGGAGGCGAAAAGGGTCACCCAGCGGGGCATCACCATCAACACGTTCATGCTGGACGACAGTCCGGTGTTGAAGGGGTTCGTGGACGAGATGACCCGCCTCAACAAGGGGCGCGCTTTCTACACCCGTCCCGATCGTCTGGGACAATACCTCTTGGTAGACTACCTGTTAGGTCAACGGCGCAAGGTGTCCTAAATCCACCACCAAGTTTAGATGGTGGATTTAGGGTGTAGCGTCGCGTTTCCATCAGGCACTTGCGGACGCCCTTTCTCTCACCGTCCCACAGTCCCTTAAAACCCGCCGTTCAAAGCTCCGCTCCCATCATCGTATGGTCCACAGTTCTTCGTCGAGCAAAGGTGCCACCTGCCCGCGACGTTTGCCAACACTGACCACCCCGGCTAACCCATCTTTAACACGGGTTTTTGAAACTAGTTATTATTCGGGGGGTTAGCGGGGAATAATTTGGCGTGTGGCACTACATTTCGACAGTTAAGGTATTCAAGCGATCAATTTGGTGACACCTCCGGGGGCGGGGTGGAGATCGAGAGCGGCGTAGATTTTGAGTTGTGGTTGCTCGGCACGGGTGGCCTTGCGGACGTGGAGGGTTCGGCCATCCTTTCGGCGGAAGGAGGCGGTGACACGGTGCTGTCCTTGGAGGATACGACGCAGAGTGGTCCAACTGGCGTTCTCTCCGTGTTCGGCGAGGCGCCTGCGGATGGTCTGGACCAGTTGGTAGGCGATGACGGTGATGAAGAGGTGACCGTCGGAGCGGTTCTGGGTTTTGTGGAAGATGGGGCGGAGGCCGAGTTCGGACTTGAGAGAGCGGAAGACGGCTTCGAGATCGGTGAGCATGGTGTAAGTGCGCCACAAGGTCTGTGGATCCCAGTCGTGGACATTGGAGCGTAGACAGTAGACACCCGGATGGGTGAGCATGGTGCCGGCAAGGGGCGTGTGCTTCCAGGTGACGGCCACTGCCTTACCGCTGTGCGGGTCGGCGACGACGTCCACGGTGTAATGCTGCCCGGCACCGCGGCAGCGCTCCTGTATCCGCCCGATCCGCTGCCAGACAGAATCGAGTCCCTTGCGGGTGCGGGGCCGCGACAGCCCCTCGTGGAGCTTCCGCAACTCGCTCTCGAAGCGCTCGGCGAAGCGTCTGGCGATCCCTTCCTCCTTTTTGGCGCGCTCCTCGGAATAACAGTACAGCCGCACCTCGCCTCGGTCCTCATCCACCACCTTGTGCAGGTGAACCTTGTGGTGCGACCGGGTCTCGATGGCGATGGACCGCTCGGGGTCGAAGCGGCGGGTGCGTTGGCGGCTGACCACCAGATAACGGTAGCCGTTGTCGCGCAACCAGGCCACGTTGTCCTCGGTGGCAATCCCCGCATCCATCACCACCAGGGCGTCGGCGGGCGCGTGCAGGGCCTTGAGCATCGGCTCCAGCGTCTTGTCTTCGTCGACCCTGCCGGCAAACACTTCGGAGCGGCGCACGAAACCCGAACCGTCCAGCACCAGCCCCAGGGTCAGCAGCGCACAGTCGCTGCGCTTCTCTTTCGAGTGCCCCCGCTGTGCCTTGGGCTGGTCTGCCGCCTCGCCTTCGAAAAACGTGTTGGTGAGGTCGTACAGAGTCACCGTGTGACCCAGACCGAACAACTCCGTCACCTGCTCGAACAGGTGCTTCTCGATGGCCTCCCGATGCGCCATCAAAGCATCCGACACACGGTACAGACGCATCAGGCTCATGGCCTCGAAGTCCACCTCCAGCAACTCCCCCAGCCCGCTGCGCTCGCACAGCCAGCGCCAACTCGCCCTCTCCGACCCCGGCTGCCCCATCCGCCCGATGATCGACCCCACCGCCACCGCCCGCTGCCGGCCGTTGAACCCCAGACCCTCCAGCAATCTCCCCAGACCGAGCCTCTCCATCGCCCACAACCCCACATGCTCCACCCCCACCGTCCGCGGCCGCTCCAACTCCAGCGACTCCACGTCCACCGTTTGCAGATCCGTGCCACCCGCCGCTACCTCAGCCCCGCGCTGCACCAGTTGCATGGCTATCCGTTGCGCTTCCCGTTCAACCTCTTCCGGACACTCCAGCTCTACCAGCACCCCCTGCCGCTCCAGCAACTGCTCGATCCGACTGCACAACACCGCCCAATGCTCCGTTGCCACCGCAAAGTCACTGCCGAGATTGAGCAGCGTGCGCTGCCGCACCCGCTCCCCGCTACGCTCGGAACGCACCAGTCGGTAGGAGTGGTAGATCTTGCCGCCTTCGGCACTGCGCGTCTTGGTGCGCCGGATGAACATGGAGGGAGGATAGCAGAGTGGGAGGAGGAATGCAAGAGAAAGTTAATAAGTATGGCACTACATTACGATATCTAAAACGTCAACTCAATGAAATCAATACCTTAGCCCACTCCCCACCCCCCAATTAACCAAAATTCCCCACTCTTGTGTTAAAGATGGGCTAACTAGTCTGAAGTTCCAGCGATATTTGTCGTTCATTTTGAGTTAAGTGTCGAGTATGCAAGAGGAAAGGGGTGTTTGGGAGCGTAAATGTGTTCCCATGTAAATGCTAAATAACACTTGTTATTAGCCGCATGATATGCTAGGGTAGTTGCCATGTACGTGGAAATCGTCCCCAACCGCAACTCCCCTCCCGCCATCCTGCTGCGCGAAGGCTGGCGCGAAGGCAAGCGCGTCCGCAAACGCACCATCGCCAACCTCTCCGACTGGCCGAAAGCCAAGATCGACACGTTCCGCCGACTCCTCAAGGACGAACCCCTGCTCAGCCCCACCGACGCCTTCGACATCATCCGCTCCAAGCCCCACGGCCATGTCGCCGCCGTGCTCGGCACCTTGCGCAAGCTGGGGCTCGACCGCATGCTCTCGGCTCGTCCCTGTCGGGAACGCGAACGAGTGGTGGCGCTGATTGCGGCCCGTGTCCTGGGGCCGGCGTCGAAGCTGGCCACGGCCCGAGCTCTGGCCGAGGCCACCGCGCGGGACTCGCTGGCGGAAACCCTGGGACTGGGGGAGACCTCAGAGGATCAACTGTACGCGGCCATGGACTGGCTGTTGGAGCGGCAGGAGGTGGTGGAGAAGCATCTGGCCCAAAGACACCTTGGAGACGGTGCCCTGGTGCTCTACGACCTCACCTCGGTGTATCTGGAGGGGCGCTGCTGCCCGCTGGCCCGGCACGGCCATTCCCGCGACGGCAAGCGCGGCAAGCTTCAGATCGAGTTCGGGCTGTTGTGCGACCGCGAGGGCCGTCCGGTGGCGGTGGAAGTCTTTGAAGGCAACACCGCCGACCCCAGGACCCTGGGGCCTCAGGTGGACAAGCTGCGGCGGCGTTTCGGACTCTCGAAGGTCGTGCTGGTGGGCGACCGCGGCATGCTCACCGAAGCGCGTATCCGTGAAGAGGTGGCCCCTGCGGGGCTTGACTGGATCAGCGCCCTGCGTTCCTCGGCCATTCGCCAACTGGTGGAATCAGGGGCGGTGCAGATGTCCTTGTTCGATCAGACCGATCTGGTGGAGATCCGCTCCGATGCCTATCCGGGCGAGCGCCTGATGGTGTGTCGCAACCCCTTGCTGGCAACCGAACGGGCGCGCAAGCGCGAAGAGTTGCTGCGCGCCACCGAGCGGCTGCTCGACCCCATCGTGGCCGCCACCGAACGTGAGAAGCGGCCACTCACCGGCCGCGAGCACATCGCCCTGCGCGTAGGCCGGGTCATGGGCAAGTACAAGATGGCCAAACACTTCCACCTCAACATCACCGACCACTCCTTCCGCTACACCCGCAACCCTGACTCCATCGCACGCGAGGCCGCCCTCGACGGCCTCTATATCGTGCGCACCAGCCTGCCCCCCAGTGATCTCGATGCCCCAGGCACCGTCACCGCTTACAAAAGCCTGAGCCGGGTCGAGCGCGCCTTCCGTTGCCTCAAAACCGTCGACCTCAAGGTGCGCCCCGTTCATCACCATGCCCCCCACAGGGTCCGCGCCCACGTCTTGTTGTGCATGCTCGCCTACTACGTCGAATGGCACATGCGTCGATGCCTCGCCCCCTTGCTCTTCGACGACCATGACCCCGCTTCTGCCCAACGCTCCTCCAGCGTCGCCCCGGCAACGACCTCTCCCGCCGCTCAAAAAAAGGCTCGCACCAAGCGCACCGACGACGGCTCCCCCGTCCACAGCTTCCGCACCCTGCTCGACGACCTCGCCACCATCGCCAAAAACCGCCTCTCCCCTCGCTTGCCTGGCGCTCACCCCTTCAACCTCGTCACCCGTCCCACCCCACTGCAAGCTACAGGCTTCGATCTCCTCGGTGTCCCCCTCGAACGTTCCCAGTAGCTGCTCCACAGATTCTTCGTTTCCCCCGATATTTCAATGACTTAGCTCGCCCTCGTTCTCAAACTTCAGACTAGTGTCTGCCAGAAAACCCCCACTTGTGCACGGGAACTGCGACGAACCGCGACAGTTTCGGCGAGGTTTCAGCCACGGAACGGGCGGCACGGACACCACTGAAGGGTGCTCGGCGTCAAACCGGTCCGCAATGCCGACTTCCGGACACAGGAGGCCGTACCCGTCTCCGTGTGGCGGGCCGGGGGGCGAAATTCGCAGGAGCTGGCCGGGCTCAGGCAGCGCGGCGTCTTCGACGACGTTCGGCGTCACGCATGCGCCGTCGCACAAGCAGGCCGATGCGGTGCAGGTTGGCGGCCAGTATCGACAAGGCAACGGTGTGTGCAAACCCATCGGCGCCGTGGGAGCGAACCCGATCGAGACCGCGATGCTCAAGGTTGTTGATTGCCGACTCGACCGCCGGGTGCTGGCGCCTGGCCTCGGCAAATGCTTGCGCTTCCTCGCGCTCGCGCTCGGCCACAGAAAGCCGACCCTTGCGCGGCAGCGCATTGAGGTCGAGCATGGCGTCGAGTTGCGCCCGGTTGCCGGGGCTGTGGAACCCACGGTCGAAGCTGCACACCCGTAGGTCGGGATGCAGGGCCTGCGTCTCCTCGATGATCGACACCGCAATATCGGTATCGCTCCCTTCCCACAGAATCTTGTGGTGAAGGATGAACTGGAATTGGTCCTCAACCACGCACACCGGAACTCCGAGTTCCACCGCACGGCCAGCCTTGCCCTTCGAGATCCAGCGGGTGTGTTCCTCGAAAATCGAAAACACTTTCTCATCGTGCGCGATGGTCTCGCCTTTGAGAAGACGCCGCTCGATTTGGTCCATTTGCCGACGCGCATGGGCAATCAGACACTGGAGTATGCTCGATTGCGCAACACCTGCCTGCTCCAGCTCCTTGCAACTCTCCTCGGCTCGGCCGACCAAGTGCCAGCAACGTTCGAGATAGGCTTCGACTCGGTCCGGCCGACTCTTCGCGCGTCGCGTCGAGCGGACCTGGTTGAAACACTTCTTCACCTCTTGCGTGAGATGTCCCCACTGGCGCCAGCCTCCGATGTTGTGCTTCCTCGCCGCACCGCCCAACTCCCCGAGCAAGCACCGCATCGCCTCCCACAGCAGGTTGACATCGGTCGGGTAGTGCACGTCAGTCTCGACCACAAACGAATCACAGCGCCCCCGCAACCGCTCGCCAGGCTTTTTTCTTGCGACCGCGTGGCCGCTCTCCACAACCAACCGCCCAATCTCTGACAGAAGCTCGGGGGTCAACAGATACACATTGTCGATGATCGTCTGCAACTCGTAGGTGTCGCCTTGCGAGAACGCACCGTGACCCAGGAACTCCCGCACCGTTCGATGTTGATTCACAAGCTCATGAACACGGTCAAAGTCACAACCAAGACCCTGTTTGAGGACGCCCATCACCAGGATCCGCCACAACTCCATCCCCGGACGTCCCACCTTGCGATTCGTGCCCGGCAAAATGTGCTCCTCCAACAGCGAAAAAAGCTTCTCCCGAGTCTCCTCGTGCGAATACAGATGCTGGAGACCAAGCAGAACCGCTGGAATGTCATCGCGGGATTTATCATCCAGCTTGATCTCCTCGATCCGTGCCTCACCAAGTGCCAACTGCGTTTTCCGTGTCTGTCTCATTGATGTCCGTCCGTCCGAAGATTGCCGACCAATGGGGGATTAGCGTGGAATTTCCTGCTTAAACTACCTGATATCGACATTCTTCGCAATCTTGAATCTCCTCTTATTCCTTGATTTCCATATAGTTACCTGCTTTCTGACAAGCACTAACTAAACATAGCTTGAAAACAATATAGGCTACATGCTATATTGCTGTATGAGCTGGATCGTCGTATTCTTTGACGATTTCGAGGCTGAGTTTGACATGTATCCGGCGGCTGTCCAGGATGCGATCCTGGCCAAGGCTGGTCTTCTCGAACGAGAAGGTCCACGCCTCAGCCGGCCGCATGCCGACACGCTGAAGGGATCGAAGCATGCGAACATGAAAGAACTGAGATGCGAAGCAGATGGCGGCATCTGGCGTGTCCTCTTCGCCTTTGATCCTGATCGCCAAGCCATCCTGCTCGTGGCTGGTGAGAAAACCGAGGTTAAGGAGAAGCGGTTCTACAGGAGGCTCATAGCGAGAGCCGATGAGCGCTTCAATCGGCATCTGGAGACGATGAAAGGAAAGAACGATGGTAACGACACTGAAAGAAAAGATGTCGCAGCTCGCCCCCGACCGTCGCGAGCGGATCGAGGCGGAAACTGAGCGTTTGCATCAAGAGTATCTGACCCTCCAGGATCTACGGAAGGCGAAGGCATTGACGCAGACCCAGCTTGCGGAAACACTCGGCATCCGCCAGTCGACTGTAGCGCAGATGGAAAAGCGTAGTGACCTCCTGATTTCGACCTTGCGGAGCTATATTGAAGCCATGGGCGGACGTCTGGATCTTGTCGTTGCGTTTCCCGACCGAGTGCCCGTCCATCTCGGGGGCCTCGGTAAGGTGGAGAAACTTCATTTCTCATGATCTCGTTCGGAATCGGCAGCGTGATCAACGAGTTGAAGGGCGAGGTCCGGCGCCTGGGGGCTGAGCCCAAGGCGCCAGCCAAGATCCATCGAGCCCCGGAAGGCGGAATTCCAGAGGGGACATGATGGAGCGGACACGGCTCTCGCCCATGATGCATCAGTACCTGGAGATCAAGGATCGGCACAAGGATGCCATCCTGTTCTTCCGGCTCGGTGACTTCTACGAGATGTTCTTCGAGGACGCCGAGAAAGCGGCCAAGGTCCTCGACATCGCCCTGACCAGCCGCAACCGCACCGACGGCGCGCCGGTGCCCCTGTGCGGCGTGCCGCACCACGCCGCCACCCCCTACATCGGCAAGCTCTTGTCCGCCGGTTTCAAGGTGGCGGTTTGCGAGCAGACCGAGGACCCCAAGCTCGCCAAAGGTGTGGTGCGGCGCGAGGTGATCAAGGTCATCAGCCCCGGCACCCTTACGGAGGGAGAGGGGCTCGACGCCGAGGCCAACAACTTCCTCGTGGCCGTTACCGGGGGCCGCGACGAGTACGGCCTGTCCTTCACGGACGTCACCACGGGCGAGTTCCGGTTCACCCAGGTGAAGGGCTACGCCGCCCTCACCAACGAGCTCGGGCGGATTCAGCCGCGCGAGATGCTGATTCCCGATTCCCATTCCAGCTCCCTCGGCAACCTGCGCGAGGACTATGCCGGCGTGCACTGGACGCCGGGCCCGGATTCCTGGTTCTCCGGCGCCGCGGTCCAGAAGCTCAACAGCGCCGGCATCTACCAGGGGCCGCGGGACGAGTGGCCGCTGGGGATCCTCGCCGCCGGCGCCATCCTGGCCTATCTCGAGGACCGATCGCCCGGCGCCG
Source organism: uncultured Binatia bacterium (SeqCode) (assembly GCA_965261895.1). GTDB lineage: Bacteria > Desulfobacterota > Binatia > UBA9968 > JAJDTQ01 > JAJDTQ01. The sequence continues at coordinate 449,109 of OZ253480.1, read as the reverse complement.
TGCAGGTGTTGACCGCCCTGGAGCCCTATCGCGCCTCCCAGTTTCTCATGCTCGACGAGAACACGCAGGCCAATCTCGAGCTGCTGTGCAGCTTCGATGGGGGCCGGCGCGGCTCGCTGCTCAGTGTCCTGGAGCCTGCTCGCACGGCCATGGGGGCGCGGGAGCTGCGCAAATGGATCCTGTATCCGTTGCTGGACGAACAACGGATCCGCCGCCGGCAGGACGCCGTCGAAGAACTGGTGAACGATCCGGAGACGCGCCGGAGGCTTCGGCAGGCGCTCCATGGCGTTCAGGATCTGGAGCGGTTGTCCGGGCGCATCGCCTCGCGGAGCGCGGCGCCCCGGGACCTCACGGCCATCAAGGACACGCTGCGCGCGCTCGACGTGGTGCGCGAGCAGATCGAAGGGTGCGGCAGTGATTTGCTGGCACGGCTCCGGTCGGGATTGCACTCGGTGCCGGAAGTGGTGGAGTTGGTGGAACAGGCTGTGGTGGACGAGCCGCCGGCGACGGTCCGCGGCGGCGGTTTCGTGCGCGCGGGATTCGATGACGAGCTGGATGCCTTGTCGGCCATTCGCGGCAACGCCAAGGGCTGGATCTCCGAGCTGCAGCACAAGGAGCGGCAGCGCACCGGAATCAACTCCCTGAAGGTGCACTACAACAAGGTCTTCGGCTACTACATCGAGGTCACCAAGGCCAATCTCGCCCATGTTCCGGAAAACTACATTCGAAAGCAGACGCTGGCCAACGGCGAGCGTTACATCACCCCGGAGTTGAAGGACTACGAGGCCCGGGTGTTGGGCTCGGACGAGGAAATACATAAGCTGGAGAGCCGGATCTTCGCGCATCTGCTCGACCGTATCGGGGCCCATTACGCCGCCATCAGACAGTCGAGCCTGGCCCTGGCCAGGCTGGATACACTGTTGGCGCTGGCGGAGACCGCCGAGACCCGGCACTTCGTTCGCCCGCGGGTGGATTCCAGCCTGACCCTCGCCATGCGCGCGGCGCGGCATCCGGTGGTGGAGGCGGTGTTGGGCCGCGGCGGTTTCGTCCCCAACGATTGCGAAATGGATTCCGAGACCACGCAGATCAAGCTGTTGACCGGCCCCAACATGGCGGGCAAGTCCACCTACATGAGGCAGGTGGCGCTGGTGGTCGTCCTCGCCCAGATGGGCAGCTTCGTGCCCGCGGACGCCGCACACGTGGGGTTGGTGGATCGCCTGTTCACCCGCTTCGGCGCCACCGATGCGCTGGCGGCGGGAGAGTCGACGTTCATGGTGGAAATGAAGGAAACGGCTCGCATCCTTCGTCTGGCCACGCCCCGTAGCCTGATCCTCCTGGACGAGGTGGGGCGCGGCACCAGCACCTTTGACGGCATCTCCATCGCGTGGTCGCTTGCCGAGTTCCTGCACGAGTCGCCGCACCGGCCGCGAACGCTGTTCGCCACCCACTATCACGAGTTGACGGGTCTGGCGCGCACGCGGGAGCGCGTGAAGAACTTCAACTTCGCGGTCAAGGAATGGCAGGGGGAGGTGATTTTCCTGCGCACCCTGAAGGAGGGTCCGGCCAGTCGGAGTTACGGCATCCAGGTGGCGAGCCTTGCCGGATTGCCGCGTTCCCTCATCGAGCGGGCGAAAGAGATCCTGAAGAACCTGGAAGGCGAGGAGCTGAATGCCTGGGGACAACCGCGGCTGGCGGGGAGCGAGGCGGCGTCGGAAGGGGCTCAGTTGATGTTGTACGAGTCTCGCCAGGACCGGTTGCGGGAGAAGCTCCAGGCCATCGACACCGGCGTTCTCACGCCGCTTGAGGCGTTGAACGTGCTCGACGGGCTCGTGACGGAGGCGAGACGAGGAGGCTGATTGGGACGTTTCCTGGCCCTGTTGCTTGTGCTGTGCGCGCTCGGCCCGGCGTCCGAGGTCCGCGCCGCAGTGGCGAAAGCGCACCTGACGGGGGTGCGTCAGCTCTCCTCATCCAACTATACGCGGGTGATCCTCGATCTCACGGGCGGGGCGAAGTTCACCATCCAGACCCTGCCGGCGTCTCTCAAGAAGGGATTGCCTCCACGCATCTATCTGGATCTGTTAGGAACCCGCTTGAGAACCAAGCGGCACCGCGTCGACGTCGGGGACCGGCTGGTGCGCAGGGTTCGGCTCGGTCAGTTCAAGGCGGACGTGGTACGTGTGGTGCTCGACCTGAAGGAACCCGGCAACCACGAGGCGGTGCTGCTGGCATCCCCGCACAGGATCGTGGTGGATATCGAGCGGAAGCGAGGCTCTCCGGTCCGCACCGAAGGGGCGGTTCGAAGGTCGGTCCGGAGGATCGTGCTGGATCCGGGACACGGAGGAAAGGATCCGGGCGCGGTGGGCGTGAACGGCCTCAAGGAGAAAGACGTCGCACTGGGCGTGGCCAGAATGCTGGCGCGCAGACTTCGACGGGAAATGGGAGTGGACGTGGTTCTGACCAGGGACCGGGACGTCTTCGTGTCGCTGAAGGAGCGGACGAACATCGCGACCCGCGAGGCTGCCGACCTGTTCGTCTCGATTCACTCCAACGCCAGCAGGAATCGTGCGGCCTCGGGTCTCGAAACGTACTACCTGGACCACCGGATCACGGACAGGGCGATCCTCAAGTTGGCGGCCAGGGAAAACGGCACTTCACTCGGGAACGTCACCGATCGCGACTATATTCTCAGCGACATGAAGCTGGGTCGATTCGCCTGCTTCACGCCGCTTCTCGCGGGCAAATTGCAGGCATCGCTGGTGCGCAACGTCCGGCCCCGTTATAGTCGGGTCCGCGATCTTGGGGTCAAGAAAGGCCCTTTCTATGTGCTGACCGTGGGTGAGATGCCGGCGGCGCTGGTGGAGTTGTTCTTCGTGAGCAATCGTCGCGACGCTCGCGCGTTGCGCCGACGTGACGTTCGGACCGCCATCGTTAAAGGACTGTTCCACGGCGTCAAGGACTACGCCGACGGTTTGCGGAAAACTCGTTGCCGTTGATGAGGCAGTGCCATGGAGAAGTCGGAAGCGCCCTTTGAGACTTGGCGCGGGTACGGGTCCCCGGTCCGAGGTGCGGACGGGCCTGACGACGAAGGCGCCACCGGGAATCGCGGCGCGGGCTGGCGCCGGCTGCTGGACGAGCAGGTCACCGGTCCCGGGTCCGGCGCCGCCGTGCGCGCCTATATCGACCTCGGACGGCAGCGTTTGCTGGAGTCTCATCGCGCCGGGACCCCGGGCGCGGACGTGGTGCGGGCCCACGCCGGGATGATCGATTGCCTGTTGCAGCGTCTCTTCGAGATGGCGGAGGAGGACTGTGCCGCGGCGTTGAAAGGGCGCTGTGCGGTGGTGGCCCAGGGCGGATACGGGCGAGACGAATTGAACCCCTATTCGGATATCGACATCCTTTTCCTTTACGGTTGGCGCGCGGCCCCGTACGTGGAGTTCATCACCGAAAAGATACTCTATCCCTTGTGGGACGCCGGTTTGACCGTGGGCCACGCCACCCGGACGGTGACGGACTGCGCGCGCCACGCCCGGCGCGACCACGTGATTCAGACGGCCCTGGTGGATGCACGTTACATTTGCGGCGATGCGCGGCCGCATGGGGACCTGGAACGAGTGGCATGGCGGCAACTTGGCGGAGGCGCCTGTGACAGGTTCGTCGGAATCAAGATCGGCGAACACGGCCAGCGGCACCAGCGGCACGGTGAGTCGGTCTTCCTGTTGGAGCCGGACGTCAAGGAGGGCCAGGGGGGCTTGCGCGACATCCACACCGCCATGTGGATCGCCCGGGCCAAGTGCGGCGCCGTCAAGCTCCAGTACCTGCCGGGAACGGGCTTGCTGGAGGCCGGGGACGCGGCGGTTCTGGAGCGCGGGCGGGATTTTCTCTGGCGTACCCGAAACGAGCTGCATTTCCTGGCGGGACGGCATCAGGATCGGCTGACCTTCGAGTCCCAGGAGCAGGTTGCCCAAGGGCTGGGTTTCGGCCGGGAGGGGAAGTTGAGCGAGGTGGAGACGTTCATGCGCGCCTACTACCTGCACGCCGAAGAGGTCAGCCGTCTGTCGTCCCTCATCATTCACCGCGCGGTGGATCACGATCCCTCTCAACGCAGGAGGCCCCGGCCCGGTGGCGAATTGCGTCCCGGCGTGCGGATCGCGGGACGAAACCTGGCGGTGGCGGCCCGAAAGGGCGGCTCCGGGCGTCCCGAGGAGTTGCTCGATCTTTTCGCGGACCTGCAAAGACATCGGCTGACCCTGGGACAGGATTCGCGGGAGATCGTCAGGGCCCGGGTGGGGGCCATGGAAGGGATGCTATCGGGCTCGGCGGCGGCCAACCACCGGTTCCTCGACATCCTGCGCGGCAACGACTGGATCTACGAAACCCTGCTGGAGCTGCATCGCACCGGAGCGCTCGACGCCTTGATCCCGGAATTCGGCCGGGTCCGTTGCCTGGCGCTTCACGATCTGTATCACATCTATACCGTGGATCAGCACCTGATGCGGGCGGTCAAGGAGTTCGAGCGCCTGCGGTCGGGGGAGTTCGAGGATTCGCTGCCGCGCTTGTCACAGCTCGCCCGGGAGGTGGAAAGGCCGGAGATCCTGATCCTGGGAATTCTGTTCCACGATATCGGCAAAGGCCAGGGCGGCGGCCATTCGGAGCTGGGACGCGTCATGGCGCTGGAAGTGGCCGGGCGCATGGATCTCAACGTGGACGAGCAGGAGTTGCTGGCATTTCTCGTGCTTCATCATCTCCTGCTTACCGGCACCGCTTTTCGCCGCGATATCCAGGACGAAAAGACAGTGGCGGACCTGGCGGACACCATGGGCACGGTGGAAAATCTCAAGTGCCTGTACGTGTTGACGTATTCGGATGTGAAGGCGGTGGGGCCGGATGTGTGGAACAACTGGAAAGGCGCGCTGCTGGAGGAGCTCTTCAATCGCACCCTCAATGTTCTGGAGGAGCGCGAGAAGGGTGAGTCCGCGAGACCGGACCAGGACCTCAGGGTGCGGCGGATACAGGACCGGCTCCTGGCCCAGCTCGGAGCGGAACATCCGGCCGAGGAGGTTCAGCGGGAGTTCACCGAAGCCATGCCCAAGCGCTACTTCCTCACCACTCCCGAGGAAGTCATGCCTGCCCACTACCGGCTGTTACGGCGACTCGGCGACGAGCCCTTTCTGGCGGCCGTCTTCCATCATCCGGAGCACGGCCACAGCGAGGTCGCCATCTGCGCCCATGACCAGCCGGGTTTGTTTGCTTCCATTGCCGGCGTTTTCGCCGCCATGGAGCTGAACGTGTTGAGCGCGCGCATCAATACCCGCCGGGACGGACTCGTTCTCGACGTTTTTCGTATCTCTCATCAGGGCAAGGCCGAGGTGGTCATGGACCCGGGGAAGTGGTCACGCATGGAGCTGGCCCTGAACAGGGTCTTGGGGGGCAAGGCCGAGGTCTCCGAGTTGGTGGCACGGTCGCGGCCTTCGTTGTTAGTTCGACCCGCGGTGAAGGTTCCCACCCATGTCCGTTGGGACAATGCCGCGTCGGATGATTTCACCGTCATCGAGGTCTACACCCAGGATCGGCCGGGGGTTCTCTTTACCATTACCTATTGGCTGTCGAAACTGGACTATTCCATTCATCTGGCCAAGATTTCCACCGATGTCGACCAGGTGGCCGACGTCTTCTACGTCGCGGATGCGGACGGCAGCAAGATCCTGGAAGAAGGACGTCTTCAGGCGTTGGGCGAGGCCCTCCACCGCGAGCTGGACCCGAAAGATGACGGACGAACTCACGCGGCCGGTTGACCTGTTCCTCGAGGTGGCGGCCGTGGAACGCGGACTGGCCGGCAATACCCTGGAGGCCTACAGCCGCGATCTGAACCGGCTGGCGGAATTCCTTTCCCGGCGGGGTGTCCACGCTTGGGGCGACGCCACCAAGTCGGACCTGCGGGCGTACATCGCCGATCTCAGGGGACGCCGTTTGAGTGAACGGTCCGTTGTACGCCTGTTGGGCAGCATGCGGCGTTTCTACCGCTTCCTGCTCAAGGAGGAGATGGTTGCAAGCGACCCGGTCCCCGACTTTTCGGCCCGTGGCGCGGCCGGTCGCCTGCCCGAGACCCTCGGCACCGCGGACATGCGCACGCTGCTGGACCAGCCCGAAGAAGCCAAGCCCCTGGGCGCAAGGGACCGCGCGATGTTGGAGCTGCTCTACGGCAGCGGCCTCCGGGTCTCGGAGCTGGTCTCCCTCACGCTTCAGCAGGTCAATCTGGAGGGCAACTACCTGACCGTCAAGGGAAAGGGGGCCAAGGTCCGGCTGGTACCCTTCGGCGGTTGGGCCCGGGATCGCCTTCAGCGATATCTGAGGGAGGTTCGCCCGCGCTTCCTGACGCGGGGGTACAGCGACTACCTGTTCCTCACGCGTTCCGGCAAGCCGCTCACGCGCCAGGGGTTCTGGAAGCTGCTCCGGGGATACGCCCGCCGGGCCGGATTGGACCACCGGGTCACGCCTCATACGCTGCGCCATTCGTTCGCGACCCACCTGCTCGAGGGAGGCGCCGACCTGCGCGCGGTGCAGTCGATGTTGGGTCATTCGGACATCGCCACCACCCAGATCTACACGCACGTCAGCCGGAGCCGCATCAAGAAGGTCCACCAGCAATTCCATCCGCGGGAGGCGCCTGACGGCAAGGGGTAGCCCTGCGCTGCATCAGGACGAGGCCAGGTCGCCCCCGCTCGCCGTGACATCGTAGGGGTAGCCCTGCACTGCATCAGGACGAGGATGTAGGGGCGGGTTTCAAACCCGCCCGCGTGCGCATCGTCTCGTGGGTCGATACGGGCTCACGGGGCCCGCCCGGAAGCCGTGTTGTGTTTTCGTAGCGCGTCACTTAATAAAGTCCAATGCCTCAAGATTTCCTGTGGCAGCTATCCATCTGGGCGTTCCCGGTGCTGGTGGCCATTGTTTTTCACGAAGTAGCCCACGGGTGGGTGGCCAATCGATTGGGAGATCCCACGGCTTCCGTCATGGGTCGGCTGACCCTGAACCCCCTTGCCCACATCGACATCGTCGGAACCGTGCTGCTGCCCGCTCTGCTGATCTGGGCCGGCGGGCCGGTGTTCGGCTACGCCAAGCCTGTCCCGGTGGATTTCGGCAACCTGAAGGATCCCAGGCGCGATATGATCCTCGTGGCTCTGGCCGGGCCCGGCACCAATATCATCCTGGCGGTGCTGAGCCTGGTGATCGTGAAATTGATCCTGATCAGCGGCAGTTCCGTGTCCGGCTCGGTGTCGTCCTACCTGTGGTACATGGCCCTCAGCAGCGTCCGTATCAACGTCATGCTGGCGGTGTTCAACACTCTGCCGGTGCCGCCGTTGGACGGGGGCCGGGTATTGGTGGGTCTTCTGCCGGAGCCGCAAGCGATGCAGGTGGCCCGTATCGAGCCCTTCGGGTTCATCATCATCGTCGCCCTCCTGATGACCGGAGCACTGACGTACACTCTGGTGCCGATCATGGACTTCGTGATCTGGTTTCTGGCCGTCATCGTCGGAGTCGTGTAAGCTGAAGCCATGGATACCGTTGTAAGCGGGGCGCGCCCCACCGGACTTCTTCATCTGGGACATCTCCACGGGGCTCTGCGCAACTGGGTCAGACTGCAGGAGAACTATCGCTGTTTCTTCTTTGTCGCCGACTGGCATGCACTGACCACGGACTATCAGTCCCCGGACAGCATCAGGGAAGGCACCGGAGCCATGGTGGCGGAGTGGCTGAGCGTCGGCCTCGATCCGGCGAAATGCACGATCTTCCGGCAGTCCGACATCAAGGAGCATGCCGAGCTCCATCTCCTGCTGTCCATGTTGACGCCGGTTTCCTGGCTGGAACGGAACCCGACCTACAAGGAACAGTTGCGGGAGCTCCGCGAACGTGACCTGTCCACCTACGGTTTTCTCGGCTATCCGGTGCTGCAGGCGGCCGACATCATCATGTACAAGGCTCACCGGGTTCCCGTGGGGGCGGATCAGGCGCCCCACGTGGAGCTGACCCGGGAGATCGTCCGGCGGTTCAACAGCTTTTACGGTCCGGTGTTCCCCGAACCGGAGGTGCTGCTCACGGAGACCCAGCGATTGCCGGGACTGGACGGACGCAAGATGAGCAAGAGCTACGGCAACTCGGTCCTGCTGTCGGATTCCCCCGAGACCATCGACCGGAAGCTGAGCCGCATGGTGACGGATACCGCTCGCGCCCGGCGGACGGATCCCGGTGAGCCGGAGAAGTGTCCGGCATTCAACCTGCACAAGATCTACTGCACTCCGGAAGAGATCCAGGAAGTGTCCGAGGGATGCCGCAGCGCCGGCATCGGCTGCCTGGACTGCAAGAAGGTGATGATTCGCCACGTCATCGACGACCTCGCCCCCTTCCGCGAGAAAAAGGCCTACTACGAGAATCGTCCGGACGACATCCGGGATGTCATCGCCGAGGGCAACCGGGTTGCCGGCGAAGAGGCCGCGGCGACCATGAGCGAGGTACGGTCGGCGTTGACGCTTTAGCCCATGGCGGTGCACGTTCAACTGAAGATCTACGAAGGTCCGTTGGACCTGTTGCTTCATCTGATCAAGAAGAACGAGCTCAGCATCGACGACATTCCCATCGCATCCATCACGGAGCAGTATCTCGCGGCGCTGGAGCTGATGCAGGGCCTCAACCTCGACGTGTCCGGGGAGTACCTGGTCATGGCCGCGACCTTGCTGCACATCAAGTCGAAGATGCTGCTCCCGCCCGACGAGGATGATGATGAGGACGACGAGGAGGCGGGTGATACCCGGGAAGAGCTGATCCGCCGCCTGCTGGAATACGAGCGCTTCAAGAACGCTGCCAAAGAGCTCGAGGAGCGGGAGATCCTCAACCGGGACGTGTTCGTCCGTCGGGATCGGTCCGAGCGGGTAACGGACGTGAGCTTCGAGCAGCTTTCGGTGTTCGATCTGATGTCGGCGCTGCAGCGGGTGCTGGAACGGTTCCCGGGACCGTCCGTGCATCGGGTGGTGCAGGAGACGGTTTCCGTGCGGGAACGCATGACCTACATTCTCGATCAGCTGCACCACCGGCCATCGGTGCTTTTCCACGAGCTGTTCGATTCGGCGCGCTCCAGAATGGACGTGGTGGTGACCTTTCTGGCGCTGTTGGAGCTCATCCGGATCCGGGCCGTGCACGCGGTACAGAAGGACCGGCTTGGCCCCATCGTCCTGGAGCCGATGCTCTCGCTGTCCGAGGCCGGCGCAGCCATCGAGACGGACGTGCCGGAGGACGACTATGGAGAGTGAGCGGCTCAAGGCGATCCTCGAGAGCCTCCTGTTGGCCGCGGACGGTCCGGTGTCCGCGGATCGTTTGAGGGACGCCGTGGGCGAGATCCCGCGCAAGGACATCACCGACGCCCTTGGCGAGTTGCAGCAGGAGTACGAGCGGACGGGCAGGGGACTGCGCCTGGCGGAAGTGGCCAACGGGTACCAGTTGAGGACGCCCAGGGAGCACGCGGATTTCGTCCGCAGGCTCACGGCGGTCAAGCCCGCGCGGATGAGCCGCGCGAACCTGGAAACCCTGGCCATCATCGCGTACAGGCAGCCCGTGACCCGGGCGGAGATCGAGGAAATTCGCGGGGTCAACGTCGACGGTGTCGTCTCCACGCTGCTGGAGCGGCGCTTGATACGAATCGTGGCCCGCAAGGACGTGGCCGGCAAGCCCTTCCTCTACGGCACCACCCGTGAGTTTCTCGAGGCGTTCAACCTCAAGGATCTGGCGAGCCTGCCGACCCTGCAGGAGATGGAGGAGATGACCCAGACGCTGCTGGAGCGCGACATGGCCGGCTCCGAGGCAGAGGACGCGGGTCGGGAGGACGCCGCGCCGGGCCAGGCCGACGCCCTCAACGGTGAAGAAAATACGGATTGACATCGGCAGACGTTGGGTCGGAGTGGCGGAGCGTAATCCGACCCGGGGTTGCGGCGTCGGGTTACGCCTTCGGCCAACCCGACCTACAGGGAGACGAAGGTGCCAGTGGAACGGATTCAGCGGATCATCGCGCACGCGGGACTGGCTTCCCGGCGCGAGGCGGAACAGTGGATTCTCGAAGGCCGTATCACGGTGAACGGGCAGCGGGTTCGGGAGCTGGGGACCCGGGCCGATGCCGCCCGGGACAGCATTCGCGTGGACGGCCGGGTGCTGCGGCCCGCGCCGTCCAGGGTCTGTCTGGCGTTCCACAAGCCCGTCGGCGTCATCACCACCATGCGGGATACCGAAGACCGGCCCTCGGTAGCCGACTACCTGCGTGCCGGCGGTCATCCGCCCGGCGTCGTGCCGGCGGGTCGTCTGGACTACAGTACGTCGGGTCTGTTGCTGCTTACCAATGACGGTGATCTGGCCCATCGCCTGACCCACCCCCGTTTTGGCGTCCGCAAGACCTACGAGGTCAAGCTGAGCGGGATGCCTTCGGAAACACAATTGGATCGGCTGCGCCGGGGCGTGAAACTGGAAGACGGGGTGACCGCGCCGGCGGACGTCAAGCTCCTGCGACGATTGAAGCAGAAAGTATGGCTCAGCGTCGAGCTCCGCGAGGGCCGAAACCGGGAGATCCGGCGGATGATGGAAGTGGTGGGGCAGACGGTGGAAAGGTTGGTCAGAAGCCACTTCGGCCCTATTGCCCTCGGTCAACTGCCTCGGGGTGAGATACGTCCGCTGACCGAGGCTGAGGAGAAGCGCCTCAGACGAGCCGTGGCCCTGTAGGGACGGGTTTCAAACCCGCCCTACAACTTCCGCCCACTGGGGTTGCACGACACATCGCTCCTTATATGGCGTCCTTCGACTTCGCGCCGCTGACGCGGCGCTACGCTCAGGACGAACGGTTCGGAAGCGTCTTCCCGTTCGTCCTGAGCGTAGCGCCGCGCAGCCGAGCGAAGTCGAAGGACGCCATTACCGAGGAAAGAGCAGTCCATGGAAACCGACGATCATCACCACCACGCGCATCATCACGGAGGCGGCGGCTACCGCTTCTGTCCCCGTTGTGCCGGGCCGCTGGCGCCGCGCACGGTCAAGAGCAACGAGCCCAAGCGGCTGGTGTGCGAGAAGTGTTCCTTCATCTTCTATCAGGACCCCAAGGTCGTGGCCGGCACCATCTGCACGCTGGACGGCGGCGTGGTATTGCTTCGCCGCGGCATCGAGCCGGCCATGGGAAAGTGGGTTTTCCCGGGCGGTTACGTGGACCGGGGCGAAAGCACCATGGAGGCGGCGGTTCGCGAGACTCGGGAGGAAAGCCATCTGGAGGTGGTGACCCGGTCGCTACTGGGGGTCTATTCGTACCCCAAGTCGCCCAACGTGATCATCGTTTATGTCGCGGAGGTGGTGGGCGGAATGCTCACGGCCGGGGACGAGAGCACCGAGGCCGGAACCTTCCCCGCGTCGCGGATTCCCTGGGACGAGCTGGCGTTTCCGAGCACCGCGGAAGCGCTGCAGGACTTCGGCCGTCTTTATGGCAAAGGGGAAATGTGTTAGTGAGTTTCGCTTGTAGTGAGTTCTCTGAAGACTTCGGAAAGGAGATTCTTTGATGGCAATGCCAAGCGTGGGGGCAAAGGCTCCCGAATTCAGCCTGCCGGTTTCCCGGGACGAAAAGGTGTCCCTGGGTGACTACGCGGGCAAGAAGAACGTCGTGCTGGCGTTCTATCCGCTGGATTTCACCGGCGGCTGACAGAAGGAACTAAGCAACTTCGAGGCTGACAAGGCCAGCTTCGAAGCCAAAGACGCTCAGGTTCTGAGCGTGAGTGTTGATTCGGTGTTCGCACACAAGGCGTTTGCGGAGCAGATGGGCGGGATCACCTTCCCGATGTTGTCGGACTTCTTTCCTCAGGGGGAGGTCTGCAAGCAGTACGACTGCCTGCGTCCCCAGGGCTTTCCCAAGAGAGCGGTGTTTATCATCGACAAGCAGGGAACCGTACGGTTTGCGAAGCTCTATGAGGGCGGCATTCCGGAGAACAGCGACCTGCTGGGCGAGCTCGACAAACTCTAGCAGCACACTCCACAGAGGTTCCCACGGAGATGGCAGGGGCGGCGTACGCGCGTCACACCTGCCGTCTCCCGAGCCCCACACCGGTGGCGGGCATTGATGGCGTCGCCGGCACTCCCGAGCCGGGAACGAATCAAGAGGCAAAGGGCAGGGTAACGACGACTGCTGGAATCTTCATGTCGCCGTGTCCGATGGTGACGGCGCTGCCCGGCTCGGTGTAGTCCCGATGGACATAGCCGAGGGCGATGGGACATCGAGCCCACGGTGAGGCCACGGCGCTGGTGACCCGGCCGATGTTGCGATCGTCGTCCAGCACCGGGTCGCTCGGGTCCGGCACCACGGCCCCCTCGGCCTTGAGACCCACCAGCCTGCGGTTCACGTGGCCCCGGGAGTGGATGCGCTCCACCGTTTCCTGCCCAAGATAGCATCCCTTGGTGAAGCTGATGGCATCGTCCAGACCGGTCTCCAGCAGGAGCGTCTGGGCGTCCATGTCGACCCCGTATCGCGGGATCCCGGCCTCGATTCTCAGGGTCTCCCGCGTCTGGAGCCCGACCCAGGGGATGTTCCGGGCGCCGGGGTCCGCCGCCCTGACCGGAAGTCGCCGCCGCGACATCAGCAGATCGAAACCGGGCTCTCCGGTGTGCGTTGCCCGGACCACCCGGACTCGGTCGCCGGCGATTGCCAAGTCCCCATGGGACAGGTTCTTCGCGGGCAGTGAGCCCGCATCCAGGAGTGCGGACAGGGCCGGTTCCGCCCGCGGTCCCTGAATGGACAGTATGGCGAGGGCGCCGGAGAGGTCGGAGATCTCCACCTCGTCCGCGATCAGGTAGCGGCCCAGGTGTTCCAGGACGCCCGGTACGAGCGGCTCGCTCAAGTCCAGGAGAAACGCGTCGTCGGTACGGAACACCCTTACGTCCGCCAGGATCTTGCCCTGGATGTTCAGCACCGCGGCCGGTGCGCCATCGCCCGCGCCCAGGACCTCGACGTCGTTGGACAGCATTCCCTGGAGCCACTCGGTGCTGTCCGGTCCGGTGATGGAGAGGATGGCCCGGTCCGCCAGGTCGAGCCAGCCGGCGCCGGAACGCACGGCGTCGTATTCCGCGGCGGGATTGCCGAAATGGGCCGGCAGGCTCCATCCCGCTCGTTCGAGAAAGACCGCGCCGTTCCCTTTGTGGAAGTTGTCGAGGGGCGATATCTTCATGTCCGGAATTACCGTATCCGGGTTGGCGCCGCATGGCAATGGGCTCCGCCCGCGGCCCGCAATGAACGAGGGAAGAGATCATGACCAAGGCTTCAAGGGACCTGGATCTCCGCAAGCTCGAGATCTTCTATTGGGTGGCGGAGCTCCACAGCTTTTCGCTGGCGGCGGAGCATTTCTCCCTCCGGCAACCCACCGTCACCGCCCACGTTCGGACCCTAGAGCAGCAACTGGGCTTCAAGCTCTTTACGCGGTTCGGGGGCAAATTCGACCTCACGCCCTCGGGTTGGATTCTGTACGAGCAGGCCGCCGCGGTGCTGAAGTTGAAGAACCAGACGCTGGCCGCGCTGGACCGCATCCAGGGAAAGGTGGAGGGGGAGCTCCGCGTGGGCGGCAGCAATGTCCCGGGAGAATACATTCTGCCCGGAATGCTGGGCAGCTTCGTAGCGCGGTTCCCGGACGTCCGGCCGGCGCTCCGCATCGGCGATTCCGCGGCGATCGTGTCCGCGATCCTCGAAGGCGCCTTGGAGCTGGGTTTCACCGGTTTCAGGACCCATGACGCCAGGCTCAGCTATCGCAAGACGTGGCAGGACGAGATGGTCGTCGCCGTTCCCCGAACCACCCCTGGGCCGGACTGAAGCACGTGCCCCTCCAGGACCTCGGCAAGCACCCCTTCATCTCCCGGGAGGCCGGATCCGGCACCCTGCGTTCGTTTCAGCAGTTCGTGGTCAAACGCGGCCACGACCCGCAGCGGCTTCTCAAGGTCGGGATGGAGCTCGGGAGCACGGCCGCGGTCAAGGAGGCGCTGATGGAGGGACTCGGGTTCTCCATCCTCTCCCGCGCAGCCATCAGGCGAGAGGTCCAGCACGGCCTGATCGAGGAGCTTCGGATCGAGGGGCTCGACCTTATCCGGCCCTTCTATCGGGTGACCCACCGCGACCGTCCCCTGGCGCCGGTGCCTCGGGCGTTCGTGCAGTTTCTGGGACGCGCGCCGCAGCCCCATCTATAGCAGGGTACATGCTATAGATGATGTCTATTTGACATATAGGTTGTTCTGATATCCACTCCCCCGAAATACCTGCTCCGGGAGGCTTCAATGAGACATAGACGGGCCTGGTGGCCGTGCTGGATAGTGTTGGCGGTTCTCTCGCTAGGGGGAGCGGCGGCGGCGGACATGTTGCGGGTTTCCGCCATCCCCGACGAGGATCCGCAGGAACTGTTGCGCAAGTACAAACCCTTCGCCGACTACATCGCCAAGGAGGTGGGGGTGAAGGTCAAGTTCGTTCCGGTGCTGGACTATGCGGCCACCGTGGAGGGGCTGGCGGCCAATCGGCTCGACATCGTCTGGTACGGCGGCTTCACGTCGGTGCAGGCGGTGGAGCGGGCCAAGGGGGCCACGCGGCTGGCGATGCGCGAGGAAGACGTGAGCTTCAAGAGCGTTTTCGTGACGCGTACCGATTCCGGCATCAAGACACTGGCGGACCTCAAGGGCAAGACCTTTGCGTTCGGCAGCGTCAGCTCCACATCCGGACACCTCATGCCGCGTCACTTCCTCAGGGCGGCGGGAATCGATCCGGAGCGGGACTTCAGGAAGTTCGGCTTCAGCGGCGCTCACGACGCCACCGCGGCGTGGGTGGAGGCCGGGCGGGTGGATGCCGGCGCCATCAACTTCCTGGTGTGGAGGAAGCTGGTCGACAACAAGAAGATCGATACGAAGATGACCCACGTATTCTGGACCACGCCGCCGTACGTCGATTACGTATGGGTGGCCCGGGGCGGCGTGCCCGAGGAGATCCGGGAGAAGTTCAAGCAGGCGCTGCTGAAGCTCGATTACTCGAAACCCGAGGACAAGAAGGTGATGGACCTTCAGCGCACCAGGAAGTTCATTCCGGCCAAGGACTCGGATTGGGACGGCATCAGGAGGGCGGCCATCGCCGCCGGGTTGCTCAAGGTCAATTGACGGGCTCGCGGCAATATCACCTGGAGAACGTCCGCAAGGTATTCGGGCGTGAGCAGGTGGCGTTGGAAGGGTTCGATCTGACCGTCGCCAAGGGTGAGCGGGTAGCCCTCATCGGACCCAGCGGCGCCGGGAAGACCACGCTCTTCCGCATCCTGAACTGCACCATTCGTCCGACCTCCGGAGGGCTCAACATCGGCGGTCAGGAGGTGGCGGCGCTCTACGGCCGGCGGCTGCGGGAGATGCGACGACGCATCGGCACCATCTACCAGCAGCACAATCTGGTGCCGCGCCTCCGGGTGGTTCACAATGTGCTTTCCGGCAGGCTGGGGAGCTGGTCTCTGCTCGGCTCCCTGGCCTCTCTGATGCGGCCTTCCGAACTGGAAACCGCCCACCGTGCCCTGGCTGACGTGGGCATTGGCGAGAAGCTCTTCAGCCGCACGGACGAGCTCTCCGGCGGCCAGCAGCAGCGTGTGGCCATCGCCCGCGTGCTGATGCAGAATCCCGAGGTGATTCTGGCGGATGAGCCGGTGTCATCCGTGGATCCCTCCCTGGCGGAGGCCATCATCAAGCTGCTCATCGCCATCAGCGACGACACCCGCAAGACGCTGTTGGTGAACCTTCACAGCACCGATCTGGCGTTGTCGTATTTTCCCAGGGTCATCGGCATGAAGGCGGGGGCCAAGCTGTTCGATACTGCCGCGTCTCAGGTGACCCCGGAGCTTTTGCGAGAGCTCTACTCCGGCCATGTCCCGGAAAACGGCGCCGGCGTCCAGTCCCATGAACCGGAGCATCGCCGCATCGCGGTCTAGTGTCCTGTCCGGTTAATTCGGATGATAAGATGCGGAGGATTTTTTGTTGTCGGCAAGGCGCGATGACTGGTAGGGGCGGGTTTCAAACCCGCCCGTGTGGCGGGCACCACGCGAGGAAGAGCAACGCAGCCGACGGCAAAAAAGACCCGCAGATTATCATGCGAATGAACCGGACAGGACACTAACTCCGTGTCCATGAACCTCACTCCCAGGACGCTGGGGTCGCGCTCGATCTTCCCCTACGTATTCGGCGGTCTGTTTCTCTTGCTGTTGGTGGATAGCTGGCGCCGCGCCGAGGTGAACCCGGGGATCTTCTTCGAGGCTCAGGGCCGGGAGCACCTGTGGAAGTTCGTCACCGGCATGTATCCACCGGAGCTGTCCTGGGACTTCCTGGAGCTGATGGTCCGGCCTACCCTGGAGACCATACAGATCTCGGTCATGGGAACGCTGATCGCCGTGCTCATCGGATTTCCCCTCGGGTTGCTGGCCACCAGCACCTTCAGCTTCCAGGGCATCCTCCATGAGACCGAGTACCGGGGCTTCGGCATGCGGCACGGGCTCAAGGTCTGCCTTTACGGCCTTGCGCGCGCCTTGCTGAGCCTGTTTCGGTGCATTCCGGAATTCGTCTGGGCCTTCATGTTCGTGCGCGCGGTGGGCCTGGGACCGTTCCCGGGGGTGCTGGCCATAGGGATCGCCTATGGCGGGATGCTGGGCAAGGTGTACTCGGAGATCTTCGAGTCGGTGAACGACCGGCCGCTGGAGGCCATCCAGTCCACCGGAGCCGGGCGGCTGCAGATCTTCTTCTACGGCTGGTTTCCTCAGGTTCTGCCCAACATCACCTCCTACACCTTGTATCGCTGGGAATGCGCGGTGCGGACCTCGGCCATCCTGGGCCTGGTGGGGGCCGGCGGAATCGGTCAGCAGATCGAGATCTCCATCCGGATGTTCAACTTCCACGAGGTGACCACGCTACTGGTCATCCTGTTCTCGTTGGTGGCTGGAGCCGACTACATCAGTGCCAAGGTGCGGTCATTGCTATGAATCACCCGGCCACGACTCCCGTTGACCTGGTTGCGCTGAGGGATGGCGTACGCGGCCGCTCGCGGTTGTCTACGTACCCGCTGCTGGTGTTGCTGGGGGCGCTCTTCGTCTGGAGCTATCAGGGGTCGGAGATCGACCTCGGCATGCTGTTCAGCGCCGAAGGCGGCGGCGCCATCGTCGGGTACGTCGAACGCCTGTTCCCCCCGGATCTCTCCGGCAAGGTGGTGGCCGATGCGGTCGCCGGTGCATGGGAGACCCTCGCCATCTCGTTGATCGGCACCCTGCTGTCCGTGGTCATCGCGCTGTCGCTGGCCTTCTTCGGCTCGCGCAACCTGGTATACGCAGGGCTGCTCTACGAGATGGAGCCCCGGCGTCATCGGGTGCTGCTGCGGCGCATCCCCTATCTGACCGCCAAGGCCATCCTCAACTTGCTGCGCACCATCCCCGAGATGCTCTGGGCGCTGATCTTCGTCTTCCTCGTGGGTCTGGGGCCCTTTCCCGGGGTGCTGGCCCTCGGGGTCCACACCGGCGGCGTGCTGGGGAAGTTGTTCGCGGAAGTGCTGGAGGATGTGGACCTGCAGCCCGTCGAGTCGCTGCAGTCCACCGGCGCCGGCAAGATCCAGATCCTGTTTTACGGCATCCTGCCGCAGGTCCTGCCGCAATTCGTCTCCTACACGCTGTATCGCTGGGAGGTGAATATCCGCGTGGCCGCGGTGCTCGGCTTCGTCGGCGCCGGCGGATTGGGTCAACGGATACACATCACCATGAGCCTGTTCCTCGAGCAACAACTCCTGACGCTGCTGTTGGCCCTCTATGTGCTGGTGACGGGGGTGGATTACCTGAGCGCGTACCTGCGGCGCCGGGTGGTGTGATCAGGAGCCTGCCCGAGTCATACGTCGGCGAATCAGGGCCGGACCACCACCTTCAAGGCCTCCTTGGCCATCATCGACCGCAGGGCTTTCTCCAGGCCTTCAAGCGGTACCTCGCCCGACAGCAAAGGCCGCGGGTCCAACGTCTTCCGGGTCAACATGTCCAGGGCCTGTGAAACCGTGGCCGGCCGATGGTGGTAGGCGCCCTTGACGGTGAGCTCATTGTAGTGAATGAGTGCGGTGTCCAGGGAGATCCGCGTTCCCGGCGGACAACCGCCAAAGAGGTTCACGACACCGCCGGGCCGAACACACGCCACGGCGTCCTGCCAGACCGCGGGTACGCCGGTGGCGTCGATGGCGCAGTCGAAGCCGTCGCCGTCCAGCGAACGGGATCGAAGGCGATCGGCCTCGCCACCGCCTCGGGACACTTCCACCGTATCGCGGGCGCCGAGGACCCGCGCCACGTCAAGCCTGCTCGGGTTGGGATCCGCGGCCACGACGCCATGGCCTCGGGCGGCCAGCACGGCCGTGAGCAACAGGCCGATGGGTCCGGCTCCGTAGACCAGGACGTCGGCACCGTCGCCGAGCCCGCAGGCGTCCACCCCGTGCACGACGCAGGCCAGCGGCTCCACCAGCGCAGCGATCTCGTAGGGAAGGTCGGCGTCGAAACGATGCGTGCTGGTTTCGACAAACCGCTGTGGAATCCGAATGTACTCGGCAAACGCCCCGTTGAGGTACTGAAGGTCCCGGCACAGGTTCTCGCGGTCCGCCGTGCAGTACGCGCACCGGCCGCAGGGCGCCGAATTGGCCACCACCACGCGGTCTCCCGGCTGGTACCCGCTCACCCCAGGACCCAATTCCTCCACCGACCCCGCGAACTCGTGCCCGAACGGCGTCGGAACCTGAAGCATCCGTGGATGTCCGCCCCGCCGGAACACCTTCACGTCCGTGCCGCAGGTGGTAGCCGCCCGAATCCGCACCAACAACTCCCCCTCACGGGGCGTGGGCACGGGCTCTTCCCGTATCTCGATATGCTCGGGGCCGAGCAGGTATATGACCCGGTGTTTCATGTGCATGGAGGAGGTGTGGCGAGCCGTTTCCCCGGCGTAGCACTTAGAGGAGGGGGGTGGCAAACGGAGGGGGGCGGCGAGACGGAGCCCGCGCGAGGCAACCCCGTGTTTCCAAGCGCCGTTAGGCATGCTAATCTTGAAGCTCAACCGCTAGAGGAGAGGTGGCCGAGTCCGGTTGAAGGCGCCTGACTCGAAATCAGGTTTACCTACGGGTAACGGGGGTTCGAATCCCTCCCTCTCCGCCACTCCAACTTTTTGACTCTCTAATATTACAGGGTTTTTTGACACGGCGCATAGGCCGCACCTCCAGCCAGCATCTTGCCGAACCAGTGAAGCTGATTCTTCGACCGGGTCCCCAAGGCGATCAAACGGGAAGCCCGCACCTTGCCCATGCCAGTGCGCAGCGCCGAACGCATGGCCTCGCCTTGGGCACCCCACTGTGACGGTTCGTGGGCGAGCACCAGTGGCGGGGCCAGACCGTGTGCCCGGGCGGGGTCACTCCCAAGGCAGCGCACCCGGGCACCGGTCTCCCGGAACCCGATCCGCGTATGGTTGGCGGTGTCCCATACCCGCGGGCGTCTCCGATCGTCCGGACCGCGGCCACGCTCGCGGATAAAGGCCATCATGTGCTCGAAGTCTGGACTCGCCTGCTCGAACGAGCTGGTAATGATCACGGTTTCCGCCCGGTGCTGACGTAAGGTGCCGCCGGGTCGATGGTGGCACAGCCGATCTCGGCCACCAGCGTGGTCTTGCCGTTGCTGCGGCCATTGGAAAGCAGATGGTAAACTCCAAGTTGACAGTGGGGTAAATCGGGCGGTATTAGAGACACGTAAGAGTTCCGTTTTCCTTTGTGTTGGGGTCTACGGAGGTCGCTATGGTGTCGGATCATGTCAGAGATAAGGTGTGGCAAGGGCTTCTGGACATGTCCCGGGGATACCGGTACTACGATGCGATGTTCAGACGTTACAGCCGGTGTCGAGCCATACTCCGTGTCTTGCTCAGTATCTCCGGGATAGGCGGCGTCGCATCGTTACTGGACTTCGTACCGAATCCTGCGCTCTGGGTGCAGATCTCGGGTGCCGTTATTGGGGCAGTCGTGGTTTTGGATCTTGTACTAAACCCAAGTGAAAAGGCGGCAGTCTTGAGTGTTACCTGCTCCTACATGAGCAAGTACGAGCGTCAAGCCCGGACCTTGTGGGAAAGCCTCGATGTTGAAAATTGGGACGACAAGGACGTCCTGTCCAAATTAGCCGAGATTTCCAAACATGCCGAGACGACCAGTGATATGATTTCTCTTGCCACTCACAAGGGATTGAACCAGAAGTGTACCGAAGAAGCATACAAGGTAGAGGCGGATCGATATGCAGCCTAAACCGCCACCACCCACTCCACGGCCGCCTCACACCGGCGATAAGGGTTTGCCTCCTCGGCCACCGTCGCCTAAACCACCGCCCGCTCCACCCAAGCCGAAATAGTGTCCGGGGCTTTCTCAAGCCGAACTGAGAAACTTCGCCCACGCCTGCATGAGTTGGCGTCGGCGCCGGACCCCCGCACCTTGCGGATGGCGTCGGCGACATCGGCATGGGATAGGGCGGTCTGGTGGCCGTTCTTGGGCAGCGCCGCCCCGATGGCCTCACCGGCCGGGTTGTCTTGCCGGTGGCCTTCAGCAACGGCCCACCGCATGACGGTGCTGATACGTTGCCAGCCGCTCCGCACGGTCTCCCGCTTCGTGTTTCAGTGCGGCAACAACACGGCCATGACATCCGCCGTGTTGATGTCCGACACCCGCTGGCGCCCAAGCTGCACACCTCTTTGAGGTTAGCTCGAACGGGCAGACAGCGAGGGATAGGGAAGGAGTGCCAATCTTGAAACTATGGCAACATCTGCTTGAGAAGTTCACGAAACGGGCCGATCCAAAAGACATCAAGAAAATTGAGAAGAAACTCGGCTCCATGCAAAGGGGTCCCATCGCGGGAATATGGGACAAGGTACAATCGCTGTGGCTATTCGTATTGGACACGAAGGTGCCATTGGTGAAAAAGGCGGCTGCCATTGGTGCCCTCGTGTATCTCGTTTCTCCGTTGGACGCGGTACCGGATGTCATTCCAGTGGCCGGGCTGGTCGACGATGTGGCCGTCATTCTTTCTGTTGTGAAGATGCTGGCCGACGCGCTCAAGCAACACGCGGTTGAGGTCGCGGAAGCCAAGGCCCTGGTATCAATCAAAAAGCACTCCAAAATGGTAAAGATATCCGTTATAGGCGCGATCATCATCGCGAGCCTTGCCCTGGTTCTACGACTCCTATTCCCATGAGTTTTACCGAGTTCGACCCATTGGTGGTGTACCAGGCGCTCCTGCTGTGCGCCGCCATCGGGACTCTCGTTGCGGGGCTTCACCGAGCACGAAAATGGATCGCCCGATTCCACCAACTATACCCAAAGGTTTTGCAGCACGCCGTTAAGCAGGGGGTTTACGCCGCGCTGAAGCGTTACGTTCGGGAAGAATGGCCGAAACTCCTGGAACTCATCTTGCTCCTGCTGATTCTCGCCGGCGTCACGATTGCGGTACGGATCCTGCTGTGAGCGACGCGGAATTGCGTTCGCAGATGGATCGGGCGCGACGGAGCCTGCGTAGTGCGCGCAACATGCCATGACGGCGATCACGATTTCGCGGTAAGCAACGTTCGCGGTCTTGTGCACCCAACAGCGCTACATACGGGTTCCCGGATACACCTCGGCCAAGGCCGCCAAAAACCCCAGCGCCCCGTCTCCCACTGCCAGCTTGGCTCCCTTGACCCCGCGGTCCCGCAGGCTCAAGAGCACCGCCTTCCAACTCTCCGCCGACTCCCGAAACCCCGTATCCAGGGCTAAAAAGTGCTTGCGCCCGTGTCCCTCCCTGGGTTCCCCGTCCAAAAGCAGCGTCCATCTCTTCACGGCTCAGGGTGCTTGCTCAACCAAGTCTTGGGAAAACAGTTCGAGGCGGTCAACCGAGTGTCTGAATCCAGGCCCACCGCGACGGAACAAATTTTGTTGCTCATATTGGATGAATTTCATCATATCCGCGGCGTGTTCCCTATCACGGTCACGTTTGCCGTCGTGCGAGTTTGGCTCTTGCGCTAGGGTAGTGTACTTCCGACGCAACGGGGTATCGAGTTCCGCCCATGGCCCATTGTTGGCAAGCGGTTGTTCAGAGGCAGCCATCAATATCTTACACTCAAGTTGGCGTCCGGCGTCTGTATAACGGTAGTCTGCGGCTACCCAAGTAAACATCGCGTGGGCGACTTCTTCGTCCGTAGCCTTGCCGTCGGCGAAGCGGTGATACAGGTCCGGATCTATCGTACGGAAGATCAAGACGAACGTCGCCATGGCCAGAAATATCCGCCTGTCACCTCGTAACGACGCCAGGAGCAGACCGAGGCGATGCGTGGCCTGTTCCACTGTCCGAAGACTGAGACCCGACCCTCCAAAGAAATCCAGCAGCCACTGCCGGGCAATCCCCCTGTCATTTCGTGCTTCGTCGTCCTGTGTGCGTTTGAAGTAGTCGTCGAACGCTATCCTGTGTATCAGCGCGTCGATAAACGCCTCGCGATTCGGCTCAGGGAGTCTGAAGTCGAGGTCGAAGAACCTGCGCAAGTATCCTTCGGAATTGAACCCGGATCCGTATAGCGCCCGAACGGACTCGGCCAATTGGGCGCGGTTGACGGCAAGGACGAAAACGACCCTATCCACTGCGAACAGGTGCTTCGCTGTCTCCAAGAGTTCTATCGCGTAGGATGGGCGACAGCGGTCGAGCTCATCGACGACCACCACTAGGGGACGTCCGTTGTGATCTACCGACAGCGCATCTGCAACATCCCCAAGCGTTTGCCTGAATTCCGTGATTGCCTGCTTGGCCTCCCCATAACGCGACATCTGCGCGTCGGTGAGGGAAGTCAGCGTATCCCGGGCAAGCTCTCCGGCCCCGGACCCCAACAACGCAGTGACTACGGCCTGGGCTAGTCGCGGCCCGGCTTGTCGAAGTACATTTTGTGTGGCGGTCCTGAGATTCTCGGCGCCGCCGCCTAATGAGTCCTTGTCTAAGCGCAATCCTGCGGTCAGTTCCTCGGATAGTGCAAGGAATGGATCATTGGTGAAATCGGTCTCCCACGCATTGAACTCCACCACCGGGAAACCTAGTTTTCGCAAATGCCCTGCCCACATTCGAAGGAACGTCGTCTTGCCAGCGCCCCAGGCGGCATCGACAGCGAGTACACAGGGGCCGTCTAAAGCGCCGATGAGGTGAGTGAGCACTTCGGCCGGTTGCAGGCGGCCTAGCGTGTCGTTCGCGAATGGGTCGTCTTTGGGTACCTGGAACTGTTGTGGTTGAATACGAATTCCCATGCTGTCGCACTCCTGTTCACATGGTTTTTAATCGTGGAATCAATTGGTTACGCTAGTGGGACCAACTGTGATAAACTGGAAGATTCCAGGGTCGTGTTTGC
Source organism: uncultured Binatia bacterium (SeqCode) (assembly GCA_965261895.1). Taxonomy (GTDB): domain Bacteria; phylum Desulfobacterota; class Binatia; order UBA9968; family JAJDTQ01; genus JAJDTQ01. The sequence goes on along the minus strand of OZ253480.1, from coordinate 425,658 downwards.
AGCTAGGAGAGCGCAAACCCCTTCATGGCCGATGCTTCGACCACCGCCACACCCCAAGGCAGCTTCGTCTGAGGAATGTATCCCATGAGTCAAACGGTTACCATTCGCGACTCCGACCTCGCTCTCGCGAGGGAATTCGTCCGACGACTGACAGCAAAGGCCGGGGAACGAATCTCGCGGGTAACACTCTACGGCTCGCGGGCGAGAGGTGATGCCGACGAGGAATCCGACTTGGACCTCTTCGTCGCCGTAGAGCGAGATGAAACCCGGAAAGAGGTGGAACAGCAAGCTCTTGGTATCGCCTGCGAGATGACGCTTGAGTCTGGGATTCTGGTCTCGGTTTTGGTGGCCGACAGGGCGTTCCTGTACCGCCATGAGGGCTTTGCCTTCCTGGAAGCGATCCAGGAAGAAGGTGTCCCGCTTTGACCGAAGCAGAATTGCGAACGCGTTTGTGGAGGCCGTGGCCGATTTCTTCAGGAACGAAGGCCTCAGTTTCTGAGCGCGGGGCCGAAGCCAAGGTCGTTTGGAAATGGTGCCCGCGTTGCTGGTTGTAGTCAAGAAAATCTGTTAGACACAGGTTCCCGCCCAAGCCGACATGGCTGGCGGCTGGGATGTTGATTGCTGGCAGTCGGGTCCCGTGCAAGTGGGTCCCGCAAACCCCGTCAGGTCCGGAAGGAAGCAGCGGTAGCGGACCACCCCTGTGCCACGGGGAAGCCTGGCTGTCGGCAATGAGCATCCCGTCGCGCAAGCAGTTTTTGGTGCGGCATCGCGGCGAAAATCACCTCCTGATGGCGGCTCGAAGGCCCGCGGGGGACACACGGAGCGGCCCTTAACGTCATGTCTTATCTCGTTCTGGCCCGTAAGTGGCGGCCGCAAAGCTTTGCGGACATGGTGGGGCAGCAGCACATCGCCCGTGTGCTCACCAACGCTATCCAGAGCGGCCGAATTGCCCATTGCTATTTGTTCACCGGGGTTCGCGGCGTGGGCAAGACCAGCGCGGCGCGCATCCTGGCCAAGGCCCTGAACTGCCTTGACGGACCCACGCCCACGCCTTGCAACGAGTGTGCCCGTTGCACGGAGATCAACGAGGCTCGATCCCTCGACGTCTACGAGATCGATGGCGCCTCGAACCGGGGCATCGACGAGGTTCGCCAGATTATCGAGAACGTGCGCTACCAGCCCGCCGCGGCGCGGTTCAAGGTGTACATCATCGACGAGGTGCACCAGGTCACCAAGGACGCGTTCAATGCTCTTCTCAAGACCCTGGAGGAGCCGCCGCCGTTTGCCAAATTCATCCTCGCCACCACCGAGGTCCACCGCCTTCCGGAAACCATCCTGTCACGCTGCCAGCGGTTCGACTTCCGCCGCATCGGGGTTCACGATATCCACGAACGGTTGCGGAAGATCGCGGACGTGGAGGGCCTGAACATCACCGACGGGGCGCTGACGCTGACGAGCCGCGCGGCCCAGGGCAGCATGCGCGACGCCCAGTCGTTGCTGGAGCAGGTGCTCTCGTTCGTGGAACCCGCGGCGGAGGGCGGCGCGGTGGACGAGCCCTTGCTGCGGGATATTCTCGGCGTGGTCGAGCGGCGGGTGCTCTACGAGATCTCGGCCGCGGTGATCGCGGGGGATGCCGCAGAGTGTCTTCGGTTGGTCGCCGAGGTGGCGACTCACGGGGTGGATCTCGCCGCCCTTTCCCGCGAGTTGGTGGAGCATTTCCGCAACCTCCTGGTGGTCCGCCTGATGGAGGGGGCGGCGCACGCGGGGTCGGATACCGGAAACGAGGCCGGGTCCCGGCGTCTGATGGACCTGACGGATGAGGAAATTTCCCTGCTGCGCGACCAGGCGGCGTCCGTGGACCGTGAGACCCTCATCGGTTACTATCGATTCGTGGTCCAGGGCGACGAGATCGTGGCTCGTTCACCTTACCCAAGGTTCGATCTGGAGGTGGCGCTGGTGCGCGTGGCAACCCTGCCTCGCACCGTGAACATCGCCGACGCCATCGAAGAGTTGCAGCGGCTCGAACGGAAGCTTGACGAAGCGGGGCCGGTCGATATGGCGAACCCGGTTCAGGAAGCCGCGGCGGTCCGGGAAGCCGAGCCGCTGCAGAAGGCCGCGCCAATCCAGGAACCCGTACCGAACCGTGACGAAGCAGCGAGCCATGGCACCCCGGACCAGGTGCGTCCGGCTCCGCCCGTGGAGGCAGAGCCCGAGGCGCCGGAACCCAGTCCCGCTGCATGGAAACGGTTCCTGGAATTCGTTGCCGGTGAGGATCGGGTCCTGGCCTCATATCTGCAGCAGGGCGGGCTCCTGGAGATGTCCGAAGCCGGTGTCAAATTGGGTCTTGAGGGGCTGTATCGGACCTATCTCAAGGATAGGGAGAACATGGCTCTCCTGGAACAGTTGCTTGAGCGTTTCTTCGCGCGCAGGATGACGGTGACGCTGGTGTCGCCGACGGAAGGGGAGGGCGGCTCCGAAGACCCGCCGGGTCCGGACCAGGAGAGCGCCGAGGACATCATCGACGAGGCGTTAAGGATGTTCGGTGGTACGGTGAAGTAGCGTACCCGCTGAAGGGAGTAGTCTATGAGTGAGGGTTTGGGCAGCATGGGCGGCCTCATGAAGCAGGCCCAGGAGATGCAGGCGAAGCTTGCCAAGATCCAGGAGGAGCTTGCGAAGAAGACGGTGGAAGCCACTTCGGGCGGCGGCATGGTCCGGGTCACCGTCAACGGCCAGTTCGTGCTTGCTTCCATCAAGGTGGACCCCAGCGTGATCGATCCGGAAGAAGTGGAGATGCTGGAGGACCTGGTGCGCGCGGCCGTCAACGAGGGGCTCAGGCGCGCCCGCGAAATGGCCTCGGAGGAGATGAGCAAGCTCACGGGAGGATTCAAGATCCCCGGGTTGACGCCGTGATCGGGTATCCGACACCGCTGGCACGGGTCATCGAGCAGCTTTCCAAGCTACCCGGCATCGGAGAGAAGACCGCCGGCCGTCTCGCCTTTTACATGCTGAAGGAAGGAAAGGATTCGGTTCTGGCGCTGGCCGGAAGCATGGAGAGGCTGAAGCGAGAGATGGGCCTTTGTCCGGAATGCTTCGGCCTGAGTGAGATACTCGCGGGAACGGAGGAAGTCGCCCCGTGCAAGGTGTGCCGTGATCCCGGCCGTGACACCCAAACCATCTGTGTGGTGGAGGAACCGTCGGACCTCATGGCGGTGGAACGTTCCGGGGAGTACAAGGGCCTTTACCACGTGCTCCACGGCGCCATCTTCCCGCTCAACGGAGTCGGCCCCGACGCGCTGAAGATCAAGGAGCTCATGGCGCGTCTCCAGGCTAATCCGCCCGCTGAAATCATCGTCGCCACCAATGCCACCAGGGCAGGGGACGCCACCGCCCTCTACCTGGCCAAGCTTGTCAAGCCCCTCGGCATCCGCATCACCCGCATCGCCCGCGGCCTGCCCATGGGCGGAGAGATCGAGTACACCGACGCCGGCACGCTGGGCGAAGCCCTTGATGGACGGCGGGAGTTTTAGGCAGTCATAACGGGTGCGGCCTTCGGCGGTTTTTTGTTGCCTTTTCTGGAAACTTCGTTAAAGTTTGTGGTCACACGGCCGACAACTATAGTAACAGACAATGGGCGAAGGTTCTGTTGCTGGAGTTGGAGGGGCAGGCCGCGCAATGAATGCAGATACCATCAGTATCATCATCTCTGTAGTAACGGTCGGCGTGGCTGTCGGTGCTCTCTCCATGGCTGGCTTCAGACAATTGCGTGAAGACATGGACCGGCGCTTCGGTGAATCACGCGAGTACATGGACCAGCGTTTCAGCGAATCACGCGAGTATACGGACCAGCGCTTCGGCGAATCACTCAAGTATATGGATCAGCGCTTCAGTGAATCACGCGAGTACATGGATCAGCGCTTCAGTGAATCACGCGAGTACATGGATCAGCGCTTCGGCGAATTTCGTGAGCACATGGATCAACGTTTCAGCGAATTTAGTGGGCACATGGATCAACGTTTCAGCGAATTTAGTGGGGACGCGAACCGGCGTTTCACGGAATCGCGCGAGGATATGCACGGGGGCCTCGCCGGGTTGCGTGAGGACATTCGCGAAGTGCGACGCGACGTCAACGGGCTACGCGAAGCCGTAGGCGCCTTGCGGGAGCGCACGGGGGCTACCATCACAACCTGACTGCGCTTCTAGCAGCACGGCATCGGATTCTCGATCAGATTGTAGACGCTGTCGAAGGTGACCTCGTTGATGGTCTTCTGGATCTTGTAGAAACGCGGGGGCTCGGCGTCCATGAACACCATGATGGCGGTCTCGACGGGCGGGCAGTTCGGCTTGACACAGGGTACTTCCTTGATGGTGATGGGTGTCTTGGACGGGAACTCCAGGGCCTGCCGGACCCAGATGCGGATCTGGTCCAGGGTGAAGGAAGACACCTCGCGATAGATATCCATCTCGCCGTCCGTGGCGGCTTCATCCGCCGAGCGGAGGCAGCTCTTGAGGCCGCTCTGCAGCGCCTCGCCGTCGAGGTCCCGGCCGATGAACACCAGCCGGTTCAGCCGTTCCTCATCCTCTCCCCATTCCCGTCCCAGGCGCCCCTCGAACATGCTGTGGACACCGTGGAACACGAACTGGTGCGAGTCGCCGTGCATGTTGAGGATGCCCTTCATGCGCAGGATGTCGGCCCCCTGCTCCGCGAGCACGGACCGGAACCAGTGGCTCAAGCGGGTCTTGTTGAGGTCTCCGGGCTGCACGAACGAGACGGTCTGGACCGAGGGATGGTGCTCGTGGTGATGGCCGTTCCCGGCCGCGTGGCGCCTGGCCTCCAGGTCGAAGGCTCGCATCTCCAGCAGCTCGCCGATGTCCACCTCCGCGTTTCGGGTGGGGGTTATGCGGGCCGTGGGGTTCAGCTCCCCAAGCCTGGCGGTCAGCGCATCGGCTTCCTCCGGCGTGATGAGGTCGGTCTTGTTCAGCAGGATGGCGTCCGCGCAGGCGATCTGTTCCCGGGCCTCGTGCTGGGAGCCGAGCTGCTGCACGATGTGCATCCCGTCCACTACCGTCACCACTGCCTGGAGCTCGAAATCCAGACGAATCCGTTCGTCCAACAGCAGGGTCTGAACGATCACCGTGGGATCCGCCAGGCCGGAGGTTTCCACCACCAGATAGTCGAACGTGTCGCGTCGTTCCACGAGTTGCAGCAGCACTCGCAGCAGGTCTCCCTGGACCGTGCAGCAGATGCAGCCGTTGTTCATCTGGAAGATCTCTTCTTCCGATGCGACGATGAGATGGTGGTCGATTCCCACCTCGCCGAACTCGTTGATGACTACGGCGATGCGGTGTCCGTGGGGCGCGGTGAGGATGCGGTTCAGCAGCGTGGTCTTGCCGGCGCCGAGAAAGCCAGTGAGAATGACGACGGGAATCTTGGCCATGCTCTACTTTCGGTCACGTTCCTCGAGCGCCCAAAATACCCTTTCCGGGGTCAGCGGAAGCTCGCGGATACGGAACTTGATGGCGTCCGCTACCGCGTTGCCGATGGCCGCGGGGGTAGGCGCGAGGCCCGGTTCGCCAAGCCCTTTGGCGCCGTAGGGGCCTTCGGGCTCGGCACACTCGACGATGATGGGAATGATCTCGGGCACGTCCAGCGACGTCACCAGGTGGTAGTCCAGGAACGAGGGATTCCGCACCTTGCCGTTCTCGTCGATGATGAGGTTCTCGTGCAGCGCCGCGCCGATGCCCATGGCCACGCCGCCCTCGATCTGCGCCGCGCAGTTGAGCGGGTTGATGGCCTTGCCCACGTCGTGGGCCGCGGACAGCCGGTGCAGCCGGACCCGGCCGGTCTCCTCGTCCACCGAGGCCTCGGCGGCCTGGGTGGCGTACATGTAGAAGGCTGACGCGTGGTCGCTGTGGCCGGTTTCCAGGTCCAGGTCCTTGCCGATCTCGTAGGTGTAGGAGGCGTCTCCCCGCAGCACCGCGTCGGCCCCCAGCTTGCGCCGGATCATTTCCCCGAAGGTCAGGGCGATCTCGTCATGGTCCTTGAGGTGCACCCTGCCGTCTTCCAGCACCAACTCTTCCTGCTTCCCTTCGAGCATCGGGCCGGCCATTTCCAGGAGCTTCTCGCGCGCGTCGATGGCGGCACCGCGCACGGCGTTGCCCATGTGATAGGTGCTACGGCTGGACGTGGTAGAGGCGTCGAACGGGATGGCGTCGGTGTCCAGCGGCGCTACCCGGATCTGTCCGATGGGGATGCGCAACTCTTCCGCGGCGACCTGTGAAAGGATGGTGCTGGAGCCCTGGCCGATCTCCACGGTTCCGGCCAGCACCGTGACCTGGCCGTTGGTATCCAGCAGCACCCCGGCCTTGGAGGTGGTGGGCGACCGGGTGGGCTTGGAAATACAGGCCAATCCGCGTCCGACCCCGGCGGGGCGGGGCTTGTCCCAGTCGATGGCCGCGGCCGCCCTGGTCAGGGTCTCGGTGAGGCCGACGCTGTGCAGTTGCTCGCCCCAGTAGGCCATGTCGCCGTCCACGAAGACGTTCTTCAGCCGGAACTCCAGGGGATCCATGGCCAGTCTTCGGGCCAGCTCGTCCATGTGCTGCTCGGTGGCCCAGGCGCCCTGGGGGATGCCGTAGCCCCGGAAGGCTCCGGCCACGGGCTTGTTGGTGTACACCGCGTAACCGTCCACGTGGACGTGGGGGATGCGGTAGGGTCCGGGAGACGGAAGGCTGCCGCGAATGCACACCGTGGGGCTCTTCTCCGCGTAGGCACCGCCGCCCCAGTACAGGGTCATGTGCCGGGCCATCAGGGTGCCGTCGTTCTTGACGCCGCTCTTGACGGTTACCGTGGCTTCATGGCGCACCAGCGTCGAGATGAAGGTCTCCTCGCGGTTGAACTTCACCCGCACCGGCCGGCCGTTGGTGTGGAACGCCAGTCCCATGGCGATGGGCTCCAGCTTGAGGCCGCCCTTGGAGCCGAAGCCGCCCCCCTGAAGCGGATTGATGAGGCGGATCTTCTCCTGCGGCATGCCCAGGGCCTCGGCCACCTCGGTCAGCGCCCGGAACGGCGCGTCGTTGGCCACCCAGACGGTGACCCGGCCGGTCTCGGGGTCCACCTGGGCATGAGCGGAATGGGGCTCCATGGCGGCGTGCTGTATCACCGGCACGTAGTAGGTTTCCTCCAGCACCAGGTCCGACTGCCTGAACCCCTCGGCCGTGTCTCCGGTGCGCAGCTTGAAGTGCTGGCACACGTTGGGCATGGGCGCGCCGACGATGAACGGGGCCTTGCGGTAGCTTTCGAACTCTTCGTGAATGGCCATTGCGCCGGGCTGGCAGGCCGCTTCGGGGGTGAAGTACGCGGGCAGATCCTCGTATTCCACCTCGATGAGCCTCACCGCCGCCTGGGCCGTGTCCTCGTCCACCGCCGCCACCGCGGCCACCGGCTCGCCGATGTAGCGCACCTTGCCCTGGGCCAGGAACGGTTTGTCCTTGACGGACTCGCCGTGGGTCCACGGAACGTCGGCTCCGGAAATGGCCGCCGCCACCCCGGGATGCCGTCGCGCCTTCTCCAGGTCGATGCTGACGATGCGCGCATGGGGCCGTGTGCTGAACAGGACCTTGCCGTGCAGCATGTCCGGCAGCACCAGATCGTATCCGTACGCGGCCGCGCCCGTGACTTTGTCGTCGACGTCGACGCGGGTGACCGGATGGCCGACAACCTTGAGATCACTCATGGTCCTGTCCCTTGTCGGCGCGCTACCGAAGCTCGGCCGCGGCGTCCCGGACCGCCTCGACGATCTTCACGTATCCGGTGCAGCGGCACAGGTTGCCCGAGAGGGCGAAGCGAATCTCCTCGTCCGTGGGGTCGGAGTTCTCTTCGAGGAACGACTTGGCCATCATAAGCATGCCCGGCGTGCAGTAGCCGCACTGGGCGCCGCCGTCGGCGATGAAGGCCGCCTGGATGGGGTGGTAGGCGTCGCCGTCCTTGAGCCCCTCGATGGTCACGATATCGGCCTCGTTAAGCTCGCCGGTCAGCACCAGGCACGAGTTTACCGGCTTGCCGTTGAGGTAGACCGTGCATGCGCCGCAGTCGCCGGTGCCGCAGCCCTCCTTGGTGCCGGTGAGACCGATCTCGTCCCGGAGCAGGTCCAACAGGAGGCGGTGCGCCGGGGCGGCCACCGACATGGCCTTGCCGTTCAATGTGAATTCGATGGGTTGACTCATGGATTCCAGGCTCCTTCCCCGCGTCGTGCTTGGTCGTGGAGGGCGACCGCCGGTCGCCCCTACCGGTGGTCACGTCGTGGCGACGACAGGGTCTAGGGGCGGGTTTCACACCCGCCCGCACCGCGCTGCCGGCCGATACCGGCCGCTATCCGTATCGCCGGTCCCGCCGGCTGGTCCACGGCACCGGGCCGCTCCCGGCGGTGGCGTTGAGCAGCGCCCGCTTGGTGTTCACGCGTACCATGGCCCGACGGTAATCGGCGGAAGAGCGCACGTCACTGATGGGGCTGCATTCCTCGGCCGCCTTCCGGCCGGCGTGCTCCGCCAGTTCCTCGGTCAGCACCTGGCCCCGGAGCAGGGCTTCGGCCTGGGGTGCCCGCATGGGAGTGGGGGAGACTGCGCCGAGGGCGATGGCCACGGACTCGCACCGCCGGTCGGCCTCGGCCAGCGTCAGGGCCACGGCCACCCCGATGTAGGCCAGGTCCATCATGTCCCGCGGCGAGAACTTGATGTACTCGCCCACGAGACGCGGGTCCTGGGGCGGAATCGAAAGCTCGGTCAGGATTTCACCGGTCTCGGCAACGGTTTGGCCGGGGCCGCGAAAGAAGTCCTTGAGATCCAAGACCCTTTCGCCGCCGGCGCCCGCCAGGGTGGCCTTGGCGTCCAGCGCCAGCAGCGCGGGTGCGACGTCCGCTGAAGGGGTGGCATTCGCCATGTTGCCTCCGATGGTGGCACGGTTGCGGATCTGGATGGAGCCCACCTCAGCGGCGCTCTGGGCCAGGAACGGGTAACGTCCGACCACGAGAGGGGAGGTCTCCACCTCCCGCAGGGTGGTCAGGGCGCCGACGACAATGCCTCCGTCGGCCTCTTCGCGAATCCCCGACAGCGACGGTATCCGCTTGAGGTCCACCACATATTTCGGCACCAGCCCCTTTTCCTTCATGGCGATGACGAGGTCTGTGCCACCCGCCAGAAAGTAACCGCCCGAGCCGCCGTCCAGCATGATCCTCGTGGCTTCCGCGAGGGTCGTCGGCTGATGGAATTCCAGCGGCTCGGTGCGTTTCATGCTTCTCCCTGCCGGCGCGTCAGTCGGGTGTCGGAACCACCATGCGGCCGATGGGCTCGCCCACGGGCTCGCCATCCTGCATCTGAACATGGCCTCGCACGATGGTTGTCACGGGCATTCCTTTCACTTTCCAACCGTGCCACGGAGAAGGGTTGTTCTTGCTGTGCAGCTTGTTGACGTCGATGGTGCCTTCCTTTTCCATATCCACGATGGTCACGTCGCCGTCGGATCCCACTCGGAGGGCTCCTTTCCGCGGATAGACCTGCCATACCTTGGCCGGATTTTCCGTCACCAATTTCACGTAGTGGTTGAGGCTCATGCGTCCCTTGTTCACTTCGGTGAGCATCAAGGGAACACCGGTCTCAACGCCGCAAAACCCGGAAATGCAGTCCCATATGGCGGGCTTCAACATCTTGCCGTATACGTCGGAGCCTTTCTCCTCCAGGGTATGCGGCGAGTGGTCCGTCGCGATCATGTCCACGTATCCGTTCAGGAGACCGTCCCACAAGGCTTCACCGTGGTCTCGGGTTCGTACGGGAGGGTTCATCTTGAGCAGCGAACCCACCTCATTCATGTCGTTCGGTTCACGCAAGAGATAGTGGGGACCCGTCTCGGCGGTGACTCTGAGCCCCCGGGCTTTGGCGTCGCGTACGAGCTGAGCCGACTGCTTGGAGCTCATGTGCAGCACGTGGAGTTTGGTGCCGAAGGTCTCGGCGAAAAAGATGGCGTGGTGCACCGATTCGGCTTCGCACAGATACGGGCGTGTAGCCTCCCAGTTGACGGCCTCGGTCTTGCCCTCTTCCTTGACCCGGTTCAGGTGGTGATACATGATCTGGCGATTCTCGGCATGAATGGACAACGGCAGGCGGGATTCGGTGATGTTCTGAAACACGTCCTGGCACACGCCGTCATCCGGGAAGGGCAGGTTGCCGATAGTCTCGCCGAAGAAGATCTTGTATCCTACCGCCCCGACCCGGGCCATGGGTAGAATCTGATCCGCGTTGGTCTGCACCACGACGCCCAGCACCGCGAAATCGATCAGGGACTTCTCCTCGGCCAGCTTTTTTTTCTCTTCCACCTGTTCCGGATGGGTAACGGGCGGGATCGTATTCGGCATGTCTACCACGAAGGTGATTCCACCGCAGACCGCTGCACGGGACCCGGTGCCGAAGTCTTCCTTGTGGGTCAGGCCCGGCTCACGGAAGTGAACGTGGCCGTCGATCAGCCCGGGCAGAATATGCTTGCCCTTTGCATCTATTTCTTTGATACCCTCGGGAAGCGAATCGTTCGTACCGATGGCCACGAACTTCTCGTCGTGAATGGCCACACCCCCGTCGAAAGTGGTCTCGGGTGTTACAACCGTGCCATTTTTGATTACCAGGTCTGCTTTCATGAATTCTCCCTTCCGGGTTCATCGACAATCGGTGCCTGTCTGATGAACGTGCCTTTGGTCGTGGCCTCCCTGGGCCTGATTCGAGACCGGGGTAGAACCCGGTCGCCAAGCATGAACGCCATTGTTTATGAAAAATCACGCGCAAAATCAACCCTCATCATTCTCGGGGGTCCACTCATATCAAACGCCGGGTGTCTCAACCCTCTCGGCCGCATCGTCGGCCCGTTCTCGCGGGTGTCACGGGCTCGTGTACGCCGTCCGCGTGAGGTTGAAATTCCTCGACTTGTGTGCGATAGCTGGCTCATTCCAGTGTCGGCCCGGGAGTGTACACCCCATGCGCCCGGCCCCCTGGGACCATCCTCGGCGGGCGCGGTTCGTGACGGAGGTTACCGGTGAACGACGACAGAGTCATGGTCGAGATCAATAGCCTCGAGAAATACTTCGGGGAGGGGCCCGAAAGGGTTCACGTACTCAAGGGGGTTTCGCTCCAAATCCCCGAAGGCTCGCTCTACACTTTCCTGGGTCCCAGCGGCTGCGGCAAGACCACCACGCTGCGCTGCGTTGCCGGGCTGGAGCGGCCGGAAAGCGGGACCATCGACATTGACGAGAAACACGTGTTCGACTCCAGGGGCGGCGCCTACGTACCGCCCAACCACCGGCCCATCGGCATGGTGTTCCAGTCCTACGCCATCTGGCCGCACATGACCGTTGCGGAGAATGTCGGTTATCCCCTGACCATCCGGCGCCGCCCCAAATCGGAGGTTCGGACTCGGGTCGAAGATGTTCTCAAGGTGGTGGGCCTCGCCGGGCTCGGAGACCGCCCGGCCCCCAAGCTGTCCGGCGGGCAGCAACAGCGGGTGGCCTTCGCCAGGGCGCTGATCAACGAGCCCAAGGTCATGCTGCTGGACGAGCCCCTCAGCAACCTTGACGCCAAGCTCCGGGAGCAGATGCGCTACGAGATCAAGGCGCTCCAACGGCGCGTCAACATCACGACCATCTACGTCACCCACGATCAAGCCGAGGCCCTGGCCATCTCCGATCAGATCGCCGTCATGCACGGCGGCAAGCTGATCGAGGTGGGGGAGCCACACCAGCTCTACGCCAGGCCCAAGCGCAAATTTACCGCCACGTTTCTGGGTCTGACCAATCTCATCAACGGGAATGTGGTGGAGACCGGCGCCAACTCCGACCCCGGCCGGCTCGATACCGAGTTCGGCATGCTCGCGTTCGTTCCCGCGGTGCCCATGGAAAAAGGCGCCAGGGCCGCGATCTCGGTTCGTCCGGAGAACATCAAGGTAGCGTCGGAGGCGCCGGTGACGAACGCGAACGTGCTGCACGGGAAGCTTCACGACGCTGTCTTCATGGGCGACGCGTACCACTGCCAGGTCAAGGTGCGGGAGCAACTGATCCGCGTGCACACCCACCCCTCCAACGCCGTCCCCGTGGGCGCCGACATCTATCTGACGCTTGACCCGGAAAACTGCAACGGATTGCCGGCGGACGACACGGAAGGCATGGACGACACCATGCTGGGAGACTAGTGTTCGTGTTTAGTGTGGTGTCTCACAAATACGCTTATGAATCTGCGGGTCCTTTTGGCCGTCGGCTGCGTTGCTCTTCCTCGCGTGGTGTTGGCCACACGGGCGGGTTTGAAACCCGCCCCTACAAGTCATCGCGCCTTGCCGACAACCAAAATCCCCTCGCATCTTCATAACCGTATTTGTGAGACACCACACTAGTGCCGGGCTGGCAATATTCGACAGGGGCCGGTATAAACATTGAGATATCGCCCCGGAATGACGAGAGAATATCGAAGGAAGGAGCCAGTATTCTATGGCTGCAGTAGAGGCAACAAAGATCGCTGAGAAAGAGTTCAGAGCCGAGGGAACACCCACCTACAACGATTTGCGGGAGTGGCTGGAGATCGTGGAGAGCTTCGGGCAACTGAAGAAGATCGACGGGGTGGACTGGAATCTGGAGATGGGAACCCTCTCGGAGCTCATCGCCCAGGGAAGCAAGGGACCGGTCCCCGCGGTGCTTTACGACAAGATCAAGGACTACCCTGAGGGTTTCCGGGTGCTGTTCGCCCAGAACGCCTCGTTCAAGCGCATGGCGCTGGCGCTGGGCCTGCCCCTCGACTTCACGGACCTGGATCTGGTGCGGGCCACCCGCACGAAGATCTCGCAGCACAACCCGATACCGCACCGCGTGGTGGACACCGGCCCGGTGATGGAGAACGTGCTCAAGGGCGACGACATCAACCTGCTCAAGTTCCCGGTTCCCTTCATTCACGAGCTGGACGGCGGCCGCTACATCGGCACCGGCTGCCTGGTGGTGACCAAGGACCCGGACGAGGGCTGGGTCAATTTCGGCACCTATCGTGGCATGGTGCAGGACGAGAAGAGCATGAACGTGTACATCTCGCCCGGAAAGCACGGCCGCATCCAGCGTGACAAGTGGTTCGACCGGGGCGAGAAGTGCCCCGTCATCGTCTGCGTCGGCCAGGACCCGGTGCTGTTCATGGTGTCCGGCAACGAGGTGGACTATGGCGTGTCCGAGTACGATTACGCCGGCGGGCTCAAGGGGCACCCCATCGATGTCATCAACGGAGAGGTGACCGGGCTGCCGTTCCCGGCCCACGCCGAGATCGTCATCGAGGGTTTCATGGACCCCGACGAGCGGAAAACGGAAGGGCCGTTCGGCGAGTGGACCGGCTACTACGCCAGCAACAGCCGCCCGGAGCCGTTGATCCGGGTGCAACGCATCTATCACCGCAACAACCCGATTCTCACCGCGGCCCGACCCGGGCGTCCGCCTTCGGATTATTCCATCGCGAAGTGCATGGTGAAGGCGGCCCTTATCTGGGATCAGGTGGAGAAGGCCGGCGTGCCCGACATCAAGGGCGTCTGGTGCAACGAGGCCGGCGGCGGCCGTCTGCTGAACATCATCTCCATCAAGCAGCGCTATCCGGGTCACGCGCGCCAGGCCGGCATGGTGGCCTCGCAGGTGCACGCCGGGGCCTATCTCGGGCGTTACGTCATCGTGGTGGACGACGATATCGATCCCACCAAGACCTTCGACGTGCTCTGGGCCTTGGCCACGCGTTCCGACCCCGTGGACTCCATCGACATTCTGCGCCGCTGCTGGAGCGGACCCCTCGACCCGCGCATCGAGCCCGGCAAGAAGGGCTTCAACTCCCGCGCCATCATCGACGCTACCCGGCCGTTCGAATGGATGAAGGACTTTCCGCCCGTGGCCGAGTCGACACCCGAGCTCAAGAAGAAGGTGTTCGACAAGTGGCGCCACATCATCGAAGCCTAGAGGCTTTGTTTCAGTTTGGATCAAAGGGCCGGGAGTACATGCTCCCGGCCCTTTGACGTTTTTGTGTTGCCGGTTCGAACGAGGAAAGAATCGCCTTTGTGGCGAACAGGGACGTCGCCAACTTGCGCGAACGGATGGCACGCCTTGAGGGTCTGCTCGAAGGGTTTACACAGACCGGCAAGCTCCCACCTACCCAACTGTAGAACCGCCGGCAGACCGCCATGCAGGTCAGGCTTACTTGAGATTGGCGACGATCGTTCGCGTCGAGAGAGAGCGGTTGAGGGTATAGAAGTGGATCCCCGGCGCGCCCCCCTCGAGCAGGGCGCGGCACTGTCGGGTGGCGTGCTCGATGCCGGCCTCGACGACCGCCTCGGGGTCGCCCGCCGCAGCGTCCAGCTTCACCAGCAGGGAGTCCGGGATCCGGGCGCCGCACATCTGCGTGAAGCGCTTGATCTGAGCGGTGTTGGTGACGGGCATGACGCCGGGGATTATGGGCGTATCGATGTGTTCCGACCGTACCCGCGATACGAACTCGAAGTAGTCGTGCTCGTCGAAGAAGAGCTGGGTCACGACGAAGTCGCAGCCCGAGTCGATCTTCCGCTTGAGGTTGTGCAGGTCCTCCTCGGGGCTCGGCGCCTCGGGATGCATCTCGGGGTAGCCGGCGCCGCCGATACAGAAGTCCTTGCGTTGGCGGATGAAGGCGATGAGCTGATCGGCGTGCGAGAACCCCTGGGGGTGGGGGACGAACGTCGCGTCCCCCCGCGGCGGGTCGCCCCGCAGCGCCATGATGTTCTCGATACCGGCGTCCTCGTACTGGTCCAGCAGCTCTCCGATCTCGTCCCGGCTGTGCCCCACGCAGGTGAGATGGGCCATGGCCTCGATGCCGGTTTCACGCTTGATCCTTTGAGTGATGGCGACCGTTTTCTCGCGGGTGCTGCCGCCGGCCCCGTAGGTGACCGAGACGAAAGCCGGCCCCAGCGGTTTGAGGTTGGCCACCGTCTCGAACAACGCGTCGACGCCGCGGTCATCCTTGGGCGGAAAGAACTCGAAGGAGAAGAGTGGTTGTTCCTGGCCGAAGCGCTCCTTGATCTTCATCCGCCGTGCTCTCCGTCGGCGTCCCGCAACGCGCGCCAGACGCGCTCCGGCGTCAGCGGAAGGTCGCAGATCTCCGCCCCGGTAGCATGAGCCAGGGCGCCGGTGATGGCCGGCGCAACCGAGAAGATGCCTCCTTCGCCCATGCCGCGGCTGCCGTAGGGGCCGAGGCCGTCACCGTTCTCCACCAGCACCGTGTGGAAACCCCGGGGCATGTCCGAGAAGGACGGGATCCGGTAGTCCACCAGCGTGGAGTTGATGAGCTGGCCGCCTTCGTAGACCATCTGTTCGAACAGGGCATGGCCGATGCCCATCATGGCGGCGCCTTCTTCCTGGCCCTCGCACTGGATGGGATTGATGGCCTTGCCGACGTCGGCCACGGACAGGTAGTCGGCCACCGAGATGGCGCCGGTCTCCCGGTCGAGGTCCAGCTCCACCGCGCCCATGCCCACTTCCCACACCACCGGCAGGACGTCCTTGATGATCTCGGGTCCGACGGTGCCGGTGCCGATGAGCTCGCCGGCCGCGGCGCCGAACCGTTTCTCCAACACCTCGGCGAAGGTCATCCGGGCCTCGCCGCACACCAGCGCGCCGTCCATCAGCCGGATCTGGTTCGGGCGCACGCCGTACACCCCCGCGCCGATCTTCAGGAGTTGGCGCTTTATGTCCCGGGCCGCGGCCTGCACCGCCCGGCCCATGAGGGTGGTGGAACGGCTGGAGCCGGTGGAGCGGTCGTAGGGGGTGATGGCGGTGTCCGCTCCGGTCATCCGAATCCGCTCCAGCGGGAGCTGCAGCTCCTCGCCCACGAACTGAGACAACACGGTCCGGACGCCTTGCCCCATCTCGGTGCTGCCGGCCATGATGGTGGCGGCGCCGTCCGCCTGAAGCCTTACCATAGCCACGGTGATGGGCTGGCCGCCGGCGTTGGTCATGCCGCAGGCCATTCCCACGGGCGCCCGGGTCTTGCCGGAGCGCTTCTTCCACTGGCTGGCACTCAGCAGGCGTTTCAGGGTTCCGGCCAGATTGACGTCCAGGGCGCGCAGCCCCGGGCGTAGCACCTCGCCGCGCTCGAGCAGGTTCTTGAGCCGGAGCTCCGCCGGGTCCATCCCGAGGCTCGCGGCGATCATGTTCATCTGGCTCTCGCCGGCGAAGATGGACTGGGGACCGCCGATGGAGCGAAAGGACCCGGCGCCGCCGGCGTGGGTGTAGACCGCGTAGGCATCGGTGTGGATGTGGGGGATGCGGTAGGGCCCGAGTATTCGCGTGGCGGCACGGCCGGCCACCTGGGGGCCGTTGTCCATGTAGGCGCCGGTATCCAGGTAGATCTCGGCCTCCCGCGCCATGATCGTCCCGTCCTGCTTGACGCCGGTCTTCAGCCGTATCTTGGCGCTGTGGCGCCGCACCGTGAGCATGGCTTCCGGCACCGACAGGCACACCCGCACCGGACGCCCCATCTTGCGCGAGGCCGCCACCACCAGGGGCTCGATCTTGGCGTAGGACTTGCCGCCGAAGCCGCCGCCCAGGTAGGGGACGTTCAGGCTGACCTTGCTGGCGGGAAACCCGAAGATCCGCGCCAGGTCGGCCTGGACCAGGAACGGGTGCTGCGCCGACGACCACAGGGTGATACCGTCCTCCTGGTAGTCCGCGATGACGCCGTGGGGCTCCATGGTGTAGTGGTAGATCATCGGGAAGGTGAAGTGGTGCTCGAAAATGTGGTCGGATTGCGCGAAGCCCTCGGCCGCGTCGCCGCGTCTCACCTGCTCGTGTCCGCAGATGTTCCCGCTCCGGTCCTCGTGCACCAGCGGCGCGTCCGGGGCCAACGCGGCGTCGAGGCCCACCGCGGAAGGCAACTCCCGGTAGACCACGTCAACCGCGGCGGCCGCCTGCTCCGCGGTGAGGGGATCCTCGGCCGCTATCACCGCCACCGGCTCGCCCGCGTAACGGGCCCGTTCCAACGCGATCAGCGGGCGGCCGCTGTAGTGCGGATCCAGGTCGGCGACGTCCCGGCCGGTGAGCACGCCGGCCACACCCGGCAGCCTCTCGGCCGCGGCGGTGTCGATGCTCACGATGAGCGCGTGGGGATGGTGGCTGCGTAGCACGTAGCCGTACAGCATGCCGGGAATCTCCAGGTCTCCGGTGTACTTGGCCCGGCCCGTGACCTTGTCGACGCCATCGACCCTGCGGGTGTTGTTGCCGACGTATTTCAACTGACGATTTGCCATGATGCTGCCTTTTCACCGGTCGCGCCCTTCGACTTCGCTCCGCTACGCTCAGGACGAACGGTCGTGAAAACGGTGGTTGATGTGCACTCCGAAACGGCCTGTCCTTCGACTTCGCTCCGCTCGCGCTCCGCTACGCTCAGGACGAACGGTGCGGAAACGGTGGTGGACAAGCACTCCGTTCGTCCTGAGCGTAGCGGAGCGCGAGCGGAGCGAAGTCGAAGGACGGACCGGCGTGGGAGCATACGGAATCCTACGCTGCTCCATTTGCGCCGTCCTACTCTTTCGAGCCTGGGGTTAGAAGCCGTAAAGGGCCCGGGGATTGTCGTCCAGGATCTTGGCGACCGATGCGGGGCTCACCTTGCCGTCGTCCCTGAGCTTCTGCAGCGCCTCGATCTCGCTGGAGGTGTCGCGGTGGCCGTAGTCCGTGCCGATGACGATGGTGTCGTCGCCGGTGTATTCCAGCACGTAGTCGAGATCGTCATCGGTCTGACAGCCAACGAAGATGCGGTTGTCCTTGAGCAGGCTGCGAGACAGCTCGATGCCGCGCTTCTGCCTGAAGCGCTTGGCGAGGTCGTGGAACACGTAGGGGACCCATTGCGCGCTGACCTCGATGAAGCCGATTCGTAGCCTCGGAAACCGCTCCGGAACGCGGTCCCAGATCACCGTGTGGAAGGAGCCCACCACCGCGAGCTTGAACTTGTTGAAGCCGGGCTCGTCGAAGAAGAGGTCGTGCTGGGTGAAGCTGCCGGTGGCAGAGTGGACGCACAGGGGCACGTTGGCGTCGCTCAAGGCCTCGTAAAGGGGGGTGAAGTAGGGGTCGCTGAGACGCCGGTCGCCGATGAGGCCGGGGACGAAGACGCCGCAGGCGCCGTATTGCAGAACCTCCTCCAGCTCTTTCAGCGACTCCTCCATGCTCATCAGCGGCAACACTGCGGCCCACCGGAGCCGGTTCCGGCTCGCCTTCCAGATGTCGCACAACCAGCGGTTGTAGCTCTTGAACAGCGCCATCTCCACTTCCGGCTTGTCCGTGACGGGGCGCAGGAAGATGGTGGGATAGAGCACCTGCACCCATACGTCCATCTCGTCCATATGCCGCAGACGAGAGGTCACGTCAGACATCTCGCGGGACTCTTCCGGAGTATCCTGGCCGACGTTGTCCGACTTGGCGTGGAGCCGTCCGTCCACCAGCCAGTATTCGCCTGTGTCTCCGGTACCGTCGTTGGCAGTCACGATCTGGGGGCGAAATGCCTTTTCCGCTCCCTCCATGTACTCCCAGGTCCGGTTGGTCTCCAGCACGTGCGCGTCTGCGTCGATGACCGCCATGATATGACCTCCAGTCAGATGAACAGTTCAGTACCGAGTACCAGCAATTTAGACGACTATAACAGGCTCATCAACTCGTGGAGTCCGTCGATGCGGAGGGCGCCTTCGTGGCGCGCGTCGCCGCGCCGGTCCAGCAGCACGGGCCGGACGCCGGCGCGCAGCGCCCCCTCGACGTCGGTTTCCGGGCTGTCACCCACGTGTATGGCCTCGTCCGGGGTGATGCCGTGGCGCTCCAGAGCCAGACGGAAGATTCCCGCCTCGGGCTTGGCGAATCCCGCGCTGCTCGAGATGAACACCGAGTCGAAGTAGTCCGCGATTCCCAGCCCGCGGATGATCTTCAGCACCCGCGAGTCGAAGTTCGAGATCATCACCAGGATCAGGCCGCGCGCTTTCAGGGCCTCCAGAGTCGCCCGCGCGTCATCGTAGAGCACCCAGGAGTCGGGGCGGGCGAAGTAGGCGAAGAGTTCGCCGAAGTAGCCGTCGAAACGGGGGAAAGGCCCCGTGGGCTCGAAGATGCGCCACACCACCTCGCGCCACCAGGCCCGCTCCAGCGCCTCCAGCCGTTGGCCGTCCGAACCGGGAAACGCCATGGGCGGCGCGGTGGCGAAGCAGTCGCGGAAACGCCGGGAGACTTCGTCGAAGGGGACGTTCTTGCCGTATCGCAGCGCCAGTTCCGCATAGGTGGCCGCAACGGGTCGGGTGGATTCGAAGAGGGTGCCGGCGGCGTCCAGGAAGACTGCCTTGGGCCTTGTGACGGATCCGGGAGGTATCACTTTTCGCGAATTTTCCGAGTATCGGCTATACTTAAATGGATGGCACAACAGCATTATGAACCCATGGAGCAATCTTTGTCCAGCGCACCGGCGCCATTCGCGGAGGAACTGCGGGCGGCGGAGAGGGCGGCCAGGGAGGCGGGCGGCATCATCGCGGGGCTCTACCAAGGCGACTACCGGGTCAAGGAGAAGTCCCGCGGCAATCCGGTAACCACCGCCGATCTCAATGCCAACCGGGCCATCCGCGAGATTCTGGCCGGGCGATTCCCGGATGACGCGTGGCTCTCGGAGGAAGACGCCGACGACCCCAAGAGGCTGGACCGGAGCCGGGTGTGGATCGTGGATCCGCTGGACGGCACCCGGGAGTTCATTCGGGGGGTACCGGAGTTCTGCGTCTCCATCGGGCTCGCGGTGAACGGGTCTCCGGTGCTGGGGGTGATCTATCACCCGCTCCGGAGGGAACTGTTCGACGCGGTGAGGGGCGGCGGCGCCCGGCTGAACGGCGAGCCGATACAGGTAAGTCCTCCGGGGGACGGCGGGCGTCCCCGCCTGCTCATCAGCCGGGCCGAACCGCGCCGGCGCCTGGAAGAGATGGCCCGGGAGTTCGTGCTCGAGTCCATGGGCAGCATTGCCTACCGCCTGGCTTCGGTGGCGCGCGGGGATGCGGACGCCACCATGACTTTCCGCCGGGTCAAGGAATGGGATGTGTGCGCCGGCATCGTCATCGTAGAGGAGGCCGGCGGCCGTACGATGACGGGGAACGGGGAGCGGCCGGTCTTCAACCGGCGGGAGCCGGTGTTCCAGCAACTCGTGGCCGGAAGCCACACCTCCAACACGAGGATACAGGCCCTGCTGGCTCGCCTGCCGGCTTCGTAGGAGCGCGGGGAACATGGCGAACTGCATCTACTGTGGTGAACGTGCGGGCATCTGGGCCCGGAACTGCAAGGACTGCCGTAAACTGGAGGAGAAGGTCGGGACCTACGGGGGCCAGGTGGGCTTCAGCGAGTTGCTGGACCACATGGAAGAAACCGGGGTCCGGCCGGAGAAGATCATGCGGTTTCTCAAAGCCAACCCGGACGGCCGCGGCAGCGTGCGGGACCGCCTGACCGCGGACATGACCAATGACCTGCTGAAGGTCATGGGAATCAACGAGCGGCAGACCCCGGACGACGTGGAACGCATCCGGAAGAGCGGCGAGAAACCCACCGAATCGAACTGACGTCCTGTCGCAAAGGCGGCGGGAACCAACAGCCGCCCGCGCGGGCGCACTCCACGTCATGGAACTGACCCTTTACGCATCGGCCCTGTTCTGCAGCGTTTATCTCGTGGCGCTGGTGGTGCGCCGGCTCCGTTTCAGGCGCGATCGAGCGCACATGGTGCAGGGGGCGCGTTCCGGCGGCAAGGCGGTGGCCGGGGTCGACCAAGTGCCTGCCGGGGCCGTCAAGAAGTTCTGGCTGATCTGCGGCGAACACCGAATCGACTGTTTTGTCATCAACCACCGGGGACAGTTCCGTGCCTACATCAACAGTTGCCGCCATATGGTCACGCCGCTGGATTTCGTCCGCTACCAGTTCTTTACCGAGGATGGCAGCCACCTGATGTGCGCAACCCACGGCGCCGTCTACGAGCCCGACACCGGCATGTGCGTGGAGGGTCCTTGCAAGGGGCTCGCGCTTCACGCTCTCCCCGTGGTTGTGGACCACGGTGAGATCGTTGTACGTTGTCCGGCGGGAGATCTGTCCTTCCTGCGCGAGATGGCGGACTGAATTCGATGGCAAGACGTCCTGTAGGCAAGCGGATCGGCCGCACGGAGGAGTTCCCCGACGGCACGAGCCGGAAATTCACGCTCCGTTGCCGCGGCGAAAGCCTGGAAGGCTTCGTGCTCGGGTTCAAGGGAGAGTTGTTCGCCTACGTGAACCGCTGCCGTCACGTCCCCCTGCCATTGGATTGGGTGGACAACCAGTTCTTCACGGAAGACGAACGCTACCTGTTGTGCGCCAACCATGGCGCGCTCTACGAGCCCACCACCGGTGAATGTCTTTGGGGGCCCTGTTTCGGGGCATGGCTTCAGAAGGTCCCGTTGAAGGTGGACGGGGTTACGGTCAGGGCTTTCTGTCCCGAAGACGACTGACGGGAGGTAACCGGAAAGTGGCTGAATGTCTGTTCTGCGGGATCGCGAGCGGGGCGATTCCCGGGGATATCGTCTACCGTGACGAATCGGTGCTCGCTTTCAGGGACGTCGATCCCAAGGCGCCGGTGCATCTTTTGATCATCCCCCGCAAGCACATCGCCAGCGTCATGGAGATCGAGGCCGGAGACGGCGAGATTCTGGGGCACGCCATGGAGGTGGCCCGGCAACTTGCGACGGAAAACGGCCTGTCCGAGAGCGGGTTCCGCCTTGTTGTAAACTGTGGTCCGGACGCGGCCCAGAGCGTCTATCACATTCATTTCCATCTTCTCGGCGGCAGGGCGCTGGATTGGCCCCTGGGCTGAGGGGAGGCGCGTCGGCGGCGCGGATTGCTGAACGGGCGGGTTTGAAACCCGCCCCTACAACCGGAACAACCGGCGCCGGTAGCGGCGTCAATCAAGTGTTTCAGGAAAGGACAAGCCAGCACATGATCAACGCGATACAGCTTCGGAACGGCATGATCATCATCTACGAGGGAAGCCTCTACCGAGTCACCGCGGTCAAGCATCTCACCCCCGGGAAGGGCCACGGTTTCATGCAGACGAAGCTCAAGAACATGCGGACCGGGGCGGGCACCGAACACAAGTTCCGCTCCGACGACAGGGTCGACCGGGCAACCCTGGAGAGCCGCGAAATGCAGTACCTCTACGCGGAGGACGACCGCCATACGTTCATGGACACCGAGAGCTACGAGCAGACGGAGTTCTCGTCCGAGGAGGTGGGCGACATCCTGCCGTATCTCCTGCCGACGCACCTCGTGAACGTGGACCTGTTCGAGGGCAGCCCGGTGGGTGTGGGCATGGCTTCGGCCGTGGAACTCGAAGTGGTGGAGACCGAGCCTTCCATGAAAGGGGCCACCGCCTCGGCGTCCTACAAGCCCGCCAGGCTGGAAACCGGGGTGACCGTCCAGGTGCCCCCGTTCATCCAGATCGGTGACCGGATTCGGGTGGATCCTTCAGAAGGAAAATATATCGAGCGGGCGAAGTAGCCACGACGGCTTCCCAGACCGTGGCTACGGCGTTTTCGAGGTCCGCGAGGGTGCCGTCGTTCTCGATGACGAAGTCGGCCAGCCGGCGCTTCTCCGTCAGCGGCATCTGTGCCTTGAGATGCCTTTCGACGTCGGCGTCGCCGAGTCCGTCCCGTTGACGCAGCCGCTGCTCCTGGATGGCCGGCGCGCACGCCACCAGCATGACGGGACGGAGCCAGTGATGTATTTTCGCTTCGAACAGGAGCGGCGCGTCGTAGATGACGAACTCGGCGCTTCGGGAGCGCTCGACGATGCGTTCCCTCGCCAAGGCTCGGATGCGGGGATGCGTGATGGCCTCCAGACGCTTGCGGCTCGCCGGATCCCGGAACACGATATTGCGAAGGTACGCGCGATCGAGGGTTTCGTCTTCCCCGAGCGCCTGACGGCCGAAAAGCTCGACGATTTCGCGCCATGCCTCCTGACCCGGCTCGACGATTTCACGCGCCAACCGGTCGGCATCGACGATGGCGGCCCGATCGCTCAGGATGGTTGAGACGGTGCTCTTCCCGGTGGCGATGCCGCCGGTCAATCCGACTGCCTTTGTCATGTCAACACTCGCGGAAATTACGGATTTGGGGCATCATGGCTAGTGTCCTGTCCGGTTAATACGCATGGTAAGATGCGCAGGATTTTTCGTTGTCGGCAAGGCGCGATGACGAGCAGTGGCGTGCACCACGCGAGGAAGAGCAACGCAGCCGACGGCGAAAAAGACCAGCAGATTGCCATGCGTATTAACCGGACAGGACACTCGCGGTTCGTACCCTACAGGCCACTGGTTCTCGGAGCAAGTCCCCGGTACCGCATCAACCGTGTAACCGTGGCCGGATGAGGCGGAACCCGGACGAATGAATGCCATGAAATTGCCATTGTTGGACCTGAAGGCTCAGTATGAAACCATACGGGAGGAGATTCAGGAAACGATCCTGAGGGTCTGTGCCTCACAGCGTTTCATTCTGGGTCCCGAGGTCACGGAACTGGAGAAGGAAATCGCCGCCCATACCGGGGCGCGTTTCGCCATCGGCGTCTCGTCCGGCACCGACGCGTTGCTGGCGTCGTTGACGGCGCTGGAGATCGGCCCCGGCCACGAGGTGATCACCACCGCGTACTCGTTTTTCGCCACCGCCGGCGTCATCGCACGGGTGGGGGCGCGGCCGGTTTTCGTCGACATCGAGCCGGACACCTTCAATATGGATCCCGCGGCGGTGGCGGCGCGCATGAGCCCCCGCACCCGGGCGATCATGCCCGTCCATCTCTTCGGCCGTTGCATGGATCTCGACCCGCTCCTGGAGATGGCCGGGAAACGGGGTGTTGCGGTGGTCGAGGATGCGGCGCAGTCTTTCGGCGCTACCGACGCCAAGGGCAGGTACGCCGGCACCGTGGGCTCGGCAGGCTGCTTTTCCTTCTACCCCAGCAAGAACCTGGGCGCGTTCGGCGACGGTGGCATGGTGATCACCGACGACGAAGCTCTGGCCCGGCGGATTCGGATGCTCCGGGTTCACGGTGAGGCGCCCAAGTACTATCACCGGCTGGTGGGCGGGAACTTTCGGCTGGACAGCCTTCAGGCCGCGGTTCTCCGCGTGAAGCTCAGACACATCCGGGAGTGGAGCGATGCCCGCCGTGAAAACGCTCGACGGTACCGCGAGCTTCTTGCCGAGGCGGCGCCGGCGGAACGCCTCATCTTGCCCCAGGACTGTCCGGGCCACGCCTGCAACCAGTTCGTCGTCCGCTCGCCGGAGCGGGACCGCATGCGTTCCTTTCTGGAGGACCGCGGCGTCGCCACCGAGATCTACTACCCGTTGCCCCTGCACTTGCAGGAATGCTTCGCATCCCTGGGCTACCGCCAGGGGGATTTTCCGGAAGCCGAGGCGGCCGCGCAATCCTCGCTGGCCCTGCCCATCTACCCGGAGCTGACGTTGGTGCAACAGCAGTACGTTTGCACGCAAATTCGCCGGTTTTTTGAAGGCTGACCGGCCGCCGGCGCCGGAGCGGGATGAGATGAGCCCTTTGTGCTATAGTGCGGACATGGCTTACCGGAGTCTTGCGGATCTTTTCCTGTCTCAGGCGGACGCGCGGCAGGACCGTCTCCTGTACCGTTTCTGGCGCGACGGCGAGTGGTGCGGCCAAACTTGGGCGGAGGCCGCCGCCGAGGTCGAGAGCATCGCCCTGGGGCTGGTGGCGGCGGGCGTGAAGAAGGGCGATCGGGTCGCCTTGTACACCGCCAACCGCGTCGAGTGGTGCCTGCTGGACTGGGCGAATATCTGCATCGGCGCCTTGACCGTGCCGCTCTACGCTTCCAGCACGCCCGCGCAAATCCATCACATCATCGAGCATTCGGAGGCCGTGGCCCTGGTGGTGGAGTCACGGGCATCCTTGGACAGGCTCCGTGCCTCGGCGCCGGCCATGACGGCGGTCAGGACCACCGTGCTCCTGGACCCGCCTTCGGCATCGGACGCACCCGACTTCGACACGGAGCCGGACCTGGTTTCCCTGGATCGGTTGAAGGAGCTGGGGCGGGACTACGGGCGCGAGCACCCCGGGTCGTTCCGTGAGCTGGCCGCGACCCTGGAACCCGAGGACGACCTCACCATCATCTACACATCCGGCACCACCGGCGAGCCCAAGGGCGTGCTCACCACCCATGGCCATTACCTGTTCACCATAGCGTCCTCCCTGGCGGCCATGCCCGTCAGTGAGGACGACGTGACGCTGCAGTTTCTCCCTCTTGCCCATTCATTCGGCCGGCTGGAGCATTTCGTGACGGTGGCCCGAGGCTACGTGTGCGCGTTCGCGCGTTCCATCGAGACATTGTCGGCGGACTTGCAGGCGATCCGGCCGACGCTGCTGTTCTCGGTGCCTCGGGTGTACGAAAACGTCTACAGGCGCATCCGTAACCGGGTGGAGAGCGGCAGCGCCATCAGCCAACACCTCGTTCGGTGGGCGGTGGCCGTCGGCAAGCAGTACAACGAGGGGGCCAGAAAGGGTGAAAGTTGTGGCCCGTGGCTGCGGCTCCGTCACCGGCTGGCGGACACCCTGGTGCTGTCGAAGGTCAGGCAAGGCATGGGAGGGCGGCTGCGTCTGGCCATCTCGGGTGGCGCGCCTCTATCGGAACCCATCGCGGTTTTCTTTCAGGCCCTGGGGGTGTGGATCGTGGAGGGTTACGGCTTGACGGAAACCTCCACGGTAACCCACGTGAACCGGCTGAATCACTATCGGGTCGGCACGGTGGGCCTGCCTCTGGACGGTGTGGAATGCCGCATTGCCGACGACGGAGAGATCCTGATCCGGGGCGACAACGTGATGAAGGGCTACTTCAAGGACCCCGCCGCCACCAGGGAGCAGATCGGGGAAGGCGGCTGGTTCCACACCGGCGACGTGGGGCAGATCGAGGACGGCGGGTTTCTGCGCATCACCGACCGCAAGAAAGATCTCATCGTAACGTCCGGCGGAAAGAACATCGCGCCGCAGATGATCGAGAATCACCTGCGGGAGGAACCGCTCATCAGCCAGACCATGGTCTGGGGCGACAAGAGCAGCCACCTGGTGGCCTTGATCACGCTGGACTCCAACGAGGTGCGTCGTTGGGCCGAAAAGGAAGGCGTCCGGTGGGAGGGCCTCGAGGGGGCGGCGACGGATTCGCGGCTGGTTGCGCACATCAGACAACGAATCCGCGAGCGCAACAAGGAGTTGGCGCCCTACGAAGCCGTTCGTGACTTCCGTATCCTACCGGCGGATTTTTCCACGGATACCGGCGAGTTGACCCCGAGTATGAAGCTGAAACGGCGGATCGTGATGGAGCGCTACGGGGACTTGCTCAACGAGATGCTGAAGCAGCGCTGATCCCTGATGTGGAGGCGGCGGGCGGATTCGAACCGCCGCATCGAGGTTTTGCAGACCTCTCCCTTAACCACTTGGGTACGCCGCCCAACAGAGAATGATTTAACACACCCGGCCACGGTTTTTCAAGCGGCACCGCCCCAGGGCCAGGGTCATTTCACGCTGGCTGTCGTGGCTGGACAATCGGGGCGAGGACCTGGGAGCGAGGGCGTCCCGCCCTCGGCGAGGGCAAGATGCCCTCGCTCCTGGGGTGAGCCCTCGCCAAGTGTAGGCTGTCGCCGGCCCTCTCCGGTTTCCTTGGCATCTTGCCGCTAGCGTGAAATGGCCCTGCCCCAGGGCCATTTCACGCTAGGTCACATCCTGGCGCCTCCATGGTGGCCCACCTACGTCGACGCCACCGGCTCCTCCGACACCCTCTCCCTCTGGGAGAGGGTTGGGGTGAGGGTGCGCCAATGAAAGCACCCCTTTGATGCGGCAGAAAATAGCAGCGGCCAGGGTTATTGGGGCTCCCTCACCCGGCCTTCGGCCACCCTCTCCCAGAGGGAGAGGGTTTTAGTTCGTGCTATCCTGCTGCTTCCGTGTAGCCTCCCCGTGGCCGAGGTTAGCCGAAGGCGTCTCCCGGCACCGCCCGCGGCCCTGTGTCGGATTGCACTGCGCTAATCCGACCTGCCCGGGGCTGGAACCGTAGCGTGAAATGACCGTGCCCAGGGCCGCCCATACAGCCTCCCGGTTGACTTCACAACCGACAACTGTACGACCGGACAGTTCTTGTGTTCTTTCACTGGACACTTTATGTGTTCTCTGCAAATTCACTTTGCGGGGTAGCGAGTGAAAATAAGTTCTGGCTATCATTCAGGACCATTTCACGCTTGGTCACATCCTGGCGTCTCCATGGTGGCCCACCTACGTCGACGCCACCGGCTTCTCCGACACCCTCTCCCTCTGGGAGAGGGTTGGGGTGAGGGTGCGCCAATGAAAGCACCCCTTTGATGCGGCAAAAAATAGCAGCGGCCAGGGTTATTCGGGCTCCCTCACCCGGCCTTCGGCCACCCTCTCCCAGAGGGAGAGGGGTTTAGTTCGTGCTATCCTGCTGCTTCCGTGTAGCCTCCCCGTGGCCGAGGTTAGCCGAAGGCCTCTCCCGGCACCGCCCGCGGCCCTGTGTCGGATTGCGCTGCGCTAAACCGACCTGCCCGGGGCTGGAACCGTAGCGTGAAATGGCCCTGAGGCTATCATCAGGGCCATTTCACGCTAGCGGCAAGATGCCAAGGAAACCGGAGAGGGCCGGCGACAGCCTACACTTGGCGAGGGCTCACCCCAGGAGCGAGGGCATCTTGCCCTCGGCGAGGGCGGGACGCCCTCGCTCCCAGGTCCTCGCCCCGATTGTCCAGCCACGACAGCCAGCGTGAAATGACCCTGGGGCTATCATGCTCCCATCTTGAATAAAGTCTGCATTGCTTGTATAAGTGTTGAAGCTTTGGGCTAGGAGTCTGCGCCGCAGAACGCTCTGAAGGACCCTTGAATACTACATATAGTGGTCAATTGGCCTAACATTATACTATATGTGGTACCTAGATTTCCTGCGGCGCAGACTCCTAGGGCCTGTTAACACTAATGATGGAAACATGTTGTAGTTTGGGGATGGAACTGACACAAGGACAGTATGACCGTATAGCGCCGTACCTTCCGGTGCAGCGGGGTAATGTGAGGCTTTCGAACCGGCAAGTGCTCAACGCAATCTTGTATGTAGCGGAGCATGGTTGCAAGTGGCGCGGGTTACCGCCCCGGTTCGGCAATTGGCACACGATCTACACTCGAATGAATCGCTGGTCGAAGAACGGGGTGCTGGACCAGGTCTTCGAGCACCTTCTTCGAGCACCTACAGAGGGAGCAGATGGCGCGCATCAAGATCGAGGCGGTGTCGATGGACAGCACCATCGTCAAGGTCCATCCCGACGGGACCGGGGCACTCAAAAAAACGGCCCTCAAGCCATCGGCAAATCCCGCGGCGGCTGGACCACCAAGATCCATATGGTTGCCGCGGATGCTCGAACGGCTATCACCTTCTCGCTTTCCCCCGGACAGGCCCACGACGCTCCAGAAGGACGTAAGCTGCTGAATCGCCTTGGTCAGCAGCACGACAATCTCTCCCTCGTCATGGACCGGTCGTATGAAGGTAACGAGACACGCCAGTTGGCTCTGGCTCTGGGATTCACACCCGTGGTGCCGCCCTTGTCCACGCGAGTCGACCCCTGGCAGTACGATCGCCACATGTACAAGCGACGCAACGAAATCGAGAGGTTGTTCCGTCGTCTCAAGGGTTTCCGGCGAGTCTTCTCCCGCTTCGAGAAGCTCGATGTGATCTTCCTCGGTTTCATCCTCTTTTCTCTCATCATCGAGGTATTACGTTAGTCTTAACAGGCCCTAAAGGAAATCTCGAAATGCCTAGTTACGGAATTGAATATGGCCCTGTGATCGCAGGTATTCACGGTACGCGCGGAAATCCCCCCCCCCCCCCCTCCCCCCATTCGGCTGCGCCGCGCGGCGATGGGATACCGAGATGCCCGCTTGCTGCTTTCAAGGCGCTTCAATCACTCACTGCCCCGTGGTGTTTCGCGATGAGTTCGCGTGTGACTTCAGTGCGCCGGACATCGGGCGCACCGGCATCCGGCCTGTTGCGCACCGCCCGCAAGGCGCTGGTCATGTTCGTGCTGGGCTGCGCCTTCTCCCCGGTGGCCACCGAAAGCGCCCGCGCGGCGTCCCACGTCACTCCGGTGGTGAGCATCACGGGCGGCGTGGCGGTGAGCGAGGGCGGGACAGCCACCTTCACGCTGACCGCCACCCCGGCGCCGACGGGCGACATAACGGTCAACGTCACGGTCGCGGACAGCGGCGCCTTCGCGGTGGCCGGCCAGACCGGCGCGAAGACGGTGACGATCGGCACGACCGGCACGGCCACGCTGAGGGTAACAACGAACAACGACACCACGGACGAGCCGACCGGCATGCTCACCGCGACGCTGAGCGCGGGCACCGGTTACACGGTGGCCTCCGGCGCGGGCGCCGCGGCCACGGTGGTCATCACCGACGACGACGCGTCGCCACAGGTGACGCTGGCGCTGTCGGCGTCCTCGATCAGCGAGAACGCCGGCGTGAGCAGGGTCACGGCGACCCTGGACCGGGCCTCGAGCGCGGAGACCACGGTAACGGTGACGGCGAGCCCGGTGTCCCCGGCGGTGCCGGGAGACTACAGGCTGAGCGGCGCGACGCTGACGATCGCGGCTGGAGCGAAGTCCAGCACCGGCACGGTGACGATCACCGCGGTGAACAACAACGTGGACGCGCCGGACAAGACGGTGACGGTGTCGGCGGCGGCGGCCAACAGCCAGGGCGCGACGGCGCCGGCAAACGTGACCCTGACCATCACCGACGACGACGCGTCGCCACAGGTGACGCTGGCGCTGTCGGCGTCCTCGATCAGCGAGAACGCCGGCGTGAGCAGGGTCACGGCGACCCTGGACCGGGCCTCGAGCGCGGAGACCACGGTAACGGTGACGGCGAGCCCGGTGTCCCCGGCGGTGCCGGGAGACTACAGGCTGAGCGGCGCGACGCTGACGATCGCGGCTGGAGCGAAGTCCAGCACCGGCACGGTGACGATCACCGCGGTGAACAACAACGTGGACGCGCCGGACAAGACGGTGACGGTGTCGGCGGCGGCGGCCAACAGCCAGGGCGCGACGGCGCCGGCAAACGTGACCCTGACCATCACCGACGACGACGCGACGCCACAGGTGACGCTGGCGCTGTCGGCGTCCTCGATCAGCGAGAACGCCGGCGTGAGCAGGGTCACGGCGACCCTGGACCGGGCCTCGAGCGAGGCGACCACGGTAACGGTGACGGCGAGCCCGGTGTCCCCGGCGGTGCCGGGAGACTACAGGCTGAGCGGCGCGACGCTGACGATCGCGGCTGGAGCGAAGTCCAGCACCGGCACGGTGACGATCACCGCGGTGAACAACAACGTGGACGCGCCGGACAAGACGGTGACGGTGTCGGCGACCACCACCTCGGGCGCGACGGCGCCGGCGAACGTGACCCTGACCATCACCGACGACGACGCGACGCCACAGGTGACGCTGGCGCTGTCGCCGTCCTCGATCAGCGAGAACGGCGGCGTGAGCACGGTCACGGCGACCCTGGACCGGGCCTCGAGCGCGGCGACGACGGTGACGGTGTCGGCGAGCCCGGTGTCCCCGGCGGTGCCGGGAGACTACAGGCTGAGCGGCGCGACGCTGACGATCGCGGCTGGAGCGAAGTCCAGCACCGGCACGGTGACGATCACCGCGGTGAACAACAACGTGGACGCGCCGGACAAGACGGTGACGGTGTCGGCGACCACCACCTCGGGCGCGACGGCGCCGGCAAACGTGACCCTGACCATCACCGACGACGACGCTTCGCCGACGACGAGTCTGAGGGTGTCGCCGTCCTCGATCAGCGAGAACGGCGGCTCGAGCACGATCACGCTGACCCTGGACCGGCCCTCGAGCGAGGCGACCGAAGTACGCTTTCACGAGTTTGTGGATGGCCTTACGCCGTCGGGGGTGGGCTTCTTGCTAAGCGCCAAGACGGTGACGGTCACGGCGGGGGCCACCACCGCCTCGACGACGGTGAACCCTGTGAACAACGATGTGGACGCGCCGGACAGGAAGTTGACGTTTCGGGCTCGAGCGACCAACCCTCACGGACTAAACCATAATCGCCTTGCTTCCGTTGTCCTGACCATCACCGACGACGACGCGACGCCACAGGTGACGCTGGCGCTGTCGCCGTCCCCGATCAGCGAGAACGCCGGCGTGAGCGCGGTCACGGCGACCCTGGACCGGCCCTCGAGCGCGGCGACGACGGTGACGGTGTCGGCGAGCCCGGTGTCCCCGGCGGTGCCGGGAGACTACATGCTGAGCGGCGCGACGCTGACGATCGCGGCTGGAGCGAAGTCCAGCACCGGCACGGTGACGATCACCGCGAAGAACAACGCCGTGGACGCGCCGGACAAGACGGTGACGGTGTCGGCGGCGGCGGCCAACAGCCAGGGCGCGACGGCGCCGGCAAACGTGATCCTGACCATCACCGACGACGATCCCACGCCGGTGGTGACGCTGATGCTGTCGAAGGACTCGATCAAGGAGAACGGCGACGTGAGCGCGGTCACGGCGACCCTGGACCGGCCCTCGAGCGCGGCGACGACGGTGACGGTGTCGGCGAGCCCGGTGTCCCCGGCGGTGCCGGGAGACTACATGCTGAGCGGCGCGACGCTGACGATCGCGGCTGGCGCCACGGACAGCACCGGCACGGTGACGATCACCGGGGTGGACAATGAAACGGACGCGCCGGACAAGACGGTGACGGTGTCGGCGGCGGCGGCCAACAGCCAGGGCGCGACGGCGCCGGCGAACGTGACCCTGACCATTACCGACGACGACCCCATGCCGGTGGTGACGCTGGCGGTGTCGGCGGCCTCGATCAGCGAGAACGGCGGCGTGAGCACGATCACGGTGACCCTGGACCGGCCCTCGAGCGCGGCGACCGAAGTAACCCTTCAAGTGACGTCGGGGGACTACACGCTGAGCCCCAAGGAGCTGACGATCGCGGCGGGGGCCACCACCGGCACGGCGACGCTGACCGGGGTGGACAACGAAGTGGACGCGCCGGACAAGAAGCTGACCTTGGGGTTTAGTCCGAGGAACTCTCAGGGAATAGGGTATGATTTTCTCACTGCCATTTCTCTGACCATCACCGACGACGACCCCGAGCCGGTGGCGACGCTGGCGCTGTCGGCGTCCTCGATCAGCGAGAACGGTGGCTCGAGCACGGTCACGGCGACCCTGGACCGGCCCTCGAGCGAGGCGACGACGGTGACGGTGTCGGCGAGCCCGGTGTCCCCGGCGGTGTCGGGAGACTACATGCTGAACGGCGCGACGCTGACGATCGCGGCTGGAGCGAAGTCCAGCACCGGCACGGTGACGATCACCGCGATGAACAACAACGTGGACGCGCCGGACAAGACGGTGACGGTGTCGGCGGCGGCGGCCAACAGCCAGGGCGCGACGGCGCCGGCAAACGTGACCCTGACCATCACCGACGACGATCCCACGCCGGTGGTGACGCTGATGCTGTCGAAGGACTCGATCAAGGAGAACGGCGACGTGAGCGCGGTCACGGCGACCCTGGACCGGCCCTCGAGCGCGGCGACGACGTTGACGTTGACGGCGAGCCCGGTGTCCCCGGCGGTGCCGGGGGACTACACGCTGAACGCAACGACGCTGACGATCGCGGCTGGCGCCACGACCAGCACCGGCACGGTGACGATCACCGGGGTGAACAATGAAACGGATGCGCATGACAAAACGGTGACGATATCGGCGGCGGCGGCCAACAGCCACGGCGCGCCGGCGGCGTCAAGCGCGACGTTGACCATCACGAACATCACCCCGGTGGTGAGCATCGCGGCCGGTCCGGACGCGCACGAGTCCGAGAGCGGGACCGTGTACGTCGTCTACACGCTGACCGCCAGCCCGGCGCCGGAGAGCAGCGTCGAGGTGGGGCTCAGGTTCGTGACGGACACGTCGCATGTTTCGCCGAACCCCGGCGGAACAGTCAACTTTGAGATCGACTCGAGCGGCACGGCTGAAGTGAAATGGGAAATTGTTGACAACAACCAGTACGACGGGAACGGCACGATGTCCGTGACCCTCGAAAATGGCAGCGGCTACCTGGTGAATACCGCGAACCGTACCGCCACGGTGACCATCATCGACGACGAAAATATACCACAGGTGACGCTGGTGCTGTCGCAGCCTTCGATCAGCGAGAACGGCGGCCGTGTCACTATCACTGCGACCCGGTCCTCGATCACGTTCGCGGAGACCAAGGTGACGGTGTCGGTGACCCCGAACTCCCCGGCGACGGCGAGAAATTTCAGGCTGAGCACCAACCTGGTGCTGACGATCCGTGCGCTGAAGACGACAACCACCGACACGGTGACGCTGACCGCGCTGAACGACAACACGGACACGCCGGACAAGAGGGTGACGGTGTCGGCGACGGTGTCTAGCCCGTTAGCAGTGATAGCGCCGGCGGACGTGATCCTGATCATCCTGGACGACGACGATCCGCTGGCGGAGACGCCGGTGGTGAGCATAGCGGGCGGCGCGGCCGTGGTCGAGAGCGGCACGGCGACCTTCACGCTGACCGCGGTTCCGGCGCCGGCGGCCGACATCACGGTCAACGTCACGGTCGCGGACAGCGGCGCCTTCGCGGCGAGCGGTCAGGCCGGTTCGCGCACGGTGACGCTCGGCGCGGGCGGCACGGCGATGCTGACGGTGACCACGGTCGATGACGACGTGGACGAACCGGACGGCGCGCTCACCGCGACGCTCGGCGCGGGCGCCGGCTACTCGGTGGTAAGCGGCGCGGGCGGTTTGGCCACGGTGGCTGTGAGCGACGACGACGCGACGCCACAGGTGACGCTGGCGCTGTCGCCGTCCTCGATCTCCGAGAACGGCGGCGTGAGCACGGTCACGGCGACCCTGGACCGGGCCTCGAGCGCGGAGACCACGGTAACGGTGTCGGCGAGTCCGGTGCTCCCGGCTGTGGCCGAGGACTACACGCTGAGCGCAACGACGCTGACGATCGCGGCGGGCGCCACGGACAGCACCGGCACGGTGACGTTCACTGCGGTGAACAACGCCGTGGACGCGCCGGACAAGACGGTGACGGTGTCGGCGGCGGCGGCCAACAGCCATGCCGCGACGGCGCCGGCGGACGTGACGCTGATCATCGCCGACGATGACGATCCGCCGCCGGCGACCCCGCCGGCGACCCCGCCGGCGACCCCGCCGTCCACTCCGGTGGTGAGCATCGCGGGCGGCGCGGACGTGACCGAGGGCGGCACGGCGACCTTCACGCTGACCGCGGTTCCGGCGCCGGCGGGCGACATCACGGTGAGCGTCACGGTCACGGACAGCGGCGCCTTCGCGGCGAGCGGTCAGGCCGGTTCGCGCACGGTGACGCTCGGCACGGGCGGCTCGGCCACGCTGACGGTGAATACGGACAACGACGATGTGGACGAGCCGAGCGGCACGCTCACCGCGACGCTCGGCGCGGGCGCCGGCTACTCGGCGGACAACGCGAGCGGCTCGGCCACGGTGGTCGTGAACGATAACGACGCCACCGTGGTGACGCTGTCGGGTCCGGCGGGCGATGTGACCGAGGGCGGCGAGAAGGCGCTCACCCTGAGCCTGGGGCGGGGGCTGACGTCCGGCGAGAGCCTCGCGGCGGCGCTGACCTTTGCCGGCGCGGCAAGCCTCGGCGCGGACTACGCGCTGGCCTGCGCCAGCGGCGCCGGCGTGACCTGCGCCGGCTTGGACAGCGGCCCCGCCACGGTGACCTTCGCCGGGCCGGTTTCGGGCGCAGGCGCCGCATCGGTGACGATCACGCTGACGGCGGCGGCGGACAGCGAGGCGGAGGCCCCGGAGACGGTGATCGTCGGCCTCGGCGCGCTCACGGTCACCGGTCTTGGCGGCGGCGCCGCCGCGGGCGCCGACGCTCTGGCGGACTTCAACATTGTGGATACGGTCCTCCCGGCCGCGTCCTTTGCGCTGGCGTCGCAGCGCGCGCCGGAGAACGCGGGCGTGCGCGATGTGGCGGTTAACCTGAGTCCGGCGCCGGGATCTCCCATCACGCTGAACTACAGCGTGGCCGGCACGGCGGGGAGCGGCGGCGACTTCACTATCGCCGGTTCCGGCACGGTCGCGGTGTCGGCGAACGCGGGCAGCGTGAACATTCCCGTGACGATCATCGACGACGGCGACGACGAGAGCGAGGAGACCGTGATTCTGACCTTGACCGGCGGCGCCGGCTACACGGTGGGGAGCGCGGCGGTCCATACGCTGACCATTCAGGACAACGACGCCCCGGCGCCGGCGACTCCGGTGGTGAGCATAGCGGGCGGCGCGGCCGTGACCGAGGGCGGCACGGCGACCTTCACGCTGACCGCGGTTCCGGCGCCGGCGGGCGACATCACGGTGAGCGTCACGGTCACGGACAGCGGCGCCTTCGCGGCGAGCGGTCAGGCCGGTTCGCGCACGGTGACGCTCGGCGCGGGCGGCACGGCGATGCTGACGGTGACCACGGTCGATGACGACGTGGACGAACCGGACGGCGCGCTCACCGCGGCCGTCCAGGGCGGCGCCGGCTACTCGGTGGCCAACACGAGCGGCTCGGCCACGGTGGTCGTGAACGATAACGACGCCACCGTGGTGACGCTGTCGGGTCCGGCGGGCGATGTGACCGAGGGCGGCGAGAAGGCGCTCACCCTGAGCCTGGGGCGGGGGCTGACGTCCGGCGAGAGCCTCGCGGCGGCGCTGACCTTTGCCGGCGCGGCAAGCCTCGGCGCGGACTACGCGCTGGCCTGCGCCAGCGGCGCCGGCGTGACCTGCGCCGGCTTGGACAGCGGCCCCGCCACGGTGACCTTCGCCGGGCCGGTTTCGGGCGCGGGCGCCGCATCGGTGACGATCACGCTGACGGCGGCGGCGGACAGCGAGGCGGAGGCCCCGGAGACGGTGATCGTCGGCCTCGGCGCGCTCACGGTCACCGGTCTTGGCGGCGGCGCCGCCGCGGGCGCCGACGCTCTGGCGGACTTCAACATTGTGGATACGGTCCTCCCGGCCGCGTCCTTTGCGCTGGCGTCGCAGAGCGCGCCGGAGAACGCGGGCGTGCGCGATGTGGCGGTTAACCTGAGTCCGGCGCCGGGATCTCCCATCACGCTGAACTACAGCGTGGCCGGCACGGCGGGGAGCGGCGGCGACTTCACTATCGCCGGTTCCGGCACGGTCGCGGTGTCGGCGAACGCGGGCAGCGTGAACATTCCCGTGACGATCATCGACGACGGCGACGACGAGAGCGAGGAGACCGTGATTCTGACCTTGACCGGCGGCGCCGGCTACACGGTGGGGAGCGCGGCGGTCCATACGCTGACCATTCAGGACAACGACGCCCCGGCGCCGGCGACCCCGGTGGTGAGCATAGCGGGCGGCGCGGCCGTGACCGAGGGCGGCACGGCGACCTTCACGCTGACCGCGGTTCCGGCGCCGGCGGGCGACATCACGGTGAGCGTCACGGTCACGGACAGCGGCGCCTTCGCGGCGAGCGGTCAGGCCGGTTCGCGCACGGTGACGCTCGGCGCGGGCGGCACGGCGATGCTGACGGTGACCACGGTCGATGACGACGTGGACGAACCGGACGGCGCGCTCACCGCGGCCGTCCAGGGCGGCGCCGGCTACTCGGCGGACAACGCGAACGGCTCGGCGTCGGTTAGCGTAAGCGACAACGACGCCCCGGCGCCGGCGACCCCGGTGGTGAGCATAGCGGGCGGCGCGGCCGTGACCGAGGGCGGCACGGCGACCTTCACGCTGACCGCGGTTCCGGCGCCGGCGGGCGACATCACGGTGAGCGTCACGGTCACGGACAGCGGCGCCTTCGCGGCGAGCGGTCAGGCCGGTTCGCGCACGGTGACGCTCGGCGCGGGCGGCACGGCGATGCTGACGGTGACCACGGTCGATGACGACGTGGACGAACCGGACGGCGCGCTCACCGCGACGCTCGGCGCGGGCGCCGGCTACTCGGCGGACAACGCGAACGGCTCGGCGTCGGTTAGCGTAAGCGACAACGACGCCCCTCGCGCCGTGACGGCGCCGGCGGCGGTCCCGAATCTGTCGGTGGCGCGAAGCGATGATCGGGTCACGCTGTCCTGGGACCTTCCCGACGATGGCGGCTCGGCGATCACCGGGTTCCAGTACCGGCGCCGGGAAGAAGGCGGCGACTTCGGCGCCTGGACGGACATTGCGGGCAGTGACGCGATGACCACCAGTTTTACGGTGGAAGGACTGGGCGGCGGCATTGCCTACGGATTCAGCGTGCGGGCGGTGAACACGGTCGGTCCGGCGCCGGCCTCGGTCGAGACTAGCGCCACGCTGGCGCCGGATTTTGACGGCGCCGCGGTTGCCGATCAGCGCTATCGGGCGAAGGTGATGATCGAACCGCTGGCGCTGCCGACGGCAAGCGGCGGCGACGGGGTTTTGCGCTACGCGCTGTCGCCGGCGCTGCCGGCGGGCCTGACGCTGGATACGGCGGCGCGGACGCTTTCGGGCGCGCCCGCCGCGCCGCTCGCGGCGACGGTCTACGTCTGGACGGCGACCGACGCTGACGGCGACACGGCCACGCTGACCTTCATGATCGAGGTGGAGGGGTATTCGGCGGCGGACAAGGGCTTGCAGGGCTTGCTGAACGATGCGCTGGCGGCGCAGGGACGCGCGCTGTTGTCGGGAGCGACGGGAGTGATCGGGGAGCGGTTCCGCGGCGGTTCCGCGGCGTCTCCGGTCGGCGGCGCGGGGGAAGCGGACGGCGGGAGCCGGGCGGCCGCGGCGTTTGATGCGGTGGCCGGATTGCTGGCCGCGGCGGATGGCGGCGGTTCGGGCGGGGATTTCCGGTCACGGGCGGGATTTGACGGCGCCATGAGGGGGATGCCGGAAGCGGCGTTCCCGGTCGCGGGATTAGCGGGCGGAGCGGGCCGTGATTCCGGCGGTTCGTACCGGGACAATCTCCTTTGGAGCCGCTCGTTCGCGACGTCGCTGACGGCCGGTGCGCCGGGCGATGGCCGGCGCGAGTGGACGCTGTGGGGCGCGGGCGACCGGCAGGGCTTCGAAAGTTCTTCCGACCCGGGCGGCTACGACGGGGAGATTCGCTCGGTGTACGTGGGCGCGGACACGCGCCTGGGCGAAGGCTGGCTCGCGGGCGCAGCGCTGTCGCGGGGGTGGGGCGAACTTGACCATGAGCCGGCCAGCGGGGCCGGCGTTCGGCTGGAGAGCAGACTGACCAGCGTGTATCCCTATATCCGGGGTGAGTTGTTCGAGGGTCTGGAAGTCTGGGCGCTGGGCGGATTCGGCCGGGGAGAGGTGGCGAGCGAGACCGGCGAAAGCGATCTGGAGATGACCATGGTCGCGGCGGGCCTGGGCCGGCATCTGGCCGATTGGCGCGGCGTGAGGATTTCCATCGTCGGCGAGGCGGGCTATGTTTCGCTTTCCACGGAAGCCGGAAAGCGGCTGGTGGACGGTCTGGACGCCAACGCGCGGCGGGCGCGTCTGGCGCTGGAAGCGTCGCGCGCCGGGAAGTGGGCGCCGTATCTGCAACTGGGCGGACTGTACGACGGCGGCGACGGCCACACGGGCGCGGGACTGGAAGCGGTGGCCGGCTTGCGCTACCGGGGCGAGCGGCTGGATTTCGAGGCGCGGACCCGGTGGTTGACATTCCGCGCCGCGGATGATCACTACAGGGAAATGGGTGCGATGGCGCGGCTGGCGCTGAGGTCTCGCGCCGACGGCACCGGCCTGCTGCTGAGCCTGTCCCCATCCTGGGGCGCGGCTGGCGGCGGCAGGCTGCTGGGCGGTGCGATGCCGGTGACCGGTTCCGGCGTTCCCGCCTGGGCGGTCGACAAGCGGTCGCTGTCGCTGGAGAGCGAACTGGGTTACGGCCTGCCGGCGCGTTCGCTGCGGGGCGTGCTGACGCCGCTGGTCGGGTACGGCCGCGACGGCGCGGGCCGGAATCTGGCGCGGGCCGGGTTCCGCTACGAATACCTGCCGACGGCGCTGAGGGACGATCTCGACCTGCGATTCGGATTCAGTTGGGAAACCGCGCGCGCCGGGATGGCAGCGGGCTACCGGTTCGAACTGATGTTCCGGAAGACGTTCTGAGCGGAGAAGATGGTAGCGGCCGCGCGGGCGCTGGTTCTCCAGGACCAGCGCCCGCGCGGTCCGGCCATCGCTCAATCCACCTCCGCCATGCTCAGCTCCCCTTCCCGCAACATCGAAAACGCCCCCTCCGCCCCGAACAAAAGGGGACACTTTGACGTTGGAGAAAGGCGACATTACGGCGTTGGGCTAACACCGTTTTCTGTCCCACCGTTTCCCGGCGTTGACGAGAAGATCATCGCCATGTACGCACGCGGGCTGATCACGAGGAACATTGAGGCGCACATCGAGAACCTGCGATCTTTACCACGCCGGCTGCTTGAACCAGATGTCAGAGGCGTGCGACGCGTTAAATCCTGAAGAATCCGTCGGGACGTTTCGGTTTAACGGCTTTCCTGGTCGACGCGTCAGTCGGCAGTACACAGATCTTGTGGTCGACGGGTTCATGCTCCAGGTGCTGGACACGAGTTGCGTGTTTATCTTCCAGCTCCGGCCCCTGCAACAATTCGTCGGCGCTGTCGCCGGATGCGTTGTCCGACTGCGGCCGTGCCTTGTACCCCATTGCACCGGCGATGACGAGAGAGGTTTGCGCGGAGGCGTCCCGCAAGGCGGCATCGTCGAGATGGGCGTAGATGGCGGTGGTGCGGCGCTGGCGGTGTCCGAGCAGTCGTCCGACGGTGGGAAGACCGACGCCGTTGATGACGCCTTGCGAAGCCCACGTGTGCCGGCAGTCGTGGATGCGAAGTCCGGATAGTCCGGCCTGCTCGCGAACTTCGCGCCAGAATCGGTACAGCAGGCCGGAAGTCAGCGCTTCGGGAAAGATCCGCATCGCGTGTTCATCGCGAGGCAGCCGCGCGACGAGTTGGGCCGCCTCCGGACCGAGCTAGCGTTGTGTCTCACAAAAGGGTTTACAAATCTGCTGGTCATTTTCGCCGTCGGCTGGGTGGCTCTTCCTCGCGTGGCACATGCGGCACGGGCGGGTTTGAAACCCGCCCCTACAAGTCATCGCGTCTTGCCGGCAACGAAAAATCCTGCCCATCTTTGTAAACCTGTTTCTGAGACACAACACTAGATGGTGCGCGGGCCGGTTTTGGAGTCGGTCAACCGGGCGGTTGCACCGTTCTCGGACAACTCTCCGATTTCGCCCCACCGCAGGTGGAGGACTTCGGAAAGGCGCGGCCGGTCAGCGTGAGCAGGCGAATGGCGGCGACCGGCCAGGGATGGTCTTCCTCGTGCCGGTCAAGTGCGGCGCCCAGGCGGTTGAATTCCTCGCGGTTGAGATACCGCGCCACGGGTCTTCTCGGATTCTTGACGATGTTGGCGCAGGCGTCGGGGACCGATTGGCCAAGCTCTACCCATTGGCGCGCGCTATTGAGCATCGCCCGCAGGATCTCGAAGGCCCGGTTGGCCGCGCTTCGCGGCGCTGGCGGCGTCGAATCAGGCCGACACCCGGGCATGATCGACGGTATCGAGCCTGAGCCTTCCGAAATGCGGCATCAGGCGGTTTCGCAGGTAGTTGTCGAACGTCTCCAGCGAGGACGGTTTCCAGCGGGCCTTGGGGACGTTGAAGAAACTTGAAAAATCAACTATTTTGATCTTTGAGCCTTGTTAGTGCCGAGCGGCGGATCGCGCGGGGGGCTTGGGCGCCCTCGACGCCCGTCCTCACCGGCCCGGATTCGATTCAGGAGCTTTCTTCCATGGCGACGATGATAACCAGCGAGTGCATCAACTGCGGCGCTTGCGAGCCGGAATGTCCCAACGAAGCCATCACCCAACAAGATGACCTCTACGTCATCGATCCGGTACTGTGCACCGAATGCGTCGGTTTCCACGACTATGAAGCCTGCGCCGCCGTTTGCCCGGTGGACTGCTGTGTCACGGACCCCAACAACGTCGAGTCGGAGACCGTGCTGATCGAACGGGCCCGCGAGTTGCACGCGGATGTCGAGTTCGGCAATGAATTCGAGTCCCGTTTCAGTACGGAGGGTGCCGCGGAACCGGCGGAGCCTCAGCCCGCACCTGTAGCGGAAGCTGCCAACGGAGCCGCGGCAGCGACGACGGCCGTTGCGCCGACGCCGGCTGCCCCCGTGGCCACCCCTGCGCCGGTACCGGTGGTGGCAGCGAGTCCGGCGCCGGTGGAAGAGCCCGCGGCGCGGGAGCCCAAGGTTTTTCCGGGCCAGTTGCCCATGGGCTTCGACGAGTTGGTGCAGCGGATACAGACCAGCGAATCCAGCCTGCTGCGGGTGACCGTGCTCCTTTTGCAGCCGTTGCTCGGGGCCTTGCCAGCGGCGTCGCGTGACGATTTGGCGGAGTTGGCGGGCCGGCCCTACTTCGTGGGCGGTGCGGCCACCGCCCTCAACATGGTCCTCAACATGATCTTCTACCCGATCGTGCTCATCGCCGCAGGTATCGCGGTGGAAGGGCTGGGCCTGGCGTTCGACAAGGGCGTGAACATGTACATCCTCGCGGGCTTCGTCATCGCCTTGGGAGAAGTGATGTACCGGTTGCGTCAGAGCATCTTCCGTGCCGTACCGGTGGAACAGGTGACGGTGAGCGCGGCCCTGTACGGGGTTCCGCTGGCGATCCTGCTGCGGCCGTTGCTGTTGCATCGAGGGAAGTTGCTGCGGCGGTCCCCGGTGCCCGTCGAGGGGTTCTACGACGCCCGGTTCGTCGAGAAGCTGGAGCGCGAGCGGCGCTATGGCCACGCCTATACGGTGGAGGACCTGGGCACGGCCTATCATCTCCGGCTGGAATTCCCCACCCAGGTACCGCGCCTGGGCATCGCCATGGCGCCCAAACTGCCCGAGCGCATGCCGGACTACGACTATGATCTGCTGTTGAAGGAAGGCCAGTTGATCGTCAGAGGCAAGCTTTTGGACTCCCGTGTCCGGAAGGTCTCGTCGAGCATCGGCTCCTTTCCCCCCGAGTTCACCACGGTCATTCCGCTTCAAGACCGGGTCTACGGTTTCGTTCACCATCTGGGCAGCAAGGTGCTGGACGTTCTCCTTCTGAAGGAAAGCGCCGCCAGGCTGGGTTGGATCACCTAGTGTGGTGTCTCACAAATACGCTTATGAATCTGCGGGTCCTTTTGGCCGTCGGCTGCGTTGCTCTTCCTCGCGTGGTGCACGCCACACGGGCGGGTTTGAAACCCGCCCCTACAAGTCATCGCGCCTTGCCGACAACCAAAATGCCCTCGCATCTTCATAAGCGTATTTGTGAGACACCACACTAGCAGACTACCATGCGAATTAACCGGACGGGACACTAGCATGTCGGTACAGGCCAGCGGAGAGCTGTACCTCCGGAGCATGACGGTCGCGGATATCGACGACGTCATGGCGATCGAGACGGCGGCATTCGACAGTCCGTGGAGCCGGCAATTCTTTATCGAGGAACTGCAGGCGGCGCACGCCCGCTCCGTTCTGTGCCAGCGACACGGGAGGCCCGTCGGTTACGTCATCTACTGGGAACTGCCGGGCGAGTTGGACATCCACAACGTGGCCGTCCACCCTCGATACCGGCGGCAGGGAATCGCGCGCGCCATGCTTGGCGACATCATCGCGAGTGCCACGAAAAGGGGTATTCGGCGGATAACTCTGGAGGTCAGAAAGTCCAACGATGCCGCTCAGACTCTCTACTGTTCACTGGGTTTCGAGGTCTGCGGCATGCGCAAGGGATACTACTCCGACAACGGCGAGGACGCCTGGCTCATGGAGCGAAAGCTTCAACCGCCCTGCACCGGCCCCCTCCATAATTAGTCACATTAGGTTAAATAGGCTAATCATTTGAATTCAATGAACAAATATATGTTCCCATATCCCTTGCGCCATCTCCCCCGGGGGTGTATATAATAGGGAGCCATTGGTTATGAAAGAGAACGTCTATTGAAACGCGCCTCTCGAGTCCTAGCCTTCCCCCCTGCATTCACCTTCCTCCGGCTTAGCCGGCTTGTTTCCTTATATCCCTCTTCCGCACACGGGTCCTGATGTTCAAGGAGGAAAGAATGTTCAAGGTCGGAGAGAAGGTCGTCTATCCTGCGCATGGAGTCGGTGAAATCGAAGCGGTACGAGTACAGGCGATATCCGGGAGCGAGAAGAAGTTTTACATGCTGCGTATTCTCGACACGGATATGAAGATCATGGTGCCTGTGGACAATGCCATCGCCGTCGGCTTGAGGAAGATCATCGACAAGACGACCGTCACACGCGTCTACCGGATCCTGCGGGAGAAGAAGAAGGCGCCGATTGACCAGCAGACGTGGAACCGGCGATATCGGGAGTACACCGAGAAGATCAAGACCGGCTCGGTCATAGAAATTGCCGCGGTGCTCAGGGACCTGTTCCTCTTGAAAAGCGACAAGGAGCTTTCCTTCGGCGAGCGAAAGGTGCTGGACACGGCACGGAACCTGTTGGTCAAGGAGCTTTCCATCGCCCGGTCGCATACGGAGGAAAAGATCATGGAGGAGCTGAGCCACATCTTTACGCAATAGCCGAGACTTTTCGGATGCGGCGAAAGAGCTGAGGGGAATCCCTTCAGCTCTTTTTTTTGCGGGAGGATCTTTCGTGCGAGTCAATGCCATCATCCTGGCTGCCGGTCGGGGCACGAGAATGGGGAGCCAGGGGTCGAAGGTTTTGTTGCCGGTGGCCGGACGGCCGCTGATTCTGCACGCCCTCGATCGCTTTGGACGCTCCCGGGAGGTCCATAGGGCAGTGCTGGTGGTGCCGCCGGAAGACGTACCGGAGTATGAATCCTTGCTGCGGGCATCGCCGTTGACGGGACTGGAGACCGGCGTTCGGCCGGGAGGAGCGCGCCGGCAGGATTCCGTGCGAGCGGGGCTCGAGGCGCTGGATCCGGACTGCGAGTTCGTGGTGGTCCATGACGGGGCCCGGCCCTTTGCGGCCCCCGACCTCATCGACCGCTGTGTCGGGGAGGCTTGCCGGAACCGCTCGGTGACGGCGGCGGTGCCGGCACGCAACACCATCAAGACCGTGTTTGAGGGACAGGTGAGCGAGACGCTACCCCGGAGTCATCTGTGGGAGATACAAACCCCCCAGGCGTTTCCGGTGCGCGTGCTTCGGGATGCGTACGAACTCGCGGAGCGGGAAGGTGTGGAGGCAACCGACGACGCCATGCTCGTGGAGCGCATGGGGGTTC
The DNA here is from genome assembly GCA_965261895.1 of uncultured Binatia bacterium (SeqCode). Lineage (GTDB taxonomy): Bacteria > Desulfobacterota > Binatia > UBA9968 > JAJDTQ01 > JAJDTQ01. The sequence goes on along the minus strand of OZ253480.1, from coordinate 381,248 downwards.
CGGTTTGGGTCGTGGAGGGAAGCACCGTCAACATCAAGGTCACGTATCCCGAGGACATCCTGTTCGCGGAAGTTCTCGTCACTCGCGGGGTGGTTTGAGGCGAAAGGCACGGGGTTGGCGTCCCCGACGGGATTTGAACCCGTGTTGCCGGCGTGAAAGGCCGGTGTCCTGGGCCAGGCTAGACGACGGGGACTGCTCGGATCAGAGGCTGGCGTTGTGAAGATGCGTACGCAGCTATGTAACGGTTAACAGAAAACCGTGTTCTTGAAAACCTCGGGGGATCAAATCCCCGCGGCGTGCGTTACGGGCTCGCCTGTTACCTCGCGATCATGATCGCCGCCCGTCTTGCGGGTTATCGCGGCATCACCGCTTTCGGCCAGTTCGCCAAACAACTCGACCCGGAGCAACTCAAGGCGGTGGGAGCGTTTTGGAGTCCGACCTGCCAGCGCTACACGGCGCCTGCGGCCTCCACCTTCCACTATATTCTCTCCTCTGTGCCGGGCGACACCCTGGAGCGGGCGCTCCGTGACTGGAGCCGCCAGCACAGCGACCCGGCACGGCCGGTGGCGATGGACGGCAAGGACATCCGCGGCGCCTCGAAGCAACTCAACGATGAACGCCGGATCATGGTGGCTGCGGTGGAGCACGGCAGCGGCCTGGTGCTGGGCCAGACCCAGGTGGCTGACAAGAGCAACGAGATCCCGGCCGTGCGCCAACTCTCGCGCAGCTTGGCGCTGAGCGGGCGCCTCATCACCCTCGATGCGATGCATGTGCAGCAGGAGACGGCACGCTGCCTGCTCGACGACTGCGGCGCCGATTATCTGGTCACCGCGGTGAAGCAGAACCAGCCAAGCCTGCTCGAAGACCTCAAGGTGATGGACTGGCGAGAAGCACGCGGCTACGAGACGCCCTGGGAGAAGGCCCATGGGCGCATCGAACAGCGCCGCTGCGCCGTGATCGATGTCACCGACCCCCTATGGGACGGCACCTGCATGCTCTACGGACGCAGGCAGGCGCTACGCATCGAGCGCCAGCGCCACCTCCTCAAGTCGGGCAAGACCAGCACCGAAACCGTCTATTGCCTCACCTCCCTCGGCCCTGAGAAGGCCGGCCCCAAGGAACTGCTCGCCCTCGTCCGGGACCACTGGCAGGTTGAGAATCGGCTGCATTACGTGCGCGACGTGACCTATGACGAAGACCGCTGCCGTGCCCGGGTCGGCAACCTGCCGCGTAACCTCGCCGCCCTCACCAACGCCGCCATCTCCATCGTGCGCTGCGGCCACACCTTCGACTACATGCCCAACGCTAATCGCTACTTTGCGGCACGGACGCAGCACGCTCTTGACACGATCCTGAACCCGCACCTGCGTTGATCACCCCACCGCGCCCCCCTTCCCCGTCCGCGCCACCCTGCCTCTGCCCACGCACACCGCCACTCCGCTCTATACCAAATCCTCACGCCCCCAAACCCCTTCCAGGCCGCCTCGGCATCGTCGCCCCCTCGAACCGCAGACCAACCACCCGCCCCAATCATCCCCGAAGAGACCCGAGTACTTACTTTTGAATATGCCTGGATCAAATCCGCAGGGTCATTTCACGCTGGCTGTCGTGGCTGGACAATCGGGGCGAGGACCTGGGAGCCCTCGCCAAGTGTAGGCTGTCGCCGGCCCTCTCCGGTTTCCTTGGCATCTTGCCGCTAGCGTGAAATGACCCTGATCAAATCCGGGTGCTCAGGTACCGTTCACCGCTGTCGCACAGTATGGTGACGACCCGGTGGCCATGCCCCATGGCCTTGGCCACCTGCATGGCGGCGAAGCAATTGGCGCCGGACGAGATGCCGACAAAGATGCCTTCCTCGACGGCCAGCCGGTGTGTCGTGGCCGCGGCGTCTTCGTCGCTTACGGTGATGACCTCGTCATAGATCCGGGTGTTGAGAATAGGCGGGATGAAACCCGCGCCGATCCCCTGGATCTTGTGGTAACCGGGCTCGCCATGGGACAGCACCGGAGAAGCCGCCGGCTCGACGGCGTATATCCTTACGGAAGGGAAGTTGTCCCGGAGCACCTCGCCCACTCCGGTGATGGTGCCACCGGTTCCTACCCCGCTGACGAACGCGTCGATGTGTTCGAATTGGCTCAGCAACTCCACCGCGGTGGTCTTCCTGTGGATCGCCGGGTTGGCGGGATTGGTGAACTGCTGCGGCATGAAGAAATCGGGATGCTCGGCGGCCAGTTCCTCGGCCCTTCGAATGGCTCCTCCCATCCCCTTCGTATCGGGGGTCAGGATCAACCGCGCGCCGTATGCGGCCAGCAGGTTGCGCCGCTCCTCGCTCATGGTGTCGGGCATCGTGAGGATCAACCGATACCCTTTGACCGCGGCCACCAGGGCGAGGCCGATGCCGGTGTTGCCGCTGGTGGACTCCACGATGGTCCCGCCGGGTTTCAACAGACCCCTGCGTTCACCATCCTCGATCATGCCGCGGCAAATACGGTCCTTGATCGAGCCGCCCGGATTGAGTGACTCGAGCTTGCCCCAGACCTCGGCGTCTTCCTTGCCCGACAGCTTCGTCAGGCGTACGACGGGGGTGGAGCCGATCAGGTCAAGCACGGACCTTGCACACGTAGGGGTTGTCGTCATGGGTTGGAGGTGAGAATTGACCGCGCGTGCTATGATAGAGTTCGTCCGGATCAAAGTCAATGGCCCTGGTTTTTCTCCAACAGGGCCATTTCACGCTGGCGGCAAGATGCCAAGGAAACCGGAGAGGGCCGGCGACAGCCTACACTTGGCGAGGGCTCACCCCAGGAGCGAGGGCATCTTGCCCTCGCCGAGGGCGGGACGCCCTCGCTCCCAGGTCCTCGCCCCGATTGTCCAGCCACGACAGCCAGCGTGAAATGACCCTGGCTCGCCGGACAGGGTCATTTCACGCTACGGTTCCAGCCCCGGGTAGGTCGGATTAGAGCAGCGCAATCCGACACAGGGCCGCGGTGCGGTGCCGGGAGACGCCTTCGGCTAACCTCGGCCACGGGGAGGCTACACGGAAGCAGCAGGATAGCACGAACTAAACCCCTCTCCCTCTGGGAGAGGGTGGCCGAAGGCCGGGTGAGGGAGCCCGAATAACCCTGGCCGCTGCTATTTTTTGCCGCATCAAAGGGGTGCTTTCATTGGCGCACCCTCACCCCAACCCTCTCCCAGAGGGAGAGGGTTGGGGTGAGGGTGGCGTCGACGTAGGTGGGCCACCATGGAGACGCCAGGATGTGACCAAGCGTGAAATGGCCGCGTGCTCGCCGGACCGGTTCCCATTGCCCGTGCTTTCCCGACATGGAGCACCCCATGGGTTCACCTTTGCCATGGCGCTCACCTTGACACCCCGTTTGGGTGAATCAATAATGATGTGACGGGACGACTCGTGACCTGTCGCATGCGACCGTAGATTTGTAAACTTGTTTGTGGGACACAACACGAGGGACGTTGGCCGCGAAGGAGAGCGCATGACGGAGGAATCAGACACCGAAAAGGGGTTCAAGGTACACGACAAACGCCGGTTCACCGGTGAGGGCGAGGCGCGTGAGGAGCAGGCAACAGGGGAGACGCAAGAGCCCGGGGAGGCGCCCCCATCCGAGCCCAAACCCGAGCCGGGCGCGCAGCCGGGCCGGGAGCCGCAAGACCGCCGGGAAGAGTTGCCGTCCATCAATTTCTCCACCTTCATCATCAGCTTGAGCACGCAGGCACTGATGCATCTCGGGGAGATGAGCAATCCGGTTACGGGCGAGATGGAGAAGGACGTGTCCGTGGCCAAGCAGACCATTGATATCATCGGCATGCTCAGTGAGAAGAGCAAGGGGAATCTGGACGAGAACGAGGAACAACTCGTACGGGAAGTCCTGTACAATCTCAGGATGAGTTACGTGGAGGCCGTTCGAACGACATGAGGCTAGTGTCACCCACGCGCGTGCGGTCGTTGGCCTGGCTGGCCGTACTTGTCACGGGCATGTCCCATGCAAGCACGACCCCACGCATGACCCTTCCCGATTTCGTCACGCTGTCGAAGCAGGTTCGGCCGCTGGTGGTGCATATCTCTTCGACGCCTTCGACGCAGTCGTCAACGGGTCCGGGTCCCTTCCGTGGTGACGACCCTTTCAACGACTTCTGGCGGCGTTTTTTCGGTGAGCGCTTCCCGCGCAGCCCCGCGCCGAGCCCGCGCCGGAGTGTCGGCTCGGGTTTCATCGTCGATCCCGGCGGCTACATCCTCACCAATGACCACGTGGTCGAGGAAGGACAAGACCTCATTGCCAAGCTGTCGGACGGATCCGAGCATCGAGCCAGGGTTGCCGGCCGGGATCCCAAGACCGACATCGCGCTGATCAAGATCGACGTCGAGCGGACGTTGCCCGTGGTCGTGCTGGGTGACTCGGCTGCTTTGGAAGTCGGCGAGTGGGTCCTGGCCATCGGCAATCCGTTCGGTCTCGAACACACGGTGACGTCGGGCATCGTCAGCGCCAAGGGGCGTCGCATCGGCGCCGGCCCCTACGATAACTTCATCCAGACCGATGCCTCCATCAATCCCGGCAACTCGGGCGGACCCCTGATCAATATGCGAGGCGAGGTGGTGGGGGTCAATACCGCGATTTTCAGCCGGGGCGGGGGCAACATCGGGATCGGCTTCGCGATACCCATCAACATGGTGAAGGGACTGCTGTCACAACTCAAGGACCAGGGCAAGGTAACCCGAGGCTGGTTGGGAGTGGTCATCGAGGATGTCAACGCCGAGACCGCCGAGGCCCTGGGCATGAGTGAAGCGCAGGGCGCCCTGGTGGCGAACGTGGCGAAAGGGAGCCCTGCGGAGGCCGCCGGCGTCCAGGTGGGCGACGTCATCGTCGGGTTCGAAGGCGCCGCCGTCAAGAAGTCCAGCGAGCTCTCGCTGATCGTGGCCCGGACCCCCGTGGGCAGGGTTGTCGATGTCACGATCGTGCGCAACGGGCAGCACGTCTCCGTGGACGTGCAGATCGGAAGGCTCGGTGACGATGAGGTGGCCGTGACGGTCGAGGATGGCAGTGCTCTCGGCCTGACCGTCAGGGAGATGACCCGCGCGTTCTCCAGGAGTCCGGAAACCCGGGACCGGGAAGGCGTCGTGGTTACGGCGGTGGAGTCCGGCGGCCCGGCAGATCAGGCGGGTATTCGGGTCGGGGACGTGATTCTCGAAATAGATCGAAAACGGACCGGTGGACTGAAGGATTTCAGGAAGGTAGTCGGGGAGCTGTCGAAGGGGAGCGGCATTCTGTTTCTGATACGGCGTGAAGACACGACAATCTTCCTTGCATTGCGCCTTCCCCGTTGAAGAGCCCAACCATGAAAGCCGGCTTCAAGAGAACACTCATACGGCTCGTCAAGATCTCCGCGGCGTTGCTTCTTTTGCTGGTGGTGGCGGGAGTGGGTTTGGGGAGCTGGTACGTATGGCACCTGAGCGGCGTGGTGAAGACCAAGTTCGAGGGGCGCAAGTGGGAGTTTCCCTCGAAGATCTACGCGGACAGCAAGATCATCTATCCGGGAATCAACATTCCCGCGAGTCACATCCGCGAGAAGTTGCGGCGTTTGGGCTATCGATCTACCAGAAACCAGCCGAGAACCACGGGTGAATACCGAATTTACGGCAAGTCCGCGATCATCGAGATCTTTCTGCATGATTTTCAATACCCGCTACGGGACTTCCGGGGCTTTCCCGTGCGCATCTCCCTCAAGTCAGAGACCATCCATCGCATACAGCGGCTCGACAACGGGGAAGTCCTGCCGTCCCTCGAGCTGGAACCCGAGGTGGTGACCGGGTTCTACGATCGGGTCCGCGAACAACGGCGGATCGTCCGGCTGGACGAGGTGCCGGCGAGAGTGCGGAAGGCGATTCTGGCGGTGGAGGATGAGCGCTTCTACTATCACCGCGGTGTGGACCCGGTGGCGGTGTTGCGGGCTTTCGTGGCCAATCTGCGGCGCGGAGGGGTCGTGCAGGGCGGCAGTACCCTGACCCAGCAGTTGATGAAGAACTTCTTCCTGGAAAGTGATCGCACCCTTGAGCGCAAGGTCAAGGAAGCGCTCATGGCGCTGGTGACGGAGTGGATGTACACCAAGGACGAGATCCTCGAGAACTATCTGAACGAAATCTATCTCGGCCAGAACGGCGCCCAGGGGATCTTCGGCATCTGGGAGGCTGCGCGATTCTACTTCGTGAAGGAACCGGAACAGTTGACCGTCGGCGAGACGGCCATGCTGGCAGGTCTTATCAGGGCGCCCAATCGGTACTCTCCCTATCGAAGCGTTGAACAGGCCATGCGACGGCGTAACGTCATCCTGGGCAAGCTGGTCGGTGACGGCATCATTACGCGACGGGGCTATGAACGGGCGCGGCAGGAAGTCTTCGAAAAGCGGGAGCCCGTACGGGTCACCAACGGCGCGCCGTATTTCACCGACTATGTGAAGAAGGAGCTGGCCGCCCACTACACCAACGATGTGCTGACGGCGGAGGGACTGCGCATCTTCACCAGCCTCGACCTGGAGCTCCAGCAGGCCGCGGAGACGGCCTTGTCCAAGGGGCTTGGGCAGCTCGAAAAGGACTACGGTCACTTGCGGAGGGTCGCCAAGACCGACGATCTCGAGGGTGCCCTGGTGGTGATCAAACCACAGACCGGCGAGATCAGGGCCATGGTGGGCGGGCGGGACTACCGCAAGTCCCAGTTCAACCGCGTGGCTCAGGCGAAACGCCAGCCCGGCTCGGTATTCAAGCCTTTCGTCTATCTGGCCGCCTTGACCCATGGCTCGGCCCAGAGTCAGGAGGCTTATCACAGCACGACGTATGTGGAAGATGCGCCGTTCACGTGGCGCTTCGGCCGTCAGAGTTGGGCCCCGGAGAACTACAAGCAGCGGTATTACGGCTGGGTGACCATGGGTGAGGCCATGGAAAAGTCCCTGAACGCGGCGACCGCGCGCATCGCCCAGGACGTGGGCATCCGGAAGGTGCGCGATATGGCCTATCGGATGGGTATCGAGAGCCGCCTTCCGCTGCTGCCGTCGCTGGCGCTGGGCGCCGTCGAAGTGACTCCCCTTGAGATGGCCGGCGCCTTTTCCGCGTTGGCGAACAACGGCGTTCGTACCCATCTTTTGTCCATCAAGAATGTGCTGGACCGCAAAGGGACCGTTCTGGAGAAACGGAACATCCGGGTGAACCGCGTCATCTCGCCCCAGGTGGCCTTCGACATGAACAATATGCTGCGGGGAGTGGTGGACCGGGGCACGGCGCGTGGCGCCCGTCAACTGGGTTTCACGCGCCCCGCGGCGGGCAAGACGGGCACCACCAACGATGCCAGGGACGCTTGGTTCGCGGGATACACCCCGGACCTGTTGGCGTTGGTCTGGGTCGGCTTCGACCGTCAGTCGGAACTGGGACTTTCGGGGTCTAGTGCCGCCCTGCCCATCTGGACGGATTTCATGAAAAGGGCCACCAGCAGACTTCCGGTGACGGACTTCGTGACCCCGCCTGGGGTATCGACCATCGACGCGCGCGCGTTCATTCCGAGGTGTCCCGATGGCCTCCGGCGTACAGGCCCTGGGACCCAAGGGGCGAGGTTGGCGCCATCCATGGAAACATGCGGGTGAGCACCGGACGCACCTTTCGCGGTACCGTCCGGTTCAAAGGTCCGGTCGGGGCCTTGGCGTGGGTGGTGGCGGGCGCCATGCTGTCGGCATGCGGGCTGCCGGCGGAACGCGGCGGCGTGGCGAGGGAGACGCGCAGGCCGTCCGTGACCGCGTCTCCGAGTCTTCGACCCGCCGTCCCGGACTTGCCGCCGACGCCCCGGGCGTCCGGAACGGCCCCGGACCCCAGCCTTCGGATACAACGCGGGTCGTCGCCCCAACGTGTTGCGTCCGTGCGTATGACCGAGCAGGCCAGACGACTGCTCCGGTCCGGGCAATACACCCGAGCCTTGACCGAGCTGGAGAAGAGCCTGTCCATCGACGGCACCAATCCGTATGCCCACTACTACATCGCGTTGAGCCACTACCGGTTGCGCAACTTCAAGGCCTCCCTGGACTTTCTGGGCGCGGCCGAGGCCGTCCTGGGTCATGATCGTCCATGGCTCGTGCAGAGCCTGGTTCTGCGGGGCGACAACCTCCGGGCGTTGGGACGGTTCAAGCCCGCGGGGGCGGCCTACCGCAGGGCTCTCTCCATGGATCCCGCCAACCCGTCGGCGAATCGCGGGCTGCTGTGGACCCGGCAGCGGTCGAGGATACAGTCGTGGTAGGCGCCTCATGAGAAACCATCCTGTGCGGGGACGCAATGCCGGAATTCAACGGAGGTGAGAGGTGATCGTTCTAGGGGTTGAGACCTCGTGTGACGATACCGCGACCGCGGTTCTTGAAGACCGCAGGGCCGTGCGGGCCAACCTGGTGTCCTCTCAGGATGCCGTGCACGCGCCCTATGGCGGCATCGTTCCGGAGATGGCCTCGCGCCAGCACATTCGCGTTATCCAGCCCATGGTGGATCGGGCGCTGGAGCAGGCGGGGGTATCCCCCGCGGACCTCGACGGACTGGCGGTCACCTACGGCCCGGGGTTGACCGGGTCGCTCCTGGTGGGACTCTCCTTTGTAAAGGCATGGTCCTTTCGGTCCGGCATACCCTACGTGGGCGTCAACCACCTGGAAGCGCACGTGTTGTCCATCTTTCTGGAAAAGGAAGTGAGCTTCCCGTATCTCGCGTTGGTGGCTTCCGGCGGGCATACGCTGCTGTACATCGTCCGGGCGGTGGGCGACTACGAGCATCTGGGGGGCACCCTCGACGACGCCGCCGGCGAAGCCTACGACAAGGTCGCCAAGATGATGGGGCTGGGGTTTCCCGGCGGGCGGGTCATTGACGATCTGGCCAAGAACGGGGATCCTCGTGCCGTGGCGTTCCCCCGGGCGCGCCTGCGCACCCCCTACGACTTCAGCTTCAGCGGCCTCAAGACTTCCGTCTGGCATTATCTTACCCGAAAGCGGCAGGACCGTTGGCGTGACGAGATGGCGGACATCGCGGCGAGCTTTCAGGAGGCGGTGGTGGACATGTTGATCGCCCCGACTCTCAGGGCGGTGGCGGAGTTCGGCATCGTGCGGATCGTTCTGGGCGGGGGGGTCTCCGCCAACAGCCGTCTCCGCGGGAAGATGTCCGAAAAGGCGCTGGAAGCGGGTGCGGAGCTCCACTACCCGTCGCCGCGCTTCTGCACCGACAACGGCGCCATGGTGGCCCTGGTGGGGAGCCACCGGCTGGAGCAAGGCGGTCGCAACGGCCCCCGCCTGAACGCCGACCCCGGGCTCATCCTCTGAGGACACCCGATCATTGAAACGGCGCCCTTCGACTTCGCTTCGCTAGCGCTCCGCTACGCTCAGGACGTGCGGAAACCTAATCCCCGTTCGTCCTGAGCGTAGCGAAGCGAAGTCGAAGGGCGCCGTTTGCACGCAGGCATGTTACTTTCTCATGGCGACCCTTCATCAAGAGGCGAGGAGCGCTTGGCGCGAGCTCGGCTTTACCCCGAGCAGGGCTCGCGGGCAGAACTTTCTCGTCCATCGGCGCGTCGTCGACACCATCCTTCAACTCGTCGACCTGGGTGAAGACGACCGGATCCTGGAAGTGGGCCCCGGGCTGGGCTTCGTCACCCGCTGCCTGGTGGGGGAGAGGCGGAGCGTCTGGGCCATCGAGGTGGACCCGTTGCTCGTGCAATGGCTGCGCAACGGCCCGCTCGGTTCGTGCCCGGAGTTTCACCTCGTCCATGAGGACGTGATGGTCACGGACTTTGATCGCCTGCTGCCGGAAGACCGCTTCAAGGTGGTGGCGAATCTTCCCTACAGCGTGGCCGCGCCGGTGCTGCTGCGGCTTTTCGAGGCGGGCCGGCATTTCTCCGTTCTCGTCATCATGCTGCAGAAGGAAGTGGCGCAAAGGCTCGCGGCGGAGCCGGGTACCCACGCCTATGGCGCGCTTTCGGTCTGGTCCCGGCTGTACGGGCGGATCACCCGAAGGGTAGCGGTCTCGCCGGAGGCGTTCACCCCCAGGCCCAAGGTCGACTCGACGCTCTTGAGGATCGAACTCCACCAGGAGCCGCTCATCCCGGACGAGGAAATTCCGATGCTGCGGGCGGTGGTGCGCGCGGGGTTCGGCCAGCGGCGCAAGATGCTGGGCAACGCCTTGGCAGGTCTGTTCGAGGCTCGGGCCGAAATGGTCTTCGATCGCGCCGGCATCGACCCGCGGCGAAGGGCCCAAACGCTGGACCTGCACGAGTTCGGCCGGTTGACCCGCGCTTTCAGGGAGGCCGGCGGCGCGAAAGGGAGCGATGGCCATGCCGGAGTTGCCTGAAGTCGAGACCGTGTGCCGCACGCTCCAGGAGCGGCTCCAGGGCGTGAGGATCCTTGAGGTCCGCGTCATCGAGGGCCGCTTGCGGCAGCCCGTGGCCGCGGATTTCGCTGCCCGGCTCGAGGGCAGGACCGTGGCCGCGGTGACCCGGCGCGGCAAGTACATCGTGGCGGAGCTGGACGGTGGCTGGACGTGGGTCTCGCATCTGGGAATGTCAGGCAAGCTGACCTTCCGGGAGCGGGACGCGTCGCTGGAGAAGCACGATCACCTCGTGTTCACACTCGACGACGGCGGCGACCTTCGCTATCACGATCCGCGCCGGTTCGGGCTCTGCGTGGTCTTGCCGGATGCGGAGCTGAATGCGTGGCCGCCGTTTGCCAAACTCGGGTTGGATCCGTTGGACCGCCGCTTCACCGGCGACTATCTCTATCCGTTCCTGCACCGGTCCCGCAGGAGCATTCGGGATTTGCTGCTGGATCAGCAGATCGTCTGCGGGCTCGGCAACATCTACGTCAACGAGGTGCTTTTTCGCACGGGGATTCGTCCCACCCGCCGGGGGCACCGCCTATCGCGAGCGTTGAGCGCGGAGCTGGTGCGCGAGATCCCCGCGCTGCTCCGCGAGGCCATTCGATGGCGCGGCAGCTCGGTGTCGGACTACCGCGACGGCAACGATCATCGCGGCGGCTTTCAATGGCGGCTCAGGGTATACGACAGAAAGGGCGCTCCCTGCTACGGGTGCGGCACCCCCATCAAGAGAATCGGCCTCGGAAACCGCGGCGTTTTCTACTGCCCCCGGTGCCAGCGCCGGTAAGGGCCTGTAACGGCCGACAGTGCGAATCCGGGCACGGGCGGGTTTGAAACCCGCACCTACACCTGCGTCGTGCCGCAGGACCGGCCCCTGGGATCAGCGCCGCAGGAACCCGACATCCGATGTAGGGGCGGGTTTCAAACCCGCCCGTGCCCGGATTCGCACTGTCGGGCGATACGGGCTCCCGGGGGCGTGCCCCCGGCGTCAGCCCACCACCTTATAGTCGCCGCCCAGGTAGCTCCTGCACAGTTCGGTGTAAGTGGAAGAGCCCATCTTGATCCAGTTGAGGGCCTCGCCGCCGATTTCCTTCTTGACCTTCGCCGGAGTGCCGGCCGCCAGGCAACGCGCGGGGATCCGGGTGTGCGGCACCACCACGCTGCCCGCTGCGATGAGGGACTCCTCGCCGATCTCGGTATCCTCCAGCAAGGTCGAGTTCATGCCGATGATGGCGGACCGCCGGATGGTGGCGCCTTCCATGATGGCGGCATGCCCCACGGTGACATCCTCTTCGATGATGACGGCGCCCTCCCCGGAATGGAGCACGCAATTGTCCTGGATGCTGGTCCTCGCTCCGATCACGATGGGGTTCTGGTTCTCGTCGGAACGCAGCACGGCGCCGAACCAGATGCTCGCTCCAGCTTCCACCGTGACGTCGCCGATGAGCACGGCGGTGGGAGCGACAAAGGCCTCCGGCGAGACTTTGGGACGTTGCCCCTTGTATTGGATGAGCATTCACGAACCTCCTTCGGCAGGATGGCCGATTGTTTGATGTCGTTTCGGAACCCCGTCAAGAGGCCCGGAGATCGAAGTGTTGCACGGCCGTCCGGCAAATGGTGTCGGCGATCCCCAGTGACGAGGTGGCGCCGGGGGACGGCGCGTTGAGAACGTGGATGGCGCCCTCGGACTCGGCGATGACGAAGTCATCCACGAGCCTCCCGCTGGCCGATACCGCCTGGGCGCGCACGCCGGCGCCGCTGTACACCAGATCCTCGGACTGAATCGCGGGAATGAGGCGCTGGAGCGCGCGCGTGAAAGCGCGCCTGTCGAACGAGCGCCGAAGCTCGGGCAGGGAGGTCTTCCAGTGCTTTCGCGCCATGGCCCAGAAACCGCCGTAGGAGAAGATCTCGTACAGGTCCCGGAGGTTGACGTCGCTCTGCCGGTAGCCCTGCCGCGCGAACGCCAGGACGGCGTTGGGTCCCACCTCCACGCGGCCGTGGACCGTGGGCGTGAAGTGAACTCCCAGAAACGGGAACTGAGGATCGGGCACGGGATACACCAGCCCCTTTATGAACCCCTGTTTCTCGGGTTTGAGACGATGGTACTCGCCCCGGAACGGGACGATCCGAACGGGTTCGTCGATGCCGCCGCGGACGCTGGCCGCGAACCCGGGCGTCATGGCGGCCACCCGGTCGACGAACAGGCCCGCGCAGTTGATCATGCTGCGGGTCTCCAGGGTGTCTTGCGAGGTCTCGATGACGAACCCGCGGGGTGACCGCGTCATGCCGGTGACCTCACACGACGTCCGGATGGCGCCGCCGGCCGCTTCGAAGAGCCGCGCGTAGGTCCGGGCCACGTCCCCGAAGTCGATGATTCCGGTGAAGGGGGCATGGAGCGCCTGCAATCCGGTGCAGTGGGGCTCGATCTCCCGGAGCTCCTCGGGACCGATGGCGCGCACGCCTTCCACGCCGTTGGCCTGGGCGCGCCGATGCAGTTCCTCCAGGCGCGGCAGCTCCTCGGGGCTTGTGGCGATGATGACCTTGCCGCAAAGGTCGTAGTGGATGCCGTGCTCGTCACAGAACTCCAGCAGCGCCTTCTTTCCGGCGACGCAGGTCTGCGCCTTGACCGACCCCGGGCGGTAATAGATGCCCGAGTGGAGCACACCGCTGTTGTGGCCGGTCTGGTGCTTGCCGAGCTCCGCTTCCTTCTCCAGCAGCGCGCACCGCAACCCGGGATGGTCCCGTACCATGCGCATGGCCGTCGCCAAACCTACGATGCCTCCGCCGATGACCGTCAGATCGAATGTTTCCATGGGAAAAAAGGGAGACCGCCCGCGCGCCCCTTGAGGTGGCCGTCCGCGACAGTAAACCTTAACAGCTTCCTCCGGCGCGTGTCCAGGGAACGATCGGTCGAGCCCAGCCGGTCCCCGCTTGTTTTGCACACCTCTGGCCCGCGGTGTTATTCCTTGGTCATGCTCAAGCAGCGGAAGGCAGGCCAGTTTCGTCTGGTGGCGGACTTCGAGCCCCAGGGCGACCAGCCCCGGGCCATCGGGCAACTGGTGGAGGGGCTCGACAAGGGGCGGCGGCATCAGGTGCTGCTGGGGGTCACGGGCTCCGGCAAGACCTTCACCATGGCCAACGTCATCAGCCGGATCAACCGCCCCGCCCTGGTGATGGCGCCCAACAAGACGCTGGCGGCCCAGCTCTACAACGAGTTCCGGCTGCTCTTGCCGGACAACGCGGTCCGCTACTTCATCAGCTACTACGACTATTACCAGCCCGAGGCCTACGTGCCCTCCACCGACACCTACATCTCCAAGGATGCCTCCATCAACGACGAGATCGACAAGCTGCGCCACGCGGCCACCATGGCGCTGCTGGAGCGCCAGGACGTGGTCATCGTCGCCAGCGTCTCCTGCATCTACGGACTAGGCTCGCCCGAGGCCTACTTCGACCTGATGGTCTACGTGGAAGAGGGGATGCGTATCGAGCGGGACCGGATGCTGCGCAAGCTGGTGGACATCCAGTACGAACGCGTGGACTACGATTTCCATCGCGGCACGTTCCGCGTCCGGGGCGATACCGTGGAGATTTTCCCCGCCTACGAGGACAGGTCGGCGTTGCGCATCGAGTTCTTCGATGACGTGGTGGAGTCATTGTTCGAGGTGGATCCGCTACGTGGCAAGGTGCGCCGCCGCGTGGACAAGGCCACGGTCTATCCCGCGAGCCACTATGTCACCACCGCGGAGCGCATGAAGGCGGCGGTGGTCGCGATCCGGGAAGAGCTCCAGGAACGGCTGGCCGAGCTCAAGCAGGAAAACAAGCTGCTGGAGGCGCAACGGCTGCGGCAAAGGACTCTCTATGACCTGGAGTTGCTGAACGAGATGGGCTACTGCCCCGGCTTGGAGAACTATTCCCGCCACCTCACCGGACGGCGCCCCGGAGAGCCTCCGCCCACGCTCCTGAGCTACTTCCCCGACGATTTCGTACTGTTCGTGGACGAGAGTCACGTGACGGTACCGCAGATCGGCGGCATGTACCGGGGCGACCGCTCCCGCAAGGAGACCCTGGTGGATTTCGGCTTTCGGCTGCCCTCGGCGCTGGACAACCGGCCGTTGAATTTCGAGGAGTTCGAGGCCAGCGTGCGCCAGACGGTTTATGTTTCGGCGACTCCTGCCGACTATGAGATCATGAGGAGCGGCAACGTCCGGGTGGAACAATTGATCCGGCCCACGGGCCTCACGGACCCGGAGATCATGGTGCGGCCCGCGGCCACGCAGGTGGACGACCTGTTGGAAGAGATTCGCAAGCGCACGGCGGTCAACGCCCGGGTGCTGGTGACGACCCTGACCAAGCGCATGGCCGAGGATCTCACCGACTACTACCAGGACCTTAACGTCAAGGTCCGCTACCTGCACTCGGATATCGACGCCATCGAACGGGTGGAGATCATTCGGGATCTTCGAAAAGGGGTCTTCGACGTGCTGGTGGGAATCAATCTCCTGCGGGAAGGCCTGGACCTCCCGGAGGTGTCGCTGGTGGCCATTCTCGATGCGGACAAGGAGGGGTTCCTCCGTTCGGAACGGTCGCTGATTCAGACCATCGGCCGCGCCGCGCGCAACCTGGACGGCACGGTGATCCTCTACGCCGACATCATGACCGATTCCATGAAGCTGGCCATCGGCGAGACCGAACGCCGCCGCCGGGTCCAGGAGGCCTTCAACGAGGAGCACGGCATTATTCCCCGGAGCGTGGTCAAGCAGATCGACGAGCCGCTGATCCAGGTCTACGACGCGGACTATGTCGATGTTCCCCTGGTGGCCGACGACGGGCCGGCCCCTAACGAGATCCCTCGAATGGTGGAGAAACTCAGGAAGGAAATGAAGCAGGCCTCCGACCGGCTGGAGTTCGAAAAGGCCGCCGAGATACGGGACCGCATACGCAGCCTCCAGGCTAAGGAGCTGTCCGGTCCGTACCTCTCGCGAGGTGCGGCGGCCGGCCGAGCTTAAAGGTTGAGGAGGCCCTTGGCGTCAAGCTTGCAGCCCTTCGACTTCGCTTCGCTACGCTCAGGGCGAACGGCTGAAGCTTCGTTTCGCTATGCGCAGGGCGGACGGCTGAATGGGTGAGCGCGTGAATGGGTGAATGGGTGAGCGGTTGAAAGGGTGAATGCCACAACCATTCATCCGTTCGCCTTTGGGCTTCTTTCCCCTTTCACCCGTTCGTCCTGAGCGTAGCGAAGCGAAGTCGAAGGACGCCATCGAAAAGAGTCCCCTATGAACGTCGAGGAACTGAAGGACAAGCTCGACACGCTTCCCACCGGGCCCGGGGTCTACCTGATGCGGGACGGCAGTGGAAAGGTCGTCTACGTGGGCAAGGCCAAGGACCTGCGGGCGCGCGTGCGCTCCTATCTCCGGGGCGGCGACGGACGGCCGCACATCGTTTTCCTCATGCGTCAGGCCGGGGACATCGAGACCCTGGTCACGGGCAACGAGAAGGAAGCGCTGATCCTCGAGAACAACCTGATCAAGCAGTACAAGCCGCGCTACAACATCAGGCTCAAGGACGACAAGTCCTACCTGAGCATCAAAGTGACCGCAGGCCCCTGGGCCCGTGTGCTGGCCACCCGCAGCATCGTCAAGGACGGCAGCCGTTACTTCGGCCCCTACGCCTCGGCGGTGGCCGTGCGCGAGACCCTGGACGTCATCGAGAAACACTTCCTGCTCCGAACCTGCACCGACTACAACTTTCGCAACCGGGACCGCCCGTGCCTGCAGTACCAGATCAAGCGCTGTCCGGCCCCTTGCGTTCATCCCGTGGATCCGGAGGAGTACGCCGGCAACCTGCAGCAGGCGGTTCTTTTCATCGAAGGGAAGAGCGACGACCTTCTCAAGCACCTTAGAAACCGCATGCGGGAGCGCGCCGACGCGCTGGAGTTCGAGCAGGCGGCCAAGCTGCGGGACCGCATCCGGGCGGTGGAGAAGACCCTGGAGAAGCAGCGCATGGTGTCCCACTGGGGCGCGGACCAGGACATCTTCGGGTTGTACCGGGAGGGGGGGTTCATCGAGGCCCAGGTGATCTTCGTGCGCCAGGGCAAGCTTACCGGCAATCAGGCCTATTCCTTCGAAGACCACCAATTCGATGACGAGGAGATCGTCGCGGCGCTGCTGACCCAATTCTACCAGGGGAATCGCTTCGTTCCCGAGGAGATCCTGGTGCCGGTGGAGTTGGAGGACCGAACCGTTCACGAGGACTACCTGGAGGAGCGAAAGGGCAGGAAGGTGGCGTTGCACCAGCCGCGCCGGGGCGAGAAGCACAAGCTGCTGGAGATGGCCATGAACAACGCCCGCCAGAGCTTCAGCGAACGCCACGACCAGGAGCGGGAACGGGAGAAGATGCTGCGCGAGCTGCAACAGAAGCTCCGGCTGCGGCGGTATCCGCAGCGGATCGAGTGCTATGACATCTCGATGATCCAGGGGACCCACGCCGTGGGGTCGCGGGTCTCTTTCTTCGACGGACAGCCGGACAAGCAGAACTACCGGCGGTACCGTGTGCGCACCGTCGGCCCCGAGACTCGCGGAGACGATTTCGCCATGATGTACGAGGTCGTCAAGCGCCGCTTTCAGCGCGGCCTCCAGGAGACCGACCTGCCGGACCTCATGGTGGTGGACGGCGGCAAGGGACAGTTGCAGGTGGCGCTAGCGGCGCTGGCGGATCTCCGGGTGAAAGACGTGGACGTCGTGGCCATGGCCAAGATGCGCGTCACCGCCTCGCCTCGCCTGGCCGAGATCGAGCGTTCGGAAGAGCGCCTCTTCCTGCCCCACCGCAGCAACCCCGTGGTGTTGCGGCGCAATTCCAACGCCCTGTTCCTGCTCCAGCGCATCCGCGACGAGGCCCACCGCTTCGCCATCACGTACCACCGGAGCATCCGCAAGCGCGAGACCCTGCGTTCGGGCCTCGACGACATCCCCGGCGTGGGGCCGTCGCGCCGCAAGGCCCTGCTGCGGCGCTTCGGCAGCATGAAACGCCTGCGGGACGCCTCGCTGGAGGAGCTGCTGGAGGTTCCGTCCATGAGCCGGCCCGTGGCCGAGCGCATCCTGGAATCGTTTCAGGCCGCGGAATAGTGTCCTGTCCGTTGAGCTTCAATGGGCATGGACAGGCATCCCACAGCCGTCGTGGTCGTTCCGCTGCTGGCGCTTCTCGGCGGGCAGGCCATGGCTCCTGTGGTCGATTCGGCCGGCGCGTGGCTGTTCACGGCGATCGTTGCCACGTCCTCCTTGGCTCTCAGCTTCGCGACACTCCGCTTGGGACTGCTCGGGCTCGCCTGCGGACTGGCGTTCCACTGGGGTTTCGCCGCGCACCATGAATTGCTCCATCCGCGGCTGCCTCCCGACCACGTTCAGCAGCTCATCGAAGGGAATGGGACGGCCCTCATCGAGGGGCGCCTCTACCGCGAGCCGGAAGGGCAGGGCGGGCGCAGCCGCTGGCATCTTGCGGCGGAGCGGCAATGGACGCCGGAAGGAGCGCGCAGCGTCACCGGCAACGTGCGGGTGACGGTGCGTAACGCCTACCGGCACTGGCGCTACGGGGACGTGATAAGGGTGCCGTTGCGCCTGCGGGCGCCGAAGAATTGGGACGCGCACTTCGACTACACGGCTTACCTCGCGCGCCGCGAAATCTACCATGTCGCGTACCTGCACAACGACTGGGAGGTGCGGCTGGTGCGGCGCGACGACGGCGGCGTCCGCGGCTGGATCGAGACCGGGCGGCGGCGCATAGGCCGGTTCCTGGAGCGCGCGTTCGAGCCGGAAACCGGCGGTCTGCTCAAGGCGCTGGTCGTGGGGGACCGCGGCGGCCTCACCCCCGAGGCGCGGGCCCGCTTCGTCGCCGTGGGTATGTCCCACGTGCTGTCCATTTCGGGACTGCACGTCGGCATGCTGAGCCTGGCGGTCTGGCTCCTGTGCCGGGTGCTGGCCGCCCGCAGCACCTGGCTGCTCCTGCGCTTCCCGGTCCACAAGCTGGCGGCGCTCAGCTCCTTGGCGCCGGTGCTCCTCTACACCGCGGTGGCCGGGGCAAGGATACCCACGGTGCGGGCCGCGATCATGATAGGGTTGTACCAACTGGCCGTGCTGAGCGGGCGTGACGCCAGCCTTTTCAGAAGCCTCGCGTTGGCCGCCCTCATCGCCGCGCTGGTCTGGCCCGGCGCCGTCATGGAGGCCTCCTTCCAGCTTTCCTTCCTGGCGGTGCTGTCCATCGCCGGGGGCATACGGATTATCCGCGGGACTTCGTTCATGCAGCCGCCCGAGACGCCGCGGGATGGCATGTTGCAACGGTGCCGGCCCGCCGTCCTGCTGGCCGTCCTCGTCCCCGCATTCGCCACCCTCGGGACCGGGCCGATAGTGGCGCACCACTTTGGCACCGTCTCCCTGGCCGGCTTTATCGCCAACCCTCTGCTAGTGCCGCTGGTGGGCTTCTTCATCGTGCCCGCGGGCCTCCTGACCGGCTTCCTCTGTCTGTTCGTCCCCGCGGCCTCCACGCTGCTCGCGGGCGTCGTGGAGCCGCCGGTGGCGTTCTTTCTGTGGGCTGTCGAGCTCATGGCCGGCCTCCCCATGGCGGCGTTTTCCCTCCCGCGGCCAAGCTGGCCAATGGTGGGGCTGAGCTACTTCCTCATCCTGACGTCGGCCGCCTGCGTCCACCGGTTCCTTCGGCGGGCATCATGAGATTGCGGTTTGTTCATGAGACCGCTCGATGCCGGAACATTCGCGGGTAGGGTAGCCTCGGTTGAAAGAAAAGAGAAGTTGACTGGATTCTCAAATATAATCGCGCTAAACTGCGTAATAAATAACGAGGTTTATTATGCTGTTCCAGGAGTTCGTGAAGGATCAGGTATTTTCGCCGGTGCTCATCGCAGCGGTGCTCCGTACTACCAAGTCGGAGATCGCGGGGACCCTGGGACTAGGTAGAGACGCGTTCTCGCGGGCCTCACGGATCCGAGCGCGAAAAACGCAGGTTCGCCTGCGCCAGATGCTGGAGATTCTCAACCGCATCGAGGCCGAAACCGGCTCACCTCTCGCGGCCTATGCCTGGTTCCGCTCCGAGCCGCTGCCGGGCTTCGGCGGCGCCACCGCGGATTCGTTATTGCGCCAAGGCAAGGCCGATCAGGTGCACGCCCATCTCAATCGGATCATGGCCGGCGGATACGCCTGATTCTCCGTCGTCCCATGCGGTTCCGAGGGGTGGTGTATCGGGCGCACAATCACCAATGGTCCTGGACACCGTTGTCCGGCGAGGGTGCGCGCCGCCACGGGGGACGCTTCAATCAGCGCGGGCTCCCCGCACTCTACACCTCCCTCACCCCGCTGACGGCCATCCGTGAGGCACAGCCGCTTGGCCGTTCCATGCAACCCATCACACTGTGCTCCTACGAGGTCGATGCCGAGCCGGTGTTCGACACGCGCGACAACTCTCAACGGGTAGCGCTGAAGGTATCCGATTCAGAACTCGCCTGCCCCGCGTGGGAAGCGGAAATGCTGGAAGGCCGGGTTCCTGCGTCGCAGGCTCTGGCCGACCGGCTGATCGAAGCCGGCTACGTTGGGATGCTGGTCCGAAGCTTTGCTGCCGGGACCGGTGTCGATGGGTTCAACCTCGTACTCTGGAACTGGGGCAACGACCGGCCCAGCCGTGTGACCCCGATCGACGACGAAGGCCGTCTGTCGCGTGGCCGAGAGCCTAGTGTCCTGTCCGGTTAATTCGCATGATAAGATGCGGAGGATTTTTTGTTGTCGGCAAGGCGCGATGACTTGTAGGGGCGACCGGCGGTCGCCCCCCAGTGGCGGGCACCACGCGAGGAAGAGCAACGCAGCCGACGGCAAAAAAGACCCGCAGATTATTATGCGAATTAACCGGACAGGACACTAGCTGACAACCCGTGAACGAAACGAAGAACGCCACCTTCTGTCGACCGGCCGTTGTTTGACTTTCCACCACGCCTCTGTTAGCTCGTACCCATCCTGGCAGCACGTGCGTGAATCCTCCTGCCATCGAAACCGACTCCCCTTGTGACAATGATGACTGCGGCTTTGGCGCCCGTTTGGTGGTGCATATGAACCTGACGCGTATCAAGGGTTTCGCCGACGTTCTGCCCGGGGATGTGGAGACGTGGCAACGGATCGAAAAGGCGGCAGAACGGGTATTTGCGAGCTATAACTTCAAGGAGATTCGCATACCTGTGCTGGAGAAGTCGGAGCTGTTCTCGCGTTCGCTGGGCGAGTCCACCGACGTCATCGAGAAGGAGATGTACACGTTCGCCGACCGGGATGCCAAGGCCACGCTGCTGAGCCTCCGGCCCGAGGGCACCGCGGGCGTGGTGCGGGCGTACGGCGAAGGTAAGCTCCATCAGGTGGAGCCGGTGCGCAAGCTCTACTACCTCGGCCCCATGTTCCGCCGCGAGCGGCCCCAGAAGGGGCGGCTGCGGCAGTTCCACCAGATCGGCGCCGAGGTCTTCGGGCGGACGGATCCCTTCATCGACGCCGAGCTGCTGCTGTTGCTGCGGGACCTGTGGGAGGATCTGGAGGTGGCCGACACGATCCTGGAAGTGAATTCCATCGGCTGCGCCGATTGCCGCCCCGGCTACCGCGCGGCGCTGGTGGCATTCCTGGAGGAGCGCCGGGACGAGTTGTGTGCCGACTGCGACCGCCGGCTGGACAACAATCCGCTGCGGGTGCTGGACTGCAAGCGCCCGTCCTGCGCGGGCATCGTGAGCGCGGCGCCGTCGATTCTCTCCCATCTGTGCGCCGATTGCCGGGGCCACTTCGACACGGTGCTGGAGCTGCTCCAGGATCTCCGGCCGGAGCCGGTGGTTAACCCGCGGCTGGTGCGCGGCCTGGACTACTATTGCCGGACCACGTTCGAGTGGAAGGCCGGCACTGGCCTGGGGAGCCAGAACACCGTGGCCGCGGGCGGCCGCTACGACGGGCTGGTGCAGTCCCTGGGGGGGCCGCCGGTGGCCGGCGTGGGCTTTGCCCTGGGGGTGGAACGTCTGGCGCTGCTGCTGTCGGAGGACGACGCGGACGAAACGGCGCCGCCGCTACTGTATCTCGCCTGGATGGGCGAGGAGGCGCAGCGGTGGACCTTTGCCCTGGCGCACCGGCTGCGCCGGCGCGGCCGCCGGGTGGATATGGAGGGGGAGTCCAGGAGCCTCAAGAGCCAGATGCGCCGCGCCGACAAGCTGGGGGCGAACGTGGTGCTCATCGTCGGCCCCGACGAGATGGCCAATGGCAAGGCGCTCGTGCGCCACATGGCGACCAAGGAACAGACCGAGGTGGATTTCGCGGACGTCGATGAAAGTCTCGGGTGAACACGTGAACAAGCGGAATGTGGATTCAATGGGCGACTGGCAGCGGAGTTGCCGCTGCGGCGAGCCCCGCGAGAGCGAGGTGGGCCATGAGCTCACCCTGATGGGTTGGACCCAGTCCTTGAGGGACCACGGCGGTCTGCTGTTCATCGATCTCCGGGACCGCACCGGCGTCGTCCAGGTGGTGGTGAACCCCGAGGTGACGCCGGAGGCCCACGAGAAGGCCAAACGGGTGCGCTCCGAGGACGTGCTTGCGGTGCGCGGATCACTGGTCCGGCGTTCCGAGGAAACGGTCAACCCGAATCTCGCCACCGGAACGGTGGAGCTTATGGCGCAGGAGCTGCGGGTGCTCAATCCCTCGCGGGTGCCGCCGTTCCAGGTCGATGACGACGTCGAGCCGACGGAGACCAGCCGTTTCCGGTACCGCTATCTCGACTTGAGGCGGCCGCGCAGCCTGCGCCCCCTCGAGATCCGCCATCGCATGCTGGCGACCATCCGCAATCACCTGGACGGCCTGTCGTTCATGGAGGTCGAAACCCCCATCCTCACCAAAAGTACGCCCGAGGGCGCCCGCGACTACCTGGTCCCCAGCCGGGTGCATCCGGGCAAGTTCTACGCCCTGCCGCAGTCGCCCCAGCTCTTTAAGCAGATCCTCATGGTGGGAGGGGTGGACCGCTACTTCCAGGTGGTGCGTTGCTTTCGGGACGAGGACCTGCGGATGGACCGGCAGCCCGAGTTCACCCAGCTCGACATCGAGATGTCCTTCGTGCGGCCCGAGGACATCTTCGCCATGGTCGAGGGCATGATGGCGCGCGTATTCCGCGAGGTTAAGGGAGTCGAGTTGGAGACGCCCTTTCGCCGTTTGAGCTGGGAAGAGGCCATGTCGCGCTACGGCACGGACAAGCCGGATCTTCGCTTCGGCCTGGAGCTGGTGGAGCTGTCGGACTCGTTCCGCGATTCCAACGTGGCCATCTTCACACGGGCGCTGGCGGCCGGCGGCATCGTCAAGGGTCTGCGGGTTCCGGGGGCTGCCGGCCTGTCACGCAAGGAACTCGACGATCTCACCGGGCTGGTAGGCCGCTACGGCGCCAAGGGTCTGGCCTGGATCAAGGTGCTGGACGGCGAATGGCAGTCGCCGCTGACGAAGTTCCTGCGCGACAGCGAGAAGGATGCGCTCCGGACCCTCACGCAGGCGCAACCCGGCGACGTGATCTTCATGCTGGCCGATGCCCCGGGCATCGTCAACGACGGCTTGGCCAACCTGCGGCTGGAGATGGGCAGCAGGCTGGGTCTGGTGGAGGAGGGCGTCCATGCCTTCACCTGGGTCGTGGATTTCCCCCTCGTGGAATGGAAGGACGCGGAGGGCCGCTACACCGCCGTGCATCACCCGTTCACCGCGCCCCGGGAGGAGGACCTGCCGTTTCTCACGGAGGATCCCGGCCGGGTGAAGTCCCGAGCCTACGATCTGGTGCTGAACGGCATGGAGCTGGGCGGCGGCAGCATCCGAATCCACTTGCCCGAGCTCCAGCGGGAGGTGCTGTCCCTGCTCGACGTCAAGCCCGAGACGGTGGAGGAACAGTTCGGCTTCCTCCTGGAAGCGCTGGACCTGGGCGCGCCGCCCCACGGCGGCATCGCTTTCGGCGTCGACCGCCTGGCCATGCTGTTGAGCGATTCGCCCGCCATCCGGGACACCATCGCGTTCCCCAAGAGCCAGCGGGCCGTGTGCATGCTGACGGAAGCGCCCACCGCGGTGGACACGCGTCAGCTTTCGGAGCTGCAGATCAAGACCTTGGCCGGGGACTAGCAGGCCCCGACCCCCTCTCCCTCTGGGAGAGGGCCGGGGTGAGGGTGCCGGGCGCGAGCAGGCCATCCGGGACGGAAGGTGAGCTTGTGCGGTCACCCTCACCCGGCCTTTGGCCACCCTTTCCCGGAGGGAGAGGGGGTGTCTATCGGTCCGTCCAGTAACGCGCCAGCTCGGTGAGGTAGGTCAGCGTCGATAGGTCGGGCATGCGGTCCATGTAGACGTGGCCGCGCAGGTGATCGACTTCGTGCTGGATGACCCGGGCATGGAAGCCCGAGGCGACGAAGTCCAACTCGTTCCCTTCGCGGTCCAGCGCGGTGACGTGCAGGCTCTTGTAACGGGGCACCCTGCCGCGAATTTCGGGGATGCTGAGGCATCCCTCCCAGTCTTCCTCGGTCTCGTCGTCGAGGGGGACGATGATGGGGTTGATGAGGACGGATAGGGGGACGGCCGCCTTTTCCGGGTAACGGGTATTGTCGGCGACCTCCAGCACGGCCACCTGCATGGGTTCGTGGACCTGCACGGCGGCGAGGCCGACCCCCTGGTACTCGTGCATGGTCGTCACCATGTCGTCGATAAAGCGTTGGAAATCCGGTTGGGCGATCTTCGCCGCGGGGATTTCTGCGGCGGGCGCTCGCAAGACCGGATTGCCGAGGCGGGCTACCTTGAGAATGGCCATGCGGGCTTCGTAGCACAGTGTTTTCCGGTGCTTCAAGAGGCTGTTGTCCAGTCCGCGTCAAGGGTTTGACAACGTAGACGCATTAGGTCTATATTTGATTCGGTGGATGCTTTGAAGACTGGCGCACCGAGTAGGGTACAGGCTACTGGGGGATCCGGCATGCAAGCAACGGCTGTAAATACCGTCCGGACCGCGGCTGACCGAAGTTCGCTGATGAACATCGGCAGGAAAGTGGACTATGCCGTGCGGGCACTTTCTTATCTGGCGGCCCAACCGCACCTGTGGGTGGTCGGCAGCAAGGAGATCGCCCGGCGGCAGGACATTCCGACCCATTACATGTCCAAGATCATGAAGGATCTGGGTGCGGCGGGGCTGGTGCAGTCTCACGTGGGTCGCAAGGGCGGTTTCAGCCTGGCGAGACATCCCGAGTCCATCAGCGTCAAGGAAGTCTACGAGGCCGTGGAAAAGCCCTTGAGTCTGATGGAGTGCCTGGAAAAGGATCATCACTGCTGTCCCTACGACGCAGTGTGCACGCAGATTTCCGTGTGGGAGAGGGCGCAGGGGCTGTTGGCGGAGTACCTGGCGGGGGTCTCCATCGGCAGCATCGCCGACCGGGAAGGTCTCAAGGGCCGATTGAACGGCCTGCACAGTTGAGTTTGTACGTTGAAGGCGGACTCCTGGAGTCCTTACTTCAGCGCAAGGAACGGTGAACCATGGAATTGGACAACGAGCTGGTCAGCAGCGAGTACAAGTACGGCTTCGTCACCGACATCGAGGCGGACCACGTACCTCCCGGCCTGAGCGAGGATGTGGTCCGGCTGATCTCCGAGAAGAAGGGCGAACCGCAGTGGCTGCTGGACTGGCGCCTGAGGGCCTACCGCTACTGGACGAAGCTCGAGAAGTCCGAGGCCGAGCCCAAGTGGGCCAACGTGCACTATCCGGCCATCGACTACCAGAACATCATCTATTATTCCGCTCCCAAGACGACGGATGGTCCCAAGAGCCTGGATGAGGTGGACCCGGAACTGCTGGCCACCTACGAGAAGCTGGGGATACCGCTGCACGAGCGCGAGGTGCTGGCCGGCGTGGCGGTGGATGCGGTGTTCGACAGCGTGTCGGTGGCGACGACCTTCAAGGACAAGCTGGCGGATCTCGGCATCATCTTCTGCTCGTTCTCCGAGGCGGTGCGGGAGCATCCCGAGCTGGTGCGGCAGTACCTGGGCTCGGTTGTGCCCTACAGCGACAACTTCTTCGCCTCGCTCAACTCGGCGGTCTTCAGCGACGGGTCGTTCTGCTACATCCCCAAGGGCGTGCGCTGCCCGATGGAGCTGTCGACCTATTTCCGCATCAACGCGGCCCAGACCGGCCAGTTCGAGCGCACGCTGATCGTCGCCGACGCCGGCAGCCACGTAAGTTATCTGGAGGGATGCACCGCGCCCATGCGCGACGAGAATCAGCTCCACGCCGCGGTGGTGGAGCTGATCGCCCTCGATGACGCCCAGATCAAGTACTCCACGGTGCAGAACTGGTACCCCGGCGACAAGGACGGCAAGGGCGGCATCTACAACTTCGTGACCAAGCGGGGCAAGTGCGCGGGCCGGAACTCGAAGATCTCCTGGACTCAGGTGGAAACCGGGTCCGCCATCACCTGGAAATATCCGAGCTGCATTCTGCAAGGGGACGACTCGGTGGGCGAGTTCTTTTCCGTGGCCGTCACCAACAACCACCAGCAGGCGGATACCGGCACCAAGATGATCCACATGGGCAAGAACACCCGTAGCACGATCATCTCCAAGGGCATCTCGGCGGGCTACGGCCAGAACAGCTACCGGGGTCTCGTGAAGGTGCTCAAGGGCGCCGACAACGCCCGCAACTACTCCCAGTGCGATTCCCTGCTCATGGGCAGCGAGTGCGGCGCGCACACGTTCCCCTATCTGGAGGTGAAGAACAACTCGGCCCACATCGAGCACGAAGCCTCCACCTCGAAGATCGGCGAGGACCAGATCTTCTATTGCCGGCAGCGCGGCATCAAGGAAGAGGACGCCGTGGGCTTGATCGTCAACGGCTTCTGCCGCGAAGTGTTCCGCAAGCTGCCCATGGAGTTCGCCGTCGAAGCCCAACGGCTCCTGGACGTGAGTCTCGAAGGCAGCGTCGGCTAGTGTCGTGTCCCGCAAATTCCTGCGATGAGTTGCGCCGGATTTCTTGTTGTCGGCAAGGCGCGATGACTTGTAGGGGCGGGTTTCAAACCCGCCCGTGTGGCGGGTACCACGCGAGGAAGAGCAACGCCGCCGACGGCAAAAAAGACCAGCAAATTATCGCAGGAATTTACCAGACACGACACTAGGGAGTGGATGCGAAAGATGCTTGAAGTTCGAAACCTGCATGCGCGCGTCGAGGGTAAGGAGATCCTCCGCGGCATCGACCTGACGGTGGCCGCCGGCGAGGTCCACGCCATCATGGGCCCCAACGGCTCGGGCAAGAGCACGCTGGCCCAGGTGCTGGCCGGCCGTAACACCTACGAGGTGACCGCCGGCGAAGTCCTGTACAAGGGGAAGGACCTGCTCGGCATGGCCCCGGAACTGCGGGCAGTGGAGGGAGTCTTCCTCGGCTTCCAGTATCCCGTGGAGATTCCCGGCCTGAACAGCATGTACTTCCTGCGCGCCGCGATCAACGCCATACGGAGCCACCGCGGCGAGGAGGAGTTGGACGCGGTGGATTTCCTGGCCCTGGCCCAGGAGAGGATGAAGGCGGTGGAGATGGGCGAGGACCTGCTGCGCCGCCCGGTGAACGCCGGTTTCTCGGGTGGGGAGAAGAAGCGCGCCGAGATCTTCCAGATGACCATGCTGGAGCCCACCCTGGCGATCCTGGACGAGACCGACTCCGGCCTCGACATTGACGCCCTCAAGGCGGTGTCCCACGGCATCAACCTCTTCCGGAGCCCGGAGCGGGCACTCATCCTGGTGACGCATTACCAGCGGCTGCTGAACTACGTGGTGCCCGACAGGGTCCACGTCATGCACAACGGACGCATGGTGAAGTCCGGCGGCAGGGAGCTCGCCAAGGAGCTCGAGAATACCGGCTACTCCTGGGTGGAGGAAGCGGCCGGGGAGGCCACCGGAGCATGACCGCGATGCCGGCGGAGCAGCAGGGCTACCTCGAGGACTTCGAGAAGCTCAGCGCGCGGGCGTCGCGGAACGGCGGCGCCTGGGCCGGAGATCTGCGCCGGCGCGCCATGGAGTGTTTCCGCTCCCTGGGCTTTCCGTCGACCCGGGACGAGGAATGGAAGTACACGAGCCTGGAGGCGCTGCGTAAGGCACGCCTGCGTACGGCGGACGCCGCGACGCAGGGTCCGGCGCGGGGCCGGGACCCGTTCGTATCCGGCGGTTGGGAGCGCCACGAGCTGGTGTTCCCATGGGCCGGCGGCGGCAACGGCGCAACGGCGGCCGGCGGCGATGACGTTTTCGTCGGGCGTCTGGCCGAGGCGCTGGAGGGGCGGTTGTCTTGGGTGGAAGCACATCTGGGACGCCACGCCGGCTATGACGGACACGCCCTCCGAGCCCTCAACACCGCCTTTATGGAAGACGGCGGCGCCATTTACCTGGGCCCCGACCGGACCCTGGACAGGCCCGTCCACCTGGCTTTCCTGGCCGCTCCGGGGCAGGCGCCGAACCGCATCGTGCACCCCAGGACCCTGGTGGTGGTGGGCGCCAACAGCCGGCTCACGCTGGTGGAGAGCTACGCGGGGACGGGCGACGACGTCTACTGTACCAATGCCGTCACCGAGATCGTGCTCGAGGAAAACGCCGAGCTGGATCACTACCGGCTGCTGCGGGAGGGCCCGGGGGCGTTCCATATCGGGACGGTGCAGGTACACCAGGCGCGCAACAGCCGTTATCGGTCGCGTTCCGTCACGTCCGGCGGCGCCATGACGAGGGTCGAGATCAACGCGCTGCTTGACGGCGAGGGCGCCGACTGCCTGCTTCAGGGCCTTTACGTGGCGGGGGGCGCCCAGCACGTGGACAACCGCACGGCCATCGATCACGCGAAGCCCCACGGCACCAGCCGCGAGCTGTACAAGGGGGTGCTGGGCGGGAAGGCGAGGGCGGTTTTCAACGGCAAGATCGTGGTGCGCAAGGAGGCCCAGAAGACCGACGCACAACAGTCCAACAGGAACCTGATGCTGTCCCCGGACGCGGAGATCGACAGCAAGCCCCAGTTGGAGATCCTGGCTGACGACGTTCGCTGTTCCCACGGCACCACCATCGGACAACTGGGAGAGGACGAGCTCTTCTACCTGCGCTCGCGGGGACTGAACGAGACGCTGGCCAGGAAGCTGCTGGTTCACGGGTTCGCCGGCGAGATCCTCGACGGCATCGCCATCGAGGATCTGAAGAACGACTTGACAGCTCAGGTATTCTCCGAGCTGGGGGAATGACGCGAACGTAACGAGTGGCCGACCGAGGCCATGAGCATGTGTAGGGGAGGGTTTCAAACCCGCCCGCGCCCGAACCGGCAAGAAAGATCATGCAACAGGTCAAGATCTCAGGATGGGACAGGACGGACGACGCCTTGGACGTGGCGCGGGTGCGCGAGGACTTTCCCATTCTCGGCCGGACCGTTCACGGCAAGCCCCTGGTCTACCTCGACAACGCGGCGACGGCCCAGAAGCCGCAGGCGGTGATCCGGCGCATCGCGCAATACTACGAGACGGAGAACTCCAATATCCATCGCGGCGTCCACTGGCTGAGCGAGACGGCCACGCGTGACTATGAGGATGTCAGGACCGCGGTCAGGAGATTGCTCCATGCCGCGGAGGCACGGGAGATCGTCTTCGTGCGCGGCACCACCGAAGCCATCAATCTCGTGGCCCGGTGCTACGGGGGCGCGCATTTGCAAGCCGGCGACGAGGTCGTCATTTCGGCCATGGAGCACCACTCCAACATCGTCCCCTGGCAGCTCATCTGCCGGGAGAAGGGGGCCACGCTGCGGGTGATTCCGGTGGATGACCGCGGCGATATCGTGATGGAGGCGTACCACCGGCTGTTGGGTCCCAGGACCCGCATGGTCGCTCTGCCCCATGTCTCCAACGCTCTGGGCACCGTGAACCCCATCAAGGAGATGATCGCGGATGCCCACCGGGCCGGCGCTCCGGTGCTCATCGACGGAGCCCAGGGGGCGCCCCACGCCGGCGTGGACGTCCAGGACCTCGACTGCGACTTCTACGCCTTCTCCAGCCACAAGTTGTACGGCCCCACCGGTGTGGGAGTGCTCTACGGAAAGGCCGGCCTGCTGGAGGAAATGCCGCCCTATCAGGGCGGCGGTGACATGATCCTTTCGGTGAGCTTCGAAGAGACCGAATACAACGTGCTGCCTTACAAGTTCGAGGCCGGGACCCCCAACATCGCCGGCGTGATCGGCCTCGGGGCGGCGGTGGAATACCTCACCGGCCTGGGAATCGAGGCGGTGGCAGCCCATGAGGACCGAGTGCTGGCCTATGCCGTGGAGCGGCTCGCGGGGGTTCCCGGCCTGCGGCTGGTGGGCAGGCCGGAGCGCCGGGCGTCCCTGGTGTCCTTCGTTCTGGGTGACGTCCACGCCCATGACATCGGCACCATCCTCGACCAGGAAGGGATCGCGGTGAGGACCGGGCATCACTGCGCCATGCCGGTCATGGAGCGGTTCGGAGTGCCGGCCACCGTCCGCGCCTCCTTCGCCTGCTACAACACCGAGGCGGAGGTCGATGTGCTGGCCGAGGGTCTGGAAAAGGTACGGAGGCTATTCGACGGTGTCTGACCTGACGGACCTGTATCAAGAGCTGATCCTGGATCACAACCGCCGGCCGCGGAACTTCGGGCCGCTGGCGGAGGCCAACCGGGAAGCCCGGGGAATCAACCCCCTCTGCGGCGACAAGGTCACGGTCCATCTGCACGTGGAAGACGGCCGAGTGAAGGATATCCGGTTCGAGGGCACGGGTTGCGCCATTTCCATCGCCTCCGCGTCGGTCATGACCGAAAGCCTGAAGCGGCAGACGCGCGAGGACGCCCTAGGCCTCTTCGAGCGGTTTCACCGGATGGTGGCAATCGGCGACGGCACGGAATCCAGTGCCCCCGACATGGGCAAGCTGGAGGCCTTCGCGGGCGTCCGGGACTATCCCGCGCGGGTGAAGTGCGCTACGCTGGCGTGGCACACGTTGCGCGCGGCTCTGGATGGCAAGGACAAGGCGGTCAGCACCGAGTAGTCACAAGGGAGAGACAATTCGTGGAAAGCGTTGCGGACCAGAAGGACATCGAAGAGCGGACGATCCAGGCGTTGCAGACGTGCTACGACCCGGAGGTCCCGGTCAACATCCACGAAATGGGGTTGATCTACGGCGTGGAGGTGGACCCCCTTGGCACCGTGAACGTCACCATGACCCTCACCGCGCCGAATTGCCCCGCGGCCCAGTCGCTGCCGGCGGAGGTGGAAGAGAAGGTCAGGGCGGTGGACGGCGTCAAGGATGTCCACGTCGAGATCGTCTGGGAGCCGCCCTGGGACCCCAGCCTCATGTCGGATGCGGCCAAGCTGCAGCTTGGCATGCTGTAACCTGGTGTCCTGCGTTCCCGCTTGTAGGGGCGGGTTTCAAACCCGCCCGCACTCCGCATCACACTGTCGGGCGATACAGGCTCCGAGCCGGGTTTTACTAGATTTCACTCGATCATGGACGAGGTCAACGAGCAGATGGCGGTGCGTCGCCAGAAGATGGCGAAACTCGACGCGCAGGGCTTCCCTGTGTATCCCAACGATTTTCGTCCCACCCATACCGCCCAGGCCATCCGTGACCGCCACGGAGATCTTGCCCAACCGGAGCTGGAAGCGTTGTCCGAAGAGTTCGCACTGGGGGGCCGCATACGGGCCCATCGCCCGCACGGCAAGGCGGCGTTCTTCGAGCTCCAGGACGGGACCGGGCGGCTGCAAGTCTACGCGCGCAAGGACGGGCTGGGGGAGGAAGCGTACGAACGGGTCCGTTCCCTGGACGTGGGCGACATCGCGGGCGTGCGCGGCCGCCTGTTTCGGACCCGCACCAACGAGCTCACCATCGAAGCCAGGGAAGTAAGGCTGCTGAGCAAGTGCATCCGGCCCTTGCCCGAGAAGTGGCACGGCCTGAAGGACTTGGAAACCCGCTATCGGCAGCGCTACGTGGACCTGATGGTCAATCCCGAAGTCCGCGAGGTCTTCCGGAACCGGTCACGAATCATCGGGCTGGTACGCGACTTTCTGCAGCAACGGGGCTTTCTGGAGGTGGAGACCCCGATGATGCAGCCCATGGCCGGGGGCGCCGCGGCAAAGCCTTTCGTGACGCACCACAACGCGTTGGACCTGGAACTCTATCTGCGGGTGGCGCCGGAGTTGTTTCTCAAACGGCTGCTGGTGGGCGGCTTCGATCGGGTGTTCGAGCTGAACCGCAATTTCCGCAACGAGGGTCTTTCCACCCGGCACAATCCCGAGTTCACCATGCTCGAGTTCTATCAGGCCTACGCCGACTACCGGGACATGATGGAGCTTACCGAAGAGCTGTTCGTGATGCTCGCGGAAGAGATATGCGGGAGCCTGCGCATTCCCTTCGGGGATCACGAAGTGAACCTGGAAAGGCCGTGGGAGAGGCTTTCCCTCATCGACGGCGTGGCCCGATGCGCCGGTGTGGAGCCGTCGGATCTGGCTACGCCGGAAGCCCTGCGGACCCTCGCCGACCGGTACTCCCTCAAGCTCGATCCGAACCTCGGGCGCGGCAAGCTGCTGGTGGAACTGTTCGAGCACCTGGTGGAGCCGGGGCTGATCCAGCCCACCTTCGTGGTGGACTATCCCCTGGAAGTGTCGCCATTGGCGCGCCGGAATGACACCGACCCGGAGTTCGTCGATCGTTTCGAGCTCTTCATCGGCGGGAGGGAGCTGGCCAACGCTTTTTCCGAATTGAACGATCCATCCGACCAGCGCAGTCGGTTCGAGCAGCAGGCCGCGGCCCGGCGTGCCGGAGACGACACCGCCTGCGAGGTGGACGAGGACTACGTTCGCGCGTTGGAGTACGCCATGCCTCCGGCCGCGGGGGAGGGGATCGGGATCGACAGGCTGGTGATGCTGCTGACCGACTCGCCCTCGATTCGCGACGTGATCCTGTTTCCGCTCCTGCGTTCCTGACAATGCGGTACGAGTTGTTCGTAGGGTTGCGCTATCTCCGGGCCCGGCGCAGCGAGCGGTTCATTTCCCTGCTCACCCTGATCTCCATCCTCGGGGTCATGATCGCGGTGGTTACGCTCAATCTGGCGGTCGCGGTGATGACCGGATTCGAGGAAGTGTTCCGGGATCGCCTCCTCAGCTTGAATGCACACGTCGTACTGGTCAAGCCGGCGAGCTACCTGACCGGATACGACGAGCTTGCCAAGCGGCTGGAGAAACGGGACGACGTGACCACGGCCGCCCCGGCGCTGACCGGCCAGATCATCCTCACCTCGGAGCGTCGCGTGTCCGGCGCCATCGTCCGCGGCATCGACGCGGACCGCGCCCCGGCGGACCTCGAACGATTCCTGCAACAGGGACGCATGAGCGATCTGAAGACGCTCACGCCGGTGGTGGTGAACGGCCGGGACTTGCGTCTCCCCGGGATCATCATCGGCGACCGGCTCGCGGACCAGCTTCGGGTGCGCCAGGGCGACGCACTGCAGGCGGTTTCACCCATCGGGAGTCCCACCGCGGTGGGACTCATTCCACGGATCAAGCGGTTCGCGGTGGTGGGTATCTTCGACTCGGGCATGCGCGAGTACGACGCCGGTCTCGTCTTCCTGAACCTTCCCGATGCGCAAGGGTTCTTTGGATTTGGAAAGGTCGCCACCAGCATCGAGATCACCGTGGATGACGTGGGAAAGGCGCAGGGCATTGCCGAGGAAATTCAGAGCGCCGTGGGCCGGAGGTATCTGGTGGAGGATTGGTCGCGTCTCTGGCCGAACCTCTTTGCGGCGTTGCGGCTGGAGAAGACCGTGTATTTCCTGGTGTTGTTGCTGATGGTGCTGATCGCGGCGTTCAACATCATCTCGACCCTGATCATGGTGGTGATGGAGAAACGCAAAGACATCGCGGTGCTGCGCTCCATGGGAGCGTCCCGCGGCAGCATTCGGATGATTTTCCTCTTGAAGGGCTGGATCATCGGAGCCATCGGGACGCTGTCCGGTGTGGTCCTTGGCTATGTTCTCGCTGTGTTGCTCCAGCGCTATCAGTTCATCGAGTTGCCCGAGGACGTCTTTCCCGTCTCTACCGTCCCGGTGAGCATCTCCCCCTTGTATTTCGGTGTGGTGGCGCTCGCTTCTCTGGCCATTTGCTGTCTGGCCAGCATCTATCCCGCGCGGCAGGCGGCCAGACTGCATCCCGTGGACATCATTCGGTACGAGTAACGGACCGTGTCGTTGTTGATCGAAGTACGGGGACTTGCGAAATCCTTTGCCGGCGGTGGCAAGCGGGTGGAGGTGCTGTCGAACCTGGACCTGTCTTTGCGCCCAAGTGAACGGCTCGCCATCATCGGCGAGTCGGGCGTCGGCAAAAGCACTCTGTTGTACATCATCGGGACCCTCGAACGCCCTGACCAGGGTACGCTGCACTACGAGGGACGCGACGTCACCCTGTGGAATGATGACGAGATCTCGCGGTTGCGCAATCGGACCATCGGCTTTGTCTTCCAGTTCCATCACCTGCTGCCGGACTTCACCGCACTCGAGAACGTCATGATGCCGGCCCTCATCGCACGGTGGGATCGTCCCAAGGCACGGGAGTCCGCGCGCGAGTTGCTGGAGACCGTCGGCCTCGAGCAACGGTTGACGCACCGGCCGGGCGAGCTGTCCGGCGGCGAGCAGCAACGGGTGGCGATTGCGCGTTCGCTGATTCTGGAGCCACGGGTCATGCTTGCGGATGAGCCCACGGGCAACCTGGATCCCGCCACCGCGGGCGAGATCGAGGATCTGCTGTGCGGACTCAACGAGAAGCGCGGCCTGGGCCTCATCGTGACGACTCACAACCGCCAAATGGCCGGCCGTATGAACCGGCAAATGGAGCTTCGCGACGGCCGGCTTTTTCCCGTTACGCTCTGACCGTGGCTTCCGGGGCCCGCGGAAGGCGCCGAAACCGCGCCTTCGGCCCACCTTTCACGCTTTACAACGGGGCGGGAACTTGATAGCAGAACACAGGGAAACCCAAGTCTTTTCCGGGTATTGGCAAGTGTGGAACACTAGCAATAAAATTGCTGCGGTGCTGGCCGCCGCCATATTTTGGTTCGCGGCATGGAACGGTTTGGCGGTGGCTGCCTCCGTGGTCAACGAAGTCCGTGTGCAAGGGAACCTGAGGGTCGAAGAGGACGCCGTCCGCTTGAGTATTCAAGCGGAGCAGGGCCTCCCTTTCGATCAGGATGTCGTGGACCGTGACGTCAAGGCCATCTACCGGATGGGGTTTTTCGATGACGTGAGCGCGGATTTCTCCGCCGAGGGAACCTTGACCTATACGGTCAAGGAACGGCCCTACGTCAAGAACGTGGAAATACTGGGCAACGACAAGGTGTCCAAGGAGGACCTCGATACGGCTCTGGGCATCAGGCCGCGGACGGCCCTGGACGCGGGTCGACTCCAGGAAGGGCTGCAACGAGTCCTGAGGCTTTACAGCGAGGCGGGGCACGTCAACACCCGGGTCGACTATGTGCTGACGCCGGCAGAGAACAACCAGACCATCGTCACCCTGACGGTCGTCGAAGGCAAGACGCTACTGATCGAGAAGATCACCTTTGAAGGGAACCGGACGTTCTCCGACGACGAGCTCAAAGACAACATGAACACCAAGGAGGCGTGGATCATCCCGTTCACCAGCCGCGGCCGCCTGGACCCGGACGCCCTGACCAACGATACCGCGCTGTTGTCGGCCCTCTACTATGATCACGGTTTCGTCGACCACAAGATCGACGAACCGATCATTCTCACCCGGGGCGAGGGGCTGGAAGTCGTCATCCGTATCCAGGAGGGCCAACGCTACCGGGTCGGCGCGGTGAAGGTCGGCGGGGACCTCGGCGGCAACCCGAAACGACTGCTGGACGACGTGACCCTTACCTCCGGACAGATCTTTCGCAGGAGTCGACTGCTCAACGACGTGACGGCGCTTCAACAGCGTTACGCGGATCGTGGCTATGCGTTCGTGGAGGTTTCTCCGGTTACCAGGTTCGATCCCGCGGGCCGCCTCGTGGATGTGACGTACATGATCAAGCGCGGGCCGCCGGTCTATTTCGATCAGGTGAAGATCGCGGGGAACCTCAAGACACGGGACAAGGTGATCCGCCGCGAACTGGAGGTGACGGAGAAGGGGCGGTTCTCTTCGGACAAGGTCAGAGAGAGTCGGAACGCTCTGTTGCGGACCGGTTTCTTCAAGGACGTCACCGTGTCCACCGAAAAGTCGGAGAAGAAGGACCGGGTTGACCTACTGGTCAAGGTCGAGGAGGCCCCAACCGGCACATTCAGCGTCGGTGCCGGTTACAGCACGGCGAGCGCGTTCTCCTTCCGAACGTCCGTCGAAGAGCGGAACCTGTTCGGAACCGGGAGGCGGGTGTCGGCCAACCTGGTCCTCAGCAAGACGGATCAGGACATCGTTTTCGGCCTGGTGGAACCCCGTGTCTTCGACAGCCGCGCGGACCTCGGCTTCGATGTCTTCCATACCACCGCCGAATTTGCCTCCTGGACCAATCGGCGAACCGGCTTCGCCACCCGGATCAGCGCACCGATCCGGTATGTCCGCCTGCCTTATTTCGGTCGTCGCGCGGATGTTTATCGTACGGAGGGGCTCGACACCGAGCCGGGTTTCTCCCTTCTGGACCACCTCCACGGAGGCATTGGCTACACGTTGTTTCGCTCCAAGATCACGAACGTCGACGATGACGCTCCGTCGAGCATCGAGGCGGGCGAATCCCTTACCAGCGCGGTTACGCCCAGGCTTTCATACGACACCCGCAATCACTTCTTCGTGCCCACCGAAGGCACCCGGTCGGTGACGTCCCTGAAGCTGGCCGGACTGGGAGGAGACAACCGCTTCATGCGGAGCGATGCCTCCTTGAGCTGGTATTATCCCGTTTTCAAGAACTTCGAATGGGGCGAGAAATTCGCCCTGATGCTCGGTGGCCGGGTCGGCTACGGGGCGTCCTGGACCGACCGCGAGCTGCCGTTGTTCGAGCGCTACTTCGCCGGCGGCATCAATTCCGTGCGTGGTTATGAATACCGGACCCTGGGTCCGCGGGAATGCCCCGAGGACACGCCGGATTGCGATGATCCCGAGGTCATCGGCGGCAACAAGCAACTCATTCTGAAGACAGAGCTGCATTTCCCGATCCTGGACCAGTGGGGCTTCAGGGGCTCCGTGTTTCTCGACCAAGGGCAGGCCTTCGGACCGTCCCGGAACATTCGCCTCGAGGACCTCAAACGGTCGCTGGGCTTGGCGATGCAGTGGCAATCGCCCATCGGTCCGGTCAAGTTGAGCTGGGCATTCCCCCTGAACGCCGACCCGTCCGATCACAAGGAAGTGCTCGGATTCGCTTTCGGGGCAGTGGGCGATCTTTGATAATGCAGGCGCCAGGGGTACTCTAGTGTCGCGTCCCGCAAATTCCTGCAATAATTTACTTGTCTTTTTTGCCGTCGGCTGCGTTGCTCTTCCTCGCGTGGTAACGGCCGCACGGGCGGGTTTGAAACCCGCCCCTACAAGTCATCGCGCCTTGCCGACAACAAAAAATCCTGCGCAACTTATCGCAGGAATTTGCGGGACGCGACACTAGGAGGTTATGGTGATTCGAGTTTTGCTGGTTGTTCTGCTGACGACGCTCACGACTCCGGTGTGGGGCCAGGAGCTCAGGGTCGGCTTCGTGAACCTCCAAAAGGCCATCAGCGAGTCGCAGCGCGGGAAGGATGCGCGTCAAACGTTCCAGGCGGCGCTAAAGGACAAGCAGGATGCGCTGTTGAACGACAAGAAGGACATCCAGCAACAGCGGAAGGACCTGGAGAAGCAGGCCGTCCTGATGAAGCAGAGCGAACGGGCCAAGGCAGAGCGGCGCTTCCAGCTTCGTGTGCGGGACTACGAGCGCAAGATGAGGGACGTGCAGGAGGAACTGCGCCTCAGAGAGCGTGAGATCACCGACGAAATCCTGAAGGACCTCCAAAAGATCATCGCGGAGGTGGGCAAGACAGGCAAGTTCACGATGATCCTCGAGCGGAGCCAACTGCTCTACACCGACAAGGGGACCGACATCACCGACGACGTGATCGTGCTCTACAACAAGCGTTTCCAGAAGAAGCCGGTCGACAAGAACAGGTGACCACCTCAGGCAAATCGCTCGCGGACCTCGCCGAGCTGGTCGGCGGACGGGTGATCGGCGACCCTGACGTGACCATCGAAAGGGTGTCTTCCATAGAAGACGCCGGCCCGGGAGACATCACCTTTCTCGGACACCCGCGGTACCGGCGGCACCTGTCCTCCTGCAAGGCCAGCGCGGTGATCGCGGCCGACGAGTCGGCGATCCCGCCCACCCTGAATTCCCTTCGAGTCGACGACCCCTACCGCGCGTTTGCCCGCATCCACGGGCTGTTCAATCCCCCGGTCGTACATCCGGCCGGTATCGGTTCCCTGGCCGTGGTCGATCCGACGGCCGTCATCGGAGCGGATGCGGCTCTCTATCCGCATTGCTACGTGGGGAAGAACGCCCGGATCGGAGAGAGAACGGTACTCATGTCCGGCGTCGCCATCGGAGCGGGGGCGCAACTCGGCAAGGGGTGCGTGCTCCATCCCAACGTGACGGTGGCGGATCGGTGCCGGATCGGCGACGGGGTCATACTGCACGCGGGAGTCGTGATAGGAAGCGACGGGTTCGGATACGTCGGTGACGGCCGGCAACGGCTCAAGGTTCCCCAGGCCGGTATCGTGGAGCTTGCGGACGACGTGGAGATCGGTGCCAACACGACGGTGGATCGAGCCACCATCGGCAGCACCCTGATCGGTGCGGGGACGAAGATCGATAATCTCGTGCAGATCGGGCACAATGTAGTTATTGGCGAACGCTGTCTGATCGTCGCCCAGACGGGTATCGGGGGCAGCACCGTCGTGGGCGATGACGTGGTTCTCGCCGGGCAGGCCGGCATCAAGGATCACCTGGAGATCGGGCAGGGGGCGGTTATCGGACCCAAGAGCACCGTCTTGCAGTCGGTCTTGCCTGGGTCGATGCTGTCGGGTGCGGTCACGGCCGCTCCTCACAAGCAGTGGCTCAGGGTGATGCGGCTGTTGCCCAAGCTGCCCGTGCTGTGGCGGCGGGTTTCCGAGATCGAGCGAAGCATCCGCACGTCGCGGGAGGACTAGTGTGGTGTCTCACAAATACGGTTATGAAGATGCGAGGGCATTTTGGTTGTCGGCAAGGCGTCCTTCGACTTCGCTGCGCTACGCTCAGGACGAGTAGGGGCGACCGGCGGTCGCCCCTCAGTGGCGTGCACCACGCGAGGAGGAGCAACGCAGCCGACGGCGAGAAGGACCCGCAGATTCGTAAGCGTATTTGTGAGACACCACACTAGTGTTGCGTTCCACGAATACGTTGACGAAGATGCACAGGAATTCTTGCCGTCGGCAAGGCGCGATGACCTGTAGGGGCGACCGGCGGTCGCCCCCCAGTGGCCAATACCACGCGAGGAGGAGCAACGCAGCCGACGGCGAGAAGGACCAGCATATTCGTTAACGTATTCGTGGAACGCAACACTTGGGAGTTTCGTGAGGACATGATGGACGTAACCGAGATACGCAAGCTGATCCCGCATCGATATCCGTTTCTCCTGGTGGATCGAATCGTGGAGGTCGAGCCGAACCAACGTATCGTGGGCATCAAGAACGTCACCATCAACGAGAGCTTCTTTCAGGGCCACTTCCCCGACAAGCCCATCATGCCGGGGGTGCTGATCTGCGAGGCCATGGCCCAGGTGGCTGCGATCCTCGCAGGGTGCAGTGACCATGACCCGGACAAGGTCATCGTCCTGACCGGTCTCGACCGGGTCAAGTTCAAGCAACCGGTGGAGCCGGGCGATCAGCTAAGGATCGAGTTGGAGATTTCGAGGCGCCGCAAGCACTTCTGGCGCCTTGCGGCTCACGCAACGGTGGACGGCAAGCGGGTGGCCGAAGCGGAGTTGTCGGCGATGGAGATGTCGATCTAGTGTCCTGTCCGGTTAATTCGGATGATAAGATGCGGAGGATTTTTTGTTGTCGGCAAGGCGCGATGACGAGCAGTGGCGGGCACCACGCGAGGAAGAGCAACGCAGCCGACGGCAAAAAAGACCCGCAGATTATCATGCGAATTAACCGGACAGGACACTAAAAGGGGTTGAGGCGGATGGTCCAGCAGCATCCCACCGCCGTGGTGGATCCGGCGGCGGAACTCGACGACCAGGTTGAAGTAGGCCCCTACTCCATCATTGGTCCCGGGGTCAGGATCGGCAAGGGGACCCGGATCAAGTCTCACGTCGTGATCGAAGGAAACACCTCCATCGGCAGCGACAACGTCATCTATCAGTTCAGCACCGTCGGCTCCACTCCTCAGGATCTGAAGTACAAAGGTGAAGACAGCCAATTGATCATCGGCAACGGCAACACCATTCGCGAGTTCGCCTCGCTCAATCCCGGTACCACCGGAGGCGGCATGGTCACCCGGATAGGACAGCGCAACCTGCTGATGATGCAATCCCACATCGCTCATGACTGCCTCGTCGGAGACGACAACATCGTGGCAAACGGGGCCATGCTCGGCGGCCATGTGGTGGTGGGAGACCGCGTCATCATCGGAGCCCTGGTGGGAATCCATCAGTTCGTCGCCATCGGCAGCGGCGCCATCATCGGCGCGGGGTCCATGGTCTCCAAGGACGTGCCGCCCTACTGCAACGCCACCGGCGATCGTGTACGGCTGCGGGGGGTGAACCTCGAAGGGCTCAAGCGGCGGGGCTTCGACAAGGGTCGCGTCGAGGCCATCCGGCAGACGTACCGCATCCTTTTTCAGTCCAGGTTGCGGTTGAGGGACGCCGTGCAAAGGGTCTGCCGGGAAGTCCCCCGCACCCGTGAGGTGGAACAGATGATCCGCTTCGTCGAGAACTCACAGCGAGGAATCTGCCGCTGATGGACACGGTTCCTCACATGCCCGTGGACAAGGTCGGCCTGATCGCCGGCAGCGGCCGGTTTCCCTTGATATTCGCCCAGAACGCGCGAGAGGTCGGGGTCCGGGTGATCGCGGTGGCGCATCGCGGGGAGACCGCCGAAGAGATCGAACAGTTCGTGGAGCAGGTCACCTGGATTCGGGTAGGGCAGTTGGGAAAGATCATCCGTACCTTCCGAAAGGCCGAGGTCCGCAACGCCGTCATGGCAGGCGGCATCCGAAAAGTACGGCTGTTTTCCAATTTCCGGCCCGATCCGAGGGGGTTGGCGCTCTTGGCTCGAATGAGGAGCCGCGACGATGACCAGTTGTTGCGGGGTGTGGCGGGCGAGCTCGAACGCGAGGGGATCCACGTCCTGGAGTCGACGCTTTTCCTGCAGCGCATCATTCCGGCCGAGGCGGGAGTGCTCACGCGCACCCAGCCCAGTCCGGCACAGTGGAAGGACGTGCGCCTGGGTATCCCCATGGTCAAGAGGCTGGGTCGAATGGGGATCGGCCAAACGCTGGTATTGAAGGAGGGTGTCATCCTGGCGGTGGAGGCCATCGAAGGTACGGACGCGGCCATTCGCCGCGGTGGCGAGATCGTGGAAGGCCCCGTGGTGGTGGTGAAGATGAGCAAGCCGCAGCAGGACTTGCGCTTCGATGTGCCTGCCATCGGTCCCAGGACCATCGAGGTGCTGAAGGAGGTGGGAGGAGGCGTGCTGGCGGTGGAGCGTCAGCGCTCGATCCTGCTGGACAAGGAAACGCTGCTTGCCGCGGCGGATGATGCGGGAATCGCCGTGGTCGCGGTGGAACCGGAACCCGAATGAGAGAAGGGGACCCCATCGCGGTTGGAGTGGTCGGTGTCGGCTATGCCGGGAGCCTTCATGCGGCCAAGTATGCCGCGTCGCCGGCCGCCCGGCTCGTGGCCGTGGCCGACATCGACGGCCGACGGGGTCGGGAAGTGGGTGAGCGCCACCAAGTGCCCGCGGTCACGGATTACCACGACCTTCTGGACAAGGTCCGCTGTGTCAGCATCGCGGTTCCGACGCAGCAACACTACCGGGTAGCGCGAGATTTTCTGGCCGCCGGAATCGACGTGCTGGTGGAGAAGCCGATCACGTCCACGGTACCCGACGGCCGGAAGCTGGTGGACCTGGCCCGAGAGAACGCCTGCATCCTCCAGGTTGGGCACCTGGAACGGTTCAACCCGGTGGTGCGCGCGCTCAGCAAGGTCATCGCCGCGCCGAAATTCGTCGAATGCCACCGCTTGGCTCCGTTTATGGAACGGGGCACTGATGTGGACGTGGTGCTGGATTTGATGATCCACGACATCGACGTGATCTCCAGCCTGGTGCACGCGCCCGTGACCGACATTGACGCCACCGGTGTCGCCGTGCTCACGGACAAGCCGGACATCGCCAACGCGCGCATTCGCTTCGATGACGGGTGCGTGGCCAACGTGACCGCGAGCCGGGTATCGATGAAACGTGAGCGCAAGATCCGGTTTTTTCAGTCGGATGCCTATATTTCTCTGGACTACGACGCCAAGACGGCAGAGGTCTACCGCATGGAGGATCGCAGCCTGGGTTTGGCCGGGATACAGGGACAGATGATCGCCGCAAAGGACGGCGACGCTCTTCGGGACCAGATCGAATCCTTCCTGGAGTCGGTGGCCACCCGCAAGAGCCCGGTGGTGAGCGGTGAGGACGGGTTGCACGCGCTCGAGATTGCATCGGCGATCAGCGAACGGTGTAATGGCCATCAACACGACTCATTCTTCAGCGGATCAGCGGCCCCCGGGAATAATGCTGGTGGCTGGAGAAGCCTCGGGAGATGCCCGCGGGGCGGAGTTGGTACGCAACCTGCGGCAACGTGACCCGTCGGTGGAGTTTTTCGGCA
The DNA here is from genome assembly GCA_965261895.1 of uncultured Binatia bacterium (SeqCode). Taxonomy (GTDB): domain Bacteria; phylum Desulfobacterota; class Binatia; order UBA9968; family JAJDTQ01; genus JAJDTQ01. Next base: position 338,943 of record OZ253480.1, on the reverse strand, counting down.
TGGGCGGAGCCAACCTCCGGCGAGCCGGCATGCGGGTCGTTTACGATAATGCGAGAGTGGCGGGAGTGGGCTTCTCGGAGCTGTTCGGAAGTCTTCGTCACATCTGGCTGGCCTACAGGCTGTTGCGCCGGCTGTTGTTGGATGCCAAACCGGCGTTGCTCATCCTGATCGACTTCCCGGAATTCAACATGCGGCTGGCGCGGATCGCGCGCCGCCACGGCATAACCGTTCTCTACTACATCAGCCCGCAGGTATGGGCGTGGCGCCACTACCGCATCCGGCAGATCGCGTCGAACGTGGACGCCATGGCCGTTGTCTTTCCCTTTGAGGCAGACCTCTACAAGGCTTTCGGCGTCGGCATCGTATCCTTCGTCGGACACCCGCTGATCGACACCGTGCAACCCAACCGGGATCGGGAGACGAGCCTGCGCGCGGCGGGATTGGACCCCATGAAACTCACCGTGGCGATCATGCCCGGGAGTCGCGAGAAAGAGGTTGCCTCGCTCATCGGCCCCATGCTCGAAGCGGCCCGGGGCCTGGCCCGGGAACGGGATGTGCAATTCCTGTTGATCCGCGCCAGCACCATCGACCGGGGCGACCTGGAGCAGGCCGTGGCGGGATCACCCGTCGCCGTACGCATCGTCGAGGGTGATACGTACGACATGCTGGCGGCGGCGGATCTGGTCTGGGTGGCCTCCGGAACGGCAACCCTGGAGGCCGGGCTGCTGAAGAAACCCATGGTGATCACCTATCGCTTGTCGCCGTTGAGTTATTGGCTTGGGCGGTTGCTGGTCCGGGTGGATCACATCGGCATGGTCAACATCATCGCCGGCGAAAGGGTGGTCCCGGAGTTGATTCAGGATGAGGTCACGGCCGAACGGATCCTTGCCGAAACCAGGCGTATGCTGCAACCGGAAGTCCGGTGCGCCATGGTTCGGAAGCTCGACACGGTGCGACAACGGTTGGGACCCCCCGGGGCTCCCGGACGGGTGGCGGACATGGCCATGGCGCTTCTGGCGCGGACCGAAACCCGGGCCTCGCCATGAAGATATACCAGCGTCTGCTCCGATACCTGCGGCCCTATGTGTGGCCCCACTTCTGCGGCGGCGTGCTCTGCATGCTGCTGTTCAGTGCTACATCCGCAATGCTGCCGTTCGTGGTCCGGGACATGATGGACCAGGTGTTTGTGAACAAGGACCGCGACATGCTGGTATACGTGACCCTGTCGGTGGTCATCGTGTTCGCCTGTCGCGGCCTGTGCAACTTCGGCCAGGTGTACCTGATGGAATACGTCGGCCAGCGGATCATTCGCGATCTACGCTCGGCCCTGTGCGAAAAGCTGCAATGGCTTTCCCTGGCCTACCTCCACCGGCACCCTACCGGTACGCTGCTTTCCAGGGTCACCAGCGACGTCACGCTGGTGCGGACCGCGCTCAGCAGCTCGGTGGCCTCGGTGGCCCGCAACTGCACTTCGGTGGTGGCGTTGACCGCGGTCGCCTTCTACATGGACTGGTTCCTGGCCGCCATCGCCTTCGTGGCGTTCCCCGGCTCGGTGCTGCCCATCCGGCGCCTCACCAACCGTGTCCGGAGCGCCACCAGGAGAAGCCAGGCGAGCACCGGCACCCTGACCACCATCCTTCAGGAAAGCCTTCAAGGGAGCTCCATCGTGAAGGCTTTCGGCATGGAGCGGTATGAGCTGGACCGGTTCAACCGGGAGAACCGGGAAATCCTCCGCTATTCCATGAAGGCGGGCCGTGCCCGGGCGATCATGCCCTCGGCGATGGAATGGCTGGCGGGCGTCGGCATCGCCGGTGTCGTGTGGTACGGCGGAAACACCGTCGTGGACGGCGGCCGCACCGCCGGCGAGTTTTTTGCTTTTCTCACGGCCATATTCCTCACCTATGAGCCGCTCAAGCACCTGAGCCGGGCGTTTCCGGAGATCTATCAGGGCATCGCCGGAGGGGAGCGGATCTTCGAGGTGCTGGACGCCCCGCTGGATATCACGGATGCGCCGGACTCGGTCCCTGCCGCACCTTTCTCGGATCGGCTCGGGTTCCGGAACGTCGGTTTTGGCTATCGGGCGGATCCGGTGTTGACCGATATCAACCTGGAGGTCCGGCGTGGTGAGATGGTGGCGGTCGTGGGCATGAGCGGCGCCGGCAAGACCACGCTCTCGGCCCTGGTGCCGCGATTTTACGACGTGACCTCGGGCAGCATCACCCTGGACGGCGTGGACATCCGCAAGGTAGCCCTGGATTCTCTCCGCCGCCAGATCGGTATCGTGACCCAGCACACCTTTCTTTTTAACGACAGCGTCAAGAACAATATCTCCTATGGCGATCCCGGCAAGGGCATGGACGACATCATCACGGCCGCCAGGGCCGCCAACGCCCATGAGTTCATCATGGAGCTGCCGGACGGGTACGATACGGTCATCGGCGAGCTCGGACTGAGGCTTTCCGGCGGACAGCGGCAACGAATCGCCATCGCCCGGGCGGTGCTCAAGAACGCTCCGATCCTGATCCTCGATGAAGCCACCTCGGCCCTCGACTCCGAGTCGGAGCGGTTGGTTCAGGATGCCCTGGACGACCTCATGAAAAACCGCACGAGCCTGGTCATAGCGCACCGGCTGTCGACCATCTCCAGCGCCACACGCATCGTTGTTCTGGCCAAGGGAAGGATCGTGGAGGAGGGAACCCATCGCGAACTGCTGGCCCGACAACGAGAGTACAGCCGTCTCTACAGCAGCGTACAGGCTGCCGGCGGCCCGGAACGGACTCCCAGCCTTTCGACGGAGCCGTGAGTCCGTGTTGAGCCTCTACAATGCGGTCTTGCACGCGGGGTTGTTTTTCGGACTGCTGGCGTGGCCTCTGGGGTTCATCTTCCGCCGGGACCGCTACCGCGGTCTGCGAGAGCGCTTCACCGCCTATCCGCCGGAACTCCTGGCGGCCCTGGCCGGTTCCCGCCCCATCTGGATCCATGCCGCCTCCGTGGGCGAGGTGCGATCCGCCGCCCCGCTGGTAAGGCGAATCAGGATGGAATGGCCGGACCGCAAGCTGCTGGTGTCGACGGTGACCGTTACCGGGCGCCAGACGGTCCGGGAAGCCCTGCCCGACGTCGACGGGGTGACCTATCTCCCTTTGGACCTGCCCTGGCTCGTTTCCCGAAGTCTCCGCAGACTTCGCCCCGAGCTCATCATTCTACTGGAAACGGAGATCTGGCCGAACTTCATCCGCGTGGCCCACCGGTTGCGAATTCCCACCGTGGTCCTCAGCGGCCGCCTGTCGCCCCGGGGCGCACGGATGTATAAGCGTTTCCGGAAGCTCTTCAGGCCGGTACTGGACGAAGTTTCCGGTTTTGGCATGCAAGACGATGAGAATGCCGGCCGCGTGCTGCGCCTCGGTGTGGACCCCCTCAAGGTCACCGTAACCGGGTCTCTCAAGTATGCCGCACCGGAACCGGGGCCGTTTCCGGAACCGCCGGACGTCGGCAAGGGACGTGGTCCCGTGGTTGTGGCGGGAAGCACCCACCGCGGCGAGGAAGAAATCTTTCTGGGCATTCTTCCCGAGTTGTGCGGTCTGTATCCGGGACTTCTCATGATTCTCGCCCCAAGGCACCCTGAGCGGTTTGGCGAAGTCGAGCGGCTGCTCCGGGAGCGGAAGTTACGTTACCTCAAGCGTAGCGAGATGAGTGGTCCGCAATCCGGGGATTATGGAGTCCTGTTGCTGGACACCCTGGGCGACTTGCCGCGGTATTATGGCTGCGCCGACGTTGCCTTCGTGGGCGGCAGCCTGGTGCCGGCGGGAGGACACAATCTCATCGAGCCCGCGCGGTGGGGCAAGCCCGTGCTCTTCGGGCCGCATCGTTCCAACATTGCCGAGACCGCGCGGGAACTGTTGGAGCAGGGAGGGGGGGTCGAGGTCCGCGACCGGCAGGACCTTCTCAGGGAGGTCGTGGATCTTCTGTCGGACAGAGCGCGGGCGTCCGCCATGGGGCGCCGCGCGCGGTACGTGGCCGATGCCGACAGGGACGTGGTGTCGCGAAGCATGAGATTGGTTTGCCGGCAACTCCGCGACGCACCTTCCCTCGGTGCGGTGGAGTAGGCGTCTTCGCCATGCGAAAGCGTACTAGTGTGGTGTCTCACAAATAGGTTCACAAATCTGCTGGTCTTTTTCGCCGTCGGCTGCGTTGCTCTTCCTCGCGTGGTGCCCGCCGGACGGGCGGGTTTGAAACCCGCCCCTACAAGTCATCGCGCCTTGCCGACGACGAAAAATCCTGCGCATCTTTGTAAACCTATTTGTGAGACACCACACCAGGATTGGAACGGATTGTCATGGTAGCGGCCGCCGGAGCATGGACGAGTCTGGTACTGGACGCGTGGAACCGCCGCGGCGTGGCCGGCCGGATACTATGGGGCCTGCTGTTGCCGTGGAGCGCGGCCTACGGCATCGTCACCGAGGTGCGGAATTTTCTGTACGACGTCCGGTGGCTGAACACCCGGAGACTCCCGCTGCCGGTGGTGAGTGTCGGGAACCTGACGGTGGGAGGCACGGGCAAGACCCCTACCGGGCTGTGGTTGTCGCAGAATCTGCAGCGTCGCGGCCTCAATGCGGCGATCCTGAGCCGTGGCTACGGCGGCGGCCGGGGGGACCCGGGGCCGGTAACGATCAGCGCCGACAACGCGGGAACCTGGCTGGACGAGCCCGCCGGAGAACTGCTGCACTACGGCGATGAACCGGTGATGTTGAGTGCGCTCTACGGGCAGACCGTGGGTGTCGGCGCCGATCGTTACCGGACCGGCATGGAGCTGAGCCGGTCGTCCCGCGACACGCATCTGTTTCTGCTGGACGACGGGTTTCAGCACCGGAGGCTGGAACGGGACGTCGACCTGGTCCTGCTGGGCGCCGATTGCGGCGGTTCGATGCTGCCGGCAGGCCCCTTCCGGGAGTCCCTGCGCGCTCTGCGGCGCGCGGACATCCTCATGGTGACGGGCGCTCACGACCAGTGGCGGGGGATCCTGCAAGGCCGTTTCGACAGCTCGAAGATCTTCTTCGCCTCCCTCGAGCCGCGGGCTCTCCTGGGCCGTACGGACCACGGCCCGAAGGAACTCCCGTTGGGCGACCTGGGCGGGACCCGGGTGCTGGCGGTTTCGGCCGTTGCCAAACCGGAACGGTTTTACGACATGCTCCGCGAGTGCGAGGCGATCATCGTCGAAACCCTGGAATTTCCCGATCACCATCCCTACTCCGAACGGGACTGGCGCGAGATCAACCGTACTCGAAACCAGGTCGACAGGATCGTGACGACGGAGAAGGATTACGTGAAGCTGGCACGGTTTCCCTTCGCCAGTGGAAGGCTTTTGGCCTTGCGGGTCGAGATGTCCATCGACAGGCCGGAGGCATTGCTGGACCGCATCACGGAGATGGTGCATGGAGCAGCCTCCGCGTGACGCGGCCGCGGCCAACCGACCGGCACCGGCTTGCAGCATGACTTCGAGAAGGCCAGGCGAGACGATTCCCGCGGGATTCGAAAGGGTGGTTCCGGGCCCCGGACTGACCATGCTGGTGGCCCAAGGCCTGGACGGCGCCAAGCTCGCTTCGCAAATCCTGACCCCGGCCGCGGATGCTCCGGCGCGGCATTTCGGGCGCGCCGGCCTGCACGCCGTGGCGCTTGCGGACGGCGGCGACGCGTTGATCCGTTCGTGTCTGCACGGGGGGATTCTGCGCGGGCTCACACGCAAGTGGTTCATCAGCCGGCCTCCCCGGCCGTTTGCGGAATTGGCGGTCACGGCGGCGGCCCGGGAACGGGGACTGGCAACGCCGGAGGTGCTGGCCGCGCTCGTGGCGCGAGGCCTCGGACCCTGGTATCGGGGGTGGCTGGTCACCCGGGAGTTGAAGGGAACCCGCACCCTCTGGACGGCGCTCCTGGAAGGCTCTCCCGACGACGAGAAGCAGGCACTGCTACGTCACGTTGGGCGTGCGTTGCGGATGATGCATGCATCGGGCATCGACCATGCCGATCTCAATCTGCGCAACATCCTGGTGCTCCACAAGACGCCCGGTCCGGAGATCTACATCATCGACTTTGACAAGTCGCGTCTCTACCAGGGACCGGTGCCGGCGGCGCGGGCGCGACGGAACCTTGGCCGTCTGCTGCGCTCGGTCAACAAGCTCGATCGTGAACGTGTCCGTGTACGGCCTGGAGACTGGGACTGTCTTCTGGATGCCTATGACGCGCACGGTTGACGCATCACCGGGAAACGGCGCCAATGGGCCAGTGGCAAGTTTGCATTGCAGGATGCATGGAGTTAAGATTTTCGTCATTCGCGGATTGGCCGCGGCATCGGGTTCGGATCTCGAATGAGGAGCCTACCATGGGTGACAGATTATATGTCAGCGGACTGCCGTACGCTGTAACCGAAGCCCAGTTGCACGATCTCTTTTCGGAGCATGGCACCGTAACGTCGGCGAGGATCGTCACCGACCGCTTCTCGGGCCGGTCCCGCGGCTTCGGATTCGTCGAGATGAGCTCCGAGGCCGAGGCCAAAGCCGCCATGGAGGCATTGAACGAGACGGATCTCCAGGGGCGCATGCTGAAGGTGAACGAGGCGCACGAACGGCCAACACGAGAGTCCTGACGTTACGATTCAGAACCTGTTGGTGAGACACAACACTAGAGGGGCGGCGGATGCGTCGCCCCTCCGTTTTTGGAGGGGACAATGGACCAGCAAACGATCACCATCACCGGCTGCACGATTCTCCCCATGACCGGCGCCGGAGTCGTCATCGAATCGGGCTACGTGAGCGTCACGGATGGCGTCATCACCGGGGTCCAGGCGGGCGAGCCACCCGCGGCGCAGGGAGAGACGCTCATCGATGGTCGAGGGATGGTGCTGATGCCCGGCCTGGTGAACGCCCACACCCATCTCTACCAAGTGTTGTTGCGGGCGGTTTGGGAGGACATGCCGTTTCTGGCGTGGCTGAAGCGTATCTATGGGGTGGCTGAAACCTTGAACCCGGAACACGTGCTGGCGGGCACGCTGCTGGGGTGTCTGGAGAACCTCAAGGGCGGCGTCACCACCATCTGTGAGCACAACTTCCTCAACCCCGGGCCGGAGTGCGCCGTGGCAGCCATCGACGCCATGATCCAGTCGGGTCTGCGAGGCGTTTTCGCCCGCACCATCATGGACTCCGGGGAGATCGTGCCGGACTGCACCAAGGAGACCCCGGAGACGGCCTTCAACCGGATCGAGGAGTTGATGGCGCGTCAACTCGGCAACGGTTCACCCCAGGAGAATCACCGGCTCACCTTTCGTACCGGCCCCAACACGCCACCCATCAATGCCTCTGCCGACCTGCTCCGAGAGATACGGCGTTTTGCCGACCACCATTCCATCGGGATCAGCGCCCACGTAGCCGAATCGGCATCGGTGGTGGAGGTCACTCGCCGGGAACTTGGCCGGCCCGGCGTGGTCGCCTACCTGAAGGACTTCGACATTCCCGGAGAGGACGCGATCTTCGCCCACAGCGTGCATCTCTCGCCCGAAGAGATCGGACATCTGGCCGAGACCGGAACTTCCGTGTCACACAACCCGGTGAGCAACATGATGCTGGGCGACGGCATCGCGCCGGTGGTGGAGATGCTCGCCGCGGGAGTCAGGGTCGGCCTCGGCACCGACGGGGCGGCAAGCAATCACAGCCAGGATCTGTTCGAAACCATGAAGGCGGCTTCGTTGCTGCAGAAAGTCAAGCACCAGGACGCCGGCATCATCGATCCCTACAGCGTGCTTCGCATGGCCACCATCGATGGCGCCCATGCCCTGGGTTTGGCGGCCGTCTGCGGTACGGTGGAGGTCGGCAAGCGTGCGGACCTGATTCTGGTGGACATACAGAAACCGCATTTCCAGCCCGTCAATGACCTGGTCAGCCAACTTGTGCACTGCGCCAAGGCCACGGACGTGGACACGGTGGTGGTGGACGGAAGGGTGCTCATGCGTGATCGCCAGTGTGCCTCACTGGACGAACACGAGATCCTGCGGCGCGCTCAGGTCGCACACGGCGATCTCATGGCGCGCATGGCTGCGGCGTAAACGCGGGCCTCTCCAGCTCCGCCCATGTACGCGGGGCGTTTGCCGAATGCCCGTTGGTGCGATACCGGAGTGACGGTACCGGACTAGTTTCGATGCCGATAGGTGATCCGTCCGCGGCTCAGATCGTAGGGCGACAATTCGAGAGTGACCCGGTCTCCGGGTAGAATCTTGATGTAGAATTTTCGCATCTTGCCCGCGGTATACGCGAGCACATTATGCTTGTTGTCCAACTCGACTTTGAACATGGCGTTGGGAAGGCTCTCCATCACCGTGCCCGCAACCTCAATATTATCTTGTTTGCTCATATCGTGTGCTCCTTATAACCGATCCTCCTTTCCCCGAAGCGCGAGACCGCTTCGTTTGATGACGCCATAGAGTAGCCTACACGCCGCGAATTGTCCATCCCTGTTTCACGCCCGTGCCCGGTCCTTCGCACCCGGATCGTTGCAATCCATTTCCCCGTGTGGAAAACTACGCGAGGCTTCGGCCGGGTTCCATCATCGGCTTGGGAGCTAGTGTGGTGTCTCACAAATACAGTTATGAAGATGCGAGGGGATTTTGGTTGTCGGCAAGGCGCGATGACTTGTAGGGGCGACCGGCGGTCGCCCCCCAGTGGCGTGCACCACGCGAGGAAGAGCAACGCAGCCGACGGCCAAAAGGACCCGCAGATTCATAAGCGTATTTGTGAGACACCACACTAGCATGGCAATCATCGGACACTCATGAGCGCGGATCGTTTGTTCCTCTTGCTGGGATCCCTGTTCGGCTTCACCGGGGTGCTGCTGGGCGCGTTCGCGGCCCACGGTCTGCGGGGAAGACTGACGGACGAGATGCTGAATGTCTTCGAGGTGGGGGTCCGCTATCAGATCTACCATGCCCTGGCGTTGCTCGTGGTGTCGTTGGCGTGGTCCCGTTGGCCTCGTGGTGAGTTCTCGGCGGCCGGGTGGTTGTTCGTGTTCGGTACGGTGGTTTTTTCGGGAAGCCTATACGCCCTGAGCCTTTCGGGCGTCCGGTGGTTGGGAGCTGTCACTCCCATCGGAGGGCTCGCGTTCCTCCTGGGTTGGCTCAGCATGGCTTGGGGCGCTTGGAAGGGTTAGGGTTGTGTCTCACAAATAGGTTTGCAAAGATGCGCAGGATTTTTCGTTGTCGGCAAGGCGCGATGACTTGTAGGGGCGGGTTTCAAACCCGCCCGTGTGGCGTGCACCACGCGAGGAAGAGCAACGCAGCCGACGGCGAAAAGGACCAGCAGATTTGTAAACCTATTTGTGAGACACAACACTAGGGTCCACAGGGGAGGGAAGATGGCCAAGAACGGATTCAGAATACTCGACAGCGACATGCACATCATGGAGCCGCCGGACCTGTGGGAGAGGTATCTCGAACCCGAGTTCAAATCCCTTGCGCCGCGCGGGGTGACCAGCGAGAACGTGCGCGATCTGCGCATGCGGCATCCCAACGGAAAACTGTGGGGCTTGCCCCAGGTGCATGCCGGCAACGTCACCAAAGGGCACAACTTCAAGAAGAACCAGGGCATCTACGGCACCCACGCCGCCCGCGGCTGGGTGGCCGAGTGCCAACTGGAAGCCATGGACATCGAGGGCATCGACCTGGCCGTGCTCTATCCCACGCGAGGGCTTCAGGCGCTCAGCGAGGGGGACATGGAGCCCCGTTTCGCCGCTGCCCTGGCGCGGGCGTACAACAACTGGCTTTACGACTTCTGCAGCACCGATCCCGTCCGGTTGCTGGGGGCGGGAATGATCTCCCCGTTCGATGTGGACGAGGCCGTGGCCGAGGTCCGGAGGTGCACCCGGGAGCTCGGTTTCCGGGGGATCTTCATGCGCTCGAACCCGGTCAACGGCCGCAACTTCCACGACGACTACTACGAGCCTCTGTGGAGCGAGCTCGAGGACCTGGGAATGCCCCTGGGGCTCCACGAATCGTCTTCCTCCGGCGTACGCCAGGTGGGCGATCAGTTCGAGCCCAACTTCATGCTTCGGCGCGTGTTCGCCCAACCCGTGGAACAGATGCTGGCCCTGGGCAGCATCTGCGCGGGCGGTGTGCTGGCCCGTCACCCGAACCTGCGCGTGGCCTTTCTGGAAGCCAACTGCGGTTGGCTGCCGTGGCTGCTCTGGCGCATGGATGAAGGATACGAAAGGGAGGCCGACGTGTGGTCCCCGGATCTGACCATGCCGCCGAGCGAATACTTCAAGAAACAATGCTTCGTTTCCGTGGAGCCGGACGAGACTCCTGTCAAGTACGTCATCGACTACCTGGGGAACGACCACATCGTGTTCTCCACCGACTACCCGCACGGCGACTCGAAGTTCCCCCACGCGGTGGAAAGCTTTCTGGAACTCTCCACCGTCAGCGAGGAAGACAAGCACAAGATCCTTTGGGACAATTGCGCGGCCTACTATTCCCTCGATCGGGATGGATGATGGGCCGCCGGTCCGCGGGATGCTCTTCCTGGGAGCGCTCCTGTGGAACATGTGCAACGGCATGTTGTTCGTGCTCACGCCGCTCTTCGGCGTGAGCCTGGGCCTGTCCGTACTCGACATCGGCTCCCTGATCGGGCTTCCCTACCTGCTGACCATCGTCATGCGTTTCGTCGGCGGCGCCTGCGCGGACCGCTACGGCGAGCACCGCATGCTCCAGGTGTGCTACTCCCTCAACGTTCTGGCCGCGGCGGGCCTTTACATGGCCAGCGGGTTTTTCTCCCTGATGTTGTCCAGTGCGCTGGCGAATCTCTCCCGCAGCATGTTCTGGGTCCCCGCTCAATCCATGGCCAGCCAGCTTTCCAGCCGGGATCCCGGCAAGATGCTGGGCCAACTTTCGGCGGCCAACTACACCGGCCAACTGCTGGGACTGTCTCTCGGGGGTATTCTGGCGGGTTGGCTGGGTTACGGTACGACCTTCATCCTGGTGGCTCTGGCATCCGTCGCCGGCATGCTGCTCGGATTTGCGCTCCCCCCGATCCGGTTGAAACCCGGAGGCCGCACCGTGTGGCAGATCACCGTGGGGATGAGCCGGCGGTTGGTGGAGCGGCGCACCTGGCTGCTTATCTCCAGCTCGTGCGCGGCGGCGGTGCCGTTCGGCATCACGCAATCCATCTATCCGGTGTACATGAGCGATCTCAGCTTTTCCGCCGGATGGATCAGCGTGGTGATCGCGGTACGTTCCATCGGCCCGGTGGTGATCGGTCTGGCCCTCGGCTCGGACATCACCATCGAGCGGGAGAAGCTGTTCTACGCCCTCAGCATGGGAGGACTCGGTCTTTGCATCCTCGCCAGCGCGTGGACCGGAGGATGGCTGCTGTTGGGCCTTTGCATCGCCGGTCTTGGCATGGCGGGCGGAATCGCGGATCTGCTCAATCAGGTCCAGGCCGTGGATCTCAGTCGAGCCAGCGACCGCTCCGCCGTCATGGCGAGCACCGGACTCGGGTGGAACATGGCGCCCATGGCCCTTCCGTTGCTCCTGGGTTGGGCCGCCGATGTCTGGGGGTTCGGGGCCATGTTCCTCGCCACAGGGTGTTTCTTTCTGCTCATTGCCATGGCGACTCCCCTGGTATATCGGGTCCTGCGTTAGAGGTGTCAGCCGGCATTTTCAGCACGCCGGATGGAGAATCTCTCTCTCGATCAAAAATCCCCGACAGCCAGTGTTGACAGGCGCACCGCAGGTCAATATAAGGTACTGCGGTAACGACGGGCGAGAAGTCACGATTCTCGCCTTGTGTGAGACAGCGTAAGACCAAAGCCGGAGTGTCGTGATCTTCCCACGTTTGCTCTGCTCCTTTCGCCGTGCCTGTCTCGGGGCTGAATAGTATGACGGAGGAGAGCATGAACGAGAAGCTATACGTGGGCGGTCTGCCGTATTCGACAACGGAGGATCAGCTTCAGGATATCTTTGCGGCGCACGGCACCGTGGTTTCCGCCAGGGTGATCACCGACAAGTTCACCGGCCGCTCCAGAGGGTTCGGCTTCGTGGAGATGGGGTCCGGAGACGAGGCGCAACGAGCCATCGAGGCCCTGCACGATTCCGATTTGGGGGGACGCAAGCTGACGGTCAGCGAGGCGCGTCCGCAGGAACGCCGTGGCGGTTTCGGTGGTGGTGGTGGTGATGGCGGAGGCGGCGGTGGCGGTGGTGGAGGCAGGGACCGCTGGTAGCCGGACCCTTTAACTGAGTACCCCGGGCTCGGTTCGTTCTTCCAGGCTTCCATCGGACTTCCCGATAATGATTCGGGTGGCGAGTCCGGTGAAGATGCCGCACTCCACGACGCCGCAGGTTCCGACGATCGCGCGCTCCAGGGCGGGAGGATCGTCCATGGCGCCGAAGGAGCAATCCAGAATGTAGTTGCCGTTGTCGGTGACGAAGGCGTCGTTGTTCGACGAGCGGAACCTGGCCTCACATCCAAGCTGTTGCAGGCGTTGCCGGGTGACTTGCCAACCGAACGGCACTACCTCCACCGGTAGCGGGAAAGCCCCAAGGCGCTTCTTGAGCTTGCCTTCGTCAACGATAATCAACTCGGATTTGCTGGCGGAGGCGACGAACTTTTCGCGCAGAAGCGCCCCGCCGCCCCCCTTGATGAGGTTGAACGCCGGGTCCACCTCATCGGCGCCGTCGATGGTGACGTCGACGTGAAGCACCTCGGCAAAACTCGTCAACGAAATTCCCAGTTCCCGCGCCAGGGTGGCGGAGCGCTCGGAGGTGGCGATGCAACGGATCCCGAGCCCTTCGTCCCTGACTCTTTCCGCCAACCTGACGATGGCGAAGTAGGCCGTCGAACCCGTACCGAGCCCCACGATCATGTCGTTGTTCACATAGTCCGCCGCGCGCTCGCCGGCGGCCTGTTTTGGATTCGGAGTCATGGCCTTCCTCAGTCGATGAAGTCAAACGCAATTGCAGCGTCGTATCGAATTGTAGCGTACCGCATACATCTTGAAAAACCACCTGCCCATCGCCGGTTCGACCCACCGCTTGAAAGGGCAAGTCGCTGCGGTTAACCTTGGGCATGCCTTTCACCCGGGCCATACGGCTGATGGTCTGCGGTCTCCTGGCGATCACGGCGGCGGCGTGCGCGCCCCTGAGCGTGGACCAGGAACGCAGTCTGGGCGCCGACTTTTCCCGTGACTTCAATCGTCGCACCGAACTCGTCCGGGACCCGGCCGTCACTCGATACGTGTCGGCCATCGGCCAGCGGCTGTTGAAACACGCGGGACCTCAACCCTTCACCTACCGCTTCCATGTCGTCCCGAAAACCGAGATCAACGCTTTCGCCGCGCCCGCCGGCTACATCTACATCAACGCCGGCACGATACTCAAGGCGCGGAACGTCAGCGAGCTCGCCGGGGTTATGGCCCACGAGATCGGACACGTGGCCAAGCGCCATGTCGCCAACAACTTCAACCGTGCCCTGGCCACGAACATCCTGCACCAGGTCGGCATTGTCGCGGCAGAGATAACCGCCGGTCCCGGCGCGGGCAATGCGGCGCGGACCCTCGGGGGTCTTGCGGCCATGGGCTACCTCAATACCTTCAGCCGGGAGGCGGAACACGAAGCGGACGCGTTCGCGGTACAGCTCATGTTCAAGGCCGGGTACGATCCACGTGGACTGGTAACCTTCTTCGAAACCCTCAAAAAGAAGAAGGGGCGATCCATGCCGGGTTTTCTCTCGAGTCATCCGGCGACGTCGGCACGCCTCGCCAACACCCGAAGGATGATCGAACGGCTGCCCGGGGGCGCCCGTTTGGAACGGCACGACAACGGGAGGCTGCCGCAGATCCAGGGCATCCTTCGCAAGACCGCGGGCAAACGCCGGCGATGAACCAATTCCCGGGGCGTGACGGTCAGGACCTGAGCCGGCATCACCCCATTACCAAGGAGCACCCGTGAATAAACTCGGATTCATCGGTACAGGGGGCATGGGCAGCGGCATGGCCGCGAACCTGCTCAAAGCCGGATTTGGTCTGGTGGTCAACGACATTCGCCGGGAGGTGGCGCGGCCGTTGGAGGAAAAAGGGGCGGTTTTCGCCCACACCCCCAGAGAAGTGGCCGAGTCCTGTGACGTCGTTCTTTCCATGCTTCCCTACAGCGCGGCCGTACGCGACGTGGCCCTGGGGGAGGGCGGCCTCTCCGAGGCTACGGAAGGTGCCCGGGTCTGGGTGGACTTCAGCAGCATCGACAAGAACACCGTGGTGGAGATGAATGAAGCCCTGAAGGCGCACGGCTGGCAGCTTCTCGACGCTTCGGTCAGCGGCGTGGAGGAGCAGGCGGCGGCCGCGGCGCTGTCCATCTGGGCATCCGGTCCCAAGACGCTCTACGACGAGAACATGGCGGCATTCCAGGCCATGGGCAAGAAAATCGTCTACATGGGAGAGCTGGGAAACGCCAAGCTCGTGAAGACCGCCAATGCCATGTTGAGCGGCATCATGCACATGGGGATGGTGGAGGTTTTCAACTGGCTGAAGGCGGGCGGCCTGAACGAAGATGACTTCCAGAACTTCATCCGGAGCTCGCAGAACTACTCCGATGCCCTGGAACGCGTGACCCGGATCATCGTGAGCGGCAACTTCAAGCCCAGAAAGTCGTGGATGCCCAAGGACGTGGGTTTCGGCCTCGACGTAGCCCGGGACATGGAGATCCCGGTGCCTTTCACCTCCCTGGTGTATCAGATGTTCGCCATCGCGCAGGCCAACGGGGTGGACGGCTACGAGGCTACCGGCATTGCCTGCGAGGTCTTCTCCATTCTGTCCGGTGGAAAGGCGCGTTAGCCGCCGCCCATGGAACTGCCTCGGGACAGCTTGCGTCAACGGATTTGGCCGATGAAGAATAGCCCTTGTCCCCAGGCCCGAAAACCACGATAGTCGCAACACCCGGCACCGGAGCCGGGAAAGTCCGGACATCCACGCGGAAAGGAGTCGAGAATGAAATCACGCGCGGCCATTGCTTTTGAGGCGGCCAAGCCCCTGGAGATCGAGGAAGTCGACGTAGAGGGCCCCAAGGAAGGCGAGGTGTTGCTGCGGATCGTCGCCACCGGCGTCTGCCACACCGACGAGTTCACCCTCTCGGGCAGTGATCCCGAGGGCCTGTTCCCGTCCATTCTCGGGCACGAAGGAGGAGCGGTGGTGGAGGACGTGGGTCCGGGTGTCACCAGCGTCCGCGCGGGCGACCACGTGATTCCGATGTACGTCCCGGAGTGCGGCGCCTGCAAGTTCTGCCGGTCGGGCAAGACCAACCTGTGCCAGGCCATACGGATCACCCAGGGACAGGGCGTGATGCCGGACGGCACCGGGCGGTTCACGCTGAAGGGAAAGCCCATCTACCACTACATGGGAACGTCCACCTTCAGCGAATACACGGTGCTTCCCGAGATCTCGGTGGCCAAGATCGATCCCAAGGCCCCATTGGAGAAGGTCTGCCTGCTGGCCTGCGGGGTCACCACCGGCATCGGCGCCGTTCTCAACACCGCCAAGGTGGAGCCCGGCTCCACGGTGGGCGTCTTCGGCCTCGGCGGCATCGGGCTCAGCGTGATACAGGGCGCGGTGATGGCCAAGGCCGGCCGCATCATCGGCATCGACACCAACCCCGCCAAGTTCGACATGGCCCGGCGCCTGGGGGCCACCGACCTGGTGAATCCCAAGGACTCCGACAGCCCGGTCCAGGACGTGCTGGTGGACATGACCGACGGCGGTGTGGACTACTCCTTCGAGTGCATCGGCAACGTCCAGACCATGCGCGCCGCGCTGGAGTGCTGCCACAAGGGATGGGGCCAGTCCACCATCATCGGCGTGGCCGGCGCCGGCCAGGAGATCGGTACCCGGCCGTTCCAGCTCGTTACCGGCCGGGTCTGGCGGGGCACGGCCTTCGGCGGCGTAAAAGGACGCTCGCAGCTTCCGGGCTACGTCGACCGGTACACCGCCGGCGAGATCAACCTCGATGACATGATCACCCACACCATGCCCCTGGAGGACATCAACCGCGCTTTCGATCTCATGCACGAGGGCAAGAGCATCCGGTCGGTGATCCTCTACGGCTAGGAGCCTGTCCGGTTAATTCGCATGGTAAGATGCGCAGGATTTTTCGTTGTCGGCAAGGCGCGATGACTTGTAGGGGCGGGTTTCAAACCCGCCCGTCCGGCGTGCACCACGCGAGGAAGAGCAACGCAGCCGACGGCGAAAAAGACCCGCAGATTACCATGCGAATTAGCCGGACAGGACACTAGTGTGGTGTCTCACAAATACGCTTATGAATCTGCGGGTCCTTTTGGCCGTCGGCTGCGTTGCTCTTCCTCGCGTGGTGCACGCCACTGGGGGGCGACCGCCGGTCGCCCCTACAGGTCATCGCGCCTTGCCGACAACCAAAATGCCCTCGCAGCTTCATAACCGTATTTGTGAGACACCACACTAGGAGCCTGGGGCCCGGAAAGACGAGAGTGTAGGGGCGGGTTTCAAACCCGCCCGTGCCTGCATCGCCTTGTTGGTCCATACAGGCTCCAGGCGGTCAACCGGACAGGAGACAAACGATCATGGAAGTCGTCGGCAAACGCCGGAACCGCATCGAGGGCATCGAGAAGGTTACCGGCGAGGCAAGGTTTTCGGGCGATCTCGACATACCCGGGGTCCTCGATGCCCGGGTCCTGCGCAGCACCCATCCCCATGCGCGTATTCATTCCATCGACGTGAGCGCGGCACAGCGGGTGCCGGGCGTGGTCGCCGTGCTTTCCAGGGACGACCTCCAGGACATGGACCCCTACTATGGCCACTGTCTCCGGGATCGCCCCATCCTGGCCATGGACCGGGTGCGCTACGTGGGCGAGCCCGTGGCCGCGGTGGCCGCCCGGGACAGGCTGGCGGCCGAGGAGGCGGTATCTCTCATCCGGGTCGAGTACGAGGAGCTGCCCTACGTCACCACTCTCGACGGCGCCCTGGACGACGGCGCGCCGGTGCTGCACGAGCAGGCGGCGGGTTCGGGAGACTTCCACGACGTCAACCTTTCGGACGCACGGGAACACCCGAACATCTGTCACCACGAACACATGGAGATCGGCGACGTGGAACGGGGCTTCGCGGAGGCGGACGAGGTCTTCGAGGACGTGTTCCATTTCCCCATGGTGTGCCACTATTCCATGGAGCCCCACACCGCCACGGCCCGCTTTCAGGGCCGTCAGTTGACCTTATGGTCCGCGTCGGCCCATCCCTTTCTCATTCGGTCGGAGCTGGCGCGGCTTTTCGGCCTATCCATGACCGACGTCCAGGTGGTGGTGCCGTATGTGGGCGGCGCCTTCGGGGGCAAGTCCTATCTCAAGATCGAGCCTCTGGTGGTGGCGTTGGCGCGGAAGACGCAGGGGCTTCCGGTGCGCCTGGAACACTCCGTTACCGAGTCCATGCTCACCGCCCGGCGCCACTCCGCCCGCTGCTGGATCAAGACCGGGGTCAAGCGCGACGGCGCCATCCTGGCGCGTGAGGTCAAGATCCATCTCGACACCGGCGCCTACGCCGACAACGGTCCGCGGGTGGTGGCCCGGGCCGTGCTGCGGGTGCACGGAGCCTATCGCTGCGCGAACTTTCGCTCCGACAGCTACGGCATCTACACGAACTCGGTTCCGGCGGGATCCATGCGCTCCATCGGCGGACCCCAGTCCGTCTGGCCGGTGGAAGCACAGATGGACCGCATCGCCGAGGCGCTGGGGCTGGATCCCCTGCACTACCGTCTGGAGCAGTTGCTGGGCCGCGACGAGCAGATCCGGCCGGGCTCCCGCGGCATCGACGGCGACCTGCGCCAGGGTCTCGCCAAAGTGGCCGAGATGATCCAGGAGGCGGGTCCTCCGGCGGCAGGCTCCGGCACGGGTCTCGCCGTCGGCATCACCGACAGTGAGGCCAACCCCGTCTCCACCGCCATCGTCCGCCTGTTGAGCGACGGCAACGTCGTGGTCATGGCGGGCAGCACCGAGGTAGGGCAGGGGGTCCGCACGGTTCTGAGCCAGATCGTCGCCGAAGAGTTGTGCGTTCCGTTCGAGCGGGTGATGCTGCGCGGGACCGACACCCACACCACCCCGTTCGACCGCTCCACCGGCGCCAGCCGCTCCACCACGGTGATGGGGACCGCGGTGAAGTTCGCCGCGGCCGACGTTCACCGCCAGGTCAAGGCCATTGCCGCGGAGCAGTTCGGCGTCGATCCGGAGCGCGTGATCCTCAAGGGCGGAGCGGCCTGGTGCGGCGAGGCCCGGCGGGATTTCGCCGAGGTGGTGGCGGGATACTTCGGCATGCCCGGCGGCGAGCTCATCGGACGCGGCTACGTGCGGGCCGGCGGGGGCATCTCGCCGATCCTGCCGATCTTCTGGGAAGTGGGCATCGGCGGAGCGGTGGTGGCCGTGGACCCCGACACCGGTGAGGTGGCGATTCAGCGCTACACCAGCGTGGCGGACGTGGGCCGGGCCATCAATCCACGTCAGGCGGAGGGCCAGGATGAGGGCGCCGCGGTCATGGCCATGGGCCACACCTTGTTCGAGTCCCTGATCTACGCGGACGGACAGCCCCTGAACCCCAATCTGGTGGACTATCGGGTGCCGGGCTTCCGGGACATCCCGCGGACGTTCGAGTCGTTCCTTCTGGAGAACGGCGACGGACCCGGCCCCTATGGGGCAAAGGGAATGGGCGAGGGCGGCATCATCCCGGTGGCGCCCGCGGTCTGCAACGCCGTGGCCCAGGCCACCGGTGTGCGCATCCGGGAGCTTCCGCTGACGCCGGAACGTGTCTGGCGGGCGCTGAGATCCGCGGATAACGAAGGCTCGTGAGCCTCTGAACTGCGGTCCCACCCCACTCGTCGCCACTCCATGCGGTCGGCCATCGCACTCATCTGGCTCAGTCTTTTCTGGACCCTGCTCTGTTTCCTGTTCTACCGCGACCGGGAGCTGATCTTTCAGGCCAGCCTACCCGTATGGATCGCCTCGGCGGTGGCCTGGATCATCTATCTGACGGTCGTCAGCCTGGCCGGGCGGCGTAGCCGGAGTGCCAAGCCGCGCCCGAGGAAACGCGCGGCATCCAAAGTCGCCCCCAGCGCCCGCCGAACCACCCGGACATCCGCGACCACGCCGCGAAAGCGTTCTCGGTAGATATAAGGCCAGACAACCCCTTCCCCTCTGGGAGGGGGCGGCCGCGTTCCGTCCCAAATCCAACCCCTCTCCCTCTGGGAGAGGGTGGCCTCGTTCCGTCCCAAATATAACCCCTCTCCCTCTGGGAGAGGGTGGCCGAAGGCCGGGTGAGGGCTCCCCAATAACCCGGCTTGCCTCTCCCATTCCTTGCCGTTGGCAAGGGCTGCTCGCACCGGGGCACCCTCACCCCAACCCTCTCCCAGAGGGAGAGGGGGTCGAGATGGGGTGAGGCGGATCGGGTTATTATGCGGCAGATTCCGGGGAACAGGGAAGGAACGCAACACTACCGGCTAAGCATGTAGTCGATGGACAGCGCTCCGCCGCCACCCACCAGCAGCGCAAACGCCATGAGGAAAAGCGCCAGGCAATATTCGACGCCCATGCCCTTGCGGCCGCCGCCGGACAGGAAAAACCCGAACTCCCAGTGGCTCTTCAAGGTGGCCAAGGCCAAGAAGATCATTAACCCCAGGGCGAACGGACGGGTGAGAAATCCCAGGACCATCGCCGGGACGCTGAAGACTTCCGTAAGGACCCCGACCACTCCGATCCAAACGGGAATGTTGTTCTTTCCCTTCCAGTTGGTGACTTGACCCTTGAGGCCTCGGCCCCCGAACCATCCGGGCAGATGCATTGCACCATGGGCGAAGAAGGTGACGGCCAGACCCAGGCGCAGGACGATGAAAGCCAGATTGGGCTCCGTTTGAAAGATTGCGTTCATGGCTGACCTTTCTTGTAGGGACGGGTTTCAAACCTGTCCGTGTGGCGGCTACAACGCGAAAAGAAGCGATGCGGCCCAAAATATCCGTCCTGCGTCCTGCCCTGTTCAAGCAGCCAGGAAATCCCGCATGGCGGCGTGGGCCGCATCGGGATTCACGAAGAAATAACTGTGCCTTTCCCCCTTGAGTTCCACAAAGGCCGCGCCGGGAATCTCGGCCGCCAGCACGTCCGCGGCCTGTCGCAGGGAGGTGTCGCTGGTCACGTTGTGCTCCTCCTCACCCACCAGGATCAGCGTGGGCATGCGGATCTCCTTCAGCCGGTCCTTGACGTCGTGCTGCTGGCGCGCGATGACGTGGCGAAAATACTGCTCCACCGGGTTGAGATGCGCCATCCGGACCGCCAGGTAGCCCTCCACCCGTTGCGGATGGCGCTTGACGAAATCCTCGGTGAATCCGACGTGGATGCCATGGTCCCGCAGGTACCGCTCGTAACCCCACTCCACCATCTCCTTGGCGATGCGCAACGGAATACCCTTGTGCGGATTGAAGCCGCGGCCCGACGCGCAGATGAGCGCGGAGACCCGGTCGGAATGGTCCAGCGCCATCACCTGGGCCACCGAGCCGCCCATGGAATGGCCGCAGACCACGGCGTCCCGGGCTCCCAGGTGTTCCAGAACCGCCGCCGCATCGTCAGCGAAATCCTTGACGCTGTAGGGTTCCGACGGCCAGTCGGAGCGGCCGGTGCCGCGGTAGTCGCACAGGATCACCTGGTGGTCCCGCGAGAATGCCGGCACCTGATGGAGCTTCCAGACGTCACCGTGGCACGCCGTCTCGCTCAGGAACAGCAGCGGGCGGCCGGAGCCGTGGGTCTCGTAGTAGAGCCTGGTTCCGTCTCTGTCGATGAAGGGCATGCCTGTCAGTTGCTCCCGGCAAGGAAGTTCGGATCATTTGCCATTCGAAACGTCCTTCGACTTCGCTTCGCTACGCCTGTCCTGAGCTTTGTCGAAGGGCTCAGGACGAACGGAGATAAGGCGCTTACAACCGTTCGTCCTGAGCCCTTCGACAAAGCTCAGGA
The DNA here is from genome assembly GCA_965261895.1 of uncultured Binatia bacterium (SeqCode). Classification (GTDB taxonomy): domain Bacteria; phylum Desulfobacterota; class Binatia; order UBA9968; family JAJDTQ01; genus JAJDTQ01. Next base: position 317,917 of record OZ253480.1, on the reverse strand, counting down.
CAGGCGTAGCGAAGCGAAGTCGAAGGACGTTTCGGAAACTTCAACGTTTCCGGACAGGATAGCTCAGGGGCGCTATGTCGTCGATGGTCTCGCCCAGGGCGCGCCATTCCGGGACGGATTCCCACACCGGCTGGGCCCGTTCCTGAATCTGCTTCAGCAGTTCCGCCTCGTCGAAACGGGTAGGGCGGCCGCTCTCCAGCAGGGTCTCCCCGTCGACGATGATGGTCGCGATGTCGCTGCCGCTGCCCCCCTCCACCAGGGACTTGATGGGATCCCGCACGGCCCCGAAGTGGGTCCGGCGCAAGTCGACGACGATCATGTCGGCTTTGGTTCCGGGCGCGAGCCGTCCCAGGTCGTCTCGTCCGAGGGCCTTGGCCCCGCCCAGGGTGGCGGCATTGTACACGTCGTAGGGCTTGCCGGCGCGGAAGCTGCCTTCCACGAGCCGGCAGGCGAGTCCGGCAAGGCGCATCTCGTGCACCATGTCCTGGGGGAACGTGTCCGTGCCCAGCACCAGGTTGATGCCCTGCTGGCGGTACCGGTCGAAGGACTCCATCGCGATGCCCATCTTGGCGTACTTGTAGGGGGCGTGGGCCACGGAGGCGCCGCTGTCCGCCAGCATCGACAGGTCGTCGGTGTAGGGATAGTGGCACCAGGAATGCCGGTTGTGAAAGACGCAGTGTCCGAGGATCACTTCCTCGCCCAGAAATCCCAGTTCGTGGAGGTACTGGATCGGCGTCACGCCCCGTTGCCGTATCGTCGCCTGGAACTCCAGGATGTTCATGGCCGTATGGAGCTGGATGCCGATGCCGAGTTCCCGGGCTGTCTGTTTCGTGGCCTTGAGAAGCTCCGGAGTGCAGGTGTCCAGTTGACCGGGATAGAGCATGGCGCGAACCCGGCCATTGAAGGCGCCGTCGTGCTTCTTCGCGTATGCCTCCGCCCGGGCCAGGCCCTGCTCGCCGCTCTCCTCGTCCCAATCCCACTGGATGCGCCCTTGGTCGTCGAGCACGTAGGCCGCGCTGCGGTAACCCGCTCCGAGGTAGGCTCGCACGCCGAGCCCGCCGATCATCTCGGTGAAACCCTCGATCATGGCGCCGCGGGTGCCCACGTCCAGGATGGTGGTGGCGCCGCCCCGCATCGCCGCCCACACGCCGAACTTGCCCTCGACATCCGCGCTCGGCGCGAGCCCCATACCCTTGGCCCCGCGCCGCATGGCGCCGTAGGACAGGAAGTTCATGCCGAGGTAGTCCGCCTTGCTGGCGTCGTTCAGCATGACGTGACGGGCGTTGGTGCCCGCGTGAATGTGGCAGTTGATGAGGCCCGGGCTGACGAGTCGGCCGCGTGCGTCGATGGTGCGATCCACCGGCCCGTCGAAACCGTAGCCCACATGGACGATGCGGTCATCCTCATAGACCACCACGCCCTCGGGCAACAGTTCATGGCCGCGGCCATTATGGCCGACCACCCAGCCGCCTTGAATGAGTGTCTTCATAAGCCTCTTCCCCTCGTGATGTTGTCCCGGTGTGCTGTACTTGAAAGATATGCGCGATGTCAAACCTGGGAGCCGGTATCGGCTGGCGGTGCGATGCGGGCGCGGGCGGGTTTGAAACCCGCCCCTACAACTCCCTACGCGCCGTCGGCGACAGGGCATCCTGCACGCGACGCTCCGACCGATCAGTGGGACAAACCCACCGAGGGTCGATGAACCACTGTAGGGGCGGGTTTCAAACCCGCCCGCGCCCGGGCCATCGGCGCGTTCGCGCGGACCCCTAGTGTGGTGTCTCACAAATACGGTTATGAAGATGCGAGGGCATTTTGGTTGTCGGCAAGGCGCGATGACTTGTAGGGGCGGATTTCAAACCCGCCCGAGTGGCGGTCACCACGCGAGGAAGAGCAACGCAGCCGACGGCCAAAAGGACCCGCAGATTCGTAACCGTATTTGTGAGACACCACACTAGTGTCCTGTCTCAGATAAAACGTGGTGAAGATGCGCAGGATTTTTTGTTGTCGGCAAGGCGCGATGACGAGCAGTGGCGGGCACCACGCGAGGAAGAGCAACGCAGCCGACGGCGAAAAAGACCAGCATATTCACCACGTTTTATTTGAGACAGTACACTAGACCTCCCCGGCCAGCCGCGCGCCGAGGTTGGTCAGACGGCGGGTCGACCGGACGTTCTTCACCGCCATGGCCAGCGCCCGGGTTTGCCCGATGATGACTACCAGCCGTTTGCCGCGGGTCACCGCGGTGTAGAGCAGGTTGCGTTGCAGCAGCAGATAGTGCTGCATGGCCAGGGGAATGACCACCGCCGGGTACTCGGAGCCCTGACTCTTGTGCACGGAGGTGGCGTACGCCAGCGCGATCTCGTCGAGCTCTCCGAATTCGTAAAGCACCGTCCGGTCGTCGAAGGTGACGTGGACTTGTCCCTCGTCCAGGTCGACCCGGGACACCTGCCCGATATCACCGTTGAAGACGTCCTTGTCGTAGTCGTTGACGGTCTGGATGATCTTGTCCCGGGGTGCGTAGACCCAGCCGAAACGGCTCACTTGCGGTTCCGCGCCGGCATTGAGCCGTTTCTGCAACTCCACGTTCAGCGAGCGCGTCCCCAGGCTGCCGCGGTTCATGGGCGTCAGCACCTGGATGTCCCGGATGGGATTCATGCCGAATCGCTTGGGAATGCGTTCGGTGACCACCTGAAAGAGCTTGTCGTAGATCTCCTCGGGGGATTCCGCCGGGATGAAGTAGAAGTCCTGCAGCTCGGGGCCGTCCGGGGTCTCGATGGGCTGGCCCGCGTTGATACGGTGAGCGTTGACCACGATGCTGGAGGACGCCGCCTGCCGGAAGATCTCCGTGAGACGCACCGTCGGCACCTGTCCGGACTCGATGATGTCCTGCAACACCGCCCCCGGGCCCACGGAAGGAAGCTGGTCCACATCCCCCACCAGCAGCACCGCCGCGTGGGAAGGCACGGCCTTCAAAAGCGCATTCATCAGCAGGATGTCCACCATGGACAGCTCGTCGACGATCAACAGATCCACGTCCAAGGGGTCGGCTTCATCCTTGCGAAAACCGCCGTGTCTGGGATCGAACTCCAGCAGGCGATGGATGGTCCTGGCCTCGGCGTGGGCGGACTCCGAGAGCCGTTTGGCCGCGCGCCCGGTGGGTGCGCACAGCAACACCTTGGCGCTACGACGCTCCACCAGCTTGAGAATACTGTTGACGATGGTGGTCTTTCCGACCCCGGGCCCTCCCGTCAATACCGTAACCTTGCCCTTCAGCACGGTGTCCACCGCTTCACGCTGAGAGGGGGAAAGGCTGAGACCGGTCAGGGCTTCAACCCACGGTATGGCCCGGTCGCCGTCGATGACGCCCCAGGACGGGGGACCCTTGAGCAACCGCCGGAGGTGGCCGGCGACGCCAACCTCGGCCCGGTAGAGCGGCGCCAGGAAGAGCGCCGGCTCGCCGCGCAATGTTTCGGTCATGAGGTTTTCGGATGCCACCTCGAGCCCGATGGCCTGTTCGACCACCGGGGGTGAGACCTCCAGGAGCTCAACCGTGCGCTCCACCAGGTCCTTCCGCTCCGCGGCGCAATGCCCTTCCGACGAGCGTTCCCAGAGCACGTGGTGCAGCGCGGCCCGTATCCGGATCAGCGAGTCGGACGGGATGCCGAGCTTCCGCGCAATGACGTCCGCCGTCATGAAGCCGATGCCGGTGATGTCCAGCGCCAGGCGGTAGGGGTTTTCCCGGATGCGGTCGATGGCCTCGGCGCCGTACACCCGGTAGATGCGGGCCGCCCGGGCGCTGCCGATTCCGTGAGAGTGCAGGAAGACCATGATCTCGCGGATGGCCTTCTGCTCGCGCCACGCCTCGGTGACGCGCGCCTGGCGTTTGGCGCCGATACCCTCCAGCGTGCGGAGGCGTTCCGGGGACCGTTCGATCACGTCGAACACCTCGGCGCCGAAAGCATTGACAAGCTGGTGCGCGAAATGCGGGCCGATGCCCTTGATCAAACCGGAACCGAGATACTTCTCCACTCCATCGAGGGTGGCCGGAGGAATGACCCTCAAGGTGGCGGCGCGGAACTGGAGGCCGTAGGTGGTATCGTTCACCCACGCGCCCCCGCAATCGAGCTGTTCGCCGGGATTGACCGCGGCGGCGTTGCCCACCACCGTCACCAGATCCCGCTGGCCGCGCACCTTGACCTGCAGGACGCAAAAGCCCGTGTCCTCGCTGTGGAAGGTGACCCGTTCCACGAGGCCCTGCAAAGGCTCCGTCGAGAGCTCTAGCTGCTTGGCTGTCTTCTCCGACATAGGATCAGGGCGGAGTTGCGGCCGGGCTTCCCTTGCGGGCCCCGGCACGGCCGTGGAACTTTCATGGCTCGCGGCCGAACAGCTTCAAAGTCCGGTCGATGAGCTCCCGGATCGGATCCTTGGCCTCCTCCGGAGGTTTCTTGTCGCTCTCCTTTGGACGCTCCGCGTCCACGTTGGGAAACAGGTCCAACAGCCCTTGTATGCCCCTGCCCACGCTCTTCTCCAACAGCGTCTGAATCAGCTTGAAGCGCGACTCTAGCTGCAGGTCCGGAATGGTTCCCCTGAGTGTGAAAGGCACCTGGAGCTGTCCCTTGTCGTTGGTGATGGGGGTCAAGCGCGAGCCCGGGAGCAGGTTGGAAGAGAGATCCTCCGACACCGTGAGCATACCGTCGAGGTCGGTGGCTCCGTCGAGATCCACCGAACCCTTTCCGGTAATGTCGTAGTCCCGTGCCTTCAAGGTGACGCGCTTGACTACGATCCGGTCACCCACCGCCTCGACTTCCGTATCGAGCTGCTCGAACACGGTGGTTTCGTCCTTGAAGATATGCGGATATCGATCCTTGAGACGGCCGCTGAACAGCGACGCCACCCCCTGAACGCCGGTGGTGCCCTGAAGCGCCCGCGCGGCAAGGTTGAAGTCAAGAATCCGGCCTTCGACCACCGCAGCCTTTCCGGTTCCTGCAAGCGTGGGCCTGATGGCGTCCCAGGTGCGGCCTTGTCCGGTCACGTTGAGATCGGCGTTGATGGTGCCCGCCACATTGGGAAACCCGGCGATTCCGGCAAGGTACTTCCGTATGTCCACGCCTCTCAGGCGGGCGGCCACGTCAAAACGGGGAGAAGCGCCGCCGAACTGCAGGTGGCCTTTGGCGTCCACGGACCCTCCGAGGGCCTTCAGTCGAATCGTCTCCATCGTCAGCCGTGGCTTGGTGATGTCGAACCGTGCCGTCAGGTCGGTGACGTCGAGCCCCAGAAGCCTTCCCCGGGTAGAGGTGAGGCTGCCCTCCAGGGAGAGGCCGTCCGGCCAGGCCAGGCGGCCGGAACCGCGGGTGTCTTCGAGTACGGCATCCTCGGGCTGGAGCCGGAGGTCCGCCAAACGGAGGGACGGGGAGGAGAGCCGATAGGTCAGAGTGAGCGGCGCGAAGCTCTCCAGGGCGGCTTTGCCGGCAAGCCGGGTTTGGCCGATGCGGAAGGACAACTGCCGGAAGGTCGCGCCATGGTTGGCGAACTCGACGGCTGCCGAAAGCTCCTCCACGGGCTCCTCCATGGCCGGCGCCTTGAAGGATGTCTTCAGAAGCGTCGCCGTGCCATGGATGCGGGGAGAGTCTTCGGCGCCCTGTTTTACCGTAACCTGGGCGGTTGCCGCCGCGCGGCCGGAAAGCGCGTAATCAGCCAGCATCGGCACCCACCGGTGCCAGCCGCCTATTTCCACGCTGGCCATCTCCAGGCTGAGATCCAGCGCCGCCGGACTGCCGAGTTCCAGGTCTCCCTGGCCCTTGACCCTCAAGGTGTCCAAGGTCACCTCGAAACGCCTCGCGACGATGCTCTCGGGCGTGGCACGGGCGTCGGCCTCGAACCGTAGCACCGTGCCCCGGGGCTTGTTCAGGGCATCGCCGTATTTCAAGCCGCTGTCCGTGAGATTCAGGGTCCCCTTTACCCTGAGGTCCTCAAGTTTCCCCTTGAGCGAGAGGCCCCGGCTCTGCAAGGTTCCCGTAAGAGTCAGGGCGCCGGGCCAGGCCTTTTCCATCCGTGGAAAGGCGCGCCGCAAGGCGTCCCAGGAAAGAGGGGTAATGTCCACGGACCCGTCGATGGGAAAGCTACTCACCTCCGGCCGGTGCCCGACCGGCCCCACGAGGCCATCAAAACGGACGTTCTGCCGATCCGACAGGAAAGCCGCGGCCAGCGACGCCTTGAAGGGACGGTCCATCCGCAGGTCGTCGACGTTCAGGTCCCATTGCCCGAGTTTTACGTAGTGCCGGTCCTTCTCGTCGCGATAGTCGAGGGTGCCCTCCGAGACCTCCACACGCGCAACGGCCAAGTCCAGGCCGGGTCCGAATGTCTCTTCAGGCGTTGGCCGAGGCGGCTGTCCGCCGGGGGCGCCGTAGGCCTCCGTCACCATGCGGATGCCGTGCGTGGAACGGACCTCGCCAGCCGCGGGCGAGCCCAGCCCGGCAAAATTGTAGACGCCCTGCTCGTTGCGGATAATCTGAACCACCGGCCGGTGAAGCACGACCCGGGTGATGGAGATTTCGCGCTGCAGGGGATGAATCCTGAGATTCACCTGGATGTCGGCGGCCTGGAGGAAATGACCGGCGCCGAAGGCGGGGGCCTCGGCCATGGAGAATTGTCGGATCCGGACGCCGATGCCGCCTCGAAATTTGACCTCGATGCGGTCGAAGGCCACCTTCCGTCCGGTGCGTCGCTCGGCCGCGGCAATGATACGGTCCTTGTAGGAAGCGATGACCGAGTCGATATTGTAGAGCCCCCATCCTAGCAAAGCGGCAACAACTATAATAAGCACCAACAACGCGATGACGAGTTTGCGCATGTGAGCGGCCAGTTTCCTTGTCGATTGAATCTACACTATCGTGTAAGGGAACTGAAGGTGATCCGCCAGTGGTGACAAGGGACGTGGCTATACTCCCGTCGAGATGGAGGGCTTGCCTTGAAGCGATTCGTGTCCGAACGCAACGTCGAGTTCGCGGACTGCGACTCGGCAAGAATCGTTTTCTACCCGAACTTCTACGTCTGGTTCGACCGCGCCACCGAACGCCTGTTCACGTCCGTGGGGCTGACGTACCGCGCCATGGAACAGCAGCACGGCGTCATCGGACTGCCGTTGCTGGAAACCGGCGCGAAGTATTTGCGCCCCTGCCGCCACGGCGAACGAATACGCCTGGAAAGCTGGGTGGATTCCTGGCGTGAGAAGGTGTTCGTGGTGAAGCATCGGATCGAGTGTGAGGGCGAGTTGGCGGTGGAAGGCCGGGAGGTCCGGGCCTGGGCGGCGCCGGCCGCGGCCGCGCCGCGTTCCATGCGGGCGGTACCGATTCCGCAATCGGTCCGGGATCTCCTCGGGTAACCCCTCACTAATTGCAAGCCCTGCATGACAAACCGTTGCCAAGTCCCTTTCTTCGCTAGTGGAATCGCCGAAAACCAATCGCACTGAACGATGGGCCCGAAGGCTCAACTATGTGGCAGGCGCCTGCGTCTCGACCTCCATGAGCGCCGCGGTCACCTACGTGCCCCTCTACATGAAGAGCCTTGGCTCGTCATATTTCATGAGCGGTTTGCCGCTGGGGGTGCGCGCGGTCGGGCGGTTCACGTTCGATGCCGCGGCCATCATCATCGCCGGCCGCCAAGTTCCGCCTCAGACGCTCCTGGCCCTGGGCGTCACCTTCACGGGAATGGCGCTGCTGGCTTGCGGACTGTTCCCCAGTGCCTATCCCGTCACCGCGGCCTTTTTCTTCATCGGCGCCGGGGTGGCATGGGTGCAGATCGCGCTACGGCAGATCGTGTTCGAAGGAGCGGAATCCGGCCGGCGCGGGCTTGCCCTGGGAATTCTGAGTCTGTTTCTCGGCTCGGGTCCCATGGTGGGCATCTTCTTCGGCGGCTTCATCTCCGAGTACTTCGGATACCGCAGCCTGTTCGCCGTCGCCGCGCTCGTGGTCCTCTGGCTGCCGCTGCTGTTGGTGCGGCTCTCGCCGCCCCGGAGGAAATCCGAGGGAGGGCGGGGTTCGCTGCGCCCGCGGGTCGTGCGGGAGATCCTCTCGACCCCGGGCGCGGGCCTGTTCTGCGCCTCCAGCTTCTTCTCGCTTTTTTACCAACCGGCCCGCTCCCTGGCGCTGGCCTTCTACGCCACCGAGTCCCTGGGCCTGTCCATCAGCTCTTACGGCGTCTTGAGGGGAATCAGCCAGCTCGGCAACATCAACGGCCGCTTCTTCGGCGGACTCTGGACCGATCGCTCGGGGGTCGTGGCGTGCCTGGCCAGCGGCTACTTCATCTCGGCGGCGGGGTATGCGCTGGTTCCCTGGACGGGCGGCTTCTGGTCGCTCCTGGCCGTGCACATGGCTATTGGCGCAGGCGCCGGCATGGTGAATCTCGCAGGCCAGGTGGGCATCCTGTCCATATTCCCCTCGGGCACGCGCGGACAGGCCGTCGCTCTCCAGCGCGCGGTGGGGGACATCGGCCTCTTCCTGGGTCCCATGGTGGTCACCGCCGGTCTCGACGCCTTCGGCTTCTTCCCGGTGTTCATGGGCATGGCCGCGCCCGCACTGCTCTTCGGGCTCTGGACCGTGCTTGCAAAGCCGTTCCAGGACACGCGCGAGCAGGCCGACCAGGAACCTGTCCGAGTAGGCGAATCCGATTGAAAAGGGTCGTATTCCCTAGTGTGGTGTCCCACAAATACGGTTATGAAGATGCGAGGGCATTTTGGTCGTCGGCAAGGCGCGATGACTTGTAGGGGCGGGTTTCAAACCCGCCCGAGTGGCGTGCACCACGCGAGGAAGAGCAACGCAGCCGACGGCCAAAAGGACCCGCAGATTCGTAACCGTATTTGTGAGACACCACACTAGGTCGTGCGAGGAGTTGGTAACGGCCGGCGGCGAGGTGTGTTAATTAACGAAGCGCGCCCGGCTTTCACCCGAGGTGCGGCACGACGTCTTGCGCCAGCAGCTCCAGATGCTCGGTCTCGTCGAAGGCGGGGTTGAGCAGCAGGTGCTGCGCGCCGAAGCGCACCACCTCGTTCAGCTTGTCGATGACCTCCTGGCGTCCGCCCCAGATGCACACCTGTGTACCGAGGTCGGCGTTCCGGTAACGCACAGCGAAGAACTCCCGCAGACGCCGTTCCGCCCGATCGCGATCGTCGTCCACGGCGAGGTAGACGCGCTTGGACACCGTGAAGGTCGCCGGATCCCTTTTTGCCTCCTCCAGGAGGCGCGTGATCCGGCCGTACTCCTTGACGAATCGCTCGGTACCTGAGGATCCCGCTCCCATCCAGCCGTCGCCGTAGGTCACCGCCCGCCGCAGCGCCGGCTCGGCGTGGCCGCCGAACCACAGGGGGAAGGGTCGTTGCAGCGGCTTGGGCTCCATGGCGACGTCGGTGAAATTCCAGAACCGTCCCTCGAAGCTGACCCGTTCCTCCTGCCACAGCGCCCTCATGACCTTGATGCCTTCGACGAATCGGGTCGCCCGGTGCTCGGAGGAATAGCCGAAGACCGTCTCGGACTCCGGCCACATCCGCCCGCGGACGCCGCCCAGCCCAATGCCGGTGATGATCCGGCCGCCGCTCAACTGATCCAGGCTGGCCAGGCTCTTGGCGAGCTGCAACGGGTTACGCAACACCGTCAGCAGCACGGAGCTGCCGATCTTCAACCGGGAGGTTACCGCGGCCACGTAGGTCATGAGAGTCACGGGTTCCAGCATGGAGAAGTTGCTGAGGATTCGCTCCTGGGTCCAGAGACTGTCAAAGTCCAGCTCTTCGGCCCGGGCCACGAACTTCTTGATGTGTTGGGTGTCGACGGGTCCGCCGATGAAGACCTGAGGGATCTCGATGCCGCAGGGTACGTGGCCGTCTGCCATACTTTCACTCCATGGATTCCCGGATGGCCCGGGTGATGCGCTCTTCGGACGGCCCGATGTATTCCTCCAGGGGTTGGCTGTACGGCACCGGCACGTCCAGCGTGGCCACCCGGCGGATCGGACCCTTCAGCTTGTCGAACCCGGTCTCCACGATGCGCGCGGCGATCTCCGCCGCCACGCCGCAGCTCTGGTGGGTTTCATCGACGATGACCACGCGGCCGGTCTTTTCCACGGACGCCATGATGGTGTCGAGGTCGAAAGGCACCAGGGTACGGGGATCCACCACCTCCACGTCGATTCCCTCGGACGCCAGGGCCTCGGCCACGCCCAGGGCGCGCTGGAGCGCGAACGAGGTGCCGATGACGGTGACGTCAGCGCCGCTACGTTTCACGTCGGCCTGTCCGAGGGGGATGTGGTCCGCGTCCGGTACGGGCCCCTCGATGTCGAAAAGACCGGAATGGTCGATGAAGATGGTGGGGTTGTCGCTTGCCACCGCGGACTTGAGCAGCCCCTTGACGTCGCGCGGGGACGACGGCAGCACGATCTCGAGGCCCGGGCAGTTCCAGAGCATGGCTTGGGGGCTGCCGGAATGCTGCGCCGCGCCGCCGCCCCTGAGCCCGTGCAGCATGTGGAACACCACCGGCACCCGGACCTGCCCGCCGGACATGTAGAGGGCGTTGGCGGCTTCGTTGCACACCTGGGGCCAAGCCTCGAACAGGAAGCTGCCGGTGGTTATATCCACCACCGGTCTCAGGCCCGCCATGGCCGCGCCCGTGGCCAGCCCGCAGAAGCCCAGCTCCGAGATCGGGGGCGCCGCCACCCGGTCGGGGTAGGCCTTCTCGATGGCCGCGAAGTTGAGCCGGTGCGGGCTCAGGCTGAAGAACGTCCCGCCGATGAGGTGAACCCGGTCGTCCTCCTCCATGAGCTCGCGCAGTGCCTCGAGCTTTGCCTCATGGTATGCCAGTCGTCGCATGGGAAACCGTGTCCTTCGTTCACCGTACCGGAGACGACACCGGTGTCCTGTCCGCGAACACGTCGGTCTCGGCTTCCTTGAGTTCGGGATAAGGACTGTCGAAGGCAAAATCCACGGCCGCGGCGATCTGTTCCACCACCGATCGATTCAGTGTCTCGAGCTCGTTCCTGTCCGCGTGCCCCGATTCCACCAGCTCCCGCATGAAGCGCAGCACCGGGTCGCTGTCCCGGTACCAATCCCGTACGTCCTCGGGCGCGCCGGACACGTCCCAGGCCAGATCCACGGTGGTGGGCGCCTTGACCACCGGCCAGTTGGTCGCGCTGCCCGGCCAGCGGACCGTCTGGGTTTCGACGAACCGCGGACCCTCGCCCGAACGGATCGCATCGATACTCTCGCGCAGCGCCGCGTGGACCACGCCGGCATCGGTGCCGTCTATCTGTACCGCGGGAATCTTGTAGGCCTTGGGAAGGTCGGTGAGGGGATACACCGCCATGGTGGAGGACTGCGCCGCCCCCACGGCGTTGCCCGCGCCGTATTTGCCGTTGTTCTCGCACAGGTAGAGCACCGGCAGCTTCCACAGGGAGGCCAGGTTGAAGGCTTCCGGTATGGCCCCTTCTTCCAGCGCGCCGTCACCGAACAGGCACACGGCGATCTGTCCGCTGGAACGAGCCTTGGCGGCGTAGGCGGCGCCGGCGCCCAGGGGCAGGATGCCTCCGACCACGCCCGAACACTGGAGGAAGCCCAACTCCCGCGGGCTCGTGTGAAAGGATCCGCCCTTGCCGCGGTTGTAGCCGTCCCGCCGCCCCAGGATCTCGGCCAGCAGACGCCCGGGGTCGCCGCCCCGGGCCAGGATGTGGCCGTGATTTCTGTGGGTGGAGAAAAGCATGTCGTCGGGCTGGAGCAACGATATTGCCGGGACGCCGGTGGCTTCCTGCCCGATGTAGACGTGGTAGTGTCCGCGAAACCGGCCCTCCCGGTGGAGGCCGATGAGCCGTTCCTCGAAGTGCCGGATGAGCAGCATCTTCCGGCATTGCGCCAGCAGTTGGTCTTTTGGCAAGGTGGGGAGCATGTTTCCGTGACCTGTATAGGTCATAACCGCCTTCATGCCAAGACCTTGGCCGGCGGTTCATTCCGGCGGAGACGCCGATTCGGTGATTTGACATGCCCTCCCAAGCGGGCTAATCACCGCCTGTAGGGGCGGGTTTCAAACCCGCCCGTATCCGACGACAAAACGGCCGGCGAGTGGTCATGCAGATCGACCGGCCGGGACTCGGGTGGAGAGAGGGAAGGGGATCATGACACTTGAGCAAAAGGTCGCGGTAGTCACCGGGGGAGGGCAGGGCCTGGGCCGCGCCATCACCCTGGCTCTGGTGCGCGCGGGAGCGGGGGTCGTCGTCGCGGACATGAACCTCGAAACGGCCGAGAGCGTAGCCGCCGAGGTCACGCAAGGGGGCGGAGAGGCGCTGGCGGTGCAGGTGGACGTGGCCGACGAGGCCTCGGTCAACGCCCTGCGGGACCGCGCACTGGGCCGGTGGGACCACGTCGACATCCTGATCAACAACGCCGGCCTGTATCCGCGCTCCCTGGTGGTGGACATGTCGGAGGAGGACTGGGACCGGGTGCTCGACGTCAACATCGGCGGGCAGTTTTTATGTTCCCGGGCTTTCGTGCCGGCGATGAAGGGACAGGGGAGCGGGCGTATCATCTGCACCGCCTCCGCCATTGGGTACAAGGGAGCCGCCGGCCACGCCCACTACGCCGCCTCCAAGGCCGCCGTGATGGGCTTCGTCCGCGGGTTGGCGCGGGAGCTGGGGCCTCACGGGATCACCGTGAATTCCATCGCTCCGGGGACCGCCAACACCGCCATGCCCCGGCAACACCGCTCCGAGGAATCGCTTCTCGACCGTGGCGCCAAGGTGCCCCTGGGGCGCATCGCGGAACCCGAGGACATTGCCAATACCGTCGTCTTTCTCGCCGGGGACGCGGCCTCCTATGTCACTGGGCAGTGTCTGCTGGTCACGGGCGGGGATCTGATGGTTTGAGGTTCGGGGCAACCCCGGCACACTACACACTACTTGGAAGGAAAGCCCCCATGCTGAGAAAGAAGGTATGCCTTGTCGGCTACGGCTCGACGGAGTACTCGCGGAAATCCGACCGGTCGCTCTTGTCGTACTACGCGGAGGCGATGCAGAACGCCATGGCCCAGACCGGCATCACCAAGCAGGAGATCCATGGTTTTTCCATGGTGACCCAGGCCAGCCCCGACTATTCGCCTTACGTGGCCGAGCAGTTGGGCCTGGAGCTGGATTGGGTGCTGAACGGCGACTGTGGCGGCGCCGGCGCGGTGTGTGCCATACGGCGCGCGGCGGACGCCATCGAGGCGGGCTATCTGGACGTGGCATTCATCGTGGCGGGCAACGCGTTCGACAAGAACGTGTCCCACCAGCGGGTGCTGGAGTACCAGCGGGCCAACTATGTCGACGTCTACGGCTACGGCGGCCCCAACACGTTGTTTGCGCTGGTCCAGCGCCGCCACATGGAAGAGTACGGTACCACTCTCGAGCAGACCGGAAAGATCGCCACGAGCCAGCGGCACAACGCCGGCCCCAACTCCCAGGCGTTGCTGCGGGCGCCCATGAGCATTGAGGACTACCTGGACTCGCGCCTCATCTCCGACCCCATCCGCCTCTTCGACTGCGTGATGCCGTGCTCCGGCGGCGAATGCGTGGTGGTGGCTTCGGAAGAACGCGCCAAACAGATCACCGACAAGCCGGTGTACCTAGTGACGGATGCCGAGAAGATCGGCTTCCAGGCGTCCAACATGCTGCCGGACAAGACCGTCACCGGCATGAGCGTGGTGGGCGAGCACTTGTTCTCGGAAATGAGCCGGGACAACGTCGACCTCCTGGCCATCTACGACGACTATCCCATCGCGGTCATGATGCAGCTCGAGGACCTGGGCTACTGCGCCAAGGGCCAAGGCGGTCCGTTCGTCGACGACCACGACCTTACCTTCGGCGGCGACTTCCCGGTGAACACCGGCGGCGGCGAGCTTTCGGTGGGGCAGGCGGGTCTGGCCGGCGGCATGTTGCACGTGGTCGAGGCTCTGCGGCAGTTGCGCGGCGATGCCGGAGACCGGCAGGTCAAGGCCGCCGAGACCGCCCTGGTGACCGGCATCGGCTGGTTGTCCTATGCACGCAACCTCAACACCACGGCTGCTCTGATCCTGGAGAGGAGGTCGTAATGGCCGGAAAGAGTCTACCCGTCGTCAATTCCGTGGATCGGGAGTTCTGGGAAGCGGCCGCCAGGAGAGAGTTGCGGCTTCAGAAATGCCGTACCTGCGGAGTGCTCCAGTTCTTCCCCCGGATCGCCTGCACCGGTTGTCTCGGCGGCGATTTGGAGTGGGTACAGGTGAGCGGCAAGGGCAAGGTGCATACCTTCTCCCTCTGCCGCGTGCCCCGGAACCGGGCATTCATGGACGAGGTCCCCATCTATGTCGCCGAGGTGGAACTGGACGAGGGCGTACGCATGATCACACGCATCGTGGGCGACAACCGCGACCAGGTGACCCTGGGCGCGCCGGTTACGGTCACGTTCCTGGACACCGAGGACCCCGACATCAAGTTGCCGGTGTTCGAGCTGGCCTGACCCGCGCCCACGGGGCCTGAGCCATGTTCCATGGCAACCGTCGAAATCTATAGCAAGGCTTGGTGCCCGTATTGCCGGATGGCCAAGCGGCTGCTGGAGGCAAAAGGACAGGAGTTCGTCGAGTTCGACGTCGACCTTGACGTCGAAAAGCACCGCGAGATGCTGGAGCGCTCCGAGGGGCGATGGACCGTTCCGGAGATCTTCATCGACGGAGAACTCATCGGCGGCTACGATGACCTGCAAGCCATGGACGCGAGCGGTCAGCTCGATGAAGTCCTCAAATCCTGAACCGGATCGCACGCCCGCCGAGGCAAGCTTCTCTGATCAGGAGCTAGCAGGCCGTGTCAAAACCCTAACTTCAGGGCACGAAAGGCCAATCCGTCATTCCCGCGAAAGCGGGAATCCAGGTGTCCTGGAGGGGTCCCTACGCGGCGTTTCCCCACTCCACCCCGCCTGGATTCCCGCTTTCGCGGGAATGACGATTTCGGGGGCCGTTGCCTCTCTCGGATGGGGTTTTGACACAGCCTCCTAGAGGCTAAGCGCTCTTGATAAACTCCGCCACCCGCTCGCCGATCATCATGCAGGTCACGTTGGTATTGGCGTGGGTCACCGTCGGCATGATGGACGCATCCGCCACCCGCAGGTTGTCGATGCCGTGAACCCGGAGCTGCTCGTCCACCACCGTCATGTCGTTGGACGGGGGCCCCATCAGGCAGGTCCCGGCCGCGTGGTGGTAGCTGTCGAAGGCCGAGCGCGCGAATTTGGCCCAGTCCTCGCCGAGCCTGGGCTGGATCGGCGGCCCGTAGAACTCGGGCATGTCACCGGTCCGGGTCAGTAACTCCATGAATTCCATCATGGCCACCATGGCCTTGATATCGTCCGAATGCTCGAGCATTCGGGCGTCCACTCCCGGCAACTCGTGGGGGTCCGTGCTCTGGAGGAACACCCGGCCGCGGTTGCGTTGCTCCAGGAGCGCGGCGGAGATGCTCAACGTCTGGCCCACGCCCTCCAGCACCGTGGGGGGACGCATGAAGACATGGAAGTCGCCCGTCTCCCTCGACGGATCACTTTTTGCCACCAGCCGGAAGGGCGGCACCGCCCAATCCACGTCGAAGGTGCCGCGGCCCTCGAAGCCCATGTGCAGCATGGCGTGATCCTGATAGTTCTCGCCTACGCCGGGCCGCTCGTGGAGCACCGCGATACCGTGCCGCTCCAGCTCCGCGGCCGGACCGATGCCGGAGAGCATCAGAATATGCGGGCTGTGAAAGGCCCCGGCCGTGAGCACCACCTCGGCTCCGGTCGCAGTCGCCCGTTGGCCGTCTTTCTCGTAGTGGACACCCGTGACACGGTTCCCCGACAACGACAGGGACATCACCGGGGCATCGGCTACCACCGTAAGATTGGGCCGGCCCCGGGCCGGGTCCAGATAGGCGACCGTGGTGGACTGACGCATGCCGTCCTTGATGTTGAAAGGCGAAGTGCAGAGACCGTAGGGATTGGGATCGTTCACATCCCCTTCCGGCAGTCCGAGGCTGCGAGCCGCCTCCATGAACGCTCGCACCGGGGTGATGGCCTCCTGGCCGAAATGGTACGGCCGCTCGAAGAAGAGCGGCCCGTCGTGACCGTAGTCGGAGTTGTCGGGAGAGTCCTGATCATTCTCGACGCGTTTGAGAAACGGCACCACCCGCTCCCACGTCCAGCCGGGATTACCGGCGGCCGCCCACGCGTCCATGTCGGCCTTGATGGGGCGGATGACCGACATCACGTTCACCGAAGACCCGCCGCCCATGATCTTGCCGGCCAGGGAATAGAAGACGCTGCCGTCGAGCTTCCGCTCCGTCGGGTACATGTTGATGAAAGGCGTTTCGAACAGCAGCCGTACCCTCTCGGCCGCCACCGCCACCAGCTCGGGGATCGGTTGCGGGTCGGGGCCGGCCTCCAGCAGGAGGACCTTCCGGTCAGGGTCTTCGGAAAGACGCGCCGCGGCCGCGCAGCCCGCCGATCCGCCCCCCACTACAATCACATCGTAGTCATTCGCCATGGTATCCTCTCGTACTCGTGGGCAGGTTGTGGTTTCAGATTGCTGCGTACCCATACCAAGTCTGCTGTTGCCGTTCAACAACGTCCGCCGCCTCGCTTTTTTTCTGTCAACCCAAAGCTAAAATGTCCCCTTTGAGCAAAGCTAAAATGTCCCCTTTTGTGGGAGGGGGTTAGCCTTTGCTCAGAGCGAGTCAAGGCGCTACGCGCCTCCACCGCTTCGCTTCGGAGCTGGGGGTGACACGCTGCACGGCGTCGGTTGGGAGGCCCCTATGGCCGGAAGGGGACTTCCGGCCAAGCCTTACTGGCGGATGAACCCAGGGGGGTCGGCTAGAGCGGGACGAGGCGGGGGTGGCTATGGGGTAGGGGTGGAGGGGGCTGGGTGGAGGCGAGCCCAGCGATTCCAGGGGTGGTCTGGGGAGGGTTTGTAGCGAGGGCGTTTGCGCTGGAGGGAGCGGGCCTTGTCGACGGTACGGCAGAGGCTTTTTTCGTCGTCTGTGGGGATGGGCGGCTGGCCTTGAGCGAGCACTTCCGGAAGTCATTGAAAGCCCGCCGACCCCTCCGAAGTTGGCGGGCTTTCGTCGTTTACGATGCTTGGGCCATCGACGGGGGATCGGACCCCAAGCCCTTCATGTAGGCGTCCATGTCCTCACGCCGCCATCGGTTCGCCTTCGGCCCGATCTTCACGGGTTCCGGGAATCGGCCGGCTCGCCGCAAGCGCCATAGCGTGGTCCGGCTGAATCCGGTCACGTCCTGAACTTCTCTCCCGTTCAAAAGCTGCGCCATGTTTTCGTTTTCCCCTCTCTCTCTCTCGAAGTGCCCTACCGAATACCACGACTTTGAGAATCCTGTTGTCTCAAATTGCTCTATCCGGTCACGTATTGCGTCCGAATCCGCTTCCGCCGTGCCGCCTCGATGCCGCGGCGCAAGAACCCCGCGGCCAGGTCGGCCAGGTACTCGAACCCCGGCCCTTCGATGAACGGCCAATCCCGGTCCTCGACGGCGCTAGTCAACAGTGCAAGCACGAGCTCACGTTCGGGGGATTCGTCGCGGGACCCATCGGCCACCGGGAAGTACAGTTTCGGGACGGTGTTGGGGATGCTCGACACGTCAGACCCTCACCACCACGAACTGGTTACCTGTCCGGGCCAGCCGCCGGTTGATGGACTCATGGGCGGGACTACCTGTTCGGCGCAACACCTGCGAAGGTAGTGAGCATTGGCTAGAGCCTTGGACAAGGGCCAACCCTTTGTGGTAGTTAGGGCCTCGTTGCGGTGGTTAGGGCCTCGTTGCGGTGGTTAGGGCCTCGTTGCGGTGGTTAGGGCCTCGTTGCGGTGGTTAGGGCCTCGTTGCGGTGGTTAGGGCCTCGTTGCGGTGGTTAGGGCCTCGTTGCGGTGGTTAGGGCCTCGTTGCGGTGGTTAGGGCCTCGTTGCGGTGGTTAGGGCCTCGTTGCGGTGGTTAGGGCCTCGTTGCGGTGGTTAGGGCCTCGTTGTGGTGGTTAGGGCCTCGTTGTGGTAGTTTTAGTCACTAGAAAGCGTGAACGCTGAACCTGAAGGTGACACAATGGAACTGACTCTGGAATCCCTTGGTATCCGCTTGGCAACCACGGGCTTTGCATTAAGCACTGAGAGGCTCACTAGATACTCTTACGCTTGTAGAATAGGTGCGTGGTGGCACGCTTGGCGCCTGCGACGTCTTGTCGATGTAGTCGCCCACGACTTGGGTAACTGGCAGATTGAAACGGATGAAGAGCGTGCCGCGATGGAGGACTTGGCTGCGACGTTTTCCAAGATCGCAAAGACGTGGTCACAGATTCTAGAGGAAGCTGCGCAACTACCGAGGACCCCATGGAGCCTGCGGATAGCTTTGCGACAATATGAAGCCGTCATGTACCGAAGCGAAGATATCGCGGAGACTGTTGCACTCGCATTGAGCAAGGAGTTTACACAGCTGGTCGAGGATGAGATTGAAGGTGCCGTAAAAAATGGCGGCTCGACGAATTGAGCGTACGTCGAAGTTCGAATCCTGTGTCAAACAGTTATCAAAGAAATACCCCAAACTAACGGACGCCATAGACGAAGCGCTCCGTGCATTTGCCTCCGCATACCCGCCCCCGGGGGACAAGATACCCAACCTGAAGGGCCAGCCTGTTTTCAAACAACGCATCCCACTAGGAGACCACGGGCAGAGGGGGGGTGCTCGGATTATCTACTATTGCGATGACAACCGCGTCTTGGCGATGTTCCTCTACGCCAAGAACCAGGACGAAACACCCATAAAAGAAATCCGCGAAGCGCTTACCAAACACGGCTTAGTCACTCCCGCCGCCTAGAAGCTCAGACTCGCACGAGCACGAACCAGCTCCGGCAGCGCCGGGCCAGCGCCTCAACCTCCATCCGCAACCGCGGCCGGTCGGCAAGCAGCGTGTCGTCTATCATGTCGTCCAGCGTCCAGGTTCTGCCCGCGCTCGCTGCGCACACGACCGACAGTGCTTTGAACGCGCTTGAATCTCGGTCCCACAATCCGGGCATTAGGCCCGTCATGACATGGGTCCATCCGGTTCGGCGCTCGCCGTCAAGATCAACCTATAGCCCGCTTGCGAGACCTCCCTGTAGCCGTTGTGGAACTCCCTCAGCGTCAAGACGCACGCTTGCCACAGCGGATCGTCCGGGGTCACGACGCGCCGCCGCACCACCGTGAACAACAGCGGACTCCCGGAGCGCCGGGCGGGCCATCCATCGGCGGGCGGGTAGACCCATGCGCGATATCTCCACCTCACCAGCCGGCCGAGCGTCGCAACGTCCACACTGCCCACGGGCGGGTCTCGGTAGTCGGCCGAGGGTTCCCAATAGGACACGGCGCTGACGCTGTTGATGTAGCTCAAGGGGATGCACACCGGCCCGTCCGGGCTTGCGGACTCGGCCTGATAGGTGGACTCGACATCCACCAGCGGAGTGTCTGCAGCGGCCCCGATGAAGGAGACGGCGCTCCGGATACACTCCTCGACTAGAACGTCGGAATCCGAATCCAGCAACCGGAGCTGCCGTTTCCCATCGGCCAGGGAGAGAACGTCAAGAGCATCAGCCAAGGCCGGCAATCCTCCGCGCTTCATCCCGGTCAAGGCCGGTTTCCACGAGCACCTTGAACGCTTGCGCCCTTCTCGCCACGGCCCGCGAGCGTCCGTCCTCATCGGCGGCCCGGAGCGCGTCCAGGCCGATGCTCACGCCGAGGTCCAGCTTCTCGCGGCACTCCGCTTCGATCATGCGGGCCAGCGGGGCCACCGTGCCAAGCCAGAATGTCAACCCAAAGCTCAAATGTCCCCTTTGAGCAAAGCTAAAATGTCCCCTTTTGTGGGAGGGGGGTAGCCTTTGCTCACAGCGAGTCGAGGCGCTACGCGCCTCCTCGGCTTCACTTCGGCGCTCCGGGTGACACGCTGCACGGCGTCGGCTGGGAGGCCCCTATGGCCGGAAGGGGACTTCCGGCCAAGCCTTACTGGCGGATGAACCCAGGGGGGGGCGGCTAGAGGGGGACGAGGCGGGGGTGGTGGCTATGGGGTAGGGGTGGAAGGGGCTGGGTGGAGGCGAGCCCAGCGGTTCCAGGGGTGGTCTGGGGAGGGTTTGTAGCGAGGGCGTTTGCGCTGGAGGGAGCGGGCCTTGTCGACGGTACGGCAGAGGCTTTTTTCGTCGTCTGTGGGGATGGGCGGCTGGCCTTGAGCGAGCACTCGGTAGTCGAGGGTCTTGCCTTGGCACAGGAGGGAGATGGGGCCGTCGAAGCTCTCACAGACGGTGACGGTGGAGCCACGGAGGCGGTAGCCGCGGCCCTGGCCTTGGATCTGGTACTCGCGGCTGCGGTAACGGCAGGTGAGATTGCGGCTGAGCTTTCCGGCGGTATGGAGGGAGAGGATGAGGTTGAGGGCGGCTGAGTCATGGAGCAGGTTGCGGTGGGCGTTCTGGGAGGTTTTTGGGGCCACCGAGAAGCGTTGGTTGTAGTCGGTGATGAACTCGGGCAGGAAGGCGTTGGCGCTTTGGATGTCGTCGATGCCGCGTAGCCGCAGCTCCTTCACCAGCCGGTCCTGGAGGGTCTGGTTGGCCCTTTCCACGCGGCCTTTGGCCTGGGGGGTGTTGGCGTGGATGGGCTGGATGTCCAGGGTCTTGAGCATCCGAGTGAACTGGGTCAGATCGCCTTCGCGATCCTGTTGATTGACCCGGAAGATGCTGTGCTTGTCCGAGTAGATGGCCACCGGGCGGCCGTGCTGGTCGAGATACCCGCGCAAGGTCCTCATGTAGGCTTCGGTGGTCTCGGCCTCGGCAAAACGCAGCGCCATCAGCCGACTGGTGGCGTCGTCGATGAACACGATCAACGTGCAGCGCGGCCCCCGATCCTCGAACCACGCGTGGGGAGAACCGTCGATCTGCACCAACTCGCCCAGCGCCGGCCGTCTGGGTCGGCTCTGGTGAACCCGCGCCCCCGGGCGCTTCTTCGACCGCCATAACCCCTCTGCCACCATCCACTTGCGCAACGTCTCCACCGATACCCCATACCCGTGCACCTCCGTCAACTTCTCCCACGCCAGCGTCGGTGCAAAGTCCTCGTAGCGCTCCCGCACCACCCCAACGATCTCCCGCCTCAACTCCGGCGCTATCCCATTGCTCGCCCGTCTCCCCCGCCTCCTCGATCGCAGCCCCCTCGCCCCCTCTTCCCGGTACCGCCGCACCAGCCGCTTCA
This sequence comes from uncultured Binatia bacterium (SeqCode), assembly GCA_965261895.1. GTDB lineage: Bacteria > Desulfobacterota > Binatia > UBA9968 > JAJDTQ01 > JAJDTQ01. The sequence goes on along the minus strand of OZ253480.1, from coordinate 296,655 downwards.
CCTGCCGCACGCAGATCCCCAGCCGCTCCGATGCCTCCCCCTGCCGCAATCGCCTCCCCAACACCTCCCGTATCACACCCACTCGGTCCACCTCTCTCATGCTCAGCCCCTCTTCGTTCTTTGACAATTCCGTGCCCCCCTCTCCCGCTTTTCCTAATGGGACATCTTAGCTTTGCCCAAAAGGGGACATTATCGCTTTGCGCTAACACACTCGCGTTTTTTTTCTTGACAACCGGCTCGGGGTAGAACTAGACTTGTGTTGTCCCGTTCGCGAACGGGCAAGAGCCTAGGCGTCACGCGCGTTGGCGTCCGAGGCCCGGTCATCAAGCCTTCAAGGAGGTCGCAGATGACGAAATCCAGTCCGCCGGACAAAGAGCGCCCGTGAAAACACGGGCAGACTGGTTCCCGGGGCTTCGCTGGACGCGGTTTCCCGGCTGACCGTCCCGACTCGGGTGTTGGATAACACAGCGGTACGCCGCAAGAGGTCAGGGGACAGGCAGCGAAGGATCGATGATCCCGGAAGACCGCTGGAGGCGCGCCGATACCGGCGAGCCACGAAAGAACGAGAAACTGTCAGTCGGCGTTGATGAACGCTGGGAGCGGGCTCTCCTCCGGAGGGGAGCCCGCTTTCTTTATTGAACTTCTTTACTGACCTGACCGAGGCAAAGCATGTCGAAACAGCAATCGGAAATCTCCGGCTACCACGCTCACATCTACTACGATCCCGGCACAAAGGAGACGGCAGGGCGCGTGCGCGAGGGGCTGGGAGCCCGTTTCGACGTCGTGTTGGGACGCTGGCACGACGTGCCCGTGGGCCCGCACCCCAAGGCCATGTATCAGGTAGCCTTCGCCCCCGATGAATTCGCCAAAGTCGTCCCGTGGCTGATGCTCAACCGGGAAGATCTGGACGTCCTCGTCCACCCCAGCACCGGAGAGCACGTCGGCGACCACCAGGACCGTTCGCTGTGGTTGGGGACACGGCTGCCGCTCAGGCTGGGCAAGCTGGGTTAGGCAAATCCCACACTTGATAGGGCCAGCAGAGTGTACTAGTCTTTCAACCCCTTGGCTTCGTCCGGGAGCCGCTTCTTATGCCTGTGGCCTGAAGATAACCGTTCACGCTCCCATTGTGGGAAGCAGGCTCGAAGCATTGACGCGGGGCCACGCAACACTCCCGTGAGAAAGAAGTACCATACTGTGCCTCTGGAGCACACCTTCCTTCATCTTCCAGGCGTGGGGCTGGGGACAGAACGGCGACTTTGGCACAACGGATTTAGGACTTGGGACGACCTGGAACGGAAGCGCGGGTATCAGCTTTCGCTCTTCGGGAAGTCCCGGTGGGAATCCTGGATGGAAGCCATCGAGGCCTCTCGTGAGGCACTTTCGTTGGGTGATGCTGATTTCTTTGCCGCCCGACTCCCAACACGCGAACACTACAGAATCGCCGCAACCTTTCCGAAAGAGACCGTCTTTCTGGACATCGAGACCACTGGACTTAGCCTTTACTACGACAAGATCACGTTGATCGGTCTTTCCCAGGGCAATCGTTACGTCTGCCACATTCCGGAAGCCGACAGGGGGGACCAAGCATGGCGGACCGTTGTTAGTGACGCGAAGTGCCTAGTCACCTTCAACGGGACAATCTTTGATCTCAAATTCCTCCTCAAGTTTTACCCCGACCTTGTGTTCCCTCGCGCCCACGTTGATCTCAGGTTCCTCGCTCGCCGTGTGGCGTTGACGGGTGGTCAGAAGGCCATCGAGGAACAGTTGGGTTTGGTGCGTCCCAAGAATATTGGGGACATCAGCGGAGCCCACGCCGTGGTTCTCTGGTACGAATACCGCGCAGGCAACCGGAATGCGGGACAGCGTCTCATCCAGTACAACCACGCGGATGTTGAAGGGATGAAGGTGATCCTCGACGAGGCTACGGGACGAATGGCCGAACACAACGGCTCGACGCCAGTACCCCGTCGAACTAGTTTCGCAAAGTCGCCTTCGTCGATACGCTTTCGAAAAGTAACCTCATCGGTCAACCGCGACCATCATATCGACGTTCCTCATATACGTGGAGGCAACAAGCCTACCGTCCACTGTAGCGAATTGCTGGATTTAATTCCGGAGGATTGCTTTCGCGTCGTAGGTATCGACCTTACGGGTTCCGAACGACGCGCCACCGGATGGTGCTATATGGAAGGGTATCGAGCTGAGACGAGGCTTATCAGAACCGACGATGAGATTTTGCAAGAAATCCGGTCAGCTAAGCCTCAGCTGGTGTCGATAGACTCACCCCTTTCTTTACCCCAAGGGCGTATCCATGTTCGTGATGATGATCCGGGTCGAGTCCGTTTCGGCATCATGCGTCAATGCGAAAGGACCTTGAAACGACGCGGCATAAACGTGTATCCGAGCCTGATCCCGAGTATGCAGGGCTTGACAGGGCGGGGCATCCGAATCGCCGAAAAGATACGGTCGCTTGGCATTCCCGTAATCGAAAGCTATCCGGGTGCCGCTCAAGACATCATGAACATCCCAAGGAAACGGGCGAGTCTTGATCTGCTAAAGGAAGGCCTGCATCTATTCGGCGTTACAGGGAACTTCCGGTCCAGCAAGGTCACCCACGACGAGATTGACGCGGTCACCTCGGCCGTAGTCGGCATGTTTTTCTGGTCGGGAAAATTCGAAGCCCTTGGGAATGAGGCCGAGGACTATCTTATTGTCCCGAAGATGTACGGCGATGCTATCCATGCAGTGGATGGAGTTCGTCGCCGGGTAGTGGGGATAAGCGGACCAATCTGTGCAGGGAAAACTACCGCTGGACAGCAGTTTGAGAGGCGCGGCTTTGTCTATTGTCGTTACAGTCAAATACTAGAAGAGTTGCTTCAGCAGTCTCGGGCCAGGAGATCTAGGTCTTCCCTGCAGCAGCTAGGACGTCGGATACACAGGGAATCTCGCCAAAGATGGCTTAACCAACAGTTGTTCAATCGCGTAATATCCGCCGAGGCAGACATCGTCATCGATGGCCTTAGGTGGCCAGAAGACCACGCATTCTGGGCTGAGCGTTTCGGGCCGTCATATTGCCACTTGCATCTTCATGCAGCAGCGGATGTTCGGAGACAACGGTACAGCGATTCTCGTGGAGATGCGGCCGACTTCGATCGGGTTTCAAGGCACAACGCTGAAGCGGGAGTTGAGTCCTTGAGGGCCCTTGCGAACCTTGTCCTCCGCAACGAAAGGACGCCTGTAGGGCTCAGCAGACGTGTTTCACGCTCCATAGCCGACTACTTCAAGGAGTCTACGCTATGCCGGTAACGGTAGTAGTCGGCGGCCAGTTCGGCTCAGAAGGTAAGGGCAAGGTGGCGCATTTCCTCGTGCGCCAAGCAGAGACTGCTGTAGCGGTACGGGTTGGAGGCCCGAATTCAGGGCATACCGCATATGACCGTCGTGGCAACCGTCACATCTTTCGGCAACTGCCTACGGCAGCCTTGGAAGCGACAACGACGTGTGTATTGCCGGCGGGCTCATTGATCAATGTCGAGGTTTTACGCGATGAAATTGAGCGAACACGTTTGTCACCCGAGCGCCTAATCATCGATCCGCGAGCCTTCGTTATTACACAAGAGCACATAAGACGTGAGCAGGAGTCCCATCTCCGTAGTCGAATCGGTTCGACCTTGAGCGGCACAGGGGCTGCAGTCATTGACCGGATCCGAAGAAAGTCTGCCGATGACTTGGCCGGAGCGAACCCTTACCTCTGTCGCTTTACCAAGCTAGGTGGTGCGGTTCAGTTTCTACGAAGCCGTTTGGTCGCTGGGGATCGAATCGTTGTCGAGGGAACCCAAGGTTTTGGCCTGTCGAACATACATTCAGACCATTACCCGTTCACTACCAGCCGTGATACCACGGCCGCGACATTTGTAGCAGAGGCAGGGCTTAGTCCAATTGATGTTGACGAGATTGTCATGGTGGTCCGAGCTTTCCCAATACGCGTGGCAGGCAATTCGGGACCGTTGCCTTTGGAAACCGATTGGGAAACCGTGGCAACGGAGGCTGGCCGTCCGAAATTGGTCGAACGAACCACCGTAACGAAGGCAATCCGGCGGGTTGCTCGCTTTGATCCCACTGTAGTCCGTTCGGCGATCGAGTCCAACAGGCCCACGAAGGTCGTCCTCAACCACGTGGACTACCTCGACCCTCTTGTCACACAAACGGGGTATCTCACCGACTATGTTCGACGTGAAATATCGCGCTATGAGGAAAAGATTGGGTGCCATTTTGATTGGATTGGTGTGTCGCCCTCACGCTTAGTCCCCAGAGATCTGGGGTACTCAAACGGGAATATCCACGCTCACGAGAACAGCGAAACGGTCGCTCGACGAGGAACTACTGCTGATGAAGACTGATCATTCTGTGCCCGATACGCCGCTACGCTACGATCCCAACCACCAAGATGCCGGTGTCTTGTTGAGCGATCAGATCGCGTATTATGCACGCAATCACCAATTGATCGACCCCTTCGCACCCGACGACCTAAGGCCCGCTGGTTATTGTTTGCACGTGGGTGACGAGTTCATGATAGCCGGTCAGAGATACAATTTTGAGAAGCAAAAGCTGCGCGACCTCACTATCGAGCCCTACGAAGTGGCGGTCATAAAAATCAAAGAAAAGGTTTGTTTGCCGCGTTTTCTCATCGGACGATGGAACATAAAGGTGGGCCTCGCGTACAAAGGGCTTATGTGGGTCGGTGGGGCTCAAGTCGATCCCGGTTTCAAAGGACATCTCTACTGTCCAATTTATAACCTCTCGAACAGGCCCGTTCGTTTGAAGCAAGGGGAGCAACTGGCTGTCATCGATTTTGTCAAGACAACCCCCTTTAGAGCGGGCACGGAGTACAGCAAAGAGTTTGAAACGGCAAAAAACACAGACCGGGACTTCTATGACTATCGTGCTGATCAATTGGAGTCGGCACTTATCGAACAGGCCGACGATATCAAAGACGTTAAAGCTCAAGCTAAATCTGTTGACACGCGGGTGACTTGGTTCACGACGTTGGTAGTCTCGTTGCTCGGCCTGTTTGGTATCTCCAGATTCATTGACGGAAAAAAGCTACCGACTATAGACTTGCACTTCGCTCTACTGCTGTTGTTGGGGATTGTGTTTCTCTGCTTGATCGCGCGGATGTTGGTGATGCGCAATGTACCATCAACGTCAGCCGGCATGCGATGGGCAATGAGAGCGCTCAGAATGAGTCCCAAAGCAGCGTTCAGGGTTCATTTTCTGTGGGCATACTCGGTGAGCATGATCATGACTGTTGTATTTGCGGGCCTCCTCTACCTAATATTTGCGGATCCACTTGGACGACTTGAAGATCGAACTGAGGGACTTGATGTGAGAGTGGCAGAAGTTGAAGAGGTGATACGAACTCTCCAACGGGATGCCCACGGCTCCGGGCGTGGGCAGAGTGGTAGCAAAGTTAAGTAGCGCCACTGTCAAGAAATTGATGTGACGGAACCTGGAGCATTTACTATGGGATCTGAGGGTTGCTAGGTCTCATACGAGACTCAACGGATGTGGCCGCCGTCCCGCACCCGCAGTTTCGCCTCGATGAATTCCTTGTGTGACACGCCGATAAGGTTGGCGATCTTGCGGACCAGGTATTCCTCGTGCTTGTCCGCGTTCTCGTCGGCGAAGGCCACGGCCCACAGGTACTCCACGACTCTTCGCTTCTGCTCTTGGGAAAACCCGGTCTTGATGAGAGAGGTGAACTGATAGTGGTCGATGGACTCGTCGGCTTCGGCTTCGGCCAGCTCCACTAGGTCGTGGGTCTCTTCGAGCGTAAGATCGAACTTACTCCGCAGCGCCGTCACCACCACCTCACGTTCGCCCTCGGTAACCTCGACGTCCGTGCGCATCATCTCGATCAGCAATGCGCCCGTGGCCACCTGGAGGCGGTGGCCATCCACCGGTCGGATGTCGCGGTGGCCGGGGTCGATGCGGCTTTCGAAGAACCGCTGGATGGCACGAAGCATTACCGGCCCGCACCGTTGAGGAAGCGCACCTGGTAGTCCTTCCACTTGTCGGCGGGACGGGTGATGTCCCCGGTATAGGTGCCGAAACGGCCGCGCCGCCGGTCCCGAAAGTAGAGCTTCAGGGTCTGCTCCACCACCGGGAAGGCGATCTCGTCCCACGGAATGTCTTCCTCGCGGCACAGCCTCACGTCGAGACTCTCCTCACCGGGACCGAACTCGCCGTCCCGCATGGTGCCGCGGAAGATCACGTAGACCTGATTGATCTGGGGCAGGTTGATGAGGGTGTAGAGCTCCGAGATATCCACCTCGGCCAGGGCCTCTTCGCGCGTCTCCCTGGCGGCGCCCTCCATGGTCGTCTCGTAGTCCTCCAGGAAGCCGGCGGGCAGGGTCCAGAACCCGTAGCGCGGCTCGATGGCACGGCGGCATAGAAGGATCGTGTCGCCCCATTCCGGGATGCAGCCGACCACGACCTTGGGGTTCGTGTAGTGGATGGTGTTGCAGGATCCGCACACGTGCCGGGGCATGTTGTCGCCCTCCGGGATACGGAATTCCACGGGAGCGGCACAGGCGCTACAATAGTTCATGACCCAACCTCATGACCCAACCTTCCGGCCGGTTCCACCGGCAGACGCATCCTCACCGCGCCTGCGCGGGTTTTCGGCTGCGGATACTATAGGGTGATCCCTGTTTCGGGTCAATCAACAGGAGCCGGCGGGCGGGCTGGACCGTGGTGCTGCTTGATTCGACCCCGCCGCCTGGATATGACGTTCAAAGATACTCGTGCCGGACACGATGGTTGCCGGTACGCATCCCGGGGGAGGCGCCGTGTCGATATTCCCTGAACGCCTTGAAGCATGGTTCCGCGAAGCCGCGCCCGAGGTCCGTTTCTGCTCGCTCCGCTACGTCGGCGAACGTTCCGAACAGCTCTGCGTAAGACGCGGCGTGGTGGAACCCATTGCATCGGGGGATGACGCCGGCGTCATGATTACCGTGATTGACGGCGATGGGCTGGGTTACGCGGGTACCTGCGACCTGAGCCCGGAGGGGCTTGGGCGGGCCTTGAGCCGGGCCCGGGACTGGGCTCGCCGGACCGCGGCGTGCGGCGTCATGGATTTTTCGGCCGCGCCGCTCCAGGAGGCATGCCGGGGCGAATACCGGACCCCGGTGTCGATCCCTTGGGATTCGGTGCCGTTGCGCGACAAGATCGACCTCCTTCGCGCCGAGAGCGAACGCCTGCACACGGACCCGCGCATCGTGGATTGGGACGCCTCGTTGTGGCACTCGGAGACCGAGACCCTTTATCTGACCGCTGACGGTACCCGCGTCCACCAGACGTTGAGCCAGTTGGTGCCGACCCTGGGCTGTACCGCCAACGACGGTCCCGAGACGGTGAGCCGTACCTTCGGCGGCCGGGGCTTCTGCCGCCAAGGCGGCATCGAGGTGCTGGACCAGACCGGGTTCCGGGACGCGGCGCCGGTTTTGGCGCAGGAAGCCCTGGAGCTTTTGGCGGCGCCCAATTGCCCGGCCGGGACGATGGATCTGTTGCTGGCCCCCGACCAGCTCATTCTCCAGGTGCATGAGTCCATCGGCCACCCGCTGGAGCTGGACCGCATCCTGGGCGACGAACGCAACTACGCGGGCACCAGCTTCGTTACCCCCGACATGTTCGGCCGCTACCGCTACGGGTCCGAGCTGCTGAACGTCACCTTCGACCCCACGGATCCGGGACAGTTCGCCAGCTACGGCTTTGACGACGAAGGTCTGCCGGCGTACCGCGAACACATTATCAGGGACGGCGTGCTCATGAGGGGCCTGGGGGGACATCTGTCCCAGCAGCGCACCGGCCTCGCGGGTGTGGCCAATTCCCGCGCCACCCGTTGGAACCGTCCGCCCATCGATCGCATGGCCAACCTCAACCTGGAACCCGGGGAATCCACGTTCGACGACATGGTGCGCTCCATCGAGCGCGGCGTCTTCATGCAGACCAACTGCTCATGGTCCATCGACGACTCGCGCAACAAGTTCCAGTTCGGCTGCGAGCGCGGCACCGTCATACGGGATGGCCAGCTCCGGGAGGTGGTCAAGAAGCCCAACTACCGGGGATTGTCGGCCACCTTCTGGCGGAGTCTCGCTCACGTGGGCAACCCCGACACCCGCGAGGTGTTGGGCACGCCGTTCTGCGGCAAGGGTGAGCCGAATCAGGTCATCCGGGTGGGGCACGCCGCGCCCGCGTGCGTGTTCGCCGGCGTCCAGGTGTTTGGCGGAGAATCTTGACTACGGGATGGAAACGTTACACGGGCGGGTTTGAAACCCGCCGCTAATTTTTTGCGTTGCGGGCACGGGCGGGTTTGAAACGCGCCCGTAAATGGCGCTGTGCGAAGACGGGCGGGTTTGAAACCCGCCCCTACAAAGGAGTGTCGCGCCCCCTATGCAAACCTATTTCTACGAGCTGGCCGATTTCGCCGAATCCCTGCTGAAGGCGCACGAGGTGCTGCTCCTGGGCTTCAACGGCGAGGAGTCGAGCTTCGTGCGCTTCAACCGGAGTGCGGTGCGTCAGGCCGGTGCCGTGGAGCAGCGTAATCTCGCCCTCCATCTGATCGCCCACCGGCGCCGGGTCACCATCGATGTGACCGCGTCCGGCGATGCCGCGCTGGACCGGGACCGCATCCGGAAAGCGATCGAAGACGCGCGCGAAAGACTGGGCATCGTACCCGAAGATCCGTTTCTCCATTACGCGACCGAGAACCGTTCCACCGAATCCGGGCATCCCAACCGATTGCCCGAGGACGAGGGACAAGTGGTGGAATCCATCGTGGCGGCGGGGGAGGGGCGCGATCTCGTGGGCATCTACATGGCCGGCGGCATTCACCGGGGCTTCGCCAACTCGCTGGGCCAGCGGAACTGGTTCTCCACCTTCAGCCACCACTTCGACTGGAGCTTTTATCTGGATGGCGACAAGGCGGTCAAATGCGCCTATGCGGGGTTCGTGTGGAACCCGGCGGAGTTTGAAGAGAGGGTCGCGCGTGCAGCCACGGAGTTGGAAGCGCTGCGGCGCCCGTCACGAACCCTGGAGCCCGGACACTACCGTGTCTACCTGGCGCCCCAGGCTCTGGAGGAGGTGGTCGGACTGCTCCGTTGGGGCGGGTTCGGCCTGACTGCCCAACGCACACGGCGGACGCCGCTGTTGCGAATGATCACGGGAGACGCGGCGCTGGACTCGTCGGTAAGCATGGTCGAAGACACCCGTGCAGGTCTGACCGCCAACTTTGACGATGCCGGCTTCATCAAGCCGGACCAGGTTACCCTCATCGATCAGGGACGATTGGAAGAGCCGCTGGTATCGCCGCGGGCGGCAAAGGAGTACGGGGTTCCCGCCAACGGCGCCGGCCGGCGCGAGTCTCCCGATTCGTTGGTCATGGCAGGCGGCGTCATTCCGCGACAGGACGTTCTCGCGACCCTGGGCACCGGCCTCTTCATCAACAATCTCTGGTACCTGAACTACTCCGACCGGGACGCCTGCCGCATGACCGGCATGACCCGCTTCGCCGCCTTCTGGGTAGAGAACGGCGAAGTGCAGGCCCCCATCAACGTCATGCGCTTCGACGAGACGCTTTACCGGATGCTGGGGGACAAGCTCGTGGGCCTGACCCGTGAGGTGGATCTCCTGCCCGACTCCAACTCCTACGGCGGGCGCTCCACCCGCAGCCTGCGGCTGCCGGGAGCGCTGGTGGACGACTTCGCCTTGACCCTGTAGCCGCTCGGGGGGTTTAAGTGTTGCGTTCCACAAATACGTTGACGAAGATGCTGGTCCTTCTCGCCGTCGGCTGCGTTGCTCCTCCTCGCGTGGTATTGGCCACTGGGGGGCGACCGCCGGTCGCCCCTACAGGTCGTCGCGCCTTGCCGACGACAAGAATTCCTGCGCATCTTCGTCAACGTATTTGTGGAACGCAACACCAGGCATTGCAGATGCAGGGCTCAGGTGATTTATTGCTCTGTATGCGCCGCGCGATGGGATGGGTAGGGGCGGGTTTCAAACCCGCCCGCGCCCGCATCGCGCTCGATCTCGGACAGGGCTGTCGACACGGAGGTAGAGATGGAAACCAATGGTTACGATCGCAAGGCCGATGACCTCGGCAATGTTGTTGCCCTCGAGCACGTCAATATCACGATCCCCGATCAGGCTCAGGCCGTGGTGTTCTACGTCCTGGGACTCGGGTTGACCCGGGACCCGTACATGAACGTGGGCTTGAACAACATGTGGATCAACGTCGGCGGCCAGCAGTTCCACCTGCCCAGCCGGGGCGTCCAGAAGATCCCGGGTCATATCGGCCTGGTTCTTTCCGATCTGGAAGCCTTGAAGCAGCGTCTGGCCGCGGTGAAGCCCGATCTCAAGGGGACTAGCTTCAAGTGGCACGAAGCCGAGGATCATGTGATGGTCACCGGTCCCTGGGGCAATCAGTTCCGTTGCCATACGGCAGGGCCCGAGTTCGGCGACATGACCATCGGCATGCCGTACGTGGATTTCTGGACCCCCCCCGGCACCGCCCGGACCATCGGGAAATTCTACAAGTCCGTTTTGCAGGCGCCGGTGACATACAAGGGTGCCAGCGCCAGGGTGAAAGTCGGACGCAACCAGAGCCTGATCTTCACCGAAACGGATGAGAAGATCCCCGCCTACGACGGCCATCATATCGCCGTGTACATCGCCAATTTCTCCCGCGCCCACCAGTTCTTGTTGAGCCGGGACCTGATCATGGAAGAGAGCAACGCCCACCAGTACCGGTTCAGGGACATCGTGGACCCGACAACGGGCGAGAAGGCCTTCGCGTTGGAGCACGAAGTGCGGAGCCTCTACCATCCCATGGTCGGTCGTATCATGGTCAACCGGAACGCCGGGCAGACCCAGCGCAACTACATGCCGGGGCAGGACACCTACTACCCGTAGGGTCCGGTCCGGGTTCGCTCGCATGCCACGCGTTCTTTCGCAACCTCGTGGCGTGGCATGGGCACGGGCGGGTTTGAAACCCGCCCCTACATGTCTTTCCGGGCACGGGCGGGTTCGAAGATCGTCCTCGCGGGAACCCACCGCAATACCGTCTTTCAACCCGCCCTATCCCTTTCCCTTGAACAACGTCTCCATGCGGGCGAGCGCGACGGCCATGTCGATGCCTGGCGCGTCGACCACCGGCAGTAGAGGATCCCCGTTCCTCTCGAAACGCTTGATGGCGGTCTTGATGGTATAGCGGCCGGGGTTCAGCCTGGCCGTGACCTCGGACCAGCGGAGCGGGCAGGACACCGGCGCACCGGGCAGGGGCCGTACCGAGAAGGGTGCGGCAATGGTCCGGCCGTAGCCGTTCTGGCCGAAATCGATATAGACCTTGCCCTCCCGGGCGTGGAGCGGCCGCGCCACCGTGGCGATGTCGGGCACGGCTTGCTCTGCCGCCAGGGCCAACAGGCGCGCGAAGGTGCGGCATTGCTCGTAGAGGTATTGCCGCCCCATGGGCACCAGGATGTGGAGTCCGGTGGCGCCGGAGGTCTTGACGTAGGCCGTCACGTTCAGCTCCGTCAGGATGCCCTTGAGGGTTCTGGCCACGCGTACGACGTGGGCGAAGGGGGCTCCCTTGGGATCCAGGTCCATTACCAGCCAATCCGGCCGTTCCAGGGAGTCCAGCCGGCTGGCCCAGACGTGCAGCGGGATCGTGCCCAGGTTTGCCACGTAGCGCAGGCTGTCGACATCGTTGACGACGAAATAGTCGATGTCGCGGTCGGCGTCCTTGGAGTAGATCCGCCGGGTGGCTACCCAGTCGGGAACGTAGTCCGGGGCGTCCTTCTGAAAGAAAGCCTTGCCGCTGATGCCGTCGGGGAAGCGGGTCAGCACCAGCGGGCGGTCCCGGAGATAGGGCAGCAAAAACGGCGCGACGCCCTCGTAGTAGGCGATGAGGTCGCTCTTGGTGTAGCCGTCGTCGGGCCAGAACACCTTGTCCGGATTGGTGACGGCGAGTCTCCGCGTCTCCCCGCGGAGCGACGGTGCCGGCGCCGCCGGCATCTCCACCGTCTCCTCGCGACAACACTCCTCCGGCGCCTTGTCGTCACGCAGCCCCAGGAACGACGGGTGCCGCAAGCCGCCGTCGTCCGTCCATTCAGTGAACTCCACTTCGCAAACGAGTCGGGGCTCCACCCAGCAGTGGCCGGTTCCGGCGGGCGACCCCTTGGCGAAAGGGGAGTCCGTCCGGGTCAGGGCGAGGAGCTGTTCGTGGATGGACCCGAGAGTCTCGCGGTCGAAGCCCGTGCCCACCTTCGACACGTAGACCAGCTCTCCGTTATGGTAGAGCCCGAGATGAAGGGCTCCGAAGTGGGGCCGAGAGCCCCCGGGTTTGGTGTATCCGCCGACCACGAACTCCTGATGCCGCTGACACTTGAACTTCAACCATTCCCGGGTGCGCCCGGCCGCGTAACGGCTGTCCGCGCGCTTGCCGATGATGCCCTCCAGGCGATTCTCCCAGGCGGCGCGGTAGAAGTCCTCGCCGCGTTCGAGAATGTGTTCCGAGTATTGGACCACGCCCCGGTCCGGGAGAAAGAGGGCGAGACACTCTTTCCGTTGCGTCAGGGGGAGCGCACGGAGGTCCCGTTCCTCGGACTCCAGGCAATCGAAGAAGATTCCGCGTACCGGCACCGTCCGCGCCGCCCGCTCGATGTCGAACCGATTGGTCAGGTGCATCCGGCGCTGGAGTCGCTGGAAGCTCGGCCGGCCGCTGTCGTCCATGGCGACGATCTCGCCATCGATGAGAAACTGTCCCGGAGCGGTTTTGCTCAACGCGTGAACGATCTCCGGATATCGCACGGTGACGTCGTCGCCCTTGCGGCCCAAGAGAGTCACGGTGTCGTCGCGGCGTTGGGCGAGGACGCGAATGCCGTCGTATTTGATCTCGAAGAGCCAATCCGGGTCGGAGAAGGGCGGGCCTCCGGCTGACGCAAGCATCGGGCTCGGCTTGCGTCGCGGCGTTCTCGGGGATGGGGCCTCGAACCGGCCCAGGGTCTCATTGAGCCGGGCGGTCCGTGAGCTTGGGTCCCCGCGCTCGGATACGGTGAGACCCGACAGGATGGAGCCGGGAAAGGCCTCTACCGGTTCCGCTCCCGCCTTTGGCTCGTTCTTGCTGAACAGCAGCCACTCCTTGCCGCCGCCGCCCATGCGTACGAGCATCCATATGCCCCGCAGTTTGTAACCCTGCAACTCAATCTCCAGCGTGCCCTCCTCGAGCTGCCGGAGTGGATCCGAGGAATGAAGCAGCCGGTACCGGCCTTGGTCCCACAGGATGACGGCGCCGGCGCCGTAGTTGTCCTTGGGGATCACGCCCTCGAAGTCGGCGTACTCGATGGGGTGATCCTCGACGTGCACCGCCAACCGTTTTTCGTGGGAGCGGATGGAAGGACCCTTGGGAACTGCCCAGCTCTTGAGGACGCCGCCCATCTCCAGCCGCAGGTCATAGTGCAGCGCCCGGGCGGCGTGCTGCTGGACCACAAACAGACCGCCAGCCGAGGAGATTTGGCCGCCGAACGACTCGGGAGTGCGCTCGGGGTCGCGCTTGCGCCGGTATTCATCCAGTTGTGAGGACATGGTCGCTTGGGGGAACCTCATAACTTGTAGAATTCTAAAGGTATTTCGTGGTAGACTGCAACGGATCGAAATTGGAGGGATCACTAGAGGGACCATTGGAGGGACCACTATGGCAGCACGCGCCATCAGTTCCGGGACGATTTCTTTCGGACTGGTTTCCATCCCCATCAAGCTCTACACCGCGGCATCGTCGGCCGGCATCGCGTTCAATTTCCTGCACAACCGATGCGGCTCGCGCATGAAGCAGCAGCAACTCTGCCCTGTGTGCGACGAGGTCGTGCAGCGATCGGACCTGGTCCGCGGCTACGAGTTTGCCAAGAACCAGTACGTCCGTTTCGAGAACGACGAGCTCAAGACCCTTGAAGAGGAGACCTCCAAGGTCATCGAGCTTGAAGAGTTCGTGCCCTTGGAAAAGGTCGACCCGGTCTACTTCGAGAAGACCTACTACCTGGGTCCCGACAAGGGTGGCGACAAGGCCTATCGCCTGCTGGCGGACGCCATGACCGAGTCCAACCGGGTCGGTGTCGCCAAGTACGTCATGCGCGGCAAGGAAGGGCTGGTGCTGATCCGCGCGGTCCAGGGCGGGCTCATGCTCCACACCATGTACTACTCCGACGAGGTCCGTGATTTCGACGACATCGACCGGGGGCAGACCGTCAAACTCAAGGACGGCGAGCTGGACCTGGCCACCCGTCTCATCGACGAGCTGGTGAGCAAGGAGTTCCATCCGGAGAACTATCACGACGAATACAGGGACCGGGTCCTCCGGCTGGTGGAGCAGAAGGTGGAAGGCAAGGAAGTGATGGCGCTGGAGCCTCAGGTCCGCCAGAGCCAAGTGGTGGACCTCATGGAGGCCCTCAAGGCCAGCCTGGAGCGGCGCGACGGCGCGGCCAAGGCCCCGCGCGCGGCCAAGTCTGCTGCCGCGGGCGCGCCGGAAGGCGCGATGAGCCTCGAAGCAAAGGTGAGCTTCGAAGCAAAGGTGAACCTCGAAGCAGAGTTGAGCTTCGAGGAGTTCCAGGCGGCGGTGGGCGAATCCGGCCTGGAGGTGGCTGCTGCCGAGCTCAAGCGCAGCTACAACGGTCTGACCTCCCTCAAGAAGCGCAAGAAGCTGGCCCCGGCCGACATCCGCGGCAAGGTCGTGAATCTCCGCAAGGACCTGGAGGTGATCCGGTCCGATCCCGAGCTGTTCGGAAACGCGCCGAAAAAGCTCAAGGCCGCCCGCATCCCCCTCACGGCTCGGGACTGGGAACGCTACTAGCCGGGCGGACCCGCCTGTCGCCTTGGGCATACCGACATGCGAGGGGAGACCACAGGCAAGGGGCACCGGATGATCGAGGAAGCCGGGCGCCTGCTGGACCAGTGCGGTATCGAACGCGCGCCGGTGGACTTGGTGCGCATCGCGCGCCACATGGGAATCCGCCGCATACGGGAGCTGGACGTTCGACTGGACGGCCAACTCGTGGAACTGGGCGACGGAGGCTACGAGGTCATCCTGAGCAGACACGCGCCTCACACCCGCCAACGATTTACCTTGGCCCACGAGATTGCACATATTCTGGTCGCGTCGGTGGACGACGGGTCCATGAGTTGCGGCGACGAACCCACCGAAGAGCTTTGCAACAACGTTGCCGCGGAGTTGCTGATGCCCGGCCGATTCATCCCCGCCGAGGCGTTGGCCGGCATGGACGTGGCGGCCTTTCGGCAGTTGGCCACCCGGTTCCAGTGCTCCCTTGAGGCCACGGGCTGGCGCATCCTCAACATGGGACATGTCGCGGGCG
Source organism: uncultured Binatia bacterium (SeqCode) (assembly GCA_965261895.1). GTDB lineage: Bacteria > Desulfobacterota > Binatia > UBA9968 > JAJDTQ01 > JAJDTQ01. The sequence goes on along the minus strand of OZ253480.1, from coordinate 281,239 downwards.
CGCTGCTGATCTGGCGCCAACAGGATACCGGGGGTCTGGAGCTGTCCGCCTCTCCCCACACTTTCGGCTTCGATGCGCCCTTCGAGAACGGGGACGTCCTTGATGGCGCCGCGCCGTTCGTGCGACAGTTGATGCAGCAAAGCCAAGGCGCGGTCACCTACGGCGCCCCGCCGAGCGGGAGAATCTTTCAGGGCGACTACGTACGCCTGAACAAGGTGCTGCTCATGTTCCTGACGACAGATGGAACCTTGATCTCGAAGCGCGCTGCCGGCGCGCCGAGCCAAGGGGAGTTGTTTGGCCCCGGGGACGCGGGCAAGTGAACGATGGCGCCCTTCGACTTCGCTCCGCTGACGCTCCGCTACGCTCAGGACGAACGGGTTTGCAAGGCCCCTGTCACCGTTCGTCCTGAGTGTAGCGGAGCGTCAGCGGAGCGAAGTCGAAGGACGAACGGGTTTGCAAGGCCCCTGTCACCGGTCGTCCTGAGCGTAGCGAAGTGTCAGCGGAGCGAAGTCGAAGGACGAACGGGTTTGCAAGGCCTCTGTCACCGTTCGTCCTGAGTGTAGCGGAGTGTCAGCGGAGCGAAGTCGAAGGATGAACGGGTTTACAAGGCCTCTGTCACCGTTCGTCCTGAGCGTAGCGAAGTGTCAGCGGAGCGAAGTCGAAGGACGAACGGGTTTGCAAGGCCCCTGTCACCGTTCGTCCTGAGTGTAGCGGAGTGTCAGCGGAGCGAAGTCGAAGGATGAACGGGTTTGCAAGGCCCCTGTCACCGTTCGTCCTGAGTGTAGCGGAGTGTCAGCGGAGCGAAGTCGAAGGATGAACGGGTTTGCAAGGCCCCTGTCACCGTTCGTCCTGAGCGTAGCGGAGCGTCAGCGGAGCGAAGTCGAAGGATGAACGCAATTTACTCGATATGCTAGACACACCCATCCAAAAGGAGTTCTCATGAAACCAATGGAAACCATCGATCTCGAGGCGCTGATTGAACAGACCGCGTCCGAGGGCAAGGGACGCGCGGTGGTGTGGCAGGATTCCGAGTCCATCGCGTTCCTGAGCCGCGGACGGAAGCGCCGCATGGACTTCCACGTAGATCCGAGCGATGAGGTGACCCTGGTGCTCAAGGGGGAACAGCGCCTCCACTGCCTCACCCACGATGGGAATGAGAAGGTCGTGGTCATGGGGCCGGGCCAGATGACCCTGTGTCCCGGCGGCGTGCCACATTCCCCACGGGTCACCGACGACACCTGGTTCCTGGTGTTCGAGCGGGTACGCAAGCCCGGCGAACAGGATCGGTTCATGTGGTTTTGCGAGAACTGCAGCAAGAAAGTATACGAGGTGGACGTCAAGGTGGGCGACTACAGCGATGATCCCGTGGGGCAGGTCCACCAGGAGTTCTACGGCAACGAAAAACTCAGGACCTGCGGCGACTGCGGCAGCGTCATCCCGGCACCGGAATGACTCGGCGGAAGACCGGCGGATGATCGACTACACGCAAGCCTTGGAGCAGCTAGCCGAGGGCTACGGCAAGGCTGAAGAACAGGTCGTCGCGACCTATTTCAATACCCCGCGGACGCCGGACGAGCACACCCACTGGCTCAAGGCCCAGGCCTTCAAGGAATACTCGGCCATCCAGCCCCTGGTTCACGCCCTCGACAAGCTCTATCCGCAGCTCGACCGCGAAGTGGACCGCCACGATTACGAGGAGATGTGCCACAAGCTCGGTGACGAGATGAGCCACGCCAGACTGATCATGGACTTCCTGGAGGAGCTGACCGGTCAGCGGCTGACGCAAAAGGACTTGACGTGGCTGCCCGAGGACCGCAAGCTTGCCGCGGTCCGGGCGCGGTACTCCCGGAGCTACGCCGGACTGCTGCACGGCTCCGAGCGCATCACCACCAGCGAGATACAGCGGCGCGACGAGATGCTGGAACGCGCGGCCATCACCCTGACCGAGGGCGGCGGCGGCGCGCTCTACGAAGTTTGCCGCCACCTGAAGGGGAACCGTATCAACCGGAGGATCGCGTCCATCTTCGGCCGGATCCACCGGGACGAGACCAAGCATAGCGATGCCAACGAGCTGGCCACGCTGGTCAAGACCCGGAAAGACCACGACCGCGCACGCCGCATCATCGCCGACATCTCGTCCCAGCGTCTCCGGATGCGCAACGAACAGTTCGGTTTTCCGCTGGGCCGGGGCGAGCTTCGGGCTGTCGAACGGGCGTGCACGGCGGCGGCGGCGAGCCGCACGGCCGCGCCGCAGGAACACGGGGCGTAGGGGCGGGTTTCAAACCCGCCCGTTCCCGCACCGCGCGATGTGTGGGCGGGCTCCGAGCGCGCCCTGAACCAACGGGGAGGATAGCTTGAACATGGACACCATGCCGGTCATCGACATCGACTCTCACGTCGAGGAGCCCCAGGATGCCTGGGAACATCTCGACTCCAGGTATTCGGATCGAAAACCCTTCCCGGTGGTAGCCAAAGACCTGCCCATCCTGGGCGGCATCAACGCCTTCTGGTACATCGACGGAACCGTCTACCCCAAGCCCGTGGGCCGGGGTAATCTGGTGTACGGCACTCCGACGGAGATGCGGTTCGCCACCCAGAAGGAGTTCACCATCGGCTCCCAGACGATGACGGACATCGATGCGCGTCTCAAGGATATGGACGCGGTGGGTATCGATCTCCAGGTGGTGTTCTCCACGGTGTTTCTCCAGCCGGTGACCGAAGACATCCTGTTCGAGGCCGCGCTGATGCGCAGCTACAACACCTGGATGGCGTCGGCCTGTGCCCAACGCCCGGACCGCCTCAAATGGGGCGCCATCCTGCCCATGCGGGACCCGCGTCTGGCTCTCGACGAACTCAACCACAGCCTGAAGCTGGGAGCCTCCGTGGCCGGAATCTACGGCACGGTGGGCGAGACCATGCTGCACGACCGCTACTACGATGAATTCTTCGCCGAGGTGGAGCGGCTCGGCGTGCCCCTGGCCATCCACGCCGGCTGGAGCCATCCGGGCATCACCCACAGCATGGACGACGTCTCGGGCTCCCGCGCCCTGGGCTTCACGCTGCCGGTCATGATGGGGTTCTACAGCTTCCTGGCCGGCGGCATCCTCGAGCGGCACCCGCGCATCAAGGTGGCCTTCATGGAGATCGGCGTCCAGTGGGTGCCCTACCTGGTGCAACGCATCGATCACTACCACCACGCGGATGGTGCCCTGGGCCTGCCGCTCCCCGTCAAGCAGCCCGCGTCCGAAACCCTCAAGCAGAGCGAGGTCTACTTCACCCCGGAAGCCGACGAGATCTTTCTGCCCCAGGTGGCCGAGTATGTGGGCGAAGACCGGCTGCTGTTCGAGGGCGACATGCCCCACGCCGAGGCCCGGGAAGGCGCCAAAGGGGAGTTGCTGGAACGGAACGACCTTTCGGAGGAACTCAAGTGGAAGATCCTCAGCACCAACGGCCGGCGGTTCCTCAACCTCTGACGGAGGCAGCATGAGCCCCGAGGCACTCGCCGAAAAGATACTGGAGCGGCTGAAGGACGGTCCGCTCCACTTCGAGGACATCCTGCTGCAGTTCAAGGAAGAGCCCTATCGGGTGGTGCTCCAGGCCTGGGGCCGGCTACGGGAAGCAGGTGCTCTCGGGCGCGAGCTCGAAACCGGACGCTACACCGCGGCCGACGGTGGGGACAGGATTTGATCCCGCCGTCATGCCGGACGATCCGGACGTCATCCCGGGATGACCACGACATCATCCCGAATGACCCGAACGTCATCTCGGATGACCACGGCGTCATCCCGAACGACTAGGATGTCATCCCGGACTTGATCCGGGATCCAGAGGGCAGGGGCGGGGACCTCAAGGAGGATTGACCATGGCTCCGAACTTTGACGGCAAGGTCATCATCGTCACCGGCGGCGCCCGCGGCATCGGCCGGGTGTACTCCCAGGAGCTGGCCAAGGCCGGGGCGAAGGTGGTGGTGTCGGACATCCTGGACGGCGAGCCGTGCGCTTCAGCGATCCGGGAACAGGGCGGGGAGGCGTTTTTCGCCAAGGCCGACGTCACCAGCGAGGACAGCGTCAACGCGCTGGCCGCCGGGGCCCACGAACGCTACGGACGCATCGACGGGCTGGTGAACAACGCGGCGATCTTCGCCGACATCCGCTACGCGCCCTTCGACGAGATCAGCGTGGCCGAGTGGGACCAGGTGATGGACGTGAACGTCAAAGGCGTGTGGCTGGCCTCCCGGGCGGTCTACCCGTACATGAAGGCCCAGGGCTCGGGCAAGATCGTGAATATCGCCTCCGGCGTGCCCTTCAAGGGCATTCCGATTTACGTCCACTACACGGTGTCCAAGGGCGCGGTGGTGGCCCTCACCCGCGTCCTGGCCCGGGGCACCGGAAAGGATGGCATCTGCGTCAATGCCGTGGCGCCGGGACTCACCCGCAGCGAAAGCCTGCTGGAGGCCCGCGGCGGACTGGTGGACGAGGACGACGCGCCGCAGATACAGAGCCGCGCCATCCCGCGCAGCCAGTATCCCGAAGATATCGTCGGCGCGGTCATGTTCTTCCTCTCCGACGCCGCGAACTTCATCACCGGACAGACGCTGCTGGTGGACGGCGGCTCTTACATGCACTGAGCTTGGCGCCCTTCGACTTCGCTACGCTACGCTCAGGACGAACGGAAAAGCCCTCCACGCCTTCGTCCGGAGCTTCGACCAGCCTGTCTTGACTTGTCGAAAAGCTCAGGACAGGCACGGCAGAGCAAAGGATGAACACCATGAGCGAAGCACGCACATTGCCGTACCACGACATGCGCGGTTTGGTTGCACTGTTGGAATCCGAGGGCCAGCTCCGGCGCATCACCCGGCCGGTGGAGGCGCGTTACCTCAACACGCTGCTGGCTCAGGCCGATACCGCGCTGCTCATGGAAAACGTCGAGGGCTACTCCATACCGGTGGTGGGCGGCCTGGTGGGCTCACGCCAGCGGGTAGCGCTGGGTCTGGGCTGCGACCAGAAGACCCTCGGGCAGACTTTCATGGAGGCACTGGACCATCCCATGGAAGCGGAGGTGGTGGCGGACGGTCCGGCTCAGGAAGTGGTGAAGATCGGCGACGAGGTGGACCTTACCGAGCTGCCCATTCCCTTCCAGCACCGAAAGGACGGCGGACCCTACCTCTCCGCCGGCATCTCGGTCTCCAAGGACGCCGCCGGCCGGCGCAACGCAGGCTGTTACCGGCTCATGTACCGGACCCCGCGGGAAACCGGCATCGACCTGGTGTCGCCGTCGGACATGCGCTTCAGCTACGAGGCGGCGCTCAAGCGGGGCGAGCCGCTGCCCATCGCCATCGCCTTCGGCACCGGTACGCCGGAGCTCATCGCCGCGGCCTACAAGGCGCCGCCGGGTTACGACGAGTTCGCGGTGGCCGGCGCGCTCTACGGCCGGCCGGTGCCCCTGGTGAAGTGCAAGACCGTGGACCTGGAGGTGCCCGCCCATGCGGAGATCGTGCTGGAAGGCGAGATCTCCACCGACGGCTGGACCATCGACGAAGGCCGCTACGGCGACTTCACCGGACATCAATGCTCGATCCGCTGGAACCCGGTTTTCAAGGTCAAGGCGGTGACGCACCGCAAGAACCCGATTCTCCACACCATCCTGATGCCGTGGGAGAACGACTGGCTGGAGGCGCCGCCGCTGGAGGCCGCCGGCTGGCGCGCGCTGCGCGAAGCCAGCATCAAGACGGTCGCCGTCTATGCCACGCCGGGCAGCGCCTGCTACTGGCACCTCTACGCCGCCATCGACAAACGGCCCGGAGAAGGGAAGAACGCCCTGCTGGCGCTCATGTCGCTCCACGCCCTCAAGCTCGTGGTGGTCACCGACGGCGACGTGGAGCTCACCGATCCCATGGCGGTGGAACGGGCCATGGCCTTCCGGGTCCAGCCGGACGAGGACGTCATCATCGTCTCCGGCGCCCGCGGCAAGCACCTCGACCCCACCCTCAAGGCCTCCCGCCTGCCCAGGGGCTCACTCCCCACCACCTCCAAGATGGGCATCGACGCCACCATCCCCGACGACGTCGACCCCGCGGAGTACGAACTGCTGGAGTATCCCTTCATGGACGATGTCAAGCTGGAGGACTATCTGTAGGCTATCTCGAGTCTTGCCTAGCGTCACTGAAATATATCGATATCCGGACACTGGGACAGGCGTTTGTCGGCTGTGGCCAGCGTAAGGCCATAGACTTTGGCACTCGCGGCTATGAAGCGGTCGGCGGGGTCCTCGTGCGACAGAGCGATGCTTCGGCTGGCGAGGGCTACGTCAAAAGTCAGCGGCGCCTCCATGACTGGAGCGGCGGTTCGCGCTTGGCGGACCCATGCATGAGGCTCCGCATCCAACTTGAGGCGTCCACGCTCGGCCAGCAGAAGTGTTTCCCAAAGGCTTATTGGCGAGAGCCATAGCTCGTTCTCTTGAGCGGCGAGCGCCTCTCGTGTCCGATTCGACAGCCGTGCAGCATCTAGAATGCTCCAAAGCCAAACATGGGTATCGAGCAGCAGCTTCATCGAACGTCTGGCTCGGATTGAAGGACTTCCCACTCGGAAGCTTCCGCCACCGGGGCAACAATGTCGCCAACGATTCGACCTCGGCCCTTCATGCAGTCCAACCAACCCTCTCGCCGGTCCGGGGGAGGAGGGGGAATGATTTGAGCCACGGGTTTGCCGAACCGCGTTACCAACACCGGTTTGTGGGTCTTACCCACCCGGTCAAGCACGGCAAGACAGGTGGCCTTGAATTTGGAGATCTGTATCTCTTCCATTCGTGGAGTATAACATGGTCAGAATAATTGGTCCAAGTCTACGACACTAAGGATTTCCATTTGGTTGCCGATTACTTGCTATGTGAGCAAGCCGGATACGCCCGACCTTCGATCATTGGGAAGATCGGTTCACCAGGCGCTAGCAGCGGCATTGGATATCGTCTTCCCGCCGTGTTGCATGGCCTGCGACGCTTGGCTGCCATCCCGGTCGTCAAGCTGTTTCTGCCGATCGTGTGATGAACAAATTCAACTGGCCCGGCCGCCATTCTGCCAACGTTGCGGGCGACCGTATCCGCATGAGTGGCAGGGCGACCACCTGTGCGGCGGGTGCCTGCTTCAGCCACCGTCCTTCTCCATGGCGCGAAGTTGGGTGTGCTATCCGCGCCACTCGGCGGCGTCGCATCCACTGCGTGAAGTCATTCACAGGTTCAAGTACGGCCGGCAGGCGGCCCTCGGGCAACCCCTCGGCCGGCTCGTGGCGCGGGCCTGCCAGCCGTGGTTTCAAACCTCCGCCCTCGATCTCATCATCCCGGTTCCGCTGCATCCGCGGCGGCTCCGCTGGCGAGGCTTCAATCAGTCCGTGCTGCTGGGCCGGGAAGTAGGTCGGGCGTGGGGCATCCCGCTGGATCCCTTTGTCCTGACGAGGAAGACCGAAACCGTGCCTCAGAGCACGTTGACCCTGAAGGAGCGCGGGCCCAACGTGCGGGGCGCTTTCTCCATTGCTCCGCGCCGGTCCGTGGAAAACCTGCGACTCCTGCTGATGGACGACATCTACACTTCCGGAGCTACCGTCAACGAGTGCACACGCGTCCTGCTGCATGCCGGCGCACGGGAGGTTCGGGTGCTCACGTTGGCCCGAACGGTGTCTTGACCCGCGCCAAGACTCGATTGACCGTCCACAAGAAACATGGCATCACCAAGTTACTTTCCGAACGAACCATCCCCTAACACCCGCCCCGGGAATATGGAGCCTGGTCACGGCGGAGTTTTCGCAATGAGGCTAAACTCGATAAATATTGAAGGCTTCAGGGGCATTCCGAATCTGCAATTGGAGTTCCCCAAGCAAGTCAACGTGCTCGTGGGCGTCAATGGCGTTGGTAAGTCCGCCGTTCTGGATTGCACGGCGATTTTGTTGTCGCGTTTGATTGGAAGGATACGTTCATCCGCAGGCACAGGGCGTTACTTCACCCACTCCGATATCAACAATCGTCGCCAGTGGACCAGGAACGAGATCGAAATTGCCTTTCAGGGAAAGCCTCTTCGATGGAGTGTAGTGAAAACCAGGAGAGGCCAGCAAAAGCAAAGTATCTCGGGACTCGTCGACTTGAGGAGAGACGTGGAATTGTTTCGTTCCAAACTGGCGGAGGACGAAGCTGCACGCCTCCCGCTTGCCGTCTATTATCCTGTCAATCGTGCAGTTCTTGACATCCCATTGCGAATAAGGAAGCGGCATCCCTTCGACCGGCTGGCTGCGTATGACCAAGCGCTGTCAGGAGAATGGAGCAGCTTTCGAGTATTTTTCGAATGGTTCAGGGAACGCGAGGATCTGGAGAATGAGAACCGCTTGGACAGACCCGAATTCCGCGACTCGCAACTCCAAGCCGTACGGACCGCCACCGAAAGGTTCCTTGCGGGTTTTAAGGGACTCAAAGTAAGGAGATCGCCACTACGTATGGTCGTGGAGCAACACGGGGAGGAGCTGATCGTCAACCAACTCTCAGACGGGGAGAAATGCACCCTCGCGATGGCGGGTGATCTGGCTCGCCGCATGGCCATTGCCAATCCAGCCATGGCGGACCCCCTTCAGGGCGAAGCCGTTGTTCTTATCGACGAGATCGATCTCCACCTGCACCCAGAGTGGCAGCGTCGCATCATTGCTGCCTTGACAAAGACTTTTCCCAAATGCCAGTTCTTGCTCTCGACGCACTCCCCGCCGATTCTCGGCCACTTGGACTCCAAGAGCATCTGGATCTTGCAGAGGACGAAATCTGGTGTCAGCGCGAAACGCCCGGATGACGCCTATGGACAAACAACAGACAGAATTCTCGAGGACATCATGGGTGTTCCGCCACGGCCGAAAGAAGTTCAGAATACACTGAACAAGCTGTTTCGTGCGATCGAACGAGGGGAGATGATGGAAGCCAAGCAGCTATTGAGCCACATGCAACTCAAGGTCGGCCCAGACCCCGATCTCGTCAAGGCAAGTGTCCTCATCCGACGGAAGGAAGTCCTGGGACAGTGAAGCGGATCCTGAAGGTTCCGGAACCTGCGGACTTCTCTGCATGGAAAGAAAAGGACCGCATGAGACACCACCCCAATTGGGACCGGCCGCCAAGGCCAACAAAGGAGAGTATCCATGATGCGCTCATGAGGGAACAGGGATTCATCTGTTGTTATTGCGAGGCACGCATTGCAAAGGACAACAGCCATATCGAACATTTCCGGCCCAAACGAAAATTCCCTGAGCTCCAACTGGATTACACAAATTTCCACTGCTCTTGCCAAAGAGAACCATCAGTGGGAGAGCCGCGTCATTGTGGATACGCAAAGGGGAGCTGGTTCAATGCAGAACTACTCGTTTCCCCTTTGGCTCCAGATTGCGAAGACCGGTTCAGGTTCACCGCTAGCGGTGAAATACTCCCTCGTCGAGACGATGACGCTGGAGCCAAAGAGACCATCCGTAGGCTCCGCCTGGATCTACCCAAACTTCGCGCGCTCCGCGCGGCCGCGGTAAACGTGCTGTACAATTTGGCGACTACCGAGATCAGACAGCTCTTGGCAAGGGACACCGAAGGCCGATTCTTGGATTTTCACTCGACTATCAAGCAGGTCTTATTGGCCTGACCGTCGCACTTACTCCTACGTCGTTGCGAACTCGGAACCGTCTCAAGGGTAGGCTTTAACGAGGACCCGCTACCGCCGGCTCAACGTGACCGGTATCCCGTACCGCGGCTTCAGGGTTACCTTGGCCATGGTCTCGATGGGATGGTCGCGAACGATGTGGACTCTGAAGCGCTGAAGGATCTGCGCCAGCACCAACTGGGTCTCGAGCATGGCCATGCCGGCGCCGATGCAGGTGCGTGGTCCGGCGGCGAAAGGCAGATAGGTGTAGGGGTGGCGGCCTTCGGCACGGTCCGGCCGGAACCGCTCCGGGTCGAAGCGCTCGGGATCGGGCCAGAACTCCGGGTGCCGGTGAAGCGCATAGGGCAACACCGCGACATAGGCGTTCGCGGGCAATACATACCCGTTGAACTCCTCTTCCTGTTCCGCCCGCCGCGCGTAGCCCCACACCGGGGGATAGATGCGCATGGATTCCTGCACGACCTGTTTCAGATAGGGGAGCCGTGGAAGGTCGTCAGCCGCGGCGGGTGCACCGTTAAGGGTGGCGGTCAGGCTCTCGCTCAGCCGTGCCTCGATGTCGGCGTGCGTACCCAGCAGATACAGGGTCCATGCCAGGGCGTTGGCCGACGTTTCATGTCCGGCCAGCATCAACGTGACCACCTCGTCGCGCATCTGTCTCTCGTCCATTTCTTCGCCGGTCTCCTCGTCGAGCACACGGATCAGATGATCGAGAAGGTCGTCATCACCGGCGCCGTGGCGTCGGCGGGCCTCGATCATCTCGTACACGATGCGGTCCAGGCGCTTCACCGCCCGTCTCCAGGTCAGGTTGTGGGGTGTCGGTACCCAGGAAAAGAGGGTCATCAGCGCCCGGAGCTCCAACGGGTAAAGATTGACCACCTCGAGGATCTCCGCGACTTCGCCGGCATGGCGGTCGAGATCGCTGCCGAACAGGGTTGTTCCCACGATCCCGAACGTCAACCGGCTCATCTCGCGGTCGATCCGGAGAATTTTGCCGCCAACCCGTGGTTCCCACTCATCCATCAAAGACGCCGTCAACGTATTGATCCTCTCATCGAAACCGTTGACGCGACGGTTGCTGAACAAGGGCTGCATAAGCCTGCGCTGGCGGGCCCATTGGGGGCCGTCATTGGTTACGAGCCCGTTGCCCATGACCCGCGCCAGCACGCGGTAGTCGATGACACGCTTGGAGAAATGCCGGTAGTCCTGCGACAGCACCGTGCGTATGAAATCGGGGTGATTGACCAGATAGACGTCGTGGAATCCGCGCCAGCGAACGAAGTCACCGTGCGTCCGCAGCAACTCGTACAACTGGAGGTGCGGTGCCGCGGCCAGATGTCGCATCTGATGGAACCGGGGCGATGAAGGCGGGCGCCTGGACGGGTTGGTTCGGTTGAGGATCATTGACTACGATGGGGTCTACGCTCTGGATGTGGATTCACGAATTCGGATTGCCCAGTCTCCACTTGCACTATGTCATATTTCCGATAAAAGAGGGGAAACGACCGGGCTCACGGCGATTCCACCGCACTTGTCGAGAGGAAAACTTGATGGCCGAATATCCAGTCGAGCCCGTATCCCACACCGAGCCGGCGCCGAGCAAGAAGACCTACATCAGCGCCCAATCGTTGCTCGAGGACTCATTTCGGCTGGGCATGCAGATCCTGGAAAGCGGCTTTCGTCCGAGCTTCATCGTGGGCATCTGGCGGGGCGGCACGCCGGTCGGCATCGCGGTACAGGAGCTGCTGGACTACTTCGGCATCGAGACCGATCACATCGCCATCCGCACCTCGTTCTACAAGGGCATCGAACAGACCGATTCGCGGATCCGCGTCCATGGCATGCAGTACATCATCGACAACGTGGACGCCGACCAGGGGCTGCTGATAGTCGACGACGTTTTCGACACCGGCCTCAGCATCGATGCCGTGCTTTCACACCTGAAAAGCAGGTCCCGCCGCAACGCCCCGGTGGACACCCGTGTGGCCACCGTCTACTACAAGCCCGGCAACAATCGCACCGACCGCGAACCTAACTACTACATTCACGAGACCGACCACTGGCTGGTCTTCCCCCACGAACTTCACGGCCTGACGCGGGAGGAGATCATCAAGCACAAGCTCGGCGTGGCGCCCTTCGTACCGCGGCTCTGATACCTTGCGGCAGGCTTGCATGGCGAGGCGACACCATATATGGTGCGTACTCGTTCCTTTCGGCACACCATGTAGTAGAGTTTCACATATGGTAGAGCTTCAATTGGCGGCTTTCACGGGAATCTTTCATGGGGATGATTGACCGGGGCGGCGAATATCTTCTCGAAGCCGAGGAGATCGTCAAGCGCTTTGGCGAGTTCACCGCCAACGATGGCGTGACCCTCGGGCTCCGGCCCGGTGAGATCCACGCGCTCCTGGGAGAGAACGGCGCCGGCAAATCCACCCTGGTCAAGATCATCTACGGTGCGCTGCAGCCCACGGCGGGCCGGCTTCGCTGGCGGGGCGAGACCGTCACCGTACCGAACCCCGGTGCGGCCCGGCAGCTCGGCATCGGTATGGTGTTTCAGCATTTCTCACTGTTCGGTGCGCTGACCGTCGTGGAGAACATCGCCCTGGCCCTGCCCGGTCCTTTCGATCCGGACGCGCTGGCGCAACGGGTCACGCGGGTATCCCGGGAATACGGACTACCGCTGGAACCCGCGGCGCTGGTGGCGGATCTCCCCGTGGGTGTGCGCCAGCGCATCGAGGTGGTGCGTTGCCTCCTGCAGGAACCCCGCCTGTTGATCATGGACGAGCCCACCGCAGTGCTGACACCCCAGGAGGCGCGCCAGCTCTTCACCACCCTCCGCAGGCTGGCGGACGAAGGGTGCGCGGTGCTCTACATCTCGCATCGACTGGAGGAAGTGCGGCAGCTCTGTCATCACGCGACGATCCTGCGTCACGGCCGGGTAGTGGCCGACCTGGACCCCCGGGCCGAGACCGCGACGTCACTGGCACGGCTCATGGTGGGCGCGGACGTGCAGTCGGTGAACAGCGAAGCACGGGAGACTTCCGGACCCGCGGCCCTCACCGTGACCGACGTCTCGTTGCCGGCGGTGGGCCCTTTCGGAGTGACGCTGCGCAACGTTTCCCTCGAGGTTCGCAGCGGCGAGGTAACCGCGGTGGCCGGTGTCGCCGGCAACGGCCAGTCCGAACTGTTCGAGATCCTGTCCGGCGAACGGCCGGCTCCCACGCCCGCGTCCGTGATCATCGCGGGACGGCCCTGCGGTATCCAGGACATCACCCAGCGCCGGCGCCTGGGCGCCGCCTTCGTGCCCGAGGAGCGGCTCGGACACAGTGCGGTGCCCGGTTTCAGGCTGTCGGAGAACGTGCTGCTCACCCGGCACGCGTCCGGCGACGACCTGGTGCGCAGCGGCTTCATCAGCGGGAGCCGCACCCGCGCCCTGGCGGCTCGGGTCACCCGACGCTTCGACGTACGCTCCGGCCGCCACGACCAGGAAGCCAACGCGCTCTCCGGCGGCAACCTCCAGAAGTTCGTGGTGGGACGCGAGCTCGACCGGAAACCCCGGGTCCTGGTCATCAACCAGCCCACCTGGGGCGTGGACGCCGGCGCCGCCGCGCTCATCCGCCAGGCCCTGGTGGACCAGGCCCGGGAAGGCGCCGCCGTATTGGTCATCAGCCAGGATCTCGACGAGATCTTCGAGATCGCCGACCGTATCACGGTCATCTCCCGCGGCACGTTGTCGGATACCTATCCCGCGGACAGCATTGATCGGGAACGTATCGGCATGCTGATGTCGGGGGCACACGAGCCCGGCGCGTTGCCGGATCAGGACGCACGGGCGTGAGGCTCGTGCTGGAGAAGCGCCCGGAGCCCAGCCGGGCGATGCAGGTCGCCTCTCCGCTCTTCGCCGTCGCTCTCACCATCCTGTTCGGCAGCATCCTGTTCGCCACCCGCGGCATCGATCCGCTGCACGCCATCTACGTCTACTTCGTCGGACCCCTCACCACCCTGTGGTCGGTGGAGGAGCTCATCGTCAAGGCCACCCCGCTGGTGCTCATCGGAGCCGGCCTGGCGATCTGCTTCCGCGCGGACCTCTGGAACATCGGCGCCGAAGGCCAGCTCATCGCGGGCGCCCTGGCCGGGGCCACCATTCCCATCCTGGCGCCTCAATGGGACTCGGCCCTGGCGATCCCCGCCATGATGCTGTTGGGCATGCTCGGCGGAATGGCCTGGGCCGGAGTGCCGGCGCTGCTGCGCAACCGCTTCGGCGCCAACGAGATCCTCACCAGCCTGATGCTGGTGTACGTGGCGCAGTATCTCCTGGACTGGCTGGTAAGAGGCCCATGGCGCGACCCCCACGGGTTCAACTTTCCCAAGTCCATCAGCTTCAACGACTGGCATCTGCTGGCCACCTTCGGCGACGGGCGCGTGCACCTCGGTGCGGTGTTCGCGGTCATCGCGGTGGTGGTCCTTTACATATTCATGTCGCGCACCCTCAAGGGCTTCGAGATCCGGGCAACAGGGGAGGCCCCCCGCGCCAGCGGCTTCGGCGGCTTCTCGCAGCCGGGGACCACGTGGCTCTGTTTCGGGCTCTCCGGGGCCCTGGCGGGACTGGCGGGCATCTGCGAGGTGGCGGGCCCCGTCGGACAGCTCCAGCCCACCATCTCGCCGGGCTACGGCTTCACCGCCATCATCGTGGCGTTCCTCGGACGGCTGAATCCACTGGGCGCGCTGTTCGGGGGACTGGTGCTGGCCATCTGCTACCTCGGCGGCGAGGCCGCCCAGGTGGAGCTCTCCATCTCCGGGAAGACGGCACAGGTCTTCCAGGGAATGCTGCTTTTCTTCATTCTGACCTGCGACACGCTGATCCGGTGCAAGGTACGGCTGGAGTGGGCCCCCCGGACCTCGCCGCAACCGGACGGGCGAGTGCCCGTGGGACTCGGCGGGACGACCTCCCGCACCGCGGACGCCGAAGGAGCCGCGCGATGAGCGGGCTGGAAGCCATCCTGCTCACCATCATCACGGCGTCGACGCCGTTGCTGCTGGCGGCGGTGGGCGAGCTGGTGGTGGAACGCTCCGGCGTGCTCAACCTGGGGGTGGAGGGGATGATGATCATGGGCGCGGTCACCGGTTTCGCGGCCGCCTATACCACCGGGTCGGTCACGGTGGGCGTGGCCGCGGCCATCGCCAGCGGCATTGCCATGGCGCTCCTGTTCGCCTTCCTGACCCAGACGCTGGCCGCCAATCAGATGGCCACGGGCCTGGCCCTGACACTTTTCGGAATCGGCCTCTCGGGGCTCATCGGTCAGCCGTTCACCGGGCTCCCCGGCGTCAAGCTCGCGGCCATACACATCCCGGGGCTGAGCGAGCTGCCGCTCGTCGGTCCCGTGCTGTTCGGCCAGGACCTGCTGGTGTACGCTTCCGTGGCCATCACCATAGTCGTCAGCCGGGTGTTCACCCGTACACGCCTGGGACTGGTGATCCGCGCCATCGGCAGCAACCATCATTCCGCCCACGCCCTGGGCTACGACGTGGCCGGAGTGCGTTACCGCTGCATTGCTTTCGGCGGGGCGTGCGCGGGGTTGGCGGGGGCGTACCTGTCGCTGGTCTACACGCCACAGTGGATCGAGAACATGACCTCCGGACGCGGCTGGATCTGCCTGGCGCTGGTGGTGTTCGCCACCTGGACGCCGGCCCGGGTGGCCATGGGCGCCTACCTGTTCGGCGCCGTGTGGATCATGGGCCTCTACGCCCAGGGCATCGGCGTCGCGATTCCGCCCCAATTCCTGGCGTCCCTGCCATACCTGGTCACCATCGCCGCGCTGCTGGCCATTTCCGGCAATCGCATCTTGACGAAAGTGAATACACCTGCTTGTATCGGTCAAACGTTCGTGCCGGACCGGTAAGACGGACGGCACCGGTACCCATCCGGAGGAGGAAGAACATGCGAAGGTTCATCATGCTGGCGGCCGCTCTTGCCCTGTCCCTCGTCACCACAAACGCTCTCGGGGCAGACCCCATGAAGGTCGGCTTCATCTACGTCGGTCCCATCGGCGACCACGGCTGGAGTTACCAGCACGACCAGGGGCGGCTCGCCGTCGAAAAGGCCCTGGGCAAGGGCGTCAAGACCCTCTACATCGAGAAGGTCGCCGAGGGTCCGGACACTGAACGCGCCATCACGCGTCTCGCACGGGAAGGTGCCGGCCTGATCTTCACCACCTCCTTCGGCTTCATGGACCCCACCATCAAGGTGGCCAAGCGGTTCCCGAAGATCAAGTTCGAGCACGCCACCGGCTTCAAGCGCGCCGAGAACGTATCGACCTACTCCTCGCGCTTCTACGAAGGCCGCTACGTCATCGGCCAGATCGCGGCCAAGATGTCCAAAAGCGGGGTCGCCGGCTACATTGCATCGTTCCCGATTCCGGAGGTGGTGCGCGGCATCAACGCCTTCATGCTCGGCGCCCAGTCCATCAACCCCAACTTCAAGCTGAAGACGGTCTGGGTGAGCTCCTGGTTCGATCCCGGCAAGGAAGCTGACGCCGCCAAGGTGCTCATCGGACAGGGGGCGGACATCATCACACAACACACCGATTCCACCGCGGCCATGCAGATCGCCGGCGAAAAGGGCGCCAAGGCCTTCGGCCAGGCGTCGGACATGATCAAGTTCGGCCCCAAGACCCAGCTCACCGCCATCATCGACGACTGGCGGCCCTACTACGTCCAGCGCACCAAGGCGGTGCTCGACGGCTCCTGGAAGTCCACGGACACCTGGGGCGGGCTGGACACCGGCATGGTCGGGATGGCGCCCTACACCAACATGCCCGCCGATGTGGTGGCCATGGCCAAGGCCACCGAAGAGAAGATCCGCTCCGGCAAGATGCACGTCTTCGCCGGCCCGATCTACAAGCAGGACGGCTCCCTGGCCGTGCCCGCAGGCAAGAACCTCGACGACGGCACGCTGCTGGGCATGAGCTGGTACGTCAAGGGGATCGACGACAAGCTGCCGAAGTAGGGACGGATGTCGGCATTCGGTGTTGCTTGACCTTCTCCGCCGAAGGGACTAGTCTTCGATCTAGTCAGTCTGTGGGGAGGGTCGCATGGACAACACATGGCAGGTACAGGAAGCCAAAGCGCGCTTCAGTGAAATGCTTGAAACGAGCCTGGTCAACGGCCCGCAAATAGTCACGAAACGGGGAGTCGAGACGGCGGTACTGGTTCCCATCGATCAGTGGCGTCGCCTTCAAAGGATGACCCGGCCGAATCTAAAAGAGATCCTGCTTGCGCCGGAGGCTCGCACCGAAACGCTAACTCCCCCTCGAAGAAGTGTACGACGCCGCCCGGCGCCACGTTTCGAGTGAGCAGGGCCGTGTATCTCCTCGACACGAACATCGTCTCCGAGTTGCGCCGTCCCCGCCCGCACCAAGCGGTCCTGGATTGGATCCGAGGCCGGCCTGCCGATGATCTTCACCTTGCCGCCGTTACCATCGGGGAGATCCAGGCCGGGATCGAAATTACCCGTGAACAAGACGCCGCCAAGGCTGCGGAACTGGACGAGTGGCTGGATCACGTCCTCGCCACCTACAGCGTCTTGTCGGTCGATGCCATCGCCTTCAAGGAGTGGGCTCGGCTCATGCACCGACAATCCGATACCTTGATGCAGGACGCTCTGATCGCTGCCGTTGCCATCGTCAACCGATTGACCATTGTCACCCGGAACGTTCGCGACTTCCAGGACATGAACGTGTCCATATTGAATCCCTTCAACGACCCGCCGACGGTACACGACAGAGAAGAGCACTGGGCACGTTGACACCGATCCGGTGTCAACGTGTGCTTTGGAGCTTCGTTTGTATTGGGCGATCGGCCGAAGTCCGGCCATTGATTGGAGGGTGGTGCGCCCGCCAGGAGCCAGCCGCACACTGGCCGGGGCAACTCAGATTGTCAGTCTTTGATGTTCTCGTTTGTAAACTAAAAGGTCGCCGCCGTCAACCCCTTAGACGCAGAATGTGGCAATCCAGGTCATCGTCTGGTAGAAGAAAGGCATGAGCACTGAATCTGAAAAGGCAAATGCCGTAGCTGCAAGGCGTACAACAAGGATGACAGCACGTGCCACTATCTACCACCGACTACAAACACCGGCAGCGATGAATCGCGGTGGCCGCGCGTGAAACAGACGGACTGGTGCCGTCAGTGGCAGGATGAGGGCAGCGACATAAACGAGACCTGGGAACGGATGGCAAAAACGGGCCGCGCCGTCGAAAGCGTCTGACGCTACAGACGGTAGGTGAGCGTCCTAGTCCAAGTGTGCCATTGCGAAAGGCGAGCCCCAGGATACGGGGATGCTGTACCCGGTGTTGACATTATGGGTGAGGGTGCGTCAAATAGATCGGGAGCCACGCCCGATACGCATACTAAAGGGAACCGTGCGTCATGACAGAATTCGAAATCACCACACTCGCCAATCAAGGGTACGCGTTATATGCTGCGGTCGCCATTCCGTTAGTTGCTTTGATCGTAGGCGTCATCCAAGTTCTGGTGATCTTGTACAGCGTTAAACAGATGCGCCATGCTAGTGATCAGCGACAAGAGCGGGAAGACAACCGGCACACGGAAGTCATGGATTCACTCCGGCAACAAGGTGAAGCTTTCCGCGTCCTCATCGAGCGCATGACTGCATCCACAGGTCCCGGCCAGCCTTGAAGGTGTCAACCCACCGGGCCACGACGAACTGAAAGCCGAGCACGACGAACGCCACGGCCAGCACCAGGAACACCACTGCAATCATCGGCCCGCCCCGATGCTCACCACCTTGGCGGATTCGCCGGTCAGGTACGCCGACCATTGGCCCATGAACCGCCGGCGCTTGTCGAGTAGGTCCGAACGCGCATAGCTCCGTTCAACGGCACTCCCTACCGCATGGGCAAGCGCCAGTTCCATTGTCGCGTGGTCTGCGTTCGTCCGTTCACTGGCCCACGTCCTGAAACTCGAACGGAAACCGTGCACCGTGCATCGCTCGGCAAGCCCGGTGTCTCGCAGCACCTTTGTCAGCGTCATGTTTGACAGCGGCCGGCCCCGCTTCACCGGAGACGGAAACACGAGCCCGGAACCGTCGTTCAGGATTCGCGCTTGTTCGAGCACGGCCACCGCCGCGTCCGAAAGGGGAACGACATGCGCCGTTTTCATCTTCATCCGGTCGGCCGGGATACGCCATTCCCGCGCGTCCAGGTCGACTTCATCCCAGGTCACGCCCCGTGCTTCCCCGGACCTTACGGCCGTCAGCACCGCGAACCGTAGACAGAATTTCGCGGCCATGCTTGCCCCGGTTCCTTCCACCTTCCGCAACGCCGCCGTTACCTCGGCATACGGAAGCGCCCGGTAATGTTCTTTGACGGCTGGCATGGTGGGCAACGCGCCGTCGATGGCTTCACCGGCCGGGTTGTTCTCCATGTAGCCGTGCGCTTGACACCAGCGGAACGTGGTCCGCATGAACTGGCGAACCCGCCGCGCACCCTCCGGGATAGTGGACCAAACCAGGGCGAGGATTCGCAGGACATCTTCCCGCGTCACCAGATCCACGCGCTTGTTGCCGATACGAGGATAGACGTGTTTCGCTAGTTGCCCGGTCCATATGGCTTCCGTCTTGCCGTTCCGCCAGCGTGCCCGCGTCGCGTCCTTGGTTTGTTCGGCCGCTTCCCGGAACGTTGGCACCGTCACCTTACGAGTTTCCGCGAACGGGTCACCACCGGCCCGCGCAACTCGCCGGTTGTCAAACGCCTTCTCTCTCGCTTGATTGATGCTCACCAGCGGGAAGCCGCCAAGCCCACGGTCAGTCTGCTTTCCTTGAACCGCCAGCCGCTGAACCCATTGTTTTGAACCGCCGGGGGCAACCCGAAGGTAAAGCGTGGCGCCGTCAGCGTACAGTCCCGGCCTGGTCAGCGTCGCAATCTTCCGGACCGTCAGCTTTCCCATGCGCGACATCTCCCCTTGTCACATGATTTGTCCTAAGTTGTGCATGAGCATATATGGGAACCGTCGGAGCGTGTCAAGTACCCTCGAACGGCTAAAGCCCTTTATTTATAGGGGCTTGAGGGGTTTAGCAAGAATGCAAAGGAACGGCTGAGAAGGGAAGGGATTGCGCCCGCCAGGAATCGAACCTGGACTTAGGGTTCCGGAGACCCTCGTGATGTCCTTTTCACTACGGGCGCATGTAATCTACTTATCAGATAGAGTGCCTACCGCTCAAGCTACTTATGCTGGATTGGTCCGGACAAGCTCTATCGCGGCCCGGTGACCGGGTGCAGCGGCCAATCGGGCGTCACAGGTGACCAGTGGGGCCGGAAGCGACTCTGCCAGAGCCAAGTAGACGGCATCGTAAGCGGTGACATTGTGACGAAGCGCCCAAATGCGTGACAGAAAGAGATCGTGCGGGTACCGAATAATCGGAAGATCAGCCAGGTCGGTAAGCGCCTGCTTCCCCCGTTGCGCTGACAGTTCTCCGGCCAACACGTACCGTCTGAGGGCTTGCGCTATCTCAAGGTCAAGCAGATGCGGCGCATGAACGAACTCTCCTGGTTGAAGAAGCCGCCTCTCAATATTCGACCCGGCCCTGCTCTCCAGGAGCAATTCAAGGACTGCGGAAGCGTCGGCAACAATCACCGGCTATCTCGTTCCTCCCGGATCATTTGGGCCGGCGGAACGGTAGGGCGAACCGGCGTTCGGGTTCGGAGGCGCTGACGTAACTCTTCTACGGTCGGATACTCGGTGTGACACCGAATTTCCGCAATCAGATAGTCGGACAGTGACTTCCCGGCCAACGCGGCCCTTGACTTGAGGACCCGATGAAGCTCATCGGGGACATTCCGTAGCTGAATCATCTTGGACATGTGATAAGCATGCTTACATGTTTATCACATGTCAACCCCAGAGACAGCGGACCCCACCGCCCCTGGATTCCGGGTCAAGCCCGGAATGACGATTGGGTGGGCGCCACGGCAAACCTGGGACCCAAGGGGATCCTCGCCAAGCCCTGTCTATCTCCGAACCGCGTTGAGAATGGCCTGGGATACCACTTCAGCGGCTACGACACCCACGGCGTTGACGTCGGTCCTTCGTTTGCCGGTGGAGAGGGCGAACAGGGTATCGCCGTCATAGAGCGTATGGGAGGGGCGGATGGCGCGGGCGATGCCATCGTGGGCCATGGCGGCCACCGTATTGGCCTCCACCGAAGACAGGGCCGCGTCCGTGGCGATGACGCCGATGGTGGTGTTGGTTCCGGGCATCCTTGGCGGATGGCCCTCCCGTAAGCTCGGCGTCACGTCGGCCATACGGCCGGACGCCTCATCCCGGGCGCCGGCCACGGTCTTCCCGGTGGCGGGATCAACGACGTTGCCAACGGAATTCACCACCACCAAGGCGCCCACCGATGCGCCGCCGGGCAGCCTGATGCAGGCCGAGCCGATGCCGCCGTCTGCGGCGCGCAGGCCCGGAGCCTTGCCCACCGTGGCGCCGGTTCCGGCGCCTACCTGGCCGGTAGGCACGGGCCCTTCAGTGGCCGCCTTGCATGCGCGATAGCCCATGGCCTTGTCGGGCCGGACCCGCGGGTTGCCGACGCCCAGGTCGTAGATCACGGCGGCGGGGACGATGGGCACGACGCCGTGGGCCGTGCCGAACCCGGCATCGTGCTCTTCGAGAAAGCGCATGACGCCGGAAGCTGCATCGAGGCCGAAGGCGCTGCCACCGGTCAACAGGATGCCGTGAGCTTGTCCCACCCTCCGGCCGGGCCTGATGGCGTCGGTCTCACGGGTGCCGGGTGCGAATCCGCGCACGTCGACGCCGGCGGCGGCGCCGGCCATGCACAGGAGCACGGTACAGCCGGTGCGCGCCCGACGGTTGGTGGCATGACCCACCCGAATGCCCTTGACCGCGGTAATCGTCTCGTTCGTCACTGCTCTTGCGTTACGCCGGTTCGGCGGCAGACCGGCGTACCATTCGCATTCTTGCCTTTATCGCCTTGTTGGCTATAGCCTGTTCCCATGAGCAACGAAAACTCCTCCATGCGCCCGCGCCTTCGGTATGTCGACGTTTTTCCGATTCCCGGGGAGCAGGGTGAGCAGGCCTTCGGCATCCGCGACCCTCAACACTTCAGCGACAAGGTCCTGCGCCTCCGTATCGAAGCGGCGTGTGCGCTTCAGTTCCTCGATGGCACACGGACGCTGCCGGAAATTCAGACGGCGTACCAGGAGAAGTACAAGGTCGAGTTCCCGCTGCCACTGCTGGAACGGCTCTGCGAAGTGTTGGACGAGGGCCACTTTATGGCCAGCGACAACTTCAGTCGCCATTACCAGGGCCTGGCGGCCTCATTTCGGGAGGCGCCTGTGCGCGAGGCGTTTCACGCGGGCATCAGCTACGACGAGAACCCCGTCGTGCTGAAGGAAAGCCTGGCGCAGTTGTTCGTCCCACCCAAGGGACCGGGACTGCCGGGCGAGCCGGGTCCGCAACGGAAAATACCCGGAATCGTCGTGCCGCACATCGACCTGCGCCTGGGCGGCCATGCCTATGCCTGGGCCTACAAGGAGTTGGCCGAGGCGGAGCCGCCGGAGCTCTTCATCATTCTGGGAACCGGGCACAACGGAGTAGAGAACCCTTATGCCTTGACCTGCAAGCGCTTTGCTACGCCGCTGGGGGAAGTGCCGGTGGAGGCTGAGTTCGTATCCCGTCTGCGCGCGCTCCATGGCGGAGAACTCTTCGCCGACGAGCTGGCCCACCGTTCCGAGCACACCATCGAGTTTCAGGTGCTGTTCATTCAGCAATTGTTCGGCAACACCACGCCCATCGTGCCGGTGCTGTGCTCCTTCTCCTACGCCGCGACGGAACAGGGCACGGCGGGCGAATCCATCGAGCGGTTCATCGCGGCGTTGCGACAGACCATTGCTGAAGACGGCCGCCGGGTCTGCATGATCGCCAGCGCCGACTTGGCTCACGTGGGGCCGCGTTACGGCGACGCCAGCGGTTTTGACGGGGAAGATCTGGAGGCGGTCAAACGTTCCGACCGGGAGATGCTGCGCCACGTGGAAGGTGTGGACCCAAAGGGATTTCGCGACTATCTGGCAGAAGAGCAGGACCGGCGCCGGATCTGCGGATTCTCGCCCATCTACACGATGCTTAAATCGATGCAGGCCGAACGAGGGCGGCTGGTAGCCCACGACCACGGCCAGATGGACCCCGTCGGCTCCATCTGCAGCTTTGCCAGCGTCGTCTTCGAGTGAACGATCGGCTTGGCCGCACGGTAGCCGCAGGCCCTTTGGGGTAGCCGGCGGAGCGGCTCCGGGGAATACCGCCGGCAGGACGCGCTAGTGTGGTGTCTCACAAATACGGTTTTGAATCTGCGGGTCCTTTTGGCCGTCGGCTGCGTTGCTCTTCCTCGCGTGGTGCACGCCACTGAGGGGCGACCGCAGGTCGCCCCTACAGGTCATCGCGCCTTGCCGACAATCAAAATGCCCTCGCATCTTCATAACCGGATTCGTGAGACACCGCGCTAAGACTCGGGAAACAGTTTCTTCCCGTCGTCATCCTCCACCGTGATCGCCTTGGTGGGACAAATCCTGGCAGCCAGGACAATCTTTTCCGCAGTGTCGCCGTTGGGGTCGGTGACTTGCGCGATGAACCGCTCGTTCATCTTGAAAACCTTGGGAGCGGCCTGGACGCACTTCTCGTGGCCGTCGCACTTCGTCGTATCGACAGTTACGTTCATGTTTCCTCCGGGATATGGCGATGGATCTTCCTTCTATAACCGAGTCGACCCCCTCATTCCACTGGTCCTTATCGGAGCCGATTTTCGGTATTGCAGTGCCGGAAGCGCCTGCGATATAATGGACGGCGCATGAGGATCCATCGATACACGCCTTGGGACGGCTCCCAGGAGATCCGGTTTCCCACCGCCAACGATCTGCTCAAGCAGTTGTCGGATACGTTTCTCGAAGAGGAAGGCGTGCGCCGCGCACTGCGGAGCCTGATGCGCCGGGGCTTCGAGTCGGAGGACGGCCAACGTTCGGTGCAGGGGCTGCGAGACCTGCTCCAACAAGCGGAGGAACAGAAACAGGATCTCCTCAACAAGTACTCGCCCGACTCCTTCAAGCTGTCTCCCGAAGAGAGTGAGGCCCTGAGCCGGAAGCTGAACGAGCTGGCCGAGAAGCTGGAAGCGTATCAGGAGAAGATGCGCAACTTCATGGAGCGGCTGTCCGGCCGGTACGCCCAGAACATGGACGAGCTGGCCGAAAGGATGCGCCAGGCCCAGGAGCGATACCAGCAGCTCAAAGAGCGGCTTGGAGAGCAGATAGACCAACGCTCCATGCAACAGCCGCAGAATCTCACAGGACCGGGAGCGCCGGATCTTTCCCAGATGCTGGAGCGCCTGAACCGCTTGCTGGACGACGACGACTTCCTGAAAAACCTTCCCAACATGCTGGACGCCACGGTGGATGACCTCGACAACCTCCTGGAGAACCTCGATTCGCTGAGCCAGCAGGATCTTCAGCGCCTGAGCGACGCCATGTCCCAGATGGAGCAGCTCGAGCAACTGATGAACCAGTACCCTTTTCAGGGAAGCCAGCGCATGGGCATGGGGGAGGCCGGACAGATCATGGGGCAGCTACGGGGCCTCGAGCAGTTCCTGCGTTGGGGGCGGCGGGGACTTGGCGACGTCTCCGACCTCGATCTGGAGGCTATGCGCGAGCTGCTGGGCGAGGAAGCCTACGAGCAGCTCAAGTACCTCCAGGGCGTCGAGCAGATGATGGTGGACGCGGGTCACCTGATACGCACGGGGAGCGGGCTGAGGCTCAGCCCCAAGGGCATACGCCAGCTCGGCGACAAGGCCCTGAAAGAAATCTTCCAGCTAATGAGCAAGAACCGCTGGGGCCAGCACGCCAGCGCCAAGACCGGCGACCAGGGCATGCGGCTGGAGGACACCCAGCCCTACCAGTACGGCAACCCCCTCAACATCGACATCCGCAAGACCTTGTTGCACTCCTTGGAAGAGGGGAGGACCGGAGTTCCCGTCCGAATCGAGCCCCGGGATTTCCAGGTCCATCAAAACGAATTCTCCACCGACACCGAGACCGTGCTGCTCATCGACGTCAGCTACTCCATGCTGATGAACGACGCCCTGCACGCCGGCAAGAAGGTCGCGCTGGCGCTCAACCGGCTGATCGAAACGAAGTTTCCACAGGATGTCCTCCACCTGGTGGCTTTTCGTTCCAATGCCAAGGTCATCCGGACCGAGGACCTGCCGTCCATCGTCGCCATCACCTACTTCATGGAGCACGGGACCGACATCAAGGAAGCCTTGAGGTTTTCCCGGCAACTACTTGGAAACAATAGGGCTACGAACCGTCAGATCATTCTCATCACCGACGGCGAACCCACCGCCTGCAACGTCGACCGGGGCGGCCGCCTTCACAGCGGCTGGGGCTCGGCCCTGCTGCATGAGCGGATCGTTCGGGAAACCCTGAAGGAGGTCCGGCGCTGCACCCAGAGCGGCATCCGCATCAACACTTTCATGCTGGGCATGGACTACTACCGCATGGGGTTCGTCGACCGGCTCACCAAGATGAACACCGGCCGCGTCTTCTACACTTCCCCCGACCAGATCGGCAACTATATCGTCGTGGACTACCTTGCCAACAAGCGAACACGCCTGCGGCGCTGATACACGACGACTCTCGCTTCATCGAAACGACATCGCGGTGTGTAGGCAAGCGCTGAAGCACCAACCTGTCAGTGAGGCCCCAATCCGTCATTCCCGCGAAAGCGGGAATCCAGGTGGGGTGGGGAGGGGCACCTCAGTCGGTGACGAGCGCCAGCACTCCGGTGTAGGTGAGGAGATGATTGGCCCCGGCCAGGGGGCCGAGCTCGTAGTTGCCGAAGAAGCCGATGACCGGCACGTCACCCAGCGCCTGCTTGATGTAGGCCGTATCGATCCCGGGAACGCCGTACAGGCCGCTGCCGCGGGCGCAGCAATTGAAGTAGAGACCCATCCGCGGCTTCCTGCCTTCCAGGCGCGCCGTCTGGCGCTCCAGCATCTGCCCGAGATCCTCCCGCGCGCGCTGCCCGTCCCGCAAGGTGAAGATCAACGGCTGCCCGGTTTCCACCGGTTGGGCCACGGCGAGGATGCCCCTTTGCGCGTCCACACCGATGATGTTGCGGACAAGGTACTGCCCGGGCTCGATCGCCGTCTGCCGCGGGTCCGGAGGCAGCCCCACGAACACGAAGGCCAGCGCCCGGCGCAGGTCCTGCTGGAACGGTTTCCCGACCAGCTCGGCGAACACCTCGAAGGCCGGGCGGCCGTCGATCTCGAAGATGAGGTTTTCCTGGGCCTTGGTAACGACCATGGGTTCGCCCACGGGCTGGCACCCCTGGGTGATGTCGACCACCGTCTCGAAAGCGCCCGAGAGGGCGAACCCCACGACACTGTTGCTGATCACCCGGTCCTCGTAGAACTGGTAGGTCTTGCCGTGGCTGCCGTTTTCCGATGCCGCCGCCCCCACCACGGGGCCGGAGTGGCCTGCCCGGACCATGGCGTCCAGCATGGCGTCGGGGCGGCTCCGGTAACCGTCGGCCAGCAGCACCGTCAAGGAGGGATGATCGGGACCCACCGCATTGGCGATATCCTGTCCCGCCGCGGCATCGTTCTCCTTGAGAGAGTCGCGGACGAAAGGGCGCGCCCGGACGGTGTCGGAAGCCAGCACCATCACGGCGACCCCCGACTCTCCCTCGATCTCGCCGTCGCCGGTGAGGATTCCCAGGCCGCTGCACCCCACGGTGTTGCGCGTACCCGTCATCTGGTGAAGCGCTGTCAGCTCCGGCTCAAGGGTGCCGGCGTGGTCGACGGTAGCGTACAGCAACGTCAGATCGGCGTTTCCGTCCGGCAGGCCTTCCATGGCGCGGCGGGCCGCCTCTTCAACGGCCGCACGGGTGTCCGATTGCGACGACTGTCCGACTCCGGCTTTCAGCATGGCATCAGGGTATGCAAACCGGGGCCGCAGGTCAATCCGGCCCAACGGACCGCGCCGTGCATTCATCGATCCGTGAAGCCGGTGGCCTGCCCGCCCGGGTTTTGGTATAAAGAGCGCCATGAAAATCGTTCAAATACCGTTGCTGAAGGATAACTACGGTTATCTCGTGATCTGCGAGAAGACCAACAAGGCCGGCATCGTGGATCCCTCCGAGGGAGAGCCGGTGTGGCGCCGGGTGCAAGAAGAGGGCGTCGAGCTCATCGCCATCCTCAACACCCACCATCACCGGGATCACACCGGCGGGAACGAATACCTGCTGCAGCAGAAGCCGGAGTTGGAGGTGTTCGGCGCCAAGGTGGATGAAGACCGCATCCCGGGCATCACCCATACCCTCAAGGAGGGGGACGAGGTGCAGGTGGGAGAGGAGCGCGGGAGCGTGCTGTTCATCCCCGGCCATACCCGCGGGCACATCGCCTTCGTGTTTCCCGGCAGGCTGTTCAGCGGCGATGCTTTGTTCACCGGCGGATGCGGCCGGGTCTTCGAGGGAACCCCGGAGCAGATGACCTCCTCCCTCGGAAAGCTGCGGGGCCTGGCCGGAGACACGCTGGTCTACTGCGGACACGAGTACACGGAGAAGAATCTCCAGTTCGCGCTGACCGTGGAGCCCAACAACGAGAAGATCCGCAGCAGGCTGGAGAAGGTTCAGGAGCTCAGGGCCAGGGACCAGTTCACGGTGCCGTCCCGCCTCGGAGAGGAGCTCGAGACCAATCCGTTTCTCCGCTGGGAAAGCGATGAGATCCAGGCCGGGCTTTCCGAGCGCTTTCCGGGCCTCGGAACCGACCCGGTTTCGGTGTTCGCCAAGGTCCGAGAGCTCAAGGACGTCTACTAGCCCCCTGTACCGATCGACAACGGGCTGCGGACGCGGGCGGGTTTGAAACCCGCCCCTACACCCTTGTCCTTCTGCGGCGCAGGCTCCTGGGTCTACGCCCTCGCTCCAGTTTCGTCGCAGTCTGCCCGTTCCATGAAGACCACGGTGGTGCGGGCACCTCTTCGGTCTGCGACACGAGACAACTGTATGGAGGTATCTCATGCGTTTTGCGACTCTGAAGAACGGCAGCGTGGCCGCGGTCACGGAAGACGACAAGATGGTCCTCCTGGACGGGGTCTGCGACTCCATGATCGATCTGGCGGCATCCTATGACGCGAACCGCGGGGCCATCGACTGCGCGATCTCGGAGAAGACCCCGGCAAGCCTCGACGCCGCTCAACTGGCGGCTCCCGTGCCGAAACCGTCAAAGGTCTGGGGCGCGGCCGGCAACTATCACCGTGGCAGCAAGAACCTCGCCAGCGCCGGAGGGCGGGGCGAGGCCCGGGAAACCCCGCCCGACGAGTTGCTCGAGCACATCTTCCTCAAGCCGCCATCCGCGGTCATCGGTCCGGGAGACAGCATCGTCATCCCCTCCAACGCCGAGACCGTATTCCCGGAGCTGGAGCTGTGTGTCGTCATCGGCAGGGAATGCCGGAACCTGTCGGTGGATGAGGCCATGGACGCCGTGTTCGGATACAGCGTGATCCTCGACGTCACGGCCCGGGGATACGGCTCGGGAAGGAACCTCATGGGCACCCGCTGTGTGCGCAAGGGCTTCGACACCTTCGCGCCCGTGGGTCCCTGGATCGTCACCCGCGACAAGATACCCGACCCGCAGGCGCTGGAGATGCGCCTTTGGGTGAACGACGACCTGCGGCAGTCAGCCAGCACCGGCGGCATGATCAACGGCGTCGCCCGGCTGGTGAGCTACCTGTCCGAGGTGGGGACCCTCTTTCCCGGCGACCTCATCGCCAGCGGCAATCCGGACGCCCCGGCCTTTCAGAAGCAACTGGCCCCCGGCGACGAGTTGACCGCGGAGATCGACGGCGTCGGGCAGCTCCGGGTGGGAGTGGCCCGCGCCGGCTAGTGTGGTGTCTCACAAATACGGTTATGAAGATGCGAGGGCATTTTGGTTGTCGGCAAGGCGCGATGACGAGCAGTGGCGTGCACCACGCGAGGAAGAGCAACGCAGCCGACGGCCAAAAGGACCCGCAGATTCGTAACCGTATTTGTGAGACACCACACTAGCCGAAGGGCTGTGGCCATAGACCGGGGGCAAGCGTATGAGCGAGGAACAGGCCTTTCAGGATCAGGGCGCCACAACGGTATGCTACGGTTGCGGTCCGGCCAATGATCAGGGGCTCCAGGTCAAGAGCCGCTGGGACGGCGCCGATGCCGTCTGCACCTGGACCGCGCAGCCGCACCACTCCGGCGGCAGCCGCGAGGTGGTGAACGGCGGCGTCATCGCGACCCTGCTCGACTGCCACAGCCTGAACCTCGCCATCGCCCGGGCGTACCAGGACGAACAGCGGCCCATCGGCAGCGCGCCGCGGGTGTTCTTCGTCACCGCCAACATGAACGTCAACTACCGGCGGCCGACGCCGCTGGGGAAACCCCTGGAGCTGCGCGCCACCATCCGCGAGGTGGCAGGCCGCAAGACCCTCCTGCACTGCACCCTGACCTGCGAGCAGCAAGTGTGCGCCGACGCCGACGTGCTCGCCATCCGCATCCACCGCGACGAATCCGTCGAGCCCACCCGGTAGTGTCCTGTCCGGTTAATTCGGATGATAAGATGCGGAGGATTTTTGTCGTCGGCAAGGCGCGATGACTTGTAGGGGCGGGTTTCAAACCCGCCCGTGTGGCGGGCACCACTCGAGGAAGACCCCGGGTCAAGCCCGGGGTGACGTACGCAGCCGACGGCAAAAAAGACCCGCAGATTATCATGCGAATTAACCGGACAGGACACTAGCAACCTGTCGGGAAATGTAGGGGCGGGTTTCAAACCCGCCCGTGCCCGGACCCCCACCTCATGTGCAACCAGAGCGACAACACCAGGTAGTAGGCAGGGAAGAACAGCGAAGCCGCCGCCAGCCCGTAGGGCGGGTCGGGCAGGTAGTAAACCACGACCAGGCAAAGCACTCCCCAAATTCCCCCCAACGTGAGGGTGAGGCCCTGGAGGACCGCGTTACGGCTGGGATACAGGTACCGAATGGGTACGAACACCATCACCGACAACACGATGACCAGCAAACCGTTGAACCAGGGTCCCGACCCCAGCACGAAACAGTAGAAGGCCACGACGTTCCAGTACGAAGGGAACCCGAGGAAGTAATGATCCGGGGTCTTGGCATTGGCTTGCGAGAAGCCGTAGGCACTCGCGATCAACGGCAGGCATACGAGCCACCCCGCAGGCAGCAGGTCCGCCCGAAGCAGCAGAAAGCACGGGACGAAGACATAGTTGAGATAGTCGACGATGTCGTCCAGCCGGGCGCCGTCCACCCCGGGGACAATCTCCTTGACTCTCGCCGCCCGCGCGAAGGTCCCGTCCGTGGCGTCCAGGAGCAACGCCAGCCCCATGAGTGCCAGTGCCTCGCGATAACGCCCCTCGGCTACCATCGCCAGGGTGAACACCGCCACGGCCGCCCCGAGGGCCGTGTAAAGGTGCACCAGCCACGCAAGCAGCCGTCGCAAAGCGGAACCCTCTCCCTGCGTCTTCGTAGGCGCGGCTTTCAAACCGGCCCGCGCACGAACGGCTTGACTAGTTTTTTGTGGCGGAATAGCTGGACCGGGTACGAAGCCGTTGGATCCATGCGGCCACGTTCGTGAAATCGGGGTCCAGGGGCACGTCGAAGCGCTCCAGCAGCCCGATGTCGGGCATGAAGGCAATGTCGGCGAGGCTGAACGAGCCGGCCAGGTATTCCCTTCCTTGCAGTTGTCTTTCGAGCACTGCGAAGGCGGCGCCAATGTTCCCGTGAGCCTCCCGGATGAGGGCCGCATCACGTTCCTCTTCCGGCTTTCGGTACTCGTGAATCAACGTGACGAAGTGCGAATTGACCCGGTTGTCGCGGTAGTCCTCCATCAGGCGGGCCCGGGCGCGATCCTCCGAGTGGGCGGGCAACAGCGGCGGGTGCGGGTACTCGTCCTCCAGGTATTCGTTGATGACGGTGGAGTCGTAGACGATGAAGCCGTCGTCATCCAGGGCGGGCACTTGACCGAAGGGATGGATCTTCAAATACTCCGGATCCTTCTGTTCTTTCTTGGTCAGATCGATCACGACGCTCTCGAATTCCAACCCCTTCTCCAGCAGCGCGATCCGCACCTTCAACGAATTCGTTGAAGGTGGAAAATGGTAGAGTTTCATGGGCCCAACCTCCTGAATTTTCTTCCCCGCAGGCTCTTGGCGGGACGATAGCACAAACGGGGGGGCAGAACTACCGGCCGGCCCTGCAGAACAGGCATATTCAAAAGTAAGTACTCGGGTCTCTTCGGGGATGATTGGGGCGGGTGGTTGGTCTGCGGTTCGAGGGGGCGACGATGCCGAGGCGGCCTGGAAGGGGTTTGGGGGCGTGAGGATTTGGTATAGAGCGGAGTGGCGGTGTGCGTGGGCAGAGGCAGGGTGGCGCGGACGGGGAAGGGGGGCGCGGTGGGGTGATCAACGCAGGTGCGGGTTCAGGATCGTGTCAAGAGCGTGCTGCGTCCGTGCCGCAAAGTAGCGATTGGCGTTGGGCATGTAGTCGAAGGTGTGGCCGCAGCGCACGATGGAGATGGCGGCGTTGGTGAGGGCGGCGAGGTTACGCGGCAGGTTGCCGACCCGGGCACGGCAGCGGTCTTCGTCATAGGTCACGTCGCGCACGTAATGCAGCCGATTCTCAACCTGCCAGTGGTCCCGGACGAGGGCGAGCAGTTCCTTGGGGCCGGCCTTCTCAGGGCCGAGGGAGGTGAGGCAATAGACGGTTTCGGCGCTGG
This sequence comes from uncultured Binatia bacterium (SeqCode), assembly GCA_965261895.1. Lineage (GTDB taxonomy): Bacteria > Desulfobacterota > Binatia > UBA9968 > JAJDTQ01 > JAJDTQ01. The sequence continues at coordinate 249,738 of OZ253480.1, read as the reverse complement.
TCTTGCCCGACTTGAGGACGTGGCGCTGGCGCTCGATGCGTAGCGCCTGCCTGCGTCCGTAGAGCATGCAGGTGCCGTCCCATAGGGGGTCGGTGACATCGATCACGGCGCAGCGGCGCTGTTCGATGCGCCCATGGGCCTTCTCCCAAGGCGTCTCGTAGCCGCGTGCTTCTCGCCAGTCCATCACCTTGAGGTCTTCGAGCAGGCTTGGCTGGTTCTGCTTCACCGCGGTGACCAGATAATCGGCGCCGCAGTCGTCGAGCAGGCAGCGTGCCGTCTCCTGCTGCACATGCATCGCATCGAGGGTGATGAGGCGCCCGCTCAGCGCCAAGCTGCGCGAGAGTTGGCGCACGGCCGGGATCTCGTTGCTCTTGTCAGCCACCTGGGTCTGGCCCAGCACCAGGCCGCTGCCGTGCTCCACCGCAGCCACCATGATCCGGCGTTCATCGTTGAGTTGCTTCGAGGCGCCGCGGATGTCCTTGCCGTCCATCGCCACCGGCCGTGCCGGGTCGCTGTGCTGGCGGCTCCAGTCACGGAGCGCCCGCTCCAGGGTGTCGCCCGGCACAGAGGAGAGAATATAGTGGAAGGTGGAGGCCGCAGGCGCCGTGTAGCGCTGGCAGGTCGGACTCCAAAACGCTCCCACCGCCTTGAGTTGCTCCGGGTCGAGTTGTTTGGCGAACTGGCCGAAAGCGGTGATGCCGCGATAACCCGCAAGACGGGCGGCGATCATGATCGCGAGGTAACAGGCGAGCCCGTAACGCACGCCGCGGGGTTTGCGAAAGTCGGGCATGTCGTCGAGGAACCGGTACAGACTGTGCAACTCCGCCGCCGCCATCGGTTCGGCTTTCTCCCCCACCTGCCCCTCCTCCGGCGTCTCGTCGGCACACAGCGCCTCACGCGCATGCTTGGCAAGGGGAAACACCAACACCTCCTTCGGTTGACCGTGCCGCCGCCAGCGCGCCGAGCCGCCGGGCGCGCGCGAAAACCCCCGCGTCAACCCCAAAGACTGCCAGTTGCTGGCGCGGTAGCAGGTCCCCGCAAAGCGCGACGGGTCCACCATTGTCTCCGCCAAAAGCACCCGATAGCCATGCAGCGCCTGCATGTCGCCCGCCACCCGGCGCAGGCTCAGCCCCAGAACCCGCGATGCCAGATTCGCTACCCGCCCGCCCTCCAGCACCGTGAATCGTGCGTTGTTCGCTATCAGATGCAGACGCTGAAACTGTTGCTCTGCCGTCCACCCGATCCACTTGTCCCGAACCCCTATCTTGAACGCTCCCGCCTGCCACCCCACCAGCGCAAGCCAATCCTCTCCCTGCTCCGCCACATGTCGCAACCCCTTGCCGAACAGCCCCTTGAACGGCAGATAATGATCACGCGCCACCAACTCATCCCAGCGCCGCCGTTCCTCCGCGTCCCGCACCGGACGAACCCTCACCTCACCCAGCCTTACCCCCTCACCCTTGCTCTCTCGCCTCCCCATCCCCCCCTCTATACCACGGCGACTTTTGCTTGGCCAGTCCCCAATCAGCCTCCCCGCCCTTAATGCCTCTCTAAAAACGACTTTTGATTAGCCCTGCCCTGCAGAATCTTACGGGAACCCTGTTCTCTCCAGCCCCCTGAATCCATCACGCTAAACCAGTCCGGACGGGACAATCTATCACACGGCCAGTCATCCGGGAGCCTGCGTACGAACAACTTCAGATGGGTGGGAGCGTGTTCCAAGACACGCACCTCAGCATGCGGAAACTTCTTCTCCCGCAAGTTCATCTCAAGAAGACACTGAACAATCGGCTCTATGCAATCACGATGCAGGTCGCCCACGAATTTCACGTATAGCCGGCCGCCATTTGCTATAGATTCATACTGCTGGCGAATCCGGTCGATCAGACTCTGGGTCGTGACCTGATGCATCTTAAGGTTTGACCCCCGTTGCCGCGTAGTCGCACCGCTGAATATCTCGTGGACCGAAACCGTGGGTTCCTTCGTGGACGATAAAGTCCGGACCGCCATCGTATTCCTCGCGGGCGACGAGCATCCACTGCATGTTCATCAGCCGAGCTGCGGCCGTGGCAAACCGAAGTTCATCCTGTTTTTGGGAGCGTTGGGTCACTTCGTGTTCTCCATCGACTCTCTCGGAACATTCACGGTCATGAACATGTTTCCACCGCAACGGCCCATCGTGGGACGAACCGTCTGCCAGACGATATCGAGATTGATGCTGAAGTACGCATGCACGAGCCGATTGCGCATCCCGACGATCCGTTGCCACGGTATCGCCGGCAGTTGCCGGCGCGTAGGCTCGGCAATCTGATTCGCGGCTTCACCGACGATCTCGATGTCCTTCACCAGGGACAGGACGAGTTGGCGATCGGTGTCGAGGTCACGGCGCGTCCGCCCTCGTGCAAATGAGACAGCTCCACGGGCGGCGTCCAGCATGTGCCGCAAGCGGATCTCGTCATCTTTGTCCATATTGAACTTCGGCCGCCTGAAGCACTTCCCGCCGAAAATAGGGGCTGAGGTCCTCGGAAGTTCGCAATTCCACCGCTCGGCCTCCGAGCAACTCGGACAATTCCAACTCCATGCCAGCCACACCCAACAGCCCCGGGATACGGTCTGGTGCGAATTCGACCAGTATGTCGATGTCGCTCTCGGGTCCGAAGTCCTCCCGCAATGCCGAGCCAAAGATCGCGAGCCACAGGATACCGTTTTCCCGACAAAACCTGATCAATCGATCCCGGGACACACTCACCTGCGCGTTCATCGTGTCATTCCCCTTCAACCAAATCGCACGCTTTCACATCGTCTTGGTCGAGACGTAACGTTCGGCGACACTAGTGTGGTGTCTCACAAATACGCTTACGAATCTGCGGGTCCTTTTGGCCGTCGGCTGCGTTGCTCTTCCTCGCGTGGTGCACGCCACTGGGGGGCGACCGCCGGTCGCCCCTACACGTCCTGAGCGTAGCGCAGCGAAGTCGAAGGACGCCTTGCCGACGACCAAAATGCCCTCGCAGCTTCATAAGCGTATTTGTGAGACACCACACTAGGCTTTGATCCGCCTGCATCAGACCGGCAGGTCCAGCCGCCTGATGCTCTCGACATAGTCCTCGATGCCTCGCTCCAGGTCATATTGCGGCTCGTAGCCCAATTGCTCCCGGGCCTTGCCGATGTCGAAGATGCAGTAGCTCTGCTTGTAGCCCTCGCGGAAGTCGAGGCCGGGGCCGATGTCGATCCTGGAGTCGGGGAAGATGCGTTTCAACACCGCGGCGAAATCCTTGAGGGTGACACCCCAGCCGGTGCCGATGTTGAAGGTCCCCTGGGTCAGGCCCTCGGCGTTCAGTGCCAGGACGATGGAGTGGGCGACGTCGCCCACGTAGACCACATCGTTCCGCTGGTCGCCGCCGCGGGGGATGGAGAACTCGCGCCCGGCCATGGCGTCTTCGATGACCTTTCCGTACAGGGCAAGGACGCCGTGCCGCGCCAGCTTGCCGGGCCCGTAGATGGACGGGTAGCGCAGGGCCACGAAGTCCACGCCGTAGCGTTTGCGATAGTAGTTGCCCAGGGTCTCCGAGCAGACCTTGGTGACCCCGTACATGTCCATTGGGTTCGGCGGGTGGGATTCGTCGAGGGGCACGAAATCCGGATGGGCGTGTTTGCCGCGGACGTCGCCGATAAACGCATTGGAGCTGGTGTAGACCACGCGCCGGATGTCGCAGGCGCGAGCGGCTTCCAGCACGTTCAGGGTGCCGTCTACCCCGATGGCAATGGCGGCGGCGGGATTGGCCTCGGCCGGGCCGGGCATCAGGGCCGCCATGTGCACGATGTGGGTGACGCCGTGGGCCGCCACCACCTCCTGCAGCGCCGCGCCGTCCAGGATGTCCCCGGTCACCACGTCGACATCGTCAACGATGTCCGCGATCAGGGACAGGTCCACCCGGTTGTCCAGCAGCACGGGCCGCTGCCCCTGGGACACCAGGAGGCGCGCGGTGGACGCTCCGTTCACACCGGTTCCGCCGGTAATCAGAGTCTTCATGTCCCCCACGCTTAGCGGCTTACGGCGCCTCACGCAATCCGTTATATTGAAATCATGATGTATCGGACCCGGCAGGCCTACGGCTCGTTCAGCTTCGGAGGTTCGGTCACGCCGGCGGTCAAGTGGCTCCTGATCGTCAACATTGCCGTCTTTGTCCTTCAGCTTCCATACATGGCGGGTCGTCCACTGCTGTGGATCTTCGGCCTGGTCCCGCAGCTCGTCTGGAACGACTTCCACATCTGGCAGCTCTTCACCTACCAGTTCCTCCATTTCGGGCTGTTCCACATCCTGTTCAACATGCTGGCCTTGTGGATGTTCGGGTGCGACCTGGAGCGGAGTTGGGGATCGCGGTTCTTCCTGAAGTACTACTGGGTGGCCGTGGTGGGAGGCGGCCTGTGCGTGCTGTTTCTCGAACCCAACCAGGCCATACCCACCATCGGGGCCTCCGCCGGCATCTACGGCGTGCTGCTGGCATACGGGCGGCTCTATCCCAACAACGTCATCTACCTCTACATGCTGTTCCCCATCAGGATGAAGTACTTCGTGCTCATCATCGGGGCCATTGCCTTCTTCTCGTCCATCAGCCCCGGAAACTCGGGCATCTCCCACCTCGGACACCTGGGAGGCATGCTGTTCGGCTACCTCTACCTCAAATGGGGTCACATGCTGAACCCGAGACGCTCCTGGGCGACTGCCAAGCGCGAGTACTATCGGTTCCGGCTGGCCCGTCTCAAGCGGCGGTTCCGTGTCATCAACGGAAAGAAACAAGACGACGAGCCGCCCACGCTGCACTGATCCGTGGCAAGCCCGGGGGCAGGGGAGAGTCACTCCTCAAGGTCAGGCCGGCGCGACTTCTTGATGGTGCCCCGTTTGAGCTTGTCGTCGAGGCGCCGTTGCCGCGATCCCCTGGTGGGTTTGGTGGGGCGCCGCGGCACCGGCTTCTCGGCGGCCTTCCGGATCAGCTTGACGAGCCGCTCCAGCGCGTCCTCGCGATTGCGCGACTGGTCGCGATAACGCTTTGCCTCAATGGTCAGCACGCCACGCTTGTCCACCCGCGCGCCGCCGATACGCAGCAGACGCTCCCTCACGGCTTCCGGAAGCGACGGCGAATCGACGATCTTGAACTTGAGCTGCACCGCGGTGGCGGTCTTGTTCACGTTCTGCCCGCCCGGGCCCGAGGCCCGGATGAAGCGCTCCTCGATCTCGTTCTCATCCAATGTGATGCGGCTGGTGACTCGAAGCATCGGTCTCTCGTGGTAAACCCGCTTGTATCCTGCACCGTTTCCGGCAACATCTTCTGTCTAACAGATACGGAACAGGACACGAACACTGCCGCGAGGGGCGGCCGCAAAAGGCAACGTGCTTCGGGCACGGACGGGTTTGAACCCCGCCCTTACACCTCGTCGCCGCACCGCGTCGGCATTCGAAGTCGTCGAACAGGACACTGGAGGAGGACGAATGCGTTTCATCCGAATGGTTCTCATGGTCATTGGAGCGGTGGCGACCCTGGCCGCTGCCGGCGTCGTGGCCGCGCTGGTCTTCTTCTCGATGTACACACCGAGCATCCCCGAGAAGACGGTTCTTACCCTGAACCTGGACCGCAACGTCGTCGAATACGGCTCGGGGAAACTCACGCCCTGGAGCGCCTTCGGGAAGGCCGGGCCGGAGCTTTGGGAAATCGTCGCCGCCATCGAGCGGGCAGCCGAGGATGACCGCGTGGTGGGCTTGGCGGCCCGGGTCGGTTCCTCGGGCATGGGGCTGGCTCGGATTCAGGAACTGCGCGACGCGGTGCGGACCTTCCGCCGGTCCGGCAAACCGGCCTACGCCTTCGCTGAGTCGTTCGGCGAGTTCGGCCCGGGCAACGGCGCCTTCTATCTGGCCGCGGCATTCGAGAAGATCTACCTGCAGCCGTCCGGAGACGTGGGCCTCACCGGCCTGCTGGCGCAGAGCTACTTTCTCAAGGGCACCTTGGAGAAGCTCGATGTGAAGTACTCGCTGGAGCAGCGGAAGGAGTACAAGGGCATCAAGGAGATATTTACCGAGGACGGGTACACCGCCGCTCAAAGAGAAGCCCTCACCCGCATCCTGGAATCCCTGACGGAGCAGTTGACCGCGGGAATCTCCAAGGGCCGCGGGCTCTCCCGCGCCACGGTCGGGGATTTGATGCTGCGGGCGCCCTTTTCGGCCCAAGAGGCGCTGGAAGCGAAGTTGGTGGACGGGCTGCACTACCGCGACGAGGTGGACGGCCTGATCCGTGAAAAGCTTGGGCCCGACGTCGCGTTTCTGCCCCTGTCCCGGTACCGGCGGCGGTTGGAAGAGAAGGACGGCGACTCGGCCACCGTGGCATTGATCTATGGTCTGGGTCAGGTCCATCGAGGGAGCAGCCGCTACCGCACCCTTACCGGGGAGAATTCCATGGGCTCGGACAGCATCGCCCGGGCCTTCCGCCGGGCCGCGAACGATGACGACGTCCGGGCCATCATTTTTCGCGTCGACAGCCCGGGCGGCTCCTACGTGGCTTCGGATGTGATCTGGCGCGAGGTACGCCAGGCGCGGAAAAGGGGCAAGCCGGTGATCGTGTCCATGGGCAACGTGGCGGGCTCCGGCGGCTATTTCATCGCCGCCCCGGCCGACCGGATCGTGGCCCAACCGGCGACCCTCACCGGGTCCATCGGCGTCGCGGCCGGCAAGGTGGTGACCCGAGGCCTTTGGGACAAGCTCGGGGTGTCCTGGGATCAGGTGGCCGGCAATACCAACGCCACGTTCTGGAGCACCCTCCAGGACTATGACCCGAACCAGCGGAAGCGCCTGGAGCGTCTGCTCGACGTGGTCTACGACGACTTCGTGTCCAAGGTCGCCCAGGGCCGGAAACTGCCCCGGGAAGAGGTGATGGCCGTGGCCAAGGGAAGGGTCTGGACCGGCGCCGACGCCAGGGAACACGGACTGGTGGACGAATTGGGCGGTTACGCGGCTACACTCCGGGCCGTCCGCGAAGCCGCCGGAATCGAACCCGACACCGCCATCCGGCTGCGTCTGTTTCCACGCCGGAAATCCACGCTGCGGCTCCTCGCCGAGGGGCTGACGGGGTATGGGGACGGGGAAATCGGATTGTCGGTGCCGGACCTGTTGAGCGAGGCCGTCGGGCGTTTCGGACACCTGGCGAACCGGGCTCATTCCCGGGAGTTCGACGCCCGCCGAAGTTTGCTCGAGATGAGGTTGCCGGCACGGCTCCGGTAGAGGGCTGTGCCGTACGCATCGCCAGTGTACAACCGTGGTTGATGTGGCGAGATCTTGACATTTCCTGTCAATTTCGTATCTAACGACAAACTACTTCATACCCAGAGGGGGGTTTCTTCATCAGGAGGGGGAGCGATGTTTTTTCCGATCGTTTCAATCAAGAAGTTTCTGCCGTTGTTGATCGTGAGTCTGTGCGTGATGGCTTTGTCCGCTTGCGGTGGCGGCGGCGGCCCTGACCCCAAGGACCGTAGCCCGGTGTCGTTAGAGTTGCTCGCGGGACACGGCCTGACCGCCGGGGAAATCACCATCTTGCCCGGTGCCTCCGAGGAACACGGCAACATCGTTGTCTCCTGTCCCGACGGCGGCGAGGCCTGTGTCCTGAACATAGCCGCTGACGGCTCGGCGTCCTACCAAAGATCCGGCGGCATGCCCTCCTTCAAGCCCGCCCTCGCGTCTCAGATGCTGCCCGCCGGCCATGGGCTGGTATCCGGCGAGATCACCGTGGCTCCCGGCGCCGCCGAGGAACACGGCAACGTCGTCGTTTCCTGTCCCGCCGCCGGCGAGGCCTGCGTGCTGAACGTGGCCGCCGACGGTTCCGCTTCGTATCAGAAAACCGGCGGCATGCCCTCCGTCATGGCCGCCCTCGTATCCTGGAGGGTGCCCGCCGGCGACGGACGGATGGCTGCGAGCCTCAACGGTCTGCCGGATTTCGTCAGGAACAATGTAGCCAGCAGGTTGGCACTGACTGCCACCCGGAGTGTCGTTTCCAGCACCGCCTCCACGACCGACGTCGCCCCTATCACCGGAGGCACGTGGAACACCGGCGTGACCCAGTCCCCGCTTAACTCGGACAACAGGGCCATCAATGCGGGCTACCTGAGCGGCAATCTGGTATTCGAGAGAATCAACTTCGGACTGGGAGTCAGACATGATACAAGAGCACAACCCCGACCCCCAGGTTACCGTACGGCAATACCTCCCACGCCTGATGCACCCCAATGGAAGGGAGTCGAACATTTCTTCCTTCCCCCATCCGGAGGAAGATACTACTCCGTTTTCCACTCGGATATTGAGAACAACGATGACGGTGACTACCTGGCCCTCGGTTATTGGGCCTGGACACCCGGTCCTGGCGGCACCCGCGGTCCATTCGTCGGCGCTGCCGCCAGTGGCAATGATCCGTTTCAGGTCGGGCTCGTTGCCGCTGTCGCAGGCCGGGCGACATACCAAGGCGCTGCCACCGGCCTGTACGCGGGTGGGGATGCGCCCTCTGCGTTCCGCGGCTTTGGTGCAGGGGTCAAGTTGACCGCCGACTTCGATGAGAATTCGATCGTGGGATTGGTGACCGACGGCAAAGACTCGGCCACCGGCAAACAATTGTTTGGAGAACTGGTGCTGGAAACCGCCGCCATACAAGACGCCGATGCGGCGTTCTTCAGAGGCGAGGTGAGCGGCCTCCTCAACGGCCAAACCGTGGAGGGCAATTGGGGTGGTCAGTTCTATGGCAATGGACTTGCCACCACCGACATACCGGTTTCCTACGCAGAGCCTCCGGGGTCCGTTGCCGGAACGTTCGGCGCTCGCGTGGTCGGCGGCGATAGCCTGCTGGGGGTTTTCGGCGCCTACAGGGAATAGTCCACCTATCGGAGTCTCGGTCGATTCGCGTTCCCGGCGGCCTGTACCCATACGGGCGTCCATCCCGGCGTCCCAGGCGGTGGACTCGCACGCCAGGACGGGCAAGAGCACTCGCCGTCACCATCCCGCCCTTCCGGCAACCCACGGGTTGACATGGGAAAGCGCGCTTTGTTAGGAGCCTTTCCGAGCGGGTACGAACTCACTTTGCCGGGTTCGGAGCGCCCGCCCACACACCATGCTTGACGAAATCAGGGTCCTTGAGCTCGGGCACATCGTCGCCGGCCCCACGGCAGGTCTCATTCTGGCCGCGTTGGGAGCCGACGTCATCAAGGTGGAGCGGCCGGGCAGCGGCGACCAGGCCCGTTTCAGCCGCGGCAATCAGGGCTATTTTTTGGCCTTCAACGGCAACAAGCGAAGCATCACCCTGGACCTCAAGGCACCGCGCGGCCGCGAGGTTTTCGAGCGCCTCCTGCGCACGGCCGACGTGCTCATCGACAACTACGGCCCCGGGGTGCTGGAGCGCATGGGACTGGGCTACGAGGCCCTGCAACGCATCAAGCCCGGGGTGCTGCATTGCGGCATCAAGGGATTTCTTTCCGGTCCCTACGAGAAGCGCAACCTGCTGGACGAGCCGGCGCAGATGATGGGCGGGCTGGCCTACATGACCGGCCCCCCGGGCATGCCGCTCCGGGCCGGCGCCTCGGTGGTGGACTTGACCGGCGCCATGTTCAGCGTCATCGGCATCCTCGCAGCGCTACTCAAGCGCGGCCGCGACGGTCAGGGCAACGACATGCGGGTGGGGCTGTTCGAGACCGCGGTGTTCCTGGTTTCCCAGCACATCGCCAAGGCCGGCATTTCCGGAGAAGTGCCCGCACCCATGACCGAGCGCGGCGTGGGGCAGGACCTTGGATGGGGCATCTACCGGGTATTCGAGACCCGGGACCGGCGTCACGTGTTCATCGGGGTCACCAGCGATGTCCAGTGGGAAGCCTATTGCAAGGAATTCGGACTCGACGACCTCTGGGCAGAGGAGGAGCTGCGCAACAACGCCGGCCGGCGGGCGGACTTCGCTCGATTGACCCGGCTCACCGAGGAGATGGTGCGGACCTGCGACTTTCGCGACATCGTCGCCCGGCTCGAATCGGCCAACATTCCGCACGCTCCCATCAATACGCCGACGGACTTGTTCGAGCACCCCCATCTCAAGCAACGCGGCCACATGACCGAGCTGACGGCTCCGGACGGGACTTCGTCCCCGTTGCCCGGGCTCCCGGTGGAGTTCCGGGACCCGGCTCTGCCGCGCCGGACCGATCCGCCGCTGCTCGGCGAGCATACGGTTTCCTTGCTAAAGGAATTGGGATATTCGGAAGAGGAAATAGTGGACATCACCGGCGACTCCCCGTAGGTCGGATTAGCCGAAGGCGTAATCCGACATGCGCGGCCGTACGCTGTCGGATTACGCCTTCGGCTAATCCGACCTACAGAAGAGGGCGGAATCGCCGTTTCATCAGATCAACATGGGAGAGTTCATGACAGCGGACCAGCAGATGGACATGTCACAGGTGGACGCCGCCATCGACGCGTGGCAGGCGGCCACGGAGGAAATGACGGGCAAGGTCGTCGAGGAGCGCCAGCCGTGGGTTAGCTCGGTGACCGGGGATGCCATCAAGCACTTTGCCTACGGCACGGACGACGACAATCCCCTGTGGACGGATCCGTCCCATGCGGGGAAGGGCAGGGCCCAGGCTCCCCCGGCGTTCGTCTTCGTCAACCGTTACCCGATCCTTCACGGCGCGCCGGTGAAGGCGCCGCTGGCGTCCCTCATCGGCGGCGTGGAGGTGGAGTGGTTCGGGCACGTGTACGCCGGGGATACCCTGAGTTCCGAGCCACGCCAGAAGGAGTTCTTCGAGAAGCGCAACAAGGATGGCCGGCGGCTCAATTTCGTTATCTCGGAGATCGACTACCGCAACCAGGACACCCTGGTGGCAAGAGCCACCGGCACCATGATCATGGCCACCCAGATCGGGCTACAGACCATGATGGAGCATCAGGTGCCGCACTACGACGGCGATGACCTGGAGCGGCTCGAGGCCACGTGGCGTAGCGAATACCGCCGCGGGGCGGACACGCTCTTCTTCGAGGACGTCGAGGTGGGCGGCGAGATCCCGCCCATCGTGCGCGGCCCCTTGACCATCGGTGACATGGTGGCCTGGAACGCGGCCATCGGCCCATCCTACAAGGCTGGCCGCTGGGGTTATCTGGACCTCAGCAAGGCCATGCACACCGCCATGGTGAACCCGGTGACGGGCTTTCCGGTCAAGTACTCGCAACAGCACGAGGACGCCAACATGGCTGCCGGCCGCGGCATGCCGGCGCCGTTCGACAACGGCGTGATGCGATTCGGCTGGGTGGCGCCGCTGGTGACCAACTGGATGGGGGACGACGGTTTCCTGAAACGCCTGAACGTTCAGGTGGCCCGTCCCGGCCTGTATGGCGACCTGACCACGTATTCGGGCCGTATCACGGCCAAGGACGATGACACGAAGACGGTGACCCTGGAGATTAGCGGAACCCGGCAGGGTGGGGTGTTGAACACCCGCGGCACCGCGGACGTGATTCTGCCCAGCCGGTCCTAGGAGCCTACGCCGCAGGAACCGGACATCCGATGTAGGGGCGGGTTTCAAACCCGCCCGCGCCCGCACGGCGCTGCCGCCCGACACAAGCTCCTAGAGACGGGGGCGCGCTGTACGAAGGGAGAGCAACCTTGAACAACTATGATAACGGGCTCCCGGCCCGCTGGGACATTGAGACAGACGTGCTGGTGGTGGGTTTCGGCTTCGCCGGAGGCGTGGCCGCGGTAGAGGCGTCGGATTCCGGCGCCGAGGTCACCATCGTGGAAAAGATGCCCAACCCCGGCGGCATCTCGATCCTTGCCGGCGGCGGCATCGCCACCGCCATGGACGAGGACAAGGCGTTCGAGTATCTGCAGCACACCAACGCGGGACGGACCCCGGACGATGTGCTGCGAGCCTTGGCCAAGGGCATGACGGAGATGAAGGACTTCGTGAAGGATCTCGTCAAGGAAACGCCCTTCGAACTGGAAGAGCAGCGGAACGGCGGCACTTACCCCTTCCCGGGCGGCGACGGTCTGGACGGCTTCAAGATCGCGCCCATGGAAGGCTACCAGGGCTTCGCGTGGGCCAAGGGCCTGCGCGGCGGCGCGCGCCTGTTCAAGGTGCTGCTGGACAACGTCGAGGTGCGGCGCAACATCTCGGTGCGTCTGGCCACGCCGGCCAAGCGTCTTATCCGGGATCCGGAACATGGCATCGTCGGGCTACTGGCGGAGCACGAGGGCCAGGAGATCGCCATCAGAGCGCGGAAAGGGGTGATCCTGGCCTGCGGCGGGTTCGAGAACAACGAGGAAATGAAGCGCAACTATTTCGAGGCCATGCCCGTGTACACGCTCTTCACCGGCAACACCGGCGACGGCATCACCATGGCCCAGGACGTGGGCGCGTCAATGTGGCACATGTGGCATTTCCACGGCAGCTACGGGTTCAAGTACCCGGAGTTCCCGCTGGCCTTCCGCCACTGCTTCAGGGGGCCGCGCAAGGACGACTGGGTCATGCCCTGGATCGCGGTGGACAAGTACGGGCGCCGGTTCATGAACGAATATCCGCCGGCGGTCCAGGACACCGGCCATCGGGCGCTGGAGTTCTACGACGCCGACAAGCAGGAGTTCCCGCGCATCCCCGCCTACCTGGTGTTCGACGAGAAGGGCCGCAAGCTGGGGCCGGTGGGACAGCCCACGGTGCACGACGAGAACGTGTCCTACGACTGGAGCGAGGACAACCTGGCGGAAGTGGAGCGGGGATGGATACGGAAGGCCGACAGCCTCGAGGAGATCGCCGGGATAATCCCCGCCGCGGATGCTGCGCTACTCACCGCCACGGTGGATGAATGGAACCAGGTGTGCGCCAGCGGCGAGACCGACCGGTACCACCGCCTGCCCGGCACCCGGCTGTCCATCGACACGCCTCCCTTCTACCTGATGGAAGTCTGGCCCATCGTCTCCAACACCCAGGGCGGACCGGTGCACGACGGCGAGCAGCACGTGATGGACGTGCGCCACGAGCCCATCCGGCGGCTCTTCTCCGCCGGCGAGTGCGGCTCGTCCTTCGGCCATCTGTACCTGGAGGCGGGAAACATCACGGAGTGCTTCGTCACCGGACGCATCGCCGGCCGCAACGCGGCCGCACTGGAACCATGGTGAAGTTAAAGAGTTATGAGTCAGAATTGAATGTTTAAGATTTGGTATCCGAGACCCCCGATGCCCACTCGAAGCATGACTTAAGCGTCGTACATCCAAGATTCCGCCATGCTTGACTACTTCGGCTCCCTGTTCGCCGGCCTCGCGGTCGTGCTGCCTTTTTCGGCGGCCGGACAGGAACCCTTCGTGTTCATGCTGGTGGGCATCGCCATCGGCTTTGTGGTGGGGATCCTGCCGGGACTTGGCGGGGCCACTACACTGGCCCTGATGCTGCCGTTCATCTACACGATGGACCCCACCACGGCGTTCGCGTTCCTGCTGGGCAGCCACGCGGTCACCGCCACCACCGGCGACATCACCTCGGTGCTGTTCGGGGTTCCCGGCGAGGGCATCACCGCGGCCACCGTCGTCGATGGCCATGCCATGGCCAAGCGCGGGGAAGCCGGGCGCGCCCTGGGGGCCGCGCTCATGAGCTCCCTGGTGGGCGCCATCTTCGGCGCCTTTGCCCTGGCCCTGGCCATCCCCATCGTCCAGCCCCTAGTGCTCTCCATCGGCGCGCCCGAGTTCCTGATGCTCAGCCTCCTGGGCATCACCTTCCTGGCATCCTTGAGCGGCGGCAATCTGTGCAAGGGACTCACCGCCGGCGGGTTCGGCCTGGTTCTGGCCATGGTGGGGCTCGACGCCATCACCAGCGTGTCCCGTTACACCTTGGAGCCCATCCTCGGCAGCCAGAACGTGCTGTTCCTGTGGGACGGTCTTTCTCTGGTGGCGGTCACCGTGGGACTCTTCGCCATCCCGGAGATCATCGACCTGGGGATTCAGGGGAGCAGCATCGCCCGGGATACTCCGAGCAAACTGGGCGGGGTCATGGAAGGTATCCGGGACACCTTCCGGCACTGGAAGCTGGTGCTCCGATGCAGCGCCATCGGCACCTACATCGGCCTCATTCCCGGCATGGGCGGCGGGCCGGCCCAGTGGATCGCCTACGCCCACGCGGTCCAGAGCGGCACGGACCAGACTCCCTTCGGCCAGGGTGCGGTGGAAGGAGTCCTCGGCCCCGGCGCCGCCAACAATTCCAAGGAGGGGGGATCCCTCGTTCCCACCATCGCCTTCGGCGTGCCCGGCAGCGTCGGCATGGCCATCCTGCTTGGAGCGTTCATCATTCAGGGCATCGTTCCCGGTCCGGACCTGCTGGACCCACAAAAGCACTTGACCCTGACGTTCTCCTTCGTCTGGATCATCGTCCTTTCCAACGTGATCACGGTTGCCGTCAGCCTCCTTTTTCTCAAGCAGTTGGCCAGGATCACCTTCGTCAAGGGTGCCTATCTCATTCCTTTCCTCCTGCTGCTCGTCTATTTGGGCGGCTTTGCCGTCAAGAACAGCTTCGGCGACATGATCGTCGTGCTGCTGTTCGGCGCCTTGGGCTGGATGATGGTGCGCTACGACTGGCAGCGCCCTCCGTTGCTGCTGGGGCTCGTGCTGGGGGGCATCGCCGGCGATAACCTGTTCCTGACCACGAAGATCTACGGCATGAGTTGGGTGACGCGGCCCGGCGTGATCATCATCGGGCTCATGATCGCCGGGGCACTGCTGTTCCCCTTGTGGCAGCGGCTCCGACGAGGGGAAGGGGAGGCCAAGCCCGCGGAAGGGTACGGGGGCGCCGCGCCGGAGGGAATGGAAGCCACGTCCAAGTGGGCGCGCCTGCTCTTCGCCCTGTTTTTCGTGGTGATTTTCCTCTACGTGCTCGACGAGGCCCTGTACGGTTTCGGCGCGTTGGAGAAGTCTGCAGCCCTTTTCCCGTTGGCCGTGGGTATCCCGAGTCTCGCGTTTGCGCTTATGGCGTTGGTTCAGGAGTACCGCAGTCCGGCGCCGGCGGCGGTTGCAGTGACCGCAGCGGTCGCAGCCGAGCGCGCCGCCGTCCGCCGCCGCACCGCGGCCATCGTCGGCTGGACGGCGGGATTCTTCCTGATGATCTGGTTCCTCGGTTTCGTCACCACGTCAGCGGTGGCGACGCTGCTCTACCTCAAGCTGGGGGCCGGTGAAAGGTGGGGCATCAGCGTGATTCTGACGGCGGTGGCCTGGACCTTCTTCTACGGCCTTTTCGACTACGTGCTGCACCTGCCTTTCCCGCCGGGGGAGTTGTTCGTCTGGCTCGGTATCGCCTGATCGCCTATCGGCCTGTGACGCATCGAGGTTGAAACATGAACACATCCTGGGACCGGGAAGTCGACGTCGTTGTAGTCGGGTACGGGTATTCCGGCGGAGTGGCCGCCATCGTGGCCCAGGATCACGGCGCCAGCACCATGATCCTGGAAAAGATGGAGCATCCGGGCGGGAACTCCATCCTGTCCGGAGGGTTTTTCAGGACCACCGATGACGTGGACAAGGCCTTCGCGTATCTCAAGCGCATGTGCCTCAACACCGTTCCCGACCCCGTGATCCACGCCTTCGCCCGGGAGCTGCGCAGTCTCTCCGGCTTCATGAAGGAGCTCACCGACGAAAGCGAGATCACGGTTCAGGAACGGCCCGGCACCGGCGGCACCTACCGTTTCGACGGCGGCCCAACCGGCGACGCCATCGGGCTCCTGGCGGTGAAGACCGAGGAGGCGCAGTGCTATCCCTGGCTCCAGGTCCACGGCACCGGCTGGATCGCGTTCAAGGTGGTGGACGACAACGTCGGCAAGCGGGACATCGACGTGGCTCTCTCCACCCCGGTCAAGGAGCTGGTTTTCGACGAGGGCGGGCGCGTGGCGGGGGTCGTTGCCGAACGGGAGGGCAACTCGCTGCGAATCCGCGCGCGGAAGGCCGTGGTGCTGGCCGCCGGAGGTTTCGAGCACAACGAGCAGCTCAGGCTCCAGTATCTCCAGGCCCAGCCCTTCCATTCCATCTGCGCCCTGGGAAATACGGGTGACGGGTTGCTGATGGGGCAGAAGGCCGGCGCCGGGCTGTGGCACATGTGGCACGTCCACGGCGGCTACGGCTTCAAGTCGCCCGAGTTCCCCATCGCCTTCCGCCACCGGATCCAGGGGCGCCACGGCGCCAACCACCTGCCCAAGCCCGGCGAGGAGTTCTCGCTGAAGAGCGGCGACGAGGGGCCCAAGATGATGCCGTGGATCGTCGTCGACAAGTTCGGCAAGCGGTACATGGACGAGTACCCGCCGGCGCCCCAGGACAGCCCCTGGCGCGACATGAGCCTCTACGACGTGCACATCAAGGACTTCCCCCGGATACCGTCCCACATGATCCTGGACGAGAACGGCCGCATCACCGGGCCGCTGTTCACGCCCATCAGCGACCATCCGTCCCGGCGCTACGACTGGAGCGAGGACAACACGGTGGAACTGGCCAAGGGCTGGATCAAGCAGGCTCCCACCCTGGAAGAACTGGCTCGCACCATCGGCGTGCCTGAAGACAACCTGACGGCCACGGTGGCGCGCTGGAACGAGATCTGCGAACGGCAAGAGGACACCGACTTCCGCCGCTTCGCCGGCAGCCTGTTCCCGATCTTCAAGCCGCCGTTCTACGCGGTGGAGGTCTGGCCCGTCATCACCAACACCCAGGGGGCGCTGGCCCACGACCAGGACCAGCACGTGCTCGATGCTTACGAAAAGCCCATCCCCGGCCTTTATTGCGCCGGCGAGATGGGCGGCGTGTTCGGGCACCTCTACCTCAACTCGGGCAACAACTCCGAAGCGTTCATCACCGGCATGATCGCCGGGCGGATGGCGGCCGGTGAGTCGCCTCCCGCGAATTGTTGACAAGATGCGCGCAACGTTCGGTGGGCAGAAGACATGTAGGGGCGGGTTTCAAACCCGCCCGCAAGGCGCATGAGCATCCTCGTTACCGGAGGTACCGGGTTTGTGGGTATCCACGTGGTCGCCCAGCTAGCCGAGCTGGGGGAGTCGGTGGTGACCCTGTCGGCCGAGGGCGAGCTGGATGACGTCTCGCGGGATTTTCTGGGGCCGGCCCAAGAGCGGGTCACCTGCGTCAAGGGCGACGTCCTGGACCTCGAATCCCTGCTTGCCACCATCGACCGCCACGGCGCCGACCGCGTCATCCACGGCGCCGCCATTACCGCCATCGGCGACCTGGAGCCGGAGGCGGCGCGGCAGGCCGCCCTGGTCAACGTCGGCGGCACCGCCACGGTTCTGGAGGCCGCGCGTCTGGCCGGGGTGAAACGATTCGTTCACCTGAGCTCGGCCAGCGTCTATGGCGCCGCCGATCCACGAGTTCCGCTGGACGAAGAAGCACCCCTGGAGCCCAACGGCATCTACGGCATCACCAAACGTGCCGGGGAAGACATCGTGCGCCGTTATCTTGAGCTGTTCGGCGTCGACGGGGTCATCCTGCGCCTTTCAGCCCCCTATGGTCCGCTGGAACGCCCCAACCCTTTACGGACCGTCATGTCGCCGGTGTTTCACTGGTGCCGGGCCGCGCTCAACGGTGACGAAGTGGAGTTGGCGGACGATCTCGAGCGCGACCTCACCTACGTATCGGATACCGCCCGTTGCGTGGTGCTGGCGTTCCAAAGCCCGAAGCTGCGCCATGGGGTCTACAACGCGAGCTGTGGTAAAAATCTCCGTTTCTCTGATATCCTTGCGGCGCTGGCGCGAGTCCGCCCGGGATTCCGCTTCCGGCTCAAGGAAGGGGGCGAGCTGTCACCGTTCTTCCGAGACAGCCTTCGCGGGGCCCTGTTCATGGAGCGGGCGAGAACGGATCTGGGCTTTGTGCCGCGGTACGACATCGAGAGCGGATTGAGCCGCTATCTGGAATGGCTGGAAAGGCATCCGATCTAGCAGAGGGCAGAGTGGTAGAGACCGGCCGTGGTTGGAACAACGATGCGAGGCAGTCCCGGAACCGTCATTCCCGCGAAACAGGCTGTGTCAAAAAGCCAACTTCGAGGTGCGAAAGGCCAACCCGTCATTCCCGCGTCCCTCCCGTCATTCCCGCGAAAGCGGGAATCCAGGGGCGGTGGAGGGGTGCTACAGTGGCGTTTCCCCGCTCCACCCCGCCTGGATTCCCGCTTTCGCGGGAATGACGATTTCGGGGGGGCTGTGCCTCGCTGGGATGGCGTTTTGACACAGCCTGGAACGCGGGAATCCAGGAGGAATGGGGCGGGAGAAATGACAGCCGTCAGGCACCTCCACCCCTGATTCCCGCCCCCGATCGGGGTCGAGGGCAAGCTTTCGCGGGACTGACGGAGCGACGTAGGTCGGATTAGCGAAGCGTAATCCGACATGGGGCGGAGCGGTGTGTCGGGTTACGCCTTCGGCTAACCCGACCTACGCGGGACCGCGGCGGGAAAGCAACTGTTTGGGAGTTGATACATGATCCCAAGGGCATTCGAATATTTCGACCCCTCGACGTTGGCAGAGGCCATAGACCTGCTCGAACGGTATGGCGAGGACGCCAAGCTCATGGCCGGCGGCCAGAGCCTGTTGCCCATGATGAAGCTGAGGATGCTCTCGCCGGCACAGGTGGTGGATCTCTGGCGCGTGCCGGATCTCGACTACATCCGGAGGGACGACGGTTTCATCCGTATCGGCGCCATGACCACCCACTACGCGTTGAACAGCTCGCCGTTGATCCGGGAGACGCTGCCGGCCTTGGTGGACGCGGCCCGGGTGGTCGGCGATCCCCTGGTGCGCAACCTGGGGACCATCGGCGGAAGCGCCGCCCATGCCGCTCACAACGCGGACTATCCCGCGGTGCTGGTGGCCCTGGGCGCGGAGTTCCAGGCGGTGGGGCCGAATGGAAAGCGAACCATTCCGGCCGAGGATTTCTTCACGGACATGTTTACTAGTGCCCTGGAACCCTGCGAGATCGTGACGGAAGTTTTGGTGCCGGTTCCAGGTGCCAGGGAACGTAGCGTGTACCTGAAGCTAAGCCGCCGGGGTACGGACTTTGCCATCGTGGGGGTGGCAGCGGTAATGACCGAAGGTGAAGAAGGCCGCTGCGTCGGCGCACGGATCGTCTTGAGCGGCGTGGACAGCGTACCCGTGCGTGCGTCCGAAGCCGAGGAGATTCTCAAGGCCGGTCCGCTGGACGCCGACCGCATCCGGGAGGCCGGCGAAGCAACAAAGCGGAACCTCGACCCCCCGTCAGACGTCCAGGCAGACGCTCAATACCGTATCGACGTGTCAGGCGTTTACGTGGGGCGAGCGGCCACCGCCGCGTGGCAGCGCAAGGATTAGGGGGCTCTGGTCAAATTGGCGTCCTTCGACTTCGCTCCGCTGACGCTCCGCTACGCTCAGGACGAACGGGGCAGGGGTTTTGCGGGACAGGGGTTTTGCGGGGCAAGGGTTTTGCGGGACAGGATTTTGCCGGCCAAGGGTTTCCCCCACCGTTCGTCCTGAGCGTAGCGGAGCGTCAGCGGAGCGAAGTCGAAGGACGCCAACTAATCAGAGCCATCCTTGGAAAGAAGGCATCATGGCAAGAACCGTCCAGGCGACCGTTAACGGCCGCAAGTACTACGAAGAGAATATCGAGCCGCGCCTGCTGCTCGTGCACTTCCTCCGGGACCGCCTCGGTCTTACGGGGACCCACGTGGGCTGCGACTCCACCAACTGCGGGGCGTGTACGATCATGTTCGACGGCAAGGCCGTCAAGTCCTGCACGCTGCTGGCGGTGAGGGCGGACGGCGCGCGCATCACCACCATCGAGGGGGTGGCGGACCAGGACACCCTTCATCCACTCCAGCAGGGTTTTTGGGAGAAACACGGGCTCCAGTGCGGCTACTGTACACCGGGCATGATCATGTCCGCCCTGCAACTGCTGGAACGGCACCCGGATCCCACCGAGGAAACGGTGCGGCAGGAGTTGGAAGGCAACCTGTGCCGGTGCACGGGCTATCAGAACATCGTGGCGGCGGTCCTTTGGGCCGCGGAGCGTTTGAAAGCCACAGGCGCGTCCGAGCAGGCAAATCTCAAGTAGAATCTGATTTTGACGGGCAACCTCCCGACAATCAACGAGCGAGTGAGGTCATCCATGTCGGACCCAATGATCGGTCAGAGCATCAAGCGGCGCGAAGACCTGAAGTACGTTACCGGCACAGGCACCTACGTGGACGACGTCAGCCTGCCGGGCATGCTCTACGCCGCCTTCGTGCGCAGCCCCCACGCCCACGCCAGGCTACTGGGTGTGGACACCAGCAAGGCGCTGGAGCATCCCAAGGGCATCGACGCGGTCACGGGCGCCGAAGCCTATCCGCTGGCGGGTCCCATGCCCGTCTACAGCTACCGCGAGGCCACGGTCATCAAGAAGCCGGACTACCGCTGTCTGGCCCATGACCGGGTGCGTTTCGTGGGTGAGCCGGTGGTTTTGGTGGCGGCCGCGGACCGCTACGCGGCGGACGATGTCGCCGAGCTGGTGGAGGTGGCGTACGAGCCGCTGGAACCCCTGATGGACCCGGACGAAGCCCTCAAGCCGGATGCTCTGAAGCTGCACGACAACCTGGACAACAACGTGGGGCTGCGCATCGAACGCCGGGGAGGGGACATGGACGCCGCCTACCGGGAGGCCGACTTCGTCTTCAAGAAGCGCTACCGCATGCACCGCCACGTCGGCGCCCCCATCGAGACCCGTGGCTGCATCGCTCAATACAACCCCGGCACCCGGGAGCTGACCCTGACCTGCTCGACCCAGATCCCCCACATCCTCAAGACCCATCTGTCGGAGATCTTGGACTTTCCCGAGTTCAAGATCCGGGTCATCGCTCCCGACGTGGGCGGCGGCTTCGGCAACAAGCTGCAGGTGCCGCCGGAGGTGGTGGCGCTGTGCCTGATGGCCATCAAGACCCGCCGGCCGGTGAAGTGGATCGAGACCCGCCGGGAAAGCCTGATGGCGTTTCTGCACTCCCGGGAACAGATCCACGACGTGGAGATTCCGGTCAAGCGGGACGGCACCATTCTGGGAATCAAGTCACACGAGATCGTGAACGCCGGCGGCTATCTCGACGCCCGCATCAGCGGCCCGTCCCTGGGCGCCGGCATGTGGCTGCCCGGGCCTTACATGATGAAGGGTTTCCACGTGGACATCGACGTGGTGATGACCAACAAGTGCCCGTACGGCGCCTACCGCGGCTTCGGCAGCCAGATGGGCGCCTTGGTCATCGAGCGGTCGATGGACCTCATCGCCCGGCAGCTCGGCCGGGACCCGGTGGATCTGCGCCGCCAGAACGTCATCAAGGAGACGCCCTACAAGACCGTCACCGGCCACGAGTTCGACAGCGGCGACTACCTGGCCGGGCTGGAGAAAGCCCTGGAGATGGTGGACTACCCGGCTCTGCGGGAAGAGCAGGCGCGGCTCCGCAAGGAAGGGCGCCACATGGGCATCGGCGTGGCCATGGCGGTGGAGGGAGCGGGCTGGAACACCTACACCGCGGCCATGGCCCAGCACTACGTGCCCACGCTGGACTACGCCACGGTCACCATGCGCATGGACACCTCGGGCAACGTAAAGGTGCTCATCGGCGACGTCGCCTGCGGCACCAGCCACGCCACCACCGCGGCGCAGGTGGCGGCGGACGCCACCGGGCTCCCCATCGACACCATCGAGATCGTGGAAGGGGACACCGCGGTGACGCCCTACGATTCCGGCACCCGGGCGGCCCGGTTCAGCGCGGTGGTGCTGCCGGCGGTGGCGGAAACGGGCAGGGCGCTCAAACAGAAGGTCTGCCGGGTGGGCGCCCACCTGTTGGAGGGCGCCGAGCAAGACATGGAAATTGTCGACGGCCAGGTACACGTGCGCGGCGTGCCCGGCAGGAGCCTGCCGGTGAGCCGGGTGGCCCGGGTGGCCTACTCGGAGGTGGCGACCCTGCCACGGGAGATTCCCGCGGGCCTCGAGGCCACCGAATCGTTCAAGGCCCCGGTCAGCGGGCTGTGCATCACCTGGCCCTACGCCATCCACATCCCGGTGGTGGAGGTGGACATCGAGACCGGCACCGTGAAGTTCCTGCGCTACGCCATCGTCCACGACTGCGGCGTGGAGGTCAATCCCATGGTCGTCGAGGGGCAGGTGGTGGGCGGCACCGCCCAGGGTGTCGGCGGCACGCTGCTGGAAGAGCTCGTCTACGACGATGCCGGCCAGCTCCTGACCACCAGTTTCATGGACTACCTCATCCCCACGGCCACGGACATGCCGTCGTTCGACGTGTGCCACATCCAGACCGCGGCGCCGCAGATCCCGGGCGGCTACAAGGGAATGGGGGAGGGCGGCTGCGTCTACGCCTACGCCGCCGTGGCCAACGCCGTCGCCGACGCCATCGAGCCGCTGGGGGTGGAGATCACCGAAACGCCGCTGTCGCCCAGCCGCATTCTGGAGCTGCTGCGGGGAACGAAAGCCTGAGGGAAGGTTGGTCACTTGCCGCTATACATGGTGTCCTTCGACTTCGCTTCGCTGACGCTCCGCTACGCTCAGGACGAACGGTTGCGGAAACCTCATTCCGTTCGTCCCGAGCATGACGAACGGTTGCGGAAACCTCATTCCGTTCGTCCCGAGCATGGCGAACGGTTGCAGGAAACCTCATTCCGTTCGTCCCGAGCATGGCGAACGGTTGCAGGAAACCTCATTCCGTTCGTCCCGAGCATGACGAACGGTTGCGGAAACCTCATTCCGTTCGTCCCGAGCATGGCGAACGGTTGCAGGAAACCTCATTCCGTTCGTCCCGAGCATGGTGAACGGTTGCAGGAAACCTCATTCCGTTCGTCCTGAGCGTAGCGAAGCGAAGTCGAAGGACGCCATTTCAAATGGTACCTAACGGAGGAAATGCCGCATGCGTATCAGAAAATTCGTAACCGCCTGCCGCGAGCGTGGCGACCTGTGCACCGTCAGCGACCCCATCGACCGGGAGTCGATGCCCGGACGGATCCAGGACGAAGAGAAGAACGGCAACCGTGCCATTCTCTTCGAGCGCGTCAACGGCTATGACGTGCCGGTGCTGGCGAACCTCTATGGCAGTATGGAGCGCTACGCGATGGGCCTGGGAACCGACGTCTCGAAGATGTGGAAACATTTCGACCACGCGGTGGCCCATCCCGAGCCGGTGGTGGAGACCCGGGACGCTCCCTGTTTCGAGGTGGTGCACGACGACCCGGACATTACGCAAATCCTGCCGTTGGCCCAGTACTCGGAGCGGGACGCCGGCCCGTACATCACCTCCGGAGTGGTGTTCATGAAGGACCCCGAGACCGGGCGCGTCAACATCTCCTTCATCCGCCACATGGTTAAGGGGCCCAAGAAGCTTGGCTTCAACCCGAAATCCGTGCACAACCGGCTCTACTACAACCGAATCGCCCGCAAGGGCTTGCGCATGGAGGTGGCCATCACCCTGGGGCCGCCGTCGGAGATGCTGGCCGCGGCTGCAGGCTACATTCCGGAGGGGGTGGACGAGGTCCAGGTTGCCACGGCCCTGGCGGCACCGGAGCACCGTGGCGAGTTGGCAATGGCGCGGTGCGGCGCGGTGGACATCCAGGTGCCGGCGGGTTGCGAGTTCGTCATCGAGGGCGTGGTCTCCACCGACCTGGATACCGAAGGCCCCTTCGGAGACTGGACCGGGTGCTATGCCCGGCCACAGCAGAAGCCGACCCTGGACATCCTCCGGGTGTCGCACCGGAAGGACCCCGTGTACCAGACCATCCTGCCGGTGGACTCCAAGGAACAGATCCTGCTCACCATCGTGCGGTTTTACCCGGAGCTCGAGGAGATCCTGCGCAAGTATCCCGAAATCAAGCGCTACACGGTTCCCGAGTACGCCCTCGGTCGACTCGTGGTGGCGGCGGCGGGCCCCACGGACCGGGCCGGCGAGATCATGGACGACTACCTCGCCATCCAGTGCATCAACCGGGCCATCCTGGTGAACGAGGACGTGGACATCGACGATCCCGCGGACGTGCTGTGGGCCATGAGCAACCGGATCCTGGAGCCGGAGAAGGTGGTGAACAAGGGCTGCGACGACGAGTGGTGGAACAACCTCAAGCTCGGGATCGACACCATGGTGGACATCGACGATATCCGGCACGTGCGGCCCCGGATCATACACCGCTGACCCCGGTGCCACGGGATGGTCTTAAAGCCCGTCCGCGCCATCCAGAACAGGCGCATGTAGGGACGGGTTTCGAACTTGGTCGTGTAGCGGGTGTCCTATAATTTGGGGTCCGTAACTGCCGAACAACCCGACTGAGGCCATGCAAGTTCATCGGCACGGTTTGTGTTCCGTTGCGGACGGATTCAAACACCCTTGGCTGGAACACGTTTCCCGTGCCGACGCTCACCGAGAAAGGCCGACCTGACCCGGTGTGCCGAAGATATCTTGCTGGCGCGCGAGGCGCACTTCCCCGCGACCGTCGCCGATCTCTACGACTCCGAGCGTCTGGAGAAGCTGTTCGAGATGTACACGAAGATGGCCGGCAACAGGACGGTTGCCTGATCGCGTCCGGTTGACTGGATCGCGCCAACCTTGTCATAATTCACTTAAGATACAGGAGGCTTCCATGAGCACACAGCGTTCCATGCTCCACGTCCGGATGGACACGGACTTGAAGCGGAAGGCGACCGAGACGCTGGCGACGATGGGGCTGTCGGCTTCGGATGCCGTGCGCTTGCTGTTCCACCGCATCGCTGCCGATCAGGCCTTCCCCCTCGAACTCAAGGTTCCCAACGCGCAAACCCAAAGGGCCATGGCCGAGGTCGACGAGATGGTAAAGACGCGCAAAGCGCGATTCGCAAGCGCGGACGAGATGTTTGCGGAACTTGAAAAAGCCAGCGGCCAGTAAACGAAGCAACCTGCCGCGCCGGGTTGACTACGCCAGGGAATTCCTCAAGGACTGGGAGCGCCTCTCGCGCTCCGGCCGATACGACATGAAGCGGCTGAAGGCGGTCATGCTGCTTCTCATCGCCAACGATGCTCCGCTCGGTCCTGAACGGCAGGACCACCCGCTGAAGGGCGAATGGGCGAACCACCGGGAATGCCATGTGGGCGGCGACTTCCTGCTGATTTATCGCATCGACGATACAGACGGTCCCAACGGTTCGGTATATTTCACACGTGTCGGCACCCATACTGAACTGTTCCAATGACCACCGGCAGGATCATCCCCTCCGTCACCTACGCGCGTCACGGCGGCTCCACTCGCACGCGCCATTGCCCCGTCCGGCACAGACGGGCATCAAGGAGTCAACCATGCCGAAGCTCATCGACCTGAGCCTGCCGCTGACCACCAACGTCACCGTGGTGCCGGGGCATCCGACCCTGTCGTTCCACCCGATCCACACCCACGAGACCCACGGGCGATCCAACACCGAGATGCACGCCAGCATCCACACCGGGACGCACTGCGATCCGCCGTATCACTTCGTTCCCGGCGGCAAGACCATCGACCAGATGCCGCTGGAGCGCTTCATGGGCCCCGCGGTCAAGATCGACCTGCGCCGCAAGGTGAAGCCCAGGACGGGCATCACCATTGAGGACGTCCGCACCTCACCGGGCTTTCGGGAGCAGGACCTCAAGGGAAGGATCGTGGTGTTCCACACGGGCTGGAACCGCAAGATGTTCGGCGACCCCAACTACTACTTCGACAATCCGTTCATCACCACCGAGCTGGCGCGCTGGCTGGTATCGAAGCGTATCAAGGCCTTGGCTCTGGACTCGCCCCAGGACCAGGTGCAGGGGAAGGGGGAGCCGCATCCCGGCGATTTCCCGGTGCACCGGACCTTCCTGGGCAAGGGTATCCCGTTCATCGAGCATCTGGCCAACCTGCACAAGGTCCGGCAGCGCACGTTCACGCTGATCGCCTTTCCCATCAAGATCGAAGGGGGAGACGGGGCGCCGTGCCGCGCCGTGGCCATGGTTTAAGGTGGATACAAAACCGCCCCTTTCCGTTGCCGGCGAAAAGGGGCGGTTCCTGGCATCAACTCGCGGGCCACACCGACCGTGTTTCGGCGTGACGACGAGCGCGGGCGGGTTTGAAACCCGCCCCTACGGGGGCTACGTCCGGACGGTTGCCGAAAACTTCAATCGAGGTCGCGTACGGTCATTTCGGCAGCATCCACCTGAGGCGCTCCTTGGTCTCCGGGGACATGGTCAGGATGGTTTCCACGTAAGCGTCGATCTGCTCTCCAGATACGTAAACGATATTCAACCGGGACTTCTTTGCGTCTGCCAGCAAGGCCGGGTCCTTGAGGGTCGCGGCATAGGCTTTCCTCCAGGCGGCAATGCGGTCCTTGGGCGTTCCCGGAGGGAGCGTCAGCGGACGCTGGAAATTGTATTGCAGGCCCCAGGCATTGAGCATGGCCTCGTTGTCCTTGCCTTTGACGAGGTCCCGTATGCGCGGGATGTTCCGAACTTCCGGATCCGGCGGATTGCCGTAGACGAAGATGGGAATCAGCTTGTCATCACCCGCGGCATCGAGCATCGACCGGCCCATCACTCGCATGGACTCGAACGCCATGCACACCCCGCCCAGCTCTCTGCCCTGCATGGCCAGCCGCACCGGGCCGGTCCCCCGGTATCCGGGAATGATATCGAAGAGCTTCTTGCCGGTCACCGTGTTGATGATCGTCGGCAGACTGGTCCCGGTGCCGCCCGCCGAGCCCACCTTGATGGATTTCCCGGATTTGACGAGATCATCATAGGTCTTGATGCCGGTGAAACCCATCACCGCGCAACTCGGCCATCCGGTGACGGGAGCCCCGACCCAACCGAACTTCCGCGCCTTGAAGTGGACCCGCCGGCTGCCCAGGGCTTCGTGCACCACGAACTGGTTGTTCCAGACGCCGACGGTGAGGCCGTCCGGTTTCGTCTTGTTGTAGATGTAATTGCCGGCAATGAGACCCCCGGCACCGGTCAGGTTCTGTACGACGGGCGTGGGGCTTCCTGGAAAATGTTTACCGATATGGCGCGCCACAGTCCTGGTATAGCCATCGTATCCGCCGCCGGGCGCATGTCCCACGATGAACCGGATGGTCTTGCCCTTGTAGAAATCTGCCACACTCCACGCGGTTCCCGACAGCCCGAGGACGAGAGCCAGGGTCACGCTAACCTTAATCGCGGCCGCGAATGCACGTATCATGAGAACTCCCTTCTTGGTGAGAAAAACGCTGTCCTTAAGGCCTCACACCATGCAAAAGACCATGGCGATTGTCAAGAACGGGCACAAACGGGAGGGTTCGGGAGAGGGGAGACCGGAGACAAACCGGCTATTGCCTATTTTATCCCCCTGTTGTAGGTGCTTACCGAATCAAGGCTCCGACAAACCCATGCGGGCGGAAAGGCACGAACGATGCTGAGCCAGCAGGCGATAGCGGAAACGGTTACCGCGTTGTGGAAGACAAATCAGTACGATCTGCCCGAGGACTTCAAGTCG
The DNA here is from genome assembly GCA_965261895.1 of uncultured Binatia bacterium (SeqCode). Classification (GTDB taxonomy): domain Bacteria; phylum Desulfobacterota; class Binatia; order UBA9968; family JAJDTQ01; genus JAJDTQ01. The sequence continues at coordinate 222,206 of OZ253480.1, read as the reverse complement.
TTTCTACAGGAGCAGCACGACAAGGAGACCAGCGAGTTGGGCAAGGCTCATCTCAAGGCCAACCTGGACGCGGTGGCCAGCGCCTCGGCCCGGAGCATACCCTTCTGCGCCGATACCGGGTTGCTGACCTACTACGTCGGCTTGGGGACGGCGATGATCCCGGAGATCGAAGGCGGCTACCAGGCGCTGGAGCGTACCCTGCGCGAGGTCAGCGCCGAGGTCACCTCGGACATTCCCCTGCGGCCCAACGCGGTCCATCCGTTGACGCGCCACAACCCCAACACCAACCAGGGGCCGGGCTGCCCGGACATCAAGGTGCGGGTGGTCGCGGACGCGGACTACCTGGAGATCACCAACGTGGCGGTCGGAGGCGGTCCCGAGCTGGTGGGCAGCAAGTTCACGGTGCTGCCGCCCACCGCGGGTGAGAAGGGCGTCCGGAAGTTCGTGGTGGAGTCCACCATCAACCTGGTACGCCTCGGCGCCACCTGCTCGCCCAACCTGGTGGGCGTGGGACTGGGCGGCACCTTCGAGACCTGCACGCGCATGGCCAAGGAAGCCGCCATCCTGAGACCCGTGGGCGACCGCAACCCCGACCCGGAGCTGGCGCGGCTGGAAGACCAACTCATGGACGACATCCTCAGGCTGAAGCTCGGCCCCATGGGCATGGGCGGCTCCACCTCGGCCTTCGACGTCCACCTGGAGATGGCCTACTGCCACATGGCGACCCTGCCCGTGGCGGTCTACCTCCAGTGCGCCGCCATGCGGCGGACCACGGTGCGCATGTATGCCGACGGCCGGGTAGAGAGCCTGCCGATGTCGAGTTGGATGGACCGGGAATCGTGAACCGCCGGGGATGCTTGACGCCGCAACCATCCTCGCAATCGCCGGAACTTTCCTGATCGCGGGCGCGGTCAAGGGAGTCATCGGTCTTGGCCTTCCGACCGTCAGCCTCGCCCTTCTGGCGGTGGCGATCAATCTGCCGAATGCCATGGCCGTGCTTCTCGTGCCATCCTTCGTGACCAACATCTGGCAGGCGACGGTTGGCGGCCACGGCCGGTCCCTTCTACGCCGGATCTGGCTGTTTCTACTCGTAGCGACGATCACCGTGCGGCTCGGAGCATCCGCGTTGACGCGCGTCGATCACTCACTGCTGACCGCGCTGCTCGGGTTGCTGCTCGTGGCGTACGCCGCCGCGAATCTGGCCGGGCTGCGACTCCGGGTCGAAGCCCGTCACGAAAGATGGGCGGGGGCGTTGGCCGGACTCGTGAACGGAGTGCTGACGGGAATGACAGGGTCCTTCGTCGTGCCTGGGGTGATGTTCCTTCAGGCGCTCGGCCTCTCGAGAGACGCGTTGATTCAGGCCATGGGAATGCTCTTCACGGTATCTACGCTGGCCCTTGGGTTCGCGCTTCAGGCCGACAACCTGCTTCGACTCGAGCACGGCATCCTTTCCACCATGGCCCTGGTGCCGGCGATGGCGGGGATGGTCATGGGGCAACGAATTCGGAAAAGGCTCTCCGAACAATTGTTCCGGAAAATATTCTTCCTTTCCCTCCTTGCGCTGGGCGCCTACCTCGCCTCCCGCGCATTCGGCGGCTTGCAATGACCGGAGCGTCCGCATAGTTTGCACAAAGGTCCGGGAGGAAGATGACATGAAGTCGGTCCATCTGCAGAGCCCGATAACCGAGGAAGCCCTGAGTGATCTCGATGCGGGGGACTCGGTCACCATCAGCGGACGCCTGTTCACTTGCAGGTCGCTGACCTACGACCGGTTGCTGGATCCCGAAGGAGGCCAGGGCGTCCGCACCCGCCTGAAGGAGCTCGGAGCCGAGACCGTGTTCCACAGCGGCCCGCTGGTGAAGGAAGGGCCGGACCACACCGAGATGATCGCCATGGTGCCCATGCCGAGCTGGCTCGCCGGGCGCGAGAAGATCGAAAAAGCTGTAGATTTATTAGGTCTCAAGGTGATCATTGGTAAAGGGATGCTCGAAGGCCTGGATGAGTTCTGCAAGCGTTCCGGCTGCGTTCACCTGGTGTGCGCCGGCAACTACAACGAATACGCCTCGCGGGTGGTCCGGGTCATCGAGTGCGCCTGGCCTGAGCTGGGTCGGCCCGAGGCCATGTGGATCGTGGAGGTGGACGGGTTGGGTCCGCTCATCGTCGACGCGGATACCAAGGGCAAGAGCCTGTATCAGGACATCGACGAGGGCTTCAAGTCGGACGCGGCGGCGCTGCTGGAGGAGTTGGGAATCAAGTTGGACTGACGGCCGGTATCAGCGGTGGTGCGCGGGCGGGGCATCCACCGTCACCGCCCCCGGCTCGCTCGCGAGCGTGGCCGCCAGCAGATCGACGTGGCCGAACACCGCTTCTCGTTCGGACACATGCGCCACCGCCCAGCTTGCGGCTTCCGCCGCGGAGTAGCCCGCACATCCAGGGGTCCTGGCGGGGTCCCTACGCGGCGTTTCCCCACTCCACCCCGCCTGGATTCCCGCTTTCGCGGGAATGACGATTTCGGGGGTCATTGCCTCGCTCGGATGGGGTTTCGACACAGCCTGCTAGGCGGCGGGCGATGTGGGTTTGCGTCGGTGCGCGGTGTTGTCTTTGTGTTGATTGTTCCTGGCAGGAACTATCCGGTTCTTCGAGAGAACAGTTTTGTCATTTATTTTCAAATGGTTGCGGACCTAAAATTGTAGGGAGCTCGCTAGACGACCAAGTTTGAAACCCGCCCCTACTAGAATCCCGGAGCGGCTTTCTTGTTCCGCTCCAATCCCTCCCACGTATCAATCACTTCCTTGTGGGACGCTACCAGGCCGAATTGGCGGCGGGTGTTCTCAAGCGTGCCCTCATGGAGCACCGGGTCGGAAGTAGCCATGCAGTCATGCACCATGGCGACGTAGTAGTCCAGCATGAAGGCGTCCCGCATGGTGCTTTCCACGCATACGTTGGTGGCCACGCCGGTCAGGAGGACGCTCTCGATGCCCTTGGCCTTGAGGATCGTTTCGAGGTCGGTGTTGATGAAGGCGCTGTAGCGGTGCTTGATCACTACCCGCTCATCCGCCCTGGGCTCGATGCCGTCGAAGAAATCGGCGCCCCAGGAGCCCTCGCGGCAGGTCTCGGTGTCGGCGCCGCCGGGCTTGCGGTTGAGCCAGGGCTCGGTGTCGGTCCACTCGCTGTGGATGGTCTGGATGTAGATGATGGGCAGGCTTACCTCCCGCGCCTCGTCGATGAGCTTGTACAGGTTGGGCACCATTTCCAGGCCCGACTTGATGTCCACGCCACGTTTGGCGCAAGCTCCCTCCGGGCTGCAGAAATCGTTCTGAACATCCACCACGATGAGCCCCGCCAGGGAAGGGTCACAACGCTCCTTGAGACTTTGTAAAACGCTCATGCCGGCCTCCTTCGAATCGTTCTCTCTGCGATGCGGACGCGGGCGGGTTTGAAACCCGCCCCTACACGTTTCCCGTGGTCAATCGGCCACCATTTTCCCCGTGGTCAATCGGCCATCATCTCTTTTTGCAGCGGAGTGAGGGCATTGGAGCAGCCCACCATGCTGTTGCGAGTTGCCAGACCCGCCAGTTGCTCCTCGCTCCAGCCCTCGGTCCCCTCCGGACGCTTGGGCACGACCAGGTAGCGAGTCTCGGCGGTGCTGTCCACCACCCGTACCTCGGTGGACTCGGGCAGTTCCAGCCCCATTTCCTTCAGCACCCGGCGGGGATCCACCACCACGCGGGTGCGGTAGTTGGTGCTCTTGTACCAGTCCGGGGGCTGGCCCAGGAGTTGCCGCGGATAGCACGAGCACAGCGTGCACACCACCACGTGGTGCACGTCATCGGTGTTCTCCACGGCGATGAGCTGGTTGGCGGTGGACATGTCTACGGCGAGCTCTTCGGCCGCCGCGATGCCGTCCTCGAACAGGCGCTTCTTGTACTCCGGGTCCACCCAGGCCTTGGCCACCACCCGCGAGCCTTGATGCGGTGATACGCCCTCGTTTTCGTCGATCTTGCGCCGCACCTCGTCGGTGCTGATGATGCCCTTCTCCCGCAGCAGGTTGCCGAGGGCCAGCACCTGTTTTTCGAATGTCGTGTGCTCGTGCTCCGTGACGTCGATGGGGTTGTTGGCGTGGAGCTGCTCGAACACGTCGTCGTGGCTGTGATCGTGGCCGTGTTTGACGCTGCGCGCCTCATCGGCGCTCAGGACGCCCTTTTCCTTCAACAGGTCGGCGGTGGCGCGGGCGCGCCGTTCGAAATAGCTGGGCTCCTCGCTGACCGCGGGCTCCGTGCTCACTTCCTGTTTTTCTTTGGCCATGACGTTTCTCCTGTATTATCGCGGCTCCAGCCACTGCTCGAAAATGTCGGCGTAGATCTTGTTGGCACCCTTGGGCGCGGGCCGGTCGTCCCACACGTGGGCCAGATCGAACTCGATGGAATAGAGATTCGCCTCCGGCAGACCGTCCTCGCCGAAGGACAGCAACTCCGGGTCCTTGAAGCTCCCACGGACATCCGCCACCACGCCGTTCTTCCCCCTTAGATACTGGGGCGAGCGGATGTGATGCCCCAGCGTCAACGTGTCCAAGACCTTTACCGGGTCGCCCGGCTTGTAGCGAAAACTCATTCCGGCAGTTTCTTACGCGGCGAGCCGATTGTCAAATCCTAGCCTTGTCCAATGAGAAGTGAGCCTGAGGGGAGGTAAGGAATCCAACGAGAGATGAGCCTGAGGTCTGCAAATCAGGGAAGATGGGAGGATGATCGTGACATTGCAGACGGAACGGCTTCAGACGTTGGAGCAGGTCGGCGTCTTTGTTGAGGGCAACGAGGCAGTAGACTTCGAGCATGTGGATCGGGAATCGGCCTACGCATTCACACGGCGTACGCTAGTGCAGTTCCGCTACCACAGCCTGAGCAAGGCGGACAAGGGCAGGGTAAAGGCCTACTTGGCCAAGATGACGGGGCTTTCCAGGGCGCAATTGACGCGGCTGATCCGCCAGCATCGGGACACCGGGCGGGTGGAGGATCGTCGGGGCAGGCCGCCGGTCAAGCCCTTCGAGCGCCGCTACACGGCCGCCGACATTCGGCTCTTGGCACAGGTGGATGCCACCCTGGGCCAGATGTCGGGGCCGGCTACACGAGCCGTCATGCGTCGCCAGTTCGAGGTCTTTGGGGAGGAGAGCTTCGAGCGTCTGGCGCGCTTGTCCAACGGCCATCTCTACAACCTGCGTCAGTCCCAGACCTACCAGTGCCGGCGCTCCACCTTCACCAAGACCCAGCCTACCCGAGTGGCCATCGGCGAGCGTCGTAAGCCCGATCCCAACGGTCGCCCGGGCTTCCTGCGTGTCGACACCGTCCATCAAGGCGACCGCGACGGCAGCAAGGGCCTGTACCACATCAACATCGTGGACCAAGTGACTCAATGGCAGCACGTGGGCACCGTCGAGGCCATCTCCGAGCGCTTCCTGCTCCCCGTCCTCCAAGCCCTCCTCTCAGCCTATCCCTTCTCCGTCCATGGCTTTCACTCAGACAACGGCTCCGAATACATCAACCACCAGACCGCCAACCTCCTCAACAAGCTCCACATCGGCCAGTTCACCAAGTCCCGGCCCCGCCATTCCAACGACAATGCCTTGGTCGAAGGTAAAAACGCCGCTGTCCTGCGCAAATACATGGGCTACGCTCACATCCCCAAGCGCTTCGCCCGCGAGGTCAACCACTTCACCCAAGACCTCCTCTCCCCGTTCTTGAACTACCACCGCCCCTGCCTCTTCCCCGTCGATCACATCGACCCCAAAGGCCGCATCAAAAAACGCTACCCGGACCACGACGTCACCACCCCCTACGAAAAGCTCAAGTCTCTGCCCAACGCCTCCCACTATCTCAAACCCCACCTCACCTTCGCAAAACTCGACGCCCTAGCCTATGCCAGCTCAGACCTCGACGCCGCTAAGGCCGTCAGTGACGCCCGCGACCAACTGTTCCACCTCATCGACCACCCAGCCGCTCCCGCCGCCGCCTGAACCCCCTCCCCCCCCTCTCTCTCCGTCATCAAGGGGCGACGCTCCGCCGTCGCCCCTCCGCCATCCTCCAAATCCCCCATCCTCCCTCCCCCGCTACCTCACAATCCCGTGACGGTACCATCCTCCCCTTGCTTCATCCGCCACCTCCAACTACCATAACACCCAAAATTTCAACCCCCTGAATCAGGCTAGGCCCTACTCCCTTTCCCTACCTCCCTTCAGGCTCATCTCCGTATTGGAAAACACTATCCTGGCGCGGCGGGATGGAGGCTTTCCTGTTGTTGGATGCAGGTTGTATTCGATTGTCGGGCTGTGATAGGGGTCCATCGACTAACCGGCTTGGTCGATGAAGCTCAAACGGATCCTTTCATTAGGGTACACGTATTCGTTGTCACAACGGCATGAAAGGGACGAATCATGGGAGCGACTCAACCCATTCCCCGCGCAGCAGCCCAGGCCGTCGACAACCTTCTGGATGATTGTGCAGCCGTACAGCGTGATCAGCATGTCGTGATTCTCGCGGCCGTGGATGGCCTCTACGGCGGAACCAACGTCGTCGATGAAACCGCCATCGGCTGGATCCAGCAGGGCGTTCAGGCCCGTGGCGCGTACGCCACGGTGATGTGGGTGGACCTTCCCGTGCGCCGTACTGTGGTTTGGCCGGACATCCCTACCCGTGAAACAGTGTGGCGTATCCCCGACCCCGTGAAATCGGTGATGCGCGGCGCGGACATGCTCATCAGCCATGTGCTGGATTTCTCCACCGAGGAAGAACTGAAGGAATGGCCGGAGCTTCTGGCCGAAACCAAGGTCGCCTTCGTACGCAACATGGCCACGACGGCCGGCCTTCTTTCAACAGCCTGGGCGCGTACGCCGCATGCGTTGGTAACCGAGTTGCGTTTGCGTACCGCGGAGCTGATCCATGCGGGGGCTCGCTGGGAGTTGACCAACCCCAACGGAACTCATCTGGAAGGCACCGTAGGGCCGGCAACGTCGAATTGGGGCAGCTATACGGCGCCGCGCGGCCGCAGGGGTTCCTTCCCCGAGGGCATCTATCCCGCCATCAACCCCGTCGACATGCAGGGTGAGCTCGTGTTCGACCGGATGCTGCCCGCATGGGCTCGGGATATCGGGGTCCCTCCGAGTTTTGACCGTCCCGTGACCGTCACGATTCAAGAGAACCACATCGTCAAATTCGAGGGCGGTGCGGAGGCCGGGATACTCCAGGCGTTTTACGTCGAGCTCGCGAAAGTGCTGGGAGAGGATCACGCTTACGAGATGCGCGCGCCACACGGCGGCATTCACCCGGCGGCCCGGATTCGTCCCACGCTGTGTCCCAACGAAGAATACCGCGAGTTCCTCCATTCCTTTCACCCCTCCAGCATTCACCTGCACTTGGGCAACCACCGGTACAACGATGATTTCCCCTACTGTCTCCACGCGGCGCCGGAACTCCGAGGCTCCACTCTGAAGGTGGACGGGAAGGTCCTGCACGATGGAGATCGGCTGGGCGTCATGGGGCACCCCAGCGTCACGGCCATGGCAGCGGAGTATCCGGATCGTCCCGCGCTTGATGCGGAACGTTGGATCTAGTGGCCCGTAACATACAAATCGATAGCAAGATGCGCAGGACCAGGGAGAATCGGAATGCCTGATTGGAAGATGTTCTCTTCGGATGACCATGTAGACCTCCCATTCCTTCCCGGAGACCTTTGGCAGAAACGGGTTCCGGCCGCGTATCGTGACCGCGCTCCGCGCCTTGTCGAGACCGCAACGGATTTGCACTGGGAGATGGATGGTGCCCTATTGGGGTCCCCGCAACAAAAGAATGGGGTGGTCACAACTACGTTCGGGCATTGGGGCACGCCAGTGGAACACGAAGTGGGAAAGTGGCGTCCCACGACGCCCGAGCTCCGTTTGGCCGATATGGATCGGGACGGCGTGGAAGCGCAGGTGTTGTACGGGGGACTCACGAGAGGTTTCGGGGGCAAGGACCCGGATCTGAACTCCGTGGTAACCCGGGCCTACAACGAATGGACGTCGGACTTCTGCAGTGCCGCACCCGATCGTCTCATCGGACTGGGGTGGGTCCCGACTCATAGCATCGAGGCAGCGATCGATGAGCTGTACAACTGCGCGAGACTTGGATTGAAGGGAGTGCAGTTCCAGGCGTTCATGGCGGAAAAGAAAATCTGGGACGCAGTGTGGGAACCGCTGTGGGACGCCGCGGAGGATACCGGTCTCCCGGTCTCCTTCCACGTCGGCGGCGGTCAGTGGAGCACCCAGGGAGAGAAACCTCCGGGGCGCGGCGTCCAGACCACTTCCACGACGGTGGCGCCGATTCAGCTCGACGAGGTGCTCGTTTCGGTGGTCATGTCGGGGATACTGCATCGCCACCCAAAGCTCAGGGTGGTACTGGGCGAAAGTTCCATCGGCTGGATTCCCTTTGTTGTCGATCGGATGGACTGGGAGTACGAGGTCCGGATGAACAAGGGCAGAGGGGGTGACGCGGCAGTACTGGATATGCTTCCGTCCGACTACTACCGGCGCCAGGTCTACGCGACCTTTCAGACAGATCCCATTGGCATAAAGCTCCTGGAGGACGTTGGCGTGGACAACGCACTGTGGGCCTCCGACTATCCCCATGGTGATTCCGTGTGGCCGCGGTCACACGAGACCGTGCAGAAAGACTTCGCACAAGTGGACGAGGCTCTGGTACGGAAGGTCACACGGGACAACGGCATGAAGCTCTATCTCGGCGAGGAATAGCGGTTTCAGCGATTTCGGAAAACGAGGCAATGATGGGCATCTCGGCCATCGATCATTGGGTCATCATCGTCAAGGACATGGACGAGTCGGTTGCCTTCTACCGCAAGTTGGGTCTCAAGGAGAGCTGGCAATCCAAGGCGGGAGGGGAGTCGGCCCGGCCCGTGTTCCGGGTAAACGACACGCAGCTCATCAAGTTCTATGCGGCCGATCGTTACGAGATCGAGAGCCCCTCGGGAGCTCCCAACTATGCTCCGGGGTCCATGGACTTCTGTCTTTCGTGGGATGGGACGGTGCAGGACATCCTGGATTTCCTGAAGGAGAACGACATACCCGTGCGTTCGGGACCGTCACCCCGGTCCGGGGGCAGGGGGCGAGCGACCAGCGTGTACATCCGGGATCCCGATGACAACCTCATCGAGATCATGTCCTACGAGACCGGGTGACGTGCGGGGAGGACGAGCTTGGAGAGCAGCGAGCGAGTCGCATTGGTAACGGGCGGGGCGAGTGGTATCGGGCTGGGTATCGCTCGCCGATTGGCGGAGGAAGGCATGGCGGTGGTGGCGGCGGACTGGAGCGCGGCCGCCTGCGCGGATGCGGTGGCGGCCTTGAACGATCACCAGGATCGAACGGTGGTGGTTGAAGCGGACATCGGGACGGAAGCGGGCTCCGCCAAGGCGATCGAAACAGCCGTTGGGCGCTTCGGCCGGATCGATCTGTTGTGCAACAACGCCGCCATTCACCCTACGGCCACCATTGAAGAGATGGACGTCACGGCCTGGAATGAAGCTTTCCGGGTAAACGTCACAGGGGCCTTCCTCTGCAGCAAGCTGGCCTTGCCACACATGAAGGAGCAGGGCGCGGGGACCATCGTGAATATCGGATCGGTCAGCGGTGTTTCCCCGTACGTCGGCGGTGGAGCCTACGCGGTCACCAAGGCTGCGCTCGCCATGCTGACAAGGGTGCTGGCCCTCGAGGCCGGACCCTTCGGAATTACGGTGAACTGTATCAGCCCGGGTTCCATCCAGCATCGGACCGAAGGCGGCGGTAACACGGCCCACATACCCGTGGGTCGCGGCGGTACCATCGATGACGTGGCTTCCCTGGTGATCTATCTCGCATCCGCGGAAGCCGGATACATGACAGGGGCGACATTGGTGCTTGACGGAGGGGCTACGGCCGGGCGAAAACGGGCTCGAGCTACCGTCGAAGGACTACCGGACCAGGGAGGTGAAAGATGAATCTTCGTAAACGCAGCCATTTCTTTTCCGTAGGCTTGCTCGGGGTATGGCTCGTTGCTGTCGCCGCGTTGGCCCTGGCCACGCCGGTCACGGGCACCGCCGCCTCGAAGCCGGAGGCGTGGGAGCAGCGCCAGGGCGGGACCCTCATCGTCGGCAGCTCCAAGGACATGAACACCAAGCATCCGTACACGCGGGTGACCTCGGTCGACGAGTTCATCAAGATGATGATGTGGGAACCGGTCACGATGTATGACCTCACCGGCAAACTGCACGGCATCCTGGCGGAGAGCTGGGAACCCAACGCCGACGCCAGCGAGTGGACTTTCCGGCTGAGGCGTGGCGTCAAGTTCCACAATGGAACCGAAATGACGTCCGCTGACTGGGTCTGGTGCTACAACTACATACTGAACCCGGCCAACGGCGCTTACGCCAACACCGTGTTGTCCGACAACATCGCCAAGGTGGAGGCCGTCGACCCGTACACGGTCAAGTTTCAAATGGTGGGACCGCGGGCGCTCTTCCCCCACGTGCTCAGCAGCATCCAGAACGGCACGATCGTTCCGAAGAACTCGCTGGGCAGCAAGGTAGGGGTGATCGAAGGCAATCCTCCGCCGGGCACCGGCCCCTTCCAGTTCGTGAACTGGACGCCGGGAACGGCGGTGGAATTCAAGCGGTTCGATGATTACTGGGGCGGGGCGCCGTACCTGGAAGGGCTCAGGTTCCGGATCGTCACGAACAAGGCCGCCCGGCAGAACGCGTTGCGCGCCGGCGACGTGGACATGGCGGACCGTCTGAGGCCATCGTTCGCGGAAAGGGTGAAGAAGGGCAGGATCACGGGCATCAAGACCAGGGCTGTCGGGGGTGCCGGCTTTCGGCAGCTCTACTTCAATACCAAGGCGAAGTGGACCGGCGACAAGCGCGTCCGGGAAGCCATCATCCTTTCACTTGACCGGGAAGCCACGGTCGAGGAGGGCTTCCTCGGTGTCGGTGATCCCCTTCCTCTCGCCGTGCCTCCCGACTCGGACTGGCTCCGCTCGGGTGCCGCCAAGCTTCCCTCCTACGAAAGGGACGTCAAGCGCGCGCGCCAGTTGCTCAAGGAGGCCGGATACAACGGTGAGCCTTTGTCGCTCAACATGACGCTGGGGCAGGAGGTTGCCCTTGGCGAAGCCATCGTGCGTCAGGCGGCGGAGGCGGGCCTCAATATCAAGATGGCTCCGGTGGAGTCGACCATCTTCTATGAACGCCTCGGCAAGGGGGATTTCAGCCTGCTGATGTCGAGCGGCCGTTTCAGGGGTGAACCGGGGCTGGAAGAGACGATCAACTACGTGTGCGAAAAGGGCAAGGTGCGCCGTTCGCGCACGGGATTCTGCGACCCGGCCCGTGACGCCCTGATCTCCTCCTATCCCACGGCTTCGGACCGCGCCGAACGAGTCAGAATCTACGGCGAAATCGTCAAGTTCGTGTTCGCGGACGAGATGATGCAGTACGGGATAGGGTGGTCGAACAATCGCAACTTCGGCTGGCGGGACAAGGTCAAGGACTGGCAGCGTGGACCCGGCCAGGAGTACCGGAACGCCCTGGGGGGGCTCCATCGGACCTGGATCGAAAAGTAACGGCTTTCGTCACGAGAACGTAACGGCTTTGCGTTCGTCATGATAGTGGGGGCCGCCGCGGGTGAAGAGCCGCGGCAGCCCCCACGAAGCAAATGATCCGCTATACGCTTCTCCGCGCTCTCCAGATGATTCCCACCGTCCTGCTCGTGACGGTGGCGGTCTTCGTCCTGATCATCATCATTCCCGGTGATCCCGTTTTGAGCATGCTCGGCTACTACGCCGACGACGTCACCGCGGTGCCCCACGAGATCTACGACCGGATGTTTAAGGAGCTTCGCCTGGATCGTCCGGTACCGATTCAATACCTCTATTGGCTGGGCGATGCGTTGCAGGGAGATTTCGGAAAGTCCGTCGTCTTCCGGGTTCCGGTGATTGACGTCGTGTTGTCCAGAGTACCCGCCACCCTATACCTCGGAACATCCGCCATGGTCATCGCCATCGTTATCTCGGTACCCTTCGGTGTATGGGCGGCCGTGAAAAACGACACCTGGGTCGATCACTTGGCGTCCGGCTTCGTGCTGTTCGGGGTCAGCGTACCGGGGTTCTGGTTCGGCATGATCGTGATCCTGGTGTTCGCCATCTACCTGGGTTGGCTCCCCTCCATCGGCTACGTGGCTCCCCAGGACGACTTTCTGAGGTTCGTGAAGCACCTGATCCTGCCCGCGACCGTGCTGGGACTCGACGTGGCGGCCAGCATCCTCAGGTTCCAACGGACGGACTTCCTCGACCAACTGCATCAAGACTATGTCCGGACGGCGCGAGCCAAAGGGTTGCCGGGCCAACTGGTGATCTGGAAGCACGTGCTCAAGAATTCGCTGATAGCCACGGTGACCGTGGTGGGCCTGAATACGGCCCGCTTGTTGGGGGGCTCCACCATCATCGAAACGCTTTTCAGCTACCCCGGCCTCTCCCGCCTGCTGATCGAAGCGATATACGCCCGCGACTTTCCGATCATTCAGGCGGTTGTTCTCTGGATGGTGGTGCTGGTGGTGATAGTCAATTTCTTCGTGGACCTGATCTATGCGTACTTGAACCCGCGGATACGGTACACGACGGCGTAGCACGGAGTCCGAGACGGCTGCATTTCTTTCAACGATGGCGGGTCGATGAACACCACTCCAGTGGATGTCGCTCCCGGTGCACAGCGTACGGCGTCGCCGTGGCGCAGAGAGACGCGGATTCGCCGCGTAGCCGCGTTCTTCCTTCGTGACCGGCGCGCCATGGTGGGCATGATCCTGCTCGCGCTCATGCTGTTCGCGGCGTTCGCCGGACCGCGGCTCATTCCATACGACCCCCATCAGCCGGATCTCAAGAACAGATTCGCCGGCCCGAGTTGGTCTCATTGGATGGGCACGGACCGAAGCGGAAGAGACCTGATGGCCCGGGTCGCCGCCGGCGCGTCCATCAGTTTCAGGGTGGCTATCGGCGCGGCTTTGCTGGCCCTGGTCATCGGCGCTCCGCTCGGAGCGGTCACGAGCTACGTCGGGGGCATTGCAGATGACGTGACCCAGAGGTTCATGGACGCGATCATCGCGTTCCCGGCCCGACTCCTGGCGATTGTCCTGATCGTCCTGCTCGGGCCGTCGGTCGTGTCACTGTGGTTCGCCATTGCGTTCAGCTCGATCCCGCGCTATGCGCGGATCGTGCGCGGCAGCGTACTCGACCAGAAGGAGAGGGAATACGTCGAGGCCGCGCATGCCGTGGGTGAAGGACGGCTGGCCATCCTGTTCCTCTACATCCTGCCCAATGTGCTTCCGCCCCTGGCCGTGCAGGTGACGCTGGACTTCGCGAGCGCGGTCAGCGTGGAAGCTTCCCTGAGCTTCCTGGGCCTCGGCCTGGTGCCGCCCACCATCAGTTGGGGCGGTCTGCTGAACGATGCGCAACAATGGCTGGAAGAGGCCCCTTGGCTTGCGATATTCCCCGGCGGGGCCCTGGCGCTGACCGTGCTGAGTTTCGTGCTGATCGGTGATGCCATACGGGACCACCTGGATCCCCGGACCCGGCGCCGAGGGGCGCGCTGATGGCCCTGCTCGACGTCCAGAACCTTACCGTGGACTTCGACCTTGGAGATGAGAGTCTCCGGGCCGTGGATGACGTCTCGTTTACCATCGATGCCGGTGAGGCCCTGGGCCTCGTGGGGGAATCGGGGTCGGGCAAGACGGTGACGGCTTTGTCCATCATGCGCCTGCTCGATCCATCGGCCAGAATCATGCGCGGCCACATCTGGCTGGACGGCGAGGATCTCGTGACCAAGAGCGAGTCTGCCATGCAGTCCATTCGCGGGCGAAGGATCGGCATGGTGTTCCAGGAGCCGATGACCAGCCTCAATCCGGGTTACACCGTAGGCGAACAGGTGGCGGAAGTGTATCGCCATCACCTTCACTTGGGCTCCGCGGAAGCACGGCGCAGGACCATCGAAATGTTCGAGCGTGTCAAGTTGCCCGGCGCCCGGGAAATGTACAACAAATACCCGCACGAATTCAGCGGCGGGATGCGCCAGCGGGTGACGATCGCCGCTGCGCTGGCCTGCCGGCCGTCACTGCTGATCGCCGACGAACCCACAACCGCGGTTGACGTTACGATCCAGGCCCAGATCCTGTCCCTGCTCGGGGAACTTCAGCGGGACCTGGACTTGGCGCTCCTGTTTATCTCCCATGATCTAGCCGTGGTGTCGGAGCTTTGCACGCGAGCAGCGGTTCTCTACGGAGCCCAGTTGATGGAAGTGGGTAGTACGGATGCGATATTCACCGCCCCCAAACACCCGTACACGGCCGGGCTCATCAACTCCATCCCCCAACGGGGGCAGCCGTTACAGGGCATCCCCGGTACCATCTTCGATCTGCGAGAACCGCCGCCCGGGTGCCGCTTCCACCCGCGTTGTGGCTACGCCCGGGCGCGATGCAATCGGGATACCCCGGCGCTGACCCGGTCGCCGGCCGGTACGCCAGTCGAGCGAGGGCATCTTTATGCATGCCACTATCCGTTGGGGGCCGCGGGAACATGACCGGCGTAGAAGTTGAACCGTTGTGATGGAGGCTCTCAACACGGCGGATAATACTCTGCCTCTGCTCAGCGTTTACGAACTGGTCAAGTATTTCGACGTGAGCGGAGGGGCGGCTCGACGCCTCCTGTATGGTCCGCGGACCGTAAAGGCGGTGGATGGGGTTTCGTTCGACGTTGGCGAGGGCGAGACCATGGGCCTGGTGGGGGAGAGTGGCTCGGGCAAGTCCACCACGGCCAAGCTCATCGCGCGGTTGTTGCCGGTGATGTCCGGCGACGTGACCCTCGCGGGCCGCGATATCATGAAGGCGTCGCCCAGCGAAATGAAGGCGCTGCGCAAGGACATCCAGTTCATCTTCCAGGACCCTTTCTCTTCCCTGAATCCTCGCATGCGCACCGAGATGATCATCGGCAGGGCATTGACGATCCATTTCGGTCTCCGCGGAGAAGCGCGGCGAGAACGCGTCGTCCATTTGCTTGAGCAGGTGGGGTTGTCTTCGCAGCATCTGGAACGCTATCCGCACGAGTTCAGTGGAGGCCAACGGCAGCGAATCGCCATTGCCAGAGCTCTGGCCACGGAGCCTTCGCTGATTCTTGCGGACGAGCCCGTCTCGTCGTTGGACGTGTCCATCCAGGCCCAGGTCCTGGCGCTTCTCCAGGACCTCAGGACAAGATTTCGGCTCACGATGGTCTTCATCACCCATGATCTCAACGTCGCCGAATACGTGTCCGACCGGATCGCGGTGATGTACGGCGGCAAGATCATGGAAGAAGGCTCAACGGATGCCGTGATGCAGCGCCCCCTGCACCCCTACACCAAGGCTCTTCTCGACTCCCGCCCGCGGATTGGCCACCCGGGTCAATTGCGGCCGCTCGAGGGTGAGCCCGCAGTGCCGTTGAACCCCGGTCCGGGCTGTCGTTTCGCGTCTCGTTGCCCCCTCCGCATCGCGGAGTGCACCGAGCAGTCCATTCCGCTGGTGGAGAAGAGAAGGGGTCACCGGGTCGCGTGCATTCGGGCTTAGAACCTGAGCGATTCCTTGCCTCCCTGGTGTGGTGTCTCACAAATACGGTTGTGAAGATGCGAGGGCATTTTGGTCGTCGGCAAGGTGCGACGACGTGTAGGGGCGACCGCGGTCGCCCCCGTGGCGTGCACCACGCGAGGAAGAGCAACGCGCCCTCGTCCGGACAATCCTTGACAAGCATTGCGGCCCTGGCGTAGGAATCATCGCCATGATGGAACGTACAGCCCTGCTGACTCGAAGCGCCGCATCCGGACTCACCTGGGTGATGTCCGAGGGACTATCGTTTTACCTCAGATCCGCGGCTTTCATGGCCGTGGTGGGCGTCCTCTTGTACGTGAGTCTGGCCGCCGCCTATCCTCCCGTCCACGACGCCATGCATGACTTCCGTCACGCGCTGGCCGTTGTTCCGTGCCACTAGCCAGCATCCCATTCGACCCATCCAGAGCACGACCCGCGGGTCGACTTGCGCATCCTTTCTCATCGGGCCCCGGGAGGCGTATCCCCGTCGTTTTCCGTCTGCTGTTTCTGGTGCCCGCGGTTCTGTTGTCCGCGAGTCTCGCAAGGCCTGTCGCGGCCCAGGTGGCCAACAACGCGATCAGGGTCCAGGTTTCACCCGACACGACCCTGCTGCGTCCCCTGAAGGACCCGGCCACCATCACCATCGACGTTGACGGAGCCGGGGAGAGGCCCCGCGGTCCGGTAGACCTCTCCGTCCGACTCACGGCGCCGCCACCCGGCACGCTCGTCTCCTCCGACTTCCCGCTGATCGAGGGAACCCGTCTCATCGACATGAACCTCGCCAACGTGACCGGAACGCTTTCCTGGGACTACGTGTTTCCCATTCGGGGTGAGTACCGGCTCGACGTAAGCGCCACGGACGGACAAGGGCGCCGGCTCGAACGGTCCTTCGCGATCCAGGTGCCCGCCAACCGCGCGAAAACAGCCTTTCTCGCCGGTTTCGTCGCCGCGCTCTTCCTCCTGGGGTTCATCGCGGGCAGGATCTTCTCCGCTCCGGCGGGGATGGCGGCAGTTCTCATGATCACGCTCCTGTATGGCGCCGGTTTGAACCGGGGCCTCAGCGCGGATACCAACCCAACTGCCGGGTTGAAAGGGGAGTTGACAGTCGCGCCGCCCCGTGTGGGCCACCCGAGCCCCCTACGATGGCGCGGCATCGACCCCGGCACCGGAGAACCCGTGCCGGCCACGGTGACCCTGAGAGTGGTGCAGCTTGAGAAGGGCAAGGAGATCTTCACCCTTAAACGCGTGCCCACGGACGGCACCCTCGATCTGGCGTTCCAGTTCACCGACGCCTCGCCCCACCGAGTGCTGGCCAGGGCGACTGCCCCGGGCCGGCTACGGGCGACGGAGGTCGCGCGAACCGTCGAGGTGGAGTCGGCCACGCCGTCCCTCGTCATCCGCGTGTGGCCGGTTCTCCTGTTCATTTTCGTGGTTTTAGCCGGACTCGCCGTCGGCCGGTTCAGCAAGCGACGGCGCCTGCCGTTGCCTTGGACCGCCAAGCGAGTCAAGATACACCCCAAGGAGGCATCATGATCGATCTGTATACGTGGAGAACTCCCAACGGCCGCAAGGTATCCGTCATGCTGGAAGAGTTGGAGATGCCGTACGAAGTGCATCTCATCAACATCGGCAAGGACGAGCAGTTCGCGCCCGATTTCCTCGCCATCAGCCCCAACAACAAGATCCCGGCCATCGTCGACCAGGACGGCCCCGGCGGCGGCCCCTACAGCCTGTTCGAGTCCGGCGCCATCCTGCTTTACCTCTCGGAGAAGGCCGGCGGCCGGTTCCTGCCCGAGGAATCCCGGGCGCGCTACGACGTCATGCAGTGGCTCATGTTCCAGATGGGTGGGGTAGGGCCCATGTTCGGCCAGGCGCACCATTTCATCGGCGCCAAGGAGCAGGTCCCCTACGCCATCGACCGGTACAAGAACGAAGCCCGCCGCCTCTACGGAGTGATGGAGAAACGCCTCTCCGACCACGTGTACCTGGCCGGCGAATACTCGGTGGCGGACATCGCCACCTACCCCTGGGTGGGCCGGCACGAGAGACATCAGGTGGATCTGTCCGACTTCCCTCAGGTCAAGCGCTGGTTCGGCACCATCGGCGCCCGACCCGGGGTCCAGCGCGGGATGAAGGTGCCGCTGGACGCGTAGAACAAGGGAGGCGCGTACCCGGCACTTCGGAAATCGTTTGACAAGCCGCAGCCGGCCGTGTCAGAAAGCCCCCACGCGCCGCCCATTTCCGGCTCTTGCTTACGCAGACCGGAGACGCCGTGGGACTCTCCCTATACGCCCCCGTAGCTCAGTAGGATAGAGCACAGGATTCCTAATCCTGGTGTCGTGAGTTCAAGTCTCGCCGGGGGCACTCCCACCCGTTAAGGCGCAATCGACTTCCAATAACAGTGACGACGCCGGTAACACCGGATCGGCATGGGGCACTACCCGCGCGACGTTCTAGGATCCGGCGGTTCAACCCGGTGCGAGACGCGCGCACGGCGCTATGGCCCCACGGCTGGAAGATGGGCCACCCGAGGGCTCGCGACGCGAGGAACATCCCGGCTCCGGTCGTTACTCACCCCGTCTCGGCGAGCGTCGGCCGAGGCCGACCTGCCGCCCCGGTGCCCACATGCCGTTCCACCGGCGTGCGGGTGTCTTGTAAGGACCGCCGTAAGGCAGCGCACATCCGGCTGCTAACCGGGTGTGGCCGTGAAGGGTGACACGGAAGGGGACCAAGTACGCAGACGGCCCGCCGGATGGAGCCGACGAGCCGCCTTCCCCGAGCAAGGGACCAAAGCCAACCGTCAGAGGGAGGCTTTAGGGCAGAAAGGTATTGGTATGCGCGGATGAAGTCAATGTGGTTGACAATTGACAGCAAAGAGGACGCCCCGTTAGTTTGGGAGCATGAAGTTATCGAAATGGCTGTTATCGAAATGGCTGTGGAGTCTTTTTCTCACCGGCCCCACAATCAAATTCTACGTTGACTACATCAAGACCTGGTCATTGCCCGTGCCCGAGAAGGAAATGATCAGCGACTGGCGGTCCATAGGTCCCGATCTCTCCATTATCTTTGCAGTCTGGGGCACTGGATTGTTGATTCTTATCAATTGGGCGGGCATCAAGCATTTGATCACCGCGAAACGGCGTGCCCGAGAGGCCGAGATTGAGCAGTTCCAGAACTTGCGAGCAGAGTTGCGGGCTTTGCGCCAATTGATGCGCAACGTCCTAAGGGAACCAAACCCTTTCGAATGGGTTCATTCCGAAGTAACGTCTGTATTCCTCAAGCTAAACGATTTGGGGATCCCCTGCGCTGTGATTCCGACCGGGAAGCTCGTGAGCGATTTTGAGATAAGGGAGGCCTCGGCGAATTGGAGGAAGTTCCTGGATGTTCTCATACCTTTGGCAGATATGGGGAAACTTGAGTCAGCGCGCCGAATAATCATCGCAGAGGAAGGAATCATCTTCGCGCCTTGATGGTACCGCCAATACGTGTTTCAGGCCACGGTACCGACCTACGGGTCAGGAAACCGGAGATGAGTAATCCCCGTAATCCCTGTCAGAAACAGAAACACCTGGTTAGCACGGTGCCAACCAGGTGTTTCTGCAGCTTGCCCTGACTTGCCCTGACTTGCCTTGACTCACCTCAACACGCCTTGCCCAGCGTTGGCATGACAAGCCTCGTTCGAACGTAAACAACGTGTCACGCCGCTACATCCGGTGTCAATGAGAAACGGGGTTTTAGTTGCCATACAAAGACCGGGCGAAACGCGCCGAAGCGGTACGACGTCACCGGGCCAAACGGTGGACAGCACCGGCGGTGATCCCGCCGTTTCCGTCTGACCCTGCCGGCGCCTTGACGACATGGAGTCGGGACGTGTTGAAGGTGCCGTCCGGCCATCCACGGGCCAGGGATCCCCTGGCGTTGCCGGACTACGGCGTGGAGTTCATCCGGGACGCGCTGACCCATCGGGAATCGTTCCTTTGCATCGGCCGCAAGAACGCCAAGAGCGCCATTGTCGCGGTCTACCTGTTGGGCCAGCTGGTGGGTCCCCTACGGGTTCCCGGCTACCGGGCCGGGGTCTGTTCCGTCAACAAGGAAAAGCCGGGGAGTTGAAAGCGCAGATGGAGGCCATAGCGTCTGCGTCCGCCCTTGATGGTCTCGTGTTCCGCCGGTCCCCTGCCCCTGGCCGGGTGGAGTCCCCTACGGGGTCCGTTGACATCCTGAGCACGGACAAGTCGGCCGGCCATGCATCGGGCCTTGATGACGCCATCATCGACGAATCGGGCTTGTTCCAGGAGCGGGACCGGGCGCTAGTCAACGGCATGAGGTCCAGCACGAGCGCGGAGGATGGCCGGTTCATTGCCTTGAGTATCCAGGGGGACGCGCCGTTCACAAAGGAACTGATCGACCGGGCCGATGACCCGGCCGTGGCCCTGCACCTGTACCGGGGGCCAGATGGGTGCCCGTTGGATGATCCGGCGGCCTGGAGCGCGGCGAATCCGGGGATAGCGGCGGGCATCAAGAGCCTGGGCTACATGCGAGATGAAGCCCGCCGGGGGCACTTTCCCTGCTTCTTTTCCTTTCTCACTCATGCCCGAGTTTCTCACAAAACCCTATAACAGGTCTTTTGTGTGACATGCTCCAATGCAAGAGAATATGACTTAGTATGGCACTACATTGTACCACCCGGAACCTCAACTCAATGAAATCAATACCTTAGCTAACTGCCCACCCCGCAAACTGCCAAAATCCCCCACTCCCGTGTTAAAGATGGGCTAACCGAGCAACGGATTGCGCGTCGGAACGCTCGGAAAGCGACTGAAGTCACGGTCGGCTGTCCAAAGCTCGGTGACGCCGTGGCTCACACACATCGTGGCTATCCTGGCATCATGAACCATGGGGCCTTTCACTTGACCTGCCAGAACCTGCCGTTTCAGTAAGTCCCAGTGTTCGGCACCTTCGTGCAACAACACGGCAACGGGGGATTCAAGCCAAACATCGACCTGATCGACGGCCTCGGTGATGCTCGACGGCGGATCGTAGATCCTGGGGTGGGTCGCAATGGTCATAAACTCGTGAACGCACGGCCAGGGTATGCCCCATGCCACGCGTCCCTCAGCCAGGGACTCGATGCAGGACTTGGCCCGCTCATGCCACTCCGAATCCGTGCGGTGCGCGTAGACAAGGATGTTGGTGTCCGTTGCGATCAACTTCCCCGGCCTTTGTACACTGCATCCCTGATGCGCGACCAGTCCGCATCACGGAATTCGGCCTGCAAACCCCGCCCGCCGACGCTTGCGTCTCGGAGCTTGAAGCCGCTCCGTTGGTGATCCACGCGCATGACCTCGCGCAATCCCCGCTCGACCAACGAACGCAACGTAATCTTGTGCTCGGCAGCATAGGTCTTCGCTGCGTTGGCGAGCTCATCCGATAGCTCAATGGTGGTCTTCATTTTGCTTCCCGTATTATCCAATATGGGTACCCATATCAGTTCATCTCTGTGATCGCAATGACACTCAAGTTAACCTGAATCGTCGTCAAAAGAATCCAAATACGCCATCCGACAGTCGTCCACCAGCGTGTCGGTATCCTCGGGCAGCATGAGGCCGGCCTGGACTAGAGGCTCGATGGCTGCCCTTATCTGCCGAAGATAGTCGCCTACACTACCTTACCTCCCCTCTGGCAGGCTGTTGAAAAACTCCGCCTGACACGGATAGTAAGTATCATATTCGTAGCCACAGGAAGTAAGCGATGAGAGGAACGGATCCGCGTCAGGAAGGGATGTTCAGCTACGTATCGCCAGAGGGGCGAGTACCGGGAGACCATCCGTTGCGAGCGATACGGAAGATGGTGAACACGGCGCTTGAAGGGCTGACGCAGGAGTTTGAGGCGATGTACTCGCACACGGGGCGGCCTTCGATTGCGCCGGAGCAGTTGCTGCGGGCGTTGTTGCTTCAAATCGGAGCCCTCACACCTCTGGCTGCGGCCGGTATCGTTGGGCATGGATCCGGTCCTGGTCCTTGCGTGCCTGCACGAGATCGTAGGTAGTCTGGCGTCGCAGCCAGAACTCGGCATTCGACCAGCCCGCCTTCTCTAGCCGGAGCGCCATCTCCGGAGAGATTGCCGCGTGGCCGTTGAGAACCCGAGACAAGGTGTGCCGGGCGACGCCCAGCACCCGCGCCGCTTCGGTCACGCTCAAACCGAGCGGTTCCAGACAGTTCTCGCGGATGCTGCGTCCGGGATGCGGAGGATCGATCATCGCCATACTCAAGCCTCCCATTAGTGGTAGTCGGTCAGGTCGACGTCGTACGCGTCGCCGTCCTCAATGCGAAATGTCACTCGCCAGTTTCCAGAGATCGAGATGCTCCAGTACCCCTCGAGATCGCCTTTCAGCGGGTGAAGTCGGTAGCCAGGCAGATCAAGGTCCGAAGGCTTGCGGGCATCGTCAAGATCGGCCAGCGCCAGCGCGACACGGTCTGTGAGATCGGACCCCACCCTGCCCACATCTCCGCGCTCATACATCCGCCTGAGCCCTCGATGACGAAAGCTTCGGATCATGGTTTTCTGTACCGCATACCGGTACACATATCAATCGGGAGAAATCAACGATGTAGCATGACCCGCCGGGACGATCGGTCCCTGGAGAATAATTCTCGCCGTGCCGGTGCTCGACGCACACTGGGCGTCCGGGTTGAACTAGAAGCGGACGCACGAGAATCCAGACCCGAACCACCACGATCAGGACGCCATGTTGGTGGCAACGGTAAATGTCCCATTTTGTGACAATCGAAAATGTCTCACATTGAAGATTGTAAGAGTGAGAGGGCCGCTCCAAACTGTTGGCGAAAACCAACAGGAATGGAGCGGCGAACAGATGCACGAATGACAGGTAGTGTCTCAGTTTGAATCCTTCTCGTGCGATTCCTTTCTGGCCTCGTTTAGGGCGGTGTTCAATTTGATCATTTGCGCATGGGTCCCGCCAGCATCCGGGTGGGCTGATTTCGCCAATCGACGGTAGGCGGATCTGACTTTGCGCATGCCGGGGTTCTCATCCTCCTTGAAACCCAGGACAGTTCGCCATGTTCGCTTCCTGGATGGCTGGGCCTTGGGCGCCTCGGGTCCTCTTTGCCGTTGACGCTGGGCGCCTTGGGTCTCGTCCGTTTTCGGCGACCCGAAGTTGGGGTTCTTCTGTGACTGCCACCGCTGCGACAAGTCTATTAGGAGCAACCACCAGATAACGGTGCCGATGAGGACAATGCCAGTCCCCAAGGAACCGATGTCCACGAAAGCCAGGGCGACGAGGGGAGCCAAGCAGAGGCCAGCCGCAAAGACGATGCCGACGATGATCCTCAGAGTATCTTTGACGCGGGAGTTTGGCCGCGGTTTCGCGCGCCGCCCCGACAATTCACCGAGAAGAGCTGCAAGAAAAATTATCGCGCATCCAGTGACGACTACAATTACGGCTATTATGAGGTCTGTTGTGGACATAGATGGTGCACGCACTGTCCGATTGACAATCTGGCCATGCGGATGTCCATGCGCCGCTTCACTCGGCTCACCAACGGCTTCAGCAAGCGGATCGAGAACCACTACCACATGCTGGCGCTCTACTTCACCTGGTACAACTGGGTGCGGATTCACAAGACGCTGGGGTGTACGCCAGCCATGCAGGCAAACCTCACGCCCCACCTGTACGACATGGGCTGGATCGTGAATTTGATCGAGAAGGATTCAAACTGAGACACTACCGAATGACACGCTGTATCAGCCGCTGTGCCCCCTCACGTACCAGTGAGGTGGTCCCAGAAAAGTCGGACAGGTTGCTAAGGTGTATTCCACCGACTGAGGGAAGGATACGCAATGAGCACGAGACGGCGATTCACGGGGGAGTTCAAGGCGAAGGTGGCGCTGGAAGCGCTGCGCGGGGACAAGACGACCCAGGAGATCGCCACGCGGCACAAGGTCCATCCGAACCAGGTGAGCACGTGGAAGCAGCGGGCGGTGGAGGGGATGAGGGAGGTCTTCTCGAAGGGGGCGGAGCGGAGTCGTGGGGACCACGAGGGGGAGATCCGGGACCTGCACGCGAAGATCGGGGAGTTGACGGTGGAGCGAGATTTTTTGGCCAAAGGGCTCAAGTGGTGAGCTGGGAGAGGCGCAGGGCGATGATTCGTCGCGACCACCCGAGACTCAGCTTGAGCCGTCAATGTCGCTTGCTTTCCGTCAACCGGTCCTCGCTGTACCACCGGCCCAAGGGTGCGAATGCGAACCTGGGGTTGATGCGGCGGATCGATGAACTGTTTCTAGAGTACCCGTTCTACGGCAGCCGCCAGATGGTCCGTCATTTGTGGCGGGAAGGCATCTGTGTGGGTCGTCACCGGGTTCGGCGTCTGATGCGGTTGATGGGGCTACAGGCCATCTACCAGGCGCCGCGGACCACCACCCGGCATCCCGAGCACCGGATTTATCCCTATCTTCTGAAGGGGCTCGCCATTGAGCGGCCCAATCAGGTCTGGAGCACGGACATAACCTACATTCCCGTCCAGCGCGGTTTCCTGTACCTGGTGGCCATCATGGACTGGGCCACCCGCCGTGTGCTCTCCTGGAGGCTGTCTAACACCCTGGATGCCGGGTTCTGCGTCGAGGCCCTGGCTGAAGCCTGGACCGCTACGGCCGGCCCGAGATCTTCAATACCGACCAAGGCAGCCAATTCACCAGCTTCGAGTTCACCGCCGTGCTCAAAAACGCCGGCGTCGCCATCTCCACGGACGGCAGGGGCCGCTGCATGGACAACATCTTGAGCGAGCGCCTCTGGCGCTCGATGAAGTACGAGGCCTTCTACCTGCACGAGCTCTCAGACGGCTTCGCCGCCCAAAAGGCCATTGCCAAGTGGCTCAACTTCTATAACACCACGAGGCCTCATTCTGCCCTCGCTGGCGCCACCCCAGCCGAGGCCTACGAAAAAGGACTGCCGCCACAGTTGCAGCCCAAGCCCCACCGCTTGTCTGCCCCTCTACCGGTTCAACCAGAACACAAAGTCATGATAAACAGAACTCTGGCGGCATGATCGGACGTCGGGAATACACCTTATCTCGGCCGCCCCCCTGTCCAACCAACCGGGACCACCTCACATGGAGCTCAGAAGAACGCGCCAACCTAAAAGTGCCGGCCCAATGAAGATTGGCGTGCCGAGTATTGGAAGGGCATTTGGAGTGAGCGAGTCGACTCAAAGTCGAAGCTGCGGGACAACCTGTTGATGAACCGGAAGGAAGATTGTTTCTTCATCAAGGTACGCAACGGAATGACTTTCGAAGGAGCGGATGAACTCTTCCGGCTGTGGAACGACAACCGCCAGCTGAGGAAGAGTTATCGCTATACCCAGTGGGGATTGGGGATCGCAGCGGGCAGTTTGCTTCTTACGTTCCTGATCGAGTTGCTGAAGTTCATTCTCTCAAAGTGACGCCGGATGCCTTACAAGGACAAGGCGAGACGCACTGAAGCGGTACGACGTCACCGGGTGAGGAAACGGGCGGCGGCGGGCCGACCTAGCCGTCTGACCCGGCCGGCGCCTTGGCGGCTTGCAGTCGGGACGTGCTGAAGGTCCCGGTCGGCCATCCACGGCTAGCGGGCCGCTGACCCTGCCCGACTATGGCGTGGCCTTCATCGAGGACGCGCTTACCCACCGGGAATCCTTCCTGTGCATCGGCCGCAAGAACGCCAAGAGCGCGATAGTGGCCGCCCACCTTCTGGCCCGTCTGGTGGGGCCGCTGCGGACGGCGGGCTATCGGTCCGGCGTCGCGATCGTCAACAAGGAGAAGGCCGCGAGCTCAAGGCGCAGATGGCGCGGCCATCGCCTTGGTGTCGGGCTGGCCGGCTCCCGGTTTCTGCGATCGCCGGCGCCGGGGCGTGTGGAGAGCGCCAAGGGAAGCGTGGACATTCTCTCGGCTGACGAGAGCGCGGGCCATGCGTCAGGATTCGATGACGCGATCATTGACGAGCTCGGGCTGTTCGCGGA
This sequence comes from uncultured Binatia bacterium (SeqCode), assembly GCA_965261895.1. Taxonomy (GTDB): domain Bacteria; phylum Desulfobacterota; class Binatia; order UBA9968; family JAJDTQ01; genus JAJDTQ01. Next base: position 196,530 of record OZ253480.1, on the reverse strand, counting down.
GAGGGACCGGGCGCTGGTGAACGGTATGCGGAGCTCCACGAGCGCGAAGGACGGCCGGTTCATTGCGCTGTCGATTCACCGGATGGTGGTCAAAGCGGGCCCAGACGGCTTCTCGTGCACGTGCGGCCAATATCGGCGTCTCCCGGATGAGGACTTGGAGCGCCAGCGGATCGAGCACGTGCGGTGGCTGCCGCGGCGGACAACCAATACTCCCATCCCCATAGTAGGGTATTCTGGGGGGAAGCGTAGACAGAGGCTCGGAAAAATCATAGAATACAGTCAGTTAGACCACTGTTCTAAGCCCCTCAGGGGCACTTTCCTCCGTGATGAATCAGCAACAAGACCAAGACGACACGAAGTTCGTCTGCCACGGATGCATCGGCGATGACTTCCTTGCCAACGAAGTGACAGAGAAGAGTCATCCCCGGCAATGCACCTACTGTCACGAAAGGCGACAGGCTATTCCGTTGGAAGAGTTGGCTGACCTTATCCACGAGGCGCTCCAAGAGCACTATGAACTGACACCTAGCGAGCCGGAAGGAATCGACTACGTGTTAGCCAAGGAAGGATTGTGGCACCGCCCCGGTTGGCCAGTAGAGGATGTGATCGGCGATATGGCAGGTATCAGCAGTGAAATAGCCAGCGACGTGACCGAGCGGTTAGCTCACCTCCACGACGATCCCTGGGGCATCGTCAAGGACCATGATACCGCCCTTTACGACGACGAAGCCCTGTACGAGGAACGTGGTGCTGATGACTTAGGCTTTCACGAAGAATGGGACGCGTTCCATCGCGAGATACGCTCTCATGCAAGATTCTTCAGCACGTACGCCGAAAAGTCGCTGGAGCTTATATTCGGAGAACTGAGCGCACTTACGGACTACAAAGGCCGGCACGTCATTCGTGAAATTGCTCCGGGCGGCGAAGACAACTTCATCTGGCGTGCACGCAAGGCGGAATCGGCTGAGGAACTCAAGGCCATCCTCGGCGCTTCGGTCCGGGAACTAGGCCCGCCACCAACGCGGCGTGCAAGGAACGGACGGATGAACGCAGCGGGCATTCCAGTTTTCTACGGCGCTTTTGAAACGGACACTTGTGTGGCTGAGGTTCGTGCCCCGGTAGGCAGCCACGTCGTGGTGGCCAAATTCGAGGTGCTGCGACCGTTGCGACTCTTGGACTTTGACGCCCTCAAAGAAGTCTACGTGGCCGGAAGCCACTTCGATCCAGGCTATGCAGAGGGCTTAGGGCGGGCGTCTTTCCTTCGGAGCCTGGTTCAGGAGATAAGTCGTCCTGTTATGCCACAGGACGAAGTATTCGAATACCTCGCGACCCAAGTAGTGGCCGAGTACCTTGCCAACAAGGTGGAACCGCGGCTAGACGGAATCATTTTCCGCTCGTCGCAAACCGGCAGCAAAGGCAGCAATGTGGTCTTGTTCAACCACGCCTGCGGTGTAGAGCCATCTGCCTTGCCCAAAGAAGCCGAAGTGACCGTAAACATGTACTTCGGCGATGAAAATGCCGAAGACGAATTGAACGACTACATTGCCGACGACATTACAATTGTCGAGACTATTCCACTCGAACCAGCCGAAACGGTGGCGCCGACAAAGCCCACTGGGACCGTTGCTGACGCCATGAGAGCATCATTGGATGCGGCGATCTGGCCCGACCAAGAGAGCGACGACGGACTGTCTACCAATAGTCCGGCTCTGCGGCTGAATATGGATAGTCTCGCCGTCCTGTACGTCAAGAGCCTAGAGTATGACACCAAGGACCGAAAAGTGTTCCGCTCTCGCAGGACTAGGGATGTAGCGCCAGAGTACTGACGGTAGCCACCTTCGCAACCCAGCGTCATCTAAGGCACTGCACGGGCCACGACCGAGGCTCGTTCCCGATTCGCCCGTTGCCCGACCGTCACGTTTCGAGGGCCGATGGAAAGCCGGCATTTCAATCAACCTCGACCAATGCATCGATGGTCGTGCCAAATACACCTGCGAGCCGGGACAGCACTGAGGCAGATCCGGGTTTGAGACCGCGCTCGATCTCGGAAAGGTAGCTCGCGGCGACCCCTGTCTTCTCGGAGAGGTCACGCAGTGTCATCCCAAGATGTTTCCGGAAAGCGGCGCAGGGGCTGGTACCGTTCATGACGGCAAGAGCCACCTCATGAGGGATCCGGCTGCCGTCGTCCGCGTCACGAGCCGCCAGGAGGTCCTCGAGCTCCTCATTCCTGGTCACCAAGGAATCATAATCGGAGCGTTTCAGAGTGATGGTTTCTGCCTTAACCATACGCTTCCCTTCGATGCCTGACTCTCAAAACCACCATTACAGCTATCGTTTCATTCTTGATGTCGAAGATGACTCGATACGTACCCACCCGCATCCGCCGGTACTCACTCCCGGTTAACATGACCACTTGTTGGGCGAGTGATGCGGGGTCTTCAGCGTACTGTTCTATCTTGGCAACAATCCGGTTTCGCTCCCGCGACGGGAGAGAGCGCATGTCCTTCACCGCTTTCGGCGTCCACTCGATCTTCATGAGGGATTCTACAGAAGTCTTGTTCGCATATAGCGAACAAACAGTCAAGCCCCTTGCTTTGGATCATAAGTCACAGCGTCCAGAAACGCCTGACGACAATCGGTCACCAGCGCGTCCGTGTCCTCGACAAGCATGAGACCGGCCTGGACCAGAGACCCGATTTCCGTTCTTACCTGCTGGAGATAGTCGTCCACGTCGCGGTAGCGCTCCTCCAGGGAGGACCGCGGGTCGCCGCTCGCCTCACGTTCAGCCCGGGTCCGGGGGAAGGGGATGGAAGAGCCCAGTAGGCCCGCCAGTTCGCCTTCGGCCAGCTCCTTGGACTGGAGATTCCATCCGGTGTAGGTGGCGAGCGGGACGGTGAGCCAGGGGAGGCGGATCCCGGGGACTTCGTTTCCGTCCGTGTCCACGGCGGGCACCAGGATGGTGTAGTCGGCGCCGTCGGGTGGGGGCTTCGGGCGGGCGTCGATGACGCCGCGGGCGACGCCTTCGCCGTAGTCCAGGAAGAGCTGACGGTTGTGGAGCCCGGTGCAGCCCGCCCAGGGGATGGCCGGGAAGCCGTTGCGCAGGCTCTCCGGGTTGACCTGCGTGCCGTCGGCGTTGCCCGGGATACGGCTCGGGGGCGGGGCGGTGCCGTCGGTGGCCCAGCGGTCCATGGCGACGATGAGCGCGCGCAGGGCCGGGCCGATGGGTAGGGGATTGTTCGGGTGCCGGGTCTTTCCCCTGGCAGCCTGAGTGCCGTAGGGGGCGTTGTGCTGCGTGCTGGCCATCAGGTACATGCGCACGCGGTCGGGCAGGGGGACGTCGTTTCCCCGGCCGTCGGTGTGCGCCAGTGACCCTCGCTTCTGCCAGTACTCGGTGGAGGTCTGGGTATGGACCACGAGGGGATCGGTGGCAGGCCGTTTCAGGATGCCGTCTTTGCGACCCGTCTGGGGGTCCTCCAGGACGTTGTAGGCGAACGGGAATAGCTCGGGTTCGAGTTGATTGGTGTGCTGCTGGCACGAGGTGACCGGCCGCGCGAATTCGTAGTTGAGGAACATGCGCCCGCCGCCCGAGGCGTGGGGCGCGATGGCGTCGAACACCTGCCGGCCGCGCTCGTCCTCGTTGAACCCGTGGTAGACCAGGTCCCGCAGGAACCGGCCGCTTTGGGACCGGCCCCAGGCATAGGTCTTCTCGATACCCGTTCCTTCCGACAGGGGGTTGGGGTTGCCGTCGCCGTCCTTCTGTTCGTAGCGGAGGAACGACACCAGATCCCGGACGGCTGCGAAGCCCAGGCCCAGCACCAGCGGGCCCTGGGCCTTGTACACCAACTCGTAGATGGCGCCCGGGATGAATCCTCCCGGTAGGTGGATATGGGAAGCGCTGGGTTTGACCTTTGCTGGTCCGTCGCCGGCCCCGGCGTCCACGACGGCAAACGCCCACTCAGTGGGCGGTATGACCTCTCGCTCACCGTAGGACTGCATCCTGACCGTCAGCTCGGCCTCCGAGGTGTCCAGGCTGGCGGCGGAATAGCTACGGACGCGCGGATCGCCGCTCAGAGGTTGGATGTAGACGCCAGGGCGATTGACGCAGATATCGACGCGAACGCGGCGACGGATAGGCTGTTCGCCGTCCGTGGCGACGGGGACCTCCAGCACCATGCCGTCCTTCCAGGGCACGAGATCCCCCTGCCAGCCTGAGGTGACCCAGGTATAGCCGTGCCGCATCAGGAAGCCGTTGCCGGCGTGTTCCAGGGCCACGGGGTCGTTGCACTCCGGCGCATCGTTGAGAAACATCAACCCGCGTTTGCTGCCCCGGTTGGGCGCCTCGTACAGCACCCGCCGATTTCCCTTGTCCATGTCCTTCGGCCGCAGGATGTGGACGTCGCAACGGTACTCCACGGCCCCACGCTCGTTCCGGGGTGACTTGGCGAGATTGACGATGCAGGCGTTGCGGGGATCCTCCGGGGCGACCTCGCCGTGGGCCTCGCCCGCCACGATCTCGTACGCACCCGCGGCCCCGAACTCGTAACCATCGGCGAACGGTTGCCTGCGACGTGTGACAAAATGGGTAAACATGAACGGAACCTCCGGTGGAGCGAAGTCGGCTCAACCAACCTCGGGGATTGTGTATCCACGGACAACACGGTGCGAGTGTGACAGGGCCCGAAACCTGGCCCCTGCAATGTCGCCGCGATTTCTGCGGTGCAGGCTCCCGTCAGAAAATCTTTCTCACGTCTACGCTCAGGCCCGGCAGCAGAGGAGTGGTGAAAGTGTCCGCCCGGCCGTAGCGCCCGGTCGCCGCCATCTGCCCGTCCTTCAGCCGGAGCGTTTCGACGGTAGCGGCCTTGGGGTCGGCCAGCCAGTATTCAGCTACCCCGTACCGCGCGTAGATCTCCATCTTGACGGTGCGGTCGCGCCGTCGGGTGGCCGGCGAAGCGATCTCGACGACCAGGTCCGGGGCGCCGTGGACGTCGCGTTCGGTGATGATGGAGGTCCGCGCCGCGGATACGAAGAGGAGGTCCGGCTGCAACACGTTGGTGTCGGAGAGGTAAACGTCCGTGGGGGCGATGAGCACTTCACCCAGGCCATGGTTCCTCGCGAATGGCGCGAGAAGAAGGGTGAGATTGACCACGACTCTCTGGTGCGACGTGGTGGGCGCCGGCTCCATGACCAGCAGTTCTCCTTCGATGAGTTCGTAACGGACATCATCGGGTGTGTTGAGATAGTCCTGATAGGTGCATGGGGCATGGCTGGTCTGGGTCGACATCATGAGCCTCCCGTCGGGTCTCGATTCGGGCTGCCACGGCATGAATCGAGGGAACCAAGGATGAGGGGAAAATGCAAGCGTGGGCACCGCCAAGGCGGGCGGGGACAGCGCTTCATCAACTCGCCGAAATGCGCTACGTTGGGCGGTGCCGTGAATTGGCCTTACATGCCGTTCACGGCCTCGAACGACATACCTGACGGAGGAACGCAACATGATCAAGCCCACCGCACTGAAACGCGGCCATTACGAGTGCAAGTCCCTGGACGACACCCTGCCTGTGCTCACCGACCTGCTGGCGTTCGAGGTCGTACGGCAGGGACCCGGACAGGCGACGGTAAAGCACCCCAATACCGAGTGGGAACTCGTCATTCACGAGGGCTCCCCCGAGTCCGTGGACAAGCCGCATTTGCACCACTATGGCGTGCGGGTGGAGACCGTCGAAGAAGTGAACGCGGCTTACGAGTACCTCAACGCACACAAGGAGCAGTACAAGCTCATGCGCGTCAGCCGTCCTCACGAGAGCCACTTCGCCCATTCGGTCTATTTCCGCGAACCCGGAGGCAACGACTGGGAGATCGAGTATTACGACCACGAGGCAGTGGTGCGGGGCCAGCGGAACGCCATCAACCCGTGGTGCGAGAAGATGCCGGAGGAGCGTTTCCCGGGGCGGGGGTACCTGCCCCAGGCGCTGACCCACGGCACCCGCGAATGCGACGACAAGGAAGTGAGTGCGCGCTTCTACAGTGAGGTGCTGGGACTGGAGATCGCGGGCGGCGGCCGTTCATCGGTGTACATCAAGCACTACGATACGCCCTGGTACGTGGTGGTGCTGCCGGGCCGGACGCGGCACTACGTCTCCGAGCTGAACCGCTTCACGCTTCAGGTGGAAACCGAGCAGGAGGTAGTGGACGCGCACCGGGCATTCCAGACCTCGGGCAAGGACATGGGCATCGGCGAGGTGCGGGACCTCCGGGACGATAACGGCGAGGTCTCGTTCGTGTTCAGCGACCTCGACCAGAACTGGTGGGATATCTGCGCCGCCAGATAGGAAGCCCGTTTCAGACGACAAAGGAACAAACGAGCATGTGGTTCATTGGACTCAGGAGCGCGGTCAAGCCCAGGGAAGAGTGGAACGTGACGCTGGACGACCACCTGTCCTGGATGAAGCGTCAGCATGAGGCGGGGAAGATCCTCATGTCCGGACCGACGCCGGACCGCAAGCTCGGCATCTACCTCATACGCGCGGACTCACGCGAAGAGGCGGAGGGCATCGCCGGCAGCGACCCCTACACCACGGCCGGCTTCTGCACGTTCGAGTTGATCGAATGGGAGTTGCACCAAGTGATGGGAGCCGGGCCGTTCTCCCTGGCGGAGATCAAGGCGCAGGGACGGTAGAACCGCGCCTACGTGCCTTTCCGACCCCGCCTCACCCCGCCTGGATTCCCGCTTTCGCGGGAATGACGGAGGGAAACGGGAATGACGGATTGGCCTTTCGCACCTCGAAGTTGGCCTTTTGACACACCCGCTTTCGCGGGAAAGACGATGCCGGGGCCTGAGCGCCATTTCCGTATGAATAAAGGTTTCGGAGCGGCGTTGCGCTTCCTCGTGTGGTGCCGCCACACGGGGGCGACCGCCGGTCGCCCCTACAGGGCCGCGGCGGAGAATGTGCGGCGCCAGGCGAAGGCGCGTTGCTCGAAGCGGGCGATGACGCCGTACTCGATGATCAGCATCAGGATCACGAAGAGCAGGACCCACGCCAGCACCTGCTCCATGTCGAAGTTCTCGAACCAGAAGAAGAACATGTAGCCGATGCCGAACTTGATGCCGAAGGTCTCGGACAGGGCCACGATCTTCCAGGTCATACCGAAGGAGTAGCGGAACGCGGACATCAGGTAGGGCATGAGCTGGGGTATGTAGACCTTGCGGATCAGCATCCGCCGGTTGGCCTTGAAGGACTTGGCCATGTCCATCAAGCTCTTGTCCATGGCCTTGGTGCCTTCCGCCATGTTCACGGTCACGAAGGGCGTGACCACCGCGACGACCGCCACCAGGCTCCCGGTCTCGCTGAACCCGAACCAGAGCACCGCCAGAAACACCATCAGTATGGTGGGTATGGTCAGGAACAGCGGGATCAGGCTCATGAGGCAATACTCCACGGTCTTGCGGAGTCCCATGGCCAGTCCGATGCCGATGCCCGCCACCATCGCCGCCACGAACGCGATGACGATGCGGAACATCGTGATGCCGATGTGGAAGAAGGCCGAGTGGCCCTCGGGACCGGGCTCCACGAGGATACGCCCCATGGTCTGGAGGATCCGGACCGGCCCCGGCAGGACCTCCGGCAGCGTGAACAGCGAGCCGATCCACCAGACCACCACCAGCGCCACCATGGACGCCGCACGCATGTAGAAACGCATGCTCATTCGGACTGTTGCTCCAGAACGGCGAAGAACTCCCGCACCAGCTCTTTCTCCATGTCGAACAGCCGCGGGTCCTCGGGCTGCCTCGGCCGCGGCAGGTCCACGTGGACATGCCTGAAGATCCGCGCCGGCTTGGTGCTCATCATGTACACGTTGTCGGAAAGGTAGACGGCCTCGCGCAGGTCGTGGGTGACGAACAGGATCGTGGTCTTGGCGCGTTCGAGGATGTCCATGAGGTCGATGCGCATCTTGCGCGCGGTGATCTCGTCCAGGTGGCTGAAGGGCTCGTCCATGAGCAGGACGTCGGGCTCGATGGCCAGGGCGCGGGCGATGGCCACCCGTTGTTGCATCCCGCCGGACAGGTTGAGGGGGTAGTTCGGCTCCTGCCCCGCCAGGCCCACCATGTCGAGGTACTTGCCCACGCGGTCGCGCCACTGCTCGCGCGGCACGGCCTGGGCCTCCAGTGCGAAGCGGATGTTGTCCTCCACCGTGAGCCAGTTGAGTAGGCGGGCGCTCTGGAAGACGTAGCCCACGTGCACGGCGCCGTCGGCCGACTGGGCCGCGGGGTACACCGTGAGGTTGCCGCCGTCCTCCACCTCGATGCCCGCGATGACGTTCAGCAACGTGGATTTTCCGCAGCCGGAAGGCCCCACGAGGCTCGCGAACTCTCCCTCCTTGACGTCCAGGCTCACGGCGTCGAGCACCACGAACTCTTCGCCGCCGCCCGGGGTGGGGAACTTCTTTGTCAATTTGTCTACGTGAACGACGGTCGAAGCCATGAACGATACCTGTACTCGGCTAAGTCGCAACCTGATGCCGCCACCGGAAGGCGCGCCTTTCCCAAGAGCGGAATATCAATACATCCACCAGGACCATGAAGACCATGAAGCTGACGCCCCAGGCGAGCATCATGTCGACCCGGGTGTCCTGGAAATGGAAGACCAGCATCTGCCCGACCCCGCTGCCTACGGCGAACGCCTCTCCCACGAGCACAATCTTCCAGGACAGCGAAAGCGCGATCCGCATGGACGAGAAGAGATAGGGCATGAGTTGCGGAACGATCACCTTGCGGACGATCAGGTGCCGGTTCGCCTTGTAGACCTTGGCCATGTCGATGACTTCCTTGTCGATGGCCTTGGTCCCTTCCCAAACGTTGAGCGCCACGAACGGGAAGACGATAAGCACGGTCGTGAACACCGGTCCGATGTCCGAAAGACCGAACCACAACACTCCCAGAAACGCCCAGCAGATGGCCGGGAACGTGAGCAGCACCATGATCCAGCCGTCAAGAAAGGCCTCCACGTGCCGGTGGAGCCCCATGACCACCCCGGCGATGCCGCCGATGACCATGGAGAAGCCGAGGCCCAGAATGATCCGCCGGAGCGTATCCCAGACCACGGTGTAGCTGCTGGGTTCCGAATAGACCGTGACAAGCCGCTGGATGAGCTCTTGCGGCCCGGGCAGGAAAGCCGCAAGAAACCACATCGATACCACCTGCCACAGCAGGACGAAGGCCAGGAGCGTGAGGCCCCCGGCCACGAGACCGGGATTGCCCTTGATCATAAGGAGAGCCTGTCAGAGATGGGCGTGGAGGGGTCCGGGCCCTCGGGCCGGTCGAAGCCGTGACGAGGACCCGGACGCCGTAACGTTGACTAGTTGAGAATCAGCCCGTGTTTCTTCTTGTCCGGAACGAAGTCCAGAACGCCGCGCCGCTTGGCCATATCGAGGAAGTTCCATTGGTGGTCAACGGTTTCCTTGTCCCACTTGGCCAGGAAGATCTTCTCTTTCTGCAGCCAGTCCCGGTAGATGCCGGCTTCGGCCTTGTTCTTGATGCCGGTTACCTTGGCGAACTTGGCCTCGGCCTGATCGAAGTTCTTGGGATTCCGGAGCCAACGCATGGACTCCATGACCGAGTTGGCGAGGTTCTTCGCGCGGTTCCTGTCTTCGTCCACCCACTCCCGCCAGCAGACCAGCGGAGCGGACCACACGATGGGTTGGCCGGTCTTCGACTTCCAGTAGTCGTTGGGCACGAACACCGACCGGTACTTGTCGGGCTGGGACGCCGCCCTGACGGTCAGCGAACTGATGTTGAACATCGAGTCCACGTCGCCGCGGTCCAGCAGGGCCAGCAGCGCGGGGGCGGCGGCCTGCTTCAAGTCCACGTCCTTCTTGTTGATCACGTCCATGCCGTGGCCGTCGATGATGACCGCCCGGGTGGCCTTGAAGGCGCCGGCGCCGGTGGACCAGGTGCCGAACTTCTTGCCCCGGAGGTCGCCGATGGACTTGACCGGGCTGTCCTTCTTGACGAAGACCTCCTGCATCACGGTCAGTCCGCCTCCGATGATGACGAAGTCGAGGCCCTGGGTGATCCTGGCAATGGCGGCGGTGCCGGCGTACGAGGAACAGGGCACCTCCTTGGCGGGCAGCGCGGCCATGTGTCCTGCGAAGGGGCGCACGTCCACTTCCGCGTCGATGCCGTTCTTCTCGAAGATTCCGGCCATGTCCCCTGCCAGATAGAGCATGGAAATGATGCTGTTCCGGCCGGCGGTGACCTTGATCTTGTGGAGTTCCGCGGCCGCGACCTCGATGGCCAGGAAACTCACCAGCGCAATCGCCAACAATGCTGTCCATGTGTAGCGTCGCATTATCTGCCTCCTTTGAATGGTCGCCGGTCTCACCGACCGGCTATGAAAGCACGCCGTTCTGATTTGAAGCGTGGAGAACGAGGAATAGTAGTTCGTGCCCGGTTCTTTGTCAATGGCGCCTCAACGTTTCAGGCGCTCCTGTTTCAGGGTTTCAGGTACTTCTTCAGGTCGATGTTCCGCCACAGCTCCTGGTCCGGCTCGATCTTCGTCTCGAATTCCTTTTCGACGGGCCGGGTAGCATCGATGACCAGATGGGTGGTCATGGGGCCCCGGCCCGTGCGGGCCTCGTTGTAGGACACGGGATCGAGATGCGCCCCCTTGACCCCCGGCATGATCAGCAGGTCCTGGTCCGCGACCATGCGGGTGTGGATGGCCCAGGTCACCTCCCGCTCGCTGTAGATGTCCACGTCGTCGTCCACCACCACCGCGGTCTTGGCGTAGTTGTCGGTGGCCACGGCTACCAGGCCGGCCTGCTTACCCTCGCCGGGGACCCGCTGCTGCAACGACACGTACGTGCCCAGCCAGCCCATGACGTTCACCGCCTTGAGGGTCGGAAACTGCGCCCGCAGCCGGTCGTACATGCTCATCTCGGCGCTCATGGCAGGGGCCAGGTTGTGCTCGATGTGGGCCGAGTCCAGATGATGGTAGATGGCATCCCCGCGCATGGTCATGGCGCTCACGTCGATGACGTAGCAGGGCTTGTCGCCGACGCCGTAGTAGCCCAGGTACTCGGCGTAGGGGCCGTCGGTGGACATGGCGGCGGGATCGATGGTCCCTTCGATGACGATCTCCGCCTGCGCCGGCACCGGCAGGTCCACGGTCTCGCCCTTGACGACCTCCAGCGATTCCCCCAGATAGCCGCCCATGAGGTCGAATTCCACAACGCCCTTACCCTGGGACGCCTGCAACACCGCGGAGTGATGGCCGATGATCAGGGCGATCTCCATGGGCCGCCCCAGCTCGGCGCAACGCCGGGCGATGTAGGCCCCGTCATTGCCGGGATTGATCATGCAGCCGAGCCGGTTCCGGCCAATGACCATGTGGCGGTAGATGCCCGCGTTGGGAACGCCCGTATCCGGCCACTTGGCGATCATGAACCCGGCGCTGATGTACTTCCCCGCGTCGAGCTTGGAGTTGTGGATGATGGGCAACAGGCTCAGGTCCACGGCGTCGCCGATGAGCTTCTTCTCCTTCACCGGCGCGTTCTCCTCGGCCACCCACACCGGATCCTCCCGTTGCGCCAGCTTCCTGCGCAGCACGTCGTAGATCTCCACCCGCGTCATGCTGCGCGGATCGCAGCCCAGTCCCCAGGCCAGCAGTTCGAAGGAACCGAACATGTTGGTGACCAGCGGCAGCGAGCTGCCCTTGATCTCGGGGCAGTAGATCACCGGGTTGCGTCCCTCGGCCGCCAGCTTGTGCTGGATGATGCTGATCTCCAGGTAGGGGTCCAGCGGCTGAGTCACCTCGACGTAGTTGTCCGGTCCCGTCTCCCGCACCGCGCGGAGGAAATCTCGTAAACTCGGGTTCATCTTACAGCCTCCTGATGACCTCTGTGATACCGTTGCGCAGCAAGATGCGCACGACCGTTCGTCGCCGGCAAGGCGTGACCACGAAGTGTAGGGGCGGGTTTCAAACCCGCCCGCGCCCGCAGTGCGCGGCAGTTCGATGGGCGGGCGGGTTTGAAACCCGCCCCTACACCAACGGTAGAACCTCCGTCACGAAACGGCGGATCTGCGCCAACTGGTCGTGTCCGGTGAAGCGCAGCACCGGTGTGGTGATACCCATGTCCAGCCACTCCCTGAGCAGCGCAGCGCACTCGTCCGGGGATCCGTGAGCCAGCCAGATCTTGATGACGTCGTCGGTGGGCCAGGACGGCGTGTAGTACTCGCGAAAGTAGTGTTTCGACTCTTCGAGGGCCGCCTGCTTGTCCTCGTTGATGTTGATCATGCCGTGGATGCAGGTCTCGAAGCGGCTCAGGTCCCGGCCCAGCCGTTCGGCGGTTTCCTGCATGAACTCCCAGCGGCTGCGGAACTCGTCCGGCGCCACCGCATCCGTCATGTAGCCGTCGCCCAGCCGTACCGCGCGTTCCAGCGCCCGCTTGACCAACGGGCTATCGACCATGGGTCGCCGCGGATTGACGGCAATCCATATGGGGCAGGGGCGTTGTACGGGCTTGGGCAGGATGTCGTAGTCCTCCAAGGTGTAGAAGCGTCCACGGTGGTGGACCCGCTCACCGCCCCACAGCGCGCGCAGCAACGCCACCCCTTCTTCCAGCCGAGGGACCCGCTCCCTGGAGGTCTGCCCGAAGGCCCGGAGCTCGGCCTCGTGCCCGCCGCCGATGCAGGCGCCCAGCACGGTGCGGCCGCCGGAGACATGATCCAGGCTCGCCCACTGGATCGCGAGCTCTACCGGATGGCGCAGCGGAAAGGTCGCCATGCAGATGGTACCCAGCCGCACGCGTTCAGTCCGCGCCGCGAGGTTCGACAGCATGACGATGGAATCGAGCCGGGGCTTGTGGATGAAGCTGTCGCCCACCCATACGGATTCGAAGGCGCCGGACTCCTCCGCCAGGGCGGCGGACGCGAACAGGTCGTCCACCGTCGTGAGCCCGAACAGGACCCCGCGGTTGGGAAGGCTCAGTCCCCATCGTGTAGGCAGATCACGCATCGTCTATCCGTATGTTCGATCATGCACGCGCGAGGGAGTCCTTGTCACGAACGCACGCACCGACCGCGTGGAACTTTTCTCCTATCACGGCGCGAACCGTGTTGGCCAGTCGTAACCCTCTGCGCGGTGTCTGCGCAAAGCGATAAGGTCCCCTTTTCAGCAAGACAAACGGATTTGCACCGTGCTTCCGGCCGTGCCATCCTTTTGGAAGTTCCAGCTTCAAGGGTGTCATGCTGACGACCGATGAATTGCGTGCGTTGATCGAGGATCACGAGTCCGACCGGGTGGAACTCACGGTCTCGACGACGAAAACCGACAAGTTCGGCGAGGCGATTTGTGCCTTCGCCAACGACTTCCCCAGTCACCGAAGGCCGGGCTACCTTATCATCGGTGTGGACGATAACGGGACGGTCAGTGGTCAGACCGTCAGCGACGCACTGCTACAGAACCTCGGAGCGCTACGGTCGAACGTCAACATCGAGCCGCTGCCGGCCATCACCATCGAGAAGTACCCGTTGCCCGAAGGTGAGGTAGCGGTAGTGGAGGTCCTGCCGTCGGACCTGCCACCGGTGCGATACAAAGGTGTAGTCTGGATCCGCGTCGGTCCATCGCGGCGCCGCGCCAGTCAGCAGGAAGAACGGATTCTGATCGAGAAACGGACTGCCCAGCAGCGGACCTTCGATCTCCGTCCGTGCACGGGCTGCAAGATGGACGATCTGGTCCTGGACATGTTTCTTGTCACCTATCTGCCTGCCGCCGTGGACCGTGCGGTCATCGAGGAGAACAACCGAGCCATCGAAGAGCAGATGGCATCGCTACGGTTCTACGACTTGGCCGCGGGTTGCCCAACGAACGCCGGGGCGCTTTTGTTCGCCCGGGACCCGCTACGCTGGGTGCCAGGGGCATGGATTCAGTTCGTCCACTGGGCGGGAACCACCATGGCCAACGACCCGATCGGAGAGAGACGATTCAGCGGCGATCTGATTTCGGTCCTGAGGGCACTGGAGACATTCGTTTCTCTTCCGGCACAGCCGCACCCGGTGGTGGAATCGGCTCTCCGTGAACGAACGGTGACCGATTATCCGCCGGCGGCCATTCGCGAATTGCTGTTGAACGCGATCATGCACCGCTCCTACGAGTCGAATGCACCCGTTCGCTTCTCCTGGTACGACGACCGCATAGAGATCCAGAACCCGGGCGGGCTGTACGGCATGGCATCGCCGGAGAACTTCCCGCGGCAGACGGATTACCGCAATCCGGTCCTGTCGGAGGCCCTGGCCACTCTCGGCTATGTCAACGCGTTCGGGCGCGGCGTCATCCGTGCGCAGGAAGCGCTGCACCGCAACGGCAATCCGGAGCCGGAATTCACGTTCGAGCCTTCCCACGTGCTGGCGACCATCCGGAGCGCGGCGTGAAAACCATCGCCTTCTTCAACAACAAGGGCGGAGTCGGCAAGACCACGCTGGTATACCACCTGGCGTGGATGTACGCGGACCTCGGATTCTCGGTGGTGGCCGTGGACCTCGATCCGCAGGCGAACCTCAGCACCGTATTCCTCAACGAGGAACGACTCGAGCAGTTGTGGCCTGACGGCGAACATTCCAGCAGCATCCTGGGCGCGATTTCGCCCATCCTGCGAGGGCTTGGCGACATCCAGGAGCCGCACGTCGAACAGCTCGCTTCGAACCTCGGCATCGTCGTCGGCGACTTGGCTCTGTCGAGCTTCGAGGCGAAGTTGTCATCGGCGTGGCCGGACTGCCTGAGCCGCGACGAATCGGCATTTCGCACCGAGTCGGCGTTCCATCGGACGATTCGCATGGCCGCCAGCAGGCAGAATGCCGACTTGGTGTTGATCGACGTCGGTCCGAACCTGGGGGCGATCAACCGGGCGGCGATCATCGCGGCGAACTTCGTCGTGTTTCCGCTCGCCCCCGACCTGTTCTCTTTGCAGGCGCTCCGCAACGTCGGGCCGACGCTCCAGGAATGGCGCAACGAGTGGGCGGATCGTCTGGAACGCCGTCCGGAGGTTCCCGATCTCGACCTTCCGTCGGCCGACATCGTGCCGGGCGGCTACATCGTGATGCAGCACGCCGTGCGTGCGGGCCGTCCCGTGCAGGCGTACCAGAAATGGATCAGGCGGATTCCGGAAGTGTATCGCAAGGAAGTGCTCGGCGGGGCCGGCCGCAGCGTGTCCTCGACAGAGGACGATACCGAATGCCTTGCCACCCTGAAGCACTATCGAAGCCTGATGGCCATGGCCCGCGAGGCTCGCAAGCCGATGTTCCGCCTTACCGCCGCGGACGGCGCGCTCGGCGGTCACATCCACGCCGTGCAGGATTGCTACGAAGACTTCGAGAAGCTCGCGAAGGCGATAGCCGCCAAGTGTGATATACGCGCCGGTTGAGGTCGAACAGAGCAAATGTTCAGCGCACCGGGGAAGTGCCGTGGGCGGTGGACAGGCTCTTCGCCGATCGAACGGCCCGTACCCTCCAGCGTCAACGGGCCTTCAATTCCCGCAAAATTCGTTCCGGAGTCATGGGCAGGGTCTTCAGCCGCGCCCCCACCGCGTTGTAGATGGCGTTGGCGATGGCCGGCGCCACCGGACCGAAGGGGAGCTCGCCGATGCCCTTGGCGCCGTAGGGGCCCTCGGAAGCGTCGCCTTCCACCACGACGCACTCCAGCCGTTTCGGCATGGCGGAGAAGGTGGGCAGGCGATAGTCCACAAAGTTCGGGTTCAGCACCTGGCCGCCGTCCACCACCAGATCCTCATAAAGGGCGAACCCCAAGCCCTGGGCCACACCGCCTTCGATTTGACCCTGGAGCCCCAGCGGGTTGATGGCCTTGCCGACGTCGTGGACTGCGAGGTAGCGCAGCAATTCCACTTCGCCGGTGTCGGTGTCCACCCGGACCTCGGCCACGTGGCAGCACGCCGCGATGACGGGGGCGGCGGCCTCGTAGTCGGCCAGGTCGAACCGGGTGGCTTCCCGGTCCACGAAGGCGCCCTTGCCGATGATCAGCACCCCTTGGCGGTCGTAGGCCTCCCTCACGACCTCATCGAAGGCCACCTCGCCGCCGGGCTCGACCGTGGCCGCCACGCGGTCGTCGCCGAACTCCAGCGTTTCGGGGGCGGCCTGGAGCATCACCGACGCGATCTCCGCCAGCCGCCGCCTGGCGTCCCCCGCGGCCGCGGCCACCGCATTGCCGCACACGTATGTGGTGCGGCTGGCCCAGGTGCCGAGATCGTAGGGGATCACGTCGGTATCGTTGTGGGAGAGCCGTATCCGGTCCACCGAGACCCCGAGTTGCTCGGCAGCGATCTGGGCCATCACCGTCCGGGTGCCGGTTCCGGTGTCCGCGATGGCGGCGATGACGCCCACGGTGCCGTCCCGCTCCACCTTGACGATGGCCTCGGTCGAGTTCTGCCTGTAGTAGCGCAGGCCGCCGCCGGTCTCCGAGAGGAACGCCATGCCGATGCCCGTCCGTTTGCCGCCGGCGTCCGTCTTCCCGGCGGCTCGTTTGCCCGGACGCATGAGCGAGCTTGCGCGTTCCACGCAGGTCCGCTCACCGGGGCGCCTCAGATTCTTGAGGCGGATCTCCACCGGGTCCATGTCGAGGCGCTCGGCCATGGCGTCGAGGGCCGTTTCGAACGCGAAGCCCGCCTCGGCGTGGCCGAACCCACGGAAGGCGCCCCCGGGCGGCTTGTTGGTATAGACCAGCCTGGCGTCCAGGGACTTGGCCGGCCGGTGCAGGTCATAGGCGGTAAAGAAGGCCAGACCGATGAAGTTGATGGTGGAAATGCCCTTGTCGTTGTAGGCGCCGTTGTCGCCGGTGACTTCGAGGCTCTTGGCCCGGATGATGCCGTCTTTGGTGCAGCCCAGCCTGAGCCTGAAGCGGTAGGCGTAGCGGGCGCCGGCGCAGCGGAACTCCTCGTCCCGGGTGTTGACGATGCGCACCGGGCGGCCCGACTTCCTCGACAGCACCGCGGCGATCGGCACCATGACGTTCATCACCAGCCGGGAGCCGAAACCGCCGCCGGTCTCGGGTTGGATCACCCGGATCATCCGTTGGGGGATGCCCAGGGCCCGGGCGATCTCGCCGCGCAGCGTGTGGGGCGCCTGGGTCTGGTGCCACACGGTGAGCTGGCCGGTGGCGGGCCAGTGGGCGATGCAGCCTCGGGTCTCCATGACCGCGTGGGATTGGCGGGTGGTTTCGAATTCCTCTTCCAGCACCAGGTCGCAGCCGGCGAATGCCGCCTCCAGGTCGCCTTCGGCCTTGTGCACCTCATAGGCGACGTTGCCGCCGTCGTGGACCCTGGGAGAATCCGGCGACAGCGCGACTTCCACGTCCAGGATCGGATCCAGGGGTTCGTACTGCACCTCGATGAGGCGCGCCGCTTCCTCGGCGGTGGCCTCGTCCAGCGCCGCCACCGCGGCCACCTCGTCGCCGGCGTAGCGCACCGTGCGGCCCGGCGCGCACAACGGCGTCTTGTCGGCAAACTCCGGGACGAAGCTGAATTTGATGTCGGGCAGGTCCCGCGCGGTGACGACCGAAATCACCCCGGGCAACCGCTCCGCCCGGGTGGTATCGACGTCGACAATCCTGGCGTGGGGCAGGGGACTCCGGCAGATCTTGCCGTAGAGCATGCCGGGAGCCTGTAGGTCCTCGAGGTAGCGAGCTTCGGCCGTCACCTTGGCCGCCCCCTCGACCGAGGGCGTCGCCTGGCCGATGATTCGCAGCGTGCGCTGTCCTGCCGGCGGCTCCATCAACCCAGAATCGCAGAAAACCCGGTTGCATTCCACACCGGAGGTGGAATAGTCTCACGACTTTCCCTACAACTGGTCTGTCGGGCCACGGGCGCGTCGGGCAGGGCGATGCGCTTGGCCTCGCCCTGCGGCATCCGCGCGGCGAACCCCGGCAGTCGTTTCAAACGGAGGTTGCATTCATGAGTGACAAAAAAATTCTGAGCCGAGACGGGCGGCGTTACACGCTGCCGTCGGAGCGTGCGCTTGGTGCGGACACGCACAGCTATCTGCCCGAGCTATGTGACCAACTGCAGTCCAGGAAGATCACCCGGCGCGACTTTCTGCGGCAAGCGGCGCTTTTGGGGATGACCGCGGGCGTGGCGTATGTCACGGCCGACAGGCTCATCGGCGGCGCCCTGGTCCCATCCGCGGCCGCGGCGACCCCGAAATCCGGTGGCACTCTCCGAGTCTCCATGCGGATTCAGCAGATGACCGATCCCGCCAGCTTCGACTGGACCGAGAAATCCAATGTCGCGCGATTCATCGTGGAGCATCTGACCCGCACCAGGGCGGACAACGTCACGGTTCCCTATCTCGCCAAGAGTTGGGAAGCAACGGACGATCTCAAGACCTGGGTGTTTCATCTGCGGGACGACGTGACCTGGTCCAACGGTGACAAGTTCACCTCCGCCGACGTCGCCCACACGGTCAATCGCTGGCTCGATCCCAAGACCGGTTCCTCGAACCTCGGCCTCTTCAGCGCCATGGTCGAGGTCGGCCCCGACGGCAAGACCAAGCAGGGCATCGCCAACGCCGTCGAAGTGATCGACGATCACACCATCAAGTTCAACCTGAAACAGGCCGCCCTGGCCATGCCGGAGAACTTCTACAACTATCCCACCGCCATCGTGCACAGGGGCTTCGGCAAGGACTACGCCGCCGACTTGTCCAAGGACCCCATCGGCACCGGTCCGATGAACCTGGCCGCCTACGATATCGGGGAGAAGGCCATTCTGAAAAAGGCGCGGAAATGGTGGGCCGGACCCTTCTATCTGGACGAGATCCACTATTTCGACCATGGCGAGGACACCAACGCCTGGATCGCGGCGCTGGCTTCGCAGCAGGTGGACATGGTGTACCGCTTGCCCAACAGCGCCATCGCGACGGTGAAGCGCCTGCCGTTCGTGGACGTCCACGAAGCGACCACCGCCCAGACCGCGGTGATGCGTTTCCGTATCACCGAGAAACCCTTTGACAATCTCAAGCTCCGCCAGGCCATCGCGGCCTGCATGGACCATAAGGAGATCCTGGACAAGGCGTTCAAGGGTCTCGGCCAGGTCGCCGAGAACCATCACGTGTGTCCGATCCATCCGGACTACGGGGCGTTGCCGCCGCTCAAGCGGGACATCGAGAAGGCCAAGAAGCTGCTGGCCGAAGCCGGCTACAAGGACGGCGTGACCGTCGAGATCGCCAACGGCGATACCGAGGGCCCGTGGATGACCGACGCCTGCGCGATCTTCAAGAACCAGCTCGCACCCGCGGGCATCAACCTGAAGATCAACAAGATGCCGGCCAACCAGTATTGGGAGGTCTGGGACAAGGCGCCCTGGGGCTACACGGCGTGGACGCATCGTCCGCTCGGCACCATGGTGCTGGGCCTCGGTTACCGGTCCGGCGTGCCCTGGAACGAGACCGCCTACAGCAACCCCAAGTTCGATGCCGCCCTCGATGACGCCGAGGCGACCCTTGACGTCAACGAGCGCAAGAAGAAGATGGCCGTCTGCGAGAAGATCCTCCAGGACGACGCCATCATTCCGCAGCCCTTCTGGCGCTCGGTATTCAAGGCGTCCAACAAGCGGGTCAAGGGTTTCAAGACCCATCCGACCCTGTACCACCAGTTTCAGGACGTGTGGCTGGAAGGTTAGGACCTGTAGGGGCGACCGGCCGGTCGCCCCTACAATTTCCCCGGATGGCCGAGGTGTGTGCCCCGGTCGACTCCAATGGCTGAGCACCGGAGACCGACATGCCACAACTGATCATGCGACGCATCGGCATGATGATCCTCATCATGTTGGTGGTTGCCTTGCTTCTGTTCGTGATGAACGAGGGTGATCCCCGGCTCATCGCCCGCAGCGTTCTGGGGCCTTACGCCCAGGACCAACAGCTCGACGCCTGGATCACCCAGAATGGCTATGACCGGCCGATGATGGTCCGTTACTTCGAATGGATCGGCCGGGTGTTGTCCGGCGACCTCGGCGACTCCATCATCTACAAGCGGCCGGTGAACGAGATCTTCTGGGATCGGCTTGGCAACACCGGCATCCTCGCCGGCGTTACCTTCGTCGTCATGGTTGTCATCGCCCTGACGCTGGGGGTGCTGGCGGGCATGAAGGAGGGCTCGACGCAGGACCGGGTGATCTCGGTCTTTTCCATCACCACGACCTCCATCCCTGAATACGCCAGCGCCGTCCTGCTCTCCTGGATCTTCGTTTTCCAGCTCGGCTGGCTGCCGGGAACCTCGTCCATGACGTCGGGGTTCAACGTAGTCGAATTGATCCTTCCGGTGACGGTGCTGACCCTTTATGGGTTCGGCTATGTCGCGCGGATGACCCGGGCGTCCATGGCCGAGGTGATGACCAACCAATACATCCGGACGGCGATGCTCAAGGGGTTGCCCTATCGGCACATCATCATGAGGCACGCCCTTCGTAACGCGCTGATCGCCCCGTTCACGGTGATCATGCTGCAGATCAACTGGCTACTGTCCGGAGTGGTGGTGACGGAATTCGCCTTCGGTTACAAGGGGTTCGGCGCGCTCCTGCTGGAGGCGGCGCTACGCCGCGACATCTTCGTGATCGAGGCTTGCGGCGCGGCGGCGGTGTTCGTGGCCGTCTTCACACAGACCATCGGCGACCTCGGGTACACCTACCTGAACCCGAGAATCCGGTTCAAGTGAGGAGGTAAGAATGGCTGGCGATACCACGAACGTGCCTCTCATCAGGCCGGATTCGACGATCCTGAACGCGGTCAAGTCGGTGGCGCTTCTGCGGGAGAGCCCCGTCGGCATGATCGGCGCCTTCATCGTGCTTTTCTTCACCCTGCTGGCGATTTTCGCGCCGCTCGTCGCGCCCTTTGACCCCAACGCGACGATTCTGCCCTTCGCCTTCCCGGGCACGGCAGCGCCGGACGGCGGCATATTTCTGTTCGGCACGGACCATCTGGGCCGTGATATCCTTTCGCGGATCATCTGGGGTGGTCAACGAGTGCTGTTCTATGCCACCTTTGCGACCGTTTCCGCCTATATCGTGGGCGTCGTCATGGGTCTGGCCGCGGGCTATTTCAGGGGCTACGTGGACGAGATCCTCTCGTTCTTTGCCAACGTCATCCTTTCCTTTCCCATCATGGTCCTCTACGTGCTGATCATCGCCAAGGTCGGCGCTTCGGGGCTCAACATCGTCTTTGCGGTCGTATTCGCGTCCGCGCCGGGCATCATGCGCATCGTGCGCGGCGTGACCATGGATATCGCCACCCGTGACTACATCGCCGCGTCGCAGACCCGCGGCGAGGGGCCCTGGTACATCATGCTGGTGGAGATCCTGCCCAACGCCCGCAGCCCGCTGATCGTCGATTTCTGCCTGCGCATGGGCTACACGACCATCACCATCGGAGCACTGGGGTTTCTGGGCCTCGGGCTGCCGCCGCCGGACCCCGACTGGGGCGGGATGATTACCCAGACCCGTGCCTTCGTCACGGGCGGTTTCCCCCACATGGCGATCCTGCCTGCCTGCGCGGTCTCCCTGCTGGTGCTGGGTTTCAACCTGCTGGCCGACGGGCTGCGCGAGGTATCGCTGAAGGATTAGGAAGACTGAGATGGCGTCCTTCGACTTCGCTTCGCTACGCTCAGGACGAACGGTGGGGAAACTTTGTTCCGTTTGTCCTTGTCGCTTCGCTACGCTCAGGACGAACGGTGGGGAAACCTTGTTCCGTTTGTCCTTGTCGCTTCGCTACGCTCAGGACGACCGGTGGGGAAACCTTGTTCCGTTTGTCCTTGTCGCTTCGTCACGCTCAGGACGACCGGTGGGGAAACCTTGTTCCGTTCGTCCTGAGCGTAGCGAAGCGAAGTCGAAGGACGTCCCGAATAAGAGACTAGGAGACACCTGATGGCCGATTACAACGACGAGGCGCCGGTCCTCGAAATCTCCGGCCTCCGGCTCAGCTACTACACGCGAGCCGGGGAAGTCCCCGCGGTCATGGACTTCGACCTCACCATCCGAAAGGGTGAGTCGGTAGGCTTGGTGGGCGAGTCCGGGTGCGGCAAGTCCACGGTGGCCAACGGCATCATGCGCTACATGGGGAAGAACGGCGGCATCGTCGGCGGCACCATCAAGTTCAAGGGCCGGGACATGTCCGAGTTGACCGAGGAGGAGGTCCGGCGGGTCCGCGGCAAGGACATCGCCATGATCTATCAGGAGCCCATGGCCGCGCTCAATCCGAGCCTGACCATCGCCGCCCAGCTCACGGAAGTGCCCATGATCCATGAGGGCGTCAGCCAGGAAGAAGCCTTCCAGCGCTCCTTCGACATGCTCGCGGCCGTGAACATCCCGGACCCGAAACGCCTCATGGACTCCTATCCGCATCAGGTCTCCGGAGGCCAGCAACAGCGGGTGGTGATCGCCATGGCGCTCCTGTCGAAGCCGGCGCTGCTGTTGCTGGATGAGCCCACCACGGCGCTCGACGTGACGGTAGAGGCGGGGATCGTGGAGCTGATCGCCGAGTTGAGCAAGGAATCCGGCGCGTCCCTGCTTTACATCTCCCACAACCTCGGTTTGATGCTCGAGGTCTGCGACCGGATCTGTGTGATGTATTCCGGCGAGGTGGTGGAGGAAGGCCATATCGACTCGATCTTTTCATGGCCGAAGCACCCCTATACCCACGGGTTGTTCGGCTGCATCCCGCTGCCCCACGCGGACAAGAACGCACGTCCGCTGATGGCCATCAAGGGCCAGCTTCCGTTACCGCACCAGCGCCCCGAGGGCTGTAATTTCGGGCCGCGCTGCGAGTCCTTCGAGGCGGGCCGGTGCGACAGCGACTCTATCCCGATGGAGGAAGTGCACACCGACGACGATTCGGCGCACCGGGCTCGCTGCCTGCGCTGGAACGAGATCGATCGCGACGCCGTGAAACGCAACGACACGATCCGCGAGCCCATCGAGGTGGGCGAGACCGTCCTCGAAGTCGACAACATGCGCAAGTACTACGATGTCAAGGAGGGCTCGCTGGCGGCCTTCATGTCCCGCGAACCCGTGCGTCAGGTCAAAGCCAACGAAAGCATCAGCTTCGACGCCGGGGAAGGGGAGACGGTGGCCATCGTCGGCGAGTCGGGCTGCGGCAAGTCCACCTTCGCCAAGGTCCTGATGGGCCTGGAAACCGCCACCGACGGCGAGGTGCGGCTCGACGGGACCGACCTGGGCAGCATCGAGGTCAAGAAGCGTACCCCGGAGCAACTCGCATCGCTGCAGATGGTGTTCCAGAACCCCAACGACACCCTCAACCCGTCGCACTCCGTCGGCTATCAGATCGGACGGGTCATCAAGCGCTTCGGCATCGAGTCCGACCCGGCCAAGATCCAGGAGCGGGTTTACAAGCTGCTGGATACGGTTAAGCTGCCGCGCGCCTTCGCCTCCCGCAAGCCGCGCCAGCTATCCGGTGGACAGAAGCAGCGGATCGGCATTGCCCGGGCCTTTGCCGGCAACCCCAAGACAGTCATTGCGGACGAGCCGATCTCGGCGCTGGATGTGTCCGTCGCCGCCGCGGTGACCGAGCTTCTGATGGATATCCAGCGCGAGCACCGCACGACGCTGTTGTTCATCAGCCACGACCTGTCCGCGGTGCGCTATCTTGCCGACCGTGTGGTGGTCATGTATCTGGGGCAGATCATGGAGGTGGGGACCACCGAAGAAGTCTTCGCGCCGCCTTATCATCCCTATACCGAGGCGCTGCTTTCGGCCGTGCCCATCGCCGACCCGGAGGTGCAAAAGCGCCGGATCGTGCTGGAAGGAAATCTGCCGAGCCCCCTGGACCCGCCCAAGGGATGCCCGTTCTCGACCCGATGCCACCGAAGGATCGGCAGCATCTGCGACGACGAGGTGCCGCCGGTGCGACTCGACACCGAGGGCCACTCCATCGCCTGCCACATTTCGCTGGAAGAGTTGCGGGAGATCGAGCCCGTGATCACCATCCGGGACCGGGAACCCGACGATGCCAGCCCGGCGGAGAATCAACCGGCGTCATGATTCGCGGGGCGCCTCGTCGAGGACCGTCCGGATCCCATCGCGTCGGGACGCGCCTCGAACCGGATTTCGCTCGCTTGAATCGCAGGAACCCGATTGGCATTCCCCACTGAAGGTGTTAGTTTCGCAGTGTTCGGGCACAGGCGCATCACAATCCATCAAGGGAGAGAAACATGGGTAAAATCGACTCGGCCGTCACGGTGATTGACGCGGACGCGCACGCGCGGGACAACGACGACTTCATCCGGCCTTTCCTGGGCGAAGGCTTCCAGAACCGGCGTCCGCCGTTCCTGCCACGGGAGACCTACGACCGCAACCTGGGCGGAACCCTGGGACACGCGGGGATCAAGCACGAAGAACGCCTCGGCGCCATGGATACGCAGGAAATCGCCACGGCGGTCATGTATCCCACCAGTGGACTGGGCATCGGCCGTATTCGCGAACCCGGGTACCAGAGATCGTTGTGCCGGGCCTACAATGAGTTCATCGCCGACTACTGCAAGGCGTCACCCCGCCTCAAGGCCGTGGCGAATCTGCCGGTGAACGACCCTGTGGCGGCGGTGGAGGAACTGCGGCACGCGGTGACTGAACTGGGCCTGGTGGGGGGCATGCTGGCCGCCCAGGGGCATGGGAAGAACTTCGGGACGCCCGAGTACTTTCCGCTCTACGAAGAGGCCCAGAAGCTGAACACCCCGCTCGCGATCCATGCGTTCGGCGGCGATGAGCCGGGCAGCGAGATCTTCGATCAGTTCATCGCCATTCACACCACCGGCCACCCGTTCCCGGTGCTGCGCCAGCTCACCGGCATGGTCTACGCCGGAATCCCCGAACTCTTCCCCGACCTGAAGCTGGGGTTTCTGGAGATCGGGTGCGGCTGGATCCCTTACTGGACCGACCGGATGGACGAGGAGTGGGAGAAGCGCGGCGCCGTGGAAGCACCCGAATGCAAGCAGGAGCCCAGCCACTACATCACCAGCAAGAACCTTTTCTACGGCTGCGAGCCCGACGAGAAGACCATCGGCCACGTGGTGGGGGAGATCGGCTCCGAGACCATCATGTACGCTTCGGACTATCCTCACTGGGACATGAGCTGGCCGGACTCGGGCTCGTTGATCTGGGAACGAACGGACCTGTCGCCCGAAGCGAAGCAGAATATACTGGGAAACAACGCCCGGCGTTTCTACGGACTCGA
This sequence comes from uncultured Binatia bacterium (SeqCode), assembly GCA_965261895.1. GTDB lineage: Bacteria > Desulfobacterota > Binatia > UBA9968 > JAJDTQ01 > JAJDTQ01. The sequence goes on along the minus strand of OZ253480.1, from coordinate 171,293 downwards.
CTGAGAGCCCGCGCCCCGGTCCGGTTGCGATCCGCGCGGCTTTCGAGTAACTAATTTACTTCGTTGAGGGTAGGGCTGCCTGCTGTCAGGCTCCGGTGCGACGCGGCACCGGCAACCGCACCCTCAGCGGGGTTCGTTTCGTTCAGGGAGTACGTTCCATGCCTCTATCCGGCGATGACTTTGTACAAGAGATTCAGAAGACGGTTCGCGCCAAGCATTCCAAAGACAATCCGCTGATCGGAATGGTCGAGCGCGGAGAGCTCGATCAGGCCGCGTTGAAGGGGTTCGTGGGACAGTTCTACCTCTTTTTCCCCAAGCCTTTCCCCAAACCCATTGCGGCCATGCTGGGCCGGTGTCCGGAAGACTCGGTGCTCGAGAAAATGTGGATCGAGAACGTGGTGGAGGAGGGCACCGGAGAGATCTCCGGCACCGACAGCCACCGCGGCCTTTTCATCCGCTTCGCCATGGCCTGCGGTTACGAATCCAGGGAGGAACTGGACTCGGTGCCGGCTCTGCCCGAGACCTCCGCGTTTCTCGACTGGCGTGAGCTGCTCATGTACCAGCGCACGTGGCTGGAACTGTACGCCTGTCAGGGTTTTTGCCTGGAAGGAACCGCCAGCGAGCGCATGAGCCGCATCGTCACCGGCCTGACGACGCACTACGGCTTTGACCGGGACGGCGATGACATCCGTTACTGGACGCTCCACATGGGAGTGGACGAAGAGCACATGAAGGTAGGTCCCCTGGCGGTGCGGAAGTACGCCGTCACCGATCACCAACAGGAACAGGTGCGGCAGGCCGTGCAAAAGACCCTGGACCAGTTCTGGTTGGCGTTCGACGGTATCAAGAGAGCCTTCGTCGACAAGGACCCCGTCTACGCCGGTTGGCACAACGGTGGCTCCGCCTGATACCAGTCAAACGCTTCAAACCCTCCAGGAACACGACCATGTCCATGATCGATCTCTCACGGCTCATCTACGACGGCATGCCCAAGATCCCGGCGCTTCCGGACGTGCACGTGCAGCGGTTCTTCGACCTCGCAAAGGGTCACCCTCTCAACGTTACCGAGATCAATCTCCCGTGCCATGCGGGGACCCACGTGGATGCGCCGGTGCACATCGTTCCCGACGGCAAATCCATCGAGGAGTTGCCCCTGGACGCGTTCGTCGGACCGGGCGCGGTCATCTCGGTGGAGAAAGGCGGGGGCGAGGAGGTTACGGCGGCGGACCTCGAAGGCTCCGGAGTCCCGGTCGAGCGGGGCGACATCCTGATGCTTCACACCGGATGGGACGCGAAATTCGAAAGTGACGAATACAATATGCATCCCTATCTGTCTGTGGATGCAGCGGAATGGATCGTCGAGCACGGCGTGAAGCTGTTCGGCATCGACTGCATCACCGTGGATCTTCCCACCCCGTTACGGCCCAAGGGATTTGACTTTCCGGTGCACCGAACCCTGCTGGAAAACGATGTCCTGATCGCCGAGAACGTCACCAATCTCGCCGCCATCGCGGGCCGGAAGAGCCGTATCATGGCGCTGCCCCTCAAGGTGCAAGGGAGCGACGCGGCCCATGCCAGGATCGTGGCAGAGGTCTGACCAAGGCTCAGGCAACATCTTCCAAGTGGTTGGCAACGTAGTGATATCGTAAAACTTCCAACAGAGGTTATGGATGCTGGCTAGCCCCATCAGAGGAATCATCGGAGCAGCGCTGACCCCGTTCACGGACGACGGGAAGGTGGATTACGACGCTCTCGCGCGTGAGATGGAATTTCTCGTTGCCGACTGCGACGCCATCTCCATAGCCGCGGTCGAAGCCTCGGAATACACGGTTCTTTCCCTTGAGGATCGCAAAGAGGTGATGCGGCGCGCCACCGAGATCATCAACAAGCGCGTACCGGTCATTCTCGGTGCATCGAGCCATTCCATCGACACCATTCTGGACTTGGCGGAGCATGCCGCCGCGGTGGGCGGCGACCTCATCCAGGTGCTGATGCCCATCCGTCCGTGGGGCGGACAGCCGACGATTTCGGACCTGGTGCAGTTCTTCACCGAAGTGGCGTCGGCCAGCCCGTTGCCCATTGTCGCTTACCACAACCCCGGCCCGGGTGCCGATCCGCCGCTGGACGCGTTCGTGCGCCTGAGCGAGATCAACAAGGTCGACTATTTCAAGGAAAGCTCGCGCGACATCACCAAGATCACGCGGCTCATCGAACAGATCCAACTCGCCGGCAAGGCCAATTACTTCACCACCATGCAGCCGTTGCTGACGACGCTGATGATGGGCGGTGCCGGAGCCACCATGCCGCCCCCCGGCACGCGTATCGGCGCGCGGGTCGTCCGCGCGTTCCGGGAAGGCGACATCGACAAGGCACGTTACTGGCAGCGTTGTTTTACGCTCTTCCCGGGAAAATGGGGAGCCTATGGACTGCCGCCGATCATGAAATCCGCCCTGAAGCACTTCGGGGTCGATATCGGCGACCCGGCCCGGCCTTACGCCCCGGTAAGTCCTCGGGATCACGCCCAGATCGGACAGTTCCTGAGTCAGATCGGCATCCTGGGCGATGGAGAGCCGGACGAATCGGCCTTTGACCAGGCGGCGATCCAGCTTGCCCAGGAAGACACCTTCCTACGTTGATTCTCATGTCCGGTGGACTTTTCACGTGGATTGCGGAGCACTTCAAGGCATGCTCCGATTCTCTGGTGTTGCTCTTGATTCGCGGCACCTCCCGGTTCGAATCCGAACTGACAGAGGAAGGCAGGCAGGAACAACGCATGTGGCGGGACCGGCGCATGCGCAGCCTGAAAGGCCTCGCTCTTCGCGCCAGACGGCGGCAGCAAAAGGCCTCCTGAGGGGACGCGGACAACAGGTTCAGGGATGAACTACCACAATGGACGTAAACAGATCGTCGTGCTGGGCGGCGGGAGCGGCGGGGTCGTCGCCGCCACCAAGCTCGGCCGAGCCCTCGGAGCGGACCATGACGTGACGCTCATCGACCGCCGGGCCGATCACGTCTTCATGCCCGCTTTCCTGTTCCTGATGGTGGGGCAACGCCGGCCCGAGGATATCACGCGGAAGCTGAAACGTCTGGAAAAGCGCAACATCCGGGTCCTTCAGGCAGAGATCCTGGGCATTGATCCCGGACGCCAGCAGGTCATCCTCGAAAGCACCGCCATCCCCTATGACTATCTGATCGTGTCCCTGGGCCTCGAAATCAGACCCGACCTGCTTCCCGGTTTTGCCGAAGCAGCGCACCATCCCTGGGAAATGGACTCCGCCCTGCGCCTCAAGACCACCCTCGACAGTTTCCGCGAGGGGCGCGTGTTGGTGGGAATTCCGCTGGGCCCCTACCGTTGTCCGCCGGCCCCTTATGAGGCCCAGTGGATGCTCGACAGCTACTTCAAGGAGCGCAACATCCGCGACCTGGTGGACCTCCAGTACTTCACCCGAGAGCCCGAGCCCGCCGGCGAGGAGCACATGCCGTCGGTGTGGATGGACGCCCAGAGCAAGAAGCGCAACGTGACCATCCACTACGACTTCACCGTGCAATCCATCGATGCGGAAAAGAAACGCGTGAAGGGCCTGTACGGCTACGAGCTGTCCTACGACCTGTTGTTCATGGTGCCGCCGCACCGCCCCGCCAAGGTGCTCTACGACTGCGACCTGGCGGAGAGAGAGAGCGGCATCCAGGTGGACTACGATACCCTGGAGACCAAGTGGGAGAATGTCTACGCCATCGGCGACAACGCCGACATGCCGGCCTCCAAGGCCGGCGGCGTTGCGCACCAGGAGGCGGACGTGGTAGCGGACAACCTGGTGGCGGAAATCACCGGGGAAGGGGAGTTGTCCACCCTGCACCTCCACACCATATGACTGCTCTCATGCGGCGCGGGACGCGCCGCCGCCAATCGCACGACGTACCCCCAGGGATGGCCGCCTTTCGGCGCCACCGACTCGCGTTCCTGGGGCCCCTCCCGGATGATCTACTGGAGCAAGGTCATGTTCGAGAAATGGTGGCTCTGGCGTTACTTCTAGTGTTCTGTCCGGTTAATACGCATGGTAAGATGCGCAGGATTTTTCGTCGTCGGCAAGGCGCGATGACTTGTAGGGGCGGGTTTCAAACCCGCCCGTGTGGCATGCACCACGCGAGGAAGAGCAACGCAGCCGACGGCGAAAAAGACCAGCAGATTACCATGCGTATTAGCCGGACAGGACACTAGTGTGGTGTCTCACAAATAAGTTTAATTAACGTTGGGTGGTCATAGCGATCCTGGCTCGGTGGATCTTGTCCAGAATGTCTCTTCCGGCAGCCTTCCATTTGTAGGGCTTGGGATGTTCGTTTCTATCAGCAAGATAGGACTCGATGTCCTGGACCAAGTGCCGGACACTGCGGAAGCTTCCTTCGCGCACGACATCGCGTGTGAGGTCGGCGAAGAACCGCTCCACCAGGTTCAACCAGGAACTCGACGTGGGCGTAAAATGCATGTGAAAACGCGGGTGACGCTGCATCCACGCACGGACGTTGGCGTGTTTGTGAGTGCCGTAGTTGTCCGCGATCATGTGGATTTCCAGGTCCTTGGGGGTCTCCCGATCGATTTGCTTGAGAAAGCGCAACCACTCCACATGGGTATGTTTCGCCTCGGTACGACTGATGATCTTCCCTTCCAGGTAGTTCAAGGCCGCAAACAGGGTAATGGTGCCATGGCGGATGTAGTCATGGGTCGCTGTCCGAATGTGCCCAACCCCCAGCGGCAAGCCGGGTTGCGTACGCTCCAACGCTTGGCACTGACTCTTCTCGTCGCAGCACAAGATCAGCGCTTTCTCCGGTGGATCGAGGTACAAACCGATGACGTCCCAGAATTTCTCTTCGAACTGCTTGTCATTGGAGAGCTTGAAAGTTTGCCTCAAATGCGGTTTGAGAGCGTGCCGACGCCAAATGCGCTGCACGCTGGCCGCTGACACCCCGGCCTCCGACGCCATGGTCCGCGTGCTCCAGCGCCGCCGCCCTTGCCGCGCCTGCCCCACCTGCGTGATCACCTGTTCCACCGTCTCCAGCGGTATCGTCCCCCGTCGCCCCCGTCCCCGTTTGTCCCGCAACCCTTCAAGTCCTTCCCGCTCAAATCTCTGCGACCACTTGTTCACGCAGACGATGCTCACGCCCAGTGCCCCTGCCACATCTTGCTGTCTCATCTCCCGCGCTCGTAGGAGTATGATCCTCGCCCGCAGATGGTCTCGTCGCGTTGTCGTACTCGCCTGCACCCGCCGGTGCAGCTCTTGCGATTCTTGCGTCGTCAACTCTATGATGCTTACTGGTCGCGCCATGATACTTCCTCCCAAAGTCGTTGTCCGCTGGGAATGTACCATGAAACGTTAATTAATGCTATTTGTGAGACACCACACTAGAACCGGACAGGCCACGAACACCCCCCAATGAGACGGCCATGATCCTGCGCGAGCTCAACGGCGAAAGCTGCAAGACCTATCTGATAGCCGACGAGGGCAGGGGACACGCGGTTCTGGTAGACCCTCTCTACGCCCACGTCGAACGGTATCTCGCGGTGCTCGCCTACCACCGCCTCGAGTTGGACTTGGCCATCGACACCCATACCCATGCCGATCATCTAAGCGGATGCCCTCAATTGCGGTTCCTGGTGGGGTCGCGGTTCGCCATGCAGAAATGGGCGCCGAGTCCCGCCGTCGACGTTCACCTTGACGACGGCGACGAGATTCCGGTCGGCGACCTGATGGTTTCCGTCCTCCACACTCCCGGACACACGCCCGACGGCATGAGCCTGCTGGTCGAAGGGAACGTCCTCACCGGCGACACTCTGTTCATCGGCGGTTCGGGACGCACCGACTTCGCGGGCGGAGACGCCGGCGCCCAGTTCGATTCCGTAACCCGGAAGCTCTTCACCCTGCCCGACGATACCGTTGTCCGCCCGGGCCATGACTACCGCGGCAATACGACCTCCACCATCGGCCGGGAGAAGCAAAGCAACCCGCGCCTGGCCAACCGCACCCGGCCGGACTACATTGAGCTGATGAACAACCTCCAACTCTCACCACCTCAGAATATCCAGGAGGTCCTTCAACCCAACCAATCCGCCCTCGGCAGCGACGACATCAGCTTTCCGGATTGGAGCGAGCTCAAGAAAGTGCGTGAAATCGACGTCAAGGCCCTCCAGCAGATGCTCACTTCGGAAACCCGACCCTTGCTGGTAGATGTACGCGAGCCCGCCGAGTACACCGGTGAGCTCGGCCATTTGCCCGGCAGCGTGTTGATCCCACTACGCGAGCTCATGAGCCGAATGAACGAGATCGACGAGCACAAAACCGGTCCCGTTGTCACCGTCTGCCGGGCCGGCATGCGTAGCGCCACCGCGGCGGCCATCCTTGGCAGAGGCGGCTTCAGTGACGTCGCCAATCTGGCCGGTGGCCTCCTCGGATGGAACGAGGCCGGCCTGCCGGTGGAACGTTAGCGCCGTCGTCCATTCAGGTCCGGAAGACATCCGTCAAACCGCACCTTCCCAACCAACCCCGCCGGTCATGTCACAGAAACCGAAACCCGCACGCCGTTATCCCGATTGGGAAAACACCTGCAACTACTGCCTGTACCTCCAACCGGGTCCGCGCGACGCGCGTTCCGGAAACTGCACCTACCACCGCCAATGGATCCAACGATCTGCGTTCAGCACGTGCAGCGAGATGAGCGCCCAACCGCTGGACGACGGCATCTACACGTTGACCACGAGCGCCTACGAGTCATGGACCTACCACCGTCGTCATGAACGCATCAGGACCCGCCTGTTCCTGGTGCAGGGCGGGGCGCATGACACCCCGTCCGAAACACCCGGAAAACAAAACCCAAACAAGAAGCGCGGTTAGTCCCGCGCGCGAGCCGGCAAGGAACCCTCCGCGACCACGGAGCTCAGAGTGCCACGGGCTAGTAGTCCCGAGCGAAGGGGCACGTACATCATGTCAGCTTTCGTATCGGGGTTCCGACGAGCTCCGACAACAATACGAAAGGGCAGGTATATTATGTCGGCTTTCGTATTGGAGTTCCGACACCGATACGAAAGTTGACATGTCAGCTTTCGTATCGGGGTTCCGACGAGCTCCGACAACAATACGAAAGGGCAGGTATATTATGTCGGCTTTCGTATTGGGGTTCCGACACCAATACGAAAGTTGACATAATATACATTATCAGACGTTGTGGGTTTACGGCCAAGCGCACCAAGTTGTGGGTATACGGCCGGCCGAGCGCGCCCGTCATCCGCCTGGAATCACCGCTTCCAGGGGACCTTTGTCCGGCTTCAGTCTGCGTGGGGAGGTTTTGGGGGGTGCCGACGGGCAACGTGCATTGCCGTTCGAGACCCGCTCCAGGATGGAATTTGTAGAGCTGGCTGTGCCTACTGCGTAGTCTGTCCCGAGGGTTTGCCGGATCGAGCTTCCAGCCGTTGAATCCGCAACGCGATCTCGACGGTCTCGCCGTCGGGAAATTCCTTGAGGTATGCCTTGTAACTGTCCACGGCTTCCTGCGTCTTGCCGAGCCGCACGTTGCAGCGCGCCTTGCCCAGCATCGCTTCCTGCCGCAGCGGTCCCTGGTGGTCGAGTGCTCGGCTCAAGGACTGCATGGCCTCTTCGCACGAACCGTTCATTTCCTGGGCCAGACCGAGGGTGACAAGCGTTACCTGGTTCAGGAAACCGTCGCGTTCCGCGGAGACCTCACCGCCAAGCGTCTCGACGGCCTTCCCGGGTTGATCCAGCGCGACATAGCTATTGGCGATATAAAGGTTCGCGAGGACATCGTACGGCGCCTCACCCCGCGCCCGAAGGCTTCGAAAAGACTCCAGAGCCGCGTCGTAGCGTTCCTCCTGATATTCCCGAAGGCCCTTGTTGTAGTCCTGGAGCGCCAGATCACGTTGGTAATCGCGGTAGTACTGCCAGCCAAACACGGCGCCCGCCACCACGACGACGGCCGCGGCCAAGCCGATCAACCGGTCCCGGTTGGCCTTGATGAAATCATTGCACCGCCCCAACAGGACCATGAATCGGTCCGGTTGACGGATGTCTTTTCGTAAAATGCGCTTTCTTGCCGCCGCCATACGTCCAGATTCTCCAGAGTTTCCTTACATTTTGTACTTGAAGTCGTCGGGCGACATCTTGTCCAGGATCTCGCCCCACTTCTCCTTGGAGACGTTGGCGAAGTCCGGGTCCTTCCCCTCTTCCGTCTGTTGCAGCACGCTCGACTGCTCCAGCACTTCCTTGGCGACGTAGATGGGCGTCTTGCTCCGCAGCGCCATGGCGATGGCATCGCTCGGACGCGAATCCATGGCCACCTCGCGATCCCCCACCGCCAAGGTGATGACCGCGTAGTAGGTGTTCTCCTTCAACTCGGTGATGGCCACCCTCGTCACCGTGCCGCCCAGCTCGGCGAGCGCGTTCTTGAAGAGGTCATGGGTCATGGGGCGCGCCATCGTGATGCCTTCCAGTTCCGTGGCCATGGCTGTGGCCTCCAGCAGTCCGATCCAGATCGGAAGCTGAAGCTTGTTCTCCGAATCTTTCAGAACCACGATCGGTGTCCGGGTAACCTGATCGAGCGTCAGGCCGGCCACGGTCATTTCGATTGCGTCAGGATCCTTCATTGCATGACCTCCCTGGCTTCGATGGCCTCTCCGACCAGTGAATTGGGCGTGGCATCCACCACCCGTACTCGCGCCATCTCCGCCGGCACGGTAGCTTCGTTGGGCGTGAAGTTGACGATCCGGTTGGTCCGGGTCCGGCCCATGAGCTGACCTCTGCCCAGCCTGGACGGCCCTTCCACCAGGATCTCCTGCTCCGCGCCGATCAGGTTCCGGTTCTTTCGGAGGGCAATACTTTTCTGCAACTCCTGAAGTCTTCGGCACCGATCGCCCTTGACCTCGTCCGGGACGTCGTCCTCGTAGACCTTGGCCGCCACCGTGCGGGGACGAGGCGAATAGGTGAAGATGAACATGTCGTCGTACTCGATCTCGCGAACGACGGAAAGGGTCTCCTCGAACTCCGCCTCGGTCTCACCCGGAAAGCCTACGATCATGTCCGTGCTGATGGCCACGTCGGGACGGCGTTTGCGGAGCCGCTCGATCCGCTCCATGTATTCGTCCAGCCGGTAGCCGCGGCGCATGCGCGTCAACACGGCATCGGAGCCGGATTGCAGCGGCAAATGGAGGTGCTCGCAAAGGTTATCGAGCCGGACGAAGGCCTCCACGAGCTCGGGCGAGAGATCCTGGGGATGGGACGTGGTGAAACGGATCCGCCGGATCCCCTGGACATCGTTGAGTCGCTCCAACAACTCCGGGAACGACCTCTCCCCTTCCACCGTGCGGCCGTAGGAGTTGACGTTCTGGCCCAGCAGCATGACCTCCTTGACCCCGCGCCGCACCAGCTCCTCCACGTCACGAACGATGTTCTCGCTGGCGCGGCTCACCTCGCGCCCGCGCACCCGGGGAACGATGCAGAAACTGCACACCTTGTTGCACCCCTGCATGATGGTGACGTAGGCCTTGGCCCCGTCGGTCTCGGGAAGCCCCAACGGGTCCTCGAGATAGAACGGATCGCGGTAAAAGGCCGTCTCCACCGAGCGCCGAGCGACCTCCCGGGCCTCCTCGACCATCTGCGGCAGCTTGTGCATGTTGTGGGTGCCGAACACCAGATCCAGGTGCGGCGCCCGCCGGAGCAGCGCCTCCCCTTCCTGCTGGGCCACGCAGCCGCCCACGCCGAGGATCACGCCCTTCTCTTCCTTGAGCTTACGCCACCTTCCCAGCGCACTGTACACCTTCTGCTCGGCCTTGTCCCGCACGCTGCAGGTATTCAGGATGATCAAGTCGGCGTCGTCGGCGCGGTCGGTGGGCTCATAGTCCGCGGACTTCATGAGCTGCACGATCCGGGCGGAATCGAGCTGATTCATCTGGCAGCCGTAGGTTTTCACATAGAGCTTCATGGCACCGGTCGCTTCGCGAAACGATGGATTTACCGCATGTTGCGGTTCCCCGCAACGTAAGAGCAGTATTTCATAGTTGATGGGCTTTCGCCATTACCCGATGCGCGATGTCCCATCAACTCGCTACATCAGGCAAGCGGCCTTCCCGAACATCCGTCCACCACAGGCCAGTACCCGGGCCTCACTTCGCCTGGAGAGGGGCAAAACAAAGGGGCGGTAGGCTGTACCCTACCGCCCCTTTTGAGAGTCTCAAATCCTCCGGCTGCCAGGAGCCTTACTGATGATGTGCGCCAAAGGCACCCACGAAGTTCGCCACATTGTCCGTGGAGCGTCCTCCGAACGTGCCTGCCACCGAACTCGGCAGACCGTCCGACTCACTGTTGCCGAAGAACTGACCGCCCCACCTTCCCTCCAGTGTCAACCCCTCGGCAACGCCCGTTGCCTGACCCTCGAAGAAGCCGCTGTTGTTGGACCCAATGGCAGCCGTTCCAAGGTTCAGGGTGGCCGCTATCGGTTCACCGTCCACTTCGACTTCCGTGATCGAGCCGCTGACCGTGCCCAAGCCGTTCTCGGCGCCGAAGTCGGCATCCAGGTTAACGACCCCCTCGAAGGTGTCGAGGTCGAAACCGTCGACCGATCTCAGCGTATACATACCTGCCGCGTAGCCCCTAAAGGTCGCCGTTCCCTGCAACGCCAGGATGTTTTCTTGACGAAAATGATCGCTGCCGTCCGCAAAGGCGCCCGCCGCGTAGCCGGCGGTGTGTGCCAGATCGTTAGGGAAGAACAACCAGAATCCACCCGCCAAGTAGTCGGTATCCGAATCGCCGATGTCCGAATAGGCAATGACAAGCACCGTGCCGTCGTCGGTGCGCTTTGCCAGGTCGGCGCCTTTCCAGGGGGAGGGAAGGCCCGTTATCGGATCAGGGTCCCCCTCGTCCATGGCTATGGACCATTCTGTACCATTTTGGACCGTGAAACAGATTACATTGGTCTCATCGTATCGTGCCTCAACTTCCACCTGATCCATCGTAACGCCGTCGACGTCGACGTTTGCGGACTGCGTTACGCTGGCCGCTACGGGTCGAGCACTGGCGGCTCTCGCGACCACGTCAACGATCGTTGCCGGGTCAGCGTCATCCAGGATCGCCCTGAGATCAGGCATCTCTTCCACCAAGCCGCCGCGGCCGCCACCGCCGCCGCCGCCACAACCGGACAGCGTGACTGCAATCAGCGCGGTCATTGCAAGAGCCGAAATCATATTTCCTTTGAACATCGTTGCTCCCTTTCCCGTGAAGCTGTCGTACGGTCAGTACGTCGGGCACCCTTGCCCGTGACCTCAAAAATGGATTTGCAGGCCCGCGCTCACGCCATGCTCCGGCTCGTCGTCCACCAGCATCCCCGCGTAGCCGACCCGAAGGCTCCATCGCTTGGAGATCATCGCGTCCACGCTGACGCCGACGGCCAATAGGGTCCTCGGCATCGCTTCCGCCCTCACCACACTTGAGAAACTCAGCGCACCCGTCCTCGCAGACTGTTGAAGCTCGAACGGGACGACAGTGCTGTGGGTCCGCGTTGCGCTCAGGTCCACCACCGGCCGCCAACGCACCCTGCTGGTCGCGTTCAGCCAATCGGAAGGAGACAGGCTCAGCGCCGTCCTCCACCCACGGTAGCGTTGAGTGGTTTCCGGGACGGCTGCACGAAAAGCTTCACCCCGCGCGGTATAGCCGCCTCGCTCGACCCGTCCGGAAAACAGCGTTGCGGACGGCTGCAACCGCAGGCCGCCGAGATCGAAGCGGACGCCGACACCCGCCTGGGCATGTGTCCGGTTCATGTCGAACGCACCCGCCAGTCCGCCGCCAACCACGGGGTTGGCGAAGGCTGTCCGTCCCCGCCAGTCACCCTGACTGATGCTCGCCCCTGCCAACAGGGTTTCACCGCGCCAGCGGGCACGCATCACATACCGCCCGCCATCGAGCTGAACGGCCGCTCCGTTGTGTTGCAACGACATCGACAGGTCTTGGGACGCTGAAACGTCGATGCTGAAGTTGTTGCCGAAACGAGCGTCAAAGCCTGCCGTCGGGGCGCCGCCGGCCCACATCGGTACCTTCCCGCTGACGGCCCGGGTCCAGTCGCCGTTGCCGCCGACCGACGTCCAGTTCGCCAAGGTCCACCCGGTCCCCGGCAACACCGAAGGAGCTCTGAACGAAGCCCGTCCGTAGCTTGCCCCGGCCTCCGCATTCGCAGACTGGCTGCTTCCGAGGTCGAACAGATCGATGTTGCCGGACAGCAGGGCCGCCAGAAGCACGGGGCCTCCGTGGGAGGCGCCGGCAGCCCTTGCGGGGTCGCACGATCCTGCGCCGGACCCCTCCGGTTCAGACGAGTGCAAGACAGCGCCGGACTGAACCACCGCATCCCCCCGCGAGCCATCCGTCATGATCGCGATCGATCCGATCGCGGCAGCCTCTCCTTCCTGCCGTTCGCTCTTGAGTACGACCTCGTTCCCGGTGGCCGTGATCGGTGTCCCTTCCGCAATGACGTTCTGCGCCATTTGCTGTATGGTCGCCTGATTGGCCCGCGTCTGCTGGTCAACGGTTTCATCCGCCTGAAGGTAGATGTCCAAGGTCGCCGGATTCCCTTGCGCATCCTGGGCAACGATTCCGCCACCGGCGGTAATCCGAGGCGGATCGTTCTTGTTCTCGTCGGTCAGCACCGCGGTGACCCTGGCTCCGTCGAATATGGTCATCGTGCCGTCCGGCCCCAGGTTGAAATCTCCGGCGAACATCAGGGTGCCGTCCTCGATGGTGGCGCTGCTGCCGGAAAAGGTCACGTCTCTGTTGAACCGCGCAACGCCGCTCCCTCGCACGTACAAGTCACTCAAGCCGGTGACAGCGCCATCGAAGATGGAGGATTGAATCACCAGCGTGTCCGCTCCGCCGCCAAAGTCGACCTCGCCGGCAATGGTGCTGTTGATGACCGAGAGCGTGTCGTTGAACTGATCGAACCTCATCGCGCCCCTGATCGTGCTACCGTCCACGATCACGTCCGCGGGGCCGCCAATGAACCAGGCGGCCACCGGCGCCTCGATTAGGGAATCGCGCTGGATCCGCGCCGTGATCGATCCCGACTCAGTCCGCGCCAGGATGCCCACGCCGTCCTCGTCGTCGTTGGTCGCCGAGTCGTAGGAGGACCTGACCGTTCCTCCGTCCACAACAACCTGGGCCGTGCCCGCCCCCCTCGTGCGGGCGAACATGCCTACCGCCCGCTTGCCGCGTACGTTGACGGTTCCGCGATTGGTCACGAGCGCGGTGGCATCCGTGGTCCCAGCGAAGATTCCATGGGCTCCAAAACCCGGGGCAGACGGCCCGCCTCGTGTGGTCACCGTTCCTTCATTGATCGTGACGGCGGTTCCCGAGCCGCGTATACTGGCCCCCATCCCTAGAGCTCTGGTGCCACGAGTCTCAACCGTGCCGGTGTTGACGGCCCTCGCTTCAGACGCTACATGCGTCGACTCTGAGTAAGCCCAGACGCCAAACGTTGTGCCGTTCTCCACGGCATCGCCCGTCGTAAGAACGACGCCGTTGTTTTCCACAAACGCGTTTCCCCCGGTCGCCTGGAGGCCGCGGCCTCCTACTCCCGTGGTGGTGATCGTCGCGCCGTCTCCGTTGATCGCTCGCGCGGTCCCTGAAACCAGGTCCACGCTTGCGTTGACCCCATGGGCCGCAAAACCAGTGTCGTCCGGCCCGCCGCCAGTGGTCACCGAGCCTTCGTTGACCACCACGGCGTTCCCCGGCCCGTCGACGCTGGCCCTAACCCCTCGCGCCCCCGTGCCGCGGGTTTCGACCGTGCCGCTGTTGAAGGCTCTGGCTTCACCACCAACAACCGGCACCGACCTGACCCTGGCGTACACTCCGTACGGCCTGTTTCGATCCACCGTGTCACCGGTGGTCAGAATCGTACCGTGATTGTTGGCGATGGCAGTTCCAGCTTCTTCTTCCACGACGGCGATGACACCGCGCCCGCTGGTCGTGATGGTGGCGCCTGTCTCGTTGGTTACCGTCGCGGTGCCCGAACCGTTGGAGCCGTCCTCAATGGTTGCCCTCAAACCCGACGCCTTGGCACCCTCTGTGGTGATGGTCGCACCGCTGGCATTAATTGCTGTTGCCGTCCCGTCACTGCCGGCATCAACGCTTATGGCGTGGGCCGAATAGGTGCCCGCGAGCCCACCTCGCGTAGTCACAGTGCCTTCGTTGATAGCCGTAGAGGTTCCCGAGCCATCAACCTGCACGCGTATTCCCCTAGCCGCCGTGCCGAAGGTTTCGATCGTCCCGCGGTTGACCGCCTTCGCCTCGGCGCTGGAATGTACGGACCTGTTCGAAACGCGGAGCCCATACGCTCCCGGGCCGTCCCCTGTGGAGCGAATGGAGCCGGAATTGATTCCTTCGAGGCGTCCCGTGTGGTCCGCATCGGCCCAGTTCGCGATGGTCGCGCTGTTTCGTTCGTCCGTGGGGTCGTTGATGTCGCCGGACAGGTCGACGATCACGTCGAGGTCCGCAACGTTTTCAACCGAAAGTTCGAAGTGGTTGAGGTCTCCCGCAACTCTCCAGCGCAGGGGTACTTCATGGTCGTCGTCGAAGTGTACGTGGACGTCGAATACGTCGACGTCGTCGTCCTGAACGTCAATCACGACCCAGGCGTCATCGTCGGGTTCAGGAAAATCGTCGAAAGACTCCCTGGTAACGGTATCTCCATCCGTATCGCTTGTGCAGACGGATCGTAGGGCTGTCTCCGAAAATGTGCAGTCAACCGTCGCCACCGATGGTGGCGGCGTCCATACAGCCGCTGCCATCAGAACAACTCCCGCGCAGAAGAGACGTCCCACCACGGCGCGGACGTCCACGCCACCAACCGCGATGATTCCAAATCCCATCACATGATCTCCTATATTGGGTGGGTGCGGCTCCTACACTGTTCGACACACCGAACCGTCCGCACATCCAAACGTAAATTCACTCTCCTGTTATCGGCTCCCATTTGGGAGCTACGTAGTGCGGCAACGCCCGTTTGGCCTGGTCACAGGCGGCCTGCACGAAGTTTACGCCCACTTCCACACCGTTCGCCGAGCGACGGCTGAACACCGTCCCGTACCTGGTCAGGAGCAGCGACAAGACGCGCGCCGCCTCTTCGGCACCCCATTCACCTCCCCCGGACAACGTGGTCTGTATGGCGCTGTCAGCGGCCTTGAACGCCGCTACGACCCTGTCCACATCGTCGTCGTTTTCTCCCGACACCTTCCCGTCCAATACGAAGCTTCTCGTAAGGAGCATCGACAACACGTACAGCGCTTCCTTGAGGCAGCACTCACCAGGGTTGACGATCTCCCTCTGAATCATACCGTCGGCAGCCGCCAACGCAGCCGCGAGGCTGCCACGGCCACCCTGCGGTTCGCTGCCTGATCGGTCATCCAATACGAGAGTCGTGAGTTCGAGTTTCAGTGCCTGCGCAATGGCAACAGCCGACCGGAGCCGGGTGAGACTCCCGCCCTGTTCGATGCGCCGGACGGTGCGCGCATCCAGGCCGGATTCTTCGGCCAGTTTTTCCGGAGTCCAACCAAGCTCCACTCGCCTTCGGCGCATCAGTTCGTAATTGATTCGGACCATACAAAATCTCTACGTTCTTGGCCTGTAAAGGTTTCTTCCTTGTCGAGAACCCGTATCAAGATTTGAACAGCACTAGCTACTCCATAACTTGGCAATGATTGGCATTTAGTGACATTACATGACAACAACGACACCCATCACGACACTTCAACCGGCAAAACCAGCCCTGCGTAACGTGAATTGGGCAAACAGACGCCATGTATTGAGGCGTATTGAACGCTGCTGCCACTCCAGTGTGCGCATGCATTCTCGTCGATTGAGAGTCCAACTTAGAACTCTTTCGCGAAGCGCCAAACAGATCGTGGCGCTACGTTGCGCTACGGGCGTCCAGGCCGTGCAAGCACTTCGATGGGTACCTTGTGGGTGGGAAGGAAACTCGAACGAACTTCAAGACACGAGCAACGGGCGAGCTCCCGTCGCGGGGGCTTGCACGTGCACGATCGCACCCGTTTGGTCACTGGCAAAGGGGAGACCGTCCGTTCCGAGTGAGGGAACCGGATGAGTCGACAGGTTCAGCTTTGGTCCTGGAAGGCGCCGAGCGTTCGATTCCCCCGGGCTACTCGTCTTGGGACAAGGTCCTGACGGAAACGTTCACGGGAAGGCAGTGCACTTGATGTTTCCTGGCAAGGCGTCGATGCCGTCGGCACTTTTCCATTCAACCGGAGCGTTCAGAGGTGTCCAACAGAACCCAAGACAACATTTCCTGGGCCGTCCCTTCGACCTCCATCGTATCGACGAAACTTAGACGTTGTCGGCCGAACCCCGCCATTTGGCTTCCCAGCACGAGCAACATCGTCAAACGTATGAATTCGACATGTTCATCTCTCAATAGTTTCGGAAACCGCTGATGATGGCGAGAGATGAAGGCAGTCAAAAAGTCGAGCCGTGCACCCGCCTCTTCTGCCGAGGCCTCAGCATCCTTCTCCGATGTGTCGTATCTTGCAGTATTGATGGCCATTGCCAACGCAGCCAACCCGGCAGAGGACACCTTTCGCAAGTCTGCATCCGGGGCCTCCCAGTCGAAATCGGGGCTCATTCGGTCTATCCAGAAACTCAGGTATTGAGCGGTCAATTCCTCGCAGGTCGAAAAACCCGAGATGATGTGCTCCTCGTCGCCGGAGGCGATCCCTTCCGCGTGGACCACGATGTCGCGGTCAGGCCCGGGACAACCACGGCACGCGAATTCGCTTCCTATTGCCGTTTTGATTGCCAGCACATACGGCGCATTCGGCCTCGTGGGGGAGCCCTCGGTGCCCGCGTCCTTGCTTATTTTCCATAATGCGAACTGGATCCTCCCGTGTGCTTCCTCAAGGATCTCGGCGTCTTTGGGGGTCTGCTTCAGCCGGGCCGCACGCTTCCGACTAATCATGCAAAGACCCACCAACGCGGCTCGCATATATTGCCCTGATTCCTCTGCATCAAACTTGAGCTTTCTGACGTCTTCCCTGAACAAGAGTTCCCATGCAGTAACACCAAAGGCCTCGGCGAACGCACGGGTTTCTAAACGACGGACATATTGGCCTGTTTCGGCTCGTTCGACTACGTCTAAGCCTACATGAGCCCTGTCTGCGAGTTGTTCCGAGCCCCAGTTGCGTTGATCCCTGAACTGCTTGATCTTGTCGCGATCTAGCAAATCCAGGATCAACGTATCGAGGTCGACGTCGAGCGCGGCAGCCAAACCCTCGCCAGCATTGACTACCCGGCCGTTGCCGCTCCATTCCAACCTGACGGGTTTTCCGGCCTCGATTTTACGGAGCCATCCAACTCCGACGCTGCCAATCTCCAAGGCAAGTCTCGCCTGTGTCCAGGCTCTCTTTTTTCTCAGGCTCTTGACCCGTTCCCCGTCAATTTTCTCCGAACCATCCATGGCCTACTCCCGTGATTCTGCGCTCAGACTGTCCGGGATCTTCGAGCTATTCGCCGACTCGCGCTTCGTCGACATGTGAACCAGACGGTCCACTTAGACTCTGGCGCTGATGGCGTTTGCCACGGTCGCTCATTCGCGCGGGCCGCGGAACCCTCACCCAGCCGGCTCCGTGAGCCGCCCAAGTTCTACCATTGACTTGACTATTCGGAAGGCACAGTCCTCGAAGATATCTTGAAAGAGGTTCTCTTTCTCGCGTTGATGGGGAGGGATGCCAAAGAAGTCGTTCCAACCCTTCCACTCGTCGGTCAACCGATACACGAACTCCGGGTGTGCCGGCAACTCGCCAGGTTTGCCATCGTGACCCTCTTTCAGCCATGTTTGGATGATCAGCCTGACGTTGGCCAAGAAGCAATCTAACTCGGTTAGGCGCGGATCGGGGCTGCGGCTGCTCAGAATCAACTCTTCGAAGGGAACGCCGAACGCGGCTGCGATGATCCTGGCGGTCTTGACGAACACCGGGCTACCATATTCGGCTCGCCTATAGGTGATACCAGAGACGCCGCCCTTGAAACCTTTTGCGTGCTCGACGATGAAGTCTTCTACTTGGCTTATTTTCAGACCAAGACGCTCTCTTTCGCACTTAAGTCGCTCCCCATCCAAAACGACGGTTCTTTGTCCTTTGCCTGTCATATACTCCTCCGTGGTTTCCGGGACACGGTCTCCGTGAATGGGCTCTTGACTCGACTATACCTAGGCCGGTGAACAGCCTTCAAGACGCCCGGCTATCTACTCGTCCTACTTTTGAGGGCGTGAAATGAAACTTATTTCAGCTCCTCAACACTGGAGCGTACCTTGCTCGAAGGGCTGGGCGAGGATCTGGGTCTGCACTACATTCGTGACAAGGACGGCGGCGAGATCGACTTCCCGATCGCACGGGATCGGAAGCCGTGGAGAATGATCGATGTCAAATGGAGCGACGCTGCGCCAGGCGGTAACTTCAAGCGCTTTCTGGTCGGTGAGAAACTTCACCGGCTACAGGTCGTCGGCGAACTGGAGCAGAGCAAGTCCTATCCCGACGGCTTGCGCATCGAAGGAGCCCAGGAGTTTCTTGCGGGTGTAGGCCTTGGTACAAGGACGGATCGAAAGACGCCCACGAAGTGGGGCGCATTGTCCTTGGACGGGAGTGTCGGCCTACGTGTCCAGCACGCTTGGATGAAAGAGTTCCTCCACCGGATAGGGCGCATCGATGAGTGTCTGGTCGGTCAAATATTTCATGAAACGTTCGAGGCTCGCGCGGTTGGCCGCAAGGCCCGACGGCCAGATATCGGCGCCGAACAGGGTCTGTTCCTCCTCGAAATCATTGCGGGCAAACGCCAGTTCGGAATAGCCCGGGTCGTCATAGAATCCCGCCGCCTGGGTTTTGGAATCCTGCCACATATCCATCAGCGCGCGCGGCAGGTCGGGGTGACGGTCGGCGATTTCCTGCTTGTAGACCAACACGTGCATGATCGGATAATCGCCATATTTCTTGAAATAGCGGGCGCATTCTTCCTTGGTGTCGGGAAACAGCCGGCGGACCGAACCGTCGCGCAAGCCCTCCAGCAGCCTTGCCGGCGGATGTGGGTGGATCATCATGGCAAGATCGCCTTTGATCAGCGCGTCGGGGGCGCTGGGCTCGTCGATCAAAGTCAAATCGGCTGCCTCGCGGCCCGGCCAGTCGACAAGCTCAGCGCTCATGGTCTGCCAGTTGAGCTCCTGCCAGGGAACGCCATACTCAAACGCCAGGTCGCCTTTGGCCAGCACCGACATGGTGGTCTGAAAACTGCGGCAGCAGACTTTCCGGCCGATCAGATCGGCCGGCTTGTCGATACCGGCGGCGGTGCTGACAAACATATGGTTCTGGCTGAACAGGCGGCGCGGGAACACCGGCGTCGCCGTGTAGTCAAGCCCGCGGCTCTTGGCGGTCAAATAAGATGAGACCGACATCTCGCAAATGTCGAATTCGTCGCCGCGCATGAAGCGCTTGTGGCGGTCGATGCCATCGCGCCGCGGTGGCGCCATGCCAACCTCAAGCACCTTCAGAGCGATGCCGTCCGGGGGCGTGACCATTCCCATGAAAAACGGTACGTGCCGGTCATATCGCTCAAGCGCGATGGTCAATTCTGTCGCCATATCGAGTCTTCCCCGTGTGTCTGGTTACGGTGCCATGCCTCCGCATCGGACCGGACTATGGATCGCGCCGAGTCTGCGGCGTCTCCTTGTATTCAGACAGAAGACTACCACAGGAGGAGAAATCCGTCAGGGTCCGCAGACACGCGAAGGTTTCGAAATCCAGGAGAAGGTCACCGTCGCGCCAGAGGAGCAACGCTTTCTCCGGAACATGCCAGACTACACCGGGACTGCGAAGGTCATCGGGAACATTGACGAGGAAGAACCTTGTGGCGTGGCTGGAACCGGGGTCAACCCATTGGGCGAAGAAGAACAGCCGGCCCAGATCGCAATACAGTTGCTCCCGGATCAGAAAATTTGCGAGGTCCAGTCCGCTCCCGCTCAAGGCTTGACGCTCACGGGGCGGCACCCTTCGTTGCACAGAAATCCGACGCTCCCCCTTGACGGCGAAAAGAAGACCCGTGGTGGCGAGCAGGACCCTGGCGGCGGCGACCCAGTAGCCCATGGCGTGCGCCGGCGTCATCTCGTGTCCCAGCAACCGGCGCGCCTTCGCCCCCGTCAGATCGTGGCACCGCCGCAAGGTCCGCGCCGCGTGGTCGCCGCTGTCCGTACGATCCCCGGGAAAAACCAGATCACCGCTTCCGGGGCCTGCTGCCGCGGCCATCGACCTCGACAGCACCTGAAGACCGAAGCGGCGGCTGTCTCGCACACACACCAGCGCCACCCGGCCAGCGCCGTCATCCATCAGCCACCATCCCCATCACCTCCGCACCCGGACATGGGGCACGTGCTCAGGTCCTCCATATGGGGAGCCACAAGGGTTCAGCCAGCACGAAGTCCTTTTGTGCGATACGCTCCAGGGCCTGACGCAACTGGCCCACGCTGGTCTCTTCCAGGGTAATCACGAACGGGAGGATGTCGCCGGGGCCTGCCCCGCCCTTCCCCGCTCCGATAAGAGACTCCAACTCTTCCTCGTCGTGATCGAGCTGCCATATCTCCGAGACGTTGATCTGCTTCTCGCCGAAGATCTGACAGATATCGCCGACGATGCCGCTCTGATCCCGCACCACGAAGCGCACGTAGAAGGAGGCCCTCAGGTCGTCTTCCGGTCGCACCGAACTCACGCCGGAGACGATGCTCGCCACCGGCAGGAACGGCTTGTCGCCGTCGCGCGTCACCAGTTCGTAAACATCCCCCAAGACGGCCACGGCCGTGGCGCCGCCGCCGGCTCCCGGCCCCGCGAACACGTAGTCCCAGTCCCCTGCGTCCGGCGCTCCGCCGTCGCTCACCTCGCCCTTGAAGAACACCGCGTTGGTAACGCCGTCGATGCGCGCGATGAGATGATCCTCGGGCACCACCATTGGCGTCACCATGGCCTCCAGCACGCCGCCGTCGTTGCGCGCCAAGGCCACCGACTTGATGGTGCCGTGGCCCTTCTGCGCGGCGTAGAGGAAATCGATGGCGTGGATGCGCTCGATGCCCTTGCGGTGGACCGCGCCGGGCTTCAGGTGCGTGCCGAAAGTGATGGACGACAGCAGCAACAGCTTGGCTTCGGCGTCGCGGCCGCTCACGTCAGCGTCCGGGTCGGCCTCGGCGTAACCCAGCGCCTGGGCCGACGCCAACGCGTCGTCGTAAGACCTGCCCCGTTGGGCCATCTCCGTCAGAATGTAGTTGCTCGTACCGTTAACCAGGCCGTAGACTGCCGCCGGCCGCTCGGCGCTGAGGCTCTGAGTCAGCGGGCCGATGATGGGGATACCGCCGCCGACGCAAGCCTCGAAGCGCACCGCCCGGCCGCATTCCCGGGCGGCGGTCCAGATCTCGTCGCCGTGGGCGACCAGAAGCGCCTTGTTGGCCGTGACCACGGTTTTGCCGTGACGGAGCGCGTCGACGATCCATTCCTTCTGGGCGCGCAGGTCCTCGGGACCCCCGGCTCCCAAAACCTCCACCACGATATCGACGTCCGGATGACGGGTCACCGCAGCCGGATCCGTGCTGAAGAGCTCCGGCGAAACCTGGTACCTGTTTTTGCTCTCGGGGCTTCGCGTGAACACCTTGACGACCTCGGCCTCCACGCCGAAGCGCGCCAGATGCCCGTCGACGATCAGGTCGTGGACCGCGCCGCCCACGGTGCCGGCGCCGAGGATGCCGATGCGGACTCGGGATGCCATGACGTGATCCTATTCGGGCAGGACGCCCATGACCTTGCGGATGGTGCGCACGGCCTGCCGGGTACGGTGCTCGTTCTCGATCAGGGCGAACCGCACGTGCTGGTCGCCGTATTGGCCGAAGCCGATGCCGGGGGATACCGCCACCTTGGCCTCGTTGAGCAGGAACTTGGAGAACTCCACCGAGCCCATGGAGCGGTAGGGGGCCGGGATTTCGGCCCACACGAACATGGTGGCCCGTGGCTTCCGGATCCTCCAGTTGAACCGGGCCAGCCCCTCCACGAGCACATCCCGCCGGTTCCGGTAGGTCTCGGAGATGTCCCGCACGTCGTCGTCCTGTTCGTTGAGCGCGTGGATTGCGGCGATCTGAACCGGCTGGAATATGCCATAGTCCAGGTAGCTCTTGAGGCGCGCCAGGGCGTGGATCATGGTGGCGTTGCCCACGGCGAACCCCACGCGCCAGCCCGGCATGTTGTAGCTCTTGGACATGGTGAAGAACTCCACGCCCACGTCCTTGGCTCCGGGCACCTGGAGAAAGCTGGGAGGCTCGTAGCCGTCGAACGTGAGGTCCGCGTACGCCAGATCGTGGATCACCAGGATCTCGTGGGCCTTGGCGAAGCTCACGATGCGCTCGAAGAACTCAAGGTCCACCACCTCCGTGGTGGGATTGTGCGGGAAGTTCAGGATCAGCAGCTTGGGCCGCGGCCACGTCTGCTTGATGGCCTCCTCCAGATGTTCCATGAATCCTTCGCTGGAGACCAGTGGGATGCTCCGCAGGTCGCCGCCGGCGATGACCACCGAGTACTGGTGGATGGGATACGTAGGACTCGGGCACAAGACCACGTCCCCCGGATCGATCATGGCCAGCACCAGGTGCGCCAGCCCCTCCTTCGACCCCATGGTGACGATGGCCTCGTCGTCCGCATCGATGGACACCCCGTACCGCCGCTGATACCAGTCGGAGATGGCCACCCGCAGCTTGTAGATGCCGCGCGACACCGAGTAGCGATGGTTCTGGGGCTTTTGGACCGCCTCTACCAGCTTTTCGACGATGGGCGCCGGCGTCGCCATGTCCGGATTGCCCATGCTGAAGTCGACGATGTCCTCGCCCCGCCTCCGAGCCTCCTGTTTGAGGTCGTTGATGGTGTTGAAAACGTAGGGGGGCAGTCTCTTGATTCGGTTGAACTCCACTGTGCGATCCCTCTCGTCCCTTCCGGCCCGGCTTACTCGTGGGATTGCGGTCGCAGGAATCTCGACGACAGTCCCGCATGACCATCAGCGACTGAAACAGGCAGGATGGATTGTTTATAAGGCATTGACCGCACAGGGGCAAATCATCGAAAAGCCATCCGAAAAGCCATCGTTTTGACACCGCACCGAGAGAGCTACTCAGGCATCTGTTCCCGGGAGCAACGGGGACTTCCAGGTTCTTCGACGCGTCCCTGCCGGCCCGCTCAATCCGACCATACCCCCAGTTGCATGCTGCCTCCCCAGCGGTGTTGGAGCACGTCCCGAATTTGCCGGGACGCGCCGCTGCGCAACCGTGGATCCCGCGAGAGCCAATCACGGGCTTCGCGGCGGGCCGCCTGCAACGCCTCGTGATCCCGCACGAGGTGCGCCACCCGAAATTCCTGGATGCCGGCCTGGCGTGTGCCGAGGATCTCTCCGGCGCCGCGGAACCTCAGGTCGGCCTCGGCCACCTCGAATCCGTCGGCGGTCCGTTCCAGGACTTCCAGCCGCCGCCGGGAACCATCGTCCCGCGTGCCGTAGTGGATGAGGACACAGTGGGATTCGCCGCGGCCCCGCCCTACCCTGCCTCGAAGCTGGTGCAACTGCGCGAGCCCGAAGCGCTCGGCGTGCTCGATGACCATCAGGGTAGCGCCGGGGACGTCGATGCCCACCTCGATGACGGTGGTGGCGATCAGGACCTGGATTTCTCCCTGCCGGAAACGCCGCATTACTTCATCCCGTTCGCCGGCGGGCATCTGGCCGTGGACCACGCCCAAGCGAAGGCCCTGCATGACGGTCCGGGACAATTCCCGCGCCATGGTCTCGGCGGCCGCCAGGGGCAGCTTGTCGGAGTCCTCCACCAGGGGATAGACCAGGTACGCCTGGCGGCCGTCCGCCACCGCCGCGCGGACCCGCTCGTAGACCCTTTGTCTCCGGTCCTCCTGCACTACCACCGTGCGTACCGGCGTCCTGCCGGGAGGCGCTTCGTCCAGCAGCGAGACCTCCAGGTCACCGGAGAGCACCATGGCAAGGCTGCGGGGGATGGGCGTGGCGCTCATCAGCAGCAAATCGGGCTCCGGGCCGGCAGCCCCGGTCCGCAGGGACAGCCGCGCGAAGGCGGTGCGCTGGCCCACTCCGAAGCGGTGCTGCTCGTCGACGATTCCCAGCCCGATGCGGGGGACCGAAACACCTTCCTGAATGAGCGCGTGGGTGCCCACGACGAAGTCCACCTCGCCGTTGGCGATGCGGCCGGTGATCTCCTTCCGGGCGGCGGCGGGGCGAGAACCCGAGAGCAGCGCCGCGCGCACGCCCAACTTCTCCGCGTAGGGGCGAAGCCTTTCATGGTGCTGCTCCGCAAGCAACTCGGTGGGGGCCAGGAGCAGCGCCTGGCGGCCGTTCTCCATGGCCCGGAGCGCGCTGAGCCAGGCAATGACGGTCTTGCCGGAACCCACGTCGCCTTGCAGCAGCCGCCGCATGGGGTTGGGCGACTCCATGTCCCGGTAGATCTCCTGCAACACCCGCTCCTGCCCGCCGGTGAGGCGGTAGGGCAGCGACTGCCGCATCCGGCCGGTGAGCGAGTCCGCCCGTGCCGGCGAGCGGAAACCGGGGGTCTGCAGGCGCTGCTGCTGCCGCAAAGCCAGGGCCAGTTGGAAGTAGAAAAATTCGTCGAACGCGAGGGAGCGGCGGGCCGGGGCCCTTGCTTCCTCGAGGGCGTCGGGTTCCATCGTGCTGTCCGGCCGGTGGATCACCTCCAGGGCCTGTTGCAGGTCCATGAGCCCCTGCCGTTCCGCTACCTCCGAGGGAAGGAAGCTGGGCAGGAACCCGCCAAACCGTTCCAGGGCCTGGGCCACCCAGCCGCGCAGGTGGGCTTGGGATATATCGCCGGGCTTACCGTATACGGGTCGTACCTCCGGCTGCCGTTCTGTCCCGGCATCAAGGACTTCGAATTCCGGGTGGGGCACGCTGAGCCGGGAACCCCGTTCGGGCGCCACTTTCCCGTAAATGGAGAGGTGCTGCCCGATCTGCAACGCATCGGAAACATATCGGGCGGGGTTGAACCAGATCAGCTCCAGGCTGCCGGTGTCATCGGTCAAAGTGCCCGTGAGAATGCGGCGGCCGCCGCGAATCCGGCCGACCCTGAGACTCGTCAGGCGGCCTACGAAGGTGCCGCTCCCGCCGGCATCGGCCGCGGCTATGGCGGTCACGTCGCGGCGGTCCTCGTAACGCAGAGGCAGGTGGTAAAGCAAGTCCTCTATCGTGGCGAGGCCGCGGCCGGCAAGCTGGGTCGCCCGTACCGGGCCGATGCCTTTGAGGACGTCCAGACGGAGCCCAAGGGCTTCGTAACAATCAGCGGGTTCGGTGGGGGTGACGTGATAGGAATGGGCCACAATGGGGGGCTACCGTTGGGGCGGGGTGCCGGGCCGTGGCACGGGCGGGTTTGAAACCCGCCCCTACATCGTTCCGATCCGCCGGAATCCGTAGATCATGTCGTGTTTCGTCTGTGCTCCTCCGGGCGGGGTACCGATCGTTCTCGGATGTCGCCGTGTTCCCGGGTGTTGCGGAAACGATGTGGCCGGGTTGTACCGCCTCTACTCTCCCCCGGACGGAGTGCCGGTGGGCTTACGCCGGCCGGGCCCGGCGGTGGTACTCCTGGAGTGGCTGCACCGTCAGCTCGCCCCCTTTCAGGAACTCGATGGCTTCCAGCGCGGCTTCGGCTCCGGCCAGGGTGGTGAAATACGGAATCTGCCGGTCCAGGGCGTTGCGGCGCACCAGGTAGCCGTCTTTGCGGTAGCTCTCGTTGGCGTGGGTGTTGATGACCATGGCGACGGCCTTCTGCCCCAGCGTCTCCTCGACGTCGTGCACGATTTCCACCGGGATGGCCTGGTCCTGGAAAAAAGCCGCGGTGCCGCCGGTGGCCACGATCTTGAAGCCCAGCGCCGCCATCGACCGGGCGATCCTTGCGGCGCCCTCGCGGTGCTCGTCGGGCAGGCTGAAGAATGCCGTGCCGGAGTCGGGCAAGCGCATGCCGCCGGCCATCTGGGCCTTGGCGTAGGCCTTGCTGAAGGAGTGGTCGATGCCCATGACCTCGCCGGTTGACTTCATCTCGGGACCCAGCAGCGTGTCCACCCCGGCGAACTTGTTGAACGGCAGCACCGACTCCTTGACAGAGACGTGCGTCGGCACAATCTCCTCGGTGAAGCCCATCTCGTCGAGCTTTCGCCCCACCATCACCCGGGCCGCCAGTTTTGCAAGGGATACGCCGATGGCCTTGCTGACGAAGGGTACGGTCCGTGACGCCCGCGGGTTCACCTCGAGGATGTAGACCTCTTCCCCCTTGACCGCGAACTGGACGTTCATCAGCCCGCGGACCTTGAGGGCGGTGGCCAGGGCCACGGCCTGCCGGCGGATCTCCGCCTGCACCTCCGGAGACAAGGTTCTCGGGGGGATCGAGCAGGCGCTGTCCCCCGAGTGGACCCCTGCCATCTCGATGTGTTCCATGATGCCGCCGATGACCACCCGCTCGCCGTCGGCGATGGCGTCCACGTCCACCTCGGTGGCATCGTCCAGGAACTTGTCGATGAGGATCGGGTGCTCCACGGAGTTCCGGAACGCCGTCTCCAGATAGTCCTTGAGCTTCTCCTCCTCGTAGACGATCTCCATGGCTCGGCCGCCGAGCACGTAGGAGGGCCGCACCAGCACCGGATAGCCGATGCTCTCGGCCACTCGCAGGGCTTCGTCCGCGGACCGGGCGGTGCCGTTCGTGGGCTGCCTCAGCTCCAGCCGTTCCAGCAGTTCCTTGAAGCGTTCCCGGTCCTCGGCCAGGTCGATGCTGTCCGGCGGCGTGCCGATGATGGGGACGCCGGCCCGCTCCAGCGCCAGCGCGAGCTTCAGCGGCGTCTGCCCGCCGAACTGGACGATGACCCCGTCGGGCTGCTCCTGGGCGGTGATGTTGAGCACGTCCTCCAGCGTCAGCGGTTCGAAGTAGAGCTTGTCCGAGGTGTCGTAGTCGGTGCTCACGGTCTCCGGATTGCAGTTGACCATCAGGGTCTCGAAGCCGTCCTCCTTCAGGGCGAACGCCGCGTGCACGCAGCAATAGTCGAACTCGATGCCCTGGCCGATGCGGTTGGGGCCGCCGCCGAGGATCATGATCTTCTTGCGGTCGCTGCGCCGGGACTCCTGGGCTCCTTCGTAGGTGGAGTAGTAGTAGGGTGTGAAGGCCTCGAACTCGGCTCCGCAGGTATCCACGGTGCGGAAGCCGGCCAGCACTCCCGCCCGCGTGCGCAGCGTCCGCACGTCTTCCTCCGAGCGGTCCGACAACTCCGCCAGCCGCCGGTCGGAGAAGCCCATGTTCTTGATCTCCACCCAGAACTCCCGGTCGGCGTCGCCGGCCCCGCTCAGACGGCGTCGAATTTCATCTTCTTTCTTGATAATGGCCGCTATATGGTTGAGAAACCACGGATCAATACCGGTCAGCTCGTACAATCGGGACACCGTGAAGCCCGCTCGGAAAGCAGCTCCCAAGGTCCAGAGCCGGTCCGAACGCGGCCACTTCAATCGCTCCTCCAGCAACGCCTCCCGTTCGTCGTCGCCGGCCGCCGCCACCAGTGGCGGCTCCTCGAAACCGTAGCTGTTGGTCTCCAGCGAGCGCATGGCCTTCTGCAGCGCCTCCTTGAAGGTGCGGCCGATGGACATGGCCTCCCCCACCGACTTCATCTGGGTGGTCAGCACGTCCCGGGTCTGGGGGAACTTCTCGAAGGTGAACCGCGGCACCTTCACCACCACGTAGTCGATGGTAGGCTCGAAGCAGGCCGGGGTCTCCCGGGTCACGTCGTTGGGAATCTCGTCCAAAGTGTAACCCACCGCCAGCTTGGCGGCGATCTTGGCGATGGGAAATCCCGTGGCCTTGCTGGCCAGGGCCGAGCTGCGGGACACCCGCGGGTTCATCTCGATGACCACCAGGCGGCCGTTGTCCGGATGCACCGCGAACTGGATGTTGGAGCCCCCGGTATCCACGCCGATCTCGCGGATGATGCGCAACGCGGCGTCACGCATCACCTGGTATTCCTTGTCCGTCAGGGTCTGGGCCGGCGCCACGGTGATGGAGTCGCCGGTGTGCACCCCCATGGGGTCGAAGTTCTCGATGGGGCACACGATGACCACATTGTCCTTGTGGTCGCGCATCACCTCCAGCTCGAACTCCTTCCAGCCCAGTATCGACTCCTCCACCAGGATCTCGTGCACCGGGGATAACCGCAGGCCCCACTGGGCCATCTCCACGAACTCGTCCTCGGTGTAGGCGATGTTGGCGCCGCTGCCCCCCAGGGTCCGGGACGGCCGGATGATCAGCGGCAGGCTCGCCAGCTCCCGCCTGACCGCCAAGGCCTCCTCCAGCGTATGCGCGTACCCGCTTCGGGGCAGGTCCAGGCCCACCCGGCCCATGGCCTCCTTGAAACGGTCCCGGTCCTCGGCCTTCTTGATGGCCTCGAGCCGGGCGCCGATCATCTCCACGCCGAAGCGCTCCAGCACGCCGGTCTCCGCCAGCTCGATGGCGAGGTTAAGCGCGGTCTGGCCGCCCAAGGTCGGCAGCAGCGCGTCGGGGCGCTCCGCCTCGATGATCTTGGTGATGATGCCCGCATCCAGGGGCTCGATGTAGGTCCGATCTGCGAAATCCGGGTCGGTCATGATGGTGGCGGGGTTGGAGTTCACCAGGATGACCCGGAACCCCTCTTCCTTGAGGGCCTTCAGGGCCTGGGTCCCGGAGTAGTCGAACTCGCACGCCTGTCCGATAACGATGGGGCCGGAGCCGATGAGCAGGATGGAGTCGATGTCGGTGCGTCTCGGCATCTCAAGTTCCAGCGTCGGCCATCAGGGCGCGAAAGCGGGAAAAGAGGTACGCCGCGTCGTGGGGCCCGGGCGACGCCTCGGGATGATACTGGACCGAGAAGATCGGGTGCTCGCGGTGCCGGAGCCCCTCCACGGTCCGGTCATTGAGGTTCACGTGGGTCACCTCCACCGCGCCTTTGAGGGAGTCGGCGTCCACTGCGAAGCCGTGGTTCTGGGTGGTGATCTCCACCTTTTCGGTGGTGAGGTCCATGACCGGCTGGTTGCCGCCGTGATGCCCGAACTTGAGCTTGAAGGTGCGCCCGCCCATGGCCAGCCCCAGGATCTGGTGTCCCAGGCAGATGCCGAAGATGGGGCGGCGGCCCACGAGCTGCCGCACGATGTCCGCGGCGTACGGGACGGCCGCGGGGTCCCCGGGACCGTTGGACAGGAAGATTCCGTCCGGTTCCAGGGCGAGGACGTCGTCCGCGGGCGTCCACGCGGGCACCACCGTTACGCTACAGCCGGCATCCACGAGACCTCGCAGGATGTTGAACTTGATGCCGTAATCATATGCCACCACGCGAAATTCCGGCTGCCGGCCCGGACCGAAACCGCTTCCCATCCGCCAGCCGCCCTGGTCCCACCGGTAGGGCTCCTGGCAGCTCACGTTCTTCACGAGATCCCTGCCGACAAGCCCCTCGATATGTTGTGCTTTGGCGGCCAGCTCCGCGGAATCACGGCTCACCGTGGAGATGATGCCTTCCTGGGCGCCCCGCTCGCGTATGTGGATGACCAGGGAGCGCGTGTCCACCCCTTCGATGCCCACGATGCCGTGCTCCTGCATGTAGGCGTGCAGCGCCTGAGTTGCGCGCCAACTGCTGGGCACGGGGCAGTATTCCTTGACGATGAAACCCCTGACGTAGGGCCGGTGCGATTCGTCGTCCTCCGGGTTGACGCCGACGTTGCCGATCTCCGGATAGGTCATGGTG
Organism: uncultured Binatia bacterium (SeqCode); assembly: GCA_965261895.1. GTDB lineage: Bacteria > Desulfobacterota > Binatia > UBA9968 > JAJDTQ01 > JAJDTQ01. Next base: position 141,412 of record OZ253480.1, on the reverse strand, counting down.
ACGAGTTGACCCTCGTAGGAAGGATCGGTGAGGATCTCCTGGTATCCCGTCATGCTGGTGTTGAAGACGACCTCCCCCGCGACCTCTCCTTCACTGCCGAAGGAGCGACCGGCAAACGAGGTCCCGTCCGCCAGGGTGAGCGTGGCTTTCATGAGATGAACCGGGACCTTTCGGAGTCAGTAGATGAGACCGCCGATGCGCCACCAGCGCAGCCGGCTGTTTTCCGAGTCCCAGGACCAGTACTTGACGAAGGCGCGGCCGCGGACGTCCCTGATGGGCACGAAGCCCCAGAAGCGGCTGTCGAAGCTGCGATCCCGGTTGTCCCCCATGACGAACACGTGGTCCCCGGGCACCCTCACCGGGCCGAAATTGTCGCGGACATGGCCGGCGCCCAGGAAGACCCCCTGTTCTTCGAAATGGGCGTGGGCATCCTCCACGGGCTCCCCGTTGATGAAGACCTTCTTGTCCCGGATCACCACCTCGTCGCCCGGCACCCCCACCACCCGCTTGATGAAATCCTTGCAGCGGTCCTTGGGGTAGACGAACACGACCACGTCGCCACGCTCCGGGATGTCCCATTCCACGGCATGGGAGCCTCTCGCCAGATCGATGCACCCGGCGAAAGGCAGCCAGTTGATGTCGGGAAGCCGCACGCCGTAGGACAGCTTGTTGACCAGGATATGATCGCCGATGGCCAGGGTGGGAATCATCGAGCCCGAAGGGATCTTGAAAGCCTGCACCACGAAGGCGCGCAGGAACAGCGCGGCCACCAGGGCGATGATGATGGCTTCCGTATACTCCCGAAAGACGGATTTTCTGGGCTTTGGAAATCTGGGCACGTAAGGGGTCCTTTTAGACAGCATCAAACGTAACACTTCACCCGCGAACTTTGAACATTAGTGTCCTGCCTCACGAATAGGTTTATGAAACTGCGCAGGAATTTTTGGCGTCGGCAAGGCGCGACGACTTGTAGGGGCGGGTTTCAAACCCGCCCGTGTGGCGTGCACCACGCGAGGAAGAGCAACGCAGCCGACGGCCAAAAGGACCCGCAGATTCATAAGCGTATTTGTGAGACACCACACTAGACCTTCAGCACTGCCAGGAACGCTTCCTGAGGTATCTCCACCCGCCCAACTGACTTCATGCGCTTCTTGCCCTCCTTCTGCTTTTCCAGGAGCTTGCGCTTGCGCGTGATGTCACCGCCGTAGCACTTGGCGGTGACGTTCTTGCGGAGCGCCTTCACCGACTCCCGGGCGATGATGCGGCCACCGATGGCCGCCTGGATCACCACTTCGAAGAGCTGCCGCGGGATCAGCTCGCGCATGCGTTGCACCATGTCCCGCCCCCGCACGTACGCCTTGTCACGGTGCACGATCAGCGACATGGCATCCACCATGTCGCCGTTGATGCGGACGTCCAGCTTGGCCAGCTTCGCGGGCCGCATGCCCACCATCTCGTAGTCCATGGAAGCGTAACCGCGGCTCAGGGACTTGAGCCGGTCGTAGAAGTCGTACATGATCTCGTTCAGCGGAAGCTCGTACGTGACCATGGCCCGGTTAAGGCCCGAGTAGCGCACCTCCTGCTGAATCCCCCGCTTTTCCTCGCACAGCTTGAGCACGCCCCCGAGATAGTCCCGGGGAACATGGATGGTGGCCAGGATGAACGGTTCCTCGATCATCTCGATGTCGGCCTCGTCGGGGAAAGCCACCGGACTGTCGATGGCCAGCACCGCCCCCGCGTGGGTGGTGACCTGATAGACCACGGTGGGCGCCGTGGTGATGAGCGCCAGGCCGAACTCCCGCTCCACCCGCTCGCGCACGATGTCCATGTGCAGCAAACCCAGAAACCCGCAGCGAAAGCCGAAGCCCAGGGCCTGGGACGCCTCCGCCTCGAAGGTAAAGGACGAATCGTTCAGGCTGAGCTTCTCCAACGCCGTCCTCAGTGCCTGGTACTGACCCGAGTCGGCCGGGTAGAGGCCGCTGAACACCATGGGCTTCAAGGGCCGAAAACCCGTCAGTGCTTCTTGGGTGGGCCGCCTGTGAAGGGTCACCGTGTCGCCCATGCGGGCCTCGTGGAGGTCCTTGATGGCGGCCATGAGAAAACCCACCTCGCCCGGACCAAGGCTCTCCACCTCCGCCGGACCCGGGGCGAAGATACCCAGCCGGCTCACCTCGAACACGCCGCCGGTGGACATCAGGCGGATGGAATCGCCGGTGCGGACGCTCCCTTCGAAGATGCGCAGCAGGATCACCGCGCCGTGATAGGGATCGAACCAACTATCGAAGATCAGCCCGCGTAGCGGCTTCTCCCGCTCACCTCCGGGGGGCGGAAAGTTGGCTACGATGCCTTCCAGCACGGCCTCGGTGCCGATGCCGTGCTTGGCGCTGGCCAGGATGGCCTGGGAGCCGTCCAGGCCGATGACGTCTTCGAGCTCCTGCCTGACCCTCTCGGGATCGGCGCTCGGCAGATCGATCTTGTTGATGACAGGAAGCACCTGAAGGTCGTTGTCCAGCGCCAGATAGACGTTGGCCACGGTCTGCGCCTCCACTCCCTGGGCGGCATCCACGACCAGGATCGCCCCCTCGCAGGCGGCCAGGCTCCGGGAGACCTCATAGGTGAAATCCACGTGGCCCGGGGTATCGATCAGGTTCAGGATATAGTCGTCGCCCGCGGCGGAGCGGTACTTGAGCCGCACCGGACTGGCTTTGATGGTGATGCCGCGCTCGCGCTCCAGGTCCATCTTGTCCAGGAACTGGTCGGTCTTCTCGCGCTCGCTGAGGGCGCCGGTGTACTCCATCAATCGATCCGCCAGCGTGGACTTGCCGTGATCGATGTGGGCGATGATACAGAAGTTTCGGATGCGGCTGCTATCCACGACCACGTCCTATGGAATAATAGATGAAACCGTGTTGCCGCATCACCGCCGGGTCATAGAGGTTGCGGCCGTCGAAAACCACCGGCTGATGCAGGAGCTCCTTCAGGCGTGCGAAATCCGGACTGCGAAACTCGTTCCATTCCGTCAGGATCAGCACCGCGTCAGCACCCGCGGCAACCTCATAGTTGTTGACGCCGTATTCAATCCTGTCTCCATAGCGCTGCCGCGCCTGTTTCGTAGCCTCGGGATCGAATGCCCGCACCCGCGCCCCGGCCTGCAGCAACCCGTCGATGACCCGGATCGCCGGAGCTTCCCGCATGTCGTCGGTACGGGCCTTGAACGACAGGCCCCAAACCGCCAGCGTGCACCCCGCCAACGCCTCGCCGAAATGCTGCTCGACCTTATCCAGCAGCAGGCCCTTCTGGGTTTCGTTGACCCGATCCACAGCCTCAAGCAAGGGCATCTCCAACTCGTCTCCCCCCATGGCGATCATCGCGCGAATGTCCTTGGGCAGGCACGACCCGCCGAAGCCGATGCCGGGAAAGATGAAGTGAGGCCCGATGCGGTGGTCGAGCCCCATGATGCGCCGGACCTGCTCGATGTCCGCCCCTTCCTTCTCACACAGCCGCGCGGTCTCGTTGATGAACGAGATCTTGGTGGCCAGGATCGCGTTGGACGCGTACTTGCTCATCTCGGCGCTACGGGAGTCCGTGACGATGATGGGGTTCCCCCTGTGCACGAGCGGCTCGTACAGATTCTTGAGGCGTTCCAGCGAGCCGGCATCCTCGCCGCCCAGCACCACCCGGTCCGGTTTCATGAAATCCTCTACCGCCGTCCCCTCCTTCAGGAACTCGGGATTCGACACCACCGCCACCGGATGTTCGGTCCCGGCTTCGATGATCTCCTTGACCCGCGCCGCCGTGCCCACGGGCACCGTACTCTTGGTCACCACGATCTTGCCGCCGTTCATCGCCCGTGCGATGTCCTCCGCTACCGCGAACACCTGGCTCAGGTCCGCCCTGCCCGCCGACACCTGGGGCGTACCCACCGCGATGAAGATGGCCTCCGCGCGCCTCACGGCCTCGGCCAAGTCGGTGGAAAAGGCCAGCCGGCCTTCCCGGGTGTTGCGTTGAATCAGCTCCTCGAGCCCCAACTCGTAAAAGGGCACGCGGCCCTGCCGGAGCTGCTCGATCTTCGCCTCGTCGATGTCGACACAGACCACGTCGTTGCCGGTCTCGGCGAAGCAGCTCCCCGCCACCAGCCCCACGTAACCCGTACCGAGCATTGCGATGTTCATGCGATTAGCCCGATTCCAATTCCAAAACTACCGCGTGCCTACGTGGCTGTCGCAGGGGGGGTAAACCCGCCCCTGCCCGCATCGCAGAGAACGTAGGGGCGGGTTTCAAACCCGCCCGTGCCCGCATCGCAGAAATGTAGGGGCGGGTTTCAAACCCGCCCGTCCCCTCATCGCAGAAAATGTAGGGGCGGGTTTTAAACCCGCCCGTCCCCGCAACCCGCGAAATCTCAATCGTGGAAGCGGGTCAGCTCCACAAACCGGCGATAGCGCTCATCGACCTCTCCCCGCTCCAGCGTCATCAGCCGCCGGGGGCCGAAATCCTCCACCGTGAACGACGCGGTGACGTTGCCGTGCACGATGGCGCGCCGGAGCCCGTGGTCGCCGGCACCACCGTCGGCGGCCAGGCAACCCATGAAGGCGCCGGCAAAGGAGTCGCCGGCGCCGGTGGGGTCCAGCACCTCTTCCAGGGGATAGGCCGGCACCACGAAGCACGAAGCATCCGAGAACTGGAACACGCCGTACTCGCCACGCTTGATGAGCACCGTCCGGGGGCCCATCTTCAGGATGGCGCGGGCAGCCCGGATGACGTTGTCGTGCCCGCTCAGCATGCGCGCTTCCGAGTCGTTGATGACCACGGTCTCGACCCGCCCCAGGACCTTTCTCAACTCCCCGGGATTCTCCTGGATCCAGTGATCCATGGTGTCGCAGGCCACCAGCCGCGGCTGCTTCAACTGCGACAGCACCTCCAACTGCGCCGCCGGGTGCATGTTGCCGAGAAAGACATACTCCGTGTCCTCGTAGCCGGCGGGCAGCCGCGGGACGAAGTCCTCCAGCACGTTGAGTTGAACCTCCAGGGTATCACGCACGTTCAGGTCTTCGTGATACCGCCCGTGCCAGAAGAAGGTCTTGCCCGCGGTCCGCTGCAATCCCTCCAGGTCCACCCCGCTCCGCGACAGCGCCGTCAGGTGCTCCTCGGGAAAATCCTCGCCCACCACGCCAACGATCCGCACCGGAGCGAAGACCGCAGCGGCCAGCGCGAAATACGCCGCTGATCCGCCCAGAACCCGATCGACACGGCCGTGCGGAGTCTCGATGGAATCGAAGGCCATGGAGCCCACCACCAGAACGCTCATTGTTCACACTCCTCCCAAGTCCCGGCTCATACCACAGGCGGAACCGGGAATGCCGTCCTTCGACTTCGCTCCCAAGTAACTGCGAGCTTGCGCCCTTCGACTTCGCTCGGCTGCGCCTCGCTACGCTCAGGACGAACGGTTGTGGACACTTTGTCCCCGTTCGTCCTGAGCCCTTCGACAAGCTCAGGACAGGCGTAGCGAAGCGGAGTCGAAGGACGCCCCATTGATCATCAGACTTGGCTGTTCAGAGATACTTGTCTATCAGCGGCGCCAGCTTCGTCCGGACCGCCTCGGGGATAACCGAGCGGTCCGTGACGATGGCCACGCTCAGGGCCGTAGCGCAGGGGCACGTGCGCTCCGGTGACAGGCGCTCCAGAGTGCCCCGGATGATTCTCTTGGCCACGTCCGCGTTCTTCTGCAGCACCGCGATGATTTCCTCGATCTCCACGTCGCCCGCGGCTTCGTTCCAGCAGTCGTAATCGGTCGCCATGGCGATGGTGGCGAAGCAGATCTCCGCCTCCCGGGCCAGCTTGGCTTCCTGCAGGTTGGTCATGCCGATGATGTCGGCGCCCCAACTCCGGTGAAGCGCGGACTCCGCGCGGGTGGAGAACTGCGGCCCCTCCATGCAGACGTAGGTGCCGCGGCCGTGCACCTGGATGTCCTCGTTGGCCGCCGCCTCCGCCACCACCGCTCTCAGGTCGTTGCACAACGGGTCCGCGAACTGTACGTGGGCCACGATTCCGTCACCGAAGAAGGTGCTGGGACGCCTGTAGGTGCGGTCGATGAACTGGTCGGGCAGCACCACATGGCCCGGCTCGATCTCCTCCTTGAGACTACCCACCGCGCTCACTGACAGGATCCGGCCGACCCCAAGCTTCTTCATGCCGAAAATGTTGGCACGGTTGTTGACCTCGCTGGGCAGGAGGCGATGCCCCTTCCCGTGACGCGGCAGAAAAACCAACTCCACACCGCCGAGAGATCCCACCACGAAAGCACCGGAGGGTTCGCCGAAAGGGGTGTCCACCTCCACCTCGCGCACGGCGCCCAATCCCTCCATCTCGTAAAGGCCGGTGCCGCCGATGACACCCAACATGGTCTTCTGTTCCATCTTTTTCCGTCCTTATCCCGTCACGGGGATCCGATATTTTTCCGCCGCGGCCTTGAGGGCCCCTCTCCCTCTGGGAGAGGGTGGCCGAAGGCCGGCTCGACCCGTCACAAACTCAACCCCTCTCCCTCTGGGAGAGGGTGGCCGAAGGCCGGGTGAGGGCGCCCCAAATGGCCCTTCCCCTCCCATTCCTTGCCATTCATAACGGGCTGCCGGAACCGGCACACCCTCACCCCAACCCTCCCCCGGAGGGAGAGGGGGTCGGAGGGCTGGTGGCGACGACGCCCGGCCCCGTGGCCACTGCGTGATACAACTGCCCGCAGGCCGCCTGAATGTCGTCGCCTCGGGGGCGCCTCACGTTGGCCTGAATGCCCCGGGCGCGCAGGGTCTCCCCGAACCGCTCGATGACATGATCCGTCGGCCGGCGGTAACCGCTTCCCTCGTGGGGGTTGAAGGGAATCAGGTTCACCTTGCAACGGATGCCGTGAAGCTTCCCCGCGAGCTCCGCCGCGTCCGTGGCGAGATCGTTCAAGCCGCTGATCAGCAGGTACTCGAAGGTGATGCGCTTCCGCCGCGGCACCGGCAGGGAGCGGCAGCATTCGAGCAACTGATCGACCGAGTACTTCCGGTTGACCGGCATCAGCTCGGACCGCACCTCGTCCCGCACCGAATGCAGCGAAATAGCCAGATTGACCCGGGTCTCCTCCATGAGCCGGCGCATCTGCGGCAACAGGCCCACGGTGGAAACGGTAATCTTGCGGGGCGAGATGCCCATTCCGCTGCGGGCGTCGGTGATGGCCTCCAGCGCCCCGCGGGTGGCGTCGTAGTTGGCCAACGGTTCGCCCATGCCCATGAAGACCAGATTCGAGATTCGCGTACCCTCGGGGCAGCGGCGTTGCACCTCCAGGACCTGGTCCACGATCTCCGCCTGGGTGAGGTTGCGCTTGAGCCCCATTCGCGCGGTGGCGCAAAAGACGCAGCCCAGGCCGCACCCCACCTGCGTCGACACGCACAGCGTCGCCCGGTCCGGCTCCGGTATGTACACCGTCTCCACGACGGCGCCGTCTTGCAGACGGAAAAGATACTTGACGCTGCCGTCCCGGGATCCAAGGCTCTGCTGCACGGTCAGGCTGCCGACGACGAAGTCACGGGCCAGGGCCTGCCTCAGCGCTCCGGAAAGGTCGGTCATGGCTTCGAACGAAGTCGCGCCCTTGCGAAAGACCCAGCGTCTTATCTGCTCGGCCCGGTAGGCGGGGAGCCCGCGGGCATCCAGCCACGCGCTCAACTCGGGTTGGCTCAGGCCTTCGACGGGCCGGCGGTGATCCGGGGATTCTACGCCGAGGCGTGACATCGGCAATTGCGGCGGCCTTCCTCCTGCGAATATGGAATCCAGCACCATGCGGGTGTCCAGGAAAGAATGTAATACGGGCGGGTTTAAAACCCGCCCCTACAGTCGCCGCGCCATGCCGCCAACCAGAAATTCCACGCGTCTTGGCGTGGAGCCCGAATCCTTATGACCCGGACGACTGGATCTCGTCGGCGGTGAAGAAGAATGCGATCTCCGCGGCCGCGGTCTCGGGAGCGTCGGACCCGTGCGCGGCGTTCTCCTCCACGTTCGTGCCCCAATCCTTCCGGATCGTTCCCGGAGCCGCCTTGGCCGGGTCCGTGGCGCCCATGATCTCGCGGTTCCGGGCGATGGCTCCGTCGCCCTCGAGGACCGACACGAAAATGGCGCCCGTGGATATGTAGTCGGTCAGGCTGTTGAAGAACGGCCGATCCCGGTGCACTTCGTAGAAAGACTCCGCCCGCTGCTTGTCCAACCGGGTCAGCTTCGCGGCCACTACCTTGAGGCCCGCGTGCTCGAAGCGGCTCAGAATGTCCCCGATCAGGCCCCGGGCCACCGCTTCCGGCTTGATGATCGACAGTGTTCTCTCCATGCTATCCCAATGCCTCTTTCATGGTTTGTCCGATGTCCGCGGGGGACGGCGCCATGTGCACGCCCGCGCCGCGCAGGGCCTCGACCTTTTCCGCCGCGGTCCCCTTGCCTCCGGATATGATGGCGCCGGCATGACCCATGCGCTTTCCCGGAGGTGCGGTCTGGCCGACGATGAAGCCCACCACCGGCTTTTTCATATGCGCCCGGATCCACTCCGCGGCATCCTGCTCGGCGCTGCCGCCGATCTCCCCGATAAGCACCACCGCCTCGGTCTCGTCGTCGTCATTGAACCGGCCGAGCACGTCTACGAAGTTGAGCCCGCGGATGGGATCGCCGCCGATGCCGACGCAGGTGGACTGTCCCATGCCCAGGCGGGTGAGCTGGTCCACGGCTTCATAGGTCAGCGTGCCGCTGCGGGAAATTACTCCAATGGTGCCCCTCTTGTGGATGTGCCCGGGCATGATCCCGATCTTGCACTCGCCGGGGGTGATGACGCCCGGACAGTTGGGTCCCACCAGCACCGTGCCGCGGTCCTTCAGGTAGCGCTTCACCCGCATCATGTCCTGGACCGGCACGCCCTCGGTGATGCAAATGACCAGAGGCACACCCGCGTCCGCGGACTCCATGATAGCGTCGGCGGCAAAGGCCGGCGGCACGTAGATGACGCTGGCATTGGCCGCGGTCTCGCGGACCGCTTCTTCCACGCTGTCGAACACCGGGATTTCCTCGAAGGAGGTCCCGCCCTTTCCGGGGGTGACGCCGGCCACCATTTGGGTGCCGTACTCCTTGCACGCCTTGGTGTGGAACTGGCCGGTGGCGCCGGTGATTCCCTGGGTCAGGACGCGAGTCTCGGAATTTACGAGAATGCTCATGCCCGCCCCTCTTCCGCCTGCACCGCCTGAACGATCTTTTGCGCCGCGTCCGCGATGGTGTCGGCGGCGGTGATGCTAAGGTCCGACTTGGACAGCAACTCTCTCCCCTGCTCCACGTTGGTGCCCTGCAGCCGCACGACCAACGGCACGGTGACGCCGATCTCCTTGGCGGCGTCGATGATGCCCTCGGCGATGACGTCGCAGCGCATGATGCCGCCGAAGATATTCACCAGCACACCGCGCACCTTGTCGTCCGAGAGCAGCAGACGGAAGGCCTGTCCCACCATCTCCTTGCTGGCGCCGCCGCCCACGTCGAGGAAGTTCGCCGGCGTGCCGCCGTACTGTTGAATGATGTCCATGGTGCCCATGGCCAGGCCCGCGCCGTTGACCATGCAGCCGATGTTGCCGTCCAGGGCCACGTAGGAGATGCCCAGATCCGAGGCCTTGACCTCCTTGGGGTCCTCCTCGGTGATGTCGCGCAACTCGACGATCTTGGGGTGGCGAAAGAGCGCGTTGCCGTCGAAGTTCATCTTGGCGTCCAGCACGAGGAAACGGCCGTCGTCGAGCTGGGCCAGCGGATTCACTTCGAGCTGCATGCATTCGGAGTCCAGGAAAGCGCGGTACAGATCCTTGACCAGCGCGCCGAAGGCCCCGACCTCCTTGCCGGACAGCCCCAGCCGCCGGGCCACGCGGCGAACCTGGAACGGTGCTACCCCCACCAGCGGATCCACCAGCTCGACGATGATCTCGTCCGGTGTCTCCTTGGCGACCTCCTCGATCTCCATGCCTCCCTGTCCGCAGGCGATGATGGCGGGTTGCCCGGCCGCCGCGTCCAGGACGATGCTACAGTAGATCTCCCTGGCGATCCGCGACGCCTCTTCCACCCACACGCGCCGGACGATTCGCCCCTCCGGACCGGTCTGGTGCGTGACCAGAGCCTTTCCCAGCAAACCCTCGGCAAACTTGCCCGCCTCATCGGCGGTATGGACGACCTTGACGCCGCCGGCCTTGCCCCGGCCCCCGGCGTGGATCTGCGCCTTCACCACGCACGGGAAACCGATCTCCAGCGCCGCCGCCCGCGCCTCGTCGGCCGTATCCGCCACCCGTCCGCCGGGTACGGGCACGCCGAACCGCGCGAGCCATTGTTTCGCCTGGTATTCGTGGATGTTCATGACGTTGGGGTGACTAACCTATGGTTTTCATGGTCACAGCAGGCGCCCTTCGACTTCGCTCGGCTGCCTCGCTACGCTCAGGACGAACGGTTGTACGGTCATGCTCCCGTTCGTCCTGAGCCCTTCGACAGGCTCAGGACAGGCGTAGCGAAGCGAAGTCGAAGGACAATATTCCTATTGATCAGAGGTCGCCTACGCTTGCGCCAACACCCGGTCCATGGCGCCCACGATATCCTGGACATGGGACAGGGACTCGTCGAACGCGCTCTTCTCCCCGGGAGCCAGGTCGATCTCGATGACCTTCTCCACCCCCCCGGCGCCGATCAGGACCGGCACGCAGAAGTAGTAGCCCCGGACGCCGTACTCCCCTTCGAGCAGAGCCGCGCACGGGAGCACTTCCTTCTTGTCCTGCAGGTAGGCCTCGGCCATGCGCACCGCGGCCGACGCCGGCGCGTAGAAGGCGGAGCCGGTCTTCAGCAGCGAGACGATCTCGCCGCCGGCCATGCGCACGCGCTGCTCGATCTCGTCCAGGCGCTCGGAGGGGATGAGACGGTCCACCGGCACGCCCCCCACCTGGCAGGTGCTCCGCACCGGCACCATATCGTCGCCGTGGCCGCCCAGCACCATGGCGGTGACGCTCTCCACCGAGCGGTTCAGCTCCTGGGCGATGAACGTCCGGTAGCGCGACGAGTCCAGAATACCCGACTGCCCGACCACCTGTTCCTTGGGGAAGCCGGTAACACGCTGGCAAAGGGTCACCATGGCGTCCAGCGGATTGGTGATGACGATGACGAAGGCGTTGGGGGCGTATTGCTTGATCCCCTCCGACACCGAGGTCATGATCTTCGAGTTGGTGCCCAGAAGGTCGTCCCGGCTCATACCCGGCTTGCGGGCGATGCCCGCGGTGACGATGCAGACGTCGGCGCCGACGATGTCGTCGTAGCTGGTGGTGCCGACGATGTTGGCGTCAAATCCTTCCACGGGCGCGGACTGGAGCAGATCCAGGGCCTTGCCCTGCGGCAGTCCGTCGATAACGTCGAAGAGGACCACGTCCCCAAGCTTCTTCATGGCGCACAGGTGCGCCATGGTGCCGCCGATGTTGCCGCCCCCGATCAGTGCAATCTTGCGTCTGGAAATGGCCATGATCCCCCCGCGTTACATGTTCGCGACGATGGCGTCGCCGAATTCCGAGCACTTCAGCAGCTTGGCGCCGGTCATAAGCCGCTCGAAATCGTAGGTTACGGTCTTCTGCGCGATGGTTTCCTCAAGGCCCTGGATCACGAGATCCGCAGCCTCGTCCCAGCCGAGATGCCGAAGCATCATCTCACCGGACAGGATCACCGAGCCGGGATTGACCTTGTCCTGGCCGGCGTACTTGGGCGCGGTTCCGTGGGTGGCCTCGAACAGGGCGTGGCCGGTGTCGTAGTTGATGTTGCCGCCCGGCGCGATGCCGATGCCGCCCACCTGGGCCGCCAGCGCGTCCGAGATGAGGTCGCCGGTGAGGTTCATGGTGGGGATCACGTCGAATTCGTCGGGCCGTGTGACGATCTGCTGTAGAAAGGCGTCCGTGATGGCGTCCTTGATAAGAATCATCCCGGGCTCCGGGTTTCCGTTGCACTCCTCCCATGACACCACTTTGTCGCCGAACTCCCGCTTCGCCAGCGCGTAGCCCCAGCGCATGAATGCGCCCTCGGTGTACTTCTGGATGTTGCCCTTGTGCACCAGTGTGATGTTGCGCCGGTTGTGCTCCACCGCGTAACGGATGGCCGCCCGGATCAGGCGTTCCGAGCCTTCGATGGAGACCGGTTTGATGCCGATGCTGGCGGTGTCGGGGAAGCGGATGCTCTTGACCCCCATCTCCTCCCGCAGGAACTTGACGACCTTCTCCGCCTCGGGCGTGCCCGTTTCCCATTCGATGCCGGCATAGATGTCTTCCGTATTTTCACGGAAGATCACCATATCAATCAGATGAGGCCGCAGCACGGGCGACGGCACTCCCTTGAAATAGCGCACCGGGCGGAGACAGACGTAGAGGTCCAGCACCTGGCGCAGGGTTACGTTGAGGCTGCGGAAGCCCTCGCCCACGGGCGTGGTCAACGGGCCCTTGATGGCCACCAGGTACTCCCGGATGACATCCACCGTCTCCTGCGGCAACAGGCTGGCAGGACAATCGTCGCCGTAGACCGCCTGGGCCTTCTCCCCCGCATAGACCTCCGTCCAGGCGATCTTCTTCTTGCCGCCGTACGCCTTGGCGACGGCGCCGTCCAGCACCCGCACCGAAGCAGCCCAGATGTCCACCCCGGTCCCGTCACCTTCAATGAACGGGATGATGGGGTTGTCCGGAACCTGCAGTTCGTCGCCGGAAAGCGTAACCTTGGCGCCCTCGGCCGGCACATTGACGTGTAGATAGCTTGCCATGACTCTCCTCTGATCTGTGAAATTAGCCCGAGGGCTGGTAACCGGTCTCGGAGATCCTGAATCCGGACATGAGCTTCAGCAGCATTACCGCCCGGTCCAAGCTATGAGTGTGGGTTTGACAAAATAGTCATTAACGAATCTCCGGTGGCGAGTCAAGCGAGCGACCCGCCCCGCCTCCGAAGCGTCCCGCGCGCCGCGTGCATGCCATTTCCCAGCGAACCCGCTATATTGGCGGACTTGAATCGCCTGGCGGAGCGCGTTCTCGTCCGGAGCATCTCGTTGTGGTCTGGCGTTTGTCCGGAGGGTCTTTTTGAGCGTGCGGATGGACAGCGTGTCGAAGGTTTACGGGCTCTTGTGGGCCCTGAGGGAGGTGCGGCTGGAACTCGCCGCCGGCGAATGGGTGGCGTTGCTGGGACCCAACGGAGCCGGCAAGACCACGCTCTTGAGGCTTCTTGCCGCCTTGGCCTACCCCACTGCCGGCGCCATCGAGCTGTTCGGGCGCAGGGTCTACGGCAATTCCCCGCTTCGGGGCATGATCGGGTTTCTCGCCTCGGGCGCCCACCTCTACGACAACCTGACGGTCAACGAGAACCTTCGGTTCTTCGTCTCCCTCTACCGCAAGGACGTTACCGCGGAGGAACGGGCGGAGGCCCTGAACGAGGTGGGGCTGTACGAGAAGACCGGTGAATACGCCTCGACCCTGTCCCTGGGCATGCGCTGCCGTCTGGCCATCGCCAAGTGGCGGCTGGTGAACCCCAGGCTGCTGCTGGTGGACGAACCCTATGGCGCGCTGGACCCCTCGGGGGTGGAGATGCTGAACCGGTTCCTGGAATCGCTCTGCGCCGGCGGCGGCATCGTGGTGCTGGCTACCCATGATGTCCCCCGCGTCCTCGAACGATGCTCCAGGGCCGTGATCCTGAACCGGGGCCGCATCGTCTTCGACGAACCCAGGCAGGATCCCTGGGACAGCTTCCACACCGCCTTCGACACCCTCCTTTCTTCCCGGGACATGGGCGGCACACGTTGACCGACGCCTTGAGACAGCTCTACTGGCTCCTCTGGAAGGATCTCCTGCTGGAGGTGCGCCGCCGCGACAACCTGTTGTCGATGTTCTTCTTCGGCCTCTCCCTGTTGTTTCTCTTCTCGTTCGCCTTCGAGATCTCCACCGACAACGTCTCCCGCATGGCTCCCGGGCTGTTGTGGCTGGCCTTCATGTTCAGCGGCAACCTGGCCCTCGGCCAGCTCTTCCAGGGGGACCGCGAGAACGACTGCCTTGATGCGCTCCTGCTGGCGCCCATGGACCGGGGCGCGTACTACCTCGCCAAGGTCCTCTTCAACTTCTCGCTGATGTTGCTGCTGGAAGTCTTCATCCTGCCGCTCTTCGGCATCCTGTTCCGCCTGGACTTCTGGCACCTGTTGCCCAGCGTGTTCCTCTACACCCTGCTGGGCACCCTGGGCTTCTGCGTGGTGGGCGTCCTTTTCGCCGCGGTGACGTTGCGGGCTCGGGCGCGCGCCCTGCTGCTTCCGGTACTGCTCTTTCCCCTGATGATCCCGGTGATCCTGGGCACCGTCCGCACGCTGGAGATCATTCTGGGGGCGGGCGCGCCCCAGGACCTCGTCCCCTGGTTTCGCCTGCTGGTGGGTTTCGATCTGATCTTCATCACCGCCGGCTTCCTGCTGCTTGAGTGGGTCCTTGACGGTTGACGCCGCTCTTTTTGAAATCACAACAATTGTGACGAGGGTCGATTTGACGCCCTCCGACCCCCTCTCCCTCTGGGAGAGGGCCGGGGTGAGGGTGCCCAAATCAACTGCCCTGACGGGTACGGCAGGGGATGAGACAGGCAGGGTCGTTGGGGCGCCCTCACCCGGCCTTCGGCCACCCTCTCCCAGAGGGAGAGGGGTTGGATTTGGGACGGATCGCACCGGCCTTCGGACCCTCACCCGGCCTTCGGCCACCCTCTCCCTGAGGGAGAGGGGTTGAGTTTGGGACGGAACGAGGCCACCCTCTCCCAGGGGGAGAGGGGTTTAATGCGCTCGATCTGCCCGGAGATCATGAAGATGCGCGGGATTGTTTGGGAACTGCCACCCGCGAATGCTATCATTAGCGCATGACTCACCGTGACTTCCGCGACGTGCGGGAGTCTGCCTCGGGACTCCCACCCGGGGGACGTGAACAAGGACTCCATGGCACGACGAATTCTCGGCACGCTGGCGCTCATCCTTATCGTCACGGGTCTGTATTGGGGCCTGGTGGAGGCGCCGCCGGATGCCCGCCAGGGCGAGACCCAGCGCATCATGTATCTCCACATCCCCAGCATCCTGGTGGCGTACCTGTCGTTCTTCATCGTGTTCGTGGCAAGCTGTCTCTACCTTTGGAAGGGCGAACGCCGGGACGACATCCTCGCCCACTCGGCCGCGGAGATCGGCGTGCTCTTTACCGCCCTGACCATCGTGGAGGGGTCCATATGGGGCAAGCCCACCTGGGGCGTGTGGTGGACCTGGGATGCCCGCCTTACCCTCACCGCCATCCTGTTGTTCATCTTCTCCGGCTACCTGCTGCTGCGGTCCCTTATCGACGATCAGCGGCGGGCGGCCGTGTCCGGAGCGATTCTCGGGATCATCGGCTTCCTGGACATCCCGTTGATACACATGTCGGTGTACTGGTGGCGCACCCTGCATCAACCCCCTTCCATCCTGCGGCCGGACAAGGCGCCGTGGGACAATATCGATCCCGCCATGCTGTGGCCCCTGGGGATCAATTTTCTGGCGTTTCTGCTGCTGTTCTTCTATCTGCTGTCACTGCGCATACACCTGGGAGAGGTGGAGGACCAAGCGCGTCAAAGCAGGCTCTACGATGCGCCGTGACCGGCGGTTTGTTGGGGACATATATCCATGGGACACTGGGGTTTCGTTCTTCTGGCGTACGGCATCGTCTGGTGCAGCATCGTCGTCTATACCGTGCTTCTGAAACGGCGCACCCAGAGGGCCGCGGCGGCCATCCAGAGCCCCGGGGCTCCAACCGAGGCGAGCAGACATGAAGCCTAGATATCTCATCGGCGGCCTGATCATCGTCGGGGGTCTGACCTACCTCATCTACGGCGCCATGCAGGAGGCCGTGGTGTACTTCGTCACGCCCACCGAGCTCCGGGCCGAGACCACACCACCGGACCGGTTCCTCCGGATCGGCGGCATGGTCCTGCCCGGGTCCCTGCAAAAGGACCTCGACCGGCGCATGTTTCGTTTCAGGATTACCGACGGCCAACAGTCCATCGCGGTGCACTTCCAGGGCGTGCCGCCGGACCTCTTCTCCGAGGGCAAGGGCGCCGTGGTGGAGGGCCGGCTGGGTGGGGACGGCGTGTTCAATGCCTCCACCGTCATGGCCAAGCATGCCGAGGAGTACAGCCCGCACCGGGACGGCGAAGACCCCGCAAAGCAACGGAGCTTCGTGCCCGCGCGGCCCACCGGCGCCTTGTGACCGCAACCCTGGGACATAGCTGCATCCTGCTGGCGCTGGTGCTGGCGATCTGGGGGATCGCGGCCCCCATCCTGCACGCGCGCACCGGCATTCAGGCTTTCCAGGCCTCCGCCCGCTACGCCATCGCCGGCCAGTTCGTGCTCGTGACCACGGCTGCGGGGGCGCTGATCTACGCCCTGGTGGCGACCGATTTCTCCATCCGCTACGTCGCCCTCAACACCACCATCAACACCCCGGTCTACTACCGCGTCACCGGACTCTGGGGCGCCCTCGAAGGGTCGCTGCTGCTCTGGGAGTGGATCCTCATCATCTTCTCGGCCCTGGTGGCATGGCGCTACCGCAAGCGCATGCAGGAATTCATGCCCTGGGTGCTGATGGTGTTCGCCATCGTTTCGGCCTTCTTCCTGGCGGTCATCGCCTTTGCCTCGAATCCCTTCGAGACGATGTTCCCCGTGCCTCTCGACGGCCGAGGGCTCAACCCGCTGTTGGAAGATGCCAACATGCTGAGCCACCCGCCGCTCCTGTACACGGGGTTCGTGGGACTCACGGTGCCGTTCGCCTTCGCCATGGCGGCGCTCATCCGCGGCAAGCTGGACCAGAGCTGGATCGTCGCCACCCGGCACTGGACCATCACGGCCTGGTTCTTTCTCACCCTCGGCAATATCGTCGGCGCGTGGTGGTCCTACCACGTCCTCGGCTGGGGCGGTTACTGGGCCTGGGACCCGGTGGAGAACGCCGCCTTCATGCCCTGGCTGCCGGCCACCGCGTTCCTGCACTCGGTGCAGGTCCAGGAACGGCGCGGCATGCTCAAGACCTGGAATGTGCTGTTGATCATCATCGCCTTCAGCCTCACCATCTTCGGCACATTTCTCACGCGGTCGGGGATTCTGTCGTCCATCCACGCCTTCTCGGCCGGACCCGTGGGATTCTACTTCCTGGGATTCCTCGCGTTCGTCCTGATCTCATCGCTGGGGCTGCTGGCCTGGCGCAGTGATCAACTGCGCGGGCAGCCGGAACTCGACTCCGTGGTGAGCCGCGAATCGGCGTTCGTGCTGAACAACGTCGTGTTCGTGTCCGCGCTGTTCGCCATCTTCCTCGGCACCGTCTTTCCGCTGCTGTCCCAGGCCGTGGTCGGGGTTCAGGTGAGCGTCGGCGCCCCGTACTTCAACAGCGTGATGGCGCCGCTGTTCCTGCTCCTGGTCTTCCTCATGGGAGTGGGCCCGCTCATTGCCTGGCGCCGGGCTTCATGGGACAACCTCAAGCGAAACTTCACTTGGCCCACGGCCGCGTCCCTGGCCGTCGCCGTGGGCCTTTTCGCCGGCGGCATCCGCTCTTTTTTCTTGCTCCTGGGGTTCACCCTCTGCGCCTTCGCGGTCTCGACCATGGTCTTCGACACCTTCCTCTCCCTGCGCGCCCGCCGGCGGCAGGCCGGCGAGGGGCCGTTGCGCGGGCTCGGCACGCTGATCCGGCGCAACCAGCGCCGCTACGGCGGCTTCGTGGTGCATCTCGGGGTGGTCCTGATCGTGTTGGGCATCGCCGGCTCCATGGCCTACAGCATCGAGCGGGAGGCGACCCTGAACGTCGGCGAGACCCTGACGGCCGGATCCTACCGGGTGGCCTTCGAGGGATTGCGGGGCTCCCAGCAACCCACCCACTACCGGATGGAAGGGGCCTTTCAGGTTTCGCAGAACGGCCGTGCGCTGGGGCGGCTGTCACCCACATTGAAATTCTTCCCGGCCCAGGACTCGCCCATCGGGCGAGCGGTTTTCCGTAGCACCCTCAAGGAAGACCTCTACCTGATCCTTTCGGGATTCAGCGACGTGGGACGGAATCAGGCCACCCTCAAGGTACTGATCCGGCCGCTGGTGCTGTGGATCTGGCTGGGTGGGTTCGTCATCACCCTCGGCACGCTCATGACCATCCTGCCCCTGGGGCGCGCCGCACGGACGGAAGCTTGAGCCCCGCGGCGCGAAGAGTGCTGTTCACCCTCATGGCGGTGGGGCTGCTGCTGATCCTGCTGGGTTACGGATTCTACCAGGACCCGCGCTATATCCCCTCGCCACTGGTGGGCCGCGCCGCCCCCGACTTCTCCATGGAACTGTTCAACGGTGAGACCGTGCGCCTGTCCGAGCTTCGCGGCAAGACCCTCCTGCTGGATTTCTGGGCCTCCTGGTGCCTGCCCTGCCGGGCAGAGGCCAGGGATCTGGAAGCGGCCTGGAAGCAACAGGGAGGCGACGTGGTCTTCCTGGGGATCAACATCCAGGACAAGGAGGCCGACGCGCGGAAATTCATCGAGGAGTTCGGCATTACCTTTGCCAACGGCCGGGACCCGGAGGGAAGAGTATCGGTGGACTACGGCGTCTGGGGCATTCCGGAAGCCTTCTTCATCAGCCCCGCCGGAAGGATCACGTACAAGCACGTGGGCGCCATTCCACCATCGGTGCTGTTGGCCAAGCTGCAGGACGCCCGGCGCGACCTCGCCAGCGCCGAGAGCGGCCGGGGCGAACATCAGGCCATACGATGAAAATCGGAGCAAGACCGACGGTTGACCGCCACCCGAAACGGCGTCCTTCGACTTCGCTCCGCTGGCGCTCCGCTACGCCTGTCCTGAGCCTTGTCGAAGGGCTCAGGACGAACGGGAGGCTGGGATCGGCACACGTTCGTCCTGAGCATAGCGGAGCGAAGTCGAAGGACGGGACGAACGGGAGGCTGGGATCGGCACACGTTCGTCCTGAGCGTAGCGGAGCGAAGTCGAAGGACGGTCCGGGTCGGCATTTCCTCATGCTTAATGGGACGGTTTGGGCACTGATTCTCACCCTTTGCTTCAATGTACACGCGGATGAGGCGCTGGAGGACCGGGTGCGCACCATGGCCTCGGGGCTTCGTTGCGTGGTGTGTCAGAATCTATCCGTGGCCGACTCGCCGTCCGAGATGGCGGTGCAGATGCGCGGCATCGTGCGCGAGCAGCTCAAGGCCGGCAAGACACCCGATGAGATCAGGGCCTATTTCGTCTCCAAGTACGGCGAGTGGGTCCTGCTGGCGCCGACGGCACAGGGCTTCAATCTGACCGTATGGGTCCTGCCCTTCGCCGTCCTTCTCGCCGGGCTCGGCCTGGCGGGATGGTTTCTCCGCCGATGGAGCCGCCGCGCCAGGGACGAGCCGGAGGAACCCGTGGACCCGGAGTTGCTGGAGCGGGTCCGCGCCGAGGTCGTCGGCGGCGACTTCGGGCAGGGGCGCCTCCAGGAACTGCCGGACGACGACCATGCCCGCATCTACCAGGACCTCCGGGAGCTTGAATTCGATCTTCAGGCCGGCAAGCTGTCCCCGGCCGACTACGAGGCCCTCAAACAACGCTACGAACGTCAGGCCGCGCGCAGGCTCGCGGAAATCCGTGAAAACGCGGCGGCGCCGCCGCCGCCACCGGAGCGCGAGATGACGCGACCAACCGATACCAGGAAAAGCAGGAGAGGTTGGGCGCTGGCTGTGGGGGCCACCGTGCTGCTGGCGGGCGGGATCACCCTGGGACTGCTGCTGGGCCAGTCGCTCCGGCCCCGCACCTCGACGGAGGACAGCATCACCGGCGATTTCCTGACCGGCACCGGCCCGGGAGGCATCAGCCGCCCGCGGCCTTCCGAAGCACCCGCCGCGGCCCTGCGCCGCGGGCAGGAGGCCTTCCAGCGGAAGGACTTCAAGACCGCCATCGAGGCGTTCCGGGCCGTACTGGGCGAGGACCCCGGCCACCCTCTGGCCAACGCTTACATGGGAATGGTGCTGGCACAGGCCGGCCACACGGACGCCGCCCTGGAAGCGCTGGACCGGGCGCTTTCGCGGACCCCGAACCTGCCCCTGGCGCTGTGGGCCAAGGGCATGATCCTGTACCAGGAAGGCCGCGACCCGGAAGGGGCCCGGGAGAACCTCCAACGACTGGAAAAGCTGCTGCCCGCGGGAGAGCAGCGGGACGCCGTGCGGGAGATCATCGCGCAGATCGGTCAGAAATCAGAGGAACCGGCCAGGGCGCTGGCGGGGACCGGCATCGAGGGAACCGTGCTGTTGGACCCCGGGCAGGCTACGCAGGGGGGCGGACGTTCCACCCTGTACATCGTCGCCCGGGTGGCCGGAGCCCAGGGCGGGCCTCCGCTCGCGGTCAAGCGCATCGTCGGACCCACCTTTCCGGTCTCCTTCTCGCTCGGTCCCGGCGACGTCATGATGCCGGGAATGGCCTTTGAAGGGCCGCTGAACCTTAGCGCGCGCCTGGACCGGGACGGCGATCCCCTGACCCGGGAACCCGGAGAGCCGGCGGGTGCCTATCAGGGAAATCCCGTCAAGCCCGGCGCCCGGAACGTCGCCATCCAACTGAGGTGACGTCCGGTCCCATTCATGCCCACGCCGGCACCGGACAGGCATTCCGTGTAGGGGCGGGTTTCAAACCCGCCCCTACACGGCTGAATCAATCCTCTTCGGGAAGTCTCTGATATTTGCCCTTGAAGAAGAGCAGCGGGCGGTCACCCGCTGCCTGGGCGTCGATCACCCGACCGAGATAGATGGTATGATCGCCGCCGTCGTAGCCTTGGCCGACCGTGCACTCGATGTATCCGATGGTCTCATCCAACAGCGGAATATCGTTGCCGCTCATATGCCACGCGATGTCCTGGAACTTTTCGATACCCTTGGTGGCGAAACGGTTGGCGATGTGCTCCTGGTGCTCGCCGAGCAGGTTGACGGCAAACACACCGGAATCCTCGAAGCAGTCGTAGCAGTTGGCCTTCTTGTCGATGCAGACCAGCACCAGCGGCGGATCCAGGGAAAGGGAGGAAAAGGCATTGGCGGTGATCCCGGTGGGGACTCCCGCCTTGTCCTTGGTGGTGATGATGGTCACTCCGGTGGCGAAGTGTCCCATGACATGCCGGATCTCTCGCGCGTCCATGGTGCACGGGGTAACAGACAGGGCGACGTGTTGTCAATTACCGCGACCGGCCGGCGTTTGCCGGAGCTGTGGAAGAATGGGGAGTTGACGAATGACACGGAGCCTCAGCTATCCAGCTCCGGCTTCGGCAACATGGTGTATGGGACACCATTCTCGTCGAGGGCTTCCCGCTCCTCCACGGTTGCGGTCCCGTGGATGGGGCGCTCGTCGGTTTCGCCCTCGTGTATCCGGCGGGCCTCCTGGGCGAAGTGGGCGCCGACATCCTCGAAGTTGTTCCGGATGTAGTGATGGACCTGGATCAGCGCTTCCTTGAACTGCTCCGGCGTGGGCGTGGCCGGCTCCGACCGGCGCGCGGCGGGTGCCGGCGCCTCCTCTCTCTTCATGTGCACCGCACAGGTATGGGGGAGCTTGGTGATGGCAGTGGAGCCGCACACCGGGCAAGCGATCTGGTTCTGGGAGTGTTGCTCCTGGAAATTATCCGGTCCCGAGAACCACCCCTCGAAACCGTGGCTGTTGTCACAAGTGAGATCGTAAATGACCATGTTCGTGTCCTGCCGGCTAACTGTTTCGAAGGTAAGCCCGGTTTCCCGTGATGTCAAGATAACAGGAACTCGGTAACCACCTCGACGAAGGTGTCCCGCTCTTCGATCTGCGGCTCGTGGGCCGAATCCCGGAACCGGTAGACTCTGGACCCCGGCACGATGCGCTGCAACCGCTCGTCCCAGTCCGGTTGATTGAGGGGATCGTGATCGCACGACACGATCAGCAGCGGCACGCTCACGGCGGACAGTTGACGCACGAAGGCTTCCACGGTGGAGCCCCGCTCGTATCCGGGCCGCTTCAGGCGGGCGGCGGACAAGGCCTCCCAGGCCCCCGGTGCGATGGAGTCGGCATAGCGCGCTTCCACGCTTTCCGGGGTCAGCCACTTCTCGTCGTGAAACAGCAGCTTCAGGAGCTTGCGCATGTTCTCGATGCTCGGGGTGTAGTCCTCGAGATCGGCCTGGGACTCGCTCTTGAAAACCCCGGCATTGCCGCAGATGGTCACCATCTTCTTCATTCTCAAGGGCGATGGGTTACGCACCGCGCTTCGCAGGAGCGTGCCGCCTCCGGCCGAATTGCCCACGTAAAAGGCATCGCCTACACCCGCCACCTCCATGAGCTGCGACAGATGCGTCATCCGGAACCCCGAAGGATCGGAAAAGCTGTAGATCTTGGCGGTGCGGCCGTAACCCAGCATGTCCGGGGCGATGACGTGGAAGGTCTCCGCCAGCTTCCCGATGGTGGGACCCCAGGTGGCCTCAGCCGAGGCGCCGTACTCGCCGCCGTGGAGCAGCACCAGGTCGGGCCCCTCCCCTGCCTCCAGATAATGGGTGTCGATGCCGCCGACCCGAAGCGTTCGATGCTGGAAATCCTGGCTCATGTTTTCGTTCTCCGCACACGGGCGGGTGTGAAACCCGCCCCTCCATCCGGCAACATATCGCCGGCAACAAAGATTCCGCTGCTACCGACTCATCGTTACAACGTCCCTACCAGCCCAGGGCGTATCCGTCCCGGCGCGGGTCGGCAGCGGCCATCAACGCGCCGTTTCGCGGATCCTTGGCGATCAGCGCGGCGCCGCCGAAGGTCCACGGCTCCACCACGGTCACCGGGTGGCCCTTGGCCGCCAGGCCATTCACCACCTCGTCCGGGAATCCCCGCTCCAGGCGCAGCATCTGAGAATACCCGACGTTGGGCGGCGTGCCCGGCACGTGGCTCCAGCGAGGAGCCTCCAGCGCGCATTGGGGGTCCATCTTCAGGTCCAGCAGGTTGTGCAGCACCTGCACGTTGGTCTGGGGCTGGTCGTCCGCTCCCGGGGTGCCACCCACCGCCAGAAACTCGCCGTTGTGGAACACCATGTAGGAGTTGAGGGTGTGGGCGGGCCGCTTGCCCGGCTGCAGGGCGTTGGCGCTGCCAGCATCCAGCATGGCGCTGCACAGTCGATTGTTCATGACGATGCCGGTATCCCCGGCCACGACGCGCGACCCGAAGACGGAGAAGACGCTCTGGATGAGCGAGATCACGTTGCCGTCTCCGTCCGCCGCGCACAGATAGGTGGTGTCGCCGCCGCCGGCGGCATAGGACGAGGACACCGGCGACGCGGTATCGGCGATGTCGCCCCGGCGCTGGTCGGCGTATTCCTTTCCGATCAGGCGCTGGACCTCCGGGTCACCGAAGCGCGGGTCGTCCAGATGCCGGATGCGGTCCTCGAAGGCGATCTTCTTGGCCTCTACCATCACGTGGGCCAACTCGGTCCGGCTCAGCGCCGAAGGATCGTAGCCCCCCAGCAGATTCATCATGGTCAGGACGATGAATCCCTGAGACACCGGCGGCTGCTCCAGGAGTTGGTAGCCCCGGTAGTCGGTGCTCAAGGGCTCCATCCACTCGGCGAACTCTCCCTCCAGGTCCCGTTCCTCGATCAATCCGCCCTGGGCCTTTATGCCGGCGCACATGCGCGCCGCCATGTCGCCGCGGTAGAAGCCCTCCCGCCCGTTGCTGACGATGGACTCCAGCACCCCTGCCAGCTCCGGTTGGCGCAACAGCCGCCCCGGCGTCAGATCCTCCAGCGGCTCACGAAAATATCGCTGGATGCCGGGCCACGAGGGAGCCCCGTCCTCGATGGAACCGGCGAGGGCAAGGTACAGCGGGAAGCCGTCCCGGGCCAAGGTCACGGCGTCGGCGCAGATCTCGGGCAGATCCACGGTGCCGTACCGGCGGTGGAGCTCCAGCCAGCCGTCCACCGCTCCGGGGACCGAGATGCTCAAGGGTCCGGAGGTGGGAACCGCCTTCAGGCCGCGTTTCCGGAATGCCTCGATGGTGGCATTGCCGGGGGCCGGGCCGCTGGCGTTGAGCGCCCGGACCTTTCCCTCATCCTTCATATGGACGAGGGAGAACAGGTCGCCACCGAGGCCGCAGGCCTCGTGCTTGACCACCGCCAGGACGAAGCCCGCGGCCACTGCCGCATCCACGGCGTTGCCGCCCTGCTGCATGATCTTGAGGCCGGCCAGGGACGCCAGCGGATGGCCGGCGGAGATGACACCCTTGGTGCCCATGACGAGCGTGCGCGCGGCCTTACCATAATGAATTTCATGTAGAGATTGAGACATGATGACTGGTCTCCTGGGATCTTAAATGGCGTCCTTCGACTTCGCTCGCCCTTCGACAAGCTCAGGACTCGCTACGCCTGTCCTGAGCTTGACGAAGGGCTCAGGACGAACGGGAGAACATTTCCAAAACCCGTTCGTCCTGAGCGTAGCGGAGCGTTAGCGAAGCGAAGTCGAAGGACGCCCCTTGACGCCATTCTCGATCTGCCGGCCGCTACGAGCGCCGCTCCTCGATATGCAGGATCCGGGCGGCGTTGCCTCCGAGGATCCGGTCCCTGGCCTCCGGCGCCAGCCCCAGGTCATCGACGGCCTTGAGACTGTTCCGGATGAAGCCGCAGCCGTCTTCCGGCCCGTAGGGATAGTTGGTGCCGAATACCATCTGCTCCGGGCCGAAGAAATCCATCACGCACCTAAGCGTGTTGACCCGGTGATCCGCGGTATCCACGAAGAATCTCCGGAACGAGTCCAGCGGATTCTCCTGCAAGCCGTAGCGCTCGCGCATCTCGTCGGTCCGGCCCGTGTAGATATTGATGGCGCGCTGCCCGAAGAAGGCCAGGACGCCGCCGACGTCCGCCACCACGAAGGGCAGCGTCGGGAAGCGCTCCAGCACCCGGCCGTACACCAGCCGGGTCATGGCCACGGTGCTGTCGAACGCCCAGCCGTAGATCAGGATCGGCATGATGTCCAGGCCGACGGCCTCGGTGGCTAGCGGCGCGGTGGGATGGAGGTACACCGGCAGCTCGTACTCCGCGAGCTTCTCGTAGATGGGAAAGAAGACCTCGTCGTCCAGCGGCCGGCCGTTGAGGTTCGTGAAACAGCCGAACCCGCGAAGCCCCAGCTCCTGGTGCGCCCGCTCGAGCTCCTCCAGCGAAGCCTCGATGGAAGACGTGGGCAACGTCGCCAGGCCGACGAAGCGGTCCGGATGCCGGTTGCACATGGCGGCCAGCTCGTCGTTGGCCACCCGGGCCATGGCCACGGCATCGTCCGGTTCGTAGCGGTCGGCGCCGGGTGCCGGGATGCTCACCACCTGCACGTCCACGCCCTGCCGATCCATGTGCTCCAGCCGCTGCTCGACGTCCCGGCCCTTGAAGATCCCCGTATTGATGCGGCAGGCCAGCGTCTTGTCATAGAAATACGCCATGCCGCTGTAGGGGTCCGGCTCCTCCAGAACGACGGCGCCGTCCCGTTCGCGCATGGTCTCCATGTAGCGCTCGGGGAAAATATGGCTTTGAAAGTCAATGATCATGATCCGTCCGTGCCCTAGTGTGGTGTCTCACAAATACGGTTATGAAGCTGCGAGGGCATTTTGGTTGTCGGCAAGGCGCGATGACGAGCAGTGGCCGCTACCACGCGAGGAAGAGCAACGCAGCCGACGGCCAAAAGGACCCGCAGATTCGTAAGCGTATTTGTGAGACACCACACTATAGCCCCCTCACGATGCGCGGGAGCCCCTGCGGCATCTCCGGCGCCGACTTCACGGTCTTGGAGCCCACCGAGCTGCCGCAACGCTGGCAACTGTAGTCGTAGAGGTCCCCGTCGGGCAGGACCAGCAACAACCGCTCGCGCACCGGCATGGCCTGACCGCACTTGTTGCAGTAGAGCAACGACGCCGACAGTTGTTCGAAGCTTTTCTGCATGGGATCAACACGGGCGGGTTTGAAACCCGCCCCTACATCTCTCCTGCGTCAAACGCGCCTCGCGCCGCCATCAACGTCGCCGTCGGCTGCGTTGCTCTTCCTCGCGTGGTGCACGCCACGGGGGCGACCGCCGGTCGCCCCTACACGTCCTGAGCGTAGCGAAGCGAAGTCGAAGGACGCCGTGCCGACGACGAAATCCTGCGCATCTTACCATGCGAATGAACCGGACGGGACACTAGCCCCCTGCCGCCTGGGCCTTCGCCTCGGCCTGAACCTTCTCCATCAGGTGCGGCGGCAGCTCCTCGTAGTGCGAGAACTCCGACTGGAACTCTCCCCTGCCGCTGGTCATGGAGCGGAGGTCGGAAGCGTACCGCATCACCTCCGCCATCGGCACCTGGGCCTTGATGATCTGGCTGTGGCCCTTGGTGTCCACGCCCAGGACCTTGCCCCGCCGGCTGTTCAGGTCGCCGATGACGTCCCCCATGCAGTCGTCGGGCACCGACACCTCCATGGACATCACCGGTTCCAGAATCACCGGCCTGGCGCTCTCCATGGCGTTCTTGAAGCCCATGGAACCGGCGATCTTGAAGGCCATGTCCGACGAGTCCACCGCATGGAACGATCCGTCGTAGAGGGTCGCGCGCATGTCCATGATGGGATAGCCGGCCAGATAACCGCCGGCCATGGTTTCGACGATGCCCTTCTCCACCGCGGGGATGTAGTTTCGCGGAATGGCGCCGCCGACGATCTTGTCCACGAACTCGAAGCCCTTGCCCCGTTCCACGGGCTCGATCTTGAGCCAGATGTCGCCGTACTGGCCCCGGCCGCCGGATTGTTTCTTGTATCTTCCCTGGGCGCTGGCCGCCGCCTTGATGGTTTCCCGGTACGGGACCTTGGGCGCCTTCAACTCCACCTCCGCGCCGTACTTCCGTTTGAGCTTGTCCACCACCACCTCGATGTGGAGTTGGCCGGTGCCCGACAGGATGAACTCGCGGGTCTGCTCGTCCCGGTGCATGTGGATGGAGGGGTCCTCCTCCATCATGCGATGGAGACCCTGGGGTACCTTGTCCTCGTCCGCCCGGGTCTTGGGGGAGAGCGCGAAGGAGATGGCCGGCGTGAACTCCATCGGCCTGGGGTACTCGATGGGCGCCGACTCGTCGCACAGCGTGTCGCCGGAAGCCACGTCCTTCAGCTTGGCGGCGGCCACGATCTCCCCGACCCCCGCCTCCGACACTTCCTCCTGCTTGGCACCCTCCGGCCGGAACAGGTGGGCGATCTTCTCCTTGGCGTCCTTGCTGGCGTTGTAGACCGTGCTGTCGGCCCGCACGGTGCCGGACAACACCCTCATGATGGAAAGGCGGCCGGCGAACGGATCCACGATGGTCTTGAACACGAACGCAGAAAACGGGCCGTCCGGAGCCTTCGGCCGGGACTCGGCCTCACCCGTCACCGGGTTCTTTCCCTCGACCTCCGGCTCCTCCAGCGGCGAGGGCAGCCATTCCACCAGGGCGTCGAGCAGCGCCACGACCCCCATGCCGCGGCCGGCCGAGCCGTAGAGGACCGGAAACAACGTCCCCGCGCGAACGCCCTCATGCAGACCCTGCGACAACTCCTCGGAGGACAACTCCTGGCCCTCGAGATATTTCTCCAGCAAAGCGTCCTGGGTTTCGGCCACGTTCTCCATGAGATTGACTCTCATCTCGTCGGCCCGTTCCTGAAGCTCCGCGGGTATGTCTTCCTCGGTCTCCTTGCCGTCATCGTCCGCGCACACCGCCTTCATGCGGATCAGGTCGATGACCCCGCGGAAGCTCTCGCCGTGACCGATGGGAAGCTGCACGTGGAGAGCCTTGATACCCAGCCCTTCCGCAATGGCATCCACCGCCTCCACCGGATCCGTCTCTTCGCGGTCCATGCGGTTGACGAAAAATATGCGCGGCATTCCGCGCTCCGCGGCGTGGCCCCAGAGCCGCTCCGTCTCTACTCTCAGGCCGGCGCCGGCGTGGAGCACGAAGACCGCGCCGCCGAATCCCGCCAGTGAATGGATGGTCTCCGGCAGGAACGTGGCAAAGCCCGGCGTGTCCACCAGCACGCAGGTGGCCTTCTTCCATTGCAGAGAGTGAAAGGCGGCGGAGATGGAAACCTGCCGGTGGATCTCCTCGGGCTCGTAATCGAACGCCGAGGTCCCGTCCTCCACCCGCCCCAGGCGGTTGGTGCTGCCCGCGGCGAACAACATCGCCTCGCCCAGCGAGGTCTTGCCCGCTCCCCGATGCCCCAGCAATCCGACGTTCCGTAACTGGCCAGGTTCAATTGCAGCCATGAATCAACCTCCCTTGACCCGCGTTTCTGAAGAGCTCCATTCCACACGCTGCCGCGCATCTTTCCCGGGCGGGTCTGAAACCGGCCCGCACACCGGACGGGCCGCTAGGATCTCCGCTTGCGCAGTGACGGCGCCGCGTTCCTCTCGTAAATAAGCCGTAACCCTTCCAACGTCAAGAATTCGTCCACATCTTCGATCACCGCCGATTCGTGGGCGATGAGCGATGCCACGCCCCCCGTGGCCACGACTCTTGCCTTGAACCGGTTTTCCCGCTCGATGCGCTGAACGATGCCGTCCACCAGACCGACGTAGCCGTAGTAGATGCCCGACTGGATCGAGTGCACCGTGGACTTGCCGATAACGCTCGACGGACGCAGCACCTCCACCCGGGGAAGCTTCGAGGCCCGCTGGAACAGCGCCTCGACGGCGATCATCAGACCGGGAGCGATCAAGCCTCCCAGGTATTCCCCATTCCCGGACACACAGTCGAAGGTGGTGGCGGTGCCGAAGTCGATGACCACGCAGGCGGCGTGAAACCGGTCGTAGGCGGCGACGCCGTTGGCGATCCGGTCCGCGCCGACGTCCTGCGGGCTGTCGTAGAGGATCGGCATGCCGGTCTTGAGACCCGGCCCCACGTGCAACGGCTTGACGCCGAAGAACTTCCGCCCGAGCTCGTCGATCATGCTCACCATGGGTGGAACGACACAGGACACGATAATGGCGTCGATGGCATCGCTGCCGATGTCCTGGGAGGCGGTGAGATGGCCGATGAGCGCGCCGTATTCGTCCACCGTGCGGTCCGGCTGCGTCAACAGGCGCCAATGGGTGACCAACTCCCGGCCCCGGTAGACGCCCAACACCATGTTGCTGTTTCCGATGTCGATGGCCAGCAGCATTACGGCGGTCCTTCCATCAGAAAAACATCCCCGCTCACCACGCGCTCGGTACGACCGTCGCGACACTCAAGGACCAGGAAACCGTTGCCGTCCAGCTCCCGGACACGCCCCACCAGCTCCTCCTCCGCCGTTCGGGCGCGGACCCAACATCCTTGCATGCGCGCGTACGCGTTCCAACTGCGTGCGATGGGCGCGAACCCGCGCTCCTCGAACTCGGTATAGCGGCTCTCCATGTTGCGCACCAGGGATCGGGTGATCGAGATCCGGTCGACGGGGGCCCCCGCTTCCTCCATGACCGAGGTCGCACGTTCGCGGATGTCGGGGGACATGCGCGAACGCGGGAAGTTGAGATTGACCCCGATACCGACGATCACGAACACCGTCCGCCCAGGCTCGCAAACCAACTCGCTGAGGATCCCGGCCACCTTCCGGCCGCGCAGCAGGACGTCATTGGGCCACTTGATACGAGGCGTGCAAGGGACGTGGTCCTTCAGCGTGTCCGCCACCGCCACCGCGGCCAACAGGGTGATCTTCGCCGACTCCGCCGGGTCGAGACGGGGGCGCAGGACAAATGAAATGTACAGGTTGAGATAGGGGGGAGAAACCCACTTCCGTCCAAGCCTTCCCTGCCCCCGGGTCTGGGATTCGGCGATGACGATGGCGCCTTCGGGCGCGCCCGCCTCCGCCAGGGCATGGGCCGTCCGGTTGGTGGACGCCAGCTCCGTGTGCACGTCGATGCGGCTACCCAGCCGCTTCGTTCCCAGGCCCTGAAGAACCCGGTCGGCGGTGAGCGCTTCACGGGAAGCCGTACCGGAATGGTGTTTGGCGGAGAACATGGTACCGGGACGAGCCGGAAAAGCCTGCATCGCGGGCTCGGGGCGGGGCCCCGCCCCGGTCACTGGGCCTGCAGCTCCTGGATGCGGCCGAGGCTCCGGTTGAGGGCTTCGATCTTCTCTTCCATCTCCTGTGCCTTCTCCCGTTCCCGCTCCACCACCTCGGCCCGGGCCTTGGCCGTGAAGTTCTCGTTCCCGAGTTTCTTCCGCACCCGCTCCATCTCGCTCTCGAGCTTGCCCAGGGCCCGGTGGAGCCGGCTGCTTTCCTCCTCCAGGTCCACCGCGCCGTCCAGCGGGACGTAGATTTCGGTGGTATCGACGAGGGCGGTGGCCACCTTCTTGGGCCGGCCACCCTGGGATAGATATTCCAGGGGTTCCGCCCGCGCCAGCGTGCACACCATGCTTTCGTGGGCGCGAACGAGAGACAGCCGTTCCTCCGTATCGAACAGCACCACCCTCACCTTCCTGGACGGCGGAACGTTCATCTCGGTACGGAGATTCCTGACCGCCCGGACGATACCGCTCAGGAACTCGACCTTGTCTTCCGCGTCCTGATCGGCGGGGAAATCGTCGGCCGCGGGGTAGCGCTGGACCATGACGTCGTCCCGCCGGGGAGACGCCGCATCCCGGGCCGTTACCGCCTCCCAAAGTTCCTCGGTCACGAAAGGCATCAACGGATGCAGCAACAACAGGATGTTCCGAAGGACCGTGTGCAGGGTTTCTTGAGCCGCGTGGGACCCGGCGCCGCCGTTGAGCCGCAGCTTGCTCATCTCGATGTACCAGTCGCAGAACTCGTGCCAGGTGAACTGGTAGAGATGGTGCGCGAAGTCGTTGAACCGATAGGAGTCGATGGCTTCCCTGGCCTTTTCGATGGTGGCCTTCAAGCGCGACAGGATCCAGCGGTCCGCCAGGTCCAGGTCCTCCCGCGCCGGCGTTTCCGCCGGACGGGCGCGCAGGACCTCGTCATCGAGGTTCATCAGCACGAAGCGCGCGGCGTTCCAGAGCTTGTTGACGAAGTGCTGGTAGCCGGCGATGCGGTCCTCGGCGAGCTTCACGTCCCGCCCCATGGCCGTCATGGCCACCAGGGTGAAACGGAACGGATCGGCCCCGTAGCGATTCACCATGATCAGCGGGTCGATGACGTTGCCCTTGGACTTGGACATCTTCTGTCCTTCCTGGTCCCGCACCAGGGCATGGATGTAGACGTCGCGGAACGGCACCTCGTCCATGAACTTGAGCCCCATCATCATCATCCGCGCGACCCAGAAGAACAGGATATCGAAGCCTGTCACCAGCGCGCCCGTGGGATAGAAGGTCTGAAGATCGACAGTGTTGTCGGGCCAGCCCAGGGTCGAGAACGGCCAGAGGGCGGAGGAAAACCAGGTATCCAGGACGTCGGGGTCCTGCACGAACCGGGTGCCGCCGCAGGTCTCGCACCGGTCCGGCGCGGTTCTCCCCACCACCGGGACGCAGCCGGACGCGATCCGGCTGCCGTCCGTGTCCACCGACTCGTTACAGCCGGCGCAATACCAGGCCGGGATCTGATGGCCCCACCAGATTTGCCGCGAGACGCACCAGTCCTTGATGTTCTCCATCCACGCGAAGTAGGAGTTCTTCCATGCCTCCGGAATGATCCGGGTCCGGCCCTGGCGCACCGCCTCCATGGCCGGGTCCGCCAGCGGCTTGATCTTCACGAACCACTGGGGCGTGAGATAAGGCTCGATGACCGTCTGGCAGCGGTAACACTTGCCCACCGCGTGACGGTAGGGCTGGACCTCCGCCAGCAGACCCTGTTCCTCCAGCTCGCGGACGATGCGCTCCCGCGCGGCCAGGCGGTCCTGACCGCCGTAGCGGCCGACCCAGGCAGGCGCCTCTCCGTCTTCGCCAACGAAAGCCTCGGGCCGGACCGCGGCGTCATCATCAAGGATATTGATAACTTCGAGGCCGTTTCTCAGGCCGATCTCGAAGTCGTTGAAGTCGTGACCAGGAGTGATCTTGACCGCGCCGGTGCCGAACTCCGGGTCCACGAACGTGTCCGCCACCACCGGAATCTCCCGGCCCACGATGGGCAGCCTGGCGCGGCGGCCAATGCTGCCCGCATGGCGCTCGTCATCCGGGTGCACCGCCACGCCCGTGTCGCCCAGCATGGTCTCGGGCCGCGTGGTGGCCACCACCAACTCGCCCTCCCCCACCAGCGGATAACGCACGTGCCACAGGTGGCCGTCCACCTCCTCGTGGACCACCTCGATGTCGGCCAGCGCCGTCTTGCAACGCGGACACCAGTTGATGAGCCGTTCCGCGCGATAGAGCAGCCCGTCCTCCCAGAGGCGGACGAACGCCTCCCGCACCGCCCGGGAAAGCCCCTCGTCCATGGTGAACCGCTCACGGCTCCAGTCACAGGAAACACCCAGCGCGCGCAGTTGCCGCAGAATGGTATGGCCGGTTTCCTCGCGCCAGCTCCAAACCCTGTCGATGAACGCCTGCCGCCCCAGGTCCGCGCGGTCCAGGCCCTCGGCGGCGAGTTGCCGCTCCACCACGTTCTGTGTGGCAATGCCCGCGTGATCGGTTCCCGGCACCCACAGGACGTTGTGGCCGTCCATGCGCCTGAAGCGGCACAGGACGTCCTGAAGCGTGTTGTTCAGGGCATGACCCATATGGAGGGAACCGGTGACGTTGGGCGGCGGAATGACCATGGAGAACGACGGCGCCCCAGGGTTCGACGGGGTGAAATGCGCCGCTTCCGCCCAGCGCGCGTACCACTTACCCTCCAACTCCTGATGACTGTACGACTTGGCAATCTCTCTGGGCATGGAACTTTTCTCTCAGCTAGTTTGTGTATCCGCTACGTTGCCCCACCTCCTGAGGTGTCGGGCACGGGCGGGTTTGAAACCCGCCCCTACAGGGTCCTGCGCTATTGATCGTCCGTGAATATGCCGTCTTTCGGTCCGCCGGTTGCCCGCCCCACGTGGTATCGGGCGCGGGCGGGTTTGGGACCCGACCCTAGGTCTCGTCGTCCGGCTCCTCGTCGTCGGGTTCCTCCACGACCTCGGTCAGCTCGATGATCTCGCCGCCCCGAGGGGGGCTTGCCTCGGGTTCGGCCACTGATGGCTCATCCGACAGCGGTGGGGCTTCCGACCCTGTTTCCGGCCCGGACGTCATCCGCAGCAAGGACCGCACCGCGGCTTCGAGGGAGGGCCCTTCGAGCGGCATGGCGACCGTTGCGGTCAGTCGAGCAGGCCTGAGCGAGGGGGCCGGTCCCTGGTGCAGCCAGACACTGGGGATCTTGAGGCGCTGAAGCACCCGAAGGAACTCATCCGTATCATCGAGGGCCTCGTGGTCCACGATGACAAGATCGTGGTGCTGGAGGTCGGCCGCCGCGGACCAGCGATCCCGCGCCACGGTCCGGTGCTCCGGAAACAGGAATTGCCGCAAAGCCTCGCGCAGGATCGGATAACTCGCGATAATCAGTATGCTGGCCATTTCGCTGAAGTCCCATAGTAGCAGACAATATTGCGTCCTACGAGCTTGACAATGCCGCCGCCGTTGATACATTTAGAGCCTCTCCCGTTCGTGCGAAAGTGGCGGAATTGGTAGACGCGCAGGATTCAGGATCCTGTGGGAGCAATCCCGTGGGGGTTCAATTCCCCCCTTTCGCACCACCCCAGCGGCACCCCTGGAACCACGACTTTCCAGGGTCATTCAGCGGTCATTCCGCGAGCCGGTCACCTTGACCTCCCCCGTGATTTGTGCCATCTCTACTCCAACGCCAGCCCGAACGGAGTCACTTCTGTCCCAGCAACACCATGAGAGAAACCCTCAGGATGTCCTGACGGATGTCGCTGAAGAGTTGCCCTGCGATCTGGTGGACCCATACAGCTTTGTGGCCGATCAACTGCGGTTGGTGGAGCAAAGGCTCGTGGACTGCACCCGCTCCAGGGAGAGCGAGATCACCGACATCGCGTCCCACCTGATCGGGGGCGGCGGCAAGCGTATCCGGCCGGTGATCACGCTCCTGACCTTCAATGCCTTCCACGGCAAGCGCGAAGAGGACGTGGTGGACATCGCCGCGGCCATGGAACTGATCCACGCGGCCACCCTGCTCCACGACGACATCATTGACGGGGCGGAGTTCAGGCGTGGGCGGGAATCCGCCTACAAACGCTACGGCCTCACGCGCACCCTGGTCACCGGAGATTTCCTTTTCATCAAGGCCTTCGAGTTCGCGGGCAAGTTCGATGAGACGGTGGTCCAGTGGACGGCGGATGCGTGCACCAGCCTGACCGAGGGGGAGATCCTCCAGGGCTCCTTCAACCGCAGCCGCACGGTGACCGCCCAAGACTATATCGAGATCGTCGAGCGCAAGACCGCCTCGCTCTTTGAGACCGGGGCCAAGCTCGGCGCCTACATCGCCGGAGCGTCTTCCGAACAGGTGGAGGTGGCGGCGAATTTCGGACTCAACCTGGGGATCGCCTTTCAGGTGATGGACGACGTCCTCGACGTCGTCGGCAGGCGCGACCTGCTCGGCAAATCCACGGGCATGGATCTTCGTGACGGCAATCCCTCCCTGCCCATCGTCCTGTCCCTGCTCGACGGACACCAGACCGTAGCCCGGGTCTTTCAAACGCAAACCCCCACGGAAAACGACATCCAGCGGGCGCTGGAAGCCATGGGCAACGGCACGGTCATCGAACGCGCCCGGAGCTTCGCTCGCAAGTATGCTGTCAAGGCATCCCGGGAAATCGACAAGCTGCCCGATTCCGTGGAACGAGACGGCCTCAAGGCCTTGGGGCGCCTGCTCACGGACCGACACAGCTAGTGTGGTGTCTCACAAATACGGTTACGAATCTGCGGGTCCTTTTGGCCGTCGGCTGCGTTGCTCTTCCTCGCGTGGTGCACGCCACACGGGCGGGTTTGAAACCCGCCCCTACAAGTCATCGCGCCTTGCCGACAATCAAAATGCCCTCGCATCTTCATAACCGTATTTGTGAGACACCACACTAGTGTGGTGTTCCACGCTCCGTGACCGGCCCATGGCTGCCCCTCACGACACCCTGGTCAGGAACATCTTCGACCGGATTGCCTGGCGATACGACCTGCTGAACCGGATCATCAGCTTCCAGTTGGACTCGCGATGGCGTCGCAAGGCCATCGCCGCCCTGGGGATTGCGGACCAGCCGGCCCTCGTTCTGGATCTGGGGACCGGCACGGGTGCGCTGGCCCTGGATGCGTGCAAGGTCCTCGCTCCCGGCTCGCGGGTCGTCGGCCTGGATTTTTCGCGTTCCATGCTCATGCATGCACAGGACCAGACGTCCCGGGCAGGCCATGCGGCCAAGGCGGCCTACATCCTGGCCCACGCCCTGGCCGCTCCCGTGCGAGACGAATCCTTCGACGCCGTGATGAGTGCTTTCGTGTTGCGCAACGTGGGGGACCTGGGATCGTTCTTCCGCGAATCCTACAGGGTGCTGAAACCGGGGGCACGAATGGTTTCGCTGGACATGTTTCCACCGCCCCAAGGGGTTTTTTCGGGGCTCTACTGGTTCTACTTCGGACGGCTCATGCCCTGGATCGGCGGCATCGTGAGCGGCGATCCCACCGCCTACCGATACCTGTCCGACTCGGTAAGGTCGTTCGTCTCGCCCGCGATGGTGGCGGCCACCATCGGGTCCGCCGGCTTCGTTGACACGCACACCGTGCGATACCTCCGGGGCGCCATCTGCCTCCATGTTGCCACCAGGCCCCGGTAAACGAGAACCCTTGATCCGATGAACCCTTACGGCGCGGCCTTTGTAATGTTTCTCTACCAGTTGTCGGTGGGCGGGCTCGTGGGTCTGTCAGTCACGCCCTTCAACGACCTGGAACGCGGCTTCTACAAATCCACCGCCGGGGTGCTGGTGGCGGCAGCCGTGCTGGCGGTCTGGGGCTACCTCGACCTCCTGACCGAGAGGCAGGGGCTTGGCAAGATCATGGAACTTTGCCTATTGGCGAGTTTCACGCTTTTTCTCATACTTTACTTCATCACTCTTTGGGGTGAGCGGGCTTTCTTGAGAGCGCGCTTTTTCTCAACCGCCGTCCTGACCGGGCTGTGCGGTCTGATCGTCGCCTCGTTCGGCTTCACGCCG
Organism: uncultured Binatia bacterium (SeqCode); assembly: GCA_965261895.1. Taxonomy (GTDB): domain Bacteria; phylum Desulfobacterota; class Binatia; order UBA9968; family JAJDTQ01; genus JAJDTQ01. Next base: position 105,263 of record OZ253480.1, on the reverse strand, counting down.
GCCGCACTCGGGCCGGTCGAGGCGGTCGTTCTTCCGTTGAGCTTCATCGTTTCCTCACTGTTGCTGGGGGCGGTGACCGTGGGCATGCTGATCGGCCACTGGTACCTCATCGAAACGGGCCAGAGCCTTGAGCCGTTTTTTCGGGTGTTCCGGTTCTTCGTAACGATGCTGGTCATTCAGACCGTCCTGCAGATGGTTGCGGTCTCCCTGCTCTATCTGTTCGGCACCGATGCGACAGCGGCAGCGCTCGACCGTCTTTTCAGCAACCACCTCATGCTGCTCGTGTCCCGCTTCCTCGTGGCACAGCTTGGTCCGCTGGTGCTGTCGTACATGATCTGGAGGACGTTGGCCGACTTCAAGAATACCATGGCGGCGACGGGCCTCTTCTACATCGCCCTGCTCGGTGTCTTCGTGGGAGAGCTTCTGTCGAGCCAGATCCTGGCCTTGACGCTGCTGCCGCTGTGAACCGGCCTACCCGGCCGGGCAGGACAAGGCACCCAGGGGTAGGGGTGAGAAGGAATATCTGCCGGCGTCACTCGGCGTCGTCGGACTTGTTCGCCGCGGTTGATGGAGAGGCCTGCTCCATGAACGCTGGACGGCCCCGGTCCGTTTGGGGATAGGTCCTTATCTTCGTGACGCGGAGACCGTGGCCGCCCCAACCCACGTCGTATCCCACCACCATCCCCTCCCTGAGGCCCTTCGGCGAGCGCAGGGGGCCTGACATCTGGACCATTTGATACGAGAATCTCACGTCCCTGCCGCTGGCGGTGCGAACCACTCCCGTGCCTTTCCGGGGCGAAAGGCGTCGGATAATGCCGTGGTAGTACAAATCGGACTGCTCAAGCCGGTCGGTGTCTTCCGCCGGAACCTCGGCCTTGGCCTGGATCCCGATTTCCGACTGTCGGATCGTATTCACGGCCCCAATCCTATAGCCGCGACAGGAAAACTTCAATAACTACGGAGATGTTTCCTCTCATTCGGGCCATCTGGTCGACATAAAGGTCGAACGTCGTAACTCATTGATTTTTATATAAAAACTTCTATTTCCCTAGGGGTATCGACGACGATATTGTCGACCATGATTTCCTAAGTTGTTGAAAATCGACAACTTAGTCGATGGCATTAAAATTGCTTCTCTTAACACCGATGTGGCTTCGGCCACTACCGGGATAGCTTCATACGTAGCGCGGGAGTTATCCACAGCCTGATACGAAATTGTTGACAAGTAGTCCCCACTTGAGTAAAAAGGAAGGTAACATGTTGTCTACGGAAGCGAAACTCGCCGAAAAGACATTCAGCGCCAAGATCCTCTCCCAACCCAAGGCTCGTGAACTTGCCGACATAGCCGAGGAGTTCTCGCTCGGCGAGCCCTTTTCCGCCGCCGGGCTCCATCGGGAATTCGCCGATTCGTTCTTTATCCTGGAGACCAAACGGGGCAAGTTCATCGTGTCCATCGAAGGGATCAAGAGCGAGAACGAGGTCAAGCATGACATCGAGTTGCTGTTGTTCCTGAGAAGGCACGGCTTTCAATGTCTGCAACCCTTGAAGAGCCGCGGCGGGCAGCATTACCTGAACACGGACGGCCGGTTCATTTCCGCCAGTCGCAACATCGACGGGATCGAAGTTCCGGTAGGTAACCTTACCCTTGGGCAACTCGGGGCTACGGGGCACGTGCTCGCCGATCTCCACCTCATTGGCAGGGGGTACAAGAAGGGGGTGGAGAACCGCTTCTCCTTTCCAAGGGTGGCGGCGTTGTATCAGGAGGTGCGGAAAAATCTGCCTGCGCACCTCAAGACCATTGTTCGGGTCCTGGATGACGAGGTCAACTACCTGGAAGGTTACCTGGACAACAACCTGCCCAAGGGCATCATTCACGGGAACCTTTCCTGGGAAAGCATGAAGTTCAAGGGCTCGCGCCTCGTCGGTATCATGAACTTCGACAGAGCCTGTCGCGGGAAGTTCATCTGCGACCTCGCCACCACGGTCAATGCGGTCTGTTATTACGAAGGACGTTACCGCCTCGACCGGTTCGAGGAATTGATCCTGGGTTACGAGGGTCTCCGGCCCTTGTCGTTGCCCGAGTGGGACTCCTTCCCCAACGAGCTTCGATTCTCGGCCCTGCGGACGGCCATCACCAGCCTGCACGATTTCTATCTGCGCGAGAACGGGGAACGGCAGCGAATCCAAAGGACCTTCATCGACTTCTTCGAACGGCTGCTGATCCTCAGGCGGGAGAAGGACGGCGGGATGGAAGACCTGCTCCTGTCCATGGCAACCGGATACGACTATCGGAAGTATCAGAAGTCGAAGCCGTCCAGGTGAGCCTCATCCGACCGTCTGCTTCCTGATCTTCACCGGCGCATCCCGGCGGACGAACTTGAAGAGAGCCGAAAAGGTAAGGCCCAACCCGACCAGGAAGAGCAGTAAGCCGCCTTTCAGCACCACATGGAAGAAGTCCACCTTCACCCGGGCGACGTCATACTTTTCCCGCTCTTCATGTATGCGGCTAAGAACCGCCCGGTTCTTTCTCGGTGTCAGCTCCCGAAAACTCCGGTAGCTGTCTTCCAGGCCTGTCTTCGACCCTGCGTCCACCATCGCGCGGTAATGCGCCACCTGAACCGCTCCGACGATCCAGTTTCCCGCACCCAGCAGGACCAGCACCACGCCGAACACGAAAAAGGGGTTCAAATATAGGTTCCTAAACTCCATGACCGCATGGCACGATAACCAAAGCCGGGCTCGGAGGTCAAGGACACGATGAAATGCTACGTGATCGGTGACGTGCACGGATGCCTGCCCGAACTGGTTTCGCTCGTCGAGTCGTTGCCACTGGAACGTGGCGACACCGTAGTCTTCCTCGGCGACTATATCGACCGCGGACCCGACTCGAAGGGCGTGATCGACTACCTCGTGGATTTGCGCAAGCGTGGCGAGCAGACAACCGTGTTCCTGAGAGGCAACCATGAAGACATGATGCTGTCGTTCATGGGACTTTCGGGACACCACGGTGACGCGTTCCTCATGAACGGGGGCCTTGCCACACTGGCAAGCTATGGTGTCGCCGCTCCGGGAGGGTCCCCTACCGCCGCTGACGGTCAACGTCTCGTGGCAGCACTGCCGCCGGACCACGTCGAGTTCTTCATGAGGCTGGAACCCTGGTATTTCGTTGACGGCTTCCTGTGCGTGCATGCAGGCATCAACCCGGAGCGCTCATGGGACGAGCAGATCGGCGAGGAACTGATCTGGATTCGGCACGAGTTCATCGTGAACCCGCACACGTTACCACAGACGGTCTTGTTCGGGCACACCCCCATGAAAGAGGTCTTCTTCAATCTGCCCTACAAGATCGGCCTTGATACCGGGCTCGTCTACGGCAACGCCTTGAGCTGTCTCGAAGTCACTGGCCGGATGCTGCATCAGATACGTAACGGCAGGCGCGAGGTCTCGGTGACGGACGTGGCCCGTCATTGGAAACGGTAGGGCGGATTAGGCAAACGCAATCCGACCTGGGTAGCGTCCTTCGACTTCGCTTCGCTACGCTCAGGACGAACGGCTTGATTTCCTCAGGACCGTTCGTCCTGAGCGTAGCGAAGCGAAGTCGAAGGACGCAAAAACCCGACAGACTCCTACGGATGCACCGACTCCAGGAACCACTCCGTCGGGATCTCCCGTCCCACGCCCTTGGCCCGCGCATCCTCGTAGACCGCGCTGCCGACGGCGGCAAACTGGACACCGAGCCCGATGTTGTTGACGAAGCAGGTTGACTCGTCCGGCCGGGTCCGCCCGGCCACCTTCCCGGCCACCACGTCCTTGAGCTCCGGGGCGTCTATCCACGGCGGAACCTCGGGCCGCGCCACCGCATGCTTGTCCACGGCGGTGAGGAACTCGATGGGGTCATGGGCCTCCACTTTCTCGTCCCCCATGCCGGCGATGTAGTTCTCGGGCGCGATCTTGCGCGTATGGATGACGACCCGGTCGGCCCGGCCGATGGTGTCGTCGCCGAGCTCGGAGGTCTTCACGCAGGTGAAGTGCACGCCGGGCTTGACCCATTCCGGCGGAATCACGCGGGTGATGGCGTTGGTGGCCGCCACCAGCACCTGCGCCTTCTCCGCCACCTCATCAGCATCCGCGCAGGGTTCCACGGGAAGACCGACAAGCGCCTCCATCTCCCGGGCAAACGACTCGCGGTTCGCCTGGGTGGGGCTGAACACCAGGACTTTCTCGAACGAGCGAACCTTGCAGAAGGCCTCCACGTGAGCGCGGGCCTGCCAGCCGGAGCCGAAGATTCCGAGATGGGTCACGTCCTGCCGGGCCATATACCTGGCGGCCAAAGCGCTCGAAGCCGCCACGCGAAAGGCCTGGATCACCCCGTCCGGGAAGATCGCCAAGGGCTCTCCGGTCTCGGCCGAGAACAGCAGCACGAGGCCCACCCATTTGCCGCCGGGGGCCTTGGGAATCTTGTCCTTGACGATGCGGCCGCCGCGGTCCTCCCAACGAATGATGTCGGAGTTCAGCCGCAGGGCCACCACCTTGGGATCGGAAAGGCCCGCCTCCATGGACTTGAAGGCGTACACCCCCGAGGTTTCCGGAAACGGCAGGTAAAGATCGGTGCGCGGGCGGTTTACGGCCTCGCCGTTAGAGAGCTGGCGGTAGGCCTTGTCCAGCACCTCGATGCAGGAATCCATGGAAATCAGCTTCTCGATCTCGTCATTGTTCAAGATAAGCATGGGGTGTCCTTTCTTGCGTACCCACGTTTTCAGGGACAGCCGGCACCGGCGGGTTTCAAACCAGCCCGCCCCTACAACGTGCCTGGTATCGGCCACGTACGGGCCACCGGCGGCCGACCCTGCCACGGACGGCGACTGGTGTAGGGGCGACCTGCGGTCGCCCTTGCCATGGACACCACGGCCGTTCGGAGGGCGACCGCCGGTCGCCCCTACTAGTCCCTGATATCCTGGAGCAGCCATTCCGTGGGGATCTCCTTCCCCAGTCCCTGCTCCCTGCACAGCTCGTAGACTTTTCCGGCCACCGAATAGAACTGGGCGCCCTGGACGTTGCCCCGCTCCGAATAGGTGATCTGCGCGGGCGATGTCCTGCCCTTCCGTTTGCCCGAAAGCACATCCGCCAGCATCACGTTCTTGTCTCCGCCCTGCACGCCGTGTGCGCGACGGCGTTTGCCCTTCATCTTGAATCCGCGATCGTCATCCGGACGGGCCGCGTAGGTAATGTACTCGTCGGGAAGGCCGAAGTCCTCAAGCCCCCAGGGCGCCGGCGATGTGCCCAATCGCAGTGACACGTCGATGCGTTCGAAGGTTTCCGCGTCCGGGCGGCCGCCGATGGAGGTGATGTGCGTGCCCTCTTCGACCGCCGCCCCCCTGATGATGTCCACGGCGGAGTCGGTGCATCCAGCGATGATGTCGGCGCCCTTGTAAACGGCATCCGGGTCGCCCAGCGGCACCGCTTCCACGTCGAACTGCTCGGTCATCTCCCTGGCATACTGCTCACGGTTCGCCTTGGTGGGGCTGTAGACCTGAACCCGCTGGATGCCGCGAACCTGCATGAACGCCTCCAGGTGGGAGCGGGCCATGCCGCCCGAGCCGATCATGCCCACCACCGCAGCGTCCTCCTTCGCCATGTACTTGGCGCCGAGACCGGAATCGGCACCCACCCGCATATGCTGGAGATAGCCGTCGTTCAGCAACGCCAGCGGCTCGCCGTTGTGGATGCTCGTGAGCAGGATCAGGCCGCAGAAACGTCCCGGCCGCACGCAGTATTTCTCCTGGGTCACGGCCCCGTTGTACTCCTGCTCGTAGATCACGTCCGACTTCATCCGAATGGCGAAATATCCGGACGTGGAGCCTCCCTCCATGGTGCCCCACTGGTACATCTTCCCGGGATCCGGGGTCGGCACCTGCAAGTCGATACGCGGCCGGCACACCGCTTCCTGTTCCACCAACTCGACGTACGCCTTCTCCAGGGCCGCCATGGTGACCTCCATGGTCAGCACCTGCTTGACGTCGTCGTTGTTCAGAATCAAGGTCATGAGAGCGTCCTTTATGGGCTTTTACAGGGGCTCGCGCGATTCGGCGCCATCGATGGGCAGCTCGATGCCCAGCCCCTTTTCGCGGGCCAACTGGTAGAGCCTGCCGCCGATGGCCACGTCGGAGATCCCCACGCCGCCGGTGTTCTTGAACAGGGTGATCTGGCTCGCGTCGGTGCGTCCCGGCCGGGTGCCGTTCAGGATCTCGCCGACCTCGACGATCTTGTCCCAGGAAATGATCCCGTTCTCGAGCCGCTCCATGAAGTCGCCGGGCTGGTCCACCTCCAGGGTCTCGCGGGAGTTGACCCCGATGACCTCCGCCCGCCGCATGCTCTCGTCATCCAGCTCCTGGCGCATCTTGGGGACGAAACCGCCGCGCTTGAGACCGATGTTGCTGACCACGATGGAGGTCAGGTGGACCCCCGGCTCCAGCCACTCGCCGTCCAGCACGGGGACGTTGGAGCTGGTGGCGGCAACGACGATGTCGACATCCCGCACCGCCTCCCGGGCGCTGTCCACGGGGACGATCTCGATCCCGGTCAGGTCGCCCATCTCGTCGGCAAACTCCTTGCGGTGCGCCGGGTTCGGACTGAACACCTTCACCTTGCTCAGGTCGCGAATCTCCCGCAACGCAAGCAGGTGGTACTTGGCCTGGTTCTGGGACCCCAGCATGCCCACCGTGGAAGCGTCCGGCCGGGCCAGAACGTCCGTGCCCACCGCGCTGTTGGCCGCCGTGCGCAGCGCGGACACGCCGCTCAGCGACAGCTCCCGCGGTCTCGGCTCACCGATGATAATGCAGCGCAGCTCGCCGGTCTCGGAGTCGAACAGCACCTGCGTCGGCCGCCCGCGAACCGGAAACGCCTCGATGGAGTGCTCGCCACGAACCGGGTTCTTGGTCCATTCGCAATGGGTCATGAGGCCGGTCACGCCAACCTCCGGCAACCCTCCCTGGTGGACGCTGACGCGTACGTTGGAGGGCATGTGGGTGCGGTGCCGCACCATGCTGATGTCGGGGTTCCGGCCCCACTGGGCGAAACCTTCCCGGACCAGCCCGATGGCGTCCTTCATGGTGATGAGCCCGTCGATGTCTTCCGGTTGCAGTACCAGGATCATGTTGACAACCCTTTCCGTTGTGAAAGCCCTTCCACGCCGCCGTTCCGAAGCTCGTGTATCAGCGGCAAGTCCCCTTCGAGAAAGTCCAACCCTTCCAGCTCATGGGCGGGTACCCAGGCGATGCGCTGGAACACCCGGTTTCGCGGCTCCCCGCCATAGGCCCGCACCTCGAAGAATACCAGCTCCACCCGGGTTCCGTCAGCGTAAACGTGAGCGTGTCGGAACACCTCCCGGGCACTCTCCACCGCGATGTCCAGCTCCTCCCTGAGCTCCCTTCGGAGGGCTGCGCCGGCATCCTCCCCGGGTTCCATCTTGCCACCCGGAAACTCCCACTTGCAGGGGAACGCGCCGTCGCCTCGGCGCTGGCAGACCAGGAGCCGATCCTCACTCGACAGAATCCCGGCCACCACCTTCAGTGTCCTCAGTATCCCGTTCAACCGGCGGGCGCCTGGGACGAGGTCCCCGTTGCCGGCAAGTCCTTCTCTATCTTCGGGCGGCTCAGCTTGCCGGTGACGTTGTCCGCGATCCACTTTGCATCCCACCACTCCAAGGGCAACACCGCCACGCCCTGGACATAGACGCCGTAGTGGAGGTGATCGCCGATGGCCAGGCCGGTCTCGCCGGTACGGCCGATTTTTGTTCCCTTCCTGACGGCATCACCCGGCGCCGCGGCAATCGAGCTCAAGTGAGAGTACAGGCTGCACAGCCCGAAACCGTGATCGACAATCACCGTATTCCCGTAAATTCCCAGCGTTCCGGCAAAACTTACAATCCCGCTGTTGGCCGCCGTCACCGGATAGCGCTGGGTCACCGCCAGGTCGTATCCAAGGTGCCGCGCCTCATCGATCTTCTCTGTTCGATAGAAGTAGGAGCGGTGATCGGCAAAATTCGCCTGAACCGCTGATTTGGAAAGCTGGTTGAAGCGGCCGTTCCACAGCTTCCTTGGCACGGAATTCCGGCAGACCTTCCGGATCGTCTCTTCATTCACCCGCCGCAGGTCACGATTGACCTTGAGGAATTGCTCCTGGGGACTTCCCCCGTACCCGCCGGCCTCGGTCAGCAAAGGTTCGATCTTGTCCCGAATGAAGCCATCCGACACCTGCACCTTGGCCGACCGAAACTTGAGCGGCCTCACGTTGTAGGCAAGCGGCGACTGCCGTGTATTGCCGGCATGATCTTCCGCCAGGATGACCGCCCGTTCCCTGGCGGGAACATCGTAGGGATGGGAGAAAAACACCAGGTGGACGTCGCGGTCCGCCAACTGGCCCTTGTAGGCGGGGAAGAAATAGCCGGCGATCTTGATGCCGCTTCGGGCCGTATCCGGGGAAGCCTTGTAGGTCACGAGGCCGCTGCCGCCCTGAGTCACATAACGGTCACCGGCGATGACCTCCACGGAGGGAGGCCTGAAGTCCATGGTCACGTTCTTCTCGAAACTGGTCTTGTTTCCCTTGAAGAAACTCCAGTACGAGCGGTCGATGGCGGTGATGGCCAAGACCGCGGGGCCGTCCTTCAGCTTGTGCCGCACGGGATCGAGTTGCACGGGAATCTCGGCGGACTCGACGGCGGACTCGAACTCCCTGAAATGAATTGGGCTGGACTCCCCGGCCGCGACCAGATTGATGGAGACGTAGGCAAGCCCCTTGCCCCGATCATGGACCCTGACGACGAACGGACGGCGGCCCAGGGTGGACCCCTCCAGGTGCACCTGTATCCCGGGCTGGTACCATTCGAACTGCCGGAAGAGGAACACCCCCACTGCGACAGTCGTCACCACAACGGCTATGAAACCCGCGACACCGGTAAATCTGTTCGGCCGAATCATTGCGACTTAGTCCGTCTTTCCGGTCTCCTGTTCGGAGGGGCCGCCACGGGACGCCCCAACCGACGCCGGAGCCTTCACTCCGAAAGCTCCCATGTGGTGCCGGAGGGGCCATCCTTCAACATGATCCCTTTCTCCTTCAGTCCATCCCGGATGTCATCGGCCTGCCGCCAGTCCTTGACCTTCCGCGCATGGTTCCGCTCCTCGATGAGCCGTTGGATCTCGTCCTCCGAAAGCGCCCGGCGCAAGAGCCCCACCCTCCGTTTGTCCTCGAGGAAACGTTCGGGAGGGGCCTGCATGAGCCCGAGCACCTCGGTCATGGCGCGCAACGCGTTCCGCCTGGCATCGAGACCTCCGGTTTCTCCCCGGTCAAGCAGTCGGTTGACAGCCCGAAGTTCCTCGAACACCACCGCGAGGGCTCTCGATGTGTTGAAGTCGTCATCCATTTCCCGGCGGAAATCATCCATGGGCCCCGGGTCCACGGCACCGTTTTGGGACGGGCCCAGAATGCGGTTCCCCCTGCTCGCGGTCTCATAGATCCGGGCTACGGTCCGCTGGGCCTCGGTGAGGGCATCCTCGGAGAACTCGATGGGGTTTCGGTAGTGGGTCGTCAGCATGTAGAGCCGCAGGGCCACGGGATCGTAGCGCTCCAGCACCTCCCTGATGCTGAGGATGTTCCCCGTCGACTTGGACATCTTCTCTTTGGCCAACTGGACGAAACCGTTGTGGATCCAGTAGCGCGCGAAAGCCGCTCCGGCGGCGCATTCGGACTGGGCGATCTCATTCTCGTTGTGGGGGAAGATCAGGTCCTGTCCGCCTCCGTGAATATCGAACGGTTGGCCCAGGTACTTGGTGCTCATGGCCGAACATTCGATGTGCCAGCCCGGCCGGCCCCTGCCCCAGGGACTCTCCCAGAACGGTTCGCCCTCCTTGCTGGTTTTCCATAACGCGAAGTCCATGGCATGCCGCTTGCGGTCGCCCACCTCGATCCTGGCCCCGGCCATCATCTCTCCGAGGCTCCGGCCGGAAAGCTTGCCGTAGTCTCCGAAGCTCTCCACCGCGAAGTAGACGTCGCCGGCGACTTCGTAGGCCTTACCGTCTTCCGTGAGCCTGGAGATGAGCGCGATCATCTCCGGTATGTGCTCGGTCGCACGCGGCTCCAGCGTGGGTGCCAGCAGCCCCAAAGCGGCGGCGTCGCGATGGAATGCATCGATGTAGCGCTGTGCCAACTCGCCGGGCGAGACGCCCTCGTCATGGGCCCGGTTGATGATCTTGTCATCCACGTCGGTAAAGTTCCGGACGAAGCGGCAGTCGAAACCGAGGAAGCGCAGGTATCGGTAGATGACGTCGAACGTCAACAAGGCGCGGGCGTGGCCGATGTGGCACTGGTCGTAGACGGTGACGCCGCAAACGTACATGGTCACGGCGCCTTCTTTCAGGGGTACGAACGGCTCCTTCTTGCCGCTCATGGTGTTGGTGACGCAAAGAGGCATGCGTATTTGATCTTACGCCACGCCGTGGAATTTGCAAAACGCAGCAGCCCTGCGAGGGCTAACCCCTGTACAGGGTTGCGGAAACAAACAAAAACGCTTACATCCTGAACCCATGAAAAACCAACGACCCTACGAGGATCTCCGGGAATTCCTCGCCGTGTTGGAGGACGCCGGGAAACTCATTCGGATAACCCGCGAAGTCAACAAGGACACGGAGTTGCAACCCTTGGTACGGCTGCAATTTCGGGGGCTTAAGGACGAGGATCGCAAGGCTTTTCTATTTGAGAACGTGACCGATTCCAAGGGCCGTCACTATGACGGCTCGGTGCTGGTGGGGGGGCTGTCCGGCTCCACCGACATCTATTGCCTGGGCCTTCAATGCCGCCCGGAAGAGGTGCCGGACCGGTGGTTAGAGGCCATGGAGAACCCCATTCCGCCGGAAATGGTACCCTACGGACCGGTCATGGAGGTGATCCACAAGGGCGACGACCTCGCCGCCAGCGGCGGCTTCGCCCGCTTTCCCATACCGATCTCGACCCCGGGGTTCGACAACGGACCCTACATCACCGGGGGCCACTGGATCACCAAGGACCCGGAGACCGGCGCGCGGAACGTCGGCAACTACCGCGGGCTGATCAAGTCCCCGCTAAGATGCGGCGCCAACGCGGGCACGCCCCAGGACCTGTCGGCCCACTGGGAGAAGTGCCGCGAGCGGGGCATCCCGCTGGAGGTGGCCATCGCCGTGGGCACGGTGCCGGCGGCCTCGTACACGGCGACCCAGAAGGTGCCGCCGGACATGGACGAGCTGGCCCTGGCCGGCGGTCTGGCCCGCACTCCCGTTCAGCTCGTCAAGTGCCAGACCGTGGACCTGGAGGTGCCGGCCACGTCCGAGGTGGTCTTCGAGGGCATCATCCCCACCCACTACCTGGAGGAGGAAGGCCCCTTCGGCGAGTCCATGGGCTATGTCGATCCACGCACCATCGGCCCGGTGATGGAGCTCAAGTGCGTCATGCACCGGAAAGACCCCATCTGGGTCTCCATCATCAGCCAGGTCACACCCAGCGAAAGCTCCAAGATCAAGGCCATGGGCATGAGCACCCTGGTGCACCGCTACCTGAAGCGCAAGGGCTTCGAGTCGGTGAACGCGGTGTACATGATGGAGGAGTTGGTGAACATGAGGCCGTACGTGGTCGTGCGCATGAAGAAGGTGGACGACGGCGAGCCCCGGCGGGTCATGGACGCCGTGCTGCAGTACGGCGACCGGGTCGGGAAGTTCATCGTGGCGGTGGACGAGGACATCAACGTCAACGACCCCGTGTCCGTGACCTGGGCCATCACTCACCGGAGCCAGCCCCACCGGGACGTCACCATCGTGCCCAACCGCCCCTTCGGCGCCACCCCCATCGGCATGGTGGTGAGCCACCCTTCCAGCCGCTACGACAGTACGGACTCCGCGCTGCTGATCGACGCCACCCGCAAGGCCGATCTGCCGCCCCTGTCACTGCCGAAGAAGCCCTACATGGACCGGGCGGTGGAGCTGTGGAAGGAGCTCGGGTTGCCCGAGCTCCAGCTCAAGGAGCCGTGGCACGGCTATCTGATGGGTCTTTGGCCCGACGAACTGGACGAGGAAGCCCGCCTTGCGGCCGCCGGCGAATACGAGAAGGTGGGCGAGAAACTCAAGGGTACGCGAGTCAGCGTCGGCGAGGGACAGACCCTGAAATCCATCCGCCTGGAATGGGGCAAGACCCATGCCGGCCGGTCGGTGTGACGGTAGGCGCTCGCACCGGCACTTCGGCGGATGCAGGCTCCGAGGTGTAGGGGCGGGTTTCAAACCCGCCCGTGCCCGCACAGCGTAACCTTTCGAGGTCAGCAGTGAACGTGTAGGGGCGGGTTTCAAACCCGCCCGTGCCCGCACAGCGTAACCTTTCGAGGTCGACAGTGAACGTGTAGGGGCGGGTTTCAAACCCGCCCGTGCCCGTACAGCGTAACCTTTCGAGGTCGACGATGAACGTGTAGGGGCGGGTTTGAAACCCGCCCGTGTTCGCATGGCGCATCGAGGTCGAAGATGAAAAGAGAAATGGTTTTAAACGTCAACGGCGAGGAGCACGATATCGAGATCGAGCCCAACCGCCTGCTGCTGGAGGCCCTGCGCGAGGACGTGGGTCTCACCGGCACCAAGGAGGGTTGCAGCATCGGCGTCTGCGGGGCGTGCAGCGTCATCGTCGACGGCCGGCTGGTGAGCGCGTGCCTGACCTTGGCCGTCACCTGTGAGGGCAAGCCGATCGAGACCATCGAAGGGCTGGCCCGTGGCGGCGAGCTGCACCCGCTCCAGCGTTCCTTCGTGCAGTACGGCGGGCTTCAGTGCGGCATCTGCACCCCGGGCCAGATCATGGCCGCCAAGGCGTTGCTGGACCACAATCCCAACCCCACCACCGACCAGGTCAAGGAATGGATGTCGGCCAATCTGTGCCGCTGCACGGGCTACTACAAGATCCTCGAATCGGTCATGGCCGTGGTGGAAGGCAAGGTGGAAGCGGAGAAATCCGACGAGGCCGGCCGCCAGGCCAGGATCCAGAGCCTTTACCAATCAGACACCTACAAAAGCGACGCCTCCGACTAGCAACGGAGGACGGCTGCCTTTCCGGGGGAAACATGAGCAAGGCCGAAAAGTTCGCGGTGCTGGGAAAGAAAGTCGACCGCTTCGAGGGTTACGACAAGGTAACGGGTGGTGCGGCCTACGTGGCCGACGTCTTCCTGCCGGGAATGTTGACCGGCCGGATCCTGAGAAGCCCCTTCCCTCACGCCCGTATCCTCAACATCGACACCAGCCGCGCGGAGAAGCTTCGCGGCGTCAAGGCCGTGGTCACCGCGGAGGACACCCTGAAGAAGGCATGGGGCGTGTTCTTTCCGGACCAGTATCCCCTGTCCGTGGGCAAGACCCGGTACGTGGGCGAGGAGGTGGCCGCGGTGGCGGCCATTGACCGCGACACCGCGGAGGAGGCCCTGGACCTGATCGAGGTGGACTGGGAAGAGCTGCCGGCGGTGTTCGACGCCGAAGAGGCCATGCGGGACGGCGCGCCGCTGATCCATGAGGAGAAGGAGAACAACGTCGCCCTCACCATCGACGTCGAGCGCGGCGACGTGGACGCGGCCTTCAGGGACTCGGACCTGGTGATCGAGGACACCTTCGAGAGCGTGCCCCAGTGGCACTCGGCCATCGAGACCATCGGCAGCGTCGCCGACTACTCGGCCAGCGGCAAGTACACGGTCTACATGAACACCCAGACGCTGTTCATGGCCCGTATGCGCATCGCCTCCGCCCTGGGCGTGCGCGAGGCCGACGTGCGGGTGATCCAGACGGCGGTGGGCGGAGGCTTCGGCGGCAAGTCCTGCGACGACAACAACGCGGTGGTGAACGCGATCCTGGCCCGCAAGGCGCGCCGCCCGGTGAAGATCATCAACACCCGGGAAGAGGAGTTCCTGGCCGGCAGCCGGCCCCGGGTCAACATGAAGGTGTGGGTGCGGATGGGCTTCAAGAGCGACGGCCGGATCCGCGCCAAGCACATGCGCATCATCGCCGACAACGGCGCCTACAGCGGCAAGGCGCCGGCCATCACCGGGGTGGCGGCGCTGCGGCACGACACCTGCTACAAGTACTCCGACGTCCGCTCCGAGGCCTACCTGGTCTACACCAACAAGATCCCCACCGGCGCCTTCCGCGGCTTCGGCAACCCGTCGGCGGAGTTCTCGGTGGAGCAGATGATGGACATCGCCGCCGACGAGCTGAGCATGGACCCGTTCGAGATGGCGCGCCTCAACGCCGCCGAACCGGACTACGTCTCCCCCCACGGCAACCACGTCATAAGCTGCGAGCTCACGCAGTGCATCGACCGCACTGAGCGGATGATCGGCTGGAAGGAGAAGCGGGCCAACCGCAAGCCCAACCGCGGGCTAGGCATGGGCTGCACCGTGCACGTCAGCGGCAAGCGCCACTTCGGCGACTACGACGGCAGCTCCGCCACCATCAAGATGAACGAGGACGGCAAGGCGTTCATCCTGAGCGGCGAGGGAGAAACCGGCCAGGGGCACTGGACCGCCATGTGCCAGATCGCCGCCGAAGAGTTGGGCGTCCCCTTCTCCGACGTGGCCATCTCCGAGGCCGACACCGACCTCGCCACCTTCTGCCTCGGCAACTACGCCAGCCGACTGACCTACGTCGGCGGCAACGCGGTGAAGAACGCCGCCACCAAGGTGAAGGAACTGCTGCACGAGACCGCCGCCGAGATGCTCGAGGCCGCCGTCGCCGACCTGATGTCGCGGGACGGCTTCATCTTCGTCAAGGGCGCGGAGCAGCGTGCCATCAGCGTGGCAGACGTGGTGCGCGGGCGCCAGTTCCGGCGCGGCGGCGCTCCCATCGTGGCGTCCGGCAGCTTCGACGCCGACTCGGTGAGCCAGGATGGCGAGCGTTTCGGCAACGAGTCCGGCGCCTACAACTTCGGCTGCCAGGCGGCGGAGGTGGAGGTGGACCCCGATACCGGCAGGGTGACGGTGATCCAGTACGCGGTGGCGTCGGACTGCGGCACGGTGATCTTCCCCATCGGCGCCGAGGGCCAGGTGGAAGGCTCCATCGCCCAGGGGCTGGGATACGCGCTGATTGAGGGCATCCGCATGGAGGAGGGCCGCCTGGTCAACCCCAACTTCAGCGACTACCGGCTGGCGTCCATGCGCGACATGCCCAACCTGGTGCACGAGTTCGCGGACTCCTACGAACCCACGGGCCCCTTCGGCGCCAAGGGCCTCGGCGAGCTGGGCATGGACCCGGTGGCGGCCATCATCAGCAACGCCATCTACGACGCCGTGGGAGTGCGCATCAAGACCCTCCCCATAACCGCGGAAAAGGTGCTGCGGGCCATACAGGCGAAAAAAAACGGCTCCAACCCATGAACCACTAGGGGGCACGATGTCCACTCCAGACATTAACGATTGTATCAATGCGACCTGCCCTTGGTCAGGCAAGCCGGTGCAGGCCGACTCGCTGACCGTCTATGACGATCAGGTCGTCGGATTCTGCAATCCCGGCTGCCGCGACAAGTTCGAAAGCGCAATCCGCCATTTCGAAGATGCAAAGGAAAACCTGAAGCAGAACGGGAGCTGAAGCTATGCGGGCCAAATTCGAATACCTGGAACCCACGAGTCTCGACGAGGCCTGCGGACTGCTCCAGGAGCACGGTGCCGACGCCAAGCTCCTGGCTGGCGGCACCGCCCTGGTCATGTGGATGCGCATGGGCCTCTTGAGCCCCAAGTTCGTCATCAACCTCGAACACGTCGCCGGCCTCGACGACATCACCTTTGATCCCGCCGACGGCCTGCGCATCGGCGCCGGCGTGAAGCACCGGGACCTGGAGCTCCACCCCGAGGTGCAGGAGCACTATCCCCTGCTCCAGGAGACCTTCTACAAGGTGGCGCAGCCGCGCATTCGCCTCATGGCCACCGTGGGCGGCAACCTGAGCCACGGCGACCCGATGACGGATCCGGGGGCCAGCTTCATCGCCCTGGACGCGGAGGTGACGCTCCGGAGCAGCCGCGGCGAGCGCACCCTGTCGGTGGAGGACTTCTTCGTCGACTACTACGAGACCGCCCTGGAGCCGGACGAGATCCTCACCTCCATACACGTGCCGCCGCCCGCCGGGCCGGCCTGGTCCCACATCAAGTTCACGCCCAGGAGCGAGGAGGACTTCGCCACCGTGGGCGTGGCCGTCACCCTGACCGGAGAGGGAAACCGCTGTGACGACGTGCGCATCGGCCTCAACTCCGTGGGCTCCACGATCTTCCGGGCCCGGGCAGCGGAAGACCTCCTGCGTGGCCGGGAGATCACGCCGGCCGTGCTGGAGGAGGCCGGAGCCGCCGCCGCGGAAGCGTCCGACCCCATCGAGGACGTACGGGGTTCCTCGGAATACAAGCGGGAGCTCGTGGCCGTTTTCGTACGCCGGGCCGTCGAACAGGCAGCCGCCCGGCTGGGCTGACTTGGGAGACTCCGGTGGTCTGAAGATGGCGTCCTTCGACTTCGCTCCGCTACGCCTGTCCTGAGCCTTGTCGAAGGGCTCAGGACGAACGGTTTTGGAGACCTCTTACCGTTCGTCCTGAGCGTAGCGGAGCGAAGTCGAAGGACATTCCAGGCGAAGGAAGATAGTCAGACTATGGCCGTAGACGAAAACTGGGACGTCATCCTCATCGGCGCGGGGCAGAACAACTTCGCCCTCGGCACCTATCTGGGCATGGCCGGCCTCGAAACCGTCATCTGCGAGAGCCGGCTGGAGAACGGCGGCCGGCTCTTCTCCGAAGAGATCACCCTCCCCGGCTACTGGCACAACAGCCTCGCCTACTTCCAGGACAACCGTGAGCTGTCTCCGGTCTGGCGGGAGCTGGACTGGGAGAACGGTCATCACGCCGAGTTCGTCACGCCGCCGGTGATCAGCTCGCTGCTGCTGCCCGACGGCGCCTCGGTCTCCCATCACCAAAACCTGGACGACACCCTGGGGTCCGTGGCGCGGCACTCCGCCGCCGACGCCGCGGCCTGGAAGGATGTCCACCAGCGGTTTCACGCCATCGTCCGCGATGTCGTCATCCCCTCGTACTATGCGCCGCCCGGGGCCCCGGGCGAACTTGAGCAACGCATCGAGGCCGATCCGGGCGGGGCCGACTTCATCCGGTTCTCGCGCATGACCGCCGGCGAGTTGGCGGAGCACCTGTTCGACAGCGAAGCGGTGCGAACTCTGGTGCTGTCGCAGATGGCCATCCCCCGTGGATGGGCGCTGGACTACGAGGGCGGCGGGCGCGAGGTGCTGGCCCTGATCGCCGGCGACGAGAGACCCGGGCTCGCGCGCGGCGGCTCCCACTCCATCGCCCAGGTGCTGCAGCGGGCCTACGTGAAGAACGGCGGCCAGATCCGGGCGCTCCACCACGTGGAGAAGATCCTGGTGGACGGCGGCCGGGCCGTCGGCGTGCGGCTGCGGGACGGCCGCGAATGGAAGGCGCGTCGGGCGGTGGTGTCCAACCTGGACCCCTACGGCACCTTCATCGACATGGTGGGCGAAGAACACCTGGAAAACGGCTTTACCCAGGCGGTCCGCGCCATCGAGCCGGACGAATTTTCCTACTTCCAGGTACACCTGGCGTTAAAGACGCCGCTGCGCTTCGCGGTACATGAGGCCATGGACGGCGCCGTGGGAACGTCCATGAACGTCAACTATGGCCCCCGCTCGACCGAGGATCTCAAACGCATGTGGAGCGAGATCCGCGCCGGGGAGTTTCCCGAGCACTATTGCTTCCACGTCACCTGCCCCACCTGGTTCGACCCGTTGCAGGCGCCCCCGGCCAAGCACACGGCCTCGCTGTTCATGCCGGTCCCCTATCAGCTCAAGGACCGGCGGCCCGAGGACTGGGTTCGCCTCAAGAACGACTTCATGGAGCGCGTCCTGTCGGAGTTGCGTTCGGTGGCCACCAACCTTACCGATGACAACATCGTCATGAAGGTGGCCATGGACCCGTTCTATATCGCCGGCCGCTGGCAGAACATGCGCCGAGGGTCGGTGTGGGTGGCCCGGAAGACCGCGGACCAGATGGGCGAGAACCGTCCCATCCCGCAACTGGCCCACTACCGGACACCCATCGAGGGACTTTACCAGGTCGGCGTCGCCACCCACCCGGCGGACGCGGTCATTGCAGGATCAGGGAGAGCCGCGTGGGATATCCTCCGGCAGGACCTTCACCTCGGAGGGTGAATCGGCCCGGGAAACTAGTGTCCTGTCCGGTTAGTTCGCATGATAAGATGCGCAGGATTTTTCGCCGTCGGCAAGGCGTCCTTCGACTTCGCTTCGCTACGCTCAGGACGTGTAGGGGCGACCGGCGGTCGCCCCTGTGGCGGGCACCACGCGAGGAAGAGCAACGCAGCCGACGGGGAAAAAGACCAGCAGATGATTGTGCGAACTAACCGGACAGGACACTGGAGCACGAAGGCGGTTGAACCATGGCGAAGGTAATGCATTACGACGGCGTGGTGATCGGCGCGGGCCACAACGGCATGATCTGCGCCGGCTACCTGGGCAAGTCCGGGCAGAAGATCCTCGTTGTCGAGAAGAACATGGAGGTGGGTGGGGGGCTCGACTCCCACGAGGACCGGAACTATCCCGGGTTCTGGCACAACATCCACTCGGTGTTCCACCGCGGCCTCATGATGCTCCCCTGGTTTCAGGACCTGGAGATGGAGCGCATGGGCATCCACTACTACAAGCCCGACCCCGGCGTGGTGCAGCACTTTCCCGACCGCACCTACCTGGGCTGGTTCGCCGACCTGGAGCGGACCATCGCCACCATCGAGCAGTTCTCACGGAAGGACGCCGACACGTTCCGCGACATCTGGACCCGCTGGCAACCGGTGGTCAAGAACGTCGTGTTCCCGGAGACGTACTGCCCGCCCGTCCCCATGGCGGAGAAGCGGCCGCTGCTGGAAGGGCTGCCCGAGGGCCGGGAGTACCTGCGCTACTTCAACACCACCCCGGAGCAGTTCATCCTGGAGCACTTCGAGCATACCCGGGTGCGGGCGTTCATCGGCTTCCTGGCGGTGATGCGAGGCTACGAGCTGGACGCGCCCAACACCGGCTATCTGGTCCCGGCCATGATCGCCTGGGGGGTCAACCCGCAGCTATGCCGGGGCACGTCCCATGCCCTGGGCGACAACCTCGCGCACATGCTGTCGCACAATGGCGTGGACTACATCGAAGCCGTGGGCGTCGAGCGGATCCTGGTGGACGGGGGCCGCGCCACCGCGGTGGTGCTGGAGGACGGAACGGTGGTGCACGCCAAGCGCTTCATCGCCTCCAACGTCAACCCGGTAGAGACCTTCATCAAGCTGGTGGGAGCGGAGAACCTCGATCCCGAGTTCAGCGCCAAGGCCGCCGGCTTCCGGTTCTCCAAGACCACGCCGATCTTCGCCACCAATCTGGCCCTGAACGAACGGCCGCGCTACATCACCGAGGACGAGCATCCGGAAGTCGCCGACAGCTTCATGCACATCGTCGGCCTGGAAACCTACGAGGACCTGCGCAACCTGTTCGACGACTGCCGTTCGGGGCAACTGCCGCGCAAGCCCTTCATGAACGGCGCCACGCCGTCCCAGCACGACCCGACCCAGGCACCGCCGGGCAAGGCCACGGCGTTCATGTGGCAGCTCGCCACCTACAACCTGTGGGGCAACCCGCTCAACTGGGACAAGGCCAGGGCCGAGTGGTTCGAGCGGCAACTCGGTGTGTGGCGCCAATACGCGCCCAACCTCACCGACGACAACATCCTGTCACGCAACTCCACCACCCCGCTGGACATCGAGCGCCACGACCGCAACATGTACGAGGGCGACTGGATGGTGGGCGAGTACAGCGGCGATCAGGCCCTGGAGAACCGCCCCTTCCCGGGATGGGGCCACTACCGGACCCCGGTCTCCGGACTCTACCTGTGCGGCTCCTCGTGCCATCCCGGCGGCAACATCACCGGCGCCCCGGGTTACAACGCCGCCCAGACCATCGCCCGGGACCTGGGCCTGAAACTCTGGTGGGAGCCCCTGGACTTCAGACGGCAGCTTCGGGAGATGAACGAGCGCGCGGCAGCGGTGGACGCCAGTGCGGCGGGCTAGGAAGACGCAGCTCAGGATGGCGTCCTTCGACTTCGCTTCGCTACGCTCAGGACGAACGGGTTGGAAGTTTCGTCTTCGTTCGTCCTGAGCGTAGCGAAGCGAAGTCGAAGGACGCCATCCCTAAAGAGGACGCATGGGAAGGCTTGAAGACAAGGTTGCCATCGTAACCGGAGGCGCGCGCAACATCGGCGCGGTCTATGCCAGGGCGCTGGCGGCGGAAGGCGCCCGGGTGGTGGTGGCCGACGTACTGGACGGCGCCGACACGGCCCGGGCCATCCGGGAGGCCGGCGGGCAGGCCGTAAGCGTCGAGGTGGATGTCTCCCGGGAGGACGACACCCTGCGCATAGCGCGGACGGCGCTCGACGCCTTCGGGCGCGTCGACATCCTGGTGAACAATGCCGCCATCTACCTGAGCATCAACCGGCGGCCGTTCTACGAGATTTCCGCGGAGGAGTGGGACCGGGTGACGGCGGTGAACATCAAGGGCGTCTTCCTGTGCGCCAAGGCCGTGTTTCCTCACATGCGGGACCAGGGCGGCGGCAAGATCATCAACATCTCTTCCAACACGGTCATGGCGGGCACGCCGGACTTCCTCCACTACATCGCGTCGAAGTCCGCGCTCGTGGGCATGACCCGCTCCATGGCGCGGGAGCTCGGGACGCACGGTATCAACGTCAACGCCATCGCGCCGGGCCTGGTGGAGCACGAGGGGCAGACCGTGCCGGGCGAGATATCCGCGAGCCGCGTGCGGGCGAGATCCATCCAGCGACGCCAGACGCCCGAGGACCTCACCGGCGCCCTGCTCTACCTGGCTTCGCCCGACAGCGACTTCGTGACCGGCCAAACCCTCGTGGTGGACGGCGGCGACCTCCTCCATTGACGAGACACGACACCGAAAGCCGCGCCGCGGAACGATGACCGTGTAGGGCGGGTTTTAATCACGCCCGCCCCGCAGGACAATGACCATGTAAAGGCGGGTTTCAATCACGCCCGCGCCGCGGAACGATGACCTGTAGGGGCGGGTTTTAAACCCGCCCGCGCCCGCACCGCGCTGCCGGCCGGCACAACTCCAAGGACACCCTCATGGCGAAAAGTCTCCGCACCTTCCTCGACGACCTGCGCCGCCAGCGGCCCGGAGAGGTGGTTCACGTCACCCGGCCGGTGAACCCCGCGCGCCACGACGTCTCCGTGCTCATCGCCCAGTTGGCCGACCGGAAACAGTTTCCCGTGCTGCTGTTCGAGCACCCCAGGAACCTCCACGGCAATCCCTCCGAGGTGCGCCTCGTCATGAACTGCGAAGTCTCCAAGGGCAAATTCCAGACCGCCCTCGGGGTGCCGCCGGAAACGGACCGGGCGGAGCTGGCGCTGGAGTGCCTGAAGCGAGAGGCCAATCCGATCCCGCCGGTGGTGGTGGAGCCGTCCGAGGCGCCGGTCAAGGAAGTCATCCGGCAAGGCGCGGAGGTGGATCTCTTCGAGCTGCCGGTGATGCGCCACCACGCCCTGGACGGCGGCCCCTACATCGACATGCCCAGCCTCGGCCGCGACCGCACCTCCGGCGTCTACAACGTCTCCTATCACCGCATGGAGGTGAAGGACCGGAACCACACCGGTTTCTACCTGTCCCTGCAGCACATGTGGCGCATCTTCCGGGACTACGAGGAGAACGGGGAGGAATGCCCGGTGGCGGCGGTGACCGGACATCATCCCGCATTCAACATCGGCGCCTGCTACCGCGGGCCGTTCGAGGCCGACGAGCTCGAGATCATCGGCGGCTACCTGCAGGAACCGCTGCGGCTGACCCCGTCCGAGACCTTCGGCGACCGGCTGATGGTGCCGGCGGACGCCGAGATCGTCATCGAGGGCGCGCTGATCCCGGGCAAGCGCGTGGTCGAGGGCCCGTTCGGGGAGGTGCACGGCTACGTGGGACCCCAGGGCTTCCGGCAGGCAGCCTCGCTGGACGTGCGCGCCATCACCCGCCGCCGGGACGCCATCCACCAGTCCGTCATCACCCCGGACGGTGACAAGCCCTGGATGGACCTGGCGCGGGAAGGAGCGTACCTGCGCCGCTGCCGCGAGGCCGTGCCGGGGGTGACGGCAGTGTGCAAGAACGGCCGCCACGCTTTGCTGAACGTGTTCATCGCCATGAAGAAGATGTCCGAGGGAGACCCGGGGCGGGCGGCGGCCGCGGCGTTGAGCTTCGATCAGTGCAAGCACGTATTCGTCTTCGACGACGACATCGACGTCTACAATCCCACCGAGATCCTCTGGGCCCTGGCCACCCGGGTCCAGCCCCACCGACAGGTGTCGATCATCACCGACCTCATGCGCGGCCCCCTGATCGACCCTTCCATGGGCGAGGGCATTCGCACCTCCGCCATGATCGTGGACGCCACGCGGCCGCTGGACCGGCCCTTCTCGCCGGTGTCCAAGTGCCCCGAGGAAGCGCTGGCGCGGATCCGCGTCGAAGACTACCTGCCGCGGGAGGTCGTGGATGCGATTCCGGTGGACCGGACCACCTACTGGAGCTGAGGGGAACGCCGGGGGTAGTGCAACGGCGGGCACGGGCGGGTTTGAAACCCGCCCCTACACCTTATGAACCGGACAGCCGCGCTCCGCGTCGATTTTGCATCGGCGCGGTGAATCCGGTACACCCTGACCCGAAGCGAGTGTCGTGTCCCACGACACTCATGACTCTACGAAAGGAACGACATGCGACTAGGACTCCCTGATTTCGTCTCGAACTCGTACTTCCCCGCCATTGCCGCGGTAGAGCTCGGCTTCTTCAAGGCCGAGGGGCTGGACATGGAGCTGGAGCCCATATTTCCCGTGCCCAAGACCTTCGAGACCCTGAGGGACCACAAGCTCGACTTCGTGGCGGCCTCGTCCCACGCCACCCTCACGGTCTTCCCGGACTGGAAGGGTGCCAAGCTGCTGGCGGCGCTGGCCCAGCACATGTACTGGTTTCTGGTGCTGCGGTCGGACCTGGGCGCCAAGCGCGGCGACCTCCAGGCCATCAAGGGTCTCCGCATCGGCGCCGCTCCGGGCGTGGACCTGGGACTCAAGCGGATGCTGGCGGCTGCCGGGCTGGATCCCGAGGCCGACAACATCCAGATTCAACCGGTGCCCGGCGCCACCGCGCCCGGCGTCTCCTTCGGCGTAACCGCGGCCAAAGCCTTGTCCGAGGGCGTCATCGACGGTTTCTGGGCCAACGGCATGGGCGCGGAGGTGGCGGTCCGCCATGGCGCCGGCACCATCGTGCTCGACATCCGCCGCGGCGAGGGTCCGGCCGAGGCCCGGGGCTATACCTTTCCCGCGCTGATCACCTCGGACCGGGTGATCGCCGACAACCCCGATGCCGCCGCGGCCGCGGTGCGGGCGCTGGTCAAGACCCAGCGGGCCCTGGTGGAGGACCCCCAGCGGGCCGCGGACGTGGGCAAGGCGCTGTATCCGCCCGAGGAGGCAGGCCTCATCGCGACGCTCATCGAACGCGACATCCCCTACTACGATCCCAGGATCCCGGAGACGGTGGTGTCCAGCATGAACCGGTTCGCCCAGGACATCGGCCTGCTTGCCGCACCCGTGCCCTACGAGGACGTGGTCGCGGTACAGTTCAGCCACCTGTGGGAAGGCTCGTAGGGGCGGGTTTGAAACCCGCCCGTGTTCGCACGGCTCCAAAGCCCGTTACACAAAGGAAGGAAACTCTATGGATCTTTCGCGCTTCTCCATGGAAGGACGCACCACCATCATCACCGGCGGCAGCGGCGGCATCGGCCGCTGCTGCGCGCTGGCCTTCGCCCAGGCGGGCTCCAACGTCATGATCGCCTCGCTGCCGGCGGAGTCGATACCGCCGGTGGTCCAGGAGGTCGAAGCCCTGGGGGTCGGCGCCGCGGGCTTGGCGGTGGACGTGTCCAAAGAGGATCAGGTCAAGGACCTGGTCGCTGCCACCCTGGACCGGTTCGGGCGCATCGACGTGCTCCTGAACGTCGCCGGAGGGTCCTACAGCCGCAATCCCGAGATGCCGGCGGTCCAGCGCGGCACGCTGCTGGAGTTGTCGCCGGAGGACTTCATGGGGGTCTACGATATCAACGTCAAGACCGCGTTCCTGTGCTCCAAGGCGGTGGTGCCGCACATGAAGGAACGCGGCAAGGGCGCCATCGTCAACATCGGCTCCATATCCGGCCGCTCGACCAAAACCGAGCGGCCCAACATGGCCGCCTACGGCACGGCCAAGGCCGCGGTCATGAACCTGACCTTTCACATGGCCAATCAATGGGGGCCGGAGGTGCGGGTGAACGCGGTGGCGCCGGGGATCATCGACACGCCCCGGCCGGGAGGCACGAGCCTTGCGCGTTTGGAGTCGGAAGGACTGGAGAACATCGCGCTGGGGCGGCACGGGAAACCCGACGAGGTGGCCGGTTGCGCGCTGTTTCTGGCTTCCGATGCGGCGTCGTTCGTCAACGCATCGGTGTTGGACGTGAACGGGGGCGAATAGCCGGTATCCCCGTCCGGGCCAACGGCCGGACGGGATACCGGAACCCGCTCACGGACTCTTCGGTGCATTCGGCGAGACCTGGGTGGAAGCCGCCGGAGCCCGGGTCAGCTCGATGAAATCGGCAAGAATGTTCGCGGCCTCGTCAAGTATCGGGTCGTCTTCCGACGACGCGGCGGCGGTTTTCTTCTCGTTGTAGGCCTCCAGCTCGGCAAAGCTGGCGAAGGGCTTCTCGCCCTTGGCGACACGCCGAGTGTTCTCGCTTTCCAGCTCGCGGAGTTCGTCGCTCTTCTTCTTCGCCCTCCGCGTCTTCTCGTTCAGTGAGATGCCGGCCTCCCCCCGCTCCTTTTCAAGACGCGCGATTCGCGCCATGAGGTGGGCGAAGTCCGGGTCCGCGTTCACGCGCCGCCGGTGCCTTGCCGCCAGGGTTTGAAGGTACGGCGCGGTCCCTCCCGCCGGGGAATACCGGGTCTTGTCAATGGAGTCCCACGCCAGCGCATAGTCCAGCGAGCTTTCGCCCACTTCGGTCTTGTCGATGACACCCGGAAGCTCGATGTCGGGAATCACGCCACGGTGCTGGGTGCTCTCCCCGGAGATCCGGTAGAACTTGGCCTGGGTGAGCTTCAGGTGTCCCTTACGAATCGGAATCAGGGTTTGCACCGTCCCTTTGCCGAAGGTCTGCCCGCCCAGCACCAATCCCCTGCCGTAGTCCTGAACGGCTCCGGCGAAGATCTCCGAAGCCGAGGCGCTGTGGCGGTTCACCAAGACCGCCAGCGGGCCGCTATAGACAACGCTCGGGTCCGTATCCGAGTGAACGCGGATGACCCCCCGGCCGTCACGGACCTGCACCACCGGGCCTCTATTGATGAACAGGCCCACGAGCTTGATGGCTTCCTGGAGCGCCCCGCCACCGTTGTTCCGAAGATCGATGACCAGCCCGCCGATCTTTGCCTGCTCCAACTCCGCGATCAACCGTTTCACGTCACCGGCCGTGCTCTTGTAGTTGGGATCCCCGGCTCGAAGCGCGGCGAAGTCCACGTAGAACGTCGGCAACCTGATGACGCCGATCTTCTCCCTGCGCGCCCCGTGCTCGACCTCCATGACCCTGCTGCTGGCCTGCTGATCCTCGAGATCCACCTTGTTGCGAACGATCCTGATGATCCTTCGTTCCTCCGTGGTGCTGACCTGGGGAATGATCTCGAGACGAACCGTGGTTTCCTTGGGTCCGCGAATCAGGGACACCACCTCGTCCAGGCGCATGCCCAGGATGTCCACCATCTCCCCTTCCTCGCCCTGTCCGACCCCGACGATACGATCCCCGGCCCGCAGGTCGCCGGCCTTGTCGGCAGGCCCGCCGACAACCAGACGCAACACCTTGACGCTCTCGCCATCCCCCTGCAGAACGGCGCCGATGCCTTCCAGCGACAAGCTCATGTGTATGTTGAAGTTCTCACTCTGATGAGGCGGAAAATATGAGGTATGGGGATCAATGGCACTAAGGAAGGCGTTGGTGTACACGCGAAATACATCGGTATTGTTGGTCTGGGCCAGCCGCGTCAGTTGGTTGCTGTAGCGCCGCCGAACCGCCTCGCGAACCTCTTCCCGTTTCGTTCCGGCCAGCATCCGATTCAACACGTCGCCCTTGAGTTGCCTGCGCCAACGCGCCCGAAGCTCCGCCATGGACCCTGCCCAGGCGGCATTCTTCCGTGCGAGGCTCTCCTTCTTCTCGAAATCCAGGGAATCGAAGTCGTCGACGACGATACGGATCACGAAGCGGAGGCGTTCGGCCAGCCGCTGTCGATAGCGATTGAAGATCTCGAAGGGGGGGTCCAGGTCTCCGGCCTTGAGCAGATCATCGAACCGTGTCCTGAGGGGTTCGAATTCTTCGAGATCCGCAGCCCAGAAATGGCTCCGCGTGGGATCCATGATTCTGAAATAGGAGTCGAAGATTCTGCCGGAGATCTGATCGCCCAGCGTGATGGACCTGTAGTGTCCCTTGGCGAGCTTGTCCAGGATCTCCGTCCCGATGGTCGACTGTTGGCGGTCCGGCGACAGATCGGCCAGCACCGGCTCGGCCGCGCCTTGAGCCCACGACGGGATTGCCAGCAGCCAGAGTGCGACTGCCGCGATACCCTGCCAGCGTTTCGAGCGCGAAGCCCTGTGATCCATTCGTGTTCCTTTTCCCCCGTTGACGCGAACAAGGCCGGCAACACCCGTGGCTCCCCCATGGGTGCGTTGCCGCATTGGCAACGATACTACCTGATCAGTCTAGTCCAAACGCATCCTGTCCATCAAGTTGAACGGGCGTCGGTTTCATCCACCAATCCGGGAGCATCCTAGTGTGGTGTCTCACAAATACGCTTACGAATCTGCGGGTCCTTTTGGCCGTCGGCTGCGTTGCTCTTCCTCGCGTGGTAACGGCCACTCGGGGGCGACCGCCGGTCGCCCCTACAAGTCATCGCGCCTTGCCGACGACCAAAATGCCCTCGCATCTTCATAACCGTATTTGTGAGACACCACACTTGCGCCAACGCCGGGAGTAACCATATTGCTTCCGCAGGCCATTCGCGTTAGCCTTGATCCAATGCTTTAACGCCCTTCAAAGGAGCGAAGTCCGTGAAATTGGCACGCAACCCCACTCGCGCCGTCCGTATCGGCACCACCGTGATCGGAGGGAACCATCCCATTGCGGTTCAGAGCATGTGCGCGACCCATACCCAGGATGTCGCGGCGACGGTGGCGCAGGTGAATGACCTGGCGCGGTCCGGCGCCGACGTGGTCCGCATCGCAGTGGACAGCAAGAAGGACGCAGCAGCGCTGGCGGAGATCCGCGACGCCACCGAGGCCAACCTCTCGGTCGACCTCCAGGAAAACTACCGGCTCGCCAGCGTGGTGGCGCCCCACGTGGACAAGATCCGCTACAACCCCGGTCACCTCTACCACCACGAGCGCCAGAAGTCCTGGCAGGACAAGGTCAAATTTCTGGCAGAGGTGGCGACCGCCAATGATTGTGCGATTCGCGTGGGAGTCAACTGTGGCTCTGTCGATCCGGCACAGCAGGAACAGTTTCCCGAGGACGACTCGATCTCGCCGATGTTGGCCAGCGCCTGGGAGCACTGCGAGCTGCTGGACAGCCTGGGCTACACACGCTACTGCGTCTCGCTCAAGGATTCGGATCCGGCCAAGGTCATCGACGTCAACCAGCGTTTCGCGGCTCAGCGCCCGGACGTGCCGCTCCATCTCGGCGTTACCGAGGCGGGACTGCCGCCGGACGGAATCATCAAGACGCGCATCGCCTTCGAACAGCTCATCAGCCGGGGCATCGGCGACACCATCCGGGTGTCCCTGACCGTTCCCAATCCGCGCAAACCCGAGGAGATCGCCGCCGGCCGCGAGATCCTCGCCGACATCGCGCAAGGCAGGGTGCGCAGCGTCGTGGACTATGGCCGCGACACTCTGAACATCATCAGTTGTCCGAGTTGTTCGCGGGTAGAGAACGAGAACTTCGTGGAGTTGGCGCAACAGGTCAAGGCGATGACCGCCTACGCCGCCGAGCACGCCATCACCATCGCGGTGATGGGCTGCCGCGTCAACGGCCCCGGCGAGACCGACGACGCCGATCTCGGGTTGTGGTGCGGCCCCCGGTTCGTCAACCTCAAGCGCCGCAGCGAACCGCTGGGGGCCTTTCCCTACGACGAGATCCTTCCGCGCCTCAAGGACGAGCTCGACGACATGATCGCCCGGCGGACCGGCGCGGACGCCGCCGGCTGACCTTTCGAGCGCGCGCTTCCCTTGTCACCATGCATTTCTGGGACCGCATCGACAAACCCATTATCGGCCTGTCACCCATGGACGGCGTGACGGACGCCTCGTTCCGGCTGGTGGCGGCCCGGTACGGACGGCCGGACCTGTGCATGACGGAGTTCACCAGCGTGGAGGCCATCTGCTTCGGCGCCGATGGTTTCGCGCGGGATTTCTCCTACGACGAGTATGAGCGTCCCATCCTGGCACAGATCTACGGCCGCACCCCCCGCTTCTTCTACCAGGTGGCGCACATCGTCTGCGAGCTCGGTTTCGACGGGCTGGACATCAACATGGGGTGCCCGGCCAAGAACGTCGCCAACAAGGGCTGCGGCGCCGGGCTCATCCTGAATCCCGAGCTGGCGGTGACCATCATCCGCGCCGCCCGCCAAGGGCTCGAGGACTGGGCCGCGGGTCAGCGCGTGGAGGATGTCGGCCTGGCGCCGGAGGTGGTGGAGAGGGTCCGCCAAATGAATCGCGAGCGCGTCCGGCCGTCGACCCGGCGGGTGATCCCGCTCTCGGTCAAGACCCGGGTCGGATACGACAAGGTGGCCGTGGACGAGTGGATCCCCGTGCTGCTGGGCGAAAAACCGGCGGCTATCTCGCTGCATGGCCGGACGTTGAAGCAGATGTACAAGGGGTTCGCGGACTGGGATGCCATCCACCGCGCGGTGGAGCTGGCCCGGGACCTGCCGACGCTGATCCTGGGGAACGGTGATCTCAAGTCCATGTCGGACGCGGTGGAACGGATCCGGCAGACCGGCGTGGACGGCGTACTCCTGGGTCGAGGCGCCATGGGAAACCCCTGGGTCTTTCGGGACAAACAGTGGGCCAAGGATACCCTGGGCGGGGTCGCGAGCCCGGGCGGTACAGGGCTCGACGTGACCCGGGAAGAGCGGATCCGGGTGCTGCTGGAGCACAGCCGCCATTTCGAGAGCCTCTGGGGTGAACGGCGCTTCCCGGCCATGCGCAAGCATCTGGCCTGGTACTGCAAGGGGTTCCGGGGGGCGGCGCAATGGCGCGCAAGGATGGTCCGGGCCGCAAACGCGGAAGAAGTGGCGCGCATCATCGGAACGGAACCGCCGGTGGACGCCGAAGGGCTCTTGGCTCCGCACTCCGGCACCGGTTTCCCGCAACGTGAAGATTCCGCCTCGGCCCTGGCCGAACGCGGGCTGGGCTGAGCCTGCATGCAACTCATCCTGGCGTCGACCTCTCCGCGCCGGCGCGACATCCTTGCGCTCCTCGGCCTCCCCTTCGAGGTCCGTCATCCCGACTTCCTGGAGACCACCCGAGACGACCTCACTCCCGAAGCCGAAGTGTTGGAGCTGGCGCTGGGCAAGGCCCGATCGGTGGCGTCCGATGAACCCGCGGCGCTGGTGGTGGGAGGCGACACGCTGATAGCCCTGGGCGACGAGAAGATCGGTAAGCCCGAAGACTCGGACCACGCTGCGTCGATCCTCCGCAGACTCGCCGGACGACAGCACCGGGTCCTCACTGGGGTGGCGCTCATCAACCGCCTTACCGGCGTGGAAACGACCCACCTGGAGCAGATCGCCGTGTGCATGCGTCCCTCCACCGACGCCGACATCGCCGACTATCTCGCCCGCGGCGAATCCATGGACAAAGCGGGTGCATATTCAATCCAGGGCGACGGCCACCGCCTGATCGAAAGTCTCCGGGGCGACTACCTTGCCGCCGTCGGCCTGCCGTTGCGGCCCATCGCGCAGTATCTTCGGAGTCTCGGTACCGAGGTTCCGGCTGATGTCGAAACACTGTACCGGGAACAGTCTTTGTGGACCTGGAGCCAAGTCTCCATGACACCGGGCTAGTCGCCTGCCAGCTCGCCTATGCAGGTGGGAACCTGCACACGTAGGACAAACCAAACGGGCAGTTCATCTCCGCGTCATTCCCACGAAACAGGCTGTGTCGAAACCCCTCTCCCTCTGGGAGAGGGTGGCCGAAGGCCGGGTGAGGGTCCCCAATAACCCTGCCGCTCTCATTAATTGCCGTTGACACCCGCCTGCTTGCCACGAGGTTCCCTCACCCCAACCCTCTCCCAGAGGGAGAGGGGGCAGTTTGACACAGCCTGGAAAGCGGGAATCCAGGGATGGCGGAGGGCAAACTAGTGTGGTGTCTCACAACTACGCTTATGAAGATGCGAGGGCATTTTGGTTGTCGGCAAGGCGCGATGACCTGTAGGGGCGGGTTTCAAACCCGCCCCTGCTCGCACCGCGCGAGGAAGAGCGACGCAGCCGACGGCGAAAAGGACCCGCAGATTCGTAAGCGTATTTGTGAGACACCACACTAGCTCAAGCGCAACAGCACCATCCCCGCCATGATGGTGAGGCTTCCGGGCAGGATCGCCCGCACCCGGGCGCGCTCGTTGAACACCAGATAACCCGCGGCCAGGGCGAAGAGGATCTCCGTCTGCTTGACCGCCTCGACATACGAGGTGAGGGTCAGCTCGTAGGCCAGGCTGTGGCAAATGCTCGTCAGCGCCGCGCACAGGCCCATGGCCACGAATGCCGAGCCGTGGCGCGGGATGGCTCGGAAATGGGCGGCGGAGCGGTGCAGCGCCAGCGGAAGCACCATGAGCGAGGCAGCGAGGTAGCCCGCGAGGTTGGCGAAGTAGACGTCGGAACGAAGGATCAGCAGCTTGATCAAAACCACCGAAGGAGCGTAGAAGAAAGCCGCCGCCAGGGTGTAGCGAAGACCCGGGTCCACCAGCAGCTCACGCAACGGCGCCCAGATCGAGATGCGACTCTTCTGCACGTTGAGGAGATAGACGCCGGCCGTGCTCAGCAGCACGCCCGCCAGCCCGGCCGCCGATGGCGTCTCGTCCAGGGTCACGTAGGCGAAGACCACCAGGAACAGCAGGCTCAGCTTCCACAGCGACGTGACGATGGCGATGCCGGACAGCTTGAGGGCCTTGGAGAGACTCAGAGTGGCGATGGACTGGGTCACGCCGAAACCGATGACGCAGAGCCAGAACCCGGCCTTCAACTCGGGCATCCCGTGCCAGGCCGAGGCCAGCGCCACGAACGGCAGCAGAAACGTGAACCGCCCCCAGACGTTGATGATGTCGTCGAGCTCGTGCCCCAGATGCTTCATGGAAATGTTCCGGAGCACCTGGAACAAGGCCGACAAAAGCGCCAGCACGAACCACATGAGCAGGACAGGCTAACGGCTGGGAGGCGGGAATGCGAATGCGGCGGCGGCCGTGAAACGGTTGACACCACGGAGCGTGATGGCTATCACCTCTTAATCAAACTCGTAAGGGAGGCCCCCGATGGCTGACAAATTCGAAGATCATTGCTGGCAGGACATCATCAGTGAAGAGATCATTGACATCTACAGGCCCTACCGCCGGGATATCTACGTCGGCGAGCGGCCGGCCCTCCTGGCCATCGACCTCTACAACCTCGCTTACCGGGGCGGCGCCAAGCCGGTGCACGAGGTGGTCAAGGAGTACAAGAGCGCCTGCGGCGTGAACGCCTACGACGCCATCGAGCCCACCAAGCAGCTCTTCGCCCTGGCCCGCGCCCAGGGGCTGCCGATCTTCTACACCACCAGCGAGACGCGGAAAGAGGTCCAACCCGCTTCCATCCACGCCACCAACCGGCAGGTATCGAAGATGGCCCAGGACGATTACGAAATCTACAAGGACTTCGCGCCCGAGCCTGACGACATCGTCATATACAAGGAGCGGGCCAGCGGCTTCTACGGCACGCCGCTTATCGCCCATCTGACCCGGCTCGGCATCAGCTCGCTGATCGTGTGCGGCGAGAGCACCAGCGGCTGCGTACGGGCCAGTGTGGTGGACGCCTACTCCAACGGCTACCATGTCTCCATCGTCGAGGAATGCGTTTTCGACCGCAGCATCACGTCCCACAAGGTCAACCTGTTCGACCTGCATCACAAATACGCCGACGTCATGAAGCTGGCGGAGGTGAAGCAGCACTTCAACGAGCAGCCGCTCAAGCAGGCCGTGTAGGCGGCCGCGTCACGGTCGGTAGATATGAAGAGGGGCGCCGGGATCATTCCCGCGCCCCTCTTCGTCATTCCGGTGCAAGCGGAAATCCAACTTTGGATGTTGGGTGTCAGTGCATCGCCATCGGATCGCCCCAGGTCAGGAGACGCCGAGCGGCGAAGGCGATCACCAGGGAAACCGCGATCAGCATGATCGAGATGGCGTAGGCCTCTCCCACCTGCCCTTCCTGCCAAGCGAACCAGATCATCGTGCTCACCACCCGGTTGCCGGGGGAGGCCAGGAGGACCGCCGAGGAGAGCTCCCGGAGGCTGTGAAGGGCCACCCACAGCCACAGGCTCACCAGCGCGGGCAGCACGATGGGCACCACCACCTTGCGGAGAGTGACCAACATGGAGCCGCCACACATGTAGGAGGCCTCCTCCAACTCCTTGTGTATCTGGACCTGGGCCGAGATCACCGCGCGTGAGCCATAGGCGATGAACCGTGTGACGTGGGCGATGGCGATGACCCAGATCGTCCCGTAGATGCCCACCGGGATGGACAGGTACACCAGTATCAGCGCGAACCCGATGATCACCGAAGGGATGGCGATGGGCGCAAAGGTCAGCAGGTTCAGCGCGCGCCCCATCCTGCCGCCGGACCGGACGATGATCCAGCCCGCGGTCACCGACAGCAAGGTGGTAACGGTGGCCGCCACCACCACCAGCATGGCGGTATTCTTGAACGCCGTAATCGCACCGTAGCCGGTGAGGGCGTTGTAGTAGTGCTTCATGGTTAGCTGTGAGACGAGCTCCCAGGAGGGCGGCTGGTAATACGTCAGCAGACTGCCCCACCCCAGCACCACAAGCGGCAAGACCACGGCCAACGACAGGTAGAGGAAAAAGAACAACGACCCAATATACCTGGCCCGTCCCAGGTCGATGATCGAGGGACGGTATCCGCGTCCCGTGACCGTCGTATACTTCTCCCCCGCCCCCAGCACCTTCAGGTACAGGTAGACCAGCACGCCACTCAGCACGAGGACGGCCATCGCCAGGGCGCTGGCGGTCCCGTACTCGGGCAACTCCCCGGTGGGAGGATGAATCGCATAGAAGATCTTGGTGCTGAAGACGAGAATCCCGGCCTGCATCCCAATCACGCCCGGGATCTCGAAGGCCTCAACGGAGATGATGAAGAACCAGATCAGGGCGGCGAAGAAGGCCGGATAGGTGAGCGGGAAGGTTACCCGCATAAGGGTCATGAAGCGGCTGGCTCCGGAGGTCATGCTGGCCTCCTCGAAAGCCGGGTCCATGTTGCGCAATACCGGCACCAGCATGAGGAAAACCGTGGGGACCATGGAGAGCCCCATCACGAAGGACATGCCGTAGAGGGTATAGACGTTGAGGGGTCCCTCCCCTTCCATGCCCAGCATCGCCCTGAGCACCATGTTGATGACGCCGATGCGCGGGTCCAGCAGCCGTTCCCACCCGAGGGCGGCAATCATCGGCGGAAGCGCCATGGGCACGAGGATCAGGGCGTACATCCAGTGTCGCCCGGGCGCATTGGTTCGCTCCACCAGCCAAGCCAGCGGTATGGCAAAGACGAATCCGACAAGAATGGCGCCGGCCCCGAAAAACAGGGTGTTCAGGATCAACTGGTAGGTGGCCGGGTCGATGTAGATGTCGAGGTAGTTCTGGATGGTGGGACTGGTCACCTCGAACAGCGGTTCCCGCTGGAAGGAGCAGAAGATGACGAGGAACAGCGGAATGACCACGAGCCACCCCACCGCTACCAACGAAAGCCAGCCGAAGACTTCCCGTTCGCTCGCGCGCATGTCGAACTCACCAACCAGGGGGCGCGGTTTTCCTCGCCCCCTGGTGTCGTCTCGTCCGCCTTAGTCCAAGCTGTAGAGCTTCGCGCTGTTGTCCCAGAAGATCTTGCGCTTGGACCCGTCGCGGAGCCCGTCGATCTCGAGGAAGCTGTTCACCGCTTCAGGCCACCGTGAATCGGCGTGGGGATAGTCCGTGGAGATCACGATGTTGTCGTCTCCAAGCCTCTCGACCACATCGGCCACCAGATCCTCCTCCACGTCCGTGGCAATGTAGCACTGGCGCATGAAGTACTCGCTGGGATTCAGCGACAACGGCTCGTCGCAGAGATCCTTGCGTATTTCCCAGCGCTCGTCGAGGCGGTAGAGAACCCACGGCAGCCAACTGCAGTTGCCCTCAAGAAACGCCACCTTCAAGCGCGGGAACCGCTCCAGCACCCCTCCTCCGCAAAAGCTCCCCACGGCCAGCATGAGCTCGACGGGATTCCGGTACGCATTGACCAGGAGCCCCTCGTTGGGAAGCCCATCGAACCGCTGCGCCACCTGGTCCATGCGCGGGTTGGCCGCGGGATGGAAGCAGATGGGGACGTTCAGGCGCTCCGCCTCGCGCCACAAGGGATCGAAGTAGCGCTCGTGAATGTGCCGGCCGTTGGCCGGCTCCGGCACCAGGCACAGACCCACCGCTCCCAACTCGGTGACCGCGCGGCGCGCCTCGTCCACCGCCATGTCAATGTCGTGGAGCGTTATCAGCGCCGACGCCTTGAGTCTCTGAGGTTTTTCCCCACAGAACTCCGCCACCCAGTCGTTCCACGCACGGCAAAGAGCGTTGGCGTACTCCGGCTCCAATTCGTCGTCGGTGTGGAGCGGGAACGTCCGGAACAGCACCGCCACGTCCAGGCCCTCCGCGTCCATGGCCTCCACCTGGGATACGGCATCGTAGTCCCTGGCCAGGGGCTTGGTGTAGCGATGGGCGACCTTGTCCTCGCCCGGGGTCACGTTGGGGCGTACCGAGAGCCCGGACGTCCGCACCGGGGTGCCGTCGCCGTAGGTGAACTTGATCTGTCCGTGGCGCTTTCTGGGCTCCCCTCTGGGAACCCGATCGCCCCACTTCGGATCCATGTGCTTGAGATAGAGATCATGCGGCTCGAAAACGTGCATGTCGCTATCGAAGATCTTGAAACCGTCTCGTGCCATGGTTAGCGCTCCTTCAACCTAGCGCCCGCATCATGCATGCGGTTTGGCCGTCTGTTAATGTCCCGTCAGGATCTTCCGAGCCACCTGCCGCCACTTCTTCAGTTGGGGAGCGTCTTTCAAGTCCAGGGCGCTCCATACCAGTTGGACGCCGGCCCCGCGCAGCATCTTGGCGGCGTTGGTCTGGGCACTGGCGCCGAACAGGGTTCTGAGGGAAGCCTTCTCCATGAGCAGCGAGGCCTCCGGGGTGCCGAGGTATCCCGTCAAGAGCCTGGCGGCATTGGGATGACGGACGTTCTTTACCGCAATGGAATAGAAGCGGATCGCCGATATGGGCGAAAGCAATACAAAGTCCAGGGGCGCCTTGTCCATGACCTTCGCTCTCAAGACACGATCGAACTGTATGATCGCCAGGGGCGCCTGCCCGGACACCAGCGCCTCGAGGGTCTGAGGTCCGCCACGCGGCAGGATGATCGGATTCTGCGCGCGCAGCTTCGTGACGTAGTCCTTCATCTTTTCCATGCCCCAGACCGCGGTCAGGTCGCCGTATGGATAACCTCTCCCCACGGTTATGATCTTCCTTCCCTTCCACTTCGGATCCAACAGCCCTTCCCACGTCGTCGGCACCTGATCCTTGGAGACCAGTTTCGTATTGAACCCGAGGGCGTACGTCAGATCGAACCAGGGAACGAGCCTTTGGTCGTAGGCAATCTCTTCCTTGGCGATGCCGAAGGTGTGGTACGGAAATGACGAAAGGAGGTCGCCCTTCAGCAGCAACTCCACGGAAGTGGTGGTGGCCTGCGCGACCTCATAGGTTGACATGCCCACTCGGGACTCGATCTGAATCTTCGTTGATGCATCGGCTCCCGTGGATGGAATATGATTGACCTGGACCCCTGGGAACCGTTTCATGAAACCGCCGATCTGGGCCTTGATCGCCTGTGGCGGCGAGCCCGCGGCAAATACCACTTGGCCTTCCTTCTTGGCCTTCTCGTATAGGGCCTTGAGACGGTCGTCCGCGTTGGCCCCGGTCGCCAGCGCAAGGAAACCACAGATTATGAGCATGATCGCAAAATGCATCCTAGCCCTCCCTTCTTCCTTGACAGGTCTGATACTTCACCGAAGCTTGCTCGCCCATACCACATCCCGAAAAACCCGGTCAAGGGCCGATACAACCGTCCCCTCGCACCGGGCTTATACTGTTCCCCCTTTCACCAGTTGTTCGATTCGCTCCTGACTCAGCCCCAGCTCCCTGAGAATCTCGGCGGTGTGCTCCCCCAACTCGGGCGGCAACGCCGACACCCGGAAGGGGGTTTCGCTCAGGTTGACGCCGCTCCTGACCGTATGGATCGTGCCGTGCTTCGGGTGCTCCAGCTCCATGATCCGATCGAGGTGCTTGACCTGGGGGTCCTCGAACACCTCGTCGAGACGATTGATCGGGGCGTGGGCCACGTCGTGTTTACCCAACGCGTCCAACCAGTGCTGCCGTGGCTTGGTCCGGACGATGTCCTGC
The DNA here is from genome assembly GCA_965261895.1 of uncultured Binatia bacterium (SeqCode). Classification (GTDB taxonomy): domain Bacteria; phylum Desulfobacterota; class Binatia; order UBA9968; family JAJDTQ01; genus JAJDTQ01. The sequence continues at coordinate 68,321 of OZ253480.1, read as the reverse complement.
AGCAAAGCCTTGAGCTCGTCGTAGTTCGCCAAACGGTCCTCACGATCCCGAAACCGGGGGTCATCCGCCAGCTCCGGATGCCCGATGGCCTCGGCACAGCTCACGAAGAACTTGTTGAGGTGGGACAGGTGGATGACGAAGGGCAGTCCGTCCCCGGCCAGGAGCGCATAGACGCCGGCCGTGCGCCCTCGGCTCTCCACGTCCGGAACATCCCCGGTGGCGAAATACTGAATGATGCTGCGGCCGATGAACGCCATGGAGGCTTCCATGAGGGAGGTCTCCACCTTCTGGCCCTTGCCGGACTTCTCCCGGGCCATCAACGCGATGAGAATACCGTAGCAGGCGAACAACCCCCCCAGGTGGTCCGAGAAGGCCAGGCCCGGCGGGGCAGGTGCCTTGGGGTCGATGATCTGGCTCAGCAGGCCGCTGAGGCACTGTCCGAGGGTATCGAAGCCCGGCCTCTCGCGGTACGGCCCGCTTTGCCCGAATGCCGATATGCCGCAGTAGATGAGGCGTGGATTGAGGCCGCTTAGGCGCTCGTAGCCCAACTCCAGCCGGTCCATCACCCCCGGCCGGAAGTTCTCGATCACGACATCGGCCTCCCCCGCCATCTTGAGGAAAATCTCCTTACCCTCTGGATCGCGCAGGTTCAGGGTCATGCTCCGCTTGTTGCGGTTGTAGCTCCGGAACAGCGGACTGTACATGCGCGGCTCCTGGCCCCACTTGCGAAACGGGTCGCCGCCGCCCGTGTTCTCCATCTTCACGACCGCGGCTCCCATGTCCGCCAGCAACATGGCCGCGAAGGGGCCGGCGATGTAGTTGCCGAGGTCGAGTATCCTGATGCCGTCGAGTGCTTGTGCCATTGGTGCAATCCTCCTGCAAAAATACGGATGTGGCCTCTTTATAGGAGCCTCGCGGCCGGTGAGTCAAAGGCGCCTTGACTCTCGGGACTCCCAGGATGTATTCGGGTTGAACAGTCGACCGACTTCGGAAAGGAGATCGTGATGAAAAACGGACTCAAGATCATCGACTCCGATATGCACATTCAGGAGCCGCCGGACATTTGGGAGAACTATGTCGACGCGCCGTTCAAGCAGCACGCCCCACGAGTCGTCAACGTCCCCAGCGCCGGTGATTTCAATCTGCACCTGGTGAACGGCAGGGAAGCGCGCCACAACAGCCCGTCCCTGGCGGCGGACGCGCGGATGATCGGCAGGCGTCGGAACGAGCGTCCGGACGAGGTCGACTTCGCCCGAAAGCAAGGCTTCAACCCCAAGTCCCAACTGGAAGCCATGGACATCGAAGGCCTGGACGTGGCGGTCCTGTTCCCTACCGCCTGTCTGCACATCATGACGATGCCGGACATGGACCCGCTTCTGGCGGAGGCCATCTGCCGGGCCTACAACAACTGGTTGTATGACTTCTGCCAGGAGGACCCGGCGCGAATGAAGGGCGCCGCCCTTTTGCCGCCCCACGATGTGTCGTTGGCAGTCAGGGAAGCCCGCCGCGCCGTGAAAGAGCTGGGCTTTGTCAGCGCCTTCATGCGCGCGACCCCCCTGCCTGGAGACACCTGGTTCAGCATGTACTGGGAGCCCCTGTGGGCGGAGTTGGAGGAACTGGGCGCGCCGATGGGCTTCCACGAATGCACCAACTCGGGCTACTACCCCCACATCGAGCGGTTCGGCCAGAACAACCGCCTGATGCGCCACATCTGCAGCCACGTCACCGGCCAGATGGTGACCATGGTGGACATCATCGTCGGCGGCGTGCTCGAACGCTTTCCGAAACTGAAGGTGGCGTTCCTGGAGTGCAACTGCGGCTGGACGCCGGCGTGGCTAAGCCGCATGGACACCCATTGGAGCCAGTTGGGTGCCGCGGACGCTCCCATGCTGACCATGAAGCCGAGCGAGTATTTCAAGCGTCAGTGCGTCGTCGGCTGCGAGGGCGAGGAGCGGGAAGTGGGCTCCGTGATCCAGTTGATGGGCGACGACAACATCGTCTTCTCCACCGACTACCCCCATAGCGATTCGGAGTTCCCCCACGCGGTGGACGCCTTCATGCAGCAGGAGTTGCCGGTGGAGCATGCACGCAAGATCCTGTGGGACAACTGCATCAAGTTCTACGGAATCGAAGCGTAGGGACCCGGTCACTCCGGCGCAAACCGAATCCAAGGGATTTGCCCGGCGGGCCCTGAACGACCATGTCCGGAAGGGAGACCCCCAATGAAGAACGGACTGAAGATCATCGACTCCGACATGCACATCATGGAGCCGATGGACCTCTGGGAAAACTACGTCGACGCGCCGTTCAAGCAGCACGCGCCGCGAGTCGTCAACGTCCCGAGCCGGCGTGATTTCAACCTGCTGCTGCTGGACGGCAAGGAGCCGCGGGCCAAGAGCCCGTCCCTGGCCAACGATGCGCGCATGATCGGCAAGCGGCGCCAAGTCTCGCGCGAGGACGTAATCGACTTCGCGCGAGCCCAGGGGTTCAACGCCAAGTCCCAACTCGAAGCCATGGACATCGAGGGCCTGGACGTGGCGGTGTTGTTCCCCACGGCCTGCCTGCACATCATGACCGTGCCCGACATGGATCCGCTCCTGGCGGAGGCCATCTGCCGGGCCTACAACAACTGGCTCTACGATTTCTGCCAGCAGGATCCAGCGCGGCTCAAGGGCGCCGCCATGCTGCCGCCCCACGATGTCTCGCTGGCGATGCGGGAAGCCCGGCGCGCGGCCAAGGATCTGGGCTTCGTCACCGCCTTCCTGCGGGCGACGCCGCTGCCCGGCGACACTTGGTTCGGCCTCTACTGGGAGCCCCTGTGGGCGGAGCTCGAGGAATTGGGTATGCCCGTGGGCTTCCACGAGTGCACCAACTCCGGCTACTACCCGCACATCGAGCGCTTCGGCCAGAACAACCGCCTCATGCGCCACATCTGCAGCCACGTCACCGGACAGATGGTCACCATGGTGGACATCATCGTGGGCGGCGTGCTGGAACGTTTTCCGGAGCTCAAGGTGGCGTTCCTGGAATGCAACTGCGGCTGGGCGCCGTCCTGGCTGAGCCGCATGGACACTCACTGGGAGCAGTTGGGCGCCGCCGACGCCCCCATGCTCACCATGAAGCCCAGCGAGTACTTCATGCGCCAGTGCGTCATCGGATGCGAGGGTGAGGAGCGGGAAGTTGGCTCGGTGATCCAGTTGATGGGCGACGACAACATCGTCTTCTCGTCCGACTATCCCCACAGCGATTCGGAATTTCCCCACGCGGTGGACGCGTTCATGCAGCAGGAGCTGCCCGTGGAGCACGCGCGCAAGATACTGTGGGACAACTGCGTGAAGTTCTACGGGATCGAAGCGTAGGCCGGAAGCGAGGCGCCCCGCATGTCCGATACCATGTTGCGCTTCGGCGTGTTTCTCGCTCCGTTCCATGCCCTGAACGAGAACCCGACCCTTCTGTTCGAACGCGACCTCGAACTGATGACGCTGCTGGACCGCCTCGGCTACGACGAGGCCTGGATCGGCGAACATCACTCGGGCGGATTCGAAACCATCGCCGCCCCGGAAATCTTCATCGCCGCCGCGGCCAGGGAAACCCGGCGCATCCGGCTCGGCACCGGCGTGAAATCATTGCCCTACACCCATCCCTTCATGCTCGCCGACGCCATGGTCCAGCTCGACCACATGACCCGCGGGCGCGCCATGTTCGGCGTGGGGCCCGGCGCGCTGCCCTCGGACGCAACGCAGATGGGGATCGACGCACGCCAGACACGGCGCATGATGAACGAGGCGCTGGACGTGATTGTTCCGCTGCTCGAGGGCGAGCGCGTGAGCGCCAAGACCGACTGGTTCACCCTCGACAGCGCCAAGCTGCAGCATGCCTCCTTCACCCGGCCGCGGATGGAGATGGCAGTGACCAGCATCCGCTCACCCGCGGGCGCGCTCCTCGCCGGCCGCCATGGGCTCGGCCTCCTGTCGCTGGGCGGGCATACCGACGACGCGCTGGCCGCCTACGCCAGGAATTGGGGCATCTACGAGGAAGCCGCCGCCGCGCAGGGCCGCACCGCCGACCGGCGCAAGTTCCGCATCGCCGTGCAAATGCACCTCGCCGACACCCGCGAGCAGGCCCTGGAGGACATACGGTTCGGCGTCGACGCCTGGGGCGGTTACGCCCGCGACGTGCTCCCCAACATGCCGGTCCCCAAAGACGTCACCAACGTCCGCGAGTTCATCGTCGGCGCCGGACGCGCCATTATCGGAACACCCGAGGACGTCATACAAGCGATCGAGCGCATGCAGGCCGGAACCGGCGGCTTCGGGGTCGTGTTGTTCATGTGCCACGACTGGGCCGATTGGGACGCCACCCGGCGTAGCTACGAGCTGTTCGCGAGGCACGTCATCCCGCACTTCCAGGGCCAGTTCGATGGACGGCAGAACAGCTATGACGTTGCCGCGGCGCGGCAACCGGAGTTTCACGTGGCCGCGACCGACGGCGTGGCGGCGGCCAAGGCGGAGTACGACAACAAGCAGGGACAGAAAACAGGGTGAGCGACTGGACGCGGGCGGGTTTGAAACCCGCCCCTACAACAGCCACTCCGGAAGCAGCAAATGATCAGGGTTTCCTTGAAGTATGGCCTGTAGAGGGCCGCAAACTCTAGCGGTCAGCCCAAGCCTGTAATTCGGCCAGCAGTTCCGCGAGCAACTCCATCCCGGCGCCCCAGCCCTTGTCCATGCCGCCCATGGCGGCGGCGAAACAGGCAGTCTCGGCGTCGCTCGCCTCGTGCGGCACCCAGGTGAGGCGCATCCTGGTCTGAGCGCCCTCTTCCTCGAACGTCACCGTGGTCAGGAGCACCCGCGGCCAGTCAGCCATCATGGGATTGGGAATGATGTTCCAATCCGCGTCCGAAACCGAGTGCAACCAGACCAGCCGTTCAGGCGGGGTCACCTCGGTGTACTCGACCCGTTGATAGTTGGAATTGCCTCCCCATTGCATTTCCACGAGCCACAGCCCGCCGGGTTTAAGATCGAGGCGGTGGACAGTCGTCTCGACCCTCGGTCCGTACCAGCGCGGCAACATCTCCGCATCGGTCCAGGTCTTCCACACCAGCTCACGCGGCGCATCAAATACCCGCTCAAGCACGTAGATCGGCAAATCAGCCACTAGCCGCCCTCCTTCTTCCCAACGAGTTCGGGAGTTTGGCAAACATGGAATCACGGACCGTGCGGAGTTTGGCTACATCAAACCCTTTTCTCGGAAATACTTTACCGCGCCGGGGTGATAACCGACGCTCTGCTTCTTGCCCAGGAAAGGCGTCTTGAACAGTTTCCAGTGCGGACTTGCCGATTTAAGCTGGTCCGCGTGCTCGTGCATTGCCTTGACCACCCGGTATACGACATCATTCGAGACGTGCGTGCCGGTCCACAGGCTATAGTCGTACCCGGCAACGACCGTAGGCGCCACAAGGCCCGCGATAACGGGATCGGCCGGCGCCGTCGACATGTAGGCGGTGGGTACATGACGACGAAGGGCGGCAACACTGGACGGGTCGTCATTGAACGACAAATAGCGCAGCTTGCCCAGCTTGGCCTCGATTTCCTTTCCCTTGGCGGTCCCCAGCGCCAGCATGACGCCATCCAGCTTGCCCTGCATGAATTGGTTCCAGTGGTCAAGCCAGCCACTCGACGGCACGCTGACCACATCCTTGTAGGACATACCGGCATTGGCGAGCACGCCCTCATGCAGGATTCTCGCCAATGGCTGCGGGTTGAAGCCGGCGCCCAGCCGCTTGCCCTTCATCTCTTCGACACGCCTGACCGGCGAGGAATCGAGAACCGCAAAACCGAAACGGAAGGGCATCAATGTCGCGGCGAGGACCAAGTTGTTGCTCTGCCGGCCTTTGAAGATCGAGGTCCCGCTCAAAGACATTTTGAGCAGCATTAAATTGCTGACGCCGAAATCCAGTTTGCCGGCATCGACGATGGGGAAATATTGTTGCGCGCCGCCGTACGCCTGAGGTCGCATCTGCCTACCTGAATGGTCTGAAACGACCTTTGCGATGGCCGCTGCAATGGCTTTGGTAGCACCCGCCTTGGTCGTACCAACGCCAATGGATTGCGCTAATGCCGAGGCGGGTATCAGGGCAATCCCCAACATCAACGTCGCCAACATTCCGAGTTTTGATAGTTTCAACATGTTCTCTCCTCTTCCGGCCGCCCGGTTGACACCCTCGTGTTTGTTTCCGTTGTGTGTTTACCGTAGGTGCCATACATTGTCCATCCGAAATCCATGCGAAAGCGCCACCGGACAAGCGATGGCGGTGGCTGCGACAAGGGAGCAAAAGTCAATGGATCGCGAGCAAACCTCGCCACAACCACCACGTCTGGCGGCCCTTCGGCTCCCTGTGCAATTTCTCGGTGCGGTGATCACGCTATTGTCGCTTGTCTGGGCGGTCGACCTTCACGTACGACTAGGATACATCCTGTACACGGAGCAGGCGCTGGCCGCCATTCTTGGATTGTCGTTTCTGCTCATCTTCCTGACCATTCCGGCACGAACCGGTGGGCGCATCGCACCGTGGTATGACGTGTTTGCCGGCATCGCCGGCGTCTTGGCCTGCGGCCTCGTGGCCGTGCGATTTCCCGTCATCTCGGAAGAAGGGGTCTTCCTCCACCCGGTGGAGACGGCCATGGTGGGCGTCGTCATCTTGCCGCTCATGTTGGAATCCCTGCGGCGCACCGCAGGACCGAGCCTCGTCTTCATCGTTCTGGCCTTCCTCGGCTATGGCCTTTTCGGCCATCTCGCGCCGGGCAAGCTCGAGGGCCAGTCGAAACCTCTACTGGATCTTGTCGGCTACCTCGCCTACGACACCGCCGCTTTGTTTGGCCTGTCCATGCGCGTGGTCTGTCTGGTAGTGGTCCTGTTTATTTTCCTCGGACAACTTCTGCTACGTAGCGGCGGCTCGGAATGGTTTACCGACCTGGCGGCGGCGCTGATGGGCCGCATGCGCGGCGGGTCGGCCAAGGTATCCGTCGTCGCGTCCGGCTTGTTCGGGGCCATATCGGGCAGTGCCGTGTCCAACGTCGCCAGCACCGGCGTCATAACCATTCCCTTGATGACCCAAGCGGGGTTCAGCCCCAGGGTTGCGGGTGCGATTGAAGCGGTTGCGTCTACCGGCGGCCAGATCATGCCGCCGATCATGGGTGCCGCCGGCTTTCTGATGGCGGAGTTCCTCGATGTTCCTTACACGGATGTTCTGCTCGCGGCGTTGATCCCGGCTATCCTTTTCTATGTCGCGGTGTTCATCCAGGTCGATCTGGAAGCGGCGCGCCACAACATCCCCCGCATTCCAGAGAACATGATTCCACCCATGGCCCAAGTGCTGAAAGCCGGATGGCAGTTTATCGTGCCGTTCGTGGTGCTCTTGGTGCTTCTGTTCAAGTTCAATCGGACACCAGAAGAATCCGCGCTCGCTGCCGCGCTGTCGATCATCGCCGTCAGCGTTGTGCTGAGCTACAAGGGGCGCCGGCTCGGCCTTGCCGGGCTGTGGCAGGCGATTTGCGCCACCGGCGCATCGTCCGTCGGAATCATCGTCATAGGGGCCATGGCGGGAACGATTATCGGCATATTGGACGGTACCGGGCTGGGGTTCGGCCTGACCTACGTGCTGGTGCGGCTCGGCGAAGGCAATCTGCTTGGTCTGCTGGCCATCACCGCGGTTACCTGCATTGTGCTTGGCATGGGGATGCCGACGGCCGGTATTTATCTGCTTCTCGCCACTCTCGCCGCACCGCCACTTATCAAGCTCGGTGTGCCACCCATGTCGGCGCATCTGTTCGTACTCTATTTTGGCATCATGTCGATGATTACCCCGCCGGTGGCACTGTGCGCGTTCACCGCCGCCAACCTGTCCGGCGCCAATCCCATGGAAACGGGGCTGACCGCGGTTCGTCTGGGCTGGACGGCTTTCGTTGTTCCGTTCCTGTTCGTCTTTGCACCAACCCTGATCATGGTTGGCGGCGGGGTGCAGGTCATTCTAGCGGTTGCCACCGCCATCGCGGGCGTCTTGCTCGCGTCCGCCGGCATGTTGGGATATTTCTCGCGGCCCCTGAGTTGGTTCATGCGAGCCGTCTTTCTGGTTGCAGGGTTGTCTTTGCTGATACCCGCGGAAGCATTTGCCGGCGCCGTCTATATTGATGTTTTCGGTGCGATCCTTGGAGTCCTCGTGGTTTCCTGGGAACTGTGGGGCCATCGAACCGCAGGCGGGCGGGCCGTTCGAACGTGATGTCGTCAGCCAAGGGCGCCCTCAACCGGGGCAGGTTGAGTCGCTGTTGTAATCGTGGACAACGATCTTGCCTGCGATTATGTCGGCCTTGGCGGTTTCAACCGCCGACCTCAATTCGTCGGTAACGAGGCTGGCATTGTGTTCGTCCCGCACCCAGTCGACTCCGCCCTCGGCAAGGCCGAGGCTGATGACGCCGGCCGTAAACTTGCCGGCAAGCCCGTCGCTCAGGGTCTGGTAGGTCGCGACATCGACGCGTTTGAGCATGGATGTCAGCACTGAACCGGGCGCCAGTCCGTTCTGGTTTGAATCGACGCCAATGGCGAGCTTGCCGGCGTCGGCTGCGGCCTGAATCACACCGATGCCGCTCCTGCCGGCAGCGTGATAGATGACATCGGCACCGCGGTCGATCTGGCCCTGCGCCAGTTCCGCAGCTTTGGTCGGGTCGTTCCAGGCGGCGGACGTGGTTCCGATCATCGCATGAAGCACCTCCAATCCGCCTCCGGCAGCTTTCACGCCCTGGAGATAACCGCAATGGAACTTGCGGATCAGGGGAATATCCATTCCGCCGACAAAGCCGACCTTCCCGGTCCGGCTGGCCAGTGCCGCCGCGATGCCGACCAGGTAGCTCCCCTCATGTTCGTTGAAGACGTATTGGCGCAGATTGGGCCGGTCCAGCCATGAGACGTCGATAATGGCGAACTGGCGGTCGGGATACTCTCCCGCGACCGCATCAATTGCATCCGCCTGTGAGAACCCGACCGCGATCACCATGGTCGCGCCGCGTTCGACGAGGCGGCGCATCGCCTGCTCACGCTGGGTCTCGTTGGTGATCTGGAACTCCTTGACCTCGACACCGGTCTCCCCGGTGAACTTCCGGACGCCGTTCCAGACACTCTCGTTGAAGCTCTTGTCGAATTTGCCGCCGATGTCGTAGACCACGGCGGGTTTGAACCCGTCGGCCAGCGCGACTCCGGTCACGAGGACCGGCAGGATCGCCAGCACGGGAAGCAACTTGGTTTGCATTGTCGGCCTCATTCGCTGCCGTTGGGACTCGTGGCTATGTCGCGGCGCGCGCCAACACCTCTTCCGCCCACTGATTCAGGCTCTTGCCAGACAATTCGGCCGCGAGGGCGGCCTTGCGGTGAACCTCGGGGCTGATGCGGAACATCACCTGACCGGAGAAAGCCTTTTCCGGTTCTTTGCCGACCTTGGCGCAGGTCTCGATGTAATCCTCAACGGCCTCATGAAAAGCCTCTCGGAGTCCATCCACCGTCTCCGCATGAAAGCCCACCCCATCACGAATGCCCGCGATCCGGCCCGTGAAGATTCCATCTTCGTCGTCATATTCAATCCGGGCCGAATAACCTTTGTAGCTCATGGTATTGGTCATGGGACTACTCCGATGCGCTCCAGAAACGCGCGGGCCGCACGGATCTGATAGCGTTTCGCTTCCTTGGTGGGATGCGGTCGGCGAAACGTTTCGACCTCGCCATCCTTCTCAGATGCTTGCATTATTTGCAAGCAGTGCGGCCGAATCCAAATTCGGCCGAAAAAGCCCTGTCCTCGCCCCGCCGGGCCTCTACAGATCGATTTCCGCAATTGACAACTCAGCCAACGTTGTCTTGGTTGACGAAATGCAGATAGCTACACTGATGTACCTATATCGGATGGGAATCCTTGCGCTGGACCTGGGACGAAGCAGAACATGGAACCGACCTCGAGGTAGGCCGCATCATCAGTGCCCGGAAAGCCACCGCCCACGAAAGGAGAGCCTATGAAGAAGGGAACTTCTAGAGCACTGACTAAGGAGCAGAAGGCGGAGATCAAAGCGCTTGCGAACCTTCCGGACGAGAAGATCGATACAACCGACATACCGGAGATTCTCGACTGGTCCGGGGCCAAGCGCTGTTTGCTGTATCGGCCGGTGAAGCAGCAAATCACCCTAAGACTTGATGCGGACGTGGTGGCATGGTTCAGGGCCAATGCCCCAGGAGGACGGGGTTACCAGACCGAAATCAACCGAGTGCTTCGCGAGCATGCCCGACGGGCTTTGAGCTACACGTAGGAGACTTTCACTTGGGCTCTTGGCTAGTGTGGTGTCTCACAAATACGGTTACGAATCTGCGGGTCCTTTTGGCCGTCGGCTGCGTTGCTCTTCCTCGCGTGGTAACGGCCACTGCTCGTCATCGCGCCTTGCCGACAACCAAAATGCCCTCGCAGATTCATAACCGTATTTGTGAGGCACCACACTAGTTGGACGTGTAAGCACGCGAGGGCATTGGCTCTTGCACATTGCAGACCGGTTTGGCCAACAAGGCAACGTCGACCAAAAAGAAGCCATCAGAAACGCTCTCCAGTCTACCACCCAGCTTCTTGCGGATATGAACGGGAGCAACCCGGTTCTATGTTCGCCGATCAAGGACAGCCAAGGTGCGGACACAGTGACTCACAGCGTCGCGTTCAACGAGAAGTTCCCGGAGCAGTTAGTCAACCCGCCCCTTCAAAGGTCGTACAGCCGCGCGCAGTTGTCCCAGAGGATCTTCCGCTTTGTCTCCTTGGAGACGCCTTCGACTTCCAGGAACTCTTCCACGGCGTGGGGGAAGTCCGAGTCCCCGTGGGGATAGTCCGTGGAGTAGACGATGTTGTCGTCGCCGATGAGCTCGGCGACCATGGGGAGTTCCTTCTCGGCTTCGGTGGAGATCCAGCACTGGCGCTTGAAGAACTCGCTGGGCTTGAGCTCCGAGATGTTGGGGTTCCGGGCCTTGGCCACGGTGACGTCCATGCGGTGGAGCATGAAGGAGACCCAGCCGCAGTAGCACTCCAGGAACGCCACCTTGAGCTTGGGGTGGCGCTCCAGAACGCCGCCGCCGATGATGTCGATCATGGCCATCATGTTGGACATGGGATGCTCGCAGATGTGCCGCAGCAGCAGGTCGTCACCGAACACGTCGCCCATCTGCCGGACCTCGCCGGCGGAGGCGGCCGAATGGAAGCCCATGGGGATACCCAGCTCCTCCAGCGTGGACCAAAGCATGTCGTAGTAGCGGGCGTGCCAGGGCATGGAGCGGAGCGGCTCCGGACGCGCGAACACGGCCACGAAACCCAGTTCCTCCACCGCCCGCCGGGCCTCCTTGGCGGCCTCGGTGACGTCGTGGAGCGAGATCATCGCCGCGCCCTTCATCCGCTTGGGGTCGGTCTGACAGAAATCATGGAGCCAGTTGTTGTAGGCCCGGGCCACCGCGGCGCCGAGCTTGGGGTCCATGTCCTCACGCATCATGACGCCCAGACCGATGGAGGGATACATGACGGCCAAGTCCAGCCCCTCCTTCTCCATGGCGTTGAGTTGCGAGACGCCGTCAAAACCCCGAGCCCGGGCATCGGCGATCTCCGCGTCGATGCGCGTGGCGTCGAAGATGCCGCCCCGATAGCTGGGCGGGTAGCCCTTGAGGATCTTGCCGTCCACCATGACCATGGCCGAGCTGCGGGTGGTGGTGCTGAGTATCCTGGGCCCCCGGTCGCGCCACTCGGGCTCCATGTACTTTTCCCAGAGGTCCGCGGGCTCGCGCACGTGCATGTCCGAGTCCATGATCTTCAATCCGTCTTTCATGAGCCGTCCTCTCCCCTGTTTACATGGGTTGTCAATGCGACCGCCACGCCAACCCGGAGCTAACTCGCCGCCATCACCCGGGCGGCCGCTTCCTCACAGGCTGTGCCGGCAAAGAAATCCGGATTCATGCCGGAATAGAAGCGCACCGCGTTGGTGAAGCTGAAGTCGCGAAAATCCTCTTCGGTGATATGCCCCCGGTCCACCAGCTCGTGGGCCTCGGCCACCACCTCGGTCATGTCGGTGACGTCCCAGTGGCCGATGTCCGAGCTCATCATGGCTCCGAGCCGGGCGCCGAAGGGGTTCAACTTATCGTTGAAGGCCCAGGCAATCATGCGGTCGTCGGCCTCGCAACCGAAGTAGAAGCGCGGCACGAAGCGGTCGCGGATGTCCTCGGCCCTCTCGATGCCGCACCGGGACCAGTCGTCGAGGATCTCGGGCCGGCGCTCCTTCCGGCCCAGCGACGCGCGGATCCGGCCGAGCTTCTCCTCGCCTTCGACGCCGCCGTACTCCGCAACGAGCTTCATCATGAGATCGACGTCGAGGCTCTCCGGGTCCAGCGTGGCAATGGCGTCCCGGTTGCGTTTCTCCCAGTGCTCCAGGATGTCGCTGTACAGGCCGCAAGCCCACCCGACCCCGCACTCCAAAAAAGCAAAGTTGAGCATTGGAAACCGATACGTAACCCCGCCGAAAAACAGCGCTTTGCACATAGCCTCACCGGCTGCGGCGAAATGACCGATATGGTTATACATGTAGTTGGACACCGAGCGCCGGCTGCCCCAGCCCTGGCCGCTGGCGTGGGACGTCGGCGCTACGCCCAGCTCCATGCACCGCTGCCAGAACGGATCGTAGTCGTAGTCGCTGTCCAGAGCCAGGGTGTCGATGTAGCGGGCGAAGGGCGCCAGGTCCGGCCGCGCTTCCGCTACCCGCGGGATGGGGCGGTCCACGTGGGAGATCACGATGGTCTTGAGGCCGAGCTCGCGGATGGCATATTCGGTGTCCTCGATGGCCTCTTCCGGGGTGTGGGTGGGAATCACCGCGGCGGGGGTCATCCGGTCCGAGCATTCGCCGTAGAATTCCGCGTGGAACTTGTTCAATGCCCGGCAGGAAACCCGGCGGAGCTCCTCATCCTCGAACCGGGGCGGCCCGGCCAAACCCTCGGTGGGATACAGCACGGCGAAGTCGATGCCCAGCCGGTCCATTCGCTCGTGCAGCAGCCGCGGCAACGACGCCGTGGCCCGGTCCAGGGTGTTGCTCGCCGGACGCGCCCACCAGGGCGGGCAATGCGCCCGGACGCTGCGACGCTCAGCTTCCGTCATGGAGGACCAGCGGCTGTTGGAGCGGGCGCTCGTGGCCTCGGCATAGCGCCGCGGCATGTCGGCGCCGCCCAGCTCCTTGAGATAGTCGAGGTACAGCGGCGTGAGCTCGACCGTGTGGCCGTCGGTATCGATGATCGGATGGTCAAGCCGGGCGCGAACGGCTTCGGATTCCAATGCCTGTCCTGAACTCATCACTCACTCCCCTCTTCGCGGGGCGCTCGGGCCCGGCCTGCGAGCCACGGCTTCACGACCCATGCGCCAACGCGTCCAAATCGCTGACATAATCCTGCAGCGCCGAACCCAGGGTGAACCGGGGTTCCCAGCCCAGATATTCTTTCGCCCGGGTGATATCCAGGGGCTGCTTCGCCCCCACATGCGGCGTCCCATCCGGCACCACCTCCACCTCCAGACCCGGATAGATCGCTCTTGCCTCCGCCACCAGTTCGTCGAAGGTGGTCACCAAGCCCGTGCCGATATTGAAGACATTGACCGGGGGCACCGGCACGGTCGCCGCAAGATCCACCGCCCGGCCCACGTCCTTGGCATAGATCCGCTCCAGCGGCCTCGCCTGGCGCCGGGCGATCTTGGCAACTCCGCCCTCCCGGCCACAGGTGAGGAGCGTATGCGTAATGGCGCCGCTCTCCGCCCCGCCCAGGAAATGCCCCAGCCCGAACACGTGGGCCAGCCGCACCACCATCAGCTCGAAGCCGTAGAGCCCCTGGTACGCCTCCAGCACCAGCTCCTGGACGGCCTTGGAGCTGCCGTAGGCCGTGCTGTCGCCCCGCTGGAGCGTCTCGGGCACGGAACCCGTTCCCTCGAACGCACGGTTGTAAACGCTGAGGGTGCTGATGTGCACCACGCGCCGGACCCCGGCCAACCGCGCTGCCTCGGCTACATTGATGGTCCCCTGGATATTGACGTTGAAGGCCCAGTAACCCTCCTGGGCCACACGGCCGGCGATGATGGCCGCCGTGTGCAGCACCGTATCGATGTCATGGGCCTTGATGATTCCGGTGAGGACCGGCAGGTCCAGCACGTCCCCTTGAAGGGATACGTAGTCCGCGGACCCGAGCTTGCTCTTCAGAAACTCATCCCGCGGCTGAAAGTCCAGGAAGACGAGACGCTCCCCCCGTGCCGCCGCATAGGCCCCGAAGGAGGCGCCGATAAGCCCACTGCCTGTAATCAGAGTCGCCATGCCGGGCAATCTAGCATGGACGGCGGGGGGTTGGGAGAGGGGCGCGACTGCGTGGTTCTTGCTTACTTGCAAGATGTTCGAAAATCCCAGACCCTCGTGAGGGAAATCGATGTCAGGGCTGTGAGTCAGCAGCGGTTACAAAACGAGGAATCAGCGGAGGTGAAACAGTCATGAACTGGGCATCCAGTGAGATTGTCGGAGTCCTGAGTTTTCTCTTGCCCGGATTCGTGGCAGCGGCCGTCTTCTACTCACTTACGTCGTATCCCAAACCGAGCCCCTTCGACCGCGTGGTCCAAGCTCTGATCTTCACCGTGATTGGGAAGGCCATCACGGACGGAGTCCTCTTCTTTGGGCGCATTGTGGACGATGACCCGTGGCGCAAGGAGTGGGAACTCCTGCTTTCTGTCTTAGTCGCTGTTGCCCTTGGACTGCTGACCGCTTGCTTCCTCAATCGGGATACGTTGCATCGCCTTCTTCGTCGGCTCGGTGTAACCAGAGAAACCTCCTACGCGTCAGAGTGGTACTCCGCCTTCTCGCGCCATAGCGACTGCTATGTTACGTTACACCTTAAAGGACAACGTCGCCTTTTCGGCTGGCCTGAAGAATGGCCAAGTCGTCCCGACGACGGCCACTTCCGAATCGCGGAAGCTGAATGGCTGGTTGATGGCAAAAAACGGATACTTGCGACGGGGGTTTCAACAATTTTGATCCCCGTCGACCAAGTCGAAATGGTCGAGTTTTTGAGCGAGACCCACGAAGAACCCGAGGAGTGAATCATGGCTAAGGAACCAAACCCTCCGCCGTCAAGGCGTGTGACGAACTTACGAGACGGAGTCTCTCCCAAACCCACGGCCAGCAGGAAACCGCCTCCACCGCCGGCACCGCCACCTAAGAAAAAGGACTAGCGAGCGCTGTCCGCGCCCCGGGCTAAGGCGCCGCTCAGCCCACGCCGTAAAGCCTCGCAAAGTTGTCCCAGAGAATCTTCTTGAGGGAACTGTTGCTCAGCCCGGGAGTCTCCATGAACTCCTTCACCGCGTGCGGGTAGTGCGCGTCGATGTGAGGGTAGTCCGTGGAGATGACGATGTTGTCGTCGCCCAGGCGGCCGATGACATCGGTGACAAGATACTCGTCCACGTCCACGGAGATGTAGCACTGGTCCAGGAAGTACTCGCTGGGTTTCCGGGACAGCGGCACGTCGGTGAGGGCGCCGTGTAGCTCGGCCCTCTCGTCCAGCCGGTACAGGAGCCACGGCAGCCACGCGCAGTTCCCTTCGAGGAATGCCACCTTGAGGGTCGGGAATTTCTCCAGCACACCCACGCCGCGGAAAGCCGACACCGCCAACTGCAGCTCGATGGGGTTGCGCAATGCCATGGCGATGATGCTGGAGTTGGAGTCTTGTCCGATGAGAGATGAGCCTGATGTCCGCGGATCGGGGAAGATGGGAGGATGATCGTGGCATTGCAGATGAAAGTTTACAGACGTTGGAACCATTCACCGAAGATGCCGGCCTTGATGTCACGGGGCGTGCGTTTTACCATGGTGTCACCATTCAGAGACCCTTGCCGGTTGAACCGGGGTATCCCCTTGCGGATCAATCCCGACCGAGGAGTTGAAATGCGCAGGTCGTTTTTCATCGGACAAGGCTTGGTACTCGCTTTCATGGTGTTCGCGACTGCCGCATTCGGCAGTGGTTTCAAATCGGGGCCACTCGGTGCGGTTGAGATCAAGCGCGGTCAGCCGATCGAGATCCGCGTGCTCCTTTCCGATACGGTCGTGCCGTCCGTGTCCCCTCTCATTCAGACCGCCATCGAGATAGCGGTCAAGGACTTCGGTCCCATACACGGGCGCCAAGTCTCCACCGAGACCCTCGACGAGATGTGCTCGGGTGAGGGTGGACGCGCGACGGCTGAAGCCGTCGTTGCCGACGCGCAGGTCGTCGGCGTCATCGGCACGTTGTGCTCCGGCGCAGCGGTGGCGGCGTCGCCCGTCATCAGCAAGGCGGGTCTATCGATGGTATCGCCCTCCAACACGTCGCCTGTACTCACGTCCGACCTGTCCGGAAACGCCGGTCCTGACTACCACAAGGGTTACTACCGTGTTGCGGACAACGACCTCATCGAGGCAAGCATTGTCGCGCAATACAGCTACGATGAACTGGGATTGCGCAGGATGGTGACGATTCATGACGGTGACCCGTATACCAGCGCCATTTCCAACGCTTTTGCCGTTGCATTCAGGAAGCATGGCGGCACTGTTCCGGTCGTCGCCCAGGTGGCGAAAGGCCAGACCGACATGGCCGCTGTTCTCGCCCGGTTCGAGGAAGCCGCCCCCGATGGCGTGTTCATCCCGCTCTTCCCAGCGGAGGCAAGCTCCTTGATTCGACAGGCAGCCCGGCTCGGCGCCCTGAAAGGCGTGAAGAGAATCAGTGGCGCGGCCACATTGGCGGCGAAGTTTCTTGCGTTGCCCGAATCGGAAGGCGTCTATTTCACGGGACCTGATCTTGGAGACAGCAGGAACACGAACCAGGCGACAGGCAGAAGCGCTGCGGATGTACTCACCGAGTTCAAGGCCGCCTATGGAGGGCCTCCGACGTCCCCGTACTGGGCGCACGGCTATGACGCCACGACACTGTTACTCTCGGCTATCAAGCAGATTGCGGTCGTAGATGGAGAGACGCTGTACATCGACCGCGCGGCACTCCGTGACGCATTGGATGGCACCGTAGGTTTCCAGGGCATCATCGGCACGCTTACCTGCGATGACTTCGGGGACTGCGGTACGGGCCGCAGCGTGATACATCTGCACGCGGACTCCAGCGTCACCGACCCGTCACTCCTGCCCATTGTGTACAAGGGTGCGCGGAAGTCGCACCTGCCTCAATAAGCGTCTTCCCGAAGCGCACTCGAAATCGGGGTTGGGACAAGGCGATCCGACCAAATCGGATGACGCGCCGCACACCCACGGCATGACGCCAGCCCTGACCATCGAACAGGGCCTCGAACCGGCCCTGCACAACCGCAATCCCCTCCATATTTGGGCGCAGGCCGCGCGACGCCGTCAGCTCACGCCGTAGAGCCTCGCGCAGTTGTCCCAGAGGATTTTCTTGAGGGAGCTATTGCTCAAGCCGGGGGTCTCCATGAACTCCTCCACCGCGTGCGGGTAGTGCGCGTCGATGTGCGGATAGTCCGTGGAGATGACGATGTTGTCGTCTCCCAGCCGCCCGACGACGTCGGTGACGAGATATTCGTCTACGTCCACGGAGATGTAGCACTGGTCCAGGAAGTATTCGGTGGGTTTCCGGGACAGCGGGACGTCGGTGAGGGCTCCGTGGAGCTCAGCCCTTTCGTCCAGGCGGTACAGGAGCCACGGCAACCACGCGCAATTCCCTTCCAGAAACGCCACCTTCAGGGTCGGGAACTTCTCCAGCACGCCGCCGCCGCAGAACGCGGACACGGCCAACTGCAGCTCGATGGGGTTGCGCAGCGCCATGGCGATGACGCTGGAATTGGGGTGGCCGTAGAACTCCTGCGCCACCTGCTGTTGCTTGGGATTTGCCGGGGGATGAAAGCACAGCGGCACCTTCAGCCGGTCGATCTCCGCCCACAGCGGGTCGTAGTAGCGATCGTGGATGCGGCGGCCGTTCACCGGCTCGGGACACACCGACAACCCCACCACCCCCAGCTCCGTCACCGCCCTCCGCGCCTCGTCCACGGCCATGTCCACGTCGTGCAGCGTCAACAGCCCCGACGCCTTCATGCGCTCCGGCCGCTCGCCGCAGAAGGCCGCGATCCAGTCGTTCCACGCCCGGCACAGGTCGTTGGCGTACTCGGGCTCGAAGCTGTCGTTGCAGTGCAGCGGAGAGGTGCGGAACATCACCGCCACGTCCAGCCCCTCGTTGTCCATGGCCACCACCTGCGACGGCGCGTCATAACCGTGCTCCAGCGCGTAGCCGTAGCGGTCCGCCACCTTGTCCTCGCCGTGCTCCAGCAGTTTGTTGCGCGGCCGCAGCGCCTCCCCGTTGCCCAGACTGAACTCGATGCGCCCGTGCTTGGTGCGGTCCTTACCGACGGGGATCCGATCGCCCCACTTGGGCTTCATGTACTTCTCATACAGATTCTGCGCGTCGTAGACGTGCATGTCGCTGTCGAACACTTGGTATCCGTTCCTGGCCATGTGGTGGTTCCCTTCTTTGTGGCAGTTTCATCCATTGAGGATTGGAGCAGCCCCGGAGGACACGATTTCGTCTCTTATAACCCAAAACAGGAATTGGGTTAAGTTCCACCAAAAGCAAACAACCGATGAGCGGCGAAATCTTCCGACAGCGCCGATCGCCATCGGCGAGGGGCACCTCCAGGCTCCGCAGCCGCTTCGCCTCCGACACCTCCAAACCGCCATACTTCGAGCGCCACTTGTAGACCGGAGCCCATCAGTCATGCGCCTCCACTCAGACGCTCCACATCGGCATCTCCAGAATTCTGCCGATTCGTCTTGCCGTGTCGGTGAAGTGCTGGATTTCTTCGGGCTTAAGCAGACGGTCGAGGACGGTCTGTTCGCGGTACGAGAGCCATTTTTTGAGGACCTGATAGCCGCCAAGCTTGTAGGTCCAGACGGCTGTGGGGACGTTGCGCCAGAAGGCGTGGTCGTTCAGATACACGTCCAACGTCTTTGCACCTAGGACGGATATCGCCTCCCCCAACGCGGTGCGTTCGTCTGGCGTGTACTCGCGCTCGACGATGCGGCCTTGCCCGGGCATTACGGCATCGCCTGCTCCGAAATGTCCCCAGCCGGCGATGACCGCGAAATCGTCGCCGGTCATGTTGCGTCCGTCGACGGTGGCGGGAACAGCGATCGCGGCGATCTCTGAGCGGAGGGCTCCTTGGGTGACGCTCGGAACGGGAACCTCGGGGTCGAGCAGCCGGGCCAGTTCCCAACCCCGCATCGCCGACAACGCAAGCGCCTCCGCCGCGCCGTCATTGCTGCCATCCGACCAGCCGGGGAGTGGGATGCGCGGCCATTCCATGCGCAATGCTCCGGCGTTGACCTCGCGGTAGGCGGGATCGTGCAGCACAGCGAGGACATGGTGGAACAGGTCCTCCACGGTCGCGCCGAGACGGTCGAGGTAGCGTTGGGCCGACCCGGACAGATTTGTGCGGCGCGCCAGATCGCCATCGTTTCCGATACCGTCGTCTCGGAGCCAGACGGGGAACATGCTTGCACTCCACTCAATCAGATGCAGCGACGCCAAGTATGACGTAACTGCGGTCTGCGGTTCGGTTGAGTCCTTCCTGAGACGCGGGACGGCGGAGAGCCACAGATTCCCCTCGAACACATGCAGCCGGTAGTCGGCGCGCTTCTCGTCGAGCAGCTTCGTGTCCTTCTCCCAGTAGAGCCAGCGGCTGTCGAAGGGCCGGTAGGCGAACCGGACAAAACCAGCCTCGTCCGGTCCGCCACGTTTGAGCAGAGCGTCGCGTACCGCCCGGGCGTCGAACCGGGCGGTGGTCTTCATGACTGCCGGATAGAGCCTTGCGATTTCCTCGTGGTCCAGGCCTGCGTCGAAGTAGTCCGTGACGCGCACCCGGAGCCGGTCGAGATCGGTATCAACGAGGAACCCGTCACGGCTGGTCTTCACTCCCGGAAACGACACGGGGAACAATTCGGGCAACGCCGGCCAGTCAAACCACTCCGCACTTGCCGCTGTCCGAACAAACGGCAGTCCAAGCGTCAAGACAGGCTCGATTCTCTCGTAGAGCCTGCTTGGTTCCGCCTCCACCGTCGCGGTCAGTTCTTCGCGCTTGGCCCGTCCCCACAAATGCCGAAATCCGACTCCATCGGCAGGCTTGTGGTCCCCCTTGCGCACCAAGGTCGCAATGGCGGTTCCGACCTGGATGCCGACCGGGTCACCTTCCGTCGAGAAGACGCTCGGGTCTGGCGAGCCGTCAGGCGCTATCTTACCGGTCTTGTACTTATCGCCGTTAAGACAGTCGATGCGGACCACATCGAACGCATCAAGATATCGCTCCCGCATCCCCGTAAAGGACAGCCCGTCGAGCCATGAATAGTTGGAGATGAAGCAGACCACCCCCTGGCCCGTCTTCTCGGCGATGCGCCGTTCGGCCATGCGGAAAAAGCGGACGTAGAGGTCGTTTAACCCCTGGCCCTCGGGCCGGCGTACCCGCTTCGTCCTGCGATAGGCTTCCGAGAGTTCCCGTTCCTCGTCTACCGCCATCCCGGCGAAGCCGTTGTAAGGCGGGTTGCCGAGGATCACCAGGATGGGCGTCTCCTGCTTCACGCGCTCCGCGCGGTCTCGTTCCTCCTCCAACTCCGGGAAAGGCAACGGCTTGGTCGTTCTCGGCTCCCATCCGGTGAGCGCGTTGGTCAGGAAGACTTGCGCGCGCTCCACCCCGTCGTCCGCAAGCGCAGCATCGAGGTCCTGCATGGTGAGCCCCACCTGCAAATGAGCAACCACGAAGGGAGCAGGCATGATCTCGAATCCGAATACGCGCTCCGTCGCCGCCTGCTTCACCCGCGCTCCCGCGAGGGCGCCGAGACCCCGGCCTTCGAGATTGCCGGCGATGCGGCGCAGCACTTCTGCGAGATACGCGCCGGTACCGCAGCACGGGTCGAGCACGTAGACGTTCTCCGCGGCGAGGCCCTCGGCGACGCCGAGGTCGTCCTTCAACGCCTTGTCAACCCGAGCGACCATGTAGCGCACCACTTCCGTTGGCGTGTACCAAACGCCCAACTGCTTCCGAAGCTCGGGGTCGAAGGCTTCGAGGAACGGCTCGTAGAAGTACGGCACCGCCTCGCCCTCGTTGAAGCGGGCGAAGAACGTGGGCCGGTCCACCCGGTCGAGGGCGGCCGCGGTCCAGTCCAACACCTCGACCAGGCCGAGGGGTTGCAGGCGACCGGGGTCGGAAAGCTGCTGGAACAGCGCTCGCAGCACTGGCGCGCGCAGATGCCAGACCGCTTCATGCCAGTTGAAACTACCGGCAGGCGGGGGAAGCTGCCGCGCCCATAGCACCCAGGCGGAGAAGACGCCGTAGAAAAGCGTTTGCACCAAGGTCGAGTGGAAGAAACGCGCGCCCTTCTCGCCCTCGAAGCGCACGCCGAGCGCCTCTTCAAGGGCCGACCGCACCGCCTTGAGTGACGGCGCGTCGCCTGCTGCCTCGACGCGCGAGAGGCCGTCGCGAGCATAGGACGCGAGCAGCCAAGCCAAGTCCTTCGGTTCGGTGAGAGCCGCTTGATGGGACAACGCGCGACAGAGGTAATCACCCAGGCCGGGGCCGACTTCGCGTGCGAACGCACGCGGCTCTTCCAGCTTGCGATCAAACGCCGCCTCGCTGTCCGCCAGACAGAATGACTCGAACGCCATCCCGCCGCCCGCCGGGTTCGGCCCCACGAGCACGAAGTCGCGCGTGTTCGTCACAAGCACCAGTTGGTAGCGGCCCCAGTAGCGGTTCACCTGATCGCTGTCCGCGATCAGCCACGCGTCATCGCCGGCGGACTTGACCTCGACAACACCGCGCTCGGGAGCCTGCCCTTCCCTGGGTGTCCCCTTCTGCAACTGCTTGGCCGCGTAGAGGCCGAAGTCGGGATGGCCCGCACCCTGGTCCGCCAACTCACCGACACAGAACACCTTGGGTTTGAGCGTCGCGCCCACCGCATTGAGCAGGTTCGCCAACGGCCCGTAGATCGACCGCTCCCCGGTGGCACCGCCCGATGCGCGCACGCGCCTGAGATCGGCGAAATAGGCCTCCACCGCCGCCGCCGCCAATCCTTTCGTCGTTCTCGTCATCGGCGTCATGGCTCCCGGAGGGACTTCGCTCCGAGTTTCTCCAGTCGCTCAATCCATCTCTTGAAGTGAGGACACTTGAACCGGATATTCTCCAAACCAATAGTCTCAGCGCCGAAGTTCGCCAAATTGCGCTTCAAGAGGGTGTCCGCGAACGTCTGTTCTGTTGGACCTTCGACGAAGAAGCGTAGACGGGCCATTAATGAGGCCCCGCACCGATGATGTTCTTCTCCCAGATCTCGCCGAGCGAATAGTCCTCCCGCCATGCGTCAAGCTTATCCGCGTCTGCTCTGTCGAACTCCGTAGCCTCACCGTTTCGCTCGACAACGACAATGTCCTCTGGTGCAAAACTGTCCAGAAACGCGCTGGACTGCGTGCTGACGAGAACCTGAGTGTGATGGCTTGCAGCTCGAAACAGCGAGGCAATGACATTGAGCGCGTACGGGTGCAATCCGAGTTCCGGTTCGTCCACCACAATCAGGCAGGGGAGATCTTCCTTGGGTTGCAACAGGAGTGAAATCAGGCAGATGGCATGCAGGGTACCGTCCGAGAGCTGATGGGGACCGAAGACGAGATCGGAACTTCGGTGGCGCCAGTTAAGGATGATGTCCGTGTCGGCCGATCCGGTCGGCTCAAGTTCGAAGTCCTCAAAGAACGGCGCCGCCTGCCGGACCGTCGCGACGATCCGGCGATACACCGCTTCCTTGCAGGACTTCAGCTCATACAATATCGCCGCCAGGTTCGCCGCGTCGGGCATGAGCCAGCGATTGTCGCCGACGTAACAATACTGCCGGACTCTTGCAGTCGGCGACGTATCGTGGAAGTGGTAGACCCTACAGCGATTCAGCAAATACCTTAGCGTTTTCGCCGTAATATCGCCTTCCTCTGCTTTGTCTCCGATCCGTGTTTCCTGATGGCCTCTCCCCAACGACACCTCCTTGGGTTGCGGATACCCTGTCTGATGGAAGGAGAGCTGCTCTTCAGCAAAAATCAGAGAGTCCCCGGCGGCGTGGGACAATCTCATGCGGTAGGTGTCCGTCCCGTTCTCAACCTCGAACTCCATTTTCGCTTCCAGTTGGGGCGTCATCCTCGGGCCGAAGTGAAGATTGGCTGTGGCCCGTCCGGTGGTTCCGATATGTTGCTGAAGCCGGCCGGCCATCAGTTCGTTCACCAACTTGAAGAAGGCGATGAGATTGCTC
Organism: uncultured Binatia bacterium (SeqCode); assembly: GCA_965261895.1. Taxonomy (GTDB): domain Bacteria; phylum Desulfobacterota; class Binatia; order UBA9968; family JAJDTQ01; genus JAJDTQ01. Next base: position 44,934 of record OZ253480.1, on the reverse strand, counting down.
TTCTCTGCTCCGTTGGTGCCGATCAGGACATTGAGAGGTCGGAGCTCCAGCGTCATCTCCTTGATGGATCGAAAGCCCTTGATCTGGATTCTCTTCAGGCTCGCCATGGCGCCTTCTCCTCACCTACCCTGGAGCTCCTGTAACGATGCATCAAGCACCTGCATCGTCCCCCAATCTTTACCATACTCCTGCACAAAGGCCATGAAGTCGGGACGTTACGGGACCGAAGAGCCTTTGGCTGGAGGCCTGTCTCGGTCATACAATGAGATTGGCGAAGGGGGACTCCACCACGGGTTCTTGTGACCGAGCGTTGTCCAATGAGAACATGATGCTGAACGAGGACTAGCGAGCGGGTCTAGTCAGCAGCGTGTCTTGGGTTGAGGCGGTATGTTGGCTGTTGTCGGCTTTTCTGTCAATCGGTGTCCCGGTGTAGCGCGGTAGCGCCCCCGCGTTGGGGGGTGGTGAGGTGCGCCGACGCGCTTCCGAGGGTCTTGCAAAGACTTCCCCCCATACCTTGGAGTCACGGTTTATACGAGGCGGCCGGTGCCAACTCGATGGTCACACGGTAGAGGGGCAGCACAAACGCCTCGGCCCGGCGGCAGGCAATCGGCCACGAACGCGCCATCAGGCGGCATGGGGCGGTGCGAGGTCGATGGCGTGGAACAGGTCCCGACGGGCGTCGTTGACTCGCCGGACGGCGTCGAGGTCGCTCATGGCGTAGGCGATCCGGTCCAGTTCGTCGAAGCGGGTGTTGTCCTTGAGGTGGCTCTTTGCGTCCGGGAGGGACTTCAGCTTCTCGTAGGGCGTCCTCACGTCCTCCCGCCGGTACTTGCGGCGCACCTTGCCGTGGTCGCGGTACTCGGTGGCGAACAGGCACGGGCGGTGGAAGTTCAGGAACGGCGACAGCTCGCGCAGCGCGAACTCGTTGACGATCCCGGCGAAGCGCTGCGGGATGTGGTCGTGGCCGAACCACTTGCGCACGACGTGGGCGTTCTTGCCCTCCACCAGCGCGTTGTCGTTCGAGTGCCGCGCCCGCGACTTGGTGAACTTCCGGATGTGCAGCTTGTTCAGCAGCGCCGCTACGCGGTGGTTGATGTACTCGGACCCGTTGTCCGCGTGGAATGCGGCCACCGTGAACGGGAACAGCGACAGCACGGCTTCAAGCAGCGGTACCAGGAACCTCTCCGAGATGCCCCGCACGGCCCCCACGTATTCGTACTGCGTGACCTCGTCAACGAGGTTGACCAGGTACAGGCCCTTCACGCCGTTCCGGTCGCCCTGGTGGACCGTGTCCACGCGCAGGTGCCCCGGCTTCCCCTGCGGGTCCGGCGCCTGGCGCAGCGCGATGCCCACCGTCGCCGCACGCGTCTTCGTCCACACCGTGCGCTTGGTCACGTACGTCTTCGACGCCCGGAGGTTGTAGACGTGGCTGTTCGAGATGCCCGCCAGCCGCTCGAAACGCTCGTCCCCGAACACCTCGTGCTGCCGGCGCAGCAACTCGCAAGTGGCCAGCCCCGACATCTGCCCGAACGCCTCGTCCACCTCCGCCAAAAGCCGGATGTCCACTCCCGTGTACCGGCGCTCGAACGGCCGACCGCGGTTGCCCCCGCGCCGATCCTCGATCCTGCCGCTCTCCCGCCATTGCCGGATCAGGCGGTCGATCTGCACCGCCGAAATCCCGGTCGCCTTGGCCAGAAAGCGGCGCACGATGCCCTTGTCGCGCTTGCCCAACGTCCTGTAGCGGAGCCGGCCAAGCAGTTCGCCGACAAAGCCGTAGGCGCTCTCCCGATCCCGGTGCCCGTAGTCCACAGCCTCGTTGCCTTCGACGAAGGCCCGAACCTGCTCAATGCTGCGTAGCCGCCGCGTCTGTAGTGTCACAAATCATCCCTCCATGATCTACGACACGCCGGCTTCAGCATCACTTCGCCTTGGATTCACCCCCCTCCTTCAGCATCATGCCGCGTTGGACAGTTCTGACCGTATGCAATGTTCTTTATGGTGAATACACTACTCGGAGTAGACCAAAACATGCCACGCACGACAACGGTGACGGTTCGCCTCAACGGCGCGCTTCGGGACTTCGTCTCGGCAAATGTCGGCGAGAACGGGGCCTACGCGAACGTCAACGAATACATCCGCGATCTAATCCGGCGGGACAAAGAGCGGTGGGAACGGCAGGCTTTCGACCGCCTCAAGGCGGAACTGGAACTTGCTTCCGCAACGCCGGATGCCTCGTTCCATCCCCTCTCGGCTTCGGACGTCACCGCGAGGAACAAGTCTCCCTTGTAGGTCGGGTTGGCCGAAGGCCAACCCGACATCGTCCCTTGCCGCGTCCCGCGGCCACGTGTCCCCATCGCCATGCTCAACAGTCTAGTACCCGAACCATTTCGTGTCGATCCTTATCGATCAACGACTTTCACCACGGACTGCTAGCGGCGGCCATGGGAGAGGTAGCGCCTGCACATGTCTTCGGCGCGGTGGTGGCGATGGCGGATGCGCGGGACGGTACCTGCGGGCTTTCCAACATGAGAACAAGGCACGGACCCACGGATTCGCAGCCCTATCGCCCCTTGGCGTCGATTGTCCATTCTGCGCAACGATATGTCATTGACTTCATATTCTGGTGTCGCTATCCTCTAGCCATGACTTGGGCGGTTGCCTTCCACAGGGCGTTCGTGCCGGAGTTTCGCAATCTGCCCAGGCAAGTTCAGGATGAGGTTTACGCCGTCGGCCGCTTGCTGGAACGGTTCGGACCGCAACTCGGGCGGCCGCAGGTGGACACACTGAACGGCTCGCGGCATGTGAACATGAAGGAGTTGCGGCTCAGCGCGGCCGACGGGGAGTGGCGGGTGGCGTTTGCTTTCGACCCCGAACGCCGGGCCGTGTTGCTGGTCGCGGGCGAGAAGTCGGGCGGCAGCCAGAGGCGGTTCTACCGCGCTCTCATCCGCAAAGCCGATGAACGCTTCGACCGGCACCTTGCCCAGCTCGCCGATGAAGGAGGATCGTGATGACCGTGAGCCTTGACGAGATGATGGCCACGCTTGACCCCGAGCGGCGGCGCAAGATTGAGGAGCGGGCGGCGGAGTTGATCGCCGAGGAGATGACGCTGCGCGAGCTGCGCAAGGCCCGTAAGCTCACCCAGGTCAGCGTCGCGCGCGAACTCGGCATCAGCCAGGACGCCGTCTCACGGCTGGAGCAGCGCAGCGACGTGTTGCTATCCACGTTGCGCCGGACGGTCGAGGCGATGGGCGGAACCCTCTCACTCATCGCTCGGTTTCCCGACCGTCCTCCGGTCGAACTCTCCGGCATCGCTAGCCACGAGACCGGCGATTGACCCCGGCCCGGCGGGCGCCGCGGGACTTTCGGCAGGGCACCAATCATGCGCGCTGGTGCGCTTGTTTCGGAGGCGAGTTAGCGCCTATTTGGTACCTGGTCACCCGATCCTTCCTGCGCCGCGCTTCCGCATACAATATAACTTACTGAATTAACACAACAAAATAACATCGTACTTCAGACCGGATCTTCGGTCGTGTTACCCTGACACGTACTGCGTCCCAGTGTCGGATTACGCTTCGCTAACTAATCCGACCTACGTGGGAAATGAACCCTGGTTACCGGCCCGCCACGTCTTCCAGGTCGGCCACATAGTCCCTGAAGGCTTCCTGCATCGTGTACCGCGGCTCCCATCCGAGCAGGTCTCTGGCTTTGGAGCAGTCAATCGGCTGCTTCATCTGAACTCCGGGCGGTGGCCCGGGCAGGATCTCCACCTCCAGCCCCGGGACAACTTCCCGGATGGCACCCGTCAACTCGTCGAAGGTCAGGACCGCGCCGCTGCCGATGTTGAAGTACGTCTCTTCGGGCAGCGGGATGGTGGCGGCGATGTCGACGGCACGGCCCACGTCCTTGGCGTAGACGTACTCGAAGTCCGTGGTGAGGGGTCGGGGCACGCGGGCGACCTCGCCGTGCAGGCCGCATTGTACGAGGGTCTGGATGAGGCGGCCGCCCGCGGAGCCGCCCTGGAAGTGACCGAGGCCGTATAGCTTCGCCAGCCGCAGGACGATGACCTCGAAGCCGTAAAGACGCTGGTATGCCTCGACCATGAGCTCCTTGGCTACTTTGGTGTTGTCGTACAGCCGGCCGTTCCCACGGGGAAAATCCTCACGCAAGGGCGCGGGGCAGTCGCGGCGTTGGTCGTAGACGCTGAGGGAGCTGATGTGCACCAGGCGCCTCACGCCGGCGAGCCGGATGGCTTCGAGGACGTTGATGGTTCCCATGACGTTGATCTGGATCCCGGTGTAGGGCGCTTCCGCGACCTTGGTGCCGACCAGACCCGCAGTGTGTACCACGGTGTCCACGCCGTATTGCCTGGTCGTGTGCAACAGCGCGGGGAGATCCAGAATGTCTCCCTGGACGAAGGCAACGTCGGCTCCCGCCAGTTTTCTCTTGAGGAATTCTCCGTGAGGTTGCACGTCATAGAAGACCAACCGGGCGCATCTTCGCAGAGCGACCTGGGCGAAGGACGTCCCGACGAGTCCGGAACCGGTAATCAGCGTGGTCACAGACACCCCTTCGAATCGCTAGTGTGGTGTCTCACAAATACGCTTATGAATCTGCGGGTCCTTTTGGCCGTCGGCTGCGTTGCTCTTCCTCGCGTGGTGACCGCCCTGGGGCGACCGCAGGTCGCCCCTACAAGTCATCGCGCCTTGCCGACAACCAAAATGCCCTCGCATCTTCATAAGCGTATTTGTGAGACACCACACTAGTATCCTGTCCGGTTAATTCGCATGATAATATGCGGAGGTTTTTTTTGTTGTCGGCAAGGCGCGATGACTTGTAGGGGCGGGTTTCAAACCCGCCCGTGTGGCGGGCACCACGCGAGGAAGAGCAACGCAGCCGACGGCAAAAAAGACCCGCAGACTATCATGCGAATTAACCGGACAGGACACTAGAGAACGGACACCGTCGGCGACGAGACGTAACGTTGTACTCTGACCCCTATTCTTGTTGGATCGGAGACTAAATCGTCTCGAATTCCAGCGCAGAGAGTTTCAGCCTGGAAGAACGTTTCGAGAGATAGCGCATTTCCACGCCCACTACCTCGTTCGACTCGTTGTAATCGAGCACCACGCCCGGTGAGACCTCTTCGGAATCGGCGATGGTGGAGTCGTCGAGGCGCAGGTACAGCGCGTCGGCGTTCTTGTCGACATGCAGTTTCACAACTTTCCTTTCACGCCACGGTCAAAGAATACGCTCACCACCCGCCAAGGTGCAACGCTGGACAGCTACGCGCAATATGCGGTCGTTCTGTTCCGGGATGCTGCGAAAGAACCGCTCGACCTCGGGTTCGTTCGGATCGGGCACGCGCAACGCCGGTTCGTCGATCACCCATTCGACCCACGCGACGGGTATCTCCCGTTCCGTCATCACATGAACCGCGTGCGTGGTGTATTCCAACTTCGCGGCTTCGCCGGACATCAGCCGTTGCCGCCGCTCCCGGACAGGAAATACCCGCCGGTGACGGCGTCGTGCCAGGTCTTGGCGACGCCCGGCGCCACCCCCACGGGCAAGTCCGTCTCCGGCGTCCAGTAGGAATGGACACCCGCCTGGAAGTGCATCAACGCGGTCTTGGGCGCCGGCTCCATGCGGGCGAACATGGGCATCACCATGCTCCGGTAGCCGTCGGCCGTGTGGTCGCGGCTGTCCTTGGTGACACAGAAGAGGATCGGCGGCACCGGTTTGACATCAGGGCCCTGGAGCTCCTGCCCGTAGTCGAGGTACTGCCGCACCAGCGCTTCGGTGCCGCGGGCGTCGAGTCCCAGCCGCCCGGCCGTGACCCGTGCGCTCTCCTCCAACGACGGCTCGATGTTCGTGCTGACGATGTACTCGCACTTGAACTGGGGCTGGGTCTTGGCGCCTTCCCAGGCCTCCATGACCTCCTCGATGACCAGCGGCAGCCGCATGAGCGCCACGGGACCGTCTTGCCCGAGCTTCTCCGGCCCGATGTAGCGGGCCTTGTCACGCCAGGTGCGGATATAAAGCTCGTAGAACGGGTCCACCCGGCTGGTCTCGGTTACCCTTCTTTCGTAGTCGCCGATGGCGCCGAGGGAGCCGGTGACCTTGAGCTTGGCCTCGTTGATGTAGCCGAAGGAGGAGTTCTCCACCGCCATGACGCCGGCGACGTTGGGCACCCGCTGGGACAGCATGAACACGAACGGACCACCCGTGGAGTGGCCGTGGACGTAAACGGAGTATTCGCCGTCCGGCAGGTTGCGCGCCATCGCCTGCTTGCCGCCCTCCTCGAAGGCCGCCGGCCAGCCCGCCATGCGGTCCCAGAACGTCGTACCGGGTTTGGCGTGGAGTACCGTACGGGTGCCGTAGCGTTCGCGGATGGAGCTGTCCTTCACCACCTCGTACTGGTCCGGGGTGATGTGCTCGCCGCTCAGCCAGATGGGTGTGCGAATGGTGCCGTCCGGGTTGATGGTATCCCCGGGCCAGTCCCGGGACGGGTCGTCCAGATAGAGGCGGCCGGGATACGTCATGGTGGCAACTTTGAACCCGAACTTCCCGGCCAGAAGCCGCGCCACCGGCGCCATGGTCTTGAAGTCGCCGTCGCCGCCGGAGAGGAGATAGGCCCCCGCCTTCCGTCCGTCCGCGCCCACGAGGATCTTCCCAGGGTCTTCGGGCTCGTAGATCTGCGCGCCGATGTCCCAGTCCAGCCCCACCGCCCGAATTCGGACCAGATCCTCGTATTCCTTCAGCGGAATGTCCGGCATCGCGAGCACGGCGCCGGAGTCCGCGAGGCACTGCTCCCGTGAAACCTCCGCAGGGGGGTTCCAGACCGCATTCCGCTTCGTCATCGACATCTCCCATACCGTAAACGCTTTCGGTTGCCACTCGGCAATTCCGAAAATCATGTCCTGGGGTCTGCTGGCGGGCCGCACTCATAGATCATGCCGAGTTACATCCATCGTCTGATGAAGAATCCGGACGACCAGCACGCCCTCTTCCTCTACCTCATAGAATATTACGTGGGATCCATGCTCGTAGCGCCTGAGACCCGGTGCGAGATTTTCAGTACTACGACCCAGTAAGGGGTTGTCGCTAAGCTGACGAAAGCTCCTCACAAGGCCGTCGCGATAGCGTCGCGCTTGTTCGATCCCAAATTTGAATGGTGTAATCAGCGATACCGCTCAGGTCGGACGCTGCTCGCTCCGACAGGCGAAAGTCAGCCATGTTCGGCCCTGAATCGCTCTTCGGCCTCCCGCCATATGTCTTCTACCGTGCGATTACTCACGCCACTGTTCAATCCTTCCTGGATCGCTGCCTTCAATGCTCGGATTTTCCAGTTCTGCTCTTGGTCGCGACGGATCAAATCACGAATGTACTCGCTGTCGTTCGTGAACTCCCCGGCCTTTATTTGTGCCTTGATCCACTGATCCTGTTGCTCCGTCACGGTGATTGTTTTGCGCATTGTACCCATGGCAGTCTCCGAGGTAAGCGAAAACGCATACTATTGGTGTAGACTAGCGTATATCCGTGGGGAGTTCCAGAAGCTCTACGGTTTGGGGGTGTCCCGTCGTGTGCACAGTGTTCCCGACTAACGTCGTTACCATGAAAATCGGACGCCATGGCTCCGATTTTCATGGTTTGCGGGCGCTACTGGCAGAACCAGGTCTGCCTCACCCCACCCCGTACAACCGGGCGCAGTTGGTCCACAGAATCTTCTCCAGGGACTCCTGCTTGAGGCCCGGAAGCGCCTTGAAGGTGTCGACGGCCTCGGGCCAGCGGGAGTCGATGTGCGGGTAGTCGGTGGAGAAGACGATGTTGTCGTCGCCCATGTAGTCGATGACGCTGACCACCAGCCCCTCGTCGACATCCGCGGAGATGAAGCACTGCTCCTTGAAGTACTCGCTGGGTTTCTTGCGCAGCGGGATATCGGCCATGGGGCCCTGAAGCTCGCAGTACTCGTCGAGGCGGTACATCAACCACGGCAGCCAGCTACAGTTGCCCTCCAGAAAGGCCACCCTCAGCTTGGGGAAGCGCTCCAGCACGCCGCCGGCGCAGAAGGCGCTGACGGCCAGGATCAACTCCACGGGATTGCGCAAGGGATTGACCAGCAGCTCCTCGTTGGGGTGGCCCTCGAAGCGGCGGGATACCTGGACCTGGTTGGGCCGTGCCGGCGGATGGAAACAGATGGGCACATTGAGGTCTATGGCCTCCGCCCACAGCGGGTCGAAGTCGTGGTCGTGGATGTGGCGCCCGTTGATGGGCTCGGGACACAATGACAGTCCCACCGCGCCCAGCTCCTTCACCGACCGCCGGGCCTCCTTCACTGCAAGGTCCACGTCGTGCAGCGTGATCAACGCCGAGCCCTTGAGCCGCGACGGGTCGGCGCTGCAGAAGTCATGCATCCATTCGTTCCAGGCCTTGCAGAGGTCGTTGGCGTAGTCGGGTTCGAAGTCCTCATCGGTGTGGAGGGGCGAGGTGCGGAACTGCACCGCCATGTCCAATCCTTCCTCGTCCATGGCTTCGAGCTGCGAGAGATTGTTGTAGTTCTGGCTGGCGGGCCGGATATAGGCGTCTTTCTGGCGTTGCTCGTGAAATTCCACCAGCTTTCCGGGGGTGCGGATCGGCGAGCCGTCGCCGAGCACGTAACGTGTCATGCCGTGAAGCGTCAAACCCTCACCCTCGCGTTGCTCCCGTACCTCGCCGCGCGGGATGCGGTCACCCCACTTGGAGTTCATGTAGTTGAGATAGAGGTCGTGGGGCTCGAACACGTGCATGTCGCTGTCCAGTATGCGCAATCCGTCTCTCGTCATGGGGTCCTCCCGTTCCGGGCGAGCCGGCTCAGCCCCCGGCCGCCGCTCTGTTGGTATAAGCCTCTGCCAGGAAGTCGACGGTATGTACCACGCGGATGGACGATCCCTGCTCTCGAAGCGCCGCCCTGATCTGCAGGATGCAACCCGGATTTCCGGTCACGAGAACGTCCGCCCCCGTTGCCATCACGTTCCTGGCCTTTCGCGCAGCCAGCCTGCCGGCCAGCTCCGGTTCCGTCAGATTGTAACTCCCCGCGCTGCCGCAGCACACCTCGGCCTCGTGCAACTCCACCAACTCGACTCCCGAAATACCCCTGAGCAGGTCCCGCGGCTGCGCCTGCACGCCCTGTCCGTTCAACAGGTGGCACGCGTCGTGGTAGGCGACCTTGACGTTCGGGGTCTTCCCATGCCCGGATTCGGGCAACCCATGAAGGAACTCTGCCACATCCTGGACCTTGTCGGCAACGCGTTTCGCCGCGGACCGCAGCGCGGGATCATCCTTGAAATGCTCGCTGTATTCCCGCATGGCCGCGCCGCAGCCGGCCGCGTTGGTCAACACGGCATCAAGCTCCAAGGCATCGAAAGCCGCAATGGTGCGGCGCGCCAGCGCCAGACCCCGCTCCCGGGCGCCGTTGTGCAACAACAGGGCGCCGCAGCAACCGGCGTCCGAGGGCACCCGTACCTCACAGCCGTGCTGAGTCAACAGTTGGACCGTGCTCTTGTGCGTGCCGCCGAAAAGACTCTGCATCACGCAACCGGCCAGCAGACCCACGCGATGGCGGGCTTCGCCGCGCGGGGCGGTCCGTTCGGGAAGGCGCACCGACTGGAAACCGGCGTCCCGGTCCGGCAGGTAACGCAGCAACCCGCGGACGGACGCCGGCAAGAGGGGGGAATGCGCCAGACGGTGCAGACCGAGCCGTGTCAGACACCGCACGGCCCAACCGAACGCTCTCATAATCGCCGGGTTGGGAAAGGTCCGATTCACCAGCCAGCGCTTTGCCCGCTCCGGCCAGGAGCGGCGGTGCCGGCTCTCGATAAAGTGACGCGCACCTTCGATGAGCGTGCCGTAACGGACACCGGACGGGCATACCGTCTCGCATGCGCCGCAGCCGAGGCAAAGGTCCAGGTGCCTGACGCTCACGTCGTCGAGGGGGATCGTCCCCTGGTGTATCGAGCGCATGAGCTGGATCCGCCCCCGGGGCGAGTCCATCTCCGTTCCCAGCTCGAGGAAGGTAGGGCAGGACGCGACGCAGAGACCGCAATGAATGCAGTTCCCGGAGCTTTCAAAATCAGCGTTTTGGCTGCTCATATCTCAACTGACAGATTAAGCGGGCGCGGGCGGGTTTGAAACCCGCCCCTACCACAGTCTCCCAGGAGGCTGCGCTGCGGTAACCGGACATCCGATGTAGGGGCGGGTTTCAAACCCGCCCGTCCCACAGTCTCCCAGGAGGCTGCGCCGCGGTAACCGGACATCCGATGTAGGGGCGGGTTTCAAACCCGCCCGTACCACAGTCTCCCAGGAGGCTGCGCCGCGGTAACCGGACATCCGATGTAGGGGCGGGTTTGAAACCCGCCCGTCCCACAGTCTCCCAGGAGGCTGCGCCGCGGTAACCGGACATCCGATGTAGGGGCGGGTTTCAAACCCGCCCGTCCCCGCACCGCGCTGCCGGCCGATACACGACACTAGATCCCGGCGACGAATCTTCCCGGCGACAGGACACCCCTGGGGTCCAAAGCCTGCTTGATGTTCTTCATCAACGCCAGTCCGTCGATGCCCCCGCCCCACAGATCCAGGTCCGGCTTGACATCCGGAGCGGCCTGCTCCACCACCAGCGTACCGCCCAGAGCGACCGCTTCCGCTCGCAGCCGCTCCACCGAGACGGCCGCCGACCCTTGCGCCGCGACGCCGTCGGGGCGCTCGACCCGGACATGGACGATGCCGTTACCGGCGTGGGCCTGCACCGCCATGCTCAGTCCGCTCCTCCCGCTTTCGGCCTTCAGCGCCGTCATGAAAGGCCACAGCCGCGCGGGCAGGAGGCTGATCTTGAGGCGCAGGAACGCCTCGCCCAGGGCGCGGGCATCCCTCAACTCCGTCACCGCCGCGGCTTCATCCGCCAACTCTTCCAGCCGGCAGTCCCCTTCCACCAACGATCTCAACGTGGCCGCCTGATCGGACACGTCCTCCGCCGGACCGCCGAAACCCACCACCAGAACGTACGCCGAATCGGCCGAGGGAACACGGGCTGTCAGCTCGATGAACAAGGGTTCCAGCGGCGCCGTCAGGATCCGCGCCGCCAACTCCTGCATCCGCGGCACATCCGCGCAGGCAATCCGCGCCACCGCCCGCGCCTTGGGCAACGTGCGCAGCTTGAAGGTGGCTTCGACGATGACCCCGAGGGTGCCCAGGGAGCCACAGTAGAGCTTTCCAAGGTCATAGCCGGCGACGTTCTTGACCACCCTGCCCCCGCTCTTGACCAGCGTGCCGTCCGCGCGCACCACCGTGATGCCAATCAGCAGATCCCGGACGGTCCCCTGGGAGAAACGGGACGGACCGCTCAGGTTGGCGGCGATCAGGCCGCCCACGCTGGTAGCGGCGGGAAGGGGCGGATCCACCGGCAGCCACTGACCGCGGTCGGCCGCCGCGGCCTGGATCCGAGTGAGGCTCATACCGGCCTGGGCGGTCAGGGTCATGTTCGCGGGCTCGTGGTCCACCAGCGCGTTCAGTGACGCGAGGGAAAGCGCAAGAAACGGCCGTCGCGGCGTCCCGCCCAGCCCCAGATGGGCACCGAAACCCATCGGCACCACCGCCAGGCCCCGGTCGTGGGCCAGCTTCATGACGCGGCACACCTGCGGCACCGCGGTCGGGCGGAGCACCCGTTCGGGCGGTACGCCGTCGATGGCGAACCGGTCGAGGTCGGCAGCCGTCCCCGCCTCCGGAAGGTCCGGGGACCCTCGCAGGTCACGGTCGAACCCGGCCCAGTCCGGCGCCGGCTCGATGGCGGGTTCGTGGTTCATGCCCAACCTCGGCGCGGCCGCGGGCACGGGCGGGTTTGAAACCCGCCCCTACGCCAGCAAACCGGGTTCTCGCGCATCTTGCGGCCGAATTGCACGGTACGGGCCATCGGACCTCCATCGGACCTACATCGCCGCCTGGCGCCGCGGCGCGCGGACCTCGACCTGTTCTCCGGCCGAAGGGAATATCTTGTTGGGATTGCACCGGCCCTCGGGATCGAACACGGAGCGCACGTCCTCCATGACGCTCAGGTCGTCCGGCGTGAAAATCAGCGGCATCAATGCCACCTTCTCCACCCCGATACCGTGCTCGCCGGTGAGGCTGCCGCCCAGGGCTACGCATTCCCGCAGGATCTCCCGCCCCGCGGCTACCACCCGCTCGGTCTGGTCCCGGTCACGCTCGTCATAGAGAAGGATCGGATGGATGTTGCCGTCGCCGGCGTGGAAGACATTGCCGATTTGGAGGTCGTAGGCCTCGCCGATGGCGGCGATGCGCTCCATGATCTCCGGCAACCGCGTCGGCGGCACCACCCCGTCCTGGCAGCAGAAGTTGGGCGCCAGTCGCCCCAGGGCGCCGAAGGCCCGCTTGCGGCACTTCCACAGGGCGTCGCGTTCATGGTCATCCCGGGCGACCCGTATCCCGGTGGCGCCGTGCGCCTCGCACACCTCGCGGATCCTGGCGGCGGCGGCTTCGAGGCCGCCCTGGAGACCGTCCAACTCCACGATCAGCACCGCGCCGGCGTCCCGGGGAAATCCGAAATGGAAGGCGTCTTCCACCGCCTGGATAATGAGCCGGTCCAGCATCTCCAGGGCGGCGGGAACGATGCCGCTGGCGACGATGCCGGCCACCGCGGCGCTGCCGTCGGCAACGGAATCGAACACCGCCAGCAGCGTCTTGTAGCCCTGAGGGAGCGGGTACAGCTTGAGGATGGCCTCGGTGACGATGCCGAAGGTGCCTTCCGAGCCCACGGTGACGCCAAGGAGGTCGTATCCCGGCGTATCCTCGGTCATGCCGCCGAGCCGGACCACCTCGCCGTCCGGCAAGACCAGGGTGACGCCGAGGACGTGGTTGGTGGTGACGCCATACTTCAGCGTGTGGGGACCGCCGGAGTTCTCGGCCACGTTGCCGCCGATGGAGCAGGCCATCTGGCTCGAAGGATCCGGCACGTAGTGAAGCCCGTGGGGCTTGGCCGCCCGGCTTACCCAGGCATTGACGACGCCGCTCTCGACCACGGCGCGCCGGTTGGCCGGATCCAGCTCGAGGATCCGGTTCATGCGGGTCAGGCTCACCATCACCGGCGCACCGAGCGGGAGGCACCCGCCGCTCAGGCCGGTGCCGGTACCCCGGGGCACGAACGGCACTCCCTCCCCGGCGAGCCGCTTCAGAACGGCCGCCACCTCCTCGGTGGAGCGCGGCAACACCACGACTTCCGGCGTCGACTTCTCCAGCGTGTAGCCGTCGCAGTCGTAGACGCTCAGTTCCGTGGGGTGCGACACCACACCGTCGCCGCCCACGATGTCGCGCAAAGAGCCCAGAAGCCGTTCGGTGATCATGATGGTGCACCGCTTCCGGAGCCGGGGTTGCCGGGGGACCGCCGTTGGTCGGAGATTCCCCGGCTCCGGACGTCAACCGCCGTAGAAGGTCTTCTCTCCCAGATCCTTGAGCAGAAGCGTGGCGTCATCGGCGCGGCCGGAAATCTCGGCCCTCACGCCGGCCTCAACCACTTCTCCGATGAACACGGAATGGTCACCCTTCTCCACCGTGTCCACGAGCTTGCACTCGACGAACGCCGGGGCGTTGGCCAGCACGGGAGCACCCGTGGCCCCGGCGGCGAACGCCTCGCCGCCGATGGTGTCCCCTTCCCGTTCCAGCGACTTGAAGAACGTGAAAGCCTGACCCTGCTGACCCTTGCCCAGCACGTTCAGCGCAAAGCTTCCGGATTCCTTAATAATGTCGTGGGCGCCCGAGTCCGCCTTGACTCCCACCGCCACCAGCGGGGGAGCGAAGGATGCCTGGGTCACCCAGTTCACGGTGGCCGCGGCCACCCGGCCGTCCTTGGCCTCACTGGTCAAAACGTACAGTCCATACGGGATCATGCGAAGCGCGGTCTTCTTGGCATCGGCGTCCATTCTTTTCCTCCTTGAATTTCCTGGAATCGCCCGCGCGGCTGCCATGCGAGCGCGGGCCGTGAAAGTGACAGAGAAATTAGCAATTCCGGGGAAGGCCGTAAAGCCGCATGCCTTGTGAACGACTTCTGACTACCGCGGCCTCCCCTCGCAGACGACGCTTTTCAGTCACCAGAGGCCACTTCCAAAATCAGCAGGCCGACACATAGGGTTGACAATCCTACGAACAAGGTTGACAATAGGACCTATTAGCATTGACAAAAGGAGATGCTCAATCGTGGCAGGTACACGAGAACGGGGCCGCGCGATCCGCGACTACATCGTTGCCCAGGTCCGCGCCAATCCCGAGAACATCACGCAGATTTGTACCGACCAGTTCGGCATCTCACGTCAAGCCGTCAACAAGCATCTCGGTCGTCTTGTTGCCGACCGTCTATTGACTGCCCAAGGCGCAACACGCAATCGCCGCTACTCCCTTGGCGCATTGGTAGAGAAGGACCTCTCAATTCCGCTGACGGAAGAAACCGACGAAGATACCGTATGGCGGACAGCGATCGACCCGACCCTGTCCGATATCCCTCAGAATGCTCGGAGAATCTGGCAATACGGCTTTACGGAAATGCTGAACAATGCAATCGATCACTCGTCGGGAACACTGGTGAGGATCATGATCGCGCGGACCGCTGTTGATACCAGAATCACTCTGATCGATGACGGGGAGGGAATTTTCCGGAAGATCACGCGCGAACTGCACCTCGACGACGAGCGACATGCGGTGCTCGAGTTAGCAAAGGGAAAACTGACAACCGACCCTGAGCATCACACCGGGGAAGGTATTTTCTTTACGTCACGCCTGTTCGACGAATTCAATCTCCTGTCCCGAGAGGTCTCCTTTTCGCATGATAGCACTACACAGGAGGATTGGATTCAAAAAACACGGTCGATTTCCGGTGGCCCGGAATTTCCGGGTACGTTGGTCGTCCTCGCACTGAACAACGATACAACCAAGACGCCAAAGCAAGTGTTCGACGAATATACGGAGGATGGCGACTATGGGTTTTCCAGGACCGTCGTGCCGGTGAACTTGGTACCGTACGGGGACGAAGCCTTGATATCGCGTTCACAAGCCAAACGGCTGTTAACGCGATTCGAGCGCTTCAAGAAGGTAATCTTGGACTTCAGTGATGTCGAGCAGATCGGACAGGCGTTCGCTGACGAGGTGTTTCGCGTCTTTGTCCGGGCTCACCCCAACGTCGAACTCGTTCCGTTCAACGCGAACCCCGATGTCGGCGCAATGATCCAGCGAGCGCGCAGCACGACCTGATCCGGGACGATACCCCGCCGATACGAAAATAGACGGGATCCGTACAGGCAAGAGTTGGTGTACCCGTGCAAAACACGAAGGGTTTCTGGTAAATTCAACTTCGAAGAAACCATCCCCTCTGAAGTCATGCCACCCAAAGTTTACATAGACGGCCACGTGGGCACCACGGGCCTGCGGATACGCGACTGGCTCGCGGGACGCAGGGACATCGAGGTGTCCACGCTGGACGAGGACCGGCGCAAGGACGTTGCGGCGCGGCGCGCGGCCATCGAGGCGGCGGACCTGACGGTACTGTGCCTGCCCGACGACGCGGCGCGGGAAGCAGCCCAATGGGCTGCGGAGCGCGGCACTCGGGTCATCGACGCCAGCACGGCCCATCGAGTGGCCGACGGATGGACATACGGGCTCCCGGAGCTCGATGCCGGCCGGCGGGACGCCATCCGCGAGGCTCGCTTCGTGGCCAACCCCGGATGCTACCCTTCCGCTTTTATCTTGTTGACCCGGCCGCTGGTGGAGGAGGGACTCCTGCCCCACGATACCCCGGTTTCCATCCATGCACTGTCGGGATATTCCGGCGGCGGGCGGGGACTGATCGAGAAATGGGAGAGCCCCGAGCAGGGCCTGAACTCCCTGCCCTACGAGGCGCCTTACGCCCTGGGAGCGCGGCACAAGCACATCCCGGAGATGGTGGCCTACAGTGGGCTCACCACGGAGCCGCAGTTCGTGCCCGCGGTGGGACCGTTCCGCTGCGGCATGCGGGTGGAGGTGCCGATTCCGCTCGGCATGCTGCCCATGGGCGGAAACAGTTCGGCGATCCTGAAGTGTCTGCTGGAACGCTACGACGGGGAGCCCTTCATCCGCGTGGTTCCTCATCCGGATCCGCGCGACGCACACGAGCACAGCTTCGATCCGCAGGCGTGCAACGACACCAACTGCATGGAGCTGCACGTGGTGCCGCATCCCTCCGGCCACACGTTGCTGGTGGCCCTCCTCGACAACCTCGGCAAGGGCGCCAGCGGCGTGGCTATCCAGAACCTCAACCTCATGCTCTGCCTTCCCGAGACCGCGCACCTGCCGAAATGAGTCGAGGGCGACTAGGGAAAGAAAACCAGCTTCACCAGCAACGCCAGAATTGCCGGTTGGAGACTGAAAACCGCGAGACTCAGTACGGCCACTCTCTTGTCGAGCTTGGCAATGTCCTCCTTGGTGCTCCGTTCCAGCTTGGCAATGTCTTCCCTGGTAGCCCGTTCCAGCTTGGCAATGTCCCCCCTGGTGGCCCCTTCCAGCTTGGTAATGTGCTCCTTGGTGGCCCCTTCCAGCTTGGTAATGTGCTCCTTGGTGGCCCCTTCCAGCTTGGCAATGTCCTCCCTGGTGGCCCCTTCCAGCCTGGCGATGTCCTCCCTGGTGGCCCCTTCCAGCCTGGCAATGTCCTCCTTGGTGGCCAAACGTTCGACAGACGGGACCGCAGCCGCGGCCGCCTTGGCCTTGTCCTTGGAAGTGCCAGCTTCGATCAGCGCATCATAGATTTCGGATACGATCAGGCTCATGGACCTTTCCCCGCGATATACCGCCGATTATAGACCGGTAATTCGAAAATTCAACATCCTTGGAGGAGCGGAATCCCGACCCCCCGGGAATAGTAATCGCCTCATCGTGTCCATTCTTTAGCCGGACCCGGACAGCTCAGTGACCCACCACCCCCTGCCAGATCAGCTTGACCTCCATCACGATGATCAGGGTCACGATGACCCGGTTGAACCACTGCTTGCTGATGTAGGGGGTCACCCGCATGCCCAGGGGCAGGAACAGCGCGATGGGGATGAGCGCGAGGACGGCTTGGCCGAGACGCTCCTGATCGAACAGGCCGGCGGCCAGGACGAAGAGGAAATGCATGGCGGTGAGGCCCAAAAACATCGTCGAGGCCGCGAAGATGTACGCCTCCTTCTCCAGTTGGAACGCGCGCACCCACGCCGCCACCACCGCGCTGGACATGCCGGCCGCGCCCTGGGAGACACCGGCCAGGGCGGCGATGAGCGGCGAGAGGATACGGCCCAGCGGGCCGGTGAAGCGGATCTCGATGCGGAAGGCCAGCAGCACCAGGTAGGCGCCCACACAAACCGCCAGGGCCAGGGTCAGCATGCGCTCGTCGGCGGTCGCCAGGAACCAGGTGCCGGCGGCGACGCCCAGGGCGCCCGCCATGGTAGCGAAGGCGAGCCCCGGCACGGTGTGGAACCGGGAGCGGTAGGACCACATGACCCAGAAGTTGCTCACCATGTTGGGTATGGTGATGACGATGACGGCTTGTTGGGCGCCCAGGAACCCCGCCATGATGGGAACGGCGATGAGCGGGAGGCCCATCCCCGTGGCTCCCTTCGAGAATGCACCGGCGCCCAGCGCAACAAAGATGATCAACAGGGTCTCGAGTTGCATGTCAGCAATTGAGTGTCAGGGACGGGAGTCGGGCGGCTTCGGAACCGCACGGGCGGCAGGCTGGCCAACACGACGGTAGTATCACGGTTCCGAGTCAAAATCCCGTGCTCCTGCCTGGCCGGCCTCCCCTCTTCCTCTCCCGGATCAAATCCGGGATGGCAGGTGCCGGGAGCGGGATGACGGGTGGCGGGGATCTCTTGCACCCGGAACTCCATCCAGAGTAATGTGCGGGCCTGTGAAGCACCCTACCCGCTTGGGCCGAAGACAAGGGCTGTCCAACCGAATCGGCAGCAGGAGTAATTTACCATGTTGAACGCTTCGAAAAGGCTCTTTCAATTCCTGGTTCTCGTGGCCTTCCTGACCGCACCTCTGACGTTGATATCGGGGTCGCCGGTGCATGCGGCCGAGTCCGGAACCACGCTCCGGTACGGTGCCGGAAACTTCGGCGAGGAATCCATGGATCCCACTCGCACCTCCATCAGCGCCTCCCTGGGTCTGGTGGGCCCGCTGTGGGACTGGCTCACGGAGGTGGACGCCAACGGCAAGCTCACGCCCGGCCTCGCGTTGAGCTGGCAGCGGGCGGCGGACGGGCTCTCCTGGACCTTCAAGCTCAGGCCCGGGGTCAAGTTCCACGACGGCAGCGAGATGACCGCGGAGGACACGCAGTTCACCCTCATGGAGGGTTTCCGCCGGCCCAAGGCCAAAAGCTCCAGGGTGCGGCAGTTCCGCAAGGGCATCAAGGACGTTCAAGTCGTCGACCGCCACACCGTGAAGATCGTGACGGCGCGGCCGTGGCCGACCTTTCCCTATGACATGTCCAATCAGCCGGGCATCGAAGGCATCGTGCTCCCCAAGGCCTACATCAAGAAGGTCGGGTGGGACGGCTTTGCACAAAAACCGGTGGGCACGGGAGCCTGGAAGTTCGTCAAGCACGAGGTGGGCAACTTCATCGAGTTCGAGGCCGTCAAGGACCACTGGCGCCGGTCGCCGCGGTTCGACCGCCTCCGCACCCTGTTGGTGCCCGAGGCGTCTACACGGGTGGCCATGTTGAAGACCGGTCAGGTGGACGTGGCGAGGATCTCCCTCGACGAGCTCGTCGACGTGACCAAGGCGGGCTTCAAGATCGCCCAGGACCCGCAGCCCACGGCAGTGCGGATCCAACTCTACGCCACCTATTACGACGAGGCCGGTCCGGTAAAAGACGCCCGGGTGCGCCAAGCCCTGAACCTGGCCATCGACAGAGAGGAAATCGTGCAGACGCTGTTCCACGGCAGGGGCAAGCCGGCGGCGGTGTTCCCTATCTCCCCCATCTCCGTCGGGTTTCCCGCGGAGTTGAAGCCGTATCCGCATGATCCGGCCCGGGCCAGGCAACTGCTGGCGGAGGCGGGTTATCCCAACGGGTTTTCCATCAAGCTCTTCGCGCTGTCCACCGGGGGCTTCACCCAGTACCGGCAGTTGGCCGAGGTGGTGGCGGGTTACTGGGAGCTCATCGGCGTGAAGACCAGCATCGTGCCCACCGACATCGGGGCGTTTCGTCCGCTCTACATCGCGTCGCCGCAGTCCCCAAAGATCGTGGGCCAGGCGGCAACCTTCGCCACCACCGGACGGCTCAACGGCTCCGATGGCCTGCGTATCTCGTGGTCCAAGAGCGGCAAGATCAGCAAACTGGCGGAAAACGTCGACGACATCGCCAGGAAGGCGGCGGGCGAAGCCACCGTCGACGGCATCGCGGCACAGGTGCGCCAAGCCTACAAGGTCATCCACGGTGACTACCGCGGCGTGCCCATCGCCAACGTCAACGCGGTCCTGTGGGCCTACGGAAACCGTATGACCGGCGTCGAGTTGCGACCTCACAGAGGCTACATCGAACCCAGTCTGGTCACCGCGGCGCCGGCGAAATAGCCGCGCCGGACAGCAAGCTCGACCTCGGATCTTGATCTTGCACTCGGATCTTGATCCAGAGTAATGTGCGGGCGTGTCGGACGGAAGACACGGACCATTCATCCGAAACGGCAGTAGGGAGGATTTACCATGTTGAACGCTTCGAAAAGACTCTTTCAATTCCTGGTTCTCGCGGCCTTCCTGGCGTTGCTTGCGGGCGCACCGGTTCATGCGGCCGAGTCCGAAACCACCCTGCGGTACGCTGCCGCGAACTTCGGCGAGGAGTCCATGGATCCCACCCGCACCTCCATCAGCGCCTCCCTCGGGCTGGTGGGCCCGCTGTGGGACTGGCTCACGGAGGTGGATGCCAACGGCAAGCTCACTCCGGGGCTGGCGCTGAGCTGGCAGCCGGGGGCCGACGGGCTTTCCTGGACTTTCAAGCTCAGGCCGGGCGTCAAATTCCACGACGGCAGCGAGATGACCGCGGAGGACGCGAAGTTCACCCTTATGGACGGATTCCTGCGGCCCAAGGCCAAGGCCTCGAGGGTGCGGCAATTTCGCAAGGGCATCAAGGAAGTCCAGGTCATCGACAGCCACACCGTGAAAATCGTCACGGCGAAGCCGTGGCCGACCTTGCCCTACGACTTGGCCAATCAGCCCGGTATCGAAGGCATCGTGCTTCCGAAAGCCTACATCAAGAAGGTCGGCTGGGACGGATTCGCGCAGAAGCCCGTGGGCACCGGAGCCTGGAAGTTCGTCAAGCACGAGGTCGGCAATTTCATCGAGTTCGAGGCCGTCAAGAACCACTGGCGCAAGTCGCCCCGATTCGACCGCCTGCGCATCCTGCTGGTACCCGAAGTTTCCACGCGCGTCGCCATGCTGAAGACCGGTCAGGTGGACATGGCGCGGATATCCCTCGATGAGGTTCCGGATATGGCGAAGGCGGGATTCAAGATCGCCGAGGACCCCCAGGCCACGTCGGTGCGAATCCATCTCTATGGCACTTACGTCGACACTGCCGGTCCCACCAAGGATGTCCGTGTGCGCGAGGCTTTGAACCTGGCCATCAACAAGGAAGAGATCGTGCAAACCTTGTTCCACGGCAAAGGCAAACCCGCGGCCGTCTTCCCGGCGTCCTCCATTTCCATCGGGTTTCCCGCGGATTTGAAGCCGTATCCTTATGACCCGGCACGGGCCAAAAAGCTCCTGGCCGAAGCAGGCTTTCCCAAGGGTTTCGACATTTCGCTGTTCGCGCTGCCGACGGGCGGCTTCACCCAGTATCGGCAGTTGGCAGAAATCGTAGCCGGATACTGGGAAGCCATCGGCGTACGGGCGAGTATCGTACCCACCGACATCGGGGCGTTTCGTCCGCTTTACATCGCGACGCCCCAGTCCCCCAAGATCATCGGCCAGGCCGGAACCTTCGCCACCACGGGACGTCTCAACAGCTCCGACGGCCTGCGTATCTGGTGGAGCCATAAGGGCAAGATCGTCAAGCTGGCGAACAATATCGACGAGCTCGCAGCCCAGGCAGCGAGTGAGGCGACCGTCGATGGCATCGCGGCGAAAGTGATAGAGGCTTACAACGTGCTCTATCGTGACTACCGCGGGGTGCCTATCGCGGACGTCAAGGGAATCCTGTGGGCTTACGGGAACCAGGTGACTGACATCCAGGTGCGGCCCCACAGAGGGTACATCGAGCCCAGTCTCGTCACCGTGACTCCGAAATAGCGGCCCGAGACCGGAGCACACACACATCCGCGGGACCCCATGCAACGTTACATCGGCGGCAGGCTGCTCCAGTGCGTTATCACGCTGATGGTGATCAGCATGCTGGTTTTCACCCTCGCGCGGCTCACGGGAAACCCGCTGGACGTGATGTTGCCCATCGACGCCTCGTCCGACCTCCGCGACGAGATGATCCGGGACCTCGGGCTGGACCAGCCCGTGTACATTCAATACGGCCGGTTCGTGCGGAATCTGATGCGAGCCGACCTGGGCACTTCGATACGGACCCGGAAGCCGGTGGCCGAGCTCATCGGCCAGCGGCTTCCCAACACCTTGAAGCTGGTGTCCTTCTCCACGGCCATGGCCCTGCTCATCGCGCTGCCGTTGGGGGTCATTGCGGCAACCCGAAAAGGCGGACTTTGGGACGTGGGGGCCCGCACCGTGGCCCTGTTCGGCCAGTCCGTGCCGACCTTCTGGGCCGGCATCGTGTTGATATCCGTATTCGCCGTCAACCTGGAACTCCTGCCCGCGGGGCGCAAGGAAAGCATGGCGTCCTACGTCCTGCCCGCCGTAACCCTGGGCCTCTTCGGCTTCATGCTGGCCGGTGTGGTGCGGCTCCTGAGGGGCTCCATGCTCGACGTGCTGGACAGCGAGTACGTCAAGTTCGCC
Organism: uncultured Binatia bacterium (SeqCode); assembly: GCA_965261895.1. Classification (GTDB taxonomy): domain Bacteria; phylum Desulfobacterota; class Binatia; order UBA9968; family JAJDTQ01; genus JAJDTQ01. Next base: position 22,947 of record OZ253480.1, on the reverse strand, counting down.
CGCATCAAGGGGCTGGCCGAATCCGTGGTGACCTGGAAGCACGCCCTCAAGAATGCGCTGATCCCGGTGGTAACGTTCGTCGGTTTCTACTTCGGCATCCTGATGGCCGGCAGCGTGGTGGTGGAGACCGTGTTTGCCTGGCCGGGTATCGGCCGCCTGGCTTTCGAGGCGGTGCAGTGGCGCGACTATCCCGTCATCCAGGGCGTGGTGCTGCTGGTATCCACGATCATTCTGGCGGCCAATCTCGTGGTGGATATTCTTTACGCCTACATCGACCCCCGTATTCGCTATGCCTAGCGCGGATATCGCTATCACGGTGGGCGGCGACCTTCCCCGGTCCGCGCGCACCCGCGCCAACAGGCTGCTGATGCTCCCTTTGGCGATCCTCATCACCGTTGGCGTCCTCGGCGTACTGGCCGACGTCGTAGCCCCTTATCCGCCCAACAAGATCGCCCTGAGGTCCCGTCTGATGCCGCCGTTCTGGCAGGCCGGCGGCACGCTGGCGCACCCCCTGGGCACCGACCGGCTGGGCCGGGACATGACCAGCCGAATCATCCACGGTGCGCGGGTGTCCATTGCCGCGGGAATTGCCGCGGTGGCCGTGGGCGGCATCATCGGCATCCTCCTGGGGCTGATCTCCGGTTACTACGGCCGCTGGGCCGACACCCTGATCATGCGCACGACGGACGCCATGCTGTCGCTACCTATCATACTGATCGCGCTGCTCTTCGCGGTGGTGTTCGGCCCGAGCTTCAGGAATCTCATCCTTGTTCTGGGCTTGGTCATGTGGGCGAGGTTCGCCCGGCTCGTCCGCGGCGAGGTGCTGAGCTGGAAGGAGCGCGAGTTCGTGGCCCTGGCCCGGGTGGCCGGCTGCTCGTCGTTCCGGATTCTCCAGCGCCACATCTTCCCCAACATCATCAACCCGCTGGTGGTGCTGGCGACGCTTCAGGTGGGCTGGGTCATCATCGTGGAGGCTTCGTTGAGCTTTCTGGGGGCGGGCATTCCCCCGCCGACCCCTTCCTGGGGGGCCATGATCGCCGACGGGCGTTCGCACATCACCACGGCGTGGTGGCTGTCGTTCTTCCCCGGTGTGGCGCTGGTGCTGGTGGTGCTTTCCATCAACCTGTTGGGAGACTGGCTGCGGGATTTTCTGGATCCCCGGACCCGGAATCTGATGTGAGGCCGTTTCCAGCCTGGGGAGTGATTTGGGCACGGGCGGGTTTGAAACCCGCCCCTACACGGGGTGACAAGTAACGATAGACTTTCACCCGCCGATGTGTGACACGATGTCACACCACACTTGGAGGAGGCTCTGCTATGTACGGTTACCGCGCCCGAATCGGATACACGTCCCCGCCCTACCTGACGGAGACCTTCCCCTACGAGTTCTACAAGATGGTCCCGGAGGGCGTGACGCTCGTCCTCACCACCCTGGCCATCAAGCAGCTTACCCAGCAGGAAACGACCCGTAGCGTCGAGATGACCCTGGAAGCGGCCCGAGAAATGGGCAAGGCCGGGGTCGATATCATGGTCTTCGGCGGCGTCCCGCTCAACCTGTCCCTGGGCTACGACGGGCTCGAGGAGACCATGCGCAAGACCGAGGCGGAGATCGGCGTTCCGGTCACCTCCAGCATCACTGCACAGGTGAACGCGCTACGTGCCGTGGGGGCCCAAAAGCTGGTCCTCCTTCACCCTTTTGTCGACCCGGAGGGTTTCCACGCGGAGTACGTAACCCACTACGGCTTCGAACTGCTCGGGTTCAGAGGCGCCCAGAAGACCGTGGCGGATCTGGCCACCATCTCGCAGGACGACGTGAAGGCCCTCGCCGAGGCTCTCTACCGCGACCACCCCGACGCCGACACCATCTACATACCGGCACCCCACTGGGGCAGCATCGAGATCATCGAACCGCTGGAGCAGGAGCTGGGTGTGAAGGTCATCACCGCGATACAGGCCATCGTCTGGGAGACCCTGCGCCGCTCCGGCGTGAACGACCGTATCAACGGCTACGGGCAACTGCTGCGGGAACACTAACGCTGATTCGGATTACTACGACAACTCCGTCTTCGATACACCCCGTTCCAGATAGTGCTTCAACAGCATCCTTGTCTCCCATCCGTCCATCTGTACACCGATCCATTCCTGTTGGCTTTCGCCAACAGCCTGGATCGGCCTACTCTCCCTTGCAATCTTCAATGTGGGACATTTACCGTTGCCACTGACAGTGCTCATCGGACTGGCGATGACTTGTAAATAGCAACCGTAGAAGAGGCCGACAGTATGAGGCCGAGCAAAAACTGGAAGGCCGCGATAACACCAGCATCGCGCTGAATCGCGCTGAATCACACGGAGACGGGAGCGGACATTCTCCAAGGGTGGGGTTCGCGAGTTGGCGTACGTCCCATCGACAGCCGCAGTGCCCCCGATGCCTACTACGTCGGTCCACCGCTTTGTGCGAGGCACCGCTTCTACGCATTCATGGTCCATCTGCGAGAGGCTCCAAGCCTGGAGGTTGTCCTGTCTAATTTGCGACTGTCTTCAGAGTCATGTGTTCACCCCCGACCTCGTGATAGGATAGTTTCTACCTGTAAACGTAACGCGCCGGCAATCGTATCGAAAGCAGGTAGTCCAGGCACCAGTGGGCCGAGCCACTGCTCCCAGGTCTCTTTGACGTATGCGAGTATACCGTCATGAAAGAAATCCTCCGGTCCGGCGAATGCAACGCCGCGGACGGCGCACTTCTCACGCAGTAGCAAGCCGAAGTTCAGCATATCCATACGATCCCCATAGGTCCCGAGCACTCGCCAAAGGTCGTAGTAGTCGCGGGCGCGTGAACGGCTCCAACCGCGCCTCTCAAGCATGTCCACCTGCTGCAAGAGTGCCCGAAGCTTCTCGGCAACTATCTCTTCAAGGGGATACACCTGTACCGCCGCCTTGAGAGGTTCACCGTATTCGTGGATGACCTGTCGCTTCTCGGGAGGCCATAGGATTTTCTCGTCCACCGTGACCTCAATCATTACTCGTGTTTGCAGGCCACTGTGCCACGGAAACCTCGCTCTGATTGTGAACGCCTCTTGCCCTCTCGGATGCGGCTGACGCTCCGTGTAACGCTCACAGGTGATTTCGACAGGAGCGTATTCGTCCAGCAATTGGACAGCGGTTTCGCACGCCTCCTTCATGGAGCGCTCCATTTCGTCTCCCAAAGGCACCCCCTCCAGTCCCGAGAAGTCCAGGTCCTCGGAGAAACGATACTCACCGAAGTAGCACTTCTTGAGGGCAGTGCCGCCCTTGAAGACCAACGTGTCTCGGAGGGCAGGCTTCGTGCCAATCCCAGCGAGAAGCCAAGACAACAAGTAGTCTCGCTCAAGAACCTCCCAAGGGGTCCGCAGCCGCTTACGCGCTTCCAGAAGCCGTGTGCGGAGCGGTCTCATGCGTGGACGCTCCCTGGCAGGTTCTCCTGAACCATCCATCGACGATTGCATGGCCCCGTTCTCGGCCCAGTAGGATCAAGTTGACGATAGCCCTTGATGGGAAGCGAGGCCAACCGTTGAACGTCGAAAGAATCGATGTCGTGGGCTTCGAGGACCCATCCCAAGCGCTTGGCAGTTGCAGTACCCAGACGAATGGCGTACCGGGCGATGCGTTCGACGTTCAGGCGAGGTATTGCCAGTTGGAATGCATAAAGGACCTCCGCGAAGTCACCGCAGTATTGAGGCCTCGAGAGGCCGTCGAGCAGCGTGCGTTCCAAGTCTGTAATGGCTACGCGGGCATCACCAACCCAAACCCGCTCGGTTCCGAAGAAACGCGTTGGCCTCACTTGGATGAATCGACACGTTGTGTTCCCTGTTTCGTAACCGTTGCCAGGGTCCTCGGAACCATCCCTCCTCACACGGGGAACCGTGGTTTCCGCCGTTGTGAGGACGAACACCTCCCTCGGGATCTGTTCGGTCAGGCCGTGGTGGTGCAGGGCCGACCAGTGGGAGATGGCGGAGGGATTGACGAGAGCCGTGGCGATCTCGAATTCGTGGGCGGCCGTGACGCCAGGCACCGTAGAAGAAACGGCATGAAGGCCACGTCGAAGCGAAACGATCCAACCGTTACGTCTGAGGTGAAACAATGACTCAGTGACATAGGCGTCCTTGAGTCCCACGCGAGGTGCCAATTCCTTCGCCTGATCCGTCGTGAAGATCCGATACCCCTCATAGGCAAGGATTCGGACCAACTCGATACCCACCAGAGATTGCTTGGGCTTTGCGCTGGCAGTCATTGGATCGACCGTAGACCTTACGTATTCCAAACAGAGACGTTGCGTATGTAAATGTACGTTGAAAATTGGACATTGTCAAATTAACTCCGACGTAGGGTGTCTACGTTTTCCCGTCAGAACAGGTGGCAGGCCACTTTCCGCTCCGGGGCCACCTCCTGGAGTTGCGGCTCCTCCTCCGCGCACCGAGCCATGGCCAGGGGACAGCGCGGGTGAAAACGGCAGCCGGATGGGGGATTCATGGGGTTGGGCACCTCGCCGTCCACAACCATCTCGTCAGAGTCCTGCCCTGCCCGAACCGGCAGGGCGGCGGAAATAAGCGCTTTCGTGTAGGGGTGCAAGGGTTCCGCGTACAGCGCATCGGCCGTCCCTTCCTCGACGATCCTGCCCAGATACATGACCGCGACGCGGTGGCTCAGGTGCCGGGACACGGCCAAGTCATGGGTGATGAGCAGATAGCTTAGTCCGTGCTCATCCTGGAGGTCCTTCAGGAGGTTGATGATCTGGCTTCGGATGGAGGCGTCGAGAGAGGCCACCGGCTCATCCAGAACGATCAATCGGGAATGGGTGACCAGTGCCCGGGCCAGGGCGATGCGCTGCCGCTGCCCGCCGCTGAACTCGTGGGGGTAGAGCCGGGCGAAGGCCCCGTCCAGATTCACGTCCTTCAGGACCTCGGCGACCCTCTCGCGGATCGCTGCTCGCGGCAGCTTGCTGTTCACCTCCAGCGGCTCGCCGACGATGTCGCCCACTCGCATTCTGGGGTTGAGGGAGCTTTGGGGATCCTGGAAAACCGCCTGCACGGTGCTCCGGTAGTGCCGCAGGTCGGTGCCTGACATCTGCTGCAGGCTGATTCCCTGGTACAGGATGTCGCCGCTGGTGGGTTGCTCCAACAGCAGCACGAGCTTCGCGGTGGTGCTCTTGCCGCACCCCGACTCCCCCACCAATCCCAGGGTCTCGCCACTGTCGATCCGAAAGCTGATGTCCTCCACGGCGTGGACCCAGCCCACGTTGCCGCCAAAGATCAGCCCCTTGGTAACCGGGAAATATTTCCTGACATGCCTAGCTTCCAGCAGGGCGGGATCCATGGTCGTCCTTTACATGCAGCCAGCAGGCCACGCTGTGGCCCTGGTTGAGGCTGGTCTCCGGCGGGTACTCCTGCCGGCAGATGTCCTTGGCCTGGGGACAGCGCGGTGCAAAGGCGCAGCCGGGAGGCAGATCGTGGACCAGGGGGGGACTCCCTTCAATGGAGGTAAAGCGGTGAACCTTCTGGTCCATCCGCGGGATGGATTGCAACAACGCTTGGGTATAGGGATGGGCCGGCTGATCGAAGAGCGCCTCCACGGTCAGCTTTTCCACGATCTTGCCCGCGTACATGACCGCCACGCGGTCGCAGATCCGCGCGAGGGTGCCCAGGTCGTGGGTGATGTAGATGATGGACAGGTTCGATTCGCGCTGGAGCTCCTTCAGCAGCCGCAGGTACTGGGCCTGTATGGTGACGTCCAGGGAAGTGGTGGGCTCATCGGCGATGAGGATCTTCGGCCCGGCCGAGATGGCCGCGGCGCCGACGACCCTTTGGCGCATGCCGCCGCTGAACTGATGGGGATAATCCTTTAACCGGGATTCCGGCGCGGGTATGCGCACGAGACTCAGGAGTTTCGCGACCCGCTCCCAAAGGCCGGACCGTGACACGATGCCGTGGACCCGGAGCGGCTCCGCCACCTGGTTGCCGATGGAGAAGACCGGATTGAGGGTACTCAGGGGGTCTTGCAGAATCATGGCGATCTGCTTGCCCCGGACCCGGCGCATCTCCTGCTCCGAAATCTTCAGCAGGTCCCGGCCCTGGAACAGCACCTCGCCCGAGACGATGCGTCCGGCAGGTCTCGGCACCAGCCGGAGAAGAGAAAGGCTGGTGATGCTCTTGCCGCAGCCCGACTCGCCCAAAAGCCCCAGCGATTCCCCCTCATTCAGCGTGAAGGAGACGCCGTCCACCGCCTTGCCCGTTCCCGACCGGGTGAAGAACCAAGTTCGCAGGTCCTTGACCTCAAGCAACGGTCCGCCCAGAGCGTTGGAGTCGGTATCCATCGGGTTCCTCAACGATGCATGGGCATCTTGACACAAAATCCGTGGTAGTAGTAACCGTACATTGCGGTGAGGCGGTGGCCGGGGAAGTCATCGGAAGCCGGCCTGCGCAGGCGATCTCGACGCCCGACCGGGCGCTTGATCGGAATACGAATCACCAAAGATCATCAGCACGCTCCGTGCCGTGACAGGAGCGTTTGATCGGAGCACACACCATGGAAGACTATACCAACACCCTCGTCATCGATGCGGACGGACACGTGAACGAGGGCGACATCGACTTCAAGCCCTTGCTGCCCGAGAAATACAAGTCGCTGGCGCCGGTGCGGCTCAAGGACAACCGTGGCGGCAACCGGCTGCTGTTGGAAGGCCGTATCTGGCCGGCCACCGAGGGACCGGGGCCCGGAGTAACCGGCCCCATGACCAAGGAGGCACGCAAGGGCCGTCCCGGCATGACCGAGCCCAAGGAACGCCTCAAGGACATGGATCTGGAGGGCATCGACGTGGCCGTGATCTTCGGCACGCAGATCGCCCTTACGGTCAACGGGCTGATGGACAAGGGCCTGGCCGCGGCCTTGTGCCACGCGGTCAACGAATGGGTGCTGGAGTACTGCTCCGCCGACCCGCGGCGCCTGCGCGGCGTGGGGCTCATCCCGTGCCAGGACCCGGCGGCCGCGGTGCAGGAGCTGCACTACCTGGCCGAGCACGGCGCCACCACCGCCATGCTGCCCACCAACGTCTATGGCCGGAACATGGGCGACCCCATGTTCGACCCCATCTACGCCGCCGCCCAGGAGATCGGCATGCCGCTGTCGGTCCACCCGCAGACCGGCCACGACGGCGTTCCCGGAGTGTCGGGGGTGATGGGCGCCGGCAGCCGGCGCTTCTACAAGTACGTCTACGTCCACACGACCGCGTTTCCTTTCGAGCTGATGATCGCCATGATGCACATGCTCGGAGAGGGTGTGTTCGACCGCTATCCCCGGCTCAAAGTTGCCTTTATGGAAGGCGCCGCCGGGTGGCTGCCCTTCTGGATGGAGCGGCTCGACGAGCACATGGAAAAGCTGGCGCCGCAGATGCCCGAGATGAAGCGGCGTCCCAGCGAGATCATCCGGAGCGAGCAGCTCGTGCTGTCATGCGAGTCCGAGGAAACCGGACTGGACCGGGTGCTGGACGCTTCCGGACCCGCCACCGTGCTGTACGCCTCGGACTACTGCCACTGGGACTGCCACTTCCCCTACTCCGTCCGGGACATCCTCTCGGGCGACGACCTGAGCTTCGACCAGAAAGAGCTGGTCCTTTACAAGAACGCCGTCGAGTTCTTCGACCTGAAGGACCTGCCGGAGCCGAGAGCCCTGGCCATGGCCATGGGCTCATGGGAAAAATGGAACGAGGAAGTTCCGCCGGCCTAGGAAGCCGTGTCAAAACCCCTCTCCCTCTGGGAGAGGGTGGCCGAAGGCCGGTGCGACCCGTCCCAAATCCAACCCCTCTCCCTCTGGGAGAGGGTGGCCGAAGGCCGGTGTGACCCGTCCCAAATCCAACCCCTCTCCCTCTGGGAGAGGGTGGCCGAAGGCCGGGTGAGGGCCCCCAATAACCCTGCCGCTCCCATTCGTTACCGTTGACACCGGCGTGCTTGCCACGAGGTTCCCTCACCCCAACCCTCTCCCGGAGGGAGAGGGGGGCGATGGCGGCCTGGGCCGTGGGTGTGGCCCTCACCCCAACCCTCTCCCAGAGGGAGAGGGGGTAGTTTTGACACGGGCTGCTAGGAAGCGTACGCAGGTAGGGGCGACCACCGCAATGCAGGCCCCCGGGCATCGGACAAACGGGATCGAACGGAGGAACGTCATGGACAACCACGCGCGCATCGGCCTTATCATTCCGTCCGCCAACCGGCTCACCGAGCCGCAGTTCAACCAATACGCGCCGGCGGACGTGGACATTCACGTCACCCGGCTGCGCATGACCGGGAAGTTCCACAAACCGCTCGACGAGCTCCAGGGAGCCATCGAGGAAGCCGCGGGCGCGTTGTCCGACACCAGCCCGGACGTGATCGTGTTCCACTGCACGGCAAACTCCATGGAAGGGGGCCTCGCCGGCGAGGAGCGCATCACCGAATGGGTCGGCCGGGCAAGCGGATGCGAAGCCGTAACCACCAGCCGGGCCATCACCGAGGCACTCAACGCGCTCGCGATCCGCAGGCTCGTGCTCATCAGCCCCTATGTGAAAGCAACCAACCAGAAGGAACTGCGGTACATGACGGAAGCCGGCTTCGAGGTGATCCACGAGCTGGGCCTGGGCCTTCCCTCAAGCGACGACTACATCGCGGTGACCCCGGAGGAGTGGCTGGACATCACCTGCGACAACAGCCGCCCGGAGGCCGAGGGCTACTTCCTGAGCTGCACCAACACGCGCATGATCGAGACCATCGAAGCGGTGGAGACCCGCCTCGCCCGTCCGGTGGTGTCCAGCAACCAGGCAGCCCTGTGGGCCTGTCTTCGGCGGATGGGCCGCTCGCCGGCGATCCCGGGGCTGGGCCGGCTGTGCACCGAAGGGTGAGGACGGCTTTCAGCCAGCATTGGCCGTCTGCGCGGGTGCGGGCACGGGCGGGTTTGAAACCCGCCCCTACACGGAATGCGTCGTGGAACTTCCTGCTCTCGCGCGGGGCTGGACTGTAAGGGCGGGTTTCAAACCCATCCCCACACGAAATGAGTCGTGGGAATTCCTGCTCTCGCGCGGGGCTGGATTGTAAGGGCGGGTTTCAAACCCATCCCCACACGGAATGCGTCGTAGGAATTCCTGCTCTCGCGCGGGGCTGGATTGTAGGGGCGGGTTTTCAAACCCATCCCCACACGAAATGAGTCGTGGGAATTCCTGCTCTCGCGCGGGGCTGGATTGTAAGGGCGGGTTTCAAACCCATCCCCACACGGAATGCGTCGTAGGAATTCCTGCTCTCGCGCGGGGCTGGATTGGAGGGGCGGGTTTCAAACCCATCCCCACACGAAATGAGTCGTGGAAATTCCTGCTCTCGCGCGGGGCTGGACTGTAGGGGCGGGTTTTCAAACCCATCCCTACACGGAATGCGTCGTGGAAATTCCTGCTCTCGCGCGGGGCTGGATTGTAGGGGCGGGTTTTCAAACCCATCCCCACACGGAATGCGTCGTGGGGATTCCTGCTCTCGCGCGGGGCTGGATTGTAAGGGCGGGTTTCAAACCCATCCCCACACGGAATGCGTCGTGGGAATTCCTGCTCTCGCGCGGGGTGGATTGTAGGGGCGGGTTTTCAAACCCATCCCCACACGGAATGCGTCGTAGGAATTCCTGCTCTCGCGCGGGGTGGATTGTAGGGGCGGGTTTTCAAACCCATCCCCACACGGAATGCGTCGTAGGAATTCCTGCTCTCGCGCGGGGCTGGACTGTAGGGGCGGGTTTTCAAACTCATCCCCACACGGAATGAGTCGTAGGAATTCCTGCTCTCGCGCGGGGCTGGACTGTAGGGGCGGGTTTTCAAACCCATCCCCACACGGAATGAGTCGTAGGAATTCCTGCTCTCGCGCGGGGCTGGATTGTAGGGGCGGGTTTTAAACCCGCCCGTGCCCGATACCAATCCGACGCCTTGTCTCCGCGCCGTGTCGGATTACGCCTTCGGCTAATCCGACCTACGGGGTTTCCGCTTTTTGACCGTCGCAAACACGTTTGACAATCCGTCACCGCTGGCAGTAAAAACAGTTGAGGGCACCGTCCGTGCGTCCGCGCGTTCCAACCGCGGTGCCGATTCCCCAAGGAGGTAAGCCATGGCAGGAGTCATTGATGCGGATACGCATATCGCCGAGCCCGAGGCGATGTGGAAATTCTTCGACGGGGACATGTATCCCCGCCGGCCGGTGCTGACGTCGATTACCGACGACACGCTCTACGGCACCCGCAACAAGTTCTGGCTCATCGACGGCAACATCTTCCCGAAACCCTCGGGCAAGGGCGGTTTCAGGCTGGTGACGCCGACGGCCGCGACCTCGGAATCGGAACGGGACGACAGCCTCATCGCCAGCCGCGAGATCACCGACGTCAACGTGCGGCTGAAGGACATGGACCGCCTCGGCATCGAGACGCAGGTGATCTACCCGACCCTCTTTCTCGTCTATCTCACCGAGGACGTGGACCTGGAGATCGCGCTGTGCAAGGCCTACAACCGCTACATGTGGGAGATTGAGGAGAAGGGTCAGGGGAGGCTTCGCTGGAACGCCATCCTGCCGCTCGGCTCCATCGACGAGTCGGTGAAGGAGATGCGGCTCGCCAAGGAGCACGGCGCGGTGGGGATCTTCTTCCGCGGCATGGAAGGGGAACGGACCCTGGACGACCCCTACTTCTTTCCGGTGTACGAAGAGGCCAATTCGCTGGAGCTGCCCATCTGCATCCATACGGGCTCGGGCTGCCCCACCCTCACCAACATGTTCAACCTTGAGCGGAACCACACCTTCGCCCACGGCAGGGTGCTGCCCATCTTCGCCTTCCGGGACATCATCCACAACCGGATCCCGGAGATGTTCCCGAAGCTGCGGTTCGGTTTCATCGAGGCCTCGGCCGGCTGGGTGCCCTTTCTGCTGCACATCCTGCGGCGGCTGCTGAAGCAGCAGTTCAAGTTCGATTCGAGCGTCGAGCTGTTTCAGAAGTACCGGCTGTTCGTCGCATGCGAGGCCGACGAGGACATTCCGTACCTGATCCGGCACATGGGCGAGGACAACATCATCATCGGCTCCGATTACGGCCACAACGATCCTTCGTTCGAGCCGGAGCTGGCCCAGACCATCCGGTCACGGGAAGACCTGTCGCCGGCCATCGCCGACAAGATCCTGTGCGAGAACCCGAAGCACCTTTATTCGTTCTAAGGAGTTCCCCACGGCTGGCGTCCGGGAGCGTTCGGCCGTCGCCGCCAACCACGAGCCGCGTCCCATGATGATCATCGATTCCGACACGCACATCGCCGAACCCCTCGCCATGTGGGAGCACATGGACGAGGGCATGTATTCGCGCCGGCCGGTGCTGGCCTCGGTGCCCGAGGACACGCTTTACGGCCCGCGCAACGCCTTCTGGCTCATCGACGGCAACATCGTGCCGAAGCCCAACGGCAAGGGGAGCTACCGTCTGGTCACGCCGTCGGCCACGAAGCTGGAGTCGTCGCGCAGCGACAGCCTCATCGCCAGCCGCGAGATCACCAAGCCCGAGGTCAGGCTGGCCGACATGGACCGGCTCGGCATCGACGTCCAGGTGATCTATCCGACGCTCTTCCTCGCCTACCTGACCCACGACGCCGAGCTGGAAGTCGGACTGTGCCGGGCCTACAACCGCTATATGTGGGAGGTGTACCGCACCGGGCAGAACCGGCTGATGTGGACCGCGGTGCTGCCGCTGCTCTCCATCCAGGCCTCCATCGACGAGATGAGGCTGGCCAAGGAGCACGGCGCCGTCGGTATCTTCTTCCGCGGCATGGAGGGGGACCGGACCCTGGACGACCCTTACTTCTTCCCGGTTTACGAAGAGGCCGCGAAGCTGGATCTGCCCATCTGCATCCATACCGGCATGGGGGCGCCGTCGCTGATCAACCTGTTCAGCTTCGAGCGGAACTTCTCCTTCGCCCAGGGCAGGATCCTGCCGATATTCGCCTTCCGGGACTTGGTGGCGAACCGCATACCCGAGGAGTTTCCGGGCCTGCGCATCGGCTTCATCGAAGCCTCGGCGGGCTGGGTGCCCTTCGTGCTGCACATCCTGAAGCGCCTGCTCAAGAGCGACTGGAAGCACAAGTCGGACGAGGCGCTGTTCGAGGACTACCGCCTGTTCGTGGCCTGCGAGGCCGACGAGGACGTCCCGTATCTCGTGGACTACATCGGCGAGGACCATCTTCTCATCGGCTCGGACTACGGCCACCAGGACCCCTCGCACGAGCCCGAGCTCACGGCTACCATCCGCGGCCGGGAGGACATCCCGGAGCGGGTGGCCGACAAGATGCTGAGTGACAATGCCAAGCGGTTCTACGGAATCGCGTAGGGGCGGGTTTCAAACCCGCCCGTGTGCAGACACCCCGCTGTAACCCCGCTTCGGTACGAAAGGAGAATCCCATGCGCGCAAACGCCTATCCAGTCATCGACGGTGACGGACACATCATGGAGAACGCCAGCGAGATGATGCCTTTCATGTCGGAGAAGTACACAGGCAGCGACGGCCAGCCCGCCTGGGCCCGAATGTACGCGCTGTTTCCGTCACTGGACGGATGGACCCGGTTGTCAAACATGAGCTCTTCCGGGCTCAGGGACTATCCGGACTGCGACATGTGGGTGTCGTTCCTGGACGACTGCGGCATCGACCGGACCGTCGTCTACCCGACCTCCGGCCTGGGATTCGGGCTGATCCAGGATCCGGCCTATGCCGTCAACATCGCCCACGCCTACAACTCGTGGCTCCACGACTACTACATGAAGCATACGCCGAGGGTCCTCGGCGCGGCGCTGATCCCGATTCACAGCATCGATGACGCCATCAAGGAGATGCGGCGGGCCAAGGAAGAACTAGGCATGCCGGCCGCGGTGCTGCCGTCGGTGAACTCGCTGGGCAAGGGGTACGGCCACGAGAGCTTCTTTCCGCTTTACGAAGAGGCCTGCCGCCTCGACATGGCGCTGGCCGTCCACGGCGCGCCCAGCCGCGGGCTGGGTTTCGACTATCTCGACAGCTTCGCCGAGGTCCACGCGCTGGAGCATCCCATTCCCCTCCTGATCCATCTGACCAACATGGTCTTCCAGGGCGTATTTGAGCTCTTTCCCGACCTCCGTGTCGCCTACCTGGAGGCGGGCGCCGGTTGGGTGCCGTTCATGATGGACCGGCTCGACGAGGGCTACGAGCGGCGCGGCAAGAAGTGGGCGCCCCGGCTGAAGCATTCCCCCAGCCACTACATCAAGAGCGGCAGCGTCTACGTCTCCGTCGAGTCCGAGGAACGCACCCTGCCCTACGTCGTCGAACTCCTTGGCGAGGACCACATCTTCTTCGCTTCCGACTATCCCCACGAGCGTCCGCGCGAGGAATATTTCAAGGATATCCCCGAACTTTGCGCCAGGGAGGATGTCTCCGACACGGCCAAGCGTAAGATCTGCGCCGACAACGCGAACCGCTTCTACGCTCTGAATTGACAATCGCAGAGAATAACTTATATTAGAAACTGTAATACTTAGTTACTCTTAGTTACTATTGGATACTTCCGTCGGGGAGAGAACATGGCCAAAACATTTCAGCAGTTGATGGACGAGGCGCGCGGCACCGTGAAGGAGTTGTCGCCTCAGCAGGTGCACGACCTGCTGCAGAACAACGGCAATCACGTGCTCCTGGACGTCCGGGAGAAAGAGGAATACCGGGAAGGACACCTGGAGAGCGCGGTATCGGTGCCGCGCGGCTTCCTCGAGATGAAGATGGACGCCGAGGTACCCGACAAGTCGACCCCCATCATCGCCTATTGCGCCGGCGGCGTAAGATCGCTCCTGGCCGGCAAGGTGATGCAGGAAATGGGCTACGAGGACGTGATCTCCATGTCCGGCGGATACGGCGCCTGGAAGAACGAGGGCTATAACTTCGTGCAGGACCGGCAGTTCACGCAGGAGCAACTCACCCGATACAGCCGACACTTCCTGCTCCCCGAGGTGGGGGAAGAGGGACAGGCCAAACTCCTTGACGCCAAAGTTCTGATGGTGGGCGCCGGCGGCCTCGGGTCACCGTCCGCCTATTACCTGGCCGCGGCCGGCGTCGGCACCATGGGCATCGTTGATAACGACGTAGTGGATCTGTCCAATCTGCAGCGCCAGATCCTCCACACCAACGACAGGATCGGCGAGCTCAAGACCGAGTCGGCGCGGAAGACGCTTCAGGGCCTCAACCCCGACGTCAATGTGGTCCCCTACGCGGAGCGGCTGAGCTCCGACAACATCATGGATATCATCAAGGACTACGACATCGTGGTGGACGGCTGCGACAACTTCGCCACCCGCTACCTGGTGAACGATGCCTGCGTGATGACCGGCAAGCCCAACGTCCACGGCAGCATTTTCCAGTTCGAGGGCCAGGTATCGGTGTTCCACCCGGGCAACGGCCCGTGCTACCGCTGCCTCTACCCCGAGCCCCCTCCCCCGGGCATGGCGCCGAGCTGCGCCGAGGCCGGGGTGCTGGGAGTCCTGCCCGGGCTCATCGGCACGATCCAGGCGGTGGAGACCATCAAGCTCATCCTCGGCAAGGGCGAATCCCTGGCCGGGCGGCTGCTCCATTTCAATACGTTGACCATGGAGATCAACACGCTCCGCCTGCGGCAGGACCCCGAGTGCCCCATGTGCGGCGAAAAGCCCACCATTCACGAACTCATCGACTACGAGGAGTTCTGCAATCTCCAGGGCGCGGCCTGAGGACCCAGTCAGATCCTGAGAGCGACGCGATCCATTCGCAAACACCGTCACCACCCTCCTCTGTCATTCCCGCGAAAGCGGGAATCCAGGGGTGGAGGGGGATGCGGCGGCATGTTTCCCGGCCCCACCCCACCTGGATTCCCGCTTTCGGGGAGGAAGACTCGGATCAATTGTGCCGTCGCCCTTAGAGCCAGCGCCCTTCGACTTCGCTTCGCTACGCTCAGGGCGAACGGTTAAGGGAGCCTAATCAAACCCGTTCGCCCTGAGCGTAGCGAAGCGAAGTCGAAGGGCGCCATCATTACTCGGCGGCAATTGATCCGAGTCTTTGGAAACACAGCCTAGTTCGCGGGAATGACGGAGGGGGGCGTCGTCACCGTTTTCCACCAGTGGGGGTGCGCGGTCCCTGTCTTCGAGATACGATGCCGGCGATCCTACCGGTACGGCGTGCGTTGCGGACGGACGGTGATTTCCACCGGACAAGCGGTGGGCGGCGCCGTCAGTACGAACAGCACCGCCTGAGCCACATCCTCGGGCATGATCATCCTGGCCCGGTCGAGATGCCGGACCGGCGGTATCATCCCGGTGTCAACGAAGCCGGGCACGATGGCCGCCACCTTGATTCCGTGTTCCCGCACCTCCTCGAACAGTGACTGGCTGAAAGCGATGAGCCCGGCCTTCGAGGCGGCATAAGCCGCCGACCCGCCCTGCCCTGCCCGTCCCGATATCGACGCGATGTTCACGACGGCGCCTGCTTGCCTGGCCATGAGGGTCGGCAGCACGAGCTGGCTCAGGATCATGGGCGCCAACAGGTTGACCCGGAGGGTTTGCTCCCAGTCCTGCACCCTGGCCTTGACGACATTGGCCTTGATGCCCCAGCCGGCGTTGTTGACGAGGAAGTCGATGCTGCCGAAGCGGTCGAGGGTCCGCTGCACCAGCGCCGCCAGATCCTCCTGTCTGGACAGATCGGTGCGGATCCAGAAAGCCTGTCCGCCCCGGTCCAGGATCTCGGCCTGGACCGCCTCGATCTGGTCCGCGCTTCTCGACGCAAGCACCGTGCGGCAGCCGTTCTCCGCGGCCAGCAGTGCAATGGCGCGGCCGATGCCCCGGCCCGCGCCGGTGACGATGCAGACCTTGTCCTGGAGGAGCTTCACTGAACGGTGGAATGGGGTTCCGGCTCGGCCATCATCACGGGCGAGCCGTGGTGGTGTATCATGAACCAGCCGTCCGGCCGTTGTTCATAGATGTTTGTGGTAAGCACCACGGCCGCGTTGGTCTGCCCTTCCAGCGTGGAGTTGAGGTTCTCGTACAGCGTGACCCAGGCCAGGACGCCCCGCACCCGTGCCTCTACATTGGTGAGCGTAAAGCGCATCTGCTGCGTGTTCTCGAAGATCCGCCGCCAGCTCTCAATGACGGCGTCCCAGCCGGACAGCAAGGCCCATCCGGGGTGGACGCACTTGATGTAGTCCTCGCGCAGCCAGAGTCCCTCCATACGCTTGAAATCGAGACTCTCGAACGCCTCGTAGAAGCGCCGGTTGACATCGTTCACGGGATCTTCTGCCGTCATAAGCCCCTACCCTCCGCCACCCCGGGATTCCCGCTTCCGCGGGAATGACGTTTCGGGGCGCCGTTGTTTCTCGTTGTACACGAATGGCCCGATTGCTTGTCACTAGTCCACAGCGTCCTTAGTGGCTCGGGGGCGGGGCCATCACCACCAGCAGCTTCAACGGCCCCGGCCCGGGATTCTCCACGCCGTGGGGCTCACCCGACGGCGCCAGCGCCACCTCGTCCTTGCCGAGTTCCCGCTGCTCCCCGCCGACGTGAAACAGCCCCTTGCCCTCCAGCACGAAGTAGACCTTGTCCGAACCCTCATGGGTGTGCACGCTCTGGGCCTGTCCGGCCTCGAAGCAGTAGACGTCGCAGAACAGGTGCTCCGTCTCGAAGACCCCGTTCTTCTTCATCTTCTCCGAGGAGAACTGCGCGACTTCCGAAACCCTTTTAAACGTTTCCATGAAAACCCTCCGGGGCGAAGCGCTCATGGTATCACAGGCGGCCTTCCATGCAAAAGTTCCATGGATCTGCTATTGCTTCAGAATGCATTCGGCCCTGGTTCGATACCACGAGATCGCCCTCAAACGCGGCAACCGGGCCTATTTCGTCGACCATCTCAAGAGGAACCTCAGCACGGCCTTGCGGGGAATGGGACTCAAGGAGATCCGCAACGCCTCCGGCAGGCTGCTGCTGAACTTCAACCACGACGTGCCGCCGGACGAACTGACCGACCGGCTCGGGCGGGTCTTCGGCATCGCCAACTTCTCGCTGGTGGAACGCACCGAGAACGACATGGCGGTGCTGCGCGCACGAGTGCTCGAAGCCTTGCAGGGACAGTCCTTCGACTCCTTTCGCGTCAAGACCCGGCGCGTCGACAAGAGTTTCCCGCTGACCTCCAACGACATCAACCGGGAGCTGGGCGCTCTGGTCCAGGCCCACTCGGGAGCGCGTGTGGACCTGACCCGGCCCGAGTTGACGGTGTCGGTGGAGATCCTTCCGTCCAGCGCGTTCTTGAGCCTGCGGCGCGTGCCGGGACCCGGCGGGCTGCCGGTGGGCACCAGCGGGCGGCTCGTATCGCTCATCTCCGGAGGCATCGATTCGCCGGTGGCCTCCTACCGGATGATGCAGCGCGGCTGCCGTCTCATCTACGTCCATTTCCACAGCAGCCCGTTCCTCGACCGCTCGTCCCAGGAGAAGGCCAAGACGCTGGTGGACATGCTCACCCGCTATCAATACAACTCGCGGCTCTATCTCGTTCCCTTCGGCGAGATCCAACGACGGATCGTTGCCGCCGTGCTCCGCCCGCTCCGGGTGGTGATCTACCGCAGGATGATGCTCCGGATCGCCTCCGTCATTGCCGCCAAGGAACGCGCCCGGGCGCTGGTGACCGGCGAGAGCCTGGCCCAGGTGGCGTCCCAGACGCTGCCCAACATCGTGGTCATCGAGGAGGCCTCCCGGCTCCCGGTGCTGCGCCCGCTCATCGGCATGGACAAGCAGGAGATCATCAACCAGGCCATGGACATCGGCACCTTCGAGACCTCGGTCCTGCCCGATCAGGACTGCTGCCAGCTCTTCATCCCGAAGCACCCGGCGGTGAAGGCCACCCTGCGGCGGGCGCATGAGGCCGAAGCGGCGCTCGACGTAGAGGAGCTGGTACGCCTTGGCGCCGACCACGTCGAGATCGAACGCTTCCACTCCCCCGAGCGCGGAGAGGAGCCGCATCCTGTATCACCCGGCGACGTGTAGGGGCGGGTTTCAAACCCGCCCGTGTGACGGCACCAAGGGAAGATGAGCAACACAGCCCACATGGACCAACTCCAATCATTCATACGCGAAACCTGGCAGGCGAGCATTGTTCCGGCATTGCAGGAATATATCGCCATCCCCAACGAGTCTCCGGCCTTTGACGCACAGTGGCGGGAGCACGGGCACATGGACCGCGCCGTGGATCTCTTTGCGCGCTGGGCAAAGGCTCAGAACGTACCGGGCCTCGATCTTCAAGTGGCCCGGGCCGAAGGCCGGACCCCCGTGCTCATCATGGAGATACCCGGGTCCGGCCAGGGCACGGTCCTTCTGTACGGTCATCTCGACAAGCAGCCTCCCATGGAAGGATGGCGCCCGGAGCTGGGGCCCTGGACCCCGGTTCTGGAGGACGGCAGGCTTTACGGCCGGGGCGGAGCGGACGACGGTTACGGAATGTTCGCGGCCTTGACCGCGGTCAAGGCGCTGAAGCTCGAGTCCATCCCCTGCGCGCGTTGCGTGATCCTTATCGAGGCCTGCGAGGAGAGCGGCAGCTTCGATCTCCCCCACTACGTCAATGCGCTGGCAGACCGGATCGGCACGCCGGACCTCGTGGTATGCCTGGACTCCGGATGCGGCGACTACGAACGGATGTGGGTCACCACCTCATTGCGGGGCGTGATCAACGCCACGCTTTCGGTATCGACCCTGACCGAGGGAGTTCACTCCGGCGCCGCCAGCGGCATCGTCCCTTCAAGCTTCCGGATCCTCCGGCGCCTGCTGAGCCGCCTGGAAGACGAGAACACCGGACAGATCCTGCCCGGCGGCCTTCACGTGGAAATCCCGCCCGACCGGCTTGCGCAGGCCAAGGCCGCGGCGCAAGTGCTCGGCGCAGGGTTGCATGAGAACTATCCGTTTCACCCCGGCACCACGCCCGTGGGCGACGATGTCGCGGAGCTGCTGCTGAACCGTACGTGGCGGCCGCAGCTAGAGATCATCGGCGCCGCCGGACTCCCGACCCTGGAGCAGGCCGGCAACGTCCTGCGCCCCGAGACCCGGGCCAAGCTGTCTCTGCGTCTTCCCCCTACTGCCGATCCCGGTGCCGCGGTGGCTTGCCTGAGAGATACGTTGACCAAGGACCCGCCATACCAGGCCAAGGTGACCTTCGACGCGGGACAGGGCACCGGCGGCTGGAACGCGCCGCCGTTTCAGCCCTGGCTGGAAGACTCCATGACCCGCGCTTCCCGCGAGTTCTTCGGCAAGGACGCCTGCGCCACGGGCGAAGGCGGCACCATCCCCTTCATGGCCATGCTGGCCGAGAAGTTCCCGGAAGCACAGTTCATGATCACCGGGGTGTTGGGTCCCAAATCCAACGCCCACGGACCTAATGAGTTCCTGCACCTCGAGACGGCCATGAACCTCACGGGCTGCGTCGCACGGGTGCTGCAGGACCACTACCGCGCCGCCAACGCCGCCTGAGCCACCAACCCGACATCTCGCTTCGAGTGAAACGGGACCTGAGCTCCCCCCGCGTTGACAATATGGCGATGGAGAGTTTAGTGTCGGGTCAAACTGCCCATCATCGCCGCAACTGCCACGCTGGCGGCGGTGAGGCAATCAACCAAGGGAGGGACCAGAACATGATTAACAGGAATGGGCGTAAACGTTTGTCGCGTTGGACGATGTGCGCGGTGATGGCCGTCGCCTTGTCGGTGCCGTCCGTCGCCACGGCGGCGGATGCCGTGCAGCTCCGGTTCGCAACGGTGGGCCTCGGATCGGCCTGGTACAACTATGGCGCCGGCATCGCCGACCTGATGAAGCCCAATCTTCCGAAGGGCTCGACCGTGGACGTGCTGCCGATCGCGGGCACCTTCGGGAACATAAAACTGCTGCAAAGCGGCGAAACCGAGTTGGCTCTCAGCTTTCCCATGGCGGCCGCCGAAGGCTGCGGCGGGTTTGGCGCGTTCGACAAGAAGCAGGACAAGGTGCGCGGGCTCATGGGCGGGCTCGACGTGTACTATTACGGCACCTTCGTTACGGTGAAATCCGGACTCAAGTCATGGGAAGAGATCGCCGGCGGCAAGGCACGGCTGGCCACGACCAAGGTCGGCGGTTCCGGCGAGATGGGCTTGCGCCAAATCCTCGGGCTTTACGGAAGCAGCAAAGCAGGAGTGGCCAAGAAGGGCGGCAGTGTCAAGTCACTGGCGCGCACGGCCACGGCTGCCGCCATCGGCGACGGCAAGGCCGACGGTTGGGCCCACGTTGTGACCAAGGGACATCCCGTAGCCACCGAGCTGACGACGCTCACAAACATGAAGATGCTGCCGCTCTCGGACAGTGTGATCAAGGGAATGGTCGAGAAGCACGGCTGGGTTGAGGCGGTGATTCCGCCCAACACGTTCAAGGGGCAGACCGCGCCGGTCAAGACCGTCAAGGCGGCCACCAATGTCCTGATCCGCGAAGGCGTTTCCGACGATGTCGCCTACATCACCACCAAGACCATCATCGAGAACGCGGCCAAGTTGAGGCTGATCCACGCCGGCCTTTCCAACTTCGACCCGAAGGGCGTGGCCAAGGCCGGGCTGATCGGCAACTGCCCGTTCCATCCCGGCGCCATCAAGTACTACAAAGAGAAAGGCATGATGTAGCCTTCGGAGCCCCGTGCCGCGATGGCTTCGCTGCTGTCCTGTCTCACATCATTCTTTACCAAGCTGCGCAGGATTTCTTGTTGTCGGCAAGGCGCGATGACTTGTAGGGGCGGGTTTCAAACCCGCCCGTGTGGCGGGCACCACGCGCGGAAGAGCAACGCCGCCGACGACAAGATAGACCAGCAGATTGGTAAAGAATGATGTGGGACAGGACACCAAGCATGCCCGTCGTGTTACCCACCATACCGGCACGCGTTGTCCGCTACGTCTATGCGGGCACCGCGCTGGTATGGTGTTTCGTGCAGTTCCTGCCGTTGTACACGGGCGGATACGAATACGAGGTCGTTCTGCTGAGCACGCACGTGGGCTCGGCGGTGGCCATCGCCCTCATGATCAACGGAATCGCCGGTGCAAGGCGGCGCGAGGGGGATGGCGTTCCCCTTCTCGACATGGTTCTGGTCTGCGCCGCGCTTGCGTGCACAGCGTATTTCGTGAGTCAGGGCCAGAGAGTGGCGGAGCGTACGGAGGGTGTGGATGCCGTCTATGCTCTCGACTACGTTGCCGGCATCGTTTTCATCGCGGTTCTGCTGGAAGCATGCCGGCGGGCGGCGGGCGCCACGCTCATGTTGGTTGGGGCGGTGTTCATCGCGTACGTCTTCACCGGCCCCTATCTGCCCGACCTGATCTCCCATCGCGGACTATCCCTCAAGCGGTTCATCGACCTCCAGGTGCTCTCGACATCGGGCATGTTCGGAACGCCGGTCTCGGCGTCGGCGAACATGGTCTTCTACTTCGTGCTGGTCGGCGCGTTTCTTGAACGCTCGGGGGCGGGCAAGCTGTTCGTCGACATCGCCTATGGAGCCACGGCCCGGTCCTGGGGCGGCGCCGGCAAGGCGGCCGTTATCGCCTCTGCCTTGTTCGGGACGGTTTCGGGGAGCGCCGTCGCCAACGTGCTGCTCAGCGGCCTGATGACCATCCCGCTGATGATCCGCTCGGGCTTCAAGCGCACGCTTGCCGGCGCCATCGAGGCGACGGCGTCGACCGGAGGACAGCTTGCACCACCCATCATGGGGGCGGCCGCCTTCATTCTCGCCGACGTGGTCGGCGTGCGCTACATCGAAGTGGTGTCCGCCGCCGTCGTGCCGGCGATCCTGTACTACACGTCGCTATTCCTGTTGGTGCACTTCTACAGCCTGCGGAACGGGCTCAAGCCCGATCTCGATCTGCCGATCCGGCAGCACCTGGCAGGACTGGCCGAGCGGTGGCATCTCCTGATTCCCCTCGGCTTCATGATCTACCTGCTCATCTCTCAATATTCCTTGATGACCACCGGTTCCTACACCATCGGCCTCATCATCATCGTCAGCTTGCTCCGCAAGGCGACCCGAATGAGACCGGGCCTGATTTTCGAAGCCGTGATTGGCGGCGTGCGCTCGGCCTCCGACGTGGCGATTCCTTCGGCCATCGCCGGCATCATCGTGGGAACCTTGGTGCATACAGGCATGGCACTGCGACTTCAGCGTTGGCTTCTGGATATGGCCGGCGACTCGCTCGCCATATCGCTCGCCGGGGCCATGGTCCTCACTATCATTCTCGGCATGGGGATGCCGACGGCGGCGGCCTATCTGGTTTCCGCCATCCTGGTCGCGCCGGCCCTCCAGACTCTCGGCGTGCCGGCTCTACCGGCGCACTTGTTCATCCTCTATTTCAGCATCCTCTCGATGGTGACGCCGCCGGTGGCGTTGTCGGCCTTCGCCGCGGCAGGTATCAGCGGCGCCAGCCTATGGGGCACCGGGGCGCGAGCCTTTCTCCTGGCCGTGCCCGGGTTCCTCATCCCCTATGCGTTCACCCTCAATCCCGCGTTGCTGCTCATGGGCGAAACGCCAGAGATTCTTCAAGTGCTTGCCACCGCCGGCGTCGGCGTGACGGTGATGGCCGCCGCATCAGGCGGCTATTTGTTCGGCCCCCTGTCCATGGTCCTCCGCGTGCCCCTGTTCTGCGCGGGACCGCTGCTCATCGTGCCCGACCTGGGGACCGACGTCATCGGGCTTGGCGCGATCGTCGTGATTGTCACCGTTCAGTTCGTTTACCAACGAAGGCTCCGCCCGGCTTGACAGGTTCAGCCGGCGCGCCGGCGGCACGTTATGCGGCCGTATAATTCAAACACAGGAGGTTTGATATGGGATACCGCTCGTTACAGGCACGAATTCTACCGATTTTGTGCTGCCTTGTCATCGGAG